>NZ_CP144763.1:785000-6237519 GCF_036693845.1 Pseudomonas sp. MS646
CTTAATTGAGCATGCAAATTTTCGGCGAATGTCGTCTTCACAGTATAACCAGATTGCTTGGGGTTATATGGTCAAGTGAAGAAGCGCATACGGTGGATGCCTTGGCAGTCAGAGGCGATGAAAGACGTGGTAGCCTGCGAAAAGCTTCGGGGAGTCGGCAAACAGACTGTGATCCGGAGATGTCTGAATGGGGGAACCCAGCCATCATAAGATGGTTATCTTGCACTGAATACATAGGTGCAAGAGGCGAACCAGGGGAACTGAAACATCTAAGTACCCTGAGGAAAAGAAATCAACCGAGATTCCCTTAGTAGTGGCGAGCGAACGGGGACTAGCCCTTAAGCTTCTTTGATTTTAGCGGAACGCTCTGGAAAGTGCGGCCATAGTGGGTGATAGCCCTGTACGCGAAAGGATCTTAGAAGTGAAATCGAGTAGGACGGAGCACGAGAAACTTTGTCTGAATATGGGGGGACCATCCTCCAAGGCTAAATACTACTGACTGACCGATAGTGAACTAGTACCGTGAGGGAAAGGCGAAAAGAACCCCGGAGAGGGGAGTGAAATAGATCCTGAAACCGTATGCGTACAAGCAGTGGGAGCAGACTTCGTTCTGTGACTGCGTACCTTTTGTATAATGGGTCAGCGACTTATTTTCAGTGGCGAGCTTAACCGAATAGGGGAGGCGTAGCGAAAGCGAGTCTTAATAGGGCGTCTAGTCGCTGGGAATAGACCCGAAACCGGGCGATCTATCCATGGGCAGGTTGAAGGTTAGGTAACACTGACTGGAGGACCGAACCGACTACCGTTGAAAAGTTAGCGGATGACCTGTGGATCGGAGTGAAAGGCTAATCAAGCTCGGAGATAGCTGGTTCTCCTCGAAAGCTATTTAGGTAGCGCCTCATGTATCACTGTAGGGGGTAGAGCACTGTTTCGGCTAGGGGGTCATCCCGACTTACCAAACCGATGCAAACTCCGAATACCTACAAGTGCCGAGCATGGGAGACACACGGCGGGTGCTAACGTCCGTCGTGAAAAGGGAAACAACCCAGACCGTCAGCTAAGGTCCCAAAGTTATGGTTAAGTGGGAAACGATGTGGGAAGGCTTAGACAGCTAGGAGGTTGGCTTAGAAGCAGCCACCCTTTAAAGAAAGCGTAATAGCTCACTAGTCGAGTCGGCCTGCGCGGAAGATGTAACGGGGCTCAAACCATACACCGAAGCTACGGGTATCACGTAAGTGATGCGGTAGAGGAGCGTTCTGTAAGCCTGTGAAGGTGAGTTGAGAAGCTTGCTGGAGGTATCAGAAGTGCGAATGCTGACATGAGTAACGACAATGGGTGTGAAAAACACCCACGCCGAAAGACCAAGGTTTCCTGCGCAACGTTAATCGACGCAGGGTTAGTCGGTCCCTAAGGCGAGGCTGAAAAGCGTAGTCGATGGAAAACAGGTTAATATTCCTGTACTTCTGGTTATTGCGATGGAGGGACGGAGAAGGCTAGGCCAGCTTGGCGTTGGTTGTCCAAGTTTAAGGTGGTAGGCTGAAATCTTAGGTAAATCCGGGGTTTCAAGGCCGAGAGCTGATGACGAGTTACCCTTTGGGTGACGAAGTGGTTGATGCCATGCTTCCAAGAAAAGCTTCTAAGCTTCAGGTAACCAGGAACCGTACCCCAAACCGACACAGGTGGTTGGGTAGAGAATACCAAGGCGCTTGAGAGAACTCGGGTGAAGGAACTAGGCAAAATGGCACCGTAACTTCGGGAGAAGGTGCGCCGGTGAGGGTGAAGCACTTGCTGCGTAAGCCCACGCCGGTCGAAGATACCAGGCCGCTGCGACTGTTTATTAAAAACACAGCACTCTGCAAACACGAAAGTGGACGTATAGGGTGTGACGCCTGCCCGGTGCCGGAAGGTTAATTGATGGGGTTAGCTAACGCGAAGCTCTTGATCGAAGCCCCGGTAAACGGCGGCCGTAACTATAACGGTCCTAAGGTAGCGAAATTCCTTGTCGGGTAAGTTCCGACCTGCACGAATGGCGTAACGATGGCGGCGCTGTCTCCACCCGAGACTCAGTGAAATTGAAATCGCTGTGAAGATGCAGTGTATCCGCGGCTAGACGGAAAGACCCCGTGAACCTTTACTATAGCTTTGCACTGGACTTTGAATTTGCTTGTGTAGGATAGGTGGGAGGCTTTGAAGCGTGGACGCCAGTCTGCGTGGAGCCATCCTTGAAATACCACCCTGGCAACTTTGAGGTTCTAACTCAGGTCCGTTATCCGGATCGAGGACAGTGTATGGTGGGTAGTTTGACTGGGGCGGTCTCCTCCTAAAGAGTAACGGAGGAGTACGAAGGTGCGCTCAGACCGGTCGGAAATCGGTCGTAGAGTATAAAGGCAAAAGCGCGCTTGACTGCGAGACAGACACGTCGAGCAGGTACGAAAGTAGGTCTTAGTGATCCGGTGGTTCTGTATGGAAGGGCCATCGCTCAACGGATAAAAGGTACTCCGGGGATAACAGGCTGATACCGCCCAAGAGTTCATATCGACGGCGGTGTTTGGCACCTCGATGTCGGCTCATCACATCCTGGGGCTGAAGCCGGTCCCAAGGGTATGGCTGTTCGCCATTTAAAGTGGTACGCGAGCTGGGTTTAGAACGTCGTGAGACAGTTCGGTCCCTATCTGCCGTGGACGTTTGAGATTTGAGAGGGGCTGCTCCTAGTACGAGAGGACCGGAGTGGACGAACCTCTGGTGTTCCGGTTGTCACGCCAGTGGCATTGCCGGGTAGCTATGTTCGGAAAAGATAACCGCTGAAAGCATCTAAGCGGGAAACTTGCCTCAAGATGAGATCTCACTGGAGCCTTGAGCTCCCTGAAGGGCCGTCGAAGACTACGACGTTGATAGGCAGGGTGTGTAAGCGCTGTGAGGCGTTGAGCTAACCTGTACTAATTGCCCGTGAGGCTTGACCATATAACACCCAAGCAATTTGCGCTTAGAAAGCCAGATTGCGGTGTGGTGAAGACGAAACGAACCGAAAGTTTGCGGCTCACACCCGATCACATACCCGATTCGCTGGAGCGCTGAAAAGCGCGCTGGCTCAAGAATTTCTTGACGACCATAGAGCATTGGAACCACCTGATCCCATCCCGAACTCAGAAGTGAAACGATGCATCGCCGATGGTAGTGTGGGGTTTCCCCATGTGAGAGTAGGTCATCGTCAAGATTAAATTCCGAAACCCCAATTGCGAAAGCAGTTGGGGTTTTGTTTTGCCCGCAGGAAAACTCTGACAACAAGCTCGGAAAGCGGGCGGCTGTCACAGCCCCCCGACAGTGCTAAGGTTCTGTCCTAGCTTTTTGCATTTTCAAGGATGCCTTTCATGCCGGACGCAACGTCCCTCAGCCCAGCGTTCATGGTGGTTCACGGGAATCGCCTGGATGAATTGCGCAGCCTGGTGATCAGCCTGATGCGGCGTTATCCGTTGGCTCCTCTTGAAAATGAAATAGCCCTGGTACAGAGCAACGGCATTGCCCAATGGCTCAAGCTGGCCCTGGCTGAGGACCCGGAGGATGACGATACGGGTGGTTGCGGTATCGCCGCTGCCATTGATGTGCAACTGCCCGGCAGCTTCATGTGGCAGCTCTACCGAACCGTCCTGGGGCGTGACGAGATTCCGGCCAAATCCTTGCTCGACAAGTCACCGTTAACCTGGCGCCTGATGCGCTTGCTGCCGCAACTGATCGAGCAACCCCATTTCGAACCGTTGCGTCGTTTCCTTACCCACGACACCGATCTGCGTAAGCGCTATCAATTGTCCGAACGCCTTGCCGACCTGTTCGACCAATACCAGGTATACCGCGCCGACTGGCTGGAAGACTGGGCTGACGGTCGACACCAAACGCGAAACGTGCGAGGGGAAATCAAACCCCTTGCACCGGAAAATTGCTGGCAGGCCGAACTGTGGCGAGCCTTGTTGGTAGACGTGGGGGAGGCCGGTATGGCGCAGAGCCGGGCCGGCGTTCACCAGCGCTACATTGAACGCATCAACAGCCTGGAGACGGCGCCCCACGGTCTGCCGGCGCGGGTCATCGTCTTCGGCATTTCGTCGTTGCCCGCCCAGGCGCTCGAGGCGCTCGCCGGGCTTTCCCGGTTCAGTCAGGTCTTGCTGTGCGTCCACAACCCGTGCCGCCACCACTGGGCGGACATCGTGGCCGACAAGGACCTGCTGCGGCATCAATACAAGCGCCAGGCCCGCAAGAGCGGCATGCCCGTCGCCCTCGATCCGCAAACCCTGCATCAGCACGCCCACCCGCTCCTGGCTGCCTGGGGCAAGCAGGGGCGTGACTATATCAACCTGCTCGACAGCTACGATGATCCCAACAGCTATCGCTCGGTATTTCGCGACGGGCGTATCGACCTGTTCAGTGAAGCGAATCCCACGATGCTGCTTGGCCAGTTGCAGGATGACATCCTCGAACTGCGCCCCCTCAACGAAACCCGCGAACATTGGCCGGCTGTCGATACGGCGCAAGATGGTTCGATCCGCTTCCATGTTGCCCACAGTGCCCAGCGCGAAGTCGAGATTCTCCATGACCAGTTGCTGGCTCATTTCAGCGCGGATCCGACCCTGCGTCCCCGGGACATCATCGTCATGGTTCCTGACATCGACAGCTACGCGCCGCACATTCGCGCGGTGTTCGGCCAACTGGATCGAACCGACCCTCGCTTCATTCCCTTCACGTTGACGGATCAGGGGCAGCGCGGACGCGATCCGCTGCTGATCGCCGTGGAGCATTTGCTCAAGCTGCCTGACAGTCGTTTCCCCGTCAGCGAAATCCTCGATTTGCTCGACGTCCCGGCGTTGCGTGAACGGTTCGGTATCGATGAGGCCGACCTGCCGACGTTGCACCTTTGGATCGAAGGGGCTGGTATCCGCTGGGGCATGAACGCCGAGCATCGCGCCGGGTTGGGTTTACCGGCGGAGCTTGAGCAGAATAGCTGGCGATTCGGGCTGCGCCGGATGTTGCTGGGGTATGCTGTCGGTCGCTCGGATGCTTACGAAGGCATCGAGCCCTACGATGAGATTGGCGGCCTGGACGCAGCCTTGATCGGTCCGCTTGTGGCTTTACTGGACGCACTGGAGGTCGCTCATCAGGCACTCACCCAGCCGGCCTCTCCACAGGAATGGGGAGCGCGCCTGCACGACCTCCTACAGCTGTTTTTCCAGGCGAGCAACGAACACGACGACTACCTGCTGGCCCAACTCGAAGACCTGCGTGAAACCTGGCTGGAAACCTGTGAATCGGTTGGCCTGTTGGACGAAATGCCGCTGACGGTCGTACGTGAAGCCTGGCTGGCCGGGCTGGATCAAGGCCGACTGTCCCAACGCTTTCTGGCCGGCGCGGTCAATTTCTGTACCTTGATGCCGATGCGGGCGATTCCCTTCAAGCTGGTGTGCCTGTTGGGCATGAACGATGGTGACTACCCGCGCGCCCAGCCACCCCTGGATTTCGACCTCATGGGCAGCGACTATCGTCCCGGCGATCGCTCCCGACGTGAGGATGATCGTTACCTGCTGCTGGAGGCGCTGCTTTCGGCTCGGGAAAAACTGTACATCAGTTGGGTGGGCCGCAGCATCCGTGACAACAGCGAGCGCCCCGCCTCGGTATTGATCGGCCAGTTGCGTGATCATCTGGCCAGCGGGTGGCGGTTGGTCGACGACCGCGAAACGCTGCTCGACGCACTGACCCAGGAACATCCGCTGCAACCATTCAGTGCGCGTTATTTTCATCGCGGTGATGTGCTGTTCAGCTATGCCAGCGAATGGCGAATGCTTCACGATGCCCCGGACCACACCGGCAAGCCCCAGGTGTTGGATCCCTACATCCAGGACGAGCCCTTGGGCCTCGGCCAACTGCAGGATTTCCTGCGCAATCCGGTCCGCCATTTCTTCAGCCAGCGGCTGAAAGTATTCTTCGAGGCCATCGAAGCCCCCCTGGCCGACGACGAACCCTTCGTGCTCGACGCCCTGCAACGCTACAGCCTGAGCGACAGTTTGCTGGAGGCCGCGCTGATGCGCCTGGACCAACCGGATCTCGCCCTGAGCGCTCACGCCAGGCGGCTTCAGAACAGCGGCCTGTTGCCGATGGCCGGCTTCGGTGAGTGCATGCAACGCGAGTTGATCGAGCCCTTGCCGGACCTGCTCCAGCGTTACCAACAACTCCTGGCGCTATGGCCCACGCCGCTGACCAGCGCCGTGCAGGTCAGTGTGCAGTCGCAAGGTGTGAGCGTCGAAGGGTGGCTCAGCGGCCTGCATCAGCGAGGCGACGGCGCGGTCCTCGCGATCACGGCGATACCCAATGGCATTGGCGCCTCCAAGACGCGTAAATGGCATCGCCTGATACGTCCGTGGGTCAACCATCTTGTGGCCTGTGCCAATGGCCTGTCGCTGACGACAGCGTTGGTGGCCAGTGATGACAGCTTGTTGCTGGATCCTTTCGAGGCGCCTGTGGCGCAACGGCTGTTGGGCGACCTGTTGCAAGCCTGGCAGGCCGGTATGCGCCAGCCGCTGCCCATTGCAGTGAAGACGGCCTTTGCCTGGCTTGGCCAGAGCGAGGTGCCCAAGGCTGAAGCGGCTGCGCGAAAAGCCTATGAAGGCGACGGGCAGACCTCTGAAGGCGAGCGACGGGAAAGCCCAGCCCTGGCTCGCCAGTTCCCGGACTTCGATGCGCTGATGGCCGACGAAACCTTTCCCGATTGGTGCGACGCGCTTTACCGGCCATTGCTCCAGGCGCCATGGGTTTCATCGGCCGGCGAGCAGGTGCGTCCATGAGTCGGCAAACACCGCTGGCCCTGGCGTTTCCGCTACGTGGCAGCCAACTGATCGAAGCCAGCGCCGGTACCGGCAAGACCTTTACCATCTCGGCGCTGTACCTGCGCCTGGTGCTCGGGCACGGTGGCCCTGCCAGCGGGTTCGGCCGCGAGCTGCTTCCGCCGCAGATCCTGGTGGTGACCTTTACCGACGCGGCCACCAAGGAGTTGCGCGAACGGATCCGTACCCGTCTTGCCGAAGCGGCGCGTTTCTTTCGTGACGAAATTCCCGCCCCGGACGCGCTGATCGCCGATCTGCGTGATGAGTTCGACACCGCGCAATGGCCGGCCTGTGCGAACCGTTTGGACATTGCCGCGCAGTGGATGGATGAAGCGGCCGTCTCCACCATCCATAGCTGGTGCCAGCGGATGTTGCGAGAGCATGCGTTCGACAGTGGCAGTCTATTTACCCAGACCCTGGAAACCGATCACAGCGAATTGCTCGGCGAGGTGCTGCGCGATTATTGGCGGTTGTTCTGCTACTCGATGCAGGGCGATGCATTGAATTGGGTGCGTAGCCACTGGGGAAGCCCGGCTGCGCTGCTGCCACGTGTGCGAGGGTTGTTTTCCAGCGAACGGGATAACGGTGACGGGACCGAACCGGCCGAACTCATCGCCGCGTCCTTGCAGGAGCGCAGTGCCGCCTTGCTTGATCTCAAGGCGCCCTGGCGTCAATGGGCCGTGGAGTTGCTACAGATCTGCCAGCAGGGCGTCGCCAGCAAGAGCGTCGATGGGCGCAAGATGCAGACGCGTTATTTCGAACCGTGGTTTCAGAAGATCACGGCCTGGGTCGAGGACGAAAGCCTCGAGCTGTTGGACATTGGCAGTGGCTTCACCCGGCTGACGCCCGAGGGGATGGCTGAAGCCTGGAAGGGCGAAGTGCCCAGCCACCCCGGACTGGATGCTATGGCCGGCCTCAAAGCCAGCCTGGACGCATTGCCCACACCCGATGCTGCCGTGCTGCAACATGCCGCGCAATGGGTCGGTGCGCGCTTCGAGTCCGAGAAGCGTCGTCGGGCGGAGATGGGCTTCGACGACATGCTGCTGCGTCTCGATGCAGCGTTGCAGGCCGACGGCGGTGAGCGCCTGGCGAGTCTGATTCGCGAGCAGTTTCCGGTGGCGCTGATCGACGAATTCCAGGACACGGATCCGGTTCAGTACCGGATCTTCGAGAGTATCTATCGCATCGAAGAGAACAATCCTGAAACCGGGCTGTTCCTGATCGGCGATCCGAAACAGGCGATCTATGCCTTTCGCGGGGCCGACATCTACACCTACCTGCGTGCTCGCGAGGCCACCGCTGGCCGATTGCACACGTTGGGCACGAACTTCCGCTCGAGTCATGCCATGGTGGGCGCGGTCAACCACATTTTCCTGAATGCCGAAGCTCGGCGGGAGGGCCGCGGGGCTTTTCTGTTTCGTGAGCGCTCGGGCGAGAACCCGGTGCCATTCCTGGCCGTCGAGTCCCAGGGCCGCAAGGAATCCTTGCAGATCGCCGGGCACACTGTCGCCGCCCTGAACGTCTGGCAGTTGCCTTCGGATCAACCGGTTTCCGGTGCGGTGTACCGGCAGCACATGGCGGCTGCCTGCGCCAGCCAGATCACCGCGTTGCTCAACGGCGGCCAGGCGGGGCGCGACGGCTTCAGGGGCGATGACGAGACCCTCCGCGGATTGCGCCCGGCGGACATCGCCATCCTGGTGCGCGACGGCAAGGAAGCACAGGCCGTGCGAGATCAGTTGTCCGCCCGGGGTGTGCGCAGTGTCTATCTGTCGGACAAGGACTCGGTCTTCGCTTCGCAGGAAGCACGGGACCTGCTGACCTGGCTCAAGGCCTGCGCCGAGCCGGATGTGGAACGACCGTTGCGGGCAGCGCTGGCCAGCATCACGTTGAACCTGCCGTTGACCGAACTGGAGCGCCTCAACCAGGACGAGTTGGCCTGGGAAGCCCGGGTCATGCAATTCCGTGGCTATCGCACCGTCTGGCGTACCCAGGGCGTGCTGCCGATGTTGCGGCGCCTGCTGCATGATTTTGAGTTGCCCCAGGCACTGATGGCGCGCAGCGATGGGGAGCGGGTGCTGACGAACCTGTTGCATCTGAGCGAGCTGTTGCAGCAGGCGGCTGGCGAACTGGATGGCGAACAGGCCCTGATCCGGCATTTATCCGAACACCTGGCGTTGTCCGGGCAGGCCGGGGAAGAACAGATCCTGCGGCTGGAAAGCGATGAGCAACTGGTCAAGGTGGTCACGATCCACAAGTCCAAGGGCCTCGAATATCCGTTGGTCTTCCTGCCTTTCATCTGCTCGACGAAACCGGTGGATGGCAGTCGATTGCCGTTGCATTACCACGATGAAGCCGGCAGGGCGCAGATCAGTCTCCAGCCTACGACCGAGTTGATTGCCAAGGCCGATGACGAGCGGTTGGCCGAGGATCTGCGGCTTCTCTACGTGGCGCTCACGCGAGCGCAACATGCCTGCTGGCTGGGCGTCGCCGATCTCAAGCGGGGCAGCAATAGCCGCTCGATCCTGCACCTCTCTGCGCTGGGCTATCTGTTGGGCGGTGGCAGCCCGCTGGCCGAATCGGTCGGGTTGAGGCGCTGGCTGGAGGACCTGCAACAAGGCAGCGATGCAGTCAGTTGCCAGGAAATGCCCCAGGCCACCGACGAGCGCTATCACCCTCCCCGCAACGAGGCGGTGTTGCTCGAACCCCTGGTACCCGTGCGCAAAGCCAGCGAGCATTGGTGGATCGCCTCCTACAGCGCGTTGCGCATTGGCGAAGTGATGAGCGAAGGCAGCGATGCCGCGCCAGAAAATCCGCAGGCCCAGAAACTGTTCGACGATGAGCGTCTGGACCCGCAAGCCCCCAGAGAGGCCAACGCCGTGGGCGGCGATATCCACCGCTTTCCTCGGGGTCCCAACCCGGGCACTTTCCTTCACGGCCTGCTGGAGTGGGTGGCCGGAGAGGGCTTTTCTCCTGCGCCCACGGTTATCGAGGATGCGGTGGCCCGACGCTGCAATCGCCGAGGCTGGAAGGGCTGGATCGCCACGCTGAGCGATTGGCTGCAGCACGTGGTCAAGACGCCTTTGCCTGTCGGCGATGGCCAGGCGCCGGTGGTGCTCGAACACCTGGCCCAGTTCCAGGTGGAGATGGAGTTCTGGTTCGCCAGCCACAAGGTCGACGTGCAAAAGCTCGACCAGTTGGTCTGCCGATTCACCCATGGCGGCGTCGCCCGTGTCGCGGCGGAGCCTGTGTTGCTCAACGGCATGTTCAAGGGCTTCATCGATTTGACGTTCGAGCACGGTGGTCGGTATTACGTGGCCGACTACAAGTCCAACTGGCTGGGTGTCGATGACACGGCCTACACCGCACAGGCCATGGAGCAATCGATCCTGGATAACCGCTATGACCTGCAATACGTGCTGTACCTGTTGGCCCTGCACCGACAGCTCAAGGCGCGGTTGCCCGACTATGACTATGACCGGCACGTCGGTGGCGCGCTGTACCTGTTCCTACGCGGGACCCGCTCGGCCAGCCGTGGCGTGTATTTCACCAGGCCGCCACGGGCCTTGATCGAACAGCTCGACCGCCTGTTCCAGGGCGCGCCCGAACCCAAGGCCGAGCCCGCGTGGGTACAGGGAGAATTGCTATGAGCCGTTCCTTTGCCGACCTGCTACCCACGCCGGCCGACGACGAGCGCCTGGTCGACCTGGCCCCTTTGAGCCGGGCAGATGATCTGCTGTTGCTGCTGACGCGCTGGGTCGAGCGAGGCTGGTTGCGTGCCCTGGACAAGGCCTTCGTCGCATTCCTCCATGAATTGGCGCCGGATGACGATCCGCTGGTCCTGCTCGCCGCCGCCCTCACCAGTCACCAATTGGGCCACGGGCACGTTTGCCTGGACCTGTTTGAAACCCTCAAGGAACCGGACTTCGCACTGTCGCTGCCTCCCGAGGGCGATGCGCAGGCCGGGGCCATGCTGCTGCCCTCGCAGATACTGCGCACACTGGACGGGGCCCATTGGTGCAAGGTGCTGGCGGCCAGTCGACTGGTGGCGCTGGCGGTCGATGAGCATGAAGAAGCCCGGCAACGGCCGTTGGTGTTGTCCGGCAAACGGCTTTACCTGCGCCGCTACTGGGGCTACGAGCGCCGTATCGACGAGGCATTGCGGCAACGGCTCGCTGAGCAGGAAGCCGCGCCCGACGACCTGCGCGAGCGTCTGGACGGGCTGTTTGGGCCGGCCCATGCGGCGGGCCCGATCGATTGGCAGAAACTGGCCTGTGCCCTGGCGACCCGCGGTGCCTTCAGCATCGTGACGGGAGGGCCCGGCACGGGCAAGACCACCACGGTCGTGCGCTTGCTGGCCTTGTTGCAGGCACCGGCCGTCGAGGCGGGGAAGCCGCTGCGGATCCGCCTGGCCGCCCCGACCGGCAAGGCCGCGGCGCGCCTGACCGAGTCCATCAGCCAGCAGGTCCGCACCCTGGACGTGGCTGACGCGGTACGCGAACGCATTCCCTGTGATGTGACCACGGTCCACCGTTTGCTGGGCAGTCGTCCCGGCACCCGGCATTTCCGTCACCATGGCGGTAACCGGCTGCCGCTGGACCTGCTGGTGGTCGATGAAGCGTCCATGATCGACCTGGAGATGATGGCCAACTTGCTGGATGCGCTGCCGCCCCAGGCGCGATTGGTGTTGCTGGGGGACAAGGATCAGTTGGCCTCGGTTGAAGCAGGGGCCGTGCTGGGGGATTTGTGCCGGGACGCCGAGGACGGCTGGTATAGCCCCCGGACCCGCGCCTGGCTTGAGTCGGTCAGCGGCGAAAACCTTGCGGCCAGCGACTTGCAGCAGGACCTGGACGGTTCTCATCCCCTGGCGCAGCAAGTGGTCATGCTCAGGCATTCACGGCGTTTCGGCGAAGGCAGCGGGATCGGCCAGATGGCTCGCCAGGTCAATCAGCAGCAGCCTGAAAAAGCTCGTCAGTCATTGGTGGGCGGCCAGTATGCCGACCTGTTTTCCCTGGCGTTGACGGGGGAGCACGATGGCAAGCTCGAGCGTCTGGCGCTCGAAGGCCATGCCGGCGGGCCACAGGGCTACCGGCACTACCTGAACGTGTTGCGCGAGCGTCGCCCGGCCCCGGATCGCCCGCTGGCGGACAGCTGCTGGGCCGATTGGGCCCGGGACGTCCTGTCGGCGTTCGACGCCTTCCAGTTGCTCTGCGCCGTGCGCAAGGGCCCATGGGGCGTTGACGGCTTGAACCAGCGGGTCACCGCCGCGTTGCTCAAGGCTCGCCTGATCGAGAGCGATCACCAGTGGTATGAAGGACGCCCGGTGTTGATGACCCGCAATGACTATGGCTTGGGGTTGATGAACGGTGATATCGGAATCGCCCTCAAATTGCCCGAGGGTGCCGGGCCCGATGCCGGCAAGCAGGTCTTGCGGGTGGCCTTCCTGCGCAACGACGGCGAGGGGGGCGTGCGCTTCGTGTTGCCCAGTCGCCTGAACGATGTGGAAACCGTCTACGCCATGACCGTACACAAGTCACAGGGCTCGGAGTTCACCCACACCGCGCTGATCCTCCCGGATGCACTGAACCCGGTATTGACCAAGGAACTGGTGTACACCGCCATTACCCGGGCCAAGCAGTGGTTCAGCCTGATCGAACCGCGTGCGGGGGTATTCGAGGAAGCGGTGCGACGCAAGGTCAAGCGCTTGAGCGGTTTGATGCTGGAACTGGAGCGGGAGACGGACTGATCTGCTTTTAGTGTGCAAGGGATCTGACGTTGTTTTGACGCTTTTCTGTCGCAGGTCACTGTAGAACGGCTTCTCGCTGGCTTTTTGGCACTGTGCTATCGTTCCGACATTTACTGTATCGGATAGAGACTTGCCATGGTTTTGGCTGTTCGGGAGGCAATGCGCTACGGAAGCTGGAGGCATTACGTGCTGGCCAGTCTCCTGTGCCTGTTGCCGCCTGTCGTGATGGCCGAGGAACAAGTGTCGCCGAGCAAGGCCGAGCTGCGGGCCGAATCCGTGACGCAGGTGGTCCTGGGCATCCTCAGCTACGCCCGTTGGCCTGTGGAGCCTACGCAATTGGCGTTGTGCATCGTCGGGCCGACCCAGTACACCGACGACCTGATCAACGGCACTACCCAGGCCACCGGCCGGCCAGTGATCGTGCAGCGCTTGCTGGCCGACAGCCCTCGCATCGCCACCGATTGCAACGCCCTCTACATTGGTCGGCTGACCGACGATGAGCGCTCGCGGCTGTTCGCCTCGTTGATCGATAAACCCGTGCTGAGCATCAGCGAAGGCGGTGACCAGTGCACGGTTGGTAGCCTGTTCTGCCTGAGGGTCGGCGATGATCAGGTCTCGTTCGAGGTCAACCTCGACTCGGTGGCGCGCAGCGGCGTGCGCATCCATCCGAGTGTCCTGCAGTTGTCCCGCCGCCGGCCGGCAAGCCCATGAGCCCGGCCCCGACACGGATCCGCCCGACCCTGGGCTCGGTCATCGGTCGAGGTCATTTGATCGTCGCGCTGGTGGCCGTGGCCATGGCCAGCGTCTCCTTGACCCTGCTTGGGGTGCTTGCGCTGCGGGTCTACGCCGATCACAACCTGCACCTGATCGCCCGCTCGATCAACTACACCGTGGAGGCGGCGGTGGTGTTCGATGACTCGGCCGCGGCCACCGAGGCGCTGGCGCTGATTGCGACCACCGAAGAAGTGGCCGAAGCCCAGGTCTTCAATGAGCACGGTCGCCTGCTGGCGCGGTGGCAACGACCGGACACCGGATTGTTGTCTGAACTGGAAATGCACATCGCCAAGGCGTTTCTTGAAAAACCCATCAGCCTGCCGATCGTCCACCAGGGGCAGAACATTGGCAGGATCCAATTGGCGGGGCACGGTGGCAGCCTGTTGCGTTTTTTGCTCAGCGGTCTGGCGGGAATTATCGTCTGTACAGCGGTGAGTGCCGGGGTGGCACTGTACCTGGCGCGGCGCCAGTTGCGGGCGATCACCGGGCCCCTGCGCAGCCTCGCCGAAGTGGCGCACGCGGCGCGTAGCGAGCGGGCCATGGACCGACGAGTGCCGCCGGCCGCCATCGCCGAGCTGGACAACCTGGGCAACGACTTCAATGCGCTGCTCGACGAGCTTGAGTCCTGGCAGACCCATCTGCAAAGCGAGAACGAAACCCTGGCTCACCAGGCCAGCCACGACAGCCTGACCGGGTTGCCCAACCGGGCGTTCTTCGAAGGCCGGCTGATCCGCGCCTTGCGCAACGCCAGCAAACTCGACGAGCAGTTGGCGGTGCTGTACCTGGACAGCGACCGGTTCAAGGGCATCAATGACAATTTCGGCCACGCCGCCGGTGACGCGGTGCTGACGGCGGTGGCGACCCGCGTTCGGGCGCAGTTGCGTGAGGATGACCTGGTGGCGCGCCTGGGCGGCGACGAATTCGCCGTGTTGCTGGCTCCCCTGCACGATGCCGAGGACGCCGAGCGAATTGCCGAAAAGATCATCGCCTGCATGGAACTGCCGATTCAATTACCCGGAGATGCGTCGGTCCTGACTTCCCTCAGTGTCGGCATTGCCGTTTACCCCGATCATGGCGCCACCCCCGGCGCACTGCTTCATGCCGCCGATGCGGCGATGTACCAGGCCAAACGCCTCGCCCGAGGTGGGCAACACATGGCGGGGGCGGAGCACCCTGTCACTGACTTTCAAACCAGGAGCTGATTCGTGCGTGTACTTTTTCAACTTCCCTTGAGGCGGTTCGCCGCGTTCGTGTTGATCGCCGTCCTGGCCCTGACCGGCTGCCAGACCGCACCGCAGAAAGGCTTGAGCCCGGCCCAGGTTGCCGTCCTCAAGCAACAGGGGTTCGAACTGACTGACGAAGGCTGGGCCTTTGGCCTGTCGGGCAAGGTGCTGTTCGGCAGCGACGTGGAAAAGCTCAACCCGGCCAGCACCGAAATCGTCGAGCGCATCGGCAAGGCACTGTTGGGCGCCGGTATTGCGCGGGTACGGGTGGATGGCCATACCGATGCATCGGGCTCGCAAGCCTACAACGAACAACTGTCGAAGCGTCGGGCCAGCAGCGTCGGCACGGTGCTGGCAAGTGTCGGCATGCGCGAGGAAAACATCCAACTGCGCGGCCTCGGCAGCAGCAAGCCGGTCGCCTCCAACGACACGGCCAGCGGGCGCACCGAGAACCGTCGCGTCGCCATCGTGGTCATCGCCGATTAATCGGCGAACACCATCTCCCGACTCTCGCCCATCAACAACGCCTGATTGCGCTCCGTCACCTCGCGGATGTAATCCCACAGCAACGTGATCCGTTTGAGCTTGCGCAGGTCCTCGCGGCAGTACATCCAGAACTGCCGGGTGACGGTGATCTCGTCCGGCAACACCGGCAGCAGGCGCGGGTCCTGGGCGGCGAGGAAGCACGGCAGGATCGCCAGCGACCGGCCTTGTTGCGCGGCCACGAACTGGGCGATCACGCTGGTGCTGCGCAGGTGGGCGTTGGCGCCGGGGAGTACGTTCGCCAGGTAGAGCAGTTCGGAGCTGAAGGCCAGGTCATCCACGTAGCTGATGAACGAATGCCTGCTCAAGTCGGCCGGGCGCTGGATGGGCGGGTGGTTGTCGAGGTAGGGCTGGGTGGCATAGAGCTGGAGCCGGTAGTCGCAGAGTTTGCAGCACACATACGGGCCGTGTTCCGGGCGTTCGAGGGCGATGACGATGTCGGCTTCGCGCTTGGAGAGGCTGATGAAGTGCGGCAGCGGCAGGATGTCCACCGAGATGGCCGGGTAGGCGTCGACAAAATGGCTCAGTTGCGGGGTGATGAAGAAGCTGCCGAAACCTTCGGTGCAGCCCATGCGCACGTGGCCGGACAGCGCGACGCCAGAGCCGGACACCTGCTCGCACGCCATGTGCAGGGTGCTTTCGATCGATTCGGCGTAACCCAGCAGGCGCTGGCCTTCGGCGGTCAGGACAAAACCGTTGGTCCGGGATTTCTCGAACAGCAGCGTGCCTAAAGATGCCTCCAGCGAACTGATGCGTCGCGACACCGTGGTGTAGTCGACGGCCAGGCGCTTGGCTGCGGTGCTGGCCTTGCGGGTGCGGGCCACTTCGAGGAAAAACTTGAGGTCGTCCCAGTTCAGCGAGCCCAGGGAGGTGAGGTTTTTTTGCATGATGGACCGGTTTTTATGTGCGTTCTTATTAGAAGTTTGCACATCTATACTCCACAAACGGTCTTATCACCAAGGTGTCTGTACGCCCTGGTTCCTGCTGAAGCAGCGCTCTCTATAAGAACAATCCCGGAGGCCAGCATGAATGTTTCCCTTACCCCCAGCGATACCACCCTGCAAACCGTCAAACTGCTGATCGATGGCGAGTGGGTTGAATCCCAGTCCAGCGAATGGCACGACATCGTCAACCCGGCCACCCAGCAGGTGCTGGCGAAAGTCCCCTTTGCCACGGCGGCGGAAGTCGATGCCGCCATCGCCGCTGCTCAGCACGCGTTCCAGACCTGGAAGCTGACGCCCATCGGGGCGCGGATGCGCATCATGCTCAAGCTCCAGGCGTTGATCCGCGAACACTCCAAGCGTATCGCCGCCGTGCTCAGCGCCGAGCAGGGCAAGACCATCGCTGACGCCGAGGGTGACATTTTCCGTGGCCTGGAAGTGGTCGAACACGCCTGCTCCATCGGCACCCTGCAAATGGGCGAGTTCGCCGAGAACGTCGCCGGTGGCGTCGACACCTACACCCTGCGCCAACCGATCGGGGTGTGCGCGGGCATTACGCCGTTCAACTTCCCGGCGATGATCCCGCTGTGGATGTTTCCGATGGCCATCGCCTGCGGCAACACCTTCGTGCTCAAGCCCTCGGAACAGGATCCGCTGTCGACCATGCTGCTGGTGGAGCTGGCGATCGAGGCCGGTGTGCCGGCGGGCGTGCTCAATGTGGTGCACGGCGGCAAGGACGTGGTGGATGCGCTCTGCACCCACCGGGACATCAAGGCGGTGTCCTTCGTCGGCTCGACTGCGGTCGGCACCCATGTGTATGACCTGGCGGGCCGCCATGGCAAGCGCGTGCAATCGATGATGGGCGCCAAGAACCACGCGGTGGTGCTGCCGGATGCCAACCGCGAGCAAACCCTCAATGCCCTGGTCGGCGCCGGTTTCGGCGCGGCGGGCCAGCGCTGCATGGCCACCTCGGTGGTGGTGATGGTGGGCGCGGCCAGGCAGTGGTTGCCGGAGTTGAAGGCACTGGCGCAAAAACTCAAGGTCAACGCCGGCAGTGAGCCGGGCACGGACGTGGGGCCGGTGATTTCCAAGCGGGCCAAGGCACGGATCCTCGAGTTGATCGAGAGCGGCGTGCAGCAAGGGGCGAAGCTGGAACTCGACGGCCGTGACATTCGCGTGCCGGGGTTCGAGCAGGGCAATTTCGTCGGGCCGACCCTGTTTTCCGGGGTGACCACCGACATGCGCATCTACACCGAGGAAATCTTCGGGCCGGTGCTGGTGGTGCTGGAAGTCGACACCCTCGACCAGGCGATTGCCCTGGTCAACGCCAACCCGTTTGGCAACGGCACGGGCCTGTTCACCCAGAGCGGCGCGGCGGCCCGCAAGTTCCAGAGTGAGATCGACGTCGGCCAGGTGGGGATCAACATTCCGATCCCGGTGCCGGTGCCGTTCTTCAGCTTCACCGGTTCGCGGGGTTCGAAACTCGGCGACCTCGGCCCGTACGGCAAACAAGTGGTGCAGTTCTACACTCAGACCAAGACCGTTACCGCGCGCTGGTTCGATGATGACAGCGTCAATGACGGCGTGAACACCACCATCAACCTGCGTTAAGGAGCCGGACATGAACATCGCATTTATCGGCCTTGGCAACATGGGCGCCTCGATGGCGCGCAACCTGCTCAAGGCCGGCCATTCGTTGAACCTGTTCGACTTGAACCAGACGGTATTGGCCGAGCTGGCGGCGTTGGGCAGCACGATCAGCGCCTCGCCGCGCGATGCGGCCCAAGGGGCTGGACTGGTGATCACCATGTTGCCGGCCGCGGCCCATGTGCGCAGTGTCTGGCTGGGTGAAGACGGCGTACTGGCCGGGATCGCCGCCGGCACGCCCGCGGTGGATTGCAGCACCATCGATCCGCAGACCGCCCGCGAGGTCGCCGCCGCTGCCGCCAAGCAGGGCGTGGCGATGGCCGACGCACCGGTCTCGGGTGGCACCGGTGGCGCGGCGGCCGGCACGCTGACGTTCATGGTGGGCGCGAGCGCTGAACTGTTTGCGACCCTGCAACCGGTGCTGGCGCAGATGGGCCGCAACATCGTGCATTGCGGCGACGTCGGCACGGGGCAGATCGCCAAGATCTGCAACAACCTGCTGCTGGGGATTTCCATGGTCGGCGTCAGCGAGGCCATGGCCCTGGGCGACGCCTTGGGCATCGACACCCAGGTGCTGGCCGGCATCATCAACAGTTCGACGGGCCGTTGCTGGAGCTCGGACACTTACAACCCATGGCCGGGCGTGATCGAAACCGCGCCGGCGTCCCGGGGTTACACCGGTGGCTTTGGCGCCGACCTGATGCTCAAGGACCTGGGCCTGGCCACCGAGGCCGCGCGACAAGCCCATCAGCCGGTGGTGCTGGGGGCGGTGGCGCAGCAGTTGTACCAGGCGATGAGCCAGCGGGGCGAAGGCGGCAAGGATTTTTCAGCGATCGTTAACAGCTATCGCAAGCCGCAGTAACGCTGTCACGACAGTTAGAGGCGACTTTCGTGGCGAGGGAGCTTACTCCCGCTCGGTTGCGCAGCAACCGCTTAAAGCAAAGGGCCGCTGCGCTGCCCAGCGGGAGTAAGCTCCCTCGCCACGGGGAAAGGTGTGTAGGCCGTCAGTACTTTGCGAGGGACCACGTCGGGTGGTCCCTCGCTTTTTTGCTTCAGGCAAAGACGAAGTATTTGCGCACGGTCTCGACCACTTCCCAGGTGCCTTTCATGCCGGGCTCGACCACAAAGATGTCACCGGCACGCAGGTGGATCGGCGCCATGCCGTCGGGGGTGATGACGCAGTAGCCTTCCTGGAAATGGCAGTATTCCCACTTCACATAATCCACCCGCCATTTGCCGGGGGTGCAGATCCAGGTGCCCATGATCTTGCTGCCGTCCTCGCTGGTGTAGGCGTTGAGGTTGACGGTGTGCGGGTCGCCTTCGAGTTTTTCCCATTTGCAGGCGTCGAGTACGGGCAGCGGATGGGTGTCGCGCAGGACGGTGATGGGTGCGGTCATGTGAGCTCCGAAAAGGGGCGGAAGAGAACCGGCACCCTAACGCGCGGGATGAATGCAAAGATGCCTGTGTTCGACACCGGGTTGTCCAGAACCGCGCTTCAACCGGCCAGATGCCGCGCCAGGGCCCTGGCATAGGCGGGCAAACCGTCGAAGTCGCGGGCACACAGCAACAGCGCCCGGTGCGCCCAGGCCTCTTGCAGCGGGAGACACCGATACCCGGGTTCGGTTGGACGCCGGTCGATGGCCGCCTTCGGCACGATGGCAATGCCTGCCCCATGGGCCACCATACGAATCATCCCGTCGAAACCATCGGCGCGAATGCGCACTTGCATGCGCGAGCCGATGTGCAGGGCCTGCTCTTCCAGGTGGATCGCCAGGGCGCTGGATGCGTTCAGGCCGACATAATCGTGGCTGAGTGTCTCGCTGAAACGTACGGCGCGACCGTCAGCCAGGGGGTGTCCGGTCGGTAGGATCAATACCAGCGGATCGTCCCGAAAAGGCCAGGTCTGAAGGCCATCGGTGTCCACTGCGTCGGAAACGATCCCGAGGTCTGCCGCGCCTTGGCGCAGCGCATGGGTGATCCGTGAGCTGGGCAATTCCTGCAGGTCAATGTCGAGGTTGAGATGGGCCTGGAGAAAATCGGCCAACAGCTCGGGCAGGTATTCGGTCATGGCGCTGGTGTTGCACAGCAACCGCACCCGGCCTTTGACGCCCTTGGCGTATTCGGCCAGGTCCTGTTGCAGGCGTTCAGCCTGTTGCAGCAAGCCTCGGGCATGCTGGGCCAGGGCTTTGCCTGCGGGAGTCGGCGTCACGCCGCGCCGGCCGCGTTCGAGCAGGTCGATGCCCAGGGACGCCTCCATGGCCCGGACGCGAGCACTGGCCGCCGCCAGCGACAAATGGCTACGAGCCGCACCGGCGGTGATGTTGCCGGTGTCGAGGGTGTTCAGGTAGAGGCGCAGGTCGGTGAGGTCGAAGTGCATGGAAGGGGTCCTGTCTCGAATTCTGCGGTGTTGGGTATGCCGCCTTCGCGGGCAAGCCCGCTCTCACCGTTTGAAATACGATCCACGGTGGGAGCGGGCTTGCCCGCGAAGGCGCCAGTGGCACCCCACAAGGTTTTCAGCCTCTTGCGGGAAGAGAGGCTGCCTCAGTATATGGCAGATTTAAAACCTGTCCTCCAGGGCTCACCATGGCCCCATGAACACACTCATCGCTTTCTATCAGAACCTTGGTCCGGCCCTTTCTTTATTGGTCATGGTCACCTTCTTGCTGGCTGGCACCCTCAAGGGCGTCATCGGCCTCGGCTTGCCGACCCTTTCCATGGGCTTGCTCGGGCTGGCTATGGCGCCGACGCAGGCTGCGGCGCTGCTGGTCATTCCGGCGACCCTGACCAACGTCTGGCAACTGGCGTTTGGTGGGCACCTGCGAGCGTTGATCCGGCGATTGTGGCCGTTGCTCCTGGCGATAGGCCTGGGCACCGGGCTCGGTACGCTGTGGATCGGCATGACGGGCGGGGCGTGGGTCGTGCGTGCCTTGGGCGGAGCCTTGTTGCTGTATGCACTGGCCGGGCTGTTGCTGCCGACGCTGCGGGTGGGGGCTGGTGTCGAGCCGTGGCTCGGCCCGCTGTGCGGAATGATCACCGGCGTCATCACCAGCGCCACCGGGGTGTTCGTGATTCCGGCGGTGCCTTATCTGCAAGCCTTGGGCTTGGACAAGGATGAGCTGGTGCAGGCCCTGGGCCTGTCGTTCACGGTCTCGACCCTGGCCCTGGCCGCCGGCCTGTTCTGGCGCGACGCCCTGGGCGTGGGTGAGATGAGCGCTTCATTGCTGGCGTTGTTGCCGGCGCTGCTGGGCATGTGGCTGGGGCAATGGTTGCGCCAGCGGATCAACGCCGTGTTGTTCAAGCGTGTGTTCTTCGTGGGCCTCGGGGTGCTCGGCGGCCATCTGCTGATCAGCGGCTAGCCGAGGATGGGCTGAGCATGTCGATGCGACGGATCTCGAAGTCGCGCTCCAGGTAATCCATGCGCTGCGCGAAGAATTGCTGCATGTGCGGCAGGTTCGAGTGCACGTCCAGGTGTGCCTGGGAGGCCCACACCTCGTAGAAGATAAACAGTGTGGGATCCTGCTGGTCCCGCAGCATGTGGTATTCGATGCAGCCGGGTTCGGCGCGGCTCGGTTCGACATAGGCGCGAAACAGTGCTTCGAAGGCGTCGGCTTTTTCCGGGCGGGTCTTGGCGTGAAGGATGAAAGCGTGTTGCTCGCTCATCGCGTGGCTCCTGGAATGAATTTCGGTGCAGGAGTCTAAGGCAACAATCTGTGGTTGATTCGTGCGTTTGCGTCAAATCAGTTTTGCCGGTGCGGGGCTTATTCCGCGCGAGGTGCCTCGGTAGTCTGCCGCCATCATTTTCAACCTTCTCCTTCGGCAGCCTTCGAGGCGGTGCCGTGGAACCCGAATGAGGCGCTCCATGAAAAAAGTCCTGTTGCTCAACGGCGGCAAACAATTCGCCCACTCCGATGGTCGCTACAACGCCACCCTTCACGACACGGCGCTCAGCGTGCTGGACCGTGGCGGCCTGGATGTGAAGACCACGTTCATCGACGGCGGCTACGACATCCAGGAAGAGGTGGCCAAGTTCCTCTGGGCCGACGTGATCATCTACCAGATGCCCGGCTGGTGGATGGGCGCGCCGTGGACCGTGAAAAAATACATCGACGAAGTCTTCACCGAGGGCCATGGCAGCCTTTATGCCAGCGACGGTCGAACCCGCTCCGACGCCTCTCAGAAGTACGGCAGCGGTGGCCTGATACAAGGCAAACAATACCTGTTGTCCCTGACCTGGAACGCCCCGCAACAGGCCTTCGACGACCCCACCGACTTCTTCGAGGCCAAAGGTGTGGACGCGGTGTATTTCCCCTTCCACAAGGCCAATCAGTTCCTCGGCATGACCGCGCTGCCGACGTTCCTGTGCGTGGACGTGATGAAGCGCCCGAACATCGAGGCGGATGTGGCGCGGTATGAGCAGCATCTGGTTGAGGTGTTCGGTCTGAAGGCTTGACCTTCCTTTCCCTACGCATCCCGTTACTATCCTGTGGCAATGGATTTGCCTGTGGCGAGGGGATAAATCCCCTCGCCACAGATAGATCCTTGCCACAACAGCTCAGTCGACAGGGGGATACGTGAAAGCCAGATCCGACGAACTGCAGATCTTCGTCTGCGTCATCGAGTGCGGGTCGATTTCCGCCGCCGCCGAGCAGGTCGGGCAAACGCCGTCGGCGGTCAGCCGCACGTTGTCGCGCCTGGAAGCCAAGCTCGAGACCACGCTGATCAACCGCACCACGCGGCGCATGGATCTGACGGAGGAGGGCAAGTATTTCTTCGAGCAGGCCAAGGGCATTCTCGACCAGATGGACGAACTGGAAGAGCGTCTGTCGTCGCGCCAGAAAAACCCCGCCGGGCGCTTGCGGATCAACGCCGCGTCGCCGTTCATGCTCCACGCCATCGTCCCTCACATCGAAGAGTTCCGCAGCCTTTACCCGGACATCCAGCTTGAACTCAACAGCAATGACTTGATCATCGATTTGCTGGAGCAAAGCACCGACGTCGCCATTCGCATCGGCACCCTCACCGATTCGACGCTGCACGCCCGCTCGCTGGGTTGCAGCCCGCTGCACATCCTGGCGAGCCCGGCTTACCTGAAGCGACACGGCACCCCTGCCAGCGTCGCCGAACTGGCGGAGCATGCGTTGCTGGGGTTTGCCCAGAACGAAGGGCTCAACCAGTGGCCGTTGCGCCATGTGCACGGCGACCGCTGGCCGATCCAGCCGCTCATCAGCGCTTCCAGTGGCGAGACGGTGCGGCACCTGGCGCTGGAAGGCCAGGGCATTGCCTGCCTGTCGGACTTCATGACCCGTGACGACATCCGTACCGGCCGGTTGAAGGTGCTGCTGGCGGAGGCCAACAGCGGCTACCGCCAGCCGATTCATGCGGTGTACTACCGCAACTCCCAACTGGCGTTGCGGATCCAGTGCTTTCTCGATTTCATCCAAGGCAAGCTTGCCGACTACGCCTCGCGGGAATTCAAGGGCGATTCGTGACTCCAGGACAAGAGTGATTTGGGCAAGGCGGTCTGTTTCCCCCGGCAGCCGTCCTCGATACTCGTCCCATCACTTATCTGGCCAAGGAGTTTGACCATGAACGTATTCATCACCGGCGCCGCCGGTTTCATCGGCGGTTCCATCGCCACCGGTTTGGTTCGCGCCGGGCATCGAGTCACCGGGTTGGTGCGTAACGCCGAGCAGGCGAGCGAACTGACTGCGCTGGGCATCGAGCCGGTGATCGGCACCCTTGACGACAGCGCGCTGCTGGCCGAGCAGGCCCGTGCCGCCGACGCGGTGATCAACGCCGCCAGCAGTGACCACCGCGGGGCGGTCGAAGCCTTGATCGACGGGCTCAAGGGCTCGAACAAGGTGCTGCTGCACACCAGCGGTTCGAGCATTGTCGGCGACGCTTCGGGCGGGCATCACAGCGATGAGATCTACCAGGAAAACCACTTGCCGCAGCCCACTGCCGACAAGGCCGCGCGTGTCGCGATCGATACGCTGGTGCTGGACGCCGCCAGCCAGGGCGTGAATTCGGCGGTGATCTGCAACACCCTGATCTACGGCCACAGCCTGGGCGTCAAGCGCGACAGCGTGCAATTGCCACGCTTGCTCAAGCAAGCGCGCAAGAGCGGGGTGGTGCGGCATGTCGGGCCGGGGCAGAACATCTGGTCCAACGTGCACATCGAAGACGTGGTCCAGTTGTACACACTGGCCCTGAGCCGCAATGTGCCGGGCACGTTTTACTTCGTCGAAAGCGGCGAGGCCTCGTTCATCGACATGACCACCGCCATGGCCCAGGCCCTTGGCCTCGGGCAGCCACAGGACTGGCCATTGGCCGAGGCCGAGGCCGAATGGGGCTACGAAATGGCCAACTACGGCCTGGGCTCCAACAGCCGCGTGCGTGGCCGCAATGCTCGTGAACTGCTGGGCTGGGTGCCGAAGCGGACGTCGGTGGTGGAGTGGATACGCAACGAGATGGTGTGAACGATCCCCTGCTTGTGGGAGCGAGCGTGCTCGCGAAGCGGTGTGCCGGTCGACATCGAGGTTGGCTGGGTCGGCGCCTTCGCGAGCAAGCTCGCTCCCACAAGGGTTTGTGGGAAGCTTGATGCTCAGTCGTGATGCGCATCCGCGCGCTTGAGCATCTGCTTGCATCGCTCGGAGAGGTGGAACACCCGCAGGTGCTTGCCGGCCTTGCTGTAGCGCTCGCGCAGGGTCATGAGCGCGGCGATGGCCGAGTAGTCGACGAAGCGCAGGTGGCGGCAGTCCAGGGTGACCTGGGCCGGGTCGTTGGCCGGGTCGAACTGGTTGAGGAACGGTGTGGTCGAGGCGAAGAACAAGGTGCCGTGCAGGCGGTAGAGCTTGCTGCCGTCGGCTTCCAGGTGCGTGTCGGCGTACAACTCCCGCGCCTGCTGCCAGGCAAAGTTCAGCGCGGCGATGATGATGCCGCAGAGCACGGCGACGGCCAGGTCGGTGAACACGGTGATGAGGGTCACCGCGATGATCACCAGCACATCGTTGACCGGCACCTTGTTGAGCACCCGCAGCGAGGCCCAGGCAAACGTCTGCTGCGACACCACGAACATCACGCCCACCAGCGCGGCGAGCGGGATGCGCTCGATCAGCGGTGACAGGAACAACACGAACAGCAACACCATCACCCCGGCCACCACGCCCGACAGGCGCCCGCGTCCGCCGGAGCTGAGGTTGATCACCGTCTGGCCGATCATCGCGCAACCGCCCATGCCGCCGAACAGGCCCGAGACGATGTTCGAGGCGCCCAGGGCCACGCATTCACGGTCCGGGTAACCGCGGCTCTCGGTGATTTCGTCGGTCATGTTCAGTGTCAGCAGGGTTTCCAGTAGGCCTACCATGGCCATGATCACGGCGTAGGGGGCGATGATCTGCAGGGTTTGAAGGTTCCAGGGAATGTCCGGCCAGGCGAGGCTTGGCAAACCGCCGGCGATGTGGGCCATGTCGCCCAGGGTGCGGGTGGGCAGGCCGAGCAGGTAGACCGCCAGGCCGACACCCAGGATCGCCACCAGGGCCGGTGGTACGCTGCGGGTCAGGCGCGGCAACAGGTAGACGATGGCCATGGTCAGTGCCACCAGGCCTGCCATCAGGTACAGCGCTGTACCGCTCAGCCAGGTGCCGCCACTCTTGAAGTGTTCCAGCTGGGCCAGTGCGATCACGATCGCCAGGCCGTTGACGAAACCGAGCATCACCGGGTGCGGCACCATGCGCACCAGCTTGCCCAGCCGCAACAGCCCAAACGCCATCATGATCACCCCGCCCAATAGCACGGTGGCCAGCAGGTACTGCACGCCGTGCTGCACCACCAGGGCGACAATCACCACGGCCATCGACCCCGCCGCGCCGGACACCATGCCCGGACGCCCGCCGAACAGGGCGGTGAGGGTGCAGAGGATGAACGCGCCGTAGAGCCCCATCAGTGGATTGAGGTGAGCAACCAGGGCGAAGGCGATGCATTCGGGAAGCAAGGCGAAAGACGTGGTGAGGCCGGCGAGGACGTCGGCGCGAGGGCGTGCTGGTTTCATGATTTACCTGACAGGGCACCGATTGAGGCTCGGCGGCCGGGGGACGTGGTGCAAAAACAGGGGCGGATGGTACGCAATTGCCGGGCGCAAGAACAGTGAACCTGTGGGCGCCGGCGCTGCTTGCACAGGAATGAAAGTTTCACAGCGGATTTTCATCAGGCCTGCCGGGCGATGTCCCTGGGCGACACTTCTTGTCTGTGCACGAAAATGACTTTCAGAATGTTTGAAGAATGCTCCTTGAAATGATTTATGAGTTTCACAACTCGCCGTGACCCTGTTCAAGGAGTACCGCATGGCCCCTGCTTTCGGATACTGGCTGCTGGTCTACGCGGCCATTGCCATCATTGCGCTGATCGTGCTGATCGCCCGTTACCGGCTCAATCCGTTCATCGTGATCACGCTGGTGTCCATCGGCCTGGCGTTGCTGGCGGGGATGCCGCCGTCGGGCGTGGTGGGGGCCTATGAGGCCGGAGTCGGCAAGACGCTGGGGCACATTGCGCTGGTGGTGGCCCTGGGCACGATGCTCGGCAAAATGATGGCCGAGTCCGGCGGGGCGGAGCGGCTGGCGCAGACGCTGATCGAACGCTTCGGCGAGCGCAACGCCCATTGGGCGATGGTGTGCATCGCCTTCCTGGTGGGGCTGCCGTTGTTCTTCGAAGTCGGTTTCGTGCTGCTGGTGCCCATTGCCTTCACCATCGCCCGGCGCGTGGGGGTGTCGATCCTGATGGTGGGGTTGCCGATGGTCGCCGGGCTCTCGGTGGTCCATGCCCTGGTGCCGCCGCATCCGGCGGCGATGCTGGCGGTGCAGGCGTTCCAGGCCTCCGTGGGGCAGACCCTGTTGTACGCGATCCTGATTGGCATCCCCACCGCGATCATCGCCGGGCCGCTTTATGCGAAATTCATCGTGCCGCGCATCCCGCTGCCGGCGGAAAATCCGCTGGAACGGCAGTTTCTCGACCGCGAACCCCGCGCCCGGTTGCCGGGGTTCGGCATCACTCTAGGGACCATCCTCCTGCCGGTGTTCCTGATGCTGATCGGCGGTTGGGCCAACCTGATTTCCACGCCGGGCAGCGGTTTCAACCAGTTCCTGCTGTTCATTGGCAACTCGGTGATTGCCTTGCTGCTGGCGACCCTCCTCAGTTTCTGGACCCTCGGCCTGGCCCAGGGCTTCAACCGCGAATCGATCCTCAAATTCACCAACGAATGCCTGGCACCGACGGCGAGCATCACCTTGCTGGTGGGCGCCGGCGGCGGCTTGAACCGGATTCTGGTGGACGCCGGGGTCACCCAGCAGATCGTCGGCCTGGCCCAGGCATTCCAGTTGTCGCCACTGGTCATGGGCTGGCTGTTCGCGGCCTTGATGCGCGTCGCCACGGGGTCGGCCACGGTGGCGATGACCACGGCCTCGGGTATCGTCGCGCCCGTGGCGATCAGCCTCGGCTACCCGCACCCCGAGCTGCTGGTGCTGGCCACCGGGGCCGGGTCGGTTATCTTTTCCCACGTGAATGACGGCGGCTTCTGGCTGATCAAGGAATACTTCAATATGACCGTTGCCCAGACCTTCAAGACCTGGACGGTGCTCGAAACCCTGATTTCCCTGGTCGCCTTCGGCCTGACCCTCGGGCTTGCGCGTTTGCTCTGAGCGTTACGCACCCACACAGGAGCCCCCATGGACATCCTCTACCAGATCCGCGCTCGCCAGGATTCCTTCAGTGCCGGCGAAGGCCGAATCGCCCGGCTGATGCTCGACGACGTCGGCTTTGCCGCCTCCGCCAGCCTGGACGAACTGGCCCAGCGCGCCGACGTCAGCAGCGCCACGCTGTCACGGTTTGCCCGTAGCGTCGGTTGTCGCGACCTGCGGGACCTGCGCCTGCAACTGGCCCAGGCCAGCGGTGTCGGCAGTCGGTTTCTCGACCCGACGGGCGCGCCCGAGCAATCGGCGTTTTATGGGCAGATTGTCGGCGACATCGAGTCCACGTTGCGCCAGCACCTCTCGGCATTCGAAGAAACACGGTTCGCTGATGCTGTGCGGATGCTGGGCAAGGCGCGGATGATCCATGCGTTCGGGCTCGGCGGCTGGTCGGCGCTGTGTTGCGAAGAGTTGCAGGTGCGCCTGGTGCGTTTCGGCTATCCGATTGCCGCGTGCCGCGATCCGGTGATGATGCGCATCACCGCCACCTCGCTCAGCGAAGCCCATCTGGTCATCGCCTGCTCGCTCACCGGCATCACCCCGGAACTGCTCGATGCCGTTGAACTGGCCCGCGGCTATGGCGCGCCGATCCTGGCCATTACCCGAGCCGACTCGCCGCTGGCCCAACTGGCCGATGGGGTGCTGCCCCTGCAAGGCGCCGAAACCTCGTTCATCTACAAACCCACGGCGGCGCGCTACGGCATGCTGCTGGCCATCGACGTGCTCGCCACCGAGCTTGCCCTGGCCCACCCCGAAGACAATCAAGAGCGCCTGCGGCGAGTCAAACTCGCGCTGGACGACTACCGTGGCGGCGACGACGACCTGCCGCTGGGAGACTGACATGCTGTACGACACGCTTATCCGCAACGCGCACGTCATCGATGGCCGCGACACCCCTGGCTACGATGCCGACGTCGCAATTCGCGCCGGGCGCATCGAGCGCATCGGTGACGTAGGCGCTGCGCGGGCGGTGGTCGACATCGACGCCGCTGGCCGCGTGCTGGCGCCGGGGTTCATCGACGTGCACACCCATGACGACACGGTGGTGATCCGCCAACCGCAGATGCTGCCCAAGCTCAGCCAGGGCGTGACCACGGTGATCGTCGGCAACTGCGGCATCAGCGCCTCGCCGGTGAGCCTGCGGGGCGATCCGCCTGACCCGATGAACCTGCTCGGCCCGGCCTCGGCGTTTACCTACCCGCGCTTCAGCGATTATCGCGACGCCGTGGAAGCGGCTGCACCGGCGGTTAACGTTGCCGCGTTGGTGGGCCACACGGCGTTGCGCAACAATCACATGGACGATCTGCTGCGCACCGCCAGCGCGCCGCAAATCGCCGCCATGCGCCGGCAACTGCGCGAAAGCCTGGAGGACGGCGCGCTGGGGTTGTCCACCGGCCTGGCCTACGCCAACGCGTTTTGCGCGTCCACCGACGAAGTCATGCAACTGACCGAAGAGCTGCAGGCCTTCGGTGCGGTCTACACCACTCACCTGCGCAGCGAATTCGAGCCCGTGCTCGAGGCCATGGCCGAAGCGTTCCAGATCGGTCGTCATGCGCAGAGTCCAGTGATCATTTCCCACCTCAAATGCGCTGGCGCCGGTAATTGGGGGCGCAGTCCACAGGTGCTCGCGGCGCTGGAAAATGCCGCGCGAAACCATCCTGTCGGTTGTGACTGCTACCCCTATGCGGCGAGTTCTTCGACGCTGGACCTCAAGCAAGTGACTGACGCCCATCGCATCACGATCACCTGGTCGACGCCGCATCCGTCGATGGGTGGCCGCGACCTGACCGATATTGCCGGCGAGTGGGGCGTGTCGCTGCTGGACGCGGCGCAACGCCTGCAACCGGCGGGTGCGGTGTACTACGGCATGGATGAAGGTGATGTAAGACGAATCCTCGCCCACCCGCTGTCCATGGTCGGTTCCGACGGATTGCCCGAAGACCCGTTTCCCCACCCGCGCCTGTGGGGCGCTTTCCCACGGGTGCTGGGACATTTCAGTCGTGACGTCGGGCTTTTTCCGCTGCATACCGCCGTGCATAAAATGACCGGCCTTTCTGCGGCGCGCTTCGGCTTGGAAGGGCGCGGGGACATCCGTGAAGGGCATTGGGCTGATCTGGTGCTGTTCAATCCACAGACCATTCGTGATGTCGCCGATTTCATCGAACCGCAACGGGCTGCCGAAGGCATTGATGGCGTGTGGGTCAATGGCGTCCTGAGTTATGACGAAGGCCAGGCGAATGGGCGCCGGGGAGGACGGTTCCTGGCGCGGGGAAGTCTCGCGGGGTGATGAGTCAGTGTGGCGAGGGCGCTTGCTCCCGCTGGGGTGCGAAGCAGCCCCTGTGTTGACATCATCACACGGCAGGGGACGCTGGCGCGTCCAGCGGGAGCAAGCTCCCTCGCCACGGGTTCGTTGGAGCCTTCGAATGTGCAGTGTTATCCAGGGGGGTGGCACTTCGACATTAAAGAACCCCGCGCCAAGGCCGAAGCACTGGGTTCAACCCAGCTAGACTGGGTCCTTTCAGCCAGGGAGCAAACCCATGAGCTTCGGTAAAACCACTCCGATCCTGCGGATCTTCGATGAAGCCAAGGCGATGGAGTTCTACGTCGACTTCCTGGGCTTTACCGTCGACTGGCAACACCGCTTTGGCGACAACTTCCCGCTCTACCTGCAAGTGTCCCGTGGCGAGTGCGTGTTGCACCTGTCCGAGCACCATGGCGATTGCACGCCGGGCTCGGCGCTGCGCATCGAGACGGATGAACTGCAAGCGTTCCAGCAGCAATTGCGGGCCACGCAGTACCGTTACGCTCACCCAGAGATCCAGGCGATGCCTTGGGGGACCCAGGAACTGACCGTCACCGACCCGTTCGGGAACCGGTTGGTGTTTACCGACGCGATCAGTGCCTGAGTCCTGAACTGCCAAGGCGCTAAGGTCGTGTGATTGCCTGGACGTGATCGTTGTACATCTCATAGCTCCTGGGGTGGCGCTGCGTGGGAATATGGACGTTTTCGGGAATGATCCCGCTGCAGTTGAAGCAGGCAATGAACGGTTCCGGTTGAGCCACGCCGGTGATTTTTTCGGTGAACAGGTACGTGTCCGAAAGCACTCGCTCGGCCTGGCCCGGATAGAGCGCGACGACATCGTTCAGTACCCGGACTTCCCCATGCGCCCCCGGCCCCCCGGCGCGCACGGGGATGATGCCGTTGCAGCGCTCGATATGCGTGGCGATGAGGTTCTGGGTGTTGGGCTGGAGCTCCGACAGGGCATCGACCGTCCTGCTCAGCGTGGGCTCGCGCTTGAGTAACTCGGGATCCACTTCGAGTCTGTGGATCGGGTCGTTCTTGGTGGCGCGGTAGCGTTCGGCCAGGTCGCTCAGGTACTCGCTGGTATTGCCGATCCTGTAGCTGCCGAAGTTCAGGTAGAAACTGTCGCTTTTAGCGCTGCCTTCGTAGTGGGCGTCCACGCCGCGATAACCCGTCGGGCCGGATTTGGGGCCGGAGAGATTGTGGTACTCGTAGAGCGCCACCGGCTTACTGTCCAGGGTATCGCCGGTCACGCCAAACGAGTGAACCACCAGGTCCTTGCGCTTTGTCTTGCTCAAGCCTGGGGTCGGACGCAGGGCCAGGTTGAGCGCGGCGTTTTCTCGGTCGTCACCGGCCATTCGCCTGGGCGGCAGGGCCGAGGGAGGCTGCATCATCGCCAGGGACCGGGCGTGCCCATCAGCCTCCACCCCTTTGACGACGTCATCCTTCAGCCATCCCTGATGGTCGACGAACCTGAGCGGATTGTTGGCCACCATGGCGTACAGGTTCAATCCGTCGACCGCCCCCGCCGGGTCGGGGCTGATCCAGCGTTGCAACCAGGGCGCGTAGTAGCGTTGGCCGTAGTAATACAGGCCGCTGGCGTCGCGCTCCTTGCCGCAATAGCGAAGGGTGCGATAGCTGACTTCCAGCGCCGAGCGCGAGGCCAACCAGGCGGTCCCTCCGTAGGGCAGGTAGCCTTCCTGGCTGATCAACCCGCCTTGGGCGTCGAGCTCCAGTGAGCAGGAGCTCAGGTGGTCGCCAAGGCCGTAGCGCATTGGGTTGGCGGCGATGCCGGAGGGTCGGCCTGCGGTCCAGTGCAGGTAACGCACGCTGAAGCGGCCGGCTTGCAGGCTGATCATTTCCAACCGTTCATTGGGACGGGTGTGGATTTCCAGGCCCGGCAGGTAGCGCACCTCCCGGGTATGGATGATGGCCTCGGTGTGGACCGTGCGGACCTTGCGCACCCGTTGGCCGCCGTTGTCGTAGAGATAGCGCTCAACGTCGTCGGGCGCGTCTGCACGCTGGACCAGCACCACGCTGTCGAGTTGATTGCGGTTGTTCCAGGCCAGCGCCTGCCCGGGCAGCAGCGCCTGCTGGTTGCCGTTGGCATCGAAGGCCATCGTGACGTCGGGCGCCGACTGGCCGGTGTTCCAGCTCAGCAGGCGGTTGCTGGTGGGGCTGACGTTGAACGTCCGGGTGTAGTGGTTGCGCTCGCGGACATGGCGCAGCTCGGTCAGGTTGCCGCCGATGTCGTAGGTGTAGTGCTCGGTGTAATTGAACAACTGACCGGCATCGATCGGAATGTTGAGGAGGGTCGGAGCCAGGCCTGCGGTTTCACGCCCTGTCGCACGGATCAATTGATACAGGCTGTCGTAGGTGAAGGTGCGCGTGGCTTCGACCCGCTGGTTACTGCCGTACTGCACCGGCTGGGCCTTGTCTTCGATGCGCAACACGTTCCCCACCGGGTCGTAGGTGTAATGCAGGTCCTGCAGGGTTCGGGTGGACAGCGATGCGCTGAGGGCGGTCAGTCGCCCGGTGGCCGGGTCGAACACGGCGCGGCTGATGACACCGTTGCCGGCGGCCTGGGATTCGAGCTGGCCGGAGGCGTTGTAGGTGAGTTGGCTTGCGACGGTTGTTTCGACGGTGGCGTCCCGGGGCTTTAGGCTCACGGCACTGAGCTGGCCCGCGCGATCGAACGTGTACCGCTGTTGGTGCCGGGCCGCATCGGTTTGTTGGATGACCTGCCCGAGTGCGTCGTAGCGCCAATGTGTGGTGTGGCCGTCGCCCTGTTCCAGCAGCAGGTCTCGGTCTTTTTCGTTCCCTGGCCAGTCGCCGGGCGCGGTGTCGGCTGACAGGTGCCGGGTCTGACTCAGCGGGTTGGCGCAAAGCGCGTAGGCATGGGTGAGCAGGGTGCCGGCGCTGTCATCCTGACGGACCAGGGCACCACACAGGTTACGGGCGGCAGACGCTGGCGAACTGTCGCCGTAGCGCAGGCATTCGACTGTGCGTGGCGCCTGCCCTGGCGTTTGCTCGCGACGCATGACCGGCCGCCGTTGATCGTCGAAGGTGGTTTGCTCCTGATTTCCCCGTTGGTCCCAACGGCGCAGCACCTGCCCGGCGTCGCCCGGCAGGCTCAGGCGCCACCCGGCGTCGACACTGCTCACCCGCAGTGGCTTGCCCGACAAGCTGTAGACAGTGTGCAGGTTGGCCTCGGGGGCGTTGGCGAACAGCCGGGCGTCCCACTGGGCCACCTGCCGCCCCGCCGCGTCGTAGTGATGCCGGATGATGCGCGCCTGGCTTGGCTCGTCTGCCTCGCGTCGGTGGTAAGCCACCTGCCGCACGGGCAGGCCACGGTTGTCGATGACGTTGATCGTGGGCGTCTTGTGGTGAAGGCGGGCGCTCATGCAGCACCCCCGCGGGTCGACATGACCTCCTGCAAGGTGTCGTTCTCGTCCTCGTCCACGCTGTACCAGGGGTGGCGCGTGTGGCGGCGCAAATAGCAGAGGTCATCCTGCCGGGCGAGCCAGGTGTGGGTCAGGCGTCCGAGGGGGTCGTGGACATGCTGGTCGAAATGACCGCACTGGCGCAGGGACGCATCGTTGATGTGGCGATGATGATCGGCAAAGTAAGGCCGATAGACCCGCACCACCCACCCCTTGCCGTTGTATTCCACCCGTTCGCTGACACGCCAGCGCACCGCGGCGATCTGCGCCTTGGGCTTTCCATCTGCCAGGGTCAGTTCGCCTTTGGCGTCGACGACACAGGCCATGCCCGACTCGACCCGCTGTTTGTTTTGCAACGTTCGACCGAAGCCATCGAAATGGGTGATGGCAATGCGGACCTGTTGCTGCGGGTCATCGGGGTAGCGGTCGGCGACCAGGGTCGCGACATGCACGGGCTCTCGGCTTGAGGCCTCGAGTTCGTCTTTGAGCTTCAGGTCGTCGCCGGACAGTGCTCGGCCAGACGACAACCGGGTTCGGGCTGACGCGCAGAGATGCCCGTCGGCAAGCAGGTCCCCTCTTGCTACGCAACGCGCCAGCCAGTCGGTGTCGGCCAATGCGGCCGTCGATACCCGCCCCATCCAGCTGAAGGGCGCGTAATAGTGGGCCGTGGCGGCGCCCTGCACGGCTTCCCTTTCCCGGCGGACGGCCTGCGCCGCAGGCTCGAACGAAGGGCGCTTGAACTGGGCGAGGGGCTTGAAGCCCACGGTCGTGCCGTCTTCATCGCCATGAAAAGAGCTGGCCAGGACCTGGCCGAACCCATCGAACAAGCCTTCTTGGACGTTGCCGTTGGGGTCGGTGATGCGCACCGGTTGCAGCGAGCGGTAGTCGTGGACAGCCTGGGTGGTGCAGCCATCGGGCAGCGTGAAGGCGATGACCCGGCAGGCATACGGGTCGTAGCTGATCTGGGTCACGCCCTGGCTTTGGCTCGGCTGTACAGCGTTGACCTTGTAGAAACCTTCCAGCGGCGCGTAGCTCGCGAAGTCGCTCTTGACTGACCAGAGCCTTGCGGAGGGAGCGGAGGGCAGGAAGTCGGTCATGTGGTGATAGCCGATTTGCTCCAGCAGTTTTCCTTGAGGGCGGGCGTCTTGTGGCAGCGACTGGAAGGCTTCCAGGGCCTTTTCATCCAGCTCGGCGTGCTCCAGGTGATCGACCAGGGCCTGCAGGTCGGCGACGCCGTCGGGCCAGATGGCTCCGTTCGACGCCTGTTTATAGCGCTGCACGGACAGGCCGGTGAGCACGCCTTGGGTGTTCCAAGTGGTGGCTGTCACACGGTCATCGAGTGTTTCGAACGTGATGTCCCGTGGGGCCAGCCCTTCGTCTACAGGGGCCTTGGGGCGCTGCAACGTCTGGGTACGCTGGCGATAAGGCAGGCCGAGTCGCCATTGCTGGGCTGTTTGCAGGTGGATGAACTCGGCGCGGGTTTCGTTCAGGTGGTAGCGCTGCTGCGCCGGGTCGTGAGCGTCGCGCCACCACTGCTGTTGGTCGGCGTCGTTGAATGGCGGGGTGTCGCTGGCGGTTGTTCGTCGGGCGTAATGGACATCCACGCTGCGGGTCTGCGCACCGTACAGGTCGTGTTGCAGATTCAGGGTGTGCCGGCATTGCGGGTCATCGACAAAGCCGTCGTATTGATACGTGATCGACTCCAGCAGCAGCGGCAGCATCCGGGCCTGGCGGCGATGGTTGTCGGGGGCTTGTAGCAGGCGCAGCCCGTAACGGTGCTCCTGGACCGTATAGAGGCGGGTGGCGTTGCGGCGTTCATCGACGCCGAAGATTTCGCTTCGCAGCACTCGGCCACACAAGGCGCGGGCCATTTCCAGGTCGGTGGTCGCGTCTGGCGAGGCGATGATCCGGTCGCGCGGCGTCTCGGGTTGGTATTGGCAAAGCAATGTCTTGCCCAGCGCCATGGCGTGCTTGTCTGCGCGGCTGTAGCCGTTTCGCGGAATATCTACCCTGCGCCCGGTGTGAAACCAGGTTTTCTTAAGGCACGTGGCGCTGAAGTCCTGGGGGGCGCCATCGCCGGGGCTGGCTTGGGTATCGGTTTGCAGCAGCAGGCCGAAACCGCGAAATTCCCGCTCGCTGCCGTCGTAGTAACCTTGGCGATAGGCGAACGCCTGGGTCAGCTGGTTGCCGATGGTTTCGTCCAGGCGGGTCTGACTGCTCACCAGGTGCAGGGCCAAGGGCAGGCGGCAAGTGAGTGGCTTGCCAGCGGCGATTCTCTCCTGTTTCTCATCCAGCCATTCCTGCGCCGAGCTGCGGTAGTCGATGCGGTCGTCGGCGCCCATGTTGTTGTTGGTGCCGGTGAGCAGATACGGTTTGGCGCTGACGAAGTCGTAGTGCCAATGTTGCGAGCTCATGTGCGGTGAACTCAGGATCAGGCTTGAACAGCCGAGCCCTTGCAGGTCGGCGACGCTCACTTGGCACAACGGATCGTAGCGCAGCTCTTCGGGCCAGGGCAGGGCCACTGCGGGGGCGAAGCCCTGGCCGCAGCGGTTCATGAAAATCAGTGCCTGATCCGCTTGCAGGTAGATCAGGTCGACGGCGCCGGAGCCATCCAGGTCCGCCAGGCGAATACGCGAGGCGTCGAAGCTTTCGTGGGCCAACCCGGGGAAATCCAGCACCCGGCCTTGGCCGAAGCGTCCACGCCCGAGGTTGTGCCAGCACTTCACTTCGTTATGACGAATGCGCACCAGGTGCTGCTGGCCGCTGCCCAGTACATCGCTGAAAGCCACCAGTTCGCCGGGAGAGCCGGTGAGCACGGGCAGGGCGTCTTCATGCGCTTCTCGGGGGACCTCGAATGGCGGTGAAAAACCGTATTTGCGTTGGTTGGCGTACAGACGAACGCTACGCGGGCCGATCAATGCCAGATCGCCGAGCCCGTCCCCCATCAGATCGGCCAACTGCCCCTGAGGACTGAAGAACTCTGGGGGAAATGCATCGAACGTGGCGAAGTCCGACCAGCTTCGATCGGCTTCGAGGGAGAAGAAACCGCTCACTTGCGGCCGGGCGATGAGCCAGTCCAAACGACCGTCCCCCGTGAGATCGCTCAAGGCCTGGTGCACCGATGTTGTCGCGTCGGCTACCGGGAGGTTGGGGAGCGTTCGCCACGGCGCGTAGGCCACTTCGTTGCCGTTGTCCTTGGCGCGCATGGGTTCACGGTAATGCCAGCCTTTTTCGTTTCGATGGAGCACACCCGGCAGGCCTTCGCCGTACAGGTCCACCAACTGATAGCTGTGGCCGTCGTTGAGCCCCGGCATGTCCGCAAAACGTTGCCAGGCGAGCGGGTCGAGCGTGAGCTTGAATGTGCTGTAGCTGAACTCGACGGGAGGGCGTCGTTCGACGGTTTCGTCTTCGGCGAACGCCTGTTCGTGGGCGGCGCTCAAGTGCTGGTAACCCAAGGGCGTCTGTCGATAGTCAAGCAGCAGGCGCCGCACCAGGATGGGGGCCGCGCCCAGCTCATCGGGAAAACGGTGAAACATCAGGACCTGGCGGCACAGGCGTTCGGTGCGTAATTCAAAACCGTAGGCGAAGCTGGAAAATGGATCGCTGCGGGTCGGCCACTGCCGGCCCTCATACGGCGGCTTTTCTGTATAGGCAGTGGTTCGTTCACCGTAGTCGAACACCAGTTCGAAGTGCCATTGCACGGCCGTGAGCCGCTGCGCAGTCCATGAATAGAGCTGCGTGTCGGCCTTGAAATTGCCATAGCTGACCCGGCTCAAATAGCGTTGGGCCGTGGCGTCTGTCTGGTATTGATAGAGGATATGTTCGCCGTGGGCGTTCAGGCTTTCCTCCAGCAGCCATTCGCCGACTCGGCGCGCATCCTCGGGATCGACGCGCCGCGAGGCCTGGCTCTTTCCGAACACGTGGAGGCTGCCGTCGGCACCGTGCACCAGCCAGAAGCCCGGCGTATCGCCTGGCGAAGCCCAATGCTCGATCCGGTCGAAACGGCTTTCGGTCCTGGGAAAGTGTCGGGTGACGGTGTAGGTCGTTCCCAGTGCCAGCGCGTTGTAGTGGTCGACGCGGGTCGAGTCGACAGCCTCTTGCGCATCACGCTCGGGCAGCCACACCACCCCGGTGGGGCCGATGATTTCGTCGTCTTGCCCGTAGGCCGGCACACCCTGGCTGGTGCGTCGTGCCACGCTGGGCAATGACAGCCCCCAGCCGATGCCGAACACACCGTTGCCGAGCGTACTGGCGTAGTTCAAGGACAGAGGCGGCGCAAAGCCGCGCCCCGGCGAAATGGGCAAGGCCATCTCATAGACAGCCGTACCGTGGGCGCCCACGGGGCTCCATCCTTTGCCAATGCTTTGAATGGCGCCCCCACCCTTGGACAGGGAAGGGGCGGTGACCGGCAACGCGGAGGGCTCGTTCATTGCGCACCTCCGCCGACCCTGGCCGTGTAGCTCACGTGCACGATGATGTCGGTCAGCGATTCCAGCAGGTCTTTTTGCGCCTTGGGGTTCGGGAAGGTCAGCTGCCATTGGGAAATGGCACCGGTGTATTCGAACGGCAGGTAGCGTTCATCGTTGAAGCTCAGGGTAAACAGACCGTTGTCGTCGATCCCTGTCGACAGGGCGATCTGCTGATTGGCGCGGCGGCTCTCCATGGCCTTGCCTCGGTCACCTGGCGACAGGAACACCGTGCTGGCGGTCTGGGTCAGCGTGGCCCGAATGTTTTCGTAAGGACCGACGACGGCCGGCAAGGTCACGCTGATGGTCTTGAGGCGCCGCAGGTAATGTTGCTGGCCCTGGTAATCGTCTTCGAACAACTGATGAGGCAGTTCGAACTCACACGCGCCTTTCTTCAGGTTGTCCAGCATCTGCGGCCATGGTTTGTTCAGGTGGCTGGCCGGGGTCTTGTCCTTCAGGTGTCGCAGCGACACCGTCTTGCGGATCTCCAGCTCGCGCTCATGGCGTTGCAGGTAGCCGGCGTGCATGTTCATCAGGTTCAGCTTCAGCGACTCGCCGGCGCCGAGCCCTCGATAGGTCGTGTGCCACGCCCCGGGTTGAATAAAGCGACTGTCGAAGTCGGCGGTCTCATATTGCCAACAGGCTTCGGCGGCCAGGCACAGGCTCAGGGTGGCGTCGTAGGCCTGGCGATAGACCACGGCCAACTGGCTGTTGAGCCATTGGTACAGTTGCGTCCTGGAGAAGCGCTTGCTCAGGAAATCGTAGTTGGCTTTGGCCTGGCCGAGGGTCGCTTCGACCAGGCGCAATTGCAGGCGGGTGGCGGTTTCCTGCTCGGCGAAGTGCGCCAGTTGGGCGTCGAGTTGCTCCAGTTCGAGTTGGGCCTGGTCGTACGCATGGCGCCACTCGTCCCACCGACGATTGAACGAGGCTGTACGCTCGCAGTGGTCCGCTGCCGTACGGGCGAGGATGGCCGCGCTGTGAGCCGCCGCCGAGGCGGCGAGCGTTGGCCCTTCCCAGCGACTGCCACCGTTGGCGAGGCCAAAGATGTTGGGCAGCGTCATCATGGCGCCTGCCGCGATCTGGCAGGTCATGGCGGCGAGCTCGGCACTGCCGCTGGCCAGGTAGAACTGAGTGGCGTGTTTTTCCGAGTCGTTGAGGTTCTCTTCCATCAGTTTTCCGTAATGGCGGGCTCGGTCCTGGACGATCCCTTTGGTGGCCTCCAGTGCCTGACGGTTGCGATGATCGATGTTCAAGGCCTGGCGTTGCAGGTCGACGGCGCGCTTCGCCAGGTCCCAGGCTTGCTGTTGCTGCAAGGCCTGCAACTGGGCTTCTTCCTTGCGTTCGATCAGCGACAGCAACAGGGTGCCGAATTGGCTGAGGCTGTCCACCGCTTGCAGGGCGTGGCTATGCAGGGTCGTGAAGCGGTAAGGGGGAATGGCGGCGGTGGGCAGGCGGGTCGTTGCACTGTCCGCCAGGTTCAGGGCCAGGGTGCTGGAGAGGGCGCGAGGGTCCAGCGGCGCCGCGATGACCGGCAGGTGCAGCGGCTTGCCGGCGATGTCGAGGTTGTGCCGCAGGTTGTGCAGCCGGCTCTCGGCCGTGTCCCAGCCTCTGAGCAACTGCGGGTTGAACGGCAGATGCAGATACGGGCTATCGATGGCCGGCAGGGTCGAGCGTGCACTGCCTTCGCGAAGGACCAACGCGCGGTGGTCGTTCAGGCGGGTCAGCGAGTACTCGAAGGTGCGCAGGTCGTCGTCGGGTGTTTCGACCAACGTTTGCAGGCTGAGGGCCGTCCAGGGCGCCACTGGCCGAACGACCGGGCGCGGGCCCAGCAGGTCGAGCACACGCACGTACCACAGCTTCGCTTCGCTGAGGCCTTCCGGCGTCATGGCGCGGTATGCGGCATCGCCCCGGTTGATCAGGATGTCCAGGTACAGGAAGTACAGCGCCTTGCACAAGTGCACGGGATGACTGAGGGCGATCTGGTGCGGGTCATGAGGCGCCTGATCGGCGTACGACGGCACGCCGCGATCGACCAGCGGCACGCTGCGCCAGCATTCATCCTGGTTGCGATCCGGATCGAAGGCGTAGCGCAACCAGCGCTCGGCTTCCTCATACCGCTGCTCCGCGTTCAAGCGATGGGCGACCAGCCATGGCACATGGAGGAACAGCTCGGTGAAGTAACGGCCGTAGGCGCCATGAAAATCCATCGCGATGTTCGGGTCGTCGGGTATCGCGGGTTCCTGCAGGTGTTGTGTCGTCCAGTCGAACAGTTCATCCAGGCCGTCCTCGGTACGCCGGATCAGTTCGGCGGCGAACACGGTGTTCAAACGGATCGGCGAGCGCCGTCGACTGGAGGCGTCACTGGTTTTGATCGTGGACTTGGCGAAATCGATGAACTGGGTGGACCCCACGCCGGGCGCCGTGACCTGGGTAATGTCGGGCGGTTGCTGGCGCTTCAAGGGGCGTTTGAGCGTGACGGCCCGGAGGACGGAGTAGAGCTTTCTTGTCGGATCGAGAGGGTGGACGAACGCCACCCCGAGAAGCAGGATGGTGCCGTCGCCGCCGGGATCGGTGCCGGGCCACTCGAAGTCAAAGGACGGCGGCAGATGCTCGGCCGGAACGGACTCGGCCACGACGCTCAGGTCTGCGTAGGTCAGCGGTCGGTCTAATGAGGCGGCGGGTTGCCGGAAGACGACGTATTGCTTGTCCAGCGGTTCATCGCAGAGCACGGCGACGTGTTCCACGTCAAAAGTTTTGGCATGCTCGGTCTGCAGGGTCATGGTTTGCGAACCGCTGGTGGAGGAGCTTCTGTTCTTACGCCGGCTGGCCTTGATCAGGTGTCTGACGGCATCCGTGGAGATGAATTTTCCCTCAAGGCTGGTCTGGCTGGAGAGCGTAATGTTGGGCGTGTGTTCGCTGTCTCTCAGAACGTCAGCCGTGTGCGAAAAGGACACCGTGAAGCTTCGATCGAGGGCGACGGGGAGCTTGCTGAGATTAAGGCTCGAACCGCCATGAAGCCGCATGTAGGGTGCCTGCGGCAGGCGTTGGGCAGGGAACAGCAGGTTCATTTGCAGGCGAGGTTCAAGACTGAAGGCGTTCTCCACCCTCAAGCGCATTACGTTGCGCGGCAGGTACCCCATGTTCCCTGCGCTGGTCATGTCGATGTTGGCCGCCATTTGCAACGTGAGCCTGGAGTCGTGCCGGGTGTAGGTGAGCGTGATGCGATCGCGATAGGCGCTTTCGAAATCCGACAGAGTGGGGGGCAGGTTGCCGGGCAGGGCAACTTCTGTGATTTCGAGGTTGGTGGACGTTGTGGCTTGGATACGCTGTGCGGCGGCGCTCAGGAGTTGCTGTTCGTTGTCCGCGTCCGTTGAGCGACCCGGCTCATGATTGAGGTGCCTGTCGATGCAGACCGTCTGTCTGAAGGCAAGCTCCTTGCCGCTGGCCAGGCCTGACGCTGCCGGTGATCCATAACCCTGCAAGGCGAGAAACAGCGAGTCGCGCGAGCCTTGGCGATAATGCACGGCGACCGTGGCGAGCAACGTCTTGATCGCCGCAAGGCCTTTGTTGCCCAGGGAACTGTCTTCCCAATGGCTTTGCAGGGCCACCCGCGGCGTACTCCAGGTTCCATCGTGTTTTTTGAAGCAATAGCTCAGGCGCAACAGCGGATGGTGCTTGCTCGCTGCCGTTGTATCGTCCTGCGAAGAGGCGCTGGAGGCTGAAGGGTCCTGGTGAATGCATTCGGCCCAGATAACGAACAGCCGATTGTTGAACCAGACCGGTCGCACCGAATGCTCGGGCGCGTTCTCGGGGATGGGGACGTCGGCTTTTTCCCAGTCCGACCAGGCGTACGGGGCCGGCGGGTCCAGCTTGGGCGTGATGCCCGGTGGTTGTGTCGGCACACCCGCGAGGGGCCGCTGCGCCATGTTCAGTGAACGCCAGAAGTAGCTGTTTTCGCTGCGGGACTTGGCGATGAAATAGTAGGTGCTGTTGGCGTAGTCCTCGCCATCGATGTAGCCGTTGAGGATGTTCAGGTTGGCCACTTCTTCGAATCGGGTCAGGTACGCCATGACCGCCGATTGAACGGCGTCGGGTTGGATCTGGTTCTGGTTGAGGGCGTTTTCCAGTTGTTGGAAGTTGGCGCTTTTGTCGGCTCTCAGGTTCGGGTCGAGGTACATCGCAGGGAAGTAAAGCAACTGCTGGTGGGCGGCCCAGGTCGGGTACTGGTGCATTTCGTCGCGCCAGATTTGCCGCAGATCGGTGGTGATGTCGGCGGGCTCATAGCCGGGCTCCAGGTTCATCAGGATGCGGTTGATGTACTGCTGCAAACTGGCAATGGCGCAGGCCACGGGGGTGGTGGGCACGTCCTGGCTGACGAGTACGTCCAGCAGCCAGAATTCGTAGAGGTCCCGGGCGGTCTTGATCTTGTAGGGTTTCATCCTGTCCCGATCGGGCGCGACCTTGTTCAGGTAAAGCGCCAACAGCGCATCGCGCAGGCTTTCATCGAGCTGCTTCTTAAGGGCAACGGTCATATTCAATCCTTGAATGTTGAAGCGGGGCGCCGGTCAATGGCAGGCCGCGATCAGTGCTGCGCCGACGGTTTTCCAGTCCGATGCAGGACTTTGGGTTTTCAGCGAGGTTGCCTGGAGCAACAGGTCTGCCGACAGTCCTGTGCTGACGCAGCACGCCTGGCAGCGCATGATCCAATCCACCGCTTCCATTGAGGTGGCCTGTCCTGGCTCCAACTGCGCCGTCAGACGACTCACTTGCTCAGTGTTCCAGTTCAAAAGGTTGGCCAGCAGGTTGTTGGCCTCTTTTTCCGAGGAATGCCCATCCTGATTGGCCACTTGCAGGTAGTGCAGCAGGTTCTCTTGCGACTGCGCCTGATGGCGGGCGCAATGGCTGAAGCGTTCGAGCAGATACAGCGTGTGGGGTGTGAGGGTTACGGAGGTCTTCGAGGCCAGCCATGTCGGATTATCCATCAGGGTTTTCAGCGTGCTGCTGTCCAGGTGCAGGCGCTGGAAGGCCTCGGCGATGCGAAGGACTGTTGCCAGCACAGGCGGCATCATGCCCGGGGTTGTGTTGATGGCCGTGACGATCGCCTTTGCGTCGGTACCGGCCATTTGCGTCGCGCAAAGGACGTATTCGGCCGGAAGGTCCGCAATGTCATGCAGCAGCGTTTCAATCAGACGCTGAGGATCCTGGTTGGCGTTGTTGTCCGCTCGTAGTCTCGCCAGTCGTTCCTCCAACTTCTGATTCAGCGGCAAGCTCGTTCCTGGTTCATCGAACAGACGGCACCACTGCAGTACATCAAGCTGGTTTTGCCTGAGCCAGTCCACGGCCCATTCCAGCGCCATCAACACGTCGAGAATGTCCGCCTCTTTGGATTGCGAGGTGTGCAATCGCCCGGTTACCAGTGCCTTGCAGAAGTCGTCTCCTCCCAACAACCGGGCCAGCTCGGTGCATTCAAGAGGAGACAGGCCCAGCATCCGGGCGATACGGGCCTGGCGGTAGAGTGAAGAGACCGTCGGCAAGTCGTGTTTTGGCGAGCCCAGGTACTTCTCGCTCTGCCGCACAAGCAGTAGCAGTGCATCCTGGGTCATGGGGAGTCCGAGACCTGCGCTCAGATAGCTGAGGGTTTGCCGGCCGGCGGTCAGAGGGCTCTGGGGGAGTTCCCACACGGGGCTTTCAAGCAGTCGGGTGCGATTGAACACTTGATCGAACAATGGCATGCGGTCGCCGCAAGCATCCACCGGCATGTCGTGCAGCAAAGAGGCAAACTCTTCAGGGGCAATGCCATGGCGTTGATTCAGGTAGCGGTAGACGCCCAGTGTGCGCAACGTGTTGGCGTTGAGTGTGTCAGTCCCTTCGGAGCGCTGGGCATTGACGATCAGCGTATCCAGTTCGGCAACGGGGATGCCGGTCCAGCGATGCAGGCGGATCATTCGCTGCGCACGGTCGAAACGCTCATGGGAGTGATGGGTGAAAACCTGCGTCTCCCCTTGGGTGGCAATACTCAGGACGGAAGTCTGTTCCGGCCCGTTGATGTAGCTGGCGCCATAGCCGGTCTGCCTGGCGTCTGGGCTGTTGATTGAGGACCGAGGGGTGTAATTACCTTGCGCCAACAGTTGTTCCACTTGCCCCGTCGTCAGGCCGGTGCGTTCCTTGAAAAACTCCAGCTGACCCAGGTTCGTTATGTTTCGGGTTCCGTAGTTCTTCTTCAGTGGATCTGGCTTGGAGATCGACGCAATGGGCGCGAGCAACAGGTTCTGTTGTTCCGGACTGAGACCGGACAGCAGTATTTGCGCGTCGAGAGGGGACGTCGTTACGCTGCCGTAGGTTGAGTTGCCTCGTGAAAACGGCAATTGCAGGCTGACCCGATAGTTCAGCTCGCCCAGCGCGGGCTTGCCGGCCCCCAGCCCGAGCAGACACTGGTGATGGTGCAGGTTGTAGGGCAGCGAAAAGGGATAGCGCTCGCTGCTCAGCGCCTGCGGGATTGCCCTGTCCTTGCCTTCCTCTTTCAGGTAAGCCTCGATGTTGCTGCGCAGGGTGTCATTGATGAGGTCAAGCATCGGACGCGTGGCGAAGGCGCTCTGCCGATCGAGCATTAGTTGCTTGAGGTCCGGACGGCGTTCTTCCAGGGTGATCCTGGCGGATGAGGCGGACGCCGGGAGCTGCTCCAGTTGCCTGGCAAACAGATACAGGGCACGTAGATACGCCACGGGTGAGTCGATTGCCGCGATATCGCCTTCGTTGCAGAACTGATCCCAGTTTTCCTCGAAGAGGGCCTGGTAGCCGGCGGACGCGGGCGTCGAGTCCGATCCCAGGCTGCGCCGCACGCGCCCCGGGGCCTCCTTCCCGGCCGACACACGATGCGCCTGGTACCGGCGAGCGATTTGCCCGGCGTAGCTCGCCGCACGGTCATAGGCCAGCCCGGCATCCGCGTCGCTGTACTTGGCCAGCTCAAGGGCGAACGGTGCCTTGCCCATGCGCACGATATCGAAAACCGACGCCAGCCCCATCCGCTGCAGGGCGGTTGCAAAGCGAGCCTTTGCGGTGTCGCTGTCGTTGTCGTCGGCAAAGGCGACGAGCCTGTGCAGCAGCGAGTCATTGCTTGCGTCCATGTAGGGTCCATCTCCTGTTCGCACAAAGGTGCTTGTCCAGGGGAAACCGTACAACAGCGGTCAAAAAAAGGCGGTAGGACGAGAGTGGGGGATTTGTACGAAAGGGCGATGCGTGGGGAGGGTTTTGGTTAACCGGGAATCCAGGAGAGGGGCTGGTGAGTGGAGGGTGGCTGGACAAATTGGCTATTCTTAAACTAGGCTGCAATCAATGATTTCATTGATTGCATGGAGCGCTATGGCCAGCATCACTATTCGAAACCTGGACGATCAGATAAAGGAACAATTGCGTATCGCGGCAGCCCATAACGGCCATTCCATGGAAGAGGAGGCTCGGCTGATTTTAGGGCGTGCACTGGCAAAAGTGAGTCCGGAAGGTGGATTGGGAAGTCGTATCCGAAAAAGATTCAGTACTCTGGGCGATGTTGATCTGGATCTACCCTCGCGCGACGAAAAGGCCACTGCGGCGGATCTTTTCGAATGATAGTGCTCGATACCAATGTTATTTCAGAGTTTATGCGTGCAGAGCCAAACCCCAGTGTCTTGGCCTGGATTGATTCGCAGCCGGCAATGGATCTGGTCATTTGCGCTATTACCGTGGCGGAAATTCTTCATGCTGTCGCCCGGCTACCCTTTGGTAAGCGCAAGCGAAAGCTTGAAGCCCATGCAATGGCAATGTTCGAAGAGGATTTTGCCGGCAGGATCCTGCCTTTTGATGCCCATGCTGCCGTTGAGTATGCGACCCTCGTTGCGTCATGCGAGGCCAAGGGGAGGGCGGCAAGCACGGCTGATGCTCAAATCGCCGCTATTTGCCGGACTCACGGGGCGTGGATTGCAACCCGCAATATCAGAGACTTTGAGTTCCCAGGCGTTGAGGTGATCAACCCCTGGAACGCCTGAAGGAGGCCTGGCGCAAAACGCCCGTGTCCCACCGGACCCGGGCGTTGTGCCTGATCAAACGCGGAAGTGGCTGACCATCATCTGCAACTGATTGCCCAACCGCGCCAGCTCGACACTGGAGGCGGCGGTTTCTTCGCTGGCGGCGGCGGTCTGTTCGGAGACGTCGCGCACGTTGATGATGCTGCGGCTGATCTCTTCGGCCACGGCGCTTTGTTGCTCGGCCGCGGCGGCAATCTGCTGGTTCATCGACTGGATGTTCGACACCGTGCGGGTGATGTTCTCCAGTGAGGCGCCGGCCTTGCGGGTCAGGGCCACGCTGCTGTCGGTGAGGCTGCGGCTGTTGTTCATCACCGCGGCCACTTGTTGCGTGCCGTTCTGCAGGCCGGCCACCAGGCCTTCGATTTCCTCGGTGGATTTCTGCGTGCGCTGGGCCAGGCCACGGACTTCGTCGGCCACCACGGCAAAGCCGCGACCGGCTTCACCGGCACGTGCCGCTTCGATCGCGGCGTTGAGGGCCAGCAGGTTAGTCTGCTCGGCCACGGCCTTGATCACGTCCATGACGCTGCCGATCTTGTCGCTTTCCTGTTGCAGCACGGTCATGGCGTCGGTGGAGCGCACCACTTCGCTGGCCAGGCGCTCGATCTGGGCGATGGCTTCGCTGACCACCTGGTCGCCGGCACGGGCTTCGCCGTCGGCCGCGGCGGCGGCTTGAGACGCTTCCTCGGCGTTACGCGCAACTTCCTGCACGGTGGCGGTCATCTCGTGCATGGCGGTCGCCACCTGGTCGGTCTCGACTTTCTGGCTGTTGACGCCGGCACTGGTCTGCTCGGTGACGGCGGACAGCTCTTCGGCGGCGCTGGCGATCTGGGTCACGCCATCGCGGATGCCGCTGATCAGGTCGCGCAGGGTCACGCCCATGCGAGCGATGCCTTGTTGCAGCACGCCGAGTTCGTCGCGGCGGGTGACGGTGACCGTGTGGGACAAATCGCCACTGGCGATGCGTTCGACCACGGCCAGGGTTTCGCGCAACGGCCCGGTGATCTGGCGCGTGATGACCACGGCGGCAATGATGCCCACCAGCAACGCCAGCAATGTGCTGACCAATTGCAGGGTACGCGCCTGGGCGCTTTCGGCGTCGCGACGGTCAAGCTGGATCTGGTACAGCTGCTCGCTCAGGTTCACGATGGCCGTGCCCTGGTCGGTCATTTCCTTGCGTGCCTGCACTGTATCGGCGGTGGCGACCTTGAAGGCCTGCAACGCGCTGCGGTACTGAACCAGGGCGTTCTCCAACTGGCGCATTTCAGCTTGGCGGGTGCTGGCGAAATGTTCATCCAGCGGCTTGAGCGAAGCGATGGCGGCGTCCAGTTGAGCGACGGCCTTGCGTTCGGTATCGGCGTTGCTGTTGGCGGTATAGCCGCGCACTTCATAGCGGGCCAGCATGAATTCCTGCTTGGCGCGGGTGATCGCCTGGAATTGCTCGAAGCGCTGGTCGCTCAGGGCCATTTGCTGCACGTCGGTGTTGATCGCCTCGATCAGCTTGTAGGCGGCCTCGGCGTTCGCGCCCATGGCATCGCGGGCGGTGTTGCCCGTGCGATAGGCACTGCGCATTTTGTTCAGGGAAACCTGGTAGGCGCTGATGGTCGCGCTCTGCTCCTTGAGCAGCCTGACGTTTTCAGGGCTCTTGAAGCTATTGAGCAGCGCGTTCTGTTGCGCCATGAAACCATCGAGGGTGGTCTGCACATTTTGTGCGGCGGTTTCGTCGCCGTTGGTCAACATGTATTGCAGGCGCGCGACCCGCAACTTGGTCAGGCCGGCATTGAGCTGGGTGATGTCGCTCATCCAGTTGCTGCGATCGATCAGCCCGCCCAGGCTGGTCCAGCCGGTCAGGGCCAGGATGCAAGTCAGGACCAGGACCAGGCCGAAGCCCAGGCCCAGCTTCATGTTGACGCTAATGTTGCCAAACCAGCTGTTCATCCAATTCCTCCAGGAAACGTTGTGCTGCTTGTCGTCGGTTGGCTGGAAGAGTTGTTGTTGTTAAGCACCAGCAGAAATGTGTAGCAGGCTTGTATCGGCCGCCGCCTCTGGATCTGAAAGATTTTTTTCCGGGGCTTCGGCTTTCGTTGAAAGATCGGGATCTGCGCCAAGCTTTTTTTCACATCGGTTTCACCGCTTGCCTACGTGAGCCCCTCTACTGTCGCGCCATCGAATGTTTGGGTGGATGCCGTCGGGGCGGCTTGATGTGGAACTGAGACTGAGTCTTTTCGGCCAGACACGCTCGATTGATACGAGCCGGTTTGCCCGTTACCGAAACACCGCGGTCGTCCTGGCTTCGGCGCTGCTGGTGAGTGCGCTGAGCCTCTGGCTGCTGGGCCCGGCGACGCTGCCGGACCTGGCCCATGGCAACGTCGCCGGTGCGCAGGCGTTGGCTGACGGCTGGGCGAAGGGGGAAATGATCGTGCTGGTACGCCACGTCGAGCGCTGCGACCACTCCAAGGCGGCGTGCCTGAACGATCGCGAAGGCATCACCGATCGCGCCCGTGCCGTGGCGGTGGGCCTGGGAGCGCAGTTCGAGCAATTGGGCCTGGACCACGCCGACCTCTACAACAGCCCGTTGACCCGCACCGCCCAGACGGCGGGGTACATGTTCAACAAGGTCAGCGCCGGCGACGATTGGCTGGTCAATTGCCGGCACGACCTGCTGCGCAACGCCCTGGCCCACAAGGTGCCCGGGCGCAACCTGATCCTGGTGACCCACAGCGAATGCATGCAGGCCATGGAAACCGCGCTCAAGCAACCGACCTCGACGTTTGGCTATGGCGCGTCGCTGTTCGTTTCCACCGCCCAACCCCAAGCGCCCCGGCTGCTCGGCTTTATCGAAGCGTCTGACTGGCGCTCGGTGACCTTTCAGTAACCTTCCCACGATCAGGACTGCCCATGCTGACGTCTGCTCGCTCCCGTTTCTACGGGCTCAATCTTGGAATTCCCCTGGTTTGCGCCGTTGTGGTGTTCCTGCTGTTCGACATGACCCGCATCGACATCGCCATCAGCGATTTTTTCTACGACCCGGTGCACCAGGTGTTCCCTTTGGAACATGTACGGCTGTTCGAGCAGATCACCCACAAGTGGGCCAGGATCATCCCGAACTGGACTGGCGAGGCGGCGATCATCGGTGCGCTGCTGTCGTTCATCTGGCCGCTGCTCAAGCCGCAGAATCGCCCTGGGTTATTGCGCGTGCTGGACAAGGCCAGGCTGAGCAAGCCACTGCGTTTTGCCTACAGGCACCGTCGTGATTTCCTGTATGTGGTCTTCGCTTTTTCCCTCAGCACGGGGGTCATTCATTACCTCAAGGGACACACCAGCGTGTACTGCCCGGTGGAAACCACCCAGTACGCCGGCAAAATCGAGCACAAGGAGTGGTATCAGAATTTCGACCTGCTGAAGGTCGCCGGTGACGGCCGCTGCTGGCCCGGCGGCCATGCCTCCGGCGGCTTTACCATGCTCGCGCTGTACTTTGTCGCCCGTCGTTATCGCTGGCGTCATTCCAAAGCGTTGATGTACGGCGCACTGGCCCTGGGGTTCGTCTACGGCACCACACGCGTCCTGCAGGGCTGGCACTACATGTCGCACACCTTCTGGGCGGGGATTTTCGTCTGGTTGAGCTGCTGGCTGATGGCGCTGGTGTTCTACGGCCGCCGGGTCCTGGAGCAACCTGTGCTGAACAAACCCCAGCCGATGGCGACCCGTGTCTTGCCGAACCTGGACGGGGCTCATCCTTCGGCCTGAAGGGCAGGCAAAAAAAAAGCCCGCGGGAGAGCGGGCTAAAACCTTAGTTTCTTGAATGAGCGAGGGGACTGTACCGAATCAGGCAGGCGCATGGGGTGAAGAAAAGTTTATACGGGTAAAGGGGATTTCCTGATCCGCTGGCCGAACAATCGCTTTTTTGTGGGAGCGGGCTTGCTCGCGAAGACGGTGGGTCAGTCGATATCGATGCCGGATGCTAGAGCGCTTTCGCGGGCAAGCCCGCTCCCACAGGTGACTTGGGGTGCTCACAAAGGCTGTATTCACCCTAAAGCCCATGTGGGAGCGGGCTTGCTCGCGAAGACGGCGGCACAGTCAACACCACCACAAACTGACCCACCGCTTTCGCGAGCCTGCTCCCACCAGTGTGGGTGCAGGCTCGTGCTCTAAATTTTGAAATGCCTTGTGTAGGCACCTTTCCCATTGACTTGCAGGACATTTCCTAGAAAATTCCAACCCCTTGCGCCTGCGGATTTCGGTGCCTAGTCTCTGTTCGCCGCTGCCCATTCAGCGGTCGGGTTTAGCAGCTCGGAAATCACGTTAGGCGCATGGCAATCACCATGAACGCGGGCATCTTGATCGTCCGAACTTATGGCGGCTGTGCGCAGGGCATCTTCGGGTGCGCCGGTTTCCTAACGTGCCGGTCTGCTAACCTGCGCATGGCTGCCACCCAATCGTTTAGCAGCGAACGTGGCGGCTCCGACATACGTTAGGAGTACCCATGGAAAAACTCATCCCAGACCCGCCCGTCCCACCGCTGCACCTGGACATCGCCGCCGATCCCAACGCCGAACGTGTCATCGATTCCTACCTGAACGCCAACGCCGCCCAGCCCGCAGAGAACCCCTCGCCGGACCTGCTCTTCACCATCGTCGATGGCGTCGATGCGGAGAGTCTGTTGGCCAACCTCAGCGAAACCCTGGCCTCTGCCAACGTCATGGCCGGTGACCTGGCATTCGAACTGGAGGGCTCGCGACGGCACTTTGCGTTGGGGCTGCAACAGCTGATCGAACTGGGCCAACTTTTGGCCAACCGGGCGCTGGATACGGTGGACCCGAGGTAGAAGTAAAAAATGTGGGTTTGGTCGATGATCAAACCCATTTTTTGCGGCAGCATACCGGGCATGTTCACTTCGGACCTCCAGCCCGTGCCAACCCCCAACCGCGACGCCCTGACCGCCCACCTCGCCCGCGCACCCGATGACGTGGCGGCGCGTGCCTCCCTTTATCGTGATCTGCTCGATGGCGCCGAGGTTTCCCTGGCGGGCGTGCGGGTGGCGGCCGGGTTGTGTGACCCGGCTGCGATGGCGGTGATTGCCGCGTTGAACGTCACGCCCCATTGCAATCGCCCCGGCCCTTTATTGCCGCAGTTGCGTGGCCTGCCGGTGGACCAGGTGGTGCTGGAGGAGGCCGAGTCGCAGTGGCTCGATGCCCTGGCTGGGTTGCCGTTGCGGACACTGGTGCTTAACGGCCCGAGGTTTTGTTGCGGGCCGGACATCTGGGGGCGTTTGCCGGGTGTCGCCCTCGAAAGCCTGGCCATCAGCGGCTTTGCCCGCAGCGATGACGCCACCAGCCTCCCGTCGCTCGAACGTCTGCGGCACTTGAAGCTGGACACCTACGGTGAGGACTTCGACGACGGTTTTCTTCGGCGATTGGCCGGCAGCCCGTTGCAGACGTTGTCGTTGAACCGCTGCGATGACATCACCGATGACGGCCTTCGCGCGTTGTCGTCTTTCTCGTTGCGCTCGCTCACCTTGGGCTGTGCAGGGGCGCTGACTTCTGCCGGTATGCGGCACCTGTGCGCGCAGCCACTGGAACAACTGAGCGTCGGCTCCAGCAGCGCCATCCTGCAAGATCCTGCGTGGCTCAGCGCGCTAACGGCGTTGCGGTCATTGAGCCTGAACGATTGCTACGCGAGCGATGCCGCGCTCCAAGCCATTCGCGATCTGCCCCTCGAGCGACTGTCACTTCACGCGGCGTATGTTTGCGAGGACGATTTCGAAGGGCTCGAAGGCATGCCGCTCGCCGACCTGGACCTCAAGGGCTCACGGCAAATGATCGAGCGACTCGATGTACTGCACGGTTTTCCACTCAAGCGGCTTGGGCTCTGCGATGTGCAGGGGATCAGCGCGCAGACGTTGCGCGATCTTGAAGGGTTGGGGCTGGAGGCGCTCGACCTGTCCTTGAACGAGGTCACCTGGAAGGAACTCAAACAACTGGCCGGCCTGCCGCTGAAGCGATTGAGTCTGAGTTTCTGTCAGGGCGTGGATGGCAAGGTGTTGCGCAAGCTCACCGAACTGGGATTGCCGTTGGAGCAACTGGAAATCAGCGGCCTGGACCTGCGCGACAGCGACCTGGCGTGTCTGCGTAACCTGCCGTTGCAACGCCTGGGCTTGTATGAAAGCCCGTGGCTGACCGATGCCGGCGTCGCCCATCTGGCCGGGCTGCCGTTGCGGGATCTGACGCTTGAGGCGGGGCCGGGGGAGTCGCGGCTTACGTCGGCCATGGTGTCGGTGCTGGAAGGGTTGCCGCTGGAAAGGTTGTCGTTGCGCAATGGCTCGCAGATCAGCGCAGACGGGTGGGATCGCCTGGCCAGGCTGCCGGCCCGCGTCAGCGGCCCGGGTATTTGATGCGCCGCGGTACTTTTAGTTATGCGCAGTGAGGAACCTTCTCCACTTCCCGGTAGATCTGCTCACCTTTAGCAATCTCGGCTGTACGTAAATCATAGGCAATCTGCAGGTTCAGCCAAAATTGCGCTGACGTATCCAACGCGGCTGCCAAGCGCAAGGCAACATCTGCGCTGATGCTGCGACGCTTCAACACAATGTCATTTATCGTGGGAGCCGAAACGTGCAAAGCCCTTGCAAGCGCGGCTGCCGAAAGACCAAGTGGTTCCAGGTATTCTTCTTTGAGAATTTCCCCGGGATGTACAGGCCTCATGCCGTTCTTAAACATGGCTCACCTCAGTGATAATCGACGATTTCTACCTGTTCGGGGCCATTGATGCCCCAGACAAAACAGATTCGGTACTGACCATTGATCCGAATGCTGTGCTGACCCTGTCTGTCGCCCTGCAGCGGCTCCAGCCTGTTTCCCGGTGGGGAGCAGAGGTCATTGAGTTCGACCGCTGCGTTGAGCATCCCCAGCTTTCGTTCCGCAACTGAAAGGATAGCGGCCCAGCGCCGGGCCTTGCCGGTTTCAAAAAGGGCTTGGATGTCGGCGCATTTGAAGCTTCGGATCATAGCTTAATGCTTAACGTTATTCGTTAAGGCGAGTCTACATCGTTTGCAGGGATACTCAACGGGTTGCCGCATACCGGTTGTCGTGAGGCAGCAAGCCTTGATGCTGGTCGGGCCCATAGAACCCTGTTCGATAACTGACCGCATCAAGTCGAGCACCGCCATAAACAGCAGACTTACCAGTTGTAACTCAGCTTCGCGGTGATTTCGCGGCCGGGGTTGTAGTAGTTCGCGGTCCCTGAGCCGACCACATGCTGCTCATCCAGCAGGTTGCTGACGTTGATCGCCAGGTCGGTGCCTTTGAAGAGTTTGTAGTTGAACGCCGCGTCGAACAGTGTCGTGCCATCGCTGGTGTCGGTGTTGGCCGCGTCGAAGTAGTAAGCGCCCACATAGCGTGCACCCAGGCCAACGCTGACATCGGTGTCGGGTACGTTGTAGTAGGTCCACAGCGATGCGGAGTGTTTTGGCGCCGTGGCGAATTCATTGCCCTTGAGTGAGCTGCCGTCATACAGCGTGCCGCGCAACACTTCGGACTCCATGTAGGAATAACCACCCACCAGGCTCAGGTTGGGGGTCAGCTCGGCCTTGGCTTCCAGGTCCAGTCCGCGGACCCGTGATTCACCCACGGTTTGTTGTTCGATGACACCGCTGGGCAGTACCACGGCGATGCTGACATTTTCCTGGGTCAGGTCGTAGACGGCCGCCGAGAACAACGCGTCCATGCCGATGGGCGCATATTTTACCCCCACCTCATATTGTTTGCCGGTTTTCGGAATGACCCCCACCGTTGGTGGCGAGACCGACTCGACCATGCTGATGTAGGTGGAAACTTCGTCGTTGACGATGTAGGTCAGCGCGCCACGATAGGACGTCTCGGAGAAGTTGTCCGACTCTTTTACGCGGTTGATGTCGGTGCTGGACAGGTCCATCGAGTCGTTACGCACACCGGCGGTGACGATAAAGCGCTCGTAGAAGGACAGGTTCTGTTGCAGGAACACGGCCTTGGTCTTGGTATCGAGCTTGTCATTGCTATAGGGCGCTACGCCGCGTGGAACGCCGGTGAACACCGGGTTGGCCAGGTCGATGGAGCCGGTTGGGGCATAGACAGATCGTTCCTCGGTCGAGGAGTCGCCATACTCCACGCCCACCAAGGTGCTGCTGTCGATGTTTTCGAAGCGGGCATCGTATTGCAGCATCAAGTTGCCGTTCAGTTGCTCGGCTTCGCTGTCCGTGCCAAAGATGTAGCGAGGCACGGTGGTGCCGGTGCGCGTGGTGGAGTCGCTGAGGAACACATAGCCGAAATCATCGGTCAGCTCGCTGTAGCGCAGGTTGCTGCGCAAGACGAAACCATTGTCGAAGTCATGGCTGAAGGTGCCGCTGAGGTTGGTGCGTTCGACATCGTGGAAGTTGTAGCTGGGTTCGCCGTAGAACTTCTTGCGGTCGTATTCCTTGTCCAGCGGGTAACCGCCACTGTTGGGCGAGCTTTGGGTTTTCAGGTAGTCCACGATCACCGAGGCCGAGGTGAAGTCGGTGGGTGACCAGGTCAGACCGCCCATCACAAACTTGTTGTCGTCCTGGGAGTGGTCGTACTCGCGCTCACTGTCTTGCATTTTTGCCGTGAAGCGACCGGCCACGGTCTTGTCTTCATTCAGCGAGTCGCCGACGTCGATGCCGGTTTCGGCGTGGTCGAAAGAGCCGTAGGTGACATAGCCCTGGCCGAACTTTTCGAAGCGCGGCTTCTTGCTGACGAAGTTCACCGAGCCGCCCGGGTCGGCGGGGCCGAACAACGTGGAGTTGGCCCCGCGTATCACTTCAACGCGTTCATAGGCGAACGGTTCCTCGCGCACACCGCGCATCGAGCCCAGGGTCAGGCCATCCCGATAGGTGGTGGCCTGGAAGCCGCGGATCTGGAAGTAATCGTTGCGGTCGTCAGTGCCGTAATAGTCGGTGATCACCCCCGGCGTGTACTGCAGCAATTCTTCCGTGGTGCTGGCGCTGCGTTGCTGCATTTCCTTGTCGGTTACCACGGAAACCGAGGCGGGCGTGTTGAGAATGCTGGTGGCCACCTTGCCACCGACCCAGAGTTCCTGGGCGACCACCGACTGGGTGTCCTCGGTGCCATCGACCCGGGCCTTGGCGTTGACGAGGATGGGGGCGAGGCGATAGTCGTCCAGTTCGCCGTCCACCTTGGCTTGCGGCGTCAGCAGGTAAGCGTTCGGGCCTTGCTTTTGAATCTCCATGTCGCTTCCCTGTAACAGCGCCGACAGGGCTTGAGGGGTATCGAGTGCGCCGCTCACACCCGAGGTCGTGCGGTTCGCGACGCTTGGCGCATCGAAGGAAAGACTGATGCCGGCTTCACGCGCAAAGCGATCCAGCGCCGGTGCCAGTGGACCGGCAGGGATGTTCCAGTGGTGAACGGCGTGGGGCTGCTCGACGCTTGAGGTTTGCGCCAGGGACGGTAGCGCGTAGCTGCTGACGATGACGCCAAAGACCGCGCCGTGCAGGGCGCGATTCAGTCGAAGGCGCTGTGGAACCAGGGACGAACTCATTTACTCGCTCCGTGAAAGGGGATCGGCAGATCGGCCTGTATGTCGGCCTTTCTTACATGCCGAACGAGAATGAGAAATCACCTCATTTTTATTTGATAAGGTTGCGCAACGAGAACGTCACTCAGCTGGCGGCGCTCAAGGTCACCCAATAGTGGGTTCGATAATCGATGCGCAACTGCAATGACTGCGCAACCAAGGCCAGTACCTGATCGGTATCGGCGAGCTGGAAAGTGCCGGAAACGCGCAGCCCCGAGACTTCTTTGGCGCAGCGCAACACGCCGGGGCGATAGCGCGACAAGGCCTCGATAAAATCATCGAGGCGCATGTGGCGGGCGCTGATCACGCCGTCGCTCCAACTCCATAGGTCCAGGCCGTTGTCCTGGAACTCAGCCACGCCCTTGGCGGTGAACAACCGTTGGTTGGCGGCTTGGACGGTGTCGCTGGCCAGGCTTCGACTGGACCCGGGAAACACCGTGACGGCGCCCGACTGCACCGCGAGGAGGGTGCCGTCGTCACGCTCGTGCGCCAGGAAGCGGGCATTGAGGGTGCGTATGAACCCGTCGCGGGTCTGCAGCCAGAATGGACGCGGTTGCGCCGCGCCGGCATCCGCACCGGTGTTCACGATGATTTCGCCGCGCCGCAGAATCACCAGACGCCTTTCTGCGGTGAAGTCGCTGTCGACGGCACTGTCGCTGTTGAGCTGGATAAGACTGCCATCGTCGAGTTGGACGCGTTTGCGCTCGCCGGTTTTGCTGTGCTGTTGGGCGAGCAGGGCCGGCAGCGGCGTGTAGTCCCGGCTGAGCCAGGCCGCGCCGCCTGCCGTGGCAAACATGCCCAGCAGCTTCAGGCTCTGGCGCCGATGCAGGCCTGAGCGCGTGCCCTTGAGGGTGTGCCGGGCCAGATCAGGCGGGATACCGGCGAAGTCATCGCCAAGCGCTTCGACACGTTGCCACGCCAACCGATGCTCCGGCCGCTGGGCCAGCCAGTGCTCGAAGGTGCGTTGGGTTTGCTCATCGGCCGGGTTGAAGCGCAGGCGCACCAGCCAGTGGATCGCCTGGTCGACCACGGCCGGGTCCAGCCCCCGGGCTTCACTGGTCGGCATAGCGCAAGCGATAGCAGTGTTGCAGGGCCTTGGCCAGGTCGCGTTCCACCGTAGAACGGGAAACCCCCAATTTTTCGGCGATTTGCAGGCAGGTCAAACCGTCGAGCTGGGCGAGCAGAAACGCCTCGCGCACTCTCGGCTTGAGCAGGTCAAGCAGGCGGTCGATCCGTTCGAGGCTGTCGAGAATCAGCAGCCGTTCTTCTTCAGAGGGAGCCTCTTGGGCAGGCAGCAGCGCGAGGCTTTCAAAGTAGGCACGTTCGAGCTCGCGACGGCGGTACCGATCGATCATCAGCCCGCGGGCGATGCTGCTCAGATACGCGCGCGGTTCGCGCAAAGGGCTGGATTGACGGGACTTGAGCAGACGCACGAACGTGTCCTGCGCCAGGTCTGCTGCGCTTTCGCGACAACCGATGCGCCGGCTCAGCCAGCCATGCAACCACGAATGGTGGCTGCGGTAGAGCAGCGCGAGATCGGCATCACCCAGTGTGTCGTTGCTGCGCATCAGCATCCCGGAAACTACATAATTGATAATGAATCGCATTATATTCAGGCGGCAGACGCCAGAGCAAATTTGCCGGCTTTTGGCGTTCGCCACGGTGTTCTCGGGCTGCTAGGAGCAGGCAAGGCTTCACGAGCGAGCTGTGCCCGGGCCCTCCAGCGGTGGATTGGCAAACAGGTGCTCGGCGGCGAAGTCTACGAATACGCGGATTTTTGGCGAAAGATGACGACTGGACGGCCACAGTGCCCAGAATTGCCCCTGGTCTTCGCTGTGACCATCGAGCAGCGTTTCCAGGCGACCTTGGGCGATGGCTTCGCGCGCCAGGAAGTCCGGGACAAAGGCGATTCCGTGCCCATCCACCACGGCCATCAACATGGCCTCCATGTTGTTCAGCGTCAGGGCGGTGGGCAGGCGCAACTGCACGAACTCCGGGGCGGCAGACATGCTCCAGTCCATTATTTTGCCCGTCGTGACAAATCGATAACGCAAGCACTCGTGGTGTTCGAGGTCGCTGATCGCGGTGGGCCGTCCCTTGCGTTGCAAGTAATCGGGTGACGCGCACAGGACAAACTTGAAAGGCCCCAGCTTTCGCGCCATCAACTTCGAGTCGGCCTGGCCGCCGCTGCGAATCACCACGTCAAAGCCCTCATCGATCACATCCACCAATTGATCGTTGAAGTCCAGCTCCAGCTCGATGTCCGGATAGGTCTTGCGGAACCGCGTCATGTGCGGCAACAGAAAGCGATAGCCAATGGTGGGCAGGCTCACGCGCAGCTTTCCGCGGGGCTCCTGCGTGGCGTGGGACAGCATCGCCTGGGCGTCTTCAAGGTCGTCGAGGATCTTTCGGCAGCGTTCATAGAACAGCTGTCCTTCGGCTGTCAGGCTGACTTTGCGCGTGCTGCGGTGCAGCAGCCGCACATTCAACGAGGCCTCCAGTTTGGCCACGTTCTTGCCCACGGCGGAGGCGGAAATCCCCAACGCCCTGGCGGCACTGATAAAACTCAGCGCCTCGGCGGTTTTTACGAAAGAGGTCACGCCACTGAGACTGTCCACGAATCGATTACATCCTTTTAGTTCATTATAAGTGGAATAAAAGCCCGTTTATCTTCGATTGTATCCTAACTAGAGTGTACGAAACGATCGCGCGCCTTAGCCTGGACAGCACGGTTACTTCAAAGATATGCAGGGAATGACGTCATGAACTCAGCTACCGAACCGCTGCCGACCCGGGGCCGGTATTCCATCCTGGCTGCCATTTGCCTGGCAGCCCTGGTATTGCCCATGAGCTTTACCGGCGGGGCAGTGGCCACGCCGTTCATTGGTCAGACCTTCGATGCCCATCCCACCGAACTGGCCTGGATCACCAACGCCTTCATGCTCAGTTTTGGCAGCCTGTTGATGGCGGCCGGCACGCTCGCCGACCTCTATGGGCGTAAGCTGGTGTTCATGTGCGGTATCGCGCTGTTTGCGTTGGTGTCGATCCTGTTGGCGGTGGTGCCCGACATGATCTGGCTGGACCTCTTGCGTGGCGTACAAGGCATCGCCGCGGCGGCTGCGTTGGCCAGCGGTTCGGCGGCCCTGGCCCAAGAGTTCGACGGACATGCCAGGACACGTGCGTTCAGCCTGCTGGGCACCACGTTTGGCGTTGGCCTGGCCTTCGGCCCGTTGGTATCGGGTTTGCTGATCGAGTCCATGGGCTGGCGCAGCATTTTTCTTTGCACCGCCTTGCTCGCCATTCTTTCCTTGATCTTTGCGCTGCCCAAAATGCGCGAAAGCCGCGACCCGCAGGCTCAGCGCTTGGATACGCCCGGCGTGCTGACGTTTTCCGGCCTGTTGGTGGCCTTCACCACGGCAGTGATCCTGGCGCCGGAGCAGGGCTGGGGTTCGCCGGTCATCCAGGCCCTGTTTGGCGCGGCGGCGGTCTTCTTGCTGCTGTTCATCATTGTTGAAAATCGGGCGAAGCATCCGATGCTGGAACTGGGCTTGTTCCTGTTTCCGCGTTTTGTCGGCGTACAGATCCTGCCGATCGGCACCTGCTATTGCTACATCGTCTTGATCGTACTGCTGCCGTTTCGGTTTATCGGTGTGGAGGGGGCCAGTGCCTTTGAAGCGGGGTTAATGATGTTGGCCCTGTCCGCCCCGATGCTGGTGATCCCCATGATCGCCGCGTCGCTGACCCGCTGGTTGTCCGCGGGCGTGCTGTGCGCCATTGGTTTCGTGATCGCCGCGGTGGGGCTCTACTGGCTCAGCGTGATCCCGGCCGGCGAACACGGGCAGATCCTCGCGGCCATGTTGCTGACCGGGATCGGCACAGGACTGCCCTGGGGCCTGATGGATGGCTTGTCGGTCAGCGTGATCCCCAAGGAACGAGCCGGGATGGCCGCCGGTATCTTCAACACGACACGAGTGGCCAGCGAAGGCGTCGCCCTGGCAATCACTGTCGCCGTGCTGACGGCGCTGGTCGCGCACCACCTGAGCCTCAATGCCTCGGTCAGGCTGCCTGTCGCTGATTATTCAACGATCGCGCAACGGCTGGTCATGGGCGATCTCCAGCACGCCAGCACCAGCGCCAGCCAGATCCCCTTGACGATGCTGCGCTTGGCCTACACCGCAGGCTTCAAGACCTTGCTGCAACTGCTGGCGATCTTCACCTTGCTCACTGCCACTGTGGTCTTTCTGTTTTTGGGACGCCAAAGCGAAGTCGGTACCGAGTCCATGCCGATAATGAATTAAGTTATGTTTGGGCTGGAGACCCCAAGGCAAATTTGCCGGCCATTGGCGTTCGCCACGGTGTTCTTTGCCTGATAGGAATAGGCAATGCTGCAAGGCAAATCGGCATAGGTGAGGCGCCTGCCGATGGCTACCATGGCGCACACCAACCGATGGGAGTTCGTCATGAATGGTATAAAAACCCTGTTCATCACCGGCGTCAGCAGCGGCTTCGGCAACGCCCTGGCCCAGGAAGCCCTGGCGGTCGGGCACCGGGTCATCGGCACCGTGCGCAGCGAGGCGGCCTTGCAGGCTTTCGAGCAACTGTCTGCCGAGCGGGCCCACGGCGTTCTTTTGGATGTCACCGACTTCGCCCTGATCGACAGCGTGGTCGCCGCCACAGAAGCTGCTCACGGCCCGGTCGATGTGCTGGTCAACAATGCCGGCTACGGCCACGAGGGCATTTTCGAAGAGTCGCCGCTGGAAGAGATGCGGCGTCAGTTCGACGTCAATGTGTTTGGTGCCGTGGCGGTGACCAAGGCGTTCCTGCCGTATTTCCGCCAGCGCCGCGCCGGGCATATCCTCAACATCACGTCGATGGGGGGCACCATCACCATGCCAGGCATCACCTACTACTGCGGAAGTAAGTTCGCCCTGGAGGGGATCTCCGATACCCTGAGCAAGGAGTTGCAACCGTTCAACATCTTCGTGACGGCCGTCGCGCCCGGTTCGTTTCGAACGGACTGGGCCGGTCGTTCGATGCAGCGCACCCCGCGCAGCATTGCCGACTACGATGCCAGTTTTGACCCGGTTCGCCAGGCGCGCCAGGAGAAGAGCGGCAGGCAACTCGGCGACCCGCACAAAGCGGCGCGGGCGATGTTGCAGGTGATCGCCAGCCCGACCCCGCCTGCCCACTTGCTGCTGGGCAGCGACGCCTTGAACCTGGTGCGCGACAAGCTCAGTCGTGCGGCCAGTGAGATCGATCAGTGGGAAGCGCTGACCCGTTCGACCGACGGCTGAGCGACCCGCGCAAGGAGAAGTGGATGACCGAGGCTGATCCGCGCACCGCGCGCATGGTGACGTTGATGGAGCGGCTGGCGCCGGTGGAAGGCTACAACCTCAGCGCTCTGGAGGATGTGCGTTTCCTGCGTTCGAACCGGCCATTGAGTCGCACGCCGGTCTTGTATGACCCCGGTATCGTCATCCTGTGCCAGGGGCGCAAACGCGGTTACCTGGGGGATGACGTCTATGTCTACGACGCCCGGCATTACCTGGTGGTGTCCGTTCCCGTGCCGTTCACCATGGAGACCGACGCCAGCGAGGCGCAGCCCATGCTGGCGGTGTATATGCGCCTGGACCTGCAGCTGGCGAGCGAGTTGATGTTGCAGGTCGACGAAGCCCTCGGCCCGAGCGATGCCCCGCCCAAGGGCATGTACGCCTCGCCCATGGACGAGGGCTTGTGCGCCTCGACGCTGCGCTTTCTTGAAGCCATGAGCACACCGGGTGACGCGCACATTCTCGGGCCAGCGCTGGTGCGGGAAATCTACTACCGCATTCTCACCGGCGAGCAGGGCGGCTCGATGCGTGCGGCGCTGAGTCGTCAGGGCCACTTCGGCCAGATCACCCGCGCGATCCGCAAGATCCACAGCAGCTATCCAGAGCGCCTGGATGTCGAGACTCTCGCCCGCGAAGCCAACATGAGCGTGCCCAACTTCCACCTGCACTTTCGCAGCGTGACAGACGCCTCGCCCATGCAATACCTCAAGTCGACACGCCTGCACCAGGCGCGCCTGCTGATGCTGCGCAACGCCATGAACGCCAGGGCGGCGGCGTTCAGCGTGGGCTACGAAAGCGCCTCCCAATTCAGCCGTGAGTTCAAGCGCCTGTTCGGACGAACGCCTCAGGCTGAGGTGCAGTGGATGAAGGCGACGTATGCGTTGCCGGCGCCGGTGGGGGCGTCGGTTTATGTGGCGTCGCATTAGGCATCGGGTGAGTTGGCCAGGGCTGTCGCCGCGCATCGACGAGGCGCGGCAGATTGCGCCGTTCAATACGGTTACCAGCTTGCAAGTGGCTGCTGGTGTGTACTCAGGCATCATCTGGGGCGTCGAAAATATGGTGGTGGTTATTGGACGGTAAGCTGTTTGTCGTCTTGTTAAAGCGATTCCCTGCGTATGGGAATTCGGAGCCTTCCTATGCGCAGCGACTTTGCTGAAAAACGCAAAGCGGGATGAAAAATGGCGGCGGTTGCCCTATCTGTCGCTAGAGGGCGTGCTCGAATTTAAAGGGGCAGCGCCGCTGTCGCCGTTGTCGCAATCGGACCTTGTAGCTCCAGAGCCGATGTTGATGCGCTTTTGGGGCACCGGTTCGCGGTAGTTGAAATCCAGAGCGCCGAGCCGTCGCTGCGTACGCGGAGCTGCAAACTGTCACCTTCTGTGAGGGCTTAGGCTATGTACGAAATAGCTTGAAACTTGGTTATTCGGCGTTAAAAACCGGCTCGGAATGCTCATTGACAACCAGTCAACTGCGCTTCCTCGCCGGTTTTTGCCTTGCCTAACCTGCGTTTCAAACTATTTCGTACACAGCCTAATCCCTTGGACTCTGGAGGCCGCGTATTTACTGGAGCGCAGGCACAAAAACAAACATCTGTGGAGGTCTTTAGATGATGAAATGGGGGGCCGGGGTAATCTGAATCGGTCCTCTAGGTTATTGATTATTGAGTTAAATATGAATTTTGTATTTTGATTGGAATACCAATTGGAATACATCATGGAATAGTTTTTCCATTGAGCCGCCTAGATGTAACCAGAAATATTGCTTCGCAGTGATTTCGTGCGGCAGTCAGGATAGGAGGCAGCAATTGATCCGAGTTGGAAGACTAGGGCAAAAAACACGGCCATCAACAGCTTTTCGTTGGCCGTACGCCGGTCAATGACAGTCATCCTTTAAAAAGGTTATACCTGAATTAGAGTTGTATATTGAAAATACCCAAAAAAATAAGCCTAGGATACCTAAAATAGCGCCGATATTCGGGGCTTTGTAATTAAATCGTGTTTGTTGCTCGTGCTTTATTTGAAACTAATTCCTAAAATCCTCGACGGACTTTTGATCAGTAATTGTAAATGGGGCGACCTAAGGGCTAGGCTCTAAGGTGCCGTGCGCATTCAATCACCGTATCTAAGCCGCATCCATAGCTCTATCAATGAATATATCTGATGCTCCAAGCTTTTGGAGCTGCACGCGCACTGCCCGGCTAAATGCTGAATCGGCACGAGTTTTCGCCTTGAGTGTCTCAATTTGCCGTTCAATTGCTCGCATTGGAGCCTGATCGCCCAGCATATCTAGATCCTCAGCGTTTATTTGTATGGTTTCATAAAGCTCCTTTGCCTCTTTCATTGCCGCAAATCGAGCTTCCCTCATGCGCTCGAAATTTAGCCCATAAATAATAGCTGACTCTTTGATACGTCTCGCTGGTAAACCAACACAAAATAAGCTCTTAACGAAAAGTCCACGGTCATCAAAATCTATAAAGTTCAGATCGCCTCTAACCAGCGGGTCAAGTAACAACGGTAACTCATCATCAATGCAACGGTCGTCCCAACTAGCTTTTTTGCTGCCGTCCAGTAAAGGGAACCAACTTCCCTTGCCTACGGTAACTTCATTGCCTTCATCTTTATTCAAACGATTACAATTCTGGGCTGAAAGCCGGAAATTTTCCCAACTGAAGGCGAGCCATGCGTAGCCGTGTTCGTCCATAATTTCTTCAGTGCGTTTAGCCTCTGACTTCGGACGAAAATGATCTACATCAAAATTGGCGCCCGCATCCTTTGCCTCGGAATACCAGCATTTCCCATGCGACATCTTTGAGAGGTGCTTAGCGAAGCCACGCCAAATGTGAGACTTGCTCTTAATATAATCTTTTCTTTCCTCTATAGGTAGTTGCTCCAGCTTTATCTGTGCACGCGAAGCGACATCAAGAACTTTCTGAGGAATAATATCAGCATTTCTATTGATATAAATCATTTGCTCAGAACCTCTTTTTCTAATAGAGCGGTAATAACCTTTTTCATTGCTTCGCGCCTTCTCGCAGCTTTGTCAGGCGTTAACGGTGGTTTTTCAGCATATCGCAAGTCCTGCCAAGCCAAAAGAAACTCATTATAAAGTGGCTCCCTGTTTTCGAAGGAAAATCCCAAGCGATTAAGTTCATCATTAAGGACGGCTAGAGCATCATCTTGATCAGGGGACCGTAATTGAATATGAGCCAGTTCATTACGATCATCTACAAGCTTTTGAGTCTCTAGGTCTAGCGTTGTATTTAGCCCAAAGATCTCCGTTAAAGTTGACATAAATCCAATGCCACGAGGATCTACATATGGCTCCCTTGAATGGACCCTGTAATTGTCATCCCGCCACATCACTTGGACTTGTTGTCTTTTAAGCTCCGCTATTGCTAGCGGATGGTGTGTGACCATAAGCAAATGACTAGTTTCGTGATTGGGTACAAATTCTCGTAAAAATTGGAGGTACTTTATGGCCCAAGAAGGGTTTAAGTGGGTGTCGGGCTCATCCAATAAAAACAATGAATCTTTACCGCCTGTAAATCTTAACAAGCCTAGCACTGTTAATAATTGCTGCTCACCTTCGCTAAGCTCACGAAAAGTTAACGCTTCATTACTACTAGAAACTTTGACGCGTATACTGACTTCTGAAATTATTTCAGAGAGAAGCGTGCTTTCCAGCATTTTAAATAGCTCAGCTGCTGTCAACCCTTCAGCAAATTCGCGTAATGAATCCAAGTTCGGCAAGAATAAATGAAAAAACTCATTTTTATTTCCCTTCCCCGTTAAGGTCATCCCTTCGTTTCGCTCAACCTTTACCGGAGCTATTACATGGGGATATAGAGCATCTAGAAATTTTCTTACGACACCAAATGCGCCCCAGAAAAGCTCTTTCTTTTTATCTGACTGAGTCCATGCTGCACGTCTCATAACAAAATGAATGCTGTCTAGCCCTTCGATACCTAGATGCTCTCGAAGAAAATTACTTTGAGTTTCACTTTTTTCAGCAAGAAAAAAAGCAAGCAATACAAACTGACTATGGTTAGGCTTGGCATAGAATAGCGGCCGGATATCACCCTTGAGGTCAACTTTACTCTCGAGCAACCTTTTATAAAAATTTGCACGGTGTCTATGAAAGTATTTTTCAAGTCTATCGCTAGGGCCGGAGTAATAAGCAAACACATACTTAGGAAGATAAGGGGCATTACCATCCTTATCTCTTTTTACCTTGGAAAATGGAACGGTTAAACCAACTGCTTCACCGAGCAATTTCGAGGAGTCAAGAGTTAGAAGATCTACGACTTTAACCTCATATTGTTTGGCAAGCGTGCCCCGATTTGGTTCTCCGTCAATGGTTACCTCTAACCAATTATCACTGGGGCTATTCTCGTGAGGTTGTTGTCCGAGCCGATAGACTAGATGATAGGAGAACGGGGGAGCTTCGCCCAAGTCCAGATTTCGAAAAATCGATACTAAAGCTTCCAATACGTTGGATTTGCCGGAACCGTTACGTCCAACAATAACAGTCATCAGGTTGTTCTCATCAAACTCAACAAGAACATTTTCTAGGTTTTTGAAGCGTGACCGAATATGTAGCTTATCGACTTTCATGAGCCTTCCCTAGCAATTTTATTCCGTCTCTTTCAAGGCGAACCAGTCTTGGCCGTCGTTATCCCGATATTGCTTGACGATTTGCTGCAAATTCAAGGCAGATCGGATATCCAAAAAAAACTGTTCGAGTTGCTCAACGTTACTATCGCGGGGGTAGCCAGCAGCACTCAAAAGTTGCTGACCGCTTAAAGGTTTGCCAGATTTTTTAAGCGCATCTACAACTTTAATGGGCTGATCGCTTACGATCTTATCTTTCATTTTTCTCGTACCATTTTTCTTTGGAGTTGACGGCTTGGACAAAGCCTTGCGCTCAGCTTCTATTTTTTCCAGTAGTGTCTGTGCGCTATTTTCCCCATTAACTAAGTCTGGATTCGCCGCGCGCCAGTCAGCTGTGAGTTCGCCGCTGAAAGCTAGCATCAAAATGCTTTGTGGCAAACGGTCAACATGCGCTTGTGCTTCAAATACTTTTGCTTCGAACCGATCGGCAAAAGCGAGAAGTTTTTCAGCACGTCGAACTATCTCCTTTTGCTCTTCAAGAGATGGGACAGGAAATAAGAAATTTCGACACTGAGATAGTGAGATGTTTATCTGTCCGGCCGACCCCTTTGTTTCATGCATTATGTTTTTTAGATTGTCTCCTCCCTCGAGCACAATATTAATCCAGCCAGAAATAATTTCTTTACTCGGCCGGAATAGCGCAATTGCCTGGTTAAGGTTCCACTCTGGATAAGAATCTGGAATCACTGCAATCTTACCGAGTGGTGGGCCTACAATGTTCATAACTACATCGCCAGGTAATGCTATTGACTTTGAGGATGAGGTTTTGTGTATAGATTCTTCAATAAATTGTGACCTATATTCGAAATCAATTTTTTGATCAACGATATTATAGACCTTTAAGAATGGAATGCCGCTTTGGGTGAATCCAGTTTTTGGCGTACCGCCACTTTGAACTTTCTCGCAAATATCCATTGCTTTCTTGTAAGACCAAGCAGAACGGCTAGCTGTTGACCAGTTCTCTGTGAGTCGGCCAGAGACCGCGGCTGTGAAGACAGATTGGCGGAATTTTTTAATTTGGACAGGAATCGCGTCAATTCTGGCTTTAAGCATGCTAACACGAGCAATTAAGCCATCTACCTTCTTGGCAATATAAATTTGCTCATGAAGAGGAGGTAAAACAAAAGGAGCTGCTTTTGCCTTAGGTGTCCCTAAGCGTGGCATACCCATGCCATGAGATGCCTCTTTTACATACTCGAGAAATGACGGCGACTTTAGCGAGTAAAACAGATAGCCACGATCAAGAAATCCGGGCGATATGGTAATTATTTCGCTTGAGCAATAACCATCCTGGTCTACCTTAAGAACTTTATTCAAGTATGGTCGTAATTTTCCGTAAAGAATCTGCCCTGCTGTAAACTTATTTTTAGAGCTCTTCGGGGCGCGTTCCTTTACGGTTTTAGTATCTATTAGTCTGGATGTATCACGCTCGACGTCTTCAAGCTCAATTAGCAGAGCTGATAAATCCATGTCCCGAGGTTGAACGGTAGTAGTATTTCCATAGTTGATCACATCCCCAAGAGTCACTTGGAGCCAAGAAGCTGGGAATTCAGTCATACCCCGCCTCCAGCTCTTGCATCAGTTGCTCGAGGTCATGGAGGGCTTCAGTAAGCTCAGTCATAATTTCGCTAGCGAGTATTTCTGGCGTGGGTAGATCAACCGAATTAAGACTGTCCGTATCCTTTAACCAACTAATGTCCAATGAATCACCTCGCTCCCTGATTTCCTCGCGAGTAAATACTCGAAAACGACTTAAATCACCAATGCCTTCTACATTTTCTGCCCTTTGACTATTTCCATTTGGGTCATCTCCGTATGCGTCTTCGAAAGGCTGGAGGTGATATGCCCCAAAGGTTGTACGCTTCCCAAAACTAGGCATATTACTGCGTAAGTTGTACACCCATACTCGCTGAGTGGAGCCTTCTTGTTGCTTGGGATTCTCGGCACTTCCTTTCTGAAAAAATAGAACGTTGGTTTTGACACCTTGTGCATAGAAAATGCCTGTGGGCAGTCTGAGGATGGTATGCAGATTGCACTTGTCCATTAGTTCGCGACGTACTTCGGTACCGACACCAGCGTCGAACAGGACATTATCTGGAACCACAACTGCGGCTCGCCCACCGGCCTTGAGCCCATGATAAATGTGCTGAAGAAACGCTAGTTGCTTGTTACTTGTCTTATGAGTAAGGTCATCCCGTATAGGGCCGCCACCGCCCTTGGCAGTACCAAAAGGAGGGTTGGAAAGAATTAGATCAGCCTTGGGTAAGTTTACTCCAGCCTGGCCGAGGGTATTTCCTAGTCGTATAACTCCTTCGCTGTTACCTTCGATACCATGTAGTAAGCAATTCATCAGTGCAAGGCGACGGGTGCCGGGAACTAATTCAATACCGATAAAAGCGTCGTTGCGCTGGAAATGGCGACCCCGCTCGTCCAAATCTGCATGATCGTTGCTGTTTTGCTTGATATAAGCATCGGCTGCAATCAAAAAGCCGGCTGTTCCGGCTGCGGGATCTTGGATCACCTCACCTGCTCGGGGCTTTATAACGCGGATAATGCTATCGATTAGTGGGCGTGTAGTGAAGTATTGTCCAGCGCCTGATTTGGTTTCACTTGCATTCTTTGCAAGTAGACCCTCATAAAGATCACCAAGGCCATCCTGGCGAGCACTGAACCAGTCGATTGCGTCGAGATTCTTAATTAACTGGTCGAAATGGTGTGGTTCAATGAGGCGAGTTTGGGCTTCTGAGTATATAGCAGCGATCATTGGGTCGGAACTCGCGCCCAAATCCGTTAGCATCTGTCTATAGTGATTTAGACGAAGCAAACCGACTTTGTCGGTGAGATCTGTCCAGCGGCAGCCAACTGGCAATTTATGCTCAAAGTTTAAGTTGTTCTGTACCTGTTCATACTCCATTTTTATAAACAACAGCAGAACGAGCTCTGTCACATAATCGCTGTAATTGATGCCATCATCGCGCAGTACGTCGCACAGGCTCCAGAGTTTATGGACGATGTCGATGTTAGTCATGCATTACTCAATGTAAGTGTCGGGCAGCATGTGCTGCCAGGCTGGTTTATCTGGTAACGGGTGCTTCGTCCTCCGCCGGGCAGACGTCGCAAGCAGCCCTTCTCAAGCAGATCGCTTAAGTGACGCGTAGCAGTAGCTTTAGATACTTTGGATAAGGCTTGGTACTGAGCTGCGCTGATTCCGGCCTCGAATCCTTTCTCGCCGCCATCAAGTAGGCGATTAAGCACTTTTATTTGCTCCGAGGATAATCCGGCCTCACGGTATGCCTCCCAAAAGCGGGTCTTGGCTAAGATACTGTCTAAATGTGATAACGCCTGATCCAAACTGTGCAGAAGGGTAGCGAGAAACCACTCTAGCCAATCTGTAATGTTCAAATCACCTTTTTGCCGAGTTTCTAAAACTTGGTAATAACCAGCGCGATTACTGAGTATGCTAGACGCCATAGCGTAGTGGCGAATAGCGTTACTTCCGCCCTGTGCGAGAGCCATGTCAGTAACAATTCGGGCCAAACGGCCGTTACCATCCTCAAACGGATGTAAAGTGACAAACCAAAAATGAGCGATTCCTGCTCGAAGAAGAGGATCCAGAGATAGATCTTTTTGGCTGGTTTCTAGCCAATCCAAAAAATCAGCTAGTTGTTTCTCTAGATTTGTACGAGGGGGAGCTTCGAAATGCACGGTCGGGCAATCCAAGCGGCCGGATATAACCTGCATCGGCCCCTCACCGCGTAGTTGGCCAATTTTTTCGCACCCAACGAGCGAAAAATCATCTCGGGTAAATAACCAACTATGCCAAGCAAATAGGCGTTGCTCATTCAATGGTTGATCATCACCACTTATGGCGTCCATCAGCAATGCCACTAGGTTCTCACTGCGAGAACCTGGATTGTTCTCTCCAACTATTCCAAGACGGTAAGCTAATGAAGAGCGCACAGATTCTACATTAATTAGCTCGCCTTCGATGGCAAATGAAGAAACTATATTCTGCAACATCGCGTCAATACTATTTTGTGTTACTGCAACGCTATCAACGGCACCAACTATACCCAGTAGCCGGCCTTGCGTTTCGATACAGGATCGCAACAATGGTGACAATCGTTCCGACTGCCAGGTAAATTTCGGCCAGTCGGGGTGCTGCCAAATCCAGTCAGCATTGTGCATAGGGAAAGAGTCTCATGTGAGTCAAATTGACTCTCTTTATTTGGCTCGTGACATGAGCCGATTATGCGGTTTGCTCTGTCTCTTGTCTAGGTTAGGTAAAGCTGCCGATAAACAATTTAACGATTCGCTCTCGAACTCAGCTTTACTCGAAGGCCATTTCTCACCTCCCATATAGATCAATGTCTCGTACCATCCGGCAAAGCTAAGGTCATGCATCCGTATTTTTCCAAAGCTGTCGTGGCAAGCCATCCTTCCAATGATGCAGCGGGGGTACCCAGAAACAATAGGAAGGGAGACAGGAAACGTGGAGCGCCAGCGGTGGGCCGACAGCTTCGGATGCAGGGCTTATTGACACTGCAAGCTTGTGTTGTCGCGACTTCACATTTACGCTTTGCTCCGTCGTGGTCAATCCCGCGACCGGGTGTGACAACCTGAATTGTTCGAGGCGCATGGCGCCATAGCTACTAGCAAGTGCTAACACAGGCTTAGCTGCTGCTTTTCTATGGCGGATCGTGCGGGGCAGGCTTACGCCTGGCCGGTACCCTCGGACGCCGGTTTGTCACCCCCGTACGGTCTGCCACCCAACCGCGTGACAACGGTTGATGGCAGTTTTTACTTGTCCGAGGAGATAAGGAAAATGGCATGCCCCCCTTTTAAGCTCGTGCGCCTCCCTGGCGATTTGATTCAAGGTGCAAACTATTCCGGAGGGTTCCGTGATGTTTGATCTCTCGCTTCTAATCAGCCTACCCAAACCCAACACCATCGATACTGCATCGCTTACCCCTGAAGGTTCAGCGATTAAACTGCGGCAGGCTGCCACTCTCCGGCTTAACGGAGCCCAGAGTATTCTGCTTCATTTTCCGCAAGACGTTGAGCTGGCAGTTGAGCTGTTGGATGACGCTGCCGTATTGTACGACAAGGCGTTCCGGAGTCTAACTGGCATTCCAGCTCAAAGCGTTCATCAACAGATCCACGAGTATGTCACTGTCCCGTCCGCTGAAGGGGCCCCCGCGATCCAAACACCGTGGGGTGATGAGTTCGCTCCGGTAGTAAAGGTGGGTGTTCGTTGTGCAGAGACTTGGCTTGAAGGCTCATCATTACCGCTATGGTGGGCGCTATCTCAGAACCGAAAACGCCATCGTCCAGGTGATCCACAAGACGCATTTGAAGCAGGTTTTTTGCTGCGGTTGCAGCAGACGCTGATCATGCGACGTGAGGCCGTCACTTCTCAATCAACCCGCTTTGATGCCTGAGTCTGTAATTGACGTTTGAGATTTGCTTTTCCCGCCAAACCCTCCGATCAAGCGATCTTTGATCGCGCCGATCGGAGGGTTCACTCGCTTTTTTTTCGAGGCCGTTGCGTTCCCCCCCATTTTCAAATTTGACGAACGCCACGCTTGCTTTCACCCGTCAGTAATTCCCTGCAATCTTTATCAAGCGCAGCGCCATTTCAGTGTATGTGCGAATCTTTTCGTTTGGCATGGATGTAGGTGTAGCGACAGCGGCGACGCCGGCGACAACCCACGTATAACGTGGCCTGGAGCATGGCGACAAAATTGGCGACAGTCGCCACTTTCTGAGCACTTCGGCAGGGACGCTTGACCGCCTTTTCGAGTGGGTATAAAAATTGGCGCACGGATCGCTGTCGTTGACAGCACCAGCCCAGGTAGCCAGAACCTTTAAGGCTACGCCACTTGTGTGGTGGTTCTTCCGAAGTGCGATTAGCGTCCGGCGGCTCGCACGGTCACTCCCAAGAGTGATGGATGCCTACTCGACTAATCTGCCCACTGCGGCAGACGATGGACCTTCCTCGCTGCACTGCAGCAACCTCACCTTTCGGCACGCTTCGCTGCGCCAATCCGCGCCCGTCTCTTTCTCCTGGAAAGAGACGGGCGCTCGTACCACTGCTGCAAGCCACGTCGTACATGGCATTGCGGCAACTCTCCTCGTGACAATCGGCCTGACAACTCCGATTCGTCGCCATCCGCAACGACACAGGCACCGGTGCCGCAGCCAATGGACAGGCCGCACCTGACTGACAGTCAGGCATGCCCCCAGGTGTCGATGTTGTTGCCTTCTCCCACCCAGGATCTCCAGGTGCCGAACTCGTCAGTCGGCGCAACCTCCACCCGCCCGCATCTTCGGATGCGTCTAAGGAGGCCAGATTCATAGGTTTATGCCCTTGCTCCCGGTTGTAAGGAGCCGTTCGTTCCGCGTCAGTGAACACCTCACAGGCCGCAGGGGCCTTGATCCCTGATAACACTCAACAGCCGTGGCGGGACTATGTGAGGACAACCAGTAATGATCGAGGAGAGGGCCCATGCAGCAGTTAGATCCGAAGCTTGAACTACCACGACCACCTCGACCGTTGATTGAGTCGAGCCACGTGCCCCAGCCTTATCCGGTGCAGGCACTCGGTGGAATTCTTGGGCCTGCGGTTGAGCGCATGGCCGAGGTCATCGGCGTGCCCCAAGCACTGGCCGCGCAATCGGTGTTGGCCGCCTCGGCCCTAGCCACTCAAGGTCATGCGGGCTTACAACTCGACGGGAGACATTATCCCCTGTCGTTGTACCTGATCACGGTGGCTGCGTCCGGTGATCGCAAGACCGCGGCAGACCGATCCGCACTGCTGCCAGCGCGCCAATGGGAGCGTGAACAGTGGCAACATTATCGTGAACAGCTCTCCCGGTACCGTGCCGCACAGCGACAAGCGCAGCGTATCAATCCTACCGATCCCACCCCCACAAACAGCGTACCGCTCGAAGCGGAGCCTTCGGCCCCTAGGCTGATCACCACAGACCCGACGATCGAGGCCCTGATCAAGGGGCTCTGCCATGACTTACCGAGCATGGGGCTGTTCTGTGACGAAGGCGGACAATTCCTTGGCAGCAGCACCATGAGTCGGGACAACCGTTTGAAAGCGGTCACGACCTTGTCGTTGCTCTGGGACGGTAGCCCGATTGATCGTGCTCGCTCTATGGCAGGCGAAAGCCTACGAGCATATGACCGACGCCTGAGCCTGCACCTGATGCTGCAACCGTATTTGGCCATGCAGTTACTCAGTGACCCGTTGCTGCAGGGGCAAGGCATTCTAGGGCGCTGCTTGATGACCTGGCCAACCAGTCTAGCCGGGCAACGTAGCTACCAGGCTGTCGACTTGTCCAAAGACGCCGCCCTCAAGCGCTATCATCACCGGCTTTCGGCTCTGTTTTATCAGCCTTGGTCACTTTCCGCTGACGGAGCCTTGCAGCTGTCAAAGTTGAGTCTCAGTCCGCTGGCGCGTCGTCGCTGGATTGATTTGCACGATGCTATCGAAGCTCAGCTGGGGGAGTTTGGCGAACTGGCCAGCGTACGGCCCAGCGGATCAAAGGCCGCCGATAACCTGCTGCGCGTCGCCGGCATTCTTGCAGTTGTGGAGGAGAGCAGCGTCGTGGAGGTCGACCATATCCAACGGGCCTCCGCTTTAGTCGGCTACTACCTCTCCGAGATCCAGCGCCTGACTGAGCAGGAGGCAGTGTGTCGGGTAAAGGAAGAGGCGGACCGGTTGCTGCGATGGTTACAGGTCAAAGATTGGAAGCGTTTCAGTATTCGTGAATTGAATCGCAACGGTCCCCGCTTTGCCCGTAAGAGCAGTCGTCATACCGCCAAGCTGTTGGTCGAATTGATTGATCATCAGTGGCTCATCACTGACGGCCACACCTTCGAGGTGCGCCATGTTCAATATTGATGAAGCCCTACGCAACCATCTGGCTCAGCGCCAAAAGGGGCCGAATGCGCGATTTGTCGCCGCTACTGTCGCCACTTTGTCGCCACGTTCAAAGCTAGCCAGGACAAGGGGTGTCGCCGCTGTCGCCGCTGTCGCCACTACCTACAAAACTATTGCCTCGACGGCAGCCATCATCCAATGGTTGGAAGAGCAGGACGCGCAACTCTACGTCGTCAACAACACGCTTTGTTTCCGTCCAACTGATTGGGCCCAGTTCGCTATTGTGAGTGCACACTGGCAAGCCCTTCTACATGAGCTCGCTGCAGTCGATCAGGAACAGAAAAATGGTTCGCGCCGGTAAGCGAGCGGGGCGCAATTTCGGCTTCGGTCGCCAGCTCAGCTATGCCGGACCGCAAGCCCTGAAAGATCTGTTTGGCGACGGCCATTTTGCTACCGTCAAAGCCCATAGCGATCGGTGGCAGGCCTTCGTGAATTGGTGTCGATCCGAGGAAGGGCCGAGGCTCAATGACGCGCGTCAGATCGACCGCGAGATCCTCATGCGGTACGCCGCCCATATGAGGCAGCAGGTTGACCAGGGCAACGTCGGCATCGCCACCGCGCAGAACCGACTGTCAAGCGTGAACCGAACGATGGCTGCGCTGCGCGGTGATCAGTACGTCAAAATCCCCAGTCCGAGCAAGGCGCTGGGTATGCAGCGCTCAAACGTGCGCGGGGAGGCACCGCAAGGCCAAGATCGTGCTCAGATCGAGTTGATCGCACGCGCACTGTCAGAGCTAGGTCAGCAACGAGTGACCGCAATTGTGCATCTGGCTCGGGAGACTGGTATGCGCCTGCGTGAAGCGATCTTGGCTGACCTGCCCCGACTGCAACGTGAGGCCGGGCAACTGGGCAAGATCAACATCCAAGACGGCACCAAAGGTGGTCGATCAGGCGCGTCAGCACCGCGCTGGATCGCGGTCACTGATCAAATCCGTGGCGCCTTGGATAGGGCCTGGGAGGCTTCACCCAGCGGCAGTCGGAACCTGTTGGCTCCCAACGAGAGCTACAAAGAGTTTATGCAATCAGTTGTGCGACCGGCACGGGACCTCCTGCATGAACATGGATTGAAAGGCTTTCATGAGCTGCGGGCGGCTTACTCCTGTGAGCGTTATGAGCAACTAATCGGCTTTCCTGCACCCGCTAATGGTGGTCGTGTTCATCAAGAGGATCGAGCACTCGATCAGCTAGCCCGTAAGCAGATCAGCCACGAGTTGGGACATAACCGCATCGATGTGGTGAGTGCCTACATCGGAGGCCGGCGATGACGGCCGAGTTCGACATAGCGTTGTTCCTGCGCCCCGTGCTCAAAGGTGCACATGCCACGCAGCAGCGGCACATCAGGCAAGCAGAAAGGATGCACGAGGTGATTCGTGAACGCTGGGGTTGCGCGACTCCCTGGTCCTGGAGAGAGAAGCACGTGAGATGGTTTCTGGAGCACTATTTGCGATGCTCAGCTCCAGCTACCATCTATTACTACGAGTTAACAGCAGGGATGATCCGCCGTAGAAAGGCAAAAACCGTGGTTGCCTGATAGACCTTTAAGCGTGAGCCCCTGAGTATGGGAATGCGGAGCCTTCCCATACTCAGGGGCTTGGCTGAAAAAGCGCAGGCATACCAAAGATCTGGCAACTGTCGTCACTCCTTTCACCCTACTACACGACACGAATCGTAGCCGGTGCCGCGTACCTTTTGGATGTTCAGCGAATCGGTACGACGTTGCGGTCTCTGGTTTGATTGATAGCCGATGCCGACAGGCTGCCGGTGGCCGCGTTCTGGATGTATTCACTCCACCAAGCCATCATCGGACGCCGGCGTTCGATGTAGTCAGTCCTGTTGTAGGCGCTACGAACTTCGTCCTTGTCGACATGCGCCAGCGCGACCTCGATCAGTTCCGGATCCCAGCCATGCTCATTGAGGATGGTGCTCGCCATCGAGCGCAAGCCGTGGCTGACTAGACGGTCCTGAAAGCCCATGCGCTTCAACGCCATGTTGGCGGTCTGGCTATTGGCATGGGTGCGGGGGTTTCTATCTGAGGGGAACACGTACTCTCTGTTACCACTTAGTTGCTTGAGCGTTTCCAGTAACGAAAGTGCCTGATCGGTGAGGGGGATTGTGTGCGGGCGCCGCTTTTTCATGCGCTCTGGCGGAATGGTCCAAATGCGCTTGTCAAAGTCGATATCTGCCCATCGTGTGGTGGCTGCTTCGGCGGGGCGGGTCATCGTGTGCAACTGCCATTCGATCAGGCAGCGGGTCGTGCGCTTGATGCTGGCATTCGCGATTTCCATCATGAGCTCGGGAAGCTCCTCAGGTGGCAGCGCAGCCATGTTCTCTTTCTTGGGTTTCTTGAACACCGCCCGAATTCCATTGAGGGGGTTCGCAAATATCAGCCCGGAGTTTACCCCGTAGGTCATGATCTCGTTGAGTCGTTGACTCAATCGTTTCACGGTTTCGAGACTCCCTTTGGCCTCGATTGGGCGAAGGATCTTGATAACCATCGGAGCAGTGATTTGAGAGAGAGGCGTTGTTTTCATGCTTGGGAACACATGGAGCGTCAGCGATCTCCAAATGTCTTCGGCGTAGGCTTTGGTTACGGAGTCTTTCTTCAGCTCGAACCAGGCGGTGGCCACCTTCTCGAAAGTGTGTTCAGTCTCAGCAAGTTTGGCTTGCCTTACCTCATCACGCTGGGTTTTGGGATCAATGCCCAAAGCGAGCAGCTCACGCGCCTCTGCTGCTTTCTTCCGGGCGTTGGCTAGCGAGAGGTCGGGGTATGGACCGAGCGCCATATTAAGACGGCTTCTGGTTAACGGCTCGCGGTAATTGAAATTCCACATCATCGAGCCGCTGGCGCGTACTCGAAGCTGCAGGCCGTCGCCGTCAGTGAGAACGAAGTCTTTTCCTGTTGCCTTGACTGCCTTGAGCTGGCGGTCTGATAGGCGGGTTGCATTAGTAGGCATGAGAGCTACCTCCGACACCGTTTTGGTATCCCAAAAATAGCACCGGTGGGTCCGGGATACCAAATGGGATACCAAAACGCCTGGAACTCAAAATTCTTCTACGGAAGCCAGTAGCCCTGAACCCCTTGATTTACCTGGATTTCAGGCACAAAAAAAGACGTCCATGGACGTCTTTAGATGATGAAGTGGTGGAGCCGGGGGGATTTGAACCCCCGTCCGCCAGTACTCCGCTGTCGGTACTACATGCGTAGCCGTGTCTATTAAGTTAACCCTCAGCGACCCGACGGGCAGGGTGCTTTGGGCGAGTTGTGTAAGTTTTAGCCGCTTCGTCCACAACGTACTGCACGGCGATTCTGTTCTATATGACAATCACTTTGGGTTTACAGACATCCCCTAATGATTGCTGGACCCGAAGGTACCAGAAGCTCAGGATCTAAGGCTGCTTACGCAGCGATAGCGAATTCCTGGCCGTAGTTTTCGTCATTGGCAACTATAGAAGTTGCAACAGTGGATTTACGAGTTCTGTTACCAACTCGGCATGCACCTAAAGTTTCGCAACCGGCGTCGAATCCTAAACGGCCCCGAACCTGTCGCTTCGTGAAACTGCTGAAGCGACAGGCGTTTGCAGTGTACGCCAATCTGGGGCTGAGGCCAACCCGGAGGTTGGCCTTGCCCGCCGATCACTTGTTGGTGCCGTCGGAGGTCTTTCTGATTTCCAGGATGGTTTGCTGGGTTTCAGCAACGCATTCGTCAATTTTGCCTTGCGCTTTGAGCTCTTGTGCCTTTGTCACGCTGGCTGTCACACGTGCATTGAGATCGGCCGAGGATTGGTACTGTGTCTTGGCATTGTTGATGGTTTGGATATTGGCTTCGCACAGGCTGTCCGGCTTATCGGCGGCGAACGAAGCGGAGGCCATCATCGAGGCAGTAATGAATAGACCTAACAGCGCAGAACGTTTCATATGTATCTCCTTGAACTGAGGATCCAGACTTCGCTGGCCGTCAGACGGACAACCGAATGTAGGAAAAGCCCCAACGTTTGGGGCTTGTTCTGTGGACTACCGTCGCGCTAAAGGGTTCTATTTTTCTTCAGGTGGCCCTGGCTTGAGTCACCCGATCCACCAGGTAGACCAGTCCGTGGTAGTCGATGGTGCCGTGTTGTGTCAGGCCGATCTCGCAGGTGCGGCTGGTGGAGATGCCTTCGCTGCAATGCTGGACGGCGTCCTTGAGTGTGCGCAGTGAGTGGGCGTTGAGTTCCGGTGTGGTGAAGCCTTTGTCGCCGGCAAAGCCGCAACAATGAATGCCTTCGGGAATGACCACGTGCTTGCTGCATTTGCGCGCCAGGTCGATCAGTGCCTGGCTTTCGCCCAGGTGTTGGGTGCTGCACGTGACGTGTACCGCGATGGGGGCTTCTTGTGGGGTGAAGTCCAGGCGATCCATCAAGTGCGTGCGGATGAAGCGCACCGGGTCGTACAGGTCCAGGCGTGTTTCGCCAAGGTCCTGGACCAATCGCAAGGTGCAGGGGCTGGTGTCGCAGTAGATCGGATCGAGCCCGCCGCGGCTGGCGTGCAGCAGGGCGGCGATCAGTTCCTGGCGCTTGTGGTCGGCTTGTTCGGCGTAGCCTTTGGAGGCAAAGGGTTGGCCGCAGCACAGGTTGTCCTGATTGTCGGGAATGACGACTTGATAGCCGGCTTTTTCCAGCAAGCTACGGGTCTTGCCGTACAGCGAGGCCTGTTCTTTGTCCCCTGCCGCCGGGCCCATGACGCGTGACACGCAGGCCGCCAGGTAGACCACGCGCGGGCGTTCGTCCGCCACGGCAGGGCTGAAGCGGATGGCTTTTTCCGGCTGGGGCATGGCGTTGGTCCATTGCGGCACCTGGCCCTTGGACAGCCGTGACAACGTTGCCGAGAGTTTCGCCAGGCGCGGCGCCCCCAGCAGCATGCGTGCGCCGTTGGCGACGTGCAGGGTGAAGCGCAGGCCTTGCAGTGTGGTGGCGAAGTTTCCTTCAATCCAGTTGGCGGTTTTCGTGCGCGTGGCTTCTCGGCTGCGCAGCTTTTTCACCAGCTCACCGGTGTTGATGCCTACGGGGCAGCGTTGAGCACACAAGCCGGTGGCCGCGCAGGTGTCGATGCCCTGGTATTGATAGGCCTGTTCCAGCTCGGTGGTGTCGGTGCCGGCCCGTTGTTTGGCCTGGATGTCGCGCCAGATCACGATGCGTTGGCGCGGGCTCAAGGTCAGGTCTTTGGAGGGGCAGACCGGTTCACAGAAGCCGCACTCGATGCACTTGTCCACGATCTCGTCGGCGGCGGGCAGCGGTTTGAGGTGCTTGAGATGGATCTGTGGGTCTTCGCTGAGCACCACGTCCGGGTTGAGAATCCCCTGGGGGTCGAGCAGGCGCTTGAGCTGCCACATCAGTTGATAGGCATCGCTGCCCCATTCCAGCTCGACGAAGGGCGCCATGTTGCGGCCGGTGCCGTGTTCGGCTTTCAGCGAACCGCCGAACTCCACGGCCACCAGTTGCGCGACGTCGTCCATGAACGCCTGGTATCGTGCGATTTCGTCGGCGCTGTTGAAGCCTTGGGTGAAGACGAAGTGCAGATTGCCTTCCAGTGCATGTCCGAAAAGGATCGCTTCGTCGTAGTGATGTTTGTCGAAGAGTTCGATCAGGCGGTTCACGCCAATGGCGAGTTGTTCCACCGGGAAGGTCACGTCTTCGATGATCACCGTGGTGCCGGTCTTGCGGACTGCGCCCACCGCCGGGAAGGTGTCTTTGCGGATGGCCCAGAGCCGGGCGTTTTCCCGTGGGTCTTCGGTAAAGTCGACTTGTTTTTCCACCGGGAAGCCGGCCAACGAGGCCATGATCCGGGCGAGTTGCTCTTGCAGCAGGGATGAAGACGCCGCGCGGGATTCGATCAACAGGGCGCAGGCATTCGTCGACAGATACTGTACGAAATCCGGCATGCCCGGCTTGTCCTGCACCGAGCGCAGGCTGCGTCGGTCGAGCAGTTCCACGGCCGACACCGGCTGGCTTTTCAGCACGGTGACGGCGTTGCAGCAGGTTTCTACGTCAGGGAACACAATCAGCGCCGAGGCTTTGTGCGGATGGTCGATCACGGTGTTGTAGGTCACCGCGCTGATGAAACCCAGGGTGCCTTCTGAGCCCACCAGCAGGTGGCTCAAGATATCCACAGGCTCGTCAAAATCCACCAGCGCGTTGAGCGACAGCCCAGTGGTATTTTTCAGACGGTACTTGTGGCGAATTCGGGCAGCCAATTCGGTGTTGTCGCGGGTCTCGCGGCCCAAGGTCGCCAGGCGCTCCAACAGGTCTGCGTGGCTGTTGCGAAACGCCGCGACGCTGGCGGCGTCCTCGGTGTCGAGGCGGGTGCCATCGGCCAGCACCAGGCGAATGCCGGCCAGGGTGTGATAGGTGTTTTGCGCCGTGCCGCAGCACATGCCGCTGGCGTTGTTGGCGACGATGCCGCCAATCTTGCAGGCGTTGATCGAGGCCGGATCGGGGCCGATCTTGCGCCCGAACGGTGCCAGCCAGGCGTTGGCCTGGGCGCCAATCACGCCCGGTTGCAAGCGGATCTGCGTGCCTTGCCCGCGAATCTCCCGGGCGTTCCAGTTATCCCCCAGCACGATCAGCACCGAGTCGCTGATGGCCTGGCCGGACAAGCTGGTGCCAGCCGCGCGGAAGGTGACCGGAACCTGGTCGCGCTGGGCCAGTTGCAGCAGGGCGACCACTTCATCTTCGGTTTCGACCCGCACCACCAGTTTCGGAATCAGCCGGTAGAAACTGGCGTCGGTGCCGAAGGCCAGGGTCGACAGCGGATCGTCGAATCGGCGCTTGGCTGGGATCAGTTGGTGGACGTCGTGTAGGAAAGCAGCCGGAAGCGTCATTGGTCCTCCAGGATCAACACCACCAGGTCCTTCGGACCGTGGGCGCCGTAGGCCAGCACCTGTTCGATGTCGGCGGTTTTCGATGGGCCCGACACCAGCAGGGCATTGGTGGGCATGCCTTGGGCCCATTCGAATGCCTGCTGCACTTCATAGAAGTTGTTGTGGATCTCGCTGGCCTTGAGCAAGGCGAAATGCACCGGCGGCACCAGGCTCATCAGGCGTGGCTCTTCCCGCGTTGGCCAAAGGATCAGGCTGCCGGTGGCGGCGATGGCGCCGAGGGTTCCGGTCAGGCTGGCGGGCGTCTCGTTGAACAGCTCGGCTTTCCATTCTTCTATCGGCCGGTCGTAGGCCTTGAGGGTCGGCAGGTCCGGATGATTCGCCCAGTACTGCATGATTTTTTTCCCGTGGGGTGTCGTCGGGGCAATCAGCAGGCTCGGCAGTTGGCGGTCGCGCAGCAGTTGGGCGAGCAACGCCGGCCAGTCTTCGGCACGGGTCAGGTGGATTTCGGTGTGCACCGCTTCCATCAACTTGCGCAACTGCGGGATGCGTTCTTCGGGCGCATAACGGTAGGTCTGCGTCACCAGGTCGACATCGAAGTTGTCGGCCACGGGCGTGGTGCCGGTCAGGCTTTTACGCAACTTGGCGAGGATGTTTTCCTTGGCGCTCATCGACGGTCTCCCGGGCGGTTCAGGTGTTCGCGGGCCAGGTCATGCAATGAGCGGGCGGCGGGTTGGGGGGCGCTGTGGTTTTGCGTCCAGGGGCCGACGTTGCGCGGCGTGAGGGCGCGCAGGCGCGTGGCGAGGAAACCGAACAGCCGATACAGGCGCGGCGAGCTGTTGAGCCACGCCCAGGCATTCCAGATGAAGCGTTCCTTGGGCGAGTATTTGCTGCCCTGGCCACGCATCACTTGATGCGGGCTGTCCGGTGCCTTGACGTTTTCTTCGCGCAGGCGCCGCAGCAGGGCCGGGATCGGAATCTTCACCGGGCACACTTCTCCACAGGCACCGCAGAGTGATGAGGCGCTGGGGTGATCGGGCACCTTGGCCAGGCCGACCATGTGTGGCGTGATGATTTTTCCGATAGGCCCCGGGTAAACCTCCCCATAGGCGTGGCCGCCGATTCGGGTGTACACCGGGCAATGATTCATACAGGCGCCGCAGCGGATGCAGTTCAGGGTCTGGCGCAATTCACTGTCGGCAAAGGCCTGGCTGCGACCGTTGTCCAGCAGCACCAGGTGAACTTCCTGGGGGCCGTCCAGTTCCTCGGCCTTGCGTGGGCCGGAGATCATGTTGACGTAGGTGGTAATCGGTTGGCCGAGGGCCGAGCGAGTCAGCAGCGAGAGCAATGGCACGACATCGCGCAGGTTCTCCACCACTTTTTCGATGCCGGTCACGGCGATGTGCACCGGTGGCACGGTGGTGGACATCCGTCCGTTTCCTTCGTTTTCCACCAGCAGCAGCGTGCCGGTTTCGGCGACGGCGAAGTTGACGCCCGACACGCCGATATCGGCTTCGAAGAATTTCTGCCGCAACACCTTGCGACCGATCTGAATGAGTTGGTCGACGTCCTTGGTGTACTCCACGCCGAGTTTGTCGTGGAACAAGGACGCGACCTGACCGGCATTCTTGTGGATCGCCGGCATAATGATGTGTGAAGGCTTCTCGTGATCGAGCTGGACGATGAACTCGCCCATGTCCGATTCCAGGCATTCAATGCCTTGAGCCGCGAGGACATGGTTCATTTCCATCTCTTCGCTGACCATCGATTTGCCCTTGATCACTTGCCGCGCCTCGTGAGCGCGGATGATCGAGAGGACGATGCCGTTGGCTTCGTCCACCGTTTCCGCCCAGTGCACGTTCACACCGTTGCGGGTCAGGTTGGTTTCAAGTTGTTCGAGCAGGTCGGGCAACTTGGATAACGCACGGGCGCGGACGGCATTGCCCAGCACCCGCAGGTGTTCTCTTTCGTGGGCATCGCTGAAGGACGTTGCCCGCTTGGTCATCAGTGAATCCATCGCGCTGCGAAAGTTGTTTCGCAGTTGCGTGTCGCCCAGCGCCTTGTGGGCTCGGGCGCGAAAATCTTCCTGCACCTCTACAGTGGGGATCAGCGTCGGCGTGCTCATGCGGCACCTCCGGTTCGCTGCCAGAGGAAACTCGCCAGATGCTGCCCGCGTAGCGCCTCCTGCTGCTTTTCCAACGCACCGTTGATGTTCATCAAGCAGCCGCAATCGGCACTAATGACCTTATGTGCGCCGGATTCCTTCAGCGCCCGGGTCTTGTCGGCCACCATCGCGCCGGAAATATCCGGCAGGCGCACGCTGAATGTCCCACCGAACCCGCAGCATTCACTTTCGTGACTGTGCTCCACGCGCTCCACGTTGTGCAGTTGCGCCAACAGGGCGCGGCCGTGCAGGTGGGTGTTCATTTCCCGCCGCGCCGAGCACGAAGTGTGCAGCGCCACTTTCACCGGCTCGCCGCCATCCTTCAGCTGCACCTGACAGACGAACAACAGGAACTCGGCCAACTCGTAGGTCCGGGCGGCCAGGGCCCGGACTTGTTCAAGCGTGTCGGGTTCGTCCTTGAACAGGTCGCCGTAGTGCTCGCGCAACATGCCCGCGCAGGAGCCCGACGGCACGACCACCGGATAATCTTCGGCAAACAGCGCCAGTTGTGCCCGCGCCACCGTGCGTGCCTGCTCGGTGTAACCCGAGGTGTAGGCCGGTTGCCCGCAGCAACTCTGTCCTTGCGGGTATTCCACCCGGATCCCTTCGCGTTCCAGCAGGTGGATCGCATCCATCCCGGCTTCGGGGTAGAACAGGTCCACCACGCAGGTGCCGAACAGGTAGACCCGTTGCGGTTTCACGCTGGGGTATTGCCGCGGTTCAGGCAGTGGCGGGGCGACACGGGTCGCGTTCGGCACAGCGTTGTAAAAAAGCTCGCTCATCAGGCGTGTCTCCGGGTGGTCCCGGTTATCCGTCCGCTGAGGCCGCTGAATATAGAGAGCAAATCTTTCAGCAGCCTTGCAGACCCGGTGATCAATAGCGAACGCCGGCGGCTATTCCGGCGTCGGTTTTTTCTCTGCGGCGTGTGGTACTCAGTGCACCAGCATGCCGGTAAACCAGTAGGCCTGGGCCAAGGTGATCAGGCCGACGATCGTTGCAAAGAATAGGCTGTGTTTGAGGGTGAACCGGAACAGATCCGATTCCTTGCCCACCAGCCCGGTCGCGGCACAGGCCACGGCGATCGATTGCGGCGAGATCATCTTGCCGGTCACGCCGCCGCTGGTGTTGGCGGCCACCAGCAAGGTGTCGTTGACGCCGAGTTGGTGCGCGGTGGTGGCTTGCAGAGAGCTGAACAGCGCGTTGGACGAGGTGTCGGAGCCGGTCAGGAACACCCCCAGCCATCCGAGGAACGGCGAGAAGAACGGGAACGCCGCGCCTGTGCCGGCCAGTACCAGGGCCATGGTCGACGACATGCCCGAATAGTTGGTGACGAAGGCAAACGCCAGGACCATACCGATGGACAGGATCGGCCAGCGCAGCTCGAAAAGGGTCTCTTTAAAAGTGGTAAGACCAGTTTTGAGGTTGATTTTCAACACCAGCATCGAGATCAGCGCGGAGAAGAAAATCGCCGTGCCGGTGGCGGAAATCGGGTCGAGTTTGAACACGGCCGGAATGGCGGTGGGGTTGATCACGATCGGCGCGACCTTGATCACCATCTGGTCCAGGTGCGGGATGGCAAAGTTGAACACCCAGCCGTACATCGAGCCGCCCGCGGCGAACATCGCCTTGAACGGTTTCAGGGTCCAGATCGTGACCAGCACGGTGAGGATCAGGAAGGGCGACCAGGCCTTGATGATTTCCCCCAGGCTGTAGGGCGAAGCCACGGTGCTGCGCGGTTGGCCGAAACCACCCACGCTGGCGGTGACCGTTGCGCCAGACGTGGCGCCGGCAATCTGGGCGCCCGCGGTGCGCTTGGGCTGCCAGACCTTCAGGAACAGGGTCAGGGCGATCAGGCTGGCGAGGGCCGAAGTGATGTCCGGCAGTTCCGGGCCAATGAAGTTGGAGGTGAAGTACTGGGTGACGGCAAAGCTCAGGCCGGCCACCAGTGCGGCTGGCCAGGTTTCCCGCACGCCGCGCAGGCCGTCCATCATGAACACCAGCCAGAACGGCACGAACAGCGACAGCAACGGCAGTTGGCGACCGGTCATGGCGCCGATCTTGAAGGCGTCGATCCCGGTGACCTGGCCGGCCACGATGATCGGAATACCCAGCGCGCCAAACGCGACTGGGGCGGTGTTGGCGATCAGGCACAGGCCGGCGGCATACAGCGGATTGAACCCCAGGCCGACCAGCAGCGCGGCGGTGATCGCGACGGGTGCGCCGAAACCGGCGGCGCCTTCCAGGAAGGCCCCGAAGCAGAAGCCGATCAGCAGCACTTGCAGGCGTTGGTCGTCGGTAATCGACAGCACCGAGCTGCGGATGACCTCGAACTGACCGCTCTTGACCGTCAGTTTGTACAGGAACACGGCGGCCACGATGATCCAGGCGATGGGCCACAGGCCGTAGGCAAAGCCATATCCGGCGGCGGCGAAGGCCATGTCGGCGGGCATGTTGAAGGCAAATATCGCCACGGCAATCGCCAGGGCCAGGGTGATGCTGCCGGCCACGTGTCCCTTGAGGCGAAACACCGCCAGGGCCAGGAAGAAAAACACGATGGGAATGACGGCCGCGAGTGCGGACAAGCCGAGGCTGCCGAGCGGGCTGTAGAGCTGTTGCCAGGTTTGCATAGTGGGTGGGCCCCTAATTGTTGTTGGTCAGGCACTGATCAGCGAAAGTGGATAATTGGTAATACCAATTTACAAGCGCTGTCGGCTAGGGTAAAAGCCTTGGTTGTCGTGTGTCAATTTGCCGCTTGGAAACTTTCGTCGAATAAGCGATGCAGATCGCATCTGATCTGTGTATGCAAATGGCGTCTGGTGGGTGTGGCCGGGGCCCGGATGGGCCAGAATAGAGAGCCCGGCGAGCGGTCGGGATCGTGGAGAGTGGAGTTATGGGGTTTGATCAGATTCGTCAGCGCCGTTTGTCTGACGATATTGTCGAGCGGCTTGAAGGCATGATCCTTGAGGGCACGTTGAAGTCTGGCGAGCGGCTGCCGGCCGAGCGGACCCTGGCCGAACAGTTCGGTGTGTCACGGCCTTCGTTGCGCGAGGCGATCCAGAAGCTGGCGGCCAAGGGCTTGCTGGTCAGTCGCCAGGGAGGCGGTAACTACGTCGTGGAGTCACTGGGCTCGACGTTCAGTGACCCGTTGTTGCAATTGTTGGAAAGCAACCCCGATGCGCAGCGGGACCTGCTGGAATTTCGTCACACCCTGGAAGCGTCCTGTGCCTATTACGCCGCACAGCGGGCCACGGATGTCGATCGCGAACGCCTGACGGCAGCCTTCGAAGAATTGCAGGATTGTTATTCGCGGCACGAAGAGGTGAGTCGGGCGGAGGAGGGGGCGGCGGATGCGCGCTTCCACCTGGCGATCGCCGAAGCCAGCCATAACGCGGTCTTGCTGCACACCATCCGTGGCTTGTTCGACCTGCTCAAGCGCAATGTGGTGACCAACATCGGCGGCATGTACAAGCAACGCAGCGAAACCCGCGACATGCTGATCAGCCAGCACCGCGAGCTGTACCAGGCAATCATGGACGGGCACGCCGAGCAGGCGAGGGAAGTGTCCAGCCGGCATATTCTGTACGTGCAGGAAGTCTTGGAAGAGGTGCGCCAGGAAGTGCAGCGAGTGGCGCGGGCAGAGCGGCGCAAGGGGATTTAGATTCGATCCTGTGGGAGCGAGCTTGCTCGCGATGGCGTACTGTCAGTCAACATCGATGTTGACTGACCCGCCGTTATCGCGAGCAAGCTCCCACATTCGATTTTCCGAGGGCTAGTCTTCCTTGCCCTTGTTGCGCACCGCACGCTGCAGTTCACGACCGGCGTCGCGCTCGCGTTCGGTATCGCGCTTGTCGTATTCCTTCTTGCCCTTGCCCAGCGCAATCTCGCACTTGATCAGGTGCTTGCTCCAGTACAGCGACGTACAGACGCAGGTGTAGCCTTTCTGCTGCACGGAGGCGAAGAGCTTTTCCAGCTCGCGCTTGTTGAGCAGCAGCTTGCGCGAGCGTACCGGGTCGGCGATCACGTGGGTGCTGGCCGTGGTCAGCGGGGTGATGTGACTGCCCAGCAGCCAGGCTTCGCCGTCCTTGAGCAGCACGTAGCTGTCCACCAACTGCGCCTTGCCGGCGCGCAGGCTCTTTACTTCCCAGCCGGCCAGGACCATGCCAGCCTCGAAACGTTGTTCGATGAAGTAGTCGTGTCGCGCCTTTTTATTTTGCGCGATGGTCCCTGTGGGGTGTTTCTTCTGTTTAGCCATAGGGGCGGCATTATAGGCAGTTGCGTGCGTGTCGGCTACGGTGAACCTGCATGCTTGAGCACCTTGAGTGAATCCCGGACAATGCGGCCTCTTTTTTGAACGCTTGGGCGTGATCACGATGTCGACAGACAAGGTTTCTGTCCACGGCAGTTGGGCTAGCCGCTGGGTCTTCATACTCGCTGCGACCGGTTCTGCGGTGGGGCTGGGTAGTATCTGGAAGTTTCCGTACATGGTCGGGGTCTACGGTGGCGGCGCCTTCGTATTGATGTTCCTGGCGTGCATCGCACTCATCGGCGCGCCGGTCATGCTCGCCGAGACCCTGATCGGTCGCCGCGCCCGGCAAAGTCCGGCCAATGCCTTGAAGGTGCTCGCGGTGGAAGCCGGGCACTCGACCAAGTGGTCGTGGGGCGCCTTCGCCGGAATGATCACGGCCTTGTTGATCCTGTCTTTCTATAGCGTGGTCGGCGGCTGGTCGCTGGACTACATCATCGACATGGGCCGCGGCGATTTCCAGGGCGTCGCGCCTGACCAGGTCGGAGCGTATTTCGGCAAGGTCATCGATGATCCCTGGCGGTTGACCCTCTGGCATACGATCTTCATGGTGCTGTCGGCGGTGGTGATCGCCAAAGGCGTGGTGGCCGGGCTTGAGCGCAGCTTGCGAATCATGATGCCGCTGCTGTTCGTGATGATCCTAGTGCTGCTGGGTTACAGCATGACCACCGGGCACTTCATGGAGGGCCTGCACTTCATGTTCGATTTCAAGCCGGAGAAAGTCCTGGATGGCTTGCTGCCGGCCATGGGGCACGCGTTCTTCTCGCTGAGCGTGGGGGTCGGCTCGATCATGATCTACGGCGCCTACATGCCCAAGAACGCTTCGCTTACCCGCACCGTCGTCGGTGTCGCGCTGCTGGACACCTTCGTGTCGCTGATGGCGGGCGTGGCTTTGTTTCCGATTGTGTTCGCCGCCGGGCTCAACCCCAGCGAAGGACCGGGGTTGATGTTCGTCAGCCTGCCCTTTGCCTTCGGTAGCATGGCGTTCGGCCAAGTCATGGGCGTGGTGTTTTTCGTGCTGGTGGCTATTGCGGCCTGGAGTTCGGCGATTTCCCTGCTGGAACCCATGGTGGCTTACCTCGTGGAACGGACCCGGATCGGTCGCGCCTGGGTCACGTTCTGGCTGGCTTTCACCTGCTGGTTCGTAGGCCTGGGCACGGTGTTTTCCTTCAATATATGGAAGCAGGCGAAGTTTTTCGTGAACGAAGACGGCTTGTTCCACCTCTACCAGTGGGGAGCAACCGGAGGCCTGGATTTCTTCGGCGTGATTGATTTCTTCACATCACGGATCATGCTGCCATTGGGCGGTTTGTGTTTCGTGGTGTTTGCAGGATGGGTCATGGGGCGTGAGGCGGTGCGTGATGAATTGTCGCTGCGCAGCCCTGTATTGTTTGCCTTGAGCCTGTTCTTGATGCGCTACGTGGCGCCCATCGGCATTCTCGTAGTGTTTGCCGCCCAGCTGTGGAAGTGACGCTTACATGACGACACATATTCAACGCTCGGCCTTGCTGCCTTACCCGGCGCAGGCGCTGTACGACCTGGTCAACGATGTGGCCAGTTATCCACAGTTCCTGCCGTGGTGCTCGTCCGCCGAGGTGCTGGAGAGCTCCGACACCCACATGCGCGCCAGTCTCGATATTGCCAAGGGTGGGTTGAGCCAGCGCTTTGTTACGCGCAACACCCTGGTGCCGGGGCAGTCCATTGAAATGAACCTGGAGGAGGGGCCGTTCAACCAGCTCCACGGCGTCTGGGTGTTCAAGCCTCTGGGCGACAAGGCCTGCAAGATCAGCCTGGACTTGTCCTTCGATTACGCCGGTCCATTGGTGCGGGCGACGCTGGGGCCGCTGTTCAACCAGGCGGCCAACACCCTGGTCGATGCGTTCTGCCAGCGTGCCAAGCAGAACGCAGAGCTCAAGCGTTGATTGAAATCGAAGTGGTGTACGCGTGCGTGGAGCGCCAGTTCTTGCGCGCATTCGCGGTGCCGGAGGGTACGAGCGTGCGTGCGGCGTTGACGGCCTCCGGGGTAGCCGAAGCCTTTCCTGAACTCGATCTGGCGACCTGCCCGGTCGGGATCTTTGGCAAGGTGGTTGCCGATCCCGAGAACCAGCTGGTGCAAGCCGCCGATCGCCTGGAAATCTACCGGCCGCTGTTGGCGGATCCGAAGGAGATTCGTCGCCTGCGTGCCCTCAAGGCAGCGCAAGCGCGCCAGTCCGAGCAGTAGTCCGTCGAATCGAGGCAATAAAAAACCCGGCATGCCGGGTTTTTTCATGTCGCTGATTATTGCGGCGAGGTGTCCAGCGGTTCTGGCGTCGGGACGGGTACGGTCTCGACGTTGTCCACATCCTTCTGGATCTGGTCCAGCAGTGATCCTGGCTTGGCCGGTTTTTCCGGTTTCGGCTTTTCGGCATTCTGGGTCGGATCGGTAACGGTCGTGCCGCTGTCCTTGCCCATGATGGCCTCGTCGCGGCTCACACCGGGCATGAAGTCGCCCGACAGGCTGACGAGCTGGTCATTGCCATTGAAGATAACGCTGATGCGTTCCTGTTGGCGCTCACCGCCACCTGGCTGCAAGCTGTACAGATAATCCCAGCGATCGGCATGGAACGTGTCGGCGAGCAGGGGGTTGCCCATGATAAACCGTACTTGCCGGCGGGTCATTCCCGGGCGTAACTGGTCTATCATGTCCTGCGTGACGACATTGCCCTGCTGGATGTCGATTTTGTAAACCCCGGGGAATGAACAACCGGCGAGTGCGAGCAGTCCCACGAAGGTGAAACTGGTTAGCAAGAGCTTGGTGTTTTGCATCGGTGGGCGACTTCCACTATCTTGGCTGGGACAACGTAAACGCCGATCATACCCGCATTAAGAGAAGCTGCGAAGCAGCATCGCGAGAAAGCTGACCATGGTTGAAAATAGCGAACTACGCAAAGCCGGCCTCAAAGTGACCCTGCCACGGGTCAAGATTCTACAAATGCTCGATTCTGCCGAGCAACGCCACATGAGTGCCGAAGACGTCTACAAGGCGCTTATGGAAGCTGGCGAGGACGTTGGTCTGGCCACGGTTTACCGTGTCCTGACTCAATTCGAGGCAGCGGGTCTTGTGGCTCGTCACAATTTCGATGGCGGTCATGCGGTCTTCGAATTGGCTGACGGGGAGCATCACGATCACATGGTGAACGTGGAAACCCGTGAGGTCATCGAATTCGTCAGCCCGGAAATCGAAAAGCTGCAAAAGGCAATTGCTGAGGAGTATGGCTTCGAGTTGATCGACCACCATCTCGTCCTGCACGTGCGCAAAAAGAAGTAAGCACGTTGCGTGAGCCACGGCTCCCAAAACGATAGAAGGCGACCCCAGGGTCGCCTTCTTGCTTTGTGGCTTTTATCGGTCGTATGTCAGGTTTTTGCGGCGACGACCATTTTTTTCGCGTGGGCCAGGGATTCCTTGGTGAGGTCGATCCCTCCCAGCATTCGAGCCACTTCCTCCACGCGCTCGCTCTTGTTGAGCTTGGACACGGCCGTTCGGGTGGCATCCTCGCCGCGCACCTTATGCACAAATAGATGCTGGTGCCCTTGGGCGGCCACTTGAGGCAAGTGAGTGACGGTCAGCACCTGGCCGCGCTCCCCCAGTCGGCGCAGCAACTGGCCGACAATCTCCGCCGTCGGGCCGCCGATGCCCACGTCCACTTCGTCGAAGACCAGTGTCGGCACGCGCGAGGTCTGCGCCGTGATGACCTGGATGGCCAGGCTGATCCGTGACAACTCACCGCCCGAGGCGACTTTTGCCAGGGCCTTGAGCGGTTGCCCGGGGTTGGCGCTGACCAGCAATTCCACTTGCTCCAATCCGTTGGGCTGGAGTTCATCGCTGGCATTGGGTTTCAGCTCGATGGTGAAGCGGCCCCCGGGCATGCCCAGGCGCTGGATTTCCTGTTCCACGGCGCTGGCCAGCCCGGTGGCGGCCTGCTGCCGAAGTGCGCTGAGCTCCTTGGCCTTTTCCTGGTAATGACGGGCGTAGGATGCCAGTTCCTCCCCCAGGCGCTCGATGGACTCATCGTTGGCGTTCAGGGTTTCCAGTTCCTCCAGCAGGCGTTGCTGAAGTTCGACGACGTCGGTCGGCTGGACGCGATGCTTGCGTGCCAGGGTATAGATGGTATCCAGCCGCTCTTCCAGGTATTGCAGGCGCGCTGGGTCGGCATCGAAGTGGTCGAGGAAGCGGTTCAGTTCCCCGACGGCTTCCTCGACCTGAATCTGTGCACTCGTCAGCAGGTTGGTCGCTTCGTTCAGGGCTCCGACCGAGTTGTTCACGCTGGTGAGTCGATTCAGGCTGGCGGTCAGCGCATTGAGCACGTTTCCCGAATCGCTTTCGCTGCACTGCTCCACGACCTGGCGGCAGATGCCCAGCAGGGCTTCGGCGTTGGTCAGGTTCTTGTGTTCCTGCTCCAGCTCTTCCAGTTCATTTTCGCCCAGGGCCAGGTTTTCCAGCTCCTCGAGCTGATAGCTCAGCAGTTGGTGGCGCGCCCGTTGTTCGTCGCCGGAGTTGGACAGTCGGTCCAGTTCCTGGCGCGTTTGTCGCCAGCGCTGGGCCGCCAGTTGAACCTGGCGCGCCAGGTCGGTGGCACCGGCGTACTCGTCGAGCAGGCGTCGATGGGTGTCGGTCTTGAGCAGGGATTGGTGTTCGTGCTGGCTATGGATGTCGATCAGCAGTTCGCCCAGGGCCTTGAGGTCGCCCAGTGGGCAGGGCGTGCCGTTGATGTAGCCTCGCGAGCGGCCTTCCGCCGTGATGACCCGGCGCAAGATGCACAGGCCGTCGGTGTCCAGGTCGCGCTCGGCCAGCCAGGCACTGGCTTCGGGGATGTCGACCAGGTCGAAGGTCGCCAGGATGTCGGCCTTGTCCGCGCCGGGACGCACCACGCCGTTGTCGGCGCGATCGCCCAGCGTCAGGCCCAGGGCGTCGAGCATGATCGATTTGCCGGCACCGGTTTCACCGGTGATCACGCTCATGCCTCGATCGAGTTCGAGGTCGAGGTGTTCGACGATGGCGTAGTTGTGTACGGACAGGTGCACCAGCATAAGGCCGCTCCCAGGCTTTAGGTCTGGTTATTTATACAGTGTTTTGTTTTGGCCTGACAATGCCTTCGCTTAGCTCGATTTGCTTGAGCGGAAGCATTTCTTAGCGCTGGCTGGAATGGATATGCAGCTGTTTTTTGTAAGGTTAATTCGTCGGCAAGCCCTTGAAGCTGAAAAACCTGGCCCCATATACCGGGGCAGAAGCGCGAGTCGAGCTCGCGGACGAAATTGAAAGGAGAAATCTATGGCTGACGAACAGACGCAGGATACGCAAAATCTAGACGCCAATCAGGCTCCCCAGGATTCGGGTGATGATCTGGCAGCACGTGTACAAGTGCTCGAAGAGCAATTGGCCGGCGCGCAGGATCAGGCGTTGCGTGTGGCAGCCGACCTGCAGAATGTCCGCCGTCGCGCCGAGCAGGATGTGGAAAAAGCCCACAAATTCGCCCTGGAGCGTTTCGCCGGCGACCTGCTGCCGATCATCGACAGCCTGGAGCGCGGCCTGGAGCTGTCCAGCCCGGACGACGAAAACATCCGTCCGATGCGCGAAGGCATCGAGCTGACCCTGAAAATGTTCCAGGACACCCTCAAGCGTTATCAGCTGGAAGCCATCGACCCGCACGGCGAACCCTTCAACGCCGAGCATCACCAGGCCATGGCGATGCAGGAAAGTGCCGACGTCGAGCCGAACAGTGTCCTGAAGGTGTTCCAGAAGGGCTATCTGCTCAACGGCCGCCTGCTGCGCCCGGCCATGGTCGTGGTCAGCAAGGCGCCAGCACCGGTTTCGCCTTCTATTGATGAGCAGGCTTGAAATCGGTCGTAACGGCCCCATCTATAAGTCAAGCGTTTAAGTGCTACCGCAGTTAGCCACCACTGCTGCGGCAACCAAATCCAAGTTCCGGGAGAGTTAACATGGGCAAGATTATCGGTATCGACCTGGGGACCACCAACTCGTGCGTCTCCGTGCTGGAAAACGGCAAGGCCAAGGTGATTGAAAACGCCGAAGGCGCGCGTACCACGCCGTCGATCATCGCGTACGCCAACGATGGCGAAATTCTGGTTGGCCAGTCGGCCAAGCGTCAGGCCGTGACCAATCCGCATAACACCCTGTACGCGGTGAAGCGTCTGATCGGTCGCAAGTTCGACGAAGAAGTCGTTCAGAAAGACATCAAGATGGTGCCTTACAAAATCGCCAAGGCTGACAATGGCGACGCCTGGGTCGAAGTGAACGGCCAGAAAATGGCACCGCCACAGATTTCGGCTGAAATCCTGAAGAAGATGAAGAAAACCGCCGAAGACTACCTCGGCGAAGCGGTCACCGAAGCCGTTATTACCGTGCCTGCCTACTTCAACGACAGCCAGCGTCAGGCCACCAAGGACGCCGGTCGCATCGCGGGCCTGGATGTAAAACGTATCATCAACGAACCGACCGCTGCGGCGCTGGCCTACGGCATGGACAAGGCCAAGGGCGACCACACCGTGATCGTCTATGACCTGGGTGGTGGTACTTTCGACGTTTCCGTGATCGAAATCGCCGAAGTCGATGGCGAGCACCAGTTCGAAGTACTGGCAACCAACGGTGACACGTTCCTGGGTGGTGAAGACTTCGACATCCGCCTGATCGACTACCTCGTCGACGAGTTCAAGAAAGAAAGCGGCATGAACCTCAAGGGTGACCCGCTGGCGATGCAGCGTCTGAAAGAAGCCGCTGAAAAAGCCAAGATCGAACTGTCCTCGAGCCAGTCGACCGACGTGAACCTGCCGTACATCACCGCAGATGCCACCGGTCCTAAGCACTTGAACGTGAAGATCTCCCGCGCCAAGCTCGAAGCGCTGGTGGAAGACCTGGTTCAACGCACCATCGAACCTTGCCGCATCGCCATGAAAGATGCCGGTATCGACGTCGGTTCGATCAACGACGTGATCCTGGTGGGCGGTCAGACCCGTATGCCACTGGTCCAGAAGCTGGTGACCGATTTCTTCGGCAAAGAAGCACGTAAAGACGTGAACCCGGACGAAGCCGTTGCCATGGGTGCTGCGATCCAGGGCGCCGTTCTGGCCGGTGACGTGAAGGACGTCCTGCTGCTTGACGTCAGCCCGCTGACCCTGGGTATCGAAACCATGGGTGGCGTGATGACTGCGCTGATCGAGAAGAACACCACGATTCCTACCAAGAAATCCCAGGTGTTCTCGACGGCCGACGACAACCAGAGCGCCGTGACCATTCACGTGCTGCAAGGTGAGCGCAAGCAAGCCGCCCAGAACAAGTCCCTGGGCAAGTTCGACCTGGCCGAGATTCCACCAGCACCACGTGGCGTGCCACAAATCGAAGTGACCTTCGACATCGACGCCAACGGCATCCTGCACGTCGGCGCGAAAGACAAGGCCACCGGCAAGACCCAGTCGATCGTGATCAAGGCCAACTCCGGCCTGTCCGAGGAAGAAATTCAGCAGATGGTTCGCGATGCTGAAGTCAACGCCGAGGAAGACCGCAAGTTCGAAGAGCTGGCCAGCGCCCGTAACCAGGGTGATGCCCTGGTGCACTCGACTCGCAAGATGATCGCTGACGCCGGTGACAAAGTGACTGCGGAAGAGAAGACTGCGATCGAAGCCGCCGTGGTTGCCCTGGAAGCCGCTGTGAAAGGCGACGACAAGGCAGCCATCGAAGCGAAGATCGAAGAGCTGTCCAAGGTCTCCGCGCCAGTGGCCCAGAAGATGTACGCCGAGCAGGCTCAACCTGCCGAGGGCGCGGCGGCACAGGGCGAATCGGCCGAAAAAGCCGACGACGTCGTGGACGCCGAGTTCGAAGAAGTGAAAGACCACAAGTAATCGCTTGTTGGTCGGCCGGTTGACTGCATTTGTGCGGTGGCTGGTAGGATGTCGCCGCGCGGGGGCTTGCTCCCGCGTTGGCGTGTCTGGAGCCAATGAATTTTTACAGCGTGCGACAGTGCTCGGACGCTGGCGGTGTGAACGGGAATGCTCCTGCTTTCCGGGCAAGTGACACCGCGTTTTGGCCGGTTCCCTGGCTGAAAGATGTGGGTTTGCATGAAGGGTTGCGCAGGCGCTTTTCATGCAGAGCCTGAGACCAGGATCGTTGAATCGACGTGGTTGGGCCTGGGCCTTTGCGGGGAGGGCTCAACGAGTTTGGCAAGGTTCAGGAGAGGTTTGCCGAACGTCCTATAAGAGTGCAAAGACTAATGGCAAAGCGTGACTATTACGAAGTATTGGGTGTTGAGCGGGGGGCCAGCGAGGCAGAGCTGAAAAAGGCCTATCGTCGTCTGGCGATGAAGCACCACCCGGATCGTAATCCCGATGACAAGGCGTCCGAGGAACTGTTCAAGGAAGCCAACGAGGCTTACGAAGTCCTGTCCGACTCCAGCAAGCGCGCGGCCTACGACCAGTATGGTCATGCTGGTGTCGACCCGAGCATGGGGGGCGGCGGTGCCGGGTTTGGCGGCCAGAACTTCTCCGACATTTTCGGTGACGTGTTCAGTGACTTCTTTGGTGGCGGTCGCGGCGGTGCCCGTGGCGGCGCCCAGCGTGGCAGCGATCTGCGCTACACCCTGGAGCTGAACCTGGAAGAAGCGGTGCGCGGTACCACCGTCAACATCCGCGTGCCGACGCTGGTCAATTGCAAGCCGTGCGACGGCTCGGGTGCCAAGAAGGGTTCCTCGCCCGTCACGTGCCCGACCTGCGGTGGCATCGGCCAGGTTCGCATGCAACAGGGCTTCTTCTCGGTGCAGCAGACCTGCCCGCGCTGCCATGGCCAGGGCAAGATCATTTCCGATCCGTGCGACTCCTGCCACGGCGAAGGGCGTGTCGAAGAGTACAAGACGCTGTCGGTCAAGGTGCCGGCCGGTGTCGATACCGGTGACCGCATTCGTCTGTCCGGCGAAGGCGAGGCGGGTGCCCAGGGCGGCCCGACCGGCGACCTGTACGTGGTGATCAATGTGCGCGAGCACGCGATCTTCCAGCGCGACGGCAAGCATCTGTTCTGCGAAGTGCCTATCAGCTTCGTCGATGCGGCCTTGGGTGGCGAGCTCGAGATCCCGACCCTCGACGGTCGCGTCAAGTTGAAGATTCCCGAGGGTACGCAAACCGGCAAGCAATTCCGGATCCGCGGCAAAGGTGTTGCGCCCGTGCGCGGCGGTGGCGCTGGCGACCTGATGTGCCGCGTCGCGGTGGAGACGCCGGTCAACCTGAGTCGGCGCCAGCGTGAGTTGCTGGAGGAGTTCCGCAGTTCGCTGGAGGGTGACAACAGCCACTCCCCGAAAACCACCGGTTGGTTCGAAGGCGTGAAGCGCTTCTTCGGCGATCTGTAAGGAGGTCGCATGCGACGTATAGCTGTGATGGGCGCTGCGGGGCGCATGGGCAAGGCGTTGGTCGAAGCGGTGCAGCAGCGCTCGCCGCTCTCCGGCCTGACGGCGGCCATCGTGCGGCCCGACAGCACGCTGGTGGGCGCGGACGCGGGTGAGTTGGCTTCGCTTGGGCGCATTGGCGTGCCGATGTCTGGCGGCCTGGAAAAGGTGCTCGACGAGTTCGATGTGCTGATCGACTTCACGCTGCCAGACGTGATGCTGAAGAACCTGGCCATCTGCCGTAAGCACGGCAAGGCCATGGTGATCGGCACCACCGGGCTGGACGCTGCGCAAAAGCAGTTGCTGGCCGAGGCGGGCAAGGACATTGCGATCGTGTTCGCGGCGAACTTCAGCGTGGGCGTGAACCTGTCGCTCAAGCTGCTGGACATGGCAGCCCGGGTCCTGGGTGACGATGCGGATATCGAAATCATCGAGGCGCATCACCGGCACAAGATCGACGCGCCTTCGGGAACGGCCTTGCGCATGGGTGAGGTGATTGCTGATGCGCTGGGGCGCGACCTGCAACAGGTGGCCGTGTACGGACGCGAGGGGCATACCGGCGCTCGCCAGCGCGACACCATCGGTTTTGCCACGGTGCGCGGTGGCGATGTGGTGGGTGATCACACGGTGCTGTTCGCCACCGAGGGCGAGCGCCTGGAAATCACCCACAAGGCTTCGAGCCGGATGACCTTTGCCAAGGGCGCCGTACGTGCCGCACTGTGGCTGGATGGCCGCGAGCCTGGTTTGTACGATATGCAGGACGTTCTCGACCTGCGTTGATGCCAAAGAAAGCGGGGTTCACGTTATACTGAGCCCCGTTTTGCACCGCTTCGCGACGGCCTGTCGCATTCCCCTGCCTTTAAGGCTCATTAGCGGTGGACCAAAAAAGCCTTTTTCTGTAAGCTACAGCTTTAGTGTGTCCACTAAAAGCGCGCAGAATAATTCAGTGAAGAAGCGGGGTGACGTGTCCATACGTCACTCCGCTTTTTTACAACCTGCGATCGCCCTTTCAGGCTTTATTTACGGGAGGTCTTCTTGACTAAGCCAGCCATACTCGCCCTTGCTGATGGCAGCATTTTTCGCGGCGAAGCCATTGGAGCCGACGGTCAGACCGTTGGTGAGGTGGTGTTTAACACCGCAATGACCGGCTATCAGGAAATTCTTACCGATCCTTCCTACGCCCAGCAAATCGTTACCCTGACTTACCCGCACATCGGCAACACCGGTACCACGCCGGAAGATGCCGAGTCCGATCGTGTCTGGTCCGCCGGCCTGGTCATCCGTGACCTGCCGCTGGTAGCGAGCAACTGGCGTAACACGATGTCCCTGTCCGATTACCTGAAAGCCAACAACGTCGTGGCGATCGCCGGTATCGACACTCGCCGTCTGACCCGTATCCTGCGGGAGAAGGGCGCGCAAAACGGCTGCATCATGGCCGGCGACAATATCTCCGAAGAAGCCGCCATCGCTGCCGCCCAAGGGTTCCCGGGCCTCAAGGGCATGGACCTGGCGAAAGTCGTCAGCACCAAAACGCAGTACGAGTGGCGTTCCTCGGTCTGGAGCCTGAAGACCGACAGCCACCCAACGATCGAAGCGTCCGAGCTGCCGTATCACGTGGTGGCCTACGACTACGGCGTCAAGCTGAACATCCTGCGCATGCTGGTCGAGCGCGGTTGCCGCGTGACCGTGGTGCCGGCACAAACCCCGGCCGCCGACATCCTGGCCCTCAAGCCCGACGGCGTGTTCCTGTCCAACGGCCCGGGCGACCCCGAGCCTTGCGACTACGCGATCCAGGCGATCCGGCAAGTGCTGGAAACCGAAATCCCGGTATTCGGCATCTGCCTGGGCCATCAACTGCTGGCCCTCGCCTCGGGCGCCAAGACCGTTAAGATGGGTCATGGCCACCACGGTGCCAACCACCCGGTGCAGGACCTGGATACCGGTGTCGTCATGATCACCAGCCAGAACCACGGTTTCGCCGTGGACGAAGCGACCCTGCCGGCCAACGTGCGGGCGATTCACAAGTCGCTGTTCGACGGCACGCTGCAAGGCATCGAGCGTACCGACAAGAGCGCGTTCAGCTTCCAGGGCCACCCTGAAGCGAGCCCGGGCCCGAACGACGTGGCTCCGCTGTTCGATCGCTTCATCAACGAGATGGCCAAGCGACGCTGACCGCGCGAAGCCTGAGGGCGGCCCCGAGCGCGGCGGCCCCCTTGGGCGCTTCAAAGATTGTTCGACGGCCTAGCCGACTGACCTGCGGATTTGAGTGACAAACCCATGCCAAAACGTACAGACATAAAAAGCATCCTGATTCTCGGCGCTGGCCCGATCGTGATCGGCCAGGCCTGCGAGTTCGACTACTCCGGCGCCCAGGCCTGCAAGGCCCTGCGCGAAGAGGGCTACCGCGTCATCCTGGTGAACTCCAACCCGGCCACCATCATGACCGACCCGGCCATGGCCGACGCCACCTACATCGAGCCGATCAAATGGCAGACCGTCGCCAAGATCATCGAGAAAGAGCGTCCTGACGCCCTATTGCCGACCATGGGTGGCCAGACCGCGCTGAACTGCGCCCTGGACCTGGAGCGCGAAGGCGTCCTGGAAAAATTCGGTGTGGAAATGATCGGTGCCAACGCCGACACCATTGACAAGGCCGAAGACCGTTCGCGCTTCGACAAGGCAATGAAGGCCATCGGCCTGGAGTGCCCTCGCTCGGGCATCGCCCACAGCATGGAAGAGGCCAACGCGGTCCTCGAGAAGCTCGGCTTCCCTTGCATCATCCGTCCGTCCTTCACCATGGGCGGCACCGGTGGCGGTATCGCCTACAACCGCGAAGAGTTCGAAGAAATCTGCGCCCGTGGCCTGGACTTGTCGCCGACCAAGGAACTGCTGATCGACGAATCGCTGATCGGCTGGAAAGAGTACGAGATGGAAGTGGTCCGCGACAAAAAGGACAACTGCATCATCGTCTGCTCCATCGAGAACTTCGACCCGATGGGCGTGCACACCGGTGACTCGATCACCGTCGCGCCGGCCCAGACCCTGACGGACAAGGAATACCAGATCCTGCGTAACGCCTCCCTGGCGGTGCTGCGTGAGATCGGCGTGGAAACCGGCGGCTCCAACGTCCAGTTCGGTATCTGCCCGGACACCGGTCGCATGGTGGTCATCGAAATGAACCCGCGGGTATCCCGCTCGTCGGCCCTGGCCTCGAAAGCCACGGGTTTCCCGATCGCCAAGGTCGCGGCCAAGCTGGCCGTGGGCTACACCCTCGACGAACTGTCGAACGACATCACCGGCGGCAAGACCCCGGCGTCCTTCGAGCCGTCCATCGACTACGTCGTCACCAAGCTGCCGCGCTTTGCCTTCGAGAAGTTCGCCAAGGCCGATGCCCGCCTGACCACCCAGATGAAGTCGGTCGGTGAAGTCATGGCGATTGGCCGGACCTTCCAGGAGTCCCTGCAGAAAGCCCTTCGCGGCCTGGAAGTCGGTGTCTGCGGCCTCGATCCGAAGCTGGACCTGAGCCATCCGGACAGCATGAGCGAGCTCAAGCGCGAGCTGACCGTGCCAGGCGCCGAGCGCATCTGGTACGTGGCCGATGCCTTCCGTGCCGGCATGACCGTCGAGCAGATCTTCGGCATGAACATGATCGACCCTTGGTTCCTGGTGCAGATCGAAGACCTGATCAAGGACGAAGAAAAGGTCAAGACCCTGGGCATGTCCAGCATCGACCGCGACATGATGTTCCGCCTCAAGCGCAAGGGCTTCTCGGACCAGCGCCTGGCCAAGCTGCTCGGCGTGACCGAGAAGAGCCTGCGCGCCCATCGCCACAAGCTGGAAGTTTTCCCGGTCTACAAGCGCGTCGACACCTGCGCGGCCGAGTTCGCCACCGATACCGCGTACCTGTACTCCACGTACGAAGAAGAGTGCGAAGCCGCGCCTTCGACCCGCGACAAGATCATGATCCTGGGCGGTGGCCCTAACCGGATCGGCCAGGGCATCGAGTTCGACTACTGCTGCGTGCACGCTGCACTGGCCCTGCGCGATGACGGGTACGAGACCATCATGGTCAACTGCAACCCGGAAACCGTCTCCACCGACTACGACACCTCCGACCGCCTGTACTTCGAGCCAGTGACCCTGGAAGACGTGCTGGAAATCGTCCGCGTCGAGAAGCCCAAGGGCGTCATCGTCCAGTACGGCGGCCAGACCCCGCTGAAACTGGCGCGTGCCCTGGAAGCCGCCGGCGTACCGATCATCGGCACCAGCCCGGACGCGATCGACCGCGCCGAAGACCGTGAGCGCTTCCAGCAGATGGTCGAGCGCCTGAACCTGCGCCAGCCGCCAAACGCCACCGTGCGCAGCGAAGACGAAGCGATTCGTGCCGCCGCCAAGATCGGCTACCCGCTGGTGGTGCGTCCGTCCTACGTATTGGGCGGCCGTGCGATGGAAATCGTCTACCAGGAAGAAGAACTCAAGCGCTACCTGCGCGAAGCGGTCCAGGTGTCCAACGATAGCCCGGTGCTGCTGGACCACTTCCTCAACTGCGCCATCGAAATGGACGTGGATGCGGTCTGCGACGGCAAGGACGTGGTGATTGGCGCGATCATGCAGCACATCGAGCAGGCCGGTGTTCACTCCGGTGACTCCGCGTGCTCGCTGCCGCCTTACTCGCTGCCGGCCCACATCCAGGACGAGATGCGCGAGCAGGTCAAGAAAATGGCCCTGGAACTGGGTGTTGTCGGCTTGATGAACGTGCAGTTGGCGCTTCAGGGCGAAGACATCTACGTCATCGAGGTCAACCCGCGCGCTTCGCGTACCGTGCCGTTCGTCTCCAAGTGCATCGGTGTTTCCCTGGCCATGATCGCCGCGCGCGTCATGGCTGGCAAAACCCTGAAGGAACTGGGCTTCACCAAGGAAATCATCCCGAATTTCTACAGCGTGAAAGAGGCGGTGTTCCCGTTCGCCAAGTTCCCAGGTGTCGACCCGATCCTCGGCCCGGAAATGAAATCCACCGGTGAAGTGATGGGCGTCGGTGACACCTTCGGCGAAGCCTTCGCCAAGGCCCAGATGGGCGCCAGCGAAGTGCTGCCGACCGGTGGTACGGCGTTCATCAGCGTGCGTGATGACGACAAGCCACTGGTTGCAGGCGTGGCCCGTGATCTGATCAACTTGGGCTTCGAAGTGGTCGCCACTGCCGGTACTGCCAAGCTGATCGAGGCGGCAGGCCTGAAAGTGCGCCGCGTGAACAAGGTGACCGAGGGCCGTCCGCACGTGGTCGACATGATCAAGAATGACGAAGTCACGCTGATCATCAACACCACCGAGGGTCGCCAGTCGATCGCCGATTCCTACTCCATTCGTCGCAACGCCCTGCAGCACAAGATCTACTGCACCACGACCATTGCTGCGGGCGAAGCGATCTGCGAAGCGCTCAAGTTCGGTCCCGAGAAGACCGTGCGCCGCTTGCAGGATCTACATGCAGGATTGAAGGCATGAGCATAACCAAGTACCCGATGACCGTTCAGGGCGCCAAGGCCCTGGAAGAAGAACACGCTCACCTGACCAAGGTCGAGCGCCCGCGCTTGAGTCAGGCCATTGGTGAAGCGCGTGAGCTGGGGGATCTGAAGGAAAACGCCGAGTACCATGCCGCCCGTGAAGAGCAGGGCATGGTCGAGGCGCGGGTTCGCGATATCGAGGGTCGCCTGCAAAATGCGGTGATCATCGACGTCACGACCATTCCTCACACCGGCAAGGTGATCTTCGGCACCACCGTGGAAATCGCCAACGTCGAGACGGATGAAAGCGTTACCTACCAGATCGTGGGTGAGGATGAGGCTGACATCAAACTCGGCAAGATCTCTGTCGGTTCGCCTATTGCCCGCGCCTTGATTGCCAAGGAAGAGGGCGATGTGGTGGCGGTGAAGACACCTGGCGGTGTCATCGAGTATGAGATTGTCGAAGTCCGTCACGTCTGAGCGAAGGCGCCCGCTACGTGCCGGCGCCATGATCTGGCAGCTTGCCCAGATGTTGTGGGTGGGCGGCGTGTGGTTGTTGCACATCGGTTTGCTGCCGGTGCTGGGCCGAATCGGCCTGGCACCGCTGCTCATCGATGAAATCGCGAGTATGCTGACGGCACTGCTGGTGGGTTTTTGTGCAGTGTGCGTGACGGTTCAGGCTTTGGTGCTGGTTCAGGCCGAGGGCCTTGCCAGCCTATGGCGCGACATTCGTGGGCAATTGCTGCTCATGGCCTTGTACGCGTGCGGGATGTTCTTTGCCGTGCGGCTTGGCTGGCCGGATGCAAGCCAGTGGCAGGTCTTCAGTTACCTGGTGCTGGGGTTTTCCGGTTTGGTGCTGGTGCTGCAACCGGTTCCCGGGTGGAGCGGCAGGGTGCGCGAAGCACACCCTTGAGCCTTGGCATCACTTGAAGCGGTGAACGTTCGACAGTTGCTTGTTGACGCTGAAGTTCTTGCGATAAATCAGTGCCATCTTGCCGATGACCTGCACCAGGTCGGCCTTGCCGGTCTTGCACAGTTCAGCAACGGCAGCCAGGCGGGCTTCGCGGTCGAGGATATTGAGCTTGATCTTGATCAGCTCATGATCACCCAGTGCGCGTTCCAGCTCGGCGAGTACACCTTCAGTCAAACCGTTGTCAGCCACAGTCAAAACCGGTTTCAGATGGTGGCCAATGGATTTGTATTGTTTCTTCTGCTCTTGAGTGAGCGGCATAATCTGACCCCTGCGTCTGATCTTGTAAAAAAGCGGCGGCCAGTTTACCCGAGCGAGTCCGGGACCGCCCACTTAATCACGACCCGTTTTATTTTTAGAGGTGGCCCGTGGCCCGTTCCAAGACTAGCCAGAACTGGCTCAAAGAGCATTTCAACGATCCGTACGTCAAAATGGCGCAAAAGGACGGCTATCGCTCTCGTGCCAGCTATAAATTGCTGGAGATCCAGGAAAAGGATCGCCTGATCCGTCCCGGCATGACCGTGATCGACCTCGGCGCGGCGCCGGGCGGCTGGTCCCAGGTGACCAGTCGTCTGATTGGTGGCCAGGGGCGGTTGATCGCCTCCGACATCCTGGAAATGGACGGCATCCCTGACGTGACCTTCATTCAGGGCGATTTTACCGAAGACGCCGTATTGGCAAAAATCCTGGAGGCCGTCGGAAATACCGAGGTTGACCTTGTGATTTCCGATATGGCCCCCAATATGAGTGGATTGGCGGCTGTCGACATGCCTCGTGCAATGTTCCTCAGCGAGCTGGCCCTGGATCTTGCCGGGCGGGTTCTGCGTCCGGGTGGTGATTTTTTGATCAAGGTCTTCCAGGGTGAAGGCTTCGATGAATACCACAAGGGCATACGCAAGTTGTTCGACAAGGTGCAAATGCGCAAACCATTGTCGTCCCGTGACCGTTCGCGCGAGCAGTACCTGCTGGCGCGGGGGTTTCGCGGTATCGAAGGCGCTGCCAGCGATGAGCGTCTCTGACTGGGGCGATAGATTTTTTTGTCTCGCGTTGAAAACGCCGCGTAACGAAAATGATGCGGTCAAAGTTTCACAAAGGGTTACAGACGGCGCCTGCCAGAGTCGTAGGTAATGTAGTAAGTTAGGCCGGTGAATATCATGCGAAGCGCGCGCCAGTAGCGGAGCTTGCTTCAGAGGGTAGTTAATTGAACGATATGGCAAAGAATCTGATCCTGTGGTTGATCATCGCCGCTGTCCTTGTGACCGTGATGAACAACTTCTCCAGCCCTAACGAGCCGCAGACCCTCAACTATTCCGACTTCATCCAGCAGGTCAAGGATGGCAAGGTCGAGCGCGTAGCCGTTGATGGCTATGTGATTACCGGCAAGCGCACCGACGGCGACAGCTTCAAGACCATTCGTCCGGCGATCCAGGACAATGGCCTGATCGGCGACCTGGTGGACAACCATGTCGTGGTCGAAGGCAAGCAGCCTGAACAGCAAAGCATCTGGACCCAGCTGCTGGTCGCCAGCTTCCCGATCCTGGTGATCATCGCCGTGTTCATGTTCTTCATGCGCCAGATGCAGGGTGGTGGCGGTGGCAAGGGCGGGCCGATGAGCTTCGGCAAGAGCAAGGCCCGGCTGCTGTCCGAAGACCAGGTGAAAACCACCCTGGCCGACGTCGCCGGTTGCGATGAAGCCAAGGAAGAGGTTGGCGAGCTGGTCGAATTCCTGCGCGACCCGGGCAAGTTCCAACGCCTGGGCGGCCGTATCCCGCGTGGCGTGCTGATGGTGGGCCCGCCAGGTACCGGTAAGACCCTGCTCGCCAAGGCGATTGCCGGCGAGGCCAAGGTGCCGTTCTTCACGATTTCCGGTTCCGACTTCGTGGAAATGTTCGTGGGTGTCGGTGCAAGCCGTGTCCGTGACATGTTCGAGCAGGCCAAGAAGCATGCGCCGTGCATCATCTTCATCGACGAAATCGACGCGGTCGGTCGCCATCGTGGCGCCGGCATGGGCGGCGGTCACGACGAGCGCGAACAGACCCTCAACCAGTTGCTGGTGGAGATGGACGGTTTCGAAATGAACGATGGCATCATCGTGATTGCCGCCACCAACCGTCCCGACGTGCTGGACCCTGCGCTGTTGCGTCCAGGTCGCTTCGACCGTCAGGTCGTGGTGGGGTTGCCGGACATTCGTGGTCGTGAGCAGATTCTCAAGGTCCATATGCGCAAGGTGCCGATGGGTGACGATGTCGCTCCGGCCGTCATCGCCCGTGGTACGCCTGGCTTCTCCGGTGCCGACCTGGCCAACCTGGTCAACGAGGCCTCGCTGTTTGCCGCTCGTTCCGGCAAGCGCCTGGTGGAAATGAAGGAATTCGAACTGGCCAAGGACAAGATCATGATGGGCGCAGAGCGCAAATCCATGGTCATGTCCGAGAAGGAAAAGCAGAACACGGCCTACCACGAGGCGGGTCACGCCATCGTCGGTCGTGTGGTGCCCGAGCATGACCCGGTCTACAAGGTCTCGATCATTCCCCGTGGTCGTGCCCTGGGCGTGACCATGTTCCTGCCGGAAGAAGATCGTTACAGCCTGTCCAAGCGGGCGCTGATCAGCCAGATCTGTTCGCTGTACGGCGGTCGTATCGCCGAAGAGATGACATTGGGTTTTGACGGTGTGACCACTGGCGCCTCCAACGACATCATGCGTGCCAGCCAGATTGCCCGGAACATGGTGACCAAGTGGGGGCTTTCCGAGAAGCTGGGGCCGCTGATGTACGCTGAAGAAGAGGGCGAAGTGTTCCTCGGCCGTGGTGGCAGTGGCCAGCATGCAAGCTTTTCCGGCGAGACGGCCAAGCTGATCGACTCCGAAGTGCGCAGCATCATCGATCAGTGCTACGGCACCGCCAAGCAGATTCTCACGGACAACCGTGACAAGCTCGACGCCATGGCCGATGCACTGATGAAGTACGAAACCATCGATGCCGAGCAGATCGATGACATCATGGCGGGGCGCGTGCCTCGTGAGCCACGAGACTGGTCGGGAGGCACCGGTACTTCCGGTACGCCGCCGGCGGTCCAGGGCGAGCGTCCGGAAACACCGATTGGCGGTCCGGCTGCTGATGTATAAGGCGTGAAATGACTTCTGTTCAGTCCTCGACCCGGTTGCCTTGCGGCAACCGGGTTCTTGATTTGGCCCAGGCGCATGTCATGGGCATCCTCAATGTCACCCCTGATTCCTTTTCCGATGGTGGGCGATTCAGCCAGCTCGATGCTGCGTTGCGCCATTCCGAGGCAATGGTGCTTGCGGGCGCCACGCTGATCGATGTGGGCGGCGAATCGACCCGGCCGGGTGCGCGGGCTGTCTCGCCTACCGAGGAGCTGGAGCGAGTGGCGCCGATTGTCGAGCGCATCCACCGTGAGCTCGATGTCATTATCTCGGTCGATACGTCCACGCCGGCGGTCATGCGTGAGACGGCGCGGTTGGGCGCTGGCCTGATCAACGATGTGCGGTCGCTGCAGCGCGATGGCGCCCTGGATGCGGCGGCGGCCACCGGCCTGCCGGTTTGCCTGATGCATATGCTCGGCGAGCCCGGCACCATGCAGAACGACCCGCATTATGATGATGTGGCCCGCGAGGTGAGTGAGTTCCTGGCCCAGCGCATGAGCCAATGCGCCGCCGTGGGCATCCCTGCCGAGAAAATCATCCTTGATCCCGGGTTTGGCTTTGCCAAGACACTGGATCACAATCTGAGCCTGTTCAAGCATATGCAGGCATTGCACGCGCTCGGGCGGCCCCTGTTGGTTGGGGTTTCGCGAAAGAGCATGATAGGCAATGCATTGGGGCGTCCGGTGGGAGAGCGCCTGTATGGCGGTCTTGCACTGGCTGCCTTGGCCCTGACCAAGGGCGCGCGCATATTGCGCGTCCATGACGTGGCCGAAACGATGGATGTTGTACGGATGATCGCAGCTGTGGATTCAGCCGAATAAGAATGACGGAGCACTTATGAGCAAAAAATATTTTGGCACCGACGGTATTCGTGGTCGGGTCGGCGAATATCCGATTACTCCGGATTTCATGCTCAAGCTCGGCTGGGCTGCCGGCATGGCGTTCCGCAAGATGGGCGCCTGCAAGGTGTTGGTTGGCAAGGACACGCGTATTTCCGGCTACATGTTCGAATCGGCGCTCGAAGCTGGCCTGACCTCGGCGGGTGCCGATGTGATGCTGCTGGGGCCGATGCCGACGCCAGCCATCGCCTACCTGACGCGTACGTTCCAGGCGCAGGCCGGGATCGTGATCAGTGCTTCGCACAACCCGCATGACGATAACGGCATCAAGTTCTTCTCCGGCCAGGGCACCAAGTTGCCGGATGACATCGAGCTGATGATCGAAGAACTGTTGGACACACCGATGACGGTGGTTGAGTCGAGCAAGATCGGTAAGGTGTCGCGGATTAACGACGCATCGGGTCGCTACATCGAATTCTGTAAAGGCAGTGTGCCGACCGGCACCAGTTTTGCCGGCCTGAAAATCGTCGTCGACTGCGCTCACGGGGCCACCTATAAAGTCGCGCCGAGTGTATTCCGAGAGTTGGGTGCTGAAGTGGTGGTGCTTTCCGCCCAGCCCAATGGGCTGAACATCAACCACAACTGTGGTTCCACCCATACCGAGGCGTTGCAGGCTGCGGTGCTGGCCGAGCAGGCTGATCTCGGTATCGCCTTCGACGGCGATGGTGACCGGGTACTGATGGTCGATCACACCGGTACGGTGGTCGATGGTGACGAGTTGTTGTTCATCATCGCCCGCGACCTGCACGGGCGCGGCAAGCTGCAGGGCGGCGTCGTCGGTACATTGATGAGCAATCTCGGCCTCGAACTGGCGCTGGCGGACCTGGATATCCCGTTCGTGCGGGCCAACGTGGGCGATCGTTATGTGATCTCGGAGCTGCTGGAACGCAACTGGGTGATCGGTGGCGAGAATTCCGGGCACATCGTGTGCTTCGATCACACCACCACCGGTGATGCGATCATCGCGGCCTTGCAGGTGCTGATGGCACTCAAGGCGCGGGATGAAGGGCTCGCACAGTCGCGCCAGGCGTTACGCAAGTGTCCGCAGGTGCTGATCAACGTGCGTTTCGGTGGTGGCGCCAATCCGATCGAGCACGCGACGGTCAAGCAGGCCAGCGAGCGCGTGACACAGGCGATGGCGGGGCGTGGGCGGGTGTTGCTGCGCAAGTCCGGTACAGAGCCTTTGGTGCGTGTCATGGTCGAGGGCGAGGACGAAGCACAGGTTCGAGGCTATGCCGAAGAGCTGGCAAAACTGGTTACTGAAGTTTCTGCCTGAATTCGGCTTGCCAGTCATGAATCGGTTGGGTAACATCTGCGCCCACTTTGACCGACGAGGTACAGCATGCGTCGCCCTATGGTAGCTGGTAACTGGAAGATGCACGGTACCCGCGCCAGCGTCGCTGAGCTGATCAATGGCCTTCGTCATCTGGCCTTGCCAAGCGGTGTTGACGTCGCGGTATTCCCGCCTTGCTTGTATATCAATCAAGTGATTGATGGCTTGAAAGGCAAGTCGATTTCGGTCGGCGCGCAGAACTCTGCGGTGGAATCCATGCAAGGTGCGTTGACCGGTGAGGTTGCGCCGAGTCAGCTGGTGGATGCAGGTTGTACCCTGGTCCTGGTCGGACACTCCGAGCGTCGCCTGATCATGGGCGAGCAGGATAAGACCCTGATTCGCAAGTTTGCAGCGGCCCAGGCGTGTGGTCTGACTCCGGTGTTGTGTGTAGGGGAAACCCTCGAGCAGCGTGAAGCCGGCAAGACCCTTGAAGTTGTCGGGCGTCAGCTGGGCAGCATCATCGAAGACCTGGGTGTCGGCGCTTTTGCAAAGGCAGTCATCGCTTACGAGCCAGTCTGGGCCATTGGTACCGGGCTGACGGCTTCGCCGCAACAGGCGCAGGATGTGCACGCAGCCATCCGCGCGCAGTTGGCGGCAGAGAATTCTGAAGTGGCGCGAGGTGCGCGACTTCTATACGGCGGCAGCGTGAAGGCGGCCAATGCGGTCGAACTGTTCGGCATGCCGGATATCGATGGGGGGCTCATTGGTGGAGCGTCCCTGAATGCAGATGAGTTCGGTGCGATCTGTCGCGCCGCGGGAAACTGAAAAAATGCTGGAAACAGTCGTAGTCGTTTTTCATCTGCTGGGTGCACTGGGTGTAGTAGCCCTCGTATTGCTGCAGCAGGGTAAAGGTGCGGATGCTGGCGCGTCTTTCGGTGCAGGTGCTTCAAATACTGTGTTCGGAAGCCAAGGTTCCTCTACCTTTCTTAGTAAGTTTACTGCTATACTTGCCGCCGGTTTCTTCATGACCAGCTTGGGGTTAGGTTACTTTGCTAAAGAGAAAGCTCATGAGCTGACTCAAGTAGGTTTGCCAAACCCAGCGGTACTGGAGACACCTAAGCAACAACCGGCTTCTGATGATGTCCCGGTGCTTCAAGAGCAAAAGTCGGCCAATCCGGCGACTGACGTGCCTCCAGCTCAAGAGCAGAAGTAAGAAGGTTTCAAACGCTGTATTGCCGAGGTGGTGGAATTGGTAGACACGCAACCTTGAGGTGGTTGTGCCCATAGGGTGTAGGGGTTCGAGTCCCCTTCTCGGTACCAATTATCAGGAGAGCCCGCAATTGCGGGCTTTCTTGTCGGTGGAAGGGTTACATTGACCCTGTAATGGATCGGTCGTATACTTCCGCCCCAGCTTTGTCGCGGGATGGAGCAGTCTGGTAGCTCGTCGGGCTCATAACCCGAAGGTCGTCGGTTCAAATCCGGCTCCCGCAACCAGTTTCAGAGGCCCCTTCCAAGGGGCTTTTTGTTAGCTGGACACTTTATAGCGCCGTTGCTTGACGGCGTTTCAGGGATGGGCGATTCGCCCATTTTTTTTTATTTGCACAGCATGCACAAACATGCACGAGGGGGTTCAGGTGTCGAGCAAGCTAGAACAGTTGCAGGCCTTGTTGGCCCCGGTGGTCGTGGCCCTTGGCTATGAATGCTGGGGTATTGAGTTTTCGGCTCAAGGTCGCCACTCACTGTTGCGCGTTTATATCGATAAGGAAGGCGGCGTGTTGGTGGACGATTGCGCCATCGTCAGCCGTCAGATCAGCGGTGTACTGGATGTTGAAGATCCAATCGCCTCCGAATATACCCTTGAAGTTTCCTCGCCTGGCATGGAACGCCCGCTGTTCACCCTTGAACAGTTTGCTTCGTTTGCCGGTGAACAAGTGAAGATCAGGCTGCGTTCGCCTTTCGAAGGTCGACGCAACTTCCAAGGCCTTCTGCGCGGTATAGAAGAACAGGATGTCGTGGTGCAGGTAGATGACCATGAGTTCCTGTTGCCGATCGATATGATCGACAAGGCCAACATTATTCCCAGTTTTGACTGATACGTGCCAGATACTGCGGATCCCGCGGATCCAATGGCTTGCGAAAGGCGAGGCGTACGATGAGCAAAGAAGTACTGCTGGTTGTTGAGTCGGTATCCAATGAAAAGGGCGTACCGGCTAACGTGATTTTTGAAGCGCTGGAGCTGGCCCTGGCCACTGCTACCAAGAAGCGGTTTGAAGACGAAGTTGATTTGCGTGTGGAGATCAATCGCCACACGGGTGCCTACGAGACATTCCGTCGCTGGACGGTCGTCGAGGAAGCCGACCTGGACGATCCCGCTATCGAAACCTGGCCGAGCAAGGTTGCGCAAACGCATCCGGGCGCCAAGGTCGGTGATGTCGTCGAAGAGAAGATCGAGTCCATCGAGTTCGGCCGCATTGCTGCACAGACCGCCAAGCAGGTCATCGTGCAGAAGGTTCGCGAGGCCGAGCGTGCACAGGTGGTCGACGCTTACCGCGAGCGCCTCGGGGAAATCATCTCCGGCACCGTGAAAAAAGTTACCCGCGACAACGTGATCGTCGACCTGGGCAACAACGCCGAAGCGTTGCTGGCCCGTGAAGACATCATTTCCCGCGAAACTTTCCGTGTCGGCGTGCGCCTGCGTGCGCTGCTCAAGGAAATCCGCACCGAGAACCGCGGCCCGCAGCTGATCCTGTCGCGTACAGCGCCGGAAATGCTGATCGAGTTGTTCCGCATCGAAGTGCCGGAAATTGCCGAAGGCCTGATCGAAGTCATGGCCGCCTCCCGTGATCCGGGTTCGCGCGCCAAGATCGCGGTCCGCTCCAAGGACAAGCGCATCGACCCGCAAGGCGCCTGCATCGGCATGCGCGGTTCGCGTGTCCAGGCCGTATCCGGCGAGTTGGGCGGCGAGCGTGTGGACATCGTCCTGTGGGACGATAACCCGGCTCAGTTCGTGATCAATGCCATGTCGCCTGCTGAAGTGGCGGCAATTATCGTCGACGAAGATGCCCATGCCATGGACATCGCCGTTGGCGCAGACAATCTGGCTCAGGCCATTGGTCGCGGCGGTCAGAACGTGCGTCTGGCGAGCCAGTTGACTGGCTGGACCCTGAACGTGATGACCGAATCGGACATCCAGGCTAAGCAGCAAGCTGAAACCGGCGACATCCTGCGCAACTTCATCGAAGAGCTTGAAGTCGATGAAGAGCTGGCACAGGTGCTGGTGGATGAAGGCTTTACCAGCCTGGAAGAGATTGCCTACGTACCGGTGGAGGAGATGCTCAACATCGACGGCTTTGACGAGGAAATCGTCAACGAGCTTCGCGCTCGGGCCAAGGATCGCTTGTTGACCAAAGCCATCGCTACTGAGGAAAAGCTGGCAGACGCCCATCCGGCCGAAGACCTGCTCTCGCTTGAGGGCATGGACAAGGATTTGGCGATGGAACTGGCGGTGCGCGGCGTAATTACCCGCGAAGACCTGGCCGAGCAGTCTATTGACGACCTGCTCGACATCGACGGCATTGACGATGATCGTGCCGGCAAGTTGATCATGGCCGCCCGAGCCCACTGGTTCGAGTAATAGGCGCGGCCTGAGGAGAGAAGTGCATGACGCAAGTCACGGTGAAACAACTGGCCGATGAGGTCAAAACACCGGTAGAGCGCCTGTTGCAGCAGATGCGTGAGGCAGGTCTGCCGCACACCGCCGCCGAGGAACATGTGACCGACAGTGAGAAGCAATCCCTGCTGACTCACTTGAAGAGCAGTCACAAGGCTAAAGTGGAAGAACCACGCAAGATCACTCTGCAGCGTAAGACCACCAGCACCCTGCGTGTTGCCGGTAGCAAAAGCATCAGTGTCGAAGTACGCAAGAAGAAAGTCTTCGTACAGCGTAGCCCGGAAGAAATCGAAGCCGAGCGCAAGCGCGAGCTGGAAGAACGTCGCGCAGTAGAAAATGCTGCCCGCCAGAAGGCTGAAGAAGAAGCCAAGCGTCGCGCCGAAGAAGAAGCGCGTCGCCAGCCTGCTGCTGCGCAACCGGAGCCGGTCGAAGCCGTTGCGGCACCTGCCCCGGCGGCCGAACCTGTGCGTGAAAGCGCGCCGGTCGTTGCGCCTGCTCCAGCACCTGCGGCCGATACCCGCAAGCGCGACGAACAGCGTCGTCCCGACAAACCACGTGCCGACGACAACCGTCGTGGCGGTGGCGGTGGTGATGGCGAGCGCAAGAACGCGCCTCACCGTGCCTCGGTCAAGGAAAAGGCGCCGGCACCTCGTGTTGCGCCACGTACCACCGACGAAGAAAGCGATGGCTTCCGTCGCGGCGGTCGCGGCAAGGCCAAGCTGAAGAAACGCAACGCCCACGGTTTCCAGAGCCCGACCGGCCCTGTCGTGCGTGAAGTGAAGATCGGCGAGACCATCACCGTGGGCGACCTGGCCCAGCAGATGTCGGTCAAGGCTGCTGAAATCATCAAGTTCATGTTCAAGCTGGGTACCCCGGCCACCATCAACCAGGTACTGGACCAGGAAACTGCCCAGCTGGTTGCTGAAGAACTGGGCCACAAAGTGACCCTGGTCAGCGACACCGCCCTGGAAGATTCCCTGGCCGAGTCCCTGAAGTTCGAAGGTGAAGCGGTTCCACGTGCGCCGGTCGTGACTGTCATGGGTCACGTTGACCACGGTAAGACCTCGCTGCTCGACTACATCCGTCGTGCCAAGGTAGCTGCGGGCGAAGCCGGCGGCATCACCCAGCACATCGGTGCGTACCACGTTGAAACCGAACGCGGCATGGTCACCTTCCTCGACACCCCGGGTCACGCCGCGTTTACCGCAATGCGTGCCCGTGGTGCCAAGGCGACCGACATCGTGATCCTGGTGGTCGCGGCGGACGACGGCGTGATGCCGCAAACCATCGAAGCCGTTCAGCATGCCCAGGCTGCTGGCGTACCGCTGGTGGTTGCGGTGAACAAGATCGACAAGCCGGGTGCTGACCTGGATCGCATCCGTAGCGAATTGTCGGCTCACGGCGTGACCTCCGAAGAGTGGGGCGGCGACACCCCGTTCGTACCGGTTTCGGCGAAGATGGGTACCGGCGTCGACGAATTGCTCGAAGCGGTATTGCTGCAGGCCGAAGTGCTCGAACTGACCGCCACTCCGTCGGCCCCTGGCCGTGGTGTGGTAGTTGAATCGCGCCTGGACAAGGGCCGCGGTCCGGTGGCGACGGTCCTGGTTCAGGACGGTACGCTGCGTCAGGGCGACATGGTGCTGGTTGGCTCGAACTATGGCCGCGTGCGCGCCATGCTCGACGAGAACGGCAAGCCCATCAAGGAAGCCGGTCCGGCTATCCCGGTCGAGATCCTCGGCCTGGACGGCACCCCGGACGCTGGCGACGAGATGAGCGTTGTGGCTGACGAGAAGAAGGCCCGTGAAGTCGCGCTGTTCCGTCAAGGCAAGTTCCGCGAAGTCAAACTGGCTCGCGCACATGCCGGCAAGCTGGAAAACATCTTCGAGAACATGGGCCAGGAAGAGAAGAAGACGCTCAACATCGTCCTCAAATCCGACGTCCGTGGTTCCCTGGAAGCCTTGCAAGGCGCTCTCAACGGCCTGGGCAACGACGAAGTGCAAGTGCGCGTGGTCGGCGGCGGTGTCGGTGGTATCACCGAGTCCGATGCCAACCTGGCACTGGCCTCCAACGCGGTACTGTTCGGCTTCAACGTGCGTGCCGATGCCGGCGCGCGCAAGATCGTCGAGCAGGAAGGTCTGGATATGCGTTACTACAACGTGATCTACGACATCATCGAAGACGTCAAGAAAGCCCTGACCGGTATGCTGGGCAGCGACGTGCGGGAGAACATCCTGGGCGTGGCCGAAGTTCGCGACGTGTTCCGTTCGCCGAAGTTTGGTGCCATCGCCGGTTGCATGGTGATCGAGGGTGTCGTTCACCGTAACCGTCCGATCCGTGTACTGCGTGAAGACATCGTGATCTTCGAAGGCGAGCTGGAATCGCTGCGTCGCTTCAAGGATGACGCTTCCGAAGTCCGTGCCGGCATGGAGTGCGGTATTGGCGTCAAGAGCTACAACGACGTCAAGGTCGGCGACAAGATCGAAGTCTTCGAGAAGGTCCAGGTTGCTCGCAGCCTCTGACTCGCGTACTTCAAGAGCCGCAACGGGCAGCCGCATGAACATGCGCTGCCGCGCTGGCGGACTCTAAACGCAACGCCCGGTCCGGCTTTCGCCAGGCCGGGCGTTTGCCGCTTTCAGACCTTGCGGGTTTCCCGTAGGGCAGTAACAGGTAACAAGACATGGCAAAAGAATACAGCCGTACCCAACGAATCGGCGATCAGATGCAGCGCGAGCTGGCCCAGTTGATCCGCCGCGAAGTCAAGGACCCGCGTGTCGGCCTGGTCACCATTACCGCAGTGGAAGTCAGCCGTGACGTCGGTCATGCGAAGATTTTCATTACCGTGATGGGCCAGGACGGTGCCGAGGAAATCGCCCAGAGCATCAAGGTGCTCAACTCCGCCGCTGGTTTCCTGCGCATGCAGTTGGCCCGTGAAATGAAGCTGCGCAGCGTTCCACAGTTGCACTTCCACTACGACGAAAGCGTCGTGCGGGGCGCGCACCTGTCGGCGCTGATCGAACGCGCGGTGGCTGAAGACAGCCAGCACGCGGCTGAACCCGAAGACTCCAAGGAGTAATCGGTGGCCCAGGTCAAACGTATCCGCCGCAACGTCAGCGGCATCATCCTGCTCGACAAGCCGCTGGGGTTTACCTCCAATGCGGCACTGCAGAAGGTTCGCTGGTTGCTCAACGCCGAGAAGGCCGGGCACACCGGCAGCCTCGACCCACTGGCCACCGGCGTGCTGCCGCTGTGCTTTGGCGAGGCGACCAAGTTCTCCCAGTACCTGCTCGATTCCGACAAGGGTTATGAAACCCTGGCGCAGTTGGGCAAGACCACCACCACGGCGGACGCCGAAGGTGAGGTTCTGCGCGAGCGTCCAGTGACCGTTGGTCAGGCTGATATCGAAGCTGTGCTGCCAGGTTTTCGTGGGCAAATCAGTCAGATACCGCCGATGTACTCCGCCTTGAAGCGTGATGGGCAACCGTTGTACAAACTGGCCCGTGCAGGCGAAGTAGTGGAGCGCGAACCGCGTTCTGTTACTATTGCGCGCTTGGAATTGCTGGCCTTCGACGGTAATACTGCGCGGCTGGCCGTGGATTGCAGCAAAGGCACCTATATCCGCACGCTGGTCGAGGATATTGGCGAGCAATTGGGCTGTGGTGCGTACGTGGCAGAGCTGCGGCGGACCCAGGCCGGTCCTTTCACGCTGGCCCAGACGGTCACGCTGGAAGAGCTCGAGGCCGTGCATGCCGAAGGCGGCAACGAAGCGGTCGACCGCTTCCTGATGCCATCGGACAGCGGTCTGCTGGATTGGCCGCTGCTGCAGTTCTCGGAACACAGTGCGTTCTACTGGCTCAACGGCCAGCCAGTACGTGCCCCGGATGCGCCGAAGTTCGGCATGGTCCGGGTACAGGATCACAACGGTCGCTTCATCGGTATCGGTGAAGTGAGCGAAGACGGGCGCATTGCGCCGCGTCGATTGATTCGGTCGGAATGACCGGAACCCGCCTGGGTAACAGCAGGCGGGCGAGTGTGGCTGTTAACAGGCACGGTCACGACTCATTTATAGATACAGGGATTTGTCCCTGGCCTGTTGGTACGGTTTCCCTGGAAACGGTACCTCACAAGAGGAAAGCCACATGGCACTCAGCGTTGAAGAAAAAGCTCAGATCGTGACCGACTACCAGCAGGCTGTTGGTGATACTGGTTCGCCAGAAGTGCAAGTTGCACTGCTGACCGCCAACATCAACAAACTGCAAGGTCACTTCAAGGCCAACGGTAAAGACCACCACTCCCGTCGTGGTCTGATCCGCATGGTAAACCAGCGTCGTAAGCTGCTGGACTACCTCAAGGGCAAAGACGTTAATCGTTACAGCACCTTGATCGGCCGCCTGGGCCTGCGTCGCTAATCAGCGATTGCGCTATGAGGTTGGTTGTCTGTCGGTTGCCCGCGCCTTGCGTCGGCAATGGGCAGGCTTCCAGCCTCAAGTTTTATCTGGACAGTGGTTGGGCCGATTCCCCGCGCTGCCCAAGAATTTCGCAAGAAGACAAGTTCCCCAAGAGCCACAAAGAAGGTAGGACACCGTGAACCCGGTAATCAAGAAATTCCAGTTCGGTCAGTCGACCGTTACCCTCGAGACTGGCCGTATCGCCCGTCAGGCCTCCGGCGCAGTGCTGGTCACCGTTGACGACGACGTCAGCGTATTGGTGACCGTTGTCGGTGCCAAGCAAGCCGATCCAGGCAAGGGCTTCTTCCCTCTGTCTGTCCACTACCAGGAAAAGACTTACGCTGCCGGTAAGATCCCTGGCGGTTTCTTCAAGCGCGAAGGCCGTCCTTCCGAGAAAGAAACCCTGACTTCCCGACTGATCGACCGCCCGATCCGTCCGCTGTTCCCAGAAGGCTTCATGAACGAAGTGCAGGTTGTCTGCACCGTCGTGTCCACCAGCAAGAAGACCGATCCGGACATCGCTGCGATGATAGGTACCTCGGCTGCCCTGGCCATCTCCGGCATTCCTTTCGATGGCCCGATCGGCGCTGCCCGCGTAGCGTTCCACGAAAGCACCGGCTACCTGCTGAACCCAACCTACGAGCAACTGCAGGCCTCGAGCCTGGACATGGTCGTTGCCGGTACTTCCGAAGCCGTGCTGATGGTTGAATCCGAAGCCAAGGAACTGACCGAAGACCAGATGCTGGGCGCTGTCCTGTTCGCCCACGACGAGTTCCAGGTGGTGATCAACGCCGTCAAGGAACTGGCCGCCGAAGCCGCCAAGCCAACCTGGAGCTGGGCTCCGCAAGCCGAAGCCACCGAGCTGCTGCGCGCGATCCGTGCCGAGTTCGGCGACGCGATCTCCCAGGCCTACACCATCACCGTCAAGGCTGACCGCTACGCGCGCCTGGGCGAGCTGAAGGACCAGGTCGTCGCCAAGCTGTCCGGTGAAGAAGGCCAGCCGTCCGCCGCTGAAGTCAAAGCCGCTTTCGGTGAGATCGAATACCGCACCGTTCGCGAAAACATCGTCAACGGCAAGCCGCGTATCGACGGTCGCGACACCCGCACCGTACGTCCGCTGAACATCGAAGTCGGCGTGCTGCCAAAGACCCACGGTTCGGCGCTGTTCACCCGTGGCGAAACCCAGGCCCTGGTCGTTGCAACACTGGGTACCGCCCGTGACGCGCAACTGCTGGACACCCTGGAAGGCGAAAAGAAAGACCCGTTCATGCTGCACTACAACTTCCCACCGTTCTCGGTCGGCGAGTGTGGTCGCATGGGTGGCGCCGGTCGCCGCGAAATCGGTCACGGTCGCCTGGCGCGTCGTTCGGTCCAGGCCATGCTGCCGGCTGCCGACGTGTTCCCGTACACCATTCGCGTGGTATCGGAAATCACCGAGTCCAACGGTTCGAGCTCGATGGCTTCGGTCTGCGGCGCTTCCCTGGCCCTGATGGACGCCGGTGTGCCGATGAAGGCACCGGTTGCCGGTATCGCCATGGGTCTGGTTAAAGAAGGCGAGAAGTTTGCCGTCCTGACCGACATCCTGGGTGACGAAGACCACCTGGGCGACATGGACTTCAAAGTGGCCGGTACCGCCAAAGGCGTCACCGCACTGCAGATGGACATCAAGATCAAGGGCATCACCGAAGAAATCATGGAGATCGCCCTGGGCCAGGCCCTGGAAGCTCGCCTGAACATCCTCGGTCAGATGAACCAGATCATCGGTCAGTCCCGTACCGAGCTGTCGGAAAACGCTCCGACCATGATCGCGATGAAGATCGACACCGACAAAATCCGTGATGTTATCGGTAAAGGCGGCGCGACCATTCGTGCGATCTGCGAAGAAACCAAGGCTTCGATCGACATCGAAGACGACGGTTCGATCAAGATCTTCGGCGAAACCAAGGAAGCGGCAGAAGCAGCTCGCCAGCGCGTCCTGGGCATTACCGCAGAAGCCGAGATCGGCAAGATCTACGTCGGCAAGGTCGAGCGCATCGTCGACTTCGGCGCCTTCGTCAACATCCTGCCGGGCAAGGACGGTCTGGTTCACATCTCCATGCTGAGCGATGCTCGCGTCGAGAAAGTGACCGACATCCTCAAGGAAGGCCAGGAAGTGGAAGTGCTGGTGCTGGACGTGGACAACCGCGGCCGTATCAAGCTGTCCATCAAGGACGTCGCAGCAGCCAAGGCATCGGGCGTTTAATCACCCCCACGCCTGACCGCTGAACAAGCAAACGCCCCGACTGGTTCGGGGCGTTTTGCTGTGGGTCGAAAAATCTTCCGGCGCCGGTTGCCTGGCTACAGGGGACGATGCTAGGTTTAGCCACCGCCCGTGTAGCTCAGTCGGTAGAGCAGCGCACTCGTAACGCGAAGGTCGCAGGTTCGATTCCTGTCTCGGGCACGATTACCCTCGCTACTTCACCTTCCTGCTCAGATCCTCGACCGTGCGTTTGAGCTGGTCCATTTCCCGATCCTGATCACTCAACTCCCGTTTAAGCGTCGAGATTTCACTGCTGTTCGAGTTCGAACTGGAACCGCTGTTGCGCTTGAGGTCTTCCACCTGCTTGCCAAGGTCGCGCAGGTCTTGCTCCTGTTCCTTGACGGTACGCTTGAGTTCTTCGATTTCCTTGTTGCTCGAACTGGAGCTCGAGCCACCGCTGCGCTTGAGTTCTTCAATCTGGCGGGCTTGCTCGGTGAGGGTGCGTTTCTGCTCCTCCAGTTCAGTGGTGTTGGCCTTTACATTTTTTGGCAGTTCTTCCAGAACGCCGACGCTGATATTGGTCTTGAAGAGCAAGTCCTTGTTGAATGAGCTGCGCAGGGCTGGAATGGTGTCGGAGGGCAATGTGTAACCAGAGTCGGTTTCGACAGCTGCCTGGGCTGTGCCTGCCAGGATCATATTGCCGAGCAACAGGGTGGCAACGCCGACGTGAAATGAAGGCAAAATGCAAAAGCTGCGCATCACTGGGTTCCTTGTGAGGTGCCGACATGGCACATCGCTATGACTGGAAATTCTGATGGTTGTTCCCAGCTTATCTCCGCGTTTATGGCCTATGTTTTGTAGGGCAGATGTAAAGAGCCGTGTAAATCGTCGGCAAAACGTCCTATATTCGTCCCGGCACGAAGATCGCCCAGCAGTTTTCAGATGATCCCCGAATGGTTCTGAAGGCCAGGTAAACCGGGCTTCTAACGGTTTTCTGCGGCAGAGAGATCCTTGATGATCCAGATCCATCCTCCATTCCTCCGATCAACGAGAACGACATGACCGCTAAAGAACTGACGCAAGAAGCCAGACACGAAGAAGCACTGCGCAAATACGCCCTGGACACGCCTCAGTTACTGGAAGAAATCAAGAACCTGAGCGCTGACGAGCAGAAAGACCAGCTCCAATGGGCGTTCGAGGACGAGGCCGAAGCCCAGGGGCTGCAACCTTGGGAGTTGACGCTCAAGTACACCAGCACACCTGAAGAATTCGAGGCGCAGCGCCTTGCATTGCACAAGGAGGCGGCCGAGGTGTTGGGAGTGGAGTGGGATGAGTACTGCGAGATGAATAATCTAGTCGTTTAGCAACAAGCTACAAGCTACAAGCTACAAGCCAAGCACGGAACAGCTTGCAGCTTGTAGCTTGCGGCTTGAAGCTGCTCAGAGACTGAGCCGCATCGACAGGTCCACAGCCTTCACATCCTTGGTCATCGCTCCGATCGAGATGTAGTCCACCCCGGTCTCGGCAATCGGGCGCAATGTGCTTTCGTTGATCCCGCCGCTGGCCTCCAGCTTCGCCTTGCCGCCGTTCAGGCGCACGGCTTCACGCATGTCGTCCAGGCTCAGTTCGTCGAGCATGATGATGTCGGCATTGGCCGCCAGCGCTTCCTTCAATTCCGCCAGGCTTTCCACTTCGACCTCCACCGGTTTGCCCGGGGCGATCTTGTGGGCGGCCGCAATGGCCTGTGCGATCCCGCCGCAGGCGGCGATGTGGTTTTCCTTGATCAGGAAGGCGTCGTACAAGCCGATGCGGTGGTTGTGGCAGCCGCCGCAGGTGACTGCGTACTTCTGCGCCAGGCGCAGCCCGGGCAGGGTTTTGCGGGTGTCCAGCAGCTTGACCTGGGTGTCGGCGACAAAATCGGCCAGGTAGCGGGCCCGCGTGGCGACGCCCGAGAGCATCTGCAGGAAGTTCAGCGCGCTGCGCTCGCCGGTCAGCAGCGAACGCGCCGGGCCTTCGAGGTGGAACAGCGCTTGGTCGGGGCTCACCCGGTCGCCGTCGCGCACCTGCCAATGCACCGCGACGCGCGGGTCCAGTTGCCGGAACACGGCATCGACCCAGGCCGTGCCGCTGATGACGGCGGCGTCGCGGGTGATGATGGTGGCCTTGGCCAGGCGTTCGGCGGGGATCAGTTGCGCGGTGATGTCGCCGCTGCCGATGTCTTCGAGCAACGCACGGCGCACATTGGCTTCGATTTCAACGGTCAGATCGGCGAGACGTAGATTCGGCATAACAGGCTCCACAAACAAAGTGGTCCGATTATAGGGCCAGGCCATGAACGAACCCAAGGCGCTGGCGGGCGACTGCACCCAATCAAACCTGCATTTGGTCGCGTCTTCGCAACGTTTACGCATTTCTCGGGTCACTTGATGCGCGGTATTTCGAGCGGGATCACAGCACCCTCTGGTGCGACACCGTTCTTTTGGTCGATAATCCGCCTTTCGATTGACGTCATGTCTTTGACGTCGCCAGCCGAAGACCACCGTTCCAGGAGGCCAGGATGCACAATGACGGGAATGTAGTGCCTTTACACAAGGTATCTGCCGATCAGGCGAATCGTTCGCCGCTCCCGCGCCTGCCGGTGATTCTGCTTCAGGTTCGCGACAAGGCCGCGCAGCAGTTGCGCGTGGGCCTGCAAGGGTTGTTCGATAACGCCGACGACACCCTGTTTGAAATGGCCGACCGGGCACGCGACGACATCGAGCAGAACCTGTTCTTCGAAGCCATGCGCGACCTGCGCCTGAAGCGCAAAAGCATCGAACGTGAATTCATCGAGCAGTTCTTCGAGGCCTTCGTCAGCCTTGCCCAATACGACGTCACCCAGGCCACCCTCGCGCCCATCCAGGCTTGCAGCGCCTCGCCCCAGCTTTCTCAAGACGAATTGGAGCGACACCTGGCCGTCGAGGCCATGGTCACCCGGGTGCTCAAGCGTGATGGCCTGGCGCTCGAACAATTGACCGCCCGGCTGAGTGCGTTGCTGGCCCGGCCGCTGGGCAACCCGCAAAACCCCCTGAGCCCCGCGCTGCTGTGTGAGAACTTCCTGCAAGCCGGGCGCAACCTGGGCGTGGGGATCAAGGTCAAGCTGATCCTGCTCAAGCTTTTCGAACGCTATGTGCTCAGCGAGTGCGACCCGCTCTACGCCGAAGCCAACCAGTTGCTGGCGGCCACCGGTATCCTGCCGGAGCTCAAGGCCGCGCCGTCACGGCGCGCGTCGGATCGTCTCGACGAGCCCCCACGGCCCAAGGCCGATACGATGGCCAAGCCCAGGTCGGCCGAGGTCGATGACAGTGTGCAGGAGGTGTTCGCGGCGTTGCAGAAGCTGTTGATGCAGGTGCGCGGCAGCGTGGCGCCGACCCTGGAAGCCAGCGCGCCGGCCCAGCCGATCTCCACTCGCGACCTGCTGCGACTGCTGTCCCATTTGCAGCAGTACGCGCCCACCGTCCAGGACGAATTCGACCTGCGCAGCCAGCTGGAGCAGTTGCTGACGCGGGTCAGTGTCCGCAGCGGCAAGTCCCGGGTGGTCGAAGACGCGGATGAAGACGTCATCAACCTGATCTCGATGATGTTCGAGTTCATCCTCGACGACCACAACCTGCCGGATTCCTTCAAGGCCCTGATCGGCCGCCTGCAGATCCCGATGCTCAAGGTCGCGGTGCAGGACAAGAGCTTCTTCAGCCGCGGTAACCATCCCGCCCGGCGGTTGCTCAACGAAATTGCCGCCGCGGCCATGGGCTGGGGCGATTGCGACGATCATCAGCGCGACGCGCTCTACCTGCGTATCGAGCAGGTGGTGCAACGCCTGTTGAACGATTACGTCGACGACCCGGCGATCTTTTCCGAACTGCTCGCCGATTTCCTCGCCTTCACCAGCGACGAGCGTCGCCGCAGCGAGCTGCTCGAACAGCGCATCCGCGATGCCGAGGAAGGGCGTGCCAAGGCCGAGTTGGCGCGCTTGCGGGTCGAGGGCGCGTTGAACCAGGTGATGCTGGGCAAAGTCTTGCCCCAGGCCGTGGTGGAGTTCGTCCTGCAGGCCTGGAGCCAGGTGCTCCTGCTGACTTGTTTCAAGCATGGCAAGTATTCGGCCGAGTGGCAGGCCGACGTCCTGACCCTGGAGCGGTTGATCTGGAGTGTCCAACCCCACGACGAGCCCGATGCCGGCCTGCGTCTGCTGGCGATGGTACCGGAGTTGCTCAAGGCTTTGCGCGAGGGGCTGAGCCGCTCGGCGTTCGACCCGTTTGCCACCAGCGAGTTTTTCAGCGAACTGGAGGTCTTGCACGTCCAGGCCCTTGAGCGGATGGGGCAAGCACAGACGCAGGCTTCGTCGGCGGATTCGCCGGTCATGGTCGAGGTGGCGGAGAAAATCGTCTTGCGCACCGCCCATAAAGGCACGGGAGACAGCGCGGCGGTGCGCCTGCCGGCCGATGACGTGGGGCTGATCCAGGTCGATCAACTGCGCCTGGGCAACTGGGTCGAGTTCCAGGAAGAGGATGACAACACCCTGCGCTGCAAGCTGGCGGCGATCATCGAGGCCACCGGCCAGTACATCTTCGTCAACCGCACCGGCCTCAAGGTGCTGGAGCACAGCCGCACCAGCCTGGCCCTGGAGTTTCGTCGGGGGGCGGCGCGCCTGTTGGACGACACGTTGTTGTTCGACCGGGCGCTGGAATCGGTGCTAGGCAACCTGCGCCAGCTCAATCGCGGCAAGTGATCGCGCAGCGCGGGCCGATCACGGCATACTGACGGCATCCACCGTCGTCTTCGAAGGAACCTGTATGCAGTTGGACTCCGCGAGCGGTTGGTGCGAGGGCGTGCGTCATTGCCCTTCGCCCAACTTCAATGCGCGCCCCGAGGGCGAGATCTCCCTGCTGGTGATCCACAACATCAGCTTGCCACCGGCCCAATTCGCGACGGGCAAGGTGCAGCAATTCTTCCAGAATCGCCTGGATGTCACGGAGCACCCTTACTTTGCCGGTATCGCCGACCTGCGGGTTTCTGCACATTTTTTGATCGAACGTGACGGCGCCGTCACCCAGTTTGTCTCTTGCCTGGACCGGGCGTGGCATGCGGGCGTCTCGTGCTTCGAGGGGCGAGAGACCTGTAATGATTTTTCCCTGGGCATCGAGTTGGAGGGCACCGATGATCTGCCCTTTACCGACGCGCAGTACGCGGCCCTGGTGGCGTTGACCCGGCAGTTGCAAGCGGCTTTCAGTGCGATCACGGTGCAACGCATCTGCGGACATAGCGACATTGCCCCGGGACGCAAGACCGATCCGGGACCGGCATTTGACTGGGCGCGCTATCGTGCGGCCCTGACAGAAGGGGAAGGACAATGAGTTTTCTGGTGTTGCTGCTGGCGGTGTGGATCGAGAAGTTCTCGGCCCTGCGTCAGCGGGTCCAGCGCGATGGCGGTTGGCTGCAAGAGCTGAACAAGCTTGAGGCAAGGCCGCGCTGGGTCAATCGGCCCTGGTTGGTGTTGGTCGTGATGGTGCTGCTGCCGGTGGCGTTGCTGGCATTGCTGCTGTGGGTGCTGGAGCCGGTGGCCTATGGCTTGCTGGCGCTGCCGGTGCACTTGCTGGTGGTGATCTACAGCCTGGGGCGCGGCGATCTGCTGGCCGACCTCGGGCCGTTTCGCGATGCCTGGCGTCGCGAGGATCTGCAAGCGGCCACCCATGTGGCCAAGCGAGACCTGGACATTGAAGCCGACGACGGTGACCAACTGCTGGAGCGGGTCCAGGGGCATCTGCTGTGGCAGGCCTACCAGAGCTTTTTTGCGGTGATCTTCTGGTACTTCTTGCTGGGCCCGGTCGCGGCGCTCAGCTACCGCCTGCTGGCACTGGCCGCCGAACACAGTCACAACGCCGGCGTCGCCGAGCGTGCCGTGCAACTGCGCCACGCCTTCGATTGGGTGCCGGTGCGCCTGCTCGCGGCGAGCTTCGCCCTGGTGGGCAACTTCGTCGCGGTCAGCCGGGTGATGTTGCACGAACTGTTGAACTGGAACATCAGCGCCGCCGACCTGATCGACAAGGTCGGCCTGGTGGCCGGCGAGATCCCCAAGCCCATGGCCGGGCCGGACGGCATCAACAGCCTGGATCGGCTCTGGGAATTGCTGCTGCGCGCGGCGGTGCTCTGGTATGCCGGGTTCGCATTGTGGACGGTGCTGGCCTGACCTGTGTAAATGATGTGGGGTGCATGATTTTCGCGGCGAGGAAGCTTGCTCCCGCTGAGGTGCGAAGCACCTCCCCAAAGACGGCGTCCGCCTGGCGCCCGAGCGGGAACAAGCGTCCTAGTCACAGTGCTCAGCGTCCCCTGTGACTCGTTAACCTTAAGTTACAAATCTCCCCGCCGATTTAGGCTATATAGGGACAGCGCCCCGAATGGTGGCTTTCTGCTGTCTCTGTGCGCCAGCCATAACAATAAGAACATTCCCGGGAGGCTTCCTTGTGAAGAGTTTGCTCTGGCCCGCTGTCGCGCTGATGAACCGCCTGAGCTTCGGCATGAAGTTCAGCCTGATCAGTGTGTTGTTCCTGGTGCCGATGCTGGTGACCAACTTTTTTCTGGTACGCGATTCCTATCGGGAGTTCCAGGGAACCCAGGTGGAGCTGCAAAGCCTCGACCTGTTGGCCAGCAGCCTGGCCCTGCGCCGAGACCTGGAAACCCTGAACAACCTGGTGCAGATCAACGCCAGCCTCGGGCAGTCCGGCAAGGCCGGCGACGTGGAGGCGAAGATCGGCACCCTCGAACAACAGGTCCTCGCGCGGTTGCAAGGCATGACCGCGATGGCGGTCGAGCCCGAGCAGGTCAGCGCCTTCGATGCCAAACGCGACGAAATGATTGCCGCATTCAAGGCCCAGCAGGCGGAAAGCTCCTTGCAGAGCAAGAGTGCGCTGATCGGCAAGCTGCTCAACAGTGCGCAGACGTTCAGCCAGATCATTGCCAGCCAGGCGGGGTTGAGCCGCGACAACCAGAGCGACATTCGCCAGCTCAGCGAATTGATCGTCGGCATGACCCCGAAAGTCACCCAGATCCTCGGCGAGGGCCGGGCGCTGGGGGCTTCGTCGCTGGGATTGGGGTTTCTCAATTCGGCGTCCAGTACCCGCTTCGATGAATTGCTGGCGCAGATCGAAAAGCTCCAGGGCGAATACGAGGTGAAACTGCAGGACACCCTGGGCGCCAGCCAGGCGGCCGGGCAAGCTCTGGCCGAACAGGCCAACGGCAGCAAGGCCAGCCTCAAGAAGGCCAGTGAGCTGATCGAAGAACAGGTGGTGATGGCCGATACCCTCGATGCGCCGTGGCCGGCGTTCTACGAGCAGATCAGCGGCCTGATGGCGCAGACGTACCGGCTGAATGAGGCGACCCAAGACTTTCTCGGGGTCCAGTTGCAGCATCGCCTGGAGCAGAACCGCAGCCACATGGTGTTGCAAGCCGTGGCATTGGCCGCGGTGTTCCTGCTGATCTTCTACCTGTACGCCGGTTTCTACGCCTCGACCCGCACCACCCTTCAGCACCTGGGCCTGATGATGGACAAGGTGGCTGCCGGGGACATGACGGTCAATTTCGTCGCCCGCAGCAAGGACGAGCTGGGCGAGTTGGGCGAGGTGTTCAACGGCACCGTGGCGAAAATCCATGACTTGATCGAACAGGTCGGGCGTACCGTCGCCGAAGTCGAGCGCCAGGCCGGGCAGGTGGAAACGGTGTCGGCCCAGAGCAACCAGGCTGTTGCCGGACAACGCAGCCAGATCGAACTGGTCGCGACGGCGATGAACCAGATGTCGGCCACGGCTCAGGAAGTGGCCCGCAGTGCCGCGGCGGCGGTCAGCAGCGCCCACAGCGTCAACGATGAAACCCTGAGCGGCCGCGGCCTGGTGGAATCCCAGCAGGGCAGCATTGCCCGGTTGGCCAGCGAGATCGATCAGTCGGTGCAGGTGATCAATCAACTGGCGACCGACAGCCAGGCCATCAGCCGGGTGTTGGATGTCATCAAGAGCATTGCCGAGCAGACCAACCTGCTGGCGCTCAACGCCGCCATCGAGGCGGCCCGGGCCGGTGAACAGGGCCGGGGTTTTGCGGTGGTGGCCGATGAAGTGCGGACGCTGGCCAAGCGGACCCAGCAATCGACCGAGGAAATCGAAGCGATGATCACCCGCCTGCACGGTGGCGTGGGGGCGGCGGTGAAGGCGATGGGCACCAGCCATGAGATGGCCAACGGCACGGTCGGTCAGTCGGAAAAGGTCCAGCAGGCCTTGGAGAATATCCTCGGAGCGGTTGGCATGATCGTCGACCAGAACCAACAGATCGCCGCGGCCGTGGAGCAGCAGACGGCGGTGGCCCATGACATTGACCAGAACATTGTCGAGATCAATCGCGCGGGTGAGCGTACCGCTGAAGGGGCGCACCAGACGGAAGATGCCAGTCGTGAGTTGTCTGCGCAGGTGGTGCAGCTCAAGCAGTTGATCAATGCGTTTCGGGTGTAGGTGGTTGTGGGGGTGAGCCTGCTCGCGATGACGGTCTTGTGATGTGGGTTTTGTTGATTGAGTGCATATCCGTTGCTGCGGTAACGGCGGCTTAGGGTTCCGCCCTTACGGCGGCTTACTTTTTTTCAGACGCCAAAAAAAGTAAGCAAAAAAGGCTTGGCCCCACCACTGAGCACCTCGCCTAGGCTCGGTGTGCCCGAACGCAGGCATTGCTCCGTGGGCCCGCCGCGAAGGGCCCTCCATGGCCCAGCGCGGCTATCCCGGCCTCCATGCCGGGATGCCCACTACGCAATGCCTGCGTTCGGCCCTTGTGGTTAATGGGGCCCAAGATCAAAAGCAGGATCAAAAGCCTGCGCGAGGCGGCCTAACTCTCGCGGCTATACCTCAATCCCCTGTGGGAGCGGGCTTGCCCGCGAAAGCGGCCTGGCAACCGACCAATCTCTCCCAGCAGTACACAATTGCCCTATGGCAAGCGCCGCTCAGTTCACCAGCCGAACAATTCTCGGGCGTTGGCCGTGCTGGCCTTGGCCAGTTGTTCGGGGGGCACTGCCATGATTTCGGCCAGGGCTTGGCAGATGGCCGGCAGGTGTGCCGGGGTGTTGCGTTGGCCGGGGTACATGGCCGGCGGCATGTCGGGGGAATCGGTTTCCAGTACGACCGCTTCCAGCGGCAGTTGGGCCAGTACCCGATGCATGCGCAGGGCCTGGGGCCAGGTTGCGGCGCCGCCCAGGCCGAGCTTGAAGCCGAGCTTGATGTATTCGCGGGCCTCTTCGAGGCTGCCGGCGAAGGCGTGGATGATCCCCGCCCGTGGGTTGGCCAGGCGCTTGAGCGTGGCGATCACGGCGGCGTGGCTGCGCCTTACGTGGATCAGCGCCGGCAGTTCGAAGGTTGCCGCCAGGTTCAGTTGCGCTTCGAACAGCGCCTGCTGGCGCTCGCGGTCCAGGTCCTGAAGGTAGTAGTCCAGGCCGATTTCGCCCACCGCACACAATTGTCGATGCCCGGCGAGGCGGGCCAGCCAGTCGCGCAAGCGCAGGACATCCTCAGCCCCGTGCTGTTCGAGGTACACCGGGTGCAGGCCCAGTGCGGCGTGCAGGTCGGGGTCGCTCTGCACCAGGTCCCAGACCCGCTGCCAGTTGTCCCGATACACCCCCAGCACCACCATTTGCCGCACGCCCAGGGCGCGGCTTTCGGCGAGCAGTGCCGGGCGGTCGGCGTCGAAGTCGGGGAAGTCGAGGTGGGTGTGGGTGTCGATCAGCTGCATGCCTCAGCCCTGATGAATGCGCTGCTTGAACGTCCGTGCAATGGCCTGCACGCCAGGTTGGTAGTCGTTGTTCTCGATGGCCGCCAGTGCCAACTCCAGGGCTTTTTCGGCGATCAACTGGTGCTGCTGGGACATGGCGTTGACCGGCAGCGGCAGGAAGTCCAGCAACTGCGTATCGCCGAACGTGCCCAGGCGCAGCGGACGCGACTTCAACGGGAAATCATGCAGGGCGTCGAACACCCCTTGCAGCAGCACGTAGGACGTGGTGATCAGCGCGTCGGGCAAGTGGCCCAGGCGCGCGAGCATTTCATCCATCAACTGGCGCCCGCATTCACGGCTGAAAGACTCGCCATGTTCGATCAGCACCTGGCCCTCGAAGCCGGCCAGTGCATCGCGAAAACCCGCGGTCCGTTCCTGGCTGATGCTCAGTTCGGGGCGAGCGCTGATCAGGGCGATCTGCCGAGGGTTCGTTTCCAGCAAACTGCGGGTCAGGTGCAGGCTGGCCTGGCGGTCGTCGCTGATGACCGAGCAGAACTGCGTCGGCTCCATCACCCGGTCGATGGCGATGATCGGGATGCCCTTGGCCTGCAACTGCTGGTAGCTGTCGTCGCCGGCCGGCAGGCAACTGGCGACGATCAGCGCATCGCAGCGCCGGGCGCGGAACAGCTGCAACAATTGCCGTTCACTGTCGGGTGCGTCGTCGGAACTGGCGATCAGCAACTGGTAGCCCCGTGCCCGGGCGCCTTGTTCCAGCAACTTGGCGATGCGTGCGTAACTGGGGTTTTCCAGATCGGGCAGGATGAAGCCCAGCGTGCGGGTATGCCGGCTGCGCAGCCCGGCGGCCTGGGGGTTTGGCGTGAAGCCGTGTTCTTCGACCACCGCACGCACCCGCTCGACGGTCGCGTTGCTGATGCGTTGCTGCTCGGCCTTGCCGTTGATGACATAGCTGGCGGTGGTCACGGACACACCGGCCAACTGGGCGATATCACTGAGTTTCAACCGGTTTTTCCTTGTTTTTCCGGGTTTGACCCGACAATGAGGGCCATCCTACCCGATTCGTGCCGAAGGTCACTGCCGATGGCTGACGACAAGTTGCACTTCAAGGATGAGAGATTATCGAGTAACGTGCCAATCTTTCTAGATTAAACGTTTCAGCAGGCGTATTTTCAAGGCTAGCAGGATTTTTTGGCCGCACTGCCGCGATACCGCCAAAAGCTGTCCTGCAACGCTAAGCTGATTCTTTCAAAACAATACCTGGCGCCGACCGGACGCCAAAAAGGAGAAGGCATGCTCGAGCTCACTCTAGGGCAGATATCCATGGCGCAGACAGCCGTGGATAAAGACGCTGCGTTGCAATTGCTCGCTGACAAACTGGTGGCCGATGGCCTGGTGGCTGACGGCTACCTCGCCGGCTTGCAGGCTCGCGAAGCCCAGGGCTCGACCTTTCTTGGCCAAGGTATCGCCATTCCCCACGGCACTCCGCAAACCCGCGACCTGGTCTACTCCACCGGCGTGCGCCTGCTGCAATTTCCCGAAGGCGTGGACTGGGGCGACGGGCAGATTGTCTACCTGGCCATCGGCATCGCGGCCAAGTCCGACGAGCACCTGCGCCTCCTGCAATTGCTGACCCGCGCCCTTGGCGAGACGGACCTGGGCCAGGCCTTGCGCCGGGCCGGGTCTGCCGAAGCGTTGCTGAAGCTGCTGCAAGGCGCGCCGCAGGAACTGGCCCTGGACGCGCAGATGATCGGCCTGGGCGTGTCGGCCGACGATTTCGAAGAGCTGGTGTGGCGCGGCGCTCGTCTGTTGCGCCAGGCCGATTGCGTGAGCAATGGCTTCGCCGGTGTGCTGCAACAGGTCGAGGCGCTGCCCCTGGGCGATGGCCTGTGGTGGTTGCACAGCGAGCAGACGGTCAAGCGTCCGGGCCTGGCCTTCGTGACTCCGGACAAGCCCATCCGTTACCTGGGCCAGCCGTTGAGCGGCCTGTTCTGCCTCGCCAGTCTCGGCGAGGCCCATCAGAGCTTGCTGGAGCGGCTCTGCGCGCTGCTGATCGAAGGTCGTGGTCACGAATTGGGTCGCGCCACCAGCAGCCGCAAGGTGCTGGAAGTGCTCGGCGGTGAACTGCCTGCCGACTGGCCCAGCGCACGCATCGGCCTGGCCAATGCCCACGGCTTGCACGCGCGCCCGGCGAAGATCCTCGCCCAGTTGGCGAAAAGTTTCGACGGCGAAATCCGCGTGCGCATCGCCGACGGCCAGGACAGCGCCGTGTCGGTCAAGAGCCTGAGCAAGTTGTTGAGCCTAGGGGCCAGGCGCGGCCAGGTCCTGGAGTTCGTGGCCGAGCCAAGCATTGCCGCCGATGCGTTGCCGGCCTTGCTGGCGGCCGTCGAGGAAGGCCTGGGCGAGGAGGTCGAGCCGCTGCCGCCAGCAACGACGCCCGAGCAAAGCCCGATGGCCGACGTCGCGACCGTGGTGCTGGCGCCCGAAGCCGGCAGCCTGATCCAGGCCGTGCCGGCGGCGCCGGGTATTGCCATCGGCCCGGCCCACATCCAGGTGCTGCAAGCCATCGATTATCCGCTGCGCGGTGAATCGGCGGCCATCGAGCGTGAGCGCCTGCAAAACGCACTGGGCCAGGTGCGCCGCGACATCGAGGGGTTGATCGAGCGCGCCAAGGCCAAGGCCATTCGCGAGATCTTCATCACCCACCAGGAAATGCTCGACGACCCGGAGCTGACGGACGAAGTCGACACCCGCTTGAAGTTGGGCGAGAGTGCGCAAGCCGCCTGGATGGGCGTGATCGAAGCCGCCGCGAAAGAACAGGAAGCCTTGCAGGACGCCTTGCTCGCCGAGCGCGCCGCCGACCTGCGCGACGTGGGCCGCCGTGTGTTGGCGCAGTTGTGTGGCGTCGAAACCCCGAGCGAACCCGAGCAACCCTACATCCTGGTGATGGACGAAGTCGGCCCATCCGACGTGGCGCGCCTGGACCCGAGCCGGGTGGCGGGGATCCTGACCGCCCGCGGCGGCGCCACGGCCCACAGCGCCATCGTCGCCCGCGCCTTGGGCATTCCCGCGTTGGTGGGGGCCGGTGAGGCGGTGTTGTTGCTGGCGCCGGGCACCTCGTTGTTGCTCGACGGCCAGCGCGGTCGCCTGCACGTGGAGCCCGACGCCGCCACCCTGCAACGGGCCAAGGAAGAACGCGACACCCGCGAGCAGCGCCTCAAGCTGGCCGCCGAGCAGCGTCACCAGCCGGCGTTGACCCGCGATGGCCACGCCGTGGAAGTGTTCGCCAACATTGGTGAAAGCGCCGGTGTCGGCAGCGCGGTGGAGCAGGGCGCCGAAGGCATCGGGCTGTTGCGCACCGAACTGATCTTTATGGCCCACACCCAGGCGCCGGACGAAGCGACCCAGGAAGCCGAGTACCGCAAGGTCCTCGATGGCCTGGCCGGCCGGCCGCTGGTGGTGCGTACCCTCGATGTCGGCGGCGACAAACCACTGTCGTACTGGCCGATCGCGAAAGAAGAAAACCCGTTCCTCGGCGTGCGCGGCATTCGCCTGACCTTGCAGCGTCCGCAGGTCATGGAAGCGCAACTGCGGGCCTTGCTGCGCTCGGCCGACAATCGTCCGTTGCGGATCATGTTCCCGATGGTGGGCAGCGTCGTCGAATGGCGCCAGGCCCGGGCCATGACCGAACGCCTGCGCCAGGAAATCCCGGTGGCGGACCTGCAACTGGGGATCATGATCGAAGTCCCGTCCGCCGCATTGCTGGCGCCGGTGCTCGCCAAGGAGGTCGACTTCTTCAGCGTCGGCACCAACGACCTGACCCAATACACCCTGGCCATCGACCGTGGTCACCCGACCTTGTCGGCCCAGGCCGATGGCTTGCACCCGGCGGTGCTGCAACTGATCGACATCACCGTGCGCGCCGCCCATGCCCAGGGCAAGTGGGTCGGCGTGTGCGGCGAGCTGGCGGCTGATCCGCTGGCGGTGCCGGTGCTGGTGGGCCTGGGCGTGGACGAGTTGAGCGTTTCGGCCCGCAGCATCGCCGAGGTCAAGGCACGTGTGCGCGAGCTGAGCCTTGCGCACATTCAAACCCTGGCCCAGGAGGCATTGGCCGTGGGCAGCGCCGATGATGTGCGCGCATTAGTGGAGGCGCTGTAATGGCGAAGATTCTTACCCTGACCCTCAACCCGGCGCTCGACCTCACGGTGGAACTGGCGCGCCTGGAACCGGGCCAGGTCAACCGCAGCGACGGCATGCACACCCATGCCGCCGGCAAGGGCGTGAACGTGGCCCAGGTGCTGGCCGATCTCGGCCACACGCTGACGGTCAGCGGCTTTCTCGGCCAGGACAATGCCCAGGCGTTCGAGACGCTGTTCACCCAGCGCGGTTTTGCCGACGCCTTTATTCGCGTGCCGGGTGAAACCCGCAGCAACATCAAGTTGGCCGAACAGGACGGACGCATCACCGACCTGAACGGTCCCGGACCTGTGGTCGACGTCGCCGCGCAGCAAGCGTTGCTCGATCGGCTGGAACACATTGCCCCTGGCCATGACGCGGTGGTGGTGGCAGGCAGCTTGCCCCGCGGTGTCAGCCCGCAGTGGTTGCAGGCCTTGATCACACGTTTGAAGGAACTCGGCCTGAACGTCGCACTCGACACCAGTGGCGAGGCCTTGCGCGTTGCGCTGGCGGCGGGGCCGTGGCTGATCAAACCGAACACCGAGGAACTGGCCGATGCGCTGGGGTGCGAGGTGGTGAGTGAGCGGGCCCAGGCGCAAGCGGCGCAGCGCCTGCATGCCCAGGGCATCGACCATGTGGTGATTTCCCACGGTGCCGATGGCGTGAACTGGTTCAGCGTCGGCTCGGCCCTGCATGCCACGCCGCCCAAGGTCAGCGTCGCCAGCACGGTGGGCGCCGGGGACTCGCTGCTGGCCGGCATGCTGCACGGCCTGCTGGGTGCGCAAGCCCCGGAGCAGACCCTGCGCACCGCCACCGCCATCGCGGCCATGGCGGTCACGCAGATCGGTTTCGGCATTCGCGACACCGCGCTGCTGGCGTCGCTTGAACAGGGTGTGCGCGTGCGCCCCCTGACAGAACAATAAGAGGGTTCGCGAGATGAAATTAGCCATTGTGACGGCCTGCCCGAACGGCATGGTCACCAGTGTGTTGTGCGCCCGCCTGCTGGATGCGGCGGCGCAGCGCCAAGGGTGGAGCACCAGCGTCGAGGTGCATGACGCGGCTCATCCGGAGCGCCAATTGTCGGCGGCAACCCTCGAAGCGGCCGAATGGGTCTTGCTGGTGGCCACCGGACCGGTGGACCTGTCGCGGTTCGTCGGCAAGCGCCTGTTCCGCAGCACTCCGGCCCAGGCCCTGCAAGACGTCGATTCGCTATTACGGCGCGGCGCCGAAGAAGCCCAGGTGCTGGTCGAGTCGCAGGTGGCGGAAGAGGCGCCGGGCGCTTCGGCCGAACGGGCGCCGCGCCTGGTCGCCATCACCGCGTGCCCGACGGGCGTTGCCCACACCTTCATGGCCGCCGAGGCGTTGCAGCAGGCCGCGAAGAAGCTCGGTTATGACCTGCAAGTGGAAACCCAGGGCTCGGTGGGCGCGCGCAATCCGTTGAGCGCCGAAGCCATTGCCGAGGCCGATGTGGTGCTGCTGGCCACTGACATCGAAGTCGCCACCGAGCGTTTCGCCGGCAAGAAAATCTACCGTTGCGGCACTGGCATTGCCCTGAAACAGGCTGAAGCCACGCTGAACAAGGCCTTGGTCGAAGGCCGCCAGGAAAGCGTTTCGAGCAGCGCCGCCGGCCCGGCCAAGTCGGAGAAGACCGGGGTCTACAAACATTTGCTGACCGGCGTGTCGTTCATGCTGCCGATGGTGGTGGCGGGTGGTTTGTTGATTGCGTTGTCGTTCGTGTTCGGCATCACGGCCTTCAAGGAACCTGGCACGCTGGCCGCCGCGCTGATGCAGATTGGTGGCGACACCGCCTTCAAGTTGATGGTGCCGTTACTGGCCGGCTACATCGCCTATTCCATCGCCGACCGTCCGGGCCTTGCGCCCGGGATGATCGGCGGGATGCTGGCGAGTACCCTGGGCGCCGGCTTCATTGGCGGGATCATCGCCGGTTTCCTGGCCGGTTACGCGGCCCAGGCGATCAACCGCTACGCACGCTTGCCCCAGAGCCTGGAAGCGCTCAAGCCGATCCTGATCATTCCGCTGCTGGCGAGCCTGTTCACCGGCCTGGTGATGATTTACGTGGTCGGCAAGCCGGTGGCGGGCATGCTCGAAGGCTTGACCCATTTCCTCGACAGCATGGGCACCACCAACGCCATTCTGTTGGGCGTGCTGCTGGGCGCGATGATGTGCATCGATCTCGGCGGGCCGATCAACAAGGCCGCCTATGCGTTCTCGGTGGGCCTGCTGGCATCGCAAAGCTATGCGCCGATGGCCGCGACCATGGCCGCCGGGATGGTGCCGCCGATTGGCCTGGGCATCGCCACCTTCATCGCCCGCCGCAAGTTCGCCCAGACCGAGCGCGAGGCCGGCAAGGCGGCGCTGGTATTGGGGCTGTGCTTCATCTCCGAAGGTGCGATCCCGTTCGCCGCCAAGGACCCGCTGCGGGTGATCCCGGCCAGCATCGCCGGTGGTGCGTTGACCGGTGCGCTGTCGATGTACTTCGGCTGCAAGCTCATGGCGCCCCACGGTGGACTGTTCGTGATGCTGATCCCCAACGCCATCAACCATGCGCTGTTGTATTTGCTGGCGATCGTGGCGGGGAGCCTGGTGACCGGCGTGGCGTATGCGCTGCTCAAGCGGCCTGAAGCAGTGGAGATGGCGTTGGAGCCGGCCAAGGCCTGATTACGTTCCAGAAGACTGAACCCCCCCTGTGGGAGCGAGCTTGCTCGCGATAGCGGTGTGTCAGTTGACGATGATGTCATCTGACACACCGCTATCGCGAGCAAGCTCGCTCCCACAGGGGGTTATGGCGTGTTTATAAAACCTGTCACACCCGATTCACACACCCATGCTTAAGTCTCCCTAATTCAAGGGAGAACACCATGAGCGAATTCGACCGGGACCGGCGTCGTGTGATACAGGCCGTGGGCGCAGGATTATTGTTGCCGGGGTTGGCGCCGGTGGTGATGGCTTCGGTCAAGGATCGCCCGGTGCTGACCGACGGTGTGCAGTCCGGCGATTTGCAGGGCGATCGGGCGATGATCTGGAGCCGCAGCGACCGCCCGGCGCGGATGGTGGTGGAGTGGGACACCCGCAGCCAATTTCGTAATCCGCGGCGGGTGGTTTCGCCATTGGCCGACCGCCGCAGCGACTTCACCGCTCGGGTCGAGCTCACCGGCTTGCCGCCCGACCAGGCGATTTTCTACCGGGTGCGCTTTGAAGATGCCCAGAGCGGCGTCGCCAGCGAGCCCTGGTTCGGCCATCTGCGCAGCGCGCCGCAGTTCAAACGCAACATTCGCTTTGTCTGGAGCGGTGACACCGTCGGCCAGGGCTTTGGCATCAACCCCGACATCGGCGGCATGCGCATCTACGAAGCCATGCGCCTGCGCCTGCCGGACTTCTTCATCCACAGCGGCGACACCATCTACGCCGACGGTCCGGTGCCGGCGCAAATCACCACCGAAGGTGGCCGCGTCTGGCGCAATCTCACCACTGAAGCCAAGAGCAAGGTCGCCGAGACCCTGGATGAATATCGCGGCAACTACCGCTACAACCTGATGGATGAAAACGTGCGGCGCTTCAACGCCGAGGTGCCGCAGATCTGGCAGTGGGACGACCACGAAGTGGTCAACAACTGGTCGCCCGGCAAGCAACTGGACGAGCGCTACCAGACCAAGGATATCCACAGCCTGGTGGGGCGTGCGCGGCAGGCCTGGCTGGAGTACGCGCCGATGCGCCTGCAGAAGGCCGATAACGGTGGGCGGATCTATCGCAAGCTCGGCTACGGGCCGATGCTGGATGTGTTCGTACTCGACATGCGCAGCTACCGCGAAGCCAACGACGCCAACCTCGGCGCGGCCAAGCCGTTCCTCGGGCGCGAGCAGTTGAATTGGCTCAAGCGCGAATTGAAGCAGTCCCGGGCCCAATGGAAGGTCATCGCCGCCGACATGCCCATCGGCCTCGGCGTGCCTGATGGCGAGGTCAGCCCCGGCGTGCCGCGCTGGGAAGCGGTGGCCAACGGTGACCCGGGGCAGGCCCAGGGCCGGGAAGTGGAAATCGCCGAACTGCTCGGCTACCTGCGCAAGCATCAGGTGCGCAACTACGTCTGGCTCACCGCCGATGTCCATTATTGCGCGGCCCATCATTATCACCCGGAACAGGCGGCGTTCCAGGATTTCGTGCCGTTCTGGGAATTCGTCGCCGGGCCGTTGAACGCCGGCAGCTTCGGCCCCAACGCCCTGGACAAGACCTTCGGCCCCGAAGTGGTGTTCCAGAAGGCGCCCCCCGCCCAGAACGCCTCGCCGTTTGCCGGCTACCAGTTCTTTGGCGAGGTGAACATCGACGGACAGAGCGGGGCGATGAGCGTGGTGTTGCGGGATCTGGAAGGGGTGGCGGTGTTCGAGAAGAAGTTGGAGCCGGTTTGACCCAAGGCTGACCGGGATTCCCTGTGGGAGCGGGCTTGCTCGCGAATGCGTCGTGTCAGTCATGCATCTATCAACTGACACACCGCTTTCGCGAGCGAGCTCGCTCCCACAGGGGATCGTGTTGCCTGGGCGGTCAGTAGACGTCCCGCCGATAGCGTCCCTGTTCGATCAGTTGCTCCACGGCCTCACGTCCCAGCGCCTCGTTGAGCACCTGGTCCACGCCCGATGCCATGCCTTGCAAGCTGCCGCAGACGTAGATCACCGCGCCGTCGGCCAGCCATTGCTTGAGCCGTGCGGTGGATTCGCGCAACCGGTCCTGGACGTAGATTTTCTCCGGCTGGTCCCGAGAGAACGCCAGGTCCAGGTGTTCCAGGTCGCCCGAGGTGACCCATTCCTGCAACTCATCGCGGCAGTGGAAATCATGTTCGCGCTGGCGCTCGCCAAACAGCAGCCAGTTGCGCTGCATGCCTTCGGCGACGCGGGCCTTGAGCAGGCTGCGCAGGCCGGCCAGGCCGGTGCCGTTGCCGAGCAGGATCATCGGCACGCCCTGGGGCGGCAGGTGGAAGCTGCTGTTGCGGTGTACCCGCAGGCTGATGGCGCTGCCCAGCGGCGCATGTTCAGTGAGCCAGCCGGAACCGATGCCCAGGCTGCCGTCGGCGTGACGCTCCTGGCGCACGATCAGCTCCAGCACGCCGTCGGCCGGGATCGAGGCGATGGAGTACTCACGCATCGCCAGCGGTGCCAGGGCATCCACCAGTGCCTGGGCGTGCAGGCCCACCAGGTGGGCGCGGTTTTCCGGCAGATGGCGGGTGGCCAGGGCTTGTTCGAGCGTCTGAGTCAAACCATCGAGCTGGACGCGGGCGTGGCCGGCGATGCCGAGGCCGTCGAGGAAGTGCTCGATGGCCCACGGGTCATTGCGCGGCAGCACGTGCACCAGGTCACCGGCCAGCCAACTGCTCGGGCCGGGCGCCGTGAGGCCCAGCAGGTACACGCCCGCGCCGCTGCTGTCGGGGTTGAGCAGGGTGCGTTGGCTCAGCGTCCATGGCTCGAAGGCGGGCGCTTGCCAGGTGTCGGCGGGCGCCTGGCCGGTCAAGTCGGCCAACTGTTGCTGCCAGTGGCGCAGAGCGTACGGGTCGCCGCTGTCGACTTCCACCGGGGCGAACAGCGTCTTGCCGCCATAGGCCGACAGCCAGGCGTGCAAGCGCCGGGCGAAGCCGCAGAAGTGTTCATACTGGCGATCGCCCAGGCCCAGCACCGAGTACTGCAGGCGTTCCAGGCTCAGGGCGCGGCCCAGTACCTTGCGTTCGAAACCGCGGGCACTGTCCGGCCCTTCGCCGTCACCGAACGTGCTGACGACGAACAGCGCGTGGGTGGCGTTGCTCAGGTCCTGCTCGCTGACCCCGGCCAGGGCCTGGACCTTGACCGGCAACCCGGCGGCCTGGAGCTGGCCGGCGGTCTGCCAGGCCAACTGCTCGGCGAAGCCGCTCTGGCTGGCGAAGCCGATCAGCCAGGCCGGCCCGGCGCCCGGCTGGGTAACCAGTTCCTGGCGAGCCTGCCGGACCTGGCGCTGCTTGCGGCGCCGGTCCAGGTACAACAACCAGCCGGTGATGAAGAATAGCGGCATGGCGAGGGCGGCGACCGTCACCAGAATCCGCCCGACCAGGCCGAAATAGCTGCCAACATGCAACGCATAGACGCTGGTGAGCAATTGCGCCTTGAAGCTCTTGTCGCTGTAGCGGCTGTGCCGGCTGATGGCGCCGGTGGCCGGGTCGAGCATGAGCTGGTTCAGGGCCCGGTCATGGGGCGAACTCTTCAGCAGATAGAACACCGTGGCCGGTTGCCCGGCCACGGGCGGCATGCGCACGTTGTAGGCGGACAAGTCCGGGCCGGCCGCGCTGTAGATGCTGCTCCACATGGCGCGGTAGTCGGCCACCGGCGGCGGGCCCTCAGGCGCCGGGCCGCGATTGCGCGCGCGTTCTTCCTGGGGGGCATCGGAGAACAGGCGGGTCACGCCTTTGTTGTACCAGTCGTAGGACCAGGTCAGCCCGGTCAGGGCCGCCAGCAGATAGAACAGCAGGCACCAGGTACCGGCCACCGAGTGCAGGTCCCAATTGAAGCTGCGACCTTTCTTGGCCCAGTCGAGGGTCAGCCAGGCGCGCCAGTTGCGCCATTGGCGTGGCCAGCGCAGGTACAGGCCCGACAGGCAGAAGAACACCAGGATCAACGTGCAGGCGCCGGTGATTTGCCGGCCCACTTCGTCGAGGGTCAACACGCGGTGCAACTTGAGCATCAGGCCGAAAAAATCCTGGCCTACCACGTCACCCATGAACTGGGCGGTGTAGGGGTTGAAATAGCGCATGGCCCCGCGCTTTTCCCCGGGCGGCGCGGTGAAGATCACCCGCGCGGCGTTGCCGTTGTCGGTCTCGACCCAGAGCATGGCGACGGTCTTGCCGGACGCGGCTTCGATCTGTTCCACCAACTCGGCGGGGGGCAGCACGCCGGCCGGTTGTTTCTCGACTGTCAGCACCTGGGGGTTCAATGCCCGCAGGATCTCGTCCTGGAACGACACCATCGCCCCGGTGATGCCCATCAACGCCAGGACCAGCCCGGCACTGATGCCGAAAAACCAGTGCAACTGGAACAGGGTTTTCTTCAACACGTCGCCGCCTCGTTCATTCATTACTGTTCATCACGGCGCGCATTATGCCGTGTGTTATCGAGAACCATTCATAAACACGCATAAAAGCCCCACTCATGCGGATGAGTGGGGCTTTTATGCGTGGAGCGAATGGTCATCTTGTGGGAGCGGGCTTGCTCGCGAAGGCGCAGTGTCAGGCAACCTGTTCGTCGACTGACTCGCCGTCTTCGCGAGCAAGCCCGCTCCCACAGCTCCTCAGGCTGACCATTGAGCCGGGTTCCTGGCTCCTATCAGAAGTGGAAGTTGGTACTCAGCAACGCGGTGCGCCCGGCCGCCTGGTTGGCGAAGTGGGTCGAGAACGCTTTGTCGTAGTAGGTTTCGTCGGTCAGGTTCTGCACGTTGAGCTGCAGGTCCAGGTGCTTGTTGACCTTGTAGTTGGCCATCGCGTCGTAACGCACGTAGGCGTCGACCTGGGTGGTATTCGCCACGTTGCCGAACACGTCGTCGACATAGAACGCGCCGCCGCCAATGGTCAGCTTCGAGGTGAGCGCGTAGGTGGTCCAGATGCTGGCGCTGTTCTTTGGCGTGTTCGGCAGTTCGTTTCCGTCGGTGGTGCTCATCGGGCCGCCATCGACTTGCTCGCTGTCCAGGTAGCTGTAGCCCGCGAAGACCTGCCACTTATCGGTGATCTTGCCGCTGGCCGACAGTTCGAGGCCGTCGACGCGGGTCTTGCCGGCGTTCTCGTACGTGGTGGTGTCGACCTGGACCCGGGCGTTGTCTTTCTCCGTGCGGAAGATCGCCGCGGTCAGCGAGAGGCGGGCGTCGAGCAGGTCCCACTTGGTGCCGATCTCGTAGTTCTTGGTGGTTTCCGGTTCCATGTCGCTGGCCAGCAGGTTGCCGCTGCGGTCCGGCGTGCCGCCCAACGGATTGCCTTCGGTGCCTTCGCCGACCATGTTGCCTGGCGGTGTGGCCGATGTGGCGTACGAGGCGTAGAGACTGCCGTTGTCCGCCGGTTTCCAGACCAGGCCGAACTGGCCGGTGATGAACTCGCTGGTGTCATCGCCCTTGGACGTGGTGGTGCCAGCGGCGTTGTAGGTCTTGTACTTCGTGTCGAAATGGTCGTAGCGCAAGCCCATGTTCACCAGCCATTGCGGCGACAGCTCCAGGGTATCGAACACATAGAGCGCGCGGGTGACGCTGGTGGTGTCGGTGCCGGCGTAGTTGCGTGCAATCGTGCCGTTCCACGGGTCATTGGGATTCGGGTTGGAGAGCGAAGTGCAGTTGTAGCCGCTCGACGCGCCGACCATCGACGGCGTGCAGTTGGTGTTCGCTGCCGTGGTCCCCGGCACCGTGTCGGTGTTGACGGTGTAGGAAGACTTTTCACCTTTCTCGCGGCTCAGCTCGATCCCGGTGGAGAAACTGTTCTTGAAGCCGGCGACGTAGAAGTCACCGAACAGGTCGGTCTGGTTGGTGGTGGTGTCGACGTTGCTCACGCGGCTATTGGCCCGGCGCCAGACCGTGCCGTTGTTGACGTTGCCCTTGCTGTCGTCAGGTTGGGTCAGGATGTAGTCCTGCATGCTCGAACCGTGGCGCAGGGTGTTCTTGAGCGTCAGCGCGTCGCTCAAATCGTGCTCGATGGCGAAGGTGGCCGTGTCGGTGCGGGTCTTGCGAAAGTCCCGGTCGGTGAGGCCGTAGAAGTTGCTGCTGTCGCCGCCGTCGTTGGGCTTGTCCGGGTTGGCCTTGGTGCGGTCGGCCGTGCGGCCCGAGGCCGGTACGGTGTAGGGGATGCCCGAGTCTGGCAGGTCGTTGCTTTCCAGGTGGTAGTAATCGAGGTTGACCCGGGTATCGGTGCCCAGGCCGAACGCCAGCGATGGCGCGATGCCCCAGCGGTCGTAGTCGACCTTGTCGCGGCCGGCGACATTGCTTTCATGGCTCATCAGGTTGAGGCGGCCGGCGGCGGTGTCGCTGAACTGATAGTTGCCGTCCAGGGTGTAGCGCTGGGTCTGGTCCGAGCCCCAGGTGAAGCCGCCGTCGAGGCTGTCGCCCAGGTGCGCTTTCTTGCTGACCAGATTGATCGTCCCGCCTGCGGCACCGCGCCCGCCGACGGCGGAGTTCGGGCCTTTGCTCACTTCAATCGATTCCACGGCGAAGATCTCGCGGCTCTGCGAACCGGTGTCGCGCACGCCGTCGAGGTAGGTGTCGCCCTGGGCATCGAAACCGCGGATGAACGGACGGTCGCCCTGAGGGTTGCCCCCTTCACCGGCACCGAAGGTGATGCCGGGCACGGTGCGTAAGGCGTCCTGCATGTTCAGTGCGCCCGTATCCTTGAGCACCTGTTGCGGGATGACGGTGACCGAGCGTGGCGTGTCCACCAGCGGCGCGGTGTATTTCGGGGAAGAGGCTTTTTCGACCTGATAGGACGTCGCGTCCAGACCCTGGCCGGTGATGCGGGTGGCGTCCAGGGCGATGGCGTTGCGCGGGGCGTTCTCATCGGTGTCCTGTGCGGCCTGGGCCACGTGCGTCGCGGACGTTGCACTGAGGGCAACGCCGATGGCCGACGCCAGCAGGCGAGGTGAGTTGACCGGTGATGGTGTGGGTTGACGCGACATGAAAAATTCCTTCCCCCAAGGATTCGAGGCCGCGGAATATAGGGTAAACAGGGTTTTGTATCAATTGCGAAATATTGCTATTTGAGAGGAATTTACATTCTTTACAATTTGCCTTTACGGCTGCTCCAGGGTGCGACATCGACGGGGGTTGTGCACAGCCAATAAGAATCACTACCATTGGCGCCCCATTTTATCCACAGGTCCAAATGCCATGTTGCTGCACATTCCCGGCGTGTTTTCTCCTGAAGAAGTGCAGCGCATCCGCGAGGCGCTGGAGCAGGCCGAGTGGGCGGACGGCAAGGTCACGGCGGGTTTCCAGTCGGCCAAGGCCAAGCACAACCTGCAGTTGCCCGAGGGCCATCCGCTGGCCAAGGAGATCGGTGCCGCGATGCTGGACCGGCTGTGGAAAAACCCGTTGTTCATGTCGGCCGCGCTGCCGCACAAGGTGTTCCCGCCCCTGGTGAACTGCTACACGGCGGGCGGCAATTTCGATTTTCATATCGACAACGCGGTGCGCCAGCCCAAGGGCAGTGCCGAGCGGGTGCGCACCGACCTGTCGGCCACGTTGTTCTTCAGCGATCCGCAGGACTATGACGGCGGCGAACTGGAAATCCAGGACACCTATGGCACCCAACGGGTCAAGTTGCCGGCCGGGGACATGGTGCTGTATCCGGGTACCAGCCTGCACAAGGTCACCCCGGTCACCCGCGGCGCACGTTATGCCTCGTTCTTCTGGACCCAAAGCCTGGTGCGCGAAGACAGCCAGCGGGCGCTGCTGTTTGAAATGGACGGCGCGATCCAGCAACTCACCCAGGACATGCCCGATCACCCCTCGTTGATTCGCCTGACCGGCACTTATCACAACCTGCTGCGCCGCTGGGTCGAGGTGTAAGTGACGGACTTTCGTCTGCGCCGCCAGGAAGTGCTCGACACTGATGCGCTCACGACCATGCTCGACGAAAGCCCGGCGCGGGCCGCCCAGGCGATCCTGGTCGCCGCCCGTGAGGGGGTGCTCGAAGCCCAGGCCCTGCTCGGGCAGATCCTGCTCGACGGCCAGGGCATCAGCCGCGATGGGCCGCTGGCCCTGCGCTGGTTCAGTATTGCCGCCGGGCGCGGGCACCTGATGGCGCGCAACATGCTCGGGCGCTGTCATGAACACGGCTGGGGCTGCACCGCCGATGCGTCGATCGCCGCCAGGCATTATCGCCAGGCCGCCGAGGCAGGCCTGGACTGGGCGATGTACAACTACGCCAACCTGTTGGCGACCGGGCGTGGTGTACCTGAGGACCAAGGCCAGGCGCTGCGTCTGTACCGTCGTGCCGCCGAACAGGGGCACGCGAAGTCGATGAACCTGCTGGGCCGTTACCTGGAAGAGGGGCGTGCCTGTCCAGCGGACCCGGTTGCCGCGGCCCAGTGGTATCGACGTTCAGCCGAAGGCGGTGATTTTCGCGGGCAGTTCAGCCATGGCTGCGTGTTGCTGGCCGGCCACCGGGTCGACGAAGGACTGGCCTGGCTGCGGCGCGCCCTGGAGGGCGGCAATCTCAATTTCCTGCGGGTGGCGGTGCACACCTTGGCCCGGGCACAGATGCCGGTGTTGCAGCCTTTGGTCGAGGCCTATCAGGCGCGTATCGCGGTATTGGATCAAGGTGCCGTTGCGTAATAGCCGAACGGGTTATTTATCTATTCATACTTGAATGTCGTCGCTTGCTATAAGCGGTTGGCGGGTTTGTAGTATCCGCTAATGTTTGCATTGTTTTCGCGCTTTGACTTCATTTGCTTCGATCGACTAGTGTCCGAGCGGCTGTATGTAACTTGTACTTCGTTCGGCAGCGTTTAGTTAATGGTTGTCGGTCAATCGATAATTAAAGGATTAATTATGAATACCCATGCTGTGTGGAGCGAGGCACTTGAAGATGCTTCGTCCGAAGAGATCACCCTGTTTGCGCAATTGGCGCCGAAGACGCTGTCCAACGCCTCGGCACCGACCCAGGAAGGCGAGTCCCGTGGCAAGGGCCTGTTGCTGACCAAGAAACAGATCATCGACCTGAGAAAGTATGAGTCGGCTGCCCTGGCGCTGCCCTATCACGTGGCCGATGTGAAGGATTACCTGAATTTCGGTGATCCTGCCGGGGGCGGGGCGGGGCTGCGCGTCGACGACTTCGTCAAGACCTTCCGCGCCACCCGTACCCACGCCCGCCGCTGGTCGCCCCTGCGTGAATCGATCATGCTGACCGGCAGCCAACTGAAGTTGTTTGCCGCCAGCATGGCCATTTACGAAAGGTCCATGGAGGAAGTCTATGACGATGTCCGGGCCGCCCGGTTACTGGATAAAAATAATATTGAAACCCTGGAACAGCTAAAACAACTGGAGTTGGAACTGGGGGGTAAGTTTCCCGGTATTGACTTGCCGCCGGGCACGGTGGAAGACATCGGTTACTACCTGGATCAGATCTACAAGAAAGTGGGGGATAATCTCAAGGTCGTTAAAAGCATCAAGTTGGCACTGGATTACTTTGGCTATGACTTGCGCCAACACATCCTGCCGGAGATCAAACTACGCCTCAGCTTGATTGGCAGTACGTTGTTGCCGGCCGAAGTCGAGATGCTCAAGCGACAGGTCGATGACCGGGCCTTGCGCATCGAAGAGAAAAATACCGAATACGCCAATGCCGTGGAGCGGTCCCTCGGTGCGGCCACGGGCATGAACCTGATCGGCCTGGCGCTGGCCATTTACCTGGGGGTGGAGGCCGAAAACATCCGCGCCGAACGCAACCGCCTGTACCAGGAGCAGGAAGCGGCCATTGAAGAGCTACGGGGCAAACACCAGACCCTGGGTTCCCTGAGCCGGGTCAAACACGACCTGCAAGGCCTTGAACTGGTGGCGATCGACGCCGACATCGCCACGCAGAACCTGATGCACGTCTGGAATGTCATGCACCTTTACATCCAGTCCTCCCAGGATGCGGTGGCCAAGATCACTGATGCCCTCAGGCTGCGCCTGTTCATGCAGGCCTTCCGGGCAGTGGCCTCGCCGTGGAAGCAGATCGAGCACGATGCGGATGCCCTGATCGCGGTGTTCAAGGAAGCCGACGAGGAATACGAGCGTGTCTATGGCATCAGGACACGCGCCGCGTTTGCCATGCTGCCGAACACCGATTACCCGACGGTCGATACCGGCATCCTGGCCGACAGCAACCGGCTGATGAGGGACGGCGCCGTTCAATCCCGCGTGCTGTTCATCCGCTGGAATTACCTGCCGCAACTGCATCAACGGTTCGATGCCCTGGTGCTCGGCGTGGACAACAGCAGCGATGTGCTCAAAGAGGTGGCGCTGAGCACCCGGATGGCCCTCGAAGGCCGGGTGCGTCGCTTGCAGGCGCTGGACAAGGAGCTGGCAAGCGCCCTGGACGAGCAGGATGTCCAGGACATCGAGGCGGACCGCGCCGGGGAGCTGGCGCAGATGAGTCGCTGCGTGACGCAGTCCACTCGGCAGCTCAGCGATCAGTTGTCGACCATCCGCGACGTGTTCGACCGACGCCTGAGCTTGGGCTTCGTCGAAGACATGGAACGCGAACAACACCGCGTCGAGGCTGGCCTCAAGCGTCTGGAAGACGAGCGGGCCGAGCGTCAAAAGGCCCGTGGCCTGGCCAGCGACGCCATCGGCCTGCTCAAGACGGGTGGTATCGAAGCGATTGGCAACGACCTGGTGCTGACCCTGGAGCACGTGACGAAACTCGGTATCGCGCCACCGGAGGTCCAACTGATCATGCAGGCGATCGAGCAACTCAAGAAGACCCTGGCACAGGTCGGCGAAGGGGTTCGTTTCCTCGACCTGGTACGCGCGCGCGACCAGTTGGTCGGGAAAATCCAGGCGCTGGACGCCGATATCGACAAGCTCCACAGCCAGCTCAACGCCCTGAAGGGCAAGGTCCAGTTCATCCGGGTCATTCATGGCATCGACGATGAGCGCCAGCGCTATGTGGGCCAGTACCAGGGCGTGGTCGCGGCTTACCGCTCGTTCGCCCGGTTGATCGAGGCCAATGCCTACCTGGCGCAAGAGCAGCGCAGCCTCGACCTGATCCACCAGGCGCAGCGGTTCATGGCGTTCCTGGCGCCGCTGGCCTTGCCCTTGGCGCTGCATGGATGACGCCCACGGCGGGGAGGGAGCATGGTCGATTTTCTGTTGGACGAGAAACACTTCTCGGCGTTGGGCGAATACATCGGTTTCCTGAGCGACCTGCCGTGCAGTCTGGCGGAAATCGAGCAGTTCTCCGGTCTGTTCCGCCGCTCGGGGCATGTGTTGCTGACGCCCCCCGATGCGCAGGCACTGACCCGCGCCGCGACGGACAATCAAAACCGTTGGAACGCGATTGTCTGTGTGGTCCCGTCGTTGGGTTTCATGGTGCATCGGCTGGTCGAGAAAACCGCTACCTTCGTGGCAGAGTTCGAGCAGGTGGCCCGGGATGCCATGCTGGCGACCGATCCCCCGTTGCTCGGCGACCTCGACCCGTCGCGCTTCTCGCCGGTCAACGTCGGTGCACAGGGGAGCAATCGCACCGCCAGCGTCATGCAACTGATCGACAACCTCTGTCGGCGGCTGGATGAATGTGCGGCCGCGGGTGCTCGCCTCAAGGCCTTGATCGTGAGCGTCTCACAGACCATCCACAGTCTGTTCGTGCGTTTCATCGATTCGTTGACGCTCAGGCTCTGTGCCTGTCATGGGCCGGTGCCCAAGATCGAGGTCTACTACGCCTTGGGGCGGATCAGCCTGCCCGGCATGCAGTACGATGCGGGCGCGCAGCATTCCCAGGCGCAGCGCAAGGCATTGGCGCAAGCACACCTGAAAGCGTTGAACGGGCTCTATGTGCGTTCGACGTCGGCGGCGAACAACATTGCCGACCTGTGCCATCGCCTGGGGTATTTCCTGACCCAGGTGAAGCTCGAACTGCAAACCCATGATCGACAGCAGAGTCTGCGCCGAGCAAGGACTTCGTTCGCTCAGTTGGCCTATCCGCTGGCGCAATTGAGGGCGATGGCCCACGCCTTGCGAGCGATGCCGTTGCGAGTGGAGGCGGGGTGATTGACCGTTCCCACGCAGGTGCGTGGGAACGTTCTGACGGGCGTCGATTTATACGTAGAAGGATTTCAGCGGCGGGAAGCCATTGAATTCCACCGCGCTGTAGCTGGTGGTGTAGGCACCGGTCGACAGCCAGTACAGGCGATCACCGATGGCCAGGTTCAGCGGCAAGCCGTACTTGTAGTTCTCGTACATGATGTCGGCGCTGTCGCAGGTCGGGCCGGCGATGACCACTTCTTCCATCTCGCCTTTCTTCTCGGTCCAGATCGGGAACTTGATGGCTTCGTCCATGGTTTCGATCAGGCCGGAGAACTTGCCCACGTCGGTGTACACCCAACGCTCGACGGCGGTGCGCGATTTACGCGCCACCAGCACCACTTCGCTGACCAGGATGCCGGCGTTGGCAATCAACGAACGGCCCGGTTCCAGGATGATTTCCGGCAGGTCGTCGCCGAAGTCTTCCTTGAGGAAGCGAATGATTTCTTCGGCGTAGGTTTCCAGGCTGTTGGTGCGGGTGATGTAGTTGGCCGGGAAGCCACCGCCCATGTTGATCAGCTTGAGCACGATGCCGTCTTCTTCCTTGAGACGCTCGAAGATGACCTTGACCTTGGCGATCGCGGCGTCCCAGACGCTGATGTCGCGCTGTTGCGAGCCGACGTGGAACGAAATGCCGTAGGGCACCAGGCCCAGGTCGCGGGCCAGGATCAGCAGGTCCATGGCCATGTCGGTCTGGCAGCCGAATTTGCGCGACAGCGGCCAGTCAGCCGTGGTCGAGCCTTCGGTGAGGATGCGCACATAGACTTTCGAGCCCGGCGCGGCCTTGGCGATGTTGCGCAGGTCGGCTTCGGAGTCGGTGGCATACAGGCGCACGCCCTTCTCGTAGAAGTAGCGGATGTCCTTGGATTTCTTGATGGTGTTGCCGTAGCTGATCTGGTCTGGCGTGACGCCGCGGCTCAGGACCTTGTCCAGCTCATAGATCGAGGCGATGTCGAAGTTCGAGCCTTTTTCCTTGAGCAGGTCGATGATTTCCACCGCCGGGTTGGCCTTCACGGCGTAGTAGACCTTGGCGAACTCGAAACCGGCGCGCAAGTCGTCGTAGGCCTGGGCAATCATCGCGGTGTCGATCACCACGAACGGGGTTTCCTGCTTGTCGGCGAACGCTTTCATCTTCTGGAAAGTTTCGCGCGCGAAATAATCTTCGACCTGGATCGACATACTTGGGACTCCTACTGGCAAACATCAGGATCAATGGGTGTGAAGGCCGGGTAGCCTTCGTGAACGTCCTCCGTATCCCCACTTTGGTTCGCCTACTTCCCAAGGCATTGCCGCCGAAAGCAAAAAGGCCATCCAGGTCGTTTGAGAGCTACTGCGCTTGGCAATACTGCGTTGGAAAGAGGCTCGGAATGCTCATTTACAATCAGTAAACTCCGCTTCCTCGCCTCTTCCCGCCTTGTCTTGCCTGCGCTCGCTACGCTCTCAAACGACCTGGATCTAGGGATGCCCTTGGCCTTGCTGTCTCGTCGTCAGTACTTGAGCCGGATGGATCGTTTCCAGCATGGACGTTCGGCGCGAACTTTAGGGCGTGAGGGGCCTGAGATCAACTAAAAATGTCGCGTTTTTGCACACATCCGTCGTGCGGGCGGCGACAGCTCCTGATGTAACCGACCTGCATGACAGATTGATGTTCCCCTGGATCGGTCAATGACGGCGCTCGCTGCGATACAGGTTCGAGGTTTGGGGTCTGTGTGGGGCGAGCGCGCTTACTCGCGCTGAGGTGCATAGCGGCCCCAAAAGGTGGTCATTACGCAACCGAGCGGGAGCAGGCTCCTGGCTACAGGGACAGGCGTAGCTCATTTGTTGATCAATGACCCGCCTGTTATGAGGAAAACGTTTAATTAACCTCGATTGACTGTCACTTCTGACAGTAGGCGCTCGCCCAAGATTACCGAATACTCAAATCCAGACAGTCGTTCTTCATGATTTTAATGCTGCGGATACCGGCTTATATCCGGCGCGCGGCGTATTGAATTGTGCCTTGAATCACTGCGGATTTTGCGATGTAGAGAACTCCAGGAGAGGGACATGCGCAAGTATCGGGTCATCTTGAACGCTTCTTTAATGATCGGACTCTTCACCAGTTGCGGCTTGTCACAGGCCGACCCGGGAACGGACACGGCGAAGTTGATGGAGTACTGGTATCGCTTGACTGCTCGCGATTGTGGCAGCGGCAGGTTGGCGTCCGATTGTTCAGGTCTGATACTTCGCGGGATCGCCAGTAAACAAAGTTACTTGCCCTGGGATGCCAGTCCGTTTTCACACAGCGTTGAAGCCGGCGGAAGCGGTCTTTCGGCCGGTGGCACATCGGTTTCCTACTTGAGGAAGGACGTTGAGTTCAACGGGCTGGGAATGCTCCGCTACAACGGCTTTGCGCTGACGCCCAATGATTTCGTGGACGACAAGACCCAGTTCAAGATCAAGGTGCTCTGCGCGTTTGTCATCGACTCCTGGACCAATTATCGGAACAACAACGGTTGCGGTGATTACCAGGAGAATGGCAATACCCTGGGCGTCGTCGAGGACTACTGCCAGAAGCTGAGCATCAGCAACCCCAAGGCCTGGATGGAACACTACGATCGCCAGACCCAGGACCCCGAGGTGACGAAAGCCCACCGCTTCCAATGCGGTTTCGATACGACCCGGGATTACTTCGGCAGCTATAACAAGGCCGACGCATTGAACACCTTTGTCGAGGCTCGCAAGGTGCTGGCCAAGGACCCGGAGGAGCAGGGCGATGCGATAAACACCCAGTCCGAGTTGCGGATCGAAACCTGGCCGGATAACAAGTACTGGAACAGGGACTGGAGCAGCCAGGACCGCAAGAAGTTCGACGCGCCTGTCGCCAGTGACAGCGATTCAGCAAAAGCCACGCGCCTGGAACTTCCCATCGCCGCGTTCATTTATGAAAGTGGCGTGGATTACATCGACAGAACGACCCGGGCGTTCACCGCCCGCGACTTCGCCCGTGATGACCAACGCCGTTGGGTGGAGCAGGGTAATGCCTGGAAGCCGATCATCAAGGTTCAATTTCCTCGTTCTATCGGCGAAGACGCGAAGTTTGCCTACTATCCGGTCGATCAACAGATACCCGCCCCCGCGGACAGCCGTTCTTGTGATAACTACATCGAAAAACTCGAGTGGGATAACAACTATGTAGAACCGGTGCTGGGAACGATCTCCTCGCTCAAGATCACGCCCACGGCGTGTGGCAGAAAAGCCGGTGTCGGGAAAACCAATGTGGTGTTGGCCGAGTTGGCGATCAAGGCCGCAGCGCTCGATCCGAATCGCAAGGATTGGAATTTCGACAACATGGGCAGCAGCATGCGCCGCCAACTGGCTTGCCACCTCGACTCTCCGGACATCGCCGAGAACAAGCCCACCTGGAGCATTGAGCCCGCCCGTCCCTACGTGCCCCATGACGTGATCATGAAGTTGCCGGGTGACAACAGATGTAATCCGCATTGAACGCAGGGGCCAGGCTGTCTGACCCGCCTCTGTGAGGGGCAGACGGCCCGGCCCGGGTGATGACCGGCCTTCCAGGTGACGAGCATGGCGAATCTCAGCCGCAAAAAATCGGTAAAGCTGTTCTTTTTGACGGGTTGCATGATTATCTCGTTGCAGTCCCTTGCTGAAACGCTCACGGGCGCGGCCCTGCAATCGGGCGAAGAGACGGCCGCCGACTTGACCCGCCGTTACTACGATACGGCGCTCAACTGCGGTTCGCCGACGGCACCGGCCTTTCTATGCTCGGGGGTGGTGGCACGCACGACCTACGCGGGCAACTTCGACCCTTGGGACCATAGCGAGTTTTCCAGGACGACCGGGGCCGTTTCGTTTTCCTACCTGCGCGCCGATGCCCGGTTCGGCGCAGCGCCCTGGGGCACTAACGACGCCAAGCATGGCTATATCTTTTACCCCATCCTCCAGACGCCGCCGGGTAAGGCCAAGCCTTCGGTCATCTGTTATTTCCCTTACGACGGCGCCACCCTCTACCGCAGCAAGCCAGGGGCCTACGGTTGCCGGGACAGCATCACGCAGTTCGTCTACCCACAGAGCAAGCCCTGCAATGAACAGAATATTTTCACCGCCAAAGCCTGGTTGGCGCATTTTCGCAAGGTGGCCTACGGTAACCCCGCCAGTTGTGCGTGGATGGTCAACGATGGGTTGAATGAGCAAGCCACCGCCAACTTCAATGCCGGCTTGCAAGTGCGAAAGGACGTTGAACTCGAGGCCGGTGGCGCCGATTTCAACTTCAAGAACCACAACGAACTTCGAATCGAGGCGTGGCCGGAAAAAAATCCGACCCCGTTGCCCATCCAGGCGTTTTTCTGGATCTCGGGCTCCAACGATCTGGAGGCCGCCAGGACCGACCAGAAGAAATACTTCGAACGGACCCAGGGGCTGGTCGTCCCCATTGTCCGGGTGACACTGCCGCCCGGTCCGAAGGAGCATTTCAGCTTTCAATACGTCAGTGCCGACCAGGCGATCAACCCGGTGGTGCCGGCCACCGCGTGGGGCGCGCCCGGCGTGCCCAAGGCCTACAGTTCAGCCACGGGCGAGCGCTTGAGTATCAAGAATATCTACCGGGACGATTACCTCGCCGTGCAATTGCCGCTCAGTGGCCTGGGGGCTGCCGATACGGTAAGCGTGCAGTGGCGAGGGCGGGTGCCGTACAGCAGCCCGCCGGTGCGTTATGGTGACCTGCCTGCCGACAAGCAGGTGTTGATTCCCCGTCCCGAAGTGGTCGACAGCGTCGGGCTGACGGTGCCGGTGAGCTACACCGTCAAGAAAGGTGGCGTCGGCGAAACCCAGACGTCCGCCGTGTTGTACCTGGCCGTTGATCCCCAGGCCCTGGACCTTCCAGCGCCCGGTTACTCGGCCGGCACGGTGATCATCTATTCACCCGCCCCAGTGGGCTCGACGCTACGCGTACGGGCCATGGGACAGACCATCCTCGATACGGGCAGCCAACTCGTCACCGCCGGCCAGGCCAATCGCTTCGTGCTCGACCCGGCCTGGGTGGCGCAAAACCGAGGAAGAACGGTGTTGATCAACTACTCGGTCTTCACCAACCTGAGCCCGCAGTGGCTGTTTTCCCGGGTCCTCAGGGTTTCGCTGTAACGCTCAGCCGGCTGCCACTTCGGCCGGCGACACGATGCTGGTCTTGCCGCCCCGCGAGCGTCCGGAGCTCAGGTATTCGGCGATGGATTCCTGGGTCACCTCGCCGAGGAAGACCCGTTCGGCGTCCATCACCGGCAGCCACGAGCGGTTGAACTCGTACATACGCGACAGCAGGATCCGCAAGTGTTCGTCGTAGGCCGCCGTGGCGTTGAACTCGCGCAGGAACTGCGCGCAAGTACCGGTCTGACGGTGCAGGTCACGGCGGCGTACATAGCCCAGCGCCTTGTTCTGGGCGCAGGTCACCACCACGTGGCGCCGGTCATGTTCGTCCATCAATTCCAGCGCCTCGGCCACCGGGGTTTCCGGGCTCACCGACGGGGCGTTGTCGGCCGCGTCCTCGGCCTTGACCAGCAGCAGTCGCTTGAGGGTGCTGTCCTGGCCAACGAAGTTGCTGACAAAGTCATCGGCCGGGTGCGCCAGCAGCGTGTCCGGGTGATCGCACTGGATCAGCTTGCCTGCGCGGAAAATCGCAATCTTGTCGCCCAGCTTGATGGCTTCGTCGATGTCGTGGCTGACCATGATCACGGTCTTGTTCAGCGCCCGTTGCATCTCGAAGAACTCGTTCTGGATCATCTCGCGGTTGATCGGGTCCACCGCGCCGAAGGGCTCGTCCATCAGCAGCAACGGCGCATCGGCCGCCAGGGCGCGGATCACGCCGATCCGCTGTTGCTGGCCACCCGACAGTTCCCGTGGGTAGCGGTGCAGGTACTGCTTGGGTTCGAGCTTGATCATGCTCATCAGCTCGCGGGCGCGGTCGTGGCATTTCTGCTTGTCCCAGCCGAGCAGCTTGGGCACCACCACGATGTTTTCCTCGATGGTCATGTTCGGGAACAGGCCGATCTGCTGGATCACATAGCCGATGTTGCGGCGCAGGGTCACCTCGTCGAGCCCGGTGGTGTCTTCGCCGTTGATCAGCACCTTGCCCGAGGTGGGCGGGATCAAGCGGTTGATCATCTTCAGCGTGGTGCTCTTGCCACACCCCGATGGCCCGAGGAACACGCAGATCTCGCCTTCATTGACGGTCAGGTTCACCGAGTCCACGGCCTTCACATCCTTGCCGTTGCTCTTGAAGGTTTTGCTGAGGTTTTGAAGTTCGATCATTTGAGGAGTCCTTTTGGAGTCAGCGAGCGTTGCAGCCATTGCAGGAGCAGGTCGGCGAAGATGGCCAGGAGGCTGACCAGCACGGCGCCGACGATCAGCATCGACATGTCGCTGCGGCTGATGGAAGCGAGGATGAGCACGCCCAGGCCACCGGCACCGATGGTGGCGGCGATGGTCATGACGCCGATGTTCATGACCACGGCGGTGCGCACGCCAGCCAGGATCACCGGCACGGCGATGGGCAACTCGACCATGCGCAGGCGCTGGCCGAAGGTCATGCCGATGCCGCGGGCGGCTTCACGGATGCCGGGTTCGACACCCGTGAGGGCCAGGTAGGTGTTGCGCATGATCGGCAACAGGGAATACAGGAACACGGCGGTGATCGCCGGCATCGGCCCCAGGCCCTGGCCGAACTTGGAGTAAAACGGCAACAACAGGCCGAACAGTGCAATCGACGGGATCGTCAGCAGCACCGTCGCGCTGGCTTGCAACGGACCGGCCAGCGCCGGGAAGCGGGTCATGAAAATGCCCAGGGGCACACCGATGAAAATCGCCAGGCTCACGGCGATGCCCACCAGCGTGACGTGCTGCCAGGTCAGGTGCATCACTTGCTGCCAATCGAGATGGGAAAAGGCGTTCAACAGTTCCATGGCTTTTCCTCCTCAGGGGATGGGGTGCTGGCGCAGGAAATCGGCGGCAACGGTGGAAGGGCTTTGGTGGTCGACGTCGACCCGGGCGTTGAGCTGGCGCATGGTTTCGTCGTCGAACAGCGCCGCCAGGGGCTTGAGTTGCTCGGCCAGTTGCGGGTGGGCGTCGAGGAATGCCTGGCGCACCACCGGCGCGGCGGTGTAGTCGGGGAAGTAGTGCTTGTCGTCTTCGAGCAACTTCAGCTTGAACGCGTTCAGCCGCCCGTCAGTGGTGTACACCAGGCCGGCGAACACCTGGCCATTGCGCAGGGCGGTGTAGACCAGCCCGGCGTCCATCTGGCGGATGTTCTTGCGGGTCAGGTTCATGCTGTACTGCTCGACCATGCCTGCCAGGCCATCGGAGCGGTTGGCGAACTCGGTGTCCAGCGCCACCAGGTGGTTCTCCTGCGATTCGGCCTGCAACACCGTGTTCAACTGGCTGATGTTGTTGATCTGCGGGTACTGGCGAGCGATTTTTTCCGGCAGGGCCAGGGCGTAGGTGTTGCTGAACTTCGACGGTGCCAGCCACGCCAGGCCTTTTTTCGCGTCGAGTTCTTTTACCCGGGCGTAGGACTGGGCGCTGTCGAGTTTTTCCGTGACGTGGTTGTAGGCCACCAGCGACACACCGGTGTACTCCCAGAGCAGGTCCAGTTGTCCGGTTTCATGGGCGCTGCGGGCCAGGTTGCTGCCCAGGCCGCCGGTGATCTGCGCGTCGTAGCCTTTGCTGCGCAGGTATTGCGCGGTGATTTCCGCCAACAGCGTCTGTTCGGTGAACACGCGCGCGCCAAGGCGGATCACCGGTTTTTCCGCCGCTTGGGCGAACCCGGCCAGCAGCAGGGCGCAGCCCAGTATCAAGCTCAACTTCTTCATGATGATTCCTTTATCCAGCGGCTTCAGGACGCACGCAAACCGCGCTCCAGCCAGAGTCGGCTGGCCAGTGTCACCAGGCCGTCGAGCAGCAGCGCCAGCAGGGCGGTGCAGGCCGCGCCGAGCAACAACTGCGGCTGGTTGTTCAAGGCGATGCCGGGGAAGATCAGGCTGCCGAGGCTGTTGGCACCGATCAGGAACGCCAATGGGGCGGTCCCGACGTTGATCGCCAGGGCCACGCGCACGCCGCCGACGATGATGGGCACGGCATTGGGCAACTCGACCTTCCACAGCACCTGGCGTGGGGTCATGCCGATGCCGACAGCGGCTTCCTTGAGGGAGCCCTGGACGTTCTTCAGGCCTTCATAGGTGTTGCGCACGATGGGCAGCAGCGAGGCGAGGAACAGGGCGAAGATCGCCGGCCCGCTGCCGATGCCGAGGATACCCAGGGCGATGGCCAGCACGGCCAGGGGCGGAACGGTGTTGCCGATGTTGAACACTTGCATGAAGCGTTCGGCGCGCCCGACCATGCCAGGGCGGCTGAGGGCGATGCCGGCGGGGATGCCCACGATCAAAGCCGCGAACATGGAAGCAAGTACCAGCATCAGGTGGGCTTGCAGGTAGAACAGCAAATCGTCGCGGTAGTGCTGGATCGTATCGATGCCGATCCAGTGGACCAACAGGGCCAGGAGGGCGACGACGACCGCACCTCCCATCAGCCCTTTGCCATAGCGGATAGCCACAGGCGGACTCCTTTGTCTTTCAGTCGGCGCACGCGTTCCCGGGCGGCGTACCTTCATTGGCGGCCGGGAAAGCGTTCGCGGGGAGCAGCTCTTGTCGATGCCGGCCAGCGGCATGTCACGGGAGCCATGGGCGCAGCTTCGTCAGGCTAACTTGCTGATTTTCCAGGCCCTGACGAAAAGCTGTCGCAGGGGGTGGACGTCTGCGCCGGGCAAAAGGTTCCCAGGTCGGGAAAGATCGGGCCCACAGGGATGCGCTCAACGGTTCGGTTCCTGGCACAAGTTGAGCTATAATCGCCGCCCTTTTTTGTCACCAGCCAGGCGATTTCCCATGACCAAACAGGCCGCCGAAGTCGCGAAACGCCGCACTTTCGCCATTATTTCCCACCCCGATGCCGGTAAGACCACCATCACCGAAAAACTTTTGCTGATGGGCAAGGCGATTGCGGTCGCCGGCACGGTGAAGTCGCGCAAGTCCGACCGCCATGCCACCTCCGACTGGATGGAAATGGAAAAACAACGGGGTATCTCCATTACCACGTCGGTCATGCAGTTCCCGTATCGCGATCACATGATCAACCTGCTCGACACCCCAGGCCACGAAGACTTCTCCGAAGACACCTACCGCACCCTGACGGCCGTGGACTCGGCGCTGATGGTCCTCGACGGCGGTAAGGGCGTCGAGCCACGGACCATCGCGCTGATGGACGTCTGCCGCCTGCGGGACACGCCGATCGTCAGCTTCATCAACAAACTCGATCGTGACATCCGCGACCCGATCGAACTGCTCGACGAGATCGAAGCGGTTCTCAAGATCAAGGCCGCGCCCATCACCTGGCCGATCGGCTGCTACCGCGATTTCAAGGGCGTGTACCACCTGGCGGGCGACTACATCATCGTCTACACCGCCGGCCACGGGCATGAGCGCACCGAAACCCGGATCATCGAGAAGCTCGACTCCGACGAGGCCCGCGCCCACCTGGGCGACGAGTACGAGCGCTTCATCGAGCAACTGGAGCTGGTGCAGGGCGCCTGCCACGAGTTCGACCAGCAGGCATTCATCGACGGCCAGATGACGCCGGTGTTCTTCGGCACCGCCCTGGGCAACTTCGGGGTCGACCATGTCCTCGACGCCGTGGTCGACTGGGCCCCGCGCCCGCTGGCACGGGTCGCCAACGAGCGCACCGTCGAGCCGGTGGAAGAGAAGTTCACAGGCTTCGTGTTCAAGATCCAGGCGAACATGGACCCCAAGCACCGCGACCGCATCGCGTTCATGCGCATTTGCTCCGGCAAGTACGAAAAAGGCATGAAGATGCGCCACGTGCGCACCGGCAAGGACGTGCGCATCGGCGACGCCCTGACCTTCTTCTCCTCGGAGCGCGAGCAACTGGAAGAGGCCTTCGCCGGTGACATCATCGGCTTGCACAACCACGGCACCATTCAGATCGGCGACACCTTCACCGAAGGCGAAGCCCTGGGCTTCACCGGGATCCCGCACTTCGCCCCGGAACTGTTCCGCCGCGTACGCCTGAAAGACCCGCTCAAGTCCAAGCAACTGCGCCAGGGTCTCCAGCAACTGGCCGAAGAAGGCGCCACCCAGGTGTTCTTCCCGGAGCGCAGCAACGACATCATCCTCGGCGCGGTCGGCGTGCTGCAGTTCGACGTCGTCGCCAGCCGCCTGAAGGAGGAATACAAGGTCGAGTGCTCCTACGAGCCGATCACCGTCTATTCCGCCCGCTGGGTGGATTGCAGCGATAAGAAAAAGCTCGAGGAGTTCTCCAACAAGGCTGTGGAAAACCTCGCGCTGGACGGCGGTGGCCACCTGACCTACCTGGCGCCGACCCGGGTCAACCTGGCGTTGATGGAAGAGCGCTGGCCGGATGTGAAATTCCGAGCGACGCGCGAGCACCACTAAGCGTCAAGGCCTGCCACCCAAACCCCGCTGTGAACGCAGCGGGGTTTTTTATTGCCCGTATGCCGGGCCAGGGCCCCTGTGGGAGCGAGCTTGCTCGCGAAGGCGGTGTGTCATTCAAGAGGGATGTTGGCGGATAGACCGCTTTCGCGAGCAAGCCCGCTCTCACAAGGGCAGGGGTCATAACTGGACGAGATAAGCGTTATTCGAAACCAATCTGCCCATCGACGGCATTTCTGGCCATCTCTGAGCGTCCTAATGGGTGAACCGGTCTGTTCAGCATTGGATTTTCTTGAGCCGTCAGGCCTTGGCTTCATCCGCGAAAGAAGGAATCGGCTATGAACACACTGCTGCGCATGATGTTTTTGTTGAAGGTGTTGGTGATGTTGTCCCTCGGTTCGTCGGCGGCTTGGGCGGAGTGCGACCAGCACGAACAACACGCCTGGAACGGGCAGGTTGGCCAGGGCGACATGATGCTGGCCGCGACCCAGGAGCCCGGCGATCAGGACGATGACGATTCGACCATCGACCAGCCGGACACTGACGACGGTGATGAAGGCGACGAGGGCGACAGCCAGACGTAGCTTTCACCGCTCAGAAAAATTGTGGCGAGGGGATTTATCCCCTCGCCACAGGAGACGCGAACTGATCGTTACGCCGCGCCGTCGAGGAACTGCTCGGCGTAGTGGCACGCTACCAGGCGGTTATCGAGCGGGCGCAAGGCCGGTTCTTCAGTCTTGCAGCGCTCGGTGGCATACGGGCAGCGCTTGTGGAAGGCGCAGCCAGACGTAGACTGCTGACCTAAAGGAAAACCCCTCCAGCCCAAACCGATACTCAGTTCGGGGCTGGAGGGTTTTTTTTATGCAGGGCGCATTATCCAAGGCAAGGACTTACCCCTGTGGCGAGGGAGCTTGCTCCCGCTGGACTGCGCAGCTGATGAATCGGATACCGACGATGGCGATGGCGACAGGCAGTCGTAAATCACCGGCAAAATAACGCCCTTCTGCCTTGACGGATTGCACCCGAAACTGCGGAGTTTTAGCAGCGGGCCGAAGACATTTGTAGGTTTTTTCTGTAACGCTTTTCTCCGTCACTCGTAGCTCCATTCTTCTTTTTCATGACCAAACGCTTTGCTCTCGACGTTGAAGTCACAAGCGATTAGTTTTAAGCCGTCGGCAAACATCGACAAAGGAAAAACCGCGAACCAGGGGGCTGTTTTGTCAGGGCTGATTTCATTAAGCCATTATCGTGGCAGCGCGTTGATCCCATGCTGGTCTACGCAATGATCAATTAGAAATCGATATTTAAAATTAAATTTACAATGATGTTTCTTGACGGTATGGATTATTGCGTGATATTTCTCGACGTCGAAACGATATGCGCAATGGATAGCTCATTTTTTTCAAGGTCTCAGTCGCGATGGATAGCATCAGTGTAAGAAATTTGTCCAAGACTTATCGAATAAAAGAGCGCTCAGAAAGGGCGTTTGGTTGGTTGACAGACCTTGTATCTCCCAAGGCTTCTGAAAAAACAGCGGTTGACGATATTTCCTTCACCGTCAAGCAGGGTGAGGTCGTGGGCTTTCTCGGCCCGAATGGCGCAGGTAAAACCACTACATTGAAAATGCTGTCGGGGTTACTCTACCCGACTGCCGGAAAAATATCGGTTCTGGGTCGGAAGCCTCAACTGCGGAATAAGGAATTTCTCAAGTCCATCTCGCTGATCATGGGGCAGCGTCAACAGTTGATCTGGGACTTGCCGGCCATGGAAACCTTTCGGCTGAATCAGAAGATATTTGAAATTCCTGATGCGCAGTTCAAAAAGACTTATGGTTATTTGGATGAGTTGCTTCAGGTGTCGAAGTTGGCCAAGGCGCCAGTGCGTACCTTATCGCTTGGCGAGAAAATGAAGTGTGAGCTGGTTGCGTCATTACTTCATGATCCCAAGGTTCTTTTTCTCGATGAGCCTACCATTGGGCTTGATGTCGGTGTGCAGAAGATAGTTCGTTCGTTTATTCGGGACTATAGTCGCGAGCGCAATGTAAGCGTACTGCTAACGTCGCATTACATGCAGGATATTGAGGCCCTGTGTGAGCGAGTCGTTGTGGTTTCCGATGGCAAGATATCCTTTGATGACACCCTGGAGTCATTGCGTAAACGCATGTCGGATCACCGCATCATCACTGTGGAGCTATCCGAAAATATCGTGGCTTCAGCGCTGGGCAGATATGGTCTGGTGCGTTCCACGGACGGCTTTGTGCATGAAATGCTGGTCCCGGCTGCCGAGGTCGTGGCCGTTTGTTCGCGGGTTCTGGCCGAGCAGCCGGTCATCGACATTTCCATTGGTGATCCGCCGATCGAAGAGGCGCTGTTGAAGCTGTTCGTGGCCTCTCAGTCCGATACCCGGAAAAAGGTCCCGGGTGCTTCCGGGGAGCGTGTCGCATGAGCCGGTTTGCAGTGAAAGTCGCAGGGGTGGCGCGCACGGCCATTCGTCGCAAAATTGCACATCGCGCAGAGTTGTTCGTATTGGTGCTCGCGTCTTTGGTGCCGTTGTTCATGATGGTCATCTGGATGGGTATTGCAAAAGATGCCGCACTGGAAGGTTTCACACCATTAAGGTTTGCGGCTTACTTTGCGCTAGTGTTTCTAGTTGGCGAAATAGTCTCTAGTACGGCTGCTGAGGAAGTGGAGAACGACATCCATTCGGGCGATATCGGCAGTCTCCTGTTAAGGCCATTCAACATTGCGCTGTATTATTTTTTGAGCGAGCTGGCTTCAGCGATGGTCAGGGTTATTCCAGTGTTTTTTCTGGTGGTCGGCGTATTCCTGTTTTCTGAAGCGGGTCAATATTTACACCTGAGCTATCTTCTCCCCGCACTGCTCGGGGTAATGCTTGGGTTTGCCATAAATTACTTGTTGTATTTCATTGGCGGGCTTGCGGCTTTCTGGTCCGATCAGGCAAGTACCTTTGATCTGGTATTGACTTACATGCTTACTCTGTTTGGTGGTGTTCTCGCACCCTTGACACTTTATCCCGAATGGATGCAGTCGATACTTGAGTGGTCACCGTTCCCTTATATTATTAGTTTTCCAATACGAATCATTATGGGGGAGCTGACCGTCGAGCAACTGATCAACGGATTGCTGTTTCAGATAGTGCTGGTCGTTGCGTTCTCGTTGTTGGCTCATTTTGTCTGGGCCAAAGGTGTTAAGCGTTATTCGGTGTTTGGGTAATGAAGACATTAGGCGCAGTCAAGGCGCTTCTAACTGCAAGGTTGCAGGCGAATATGAAGGATCGTGTTCCGGTCTTTGTCAGCCTGCTGAACACTGCTTTGCTGGGATTGTCCGTTTATGTCGTGATCGAGATTTTCTTTGGAAATGTCGAGACAATTGGTGGCTGGAACAAGCAGCAGTCGATTGTGCTGTATGGGGCATTCATTTTTATTCGCTCCTTTGTACAAATGTTGGTGTTGCCTAACTGCGAGGCTGCCTCGAAGTTGATTATCAACAAGTCCATTGATACTTACTTGTCCAAGCCGGTTGACCTTCAAACTATCCTGGCTTTTGGGCAGCTACGCCTGTGGCATATCTTCGGCGCCCTGCTGGGGCTGGGATTGATGCTGGGCGGTAGCCATGCGCAGGGACAATTGACGTTGCAGACGCTGGGCGCTTTCTTCGTGTTCCTGACACTGGCATGTGCGCTGGTTTACTCGGTCTGGTTCAGTATCGCGAGCCTGGCGTTTTGGACCAAGAAGACCGGCAACATTTCCCACCTGCTATTCATGTTTTTGACTACCGGTCGGTTTCCGTCCAGCGCGTACCCGGAGTGGATCCAAGTCGTGATCATGACCGTAGTACCTGTCTTTTTCATCATGGAAGTGCCCGCACAATCAGCGATGGGGTTGACGACGGGGCGGTCATTGGCGGGCGCTGTTCTGGCCACCCTGGCCTTCTTGTTGTTGTCGAGATTGCTTTGGCATTGGGGGGTCAAGAAATACCTTCGAGAAGGTGCCTGACACAAGAAGCATCGAAATTTAGGCCATAAACATGGAATGATATGGACAATTTTCTGAATGTATTCGCCGATCAGGTTCGGCGGGCGCCTGGCGCCATTGCAGCTTCGGATGGCTGCAACCGTCTGAGCTATCGCGATCTTGACGAAATATCCGACGGCTTCGCCCGCATGCTGATCGCCGCATCTGTCAGGCCGGGCGATATTGTCGCTATCGGTCTGGAAAGGGGACTCGGATTTCTGATTTCGATGATTGGCCTGTTCAAGGTAGGGGCCGCTTATCTCCCTCTGGATCGTACTCTGCCGCTGGATCGGCGGGCCTATATGCTGGAGCAATGCAGTTGCCGATGGCTGATAGCGGAAGACGACGCCCAGTTACAGATCGACGGTATTGGCCTTCTGACAATGCCGGTCCGGCTCGAAGGCCTTAAGGACGGGGCGCCGCTCGAGCGCTGCATACTGGAGGACGACAGTCTCGCTTATGTGATTTTCACCTCTGGCTCGACAGGGATGCCCAAGGGGGTGATGGTCCATCACGGTGGAATGCTCAATCATCTGCTGGCCAAAGTCGAAGATCTGGGCATGCACAAGGCGCCCAACGTGGCGCAAACAGCGCCACAGAGTTTCGACATTTCCGTCTGGCAGTTCCTGGCGCCGCTCATCTGCGGCGGGCGTACGGCAATCCTGACCCGTTCGGAGTTTCTTGACCTGGATCGTCTGGGGGCACGGATCGAGCTCGACGAAATCGATATCCTGCAAGTGGTGCCGAGTCATCTGTTGGCCATTCTGGATGCGATTTGCGTAGATGCCCAAAACGCACGCTTCGACCGTTTGAGCTGCCTCGTCGCTACGGGCGAGGTGCTGCCCGTTTCACTTGCCCGACGTTGGTTGACGACCAAGCCTCACGTCCCTTTGGTCAATGCCTACGGGCCGACTGAATGCAGTGACGACGTCACTCACCAGGTTATTACCCGGATGCCTGTGGCTGACCAGGCGATCCCGATCGGGCGAGCGGTACGCGGTGTTCGGCTGGTGGTACGCGATGCTGACCTGGTAGCTTTGCCCGTAGGTGAAGTCGGCGAACTCTACGTTGAAGGGGTTGCGGTGGGGCTCGGCTATATCGGTCACCCCGACCTGACTGCCAAGGCGTTTGTCATTGTCGATGGTCGCCGAGCCTACAAGACCGGCGACCTCGTCAGTTGTGATGGTGAGGGTGTCTTTCACTATCACGGTCGGGCCGATGATCAGGTCAAGGTCCGAGGTCACCGGATCGAGCTGAGTGAAGTCGAATTCGGCATCCTGCGACTGGCTTACATCAAACAGGCGGCAGTGGTACTCAACACTTCGCGCACTCGTGCCTTCCTGACGGCTTTCATCGTCGAGCAGGAGGGCACCGCAACCGATCTTGATAGGCTGCGTCTCGACCTGCACGACGTCTTGCCGGAACACATGATTCCATCCGAGTTTCGGGTTCAGTCGTCTCTTCCCCAAACGTCCAATGGCAAGATCGATAAGAAAAAGCTCACGGCCATCGCTAATGAAACAACGGCGCCTGACACCGTACAGAGCGTTGCGACAACTGCAACTGTCGGCGCAGAGGCGCTACTTGAGACCTGGCGTGAATTGCTGCGTAACCCGGCGTTGCGACCCGCCGACGATTTTTTCAAGCAGGGGGCTGATTCGATTCTCGCCTTGCAGTTCATTGCACGGGCGAAGGCCCACGGATATGCCTTCACACTCGGGGACATCTTCCGGCATCCAACCACGATCGGGCTGCTCAAGATAGCCAGAACCCAAAACGCGGTGGCCGGTACCGCAGCGAGGGTGGGCGTTACACAGTTGGATCCGCAACAAGCGAAGGGCGATTCGACATCCTTCAAGCAGATTTCGCCGGCGCAGAAGGGCATCTACGTTCAGTCGCTGCGAACCCGTCATCGCACGACTTACGTGCTGCAGTATTCGTTCCGCATGCTGCTGCCTGATGGCGGTGCCGTGCTGGAAGACGGATGGCGCAAGGCACATCAACACCATGAGTTGCTGCGCAGCGCGTTTGTTCTCGCGCCGACGGGCCAACCGGTGCGTGTCGTTGTCGAAGACGCTCCACTACGATGGACTCGGACCAGTCTTCTGCACCTTTACGACGAGCACCAGCGCAAGCATCTGGAAGACTTCCTCGTTCAGGACAAACAGACCGGTTTCGAGCTGGATCAGCCGGCGCTCTATCGGGTGCATCTGTTCCATTTGGGGGGCCACGATTATCAATTTATCCTCAGTGCCCACCATCTCGTGCTCGATGGTGCATCGATCTTTGCGCTGATGAGCGAAGTATTCTCGGGAGCGCCGGTGGCGCAGGATGCATTTTCAACCTATATCGCCGGCCAGGAAAAATTCCACTTGCAACGGGAGGATCAGCAACTCTGGTCGGATCTCCTGGAACCCTTCCATGTGCCGGTCTGCGTAGCTGACAAGCTTGCTGAGCCGTCCTTGAAACCGGTCGAACATCGAGTCTTCAACAGACGACTGCCCGCGACGCTTGAGCAGGGCATCACGGGGCTGTGTGGTCGTGCCGGGGTCACGATTGCCGCTGTTGCGGCAACGGCCTGGGGGATGGCACTCAATGCAATAAATGGCGGGCAGCACCAATTATTTGGAATGATTGTCTCGGGGCGTGCCGACACCGGGGTTGGGCTGGATGATATCGGGATGTACGCCAATACCTTGCCGATTCCCTTGGCACTGGCGGCGACGCAGAGCCCCGAGGTCAGCCTGCAGGCGGTCAGTAGGCGCATCGCCGAGCTGCTTCGCTTCGAATCGATATCCATGAACGAGGCGTTGGCCAGCACGCGTTCGCGTTTTGCCAACGGCGCTTTTGATACGGTGCTGAACGTCGAGACGTTGGCGGATTGGGCTGTGCTTGAGGCCCCCGGCGTCACGGTCGAACTCACGCAGGTGACTGACCTCACCGAGTTTGCCTTTGCCGTTGAAGTCCTTAGCGGCGCAGATGCCATCACTGTGGATTTCATTCGCGATCCTGAATATGTCTCCGAGGAGCGAGCAGAGGCGCTGTGCGAACATTTCCTGAGTGCACTGACCTATATCTGTGAAGCACATCGCCCGCTGCAAGAGTGGCGGGGCTGGCAAGGTGTGCCCATGGTCAGTGACGAAACTTCGGCTCCGAAAGATCAATACCCGACGTCTTCGCAGCACACGTCCTTCGACACGATGGTGCTGGCTGTGGCGCGTGCAATCATCGGCGATGACACGATTGCCCTGCAGCAGAATTTCTTCTCTTCGGGCGGAGACTCGATCGGTGCGTTGCAACTCATCGCTCGTTTGAGAAGCGATGGGATGACAATTGATCTCGACAGCATCTTTGCCAGTCGATCACTGTCCGAAATCGCCCAGGCAGTGCGGCCGCTGCACTGTACCGCCCGTGGAGAAATTCATCCGCCGACCGGTGCAACCGCACTAGTGCCTGTACAGCGCTGGTTCGCCGAACAGCAGCTAGTCAACCCTGCCCATTGGTGTCTCGGCACGGCGGTCGAGATTCACCGTCCCGTCGCGGCCGATACCCTTGTCGCGATCACTCACAAGATACTGGAGCGCTATCCGATATTGAGTGCGCAGTTCAAGATCGGCGATGGATACGACCAGACTATTCCGGCCAATCCCGTCGATGCGCAGTCGAGTTGCAGAACAGCGCAACTCGCTGCATCGATCGATCAATCGACGGAGCATATCCGGGCGGTGCTGGACGAGTCTCTGTCCGGTCTCGACCTCGAGCAGGGCGATCTGTTTCGCGCGGTGCTGTTTCGCACCCCGGATCCCGACACCAATCTACTGGTGCTGGTGGCGCATCACCTCGTGATCGATGCGGTGTCCCTGCGAATCCTCGTCGAGGATTATCTGCGCCTCTATGCCGGCAGCACGGTTCCTGCGCAGGTCACCCCGTTTCGCGTCTGGGCGCAGCAGCTTGCGAGTCACGGCCAGGCATTCAAGAACGATGTCCTGTCGCAGACCGCCTACTGGTCGCGGGTCATCGAGGCAATTCCCGCTGCGATACCTTTTGACCTGAACCGGCGACCATCGGGTCGCACCGCAATGTTGTCCCGGGGGTTGAGCTGCGCGGCGACCAGCGCCTTGATCCGGGAGGTACCTGCGGCTTACAACACCCATATCAATGACATTCTGATCTCCGCGCTGGTCCGGGCGTTTTCCGGCTGGCGGGCGAGACCGGACATTGCGATCAACCTCGAAGGACATGGCCGTGAAAGCGTCCTGGAAGGTGTCGACGTGTCCCGCACGGTAGGCTGGTTCACCTCTGTGTTCCCGGTATGCCTGAATGATCCCCAAGAGGGGCTTGGAAGTTTGATTCAGGCGACCAAACGTACACTCGCGGATATCCCGCAACGAGGTATAGGGTATGGTCTGCTGCGTTATCTGTTCAATGAGTCCCGGGTGATTCCTGCTGCCGAGCCCATGGTGCAGTTCAACTATCTCGGGCAATGGGACAACGTGTCATTTGTTGACCCGGATGCGTGGATGCCGTCTGCCCAGGTCCTGAGTCTCCTCGATCAGGTGTCGGTGGACCCGCGCAACGGACGCCAACATGCACTGGAGATCGAGGCAAGGATTGCCCAGGGTCGATTTGAAATCGACTGGTATTACGACGACGGAATCCTGTCCCCGCAAGAGGCCGAGGATCTTGCGACGCGCTACGTCGATGCATTGGCGCAGATCATCGAGCATTGCACGGCGGGCGCCGTGGTGCGGGTGCCCGGCGACTATCCGGATGTCGATCTGACGGACGATGAGTTGCAGTCGCTGATTGCAGGCGTCGGCGCCGTACCGGCGGATATCTATCCGTTGTCACCGACACAGGAGGGAATCCTGTTCCAGCACCTGATGAGCGGTGACGACACCTATACACTGCAGTACGTCATGGACATTAATGGTGACGTCGACATCAGTGTGCTGGATGCGGCGTGGCAGGTGCTGGCCGAGCGTCATCCGATCCTGCGCACGGGGTTCTTCTGGGATGCGGTGGCGGGACCGGTGCAATATGTGCTGCAGAAGGCAACTTGCAGTTGGCAGATCATCGCGGGTAACGGTGATCCGGCGCAATATGAACGCCTGATGCATGATGATCGTTCACGGATCTTTGATCTTGCAACGCCTGCTTTGACTCGCTTCACGTTGCTGTCCGATGGTTTGCAGGCGCACAAATTGATCTGGACCTACCATCACATCCTTCTGGACGGCTGGTGTGTGGCCAAGGTCATCAAAGAGCTGTTTGCCATCTACGACCAGATGATCCGCGGTGTGCAGCCCGAGGCGGTCTTCGGTCCCGTCTATCGTGACTACATCGAGTGGCTGGCCAGTCAGCAGGCGCGGGAAAATCGTCCGTTCTGGCGACATTATCTGGCGGACGCAAAGCCCAGTCTGTTTACCAGTCCGGTTGCCTATCAGCCGTCCTCGCGTGCAGATCACAACGTCTACCGGTTTACCCTCGGACGTGACCTTTCGGGTTGCATCGAGCGATTCTGCGCCGGGCTGGGTGTGACCGTTGCGGTTCTCTTCCAGCGTATCTGGGCACAGATCCTGGCCGATAACACCCAGAGCTTCACACCCATCTTCGGCTGGGCTATTTCGGGACGGCCTGTCGACCTTGAGGGCTCCCAAGACATCATCGGGCTGATGACTTCCATCGTCCCGTGCAAGGTCGATGCACAGGCGCCGTTCGCCGCCGAGGCCCTTCGGCAGTTGCAGCGCAGCAGTGCAGCCCTGCAGGACGAAGGGCATGTCTCGATGAGTCATTTCCGGAGTGCTACCGGACTTGGTCTGGAGGCGTTGTTCAATACCGTTCTCGTGGTCGAAAACTTCGAGCTTCAGGACAACTTGCCGGTCGGTGATCGCTACCGCCTCAGTAATCTGCAGTGGATCGAGAAGTCGGAGTTTCCTTTGGTTCTCGGTCTGGTTCCGGCAGATGATTTTCTGATCGAACTCAATTTCAACCCCGAAAAGTTCTGCGTTGCGCAAATGGTCGATCTTCAACAAAGGATTGTTTTCCATTCGCGTCAAATATCTTCTCTTGGAAATGGATACCTTGAGCATGATGCAAATTTACAGTGCGAATCAGTATCACAAGCTGGCTAACTTCATTGGCGACGTGCCGGTCTACCTGAAGATAGAAGGGTTGAATCCGGCCGGGTCGATAAAACTCAAGACTGCAATATCGCTGATCGAAGAAAGTGAGCGTCTGGGCCTACTTTCGCCCGGACGAAAAGTAATCGAGTCCAGCTCGGGAAACCTCGGTGTTGCGTTATCGATGATTTGTGCGCAGCGCGGTTATCCGTTTACCTGCATAACCGATACCAACGTCAATCAGGTCAGTGTCAACCTGATGAAGGCTTACGGCGCCGAAGTCATTGTCTGTGACACCCGCGACCGAAATGGCGGTTTTCTCGGGGCGCGCATTGCGCTGATTCAGGAAATGATCCGTCAGGATCCGAGGTATTTCTGGACCAACCAGTACGCCAACCCGGCCAACCCACTGGCGCACTACAACCGGACTGCGCCGGAAATCCTGCAGCAGCACCCCAACTGCAAATGGTTGTTTGTCGGTGCCGGTACCACCGGGACGCTTATCGGCTGCGCGCGATATCTGCGTGAAAAAGCGCCAGAGGTAAAACTGATTGCCGTCGATACCGTGGGTTCGATCAACTTTCAGGAGGTGCCCAAGAAGAGGCTCATTCCCGGTTTGGGGACGAGTCGGCGCCCGGAAATTCTCGAGCGGGATCTAGTCGAGCATATCGAGTTCGTTGATGAGGTCGAGACGATCCGCATGTGTCGCAGTGTTGCGCTGGACTACGGACTGCTACTCGGGGGGTCCACGGGGACCGTACTGGTTGCGGTCAAGCGCCTGAGGAAACAGATTCCGGCGGGCGACGAAGTTGTCGTGATCAGCCCCGATATGGGTGAGCGGTATCTCGAAACGATCTACTCGGATAAGTGGTGTGACGCCAACTTTGGTAGCCAGATGTATCAACACGCGATGGTGGGTTGAGTCTCGGCGGTGCGTTGGTTGATGTTTTCTCAGAGCAGAAGGAACCTAGCTTGTCACAACTTCAATTCCCCCCGAGCGGCGCTGCGCAAACACAGATATTTCTCGATCAGTGGGCCCGCGTTAGTCACGATTTCAAAGGAGAACCCGCCATAGATGATGGCGGTGTTCTGTATACCTATGGCGAAGTGGACACCGACAGTCAGCGAATCGCGGCCTACCTGGCACACAACGCGATTGGTGCAGGCGCGGTAGTGGTCATCGGTTGTCCGCGCGGCAAGGATCTATTGGTGGCCTTGCTAGGTGTCATGAAGAGTGGCGCAGCGTTCATCCTCATGGACCTGGACGCCGCCCCAGCCCGCTTGTCCGTACAGCTGGACGCTGCCAATGCGAAGCTGGTTCTGGTCCCTGATGGGTACATCGTTGACAACAATCCTGCCCTGGTCGCTGAAAAGGTCGTGACCCTCGGCCAGGCTCGGGATACGGCGCAGTCCCTGCACTTCGAACAACCGCGGATAGCACCACAAGACCTGGCGTACATCATTTTCACTTCGGGCTCTACTGGGCAACCGAAAGGGGTGATGGTTTCGCACCGGGGCATCCCTAACCTTGCCCATCATGCGCTGACATATGGCATTACGCAGGGCAGTCGGGTGCTGATGTTTTCCCCGGTCTGTTTCGACGCGATCATTGCCGAAATCACCATGACCCTGTTTGCAGGTGGCTGTCTGGTTGCCGTGGCTGACCACGAGCTGCGAGATTTCGACAATCTGCAAAACCTGCTGTGCAATCGTCGCATCGATGTCGCCACGTTGCCTCCGTCACTGGTGTCGTTGCTGCCGTCCGAGTTACCGATCAGCCTGAGTACATTGATCGTGGCCGGCGAGAGGTGCAACAAGGAAGTCATTGTCAACTGGGCGAGCAAGATCCGTTTGATCAATGCCTATGGGCCTTCTGAGGCGACGGTCGCTACAACGGTGAAGTTGTGCTCTCTCGACACCTCTCCGGCGGATATTGGCCAAGCGATCTCCAACGTCACGGTACGCCTCCTTGACGAAGCGCTGGAGGACGTTCCGGATGGCGAACTCGGCGAGATCTACATCAGCGGAGTGAGTGTTGCCTTGGGCTATCTGGGCAATCCGGACCTGAGCGATGCGCGGTTTATCCGTGGCTTGGCCGGCGACGACAGCTTGAGCTTTCGAACCGGGGATTTCGCCAGGCGCGATGTGAACGCAGGCATCCTGTTCGAGGGACGCAAGGACGATCTGGTTAAGATCAACGGAAACCGTGTCGAGCTGGCCGAGATCGAGGCCTGTGCCATGGCTTCGCGGCTGATTAGAAGCTGCCACGCTTGTTGCGTCGATGCCGGCACTTCGGGCGTGAGGATCTCGCTTTTTGTGACGCCGTCTGACAAGGCTGACGATGGGCGGCTGGAGCCTGAGCTGAGGGCCCGGATCAGCGCCGAGTTGCCCGCTTACTTCATGCCTGCGCGGATCGTCGTTCTGAATGAACTGCCGCGCAATCCGGCGGGTAAAGTCGATCGGGCAGCGTTGATCGCGCAGTTGGGCGACTTGGTGGAGGAGGGCGGGGCCCCGGAGGCAATGACCCCTCAGGAAGAAACCCTGGCGCTGATCTGGGCACAGATTCTAGGGCGTCCGATTGAAAACCGTGAGGCGAATTTCTTTGCGTTGGGTGGTAACTCCCTCTTGGCGATGCGTCTCGTCGCGCTGATGAAACGCAGTGGTATTCAAATCAATCTCAAGCGCGTGTTTGGCGCTCCGACACTGGCAAAAATGGCCTGTCTGATGGAGGGGTAGGTAATGGCGGGCAAAGGACTGAACCCATACCAACGCTATTATTGGAGCGCGTCCAGCGCCTACGACCTCGCGGAAACGGCCTGCGTGAGCATTGGGTTTGTACTGGACGGGCCATTGAACATCGCGCAGTTCAGCCGAGCAGTGGACGCGGTGGTCAATCGTCACGAACAACTGCGGTCCCACTTCTACGAAACGGAAGAAGGCCCTCGACGGTTTCCCGCAACCGAGGTAACTGACGTACTGAGCGTCGATGGTGAACCGTTCGAGTTGTCCAGACTGGAAGACTGTATCGAGAACTTGTGCCGACGGCCGCTCGATCTGAAGGTGGATATACCGTTCAGGGCCTATCTGAAAAAGCTCGGGCAGGATCGTTGCCTGTTTGCACTGATCATTCACCACATCGTTGTCGACTCATGGTCGCTGGAGGTCATCCTCGACGATCTGGCGACCGCCTACAACGGTTTGATATCCGCCGCGCCGGAACCGTTGCTGGAGCCGCTCACTTTCGATCATGAAACGCTGGCAACGCCGTTGGAGCAGGATGAGCATCAGCGTCAGGCGCTGTTCTGGCGACACTATCTCAAGGACGCGAAGATCCCGCTGATTCCGGGTTTGCTCATCGGCGAGAGCGCGCAAGCCAAGTCGATCTTCGATGTAATGACCCCCGGTGTGGAGATTCATGGGGCCATCAACCGACTTTGTAATACGTTGGATGTAACGCCTTTTGTGGTTTACACCGCGGCGGCGTCTATCGCTCTCGCACATTTTTGCGCGACGGACGATTTCTTGATCCAGACCAATGTGACGCCGCGTTGGATGGAAGGCACGCAGACTGTCGTCGCCTACTTGTCAGCGCGCATTCCATTGCGAATACGCGTTGACTCGAAATTGTCGTTGCAGGCTCACATCCTTAATGTCGCCGACTCACTCTACGAAACCTTCGACAGTGTCGGTCTTTCTATCGGTGAAATCATGGCCGAATCCGAAATCAGACAAAGCCTGCCTGTTCATATCGGTGCCGAAAGCCCGTTTGAAAGTTGGGATCTTGAAGGTGTCGCTGTCTCCCAGGTCCAGCTACCCGACTATCAGCCGTGGCCGCTATTTTTGTGGGTACCTGTCACGACTGATCATTGCTTTATCAAGCTGCAGTACCAGGCCGACAGAATCTCGCCTGAAAACATGCTGAAACTAAAACATCTGCTGAACGAAACGTTAGATCAATTCAGTCTCCTGGAGGCCGAAGGAAGCGCTCGCGACACAGAGGTTTTACAACACGATGCCATTCAATGAGACCTTCCATGAAAGACTCCCTACACCTGTCGTCCCATGCATTGACCGTCGTTTCCGGCGCGCAGATCGCCAATCTGATGCCTTCGTTGCGCGAGGACATTCTGCGTCTGGTCGAAGAAACCTACTTGCAGCACGATGCCGGCCTGACCAACAACCCCGACAGTTATTTCCTGAGATTTGAAGAACGCCAATCGGATCGGATCATCGCTTTGCCGGCTGCCATTGCCAACGACACGCCCATTTCTGGCATCAAGTGGATTGCCAGTTATCCGAAGAACATTGAGCAAAATCTACAGCGTGCCTCGGCCGTCCTGTTGCTCAACGATTACGAAACGGGTTACCCGGTGGCATGCCTTGAAGCCTCGCAAATCAGTGCGGCCAGAACCGCGGCGTCTGCAGTGCTCGCTGCAAGGGCGCTGGTGGCGGATCCGAAGAAGGCGGTAAAAATTACATTCGTCGGCGCCGGGGTGATTTCCCGCGCAATCTTTGATTTTTTCATGGCCGATGGCTGGAGGTTCGGTCAGGTAAATGTCTGTGATCTGGACGCGGGGGCGGCCGCTGAGCTTCGTCATCACATAGAGGCCGGGACAGGCCAGGAAGCGCGTTTTGTCGAGAACTGGAAGTCTGCTATCAATGCTGCCGATATCGTTGTTTTCGCCACCAACGCAGGCACGCCTTATGTATCGGGAGACGATGTCTTTGCGCCGGGACAGATCATTCTGAATGTCTCGCTACGCGATATCAGCCCGGACATCATCTGGCATGCGTTCAACCTATTCGATGATGTGGAACATTGTATGAAAGCCAATACTTCCCCCCATCTGGCGGAACAGAAGTACGGCGATCGCTCATTTGTGCACGGCACGCTCGCGCAAGTCCTGAAGAACCCGCGCTTGATCAACCGTTCGCGTCCGCTGATTTTCTCGCCATTTGGGTTGGGTGTCCTGGATCTTGTGGTGGGCCAACTATTCGTCGACAAATGTATGGAGGCTGGGGCCTATACCAACATCGCGGACTTCATTCCGGACACGCGACGTTGGGCCACGTCCCACGGCTGAAGCCATCAAGCAGTAGAAACGCGAGTATTTGCTCGTTCCATTCCAGGGAGGAATGACCCGATGCCCATTAAAAAAAGCATGATCATCGGCTTCAATGATTTCTCGTTTGACGACTACTGTCAGATGCTCGATCAACTTGCACCTGAAGCGGCAGCGAAACGGGATCTGCGCTTGGCGTTTGTCAATTATGAGGGTTCGCGGTTTCATGCATTGGGCGTGCTGAACAAGACGCGTGAATTGCAGGGGCTAGCTGACCTGGACCTGAACAATGCCGACTTTCTATGGCCGGTTGTGATGGTGTTGGGGACCTATCTAGACAAGCACGGTATTGCCTTTGACTACGTCAACCTTTTTCAGAAAGAGAAGGACGTTCTGGCGCAAAAACTGACATCCGGGACGATCAACGCGGTGGTCATCACCACGACCCTCTATGTCATGCCCCATCCGGTGCAGGAGATTGTGGACTTTGTGCGCTCCTTTGCCCCTGAGGTGCAGATCATCATCGGCGGGCCCTATATCAGCGGTCTGTTCAAGGCCCATGATCGCGAGCTGCTCGGTGACTACTTGAGTGTTCTTGGTTGTGATATCTATATCAACAGCAATGAAGGGGAGGACACACTTCGCCAGGTACTGGAGGCACTCAACCAGAACCGTTCAGTCATCGGCTTGAGCCGCACGGCGGTATGGGACGGTGATACGTGGGTGTTCGGTGCGGATGAGCCGGAATACAACGAGCTGAAGGAAAACTTCGTCAATTACAAGTTGTTCGAACCGCGCGGCATCGGACGTTTTTTGTCCACGCGTACAGCTAAGTCGTGCCCATACTCCTGTGCATTCTGCGGTTTTCCCCAGCGGGCCGGTAAGTACCGCTACTTGTCCACCCGCGATGTAGAACGCGAACTGGACGCGGTGAAGGCGATCGGCACCGTGGATACGCTGACGTTCCTGGATGACACATTCAATGTGCCCAAGCAGCGCTTCCGAGAAATCATGCAGATGATGATCGACAACCAGTACAACTTTAAGTGGAACTCCTTCTATCGCTCTGATCAGGGCGACCCGGAAACCATCGAACTGATGGCGCGCGCAGGGTGCGAAGGCGTTTTTCTGGGGATCGAGTCTGCCTCCGATAAGATGCTTGCATTGATGCGCAAGACGTCACGTCGCAAGAACTATGAACAGGCCATTAGTGCATTCCGCTCGGTGGGCATTGCGACGCACGCCTCGTTCATCATTGGCTTTCCAGGGGAAACCATCGACACGGTGCAAGAGAGCCTGGACTTCATCGAAACCTTTCGGCCGGACACCTTCCGAGCGCAGGTGTGGTATTGCGACCCGCTGACACCCATCTGGAATGATCGGGAGAAGTATGGCATCACCGGGTCGGGCTTCGACTGGGCGCACGATACGATGGACAGCGAACTGGCTGCATCCATTACCGAGCGGTTTTTTCTTACCGCACAAAACTCCACGTGGTTGCCACAGTTCGGCTTTGAGCAATGGAGTCTGTTTTATTTGCATCGCCAGGGAATGGAGCAGAGTAATATCCTCGGGTATCTGGACGGCTTCAATGCGGCAGTCAAGCATCAGCTGTTGCATGGCGATGAGGTTGAGTTGCCTGCCTCAATCGTCGACCGCTTCAGGTTCAGTGCCCATTTGCCGGCGCAAAGTCCTGCCGTGCCGCAGTCCAGGTTATCAATGGAATCGGCGACGCACTTCAAGGCTGCTGAAGCACGCTTGCGGGCCGTGGCCGCGTGGCTGGATCCGCAGAATATCGGGGCAATGCTGGTGCACACGGGGGAGCAGACGCAAACAGCGCTGAGCTGGCCCGAGGGTATCGTCAATGGCAGCGATCCGGACGTCGGCTGGATCGTGGCCTTTTTGAAGCACGCTTCGAGCATTCTTCAGGGCAGTCGATTTGTTTGGCAACACGTCGTCAAGGAAGGCTCCCGACTGATTGCGATCGATGATGTCGACCGTTGCAGCGAGACTGCGCTGTATGACCGCGTCGCGACATTACTTGCCCAGACCCCACTACTCGACAGTCACGACAACTATCTGCTGTCGCGCAATTCACGGTTGGGGGCTTGCGGCATCGTTTTATGTCAGCCGGTCCTTCGCGTGTTCGCCGATAATGTTGTCGCCCCTTCGTCTGATAGCGGGCTTTACATGCACCTGCTGCTGCCCGGTAACGGGCAGGGACGGGTGCTGAGCAATTTTGTCCGATGGGCTCCCGAGCTTCACACTGCGGATGCGCAGAGTTCGCTTGCCGAGCAGGCCGTGTTTGTCAGAGTGCAATAGGTGCGATCCGGGGAGGAGAACGCCAGCTCCCCTCCCTGATCCTTTGTCACACGCTTAGCGGGGGGAACCTTGCAACGCCGCTCTCTTGCGTTCTTCGCGGGCGCGGGCAGCCGCTAACAGTTGTTCGGCTATGCGCCTTTCCAGACGCTCCTCACCGAGCCGGATGAACAACGGATGGCCGACAATGGTCGCGTCGAGTTCATAACCGCGTCCTTCGGGTTCTCGCATCCAATAGTTGCCATCAATCAGCGTACGCCGCAGCTCCACCACATCGCTTCGCAGCATGGGGGCGTATTGGGTTTCCCATTGATCCAGCCGCGCGGTGGCTTCACGTTCGCTATAGCGTTCGCCGGGCTTGAGCGCGCAGCTGATGTACAAAAGTATTACCGCCAGTTCCTGGCGATTTAGCCGGCCCAGGGTCAAGCCGTTCTTGTTGCTCAAGCGCGTCAGTATCTCGACGAAGTGCTCAAAGTCTGTTGGAAGTTCCTTGTTCAATGTCTTGCTCCTTTGGATATTCATGGTTCTCGCAGTTTAGTGGTGAAGCACGGCACGAGTGAGCCGGTATGGCGGTTGTCATGCAACGTTGTATGGGCGTTCCCGAAAAAAGAAAACCCCGCCAGCCCAAACTGAGACTCAGTCGGGGCTGGAGGGTTTTTTCATGCAAGGTGCACTACTCAAGGCGAAGATTTACTTCTGTGGCGAGGGAGCTTGCTCCCGCTGGACCGGCCCGGCGCTTTGGGCGCAGAAGGCCCAAGAGAGGGTCCGCTTCGCGGCCCAGCGGGAGCAAGCTCCCTCGCCACAAGTGTTTTTCTGCCTTAAGTGCTTTGCAGCCTTTCAGCCTTACGCCGCACCTTCGAGGAACTGCTCGGCGTAGTGACACGCCACCAGCCGGTTATCGAGCGGACGCAGGGCCGGTTCTTCGGTCTTGCAGCGCTCGGTGGCATACGGGCAGCGCTTGTGGAAGGCGCAGCCGGGCGGTGGGTTGAGCGGGTTGGGCAGTTCGCCGACGATCTTGATCTTGGGCTTGTTCGGGTCCGGGTGGATGGTCGGGGTGGCCGACAGCAGCGCCTGGGTGTACGGGTGCAGCGGGCGGCTGTAGATGTTTTCGTTGGGCCCCATTTCCACCGGACGACCGAGGTACATCACCATCACGTCATCGGCCACGTGCTGGACCACTGCCAGGTTGTGGGAGATGAACACGTAGGCGGTGTTGAACTCCTGCTGCAGGTCCATGAACAGGTTCAGCACCTGGGCCTGGATCGAGACGTCCAGCGCCGAGGTCGGTTCGTCCGCCACCAGCACCTTGGGTTGCAGCATCATGGCGCGGGCCAGGGCGATGCGCTGGCGCTGGCCGCCGGAGAACATGTGCGGGTAGCGCTGGTAGTGCTCGGGGCGCAGACCCACCTGCTTCATCATGGCCTGGACTTTTTCCCGACGCTCGGTGGCCGACAAGCTGGTGTTGATGAGCAGCGGCTCGGCCAGTTGGTCGCCGACTTTCTGCCGAGGGTTGAGCGACGCGTACGGGCTCTGGAACACCATCTGCACGTCTTTGCGCAACTGCTTGCGCTCGGCCTTGTTGGCGCCGGCCACTTCCTGGCCAGCGATCTTCAGGGAGCCAGAGGACGGCTCTTCGATCAACGTCAGGGCCCGGGCGAGGGTGGATTTGCCGCAACCGGATTCGCCCACCACGGCCAGGGTCTTGCCGGCCTCGAGTTCGAACGACACACCGTTGAGGGCGCGCACGGTCGCATGGCCCTTGAACATGCCACGGGACACTTCGTAATGACGGGTCAGGTCACGGGCGGTAAGTACGACGGCCATCACGCCACCTCCTGGTTCAACGGGTAGAAGCAGCGGGCGAGGCTGGCGGTTTTCGGGTCAAGGGCCGGGCGTTGTTGGCGGCAGTTTTCCTGCACGTAGGGGCAGCGCGGCGACAGCAGGCAGCCTTGCGGGCGGTCGTAGCGGCCGGGAACGATGCCTGGCAATGTCGCCAGCCGCTCGGCGCCCATGCTGTGCTCGGGAATCGCCGCCAGCAATGCTTCGCTGTAGGGGTGTGCCGGGATGTCGAACAGCTCCGGCACCTTGCCCACTTCCACGGCCTGGCCGGCGTACATCACGCACACGCGCTGGGCGGTCTCGGCCACCACGGCGAGGTCGTGGGTGATCAGCACCAGGCCCATGTCCTGCTCTTTTTGCAGGGCCAGCAGCAGGTCCATGATCTGCGCCTGGATGGTCACGTCCAGGGCGGTGGTCGGTTCGTCGGCGATCAGCAGCTTTGGCTCGCCGGCAATGGCCATGGCGATTGCCACGCGTTGGCTCATGCCACCGGACAACTGATGAGGGTAGGCGTCCATGCGGCTGGCGGCGCCGGGGATCTCGACTTTTTCCAGCAACTCGATGGCACGCTTGCGGGCAGCCTTGCCGGACATTTTCAGGTGCAGGCGCAGCACTTCTTCGATCTGGAAGCCCACGGTGTAGCTGGGGTTGAGCGCGGTCATCGGGTCCTGGAAGACCATTGCCAGGTCCTTGCCGACGATCTGCCGACGCTGGCGAGCGCTCAGCTTGAGCATGTTCTTGCCGTCGAAGTTCAGCGCGTCGGCGGTGACGATGCCGGGGTGCTCGATCAGGCCCATCAGCGCCATCATGGTCACGGATTTACCCGAGCCCGACTCGCCGACGATCGCCAGCACTTCGCCTTTTTCCACGCTCAGGTCCAGGCCGTCGACCACCGGCACGGCCGTGGCGTCGCCGAAGCGGACGTTGAGATTCTTGATTTCTAACAGTGACATGGGAATCTCCTCAGGCGGCATTCTTGAGTTTCGGGTCCAGCGCATCGCGCAGCCCGTCGCCCATCAGGTTGATTGCCAGCACGCTGAGCAAAATGGTCAGGCCAGGCAGGCTCACCACCCACCAGGCGCGTTCGATGTAGTCGCGGGCCGAGGCCAGCATGGTGCCCCACTCCGGAGTCGGCGGCTGGACGCCGAGACCGAGGAAGCCCAGGGCGGCGGCGTCGAGGATCGCCGAGGAAAAGCTCAAGGTCGCCTGCACGATCAGCGGCGCCATGCAGTTGGGCAGCACGGTGATGAACATCAGGCGCGGCAGGCCGGCACCGGCCAGGCGGGCAGCGGTCACGTAGTCGCGGTTCAGTTCACCCATCACCGCTGCGCGGGTCAGGCGCACATAGGACGGCAGCGACACGATGGCGATAGCGATCACGGTGTTGATCAGGCCTGGGCCGAGGATGGCGACGATCGCCACGGCCAGCAGCAGCGAAGGCAGGGCCAGCATGATGTCCATCAGGCGCATGATGGTCGGGCCGAGGATGCGCGGGAAGAACCCGGCGAACAGGCCCAGCAGGATGCCCGGGATCAGCGACATCACCACCGACGACAAGCCGATCAGCAGCGACAGGCGCGAGCCCTGGATCAGGCGCGAGAGCAGGTCGCGGCCCAGTTCGTCGGTGCCGAGCAGGAACTGCATCTGGCCGCCTTCGAGCCAGGCCGGCGGCGTCAGCAGGAAGTCGCGGTACTGCTCGCTCGGGTCATGGGGTGCGACCCAGGGCGCGAAGATCGCACAGAACACGATCAGGATCATGAACAGCAGCCCGGCCACGGCGCCCTTGTTACGGGAAAACGCCTGCCAGAATTCTTTGTACGGGGACGGGTACAGCAGGCTTTGATCGACTGCTACCGAAGGAGTTGGAGTACTCATGGATTTGATCTCAGCGCTGGTGACGGATGCGTGGGTTGGCAAAGCCGTAGAGGATGTCCACGACGAAGTTGACCAGAATCACCAGGCAGGCGATTAACAGGATGCCGTTCTGCACCACGGGATAGTCCCGGGCGCCGATGGCTTCGATCAGCCACTTGCCGATACCCGGCCAGGAGAAGATCGTTTCGGTCAGCACCGCACCGGCCAGCAGGGTGCCGACTTGCAGGCCGACCACGGTCAGCACCGGGATCAGTGCGTTGCGCAGGCCATGCACGAACACCACCCGCGACGGCGACAGGCCTTTGGCCTTGGCGGTGCGGATGTAGTCCTCGCGCAGCACTTCGAGCATCGAGGAGCGGGTCATGCGGGCGATCACCGCCAGCGGGATGGTGCCCAGCACGATGGCCGGCAGGATCAGGTGGTGCAGGGCATCGAGGAAGGCGCCCGGCTCATCGGCGAGCAGGGTGTCGATCAGCATGAAGCCGGTTTTGGGCTCGATGTCGTAGAGCAAGTCGATCCGGCCCGACACCGGGGTCCAGCCCAGGCTCACCGAGAAGAACATGATCAGGATCAGGCCCCACCAGAAGATCGGCATCGAATAACCCGCCAGGGAGATGCCCATCACCCCGTGGTCGAACAGGGACCCTCGCTTGAGTGCCGCGATCACCCCGGCCAGCAGGCCCAGGATACCGGCGAACAACAGGGCGGCCATGGACAGTTCCAGGGTCGCGGGAAACAGGGAGCTGAACTCGGTCCATACGCTTTCACGGGTGCGCAGCGATTCGCCGAGGTCGCCGTGGGCCAATTTGCCGATGTAGTCCAGGTACTGGGCATACAGCGGCTTGTTGAGGCCAAGGCGTTCCATTGCCTGAGCATGCATTTCGGGATCGACCCGACGTTCGCCCATCATCACTTCCACGGGGTCGCCGGGGATCATGCGAATCAACGCGAAGGTCAGCAGGGTGATGCCGAAGAACGTGGGGATCAGTAATCCCAGTCGGCGGGCAATAAAACTAAACATCTTAAGGTGTACCTCATCAGCCGGTTAGGCGTGCCCGGCGCCGCTTGGTAAGCGATGCCGGGCGTTTTCTTATCTACTTCACCTGGGTAGTGGCGAAGTTGTTGGTGGTGAGCGGGCTAATCACATAGCCCTCTACGTTGTTGCGCATTGCCGTGAACATCCGGGTGTGGGCCATGCTGATCCATGGCTGGTCCTGGTTGAAAATCACCTGGGCCTGTTCATAGAGCTTGATGCGCTCCTCAGGGTTCACCGAGGCGCGGGCCTGATCGATCAGTGCCTGGAATTTCTCGTTGCACCAGCGTGCATAGTTTTCGCCGTTCTTGGCCGCCTCGCAACTGAGCATAGGCGTCAGGAAGTTATCCGGGTCGCCGTTGTCGCCCGCCCATCCGGCGGAAACCATGTCGTGCTCGCCGTTTTTCGCGCGCTTGAGCATTTCGCCCCATTCCATCACGCGAATGTCGACCTTGATCCCGACCTTCGCCAGGTCCGCCTGCATCATCTGCGCACCGAGCATCGGGTTGGGGTTGGTCGGGCCGCCGCCGTTGCGGGTAAACAGAGTGAACACGGTGCCTTCCGGCACGCCGGCTTCCTTGAGCAACTGGCGGGCCTTGTCCAGGTCACGAGGCGGGTTCTTCAACTCATGGTTGAAGCCTAGCAGGGTCGGTGGGTACGGGTTGACCGCCACGGTGGCGTTGCCCTTGCCGAACAGCGCATTGACGTAGGCTTCCTTGTCGAAGGCCAGGTCGATGGCCTGGCGCACCCGCACGTCGCTCATGTACTTGTGGCTGGTGTTCATGGCCACGTAGGACACGGTCATCGCGTCCAGCTCGGTGACCTTCAGGTTCGGGTCTTTCTTGATGTTCGGGATGTCATCGGGCTTGGGGTACAGCGCGACCTGGCACTCGTTGGTCTTGAGCTTCTGCATGCGCACGTTATTGTCGGTGGCGATGGCCAATACCAGCGCGTCCGCCGGCGGCTTGCCGAGGAAGTAGTCCGGGTTGGCCTTGAAGCGAACCTGAGCGTCCTTGTTGTAGCGCTGGAAGACGAACGGGCCGGTGCCGATTGGCTTGCTGTTGAGGTCGCCGGTCTTGCCGGCCTTGAGCAATTGGTCGGCGTATTCGGCCGGGTAGATCGAAGAGAAGGCCATGGCGATGTCGGCCAGGAACGGTGCTTCGCGGCGGGTCAGGGTGAACTTGACCGTGTGCTCGTCGACCTTCTCGACATTCTTCAGCAGTTCCCTGAAGCCCATGCTTTCAAAGTAGGGGAAGCCCACGCTCGACAGTTTGTGCCACGGGTGATTGGGGTCCAGTTGGCGCTGGAAGCTCCAGACCACGTCGTCGGCGTTCATGTCGCGGGTCGGCTTGAAGTAGTCCGTGGTGTGGAACTTGACGCCTTTGCGCAGGTGGAAGGTGTACGTCAGGCCGTCGTCACTGATTTCCCAGGTATCTGCCAGCGAGGGAATCACTTCGGTAGTGCCGGGCTTGAAGCCCACCAGACGATTGAAGATGGTTTCGGACACCGCGTCGCCTGTGACTGCAGTCGTGTACTGGACCATGTCGAAGCCTTCCGGGCTGGCTTCTGTGCAAACCACCAGGGGCTTGGCCGTGGCGCCGACGGCGACGCTCAGCAGCGCGGCGGCGATGGCTGCACGTAGGGGAATCATGTTCATCGTCAATCCTCTGCAATCGGTTAATGGCAAAAGCCGGACGGCCGACCTCGTGAGTCGACCGTCCGGTGGAGCGTTAGAGAATGTTGAACGGGATGGTGGTCACCAGGCGGAACTCGTTGAGGCTGCCGTCGGCCTGGTTTTCGCTGGCCCGGTGTGCAGTGTAGGTCGCCCGGATCGCGGTGGCCTTGAGCGGGCCACTCTGTACGGCGTAGGAAGCACCGACGCCGTATTCGTAGTGGTGCTCGCCGTCCATCGCTTTCACATCGCTGTAGCCGGTGCTGTTGTAGTGGGTGCCGTCGATGCCCCAGCCGCGGGCCTGGTAGATGTTGAACTTCAGGCCTGGCACGCCGTATTCAGCCATGTTCAGGCCATAGGCGATCTGGAAGGACTTCTCGTTCGGGCCGTTGAAGTCCGACAGCAGGGAGTTGGCCAGGTAGATGCCGTTGGTTTCATGCAGGTAGTCGAAGTACTCGTTGCCGTTCACTTCCTGGTACGAGAACGTCAGGCTGTGGGCCTGGTGGGTCAGGCCGAACGACAGGGAGTAGGTGTCGTTGTCGATATCGCCCAGTTTGCTTTTGCCCGAGTCCACGGTCTTGTAGTAGTTCAGGCCGGTGGTCAGGCTCAGCACCGAGCTGTCGCCCAGTTCATGGGTGGCGCCGAAGTAGTACTGGTTCCACATGTCTTCGGCCTGGGTCGCCCAGAGGCTGGTCTTCAGGCTGGCCAGAGGCTGGTAGGTGATACCGGCGGTGTTGACGTGATCGGTTTCAACGCTGCTGTCGCCGTATTCGGAGCGGAACTTGCGCAGGCTCTCTTCGGTACGTGGCGAGTTGCGGTCGAAGGTGGCGATGTCGAAGCCGAGGTTCTCGAACTCCTCGCTGTGCAGGCTCACGCCCTGGAAGCTGGAGGGCAGGGCACGGTTGCCGATCACGTCGACCATCGGGCTGCTGAAGTTCTGGCGGCCGGCGGTCAGGGTGGTGTTCGACACGCGGGCCTTGACGTTGGCCAGGCCCAGTTTGCTCCACTGGCCGACGGCGTCGCCGCCTTCGCGGGTCAGGGTACGGTTGTTGCCGGCGCCCGGACGGGTGGTCGGTGCGCCGCCATTGTTGGAGGCCAGGTCCTTGCGATCCTGGTCCAGGGCGATGGCGTTGTAGGCGGCCAGTTCGGTGCTGAAGCCGACGGTGCCTTCGGTGAAGCCCGAGTTGTACTTGATGATGGTGCCTTGCAACCAGTTGATACGGCGGTCGGTTTCACGGGCTTCGCCGTTCTTGCGATAGGTGAGTTTCGCCCCCCGCTTGAATTGCTCGTTGGCGTACCAGTTACGGGTCGACCCGGTCACTGATTGCCCATCGATGAACCCCTTGGCTTCGCTTTGTTCACTGCTGGTCTTGAGGGTCACCGGGGTGACCGCCTGGCTTTGCGACTCGGCATACGCCGTCGCGGTCACGCTGCTGATGGCCAGGGCCAGTAACGCGGTGCTGCTCAATTTCATGGGTGAAGCTCCTTTTTTCTTTCTTTATTTATGCCGGTCTTTTTGGGTGATACGGCTTGGGTTTACAGCTCATTCATGCCTGGCAAACGTTTGCATGACGCCAAATCGACGAATTCAGGCAAGACGCCTGCGCAAGAGCCCCCGTGGGGGCCCTCGTGGCATGGCTAATCGGTTATGGGTTCAGGCTGACGCCCGAGAACACGTTGCGACCGAAGGGGCTGACCTTGAACCCTTCGACTTTGGCACTCAGCGGCTGGTTGACCGTCGAGTGGGCAACAGGGGTGATCGGCACTTGCTGCTTGAGCAACTGCTGGGCCTGTTTGTAGAGCACGGTGCGCTGCTCACGGTCGGTGACGACCTTGGCCTGCTTGATCAGTTTGTCGTAATCCTGGTCACACCACATGGAGTAGTTGTTGCCGCCAATGGCGTCGCAGCTGTACAGCGTGCCCAGCCAGTTGTCGGGGTCACCGTTGTCGCCGGTCCAGCCGATCAGGCTGACGTCGTGCTCGCCGTTCTTGGTGCGCTTGATGTACTCGCCCCATTCGTAGCTGACGATCTTCACCTTCAGGCCGATCTTCGCCCAGTCGGCCTGGAGCATCTCGGCCATCAGTTTGGCGTTGGGGTTGTAGGGGCGTTGCACGGGCATGGCCCAGAGGGTGATCTCGGTGCCTTCCTTGACCCCGGCGGCCTTGAGCAACTCCTTGGCTTTTTCCGGGTCGTAGGCGGCGTCCTTGATGGTGTCGTCGTAGGACCACTGGGTCGGCGGCATGGCGTTGACCGCCAGTTGCCCCGCACCCTGGTACACGGCATTGAGGATGCCTTGCTTGTTCACCGCCATGTCCAGCGCACGCCGCACCTCGACCTGGTCGAACGGTTTGTGGCGGGTGTTGTAGGCGATGTAGCCGAGGTTGAAGCCGGGCTTCTCGATCAGTTGCAGCTTGGGGTCGTTCTTCAGCGCCGGTACATCGGCCGGGCGTGGATGCAGGGTGACCTGGCACTCGTTGGCCTTGAGCTTCTGCACCCGCACCGAAGGGTCGGTGTTGATGGAGAAGATCAGGTTCTTCAACTTGACCCGCTCCGGCGCCCAGTATTGTGTGTTGGCGACGTAGCGGATGTTGGAATCTTTCTGGTAACTCTTGAACTCGAACGGCCCGGTGCCGATCGGCTTCTGGTTGATGTCGCTCGGCTTGCCGCTCTTGAGCAACTGGTCGGCGTACTCGGCCGACAGGATTGCGGCAAAACTCATGGCGATGTTCTGGATGAACGCGGCGTCGACGCTGTTGAGCGTCATGACCACGGTCAACGGCCCGGTTTTCTCGACCTTGGCGATGTTCTTGTTCAGGCTCATCCCGTTGAAGTACGGGAACTCGGTGGGGTAGGCCTTGCGGAACGGGTGCTGGGGGTCGAGCATGCGGTTGAAGGTGAACAACACGTCGTCGGCGTTGAAGTCCCGGGTCGGGGTGAAGTAGTCGGTGGTATGGAACTTCACGCCTTCGCGCAGGTGGAAGGTGTACGTCAGGCCGTCTTCGGAAATATCCCATCGGGTCGCAAGGCCAGGTACGACGTTGGTCGCGCCTTTTTCAAACTCGGCCAGGCGGTTGTACAACGGTTCGGCGGCATCGTTATCGGTGGCGGTGGTGTACTGCGCGGTGTCGAAACCGGCAGGGCTGCCTTCGGAACAGAACACCAGGCTGCCTTCGGCGGCCTGCGCCGCGGATGTCGCGGCCAGCAATGCGGATAAAACCAAGGTATGGCGCATGACGCTCCCTCTCTCGTTCGGGGTGTTTATCAGTGGACCGGTGTCCTTCCAGGGACGTAGCCGGAGCACTGAGCTCATTCCATTGCGATGCAATGCCGCAGGATCCGCAAGCCGACCAGCCCCGACGGTAGGAGTCGTGGACGTGCTGGTAAATGCGTAATGCCTGAAAGACTTGTGGGAAAAGGCGACACGTCCTAAACCATCTGCTGTGGTACGCAGTGCTTTTGGATGTAGGCGATTTCCCGGGTCTCGGCATAAAGCGGTGTGGCGTGGGCGCTGGCTCCGCTCGCAATGACGTCGCGGGTGCACCGCCATTGCGCTTTTAAAAAGGGGCCGTTACGCCCGAAGCGTCGGGCCGGCCCAGCGGGAGCAAGCTCCCTCGCCACAGATCGCTTTATTTGCTGACGCTGACGCCGTAGAAGGAATTCAAGCCAAAGGGGCTGATCTTGAAGTCCTGCACGTTGGCGCGCATGGGTTGATACACCGTCGAGTGGGCGATAGGTGTCATCGGCACGGCATCCTTGAGGACGTGTTGTGCCTGTTTGTACAGTTCGGTGCGCTTGGCCTGGTCGGTGGTGCGCTTGGCTTCCTTGACCAGACCGTCGAATTTCTTGTCGCACCATTTGGAGAAGTTGTTGCCGGCCAGCGAGTCGCAGCCGAACAGCACGTTGAGCCAGTTGTCCGGGTCACCGTTGTCACCGCTCCAGCCGATGATCATCGCCTGGTTCTCGCCGCCCTTGGAACGCTTGATGTACTCGCCCCATTCGTAGCTGACGATGTTGACGTTCAGGCCGATCTTCTTCCAGTCGGACTGCAGCATCTCGGCCATCAGCTTGGCGTTCGGGTTGTACGGACGCTGGACCGGCATCGCCCACAGGGTGATGTTGGTGCCTTCCTTGACGCCGGCTTCCTTGAGCAGCGCCTTGGCTTTCTCAGGGTCGTACTTGGCGTCCTTGATGGTGGTGTCGTAGGACCACTGGGTCGGTGGCATGGCGTTGACCGCCAGCTGGCCGGCGCCCTGGTAGACCGAGTCGATGATCTGTGGCTTGTTGACCGCCATGTCCAGTGCCTGGCGGACCTTCAGGTCAGCGAGCACGTTCGGCTCGTTGCTGCCCTTGATCTTGTCCATCACGTTGTAGGCGATGTAGCCGAGGTTGAAGCCGGCCTGGTCGGGCATCTTCAGGGCCTTGTCGTCTTTCAGGGCCTTGAGGTCGGCTGGGCGTGGGAAGAGGGTGACCTGGCACTCGTTCTTCTTCAGCTTCTGGATACGCACCGATGGGTCGGTGGTGATGGCGAAGATCAGGTTGTCGATCTTCACATCTTCAGGCTTCCAGTAGTCCTTGTTGCCGGTGTAGCGGATGTTGGAGTCTTTCTGGTAGCTCTTGAACACGAACGGACCAGTGCCGACAGGCTTCTGGTTGATGTCGCTGGCCTTGCCTTCCTTGAGCAGCTGCGCGGCGTACTCGGCGGACTGGATCGAGGCGAAGCTCATGGCCATGTTCTGGATGAACGCGGCGTCCACATCCTTGAGGGTGAACTTGACGGTGTGGTCGTCGACTTTATCGATCTGGGTGATGTTGGTGTCCATCCCCATGTCGGTGAAGTACGGGAATTCGGTCGGGTACGCCTTACGGAACGGGTCGTCCTTGTTGATCATCCGGTTGAAGGTGAACAACACGTCGTCGGCGTTGAATTCGCGGGTCGGCTTGAAGTACGGGGTGGTATGGAACTTGACGCCTTCACGCAGGTGGAAGGTGTAGGTCAGGCCGTCTTCGGAAATATCCCACTTGGTCGCCAGGCCAGGAATCACGGCGGTGCCGCCGCGCTCGAACTGGGTCAGGCGGTTGAACATGGTTTCAGCAGAGGCGTCGAAGTCGGTTCCGGTGGTGTACTGACCAGGGTCAAAACCGGCTGGGCTCCCTTCGGAGCAGAACACCAGGTTAGTCGCGGCTTGGGCGAAGGGTGCGCTGGCTAATAGGCTTGCGCCGACTAAAAACGGAATGACCGCGTGTTTAAGCATGTTGGCCTCATGATTTGTTGTCATTTTTGGATTAGAGGGCGACCTCGTGAGTCGTCCTGCGGATACTTATGCAGGCCCCATACCCAATGCAAGATCCAGAGCGGTCGCAAGTCTGAAACAGTGGCACGAACGTACCTTAATGTCGCATTCGTGTAACTTCTGACGCAGTTGACCGTTTGCGGGCGTTTTTTTGGCGTCAAACGCGCCCCTCGCCGGTGCGTCGCGACGCCGTTTCGCACCGGTTTGGGGCGGGTATCACTTCGTCAAACCCACGCCGTAGAAGGGTGTAAGCCCAAATGGACTGAGTTTGAAATCCACCACTTTCCTGTTTATTGGCTGGAAGACCGTGGAGTTGGCGATGGGTGTGATCGGCACCTGTTGCTTGAGGATCTTCTGCGCCTGGCGGTACAGGTCGATGCGTTGCTGGCGGTCGGTGGAGACCTTGGCCTGCTGGATCAACCGGTCATAAGCGGGGTCGCACCACTTGGCGTAGTTGCTGCCCTTGACCGCCGCGCAGCTGTAGAGCACGCCCAGCCAGTTGTCCGGGTCGCCGTTGTCGCCGGTCCAGCCGTAGATCATTGCGTCATGTTCGCCATTTTTTGCACGCTTGATGTACTCGCCCCATTCGTAGCTGACGATGTTCGCCTTGATCCCGATCTTGGCCCAATCCTGCTGGATCATCTGTGCCGACATCCGTGCATTGGGGTTGGACGCGCGCTGCACCGTCATCGCCCACAAATTGATGGTAGTACCCGGCGCAACCCCGGCTTCCTTAAGGAGCGCCCGGGCTTTAGTCACGTCGTGGGGCGCATCCTGGATGCTCGGGTCGAACGACCATTGCGCCGGCGGCAGGGCGTTCTGCGCCAGTTGGCCGGCGCTCTGGTACACGGCCTTGATGATCGCCGGCTTGTCGATGGCCATGTCCAGGGCCTGGCGAACCTTGAGCTGGTCCAGGGGCGGGTGGGTCACGTTGTAGGCCAGGAAACCGAGGTTGAAACCCGGTTGCTTGAGCACCTGCAGGTTCGGGTCCTGCTCCATCACCTCGATGTCGGCCGGGCGTGGATAGCCGCTGACCTGGCACTCGTTCTTCTTGAGCTTCTGCAGGCGCACGGCGGCGTCGGGGGTGATCGAGAAGATCAGGTTGTCGAGCTTCACGTCCTCGGGCTTCCAGTACGCTGTATTGGCGGCGTAGCGGATCTGCGAATCCTTCTGGTAGCGCTTGAACACGAACGGGCCGGTGCCGACGGGCTTCTGGTTGAGGTCGCCGGCCTTGCCTTCCTTGAGCAACTGCGCGGCGTATTCGGCGGACTGCACGGAGGCGAAGCTCATCGCCAGGTTCTGTACGAAGGCGGCATCGACGTTGTTCAGGTTGAAGCGCACGGTGTGTTCGTCGACTTTCTCGACGCTTTTGATCGTGGTGTTCAGGCCCATGTCGGTGAAGTACGGCGACTCGGTGGGGTAGGCCTGGCGGAACGGGTGCTGGGGGTCGAGCAGGCGTTGGAAGGTGAACAGCACGTCGTCGGCGTTGAAGTCGCGGGTGGGGGTGAAATAGTCGGTGGTGTGGAATTTCACGCCGTTACGCAGGTGAAAGGTGTAGGCCAGGCCGTCGGTGGAGACGTCCCAGCTTGTCGCCAGCCCTGGCTCGACTTCGGTGCCGCCGCGCTTGAATTGGGTGAGGCGGTTGAAGACGGTTTCGGCCGAGGCATCGAAGTCGGTGCCGCTGGTGTATTGGCTGGGATCGAACCCGGCGGGACTGGCTTCGGAGCAGTAGACCAGGGTGGTGGCGGCCTGGGCCATGGGCGCGCCGCTGATCAGGGCGAGGGTGAGTAGAAGTGGTTTGAAGGTAGTCCGGTCCATGAAATCCCTTGGCGGTGATGACGATTTTCCGAAGGGTAGCGGTTGGGGCGGGGTGGGGGAAATAGCCAAAAGTGTGGGGGACTGGTGGGTTTGGGTATAGGCCCGGGATTTGGGCGGTGCTCCGCTTCTATTGTGGGAGCGAGCTTGCTCGCGATGGCGGCCTGGCAGTCGGCCGGGATTTTTGTGTACATATCCATTGCTGTGGTAACGGCGGCTTAGGGTTCCGCCCTGACGGCGGCTTACTTTTGATAGAGCGCAAAAGTAAGCAAAACGCTCTTGCCCCACCACTGGGCACCTCGCTTACGCTCGGTGTTCCCTCACTCCGGCATTGCTCCGTGGGCCCGCCGCGAAGGGTCATCCATGACCCAGCGCGGCTAACCCGGCATCCATGCCGGGTTGCCCACTACGCAATGCCTGCGTTCGGCCCTTGTGGTTAATGGGGCGTCCAGATCAAAAGCCAAAGCAAAAGCGAGGCGGCCTGACTTTTCCGGTTGTACCTGAATCCTGTGGGAGCGGGCTTGCTCGCGAAGACGGCCTGACAGCCGACCAATCCTCTGCGGTTGTAACCCGATCCATTGTGGGTGCGCCTGCTCGCGATGGCGGTCTGAGTTTAAAAGGGGGCTCGACGATTGAGTGCATGGGGATTTCTTTAGCGGGTCGGATCCTCAAGGACTTCTCTGCGAAGTGTCCGGTTCGGGGCTGCTTCGCAGCCCAGCGGGAGCAAGCTCCCTCGCCACGTGTGGATGAGTAGAGATCACTCTGTAATGTCGGACGGATCGCCTGCCCCGAAACGAAACGTCTCACGAGTTTTTCAGGTTGTCCGTCGGAAGTGGGGTCTCTAGTCTTTTCTATGCCGCTGGGAAACAGCGGCCGGGCGTGAGAAACCCGACTAATAGGCATACAGCGTTCAGACCTGCATATAATTGCCGCCAGCTTATCCGCTGCCGGTAGATGCGTTATGGCGGCTGTGTGCGGGCAGACCTCGGTCTGGCCGAGTACCTATTCTCGGATTTCTCACCCTGCACATAGCTGCCACCACTTTGCCGAGTGAGAAACGGCGAGTGATGGCCCTCATCACTAAATAGGTACGAGCACATGGATAAGTCAGTTCCCGACCCACCCCTCAATAAAACCACACCCCTTTGCGGCTTCGACGCCCTCGAAGACCTCCTCAAAGACCGCGCCGCCGCCGAGCGTGCACTGAACCATTACCTCAATCCAGAACCCTCAGGGGACGCCCCCTCCGACTCGCGCATCGACAGCCTGTTCTCGGTCACCGCCAAGGCCGACACCGATACGCTGCTGGCCAGCACCAGCGAAACGTTGGCCTCGGTCAAGGCCATGGCCGAGGACCTGGCCTTCGAAGTGGACGGCACGCGGCGCAGTGTGGCGTTGGGGATTCAGCAGTTGGTGGAGTTGTGCCAGTTGCTGGTGGACAAGGCGCTGGACCAGCTTGAGGCGCCGGCCCGGCCGGTCGAGGCGTAGCAAGGAAGTGTCACCTGATAAAGTGCGGGCACTATCCTGTGGCGAGGGGATTTATCCCCGCTGGGCTGCGCAGCAGCCCCCAACCTGATACCTCGGTGTGTCAGATTAATTGAGGTCGCTGCCTTTGGGTCTGCTACACAGCCCAGCGGGGATAAATCCCCTCGCCACAAAGTGTGTCACTGGGCTGGATATCTCTGTCAGTCCTGCATCACTGCATCAAAACCTCAATCGCCCCATCCGCCGTCATGCTCACCTGGCTGGTGCCCGCTTCCACCTCAGGCGTCACGGATTCCGCGTCCATGGAGGCGCCTTTCATCATCATCGGCGCGCGCAGGTAGGGTTGTGGATAACCGTTGCTGTTGAGGTTCAGGCTGACGATTTTGTAGCCCTTGCCGCCCAGGGCCTCGGTGGCCAGTTGGGCGCGGGCCTTGAAGGCGTTGACGGCGTCCTTGAGCAGGGCGTCTTCGCTGCTTTGGCGGGTGGCGGTGGAGATGGCGAAGTCCATGCCGCCCATCTTCATGTCGGTGAGCAACTCGCCGGTGAGTTTGGACAGGGCGGCGAAGTCGGCGCTTTCCAGGCGCAGTTCGGCGCGCTCACGCCAGCCGGTGATCTTCCCGCCCTTGTTGTCGTAGATCGGGTAGCTGTTGCGGCTGCCCTGGCGCAGGGTGATGTCCTTGACCTGCTTGGCCTGGCCGATGGCTTTGTTCAGCGTGGTGCTGACGGCGGCGGCGAGCTTGGCCGGGTCGGTGTTCTGTTCCTCGGTGTAGAGGGTGACGATCATCAGGTCGCGGGCCACTTCCTGGCTGGCTTCGGCGCGCAGCGAGATCTGGTTGTAGTGCAGCTCATCGGCGGCCAGGGCCGGCAGGCTGGCGACCGTGCCGAGGCTGAGGGCGAGCAGGGCGACGTGGCGACTGAACGTGTGCATGAAAGCTCCTTGGGATGATGCGCAGGGATGAGGTCCGGGCCTGCGTGAACGATAAGACTCTAGCTGCTGCGATCCGGTTCGCACAGTTACAACTTCTATACAGATGCATGAGGCCAATGAAGCACTCTTGTGGCGAGGGGATTTATCCCCGTTGGGTTGCGCAGCAACCCCAAGACCAGCAACTCGGTCCATCTGACATAGCGCAGGGGCCTGTTTTAGGTCTGCTTCGCAGCCCAGCGGGGATGCGTCGCACTCAGAGGCTGTGGCGCTTTGCCGCACACTTGTCTGCGCAACCCGTGCGTTGGTTATACTCCGTGCGATTCGCCTGGAGCACTCATCAGGAGAGCTCATGCTCGCCCCTTTGCAACTGACTTCTGCCTCTCGCCAGAATCTCTGGCGCCTGACGTTCATCCGCATTCTGGTCCTGGCTGCCCAGGCTGGTTCGGTGGGGCTCGCCTACTGGTTCGACCTGCTGCCGTTGCCCTGGCTGCAACTGGCGATCACGCTGGTCTGCTCCTCGGTGCTGTGTGCGCTGACGGCGGTTCGCTTGCGTGCCTCGTGGCCGGTGACCGAGCTGGAATACGCCGTGCAACTGGCCGGCGACCTGTTCATCCACAGCGCGCTGTTGTACTTCTCCGGCGGCTCCACCAACCCTTTCGTGTCTTATTACCTGGTGCCGTTGACCATCGCCGCCGTGACGCTGCCATGGCGATTTTCGCTGATTCTTTCCGGCATCGCCCTGGCGTTGTACACCTTGCTGCTGGTGCGCTTCTATCCCCTGGAAACCTTCCCCATCGCCCGGGAAAACCTGCAGATCTATGGCATGTGGCTGAGCTTTGCCCTGGCCGCGGCGGTCATCACGTTTTTTGCCGCGCGCATGGCCGAGGAGTTGCGGCGCCAGGAAGAGCTGCGGGCCATTCGTCGTGAAGAGGGCCTGCGGGACGAGCAGTTGCTGGCCGTGGCGACCCAGGCCGCCGGTGCCGCCCACGAGTTGGGCACGCCGTTGGCGACCATGAGCGTGCTGCTCAAGGAAATGCAGCAGGATCACCCTGATCCCGCATTGCAGGACGACCTCAGCGTCCTGCAGGACCAGGTCAAGCTCTGCAAGGAAACCCTGCAATACCTGGTGCGGGCCGCCGAGGCCAATCGTCGGTTGGCCATCGACATGCAGGATGTCACCGATTGGCTCGACGAAGCCTTGAACCGCTGGCACCTGATGCGCCCCGAAGCCAGTTATCGCTTCCAACGTCTGGGCCAGGGGCCAGTGCCGCGCATGGCGCCACCGCCGGACCTGACCCAGGCACTGCTGAACCTGTTGAACAACGCCGCCGATGCCTGCCCCGAAGGCATGGAAGTGACGCTGGACTGGAATGCCTTCGATTTGACCATCAGCATTCGAGACCACGGCGCGGGCGTGCCGCTGGCCATCGCCGAGCAGATCGGCAAACCGTTCTACACCACCAAGGGCAAAGGCCTGGGCCTGGGCCTGTTTTTGAGCAAAGCCAGCGTGACACGCGCCGGCGGCTCGGTGAAACTCTACCCCCATGAGAGCGGCGGCACGCTCACCGAGCTGCGCCTGCCCCATGCCGACCGAGGAGACGAAACATGAGTGACGAGATCCAAGTCGACGGCGAAGAGCTGCCGCACCTGTTGCTGGTCGATGACGACGCCACCTTCACCCGCGTCATGGCACGGGCCATGTCCCGCCGCGGCTTTCGCGTGAGCACGGCCGGTTCCGCCGAAGAAGGCCTGGCCCTCGCCCAGGCCGACTTGCCGGACTACGCCGCCCTCGACCTGAAGATGGACGGCGATTCGGGCCTGGTGCTGCTACCCAAGTTGCTGGAGCTGGACCCGGAGATGCGCGTGGTGATCCTCACCGGCTATTCGAGCATCGCCACCGCGGTCGAGGCCATCAAGCGCGGCGCCTGCAATTACCTGTGCAAGCCGGCGGACGCTGACGATGTGTTGGCGGCGCTGCTGTCCGAACATGCCGACCTCGACACCCTGGTACCGGAAAACCCCATGTCGGTCGATCGCCTGCAATGGGAGCACATCCAGCGGGTGCTGACCGAGCACGAAGGCAATATTTCCGCCACCGCCCGCGCCCTGGGCATGCACCGGCGGACCTTGCAGCGCAAATTGCAGAAGCGCCCCGTGCGTCGCTGAACCTGCGCTGAACAGATGGTGTCCACACCCTCGCGGTCAATCGGGCCGTTGCACTATGATCGGCCCGAGTCTGTTCTTTTTTCTATCGAGCCTTAACCATGAATCAGAACGCTGAATATTCCGCGGTCAATGACGCGGTGCGCGGGCAGTTTTTCCGCCGTGTCTGGCAAATGACCACGCCGTACTGGCGCAGTGAGGAGAAGGGCAAGGCCTGGACGTTATTGATTGCCGTCATCGCGCTGTCGCTGTTCAGCGTGGCGATTTCGGTGTGGATCAACAGTTGGTACAAGGATTTCTACAACGCCCTGCAAGAGAAGAACAGTGCGGCGTTCTGGCAATTGATCCTGTACTTCTGCGGCATCGCGGCGGTGGCGATCCTCGGGGCGGTGTACCGCTTGTACCTCACGCAGATGCTCACCATCCGCTGGCGGGCCTGGCTCACCGAGCAGCATTTCGCCCGCTGGCTCAGCCACAAGAATTACTACCGCCTGGAGCAGGGCGGCTATACCGACAACCCCGACCAGCGGATTTCCGAAGACCTCAACAGCTTCACCACCAATACCCTGGGCCTGGGGTTGGGGCTGCTGCGTACCGTGGTCAGCCTGGTGTCGTTCTCGATCATCCTGTGGGGCGTGTCGGGCAGCATCGAAGTGTTCGGCTACACCATCCCCGGCTATATGTTCTGGGCCGCGCTGATCTATGCCGCGGTGGGCAGTTGGCTGACGCACCTGATCGGTCGCCGGCTGATCGGCCTGAACAACAACCAGCAACGCTTCGAAGCCGACCTGCGTTTTTCCATGGTGCGGGTGCGCGAGAACGCCGAGAGCATTGCGTTGTACAACGGCGAGCCGAATGAGAATCGTCGTTTGAGCGGACGTTTCGGGCTGGTCTGGCACAACTTCTGGGACATCATGCGGGTGTCCAAGCGCTTGACCTTCTTCACCTCCGGCTACGGCCAGATCGCGATCATCTTCCCGTTCATCGTCGCGGCACCGCGTTATTTCGCCGGCAAGATCCAGCTGGGCGAGCTCATGCAGATCAACTCGGCCTTCGGCAGCGTGCAGGAGAATTTCAGCTGGTTCATCAGTGCCTACGCCGACCTCGCCGCGTGGCGCGCCACCTGCGATCGTCTGCTGAGTTTCCGCCAGGCCATGAGCGACAACGAGGAACGCGTACCGGCTATCGATGTGCAGAGCCAGGGCAACGTGCTGAAAGTGCACAACCTGGGACTGGACCTGGCTGACGGTCGGCATCTGCTCAGCAACGCCGACATGACGGTGGCGCCGGGTGAGCGGGTGATGCTCAGCGGTCGTTCAGGCAGTGGCAAATCCACCTTGTTCCGCGCGATGGGCCATCTGTGGCCGGCCGGGCATGGCAACATTCTGCTGCCTTCGGCGCGCTACCTGTTCCTGCCGCAAAAGCCTTACCTGCCCATTGGCAGCCTGCGTGAGGTCTTGAGTTATCCACAGGCCGGCGACGTCTACCCCGACGAACGTTATGCACAGGTGCTGGAAACCTGCCGTTTGCCGCACCTGATCGCGCGCCTGGACGAAAGCGATCACTGGCAACGCATGCTGTCCCCGGGCGAGCAGCAACGCCTGGCCTTCGCCCGTGCATTGCTGTACGCACCGCAATGGCTGTACATGGACGAAGCGACGTCGGCGATGGATGAAGAGGACGAGGCAACGCTGTACCAGGCGTTGATCGACCAGTTACCAGGGCTGAGCATCGTCAGCGTCGGGCATCGAAGCAGTTTGAAACGTTTCCATCCGCGACATGTGCGTATTGAAAATGGCCAACTGATGGAGCATGTCGTGACAGCATAAACACTCAAAATCTGTGGGAGCGAGCTTGCTCGCGATAGCGATGGATCAGTTGATATTGATGTGGCTGACCCACCGCCATCGCGAGCAAGCTCGCTCCCACAGGGGTTTTGTGGTGAGCCGGATGCTAATGTACGCAACTGCTCCAATGTGGGAGCGAGCCTGCTCGCAATGGATGGCAACTCGGTTTGCCAGACTGTTCAATAGATTGGCCTCGTCGCACCAAAAGTGATCGTACAACCACGTTGCGCTATCATGATGCGCATTCAGCCGCTTGCCGAGACATGAGCCCCATGGAAAACCCGATCGACATACCCCGCCTTCCCCGCAAGCGCCGCAGCCTGGCGCAGGAGCTGGTGACGGTGCTGACCGAGCAGATTCGCGACGGTCTGCTCAAGCGTGGCGATAAATTGCCCACCGAGTCGGCGATCATGGAAGCCCATGGTGTCAGCCGCACCGTGGTGCGCGAGGCGATTTCCCGGTTGCAGGCCGCCGGCCAGGTGGAAACCCGCCATGGCATCGGCACCTTCGTGCTGGACACGCCGAGCCCGAGCGGCTTTCGTATCGACCCGGCCACGGTGGTCACTTTGCGTGACGTGCTGGCGGTCCTGGAATTGCGCATCAGCCTGGAGGTGGAATCCGCCGGCCTGGCCGCGCAACGCCGCAGCGCCGAGCAACTGGCGACCATGCGCGCCGCCCTCGACGCGTTGAAGGAAAGCGCGGCCCATGCCAGCGACGCGGTGGCCTCGGACTTCGCCTTCCACCTGGAAATCGCCCTGTCCACCGGCAACCGCTACTTCACCGACATCATGACCCACCTGGGCACCAGCATCATCCCGCGCACCCGGCTGAACTCGGCGCGCCTGGCCCACGACGACCAGCAGCACTACATGGACCGCCTGAGCCGCGAGCACGAGGAAATCTATGAAGCCATCGCCCGCCAGGACTCCGACGCCGCCCGCGCCGCCATGCGCCTGCACCTGACCAACAGCCGTGAGCGCCTGCGCCAAGCCCATGAAGAGGCGCAAGCCCAGGGCTAGAAGGGCAGGGCTCCCCCCGGGGCCGAAAGTATCCCCAGACAACCCAAATTCCCGTGGCGAGGGAGCTTGCTCCCGCTTGGGGGCGCAGCACCCACCGAGCGGGTCTGCTGCGCAGCCCAGCGGGAGCAAGCTCCCTCGCCACAAGGGGCGGTGGTGAATTTGGATGTTGGTTTTATGCCTTGAGCTGCACATTCAGTGACGTGAACGTCTGACGGCATCCCCATCCCCCAGACAACCCAAATACCCGTGGCGAGGGAGCTTGCTCCCGCTTGGGGGCGCAGCACTCACCGAGAGGGTCTGCTGCGCAGCCCAGCGGGAGCGAGCTCCCTCTCCACAGGGGGCGGTGGTGATTTGGATGTTGGTTTTATGCCTTGAATCGCACGTTCAGTGACGTGAACGTCTGACGGCATCCCATCCCCAGACAACCCAAATTCCCGTGGCGAGGGAGCTTGCTCCCGCTTGGGGGCGCAGCACCCACCGAGCGGGTCTGTTGCGCAGCCCAGCGGGAGCGAGCTCCCTCGCCACAGGGGGCGGTGGTGATTTGGATGTTGGTTTTATGCCTTGAATCGCACGTTCAGTGGCTTGGACGTATCGGCCCCGCCACTCTCGTAGGTAAACGTGTAGCGCAGTTCAACCAATCGGCCGCTGAATGCCTTCAGTGTGTCGCCGGGCACTGTCAGGGTTACGCCCTTGCGCAGTTCCGCCACCTCGAAGTCATCCGGGTGCGTCTCGGGTGTCTTGTTGACCATCATGGGTTCGAGATTGCCCGTCCATTCCGGCGGCTTGGAGGCCGCACCCAGGGTCAGGTGTACGGACGAGTAGGGTGAGATATCCGAGTCCGGGATCTGCACGGTCAGTGCCTTGCCCGCCTTCGACAGGCTCACCGTCGCCTCCCCGCTGGCCGAGGCGGCTGGAAAATCCTTGAGCGTGGGTTTCTCGAATGTCGTCGTCATGGTGTCGCTCCCGGTGAGGTCGGCCGTGACCATCGCGCACGGGCGGCTCACGGCAATAAGGCCATGTGAAACCTACAGGAAGGAGCCAGGACTGCGGGTTGCGAATGGCCGTTCGGCAGGGTCCTTCGAGATGTCAGGGCGTTCGTGGGTATGGCACGGCCACCTGCCGGTTATGCCTGCTTCCCAAAAGGCCGCCTACTGGCAGAGTCGACAGTGCTGACGAACGGTCCATCAGGCTTTTTTACCCTTCGATGACGAAATGCAGTTGACGCAGGTTATTTAAGTTGTACGATGACCTACAACTTCTGGCCGAAGCTTAACTCTCTCATACATACATTGCGTCCCAGGGTGTTCGAATAATGAATCCACAAGAACTGAAGTCCATCCTCTCGTCTGGCCTGCTGTCTTTCCCGGTCACCGATTTCACTGCCCAAGGCGATTTCAATCGCGACAGCTACATCAAGCGCCTCGAGTGGCTGGCCCCGTACGGCGCCTCTGCCTTGTTCGCAGCCGGTGGCACCGGTGAATTCTTCTCCCTGGCCGCCAGCGAGTATTCGCAAGTCATCAAGACCGCCGTCGATACCTGCGCGACCAGCGTGCCAATCCTGGCCGGTGTCGGCGGTGCCACCCGCCAGGCCATCGAATACGCTCAAGAAGCCGAGCGTCTGGGCGCCAAGGGCCTGTTGCTGCTGCCGCACTACCTGACCGAAGCCAGCCAGGACGGCGTTGCCGCCCACGTTGAAGCCGTGTGCAAATCGGTGAAGATCGGCGTGGTGGTCTACAACCGCAACGTCTGCCGCTTGAACGCCAACCAGCTGGAACAACTGGCCGAGCGTTGCCCGAACCTGATCGGCTACAAGGACGGCCTGGGCGACATCGAACTGATGGTGTCGATCCGTCGTCGCCTCGGCGATCGCTTCAGCTACCTGGGCGGCCTGCCGACCGCAGAAGTCTACGCCGCGGCCTACAAGGCCCTGGGCGTGCCGGTCTACTCCTCGGCGGTGTTCAACTTCATCCCGAAAACCGCGATGGACTTCTACCACGCCATTGCCCGCGACGATCACGACACCGTTGGCAAGATCATCGATGACTTCTTCCTGCCATACCTGGACATCCGCAACCGCAAGGCCGGTTATGCCGTGAGCATCGTCAAGGCCGGCGCGAAGATCGTTGGCTATGACGCCGGTCCTGTGCGCACGCCGCTGACCGACCTGCTGCCGGAAGAATACGAAGCCCTGGCCGCGCTGATCGACAAGCAAGGCAAGCAGTAACAGACCCGACAAAGCCGCTGAGCAATCAGCGGCTTTTTGCGTAAGGCTTTTTGTGAGGAGAGCATCCGTGACTGATGCAAAGCGTTTCGATAACTACATCAACGGTCAGTGGGTAGCCGGTGCCGACTATTGCACCAACATCAACCCGTCCGATTTGTCCGATGTCATCGGTGAATACGCCAAGGCTGACGCAGCGCAAGTCAACGCCGCCATCGAAGCGGCCCGCGCCGCCTTTCCGACCTGGTCGACCTCGGGCATTCAGGCGCGTCACGATGCGCTGGACAAAGTCGGCAGCGAGATCCTCGCCCGCCGCGAAGAGCTCGGCCAACTGCTGGCTCGCGAAGAGGGCAAGACCCTGCCCGAAGCCATCGGCGAAGTGACCCGCGCCGGCAACATTTTCAAATTCTTCGCCGGTGAATGCCTGCGCCTGTCCGGCGACTACGTGCCGTCGGTGCGCCCGGGCGTCAACGTCGAAGTGACCCGCGAAGCCCTGGGTGTGGTCGGCCTGATCACCCCGTGGAACTTCCCGATCGCCATCCCGGCTTGGAAAATCGCCCCGGCCCTGGCCTACGGCAACTGCGTGGTGATCAAGCCCGCCGAACTGGTACCGGGTTGCGCCTGGGCTCTGGCGGAAATCATTTCCCGCGCCGGTTTCCCGGCCGGCGTGTTCAACCTGGTGATGGGCAGCGGCCGCGTCGTCGGTGAAGTGCTGGTCAACAGCCCTAAAGTCGACGGCATCAGCTTCACCGGCTCCGTGGGCGTGGGGCGGCAGATCGCCGTCAACTGCGTGTCGCGCCAGGCCAAGGTGCAGTTGGAAATGGGCGGCAAGAACCCGCAGATCATCCTCGACGACGCCGACCTCAAGCAGGCCGTCGAGCTGGCGGTGCAGAGCGCGTTCTACTCCACCGGCCAGCGTTGCACGGCTTCCAGCCGCCTGATCGTCACCGCCGGTATCCACGACAAGTTCGTCGCGGCGATGGCCGAGCGCATGCAGTCGATCAAGGTCGGCCATGCGTTGAAGGCCGGCACCGACATCGGCCCGGTGGTTTCCCAAGCTCAACTCGACCAGGACTTGAAGTACATCGACATCGGCCAGAGCGAAGGTGCGCGGCTGGTCAGCGGTGGCGGCCTGGTGACGTGCGACACCGAAGGCTACTTCCTGGCGCCGACCTTGTTCAGCGACAGCGAAGCGTCGATGCGCATCAGCCGCGAAGAGATCTTCGGCCCGGTGGCCAACGTCGTGCGCGTGGCGGACTACGAGGCGGCGCTGGCGATGGCCAACGACACCGAGTTCGGCCTGTCGGCCGGTATCGCCACCACATCGCTGAAGTATGCCAACCACTTCAAGCGCCATTCCCAGGCGGGCATGGTGATGGTCAACCTGCCGACCGCCGGCGTGGATTATCACGTGCCGTTCGGCGGGCGTAAGGGTTCGTCCTATGGTTCGCGTGAGCAAGGTCGCTACGCGCAAGAGTTCTACACAGTGGTGAAGACCTCTTACATCGGATCGTAACTGCAACACCGGCCGGGCTGGTGATCCAGCCTGGCCGTACAATCTGCTGACCCGCATAAAAATAAATAGTGGGAGTACTTTTACATGCAAGCGACCAAGCCGACACACGTCCGCTATTTGATCCTGCTCATGCTGTTTGTGGTGACAACGATCAACTACGCCGACCGTGCCACCATCGCCATCGCAGGCTCCAGCCTGCAAAAAGACCTCGGCATCGATGCCGTCACCCTCGGTTACATCTTCTCCGCTTTCGGCTGGGCCTACGTGGCCGGGCAGATTCCTGGCGGCTGGCTGCTCGACCGGTTCGGGTCGAAAAAAATCTACGCCCTGAGTATTTTCACCTGGTCGTTGTTCACCGTGCTGCAAGGCTATGTGGGTGAATTCGGCATGTCCACGGCCGTGGTTGCCCTGTTCATGCTGCGCTTTCTGGTGGGTCTGGCCGAAGCGCCGTCCTTCCCGGGCAACGCCCGTATCGTCGCCGCGTGGTTCCCCACCGCAGAACGCGGCACCGCCTCGGCGATCTTCAACTCGGCGCAGTACTTCGCCACCGTGTTGTTCGCTCCGCTGATGGGTTGGATCGTCTACCGCTTCGGCTGGCAGCACGTGTTCATCGTGATGGGCATCATCGGCATCGTGTTCTCGCTGATCTGGCTGAAGGTGATCTACAGCCCGCGCCAGCACCCGATGATCAACGAAGCCGAGTTCAATCACATCGCCGCCAACGGCGCGATGGTCGACATGGACCAGGACAAGGGCAAGAAAGCCAAGGGTGACGGTCCGAAGTGGGACTACATCCGCCAACTGCTCACCAACCGCATGATGCTCGGCGTGTACCTGGGCCAATACTGCATCAACGGCATCACCTACTTCTTCCTGACCTGGTTCCCGGTGTACCTGGTGCAGGAACGTGGCATGACCATCCTCAAGGCCGGTTTCATCGCGTCCTTGCCGGCAATCTGTGGTTTCATCGGCGGCGTGCTGGGCGGGGTGATCTCCGACTACCTGCTGCGCAAGGGCCACTCGCTGACCTTCGCCCGCAAGGCGCCGATCATCGCCGGCCTGCTGGTGTCCAGCAGCATCGTGGCCTGCAACTACGTCGAGATCGAATGGATGGTGGTGGGCTTCATGGCCCTGGCATTCTTCGGTAAAGGCGTGGGCGCACTGGGCTGGGCCGTGGTGTCCGACACCTCGCCGAAACAGATCGCCGGCCTCAGTGGTGGCTTGTTCAACACCTTCGGCAACCTGGCTTCGATCACCACGCCAATCGTCATCGGCTACATCATCAGTGCCACCGGTTCGTTCAAGTGGGCGCTGGTATTCGTCGGTTGCAATGCCCTGGTGGCGGTGTTCAGCTACCTGGTCATCGTCGGGCCGATCAAGCGCGTCGTACTCAAGGAACCTACGGCCAAGGATGCCGACGTCTCCAGTCTGTCCGAAGCTAAATCCTGAAGGAGCGGCGTCAATGCAATTGATTGAACATGCCGATTCGCCACGTTACATCCGCCTGCATGAGCGGGACAACGTCGTGATCGTCGTCAATGACCAGGGCGTACCGGCCGGGACCGAATTCCCGGACGGCCTGGTCACCGTGGACTTCGTGCCGCAGAGCCACAAGGTCACCCTGCAGGACATCCCTGAGGGTGGCGAGGTGATTCGCTACGGCCAGGTCATCGGCTACGCGCTGCAACCGATCCCCCGTGGCAGCTGGGTCAAGGAAGACCAGCTGCGCATGCCCACCGCGCCGCCGCTGGACAGCCTGCCGCTGTCCACCGACGTGCCGGCGGCCGATGCACCGCTCGAGGGCTATACCTTCGAAGGCTATCGCAACGCCGACGGTACCGTGGGCACGCGCAACATCCTGGGCATCACCACCACGGTGCAGTGCGTGACCGGGGTGCTGGACCACGCGGTCAAGCGCATCAAGGACGAGTTGCTGCCCAAGTACCCGAACGTCGACGACGTGGTGGCGCTGACCCACAGCTACGGCTGCGGCGTGGCAATCACCGCCACCGACGCGTACATCCCGATCCGCACCGTGCGTAACCTGGCGCGCAACCCGAACCTGGGGGGCGAGGCGTTGGTCATCAGCCTGGGCTGCGAGAAATTGCAGGCCGGGCAGGTGATGCACGACAACGACAGCTCGGTGGACCTCAGCGAGCCGTGGTTGTATCGCTTGCAGGACTCCAGCCACGGCTTCACGGAAATGATCGAGCAGATCATGGACCTGGCCGAAACCCGCCTGAAGAAGCTCGACCAGCGCCGTCGCGAAACCGTGCCGGCGTCGGAGTTGATCTTGGGCATGCAGTGCGGTGGCAGCGATGCGTTTTCCGGCATCACCGCCAACCCGGCCCTGGGCTATGCCTCGGATCTGTTGCTGCGCGCCGGGGCGACGGTGATGTTTTCCGAAGTCACCGAAGTGCGCGATGCGATCTACCTGCTGACCTCTCGGGCGCAAACCCGGGAAGTCGCCCAGGAACTGGTGCGGGAAATGGACTGGTACGACCGTTACCTGGCCAAGGGCGAGGCGGACCGCAGCGCCAACACCACGCCGGGCAACAAGAAGGGCGGGTTGTCGAACATTGTCGAAAAATCCCTGGGCTCGATCGTCAAGTCCGGCAGCAGCGCGATCAACGGCGTGCTCGGCCCGGGCGAGCGGTTCAAGCAAAAAGGCCTGATCTTCTGCGCCACACCGGCCAGTGACTTTGTCTGCGGCACGCTGCAACTGGCGGCGGGGATGAACCTGCACGTGTTCACCACCGGCCGTGGCACCCCGTACGGCCTGGCCATGGCGCCGGTGGTGAAGGTCTCGACCCGCACCGAGCTGGCCCAGCGCTGGCCGGACCTGATCGACATCGACGCCGGGCGCATCGCCACCGGTCGTGCCTCGATCGAGGAGCTGGGTTGGGAGCTGTTCCACTACTACCTGGACGTGGCCAGCGGCAAGAAAAAGACCTGGGCAGAACAGCACAAACTGTTCAACGACATCACCCTGTTCAACCCTGCGCCGATTACCTGAGCCGGCGTTCATCATGTAGGGGCGGGATTGCCCGCGAAGACGGCAGTACATGCGACATGGGTGTCGACTGAACTAACGCTTTCGCGAGCAAGCTCGCTCCCACAGGGTTTTGGTGGCGGACACAAACGCTGTGACCATCCACGATCAAGTGTGGGAGCGAGCTTGCTCGCGAAGGCGGTGGTTAAGCTTGCATCGATGTTGGATGTGCCGGCGTCTTCGCGAGCAAGCCCGCTCCCACAGGAATCTCCAGACGCCGGTGCCGCGAGTGGCTTATCATTAGCCACCTAACGACACCCCCCTCGAAAGGTCCCCGGCATGCTGGCAATTTTCCTCGAAACCCTGAACATCACCGCGCCGGTGTTTGCCATGCTGTTTCTGGGGGTGGTGCTCAAGCGCATCGACTGGATCAACGACAACTTCATCCACATCGCCTCGTCCCTGGTGTTCAACGTCACCATGCCGGCGCTGTTGTTCCTTGGCATCCTCCATGCCGACCTGCACGCCGCGTTGCAACCTGATCTGCTGATCTACTTTTCCGTCGCCACCCTGGTGAGTTTCGCCATGGCCTGGGGTTGGGCGATCTGGCGGTGCCCGCGGGAAGACCGCGGCATCTACACCCAGGGCGCGTTTCGCGGCAACAACGGGGTGATCGGCCTGGCGCTGGCGGCGAGCATGTATGGCGACTACGGGATTTCCCTGGGGGCGATTCTCGCGGCGCTGGTGATCCTGTTCTACAACACCCTGTCGACCATCGTGCTGGCGGTCTACAGCCCGGTGATCAAGTCGGACCCGTGGAGCATCTGCAAAAGCGTGTTCAGCAACCCGCTGATCATCAGCGTGATCGTCGCCGCGCCGTTCGCCTATTGGCAGATCGGTCTGCCGAACTGGCTCGAGACATCAGGCAAATACCTGGCGCAGATGACCTTGCCCCTGGCGCTGATCTGCATCGGTGGCACGCTGTCGCTGGCAGCACTGCGCAAGAGCGGCAAGATGGCCATGAGTTCGAGCCTGGTGAAGATGGTCGGCCTGCCGCTGCTGACCACCCTGGGCGCCTGGGTCTGGGGCTTTCGCGGCGCGGAGCTGGGGATCCTGTTTCTGTACTTCGGCAGCCCCACTGCCGCCGCGAGCTTCGTCATGGCCCGTGCGGCCGATGGCAACCATGAACTGGCGGCGGCGATCATCGTCATCACCACCTTGATGGCGGCGATCACCACCAACATCGGGATTTTTGTGTTGCAGTGGGGTGGGTGGATCTAGGCTTGGGCTTCTGGTGTTCTCTGGAGCCTCTTCGCGGGCAAGCCCGCTCCCACAGTGATCGGGCTTCTTCAGAAGGAATGCGGTCGAATGTGGGAGCGGGCTTGCCCGCGAAGAGGCCGGTCCATTCACGGAAAATCCCGCGCTTTACTCCGGCTTCTGATACGCCTCGATCACTTCCTGCGCCGCCCGAAACGCATCGATCGCCGCCGGCACGCCGGCGTACACCGCGCAATGCAGCAGTGCCTCGCGGATCTCTTCCACCGTGCAGCCATTGTTCAGCGCGCCGCGCACGTGGCCTTTCAATTCCTGTGGGCACTTGAGGGCGGTGAGGGCGGCGAGGGTGATCAGGCTGCGGGTTTTCAGCGGCAGGCCTTCGCGACGCCAGACGCTGCCCCAGGCGTGTTCGTTGACGAAGTCCTGCAACGGCTGGGTGAAGTCGGTGGCGTTGCCCAGGGCGCGGTCGACGAACGCGTCGCCCATGACCTGGCGACGCATGTCGAGGCCGGTCTTCGGAATGTCGGTCATGGCAAATCCCTCTTGTGGTGTTGGCGGCGCCAGGCGCGCACGAAAGTGAACAGCAAGAACGCGAGCAAGGTGGGCAGCACATAGAACAGCATCAGCCGTTCCAGTCGGCCGGCCAGGGGCATGCCGGTGGTGAATGACACCACGTGCAGCCCATAGACCAGGTACAGGCCCAGCAGCAGCAGGCCTTCGGCGCGGGTGACCCGGTACCCGGAATAGAACACCGGCAGGCACAGCACCGCCACACCGAGCATCACCGGCAGGTCGAAGTCCAGGGCGTTCGGCGAAACCGAAAGCGGCGTGGGCGCGACGAGGGCGGTCACCCCCAGCACCCCCAGCAGGTTGAACAGGTTGCTGCCGATCACGTTGCCCACCGCAATGTCGCGCTGGCCGCGCAGGGCCGCGATCAGCGAGGTGGCGAGTTCCGGCAGCGAGGTGCCGACGGCGACGATGGTCAGGCCGATGATGCGTTCCGACAAGCCCAGGTCCGTCGCCACCGTCACTGCCGCGCCCAGCAGCAGGTGCCCGGCGTAGATCAGCATCGCCAAGCCGAGCACGATCATCGTCAGGCTCCTGGGCCAGGACACCTGCGCCGCGTCGACGCTCGCCGCGTGGGGGCGCATGGAGTGCCGTGACTGGCGCAGCAGTAGGCCGAGGTACACCGCCAGGGCCGCCAGCAACAATGTCCCGTCCAGGCGGGTCAGTTCTTCGTTCAAGGCCAGCACGAACACCAGCAGGCTGGCGCCGATCATCAACGGGATGTCCAGGCGCACCAGTTGGCGCGAGACGCGCAACGGCATGATCAGCGCCGACAGCCCCAGGGTGACGAGGATGTTGAAGATGCTGCTGCCGATCACGCTGCCCACGGCGATGTCGGCGTTTTGCGCCAAGGTCGCTTGCAGGCTCACGGCCATCTGTGGCGCGCTGCTGCCCAGGGCAACAACGGTCAGGCCGATGATCAGCGGGCGCACCTGCAAGCGTGCCGCCACGCCGACGGCGGCGCGCACCAGCAACTCGGCGCCGACAATCAGCAACAGCAGGCCGCCGAACAGTTCGATCAGGCTGAGCAGCGATAAAGCGGCGAGTAGGGAAATGGCCGGGCTCCGTCTATCAGTCGTCGAGGGCTTGCACGCGTACCCGCGCGGTGCCGGTGCGTAACATGCCCAGTTGCTCGGCTGCTTCGCGAGACACGTCGATCAAGCGTCCCCGAGTATACGGGCCACGGTCGTTGATGCGGACCACGACGCTGTCATTGTTGCCCAGGTTGGTGATTTTCACCCGTGTGCCGAATGGCAACTGGCGATGGGCGGCGGTCAGGCCGTGCTGGTCGAAACGCTCGCCGCTGGCGGTGCGTTTGCCATGGTGCCTGGCACCGTAATAAGACGCGACGCCAGTCTGGTCGTAGCCGTGTGGATCAACTGTCCCGCTCTGGCTGGCGCAACCGGCCAACAGGGACAGCAGGGCGCAGGCGCCGAGGAGACGCTTCATCGAAAGGTTTTCCACATCAGTGTGGTTGTAAATTTATTGTGGCGAGGGAGCTTGCTCCCGCTGGGCTGCGCAGCAGCCCCCCGACTCTGGCAACAGAAAGCCGGGGGGCGCTGCGCGCCCCAGCGGGAGCAAGCTCCCTCGCCACAGGGGAATGAGCCAGACTTGCGGACTGGCTCCATCGCACTCAACCCTCGAGCTTGCTTTTGAGCAATTCGTTGACCTGTTGCGGGTTGGCCTTGCCCTTGGAGGCTTTCATGGCCTGGCCGACGAAGAAGCCGAACATCTTGCCGCGCTTGGCTTCGTCTGCCGCGCGGTACTGTTCGACCTGCTCGGCATTGGCCGCGAGCATTTCATCGAGCACGGCGCTGATCGCCCCGGTGTCGGTGACCTGCTTCAAGCCGCGCTTGTCGATGATCTCGTCGGCGCTGCCCTCACCATTGGCCATGGCCTCGAACACCATCTTGGCGATCTTGCCGGAAATGGTGTTGTCCTTGATCCGCAACAGCATGCCGCCCAGTTGCTCGGCCGACACCGGCGACTCGTCGATCTCCAGGCCCTGCTTGTTCAGCAGGCTGCCCAGCTCGACCATCACCCAGTTGGCCGCCAGTTTGGCGTCGCCGCCGATACTCACGACTTTCTCGAAGTAGTCGGCCTGTTCGCGGCTGGTGGCCAGGACGTTGGCGTCGTAGCTCGACAGCCCGAACTGCGCCTGGAAACGCTCGCGTTTTTGCGGTGGCAGTTCCGGCAGGGTGGCGCGCACGTCATTGAGGAAGGTGTCCTCGATGACCACCGGCAGCAGGTCCGGGTCGGGGAAGTAACGGTAGTCGTTGGCTTCTTCCTTGCTGCGCATCGGACGGGTTTCGTCCTTGTTCGGGTCGTACAGGCGGGTCTGCTGGATGACCTTGCCGCCGTCCTCGATCAGTTCGATCTGGCGCTGGATCTCGCTGTTGATCGCCTTCTCGATGAAGCGGAACGAGTTGACGTTCTTGATCTCGCAGCGGGTGCCGAACTCGGCCTGGCCCTTGGGACGGATCGACACGTTGCAGTCGCAGCGCAGCGAACCTTCGGCCATGTTGCCGTCGCAGATGCCCAGGTAACGTACCAGCGCGTGGATCGCCTTGACGTAGGCCACGGCTTCCTTGGCGCTGCGCATGTCCGGTTCGGAGACGATTTCCAGAAGCGGCGTGCCGGCGCGGTTCAGGTCGATGCCGGTGGCGCCGTTGAATTCTTCGTGCAGGCTCTTGCCGGCGTCTTCTTCCAGGTGCGCCCGGGTGATGCCGACGCGCTTGACCGTGCCGTCTTCCAGAGCGATGTCCAGGTGGCCCTTGCCAACGATCGGCAGTTCCATCTGGCTGATCTGGTAGCCCTTGGGCAGGTCCGGGTAGAAGTAGTTTTTGCGGGCGAACACGTTGTGCTGGCCGATCTCGGCGTCAATCGCCAGGCCGAACATTACCGCCATGCGCACGGCTTCGGCGTTGAGCACCGGCAGCACGCCGGGCATGCCCAGGTCGATCAGGCTGGCCTGGGTGTTGGGCTCGGAACCGAAAGTGGTAGCGCTGCCGGAAAAGATTTTCGACCGGGTGGTGAGCTGGGTATGAATCTCCAGCCCGATCACGACTTCCCATTGCATGTGTTTCTCCTCAGAAGTCTTATCAGGGGATTTTGAAACGTCGCGAGCGAAGGTAAGGCAAGGCGAAAACTGGTGAGAAAGCGGAGTTGACAGTAGTCAATGAGCATTTCGAACCAGTTTTCAACGCAGCATTACCGAGCGCAGCAGTTTCAAAACCCCTGAGGGGTGCGGGTGTGCCAGTCAGTGTGTAACTGATACTGGTGGGCAACGTTCAACAGGCGGCCTTCCTGGAAATACGGCGCGAGCAACTGCACGCCCACCGGCAGGCCATCGACGAAGCCGGCCGGCATGGACAGGCCCGGCAAACCGGCGAGGTTGGCGGTGATGGTGTAGACGTCTTCCAGGTAGGCGGCCACCGGGTCGCTGTCCTTGGCGCCGAGTTTCCAGGCCGGGTTCGGCGTGGTTGGGCCGAGGATGACGTCGACCTCGTTGAAGGCGGCCATGAAGTCGTTCTTCACCAGCCGACGGATCTTCTGCGCCTTGAGGTAGTAGGCATCGTAGTAGCCGGCAGACAGGGCGTAGGCCCCGACCATGATCCGGCGCTGCACCTCGACACCGAAGCCTTCGCCACGGGAGCGCTTGTACAGGTCCATCAGGTTTTCCGGGTTCTCGCAGCGATGGCCGAAGCGTACGCCGTCGAAACGCGACAGGTTCGACGAGGCTTCCGCTGGCGCGATCACGTAGTAGGCAGGAATCGCATGCTGCATGTTCGGCAGGCTGATCTGCTTGACGACCGCGCCGAGTTTTTCCAGCGTCTTGACGCTGTCGTGTATCAGCTCGGCAATGCGTGGGTCGAGGCCGGCGCTGAAGTACTCCTTCGGCACGCCGATGCGCAGGCCTTGCAGGGAACCGTTGAGGTTGGCGCTGTAGTCCGGCACCGGTTCATCGATGCTGGTGGAGTCGTTCGGGTCGAAGCCGGCCATGCCTTGCAACAGGATCGCGCAGTCTTCGGCGGTGCGGGCCAGCGGGCCGCCCTGGTCGAGGCTCGACGCGTAGGCAATCATGCCCCAGCGCGACACCCGGCCGTAGGTCGGCTTCAGGCCGGTGAGGTTGGTGAAGGCTGCGGGCTGGCGAATCGAACCACCGGTGTCGGTGGCCGTGGCGGCCGGCAGCAGGCGCGCGGCCACGGCGGCAGCGGAGCCGCCGGACGAACCGCCCGGCACGTGTGCCAGGTTCCACGGGTTTTTCACCGCGCCGTAGTAGCTCGACTCGTTGGCCGAGCCCATGGCGAACTCGTCCATGTTGGTCTTGCCCAGGGTCACGGCGCCGGCGGCGGCCAGCTTGGCGACCACGGTGGCGTCGTACGGGGCCTTGAAGTTGTCGAGCATCTTCGAGCCGCAGCTGGTGCGGATGCCCTGGGTGCAGAACAGGTCCTTGTGAGCGATCGGTGCGCCCAGCAGCGCGCCGTTCTCGCCTTTGGCGCGCCGGGCGTCGGCGGCGGCGGCCTGGTTCAGGGCCAGTTCTTCAGTGAGGCTGATGAAACTGTTGAGCTGCGGGTCGAGTCGGGCGATGCGCGCCAGCAGGACTTTGGTCAGCTCTTCGGAGGAAAACTGCTTGTCGGCGAGTCCGCGGGCGATCTCGGCCAGGGTCATGTGATGCATGAGAGGCTCTTTCCCTTTAGTCGATGACTTTCGGAACCAGGTACAGGCCGTTTTCGACCGCTGGTGCGATGGACTGGTAGGCTTCGCGATGATCGGATTCGGTCACGACGTCGGCGCGCAGGCGCTGGCTGGCTTCCAGTGGGTGGGCCAGCGGCTCGATACCGTCGGTATTGACCGCCTGCATCTCGTCGACCAACCTCAGAATGCTGTTCAGGGCAGAAGTGATGTGTGGAAGATCGGCTTCATTGAGGCCCAGGCAGGCCAGATGAGCGATTTTTTCCACGTCGGAGCGTTCAAGCGCCATGGGATTCTCCAGTGGAAAACAGAACGGACGCAGTCGGTCCGTGTGTTAGATTGTCGGAACACTACCGCATTTCTACGGTCCAGTGCCCTGTATCACAACAGGGCATTGGCCGCGATTGTAGGGTTTGGTGCACAGAAAAGCGGCCAATTTAACATATTGGCGCCTTGCCCAAAATCCCTGTCGTTGTTAGAGTTTGCCGCACTTTTTTACCCACGCGTTGCCTAGGGTCCCTTTCCCATGTTCAAGAAACTGCGTGGCATGTTTTCCAGCGATCTTTCCATTGACCTGGGCACTGCCAACACCCTTATTTACGTGCGCGAGCGCGGTATCGTCCTGAATGAACCCTCGGTCGTGGCCATCCGTACCCACGGCAACCAGAAAAGTGTCGTGGCTGTCGGTACGGAAGCCAAGCGCATGCTGGGCCGTACACCGGGCAACATCGCTGCCATTCGCCCGATGAAGGACGGCGTGATCGCCGACTTCAGCGTCTGCGAAAAGATGCTGCAATATTTCATCAACAAAGTTCACGAAAACAGTTTCCTGCAGCCCAGCCCTCGCGTGCTGATCTGCGTGCCGTGCAAGTCCACCCAGGTGGAGCGTCGGGCCATCCGTGAATCGGCCCTGGGTGCCGGTGCCCGCGAAGTGTTCCTGATCGAAGAGCCGATGGCCGCTGCCATCGGTGCCGGCCTGCCGGTGGAAGAAGCCCGCGGTTCGATGGTCGTCGACATCGGTGGCGGTACCACCGAGATCGCGCTGATCTCCCTCAATGGCGTGGTCTACGCCGAGTCCGTGCGTGTGGGCGGCGACCGTTTCGACGAAGCGATCATCACCTACGTACGTCGCAACTACGGCAGCCTGATCGGCGAATCCACCGCTGAGCGCATCAAGCAGGAAATCGGTACGGCCTACCCGGGCGGCGAAGTGCGTGAAGTCGACGTTCGCGGCCGCAACCTGGCCGAAGGCGTGCCACGTGCCTTCACCTTGAATTCCAACGAAGTCCTGGAAGCGCTGCAAGAGTCCCTGGCGACGATCGTCCAGGCGGTGAAAAGCGCCCTGGAGCAGTCGCCACCGGAGTTGGCATCGGACATCGCCGAGCGCGGCCTGGTGCTGACCGGTGGTGGCGCGCTGTTGCGTGACCTCGACAAACTGCTGGCCCAGGAAACCGGCTTGCCGGTAATCGTTGCCGAAGACCCGCTGACCTGCGTGGCTCGCGGCGGTGGCCGTGCTTTGGAAATGATGGACAAGCACACCATGGACCTGCTCTCCAGCGAATAAGCCTGGCGGTGGTGCATGTTGTTCGCGCCCGGGCAGCACTTTGCAGTGCTGCCCGTTGGCGTTTATCTTCTGCCATTCGTATCCAGGCCGGTCTGATGCCGTATGAATAAAGAAAACATTTGCCTGGGAGGAGCGGCCTATTAAACCGCTTTTCGCCAAAGGCCCCTCATTGGGCGTACGCCTGCTGGTGCTGGCCGTGCTGTCGGTCGCGCTGATGGTGGTCGATGCCCGCTTCACGCTGCTCAAGCCTGTGCGCAGCCAGATGTCGCTGGTGTTGATGGAGTCCTACTGGATCACCGACCTGCCACAGCGCTTGTGGCAGGGTGTGGCCAGCCAGTTTGGCAGCCGCACCGAACTGGTCGCCGAAAACGAAAAACTCAAGACCGAGAACCTGCTGTTGCAGGGGCGCATGCAGAAGCTTGCGGCCCTCACCGAGCAGAACGTGCGGCTGCGCGAGTTGCTCAACTCCTCTGCGCTGGTGAACGAGAAGGTCGAAGTGGCCGAGCTGATCGGCATGGACCCCAATCCCTTTACCCACCGTATCCTCATCAACAAGGGCGAACGCGACGGTGTGTTCCTCGGCCAGCCGGTGCTCGACGCCCGGGGCCTGATGGGCCAGGTGGTGGAACTGATGCCTTATACGGCCCGGGTGCTGTTGCTCACTGACACCACCCACAGCATTCCGGTGCAGGTCAACCGCAACGGTCTGCGCGCGATTGCCAGTGGCACCGGCAACCCGGAACGCTTGGAACTGCGGCACGTGGCTGATACCGCCGACATCAAGGAAGGCGACCTGCTGGTCAGCTCCGGTCTCGGCCAGCGTTTCCCCGCCGGTTATCCGGTGGCGACCGTCAAGGAAGTCATCCACGATTCCGGCCAGCCGTTCGCCATCGTCCGCGCGGTGCCGACTGCCGCGCTGAACCGCAGCCGCTACCTGCTGCTGGTGTTCAGCGACAATCGCACCCCGGAAGAGCGCGCCAACGATGCCGCGGTGGCCCAGGAAGCCCAGGACCGGCAGGGCGGGGACTCGGCCACGCCAGGCACCCAGGCGCCGGCGGCTGTCCCGGCCACCGTGCCCAAGCCAGCGACCGCCCCGACCACCCCGGCGGCCCCTGCGCCGGCCACGACGCCGGTGACCCCAGCGGCCCCGGCCACGGCGCCTGCCGCTAACGGCAGCCGTTCGACCAGCCATGCGCCGGCGACGCAGCACGCCCGGCCCGCGCCCAAGCCTGCCACCTCCACGCCGGCCACTGCGCCCGCCACCAGGGGAGCACGAGAAGAATGAGCAGTAAATCCGGTAACGGCTGGATGGTCTGGCTGACCTTTGCCATCGGCCTGTTGCTCAGCGTTTCGCCACTGCCGCAGTTCATGGAAATCCTGCGACCGCTGTGGCTGGCCCTGCTACTGGCCTTCTGGGCGCTGGCCTTGCCGCACAAGGTCGGCATGGTCACTGCCTGGTGCCTGGGCCTGGCCGAAGATGTGCTTTACGGCACCCTGCTGGGGCAGAACGCGTTGATCCTGACCTTGATCACCTTTCTGGTCCTGTCCCTGCAACAGCGCCTGCGGATGTTTCCCATGTGGCAGCAGTGCCTGGTGATCCTGGTGATCTTCGGCCTGGCGCAGTTGGTCCAGCTATGGCTCAGCGCCTTGACCGGCAATCGTCAGCCGACCCTGGCGCTGGTGTTGCCAGCCCTGGTCAGCGCGCTGCTCTGGCCGTGGGTCAGCTTCGGTTTGCGTGGCCTGCGCCTGCGTTTCAAGATCAACTGATTCGGTCAGATATCTACACTTTTTCTGATGAGTTACATCCCTGTCGCGAGGGAGCAAGCGCCCTCGCCACAAAAAGCTGTTTGTGTTCGGATGGCCGTGCTTTGAGAGGGAGATGTCTTGATGAAACCGCTTTACCTCGCCTCAGGCTCGCCACGTCGGCGTGAATTGCTCACACAGATCGGCGTGCCCTTTACCGCCATCAGCGCGGACATCGATGAAACGCCCCTGGATCACGAAACCCCGGCCGCCTATGTCGAGCGCCTGGCGCGCGGCAAGGCCGAAGCCGGACGGCGCAGCGGCGCGGACGGCTGCGTGTTGGGCGCCGACACGGCGGTGGTGCTGGACGGACAGATTCTCGGCAAGCCGCGGGATCAAGCCGATGCCCAGGCGATGCTCATGAGCCTGTCCGGACGCGATCATGAAGTGCTGACCGCCATTGCCGTGCTCGACGACCAGCGATGCGAGTCCCGGGTGGTCCGCAGCCGGGTGCGGTTTCGTCCCATCACAGAACCGGAAGCGGCGGCCTACTGGGCCAGCGGTGAGCCCCGGGACAAGGCGGGCGGCTACGGCATCCAGGGCTTGGGGGCGGTGTTCGTCGCCGGGCTGGAGGGCAGCTATTCTGCGGTGGTTGGCTTGCCGCTGTGCGAAACCGCGCAACTGCTGGGTGATTTCGGCATACCCTGTTGGCAAACCCTGGAGCGCCCCTTGGGCGTCGTCTGACTTGATGCGGCCATAAACGTGAACATGCCTGAACGAGACCCTGCCATGAGTGAAGAGATCCTGATCAACATCACGCCGATGGAATCGCGCGTGGCGGTGGTTGAAAACGGTGTGTTGCAAGAGGTTCACGTCGAACGCACGCAAAAGCGCGGCATCGTTGGCAATATCTACAAAGGCAAGGTGGTAAGGGTGTTGCCGGGCATGCAGGCGGCATTCGTCGACATCGGCCTGGACCGCGCGGCATTCATCCACGCATCGGAAATTTCCATGCGCGAGGGGCCGGCCGTGGAGACCATCAGCGCATTGGTCCACGAAGGCCAGAGCCTGGTGGTGCAGGTCACCAAGGACCCCATCGGTTCCAAGGGCGCACGCCTGACCACGCAGTTGTCGATTCCGTCGCGCTACCTGGTGTACATGCCACGCACGGCCCACGTCGGCATTTCCCTGAAGATCGAAGACGAAGCCGAGCGCGAACGCCTCAAGCAGGTGGTCAGCGACTGCGTGGAAAAGGAAGGCATCAAGGAGGCCGGTGGCTTCATCCTGCGCACCGCCGCCGAGGGGGCCGGTGCCGATGAGATCCTCATGGACATCCGCTACCTGCGCAGGCTCTGGGACCAGATCGCCGCGCAGATCAAGACCATCGCCACCCCCAGCGTGATCTACGAGGATTTGGGCCTGGCGCTGCGTACCCTGCGCGACCTGGTCAGCCCGAAGATCGAGAAAATCCGCATCGACTCCCGGGAAACCTTCCAGAAAACCACGCAGTTCGTCGCCGAGCTGATGCCGGAAATTGCCGACCGCCTCGAACATTACCCCGGCGAGCGGCCAATCTTCGACCTGTACGGCGTCGAGGATGAAATCCAGAAGGCCCTGGAGCGCAAGGTCCCGCTCAAGTCCGGCGGTTACCTGGTGGTGGACCCGGCCGAGGCCATGAGCACCATCGACGTCAACACCGGAGCGTTCGTCGGCCATCGCAATCTCGAAGAGACCATCTTCAAGACCAACCTGGAGGCCGCCACCGCCATCGCCCGACAACTGCGCCTGCGCAACCTGGGCGGGATCATCATCATCGACTTCATCGACATGGAAGATGAAGAGCATCAGCGCCAGGTGCTGCGGACCCTGGAAAAACAACTTGAGCGCGATCACGCCAAGACCAACATCATCGGCATCACCGAGTTGGGCCTGGTGCAGATGACGCGCAAGCGCACCCGTGAAAGCCTTGAGCAGGTGCTGTGCGAGCCGTGCAGCAGTTGCCAGGGCCGGGGCAAGCTGAAGACCCCGGAAACCGTGTGTTACGAAATCTTCCGGGAAATCCTCCGGGAGGCGCGCGCCTACCAGGCCACCGGCTATAGAGTGTTGGCGAACCAGAAAGTGGTGGATCGCCTGCTCGATGAAGAATCGGGCAATGTCGCCGAGTTGGAGGCTTTTATCGGACGCACGATACGTTTTCAGGTCGAAACCATGTATTCCCAGGAACAATACGACGTGGTGCTGCTCTGAAGGGCTCGGGAAGCGGAGAGTCCGCCGTTTTGATCATTTTTTGCCGGGGAGGCCACTGACATGGAGCGTCTGATACGCTTTTTGGCTGCGCTGACCCGCTGGGGGCTGGGCCTGTGTGCATTGCTGCTGGTGCTGGTGGCGTTGTACGTCAGCCTGGGGCGCGAGCTGGTGCCGCTGGTGGCCGAGTACCGTGCCGAGGTCGAGGACCGGGCCGGCCAGGCCCTGGGCCTGCCCGTGCACATCGGCAGCCTCGACGGTAGCTGGAGCGCACTGGCGCCGATCCTGGCCGCGCGCGATGTGGTGGTCGGCGAGGGGCCCAATGCCCTGCACCTGGATCAAGTGCGTGCGGTGCCAGACCTGTGGGCGAGCCTGATGGCGCGCCAGGTGCGTCTTGCTCACCTGGAGCTCAGCGGCCTGAAGATCAGCCTCAAGGAAGGCGCCGACGGCAAATGGGCCCTGGAAGGCCTGCCGGTGCAGGACGACCAGCCTCTCGACCCGCAGCAATTGCTGGAGCGCATGCAGGTGGTGGCCAAGCTGTCGCTGCTCGACAGCCAGGTCACCCTGCAACCCCTCGAACAATCCCCCCTGACCTTGACCTACGTCGGCCTGAGCCTGCGCACGGGCGCGACGCGCCAGCGGCTCGACGCACGCCTGACCCTGCCCGACGGCCAACCCGTGGCAATCAACCTGCGCACCCGGATCCGCGCCAGCGATTGGAAGAATGGCGCGGCCGACGCCTACCTGAGCCTGCCGCAGAGTGACTGGTCCAAGTGGTTGCCCAAGCGCCTGACCGGGCAATGGAATGTCGCCCGGCTCCAGGCCGGCGGCGAATTCTGGCTCAGTTGGGGCGCCGGCACCGTGCAGAGCGCGGCCATGCGCCTGAACGCGCCGCAACTGCAGGGCGGCTATGCCGAGCGCAAGCCGGTGCAGATCCACAACCTGGCCCTCAACGGGTATTTCCAGCGCGGCGACCAAGGGTTCACCGCGACGTTCGATTCCCTGGCGATGAACCTGGGCGAGACCCGTTGGGAGTCGCGCCTGCAATTGCAGCAGAGCAACGCCACCGGACAGGCTGAAGAGCGCTGGCATGTGCAGGCCGATCGCCTCGACCTGACCCCGCTGACCCCGTTGCTCAATGCCCTGGCGCCATTGCCCGAAGGCGTCGCCACGGTCATCGACCGGCTCAAGGTGACCGGCAGCCTGCGCAACGTGCTGCTGGACTACCGGCCGCAGAACACCGGCGACCAGAAGATCAGCTTTGCCACCAACCTCGACACCGTCGGCTTTGATGCCTACCACGGTGCTCCGGCCGCGCGAAACGTCTCGGGCAGCCTCAGCGGCGACCTGGGCGGCGGCGAGCTGCGCATGGACAGCAAGGATTTTTCCCTGCACCTGGACCCGATCTTCGCCAAGCCCTGGCAATACCTGCAAGCCAATGCCCGGTTGACCTGGAAGCTGGACAAGCAAGGCTTCACCCTGATCGCGCCGTACCTGAAGGTACTGGGCGAGGAGGGCCGGATTGCCGGCGATTTCCTGATCCGCCTGCACTTCGACCACAGCCAGGAAGACTACATGGACCTGCGGGTCGGCCTGGTGGACGGTGACGGCCGCTACACCGGCAAGTACTTGCCTGCCGTCCTCAGCCCGGCACTGGATGAATGGCTGCGTACCGCCATCGTCAAGGGCGCGGTGGACCAGGGGTTCTTCCAGTACCAAGGCTCGCTGAACCACGGTGCCGAGGACGCGGCGCGCAGCATCAGCCTGTTCTTCAAGGTGCATGATGCCGAGCTGGCATTCCAGCCGGGCTGGCCGTCGGTCAGCAAGGTCAGCGGTGATGTCTTCGTCGAGGACAGCGGCGTACGCGTCTATGCCAGCCAGGGGCAATTGCTCGACACCCAGGTCAAGGATGTCTCGGTGAACATTCCCCACGTTCCCAGTGGGCAGAGCTCCCACCTGTTGCTGGACGGCGGGTTCACTGGCGGGTTGGGGGACGGACTGAAGATTCTCCAGACGGCGCCAATCGGCACGGCCGAGACGTTCGCCGGGTGGGAAGGCGAGGGCGATCTGCAAGGCAGCGTGAAACTCGACATCCCGCTGGTCAAGGGCGAACAGCCGAAGATCCTGGTGGACTTCGCCACCGACAAGGCCCGGCTCAAGCTCAGCGAGCCGGCGCTGGAGCTGACCCAGCTCAAGGGTGATTTCCGCTTCGACAGCAACAAGGGCCTGAGTGGCAAGGGCATCAGTGCCCGGGCGTTCGACCGGCCCGTGACGGCACAGATCTTTGCCGAGGGCCGTGCCGGCGAACTCAATACCCGGGTCACGGCGTCTGGCCAGGTGGAGGTCAAGAAGCTTGCCAGTTGGCTGGATGTCACCCAACCGTTGCCGGTATCCGGCGTGGTGCCTTACCAGTTGCAGGTGGTCCTCGACGGCGCCGACAGCCAGTTGTCGGTCAATTCCAACCTCAAGGGCGTGGCGGTGGACCTGCCGGCACCTTTCGGCATGGCGGCCGATGTCGGGCGCGATACGTCGTTTCGCATGACCCTGCAAGGGCCGGAGCGGCGTTATTGGGCAACCTATGGCGACCTGGCCCGTTTCGCTTACGCCGCGCCAAGCGGGAAACTGGCCGACGGTCGCGGTGAATTGCTGCTGGGCACGGGCGACGCGGTGTTGCCGGGCGCCAAGGGCCTGCGCCTGCGCGGGACGCTGTCGGAGCTGGATGTCAGTCCCTGGCAGGAGCTGGTGACCCGATACGCTGGACAAGACCCGGGCGGCAGCGCCAAGCAACTGCTCAACAGCGTCGACCTGAACGTCGGCAAGCTGACGGCGATGGGCACCACCCTGGACCAGGCCTCGGTGCAACTCGACCGCAAGCCGGACGCCTGGGGCTTGCGCCTCGCCAGCCAACAGGCCAAGGGCAATGTCACGCTCCCGGATGCCAAGGGGGCGCCGATTGGCATCGCGATGGATTATGTTCGCTTGCCGCCGGTGGACCCGACGGTCCAGGCGGATGAGAACGCCCCGGATCCGCTGGCCTCGGTCGATCCGACCAAGGTCCCGGCCATGGATATCGCCATCGACCAGCTGTTCCAGGGCCCTGACCTCATCGGCGCCTGGTCGCTGAAAGTGCGCCCGACCGCCAAGGGCATTTCCCTGAACAACCTGGACATGGGCCTGCGGGGCATGGTCTTGAATGGCAGCGGCGGCTGGGAAGGCGTGCCCGGTGCCACCAACAGTTGGTACAAGGGGCGCATCAGCGGCAAGAACCTGGCCGATGTGCTCAAGGGTTGGGGCTTTGCGCCGAGCGTGACCAGCCAGGAGTTCCACCTGGATGTGGATGGCCGCTGGCCCGGTTCGCCGGCGTGGGTCGCCACCAAGCGCTTTTCCGGTAGCCTCGATGCGTCACTGAGCAAAGGGCAGTTCGTCGAAGTCGAAGGCAGTGCCCAGGCGTTGCGGGTTTTTGGCCTGTTGAACTTCAACTCCATCGGTCGACGCCTGCGCCTGGACTTCTCCGACCTGTTCGGCAAGGGCCTGAGCTACGATCGGGTCAAGGGCCTGCTGGTGGCGAGCGATGGCGTCTACGTGACCCGCGAGCCGATTACCCTGACAGGACCGTCAAGCAACCTGGAGCTCAACGGCACGTTGGACATGGTGGCTGACCGGGTCGATGCCAAGCTGCTGGTGACCCTGCCGGTGACCAACAACCTGCCGATCGCCGCGCTGATCGTGGGCGCACCGGCGGTGGGTGGGGCGCTGTTCCTGATCGACAAGTTGATCGGTGACCGCGTGGCCCGTTTCGCCAGCGTAAGATACGACGTCAAGGGGCCGTGGAAAGAGCCGAAGATCACGTTCGACAAGCCGTTCTGACAGACGATGCGATAACCCCTGTGGGAGCGGGCTCGCTCGCGAAAGCGCCGGCACAATCAACATTGATGTGACAGGCACACCGCTTTCGCGAGCAAGCCCGCTCCCACAGGGGGAAGGATGCAGACAATGAGGAAAGCACCATGCCAATCGCCGTGATTCAAATGGTCAGCCAGAGCGACGTGCTCGCCAATCTGGCGCGGGCCCATGTGCTGTTGGAGCAGGCAGCTGCCAGTGGCGCAAGGCTGGCGGTGCTGCCCGAGAATTTCGCGGCCATGGGGCGGCGGGACGTGGCCGACATCGGCCGTGCCGAGGCCATTGGTCAGGGGCCGATCCTGCCCTGGTTGAAACAGGTCGCCCGCGACCTCAGGTTATGGATTGTCGCAGGCACGTTGCCGTTGCCGCCGGCGGGCCGGCCCGAGGCCAAGGCCCACGCCTGTTCGTTGCTGGTCGACGATCAGGGTGAGATCGTGGCGCGCTATGACAAGCTGCACCTGTTCGATGTGGACGTGGCGGACAATCGCGGTCGCTACCGTGAGTCTGACGACTATGCTTATGGCGGCCAGGTGGTGGTCGCCGATACCCCGGTGGGCCGGGTGGGATTGACGGTCTGCTACGACTTGCGCTTCCCGGAGCTTTACAGCGAGCTGCGGGCGGCCGGGGCCGAGCTGATCACGGCGCCCTCGGCGTTTACCGCGGTGACGGGCGAGGCCCATTGGGAGGTGCTGATTCGCGCCCGGGCCATCGAGACCCAGTGCTATGTGCTGGCGGCCGCCCAGGGCGGCGTGCACCCTGGGCCCCGGGAAACCTTTGGCCATGCCGCGATTGTCGACCCGTGGGGGCGCGTGCTGGCGCAACAGGATCAAGGCGAGGCCGTGCTGGTGGCCGAGCGCGACAGCAGCGAACAGGCGTCCATCCGGGCGCGCATGCCGGTGGCCAGCCATCGGCGCTTTTTCTCGCAGGGCGCTCGACAGCGGCCTGTCCAAGACGACGAATTCAAGGCGTAGAACATATGAGCGGGTTGTTGTCCTCAGTCAGTGAACACCTTCTAGCCCCCGGTGGCGTGACCCTCGAAAGCCTGCAAGGCGTGCTGGGCGATCTGGCCGGCCCGGGCATCGATGCGGCCGACCTGTATTTCCAGGGCCAGATTTCCGAGTCCTGGTCGCTGGAAGACGGCATCGTCAAGGAAGGCAGCTTCAACCTTGACCAGGGCGTGGGCGTGCGTGCCCAGTCCGGGGAAAAGACCGGTTTTGCCTACAGCAATGCCATCACCCTCGAGGCCTTGGGCGCCGCGGCCCGTGCCGCCCGCTCGATTTCCCGGGCCGGACAGAACGGCACGGTCCAGGCCTTCAGCAGCCAGGACGTGGCGCAGCTGTACGCACCGGACAACCCGCTGGAAGTCATGACGCGCGCCGAAAAGGTCGAGTTGCTCAAGCGCATCGACGTTGCCACCCGCGCCCTCGATCCACGCATCCAACAGGTGTCGGTGAGCATGGCCGGGGTTTGGGAGCGGATCCTGGTGGCCTCCACCGACGGCGGCCTGGCGGCGGACGTGCGGCCGCTGGTGCGTTTCAACGTCAGCGTGATCGTCGAGCAGAACGGCCGCCGCGAGCGGGGCGGCCATGGCGGTGGCGGGCGCACCGACTATCGTTACTTCCTCAACGAGGACCGCGCCATGGGCTATGCCCGCGAGGCGCTGCGCCAGGCACTGGTCAACCTGGAGGCCATTGCGGCCCCGGCGGGAACCCTGCCGGTGGTGCTGGGCTCCGGTTGGTCCGGCGTGCTGCTGCACGAAGCGGTGGGCCACGGCCTGGAAGGCGACTTCAACCGCAAAGGCAGTTCGGCCTACAGCGGTCGCATGGGCGAAAAGGTCGCCTCGACACTCTGCACCATTGTCGATGACGGCACCCTTGCCGGACGTCGCGGGTCCCTGAGCGTCGACGACGAAGGCACCCCGACCGAGTGCACCACGCTGATCGAAAACGGCGTGCTCAAGGGGTACATGCAAGACAAGCTCAACGCCCGCCTGATGGGCGTCGCCCGTACCGGCAACGGTCGCCGCGAGTCCTACGCGCACCTGCCGATGCCGCGCATGACCAACACCTACATGCTGGGCGGCCAGAGCGATCCGGCGGAAATCATCGCTTCGGTGAAAAAAGGCATCTACTGCGCCAACCTCGGCGGTGGCCAGGTGGACATCACCAGCGGCAAGTTCGTGTTCTCCACCAGCGAGGCGTACCTGATCGAAGACGGCAAGATCACCGCGCCGGTCAAGGGCGCGACCCTGATCGGCAACGGGCCGGAGGCGATGAGCAAGGTGTCGATGGTCGGTAACGACCTGTCGCTGGACAGCGGCGTGGGGACGTGCGGCAAGGATGGGCAATCGGTGCCGGTGGGCGTTGGCCAGCCGACGCTGAAGATCGATGCGATCACCGTGGGTGGCACCGGTGCGTGAAATGCGCCAAGGCTTGTGTAACTCATTGTGGCGAGGGAGCTTGCTCCCGTTGGGCTACGCAGTAGCCCCAATGCGGTCGCTACGCCCGAGGCGTCGTACCGACCGAGCGGGAGCAAGCTCCCTCGCCACAACAAAGGCAACTCCCAAAGGGGAGTGGGCGTGAGCGATCAGCGCAAACCGCGTTGGGTCTCGTCCAGCTCACGGATGTACTTGAAGATTTTACGGCTCGAGGCCGGCGGCTTGTTCTGCGCCACCTCGTGCTGGGCCTGACGGATCAGGGAGCGCAGTTGCTGGCGATCGGCCTCCGGGTAGTCGATGACGAATTTTTCCAGGGTGCCGTCGTCGCCTGCGATCAAGCGATCGCGCCAGCGCTCCAGGTTGTGGAAACGTTCGTTGTATTGCCGGGTGGAAGCATCGAGTTGATCGAGCAGCACCAGGATGGCGTCAGTGTCCTGGTCGCGCATCAGTTTGCCGATGAATTGCAGGTGCCGTTTACGCGCGATGTTCGCGGTGTGCTTGGGCGCATCGGCCAGGGCCCGGCGCAAGGCGTCGGTCAGGGGCAGTTTGGCCAGCAAGTCAGGCTTGAGTGTTGTCAGGCGCTCGCCGAGGTCAACCAGAGCATGCAGCTCGCGTTTGACCTGGGATTTGCTTTTTTCGCCCCCGTAGAGGGCGTCGTCGTAAGAATCAACCATGGTGGCAGTCCGCAAAGAAACGCCGCCATGATAACCAGTCGGGGGCCGCTTGTCCGGCCCGGTCGCTCGAAGGCCTAACCGAAAGCCGAATTTGATGGAGAAAACCAATGAGTGCAGTTCAGAGCGTCGGCCCGCAAGCATTGCCGGCACTGCAGGAGCAGGTCGAGCAGATCCTCGCCGAGGCCAAGCGCCAGGGTGCCAGCGCGTGTGAAGTGGCGGTGTCGCTGGAGCAGGGCTTGTCGACGTCGGTACGCCAGCGCGAGGTGGAAACCGTCGAGTTCAATCGCGACCAGGGTTTTGGCATCACGTTGTACGTCGGCCAGCGCAAGGGTTCGGCCAGCACCTCGGCCAGCGGCCCGGACGCCATTCGCGAAACCGTCGCCGCCGCGCTGGCGATTGCCAAGCACACGTCCGAAGACGAAGCCTCGGGGCTGGCCGACGCCGCGCTGATGTGCAAGGAGGCGCGCGACTTTGACCTGTTCCACGCCTGGGACATCACGCCCGAACAAGCCATCGAGCAGGCGCTGCGCTGCGAAGCGGCGGCGTTCGATGCCGACGCGCGAATCAAGAATGCCGACGGCACGACGCTCAATACCCACCAGGGGTGCCGGGTCTATGGCAACAGCCACGGCTTCATCGGCGGCTATGCTTCGACGCGCCACAGCCTCAGTTGCGTCATGATCGCCGAGGCGAACGGCCAGATGCAGCGCGATTACTGGTACGACGTGAACCGCCAGGGCACATTACTGGCGGACCCGCTGAGCATCGGCCAGAAAGCCGCGCAGCGGGCGGCCAGCCGTCTCGGCGCACGGCCGGTCCCCACCTGTGAAGTGCCGGTGCTGTTTTCCGCCGAGCTGGCCGGAGGGCTGTTCGGCAGCTTCCTGTCGGCGGTGTCCGGCGGCAACCTGTACCGCAAGTCGTCGTTCCTCGAGGGCGCCCTGGGCCAGAAACTGTTCCCAGAATGGATGACCATCGATGAACGCCCACACCTGATGCAGGCCATGGGCAGTTCCGCGTTCGACGGCGATGGCCTGGCGACCTATGCCAAGCCGTTCGTGGAGAACGGTGAACTGGTGTCCTACATCCTCGGCACCTATTCGGGCCGCAAGCTCGGCATGCCGAGCACCGCCAACGCGGGTGGCGTGCACAACCTGTTCGTGACCCATGGCGAGGAAGACCAGGCGGCGTTGCTGCGGCGGATGGGCCGCGGCTTGCTGGTGACCGAACTGATGGGCCATGGCCTGAACATGGTGACCGGTGATTACTCGCGCGGCGCGGCGGGTTTCTGGGTCGAGAATGGCGAGATCCAGTTCCCGGTCCAGGAAGTGACCATTGCCGGCAACCTGCGTGACATGTTCAAGCAGATTGTCGCCGTGGGTAATGATTTGGAGCTGCGCAGTAATATCCGCACCGGTTCGGTGCTGATCGAACGAATGATGGTGGCGGGCAGCTGATCGCCAGGGCAATGAAAAAAGCGCGTTCTCCCTGACGGGGGGGACGCGCTTTTTTTATGTCCGTGGACTTCTCTTGTGTTGAGTTTGATTGTCATTTAATAATGACTCTCATTTTCCGAATGAGCCCGGTCATGAGTTCTGCACTGCACGAGCCACCCTACCTCGAAAGCTGGCGCTGGATGAGTCGCCAGATCCGTTGCGCAATGGACCCGGACGAGCCGCGGCTCATCGAGCACTACCTGGCCGAAGGTCGTTACCTGGCCTGCTGCACCGTCACTTCGCCGTGGATGATTGGCGAAACCGCATTCCGCCTGCTGCTCGACACCGCTTCGGATGTCGCGTTGCCCTGGCACTGGCGAACCCTCTGCCTCGACCAGGCGTGGCGCCCCCTGCGTGACCTCGAACGACAATCCCTGTGCGGCTGCCGCCTGAAGCGTTGGCAGGCGCATGCCTGGGCGCTGGCGACCTGCGCCCTGGAGCCGTCGATCCCTCTTATTGAACTGGTGCAAGGATCTTCCGATGAGTAATACCCGTATCGAACGCGACAGCATGGGCGAGCTTCAGGTCCCGGAGGCGGCCCTCTACGGTGCGCAAACCCAGCGTGCGGTGGATAACTTCCCCATCAGCGGCCAGCGTATGCCCGCGCAATTCATTCGCGCGCTGATCCTGGCCAAGGCCGCCGCCGCCCGGGCCAATGTCGAGCTGGGGCAGATCAGCGCGGCCCAGGGCAAGGCGATCGTGGAGGCCACCCAGGGTTTGCTCGAAGACGACTTCATGGCGCATTTCCCGGTGGACATCTTCCAGACCGGCTCCGGCACCAGCTCCAACATGAACGCCAACGAAGTGCTCGCCACCCTCGCCAGCCGGTTGCTGGGCGAGCCGATCAACCCCAACGACCACGTCAATTGCGGGCAGAGCAGCAACGACATCATTCCCACCAGCATTCATGTCAGCGCCGCGCTGGCCCTGCACGAACAATTGCTGCCGGCGTTGCTGCACCTGGTGCAGGTGATCGAGCACAAGGCCGTGCAGGTCCACCCGTTCATCAAGACCGGCCGTACCCACCTGATGGATGCCATGCCGGTGCGCTTGAGCCAGGTGCTCGAGGGTTGGGCGCAGCAACTCAAGGCCAACATCGGTCACCTGCAGGACTTGCTGCCGAGCCTGCAAGCGCTGGCCCAGGGCGGTACGGCGGTGGGTACCGGGGTCAATGCCCATCCGCGTTTCGCCGAGCTGTTCAGCCAGCAACTGACGCAATTGACCGGGGTGCAATTCACTCCAGGCAAGCACCTGTTCGCGCTGATCGGTTCCCAGGACACTGCCGTCGCGGTGTCCGGCCAACTCAAGACCACCGCGGTGTCGCTGATGAAAATCGCCAACGACCTGCGCTGGATGAATTCCGGGCCGTTGGCTGGCCTGGGCGAGATCGAGCTCGAAGGCCTGCAGCCGGGCTCGTCGATCATGCCCGGCAAGGTCAACCCGGTGATCCCCGAAGCCACGGCGATGGTGGCAGCCCAGGTCATCGGCAACGACACGGTGATCACCGTCGCCGGTCAGTCCGGTAATTTCGAACTGAACGTGATGTTGCCGATCATCGCCCAGAACCTGTTGAGCAGCATTGCCCTGATGTCCACCGCCAGCCGTTTGCTGGCGGACAAGGCCATCGCCACGTTCAAGGTCAACGAAGCCCGGCTCAAGGATGCGTTGTCGCGCAATCCGATCCTGGTTACCGCCTTGAACCCGATCATCGGTTACCAGAAGGCCGCTGAAATCGCCAAGACGGCCTACCGGCAAGGCCGCCCGGTCATCGATGTCGCCCTGGAATACACCCATCTGAGCCGTAGCGAACTCGAGGTTCTGCTGGACCCCGAGAAGCTCACCGCTGGCGGCGTTTAACCCGACACACCTGTGGAGGATTGATCATGGAACACTGGAAACGAACGATCGAACGCGCCAATCGCTGGTTCAGGCTGGGCGAGTGGGGGGATGCCCGGGAAGCCTATCTGCAGGCACTGGCCTTGGCCCAGGTGTTGTTCGAGCGCTGGCCGGACGCCGATGAAGCCGTGGCTGCCTGTGTCGTTTCCCATCACAACCTGGCGGACCTGCACTTGTGCCTGAACCAGCCGGAGGAGAGCGTCGAGTACCTGTGCGCCATTCACCAACGCCTGTTGCAAACCATGCAGGACGAACGCCTGACACCGGCCCTGCGTGCAGCGGCGCTGCGCCAGAGCCACAAGACCTACGTCGAACTGCTGAATTTCATCAGCGAGCACGGCGAATACCCTCGCACCCAACGCCTGCTGCACTGCGATGCCGCCTCATCGCGGCCGTGCAATGCCCCGGTTCATTACGGAGTTCATTGAAAATGGCTTTTACCTTGCCTGCATTGCCCTACGCCTACGACGCCCTGGAGCCGCACATCGATGCGCAGACCATGGAAATCCACTACACCAAGCATCACCAGACCTACATCAACAACCTCAACGCTGCGGTTGAGGGCACCGAATACGCCAGCTGGCCCGTCGAGAAACTGGTTTCCAGTGTGGCGCAATTGCCCCAGGACCTGAAAGCCGCTGTGATCAACCAGGGCGGTGGCCATGCCAACCATTCGTTGTTCTGGGAGGTGATGAGTTCCCAGGGGGGAGGGCGGCCGGAAGGCGCCTTGGCCGAAGCGATCGAAACGCAACTGGGTGGCCTGGAGCGTTTCAAGGAAGCCTTCACCAAGGCCGCGCTCACCCGCTTCGGCAGTGGCTGGGCCTGGCTGAGCGTGACACCGCAAAATACCCTGGTGGTGGAAAGCAGCGGTAACCAGGACAGCCCGCTGATGAATGGCAATACGCCGATCCTGGGGCTGGACGTGTGGGAGCACGCCTACTACCTGCGCTACCAGAACCGTCGGCCCGAATACATCAGCGCGTTCTACAACGTGATCAACTGGCCAGAAGTGGCGCGGCGCTACGAGGCCGCGCTAGGCGCTTATTCGCCTTCGTCGAAATAGTTGTTGATCAAGGCCACCAGGGCATCCATCGCTTCCTGCGCCTCTTCGCCTTCGGTGGCCAGGTGGATCTTGGTGCCCTTGCCGGCAGCGAGCATCATCATGGCCATGATGCTCTTGCCGTCGATCATGGTTTCAGGCGTCCGACCGACGCGGATAGTCGTGTCCTTGAACCGGCCTGCCACGCCAACGAATTTGGCTGAAGCCCGGGCGTGCAGCCCCAGCTTGTTGATGATTTCTATTTCCTGAGCAGGCATCGCGATGTGAATCCTTTAACTGAGGTCGCGGTGGCGAACCTGGACATTCTTCAGGGATTGTTGCAGGAGCTGACCCAGGCGTTCGGTCAGGTAGACGGAGCGGTGATGGCCGCCCGTGCAGCCAATGGCAATCGTGACGTAGGCACGGTTGCTGGCGGCAAAGCGGGGCAGCCACTTGAGCAGGTAGCTGGAAATATCCTGGTACATCTCTTCGACATCCGGCTGTGCGGCCAGGTAGTCGATTACCGGTTGGTCGAGCCCGGACTGCTCGCGCAACTCCGGTTTCCAATAAGGGTTGGGCAGGCAGCGCACGTCGAACACCAGGTCGGCGTCCACGGGCATGCCACGTTTGAACCCGAACGACTCCACCAGGAACGCCGTACCTGGCTCCGGCTGGTTCAGCAGGCGCAACTTGATGGTGTCGCGCAGCTGATACAGGTTCAGGTTCGTGGTATTGACCTTCAGGTCCGCCAGGTCGGCAATCGGCCCCAGCAGTTGGCTCTCATCCTCGATGGCTTCGGCCAGGGAGCGATTGGCGTTGCTCAGCGGGTGGCGCCGGCGGGTTTCGGAAAACCGCTTGAGCAGTGTTTCTTCATCAGCATCCAGGTACAAGACATCGCACTGGATGTGCCGGCTGCGCACTTCCTCGAGCAGGGCCGGGAAACGCGACAGGTGGCTAGGCAGGTTGCGCGCGTCGATGGACACCGCCACCAAAGGCTGCGCCAGCTCGGTATGGATCATCGCGCGCTCGGCCAGCTCCGGCAGCAAGCCGGCGGGCAGGTTGTCTATGCAGTAGTAGCCGCTGTCCTCAAGCACATTGAGGGCCGTGCTTTTACCGGAGCCGGAGCGACCACTGACGATGATCATGCGCATGTTTAATGACCGTTCTGCTCGTCCAGGACAACCTGATACAAGGCTTGGTTAGTCGGTGCGCTGCGCAATTTTTCGCGCACTTCCTTGCGGTCCAGCATGCTGGCGATCTGGCGCAGCAGCTCAAGATGCGCATCGGTCGCCGCTTCCGGGACCAGCAGTACGAACAGCAGGTCGACCGGTGCGCCGTCAATGGCGTCGAAATCGATGGCGGCTTCAAGGTGCAGCAACGCGCTGATGGGCGAGGTGCATCCCTTGAGGCGGCAGTGAGGAATGGCGATGCCGTTGCCAAAACCGGTGGAGCCGAGTTTTTCACGGGCAACGAGGGCCTCGAAGACGTCCTGCATTTCCAGATCCGGCACTTCGCGGTGGATCAGGTTGGCGATTTGTTCGAGGGCTTTCTTTTTACTGCCGCCCGGCGCGTTCACCAGGGAACGGCCGGGGGTCAGGATGGTTTCTAGTCGGATCATGGATTGGGGGGGTTAACGACCGGTAGCGCCCTGGAGGAGGCTCTGGGTCTTTTCCTTATGCTTTTTGAGTTGGCGATCCAGCTTGTCGGTCAGCAGGTCAATCGCGGCATACATGTCTGTGTGCTCCGCATTGGCAACCACCTCTCCGCCGGGAATATGCAACGTGGCTTCGATTTTCTGCAGCAGCTTCTCGACGTTCATCGTGACTTGCACATTGGTGATCTTGTCGAAATGCCTTTCCAATCGGTCGAGTTTTTCGCCGATATAGGTGCGCAGGGGTTCGGTCACTTCCAGTTGGTGTCCACTGATGTTGACTTGCATACAGCTTCTCCTTCGTTGCCAGTGCATAAAGCGGCAGGCAGAAATGCCTGCCACTGGAACGCTGTGGCGTGGCCTGTTACATCAACCGCTTGCGTTCGCTCGAAGGTGCGATCCCGAGGGATTCGCGGTACTTGGCGACGGTACGGCGGGCCACCTGAATGCCTTGTGCCTCCAGTAAACCAGCGATCTTGCTGTCACTCAACGGCTTTTTCTGATTTTCCGCAGCCACCAGTTTCTTGATGATTGCGCGGATGGCCGTGGACGAGCATTCGCCGCCTTCGGAGGTGCTGACATGGCTGGAGAAAAAGTATTTCAATTCATAGATGCCCCGTGGGGTATGCATGAATTTCTGGGTGGTCACCCGGGAAATCGTCGACTCGTGCATGCCCACTGCCTCGGCAATGTCATGCAGGACCAACGGTTTCATCGCTTCGTCGCCGTACTCCAAGAAGCCGCGCTGATGCTCGACGATCTGGGTGGCCACTTTCATCAGGGTTTCGTTGCGACTCTGCAGGCTCTTGATGAACCAGCGCGCTTCCTGCAACTGGTTGCGCATGAAGGTGTTGTCGGCGCTGGTGTCGGCGCGCCTGACGAAGCCGGCGTACTGGGCGTTGACCCGCAGCTTGGGCACCGACTCCTGGTTCAGCTCGACCAGCCAGCGATCGTTGTGCTTGCGCACGATGACGTCGGGCACCACGTATTCGGGTTCGGTGGATTCGATCTGCGAGCCGGGGCGCGGGTTGAGGCTCTGCACCAGTTCGATGACCTGGCGCAGTTCGTCTTCCTTGAGCTTCATGCGGCGCATCAACTGGCTGTAGTCGCGGCCGCCCAGCAAGTCGATGTAGTCGGTGACCAGTCGCTTGGCTTCGGTCAGCCAGGGTGTCTTGGCCGGCAACTGACGCAGTTGCAGCAGCAGGCATTCGCCCAGGTTGCGGGCGCCGATGCCGGCCGGCTCGAACTGTTGGATCCGGTGGAGAACGGCCTCGATCTCGTCCAGCTCGATGTCGAGCTCGGGGTCGAAGGCTTCCAGGATTTCTTCCAGGGTCTCGTCCAGGTAGCCCTGGTTGTTGATGCAGTCGATCAGGGTGACGGCGATCAGGCGATCGGTGTCGGACATCGGCGCCAGGTTCAACTGCCACAGCAAGTGGCTTTGCAGGCTTTCGCCGGCGGAGGTGCGGGTGGTGAAGTCCCACTCGTCGTCATCGCTGCTCGGCAGGCTGCTGGCGCTGGTCTGGTAGACGTCTTCCCAGGCCGTGTCCACGGGCAGGTCGTTGGGAATGCGTTCGTTCCATTCGCCGTCCTCGAGGTTGTCCACCGTCGGGGCGGCTTCCTGGTAGGACGGTTCGGGGATCTCGGTGTTGGTCTTCTGCTCGACGTTGTCGGCCAGCGGGTCGGTGTTGTCGAAGTCGTCGCCTTCTTCCTGGCGTTCGAGCATCGGATTGGACTCCAGGGCCTCCTGGATTTCCTGTTGCAGGTCCAGGGTCGACAATTGGAGCAGGCGGATGGCCTGTTGCAGCTGCGGCGTCATCGTCAGCTGCTGGCCCATTCTCAAGACTAGCGATGGTTTCATGGCAGGGGCTTAACACCTTATTCGCCGGCGCACATGCGCCATCCACTACAGGGCGCCGAAGCGCCAAACTTAAGCAAATTATATGCCTGAAACTGAAGTGTTTGCCTAGGGCATCACCATAATAAAATCAGCAATGCCCGCGGCGATTCGCCAGACACTCGTGCTTACAGGCGGAACTCATGGCCCAGGTACACTTCCTTGACCAGGTCGTTGGCCAGGATGGCGGCGGAGTCGCCTTCGGCGATCAGCTGGCCGTCATTGACGATATAGGCGGTCTCGCAGATATCCAGGGTCTCGCGCACGTTGTGGTCGGTGATGAGCACGCCGATGCCCTTGGCCTTGAGGTGGTGGATGATCTGCTTGATGTCGCCCACCGAGATCGGGTCCACGCCGGCGAAGGGTTCGTCGAGCAGGATGAACTTCGGTGCGGTGGCCAGGGCCCGGGCGATTTCCACCCGGCGCCGTTCACCACCGGACAGGCTCATGCCCAGGTTGTCGCGAATGTGGCTGATATGGAATTCCTGCAGCAGGCTTTCCAGTTCCTGGCGACGACCGGCCTTGTCGAGTTCCTTGCGGGTCTCGAGGATCGCCATGATGTTGTCGGCGACCGACAGCTTGCGGAAGATCGACGCTTCTTGCGGCAAGTAGCCGATACCGGCCTTGGCCCGGCCGTGCATCGGCTGGTGGCTGACATCCAGGTCGTCGATCAGTACGCGACCCTGGTCGGCCTGGACCAGGCCGACGATCATGTAGAAGCAGGTGGTCTTGCCCGCGCCGTTGGGGCCGAGCAGGCCGACGATCTGGCCGCTGTCGATGGACAGGCTGACATCACGCACGACTTGACGGCTCTTGTAGCTCTTGGCCAAGTGCTGAGCTTTCAGAGTTGCCATTACTGGGCCTTCTGGTCGGTTTTCTTTTTAGGCTGGATCACCATGTCGATCCGTGGGCGCTGCTCGGTCACCTTGCTGCCGGTGGCGCGACCGGCGCTGGCCAGTTTCTTGTTGGTGTCGTAGACGATCTTCTCGCCCTGGGTGACGTTGTTGTCCTTGTCGACGACCTTGGCGCGGTCGATCAGAACGACGCGGTCCTGGGAGGCGTGGTACTGGATGGTCACGCCATAGCCCTGCACGGGCTTGGTGTCGCCGGCGGTCTGCAACTGCTCGAAGTAGGCCAGGTTGCCGACCGAGGTCACCACGTCGATGTCGCCGGACTGGGTGCGCGTGATGGTCACGGTGTTGCCGGTCACTTTCATCGAGCCCTGGGTGATGATCACATCGCCCTTGTAGGTGGCTACGCCGTTCTTGTCGTCCAATTGGGCGTCGTCGGCCTGGATGCGGATAGGCTGGTCGCGGTCGTTGGGAAGAGCCCAGGCGCTCGCGCTTCCCAGTGCTGCGCCCAGACTGAGCAAAATAGGGAGGGTTTTAGCGAGCTTCATACTGTCCTCTTACGTTCGATAGCAGGTGTATCCTGCTTTCCTTCAAATACGCCTTCATTCCCGTGCCGGTCGATACACCCCCGGCGCCGTCGATTCTAACGGGTTGCTCGGTCTGCGCATATTGTTGCTGCGGGAACACCGTCATGCGTGTGCTGGTGATGATGGTCGTGCGGTTCTTCTCGTCGGTCCGGGCCACGCGCACCGAGTCGATCAACTCCACTTCGGTGCCGCCGGAATTGACTTCGGCGCGCTTGCTCTGCACGTGCCACGGAAACTCGGTGCCGCGGAACATGTTCAGGTCCGGCGTGGTGACCAGCGTAATGTCGGTTGCCTTGACGTGGTCGACCTTGTCGGCCGTCATTTCGTACTGCACTTTTCCGTCGGGCAGGTATTGCAGGGTGTGGGTGTTGGTCGCATACCAGTCGATCTTTTCCTCGACCACCGGCGCGGGCTGGTCGAGAAACCGTTCCGGGCTGATGTTCCAGTAGCCCACCGCCGCGAAAATCGCCGCGATACAGGCAAACACCACGATGGTGCGAATCTTCTTGCTCAGCATAATTGGCTCACAGGTACGCGGCGTTGGCCGCTTCGAGGCGGCCCTGGGCGCGCAGGATCAGTTCACAGAATTCGCGGGCCGCGCCTTCGCCGCCGCGCGCCGTGGTCACACCGTGGGCGTGCTCGCGTACGAAGCCGGCCGCATTGGCCACGGCCATGCCCAGGCCGACGCGGCGGATCACCGGCAGGTCCGGCAGGTCGTCACCGAGGTAGGCCACCTGTTCATAGCTTAGGTTGAGTTGGCCCAGAAGTTCGTCGAGGACGACGAGTTTGTCCTCGCGCCCCTGGTAAAGGTGCGGGATGCCGAGGTTCTTGGCGCGCCGTTCGACCACCGGGGTCTTGCGGCCGCTGATGATCGCGGTCTGCACGCCGGCGGCCATCAGCATCTTGATGCCCTGGCCGTCGAGGGTATTGAAGGTCTTGAACTCGCTGCCGTCCTCGAGGAAATACAGGCGACCGTCGGTCAGTACGCCGTCCACATCGAATACCGCCAGCTTGATGGCCTTGCCGCGTTGCAACAGGTCTGTGCTCATTTACATGACTCCCGCACGCAGCAGATCGTGCATGTTCAGGGCGCCCACCGGACGGTCTTCGTCGTCGACGACCACCAGGGCGTTGATCTTGTGGTCTTCCATGATCTTCAGGGCCTCGGCGGCGAGCATCTCGGCGCGGGCGGTCTTGCCGTGGGGCGTCATCACCTGGTCGATGGTGGCGCTGTGGATGTCGATGGTGCGGTCCAGGGTGCGGCGCAGGTCGCCGTCGGTGAAGATCCCGGCCAGCTTGCCGTCGGCTTCCAGGACCACCGTCATGCCCAGGCCCTTGCGGGTCATCTCCATCAGGGCATCCTTGAGCAAGGTGCCGCGCTGCACCTGCGGCAACTCCTGGCCGGCGTGCATCACGTCGTCGACCTTCAGCAGCAGGCGACGGCCGAGGGCGCCGCCGGGGTGGGAGAAGGCGAAGTCTTCGGCGGTGAAACCCCGGGCTTCCAGCAGGGCCACGGCCAGGGCATCGCCCATGACCAGCGCGGCGGTAGTGGATGAGGTCGGTGCCAGGTTCAGCGGGCAGGCTTCGTGCTCGACATGCACGTTAAGGTTCACGTCGGCGGCCTTGGCCAGGGGCGAGTCGGGGTTGCCGGTGAGGCTGATCAACTGGATGCCCAGGCGCTTGATCAACGGCAGCAGCGTGACGATTTCATTGGTGGAGCCGGAGTTGGACAGGGCGAGGATGACGTCATCCCGGGTGATCATGCCCATGTCGCCGTGGCTGGCTTCGGCCGGGTGAACGAAAAATGCCGTGGTGCCGGTGCTGGCCAGCGTGGCGGCAATCTTGTTGCCGATGTGCCCGGACTTGCCCATGCCGACCACGACCACGCGGCCCTTGCTGGCCAGAATCATCTCGCAGGCGCGTACGAAATCAGCGTCGATATGGGGCAGCAAGCCTTGTACGGCTTCGAGCTCGAGGCGGATGGTACGTTGTGCCGATTGAATCAGGTCGCTGGATTGGCTCATGTCAGAAATCGTATAGCCCGATGAAAAGGCGGCGATTATAGCGGCAATGAACAATTCCCTCACGTAAGTTCGTCATGCTTTGTGTGAATGGGTCGCCCGGCCTGACACAAAGTGTGGTCTTTATCCGTGGATCCAGGCCGACTGGCCCCAGGCTTGGGCCTTGGGCGCAAGGGTGTTGCAGTGATATAGTTCGCCGCCGGTTCGGGTGCCCGGCGGTACCGGCGTTTGTCGGCAGGCCGGGGCATTCGAATGTGAGGCTGCATCGCAAGGAGTTTAGATGAGTGCCGACAACGCTTACGCGGTCGAGCTGAAGGGGCTGTCCTTCAAGCGAGGGACGCGCAGCATTTTCAATGACATCGATATTCGCATTCCACGCGGCAAGGTGACCGGCATCATGGGGCCTTCCGGGTGCGGCAAGACCACGTTGCTGCGGCTGATGGGCGCGCAGTTGCGTCCCAGTGCCGGCGAAGTCTGGGTCAATGGCCAGAATCTTCCCCAGTTGTCGCGCAGCGACCTGTTCGATGCGCGCAAGCACATGGGCGTGCTGTTCCAGAGTGGTGCATTGTTTACCGACCTGGACGTTTTCGAGAACGTGGCCTTTCCCCTGCGGGTCCATACCGACCTGCCGGAAGAGATGATCCGCGACATCGTGCTGCTCAAGTTGCAGGCCGTCGGGCTGCGTGGCGCCCTCGACCTGATGCCGGACGAGCTGTCCGGCGGCATGAAGCGCCGGGTCGCCCTGGCGCGGGCGATTGCCCTCGATCCGAAGATCCTCATGTACGACGAACCCTTCGTCGGGCAGGACCCGATCGCCATGGGCGTGCTCGTGCGCCTGATCCGCCTGCTCAACGACGCGCTGGGCATCACCAGTATCGTGGTGTCCCACGACCTGGCCGAAACCGCCAGCATCGCGGACTACATCTACGTGGTGGGCGATGGCCAGGTGCTGGGGCAGGGCACGCCCCAGGAGCTCAAGGACTCGGACAACCCGCGCATTCGCCAATTCATGAAGGGTGATCCGGACGGCCCGGTGGCGTTCCATTTTCCGGCCACGGATTACCGTACCGATCTGCTGGGGAAGCGCTGATGCGCAAGAAATCATTACTGGAAAGAATCCGCCTGTTTGGCCGATCGGGTATCGACGTGGTGGCCGTGCTGGGCCGTTCCTCGTTGTTCCTGATGCACGCCTTGCTGGGCCGCAACTCCACCGGCGGCGGTTTTGGCCTGCTGGTCAAGCAATTGCATGCCGTGGGCGTGATGTCCCTGGTGATCATCGTGGTCTCCGGGATCTTCATCGGCATGGTGCTGGCCCTGCAAGGCTTCAGCATCCTGTCCAGCTACGGCTCGGAGCAGGCCGTCGGGCAGATGGTCGCGCTGACCCTGCTGCGCGAACTCGGCCCGGTGGTGACCGCGCTGCTGTTCGCCGGGCGTGCCGGTTCGGCGTTGACGGCTGAAATCGGTAACATGAAGTCCACCGAGCAACTGTCCAGCCTGGAAATGATCGGCGTGGACCCGCTCAAGTACATCATTGCCCCGCGCCTGTGGGCCGGCTTCATTTCCCTGCCGGTGCTGGCGATGATCTTCAGCGTCGTCGGGATCTGGGGCGGTTCCTGGGTCGCGGTCGACTGGCTGGGGGTCTATGAAGGTTCCTACTGGTCCAACATGCAGAACAGCGTCGACTTCCTCGGCGATGTGCTCAACGGCGTGATCAAAAGTGCCGTATTCGCTTTCGTGGTGACCTGGATCGCCGTGTTTCAAGGCTATGACTGTGAGCCCACGTCAGAGGGGATCAGCCGTGCCACAACCAAGACCGTGGTGTACGCCTCGCTGGCGGTCCTGGGCCTTGACTTTATTCTGACCGCCTTGATGTTTGGAGATTTCTGATGCAAAACCGCACCCTGGAAATCGGTGTCGGCCTTTTCTTGCTGGCTGGCATCCTGGCTTTGCTGCTGCTGGCCCTGCGAGTCAGTGGGCTGGCGCCGACGGCAAGCACCGACACTTATAAACTTTATGCTTATTTCGACAATATCGCCGGTTTGACTGTCAGAGCCAAGGTGACCATGGCCGGTGTGACCATCGGCAAGGTCACGGCAATCGATCTGAACCGAGAGGATTTCACCGGTCGGGTGACGCTGCAGCTGGAAAAGCGTGTGGACAACCTGCCGACTGACACCACGGCATCTATCCTCACGGCTGGGCTGCTGGGCGAGAAGTACATTGGCCTCAGCGTAGGCGGGGAAGAAACCGTGCTCAAGGACGGCGGAACCATCCACGATACGCAGTCGTCCCTGGTGCTCGAAGACCTGATCGGTAAATTCCTGCTCAATACCGTTAGCAAAGACGCCAAATGAGGAGCTTTTGAATGATCTCTATCTTGCGACGTGGCCTGTTGGTGTTGCTCGCGGCGCTGCCGCTGATGGGCAACGCCGTGGCCGCGCCTTCGGCTCACGACATCATCCAGGACACCACCACCCGGTTGCTGGCAGACCTTGCCGCCAACAAAGAGAAATACAAGCAGGACCCGAGCGCGTTCTATGACGCGCTCAACGGCATCGTCGGCCCGGTCGTGGACGCCGACGGCATTTCCAAGAGCATCATGACCGTCAAGTACTCGCGCAAGGCTTCCCCAGCGCAGATGGCCCGCTTCCAGGAAAACTTCAAGCGCAGCCTGATGCAGTTCTACGGCAACGCGTTGCTCGAGTACAACAACCAGGGCATCACCGTCTCGCCGGCGAAGGATGAGAGCGGCACCCGCACCAGCGTCGACATGCAGGTCAAGGGCAACAACGGCGCGGTCTACCCGGTTTCCTACACGCTCGAGAAGATCAACGACGAGTGGAAAGTGCGCAACGTGATCATCAACGGCATCAACATTGGCAAACTGTTCCGTGACCAGTTCGCCGACGCGATGCAGCGCAATGGCAACAACCTGGACAAGACCATCGACGGTTGGGCTGGCGAAGTCGCCAAGGCCAAGGAAGTGACCGAAGAAGCCAAAGAGAAGCAGGAACAATGATCGAGCCGGTGAGTGAGTCGGCCGTTCGTCCGGGCCAGGCCGGCGAGCTGATGCTCAGTGGTGTGCTGGACTATCGCACCGGCCCGGCCTTGCGCAAGCAGGGCCAGGCGCTGATTAAGTCCTCCGGTGCCGCCGAAGTGGTCATTGACTGCTCGGCGGTGCAGAAGTCCAGCAGTGTCGGCTTGTCGCTGCTGCTGTGCTTCATCCGGGACGCCAAGGCGGCCGGCAAGACGTGGAGCATCCGCGCGATGCCCGAAGACATGCGCGAAATAGCCCAGGTCAGCGAATTGACCGAGCTGTTGGCGCACCCCTGACCCACATCCGCGAGAAGCCCCCTGTCAGAGTCCTGCTATGCGGGGTTCGCAGGCGCGGGGCTTTTTTGTATGATGTGCGACCCGCGCGCACTGGGCGCCGATTGAGGTTGAGCATGCAGGCTGTAGAAGTTAAGAGCTTCCTTGAAGCAAAACTGCCAGGTACGCAGGTGGAAGTTGAAGGCGAAGGCTGCAACTTTCAGTTGAACGTGATCAGCGATGAACTGGCGGCATTGAGCCCGGTGAAGCGTCAGCAGCAGGTCTATGCCCATTTGAACCCATGGATCACCGATGGCAGCATCCACGCGGTCACTATGAAATTTTTCAGCAGCGCGGCCTGGGCCGAGCGCACCTGAGCCCAAGGGCGTCGAGATTCTTATGGATAAACTGATTATTACCGGCGGCGTTCGTCTTGATGGCGAAATCCGTATTTCCGGGGCAAAGAACTCCGCTCTGCCGATTCTGGCCGCGACCCTGCTGTGCGATGGCCCGGTGACCGTGGCCAACCTGCCGCACCTGCACGACATCACCACGATGATCGAGCTGTTCGGCCGCATGGGCATCGAGCCGGTGATCGACGAGAAACTCGCCGTCGAGATCGACCCGCGCACCATCAAGACCCTGGTCGCACCGTATGAACTGGTCAAGACCATGCGTGCGTCGATCCTGGTCCTGGGCCCGATGGTCGCCCGCTTCGGCGAAGCCGAAGTCGCCTTGCCTGGCGGTTGCGCCATCGGTTCGCGTCCGGTGGACCTGCATATCCGCGGCCTGGAAGCCATGGGCGCGGTGATCGACGTCGAAGGCGGCTACATCAAGGCCAAGGCACCTGAAGGCGGCCTGCGTGGCGCGCATTTCTTCTTCGATACCGTCAGCGTGACCGGGACCGAGAACATCATGATGGCCGCGGCGTTGGCCAAGGGCCGCAGCGTGTTGCAGAACGCCGCGCGCGAGCCTGAAGTGGTGGACCTGGCGAACTTCCTGATCGCCATGGGTGCCAAGATCAGCGGCGCCGGCACTGACACCATCACCATCGACGGCGTCGAGCGCTTGCATTCGGCCACCTACAAGGTGATGCCGGACCGGATCGAAACCGGCACCTACCTGGTGGCTGCTGCCGTCACCGGTGGCCGCGTCAAGGTCAAGGACACCGATCCGACCATCCTCGAAGCGGTTTTGGAAAAACTCAAGGAAGCCGGCGCCGAAGTCACCTGTGGCGAAGACTGGATCGAAGTGAACATGCACGGCAAGCGGCCAAAGGCCGTTAACGTGCGGACCGCTCCGTACCCGGCGTTCCCGACCGACATGCAAGCCCAGTTCATCTCCCTCAACGCGATTGCCGAAGGCACGGGCGCGGTGATCGAGACGATCTTCGAAAACCGTTTCATGCACGTGTACGAGCTGCATCGCATGGGCGCCAAGATCCAGGTCGAAGGCAACACCGCCATCGTCACCGGCAACGAGAAGCTCAAGGGCGCGCCAGTGATGGCCACCGACCTGCGGGCCTCGGCCAGCCTGGTGATCTCGGCCCTGATTGCCGAAGGCGACACCCTGATCGACCGCATCTACCACATAGACCGTGGCTACGAGTGCATCGAAGAGAAACTGCAGATGCTCGGCGCCAAGATCCGCCGCGTACCGGGCTAGTTGGAAAGGCGCTGCTCAGGCACTTTCCGTGGGCGCAAGGACGCGTCCTTTGATTCGTTTCAAATCGAGGGTGTTTGCACCCTCGATGTGTGTCCGGCGCCGTTTGCGTCCGGGCACGAGTACCTTGATAAGGACTGACGCTTTCCATGTTGACCATCGCACTGTCCAAGGGCCGTATCCTTGACGACACCCTGCCGCTTCTGGCTGAAGCGGGCATTGTGCCGACCGAGAATCCGGACAAGAGCCGCAAGCTGATCATCCCCACGACCCAGGCCGACGTGCGCTTGCTGATCGTGCGTGCCACTGATGTGCCAACCTACGTTGAACATGGCGCGGCCGACCTGGGCGTTGCCGGCAAGGACGTGCTGATGGAATACGGCGGCCAGGGCCTGTACGAGCCCCTGGACCTGCAAATCGCCCGTTGCAAGCTGATGACCGCCGGTAAAGTCGGCGCGCCGCAGCCCAAGGGGCGCCTGCGGGTGGCGACCAAATTCGTCAACATTGCCAAGCGCTACTACGCCGAGCAAGGGCGCCAGGTCGATATCATCAAGCTGTACGGTTCGATGGAACTGGCGCCGCTGATCGGCCTTGCGGACAAGATCATCGACGTGGTCGACACCGGTAATACCCTGCGGGCCAACGGCCTGGAGCCCCAGGATTTCATCGCGGACATCAGCTCCCGGCTGATCGTCAACAAGGCTTCGATGAAAATGCAGCACGCCCGTATCCAGGCTTTGATCGATACCCTGCGCAAGGCAGTGGAATCGCGACACCGCGGCTGATACCCCTGCGCGACTTCGGTCGCGCCCGTCTATCCGTGTCATAGCCAATTTTCTCAGGTGCCCACGCGAATGGACTGGTAGCTTAGGGCGCCTGAGCATTTGCCATTAATGAGGCCCTCGCTATGACCGCTCCCACTTCGATTCGCCGACTCAACGCTGCCGATCCGGATTTCGCACATCATCTGGATCATCTGCTGAGCTGGGAAAGTGTGTCAGACGACTCGGTCAACCAGCGGGTGCTGGACATCATCAAGGCGGTGCGCGAGCGTGGCGATGCCGCGTTGGTGGAGTTCACCCAGAAGTTCGACGGCCTGCAAGCGGCGTCCATGGCTGACCTGATCCTGCCGCGCGAGCGCCTGGAGCTGGCCCTGACCCGGATCACCGTGGCCCAGCGCGAAGCCCTGGAAAAAGCCGCCTCCCGGGTACGCGACTATCACGAACGGCAAAAGCAGGACTCCTGGACCTACACCGAGGCCGATGGCACGGTGCTGGGCCAGAAGGTCACGCCGCTGGACCGTGCCGGCCTTTACGTGCCGGGTGGCAAGGCATCCTATCCATCGTCGGTGCTGATGAACGCCATCCCGGCCAAGGTCGCGGGCGTGGCCGAAGTGGTGATGGTGGTGCCGACCCCGCGCGGTGAAATCAACGAGCTGGTGTTGGCGGCTGCCTGCATCGCCGGGGTGGACCGGGTGTTCACCATCGGCGGCGCCCAGGCCGTGGCTGCGTTGGCCTATGGCACCGAAAGCGTGCCGCGGGTCGACAAGGTGGTCGGGCCGGGCAACATCTATGTCGCCACTGCCAAGCGCCACGTGTTCGGCCAGGTGGGCATCGACATGATCGCCGGTCCTTCGGAGATCCTCGTGGTGTGCGACGGCCAGACCGACCCGGACTGGATCGCCATGGACCTGTTCTCCCAGGCCGAGCACGACGAAGACGCCCAGGCGATCCTGGTCAGCCCCGACGCCGGGTTCCTCGACAAGGTCGCCGCCAGCATCGACAAGCTGCTGCCGACCATGGACCGCGCCGAGATCATCAACACCTCGATCAACGGCCGTGGCGCGCTGATCAAGGTCGATGACATGGAGCAGGCCATCGAGGTCGCCAACCGCATCGCTCCGGAACACCTGGAGTTGTCGGTCGCCGATCCGCAGGCCTGGTTGCCGAAGATCCGTCACGCCGGCGCGATCTTCATGGGCCGCCACACCAGCGAAGCCTTGGGCGACTACTGCGCAGGGCCCAACCACGTACTGCCGACGTCCGGTACCGCACGCTTCTCGTCGCCGCTGGGGGTGTATGACTTCCAGAAGCGTTCGTCGATCATTTTCTGCTCCGAGCAGGGCGCGTCCGAGCTGGGCAAGACGGCTTCCGTGCTGGCCCGTGGCGAATCGCTGAGCGCCCACGCCCGCAGCGCCGAGTACCGCATTGTCGATGAGCTTTCCAGTGAAGGGCAGGGGAAACTGAAATGAGCAAATTCTGGAGCCCGTTCGTCAAGGACCTGGTGCCCTACGTGCCGGGCGAGCAACCGAAGCTGACCCGACTGGTCAAGCTCAACACCAACGAGAACCCGTACGGGCCGTCGCCCAAGGCGCTCGCGGCGATGCAGGCCGAGTTGAACGACAACCTGCGCTTGTACCCCGACCCCAACAGTGACCAGTTGAAGAGTGCCGTGGCCCGCTACTACGGGGTACAGGGGAACCAGGTGTTCCTCGGCAACGGTTCGGACGAAGTGTTGGCGCACATCTTTCACGGCCTGCTGCAACACGACCAGCCGATCCTGTTCCCGGACATCAGCTACAGCTTCTATCCGGTGTACTGCGGGCTATACGGCATCTCGTTCGATGCGGTGCCGCTGGACGCGCAGTTCCGGATCGATCCGGCGGACTATGCCAAGCCGAACGGCGGGATCATCTTCCCTAATCCGAACGCCCCGACTGGTTGCCTGCTGGCACTGGACGCGGTGGAGCAGATCCTCAAGGCCAACCCGGCATCGGTGGTGGTGGTCGATGAAGCCTACATCGACTTCGGTGGCGAAACGGCCATCGGCCTGGTGGACCGTTACCCGAACCTGCTGGTCACCCAGACCCTGTCCAAATCCCGTTCCTTGGCGGGGTTGCGGGTGGGCCTGGCGGTGGGGCATCCGGACCTGATCGAAGCGCTGGAGCGGATCAAGAACAGCTTCAACTCCTACCCGCTGGATCGCCTGGCGAATGTCGGCGGCGCAGCGGCGTTCGACGACCGCGAGTATTTCGAGCAGACCTGCCGCCTGGTCATCGAGCACCGCGAATGGGTGGTGGCGCAGCTGCAGGCCAAGGGTTTTGAAGTGCTGCCGTCGGCGGCCAACTTCATCTTCGCTCGCCACCCTCGGCATGATGCGGCGGGTCTGGCGGCCAAACTGCGGGAGCAGGGCGTCATCGTGCGGCACTTCAAGCAGGAGCGGATCGCCCAGTTCCTGCGGATCAGCATCGGTACCCCGGAGCAGAACCAGGCGCTGATCGACGGCTTGGGCGAACTCTAAAGCCCCAGGTCGGCCTTGTGGGAGCAGGCTTGCTCCCACAAGTTGGGTACATCAAGGCCTCATTCGTGATGGGGCTCGCCGAGAAAGGTCAGTGAGGTGAAAACACCACGGGTGGCAGCGTCCTGGTCGTCCGTGAGCGGGACCTCCATCTGGGCGGCGATGACATTCAACCCTTCGTTACGCACCAGTACCGTAGCCCGGCCGTCGGCGTCTGTTTCGGTGGATACGGTGTTCGGCGCGTTGCGGTAATCGCCCACCAGCTTCACCCCGGCCGCCGGTTTCCCATCCAGCCACACCTGCACCGGTAGCGACTGGCCGGGGCCGACCGTCAGCGGATCGACTTGGGGCCGGATCAGGAACTTGATCGACTCCAGCTTCGGCAGCTTTGCCCCCGGTTGGTAGATGGCCAGGCTGTACTTGAAGGTGTGGGTCGACGCGATTGCCCCCGGTACTTTGCTGCGTCCTTCATTGACCCAGCGCTGGTCGGCCGTCTGCGACCACGGGCCGTTGTCCAGTGCCACCGCCAGCACCGCCGGCGGTTTGAGCGGTTGCAGGCGGGCGTGGTCGGGCAGGCGTTGCACCGTGACGGGGATCATTTTGCCGGCGAGGTCATAAGCCCAGGCGCCGCTGATTTTCTGGGCCTTGAACGCGTTGTCCTCGGCGCCATGGCCGTAGACCACTTCGATGTTGCCGCGCCGTTGTTCGGTCCACAAACCATGGGCCGAAGCCTGTGTTGCCAGGAGCAGGCCGAGCAGGGCGATTGTCTTGGGGTGTTTCATGCGGGGGTTCCTTTACAGGTCGAGGGTGAGGCTGACGGTGAAGTTGCGCGGCTCGCCGGGGTTGACCCAATAGTTGCTGTAGGCGCGTTCGTAGTATTTTTCGTCGAAGACGTTGTTCAGGTTCAGACCCACGGTGACGGTCTCGCTGGCCTTGTAATGCGCCAGCAGGTCCACGGTGTGGTAGGCCGGCAATTGGAAGTCGCCGCCGGCTTCGCCTGAGCGATCGCCGACGTAGGTGAACGCCGCACCGACGTCCGAGCCCCGCAGTCGCCCATCCTGGAATTCATACACCCCCAGCAGGCTGCCGCTGCGCTTGGCAACGCCGAGGATCCGGCTGCCGGTGGGAATGGTTTCGTCACCTCGGGTCACTTCGGCATCGATGTAGGCGAAGGCGCCGATCACCCGGATGGCGTCGGTCAACTGCCCGGTAACTTGCAGATCGATGCCCTGACTGCGGGCCTTGCCCATGGCACGGCTGGTGTCGGTGCCCGGGTCCAGGGCCAGGACGTTTTCCTTTTCGATATGGAACGCCGCCAGGGTGGTGCTCAGGCGACCTTCGAACAACTCGCTCTTGAGCCCGACTTCATAGCCGGTGCCTTCCTCGGGGTTGAAAGATTTTCCCTGGGCATCCAGGCCGTTGTTGGGCTTGAACGAAGTGGATGCATTGGCGAACAACCCGACTTCAGGTGTCAGTTGGTACAACAGGCCGGCCCGTTGCGTCAGGGCGTCGTGGCGTTGGCGCCGGGTGACGCGCGTGGTGTGATCGTCGATGTGCTGTTCGAAGTGTTCGTAGCGCATGCCGATCATGCCCCGCAACCGGTCGGTGAAGACGATCTGGTCCTGGAGGTTCAGCGCGCGGCTTTGCACGCGTTCGAAGAAGTCCGTGCCGGTGCGCAGCCCGTTGGGTTTTGGCTGACCGTAGACGGGGTGGTAGAGGTCGATGGGGTAAGCGCCCCCGTTGACGGTGGTGACGCGTTCGTTCTTGCGATAATCCTCGTACTCGCTGCCGATCAGCAGTTCATGCTGCCAGGGCCCGAGGTCGAACAGGCCGCGCAGTTCCAACTGGGTGATGCTGTCATGCCAGTCGTTGTCCCGCTCGCGGTAGCGGCGATTGACGGTGTGGCCGTCGGCATTCAGCGGGCGTGCTTCGGAGGCAAAGCCCCAGAGTTCGCCTTGCTTGTAATGACTGGCCAGGCGCACTTGCCACGCGTCGTTGAGCTGATGTTCGAGGGCGGCCTGGAGCATGTTGTTGTGGTTGTCGATGTCACCGTCGTTGGGTTCGCCCAGGAAAGTCGAGCGCGAAACGCCACTCCAGCGATTGTCCGGGGCGACGATGCCGCGGTCGAAGGTCGAACGGTGGCGCACGATTTCACTTTCCAGCAGCAAGCGAGTGTCGGGGTTCAGTTGCCAACTGAGCGTGGGGGCGACGAAGACCCGCTGGCCGTCGACGTGGTCGCGAAAGCTGTGGTTGTCCTCGATCGCCAGATTGACCCGGGACAACAGGTTGCCCTCGGCATCCAGCGGTGTGTTGACGTCCAGCGCGGTGCGGTAGCGATCCCAACTGCCGGCGCTGGCTTGCAGGGTGGTGAAGGCGTCTGGCTGGGGCTTCTTGGTGACGATGTTCACCGTGCCGCCGGGATCGCCGCGTCCATACAGGCTCGCCGCCGGGCCTTTGAGCACTTCGATGCGTTCGATGTTGGCCGTGTCTGGTGTGCTTGGGTAACCCCGGTTGGCGCTGAAGCCGTCCTTGTAGAACTCCGAGGTGGTGAAGCCGCGCACGCTGTATTCGTAGAGCGTCAGGCCACCGAAGTTGTTCTGTTTCGACACGCCCCCCGCATATTCCAACGCCCGCTCCACCTGGGTGCTGCCCAGGTCCTTGAGCACGCTGGCGGGAATCACACTGATCGATTGGGGGATGTCGCGCAGGGCCGTGTCGGTTTTGGTGGCGCTGGCCGAGCGAGTGGCACGATAGCCCTTGACGGGGCCGGAGGGCGATTCGTAATCGGACGTGACGGTGATGGCGTCCAGTTCCAGGGGCTGGGGTTCTTCAGCGAGGGCTGGATCGCCCAACAGGCCGAAGGCCAGGCTGACGAAAGAAATCCGTTTTAAAGATGACATGTTATGTTGTTCCAATTTCCTTAATTGAAACAATATAACACTACTAATGAGAATTTATGCTATCCATGATTTAACACGAAATCGCAAGCTGCCAGGTTCTTCGTGGCGAGGGAGCTTGCTCCCGTTGGGCTGCGAAGCAGCCCGGGAGGCCATACGATCAGTTTGAGGGTTCAAGGGGGCTGCTGCGCAGCCCAACGGGGATGAATCCCCTCGCCACAGATAAATCCCCTCGCCACAAAGGGGATTTGAGCGGGCTACTGCTCTTCTTTGACGGCCACTGGCGCGGGCGGTGGGCGCAGGCCGATTTCGGCGGTGAGCTTGAGCTCCTTGCCGTTGCGCATCACCTGGATGGTGACTTTGTCGGTGGGCTTGATCCGCGCCACCTGGTTCATCGAGCGGCGGCCGTCGCCGGCTGGTTCGCCGTCGATGCTCAGGATCACGTCACCCAGTTGCAAGCCGGCCTTCTGCGCCGGGCCGTCGCGGAAAATCCCCGCGACCACGATGCCTGGCCGTCCCGACAAGCCGAAGGACTCCGCCAATTCCTGGGTCAGTGGCTGGACTTCGATGCCCAGCCAGCCGCGAATCACCTGGCCGTGTTCGATGATGGACTTCATCACTTCCATCGCCAGTTTCACCGGGATCGCGAAGCCAATGCCCTGGCTGCCGCCGGACTTGGAGAAGATCGCCGTGTTGATCCCCGTGAGGTTGCCGTTGGCGTCCACCAGCGCGCCGCCGGAGTTACCGGGGTTGATGGCGGCGTCGGTCTGGATGAAGTCTTCGTAGTTGTTCAGGCCCAGCTGGTTGCGGCCGGTGGCGCTGATGATACCCATGGTCACGGTCTGGCCGACCCCGAACGGGTTGCCGATGGCCAGGGCGACGTCGCCGATGCGGATGCTGTCGGAACGGCCGATGGTGATGGCCGGCAGGTTCTTCAGGTCGATCTTCAGCACCGCGAGATCGGTTTCCGGGTCGCTGCCGATCACGCGGGCCAGGGTTTCGCGGCCATCCTTGAGGGCTACCACGATCTGGTCGGCGCCGCTGGTCACATGGTTGTTGGTCAGCAGGTAGCCTTCGGGGCTCATGATCACGCCCGAGCCCAGGCTCGACTCCATGCGCTTCTGCTTGGGCGAGTTATCACCGAAGAAGCGCCGGAACTGCGGGTCCTCGAACAGCGGGTGGCTGGGCTTGTTGATGACCTTGGTGGTGTACAGGTTGACCACCGCCGGCGCCGCGGTGGTGACGGCGTCTGCATAGGACACCGGGCCCTGCAACAGGGTCTTGGGTTGCGGCGCCTGCTGCAGGTTGACATCGAGGCTCGGCAGGCCGACCCATTCCGGGTAGCGCTGGATAATCAATAGAGCGACAAGCACGCCGGCCAACAGCGGCCAGCCGGAAAAACGCAGCGCCTTGAGCATTAAGCATGTCCTACAAAGGTTGCAGGCGGTATGGGACCGCCCATAATGTCGCGCATTATACGAGGCCGCGCGCGCCTCTGAACGGGATATTTAGGAGTCTTTTCATGGCCGTCGCCCTGAGCACCCTGGTCGAAGAAGCGGACCGCTACCTGGCAAGCAACAGGATTGCCGATTATTGCCCCAACGGCCTGCAGGTTGAAGGCGCGCCCCAGGTGATGCGCATTGTCAGCGGTGTCACGGCCAGCCAGGCGTTGCTCGACGCGGCCGTGGAAGCCCGCGCCGACCTGGTGCTGGTGCACCACGGTTATTTCTGGAAGGGCGAGAACCCCTGCGTCACGGGCATGAAGCAGCGTCGCTTGAAAACCCTGCTCAAGCACGACATCAGCCTGCTGGCCTATCACTTGCCCCTGGACTTGCACCCGGAGGTCGGCAACAACGTGCAACTGGCTCGCCAACTGGACATCACGGTCGAGGGGCCGCTGGACCCGGACAACCCCAAGGTCGTCGGCCTGGTGGGCTCCCTGGCCGAGCCCATGACCGCCCGGGATTTCGCCCGCAAGGTCCAGGAGGCCATGGGCCGCGAACCCCTGCTGATCGAAGGTGAGTCGATGATCCGGCGAGTCGGCTGGTGCACCGGTGGTGGCCAGGGCTATATCGATCAGGCGGTGCTGGCCGGGGTTGACCTGTACCTCAGCGGCGAAGCCTCGGAGCAGACCTTCCACAGCGCCCGGGAAAACGGCATCAGCTTCATCGCCGCCGGCCATCATGCGACCGAGCGCTACGGCGTCCAGGCCTTGGGCGACTACCTGGCGCGCCGGTTTGCCCTGGAGCACATCTTCGTAGATTGCCCGAATCCGATCTGACAGTTTGTAACCCCTGTTGAAGCGCGCTTGTGTGGGAGCGGGCTTGCTCGCGAAGTCGCTATACCAGTCAACACTTCAGGCAACTGATCCACCGCCTTCGCGAGCAAGCCCGCTCCCACAAAGGTTCATGCAACACCCGAACAGCCAGGCATATCCATATGCTGTTTCGATCTAGTTGGCGCCCTGATTAGAAGAGGTCGCTGTGCTAGGATTCCCCGCTCGAACACGGCCCGCTGGCCGTTCATAAGATAGTTTTCGTGAGTAGCCATGGTCGACAAACTGACGCACCTGAAACAGCTGGAGGCGGAAAGCATCCACATCATCCGCGAGGTGGCCGCCGAGTTCGATAACCCGGTGATGCTGTACTCCATCGGCAAAGACTCCGCCGTAATGCTGCACCTGGCACGCAAGGCGTTTTTCCCTGGCAAGCTGCCGTTTCCGGTGATGCACGTCGATACCCGCTGGAAATTCCAGGAGATGTACAAGTTCCGCGATCGCATGGTCGAGGAAATGGGCCTGGACCTGATCACCCATGTGAACCCCGAGGGTGTGGCACAGGGCATCAACCCATTTACCCACGGCAGCGCCAAGCACACCGACATCATGAAGACCCAGGGCCTCAAGCAGGCGCTGGACAAGCATGGTTTCGACGCCGCGTTCGGCGGTGCCCGTCGCGACGAAGAGAAGTCCCGCGCCAAGGAGCGCGTCTACTCGTTCCGTGACAGCAAGCACCGCTGGGACCCGAAAAACCAGCGTCCGGAGCTGTGGAACGTCTACAACGGCAAGGTCAACAAAGGCGAGTCGATCCGCGTGTTCCCGCTGTCGAACTGGACCGAACTGGACATCTGGCAGTACATCTACCTCGAAGGCATCCCGATCGTGCCGCTGTACTTCGCCGCCGAGCGTGAAGTGATCGAGAAGAACGGCACCCTGATCATGATCGACGACGAGCGCATCCTCGAGCACCTTTCCGACGAGGACAAAGCCCGTATCGTCAAGAAGAAAGTGCGTTTCCGTACCCTTGGCTGCTACCCGTTGACGGGCGCGGTGGAGTCCGAGGCCGAAAGCCTGACGGACATCATTCAGGAAATGCTCCTGACGCGAACTTCCGAGCGCCAGGGCCGGGTCATCGACCACGATGGCGCAGGCTCGATGGAAGATAAGAAACGTCAGGGGTACTTTTAAGCTTCGAGTTACAAGCGGCAAGCTGCAAGTTAGAGGCGGTATGCGTAACTTCGCAGCTTGGTGCTTGCAGCCGGTTGTTGCGAGCCGCGATTGGGTGACTCGTAATGGATTTCGAGAAGTTGATTGTCTGGCAGCGAAGCAAATGTTTGGCGGTGGGGATTTATCGAGAGTTTGCGCGATGCGGGGATTTTGGATTCAAGGACCAAATCACCCGTTCTGCACTTTCAGTGCCTTCCAATGTTGCTGAAGGCATGGAGCGTCGGAGTTCCAAGGAAAAGATCCACTTTCTCTGGATGGCGAAGGCTTCTTGTGGAGAGTTGCGCACCCAGATCCTGATAGCCCGAGATATTGCTTACATTGCAGAACCACTGGCTGAAAATTGGATTAAAGAAACCCAAGAGCTCTCTAGGATGCTAGGCGGGTTGATCAATAAAATTTCTGACTAGCTGTACGCCGACAAGCTTGCCGCTTGAAGCTTACAGCTCGGAGCTTGAATGCAATGAGCCATCAATCTGATTTGATCAGCGAGGACATCCTCGCCTACCTGGGCCAGCACGAGCGCAAGGAACTGCTGCGCTTTCTGACCTGCGGCAACGTCGACGACGGCAAGAGCACCCTGATCGGGCGTCTGCTGCACGACTCCAAGATGATCTACGAAGATCACCTGGAAGCCATTACCCGCGATTCGAAGAAAGTCGGCACCACCGGCGACGACATCGACCTGGCGTTGCTGGTCGACGGCTTGCAGGCCGAGCGTGAGCAAGGCATCACCATCGACGTCGCGTACCGTTATTTCTCCACCGCCAAGCGCAAGTTCATCATCGCCGACACCCCCGGCCATGAGCAGTACACCCGCAACATGGCCACCGGTGCGTCCACCTGTGACCTGGCGATCATCCTGGTGGACGCGCGCTACGGCGTGCAGACCCAGACCCGTCGCCACAGCTTCATCGCCTCGTTGCTGGGCATCAAGCATATCGTCGTGGCCATCAACAAGATGGACCTCAAGGACTTCGACCAGGGCGTGTTCGAGTCGATCAAGGCCGACTACCTGCAGTTCGCCGAAGGCTTGAAGATGAAGCCCACGAGCATGCATTTCGTACCGATGTCGGCCCTCAAGGGCGACAACGTGGTGAACAAGTCCGAGCGCTCGCCGTGGTACACCGGCCAGTCGCTGATGGAAATCCTCGAGACCGTGGAAGTGGCGGGCGACCGTAACTTCACCGACCTGCGCTTCCCGGTGCAATACGTCAACCGTCCGAACCTGAACTTCCGCGGTTTCGCCGGCACCCTGGCCAGCGGCATCGTGCACAAGGGCGACGAAGTGGTGGTGTTGCCTTCGGGCAAGAGCAGCCGGGTCAAGTCCATCGTCACCTTCGAAGGTGAGCTGGAGCAGGCCGGTCCTGGCCAGGCGGTGACGCTGACCATGGAAGACGAGATCGACATCTCCCGCGGCGACCTGCTGGTGCATGCCGACAATGTGCCGCCAGTCACCGACAGCTTCGAAGCGATGCTGGTGTGGATGGCTGAAGAACCGATGCTGCCGGGCAAGAAATACGACATCAAGCGGGCCACCAGCTACGTGCCGGGCTCGATTGCCAGCATCGTCAACAAGGTGGACGTGAACACCCTGGAAGAGGGGCCGGCCAGCGCGTTGCAGCTCAACGAAATCGGCAAGGTGAAGATCGCCCTGGATGCACCGATCGCTCTGGACGGCTACGAAAGTAACCGCACCACCGGCGCGTTCATCGTCATCGATCGCCTGACCAACGGCACCGTCGGCGCCGGCATGATCGTGGCCCAGCCATTGGCCCACGGCAGCAGCACCCATCACGGCAAGCTGGCCCACGTGTCGGTGGAAGAGCGCGCCCAGCGTTTCGGCCAGAAGCCGGCCACCGTCCTGTTCAGTGGCCTGTCGGGCGCTGGCAAGAGCACGCTGGCCTATGCCGTGGAGCGCAAGCTGTTCGACTCGGGACGTGCGGTGTTCGTGCTCGACGGCCAGAACCTGCGTCACGACCTGAACAAGGGCCTGCCGCAAGACCGCGCCGGACGCACCGAGAATTGGCGTCGTGCGGCCCACGTCGCCCGTCAGTTCAACGAAGCCGGCCTGTTGACCCTGGCGGCGTTCGTGGCGCCGAGTGCCGAAGGGCGTGAGCAGGCCAAGGACCTGATCGGCAAGGAGCGTCTGCTGACGGTCTACGTCCAGGCCTCGCCGAGCGTGTGTGCCCAGCGTGACCCGCAAGGGCTGTATGCCGCCGCCGGCGACAACATCCCGGGCGAGTCCTTCCCGTATGACGTGCCGCTGGATGCCGACCTGGTGATCGACACCCAGGCACTGACCCTGGAAGAAAGCGTCAAGCAAGTGCTGGACCTGCTGCGCAGTCGCGGCGCGATCTGACACCGCGCTGGCCAACAAAAAGCCCGCCGATGAGCGATCATCGGCGGGCTTTTTTTGTTGTCTGGAGGGGTGCTATCGCGAGCAAGCTCGCTCCCACAGGGGATTGTCAGTGAATATAGAGTCGGCGTTCACACCGATCCCTGTGGGAGCGAGCTTGCTCGCGATGAGGCCAGTGCAGCCACCTCAAGACTTGGCGGAATGTTCCCGATGCATCTGTTCCAGCAACGCGTCCTTATCCTGCCACAGCTGGTTGATCCAGCCCTGGAACTCCAGGCGATACGCGCCGTCCAGGTCGTAGCTCTTGCCGATGAACTGGGGTGGGATCTTCAGTTCCTGGAAGTGCACGACCACCTCGGCAACGTTGCCGCACAGCAGGTCCCAATACCCCGGGCGACCGCCGGGGTAGTGGATGGTCACGTTGATGATCGACTCCAGTTGCTCACCCATGGCATCCAGCACGAACGCGATGCCGCCGGCCTTGGGCTTGAGCAGGTAGCGGAACGGTGACTGCTGCTGGGCATGCTTGCCTTCGGTGAAACGCGTGCCTTCGACAAAATTGAAAATACCCACCGGATTGTCGCGAAACTTCGCGCAGGTCTTGCGGGTGGTTTCCAGGTCCTTGCCTTTCTTTTCCGGGTACTTCTCCAAATAAGCCTTGGAGTAGCGCTTCATGAACGGAAACCCCAGCGCCCACCAGGCCAGACCGATCACTGGCACCCAGATCAGCTCCTGCTTGAGGAAGAACTTCAACGGACGCACACGACGGTTCAGCACGTACTGCAAGACCATGATGTCGACCCAGCTCTGGTGGTTGCTGGTGATCAGGTACGAGTGCTGGTAGTCCAGGCCCTCCAGGCCACTGAGGTGCCAGCGGGTGCGGCGCAGCAGGTTCATCCAGGCCTTGTTGTTGCTGATCCAGGCTTCATGGATATGGCTCATCAACCAGTCGGTGAAGCGCTGGGCGGCGGGGAAGGGCAGCAGCAACTTGAAGATCGCCACGATGAACAGCGGTGTGCAGCAGACAATGGTATTGAGGGCCAGCAGCAGCGAGGCGATGACGCCGCGTACCGGGGCAGGCAGGAAATCCAGCATTTAAATGTCCATGGGTCGGTTGGCGGCTTGGATCGCGGTCAGGGCGATGGTGTACACGATGTCGTCGACCTGGGCGCCGCGCGGCAAGTCGTTCACCGGCTTGCGCAGGCCTTGCAGCATCGGCCCGAGGCTGACGCAGTCGGCGCTGCGTTGTACGGCCTTGTGGGTGGTGTTGCCGGTGTTCAGGTCCGGGAAGATGAACACCGTCGCCCGGCCGGCCACCTGGCTATTGGGCGCCAGTTGCCGCGCCACGGTTTCGTTGGCGGCGGCGTCGTACTGCAGCGGGCCGTCGATCAGCAGGCCATGTTGCGCCTCGTGTGCCAACAGCGTGGCTTCGCGGACTTTCTCGACTTCCTCGCCACTGGCCGATTCGCCGCTGGAGTAACTGAGCATCGCCACCCGTGGCGTGATGCCGAACGCGGCGGCCGAGTCGGCGCTCTGCAGGGCGATCTCCGCCAGTTCCGCGGCACTGGGGTGCGGGTTCATCACGCAGTCGCCATAGACCAGCACTTCCTCGGGAAACAGCATGAAGAACACCGAGGACACCAGGGAGCAACCCGGCGCGGTCTTGATCAATTGCAGCGCCGGGCGGATGGTGTTGGCGGTGGAGTGGATGACGCCGGACACCAGCCCGTCCACTTCATCGAGCGCCAGCATCATGGTGCCGATCACCACGGTGTCTTCCAGTTGCTGCTCGGCCATTGGCGCGTTCAGGCTCTTGCTCTTGCGCAGTCGCACCATGGGCTCGACATAGCGCTCGCGGATCGAGTCCGGGTCGAGAATCTCCAGCCCCGGCGGCAGTTCGATGCCTTGGGCACGGGCCACGGCCTCGACGTCGGCCGGCTTGGCCAGCAGCACGCAGCGGGCGATGCCCCGGGCCTGGCAAATGGCGGCGGCCTGGACGGTCAGCGGCTCGCTGCCTTCGGGCAGGACGATGCGCTTGTTGGCGGCCTGGGCGCGCTGGATCAATTGGTAGCGGAACACGGCAGGCGACAGGCGCATCTCCCGTGGCGTGCCGCAGCGCTGGTGCAGCCAGTTGGCGTCCAGGTGGCTGGCGACGAAGTCGGTGATGATCTCGGCGCGCTCGCGGTCGTCGATCGGGATTTCCTTGTTCAGGCCGTTGAGCAGGTTGGCGGTGTCGTAGGAGCCGGTGCTCACCGACAGCACCGGCAGGCCGGCCTGCAAGGCGCCGCGACACAAGTCCATGATGCGTGGGTCGGGCAGGGTGTCGCTGGTCAGCAACAGGCCGGCCAGCGGCACGCCGTTGATGGCGGCCAGGCTCACCGCCAGGATGATGTCGTCGCGATCGCCGGGGGTGACCACCAGCACGCCGGGCTTGAGCAGTTCCACGGTGTTGCGCATGGTCCGGGCGCAAATGATGATGTTGCTCATGCGCCGGCTTTCGTAGTCGCCGGCATTGAGCACCTGCGCGCCCATCAGGTCGGCCACGTCGCGGGTACGCGGCGCATTGAGTTCCGGACGAAACGGGATGCAGCCCAGCAGGCGGAAATCGCCGCTGCGCAGCAGGGGAGAGTGTTCCTTGAGGCGGGCGGAGAAGGCGTCCATGCTTTCCTCGGTGCGGACCTTGTTCAGGATCACGCCGAGCACTTTCGGGTCTTTCGGCCCGCCGAACAGTTGCGCCTGCAACTCAACCCGGCCGGACAGCTCGGTCAGCACTTCGTTTTCCGGCGCCGAAACCAGGATGACTTCGGCGTCCAGGCTCTTGGCCAGGTGCAGGTTGACCCGGGCGGCGTAGCTGGCGTTGCGGGTCGGGACCATGCCTTCGACCACCAGCACGTCCTTGCCGATGGCGGCCTGCTGGTACAGGGTGATGATTTCTTCCAGCAGCTCATCGAGCTGACCGTCGCCGAGCATGCGTTCGACGTGGGCCAGGCCCAGGGGCTGTGGCGGTTTCAGGCCATGGGTGCGCGCCACCAGTTCGGTCGAGCGCTCCGGCCCGGTGTCGCCGGGGTGCGGCTGGGCGATGGGCTTGAAAAAGCCGACTTTCAACCCGGCCCGTTCGAGGGTACGCACCAGCCCGAGGCTGATGGAGGTCAGACCCACGCCAAAATCGGTGGGTGCGATAAAAAAAGTTTGCATGCGGGTTCTCTAAGGGTGCATGGCAAGGGCGAGGCCTATGTCTGGCCGTCTGCCGTGAAATTCAGTCGCCAAGGTTATCGCTAACGGGGGCCTGCGCGCACCAGCCGCAATCAAAGGGCTGGCCTATTTTTTCAATACGTTGCGCCGGGTCCAGGACCCAGGCCCGGGATTGCCAGGGCGGCTGGTGGCGCAGATGCTGGGTATGCCCGCAGGACAGCTCGGCCACCCAGTGCCCGTCCTCGTCCTGGTGGAAACCGCTGACCGTCGGTCTGGCCGCGCAGGTCCGTTTGTCCGGGTTCCGTTCGCTTTCGGGCAAATCCTTGTTTAGACTTGTCCGTTCTTCATTCTTATGCAAAAGGTCTCGCCCCATGCTGATCGCCGCCAATAAGGCTGTCTCCATCGACTATACCCTGACCAACGACGCTGGTGAGGTCATCGACAGCTCTGCCGGCGGCGCACCGCTGGTCTACCTGCACGGTGCAGGCAACATCATCCAGGGCCTGGAAAAAGCCCTGGAAGGTAAAACCACCGGTGACGAGCTGAACGTGACCGTCGAGCCGGAAGATGCCTATGGCGAGTACTCCGCCGAACTGGTCAGCACCCTGAGCCGCAGCATGTTCGAAGGCGTCGACGAGCTGGAAGTGGGCATGCAGTTCCACGCATCGGCCCCCGATGGCCAGATGCAGATCGTCACCATTCGCGATCTGGAAGGCGACGACGTGACTGTCGACGGCAACCACCCGCTGGCCGGCCAGCGCCTGAACTTCAAGGTCAAGGTCGTCGACATCCGTGACGCCAGCCAGGAAGAAGTGGCCCATGGTCACGTCCATGGCGAAGGTGGTCATCACCACTGATTTTCTGCGCTACGCTCAGAGAATTGAAAAGGCGCCGTGAGGCGCCTTTTTTGGTCGGTTGCTGTTAGCATCGACCGTGGCTGTTTCGAAAAGACCTGCAAACCTGGAGTTCGTCATGAGTGCTTTCCACGACCTTAAACTGAAAGCTCTGGATGGTCAGGAGCTTCCTCTGGCGCCGTTCAAGGGGCAAGTCGTGCTGGTGGTCAACGTCGCCTCCAAATGTGGCCTGACGCCTCAGTACGCCGCGTTGGAAAACCTCCACCAGCAATTCAAGGACCGGGGCTTCAGCGTACTGGGGCTGCCCTGCAACCAGTTCGCCGGGCAAGAACCCGGGACCGAGCAGGAGATCCAGGACTTCTGCAGCCTTAACTATGGCGTCACATTCCCGTTGTCCAGCAAGCTGGAAGTGAACGGTCATGACCGCCATCAGTTGTATCGCCTGCTGGCGGGCGAGGGTGCCGAGTTTCCCGGCGACATCACCTGGAACTTCGAGAAATTCCTGCTGGGCAAGGACGGCCGCGTGCTGGCCCGCTTCTCGCCGCGCACGGCGCCGGATGACCCCGCGGTGATCCAGGCCATCGAAAAAGCATTGGGTTGAAGCCCGGCCCGTGTGGCGAGGGAGCTTGCTCCCGCTCGGTTGCGCGGCAACCGCCAAAAAAGGGGCTGCTACGCAGCCCGGCGGGAGCAAGCCCCCTCGCCACGGGGTTCATGATTGAGCAAACCTCAGTGCTCCCTTCTGATCCTTAATCACTCCAATCAATAGTGCTACCCAGCCAGCGCCACGCTGCATATTATCCCCGTCATATTGACCTGCGACCTTGTCCCCGTGGAGTGCCCCCATGCCTGTAAAAGCCCTGTTCAAACCTTTCCACCTCGGCGCATTGGAGCTGCCGACCCGGGTCGTGATGGCGCCGATGACCCGTTCCTTCTCGCCGGGCGGGGTGCCGAATGCCAAGGTGGTCGAGTACTACCGCCGCCGCGCAGCCGCCGGCGTCGGCCTGATCATCACCGAGGGCACCACGGTCGGGCACAAGGCTTCCAACGGTTATCCCCACGTGCCGCATTTCTACGGTGACGCCGCGCTGGCCGGTTGGAAGCAGGTGGTCGACGCGGTACATGCCGAAGGAGGCAAGATCGTTCCGCAACTGTGGCATGTGGGCAGTGTGCGCCGCATCGGGACCGAGCCGGATGCCAGCGTGCCGGGCTACGGGCCGACCGAAAAACTCAAGGACGGCCAGGTGGTGGTCCATGGCATGACCCAGGCGGACATCGACGAAGTCATTGCCGCATTCGCTCAGGCCGCGAAGGATGCCCAGGCCATCGGCATGGACGGTGTGGAGATCCACGGAGCCCATGGCTACCTGGTGGACCAGTTCTTCTGGGAGGGCAGCAACCAGCGTACCGACGGTTACGGTGGCAGCCTGGCCAACCGTTCGCGCTTCGCGATCGAGCTGATCCGTGCCGTGCGCGCGGCGGTGGGCGAGGGCTTCCCGATCATCTTCCGTTTTTCCCAATGGAAACAGCAGGACTACACCGCCCGCCTGGTGCAGACGCCGCAGGCGTTGGGCGAATTCCTCAAGCCGTTGTCCGACGCCGGCGTGGACATTTTCCACTGCTCGACGCGGCGTTTCTGGGAACCGGAATTCGAAGGCTCCGAGCTGAACCTGGCCGGCTGGACCCGCAAGCTCACCGGCAAGCCGACCATTACCGTGGGCAGCGTCGGCCTGGATGGCGAGTTCCTGCAGTTCATGGTCAACACCGACAAGGTCGCCCAGCCCGCCAGCCTGGAGAAGTTGCTGGAGCGCCTGAACAACGATGAGTTCGACCTGGTGGCGGTGGGGCGTGCGCTGCTGGTGGATCCGGACTGGGCGCAAAAAGTTCGCGACGGCCGCGAGCAGGAGATCCTGCCGTTCAGCCGCGAGGCGTTGATGACCTTGGTTTAAGGACTGACTGAACTGACGCTATCGCGAGCAAGCTCGCTCCCACACTGATCTCTGGCGGACACCTACCTTGTCCGCGACCAGGATCCCTTGTGGGAGCGAGCTCGCTCGCGATGGCGATCTGCACGGCACCTGGGACTAACGCATTGTCGAGGCGGCAGGTATCGCCTGCTCAGTCATGCAAGCCCCGCGCAACTGCGCCTCGAACTGCTCGATCACGGCCGTCCAACCCTGGCGGCTGGCATGCTGGCGGGCATTGAGCCTCACACAGCGCAAGTTCTCGCGACCCTCCAGCAGCCAACAGGCGGCCTCGCAGAACGCCTCTTCATCCCCTGGCATCGCCAGCACGCCGTTATAGCCGTGACGAATGTGCTGGGCCGCCGCGGCCTGGTCATAGGCCACCACGCCCAACCCGGACGCCAGCGCTTCGAGCACCACGTTGCCGAAGGTTTCGGTCAGGCTCGGGAAGACAAACAGGTCTCCCGAGGCATAGTGGCTGGCCAGCGTTTCGCCACGTTGCGAACCGCAGAAAATCGCCTCGGGCAGTGCCTGTTCCAGTTCGGCGCGTTGCGGGCCATCGCCGATCACCACCAGCTTCATCCGCCGCTCCGGGAATGTACTGCGCAGCCTGTCGAAACTGCGCTTGAGCAAGCCGAGGTTCTTCTCCGGCGCCAGGCGTCCGACATGAATCACTGCCATGTCGTCATCGCCCAGGCCCCAGGCCTCGCGCAGGCTGGCCGAGCGCTTTATCGGGTGAAACAGCTGGCTGTCCACACCCCGCGACAACAATGCCACGCGTTCGAAGTGCCGCCGTTCCAGCTCCAGGCGCTGGCTGAGGCTGGGGACGAGGGTCAGGTGGGAGCGGTTATGAAACCAGCGCAGGTAATGCGTGAGTACGCGGCTCAACAGCCCGAGCCCGTATTGCTGGGTGTACTGCTGGAAATTGGTGTGGAAACCACTGACCACCGCGATCCCCAAGCGCCGTGCCGCCCGCAACGCGGCTAGCCCAAGCGGGCCTTCGGTGGCGATGTACAGCACGTCGGGACGGTGACGTTTCCAGCGCCGCAGCAGCTTGTGCATCGACGCCTGGCCCCACTGCAGGCCCGGATAACCCGGCAACGGCCAGCCCCGGCACAACAGCAATTGCTCGTCACTGGCCTGGCGCTGGTCGTCGCCCTGGCGGGGACGGATCAGCTCGACCCGGTGCCCTCGGGCGCACAAACCGTCGTACAGACGGCCCAGGGTATTGGCCACACCATTGATTTCCGGCGGGAAGGTTTCAGTGATGAGGGTGATGTGCAGGTGTATGGTCATGACCCCAGTGTCGACCGGGGCCATGTCGTCATTGTGACGTCAGGATGATGGATTTGTGACCTTAAGGGACCTGCCGCGCCAACGCGGTTTCGGCCCCTTGCTCGCGCACCCAGAACAAGGTCGCCCCGGCCACGGCCGCCGGCATCATCAGGATGTTGACCACGGGGATCAGCAGCGCCAGGTACACGCTGCCGCCAAAGCCGAGGCTCTGCCAGCGCTTCTGCCGCAGCCAGGCGAGCATTTCGTTCCAGCCCAGCTTGTGGTTGTCCGCCGGGTAGTCGATGTACTGGATCGCCATCATCCACACCCCGAACAGCAGCCACAGCGGGGCGGCTACCAGGTTGACCACCGGAATGAACGACAGCACGAACAGCCCCAGGGCGCGGGGCAGGAAATAGCCGAGCTTGCGCGCCTCCCGGGCGAAGGTGCGAGGAACCATTGCGATCAGCTCACCCCAGCTGAATGCCGGGAAGTCATCGGTGCCACGGATGACCACCTCGACCTTTTCCGCGAGAAAACCGTTGAACGGCGCGGCGATGATGTTGGCGAGCAGGGTGAAGGTGAAGAACACCATCAGCACCACCAGTACCACGAACAACGGCCAGAGAATGTAGCTGAGGAAGCCCAGCCACTCCGGCAGCGAGGGCATCAGGGTGTCGACCCACAGGCTGAACTGGTGGCCGGCCAGGTAGATCAGCCCGACGAACAGCACCAGGTTGATGGCCAACGGCAACAGGACGAACAGGCGCAGGCCCGGGCTCAAGACCAGCTTGAGGCCTTCTTGCAGGTATTGCGGGCCGGACAGGACAGGGGCGGGCATGAGGAGCTCCGAACGAAGTTGATCGCGCCGACCTTACCGACTTTGTCTGGCGCGCGAAAGCGGCGACATGGCGTGTAACAACGTTTCAGGCCACAACCGCTGCTATTGGAGCGACCATTGCGAATAGAGCTCACCTATGAGCTGGATTGTTAAACCGTATTTCCTTAATCTTCGCTCCCTCGATACGCTGCACCCATTCTTTTTCAGGACCGTCGAACCCAGCCTTCCCCAAGTGCGTCAACGGTCTTTTTTATTCACGCCGCTCACCCGGCGTTCCGGGCCGCAGGGTCCGGTCAACAGGAGCAGGTCATGTCTGAAGTCCGTCATTCGCGAGTGATTATTCTCGGTTCCGGCCCTGCCGGTTACAGCGCTGCTGTCTATGCCGCCCGTGCCAACCTCAAGCCGCTGCTGATCACCGGCATGCAGGCCGGCGGTCAATTGACCACCACCACCGAAGTCGACAACTGGCCGGGCGATGTCCACGGCCTGACCGGCCCGGCCCTGATGGAGCGCATGAAAGAACACGCCGAGCGCTTCGAAACCGAGATCGTTTTCGATCACATCAACGCCGTGGACTTTGCCGCCAAGCCCTACACCCTGACCGGTGACAGCGCGACCTACACGTGCGATGCCCTGATCATCGCCACCGGTGCCAGCGCTCGCTACCTGGGCCTGCCGTCGGAAGAAGCCTTCATGGGCAAGGGTGTTTCCGCCTGCGCCACCTGCGACGGTTTCTTCTATCGCAACAAACCCGTGGCAGTGGTCGGCGGCGGCAACACCGCTGTCGAGGAAGCCTTGTACCTGGCCAACATCGCCAGCACGGTCACCCTGATCCACCGTCGTGAAACCTTCCGCGCCGAGAAGATCCTGATCGACAAGCTCAACGCCCGCGTTGCCGAAGGCAAGATCATCCTCAAGCTCAACGCGACCCTGGACGAAGTGCTGGGCGACAACATGGGCGTGACCGGCGCGCGCCTGAAGAACAACGATGGCAGTTTCGACGAGATCAAGGTCGACGGCGTGTTCATCGCCATCGGCCACACGCCGAACACTTCGCTGTTCGAAGGCCAGCTGGAGCTCAAGGACGGCTACCTGGTCGTCAAGGGCGGCCGTGACGGCAATGCCACCGCCACCAGCGTCGAAGGCATCTTCGCGGCCGGCGACGTGGCCGACCACGTCTACCGCCAGGCCATCACCTCGGCCGGTGCCGGCTGCATGGCGGCCCTGGACACCGAGCGTTACCTGGACGGCCTGCAGAACGCTTCGTTCTGATTCATCGGGCACAAAAAAACCGGCTTCGGCCGGTTTTTTCATGTGAGTGACATTCCTCAACCCCTGTGGGAGCGGGCTTGCTCGGGTAGAAACCGGGGACATCCTTTACGTTTTAAACCGGAGACATCGTTTACAGGTGCATAAATACGGTCAGGAGGTGCCTGACCATGCCCTGGAATCGAGAGTCCCCGATGGATCAACGAATCAAACTCATAGGCGACTGGCTGCAAGGCAGCTACTCCAAGAGCGAGCTGGCCCGTCACTACGGGCTCAGCCGACCCACTTTGGACAAATGGCTTGCACGCTACGAGGCGCACGGCATTGATGGGCTAAAGGAGCTGTCACGGCGCCCACATACGAGCCCTTTCAAAATCAGCGACGAGGTGCTTGAGCTGCTAATCGCGTACAAGCGCGAGCATCACAGCTGGGGGCCTGAGAAGTTGGTGCATAACCTTAAGATCGACCATCCAAACCTGTCTTGGCCCACTGTCAGCACGGCAGGCGAGTGGCTTAAGCGAGCAGGTCTGGTGCAAAAGCGCCGTTTCCTCAATCGACCGCCAGCAGGAAAAAATCCGCTGCGTGACGCCACTGGGCCTAATCAGACATGGGCCGCAGACTTCAAAGGTGACTTCGCGCTTCAGAACGGCCAACGTTGTTACCCTCTGACCATTACCGATCACGTCAGCCGATTTCTATTGCTGTGCAGAGCACAAGGCAGCGTTGCCGGTGCCCGCGAAGGATTTGACTGGGCGTTTCGGGAGTACGGTTTACCTGACGTAATCCGTACAGATAATGGCTCTCCTTTTGCCTCTACCGGCATTTCACGCATATCCAGTCTGGCCGCGTGGTGGATACGTTTAGGGATTCATCCGGAGCGAATCCAGCCGGGGCGGCCTGACCAGAATGGCCGTCACGAACGCATGCATCGAACACTCAAGGCTGCTTTGCTTCATGCACCTGAACGTAACCTGGTGGAGCAACAGCTGGCATTCGAACAGTTTCGACAGGAATTCAATTACGTGCGACCTCACAAGGCCCTAGAGATGAAAGTTCCTGCGGACCTCTATGAGCCATCAAAGCGGCAGTACGATGGGCGCGTGCCTGAGGCGGATTACGCGGCGGACATGACGATCCGTATGGTTAGGCAGAACGGGTCGATGAAATGGAAAGGCAAGATGATTTTCGTCAGCGAATCTCTGGCCGGTGAGGCGCTAGGACTCAAAGAAGTGGACGATGATGTGTGGGATATTTACCTCTGCAGCTACCTTTTAGGTAGGCTGAAAAGCGGCGAAAGCCGCCTTTCAAGCCAACAGAAACGTAAACGATGTCCCCGGTTTCAATTGTAAAGGATGTGTCCGTTTCTACACCGCGAATGCGGTATGTCAGTCAAACCTATGCTGGCTGACCCACCGCATTCGCGAGCAAGCCCGCTCCCACAAGTTATCCATGGCTTGTAGATCGTATCAGGACAACTTCGCCAGGCACGCTTCGAGAATATCCAGGCCTTCCTCCAACACTGCCGGCTCGGTCGTCAACGGTGCCAACAGGCGGATGATGTGTCGCGACTTGCCACTGGGCATCAACAGCAGGCCCGCTTCCCGTGCCAGGGCCAGCAACTGGGTCAGTTGTGTCGGTGCCGGCGTGCCGTCGGCGTGGGCCAGTTCGAGGCCGCGCATCGCGCCGACGCCGGTCAGGCGGCCCAGGTACGGCGCCAGTTTACGATGACGCCAGGCTTCGTAGCGGCTGACAATCGCAGCTTCCTGTCGCGTGCCCCAGGTGTGCAGGTGGGTGTCGGTCATCTCGTCCAGGGTTGCCAATGCGGCGGCGCAGGCGATGGGGTTGCCTGAATAGGTTCCGCCCAGCCCACCCTTGGGCAGGTTGTCGAGCAACGCCTTGCGTCCCACCACCGCGCCCAGTGGCACGCCGCCGGCGATGCTCTTGCCCAGCAGGATCAGGTCCGGCTCGATGCCCAGGCGCGAAAATGCGAAGCGCTGGCCGGTGCGACCGAAGCCGGACTGGATCTCATCGACGATCAGCACGATTCCCTGCTTATCGCAGAACTGCCGCAGGGCCTGGGCAAAGGGCACATCCAAGGCCAGGAAACCGGCTTCGCCCTGCACCGGTTCGATGATGAAACAGGCCACGTCGTTCACGTCGATCTCGACGCTGAACAGCCGCTCCATGGCCTTGAGCGCCTCGGCGCACGTGATGCCGTTGTCCTGGCTCGGATACGGCAGGTGATAGACCGGCCCGGGCAGCACGCCGACCTTCTGTTTGTACGGCGCGACCTTGCCGTTGAGGTTGAGCGTGGCCAGGGTGCGGCCATGGAACGCGCCGTCAAACGCCACGACAGCGGTGCGGCCGGTGGCGCCGCGCACGATCTTCAAGGCGTTCTCCGCCGCTTCGGCACCGCTGTTGGTGAGCATGCCACTGATCGGGTAGTCCACCGGTATGAACGCGCTCAGGCGTTCCATCAGTTCAATGTAGGGCACATGCGGTGCAGCGTTGAATGCGTAGTGGGTCAGCCGGGTCGCCTGTGTGCGAATCGCCTCGACGATGCGTGGATGGCAATGGCCGAGGTTCAACACGCCGATGCCGCCGACGAAATCGATGTAGCGCTTGCCATCGGTGTCCCAGACCTCGGCGTTCCTGCCGTGGCTGAGGCTGATGGGGTGCACGATGGAAATCGATTGGCTGATGGTTTCGCTGCTCATGAATGACCGCTCGCAAGGGAAGATGGCGTGCGCTATTCAAGCGGTGAGCGAAGGGCGTGGGCAAACGAAATAAAGTTGCCGGGTCAATCTTAAAAGTCGGGATGTGGAACAGGCGCACTGTGTGCGTGACGACGAACCTTTCGTGGCGAGGGAGCAAACTTCCTCGCCACGAAAGCGGATTTCGACATGGCGGCGGTTTTTGGATCAGCGACGCTGCAGCGGCTGCGCCTCGAACTTCACGCCGGCCAACCCATGCGCCATCAGCGCACGGATATTGCCGTGATCGCTGCCTTCGGGCGTGGCCAGCACCGAACGGTAATGCTCGCCAAATGCCAGCAGCGCTTCTTCGTCGCTCAAGCCTTCGAGCAAGGCCAGGCCCAGGGTCTTGCAGGAACCTTCGTTCTGCCCCGCGGCGTTGGTCACGCCACCATTGGTGAAAGCCTGGGGTTGGTAGTCATAGCCGGCGGCGATGAAGGCCAGGGTGTCGGCGAACAGGTGTTCACCGCTTTTGAGACGGGTGCGCAGGGTGTCGAGATCAGGCATCGGGTTTTCCTTTGGCGAACGCCGCTTGCTGTTCGGCGCTGGCTTCTTTCTGGTATTGGGCTTTCCACTCGGCGTACGGCATGCCGTAGACCACTTCGCGGGCTTCGTCGAGGCTGACCTCGATCTGGCGTTCATCGGCGGCGGCCTTGTACCACTTGGACAGGCAGTTGCGGCAGAAGCCGGACAGGTTCATCAGGTCGATGTTCTGCACATCCTTGCGGCTGTCCAGGTGGGCAACCAGCCGGCGGAAAGCGGCGGCTTCGAGTTCGAGGCGTTGTTGCTCGTTCATGGTGGTCTCTGCAAGACAGCTTCAAGGGCTAGCTTCAAGCTGCACGTTGGGGATCAGGCCTGAAGCTTACAGCTTGAAGCCGGCAGCGGCTATTGGGTCGCCCGGCTGGCCGCCAGGGTGATCGACACCGACTCGGCAAAGCGCAAGGCATGGGGCTTGTCGACCTCGACTTCGGCGTACAGCACCGACTCGTTGGCCATGATCAGGTCCAAAAGCTCCTGGGTCAGGCGTTCGAGCAGGGCGAAGCGATTGCCCTCCACGTGGGCGATCACCGCCTTGGTGATGGTGCGGTAGTTCAAGGCGTGGTCGATGTCATTGTCGCGCACCGCCTCCTGGGCGGCGTAGAGGATGGTCAGGTTGATCAACACATCCTGTTTGTTGAGGATCTCGTCCTCGTTGATGCCGATGAAGGTGCGCAGGCGCAGGTCCTTGACCTTGATGCGTGCCATGGCGGGCTGAAGTTGTGACATTTACGGGCTCCGTCGAATCAATTGCAGAAACTCATGAAGGCAACGCCGGGCTACTTGACGTGCCGCCCGCCGTTGACGGACAGCGTCGTGCCGGTGACATAAGGGTTGTCCAGCAGGTAGCGCAGGCTCTGGTAGATCACCTCGCTGCCGGGCTCGATACCCAGTGCGGACTTGGCCAGGGCCTTGGCCCGGTAGGCCGCGTCGTCTTCGGGATTGAACATTAGCAGGGCCGGGGCGATGCCGTTGACCTTGATGGCCGGTGCGTATTTTGCCGCGAATGACAAGGTCAGGCTTTCGAGGCCGGCCTTGGTGGCGCAGTAGGCGATGTGTCGGGTGCTGCCCTTGCGCGTCACGTCATCGCTGATGTGCACGATGTCGGCCGGGTTCGAACGCTGCAGCAAGCCGGCGCAGTGCAGGTTGATCAGGTACGGCGCCAGCATGTGCACGCCGAACATGGCGCCGAATGCCTGCGCTTCGTTGCCGGGGTCTTCGGCCAGCCAGGCCGACGCGTTGTGCACGATGGCCCGCAGGCGATCAGTGTGCTGCCGAAGCCGCTCGATAAAGGCCAGGATCCCGGCTTCGCTGGAGAAATCGGCAAACAGCACGGTGGCTCCAAGGTCCCGCAGTACCTGTACGCCCGGGCGTTCGGTGCGATAGGTCGCGATCACCGGCTGGCCGTCTTCCAGGCAGCGGCGGGCACAATGCAGGCCGACGCGTTGGGCGGCGCCGGTGATCAGGATCGGAGCGGGGGCGCTGGGCATAAGGGGCTCGGTTCGCGACTGGAGTAAAAACTATAACAGCGACAGGGGGCGTCTCCTACGTGGGCCGGTGATATTCCAGATCGCGCACAAAACAACAAAACCGCGCAGCGGCGACGTTTTGTTCTTGTCATGACATCTGCCGGAAGGAGTAGACTGGGATCCAATTCGCCAGCCGGATGGGTCTGCCAACATGAGCGTAATCACTGAGGACAATTTCATCTTCAAGGCGCCAGGGGCCTGGGCGCGCGAAGACTTGTTCCCCATCCGTGAAGTCGCGCGCCTGACCGGTGTGAACCCTGTGACGCTGCGCGCCTGGGAGCGTCGCTACGGCCTGATCCAGCCCACTCGCACCGACAGCGGACACCGCCTGTATTCGTTGGGCGACATTGAAAAGGTACGCAGCATCCTGGCCTGGATCGAGCGTGGCGTGGCGGTCAGCAAGGTGGGCAAGATCCTGGCGAAGACCGAGTCGGTGCAGTCGGTCTGCGCGTTGATTCCCTCGGACCTGGTCAGGGCCGACTACGCCCAATGGCAGCAGCAGGTGGCGGATGCGGTGGGTCAGTTCGACGACGTGGAACTGGACCGCATCTATGGCCAGATCTTTTCCACCTACGCGGTGCCCGTCGTCTTCCAGGACATCCTGATGCCGCTCTGGCGGCAGTTGCTGCAACGCCAGCAAGTGTTCGGGCAAACCAGCGAATGGGTGTTCTTCGACGGTTTCCTGCGTTCACGCATCATCCAGCGGTTGCTGCTCAAGCGCGAAGGCGTGTCGCGACGGGTGCTGGTCTGCGCCATCGCCGGCCAGTGTCGCGAGCTGGAGCTGCTGGTCACGGCGCTGTTCCTGTCCAAGGCGGATGTGGGGGTCAGGGTGCTGGCGACCGGTTTGCCTTTCGATGAGCTGACCCTGGTGTGCCAGAAGATCCAGCCGCTCGCGCTGGTGGTGGTGTCCCATCATGCGCCGGCCCCCGAATTGCCCAAGCGCCTGGGCAAGTTGGCCATGAGCCTGGATTGCCCGTTGTTGCTGGCCGGCGATGCGTCTGACCTGGCGCAGGACGCCCTGGCCGGTTCGTCGATCGGCTGCCTGGGTAACGAAGGGACCGTGATGCGCCAGCGCCTGCGTCAATTTCTGGCAGGCAACCTGGACACCTGATCAGAGATGCATCGTCGGATGGGTCAGGCGATGTTGCTGCAGGATGTACTGGCGCAGGCGTTCGGTCTCGTCCTGGTCATCCTGGCTCAGATGGTAGGCGTACAAGCCCTGGGCGGTTTCCCGTTCGAAGGTGCCGCGCAATGAAATCCGTTCATAGCCCGAGGGGCTGAACCACAAGGCGAATTGCTTGAGTGGCTTGGTACGACTGCGGCTTTCCACCAGGACGCCCTTGCACGAGACCTCGTGCACCCAGAGCGAGCCCGGCTGGCCCTTGATGTTTTCCAGTGCCACGGGCTCTTCGAGGGTCAGGCGCCAGGGACGTACCTTCGGGCCGTCTTCGTAGATGCTCGGCACGCCCAGGCGCAGGTGCATGGCATGGAATTCGTCTTCCACCAGGTGCAAGGGGAACGTCATCTGCTGGTTTTCGAAGTTGGCTTGTAGCGTCACCTGCTCGTTCGCCGCCAGGCGCGTCAGCAGGTCACGGATCTGCGAGCCACCGTTTACCAGCAAGCTCGACGTGACATCCCGCTCATTGAGTTGCGGGTTGTGCTGCATGGTCCGGATGAAATCCAGTTCATCCTGCGTCAGGAGGGCATCGCGCGGCATGATGGGCTCGAAGAGGTGATGTGCATTTTCACTGGTGATTGTAGTGACTGACCGTTAATTCGCTATTTTGTTTGCGCCGTTCGTCGCTTCGAGCCGGGCAATCGTTTCCCGCGCTTCGGCCAGTTCCTTTTCCAACTGGGCCGTGCGCTGTTGAGCCTTGACCTGGGCCGTGACGTCCTTTTGCACGCCGACGAAGTACGTACGCCCATCGGCTTCGTTTCTGACCGTGGAGAGCGACAACTCATTCCAGAACGGCGTGCCGTCCTTGCGGTAGTTACGCAGCACCTCACGGCAGGCACCGCCTTGTTCCAAGGTCTGGCGAATGTGCTTCAGGGCGGGCTGGTCGCGATCACCCGACTGGAGGAAACGACAATCCTGATAGAGGATTTCCTCGCGGCTGTAGCCGGTCAGGCGTTCGAAGGCCGGGTTCACATAGATCAGGATATTGTCCTCGTCACCTTCTTTTTCGGCGATGACAATCCCGTCGTTGGTCGCGTTGATGACCAGTTGCATCAAATGAGCGTTGATCATGGCGCAGCTCCCGTTGAAACGTCCTTGTTTAGAGCCAGCATTCTAGAAGAATTCAACAGGCTGTCTACTGGCCATCAGCTCCCATTGAGAGCCATTCGCAGCTTGGCGGGTGCAGCTGTTACTATCCCCGGCTCTTTTATTCAGGTTCAGGATCAGATTGATGAAAGTCGCCATCCTTTCCGGCTCGGTCTATGGCACCGCCGAAGAAGTCGCCCGGCACGCCGCCAAACTGCTCGAAGCGGCGGGTTTCGAGGCGTGGCACAACCCGCGCGCCACCCTGGCGGATATCCAGGCGTTCGCTCCGCAGGCGATGCTGGCGGTGACTTCGACGACGGGCATGGGGGAGTTGCCGGACAACCTGATGCCGTTGTATTCGACCCTGCGCGACCAGTTGCCGGCATTCCTTCGTGGGTTGCCTGGGGGTGTGATCGGCTTGGGCGATGCCAGCTACGGGGACACCTTCTGCGCTGGTGGTGAGCAGATGAGCGAGTTGTTCGCCGAACTGGGCGTGCGAGAGGTGCTGCCCATGCTGCGCCTGGACGCCAGCGAGAGCGTCACGCCTGAAAGCGACGCCGAGCCTTGGCTACAGGCCTTGATCGAAGCCTTGCGTGCTTGATGCACTCGCAATGACTCGCTCGGCCAGTAAGCTGGCTGCCAATGCAACTAGCGGCCCGGGGAGAGCTGGCTAGACTCATTTTTCTTGCGTGAAGTTTGAAAAACGCGATTCATATAATAAGAAAACAAAGGGGTCAGAGCCGTGAGCGTAGCGCCCATCCAAACGACACTCGGTATCAAGGAACAGGTCAGTGCGGCTGAATGGCAAACCCGGGTGGACCTGGCCGCCTGTTACCGCCTGGTTGCGATGCATGGCTGGGATGACCTGATCTTCACCCACATTTCTGCGAAGGTCCCCGGCACCGAGGATTTCCTGATCAACCCGTACGGGCTGATGTTCCACGAGATCACCGCCTCCAGTCTGGTCAAGGTCGACCAGGCCGGCAACAAGCTGATGGACAGCCCCTACGACATCAACCCGGCCGGCTACACCATCCACAGCGCCGTGCATGAGGTGCGCCACGACGTGACGTGCGTGCTGCACACCCACACCGCCGCCGGCGTGGCGGTGTCGGCGCAGAAGCAAGGGGTGCTGCCGATCAGCCAGCAGTCGTTGTTCGTGCTGTCGAGCCTGGCTTATCACGCCTACGAAGGCGTGGCCTTGAACCACGAAGAGAAGGCGCGCCTGCAGGCGGACCTGGGTGACAGCAACTTCCTGATGCTGCACAACCATGGCTTGCTGACCTGTGGCGCCAGCATCGCCGATACGTTCCTGATGATGTTCATTTTCCAGCGCGCCTGTGACATTCAGGTCCTGGCGCAGAACGGTGGCGCCGAGCTGATCGGCATCGAACCGCAGATCCTGGCCGGCGCCCGGGCGATGATCGCCGGGGTGACCAGAAGTGCCCAAGGCATGGGCGGCGCGCTGGCCTGGCCGGCGTTGTTGCGCAAGCTCGACCAACAGGACAGCGGGTATAAAAGCTGATGCCCCTGGCCCAGATTCCCTTGCGTATCTGGCGCCAGCGCAGCCAGATCTTCCTGTTCCGCGGCCATGCCATCCGTTACTGGGTGGCGGGGCAGGGCGAGCCGCTGCTGCTGATCCACGGCTTTCCTACTGCCAGTTGGGACTGGCATTACCTGTGGCAGCCGTTGGCGCAGCGCTACCGGGTGATCGCCTGCGACATGCTCGGTTTCGGCGACTCCGCCAAGCCGGCGGACCACACCTACAGCCTGCTGGAGCAGGCCGATCTGCAACAGGCCTTGCTGGCGTACCTGAACGTGCGGCAAGGGGTGCATGTGCTGGCCCACGACTACGGTGACAGCGTGGCCCAGGAGCTCATCGCCCGGCACTACGAAGCGCGCCTCAACGTTGCCAGTTGCGTCTTTCTCAATGGCGGCCTGTTCCCCGAAACCCACCGGCCGGTGCTGGCCCAGAAACTGTTGCTCAGCCCGCTGGGCTGGCTGCTGGGGCGGGCGTTTTCGCGGCAAAGCCTGGTCAAGAGCTTCCGGCAGATCTTCGGCCCCCGCACCGGCCCCACCGAAAGCGTGCTGGATGATTTCTGGAGCCTGATAGAAGCGCATCACGGGCCGCGGATCATGCACAAGCTCATCGCCTACATTCCCGAGCGGCGGGTACAGCGTGATCGCTGGGTGCAGGCGATGCAGCGTGACGACGTGCCCTTGCGGGTGATCGACGGGGCGCTCGATCCGATTTCCGGCGAGCACATGGTGGCGCGCTACGAATCGCTGATCCCCAATCCGGATACGGTGCTGCTGTCCGAGATCGGCCACTACCCCCACACCGAGGCCCCGGTGCAGGTGCTCAAGCATTACCTGGCGTTTCGCGAAAACATCGCGCCACGGTGCAGAAAGGTGGCCTACTCCTGACACAACCCTGTGTGGGGGGGCCTGGATGTGCTGCCCGACTCAATCCCTTGTGGGAGCGGGCTTGCCCGCGAAAGCGGCGTGTCAGGCAGCGCATTTCTGACTGAAGGACCGCCTTCGCGAGCAAGCCCGCTCCCACAATGTTTCTGGGTGTTCCCGGATGTGATGCCCGGCTCGATTTCCTGTGGGAGCGGGCTTGCCCGCGAAAGCGGCACCGCGGTCTCACTTCTGGATGAACAGAGTGATCTCACCTCTGGCATCGCATCATCCCCCCACCTTATTGCCCACTATTCACTCCCAGCCCATTTCATTGTGACCGGCCGACGAGTGCCGGACACTCGGCCTCAATGTCCTATTGGCCTGCTGGAGTTCTGCCATGAATGAGTCTGTGCGCTTCGAAGATAAAGTCCTGATCGTCACCGGGGCCGGCGGTGGCCTGGGGCGGGCCCATGCCCTGCTGTTCGCCAGGCACGGCGCGAAGGTACTGGTCAACGACTTGGGCGGTTCGGCCCAGGGGGAAGGGGCCAATGCCTCGGCGGCAGACCGGGTGGTGGCTGAAATCCGCGCGGCGGGCGGCATTGCCGAGGCCAACCACGATTCGGTCACCGATGGCGACAAGCTCGTGCAGAATGCCCTCGACGTGTTCGGCCGGGTCGACGTGGTGGTCAACAACGCCGGGATCCTGCGGGACAAGACTTTCCACAAGATGGACGACGCCGACTGGGACCTGGTCTACCGCGTCCATGTCGAAGGGGCCTACAAGGTGACCCGCGCCGCCTGGCCGCACCTGCGTGAGCAGAATTATGGACGGGTGATTTTCACCGCTTCGACCTCGGGTATCTACGGCAACTTCGGCCAATCCAACTACGGCATGGCCAAGCTCGGGCTGTATGGGCTGACGCGTACCCTGGCCATCGAGGGGCGCAAGAACAACATCCTGGTCAATGCCATTGCCCCCACCGGCGGCACCCGCATGACCGAGGGCCTGATTCCGCCGCAGGTGTTCGAGCAACTCAAGCCTGAACTCGTCAGCCCGCTGGTGGTGTACCTGGCCAGTGAAGCCTGCCAGGAAACCAGCGGCCTGTTCGAAGTGGGCGGCGGCTGGATGGGCAAGGTGCGTTGGGAACGCAGCCTGGGTGCAGGCTTCGACCCGCGCACAGGTTTTTCACCCGAAGACGTCGCTGCCCATTGGCAGCAGATCTGCGACTTCGAGGATGCGGTGCACCCCAATGACAACCTGGAAGCCTTGAAGGAGATGATGGCGAACCTGCAACGCTACGCCGTTTAACCCCGCGTCCTCGACCCGTGGCAACCCGTCTCGGGTAATCCGTGGCGAGCCTCTCGCCATCCTCTGTGCGCTTCCCATAAAAAAGGCCGCTGCAAAAAGCAGCGGCCTAAGCGTGACGTTGCAAAGGAGCTACAAATCAACGTCGGTACACACGGGACGATGGATCGAATGCGCCAATCCATCCGAATGACGGTGCGCCAGGCATGAGGGATGCCATGGCGGCTTGCGCTTGCAGGCCCGTTGCGCTGCAAGCCCGGCCAGCATAGGGATCCAGGGTGCCTGGAAACAGCCCGGATCCGGACATGCACTGTTGCAGGGCGCGCAACAGTGAGGCCGACCGCTGGAACATGCGCCTGGCTGATAACCCATCATCCAGTGCGTCGATGCCCTGCGCGAAGGCCCGCCTGGTATGGGGGGTAATCCTTTCGGGGTACAGCGCGAATACCTCCTTGGTGCGCTTATCGCCCCTGGCGTGCGGCAGTAGGGTGAAGCCTCTGTCACTCACCGGGGAAGACGCATGACAACAATAACAATGCGCGCCATCTTCAAGCCGCAGGCACTCGCCGCCGCGGTGGCCTTGGGTTGCTGTGCCCAGGCGCAGGCCGTTTCATTCAACATTGGTGAAATCGAAGGTCAGTTCGACTCTTCGTTGTCCGTGGGCGCGAGCTGGGGCATGCGCGATGCGGACAAGGATTTCGTCGGCACCGTCAACGGCGGTCGGGGGCAATCGTCCACCGGGGATGACGGGCGGCTGAACTTCAAGAAAGGCGAGACGTTTTCCAAGATCTTCAAGGGCTTGCACGACCTCGAACTCAAGTACGGCGACACCGGTGTGTTCGTGCGCGGCAAGTACTGGTACGACTTCGAACTCAAGGACGAAAACCGTGAGTTCAAGGACATCAGCGACAGCAACCGCAAGGAAGGCGCGAAGTCGTCGGGGGCTGAGATCCTCGACGCGTTCGTCTACCACAACTATTCCATCGCCGATTTGCCGGGCACGGTGCGTGCCGGCAAGCAGGTGGTCAGCTGGGGTGAAAGTACCTTCATCGGCAACTCCATCAACAGCATCAACCCGATCGACGTGTCGGCGTTCCGTCGCCCGGGTGCGGAGATCAAGGAAGGCCTGATCCCGGTGAACATGCTGTTCGCCTCCCAGGGCCTGACCGACAAGCTCACCCTCGAAGGTTTCTATCAGTTGGAATGGGACCAGACAGTCGTCGATAACTGCGGCACCTTCTTCGGCAACGACGTGGTGGCCGACGGCTGCACCACCGGCTACACCGTGGGCAGCCCGGCCATTGCGCCGTTCCAGCCGTTGACCGCGCTGTTCGGCCAGGGCATCCAGGTGTCGCGCGAAGGGGTGATCATCCCCCGTGGTGGCGACCGCGATGCCCGTGACTCCGGCCAGTGGGGCACGGCGTTGCGCTGGCTCGGCGATGACACCGAGTACGGCCTGTACTTCATGAACTACCACAGCCGCACACCCACCGTCGGCACCACCACGGCGGGTGCGTCCACCCTCGCGGCCCTGCCGGGAATGGTCGCGATCGCCAATGGCCTGGCCCCCGGCAGTGGTTCGGGCCTGGCCCAGAGCGTGATGCTGGGACGCGGGCAGTACTACCTCGAATACCCTGAAGACATCCGCCTGTATGGCGCCAGCTTCTCCACCACGCTGCCCACCGGCACCGCGTGGACCGGTGAAATCAGCTACCGGCCCAATGCGCCGGTGCAACTGAGCACCAACGACCTGACCCTGGCCCTGGTCAATCCGATTGCCGGCGGTGCGGCGTCGCCCATCGCCACCAGGCCGGGGGCGGACAACACCGGTTACCGGCGCAAGGAAATCACCCAGGTCCAGAGCACCCTGACGCACTTCGTCGATCAGGTGTGGGGGGCCGATCGCCTGACCCTGGTGGGTGAGGCCGCGGTGGTGCATGTCGGCGGGCTGGAATCCAGGGACAAGTTGCGCTACGGCCGCGACTCGGTCTTCGGCCAGTACGGCTTCAATGGCGACACCGACGGTTTCGTCACGTCCACGTCCTGGGGCTACCGCGCCCGGGCGATTCTCGACTACTCCAACGTCATCGGCGGGGTGAACTTCAAGCCCAACGTGTCCTGGTCCCACGACGTGGCCGGCTACGGTCCCAACGGCCTGTTCAACGAAGGCGCCAAGGCCGTCAGCCTGGGTGTCGATGCCGACTACCGCAACACCTACACCGCCAGCCTGAGCTACACCGACTTTTTTGGCGGCGACTACAACGTTCTCAAAGACCGCGACTTCCTCGCGTTGAGCTTCGGCGTGAACTTCTGATCTGGCTGACAAGGAAAACCCAATGCGCAAGATGATCCTGCAATGCGGTGCCCTGGCCTTGAGCCTGCTGGCCGCGAACGTGATGGCGGCGGTTTCGCCGGAGGAAGCCAACAAGCTGGGCACCACCCTGACGCCGCTGGGCGCGGAAAAGGCCGGCAACGCCGATGGTTCGATCCCGGCCTGGACCGGTGGTATCCCGAAAAATGCCGGTGCCGTGGACAGCAAGGGCTTTCTGGCCGACCCGTTCGCCAATGAAAAGCCGCTGTTCACCATCACCGCCGCGACCGTGGACAAGTACAAGGACAAGCTGTCCGAAGGCCAGGTCGCGATGTTCAAGCGCTACCCCGAGACCTACAAGATCCCGGTCTACCCGACCCATCGCAGCGTTGCGCTGCCGCCGGAAATCTACGAGTCGGCCAAGCGCAGTGCGCTGAACGTAACGTCCATCAACGACGGTAACGGCCTGGCCAACTTCACCGGTAACCGTTACTACGCGTTCCCGATCCCCAAGAACGGCGTGGAGGTGCTGTGGAACCACATCACCCGCTATCACGGCGGCAACCTGCGCCGCATCATCACCCAGGCGACGCCGCAGACCAACGGCAGCTTCACGCCGATCCGCTTCGAAGAAGAAGTGGCCGTGCCGTTCCTGATCAAGGACGCCGACCCGGAAAAGGCCAGCAACGTGCTGACCTATTTCAAGCAGGAGGTCACCGCCCCGGCGCGCCTGGCCGGCAACGTACTGCTGGTGCATGAAACCCTCGACCAGGTGAAGGAGCCGCGCCTGGCGTGGATCTACAACGCCGGTCAACGCCGCGTGCGCCGCGCCCCGCAAGTGGCCTACGACGGTCCGGGCACCGCGGCCGATGGCCTGCGCACCTCCGACAACTTCGACCTGTTTTCCGGCGCCCCGGATCGCTACGACTGGAAGCTGGTCGGCAAGAAGGAAATGTACATCCCGTACAACAGCTACAAGCTCGATTCGCCGACCCTCAAGTACGACGATGTGATCAAGGCCGGCCACATCAACCAGGACCTGACCCGCTATGAGCTGCACCGGGTCTGGGAAGTGGTGGGCACGGTCAAGCCCAGCGAGCGCCACATCTACGCCAAGCGCCACATGTACATCGACGAGGACAGCTGGCAAGCCGCGGTGGTGGATCACTACGACGGTCGCGGCCAACTGTGGCGCGTGGCCGAAGGTCATGCCCAGTTCTACTACGACCACCAGAACCCGGGCTACACCCTCGAAGCGCTCTACGACATCATCGCCGGCCGCTACATCGCCCTGGGGATGAAGAACGAGGAGAAGCACAGCTACGAGTACGGCTTCGAAGCGCGGGCGGCGGACTACACGCCGGCGGCGCTGCGGTCCTCGGGCGTGCGTTAAAGGTGTGGCGAGGGAGCGAGCTCCCTCGCCACAGAGTGGTGTCTGCGCAAGGGCATCGTGAACGACCGGCAGTTGCCTCTGCCGGTCGTTTTTTTATGGGCGCCAATCAGCGCGCTGAATACTTCTCCAAAGGTCAGCGACACAGGACTAGGGTGATGAAACAACAATAAACAGGACCTTCGTACATGACTGCCATGACCCCGTGTCCGGACCGTCCAGGATTGCTGCCCCGCCTGTCCTCGACGCATGTACCGCGGCGGTCCTTGAGCGAGCCGTTGCTGACTTCCGAGGCACGGGTAAAACTGCTGTGCGCGCCCGCGGGGAGTGGCAAGAGTGCGCTGTTCGCCGAGTGTTTTCTCAAGGCCCCCGCCGACTGCCGACTGCATTGGTTGCCGCTGGGTGGCGTTGCGTTGACCCCCGCGCAGATGGGCGAGCGACTGGCGCAGACCCTGGGCCTGCCAGTGATGGACGAAGCGGGGCTGCTGGCCCACCTGGCGCGCCTGCAAACACCCACCTGGCTGTTCCTGGATGATTACTGCCGGGTGCCGAATCCCGAGCTGGACCAATGGCTCGACCGCCTGTTGAACACCAGCAGCCCGGCCTTGCACCTGTGGCTGAACGGCCGTCGCCGGCCGCACTGCAATTGGCCGCGGCTGTTGCTCGACGATGAGCTGCACGAATTCGACACGCAGGCGCTGGTGTTCAGCCCTGGCGATGTCCAGCAACTGCTGCGTCATTTGCCTGGCCCCCAGGCGGCCCGCACCGCCCGCGAGGTGATACAGCGCAGCGGCGGCTGGTGCGCCGGGGTGCGCATCAGCTTGCTCGAACGTTGCGAATGGGCGCGCAGCCACGCCACGCCGGGGCGGCCCGGAACCCTGGCGGACTACCTGGAGTACGAGCTGTTCAGCGCCCTGAGCCCGGACCTGGCGCAAGCCTGGCGCGTGCTCGCCCACTTGCCACGTTTCAATGCCCGGCTTTGCGAGCATCTGTTCGGCGACACGGTGGGCGTTGAATGCCTCCCGCTGTTGAAGGACCTGGGCTGTTTCATCGAGCCGTGGGAACACTCCTCGGACTGGTTGCAGATCTTCCCGGCCCTGGCCCGACTGGTTCGCGAGGAACCCTGGCCCCAGGGCCGTTCCTGGCATCGCCGGGCCTGCCAGTGGTTTGCCGCCGAACAGGATTGGCCCATGGCATTCGAGCAGGCGATGTTGGCCCACGAGTTCGAGACGGCCGTGAGTGTCTTGCAGCATCTGAGCTTCGAGCACCTCTTGCAGGGCCGCAACGTCGTGTTGCTGCTGAACTTGCATGACCAGCAGGGCGAGGCGCTGTCCCTTGGCACGCCGCAATCGGTAGGGTTGGTCACCGCAGCGCTGTTGTTTGCCGGTCGCTTCGACCAGGCCGCAGTGTGCATCGAGCAACTCACGCGGTTCGCACCCCAGCCGCGGGCCTGCCAGCAGCGCCAGTTGATCGCACGCTGGCAGGTCCTGCGGGGCTGGCTGCTGCACTTGTCGGGCGACGGAGATCCGGCCCGCGAACATTTCCTCCAGGCCCAGGCTCATCTGGATCCGCAGGCCTGGGCCTCGCGCTTGTTGTGTCAGTCGGGATTGACCCAGCAGGCGTTGCTCAAGGGCGACCTGGCCTCGGCGCAATGGATCAACCGCCAGGCGCTGTGCCTGGCCCGTGCCGAAGGCTCGCTGGTGTTCGAAGGGCTGCTGGAACTGGATCACGCACAAGTGCTGGAGCAACGCGGTGCGCCGCATCGGGCCGACGAATTGCTGGGCGATGTCCAGGCGCGGCTCGACAAGCCCGGCCAGGATTTTTCCCCGCTGCTGGGCCGTATCGCCTTGCGGCGTGGACGCCTGGCGCTGCGCATGGGTTTTGAAGAGCGCGCCGCCGAGCAGTTCCAGGCCGGGTTGGAAACCGGCCTGCGCAGCCAGGATAAACAGGTACTTTACGGCTTTCTCGGCAAGGCCAGCCTGGCGGCCAACCAGGGCGACTATGGCGAGGCCTTCATGCAACTGCGCGACGCCGAGCGGATCATGCAGCAGCGGCACATTCCCGACACCGTTTACCGCGGTGTATTGCTGCAGATCAGTTGTCAGTTCTGGTTGCAGCAGGGGCGCGCCGAACTGGCCCACGAAGCCTTGACCCGCGTGCTGCGGCATTTCCGCGGGCCCCAGGCCAAGCACGCACCGCCCGCGACCCTGGAGTTGATTCCTCGGCTTGAATACCTGTTGCTGTTGACCGAGGTGCACCTGCACCGCGCGCAAGACCCGATGGCACGCCTGGAGGCCATGATCGCCCAGGCCCGTTACGCGGAAATGCACGGCCTGGAAACCGAGCTGCACCTGGCGCTGGCGGAGGTGGCCTGGTTGACCGCCGACCGCTCGCAGGCCCGCGTGCTTGTCCAGGAAGGCCTGGAGCGCGTGGCCTGTTGGCGCGCCCAGCAAGCCTTGTGCGAACTGCGCCTGCGCCAGCCCGAACTGTTGCACTGGGCGCAATCGTCAGGCCCGATCGAACCGCCGGCGGCCCCCGAGGACGCCTTGCTCAGTCATCGCGAACTGGAAGTGCTGGAACTGATCGCCCAAGGTTATTCCAACCAACAGATTGCCGAACGGCTGTTCATCTCGTTGCACACGGTAAAAACCCATTCACGGCGTATACACAGCAAGTTGGGCGTCCAGCGGCGTACCCAGGCAGTGGCGAAGGCCAAGGTCATGGGGATGATGGGATAGTGCGCACTGCAAGCCTTACGCGTGCTTACAGTTGCGCTTTTACCCCCGGAGGGGGAGTTGGGTTATAACGGCGATGCCGGTTCGAACAGGACGTTCGGGCCATGAAATGACAAGGATGTTCATGAACACTCAAACGTTTTCTACGTATTCCGAAAGACTGCTTGCCCTCAAGCTCACTCGCGTCGATTTTGCCGTGCAAGTGCTGTTGGGCGATCACCTGGAGGCACTGGGCCTCAACCCGCATAACCTGTATCTGAATACCGTGGCCGGGTTTCCCGAGCCCCAGGTTGAAACGTCCAGGACATTGTTCGATGAAACACTGGCCTGCGTTCAGAAACAGACCTTGGCGCATTACACCCAAGGCATCACCAATATCTTCAGCAAGCGGTATTCCTTTGCCGTCGAAGATCGGGTCAAGGCGCTGGACTTGATCACCTTCGAGAAAATCGTGGCGGACATCGTGACGGGCCTGGCTGAAAAGCCCGGGATGGATTTGTCCGAGCGGCCCATCCTGCCGTTGAGCGCCGAAGCGCTTCATGGCGCGTTGAAAGTCCATCTGCCCGGCGTCGATCTGGAGAAAGTCTTCATCACCAGCTTCGTCAACCATGACGTTGCAAACCCGGTGGTGTTTTCTTCCGAACCCCTGGTTGAGTACTTGCTGGCGCACCTACGCAACAACGATATTCCTTACCATGCCAAGGGCGATCCCCAGGCCATCTACCTGGTCCCCTTCAGCGGCGAAGAGCGTCACCTGCATCCGCGCCTGACGCCTGCCCACCTCAATGACCTACTGATCAGGATCGTCCCCGACTTCCTGGGCTGATCTTCCATCGGTTTCATACCCCATCCGCCAACTCACGGCCCGGGTCGCGGCGAGCAATCGTTGCGCCGCCGGGCCGTTTTCGTCGGCGTGGAACAGCGAGGTCGGGCCGACGATGGTCATCACCGCCGTCACCTGGCCGACCGCATTGAACACCGGGGCGGACAAGGCATCCACGCCGGGCATCAGCAGGCCATGTACATGGTGCAGGCCACGGTTGCGGATCTGTTCGCACAAGGTGGCATAGGCCTGGTCGTCGGCCAGGGCATGCCGTTCGGATCCTTGCACCTCCTGTTCGCGCAAGCCGATCGTCTCGCGCTCGGGCAGGTAGGCGCTGAACACCAGCCCGGTGGACGAACTGAGCAGGGGCAGCACCGAGCCCAGTTGCGTCACGACCGTCACGGCGCGCACGGCAGGTTCGATGCGCACCACGGTGGCGCCGTGGTTGCCCCACACCGCCAGGAAGCAGGTTTCGTTCAGGTCATCGCGCAACTCGGCCAGCGGCATGGCGGCCACTTGCAGCACGTCCATGCCGTTCAATGCCGCCAGCCCGACGCGCAGCGCTTCGCGGCCCAGGCCGTAGTGGTTGGTGGCGGTGTTCTGCTCGGCGAATCCGCTGGCAATCAACGCCTGCAAGTAGCGATGCACCTTGCTTGCCGGCATTTGCACGTGCTCGGCCAGGCGCGACAGCGACGTGGACGGCGACAGCTCGGCCAAGGCCTTGAGAATGTCAGTGCCGACTTCGGCCGAGCGGACTTTCTGTTTACCGTTATTGAGCGGGGTTTGCATGGCGGCGCGGGGTCCAGAGGCGAATGGGCGTCTTTATAGCTTGACGGTCGTTGTCGAGCAAATTACGTTATGCGTAATTGAATTACGATAAAAATAACCCGGTGCGCCTGACACTCACCCCATGAGTCACGGGCCGCATCCTTGGAGGCTCCATGAACCTCGATTCCCCAGCGTCGGACCTGGCTTATCAATCAGGCTTCGGCAATGAGTTCGCCAGCGAAGCCCTGCCCGGCGCTTTGCCCGTCGGCCAGAACTCTCCGCAAAAAGCCCCTTACGGCCTGTACGCCGAATTGTTCTCCGGCACCGCGTTCACCATGGCCCGCAGCGAGGCTCGGCGGACCTGGATGTACCGCATCCGGCCGTCGGCCAACCACCCGGCCTTCACCCCATTGGAGCGGCAACTGGTCGGCGGCCCGCTGGGCGAGGTCACGCCCAATCGGTTGCGCTGGAACCCGCTGGAGAATCCCGCGCAGCCCACCGATTTCCTCGATGGCCTGGTGCGCATGGCCGCCAATGCCGGCATGGACAAGCCGGCTGGCATCAGCATTTTTCACTATTGCGCCAACCGCTCCATGGAGCGGGTGTTCTTCAATGCCGACGGTGAATGGCTGATCGTGCCGCAGTTGGGCCGGTTGCGGATCATCACCGAACTGGGCGTGCTGGAACTGGCGCCGCTGGAAATCGCCGTGCTGCCCCGGGGCTTGAAGTTTCGCGTCGAACTGCTGGATGCGCAGGCCCGCGGTTACCTCGCCGAAAACCATGGCGCGCCGCTGCGTCTGCCGGACCTCGGGCCCATCGGCAGCAATGGCCTGGCCAACCCGCGGGACTTCCTGACACCGGTCGCCCATTACGAGAACCTCGCCCAGCCCACCACCCTGGTGCAGAAGTTCCTCGGCCAGTTGTGGGCTTGCGAGCTGGGGCACTCGCCCTTCGACGTGGTCGCCTGGCACGGCAACAACGTGCCGTACAAATATGATCTGCGGCGGTTCAACACCATCGGCACCGTCAGCTTCGACCACCCGGACCCGTCGATTTTCACCGTGTTGACCTCGCCCACCAGCGTCCACGGCCTGGCCAACCTGGATTTCGTCATTTTCCCACCCCGCTGGATGGTGGCCGAGAAGACCTTCCGTCCACCCTGGTTCCATCGCAACCTGATGAACGAATTCATGGGCCTGATCCAGGGCGCCTACGATGCCAAGGCCGAGGGCTTCGTGCCCGGCGGGGCGTCGTTGCACAGCTGCATGAGCGCCCATGGCCCGGACGGCGAAACCTGCACCAAGGCGATCAACGCCGAACTTCAGCCGGCGAAAATCGACCACACCATGGCCTTCATGTTCGAGACCAGCCAAGTGCTGCGTCCGAGCCGTTTCGCCATGGACTGCCCGCAACTGCAAACCGACTACGATGGGTGCTGGGCTTCGCTGCCTGTCACCTTCGACCCGACCCGGAGATAACCCATGACTCAACTTTCCCCCGTCCGTAGCTGGGTGGCCTCTGCCAACGGTCATGCCGATTTCCCGCTGCAGAACCTGCCACTGGGCATCTTCAGCCACCAGGGCGGCACCCGACGCGGCGGCGTGGCCATCGGCGAGCAGATTCTCGATTTGTCGGCCGCGTTGCAGGCCGGCCTGTTCGACGGCGCGGCGCGAGCAGCGGTCGAAGCCATGGCGGGCGGTGATCTCAATGGGTTTTTCGAGCTGGGCCGTGGCGCCCGTGTCGCCTTGCGTGAGCGGCTGCTGGAGCTGCTGCGCGAGGACAGCCCTCAGCGTGCCCAGCTCGAAGCCCAGCAGTCTCAATGGCTGTTCCCCGCGGCCGATTGCCAGTTGCACCTGCCGGCCAGGATCAATGACTACACCGATTTCTACGTAGGGATCGAGCACGCACAGAATGTCGGCAAGCTGTTCCGCCCCGACAACCCGCTGTTGCCCAACTACAAGTACGTGCCCATCGGTTATCACGGCCGCGCCTCGACCATCCGTCCCTCCGGCACCGACGTGCGCCGTCCCAAGGGGCAGACGCTGCCGGCCGGTCAGGCCGAACCCACCTTCGGTCCGTGCGCACGGCTGGACTATGAATTGGAGCTGGGGATCTGGATCGGCCAGGGCAATGCATTGGGCGAACCCATCGCCATTGGTGACGCCGCCGAGCACATTGGCGGTTTCTGCCTGCTCAACGACTGGTCGGCCCGGGATATCCAGGCGTGGGAATACCAGCCGCTGGGGCCTTTCCTGTCGAAGAGCTTCCTCACCAGCATTTCGCCGTGGGTCGTGACGGCCGAGGCGCTCGAACCGTTTCGTCGTGCACAACCCGCGCGTCCGCAGGGCGATCCGCAACCGCTGCCGTATCTGCTGGACGCGCGCGACCAGGCCGGTGGTGCCTTCGACATCGAACTGGAAGTGCTGCTGCTGACCGACGCCATGCGCGAGCAGAACCTGCCGGCGCATCGCCTGACCTTGAGCAACACCCAGTACATGTACTGGACCGTGGCGCAGATGGTGGCGCACCACAGCGTCAATGGTTGCCAGTTGCAGGCCGGTGACCTGTTTGGTTCGGGCACCTTGTCGGGCCCGCAGAATGGTCAGTTTGGCAGCCTGCTGGAAATCACCGAGGGTGGTAAGAAGCCGATCGAGCTGGCGTCTGGCGAAGTGCGCAGGTTCCTCGAGGACGGTGACGAAATCATCCTGCGGGCCCGTTGCCGCCGCGAGGGCTTTGCCTCCATCGGGTTTGGCGAGTGCCGTGGCAAGATCCTGCCGGCGCGTTGAGGGGCGAGCATGGAACTCTATACCTACTACCGCTCCACTTCGTCGTACCGGGTGCGCATCGCCCTGGCGCTCAAGGGCCTGGACTATCAGGCCCTGCCCATCAACCTGATCGCCCCGCCGGGAGGCGAGCATCGCCAGCCGGCCTACCTGGCGATCAATCCCCAGGGGCGAGTGCCCGCGTTGAGGACCGATGAGGGGGATGTGCTGGTGCAATCTCCCGCGATCATCGAGTACCTGGAAGAACGGTATCCGCAGGTGCCGTTGCTCAACGCGGACTTGGCCATTCGAGCCCACGAGCGGGGCGTCGCGGCCTTGATCGGTTGTGATATTCACCCGCTGCACAACGTCAGCGTGCTCAACAAACTGCGCCAATGGGGGCATGACGAGGGGCAGGTGACGGAGTGGATCGGGCACTGGATCAGCCAGGGCTTGGCGGCGGTGGAGCGGTTGATCGGCGATGAGGGTTTTTGCTTCGGCGCGACGCCGGGACTGGCGGATGTCTACTTGATTCCGCAGTTGTACGCGGCTGAGCGGTTCAATGTCTCGTTGCAGGCGTACCCGCGGATCTGTCGAGTGGCGGGGCTGGCGGCCGGGCATGCGGCGTTCCAGCGGGCGCATCCTGCGAATCAGCCCGATACGCCTGCCGGATAGGGCCGTGACCGACCTGACGCCTTCGCGGGCAAGCCCGCTCCCACAGGGAATAGGTAGCGGCCCCACTGTGGGAGCGAGCTTGCTCGCGAAGGCGGCCCGACAGCCGCCCTCTCTCTGCCGGCAGCACACAGCGCCTTGTGGGAGCGAGCTTGCTCGCGAAGGCGTCAGGTCGGTCAACAGGGGCCCGCTTCATCCTGTCTCAATGCACAATCGAGTTCGGTGGCAGGTGCCCCAGCCGCTCCGTCAGCCGGAGCCGCTGGATCGGGTCTTCGCTGAGCATCAGCGCATGCTCCAGGTCGAATCGCTCGGCGTTGGGGCAATCGAGTCGCTGGTACAGGCTGGCGCGGGCTAGGTAGTCGGCGGCGCTGGCGTTACCCAGTTCCAGCACCCGTTCGGCGTCGATCAGCGCGGCAATGTAGTCGTCGTTCGCCAGGTGCAACTGGCGCAGGTTGCGTGACAGTCGCTGGAGCATCTGCAGCGGCTCGGCGTTGACCAGGTGTTCAGCCTTGAGCGGCATGTTCGCGCCATATTGACGGTGCAGCAGGTCCCGGCAGTCATGGGGGTACAACCGGCGTCCGCCGCACGGATCGAGCAAATGGTCGGCCCCAGGCACCTTCAACAGGAAGTGGCCAGGGAAATTGACGCCGACCATCGGGATCTCCAGGCCGCGCGCCAGTTCCAGGGCAATCAGGCCGAGGGCCAGCGGCTGCCCGCGCTTGCCCACCAGGACCTTGTCGAGCAACGCCGCCCGCGGGCGCAGCGGTGTGGCGTCGTCCTGGGCGAACCCCAGGTCGTTGAGCTGACGTAACAAGGGTTGGGCCAACTCGCTCACCGGCAGCATCGGCAGGTCATGGCTGACCCGTTGTTGCAGATCCCTGAAGTCGCGCAGCAGGGCCGGTACGTCGACGTCGCGATCATGTTCGGCGGCGATCCACAGCGCAGCTTCGAACAGCGCCGGGGGCGAGCGGTGCAGGCAGGCAAAAAAGGCTTGGCGCGGTTTCATCACACTCTCCGGGCTATGTCCCCGTTGTAGCTCTGCCATGGATTTTCGTCCAGTCCCGGGCCGGCGCAGTCGGCGGTTATACCGAAAAGGCTGGCGGCCCACCGGCCTTATGCCGGTGTGTTTCAGCAAATTTCGAGCGCGCGCCTATACTGGCGAAACGAACAAAGTGATTCGGGAGCCTGTCGATGTTCGCTCTCATGCAAAGCTCCCGCCTTGAATCGCTGCACTTAAGCGTAGACCCGATGACCGGGTTGAAGGCGGTGATTGCCATTCATTGCAGCCGTCCCGGGCCCGCCCTGGGTGGCTGTCGTTATCTTGCCTACCCCGACGACGAAAGTGCCGTGGCGGACGCCGTGCGCCTGGCCCAGGGCATGAGCTACAAGGCTGCCCTGGCCGGCTTGCCAGTGGGAGGCGGGGTGGCGGTGATCATGCGACCGGCCCATGTCGAAAGCCGGGCCGCGTTGTTCGAAGCCTTTGGTCGTTGCATCGAACAGTTGGACGGGCGCTACATCACCGCCATCGACAGCGGAACGTCGGTGGCCGACATGGATTGCATCGCCCAGCAGACCCGCCACGTCACCAGCACCACGGCCTCGGGAGATCCCGCGCCCCATGCGGCGATGGGCGTGTTCGCCGGCATCCGGGCCACCGCCATGGCTCGCCTGGGCAGCGATAACCTGGAAAGCCTGCGCGTGGCGATCCAGGGCCTGGGCAATGTCGGTTATGCCCTGGCCGAACAACTGCACGCCGCTGGCGCCGAACTGCTGGTCAGCGACATCGACCCCGGCAAGGTACAGCTGGCGATGGAGCAACTGGGCGCGCACCCCATCGCCAATGACGCACTGCTCAGCACCCCTTGCGACATCCTCGCCCCCTGTGGCCTGGGCGGCGTGCTCAACAGCCACAGCGTGGCGCAACTGCGTTGCTCGGCCGTGGCCGGTTCGGCCCATAACCAATTGAGCAACCTGCAAGTGGCCGATCAACTGGAGCGGCGCGGGATCCTCTACGCGCCCGACTACGTGATCAACTCCGGCGGCCTGATCTACGTCGCCCTCAAGCACCGCGGCGAAGAACTGCCGAGCATCACCGCACATCTGTCGAAGATCGGCGCGCGCCTGACCGAAATCTTCGCCCACGCCCAGGCGGAGAAACGCTCACCGGCCCGGGTGGCCGATGAACTGGCAGAGCGCTTGTTGTATCGCTAGGGCCAGCACTTGTATGTTGAATGCAGATGGGGTGGATTGTTCAGGTTTTGAGGGCTGGGTGATTCGCACTGACGCATTTAATCAAAACATTGAGGAGGCACTTTGAATTAAGTAGTGCAGGGTGAAAATGAGCGGTTATTGCGGGTGGTTAGTTGCAATCTTTTGAATATTGACCCTTTGGACAGTCGGCGTTCTTTTGTGGGGAGTGTGGGTGCTGAAAACGGCTCCGGGTAGCCAGATTTGGCGGTGACGTTATAGACTGGCACTTGCCTGTCGGTATTTTTTTGATCAATTGATCAGAAAACCTCTCAGGGTGAAAGATTTGAAAGTTTGATCATCAGGGTGTGAGGTAGGTTTGCAGAGTGTTTCTCTAGCGTTCGCCAGAGCGCTCATCAACTCGATATCAAACTTCGACAAAAGAATTTTACTCAGGCTTGAAAACTACGTCTTGTCTCATGGGGTTGAACAACTTCCCATGAGTGAGTTGTCTCAGTTATTCGAACTCGCCATACGCCACAGTGGCAATGAGGATTTAGGCCTGCTGGCTTATAAAAGTGCCCACCCTGGTCACTTGGGTGTTTTAGGGTATGCGGTGATGTCTAGCTCGACCCTCGGCGAAGCGATGGCTCGAATGGTTGATCATCACTCCATCATCGGCACGGGTTTTTGTATGTTTTTTGAGGGTGATGAAACCACGGTCAGGATTGCGGGCTTGTCGGGTAATGCACAAGGTGAAGTGCTGCCCAGGGCGTTTATCGATGCCGTGGCGGCTATTACCCTGGGCCTCTTGCGCTGGCTTGTACCGACTGTTTGTATTACTCCTGTAAGGGCAGAGTTTGCCTATGAAAGACCGCGAGACATTCGCCAGTTGGAGCAGATCTTTGGTCATGATCTGAGATTTTCCTGTGCCGCCAATGCCATGGTGTTTCAAAAGTCGGACATGGATATCGCTATCGCAACGTCCGACGCATCGCTGCAACAAATTCATGATCAATACCTTAAACGCCGCCTGGATGAGATGCGCTCGGAAAACATTGCAGCAGCGACGAAGAAAGTGATCCTGCAGCACCTGGTTCAAGCCAGATCCCTGGCCATGGGCGATATTGTGCTCACCTTGGGCATGTCGACCCATCAGTTGATCAGAGCCTTGGAAAAAGAGAATAAAAGCTTTCAGTTACTGGTTGATCAGGTTAAGAAGCAGCATTGCTATCACTTGCTGGTTAACACAAGGCTCACGCTCAAGCAGGTGTCTTACAGTTTGGGGTTCAGGCATTCCAGCGCTTTGAATAAGGCTTGCGAAAGATGGTTTGGTATGGCGCCAGGCGCTTGTCGTTCCCGCGAGAAGATGTAGGCGTTTGCGAGTAGGTGTCTCGGCACGGTTCGAAGTGATCTGTTTTTAACGCTTATCCTCAGGCGGGTTTCAGTTACCCCGAGCGCGCAACGCTATCTTAATTTTCCGGGATTAAGGAGAGAATTCGAAGTCGATATTTCTTCGATAGGACGAGTAAGTCAATGCAGCTAAGACGCCTGAAGTTTGCGGCACGGATCCGATTTTGTTTCGTTTTGGTGATTGCCGCTTTAATAGGCGTAAGCGCCTTCGCTACGTATAAGGCTAGGGAAATAAGGCAGGCGAGCCTGGTGGTTGAGCAGGACGCTCTCCCAGGGATTGCCTTGGGAGACGATATAATCTTGGCCTTTAGCAAGACTCGATTCAGTGTATTTCGTCTGCTGGTGTCCACCGATGATTTGAAACTTGCCAATAACTACAATTTGCTTGTTGCTGATATCCGCGAATTTGAAGTGGCTCAGGCGGCTTATCTTCCCATCATCAGTACGGATCAGGAGCGAGGCCTGTTCACCACAATAGGCAAGCTCTTCGAGAGTTATCGTACTTCGGCGCTCCATGTCCACGATCTCATCAAGCGTGGCTCGACGGGCGAAGCCACTGCCTTGGTCGAAGGGGAGATGTCCAGCATCGCTCAAAACATGGTCAAGGTGCTAGGTGAGCTGGAGAAGCTTAATGATCAAGCACAACAATCGGCTAGCGCAGCCGGACAAAACGCCTATGAGACGTCAATACGAGTGACACTGACCGCGATTATGTTGGTGGCGCTAGGTGCAATATTTCTTGCGCATAGGCTGACCGTTAGCATTTCCAGGCCTATTGCACAGGCGTTGGAATGTGCCAACGCCATTGCCCGAGGCGATCTGCGTGAACCCGCGCAGGACGCCAGTGGGAACGACGAAGCGGCGCTGTTGCTGCGGGCCGTTATGATCATGCGGAAAAACTTGAGCGATACCTTGATCGACGTTTATCAAGCGGCAGGCCAGCTTTCCAACGCGGCAGAAGAGTTAAGCGTCTTGGTCGGTAGCAGCAACAACGACCTCCAGGCGCAAAACAGCGAGCTGGAACAAGCCGCCACTGCAATTACTGAAATGAGTCAGGCCGTTGATGAAGTCGCGCACAATGCCATTAGTACTTCCGATGAGTCGCGCGCTTCCTTGCACTTGGCTCGCGATGGTCAACGGGAGCTTGATTCGACGCTCAACGCGATCGCGCGCTTGGACGGCAGCGTTAACGATGCCTCACAGCGTGCAGATATTTTGGCGTCCAATACCGTAGAGATCAGCAAGGTACTTGAAGTGATCCGATCGGTTGCCGAACAGACTAATTTGCTGGCGCTCAATGCGGCGATCGAGGCAGCGCGGGCGGGCGAGGCCGGTCGGGGATTTGCCGTGGTTGCCGATGAGGTTCGTTCCCTGGCGCACCGTACGAGCACTTCAACCATGGATATTGAACGTATGATCAGTCATATCCAAAACGGCACTCAGGAAACGGTAAGCGCCCTGAATGACAGCGCTGTACAGGCCGCACAGACTCGCGAACAAGCGGCTTCAGCGAACAAGGCGCTGCAAGGCATTACCACCACCGTCAGCAGCATCGATGAGCGTAATACCATGATCGCAACCGCTTGTGAGGAGCAGGCGCTGGTGGCCAAGGACGTGGACCGCAGCATCATTCGTATTCGTGATCTTTCAAATCTGTCGGCAGTGCGTTCCGATCAGACGATGGCCGCGAGTGAAGAGCTCGCGCACATTGCGACGAAGCTCAAGGAGCGGCTTGATGGCTTTAATTTTGGATAAGCACGTGAAAATGGACGTGAAGTCACTTGTTAAGAGTGTGCCTGGAGGCAGAGATGGATCCAGTCAATGAACTGTGCAACGACCTTATGGATCTGCTCGAAGAAATTGCCAGCAGTAGAAACAAGCTGGATGTCCAGGGACAAAAAATTTTGCTCGACGCCTTGAGAAGCCTTCTTCTCTCTACGGAACGTCTCAGTGAGCAAATGCGAACCTTGGTGAGTTTACAGGTTCGCTCAGGGCATCAGCGACCCAGGCTATACATTGTGGAGTAGCTGCGCGAGAGTCGCATCGCGCTCCTGCTCGCTTTTCGAGCAGGAGCACACAGGATGATCTGCCCTAGGCTGGCGGAACCTAGTCTTCAGAACCTGCTGGGGCAGAGAGTTCAGTCAGCGCCGTTGCATTATTTTTGAAGGCCGCTGCAAAGATAGCGCGATTTTTCGCCATGTAGATGCTTGCATCTTCGGCGTGCTTCTCTGAGAGACCGGGAACGTTCTTCATCAGCACGTCCGTGAGGAGCTCTGCCAGCTCAAGCATCTGGTCGTGTGCATCGGCGAGTTTTCGGTCCACGAAGGTAGTCTCCAAATCGCGCGTACTGCGGTAAAGGGTTTCAACAGCCATTTTTTGGCCTCGTCATAGTGTGCGGTGCGAATTGAGTGAACATGCGCTCAGCGCTGCATGCGGGTCAGTCAGTGATACAAAATTCATTCCCTGATCGTTCCTCAGGGCCAGCTGGGCGATGCTGGAGAAGAAGCCCAGGCACAGCCTTGCGAAAGTGTTGGCCAACCCGAGCCGCTTCTTCGGCCCATCTAGACGAATTGAAAAGTGCGACTACTGTATTTATGTACAGGTCGAAGAATAAGCGAATCCCTTCACTTTGGGTAGTGGCTTTTTAATGTAGACCGATTTCGGTGTTTGTCGTCCAAGGCCATCAAAGCTGATTTGCGCGTCAGACGTGCCGGGTGCCGGCTTATCGCCATCTCATCCCCAGCCGCTGGCCTTCTTTCTGCATGCAGAAACCGTCACATCCAACCCGCATCATCCGGTCGAGTCGACCTAAGGAACCTACATCGTGAAAATCAACTGGGCCGAGAACCTGCGCCAGAACGTGCACCAACTGGCCGAATCGTTGGGAAACCTGTTCGTCGAGACCTTCCATTACCTGGCGTTGTTCGCCATCGGTGCGGTGACCGCGTGGGCGGCGGTGATGGAGTTCCTGCAGATGATCGAGGCGGGGCACATCAAGATCGATGACATCCTGCTGTTGTTCATCTACCTGGAGTTGGGGGCGATGGTCGGGATTTATTTCAAGACCAACCACATGCCGGTGCGTTTCCTGATCTACGTGGCCATCACGGCGCTGACGCGCCTGCTGATCTCCAACGTGTCCCACCACAGCCCGCCGGACCTGGGCATCATCTACCTGTGCGGCGGCATCCTGCTGCTGGCGTTCGCGATCCTGGTGGTGCGCTACGCCTCGTCGCAGTTTCCTTCAGTGAAGATCGAAAACCCGCACCGCAAGGTGGGTGCAGGTTCCAGTGAGCATGCCGAGGTGGAAAAAGGCGAGATCTAGAGACCGGCCGCAGAGGATGTCGCGCCTTGCGCGTGCGGTGGGGGCAGCTTGATGTTGTCCCCGCCGGTCATGGCTTCAAGGATGGCCACGGCGCTGTGGCCCTGTTCGATGGCAATGCCGAACTGAATGCTCTGTACCAGGCGCCGCAGGCGTTCCGGGTCGTTGCGCTGCTGGGCGCTGATCATGCGCTTGGCGACGATCCGCCCGCTTTTGGACAGGGTCAGCATGATGCTGCCGTCCAGGCCCTGGATGCTCAGGTTGATTTGATAGTGCGGCGCAAAAGCGTCGGTAATGATCTGAAAAGGGTTGTCCATGATGCGTCACCGCCTGATTGAACGTGCAGTTGTTGACCGGCCTTGATCGGGATTAGTTCGCAACACCGGACCATCGGCCATTCCATGATCGTGTTCATCGGGTGTTTCCAGGGGCCGCACGGCTGACAACCCGAAAAGGGGCTCGACCGGTGGCGGCTCTCTCATGGGGTAGCAAGGGGCATGCCGGAAAAATCGTCGGACAATGTTCGCGGGGCATCGGGCTGCAATGGACGGAAATGAGGCGACAACGCTTGCCCGTTTCAGGGCGCCATGTGCGTCGACGGTGCAGCGAGGATGGTTTTCTGAAGGATGGCGTAGCGAGGAAACTCCCGACATTAACAGCGCTTTCGCCCGTTGTCCGGCTTTATTTGCAAATGGATATTTTTCTTTTTTCAGGGGTTGAATTGTTCCTCCGCCAGCCCGACTCTGTACTCAAGGGGCCGTTGCACCCACGTCGATGGCCCCCGGCGAGCTAGCTGAAATAAGGGATGAACTATGCAAATCCAAGTCAACAGCGATAACCATATTCAAAGCAGCATCCGACTGGAGGAGTGGGTACGTACTACCATCGAAAGCACGCTCGAACGTTATGAAGAAGATCTGACACGGGTTGAAGTTCATTTGCGGGACGAGAACGGCGACAAGCCGGGTCCCCATGACCTGCGTTGCCAGCTTGAGGCACGGCCAAAAGGCCATCAGCCGGTTTCCGTGACGCACAAGGCCGATTCGCTGGAGCTGGCGATCGAAGGCGCGGCGGCCAAGCTTGAGCATGCCCTGGAGCACCTGTTCGGCAAATTGCGCGGCAAGCGCGCAGCCAGTGCGGCGCCGAGCGAATCGGTCGCATTGGCCGATGCGCTGCTGGAAGAAGAATTCCTGGAGAACGAACGGGCTGCGCTTCACGGCTGATACCCGGTTCAATTCAAACCCATCGGAAACGGAAAAAAGGGCCTGCATTGCAGGCCCTTTTCATTTCAGCGTCACTATTACCTGGCCAGGAACGCCTGCCGATACTCTCCCGGCGTTGCGCCCAGCGCCTGGCGGAAACGGTTGGTGAAGTGGCTGGCGCTGGCAAATCCACAGGCCAATGCCACGTCGCCCAGCGGTTGCGAGGTACTGCGCAACAGCTGCCGTGCCCGTGCCAGGCGCCTTGCCAGCAGGTATTGGTGAGGGGGGAGCTCGAAGCTTTCGCGAAACATCCGCGCGAAGTGGTAGTGCGACAGTGCACACAGCGCCGCCAACTGACCGAGGCTAATGGCGTCGGCCAGGTGGCTGTCGATGTACTCCACCAGCAAGCGCCGCTGGTGCGCGGCCAGGCCACCCTTGAGACGCAGCCCCTGGCGCTGGCCGACCTGGCTGAGCAGCAGGTGGTCGAGCAGGTCGTGGGCCAGGCTGGAGGTCAACAGCCGTTCGCCGGGCTCGTCCCAGTTCAAGGCGATCAACTGGCGAAAACGCCTGGCCTGCTGCGGGTCGTCGAGAAATGTCGCCTCGTGCAGTTGCACCTGGCGGGGCTCGCGGTCCAGCAGCGTGACGCACCCGAGGGCGAATTGTTCCGGGCTGAAGTACAAGTGGGCAAGGCGAATATCGCCGTTGATGACCCAGGCCGACTCATGCCCGGCCGGCAGGATGCAGAGTTTATCGGGGCCGCCGGTGGTGGCAGGCCGCTCGCGGCGAAACGTGCCGGTGCCACCCGCGATGTAGCACGACAGCGTGTGGTGGGTCGGAGCCTCATAGTCCCGGGCGTCATGATGATTGCTCCACAGGGCGGCTGCCATGCCGTCGCCAAGCTCGGCACTGTGCTCCAGGCGAGCATTGGGCGAACTGGCGAGGGCTTGGAAAACTTGCAGGGTTTGCAGTGTGGGCATGATCGGTTCTCTCCAACGCCTTGCATCCTACTCTGTCGGCTGGCGCCTGCCAGCCTGGTCGCCGACAAAACCGCAAGTTTATGCAAGTGCCGGTTGGATGGCGTCGTGATACTGGAGGTCATTGCCAGGAGTTGTCGCCATGAACCTCTCGTTGTACCTGCTCACCGTGCTCATCTGGGGCACGACCTGGATCGCGCTGAAACTGCAACTGGGCGTCGTTGCTATCCCGGTGTCGATTGTCTACCGCTTCGGTCTCGCCGCGTTGATCCTGTTCGCGCTGCTGCTGCTCAGCCGGCGGCTGCAAGTGATGAACCGGCGCGGTCACCTGATTTGCGTGGCTCAGGGCCTGTGCCTGTTTTGCATCAACTTCATGTGCTTTCTCACCGCCAGCCAGTGGATCCCCAGTGGCTTGGTCGCCGTGGTGTTTTCCACCGCCACGCTCTGGAACGCCCTCAATGCCCGGGTGTTCTTCGGTCAGCGGATTGCCCGAAACGTGCTGTTGGGGGGCGCGCTAGGGTTGTCGGGGTTGGCGTTGCTGTTCTGGCCGGAGTTGGCCGGCCACCACGCCAGCCCGCAAACGCTGCTCGGGTTGGCATTGGCGCTGCTGGGCACCTTGTGTTTCTCGGCGGGCAACATGCTCTCGAGCCTGCAACAGAAGGCCGGTCTCAAGCCCTTGACCACCAACGCCTGGGGCATGGCCTATGGCGCGATGATGCTGGCGGCCTGGTGTGCCTTCAAGGGCATTGCCTTCGACATGGAGTGGAACTCGCGCTACATCGGTTCGCTGTTGTACCTGGTGATTCCGGGCTCGGTGATCGGCTTTACTGCCTACCTGACTTTGGTCGGACGCATGGGGCCGGAGCGGGCGGCGTATTGCACGGTGCTGTTCCCGGTGGTGGCGTTGAATGTCTCGGCAGTTGCCGAAGGCTACCAGTGGACGGCGCCGGCGTTGGTTGGGCTGGTATTGGTGATGCTGGGGAACGTGCTGGTGTTTCGCAAGCCTCGGCCAGTGGCGACGAATGTCGCCTTGGGCGCACGCTGACCTATAACGTCCAGAGATAAACCTGTGGCGAGGGAGCAAGCTCCCTCGCCACGGTTTGCGTCCCTTGGCCGCCGATCTGCCGGGTGGCTTATTTCCAGACTTGTGGGTTGACCAGGTTTTGCGGTCGCTCGCCCATCAAGGCACTGCGCAAGTTATCCACAGCCAGGTCGGCCATGGCGGCACGGGTCTCGAAGGTGGCCGAGCCGATGTGGGGCAGGGTGACGGCATTCTTCAACTGGAACAACGGCGATTCAGCCAGCGGTTCTTTTTCGTACACGTCCAGGCCGGCGCCGCGGATGCGGTTGCTCTGCAAGGCCTCGATCAGCGCCGGCTCATCCACCACGGGGCCGCGGGAAATGTTGACCAGGATGGCACTGGACTTCATCAGGCCCAGCTCGCGCTGCCCGATCAGGTGGCGGGTCTTCTCGCTCAATGGCACGACCAGGCACACGAAGTCCGCTTCGGCCAACAACTGATCCAGCTCGCGAAATTGTGCGCCCAACTGGCTTTCCAGCTCGGGCTTGCGGCTGTTGCCACTGTAGAGAATCGGCATGTTGAACCCGAACCGGCCACGGCGGGCGATGGCGGCGCCGATGTTGCCCATGCCGACGATGCCCAGGGTCTTGCCGTGCACGTCGGTGCCAAACAATTGTGGCCCCACCGTGGCTTGCCACTGCCCGGCCTTGGTCCAGGCATCCAGCTCCGCCACTCGGCGAGCGCTGCTCATCAGCAAGGCGAAGGCCAGGTCGGCGGTGCTTTCGGTGAGCACGTCGGGGGTGTTGGTCAGCAGGATCCCGCGCTCATTGAAGTAGGCCAGGTCGTAGTTGTCGAAGCCCACCGAGATGCTGGACACCACTTGCAGGTTCGCAGCGTTTTGCAGTTGCTCGCGTCCCAACTTGCGCCCGACCCCGATCAGGCCGTGGGCGTGGGGCAGGGCTTCGTTGAACTGGGCATTGATGTCGCCGTTCGACGGGTTGGGCACGATCACGTCGAAGTCCTGTTGCAGGCGCTCGACCACTTGGGGCGTGATACGGCTGAAGGCAAGTACGGTTTTTTTCATCGTGCGAGGCTCGTCTTGGAGGCAATACCAAGCACGCTAACATTCTCGGCGAGGGTTAGGCGAGAGGGGGCTTGATGGAGCGCCCATAAATTTCCCTTGTGGAAGCGGGCTTGCTCGCGAAGACGTCGGGTCAGCTTGCATCAATGCTCAATGCAAGCCCGCTCCCACAGGGGATGACGTTGCCGTCCCGCAGGTCTAGGCGGCCCGCAGCGAAATAAACGCATAATCCGAGGCCGCCTCGGTGACGACCCGCGCCCCACAGGCCATGACATCGCGGGCTACGTCATCCCCGGACAGATGGAACAGCCATTCACCGGTTGCCTGCTCCGTTGGCTGCAATTGCACCTGGTCGAGCACGCTGGCGAATGCGGCCATGTCTGGCAGGTACGCGGTGAAGCCGTCGCCTTTCAGCGCGGTGGTGCGAATACCCAGGGCGGCGCAGATGCGGTCCTTGGTCGTGATGTCTTCGCGATCGGCCTGGCGCGAGCGTTCGATCAGCGTGGCCAGTTCCTCATCGACCAACGTGCCGCCGACGATCAGTTGCGGACCGGTTTCCCAGGATTGTGGCGGGCAGTCCTTGGCCGCTGGATTGAGAGGGATGTGCGGGTTGATTTCCATCGGATAGATGCGGCACACCAAGGGGCGGCGTTCGTAAATGCCGCACCGATTGTCTGCGTCAAGATTGCGGCAGGGGCCGGCGTTGTAGGCGGCGAACGTGATCGCCACGCGGGCCTCGGCAGTGCCGCTGCGGACCACCGCCGAGCGCCGCTCGGCATGCTCGCGTTGCGTCGTTGGCAGGCCGAGCCCGTTGGACAGGAAGGCTTCCACCAGGACAATGACCTGGCCGCCGTCCTCGGCCCACATCCGAGCCTCCGAAAGGGTCAGGGGGACGTGGTGGTCGGAGCAGCATTTGCCGCACCCTACGCAGGAAAACCTTGTGCTCATTGAACGCCCGTTCGCAAATGGCTGGAAAGCGGCGACAGAAAAACGCCGTGATGCGCCGGGCGAAGCAAGTTATGCGCCACTCACCGATCGGCGGAGGCGGGGCGGATCGAGTCCCACTCGGTCACATGGGCGGTCTTGGTCTTCTTGCGGTAGAGGCACAACTCGGTACCGGTCGCCCCTTTCATGTGTTTCTGTGGGTACTGGCCTTGCAGCAACAGTGCGGTGTAGCCGACCCGATCGTCGAATTGCGCGGCGCTGCCCACCGGTTCGACGTTCTTCAGGCCACTGGCCTTGACGCAGCTGGCCAGCACGGCTTTATCGTAGGCAGCCCAGGCGTCCGGGCTGGAGGCATGGGCCTGGGCGGCCAGGGCGGTGAAACCAAGGAAAATCAATGTGCGGGTTTTCATCGAAGGGCCTCGTTCCGGGATGGCAGGGCACGAGTATGCCTGAGGTTGCCGGACGGCGATGGCCCCCGCGTTGGAACGCAGGCGCCACAGCCGGGCCGATAGGTTTCAGTGACCTTGTTCGGCCACGGCCTTGGCGGCGGTGATCAGGCACTTGGTCAGTTCCGGCGAGGAGAACTTGGTCAGCACGCCATTGGCGCCGGCCAGGCGGGCCTTTTCGGCGTTCATGGCGCTGTCCAGGGAGGTGTGCAGCAACACGTAGAGGTGGGCGAAGTCCGGTGTTTCGCGCAGGGTCCGGGTGAGGGCGTAGCCGTCCATCTCGGACATCTCGATGTCAGAGACGATCAGGTTGATCTGCCCTGCGGTGCCTTGCAGGTCCAACAGGCATTCGATGGCTTCCTTGGCGCTGCGGGCGGTGTGGCATTGCAGGCCCAGGTTGCGCAACGTGTGCACCGATTGTTGCAGCGCGACCTGGCTGTCATCGACCACCAGGATCCGGGCGTTGCCCAGCACCTCGGCGTCTTCCATGCTCAGCTCGGTGGGCGCGGTTTCGATTTGTGCCGGCGCGATGCCGTGGATGACCTTCTCGATATCCAGCACTTGCACCAGGGTGCCATCCACCGAGGTCACGCCGGTGATGAACGCCCGCACGCCGCCAGAACCGTAGGGCGGCGGTTTGATGTCAGTGGTCAGGCAGTGGACGATCTTGCTCACGGCCTGCACATGCAGGCCCTGCTTGGAACGGCTGACATCGGTGACGATCAGGCAGCCGCCGTCCGGATCTTCCAAGGGGCGCTCGCCGATGGCGCGGCTCAGGTCAATCACCGACAGCGAGGTCCCGCGCAGGGTGGCGATGCCTTTGACGTGCGGGTGCGACTCCGGCAGCTTGGTCAGCGGCGGGCAGGGAATGATTTCGCTGACCTTGAGCAGGTTGATCGCCATCAGCTTGCCGCTGCGCAAGGTAAACAGCAGAAGCGAAAGTGAATCTGCGCGGGCTTTGTTGGAAGACATAAAAACCTTCTGTGGAAAAAGGTGGGGCGAGCGTGAAGAACGCCAAAACAGCTTGTGATAACGGGTTATCGACCCGTTGGGGGCAGGCTTTAGGGGGAAACCTGTCGACAGCGGGATCGTCTTGAGCAGACGCCCTCGTCACAAAAACTATTTAAGCCCTAACCGCCGCGCCATCCGCCCCAGGTTCGCCCGGTCCAGGCCCAGCTCACGGGCGGCGCTGGCCCAATTGTGCTGGTGGCGTTCCAGGGCCGTGCCGATGAGGCTGCGTTGGAACTGATCGACGGCTTCGCGCAGATCCCCGGTGAACCCGGTCATGTTGGGCTGCGGATTGACGGCCGAGGGCGCGGCGTTATCCACAGCGACTTGCGGCAGGTCCAGGTCCTGGGCGCCGAGGCTGAGGATTTTCGGTCGCACCGGGCAACGGCCCAGGGCCTTCAGGGCGCTGCGGCCGATCAGGTGCTCCAGCTCGCGCACATTGCCCGGCCAGTCGTAGGCCAACAGAGCCGCCTGGGCATCGCTGCTCAGGCGCAAGCTGCCCAGGCCCATGCGCGAACGGTTCTGCTCCAGGAAGAAGCCGCTGAGCAACAGCACGTCCCGGCCGCGATCGCGAAGCGCCGGAACCTGCAGCGGATACACACTCAAGCGATGATAGAAGTCGGCCCGGTAACGGCCGTTGCGCACTTCTTCGGCGAGGTCGCGATTGGTGGCCGCGATCAGCCGTACATCGACCCGGTGCTCCTTGTCCGAGCCCAGCCGTTGCAACTGGCCGCTTTGCAGCACGCGCAACAGCTTGGCCTGGACGGTCAGCGACAGCTCGCCCACTTCGTCGAGGAACAACGTCCCGCCGTCGGCCAGTTCGAATTTGCCGCGCCGGTCACTGGTGGCGCCGGTGAAGGCCCCTCGTACATGGCCGAAGAGCTCGCTTTCCACCAGCGTGTCCGGCAGCGCGGCGCAGTTGAGGCTGATCAGCGGCTGTTCGGCGCGTTTCGAGGCGCCATGGATGGCCTGGGCCACCAGTTCCTTGCCGACCCCGGTTTCGCCTGTGATCAGCACGGTCAGGTCGCTGCCGCCCACCAGGTTGATTTCTTCCACCAGGCGCTTGTGGGCCTTGCTCTGGCCGACCATGTCGCGGTGCTGTTGGCCGCTGGCCTGGCGATAGACCTCGGCGCGACGGTGTTCGTCTTCGGCCTTCAAGGCCAGGCGCTCAATGCGTTCGGCAGCGCTGACCGTTGCGGCGGCGAGGCTGGCGAAGGCTTGCAGGGCACCGAGATCGATCGGTTCGAAGCGCCCCGGGTCCAGCGCGTCGAGGGTCAACAGGCCCCAGGGGCGCTCATCGACGAACAGCGGGCAGCCCATGCAGTCATGGACTTCAAGGTGTTCGTCCAGGCCTTCGACCAAGCCGTCGTAGGGGTCGGGCAGGGCGCTGTCGGCGGCGAAGCGGGTAGGCTCCGGGTTGGCCAGCAGGGCCTCGAAGCGCGGGTGTTCGCTCACCCGGAAGCGCCGACCCAGTGTGTCGGCGCTCAACCCATCCACCGCCAGGGGCACCAGGCAGTCTCCGTCAAGGCGCAACAAGGCGGCCGCATCGCAGGGCAACAACGCGCGCAAGGCGCCGAGCAGGCGGCGATAGCGTTCGCCTTCAGGCAATTCGCGAGACAGGTCGGCCACCAGCGGCAGCAGGGAGGTGAGTAGGGAGGTTGCGGTCATAATGACTCCATGTAGTCACAAGGACTATAAAGCGGTCTGTGTCTTTATGACTACTTTATTTATAACTAATTGATAAATAAGGATAAAAATATTGGCATGGAAACTGATAAGAGAGGGTATTCGTACACATCAGGAGTCACCTTAATGCTCAGTCAAGAACAACGCGCCATTATTCGTGCCACCGTTCCATTGCTGGAAAGCGGCGGCGAGGCACTGATCACCCATTTCTACCGCATGATGCTGTCCGAATACCCTCAGGTACGCCCGCTGTTCAACCAGGCGCACCAGGCCAGTGGCGATCAGCCCCGGGCATTGGCCAATGGCGTGTTGATGTATGCCCGCCACATCGACCAGCTCGACCAGTTGGGAGACCTGGTGGCGAAGATCGTCAACAAGCACGTCGCCTTGCAGATCCTGCCGGAGCATTATCCGATTGTCGGTTCCTGCCTGCTGCGGGCGATTGCCGAGGTGCTGGGCGAAGAGATCGCTACCCCCGAAGTGATTTCCGCATGGGCGGCGGCCTACAACCAATTGGCCGATATCCTGATCGGTGCCGAGTCTGGCCTGTATGAGCAGAAAGCCGCGGCGCCGGGTGGCTGGCGTGGCGAGCGGACGTTCGTGCTGACGGCCAAGGTGCAGGAGAGCTCGGAGATCACGTCGTTCTACTTCGAGCCAGCGGACAAGGGGCCGGTCCTGCTCGCCGAGCCCGGCCAGTACATCGGTATGAAGCTGATCCTGGACGGCGAGGAAGTGCGTCGCAACTATTCGCTGTCGGCCCTGGCGGACAACGGCCAATACCGGATCAGCGTCAAGCGCGAGCCAGGCGGGCGGGTGTCCAACCACCTGCATCATCATGTCCAGATCGGCGACAGCATCCAGCTGTTCCCGCCGTCCGGGGATTTCTACCTGACGGCCAGCGACAAGCCGCTGGTGCTGATCAGTGGCGGCGTTGGCATCACCCCGACCCTGGCGATGTTGCAAGCGGCCTTGCAAACCGAGCGCCCGGTGCATTTCATCCACTGCGCCCGCAACGGCCGGGCCCATGCGTTCCGTGACTGGATCGACGACCTGGCCAAACGGCACCCGCAACTCAAGCGTTTCTACTGCTACGACGAAGACGACGGCGTGAGCCCGCCGGCCGACAAGGTCGGGTTGTTGAGCGAGGCGCAACTGGCGCACTGGCTGCCGGAACAGCGTGACCTGGACGCTTACTTCCTCGGGCCGAAGGGCTTCATGGGCGCCGTCAAGCGCCACCTCAAGGCCCTGGGCGTGCCGGATGGGCAGAGCCGCTACGAATTCTTCGGGCCGGCGGCGGCGCTGGAGTAAACAGCCTGGCAGGCCCGCTCCCACAACGTTTTGGCGTGAACACAGCCCGTGAACACCCCGAAAAAACCAGTGGGAGCGAGCTTGCTCGCGAAGGGGCCAGCATGCCCAACCCCATTCCCAAAGCCTTTGCACCCACGCAAATTAATCCGCCCTTAACGCTTTTCCTGTCTATTGCCTGCAAAGTTGCCGGCGGCCGCTCGTTCACTGTCATGGTCAGCGTGTAGACTTCGGCCATCCGATGGCGCGCCGAGTGTTGCAAGGCCGCGCGTTGATCCATGTAGACAAAGGGAAACGCAATGAATGAGGAAATGACGCGGTTAGGTCGTGAGCGGCGCTATCTGGTGTTGCTGGGGCTGATCTGCCTGGCGTTGATCGGCGGCGCGCTGTACATGCAGGTGGCCCTCGGCGAGGCGCCGTGCCCGCTGTGCATCCTGCAGCGCTATGCGCTATTGCTGATCGCAATCTTCGCCTTTATTGGTGCGGCCATGCGCACCCGTCGCAGCGTGACGATTTTCGAGGGGCTGGTGGTGCTCAGTGCCCTGGCCGGCGCAGGGGTGGCGGGGCATCACGTGTACACCCAGTTCTTCCCGGCCGTCAGCTGCGGCGTTGATGTGTTGCAGCCGATTGTCGACGGCCTGCCACTGGCGAAGATCTTCCCGCTGGGGTTCCAGGTCGATGGCTTCTGCTCCACCCCCTACCCGCCGATCCTCGGCCTGTCCCTGGCGCAATGGGCCCTGGTGGCCTTCGTCCTGACGGTGGTGCTGGTGCCCTTGCTGGTGTCGCGCAACCGCAAGCAATTGCGCTGAATCCCCCTTGCTGAACGCCCCGGTTTCTCTCCAGCAGAGCCGGGGCGTTTTTCGTTTCAGCCTTGTGGCGGGTCGTCCTTGATCCGAGGCAAGAATGGCCTGCGACAATGTGCGACATGTTGTCACATATTTGGAGTCCTACCGCCTTTGCGGGGGTGAATAAACACCCACTCCTGTAACAAAAGTTCGGCGGATTTCGTAAAACCCTCTTCCCGGCCAGCAGGCATTTTTAACAGCGAAGCGACGGGCGGCCCAACCCCCGTAAAACAGGCGCTTTGCGCGAAAAAATCTTCACCGTGAATACGCCAGGCTGTCTAAATCGGGCGTAGTAGCCTTACCTTTTTTGGGGTTCTTGTTGAGAATCAATTTCGATAACATGCTGGCCTGTTGCAATTTCGGTGAAGGATTATTGCCGGATCGGAGAAAAATTATTTCGGGATGAAACATGGTCTACAGCGCCTCAGCTCACTACAATCGCCCGCACCGATTTTCCGACCCGGCTCAGGCTTTGAGCACGAGGGTGGTCGAAGGGCGCCAGCGCCCCATGCGACCCCAGGTGTCGGAGCCTCCAATACCCGCACCAAATGGAATTGGGCTTGAACTAGGCCTTTTGACCAACGAATAAGAACTCACTGCTGGCCCAGGATGTGTCGAACAGCGTCTGACGTTCGACGGGCAGCCCTTATTCAATCCAAGAAAAATGCCAACCCTTGGCAGGGTGAAGTGTTGGCGATCAAAACCCAACTGCATTGCGCAAGCTGCTTTAGAGGTCGTGAGATGAGTAAAAACAGGTACCCCCGATTACTAGGCTTGTTGCCGTTGCTCGGCACGTTGCTGCTGGGAGGCTGCAACATGACCTTGCTCGATCCCAAGGGCCAGGTCGGCCTGGATGAGCGCAACCTGATCATCACCGCCACGCTGCTGATGCTGCTGGTGGTCGTGCCGGTTATCGTCATGACCTTCCTGTTCGCCTGGAAATACCGCGCGTCCAACACCAAGGCCGTGTACACGCCGAAGTGGTCGCACTCGACCAAGATCGAAGTCGCGGTGTGGACGATTCCAGTCCTGATCATCATTGCCCTGGGTTATGTCACCTACAAGTCGACCCACGCCCTGGACCCTTACCGTCCGCTGGATTCGGACGTCAAGCCGGTCACCATCGAAGTCGTCTCGATGGACTGGAAGTGGCTGTTCATCTACCCGGAACAAGGCATCGCCACCGTCAACAAGATCGTGTTCCCGGCCCACACGCCGATCAACTTCAAGGTCACCTCCGACACCGTGATGAACTCGTTCTTCATCCCGGGCCTGGGCGGCCAGATCTACGCGATGGCGGGCATGCAGACCAAGCTGCACCTGATTGCCAACCAGAACGCTGAACTCGACGGTATCTCCGCCAACTACAGCGGTGCAGGTTTCACCGGCATGAAGTTCAAGGCAATCGCCACGACCCAGGAAGATTTCGACGCCTGGGTCAACGAAGTGAAAAAGGCACCTAAACAGCTTGAAAAAGCTGAATACGAAGCCCTTTCCAAGCCGAGCCAGAACAACCCAGTCGAACTCTACTCCTCGGTCACGCCGAACCTGTTCCAGACCATCATCGACAAGTATGAAGGGATGAACCCGGGCAAGCCGATGCACCACGAGAAGAAAGAGAAGGAAGTGGCTCACAACATGGAAGGGATGGACATGAGTTCGCATTCAGCTGCCGGGGCAGAGGAGTAAACGATGTTTGGTAAATTAAGTTGGGAAGCGATCCCGTTCCACGAGCCGATTGTCATGGTGACCCTCGCCATCATCGCGCTCGGTGGCCTGGCGCTGTTTGCGGGTATCACTTACTTCAAGAAGTGGACCTACCTGTGGACCGAGTGGCTGACCTCGGTCGACCACAAGAAAATCGGCGTGATGTACATCATCGTCGCCATGGTCATGCTGCTGCGTGGTTTTGCCGACGCCATCATGATGCGTACCCAGTTGGCCATGGCCACCGAGGGTTCGCCTGGCTACCTGCCGCCTGAACACTATGACCAGATCTTCACCGCCCACGGTGTGATCATGATCATCTTCATGGCGATGCCTTTCTTCACCGGCCTGATGAACCTTGCAGTGCCGCTGCAGATCGGCGCGCGTGACGTTGCCTTCCCGTTCCTGAACTCCCTGAGCTTCTGGCTGCTGGTTTCCGGCGTGGTGCTGATCAACCTGTCCCTGGGCGTTGGCGAATTCGCCAAGACCGGTTGGGTGGCCTATCCGCCGCTGTCGGGCTTGCAATACAGTCCGGGCGTGGGGATGGATTACTACATCTGGGCGCTACAGCTATCCGGGTTGGGTACGACGCTGACGGGGGTCAACTTCCTCGCCACCGTGCTGAAAATGCGTACCCCTGGCATGAAGTTGATGGACATGCCGATCTTCACCTGGACCTGCACCTGGGCCAACGTGCTGATCGTCGCTTCGTTCCCGATCCTGACCGCTACCCTGGCTCTGCTGACGCTTGACCGCTACATGGATTTCCACATTTTCACCAATGAACTGGGTGGGAATCCGATGATGTACGTGAACCTGTTCTGGGCCTGGGGTCACCCCGAGGTGTACATCCTGATCCTGCCGGCCTTCGGGATTTTCTCCGAAGTCATCTCGACGTTCTCCGGCAAGAAACTGTTCGGCCACCACTCGATGATCTACGCCAGCGGCGCGATCTCGGTGCTGGGCTTCATGGTCTGGCTGCACCACTTCTTCACCATGGGTTCGGGTGCGAGCGTCAACGCCTTCTTCGGCCTGGCGACGATGCTGATTTCGATCCCGACCGGGGTGAAGCTGTTCAACTGGCTGTTCACGATCTATCAGGGCCGTCTGCGCTTCACCAGCCACGTGATGTGGACCCTGGGCTTCATGGTGACCTTCGCCATTGGCGGCATGACCGGTGTATTGCTGGCCATCCCGGGTGCTGACTTCGTGCTGCACAACAGCTTGTTCGTGATCGCGCACTTCCACAACGTGATCATCGGCGGTGCGGTGTTCGGCTATATCGCCGGCTTCGCCTTCTACTTCCCGAAAGCGTTCGGCTTCAAGCTGCACGAAGGCTGGGGCAAGGCAGCGTTCTGGTTCTGGATCACCGGCTTCTTCGTCGCGTTCATGCCGCTCTATGTACTGGGCTTCATGGGCATGACCCGTCGCCTGAACACCACCACCAACCCTGAGTGGGTGCCGTACCTGTACGTCGCCATGTTCGGTGCGGTGATGATCGCTGTGGGTATCGCCTGCCAGCTGATCCAGCTGTATGTCAGCGTGCGCGACCGCAACAAGCCAGAGAACATGTGCGAACACGGCGACCCGTGGAATGCCCATACCCTGGAATGGTCGACCTCGTCGCCACCGCCGTTCTACAACTTCGCCGTGCTGCCAAAGGCAGACGTCATCGACCCGTTCACCGAAGCCAAGGAAAACGGTACCGCGTACCAGGTTCCGGCCAAGTACGAGCCGATCCACATGCCAAACAACACCGCCACCGGTGTGGTCATGGGCGGCCTGTTGACGGTGTTCGGTTTCGCGATGATCTGGCACATCTGGTGGCTGGCCATCGCAAGCCTGGTCGGCACCGTGGCGTATTTCGTGATTCATGCTGCCCGTGACGATCAGGGCTACATGGTGCCGGTGGATGTCATCGAGCGCACCGAAGCCGAGCAGCACAAACGTCTGGTCGCGGCCGGGAAGATCCCAGCCTCCGCCACCCGTGTTGAAACCTCGTTGGAACAGGCTTAAACCATGTCGAACTTAGTGACCAATGTTGGACACGCCCATGGTCATGACCATGGGCACGATGACCATCACCACGACTCGGGCGAGATGACCGTATTCGGTTTCTGGCTCTACCTGATGACCGACTGCATTCTGTTTGCGTCGATCTTCGCGGCGTACGCGGTGCTGGTAAACAACGTCGCCGGTGGCCCGTCGGGCCACGACATCTTCGAGCTGCCGTACGTACTGGGCGAAACCGCCTTGCTGCTGTTCAGCTCGATCACCTACGGCTTCGCCATGCTGGCGTTGTTCAAGGGCAAGAAGAACCAGGTCCTGGGCTGGCTGGCCATGACCTTCCTGTTCGGTGCCGGCTTCATCGGCATGGAGATCAACGAGTTCCACATGCTGATCTCCGAAGGCTACGGTCCGAACCGCAGCGGCTTCCTGTCGGGCTTCTTCACCCTGGTCGGCACCCACGGCCTGCACGTGACCAGCGGCCTGATCTGGATGGCGATCATGATGTACCAGGTCCAGAAAAACGGCCTGACCGCTACCAACAAGACGCGCCTGAGCTGCCTGAGCCTGTTCTGGCACTTCCTGGACGTGGTGTGGATCTGCGTATTCACCGTTGTTTATCTGATGGGGACCCTGTAAATGGCTAACGCACATTCCCACGATGGCCACGACGCCGGCCACGGCAGCGTCAAGTCCTACGCCATCGGTTTCATCCTGTCGGTGATCCTGACCGTCATTCCGTTCGGCCTGGTGATGTACCCGACGCTGCCCAAGAGCCTGACCCTGTGGATCATCCTGATCTTCGCCGTGGTCCAGGTACTGGTGCACCTGGTGTATTTCCTGCACCTGGACCGCTCCGCCGCCCAACGCAACAACGTGGTCGCGTTTGTCTTTGCCGCGATCGTGATTGTCCTGCTGGTCGGTCTGTCGTTGTGGATCATGTTCAGCATCCACACCAACATGATGGCGCACTGAGGAAAGTCCGGATGTCCTTAAAGCACTTTATCCAAATCACCAAGCCGGGGATCATTTTCGGTAACGTGCTTTCTGTGGCAGGCGGGTTTTTCCTGGCCTCGAAAGGGCATGTCGATCTGGCCATCTTCCTGGCGGCGATGATCGGCACTTCCTTGGTGGTCGCGTCGGGTTGCGTGTTCAACAACTGCATCGACCGCGACATCGACATCAAGATGGAGCGCACCAAGAACCGAGCCCTGGTCCAGGGCCTGATCCCGGTGCAACTGGCCCTGGCGTTCGCCACGGTGCTGGGCGTGGCCGGGGTGGCGCTGCTGTATCGGGTGGCCAACCCGTTGGCGGCGTTGTTCGCGGTGATCGGCTTTGTGATCTACGTCGGCCTCTATAGCCTGTACCTCAAGCGCAAGTCGGTCCACGGCACGCTGGTGGGCAGCCTGTCGGGGGCGATGCCGCCGGTGATCGGCTACGTCGCGGTGAGCAACAGCTTCGACATGGCCGCGCTGACGCTGCTGGTGATGTTCAGCCTGTGGCAGATGCCGCATTCCTATGCCATCGCGATCTTCCGCTTCAACGACTACCTGGCGGCTTCGATTCCGGTGTTGCCGGTCAAGCGCGGTATCCGGGTGGCCAAGAAGCACATCCTGCTCTATATCCTGGCCTTCCTCGTGGCGACCTTGATGCTGACCTTCAGCGGCTACGCCGGCATGAGCTACCTCGCCGTCGCCGCCGCCATGGGCATGTACTGGCTGTACATGGCCTGGACCGGCTACAAGGCCGTGGATGACACGGTCTGGGCACGCAAGCTGTTCGTGTTCTCGATCTTCACCATCACCGCCCTGAGCGTCATGATGTCCCTGGACTTCAAGGTGCCCAGTGAGCTGCTGCTGACGTACGCACCCTAAGCTTCAGACGCTGTACAAAAAGCCCCGCCTTCGAGAGAAGCGCGGGGTTTTTTGTGTAGACAGGCCTGGATTGACTGTCATTCGTCGCAATAGATTATGGCGTGTTGAACTGTGGGCAATTTGCTTATAGTTTCTGCCATGCATACCTTATTTTTTGAAACGACTGCGTTCACCGCCACGGTGGGACATTACCTGACTGACGATGAATATCGTTTGCTCCAGTCCTATCTGCTGCAGCACCCAACGGCCGGTGACGTCATGCCACGTACCGGCGGCTTTCGTAAGCTGCGCTGGTTCGATGAGCGTCGTGGCAAGGGGAAGCGAGGTGGTTTGCGAGTCATTTACTATTGGCTCATGAATGATCTTCAGTTCTGGATGTTCGCGATTTATGACAAGGACGAGTTGGAAAACCTGACCCGCGAGCAAGAGAAGTCGCTCAAGCGCGCCATTGAGGCTGAGTTGAAAGTGCGAGGTACCTTATGAAAAAACGTGATCTGTTTGCCGAGATGATGCAGGGCATCGAGGAAATGGCCGCTCACCGGGAGGGCAAGCTGACCCTTCGCCAGGTATCGATCGAAGATAAACCAGCGCCCGAGGTATCGGCCCAGGAAATTGTGGCGTTGCGTGACAAGCTCCACATGTCCCAAGCCGTTTTCGCCAAGAGCATCAGGACCAGTCCTGGCACGCTCAGGAACTGGGAGCAGGAAAAGTCCAGGCCCAATGCCCAGGCGGCTCTGTTGATCAGGTTGGTCGAGAAGTTTCCAGACATGGTCGAGCGACTCGCAGCTGTTTGAGGAACGCCTGCATCGCTGCCATGAAAAAGCCCCGCCTTCGAGAGAAGCGCGGGGCTTTTTTGCGACGGTGTCTGGGGCAGTGAACGCCGTTGAACCCTTGTGGGAGCGGGCTTGCTCGCGAATGCGGTGGCGCAGTTGACGGTGATGTTGGCTGACACGACGTCTTCGCGAGCAAGCCCGCTCCCACAAAAAATGGCTTCGGGTGACAGGTTATTGCTGGGCGATGCTGTAGCCGTCGAATGCCTTTTGCTGTTGCAGGGCGGTGACGATGCTTTTGCGGGTGACCGGTTGTTCGGTGCCGTCATTGTCCAGGAAGGTTTCGCTTTCCAACTCGGCGTCATCGCCTTCGCCGACAAAGTTGAAGCCCAGGAACTCGAAGGCTTCGCGGTCGACGTTCGGCTTGGAGCGCGGGGTGCGCAAGGGCAGGGTGACGCTGATGCCGTCCTTGCTGATGACAAAGACTTCGGCGTCCTTCTTGGCGCGCGAGGCCTTGCCTTTGCCGCCGCTCGGGTTGCTGATGGCCTGGTGGGTCTGGTTCAGGACCTTCAAGGCCAGGCCATAGACCAGTTCCTGAAACGCCGGGTCATCCTTGTAGCTCGACAGGATGCGGCTGATGGGGAAGCGGCTGCTCAAGTCTTCCAGTGCCGCGAAGTCGGCGGCTTCGGCGTCCTTGAGTTGCTTGAGCTGGCCCATCAGTTCGTAGGCCTTGTCATCGTCGAACGCATCGTGGGCCTGGCGGATGGCGGTGCGCAGTTCGCGGATCTGATCGCTTTCGCGGTTCGACTGGAAGGCATCCAGGACCATCTCGCTGATGCTCTTGGCCTGGGGCAGATGCTGTGAAAGATTGATGGAGTTTTCGTATTCCGCTTTGGACGAGAGGGTGACTACGGATTCAGCGGTGTTGGAATCGGACATTGAAATTTCACTACTTCTGTTAGCGGGATGAGGCGAGAAAGGCGTTGAGCTTTTTCCGGCCGACTAATCTATTGGACGCGGGCAACGTTGTCACGGTCGGACCGTTGGCCGGTGCGCATTTGTTGGCGGGCTCGGTGTTCAGTCGCGCAACAGCTTCATCAGCCGCAAGGCGTCGGCTGTCGCGGCGCCGCTGGCGGTGTTGTCGAAGATGCACCAGGTCGGCGTGTGCGGATCGGCCTTCAATTGTTCGGCCAGGTGCGCCAGCCAGGCGTCTTCGTAGGGCGAGTAGTAGATCCGTGGCGAACCGTGCAGGCGGTAGTAACGAATGCCCGGCCAGCCGGCGGGCTGGTCGCCGTCGGGCAAGGGCGATGGGTCGGCTGCGACACGGCCGATGCGCTCGGCCTGCAACAGCGCCATGGCCTGCGGCGCAAGCCAGCTCGGGTGTCGCGGCTCCAGCACGGTCGGGCCTTGGTATCGGTCACGCAGGGCCGTGAAGAACGCCCGGGCGACGGCGTCATCGAAAGCCAGCGATGGCGGCAATTGAACCAACAGGCACCCGAGTTTTTCGCCCAACTGCGAACACTGCCCCAGGAACTCGTCCACCCATCCTTCGCAATCGATCAGGCGCCGTTCATGGGTGATCTGCCTGGGTACCTTGACCGAGAACCGGAAACCGGGGGCAACGCTGTCAGCCCACTTGGCGTAGGTGGCGGGGCGATGCGCACGGTAGAACGAGCTGTTGATCTCGACGGCGCTGAATCGAGCACTGTAGCGCTGCAGATGAGTCCCTTCGACGGGAAACGCAGGCCACTGCTCCCGGGGCAGCGACCAGCCGGCGCAGCCCAGGTAAACGCGAGACGGTGAAGTGGATTGAGTCGGCAAGGTCGAAAACCGGGTGACAGGGGATTCCCTTGTGACCGTTTCACGAGCCTCGAAGCTGCATTCTTTTTACTCGCAGATCACGTTTTTGCCCGCCATCTTGGAGCGATACAGCGCCTGGTCCGCCCGGTCCAGCAGCGCCGCCTGCTGTTCATCGTCGAGGCGCTGCACCACGCCGAAGCTCATGGTGATCTGGAAGTCGCCCACCGGCAGCAGGTCGGACAGGCCACGGCGAATGGTTTCGGCCACCAGCCGGGCGTCAGCCAGGGTGGTGTTGGGCAAGATCAGAATGAATTCATCGCCGCCCCAGCGCGCCAGCAAGTCGCCGTCACGCTCGCTGCGCTGGACACTCTGCACCACTTGCACCAGGGCCGCGTCGCCGAACGCGTGGCCGTAGCGATCGTTGATGTCCTTGAAGTCATCGACATCCATGGCGATCAGGCACAACGGCTCGCGAAAGCGCTGGGCGCGCTCGCACGCCAGCGGCAGGGCCTGCTCCAGGCGATAGCGATTGGCAACCCGCGTCAACGCGTCGGTTTCGGCCAGCCTGCGGTTTTCATCGAGCTGGACCTGCAACTGCTGGTTGACCCGGGACAGCTCGCGGGTGCGTTCTTCGATGGCCGCTTCCAATGACGAATTGCGCCGCTCCAGTTGTTCGAACAGGCGCTTCTTGTCGTCGATGCTGCGGTGGGCGCCGAGCATGCGCGCCACCGTGCCGTCGGCGTTACGGGCAATGATGTAGCCGCGGTCTTCGATCCAGAGCCAGCCGCCGTCGCGCATGCGGCAGCGGTACTCGGCCTGGTAGCCGGTGGAGCGCTGCTCCAGGTAATCGTCGAACAACGCCATCACCCGCGGGTAGTCCTCGGGATGGATCACGTTTTCCCAGGTCAGCACGGTGTTGTTGAGGGAATGCGGCGGGTAACCCAGCATCGTGTACCAGCCGGGGTTGCGGTAGACGAAACCGGTATTGGCGTTCCAGTCCCAGATGCCGTCGCTGACCAGCTCCAGGATGGTGTGCAGCACGCCTTCGTCCAGGTCCGACAAGTCGAACCGCAACGCATCCATGTTCGAGGCATTTCCCATCATGCGTCCCTCAATCAACCTTGATATCAAAATGCTCGTTCGCGGTTGCAGAGTAGCCGATGGGGCGGTGCGCCACTAGCGCCGCAAGGCGTCCGGGCGAGCTCCGTCATGCGCTCATTCGGTCGCTGTTCGAGGTTTACCCCAACGCTGCAGGGCGAACTCGACAAAACTGCGCAGCTTCGGCAAACGGTAGCGATCCTGCGCGTACATCAGGCTCATGGGCCGATGGGGCAATTGGTAATCCTGCAGCAGCGCCACCAGATGTCCTTCCTTCAGGTCCTGGGCCACCAACGCGTCGGGCAGCATCACCACGCCCATGCCGGCCAGCGCGGCACGGTGCAGGCCGGAAGAGCTGTTGATCAGCATGGGGCCGTTCACCGGCACCTTGATTGCGCCCTCTGGCCCGTTGATCGGCCAGTGGTCCTGGGCGAAGCGCCACTCGTCTCCCGCCGAGTAGGCGAACGACAGGCAGTCATGCTGTTGCAGGTCGGCGGGTTGCCTTGGTGTGCCTCGTCGAGCCAGGTAAGCCTTGGATGCACAGACGGTGAGGGTGTAGTCCATCAACGGCCGGGCGATCATCTTCGGATCGGGATGACCCAGGCGGATGGCGACATCGAACCCGTGGTCGAGCAGGTCCAGGCGCTGGTTGGTCAGCACCACGTCGAGCTTGACCTGGGGAAAGCGCTGGTTGAAATCCGCCAGTGCCGGGGCCAGGCGTTCGGTGCCGAAGGTCAGCGGTGCGGTGATGCGCAGGGTGCCGGTGGGTTCGCCTTGCGTCTGTTCGGCCAGGCGTTCGGAGTCGGCCACCAGCCCCAGCACTTCCAGGCAGCGCTGATAGTAGGTCGAGCCGAATTCGGTCAGGCGCTGGCGTCGGGTCGTCCGGTTGATCAGGCGCACACCCAGGCGCTGTTCCAGCGCGCGAAGATGATTGCCCACCATGGTGGTGGACATTTCGCACGCCTGGGCCGCAGCGGTCAGGCTGCCGGTTTCCACCACTTTCACGTAGACGGTCATTGCCTGGAACAGGTCCATTATCAAGCTCGGCTTTTAAATGATTGAAGTAAAGCGGCGTTTATCCAGCAAGGGTGGCTAACCATACTGGAAAAAACCACCCGATGGAGCTTGATGTCATGACCGCAGCCTGCCTGATGTCCACTTACCAACCCCTGGCGCTGAGCTTCACTCGCGGCTTGGGCACGCGCCTGTGGGACCAGGACGGTCGCGAATACCTTGATGCGGTGGCGGGCGTGGCGGTGACCAACGTTGGTCATTCCCACCCCAGGTTGGTGGCGGCGATCAGTGAACAGGCCGGCCTGTTGCTGCACACGTCCAACCTGTACAGCATCGACTGGCAGCAACGCCTGGCGCACAAGCTCACCGAACTGTCCGGGCTTACGCGGGTGTTCTTCAACAATTCGGGGGCCGAGGCCAACGAGACCGCGCTGAAACTGGCGCGGCTCTATGGTTGGCACAGGGGCGTGGAGCAGCCGCTGGTGGTGGTCATGGACAACGCGTTCCACGGTCGTACCCTGGGCACGATGTCTGCCAGCGATGGCCCGTCGGTGCGCCTGGGTTTCAACCGCCTGCCGGGGGATTTCATCAAGGTGCCGTTTGGCGACCTCGCCGCGCTGGAGGACGTCCAGCGGGCTCATGCCGATCGCATCGTCGCGGTACTGGTCGAGCCGATCCAGGGCGAAAGCGGAGTGCAACTCGCGCCGCCCGGTTACCTCAAGGCCTTGCGTCAACTGTGCAGCCGCCGGGCCTGGCTGCTGATGCTCGACGAGATCCAGACGGGCATCGGTCGCACGGGCCAGTGGTTCGCGTTCCAGCACGAGGGCATCGTGCCGGACGTCATGACCCTCGCCAAGGGTCTGGGCAACGGTGTGCCCATCGGCGCATGCCTGGCCCGGGGCAAGGCCGCCGAGCTGTTCACGCCCGGCAGCCACGGCAGCACCTTTGGCGGTAACCCCTTGGCTTGTCGGGCCGGTTGCACGGTACTGGCGATTATCGAGGAGCAAGGGCTGGTGGATAACGCCCGGCGTCAGGGTGAGCAATTGCTCAGCCGGCTGCGGGCCGAGTTGGCGGACAACCCGAATGTGCTGGCGATCCGTGGCCAGGGCCTGATGATCGGCATCGAACTCAAGCAACCGGTGCGCGACCTGGCCCTGCGCGCGGCCCGGGATCACGGTCTGCTGATCAACGTCACCCGCGGCAAGATCATCCGCGTGCTGCCGCCACTGACCCTGGACGGGCGGGAAGTGGAGATGATCGTCAGGGGCGTGGCCCGCAGCCTCGTCGAGGGCTGAGCTCGCCAATAGACCAGGGGGGGGGCGCTGATCAGGGCCCCCACCCATCGGCTTTGCACATCGGGCCGCACGACGGCCATCGGCACCGGGTGACCAAGCCCTGAGCCGCGGCCCTTGCACAAGGCAGCGCAGCCAGGCGAAACGCAGCGGGACGGAATTTTTGCCGATTGGCGCGTTCAAACGCCAGCCAGAGTCGGTTGCCTACGCCCTGGCACTCCAGACTCAAACCAGGAGCATTCCATGTTCACCTCGCGTCGCTTGATCGTCGTCGCAACCGCTGTGGCCTTGTTGTCCGGTTGCGCATCGCCTAACCCTTATGACAACCAGGGCCAGGCCTCCACGGAATCTTCCGGCATGAGCAAGACCGCCAAGTACGGCGGCCTCGGCGCCCTGGCCGGGGCATTGGCCGGCGCGGCCATCGGCCACGATAACCGTGGCAAAGGCGCGTTGATCGGTGCTGCGGTGGTCGGGGCGTCCGCGGCTGGCTATGGCTACTACGCCGACCAGCAGGAAAAGAAACTACGCGCGAGCATGGCCAATACCGGCGTTGAAGTGCAGCGCCAGGGTGACCAGATCAAGTTGATCATGCCAGGCAACATCACCTTCGCCACCGACTCGGCGAACATCGCGTCCAGCTTCTACCAGCCGCTGAACAACCTGGCGAATTCCCTCAAGGAGTTCAACCAGAACCAGATCGAGATCGTCGGTTACACCGACAGCACCGGCAGTCGCCAGCACAACATGGACCTGTCCCAGCGTCGTGCACAAAGCGTGGCGACCTACCTGACGTCCCAGGGCGTGAGCGGCGCCAACCTGAGCGCCCGTGGCGCCGGCCCGGACAACCCCGTGGCCAGCAACGCCGACGTCAATGGTCGCGCCCAGAACCGCCGCGTCGAAGTCAACCTCAAGGCCATCCCCGGCCAGCAGTACCAGGCGCCACAGCAGCAGGGGCAGACTTACCAGCAGTACCCATAACGGCTGTGCGGTAAATGAAACGGGGGCCATGCAGACATGGCCCCCGTTTTTTGTGGCTGGCGCCACCCCCTGTGGGAGCGAGCTTGCTCGCGATAGCGGTCTGCCTGAACCGGTGATGTGGGATGTGCCGCCGTCATCGCGAGCAAGCTCGCTCCCACAGGAATTTTCTTGGGCTAAAAAAGCCCGCCCGATCAAGTGATCGGGCGGGCTTTTTATTGGCGGCAGGCGTTACTTCTTCAAGCCGTAATGCTCATCGAGCATGCCCGGCGAATTGGGGGCTTTGGGCGCGTAGTCCCGGGGCGGTTCCTGGACCTCTCTTGGCGGGGTCAGGCGTTCCCGTGGCGCCTGGCCTGCGTCGGCGTGCAGGGCCGCGAGCAAGCGTTGGCGAGTCTGTTCGTCCAGGGCCAGGCGGTTGGCGCCTTCGGACAGATGATCCTGTACGTCCTGGTAGCTCTGGGTGAGTTTTTTCACCAGCGAAGCGGTGCTGTTGAAGTGGGTGACCACTTCATTCTGATAACTGTCGAAACGTTCCTGAATGTCGTCCAGCTGACGTTGGGTGCTGTTGGGCACCGCGTTGGGCAGCAGTCGGGCAAGCAGGAATCCAATGGCGACACCCGCGACCAGGGCAAGAGTCGGCAACAACCAAACTAAGAGCGAGTGTTCCACGAGTCCTTCCTCTATAAACGGCTTTGCTTTACGTTAACGGCTCGGACCTGCGCTGTATACCGCGACGAACATCGCAATCATGCCAGGCACAGACTTTTAGCTAGACGAGTTGACCCTATTCGAGGTCACGGAGTTCTTTCCTTGCTTATGCGCGAAACCCCTGTATTCATCGACGGCCCGGTGGGCCAACTGGAAGCCCTGTACCTGGACAGCGAGACCCCGCGTGGCCTGGCGCTGATCTGTCACCCGAACCCGGTGCAGGGCGGGACCATGCTCAACAAAGTGGTTTCGACCCTGCAGCGCACTGCCCGGGATGCCGGCCTGGTGACTTTGCGTTTCAATTATCGTGGCGTCGGTGCCAGCGCTGGCAGCCATGACATGGGCACCGGTGAGGTGGACGACGCCCAGGCCGCGGCGGCGTGGCTGCGGGAAAAATACCCGCAACTGCCACTGACGCTCTTCGGTTTCTCGTTCGGCGGATTCGTGGCGGCCAGCCTTGGCGGGCGCCTGGAAGCCCTCGGGCAACCGCTCAAGCACTTGTTCATGGTGGCCCCGGCGGTGATGCGTTTGGACGCGCAATCGCCCTTGCCTGTGGGCGGCGAACTGACCGTGATCCAGCCGGAAACCGACGAAGTCGTCGACCCCCAACTCGTCTACGAATGGTCCGACGCGCTCCAACGCCCCCATGAGCTGCTGAAAGTGGCAGAATGCGGACACTTTTTTCATGGCAAGCTGACCGATCTCAAGGATCTGATCCTGCCGCGCCTCTCGAATTGACAGCAGTCTGACAAGCGATAACCCATGACGACTCGTACCCGTATCCTGACCGGCATCACCACCACCGGCACCCCGCACCTGGGCAACTACGCCGGCGCCATCCGTCCGGCGATCGTCGCCAGCCGCGACAGCAATGCCGACTCGTTCTACTTCCTGGCCGACTACCACGCCCTGATCAAGTGCGATGACCCGCTGCGCATCCAGCGCTCGCGCCTGGAAATCGCCGCGACCTGGCTGGCCGGTGGCCTGGATGTGGACCGCGTGACGTTCTATCGCCAGTCCGACATTCCCGAGATCCCCGAGCTGACCTGGCTGTTGACCTGCGTCGCCGCCAAGGGCCTGCTCAACCGTGCGCACGCCTACAAGGCCTCGGTGGACAAGAACGTCGAGACCGGCGAAGACCCGGATGCCGGCATCACCATGGGCCTGTACAGCTACCCGGTGTTGATGGCCGCCGACATCCTGATGTTCAACGCCCACAAGGTGCCGGTCGGTCGCGACCAGATCCAGCACGTGGAAATGGCCCGCGACATCGGCCAGCGCTTCAATCACCTGTTCGGCCAGGGCAAGGAGTTCTTCACCATGCCTGAGGCGCTGATCGAAGAAAGCGTCGCCACGCTGCCGGGGCTCGACGGGCGCAAGATGTCCAAGAGCTATGACAACACCATTCCGTTGTTCAGCAGCGCCAAGGACATGAAGGATGCGATCTCGCGGATCGTCACCGACTCCCGCGCACCGGGCGAAGCCAAGGACCCGGACAACGCGCACCTGTTCACCCTGTTCCAGGCCTTCGCCACGCCCGACCAGGCGGCTGGGTTCCGCAGTGAACTGCTGCAGGGCCTGGGTTGGGGCGAGGCGAAGAATCGCCTGTTCCAGTTGCTCGACAGCGAGCTGGGCGAGGCCCGCGAGCGTTATCACCAACTCATCGAGCGTCCGTCGGACCTCGAGGACATCCTGCAACTGGGCGCGAAGAAAGCCCGCGCCGTGGCGACGCCGTTCCTCAATGAGCTGCGTGAGGCCGTTGGCCTGCGTTCGTTCGTCAGCCAGGTCCAGGTGGCAGCCGGCACGAAGAAAAAGGCTGCCAAGGCGGCACGCTTCGTCAGTTTCCGCGAAGACGACGGCAGCTTCCGTTTCCGTCTGTTGGCGGCCGACGGTGAACAACTGTTGCTGTCCCGTCATTTTGCCGATGGCAAGGCGGCCGGCCAGGCCACCAAGCAGTTGCAGGCCGGCCAGCCGCTGGATGTGCGCAACACCGAGCTGGGCTTCAGTGTGTGGCTGGACGACGACTGTGTGGCGCACAGCCCGGAGTTTTCCGACAGCACCGCCCGGGATGCCGCCATCGATGCATTGCGCGTCGCCCTGACGCCCGCTCAAGACTGATCCAGCGGACCACCCGACCATCGGCCCGAATACGGGCCGATTGCCATTCCCTTGGGCCATCGCTACAGTGACGGCCCGTTTTTGTTGCCTTGCTAACGAATATGACGCCCCTAGAACGATACCAAGCTGATCTGAAACGCCCGGAGTTCTTCCACGACGCAGCCCAGGAAACGGCGGTGCGCCATTTGCAGCGCCTGTACGATGACCTGATCGCCGCGTCGAACAACAAGCCAGGCTTGTTGGGCAAACTGTTCGGCAAAAAAGACCAGGCACCGGTCAAGGGCCTGTATTTCTGGGGCGGCGTGGGCCGTGGCAAGACCTATCTGGTGGACACCTTCTTTGAAGCGCTGCCCTTCAAGGAAAAGACTCGCACGCACTTTCACCGTTTCATGAAGCGCGTGCACGAGGAAATGAAGACCCTGGGTGGCGAGAAGAACCCGCTGACCATCATCGCCAAGCGCTTTGCCCAGGAAACCCGGGTGATCTGCTTCGATGAGTTCTTCGTGTCCGACATCACCGACGCGATGATCCTCGGCACCCTGATGGAAGAGCTGTTCAAGAACGGCGTGACCCTGGTCGCCACCTCGAACATCGTCCCGGACGGCCTGTACAAGGACGGCCTGCAACGCGCACGCTTCCTGCCGGCCATTGCGCTGATCAAGGAACACACCGAGATCGTCAACGTCGACAGCGGCGTCGACTACCGCCTGCGTCACCTTGAGCAAGCCGAGCTGTTCCACTTCCCGCTGGATGCCGCCGCCGAAGAAAGCCTGCGCAAGAGCTTCCGCGCCCTGACGCCGGAATGCACCCAGGCCATCGAAAATGACGTGCTGATCATCGAGAACCGTGAGATTCGCGCCATCCGCACCTGCGACGACGTCGCCTGGTTCGACTTCCGCGAACTGTGCGACGGCCCGCGCAGCCAGAACGACTACATCGAACTGGGCAAGATCTTCCACGCCGTGCTGCTCAGTGGTGTTGAACAGATGAGCGTCACCACCGACGACATCGCCCGTCGCTTCATCAACATGGTCGACGAGTTCTACGACCGTAACGTGAAGCTGATCATCTCGGCGGAAGTCGAACTCAAGGACCTCTACACCGGCGGTCGCCTGACCTTCGAATTCCAGCGCACCCTCAGTCGCCTGCTGGAAATGCAATCCCACGAATTCCTGTCGCGGGCGCACAAGCCGTAGGGCGTTCGCCTAAAAAAGGGCCTGCGATTGCAGGCCTTTTTTGTGCGCGGGAGATTTAGCCGTTCACTGCATAACCCTGTGGGACCGAGCTTGCTCGCGATGGCGTCGTGTCAGTCAGTATCAGTGCTGCTGAACCGCCGCCTTCGCGAGCAAGCCCGCTCCCACAGTGGATCGTTGCCAAGCCTCCGGGCTACGCCGCTTGCTGGAACTGCTGCCGATACTGGTTCGGTGACAGGTCGGTGTGTTGACGGAACAGGCGGGCGAAAAAGCTCGCGTCGTCGTAGCCCACTTCGTAGCTGATGGTCTTGATGCTCTTGCGGCTGCCGGAGAGCAGGCCCTTGGCCGTTTCGATGCGCAGCCGTTGCAGGTAATGCAGTGGCTTGTCTCCGGTGGCGGTCTGGAAGCGGCGCATGAAGTTGCGGATGCTCATGCCATGCTCGCGGGCAACGTCCTCGAAGCGGAACTTGTCGGCGAAGTGTTCTTCGAGCCAGTGCTGGATCTGCAGGATGATCACGTCCTGGTGCAGCTTCTGCCCGCCGAAGCCGATCCGCCCGGGTGAGTAGCTGCGCTGCACTTCATACAGAATATCCCGCGCCACCGCCTGGGCCACGTTGGCGCCGCAGAAGCGTTCGATGAGATAGATGTACAGGTCGCACGCCGATGTCGTGCCGCCGGCGCAGAACAGGTTGTCGGCGTCGGTCAGGTGCTTGTCCTGGTTGAGGTGGACCTGGGGAAAACGCTCCTTGAACGCGTTGAAGAAGCGCCAGTAGGTGGTCGCCTCCTTGCCATCGAGCAGCCCGGCTTCGGCCAGCCAGAACACCCCGGTGGCTTCGCCGCAGAGCACCGCGCCGCGAGCGTGCTGCTCGCGCAGCCAGGGCAGGATCTGCGGATAGCGCTGGCACAGCGCCTGGAAGTCATCCCAGAACGCCGGAAGGATGATGACGTCAGTGTCTTCCAGGCCGCCGTCCACCGGCATGATCACGTCGCTGAAACTGTTGACCGGTTTGCCGTCCGGGCTGACCAGGCGGATTTCGAACGCCGGTGTCAGGCCCAGGCCCAGCTGTTTGCCGTAGCGCAGGCTGGCCAGGTAGAAGAAGTCCTTGGCTTGCATGAGGGTGAAGGCGAAGACCCGGTCGATGGCCAGGATACTGACGCGCCGCAAGGGCGTGGAGACGTGCATGGACATAATTCATCTTTATTTTTATAGGGGAAAGTGGTCACCAAACGGCTGGATCGTCTTATTTTTTGTCGGATGTGTCCAGTGTCCTGTCATTCTTCGCCGGCTTAGGCTCTGTTGGATAACCACGTCGAACAATAACGAAAGGTGCCCCATGATCCCGAGAACCCTGTTCAGCCCCGAGCACGAATTGTTTCGTGACAGCGTACGAACCTTCCTTGAAAAAGAAGCCGTGCCGTACCACAGCCAGTGGGAAAAGCAGGGGCATGTGGACCGCCAGCTCTGGAACAAGGCAGGGGAGGCGGGCATGCTGTGCTCCCACCTGCCCGAGGCATACGGCGGGCTTGAGGCCGATTTTCTCTACAGCACGGTGGTGATCGAGGAAATCGGCCGCCTGGGCCTGACCGGGATCGGCTTCTCATTGCACTCCGACATCGTCGCGCCCTACATCCTGCATTACGGCAGCGAAGCGCTGAAGCACAAGTACCTGCCGAAGCTGGTGTCTGGCGAGATGGTCACGGCCATTGCCATGACCGAGCCTGGCGCCGGCTCCGACCTGCAGGGCGTGAAGACCACCGCGGTGCTGGAGGGCGACGAATACGTCATCAACGGCTCCAAGACCTTCATCACCAATGGCTTCCTGGCGGACCTGGTGATTGTCGTCGCCAAGACCGATCCGAAGGCCGGTGCGAAGGGCACCAGCCTGTTCCTGGTGGAGGCGGGGACGCCGGGCTTCGAGAAGGGCAAGCGCCTGGAAAAAGTCGGCATGAAGGCCCAGGACACTTCGGAACTGTTCTTCCAGGATGTCCGCATCCCAAAGGAAAACCTGCTCGGGCAAGCCGGGATGGGTTTTGCCTACTTGATGCAGGAACTGCCCCGGGAGCGCCTGACCGTCGCCATCGGCGGCCTGGCCTCGGCCGAAGCGGCCCTGCAATGGACCCTTGACTACACCCGTGACCGCAAGGCGTTTGGCAAATCCATCGCGGACTTCCAGAACACCCGCTTCAAGTTGGCGGAAATGGCCACCGAGATTCAGATTGGCCGGGTCTTCGTCGATCGCTGCCTGGAGTTGCACCTGCAGGGCAAGCTCGATGTGCCGACGGCGGCGATGGCCAAGTACTGGGGCACTGACCTGCAATGCAAGGTGCTCGACGAATGCGTGCAGTTGCACGGCGGTTACGGCTTCATGTGGGAGTACCCGATTGCCCGGGCGTGGGCCGATGCGCGGGTGCAGCGGATCTATGCCGGGACGAACGAGATCATGAAGGAGATCATTGCGCGGTCGCTTTGATTTTCGGTGAGTTCGGGATCGCTTTCGCGAGCAAGCCCGCTCCCACAGGAGTCCTGCGTCGATCACGAAAGAGTGTTCAGACACAAAACCCTGTGGGAGCGGGCTTGCTCGCGAAGGCTTTTACCGGGTGATCAAGGCGCCGGGTTCGGATGATCCTTGTGGATCGCCTCGATCCCTGCCAGGACTTCCTTCGAGAGCTTCAGGTCGGCGCTGGCGATGTTGCTGTCCAGTTGTTCCAGCGTGGTGGCGCCAATGATGTTGCTGGTTACGAACGGCTGCTGGGTGACGAACGCCAGCGCCATCTGCGCCGGGTCCAGGCCGTGCTCCCGGGCCAGCGCCACATAACGGCTGCACGCCGCTTCCGATTGCGGGTTGAAGTAGCGCGTGAAGCGGCTGTACAAGCTCAGGCGGCCCTTGGCGGGTCGTGCGCCTCCTTCGTACTTGCCCGACAGGAAGCCGAACGCCAAGGGCGAGTAGGCCAGCAGCCCGCACTGTTCGCGGATGGCGATTTCCGCCAGGCCGACCTCGAAGCTGCGGTTGAGCAGGTTGTAGGGGTTCTGGATCGACACGGCGCGCGGCCAGCCCCGGGCTTCGGCCAGGGCGAGGAACTTCATCGTGCCCCAGGGCGTTTCGTTGGACAGGCCGATGTGGCGGATCTTGCCCGCGCGCACCTGTTCGTCCAGGGCTTCGAGGGTTTCCTCCAGCGGGGTGAAGTCCTCGTCGGCCTTGTGCTGGTAGCCCAGTTGGCCGAAGAAATTGGTGCTGCGTTCCGGCCAGTGCAGTTGGTAGAGGTCGATCCAGTCGGTTTGCAGGCGCTTGAGGCTGGCGTCCACGGCCTCGACGATGTGCCGGCGGTTATGCTTGAGCTGCTTGTCGCGGATGTAGTCGATGGTGTTGCCCGGGCCGGCGATCTTGCTCGCCAGGATCCAGTCGGCGCGGTCGCCGCGGCTCTTGAAATAATTGCCGATGTAGCGCTCGGTGGTGGCATAGGTCTCGGCCTTCGGCGGGACCGGGTACATCTCGGCGGTGTCCATGAAATTGATGCCGGCGCCCTTGGCGCGCTCGATCTGGGCGAAGGCCTCGGCCTCGCTGTTCTGCTCACCCCAGGTCATGGTGCCGAGGCACAGGGCGCTCACGTTCAGATCGGTACGGCCTAGCTGGCGATAGTCCATCGGGACCTCCTTGGGCAAAACAATCATAAAAGCAGGTTGAAAAAGTTTTCGCAATCTGCATAATTGCGCACCTCTTTCTGCAGTGGAAGTGATGCCCCGCCGCCGAAGAATCTTGCCGTTGAACGGACGCGCCGACCCGAGCCCCCGAAAGCGTCTGTATCCGGCTGCCTTTGACTTGTCAAAGTACGCACTATTCAGTAAGATCCGCCGTCTAATTTACAGGGCGGCCCCTGAGGCTATAAAGAATGAAAACTTTTACTGCTAAACCGGAAACAGTAAAGCGCGACTGGTTCGTCGTCGACGCTGCTGGTCAGACCCTGGGTCGTCTGGCCACCGAAATCGCGAGCCGTCTGCGTGGCAAGCACAAGCCTGAGTACACCCCTCACGTTGACACCGGCGACTACATCGTCGTGATCAACGCTGAGCAAGTACGTGTTACTGGCGCTAAAACCACTGACAAAATGTACTACTCCCACTCCGGTTTTCCTGGCGGCATCAAGTCGATCAACTTTGAAAAGCTGATCGCCAAGGCCCCTGAGCGCGTGATCGAGACCGCGGTTAAAGGCATGCTGCCTAAGAACCCGCTGGGTCGCGACATGTATCGTAAGCTGAAGGTTTATGCGGGCGCTGCTCACCCTCATACTGCTCAGCAGCCCCAAGAACTGAAGTTTTAACGGAATAGTTCATTATGTCGGCGACTCAAAATTACGGCACTGGCCGTCGCAAGACTGCAACCGCACGCGTTTTCCTGCGTCCGGGCACTGGTAATATCTCCATCAACAACCGCTCCCTGGATAATTTCTTCGGCCGCGAAACTGCCCGCATGGTAGTTCGTCAGCCGCTGGAACTGACCGAGACCGTCGAAAAATTCGACATCTACGTCACCGTTATCGGTGGTGGTGTAAGTGGCCAGGCTGGCGCAATCCGCCACGGCATCACTCGCGCCCTGATGGACTACGACGAAACCCTGCGTAGCGCCCTGCGCAAAGCCGGCTTCGTGACTCGCGATGCTCGTGAAGTTGAACGTAAGAAAGTCGGTCTGCGTAAAGCGCGTAAGCGTCCGCAGTACTCGAAGCGTTAATTTCGCTTCCGCTTTCAAAAGGCGCCCAGTTCCTCACGGAGCTGGGCGTTTTTTTATGCGTGAAAGAATTGCTCTGTGACAACTTGCCACATTCGTAGAACCCCTATACTACAAGGCTTAGCGGTTTGGCCGCTTGGTAATTACCTTGTCAGAATTGGGGCTTTTCATTACCATTCGGCAAAATTTTTATAAGTTCAGATTTTTACTTAGTAGACGCCTGATCTAACAGGCCACAAAGCTGATGGGAGAGGACTGAATGAGCAATGACGGCGTGAATGCAGGCCGGCGTCGCTTCCTGGTAGCAGCCACATCCGTGGTGGGTGCTGCAGGAGCGGTGGGGGCTGCGGTCCCGTTCGTGGGGTCATGGTTTCCCAGTGCCAAGGCGAAAGCTGCAGGTGCACCGGTGAAAGTGAATGTCAGCAAGATCGAGCCAGGCCAGCAGATGATTGCTGAGTGGCGCGGCCAGCCGGTGTTCATCGTCCGCCGTACAGAGGAAATCCTGGGGAATCTGAAAAAGATCGAGGGTCAGCTGTCCGACCCATCCTCCAAGAACTCGGTCCAACCGGAATACGTCAATCCTGAAACGCGTTCGATCAAGCCGGAAGTCCTGCTACTGATCGGGATCTGCACGCACCTGGGTTGCTCGCCAACGTTCCGTCCCGAAGTGGCCCCGGCCGACCTGGGCAAGGATTGGGTCGGTGGCTATTTCTGCCCTTGCCACGGCTCCCACTATGACCTGGCCGGTCGCGTCTACAAGTCGCAGCCTGCACCGTTGAACCTGCCAGTTCCCCCGCATTCCTATGAGACCGACGACATCATTGTCATCGGCGTCGATACGGAGAAAGCGTGATGAGCAAGCTAATGGATTGGGTTGATGCGCGCTTTCCCGCGACCAAGATGTGGGAAGACCATCTCAGCAAGTACTACGCTCCAAAAAACTTCAACTTCTTCTACTTCTTTGGCTCCCTGGCGCTGCTCGTTCTGGTCAACCAGATCGTCACCGGTGTCTGGCTGACCATGAGCTACACCCCGTCGGCGGAAGAAGCATTCGCTTCTGTCGAATACATCATGCGCGACGTCGAGTACGGTTCGATCCTGCGTCTGCTGCACTCCACCGGCGCCTCGGCGTTCTTCATCGTGGTCTATCTGCACATGTTCCGTGGCCTGCTCTACGGTTCGTACCAGAAACCGCGTGAGCTGGTGTGGGTCTTCGGCATGCTGATCTACCTGGCGCTGATGGCCGAGGCCTTCATGGGCTACCTGCTACCGTGGGGCCAGATGTCCTACTGGGGCGCCCAGGTGATCATCTCGCTGTTCGGTGCGATCCCGGTCATCGGCAACGACCTGACCCAGTGGATTCGTGGTGACTACCTGATCTCCGGCATTACCCTGAACCGCTTCTTCGCCCTGCACGTGGTCGCCCTGCCGATCGTGATCCTTGGCCTGGTGGTGCTGCACATCCTGGCGCTGCACGAAGTCGGCTCGAACAACCCGGACGGCGTGGACATCAAGAAACACAAGGACGAAAACGGCGTACCGCTGGACGGCATCGCCTTCCACCCGTACTACACCGTGAAGGACATCGTTGGTGTGGTGGTCTTCCTGTTCATCTTCTGCTCCATCGTGTTCTTCTTCCCGGAGATGGGTGGGTATTTCCTCGAGAAGCCGAACTTCGAACAGGCGAACGCCTTCAAGACCCCTGAGCACATTGCCCCGGTCTGGTACTTCACGCCGTTCTACGCGATCTTGCGGGCGATTCCGGACAAGCTGCTGGGTGTTATCGCCATGGGCGCGGCCATCGCCGTGCTGTTCGTCCTGCCGTGGCTGGACCGCAGTCCGGTCAAGTCGATGCGCTACAAAGGCTGGCTGAGCAAAATCTGGCTGGTGGTGTTCTGCATCTCGTTCGTGATCCTGGGTGTGCTGGGCGTACTGGCACCGACACCGGAACGTACGCTGCTTTCGCAGGTGTGCACCTTCCTGTACTTCGCCTACTTCATTCTGATGCCGTTCTATACCAGGCTCGAGAAGACCAAACCGGTTCCGGAAAGGGTGACTGGCTGATGAAAAAGCTATTTGCTGTACTGATTCTTGCTGCCATGCCTGTACTGTCCTTCGCGGCTGAACACGGTGGTCCTGAGCTGGAAAAAGTCGACATCGACGTTTCCGACAAAGCCGCCATGCAGGACGGCGCGCGTACGTTCGCCAACTACTGCATGGGCTGCCACAGCGCCAAGTTCCAACGTTACGAGCGTGTGGCCGATGACTTGGGCATTCCCCACGAAGTGATGCTGGAGAAGCTGGTGTTCACCGGTGCCAAGCTGGGCGATCACATGACCGTCGGCATGCAGCCTTCGGATGCCAAGACCTGGTTCGGCGCGGCGCCGCCCGACCTGACCCTGGTGGCGCGAGTGCGTGGCACCGACTGGCTCTACGGCTACCTGCGGTCGTTCTACGAAGATCCTGCGCGTCCATGGGGCGTGAACAACAAGGTCTTCCCGAACGTCGGCATGCCTAACGTCCTGGTCGGCCTGCAGGGTCGCCAAGTGGTAGGCTGCAAACAGGTGCAGATCGTCGAGAACGGCAAGAAGCAATTCGACCCGTTGACCGGCACCGCCTTGACTCACGAAGCCTGCGATCAGTTGACCATCGTGCCGAACAGCGGCACCTTGACCCCTGAGCAGTTCGACGAGAAGGTCAAGAACCTGGTGACCTTCCTGGCCTACTCGGCCAACCCGGTGAAGCTGGAGCATCAGCGCATCGGTACGTATGTATTGCTGTACCTGGCGTTCTTCTTCGTATTCGCTTACCTGCTCAAGCGTGAATACTGGAAAGACGTGCATTGATAAAGCTGTAAGCTGTAAGCCGTTGCTGTTAATCGTGCGCGCCCAAGGGCGTCTCTGAAAGTGTAACGAGCCTGGTCGGCCAGGCGTTACGGGAGGCGCCCTCTGGGCGCGCTCGTTTTTCCGTTTTTCGAAAATTTCTACAAGCGAGGAGGATCGCCATGGGCGTGACCAATCGGTTGGCCTGCTACTCCGACCCCGCCGACCACTATTCCCACCGGGTACGCATCGTACTGGCCGAGAAGGGTGTCAGCGCCGAGATCATCTACGTCGAAGCGGGCCGTCAGCCGCCAAAACTGATCGAGGTGAACCCTTACGGCAGCCTGCCTACGCTGGTCGATCGCGACCTGGCGTTGTGGGAGTCGACCGTGGTGATGGAATACCTGGATGAGCGTTATCCGCATCCGCCTTTGCTGCCGGTGTACCCTGTCGCGCGTGCCAACAGTCGTTTGCTGATGCATCGCATCCAGCGAGACTGGTGCGGGTTGGTGGACCAGATCCTGGACCCACGGACCAAGGAGCCTGCGCGGGTCGTGGCTCGTAAAGAGTTGCGTGAAAGCCTGACGGGCGTATCGCCGCTGTTCATCGACAAGCCGTTCTTTCTCAGTGAGGAACAAAGTCTGGTGGATTGCTGCCTATTACCCATACTCTGGCGATTGCCTGTCCTGGGTATCGAACTGCCGCGGCCTGCCAAGCCGCTGCTTGATTATATGGAGCGCCAATTCGCGCGTGAGGCTTTCCAGGCGAGTCTGTCTGGCGTCGAACGCGACATGCGCTAAGGCTTAAGGAGCCGCTATGAACTCCAGTCGACCTTATCTGGTCCGCGCGCTCTACGAGTGGATTGTGGACAATGACTGTACCCCGCACATGCTGGTCAACGCCGAGTATCCATCGGTGCAGGTGCCACAGGGGTTTGCCAATGACGGGCAGATTGTCCTGAACGTTTCGCCGGCTGCCGTGCGCCATCTGCACATGGACAACGACGCCGTGAGTTTCGAAGGGCGCTTTGGGGGCGTGCCGCACACGCTGTTCGTGCCTATCGCCGCGATCCTGGGGATTTATGCTCGGGAGAACGGCCAGGGCATGGTGTTCGAGCTCGAAACGCCGCTGGACGGCGAGGAGGCCTTCGAGGCCGACGAGGACTTGCCGCCGGATGATGAGCCGCCACGGCCTAGTGGGCGGCCTAGTCTTAAGGTGGTGAAGTAGCGGGGCGCCGGTTTTTGATTGGTTGGTGTGTAGATCCGTTTCTGCGGTAACGGCTGCTTAGGGTTCCGCCCTTACGGCGGGTCACTTTCGAAAAGCGCGAAAGTAACCAAAGCGCTCTTGCCCCACCACTGGGCACCTCGCCAAGGCTCGGTGTTCCCTCACTCCGGCATTGCTCCGTGGGCCCGCCGCGAAGGGTCATCCATGACCCAGCGCGGCTATCCCGGCATCCATGCCGGGATGCCCATTACGCAATGCCTGCGTTCGGCCCTTGTGGTTAATGGGGCGTCTAAGATCAAAAGCCAGAGCCAGAGCCAGAGCCAGAGCCAAAGCCAAAGCCAAAGCCAAAGCCAAAGCCAAAGCCAAAGCCAAAGCCAAAGCCAAAGCCAAAGCCAAAGCCAAAGCCAAGCCAAAGCCAAGCCAAAGCGAGGCGGCCTAACGGTCGGTCTGACTTTTCCGGCCGTAGCTGAATCCTGTGGGAGCGAGCTTGCTCGCGAAGACGGTCTGACAGCCACCAATCTCTCAGGGTGTATTTCCAGTAAATCGAATGCCGTGGTCGAACGCAGCCTAGGATTGCGACACCCACCCCCTGTGGCGAGGGAGCTTGCTCCCGCTGGGCGGCAAAGCCGTCCCAAAACCAAGGACGCCTTCTTTCAGGAAAACCACCTGAACCCGCCCCACGACGGCTACGCCGCCGAGCGGGAGCAAGCTCCCTCGCCACAGGGGAGGGCTGTGCCTTCCTCGCCGTCCGCAAAATCCAAAGCCAAGCAGCAAGACGAAACCACCCAACGCGTGCTTGATCACTACTTGCTGCCGAAGTTGGATAAGTCCCAAGACGAACCAAAACCGGGCCAGGTATTCACCGTCGTGAAAGGCCTCGATAACGAATGCTTGCTCGCCAATCTGAGCGAAACCCTGTCCTCGGCGGACGCCATGGCCAACGAACTCGCATTCGACCTGGAAGGCTCGCGGCATCATTTGGCGCTTGGTATTCAGCCTAGCCCTCTGTGGGAGCGAGCTTGCTCGCGATAGCGTCAGGTCAGCAGTATTGATGTTGGCTGACACACTGCAATCGCGAGCAAGCTCGCTCCCACAGTTGGATTGAGGTGCAGCCGGAAAGTCAGGTCAGCCATTAGGCCGCCTCGCTCCTGCTCTGGCTTTTGCTTTTGCTTTTGCTTTTGATCTTAGGCGCCCCATAAACACAAGGGCCGAACGCAGGCATTGCGCAGTGGGCATCCCGGCATGGATGCCGGGATAGCCGCGCTGGGTCATGGATGGCCCTTCGCGGCGGGCCCACGGAGCAATGCCGGAGTGAGGGAACACCGAGCCTAGGCGAGGTGCCCAGTGGTGGGGCAAAGCGCTTTTGGTTACTTTTGGCTGGCCGGCACTCCGGGCTCTTCCAAAAGTGACCCGCCGTAAGGGCGGAACCCCAAGCAGCCGTTACCGAAGAAACGGATATTCACACAAACCACTCCCTCAAAAAAAAACGGCGCCCCCCCATATAAAGAAGCACCGTTTTTCCAGTCAAACCAAGGGCAGCATCAAGAACCGCCACTCCCCTCAGTCAATATACTCAAACAACTTCACGATCTTCTGCACCCCAGACACCCCCTGCACCAGATTGGTCGCCTGGGCGGCCTCCTGCTTGGTCAGCAACCCCAGCAGATAAACGATGCCATTCTCAGTCACAACCTTGATCCGCGAGCCAGGAATGCTGGCGTCGGTGAGCATCTGGGTCTTGATCTTGGTGGTCAGCCAGGCATCGTTCTGGCGGGCCAGCAGCGAGGACGGTTGCAGGACCTGCAGTTCGTTGTGCACGGTCTTGACCCGCTGCACCGAGCTGGCGGCCTGTTCGGCCTTGGCCTTGAGGTCGGCGCGCGGGGTCTGGCCGGCCAGCAGCACAACGCCGTTGAAGCTGGTCACGACGATGTGCGAGTTGTTGTCCAGGTCCGGGTCGGCCTTGGCGATGTTCACGCCGGCCTTGGTTTCGATCAGCGAGTCGTCGATCTTGCTGCCGAAGGTACGGGTGCCGCGGTCGTCCTCGATCGGCTTCTCCCGGCTGGCATTAACCACCGAGGTGCAGCCGCTGATGCCGAGGCACAGGGTCAGGGCCAGAAGGCCCAGGCGATTAGGGGTCATTCTTCACTCCCGAATATTTGGCTGTCGATCAGGTCGCAGAGACAGTGGATCGCCAGCAGATGGACTTCCTGGATACGTGCGGTGACTTTGGCCGGTACGCGGATCTCGACATCTTCAGGCAGCAGCAGTGAAGCCATGCCGCCGCCGTCGCGACCAGTCAATGCTACGACAATCATTTCGCGATCATGTGCGGCCTGGATCGCTTGAATAATGTTGGCGGAGTTGCCGCTGGTGGAAATCGCCAGCAGCACATCGCCAGGTTGGCCCAGGGCGCGGATCTGTTTGGAGAAGACTTCGTTGTAGCTGTAGTCGTTGGCGATCGAGGTGATCGTCGAGCTGTCGGTCGTCAGCGCGATGGCTGGCAGGCTCGGCCGCTCGCGTTCGAAGCGGTTGAGCAGTTCGGACGAGAAGTGCTGGGCGTCGCCGGCCGAGCCGCCGTTGCCGCACGACAGCATCTTGCCCTCGTTGAGCAGGGCGTTGACCATCACCTGGCTGGCTTGCTCGATGTGTGGTGCAAGTACGTCCATCGCCTGTTGTTTGGTGTCGATACTGGCCTGAAAAAGCTGGCGAATTCGCGATTGCATGTCCATCTGTGTGACCTTAAGTAGCGCGGCTTATCGGCACAAGCATGTGCGGCCCGCAAAGCAAAGAGCAATAAGTTGAGTGAAGGTTTCCGGCTCGGCTGGTCATGGGCGTCGACCGTTCAACTGTCGAAAGCGTTCTGCAGCCAGTTCAGCTGATCGGCGTTGCTGTCGATGGCAACCACGTCGAAGCGGCAGGGTTGATCGGCCCAGCGAGATTCGCGTTGCAGGAAATACTGTGCAGCGAAGACCAGCTTCTGGCGCTTGCGCGCGTCGATGCTGTCGAGCGCGCCACCCCATTGGGTATTTTTTCTGTAGCGAACTTCAACGAATACTACTGTATCGCCGTCAAGCATGACCAGATCAAGCTCGCCGCGTTTGCACAACCAGTTCTGCGCGACCAGCCGCAGGCCCTGTTGCTGGAGATGCGCGAGGGCCTGGCCCTCGGCATCCCGTCCGCTTTGCTGGCGTGATCGGTCGGGCATCAGCGCTGGGTGTCCGGCAAGCGCTGTACCTGGCCGTTGACGAACTGGGCCCACGGCAACTGGCGTTGAATGCGTTGGGACGGGGACACGGCCAGGCTGCCCGACAGGCCTTCGATGCGGCTGTCCGGCAGTGCCTTGAGCTGGCCCAGGCGAGGTGCCAGGCGGTAGGCGTCCACACCCATCGCGTACAGGCGGCCCAGGCTGCCACCGGCCTGCGGCCACTGGGCGGTGACCTGCTTGCGCAGCGGATCGTTGGCGTCGAGCAACCATGGCGTCTCGCAGAAGCGAATGCCGTTCATGTCGTTGTACTGGTTCTGGTCGCCGCTGGCGCTGAACACCTGGGACGTCGCGTAGACCGGTACGTCACCGGCGTATTGGAAGTTCAGGGTCGGCTTGATCTGCTGGGCCTGCTGCGGCGTCGACGCCAGGAAGATGAACTCGATGTCCTGGCGGCGGGACGGCTGGGCGGCAACGTTGGTGCCCACGGTGTTCTGCAGGCTCTTGGCGCGACCTTCGCTCTGGCGCAGTTGGAACATGTCGGCGATCTGCTGGGCCAGTTGCACCGGTTGGTCAACGCGTTCAGTGGCGATGATGGTGCCGCCGTTGCCCTGCCAGTCCTGGCTGAAGGCTTTCAGGACGCGGTCGCCCCATTCACCCTTCGGCACCATGACAGCGGCGCGGTGCAGACCGTCGGCGCGAGCGCGACGGGCCACTTCGCGGGCTTCATCCTCAGGCGCCAGGCCGAACTGGAACAGTTGGGCGGGACCTTGCTCGCCTTCGCTGTAGTTCAGCGCCAGGGTAGTGATCGGCAATTGCGCGCGGGCGCTGATCTGCTTGACCAGGGGTTTCTCCAGCGGGCCGACCACCAATTGCACGCCGTCGGCCTGGGCCTTGCGGTAGAACTCGTCCATGGAGGTCAGGCTGGAGCTGTCATACAGCTGGATGGCCGGCGGGTTCTGCCCGGCTTGTTGGGCCTGATAATGGGCGGCCAGGAAACCCTCGCGCAGCGCCTTGGCGACCGAGGCCAGCGGGCCGTTCTGCGGCAGCAGCAGGGCGATCTTGCTCAGCGGCTGGCTCGCCAGCGCCTTGAGCTTGACCAGTGGCGTCGGCAGCTGAAGGGCGGCGGGGTGCTTTGGATTCTGTTCGCGCCAGTGATCGATGGCCGCCTGCTGCTGTTCCAGGGTGCCGGCAGTCTTCACCGCCTGGGCCAGGCTCAGCCAGCCACCCAGGTCATCGTTGGAGGCCGGTTGCAGTTGGTCGGTGGGCAGCGAGGCGATCAGCGACCAGATGGCTTCGTGGTTCTTTGCCGCCGCGTCGTTCTCCAGCAGGGGCGCGATGAAGATGCGTTCCTTGGCGGCGGCCAGAGTCTGGCCATCGGCCTCCAGGGCGCGGGCACGTACGGTGCCGGTGCGGACCTGTTGCTCCACCGGCATTTCGCTCAGGTGTTGCAGGCTAGGATGGCTCAGTGCCGTCAGGGCGGCCTTGGGCTGGTTGCGGGTCATCGCCAGTTCGGCCGACAGCGTGCTGGCGAAAATCTGCTGGCCGGGCTTGAGTTGTTCCATCGGTACTTGTTGCAGGATCTGCGCGGACTGGCCGGCATTGCCCTGGCGGTAGGCCAGGTCGGCGGCGCTCAGGCGCAGCAGCGCGGCTTTTTCCGGCGTTTTGCTTTGGGCGGCCTGTTCGAGCAACTGCTCGATACTGGCATCCGGGGTCCGTGGAAGTTCGCCAAGGCTGGAGGAGGGCGAGCTGGCGCAGGCCGCCAGGAGGGCAGCGAGGCAGAGGGCGGAGAACAGCCGCAGGCAAGCGATCATGTAAGTGTTCCTGATACGAGATCAAATTAGCGTCGAATTGTACCCAAGCACTGGCCGGGGCGCGATGTTAGTGGCGTGAATCGGTCAATTTAGGTATTTCAAAGAGTGCGGTGCAGCACAAAAGACAGGTATTGCCCTGTGGTGCGGGAACAAGCTCCCTCGCCACAACGCCTAATGTGAGCAACTGAGACGTCCTGCACACGCTACAATGGCGGCTTTTACCGATCATGAGGTGTGCGTTTTGACTGCTCCAGGTGCTTTGAATTCCGCTGCCGGCTCGCTTTATGTGGTGGCGACGCCCATCGGCAACCTGGACGATATCAGCGCCCGGGCGCTGAAAATCCTGCAGGACGTGGCCCTCATCGCCGCCGAAGACACGCGCCATTCCCAGCGCCTGCTGCAGCATTTCGGCATCTCCACGCCGTTGGCGGCCTGCCATGAGCACAACGAGCGAGACGAAGGCAGCCGTTTCATTACCCGGCTGTTGGCCGGTGACAACGTCGCGCTGATCTCCGACGCGGGCACACCGCTGATTTCCGACCCAGGCTATCACCTGGTGCGCCAGGCGCGCGCCGCCGGCATCAACGTGGTGCCGGTGCCGGGGGCGTGCGCCTTGATCGCGGCATTGTCGGCGGCGGGCCTGCCGTCGGATCGTTTCATCTTCGAAGGCTTTCTGCCGGCCAAGGCGGTGGGGCGTCGGGCGCGCCTGGAGGCTATAAAGGAAGAGCCGCGCACACTGATCTTCTATGAAGCGCCGCACCGCATCCTCGAATGCCTGCAGGACATGGAGCTGGTATTCGGTGCCGAGCGGCCGGCGTTGCTGGCCCGCGAATTGACCAAGACCTTCGAGACACTCAAAGGCTTACCCCTGGCGCAGTTGCGCGCCTTCGTCGAAAGCGACAGCAACCAGCAGCGCGGTGAGTGCGTCGTGCTGGTGGCGGGCTGGACGCCGCCGGACAGTGAAGATGCGGTCAGCAGCGAAGCGATGCGCATCCTCGACCTGCTGCTGGAGGAAATGCCGCTCAAGCGCGCCGCTGCCCTCGCGGCGCAGATTACCGGCGAGCGCAAGAACGTGTTGTACCAGGTCGCGCTGGATAAACAGAAGGGGCAATGAAACCGGGGCGCCGGGCTGGCCAAAGGCTTTTAGCGCTTGTTCTTCGGGCGCTCTACCGTTAACCTTCGCGGCGGAGAGTCGATCGGACAGTCGCTGCCCTCTATGAGAATTAGAGGGGGGAGGAAAGTCCGGGCTCCATAGGGCGAAGTGCCAGGTAATGCCTGGGAGGCGTGAGCCTACGGAAAGTGCCACAGAAAATAACCGCCTAAGCGTTTCGGCGCCGGTAAGGGTGAAAAGGTGCGGTAAGAGCGCACCGCACGGCTGGCAACAGTTCGTGGCTAGGTAAACCCCACTTGGAGCAAGACCAAATAGGGTCCCAAGGCGTGGCCCGCGCTGGGACCGGGTAGGTTGCTAAAGATGTCCAGTGATGGCCATCGTAGACGAATGACTGTTCAAGACAGAACCCGGCTTACAGATCGACTCTCCACCTTTTCCCTTCCTGCCTGAATCACTGGCAGACGCAATTCCTAAGACCAAAAAAATCTTACTCTTAATAAATCACTTTAACTTGTGCGCGCAGCTTCCTGTGCCTGCTCGGGTTGGGGTGAAAATTCCTACGTCAGATTCCCGTTAACCCTTCTGAAACGCTCCTAAATCTCCGATCTATAAGGCTTTTCCTGCAATCCGTGCCTTGACGGTGCGGTGGGCGCATTCCTATAGTGTGCGCAAGTGGCGGAAAGTGGCATGAAGTGGGTTTTTTTGAAGGTAAAACGCCAAAAAGTGGAGAAACGCTGACGTGTTTCGCGGAGCCAACGCTATCAGTCTCGATGCAAAAGGCCGTCTCGCCATGCCGAGTCGGTATCGTGACGAGCTCGTTTCGCGAAGTTCGGGACAATTAATCGTCACGATCGACGCCGTTGACCCATGTCTGTGCGTTTACCCTCTGGATGAGTGGGAAATCATCGAAACCAAACTGCGCGCACTGCCTTCGCTGCGTGAAGAAAACCGCCGGCTGCAGCGTTTGCTGATCGGTAATGCCGTCGATCTCGAGCTCGACGGCAGCGGTCGTTTCCTGGTTCCACCGCGTCTGCGCGAATACGCCAAGTTGGACAAGCGCGCGATGCTGGTCGGCCAGCTGAACAAGTTCCAACTATGGGACGAAGATGCCTGGAATGCGGTTTCTGCCGCTGACCTTGCTGCTATTCAACAACCGGGCGCCATGCCTGATGAACTGCGTGATTTGATCCTGTGACTACTGATAGCGGCTTTAACCACATCACCGTACTGCTTGACGAGGCCGTCGAGGCGCTCGCGGTACGTCCTGATGGCTGCTATCTGGACGGCACGTTCGGTCGCGGCGGGCACAGCCGGTTGATCCTCAGCCAGCTGGGGCCGGGTGGTCGCCTGCTGGGATTCGACAAAGATCCTCAAGCGATTGCCACCGGGCAAGCGCTGGCGGCCGAAGACGGCCGCTTTGTCGTTGTGCAGCGCAGCTTTGCCGAGCTGGGCGCGGAGGTCGCTGGGCGCGGCCTGGCCGGCAAGGTCAGTGGCGTGTTGCTCGACCTGGGCGTGTCTTCGCCGCAGTTGGACGACCCGGAGCGCGGTTTCAGTTTCCTCAACGACGGCCCGCTGGACATGCGCATGGACCCGTCCCGGGGCATCAGCGCCGCCGAATTCGTCAACACCGCCTCGGTAGAAGAAATCGCCCGCGTCTTCAAGGAATACGGTGAAGAGCGTTTCTCCGGGCGCATGGCTCGTGCCGTGGTCGAGCGCCGCGACATCAAGCCTTTCGAACGCACTGGCGATCTGGCCGAGGTGCTCAAGGTTGCCAACCCAGCCTGGGAGAAGGGCAAGAACCCGGCGACCCGGGCTTTCCAGGGTTTGCGCATTCACGTCAATAATGAACTGGGCGACCTCGAGGCCGGCCTCGAAGCGGCGCTCGACGCCCTGGAAGTCGGCGGCCGGCTGGTGGTGATCAGCTTCCACTCCCTGGAAGATCGCATCGTCAAGCTGTTCATGCGCAAGCTCACCAAGGGCGAGGCCGATAATCTGCCACGCAACCTGCCGGTGCGTTTCGAAGCCTTTGTGCCGAAAATCAAGATCCACGGCAAGGCGCAGTTCGCCTCCGAAGCCGAACTCAAGGCCAACCCGCGTGCCCGCAGTGCGGTCATGCGTGTCGCGGAGAAGTTGCGGTGAGCAAGCTCTTCGCCAAGCCCCTGCCAGGCGGCAGCTTTTTCATGCTGCTGCTGTTCATCGGCGTGCTCGTGTCGGCCATCGGCGTGTCCTATAGCGCGCACTGGAACCGGCAGTTGCTCAATACCCTCTACAACGAACTCAGCGTGCGCGACAAGGCGCAGGCCGAGTGGGGGCGATTGATCCTGGAGCAGAGCACCTGGACCGCCCATAGCCGCATCGAAGTACTGGCCACCGAACAACTGAAAATGCGCATTCCCGGCGCTGCCGAAGTGCAGATGGTGGCGCCATGATGAAGCTCGAAGGGGCATTGTTCCCGTGGCGGTTCCGCCTGGTCCTGGGGTTGCTCGGGATCATGGTGGCGGCGATTTCCTGGCGCATCATCGACCTGCAGGTCGTCGACCGTGACTTCCTCAAGGGGCAAGGCGACGCGCGCAGCGTGCGGCACATTCCGATCCCGGCCCACCGTGGCCTGATCACCGACCGCAATGGCGAGCCGTTGGCGGTGAGTACCCCTGTGACCACATTGTGGGCCAACGCCAAGGAAATGCAGTTGGCCAAGGAGAAGTGGCCAGCGCTGGCAGCCGCCCTCGGGCAGGACCCCAAGGCCCTGGCCGAACGTCTTGAAGCCCAGGCCAACAAAGAATTCATCTACCTGGTGCGCGGGCTGACGCCTGAGCAAGGCCAGAGTGTGCTCGACCTGAAAGTGCCGGGCGTCTATGGCATTGAAGAGTTCCGGCGGTTCTACCCGGCCGGTGAAGTCACGGCCCACATGGTCGGCTTTACCGACATCGATGACCGCGGCCGTGAAGGGGTCGAGCTGGCCTATGACGAATGGCTCGCTGGCGTCGCCGGCAAGCGCCAGGTCATCAAGGATCGGCGCGGCAGGCTGATCAAGGATGTCCAGGTCACCAAGAACGCCAAGGCCGGCAAGCCCTTGGCGTTGTCCATTGACCTGCGCCTGCAATACCTGGCCAACCGCGAACTGCGCAATGCCATCGTCGAGAACGGTGCCAAGGCCGGCAGCCTGGTGATCATGGACGTGAAGACCGGCGAGATCCTGGCCATGGTCAACCAGCCGACCTACAACCCGAACAACCGTCGCAACCTGCAGCCGGCGATGATGCGCAACCGCGCGATGATCGACGTATTCGAGCCGGGTTCGACCATGAAGGCCGTGTCGATGGCCGCCGCCCTGGAAACCGGTCGCTGGAAGCCGAGCGATACCGTCGAGGTGTACCCAGGCACTTTGCAGATCGGCAAATACACCATTCGTGACGTGTCCAAGACCGAAGGCCCGGTGCTCGACCTGACCGGCATCCTGATCAACTCCAGTAACGTGGGCATGAGCAAGATCGCCTTCGACATTGGCGGCGAGACCATCTACCGCCTGGCGCAGAAGATCGGCCTCGGCCAGGACACCGGCCTGGGCTTCCCGGGCGAACGGGTCGGCAACCTGCCCAACTACCGCGACTGGCGCAAGGCCGAGACGGCCACGCTGTCCTACGGCTACGGCGTTTCGGTGACGGCGATCCAGTTGGTCCACGCGTTTTCCGCGCTGGCGAACAACGGGCGCATCGCGCCGCTGACCCTGATCAAGACCGACAAGGCCCCGCAGACCACCCAGGTGATCCCGGAGAACGTCGCGAAGACCATGCAGGGCATGCTGCAACAGGTGATCGAGGCGCCCCGGGGCGTCTTCCGTGCCCAGGTGCCGGCGTACCATGTCGCCGGTAAGTCCGGTACGGCCCGCAAGACTTCCGTGGGCACCAAGGGCTATGCCGAGAACTCCTACCGTTCGTTGTTTGCCGGCTTCGGTCCGATGAGCGATCCGCGCTACGCCATCGTCGTGGTCATCGACGAACCGAGCAAGGCTGGTTACTTCGGTGGCCTGGTCTCGGCGCCGGTGTTCAGCAAAGTGATGTCCGGCACCCTGCGCCTGATGAACATCACCCCGGATAACCTGCCGCCGACGCAGCAAGCCAGTACCGCACCGGTCGTTCCCTTGAAAGCCGAAGGAGGGCGCGGCTGATGTCCCTGAGCCTGAACAAGATTTTTGCCCATGCCGGGCACGACCTGCTGATTCGCGAGCTGGCCCTGGACAGTCGTAATGTGCGTGCCGGCGATCTGTTCCTGGCGGTGCCGGGCGCCCGTTTCGATGGCCGTGCCCATATCGCCGACGCCCTCCAGCGTGGCGCGGCGGCCGTGGCCTATGAAGTGCAGGGCGCGACGGTGTTGCCGATCACCGACGTCCCGCTGATTCCGGTCAAGGGCCTGGCGGCCCAACTGTCGGACATCGCCGGGCGCTTCTATGGCGACCCGAGCCGCCACCTGAACCTGATTGGCGTGACCGGCACCAACGGCAAGACCAGCGTGACCCAGCTGGTGGCCCAGGCCCTGGACCTGCTCGGCCAGCACTGCGGCATTGTCGGAACCCTGGGCAGCGGGTTCCATGGCGCCTTGGCCAGCGGCCTGCACACCACGCCGAACCCGATCGCCGTGCAAGCGACCCTGGCCGACCTGAAGAAGGCCGGTGCCAAGGCCGTCGCTATGGAAGTGTCCTCCCATGGCCTGGACCAGGGGCGCGTGACCGCGCTGGCGTTCGACGTCGCCGTGCTGACTAACCTGTCCCGCGATCACCTGGACTACCACGGCACCATGCAGGCCTACGGCGAAGCCAAGGCCAAGCTGTTCGCCTGGAATGACCTGAAATGCCGGGTCATCAACATCGACGACGCGTTCGGCCGGCAACTGGCCGCCGACTCGCACGAGTCCCGGCTGATCACCTACAGCCTGGAAGACGCGGGTGCCTACCTCTATGTACGCCAGGCCCAGTTCGATGACGAGGGCGTGCGCGCCACGTTGGTCACGCCCCAGGGCGAACACCATTTGCGCAGCACCTTGCTCGGTCGCTTCAACCTGAGCAACGTACTGGCCGCCATCGGCGCCTTGCTGGGCCTGGACTACGCGCTGGACGAAATCCTCAAGGTCCTGCCCAAGCTCGAAGGCCCGGCCGGGCGCATGCAGCGCCTGGGTGGCGGCACGCAACCGCTGGTGGTGGTCGACTACGCCCATACGCCCGATGCGCTGGAAAAAGTTTTGATGGCCCTGCGGCCCCATGCCAAGGGCAAGTTGCTGTGCCTGTTCGGCTGCGGCGGCGATCGCGATCGCGGCAAGCGCCCGCTGATGGCCGAAGTGGTCGAGCGGCTGGCCGACGGCGTGCTGGTCACCGATGACAACCCACGGACCGAAAACCCGTTGCAGATTTTCGACGACATCCGTGCCGGATTCTCGGTGGCGGATAACGTCACCTTCGTGGCCGGTCGCGGCCAGGCCATCGCCCAGTTGATCGCCGGCGCTTCGGCGGACGACGTGATCGTGCTGGCCGGCAAGGGCCACGAGGACTACCAGGAAATCAACGGCGTGCGCCATGCCTTCTCCGACCTGGTGGAAGCGGATCACGCCCTGACCGCGTGGGAGGTGGCCCATGCTTAAGGCCCTGACGCTCAGCGAATTGACCAGCGCCCTGAATGCGCGCCTCATCGCCGCGGACGCCACCTTCAACGGCGTCAGCATCGACAGCCGGGCCATTGCGCCGGGCCAGTTGTTCGTCGCCCTGACCGGCCCGCGCTTCGACGGCCACGATTACCTGAACGACGTAGCGACCAAAGGTGCAGTCGCGGCGCTGGTCGAGCGCGAAGTGACCAACAGCGCGCTGCCACAGTTGCTGGTCGACGACACGCGCCAGGCCCTGGGCCAACTCGGTGCGCTGAATCGCGCGGCGTATGGCAACCCGGTCGCGGCCATCACCGGCTCCAGCGGCAAGACCACGGTCAAGGAAATGCTGGCCAGCATCCTGCGCACCCGTGGGCCGGTGCTGGCGACCCGGGGCAACCTGAACAACGACCTCGGCGTGCCACTGACCCTGCTGGAGCTGGCACCGGAGCACACGGCCGCGGTCATCGAGCTGGGCGCTTCGCGGCTCGGCGAAATCGCCTACACAGTGGGCCTGACCCAGCCGCACGTGGCGGTGCTGAACAATGCCGGGACCGCCCACGTCGGCGAGTTCGGCGGGCCGGACAAGATCGTCGAGGCCAAGGGTGAGATCATCGAAGGGCTGCAAGCCGATGGCATCGCCGTGCTGAACCTGGACGACAAGGCCTTCGAAATCTGGAAGACCCGGGCGGGCGAACGCAAGGTGCTGACCTTTGCCTTGAGTAACCTCGCCGCCAATTTCTACGCCAGCGACCTGGACCGTGACGCACGCGGTTGCCCGGCCTTCAACCTGCACAGCCCCGACGGGGCCGAGCGAGTGCAGTTGAACCTGCTCGGCACCCATAACATTGCCAACGCCCTGGCCGCAGCGGCGGCGGCCCATGCCCTGGGCGTGTCGCTGCCAGGCATCGTCGCCGGGCTGAACGCGGTGCAACCGGTCAAGGGCCGTTGCGTCGCGCAGTTGGCCAGCAACGGCATGCGGGTCATCGACGACACCTACAACGCCAACCCGACGTCCATGTGCGCGGCGGTGGATATCCTCGCCGGTTTTACCGGTCGCACCGTGCTGGTACTGGGAGATATCGGCGAGTTGGGCGATTGGGCCCAGCAGGGCCACCACGATGTGGGGGCCTATGCCCGCGGCAAGGTCGACGCGTTGTACGCCGTCGGCCCGATGATGGCCCACGCGGTCGCCGCCTTTGGCGAGAACGCCCGGCACTTCACCACCCAGGCCGAGCTGATCCAGGCGCTGGGCGCCGAGCAGGATCCGAACACCACCTTATTGATCAAGGGCTCGCGTAGCGCTGCGATGGAAAACATCGTCGCGGCGCTGTGCGGCACCCGTATGGAGAAACATTAATGCTGCTGCTGCTAGCGGAGTACCTGCAACAGTTCTACAAAGGCTTCGCGGTCTTCCAGTACCTGACCCTGCGCGGGATCCTGGGTGTGCTGACCGCGCTGTCGTTGTCGCTGTTCCTGGGCCCGTGGATGATCCGCACCTTGCAGAACCTGCAGATCGGCCAGTCGGTGCGTAACGACGGCCCGCAATCGCACCTGTCCAAATCCGGCACCCCGACCATGGGCGGCGCGCTGATCCTGTCGTCCATCGGCATCAGTACCCTGCTCTGGGCCGACCTAGCGAACCGCTATGTCTGGGTCGTGCTGCTGGTGACTCTGTTTTTCGGTGCCATCGGCTGGGTCGATGACTACCGCAAGGTCATCGAGAAGAACTCCCGTGGGCTGCCCAGTCGCTGGAAGTATTTCTGGCAATCGGTGTTTGGCCTCGGCGCGGCGATCTTCCTTTATATGACCGCCGCTTCGCCGGTGGAAACCACCCTGATCCTGCCGATGCTCAAGGACTACAGCATTCCACTGGGCGCCGGCTTCATCGTGCTGACCTACCTGGTCATCGTCGGTTCGAGCAACGCGGTCAACCTCACCGATGGCCTCGACGGCCTAGCGATCATGCCGACGGTGATGGTCGGCGGCGCGCTGGGGATCTTCTGCTATCTGTCGGGTAACGTGAAATTCGCCGAATACCTGTTGATCCCTTACGTACCGGGGGCGGGTGAGCTGATCGTGTTCTGCGGCGCACTGATCGGTGCCGGCCTGGGCTTCCTGTGGTTCAACACCTACCCGGCACAAGTCTTCATGGGCGACGTCGGCGCGCTGGCGCTGGGCGCGGCCCTGGGCACCATCGCCGTCATCGTCCGCCAGGAAATCGTCCTGTTCATCATGGGCGGCGTGTTCGTGATGGAAACCCTGTCAGTCGTCATTCAGGTTGCGTCGTTTAAATTGACCGGCCGCCGCGTATTCCGCATGGCGCCGATCCACCACCACTTTGAACTCAAGGGCTGGCCCGAGCCGCGCGTGATCGTCCGTTTCTGGATCATCACCGTGATTCTGGTGCTGATCGGCCTTGCCACCCTGAAACTGAGGTAGAACGCGTGTCCCTGATCGCTTCCGACCATTTCCGCATCGTTGTCGGCCTCGGCAAGAGCGGCATGTCCCTGGTTCGCTTCCTGGCGAACCGGGGCGTGTCGTTTGCCGTCGCCGACACGCGGGAAAATCCGCCTGAGCTGGCCACGCTGCGGCGTGACTATCCGCAGGTGGACGTGCGTTGTGGCGACCTGGACGTCGAGTTTCTGTGCCGCGCCGACGAGCTCTACGTGAGCCCCGGCCTGGCCCTGGCGACCCCGGCCCTGCAAGCGGCTGCGGCCCGTGGGGTGAAGCTGTCCGGCGACATCGAACTATTCGCGCGCAACGCCAAGGCGCCCATCATCGCCATCAGCGGTTCCAATGCGAAAAGCACCGTCACCACCCTGGTGGGCGAGATGGCGGCCGCGGCCGGCAAGCGGGTCGCCGTGGGCGGCAACCTCGGTACACCGGCGCTGGATCTGCTCAGTGACGACGTCGAGCTGTACGTGATGGAGCTGTCCAGCTTCCAGCTCGAAACCACCGACCACCTGGGCGCTGAAGTGGCCACCGTGCTGAACATCAGCGAAGACCACATGGACCGCTACAGCGGCCTGCCGGCTTACCACCTGGCCAAGCACCGGATCTTCCGCGGCGCCCGGCAGGTGGTGTTCAACCGCCAGGATGCCCTGACCCGTCCGCTGCTGGGCGAAGGCCTGCCGTGCTGGTCGTTCGGCCTGGGCGTGCCGGATTTCAAGGGTTTCGGGTTGCGGGAAGAGAACGGCGAGAAATACCTGGCCTTCGAATTCCAGAACCTGATGCCTATACGCGAACTGAAGATCCGTGGCGCCCACAACCAGGCCAACGCATTGGCCGCCCTGGCCCTCGGGTACGCCGTCGGCCTGCCGTTCGACGCCATGCTCTCGGCGCTGCGCACTTTCGCCGGCCTCGAGCACCGCTGCCAGTGGGTGCGCGACCTCGATGGCGTGGCCTGGTACAACGACTCCAAGGCCACCAACGTCGGCGCCGCCCTGGCGGCGATCGAAGGGCTGGGTGCGGACATCGAAGGCAAGCTCGTGCTGATCGCCGGTGGCGACGGCAAGGGTGCCGACTTCAAGGACCTGCGTGACCCGGTGGCGGCCAACTGCCGCGCCGTGGTGCTGATGGGCCGTGACCGCGAATTGATCGCCCAGGCGCTCGGCGACGCCGTGCCGCTGGTTCGCGTCGCCTCCCTCGACGAAGCGGTGCAGCAATGCCGCGCCCTGGCTCAACCCGGCGATGCCGTCCTGTTGTCGCCGGCCTGCGCCAGTTTCGACATGTTCAAGAATTACGAAGAACGCGGACAGCTGTTCGCCCGGGCCGCGGAGGACTTGGCATGAGCCTGATGAATGTCATCAAGCCATACCCGTCGCCGCTGATCACCGGGCGTGGCATCGACCTGGATTTCCCGATGCTCGCCGGTTGCCTGGCCCTGCTGGGCCTGGGCCTGGTGATGATCACCTCGGCGTCCTCGGAAGTGGCCGCGGTGCAATCGGGCAACACGCTCTATCACATGATCCGCCACCTGATTTACCTGGTGATCGGCCTCGGTGCCTGCGTGGTCACCATGATGGTGCCGATCGCCACGTGGCAGCGCCTGGGCTGGATGATGCTGCTCGGCGCCTTCGGCCTGTTGGTGATGGTGCTGGTGCCGGGCATCGGCCGTGAGGTCAACGGTTCGATGCGCTGGATCGGCTTCAGCTTCTTCAACGTACAGCCCTCGGAAATCGCCAAGGTCTTCGTGGTGATCTTCCTGGCCGGTTACCTGGTGCGGCGCCAGAAAGAAGTGCGCGAAAGCTGGATGGGTTTCTTCAAGCCGTTCATCGTGTTGTTGCCGATGGCTGGCCTGCTGCTGATGGAGCCGGACTTCGGCGCCACGGTGGTGATGATGGGCGCGGCCGCGGCGATGCTGTTCCTCGGTGGCGTCGGGCTGTTCCGCTTCATCCTGATGGTGGCGCTGGCGGTGGCGGCCGTGACCGTGCTGGTGCAGGCGCAGCCCTATCGGATGGCGCGACTGATTACCTTCACCGATCCGTGGGCCGACCAGTTCGGTTCCGGCTACCAGTTGACCCAGGCACTGATTGCCTTCGGGCGTGGCGAATGGCTGGGCGTGGGCCTGGGCAACAGCGTGCAGAAGCAGTTCTACCTGCCGGAAGCCCACACCGACTTCGTGTTCTCGGTGCTGGCCGAAGAGCTGGGTGTGGTGGGTTCGCTGTGCACCGTGGCGCTGTTCGTGTTCGTTTGCGTGCGCGGCATGTACATCGGCTTGTGGGCCGAGAAAGCCAAGCAGTTTTTTGCCGCCTACGTGGCGTATGGGCTGTCTTTCCTGTGGATCGGCCAGTTCCTGATCAACATCGGCGTGAACGTCGGCCTGCTGCCGACCAAGGGTCTGACGCTGCCGTTCCTCAGTTATGGCGGCAGCTCCCTGGTGATCTGCTGTGCCTGCCTCGGCTTGTTGCTGCGCATCGAATGGGAAAGTCGAACCCACCTGGGCAGCGAAGAGATGGAATTCCACGAGAGCGACTTCGCCGAGGAGCCGACTCATGGGCGCTAACGTGCTGATCATGGCCGGCGGAACCGGCGGGCATGTCTTCCCGGCGCTGGCCTGTGCCCGGGAGTTCCAAGCGCGCGGCTACACCGTGCACTGGCTGGGTACGCCGCGGGGTATCGAAAACGAGCTGGTGCCTGGCGCCGGCCTGGAGCTGCACCGGATCAACGCCAGCGGTCTGCGGGGCAAGGGCAAGCTGTCGCTGCTCAAGGCACCGCTGATGCTGCTCAAGTCGGTCTGGCAGGCGCGGGCGATCATCCGTCGGTTGCGGCCGGTCTGCGTGGTCGGGTTTGGCGGTTATGTGACCGGCCCGGGTGGCCTCGCGGCCAAACTGGCCGGCGTGCCGGTGATCGTTCACGAGCAGAACGCCGTGGCCGGTACCGCCAATCGGTTACTGGTGCCGTTGGCCGCCCGGGTCTGTGAAGCGTTTCCCGACACCTTTACCCTGTCGGGCAGCCGCCGCACCACCGGTAATCCGGTGCGTACCGAGCTGTTTCTCGATACACCGCGCCCAGCCCTGGCTGGACGCAAGGCGCGCTTGCTGGTCCTGGGCGGAAGCCTGGGGGCAGAGCCGTTGAACAAACTGCTGCCCGAAGCCCTCTCGCAGGTCGCCCCCGACCTGCGCCCGGAAGTGTTTCACCAGGCCGGCAAAAACCACGATGAAGTGACTGCCGAGCGCTATCGCGCCGCTGGCGTCGAGGCGCAGGTGCAGCCGTTCATCAAAGACATGGCCCAAGCCTATGGCTGGGCCGACCTGGTGATCTGCCGCGCAGGCGCGTTGACCATCAGCGAACTGGCTGCCGCCGGTCTGCCCTCGATGCTGGTGCCTTTGCCCCACGCCATCGACGACCACCAGACCCGCAATGCCGATTATTTGGCCCGTGAAGGCGCAGCCTTCCTGATGCCGCAAAGAACGACTGGCGCCGCGGATCTTGCCGCCCGCCTGACAGAGGTTTTGATGCAGCCGCAACGACTTGAAGACATGGCCCGCGCCGCGCGCCGCCTGGCCAAACCCGATGCTACGGCCCAAGTGGTCGACACCTGCCTGGAGGTGGCCCATGGTTGAGAATCGCAAAGCCATGCCGCAGCCGGAAATGCGCCGCATCCGCCGTATCCACTTCGTCGGTATCGGCGGCGTGGGCATGTGCGGAATTGCCGAGGTGTTGCTGAACCTGGGCTACCAGGTCTCGGGTTCCGACCTGAAGGCGTCCCCGGTCACCGAGCGCCTGGAAACCTTCGGCGCCCAGATTTTCATCGGCCACCGCGCCGAGAACGCCGCCAATGCCGACGTGCTGGTGGTGTCCAGCGCCGTGAACACGTCTAACCCGGAAGTCGCCACCGCCCTGGAACGACGCATCCCTGTGGTGCCGCGTGCCGAGATGCTGGCCGAGCTGATGCGCTACCGCCACGGCATCGCCGTCGCCGGGACCCACGGCAAGACCACCACCACCAGCCTGATCGCCTCGGTGTTCGCCGCCGGTGGCCTGGACCCGACCTTCGTGATCGGTGGTCGCCTCAATGCCGCGGGCACCAATGCCCAGCTGGGCACCAGCCGCTACCTGATCGCCGAAGCCGACGAAAGCGATGCCAGCTTCCTGCATCTGCAACCGCTGGTAGCCGTGGTCACCAACATCGACGCCGACCACATGGCGACCTACGACGGCGACTTCAACAAGTTGAAGAAAACCTTCGTCGAATTCCTGCACAACCTGCCGTTCTATGGGTTGGCGGTGGTGTGCCTGGACGATCCGGTGGTGCGCGAGATCCTGCCGTTGATCAAGCGTCCGACCGTCACCTACGGATTCAGCGAAGAAGCCGACGTACGTGCCATCAACGTGCGCCAGCAAGGCATGCAGACCTTCTTCACCGTGCTGCGCCCCGACCGTGAGCCGCTGGACGTGTCGGTGAACATGCCGGGCAACCACAACGTGCTCAACTCGCTGGCCACCATTTGCATTGCCACCGATGAAGGCGTCAGCGATGAAGCCATCGTCCAGGGCCTGTCCGGGTTCCAGGGCGTGGGCCGGCGCTTCCAGGTCTACGGCGAGCTGCCGGTGGACGGCGGCAACGTGATGCTGGTGGACGACTACGGCCATCACCCAACCGAAGTCGCGGCGGTGATCAAGGCCGTGCGCGGTGGTTGGCCGGAGCGGCGCCTGGTGATGGTCTATCAGCCGCACCGCTACAGCCGTACGCGGGACCTGTACGACGATTTCGTCCAGGTGCTGACCGACGCCAACGTGCTGCTGTTGATGGAAGTCTATCCGGCCGGCGAAGAGCCGATCCCCGGTGCCGACAGCCGCCAGCTGTGCCACAGCATCCGCCAGCGCGGCCAACTGGACCCGATCTACATCGAGCGTGGCGTGGACCTCGCGCCGCTGGTCAAGCCGCTGCTGCGTGCCGGCGACATCCTGCTGTGCCAGGGCGCCGGTGACATCGGCGGGCTGGCCCCGAAACTGTTGAAAAGTCCGTTATTCGCCGGTGCCATCGTGGCCTCCAGCGAGGGGAAACTGAAATGACTGCTGCCTACGCCAACCTGGTCTCGACCCTCGACCCGAAAGCCTTCGGCCGCGTTGCCGTGCTGTTCGGTGGCAAGAGCGCCGAGCGCGAGGTATCCCTCAAATCTGGCAACGCCGTGCTGCAAGCCCTGCAAAGCGGCGGTGTCGACGCGTTCGGCATCGACGTGGGCGATGACTTTCTGCAACGCCTGCTGAGCGAAAAGATCGACCGCGCGTTCATCATTCTCCACGGTCGCGGCGGTGAAGACGGCAGCATGCAAGGCCTGCTCGAGTGCCTGGGCATCCCCTACACCGGCAGCGGCATCCTGGCTTCGGCCCTGGCGATGGACAAACTGCGCACCAAGCAGGTCTGGCACAGCCTCGGCATTCCGACGCCACGTCACGCGGTGCTGGCGAGCGAGGCCGATTGTATTTCTGCGGCCACGGAACTGGGCTTCCCGCTGATCGTCAAACCGGCTCATGAAGGTTCAAGTATCGGCATGGCGAAAGTGAATTCGCTGCCTGAGTTGACCACGGCATGGAAAGACGCCAGCGCCTACGATTCGCAAGTGTTGGTCGAGCAGTGGATCGCCGGTCCCGAGTTCACCATCGCCACCCTGCGTGACCAGGTGTTGCCGCCGATTGCGCTGGGCACGCCGCACACGTTCTACGACTACGACGCCAAGTACGTCGCCAACGATACCCAGTACCGCATTCCCTGCGGACTGGACAGCGCCAAGGAAAAAGAACTGATGGACCTCACGGCCAAGGCCTGTGAGGCGCTGGGTATCGCCGGTTGGGGCCGGGCGGACGTGATGCAGGACGCCAATGGGCAATTCTGGTTCCTGGAAGTCAACACCGCCCCCGGCATGACCGATCACAGCCTGGTGCCGATGGCGGCGCGTGCCGCCGGCCTGGATTTCCAGCAACTGGTGCTGTCGATCCTGGCGGCCAGTGTCGGCCCGCAAGAGCCAAGAGGTTAAGCCATGCAAGGCGCATCGCTTCGTCATCAGCCATCCGCACCCGGTCGCAAACCGGTGCCGCGGGGTGCCAGCCGAATGGTGGCCAAGGAGCCGATGTCGGCGCGCTTGCCGAAAGCCAACTTTGGTTTTCTCAAGAGCCTGTTCTGGCCGGTACTGCTGGTGGCGTTGGGGTTCGGTACGTACGAAGGGGCCCAGCGGCTGCTGCCTTATGCCGACCGGCCGATCGCCCGGATCAACGTGCAGGGCGACCTGAGTTACATCAGCCAGCAGGCGGTGCAGCAGCGGATCGCGCCATTCGTGGCGTCGAGCTTCTTCACCATCGACCTGGCGGGCATGCGCACGGAACTGGAGCAGATGCCCTGGATCGCCCATGCCGAGGTCCGGCGCGTGTGGCCCGACCAGGTGTCGATCCGCCTGGAAGAGCAGCTTCCGGTGGCCCGTTGGGGCGACGAGTCGCTGTTGAACAACCAGGGCCAGGCGTTCACGCCTCGGGAACTGGCCAATTATGAACATTTGCCACAACTGTTCGGTCCACAGCGGGCCCAACAGCAAGTGATGCAGCAGTACCAGGTGTTGAGCCAGATGTTGCGGCCCTTGGGCTTCTCCATCGCGCGCCTGGAGTTGCGTGAGCGCGGCAGTTGGTTCCTGACCACTGGCGCGGGCAGCTCGGGGCCGGGCATCGAGCTGCTGCTCGGTCGCGGCAACCTGGTGGAAAAGATGCGCCGCTTCATTGCCATCTATGACAAGACGCTCAAAGAACAGATTACGAACATTGCGCGCATCGATCTGCGCTACGCCAACGGCCTGGCTGTTGGCTGGCGGGAACCTGTAGCGCCGACGACGGCCGAACCCGCCGTCGCGAAGAATTAAGAAGAGGCAGGACCCATGGCAAACGTGCAAAGCGGAAAAATGATCGTCGGTCTGGATATCGGCACTTCCAAGGTGGTAGCGCTGGTAGGCGAGGTCGCGGACGACGGCACGCTGGTCATCGTCGGGATCGGTACCCATCCGTCCCGTGGTTTGAAGAAAGGCGTGGTGGTGAACATCGAGTCCACCGTGCAATCGATCCAGCGCGCCATCGAAGAAGCGCAGCTGATGGCCGGTTGCCGGATCCACTCGGCGTTCGTCGGCGTGGCGGGCAATCACATCCGCAGCCTGAACTCCCACGGCATCGTCGCGATTCGTGATCGCGAAGTCAGCTCCGCGGACCTTGAGCGCGTGCTCGATGCGGCCCAGGCCGTGGCGATCCCGGCCGACCAGCGGGTGCTGCACACCCTGCCGCAGGACTACGTGATCGACAACCAGGAAGGCGTCCGCGAGCCCCTGGGCATGTCCGGCGTGCGCCTGGAAGCCAAGGTCCACGTGGTCACCTGCGCCGTGAACGCCGCGCAGAACATCGAGAAGTGCGTGCGCCGCTGCGGCCTGGAAATCGACGACATCATCCTCGAGCAACTGGCCTCGGCCTACTCGGTGCTGACCGACGACGAGAAAGAGCTGGGCGTGTGCCTGGTGGACATCGGCGGCGGCACTACCGACATCGCGATCTTCACCGAAGGCGCCATCCGCCACACCGCCGTGATCCCGATTGCCGGCGACCAGGTGACCAACGACATCGCCATGGCGTTGCGCACTCCGACCCAGTACGCCGAGGAAATCAAGATTCGCTACGCCTGTGCCCTGGCGAAACTGGCCGGCGCCGGTGAAACCATCAAGGTGCCAAGCGTCGGCGACCGTCCGCCGCGCGAGCTGTCCCGCCAGGCCCTGGCCGAAGTGGTCGAGCCGCGTTACGACGAACTGTTCACCCTGATCCAGGCCGAACTGCGTCGCAGCGGCTACGAGGACCTGATCCCGGCCGGCATCGTGCTGACCGGCGGCACCTCGAAGATGGAAGGCGCGGTCGAGCTGGCCGAGGAAATTTTCCACATGCCGGTGCGCCTGGGCGTGCCCCATGGCGTCAAGGGCCTGGATGACGTGGTGCGCAACCCGATCTATTCCACCGGCGTGGGTCTGTTGATGTACGGCCTGCAGAAGCAGTCCGACGGCATCTCGTTCTCCGGCATCGGCAGCCGCGACAGCTACAACAGCGAAGAGGCCAAGGCGCCGCTGCTGGAGCGGTTGCAGGCTTGGGTCAAAGGCAATTTCTGATACAGGTTTCAAGCTTCAGGCGACGAGTTTCAGGCTTGGCGCCGGAAGACGGCAGCAAACGCAGTAGGCGAAAAAACTAGAGAATGAAAGGAGAGGGAAAATGTTCGAACTCGTAGACAACATCCCCGCTAGCCCGGTTATCAAGGTAATCGGTGTCGGCGGTGGCGGCGGCAACGCTGTCAACCACATGGTCAAGAGCAACATCGAGGGCGTCGAGTTCATCTGCGCCAACACCGATGCTCAAGCGCTGAAAAACATCGGCGCGCGGACCATCCTGCAACTGGGTACCGGCGTGACCAAGGGCCTGGGTGCTGGCGCGAATCCCGAGGTTGGCCGTCAGGCTGCCCTGGAAGACCGCGAGCGCATCGCTGAAGTCCTGGCTGGCACCAATATGGTGTTCATCACCACGGGCATGGGCGGCGGTACCGGTACCGGTGCAGCGCCGATCATTGCCGAAGTGGCCAAGGAGATGGGTATCCTCACCGTTGCCGTGGTGACCCGTCCGTTCCCGTTCGAAGGCCGCAAGCGCATGCAGATCGCCGATGAAGGCATCCGCGCGCTGAGCGAAAGCGTCGACTCGTTGATCACCATCCCCAACGAGAAGCTGCTGACCATCCTGGGTAAGGACGCCAGCCTGCTGTCGGCTTTCGCCAAGGCCGATGACGTACTGGCCGGTGCCGTTCGCGGTATCTCCGACATCATCAAGCGTCCGGGCATGATCAACGTCGACTTCGCCGACGTGCGCACCGTGATGTCCGAAATGGGCATGGCGATGATGGGCACTGGCTGCGCCAGCGGTCCGAACCGTGCGCGCGAAGCGACCGAAGCGGCCATCCGCAACCCGTTGCTCGAAGACGTCAACCTGCAGGGCGCTCGCGGCATCCTGGTGAACATCACTGCAGGTCCCGACCTGTCCCTGGGCGAGTACTCCGACGTGGGTAGCATCATCGAAGCCTTCGCCTCCGACCACGCCATGGTCAAGGTCGGCACCGTGATCGACCCCGACATGCGCGACGAGCTGCACGTGACCGTGGTTGCCACCGGCCTGGGCGCGAAAATCGAGAAGCCGATGAAGGTGATCGACAACACCGTACAGACCGCCATGGCCTCCCAGCCACAGCAACAGGCCCCCGTTCGTCAGGAACAGCCTGCGGTGAACTACCGTGACCTGGACCGTCCGACCGTCATGCGCAACCAGGCCCAGGCCGGTGCTGCGACTGCCGCGAAGATGAATCCGCAAGACGATCTGGATTACCTGGACATCCCGGCATTCCTGCGTCGTCAGGCCGATTGATGAAATGTATCAGGGGGATACGGGTGATTGGTGTTCAGCAAAGGTCTGGTCTGCTATCATCGCCAGCCTTTGTTGATACCAGTTCGCAATTTGCGCTGAAGCGGCCCATGCCATGATTAAACAACGCACCCTGAAGAATATTATCCGTGCCACAGGTGTCGGTCTGCACTCGGGCGAGAAGGTCTACCTGACCCTCAAGCCCGCGCCTGTCGATACCGGCATCGTGTTTTGTCGTGCCGACCTCGACCCTGTGGTGCAGATTCCTGCTCGCGCGGAAAACGTTGGTGAAACCACCATGTCGACCACATTGGTCAACGGTGCCACCAAAGTGGATACGGTGGAGCATTTGCTCTCGGCCATGGCTGGCCTGGGCATCGATAACGCCTACGTCGAGCTCTCCGCGTCCGAAGTCCCGATCATGGATGGCAGTGCCGGACCCTTCGTATTCCTGATTCAATCGGCTGGCCTGGAAGAACAGGACGCGGCCAAGAAGTTCATCCGCATCCTGCGGGAAGTGACCGTGGAAGATGGCGACAAGCGCGCCACTTTCGTCCCTTTCGAAGGTTTCAAGGTGAGCTTCGAGATCGATTTCGATCACCCGGTTTTCCGGGACCGCACCCAGAGTGCAAGCGTGGACTTTTCCAGCACTTCGTTCGTAAAAGAAGTCAGCCGCGCCCGTACCTTTGGCTTCATGAGTGACATCGAGTACCTGCGCAAGCACAACCTCGCACTCGGCGGCAGCGTGGAAAACGCGATCGTGGTCGATTCCGATGGCGTGTTGAACGAAGACGGCCTTCGTTATGAAGACGAGTTCGTCAAACACAAGATCCTCGATGCAATCGGCGACCTCTACCTGCTGGGCAATAGCCTGATTGGTGAGTTCAAGGGCTTCAAGTCCGGCCACGCACTGAACAACCAGCTGCTGCGCAAGTTGATTGAGCAGAAAGATGCTTGGGAAGTCGTGACGTTCGAAGACGCCAGCACCGCACCAATCTCTTACATGCGCCCTGTCGCGGCCGTGTAAGCAAAAAACCTCTCTAGTTTTTAAAGGCTGCCTTAGGGTGGCCTTTTTTTATGCCGGTTGTTTATCAAGGGACCGTTTCGGATAAACCCCATCGCACAGAGGTTCAGTGTGAGCCACTTTCCGTGGCGAGGGAGCTTGCTCCCGCTGGGCTGCGAAGCGGCCCCCCCTGGAGCAGGCGCCTGGGTGTATCAGGCGCACCGCATTGATCTTTTTGGGCCTGCTGCGCAGTCCAACGGGGATAAATCCCCTCGCCACAGGGGGGCGGTGTGAGCTTGTTTTTGTGGCGAGGGAGCTTGCTCCCGCTGGGCTGCGAAGCGGCCCCCCTGGAACTGGCACCTGGGTGTATCAGGCTCACCGCATTGATCTTTTTGGGCCTGCTGCGCAGTCCAACGGGAGCAAGCTCCCTCGCCACGGTTGTGTGGTTGCCCATTATGCAAGTGAGGGACTGTGGCGAGCGCTTTTGTGGCGAGGGGATTTATCCCCGCTGGGCTGCGAAGCGGCCCCCCTGGAGCAGGCGCCCGGGTGCATCAGGCATATCGCATTGATCCTTTATGGGCCTGCTGCGCAGTCCAACGGGGATAAATCCCCTCGCCACAGAGGTTTGGTGTGAGCGGGTTTTCGTGGCGAGGGAGCTTGCTCCCGCTGGGCTGCGAAGCGGCCCCCCTGGAACTGGCACCTGGGTGTATCAGGCTCACCGCATTGATCTTTTTGGGCCTGATGCGCAGTCCAACGGGAGCAAGCTCCCTCGCCACGGTTGTGTGGTTGCCCATTATGCAAGTGAGGGACTGTGGCGAGCGCTTTTGTGGCGAGGGGATTTATCCCCGCTGGGCTGCGAAGCGGCCCCCCTGGAGCAGGCGCCCGGGTGCATCAGGCATATCGCATTGATCCTTTATGGGCCTGCTGCGCAGTCCAACGGGGATAAATCCCCTCGCCACAGAGGTTTGGTGTGAGCGGGTTTTCGTGGCGAGGGAGCTTGCTCCCGCTGGGCTGCGAAGCGGCCCCCCTGGAACTGGCACCTGGGTGTATCAGGCTCACCGCATTGATCTTTTTGGGCCTGATGCGCAGTCCAACGGGAGCAAGCTCCCTCGCCACGGTTGTGTGGTTGCCCATTATGCAAGTGAGGGACTGTGGCGAGCGCTTTTGTGGCGAGGGGATTTATCCCCGCTGGGCTGCGAAGCGGCCCCTGGAGCAGGCGCCTGGGTGTATCAGGTATATCGCATTGATCCTTTATGGGCCTGCTGCGCAGTCCAGCGGGAGCAAGCTCCCTGGCCACGCTTGTCCAGATGTAGAGAGGGCGGGGATTACATGGCGCACACGACGCGGTTGCGGCCGCTGGCCTTGGCTTGGTACAGCGCCTTGTCGGCGGCGACCAGGAGTTGTTCGAGGTCGCTGTACGGTCCTTTGGCCCAGGTGGCGATGCCGATGCTGACGGTCATCGGGGCTTCTCCCGGGACGGGAGGCGGCAGTTGTTCAACGGCCTGGCGGATATTCTGGGCCATGGTGAAGGCGCCGGCGGTGGTGGTTTCCGGAACCACCACCGCGAACTCTTCACCCCCATAGCGCGCGGCGAGGTCGGCGGGGCGACGGACGTGTTCGTCGATGAGCTGGGCGAGGCTTCGCAGGGCTTCGTCCCCGCCTTGGTGGCCGTGGCGATCGTTGTAGGCCTTGAAGTGGTCGGCATCGATCATCATGACCGACAGCGGTTGCCCCGAGCGCTGGGAACGCAGCCACTCCTGATGCAGTTTCACATCCAGGGTCCGGCGGTTGGCCAGGCCGGTCAGGGCGTCGATCGACGCCAGTTGTGCCAGGTTCCGCTCGGCCCGATGGCGGCGGCGCAATTCGCGACGTAGCAGCCAGGTGAGCCAGAGCAAGGCGATGCACAGCGCGCCGGTCGCGCCGCTGACCATCAACGCCGTGCGTTTCCACGAGGCGAACACTTCCTGGGACGACAACGCCACCACGACAATCAACGGCAGGTTGCCCACCTGGGAAAAGGTGTACAGGCGCGTGCTCTGGTCGACGCTGGACACGCTGGTAAAACTGCCATTGCCTTCCTTCAGGATGCGCACGAAGTTCGGTCGGTTGCTGAAGTCCTTGCCGATCAAGTCGTCGGCCAGGGGCGGCTCCTGTGCCAGCAGGATCCCGTCGCGGCTGATCAGGTTCACCGTGCCGCCGTGGCCAATGTTCAGGCTCTTGAACAACTGGCTGAAGTAGTTCAAGCGCATCCCGGCCTCGGCCACGCCCATGAACTCACCCTGTTCATCGTTCAATCGATAGCTGAAGCTGATGCGCCAGTCCTGGGCGACACTCCTGGAGCGAAACGGACGGCTGATCATCATGCCCAGGCTCGGGTCGTCGAGGTGCACGCGAAAATATTCCCGGTCGGCGTAATTGCCCTGGCGCGGGATGACCGACGCGGAGTCGGCGATCACGTCACCGCGCTTGTCGAGCAGCAGGATGTCGCCCTTGTAGGGCGCGGCGGTGGCGCGGTCGAACAGGGCCAGGTGACGAATCGCCGGCGACACCCCGTTGAGGTCACTGCGCTTGGCCGTGCTGATCAGGCCTTGCAGCGACAGGTCATAGAGCTCGACGTTGCGCAGCACGTCGGCGTCGATCAGTTGCACGATGTTGGTGGCCGCGCGGGTAGCGGCCAGTTGTGCGCTGGTATGTTCGCGAATCAGCAGGAACGTCACGATGCTCAGGATGGCCGTGACCACCAGCGAGCTGGCGAAAACGAGTGCCCGTTCCGAGCGTATCGAAAACAGGGTATTGCCGGGTGTCGCACTGCTCGTGCTCATGGTTACAGTGTCTGCATTGTCTGTGGCGGGGATCCATCCCAAAGGGCACACGGCTGGCAATGAGCTGCATGCTGGCCTTTTGCTGATTGTGCTTGGATCGGTGAAGGCGGGCAATCCATCTCTGCGCAATCGCCCGTTCGCCGATGTCGCAGGCCGTGATCGCCTGATTCTGATTCAATTGCCTTTCGCCCAGCATTCAATGGGCAAAAGGCCGTTGGGATGCGACGTGTGGAACGTCAGGCGGGCAAGCGGATCCCGAAGGTGTTGGCCCCCCGCTCGCTGTGCACGAACACGTCGCCGCCATGCATCAGGGCGATGGCCTTGACGATCGCCAGCCCCAATCCGTGGTTGGCGCCGCTGTTGCTGCGCGAGGCATCGACCCGGTAGAAGCGTTCGAACAGGCGCGGCAGGTGTTCACCGGCAATCGGCTCGCCGGGGTTGGTGACGGCCAGGGTGATCTGGTCGGCCTGGACCTCGATGCGCACGTCGATGACCTGTCCGGCAGCGGTGTGCTGCACGGCATTGCTCAGCAGGTTGATCAGCGCCCGGCGCAGGTGGGCGATCTCGATGTTGGCCTGGGCGTCGCCGCTGACCCGAACCTGGACCTGGGCGTCTTCCAGGATGAAGTCCAGGTAGTCGAGGGTGGTCGCCACTTCGCTGGCCAGGGAGGTGCTGGTCAGCTTGGTGGCCTTGCTGCCCTGGTCGGCGCTGGCGAGGAACAGCATGTCGTTGATGATCGAGCGCAGCCGTTCCAGCTCTTCGAGGTTTGACTGCAGTACTTCGAAGTAATGTTCGGCCGAGCGCCCGCGGGTCAACGCCACCTGGGTCTGGCCGATCAGGTTGGTCAGCGGGGAACGCAGTTCGTGGGCGACATCGGCGTTGAACGATTCGAGCCGCGAGTAGGCCAGTTCGACCCGGTCGAGGGTGGCGTTGAAGGAGCTGACGAACTGGCTCAGTTCCGGCGGCAATGGCGTCAGTTGCAAGCGCCCGGACAGCCGTGGCGGCGTCAGGCGCTGGGCTTCGTCGGATAACTTGATCAAGGGCTTGAGGCCGATCCGCGCCACCCAATACCCCAGCAGGGATGCCAGCAGCACGCCGACGATGGCCAGGCTCACCAGCGCCACCAGCAGACGGTGCTGGGTCTGGTAGAACGTCTCGGTGTCGATGCCGATCATGAAGCGCAACGGTGGGCGTTGGTCCTTGGCCGGGAACTGACTGACCAGCACTTTCATCGGATAGGGCCGGTGAGGCAGCTTCAAGTCGCGCTTGCCCAGCGGCCCCTCGGCGAAGGCGCGGATCTGCGCATCCGGGTTGCCGTACTCGAAGCGTGGGTCGCCGCTGACGATCCAGAAATGGATGCGTTTGTCTTCTTCGCCCAGCAACCGCAGCTTGTTATTGATCTTCACCCAGTGTTCGGGGGTGCCGTAGCGGCCCACCGTGGATTCGAGCACGCTGTAGCGCGCATCGAGTTCGGCTTCCGGCAACAGGCCCAGGCCCTTGGCAACCTGCTGGTACAGCGCACCGCCGATCAACAGGAACACCAACGCCGCCACCAGCGTGAACATTCCGCTCAGGCGCAGGGCGAGGCTGTTACTCACTGCGGCTCTCCAGCACATAGCCCATGCCGCGGATCGTGTGCAGCAGCTTCTGCTCGAACGGCCCGTCGAGCTTGGCCCGCAGGCGCTTGATCGCCACTTCGACCACGTTGGCGTCGCTGTCGAAATTGATGTCCCAGACCATTTCGGCAATGGCGGTTTTCGACAGGATCTCGCCCTGGCGACGGGCCAGGACGCTGAGCAGGGAAAACTCCTTGGCGGTCAGGTCCAGGCGTTGCCCGGCCCGTGTCGCCTTGCGGCTGATCAGGTCGATCCACAGGTCGGCGATGGTCACCTGCACCGGTTCGTGGCCACCGCTGCGGCGGGTCAGGGCTTGCAGGCGAGCCACCAGTTCGAGGAAGGAGAACGGTTTGCCCAGGTAGTCATCGGCGCCGTCGCGCAGCCCCTTGATGCGGTCCTCGACCCGTTCCCGGGCGGTCAGCATGATCACCGGGGTCTGCTTGCGGGCGCGCAAGGCCCGCAACACGCCGAAGCCGTCCAGGCCCGGCAGCATCACGTCGAGCACGATCACCGCGTAATCGGTTTCCAGGGCCAGGTGCAGGCCCTCTATGCCGTCCGGTGCGACGTCCACGGTATAGCCCTGTTCGCTCAAGCCGCGGTGCAGGTAGTCGGCGGTTTTTTCTTCGTCTTCGATGATCAGGACACGCATGGGCCGGCCTCAGTGTGTGGTCGCCAGGGCCGTCGGCGCTGGCTTGGGCCGATGGAACAGTCGCTCGAGCCACAAGTATATGACCGGCGTGGTGAACAGCGTCAGCGCCTGGCTCACCAGCAGGCCCCCCACCACGGCGATGCCCAATGGCTGGCGCAGTTCCGCGCCAGTGCCGTAGCCGAGCATCAGCGGCAGGGCGCCGAGCAGGGCGGCCAGGGTCGTCATCATGATCGGCCGGAAGCGGGTCACGCAGGCCTGGAAGATCGCTTCCTGAGGGGGCAGCCCGCCGTTGCGCTGGGCGTCGAGGGCGAAGTCGATCATCAGGATGCCGTTTTTCTTGACGATGCCGATCAGCAGGACCAGGCCGATCAGGGCCATGATCGAAAAGTCCTGGCCCAGCAGCCAGAGCATGATCAGCGCACCGAGGCCCGCCGAGGGCAGGGTGGAGATGATGGTCAACGGATGCACGAAGCTCTCGTAAAGCACGCCGAGGATGATGTACACCGCCACCAGCGCGGCGAGGATCAGCCACGGCTGGCTGGCCAGCGAGCTCTGGAACGCCTGGGCCGCGCCCTGGAAGTTGCCGGTGATGGCGGCCGGCATGCCGATCTCGTTCTTGGCCTGGTCGAGCATCCACACCGCATCCCCTAACGCCACGCCCGGTGCGAGGTTGAACGAAAGGTTGGCGGCCGGGAACATGCCGTCGTGGGCAATCGACAACGGGCCGCTGCTCGGTGCGTCGAAGCGGGCCAGGGCCGAGAGCGGCACCATCTCGCCGCTCAGGGGCGAGCGCAGGTAGAAGTACGCCAGGCTCTCGGCCTTGCCGCGTTGTGCGGTGTCGAGTTCCAGGATGACGTTGTACTGGTTGGTCTCGGTCTGGAACTCGTTGATCTGCCGCTGGCCGAAGGCGTCGTACAAGGCCTGGTCGACGTCGCTGGCGGTGAGGCCGAAGCGCGCGGCGGCACTGCGGTCGATGTTGATGTGGGTGATGCTGCCACCTGGTTGCAAGTCATTGGAGATGTCGCGGAACGCCGGGTTGCCACGCAATTTGTCGGTGAGCTTCTGGGTCCAGGCCGTGAGGCTCGGCCCGTCGTTGCTCTTGAGCACGTATTGATACTGGGCACGGCTGGGGCCGGAGCTTAAGTTGATGTCTTGCCCGGCTCGCAGGTACAGGACCACGCCGGGGATCTTCAGCAGCTTGGGGCGAATCCGGTCGATGAAGCCGCTGGCCGAGACATCCCGCTGGTCCCGAGGCTTGAGGGCGATCCAGAAGCGGCCGTTGGCGATGGTCTGGTTGTTGCCCGAAACGCCGACGGAGTGGGAAAAGGTTGCCACGGCCGGGTCGGCGGCGACGATGTCGGCCAGGGCCTTGTGCTTGGCGACCATGTCCGGGAACGACACGTCGGCGGCGGCCTCGCTGGTGCCCAGCACCAGGCCGGTGTCCTGGACCGGGAAGAAGCCCTTGGGAATGAACACGTAGCCGCCCACGGCCAGCGCCAGGGTCAGGCCGAACACGCCGATCATCAGCTTCTGGTAAGCCAGGGCCCGCCGCAATCCGCGTTCGTACCGGGCTAGCAGGCGTTCGCCGAAACCCGGCTTGCCGTGGGCATGATGCACCGGGGCGCGCATGAAAAGCGCGGCGAGGGTCGGCGCCAGGGTCAACGACACCACCACCGAGATCAGGATGGTGGAGGTGGCCGTCAGGGCAAATTCCTTGAACAGCCGCCCGACCACGCCGCCCATGAACAGCAGCGGGATGAACGCGGCGATCAGCGAGAAGCTGATGGACACCACCGTGAAGCCGATCTCGCCGGCGCCCTTGATCGCCGCCTCGCGCATGCCTTCGCCGGCCTCAAGATGACGGTGGATGTTCTCCACCACCACGATCGCATCGTCGACCACGAAACCCACCGAAATGACGATCGCCACCAGGGTCAGGTTGTTCAGGCTGAAGCCCATGATGTACATCAGGGCGAAACTGGCGGTCAGCGAAACCCCCAGCACCGCCGAGACAATCAGGGTTGCCGAGAGCTGGCGCAGGAACAGGGCCATGACCGCCACCACCAGCAACACGGTGATCAGCAGGGTGATTTCCACTTCATGCAGCGAGGCGCGGATGGTCTGGGTACGGTCGATCAGCACCTTGACCTGCATCGCGGCGGGCAACATGGCTTGCAGGGTCGGCAGGGCCGCCTGGATACGGTCGACGGTCTCGACGATGTTCGCCCCCGGCTGCCGGAAGATCACCAGGTTGAGCCCCGGTTCGTTGTCGGACCAGGCCTGGACGTAGGCGTTTTCCGAGCCGCTGATGACCTTGGCGACGTCCTTGAGGTGCACCGGTGCGCCATTTTTGTAGGACACGATCAGCTCACGGTATTCCTCGGGCTGGAACAGCTGGTCGTTGGTGGACAGGGTGGAAATGCTCGATTCACCGTACAGGGCGCCCTTGGCCAGGTTGAGGCTGGCCTGTTGCAGCGACAGGCGGATGTCGGCCAGGGTCAGACCGATGGCGGCGAGCCGGTCGGCCGAGGCCTGGACCCGGATCGCCGGGCGTTGCTGGCCGGTGATGTTGACTTGTCCTACGCCATCGATCTGGCTGATCTGACGGGCAAGAAGCGTTTCAACGTAGTCGCTCAGCTCGGTACCGGGCATCAGGGTGGAGCTGATGCTGAGGATCAGCACGGGGCTGTCGGCCGGGTTGACCTTGCGCCAGGTCGGCAGGTTCGGCATGTCGTTGGGCAGTTTGCCGGCGGCGGTGTTGATGGCCGCCTGCACTTCCTGGGCGGCGGTGTCGATGCTTTTGCCGAGGCTGAATTGCAGGATCAGGTTGGTCGAGCCCAAGGCGCTGCTGGAGGTCATCTGGGTGATGCCGGGGATGGCGCTGAATTGCACCTCCAGCGGTGTCGCCACCGACGACGCCATGGTTTCCGGGCTGGCGCCGGGTAGCTGGGCGTTGACCTGGATGGTCGGGAATTCGGCTTCCGGCAACGGCGCGACGGGCAAGCGGGGAAACGCGATCAGCCCCAGCAGGACCAGGGCGAACGTCAGCAGCACTGTGGCGATCGGGTGGTTGATGCACCACGTCGAAATCGAGCCGCGGCCCTTCATGGTTGCGGCTCCGCGGACTTGGCCAGGGCCGGTGGGTCACTGAGCACCTGGATGTGGCTGCCGGGCTTGAGCCGTGATTGGCCATCGCTGACCAGTTGGTCGCCGGGGCTCACGCCTTTGATGATGTTCAGGTCGCTGTCCTGATGGACCATCACCACCGGCACGCTCTCCACCGTATCGCCCTTGACCCGGTACACGAAGTGTTGCTCCAGCCCGCGCTGGACCACGGTCGGTGGCACCACCAGGGCGTCCTTGTCGACCGTGGTCTGGATCTTCAGGGTCACCAGTTGCCCCGGCCACAGCCGTTGCGCGGCGTTGCTGAACTCAGCCTTGGCCCGCAGCGTTCCAGTGTTGGCGTTGATCTGGTTGTCGATCAGGCTCAGTCGACCCTCGCCGAGCAGTTCCCCGGTCGTGGCATCGGCGCCGATGAACGCCTGGACCAGGGCCTGGTCGGGCGCGGCGATCAAGCGTTGCAGGGTGGGCAGCATTTGCTGGGGCAGGGAGAACTCCACCGCGATCGGGTCGATCTGTGTCACCGTGAACAGGCCTTCGGTGTCGCTGGTGCGCAGGAAGTTGCCTTCGTCGACGTTGCGGATGCCGACGCGCCCGGTCACCGGGGAACGGATCTGGGTGTAGGACAACTGCACCGTGGCCGCGTCGATGGCCGCCTGGTTGCCCTGGGCCGTGGCCTTGAGCTGATTGACCAAAGCCTGTTGCTGGTCGTAGGTCTGCTTCGACACGCCGTCGTCGACGCTCAGCAGCTTGTAGCGCTTGAGATTGACCTGGGCCACCGCCAGTTGGGCCTGGCTCTCGCCGAGCTGGGCCCTGGCCTGGTCGAGGCTGGCGCGGATCGAGCGGTCGTCGATGGTCGCCAGCAGGTCGCCTTTTTGCACCCGTTGCCCTTCCTTGACCAGCAGGCGGGTCAGGATGCCGTCGATCTGCGGACGAATAACCACGCTGTGCAGCGACAGCACCGTGCCGATGCCGCTGGCAAAGCGCGGCACATCCTTTTGCACCACGCTGACCACCCGCACCGGAATGGCGGCGGGCGCGGCAGGCTTGGCAGTGACGGGCTTCATGAGCAACCAGAAGGCCAGGGCCGCCAGGGCGACCAGGAACGCAACGAGCAGGACGGTTTTTTTCTGGATGTGCATGGATGCGAAGAGCCGGTTCAGGACGGTGGGATTTCTACCGCTCTTATATAGCGTTGCGAGGCGGTCAGGAAGGTGACGCCTAACTGACAGGCGCGTCAGTTTCGTCCCAAGGGGCTGTCGGACGAGTGGTGACGCTGATCGAATCTGCCCGATGCATTGCCGTGGCGGGCGGGTATACTGCGCGCTTTCGTGGCTCGCTCAACCGCCCCGACACGCACCTATTGTGGGGCTGCTGCGCAGCCCAGCGGGAGCAAGCTCCCTCGCCACGGATTGATGTCCCACCTCAAGTGAACACATTGACATGACTTCCCCGACACCGTCGCTCGCCGACGACCAGGCCGAGCGGCCTGACAGCGATGTTCCCAGCGCCGAGCGCGACAAGGCGGTGATCCCGGCCTTCAAGTTTCCGTTCAAGCCCGGCGAGTTGGCCGCGGCCAAAGGGGCCGCGCAACAGCCGTGGTACAAGAACGGCGCGAAGAACGGCCACACCAAGACCCCGGGCGCCGCGCCTCCCGGCACGCGTCGCTCGATGGGCAAGCGCTGAGCCGCCTCTGTTGAGCACGAGCGGTTTCAGTTCACCGCCCGTGCGCCCGCCAGGCTGCCACTCAATTCATAGGCCGTGAGCTCGGCCTGGTGCGCCGCCAGGATTTCCGGCAACGAGCCGCGCAGGTATTCGACCCAGGTCTTGATCTTCGCGTCCAGGTATTGGCGTGAAGGGTAGATGGCGTAGAGGTTCAGTTCCTGGGAGCGGTAGTTGGGCATGACCCGCACCAGCGTGCCGTTACGCAGGCCTTCGATGGCGGCGTACACCGGCAACACCCCGATCCCCATGCCGCTGATGATCGCGGTTTTCATCGCGTCGGCAGAATTCACCAGGAACGGTGAGCTGTTGATGGTGACCATTTCCTGGCCTTCCGGGCCGTCGAACACCCATTTTTCCAGCGGAATGACCGGGCTGACCAGCCTCAGGCAGGCGTGGTTGAGCAGGTCGCTGGGCTTTTGTGGGCAGCCGCTGGCCTTCACGTAGGCCGGGGACGCGCAGACGATGCTGTAGGTGATCCCCAGGCGCTGGGAGACAAAACCCGAATCCGGCAGCTCGCTGGCGAGCACGATGGACACGTCGTAGCCCTCGTCGAGGATGTCCGGCACCCGGTTGGCCAGGGTCAGGTCGAACGTGACGTCCGGATGGGTCTTGCGGTAGCGGGCAATGGCGTCGATCACGAAATGCTGGCCGATACCGGTCATGGTGTGGACCTTCAACTGCCCGGCGGGGCGCGCGTGGGCATCGCTGGCCTCGGCTTCGGCTTCTTCCACATACGCCAGGATCTGCTCGCAACGCAGCAAGTAGCGCTTACCCGCCTCGGTCAGGGCAATCCGTCGGGTGGTGCGGTTGAGCAAGCGGGTTTGCAGGTGGGCTTCGAGGTTGGAAACCGCGCGCGAAACGTTGGCCGTGGTGGTGTCCAGTTGCGCGGCGGCAGCGGTGAAACTGCCAGCTTCGGCAACACAGCTGAACGCGCGCATGTTTTGCAAGGTGTCCATGGAGGGCTCTCTTGGGAGGTAGCAAATTGTGACATGAAGTTACAGCGCTACGGGACCCCGACGATGGGATTATCGCGTTAACGGTAACAAAGATTCGCAGAAAGGTCGGCTTATCGCCGATGAGCCTCGTACCTAGAATTGCCTCCACTGTTGCAGCGCCTTACACCGAGGTCTTGAGCCCGGGCTTGCTGTGGGAGCGAGCTTGCTCGCGATAGCGGAGTGTCAGCTTGTAAAGAAGCTGACTGTGACGCCGTCATCGCGAGCAAGCTCGCTCCCACAGGTTTGGCGGTAACAGGCAACTACCTTCCTTCTGTCATGCCCATCTCAGGATATTTTCGCAAGTGCCGCGTTGCATCAGCAGAGAGCTGAAGACTCTCAGTGTTTGGGTTCTGGCGTTCACCATCAGCGGTTGCATCGGTACGGGAGGGATTGCGCCGCGGGGCGAGGCCATGCCGGCCGATCAACTGGCCACCGATGCCGCCATTCGCGAAGCCGCCCGCGATGCCCACTGGCCCGAACGCCAGTGGTGGCAGGCTTATGGCGATCGGCAGTTGGATCGCTGGATCGACCTGGCCCTGCAAGGCAACCCGAGCCTGGCGATGGCCGCGGCCCGGGTTCGACAGGCCAAGGCCATGGCCGGTGTGGTCGAGGCCGCCGAGTCGCTGCAGGTCAACGGCGAAGCGACCCTCAAGCGTCACAACTGGCCCACCGATCAGTTCTACGGCCCTGGCGAGCTGGCCAATACCACCACCTGGGACAACAATGCCGCCCTGGGCTTGAGCTATGCCCTGGACCTGTGGGGCCGGGAGCGCAACGCCAGCGAGCGGGCGGTGGACCTGGCCCACGCGAGCGTGGCCGAGGCGCGGCAGGCGCAACTGGAACTGCAGAACAACATCGTGCACGCCTACATCCAGTTGTCCCTGCACTACGCCCAGCGGGATATCGTCGTCGCGACGCTGCACCAACAGGAGCAGATTCTCGACTTGGCGCAAAAACGCCTGAAGGGCGGCATCGGCACCCATTTCGAGGTGAGCCAGGCTCAGGCGCCGTTGCCCGAGACTCACCGTCAACTCGACGCCATCGACGAAGCCATCGCCTTGAGTCGCAATCAATTGGCCGCGCTGGCGGGCAAGGGGCCGGGTGCGGGCGCGCAGTTGCAGCGTCCGACGCTGGCCCTTGGCGCGCCTTTGAAACTGCCCTCGGCCCTGCCCGCCGACCTACTCGGCCAGCGTCCGGATGTGGTGGCGGGGCGTTGGCAAGTGGCGGCCCAGGCCCGGGGCATCGACGTGGCCCACGCGGGGTTCTACCCCAATGTCGACCTGGTGGGCAGCCTGGGCTACATGGCCACCGGCGGTGGCATGCTGGAGTTTCTCACCGGCAAGAAGCTCACCTACAACGTCGGGCCGGCGATCTCGCTGCCGATTTTCGAGGGTGGGCGCCTGCGCGCGCAGTTGGGCGAGGCGGCCGCCGGCTATGACCTGGCCGTGGCGCATTACAACCAGACGCTGGTCGATGCGCTCAAGGGCATCTCCGACCAGCTGATCCGTCGCCAGTCCATGGACAAGCAACACGCCTTCGCCGCCGAGTCCGTGGCGGCCGCGCAACGCACCTACGACATCGCCCTGGTGGCGTTCCAGCGCGGGCTGACCGACTACCTCAACGTGCTCAACGCCCAGAGCCTGTTGTTCAAGCAGCAACAGGTGCAGCAACAGGTGGAGGCCGCGCGCCTGAGTGCCCACGCCGACCTGGTGACGGCGCTGGGCGGCGGGCTCGACGCCGGTAGTGATGTGCCCGCGAAATGAACTGGAACCGTACCGTGGCGAGGGCGCTTGCCACAGGGGCAGTGTTTTCCTTGGTTGAGTGCTGCCTATGACACCGCTATTTGCCTCCCTGCGCTGGCTCTACCGCCTCGAATGGCGCCGCGGCTTCTACGACTGGGCCCGCAGCGACGGGGTGACCTGGGTCTACATGTTCAAGGTCCTGCTGGCCGCCTTCCTCACGCTGTGGTTGGCGATGCGCCTGGAACTGCCACAGCCGCGCACGGCCATGATCACCGTGTTCATCGTCATGCAGCCGCAGAGTGGCCAGGTGTTCGCCAAGAGTTTCTACCGCTTTCTCGGCACCCTGGCCGGCTCGGCGGTGATGGTGGCGTTGATTGCCCTGTTCGCCCAGAACACCGAATTGTTTCTCGGCAGCCTGACGCTCTGGGTCGGTCTCTGCACGGCGGGCGCGGCGCGTTATCGCAACTTTCGTGCATACGGTTTCGTGTTGGCCGGCTACACCGCCGCGATGATCGGCCTGCCCGCCCTGGCGCACCCGGAAGGGGCGTTCATGGCGGCGGTGTGGCGGGTGCTGGAGATTTCCCTGGGCATTCTCTGCGCCACCCTGGTCAGCGCCGCGATCCTGCCGCAGACCGCCAGCGCCGCCATGCGCAATGCCTTGTACCAGCGCTTCGGCGTGTTTGCCCTGTTCGTCACCGATGGCTTGCGCGGACGCAGCCGGCGGGAGGCATTCGAAGCCGGCAATGTGCGCTTCATCGCCGAAGCTGTCGGCCTGGAAAGCCTGCGCAGTGTGACCGTGTTCGAAGACCCGCACATGCGCCGCCGCAATGGCCGGCTCAGTCGCCTGAACAGCGAATTCATGGGTATCACCACCCGCTTCAACGCCTTGCACCAGTTGCTCGAACGCCTGCGTGGCAGCGCCGCCGATCACGTGGTGAATGCCATCAAGCCGGGCTTGCAGACGCTGGCGGAACGGCTGGACGGTTTCAGTGGCCGGCCGCTGACCGACACCGATGCGGCGCGGCTGGCGGTGGCGCTGGCCGAGTACAAGGCCGACCTGCCGGCGCAGGTGCGGCGGCTGCGGGCGCTGTTCCAGGAAACGGCGCCGAGTGACGCCCAGCAGTTGGATTTCCATACGGCTTATGAACTGCTCTACCGCTTTGTCGATGACCTGCACGGTTATGCCCTGACCCACGCCTCCCTGGCCGACCACCGTCACGAACGTGAGCGCTGGGACGAGCCGTTCGTGCCCCAGACCAATGGCCTGGCGGCGGCCGCCTCGGGGTTTCGCGCCGCCTTCATCCTGTTGGTGCTGGGCAGCTATTGGGTGGCCACGGCCTGGCCGAGCGGCGCGACGATGACGATGATCGCCGCGGCTACCGTGGGTTTGTCGGCGGCGACGCCGAACCCCAAGCGCATGGCGTTCCAGATGGCTTGCGGCACTTTGCTTGGCGCGTTGATCGGCTTCGTCGAGATGTTCTTCGTGTTTCCTTTGATCGACGGTTTCCCGCTGCTCTGCGTGATGCTCGCGCCGGTCATCATGCTGGGGTCGTTTCTCAGTTCCCGACCGCAGTACGCCGGCGTCGGGCTGGGGTTGCTGATCTTCTTCTGCACCGGCTCGGTGCCGGACAACCTGACCGTCTACAACCCCTACGCGTTCATCAACGATTACCTGGCGATGATCCTCGGCATGCTGGTGTGTGCGGCCGCCGGCGCGATCATCCTGCCGCCCAACAGCCGTTGGCTGTGGCGTCGGCTCGAACAGGATTTGCGCGAGCAAGTGGTGTTCGCCATCAGCGGCAAGCTCAAGGGCCTGGCCTCGGGGTTCGAAAGCCGTAGTCGGGACCTGCTGCACCAAGCCTATGGCTTGGCGGCGGGCCAGCCTGGGGTGCAGCGTGATCTGCTGCGCTGGATGTTCGTGGTGCTGGAAGTCGGCCACGCGATCATCGAGTTGCGCAAGGAGCAGGCGATCCTGCCGGTGCACCCGGCGTATGCCGAAAGCCAGCCGTGGCGCCAGGCGATCCGCGGGATGGGCAGGGCGCTGGTGCGGCTGTTCCGCCAGCCGGGCCACAGCAACCTGGAGCGGGCCCTGGCGGCGGTCGATCACGCCATCGGGCGCGTGCAGGCCACTGACGAACCCTTCGCGCCGCACTTCGACACGTCCGCCCTGCGGCGGGTGAAAAGCTACCTGCATTTCATCCGCACCTCGCTGCTCGACCCGCAATCACCATTGGCGGCCTACGCACCGCCGCTGCGCCAGGAACCTGAACATGCCCCGTGAGATCGCCTTCCATGGCGTGTACATGCCGACCATGACCCTGATGTTTTTCATCGCCGCGGCCTTGGCCTGGGCCCTGGACCGTTTCCTGTCCGGGCTGGATCTGTACCGCTTCTTCTGGCACCCGGCGCTGCTGCGCCTGAGTCTGTTTACCTGTCTGTTCGGCGCGTTGGCGCTGACGGTCTACCGTTGAGATCGATGCGATGAAAAAGTTTTTCAGCCTGCTTGCGACGCTGCTGGTGCTGGCCCTGGCGCTGTGGATCGGCCGTGCGTTGTGGGAGCACTACATGAACACGCCCTGGACCCGAGATGGCCGAGTGCGGGCCGACATCATCAACGTGGCCGCCGATGTCAGTGGCGAAGTGGTCGAGGTGGCGGTGCGCGATAACCAGCGGGTGAGCAAGGGCGACCTGCTGATGCGCATCGACCCCGAGCACTATCGCATCGCGGTCAAGCAAGCCCGTTCTCTGGTGGCCTCACGCAAGGCCACTTGGGAAATGCGCAAGGTCAACGCCCATCGCCGTGCCGACCTCGACAGCCTGGTGATCTCCCGGGAAAACCGCGACGACGCGAGCAACATCGCCGACTCGGCCCTGGCCGATTACCAGCACGCCCAGGCGCAACTGGAGGCCGCCGAGTTGAACCTGACGCGCACCGAAGTTCGTGCGGCGGTGGACGGCTACGTGACCAACCTCAACGTCCACCGTGGCGACTATGCGCGCATCGGCGAAGCGAAAATGGCCGTGGTGGACATGAACTCGTTCTGGGTCTACGGCTTCTTCGAGGAGACCAAGCTGCCCAAGGTGCGGATCGGCGATCCGGCGCAGCTGCAACTGATGAGCGGTGAGGTGCTCAAGGGGCACGTGGAAAGCATCTCCCGCGGCATCTACGACCGCGACAACCCGCAAAGCCGCGAGCTGATCGCCGACGTCAACCCGACCTTCAACTGGGTGCGCCTGGCCCAGCGGGTGCCGGTGCGCATCCACCTCGATGAAGTGCCCGAGGGCGTGTTGCTGGCAGCGGGGATGACCTGCACCGTAGTGGTCGAAAACCAGGCCGAGCGGTGACTGTGGGAGCAGGGATTTTGTGGTGTATGTGGATTTGTGGCGTGCCACGAAATCTGTGGGAGCGAGCTTGCTCGCGAAAGCGGTGGTTCAGTGGGCATTGACGGTGGCTGTGCTGGCGCTTTCGCGGGCAAGCCCGCTCCCACAAGAGAGCCGGGGCTGAGGCCAAATCTGCGCCCAAACCACAATCCTCCTGTGGGAGCGAGCTTGCTCGCGAAGGCGGTGGTTCAGTGGGCATTGACGGTGGCTGTGCTGGCGCTTTCGCGGGCAAGCCCGCTCCCACAAGAGAGCCGGGGCTGAGGCCAAATCTGCGCCCAAACCACAATCCTCCTGTGGGAGCGAGCTTGCTCGCGAAGGCGGTGGTTCAGTTGGCATTGACGGTGGCTGTGCTGGCGCTTTCGCGGGCAAGCCCGCTCCCACAATAGAGCCGGGGCTGAGGCCAAATCTGCGCCCGAACCACAATCCTTCTGTGGGAGCGAGCTTGCTCGCGAAGGCGGTGGGTCAGTTGGCATTGATGGTGGCTGTGCAGGCGCTTTCGCGGGCAAGCCCGCTCCCACAGTTGTTCGTGAGTGGCCGGGAGGTTTGTGGCCGTCGCGGTCCCCGTGGCGAGGGAGCTTGCTCCCGCTGGGTGGCGCAGCCGCCCCAAAAAATGCCCGGCGTTAAAGCGAGCCCCCCAGGCCAAACCGCTTCCTCAAGCCCTTCTCCAGCAACCCCTTGGGCAGCAAGCCCACCATCAAGGGCAAGGCCCGGCTGCCGTTGCCCAGGCGCAGCAGGCGGGGTGGTTTGGGTTGTTGGGCGGCCTTGAGCAGTCCGGCGGCGAATTCGTCGGCTGGGGTCGGGTTGTCCTGGGAGGCCCTGGCCCTGGCGCGGATGCCGTCGCGCAGGGGCCACCAGGGTGATCGTTCGGTGAGCAGCTGTTCGGCTTCATGGCCGGCGTTCTTGGCGAAGCTGGAGGCGATGGCGCCGGGCTGGACCTCCATGACCCGGATGCCGAACGGCGCCAGCTCCATGCGCAAGGCATCGCTCAACGCATGCACGGCGGCCTTGGAGGCGCAGTAGGCGCCTGCGAACGGCGTGACCAGCACCCCGGAAACGCTGCCGATGTTCACCACCAACCCCCTGGCCCGACGCAGTACCGGAAACAGCGCGCGCGTCACGCCGACGATGGCGAACACATTGGTCTCGAACTGGCGCTGCATGGCCGGCACACCACCGTCGAGCAACGGGCCCATGGCGCCATAGCCGGCGTTGTTGATCAGCACATCGAGGCCGCCGTGCTGCTGGTTGATCCGCTCGCTCAACTGCTCCAGCGCCGCGCCATCATTCACGTCCAACTGAACAGCGGTAAACCCGGCGGCGCTCAGCGCCGCCACATCCTCAGCTTTACGTGCACTGGCCCAGACCTGATACCCGGCGGTCTTGAAGGCATCCGCCAGGGCGCGGCCGATGCCGCTGGAACATCCGGTGATCAACGCGACAGGCATGGCGCATTCCTTGTGCAAGAAAGTGGAGGCGTGGAATCAGTTGGAGAAACTACCGTGCAATCGCTCGGCGCGAAACTCCAGGCTCTGCGCACGATAGCCCGGACGCAGTGGCGGCAGCGGCAGGCAGTCCTGCCAGCTGGCGCCCGGTTGCAGTTCGCCGGGGCCACGATAGCGCGGTGCATCGTAGGGATTGTCGGCCAGGTTGAGGGTATCACCGGGGGCGTAGGCTGCGACCTGCCAGTACAGCTCGGTCAACGGCACGTCATTACCGTTGTTCAGGTTCAGCGACAGTGGACGGTCGGCGGGGCAGCGCTCGGGCGCATAGGTGATGCGCAGCTCCAGGCGATCGAGCTGGCGGTTCTCGCGGTTTTCCTGCCAGAGCACCCACGCCGCCACCAGGCCCAGCCCGACGAACGCGGCCAGGGACACCGGCAACGCCTTGGCCGGGTAGCGCAGCAACAGGATGAGCCAGGTGATGACCAGCAAGACGCCGATAAGCATGGTGGAAGCCTCCGATACCGTCGTCACATCCTACCGAACGCAACGGCGGTGGCGAAGCGCTGATGCGTGCCAGGACCGCAATGAAAAAAAAGCCCCCACCCAGGCCACTGCGGATAGGGGACGCAGTGGCCTGGATGGGGACTTTTTGTCTTGCCCGGTGTTATTGCGCGATGGTTTTCACCGACACGCCACGTTCGACGGGAGTGGAACGCCCGTAGATGTCCTCGAAGCGCTCGATGTCGTCTTCGCCCAGGTAGCTACCGGACTGCACTTCGATGATTTCCAGCGGGATCTTGCCCGGGTTGCGCAGGCGGTGGACCGACGCGATCGGGATGTAGGTCGACTGGTTCTCGCAGAGCAGGAACACGTTCTCGTCGCAGGTCACTTCGGCGGTGCCGCTGACCACGATCCAGTGTTCGGCACGGTGGTGGTGCATCTGCAGCGACAGGCACGCGCCCGGCTTGACCGAGATGTGCTTGACCTGGAAGCGACCACCCATGTCCACCGAGTCATACGAGCCCCACGGACGATACACTTCGCAGTGGTTCTGAGTTTCGGTACGACCCTGGGCGTTGAGGGTGTTGACCATCTTCTTGACGTCCTGGACCTTGTCCTTGTGGGCAATCATCATGGCGTCCTTGGTCTCGACCACCACGATGTTCTCCAGGCCGATCACCGACACCAGCTTGCCGTTGCCGTGGATCATGCAGTTGCGGCTGTCCTGGACCACCACGTCGCCCTTGGTGACGTTGCCGTCGGCATCCTTGGGATTGACTTCCCACAGCGACGCCCAGCAGCCGACATCGCTCCAGCCCGCCGACAGCGGCACCACGCAGGCACGCTGGGTTTTTTCCATTACCGCGTAGTCGATGGAATTGTCCGGGCAGCAGGCGAAGGTGGCTTCGTCGAAGGTGATGGTGTCCGCGGTCTGCTCGCTGCGCTCAAGGGTCAGCAGGCAGGTGTCGTAGATGTCCGGATCGTGCTTTTTCAGCTCTTCCAGGAAACGGCTGGCGCGGAACAGGAACATGCCGCTGTTCCAGAAGTAGCCGCCGGCCTCGACGAACTCGGTGGCGCGCTTGACGTCGGGTTTTTCGACGAAGTGCGACACGCGGCTCACGCCTTCAGGCAGCAGCGCGTCGTTGGTCGACTTGATGTAGCCATAACCGGTTTCCGGTTTGGTGGCGGGTACGCCGAACAGCACCATTTCGCCTCGCTCGGCGGCCACGGTGGCCAGGGCCAGGGCGCGTTGCAGGGCCTTCTGGTCATCGATCACGTGGTCGGCCGGCAGCACCAGCATCAGCTCGTCGCGGCCTTCGTTGACCAGCATCATCGCGGTCAGCGCCACGGCCGGGGCGGTGTTGCGCCCGAACGGCTCCATCAGGATGCGCTGGGCTTCCAGGTTGCGGCCTGCCAGCTGCTCGTTGACGATGAAACGGTGGTCTTTGTTGCAGACCACGATCGGCGTGTCCATCCCTTCGAACACCAGGCGCTCGAGGGTTTGCTGGAACAGGGTGTGTTCGCCGGTCAGGGCCAGGAACTGTTTAGGGAATTGCTTGCGCGAAAGCGGCCAAAGACGTGAGCCGCTACCACCTGACAAGATCACCGGAATCATGTGTGTTACTCCTTTGAAGCGTAATGGTTATAGAGCTACTGCGTTCTGTCGTTTCACTCTTGTTTTTATTCCGTGCCCGACTGACACCCCAATTCAGGGTGGGAGCGGGCTTGCTCGCGAAAGTGGTGTTTCAGCCAACATCAATGTTGAATGTGAGACCGTATTCGCGAGCAAGCCCGCTCCCACAGGGGCACAACGTCAATCAGGTGAATTCATCAGCGGGTCGACACTGGGCGTTTCACCCATACCGGCGACAGGCTGCTGCCGGAACCGGTGACGTAGAGCACGGCGGCTTCGCCACGCTCCAGGGCCACAGGCTTGAGGTCGCCGACTTTCTTGTCGCCTTCAAACAGCGCCAGGCTTACTTTCACCGGGTTGATTTCACGCTCGCCACGGCCTTTGGCCGCCACGTTCGGGACCACTTCGGTCTTGCCGTCGGCGGTCTTGAGGGTCAGAGCCTTGTCGCTGAGGTTCTGCACGCGCACCAGGGACTTCTGCTTGTTCTTGAACGGTGGTTCTTCGATCAGCTGAGGCTGGCCGCTGGCGTTGTTGACCAGGGTGTAATAGTGATCGGGAGCCAGTTTGACCGGGACGGTCTGGCTGCCGACCTTGGCGCTGTAGTCGCCGCCAGGCATGAAGCTGAAGTCGCTGCTGGCCAGTGGGGCCACGTCGTTGAGGTTGGTGCTGCCGACGGTGGCGCTGACTTCGGCGTTGCTGGCGTTGTAGATGCGCACGAAGCTCGAGCCTTTTGGCGCGACTGGGCCGTACAGGGCCGAGTCACCGGCAAAGGCGGAGAGCGAGAGGGCGCTCATGCTGGCGACGAGGGCGACAGCCTTGAAGGAGCGAGCGGCGAGACGGCGAGGAGTAGTGTTGAAAGTCATGGTGGACCTCTCTTTCAGTTTTGCGCCCGGTCGGGCGTCTCGGATGGGGTGTTGGCGGCTACGTTCTGTTGACGCGCGCCGGCTTGCTTGAGCTCTGCGACCCACTGCGGGTCGGCGTCGCCGATTTCGTTGTTCACAGGCAGGTAACGTTCAGGAAACTCCCAGATCAGCACCTGTGGCGGGCTGTTCTTGAAGGCGTCGCTCTTGAGGTAGCTGAGCATCGGCAGAATCGGGCCGTGGCCGTCTTCGGCGTAGTTCACGACGTCGCTGTGCAGGGCTTGCTTGAGGGCACCGACGAAGTTCCAGTTGGGGTTGGCGCTGTAGCTGGTGCCGATCAGGGCCACGGGCACCTGGGCATCGGCGAACAGCGCGTCGCCTTCGGCCGGCTGGTCGTCGGCTTCGCGGGTGTTGCGTTTGACCAGCGGCTCCTGGGCTGGCATCAGGTTCTCGAACAATGGATCGAGTGGCAGGAACTGGCGCAGGTCGCCCTTGTGGGTGATTTTCTCCGCGGGCTCGGTCACGAAACGCTGTGGCTGGCCTTCCAGCGGCGTGCGTTCGGCAATCGCCTTGGCGATGTGCTCGGCCGCGACCTGGGCACCTTCCGGAGTCCAGTGGGTGTCGGTGCGCAGGAACACTTGCTGGCCGCTTTGCTTGGCCTGTTGCAGGGGGCCAAGCAGGTCGGGGGCGAGGATCTTGTCAGCCGCCACGCGGCTGTGGAAATCCTGGTAGAGGTTGGCGTGAATGCTCGAAGGCTTCACTTCACCCAGGTGCTCGGGGTACAGCCGCGCCTTGGCCGGCACGATCGCCATGACCAGGGTCACGCCTTGTTCCTTGAGCTTCTGGCGCACGCCTTCGACCAGCGCGTAGTTGCCTTGCAGGTTCAGCTCTTCGTTGACGATCGGGTTGAACTCTTCGTCGCTGTACAGCCACTGGTCGCGGCCCAGGACCACGCCCTTGCGGCCTTCGTTGAACAGCTTGTAGTCCAGCGCGGCCCAGATGTTGGTGCCCAGGCGCTTGATCGGGAACTCGTCGTCGTAGTGCGTTTCCACGGCTTTGGCCCAGCGACCGTTGAGCACGGTCGCGTCCGGGTTGGTGTTGAAGCCGAAGAAGCTGCGCATCGACCAGAGACCCAGGGCCGTCAGGATCACCATGAACAGCGTGACATAGAAGATGCGTAATGAGCGGGTCATGTTCAGATCCCTCAGAACTGGAAGTAAAGGAACGGCGAGAAGCTTTGCGCCGAGAGTTTGAGAATCGAGGCAATGAACAGCAGCAGTACCAGGGCGCGCATCACGTAGCGCGACCAGTCCACGGTCCAGTAGGCCGGTTGCACCTGGGCTTCGACACCGACGGTGTAGCCGGGTTCGTGGATAGCCGACGGGTTGTCGCCTGGTACGGCCTTGATCAGGCCCGGTTGGGCTGTGGCCGGGCCGTTGGCCTCGGTGTTCACTTCAGGCTTGGCCTTGACCGGCGGACGGTTGGTGTAGAAGTCGCGCAGGCCGAAGAAGGCGAGGGTGACGTAGGCCACCACCAGCGTGGCGATCTGCAGGCCGGTGAGGTTGGCGCGGGTCAGTTCCGACAGCGACCAGTCGCCGAAGCTGAACATGGCGCCGTACATGCGACCGGCCACGTGCAGGTTCTCGGCACGGAAAATCACCCAGCCCATGACCACCAGCAGGAAGGTCAATGCCCAGCGGATCGGGTTGATGGTGCGTGGGGTGGTGTTGATGCCCACGGCCTTCTCGATGGCCAGCCAGATGCCGTGCCAGGCGCCCCAGATCACGTAGGTGATGTTCGCACCGTGCCACAGGCCACCGAGCAGCATGGTCAGGAACAGGTTGCGGTAGGTCATCAACGTGCCTTTGCGGTTACCGCCCAGGGTGATGTAGAGGTAGTCGCGCAGCCAGGTGGAGAGGCTGATGTGCCAGCGACGCCAGAACTCGGTGATCGATTGGCTGATGTAGGGCTGCTTGAAGTTTTCCATGAAGCGGAAACCCATCATCAGGCCCAGGCCGATGGCCATGTCGCTGTAGCCGGAGAAGTCGAAGTACAGCTGCGCGGTGTAGGCCAGCGCACCGAGCCAGGCGTCACCGGTGGTCGGGTTCTGCAGGGCGAAGCAATGGTCGGCCACCACCGCCAGGGTGTCGGCGATGAACACTTTCTTGATGAAGCCCTGCATGAAGCGCGTGCAGCCTTCGGAGAACTTGTCCAGGGTGTGGGTGCGGTTGTTGAACTGGTCGGCCAGGTCGCGAAAGCGCAACACGGGGCCGGCGATCAGGTGCGGGAAAATCGCCACGAACGCCGCGAAGTCGATCAGGTTGCGGGTGGCCGGGGTGTCACCGCGATAGACGTCGATGATGTAGCTGATGGACTCGAAGATGTAGAACGAGATCCCGATCGGCAACAGCACGTGGGTCAGGATGAACGGCTCCAGGCCGAAGCTGGTCATGATCGCATTGAGGCTGTCCACGCCGAAGTTGGCGTACTTGAAGTAGCCCAGGATGCACAAGTCCACTGCCACGCCGAGCAACAGCCAGCGCTGGGCCGGTTTGGTCCGCACGCCGGCGGCGCCGACCTTCAGGCCGATCCAGTAGTTCCACAGGGTGACGGCGGCGAACAAGGCCAGGAAGTCCACCCGCCACCAGGCATAGAACACATAGCTGGCAATCAGCAGCAGCAGGTTGCGATAGCGTTGCCCGCTCAAGTAATACAGGCCGAGAAAGATCGGCAAGAACAGGAACAGGAACACATTGGATGAAAATACCATCCCGATCTCTCCATGTTGAATCAACAGTCAAGGGCCAGAGCCCCCCCAAACCCCCCCATGAAAACCGGGGAGTGATGACCCTGTGGGAGCGGGCTTGCTCGCGAAGGCGGTGTGTCAGTCGACATCGATGCTGGATGTCAGAGCGCTTTCGCGAGCAAGCCCGCTCCCACAGGGATCCGTGTGTATCTAAGAACCTTTGCTGCCTTTTTCGTTGGCCGGGTCATACACCTTGGTCAAGTCCCCGCCGAGGCGGAAGGTCTTGAACGGTTGCATTTCATGCTTGCGTTCCAGCACATCCTCGGGGCAGCTGTAGAGGCTGCAGAACGGTTCGAGCCAGGCGAATTTCGAATCGACCCTCAAATCTTTCATGTCCTGCTCTTCGCCGTTCTTCTCTTCGAAGATCTCCGGGTCCTTCACCCCGGCCAGCACCCGGTCACCCAACCGCTTGAGGGCACCGTTGTTTTCCTGGCGCAGGTCGACACCGTTGACCTGGGCGAAACTGGCGATCATCGCCAGCGGCGGCAGGGCATAGTTGTGATACGACAAGGCCCGTTGCTTGCGCTTGAGTTCGTTGGGCAGGTAGCCGTCGGCGTCGACCTGGTTGACCCCGACCTTGTATTCCTTGACGGCCCAGTCGAACAGGTCGCGGCGGTTGGTTGCCACGGAGGTGGCCATCACCGACCAGGCGGCCCAGTACGAGTGGTTGTTGGTCTTGTCCAACGGCAGGTTGTCCCAGTCGCTGACCACCTGGTCGGCCATCTTGCTGAACCAGCTTTCGATCAGTTGCGCTTGTTCCTGATGGTTTTCCAGCGGCCGCGACTCGGAGAACTTCAAGCGCACATAGGCCGAGGCCATGCTGCCCAGGGCCCATTTGCGCATGGACTTGCCGGTGTGGTTGAAGTCCTTGGACATCAGCGCATCGGCCTTGGCCCAGGTGGTCAGCCAGTTCAGGGTGCATTCCAATTGTTCCGGGCGACCGTCACGCATGAATTGCATCACCTGCTTGCTGACGCCGCGCTCGATCTTGGTGATGTCGGCGGTGCTGTCGCGAAAGGCTTTTTCCGATTGCACGTTCAGGGTCGCGCGGGCCTTGTCGGAGCCCTCGTACTTGCTGCGAAATTGCAGGGAACCGGTGTAGGGCGTCGGGGTGGCATCGCAGCCTTGGGAGGCTTCGCCCACCTTGACCTTCTCGATCGGTGCGAAGTAGCCCTGTGGCGGGCGCAGCGGGGCCGCCGCCTGCGTGGCCCCGGCGAACATCGCCAGGGTCAGCAGGGACGGTGCCAGCAGTGTTTTCAACGTTCGGGTATGCGTGGTTCTGGTCATGAGACGAGACCTCATTGTCCGATCTGAGCCGTTTGTTCGGCTTGCACAGATGCGTTGCGTTTGCAGACTTTCGCTTCCACCTGCAGAGGGGCTGCACCGGCTTCAGGCCCCTGGACTTCCAGGGCCAGCAGGTTCTGGGAAGCCCAGTCTTCGTCGGTGCGCAGTTGGAAGGCGAAACGCCCGTCGGTTTCGGAGGTATCCGGTTTTTCGATCTTGATATCCTCGTGGCGCCCATTCATGTACCAGAGGGTGGCTTGCAAGGTTTTCACCGAGGTATCGGCGAAGCGGATGTCGATCTGGTGACTGCTGTTACGCAGGTCCATATTCTTGCTATTGACCATCAATTCGTTCTTGCCCGGCTTGAGGGCGGTCTTGCTGCTCATCAGCGCCGGCTTGCCTTCACAGCCGTTGTTGTCGAGCAACGCCATCATCTGGCGGTAGATGGTTTCCTGGTCCAGGCGATACAGCGGCGAGAACTCCCAGATGAGGATCTTCGGCGGGTTCTTCTGGAACTCTTCGCTGCCCAGGTACTGGATCATGGCGCCCTCGAAACCGCCGCCGGGGAAGGCCACGTTGAGGATGTCGGCGCCGATGGCTTCTTCCAGGAAACCGGCGAAGTTGTAGTTCTTGCCACTGTGGCTGGTGCCCACGAGGGTGATCTGCGGGTTGCCGGAATCGCCGAACAGGTCGCCGTCACCGGCCTCGCCCTTCGGCTCGGTGGTGAACTGGTCCATGTACTGGATGGCATAGCTGGTGCCGCACAGTTGGCCGGCCATGTTGTGCAGGGTGCCGGTCTTGCCCATGCGGCCGGACTTCTTGGTCTCGAATTCACGCTTGGGAATGTCGGCGAAGGCCGGGAGCTGCTTGACCTTCTCGGCAACGATCTTGGCCGTGCGTTGGGCACCGTAAGGCGTCCAGTGTTGGTCGCCACGGAAGTAGAAGTCGTGGGCCGGGAGGGTTTCAGGCAGGTTTTCGTTGGTCAGCGGCGACAGGTCCGGCACCACGTAACCCATCTGGGCGAAGCGGCCCAGCATGGTCTTGTAGTTGGTCAGGGCCTTGTCGAAATCGAAGCTGGCCTTCTCCTGGGGGTTGAGCTTGTTGCGGTTCACCAGGCCACGGGTCGGCTGGTAGACCAGCACCAGTTCGACACCCTTGGCCTTGAACGCGTCATGCAATTGTTGCAGGCGCTTGTAGCCGGCCGGGGTGGTGTTGAACTCGGTACGCAGGTCTTCCTGGGTCCGGAACAGCCAGTCACCCTGGGCCTGGACCAGCGTGGTGAAGTTCTGCTGGTAGCGCGTGGTGTAGTTCTTCGCATCGTGGGCCGCAGGGCACAGGTTGCAGCAAGGCTCGGCCGTGAAGGTCGGTGCCTGGATTTCATCGGCGCGCGCGCCCGAGGTGGCGGCGAGAATGCCGGCAGTCAGGGCGGACAGGCCCAGAAGCTTGATCATCTGTGGGTTCATAAAGGTCATCCTCAGTCCCGCAATTCGGTCTGGCTTTCGACAGGGTCGATCAGCACGGCTTTCTGCTGGCGCACCAGCAGGTCGAGAATTTCATCCTGGCGTTCACCCAGGATTCCCGTGAAGCTGATGCCGCTGGATTTGGTCGGCGCGAGCATGGACACGCGGTACAGCTCCACGCTCAAGGGCGAGTCGATGGACAGTGGGCCGCTGCCGTTGGCAGCCAGTTCACCACCCACCACGATCAGCGAGACCTCGGCGTCGAACGGGTCGAGCTTGATGTCGCGGTCGGTGTCGGACAGGTCCTTGATGTGGCCGTAGATCCCGGTCAGGCCGTTGGCCATGGATACGTTTTCGTAGAGGCGGATGTTCACGCTGTTACGAATCCGGATGCCGTGACGCTGGTTGCTGATCACCTTGTTGTCCCACAACAGGTTGTCGGCACTCTCGTAGAGGGTGATGCCGTCGGTGTGGTTCTTGTAGATCTCGTTGTAGGCAATGATGTTGTTGACGCTGTTACGGTCGATCACCAGGCCCGAGAGCTTGTTGTCGTAGCTGCGGTTGTTGAAGATGAAGCTGTCGTTGACCTCACGGGAAATGATGATCCCGTGCTTCTTCTTCGTCCCGTAGACCGTGTTGTCGGCGATGATCAGCCGATGGGAACGGTCGTGGGGGTCGATGCCGTAGACGATGTTGTCTTTGTAGGTGTTGCTCTTGACCACGAAGTCGCGGGTCTCGTAGCAGTAGAAGCCGTACCACATGTCCGAGAACTCGGAACCGATGATCCAGCCGGTCGGTTCCGGACGCTTGAGGACCTTGGCCATGTTCGGCGTGTACTGGGAAATACTCACCCCGTACGACTTACTGTTGGAGTAACCGAAGCTGGCCATCTTGGTGTTGACGATGTAGGTCTCGGTGCCGCCCCAGGACAGCAGGAACGGACGGAATTCCTTGGGCGAGCGGAACGTGGCGGGGCCGTTGTCCTTTTCACGCCAGCCGGTGACCTTGGTGTCGCGGATAAACATCTGGCCATCGTTGACCAGGAACGAGCCGCCCTCCTGGGACAGGCGCAGTTCCTGGGTCTGTTTGTCGATTTCCAGGATGCCTTTCTGGCCGACCACGATCGGGATCTTCGCCAGGTAGACACCGGGCGAGGTCTCGATGATGTACTTGGGCACCTTCTTGGCCACGTCCTTGAGATTCATGTAGCCGTCGTCGAGGAAGATGGCCTGGGGGATGCCGTGCTGGCGCACCACCCACTCGGCCATCTTGTTGTCGCCGCCGATGAAGTCCTTCAAGGCGTTTTCCTGCATCATCCGGCGCACGCTGACCTTGCCGGTCTTGGTCCGCACGATCTTGGCCGCGGCCGCTTCGGCGGTGAAGCCCTTGAGGTCGGGCAAGGTCGGCTTGGCCAGTTCCAGCGGCGCGGTCGGCGCGCTGTTGACGGTGTAGGTCTTGGCGCGTTGCAGTTCCTTGACCACGTTGCCTGGCTTGACCGCCGGTTCAACGTTGGCGAACGCCGGCGAGCCGGCCAGCAGCATCGCTGCGACCAACAGGCTGATCGAACCTTTCATCGCCTGGCTGTTCCTGAGGTAGCGGTTCATTTCGGGCACTCCCATGGCCATTTGCATCAGAAGCGCCAGATCACGTCGACAAAGGCGCGATGCATGTACGAATCGACCTCTTTGCCGTAGGCATCGCCTGGCTTGAACACACCGCCACGAAAGCGCACCAGCGCCGATGGCTCATCGATGGACTGGCTCAACGCGGCAGGCAGCAGACCTTGCTTGAAGTACTTGGTGACGACGAGGTCGACTTCCTGGCCCAGGTCCTTGTCGCCGTCACGCAGCGGCAGGGTCGAGGTGGACAGGATGGCGCCGGTGACGTCGTCGGTGTTGTTCTGCACGGCGTTGATGCCGTTGCTGCCCACCGGCTTGTTGCCGTCTACGCGCCAGAACTTGTGGTACACCAGGCTGGCGTCGTATTCGTCGCGCAACTGCCAGGAACCGAACAGGCTGGCGCTCTGGGTGTTGGCCATTTCGCCGCGGAAGGCTTCGCCGAAACGGTGGACCCGCGAGCGCGTGCCGGTGAAGTTCGAGCGGTTGCTCTGCAGGCCGTTTTGTTCGTAGTCCTCGCTGGCGCGGGCATAGGCCGCACCGACTTGCCATTGCGGGTCGAGGCGCAGGCGGATACCCAGGTCGGTGGCCCAGCCGTCGACGTCATCGCTGCGCTTGGCTTGCGCCGGGCGCGTGCCGTCGGCATTGAGCGCATTGACGGTGTCGCGGTCGCCGGTCATGCCGGTGATGCTGGCCCAGTAGTTGACGGTGTTGGTGTTGCGCCAGTTGTAGGCGTCGCTGTTGGCTTCCAGGCCCAGCCAGGTCAAGTCGCCGTTCTGGGTCTTGTCCAGGGTGTCGGTAGGCTCGCCCGGTGTCGGGTAGTCGAGGCTGCCGTTGTCATGGGTGTGGTGGGCACGGATTCCGGCCCACTGGCCTGGCATCCACTGGTAGCCGACGTCGCCATAGACGTGCAGGCGATCCTTGTCCTTGGGCGACAGTTCCTTGAGGTCGGTGCGGTACTCGCTGAAGCGTTCGGCAACGCCGAGGTTGGCCCGCAGCAACGTGGTGTCGAAGGTCCAGTTCAGGGCCTCGATATTGGTGTCGCGCCATTGGCCGTCGTCGTTGCGCAGGCGCTGGCGGCCGAACTTCAATTGCTCGCCCGGGTACGGGGTCAGGCCGCTGTAGCCAATCCAGAATTCACGCATTGCCAGGTAGCTTTTCTTGGCTTCGCGGTCGCCGCTGTCGGTCTGTTCGGTGGCGCCGTCGGATTGTTGCAGGGTGTCCGTCTCGATGATGTCGGTGGAGGTCACGGCCTGAGCCATGGCGTAGGCGCTCCAGTTACCGCTTTCACCGTAGACCCAAGGGCGCAGGTCCAGGCCGATACCGTTGACGTCGCCACCGCTCTGGGTGCCGAGGTCGCGGTCGTCTTCGGACTGGCCGGTGATCTTCACTTCCAGGCCGAAGTTCTTGGTTTCAGTCAGGGCGGCCAGCGTCGGGCAGGACCAGAGCAGGGCGCATGTCAGGCCAATACCGGCCTGCACAAAAGGATTGAGCTTCAAAGGCTTCATAGTTGTTCCTCGCCGTCATCTTCTTTTAGGGCTTGCAGTTCCAGCGTATCGGGGCTCATGGCGCCCCGAATGGCCTGCTCCTGTTTTAGCAGGCGCTGGGCTTGTGCAAGTTGCTGCGGCGGTAATTGGGCTTCGAGGGTCTGGGCAAGTTCGATGGCTTGCGGGGTGTTCTGTACCTTGGCCAACTGGCTGAATACATAGGCGTTGACCGGGTTGGGCTTGGTGCCCTTGCCCTGGGAGAACAACTGGGCAATGGCGAAGTCGGCGCTGTTCTGGCCGTTGCGGGCGGCCTTGAGCAGATGGTCCAGGGCTTTTTGCGAGTACACCTGGCCCAGGTAGCCACGGCGATAGATCTGGCCGAGGTAGTAATCGGCGGCCACTTCGCGGCCCACGGCTTTCTGGAAATGTGCCTCGGCGGCCTTGGCATCGGCCGGGACCCACTTGCCTTCGTAGTACAGCTTGCCCAGCAACAGCTCGGCACGCGGCTGGTCGGCGGCGCGGCCGTTTTCCAGGTACTGCATCATCTTGTCGACGTCGCCCAGTTCAGGGAAATCGTAGAGCAGCTGCGCCAGGCTGACCCAGGCAGCGGGGTAGCCGGGGGCGATGCCTTCGAGCAGCGACTGGGCGGTTTTTTCGTCGGTCTTACCCAGGCTGGCATCGGCCAGGACCCGGGCAACACTGTCCACGCGCTGGGCGGATACGACGCCGCGGGCGTGGCCGGCCTGCATCTGCTTGATCAACTCGGCCTGCTGTTCCGGCTGGCCGCGTTTCTGATAGACCGTGGCCAGTTCGACGTAGCAGATGTCGGTGGTGGCCAACGCGGCCTTGCAGACTTTCTCGACTTCGTCCAGGTGCTGGTCGTAGGTGCCCTGGGTGCGGTAGAGCAGGATCTGCGCCAGGCCCGCTTCCGGGTAGCCGGCGCTGCGCCATTGGCTGATCTGCTGCTGGGCGTTGACGTTCGGGAAACTGTGCGGGTATTGCAGGTACAGCATCGCCAGCGGGATCAGGGTGTTGCCTTCACCGTTGGCGAAGGCTTTTTTCAACAGGCCTTCGGCTTCGTGCTTTTCGGCTTCGGTGGAGCCGGGTTTGGCCACCAGCAGGCGACCCAGGCGCGCCTGGGCCCGTGGCGAGATGTCGGCGGCGGCGCGGTAGGTCGCCTCGGCTTTTCTCATCTGCTCCGGATCACGGCTGTCCACCTGAATATCGGCCAGGCCGACCTGGGCTTCGCTGTAGCCCAGGTCTGCCAACTGCTGGTAGTTCTGCTGCGCCAGCGCCGTGTCGCCGCGCTTGAGCGCTTCGTTGGCCAGGCGCTGGTCGGGCAGGCCGGCGCAGCCGGCCAGGCTGATTGCCAAGGCCAGTGCGCAGTACCCCGATCGAATGTGGGAGCGAGCTTGCTCGCGATGCAGGCCGCTCGATACATCAGACACACTGCGCTGATCCCATCGCGAGCAAGCTCGCTCCCACAGGGAATGCGGTGCGTTGTTGTTTTGTGGAGTGGTCACGGGCATATCCTCGACTTAGATACCGACAGCCATGGCTTTGTCGATCAGCCAGTTCAGGTTCGGGCCACGGTCGCTGTGGACTTCCACAGGACGGCCGGCCAGCGAGCTGTCCAGCGGCTCGTCAGGCTTGATCAGCACGCGGATGTCGGAGGAGAGGTCTTCACTTTTCAGGCTGGTGCTGCTGACGATCTTGCCGGTGCGGGTGGTGTCTTCGCCGGCCACCTGGAAGTTGACCGAGGTGCCTGGGCGCACGTCGCCGAATTGGCGATACGAGAAGCGTGCCTCGACGTTGGCTTCGGTGCCGCGTGGCACCAGTTGGAAGATCACGTCGCCCTTGCTGGCGTACTGACCGTTGGCGACCAGTTGCTGGGCCACGATGCAGTCGCATGGCGAGGTCAGGGTGCCGGTCATTTGCTTGCCGAACAGTTCCTCGACCTTGGCCGGTTGCAGCTGGTTGTCGTCTAGGTGGCCCTTGAGCACGTCGAGCATGCTGGTGCTGAAGGTCGCCAGCGGAGCGCCCTTGGCGGCCACGCCGTCAGCCTTGACCAGGCTCTGCACGGTGCCGTCGCGCGGCATGGTGATGGCCATGCCGGGTACGTTCACCAGGCCCGCCTGGGCGTGGCTGACGAAGTACATGCCGTACACCGACTTGAAGATGAAGCCGAACGCGGCCAGGCCGACGACGAAGATCCCGAGGCTGAAGGTCACTGCGCGCAGGCGACCGAAAGCGCTCATGCCGCCGCTTTCGTCTTTCTGCTTGCGTGCCTTGGTGAAGTTGTCGCGCTGCAAGGTCGCCAGCACGTCGCCGACACCGACGATGTCGCCGGCCAGGTGCGAGGTGATGATGTGACGCAGCGTGGCGATGTCCCGTGGCTCCAGGTTCTGGAACTGGCAACCGGTGCGGCCGGTCTGGCGGTCGAAGGAGCGGATCTGCAATTCCACGTCCATGGCCAGGCCAAGGTTGTCGATCACGAACTGCAGGCGGGCCTTGTAGGTTTCACCCACCTTGAGCGGCATCTGGCCGGCGTTGAAGCAAAGGCCGCCAGCGGACAGGTCCAGGACCTTGACTTCCATTGGCGTGCGGTCGGGGCCGAAGAAACGCAGCTTGGCCGGGATTTTCACTCGGGCGTGCTGGCGCTGGGCTTCGGATTCATGCACTACGTTGACGTTCACGGCGGTGTTCATAGGGGCGATTTCCTAGTTAATTCATTCAAGTCCGGTCAGACCATCGTCAGCAGCACAGCGACAAAAATGCTGCCGGCGGAGAAGGTCATGGTCCGAGACGACCAAGTGTTGAACCAACGTTGAAAGCTGGCGAGATCACGGGTCAGTGAGGTGGGCTGGCGGGTCCAGGACTGCTGGTCAAGGCGGAAGAACACATAGATCTTCACCAACGCGCCGACGATCTGGTTGTAATAGAGAATCGCCGGGTAGGCAGGGCCGATCCGGTGACCGGAGCACGACAACAGCAGCGTCAGGATCAGGCGGGTGATGCCGATCCACAGCAGGTACACCAGGATGAACGCGGTGCCGTACTTGAAGCTGGCGATCAGCGCCACGGTCAGGCCCAGCAGCGAGGTCCACATCGACACGCGCTGGTCGAACAGCACCACCGAGGTGAACATGCCCAGGCGGCGCATGCCCAAGCCCAGGGCCCGGGAGTTTTGCCGCAGGTTGTTGCCGTACCAGCGGAACATCAGCTTGCGACTGGCCTTGATGAAGCTTTTTTCCGGCGGGTGTTCAACGGTGTTGATCGCCGCATCAGGCACGTAGAAGGTGTCGTAGCCCAGGCGCATCAGGCTGAACCAGCTCGACTTGTCGTCGCCGGTCAGGAACTTGAAGCGGCCCAGGCGCCAGTGTTGTAGCGAGTCGCTCTCGACGTCGGCGATGAAGTCGGGGTTGGTCACTACCGTGGCGCGGAACACCGACATACGACCGGTCATGGTCAGCACGCGCTTGGACAGGGCCATGGAGCACATGTTGATGTGACGCTGGGCGAAACGCAGCTTGTGCCACTCGGCCATGATGTAGCCGCCGCGCACTTCGCAGAACTCGTTGGTGGTCAGGCCGCCGACGTTGCCGAACAGCTGGAACCAAGGGACGGTCTTGCGCACGACGCCTTCGGCGAGGACGGTGTCGCCATCGATCACGGCGACCACCGCGCGGTCGTCCGGCAGGTGGCGGGAGATGGCGCGGAAGCCGTAGGCCAGGCCGTCGCGCTTACCGGTGCCGGGGATGCGCACGAAGTCCAGCTTGACCCGCTCTGGCGGGTTCATGCGGGCCCAGAGGCTCTTGACCAGCAGCTCGTCGGACATTTCCACGATGGAGCAGACCACGGTGGTAGGCAGCCCACAGTCGATGGCTTCGCGAATCACCGAGCCATACACCTGGGCGGTGGTCAGCGCATCGATCCGGAAGCTGGTGACCATCAGGTACACGTGGGATGGATCGGCGGCCTTGCCCAGTTTGCGAACCTTGCGGCGCAGATGCGGGTAGACGATGTACAGGAAGATCATGCCGCGCACGAAATGCGTTGCGCCCATGGAGTAACGCCAGATGCCCACGGCGCCGATCAGGAAGATGAAGTCCTTGGATTCGGAGTCGAACGTGGACGTGGGCAACGCCAAGGCGATGCCCATCAATAAACTCAAGTAAAACAGCCAACCGGCGGCCTGAAGCAGGCCGTGCTTTAGCCTGTGCATAATCTGCATCCGTCTCTATCTCGGGCGGGCCTCGTGGGCGGCCCGATGGGTTAAGGCAGGCGAAAGGCCGGCCGGGATGTGCCCCGGCCGGCAAACAGACTTACCAGCAGATGCCTTCGGTCCGGCCACTCGGCGTGGTGGCCTTGGACATGAAGCCGACCAGGTCGATGACCTGCTTGCCTTCCGGTACGTTCTCGGTCAGCGCGCGGAACTTCTCGTCACGGTTGCCCAGGATGATGATGTCGGAGCTGTCGATGACCGAGTCGAAGTCGGAGTTGAGCAAGGACGAGACGTGAGGGATCTTCGACTCGATGTAGTCCTTGTTCGCGCCGTGGACGCGGGCGTATTCGACGTTGCTGTCGTAGATGCGCAGGTCGTAGCCCTTGCCGATCAGCATTTCCGCCAGCTCGACCAGCGGGCTTTCGCGCAGGTCGTCGGTGCCGGCCTTGAAGCTCAGGCCCAGCAGGGCGACTTTGCGTTTCTCGTGGCTGGAAACGATGTCGAAGGCGTTCTGCACCTGGGACTCGTTACTGCGCATCAGCGAGTTGAGCAATGGCGCTTCCACGTCCAGGGAGCTGGCGCGGTAGGTCAGGGCGCGAACGTCCTTGGGCAGGCAGGAGCCGCCGAAGGCGAAGCCTGGGCGCATGTAGTACTGGGACAGGTTCAGGGTCTTGTCCTGGCAGACCACATCCATCACTTCACGGCCATCGACGCCGACTGCCTTGGCGATGTTGCCGATCTCGTTGGCGAAGGTCACCTTGGTGGCGTGCCAGACGTTGCAGGTGTACTTGATCATCTCGGCGACGGCGATGTCCTTGCGGATGATCGGCGCATCGAGTTCTTCGTACAGCGATTGCAGGACGTCGCCAGAAGCTTTGTCGAACTCACCGATCACGGTCATCGGTGGCAGGTCGTAGTCCTTGATCGCGGTGCTTTCGCGCAGGAATTCAGGGTTGACCGCGACGCCGAAGTCGACGCCGGCTTTCTTGCCGGAGCAGTCTTCCAGGATCGGGATGACAACGTTTGCGACGGTGCCCGGCAATACGGTGCTGCGGACCACGACAGTGTGGCGGGTGGTCTTGTCACGCAGTACGAAACCGATCTCGCGGCACACGGCCTCAATGTAGTTCAGTTCCAGGTCGCCGTTCTTTTTGCTCGGAGTACCGACGCAAATCATCGACAGGTCAGTATCGCGAATCGCTTCGGCGAAGTTGGTAGTACCGCGCAGTCGACCTGTTTCAATACCTTGGGCCAACAGCTCGCCAAGACCAGGTTCAACAATCGGCGATTTGCCCGCGTTGATCATGTCGATCTTGTCTTTGGCGACATCTACGCCAACTACGTCATGGCCCCGTGCAGACAGGCAACCGGCACATACTGCACCGACGTAACCCAAACCAAATATGCTAATGCGCATCGCATTTACCTCTGTTTTTCACGCCAATAAATGGCCGGAGTTAATAGTGTTCAGCGGTCATCGTGCACTCGGAAGTGTGGAGTGCAGGCGCCACAATGCCGTTGTGCAGGCATACTAAGTTCCGAGTGTCTAAATAATTGCACTCAAGTTGTGCGCAAAGCGGCCTTGTTGTTATGACCTGCCCTGTTATGCAGCCAGTCCTCGTTGTCGGGAACACTCGTGCAAAGGTGTTTCACTTCTGATCTCTGGCGAAAAGCCCACAAAATCAAAAACTTCCGTGCTCGGGTGAGCACAATGTAGGGGCGCAGCCTTGGCCTTTTTGGGGATAGTAATGTTGCGTTATCTCCCATCCTTTAAGGGTGGATCCAATTAGGCGACCGTTTCGCTAAGTTGCCGTGACAACTTGGTTACTCCGTCCGACGTCGTCTGTAAGTTATCTCCTACACGTTCGGCGATAATCGTTACCGGTGGTATGAGCCGTGCGATTTCACATAGTTCCGATCCGCTCATCGCGATTTTCGAAATTTTTCGAAATATTATCCAAGATGGCACTGCTTTCATTTTGATATCACGCGCCGTTTCGCCCTTTATAAATGGGGAGTTAGCGGGGGTGGATAGTTTTGTGCCACTACGGTAGAAAAAAATGTGTGCCACTACGCAAAAAACTGACGAGTGTCGAGTGAAACAAAAGTTAGCCTGCGGGGTGGACGATTTGTTGGCGTCATGAAGCTGACGAAGTGGGAGGGGAAGCAAGATGACAAGTACGGGGTTGATCGAGGCCCCCGATCAGGGGGCCTTATAAAGTTATGCTTTATTCCGGAGCATGGTCGCGCAGGAAAACCAGTTTGTCCGGGCTCGATTGTTGGGCGTTGAAGCGATAGCCCTGTACATCGAATTGCTTGAGGGCGGCAGGGTCGTTGATGCGTTCCTGGATCACGAAGCGACTCATCAGGCCGCGGGCTTTCTTGGCGTAGAAACTGATGATCTTGTACTGGCCGTTCTTCAAATCCTTGAACTCGGTGTCGATGACGCGCGCTTTCAGGGCGTTGCGCTTGACCGCCGAGAAGTACTCGTTGGACGCCAGGTTCAACAGGACATCGTCACCTTGTTCGGCCAGGGCTTCGTTCAGCCACTCGCTGATACGCGTGCCCCAGAACGCATAAAGGTCCTTGCCCCGGGCGTTGGCCAGCTTCGTGCCCATCTCCAGCCGGTAGGGCTGCATCAGGTCCAGCGGGCGCAGCAGGCCATACAGGCCGGAGAGCATGCGCAGGTGCTGCTGGGCGTAGTCGAAGTCGGCCTCGCCGAAACTCTGGGCGTCGAGGCCGGTGTACACGTCGCCCTTGAAGGCCAGCAATGCCTGCTTGGCGTTGGCCGGGGTGAAGGCCGGCGTCCAGCTGCCGAACCGTGCGGCGTTGAGGCCACCGATCTTGTCGGAGACGTGCATCAGTTCGCTGATCTGTGCCGGCGAGAGCTCGCGCAGTTGCTCGATCAGTTCCTGGGAGTGGTCCAGGTACTGCGGCTGGGTAAAACGCTCGGTGGCCGGTGGCGTTTCATAGTCGAGGGTCTTGGCGGGGGAAATCACCATCAGCATCTAGTCGTCTCCTTCAAAGGTGCGGCGATTCTAGGGGGTTGTCCGGGTGGACTCCAGCTATAGGGGCAATAGGGGATGGGTGGTGTGAGGCGAGTTGTGGTCTGGAACCCGCATGTTCTTGTGGCGAGGGAGCTTGCTCGCGCTCGGGCGCGAAGCGGTTGCCGGCACTCCTGGGGCTGCTTCACAGCCCTGTGCGAGCAAGCTCCCTCGCCACAAAAGCGGGTATGTCCAGATAAGTGGTTGGAGCCGACAAGTCGTCGCTCCAGGATCAGCTATGATGCGGCGCGGGTTTCGTTATGGAGACATCCCTTTTGCGTATCGCCTTTGTGTTATCGGCCTGGCTGTTGAGTTGCAGCGTCATCGCCGCGCCCAACGACATTGCGACCCTCGACCGCAGCACCTGGCCGGAACAGCTCACCAGCCCGACCTTGTTCGACGTGGCCTCGCGGGCCGAGATCCTGATGTTCGCCCGGGTGTTGCTGGACGTCGACGCCATGGATGAAATCGCCCTCAAGCAATACCTGGGGCTGCGTACGGTCAACATGGCCGCGGTGGACGCGCTTCGTACCCGGTTGTGGCAGCGGCTGCTGGACAACTACAACTTTGCCCAACGCAGTTGCGACCAGGATGCCTCCTTCTGTTATCTGGTCGAGAACATGGCGACGCTGCGCGAAGAGGCGCGCAGGTTCCACCTCGATGAGAGTTCGTTCTATTACAAATGGGCCGGGCCGAGCCAGGTCTTCCACACCCAGTACCGCGACGAGCTGCTGCGAAAGGCCGCGCTTTTCCCGCAAACCAGCAGCGAAATTGCGCGGTTCGGTGATTACGAGCGCAACGGCGAAGCCATGCATGACCGGCTCTTCCTGCTGACCTTCGACAGCGGCGCCAACGTGACGCCGGACAATACCCCATGGGTGACGGATTACCTGCGCAAGTCGAACATGAACGGCACCTTCTTCGTGTTGGGCAAGGATATCGAGGCGCGGCTGGCGGAGCACGCCGTCAACGGCCTCCAGAGCTTGTATTCCGGGCAGTGCGTGGGGGTTCAGGGCTGGGAGTTCCGTTCCCATAGCTATTGGCAGGACTGGCAGGATTCGGTGCGGCGCAGCGTCGACCTGGTCAAGAGCAAGTTGCCGGAGAACTACGTGCCGCTGTTCCGTCCGCCCCAGGGCCAGCGCCGTGGCGACGCCGAAGGGTTCTTCCGGCAACAGGGCCTGCAAGTGGCGCTGTGGGACATCGATCCCCAGGACAGCACCTTGCGGCTCAAACCCGAGCAAAGCGCCCAGCGTGCGCTGACGCTGATGCTGTTATGGCGCCATGGGGTGATCAACTTCAATGCCAAGCAGGAGGGGGTGAAGACGGCGCTGCCGTGGCTGGTGACGCAGACGGCGCAAAGCGGGATCGGTTGGGAAGACTGTCAGGAAGCGTTTCGCTGAAACCTGGAAAAGGCCCGGAAACATTGGGCGGGGCGCAAATTGCGGCGGACATTCAGGGCAACCGGACTTCCGACTTTAACGGTGCCGGGGCGGTACGCCAAGGGTTATTCGTCACTCTGAAAAATAAACTTCAAAAAAGCGTCAAAGTGCTTTTTCCTGTCATGGTTTTTGGAGTATCAAGAAGTCAGACCGCCGAAACCTGCAACACAGGTGGCGTCTTCCAAGACCCAGATTGTGTGCAGTTCACCTGAACCCTCGCGGGTGAATTCGGTGGCTACCTCGAGGCGCAGCACTGTCACGGTATTGCGTCGAATGGCCCCCACAAAGGTGACCGAGTATGGATGACCACGGACGTAGCCCTTCCTCCAACCAGCCAATCCTGTATGTACTCGATACCAACGTATTGATTCACGATCCAAACGCGCTCCTGAACTTCGAAGAACACCACGTCGCCATCCCGATGACCGTGCTGGAGGAGCTGGACAAGCTCAAGAGCGGGCATCACAGCGTGGCCGCCGAATGCCGCCAGGCGATCCGCCTGATCGACAAGACCCTGGGCGATGCCTCCCCCGAGGACGTCGAGCTCGGCGTGCCGATCCAGCGTGGCAAGAGCGGTCCCAAGGGCCTGCTCTCGATCCTGATGAGCAAGCGCACCGAACCGAACCTGGTGCTGCCTGAACACCTGAACGACAACATCATCATCAACCAGTTGATCGACCTGCACGCGCGCAACAAGGACCAGGCCGTGGTGTTGGTCACCAAAGACATCAACATGCGCCTCAAGGCCCGCGCCTGCGGGATCGCGGCGGAGGACTACAGCACCGACCAACTGGTCGACGACGTCTCGTTGTTGCCCAATGGCTACCACACCATGACCGGCTCCTTCTGGGACCGGGTGAGCAAGGTCGAGACCCGCCAGGATCACGGTCGCACCTGGCACCAGGTGCAACTGATCGACAACCTGCCGGCGGTGCACATCAACGAATTCATCATCGACGAACAAGGATTTGTCGGCTGGATCAAGGAAATCCAGGACGACAAGCTGCTGATCCTCGACCTGCACCAGGAGCCCCTGTTGCACCAGGAGGCCTGGGGCCTCAAGCCTCGCGACATCTACCAGAGCCTGGCGCTGTTCGCCTTGCTCGACCCGGACATTCACCTGGTCAACCTGTCCGGCGCCGCCGGTTCGGGCAAGACCATCCTGGCCCTGGCCGCCGCCATCGAGCAGACCATGGTCAGCAAGCGTTACCGGCGCATCATCGCCACCCGCAGCGTGCAGGGCCTGGACCAGGAAATCGGCTTCTTGCCCGGCACCGAGGCGGAAAAAATGGAGCCTTGGCTGGGGGCCATCACCGACAACCTCGAAGCCTTGCACATGGATGATGAAAGCACCCATGGCAGCGTCGACTACATCCTCAGCAAAGTGCCGTTGCAGTTCAAATCCCTCAACTACATCCGGGGCCGCAGCTTCCAGCAAAGCCTGATCCTGATCGACGAATGCCAGAACCTCACCCCGCACCAGATGAAAACCATCATCACCCGTGCCGGTGCCGGTTCCAAAGTGGTGTGCCTGGGTAACCTGGCGCAGATCGACACCCCTTACCTGTCCGCCACCAGCTCGGGGCTGACGTACCTGACCGAACGCTTCAAGGACTTCCCCAACGGCGTCCACATCACCCTGCAAGGCGTACCGCGCTCGATCCTGGCCGAATACGCCGAATCCCACCTGTAACCCAACCAGACCGGACGGCCTCCAGGCCGCCCGGTTTTTTACGGCTGTACAAAAACCTGTGTGAGCGGGATTGCCCGCGAAAGCGCGGTGTCAGACGCCTATTGAGCAACTGACCCACAGCATTCGCGAGCAATCCCGCTCACAAAAAGGGGATGTGCGGTGTCTGGGGCATTACAGCGCACCCCAGGTGCGACAATCAGGCGTGCCTGAATCTGACCCACGGGTTTACAATCGACACTCCCGATCAGGAGTAACCCTGTGCTGACTCATCTCGATTCCCAAGGTCGCGCCAACATGGTCGACGTCACCGACAAAGCCGTGACGTTCCGTGAGGCCACCGCCGAAGCCTTTGTGCGCATGCTGCCCGAGACACTGCAGATGATCGTCAGTGGCGGTCATCCCAAGGGCGACGTGTTTGCCGTGGCGCGCATTGCCGGTATCCAGGCGGCGAAAAAGACCAGCGACCTGATCCCGCTCTGCCATCCCCTGATGCTGACCAGCGTCAAGGTCGAGCTCAGTGCCGAAGGGCACGAGCGGGTGCGCATCGTCGCCCGGTGCAAGTTGTCGGGCCAGACCGGGGTGGAGATGGAAGCCCTCACCGCCGCCAGCGTGGCGGCACTGACCATTTATGACATGTGTAAGGCCGTTGACCGCGGCATGACCATCGAAGGCGTGCGCGTGCTGGAGAAACTCGGCGGCAAGAGCGGTCATTTCCAGGCGGACGCCTCATGAAAATCAACGTGAAATTCTTTGCCCGTTATCGGGAAGCGCTGGGCGTGGAAGCGGTTACCGTCGACGGTGAGTTCGCCACGGTCGAGGATGTGCGCGCGTTGCTCGCCCGCCGTGACGGTGCCGACGTGCTGCGCGAACAGAACCTGATGTGCGCGCGCAACGAAGACCTGTGCCAGCTCGACGAACCCCTGGCGGACGGTGACGAAGTGGCCTTTTTCCCCACCGTGACCGGAGGCTGAACCATGGCGATTCGGGTACAGGCCGAGCCGTTCGACCCGGGGGCCGAGGTCAATGCGATGCACGCGGCCAACGTCGGCGTGGGCGCGGTGGTCAGTTTTGTCGGCTACGTGCGCGATTTCAACGACGGCCTCGATGTGTCCGGGATGTTCCTGGAGCACTACCCGGGCATGACCGAGAAGGCCCTGGGCAAGATCGCCACCGAGGCCGAGCAACGCTGGCCGCTGCTCAAGCTGGAGGTGCTGCACCGCATCGGCGCGCTGGAGCCGGGCGAACCGATCGTGTTCGTCGCGGCCGCCAGCGCCCATCGCCAGGCGGCGTTCGACGCCTGCGCCTTTGTCATGGACTACCTCAAGACCCGGGCGCCATTCTGGAAAAAGGAAAACACCGCCGACGGCCCGCGCTGGGTCGAGGGCCGGGACAGCGATCATGCGGCGGCGGATCGCTGGAAGTCGTGAGCAGGCCCGTTTCCTTGCAGTGACTTTCAAGCGCGTGGCGAGCAGGCGTCCTCAGCTTTGCCCCTGTCCAATTGCGAAGACCTGAAGCCAAAAAAAACGCAGCCTTGGTGGGCTGCGTTTTTTTGTTGCGGCAGGCTCAGGAGCGCTTGCGCTCGACCGGGCGCAGCAGATGCGTCGGTGGCATTTCGCAACTGATCTTGCGGCCCAGCAGCGCCTCGATGGACGGCAACTGGTAGGAGTCGTCTTCCCCGGCGAAGCTGATGGACACGCCTTCGGCGCCCGCGCGGCCGGTGCGGCCGATCCGGTGCACGTAGTCGTCCGGTACTTCCGGCAGGGTGAAGTTGATCACGTGGCTGATGCCGTCGATGTGGATGCCGCGACCTGCGACATCGGTGGCCACCAGGACGCGGATCTTGCCTTCGCGAAAGCCTTCCAGCGTCTTGATGCGCTTGTGTTGCGGCACGTCACCTGACAACTGCGCGGCGTTGACGCCATCGCGCACCAGGCGTTCCTCGATGCGGCGCACTTCGTCCTTGCGATTGGCGAAGACCATCACCCGTTCCCAGCCGTTGTCGTTGACCAGGTTGTAGAGCAGCTTGTACTTGTCGGCACCGGCCACCGCATAGATGTGTTGCTCGACGTTTTCGCTGGCCACGTTCTCGGCTTCGATCTCGACGATGGCCGGGTCGGTGGTCCACTGCTTGGCCAGGTTCATCACGTCATCGGTGAAGGTGGCGGAAAACAGCAGGGTCTGGCGCTCGCTTTTCGGCGGGGTCTGGCGAATGATCTGGCGGACCTGGGGGATGAAGCCCATGTCGAGCATGCGGTCGGCTTCGTCCAGGACCATCACTTCGACCATGTCCAGGTGCACGTCGCCGCGCTGGTTGAAGTCCAGCAGGCGGCCCGGGGTGGCCACCAGGATGTCGCAGTGGCGGGCTTCGAGGTGCTTGAGCTGCTTGTCGAAGTCCATGCCACCGACGAACGTCATGACGTTCAGGCCGGTGTACTTGGTCAGGTCGGCGGCGTCCTTGGCGATCTGTACCACCAGCTCGCGGGTCGGGGCGATGATCAGCGCCCGCGGTTCACCCATGTAGCGTTCCTTGGGCGGCGGGGTCTGGAGCAGTTGGGTGATGATCGAGATCAGGAACGCGGCGGTCTTGCCGGTGCCAGTCTGGGCGCGACCGATGGCGTCCTTGCCGGCGAGGGTGTAGCCCAGCACCTGCGCCTGGATGGGCGTGCAATACGGGAACCCCAGGTCCTGGATGGCATGCATCAGTTCAGGGGCCAGCTTGAAGTCATGGAAGCGGGTCTTGCCTTCCTGGGGGGCGACGACGAAATCTTCCAGCTTCCAGGCGACGACCGGCGGCTTTGGCGCCCGTTCACGGCGTGGCCGGGGGGATTCGTTGCGTGGTTTCTCCGGCGCCGGGGCGACGGGTTTGGCGGCGGATGGCGCCGCCGGCTGTTTTTTCTCCTGCGCCACAGGGGCGGTCCGGCGCGGCTGCTGCGCATCGGGACGGCTCGGGGCGGGGACAGGCGCGCTGGCGGCAGGCGCGAGCTGTTCGGCCTCGCTTTTACCGAACATCTTCTTGAGTGCTTTGAGCACGGTCATCTCATCGATTGGTTAAGGAATGTACGCCGGCCAGTGTAATGCAAGAAACGGGCGCGGCGTAGTGGGTTCGTCAACGGCCTGGCGTGACGATGTGCCTCTTAGCGCAAGCGCTCGGCCAGCCAATGGCCAATGTCACGAATCTCTTCGGGTAACACTTCGTGGCCCATTGGGTATTCCTGCCATGTCACGGTGACACCATGCTGCTTCAAATACTCCTTGGCGGTGCGCCCCATCGGGTTGAGCACCACTTCGTCGTACTGCCCGTGCAGCGCCAGCACGGGAATGCGTTGCTGGCTGGCCGACAATTGCAGTTCGTCGCCGAACGTCGGGGCATATGTGGAGAGGGCGATCACGCCGCCCAACGGGCCCTGCCATTTCACGAACGCCGTGTGGTAGACCACCGCGCCGCCCTGGGAGAACCCCGCCAGGAAAATCCGCGAGGCGTCTATTCCGCCGGCTCGCTGGGTTTCGACGAGGTCGATGACCCGTTGTGCCGAGACTTCCAGTTGCTGTTCGTCGATGGCCCGCGCCGGGCTCAGCGCGCGGATGTCGTACCAACTGGGCATCGCGTAGCCCCCGTTGATCGTTACTGGCTGGGTCGGCGCCTGGGGTAGAACGAAACGCGTGGTGAGCAGGCTTTGTTGCAGCATTTCGGCCACTGGCAGGAAATCAAAGCGATCGGCGCCCAGGCCGTGGAGCCAGATAACGCACGCGTCTGCGGTGCCGCTGGGCTCGAGAATCAAGGGGTCGGTCATGGCGGTGCTCCAAATCTGTGCGGGTGCGCCCTATCAGTGCATTGTTACGGTGCGCGTCCGGTGTCTCAGTTAATTAGATGTCGCAAACTTACAACTTTTTGTCTTGACGTGTTTTACAAGGACCAAGCGCAGCGGTCTGGTACGGGCTTTGCTATGAGGATGCCTGAGTGATGATTCTTACGCTGCGCGGTAACACTATCAGCTTGACGCGACGCATGGGATATCAGAAATCCGGTGATGGATGTTCGCCAATAGCCGCTACGGGCTTCGCGAACGTGAAGGGCTACAGCCCGTTCGGCCGATTGGTGAGAAGTGGCATGACCACTGCTGGTGGACGTTCTCATTAATAGACTCATAGCGAAGGTCCAGACGTCGGTTGACCCTAAAAAAAGCCAACAAGGGTCGGCAATGCCTCAAAAGGGTGCGACAGGACTCAAGCTCCGACACAACAAGAGCAAAACTGGAGGTTTGAATGAAGTTACTGAAATCCACCCTGGCTGTCGTGACTGCAGCAGCTGTGCTCGGTGTCAGCGGTTTCGCGCAGGCGGGTGCGACCCTGGACGCGGTACAGAAGAAGGGTTTCGTGCAATGCGGTGTGAGTGATGGCCTGCCGGGTTTCTCGGTGCCTGATTCGACCGGCAAGATCGTCGGTATCGACGCCGACTTCTGCCGTGCCGTGGCCGCTGCCGTATTCGGCGATGCAAGCAAGGTCAAGTTCAGCCAGTTGAACGCCAAGGAGCGCTTCACCGCGCTGCAATCGGGCGAAATCGACGTGCTCTCGCGCAACTCCACCATGACCAGCTCCCGTGACGCGGGCATGGGCCTGAAATTCTCAGGCTTCATCACCTACTACGATGGCATCGGCTTCCTGGCCAACAACAAGCTGGGTGTGAAGAGCGCCAAGGAACTGGACGGTGCAACCATCTGCATCCAGGCCGGTACCACCACCGAGCTGAACGTGTCCGACTACTTCCGCGCCAACGGCCTGAAGTACACCCCGATCACCTTCGACACCTCCGACGAAAGCGCCAAGTCGCTGGAATCCGGTCGTTGCGACGTGCTGACTTCCGACAAATCCCAGCTGTTCGCCCAGCGCAGCAAGCTGGCCTCGCCGAAGGACTACGTCGTTCTGCCGGAAACCATTTCCAAGGAACCCCTGGGCCCGGTCGTACGTAACGGCGACGACGAGTGGCTGGCCATCGTGCGTTGGACAGGCTATGCACTGCTCAACGCTGAAGAAGCCGGCGTGACCTCGAAGAACGTCGAGGCCGAAGCCAAGTCCACCAAGAACCCGGACGTCGCTCGTATGCTGGGCGCTGACGGTGAGTACGGTAAGGACCTGAAATTGCCGAAGGACTGGGTCGTCCAGATCGTCAAGCAAGTTGGCAACTACGGTGAAATGTTCGAGCGCAACCTGGGCAAGAGCACTCCGCTTGAAATCGACCGCGGCCTGAACGCGCTGTGGAACGCTGGCGGCATTCAATACGCACCACCAGTGCGCTGATGGTTCTATCACCCGGTGGGCCAACCACCGGGTGATGTTCTGTTCCATTCTTTGCGGGGCACTTCATGCAAAATTCAATCGGCGCACCAAAGCAGAGGCTCAGCCTCAGCGATCCAAAAGTGCGTGCGTGGGTATTTCAGATCGTCACGGTCGTGGCGGTCATCGCGCTGGGCTGGTACCTGTTCGATAACACGCAGACCAACTTGGCACACCGGGGCATCACCTCCGGTTTCGGCTTCCTGGAACGCAGTGCCGGCTTCGGCATTGCCCAACACCTGATCGACTACACCGAAGCGGACAGCTATGCCCGCGTCTTCGTGATCGGTTTGCTCAACACGCTGCTGGTGACCTTCATCGGCGTGATCCTGGCGACCATCCTCGGCTTCATCATCGGTGTCGCACGCTTGTCGCAGAACTGGATCATCTCCAAGCTGGCGACCGTCTACGTGGAGGTTTTCCGCAACATTCCGCCGCTGCTGCAAATCCTGTTCTGGTACTTCGCGGTATTCCTGAGCATGCCGGGGCCGCGGGCTGCCCATAACTTCGGCGACACTTTCTTTGTCAGCAGCCGGGGCTTGAACATGCCGGCCGCGTTGGTGGCGGACGGGTTCTGGCCGTTCGTGGTCAGCGTGGTGCTGGCGATCGTCGCTATCGTGCTGATGGCCCGCTGGGCCAACAAGCGTTTCGACGCGACCGGCGAGCCGTTCCACAAGTTCTGGGCCGGCCTGGCGCTGTTCCTGGTAATCCCGGCCTTGAGCGCGCTGCTGTTCGGTGCGCCGGTGCATTGGGAAATGCCGCAGCTCAAGGGCTTCAACTTCGTCGGCGGCTGGGTGCTGATCCCGGAACTGCTGGCCTTGACCCTGGCCTTGACGGTATACACCGCGGCGTTCATCGCCGAGATCGTGCGCTCGGGCATCAAGTCGGTCAGCCACGGACAGACCGAAGCGGCGCGCTCGCTGGGCCTGCGCAACGGTCCGACCCTGCGCAAGGTGATCATCCCGCAAGCCTTGCGCGTGATCATTCCGCCGTTGACCAGCCAATACCTGAACCTGGCGAAGAACTCCTCCCTGGCGGCCGGTATCGGTTACCCGGAAATGGTGTCGCTGTTCGCCGGCACGGTGTTGAACCAGACCGGCCAGGCCATCGAGGTGATTGCGATCACCATGAGTGTGTACCTGGCGATCAGTATCAGCATTTCCCTGCTGATGAACTGGTACAACAAGCGCATTGCGCTGATCGAGCGGTGAGGAAACGCGCATGACATCCCATACTTTCAAGCCTGACATGCCGCCACCGAGCAACAGCATCGGTGTGGTGGCATGGGTGCGCGCCAACATGTTCTCCAGCTGGATCAATACGCTGCTGACCCTGTTCGCGTTCTACCTGATCTACCTGATTATCCCACCGCTGCTGCACTGGGCCATCCTGGATGCGAACTGGGTGGGTACTACCCGCGCCGACTGCACCAAGGAAGGCGCCTGCTGGGTGTTCATCCAGCAGCGTTTCGGCCAGTTCATGTATGGCTATTACCCGACGGAACTGCGCTGGCGCGTAGACCTGACGGTGTGGCTGGCAGTGATCGGCGCGGCGCCGTTGTTCATCTCGCGCTTCCCGCGCAAGGCGATCTATGGCCTGAGCTTCCTGGTGGTGTACCCGATCGTTGCCTGGTGCCTGCTGCACGGTGGCGTGTTCGGCCTGGACGCGGTGGCGACCAGCCAATGGGGCGGCCTGATGCTGACCCTGGTGATCGCCACGGTCGGCATCGCCGGCGCACTGCCGCTGGGTATCGTCCTGGCCCTGGGCCGGCGTTCGAACATGCCGGCGATCCGCGTGGTCTGCGTCACCTTCATCGAGTTCTGGCGTGGTGTGCCGTTGATCACGGTGCTGTTCATGTCGTCGGTGATGCTGCCGCTGTTCCTGCCCGAGGGCATGAACTTCGACAAGCTGCTGCGGGCGCTCATCGGGGTGATCCTGTTCCAGTCGGCCTACGTGGCCGAAGTGGTGCGCGGCGGCCTGCAGGCCATTCCCAAGGGGCAGTACGAAGCGGCCGCGGCGATGGGCCTCGGTTACTGGCGCAGCATGGGCCTGGTGATCCTGCCGCAAGCCCTCAAGCTGGTGATCCCGGGCATCGTCAACACCTTCATCGCATTGTTCAAGGACACGAGCCTGGTGATCATCATCGGCCTGTTCGACCTGCTCAACAGTGTGAAACAAGCCGCCGCCGACCCGAAATGGCTGGGCATGGCCACTGAAGGCTACGTGTTCGCCGCCCTGGTGTTCTGGATTTTCTGTTTTGGTATGTCGCGCTATTCCATGCATCTGGAACGCAAGCTCGACACAGGCCACAAGCGTTAGGAGTTGACTCATGAGTGAAGCAATCAAAAAGCCTGTGAGCCCTGAAGGCATTATTCAGATGCAGGGCGTCAACAAGTGGTACGGCCAGTTCCACGTGTTGAAAGACATCAACCTGAACGTCAAGCAGGGCGAGCGTATCGTGCTGTGCGGCCCGTCGGGCTCCGGCAAGTCCACCACCATCCGCTGCCTCAACCGCCTGGAAGAGCACCAGCAGGGCCGCATCGTGGTCGATGGCGTGGAACTGACCAACGACCTCAAGCAGATCGAAGCGATCCGCCGTGAAGTCGGCATGGTGTTCCAGCACTTCAACCTGTTCCCGCACCTGACCATCCTGCAGAACTGCACCCTGGCGCCGATGTGGGTACGCAAGATGCCCAAGCGCAAGGCCGAGGAAATCGCCATGCATTACCTGGAGCGCGTACGCATTCCAGAGCAGGCGCACAAGTACCCGGGCCAGCTCTCCGGCGGCCAGCAACAGCGTGTGGCCATCGCCCGTGCCCTGTGCATGAAGCCCAAGATCATGCTGTTCGACGAGCCTACCTCGGCCCTCGACCCGGAAATGGTGAAGGAAGTACTCGACACCATGATCGGCCTGGCCGAAGACGGCATGACCATGTTGTGCGTGACCCACGAAATGGGCTTCGCCCGCACCGTGGCCAACCGCGTGATCTTCATGGACAAGGGTGAGATCGTCGAGCAGGCCGCGCCGAACGACTTCTTCGACAACCCGCAGAACGACCGCACCAAGCTGTTCCTGAGCCAGATCCTGCATTGATCGGTCCCAGGCGCTGAAATGAACCCGGACACTGCTCCGGGTTTGTTTTTTGTACCGCGTGCGGGTCGCGGTCGAGCAAGCGCATACTTAATTTCCCTCCCCCATCGCCATAGGCGGTTGCCGTACTACATAAAGCTGACTAACATGTCAGAAAATTCAGTTTGTGATTTCACCGCCGCCATACGGCGCCCAGCGGGTTGTACCGCTATTTTTGTAGCGTGATCGGTGCGCAATCGCGCCGGCGCCCCCACATCGTTCCTCGTCATCAATCTGTGTTCGACTTGATCCGCAATGGGCCAAGTCCCTGCCGGCAATTGATCCATGAACCCTGAAACCGAGCTTTCCATGTCCCGTCATCCGCTTGACCACCGCCCCTCGACGACGCCCCGGCACGCCGCTGAACTCGAAGAAATGCTGATCGACGCCGAAGCCGACGACGAGCAGACCCAACGGAGCCATCCGTTGGTGCGCCGCCCTTGGCTGTTGCTGCTCGGCCTGATCCTGGTGGCGCTGAACCTGCGTCCGGCGCTGTCGAGCATGGCGCCGCTGCTTAGCGAGGTGTCCGCAAGCCTTGGCCTGTCGGCGGCCCAGGCCGGTCTGCTGACGACGCTGCCGGTGTTGTGCCTGGGCCTGTTCGCGCCGCTGGCGCCGGTGCTGGCGCGACGGTTCGGGGCGGAGCGCGTGGTGTTGGGGATCCTGCTGACGCTGGCCGGGGGAATCGTCTTGCGCAGTTCGTTCGGTCAGGTCGGATTGTTCGTCGGCAGCCTCTTGGCGGGTGCCAGCATCGGTGTGATCGGCGTGCTGCTGCCGGGTATCGTCAAGCGTGACTTCGCCAGGCAGGCCGGCACCATGACCGGTGTCTACACCATGGCGCTGTGCCTGGGAGCGGCGATGGCCGCCGGGGCCACCGTGCCGTTGAGTGAACACCTGGACCACCGCTGGGCCCTGGGCCTTGGCTTCTGGGCAGTGCCAGCCCTGCTGGCCGCGGTCTTCTGGCTGCCGCAAGTGGGTCAGAAGCACGGCGCCCATCAGGTGGCGTATCGGGTCCGCGGTCTGTTGCGCGATCCGCTGGCCTGGCAAGTGACCTTGTACATGGGCCTGCAATCGTCCCTGGCCTACATCGTGTTCGGCTGGTTGCCGTCGATCCTCATCGGGCGCGGTCTGAGCCCGACCCAGGCCGGCCTGGTGCTGTCCGGCTCGGTCATCGTCCAGTTGGTCAGCTCCCTGGCCGCTCCGTGGCTGGCCACGCGCGGCCAGGACCAGCGGCTGGCCATCGTGATCGTCATGGCCATGACCCTCGGCGGGCTGTTCGGCTGCCTTTATGCGCCCATTGAAGGCTTGTGGGGCTGGGCTATCCTGCTGGGGCTGGGGCAGGGCGCGACGTTCAGCCTGGCACTGACGCTGATCGTCCTGCGTTCGCGGGACGCCCACGTGGCGGCGAACCTTTCCAGCATGGCCCAAGGCTTCGGTTACACGCTGGCATCGCTGGGGCCGTTCGCGGTGGGCGTGGTCCATGACCTGACCGGCGGCTGGAACGCCCTGGGCTGGATCTTCGGCCTGGTGGGCCTGGGCGCGATGATCGCCGGTATCGGCGCAGGCCGGGCGCGGTACGTCGGCGTCAGCAGCGAACGGGTCACCGGGCTTCGTTGATGTCATTTTCATGGCGAATGACGATAGTCTTCGTCGCCGAGGCAGATTATCGTGCACCTCTATTCAAACGAATGCCGGAGTCTGTCCATGAGTGATGCCCACAACGCCCTGATCACCCGTTTTTATCAGGCCTTCCAGCGACTGGACGCCGAAGCCATGAGCGCCTGCTACACCGACGACGTGGTGTTCAGTGACCCGGCGTTCGGTGAGCTGCGTGGTCGTGACGCGGGCGACATGTGGCGCATGCTCACCACGCGGGCCAAGGACTTTTCCCTGACCTTCGACAGCGTGCGCAGCGATGACCGCACCGGCGGCGCCCACTGGGTGGCCACCTACCTGTTCAGCCAGACCGGCAACATCGTGATCAACGACATCCAGGCGCGTTTCGTTTTCCGCGATGGCAAGATCTGCGAGCATCACGACAGTTTCGACCTGTGGCGTTGGTCCCGCCAGGCGCTGGGCGCCAAGGGCCTGTTGCTGGGCTGGACGCCACTGGTGCGCAATGCGGTCCGGGCCCAGGCCCTCAAAGGGTTGCGAGCCTTCCAGGCCAGTCGCTGATAAGATCGCGGTTTGTTTTTGCGCACCTGTTGAACATCCCTTGACGACCGCCAACGAACTTTCCGAGTTGCCTGCACAAGGCCCCACCGAACCGGGCAAGCCCTGGTTCGTCTACCTGGTGCGGGCGGCCAATGGTGCGTTGTACTGCGGCATCAGCGATGACCCGGTACGGCGTTTCGCCAAGCATCAAAGCGGTAAGGGCGCGCGCTTCTTCCTGTCCAGCCCGGCCGTGGCGCTGGTGTACACCGAAGCCTGCCGCGACAAGGGCGAGGCCCTGCGCCAGGAGCGGCTGATCAAGAAGCTCAGGAAAAGCGCCAAGGAATGCCTGGTCGCCAGCATCAACCGCGCTGATACACCTTCATCAGGCCAGTAGGCTGCTTCTGCGTGGCGCGCTAAGCTGCAAGCCCTCATTCCTGCAGTGGCCAATTCCATGTCAGAGCTGATCCTTCATCATTACCCGACGTCTCCTTTCGCGGAGAAAGCCCGGCTGTTGCTGGGGTTCAAGGGCTTGTCCTGGCGCTCGGTGCACATCCCGCCGATGATGCCCAAGCCTGACCTCACGGCATTGACAGGGGGCTACCGCAAGACGCCTGTGTTGCAGGTCGGCGCCGATGTCTATTGCGACACGTCCCTGATCGCTCGCCGGCTGGAGCAGGAAAAGGCTTCGCCGGCGTTGTTCCCCGAGGGCCGCGAAATGATCGCGGCATCTTTCGCCGCGTGGGCCGACTCGGTGGTGTTCCAGCATGCGGTGAGCCTGGTGTTCCAGCCCGAGTCGATTGCCATGCGCTTCGCCAAGTTGTCGCCCGAGGCGATCAAGGCGTTCATCGCCGATCGTGCCGGACTGTTCAGTGGCGGCAGTGCCACGCGTCTGGCGGCCGAGCAGGCCAAGCATCAGTGGCCAACGATCATGGCGCGCCTCGAGCAGCAGTTGCAGCGCGAGGAAGGCGACTTCCTGTTGGGGGAGCCCTCGATCGCCGACTTCGCCATGGCCCATCCGCTGTGGTTCCTCAAGGGCACCCCGGTGACCTCGCCGTTGGTGGACGCGTATCCGGCGGTGTCGGCGTGGCTGGCACGGGTGCTGGGCTTCGGCCATGGGGCAGCGAGCGAAATGAGTGCCGAACAGGCCCTCGACGTCGCCCGGAATGCAACGCCGGCAGCCTTGCCGGAGGAGTCGTTCGAGGAGCCGAACGGATTTGCCCTGGGGCAACGGGTGGCGATTGCCGCGACCGACTACGGTGTTGATCCGGTGGCGGGGGAGCTGGTGTTCGCCGGGCGGGAAACGCTGATCCTGCGTCGGGAGGACGAGCGCGCCGGGGTGGTGCATGTGCACTTTCCGCGGCTGGGGTTCAAGCTGTCAGCTCAGTAGCCCGGCGCCCCAGGCAGTTCAGCGCTGGATCATGGGCTGACAGGAATTTCGCACGTGATCCAGTTGTAGTCGGCATAGAAGCTTTCTTGTTTGAAGGTCGCCCTGGCCAGTGTCAGTGCGTCCTGGGTGCTGGATGCGCTCACGAAGAGGTTTTTTACGAAGACGAATCCCGGCATCGAATGGTACTTGCACAGATAGGACGCGGCTGAAGCGGAACCGGCATAGGTCCCGATGAGCAGGAACAACAGGCTCGGGCCGACGATTTGGATCAGCCGACGTTGAACAGGGCTGCGGCGTAGTGGGTTCATTTCCATAGGCTCCATCTGTTGAAGCAATCTGGCAGAGGACGGCCTCGGCGGTGTTTCTGCCGAGGCGCTGTCGTCTATGAAAATGGATTTGCCAGGGAGGGCGATACTGTAGACCTTGACAGTCCTGACCGGTGGTCAGGAGCGGGCTTGATGGGATATCAGGCCGCCCGACTCGTCAATTTCGCCGTTTCAGCTGGTCCGTCAGGGACGTTGGCAACCCTTTGATGATCAATGTGCCGGCTTCTTCGTCGTATTCGATCTTGGAGCCCAGCAAGTGCGCTTCGAAGCTGATGGACAGCCCTTCGGCGCGGCCGGTGAATCGGCGGAACTGGTTGAGGGTGCGCTTGTCCGCCGGGATCTCCGGTGACAGGCCGTAGTCCTTGTTGCGGATGTGATCGTAGAAGGCCTTGGGGCGTTCTTCGTCGATCAGCTCGGACAGTTCCTCCAGGCCCATCGGTTCGCCGAGCTTGGCCTGGCTGCTGGCGTAGTCCACCAGGGTCTTGGTCTTTTCCCGGGCATCGTCTTCGGGCAGGTCTTCGCTTTCGACGAAATCACTGAAGGCCTTGAGCAAGGTGCGGGTCTCGCCGGGGCCGTCGACGCCTTCCTGGCAGCCGATGAAGTCGCGGAAGTACTCCGAGACTTTCTTGCCGTTCTTGCCCTTGATGAAGGAAATGTACTGCTTGGACTGCTTGTTGTTCTGCCATTCCGACACGTTGATCCGCGCCGCCAGGTGCAGTTGGCCGAGGTCCAGGTGGCGGGAGGGCGTCACGTCCAGCTCCTCGGTCACGGCCACGCCTTCGCTGTGGTGCAGCAACGCGATCGCCAGGTAATCGGTCATGCCCTGCTGGTAATGGGCGAACAACACATGGCCGCCCACCGAGAGGTTGGATTCTTCCATCAGCTTTTGCAGGTGCTCCACCGCCACGCGACTGAAGGCGGTGAAATCCTTGCCGCCGTCCAGGTACTCCTTCAGCCAGCCGCTGAAGGGGTGCGCCCCGGACTCGGCGTGGAAAAAGCCCCAGGCCTTGCCTTGCTTGGCGTTGTAGCTCTCGTTGAGGTCGGCGAGCATGTTCTCGATGGCCGTGGACTCGTTCAGCTCGGAGTCGCGGGCATGGAGCACGGCAGGGGTGCCATCGGGTTTCTTGTCGATCAGGTGGACGATGCAGTGACGGATCGGCATGGATTTCTCGGCTGATGAAAGAGAGGAGGGCGCGCTCCCCGAAAAAGGGCTCAGTGTACCGCAATCACTGGTTTTGGAACCCGGCAAAGGCTCTTTCAGAGCCGTCCGACAGCCCATATGCATTTTTTTACCGTTTTAGCGCAAGAAAGCTGACCAAATGGGTAGCTAGAGGCGGATATTTCACAGGCGTTGTGCTAGTTTTGCCCGGTCTTACGCGAAGTCACTGCGTTAAGCGTGCATTCAGCATTTGTCAGGTCGAACCAAACCCGGTTTTTGGCATCTATTACCCCGATCCGTCGCGGTGATTGCCGAGGGTGCCTGATCAAGATGGATCGGGCTCGATGGCTGACACTGCACTCTGCAATCCATATGAATTTGATAGGGAAGGAACACTACATGGCTCTTACTAAAGACCAACTGATCGCTGATCTGGCTGAAGCCGTAGACGCGCCGAAAACCACCGTGCGTGCACTGCTGGACCAACTGGGCCAAATCGTTGCCGATCAGCTGGAAAACGGCGGCGAACTCACTCTGCCAGGCGTTGGCAAGCTGAAAGTCACCGAGCGTCCTGCCCGTACCGGCCGCAACCCTTCGACTGGCGCTGCCATCGAAATCGCTGCCAAGAAAGTGATCAAGCTGGTTGTGGCCAAAGGCCTGACCGACGCGGTCAACAAGTAAGACCGCTGCAAGTAGAACCGTGCCAAGGAGCGATCCGGGCACGGTTTTTTATTGCCTTGAAAAAGCCAATCAGCCTGGCATCGCGACCCTGATGTCTTATTGCTTGCGCAGCCAGCGCGCCTGGCGCCAGGCCTGTTGTTGCGCCTCGTCCTGAAACGTCCAGGCCACGAAGCGGCTCTGTTTCTGCCCTTGGGACATTTCCACCACCTGGCTGTGCCGCGCGCCGGCCTTTTTCAGCGCGGCCTGGATCGCCGGCAGGTTCGACGCCTTCGACACCAGGGTGCTGAACCACAGCACCTGCCTGGCCACCTGGGCGCTTTCGCTGATCAGTTGCGTGACGAAACGCGCTTCCCCACCTTCGCACCACAATTCGGCCGCCTGGCCGCCGAAGTTCAGCACCGGTAGCTTGCGCTTGGGATCCGCCTTGCCCAGTGCCCGCCACTTGCGTTGGCTGCCGCGGGTGGCTTCCTCCAGGGAGGCGTGGAAGGGCGGGTTGCACATCGTCAGGTCAAAGCGCTCGGCGTCGTCGAGCAGGCCGAGCAAAATCTGCTTGCGCTGGGTTTGCTGGCGCAGTTGGATGACTTTGTTCAACCCGTTGGCTTGCACGATGGCCTTGGCCGAGGCGATGGCCGTGGGGTCTATCTCCGAGCCGAGGAAATGCCAGCGGTAATCGCTGTAGCCGACCAGCGGGTAAATGCAGTTGGCACCGGTGCCGATGTCCAGCACCTTCACCGCCGCTCCACGGGGGATTTCACCGTCGTTATGGCTGGCCAGCAGGTCGGCCAGGAAATGCACATAGTCCGCCCGCCCGGGCACCGGCGGGCACAGGTAGTCGGCGGGGATATCCCAATGGGCGATGCCATAGAAGGACTTGAGCAGCGCCCGGTTGAACACCCGCACGGCTTCGGGGCTGGCGAAGTCGATGCTCTCTTTGCCGTAGGGGTTGAGGATCACGAACCTGGCCAACTCGGGCGTGGACTTGATCAGCGCCGCAAAGTCATAACGGCCCTGGTGGCGGTTGCGCGGGTGCAGGCTGGCCTTCTCCCGTGGCGCCACGGTCTTGGCCTCGGTGGCGGGCTTGGGCTTTTGGCGGGCAGGTTTGGGCGTGCGAGGGGCGGTCATGGGCGAGTCGATTCGGGGGTGGCTCAAAAAGTGGCGGGCATTGTCCCACATCCAGCCTGGTCTTGAGGCTTGCGCCGATTAAATGTGAGAGCGGGCTTGCTCGCGAAGGCGGTGTGTCAGTTAACCAATGGGCTGTCTGATCCGGCGCTTTCGCGGGCAAGCCCGCTCCCACAATGAATCTTCATCGTCTGATAGAAAGTGCCGGGCATAAAAAAAGAGGTCCGATAGGACCTCCCTTTTCATAGCGAACCGCCGTTACAGGCTGGCAATCCGCGCGTGCTGTTCGGCCAGCTTGCCCAAGGCCTGTTCGGCCTCGGCCAGTTTGGCCCGCTCCTTCTCGATGACGTCGGCCGGGGCCTTGTCGACGAAGCCGGCGTTGGACAGCTTGCCGCCGACGCGCTGCACTTCGCCCTTGAGACGGCCGATTTCCTTGTCCAGGCGCGCCAGTTCGGCAGCCTTGTCGATCAGGCCGGCCATTGGCACCAGCACTTCCATCTCGCCGACCAGGGCGGTGGCCGACAGGGGCGCTTCTTCGCCGGCGGCCAGAACGGTCACCGATTCGAGCTTCGCCAGTTTCTTGAGCAGCGCTTCGTTCTCATTGAGGCGGCGCAGGTCTTCGGCGTTGGCGTTGTTCAGGAACAGGGTCAGCGGCTTGCCCGGACCGATGTTCATTTCGGCGCGGATGTTGCGCAGGCCCAGCATGAAGGTCTTGAGCCACTCGATGTCATCTTCGGCCGCTGGATCGATGCGGGTTTCATTGGCCACCGGCCAAGGTTGCAGCATGATCGTCTTGCCTTCGGCGCCGGCCAGCGGTGCGACGCGCTGCCAGATTTCCTCGGTGATGAACGGCATGAACGGATGCGCCAGGCGCAACGCCACTTCCAGCACGCGCACCAGGGTGCGACGGGTGCCGCGCTGGCGCTCGATCGGGGCGTTCTCGTCCCACAGCACTGGCTTGGACAGTTCCAGGTACCAGTCGCAGTACTGGTTCCAGATGAACTCGTACAGGGCCTGCGCGGCCAGGTCGAAGCGGAACTGTTCCAACTGGCGGGTCACTTCGGCTTCGGTGCGTTGCAGCTGCGAAATGATCCAGCGATCGGCCAGGGTCAGCTCATAGGCTTCGCCGTTCTGGCCGCAGTCTTCGCCTTTGTCCAGCACGTAGCGCGCGGCGTTCCAGATCTTGTTGCAGAAGTTGCGATAGCCTTCGACGCGGCCCATGTCGAACTTGATGTCGCGACCGGTGGACGCCAGGGAGCAGAAGGTGAAGCGCATCGCGTCGGTGCCGAAGCTGGCGATGCCGTCCGGGAATTCTTCGCGGGTCTGCTTCTCGATTTTCTTCAGCAGTTTTGGAGTCGGCTGCATCAGGCCGGTGGTGCGTTTCTCCACCAGCGCTTCCAGGTCGATGCCGTCGATGATGTCCAATGGGTCCAGGACGTTGCCCTTGGACTTGGACATCTTCTGACCCTGGCCATCGCGCACCAGGCCGTGGACGTAGACCGTCTTGAACGGCACCTGCGGCGTGCCGTCCTCGTTCTTCACCAGGTGCATGGTCAGCATGATCATCCGGGCAACCCAGAAGAAAATGATGTCGAAGCCGGTGACCAGCACATCGGTGGAGTGGAATTTCTTCAGGAACTCGGTCTGCTGCGGCCAGCCCAGGGTCGAGAACGTCCACAGGCCCGAGCTGAACCAGGTGTCGAGGACGTCGTTGTCCTGTTGCAGGGCCACGTCCGGCCCGAGGTTGTGCTTGGCGCGCACCTCGGCTTCGTCGCGGCCGACATAGACCTTGCCCGACTCGTCATACCAGGCCGGAATACGGTGGCCCCACCACAGCTGGCGGCTGATGCACCAGTCCTGGATGTCACGCATCCACGAGAAGTACATGTTTTCGTATTGCTTGGGCACGAACTGGATACGACCGTCTTCGACCGCGGCAATCGCCGGCTCAGCCAAAGGCTTGGTGGACACGTACCACTGGTCGGTCAGCCACGGCTCGATGACGGTGCCGGAGCGGTCGCCTTTGGGCACCTTCAGGGCGTGATCGTCGACGCTGACCAGCAGGCCGGCGGCTTCGAAGGCCGCGACGATCTGCTTGCGCGCTTCGAAGCGGTCGAGGCCGGCGTATTCGGCCGGGATCTGGCCGTTGATGCTTTCGTTTAACGTGCCGTCGAGGTTGAACACCTGGGCAGCCGGCAGGACGTTGGCGTTCTTGTCGAAGATATTGAGCAGCGGCAGGTTGTGGCGCTTGCCGACTTCGTAGTCGTTGAAGTCGTGGGCCGGGGTGATCTTCACGCAGCCGGTGCCGAACTCGGGGTCGCAGTAATCGTCACCGATGATCGGGATGCGACGGCCGACCAGAGGCAGTTCCACGAACTGGCCGATCAGGGCCTTGTAGCGCTCGTCGTTCGGGTTCACCGCCACGGCCGAGTCGCCCAGCATGGTTTCCGGACGGGTGGTGGCGACGATCAGGTAATCCTTGCCTTCGGCGGTCTTCGCGCCGTCGGCCAATGGGTACTTCAGGTTCCACAGGAAACCTTTCTCGTCATGGTTCTCCACTTCGAGGTCGGAAATGGCGGTGTGCAGCTTGGTGTCCCAGTTGACCAGGCGCTTGCCGCGATAGATCAGCCCGTCCTCGTGCAAGCGCACGAAGGCTTCCTTCACCGCTTCCGAGAGGCCGTCGTCCATGGTGAAGCGCTCGCGGCTCCAGTCCACGGACGAGCCGAGGCGGCGGATCTGGCGGCTGATGTTGCCACCGGACTCATCCTTCCATTCCCAGACCTTCTCGAGGAATTTTTCGCGGCCCAGGTCATGGCGATTCTGGCCCTGGGCTTCGAGGCGGCGCTCCACCAGCATCTGCGTGGCGATACCGGCGTGGTCGGTGCCCGGCTGCCACAGGGTGTTGCGCCCCTGCATGCGACGGAAACGGATCAGGGCGTCCATGATCGCGTTGTTGAAACCGTGGCCCATGTGCAGGCTGCCGGTGACGTTCGGCGGCGGGATCATGATGGTGTAGGAATCGCCCGCGCCTTGCGGAGCGAAATAATTCTCGGACTCCCAGGTGTTGTACCAGGAAGTTTCAATGGCGTGCGGCTGGTAGGTCTTATCCATGCGCGGCGGGACCCTATTGGCATTTATTCAGGAAAAGCCGGCAAGTATAGCCCTGCGGGCAGAGGCAAGCTATAAGCTGCAAGCTGCAAGAGGAGAAGCTGGCTTTTGCTTTTGCTTTTACTTGCGGCTTAAAGCTTGGCGCTTGTAGCTGCGGCGAGCAGCCGCTCCATCCTGGCATCCAGGCGACGTTTGAGCTCGGTCTCGATGTGCGGGGCGAAGTCGTCGATGACGTCTTGCAGGATCAGTTGCGCGGCGGCGCGCAGTTCGCTGTCCAGGTGCAGCAAGGCATCAGGCCCCTTGGGCTCGGCCTTGGCAGCGGGCTGGGGTTCGGGTTGGCCGTTGATCGGGTCGAACAGCAGCGGGATCTGTTCTTCGTGCGCAGGCTCATGCACGACGGTGTCGGTCAACAGCGGCGGCTGCAGGTTGTCGTCGCCGAGCAACTGGCGGATCGACTCGAGGTCATCCAGCAGGTGCGCGGGCTTTTGCGGTGGTTTTGGAGTGTCCATCGTAGGCTCAGAGTCGCTGTAAACGGTGGTCTTGCAGAGGATAGCCCTGTTCGCGGTAGAAACGGAAACTCTCCCGCGCGGCTTGCCGGATGGCCGGGTCTTCCACCACCACTTCCGCCACCCGGGCGAAGCGCGAGGCGAAGGCCGGTACTTTCAGGTCGAGGTTGACCAGCAGGTCCTGATGCTGGCCGCAATCGGTCCCCAACCCCAGGACGATCAGCCCTTCGGGCTCGCTCTCGGCCGGGCCGTGGGGCACGAAACTTTCGCCCTTGAAGGCCCACAGGCGCGCATCGAGGTCGTCGCGCTGGGCGGCATCGCTGCAATGCAGGTAGATGCGGTGGCCCATGCGCCAGGCCTTTTCCGTGAGCTTGCAGGCAAAATCCAGCCGTGCCGATGGATCGGCACTGGGCAGGATATAGAAATCGACTTTGGTCATTGCGGTTCCTGAGCCGCTGCCGGCGTCACCCGTGGGCAACGCCGGCGACGGTCATTGGTGTCAGGCCTTGGCGCGGTCCAGCAGGTATTGGGTCAGCAGGGGCACTGGACGACCGGTGGCGCCCTTGTCCTTGCCGCCGCTGGTCCAGGCCGTGCCGGCGATGTCCAGGTGCGCCCAGTTCAGGTTCTTGGTGAAGCGCGACAGGAAGCACGCTGCGGTGATGGTCCCGGCTTTCGGGCCACCGATGTTGGCGATGTCGGCGAACGGGCTGTCCAGTTGTTCCTGGTACTCATCGAACAGCGGCAGTTGCCAGGCGCGGTCATCGGCCAGTTGGCCGGCGTTGAGCAGTTGGCCAATCAGCTCGTCGTTGTTGCCCAGAAGCCCGGAAGTATGGGCGCCGAGGGCGACGACGCAGGCGCCGGTCAGGGTCGCGATGTCGATCACCGCCTGCGGCTTGAAGCGCTCGGAGTAGGTGAGGGCGTCGCACAGCACCAGGCGGCCTTCGGCGTCGGTGTTGAGGATCTCGACGGTCTGGCCGCTCATCGTCGTGACGATGTCGCCTGGGCGCGAAGCGGTGCCGCTCGGCATGTTCTCGGCACAGGCCAGGATGCACACCAGGTTGATCGGCAGTTGCAGTTCGAGCACGGCGCGCAGGGTGCCGAACACACTGGCGGCGCCGCCCATGTCGTACTTCATCTCATCCATGCCGGCGCCCGGCTTGAGGCTGATGCCGCCGGTGTCGAAAGTGATGCCCTTGCCGACCAGCGCATACGGCTTCTCGGATTTCTTGCCGCCGTTGTATTGCATGACGATCAGGCGCGGCGGCTGGGCGCTGCCCTGGCCGACGGCGTAGAACGAACCCATGCCCAGGTCCTTGATCTTCTTCTCGTCGAAGACTTCGACCTTCAGGGCCTTGTATTCCTTGCCCAGGGCCTTGGCCTGTTCGCCGAGGAACGTCGGGTGGCAGATGTTCGGCGGCAGGTTGCCCAGATCGCGGGTGAAGGCCATGCCGTTGGCGATCGCGGTGGCGTGGGTCACGGCGCGCTGGACCTCGGCCTGGGCAGCCTTGATGGTCAGCAGGGTGATTTTCTTCAGGGCGCGCGGTTCGGCCTTCTGGCTCTTGAAACGCTCGAACTGATAGTCGCCGTCCACCAGGGTCTCGGCCAACAGGCGGTTCTTGCCGTAGCTGTCGCGGCCCTTGACCACCAGTTCGTCCAGCGCCAGGGTGGCTTCGCCGCCGCCCAGGCCCTTGAGAGTGCCCAGCGCTGCGGCGATGATCTTGCGGAAGGGACGGTCGCCCAGCTCGGTGTCCTTGCCCACGCCCACCAGCAGCACGCGCTCGGCCTTGAGGTTGGGCAGGCTGTGCAGCAACAGGCTCTGGCCGACCTTGCCGGCCAGGTCGCCGCGCTTGAGCACCGCCGAGATGGCGCCGCCACTCAGGGCGTCGAGCTGGATGGCGACGACGCCGAGCTTGCGGTTTTCGCCGACGGCAACCACCAGTGTGGCGGTTTTCAACGTTTCTGGGCTGACGCTTTTTACAACCAGTTCCATGTCCGGATCCCTGAGTGATTGGTCAAGATGCCAGGCGCTGACTGTGGCGAGGGAGCAAGCTCGCTCGCCACAGTCCTGAGTGAAGCAGTCACGGTCGCGCCGGCGACAAAGGCCGCAGTTTGAACCCCGGCGCCCGAGCCTGACAACCCTCGGCGACGCTAACTTCACGGCTTTAAGCAGCGGCTTAAAGCGTGCGAAGTGACAGGCGCCTCCAATCACAGGATAATGCGGCTCTTTTTTCGGCGGCGCGCTGTGGTGGGCCGGCTCGATCTGTTCGCTTGTTTGGCCACCTTAGGTTTTTGTCTGAAAAGTCGCGCAGGCACTTTTCGTGCAAACCCTAGCCTGACAATCCTGGAGTGTCTGGTGTGATCGTCTTTCGTTATCTATCCCGCGAAGTCCTGCTGACCCTGAGCGCGGTCAGCGCCGTGCTGCTGGTCATCATCATGAGCGGGCGCTTCATCAAATACCTTGCGCAGGCGGCTTCCGGTGCCCTGGACCCGGGCTCCCTGTTCCTGATCATGGGGTTCCGCCTGCCGGGCTTCCTGCAACTGATCCTGCCGCTGGGCTTGTTCCTCGGTATCCTGCTGGCCTACGGCCGCCTGTACCTGGACAGCGAGATGACCGTGCTCTCGGCCACCGGCATGAGCCAGCAACGCCTGTTTCGCATGACGCTTTTCCCGGCCACGGTGGTCGCGCTGTTGGTGGCGTGGCTGAGCCTGAGCCTGTCGCCCCAGGGCGCCAACCAGTTCCAGTTGCTGATCAACCAGCAGGACGCGATGACCGAATTCGACACCCTGGTGCCGGGGCGCTTCCAGGCGCTGCGCGACGGGACGCGGGTCACCTATACCGAACAGCTGTCGGACGACCGGATCAACCTGGCCGGCGTCTTCATCACGCAAAAGAACCTGTCTTCCGACGGTAGCAAGGACCGCGGCATTTCCGTGCTGGTGGCCGAGAAGGGCAAGCAGCAGATAAGCCCCGAGGGCAATCGCTACCTGATCCTGGAAAACGGCTACCGCTACGACGGCAAACCGGGGCAGGCCGACTACCGAGCCGTGAAGTACGACACCTATGGCGTGTTGCTGCCCAAGCCCGAAGTCAGCGAAGAAGTCACCGACCGCGACGCCATGCCCACCGCCAGCCTGCTGGGCAGCGATGACATTCGCGCCCGTACCGAGCTGCAATGGCGCCTGTCGCTGCCGCTGCTGGTGTTTATCGTGACCCTCATGGCGGTCCCGTTGGCGCGGGTCAACCCACGCCAGGGTCGTTTCCTCAAGTTGCTGCCGGCGATTCTCCTGTATATGGCTTACCTGACCATCCTGATTTCCGCCCGCAGTGCCCTGGAGAAAGGCAAGATCCCGCCCACGCTGGGTCTGTGGTGGGTGCATGGGATATTCCTGGCCATTGGCCTGGGGCTGCTCTATTGGGAGCCTTTGCGCCTGAAGCTGGCCAGTCGTCGCAGCGCGCTGGAGGTGGCCCGTGGTTAAACTCGACCGCTACATCGGCAGCAGCGTGTTCATGGCGATCCTCGCGGTACTGGGGATCATCCTTGGCCTGGCGACCCTGTTTGCGTTCATCGACGAGATGAGCGACGTCAGTGACACCTACACCCTGGTAGACGTGGCCAGCTACGTGCTGCTGACCGCGCCACGCCGGCTCTACGACATGCTGCCGATGGCCGCGCTGATCGGTTGCCTGATCGGCCTGGGCAGCCTGGCCAGCAACAGCGAACTGACCATCATGCGCGCCGCGGGCGTGTCCATCGGTCGGATCGTCTGGGCGGTGATGAAGCCGATGCTGGTGCTGATGCTGGTGGGGGTGCTGATCGGTGAGTACATCGCCCCGGCCACCGAGAACACGGCCCAGGCCAATCGCTCCCTGGCCCAGGGCGGCGGCGATGCGCAAAGCGCCAAGCATGGCCTGTGGCACCGCCAGGGTGACGAGTTCATCCATATCAACTCGGTGCAACCCAACGGCATCCTCTATGGCGTGACCCGCTACCGGTTCGACGACCAGCGGCACATGCTTTCGTCGAGCTTTGCCAAGAAGGCCAACTTTGCCGAGGACCACTGGCAACTGAGCGACGTCACCACCACCCTGTTCCACGACAAGCGCACCGAAGTGGTTGCCGCGGCGCAAGAGCGCTGGGACGTGTCCATCAGCCCGCAATTGCTCAGTACCGTGGTGATGGCGCCCGAATCCCTGTCGATCACCGGTTTGTGGGGCTATATCCACTACCTGGCCGACCAGGGCCTTAACAACGGCCGCTACTGGCTGGCTTTTTGGGTCAAGGTGTTGCAGCCGCTGGTGACCGCCGCGCTGGTGTTGATGGCGATTTCCTTCATCTTCGGCCCGTTGCGCTCGGTGACCCTTGGTCAGCGGGTGTTTACCGGTGTGCTGGTGGGCTTCACCTTCCGCATCGCCCAGGACCTGCTCGGCCCGTCGAGCCTGGTGTTCGGCTTCTCGCCGCTGTTCGCGGTGCTGGTACCGGCAGGCGTGTGCGCCCTGGCCGGGCTCTGGCTGCTGCGCCGGGCGGGTTGATTCAAACTCAAGGCGAGCGGGCTTCTGTGGCGAGGGAGCAAGCTCCCTCACAACAAACGCTCATCGACAGGCGAACGTGACGCTCGCGCGGTCTATCAGGTACAATCGCCGGCTATTTTTCGGCGGGCTATGCCTGCAGCCTTTTTGAGTGTTGACCCGTGAGTGATTTGAGTCATATCCGCAATTTCTCCATCATCGCCCACATTGACCATGGCAAGTCGACGCTGGCCGATCGCTTTATCCAGATCTGCGGCGGCCTGGCCGAGCGTGAAATGGAAGCCCAGGTGCTCGACTCCATGGACCTCGAGCGTGAGCGCGGGATCACCATCAAGGCCCACAGCGTTACCCTTTACTACAAGGCTCGCGACGGCATCACCTATCAGCTGAACTTCATCGATACCCCCGGCCACGTTGACTTCACCTATGAAGTCAGCCGGTCGCTGGCGGCCTGTGAAGGTGCGCTGCTGGTGGTCGATGCCGGCCAGGGCGTCGAGGCACAGTCGGTCGCCAACTGCTACACGGCCATCGAGCAGGGCCTGGAAGTCATGCCGGTGCTGAACAAGATCGACTTGCCCCAGGCCGATCCGGACCGTGTGAAGGAAGAAATCGAGAAAGTCATCGGCATCGATGCCACCGACGCCGTGACGTGCAGTGCCAAGACCGGCCTGGGCGTGGACGAAGTGCTCGAGCGCCTGGTAGCCACCATTCCCGCGCCGACCGGCAACATCGAAGATCCGCTGCAAGCGCTGATCATCGACTCCTGGTTCGACAACTACCTGGGCGTGGTCTCCCTGGTTCGCGTGCGCCAAGGCCGCGTGAAGAAGGGCTACAAGATCCTGGTCAAGTCCACCGGCAAGATCCACCTGGTGGACAGCGTCGGCGTATTCAACCCGAAACACACCGCTACCACCGACCTCAAGGCCGGTGAAGTGGGCTTCATCATCGCCGGCATCAAGGACATCCACGGGGCGCCGGTCGGCGATACCCTGACCTTGAGTTCCACCCCCGACGTCGATGTGCTGCCCGGCTTCAAGCGTATCCAGCCTCAGGTCTATGCCGGTCTGTTCCCGGTCAGCTCCGACGACTTCGAGGATTTCCGCGAAGCCCTGCAAAAGCTGACCCTGAACGACTCGTCCCTGCAATACACCCCGGAAAGCTCCGACGCCCTGGGCTTCGGCTTCCGTTGCGGGTTCCTGGGCATGCTGCACATGGAGATCATCCAGGAGCGCCTGGAGCGCGAATACGACCTGGACCTGATCACCACGGCCCCGACGGTGATTTTCGAGCTGTTGCTCAAGAACGGTGAAACCATCTACGTCGACAACCCGTCCAAGCTTCCGGACCTGTCGGCGATCGAGGACATGCGTGAGCCGATCGTGCGGGCCAACATCCTTGTGCCTCAGGAGCACCTGGGTAACGTCATTACCCTGTGCATTGAAAAGCGTGGCGTGCAGCACGACATGCTGTTCCTCGGTTCGCAGGTCCAGGTGACCTACGACCTGCCGATGAACGAAGTGGTGCTGGACTTCTTCGATCGCCTGAAATCCACCAGTCGCGGCTATGCTTCGCTGGACTATCATTTCGATCGTTACCAATCGGCTAATCTGGTGAAGCTGGATGTGCTGATCAACGGTGAGAAAGTCGATGCCCTGGCATTGATCGTGCACCGTGACAACGCGCACTACAAAGGTCGTGCATTGACCGAGAAGATGAAGGAACTGATTCCGCGGCAGATGTTCGACGTGGCAATCCAGGCCGCCATTGGCGGGCAGATTGTGGCGCGTACAACCGTCAAGGCGCTCAGAAAGAACGTATTGGCCAAGTGCTACGGTGGCGACGTCAGCCGTAAGCGCAAGCTGTTGGAAAAGCAAAAGGCCGGTAAAAAACGCATGAAGCAGGTCGGTAACGTGGAAATTCCACAGGAAGCCTTCCTTGCAGTGCTCAGGTTGGAATAGTTAGGTCCTATGTCGCTAAATTTCCCGCTGTTGCTGGTTATCGCCGTGTTTGTCTGCGGCTTGTTGGCGTTGCTTGATCTGTTGTTCCTGGCGCCCCGGCGCCGGGCGGCCATTGCCTCTTATCAGGGCAGCGTCAGCCAGCCTGACGGTGTGGTGGTCGAGAAACTCAACAAGGAACCGCTGCTGGTCGAATACGGCAAGTCGTTCTTCCCGGTGCTGTTCATTGTGCTGGTGCTGCGTTCGTTCCTGGTGGAACCGTTCCAGATCCCGTCTGGCTCGATGAAGCCGACCCTGGACGTGGGCGACTTCATCCTGGTGAACAAGTTTTCCTACGGGATCCGCCTGCCGGTGATCGACAAGAAGGTCATCGAGGTGGGTGACCCGCAACGCGGCGATGTGATGGTGTTCCGCTTCCCGAGCGACCCGAACGTCAACTACATCAAGCGGGTGGTAGGCCTGCCAGGCGACACGATCCGCTACACCGCCGACAAGCGCCTGTTCGTCAACGGCGAATCGGTGGCCGAACAGTTGCTCGGCTCCGAGCCGGGCACCTTGGGCAGCGCCGAGCTGTACAAGGAAAAACTCGGCGCGGTCGAGCACCTGATCCGCAAGGAGATGAGCCGCTATCGCGCGACGCCGGACCATTCGTGGACCGTGCCGGCGGGGCACTATTTCATGATGGGTGACAACCGCGACAACTCCAACGACAGCCGGTACTGGGATGATCCGAACATTCCCAAGGACCTGCTGGGCATGGTCCCCGACCGCAATATCGTCGGCAAGGCCTTTGCAGTCTGGATGAGCTGGCCGGAACCCAAACTCAGCCACCTGCCGAATTTCTCGCGGGTTGGCCTGATCAAGTAATCCCACACGGCGCTGTTGAACACAGCGCCGAATGCATTTCTGGAGCCTGCATAAGGCTGCCCGAAAGCTTGAAGCCAACGATAGTCAGGACGTTATTTTTGAACACAGCGTTAATTGTCCCAAGCCAACGGCGCGTTGCCGGCCTGGCAGTGGAATCCAGCCACGAACTCTACGTGGGTAAACCGTGAGCGTTTCTCTAAGCCGTCTCGAGCGCCAGCTCGGCTATACCTTCAAGGATCCGGAGTTGATGCTCCTGGCCCTCACTCACCGCAGTTTTGCCGGTCGCAACAATGAGCGCCTGGAATTCCTCGGTGATGCGATCCTCAATTTCGTCGCCGGCGAGGCGCTGTTCGAGCGCTTCCCGCTGGCCCGTGAAGGCCAGTTGTCGCGTTTGCGCGCGCGCCTGGTAAAAGGTGAGACCCTGGCCGTGCTGGCCCGTGGTTTCGACTTGGGTGACTACCTGCGCCTGGGTTCCGGTGAGTTGAAAAGTGGTGGTTTTCGCCGCGAGTCGATCCTCGCCGATGCCTTGGAGGCGTTGATCGGCGCGATCTACCTGGACGCCGGCATGGAAAAGGCTCGCGAGCGCGTGCTGGCCTGGCTGACCTCCGAGATCGACAGCCTGACGCTGGTGGACACCAACAAGGACCCGAAGACGCGCCTGCAGGAGTTTTTGCAGTCGCGCAGTTGCGAGCTGCCGCGCTACGAAGTCGTGGATATCCAGGGCGAGCCGCATTGCCGAACCTTCTTCGTCGAATGCGAAGTTGTCTTACTGAATGAAAAAAGCCGAGGCCAGGGTGTGAGTCGTCGTATTGCCGAACAGGTAGCGGCCGCCGCAGCACTGATTGCCCTGGGCGTGGAGAATGGCAATGACTGATACAACCCTGACCCGTTGCGGCTATGTCGCCATTGTTGGCCGGCCGAACGTGGGCAAGTCCACATTGCTGAACCACATCCTCGGGCAGAAGCTGGCGATCACCTCGCGCAAGCCCCAGACCACCCGCCACAACATGCTGGGCATCAAGACCGAAGGCGCCGTGCAGGCGATCTACGTCGACACCCCTGGCATGCACAAGGGCGGCGAGAAGGCGTTGAACCGCTACATGAACAAAACGGCGTCGGCGGCGTTGAAAGACGTCGACGTGGTGATCTTCGTGGTTGACCGCACCAAGTGGACCGAGGAAGACCAGATGGTCCTCGAACGCGTCCAGTACGTGACCGGTCCCTTGATCGTGGCGCTGAACAAGACCGATCGCATCGAGGACAAGGCCGAGCTGATGCCGCACCTGACCTGGTTGCAGGAACAACTGCCCAACGCCCAGATCATCCCGATCTCGGCCCAGCACGGCCATAACCTCGACGCGCTGGAGCGGGTGATCGCCGAACACCTGCCAGAAAACGATCACTTCTTCCCGGAAGACCAGATCACCGACCGCAGCAGCCGTTTCCTGGCCGCCGAGCTGGTGCGCGAGAAAATCATGCGCCAGATGGGCGCCGAGCTGCCGTACCAGATCACCGTCGAGATCGAAGAATTCAAGCAGCAAGGCAAGACCCTGCACATCCACGCCTTGATCCTCGTCGAACGTGACGGCCAGAAGAAAATCATCATTGGCGACAAGGGCGAGCGCATCAAGCGCATCGGCACCGAGGCGCGCAAGGACATGGAGCTGCTGTTCGACTCCAAGATCATGCTCAACCTGTGGGTCAAGGTGAAGGGTGGTTGGTCGGACGACGAGCGGGCGTTGCGCTCGCTGGGTTACGGCGACCTGTAATCCGTCCGGCCGTACGCCACGGACCTTGTGGGAGCGGGCTTGCTCGCGAATGCGTCCTGTCAGTCGACATCATTGTTAACTGATACACCGCCTTCGCGAGCAAGCCCGCTCCCACATTGGTTTGGGTTGTTATACAAACGTGCTCCGTCAGCGAGACTTCAACTTCCATGTCCTCCAGCCCACCCATCGCCCAATCCGCCTACGTCCTGCATTCGCGCGCCTACCGCGAAAGCAGCGCCCTGGTGGACTTCCTCACGCCGCAAGGGCGGCTGCGGGCGGTGTTGCGTGGGGCTCGGGGCAAGGCCGGGACCCTGGCGCGGCCGTTCGTGCCGCTGGAAGTCGAATTGCGCGGTCGGGGCGAGTTGAAGAATGTCGGGCGCATGGAAAGCCAGGGCGTTGCCGCCTGGCTCAATGGCGAGGCGTTGTTCAGCGGCCTGTACCTCAATGAATTGCTGATCCGCCTGCTGCCCGCCGAAGATCCCCATCCCGCGGTCTTCGACCACTACGCCGCGACCCTGCTGGCCCTCGCCGAAGGCCGCCCGCTGGAGCCGCTGTTGCGCTCGTTCGAATGGCGGCTGCTGGATGACCTTGGCTATGGTTTTGCCCTGGACACCGACCTGCATGGCGCGCCCATCGCGGCCGACGGCCTGTACCGCTTGCAAGTGGATGCCGGCCTCGAGCAGGTCTACCTGTTGCAACCGGGCTTGTTCAACGGCGCCGAACTGTTGGCCATGGCCGAAGCCGATTGGACCGCGCCAGGCGCCTTGTCGGCGGCCAAGCGTCTGATGCGCCAGGCCCTGGCGGTTCACCTGGGTGGCAAACCGCTGGTCAGTCGCGAGTTGTTTCGCAAGCCTTGATCAACCCGTATGCTGTGGGCCGTCCATTAGCCCATTCAGGAGCGCTTTTTCGTGAGCACCAGCCAACGCATTCTTCTCGGCGTGAACATCGACCATGTCGCCACCCTCCGCCAGGCCCGGGGTACGCGCTACCCGGATCCGGTCAAGGCCGCACTGGACGCCGAAGAGGCGGGCGCCGACGGCATCACCGTGCACCTGCGGGAGGATCGCCGGCATATCCAGGAGCGCGACGTACTGCTGCTCAAGGATGTGCTGCAAACCCGCATGAATTTCGAGATGGGCGTGACCGAGGAAATGATGGCGTTCGCCGAGCGCATCCGCCCGGCGCACATCTGCCTGGTGCCTGAGACGCGCCAGGAACTGACCACCGAAGGCGGCCTGGACGTGGCGGGGCAGGAAGCGCGGATCAAGGCGGCGGTGGAGCGGCTGGCGAAGACCGGTGCCGAGGTGTCGTTGTTTATCGACGCCGACGAGCGGCAGATCGAAGCCTCCCGACGTGTCGGCGCCCCGGCCATCGAACTGCACACTGGCCGCTATGCCGACGCCGAAACCCCGTCCGCCGTGGCCGATGAGCTGCGGCGGGTAGCCGATGGCGTCACCTTCGGCCTGGCCCAGGGCCTGATCGTCAACGCCGGCCACGGCCTGCACTACCACAACGTTGAGGCCGTGGCGGCCATCAAGGGCATCAACGAGCTGAACATCGGCCACGCGCTGGTGGCCCACGCGCTGTTCGTCGGGTTCAAGTCGGCGGTCTCGGAAATGAAAGCGCTGATCCTGGCGGCTGCTAAGGCCTGATGCCACCACATAACTCAATATGCCTGCTTATTTAAGGCCTGCTTGATTCATTGTGGCGAGGGGATTTATCCCCGTTGGGCTGCGAAGCAGCCCTAAAATCTGGCGCCTCGGTGTGTCAGGCAGATTGAGTTGACAGCTTTGGGGCTGCTTCGCAGCCCAACGGGGATAAATCCCCTCGCCACAGATTCATCACAGCATCAGGGATTGTGTGGGGCTTTCAGAGCGGCGGGGTTTCCTGGTTCGGCTTGCTCTTGTCGACGCCCGGTACGTGCAGGTTGCCCTCGGCCACCTGGTTGCCTTCGAGCTGCGGCTGCGTGACCCAGGTCAGGATGTCGTAGTAGCGCCGGATGTTCGCCACGAAATGCACGGGTTCGCCGCCTCGGGCGTAGCCGTAGCGGGTCTTGCTGTACCACTGCTTCTGCGACAGGCGCGGCAGGATTTTCTTCACGTCCAGCCACTTGTTCGGGTTCAGCCCTTCCTTGGCCGCCAGCTTGCGGGCGTCGTCCAGGTGACCGCTGCCGACGTTGTAGGCGGCGAGGGCGAACCAGGTGCGGTCCGGTTCTTCGATGCTCTCGTCCAGTTGGTCCTTCATGTAGGCCAGGTACTTGGCGCCCCCCATGATGCTTTGCTTGGGGTCCAGGCGGTTGGACACGCCCATGGCCTGGGCCGTGTTCTGGGTCAGCATCATCAGGCCGCGCACGCCGGTCTTGGACGTGACCGCCGGTTGCCACAGCGATTCCTGGTAGCCGATTGCCGCCAGCAGGCGCCAGTCGACCTTTTCCTGCTTGGCGTAGGTCTTGAAGTGTTGCTCGTACTTGGGCAGCCGCTGCTGCAGATGCTGGGCGAAAGTGGTGGCGCCCATGTAGCCGAGAACATCGACGTGCCCGTAGTAACGATCCTTGAGGCGCTGCAGGGTGCCGTTCTTCTGCACCTTGTCGAGGTAGCTGTTGATCTCGTTGAGCAGGCTGTTGTCTTCACCGGGGGCCACCGCCCAGCTCTGGCTGCGAGCGTCGCCCAGGTCGAAGGCCACGCGCACGTTGGGGAAGTACACCTGGTTCATCGCCACTTCGTTGGAGTCCACCAGGGTCAGGTCGATCTGGCCCTCGTCGACCATGCGCAGCAGGTCGACCACCTCAACGGCGTCGGACTCTTCGTATTCGATGCCGGGGTATTGCTGTTTCAATTGCGCCAGCTGCTCGGCGTGGGTGCTGCCCTTGAGCACCATGATCTTCTTGCCCGCCAGGGCCGCCGCGTCGGTGGGGCGCGACTGGCCGTTGCGGTAGATGACCTGGGGCGTGACCTCCAGGTAGGCGTGGGAAAACCGCACCTGCTTCTTGCGCGGCTCGCTGCTGACCAGGCCTGCGGCGGCCAGCACCGGGCCGTTGGGCTTGCCGATCTGGCTGAACAGGTCGTCGAGGTTGTCGGCGGTCTCGATCTTCAGCTCCACCCCCAAATCGTCGGCGAAGCGCTTCACCAGCTCGTATTCGAAGCCGGTTTCACCGTTGCGATCCTCAAAGTAGGTGGCGGGGCTGTTCCGGGTGATCACCCGCAGCACGCCATCCTCCTTTACGCGCTCCAGTGTGTTGGGTTTCTCAACACAACCACTGAGCACCAGGAAGAGTCCGGTTGCGATCAGCCACTTGGCATATCGCGGACGCAAAGCCGTTGGGGAAAACATCTGCGCAGTATACGCAAACGGCCCTTACCGCCATATCTCGACAGCAAATGGCCAGTCTGCTAGCGATTGCAAAACATGTCCGCAACTCAGGCCGGCCGGCGCGCGGCGGGTTTTATGGCACTGAAAAAAATCTCTGCGCGAACATTGGAACGTGCGTCCAATCCGGTTTTTCGGGCAAAGACCGACATTCGGGGCGCATCCGGGGTGCCGTTTCGGGTGCCGTTGCCGGCGGTTTAGGCTAGAATGCACGGCCTCAAAGCACACCCCCTTCCCGAGGCTGTCCCGAAGATGTTGATCCTGCGCGGCGCTCCTGCCCTTTCTGCCTTTCGCCACAGCAAACTTCTTGAGCAACTGGGCCGATGCGTCCCGGCTGTCAGCGGCTTGTATGCTGAATTCGCTCACTTCGCCGAAGTCACCGGCGCTTTGACCGGCGACGAACAGCAGGTGCTCGCGCGCCTTCTGAAGTACGGTCCCAGTGTTCCCGTCCAGGAGCCCACCGGCCGCCTGTTCCTGGTACTGCCACGGTTCGGCACCATTTCGCCGTGGTCGAGCAAGGCCAGTGACATCGCCCGCAACTGTGGCCTGGCGAAAGTCCAGCGCCTGGAGCGCGGCATTGCCTTCTATGTCACCGGTGAGTTCAGCGAGGCCGACGCCCGGCTGATCGCCGAGAACCTGCATGACCGCATGACCCAGATCGTACTGGGCAACCTGGAGGAGGCCGCCGGCCTGTTCAGCCACGCCGAGCCCAAGCCACTGACCGCCATCGACGTGCTGGGCGGCGGGCGCGCCGCGTTGGAAAAAGCCAACGCCGAACTGGGCCTGGCCCTGGCCGAAGACGAGATCGATTACCTGGTCAACGCCTTCCAGGGTTTGCAGCGCAACCCCCACGACATCGAACTGATGATGTTCGCCCAGGCCAACTCCGAGCACTGCCGCCACAAGATCTTCAACGCCAGTTGGGACATCGACGGCCAGAGCCAGGAAAAAAGCCTGTTCGGCATGATCAAGAACACCTACCAGATGCACAGCGAAGGCGTGCTGTCTGCTTATAAGGACAACGCCTCGGTCATCGTCGGCAGTGTGGCCGGCCGCTTCTTCCCGGACCCCGAGACTCGCCAGTACGGCGCGGTCCAGGAGCCGGTGCACATCCTGATGAAGGTCGAGACCCACAACCACCCGACCGCGATTGCCCCGTTCCCGGGCGCGTCCACCGGTTCCGGTGGCGAGATCCGCGACGAAGGCGCCACGGGTCGCGGTGCCAAGCCCAAGGCTGGCCTGACCGGTTTCACCGTGTCGAACCTGCAGATCCCGGGCTTCGAACAACCGTGGGAAAAGCCCTATGGCAAGCCTGAGCGCATCGTCAACGCCCTCGACATCATGATCGAAGGCCCCCTGGGGGGCGCTGCGTTCAACAACGAATTCGGCCGTCCGGCGCTCACCGGTTATTTCCGCACCTTCGAACAATCCATCGCCACCCCGCGCGGTGAAGAAGTGCGCGGCTACCACAAGCCGATCATGCTCGCCGGCGGCATGGGCAACATCCGCGCCGAACACGTGCAGAAAGGCGAGATCGTGGTCGGCTCCAAGCTGATCGTCCTCGGTGGCCCGGCCATGCTCATCGGCCTGGGCGGCGGCGCTGCGTCCTCGATGGCCACCGGCACCAGTTCGGCGGACCTGGACTTCGCCTCGGTCCAACGGGAAAACCCGGAAATGGAACGCCGTTGCCAGGAAGTCATCGACCGTTGCTGGCAGCTGGGCGACAAGAACCCCATCAGCTTCATCCACGACGTCGGCGCGGGCGGCCTGTCCAACGCCTTCCCGGAGCTGGTCAACGACGGCGGCCGTGGTGGCCGCTTCGAATTGCGCAACATTCCAAACGACGAGCCGGGCATGGCCCCGCACGAAATCTGGAGCAACGAATCCCAGGAGCGTTATGTCCTGGCGGTCGGCCCGGCCGACTTCGACCGCTTCAAGGCCATCTGCGAGCGCGAGCGCTGCCCGTTCGCCGTGGTCGGCGAAGCCACCGCCGAGCCGCAACTGACCGTGACCGACAGCCACTTCGGCAACAGCCCGGTGGACATGCCGCTGGAAGTGCTGTTGGGCAAGGCCCCGCGCATGCACCGTTCGGCCGTTCGCGAAACCGAGCTGGGCGATGACTTCGACCCGTCCACTCTCGACCTCGCCGACTCCATCGAGCGCGTCCTGCATCACCCGGCCGTGGCAAGCAAGAGCTTCCTGATCACCATCGGCGACCGCACCATCACCGGCCTCGTGGCCCGCGACCAGATGGTCGGCCCGTGGCAAGTACCGGTGGCCGACGTCGCCGTGACCGCCACCAGCTTCGACGTCTACACCGGTGAAGCCATGGCCATGGGCGAGCGCACGCCGCTGGCGCTGCTGGACGCCCCGGCGTCGGGCCGCATGGCCATCGGCGAGGCCCTGACCAACCTCGCGGCCTCGCGCATTGGCAAGATCTCCGACATCAAGCTGTCGGCCAACTGGATGTCCGCCGCCGGTCATCCGGGCGAAGACGCCCGCCTGTACGACACCGTCAAGGCCGTCGGCATGGAGCTGTGCCCTGAGTTGGGCATCACCATCCCGGTGGGCAAGGACTCCATGTCCATGGCCACGCGCTGGAAAGACGAAGGCGTGGACAAGAGCGTGACCTCGCCGCTGTCGCTGATCGTGACCGGTTTTGCCCCGGTGACCGATGTCCGCCAGACCCTGACCCCGCAACTGCGCATGGACAAGGGCACCACCGACCTGATCCTGATCGACCTGGGCCGTGGCCAGAACCGCATGGGCGCCTCGATCCTGGCCCAGGTGCATGGCAAGCTCGGCAAGCAGGCACCGGACGTTGACGATGCCGAAGACCTGAAGGCGTTCTTCGCCGTGATCCAGGGCCTCAACGCCGACGGTCATCTGCTGGCCTACCACGACCGTTCCGACGGCGGCTTGCTGACCACTGTGATGGAAATGGCCTTCGCCGGTCATTGCGGCCTGAACCTGACCCTCGACAGCGTGGCCGAGTCCGCCAGCGAAATCCCGGCCATCCTGTTCAACGAAGAGCTCGGTGCGGTGATCCAGGTGCGCCAGGACGCCACCCCGGACATCCTCGCCCAGTTCAGCGCCGCCGGCCTGGCCGAGTGCGTCTCGGTGATCGGCCAGCCGATCAACAACGCGCACATCGACATCACCTTCAACGGCGACACCGTCTTTGAAGGCCAGCGCCGCCTGTTGCAGCGCCAGTGGGCTGAAACCAGCTACCAGATCCAGCGCCTGCGGGACAACGCCGAGTGCGCCGAGCAGGAATTCGACGCGCTGCTGGAAGAAGACAACCCGGGGCTGAGCGCCAAGCTCAGCTACGACGTCAACCAGGACGTGGCCGCGCCCTACATCAAGAAAGGCATTCGCCCACAGGTGGCGGTACTGCGTGAGCAGGGCGTCAACGGCCAGGTGGAAATGGCGGCGGCGTTCGACCGTGCCGGTTTCAACGCGATCGACGTGCACATGAGCGACATCCTCGCCGGTCGTGTCGACCTGAACGACTTCAAGGGCCTGGTTGCCTGTGGCGGTTTCTCCTACGGTGACGTGCTGGGGGCCGGCGAAGGCTGGGCCAAGTCGGCGCTGTTCAACAGCCGCGCCCGTGACGCGTTCCAGGGCTTTTTCGAGCGCAACGACAGTTTCACCCTCGGTGTGTGCAACGGTTGCCAGATGATGTCCAACCTGCACGAGCTGATCCCCGGCAGCGAGTTCTGGCCGCACTTCGTGCGCAACCGTTCCGAGCAGTTCGAAGCCCGCGTGGCGATGGTCCAGGTGCAGGAGTCGAATTCGATCTTCCTGCAGGGCATGGCCGGCTCGCGCATGCCGATCGCCATCGCCCATGGCGAAGGCCATGCGGAATTCGAAAGCGAAGAGGCGTTGCTCGAAGCCGACTTGTCCGGTTGCGTGTCGCTGCGTTTTGTCGACAACCACGGCAAGGTCACCGAAACCTACCCGGCCAACCCGAACGGTTCGCCGCGCGGGATCACCGGCCTGACCAGCCGCGACGGCCGTGTGACCATCATGATGCCGCACCCTGAGCGTGTTTTCCGCGCGGTGCAGAACTCGTGGCGTTCGGACGACTGGAACGAAGACGCGCCATGGATGCGCATGTTCCGCAACGCCCGCGTCTGGGTGAACTAAAGGCGTGTACAAACTCTGCTTCTTCGTCCCGGCCAGCCATGTGGACGAGGTCAAAAACGCCGTATTCGCTGCCGGTGGCGGGCGAATCGGCGACTATGATCACTGCGCCTGGCAAGTGCTGGGCCTGGGCCAGTTTCGCCCGTTGGACGGCAGCCAGCCGTTCATTGGCGAAGCGGGGCAGGTTGAGCAGGTCGAGGAGTGGAAGGTGGAGCTGGTTGTCGCTGATGAGTTGATTCGTGGGGTAGTGGAGGCTTTGAAACAGAGCCATCCCTACGAGACGCCGGCGTATGAGGTGTGGCGGTTGGAGGATTTTTGATCTTCCTACGCTTGAATCGCTTAAATGAAAAACCCGCTGAGTAGATCGGCGGGTTTTTTATTGGGGGCGAGATTTGGGTGTATATCCGTTGCTGCGGTCATGGCTGCTTAGGGTTCCGCCCTTACGGCGGGTCACTTTTGGAAGAGCGCCAAAAGTAACCAAAAGCGCTTTGCCCCACCACTCGGCACCTCGCCCAGGCGAGGTGCCGAGTGGTGGGGCCAGCGTTCTTTGCTTACTTTCTTCTGGGCCGGCATTCCGGGGCGTTTGAAAGAAAGTAAGTCGCCGTAAGGGCGAAACCGCCAGCAGCCATTACCGCAGCAACGGATATGCCCCCGTATGAAACATCCGCAACCAGGCAATTGGTCTGTCAGACGCACCGAAGTTTCCGACAAGTTTTTAAGGTTGTCGCTCGGAAGCGAGGGCTCTAGCTTTCGGGGCCCGTCTCCAAGCGCATGGATCGCCTATTAGTCTTTGGCAAGGCTGAGTGGCAGATCCAGGTTTCAAGGAGCAACACCAGCCTCTGAGGTTCAAACATGGAAATGCCGGAAATGATCACTCCTCGCCTCAATACCCGCACCGCGCTGGGGCAGGCTTTGGTTTCAATGTTCAAATCCGTCGAAGCAGAGCTGACATCTGAGAGTGCAAAACCAGGGGCGGTTAAAGTCATGGTATTTGGTGGATGCGCAGTGCACCTCTATACAAATCATCGTGTTTCCACGGACGTTGACGCGGAAATCTATGAGGCCAGCCTTCCGGACGGTTTTGATCTTCGAATGCTGCTCGCGCAAGTGCCCGAGCAATTTCGCGACGAGAAATCCGGTCGATTGATGGAGCTAAACTACGACCTCCAATACAACACCAGCTTTGGTCCAATTCACGAGGACTACTGGGTTCGAAGCCTTACCCTTGAAGAGTTCCCTGTCGAGTCTCCTTTGCATGTTCACATTGCCGCTCCGATCGATATTGCGATTTCAAAGCTGGGTAGGGCAACGGATCAAGATATTGGCGACATCATGGCGCTTCTGAGGGCTGGCTTCATTTTATCTTCCGAGCTGCGTCGACTGGCGCTGCAGGCAATTGACGTATATGTTGGCAACAAAGAGCCTCCAACCTCTGTTCTTAACCACATTTTGCAAAATTATTTGGAGGATACAGATGACGAAGCCTTCTAACGGCCAAGTCCTCTCGGCCGCTCTGGACACATTGGTCAAGAACCCATTGGATCACGCAGACGATGCTGCGCTTGTGAGCATGGCCAAGGCTGTCTGGTATTCCAGCGCGGATTTAATAAGCGCAGCCCAAGCTTTCCTGAGCCAACACACTGATGAGGTCGAGCAGCGTCGAGCAGGATATTTGCTCGAACGACTCACCCGTTTTTCGTGTGTCACGGACAGTCGTGCGTTGGAAGTTTTCAATGCCCTAGAGCTGTTCTTGCGCTCGACACCCAAGCAAGCCATTACCTCACAGACTGCTGTTGCGCTTCGCAAGCGCCGTGATGAACTGGCTCTTTCTTGGGGGTTAAAGGAAGGTCTTGGTTTGAAGGTGCAAACCCTTTTGCCTTTTCAGACTCGGCATTATGAGGCTGAGCAGCGGGCAGCGTTTGTTTGAATCCAAATATCACCAATGAAAACCGGCCTAGGCCGGTTTTTTGTTGTGTGAATACTTGTCCATTGGTCTGTCAGGCGCACCGAAGTTTCCGACAGGTTTTTAAGGTTGCCCGTCGGAAGCGACGGCTCTAGCCTTTGGGTGTCGCTGCCAATTCAGCGACCGGGTTTGACCGTCCGAAAACACAAGGGGCAATAGGCCCGGACAATTTGTCCTGGGCTCCATTAATAAAAGGAGCTTCCATTGAAAAATAATTCTGACATTCCAAACCCGGCATCCACCTTCCCCTACGGCGACTACGCCCCCGAAAAACTGAAGGAAGCCGCCGACCGAGCGATGGACCATTACCTCAAGCCTGAAGACGGCGAGTCAGCCCCCCAACCCTCGACGCAGCTCTTCACCGTGACCGCCGGTGTCGACCCCGAAGTGATGCTGGCCAACCTCAGCGAAACCCTGGCCTCGGCCAACGCCATGCTCAGCGACCTGGCGTTCGACCTGGAAGGTTCACGACGCCATGTGGCACTGGGCGTGGCGCAGATGATCGAGCTGGGCACGTTGCTGGCGAACAAATGCCTGGACCGGGCAGAGCTCCGGGTTTGATGCCATAAGCACCGGCCCCGTTGTCGGACTGGCCCAGCGGTCGCAGACCCCCTCGCCACAGCAGGGCGAGGGGGCGTACAAGGCCTCAAGTGGACCAGCCACCCTGCATGGCGGCTGGTGTCGGCTTGAAGCTATTGGTGGACGTTCTCGAGTCGGCAAACTTCTTTTTCAATGCCGATGCACTCGACCGGTTGGCTCACGCCTTTCTCGAAACGGCGAGCGTTCATCAACAGCCCGCTTTTGATACCACCGATGAAGGCGAAGGCGCCTGGACGGTTGCCAGTGTACTTCCCTGACAGATCCACCGCCACGCTGTTGGGCCTGACCTCATAGACCCAGCCGCCGTTTTCTGCTTCCGTGACCGCCCAGATCTTGGCATCGCTATAGTCACGAAACGCCACCACGACCGATTGAATGCCCGGGGCCTCAGGGCTGCTCGCCCAACGCAAGACCGGCGCCTGCGAGCTCCTTGCCCGCAACCCACGTGCGAGTGCGTCCTCCCCCTGCACAGGGTTAATCCTCGACGAGCCCACCGCCCAGAGGGATTCCTTGTTTGTTATCCAAGGCAGGCCTTCTGATGGCGTGAGCTTGCTCCAATCGATGGGCGTCGCCGCGACTTCCTGCATCGTCTCGTGGCCGGAGGGTTCGCGGTAGTTCGGGTTGGCGACGCAGTCGGCCAGATCGGTTTTCTTGCAGGCCTGCTTGATAAAGATCCCCTTGACCCCGCCCGGGTAGCTGATCTCTTGCTCACCTACAATAGGCCCGCCCGATTGCTCCTGATCGATGCCATGGGGAGCCCTGAATTCGAACACCCATTCATTGGCGAAGCTCTGGGCGATACGTTGATTGCGGGTGGTGCTGCTATACACCGACCGTGGGGCGCCAGCACCATGGCTGAACCAGTCATACATCCATTCGTCTTCGGGAAACGCGACGGATTTGGGCAATAGCCCGTCTTGGAAAGCCTCCAACCCCTGATTGGTGGTGTCGCCCCGATAAAGCGTGTCCATGTCGGTCCGCCAGCGTAACGAGGGTGCGGTCTTGCGGATATCCACGCTCGAATCCGCCGTGACCTGAAGCCAGGCCTGGTACCAGGGCTCTTCTTTCTGCGCCGAGCCCTGGGTTGCCGCCCACGCATAAGAACCCGCTTGCCACGCGCTAGCCAACACCACAGCGACCGCCGCCGCCCGGATGAAACCGTTACTTCTACTCATGATTTGGACACCTCACCTGAAACGAGGATGCCAATCGAATCACATACTTCATTACGACCTATTCTTCGAATTGACAGTTTAAATACTGATTGCGCAGTGCGAAGACCCCGCTGGGGTGCGCCTCGGTTCACTGCGTGAGACTGAGAATAGATGAAGGATCATGGTTTGATGGTTTGATCTTGTAACAAGCTGATAGTCGAGGAATGGCAGGGACAGGGCGATGTGCGTCACTGGTCGGAAATATCCGTTACCTGTTATTTCTGACAGTAGATAAGCGTTGCGCGATGAATTTTAATCGAGGGTTTTTCAGGCGTGGTGGGGCACCGGATTGCATTGCGCCTGTGGAATTGAGAGATGGCAGGGGAGGGGGGCGGCTGGTAGGGCGCTTTCGCGGGCGAGCCCGCTCCCACAGGGGGAAATGCATTCTGGCATGCATCGGCATGGCCGGGGTCCTAGAGGCTGGGGTTCTCACCCCGCGTATGGTTGCGCCCACCGGCCCCTTCGCATCGCGGCGCTACGGCCGAATCTCGATCATGGTGCCGTCGGGCACCAGGTTCCAGACTTCGCGCATGTCGACGTTGCGCATGGCGATGCAGCCGTCGGTCCAGTCCAGGGTGTGGAACAGTTCTTCAGGGTTTTCCTCGGTGTCCGGCGTGCCGTGGATCATGATCATGCTCCCCGGTTCCACCCCTTCGCGCCGGGCGCGGGCGGCGTCGCTGATGTTGGGGTAGGAAATGTGCATCGACAGGTAGAAGCGATCGCTGGTCTTGCGCCAGTCGATCCAGTAGAAACCCTCGGGAGTGCGCTTGTCGCCCTCGATCAGCTTGGGGCCTTTCTTGGCGCCCTTGCCCAATGAAATGCGGTAGGTCTTGAGCGGTTTGCCGTCGTTGATCAATTGCAATTGATGGGCGGACTTGAGCACCAGCACTTTTTCGATGAGCTTGCCGTCGTAGGTTCCCAGCGCAGACGCCTGGGACAGGGCGGTGAACGACAAGCAGAACAGCACAAGCAACCAGCGCATTGACAGGGTATTCCTATGGGGTTTCAGGTATTGGCAGGTTGAGCCAGCGGCGGGATCGATTCGCTGCGCACCGGGTAGGCCTCGGCGCGACGGTCCGCGTAGAAATATTCCAGGGTGCGCCCCACGGTGCGAAACGCCAGTTCATCCCAGGGAATGTCGGCTTCTTCGAACAGTTGCACTTCCAGGCTCTCGGGACCGGCGGCGAAATCCTCGTCCACCAGTTCAGCGCGGAAGAATACATGCACCTGGCTGATATGCGGTACGTCTATCAGCGTATAGATGCTCAGGTTGCGCACCCGGGCGCAGGCTTCTTCGGCGGTTTCGCGCACGGCGGCCTGTTCGACGGTCTCGCCGTTTTCCATGAAACCCGCCGGCAGCGTCCAGTAGCCGCGCCGCGGCTCGATGGCGCGCCGGCACAGCAGGACTTTACTGCCCCAGGTCGGTACGCAACCGGCCACGATGTTGGGGTTCTGGTAATGGATGGTGTGGCAGGTGTCGCAGACAAACCGCAGGCGCGAGTCGCCTTCGGGTATGCGTTGGGTCACCGGGTTACCGCACTGGCTGCAGAATTTCATGCTGGGGTTCCTGAATGCTGCGCCTATCTTGGCGTGCGCGGGCGGGGTCGGCAAGTTGTCGTTTCGCGACACGACGCGGTGTCGGGGGTTGGGCGGCTTGAACGATTGGTGCATGATGCAAGGTAGCGAATAAATCGAGAAGTCTCATGCTGGACGAGCTACTGCATCGAGTAAGCAACCATACCCCGCGTGACCTGCAGGCCGACCGTCGCTTCCCTGAAGCCGCTGTGCTGGTGCCGATCACTCGCGGTGACGAGCCGGAGCTGGTATTGACCTTGCGCGCCAGCGGGCTCTCGACCCACGGCGGCGAAGTGGCGTTCCCTGGCGGACGCCGCGACCCGGAAGACCCGGACCTGATCTTCACCGCCCTGCGCGAAGCCGAGGAAGAAATCGGCCTGCCTCCCGGTCTGGTGGAGGTGATCGGCCCGCTCAGCCCGCTGATCTCGCTGCATGGGATCAAGGTCACGCCGTACGTCGGGGTGATTCCGGATTTTGTCGAGTACCGGGCCAACGATGCCGAGATCGCCGCGGTGTTCAGCGTGCCGCTGGAGTTTTTCCGCAAGGATCCCCGCGAACACACCCACCGTATCGACTACCAGGGCCGCAGTTGGTACACGCCCAGTTACCGTTTTGGCGAATACAAGATCTGGGGCCTGACCGCGATCATGATCGTCGAGCTGGTCAACCTGCTGTACGACGCGGGCATCGACCTGCATACGCCGCCCAAGAGCTTCATCAACACCTGACGCCCCAAGGATTGCCATGAAATACCGTTTGGGCGATGCCCGTGTCGAAACCCATCCCGACAGTTGGGTCGCACCCAACGCCACGCTGGTGGGCAAGGTCCGCCTCGAAGAGGGCGCCAACGTCTGGTTCAACGCCGTGCTGCGCGGCGATAACGAGCTGATTCTGATCGGCCGGAACAGCAACGTGCAGGACGGCACGGTGATGCACACCGACATGGGGTACCCGCTGACCATCGGCACCGGCGTGACCATCGGCCATAACGCCATGCTTCACGGTTGCACGGTGGGCGACTACAGCCTGATCGGCATCAATGCGGTGATCCTCAATGGCGCCAGGATTGGCCGCAATTGCATCATCGGCGCCAACTCGCTGATCGGCGAGGGCAAGGAGATCCCCGACGGTTCGCTGGTGATGGGCTCGCCCGGCAAGGTGGTGCGCGAGTTGACCGAGGCCCAGAAGAAAATGCTCGAGGCCAGCGCCGCCCACTATGTACACAACGCCCAGCGCTACGCTCGCGACCTGTCCGAGCAAGACCAATGAGCGCGTCCGAGCGCCCGGTTCCTTCGCCCTGCGTGAGCATCTGCGCACTGGACGATGACGACATCTGCACCGGCTGCCAGCGCAGCGTGGCGGAAATCACCCGCTGGAGCCGGATGGACAACGAGGAGCGGCGCAGCGTCCTGGCGTTGTGTCACGAGCGGGCGAAGGCCAGTGGGTTGGTGTGGATGTTGCCCGCGAAGTCCTGAGCGATGAAAGCTCCACTGTGGCGAGGGGATTTATCCCCGTTGGGCTGCGAAGCGGCCCTAGAACCAGACAACTCGGTGTGTCAGACAGATTTGAGTCCACAGCGATGGGGTTGCTTCGCAACCCAGCGGGGATAAATCCCCTCGCCACAAAAGCGATCGGCGATAAATCCCTAGCGCGCCCGCCACCGATCAACCCCCACCACCCCCAGCGCAATCACGACAAACCCCAACAAGATCCCCCCGGCATTGATGAACACCTGTGGATAACCCAGGTTGGCCACATCAATGAACGGGTAGGGGTAGGCCGCCAGCAGATTGCCCCGCAACAAAATGTAGGCGAAATACACCAGCGGGTAGAGGATCCACAGCCCGATATGGCCCAGGCGCAACGAGCCCTTGGGCACCCATTGCCACCAATAGATCAGGTAGAGCAGCGGCACTACGTCGTGCAGCAGTTCGTCGGCCACGAACTGCCAGCCTTCGGGTTGCCAGAGGTGCCGCAGCAGCAGGTTGTAGGCCAGGCTCACCAGGGCAATGCTGGCGGCGATGCCGCTGCGTACGGCGGGCCGCAGGAACCAGCGGCGCACAGCCGATGGCCGTGGGGTCTGTTCCCAGGTCAGCACCACCGCCACCAGGGTGTTGGTCAGCACGGTGAAGAAGCTGAAGCAATTGACCAGCCCACCCAGCAGGCTCGCGCCCAGTTCCCAGCGCCCCAGCAGGATCAGGTACAACTGGATGCTCAGCCCCACCCAGGCCAGCAGCGCCGTCACCGACACGAAGTGCTGCCGCAGCGCGATGCGCCCATCCGAGCCCATGGCTCAGACCGGCCGCTTGGTACGCATCAGCTTGATGTAGAGACGTTCGACTTTCTCCCGCGCCCAAGGGGTCTTGCGCAGGAAGGTCAGGCTCGACTTGATGCTCGGGTCGCTCTTGAAGCAGCGGATGTCGATGCGCTCGGCCAGCCCGGACCATTCGTAGTGCTGCACCAGGACGTTGAGGATCTGCTCCAGCGTCACGCCGTGCAGCGGGTTGTTGTTGGGTTCGGTCATGGGGAGGCCTTTACGCGAAAAGGGTGAAAGCCGCGCACCTTAGCCGAGGTGCCCGTGGGGTGGAAGCCTAGCGTGCGCCATCGGGCGTCCGCGCGGTAGCTGTCGAGGCACACTGTTACCGATTTCGCGATGATCCATGTCAACAAAAGCACTTTCTCTATCTGTAACAGAACATTATCCTTGCGCCGCTTGCTGAAACGCTTCTTTTGGCGCGCTAGAGCCTTTTCGCTGTTCTCGATGTTCTGCCTTCAATCTTAAAAGACAGCGCTATCTCTGCATCCGCGGCGACCTGCTTTTCTGTGGGAGCGGGCTTGCTCGCGAAAGCGATTTCATATTCAGCCTCATTAGTCGACTGATTCACCGCTTTCGCGAGCAAGCCAACTCCCACAGGGGGTTCGTAACATCCGGAAACTTTTAACTGAACCAAGCCCCCAAAGGATCGTCATCTACAGTGAGACTTTGCGCGGGACTCCTTAAAACCTCACGGAGAATCACACTATGAGCACTGAGGGTGCTTTGAGTCGAAGCCGTCTGCTACCGAGCCTGCTCGGCATTCTGCTTCTATTGATGGGCCTGGCCCTGCTGGCGGGTGGAGTCAAGCTGAGCACGCTTGGCGGCTCATGGTATTACCTGCTGGCGGGTATCGGCCTGGCGCTGACCGGCGTGCTGCTGATCATGGCCCGGCGCGCGGCCCTGGGCCTGTACGCGCTGGTGCTGTTTGCCAGCACCGTGTGGGCGCTGTGGGAAGTGGGCCTGGACTGGTGGCAACTGGTGCCGCGCCTGGCCCTGTTGTTTGCCCTGGGCATCGTCATGTTGCTGCCATGGGTGCGCCGTCCGTTATTGACCGCCGACGCATCGCCCATGGGCACCCGCGCATTGAGTGCGGCCGTGATCATCGCCGGTATCGCCGCGCTCGCCAGCCAGTTCACCAACCCGGGTGAAATCAAGGGCCAACTGGATCGCGACACCGTAGAAGGCATGACCAACACCGCCCCGGCGATGCCGGACGGCGACTGGAATTCCTACGGCCGCAGCGCCCATGGCGACCGTTACTCGCCACTGGCGCAGATCACCCCGCAGAACGTCAGTAAGCTGGTGCCGGCCTGGACCTATCGCACCGGCGACCTGCCAGGGCCGAACGACCCGGGCGAGACCACCGCTGAAAACACCCCGCTCAAGGCCAACGGCATGCTCTACGTGTGCACGCCCCACAGCCAGGTGATTGCCCTGGAGCCGGAAACCGGCAAGGAAATCTGGCGTTTCGATCCGAAGCTTTCCACGCAAAAGGCGGAGAACTTCAAGGGTTGGGCCCACATGACCTGCCGTGGCGTGAGCTATCACGATGACGCTGCGTACGCCTCTGCCGAACAGAGCCCCACCGGCGCTGCCAGCGCTGCGCCAGTCAGCACCGTGTGCCCGCGCCGGATCTTCCTGCCGACCGCCGACACCCGCCTGATCGCCCTCGATGCCGACACCGGCAAGATGTGCGAAGACTTCGGCGACAAGGGCCAGGTCGACCTGAGCGCCAACATCGGCGGCTTCACGGCTGGCGGTTACTATTCCACTTCGCCACCGGCGGTCACCCAGAACCTGGTAGTGATCGGCGGCCACGTTACCGACAACGTGTCCACCGACGAGCCGAGCGGCGTGATCCGTGCCTATGACGTGCACACCGGCAAGCTGGTGTGGAACTGGGACAGCGGCAACCCGGACGACACCACGCCGATTGCCGAAGGCCAGACCTATACCCGCAACTCGCCGAACATGTGGTCCATGTTCAGCGTCGATGAAAAACTCGGCATGCTGTACCTGCCGATGGGCAACCAGACCCCCGACCAGTTCGGTGGCATGCGCACCCCGGAATCGGAAAAATACGCCGCCGGCCTGACCGCCCTGGACATCGCCACCGGCAAGGTGCGCTGGTACTTCCAGTTCACTCACCACGACCTGTGGGACATGGACGTGGGCGGCCAGCCGACCCTGATGGACATGAAGACCGCCGAGGGCGTGAAGCCGGCCGTGCTGGCCTCGACCAAGCAGGGCAGCATCTACGTGCTGGACCGCAGCACCGGCCAGCCGATCATCCCGATCAAGGAGATCCCGGTGCCGCAAGGCGCGGTGGAAGGCGACCATACCTCGCCGACCCAGCCGATGTCCGACCTGAACTTCGTGCCGCCGGTCCTCAAGGAGCGCGACATGTGGGGCGTGACCCCGTTCGACCAGATGCTCTGCCGGATCGACTTCAAGTCGCTGCGCTATGACGGCATGTTCACCCCGCCGTCGCTGCAAGGCTCGATCGTCTACCCAGGCAACTTCGGGGTGTTTGACTGGGGCGGTATCTCGGTGGACCCGGTGCGTCAGATCGCCTTCGTCAACCCGAGCTACATGGCGTTCAAGTCGAAGCTGGTCCCGGCGGCGGAAGTGGCCGGCGGTCCGGGTCGCAAGAGCGAAACCGAAGGCGTGCAGCCGAACAAGGGCGCGCCGTATGGGGTGATCCTCGAAGCGCTGCTCTCGCCCATGGGCCTGCCTTGCCAGGCGCCGGCGTGGGGTTATGTGGCGGCGGTGGACCTGACCAACCACAAGACCTTGTGGAAGCACAAGAACGGCACCGTGCGTGACAGCTCGCCCGTGCCGATCCCGCTGAGCATGGGCGTACCGAGCCTGGGCGGCACCTTCACCACCGCCAGCGGCCTGGCGTTCCTGAGCGGCACCCTCGACCAGTACCTGCGTGCCTATGACGTGAAGAACGGCAAGCAACTGTGGGAAGGTCGCCTGCCAGCCGGCGCCCAGACCACGCCGATGACCTACACCGGCAAGGACGGCAAGCAATACGTGCTGGTCGTCGCGGGTGGCCACGGCTCCCTGGGCACCAAGCAGGGTGACTATGTGATTGCTTACAAACTGCCGGATTAAGCCCTACCGGCGGACATGAAAAAGGCGACACCTTTACGGGTGTCGCCTTTTTTTGCAGCATCGGTTTTTGGTGAGCGCAGGCCTTTGAGCGGTTGAGCTTTTGTGGCGAGGGAGCTTGCTCCCGCTGGGCTGCGCAGCAGCCCCAAAAAAGCAGCCACCTCAAACTACCTGATCCACCGAGTTGCTAGGTTTTAGGGCTGCTTCGCAGCCCAACGGGGATGAATCCCCTCGCCACAGATGAATCCCTTTACTACAGGGGATTAGTGTGCAGCTTTTACAACTCGATCTTCACCGCCTGCGAAGCCCGGGTCGCCTTGGCACGGGCCGCTTCGATGGATTCGTCGCGGGCCAGGGCCACGCCCAGGCGGCGCTGGCCGTTGACTTCCGGTTTGCCGAACAAACGCAGGGCGGTGTCCGGTTCGCTCAGGGCGGCGCCGAGGTTGGCGAACGCGGTCTGGGTCGACTGGCCTTCCACCAGGATCACCGCCGAGGCCGACGGGCCGAACTGGCGGATCAGCGGGATCGGCAGGCCGAGGATGGCGCGGGCATGCAGGGCGAACTGCGACAGGTCCTGGGAAATCAGCGTCACCAGGCCGGTGTCGTGTGGCCGTGGCGACACTTCGCTGAACCACACCTGGTCGCCCTTGATGAACAACTCGACACCAAACATCCCGCGCCCACCCAGGGCCTCGGTGACGGCCTGGGCGACGCGCTCGGATTCGGCCAGCGCCGCCGGGCTCATGGCCTGGGGCTGCCAGGATTCCTGATAGTCGCCTTTCTCCTGGCGGTGGCCGACCGGGGCACAGAAGGTGGTGCCGCCGGCATGACGGACGGTGAGCAGGGTGATTTCGTAGTCGAAGTCGATGAAGCCTTCGATGATCACCCGACCCTTGCCGGCCCGGCCGCCTTCCTGGGCGTAGTCCCAGGCTTTCTGCACGTCATCATCGCTGCGCAGCAGGCTCTGGCCCTTGCCCGACGAGCTCATCACCGGCTTGACCACGCAAGGGAACCCCAGGCTTTGCACGGCCTTGCGGTAGTCTTCGACGGTGTCGGCGAAGAAGTACGGCGAGGTCGGCAGGCCCAGTTCTTCGGCGGCCAGGCGGCGGATGCCTTCACGGTTCATGGTCAGTTGCGCGGCACGGGCGGTCGGGATCACCGTGAAGCCCTCGGCTTCCAGCTCCACCAGGGTGGCGGTGGCGATGGCTTCGATTTCCGGCACGATGTAGTGCGGCTTCTCGGCTTCGATCACTGCGCGCAGGGCAGCGCCGTCGAGCATGTTGATCACGTGGCTGCGATGGGCCACTTGCATGGCCGGCGCGTTGGCATAGCGGTCCACGGCAATTACTTCGACGCCCAGGCGCTGCAGTTCGATTACCACTTCCTTGCCCAGCTCACCGCTGCCACACAACAAAACGCGGGTCGCGGTCGGCGACAATGGAGTACCGATACGGGTCATCTGAAAGTCCTCAAGCAGGAGCGGATCGTCGAGGGTTGCGCGCCGGGCGAGCTTCCCGTGGGAGAAAGCGCGGCATTTTACATGAACCGCAGGTTTTGGCTTCAGCTGGCGACGGCCTGTTTGCGTAAACGCCAGGCCATGATCAGCCAGACCGCCGTGACCCCGGCGAACTTGGAGGCCAGGGCGGTCCCGACCACGCCCGGCGTCAGGGCATCGATCAGGCCGAAGAAGATGAAGGTGTCCAAGGGAATGCTCAAGGCCGAACTGATCCACAGCCGATCATGCAGCGGGCGCCGGGTGATGGTGAACACCAGCCAGTCGATGCACTCGGACACCGCGAAGGCCGTGGCGCTGGCCAGGGCGATGGTCGGGTCCGAGGTGACATAGGACAATACCAGCGCCGCCAGCATCGCGACGATGGCGCCATGACCGAAGCGGGTCTGCACCATGTCCCGCAGGATAAACACCAGCCCACCCCAGGCCGACCAGATGATGTCCAGGTGCGGCGCCGCGGAAAACGCGTAGTTGATCAGCACGACGCTGCTGATGTAGGCGAGCAGGAAAAGCATGGGGGGACCCGGTTCAGCCGATATTCGAAGGCGAATGATAAACCGGTGGCGAAGCGATTTATCGGTGGAGAGGGATTTATCTGTGGCGAGGGGATTTATCCCCGTTGGGCCGCGAAGCGGCCCCCATCAACTCGCCTCAATCGGCCTGATACTCCGGGTTGGCTGGTTTTAGGGCTGCTGCGCAGCCCAGCGGGGATAAATCCCCTCGCCACAGAGACCGGCTCTTGTCACGGGGCACAAGTGCATTCACTCCTCGTCGCTATCGTCCGCCTTCCAGTAGCCCACGGCCTTGACGTAATCCGGGTCCAGGCTTTTTTCCTCCAGCAACACTTTGCGAATGCGCCGCGACACTTTGCTTTCGGTGGCGACCCAGGCATACAGCTTGCCGGCGGGGACTTCCAGTTGCCTGACCGTGGTCACCAGATTGTCCTGGCGGCCTTCGCGCAGCACCCAGATCACATGGACCTGCGCCGGGCTTTGCAGCACTTGCTGCTCGGCGCCGTTTTCCACTTCCACCACCACCAGGGCCCGGCGGTTCGGCGCCAGGCCTTCGAGGCGGCGGGCGATGGCGGGCAGGGCGGTTTCATCGCCAACCAACAGGTAACTGTCGAACACGTCCGGCACGATCATCGAGCCCCGCGGCCCGCCGATGTCGAGGTATTGCCCCAGCTTGGCCTGGGCCGCCCAGGTGGCTGCCGGACCGTCGCCGTGCAGGACGAAGTCGAGGTCCAGCTCCAGGGTGTCCAGGTCGTAGCGGCGCGGGGTGTAGTCGCGCATGGGCGGCATTGCCGCCTGCCCTTTGTCGGCGCTGGGGTCGAAGTGCTCCAGGGCGGCGTGCTGCGCGGCGTCCTGCGGGAAAAACAATTTCACGTGATCGTCCGTGCCCAGGCTGACGAAGCCTGCCAGTTCCGGCCCGCCGACGGTGATGCGGCGCATGCGCGGGGTCAGCTCCACCACCCGCAGCACTTGCAGGCGACGACGCTTGATCTCGTGGTTGACGCGGTGAATGGTGGTTGGATCGACTTCAGTCATGGCTTGACTCCGAAACAGGTGGACGGTCGGGGCCGTCGATGATGGCTTTGGCAGTCTCGTTGAGCAGGTCGCGGATGCGCAGGATTTCTTCTGGATTCCAGCGCGCCTGGTGCATCTGCAGCGCGCGACGCAAGTTGACCACCGCTTCGTGGATTTCCGCCGGCCGCCCTTGCTCGCGCAGGACACGCTTGCTGGCCTCGATGCGTACCCGCACACCATCCAGCGCCTCGGCCTGGTCTCGAAGGAATAGACGTCCGGCGTCGGTGGCGCTGTAACATTTTTTTCCGCCCTCGGCGTCGCGCAGGACCATCTTACCCATTTCCAGCTGTGTCAGCGTCGGGTAGATCACGCCGGGGCTGGGGGTGTAGGCGCCGTCGAACATGGACTCGATCTGGCGAATCAACTCGTAGCCGTGGCAAGGCTTTTCGGCGATCAACGCCAGCAACAGCAATTTCAACTCGCCGGCCGCGAACACCCGGGGGCCGCGCCCGCTGCGTTCGCGACCGGGCGGGCGCCGTTCGAAGCCATCGTGATGACCCTGGTCGCGAGTGGAGGGGAAGTAAGGGGCTGTCATCTTTCTGCTCTCTGTTCGGCATCAATAGAACCGAGATATATCTTTGATTTCAGATATATCTTCGCCTATAGATATATCTTGTCTTGGAGATATATCTTAGTTGCGTCCTACACTAAGTGAAATAAGACCTTACCTGAATCCCCCATGGTTGCGGGATGAATCGAAAGTGTCTGCGAGCCTTTTCCCCTTTGGCTCCTGGGGATGTGGGAAGCCTCTTACATTAAAAGTTACGCTTTATCGAAAGTTGCGTATTTTTCGCTCTTTTGCGTGCGCGATTTACTACATGACTGTGCGAACTTTCCTGCTTATTTTTAATTAAAGAGCGACGATCATGCAGCGGCGTTGAGGGGGCATGACAAGGTGTATTTGGCCTGCCACTTCAACCCTTCTCTCTTTATTGCTATGAACAGGTGTTAACCCATGCTCATGAAAATCGTAACCGCCGCTTCCCTGACTGCTGCGGCCCTGAGTTCTTCGCTGGCTTTCGCTCTGGATGATGCACGTTCGGCCATCCACATCACCGCGAACATCCCGACCCAGCAGTTCCATGTACAACCGCGCGACGGGAACTGGGGTAAGGACGAAACCATGAACTACAACACGGTCAGCGGTACGCTGACGTCGCTGCGCCAGACCTATGACGTGAAGAACACCGAAGGTTCGGTCAATGCCTACATCGAAGGCGGCCCGGCTTCGCTGTACAACGGCAGCGATGCCATCGCCCTGACCACCACCTTCAATGGCATCACCCTGACCGCCCTGTCCCAGGAAGTGGTCGACGACGCCACCTCCACCCCGGGCACCCAGGCGGAGATGACCATCACCGCAGCCAAGCCGCTGGCGACCCAGAACGGCCTGTACACCGCCGACATGACCGTCATCTTCGACGCCGTGCCTCGCCCGTAAGGCCCCCGCTGCCCAGTGATCCCCACCTCATCCCAGGGCAGCAGCAGGTCGACCGGTTCTCCCCGACCGGTCGACCCACCCCGAAACGCCCAGAAAGCTCGCTGATTATGAGAGTCCGTTGATGTTTCCGATGACACCCATCGCGGGTGCGTTCGCGCTGCTGTTGTGCGCCAGCGCATTGGCCGCGCCGACTGCCCCCGGTACCACACCGACCAGCCTGCTGTCCCAGGCCAAGGGCCTTCCGGCGGAATTTGAAGCCCACTTCTTCGACGTGCCCCTGGCGGTTCGTATTGAGCTCAATCAGCAGTACCTCGGTGAAGCCATGGTGGTCTTGACGCGGGACGATCGCATTACCCTGCTGGAATTCACCGACACCCATGACAGCACGGTCAAGGCCGTGGAGCGGGACCAGTGGGAGCAGACGCTCAAGCAAGGCCAACGGCTGGGCGCCTGTGAAAAGAACTGCACCGCCGGGCTCCTGGCCGTGCACTACAGCCTTGAGAACTCGCTGGTGTCGATCCTCACGCGCGATGTCGAACGCGGTACCCACACCCAGCGCTATCACGACCAGCCCCAGGACGGCAGCCTCGGCCTGATCTTCAATAACCAACTCAATCTCAACGGTGGCCAGCAACAGGACACCGGCGGCCGCTATGGCCTCAACGCCAGTTCCAGCGTCGGCAACTGGAGCCAGTCCCTGGACCTCCAGCTCTCGCGCCTGGGCGGGCCGGACGACAAGCTCTACCACGCCGTCCATGAACTGTTCACCCAACGTGAACTGGAAGGGCATTTCTTTCGCCTGGGCTATTTCACCCCCAGCTCCGATGGCTTGAACCGGCAGATTCGTTCGTTCGGCGCCAACCCGGACACCGCCCTGGGCGTGATGTACGGCAGCTCCGACAGCCTGGTGATCGACAACCCCAAGCCCAGCGTCTACCCCATTTACGTCACCGCCAGCCGCCAGGCGTCGGTGGAGATCTATCGCAACGGCCTGCTGATCAACAGCCAGGCCGTCAGCGCCGGCTTGCAGAGCCTGGACACTCGCCCGTTGCCCGGCGGGATCTACGAAGTGGAAGTGCGGCTGATCGAGGACGGGCAAACCACCGCCACCAGCCAGGAACTGGTCTACAAGCCGAACAATTGGAACAGCACCGAGGAGCGCTGGCGCTACAACCTGTTCGCCGGCCGCGAGACCCGGCTCTGGAGCAACTGGGAGGACCAGCCCTCGGGGTTCACGACCGCGGGGGTTGGCGTCAACTACCTGCTGCACCCACGGGTGATCGTCGGGGGTTCCACGCGCCAGGTGCAGGACAAGCTGCAGGTCGGCACGTCGATAGATTGGACACTGGCCTCCCACACCAGTCTGTACGCCAACGTTTACCACACCGAGCAGTACGGCAACGGCATGGACGTGCAGGCCCTGTACAGCTATGGCTTGGGCAGCGTCGTCGCCAGCCACAACCGCAGTTGGCTGGACACCCGCAACACCTACGAAACCCTGCCGGACGGCACCCGCATTCGCCAGCGCAACGTGTACGTCGGCCAGACCAGCAATTCCTCGCTGTCGGTCAATCACCGCTTGAGCAGCAAGTCCTCGATCAACGGGCGGCTGGCCTACAGCGAAGGCAACGTCCAGGGCACGGGCCTGGACCTGGGTTGGACCCAGCGCGGCAAGCTGCGTGGCAGCGACGCCAACTGGCGGCTGTCGGTGTTCGACCGCCCTGGCACGTCGAGTACCAATGACCGGCGCAATCGCGGCGTGGACCTGAGCGTCAGCGTCGCCCTGGGCGGGCCGGGCGAATACTGGTCGGGCAGCATCGGCACTCGCACTTCCCGCGAAGGCGACCGGGACAACAATGCATCGCTGACCTATCGCCGGGACCTTGAGGATCATGTGCTGCAAAACGTCTCCGCCACGGCCCTGGCCGACACCTATGGCGTGGGCCTGTCCGGCATCGCCAGCTTCAGCACCGAATCGCTCTACGGCGACGGCTTCCTGCAGCGCTCTTCCTACAACGACAACCTCACCGGTGGCCTGAACCTGAGCAGCACGGTGGCCATCGGCGGCCAGAAAGCCGTCTTCACCGGCCTGCCCCAAGGCCGTGGCGCGGGGATGATCGTCGACGTGGAAACCGACCTGGACGACATCATCCTGCGCGCCGACGACCTGACCGGTGGCTCCACCACGTTGCACCCGGGCCGCAACTTCGTACCGATCACCGCCTACCGCAACAGCATGGTGACCTTCGACTTCGAGGGCGTGCACCCACCGGCGGCGAGCATCGAGCCGGCACGCACCCGCTATCACCTGAACAAGGGCGGCGTGGATTACCGCAAGGTCAGTGTGATGAAAACCGTGACCGTGCTCGGGCGCCTGCTGGACGAACAGGGCGAGCCGCTCAAGGGCCACCACGTGATCAACCACGCCAGCCGTGGCGTGAGCGAGGCGGACGGGTTCTTCTCCATGGAAATGAATGCCGCCTCGCCGACCCTGGAAGTGCGCTACGGCAATGAGCTGTTCTGCCGCTTCCGCCTCGACCCGGAAAACGCCAGCAACGAAGGCGATGTGCTGATGATCGGCGACCTGCGCTGCACGCCGGACAGTCTGGCCGATAGCTCGCTGGCCGCCGCCCACAACGACCGGCAGCGCTCCTGAATCCTCATGTGGCGCGGGAGAGCAGGGCGCTCCCCGCGCGAGGATTCTTCCCCCAACTTGCAGGGATTCGCTTTGATGGATGAGGTTGTATAGATGAAATGTTTACCGGTGGCTGTGAGCAGCATCGTCTCGATGTTGTTGCTTGCCTGCGTGCCTGCTGCCAATGCCGTAAGCCGGGATATCACTGCGATATTCAGGCCGGATGCTTCGAAGCCTCACGAGAATGTGTTCCTCAATACCACCCCTATTGGTGGTTACTGCCAGCATCAACCGACGGTATGCGAGGCCAAGAAACTATCCAGCATTTTGTTGCCCGTGACTTTCGATTCAACCGGACCCATCCAGGCAAATCACACCGACCCTCGCAAGGGCGCAATGTTGAGTGTTCCCACTCAATGGCGCGAGCTCCAGGTAATCCATTCGGAGACAGGAGAAACCGAGACCGTAGAGTTTCGCTGGGCTGGTATAGGAGCGACCTATCGACTCCCCGTGTCCGCACCCAGTCTGGTTGGTGGGGGGGTATCTAACTGGACAGCTCATGGCCGATTGTGGGGCGGGAAGACCTGGCAAAGCGCGCCTGCGCCCTGCCAAGAGGTTGGTTTTATAGGTTATAGCGATAAAGACTTTCCGTTTATCTGGTGGACGCCGACTGACGGCGTATGTGCCAAAAAGGCTAGTTATGCCGTTCCCAGCCTGAAATATCTCTCGGTGAATTTTGCCTACGAATTGCGTACACCCAACCCGTTGAAAATGTCGTCTGGTCGATACACAGGTTCACTGAATTACACCATCGGACCGGGACAAGATTTTGATGCAGGCGACGTCATGATCCCTACCGACTCGCTGCTGACGCTCAATTTCAAACTCGACGTCGAACACACCCTCAAGGTCGAAGTCCCTCCCGGCGGCAATCGCGTGGAACTGGTGCCCCAGGAAGGTTGGCAATCCTGGCTCAACAGCGGGCGCAAGCCTACGCGGCTGTTCCGTGACCAACGCTTCCATATTTCCGCCTCTTCGCGTTTCAAGATGGCAATCGAATGCCAGTACATCAGCGGCAACACCTGCGCGATGTCCGAAACCGACACCGGTCACGCCGTGCCGGTGGACGTCAGCGTGACCCTGCCCGATGGCTTGATGGACGGCGCCGGGCAACCGGTCAACCGCCGCCGGCTGTTGCGTGACGGCAGTGGCACGGAGTTGTTCGAGCCCAGCTTATACGTCGACCGCAGGCTCGGGATGCTGCATTTCGAAGTGGGCCGCAGCAGCGTCGAAGCGATGCTCGACACGGGCGCCACGCGCTACACCGGGGATGTCACGGTGATCTGGGATTCGGAAGTTTAAAGGGCACGGATTGGCCTGCCTGAGGCGAAAGGACGGTGATTGATGAAAGGTCTACCAGTAGCAGTGCGTAGCATGGTTTCGGTGATGGTGTTGGCCGGCGCATCGGCGGCCCATGGCGTGAGCAAGGAGATCACCGCCGTCTTCAGGCCCGATCCCTCGAAGCCCAACGAGAACACCTTTCGCAACACCACGCCGGTTTCCGGTTACTGCGCTTCTAACCCGGCGGATTGTGAAAGGGAGAACGTATCCAGCCTGCAGTGGAACATCAACTCGTATTCCAACGCGCCCATTCAGGCCAATCATGCGGACCTGCGGCAAGGGGCGACATTCCATGTGCCTGCCAATTGGCGTCTGGCGCAGGTCACCCATACCGGCACGGGCGAGACTGAGATCGTCCAGGTGCGCATCGCCGGCATCGGCTCGATGTACTTCCTGCCGGTCAGTGTGATCGATCTGGTCGGAGGCGGCGTGGACATGGGGACCGCCCATGCGATGTTGTGGGGTTCGACCTGGAAGTACGCCCCTGCACCTTGTCGATCCAGCAGTGAATCGGGTTTGAACGACCGCGCCTACTTTTTCTTCTGGAAAACCCCGGTCGAAGGCAACTGTGCCAAAAGAGCCCGTTACCTGATTCCGGGCATGGAATACACCTCCATGAACTTCGCCTACGAACTGCGCACCCCCAACCCGCTGAAGATGTCGTCTGGCCAATATACCGGCTCCTTGGTCTACAGCATCGGCCCGGGGCAGGACTTCGACTTCGGTGACCTGATGATCCCCAACGAATCGGTGATCACCCTCAATTTCAAGCTCGATGTCGAGCACACCCTCAAGGTGGAGGTGCCCCCGGGTGGCAACCGGGTGGAACTGGTGCCCCAGGAAGGCTGGCAAGCGTGGCTGAACAGCGGGAGCAAACCGACGCGGCTGTTTCGCGACCAGCGCTTCCATATCTCGGCTTCGTCACGTTTCAAGATGAGGCTCGAATGCCAGTACGTCAGCGGCAACACCTGCGCGATCTCGGAAACCGGCAGCGGCCATACCGTGCCGGTGGATGTGCGCGTGAGCCTGCCCGAAGGTCTGGCAGACGTTGGCGGCCAACCGGTCGACCGGCGTCCGTTGTTACGCGATGGCAGCGGGACCGAGCTGTTCCAGCCAAGTGTTTACGTTGATCGTCGGTCCGGAATGCTGCATTTCGAAGTGGCCCGGGGCAGCGTCGAAGAGATGCTGGACACCGGCGCCAAGGCTTACTCCGGCAGTGTCACGGTGATCTGGGATTCTGAAGTCTGAGTGGCCTGCCGGCCAAATTTTTTGTGAGTTGCGTTTAATGCATGAGGTCAAGCAAGTGATGAAACAACTATGGGCATGGGTGGGTATTTCTCTGTTTTGCGGCGTGGCCCAGGCCGGGCCGCAGATCGGTGTCGGAGTGGTCTACGACTACCTGGACGGCAACAAGACCACCTACATGAAGCGGGTGTTCAACGGCGGGACGTCGACAGCCTTCGTCAAGGTGAACATCCTGGAGATCATCTACAACGAGGACGGCACCTACAGCGAGGTGCCGCTGCAGAACCAGGCCAGTGCCCAGGCCAGGGATGGCCTGATGGCCAGCCCGGCGCGCCTGATCGTGCCGGCCAACGGTGTGCAGGGCACGCGGTTGTTGTTCATGGGCAACCGCGACAAGGAGCGTTACTTCCGCGTGCGTTTCGTGCCGGTGGTGCCGGAAGCGGAAGACGAATTCGCCGTCAGCGCCGAGGAACGCGAAGCCTATAAGAAAGAGCGCGTGGCCGCCGGGGTCAAGGTGTTGGCTGGGTACGGCACGGTGTTTTTCGTGCGGCCCAAGGACACCCGTTTCGACACCGTGATCGATCACAGCGCCACCCGCTACCAGTTGCGCAACAACGGCAACAGCGTGGTGGTGATCGACGAGTTCAAGGACTGCGAAGCGAAAAAAGAAAACGAATGCCGCCCGACCACCAAGCATCACGTCATGAAGGGCCGCACGTTCGCGTTCGACAAGGAGGCGGGACGTGAGTACCGCTTCACGCTGATCGAAGGCAGCAAGACCCAGAACGTCGAGATCAAGGGCTGACGGCTGTCGCCGAACCGTCGTTGACGCAAGAGGTAAATCAAAATGATCAAGACACGGCTACGCCCTCTCGCTTTGACCGCCCTGGTCATGCCCTGGTCTTTGGCCTGGGGGGCTGTCGAGCGGGAGACGTTCGAACTCTACGTGACCATCCCGACGGCCGACTTCTATGTGTTGCCACTCGACCCGCAGCTGGTCCAGCGAGAACAACGGCTGCCGTTCAGCACCATCACCTCGGACCTGAGCCCGTTGCGGGCCATTTATGAGGTGAAGAACAGCAACGGCTCCATTGGCGCGCGCCTCGGCGAGGAGGCCTACCTGTCCAATGGCCGCGACCGCATCGATTTGCGGGTGCGCTTCAACGGCGTCGAACTGACCCTGGATTCGACCCAGGTGGTCTCGGCCACCGAGGCCCGTCCGGGCCGCCAGGTTCCCCTGGAAATCGCCGCCATCAAGCCCGATGACGACTACAAGCCTGGCGACTACTACGGCACGGTGCACATGGTGTTCGACGCCACGGCGCCATAGCACTGGATAAAGATCATCGACACAACACCAAACCCTGTGATGCCGATCATTTGAAGCAGCACCGATCGCCTGTGGCGAGGGAGCTTGCTCCCGCTCGGCTGCGCAGCAGACGCAACGTATCCGAAGAACGCGGTGTTTCAGGAGAAGAGCGGGGGCGGCTGCGCCCCCCAGCGGGAGCAAGCTCCCTCGCCACGAATGCGAGGGCATCACGAAAAAGGGCACTCGACACCGCCCCGTTGCCACGGTTGGCAGTGATGGCATGGATGCTTCTTTAAAAACAACGATGAAAAAAGGTAGCAAGCATGTTGAAGAAATGTATATCCGTCATGGCCCTGGGCGCCGCGACCATGAGTCCGTCGCTGGCACTCGGGGCCGATGATGCGCGTTCAGCCATTCATATCAAGACGAACATTCCCACCCAGCAATTCCATGTCCAGCCACGGGACCCGGAGTTCGGCAAGCACGAGGTCATGCATTACAACCCCTTGAACGACGACCTGGGCATCTTGCGCCAGATCTTCGATGTGAAGAACACCGAGGGTTCGATCCACGCCTACATCGAGGGCGGCGCGGCGTTCCTGTCCAACGGCAATACCAGGATCCCGTTGAGGGTCCGGTTCAACGAAGTCCGTCTGGACGGCTTGCCGCGGGAAGTGGTGGACGATGCGTCCTCCACGCCCGGCACCCAGGTCGAGATGACCATCTCTGCCGATGCGATGCCGGTCCAGCGCCGGCCAGGTTTCTATACCGGCGACTTCACGGTGATCTACGACGCCGTGCCGCGGATCTCCGCTTGACCCACCCAGTTTCTCTACGGCTAAAAGGTATTTGCCATGTTCGATAAAAAGGTCTTTGCAATGGCTCTGGGCCTTGTTGCCTCGAGCGTTTCGCCGCTGCACGCGGCCGATGATGCCCGTTCGCCGATTCACATCACGGCAAACATTCCCACCCAGCAGTTCCATGTGCAGCCCCGGGATCCTGAGTTCGGCAAGGATGAGGTCATGCATTACGACCCGGTGACGAGTCAGTTCAGTACGATACGCCAGACCTTTGATGTGAAGAACACCGACGGGTCGGTGCATGCGTACCTGCCGGCTGGCCAGCCTGCGTTGACCAACGGCAGCAGCGATATTCCGCTGCTGGTGCGGTTCAACAACGTCACCCTGACCGCTTCGCCCCAGGAGGTGGTGGACGACCCCACGTCGACGCCAGGTACCCAGGCCGACATGGTCATCAGGGCTTCGGCCTTGCCTCTGCCCGGACAGACAGGTGTGTTCAATGCCGATTTCACGGTCATCTTCGACGCCGTGCCGCGGGTGAACCCGTAATCCGCGCGCCCGTCACTGGCGCGCCACCAACGGCTTGCACTGGGTATGACTGCCCGGCTGCAAGTAGGGCGAGAGGAATGGGGCCATGCCCTTGAGCACCTGTACCGGCAAGGCCGAGGTGAACCTGAAGTTCTGCGCCGACGCCCCCGGGACATAGGCGGTGAGGGTGCCGAAATGGCTGTCGCCGATGTAGAAGACGAAGGTGGCCGTGCGATTGATCGACTTGGAGCTGAGGATGCGCCCACCGGCGCCGATGGCTTCGATGCGGTTGTCGCCGGTGCCGGTCTTGCCGCCCATGGCCAGTGGCGTGCCGTCGTCCAGCTTGAAACTGCCGGCCACCCGTTTCGCGGTGCCGGCATCCACCACCTGGGACAATGCCCCGCGCAGGGCCCGGGCCACGTCCACTGGCATCACCCGCTTGCCGTTGTCTGGGTCGCTGACCAGCCGGGTTTCGTACGGCGTGCCCACCGCGAAATCCAGGCTGTCGACCCGCAGCGCCGGTTGGCGGATGCCGTCGTTGAGGATGGTGCCCACCAGTTCGGCCAAGGCCGCCGGGCGGTCGCCGGAGCTGCCGATGGCGGTCGCCAGTGACGGCACCAGGTGGTCGAACGGATAGCCGACTTTCTGCCAGCGCTGGTGGATATCCAGGAAGGCTTCGATCTCGAGCATGGTGCGAATGCGACTGTCGCGGGCGCTCTTGTGCCGGCTCTTGAACAACCAACTGTAGACCTCCTGGCGCTCGAATTCGCTGGCCTTGACGATCTGGCTGAACTTGGCGTCGGGGTTGTTCAACAGGTACCCCATCAACCACAAATCCAGAGGGTGGACCTTGGCGATGAAGCCCTGGTCCGGCAGGTCATAGGCGCCGGGGCCATAGCTCTGGTAGAGCCGCTCCAGGCGCTCGTCGGTGAGTTTCTCGCTGCTCTTGACCGACTTGAGGTGCGAGCGCACGAACAGGTTGAAACTCTCCTGGCTGTCACCGGGAAAGAAATAGCGGTGCACGGCGGCCAGGCGGATCGCCGTGGGGTGCATGCTGTCGAGGAAGGTTTCCAGGCGTTCACCGGTGTCTTTCTTCTGGTACTTCTTCCAGAACCTGAGCAGGAACGAGGTGCCTTCGCGATCGGCGAACTGGGCCAGGTATTCCTGACGGCGCGGGTCGCTGTCGTCCTTGAGCAACTCGGCGCTGTTGCTGGGGCCGGCGTAGGTGGCATAGCGCACCAGGTCGCGCATCAGGCGGATGAACGGCAGGTTGATCGATTCGCGCAGGGCGTCGCGCAGGGTGGGGTTGCGGCCGTTGTCCTCGTTGCGAAAGTTATGGAAGGTGTGCAGCCCGCCACCGGTGAAGAACGCCTCGCCGGGGCTGGCCGAATAGGTACGGTCCAGGGCCGCTTCGAGCATTTTCGGCAGGCTGCGGTCGCTGTTCTGGCTCAGGTAGTCGACGGCCCAGCGGGACAGGCGGTCCTGCTCGGCGATGTCGGTTTTTCTCAGCTCCGCCGGGGTCTTCTGGGCGTAGCGATCGTGCAGCTCGGCGATGATCTGCAGGTAGGTGGTGAGCACCCGCAATTTGGCGGTGGAACCCAGCTCCAGCTTGCTGCCTTCATTGATGTCGAAGGGCTGGTCGGTGCTATCGGTCTGCACCCGCACCCGCGAGCCGTCCGGGGTCAATTCCAGCAGGGTGAAGCTGTAGCGCACCTGGGTGGTGCTGGTGGGGGTCAGCAGGCGCTCGCCCATGAGGCCGATCTCGGCCGCGAACGCCGGGTCGGCCAGGCGCTTGAGGTACTGGGTGGCCTGGGCCTGCAAGTCGCTTTGCAAAGTGCTGGTGGCCGACAGGTCCAGGCGATCGAGGTCATAGAGCGGGCGGTCGAGCAGCGTGGCGAGGCGACTGCGGGCGGCGCTGATGCCTTTGTTGGTCTCGTTGGGCTGGATCGTCGGTTGTTGCACCCAGTCGCGGTAGCTGACCTTGCTCGCCAGGGCGGCAGCGGACAGGTCTGCGTCGATCACGCCGTTCTGGGCCAGCAGGCGGATGTGGCTGTCGGTCAGGCGCGCCAGTTCGTCGTGACCCTTGGTCAGGTAATGGGAAGGGCGGCGCTGGGCGATCATCAACGACAGCATTTCCCGCAGCGCCAGGCCTTTTTCGGCCAGGGTCTGTGGGTCGGTGGCGGTGCTGAACAGACGTTCGTTGGCCCGGTTGAAATCGGCGCCGTACCAGACCCGCAAACCTTCGGCCATGCCATGCACTTCACCGTGCCCCGGGACGGCCGAGAGCGGCACGCTGTTGAGGTAGTCACGGATCACCCGCTGCCGCGCCTCGAGGGTTTGCGGGCCGCCCTGGTAGGCGCGCACGCTGGCGGAGATCATCTGGCGGATCTTCTCCGCGCCCGACACGGTCAAGCCTTCAGGGGAGTGGCGGTATTTTTCCAACTGCGTCGCCAGCGTGCTGCCCCCGGCGGACTGCCCCGGCAAGCTCAGCAGCTTGGCCACCTGCGACCACGCCGCCATGGCGAAGCGCGGCCAGTCCACCGCCGGGTTCGCCAAGGGCTGCTGCGGGTCGAGCAGGAAGCGGTTTTCGATGAACAGCAGGCTTTGCACCACCACCGGCGGAATCGCGTCGAAACTGCCGTACAACTGCTGTGGGTACTTGAACTGGTACACCGGCGCGGCGCGGCAATCGGTGATGGTCAGCCCGGCCTGGATCTTCTCCGTATAGGGCACGAACAGGCCTTTTTCGACGTAGTCCATCAGGGCCGGTGAAAAGCGCGCCTGGGCCTGGATCACGTAGTCGCGCTTGAGCAACCGCGGCAGGAATTCGCCCAGCGAGCTGTAGCCCAGGCGCCGGTCGAACGGACCCGCGCCGGGGTAGACGATGGCATCGCTGGGGCCAGGTTGAACCGAATAGGAAAGGGAGTCGGCGTACTTGCTGATTTCCCGGGCCTGAAACCGCGAGGTGCGCATTTCCTTGGCCACCGCCAACCCGACCACCACCACGATGATCAGCAACAACAACCAGAACGCCCGCCAGCCATGCCGTACACGGGGCTTTTTTTGGGGTGAGGGCGCGTCTTCCATACGTTCAGTCGGGACCACAGGTTTGTTCGAATCGGTATGCCATAAAGCGCCCATAGTCGACTGATCCAATTAAGCAGATTGATCGGACTTGCTTGAAGCTTAGACGGTGGTTGGCGTGGGGGGAGGGGAAATTGCCGGGTATGCATCGCCAAAGGGCCAATCGTGTGTTTTGAGCGACGAGCTTTTGTGGCGAGGGAGCTTGCTCCCGCTGGGTGGCGAAGCCGCCCTCGCTTTGTTTGCCAGTTGGGGAATGTCCGGACCGACAAACGTTGCGTCTGCTGCGCAGCCGAGCGGGAGCAAGCTCCCTCGCCACAGGTACTACATTGTTTTCGGACATTTCGCTCAGTTATCAGCGCGCCGAATTGTCGTGGGTAAAGCTACCGTGATCAGTACCTAAATCACCGGAAGCGAAGGAATGCGTCCTCTACGTCCGAACTCTCATCGACTACGTCATGGCCGCTGCTCGGAGCGTGGACGCGGTTACCTCATCACGACGGTCGTTCACGAACGCGCGCCTGTTTTCCGAAACTGGGAACTGGGTCGCTTACTGGTTGCAGAAATGCGTCACGCTCATGAGCGAGGCCAGGTTACCTCGCTCGCCTGGGTCGTGATGCCTGATCATCTGCATTGGTTGGTGCAGTTGGAGGAAGTCCCGCTCGCTCAAGTGATGCAAGCGGTTAAATCCCGTAGCACCCTTGCCGTCAACCGAGCGATGAATAGAAGCGGTGCGTTCTGGCAAAGCGGCTTTCACGACCGGGCGCTCCGTGACAGCCAGGACCTGCTGCCGTTTGCTCGCTACATCATCGGCAATCCTCTTCGTGCCAGGTTGGTGGAGCGTATCGGCGATTACCCGCTGTGGGACGCGGCCTGGCTCTGATCAGTGCTGTTTCTGGGGACTGAAATGCTCTTGTGGCGAGGGAGCTTGCTCCCGCTGGGTGGCGAAGCCGCCCTCGCTTTGTTTGCCTGTTGGGGAATGTCCAGGCCGACCATCGTTGCGTCTGCTTCGCAGCCGAGCGGGAGCAAGCTCCCTCGCCACAGGGGGTGTGTTTGTAAGCCTTGTTTTAGAGCCATCGCCCTGTTGCTTAGGCATGACGCGGCACCATCACTGCGCGATACTCGCTGTCGCTGTGGTCATTTGCGGTAATCTCAGTCAATGCCTCTCCAAAAGAACCGATTTTGTTGAGGCTTTCCCCTGAATAACCCAGGTTTTACAGTGAAAATCTCTATCCCAGGCTTTTTATACTGCATGGCCCGCTGATCCTGAGGCTGTCGTTCCACAGGACGGCCTGTCCACAAGACAGGCCCGGTTTCGGCAAGGTGGCAGGCTTATCGGTCTGCGCCTTGGAGACTCGGTGGTTAATCCAATAACAAGACGAGGTTGTTCCCTATGCCAGTCGGCAATCATCTGCCCCATGGCGAGACCGCTCAGGGTGGTCCGCTCAAACGTGAGCTCGGCGAGCGGCATATCCGCCTGATGGCGCTTGGCGCATGCATCGGTGTCGGGTTGTTCCTCGGTTCGGCCAAGGCCATTGAAATGGCCGGCCCGGCGATCATGCTCTCCTATATCATCGGCGGCCTGGCGATCCTGGTGATCATGCGTGCCCTCGGCGAGATGGCCGTGCATAACCCGGTGGCCGGTTCGTTCAGCCGTTATGCCCAGGATTACCTCGGCCCTTTGGCAGGCTTTCTCACCGGCTGGAACTACTGGTTCCTGTGGCTGGTGACCTGCGTGGCGGAGATCACCGCCGTCGCGGTGTACATGGGCATCTGGTTCCCCGATGTGCCGCGCTGGATCTGGGCCCTGGCGGCACTGGTCAGCATGGGCTCGATCAACCTGATCGCGGTCAAGGCCTTCGGTGAGTTCGAATTCTGGTTCGCCCTGATCAAGATCGTGACCATCATCGCCATGGTCATCGGTGGCGTTGGCATCATCGCCTTCGGGTTCGGCAACGACGGCGTGGCGCTGGGTATTTCCAACCTCTGGGCCCACGGCGGCTTCATGCCCAACGGCGTGACGGGCGTGTTGATGTCCCTGCAGATGGTGATGTTCGCGTACCTGGGCGTGGAGATGATCGGCCTGACCGCCGGTGAGGCGAGGAACCCGCAGAAAACCATCCCCAACGCCATCGGCTCGGTGTTCTGGCGGATCCTGCTGTTTTACGTCGGCGCCTTGTTCGTGATCCTGTCGATCTACCCCTGGAACGAGATCGGCACCCAGGGTAGCCCATTCGTGATGACCTTCGAGCGCCTGGGCATCAAGACCGCCGCCGGGATCATCAACTTTGTGGTGATCACCGCGGCGCTGTCGTCCTGCAACGGCGGCATCTTCAGCACCGGGCGGATGCTCTACAGCCTGGCGCAGAATGGCCAGGCCCCGGCTGGCTTCGCCAAGACGTCCACCAACGGCGTGCCGCGCCGTGCATTGCTGCTGTCCATCGCCGCATTGCTGCTGGGTGTGCTGCTCAATTACCTGGTGCCGGAAAAAGTCTTCGTCTGGGTGACCTCCATCGCCACCTTCGGCGCGATCTGGACCTGGGTGATGATCCTGCTGGCCCAGCTCAAATTCCGCAAAAGCTTGAGTGCTTCCGAGCGTGCGGCCCTGAAGTACCGCATGTGGCTGTACCCGGTCAGCTCGTACCTGGCGCTGGCATTCCTGGTGCTGGTGGTGGGGCTGATGGCCTACTTCCCGGATACGCGAGTGGCGTTGTACGTGGGGCCGGCGTTTCTGGTGTTGCTGACGGTGTTGTTCTATACCTTCAAGTTGCAGCCGACCGGGCAAGCCCGGGGTTCGATGGATGCCGTTTCGTAAGTTGCCAACCATGCAGTAGAAATGCCCCGGTCGAATGATCGGGGCTTTTTGGGGGCCATGTCGATTACGTCTCTTTGAATGCTGTCCAAGGGGCAAGTCCCGAGGGCGTTGCATATGAATGTATCGCTGGTTTTCGATCGCGCGCTCGACCGTCGCCAAGTGGCGTGTTTTTTCCTCTTGGCGACCCTCCTGTATGCCTTGCCACTGATCCTCGCTGATTTTCGCTACATCGACGATAGTTGGCGAACGCTGGAGGCGGGCAACGCCTGGGCCGGCGAGGGGCGCTGGTTCACTGACCTGCTGTATCAGGTGCTGTCCTTTTCCGGCGCCGCGCCGGATATTTTTCCGCTGCCCCTGCTGCTTGCGATCTTGGCAGTGGCCCTGGCGCTGGCCCGGCTGACCTTCCATTATTTCCCTGAGCCGACACTCGCCTGTTGCCTGGTACCGTTGCCCCTCTGGTACAACCCTTTTCTGTTGCAGAACCTGTCGTATCAATACGACGGCCCGAGCATGGCCCTGAGCCTGGTCGCGGTTATCTACGCCGTCACCTGTCGGGGGACATCGCGCCTGCGACGACTGTGGGAGCCGGCGGCCTGGTTGGTGCTGGCGTTCGGGCTCTACCAGATCAGCCTCAACGTATTTCTGGGGTTGGTCTGCCTGGATCTGTGCCGAACAGTCTGCAACCGGTGGCCGTGGCGGCAGTGCTTGGACCTGCTGGGAGACAGGTTCGCCCAGCTTGGCCTGGCCCTCCTGGTGTACTTCGCCATGGCCTTCTGGCTGATGGGAACGGAGCGAACCGCGTTGCTGAACTGGAACGCTGATCCATTGATGCAGTTGGGCATCAATCTCGCCACGGTGCTACAGAAGGTTGCCCTGTTGTTCCACGGTGGCTACGCCTGGATATTGGCCGTGCTGGTGCTGATTGCGCTGATGGGGGCCATGGGGGTGGGCCGCCGGCTTGAGGGAGGTGAGGAGCCTGGTTGGAAAACATGGCTCCTGGGCCTGCTCTGGCTACTGACATCTTTGATACTGGCGCTGTTGGTACCCGGCATCACGCTGTTGTTTCGTGACTTCAATGAAGGGGCCCGCACACTGATGGGCTTCGGTGTGTGGTTGATGCTGCTGTTCTATCTGGCTTACCTCGCGCTGACGCCACTTCATCGTCGATTACCAGCGTTGCTGATTATTCCATTGCTGGCGACCCTGTCACTGTCCTTTGCCTATGGTCGGGTATTGACCCTGCAAAAGACCTTTTCCAGCGGCGCGCTTTATAGCTTGGCGCATGACATCACTTCCCGTCGCGAGCTGTATGAGGCTAAGCGCATCTATATGTCAGTGACTTATTCCGCCCATTGGCTGACAAGCGCCTGCGGCTCGTTCAACCAACTGCCGGTCCTGCATTACCTGCTCAATGTTGATTACTTGCTTCTTCCGGAAAGCCCGCCGTTCCTGGGTATCACTAACGTGGTGATCGAACGGGAGCGGCGCAATGCGACCCGAGTCGGTTATCGGGGCTATACGCCGCTCGTGGACAACCTGTACTACCGGATTTATCTGCTGGGCGACTATGGCTTCATTGTCATGAAGGAGCCGTCGCGGACCCGCGCGCCGCTGTGCTAGCCAGCGGCGCCCGCGGAAAACCGCAGTGTGGAAAATTTTCGCTGTGGGCGTGTTCAAGCCGCCACGGTTTCCATCGGCTCAAAACTGTCCGCCCGCGCCATCTGCCACATCCGCGAATAAAAGGCTCCATTGACCTCGCCCGTCAGCAGTTCCCCGGGCTTTAAGAACACATGCAACTGCGAGAACAGCTTCACCTCGGTGGCCGACATGCGCCGCACCAGGTGCTTGGGCTGCAATTGCGACGGGTGTTCCAGGCCGGCGGCGGCGAGCATTTCGGCCAGGGCCTTGAGGGTGTTGCGGTGGAAGTTGTAGACCCGCTGGGCCTTGTCCGGGACCACCAGGGCGCGTTGGCGCAGGGTGTCCTGGGTGGCGACGCCGGTGGGGCATTTGTTGGTGTGGCAGCTTTGCGACTGGATGCAGCCGATGGCGAACATGAAGCCGCGGGCGGCGTTGGCCCAGTCGGCACCGATGGCCAGGACGCTTGCGATGTCGAACGCGCTGACGATCTTGCCGCTGGCGCCGAGCTTTATCTTGTCCCGCAGGTTCAGGCCCACCAGCGTGTTGTGCACGAACAGCAGGCCTTCGCGCAACGGCACGCCGATGTGGTCGGTGAACTCCACCGGTGCCGCGCCCGTGCCGCCTTCCTTGCCGTCCACGACGATGAAGTCGGGCAGGATCCCGGTTTCCAGCATGGCCTTGGCAATGCCCATGAACTCCCATGGGTGGCCCAGGCAGAACTTGAAGCCCACCGGCTTGCCGCCGGACAGTTCGCGCAGTTGTTGGACGAATTGCATCAGTTCCAGCGGCGTGGAGAACGCGCTGTGGCGCGACGGTGAAATGCAATCCTCGCCCATGAGGATGCCGCGGGTCTCGGCGATTTCCCGGGTGACCTTGTGCTTGGGCAGGATCCCGCCATGGCCGGGCTTGGCGCCCTGGCTCATCTTGATTTCAATCATCCGCACTTGTGGGTCTTGTGCCTGGACGGCGAAGCGCTCCGGGTCGAAGTGCCCGTCGGCGGTGCGGCAGCCGAAATAGCCGCTGCCCAGTTCCCAGGTCAGGTCGCCACCGTGTTCGCGATGGTAGGGGCTGATGCTGCCTTCGCCGGTGTCGTGGGCGAAATTGCCCAGCTTGGCGCCCTGGTTCAGCGCACGGATGGCATTGGCGCTTAGCGAGCCGAAGCTCATGGCCGAGATGTTGAACACCGAGGCGGAATACGGTTGGGTGCACTGCGGGCCGCCGACCGTCACGCGAAAACCACTGGGGTCGCTCAACGGCGCCGGGCGCATGGAATGGCCGATGAACTCGAAGCCGGTCTGGTAGACGTCGATCAAGGTGCCGAACGGTTTGTCGGAGGTCTCGTTCTTGGCCCGGGAATACACCAGCGAGCGCTGGGCCCGGGAAAAGGGCAGGGCGTCGCTGTCGGATTCGAGCAGGTACTGACGGATCTCCGGGCGGATGCCTTCGACCAGGTAGCGGATGTTGCCCAGGATCGGGTAGTTGCGCCGTACCGCGTGACGGCTTTGCAGCAGGTCGAACAGCCCCAGCAGGCTCAACAGGCCTGTCACCAGCGCGAATGGCCAGAGCCAGTCGTGTTGCAGGAACGGCAGGCTGGCGAGGGTGAATATCACACAGCCGGCAAAGAAGGCGTAACGGCTCAGCAGAGACAGGCTCATACGGGTTCCTTGGGCAAGCATTGGGTAGGGCGCTGGGTATTCTGGACACCTATAAACCCGTGGCGAGGGAGCTTGCTCCCGCTCGGGCGCGCAGCGGCCGGTTTGAAGATTGCTTCGCAATCCAGCGGGAGCAAGCTCCCTCGCCACAATGATCAGGACTTCATGGCATCGGGGCATTCTGCGCTGGCAGTGAAACCCTGGGCAACCCTGCGGGCAGAAGCTTCATCCTGGCGCGCCTTGGCCCCACAGACAGCCCACTCACCCCGCCACCTTCATCTGCCGCACCGGCAACTCCACCCTGAAGGTCGTGCCGACTCCCACTTCGCTGCGCACCGTGATTTCGCCGTTGTGTTTTTTCACGATGCCGTAGGACAGCGACAGACCGAGCCCCGTGCCTTGGCCGATGGGCTTGGTGGTGAAGAACGGGTCGAAGATTTTTTGCAGGGTTTGCGGTGGGATCCCCGAGCCGTTGTCGGCGACTTCGATCCAGACGGTATCGCCGTCGACGCCGTTGCGCAGGGTGATGGTGCCGCGTTCGGGGCCGATGGCCTGGGCGGCGTTGACGATCAGGTTCATGATCACCTGGTTGATCTGCGACGGCAGGCATTCGACTTCTGGCAGCGGCGTGTATTGCTTGACCACGTCGGCCTTGTACTTGATTTCGTTGGCGACGATGTTCAGCGTCGAATCCATGCCCTGTTGCAAATTGGCCATCTGCCATTCCTGGTTGGAGTCGACGCGGGAGAAGTCCTTGAGGTCCTTGACGATCTGCCCGACCCGGCCGATGCCGTCCTTGGACTCCTTGATCAACAGCGGGATGTCCTCCACCAGGAAATCCAGCTCCACTTGCTCGCGCAGCGTCCTCAGGTGCACCAGTTGCTCCGGCGAGGCGATGGCTTGCTCGGCGCTGCCGTAGGCCGCGAGCATTTGCTGGAGCTTGCTGAAATAGCCGTCCAGGGCCCCCAGGTTGGACGAAATGAAGCCGATGGGGTTGTTGATTTCGTGGGCCACCCCGGCGGCCAGTTGGCCCAGGGAGGCGAGTTTTTCCGATTGAACCAGCTGGGTTTCGAGCATCTTGCGTTCGTCGATTTCCATCTGCAGCAGCTCGCTGGCCTGCTTGAACGCCTGGGTTCGTTGTTCCACCAGGTCTTCGAGCTTGCTCATTTTCAACTGGGCGCGGGCGGTCATGGCCCATTTGGTGGTCAGGGTGTTGGCCATCTGCTGGACTTCGATGTTGTCGAAGGGCTTCTTCAGGATCAGCAGGCGGTCGTGGCCATTGAGGCGTTCCAGCAGTTCGTCCCAGGAGTAATCCGAGTAGGCGGTGCAGACCACTACCTGCAGCAGCGGATCGCGCTTCCACAGTTCTTCGATGGTCTTGGCGCCGTCCCAGCCTTCGGGCATGCGCATGTCGACGAAGGCCAGGGCATAGGGGCGTTCCCTGGCCTGGGCGTCGAGCAGTTTGTTCAGGCCTTCCTGGCCGCCATAGGCCGAGTCGAGTTCGAACACAGTGGCGACCGGTTTCGGTGCCTCGCCGAACAGGGCGTTCTCCATGTCCTGCAGGTCGGCGTTGATCTCGTTCTCGGGGGTGAGGATCTTGCGAAAATCCTCATGGATGGCCGGTGTGTCGTCGATCAACAGGATGCGGCGGTTGCTCAGGGTGTTCATGGCTCACCCTCCGCGAGTTTCAGTGGCACCTGCAGCTGGAACGTGGCCCCTTTGCCGGGGCCTTCGCTGTGGGCGGTCAGGCGCCCGTTCATTTCGATGGCCGCCAGGGCGCAACTGTGCAGGCCAAACCCGTGGCCGTCCTTACGCGTGGTGAAGCCGTGGGCGAAGATGCGTGTCATGTTTTCCTCCGGGATGCCTTCGCCTTCATCCTTGACGCTGATCTGCAGGGTCTCGCCATCCACCACGGCCGCCTTCAACGTCATGTTCCGCGCATGATTGGACACCCCCGCCATGGCGTACTTGGCGTTGCTGATGAGGTTGATCAGGATCAGCAGCAGGCGGTGCTTGTCGCCCATGATTCGCGGGACGTCGCCATACTCCTTGATCACCGTGACATGGTGGCGGGTCAGGGCGCCGGAGTTCATGCGCAGGGCGTCTTCGAGCAGTTCGCTGACCACCAGGGGCTCCAGCAGGCTGTTGGCCCCGGCGTAGGATTGCTGGGTCGAAACGATGTCCTTGATGTGGTCCACGCTCTTGCTCAACTGCCCCAGCTCGTCGATCAGGCTATGCTGTTCCGCGGCGATGGCGTCCACCAGTTGGTTGAGGTAGCCGGGCAGCAGCTTGCCTTTTTCGTCTTCGGTGAGGAAATGCCCGAGGTCGTGGGGGTGTTCGTTGACCAGTTGCATGGCCTTGCCCAGCCCCAGCGCCTTGCTGCTGCGCAATTTGCGGCTGACCAGGTCGGCGGAAATGTTCACGCTGTTGAGAACGTTGCCGACGTTGTGCAGCACGTTGGTGGCGATTTCCGCCATGCCGGCCTGGCGGGCGGTGTCCATCAGCTCGCTCTGGGTGTCCTTGAGCTGGCGGGTGCGTTCTTCCACCCGTTGCTCCAGCTCGTCGTTGGCGGTTTTCAGGGCGCTGTTGACCCGCTTGATCTCGGCGAAGCTGCGTACCAGACGGATCGCCAGCCAGATCAGGATCAGCACCAGGAACATCGCGAACACCATCAGGTAGATGTGGTTGCGCTGGTGGAGGGCGGCAGCGGTTTCCTGATCCTTGTCGAGCAGGCTGGTGATGGTGTCCAGCCGGTCCGCCACCGGGACCGCCTCGATGCCCTCCAGCAACTCGTTGACCTGGGGTTGTTCGCGCAGGACCATCGCGATGTGTCGGCTCATGGTGGTCACCGCGTTCTGGAACCCTTCGGGCAGGCGCTCCTTGTTGACGTCCAGCCGGTTCAGCCCAAGCAGTACCTCGGCGGCCGTGTCCGGGGTGGTGAGTTGGGCGAACTCCATGCTGCTGAGCAACAGGTCGTAGGTGTCGATGGCGACGTTTTGCAGCTGCAAACGTTGCTCGTCGGTGAGCCGGGCGAACTGGCCCTGGATATCGTCTTCGGCCGTTGGCAGGAAGGCCAGGGAGTTGCGCAGTATCGCGTGGTGCGACTTGAATTTTTCCACCAGGCGGGTCTTTTCCTTGACCGCCTCCAGATACGCGTCGCGCTGGGTTTCCCAGAGCGTGGGCGCGTGGCGGCCCGAGGCCGATTCGATGGCGTCCAGGCGCTGCCAGAGCCGGGTGATTTCATGCAGCGGCGAGACCAGGGGGTCGTAGTTGTGGGTCAGGGCGATCCGGGTCTTGAGCACTTCGTTGTCCCAGATCGCGTCCTGTTGCTTCAACTGCCGGACCAGGTCCCGGGACTCGATGTACGAGGCGGCCTGTTGCGCACCCGACTGGATGTACATGAACAGCAACACCGAAACGAGCAACACGCCGATGAATGCCAGGCCAAGTCGACGGAGGGCCTTCATAAGGGTTTGCCCTCCCATTCGCCGGTCAGGGTCTTGAGGAACTCGACGATCAACTCGGTATCCTTGCCGGCCGGTTCACGGCCCAACTGGTACTTGAACATCACTTCCACCGCCTGCTCCAGCGTCGCCGCGGAGCCCTTGTGGAAATACGGTGCGGTGACGGCGACATTGCGCAGGCTGGGCACCTTGAACACCTGGCGATCACCTTCATCGCCGGTGACGTTGAAGCGCCCTTCATCGGCCCGGGTGAGGTTGCCCCGGTCCGCGATGTAGTCCCCCATGACACCGAACTTCTGGAACATGTTGCCGCCGATGTTCACGCCCTGGTGGCAGGCGATGCAGCCGTATTCCTTGAAACGCTCATAGCCGAATTTTTCCCGCGGCGTGAGGATGTCGGTGTTGCCCAGCAGGTATTGGTCGAAGCGTGAGTTGGGGGTCAGCAGGGTGCGTTCGAAATCGGCCAGGGCGCCCTGGATATTGGGCTTGGTCACGCCGTCGGGGTAGGTCGCGTTGAAGTCCCTGGTATAACCCGGGTCGTCGGCGATGCGCTTGACCACGGTGTCCCAGTTACTGCCCATTTCCGTGGGGCTGGTGACCACGATGTGCACCTGCTCTTCCAGGGTGTCGGCGCGGCCGTCCCAGAATTGATGGAAATTCAGGCTGGCGTTGAACACCGTGGGGGTGTTGACCTCCACCGGCTTGCCGTCGAAGCCCAGGGACAACGCCTTGTCGTCGGCACCGCCCTTGTCCAGGCGATGGCAACTGGCACAGGACAGGGTGTTGTTCACCGACAGCCGTGGGTCGTTGAACAGCCGCTGGCCCAGTTGGACGCGCTTGGGGTCCAGCGTGGGGACGGGAGGCAGCGGCTTGAGCGGTTCGTCCAGGGGCTCGGCGTGGGCGGCCACACTGAGTCCCATGAACAGGCCGAGAGCCAACAAGAGTCCTGGTGACGCCATCGCAGACTTCCTTGAACGTGGGTTGATGGAGCAGGCTGTTTTTAGGAAAACGGGTTCGGGCGCTGTTCCCATTCGGCCATCCATTGGGCGAAGGCGTGCGGTTCCACGGGCTTGCTGAAGTAATACCCCTGGGCCTCCTCGCACTGGTGGGCCCGGAGGAAGTCCAGTTGCGCCAGGGTCTCCACGCCTTCAGCAATGATGTGCAGGTTCAGGCCCTTGCCCAGGCTGATGATGGTGCTCACCAGCTTGGCGTCATTGCTGTCGATGCTCAGGTCGCCCACGAACGACTGGTCGATTTTCAGGACATCCACCGGGAATTTCTGCAGGTAGCTCAGGCTCGAGTACCCGGTGCCGAAATCGTCGATGGCCAGCCGCACGCCCAGTTGCTTGATGGCCTTGAGAATGGCGACGGTGGTGTCGATGTTCTGCATCAGCACGCTTTCGGTGATCTCCAGTTCCAACTGTGTCGGGTCCAGGCCGGTTTCCTTGAGGGTGCGGGCAATGCCTTCGACGAAGCCGCGCTGGCGAAAGTCGATGGCCGAGACGTTGACCGACAGGTACAGGGGTCGCATGCCCTGGTCTTGCCAGGTGCGGGCCTGCTGGCAGGCTTCCTGGAGCACCCATTGACTCAGCGGCACGATCAGCCCGCTGTCCTCGGCCACCGGGATGAAGTCCGACGGGTAGACCAGGCCGTGCTCCGGGCGATTCCAGCGCACCAGCGCCTCGACACCGACCACTTTGCCGCTCGTCAGGTCGAGCTTGGGCTGGTAGTGCAGCACGAATTCCTTGCGTTGCAGGGCCAGCCGCAGGCCAGACTCGATGGTCTGTTGTTGGCGGGCCCGGCGGTTCATGTCTTCGGTGAAGAAACGGTAGTCGTTGGGGCCGGCTTCCTTGACGTTGCGCATCGCCGTCTCGGCTTTCTTGATCAGCGCCACGGCGTCGAAACCGTCGGTGGGGTACACGCTCACCCCCAGGCTGGCGGTGACGGTCAAGTCATGGCCGTCGATCGGTTGGGGCGTGCTGACCGCTGCCAACAGTTTTTCCGCCACGCCCTTGGTCTGCTGCGGGTCGGCGATGTCCCCCAGCACCACCACGAATTCATCGGAGCCGTAGCGAAACACCGAGTCGGACTCGCGCACCACGGTGGCCAGCGCCCGGGCCACGCGCTTGAGCATCTCGTCGCCGACCGGGTGCCCCAGGGCGTTGTTGACCCGTTTGAAACGGTCCAGGCCGAGGAACATCACCGCCAGTTGCCGGTCATGTCGGCGGCACTGGGCCATGGCCTGGGTCAGGCGGTCGCCGAGCAACATGCTGTTGGGCAGTTCGGTGAGCACGTCGTATTGCAGCAGATGGGAGACCTTGAGCAGTTCCTGGACCCGCTCTTCAATCGTGCGCTCCAGGCTGCGCATCTTGCGCGCGGCATCCTGGGCCAGTTGCCATTTCCAGGTCATGGCGCTGGCCATCTGGCGGATTTCCAGGGTGTCGAAGGGTTTCTTGAGGATCAGCAACTGATCGTCGAACTCGATCCGTTCCGACATGGTTTCCCAGGTGTAGTCGGAGAACGCCGTGCACAGGGCAATTTGCAGCCGGGGGTCGGCTTCCCACAGTTTTTCGATGGTCTGCAGGCCGTCCCAGCCCGGCGGCATGCGCATGTCGGCGAACACCAGGGCGTAGGGCTGGCCTTCGGCCTGGGCGCGCTTGACCAGCTCCAGCGCTTCTTCGCCCTGGTACGCGGAGTCGATCTGGAACTGCGGCCGGTTGACCTGGGGCGTGCCGAACAACAGGCTCTCGGTATCGTCCAGCGACTCATCACCGCCGCCACCGGTGCTGAGGATCTTGCGAAAGTCCTGGTGGATGGCCGGGGTGTCATCCACCACCAGGATTCGCCTGTTCGCGGGTACGGACAAGGGGTTCATGGGGTGCTCTCCGATAGCTGGCTCGGGGGGCGCGTCCAGTGGTCGGCCGCCGGAACGATGCTGCCGGCCTTGAGCAGCTCGGCGGCCTGGTGGCTGTCCACGACCGTGCTGAAGTAGTGCCCCTGGGCTTGCATCGTCCCACCGCTGGACATCAGCGTGGTGCGTTGCTCCTGGGTCTCGACGCCTTCGGCGATGATCCCGATGCCCACGTCCCGGGCGAAGTTGAGGATGGCCCGCAGGGTCGTGGCGTTGCCGGGGTCGGCGTTGGCACTGTCGAGAAACCGTTGGGCGAGCTTGAGGTGGTTGACGCGGTAGGTCTTGAGGTAATCGAACGAGGAATATTCGGTGCCGAACTCATCGATTGCGATCTGCACGCCCAGTTCGCACAGGCGCGGCAGCACGTCGTTGTGGGTCCACTTGGTCTGGGCCAGGGTGGCTTCGGTGACGTCGAAGCGCAGGTCCCACGGGGCCAGTTCCCAGCGCGCGGTGGTGCGCAGCACGTCGTAGATCAGTTCCGGGCCGGTCTTGAGCTGGGTCAGGGACAGGTCGAGGGCGATCACCGGCGGTGCCATGTTCTGGTCGCGCCACTGGCGCATCTGCCGGCAGGCCTGGTCCAGCGCCCAGTGGCCCAGGCCGATGATGAGCCCGGTCTTCTCGGCGGCCGGCATGAACACCGCCGGCTCCAGCCAGCCGCGCTCGGGGTGGTTCCAGCGCACCTGCACGCCCATACCGAGGATTTTGCCGGTGCCCAGGTCGACTTCCGGCAGGTAATGCAAATGCAGCTCCTGGTTCTCGATGGCCCGGCGCAGATCGTTGGCCAGGGCGACCCGGTCGGTGACTTCCTGGTTGATCTCTTCGTTGTGGAAATGGTACTGGTTGCGGCCCTTTTCCTTGGAGCGGTACAGGGCCATGTCGGACTGCGCCATCAGGCTGTCGGCGCTCAGGCTCTGCGGCGTGTACAGGGCGATGCCGATGCTTACCGAGATCCGCACGTCGTTGCCGTCTAGGGCGTAGGGCGCCACCAGGGCGTCGCGGATCTTCGCCGCCAGCGCGGCGCAATGGGTGGCCTCGTGAACGTCCAGTTGCAGGATGGCGAACTCGTCGCCGCCCAGGCGCGCGACCACGTCGTTCTCCCGGGTGCAGGCCTTGATGCGTGCGGCGACTTCCTGCAAGAGCAGGTCGCCGATGGGGTGGCCCAGGGTGTCGTTGATCCGCTTGAAGTGGTCCAGGTCCAGGTAGAACATCGCGAACGCCGGCGCCCCCCGGCGCGCGGCGGCGAAGGCCTGGTGCAGTCGTTCGATCATGGTGGCGCGGTTGGCCAGCCCGGTCAGGCCGTCGGTGCGGGCCAGCAGGGCGATCTTCTCTTCGGCCAGCTTGCGTTCGGTGATGTCGAGGATGATGCCTTCGACCTCCAGCAACAGGCCTTGCTCGTTGCGCACCGGGATGTAACGGTTCTCCACCCAGCGGTAGGTGCCGTCGCCGGTGCGCAGGCGAAACTCGATGGAGGCGCCGGCATTGTCCCGGTCCAGGACGCGGACCATGGCGGCGTCGATCTTGGACTGGTCATCGGGGTGGATGAGCATCTGCGCCCAGTCCGGCGCGCCCACCAGATGCGCCGCGACATGGCCGAACTTGGTGATGTTGTGGGAGATGTACATCAACGGGAACGGCGGCTCGCCCCGCAGGCGATAGAGGATGGTCGGGCTGTTCTGCACGATGATGTTGGCGTCGGCCAGTTCTCGGGTGCGCGCTTCGACCGCCCGTTCGAGCATGTCCATCTTCAGCGCGGCGTCCTCGGTCATCTGCCATTTGACCGTCAGCGTGCTGGCCATCTGGCGGATCTCGATGGCGTCGAAGGGTTTCTTCAGAATGAGCAGACGGTCGCCCAGCTCCAGGCGGTCGGCGATGTCTTCCCAGGAATAGTCCGAATAGGCGGTGCACAACGCCACTTGCAACTTGGGGTCGGCGCGCCACAGCCGCTCGATGGTTTCCAGGCCGTCCCAGCCGGGCGGCATGCGCATGTCGATGAAGGCCATGGCGTAGGGCTGCCCTTGCTCCAGCGCCGCCTCGACCTTGTTCAGGGCTTCCATGCCCTGGAAGGCCGAGTCGAGGTTGAAACTCTGGGCGGCGACGGCCACCGGCGCACCGAACAGGGCTTCTTCGGCACTGCTCAGGTGGTCCTCGGACGGCGCGTGGGGGCTGAGGATCTTGCGAAAATCCTCATGGATCGTCGGCGTGTCGTCGACGATCAGGATCCGCCGGTTGGCTCTTTCCGATGGCAGGCTCATGGCCGTGCACCGTGGCGATGCTGACAATAGAACCCTGGGAACATCTGATATCCCTTTCGCTGGCATGAGAGTTCTGGCCCGTACATGGCCTTCCATGGGGTACAGCATAGTCGGCTCATCGGGATGCGCTCGGCCCGTGATGGCAAATCGTGCCTAAATGCCGGCAATCTACTAGCCTGTCTTCTGGGGGACGGTAAACGGTCGTCATCAATAGGAGGGGGTAGCAATGGAAGATCAATCGCCGGACGTTCCGGTCAAAAAACCGACGGTGCTGTTGGTCGATGACGAAGAGTCGATCCTCAACAGCCTGCGCCGGCTGCTGCGCAGCCAGCCCTACGAAATCCTGCTGGCCGACAGTGGCGCCAAGGCCCTGGAAATCCTCAAGGAGCGGCCGGTCGACCTGGTGATGACCGATGCGCGCATGCCCAACATGGACGGCGCCACGCTGTTGGCACAGATTCGCCAGTTGTACCCATCGACCTTGCGCATCCTGCTCACCGGCTATGCCGACGTCGACATGATGACCAAGGCCATCAACGAGGGCGGCTTGTACCGCTACCTCAGCAAACCGTGGAACGACGAGGAAGTGGTGCAGGCCCTGCGCCAGGCCCTGGCCCACCAGCATTCCGAAAGCGAACGCCAGCGCCTCGAAGCGCTGACCCGCGAGCAGAACCAGCAACTCAAGACGCTCAACGCCACCTTGGAAAAACGCGTGGCCTCGCGCACCTCCGAGTTGCAGCAGACCGCCGACATGCTCGACCTGGCCTACGATGAACTCAAGCGCAGCTATGTCACCAGCACGGAAGTGTTCTCGCTGATCGCCAACCTGCGCCTGCCCAAGGCCAAGCAGACCAACCGGCAGATCATCGAGTTGATCCGGGTCTACAGCCGCCTGCATTTCCTCGACGAGTCCACCGATCGCGACCTGACCATGGCGGCGGCGCTGTACAACATCGGCAAGCTGAGCTGGACCGACAACATGATGGTCACGCCGGCCGACCTGCTGCACCACACCGAGCTGGACCTGTACCGCGCCTATCCGAAGCAGAGCGAATCGCTGTTGATGACCCTGGACCCGATGAAGGACGCGGCCCGGATCATTCGCCATCACCAGGAACGCTGGGACGGCAGCGGCTTCCCCGAGCACCTCAAGGGCGAGGCGATCCCGTTCGGTTCGCGGCTGTTGAAGCTGGCGGTGGACTTCATCGAGTTGCAGCGCGGGTTGATCCTCGAACGGCAGATGAACAGCGACGAAGCCCTGGTCTACATCCGCAAATACGCTGGCAAGCTGTACGACCCGGACATGATCGAGGACTTCATCAAGGCCTGCGGCGAATACCTGGACGACGTGACCCTGTCGGACCCGACGGTGAAGGTCTTGAACACCCGGGAGCTGTCGGCCGGGATGGTCCTGGCGCGCAACCTCAATGCCGACAACGGCATGTTGCTGCTCAACGCCGGCAAGGTCCTGAGCGGTCCGCTGGTGGAAAAACTCATCGCCTTCGAAGCGATGGAGTGCGCCCGCTACAGCGTGTTCGTCAAGATTCCCGAAGACGCTTCGGCGCCCAGGCCGATCCTGGGGTGAACACAGCTCAACCTGTGGGAGCGGGCTTGCTCGCGAAGGCGGTGTGTCAGTTAAGGATGTATTCCCTGACACGCCGCCTTCGCGAGCAAGCCCGCTTGTGTCTGAGTAAGGGAATAAACTCTGGGGTGAGAGGGGTAGATGGCAAGCTGTGAGTCCGCGGTGCTTGAAGCACGAGTGGGAGCAAAGCTGCCATCTACCTTTCTACTCTGGCCCATAAGCCCGAACAGTTGGACGAGCGGCACTCGAATCACAAGCGTGGGCAAAGCCAGAGCACTCTCATTTCTGAGTGTAAGAGGGTTTTGCCATGATTTCCTGGGTCGGTATCGATATATCCAAATCAAATCTCGTCGTTTGGGTTCGACCACAGAACCAAGGCTACGAGGTCCCCAATACGCCTGAGGGTTTTGCACAACTGGTCGAACAGCTAAGCCCGTACACGATTGGCCGGGTGTTACTGGAAGCCACGGGCGGCTATGAACGAAAGGTTATGGCAGCACTGCAGGAGGCAGGTTTCAATGTGCTCAGGATCAACCCTCGTCGGGCTAGAGCCTTCGCCGTAGCAATGGGCAAGAATGCCAAGACCGACCCCATCGATGCGGCTGTTCTTGCCGATTTTGCCGAAGCTCTGCATGCGTCTCACGAAAAGCCCATTTCACCTGAGCGTGAAGCACTGCGGGAGCTGATTCAGCTGCGCGAACACTTCGTCCAGCAACGAGATGACAACAAGCGCCGGCTACAGCAGGCTCAGCTTCCGGCGGTTATCGAGGTGATCAAAGATCATATTCGCTACCTGCAAATCCAAATCAAGCAGTTTGGCAAAGCCATTAATCAAAGCATGCGTAAGCTGGATGCGGAGAAAGCCGACCGACTCACATCAGTTAAAGGGATCGGCACTGTGGCGACTGCTAGTTTGTTGGTTTACCTGCCTGAGCTCGGTGAGCTTGATCGCAGAGAGATCGCGTCCCTGGCGGGAATCGCCCCCTACAACGACGACAGTGGCAATCACAGCGGCAAACGTCAGATTTACGGAGGAAGAGCGCGGGTCAGACGTGCGCTTTATATGTCGTGCTGGGTTGTCATCCGCTATCACGCCGACTTCAAGGCCCGGTACGAAGCACTTCGAGGGCGAGGCAAGAGCGCGAAAGTCGCGCTCATCGCCTGCATGCGAATATTGCTAATCAGACTGAATGCCATGCTTCGAGACGGCACTGAATGGCGGTGACGGGTGGCAGAGGTAAGACAGTTGCTCCCACAAGAGACAGTGTTGATCTTGAGGCTTTGCTCCAACCGCTGCGATCTGTAATCTCCCGGGCATTTTTTGCCCGAGGCCAATTCCCATGACCGATTCGCTCATCCGCATCGCCGCCGCCCTGTTGATCGGGCCGGACGGTCGGACCCTGCTGGTGCGCAAGCGCGGCACCCTGGCCTTCATGCAGCCGGGGGGCAAGATCGAGCCCCATGAGCAACCGGTCGAGGCCCTGGCCCGGGAGCTGGAGGAAGAGCTGGGCCTGGTGATCGATCCTGCCCAGGCGCGCTACCTGGGCGCCTTCAGTGCGCCGGCCGCCAACGAGCCAGGCTTTACCGTCCAGGCGCAGGTGTTCCTGCTGGAAATCGACGCCGCTGTTTCACCGGCTGCCGAGATCGAGGAAGTGCGCTGGATCGAACCGGCCGGCGAGCACGACCTGCTGCTGGCGCCGTTGACAGGCGAGGTCATCCTGCCGTTTTATCGAGCGTCGCCTTCCGTGGCCTGCTGATTCCAGGAACAACGCCCATGATTGCACTGCCAGACCTGCTGATTTTCGCCGCCGCCGCGTTGCTGATGGTGCTCACGCCCGGTCCGAACATGATCTACCTGATTTCCCGTTCGATCTGCCAGGGCCGCAAGGCCGGCGTCACTTCCCTGCTGGGAGTGGTGGCGGGCTTTTTCGTGCACATGTTCGCGGCGGCAGCGGGGCTGACGGCGGTGTTCCTGGCGGTGCCTCTGGCCTATGAAATCCTGAAGTGGGCCGGTGCGCTGTATCTGCTGTGGCTGGCCTGGCAGGCCGTGAAGCCCGGTGCTCGCTCACCGTTCGAGGCGCAGCAGTTGCCGGCGGACTCTACGCGCAAGTTGATCACCATGGGCTTTCTCACCAGTGCCCTGAACCCCAAGATCGCGGTGTTCTACCTGTCGGTGTTCCCGCAGTTCATCAGCCCGGAGCACGGCTCGCTGTTCACCCAGAGCCTCATCCTCGGGCTGACCCAGATCAGCATCAGTTTCAGCGTCAACCTGCTGATCGCGCTGTTTGCCGCCGGGATTGCGTCCTGGTTCGCCCACAACCCGACCTGGCTGGCGGTGCAGCGTTATTTCATGGGCTTTGTGCTCGCTACGTTGGCGCTGCGCCTGATGCTTGAGCAACGGCGCGGGGCATGAACATCCGGCGGCTGCGGGCCGGCGATGCCAGCGCGTATCGCGAACTGATGCTCCAGGCCTACGCGCAGCATCCGCAGGCCTTCACTTCCAGCGTCAGTGAGCGGGCGGCGCTGCCGATCAATTGGTGGGAGTCGCGGCTGACCAGCCGGCTGGACGTGGTGCTGGGGGCGTTCGAGGCGGGGCAACTGGTGGGGATGGTCGGTCTGGCCCTGGAGCCTCGGGCCAAGGCCCGGCACAAGGCGACTCTGTTCGGCCTGTACGTCAGCGCCGCCCATGGCCGCCAGGGGCTGGGCCAGCAGTTGCTGCAAGCGGCCCTCGACGAAGCTCGCCGCCACCCTTTCCTGCGTCTGGTGCAGTTGACCGTCACCGCCGGCAACGACCCGGCGGTCAAGCTCTACCAGCGTTGCGGCTTTGTGCTGTATGGGCTGGAGCCGATGGCCATCCGGGTAGATGACGAATACTTCGACAAGATCCATATGTGGCTTGAACTGTAGGGCCCCTTCGCGGGCAAGCCCGCTCCCACAGGGATTGGTGGTGTCCACAGAGTTGGGCTTTGCAGCAGATCTTCCCACAGGGGTTGGTGGTGTCCACAGAGTTGGGCTTTGCAGCAGGTCCTCCCACAGGGGGTGGTGGTGTCCACAGAATTGGGCTTTGCTGCGGATCCTCTGTGGGAGCGGGCTTGCTCGCGAAGGGCTCGCCGCCATCAGCGCACCGCACTGACCCCATCGAGGGTGGAAAACGACGTGTCCTTCGCCGTCAGCAGGAAGTCGCGCATGTACGGTGCGTCGAGCATGTCGGTGCGGACCGCTGCGTACAGGGTGGCGAACAGGCCTTTTTCGCCCAGGCGCTTGGCCTTCACGTAGCCCCGTGAGCTGTATTCATGCAGCGCCCAGTGGGGCATGCCGCAGACGCCGCGGCCGCTGGCCACCAGTTGCATCATCATCACCGTCAGTTCGGACGTGCGCACCTGGGCCGGTTCGATGTCGGCCGGCTCCAGGAAGCGGGTGAAGATGTCCAGCCGATCCCGTTCCACCGGGTAGGTGATCAGGGTTTCGCTGACCAGGTCCTCCGGCACGATGAACGGTTTGCCCGCCAGACGGTGCTGGTTGGCCACGGCGAGCATCGCTTCGTAGGTGAACAGCGGCACGTAGGTGATGCCGGCCAGTTCCAGCGGGTCGGACGTGACCACCAGGTCCAGGTCGCCCCGGGCCAGGGCCGGCAACGGCGCGAAGGCGAAGCCCGAGGCCAGGTCCAGTTCGACTTCGGGCCAGGCGTCGCGGAACTGGTCGATAGTGGGCATCAGCCACTGGAAGCAGCTGTGGCACTCGATCGCCATGTGCAGGCGCCCGGCGGTGCCGCCCGCCAGGCGCGCGATGTCCCGTTCGGCGCCGCGCAGCAGGGGCAGGGTGGCATCGGCCAGTTGCAGCAGGCGCAGGCCGGCGCTGGTGAACCGTACCGGTTTGGTCTTGCGCACGAACAACTGCATGCCCAGGCGTTCCTCCAGTTCCTTGAACTGGTGGGACAGCGCGGACTGGGTCAGGTGCAGGCGTTCGGCGGCTTCCACCAGGCTATCGGCTTCGCGCAGGGCATGCAGGGTCTTGAGGTGACGGAGTTCAAGCACCGGAGGCTCCATGAGAAAAACTTGTGATCAACACGAAAAGGTTGAGTTTGTCTCATGAAGGGTCGGCTGTCGACAATAGCGCCATCTTTTACAGGAGGACGCACACCATGGCCCTGGCCCACACCCTCGGTTTTCCCCGCATCGGCGCCGACCGCGAACTGAAAAAAGCCCTCGAAGCCTACTGGAAGGGCGACCTGGCACCGGACGCGCTGCAAGCGGTGGGACGTGAGCTGCGGGCCCGGCACTGGCAATTGCAGAAAGACGCCGGCATCGACCTGCTGCCCGTCGGCGACTTCGCCTGGTACGACCAGGTGCTCAGCCACACCCTGGCTTTGGGCGTGGTTCCATCGCGTTTCCACGACACCCTCAATGGCCAGGGCCGGCCTACCCTCGACACCTTGTTCGCCATGGCCCGTGGCGCCACCGCCAGCTGTTGCGCCGGTCACGACCAGGCGCAACACGCCCAGGAGCTGACCAAGTGGTTCGACACCAACTATCACTACCTGGTCCCGGAGTTCTCCGCTGACCAAGCGTTCACCCTGAGCTGGGAACAGCTGTTCGACGAAGTGGACGAGGCCCACGCCCTGGGCCATCGGGTCAAGCCGGTGCTCATCGGCCCGCTGACCTACCTGTGGCTGGGCAAGGCCAAGGGCGAGGACTTCGACAAGCTGGACCTGCTGGAGCGGTTGCTGCCGGTCTACGGTGAAATCCTCAATCGTCTCCAGCGCCAGGGCGTGGAATGGGTGCAGATCGACGAGCCGATCCTGACCCTCGATTTGCCCCAGGCCTGGAAAAATGCCTTCGAGCGGGCCTACCACATCCTTCAGTATTCGCCGCTGAAAAAACTCGTGGCGACCTACTTCAGCGGCCTGGCCGACAACCTCGGCCTGGCGGTGAGCCTGCCGGTGGATGGCTTGCACATCGACGCGGTACGTGCGCCGGAGCAATTGGGCCAGGTGCTGGACCGGCTGCCGAGCTACAAGATCCTGTCGGTGGGCCTGGTCAATGGCCGCAACGTCTGGCGTTGTGAGCTGGAACAGGCACTGGCGCAGTTGCAACCGGCCCAGGAACGTTTTGGCGACAACCTCTGGGTCAGCACGTCCTGCTCGTTGCTGCACAGCCCGGTGGACCTGGAGCGTGAAGACAAGCTCGATCCCGAACTCAAGAGCTGGCTGGCCTTCGCCGTGCAGAAGTGTGGTGAAGTGGCGGTGCTGCGCGATGCGTTGAATGACCCTCACGCCCCCGGCGTCCACCAGGCCTTGGCCGACAGCCGTGAAGTGCAGGCCCATCGCGCCGCCTCGGCACGGATCCACAAGCCTGAGGTCCAGGCCCGACTCGACGCGATCAGTCCCCAGGACAGCCAGCGGCAATCGCCCTTCGCCCAGCGCATCGAACGGCAGCGTGCCAGGCTGAAGTTGCCGGCGTTTCCGACCACGTCCATCGGTTCTTTCCCACAGACGTCGGCGATTCGCCTGGCACGTCAGGCCTATAAACAGGGCAAGTTGTCGGCCAACGATTATCAGGACGCCATGCACACCGAGATCCGTCATGCCGTGAAGATCCAGGAGCGCCTGGGCCTGGATGTGCTGGTGCATGGCGAGGCCGAGCGCAACGACATGGTGGAGTATTTCGCCGAGCAACTGGACGGCTACGCCTTCACCCGTTTCGGCTGGGTGCAGAGCTATGGTTCGCGTTGCGTGAAGCCGGCGATCATCTACGGCGACATCAGCCGGCCCAAGCCCATGACCGTCGACTGGATCTGCTACGCCCAGCGCCTGACCGACAAGGTCATGAAGGGCATGCTCACCGGGCCCGTGACCATGTTGATGTGGTCGTTCCCCCGCGAAGACGTGTCGCGCCAGGTCCAGGCCCGCCAACTGGCCCTGGCCCTGCGGGACGAAGTGCTGGACCTGGAGAAAGCCGGCATCAGCATCGTGCAGATCGACGAGGCGGCGTTTCGCGAGGGCCTGCCGTTGCGCCGCGGCCAATGGCAGGAATACCTCGACTGGGCGGTGGAGGCCTTCCGCCTGTGCGCCTCGGGCGTGGGCGATGAAACCCAGATCCATACCCACATGTGCTACAGCGAGTTCAATGACGTGATCAAGGCCATCGCCGACATGGACGCCGACGTCATCACCATTGAAACCTCACGTTCGGACATGGAATTGCTGGAGGCTTTCGAAGCGTTCGATTACCCGAACGATATCGGCCCGGGCGTCTATGACATCCACTCGCCCCGGGTGCCGGACACGGCCGAGATGGTTTCGCTGATGAGCAAGGCGGTCAAGCGCATCGCTCCGGAGCGGTTGTGGGTCAACCCCGATTGCGGCTTGAAAACCCGGGCGTGGCCGGAGACGGAAGCGGCGTTGGTGAACATGGTGGCGGCGGCGCGGCAGTTGCGCAGTCAGTTGGCTTGACGCTGTAACGGATGAACGCAAGCGTCCCTGTGGCGAGGGAGCTTGCTCCCGCTGGAGTGCGAAGCACTCCCAAACATCTTTCGCCTGGAAGTAGGGTAAAGGCTCGAAGGTCTGGGGCGGCTGCGCCGCCCAGCGGGAGCAAGCTCCCTCGCCACGGTGTTCGGTTGCAACACCACTCGGCAATCTTCATCAAACTGTCACGCAACTGTGGCAGCGCGCTTGAACAAACTTCATCAGACTCGCGCTCTACTGGGGTTCTGCGTTTTGGTGTTTCTTCATGCGTGTATTCATTTTCCTGGCCGCCTTGTTGTGCGGCCTGCCGTCGATTGCGGCTTCTCGTTGTGATGTGAATGTGCCGACCCAACGGGTCGATCTGGATCAGGTCAGCGTGGCGTACCAGAGCGTGGGCCGCCCCTCCGATCCTGCGCTGTTGCTGGTGATGGGGCTGGGTGGGCAATTGATCCACTGGCCGGACGAAGTGGTGGTGGCACTGTGCGAACAGGGTTTCCGGGTGATTCGCTACGACAACCGGGACGTCGGCCTGTCCACCTGGCGCCAGGCGCCCGGCAGCGCCAACCTGGCCTTTGAAGCGCTGCGCTATAAACTCGGCTTGCCCGTGGCATCGCCCTATACCTTGACCGACATGGCCGAGGATGGCCTGGGCTTGATGGATGCCTTGCAGGTGCAGCGTTTTCATGTGTTGGGCGTGAGCATGGGCGGGATGATCGCCCAGCACATGGCTGCCATGGCTCCGCAGCGGGTCGAAAGCCTGACGCTGATCATGACCAGTTCCGGCGCCGAAGGCCTGCCGGCACCCAGCGCGGCATTGGTCCAGCTGTTGTCGCGGCGCAGCGCGCCGAATCGCGAAGTGGCGCTGGAGCAACAGGCCGACCTGCTGGCCGCCTTGGGCAGCCCCATGGTGGTCGACGATCGGCAGGCGCTGCTGCACCAGGCCGCGGTGGCTTATGACCGGGCCTTCAACCCCGAAGGCGTGCAGCGCCAGATCATGGCGATCCTGGCGGAGCCCAGCCGCGTGGCGTTGCTCAATCAACTGCGGGTGCCAACCCTGGTCGTCCACGGCACCGCCGACCCGTTGCTGCCGGTGATGCATGGCGTGCACCTGGCCGCACACATCCAGGGTAGCCAATTGAAGCTGATCCCAGGCCTGGCCCATCGTTTCCAGGAGGCGTTCAAGGCGCCATTGCTGGGCGCGGTGCTGCCTTACCTGCAACAGCATCGTGACGATACGTCGCACTGGGCGCAGATCGAACCGGTGCAGGCGCCGAATGTGCTTTGACAAGCATGCAGTTTTCTCAAGTTTCGTAGAACCTGTGGCGAGGGGATTTATCCCCGTTGGGCTGCGTAGCAGCCCCATCTTGCCGACTCAATTTACCTGACACGGCGAGCGGCACTCTTAGGGGCTGCTGCGCAGCCCAACGGGGATAAATCCCCTCGCCACAAAGGCCTACGGCTGTAGGCTCATCGCGCCTTGGCCTGCGCCACCAGCCATTCCATCAAGGCCTGCAACGGCGCCGGCACCTGGGGCTTGCGCGGGAACACCAGGTGATAACCCAACCCGGTTCCGACCTTCAGTTCGAACGGCATCACCAACCTTCCGGCGCTCAGGTCGTCGCCGATCAACGACCAGTCGCCAATCGCCACGCCGGTGCCTTGTGAGGCCATGGACATCGCCAGGTCGAGGGTTTCGAAGTGCTGGCCCTTGGCGGCGCTGCCCAGGTGCACCCCGGCGGCGTCCAGCCAGGTGGTCCAGTCGCGCCCGTCGGGGGTGGGGTGCAGCAACAGATGTTGTTGCAAGTCGTCGGGCGAGTGCAGCGGCACGGGGCCGTCGAGGAGCGGGCGCGAGCAGACCGGCGTCAGTTGTTCATCGAACAGGTGCAGGCTGGCCAGCGAGGCATCCGGTGGCGGGCCATAGACCACGGCGGCGTCGAAGGCCTCGCGCTGGAAATCCACGCCGTGCTTGACCGTGGTGGTCAGCTCCACCGGCACATCCGGCCGCGCCTTCTGCCATTGCAGCAGGCGCGGCAACAACCAGCGCAGCACGCACGTCGGGGCCTTGAGTTGCAGGGCCCGGTGCTTGTCACCGATCTGCTCCACCGCCTCGCCGATCAGGTTGAACACCTGCTGCACCCGCGGCAGCCACGCCGCGCCTTGCGTCGTCAGGCTCAAGCCCCGGGCCTGGCGCTGGAACAACGCATAGCCTAGATGAGCCTCCAGCCCGGCGATCTGCCGGCTCACCGCGCCCTGGGTGATGTGCAACTGTTCGGCGGCCCGGGTGAAGTTGCAGCACTGGGCGGTGACCAGGAAGGTGTGCAGGGCCGGAAGCGGCGGAAGGCGTTTCATCGGTGCGAGCCATGACGTGAGGACATGGCGAGTATGACTTTTTATCGATTGTTGCCGCCATGGCCTGACCGTTCAATGACGCCATTCCAAGAGAAAAAGGGCAGTGGCGATGGCAACGTGCGGCGAAGTGTTGGTCAAGTTACTCGAAGGCTATGGCGTGGAGCAGGTGTTCGGCATTCCTGGCGTACACACCGTCGAGTTGTATCGCGGGCTGGCCCGTTCAAGCATTCGCCATGTGACGCCGCGCCATGAACAGGGCGCAGGTTTCATGGCCGACGGTTATGCGCGGGTCAGCGGCCAGCCTGGCGTGTGTTTCATCATCACCGGCCCCGGCATGACCAACATCACCACCGCCATGGGCCAGGCCTACGCCGATTCGATCCCGATGCTGGTGATCTCCAGCGTGCAGTCGCGCAGCCAGTTGGGGGGCGGGCGGGGCAAGTTGCATGAGTTGCCGAACCAGGCGGCGCTGGTGAGTGGCGTCGCGGCGTTTTCCCACACGCTGCTGTCCGTCGCCGAGTTGCCCGGCGTGTTGGCGCGGGCGTTCGCGGTGTTCCAGGCCGGGCGCCCGCGGCCGGTGCACATCGAAATCCCGCTGGACGTGCTGGTCGAAAACGCCGACGCCTTGCTGGACAGTGTACCGGTGAACGTCAGCCGCGCCGGGGCCGCACCGGCTGCAGTGCAACAGATGGCGGCGATGCTGGCCACGGCCCGCCGGCCACTGATTCTGGCCGGTGGCGGCGCCATCGAGGCTGGCGCCGAAGTGACCGCGTTGGCCGAACGCCTGGGGGCGCCGGTGGCCTTGACCATCAACGCCAAGGGCTTGTTGCCGTCCCGTCACCCGTTGCTGATCGGCTCGACCCAGAGCCTGGTCGCCACCCGCGCGTTGGTCGCCGAGGCAGATGTGGTGTTGGCCATCGGCACCGAACTGGCCGAAACCGACTATGACGTCACCTTCGCCGGTGGTTTCGAGATCCCTGGCGCGCTGCTGCGGATCGACATCGACCCGGACCAGACCGTGCGTAATTATCCCCCTCGGCTGGCGCTGGTGGCCGATGCCCGCAGCGCCGCCGCAGCCTTGTGCGATGCCTTGGACCGGCCACCCGTGGCCGAGCGTTGCGAGGACTGGGGCGCGGCGCGGGTCACCCGGTTGCGGGCCGACCTTGCGAACCATTGGGACGCGGCGACCCGAGCCCAGACGGTTTTCCTCGACAGCGTCTTGCAGGCCCTGCCGGACGCGGTCTTCGTCGGCGATTCGACCCAACCGGTGTACACCGGCAACCTGACCTTCAACCCCGAACAGCCGCGCCGCTGGTTCAACTCGTCCACCGGCTACGGCACCCTGGGCTATGCGCTGCCGGCGGCCATCGGCGCCTGGCTCGGCGGCAAGGACCACGGCCGTCCGCCGGTGGTGTGCCTGATCGGCGACGGCGGGTTGCAGTTCACCCTGCCGGAATTGGCCAGCGCCGTGGAAGCGCGCGTGCCGGTGATCGTGCTGCTGTGGAATAACCAGGGTTACGAAGAGATCAAGAAGTACATGCTCAACCGCGCCATCGAGCCGGTGGGCGTGGACATTTACACCCCCGATTTCATTAGCGTGGCCAAGGCTCTGGGCTGCTTTGCCCAGGCTGTGGAGAATACGGCGTCACTGCGCGCGGCGCTGCTTACGGCTCGGGAGCGGCAGGGGCCGACGCTGATCGAGATTGACCAGGAGGTTTGGACATCGAAGTGCTGAGGTGTTTTTTACTGGCCCTTTCGCGAGCAAGCCCGCTCCCACATTGATCGCTGGTGAACAGACATTCTGGTTCACTGGCATTCCTTGTGGGAGCGAGCTTGCTCGCGATGGGACCGGCCCAGTCAACGCAACACCGCCGGTCAAACCGTCAACCGCAACCGCGCCAGATCCCGCAACGGCGGCGCGCCAAACAGTCGGCTGTACTCGCGGCTGAACTGCGAAGGGCTTTCATAGCCCACCCGATAGCCCGCGGCGGAGGCTTCCAAGCCTTCGGCCAGCATCAGCCGCCGGGCTTCTTGCAGGCGCAGTTGCTTCTGGTATTGCAGCGGGCTCATCGCCGTCATGGCCTTGAACCGGTGGTGCAGGGTCGAGACGCTGAGGTTCACTTCCCGGGCCAGTTCGTCGATGCGCAGCGGTTGTTCGAAGTGGCGGTTGAGCCATTTGATCGCCTGGCTGATGCGATGGCTCTGACTGTTGGCGATGGCGATTTCGTACAGGCGATACCCCTGTGGACTGCGCAGCAGGCGATACAGGATCTCCCGGCGCACCAATGGCGCGAGCATGGCGATGTCTTTCGGGCTGTCCAGCAATCGGGTCAGGCGCAAGACGGCATCCAGCATTGGCGTGTCCAGGCGCTCGACATACAGGCCGCGTCCGGCCGGGCGGGTCGGCACGCCCAAGGGGCCTGCGTCGGCGATCAGCGCGGTGATTTCCGCCGGGTCGATGTCCAGGCGCAGTGCCAGGATCGGGTGCTCGGGCGACACGTTGGCGATGCAACCGCTCAATGGCATCGACACCGACACCACCAGGTAATGCAGCGGGTCGTAGTTGAACTGTTCGTCTGCCAGGCGCACCTGTTTGCTGCCCTGGGCCATGATGCACAGCGCCGGTTGCGCCAGCACGGGGGCAAACTCGTTGGGTTGGCTATGGCGCGACAGGTTCAGCGAGGCGATCGCCGTCGCGTAGGTGCCGTCCTCGCAGGTATTGCGCTGGATGATCGACGCCAGTTCGGCGCGCTGTTGTTCCAGGTACGTGTCCAGCGGGACGTGGGCGTGATCGAGTGGCGTCATGCCGGAATCCTCGGGAAATAGAGAGCGGTGGGCAAAAGCTTATGTTTGTGCAAGCCGCAGCGGTAGCCACATCCTGTTGAAAGCTTGCCTGATCCTGCACGGCGTGACAGGGGGCGGCCGGGCCATGCTGGCGAAACTTGCTTGAAACCTTTTGTTTCAAGTTCTCCGGATTCAGTCGACGACTCGGCGAATTTTGTAACGCTCTGGCGCAGGATTGTGCAATGGGTCGGCAGGAATCGACTAACGAGGCTGGTGCCGTGGCGCTTAACCTTTGATCCTGTCGCAGCCTGTCACCGGCTGCACCACGGATGACCTGGGAGGGTTGAACATGACGACACAGATCCCCGTCAGTCACATGGTTTTCGTGCGGGCCCGCAGCGGTTGCTCCAAGCAACTGGGGGCACGCCTGAGCACACTGGTCGCGCCCTCGCGCCAGTCCCCTGGTTGCCTGCACTTTGCGTTGCAGCAATCGCAATGCGACGCCGACTTGTGGCTGGTGTCGGGGCTGTGGACCCATCAGCAGGTGATGGAGGCCTACTTCAATTCCCCGGCCATGGCGATTTTTTCCGCATTGGTACAGGACTTGGTGGTCAGCAGCCTGGATTTCCACACCTTTCGCGAAGTGTCCGCCGCCCAGGCGACTGAAGGCTGCCTGGCGGTACACAAACTGGCCGGTTGAAGGTTTAATGACGGTTATTTTTCATCGCCAGGAAGCTTGAGCATGGCACGTAAAGCCTTTGAAACCTTTGAAGCTGTTTCCGCCGTCATGCCCCGGGAAGGGGGCGGCTATTTCGCGGCCATCGCCACCAAAGCCCTCGGTGGCTCGGGGGCGCCGCGTTTCAACAAGGTGCTTGAAGAGCAATCCTTCGACACCGCCGCCAAGGCCGATGAAGCGGCCGCCGTGGAACTGACCCGCCTGCAGGATGTGGATGAAGAGGGTGGGCTGGTGTGGCGAGTTGACTGATCATCGACACAGAGCGCCCTCGCCAAGGGTCGAATCGCTATTGCCTTACGTCGGGCGATGCATCTTGAACAGCGCCTCGGGGCCCAGCTGGAAATAGTCTGCCGGGCCGCCGCCGCGCAAGATCGGCTCGGCGGCAGCAGTGTCGTAGATCCCGTCCTTCAACAGCCATTTGGCGATGTGCACGGCAACCACTTCACCCAGGATCAGCCAGCTCGGCACCAATGTCTGGTCCGCCCGTTGCAGTTGAATGATCTGGGTGACCTTGCATTCGAAGGACACCGGGCTTTCAGCCACCCGCGGCACCTGGATCACCCGTGAGGCCGCGGGGGTCAAGCCTGCCAGTTCGAACTCGTCGACCTCAGGCGCGACCATCGCGCAGCTCTGGTTCATCTGCTCAGCCAGCGGGCGCGTGGCCAGGTTCCAGGCGAACTCGCCGGTCTGTTCAATGTTGTTCAGGCTGTCTTTGCGACCGACGCTGGAAAAACCAATGATCGGTGGGATGTAGTTGAAGGCGTTGAAGAAACTGTAGGGCGCCAGATTCAGGCGGCCCTCGGCATCCTGCGAAGAAATCCAGCCGATGGGGCGTGGGCCGACGATGGCGTTGAACGGGTCGTGGGGCAGGCCGTGGCCGTGGGCAGGTTCGTAGAAGTGGATCTCATCGGGCATGACAGCGTGTTCCTGGAAGGCATGGGTCGGCGACTCATAGTGCAAGGCCCGGCCTTTTAATTCCAGATGGATGAACGCAGAAAAATCGCAGCCTCCGGCATTGCCGAAGGCTGCGATCCTGTTTCCCGACCCTCAACCGATGGCTTCGGCGGTGCCAGTCTTGTCAAAACCGTCGGCCGCGATGGCGTCGGCGGTGCCGGTCTTGTCGAAACCGTCAGCCGCGATGGCGTCGGCGGTGCCGGTCTTGTCGAAGCCGTCAGCGGCGATGGCGTTGGCAGTGCCGGTCTTGTCGAAACCGTCGGCGGCGTAGCTGCCCGAGTGGCTGCGTTCGATGGCGGCGCTGGCACCGGCGCCGAAGGCGGCCGATCCGGTCTTTTCATAGCCGTCCGCGGCGAAGGTGTTGGCGGCCAGTACGGACAGGGTCAGGGCGAGCATCAGTTTGGTTTTCATGTCGGTTACTCCAGAGTCGTTGGCGATGTGTCTTGCATGGGTTAAATGCTACGCCAAATAAGTTGATTGAAAAGTTCAAAATAATGCTAAAAAAGATCGATTAAGTAGATGTTAAGAGCGGCGCATTTCAATCGCTCTCGTCGTCGGAGCGAACGTCGCGCAGGTCATCGATCAAGTGAGGTCAGGGTGAAGGGCGGGCATTAACGTGCGATTAATCGCTGATTTCCCGTGAGTGACAGATTTTTCATACATTCCCAACCTGTTTTTCACCGCCACAACGCCAGTCTGCCGTACGGCCAGAAGTACAAGAGCCGGCCGCCACACACTGGAGCGTTCCCCGCGATGAATAAATTGCCCCAAATCACCCTGGCCTTCTGGGTCATGAAAATCTGCGCGACCACCCTGGGGGAAACCGCCGGGGACCTGCTGTCGATGACCCTTAACGTCGGTTACGCCATCAGCTCGCTGATCCTGATCAGCGTGTTCGTCCTGACACTGGTCACGCAGCTCATGGCCAAGACCTACAAGCCCTTGCTGTACTGGATTGTCATCTTGTCCACCAGCACCGCGGGCACCACCATGTCCGATTTCATGGACCGCACCCTCGAACTGGGCTACGCCACCGGGTCGCTGATCCTGATTGCGATTCTGCTGGCGATCTTCGCCGCCTGGCGCCTGAGCGGTGATTCGCTCAACGTCACCAAGGTGCAGACCTTCCGCGGCGAGATGTTCTATTGGATGGCGATTCTGTTTTCCAACACCTTGGGCACGGCGCTCGGCGATTACCTGGCGGACGATTCGGGCCTGGGCTTTGGCGGCGGTGCGTTGTTGATCGGCTCGGCCATCGCCGTGGTCGTACTGCTCAAGTACCTCACCCGGATTTCCACGGTGGTGTTGTTCTGGATCGCCTTCGTACTGACGCGCCCCCTGGGTGCGACGCTGGGCGACTTGATGACCAAGTCCCATGAAAAAGGTGGCCTGGATTTCGGCACCATCGGCTCGTCGGCGGTGCTGGCAGGCATCTTGGTGGTGATGATCGCCGGGGCGGCGTATGCGCAGAATCGCTATGGCAACCGGGAGCGTGCAGCGCAGGTGAGCTAAACCGAGTCGTTCCCTTCGCAAGCAAGCCCGCTCCCACAGGTTCGGCGTAAATCCTGTGGGAGCGGGCTTGCTCGCGAAAGGGCCCTTGCAATCACCAGAGCAGTGACTGCCAAAACACCTGTCAGTCAGTCACGATCCGCGAATGCTTGCGGGTGTCTTTCATGGTGATGTACACCAGCAGCGAGACTGCGATGCAGCCCGTCACGTACCAGTAGTAGCCGGTTTCCATGCCGATGCTCTTGAACCACAGTGCGATGTACTCGGCGGTGCCGCCGAAGATCGACACGGTCAGTGCGTAGGGCAGGCCGACACCCAGGGCGCGGATTTCGGTGGGGAACAGTTCGGCTTTCACCACGGCGTTGATGGAGGTGTAGCCGCTGACGATGATCAGCGCCGCCATGATCAGGAAGAACGCGCCCCACCAGGTCTGGATGGTGTGCAGGGTGGTGAGGATCGGCACGGTGCACAACGTGCCCAGGATACCGAAGGCGATCAGGATCGGCCGGCGTCCGACCTTGTCCGACAGGCCGCCGATCAGCGGTTGCAGGCACATGAACAGGAACAGAGTGGCGGCGGAAATGGTGGTGGAGTCGGAGATGCTCATGCCGACGGTGTTCACCAGGTATTTCTGCATGTAGGTGGTGTAGGTGTAGAACGCCAGCGTACCGCCCATGGTCAGGCCGACCACGGTCATCAGTTCCTTGGGGTGGCGCAGCAAGGTGCGCATGGCGCTTTCCTTGGACTTTTCCTTCTTGGTGAACGACTCGGTTTCTTCCATGCCGCGTCGCAGGTACAGCGCGACGATCGCACACAGGGCGCCGATGGCGAACGGAATGCGCCAGCCCCAAGCGTACAGCTGTTCGCTGGTGAGGAATTGTTGCAGCACGATCAGCACGCCCAGGGCGATGAGCTGGCCGGAGATCAGGGTCACGTACTGGAAGCTGGAGAAGAAGCCGCGACGTTCCTTGGTCGCCATCTCGCTCAGGTAGGTAGCCGAGGTGCCGTACTCGCCACCCACCGACAGGCCCTGGAGCAGACGGGCGAACACCAGGAGGATCGGGGCGCCGACGCCGATGGTTTCATAGCCGGGGCTCAGGGCGATGATCAGCGAGCCGAAGCACATCAGGTAGACCGAGGCCATCAGCGCCCGCTTGCGGCCGGCGCGGTCAGCGTAGAGGCCCATCAACCAGCCGCCGATCGGGCGCATCAGGAAGCCCACGGCGAAAATCGCAGCGGTGTTGAGCAACTGGGCGGTGGTGTCGCCCTTGGGGAAGAAGACTTTGGCGAAGTACAACGAGAACGCGGCGTAGACGTACCAGTCATACCACTCGACCATGTTGCCGACCGAGCCGCTGAAAATCGATTTGATCCGGCTGGCGGTGGTTCTTTCACGGGCGGGCGCAGCAGCCGACCCAAGGGGCAGGGCGTTGGAGTTATCCATTGAAGGATCCTTCATTTAATTGTTGTTGTGGAGCGCGTGTGAACGCAGCCTGCCAGGGCTATAGCAGGAGCTGTGCCACGTAGCTCAGGGCCGTTCTAGAGGGGGTTGCTGCGTTGGATGAGCGGAAATCCGCTTATTTGCGGTGGGCGGTGAGCGAAAATTCGCTCATTGGGGCTGTTCGCGAGCAAGCTCGCTCACACAGGGGGGAGTGGTGTGGGCGCTGGTTTTTCGGTTGGCCCGGATCAATGGGGGAGCGGGCTTGCTCGCGAAAGCGGCACCCCGATATCCAACTAACCCCGATACTCCGGCCGCTCGGCCAACCCTTCCTTAAGGAAATCCACCAGCTTGCGCACTTTCGGCGACAGGTGCCGCTGTTGCGGGTACAGCGCCCAGACGGCGGTGTTGGGCGGTTGATGGGCTTGCAGCAGCGAGATCAGCGCACCGCTGTGCAAGTGCTCCAGCACGTAATAGTCCGGCAGTTGGCACAAGCCCATGCCTTGCAAGGCTGCGTCCAGTACCGCTTGCCCACTGTTGCAGCGCCAGTTGCCCTGCACCCGCTGGGAAAATTCCCGCCCGTTCTGTTCCAGTTGCCAGATGTCGGAGCTGCCCACCAGGCAGTTGTGCCGGCTCAATTCCGACAGGCTATGGGGGCGGCCATAGCGTTCCACGTAGGACGGCGACGCGCACAAGTACATCCGGCGCGGTGCGAGACGAGTGGCCACCAGGCGAGAGTCCTGCAGGCGACCCAGGCGAATCGCCAGGTCCAGGCCCTCGTGAACCAGATCGAGGGGCCGGTTGCTCAACTCGATGTCCACCCGCAGTTGCGGGTAAAGGCTCATGAAACGGGTCACCAGCGGCACGATAAAGCGCTCGCCGTAGGCCACGGCGCAGGTCATGCGCAGCATGCCCTTGGGTTCGCTGGTGAGATCGCCCACCGCCCGAAGTGCTTCTTCACGCCCATCCTGAAGACGCTGGCAATGGTGCAGGAAGGTTTGTCCAGCCTCGGTGAGGGTGACCCGGCGGGTACTGCGGTAGAGCAGTCGCGTCTGAAGACGCTCTTCAAGCCGTACGATTTGCCTGCTGATGTGGGAGGACGACACCCCCAGGCGTTCGGCCGCCGCCGTGAACTGGCTGCACTCGGCCACGGCGACGAACTCGTCGATCCCTTCCCAGCGGTTCTCGGACATGAAGGATTATCCCTGTACGGCAATAATGTTTTGCTTTTGGCTGGATTATTCATCGTCCGGTGGCGGATTACACTCCCCGTCTTGTTTTTATTTGCTGGAGAACCCGAATGATCAAGTCACGCGCTGCCGTTGCCTTCGAGGCCAAGAAACCCCTGGAAATCGTTGAAGTCGACGTTGCCATGCCCAAGACGGGCGAAGTGCTGTTGCGCGTCGTGGCTTCCGGTGTCTGCCACACCGACGCCTACACCCTGTCGGGTGCCGACCCGGAAGGAATCTTCCCGGCGATCCTCGGCCACGAAGGCGGCGCCATCGTCGAAGCCGTTGGCGAGGGCGTGACCTCGGTGGCGGTGGGCGATCACGTGATCCCGCTGTACACGCCGGAATGCGGCCAGTGCAAATTCTGCAAGTCGGGCAAGACCAACCTCTGCCAGGCGATTCGCGCGACTCAGGGTAAAGGCCTGATGCCGGACGGCACTTCGCGTTTCTCCTACAAAGGCGAGACCATTTTCCACTACATGGGCACCTCGACGTTTTCCGAGTACACCGTGCTGCCGGAAATCTCCGTGGCCAAGATCGCCAAGGACGCCCCGCTGGAAAAAGTCTGCCTGCTGGGCTGCGGCGTGACCACCGGCATCGGCGCGGTACTCAACACCGCCAAGGTCAAACCGGGCGATACCGTGGCGATCTTCGGCCTGGGTGGCATCGGCCTGTCCGCGGTGATCGGTGCGGTGAAAGCCAAGGCGGCGCGGATCATCGCCATCGACATCAACCCGGCCAAGTTCGAGATCGCCAGGCAACTGGGCGCCACCGATTGCGTCAACCCGAAGGATTTCGACCGTCCGATCCAGGAAGTCATCGTCGACATGACCGACGGCGGCGTGGACTTTTCCTTCGAGTGCATCGGCAATGTCCAGTTGATGCGTGCCGCACTGGAATGCTGCCACAAGGGTTGGGGCGAGTCGGTGATCATCGGCGTGGCCGGGGCCGGGCAGGAAATCGCCACCCGTCCGTTCCAACTGGTGACGGGGCGCGTCTGGCGCGGTTCGGCCTTTGGCGGCGTGCGCGGTCGCAGCGAACTGCCAAGCTACGTGGAAATGGCCGAGAAGGGTGAAATCCCGCTGGATACCTTCATTACCCACACGATGGGCCTGGAAGATATCAACAAGGCGTTCGACCTGATGCATGAAGGCAAGAGCATCCGCACCGTCATTCATTTTTAAGAGCAGCGGCAAGCACCAAGCGGCAAGCTGCAAGTCAAGCGCGTGCGTTTTTCTTGCAGCTTGAAGCTTGCTGTTTGTAGCTGAGGTGAAGCTATGAACCTCGAAAATCTCTCCTGCCAGAAAAGCTTCGGCGGCTGGCACAAGCGTTACCGGCACCGATCCGACGTGCTCGGCTGTGACATGGTGTTTGCCGTGTACCTGCCACCCCAGGCCGAGCAAGGCGCGAAGCTGCCGGTGCTGTACTGGCTGTCCGGGCTGACCTGCACCGACGAGAACTTCATGCAAAAGGCCGGCGCCCAGCGCATGGCCGCCGAACTGGGGCTGATCATCGTGGCCCCGGACACCAGTCCCCGTGGCGCCGATGTGCCGGGTGACCCGGACGGCGCCTGGGATTTTGGCCTGGGCGCGGGGTTTTATCTGAATGCCACGCAGGATCCTTGGGCGCGGCACTATCGGATGCATGACTACGTGGTGCAGGAATTGCCGGCACTCATCGAGGCGCATTTCCCGGCGTCGGATCAACGTGGCATCAGCGGGCACTCCATGGGCGGTCATGGTGCGCTGGTCTGCGCGCTGCGCAACCCCGGGCGTTACCGTTCGGTGTCGGCCTTTTCCCCGATCAACAACCCGATGGATTGCCCCTGGGGTCAGAAGGCCTTCTCCCGTTACCTGGGGGAAGACCGCTCGAAATGGCGTGAATGGGACGCCTGCGCGTTGATCGCCGAGGCGGATGAGAAGCTGCCACTGCTGGTGGATCAGGGCGATCGCGATGATTTCCTCGCCAACCAGCTCAAGCCCGAAGCCCTGCAACAGGCTGCCAAGGCCGCCGCTCACCCGCTGACGCTGCGGCTGCAACCGGGCTACGACCACAGCTACTTTTTCATCGCCAGTTTCATTGACGACCACTTGCAGCATCATGCGCGCGCTCTGAACGCCTAATGCAGGTAGAATCACGCCCTGACAGAAATCAGGGCGTTTTTTTATGCGTATTGGCCACGGCTACGATGTTCACCGTTTCGCTGAAGGCGACTTCATTACCCTGGGCGGCGTGCGTATTGCGCACGGCTTCGGGCTGCTCGCGCATTCCGACGGTGATGTCCTGCTGCACGCCCTGAGCGATGCATTGCTCGGTGCGGCAGCCCTGGGTGACATCGGCAGGCATTTCCCCGACACCGATCCCCAGTTCAAGGGCGCCGACAGCCGCGTGCTGCTGCGTCACGTGGTCGCGCTGATCCACGCCAAGGGCTGGAAAGTCGGCAATGTCGATAACACCATCGTCGCCCAGGCGCCGAAAATGGCGCCGCATATCGAGTCGATGCGCCAGTTGATTGCCGAGGACCTCCAAGTTGAGCTGGACCAAGTGAACGTGAAAGCCACCACCACCGAAAAACTCGGTTTCGTCGGGCGCGAAGAAGGCATTGCGGTCCATAGCGTCGCCTTGTTGCTGCGCTCATGACCGAATTGGAACTGTTGGGGCCACGGGCCTATGGCGAGTCGCTGGGCAGTGCGGTGCTCAAGGCCACGGCGGAGGATTTCCAGGTTGATGAGGTGCTCGACATTCCGTTGACCGGCGACGGCGAGCACCTATGGATCTGGGTGGAAAAACGCGGCTTGAACACTGAAGAGGCCGCCCGGCGAATCGCCAAGGCTGCCGGCGTGCCGTTGCGCACCGTCAGCTACGCCGGGCTCAAGGACCGCCAGGCCCTGACCCGCCAGTGGTTCAGCGTGCAGTTGCCGGGCAAGGCCGATCCGGACCTGTCGGCGGCCGAGAACGACACGTTGAAAGTCCTCAAGACGGGACGCCACAAGCGCAAGCTGCAACGCGGCGCGCATTCGGCCAATGGCTTCACCCTGCGCCTGACCCAATTGCAGGGCGATCGGGCGGCCATCGATGCGCGCCTGCAACAGATTGCCCAGCAGGGTATCCCCAACTATTTTGGTGCCCAGCGGTTTGGCCATGACGGCGGCAATGTCGTCGATGCCCGAGCCTGGGCCGCGCGCAAGGCCTTGCCGGAGCAGCGCAATGTACGTTCGCGGCTGTTGTCCGCGGCGCGCAGTTACCTGTTCAACCAAGTGCTGGCAGCCCGGGTGGCCGACGGCACCTGGCAGCACGCTCAGGTCGGCGATTTGCTGGCGTTCACCGACAGTCGCAGCTTTTTCCCGGCCGGTGAGGCCGAGTGCAGCGACCCGCGCCTGGCCATCCTCGACCTGCACCCCACCGGCCCGCAGTGGGGCGAAGGCCCTTCGCCGGCCGCGGGGGCGACCCATGCGCTGGAACAGGCCGTTGCCGAGCGCGAGGCGGATCTGCGCGATTGGTTGATAAACGCACGAATGAGTCACGAACGTCGCATCCTGCGACTGCCCATTGGCGGGCTGTCGTGGCATTATCCCTCGCCTGACATTCTGCAACTGGAATTCGTCCTGCCGGCCGGATGCTTCGCCACTGTCTTGGTGCGCGAACTCGTCGATCTGGTGCCGGTAGGGCAGACGGACAGCCCATGCGTATTCTGATTTCTAACGACGACGGGGTGACAGCACCCGGTCTTGCCGCGCTTTATGCTGCGCTGGCGGATTTTGCCGAGTGCGTGGTGATCGCCCCGGACCAGGACAAAAGCGGCGCCAGCAGCTCGCTGACGCTCGACCGTCCGTTGCATCCCTGCTACCTGGATAACGGTTTCATCAGCCTCAACGGCACGCCGACCGATTGCGTGCACCTGGGCCTCAACGGCTTGCTGGAACGCGAGCCGGACATGGTAGTGTCGGGCATCAACCTGGGCGCCAACCTGGGGGATGACGTGCTGTATTCCGGCACGGTCGCCGCCGCCCTGGAAGGTCGTTTCCTGGGCAACACGTCGTTTGCCTTTTCGTTCGTTTCACGGCAAGTCGACAACCTGCCGACCGCCGCCTATTTCGCCCGCAAGCTGGTCGAGGCCCATGGCGCGCTGGACCTGCCGCCGCGCACGGTGCTGAACGTGAACATTCCGAACCTGCCGCTCGACCACATCCGTGGCATCCAGCTCACGCGCCTGGGCCATCGAGCCCGCGCCGCCAGCCCCATGCACGTGGTCGACCCGCGCGGCAAGGCCGGCTACTGGATCGCCGCCGCCGGTGACGCCGAGGATGGCGGGCCGGGCACTGACTTCCATGCAGTGATGCAAGGTTATGTCTCGATCACGCCGCTGCAGCTCGACCGGACCTTCAACGAGGCCTTTCGAAGCCTCGATGGCTGGCTGGAGGGGCTGCATTGATGCGTGAGCAAGACGATATGTTGCGTCGCGGCATCGGCATGACGTCCCAGCGCACCCGGGAGCGACTGATCCAGCGGCTGTACGAAGAAGGCTTGTCCAATGCCCAGGTGCTGGAGGTGATCCGGCGTACTCCACGGCATTTGTTCGTCGACGAGGCCCTGGCCCATCGCGCCTATGAAGACACGGCGTTGCCGATCGGCCATAACCAGACCATTTCCCAGCCTTATATGGTGGCCCGCATGAGCGAGTTGCTGCTGGAGGCCGGGCCGCTGGACAAGGTACTGGAGATCGGCACCGGTTCGGGTTACCAGACCGCGGTGTTGTCGCAGTTGGTGGAGCGGGTGTTCTCCGTCGAGCGGATCAAGGTGCTGCAAGACCGTGCCAAGGAACGCCTGGTCGAGCTGAATCTGCGCAACGTGGTGTTTCGTTGGGGCGATGGCTGGGAAGGCTGGCCGGCCCTGGCGCCGTACAACGGCATCATCGTGACCGCCGTGGCCACTGACGTTCCCCAGGCTTTGCTGGACCAACTCGCCCCTGGCGGGCGGCTGGTGATTCCAGTGGGAGCGGGGGAGGTCCAGCAACTGATGCTGATCGTGCGCGAAGAACATGGCTTCTCACGCCACGTGCTGGGCGCGGTGCGATTCGTGCCGTTACTCAACGGGCCATTGGCCTGAGCATTTATAAACAGACGCTGAATTCCTCGGCTGCGGTTGTGTCTTACAGCGGCAGCGATGGATTGAACGGCTTTCAACGGCGTCGAGCAAACGTGTGCGGAGACGCATCGCGCTTCATTAATAGAAGCGTGGTCGCGGCCAGCTATATTTGTATGACGTTTGCCTGGTCGGGCAGGCGTCGATTTTTCAGCCACCACAAAGGGAGCGGCGGGTGAGTCTCACAGTCATTGCGCAGCGTATGGGTATCACGAGCTTTCAGCGCCTGGTGACTGGCCTTGTCTTGAGTGTTTTGCTGGTCGGTTGTTCCAGTACGCCGTCAGGCAACGTGCGGGTGGTCGATCGCAACAATGCAACGCCCCAGCGTCCTACCGTCACCACCGGCCAGTATGTAGTCCGTCGCGGCGATACGCTGTTTTCCATCGCTTTTCGCTATGGCTGGGACTACAAGGCCCTCGCGGCACGCAACAACATTCCTGCGCCTTATACGATTCACCCCGGTCAGACGATTCGCTTCGATGGACGCAGCGGTTCAACGCCAACCGCCGTCGTGACACAGTCGGGATCGACGCCGTCGTCCTCGAGCAAAACCACGGTGATTCGCCGTCCGGCGGGCAACGAAACGGCCACGGTACCGTCCGTCGCGAGTAAACCTGCACCCGCGCCAATGCCTCCCGCAGGCCCCGCCCCGACAGGCTGGGGGTGGCCTTCTAATGGCGTTCTTATTGGAAAATTCTCTTCAAACGGTAGTTTGAATAAAGGAATTGATATCGCCGGGGATTTGGGACAGCCTGTTTTAGCTGCGTCTGATGGCACGGTTGTGTACGCCGGGAGTGGTTTGAGGGGCTACGGCGAACTCGTCATCATCAAGCACAGCGATACCTACGTCAGTGCCTACGGTCACAACCGCAGGCTGTTGGTTCGGGAGGGGCAGCAGGTCAAGGTCGGGCAGACAATTGCCGAGATGGGATCGACGGGAACAGACCGGGTGAAACTGCATTTTGAGATTCGCCGCCAAGGTAAGCCAGTCGATCCGCTGCAATTCCTGCCACGTCGTTGATGTGCTTGTCAGCCTGTTCCGTCACGTAGAGGGAACAGGCTCCAGCGTTGCCAAGGATAAAGGCGTCGCTTGAGCTTGAGGTCGAACTCACCAAAGGACTATAACAATGGCTCTCAGTAAAGAAGTGCCGGAGTTTGACATCGACGATGAGGTGCTCCTGATGGAGACCGGCATCGCTATGGATTCGATGTCGAATGATGAAGGGGCGACTCCACCTTCCGTTCGTGCCAAATCCAAACACTCCGCTTCGCTTAAACAACATAAGTACATTGATTACACCCGGGCGCTGGACGCCACTCAGCTGTACCTCAACGAAATCGGTTTCTCGCCACTGCTCTCCCCCGAGGAAGAAGTTCATTTTGCGCGTCTGTCGCAAAGTGGCGACCCGGCCGGTCGAAAACGCATGATTGAAAGCAACCTGCGCCTGGTGGTGAAGATCGCCCGACGCTATGTCAATCGTGGGCTTTCCCTGCTGGACCTGATCGAGGAGGGCAACCTGGGCCTGATTCGCGCTGTCGAGAAGTTCGACCCCGAGCGGGGCTTCCGGTTCTCGACCTACGCGACCTGGTGGATCCGCCAGACCATCGAACGGGCAATCATGAATCAGACCCGGACCATCCGGTTGCCGATTCATGTGGTCAAGGAGCTGAACGTCTACCTGCGGGCCGCCCGCGAGCTGACGCAAAAGCTCGACCATGAACCCTCACCCGAAGAAATCGCCAACCTGCTGGAAAAACCGGTGGGTGAGGTCAAGCGTATGCTGGGGCTCAACGAGCGGGTTTCCTCGGTGGACGTCTCGTTGGGGCCGGACTCGGATAAAACCCTGCTCGACACCCTCACCGATGATCGCCCCACCGACCCGTGCGAGCTGCTTCAGGACGACGACCTGTCGCAAAGCATCGACCAGTGGCTGTCCGAACTGACGGACAAGCAACGCGAAGTGGTGATTCGCCGCTTCGGCTTGCGTGGCCACGAAAGCAGCACCCTTGAAGATGTCGGCCTGGAGATTGGGTTGACCCGTGAACGGGTCAGGCAGATCCAGGTGGAGGGCCTCAAGCGCTTGCGGGAGATCCTGGAAAAGAACGGCCTGTCGAGCGAGTCGCTGTTCCAGTAGCACCTGCTCCACCCCGTGCATCGCAACGAATGAAAAAGGGCGCCAAACGGCGCCCTTTTTCAGTTTGTAGAGCCGAGATCTGTTCCCCTCTCAAGGCTGGCGAGTTATCCGTCGCGAGGGAGCTTGCCCCGTGCAGGTCCGTCCTTGCCCCATTTCCGGTTCAGTTTGTAAGCCTTTGCCTACTCTTGCGTAAGCGTTCGGTTCACCACCGTATCGACGCAAAACCATTTTTGTTGTTGGAATTTTTTATTCCATTGATTTAAATGGAATTTTTCATTTATGAACAGCCCGTGACAACCCTTTGGACCGGCATTGGGCGAATTGCACTTGTTCGGGAAAAAACTAATATCAGTCCTGTGTCGACGGACAGACACACCCGTCAAGGACGATGGGAATGGAAGGACATCGCAGGACGCGATTCATCAGGACGATGAAAAGGATTAAAGGGATTAGGGAAAAAATGTGGGCGGGTCAAACCGCCCCTTTTTTTTGCCTGGAGAAAAGCAAAAAGGCCCGCAAGGGCCTTTTCAATACAGCAGGGCGATCAGCGTTCGAGGTCGGCGATCTTGCCTGGCTTGCCATCCCACTCTTCAGCGTCTGGCAGTGCGTCTTTCTTCTCGGTGATGTTCGGCCAGATGTCCGCCAGCTCGGCGTTCAGCTCGATGAAGTTCTCCTGGCCAGCCGGCACTTCGTCTTCCGAGAAAATGGCGTTCGCCGGGCATTCCGGTTCACACAGGGCGCAGTCGATGCACTCGTCCGGGTGAATCACCAGGAAATTCGGGCCTTCGTAGAAGCAGTCCACCGGACAGACTTCTACGCAATCGGTGTATTTGCACTTGATGCAGTTGTCGGTGACGACGAAGGTCATTTCTAATTTTCTCCTCAGGCGCGGCGTGCTGCGCCCCTTCACGGTTAGGGGCGCCGGGTTCGGGAGCGATAGTCTGCGAACCAGGCTAATAGTTCGCAGCATCCCAAACCGCGCGAGATTCTAACAGCTTGAGCGCCCGTGCGTTAGATCCGTGTCTTCAATGTGTAGAGTAAATCCAGTGCCCGCCGTGGGGTCAGGTCGTCCAGGTCGAGTTTGGCCAGTTCGTCGAGGACCGGATGGGGCAGGCTGGCGAACAGGTCGCTTTGCTGTGGCGCGGCCGGTTTGCCCTTGGCAGGACGTGGCGCTTCGTGAGGCAGGCTGGTGGTTTCCAGGCGGCTCAGGTGCTCGCGGGCCCGGGTGATCACCTCGGTTGGCACTCCGGCCAGTTGCGCGACCGCCAGGCCATAGCTCTGGCTGGCCGGGCCGGGCAGCACGTGGTGCAGGAACACGATGCGCTCGTTGTGCTCGGTGGCGTTGAGGTGGACGTTGGCGACCAGCGGCTGGCTTTCTGGAAGCACGGTGAGTTCGAAGTAGTGGGTGGCGAACAGCGTGTAGGCTCGCAGGTGAGCCAGGCGCTCGGCTGCGGCCCAGGCCAGGGACAGGCCATCGAACGTACTGGTGCCGCGTCCGACTTCGTCCATCAGCACCAGGCTGCGCTCGGTGGCGTTGTGCAGGATGTTCGCGGTTTCGCTCATTTCCACCATGAAGGTCGAACGCCCGCCGGCCAAGTCGTCGCTGGAACCGATCCGGGTGAAGATCCGGTCCACCAGGGACAGCTCGCAGCTCGCCGCCGGGACGAAGCTGCCGATGTGAGCCAGCAACACGATCAACGCTGTTTGCCGCATGTAGGTGGACTTACCGCCCATGTTCGGCCCGGTAATCACCAGCATGCGGGTGTTGTCGTCCAGGCTAAGGTCGTTGGCCACGAACGGCGTCGTCAACACTTGCTCCACCACTGGGTGGCGACCCTGGCTGATACGCATGCACGGCTCGCTGACGAACCGTGGGCAGTTGAGGTCCAGGTTCAGCGCGCGCTCGGCCAGGTTGCTCAGCACGTCCAATTCCGCCAGCGCGGCGGCGGTGTCCTGCAGCGGCGGCAGTTGGCTGATCAAGTCTTCGAGCAGCGCGTCGTAGAGCATCTTTTCCCGGGCCAGGGCACGGCTCTTGGCCGACAGCGCCTTGTCTTCGAACGCCTTGAGTTCCGGGGTGATGAAGCGCTCGGCGCCCTTGAGCGTCTGGCGGCGGATGTAGTCGGCCGGGGCCTGCTCGGCCTGCTTGCTCGGCAACTCGATGAAGTAACCGTGGATGCGGTTGTAGCCCACCTTCAGGTTGGCCAGGCCGGTGCGGGCCTTTTCCCGGGCTTCGAGGTCGATCAGGAACTGACCCGCGTTCTCGCTCAATGACTGCAATTCGTCGAGTTCGGCGTCGTAGCCGGTTTTCAGCACGCCGCCGTCACGAATCACCGCCGGCGGGTTGTCGATAATGGCTTTTTCCAGCAGCGCGGCCAGTTCCGGGTACGTGCTGGTGGTGCGCGCCAGTTGTTGCAGGTGCGGCGCGTCGAGGTCGGTCATCGCCTGCTGGAGTTCGGGGAGCGCGCCGAGGGCATCCCGCAGGCGAGCCAGGTCCCGTGGCCGGGCGTTGCGCAGGCCGATCCGCGCGAGGATCCGCTCGATGTCACCGATTTCCTTGAGCTGCGGTTGCAGTTGCTCGAAGCGATAACGGTCCAGCAGGCAGGTAATGGACGATTGGCGCGCCAACAGGACAGTCAGGTCGCGCAGCGGACGGTTCAGCCAGCGGGTCAGCAACCGGCTGCCCATGGCGGTCTGGCAACGGTCGACCACCGATTGCAGGGTGTTGTCACGGCCGCCGGCCAGGTTGGTGTCCAGTTCCAGGTTGCGGCGGCTGGCGCCATCCAGCACCACCGTGTCATCCAGGCGCTCGTGACGCAGGCTGCGCAAATGGGGCAGGGCGGTGCGCTGGGTTTCCTTGGCGTAGGCCAGCAGGCAGCCGGCGGCGCCGATGGCCAGGGTCAGGTTCTCGCACCCGAAGCCCTTGAGGTCCTGGGTGGAAAACTGCTGGCAGAGGCTTTTCAACGCCGAGTCGCGCTCGAAATCCCACGGCGCCCGACGCCGCACGCCACGGCGTTTTTCCGCCGGCAGGTCCTTGGGCCAGTCATCCGGGATCAGCAACTCCACCGGGTTGACGCGCTCCAGCTCGGCCAGCAGGTTTTCCCAGCCCTTGATCTCCAGCACCGAGAAATTGCCGCTGGTGATGTCCAGCACCGCCAGGCCGAACAGGCGCTCGTCTCCCAGCACCGCCGCGATCAGGTTGTCGCGACGCTCATCCAGCAACGCCTCGTCGCTGACCGTCCCGGGCGTGATGATGCGCACCACCTGGCGCTCCACCGGCCCTTTGCTGGTGGCCGGGTCGCCGACCTGCTCGCAAATCACCACCGACTCGCCAAGCTTGACCAGCTTCGCCAAGTAGCCTTCCGCCGCGTGGTAAGGAATCCCACACATCGGAATCGCCATGCCCGCCGATTGCCCACGCGCCGTCAGGGTGATGTCCAACAGCTTGGCGGCCTTCTTCGCATCCTCGTAAAAGATCTCGTAGAAGTCGCCCATGCGGTAGAACATCAGCTGATCGGGGTGCTGATTCTTCAGGCGCCAGTATTGCTGCATCATTGGCGTGTGGGAGGATAAATCAGAAATTGCTTTGTTCATCAGTAGGTTAGGTACTGTCTGTAGTATGGCTGGGGCAAAAATGGGGCTTTTGCGGAGCGCTCAAGCTCCCGTCGATAGCTGAGCAAATTTATTGGGGGAGGGTAGCATGGCTGGCAGTTGGCTGTTTACCCCAGCCTTGGGGTACGATGGCTTTACTGATGGCATACTGCGATTATTGATTTTGTATTCCGAATGTTATTGATGGAGCGATACATGAAGAGTTTATTTTCTAGTCATTTTGCTAATGATCCCAATAGGCTGTCCAAGTTGTGGGTCGATTGTATATTTGTTTTTGATACGAATGTCTTGACTGGCTTGTATAAGTACTCCGATGAAACAAGAGATGCACTGTATAAAGTGATTGGTTCTTTAGGTGATCGTCTGTGGATTCCGTATCAAGTGATGTTCGAGTATCTAGATAATCGTGCGAAGATAGTTCATGATCAGTCTAAGTTGTATGAGTCGGCAATATTAAAGCTCGAAGAACTAAAGTCGGAGATAGAAATACCTCACCGGGCTCCATTCGTTTCGAAGGATATTTATGATGATTTTTGCCAGTCTGCGGAACGAGTTATTAATGATTTAAAACATAGGCGCGATCTAAACTCTTCGAGAATAACTGAGGATGAGGTTAAACTTCGACTTGCCGACTTGTTGGAAGGGAAAGTTGGCCCGGCCTATAGCTCTGAAGCCTTGAGTGCTTTGGTGGTCGAAGGTGAGCGAAGATATGCTCAACATATCCCGCCTGGATTTGAGGATCGAGATAAGCACAGGGGATCTCCGATAGTCAAAGAAATTAATAAGCGCTACGGTGATTTGATTTTCTGGAAGCAAATTTTAGATAAGGCAAAAGACTCGTCGTCCTCCGTTATTTTGGTCACGGGGGAAAGGAAGGAGGACTGGTGGTCAGTTTGTGGTGGTAAAACAATAGGGCCATTGCCAGAATTGATGGAGGAGTTTACTTCGGTAACTGGGAAGGAGTTTTATATTTACACAACTCATAATTTTTTGAATTTTGCTAATGATTACCTTCAGCAAGATACGCCTACTGCGGCCGTTGATGAGGTTCGCGATGCTTTCGTGAATGAAAAAGAAGTAAGTGGTCGAGAATTAGAGCAGGAAGAGTTACTGTTGGAGGGTGTGTCTGAGGTGGATGATGTTGGAAGCTCATCGCCTAATAAATTTGGTGTTGGCTACTATCAACGTATGGAAACTTCCATTAGCGAAACTCTAGAGCATCTTGAGGCAGTGATTTCGAACATGCGTGAAAAAGTGGCCGAGGCAGTGCGTGTGTCCTCTCCCTCAGTAGTGCAAATACAAAGAGATCATCTATCGAATTTGCTCACTCGCCGCAAGGCTTTGCGTATGAAACGGAGATACTGTTTAAGAAAAATTTCGCAAATTTTGGATAATGATCTTAACGACTATGCACTCTGAGAGCTTAAAAAAGCTCTCAGTCAATGGTTTCCTTGGATTGTTGTTTTTCTAAAGCTTTCCAGATGTTATTTAGCTCCGTTGGAGATTCGTCTTCCATCCATTTTGCATAGACTTCCACCAGCATTGTGAAGTCTTTGTGACCCATCTGCTTTGCGATGAATGCAAGGTTGCCACGAGCAGTCAGGCACCAGCAGGCGTACGTGTGGCGAGTCTGGTAAGGCCGACGTGGGCGAATGCCTGAGCGCTTCTGGATAGCCGCCCATTTAGTGTTCCAGGCTGTGGGAACATACCAGTAGTTAATGATTTTCTTGCGCGCTTGGGTAGTCGGGGAGAGTAGAGGGGTTACCTTATCCTTTCGGCTTTCGTGCCTATTGTGGAAAACCTCGACTGTTCGCTGGGGGTGGGCTGCAACCAGCGACATCAGGATCCGGCAAGCTTCTACTGCTGGCGGCATTAATAGTACCGTGCGAGGTTTCCCTGTTTTGGGAACCTTGAACGTGCCGTCGGCGGTAATAGCGCGGGTGATGTTGATTTGCCCTCCTCCCAAGTCAATGTCCTCGACGGCCAGGGCGCATAATTCACCTGGTCGAAGGCCCGTATACACCGCCAATGTAATAGCTGCTGAGTCCTGACGGTGGAGGCACCCTTTGGTGATCAGTAGTTGGAATTCATCACGGGTGAGCGGATCCGGCTCACGGCCTTGCATGGCAAAACGATTGCAGGCTTCTGACAATCCTTTGCGGCAATATCCGTTGTTTTCGCACCAGCTCAGGAACCCGGCGAACGTCGCAAGATAGTGGTTCGCGGTGGAGGGAGCCCGATCCGCGATCAGCAGTGTTCGCAGCAGCTGGATATCTTCGGGCAACAAAACGCCGGCGAGACGATCAATGCCGACCAAGGCGGTGCAGATGTCCAACGCGTAACCGTATTTCTCCTCGGTCATCGGCGTGATGTCGACGGCCTTAAGTGGCTTGTATCGTTCAAGCAGCGCGCCAAGCTTTTCGTCTTTGACGTTGCTGTAGTTTGTCGCATGCTTCGAGTTCGGGAAGTGCCGGCCATAATCAAAATGACCGGTTTTGATCTCATGGATAATCGCCGCTCTTAATAGGGCGGCATGTTTGATGTTGGCTTTGGTGAGAGGAAGGCCGAGGGATTCGCGGCAACGTATACGTCGCCACATAAACACGATGCGTATATTACCGCCGTGTATCTCAATTCCCTTATGCTTTGCCAGCTCGCTTTCTAGGCCGCTTGCTGAGGTGCGCTCTCGGCCCACTTGTCATACTCCGTTATGTTGATTGCAATGCGGCCGTCCGGTGTTTTACGCCACACACGGCCTTGAGCCCAGGTACCGTTCTTCACTTTATGGCGGATGGCGTCTTCGCTGTACCCTGTGAGTTCTGAGGCGCGACTGATCATTACCCAGCGTGGGAGGCTCATATTTGTCTCCCTTGATAACCGTTGTCGTGCAGCATTGATGGACGTGACGATTGCCAAGTCGTAGTTCGAGCTTGGTGTCGTTGAGTTGGAGCGAAATGCCCAAAGTGAGGGATGAGGGGGATGGTCTTGTGCATACGTTTCATGTGAGAAATATCAGCGACATGCTGGCGAAGCTGGACTGGGAGATCGACCAGCTGCAGCGCAGTCATATCTCTGAAGCGGTCGATAAACTCTCGACATCCAGCTACTTCGCAATCAATGGAGCCCTCACGGCGTTTCACATCTGCGAATGGGTTTGGCACGCTGGATCCATAGCCCAGCGTGAAATCTGGTGTGAGGGACAGAAAGGTGGCGAGCCAACTAAGACGAACTTTCAGTTGTTCCTGAGGCACGAGTGCCCGAGCCTCACCGTGTGCCGAGAAATTGCGAACTCTTTCAAGCACTATGCTGTTGAACGGCATAGCGAAGAAGCAGTTAAACCGGCTGCCACTTGGTTCACTACCTTTTCTGCAACCTGCGGGGTTATGCGAGCGGGGGATGCTTTGAGCGCCCCAGCGGCGGTGGTCATGATTTCCAATGGTGAGCAAACTTTTCCAGTTGCTCACGTACTTAGCAGGGCTTATGGGTTTCTTGAAGATTTTTGTGAGAAACACGGGCTCCTTGAATGTACAGATACTTGACTCTGAGACTTCGTTATCCCCTTCGGCAGGCTGCGCGAGCGGGCGGTCCAGAGCGATTAGCGTTGCTTCAGGATGTGCTGCCCCGCGCAGCATTTCGTGGGGTATAAGCGTCTCAGCGGTGCTGCTGGGAAGAGCAATAATGTCTGCTGCCGCGCAGCAGAGACTGTTTTTTACAGGCGCGTCGGCCCTGCTGACTTTGCGGAGCAAAGCGGCCTGGGATTGGATGTTGTTCGGTACATGCTTCATGCCGCTTTCCTCTGATGTTCGATAGCGAGTTGGTCCATCAGGCGCTGGTGGTAGGTGAGCCGGGCTTCGGTGGGTGACCACGGCCGGATGCGTTCGGGCGCGGGTTCGATGCCGTCAAGACAATCCCAGGTGGCCGGGTCAGGTGGCATCAGGTCGCGGCGTTCGGTAGCAAGGGCGATCAGGTCGGCTTGGGTGACGGATGCCGGCAGGTCTTGATCGATGCTGAAGCGGGTGCAAATGCGTTCCCAGATCCAAGTCTCGACGTCCTGGTAGGCGTGCATCCACTGTTTGAGCGGCCGCACCATGTCGCCGATGTAGGCCTCGGTGGCGTCATGGAGTAGGGCAGCGAGCTTATGCTCGGCCGGCACCAGATCCGCTACCAAGCAACTATGCTGGGCCACACTGTAGAACTCGCGGGTGTGGCCGTTGAAGCGGCACAAATGAGCGAGCGAGTGCGCAATGTCTCGTGGGTCGATCATGTCGACGTCCGGCTCGAACAGGTCAAGGCGTTTGCCGGTATGCGTGAGGATCCAGTTCATGCTGCCTCCTTGATCAGGTCGGCGAGCAGCAGGGCGTTCTGGGTGTCCTTGTGCAACTTGCGCAGGGCGTCGTAGCCGACCAGCAGCGAAAGTTGCCGGTCGAACTCTTTACGGAATTGAGTCACTTCGCGCAGTTCGGCGGTGGCTTTGGCGTGTTGCTGGTGCAGCACGCCGGCATCTTGAGGTGAGAGGCGTAGCATCGGGCTATGACGGCTCATGCTGCGTCCTCCACTTTGACCTGATCCAGCAGAGCGGCCATGACCAGTGCTTTCTCGCGCAGGTCGAGCGCCTGCAGTGCCTGTGCCTTCGAACTCATGGCGCGGAAGGTGTCAGAGGCTAGCCTCAGTTTTTCGGCGATCTGCATAAGTGTTTGGCGCTCTTGAGGGCCGAAGGCTTGGCTTTTTCTCAGCCGCTTCGCATGGGCTGCGAGGTGCTGGTGATCGGCGCGGATGAAGTGGATGGATGCCTCCAGTTCGCGGATGGTCTTGGCATTGCCTGCTCGTTCGTCGTTCGTGCCCTCTTCGATACCTTCGACGCGGCCGTCAATGAGCCCGCCTCGGTAGCCGGTCCAGTAGATGAGGGCCGCGCCAACTATCAGGCCGATCAATGCGCAGATTTGAATTGCAGTCATGTGGTGTGCTCCTGGTGGTGTGGGTGGCTGGTGGTGGCAGCCGTTACGGTTAGGCTTCTTCGGTGGCGTCGGCCTGGGCCTTCGCGTGGACTTCGTCGGCCTTGTAGGCCTGGATGTCGATCAGCGCCGCGACGTGGCGGATGTGCGCGTACTTCGGTGCCTTACGGCTGCTGTCCAGCGTGGTCACGGGCAGTTGAATGCGGCCGCTGGTGATTTCGGCTGCAAACGACTGCTCGTTGAGGTTGCGAAAGTACTGCACGCGCAGCTTTTCGAGGGGGATAAGCACGTCGCCGAAGGTGCGATACAGCAGCTCGACGGTGGCCGTCTCCGGTGCTGGCATCAGGCGCAGCGGGTTTTGAGGCTGGCTAGTCATGAGGCTTTGGGCTCTCCATGCGTTTGTTTCGGGCCGGGTGATTCCAGGCATTTAGGCAATGACGTTTGGTTAGCTCGCGCAGATGCTCCGGCACCTCAAGGAGCGCGGCGTTGCGCTCCTCTCGGGTGCGTAGGGCGATGATCTGGCGGGCGTATTCCCTAGGCCACGTCACGGTTGTCTGCCGGGATGGCAGGAAGGTCGAGGCCCAGTTGTTCTGCTAGCCAGGGGATGCCGGCCTGCCGGACGCGTGTCGATTGGCTGTACTGCATGCCCAGCGTGTCGTGGTACCAGTTGCTGTCCTTGACCCGAAGGTATTCACGGTCGCGGACGGGGAACGCCGGCAGGTTGCGGTCGGTGAGCAGACCCTTCTCACGCATGAGCTTGATCAGGGCGGGGCGGGTCAGGCCGAAGTGCTTGGCGGTCTTTTCGAGATTGCGCTCCATGTCGGCCCTCCTAAGCGGCGTGCGCGGCGGGTGTCGCCAGCGCTGCCAGGTGGCTGATGGATTCGCAAACCTGCTTGTACATCTCTGCGTCGGTGCCGTACACGGTGAAGCACTTGGTCCGCGGGCTTTTGACGCCGATGCTCATGACAACGGTGATGCCCGAGCGTGTACGTGTCCGGTGCACGGCGAGCCGGATCGGCAATTCAAAGCCCAGGTCCAGGTCGATAAACCCACCTGTGGAAACCAGTCTGTAAACCTGTTCCCGCTGCTGGCTACTAAAAGCGCCGTACTCGCGTTCAGCATGTCGTTTCATCTGGGGTTCGCCTTTCAGGTCAGAAGGGCCGTTGACGACCTCCTCAATGAAGTCGGCGAGCTTCAGGTGAGTCTTTTTGGTGTTGGGCACGGTCAGCGTGTGGCGCTCTGAGCCCAGCTCAACGGTGAAGGTGCTGTCGGTCTTGTTGCGTTCAACTTTCAGCCGAAACGCCAACACATCGCGTCGATACAGTCGCCGAAGGGAGTGATTGAAAGTTCCGCTCAGGTTCACCTGGGCGCTGAGCAATGTCAGTGTGCGATTGTCGATCAGGAATTTGCTCATGCCACCCGGCCTCCGTCGTTTGGATCGAAGGAAGTCGGTTCGGTACGGGCGCGTTGCTTAGGTTTTGAAGGGATGAAGGTGCAGCCGTAAATGCGGGCCAGGCGCCTTACTTCGAAGATGCGGGATAGGTCGGCAACGGCCGGATGGACGTGCAGGGATGCTGTGGTGTGCATGGTTTTGCCTCGCTCTGTGGTGGAAGAGTGAGGCAAATATCACGCGTTGTGTTGATTAAGTCAACACGAAGCGTGATTATTTTTGAGGCTCATGCGTGAACCGTGATGATTTAAGGATGCCGCCGACCAGATGGACCTTCATCACTTCGTGCTGGTCCAGGTGCAATGGACTATGGTCCTGATTGACGCTATCGAACCGATACACGCCTTCTCGTAGATAGATGAACTCCTTGATCATCGAGCGGCCGTCATAAGTCTGAACCATGACTTCATCACCGGTAACATAGGCCTTATTCGGTTCTATCAGGACGTATTCTCCGTTTTTGATTCGCGGATGCATGCTGTCGCCGATGACCCTCAAGCCATAAGCATTTGGGTCATCGCTGAAAATATGCAGGTAGCCATCACCGTGGCCTACCGGGAAGTCCAAGGCTTCAAAATAGCCGTCCATCCCTAGTTTCGCTGTGCCTACCACTGGCACCACTCCTGTCTTGGCGGGGCCTATCAGCCTTGCCGCCCCATCTGAAGAGTTCGATACCGCTATCGACGCATCTTCACGTCCTGCTACAGCCAACTGTGTTGAGTTCGTGCCGCTAATGAGTTCTGCCACCGTCACCCCCAATGCAGGGGCTAAAAGGGCAAGGTCCATCAGGTTTGGCTCCCTGAGATCGCTCTCATAGTTACCTATTCGAGATTGAGACGACCAGCCGCAGACCTCCGCTAAGGCCTTCTGGCTGATGCGTTTCTGTTTCCTAAGTCGCTTGATGCGTGAGCCTAAAGTATCCATGGGGATTTTTTATCACGTAATGAAATATATTTTTCTCACTTATCGTGTTGAATGGATCACGTAATGTGTTTATTCTCTGCGCTGACTAGAGGAGTCAATTCCATGAATAACATCGCTCGCCTCAGGAAAGAGGCACAAATAAAGCAAAGAGATCTGGGGCAGGTGCTGGGTTGGACGCAGGCTCGATTGAGTAACTACGAGTCAGGTAATCGGATGCCTGGGTTGAGTGATTGTCGCGCCATAACGGCTGCACTGAATCGACTCGGGGCTACCTGCACGCTCGATGATGTATTTCCTCCGGAGCCTGTCCTGGCTCGCGCAGCTTAGAAAAAAGGCGACCCAAAGGTCGCCCAGTTCCTCCCGGCACGCACCACCACAGCGCTGTCGGGTCGCGATAAAGATAGGCGGGCACACCACATGCAAACCACCTCTCTTTATCACGCTTTCCCAAGGCTCGGAAGCCTTGGTGTTGCTGCCTTTTCCACCACAGATTGGGCAGCTGTTGCGCCAGGGGTGAACAACGGATTGTTCGCCCCGGCACGGTGCCGGTATCGATCCCTAAGATCTAGCCGGCGTTTGGGCCCTTTCAAGCCACGCGGCAAATGTATCACCACTGCATGTCGCGCGGCACTGGCAACTTTTAAGGATTAATGCCATGAGCCGAATCGCTCTGAGTTGCGTTGAACGAGCACAGCGGGAAGTCCTGCCGCTCGATCTGGCGCTTTACCATGCCGCACGGGACTACCCAGGCGGCGCCGCTGCAATCGCCGCCACCACCGGCCGAAACCCCACCACGCTGCAGCACAAACTGTCCCCCACGCATCCCAGCCACTCGGTAAACATTCAAGAGTTTGGCGAGATCCTCGAGCTTACGAAGGACAGGCGCATTCTGGATGCGGTACATGCGTTGGTCGGCGATACGATCTGGCATGAGCTGTCTGAGGTCTACACCACTGACATGCCGGAAACCTTGACCATCGGCCTCGCCGAGTATTTCCGGCAGGTGGCCGATCTGGCCGATACCTGGGCCAAGAGCATTGGCGATGGAGTGGTCAGCGACCCCGAGCTGGCCGCGATCCGCCTGCAGGTGTTTCGAGGTATCCAGGGGCTGCTGGGATTGTTCAACCGCGCCACGTACGTCAACCACACAACGCGGGGTGACGGCCGTGGCTGACATTGCTGATTTCGCCAATGACTTGGTGCAGGAGCGCATCGATCAGGCGCTCGCTGCTCGCAGTGCATTCAAACCGGCGTTGCCTGGGCATTCGTTGTTGTTCTGTGAAAGCTGTGACGATCCGATCCCCGAGGCGCGGCGCTTGGCCCAGCAGGGCTGCACACAATGTGTGACCTGTCAGTCCATCGATGAGATGCGGGAGGCACGTCATGCTCGATGACGTGTTGAATCAATTTGCGGACTTTGGTCTGGAGCCCGCGCAGCCGCTGCTTTACGGCAAGCTGACTCGATGCAAGACCGCCCTGGATAAGGGCAAGGAGAAAAACGGCTGGTACGTTCTGCATGAACACCGCACCGAGAAAGGCGAAACCCTGATCTTCGGTGCGTTCGGTGATTGGCGTACAGGGGAAACGCAAAAGATCAAGGTAAAGCCCGGTCGGATGACTTCTGAAGAGCGTGAAGTCATGCGCGCTCGTCAGGAGGAAGCCAAGCGCAAGGCCGCCGAGAAGGCCGCCAACGCTGCCCGTCGAGCGGCTAACCGTGCTTCAGGCTTATTCAAGCAAATGCCCGAGAAAGGCCGTAGCGCCTATTTGGATCGAAAGCAGATCGTGGGCCTCGGCGTTCGTTATGCCCCGCGCTCCGGCGCGGTTTTGGTGCCCATGCAAAACGCTCGGGACCAGATCGTCGGGTTACAAGTGATATTCCCCGAGAAGCAAGAGGACACTGGCCGCGACAAGTCCTACTGGCCCTATGGGATGGCGAAGGAAGGAGCCTTCCACCTCATTGGTCCGCACCCTGAGCCGGGCGAGCCAGTGCTGGTGTGTGAGGGTTACGCCACCGGTGCAAGCCTGCACATGGCGACCTCGTTGACGGTCGCCATTGCCTTTGATGCGGGGAATTTGCTGGCTGTCGCCAAGATCATGCGTGAGCGTTTTCCTGGGCGTCCGATCATCATCTGTCGTGACGATGACTGGAAGACCAAGCGCCCGAATGGCGAGCCCTGGAACCCAGGTGAAGAGAAGGCTAACAACGCGGCTACGGTTGTGGGTGGTCAGGTAGTCGGCCCGATCTTTTCGGTTGAGCGAGAGGATAAGTGGACCGACTTCAACGACCTGCATTGTGCCGAAGGTTTGGAGGCGGTGCGTCGGCAGGTGCTGGCGGTGGTCAAGCCTCCTGCAGCGGGTGGCTGGAAAGACCGATTGGCCCGTACAGAAAACGGCATGTTGATTGCCCACATGCAAAACGTAGAGCTGATCCTGAGCAACGACGAACGCTGGGCCGGTGTGATCGGCTTCAGCGCTTTCAGCTCCAAGATCGTCAAGCTGCGTGCTGCCCCGTATGGCGGTGGTGTTGGTGATTGGGCTGACATCGATGACATGCTGGTGATGAAGTGGCTCGCCCAGCAGTACAACTTGCGGGTCAAGGCCAGCAGCGTGATCGAGGCGGTAAGTGTTGTTGCTCATGACAACTCGTTTCATCCAGTACGCAATTACCTCAATGGCCTGGAATGGGACCGAGTGCCACGGCTCGATACCTGGTTGACGGACATCATGGGTGTTGCCCCTTCGGACTACAGCTCGAAGGTCGGTAAGCGCTGGATGGTCTCTGCGGTCGGCCGGGTGATGCAACCGGGCTGCAAGGCTGACTCGGTGATGATCCTCGAAGGCGCGCAGGGCGCTGGTAAATCCACGGCCATGTCGGTGTTGGGTGGTGACTGGTTTATGGATACCCCCTTCGCCCTGGGCGACAAGGATGGGTTCCAGGCCATTCGCGGCAAGTGGATTGTTGAGTTGGGGGAACTGGACAGCTTCAACAAGGCCGAGTCCACCAAGGCAAAGCAGTTCTTCTCGGCCTCGACCGACACCTACCGCGAAAGCTATGGCCGCAGAACGATGGACGTGCCACGCCAGTGTGTTTTCGTGGGTACGACGAACCAGGACGAGTATCTGAAAGACGCTACTGGCAACCGGCGTTATTGGCCGGTCGCTTGTACCAAGGTCGATCTGGAGCAACTGCGCGAGATCCGCGACCAGCTGTGGGCCGAGGCGATGTTTTGCTATCAGTCTGGCGATATCTGGTGGGTCAACCGGGAGGAGGCGCCATTGTTCGCCGAAGCCCAGGAAGAGCGCTTTGTGGTGGATGAGTGGGAAGGGCCGATCCTGGCTTGGCTTGAAGAGTCTCAGATTGGCGAGACCGCGACTGGCACCGACATTCTGCTGGGAGCTTTGAAGCTGGACTTCGGTCACTGGGGCAAGCCGGAACAGATGCGGGTCGGAGCGATCATGCACCGGTTGGGTTGGCGTAAGGTCCGGCAACCAGCTCTGCGCAAAAGCGGCATCAGGCCTTGGGCCTACAAGAAGCCGGAGAATTGGGGCGGGGGATCGAACCTGGAACAGCAACCGGTCGAGGAGCCTTGTTTCGATGATTAAGGAGATCGATGCGCGGCTGCGCAAATGGGCAGAGGATCTGCATTGCGGCCTGAGTGCCGGCGGGCTCGCCGGTGGAAACATGGTCGCCATGATGATGGAGAGCAATGGGCAGTTGATTCGAGGCCGGCGTGCGTTCCGGGCACCCTTGGAGGGTTCGCTAGATATCGAGCTGATCGTGACCAAGCATCTCGACCCCCTGCATGTGCAAATCGTGCGAGAGCACTACTGCAACCAGGACTCGGACATGCGCTTGAAGTATGCCCACTGCGGCTGCGGGCGCGACACCTACTACCAGCGTCTGCATGACGCACACCTGTGCATCTATTGGCTGCTGATGGGGATCGCTGCTTGATCCTGCCTGCGTCCTTCGCTGTCCTACCGGCTCGCCTTGTCCCACTGTTGTTTGATGCAGTTGGACAAGCGCGGGCCGCGTTGTTGTTGAGCTGTCCTACTGTCCAACCTTCCCGCACGTCCCGCCCATGTGTGAGCGTAGCGGGAACGTATACGCGCCCTTGGCGCGCACGCGTGCTCTTAGCTTTTTCTCTTTACGTGAGAGAAGAGAACATTAAGTAGGACAGTGGGGCAGGCCCCGATTCTAGGAGCCTGTAGCTGTCCCACTTCGATCTAAGGTAGTGGGACAGGCAGGACAGCGCCGCAGGCGCTGGAAGCCGAAATAAAGATATTCGCCGACATTGCCTAGGCGTTCACCAGACATTCACCGGGTGGCATTAAAACAGGCTTGCTGCCACCGGAATCGACCTGTAAAAAGTACTCATCTTCGATAGGTGCGACCGCATAAAGCGGCCGACACCACACACCAAACCCGGCCCTTGCGCCGGGTTTTTGCGTTTAAGGGGCGGGGCAATGACGAACGAGCAGCAAGCACTGGCAGAGATGCCGATCTGGTTAGTGATTCTCCTGGCCTTGGTCGGTGGCGTATCGGGGGAGATGTGGCGGGCAGACAAGGACGGGGCGCGGGGTTGGGTGTTGTTGAGACGCCTGGCGCTGCGGTCCGGTGCCTGCGTTGTCTGCGGGGTGTCGGCAATGATGCTGATGATCGCCGCCGGCATGTCGCTCTGGACGGCAGGGAGCCTGGGCAGCATCACGGCGATGGCCGGTGCCGATGTAGCCATCGGCCTCTACGAACGCTGGCTGGCCAAGCGACTGGGTGTCACCGAAGCAACAAGCAATGGGGGGTAGGGGGAGGGTAGAGGATTTTTTGGGTCCTCCCCTTGGCCCGCCCCCTACACGGGTTACCGAACTCGCGGATTCCCTGCAGCTGAGTTTTTTGCAGGGATGTCCGTCTTTTCAAGGGGGTAGCGATGGGAAGGACAGTCAGCAAAGCCGAACTGGGTGAGATCGTCGGCCGCGATGAGCGCACGCTGACTCGATGGCAGAACGACGGCATGCCGGTAATTGAGTTCGGCATAGGCCGAGGCAACGAAAACCAGTACGACACCGAAGCGGTGATTCAGTGGTTGATGCATCAGGCTTCGCTCAACGGCAAAAAAGAAACCTCTCGTGACCGGCTCGACCGGGTCAGGGCCAATCGTGAAGAGCTGGCGCTGGCCAAGGATTTGGGCGAGGTCGTTATCGCGGCCGACCTGGTCGGACGCTTTGAGGCCATGATCACGGCAGCCAAAGTCGAGTTGCTCAATTCCTTTCCGGATGAGCTGGCCGAACAACTGTCGGCGCGCTACGGCGTTGAAGTTGACGAGCGCCTGATCGCTGATCCCATCGAAACCATCCTGAGGAGGCTGTCAGACTATGACAAGGATGATGCCCAGTCAGATGGAGATTCTGACGAACCGGACGATCCGGAGGGCTCTGAAGAAAACGGCGATTAACGCGCTGCGCGGCGCCTGCCGTAAGTGGGCCCCGCCGCCGCGCATGAGCATTATTGAGTGGGCGGAAAAATACCGCTGGCTGGCGCCAGAAGAGGCAGCCCGCCCCGGCAAATATCGCTTCAACGTCACACCTCACCTGACCTGGCCCGGCGGCCCTCTGGAGGCGCTGGACGATCCGGCGGTCACCGAGATCGTAGGCCGCAAGTCGGCGCAAGTTGCCTGGACATCAGGCGTTCTCGGTAACGCCCTGGGCAAGTGGATCGACATTGATCCGTCGCCCATCCTGGTGCTGTTTCCTAAGGCCGAAGCCGCTAAGCAATACGTGGGTGAGAAGCTCGAACCGATGATCGAGGCGACGCCAAGGCTTCGCAAGAAGGTCGATTTGCGCAGCCGCAAGTTGCAGCAGCGCCAGGACTTTAAGCGCTTCCCCGGCGGGTTCCTTAAAATGGTGGGCTCCAACAGCCCGGCCAGTGTGAAATCCACACCGGTGCCGCGTGTAGCCATTGAAGAGCCCGACGACTGCAACCTCAACCTGCGCGGGCAGGGCGATAGCATCAAGCTGGCCAAGGAGCGTCTGAAAACCTTTCGCCGTTCCAAGATCATCATCGGCGGTACGCCGACAATCAAAGGCTTGTCGGCCATTGATGCTGAGCTGGAGCTGTCGGACAAACGCATCGGTTTGGTGACGTGCCACGAATGCGGCCAGGAACATGCGCTGAGCTTCGACAACCTTCATTGCGATGAAGACCCTGAATATCACCACGAGGTCTACGGCAATAAACGGCCGGAGAAGGCGTTCTATTCTTGCCCACATTGCGGTGCGATTTGGGACGACAACCAGAAGAACGCCAACCTCAAACATGGGCGCTGGCAGGCCACGGCTGAGTTTCGCGGCATCGCCGGCTACATCCTCAATGAGCTGTACGCCACCTTTTGGGGCTCCCGCTTCCAAGCGTTGATGGAGAAAAAGCTCCAGGCTGAACACGCTGCGGCGCAAGGCAACATCGGTCCGATGATTGCCTTTGTGAACAGCTCGAAGGGCGAAAGCTACGAGTACCAGAGCGATGCGCCGAAGACTGATGAACTGGAGAAGCGTGCCGAGCCGTATGCCGAACTGACAGCGCCCAGGGGCGTGTTGTTGGTCACCGTGGGTGTGGACGTGCAAGGTGATCGGCTGGCACTGATCATCACTGGATGGGGACGCGGCGAGGAGTCCTGGCGGCTGTATTGGGGCGAGCTACACGGCAACCCAATCGACCCACACGATAGCGTATGGCAGGAGCTGGACCGGGTCATCGCTCAGCCAATCCCTACCGAGGGCGGCGCACATTTGGCGGTGTCGGCAGTCAGCATTGACAGCTCGGACGGTAACACCAGTGATGCCGTTTACAGTTATGTCCGTGATCGACAACGCTTCAACATCATGGCGATCAAAGGTGCGTCGATTGATAGCCGCGACAAGGAAATCTTCACCAAGCCTCCGCAGTCTGTGGACACCTCCCAGGACAACACCAAAGCGGCGAAATATGGTCTGCGGGTGCACATCGTTGGGACGCACAAGGCCAAGACGCTGATCGATGGCCGTCTGCGCTTGAAGGGGGGTGGACCGGGGCGCATGCACTGGTACAGCGAGATCCGTTCGGATTACTACGAACAGCTCACCAACGAAGTGCTGGCACCGCATGCGCGTAACCCCAGCAAGATGGTCTGGCAGAAAAAAGCAGGGCGCCGTAACGAAGCCCTGGACTGCGAGGTGTATGCCTTGCATGCCGCACGTAGTCTGAAAACGCATCTGCTACGTGACCACGAGTGGGACCAGTTGGAACAGCAACTGATGCAGCCAACGCTGTTCAACACCGAACAACCGGTCGCACCGGTACCGCGCCGAGTAGTCGCTCGTGGGCGGGGCACCCGCAGTCGAGCGGGCTATTAAGGAAATCAACCATGACTGACGCACAACTGCGCCTAGCTGAAGTTAGGGCGGCAATTTCTGACGTCCTGAAAAAAGGTCAGCGCCTGCGCCGGGCTGATCGCGAGGTCCAGCTGGCGGAGCTCAACAGCTTGCGCTTGCTGGAAAAACAATATGCCGAGCAAGTCGCCAACGAACAGGCGGCGCTGCGAGGTCGAGGCCGCAATCGTGTCTCGTACCTGGGGATTTGATCATGTGGCCATTCAGCAAGCGTCAAGGCCCCGCTGATATGCTGATGCGCGAGGCCATTAAGGTGGCCAGGGCTTCGGTGGACGGTCAGCAGATTGTGGCTCAAGGCGGTGGCGGCGGTGTCGAAACTCGCTGGCGAGGTGCTTCGCGCATGCTGCGCAGCATGGCCAGCTGGATTCCGGGCCTCGGTAGTCCTCGACGAGACTTCAATCAGAGCGAGCGACGAATGCTGGTGGCCCGGTCCAGGGACGCCATGCGTAACCACCTGATAGCCCGTGCTGCCATCACCCGGTTGCGCACCAATGTCGTGGGCACCGGACTGGTCTGCCGCGCCCAGGTTGATCATGAGGCCCTGGGCCTTACCGAAGCGCAGGCCGACCAACTGAATGGCCGTTTGGACCGGCTTTGGTCGTTGTATGCCGATGACCCAAGGGAGTGTGATGCCGAAGCGACCCTCAATCATTACCAGTTGCAAGCTTTGGTCTTGGTGTCATCGCTGGTGGCCGGTGATGTGTTGGTTGCCAGCCCGGACCAGGAACGCCCGGGCTGTGTCTTCAGCACGCGACTGCAGTTGATCGAGTCGGATCGGGTCAGCAATCCGAACGGCGGTATGGACCGTGTCAATCTGGTTGACGGCGTTGAGTTCGATTCGCTGGGCGCGCCTGTGGCCTACCACGTCTGTACCGGCTACCCCGGCGAGCATCTGCCAGGCAAGCCACTGAGCTGGGAGCGACTTACCGCGTTCGGTGAGGAGACCGGCCGACGGCGGGTGTTACACGTTCTGGCGGATAAGGAGCGTCCAGGTCAGAAGCGTGGAGCTCCGTACCTGGCCCCTGTGCTGGAGCCGTTGCAGAAGCTGGAGCGCTACAGCAGTGCTGAGCTGATGGCCGCTGTGATTTCTGCAATGTTCACGGTGTTCATCAAAAAGAGCTCTGATTTCCCAACCGGCAACCTGCCGATGACTGCGCTGGCGGACGAGCGCCCTGAAGGCGATGACACCACCGATGGCGAGCTGGCCCTAGGCGAGGGGGCTGTGATTGACCTAGGCGTCGGCGAAGAGCCTGTCGTGGCCAACCCTGGCCGACCTAACGCCCAGTTCGATCCCTTCTTCACCGCCGTGGTGAAAGAGATCGGCGCAGCCCTGGAGCTGCCACTTGAAGAGCTCTTGCTCCATTACAGCAGCAGCTACAGCGCTGCCCGCGCCGCCATGCTTCAGGCTTGGCGTTTCTACAGCCTGCGTCGTTGGTGGCTCGCCTGTGATTTCTGCCAGCCAAGCCGTGAGCTGATCATCGACGAAGCTGTGGCCAGGGGGCTGATCGACCTACCGGGCTACGGCGACCCAGCCAAGCGCAAGGCCTACTGTCAGGCCATTTGGATCGGTCCGGCCCGTGGGGCGATAGATGAGCTGAAGGAAGCCAACGCGGCCGGTAAGCGCATCGAAATCGGCGTGAGCAACGAGACCCTCGAAACAGCGGCCATGACCGGCGAGCCCTGGCAGCAGGTGTTCCGTCAGCGCGTACGGGAAGTGGAGCAACGCCGCGCCAAAAACCTGCAGGCCCTGCCCAAGGGCGGGCTGGAAAACCCGCCTGACCCCAAATCCGAAGAGGACTGAATATGCCTCGAGCACTTGAGCTGGCTGCGTCGCAGCCTTGGCTAATGCTGCCTGACGCCCTGGAAAACTTGCTGACCATCGCCGACCGCATGGGCGATCCAGTGGCCTTGGCGACCCGGCGCGGCGAGCGGCTGGAAGAGACCCGCACAGTCACTGTGCGAAACGGCGTGGCAGTGATCCCCGTAACAGGGCCGATCTTTCGTTACGCCAATATGTTCACTGAAATCAGCGGGGCTACCAGCACGCAGGTCCTGGGCACGGACATCCAGCGAGCGCTGGACGATCCCAAAGTCCGTTCGATTGTGCTCAACATCGACAGCCCTGGCGGTGTCGCCTCCGGAATCAATGAACTGGCCGAGATCATATTCGCTGGTCGAGAACGCAAGCGGATCGTGGCGTACATCGGCGGCATTGGGGCGAGCGCTGCGTACTGGATCGCCTCGGCAGCGCACGAGATCGTCATCGACGAAGCCAGTTTGGCCGGAAGCATCGGCGTTGTCGTTGAGGCCGTCGTTGAAAGTGGTGCCGCTAACGGTCGCAAACGCTATCAGATCGTCAGCAGCAACGCGCCGAACAAGCGGCCAGATCTCGCAACCGAGGAAGGGCGCGCCAAGATCGGCGAAACCGTAAATGCCCTCGGTGAAGTCTTCGTCGGCAAAGTGGCGCGAAACCTGGGCACCGAAGCCGCAAAGGTTCCTGCAATGGGTGACTTCGGCGGATTACGCGTTGGAGCCGCGGCTGTTGAATCAGGTCTGGCCCATCGGTTGGGCTCGCTTGAATCCCTCATCACTGAACTGGCCAAACCGGCCATCACTGTCCCTAGGAAAACCACCATGACCACCGTACACACCACGGCGGAGCTGCGTACTGCGCTCGCCGCCGGCATTGATCCAAACACCATTGAAATCGCTCAGGCACAACAGCCTGACCTCGGTGCCATTCGAGCCGAAGGCGCCACTGCCGAGCGAGAGCGCATCAAGGGCATTAACGCCCTGGCCAGCAAAGGTTTCGAGAAGGAAATCGAAGCGGCTATCGATGCTGGTACCACGGTCGAAGCCACCGCCTTGCAATTGTTCAAGGCCGCCCAGGATCGCGGGATCTCCCTGTCTGCGATCAAGAGTGATGCGCAGGGCGTGACGGCTACAACCCCAAGCGGTGACGGCAAGCAGGGCGAACGCCAAGCCGCCGTCAGTGCAATCGTTGCGGGCGCTTCGCGCCGCTGAACAGGAGACACTCATGAGCAACCCAGAGCGTAAAACCTACCGGCCAAGTCATCTGTCTGCCGGTGACTTTCCCATTGCAATGGACACCGGTGTGATCGCCGCAGGCCAGGCCCTGTTGCGGGGTTCTGTCTTGGGGCAAATCACCAGTTCAAAAGAGTTTGTGCTGTGCAAAGCGGCCGCTGAAGACGGTTCCCAGGCGCCTGCGGCCATCCTCGAAGAGGACGTGGATACCACGGACGGGGCCAAGAGCGCGCCCATTCGTTTGACAGGCCAAGTGCTAGGCACCCAGCTCCACCTCGGTGAAGGCCTGACCTTGGCAGCGGCCAAAGCCGCCCTTCGACCTCTCTGCATTTTCATCCGCTGACCGGAGCACCTGATGACCGACATTTTTGACACCCTTACCATGCTCGAAGCCGTCGAGCAGATGAACACTCCTCGTCGCTTCCTGATGAACACTTTCTTCAACGGCGGTAACCCCATTACTTTCGGGACCGAGGCGGTAACCATCGACATCATCAAGGGCCAGCGCAAGATGGCGCCTTTCGTCCACCCATCGCTGCCTGGCAGTGTTTCGCTGCGTAACGGCTTCAGTTCTGAAACCTACAAGCCACCCTATATCCAGCCCAAGCGCGAGACGCGAGCAGAACAAATCCTCAAGCGTGCTGCAGGCGATAATCCATTCTCCTCGCGGACTCCCCTGGAGCGAGCGGGCGAGCAGCTGGGGCGCGACCTGATCGACCTGGATGACGAGATCACTCGCCGTGAAGAGTGGATGTGCGCTCAGGCGCTGAGCACTGGGCGCGTTCGGGTGCTGGGCGATGGCGTCGATGACACCATCGATTTTCTGATGGAGGACAGCCACAAGATCGTGTTGGGGGCCGGGCGTTGGAACACGGCGGACTCTGACCCCATTGCCAATTTGCGGCAGTGGAAGCGCCAGATCGCCAAGGACTCCGGGCGTACCGGCAACGTCGCTGTGCTCAGTGGCGAAGCCCAGGACGCTTTCCAGCGCAATGAGACAGTGTTGAAGCAGCTCAACTCCCGCCGGGTGGACATGGGCGTAATCAAGCCCGAAGAGTTGCCGGATGGCGTGACCTATCTCGGCTATTTGAACGATCCCGGCATCGACCTGTACGTCTATGACGAGTGGTACCTGGACGATGATGGTGATGAACAGCAGATGGTGCCAAGCGGCGGCTTGATGCTGGGCTCGACCTCGACTCGAAACGCGATGCTGTATGGCGCGATCAAGGACATCGAAGCCATTGAAAGTGGTCTGGTCGAAGCGGCCCGTTTTCCAAAAACCTGGGTCACCCAGGATCCGAGCGCTCGGTGGTTGAAGCTGCAGAGCGCTGCCCTGGCCGGGATGTTGGAGCCTAACGCTTTCGTTTTTGCAAAGGTGGTGTGAGATGGCCGCGAAAGTTGAGTACTACGTAGTCAATGGCAGCGTGCAGGACGGTGCCAAGGTGGTGCGAAAAGGCGAAGTGTACGTTCCGCTCAGCACTGAGATTCGGGATCTGTTGCTCGAAGAAGGCGTCATTGCCAAGCGCGGCAAACTGGAGTCCGGATCCGGCGCCTCGGATGACGGAGATAGCTGATGGCCTTCCGTGACCAGGTGGCAGCGATGGATGCGCAGTTGCTGGATATCCTGGGCGACGAGGCTCTGGTCGAGGGGCGCGACTTACCGGTGCCGGGATTCTTCTCGGCGCCCTGGCTGCAACCGAAGGTGGGAAGGATCAACACTGGCATACGCGAGCCAGTGTTCGCCGTTCGTGTTGTCGACGCTCATCTCATTTCGGATGGCCAGCTCATCACCGTTCAGCTAACGCAGGAAGACGGCGGCGGACGCTATGTCGTCGTCAGGCGTGAGCCGGATGGCACTGGCTGGGTCAACCTGATTCTTCGGGAGGTGCGATGAGCGTCGGCAGCCATGTTAAATCCTCGGCCAGCTCCGGTCTATTCACACTGCAACTTGCTCAAGCTGATAAGGATGCGTTCTCCGACTTTGCTGCGCTTGTTCCGCAGGCCGCCCGTGCAGCTCAACGGCGAGCCCTGAATAAGACGCTGCGTTGGTTGCGTACTCACATTGCGCGGGCGGTTGGCCGACAGGCTCGAATTGCTATCGCCGCTGTACGTCAGCGATTAAAGGCCTACCCAGTTAACTCCAACGAACAAGCGAAGTTGTGGTTCGGCATTAACCCCATTGAGGCTAGTCGCGCTGGGCGGGTACGACAGGGTCGCTCTGGTGTCTCTGTCGCCGGTCGCAAGTATCAGGGGGCGTTCTACAAGACCGTTTATGGCAGCGAACCAGATATCTGGATTCGTACCGCCAGTAAGCATTTCAGAGCAAGCGACTATCCCGACAGTGATGTGTCTGGCGGCGGTGGACCAAGTTCGGGCTGGATTGCTGAGAACGGCAGCCGCTATCCACTCGCCAAGGCCAAGATATCGCTCGACGACGTGCGACCTCACTTTGAGGAGTGGTCACGTCGTGCGCATCAGCGGTTGCTTGAAATCCTGGAGCAGGAAATGAATTTCGAGCTTCAAAAATATCTGAGGAAATCAGCCCATGTCTGATCCCATTATTCCTCTCGACCAGCTTTACTCGGCTATTGAAGAACAGATCGCCCAGGCCATCCCCGGCTTGGCATATATCTGCACCATGCCCGACATGTTGCAGCACGTACCCATCCCCGCTGTTGTGCTTGAGCTGGTCGAGCTGGAGCCTGGCCGGGACCCCGGCACTGGCGAAGTCGGAGTCGAGGCGCGTTTCGAAGCACGGATCATCGTTGGCAGTGACCACGAGCACTGCCAACAGGTAGCGGCTTTCATTGCGGCTCAGCTGATTATTTTGCTGCGCATGCAGACATGGGGACTGGCGGTCGAACCGGCGGAGTTCATCCAGGCATCACAGGACTGGACCCGGCCAGAGCTCGATAGCTATGCGGTGTGGGTCGTCGAGTGGACCCAAGGTATTTACTTAGGCAAGGAAGAGTGGCCATGGCCGAATCAGCCACCGGGTACCCTGCTCTGGGGTTTCAGCCCTGACACGGGGCCTGGCAGAGAAGGGAGCTATCAGTCACCGGAGGAGATGGCATGAGCTACCCCAGCGCGCAGCATGACCGCATGCTGGCTGGCCTGGTCAAGGATTGTTATGTGGTGGCGCTGGATTTGACCGCCTCACCGCCCGTATGCCGGGTGTCGGATGGGGACTGGGTCAGTGCATGGGTGCGTTGGCACAGTATCGCTGCTGGCAAGGCCCGTCATTGGCGAGCGCCCAGCATGGGCGAGCAGGGGACTCTGGTCAGTGCCAGCGGGGAAGTGGCACAAGGCACATTTATCCCCGGTCTGTATGGCAATGCTGGGGCACCGCCGGACAACCGTGATCATGTCGAGGTATGGCGTTTCGATGATGGTGGCTCGATGGTCTACGACTGGCAGGCCAGCACGTACACCATCACCGTGCCAAGCGGTACCGTCACCGTCAAAGTCGGCGGAACCGAAGTGGTCGTTACCGACAGTGCGATCAACGCCACTGCGGGCGATATCACCCTGACCGGCAATGTGCAGATCAACGGCCCGCTACGGGTAACGGGTGATATCCACGGCGGCGGAAGCATCGTCGACACCACTGGCAACACGCCGAACCACAAACACTGATTCCGACATTCATCCACAGCCCGCCGCGTGCGGGCTTTTGTGTTTCTGGAGCGAACCTTATGAGCAAACCACGAACAGGGACGGACCGGGCCGCTACCGATGTGAACCCGCTTCAGCCCACACGGACCGAGTCGCCCGAACCCATCGGGCCGGCGCGGGTGTTTCGCGACACCCTGTACACCTCTCGCACGTTGGTCATGCCAGACGGCCGCACCGTGCCGGTCATCGCCGGTCAGGTCTCAGCCCGTGGCGATGATCAATACGCCTTTCTCAAGGCGCACCCGGATATGCAACAGCTGACGGAGTAATTCCATGATCGGAGTGGACCGTCGCACGGGGCAGCCGCTGTCCGGCCAGGCGCATTTGCGGCAGTCCATTGAGGACATTCTGAGCACGCCTGTCGGCAGCCGGCGCATGCGGCCTGAGTACGGCAGCCAAATGCGTCGCTATGTCGACCTGCCCGTTAACGAGGGCTGGAAGAGCGCAGTTCAGGCCGAGGTCGCTCGTGCCCTGGGGCGTTGGGAGCCCCGTTTGAAGCTTGAACGTGTCCGGGTCATTGCGGTGGTTGATGGACAAATCACCTTGCAGCTGACGGGCTCATACATTGGCGATGGCGTGGTGCTGGAGGTGAACGCATGAGCACTATCGACCTTTCGGCGTTGCCGGCCCCACAGGTGCTGGAGAGTCTGGATTTTGAAGAGTTGTATCAGGGCGAGCTGGCAACTTTCCGCGAGTACATGGGCGATAACTGGACCGCTTTCCTTGAAAGCGATCCGGTGACCAAGCTGCTGGAGTTGGGTGCTTATCGACGCATGCAGAATCGGGCCAGGGTCAATGACGCGGCCAAGGCCCTGTTACTGGCTCATGCCACGGGTGCCGACCTGGTGCAGTTGGCTGCAAACGTGAGCCTTGAGCGCCTGGTCATTCAGGCTGAGGACTTGACCGCCGTGCCGCCAGTAGCCGCGGTGCTGGAAAGCTACGACGCACTGCGCGAGCGTATCCAACTGAGGTACGAAGGGCTGACCACTGCCGGGCCACGGAACAGTTACATCCTGCATGCTCGAAATGCCTCGGGACTGGTGGCAGATGCCACGGCCGAAAGCCCGGCACCGGCTGAGGTGGTGGTGACAGTCCTGTCTCTGGAGGGCGACGGTACCGCTAGCCCCGAGCTGTTGGCCGAAGTGGACACCTACCTCAATGATGAAGATCGGCGGCCTGTGGCTGATCGGTTGACGGTGCAGGGTGCTGAAATCCTGCCCTATCGAATCGATGCCGTGGTGTACATGGTCGGCACGGGCCCGGAAAACGAGGCAGCACTTGCTGAGTGCAACGCGCGACTGCGGGCCTGGATCAACCCCCGGCGCCGCTTAGGCGTTGAGGTTGCCCGTTCGGCGATTGATGCACAGGTCCATGTCAGCGGTGTGGCCCGGGTCGAGATACCTGGATGGGTGGACATCCGCCCAACTAAGGCGCAAGCGGCGTGGTGCACGGGCTTCACCGTAACGCGGGGTGGCAAATGAAAAGTCTGCTTCCCCTCAACAGTACCCAGCTTGAGCGTGCAATTGAGGCGGCTATCGACGAAACAACAGCGATACCGCTCAGAACCCTATACAACCCGGACACCTGCCCGGCGCATTTGCTTTACCAACTGGCTTGGGCCTGGTCCGTGGACCGCTGGGACGAGGCGTGGCCCGAAGAGGTCAAGCGTTCGGTGATCCGCTCTTCGTTCTACGTTCATGCCCATAAGGGCACCATCGGCGCGTTGCGCCGGGTGGTGGAGCCGTTCGGCTATCTCATTGAGGTCGTCGAGTGGTTCCAGACAGAGCCCAAGGGTGTGCCGGGAACGTTCGCCTTGAAGATCGGTGTTTCCGAGGAAGGCATCAGCGAAGAAACCTACAAGGAACTGACATGGCTGATTGATGACGCCCGGCCGGTCAGCCGCCATTTATCTGGTTTGGACATCGTTCTGGAAGCACACCTCGACGCCTTTGTCGGGTTCGCCGTTTATGACGGCGATGAGATCGATGTTTATCCCTGGAGCAATCCCGACATCGACGTAGAAGTGCAGGGATACAGCGGCGTCAGCCATTACATAATCGATGAATTGGATACCTACCCGTATGGTTGATAAGAACACTATTTTTGGCGGCATGCTGACCACATTGGGTGCCAACAAAAAAACCAACTGCGATGCCTTGGGTATCCCCTGGGAACCCAAATACATGCTGATCGGGGACGCGAACGGCACCGATCCGGTGCCAAGCGCCTCCCAAACTAGATTGATCAATCAGGTTTACCGAGCCCAGCTCAATCAGCTTCGGGTGTCGGAGAAAGACGCCAATGTTTTGATCGCGGAATTGGTGTTGCCGCCAGACGTGGGCGGCTGGTGGATTCGTGAGCTGGCCCTGGAAGACAAGGACGGTGTTTTCTCTGCCGTCTCCAACGTGGCGCCTAGTTACAAGCCGCTGCTCGAGCAGAACTCTGGCCGTAATCAGGTAGTGCGGATGCACATCATCACCAACGGCACTTCGAACATTCAATTGAAGATTGACCCATCTGTGGTGCTGGCCACCCGCGAATATGTCGATACGAAGATTCAGGAAGAGCTGTACAAGCTCGACAGCAAGCAGTCAGTGCGAGCAGCGACTACGGCCAATATCGCGTTGAGTGGGCTTCAGACCATCGACGGCGTTAGCCTGCTCGCTGGCGACCGGGTGTTGGTGAAGAATCAAACGTCCTCTAAGGACAACGGCATCTACGTTGTGGGCGTAGCAGGATGGCAGCGTGCGCCGGATGCTGACAGTAGTGCTGAAGTCACATCGGCGATGATTCTTTCAGTCGAGCAAGGCGCTACGCTGGCCGACACGCGCTGGCAGTTGGTAACCGATGGAACGATTGTCCTGGGTACCACCGCGTTGACATTTCAAAACATCACCCAGGGTTTTGCCCCCATCAACTCGCCTGCGCTGATCAACCCTACGGCCAACACGCCTGCGCTGTTCGACAACACTAAGTCGGTCGCGACGACTGAATACGTCATGCGCTCCAGCGGCAACTATCGCGGATTCACCAGCCTCACGTCGGCGACCACTTTGACAGCGGCGGCGGTTGGCACGTTGGTTTCTACCATCGGGTCGTTTACTCTCACGTTACCAGCCGCAAGCAGCTTGCCTGCTGGCGGTTCGATTCACTTTCGCAACATTGGCGGCGGCATTGTGACCGTCGTCTGTGTGGGCACTGATCTGATCAACGCCGGCAACTTCAACCAACCCAACAACATCGTCCTCCAGCCAGGTTCAACCCTCCAACTGACCAGCAATGGGGCCGCTGCTTGGTGGGCTGCAGGATCGGCGCAACTCCAGTATTCCAAGGTTTTTGGTAATACCCCCACGCAATTTGACAGCAGCAAACTGCTGGCAACCGCCGAGTTTGTACAGCGTGAAAAAGGCAGCTATGCAAATAGCACAGGGATTGCAGGCGGAAACGTCACCTTGACAGCGGCACACGTCGGAACGCGCATTGAGATGTCTGCAAACGGCACGCTGACATTGCCCAAGGCAAATACTTTGCCCAAGGGGTCGGCAATTCTGATTACGACCTCAAGCGCGGTCGATGCGGCCAAGCTGGCGGTGCTGGCAGGTGACACACTGGCTATCAATAACGTTTCCGTCTCATCGCCTTACACCATGTCCATGGGATCGGACATCTTGCTGGTGTCGGACGGTGAAAAGTGGCGGGCGCATGCCAGTCTTGAATGTTTGCGATCGTCACCAATGTTTGCGGCCATTTTTGGCGCTAACGGCCACCAAGTTCTGCCCAGTGGCTGGATATTTAAAATAGGGCATGCATCAACGGATACCGCGTCAGGAACAGTGCCTGTAACGTTCCCCGTCGCATTTCCTACAGCCTGTATGTACGTGGGAGCCATGTATGCTGGGGCTGGTGCTGCGCCTAATCCTAGTCTTTGTCAGTGCTCACAGCCGACCCGTACAGGTTTTATGGGCTTCATGACCAACGTGACTAGCAACAACTCCGCTGTGACTGTTGGTGGTTACAACTGGCTAGCCATCGGCTATTGAGGGTATCTATGTTCGCTAAATGGATTGAAGAAGACGGTCGATTTGCCTTCGAATTGACTGATAACGGAGGCATTGAAATATCTGATGCTGAGCACGCGGCACTATTTGAGCCGCGCCAGGTGGTCAAGATCATTGGAAAGGGTGCTGATGGCCGACCAGAGCTGCAGGATCCACCGCCACCGACTGTAGAGGAACTAGTTGGCATCGAGCGGGCCTGGCGCGATAACCAACTTTCACTAACTGATGGGGTTGTGACACGCCATCGCGACGAGCTGGAGGAAGGCGTCGTAACAACATTGACTGCTGAGCAATACGCGGAACTTCAAACCTACCGACGGGCCTTGCGCAACTGGCCGGAGGCCGGCGATTTTCCATTGGCTGATCATCGGCCTCCAATCCCTGTCTGGCTGTCTCATCAATCCGAATAAACGCCCCGCACAGTCGGGGCGTTTTCTTTTCCGCTTCACCACAAACAGGCCTCGCATTGCGGGGCTTTTTCGTATCTGGAGAACCTATGAGCTTCTTTCATGGCGTGACCGTCACGAACGTCGACACCGGCGCTCGTGTCATTGCGTTGCCATCGTCCTCGATCATTGGACTGGTTGACACATTTGTACCTGCGCCGGCCTACAGCGCTCAGCCGAATGACCTGGTGATGATCACCAGCGAGCGTGAAGCGGTGGCCGCCTTTGGGCCAGACTCGGCAATGACCAAAGCCTGCAAAGCCATCTACACCCGTGCCAAGGCGGTGATTGTTGCCTGTGGCGTGCCTCAGTTGGCCGATCCGGCTGAACAGACCTCGGCAATCATCGGTGGCGTGCAGGCCAACGGTAAGCGCACCGGCCTGCAAGCGCTGCTGGACGGCAAGAGTCGGTTCAACGCCCAGCCGCGGCTGTTGGTGACTCCCAAGCACAGCGCGACACTGGCTGTCGGTACCGCGCTGGTCGCGCTGGCCGACAAGCTGCGAGGGCTCGCCATCCTCGACGGCCCGAACACCACTGATGAGGCGGTGATGGCTTACGCCGAGAACTTCGGCGCCAAGCGGGCGTACCTGGTTGATCCGGGTGTGCAGTATTGGGACACCACGGCGGACGCCACGGTCGACGCGCCCGGCTCCGCCTGGGTGGCAGGGTTGTTTGCCTGGACCGACAGTGAATACGGTTTTTGGGCGTCGCCTTCGAACAAGGAGTTTGTCGGCATCACCGGTACCTCGCGCCCGATTGAGTTTCTGGACGGTGACGAAACCTGCCGGGCCAACCTGCTCAACAACGCCAACATCACCACGATCATCCGTGACGACGGTTTCCGCCTGTGGGGTAACCGCACGCTGTCGAGCGATCCGAAGTGGGCGTTCGTCACTCGCGTACGAACGATGGACATCGTCATGGACGCAATCCTCTACGGCCACAAATGGGCGGTAGACCGATCGATCACCGCGACATACATCAAGGATGTAACCGAAGGTCTGCAAGCTTTCATGCGCGACCTGAAGGCTCAAGGCGCAATCATCAACTTCGAGGTATTTGCTGACCCGGAGCTGAACTCGGCAAGCCAACTGGCGCAGGGCAAGGTGTATTGGAACATCCGCTTCACCGACGTTCCGCCGGCAGAAAACCCCAACTTCCGCGTAGAGGTCACCGATCAATGGTTGACCGAAGTCCTCGATACCGCCGCATAAGGAGCGACTGTAATGGCAATGATTCCCGAAACCCTGGCGAACCTGAATTTGTTCGTCGACGGCGTCAGCTTCCAGGGCGACGTGCCAAGCCTGACGCTGCCAAAGCTCACGCTCAAGATGGAGGAGCATCGCGGCGGCGGCATGGACGCCCCGGTCGAACTGGATATGGGGATGGAAAAACAGGAGGCGAACTTCACCACTACGGGTGTGCGTCGTGAGTCGTTGAAGTTCTTCGGCTTGTCCGATGGCACAGCGTTCAACGGTACATTCCGGGGAGCCTTCAAAGGGCTCAAAGGCAAAGTTACGCCGGTCATCGTCACCCTGCGCGGCACCTTGAAAGAGGTCGATATGGGGGACTGGAAAGCGGGCGACAAGGCCGAAATCAAGCATGCCGTCGGACTGACCTACTACAAGCTCGAAGTGGACGGCCGAACCGTCTACGAGATCGATCCTCTCGGCATGCGGCGAGTTATCAACGGTGTTGATCAACTCGCCGCCCAGCGTTCTGCATTGGGCCTCTAACTCTTCTTGATACCCGCCTGGCGAATCGCCCGGGCGGCGTTTCCTCCTTTTTAGGACACACCTCTATGAGCAATACCCCAATTCCAAGCTGGATGACCCTGGCCGCTGACCGCGTCACCGTGAAACTGACTGTGCCATCTGAGGCCAACGGCGTGCGTGTCGATACGCTGAGCCTCCGAACACCGACCGTGCGTGACCTTCGTATCGCCCGCCAAACAGCGCCCAATGATGAAGAACAGCAAGATCTGAATTTGTTCGCTTCCCTGGCTGAAGTCAGTACCAAGGATCTGGATGGTTTGGCGCTGAAGGACTTCTACCGCATACAGGCCGGCTATTTTCGCCTGGTGCGAGATGATGAACTTCAACCCGAAGGTGCAAAAGCAACTGGCTAAGCGTCTAGCCGCCGAGTTGAATTTTTCCGCCGCTGAAATCCTCACCATGCCATTTTCCGACATGGTTTGGTGGCTCTCAGACTGAAACAAGGGGTAGACGATGGCTAGCAAACTGGCGTTATCGCTGGTGATCGGCGGCGCCGTCAGTTCGACGATGGGGTCTGCCTTCCGCACGGTTGAAGGTCACATCAAAAAGCTGGAGGACAAAGGTAACAAGGCCAAGGTGCTCAAGAGCACCATCAGCGAAACCATCCGCCTGCGCGATGAATGGAAGCGGGCGCACGACAGCGGCGCGGCTTCGGCGGATGGGCTGTTGCGTAAGCTCAACGGCAACCTTGATGCCCTACGCAAGCAGGGCGTGGAGGTGGGCAGGCTGGGGCAGGAGTACCAGCGCCTGGGCCGTACAGCCAAAGCCGCTGATCTGCAGCTCAAAGGTCACCAGCAGCTCGATGCCGGCAAGAAAGGACTCACGTCGAGCATTGGTCAGGGTGTTGTCGCCACAGGCCTGGCCGCCATACCGACCAAGGTCAGTGCGGATTATCAAGCGATCATCCGCGACATCGCGATCAAGGCGGACGTGGTCAATAAGCCGCAAGAAACACAGCTTAGCCAGACGGTGATCCAGACCTCTCGCGATACGGGCATGGCCCGTAACGACGTGGCGGACCTGGTAAACCAACTGGTCGGTGCCGGTATGGACCTCAAGCAGGCCATGGCCTACGCACCGACGGCGGCGAAGTTCGCCATCGGCCAGGGCGCCTCCGGTGTCGATACGGCCAGCATGATCATGGCGCTGCAGCAGAACGCCAAAATCACCGACCCCAAGGTGATGCAGCAGGCCCTGGAGGCCATCGCCTATCAAGGGCAGGCGGGCAGCTTTGAGGCCAGCGACATGGCCCGCTGGTTTCCTCAACTGCTGGCGAGCATGGAGAAGAACGGCAGCACCGGCATGGAGGCGGTCAGCTCCTTGGGTGCGATGCTTCAAGTCCAGATGAAAACGGCTGGCGGCTCGGACGAAGCGGCGAACAACCTGAAAAACTGGATGGAGAAAATCGGTTCGGGCGACGTGGTCAAGGCGTACAAAGACGCCGGCATCGACTATCAAGGCTCCCTGAACACTGGCATTCAGAAGGGCATGTCGACCCTGGAATCCAGCTTTGCCCTGGCGATGAAATACATCCAGGCCACCGACCCGGCAAAAGCCGCGAAGATGGCCGAAGCCCAGGCCAAGATCAGCAAGGAAACAGATCCGGAGAAGGCCAAGGCGGCGCTCGATGCCCTGGAAAAATCCCTGCGTACCGGTGACCTGTTCGCTGACATGCAGGTCAAGGCGGCGCTCACGGCCTACTCGCAAAACAAGTCGCTGTACGAGCAGCTGAAAAAGGATTCGCAGTCTTCTGGCGGGATCCTCGACAAGAACCTGGCCGAACGGCGCGAAACGTCGAAACAGATGTGGGACGAGCTCGGTCAGGCGGTGAGTGATGGCATGCGCAGTGTGGGGGACGCCATCCGCCCGGCGACCGATGCGGTCGCCCAGGGACTGACTTCAATTGTGCGTGGGCTGACCAAGCTTTCGGATGGCTCGCAACCGGTGGTGCTTGGCATTGCGGGCATCACCGCCGGCCTATTGGCCCTCAAGACGACTGCCAGCGCGGTGAAGATTGGCAGGGGGCTGTACAACATATCGCGTGGCCGGGCGATGGAACGAGGCGTGGGTTCCCTCGGTGATGCCGCTGCCAAGGCTCCGAAAACCGGTATCAAAACGGTGGACAAGGGCCTGGGTCTGCTCGGCAAACTCATGGGACGCAGCCCGGAAACTGCTGCAGGGGCTGGCAGCGAGCCGCAGCGGGTCTTTGTCGTCAATGCGGATGCTATCGGCAGGGCCAGTTCCAGCGGCCCGGGCACGGACCCTGGAGGCGTTACACGTAGGCGTCAACGTGGGCGCCGTGGCCGTCGTTCAGGCGTGGGGAGCATGTCGCGCAGGCGGATAACTGCTCGGGCGCCGAGTGCCCCGGCAGTGACTGCACCGGCAATGCCATCCTTACCCAAAGCGTCTGCAGTGTCTGCCTTGCCCAAGGCCGCAGCGGTGGCCGCACTCCCAATGGCTGCCGTGGCAGAGGCCGTTCCTAGCAGTTCACTTGGTCAGGCAGTGCAGTCGATAAGAGGGGTGACGCGTCTCTCCAAACGTATCCCAGGTGGTTCGGTGCTCGATGCGGGAGTCGGGGTCTTGGACACCGCACTCAATGCCACGACTCAGGACGAGAAAGCCGAAGGATACGGCGGGGCCGCTGGCGGTCTTGCGGGCGCGCTCGCTGGAGGTGCTGCCGGTGCCGCTATTGGCTCGGTGGTGCCGATCATCGGTACCGCCATCGGGGGAGCAATTGGTGCCGCTTTGGGCGGTCTGGGTGGCGAGAGTATCGGCGGATTCTTGGGTAAGTCCTGGTTTGGCAGTGATGACAAGGCTGAGGCCGCAAAGGCCGACAAGCCCGCGGCATCTACTGAAGCGCCGACCAAGCTGCCCGAAGTCGCGAAGGTGGCAGAGCCGACGCCGCCGGTGCCACCAAAAGTTGAGCAGGCTTTCAGCTTTGCTCCGCAAGTCTCCATCACCGTGCAAGGCGATGTAAAAGACCCGGCTCAGTTGGCCCGGGACCTGGAGCCGCATTTGCGTCAGTTGATGGAGTCCTTCTCCCGAGACGTCGCCGCCCGCCAAGCATCGAGTCAGTTGTTCGATTCCCCTCACGTTTAAGGAGGTGCCATGGCCTACATGGAGCAATTGCAATCGGTGTTCAAATCACTGCTTGCAGCGGGGGAGGCTGGCCGTACCAGTCTCGATGGCATGCTGGGCCCGCTCAATGGTGCAATCAGCGACATGACCGGCGCCGCCTCGGAACTTGAGGGGGTGCCCTTCATTGGGCCGGCCATCGGCGCCAAGGTGCAACGGACCATGCGGGCAATCAACGCGGCGCAGTCCACCGTGGGCCAGGTGGCGGCGAAGTACAACCAAGCCGTTACTGCAGCTGGCCAAGTTCAAGAGCGGCTGGGTTCGCTCAAGGAGCAGGCGGGCAAGGCGGGGGCAGCGATCAATCGCATCGCCGGCCAGGTAAGCCCATCACTGAGCAACATCATGCCCACGGGTTCATTTGCGCCCCAGCTGACACCAGCGGCTGAGGCGGTGAAGCCATTCCCGCACCTGCTGATCATGCAGCCTCTTGAGCCGAACGCACAGCCGTACTACTTCAACCTGGATACGGCGGCTTTCGAGGAGCTACGTCGGCAGACGTCGTTTCGCTGGGCAGGCCAGGAACGTCTGACACGCAGCATCGCCCAGCAGGCGGTCGGCCAGGGAGAGGACAAGATCAGCCTCAAGGGTGTGATTTTTCCAGGTTTCAAAGGTGGGCTCAAACAGCTGGACAAATTGCGCACCATCGGGCGACGTCTGCAGCCGGTGAACCTGACCACCGGCTACGGCGAAGTGCTCGGCACCTGGTGCCTGCTCAACATCGAGGAAGAACAAAGCAACCTGCTCGCGGGTGGCATTCCGCGCAAGCAATCCTTTTCACTGGAGTTTGTGAGCTATGGCGACGACCTGCAGAACGTCTGACGGGGATCTGTTGGACACCGTCTGTCATCACTACTACGGCCATCTGAATGGCACTGTGGAGGCCGTGCTTGCTGCCAATCAAGGGTTGGCCGACGAGCCTCAACCATTTCGCGCTGGTGTAATCATCCTGCTGCCGGATCTGCCAGCACAGACGCTGGAGGATATCCAGCTGTGGGATTAACCAGCATCGTCGCCCCTCACGAACCCCGCTCTGTGCGGGGTTTCTTTTTTCTGGAGTGTTGCCATGAAGCCGACCTTTCGCATTGTGGCGGACGGCAAGGACATCACCGTGTTGATCAATGACCGGTTATTGAGTCTGCGCACCTCGGATAAGCCAGGCATGGATTCGGACGACTTCGAGTTGCGGATTGATGATCGTGATCAAGCGGTTGCGCTGCCCACACGTGGGGCGGGTATCGAGGTTTACCTGGGGTATACCGGCCAGGCCCTGACGCGCTTGGGGCGCTACACCGTCGATGAGGTCGAGTTGTCGGGGCCGCCTGATACGTTGGTGATCCGGGGTAAAGCCAGTGACATGCGCGGCAGTGGCAAGACCGTGCGCAGCGGGTCTTGGGAAAACGTGCCTTTGCAGCAAATTGTCCGCGACGTGGCAGCCCGCAATGGATGGCAGCCGGTATGCCCGGTGCAAACAAAAGTGCCTCGAGTCGACCAACTCAACGAGTCGGATTACAACTTCATCACCCGCCTTGCCAAGCAATATGACTGCACGGCCAAGCTGGCCGACGGCAAGCTGTTGGTCATGCCTCGGCAGGGCGGCCAGACCGCAAGCGGCAAGAATCTGAGCCCTGTGGTTTTGAGGCGCTCGGATCTGAGCCGCTATCAATTCCGTCTTGGCGACCGCAATACGCAAAAGGCGGTACGCACCAAGCACCAGGACAAAAAATCCGGAGCCCTAAAGGTGGTCGAGCTGGACAACGACGACCTGCCGAACGGCCTGCCAGCGGTCCATACCGACCGGCATATCTACCCCAACAAGTCAGCCGCCGAGCAGGCCGCCAAGGCTCGCCTGGCCGCCTTCAATCGCAGCAGCGCCGGGGTTCGCCTGGAAATGGCCGGGCGTACCGATGTATTTGCCGAACGGTCCATCATCGTCCAGGGAATCAAGCCCGGGCTTGATGGTGAATACCTGGCTGAGGCGGTGGAGCAACTGTTCACCTCCAGTGGCTGGACCACCACGGTCGAGTGCAACGGCGGCAAGAAAGGCAAGGCCAACGCCAAGGGTAAGAAAAAGAAGAAGGAAGCCAAGCCGGTCAAGGTCGTCCAACTTTAGGCGCACCCAGCACCACCCTCAAACACAACCACAACCCGCCATCGAGCGGGCTTTTTTTTGGAGCCCCCCATGTCTATCACCGAGCAGCAACTACAACGGATCATGCCCAACGCCCGCCGCCAAGCGGGCGTTTTTGTATCGGCGCTGAACGCCGCCATGGCCCACCGACAGATTGATACACCTAAACGGCAGGCGGCATTCCTGGCCCAGGTTGGGCATGAGTCCGGCCAACTGCAGTACGTGCGGGAGCTGGGCGGCGATCAATACCTCAGCAAATACGACACCGGTTCGCTGGCTTCGAAACTCGGGAACACCCCCGAGCCCGACGGAGATGGCCAGCGCTATCGCGGTCGCGGCCTGATCCAGGTGACGGGTCGTAACAACTACCTGCGCTGCAGCTTGGCGCTGTTCGGCGACGAGCGTCTGTTGCGCACGCCCGAACTGCTGGAGCTGCCCCAGTGGGCGGCTGAGTCGGCTGCATGGTTCTGGTGGGTCAGGGAGTTGAACGTGCTGGCTGACCGTGATGAGTTCGAAACGATCACCCGGAAAATCAACGGCGGGCTCAATGGCCTGCAGGATCGTCTGCAGCTTTGGGAACGGGCGAGGGCGGTGTTATGCGTCTCGTCGACCTGATCCCGTTGCAATACCGCGTGCTGGTTGCCGGGATTCTGTTGTTCGCTTTGGTCGCCGGTTCGGCGGCCGTCGCCTGGAAGGTTCAAGACTGGCGATACGGCCTGCAGCTTGAAAAACAGTCCCGACTCCACACCGAAACCCTCAACCAACTAACCCTGGCCTCCACCGCGCTGCAGCGCGCCGAGCAGGACAAGCGCCTAGCCCTGGAGCAGCGGCTGGCCACCAATGAGCAAACCCACTATCGAGCCCTTACCCATGCCCAACGTGATCAGGATCGCCTGCGTGATCGCCTTGCTACTTCTGATGTCCGGCTGTCAGTCCTACTCGACGCCTCCGATGCCGCCAACGGCTGTGCAGTGCCAGCCACCGCCAGCGCCGGCGGCGTGGTTCATGGAGCCACACGCGCCCGACTTGACCCGGCGCATGCTCAACGAATTATCAGCATCACCGATGCCGGCGACCGGGGGCTGATTGCCCTGGCGGCTTGTCAGGCCTACGCACGGGGTCTATTAACGCCTGATGGACCGCAGTAATGGACTACTCACTCACCGCGCTGATACGGGAGACTTTTCCATCGGCGAAATGAACACGGACGCCTGAACAGTTCGGTTGATTGTTGAAACAAAGGTAGGTCGCGGTTTTTTCAGTGACTTGACCTTTTGTATTTTTATAAAAAGAAATCTTGGCTCGGTTCAAACCATAGGCGGCGTAGGCTAGGCATTCTGGATCGCCAACGCGGACGTCCTGAGCTTCAGCACGTTGTGCTTGTGAGCTGGTCAGCGTGCCTGATGCTACGAGTCTTTGTAGCACCGCAGGCTCCTTGAACTTATTGTCCCAACGATAGCGCCCGCAGGTGCTGTAAGCGTCCTCGTTGGTGTTTTCTGTCCATCCGCTTTCGTACGCACTCGAAGGCTTGCTTACGCATGCAACTACTTGAGAAAGGAGCGCTAACACCAAGACTGTATTTAGAACCTTCATATTCCCTTATTCCCTCATGTGAAAAGAGCGACCACTTCCATGCGTCAACATGGAAGTGGTCACTGAAACTGCAGAATCGTCCTGCAAGTCCAGCCAAGGCTCCCGCTTCGTGCACAAAGCGCCGCGAGCCTAGCACCTGTTTATTCATACAGTAAAGGTCTTGCTATCAATGTCTTCACCCATCATCCCTTGGATGGGCGGCAAGCGCCGCCTAGCCGACCGCCTCATTCCGCTTTTCCCGCCTCACGAATGCTATGTCGAAGTCTTTGCCGGCGGCGCCGCGCTTTACTTCATGCGACCCCAGGCCGCCCCCGTCGAAGTCCTGAACGATATCAACGGCGACCTAGTGACGCTCTATCGCGTCGTGCAGAACCACCTGGAAGAATTCGTGCGCCAGTTCAAATGGGCACTCAGCTCTCGCCAGGTGTTCGAGTGGCAGAAAATGACCCGTCCCGAAACCCTCACCGACATCCAGCGCGCCGCGCGGTTCTTCTACCTGCAGCACCATGCCTTCGCCGGCAAGGTCACTGGGCAGACCTTCGGCACCGCGACCACTGGCCCGGCTATCAACTTGCTACGGATCGAGGAGAACCTCTCGGCAGCATGGCAGCGGCTGTCCGGCACCTACGTAGAAAACCTCCCTTGGCTTGATTGTGCTGAACGCTACGACCGCGCTCATACGTTCCACTACATGGACCCGCCGTATTGGCAGACCGCTGGTTATGGCGTGGATTTCCCGTTCGAAAACTATGAGCGGATGGCTGACTTTATGCGCCGCTGCAAGGGCAAAGTAATGGTCAGTATCAATGATCACCCGGACATTCGGCGGGTGTTCGAGGGCTTTCACTTTGAGACGTTGGACATTCGGTATAGCAACACGAACCAGCGTCAGGGTAAGGCCGAGCTCAGTGGCGAACTGGTGATCATGAACTGGGAGCCGGCAGCGCTGGGAGGGCTTTTTTGATGGTTGTCGCTCTTGATCAGATCCGCTTGCTGTGTAATTACGCCGGAGCGTTACTGTGGTCACACAAACGAAGGACCAAGCCCATGGAAATCGAAACCGCCGACAAATACTTGACCATCCTTCCCTCCGAGCTGCTGGCATCGGTGGCACGCGGAGAGGTCGATCTCAACCACTGGGCCGGCGTGGTGCTGGCTGGGCGTGGGTTGGACCAGAATGCACGATGGGTGGGATTTCCTGAAGCGGCCCGCCTCCTGGATCAACGTAGTCAGGCTTAGCTTCCTTCTGAACGCCAGGGCAGCAGCAGCTGTGCTCCCTGGTTTTTGACGTTACCCACCTCCTTGCCAACGGCATACCATTCGAAATCGGCTTCCGACCGGGAACGGTCCCTCGCTATCTCCTCCGCTTTTGCTGGACTGAGATCCTGATCCAGCCAGTTTCGTGCCTGTTCAGGTGCTAACACCAGCGGTCTGCGATCATGGATGTCCAGCATGCCCTGGTCGCATGAAGCGGTAATGATTACGAAACCGTCACCGTCTTGCTCCTCCAGCCCTGGGCGGGCCTGTGCGAGCGCTCCAAAGAACATCGGCTTCTGATCTTTCAATCTGATGAAGTAGGGTTGTTTTTTTTTCGGGTCATTTGGGTCTTTGACCCACTCATACCAGCCCTCGCTGGGCACTAGTGCGCGTCCGGCCGGCCAAAGCTGTTTGAAAAACTTTCCCGTCGTAACAGTCTCGATCCTGGCGTTGATTGGGTCCGGACGCTTCCCCTTCGCCCAAAAGGGCGCCCAGCCCCACCTCACTGGTGTGATGTGAACGCCTGCCTCCGTGCTATGCAGGATCTGCACGCGGGTTGTCGGAGCCACGTTGTATCGGCTGATTGGCTCCGCATCGTACCCGCCGAACAATGGCAGTTGAGGGCCCAGTTCCTCCATAAACACCGCCATTCCTTCGTACTGCACGAATCTTCCGCACATGAGCTGTCCCGCCTGTCAGATTTTTCCTATACAAAATTGACCGCCAACCTTGTACAAAGTTAACTGTATGTTCGTACAGTATTTGGGTGTCATGCGTCATGAGCTTCTCAATTCTAGGTCCTATTGCAGAAGGTGGCTTGAAGCTGCCCTTGTGTTCGTTTCGAGTGCCCGCCGGCTTTCCGTCTCCGGCGGCGGACCACATCGAAGCGCACATCTCACTGGATGAGGTTCTGAACATTCGTGCCCCGCATGTCTACCTGGTGTCCATTGCTGGAGAGAGCATGCAGGGCGCTGGGATCTTTGAAGGGGACCTGGCCGTCGTGGATCGTGCGGTGGAGCCTGCGCATGGACACATCGTCGTGGCTCTGCTGAACAACGAACCCGTTTGCAAACGCCTTTGCATCCGTGGGAAGGAGGTGATTCTCCTGTCGGAGAACCCAAAGTACCCACCGAGGTACGTGCTCGAGGGCGACGAACTGGTCATCTGGGGCGTCATCACCTGCAGCGTGCGCAGCCATGTCTAAAGCCCAACCAGTTTTCGCTCTGATCGATTGCAACAGCTTCTATGCCAGTTGCGAAAGAGTGTTCCGTCCGGATCTGGCCCGCGTGCCCATCGTGGTGCTGAGCAACAACGACGGCTGCGTGATCGCCCGCAGCTACGACGCCAAGCCCTACGTGAAAATGGGCGAGCCGTATTTCCAGATCAAGCACAAGCTGCAGAAACACGGCATCGTCTCGTTCTCCTCGAATTACGCACTTTACGGCGACATGAGCGAGCGCGTGATGACCCTTATTGAATCGATGGTGCCTGCCGTCGAGGTCTACAGCATCGACGAAGCATTTGCGGATCTCACCGGCATCGACGGCCGCGATGCCCTCGGCCGCAGGATCCGCAGCCATGTGCTACGCTGCACTGGTATTCCCGTCGGGGTAGGGATCGCTCACACCAAGACCCTGGCGAAGCTGGCGAACCACACGGCCAAGCGACTGCAGGTGCAAACGGGCGGCGTGGTCGACATCTGCGACCCGTTCAAGCGCGACTGGGTGCTGCGCAATACCGACGTGTCCGAGGTCTGGGGCGTCGGTCGCAAGATGAAACTGCACCTAGACGCCATGGGCATCAGGACCGCGATGGACCTGGCGAAGGCCGACCCGTGGACGCTACGCAAGAAATTCAGCGTTGTGATCGAGAAGACCGCCCGCGAGCTGGCCGGCACGCCTTGCTTAGAATTGGATGAGCCGGATCCGCCGAAGCAGGAGATCTGCTGTAGCCGGATGTTTGGTAAGCGGCTCACGGAGCTGGCACCGATCAAAGAAGCGGTGGCCACCTACATGATGCGCGCCTCGGAAAAGCTCAGGGCGCAGAGGTCGCTTTGCAAAAAGATCCGCGTCAGCATCCGCACCGGCATGTTCAACCCGGAGGAGGCGAAGTACGCCAACGGTGTTCTGATTGACATGCCGTACCCCACCGACGATGTTCGCTTGCTGACCAAGGCTGCGGTGGACGCGCTTGATCGAGTGTTTCGGCCGGGCTTCAAGTACAGCAAGGCTGAAGTGTTGCTGATGAACCTTTGTCAGCAAGGGGAATACACCGACGACCTGTTTGCCACCTCGCAGCCTACCGATGCTACGAAACTGATGGCGGTGCTGGACCAGATCAACGGGCGATGGGGTAGGGGTACACTTCGCTCGGCGAACGTGCCAGCGAATCCCGACTGGGGAATGCGTAGGGATATGATGAGTAAAAGTTACACCACGTGTCTTAACGACCTGTGGCGAGTGGAATGCAAGTAGGATTCGTAGGTAGGTGCTTTTAAAAAAGAGCACAACCACAGCCTCGCTTTCCTGCCCGCAGCGGCTAAATATGATAAGAGTCGTGAAAGATTATCAGGCTCTTTCACGACACCTGCTGATATTCCTGCGCGAAGGCCAGGTAGCCTTATGAGTCTAAAGTTTCTTTACATCCTCAACTAGCAAGTCATTATTGAATGTTGGGGCGTTCAAGATTACCTCGACTCTACTGGCTTGTTTTCTGACAGGATGAACAACTTTATTAAATATTGTTATAAATTTGTGCGCTTCTAGAAGGTTAAGTATCGGGTTGATATATTGTGCAACCTCGGCGCTGGGCATGCCTCTGCTCAGTGCCGTGATTTTTCGACCCGCGCCGGCTTGCTTGTATAATTTTCTAAGAATTGAAAGGAGCGCTTTAAGTTGCGGTGAGATGGAAAGTTTCATTACTGCGTTGTTGGTGGACATGTCGTCATATTCGCCAACATCGCAGGCGGAAAAATTCTCTAATGGTAGGGCGCTTTGGTTGGCTACGCCTGAAATTTTGGTAATCAAGCAATTATAAAACTTTATCTTGTGCTCATTGATGCTTGCAGGTAGCACTACTTCTTTTATTGTTGAGTTTCTTATTTCTAGGTCGGAAATGATTATGTCCTCTAGGTTGATTTTTCCTAGGCATGCGGAATCAATTGTTAAACCACGAAAATTTATCGATGGTTGCTCTTGTACAGAGGCCATGTGAATTGCAATCATTGAGCAGTCAGCGACAACTTGAGATATACCTTTGTCGGTGTGTTTGCTACGAGTCAAGCGCTCACTAACTGATATCAATGTTTCAGGGAGGGTCTCTTGACTTTGTAGGATATAAGATGCCATTGAAATTGCTTTGTCGGAAATCTCTGATATAGGGTTAAATCTAGATGAGTCCTCGCTTAATATCATTCTTGCGAAAGCGGATCCCTGGAGTGCGGCTAGCATGTCTTCGTCTACGAACGATCTCGAACCTGGATCACTATCTCGCTGAGTTAAGCCCGGGAGGCGCTGAAGATGAGCAAGTACTCCTTCGCCTGCCGCTTGCCCCGTCTCGACGTTATAGGCTTCAGACAAGTCACTCCCGGTGATCGGGCCTGTGCCCGAAGATTTAGAGCGGACAATGTTAGCGAGTCGCTCCATGACGTTTCTGAGGGTGACGGGATCTATAGCGGACTTTTCTAGTGAAGCTTCGCGTTGGCAGATGCGATTAAGAAAAGTATCCCATGCATATCCAAAACCTTGGGAGGAGTCGATGGATATAATTTCTTGAATTAAATCTTTGCCCGCTAAATATGCCAGTATAAGCGGCTTTCGGGGTAGCCAATCTGGAAGTTGGTGAGAAATTCCATTCCTCTTTAAAAACTCGTCAACGCCTTCTTCAGTAAACTCATCAAGCTGGACGATAATATGATTTTTTTGCCCGATCCCTAATGTATAGGTCAGCTCTTGAAAAGTGTCGAAATAGTGATCTCGTCCGCATATAAATAGCCCCGTGCCTTGGGGCGTTTTGCTGGTAAAGTCCCGCACCCCTTGCAAAGCCTTCTTTCTCGCATCCTTCATGAAGTTTTTGTCGTCGGTTCTTATCACTGTCTGTGAGGCAACTTCATCAAAGCCGTCTAGTAAAAGATCCGTCATGCCTGCGCGCCAAGCGATCACTAAGTCTTCTCTTGGTGTGTATCCAATGGATCTAGCATGTCGTTCTAGCATTTCGTCGCTGTAATCTTGTCCCCAATGCTCTCTGAGATTTAAAGTGATTGGGGCTTTCAATGATGGATCTTTTCTGTGTCTGGCGCCAAGCTCTTTGAATATCTCTCTCGTGGTAAGACTTTTGCCAGAACCGAACGGAGCAACCAGAACCACAGTGTTCCCATCAAGAATCTGAGAGGCTATTCCTTGAATGTCGATAGGAGGAGTTTTAGAAACTTGTTTAAGTAATTGGTGGATGTTGGTATGAACAATTCTCATAGGGAGCGGCACATAGGTGTCGTCTCCTATAGTGATAGAATCTGTATGAGGGTCGCGAGCGGAGCCGAAGGCTGCAACCGTCCTTTTGCTTAGATAGGTTCGGCCGTCAAAAAACCTGCGTTGGAATTGTTCAAAGGTTAATGCCTGCACGTTGTTTTTTCTGGCATGATCTATATGTTCTGCATCCAACTGACGTTGGGTTATAAGCCATTTGGAAACAGTTGGATTTTTTTTCTTTTCAACCGTCTCCGCCGCGCCCAACTTTTTTACGTCGTTCTTTACCTTGTCTAGCTTTGTGCTGGTAGTTACCATGAGTAGATGTGTGCAGTCTCTTAATCTTGCTAGGCCGTCCAGTTCTTGCACAACAGGATTATCGCTGTAGTGACTAGGCTGGCACTCGCCAGGTTCTAAACTCCAAATGACCTCTGCAATTCTTCTTACTTCTGCTTCAAACTCCATGTTGTCTTTGTAGTTACTAGCCATTTTAGTATCCTTTGTGGATGAAGCAGATTGATGATTAAGCGCCTTGCATCGTAAGTGTCAAGCTAGAAGGGGGCGTCCAGCACATTCTGTTTAGCACCCAGGTCCCCAGTGATAAAAAGCGAAGAGGTGGTGGCAAAACCACATCATGCATGCCTCTGCAGGAATCGACAAGTGACAGCCGCAAGATGATAGTGTGAATAAGAAGAATTTAGGTTTGTGACGGCTAAAGGGCCATAGATAGACGTAATGAAAGGTCTGGCAAGTCAGCTATCTTCAGGACTCGCTTTGAGAAAGGCATGCAGCGAAGCGTCGATGCTATAGCTGCCTAAGCTTCATTATGGCGTCAGTGATTTGTTGAGCATTTGTATCTAGCGTTTCCATGGCCGCATTTGCGCTTGCGGCGACACAGCCAGCTTCATTTTCAGACAGCCATTTGGTCAGCTCTTCGATTGCTGCGCATATGGCGTGCTGATTGTGCAGCAGAATTGTGAGCGCGTCGGCTGTAGCTATATTGGCTTCAGACAAATCTGGCATCGATACTGTCCTAGGGGGCTTGGTGCGTTGAGACTAGCTGAAATTGCAGCTATCTATGCACCCTCCGGTCAGTTTCATTGACTCACCACAAAGTGGACGCGAAGTCAGTCTGAATTGGGAAAGGCGAGAACCACATCGGCTAACAGCGCAGGAACAAGACGATGATCCAAAAGCGTTACCGAATCGATCAACAAAAACTGCCGGCCGACTACCCAACTCACCGACACTCGGACGAATTCTGGGAGCAGTTGGGTCGTACCGTTGCCACCTATGGCTTCTTGGAGCAAGTACTGGGCCGAGCTATCTTCGCCCTGACCGCCACGCGCAAGTATGCTCTGGATGAGCTGGAAGAAGCGTACGGCAAATGGTTGGGTCAGCTTGAGCGAGCCTTGTCCGATCCTCTCGGCGGACTTATCACTGCGTACGACAACGCGTTGCGAAAACACCATGAATTGCCAGTCCATAATCCTGAGCAGTTGATAGCGGACCTGCAATGTGCAGCACAGTTACGCAACGTGCTGTGCCACGGTTCCTGGCAGCCGCCGGATGGCGAAGGCAAGTCGGTGCCAATGTTCGTCGATAGAAAGCTGAAAATTTTCGCCACGTCTATTGATGACTCTTATCTACAGCAGGTCCGCGCCCACGTGACCGGCTTGATCTGTGCGGTCATCGATTCCATCAGCAGCATAGGTTTGCAATTCCCAGGATCGGCCGGGCCGGGCGAGCTCATCTGGACTTAGGGGTGATTACCTATTTTAAGAGGGCACTCCGCATCGGCGCGATCCGTTGCGGACCTGTGAGTAAATTGCAGGTTACTTAGAAATTGCTACAAAGCGAGGAAGTTTCAACGAATCTGCCAGTCTGGCTGGGGTCTTGGGGGAGGGCTATGCCCAATCCATCATTGGCTTGCTGAGTAGAGGAGGTGAATCCCTGTCCGTATTAGGAGATAGGGATTCTTAAGCGGGTCTGTTGCCACTTGGCAATCACTACAAAGTTCTAAATTGGGGTAGGGGGCACCAGACGGCAAAAACTCATCCTCTTCTCAGCCAGTGCATGGGGGACCATAGCCCAGCGGAAAAAAAGCCGCTCACCACCAAAGAGTCCATCCTTAACAATACCGAGCGTCTGATCGTCAGAAGGGCGGGTTTCAAGAATTTCGCCGGCGATGAAGTATACATGACCTTTTTTGACGGTGAGATTGAAACGGTCTCCAATGAAGGAACCGCCTAACGGGGGCGTTTTAGCCTCAAATAAATGAGTGCCCTCAGTCACTTGAAGTTTTAGATAACCACCAGAAGGTAACTCTGCCACTTGCTGCTCATCAAGCGTTATATGCAGGGTCACGCGGCGAGCAGCGCTGTGAAACGGACGAAAAACGTAGACTGTTGCAGTGTCGCTGCTTGCTTCTGCCGGCCCTCGATAATAAGGCTGATGGTCTAGTGATGGGCCGCTAGAGCAACCTTGAAGCAAGCCTAATAAGCCTATCAGGCAACCAGAAAGAAATAAGCGGAACATCGGAACCCTCCCTTGTCGGTCTTTTTAACGCATTGATGATACGTATCGAATCATTGATCCAAATGGGGCGAAAATGGGGCAAACCGTACGCCAAATCATGCCATCCAATGCCAGTTATGCATTTGTGCAAGGGGGCTAAAGCTGGCGTTACAGCCAGGAAACACGGGCCTTTCTCGCCAAAACCGCTACATACCCGAGCACAATCGGCGTGTGGGAGGACAGGTCGTTCACGGCTGTATTCATCGGTGTCAGGCAAGCTCGTTGAAAGGTGTGGGGCAAAAGGAGGGGCATCGGCCCGGCTTTTCCGCGATGGGCGCAAGGTTAACATGGGCGGTCTGGTGGGACCCAGGGATGAGCGTCTTCCATCGCATTGGTAAAGCTGGTTTTCTGAGCCTGGGGTATTTCCTGCCAGCGGAGTGCTTGCAATCGCCTTACGGAGCATGAGCTGGGGATAATAAAAAACCCGACGCTTGGTCGGGCTTCTCTTAAAATCCGGATATTAGGTTCGTTTCGCCTCGGCTTGCATCATCAGCTGATTTTGCTGCTTGGTAGCTTCAATCAAAACCTCGCTGTAAACACGCTTCTTTTGGTCCGATTTTGCATTGCGAATGAAATCGGCAAAGGTGCTTTTGGCCCCTTTAGTCAAGCCTAGCTTGATCGAGATCATAGGTGCGCTCCTGATGGTGGCCCGAGCGTGGCCTTTAGGTCGGCCCGCGTGTGTCGCTCAGGGATATGGTAGTCAATTTTATCGACACCAGCTTTGTAAAGTCGTCCCGAGTTGTCGATATGCTTGAGCAATAGATCCACATGCACGTCGCCTTGGTACTCTAGCTTAAGCGCGTTCACTACGTCACGTGCGGCGAAGTAATGCTCGATGAAGTGTTCTTTGCGAATTCTCCGGCCTTCAGCCGCTTCACGAGCGTTGACGAATCCCCATGCAAGCACCGGAGATTGGTAGACATACAAAATCTGTACGAATCGGCCTTTTTTCAAGGAGCGATCTACGTTCCGTCTTGCTACGTCTATGTTGGAAAACGTTCCGTCGAGGATGAAGGATTGCCTTTGGTCTAACGCAAAATCTAATATTTTTTCGACCAGAATCGACACGCCACCCTGAAAAAGCCAGGAGTTTGCTCCCGTGTACGCGGGAAACTCGCTTCGCAACTCATCGGGATCTATGCGTAGGATGGCTGCATCCGCAAATAGATTCACCAAGGCTATGGAGGCCTCGGTTTTACCTGCGCCCGGAGAGCCTGCCATGAAAACTGATACTGGTGCCTCTTCTGGCGGATAAATCAGCTTATCTGTGAGTCTTCTCGCAATTATTTTTTTATTGGATCGAGCGAAGCGCAACGCGCTTTCACAAGCGTCTTGCTCCGCTGGTGTCATTATCTGGTTACGTGAATCGGCATCGTCCGTCATTAATCCAGCTCCTTCTCGATAATGCCTGCTGTCTGAGCCGAGCTAGGCGGCCTAGTACTGTTTAATGATGTGGGCGAGCCCGTGGCGAGGGGCACGTCCCCCTCGCCGGGACTGCATCATGAATGCCTACCTCACCTCAACCACATCCAACGCCCGATTCGCCAGCAATTGCCCTAGCTCAATCATCTGCTGGCCCCCCGGCGCGATATGTCGCCGCGAGCCCTCCAGGTCGAACGCCAGGTCACTGACCATGACGTTGGCCGAGGCCAGGGTTTCGCTGAGGTTGGCGAGCAGGCACTCGGCATCGATGTTCGGGGCGATGATGAAAAGGGTGTCGAGGGTGTCGCAGGTTTCTTTGTCGGCTTTTGGTTCGAGGTAATAGTCCAGGGTGCGGGTGGCGGCTTCGTCGAGTTTCTTGGCGTTGGCCGATTGGCTGCGGGAGACGTGATCGTCAGGGAGATTTGGAGTGTTCTTCGGCATTCTATGGATCCTTGGAGTTGAGCCACCACACACTCGCGACTAAACGAGGGGTGGCAGCTGTACGCAGGTTAGTCGACCGGGGATCCAAGGAACCGGCGCGCCCGAGGGCGCCCTGCGCACAGCCACCATCAAGTACAGGGATGGGATACCTGACTAATGGAGCAGTGAGCACCTTGGAGTACCGAGCGACTAAACCCGATCACTGATGGGCAGTGACGAGAACTAAAGTACCGATGGGATCCAAGGTGGACGAGCCGGCGGATTCTGGCGTAGTTGTAGGCCGAGGCGCAAGGCGATGTAGCCTGGTGCCGCGCATTTGAAGGACGGGGGCGGAGCCTTTTCCTAAGGGTATGTAGGGCGATTCCGTAGCGAGGGAGCTTGCTCCCGCTTGAGTGCGAAGCGCTCCCAAAAGGGGGGCTGCTTCGCAACCCAGCGGGAGCAAGCTCCCTCGCCACAATGAATGCAAAGGCTGCAATTGCATATTTATGCGAAACAGCATTTGTTTTCTGCAAAAAGAACAAGCACTATGCGCATTATGCAAAAACGCAACGTTTCGACCGTATTAAGAGCACTGCTCGACCAGCACGGGATCTCCCCCACGGAGCTTCACCGGCGTACTGGCGTGCCCCAGTCCACCCTCTCGCGGATCCTCAGCGGCAAGATCGTCGATCCTTCGGATAAACACATCTCGAAGATCGCCGAGTACTTCTCCGTGAGCACCGACCAGTTGCGCGGGCGCGCGGATGTGGCCGCTGCCGGCGGCAGTCGTCGCGACGAGTCCCATGCCGAGCTCAAGGACATAAGCCTGTGGGACGACGAGACCCCCGTCGAGGAAGACGAGGTGTCGGTCCCTTTTCTGCGTGAGGTTGAATTGGCTGCTGGATCAGGAAGATTCGTCATCGAAGAGAGCGAGCGCTCAAGCCTGCGCTTCGGCAAGCGCAGCCTGCGCCATAACGGCGTGCAGTTCGACCAGGCCAAATGCGTGACGGTACGCGGCAACAGCATGTTGCCGGTGCTGCGCGACGGCGCCACGGTCGGGGTGAATGTGGCTCGGTGCAGCATCGGCGACATCGTCGACGGCGACCTCTACGCCATCAATCACAATGGCCAACTGCGGGTCAAACAGCTTTATCGACTGCCCACCGGTATCCGCTTGCGCAGCTTCAATCGCGATGAACATCCGGATGAGGACTACAGCTTCCAGGACATGCAGGAAGAGCAGATCGTCATTCTTGGCCATGTCTTCTGGTGGGGCATGTACGCCCGCTAACCCTTCCCCTGTCAGATAAAACCCGCCGTTGTGCGGGTTTTTTTTCGCTCCCGAAAACCCTCTGAGCCCTGCATTCGCTGGCCTTTGATGCGTTGGTGCATTTATGCTGCATAAATAAATGCATTTGTGCATTGACTGTATATGCATACATGCATAACCTGTGTCCAAGCCGCTCGACAAAGCGGCTGGCGACAACCGCTCTTTAGTTTCACCAAACAGGCAGCGATGAACCGGCCTCAACGGTTCAGAGGGTTGGCAACTGGCCCGGGTGTGCAGCGTAAAGCACCAGAAGCAGTTATCCGGCGGGCAGGGGCCGCGGTCGGAGGAACAATTTGAATGGATCCGTACCGCGCCAGTCGCGCCGAAAGATCAAGCGCATTACTGAAAAGCCTGGGCAACCGGGCTTTTTGGAATGCCTGCGCCGTGAGGCGCGTTCAACACATCACCGCCGCCAATGGAGGGCTTTCCATGCTGAAGGATTTCAGGTGCGGTCACTGCAAACGACTTCTGGCCCGTGTGGGCGAGAACACCGAACTCCAGATCAAATGTTCCCGATGCGGGACGTTGAATCATGTGAAGGCCGTGAGCCTCGAGTCATCGCCTTTGAGCGAAATGAATGCGCAATGCTGCGCGCAAAAACATCGACTCTTTGGGTGAAAGCATGAAAAAAATCAAACGTCTTATCGGTTCGCTCGTCTTGTCCACCGTGCTGTTGGCGGCGAGCGGTGCCGCCTTCGCGGCCAACCTGGTCGTGAACGGCAGTTTTGAAACCCCTGGTTGTGGCAATGATTGCGTACTCAATACCCCGGCCCAAGCCGACTTCGTGAACGGTTGGACCACGTTCCTGTCGGGCGTGGAATACATCAATGTCAGGGCTGCCATCGGCAGTTCGGTCGCCGCTGAAGGGGCCATGAGCGTCGACCTCGCCAACTACACCTATCAAAACGGCGGTGGTATCCAGCAAAACATCGACACGGTGGCAGGTGCACGATATCGCCTGACGTTCAGTGCCGGCAGTTCCAAGTACGTGGGCCGCACGGGGACCGGCATCATCAACGTCAAGGTAGCCGGTCAGACCACCCGTTTCGACACCCCTGTCGCCACCAGTGATGCGACCGTATGGGAAACCCGAACCTACGAGTTCACCGCGGTGAGCGCTCAAACCACATTGAGCTTCTGGAATGAGCAGGATCCGAATGCTCATTTCGCCTTTATCGACAACGTCATTGTCGAGCGGCTGTAAAACACCGTCCGCGCCGCAATTGCCCACCCCATCAACCATCACCCCCCGGAGGCGTGAATGACAAACGAGCAACAAGCGTTGCTGGACATGCCGATCTGGCTGGTCATCGTGCTCGCCCTGGTGGGCGGGGTGTCCGGCGAGATGTGGCGTGCCGACAAGGAGGGGGCCCGCGGCTGGTCGTTGCTGCGCCGCGTGGTCCTGCGCTCCGGCGCCTGCGTGGTGTGCGGCGTCTCGGCGACGATGCTGCTGTATGCCCTGGGCATGTCGATCTGGAGTGCCTGCGCCTTCGGCTGCCTGACCGCCATGGCCGGGGCCGATGTGGCCATCGGTCTTTATGAGCGTTGGGTAGCCAAGCGCATTGGGGTAGCGGGGCCTGCCGACCGCGACTCTCATCCCGATCAGCCGTAGACACAAAACACCTCCAACCTCTGCTCCAACTGCCCCACCGCTCGCGCAAGCAAGCCCTTCCACCGCGTTCTGACTTTACTTGCCTATCACTGGAGCACTCTCCATGAAGATCACGCCGATCCTCACGCAGTTGCGTGAGCAATGCCCGACGCTTGCCAATCGAGTGTTCGCGGCCCTGGACCTCGCCGCGCTGCAAACGGGCGCCGCCGTGCCGGTCCCTTGCGCCTATGTGCTGCCGACCACGGATGTGGCCAGCCCGAACACCGCGCAGAACGTCACGCTGCAAACGGTGCGTGATGGTTTCGATGTTGTGCTGGTGCTCGAGGCCAGTGACGTGGCGACCGCATTGGATGGCCAGCACGACCTGCGTGCCGAGTTGTGGCGTGCGCTGGTGGGGTTCAAGCCCGGCGCCGATTACACCGGCATCGAATACGACGGCAGCGAACTGATTTCCCCCATTGGCGGCCACGCGTTGTTCCGGCTGCGCTTTTTCGCGCAGTTCCAGCTGGGCCGCAACCTGACGAGCCAGCTTGCCGAAAGCTGGCACGAACGTGAACTGGACGGCTTGTCGTCCTTTACCGGGGCCACCGTGCGGGTCGATGCCATCGACCCGGCGGACCCCAACCTCAAACGTCCCGGCCCCGACGGGCGCCTGGAACTGACTTTCTCTGGAGACGTAACCCCATGAGCAAACGCATCACCGTGCTGCCGGCCCCGGGCCGTGCCGTACCGGACCCGGAAGCGGACGATCTGTTGCCCCTCGAGGGCCGTGAAGTGCCGGACAACGCCTGGTGGCGTCGACGTCTGGCCGATGGCGATATCACTACCAAAGCCGTGAAAGCGGCCAAACCACAGGGAGCCAAATAATGGCGATCGGATTCAGCAACATCCCCGCGGACATTCGTGTTCCGCTGTTCTACGCCGAGATGGACAACTCGGCCGCCAATAGCGCGTCGTCGTCCATGCGCCGATTGATCGTCGCCCAGGTCAACGACAACGTTGCCCCGGAGCAAGTCGGCAAGCTGGTGCTGGTCTCCAGCGTTGCCCTGGCCAAAAGCATCGGCGGGCAGGGCTCGATGCTCGCCTCGATGTACGAGACCTGGCGCAAGACCGACCCGCTCGGCGAAATCTGGTGCCTGCCGCTGCACAACGTCGAAGGCGCCATCGCCAAGGGCGTGCTGACCCTCACCGGCACCGCGACGCAAAGCGGTGTGCTCAACCTGTACGTGGGTGGCGTACGCGTCCAGGCGGCCATCGCCAACGGTGCCACCGCCGCCCAGGCTGCGACGGCGCTGGCCTTGAAAGTCAACGCGACGGCCGACCTGCCGGTGAGCGCTGCGGCCGTCGACGGTGTCGTGACCCTCAACGCCAAATGGACCGGCGACGGCGGCAACGATATCAGCCTGCAATTCAATCGCCTGGGCAAGAGCAATGGCGAAGATACCCCTGCGGGCCTGACCACTGCCGTCACCGCCATGACCGGCGGCGCTGGTGTGCCGGACCAGACCGCCGCCGTCGCGGCCCTGGGCGACGAGCCGTTCGAGTTCATCGCCATGCCGTGGTCCGATCTGTCGAGCCTGAATACCTGGCAAGCGGTCATGGACGACAGCACCGGTCGCTGGTCCTGGGCCAAGCAGTTGTTCGGCCATGTCTACAGCGCCAAGCGCGGGACCATCGGCACGCTCGTCGCCGCCGGCCAGGCGCGCAACGACCAGCACATGACCATCCAGGCCCTCGAGCCGGGCGTGCCGCAACCGTCGTGGGTCCAGGCCGCCGCGCTGGCCGCCCGTACCGCTGTGTTCATCTCGGCTGACGCCAGCCGTCCGACCCAGAGCGGCAGCTTGCCAGGCCTGGACCCTGCGCCGGCCAGCGAGCGTTTCACCCTGACCGAGCGCCAGTCGCTGCTCAACTACGGCATCGCGACGGCCTACTACGAAGGCGGCTACGTGCGCATCCAGCGCTCCATCACCACGTATCAGAAAAATGCCTTCGGCCAGGCTGACAATTCCTACCTGGACAGCGAAACCCTGCACCAGTCGGCCTTCATCGTGCGCCGTCTGCAAAGCGTGATCACCAGCAAGTACGGTCGCCACAAACTGGCCTCCGATGGCACGCGTTTCGGCGCCGGCCAGCCCATCGTGACCCCGAGCACGATTCGCGGCGAGCTGATCGCCCAGTACGCCAAGCTCGAACTGGAAGGCCATGTGGAGAACGCCGAGCTGTTCGCCGAGCACCTGATCGTCGAGCGCGACAGCCAGGATCCGAGCCGGGTCAATGTGCTGTTCCCGCCGGACTACATCAACGGCCTGCGGGTGTTCGCGCTGCTCAACCAGTTCCGTCTGCAGTACGACGCCGCCGCTTGAGTGTCGGGTTTGATTGGATGATTCCAGCCCACCGCGCGTGGGCTTTTTATTTGAAGGAGAAACACCATGGGTCAACTGATTGCGGGTACCTGCTACGTCAAAGTGGACGGTGCTCAACTGACCATCAACGGCGGCTGCGAAGCGCCACTGATGTTCACCAAACGCGAAACCGTCGTGCCGGGTTTCTACAAGGAAACCGACATTGCCCCGTCCTTCAAGGTGACGGCGCTGCACACCGCGGATTTCCCGCTCAAGCAACTGGTGGCCGGCACCGACATGACCGTCACCTGCGAGTTCAACAACGGCAAGGTCTACGTGCTGGCCGGCGCCTACCTGGTGGAAGAGCCGGTGTCCAAGGGTGACGACGCCACCCTCGAGCTGAAATTCGAAGGCATCAAGGGGACCTGGCAATGACCGATGTCGTGACGTTGCACGTGGCCATCGAGGCCCACGGCGAACCGTTGAACGAACTGACCTTGCGCCGTCCGACGGTGCAGGAGGTCCGGGCGATCAAGGCGCTGCCGTACAAGATCGACAAGAGCGAGGAGGTGAGCCTGGACATGGATGTCGCGGCCAAATACATCGCAGTCTGCGCCGGCATCCCGCCGTCGTCGGTCAACCAGTTGGACCTGGCAGACCTCAACGCACTGAGCTGGGCCGTCGCGAGTTTTTTCATGAGTGCGGCGTCGCAGCCATCGGCGACCTGATCGCCGCCGCCTATGACCTGGCCTGGTTCTGGAAGGTTGACCCCGAACAGATGATGGCCAGGCCACTGGATGTGCTCCGTGAGTCGTTGGAGCACGCGCAACGGATCAATGCGATGCAGCAGGTGCAGTGATGGCAGACACACAAAAGGTAGAGAAAAAAGCGTTGCTGCTGACCGGCATCGACGAGCTGTCGCCCAAGCTGGCCAGCCTGCGGGCGAAGGTCCAGGGCTTCAAGCAGAACCTCGATGCCACCGGCCTCGGCAGCCTGGATATTTCCGGACTGCTGCCGGACGGCGGGATCGCCAAGCCATTCATGGAAGGCCTCCGATCGGCGGCGGCTTTCAAGGGTGAAGTTGCTGGGGTGAACGCGGCGGTCGGCGCCGTCCAGGCGCCCGCCGCGCCTGGCGTGGCGGCACAGAGCCTGGATGGATTGAAGACTTCCATCAGCAATGTGTCGTTGCAGTTCGGCACGGCGCTGGGGCCGGCGGTCAATGCGATGACGGTCGGCCTGCAGCCGATGATCAGCGGCGTGACCCAGGTGCTGCAGGACAACCCGCAACTGGTACAAGGCCTGGCGGCGGGCGCCGTGGCGTTCAGCGCGATCCAGACCGCCGTCAACGGGGCGAGCCAGGCTTTCGAGGTGGTCAACCTGGCCTTGAAGATGAACCCCATCGGCCTGATCGCCATGGGTATCGCCTTGGCGGCCGGGATGATCATCGCCTACTGGGAGCCGATTTCGGCGTTCTTCGCTGGGCTCTGGCAACGGCTTGCGCCCATCGTCGTGCCGATGGCCGAGTTCTTCAAGACAATGTTCGCCTTCACCCCGCTAGGGCAGGTGATCAGCAACTGGGGGCCGATCAGCAGTTTCTTTGGCGCGCTGTGGAATGTGCTGGTGGCGGCGGCGACGCCGGTCATCGGTTTCATGCAGACGCTGTTCGCCTGGTCGCCCCTGGGCTTGATCGTCAACAACTGGGGGCCGCTGACCGGATTGTTCTCGGCCATCTGGGATCTGCTCAGGGCCTTGACGGTACCGGTGATGGACGCGCTCCAAGGGCTGTTCAACTGGACGCCGTTGGGCCTGATCATGGCCAACTGGGGCACCCTCGTGGACGTCTTCGCCGGGATCTGGGAAGGCCTGCGCAGCCAGGTGTCGATGATGCTGACGGTGTTCGGCGGGCTGTTCGACTGGTCGCCCATCGAGGGCCTCATGAAACAGTGGGGGCCGGTGGGGGAGTGGTTCAGCCAGTGGTGGGACCAGCTGCAGGGCGTGCTCGCGCCGATCAAAGCATTTTTCAACACAGGTTTTGGCGAAGTCATCACCACGTTCACCGGTAAGGTTCAAGGGCTGACCGAAGCGCAACGCAAGACCAATGCCGAGGGCAAGGGCGAGCTGGCGCCGGCGTTTTTTGGTGGCACCCGTGAACCGGCCCCGGGGCTGTCCTCCAGCCTGGCACCGGTGCCTGGCAACCTCCCGGCGAACGCCTCGCTGACGCCCGGCGCACTGGGGCAAACCTCCAGTGCGTTGGTGCAACAAAGCGCGGCGAACAACCGCACGCAACTCGAAGGCGGCTTGACCGTGCGCTTCGAAAACGCGCCGGCCGGGTTGCGCGCCGAGCCACCGCAAACCAATCAACCCGGCCTGGCGGTGAGCTCGCGCATCGGTTACCGCTCACTTTCCACAGGAGGCTCCAATGAGCTGGCGTGACCGTTTGTTGCCGGCGTCGTTTCGCGGCGTCGGGTTCTGGGTCGACCAGGCGAAAACCCCGGTCGGCCACAAGGGCCAGTTGCATGAGTATCCACAGCGCGACCAGCCGTTTTTCGAAGGGCTGGGCCAGCAGGCGAAGATTCATGAGCTGACGGCGTTCATTGTCGGCGCCGATTGCCTGGAGCAGCGCGACAAGTTGCTCAAGGCTCTGGAGCAGGGCAGTGGCGAGCTGGTGCATCCGTGGTTGGGACGAATGCAGGTCAAGGTGGGCGAGTGCGACATGACCCAGACCCGCCAGGACGGAGGGCTGGTGACGTTTGCCTTGAAGTTCTATCCCGACCAGCCGCTGCAATTCCCTTCGGCGGCGATCAACAGCCAGAAACTGTTGCTGGTGTCCGCCGACAGCTTCCTGGGTTCGGCGGTGCGCCGTTTCGAAGACGCGATGAGCTTGATCAAGGCCGCGCGGATCGGCATCGCCGACCTGCGCAACAGCCTCAAGGAGGTGTACGGCGTGATCGAACAGGAACTCAAGCCGTTGATCGAGACCTATCGGCAGATCAACGACCTGGTCAAGGCCGTGAAAGCGTTGCCCAAGGAGGTGGTGGCCGAGTTCAAGGGGTTGTTGGGGGATGTTCGCCAGTTGAAGGATTTTGCCCGTGACGGCTACCGCGGCGTGATTGCCAGCGTGTCGCAACAGGTAGAAGCCATCCGCCAGGCGGACGCGCCCAAGCTCACCACCGGCAAGGACACCACGGCGGCGGCCCAGGCCCTGGCCGACCTGGTCCAGGACACGCTGCTGGTGCAGGCCGCGCAATGGATCGCGGCGATGCCCGTGGCGGCGCCGGTGGTCAAGCTGGGGGCCACCCCGTCGGTGGCGCAGCAGGCCGTGCAGCCGATCCAGCGGCGGGACGTGCCGGTGGCCGATGATGTGCTGGCCCTGCGCGATGCTCTCAACGAAGCGATCTGGCAGGCCTCTCTCAAGGCGGACCCGGAGCATTACCAGGCCCTCAACCAGCTGCGTCAGCAAATGGCCGCGCACCTGACGGCAGTGGCGTCGTCGGGCGTACGGCTGATCAATTTGTCGTTCAAGCAAAGCCTGCCGGCGCTGGTGGTGGCCTATCAGCAATTCGCCGATGCCACCCGGGTCACCGAAGTTATCCAGCGCAACGGTGTGGCCCACCCCGGTTTCCTGCCGCCCAACAACCTGAAAGTCTCGGGGGAGTAAGCCATGAGCGAGCTCGACAATAGCGTCACGCTCACCGTCGGCGGGCTGGACTACGGCGGCTGGAAAAGCGTGGAAATCAGCGCGGACCTGGAGCGTCAGTTCCGCACCTTCAAACTCGACATCACCTGGCAATGGCCGGGGCAGACCCAGGCGGTGCCGATTCGTCCCGGTGATGAATGCCAGGTGCGCATCGGTGCCGACCTGTTGCTCAGTGGCTATGTGTTCAAGGCCCCGATCAGTTATGACGGGCGCCAGATCACGCTGAGCATCGAAGGCGGGTCCAAGACCCAGGATCTGGTGGATTGCGCGGCGATCAACCGTCCGACCCAATGGCGCGGGCAGACGGTGCTGAGCATCGTCCAGGCCCTGGCGTCGCAATACGGCGTGGGCGTGGTGAGTGAAATCCCGGAAACCGCGCGGTTGAGCGAGCACAGCATCGTGCCGGGAGAAACCGTCTTCCAATCCATCGACCGCTTGCTGACGTTGTTCCGGGTGTTTTCCACCGACGACGCCGAGGGCCGCGTGCTGCTGGCCAAGCCCGGCAGCGGCGGGCGGGCCAGTGATGTGCTGGAGTTGGGCAAGAACATTCTCTCGGGCAACGCGCCGAGGGACTACAGCCAGGTGTTCTCCGAATACCGGGTCATCGGCCAGCACAAGGGCAATGACCAGCGCAGTGGAACCGCCGTGAGCGAGGTGTCGGGCACGGCCACTGACTTGAGTTTCAAACGCAAGCGGGTGACGCTGATCAGCGAAAGTGCCCAGTTGACCTTTGAATTGGCCCAGCAGCGGGCCGACTGGGAAAGCGCCATCCGTACCGGCCGGGCCCTGACCACCACCTACCGCGTGCAGGGCTGGCGCCAGGCCAATGGCGACCTGTGGCGGCACAATACCCTGGTGCGGGTGATCGATCCGGTGTTGGGGTTCGACGGCGACCTGCTGATTTCCAAGGTGACCTACTCACTGTCTGCCCAAGGCTCTGTCACCACCTTGCAAGTCGCCCCGCCCCATACCTTCGACGCGAACCCGGTCAAGCCCAAATCCTGAGCACAGTTTCCGTCCAGCACACCTCTTCTGTGGGAGCGGGCTTGCCCGCGAAGGCGGCGGTACAGCCACCGCCCACCCTGACCGGCGCCCAAGCCGCTCTCACCCGATTTCCGAAGGAACCCCAATGAGCCTACTGACCCGCCTCCTGGCGCGCGGCACTGTCGTGCTCGCCAATTCGGCTTCCAAGTTGCAGTCGCTGCAGATGCGCCTCACTGCCGGCGAAGTGAACGACGACATGGAGCACTTCGAACCCTACGGCTTCACCAGCAACCCCCTCGCCGGCGCGGAGGGCATTGCGACTTTCCTGGGCGGCGACCGGTCCCACGCGGTGGTATTGGTGGTTGCCGACCGCCGCTTTCGTCTCAAGGCGCTGGCCCCCGGCGAAGTGGCGATCTACACCGACGAGGGCGACAGGATTCACTTCAAGCGCGGCCGAGTGATCGACATCGACACCGCCACCCTGAACATCCGCGCCAGCCGCGCGGTGAACATCGACAGCCCCGTCATCAACCACACCGGCAAGATTGTTTCCCAGGGCGACCAGATCGCCGGTGGCATCAGCCAGATCAAGCATGTGCATGTCGGCGTACAGGCCGGCAATGGCCAGACCGGTGCGCCGGCGGGAGGCCAATGATGTTCATCAGCCAGAACCTGCACGCCGCGTTGACCCGCTCGGTGCTGATCAGCCTGTTCACCTGGCGCCGCGCCGCTGACGACGACGCCGTCGATGACGAGGAGCGTTTCGGCTGGTGGGGCGACACCTTTCCCACGGTCGCCGATGACCGTATCGGCTCGCGGCTGTGGTTGTTGCGACGGGTCAAGCTGACCCGCCAGACCCAGCTCGACGCCGAGTTCTATGCCCGCGAGGCGCTGCAATGGCTGATCGACGATGGCCATTGCAGCGCTGTCGAGCTCATCAGCGAACGCCTTGACGCCCAGCGCCTGAACCTGCGCACGGTCCTGACCCTGGCCAACGGCGAGCGCCTGGATATCAACCCCGATAACAGTTGGCAGGTGACTTATGCCGTTTGAAACCCCTTCGCTGCCGGTGCTGATCAAGCGCGCCCAAAGCGACCTGGCCAGCGATTCGCTGCGCCAGTCCGATGCTCAGGTGCTGGCCCGCACCCTCGGTGGCGCCGCCTATGGCCTGTATGGCTACCTGGACTGGATCGCCGAGCAGATTCTGCCGGACAAAGCCGACGAGTCGACCCTGGAGCGCATTGCCGCCCTGCGCCTGAACCAGGCGCGTAAAGCTGCCCAGGCGGCCAGCGGCACAGTCAGCTTCACGGCGAACGCCGGTGCGGTGCTGGATGCCGACACGCTGCTGCAAACCACCGATGGCCGCACCTACAAAGTGACCGCCGCCCGCACCACCGGCAATGGCCTGAACAGCACCACCGTTGTCGCACTGGAGGCTGGTAGCCTGGGCAATGCCGACGCCGGCCTGGTCCTTGCGCCGGTGCAGCCGATCCTCGGCATTGGCAGCAGCTTCACCGTGCTGGCGCCGGGGCTCACCGGTGGGGTCGCCCGGGAAAGCCTGGAGTCCCTGCGGGCGCGTGTGATCCGTTCCTACCGCATCATTCCCCACGGCGGCTCGGCGCAAGACTATGAAACCTGGGCCCTGGAGTGCCCCGGTATCACCCGCGCCTGGTGCCGCGGCAGTTATCTGGGACCCGGCACCGTCGGCCTGTTCGTCATGCGTGACGATGATCCGCAGCCGATTCCCAATGCCGAGCAACTGGAAGAGGTCCGGGCCCATATCGAACCGCTGCGCCCGGTGACCGCCGAAGTGCATGTGCTGGCGCCGACGCAGGTGCCGGTGACCTACCGGCTGCGTATCACCCCTGACACCAGCGCGGTTCGCGCGGCGATCGAGGCTCAATTGCGCGACCTGCACAACCGCGAAGCCGGCCTCGGCGAAACGCTGTTGCTGACCCACATCGCCGAAGCCATTAGCAGCGCCACGGGCGAAACCGATCACAAGTTGAGTGCGCCAAGCGCCGATGTGACCGCGGCCAGCAATCAGCTGCTGACGTTCGGGGGCTGCGTATGGCTGGAATAAGAACCGCCGGCGAGTACCAGGCCCAACTGCGCAGCCTGCTGCCCAGCGGCCCCGCCTGGGACCCGGAACGAGTGCCGGAACTGGAGCAGGTGCTTGACGGCATCGCCCAGGAACTGGCGCGTCTCGATGCGCGTGCTGCTGATCTGTTGCATGAAATGGACCCGGCGGGTGTGAGCGAACTGGTGCCGGATTGGGAGCGGGTGATGAACCTGCCAGACCCTTGCCTGGGCGCCACACCGTTGTATGACGATCGCCGCCTGGCGGTGCGTCGACGCTTGCTGGCGGTCGGCAGCCAAGCCATCGCGTACTACGTGGAGATCGCCAGGAGCCAGGGCTACCCCAACGCCACCATCACCGAGCACAAGGCACCTCGCATGGGCCGTGCACGGTTCGGCGAAGCCCATTTCGGCACCTGGCAGGCACAGTTCATGTGGACCCTCAACACCGGCGGTCGCCTGCTGCTCGGCCGGCGTTTTGGTGCCAGCTACTGGGGCGAGCGTTTTGGCGTCAACCCGGGCTCGGCCCTGGAGTGCCTGATCCACCGCAGTGCGCCAGCACACACGAAGGTTCACATCAATTATGACTAGGGAATAGAAAGATGGATTATCCAAAAAGTGTACCCAGCGCCGGGTTGGTCAATGGCAAGTTCGTTGATGAAAACCCGCTGACCGGCACGCCCGGCTCCTTGATTCCGGCAGCCTGGGGCAATGGCGTGACCCAGGAAATCGTGAATGTCATCAAGGCGGGGGATCTGACGCCAGATGAAACCCAGAATGATCAATTGCTCGAGGCGATTCAGTCGGTCACGGCCAAGGGCTGGAACCAGGACCTCGCTCTTCCGATCGCCGCTTTACCGCTGCCAACGATTGCCACGGCGGACGCCCGACTGGCCATAACCCCGGTAGCACTGTCTACCAGCGGCGGTCGTGTCTCGATTCCGGCGGGTACATACATCAGCCTCGGACAAGAGGTGCTGAGTGGGCGGTTGGGGCGGTCACGTACCTACTTGACGGCAAACTGGAGCAGCGCCGATTTGTTGCCCAGCAGCAGTTATTTTCTACGAGCGCAGGTCATAGGCGGTGTGCTGACGTTCTATATGCAGCGTGGCAGCCTGTATGACCTTCCTCCGGAATCCTTGAAGGGCACTGTCAATGGCGCGTCCGGCGGCGGATTCGCGTCCACCCCCCTGGACATGTGCCTGGCGTGGGTCATGACCGGGACGCCAGGTTCCGCGCCGACTGTCCGCGCCATCTACAACCGCGCTCAATTGACCTGGACGCAAACGGTCAATGGCACGGGGGTGGTGTATCTGCCACTGGATCCGCATGCTCGTGCAGCGCGGCTCGTGGCCGGCAATCCGACCCCCGCGTCGAACGCCGTCACCTCGCTGGCGTTCGTCCAGACTGGATGGCTTGGGGGCAATTACAGCTACCTGTCTCCCGTTGCGACAACGCCTGGCAACAATGCCGTGGGTTGGGCAACCCCTTCAAGCCCGTACATGTGCGTGTTGTTCTCCAGCAACGTCGTCAATGACGTGAGCGTGTCCACGGTCACGGCCAGTTTTGACCATACCCAGTCGCGTTCGCTGTGGCAGTCGTACCAGGCCGAGCACACATTAGGCGCAACGATCGCTGACAGTGACGAGCTGCTATTGAGCATGGGGATCAAGGGACACCAGGCGCTGACGGATTACAGCGTGGGTATCGGCGTCAACTTCACCAACGCAGTCAATGTCCACCTGTCCTGGGAGATCATCCGATGAAAGTCATTCAAGAACTGCATGAGTACGAAGATGGGCTTCGTCCGCCTCCGCCTTCTCCCGCCCATGCCTGGGAGGACGGCAAGTGGGTGTTCAATGACGAGCGTGCGGCCGAGCTGTTGCGCCAGGAAGTCGAGCGCCTGAGCGCCTGTGTCGATGCCGCTGCCGACAGCGCACGGCGCACACTGGTCGGCGATCCGTTGCGGGCCTTGGAGTACCAACAAGCCGCCGTGCAAGCGCAGGCCTTCAAGGATGAAGGCTACCCGAAGAAAGCCGTCCCGTTGGCCGTTTCTGCGTGGGTTGTCAGAGGGCGCACCGCCAGGCAGGCGGCCGATCAGATACTCGCCAAAGCCACTGAATGTGAAGCGACCCTGCTGGCGCTACGTGAGGTGCGCCTCAAGGCCAAGGCGCGGATCCAAGGGCACCTTGCCAAAGGTCATGCGGATCTGGCCAACCAGGCCGCTGATGAGGTGCTGGCGGCTATCCGGGCGCTGACAGTCCGCGCCTGAGCCTGATCTTAGAGAGAGCAATAACATGGATTATCCAAAAAGTGTGCCCAGCGCGGGTTTGGTGGGCGGCAGGTTTGTCGATGAAAATCCCCTGACGGGTACACCGGGGTCCTTGATTCCGGCCAGTTGGGGGAATGGCGTCACGCAGGAAATAATCAATGTGATCGAGGCCGCGGGGATCACGCCATCGGAAGAAACCTACAATCAATTGCTATCCGCGCTGCGTGGCGGCGGGTTGTTTCTGACCGCCCCGCAGTTCGATAACGACAAGAGCGTGGCCACCACGGAGTTTGTCGTTCGCAATGGGGTACAGTATTGCGGTTTTGACGTGTATGCCGGCAGTACCACGCTGACGCTCAAGGATGTGGGGGGCGTCGCCAGCTTCGCCAGCGAAACCCCGGTGACTGCCAAGTTGCCAGCGACCGCGGGAATCCTGCAGGGCGCTACGGTCCTGATTGTCAACGCGGGCAATGGCGTCGTAACCGTTTCAACGTCTTCGGCGGCCGACAGATTGTCCGGGTCCAATGGCGCGGAGGGCGTCATCAGCATTGGGCTGGGAGAAACGGCAGCCTTCATCAAACTCAGCAACCAATGGCGCCTGATTGGCGGCACGGCGGCCCTGAAGTATTCGGCCATGTCGTCTTCATCGTTGCAGCCCAATGGCTGGAAGCGGATTCCCGATACCACCAGCCCGACGGGCTACGTGATCGAGCAATGGGGCGTTTCATCGAGCGGCGCGGATGCCAATGGTGTGCTGGTGACGTTTCCGATGTCGTTTCCCAACGCCGTCAGGAACATCACCGTGACCGACGGGGGCCCCACCTGTGCGGCCTTCGGTGTCTCCATCGCTTCGCTGAGTCAGTTCAGGCTGTATGGTCGGGACTATAACGGCGCCTACTCAAACTGGACTGGCCTCTGGCGGGCGATTGGCTACTGAAAAGGAGATCGTCATGTTGCTTTTTTACGCTCCATCCACGGGTGGCTTTTACAACTCCATCGACCATTTCGGGAAGCTTCCTGAAGATGCCGTCGAGATTTCGGAGCACACCTACAACGGGTTGTTCGCAGCGCCTTTTTTAAACAGGTCCATAGCGTCGGATACCAACGGGCATCCGGTCTTGTCCGAGCGTTTGGTCAACAAGGTCGAGGCACAAATCATCAGCGAGACACACTGGCGCGATGCTCAGCTCAACGCCACCGACCGGCTCGTGGCTCGCGATCGCGATGAGATGGATGACGGAGGCGGCACAACGCTGGACCAGGCCCAGTACACACAACTGCAGGCCTATCGACGTGCCCTGCGAGAGTGGCCGCAGGACGAGCTGTTTCCGGCGGCCGAGCACCGACCTGTTGCGCCGCCCTGGCTGGCGACGCCATTTCAGTAATGTTTTTTCGATGGTCAGGCTATGGACATCACACAAGCACAACTTGCCCTCATCATGCCCAACGCCCGCTCCCAAGCGGGCGTTTTCATTCCAGCCCTCAACACCGCCATGTCCCGCCACCGTATCGATACGCCTAAACGCATTGCTGCGTTTTTGGCGCAGATCGGCCATGAGTCGGGGCAGTTACGGTACGTGCGCGAACTCGGCAGCGAGGCCTATCTAAGCCAATACGACACTGGCGCGTTGGCCGCTCGCCTGGGCAATACGCCGGTGGCGGACGGCGACGGCCAGAAGTATCGCGGCCGAGGTCTGATCCAGATTACCGGCCATGACAATTATCTTCGCTGCAGTCAGGGGCTGTTTGGCGATGCACGTTTGCTGGCCTTGCCTGAGCTTCTTGAACAGCCGCAATGGGCCAGCGAATCCGCCGCCTGGTTCTGGGAGCAGAACGGCTTGAACGAGCTGGCCGATCGCGACCAGTTCAACAGCATTACCCGGCGCATCAACGGTGGTTTGAACGGCCTGCAGGATCGTCTGCAGCTCTGGGCGCGGGCGAGGGCGGTGCTATGCCAGTCTTTGGCCTGATGCCGTTTTCCTTGCGCACCTTCGGCGTCGTTGCCTTGCTGATGCTGCTGGCCGGTGGGCCGGCGGCCCTGGCGTGGCGGCTCCAGGATTGGCGCTATGGCCGCCAGTTGGCGCAAATGGCCCAGTCCCGGGCCGAGACGCTGAATCAATTGGCCCAGGCGGCAGCGACGCAACACAAGGCCGAGCAAGACAAGCGCCTCGTCCTGGAACAACGGCTTGCCGCCAGCGAACAAACTCACTACCGAGCCTTGAGCGATGCCCAACGTGACCAGGATCGCCTGCGCGATCGCCTTGCTACTGCCGATGTCCGGCTGTCAGTCCTCCTCGACGCCAGCGATGCCCCCGGTGGCTGTGCGCTGCCTGCCGCCGCCGGCGCCAGCGGCATGGATCATGGCGCCCCACGCGCCCGACTTGACCCGGCGCATGCTCAACGAATTATCGCCATCACCGACGCCGGCGACCGCGGATTGATCGCCCTGCAGGCTTGCCAGGCCTACGTCAGGGCCCTGGGTCGGTAATTCGGCGAGCCTTGCAAGCGTCGACCGCTCGTGTACGGTAGGCCTTCATCGCGTCGAATCTGGAGAGCACCGTGGACGACATTACCGAACTGGCCGCTGAATTGGGTCGGCGCTTGCAGTTGCTCAATGCCCATGTCACCACCGCCGAGTCCTGTACCGGGGGCGGGATTGCCGAGGCGATCACGCGGATCCCAGGGAGCTCGGCCTGGTTCGAGGCCGGTTACGTGACTTATTCCAATCGCCAGAAGACCCAGCAACTGAATGTACCCAGCGGCTTGTTCGAGACGGTGGGGGCGGTCAGCCGCGAGGTGGTCGAGGCCATGGCCCAGGGCGCCCAGCATAAAAGCCTGGCGCGGTTTGCCGTGGCGGTCAGCGGCGTGGCCGGGCCCGACGGGGGCTCACCGCACAAACCGGTGGGCACCGTATGGCTGGCCTGGGGCGTTGGCGCGACGGTGATCAGTGAGCAGCGCTTTTTCCCAGGCAACCGCGATGAGGTCCGCCGACAAACGGTGAAGGCCGCGCTAGAGGGGCTGCTGCAGCATGCCTCGGTAGAAATCTCAAATCAGGGGTAGGCGATCTTCAATCCCTGTGGAATAATACTGGCTACTTATACAGGTGTTGGCCGCCAGGCCTTATTGATTACGTGAGGACTTTAATGGACGACAACAAGAAGAAAGCCTTGGCTGCGGCCTTGGGTCAGATCGAACGTCAATTCGGCAAGGGTGCCGTAATGCGTATGGGCGATCAAGACCGTCAGGCTATTCCTTCCATCTCCACCGGCTCCCTGGGCCTGGACATTGCGCTGGGCATCGGCGGCCTGCCAAAAGGCCGGATCGTTGAAATCTACGGCCCTGAGTCGTCCGGTAAAACCACGCTGACCCTGTCCGTGATCGCCCAGGCCCAGAAAGCCGGCGCGACCTGCGCCTTCGTCGACGCCGAACACGCCCTGGACCCGGAATACGCCGGCAAGCTGGGCGTCAACGTCGACGACCTGCTGGTTTCCCAGCCGGACACCGGCGAACAGGCCCTGGAAATCACCGACATGCTGGTGCGTTCCAACGCGGTTGACGTGATCATCGTCGACTCCGTGGCCGCCCTGGTGCCAAAAGCTGAAATCGAAGGTGAAATGGGCGACATGCACGTGGGCCTCCAGGCTCGCCTGATGTCCCAGGCCCTGCGCAAGATCACCGGTAACATCAAGAACGCCAACTGCCTGGTGATCTTCATCAACCAGATCCGCATGAAGATCGGCGTGATGTTCGGCAGCCCGGAAACCACGACCGGCGGTAACGCGCTGAAATTCTACGCCTCGGTTCGCCTGGACATCCGCCGTACTGGCGCGGTGAAAGAAGGCGACGAAGTGGTCGGCAGCGAAACCCGCGTCAAGGTTGTGAAGAACAAGGTGGCTTCGCCGTTCCGTCAGGCCGAGTTCCAGATCCTCTACGGCAAGGGCATCTACCTCAATGGCGAAATGATCGACCTGGGTGTGTTGCACGGTTTCGTCGAGAAGTCCGGTGCGTGGTACGCCTACAACGGCACCAAGATCGGTCAGGGCAAGGCCAACTCGGCCAAATTCCTGGCGGACAACCCGGAAGTCGCTGCGGCCCTCGAGAAGCAACTGCGCGACAAGCTGCTGAGCCCGGTTGCCGACGTCAAGGCAGTGGCCAGCCGCGAGACCGCTGACGACCTGGCTGACGCTGACATCTGATCGATTCGATGACCGTCGTACTCGATACCCTCGTCGCGGTGCGGCGAACGGCGATGGATCTGCTTGCCAGGCGCGAGCACGGGCGGGTCGAGCTGACGCGTAAGCTGCGTCAGCGCGGAGCGCCCGATGAATTGATCGACACGGCCCTCGACCGTTTGACCGAGGAAGGCCTGCTGTCGGAAGCTCGCTACCTTGAAAGCTTTGTCTCGTATCGCGCCCGCTCCGGTTACGGTCCGTTGCGAATTCGCGAGGAGCTGAGCCAACGGGGTTTGCAACGCCCCGATATCGAACTCGCCCTGCGCGAAAGCGGTATCGATTGGCAAGAGCAATTGGCGGACACCTGGCGCCGCAAGTTTTCCGGGCATTTGCCCATCGATGCACGGGAACGCGCCAAGCAAGGGCGATTTCTGGCGTATCGGGGGTATTCCATGGAGATGATCAACCGTTTGTTCAGCGGTCGCGGTCTGGATGATTGAACACAAAGGCCCGCTATTTCGATAGCGGGCTTTTTTTTATGGGCTCAAGTCGCCTTGATCGGCTCCCATGTAAGGGGTTGGACCTTCTGGGTGGGTTCGGCCCAGTTCTCTGCCAGGTTGATGTAGTCCACCAGTTCCCTCAAACGACCGTGATCGCGGGCGTTGAAGGTAAAGGCCAGTCGCGTCAGATGGCTGAAGCGGGCCTCATCGTGTTCTTCGTCGCTGTAGTCATGCTGATGAAAGCAGTCATTGAGGCACAGGTCGGCGAAGGCCACCTGCATCTGTTGGAGCGCCTGTTCGCTGAGCTTGTGGTTCATGCGAATCACGAACTGGTGCTTGAGCCAGCGGCTGGAGTGGAAGTTGCGATAGAACTGGTTGATCTCCTCCACGGCGTCTTCGGCGTTGTACACCAGGCGCATCAGTTTCATGTCCGTGGGCAGGATGTAGCGGTTCTCCTCCAGTTGTTCACGGATGAAATCCAGGGCGCCTTGCCAGAACTTGCCGCCCGGCATGTCCAGCAGGACCACCGGCACCAGCGGGCTCTTGCCGGTCTGCACCAGCGTCAATACCTCAAGGGCTTCATCCAGCGTGCCGAAGCCGCCCGGGCAGAGCACCAGCGCGTCGGCTTCCTTGACGAAGAACAGTTTGCGGGTGAAGAAGAAGTGGAACGGCAGCAGGTTCGGCGTGCCTTCGACGGTCGGGTTGGCGTGCTGTTCGAATGGCAGGGTGATGTTGAACCCCAGGCTGTGGTCGCGTCCCGCGCCTTCATGGGCCGCCGCCATGATGCCGCCGCCGGCACCGGTGATGACCATCATGTCCGAGCGCGCCAGCGCCACCCCGAGTTCCCGGGCCAGGCCGTACAGGGGATGCTCGATCGGCGTCCGAGCCGAGCCGAAGACGGTCACCTTGCGCCGTCCCTTGAACTGTTCGAGCGTGCGGAAGGCATGTTCCAGTTCCCGCAGTGCCTGGAGGGTGATCTTGGCATTCCAGCGGTTGTGATCTTCCTGTGCCATACGCAGTACGGTCAGGATCATGTCGCGATAGATGGGAAGGTTCGGGCTGTTGGGTGAGACCAGGTTGAGCTGTTCTTCAACCTTGTGGATGAGGTCGTGGCCGTGGTTTTCAAAATGACGACTGAGCAGGTCATTCGGTTTATAAGGCATTCAACTTCTCCTTCTTGGCAGGACGAATCCAGATCCTCGCCCCGATCGTTGCTGTCTTGATCATGGCGCTCAAAAGTGACAGTTGGCAACCGCTGGATGTAGGCATGGATGCGCTGCGCCGCTCGTCAGATGACCAGCCAGGCGTACAGGGCTCTGATTTACTGAATATCAAGCGTGCCCATGCAAGCAGATGCCCAGGGCTGGGTGCCACGCGGTGGATTGAGGACGGATCGTGCAGGGAGGCGTGAAAGATGAGGGTGACACTGGAACTCGACAGGCAGTTGTATCTGATGCTGCTGGAGTCGGCCCAGGCCAATCGAGTGGGCCTGGAGGAAGAGTGCTGCCGCCGGTTGGAAGGGCGGGCCTGGCGCTCGCGCTACCTACAGGCGCTGGTGGAGGAGTTGCGCGCCGATGATGAGCAGCGGCGCGACAGTGGCCTGTGTGGTTGATGCCTACAGGCCACGGGGCCGGCAGGGTTACTTCTTCGGCTTGGTCGCTTTCGGGCAATCCGATTCCTGGAAGCGTTCCGTGGCGACCGGGCGGTTGGTCTTGACCTCGGTAAACTCGTAACGCATCGTCGCGCCCTTGGCCATCAGCTTACGGAAACCCGGGTTGGTGCACACCGTGGAACCCAGCTGGAAATACACGGCCTTGGGGTCTGCACGCATTTTCTGGGCGTGGCTGCTCTGCACACTGAGGTGGTTGATCAGCTCGGTGCCTTCGACGGTGTAGCCTTGGTCGAGAATATCTTCGTTGATCGCCCGCGGCGTACCGATGCTGCTTTCCTTGGCAACGTTCTGCAGCATCTTGTTCAGTTCGAGTTCTTTCAGCGAGGCAGCCTGAGCGCTGAAGGACGTCGCCAGCAGAACGGCAACGGTAGGGACGATAAGGCGCAGCATGAAACTCTCCTGGTTCAGTGACGGTTGGTTCGACCGATCACATGACTGTGCGTTCAGTGGCCGGGAATTATAGGGGAGCCAGGGTGGACGGTACAGGCTTGCGCGCTCTGGTAGACTGCCGGCCTTTATTGCCCTGCCGAGTGTTGTTCGTGTCCAGTTCCCTTGTACGTCGGTGTCGTCCCCGATGAAACATGCCCCCAACGCCGTCGCCTGCCTGCGCGACCAGCGTATCGATGAAGGCATCAAGCCGCTCCAGGCTCGTGGCTGGCGGGCTCCCCGTTGCAGCGCCTGCCGGGTGATCGAGAGTCATTGCCTGTGTGCCTGGCGGCCGACTGTCGAGACCCGTTCCGGGGTCTGCCTGATCATGACCAACAAGGAAGTGTTCAAGCCGAGCAACACCGGTTGGCTGATTGCCGACGTGGTGCGCGACAATCACGCGTTCATCTGGTCGCGTACCGAGGTCGACAAACAACTGCTGGCGCTGCTGAACGACCCGCAATGGCAACCCTACCTGGTGTTTCCGGGCGAGTACGTCGAGCCTTCCCGGGTGACCCACACAGTTGACCTCGATCACGCCAGGCGCCCGTTGTTCATCCTGCTGGACGCCACCTGGACGGAAGCGCGGAAGATTTTTCGCAAGAGCCCGTACTTCGACCGGCTGCCGATCCTGAGCCTGCTGCCCGACCGGTTGTCGCGCTACCGCTTGCGCCGTTCGACCCGCAGCGAGCACCTGTGCACCGCCGAGGTCGCGGCGTTGTGCCTGGAACTGGCAGGGGACAGCGATGCCGCGTCGGCCCTGGACGCTTATTTCGACGTGTTCAGCCAGCACTACCTGGGGGCCAAGCGCCAGCAGGCGGTGAATGTCTCGACCCCGGCCCACGCCGAGTTGCAGCCCTTCATTCGCACTGCACCTGCCGTATTGGCGCAATAGTGGCCCATACTGGACGCAGGGGCGGCCGTGCTGCTTGACCACCCCGGCTTCGCTGGGCATGCTTGGCGCCGACCCGGGTGCGGCCAACGGCTAAGATGCTGTGTTTGGCGCTAAATGTGCCCCTGTGGACTTGAGTTGTTTTGGCAGGGCGCGAATGCATCGGCCCGCCATTAAAAACAGGATCATTGAAAAAATGGCCACATACGAAATCCTGATTGCCGACGACCACCCGCTCTTTCGCAGCGCGTTGCGTCAGGCAGTGACCCTGGGCCTCGGCCCGGATGTCCGGTTGACGGAGGTGGCCAGTATCGCGGAGCTGGAAGCCCGGCTGACTGAAAAGGCTGACTGGGATCTCGTCCTGCTGGACCTGAATATGCCAGGTGCCTATGGTTTTTCAGGCCTGGTGCTGTTGCGCGGCCAATACCCGCAGATTCCCGTGGTGATGGTTTCGGCCCAGGAAGAAGCTTCGGTGATGGTCAAGGCGCGCGAATTCGGAGCCAGTGGGTTCATTCCCAAGTCCAGTTCCCTGGAGATGATCCAGAAGGCCGTGAAGGCGGTGCTCGATGGCGATGTGTCCTGGCCATCGCAGGCATTCGAAGCCGTGAGCGTCTCCGAAGAGGCCAAGGCCGCCAGCGAGGGCCTGGCCAGCCTCACGCCACAGCAGTTCCGGGTATTGACCATGGTGTGCGAGGGGCTGCTGAACAAGCAGATCGCCTATGAGCTGAACGTGTCGGAGGCCACCATCAAGGCCCACGTCACGGCGATCTTTCGCAAGCTGAACGTGCGCACCCGGACCCAGGCGGCCTTGCTTTTGCAACAACTTGAGTCAATTTCGCCGCAGGCTTGAAGGACGGCTTCACGCTTTTTTGACCGGACTTGAATTAGCTTCTCCACTCCTTTTCGATCAGTGCCTACGCTATGTCACCTTTTAAAGGCCAAACCGGCCTGAAACGCATCCTCAACGCCTCCGGCTATTCCCTGGACGGGCTGCGCGCCGCGTTTGTCGGTGAAGCGGCTTTCCGTCAGTTGGTGCTGCTCAATGTCGTGCTGATCCCGTTGTCGTTCTTCCTGAACGTCAGCCGGGTCGAGCAGGCGCTGTTGATCGCGGTCTGCCTGTTGGCATTGATCGTGGAGCTGCTCAACTCGGCAGTGGAAGCGGCGATCGACCGCATTTCCCTGGAACTGCACCCCTTGTCGAAAAACGCCAAGGACATGGGCAGCGCTGCCCAACTCGTCGCCCTGACGATGATCGCCCTGGTGTGGGGCGTGATCCTGCTTTAACCCTTCAGGCAATGGCCGGCAGCACGATCTCGTCGCTGCGCTGGACCCCGGCGGTGAAGGCTCGGCACAGCTCCAGGAATTCACGCATGGCCGAGGTCTGGTACTTCTGCTTGTGCCAGATGAAGTAGAACTGCCTTGCCAGGTCCATGTCCGGGGTTTCCACGGCCACCAGGCTGCCACGGCGGAAGGCGTCGCGCAGGGCCAGGCGAGAAATGCAGCCGATGCCCAGGCCCGACTCCACGGCGCGCTTGATCGCCTCGGTGTGTTCCAGTTCCAGGCGAATGTTCAGCGCGCTGCGATGATGACGCATGGCCTGGTCGAAGGTCAGCCGCGTGCCCGACCCCTGTTCGCGCAATATCCACGCTTCGTGGGTCAGCTCCTCCATGCTCGCCTGACCGCGCTTGGCCAGGGGGTGCTGCGGCGCGCAGAACACCACCAGTTCATCCTCGACCCAGCTCTGCACCTCGATGTCCGGGTGGTTGCAATCGCCTTCGATTAGACCCAGATCAATTTCATAATGGGCCACTTGGTGCACGATATTGGCAGTGTTCTGCACATGCAGCTTCACCTGGCTTTCCGGATGACGCTGCATGAAGCCGCCGATCAGCAGGGTCGCCAGGTAATTGCCGATGGTCAGGGTCGCGCCGACCGCCAAGGAGCCGAAACCGGACTTGCCGTTGAGCAGGTCTTCGATCTCCTTGGCCTGGTCCAGCAGCGCTACGGCTTGGGGCAGCAGTTGTTTGCCGAGGGCGTTGAGGCTCAGGCGCTTGCCGGCACGGTCGAACAGTTGGCAGCTCGATTGCCGCTCCAGTTCGGTGATGGAAGTGCTGGCCGCCGATTGCGACAGGTTGAGCAGGCCCGCAGCGCGAGACACGCTCTCTTGCTGGGCGACGGCGACGAAGACTTGAAGTTGACGTAGAGTAAATCGCATATCTATATAACCGATAACCCTTATCTTAATAATTCAGTTAACAGATATTGTCGTCGCCATTAGAATGCGATGCAATTGCGCACCTTGACGACGCAGGCAACATTCCCAGGAGTCCCCGTACATGAGCAACATGAACCACGAGCGTGTCCTCAGTGTTCATCACTGGAACGACACACTGTTCAGCTTCAAGTGCACCCGCGATCCGGGCCTGCGCTTCGAGAACGGTCAGTTCGTGATGATCGGCCTGCAGCAGCCCAACGGCCGCCCGCTTATGCGCGCTTACTCGATCGCCAGCCCGAACTGGGAAGAGCATCTCGAATTCTTCAGCATCAAGGTTCCCGACGGTCCGCTGACTTCCCAGTTGCAGCACCTGAAGGAAGGCGACGAGATCATCATCAGCAAGAAACCCACCGGCACCCTGGTGCTGGACGATCTCAAGCCTGGCAAGCATCTGTACCTGCTCAGCACCGGCACCGGCCTGGCGCCGTTCATGAGCGTCATCCAGGATCCGGAAACCTACGAGCGTTTCGAAAAGGTGATCCTGTGCCACGGCGTTCGCTACGTCAATGAAGTCGCCTACCGCGAATTCATCACCGAGCACTTGCCGCAGAACGAGTTCTTCGGCGAAGCGCTGCGCGAGAAGCTGATCTACTACCCGACCGTGACCCGCGAGCCGTTCGAGAACGAAGGCCGCCTGACCGACCTGATGCGCAGCGGCAAGCTGTTCCGGGACATCGGCCTGCCGCCGATCAACCCGCAGGACGACCGCGCCATGCTGTGCGGCAGCCCGAGCATGCTCGACGAGACCAGCGAAGTGCTCAACAGCTTCGGCCTGACCGTTTCGCCGCGTATGCGCGAGCCGGGTGATTATTTGATCGAGCGGGCGTTTGTAGAGAAGTAAGCTGTATTTGTGGAGCCTGATAGATCGCTATCGCGAGCAAGCTCGCTCCCACAGGGTTTGTGTTGAGTCATATTTGGTGAACAACCCAGATCAAGTGTGGGAGCGAGCTTGCTCGCGATTGCAGCGACTCGATCCAACAGTTACCCGCAAAAAAGCCCGCGCCGCCTGATAAAGGCCGCGCGGGCTTTTTCGTTTCTGGTGTTTACGGTTTCGCCGGAACCACTTCCAACACCCGAATCAACCCCGCCTGCGGGTAATGCCAACGAACGTCCAGGTCCCAGAATTGCGCGCCATATTCCCGTTCGGCGGTAGGCATCTGGTACGCCGGGCGCGGGTCTTGGGCCAGGCACTGCTCAATCAGCTCCACCAGGGGCTCTCCCAGACGCGTGGCGTGCTCGTGGGCTTGAAGCAGGGCAGTGTCCGCCCACTGCACTGGAATCAATTCAGGCGCCGCACTGGCGATGCCGTTGGACGCGCAGTCGATGATGTCGGCATAGGGCACGTAGGGCTTGATGTCCAGCACGGGAGTACCGTCCAGCAGGTCGATGCCCGAGATCCACAGGCGCCCGGCTTCTACCCGTTCCAGCTTCACCACCGACTGGCCGATGCCGTTGGGGCGATGGGTCGCACGGGTGGCGAACACGCCCATCGACTTGTTGCCACCCAGGCGCGGCGGGCGCACTTTCAATCGCGGCTTGTCTTCCAGGGCCTGGTGGAACAGGAACAGCAGCCAGACATGGCTGACCTGCTCCAGGCCCTGCACCGCATCCCCCAGGTCGAACGGCGCCACCAGCTCCAGCACGCCGCGTGCGGCGGGGGCCAGCTGCGGTTGCCGGGGGATGGCGAACTTCTCCTTGAAACAGGAGCGGACGAAGCCGATGGGGGAGACGTTATAGGTCATTGCGGCCTCAAGCTTCAAGTTCCAAGCTGCAAGTGAAAAGCTTGCAGCTTGAAGCTTGGAACTGTTGTTTAAGCTCTGACGCGCAGCGTCAGGCCCTTGAGGAAGTTGCGCAGCAACTGGTCGCCACACGGGCGGTAGTTGGTGTGGCCGAACTTGCGGAACAGCGCGCTCAGTTCCGGCTTGGAAACCGGGAAGTCGGCCGCCTTGAGGATGGCGTGCATGTCGTCTTCCTTCAGCTCGAAGGCCACTCGCAGCTTCTTGAGGATGATGTTGTTGGTCACCGGCACTTCGATCGGTTGCGGTGGACGGCTGTCGTCCTTGCCACGCTTGAAGATCACCAGGCCATCGAGAAAGTGCGCCATGACCTCGTCAGGGCAGAACACGAAGCCTTCTTCCTCGTCTTTCTTGAGGTAGCCGGCCAGATCCGCCAGGGCCACTTCCAGGCCGCCGAGCTTGATGATCTCGATGACTTTCTTGTCGCTGATGTCGAGCATGTAGCGCACGCTGCGCAGTACGTCGTTGTGAATCATGTGTGCAATCCTGATCAATCGGCAGTGGGCGCCCGGCTCGGTGCGGCGCCGTAGAATTAGAACTTTTCTTTTGCGGACAGGTAACGCCATTGGCCCAGCGGCACCTTGCCGATGGACACGCCGCCGATGCGAATGCGGCGCATGGCGACCACCTTGAGGCCGACGGCCTGGCAGAACAGCGCGATCACGCCCGGTTGCGGGTTCTTCATGGCGAAGCGCAGACGGTTTTCGTTCTGCCAACTGGCCTTGACCGCCGGCAGCTCCTTGCCCTTGTAGGTCAGGCCATGGTTCAGGCGGTTGAGGCCGTGGGCGACCATCTCGCCTTCGACTTCCACTACGTATTCCTGTTCGATCTTGGCGGCATCGGCGGTGAGCTTGCGCAGGACTTTCCAATCCTGGGTGAACACCAGCAGCCCGCTGGCATTGGCTTGCAGGTCGGCGCTGGCGGTCAGGCGCAGGAAGTGGCCCTTGAGCGGCCGCTTGCCGAAGCGATGTTCTTCGCTCAGGGTCTGCGGTCCCAGGGATGCCATGGCGGTGTCGACGTCCAGGCCGGCGGGAACGTTCAGCAGCAGGGTGACCGGCTCCGGCGCGGTGGCCTTGGCCTCGGGGTCGAGCGCGACCTTTTCGGTGGTGACCTTGAACTGCGGTTCATCGATCACTTCACCGTCCACGGTGACCCAGCCGCCCTCGATGAACAGCTCAGCCTCGCGACGAGAACAGCCGACGAGTTCGATGAGGCGTTTGGAGAGACGAATCGGGTCAGTCATGACAGGGCCGTAACAAAAAGAGGGTGGGCATTGTACCTGCCTGGCGCCGGTTAATCGCGGGTCCATTTGCGCTGTGTGGCTTTTAGCCGCGTCGGGCCTTCAGGTCGGATTGCTTGTAGCGCATGTGCAGCAACGGGTAGGGCTGGTTCATGCCGTCCCGTTCCGAGCGGCCGATGACTTCGAAACCTTGCTTGAGATAGAAACCCAGGGCCTGGGGGTTCTGCTCGTTGACGTCCAGCTCGTCGGCGTTCAGGTGTTCCATGGCGTAGTGCAGCAATTGCTTGCCCAGGCCCTGGCCGCGGTGTTGCGGGTCGATGAAGAGCATTTCGATCTTGCCGGCCGCCACGCCGGCGAAGCCGGTAATCCGTTGGCGGGTGTCCCGGGTGCAAATGAGCATCACCGCGTCCAGGTAGCGGGTGAGCACCAGGTTCTTGAGCAACTCGATGTAGCTGTCCGGCAGGAAGTCATGGGTCGCGCGCACCGATGCCTCCCATACCTGGGTCAGTTCCTGGTAATCGCTCGATTTCGGTGTATGGATGACCGAATGCTGCCGCATGCCCGCCTGTTCCTTGTGCTGGATGACCTGATGTTCTCCATACGATAGCCGTAAAAAAGCCCCGCATCTTGTCGCAAGGGCGGGGCTTTTCAATTTTTACCGGGTTTCAAAAAATTGTGGGAGCGGGCTTGCCCGCGAAGGCGGTGTGTCAGTCGAAATGACGGTTAACTGATACGCCGCTTTCGCGAGCAAGCCCGCTCCCACAAGGTATTGCAGTGGCTCGATCAGTTGATCTGCTCAGCCCACAAGTCGTACTCATCGGCGTCGGTCACCTTGCACCAGACCTTGTCGCCTGGCTTGAGGTGGCTGCCGTTGTCGATGAAGACGTTGCCGTCGATTTCCGGGGCGTCGAAGAAGCAGCGGCCCACGGCTCCCTGTTCGTCGACTTCATCCACCAGCACTTCGATCTCACGGCCGATGCGCATTTGCAGGCGGGCCGAGCTGATGGCCTGCTGGTGCGCCATGAAGCGTTCCCAGCGGTCCTGCTTGACGTCGTCCGGCACCACGTCCAGGTTCAGGTCGTTGGCGGGCGCGCCTTCGACCGGGGAGTACTGGAAGCAGCCGACGCGGTCGAGCTGGGCTTCGGTCAGCCAATCCAGCAGGTACTGGAAGTCTTCTTCGGTTTCGCCGGGGAAGCCGACGATGAACGTGGAGCGGATGATCAGCTCCGGGCAGATTTCCCGCCAGTTCTTGATCCGGGCCAGGGTCTTGTCTTCGAACGCCGGGCGTTTCATGGCCTTGAGCACTTTCGGGCTGGCGTGCTGGAACGGGATGTCCAGGTACGGCAGGATCTTGCCGGCGGCCATCAGCGGGATCAGTTCGTCGACGTGCGGGTACGGGTAGACGTAATGCAGGCGAACCCAGACGCCGAGGGTGCTGAGGGCCTCGCACAGTTCGGTCATGCGGGTTTTCACCGGCGCGCCGTTCCAGAACCCGGTGCGGTACTTCACGTCGACGCCGTAGGCGCTGGTGTCCTGGGAAATTACCAGCAGTTCCTTGACGCCGGCCTTGACCAGGCGCTGGGCTTCATCGAGCACGTCGCCCACCGGGCGGCTCACCAGCTTGCCGCGCATCGACGGGATGATGCAGAAGCTGCAGCTGTGGTTGCAGCCTTCGGAAATCTTCAGGTAGGCATAGTGGCGCGGGGTCAGCTTGATGCCTTGCGGCGGCACCAGGTCGATCAGCGGGTTATGGTCCTGTTTCGGGGGCACCACCTCGTGCACGGCGTTGACCACCTGCTCGTACTGCTGCGGGCCGGTCACCGCCAGCACGCTGGGGTGCACTTCGCGGATGTTGCCTTCTTCCACGCCCATGCAGCCGGTGACGATGACTTTGCCGTTTTCCTTGATGGCTTCGCCGATCACTTCCAGGGACTCGGCCTTGGCCGAATCGATGAAGCCACAAGTGTTGACCACTACCACGTCGGCGTCCTGGTACGTGGACACGACGTCATAGCCTTCCATGCGCAGCTGGGTCAGGATGCGCTCGGAGTCGACCAGAGCCTTCGGGCAACCCAGGGAAACGAAGCCAACCTTCGGGTTGGCTGGCGCGGTAGTGGTGGACATGTCTAACCTCGGTGTAGGGGGATCGTCTCTTGCCGAGACAGGACGCCTGACGCGCCTCTGATCAAAAAGTGCGCAATTCTAGCGGTGGACGAGGCCGTTGACCAGCTTTATACCGGGAAAAACGACGAGTGCTGCGCTATGCTTCGCGCCTTTGCGCTTTACCGGTTTTTACAGTCAACAAAACACCTGTTACGAGATGTTAAACAGTGCATGCTGCGTCAGGTAGCAGAGTGCTTTCGTTCAAGCAGACAGGTCTGGGAATCAGGAGTGTTGGATGGGTCATGCAAGTAGTCAGGCGGCGGGTGCCGAGCATTCGGCAGCGAAGCCGCTGAGCATGCTGGTGGCGGCGGTCGGAGTGGTTTATGGCGACATCGGCACAAGTCCCTTGTACACCCTCAAAGAAGTGTTTTCCGGCGGCTACGGCGTGGCGGTCAACCATGACGGCGTGCTGGGCATCCTGTCGTTGATCTTCTGGTCGCTGATCTGGGTCGTGTCGATCAAGTACATGATGTTCGTCCTGCGGGCCGACAACCAGGGCGAGGGTGGGATCATGGCGCTCACTGCCCTGGCACGGCGGGCCGCAGCGGGGCGGGCGCGGTTGCGGACCTTTCTGGTGATCTGCGGCCTGATCGGCGCAGCGCTGTTCTACGGCGACAGCATGATCACCCCGGCGATCTCCGTGCTCTCGGCGATCGAAGGCCTTGGCCTGGCGTTCGAGGGCATCGACCACTGGGTGGTGCCGCTGTCGTTGGTGGTGCTGGTGGGGCTTTTCATTATCCAGCGTCACGGTACGGCGCGGATCGGCATCCTGTTCGGCCCGATCATGGTGACCTGGTTCCTGGTGCTCGGCGCCCTGGGGGTCTATGGCATCAGCCAGCACCCGGAAGTGCTGCAGGCGGTTAACCCGGCCTGGGCCGTGCGTTTCTTCCTCGTGCATCCCGGCATGGGCGTGGCAATCCTCGGTGCCGTGGTGCTGGCGCTGACCGGCGCCGAAGCGCTATACGCCGACATGGGCCATTTCGGTCGCAAACCGATCGCACGCGCCTGGTTCATCCTGGTGCTGCCGGCGCTGGTGCTCAACTACTTCGGTCAGGGTGCATTGCTGCTGGGCGACCCGGAAGCGGCGCGCAACCCGTTCTACCTGTTGGCGCCAAGCTGGGCGTTGATCCCGTTGGTGGGCCTGTCGACCCTGGCCACGGTGATCGCTTCGCAAGCCGTGATTTCCGGGGCGTTTTCCCTGACGCGCCAGGCGATCCAGCTCGGCTACATCCCGCGCATGTACATCCAGCACACCTCCAGCGCCGAACAAGGCCAGATCTACATCGGCGCGGTGAACTGGTCGCTGATGGTGGGCGTGGTCCTGCTGGTGCTGGGCTTTGAGTCCTCCGGTGCCCTGGCCTCGGCCTATGGCGTGGCGGTGACCGGCACCATGTTGATGACCACGATCCTGGTCTCGGCCGTGATGCTGCTGTTGTGGAAGTGGCCACCGCTGTTGGCGGTGCCGGTGTTGCTCGGTTTTCTCCTGGTGGACGGCCTGTATTTTGCCGCCAACGTGCCGAAGATCATCCAGGGCGGCGCCTTCCCGGTTGTTGCCGGTATTGCCCTGTTCGTGCTGATGACCACTTGGAAGCGCGGCAAGCAGTTGCTGGTGGAGCGTCTGGACGAAGGCGCGCTGCCGTTGCCGATCTTCATCAGCAGCATCCGCGTGCAGCCACCGCACCGTGTGCAGGGCACCGCCGTGTTCCTGACCGCGCGGTCCGACGCGGTGCCCCATGCGCTGTTGCACAACCTGCTGCATAACCAGGTGCTGCACGAGCAGGTGGTGTTGCTGACGGTGGTCTACGAAGACATTCCCCGGGTTCCGCCGCAACGGCGCTTCGAGGTCGATGCCTATGGTGAAGGGTTCTTCCGGGTGATCCTGCACTTTGGCTTCACCGACGAGCCGGATGTGCCGCTGGCGCTCAAGCTCTGCCATCTGGATGACCTGGACTTCAGCCCGATGCGCACCACCTACTTCCTCAGCCGCGAGACGGTCATCGCCTCCAAGCTCGAGGGCATGGCCCGCTGGCGCGAATTGCTGTTCGCCTTCTTGCTGAAGAACGCGAACGGCAACCTGCGCTTCTTCAACCTGCCGGTGAACCGGGTGATCGAGCTGGGGACGCAGGTCGAGATGTAGCTCCGATCCACAATAAGCCCCCGTTGTCTTGCGGCAGCGGGGGCTTATTTGTGGACGCTGTGACGAACTGTTTTATCAGGACAAGATGTACTTTTGTGGTGAGGAGGTTTATCTGTGGCGAGGGGATTTATCCCCGTTGGGTTGCGAAGCAACCCTCAATGTCGGCGAAAAACAAGCGAGTGCTTTGCACTCGGACGGGGATAAATCCCCTCGCCACAAAAGCATGCGCTATATATAAAAAGCCCTTGCGGTCCTAGGACGGCAAGGGCTTTTTTGTCGGGCTCGATCAGCTCACTGCTCGGACGTTGTCGCGTTCTGGCGCTTGTTGATCTCGTCGATCAGCCGCTTGGCCAGGGCCGGGTAGTTCTCGTCGAAGTGATGGCCACCAGGCAGCTTGATGGCTTCGCCCACGGCGGTCTTGTCGGTGCAGCCACTTTCGTCGGCTTCTTCGCCACCGTAGATGCACACCACTTTCTCGGCCGGCAGCTTGGCCATTTCCGGGCCGGTGGCGGCTTCGGTGCCGGCGTTGCCAAGCCAGCCCTCGACCTCGATCTCGAAACTGCCGGTGCGGGCGAAGGCCAGCAGGATAATCGCATCGACCCGCTGCTGCTCGGTGGCTGGCAGACGATTGTAGATCGCCGGCAGCACGTCGGCGCCAAAGGAATAGCCGGTGAGGATGAAACGCTTGGTGCCCCAGATCTGGCGGTAATGCTGCATCAGCTCGGCGAGGTCCACCGCACTCTGCTCGGGGCTCTTGTGCTGCCAGTAGTAACGCAGGGTATCGATGCCGACCACCGGGTAGCCGATCTTGGCCATTTCATCGGCCACGTCGCGGTCCAGGTCGCGCCAGCCGCCGTCGCCGGAAAGGAACAGGGTCACGGTGTCCCGTGCCTGGCTGGCGGGCACTTCGACCACCGGGATGGCCAGGCCACCCTTGCCCTTGTCGGCGCCGACCAGGATCTTGCGCAGTTCGTTGTTCAGCACTTGCGGCAGGCTGATGTCGTAGTCGCTGATGCTGGTTTCGGCATTCTTCTGGTCCCGTACGAAACCGGCGCTGGTGTCGTCGGGGTTGTCGTTCCAGGCCACCAGCCAGTGGCCGTGGGCCGCGCTTTTCGGCAGCAGGTGGGTGCAGCCGGGTTTTTCCAGGGCCAGGTCCACCGACACGGCCTTGACGTCGTCGTCCTTCTGCTCGGCCAGCCAGCGCCAGGCGAGCACGGCACCCGGGCCGATGCCGCTGACCAGCGTGGCCGGGCCTTGGAGCTCGCGCAGGCCCGCTTGCAAGGCACGCCCTTGCTGCATGCAGTCCTTGGGTAGGATCACCTGGACAATCTGGGCCGAGCCGCTGCGGCTGAGGGTCGTCAGTTGGCTGTCGCTGAGCTTCTGGTCTTCGTTGACCGCCACCAGCACCTGGGCACGGGGCTTGGTGCCGGGAATGACCCGGGTCATCGCGGCGCCCTCGGCGGGCGTCAGTTGTTCCAGGGTGGGTTGTGGGGCAGGGCGGTTCCAGTACCAGTAACCGCCACCGAGAATCACCGCCAGCACCAGCAGGGCGGCCACTACGTATCGCCAGGAGCGTTGCATCATCAGCGTTTCACCAGTCCAGTCAGGCCGCCTGCAATCAGGGCGGCGGTATCGGCCAGGGCCACCAGCGGATCGAGTCCGGCGGGCACGGCCATGTAGCGAGGTTCCCAGTCAGGCTGGAATTTGTCTTTGAAGCGGCGCAGCCCCTGGAAGTTGTAGAGCTGCTCGCCGCGGCGGAACACCATCGAGCCCAGGCGCTGGGTCAACGGCGCGCCACGACGCGGTTGCAGGCCCGACAGTGGGACCATGCCCAGGCTGAAACGGGCGAAATCATGGTTCTTATAATGCTGGATCAGGCCGACCATCATGAATTCCATGGTCAGTTTCGGTGCCTCGGGGTGAGCGCGCATCAGGTCGAGGCTGGCCAGTTCATGGCTGTGGGTTTCCAGCAGGTTGGCGAACGCCACCGGGCGACCCTCGAAGCGAATCACCGCGATGCGGAAATGCTTGAGGTAGTCGTCGCTGAAGCGGCCCAGGGAGAAGCCCTTCTCGCGCACGTTCTTGCCGGTCAGCCAGGCATCGGAAATGACCTTGAGCTCATCCATCGGCGCCTGGCCCGGCTCGTGGATTTCCAGCGACAGGCCGTCGCGGCTGCCACGGTTCCAGGTGTAGCGCAGATCCTTCATCTCCTTGCCCTTGGCCTCGAGATCGAAGCGCTTGAGGTCGACCCGCGCTTCTTCACCGAGCTTGATCGCTGTCAGGCCGATGTCCATGTAGTAGGGCAGGTTTTCGGCGCGCACCTGGTAGAACACCGGGCGGGCATGGTGGATGTCGCACAGGTCGCGAAACTGCCAGATCATCTCGGCCCGTTGCTGGGTGGGGCCGATCGGGTCATACAACGCCACCAGGCTGCGGCCGCGGCGCGCGTACATCAGGAACGCCGCGTCGTTGGGATGGAACAGCAGCGCCTTGTCGCCGGTCAGTGCCAGGCCGCCGTCGGGCTGTGACGAGGCCATGAGGATCGTCCTGGCGCGCTCCAGTTCTTCCGGGGTCGGCAAGTGGATCACCGGCCGTGCGGTGCGCAGCAGCCAGGTCAGGGACACCACCACCAGCAGCACCGCGGCCCCCAGCAGGGAGCGCAAACCGCGCGGGGCGTCGGCGTCGAGGGTGAACTGCCACCACAGTTGGTGGCTGTAGGGCACGTCCTGGTAGGCAAACAGCAGCAGCCAGATCGAGGCGCCGAGCACGCAGAGGCTGGCGATCAGGAACAGTGGCGAGAAGGGCAGCTCAGTCAGGCGACTGGGGCGATAGAACGAGCGCCGGAACACTGCCAGCAGGGCGGCGGTCAGGGTCAGCAACGTGGCTTCTTCCCAGTCGAAGCCCTTGAGCAGCGAAAGCAGGGCACCCATCAGGAGCAACACGGTGGTCAGCATCCAGGCGGCGGACAGGCGCCGGCGCAGGCCTTGGGCGAGCAGCAGGCACAATACGCCCACCAGGCTGGCGCCAAAGTGCGAGGCATCCACCAGGCGATGGGGGATCAGGAAGCCGATGTGCTCCAGCCGGGTGTCGATCTCCGGGGTCACGCCGGAAAACAGCAGTACCACGCCCGACAGGAACACCAGCACCGCCAGGATCGGCGCGGCGAAGCCCGAGGCGGCGCGTAACGTCTGGCGCGTCTGGAACAGCCGTTGTGCCTCGTTGACCAGCAGCAGGACGCACGCCACCAGCATCGGCAGCAACACGTAGATCAGGCGATAGAGCAGCAGGGCGGCGGCCAGCGGCGCGGCCCCCAGCTTGTCGGCGAACGCGGCCAGCAGGATGGCCTCGAACACGCCGACGCCACCCGGTACATGGCTGAGCACGCCGGCCGCCAGGGCCAGCAGGTACACCAGCAGGAACGCGCCGAACGGTGGCGCCTCGGGCAGCAACAGATACAGCACGGTGGCGGCCGCCGCGACATCCAGTGCGGTGATGACCAGTTGCAGGAAGGTCAGGCGGCGGCCCGGCAGGCGCAGGGTGCGGCGCCCGGCCTTGACCAGCAGGCTGTCGCGATGGGGCTGGTCTGGCAGGCGCCGACGATAGATGCCGATGGCCAGCACGCTGGTGAGCAGCAGCACCGCCACGGAAATCGCGCCGAGCAGGGTGGCAGGCAGGCGCAGCGCGGCCGAGGCGGAGGGCAGGTCGCTGAGGGTGGCCAAGGCTGCCAGAGGCGGCAGTGCGCAACCCAGGGACAGGCTGGCGAACAGCGTCATGTGGGCGACGTCCGCTGCGCCCAGGCCATGGCGTGCGTACAGGCGGTAGCGAACCGAACCGCCCGACAACAACGACAGGCCAATCGCATTGCCGATGGCGAATGCGCTGAATCCGCCCAGGATCAGCGTCTGTGGAGGCAGCGTCACTCCCGCGTAGCGGCTCGCTGACCATTCGTAGCCCAGCAAAATGACGAAGCCGACCGCCGTGGCGGCGAAGGCTCCGAGCAGGGCCGGGCGAGGCACGTCCAGGATCGAGTCGTGCAACGCGTACAGATCGAGCTCGCTAAGCAAGTGGCGGCAGGCAATCAATGCAATCGCAAACAACAGCAGCGTGATGGCGAGACCGATAGGCTGACGGTACTGGCTGATCCGATCCAGCCAGCGCAATCGCTCGGCCTTGATCGGTTGTGTCGCGGTAACAGAGTCTTGCGGGTCAGACGAGTGGGCGCGCATCAATCACCTCTTGAGCTATGCGCGACAGGATGGGGGTATCCAGCCAAGTTACCAATCCCTGCGGCAGAAAATAATTACAAAAAATTTGTAATGTAGCCTTTTATAGCAGACACAAAAAAGGCCGCTCTTTCGAGCAGCCTTTCTTGATATTTGGTTGCGGGAGCCGGATTTGAACCGACGACCTTCGGGTTATGAGCCCGACGAGCTACCAGACTGCTCCATCCCGCGTCTGTGTGGCGGCATTCTACAGGCGAACGCCTGAGTGTCAACCGTTAAACGAGGTTAGGGTCAAACAAGTGGCCAGTTCCCATGCGATGCAGGTAAATGCGCGAAATCAAAAAGGAAATTTTCCTGCAGCCTGGGTTTCCAGGTCAGCCCCAGTCCCACAGGGAAATGGTGGCGGGCCTGCAAAAACTTCCAGGCACAAAAAAGGCCATTCTTTCGAATGACCTTTTTTGATGTTTGGTTGCGGGAGCCGGATTTGAACCGACGACCTTCGGGTTATGAGCCCGACGAGCTACCAGGCTGCTCCATCCCGCGTCTGTGAGGCGGCATTTTACAGGGGAACGCGTAGGTGTCAACCCCGACGTTCAAAAAATCTCTTCAGCTTCAAGCGCTTAGCCAGGCTGCGCGGACGCCGACCGCGCTGTGACGCAGGCCTGGCAAGGGCTCGCGCTCTATCGAGGCGTTTGTTGCGATTAAAAAAACACATTTATGTAGGGCTTTTCGAGTTCCGGCGAACGATCTTTCCGTACTACTGGTGCTATATACAGGTATGGGTGCGATACTGGTGGCCCGACTCGTCCCACGCTCCGCTTCGCTATGACGCAACGTAAGATCATCCACGTCGACTGTGACTGTTTCTATGCCGCCATCGAAATGCGCGACGACCCGCGGCTGGCCGGAAAACCCCTGGCGGTGGGCGGCTCGGCGGATCGGCGTGGGGTGATTGCCACCTGCAACTACGAAGCGCGATCCTATGGCGTGCGCTCGGCGATGTCGTCCGGGCATGCCTTGAAGCTCTGCCCGGACCTCACCATCGTCAAGCCGCGCATGGATGCCTATCGCGAAGCGTCGAAGGAGATCCATACGATCTTCAGCGACTACACCGACCTGATCGAACCACTGTCGCTGGATGAGGCCTATCTGGACGTTTCCGCCAGCGCCCATTTCGGCGGCAGTGCCACCCGCATCGCCCAGGACATCCGGCGGCGTGTTTCCAATCAGTTGCACATCACGGTCTCTGCCGGTGTGGCACCGAACAAGTTCCTGGCCAAGATCGCCAGCGACTGGAAAAAGCCCAACGGGCTGTTCGTGATCACCCCCGACCAGGTCGAGGACTTCGTGTCGGCCCTGCCGGTGAGCAAGCTCCACGGAGTCGGCAAGGTCACCGCCGACAAGTTGAACAGGCTTGGCATCATGGATTGCCTGCACTTGCGTCAGTGGGACAAGCTGGCGCTGGTGCGCGAATTTGGCAGTTTCGGCGAGCGACTCTGGAGCCTGGCCCGTGGGATCGACGAGCGCCTGGTGCACAATGACAGCCGGCGGCAGTCCATCAGTGTGGAAAACACCTACGATGTCGACCTGCCTGATCTGGCGAGCTGCCTGGACAAGCTGCCCGAGCTGATGCAAACCCTCAGCGGCCGAATGGCCCGGATCGACAGCAGTTACCGCCCGGGCAAGCCGTTCGTCAAAGTCAAATTCCACGACTTCACCCAGACCACCCTCGAACAGGCCGGGGCAGGGCGGGATCTGGGCAGCTATCAACTGCTGCTGACCCAGGCCTTCAACCGTGGCGGCAAGCCGGTGCGGTTATTGGGGATAGGGGTGCGGCTGGAAGATTTGCGTGGAGGGTTCGAGCAGTTGGAGTTGTTTGAGCGGTGAGGTTGCCGAACAGAACAGCGCAGAGGCGCTTTTGTGGCGAGGGAGCTTGCTCCCGCTGGGCCGCGTAGCGGCCCTCAACCCGATCACCGGGATGTTTCAGATAAGTTGGGTCATCTGTTTTAGGGCTGCTGCGCAGCCCAGCGGGAGCAAGCTCCCTCGCCACAGAGAGGTCAATGGGCTCCGGGATCCGCAACCAGCCGGCCGCCATCCTTGGTCAGTGCCTTCATGAACTCGGTCTGCAGTTCCGGATCGTTGCGCGTCAGTTCGATCAGGCTCTGTTCCAGTTCGCTGGCTTCTTCTTCAAGCCCCAATTCCGACAGGCGCTTGACCCGATGCACCCACTGGCTCACCTCGTCGTCTTCCAGGTCGTCGTAGATCAGTGCATGCGCTTCCACCAGCTTGCTGCGCAACGTGCTGCTGATGCTCAGGGATGAGTCGGTATGGACCTCGTCCTGGGCGTCGGTCACGCTGATCTGCAACTTGCCGAACTGGCTCAGGTCCTGCTCGGCGAACGGGCTTTCCAGCAGGTTCAGGCGCAGCACGCCATTGCGGTCGGTGCTCAGCTCGAAGGTCTGCCGGGCGGCCTTGACCTCTACCGGACGTTCGCTCCAGGGCAGGCTCGAGTGCTCCGTCCGCTTGTCGCGCTGGACTTCGTCGATGCCCGCCAGGTTCTGCTGGGCGCGGCCGTGGGAGGGGACGTTCATGAACGGGTTGAGACCGGCGACACCGTAGCTGAGCCAGTCACGGGTCACGGTGTCCGGCAGGTTGCCCAGGGCGAACACGTTGACCACGTTCGCGCCGATACCAGCCACCACGGCCACCGCGCCCAGCGGGATCTCGTAGACCTCCCGCCAGGGTTGGTAAGGCGTATAGCGGTCGTAATGGCGCGTGACCTCGAACTCGGTGACTTCGAAGGTCTTCTGCTCATTGATGCGCACCCGACGCTGCGGCAGGTCGAGCACCTTGGGTTCGCCCACGTCGATCTGCAAGCTGTGGTCGAGCAATTTGCGCTCGACCCGCTCTTCGTGCTCGCTGCGTTGTGACATCTGGTTGGCACAGCCGCTGACCAGCAGGGCGCCGCACAGGGCGGCGCCACCGAGGCCTAAGGTGTTTCGCTTGAACATGACGTCTCTATCTGGTCTCAGCGGCGGATACGGGCCTGGAGGAAAGACAGCACGTCGGCGACCGGCAGCGCTTGCGGCTCGGCCTCGGTGCGGCTCTTGTATTCCAGGTTGCCTTCGGCCAGGCCGCGGTCGCTGACGACGATCCGGTGCGGGATGCCGATCAGTTCCATGTCCGCGAACTTGATGCCGGGGCTGGTTTTTTTGTCGCGATCATCCAGCAGCACTTCGAAGCCGGCAGCCGTCAGTTCGGCGTAGAGCTTGTCGGTGGCTTCGCGAACCAGGTCGGTCTCGTAGCGCAGCGGCACCAGGGCAATCTGGAAAGGCGCCAGTGTGTCGCTCCAGATGATCCCTTTGTCGTCGTTGTTCTGCTCGATGGCGGCGGCGACCACGCGGGACACGCCGATGCCGTAGCAACCCATTTCCAGGGTGACCGGCTTGCCGTTCTCGCCCAGCACTTCGCACTTCATCGCCTTGCTGTACTTGTTGCCCAGCTGGAAGATGTGCCCGACTTCGATGCCGCGCTTGATTTCCAGGGTGCCCTTGCCGTCCGGGCTCGGGTCGCCGGCCACGACGTTGCGCAGGTCGGCCACGGTGGGCACCGGCAGGTCGCGTTCCCAGTTCACGCCGAAATAGTGCTTGTCGTCCTGGTTGGCGCCGATGGCGAAGTCGCTCATCAGTTCAACCGAGCGGTCGATGATGATCGGCAGCGGCAGGTTCAGCGGGCCAAGGGAACCGGCACCGGCGCCGATGGCGTCGCGCAGTTCGGCCTCGGTGGCCATGACCAGCGGGCTGGCGACGCCTGGCTGGTTGGCTGCCTTGATTTCGTTCAGCTCGTGGTCGCCACGGACAATCAGGGCAATCAGCTTGCCGGCTTCTTCTGCCCGCACGATCAGGGTCTTGATGGTGCGTTCGATCGGCAGGTTGTAGCCTTCCACCAGTTGGGCGATGGTCTTGGCGTTCGGCGTGTCCACCAGGCGCAAGTCTTCGCTCGGCGCGGCGCGGGAGGTTTCCCGTGGCACGGCTTCGGCTTTCTCGATGTTGGCGGCGTAGTCGGAGCCATTGCTGAAGACGATGTCGTCTTCACCAGACTCGGCCAGCACGTGGAACTCGTGGGAGCCGGCGCCGCCGATCGAGCCGTTGTCGGCCTCCACTGGGCGGAATTTCAGGCCCAGGCGGGTGAACACGTTGCAGTAGGCCTGGTGCATGCGGTCGTAGGTGACTTGCAGCGAAGCCAGGTCGGCGTGGAACGAATAGGCGTCCTTCATGATGAACTCGCGGCCGCGCATCAGGCCGAAGCGTGGGCGGATCTCATCGCGGAACTTGGTCTGGATCTGATACAGGTTGATGGGCAACTGCTTGTAGCTGCTCAACTCGTTGCGCATCAGGTCGGTGATCACTTCTTCGTGGGTAGGGCCTGCGCAGAAGTCGCGACCGTGACGGTCCTTGATGCGCAGCAGCTCAGGGCCATACTCTTCCCAGCGCCCCGATTCCTGCCACAGCTCGGCCGGTTGGGTGCTCGGCATCAACACTTCCAGAGAGCCGGCGGCGTCCATTTCTTCGCGGACGATGGCTTCGACCTTGCGCATGACCCGCAGGCCCATCGGCAGCCAGGTGTACAGGCCCGAGGCGAGTTTGCGGATCATGCCGGCACGCAGCATCAACTGATGGCTGATCACGACGGCGTCGGAAGGCGTTTCTTTCTGTGTGGCGAGCAAAAATTGACTGGTGCGCATGGTTGGCCGTTGTCGGTTGCTGAGACTAGAAGTGACGGAGCATTGTACGGGCGAGATGCCCTGGCGTACAGGCGCGTGGGCGGTCGCCGGGTGCAAACGCCGGTTTCAACGGCGTCTGCTGACGTTTCCTACGACTCTTGCGCCGGGCGGGTCGGCGTCGGCTCCGCGGCTGGCGCCGCCTGCTGGCGCCGGTTCTCCTGAAACCAGTGCAGGGCGATCAGCACCAAGGTCGGCACGCCGAGCAGGGCGGTGATCAGGAAGAAGGTGTGGTAGCCGAACTTCTCCACCATCACCCCCGAATAGCCCCCGATCAGGCGCGGCAGCAACAGCATGATCGAGCTGAGCAGGGCGTACTGGGTAGCGGAGAATTTCAGGTTGGTCAGGCTCGACAGGTAGGCGACGAAGGCCGAAGTCGCCAGGCCGGAACTGAAATTGTCCAGGGAGATGGTGACGATCAGCATCTTCAGGTTGGCGCCCATGTCGGTGAGCATCAGGAACAGGATGTTGGTGGCGGCCGACGCCACGCCGCCGATGAACAGGATCGGCAGGATGCCGAAACGGACGATCAGCAGGCCGCCCATGCCGGCGCCGACCAGGGTCATGATCAGGCCGAAGATCTTGCTGACGCTGGCGATCTGGTCCTTGGTGAAGCCCTGGTCGATGTAGAAGACGTTGGCCATGACCCCCATCACCGTGTCGGACATCCGGTAGGTCGCGATCAAGCCCAGCAGCAGCAAGGCCTGCCAGCGGTAGCGCAGGATGAAGTCGTTGACCGGCGTGAGCACGGGCGCCAGCCCGCGCCGGCCCATGGCCGACAGGCACAGGGAGGTCAGGATGATATAGAGGATGGCCCGCAGGAAGGCGCGGTCTTCGAGCAGCAGGTCGAGCAGGCTGACGCCCTCGAACAGCACGCTGGCAAAATCGGTGTTGTAGAGTTGGGTGAACATCGCCGGCACCGACACCAGCAAGATGATCAGCACGAACACCGACGCCAGTTGATGGGCAAAGGTGTAGCGCCCGGCTTGCAACTGGGTGCGCAACGGCACCGGCGGTTCGCGCATGAACAGCGAGGTGAGCAGCGCCGGCACCATCAGCACGCCGAACAGCAGGTAGGTGCCGGCCCAGGCCGAGTGCTTGTAGCTGAAGCCGGTGGAACCGAAGCCTTCGGCGAAGAACAGCGCGCCAGCGGTGGCCAGCAGCGCGGCGACGCGGTAGCCGGACATGTAGCTGGCGGCGAGGGCCGCCTGGCGGGTGTCGTCGGCGATCTCCAGGCGGTAAGCGTCGACGGCGATGTCCTGGGTGGCCGAGGCAAAGGCGACCAGCACCGCGATCGCGATCAGCCAGGACAGGTGTTTTTGTGGGTCGCAGAAGCCCATGCCCACCAGGCCCAGGATCACCAGTGCCTGGGAGAGCACCAGCCAGGAGCGGCGGCGCCCGAGCTTGCCCAGGAGCGGCAGGCGCCATTGGTCGAGCAGCGGCGACCAGACCCATTTGAAGGCGTACGCCAGGCCGATCAGGCTCGCGTAACCGATGGTTTCGCGAGCCACGCCGGCCTCGCGCAACCAGACCGAAAGCGTGGAAAACACCAGCATGTACGGCAAGCCGGCAGCGAAGCCAAGCAGCAACAGCACGAGCGTCGAGGGACTGGCATAGGCGGCGAGGGCGGCGCGCCAGGTTTTACGGGGCATGGGCTGGAGTCTGCCTCAAAAATTGCGAAAACAAAGCGCGCACTCTAACCGCTGTGCTCTACCGGGCGCCAGCCATGGCGCTGAATATCAACACGATTGTTCAGGACACTGATCCCTTCCGTGCGCAGGCGCGCGCGTTGTTCGTCCCCTGACGCGCTGCCCACCGGCAGGCTGATCCGACCGCCGGCGCCCAGGACCCGGTGCCAGGGCAGCTTGGTGTCGTCCGGCAGTTGGCTGAGAGTGCGCCCCACCCAGCGCGCAGCCCGGCCCAGGCCCGCCATTTCAGCCAGTTGACCGTAGGTGACCACCTTGCCGGCGGGCACTTGGGCCAGGGTCAGGTACAGGGTGGTGCGGCGAATCTGGGCGGCATTCTCGGGCGCCGCTGGGGTATCGGTCACGGGTTGGATTCCTGATGAGGTAGTGCCCGTCTGTAGATTAATTCCTACAGGGACGATTGAGAAATGAACTCATTCGAAATACTCGGGTCAGTCGTTCCTAAGGTGTCGTCCTGGGGGATAATGCCGCCTTTTTATCGCAAACTTGAGCTCTTTATACGCTTATGTTGTCCAGAACCCTGCTATGCCTAGCTGTTACCAGCGCCTCCATGCCCTTGCTCGCCGACACTGTCTGGTTGAAGAACGGCGACAAGCTCAGCGGCAAGATCACCGTTTTCGATGGCGGCAAATTGCTGATCCAGACCGATTACGCCGGGGCGGTTCCCATTGATTGGAAACAGGTCAAGACCCTGGAGAGCGACCAGCAACTGCTGGTCAAACAGGATGCCTACACCGGCGAGAAGGCCAAGGCGCTGCACGCGGCCGAGGATGGCAAGGTGACGCTGGCCAATGGCGAGGCGCCCAAGACCGTCGAGCTGGCCAGTATCCAGCAGATCCTCAAGCCCAAGCCGGTGGTCGAAGACCTCGTCTGGAAAGGCAATATCGATGCCGCGCTGGATTACAAGCGCGCGGAAAACGATACCGACGATTACGACATCGACTTCAAGACCTCGGCGCGCCATGGCCGATGGCGGCATAACGCCGAAGGCGAATACAACCGCGAGTTCCAGGATGACGTGGTGTCGACCGACAACTGGCGCCTGGAATACTCCCTGGACCGGTTCCTGACGGATAAGTGGTTCTGGCAGGGGCGACTCAACTACAAGCGTGACAAGGTCGAGGACCTGGCCCGTCAACGCGTGGTGGGTACCGGTCCGGGCTACCAGTTCTGGGACGACGAGCTGGGGGCGTTCTCGCTGGGCTCGCTGCTCAACCGCACGGACTACGAGTACCGAGACGGTGGCAAGGACAACTTCTATTCCGTGGCCATGAAGTGGGACTACAACCGCTACCTGATTGGCAAGCGTGTCGAGTTCTTCACCAATGGCGAGGTGGGCAAGCCGCTGTCCGGCGTGGCCGAATACGCCTACGACGCCGAGATGGGCCTGCGCTACAAGGTCACCGATTGGGCGTCGCTCAACCTCAAGGCCGAGAAGGATGTCATCGACGGGACCGAGGACAGCGACCTGAGCAAGACCCGCTATACGGCGGGGTTTGGCGTGACCTGGTAACGCCGGCCTGAAGCCATCCTCTCCTGTGGGGGCGGGCTTGCTCGCGAAAGCGTTCGATCAGTACCTTTTATGGTGGCTGGTACAACGCTTTCGCGAGCAAGCTCGCTCCCACAGGTTTTTTATGCGCTTGAACAAAACACTCGGGCACAAAAAAGCCCCGCTTTTGAGGGCGGGGCTTTTTACTAAAGCAAGGACAAGTTAGATAACTTGTACTTCTTCAGCTTGCATGCCTTTCTGACCGCGGGTAGCGATGAAAGAAACCTGTTGGCCTTCTTTCAGGCTTTTGAAGCCGTCGGATTGGATAGCTTTGAAGTGAACGAACAGGTCGTCACCGGATTGTGGAGTGATGAAGCCGAAGCCTTTTTCATCGTTGAACCACTTAACGGTACCGGTTTGGCGATTAGACATGGTGTAACTCCTTGAACAAAGATAACTGCGACTCAGGAAGAACCCTGGCCGAGACTGAGTGCAAAGAGCAGGAAAAATTCTTGTAGATGGTTGGATCGAAATTCAACATATCGTGTAGAGATTCTCAGTGACACAAGCAGCACAGTGACGCCACCTTAACCCTTTTTCCGGAACGTGCCAATGGTCTTTGCGAAGGTTTCTCGGTTTTGGTGACTGACGGCCACGGCGCGGGTCGCCAGCCCTTGGAAATCCCGGCGGATCGGCGAGATTTGCGTCCCGCGCTTTGAACCCGGCCCCATGCCCCGGTAAGATGCCGGACGTCTTTTTTCCACCTCGCTATTCAGGAACCCGCCATGAGCATCAAATCGGACAAGTGGATTCGCCGCATGGCGCAAGAGCACGGCATGATCGAGCCCTTCGTCGAGCGCCAGATGCGTGGCGAAGGCCCCGACCGGCTGATTTCCTTCGGCGTCTCCAGCTATGGCTACGACGTGCGCTGCGCCGACGAATTCAAGGTGTTCACCAACATCAATTCGGCCACCGTCGATCCGAAGAACTTCGATGAGAAAAGCTTCGTCGACATCAAGAGCGACGTCTGCATCATCCCGCCGAACTCCTTCGCCCTGGCCCGTACCGTCGAGTACTTCCGCATTCCGCGCAATGTCCTGACCATCTGCCTGGGCAAGAGCACCTATGCCCGCTGCGGCATCATCGTCAACGTCACGCCGCTGGAACCCGAGTGGGAAGGCCACGTCACCCTGGAATTCTCCAACACCACGACCCTACCGGCGAAAATCTATGCCAACGAGGGTGTGGCGCAGATGTTGTTCCTCGAATCCGATGAAGAGTGCGAAGTGTCCTACAAGGACCGTGGCGGCAAGTACCAGGGCCAGCGCGGCGTGACACTGCCGCGGACCTGATTCTGACGAACAGTGGGAATTCCTGGGCGGGCAGACACTCTATTGGGTGTACTGCCCGTTTTTGCGTCAGCGAAACGGGCCTTCGCTCAGGAGTTGCTCTATGAAGATCGATCCGCGAATCAGTGCCGAACTGGCAAGGCTTGAGCCCAATCAGATTGGCGTCATGGCCTGGTCATTGCTAGCCCATCCCGTTGAAGCGGCGGGTGGTATCCCCGGCCAGCCTGATCCCGATACTCCCAACGAACAGCCCACCGAGCCCGGCGAGCCCACCCTGCCGGATGAGCCGCCTCCAGCGCCCGTTGCCTGATCCGTATGGCCCGTCAATTGACGGGCCATACTTCGTTATCGCCAATGACGAAAATCCTGCAATCGTTGTCCTGCTCGACCCGATAGCCCCCCGTGAACGCGCCGAAGGCCGGTAGCAGGCTGATGTCGCTGCCCAGCCGGAAGCAGGCCAGGCGCAAGCGTTGCCGGCCCTTGCCCCTCAAGTGATAGACCGGATGCACATGCCCGGCCAGGACGTGTCGGCTGGGATGGGGATCGGGTTCGTGCTGTACGGCGAAAGGGCCCAGCAGCAAAGGCTCCGGCACCACGCGGATGTTCAGCGCGGCGGGCGGGTCGCCGGCCCGCTTGTCATGGTTGCCGCGAATCAGCGTCATCGCCAGGTGCGGATGCTTGCCGCGCCAGTCGGCCAGGGCGTTGAGGGTGCCTGGCGCGTGGGAGCCCGGGCCGTGGAGAAAATCCCCGAGGAAGATCAACTGCCGGCAGGGCAGGCGCGCCAGCAGGTCATCCAGAACCTCGATGTTGCTGGCGGTGGTTCCATGGGGCACCGGCTGGCCGAGGCTGCGGTAGGCGGCGGCCTTGCCGAAATGCACGTCGGCCACCATCAGGGTTTCCTGGGCGGGCCAGTAGACGGCTTTTTCCGGCAGCAGCCAGAGTGCTTCACCGGCCAGGTTGACGGGGTAGGGCGCGGGCATCAGGCGTCACCGCGATCGGCGGTTTTTTCGAGTTCGCTCACCATCCGGCGGATGCGATCGGCGAGTTTTTCCGAGCTCATGCTTTCCCTGAAACGCTCCACCAACAGCGGGAATCCCAGCGGGGTAGGGCGCTTGATGACATGCAGGTCCAGCGTCAAGGCGTTGAGGCGTTCCAAGGTCTGCTCCAGTCGACGGATATCCAATTCTTCACGCAAGACTTCTTCCGCGGCCTGGGCCAGCAGCAGGTTGTCGGCGTCGTATTGCTTGAACACTTGAAAGAACAGGCCGCTGGAGGCCTGGACTTGGCGCGTGCTCTTGGGCGCGCCGGGGTAACCGGCGAATACCAGCCCGGCGATGCGGGCAATTTCACGAAAGCGGCGCAAGGCCAACTCGCCGGCGTTCAGGCTGGCGAGTACGTCGGCCAGCAGGTGATCAGTGCTCAACAGCCCAGGCGTCAGGCACACCGACCAGTCCACCGGCGTGGCACTGAGCAGTTCCAGGCCGTAATCGTTCACGGCAATGGAAAACGTCACCGGCTGTTGCCGGCTCACCCGCCAGGCCAGCAGGCTCGCCAGCCCCAGATGAACCTGGCGGCCGGCGAACGGGTACAGGAACAGGTGCCAGCCTTCCCGGGACTTGAGCGCCTCCGCCAGCAGCGAGCCCTGCGTGGGCAAGCCGGACCAGCGTTGTTGCGTCATTAGCAGCGGCTTCACGGCTTGCATCTCCGGGCCTTCGAAACGGCCTTGGGCCGCTTCGCTCAGGCGGGCCACGACAGCAGCGGCCAGTTCACTGGAAAGCGGCATGCGCCCGCCGTTCCAGCGCGGCACGGCGGCTTTTTTTGCCTGGCTGCGGCGCACATAGGCGGTCATGTCTTCGACCCGGACCAGTTCCAGCAGGCGCCCGGCGAACAGAAAGCCGTCACCGGGCCGCAAGCGGGCGATGAAGCCTTCTTCCACGCTGCCCAGGGTCTTGCCGCCACCACCCTTGCTCCAGAATTTCAATTGCAGGCTGGCATCGCTGACGATGGTGCCGATGCTCATGCGATGGCGCCGGGCCAAGCGGGCGTCGGGGACCCGCCAGATGCCGTGCTCATCCGGTTCGACCCGACGGTAGTCGGGGTAGGCGGTCAACGACAGGCCGCCGTGGCGCACGAAGGCCAAGGCCCAGGCCCATTCGGCCGGGTTCAGGTCGCGATAGGCCCAGGCGCCGCGCACTTCCTCGAACAGCGCTTCGGGCACGAAACCGCCGCCCAGGGCCATGCTGACCAGGTGTTGCACCAGCACGTCCAGGGGTTTGTGGGGCGATTCGCGGGGCTCGATACGCCGTTGGGCCACGGCGTCCTGGGCGGCAGCGGCCTCGATCAACTCCAGGCTGTGGGTCGGCACCAGGGTGACCCGTGAGGTCCGTCCCGGCGCATGGCCGGAGCGTCCAGCCCGTTGCATCAGCCGGGCCACGCCCTTGGCCGAGCCGATCTGCAGCACCCGTTCCACCGGCAGGAAATCCACCCCCAGGTCGAGGCTGGAGGTGCAGACCACCGCCTTGAGCTGGCCTTCCTTCAGTGCGCGTTCCACCCAATCCCGGGTGTCGCGGGACAGCGAACTGTGGTGCAGGGCGATCAGCCCGGCCCAGTCGGGCCTGGTTTCAAGGATGGCCTGGTACCAGATTTCCGATTGGGCGCGGGTGTTGGTGAAGACCAGGCAACTGCTGCTGGCGTCGATCTCTGCCACCACTTGGGGCAGCATCTTCAGGCCGATATGCCCGGCCCAGGGAAAGCGTTCCAAGGTAGGCGGCAGCAGGGTGTCGACCCGCAGGGCCTTGCTGTCGGCGCCCTGCACGCTGATCCCATCGCCCCGCGGGATCAACACCTGCTCGGCGTGTTCCTGATTCCCCAGCGTGGCGGACACGCCCCAGACGATCAGGTCGGGATGCCAATGGCGCAAACGGGCCAGCGCCAATTGCAACTGCACGCCACGCTTGTTGCCGATCAACTCGTGCCATTCATCCACCACCACCATGCGCAGCGTCGATGTGGCCGCCTGGGCATCGGCGCGGGCGAGCATCAACGTCAGGCTTTCGGGCGTGGTGATCAGGGCCGTGGGCAGGCGCCGGCTTTGCCGGGCCCGCTCGCTGGCACCGGTGTCGCCGGTCCGCAGGCCGACGCTCCAGGGCAGTTGCAAATCCACCAACGGCGCTTCGAGGGCCTTGCCGGTGTCGGCGGCCAGGGCGCGCATCGGCGTGATCCACAGCACTGTCAGCGGTTCGGCCGGCGGTTTGCGCTTGCGCGGCTTGTCGGGCGGTGGCGCGGGGCGGGCGAAGCGGTTGAGGGCCGCGAACCAGACGGCGTAGGTCTTGCCGGCACCGGTGCTGGCGTGCAGCAACCCGGACTCCCCTCGCTTGACCGCGTTCCACACCTGTTTCTGAAAGGCGAACGGTTTCCAGCCCCGGGCACTGAACCACTGTCTTGCGAAGTCGTTGGATGTCGCCATGCCTGCCGCGCGCGCCCTGGAAGTCCTGTTTCAAAGACCACGGCAGGGCGCCAAAGGTTTTACGCGAAGCAGATTGTTTAAGCGCGAGGTTCTTGTGGCGAGGGAGCTTGCTCCCGCTGGACGCGCAGCGTCCCTTTGCGGTGTGTCTGTCAGAACCAGCGGGAGCAAGCTCCCTCGCCACGGGTGATGCGTTGCCAGGCCTACTTCAGGTTGCCACTGAGAAACTGCTTGAGCCGTTCGCTCTTGGGGTTGCCCAGCACGTCTTCCGGCGCGCCTTCCTCTTCCACCAGGCCCTGGTGCAGGAACAGCACCTGGTTGGAGACTTTGCGGGCGAAGCTCATTTCGTGGGTCACCATGATCATGGTCCGGCCTTCCTCGGCCAGGCCCTGGATCACCTTCAGGACTTCACCCACCAGCTCCGGGTCCAGCGCCGAGGTGGGCTCGTCGAACAGCATCACCTCCGGCTCCATCGCCAGGGCGCGGGCGATGGCCACGCGCTGTTGCTGGCCGCCGGAGAGGAACGCCGGGTACTGCTCGGCGACTCGCGCGGGCAGGCCGACCTTGTCCAGGTAGCGACGGGCACGGGCCTCGGCTTCCTGCCGGTCGACCCCCAGCACCCGGCGTGGCGCCATGGTGATGTTTTCCAGCACGGTCATGTGGCTCCACAGGTTGAAGTGCTGGAACACCATGGCCAGGCGTGTGCGGATGCGCTGCAGTTCATCGGCATCGGCCACGTGCATGCCGTGGCGGTCCTTGATCATCTGGACTGCCTGGCCGTCCAGGCTCATGGCGCCGTCGTTGGGTTGCTCCAGGAAGTTGATGCAGCGCAGGAAGGTACTCTTGCCCGAGCCGCTGGCGCCGATCAGGCTGATGACGTCGCCGGTCTTGGCCTTGAGCGAAACGCCTTTGAGCACCTCGTGTTCGCCGTAGCTTTTGTGCAGGCCTTCGATGGTCAGTTTGTACATGGAACAGGCATCCTCAAGGCGAAAGTAGGTAGCCGCTGCGGTAGGCTTCGGCACCGGCGACATGGGCGATCACCATGCCGGCGGTGGCCATGCGGCGCAGCGAACGGGCGTACATGAGCCCGGCGTTACGGCAATGAACGGGGGTGACGGTGTCGTTGATCGGGTCGATGATTTCCGCGATCAACTGGCCCGCCTCCAGGTATTCGCCAGGCAGTGCGCTGTAGACCAGCAGGCCACCCACGGGCGTCGCCACCGGCTCGACACCGGCCAGCGGCGTGGCGGGATAGGGCAGCTCGGGCATGGGCATCGGTTCGCCGTCGATGGCGCCGAAGCGGATCAGGTATTCGATCAGCGCCTGGCAGTCGAGGCTCGCCAACCCATGGTTGACGTCGCCCTGGCCGCGCAATTCCACGGTGACCGAAAAGCTGCCCAGGGGGATCTCGAACCGCTCGCCGAAGCGTTCCTTGAGTTGCCACCAGAGCAGGGTGAAGCACTCGTCGAACGACTGGCCGCCCGAATCAGTGGCCAGCAGGCTGGCCTCGGCGCCGATGTAGCGGGCCAGCGGCTCGACCTGCGGCCAGGCTTGCGGGGTGGTGTACAGGTGGGCCACGGCTTCGAAGTCGCAGTGCAGGTCCAGCACCATGTCGGCGTCGCAGGCCAGCCGCTGCAGCGCCAGGCGCAGCGATTGCAACTGCGTGCCGGCGGTCTGCCGGGCGAGGGCATCGCGCAGGCTGGTGCGGATCAGCATCAGGTTGTGCTGCGGATCGTCGGTGAGCAGTTCTTCGATTTCGTTGCCGATCTCTTCGCTCAGGTCGACGAAGCGGCGGTTGAAGTTTTGCCCGCTCTCCGTTTCGTAGCGACCCAGCGGCACGTCCATCAGCACTTGTTCAAGGCCGACGGGGTTGGCGACCGGCACCAGCACGATCTCGTAGCGCAGGTGGCCCGACGCTTCGAGTTCCGCCAGGCGCTGCTTGAGGTGCCAGGCCACCAGCATGCCGGGCAGTTCATCGGCGTGCAGGGACGACTGGATGTAGATTTTGCCGGCGGCTTTTTCCGGGCCGAAGTGAAAGCTGTGGATCTTGCGTGCGGTCCCCGGTACGGGGGCCTGCAGGTCATGGATCTGGTGGCGCATGTGGGTGTATGTCCTGGAACAGGGCCTTAGTGGGTCGGCCCGAGAAAGGCCAGCCATCGGCGTTCGGCGAGGCGGAAGAGGCCTACCAGTGCGAAGGTGACCGTCAGGTAGATCAGTGCGGCGATCCCGAACGACTGGAACGTCAGGAACGTCGCCGAGTTGGCGTCCCGGGCCACTTTCAGCACGTCAGGAACGGTAGCGGTGAATGCCACGGTCGTCGAGTGCAGCATCAAAATCACTTCGTTGCTGTAGTACGGCAGCGAGCGCCGCAACGCCGACGGCATGATCACGTAGGTGTACAGCTTCCAGCCGGTCAGGCCGTAGGCCTTGGCCGCTTCCACTTCCCCGTGGTTCATGCTGCGAATCGCCCCGGCGAAGATCTCCGTGGTGTAGGCGCAGGTGTTCAGGGCGAAGGCAAGGATCGTGCAATTCATGGCGTCGCGAAAGAAGCTGTCAAGCACGGGCTGGGCGCGTACCGCCGCGATGCTGTAGATGCCGGTGTAGCAGATCAGCAACTGGATGTAGAGCGGCGTGCCCCGGAACAGGTACGTGTAGAACTGCACCGGCCAGCGTATGGACCGCTTGGGCGAAACCCGGGCGATGGACAGCGGGATCGACACCACGAAGCCGATCAGCAGCGAGGCGCTGAGCAACCATAGGGTCATCGCCAGGCCGGTGACGTTGACGCCGTCGCTGTAGAGGAACGGTCGCCAGTACTCCTGCAAGAGTTCGATCATCGCACGGCCTCCCGGGCTCCGGCGGCGTAGCGGCGTTCAAGCCGGCGCAGGATGAAGTTGGAGGCGCTGGTGATCAACAGGTAGATCAATGCCGCCAGTACCAGGAAATAGAACAGTTGGTAGGTGCTCTTGCCGGCATCCTGGGCCGCCTTGACCAGGTCGGCCAGGCCAATGATCGACACCAGGGCGGTGGCCTTGAGCATCACCATCCAGTTATTGCCGATACCCGGCAGGGCGAAGCGCATCATTTGTGGAAACACCACGAAGCGAAACCGCTGGCCTCGCTTGAGGCCGTACGCGGTGGCGGCTTCGACCTGGCCCCTGGGCACCGCGAGGATCGCGCCGCGAAAGGTCTCGGTGAAGTACGCGCCGTAAATGAAGCCCAGGGTAATCACCCCGGCGCCGAATGGGTTGATCTCGATGTATTCCCATTCCATGAAGTCGGTAAAGGAGGTCAGCCAGGTTTGCAGGCTGTAGAAAATCAGCAGCATCAACACCAGGTCCGGCACGCCGCGAATCAATGTGGTGTAGAGCTGGGCAGGAATTCGCAACAGTTTGACGCTGGACAGCTTGGCACTGGCGCCCAGCAACCCGAGCACGACGCTCAGCAGCAGGGACAGGGCCGCCAGCTTGATGGTCATCCAGGTGCCCTGCATCAGCAGCGGGCCAAAGCCCTGCAGGCTGAAGGCCGAGAGCCCCAGATTTTGTAGGAGTTGTTCGAACATGGAAAATTGCCTTTGGCAGGAAAAAAGCGCCCACCCGGAACCGGATGGGCGCAGCGCATTATTTGCCGCTGTACAGATTCAGATCGCCAAAGTGTTTTTTCTGGATTTCAGCGTATTTGCCGTCGTCGTGTAACGCTTTGATACCTTTATCCAAAAGCGCCTTCAGCTCGCTGTTACCTTTCTTGATACCGATGGCGGTCTTGGCCGGCAGCAGTTCGCTGTCCACCGGCTTGCTGATTTCATAGTCGGCGCCTTTAGGCGATTTCAGAAAGCCCAGCTCCGCCTGCAGCATGTCCTGGATGGCCGCATCGAGACGGCCGGAGGTCAGGTCGGCATAGACCTGGTCCTGGTTCTGGTAGGCCTGGGTCTTGACGCCGGCCTTGTCCAGCACGGCTTTGGCATAGGCTTCCTGGATGGTGCCTTGTTCGTAGCCGACGGTCTTGCCTTTGAGCGAGGCCTTGTCCTCGGTCAGGCCCGAGCCTTTCTTGAAGACATAGGCCGTTGGGCCGGAGAACAGTTCGCTGGAGAAGTCGATGACTTTCTCACGGGCCGGGGTCACGGTCATCGAAGAGATGACGCCGTCGAATTTATTGGCCTTGAGGCCCGGGATCATGCCGTCGAAATCGCTTTCGACCCATTTGCATTTGACCTTCAGCTCTTCGCAGATGGCATTGCCCAGGTCGATGTCGAAACCGACCAGGCTGCCGTCGGCGGCCTTGGATTCAAAGGGGGCGTAGGAAGGGTCGACACCAAAACGCAATTCCTTGTATTCCTTGGCGGTGGCGACGCCAGCAGCCATGCACAACGCCAGTGCAGAAAGGGTCAGCAGTGTTTTTTTCATTATTCAATCCCTAAAACCAATATGAGCGCCCATGGCGCGTAAGTATTGTTACCGGTGAAGGCGAGAACGGTATGACGGCATAAAGGTAGCAATTTCCGAACCAGAGTGCCGAACAAGTGTTTTAAAAGCTTTGGCAGCGGGAAGCGGAACGCGTTGGTGCGCGGGAGAGATCGTACAACAAAAAGGTGCACCGGGATGGGGCGTCAGTGGCATTGCGGTGCCTTTGTGGCGAGGGGATTTATCCCCGTTGGGCTGCGAAGTGGCCCTTAAAACAGACAACGCTTTGTATCAGGCAAATTGAGTTGTCTGGTTTGGGCCTGCTACGCAGGCCAACGGGGATAAATCCCTCGCCACATTGACAGTGGTTACCTTGGGAGTTTTTACAGGCCCGGCCCATTCAGGCTTACTTCAACAAATCCTGCAGCGTCGCCAGTGTGTCCGCTTCCTCGACAGGCTTGTCCTTGCGCCAGCGCAGCATTCTGGGGAACCGGACCGCGATTCCGCTTTTGTGGCGCTTGGACAGGGCAATGCCTTCGAAGCCCAGCTCGAACACCAGGGTCGGCGTGACGCTGCTCACCGGACCGTATTTTTCCAGGGTGGTCTTGCGCACAATGCTGTCGACCTGGCGCATTTCAGCGTCGGTCAAGCCTGAATAGGCCTTGGCGAACGGCACGAGGGTGCGGTCGCGACTGCCTGGCGGGTTGTCCCAGACCGCGAAGGTGTAGTCGCTGTAGAGGCTGGCGCGTCGACCGTGGCCGCGCTGGGCGTAGATCAGCACCGCATCGACACTGAACGGGTCGATCTTCCACTTCCACCACACCCCCATGTCCTTGGTGCGGCCGACGCCGTACAGCGCATCGCGTGCCTTGAGCATCATGCCTTCGACGCCCAGCCGGCGGGATGCTTCCCGCTGCCGGGCAAGGTCGGGCCAATCCTGGCCGGTGACCAGGGGCGAAGGCAGCAGGACCGTGCTATGGGCCCGCGCCAGCAATGCTTCCAGGCGCTCGCGGCGTTCGGCCTGGGGGCGACTGCGCCAGTCCTCGCCCTGCCACTCCAGCAGGTCGTAGGCCATCACCACCACCGGCGCGTCTTCGAGGATTTTCTTGCCCAGGGTCTTGCGGCCGATGCGTTGCTGCAACAGGGCGAACGGTTGCACCGAGGCGGACAGCGGCGCCTGCGGATCGAAGGCATCCTCGGTCAGCGGCTCCGAGGTTTTCCAGACGACGATTTCCCCGTCGATCACCGTGCCATCAGGCAAAGCCTGGGCCAATGAATGCAATTCGGGAAAACGCTCGGTCACCAGTTCTTCGCCCCGGGACCAGACCCACAGATGGCCATCGCGCTTGACCACCTGGGCGCGGATACCGTCCCACTTCCATTCCACTTGCCAGTCACTGGCCGGGCCCAGCAGGGCGTCGAATTGCTCCACCGGTGCAGACAACGCGTGGGCCAGGAAGAACGGATAAGGCTGGCCGCCGCGCTGGGCATGTTCATCGGCGGATTCGGCGGCGATCAGCTTGAGGTAAGCCGCGGCGGTCGGGCGGTGGGCCAGATCGGTGTAGCCCACCAGGCGCTGGGCCACCCGCTTGCTGTCCAGCCCGGCCAAGCCGGCCAGGGCGCGGGTGACCAACAGCTTGGACACGCCGACGCGAAAGCTGCCGGTGATGAGCTTGATGCACAGCATCAGGCTCGGTCGGTCCAGTTGCGCCCACAACGCCGGCAAGCGTTGCGCCAGCACCTCCGGGGTTTCGCCGCGCAATGGCAGCAGTTTGCGTTCGATCCACGAGGCCAGGCCTTCGTCGGAAAGGTGGGGCGACTCCGGCATGACCAACGAGATGGTTTCGGCCAGGTCGCCCACGGCCTGGTAGCTTTCCTCGAACAGCCAGGCGGACAACCCCGAGACCTGCACCGCCAACTCCCGCAGGACCTTGACCGGGACCAACTGCCGCGGGCGTCCGCCGGACAGGAAGTACACGGCCCAGGCCGCGTCCTGGGGTGAGGCCTTGGCGAAGTAGTCCTGCATGGCCGCCAGCTTGGCATTGCTGGAGGTGGTGGCGTCCAGGTCGGCATACAGTTCGGCAAAGGCTTTCATGACGCGTCCTCGTCGGCGTCGGCGGTGCTGGCCACGTCTTCCTCGTCGTCGCCGTATTCCGTGGTGAAGCCCTGGGCGTCGAGACCTTGCTCGCGCAGATGACGAACCAGTACGCCCACCGAGCCGTGCGTCACCATGACCCGTTCGGCGCCGGTCTGCTCGATGGCCCAGAGCAGGCCTGGCCAGTCGGCGTGGTCGGAGAGCACGAAGCCGCGGTCGACGCCGCGCCGCCGGCGGGTGCCGCGCAGGCGCATCCAGCCGCTGGCGAAGGCATCGCTGTAGTCGCCAAAACGGCGCATCCAGGTACTGCCGCCGGCCGACGGCGGGGCGATGACCAGCGCCTGGCCCATGAGTGGATCGTTCTTTTTCACGTCGCCGGCATAGAGGGTCGGCGGCAGGTGGACGCCGGCCTCGCGGTAGACGCGGTTCAACGGTTCCACCGCGCCATGGGCGAGGATCGGCCCGAGGCTCGCATCGATGCCGTGGAGAATTCGCTGGGCCTTGCCGAAGGAATAGCAAAACAGCACGCTGGCGCGCCCCGCGGCAATGTTGGCTCGCCACCACTGGTTGATCTCGTCGAAGATCTGCGCCTGGGGCTGCCAGCGATAAATGGGCAGGCCGAAGGTCGACTCGGTGATGAAGGTGTGGCATTTCACCGGTTCGAACGGCGCGCAGGTGCCGTCGGGTTCGACCTTGTAGTCCCCTGAGGCGACCCAGACTTCGCCCCGGTGTTCCAGCCGCACCTGGGCCGACCCCAACACATGGCCGGCGGGATGAAAGCTCAGGGTCACGCCGTGATGCACCAGGCGTTCGCCATAGGGCAGGGTTTGCAGGTTGATGTCCTGGCCCAACCGCGAACGCAGGATGCCTTCGCCGGGGGCCGCGGCCAGGTAGTGCTGGTTGCCGCCGCGGGCGTGGTCGCCATGGGCGTGGGTGATGACCGAGCGTTCCACTGGACGCCAGGGGTCGATGTAGAAATCCCCGGGCGGGCAATACAGTCCTTCAGGGCGAGCAATGACAAGATCCATGCAATCACCGGGGTGATGGGCTTGTCAGGTAGAGGCGAGCGCGGGGTGAGAAGTTCTATCGGGTTTGGCGGCCGGAAAGGTTTGCAATGTCATCGTGGCGAGGGAGCTTGCTCCCGCTTGGGCACGCAGTGCCCACAAAAATAATGGGGCCGCTGCGCAGCCCAGCGGGAGCAAGCTCCCTCGCCACAGTGAGGTGCAGTGCCGCTATTTGCCCGGCACCAAGGTCAACCGCGTCTTGCCGTACGCCCGGTCGAAGTTCTGCGGTTGCAGCGGCAGGTTCTGGTACTGGCCCTTGATCCACGGGTCGATGCCATTGAGGTAGTTTGGGCTCGCCGGGTTGCCGGATTGACCGGCGCCGTCCTGCACCATCAACGGTTCAGGCTGGCCGAAGTCCACGATCAGCCGCATGGCTGGGGCCACGGCGATGTTGAAGTCCTGTCCCCAGGCGAACGCCGCGGTGTTGAGCGTGGTGGCATCGCCGCCTGCCGCTACCGGGCCACGCACGACCTGGCCGCTGCTGCTTTTCCAGGCGTAGCTGTGCAGCTTGCCCCACTGCCAGGCCTGGTGAGCACCGCCCAGTTGGCTGTCACCGGCGCTGATGGCCGCCGCCAGGCTGCGGGCGAGGATGAGCGCCTTGTCTTCTTTCTGCGGTGTGCGCACGTCGTCCCAGAACGGACTGTCCTCGCGCCCCAGCAGATGATCGGCCTGGGCGGCGTAGGACAGTTGGCCGCTGGCAATCAGCGCTTTCCACGCCGGGCTGCTGTCCGGGCCCAGTTCGTCGAGGAAGATCTGCTTCATGCTTTCCTGCAGGAACAGCTCATAGATCGCAGCGTCAGCGGACGTCGGGCTGAGGCGGCCATCGAACGCCATCAGGCGGGTGTAGGCTTCGCGGGCCTTGGCCCGGTCGGCCACCGGCAGGGCGTCGATCGCCTGCTTGAGCGGCAGGGCCATGCCGGGGGCTTCGAAGACTTTCTTGAGCTTGGCCGCAAACGGGGTGGTCTGGTCATACTGCATGGCGCTCAGGCTACGGGCGTCGTGCTTGCCCGCGCCGGCCAGCTCGGCCAGGCGCTCGCCACGCTCCGGCGCGGCCCAGGAGTTGGACAACTGCATGCCGTAGCCATGGGGGATGACCCGCTGGTTGGCGGTGCCCAGCCAGCCTTGGGCCGGGTCCTGGTCGTAGGGGTGCAGCATCGGGTCGGCGTAACCGTCCCAGTCGTAGCGCCCGTCCCAGCCTGGCGACGGCAGCAGGCCTTCACCTTCGCGGCGGTTCGGATAACGCCCGGTGACTTGCCAGCCGATATGGCTGGCGTCGGCGAAGACCAGGTTCGCGGCCATGGCCCGGATTTCCCGGCTGGCATCGGAGGCTTTCTCGGCGCTCTGCGCCCGGGACAGGTCGAAGAACGCGTCCAGGGTCTTGTCGTCGGTGAAGCTCGGCGTCTGCAAGGCCAGGCCGAAGCCATTGGCCAGGGCCGGGCCCTGGGCGCTGTTGAGCAGCGGGCCATGCCGGGTCTCGTAGACGGCTTCACGAATCGATCGCTGGCCTTTGATGAAGTAGGTTTCGTTGCGCACGGTCGCCGGCTGCCATTTGCCGTTGACCTCGTAGGACAGACCATTGCCCTGGCGTCGGATTTTTTCCAGGAACAAATCCTGGTTATCCCCCTGCACGCTGCTCATGCTCCAGGCCACCTTGCCGTTGAAACCGGCCAGGATCATCGGAATGCCCGCCACCGACAGCCCGGCTGCCTGGTACTTGGGCGCGCGGATCTGTACCGGGCTCCACAGCGCCGGCACGCCCAACGGCCCATGGCTGTCGCTGGCCAGCAGGCTCTTGCCGCTGCGGCTGCGTTGCGGGGCGATGGCCCAGTTGCTCGACGACGCAGCGCCCAGCAGGTTCATCGCGGCCAACTGGCTGCTGGCCTTGCTGATCTCGCCGAGGCCGGGCACCTGGCCATTGAGGCGGATGCCCTGGAGTTTGTCGGCCTCGGCCAGGGGCAGCGGCTCGTCCGGGTAGGACGGGCTCAGCCAGGCGAGCTTGTCGTGGCTGACCGTCTGGGCCAGCACCAGGCTGGCGATCTCTTCCGGCAGGTTGGCCGACTGGCTGAAGTTCAACAGGCAGAACATCAACGCCGAATCTTCCGGCTTCCAGTATTCGGGTTTGTAGCCGGTGGCCGCCAGGTCCGCCGGCAACTTGTCGCGGTAGCGGAACAGGTAGGCGTTGACGCCCCGGGCATAGACTTCGAAGAAGCGCTTGAGCCGCGGCGACGAGGCCTTGTACAGCTCATCGGCGTTTTTCTTCAGGTTGACGGCGCGCATGTAGCGGTCGACGTCCAGCCGCTCGGCACCGGACATCTCCGCCAGGCGCCCCTGGGCCAGCAGGCGCAGGGTCACCATCTGGCCGATGCGGTCGCTGGCGTGGACGTAGCCGAGGGAGAACAGCGCGTCGTGGAAGCTGTTGCTCTCGATCAGCGGCATGCCCATGGCATTGCGCCGAATCGAAACATTCTGTGCCAGCCCCTTGAGCGGCTGCACCCCGGAGGTGGGCGGGACAGTGTCCTGGGTGTTCCAGGACTGGCATCCGCTCAAACCGAGCACACTGGCCACTGCGGCGGCAACGCCGAGCCGGGGGATGAAGGAAATAGAGGCTGGCGAGGCCATGGCAAAGCTCCTGCGGGAGGGGGTGTCGTCAATAAAGGCGCTACGTTAGTGAGCAGGAGGGGGCCGCGCAAGCGGGGGCGAGGGTTATTTGTTGATTTGGCGATGAAAGCCCCTGCGCGGATGGAACCTTGGTGATTTCAGGGCTGGAGCGGATTGATCTTGTCTGGCGTTGCAGGTAGGAAGGGAGGACGCGCAAGGTGGGAAAGCCCAAATGACCGAGCCAGGGAGACATGGCATGGAACTACGCAACAACGCAGCCTTGATCCTCATCGATCAACAAAAAGGCATCCTCCATCCCAGGCTCGGGCCTCGCAACAACCCCGAGGCTGAGTTGCGCATGCTGGAACTGCTGGGGTTCTGGCGAGCGTCGGCGCGGCCGGTGGTGCACGTTCATCATCTGTCCCGTTCGCCGGACTCGGTGTTCTGGCCGGGGCAATCGGGCGTGGAGGTGCAGCAGCGCTTCGAGCCATTGGCGGGGGAGTGGGTGATCCACAAGGATGTGCCGGACGCTTTCTGCGCCACTCACCTGGAGGCGGATCTGCGTCGGGCGGGTGTCGAGCAACTGGTCATCGTGGGGGTGGCGACGAACAATTCGGTGGAGTCCACGGCGCGCACGGCCGGCAATCTGGGGTTCGACACCTGGGTGGCCGAAGACGCCTGCTTCACTTTCGACAAGCCCGATTATTTCGGCAACCCGCGCTCGGCCGGCGAGGTGCATGGCATGTCCCTGGGCAACCTGCATGGCGAGTATGCGACGGTGGTCAGTGTGCAGCGGATTCTGGACGCAGGCTGACCAAGGGAGGTTGGATGTGCCGGCCTCATCGCGAGCAAGCTCGCTCCCACACTGATTCTGCGGCGATCACCGGATATCGTTTCACTGCAAGATCCTGTGGGAGCGAGCTTGCTCGCGAAGAGGGCAGGCCAGGTCAAACAATGCTGGCTGACCTAGCGCTATCGCGAGCAGGCTCGCACACAGGGTTCGGGCGAAGAAGTTCTTCGCCCGAACCCTCAAGCCCCGTGGCACTTCTTGAACTTCTTGCCATTGCCGCACGGGCACGGGTCGTTGCGACCGACGTCCTTCAGGGCGTTGCGCACCGGCTCCTGGTGAGCGTGGCCGCAGTTCGGGCCGTGGACGTGGCCGTGGTCATGATCGTGATGATGGTCGTGATCGTGGTTGCAATCAGGGCCGTGGACATGGGGTTGCTGGGTCATCGGGGTTACTCCGCAATTAAATCGGCGGCGATTATCACGCCATTGCGTTCCAGGTGCACGTAGTGGGCGATGAATAAGCCGGTTTCCAGCTCGCCCTCCAGCCGGTAGGGGATCTGCTCCCGGGGTTTTTGAAGCAGTTTCACCACGTCTCGTACCTGGGGCCACAGATTGGTGCGGATCGGCACCTTGAAGTAGGCACTGTGCCTGGGTGCTACGGTGAACCAGTGCTCATGCTCGCCTTCGGTCAGCAACAGGTCGCCCAAGTGGATGCGATACGTCAGGCCGCGCACGGTCAGGTCGCTGTCGCCGGGGTTGTCGACGCGAAAGTGCAAAGTGAACTTCTGCTCCAGCAGCCGCGCCCGCACCACCTCGACCTTGGCCAGGTGCACCTGGGGTTCGGGCGCCTGTTCACCTCGCCAGGACGCACAGCCGCCGAGCCCGATGAACAACAACAGGCAAGTGATGCGTAGCAGGTGCGTTGTCTGGGTCATGTCCGCGCCTCTGGTTTATTCCAGTCTAGCCCGCTGGCGAGAGGGGGCATGTCGGACGCTCGTGAAATCAGCGGCCGAAGTAGCCCGCACAGCACTTCTTGAACTTATGCCCACTGCCACACGGACAGCTGTCGTTGCGGCCGGCCTTGACCGGCACGGAGGGATCGATGAAGTACCAGCGCCCATCGTTCTGCACGAACGAGGATTGTTCCCGGTGGCTGTGCTCGCCCTGGCCATCGTGCCAGCGCGCGGTGAAGGTGACAAAGGCGTGTTCCGGCTGCCCGCCGAACACTTCGCTGCTTTCCACCTCCAGACCCAGCCAGGTGCTGTTGGCGCTCCAGTCGCTGATGGCCTGGCGGTCGAGACCGTCCTGCTGGGCGGGCAGGGTGGTGCTCACCAGATAGTCCACCAACCCCAGCACGTAGGCGCTGTAGCGCGAGCGCATCAGGGCTTGCGCACAAGGTGCCGGGTGGCCGTCGTGGTAGTGGCCGCAGCAGGCGTCCAGCAAGTTGCCGCTGCCGCAAGGGCAAATGGGTGTGTGTGGGCTCATGTTCACGGCTACCACCAGTATTTTCCAAAGTTTTCCGGGTTGGCCCAAAAGCGTGAGTTGAGCCAGTCGGGGACTTGCTTGTATTCAAGCAGATCGTAGGTGAACAGGGTCAGCACCTGTTCCTCGCGCTGGAATCGCTCATTGGCTTGCAGGGCCAGGGAAAAGAAGTCTGTCTCTTGCCAGCCGCAGGCGTTCAGGTCCGCGAGCACGGCGATACGGCTGGCGTTCAGGTTACGGATGCCACCCAACAGGTTCAGACCGTCGCGCTTGGGCAAATGCTCCAGGCAATCGAGCGCCAGGGCCAGGTCAAAACGCCGCGCCGCCACGTCCGCCGGCAAGGGGCCGGGGCCGGCGTGCACCACTTGCGTGGCGGGGTGCGCCTGCTGGAACGCCTCGAGCGCGGGGAAGCCGCTGGCGCCGATCAGCAGCAGTTTTTGCGGGGCATAACGCTCAAGCACGGCCGCCAAGGCTTGCTGGGGCGTGCGCGAAGAAATGGCAACGGTCATCGAAGTTCCTCTGTCAGGGGCACCACGATAGCCTGCCCGGACATCATGGCCTAGAGCGGTTTGCGCTTAACCGTGTCGAACGGTCGCAAACACGGGGCAAAAGTCGCGATTGCGTGAAGCTGGCGCAGATCCGAACTCGGGTCTTTACTCCCCTGAATCGGCGCCATGCCGATCCCTCAAGGAGAACACCCGATGAGCATAGTTCGGACAGCGTTACCCCTGGTTCTGCTAACCAGTGTGTTGACTGGTTGCGCAGGTTTGCAGAAAACCGACTGGCCGATCTGTGCGGCCACCGGTGGCGTCGTCGGCGCGGGGTTGGGCGCCATCGAAAGCAGTTCCTGGATCGGCCCAGGCGCACTGGTGGCCGGTACCGTGGCGGGCGCCTGGTGCTGGGCCCATGGCGACGGCGACGAAGATGGCGACGGCGTGCCGGACAGCCGCGACAAGTGCCCGGGCACGCCGAAGGGCGTGCAAGTCGACGCCGATGGCTGCCCGCCACCTGCACCGGCGCCGGTGGTCGAAGCCCCCGTGGTGGTCAAGGAAGAAACCATCGTGATCCGCGACGTGCACTTTGAATTCAACAAGGCCACGCTGACCCCGACCGACAAAGAGGTCCTGAGCACCGTTGCGACCCGGTTGAAGCAGGAAACGTCCACGACGCAACTGCGGGTCACCGGCCACACCGACAGCGTCGGCAGCGATGCGTATAACCAACGGTTGTCGGAGAAACGGGCCAATTCGGTGGTGCAATACCTGGTCGAGCAGGGCGTGCCGCGCGCCAGTTTCGTTTCGGTGTCCGGTGCCGGGGAAAGCCAACCGGTGGCCGACAACAAAACCGCCGACGGACGTGCGCTGAACCGCCGGACCGAAATCAGGATAAACCGCTGAAGCCCTTGCCATCCGCGGCTTGTAGAGTTGCCGATGGCAGTCTTTACTCCTGTGTGACCGGTATGGGCCGGTGACACAGGAGCCTTCACCATGAACGTTCTAATCAGGGCCGCCTTACCGGTACTGCTGGCCAGCAGTCTGTTGTCCGGTTGCGCCACCCACAGCGATGGCAGCGCCTCTCTCAATCAACGTACCTGGCCGATCTGCAGTTTGATCGGTGGCCTGGCTGGCGGTGGCCTGGGCGCCATCCAAAGCAGTGGCTGGGCCGCCGGCGGTGCCGCGCTGGGCCTGCTGGGCGGTGGGTTGATCTGTTACGCCCAGGATGGCGATGAAGACGGCGACGGCGTGTTCGACCGCCGTGACCGTTGCCCCGACACGCCGGCCAACACCCCGGTCGAACATCACGGGTGCCCGTTGCCGCAGTACCCGGCCAGCGCGCCTGTGGCCGAGCCCGAGGCACCGGCGACGGAGGTCATCACCCTCAACGATGCCGGCAAGGTGTTGTTCGATTTCGACAAGTCCGACCTCACGCCCGCCGCTCGAAGCCAGCTCGATGGGTTGATGGGCAAGCTGGGCCATGCCAACGTCGCCAGTATCCGCGTGGTCGGCCACACCGACAGCGTCGGGACCGAGGCCTATAACCAAGGGTTGTCCGAGCGCCGGGCCAGCAGCGTCGTGGAGTACCTGCTGACCCAGGGGGTGGCGCCGGACAAGCTCACCAGCGAAGGCAAGGGCGAAAGCGAACCGGTGGCCGACAACGAGACTGATGAAGGGCGGGCGCAGAACCGTCGGGTGGACCTGCACATCCAGCGTTGAGTGCGCTTCGCTTCAGTGGGCCCGGGGCCGCCGGCTCGCCATGGCGCGATCCGGCGGCCATCGAGCCGCGTTAAATTAAATTTGCCCCCGCCTCTGGCTTATCGCGCGCGCTAGCCGTTACTGTGCGCCCAAAGAATAATGTTCGTCGGGGAGGACGTATGAAGGTGTTCTGGGGGCTGGGCCGCTTGTTGACCCTGCTGTTCTGGCTGGTGGTGCTGGTCAACCTGATCATGCCGCTCGTCCATCCGCTGCATCTGCTGGTCAACCTCGCCGGTGGCGTGTTGCTGGTGCTCCATGTGCTCGAACTGCTGCTGTTCAGGGCCAGTTTTCGGGGCCGGCCTGCGCCGGGCCGTGATCGCCTTCGCGTGCTGCTGTTCGGCATCTTCCACCTGCAAACCCTCCCGACCGCGCCAGAGGCTTCCCATGCGTAAATTGTGTCTGCTCGTCGCCCTTGTCAGCCCTTGGGCCTCGGCCCAGGTGCTCCAGGTAGAAAGCCATTCGCTGATGCGTTTGCCCAATACCACCAGCACCTTGACCCTGGAGCGGCTGGACGTGGCCGACTACGGCACGTTGCTGGTGCCATCCAATGTCACCGAGTTGTCCGTTGGCCAACTGCACCTGGGACGCGAAGCCCGGATCGCCATCGTGCCCGCGCAACAGGCATTGGACATGAAGGTGGTCCAGGCAGAGTTGGCCGAGGGCAGCCAGATCACCTCCCGCGGCGCCCCGGGCACCTACACGAAGGCGGCACGGCCGGGACGTGATCTGAATCTGCGTTTCAATGCCTTGACGGCGTCGCAGTTGTCCGTGGATGCCCGTGGGGGTGCCGGTGCGCCGGGTTACGTAGGCCTGGACGGTGCGAACGGCCAGGCGCCGGGTTGTACGTGGGGCGCGGCGGGGCGTGGCGCCGACGGCAGCAATGGCAGCGACGGCCTGCCGGGTGCGGCCGGTGCACGGGTACGCCTCGAATTGCCGAGCGCCTACCCGGCCGAGCAGATCAAGGTGACCGTGGACGGCGGTGCCGGTGGCGCTCCCGGCCCGGGTGGCAAGCCCGGCCACGGCGGCAAGGCCAAGGGTTGCCTGGTCTATACCGCCGACGGTGGCAAGAGCGGCCGTCCCGGCGCCGAGGGCCAGCCTGGGCCTGCGGGAGCGGCCGGCGTGGTGACGGTGCAGCGCTTCTAAGCACGCTACGGATCAAATGTGGGAGCGGGCTTGCTGCCACAGGATTTCGTATCCCGGCAGGGATCGCGTTAAAACATCGGTCGCGCCGCGCCGATCGCCACCACCAGCAAACCGATCAGCAGGTTGATGCCCACCAGCCTGCGAATCTTCCCCAGGGCCGCTGCGCCCGTCGGCCAGTCCTGCGCGGCCACGGCGTTGCGCAGCGGTGGCAACTGCAGGGCCTGGATGCGGATGAACAGTGCCGTCATCACCACGTACAAGCCCATCATCACCTGCACATAGCGCGGCGCGGTTTCAAAACCGGCGAAGCGCAGGTGGATCAGGCCTACACCGCTTATCGGCAAAAGTAGCACCGCGACCCAGACCCAAATGAAAAAACGCTGAAACACTTCTACCCACAACGTCAGCCTGGCAGGGCCCTCAAGTGCCGTCATTGCGGCGGGTCGCAGGATCATCCAGGCGAAGAACATGCCGCCGACCCAGACCAGGGCCGCCAGTAAATGCAGGGTGTAGACGAGGGCAAAGGGTGTCATCGGGTTACTCCGTTCTGCGCAGGATTCATTAGCGGGGTATGATAGCCGCCGATCCGAACCACTGAAAATTTATCCAGCGTTTTTTAGCGCCCGACATTCATGATCAGCACCGAACTCAAAACCACGATCCAGGGCGCCTATTCGCGTTTTCTCGAAGCCAAGAGCCTGAAGCCGCGCTATGGCCAGCGCCTGATGATCGCCGAAGTGGCGAAAGTCCTCGGCGATATCGACACCGACGATGAAGGCCGGCGCAGTGGCGAGCCCGCCGTCGTGGCGGTGGAGGCCGGCACCGGTACCGGCAAGACCGTGGCCTACAGCCTGGCGGCGATTCCCAGTGCCAAGGCCGCCGGCAAGCGCCTGGTGATCGCCACGGCCACCGTCGCCCTGCAGGAGCAGATCGTCTACAAGGACCTGCCCGACCTGATGCGCAACAGCGGGCTGAACTTTACCTTCGCCCTGGCCAAGGGCCGTGGGCGCTACATGTGCCTGTCCAAGCTCGACATGTTGCTCCAGGAAGGCCAGGCGCAGACCGCCACGGCCCAGCTGTTCGAAGAAGAAGGCTTCAAGATCGAAGTCGATGAGGCCAGCCAGAAGCTGTTCACCAGCATGATCGAGAAGCTCGCCGGCAATAAGTGGGACGGCGACCGTGACAGCTGGTCCACCGCGCTGGAAGACGCCGACTGGGCCCGCCTGACCACCGATCACAGCCAGTGCACCAACCGTCATTGCCCCAACTTCGGCCAGTGCGCCTTCTACAAGGCCCGCGAAGGCATGGGCAAGGTCGATGTGATCGTCACCAACCACGACATGGTCCTGGCCGATCTGGCCCTGGGCGGCGGCGCGGTATTGCCGGACCCGCGAGACACCGTCTACGTGTTCGACGAGGGCCATCACCTGCCGGACAAGGCCATCGGTCATTTCGCCCATTACACCCGGCTGCGCTCCACCGCCGACTGGTTGGAAACCACCGCCAAGAACCTCACCAAGCTGTTGGCCCAGCATCCATTGCCGGGCGACCTGGGCAAGCTGATCGAGCAAGTGCCCGAGCTGGCGCGGGAGATCAAGACGAACCAGCAGTTCATGTTCACCGCTTGCGAGCAGGTGGCCGATTTCAAGCCGGGCGAAGACGTCGAGGGCCGTGAGCGACCGCGCCATCGGTTTGTGGGTGGGGTGATCCCCGAGCACATGCGCGAAATGGGCATCGAGCTCAAGAAAGGCTTCGCGCGCCTGACCGACCTGTTCACCCGCCTGACCGACCTGCTCAAGGAAGGCATGGATGGCGAAGTGAACATCGGCATCGCCAGCAACCAGGCCGAGGAGTGGTACCCGCTGTTCGGCAGCCTGTTGTCGCGTTCCCAGGGCAACTGGGAGCTGTGGACGGCCTTCACCGTCGAAGACCCGGAAGACAACCCACCGATGGCCCGGTGGCTGACCCTGGCCGAAAGCGGCTCGCTGTTCGACATCGAGGTCAACGCCAGCCCGATCCTGGCGGCGGACATGCTGCGGCGCAACCTGTGGAACGTCGCCTATGGCGCGCTGGTGACGTCCGCCACGCTGACGGCGCTGGGCACGTTCGACCGCTTCCGCATGCGTGCCGGGTTGCCCAAGAAAGCCGTGACCGCCGTGGTCCCGAGTCCTTTCCATCATGCCGATGCCGGTGTATTGCGGGTGCCGGACCTCAACGCCGACCCGCGGGATGCCGCCGGCCATACCGCGGCGATCATCCGCGACCTGCCGGCACTGGTGGAAGGTTCGCGGGGCACCCTGGTGCTGTTTTCCTCGCGCAAGCAGATGCAGGACGTGTTCGACGGCCTTGACCGCGACTGGCGCAAGCAGGTGTTCATCCAGGGCAACCTGTCGAAACAGGAAACCCTGAACAAGCACAAGGCGCGGGTCGACGGTGGGGATAGCAGCGTGCTGTTCGGCCTCGCCAGCTTTGCCGAAGGCGTCGACTTGCCCGGCGCCTACTGCGAACACGTGGTGATCGCCAAGATCCCGTTCTCGGTGCCCGACGACCCGGTGGAAGCCGCGCTGGCGGAGTGGATCGAGGCGCGGGGCGGTAATCCGTTCATGGAGATCTCCGTGCCGGATGCGTCGCTGAAACTGGTCCAGGCCTGTGGTCGACTGCTGCGCACCGAGGAAGACCGCGGCACCATCACCTTGCTCGACCGCAGGCTGGTGACCCAGCGCTATGGCAAGGCGATCCTGAATGCGCTGCCACCGTTTCGGCGGGAGATTTCCTGACGCCCCGTCATTTTTATGGTCAGCGAGCCATCTGTGGCGAGGGGATTTATCCCCGTTGGGGCGCGAAGCGGCCCTGAAGCCAGGCGACTCGGAGTGCCAGGATAAACAGAATTGGCTGTTCGGGGGCTGCTTCGCAACCCAGCGGGGATAAATCCCCTCGCCACCAGGGCGGTGTCCAGCCAGCCGTCCTGTGGCGGTTCCCAAATGACCTAATGCCTGAAACAATGCCAGCCAATCTGAAAAGTCTTTGTTTCGAGGGAGTTGCGGGTGCAGATTCAAGGTCATTATGAACTTCAGTTCGAAGCCGTACGTGAGGCTTTCGCGGCGCTGTTCGACGACCCCCAGGAGCGCGGCGCCGCGTTGTGCATCCAGGTCGGCGGCCGGACGGTGATCGACCTGTGGGCCGGCACGGCGGACAAGGACGGTCATGAAGCCTGGCACAGCGACACCCTCGCCAATCTGTTCTCCTGCACCAAGACCTTCACCGCCGTCACGGCCCTGCAACTGGTGGCCGAAGGCAAGCTGCAGCTCGATGCCCCGGTAGCGCGCTACTGGCCGGAGTTTGCCGCCGCCGGCAAAGCCGCCATCACCCTGCGCCAGTTGCTCTGCCATCAGGCCGGGCTGCCCGCGCTGCGCGAACTGCTGCCACCTGAAGCGCTGTATGACTGGCAGGCCATGGTCGATGCGCTGGCCGCCGAAAGCCCCTGGTGGACGCCCGGCGAGGGCCATGGTTACGCCGCGATCACCTATGGCTGGTTGGTCGGCGAACTGTTGCGCAGGGCGGACGGTCGTGGTCCTGGGGAGTCCATCGTGGCCCGCGTGGCCAAGCCGTTGGGCCTGGATTTTCACGTGGGCCTGGCCGATGCCGAGTTCCATCGCGTGGCCCACATCGCCCGGGGCAAGGGCAACGTCGGCGACGCGGCGGCCCAGCGCCTGCTGCAAGTGACGATGCGCGAACCCACGGCCATGACCACGCGGGCCTTCACCAATCCGCCGTCGATCATGACCAGCACCAACAAGCCGCAATGGCGGCGCATGCAGCAACCCGCCGCCAACGGCCATGGCAATGCCCGCAGCGTGGCCGGTTTCTATGCCGGCCTGCTGGACGGCAGCCTGTTGGAAGGTGAAATGCTCGACGAACTGACTCGCCAGCACAGCTTCGGCGACGACAAGACATTGCTGACCCAGACCCGTTTCGGCCTGGGTTGCATGCTGGACCAGCCCGATGTACCGAACGCGACCTACGGCCTCGGCCCTCGGGCGTTCGGGCATCCGGGGGCAGGGGGCTCCATCGGTTTTGCCGATCCGGAACACGATGTCGCGTTTGGCTTCGTGACCAACACGCTGGGCCCGTACGTGCTGATGGACCCGCGCGCGCAGAACCTGGCGAGGGTCCTTGCCACTTGTCTGTAAACGCCATTGAAGGCAATGGGCATAGGAACCTCATGCCCTTTTCAGTTTCCAAGCGTCTGTTTATGTGGCCTGAACACGGCCTTTAATTTTTTCATTTACATCATTTTGTGGATATCCAATGTCATCGAATAAAACCCTCGCTCTGGCGCTGTGCTTCGCTATCACCGGTTGCGCACAAACTCCACAAAATGATGCCGAAGGCGGCGGTAGCTGGTGGTCCTTCGGTTCCTCCGACAAGGTCGCGGCCAAGGACCCTGCACCCGCTGCACCGGCAGCGCCCCTGAAACCCGCTGCCGTCGCGCCGCAGGCCAAGGCCGAGAGCGCCACGCACTGGTGGTGGCCGTTCTCCTCCGATGACAGCGCCGACGTGGCCAGTAAAGAGCCCGTGAAGCCCGAAGCCAAGGCGCCGGCCACGGTGGCCAAGGCCGAAGCCGAGAGCAATGGCAAGTGGTGGTGGCCGTTCGGCGGCAAGGAACAGGAAACCACCAAGGCCGTGCCGATGCCTGATCCGAAGGTGACCCAAGCCTGGCTCGACGACTACGAGCCGAAGCTGCGCACGGCGATCCAGGACAGCAAGCTCGAACTTGAGCGTCGTGACAACGTGCTGGTGGTCACCGCGCCGGTGGACAGTTCATTCAACCCGGATCGCCCGGCGATGCTGCTGCCCGTGACCCTTGGCCCGTTCACCCGGGTGGCGAAGATCCTCGAAGCCGACCCGAAGACTGCCGTGCTGGTCCTCGGCCACGCCGACACCTCGGGCGCCGCGCCGGCCAACCTGAAGCTCAGCCAGGAGCGTGCCCAGGCCGTGGCGGCGATTTTCCGTCTCAGTGGCTTGCAGCGTGATCGCCTGATGCTGCGTGGCATGGGGGCGGTATCGCCCCGTGCCGCCAACGACAGCGCTGAAGGCCGCGCCTTGAACCGTCGCGTGGAGCTGCTGGTGACCCCGCAGAACACCATGGTGGCGCTGCTGAGCAAGTACAACATGCCGGCCCCGGCGCCCGTGACGATGGTGGCCGCCCAGGACGCGAAGCCTGCCGCCCCGGCACCTGCCCCTGTGGCCAAGAAAGCCGCAGCGCCAGCGACCAAGAAAGCGCCTGCGAAAAAAGCCGCGGCCAAGGCTCCTGCCAAGAAAGCGCCAGCCAAGACCGCGACCCCAGCGAAGAAAACCCAACCGGCCAAAGCCGCCACGGACACCAAGAAAGTCGCGGCCGCCGATACGCCCAAGCAGTGATGGGCTCACCACAAGGAACGCGCCATGACCCAATCGCTGGCTGATATGCGCCGCGACTACACCCGTGATGGCTTGACCGAGGCCCTGGCCCCGGCCGAGCCGTTTGCACTGTTCCACCAATGGTTCGCCGAGGCGGTCAAGACCGAACAGGCGCCGGTGGAGGCCAACGCCATGACCCTGGCAACGGTGGATGCCGACGGCCGCCCCCATTGCCGCGTCCTGTTGCTCAAGGGGCTGGATGCCCAGGGCTTCACGTTCTTCACCAACTACGACAGTGCCAAGGGCCAGCAACTGGCGGCGAACCCGTTCGCGGCCATGACGTTTTTCTGGCCAGGCCTGGAGCGCCAGGTGCGCATCGAGGGCACGGTGGTGAAGGTCACAGCGCAGGAGTCTGACGCCTATTACCAGGTGCGCCCGTTGGGCAGCCGTCTCGGCGCGTGGGCGTCACCCCAGAGCCGGGTGATCGCCGGGCGCGGTGAGCTGGAAGATCTGCTCAAGGCCACCGAGCAGCGCTTCAGTGACAGCCAACCCCACTGCCCGGAGCATTGGGGCGGCTATCGCTTGCTGCCCGAGCGCATCGAATTCTGGCAGGGCCGCCCGAGCCGTTTGCACGATCGCCTCAACTACCGCCTGCAAGGGGCGAGCTGGACGCGCGAGCGTCTGGCGCCTTAGCATCGGGGTAGTCTGCCGCGGCGGTTTTAAGCCACTGCGGCAGGTCCCGGCGCTTGATTCCTTGCTCCCGCGCACGAGCCAGCTGTTGCAGCATGTAGGCTTTTTTCTGCTCATCCCCTGCTGCCAGCGACAACGCCAGGTCGCGGTCCACCCAGCGTTTGATCCGCACGTACAGCCACCAGTGGAAGTACAAACCGGCCACGGTGGTTGCGACGATGATGAAGTAATCCATGAAAAATCCCAGGTTGATGACGCAGGTTTTGGAAATAGACGCTACTGTTTGGTGAATTTTTCGGGCGCGCCTGTATCCCACCTGAATGAAAGCAATTTTATCCCGGCGAGGCCGTGACAGGCGTCAAGTTGGGGAGTTTAATGAATTCCTGTCTTTTGGAGCTGATGCTATGCGTAAGTCTGTTCTACTGGTTGCTTCCTTTTCTACGATGGCGATGTTGCTCACTGGCTGTCAGTCGAGCCTGACCGGTGACTCCTACTCCCGTGACGAGGCGCGTCGCGTGCAGACGATTCGCATGGGCACCATCGAATCCTTGCGTCCAGTCAAGATCGAAGGCACCAAGACCCCGATCGGCGGCGCGGCCGGTGCCGTGGTGGGTGGCGTGGGTGGCAGCGCCATCGGCGGCGGCCGTGGCAGCATCGTTGCTGCGGTCATCGGTGCCGTGGCGGGTGGGCTGATCGGCTCTGCCACCGAAGAAGGCCTGACCCGTACCCAGGGCGTGGAAATTACCGTTCGCGAGGACGACGGCAGCATGCGTGCCTATGTGCAGCAGGTTCAGGAGAACGAGGTGTTCCGTGTGGGTGAGCGGGTGCGTATTTCCACTGTCGATGGGACGAGTCGCGTATCGCACTGATGGGGTTGTTCTGATGGGGAAACGGCGCTTGGTCCTGGAGGGGAGAGCGCCGTTTTTCGTTGAGGGTGCCTGACACAGGCATTGCCCTGTGCCAGTAATCTCTGCCGGGGTTAGCCCAACCCCGGCGTGGAAGCGGGCTTCCGGCTGGCGGCGGCGGTGACTGCGTAGCCCAGTAACGCCGCCAGGATCGAGCCGGTGAGGATGCCCATGCGGTCCATACCGGCGTAGTCGCTGACGCCGGGCTCGAAGGCCAGGGAACCGACGAACAGGCTCATGGTGAAGCCGATGCCACACAGGATGGCCACGCCCAGCACCTGGCCCCAGTTGGCGCCGGCGGGCAGGTTGGCGATGCCGATCTTCACGGCCAGCCAGGTCAGGCCAAAGACGCCCACGGTCTTGCCCAGCAGCAGGCCGATGGCGATGCCCATCGGTACGTGGTGGGTGAAGCTTTCGAGCGTCACGCCGCTCAGGGACAGTCCGGCGTTGGCGAAAGCGAACAGCGGCAGGATGCCGTAGGCCACCCAGGGATGCAGGGCATGTTCCAGGGTCTGCAGGGGCGAGGTCTCGGCGTTTTTCGTGCGCAATGGGATGCAGAACGCCAGGGTGACCCCGGCCAGGGTGGCGTGGACACCGCTCTTGAGTACGCAGACCCAGAGAATCAGGCCCACGACCATGTACGGCCCGAGCTTGACCACACCCATCCGGTTCATCGCCACCAGCGCGGCGATGCAGGCGGCTGCCAGTATCAGGGACAAGGTGGACAGGGCGCCGGAATAGAAGATGGCGATGATGATAATGGCCCCGAGGTCGTCGATGATTGCCAGGGTCATCAGGAACAGCTTGAGCGACACCGGCACCCGCTTGCCCAGCAGTGCCAGGACCCCCAGGGCGAAGGCGATATCGGTGGCGGTTGGAATCGCCCAGCCGGCGAGGGCGGCCGGGTTATCGCGGTTGAGGAACCAGTAGATCAGCGCCGGGACCAGCATGCCGCCAATCGCCGCCGCGCCGGGCAGGACGATCTGCGAAGGGTTGGACAACTGGCCATCGAGGACCTCGCGTTTGACTTCCAGGCCGATCAGCAGGAAGAACAGGGCCATCAGGCCGTCGTTGATCCACAACAGCAGCGGCTTGGCGATCTTCAACGCGCCGACCTGGGCGACCACCGGGGTGTCCAGCAAGCCGTTGTACAGCCAGGACAGCGGTGAGTTGTTGATGACCAGCGCCAGTATGGCGGCGGCGATCAGCAGCAGGCCACTGGCGGCCTCCAGTTGGAAGAAGCGTGTCAGGGAATTACGTAGAGCCAAGATTTGCTCTCCATTCATCGAATCAAAAAGTCGCCACACCCTAACCCGTACTGTTAGTTGTTAAAACAAAAGTTATATTCTTTTTTGTTATATGTCGTTACAACGACCCTGTCACGCGGTTGGGCAGTTACGGGCCATATTGGACCTTAGCTGTACCTGTGCGCGATGTCGGTTTTTTCCTAAGCTGGCGACTGGTTTTTCCGAATCAATCCGTGCCTGCCTGACCGCGGGGGATATCCCCGTGTGAACCGATCCTGTGAGAAAACACCATGAACGACCATCGCCAGTGGGCGCGCGAAGCGATCCGCATCATCGAGGCTGATTTCCAGCGCAGCGCCGATACCCACCTGATTCCACTGCCGTTGCCGGGCCTGCCGGGCATCGAGCTGTATTTCAAGGATGAATCCAGCCATCCCACTGGCAGCCTCAAGCACCGGCTGGCGCGTTCGTTGTTTCTCTATGCGTTGTGTAACGGCTGGCTCAAGCCCGGCGCGCCGGTGATCGAGGCGTCCAGTGGCTCGACGGCGATTTCCGAGGCGTATTTCGCCAGGCTCCTGGGGCTGCCCTTTATCGCGGTGATGCCGGCGACCACCTCCAGGGAAAAAATCGCCCAGATCGCTTTCTACGGTGGCCAGAGCCATCTGGTGGAGGATCCTACGCAGATCTACGCCGAATCCGAACGCCTGGCCCGTGAGCACGACGGCCACTTCATTGACCAGTTCACTTATGCCGAACGCGCGACGGACTGGCGGGCCAACAACAACATTGCCGAATCGATCTTCCAGCAGATGCGCTTCGAGCATTACCCGGAGCCGAGCTGGCTGATCTCCAGCCCCGGCACAGGGGGCACCACGGCCACCCTGGGACGCTATGTGCGTTATCGCCAGCACCACACGCGCGTGCTGTGCGCCGATGCCGAGCGCTCGGTGTTCTTTGACCATTACCGCAGCGGCGACGCCAGCCTGCGCCTGGATTGCGGCTCGCGCATCGAGGGTATCGGCCGGCCACGGGTCGAGGCGTCGTTCCTGCCGAAAGTCATCGATGCGATGGTCAAGGTTCCGGATGCCCTGTCGCTGGCGGCCATGCACTACTTGGCCCAGCGCCTGGGGCGACGGGTCGGTGGTTCCAGCGGCACCAACCTGATCGGGGCGCTGATTGCCGCACGGCAGATGGTCGACGGGGGCGAGTCTGGGTCGATCGTGGCGATCTTGTGCGATGGCGGTGAGCGTTATGCGACCACTTATTACGACCCCGCCTGGCTCAAGGCCCAAGGCTATGAGCTGGACGGATTGATCGCGGTCGTTGCGGCGAGTGTGGAGCGGGGAGAAGCGCTGCCCGAGAGCGTGTTGCGGGCCAATATCTGAGCCACGCACCTCCTTTGTGGGAGCGAGCAAGCTCGCTCCCACAAAGGAGGGTTTTTCGTCAGGCTTGGAGGCCGAGCATGTCTCGCGCCACGGCCTCGGCAATCCGGATCCCGTCCACGCCCGCCGAGAGAATCCCGCCCGCGTAACCGGCGCCTTCACCTGCCGGGAACAGGCCTTTGACGTTCAAGCTCTGCAGCGATTCATCACGGGTGATGCGCAGCGGCGACGAGGTGCGGGTCTCGATCCCGGTCAGTACGGCATCGTGCAGCGAATATCCGCGAATCTGCTTCTCGAATGCCGGCAGGGCCTCACGGATGGCTTCGATGGCGAAGTCCGGCAGGGCCAGGGCCAGGTCGCCCAGGGAGACGCCGGGCTTGTAGGACGGTTCGACGCTGCCCAAGGCCGTCGACGGCTTGCCGGCGATGAAGTCGCCCACCAGTTGCGCCGGGGCTTCGTAGTTGCTGCCGCCGAGCACGAACGCGTGGGATTCCAGGCGCTCCTGCAACTCGATGCCCGCCAGCGGGCCACCGGGGTAATCCACTTCCGGGGTAATGCCGACGACGATGCCGGAGTTGGCATTGCGTTCGTTGCGTGAGTACTGGCTCATACCGTTGGTCACGACGCGATTCGGCTCGGAGGTCGCGGCCACCACGGTGCCGCCCGGGCACATGCAGAAACTGTAGACCGAGCGGCCATTCTTGGCGTGGTGCACCAGCTTGTAGTCAGCGGCACCGAGTTTCGGGTGCCCGGCGTACTTGCCCAGGCGCGCGTTGTCGATCAGCGATTGCGGGTGTTCGATACGGAAACCCACCGAAAACGGCTTGGCTTCCATGTACACGCCACGACCGTGGAGCATGCGGAAGGTGTCCCGCGCGCTGTGGCCCAAGGCCAGGATCACATGCCTGGAGTGGAGGCGTTCGCCGCTGGCCAGTTCGACGCCGACCAGTTGGCCGTCCTCGATGAGCACGTCGGTAACCCGCTGCTGGAAGCGCACTTCGCCGCCCAGGGCGCGAATTTCCTCACGCATGTTTTCCACTACGCCTGTCAGGCGGAACGTACCGATATGGGGCTTGCTGACGTAGAGGATTTCTTCCGGCGCACCGGCCTTGACGAACTCGTGCAAGACCTTGCGGCCGAGGAATTTCGGATCCTTGATCTGGCTGTAGAGCTTGCCATCGGAGAATGTCCCCGCGCCGCCTTCGCCGAATTGCACGTTGGATTCGGGGTTGAGCACGCTTTTGCGCCACAGGCCCCAGGTGTCCTTGGTGCGCTGGCGCACTTCCGGGCCGCGTTCGAGGATGATCGGCTTGAAGCCCATCTGCGCCAGCAGCAGGGCGGCGAAGATCCCGCAGGGACCGAAGCCGACCACGATCGGCCGTTCACTCAGTTCGCTCGGCGCCTGGCCCACTGCTTTGTAGCTGACGTCGGGCGCTTCGTTGATGTTGCGGTCATCGGCGAACTTGCGCAGCAGGCCGGCTTCGTCGCGCACCGTCAGGTCGATGGTGTAGATGAAGCACAGCTCGGAAGACTTCTTGCGTGCGTCGTAGCTGCGCTTGAACAAGGTGAAGTCGAGCAGTTCATCGCTGGCGATGCCCAGGCGCTGCAGGATGGCAGCGCGCAGGTCTTCTTCGGGATGGTCGAGCGGCAGCTTGAGTTCGGTGATTCGTAACATGGCGGGGTCCGGTTCGCGGGGCGCACAACTGCGCCAGGGCGTTCTTCAAACCGGCGATTATAAGCTGCAATCCCTCGCCGCAGTGAATCAGTCGTCGCGAGCGCCACCGAAATAGGCGCAGCCGCGCTGAACCTGGCCGTTGACCCGCACTTCGGCGCTCATGTGCTGGACACTGCCGGTGACGCTGTCGACGCAGCGCTGGGGCGCGACCCAGAGTTCGACCTTCTGGCCGTTGGCTTCGGTGCTGAGGTTGAAGCGGCCGTCCCCCAGTTGTTCCTCCAGGTAGGGCACCGCCAGGGCTGGCTGGCCTTCACGTTCGAGCACCAGGCCCTTGCCGTTGGCCTTCAGGTCCCATTGCGGACCATGCCCGGAGGCACGCAGGACCAGCCGCTTGAAATTGCCGTCGTCGCACGCGCTGCCCGAGCGTTCGAGGCGATACAACTGCTCCAGGTCCAACTGGCTGTCGGCCCCCGCCGTGGCGCTGGACACAATGCGACCTCGCACATCGGCAAACAGCTTGCCCTGGTTGTCGGCCAGGCTCGCGGCCTGTTGCAACACGCTGGTGCCGCCGCTGTCGTTGACGATATAGCGGCGCTGTTCCTGGCAGGGCTGGAACACCAGTTTGCCATCGGCGGCCGTCAGTTCGCCTTGCATGCGCGTTTGCCCGGCGTGGGAAACGCTTTGGCGTGGCGCGTCGAGCAACTGGCAGCCGGCGAACAGCGGCAGGAGGGCGATAAACAGCAGGGAGCGGGCGGCACGCATCATTGGGTCTCCAGACAGGTGCCGCCACGTTACTCAGACTGATCCCGCATCACAAGCAGGAGCGTAGGCAAGATGCTGTTTAGCCCACGTGAAAGGTCTGACCGGTTTGTAGGCCTTCGACGCTTTTGGCGTAGGCCAATGCCACGTCGGCGGCGGGCACTGGCTTGTATCCGCGAAAGTACGGGGCGTACTTGTCCATCGCCTCCAGCAGCACGTTCGGGCTCACCGAATTGACTCTCAAGCCCCTTGGCAACTCGATGGCCGCCGCGCGGACAAAACTGTCCAGGGCCCCGTTGACCAAGGCCGCCGACGCGCCGCTCTTGATCGGGTCGTGGCTGAGCACCCCGGTGGTGAAGGTGAAAGAGGCGCCGTCGTTGGCGAATTCGCGGCCGATGAGCAGCAGGTTGACCTGGCCCATCAGCTTGTCTTTCAAGCCCAGGGCGAAGCTTTCTTCGCTCATGTCGCCCAAGGGCGCGAAGGTGACATTGCCGGCGGCGCAGACCAGGGCATCGAAGCGCCCGGTCTTTTCGAACAGGGCGCGGATCGAGGCGCTGTCGCTGATGTCCACTTGCAACTCGCCGCTGTTGCGGCCGATGCGAATGATGTCGTGGCGCGGCGACAGTTCGTGGTCGATGGCCGAACCGATGGTGCCGTTGGCGCCGATCAACAGGATTTTCATGGGCTGTTCCTCTATGGATGGGAAGAGGTTGCAGTCTAGAAGGGTTCCTTTTGTTGATAATCGTGCTAATAGGCAACCTTTGGTTTTCAATTGGAAACAATCCAATGAGCGAGATGGATGACCTGGCGGCGTTTGCCGTATTGATGGAGGCCGGCAGCTTTACTCTGGCGGCGCAACAGTTGGGCTGTAGCAAGGGCCAGTTGTCCAAGCGCATCAGCCTGTTGGAAAGCCGCTTCAGCGTGGTGCTGCTGCAACGCACCACCCGGCGCCTGAGCCTCACGGCGGCGGGGGCGGCGTTGTTGCCCCAGGCCCAGGCGCTGCTGGTGCAGGTGGAAAAGGCGCGTCAGGCATTGGCCCGATTGAAGGACGACGTGGCCGGGCCGGTGCGTATGACAGTTCCGGTGTCGTTGGGCGAAACCTTTTTTGAGGGTTTGCTGGTGGAGTTCGCTCACACGTATCCCCATGTGCAGATTGAACTGGAACTCAGCAACGGCTACCGCGACCTGGCCCGCGAAGGCTTCGACCTGGCGATCCGCTCGGACGCCGCCATCGACGAGCGACTGGTGGCTCGGCCGTTGTTGGCGTGGCACGAAATGACCTGCGCCAGCCCGGCTTATCTCGACCGTCATGGCGAACCGGACACGCCCCAGGCCCTGGCGGAGCACCGCTGCCTGCTCAACAGCCATTACAGCGGCCGGGAGGAATGGTTGTACCACCAGCAGCACGAACTGCTGCGGGTCCGGGTGTCGGGGCCGTTCGCCAGCAACCACTACAGCCTGTTGAAAAAAGCCGCCCTGGCCGGTGCCGGAATCGCCCGGCTGCCGTCGTACCTGTTGCACGAAGAATTGGCTGACGGGCGCTTGCGACGGATCCTGAGCGGTTTTCAGACTCGGCGCATGCCGATGTACTTGGTGCATCCCTATCAAGGTGGCCTGCCCAAGCGGACGCAGGTGCTGGCCGACTATCTGATCGACTGGTTCAAGCGCAGCGGTGAAGCGTTGGACCGTCTCCAGGGATAGCGCCACACAGGCCCTGGTGGGAAGGCGCCTGCTCGCGAAAACAGTGGATCAGTCGCCAGTGCTGTTTTTGACACCGCGCTTCTGTGAGCAGGCTCGCTCCCACACAGCGACCCAGTGGTCAATTGACAGTTTGCCGGGCCCGCGTGCCATCAAGTAGAGCAGCACGGCGGCCCAGGTGCCATGGGTCGGATAGGCATCCGGGTAGACGAAGGTCTGGATGGTCAGGGTCATGCCCAGCAGCGCCAGCGCCGAGAAACGCGTGGCAAGCCCCAGCAGGATCAGCACGGGGAAAAAGTGCTCGGCGAATGCCGCCAGGTGAGCCGCGACCTCTGCCGACAACAACGGCACAGGGTATTCACTCTTGAACAGTGGAACGGTCGAGTCGGCCAGGTGCGGCCAACCGAGCTGGAAGGTGCCGTCGATCAGGTCGATGGCCAGCCCTTCAACCTTGGTCTGCCCGGATTTCCAGAACACCGCTGCAATGGAGAACCGCGCAATGAAGGCGATCAGGCTGTGGGGAATCTGTTCCAACAGGGCGATAGCGCGTGTGACGAGCGTGTTCATGGCAAGACCTTGTCGTGATGCAAGCAAGTGATGGCGTGGTGGCTGATCAGCAGCGCCAGGGTGTGGCCCGGGTCGGCGTCCGGCGCAAAGGCCCACGCCTGGTCCAACGACAGGCCGTTTTGCAGGTGATGGATGAAGGTGTATGTCGCGTGGTCGATAGCGAACACTTCGACGTCGAGCCCGTTGCGCAGGACCAGGGCTTGTTGTGCCTGGCCCGGATCGATGCCGGCGAGTGTCTCCCCGGCCTGATGAGCGGCCCAGATCGCCACGACCGCGAAGGCTGAGGCGAGCAGGTGCACGGACGGATGAAGCATCACGCGCAGCGTGCCCAGCGAGGGCGGGTCGGCGAGTGCCGCGGCCAGGAGCCCAAGGTCCGCGGCCTGGGCGTCAGCGGCGTGGTAGGCCAGTGTGCGCAGTCGTTCCAGCCGGGCCACATCCGCCAGGTACGGCACGGAGGACGCCGGTTCGAAACGCTCGATGAAATCCGCCAGGCCGGCGCCGTAGCGATTCATCAGTGGGCTGTCGGGTGGGCAGGCTTGCGCGTGAACGCCCGCCATGGCCTGGAAGAACTCATCGCCAACCAATTGCCGAACCACCGGGTAGCCGTCCGCCAATGCGTTGATCAATGAGCCCAGGACGTTGTTGCGATACACCGCGAAGCGGCTCGCCGGGTCGGCGCCGTTGGCGCAGCACAAACCGGGTGGGCACGCCTGCCGGGGGGCGAGCAGGGCGGCGGCGAATGTGGCCTGGCTGCTCATATCAGCCTCCGCGCGCCGTGCAGCAGTTCGTCGGCCTGGCGGGCTTCCTCCAGCAAGACGCTGAAGGCCGGTACTTGGTTATCTCGCTCGATCAGGGTTGCCACCGGACCGATGCGCTCCAGCACTTGCCGATACAACGCCCAGACCGCCAGGTCGATGGGTGCGCCATGGTCGTCGATCAGTAAACGGTCACCCAGGTTGTCGGCATCTTCGGCAAACCCGGCCAGGTGTATCTCGCCCACCGCGTGCAGCGGCAAGGCATCGAGATAACCCAGGGGATCGCGCTGGTGGTTGGCGCAGGACACGTAGAGGTTGTTGACGTCCAGCAGCAGGCCGCAACCGGTGCGGCGGATGACATCGCTGAGGAAGTCGGGCTCGTCAATGGTCGAGCGTTCGAATGCCAGGTAGGTCGCCGGGTTTTCCAGCAACATCGGGCGCTTGAGGGTTTCCTGCACGTGTTCGATGTGGTCGCAGACGCGGTCCAGCGTTTGCGCGTCGTAGGCCAGGGGCAGCAGGTCGTTGAGAAACACCGGGCCATGGCTCGACCAGGCCAGGTGTTCGGAAAAGGCTTGGGGTTGATAGCGTTCGATCAGTTCGGCGAGGCGCTTGAGGTGCACCTCATCCAGCTTGCCCTCGGTGCCGATGGACAGGCCGACACCGTGCAGCGACAGCGGATAGTGTTCGCGGATCAAACTCAGGTAATGATGAAACGGGCCGCCGGCCACCATGTAGTTTTCGGCGTGGACTTCAAAGAAACCGATATCGGGCCTTGAACCGAGCACTGCTTGGAAGTGCCCGGTCTTGAGCCCCAGCCCGGCACGGGGCGGGAGCTCGACGCGGGCTGCCTGGGCGCCGGGGACAGCAGGTTTGCAAGACGTGGTCATGATCGACACTCAGGCAGCCAGGGGATCAGGACTTGGCTTTGAAGGCTTCGAGCTGACCGAAACCGGTCGGCGACGTTTTGCTTTCGGTGGTCATGCAAGTGCCTTTCGGGACGAGTTTCCAGGCGTTACCCTGATAGTCCATCTTGGCGGTGCCGGCACAGGTCGTGCCCGCCCCGGCGGCGCAGTTGTTTTGCCCTTTCATGGCGACGCCAAAGCATTTTTCCATGTTGTCGTCAGCGGCGTGGGCGGTCGATACGGCGGCGATGCTCAGCGCGGAACCCAGGGCCAGGACCAGGGCGGAAGCGGACAGGGTGCGGGTGGTAGCGGACATGATGTTCTCCAGTTCTTCTTGGGAAATGAACCGGCGTGAGCGCCGGTCTGCTGAACTAGAGACGGGACGTGGGGAAGTGTTACAGCGAGTGCTTGAATTTTTTCCCAGCGGGAGCAAGCGCCCTCGCCACGTAGCGGTGCAGGTGTGCAAAAAAAACGGCCCGAAGGCCGTTTTCTGTTGGCTGCAAACGTTAACCGCCCAGGTACGCCTCGCGCACTTTTGGGTCGGTCAGCAAGGCTTCACCGCTGCCTTGCATCACCACGCGGCCGTTTTCCAGTACGTAGGCCCGGTCGGCGATCTTCAGGGCCTGGTTGGCGTTCTGCTCCACCAGGAACACCGTCACGCCATCCTTGCGCAGCTGTTCGATGATGTCGAAGATCTGCTGGATGATGATCGGCGCCAACCCCAGGGACGGCTCGTCGAGCAGCAGCAGCTTGGGCTTGCTCATCAGCGCACGGCCGATGGCGAGCATTTGCTGTTCGCCGCCGGACATGGTGCCGCCGCGTTGGGTAAAACGCTCTTTCAGGCGTGGGAAAAGGTGCAGGACCTTGTCCATCTGTTCCTGATAGTCGCCCTTGTCGGTGAAGAACCCGCCCATGGCGAGGTTTTCTTCCACGGTCAGTCGGGCAAACACCCGACGACCTTCCGGCACCACCGCGATGCTCTTGCGCATGATCTGCGAAGAGTCCTGGCCCACCAGTTCCTCGCCCATGTAGCGGATGCTGCCGCTGCGGGCCTGGGGCGAACCGCAGAGGGTCATCAGCAGCGTGGACTTACCGGCGCCGTTGGCACCGATCAGCGTCACGATTTCGCCCTGGCGGACGTCGACGTTGACACTGTGCAGGGCCTGGATCTTGCCGTAGAAGGTGGAAACGTTTTCGAACTGCAGCATTTACGCTTCCCCCAGGTAGGCTTTGATCACTTCAGGATTGTCGCGGATCTGGTCCGGCGTGCCGTCGGCCAGGGGCGTGCCCTGGTTGATCACCACGATGTGGTCGGAAATGCTCATGACCAGTTTCATGTCGTGCTCGATCAGCAGCACCGTGACGTTGTGCTCCTCGCGCAGCACGCTGATCAGTGCCTTCAGGTCTTCGGTTTCCTTGGGGTTCAGGCCGGCGGCCGGTTCGTCGAGCATGAGGATCCGCGGACGGGTCATCATGCAGCGGGCGATTTCCAGGCGCCGTTGCTGACCGTAGGCCAGGGTGCCGGCGGTCCGGTTGGCGAACTCCTTGAGGTTGACCTTCTCCAGCCAGTACTCGGCGTACTCCATGGCCTCGCGTTCGCTCTTGCGGAACGACGGGGTCTTGAACAGGCCGGCAAAGAAGTTGGTGTTCAGGTGACGGTGCTGGGCGATCAGCAGGTTCTCGATCGCCGTCATGTCCTTGAACAACCGCACGTTCTGGAAGGTGCGCACCACGCCCTTGAGGGCGATCTTGTGCCCCGGCAGGCCCTGGATCGGCTCGCCGTCCAGCAGGATGCTACCGCCGGTTGGCTGGTAGAAGCCAGTCAGGCAATTGAACACCGTGGTCTTGCCCGCGCCGTTCGGCCCGATCAAGGCAACCACCTGTTTCTCTTTCACGGTCAGGGCCACGCCATTGACCGCCAGCAAGCCGCCGAAGCGCATGCTCAAATTTTCAACCTTGAGGATCTCGCGGCTCATTTGCGCAGCTCCATGTGAGGGCGTTGCATAGGCAGCAGACCTTGGGGACGCCAGATCATCATCAGCACCATCAGGGCGCCGAACATCAACATGCGGTATTCGCTGAATTCACGCATCATTTCAGGCAACAGGATCATCACCACGGCGGCCAGGATCACCCCCAACTGCGAGCCCATCCCGCCCAGCACCACGATGGCGAGGATGATCGCCGACTCGATGAAGGTGAAGGACTCCGGTGTCACCAGGCCCTGGCGGGCGGCGAAGAAGCTGCCGGCGAAACCGGCGAAGGCGGCGCCCAGGGTGAAGGCCGAGAGCTTGATCACGGTCGGGTTGAGCCCCAGCGCGCGGCAGGCGATCTCGTCTTCGCGCAGCGCTTCCCACGCACGGCCGATCGGCATGCGCAGCAGGCGGTTGATCACGAACAGCGCGGCCAGGGCCAGCAACAGGGCAACGAGGTAGAGGAAGATGACCTTGTTGATCGAGTTGTATTCCAGGCCGAAGTATTCGTGGAACGTCTGCAGGCCTTCGGCGGCCTTGCGCTCGAAGGTCAGGCCGAAGAACGTCGGCTTCTCGATGTTGCTGATGCCGTTCGGACCACCGGTGATGTCGGTCAGGTTGCGCAGGAACAGACGGATGATCTCGCCGAAGCCCAGGGTCACGATGGCCAGGTAGTCACCCCGCAGGCGCAGCACGGGGAAGCCCAGCAGGAAACCGAAGGTGGCGGCCATCATCCCGGCGATCGGCAGGCAGATCCAGAAGCTCAGGCCGAAGTAATGGGACAGCAGCGCATAGCTGTAGGCCCCGACGGCGTAGAAGCCCACGTAGCCCAGGTCCAGCAGGCCGGCCAGGCCCACCACGATGTTCAGGCCGAGGCCGAGCATCACGTAGATCAGGATCAACGTGGCGATGTCCACCGCGCCGCGCGAGCCGAAGAACGGCCACACCAGCGCGCCGACGATCAGGGCCAGGATGATCCAGCGCTGGGTGGTCGGCAGGGTCAGGAAGTGGCTGGCCTTGGCCGGGATCACCGGCAGGCCGGGCGAGGACTTCCAGGCCGCGCTGATCTGGGTGCTGAACAGCACGCGCAGGAACATCAATAGCGAGCACGCGGCGATGGTCATCAGGATGGCCGGGCTGGTGCCGTGCACTTCCAGGTTGATGCCGACGATGGTCAGTTTGAGACCGAGTACCGGGTAGGCCACGGCCCAGACCAGCAGGGCGCTGAAAAGCGCCGATTTGAGATGCCTAGTCATACTTTTTCAACCTCCGGACGGCCCAGGATGCCGGTCGGCCGGAATAACAGGACCAGAACCAACAAGCCGAACGCCACGACGTCCTTGTACTGGTCGCCGAAGATATCGGCGCCAAAGGCTTCCGCTACGCCCAGCACCAACCCGCCGAGCATGGCGCCGGGGATGCTGCCAATACCGCCCAGCACCGCGGCGGTGAAGGCCTTGAGGCCGACGAGGAAACCGGCGTTGGGGTTGATCACGCCGTATTGCATGCTCAACAGCACCGCGGCGACGGCCGCCAGGGCCGCACCGATGACGAAGGTCAGGGCGATGATGTTGTTGGTGTTGATGCCCAGCAGGTTGGCCATCTTGATGTCTTCGGCACAGGCGCGGCAGGCGCGGCCCAGGCGGGAGCGGGAGATGAACAGCGTGAGGCCGAGCATGGCGAGCAGGGTCACCACGAACACCACGATTTGCATGTACGAAATCAGCACTTCATGTGCGCCACCTGGCCCGATGGCGAAGTTGCCCGGAATCAGGTTGGGAATGGATTTGTCCTTGGAGTCTTGCGAAAGCAGAACCGTGTTCTGCAGGAAGATCGACATGCCGATGGCGGAAATCAGCGGGATCAGACGGTTGCTGCCGCGCAAGGGGCGGTAGGCGATCCGTTCGATGCTGTAGCCATAGGAACTGGTGACCACGATGCTCGCGATGAAAGCCGCGGTCATCAACAGCGGGACACTGTCGAGTCCCATCATGCTCAGCCCGGCGATGGCGATGAACGCCACGTAGGAGCCGATCATGTACACCTCGCCGTGGGCGAAGTTGATCATTCCAATGATGCCGTAGACCATCGTATAGCCGATGGCGATCAGGGCATACGTGCTGCCAACGGTCAGGCCGTTAACCAGCTGCTGGAAGAAGTGATAGATGTCAGGCATTACAGCGCTCCTAAAAACCTGATACGCATTTCACTGGTGGAGTCATTTTCCCGCCCGGCCCCGTGGATCTGCATCCACTTCGAGCACGAGGTTGGCCAGCGAACCGCTGATGACGGTTTTGAGATTTTCAGGTGGGGAGACTGGCGGATCACGCCAGCGCGGCCCAATACATTCAAAACAAAGCCCACGGCACGCCGTGGGCTTTATTGGCAGTCAGTCAGGCCAGGCCTTACTGAGGCGAAACTTCGGTTTTAGGCTTGCCGAAGTGCCACTCGTAGACCACGAACTTGAAGTCCTTCAGGTCGCCCTTGGCGTCGAAGCTCAGGTCGCCGGTCGGGGTCTTGAAGGTGCCGGCGTGGATGGCTTCGGCCACTTTGGTCGGGTCTTCGCTCTTGGTTTCGGTGATGGCTTGGGCAATCACCTGGACGGCGGAGTAGGACGGGAACACGAACGGACCGCTCGGGTCTTCCTTCTTGGCCTTGAAGGCGTCAGCCAGGGCGATGTTGGCCGGATCCTGGTCGAAGGACTTCGGCAGGGTCACCAGCAGGCCTTCGGAGGATTCCTTGGCGATCTGCGAGATGGAGTCGTTGCCCACGCCTTCCGGGCCCATGAACTTGGCCTTCAGGCCCTTTTCCTCGGACTGACGCAGGATCAGGCCCAGCTCCGGGTGGTAGCCGCCGTAGTAGACGAAGTCGACGTTGGCTTGCTTGAGCTTGGCGATCATCGAGGAGAAATCTTTGTCGCCGGCGTTCACGCCTTCGAAGACGGCCACTTTCACGCCTTTCTTCTCGAGGGTCGATTTCACCGCGCTGGCGATGCCTTCACCGTACTGCTGCTTGTCGTGCAGGACCGCAACGACCTTCGGCTTGACGTGGTCGGCGATGTAGTTGCCGGCCGCCGGGCCTTGGGCGCTGTCCAGGCCGATGGTGCGGAAGATCATCTTGTAGCCGCGAGCGGTGATGTCCGGGCTGGTGGCCGCCGGAGTGATCATGATCACGCCTTCGTCTTCGTAGATGTCCGAAGCCGGCTGGGTGGAGCTGGAGCACAGGTGGCCGACCACGAACTTGACGCCGTCGTTGACGACCTTGTTCGCAACGGCAACTGCTTGTTTTGGATCGCAGGCATCATCGTATTCAACGGCGACGAGTTGCTTGCCGTTCACGCCGCCCTTGGCGTTGATTTGCTCGATGGCCATCTTGGAGCCACTGAACTGCATGTCGCCGTATTGGGCTACAGGGCCGGTTTTCGGGCCGGCGATGCCGATCTTGATGGTGTCTGCGGCGAACGAATGGCTGGCAACCCCGGCCAGAACCATAGCGGCAAACAGTTTGGAAATCTGCTTAGTAGCCTTAGTCATAGTGCTCCACTCATGCTGTTGTAGTTTTTATAGTCCTGGCGCCGTAGCAGCAGAACCGGGTCAGATATCTTGGATATCCTCGCGGAAAATGCCCCCGGCAACTGTACCGGTACAGTGTAGAGCGCCGATTGTTGGCAAGGGAAGCTGGCGCTTGGGGGCAAATCCTGAGGGTGTCGCTTTATTGAAAGAAAAAGACAGAATAGCGACGGGGTTTCTCCGGTCAAATCGGCATTCCCTGGCACCTGCTGCACTTTTCAATCGGCCCTCCATTTACTACCGGGTTTTTCTGCCGGACCACCGACGTTATCATTCGCGCCGATTTCTTTTCCGGACAGGCCCATGAACCAAGAACCTAGCACCCTCTATGCCAAGCTGCTCGGTGAAACCGCATCCATCACCTGGAAGGAGCTGGAACCGTTCTTCGCCAAGGGTGCCCTATTATGGGTCGACCCGGCACTGGATTTGATCGCCGCCGCCGAAGCCGTGGCCCAGGACGAAGGCGAGAAAGTCTCCGCCTGGTTGGCCGGCGAGCAGCTCGCGAAACTGTCTGAAACGCGGGCGCTGGATTTTCTGGAGCGTGATCCGCAGCTCTGGGCGGTGGTGGTTTCGCCTTGGATCCTGATCCAGGAAAGGGCGTCGAAGTGATCGATGCACCAACTTGGGTCGCTGCGCGCGCGGTATAAAAGTGTGTAGGTGAGTAGCGTGATGGCATCCTGCCGTGGTGAAACGCCACAGGGCAGGGTGACGTATACGTAACGGGAACAGTTTATTGAGCAGCCTTAGGGCTGCTTAATTGTTTCTGGATGTTGTTCAGGTGCGGGATTCAGGACCGCTATCGCGAGCAAGCTCGCTCCCACAGTGGGTCTGTGTACACAAAACCCTGTGGGAGCGAGCTTGCTCGCGATTGGAGGCAACACGGTGCTGCGCCGGACTCAATAAGTCCTGCCTGTATGGTTGTTCAACGAAATAACCTTGGTCTTGCCAATGCGATGACGGTAGATCTCGCGCAGGTACTTGATGGCCTTTTTCACGCAGTCGCGTGACAGGCGGATGTCATTGATCGAGACGAACTTCTCCTTGTCGTTGATCAGCTCGCGGTATTTCTTCTCGTACATCGGCTTGATGGCGTACCAGTTGGTGTCGAGGATCTTCGCCGGGTTTTCGAACTCGTTGAGCAGGTCGTCGATGCGTTCTTCGTCGAAGTCTTCGTTGATGATGAAGTCCAGGATCGAGTTGTCCAGGGTGTCGTCGAAGCGGTACGGCGTGCGGGCGAAGCAGCGCTTGATGAACGCCACGATCAGGGTCAGGAAGTCATCCGACAGGCACGGGCTCTTGGCGATCAGGGTGGTCAGCGACAGGTTGGCCGAGGCGCCGATCACCAGCGCGTAACGCTTGAGCGTGGTGTTGGGGAACAGGCTGTTGAGGTGGGTCTTGAGCCGGTTCAGGTCCATGTAGGACAGCTTGTAGTCCTTGGGCAAGGACACGATCGACACCACCGACGAGCAGTTCTTGAAGAAGTGCAGGTCATGCAGGGCCGCGGCGTCGTAGCCGGAGTTCTTGTACTGCTCCAGCGACGCCCGGTAGCGCTTGGATTCGATCGGCAACAGGCTGATGCCTTCGATGGCCTGGGTGACCTTGTTGAAGTGCGGCAGGTCGATGGAGCGGAAGAACAGGTCGTCGATGTTCAGGCGTGGCGGCTCTTTCTCGAACACCTTGAACTTGTCACCGCTCGGCGCCGGGGTTTCCGGGACCACCGATTCGGCGTAGGCAATGGCCACCGGGCCGGCCAGGCTCATGAACAGGTCGTTGGCGTCCAGGCGAATGGTTTCGCCGATGTCGATGCCGGCCCGACGGAAATAGTTCTGGTCGTAATCGGTGGTGACCGCCTGGGCGGTCAGGATGTTGAAAATCTGCTGGGAGATGTACTGGTTGGCGTGTTTCTCCATGGCGTTGACATCGATGTTCTGGATGTTGCCGTCGTCGCTTTCCTCGGCATAACGCATGATGTCGTTGGAGATCAGCATCATCGCGTTCCATGGGCGGATCCGGCCCATGACGCTGGCTTCGCTGCTGTCTTCATTGGCGAAGTTGTATGAAAAATCCCATTCTTCCGAGAGGTATTTGCACAGCAGCCGCCCGGCGTTGATGTGCAGCGCCTCGGACATTTCACTGCGGTGGTCGGAAATGTTCGGCAGCACGCAGATGCCGCTGGTGAAGATCGGCTCGAAGACGAAGGAGTGGCCGCTCTTGCTGTCGTGTTCGTCCATCGGCTTGGTGTCGAACGTCTTGTTCATGTACGAGTACTGCTGGGCCAGGCCGAACTCCGAGGCCATGCCCGAACCGGTGCCACCACCGGCACTGAAGATCGAGAAATACAGGCGCGATTGGTTGGCCTTGATGCCGCAGCTGTCGATCAGGTACGAGTGGATCATTTTCCAGTCGGGGCTGGAGAAACGCTGGGTGTCCTTGTTCAGGATGATCTTGGCCAGGTACTGGCCCAGGATCGGCGCGTTACCGGCGCCGCCGGCGTGGACCTCCGACAAGTCCATGATTTTCATCTTGCTGTAGTCACGCAAAAAGCCGCTCTTTTCGCCCTTGCGTGAGAAGCGGATGCGCCCGGCGATGTCCTTGTCCAGGTCGCCGAGCATGACCAGCGGTTCCACCAGGAACACCGGCTTGCTGGCCTTGCCGGTGCCCAGGCGCAGGTTGTGACGGATCCACTGCGCGGGGCTGTAGCCCTTGTCGTAGTGCTTGTCTTCGGCGTTGAACTCGTTGAGGTAGAACTTGCGCGCGTTGTAGACCAGCTCCGCCACGTCCAGGGCGATGTTGGAGCCGCAGCGGCCCAGGCCGATCAGGCACACCGACGGGAATTCCTGCTGGTTGCGGTCGTATTCGTCATCCACCAGGTGCGGTGGGCGCGGGAACACGGTGTCGCGCAGGCCGTCGAGGTTGTCGAGGATGCGGTCGGTATTGGTCTCGGTGAAGTACAGGTACTGCTGGGTCGACAAGGGGCGTGAGGCGCTCGACACCGTCGACGTTTCAAAGCCGTTGGCGGCCGGGCCCAGGGTCAGATCGGATACCGCAGTGGCTGTTTTTTTGGAAGTCATTGTGCGCCGTACGCCTGAACTGGTGGGTTGGACGACCGCTGTCATCGAACCATAGCGGATGAAAGAAGCTTCATGATGGATCGGCCACCGGGACATGATCTTTAATCGAGAACCGGCAAAATGATGGCAATTGTTACGGTATGTTGACCGCCATCAAGAAAGGCCTTGGCCGCCATGGTCGGGTATCAGCCTGGCGAATGATCGCAGACATCCCGCACGCCGCTGTCTAGATTGCAAATTCAGGGCTCGGATGCTCGCCGTTGCCCAAAAACAATAAGAGACGGACCCATGCAGAACTCGACCCAAGCGGCGAATGCCTGGCGCATTTTGTTCCTGCTGTTCCTCGCCAACCTGTTCAACTTCTTCGACCGCACCATCCCGGCGATCATCATCGAGCCGATCCGCATGGAGTGGAGCCTCAGCGACTTCCAGATCGGCATCATCGGCACCGCCTTCACCATCGTCTACGCCATTGCCGGGCTGCCGCTGGGGCGCATGGCCGACACCGGCTCGCGCAGCAAACTGATGGGCTGGGGCCTGGCCACCTGGAGCGCGCTGACGGCGGTCAATGGCCTGGTGGGCAGTTTCTGGGCATTTCTGGTGGTGCGCATGGGCATCGGCATCGGCGAGGCCAGTTACGCGCCGGCGGCCAACTCGCTGATCGGCGACCTGTTCCCGGCCCATCGCCGGGCGCGAGCCATGGGCATCTTCATGCTGGGCCTGCCGATCGGGTTGCTGCTGGCCTTCTTCACCATCGGCGCGATGGTCAAGGCGTTCGACAGCTGGCGCGCGCCGTTCTTCATCGCGGCCGTGCCGGGGCTGGTGCTGGCGGTGTTCATGTTCTTCATCAAGGAACCCAAGCGCGGCGCGGCGGAAACCGTGCAGGTGTCCCAGGACAAGATCGACCGGCCGATCCGCCGGGTCCTGGCCATTCCGACGTTCCTGTGGCTGGTGCTGGCGGGGCTGTGCTTCAACTTCGCCACCTACGCCTGCAACTCCTTCCTGGTGCCGATGCTGCAACGCTATTTCCAGTTGTCGCTGCCTGATGCGGCGGTGGCCACCGGGATCATGGTCGGTGTGACGGGGCTGTTCGGGCTGACCCTGGGCGGCTGGGTCGCCGACAAGATCCATCAGCGGGTGGCCAGTGGTCGCCTGCTGTTCGCGGCGTTCAGCCTGGTCATCTCGACGGTCACCACCGCCTGGGCCTTGCACGCCGGGCGGATCGAAATCGGCGTGTTCGTCGCGGTGTTCAGTGTCGGCTGGCTGTTTGCCTATAACTTCTACACCTGCGTGTACACGGCGATCCAGGACGTGGTCGAGCCGCGCTTGCGGGCCACGGCGATGGCGCTGTTCTTTGCTGGGTTGTACCTGCTCGGTGGCGGGCTGGGGCCGGTGGTGGTGGGCGGGCTGTCGGACTACTTCGCCCGCACCGCCATGGCGGCGGCCGGCGCCCCGCAGATGACCGAAGCCTTCAAGGCCATCGGCTTGCACGACGCGATGTACCTGATTCCGGTGGCCCTGTTTATGACCATGGTGTTCCTGTTCCTGGCCTCGCGCTGTTTCGTGCGCGATGCCAAGCGGATGAAGGATGGCATGAGTGCGGTGGTGGAGCCGATGGGCGCAGCGGCGACAGCATAAGGCGCACAAGAAGCAGCCTTGCACAATTTACCTGTGGCGAGGGAGCAAGCTCCCTCGCCACAGGTGGCTGCGTTAACCAGAGGTTTGGTATTTACCGAACTTTCTCATCCCGCCCACGCAACAAATGGTTCGGCATCGCGGCGGCGGCCGCCAAACCCAGCAGCGACACCGCCGCGCTGATCAGCAACAGGTGCCGGAACGTCGCCTGCAGTTCCTGGCGCAGGGCGCCCTGTGCCTCACCCGGCGCGGCGTTCAGGCCGTCCAGCAGCACGTTGCCGGAGTGCCCTTCGCCGATCAGCGAGGTCCCGGCGAATTGGGCGAAGCTGGAGTCCTGCAGCAGGGCCAGTAGCAACGCCGACATCAAGGCTACGCCCACCGCCCCGCCAAGGGAGCGGAACAGGTTGGTGGTGCTGGTGGCGACCCCGATGTCCTGTTGCTGCACCGAGTTCTGCGAGCCCACCAGGGACGTGGGAAATTGCATCCCCGAGGCGATGCCGCTGAGCAGCATGAACAGGCTGCTCAGCCAAAAGGCGCCGGGGGGCGTGAAGGCCATGCCGAGGATGGCAAAGGGGAAGAGCAGGGCGCCGCTTAAGATCATCGGTTTGTAGCGCCCTGTCACCGAGGTCCGGCGCCCGGCGCAATAGGCGCCGATCGGCAGCCCCATGGCCAGGGGCAACAGGTGCAGCGCCGCGCTGTCGGCCCCGGCGCCGGTCACGCTCTGGAAGCGCAGCGGCACCAACACCGTCAGGGAAATTGCCTGGAAGCTGGTGAAGAACACCGTGCACCAGCACAGCACCGCGCTGCGGTTGGCAAACAGGTGCATCGGCAGCAGCGGTTCCCGGGCCCGGCGCTCGTGCCAGACGAAAATCCCCAGGCCCACCACCGCGCAACCGAGCAAGCCCAGCACGTCGCGGCTGTACCAGGCGTAACCCTGGCCGATCTGGGTAATGCCCAGCAGCAGGGCCGTCAGGCCGATGATCAGCAACACCGTGCCAAGGTAGTCGATGATCGGCGTGCGCTGCGGCACCGGCAGCCCGACCAGGGTGCGCCGGGCCACCCACCAGGCCGCCAGGCCCAGCGGCAGGTTGATCAGGAACACCCAGCGCCACGACAGGTATTCGGTCATGTAGCCGCCCAGCACCGGCCCGGCCACGCTGGCCACGGCGTACATGCTGCTGAAGTAACCCTGGTAGCGGCCGCGCTCGCGGGGCGGGATGATGTCGCCGATGATCGCCTGGCTCACGGAGATCATGCCGCCGGCGCCGATGCCTTGGACAATCCGCGCCAGCACCAATTGCTCCATGTCCTGGGCCAGGCCGCAGAACAGCGAAGCCAGGGTGAACAGGCCCATGCCGAACAGCATCAGCGGCCGTCGCCCGTAGAGGTCGCCGAGCTTGCCGTAGATCGGCACCGCCACGGTCATGGCGACCATGTAGCCGGAGATCACCCAGGCCAGCAGGCTGACGTCCTTGAATTGCGCCGAGATGGCCGGCATCGACACGGCGACGATGGTCTGGTCCAGGGCGCTGAGGAAAATCGCCAGCATCAGCGCGACCAGGATGCTGCGGATGGCCGGCTTCTGGGCTTGCGGGGTGTTGAGCTGGGTCACGGCAAAACCTGCGGGCGTCACGCCGGTAGGGCGAAGGGACGGAGTCCGCAGTTTATGTCGATAGCCGGCTATTCGATAGCCTCATAAGGAAGTCCGACGTAATTTTCCGCGATGGTTTTTCGACCGGCCTCGGAGTCGACGAAATACTCCAGTTCCGCTTCGCTGATGCGCTGGTTGAAGGCGTCATCGTCGAAACGGTGCAGCATCGAGGTCATCCACCAGGAGAACCGTTCGGCTTTCCAGATCCGGCGCAGGCAGATGGCGGAATAGCGTTCGAGCAAGTCCACGCGGCCGTCGCGATAGACCTTGAGCAGGATGTTGAACAGTGTGCTGACGTCGCTGGCCGCCAGGTTCAGGCCCTTGGCCCCGGTGGGTGGGACGATGTGCGCGGCATCGCCCACCAGGAACAGGCGGCCGTACTGCATGGGTTCGACAACGAAGCTGCGCAGCGGCGCGATGCTTTTCTCGATGGACGGGCCGGTCACCAGGGCCTCGGCCAGGTCGGCGGGAAGACGGTTCTTCAGTTCGGCCCAGAAGCGCGCGTCCGGCCAGTCGGCCAGTGGTTCTTCAGCCGGCACTTGCAGGTAGTAACGGCTGCGGGTCTTGGAACGCATGCTGCACAGGGCGAAACCGTGGGGGTGGCGGGCGTAGACCAGTTCGTCGTGCACCGGCGGGGTGTCGGCCAGCACGCCGAGCCAGCCGAACGGGTAGACCCGCTCGAACACCTTCAGTGTGTCCGCCGGGATCGACTGTCGCGCCACGCCATGGAAGCCGTCGCAGCCCGCCACGTAGTCGCAGTCCAGGCGCCAGGTTTGCCCGTCGCACTCGAACGTCACGTAGGGCTGGTCGGTCTGCAGGTCGTGGGGCTGGGCGTTGCCGGCCTGATAGAACGTCCGGGCGCCGGCGGCTTCGCGGGCGGCCATCAGGTCGCGGGTCACTTCGGTCTGGCCGTAGATCATGACGTTCTTGCCACCGGTCAGCGCCTTGAGGTCGATGTGCACCCGACGTTCGTTGAGCGCCAGCTCGAAACCGTCGTGGGGCAGGCCTTCAGCGTCCATGCGCTGGCTGACGCCGGCCTGGCGGAGCAGGTCGACCATGCCTTGTTCCAGCACACCGGCGCGGATGCGGCCCAGTACGTAGTCCGGTGCCTGGCGTTCGACAATGACGGTGTCGATGCCGGCGTTGTGCAACAACTGGCCGAGCAGCAGGCCAGAGGGGCCGGCACCGATAATCGCAACTTGGGTCTTGAGGGTTTTCATTGTTGTTATGACTCGCACGAAGTACGCGGCCAGGGTCCGCGTTAATTGTTATGGACCTGAGTGCCTGCATTTTTCGCTTGCGGAGCTGTCAGTTGAAGGGGAAAACTGAGCCGATACCTGTTCTTTCTGCCAATTGGTGCGATTATCGCCCGCAACCCCAGGCCCGGATCCGCGTTATGAAAAAACCTGAGCTGCCTTCGATCCCGGTGTTCAAGCTCTATGGCGAGAGCCAGGATTGGCCGACACCGGACCTGCTGCACTGTGAAACCATTTCCAAGCGCAGCAGCGAGCATCAATGGGAAATCAAGCCCCACCGGCATGCTGACCTGTGCCAGTTGCTGTTTGTGTTCAAGGGGTGGGCGGAGCTGGAAATCGAAGGCCAACGCACGCAATTCGACGAGCCGACGGTGCAGATCCTGCCGCCGTTGTCGGTGCATGGGTTCCGGTTTTCCGAGGATGTGGACGGCTACGTGGTGACCCTGGCGGCGCCACTGGTGACGCATCTGCAATCGCAGCTGGGGCATTCGGTCAACGTGCTGGCCCAGGCCGAAAGCTACCCGGCCGGTGAGAACGCCGATTACCTGAACAGCCTGTTCAGTGCCTTGCAGAGCGAGTACATGGGCCACCAACCGGCCCGGGAAATGCTGATGCACGCGCTGGTCAGCGTGATCATGGTCTGGGTCAGCCGCCAGGTCATGCAGCGCCGCACCCAGACCCAGCGCCCGCAACGGGCGCGGGAATACCTCAACGGGTTCATCCAGTTGGTGGAGGAAACCTATCGCCAGCACGTCAAGGTCGAAGACCTGGCCCATCGCCTGGGCATATCGGTGTCGCACCTCAACGGCACCTGCCGCGAGCTGGCGGGTCAGCCGGCGTTGCAGATCATGCATGAGCGGCAGTTGCTGGAAGCCAAGCGACTGCTGACCTACACCGGCATGACGATCTACGAGATTTCCGAGATGCTCGGGTTTTCCGATCCGACCAACTTCACCCGTCTGTTCCGCCGCCGCGTCGGTATCTCGCCCAAGGCGTTCCGCGACCGGCTCAAGACCGATCAGCAGGACGACTGAAACGCCTCAGCGCAGGGCGTTCAGGGAGCCGTTATGGGGGATGCAGCGTTCCAGGTTGCAGCTGGCGAATTCGCGGGGCAGTTGCCTGGCCTGTTCCACCCGGTAGGCTGCCGTGCCATACAGCGCAAGCGTGGCGGCGCAGGTGACGAATATGACGAAGCGTCTTCTTGTTTTGATGTTCATGGCGATGACCTCTGAACGAATACCCGGGGGTACTGTTTCAAGCATAGGTCAGCGCGGGTGAGTTGCCAGTGGGGCGGGCGTGGCAACTGTCCGGACATTCAGAACACTGATACCGCCAATGTGGGAGCGGGCTTGCTCGCGAAAGCGGTGTGTCAGCCGACATCATCGTTGACTGATACGACGCTTTCGCGAGCAAGCCCGCTCCCACCGGGTGATGGGGGGCGGGTGGATCAGGTTACGCCAGGTGTTCCGGCTTCATCGGGTCTCCCGGTTTCACATCCAGTTGCTTTCGCACGTCTTCGAACATGTCGTCGTAGTACTTGTGCAAGGAGCCGATGTTGGCGCTCTTGGGCAGGCCGTGTTTCTGCGCGATGTGTGTGGCGGGACGGGCGAAGTCGAAGGCCTGGTCCTTGGCCAGGAAAAACGTCTCGTCCACGGGCTTGTCCTCGATGGTGCCGTGCAGCCGGAACGACATGCCCTGGCCTTCCGTGGGGTCCTGGGCAAGCTCGTAGTCGATGCACAGATCGTAGCTGTGGTCATCCTTGTTCAGCGCGTGGCGCTCCATGTGCAGGTGACCGGGTCGGAACAGGGCCATGAGCGACTCTCCTGGAAAAAGGCGTAGAAGTAAGGCAGACCCCGGATCTGCCCCGGGAGTTTCCAATTATCGATAAGTGATGCCGGTTGTCGCGGTGCTGATGCGAGTACCGGCGGTGCCTTGGACGATAGCATCGATGTCCGAAAGCGACCCGATCACCGCGACCTTGCCGGTATTGCGCGCAAATTCGCAGGCGGCCTGCACCTTGGGGCCCATGGATCCGGCGACGAAGTCGAGTGTTTCCAGGGCGTCGGGGTGGGCACTGGCGATGGCCTTGCAGGTCGGCTTGCCGAAATCGATGAAGGCGGCGTTGACGTCGGTGGCGATCACCAGCAGATCGCTCTCCAGTTGTTCGGCCAGCAGCGCCGAGCACAGGTCCTTGTCGATGACCGCTTCAACGCCCTGCAGCTTGCCATCGGCGTCGTACATCGTCGGGATGCCGCCACCGCCGGCGCAGATCACGATACTGCCCTTTTCCAGCAGCCACTTGATCGGACGGATTTCAAAGATGCGCTTGGGCCTGGGGCTGGCGACCACCCGACGAAACCTGTCGCCGTCCGGGGCGATGGCCCAGCCTTTTTCAGCAGCCAGTGCCTGCGCCTCCTGCTGGCTGTAGACCGGGCCGATGGGCTTGGTGGGGTGTTGGAAGGCCGGGTCGTCGGCGTCCACTTCCACTTGGGTCAGCAGCGTGGCGAAGGGGACGTCGGCGTCCAGCAGGTTGCCCAGTTCCTGCTCGATGATGTAGCCGATCATGCCTTCGGTCTCGGCACCCAACACGTCCAGCGGGTACGGGGTGACCGAGGGGTAGGCGGCCGCTTGCAACGACAGCAGGCCGACCTGCGGGCCGTTGCCGTGGGCGATCACCAGTTGGTTGCCGGGGTGGATCCTGGCGATCTGTTCAGTCGCGGTGCGGATGTTGCCGCGTTGGTTGTCGGCGGTCATGGGTTCCCCCCGACGCAGGAGGGCGTTACCGCCCAGGGCAACGACGATTCGCATGGTGCTGTCCTTTACAAAAAGTGGAACGAACAACGCAAGGGCCCCTTGTGGAAGCGGGTTTGCTCGCCAAAGCGATGTCACAGACAACATGGATGTTGGCTGACAGGCCGCCTTCGCGAGCAAGCCCGCTCACAGGGCCTTACAGGTCTGCCAGCGTCGACACCAAAATGGCCTTGATGGTGTGCATGCGGTTTTCCGCCTGTTCGAAGGCGATGCATGCTGGCGATTCGAACACGTCGTCGGTGACTTCGATGCCGTTGGCCAGGTGCGGGTACTGCTCGGCGATCTGTTTGCCGATCTTGGTGTCGCTGTTATGGAACGCCGGCAGGCAATGCATGAAGCGGGTGCGCGGGTTGCCGGTGGCTTTCATCAGGTCGGCGTTGACCTGGTAAGGCAGCAACAGTTCGATTCGCTCGGCCCAGGCTTCGACCGGCTCGCCCATGGAGACCCAGACATCGGTGTGGATGAAGTCCACGCCCTTGACCGCCGCCTTCGGGTCCGCGGTAAGGGTGATGCGCGCGCCGCTTTCCTCGGCGTACTGATGGCAGCGCTGCACCAGGTCGTCGTGGGGCCACAGTGCCTTGGGCGCGCAGATGCGCACGTCCATGCCCAGTTTGGCGCCGATCAGCAACAACGAGTTGCCCATGTTGTTACGGGCATCGCCCAGGTACGCATAGCTGATCTCATGGATCGGTTTGTCGGCGTGCTCACGCATGGTCAGCACATCGGCAATCATCTGCGTCGGGTGGTATTCATCGGTCAGGCCGTTGAACACCGGCACGCCGGCGAACTTCGCCAGTTCCTCGACGATCTCCTGCTTGAAGCCACGGTACTCGATGGCGTCGTACATGCGCCCGAGCACCCGGGCGGTGTCCTTCATGCTCTCCTTGTGGCCGATCTGCGAGGAGTTGGGGTCGATGTAGGTGACATTGGCGCCCTGGTCGTAGGCCGCCACTTCGAACGCGCAACGGGTGCGCGTCGACGTTTTCTCGAAGATCAGCGCGATGTTGTTGCCCTTGAGGTGCTGCTGCTCGGTGCCGGTGTACTTGGCCCGCTTGAGGTCCCGGGACAAGTCCAGCAAGTAACGCAGTTCACGGGGTGTGTGGTGCTCGAGGCTGAGCAGGTTACGGTTGTGGGTGTTGAACGCCATGGTGCATCTCCTTGGGTTTCGGCGGGCCCTGGCACGTATTCGGTCAGCCAGGGCGCGGGCACGAAGGTCAGTAGTCGATCGGGTCGCGAATGATCGGGCAGGTCATGCAATGGCCACCGCCGCGGCCTCGGCCCAGCTCGCTGGCGCTGATGGTGATGACTTCCACCCCGGCCTTGCGCAGCAGCGTGTTGGTGTAGGTGTTGCGGTCGTAGCCGATCACCACGCCCGGTTCCAGGGCCACCACGTTGTTGCCGTCGTCCCACTGTTCGCGTTCGGCGGCAAAGCTGTTGCCGCCGGTTTCCACCACACGCAGGGCCGGGAGCTTGAGGGCGGCCGCCACCGTGTCGAGGAAACTGCCTTGCTCGCGGCGCACGTCGATGCCGCCGGGTTTGCTCTCGTCGGGGCGCAGGGAGAAGGCCACGATCTGGCTCACCACCTCTGGGAAAATGGTCACCAGGTCGCGGTCGCAGAAACTGAACACGGTGTCCAGGTGCATGGCGGCCCGGGACTTCGGCAAGCCGGCGACGATGACCCGTTCCACGGCCTTGTGCTTGAACAGGTTCAGCGCCAGTTGGCCGATGGCTTGGCGTGATGAGCGCTCGCCCATGCCGATCAGTACCACGCCGTTGCCAATCGGCATCACGTCACCGCCTTCGAGGGTGGCGCTGCCATGGTCCTGGTCGGGGTCGCCGTACCAGACCTGGAAGTCGGCGTGGGTGAACGCGGGATGGAACTTGTAAATGGCGCTGGCCAGCAGGGTTTCCTGGCGACGCGCCGGCCAGTACATCGGGTTCAGGGTCACGCCGCCGTAGATCCAGCAGGTGGTGTCGCGGGTGAACTGGGTGTTGGGCAACGGCGGCAGGATGAAGCTGGAGTGCCCGAGGAAATCACGAAACATCTGGAGGGTCTTGCCACCGAAGCTGTCGGGCAGGTCATCGGCCGAGACGCCGCCGATGAGGTATTCGGCGATCCGGCGCGGTTCCAGGCTGCGCAACCACGAACCGACTTCATTCACCAGACCCAGGCCCACCGAGTTGGCGGTGATCTTGCGTTGCAGGATCCAGTCCAGGGCTTCGGGAATGGCGACGACGTCGGTCAGCAGGTTGTGCATTTCCAGCACATCGATGCCCCGCTCGCGCATCTTGGTGACGAAGTCGAAATGGTCGCGCTTGGCCTGGTTGACCCACAGCACGTCATCGAACAGCAGTTCATCGCAATTGTTCGGAGTCAGCCGCTGATGGGCCAGGCCTGGGGAACACACCATGACTTTGCGCAATCTCCCGGCTTCGGAATGAACGCCGTACTGCATTTTTTCCGTGGTCATTACACATCCTCCCATTAAAACGTTCAGCGATCACAAGGTCAGAAAGCCGGCGTAAAGCCCGTAGGCCGCCACCAGGGCGCCTGCGACCACAGCGGTGAAAATCAGCTTCTCGACCGCGGTGAAAACCGCTTGGCCGACTTCGTGCCTGGCCTTGGCGAACAGCACCGCGCCCGGGGCGTAGAGCAAGGCGGAAAGCAGCAGGTACTTGATGCCGCCGGCGTACAGCAGCCACACCGCGTAGACCAGGGCGACGGCGGCGATGAACAGGTCCTTGCGGCGCTCGGCGAGGGCGTTCTGATAGGTCTCGCCGCGCACCGCCAGCAGCAGCGCATAGGCCACCGACCACAGGTAGGGCACCAGGATCATCGAGGTGGCGAGGTAGATCAGCGACAGGTAGGTACTGGCCGAGAACAGGGTGACGACCAGAAACAGCTGGACCATGGCGTTGGTCAGCCACAGGGCATTGGCCGGTACGTGGTTGGCATTCTCGCGCCGCAGGAAGGCCGGCATGGTGTGGTCCTTGGCGGCGGCGAACAGGATCTCGGCGCACAGCAGCACCCAGGACAACAGGGCACCGAGCAGCGAAATGATCAGGCCGACGCTGATCAGCACCGCGCCCCAGTGGCCCACGACGTGCTCCAGCACCGCCGCCATTGACGGGTTCTGCAGCTTCGCCAGCTCCGGCTGGGTCATGATCCCCAGGGACAGCACGTTCACCAGGACCAGGAACAGCAATACGGTGATGAAGCCGATCACCGTGGCTTTGCCCACGTCCGAGCGTCGTTCGGCGCGGGCGGAAAAAATGCTCGCCCCTTCGATGCCGATGAACACCCACACGGTGACCAGCATCATGCTGCGCACCTGGTTCATCACGCTGCCCAGTTGCGGGTTCTTCGCGCCCCAGATGTCGCTGGTGAAAATGTCGAGCCTGAAGGCGAAGACGGCGATCAGCACGAACAAGGCCAGCGGCACGACCTTGGCAACCGTGGTGACCAGGTTGATGAAGGCGGCCTCCTTGATGCCGCGCAGCACCAGAAAATGCACGGCCCACAGCAGCACCGACGCGCCGACCACCGCGGCAACCGTGTTGCCCTCACCGAACATCGGGAAGAAGTAACCCAAGGTGCTGAACAGCAAGACGAAGTAGCCGACGTTGCCCAGCCAGGCGCTGATCCAGTAGCCCCAGGCCGATGAGAAACCCATGTAGTCGCCGAACCCGGCCTTGGCGTAGGCGTATACGCCGCCGTCCAGGTCGGGCTTGCGGTTGGCCAGGGTCTGGAACACGAAGGCGAGGGTCAGCATGCCCACCGCGGTGATCGCCCAGCCAATCAGGACGGCGCCGACGTCGGCACTGGCGGCCATGTTCTGGGGCAAGGAAAAAATCCCCCCGCCGATCATCGAGCCCACTACCAGCGCGACCAACGCACCCAAACGAAGTTTTCCGGGGGTATCAGACATTGCATGACTCCGAGGCAGCCGAGGAGAGTCACAGCGTATGTCGATTCAACGCGTCGATAGCTGACCCAGGTCAGGGGGCGAGGCTGCTTACCATTGCGCTCGATGGGCGCCGAGGTTCGTCGCCGCGAGCGTCCACTGCCAGGGCGTGCCGGTGATCTTCAGCGGCACCTGCAACCGTTGCGCCGGTCCCCATGGCGTCTGCTCGACCAGCATGCCCAGGTCGTCTGCGTCCTCGGGCCGTAGCGCGGCCGAGTCCCCCGCGCCGCGCTCGATCAGCAGTTTGGCGGTCCGCGCCAGAGACAGGCGTGCCGAGCCGCCTTGTCCGTTTGCCAGGCGCCGGGCCAACAGCACCACGGCGCTGGCAGCCATCAGGTAGCCCGTGCCATGGTCCAGTGCCTGGACGGGCAGCGGCGTCGGGGTGTCGGCCTGTTTCCAGGCCATGCCGGCCGCGGCGATGCCAGTGCTCATCTGCACCAGGCTGTCGAAGCCGCGCCGGTTCTGCCACGGGCCGCTCCAACCGTAGGCGTTGAGGCTGACATCGATCAGGCCCGGGGCGATCCTGTGCCGTTGCTCGGCGCCGTAGCCGAGGCGTTCAAGGGCGTCGGCGCGGTAGCCGTGGAGCAGAATGTCGGTGTTTTCAAGCAAGGCTTCGAACACCGCGCGGTCGTCGGGCTGGTGCAGGTCCAGACGCGCGCAGCGTTTGCCCAGGGTGACCTCCGGCACGACGCCGGGCTCGTCCCAGGTCGGAGGGTCGATGCGCAAGACATCGGCGCCGAGGCCGGCGAGGAAGCGGCTGGCCACGGGACCGGCCAGCACGCGGGTCAGGTCCAGCACCTTGAGGCCGGCCAGTGGCTGGGCCACGGAGCCCGGCCAGGGCCTGGGGGACACACCGCTGGTGTGGGCGAACTGCACCAGCGGCTCGGCGTTCACTGCCAGGCCTTGGGGATGCGCTTGCCAGGCCTGCCACGAACGCATCTCGGCGGCGCAGCCACCGGCGTCGACGACGGCCTGTTCGAGTTCGGTCTTGCTCCAGCGGGCTACCTGGGCGGCCATGGCGGCGCGATCAGCGCAGGGCCCGAGGACTTTTTCCGCTGCCTGTCGATGATGCGGCGCATTGGTGTGCAGGCGGATCCAGCCGTCGGCCGTGGCATAGTCGCCAGCCACCGGGTCCCACATCGGCGGCACGCTCCAGCCGGTGGGGCGCAGGGACGTGGAGAACCAGAAGGAGGCCAGGCGACGGTCGACTTCAAGCGGCGGCAGGCGTCCGGTTTGCCGGTGGATGAGTTCGGCGATGGCCTGGCCGGCTGCGGCGAGGCTGGCGCTGGCCAGTTCGGTGACCGCAAATGCCGAAGGCAGGGCGCCTTCGCCCGTGAAGGCGATGGGCGTCGTGGGCAAGCCGAGGGAAGCTTGGACGGTTGTGAGCAGGTCAGTCATCGTGGGCCCTCCGGAATGAGAGGACGAGCATAGATCAAATGGGTTTATTCGGGGGGCAGGGCTGTCGGGGGCGCGCTTGCGCCCTCGCCACCGGGCGCGACCAGATCCACAGGTTGCCCAGGCCCATGCCGACGAGGGCCAGGTAGACCGGCCAGCCGTGGTCGAGCATCACCAGCATCAAGCCGGCGCAGAGCAGCATGCTGGCCGTGGCGGCGACCTTGGCCCGACGCGGGATGACCTTGCCGTTGCGCCAGTTATGCAACATCGGCCCGAACAGCCGGTGCTGCTCCAACCAGGCGCTCAGGCGCGGCGAACTGCGGGTCGCGGCCCAGGCAGCGAGCAGGATGAATTCGGTCGTCGGCAGGCCGGGCACGACGATGGCGATCAGGCCGATGGCCAGGCTGGTATAGGCGAGCAGGCCGAAGAGCAGTTGGGCGAGTCTTGAAGGGCGGTTCATAACTTTCTTTCAGGCATACACTTTCCCAGATAGACGGCGTGAGTCAGGCCGGTTCAGTGGCGTAAGCCTGCTCCAGCAACACCGTAAACCGATTGAACGCATTCAGCGCGCCTTTATCCGCCTCGGCTTCCTGCTCTGGGGTGAAGACCAGGTTGTCGAGGGTGCGGGTGAAGGTTTTCCAGCCTTCGGCCCGCCCGCCGGCCGGTTCGGCCAGGTGCCGGGCGCCGAAGGTTTCGCTCAAGCCCAGGCCCACGGCGCGCTTGATCAGGAAGGCGGCGCCGAGCTTGGAGCCTTCGGAGACGAACAGCCAGCCGAGGGCCTCGGCCTGGGTCGGTTTGTGCACCGCGCCGGCCACCGGCGCCGGTACTTCGGTGGCAAGGTCCGCCAGGTCGGCCCGCGCGGCCTCGGCCCTGCAGCGGGCGGGCAGGTCGGGGATCAGGCGGGCCAACGCGGCATCGTTGTACAACGCCACCAGTTCCGACTGGAACAGGTATTGGGCGACGACGAAGCGGGCATAGCTGGCCGTGGTTTCGAACGGTGCGTGCGCCTTGACCAGGGCGTCGAGCCTGGCGTGGGGTTCGTGGGTGATCTGGTTGAGGCGCTGGGCGCGGGAAGTGGGGCGTTGGGTGTTCATGAGTAGGCCTTCCTGTTAAACGGGTCGCTGTGGTGGCGAGGGAGCTTGCTCCCGCTCGGTCGCGCAGCGACCGTGAAATTGCGGGGCCGCTGCGCAGCCCAGCGGGAGCAAGCTCCCTCGCCACAAGGGTGAATCCATGCCGCAGTGATCGAATCAGATATCCCAGATCAGGTTCACCGCGAAATTGCGTCCGGGCGCCGTCAGGCGGTCGAGGTTGGCGGGGCTCAATACCGCCGCTTCGCCGACGCTGTCGTAGCCGCGTACGTCATCCCATAGCCAGTATTTCTTGTCGGTGAGGTTGTAGAGGCCGCCGCTGACGGTGATGTCCTGGGTCACTTTGTAGAAACCGCTCAGGTCGAGGAGGCCGAAACCCGGGGTCTTGAACTGGCTGCTCACGCCATCGGGCGAGTTGAAGTTGCTGTCGTCGACACGGTCTTTTTTCTTGACCAGGGTCCAGCTGAGCAAGGTGCCGTAGTGGTCCTGCTCATAGCCGAGGCCGAACACGCCGGTCAGTGGATTGACGCTGTTGAGCGGCTGGCCGGTGTCGTTGTTGCGACCGTAGGCATACGCCACCGAGCCCTGGGTATACAGGCCCTTCGGCGCGCCCAGGACATCCAGGTCCAGGCGTCCCTTGATCTCCGCGCCCTTGATCGTGGCGTGCTTGATGTTGTTGCTCTGGAAGGTCAACTGGTCGGCGCCGGGGGTGATGGCGTCTTCGTTGATGAAGTCGCGGTACTTGTTGTAGAACACCGCCACGTCGAACGAGCCTGAGTCGAAGCGGCCACGCAGGCCGGTCTCATAGCTCTGGCTTTTTTCCGGCTCCAGGTTGGGATTGGGCTCCACGCTGTAGCCAACGCCCGCGTTGTCGAAGCGACCGTACAAGGCCTTGGCGGTCGGGGTACGGAAACCTTCGGCGTACTGGCCGTAGCCGGTGTACTGGTCGCTGAAGGCATAGGTCAGACCGAACTTGGGCGAGACACGGTGCCAGGTCTTCTCACTGTCGCTGACGGTGCCGGCGCCGGTCGGGTCGGCGGTGTTCAGGAAGGCCTGGGTGACGTGCGGCTTGAGCTGGGTGTAGTCGTAGCGCAGCCCCGGGGTGAAGGTCCACTGGTTCCAGCTGATCTGGTCCTGGGCGAACACGCTGTAGGTGTTGATGGTCGGGTCCGGGAAGTCACTGGCCTTGGCCAATACATCCGCCGCGCTGATGGCGCCCACGGCGGTGCAGCCGCGGCCCACGGCCAGGCACACGCCATTGCCGCTGCGCGAGCCGGTGACCTTCTGTTGCTTGAGCGTGGTGCCGTAGGTCAGGGCGTGGTCGGTGTCGGCGAGGCTGAAGGCCTTGTCCAGTTGCGCGTCGAAGACCCACTGCTTTTCTTCGTAGAGGGTATCGCGGGTGCGCAGCACCTGGCGGGTGATCGGGAAATAGAACTCCTCGGTGCTCTCGTTCGTCTTGGCGACCTGATGGTTCAGGCTCCACTTCATGTGGTCGGCCAGCAGGCTGTCGAGTGCGAAGCTGTGTTCCAGGCCGAAACGCTCGCGGGTGATGGTGTCGTTGCCGGTGCGCCACTGGTACATGCCGCCCGGCAGCAAAGTGACGGGAATGGCCGGCCCGCCGTTGGAGTAAGGGCCGCCGTAGGCGCTTTTCAGGTCGGTGTCGCGATCGTCCTTGTACTTCTCGTAGACCAGGCCCAGGCGCGCATCATCGTCGTAGTTCCAGCCGAGCTTGGCGAGCACGTTGCTGGCGCGCACGTCTTCCGGGTTGGCGGCGGTGCGGTCCAGACCGGTGCCGTTGTGGCTGCCGTAGGATTCGGTTTCGTGGCCGTCGCGCTGGCTGTAGTGCAACAGGCCGTCGAAGGCTGCGCTGCGCCCGGCGACGGTGGCGGACTTGAGCCAACTGTCGTCGGCGGAGCTGTAGCCGGTCTTCAGGCGCGCGCCGACGTCCTGGCCCGGCTTGATGATGTCGTCCGGGTCCAGGGTGAAGTAGCTGACGGCGCCGCCAATGGCATTGCTGCCATACAGCACCGAGGCCGGGCCGCGGAGGATTTCCACGCGCTTGACGATTTCCGGGTCGAGGTAGTTGCGCTGGGTCTTGGCGTAGGGACCGTTGAAGAAACCGTCGGGTATGGCCACGCCGTCGACCTGGGTCAGGATCCGGTTGCCGTCGATGCCGCGGATGTTGTAGCCGCTGATGCCGCCGCGCTGGCCGGCACCGCCCACCGAAACGCCCGGCTCGTAGCGCGCCAGGTCCTTGATGGTGTTGACGTTGCCGCGATCCAGTGCCTCGCGGTCGTGGACGGTGACGGTGCTCGGCACGCCGGTGATGTCCTGTTCCTGGCGAGTGGCGCTGATGGTCACCTGTGGCAGGTTCATCGCGCTGGCGGTGCTGCGTTTTTCCAGGACGATGCTGTGGTCGCCCAGTTTGCGATAGCTCAGGTGGGTCCCCAGCAACAGTCGCTCCAGGGCTTTTTCCGCGGGCAGCGAGCCGTTCACCCCCGGTGAGGCGACACCGTCGGCCAGTTCCGCCGGCAGGCCGACCTGCCAGCCCGTGACGGCGGTGAAGGCGTTCAGGGCCGAGACCAGTGGTTGCCGGGCGATGGCGAACGTGTAGTCGCCCATGTTCCGTGCAGGCGCTTGTGCAGCAGTGGCCGCGAAGGCGGCCGGCACCGTGCCGGCCACCAGGAGGGCGGCGGTCAACAGCGACAGCGTGCAAGAAGGGGCGAGGAACCGGCAAGTAAGGCGAGAGGACATCGATAACGCTCCGTGTCGCATCTGTTATAGGTGCAGATCCGCATGGCTGGATGCGAATCAATTGCATTGGCTATAACGAGACGAACCAGCGAAGCCTATCGAGTAAAAATAATTCTCATTTAGTTGAAAATCACCAGCGCCGGGAATTCCTGCAGGCGCGCCGAGGTGATGTGGGCCAGGGAACGAACCACATCCAGCGGTTGATCGAGGCGGTAGTTACCTGTCACCGCGACGCCGGCCAGGCGATCATTGGTGTTGATGATCCAACCAGGGTAATAGCGTTGCAGTTCGGCCAGTACCTGGCCCAATGGCCGGTTCTCGAACACCAGCCGGCCCTGGACCCAGGCCAGGTCGGTGGCGCTGTCGAGCCGGGATGGGCGGTCGAAGCCGTTGGGACCGATGCGGATGCTTTCCCCGGCCGACAGCCGTACGTGGCTGTCGTTGCGACTGGCCCGCAGGTCGACGTCGCCACGCTGCACCTGAACCTGGGCCACGCCGTCGAGGTAGCGCACCGCGAACGTGGTGTCGCTGACGCTGGCCGTGACCGGGCCGGCGTCGATTTCCAGCGGCAGGTTGCGGTTGGCCGGCACCTCGAAAAACGCCTCGCCCTTGTACAGGCGGGCCACGTGCCGCTGCTCGTTGAACGTGCTGGAGAACGCCGAATCGGTGTTGAGCAGCACCTTGGAACCGTCCTCCAGTTGCAGGCGCTGGCGCTCACCGACCACGGTCAGGTGGTCGGCCTGCCAGCGCACAGGCAGGTCGCTGAAGTTGAACAGGCCCAGCAACAGCACCGCGGCGGTCGCCAGGGGTTTCCAGTGGGCGCGCAGGCGTGAGCGGCGGGTGAGCCTGGGGGCGACGGCGAGCCGCCGGGCACTTTCCAGCACCTGCGGGCCGTCCCAGATCGCTTTTGCCCGGGCGAACGCTTCGCCATGGCGCGGATCGGCCGCCAGCCACGCCTGGAACTGCCGGGTCTGCTCCTCGCTGGGGTGCTCCAGCAGGATCAGCCAGTCGAGTGCCTGCTCCATGGCATGGGCGGTGTACGCCGTAGCGGTGTCTGAGGTGTGAGGGTTGTCCGTCACGTTGGCTACTCGGTGTGGGTGGTAGGAGGCAAGCTACAAGCGGCAAGCGGCGGATGGCAAGCCCAGCGCCACGGTGAGCGTGTCGCTCACGGCTGACAGCTTCCCACACAGATCGCCATGATCAGCTTCAGTTCCTTTTGCACCGTGCTCGACGACACGCCCAGTTGCCCGGCAATGTCCTGATAACTGTGCCCGTGCAGGCGGCTGAGGATGAAGATCCGCTGCTGGCGTGGGCTCAGCGCTTGCAGGCTGACATTGAGGCGTTCGAGCATCTGCCCGGCATGGACGGCGTCCTCGGCGCTGCCTTGGGGCGCGACCACGTTGTGGACCACCTCCAGGGGGACGTCGTCCAGCACGGTGCGCGACTGCACGCGGCGGGCGCGCAGGTGATCCCGCGCCAGGTTGCGGGCGGTCTGGAAAACAAACGGTTCAAGGTGCTCGACCGGCCGCTCGGCCAGTGCGCGGGAGACGCGCAGGTAGGTTTCCTGGAGCAGGTCTTCGGCGGTGCTGGGGTTGTTGACCATGCGCTCGAGGGTGCGCAGCAGCGGCATGCGCTGGGCGAGAAAGACGTGATGAAAGCGCGATTGACTCACGGTAGGGCCCGATCCGGTTCGAGTAGATGATAATGATTGTCATCTACATGATGGGTCAAGCCTTGATTCATTCTGGCTGTTTTACAACCTTGTGGGAGCGGGCTTGCTCGCGAAAGCGGTGTGTCAGTTGGTTGAAGTCTGACTGATCCGCCGCCTTCGCGAGCAAGCCCGCTCCCACAGGAACTCAACTGCCGTTTCCAATCACTCCGCGTTGCACAACGCCAGGCAGTTATCGAGCATGCGGTTGGAGAAACCCCATTCGTTGTCATACCAGGCCAGTACCTTGAGCAGCTTGCCGCTGGCCTTGGTGTGGTTGGCGTCGAAGATCGACGACAGCGGGTTGTGGTTGAAGTCACTGGAAACCAGCGGCAGGCTGTTGTAGCCGAGGATCTTCGAATGCTGGCTGGCCTGGCGCAGCAGGTCGTTGACTTCTTCGGCCGAGGCTTCGCGCTTGAGCTGCACGGTGAGGTCCACCAGGGACACGTTGATCACCGGCACGCGCACGGCCATGCCGGTCAGCTTGCCGGCCAGTTCCGGCAGTACCAGGCCTACCGCTTCGGCGGCGCCGGTCTTGCTCGGGATCATGTTCTGGGTAGCAGAACGGGCGCGGTACGGGTCGGTGTGGTAGACGTCGGTCAGGTTCTGGTCGTTGGTGTAGGCGTGGATGGTGGTCATCAGGCCGCTTTCGATGCCCAGCTCGCGGTGCAGCACCTGGGCCACCGGGGCCAGGCAGTTGGTGGTGCACGACGCATTGGAAATGATCTGGTGCGACTGGCGCAGGATGTCGTGGTTCACGCCATACACCACGGTGGCGTCGGCGCCCTTGGCCGGGGCCGAGATGATCACCTTGCGGGCGCCGGCGCTGAGGTGGGCGGCGGCCTTGGCACGGTCGGTGAACAGACCGGTGCACTCGAACACCACGTCGATCTTTTCAGCGGCCCAAGGCAGGTCGGCCGGGTTACGGATGGCGCTGACCGAGATGCGGTCGCCATTGACCGTCAGGCTTTCATGATCGTGCTGTACATCGGCATCGAATGTGCCGTGGACGGTGTCGTACTTGAGCAGATGAGCGTTGATCGCACTGTCGCCCAGGTCGTTGATGGCGACGATCTGCAAGTCGCGACGATAGCCTTGGGTATACAGTGCACGGAGGACGTTGCGGCCGATGCGGCCAAAACCATTGATTGCGATTCGAAGAGTCATTAACTGCGCCGCCGTCGATTTGTTGTTGGAATTACAAGATTATTCGCATAAAAATAGAAAACAAGCCTTTTTAGTGGCAATATTTTGTTTTATCTACAACGAGTGACCTGAATCAACTGGTCCGAATGGTCAACAATCCCCCTGGCGCCCATTGCGCCGCGGGCTTTTGACCAGCATAGACAATCAGGTCGCCACACCCGTTAGCCTGGAGTTCTACACATGCATCCCCGCGTTCTTGAGGTCACCGAACGGCTTATCGCCCGCAGCCGCGCCACGCGTCAGGCTTACCTTGCATTGATCCGCGGTGCAGCCAGCGACGGTCCGATGCGCGGCAAATTGCAGTGCGCCAACTTCGCCCACGGCGTGGCCGGTTGCGGCACGGAAGACAAGCACCACCTGCGGATGATGAACGCCGCCAACATCGCCATCGTGTCGTCCTATAACGACATGCTCTCGGCCCACCAGCCCTATGAAACCTTTCCGCAACAGATCAAGCAGGCGCTGCGCGAGATCGGCTCGGTCGGCCAGTTTGCCGGGGGCACGCCGGCGATGTGCGACGGCGTGACCCAGGGCGAGGCCGGGATGGAGCTGAGCCTGCCGAGCCGCGAGGTGATCGCGTTGTCCACGGCGGTGGCGCTGTCGCACAACATGTTCGACGGCGCGCTGATGCTGGGCATCTGCGACAAGATCGTGCCGGGCCTGATGATGGGCGCGCTGCGCTTCGGTCATTTGCCGATGATCTTCGTGCCTGGCGGGCCGATGGTCTCGGGCATTTCCAACAAGGAAAAAGCCGACGTGCGCCAACGCTATGCCGAAGGCAAGGCGAGCCGCGAAGAGCTGCTGGAATCGGAGATGAAGTCCTACCACAGCCCGGGCACCTGCACCTTCTACGGCACCGCCAACACCAACCAGCTGTTGATGGAAGTGATGGGCCTGCACCTGCCGGGCGCTTCGTTCGTCAACCCGAACACGCCACTGCGCGACGCCCTGACCCGCGAAGCGGCGTTCCAGGTCACGCGCATGACCAAGCAAAGCGGCAACTTCATGCCCATCGGCGAAATCGTCGACGAGCGCTCGCTGGTCAACTCCATCGTCGCGCTGCATGCCACCGGCGGCTCGACCAACCACACCTTGCACATGCCGGCCATCGCCATGGCGGCGGGCATCCAGCTGACCTGGCAGGACATGGCCGACCTCTCCGAGGTGGTGCCGACCCTCAGCCACGTCTACCCGAACGGCAAGGCCGACATTAACCACTTCCAGGCGGCGGGCGGCATGTCGTTCCTGATCCGCGAACTGCTCGAAGCCGGCCTGCTCCACGAGAACGTCAACACCGTGCTCGGCCACGGCCTCAGCCGCTACACCCAGGAACCGTTCCTCGAAGACGGCAAACTGGTGTGGCGCGACGGCCCGATCGAAAGTCTCGACGAAAACATCCTGCGCCCGGTGGCCCGCGCGTTCTCGCCGGAAGGCGGGTTGCGGGTCATGGAGGGCAACCTGGGCCGTGGCGTGATGAAAGTCTCGGCGGTGGCCCTGGAAAACCAGATCGTCGAAGCGCCGGCCATGGTGTTCCAGGACCAGCAGGACCTGGCGGACGCGTTCAAGGCCGGTTTGCTGGAGAAGGATTTCGTCGCGGTGATGCGCTTCCAGGGGCCGCGTTCCAACGGCATGCCGGAACTGCACAAGATGACCCCGTACCTCGGCTCGCTGCAGGACCGCGGCTTCAAGGTGGCTTTGGTTACCGACGGGCGCATGTCCGGCGCCTCGGGGAAAATCCCGGCGGCCATCCATGTCAGCCCCGAAGCCTACGTCGGTGGTGCATTGGCCCGGGTGCAGGAGGGCGATATCATCCGCGTCGATGGCGTCAAAGGCACCCTGGAACTGAAGGTGGACGCCGAGGAATTCGCCGCGCGCGAGCCGGCCAAGGGCCTGTTGGGCAACAACATCGGCACCGGTCGCGAGCTGTTCGGCTTCATGCGCATGGCCTTCAGCTCGGCAGAGCAGGGCGCCAGCGCCTTCACTGCTGCCCTGGAGACGATTAATTGAAACTGGCTTTGGTCGGTGACATCGGTGGGACCAACGCACGCTTCGCGTTGTGGAAGAACCACAACCTGGAAAACATCCAGGTGCTGGCCACCGCGGATTACGCCTGCCCGGAAGACGCCATCAAGGTCTACCTGGCCGGCCTGGGCATGGCGCCGGGGGCCATCGGCTCGGTGTGCCTGTCGGTGGCGGGGCCGGTGGGTGGCGACACCTTTCGTTTCACCAACAACCACTGGCTTCTGAGCAACCTTTCGTTCTGCGAGACCCTGCAGGTGGAGAAGCTGTTGCTGGTCAACGACTTCTCGGCCATGGCCCTGGGCATGACCTGCCTGCGCCCCGATGAGTATCGGGTCGTGTGCGAAGGCACCCCGGAGCCTCGCCGCCCGGCCGTGGTGATCGGGCCGGGCACCGGGCTGGGGGTGGGGACGTTGCTGGACCTCGGTGAAGGTCGGTTCGCGGCCTTGCCGGGGGAGGGCGGCCATGTCGACCTGCCGATGAGCAGCCCGCGGGAAACCCAGCTCTGGCAGCACATCTACAACGAAATCGGCCACGTCAGCGCCGAAACCGCCCTGAGCGGCAGCGGCTTGCCGCGGGTGTACCGGGCCATCTGTGCGGTGGACGGCCATGAGCCGGTGCTCGATACGCCCGAATCCATCACCGCCGCGGGCCTGGCGGGCGATCCCGTGGCCCTGGAAGTGCTCGAACAGTTCTGCCGCTGGCTGGGACGCGTGGCCGGCAACAATGTGTTGACGGTCGGTGGGCGCGGTGGCGTCTTCATCGTTGGCGGGGTGGTCCCGCGGTTTGCCGATTTCTTCCTGGAAAGCGGTTTTGCCCGTTGCTTTGCCGACAAGGGGTGCATGAGCGATTACTTCAAGGGTATTCCGGTCTGGCTGGTCACCGCCCCGTACTCCGGCCTGATGGGGGCGGGCGTGGCGTTGGAGCAGTCGGTACAAGTTTAAAATTTGTAAGGCCCTGTGGGAGCGGGCTTGCTCGCGAAAGCGGTGTGTCAGTCGACGAAAATGTTGAATGAAACCCTGCATTCGCGAGCAAGCCCGCTCCCACAAGGGGTAGTGGTGTTTATAGATCCGGCTCATCAGGCATAATCCGCCAATCCCACCAGCAAGGACGAGGCCCTGTGAGTTCAGTGAACAAATCGATTTTGTTGGTCGATGACGACCAGGAGATTCGCGAGCTGCTGGACACCTACCTCAGCCGCGCGGGTTTCCAGGTGCGCACCACGCCGGACGGCGCCGGCTTTCGCCAGGCGCTGAACGAAGCACCGAGCGACCTGGTGATCCTCGACGTGATGCTCCCGGACGAGGACGGCTTCAGCCTGTGCCGCTGGGTTCGCCAGCACCCGCGCCAGGCGCACGTGCCGATCATCATGCTGACGGCCAGTTCCGACGAGGCCGACCGGGTCATCGGCCTTGAACTGGGCGCCGATGACTACCTGGGCAAGCCGTTCAGCCCACGCGAGTTGCAGGCGCGCATCAAGGCGTTGCTGCGCCGGGCGCAGTTCGGCCAGGAACGGTCCGGCGGTGAAGTGCTGGCGTTCGATGAATGGCGGCTGGACATGGTCAGCCATCGGCTGTTCCACGCCGACGGCGAAGAAGTGATTCTTTCCGGCGCCGATTTCGCCTTGCTCAAGCTGTTCCTCGATCATCCCCAGGAAATCCTCGACCGCGACACCATCGGTAACGCCACCCGTGGCCGCGAGCTGATGCCCCTGGACCGGATCGTCGACATGGCCGTCAGTCGCCTGCGCCAGCGCCTGCGCGACACCGACAAGCCACCGCGGCTGATCCGCACGGTACGCGGCAGTGGTTACCAGTTGGCAGCCAGTGTGGTTGCCAGCAATGGTCATTGATGGGGTCAAAAAGGTCATAGGACGGGTGCCGGTGCCGCGTTCGCTGCTCGGCCGGATGCTGTTGCTGACCTTGCTGGTGGTGCTGTTCGCGCAAACGCTGTCCAGCCTGATCTGGGTGTCGCAACTGCGTGCCACGCAGCTCGAAGGCTTGGTCACCAGCGCCCGCAGCCTCGCCCATTCGATGACCGCCAGCGTCAGCTACCTGCGTTCGCTGCCGGTGGCCTACCGGCCCCTGGTCCTCGATCAGTTGCGCAGCATGGGCGGTACGCGGTTCGTCGTCACCCTCAATGACAAACCCCTGGGCATGGACGTGCTGCCGGTGACGCCACGCAAGCTGGCGGTACTCAAGGCGGTGGACGAGGTGTTGCGCCGCTCCCTGGGCACTAACGCCGACATCTCGGTGAAGTTTGTCAGCCCTGAAGACCTGCGGATCTTCAACGGCGGGCTGAAGCTCGATGAGCTGCCACGCTCCTGGGCCCATTACGCGTTGACGCTCGAACCGGTGAACCCGCCGGTGCTGGTCACGCAGATCCAGATGGCGCCGGGCGAATGGCTGTACATCGCTTCGTTGCTGCCCGAGCCCTACACCAGCCTCGAAGAGCAGGACCTGCCCAAGCAGCAGGTCGGTTTCATCGTGCTCACCAGCAGCCTGCTGTTGCTGTTCATCGGCCTGCTGGTGCACTGGCAGAGCCGTCCCCTCAAGCGTTTGGCCCGCGCGGCGCGGGACATGTCCCTGGGCGCCGAAGTGGAACCGGTGGCGGAGGGAGGGGGCAGCGAAGTGGTGGAAGTAGGGCGGGCGTTCAACGCCATGCGTGAACGCATCAGCCGCTACTTGACCGAGCGCAGCCAGTTGTTCAGCGCGATCTCCCATGACCTGCGCACACCGATCACCCGGTTGCGCCTGCGCGTCGAATTGCTGGAAGACGAAAACCTGCAAGCCAAGTTCGGTCGCGACCTCGATGAGCTGGAACTGCTGGTCAAGGGTGCGTTGCAGTGCGTCAAGGACACCGATATCCACGAGAACATCGAGCCGGTGGACCTCAACCACGTGCTCGATTGCCTGGTCGAGCCTTACCTGGCGCCCAACGGCAATGGCCGGGTGACCCAGGACGGACGCGCGCTGGCGCCGTATCACGGCAAGCCGCTGGCGCTCAAGCGCTGCATCGGCAACCTGATCGACAACGCGCTCAAGTACGGGCAGAACGCCCACCTGCACATCGAGGACGATGAAAGTGCGTTCGTCCTGCACGTCGATGACGAAGGGCCTGGCGTGCCGGAACAGCGCCTCGAGCAAGTCTTCGAGCCGCACTTCCGCCTGGCCGGGCAGCAGCAGGGGTATGGGCTGGGGCTGGGCATCGCCCGCAACATTGCCCATAGCCACGGCGGCGAAGTGAGCCTGCAGAACCTGCGCGAGGGCGGGTTGCGGGTGACCCTGCAGTTGCCCCGCAGTGTGGATTGATCAGACCGCGTTATCGTTCATCGCGAGCAAGCTCGCTCCCACAAGGAGATCGGTGCTCCATGACGTCCACTGTGGGAGCGAGCTTGCTCGCGATGGCGCCAGTAACCTCAACGCCTCTCCCAGGTAAATGTCACAAGTCAGTGACATAACTCGCCCCTTTCGTTACCTGCCCGCCGTCCGCCCTTGTTTAGACTCCCTGCGTCAAAACAACAAAAAAGGGACCTGCGATGGACACCTTCCTCCCGGCTTTCAGCAGTTGGCTGAACGCGCCTGCCCACCAGCACTGGCTCGCTGCCGAAGGCTTGCGATTGCTGGCGTTCGCCAAGGCGTCGAAGCTGCCGGACGGCTTTGGCAACCTCGACGACCAGGGACGCCTCCCGGCCGGGGCGCTGGCCGAGACCATGAACACCGCCCGCATGACCCACAGCTTCGCCATGGCCCACATCCAAGGTTTGCCTGGCTTTGCCGAGCTGGTGGACCACGGCGTCCAGGCCCTCAGCGGGCCGTTGCGCGACGCCGAGCACGGCGGCTGGTTCGCCACCGCGCAGCCCCATGACGAACAAACCGGCAAGGCCGCCTACCTGCATGCCTTCGTCGCGTTGGCCGCCAGCTCCGCCGTGGTGGCCCAGCGTCCCGGCGCCCAGGCGCTGCTCGACGAAGCAGTGCGGGTCATCGACACGCATTTCTGGAGCGAAGAAGAAGGTGCCCTGCGCGAGTCCTTCAGTCGTGACTGGCGCGACGAAGAGGCGTACCGCGGTGCCAACAGCAACATGCACGCCACCGAAGCGTTCCTGGCCCTGGCCGACGCCACCGACGACCCGCGCTGGCTGGTCCGCGCCCTGCGCATCGTCGAGCGGGTGATTCACGGCCATGCCGCGGCCAACGATTACCTGGTGGTGGAGCACTTCGACCGTGACTGGCAGCCGCTGCGCGACTACAACCACGACAACCCCGCCGACGGCTTTCGTCCGTACGGCACCACCCCCGGCCATGGGTTCGAATGGGCGCGGTTGTTGCTGCACCTCGAGGCGGCGCGGGTCCAGATCGGCATGCTGACGCCGGGCTGGCTGGCCCAGGATGCACAGAAACTCTTCGACCAGAACTGCCGCCACGGCTGGGACGTCGACGGCGCGCCCGGCCTTGTCTACACCCTGGACTGGGACAACCGCGCGGTGGTCCGCCACCGCCTGCACTGGGTGCACGCCGAGGCTGCCGCCGCCGCCAGTGCCTTGCTCAAACGGACCGATGAAGCGAAATACGAAGCCTGGTACCGAACTTTCTGGGAATTCTGTGACAAACACTTCATCGACCGCTGCAATGGGAGCTGGCATCACGAACTCGACCCACAAAACCGCCCCAGCGCCGATATCTGGCCGGGCAAGGCGGACCTGTACCACGCCTGGCAGGCGGTGCTGATTCCGCGCCTGCCCCTGGCACCCAGCATGGCGACGGCTCTGGCGCGGCTCTCCAGCCCTTCACCCGTGTAACCATGTCGTGACATTTGCACGTCCCTTCGTTACCTGCGAAGGGATTCCCTCTGATTAGAATCCATGCAGCGCAAGCACCGACTTGCATGCATAACAACAAGAAAGGTACTTCTAGATGAATGCGATTTCTCGCCTCGCTACTGTCATTTCTCTTGCTTCCCTGCTTCCCGTCGCAGCGTTCCCTGTCAGCACCCTTGCCGCCGAATCCAAAGGCACCGTGGAAGTCGTCCACTGGTGGACGTCGGGTGGTGAAAAAGCCGCGGTCGATGTGCTCAAGGCCCAGGTCGAGAAAGACGGTTTTACCTGGAAGGACGGCGCTGTCGCCGGTGGTGGCGGTTCCACGGCCATGACCGTGCTCAAGAGCCGCGCCGTGGCTGGCAACCCGCCAGGCGTGGCCCAGATCAAGGGCCCGGACATCCAGGAATGGGCTTCCACCGGCCTGCTCGACAGCGACGTGCTCAAGGACGTGGCCAAGGAAGAGAAGTGGGACAGCCTGCTCGACAAGAAAGTCTCCGATACCGTGAAGTACGAAGGTGACTACGTGGCCGTGCCGGTGAATATCCACCGCGTCAACTGGCTGTGGATCAACCCGGAAGTCTTCAAGAAAGCCGGCATCACCAAGAACCCGACCACCCTCGAAGAATTCTACGCCGCCGGCGACAAGCTCAAGGCCGCGGGCTTCATCCCGCTCGCCCATGGCGGCCAGCCTTGGCAGGACAGCACCGTGTTTGAAGCCGTGGTGCTTTCGGTGATGGGCGCTGATGGCTACAAGAAAGCCCTGGTCGACCTGGACAACAAGGCCCTGACCGGTCCGGAAATGGTCAAGGCGCTGACTGAGCTGAAGAAAGTCGCGACCTACATGGACGCCGACGGCAAGGGCCAGGACTGGAACCTGGAAGCGGCCAAGGTCATCAACGGCAAGGCCGGCATGCAGATCATGGGTGACTGGGCCAAGAGTGAATGGACCGCCGCCAAGAAAGTCGCTGGCAAGGATTACGAGTGCGTAGCCTTCCCGGGCACCGACAAGGCCTTCACCTACAACATCGACTCCCTGGCGGTGTTCAAGCAGAAAGACAAGGGCACCGCGGCCGGCCAGCAGGACATCGCCAAGGTCGTGCTGGGCGAGAACTTCCAGAAAGTCTTCAGCATCAACAAGGGCTCGATCCCGGTGCGCAACGACATGCTGGGCGACATGGCCAAGTACGGTTTCGATTCCTGCGCCCAGACCGCGGCCAAGGACTTCCTGGCGGATGCCAAGTCCGGTGGGCTGCAGCCGAGCATGGCGCACAACATGGCGACCACGCTGGCGGTGCAGGGCGCGTTCTTTGACGTGGTGACCAACTACATCAACGACCCGAAAGCCGACCCGACCGATGCCGCCAAGAAACTGGGTGCTGCGGTTCAGTCTGCCAAATAAGAGCGGCTGCAAGCTACAAGCTGCAAGCTGCAAGGGTGTGTTTTAGCTTGCAGCTTGGGGCTTGTAGCTGCCCCTAATCTATCTTTGTACTGGATCTTCCCATGAGTTCTGTTGCTGTGTTCAGCAAGGCCTCGCCGTTCGATGCGCTGCAACGCTGGCTGCCCAAACTGGTGCTGGCGCCGAGCATGTTCATCGTCCTGGTGGGCTTCTATGGCTATATCGTGTGGACGTTCGTTCTGTCGTTCACCACCTCGACCTTCCTGCCGACCTACAAATGGGCCGGCCTGGCGCAATACGCGCGGTTGATGGACAACGACCGCTGGTGGGTGGCGAGCAAGAACCTGGCGCTCTTCGGCGGCCTGTTCATTGGCGTCACCCTGGTGATTGGCGTGCTGCTGGCGGTGTTCCTCGACCAGCGCATCCGTCGCGAAGGCTTCATCCGCACCATTTACCTGTACCCGATGGCCCTGTCGATGATCGTCACCGGTACGGCCTGGAAATGGTTGCTCAACCCGGGCATGGGCCTGGACAAATTGCTGCGTGACTGGGGCTGGGAAGGCTTCCGTCTCGACTGGCTGATCGACCCGGACCGCGTTGTGTACTGCCTGGTGATCGCTGCCGTCTGGCAGGCTTCGGGTTTCATCATGGCGATGTTCCTGGCCGGGCTGCGAGGTGTCGACCAGTCGATCATCCGCGCCGCGCAGATCGACGGCGCGAGCATGCCGCGCATCTACTGGAAAGTGGTGCTGCCAAGCCTGCGGCCGGTGTTCTTCAGTGCCGTGATGATCCTGGCGCATATCGCGATCAAGAGCTTCGACCTGGTGGCGGCCATGACCGCCGGCGGCCCCGGCTATTCCTCCGACCTGCCGGCCATGTTCATGTATTCCTTCACGTTCAGCCGCGGCCAGATGGGCATGGGCTCGGCCAGCGCAATCCTGATGCTCGGTGCGATTCTCGCAATCATCGTGCCTTACCTGTACTCCGAGCTGAGGACCAAGCGCCATGACTAGTCTCGCTGCCAAACCCGCCATCAGCCTGAGTCGCATCGCGATCTACGCGGTGCTGATCCTCGCCGTATTGCTCTACCTGGTGCCGTTGGTGGTCATGCTGTTGACCAGCTTCAAGACCCCGGAAGACATCAGCACCGGCAACCTGCTGAGCTGGCCGACCGTGGTCAGCGGCATCGGCTGGATCAAGGCCTGGGCGACGGTCAACGGCTACTTCTGGAACTCGATCAAGATCACCATTCCGGCCGTCCTGATCTCCACCGCCATCGGTGCATTGAACGGCTACGTGCTGTCGATGTGGCGCTTTCGCGGTTCGCAGTTGTTCTTCGGCCTGTTGCTGTTCGGCTGCTTCCTGCCGTTCCAGACCGTCCTGCTGCCGGCTTCGTTCACCCTCGGCAAGATGGGCCTGGCCAGCACCACCACCGGCCTGGTGTTCGTGCACGTGGTCTACGGCCTGGCCTTTACCACGCTGTTCTTTCGCAACTACTACGTCAGCATTCCCGATGCGCTGGTGAAGGCTGCGCGCCTGGACGGCGCGGGGTTCTTCACGATCTTCCGGCGGATCATCCTGCCGATGTCCACCCCGATCATCATGGTCTGCCTGATCTGGCAGTTCACCCAGATCTGGAACGACTTCCTGTTCGGCGTGGTGTTCTCCAGCGGCGATTCCCAGCCGATCACGGTGGCGCTGAACAACCTGGTCAACACCAGCACCGGGGCCAAGGAATACAACGTTGATATGGCGGCGGCGATGATCGCCGGGCTGCCGACCCTGCTGGTCTATGTAGTGGCAGGCAAGTATTTCGTGCGCGGCCTGACGGCCGGCGCAGTCAAGGGGTAATCATGGCAACGCTTGAACTTCGCAATGTAAACAAGACCTACGGTGCCGGCCTGCCGGACACCCTGAAGAACATCGAATTGTCGATCAAGGACGGTGAGTTCCTGATCCTCGTCGGCCCTTCGGGTTGCGGCAAGTCGACGCTGATGAACTGCATCGCCGGCCTCGAAACCATCACCGGCGGCGCGATCATGATCGGCGACCAGGATGTCAGCGGCATGAGCCCCAAGGACCGTGACATCGCCATGGTGTTCCAGTCCTACGCGCTGTACCCGACCATGAGCGTGCGCGAGAACATCGAGTTCGGCCTCAAGATCCGCAAGATGCCCCAGGCGGCCATCGACGAGGAAGTCACCCGCGTGGCCAAGCTGTTGCAGATCGAGCACCTGCTCAATCGCAAGCCCGGCCAGCTCTCCGGTGGCCAGCAACAGCGCGTGGCCATGGGCCGGGCACTGGCGCGGCGGCCGAAGATCTACCTGTTTGACGAACCGCTGTCCAACCTCGACGCCAAGCTGCGGGTCGAGATGCGGACCGAAATGAAGCTGATGCACCAGCGCCTGAAAACCACCACCGTCTACGTCACCCACGACCAGATCGAGGCCATGACCCTGGGCGACAAAGTGGCGGTGATGAAGGACGGGATCATCCAGCAGTTCGGCACGCCGAAGGACATCTACAACAACCCGGCCAACCTGTTCGTGGCGAGCTTCATCGGTTCGCCGCCGATGAACTTCATCCCATTGCGCCTGCAACGCAAGGACGGTCGCCTGCTGGCGCTGCTCGACAGCGGCCAGGCCCGTTGCGAGCTGCCGCTGGGCATGCAGGACGCCGGCCTTGAAGACCGTGAAGTGATTCTCGGCTTGCGTCCGGAACAGATCGTGTTGGCCGGCAGCGAGCCCAACGGCTTGCCGACCATCCGGGCGGAGGTCCAGGTGACCGAGCCGACGGGGCCGGACACCCTTGTATTTGTCAGTCTAAATGACACCAAGGTTTGCTGCCGCCTGGCGCCGGACCTTGCTCCGCAAGCAGGGGAAAATCTGACGCTTCAATTTGATCCTCAAAAAGTATTACTATTTGATGCGCAGACGGGTGAGCGCCTGGGTGTGGCGGGTCAGCCACAAGGCGAAGCTCGGGCGGCGAACGTGGCTCAGTTCAAGGGCCGCTGAGAAAGCAGTGTGGGAGCGGGCTTGCTCGCGAATGCAGTGTGCCATTTGGCATTTCTGGCGACTGTTACAGCGCATTCGCGAGCAAGCCCGTTCCCACAGCAGAGCATGCGGTGGGTGGGGGACCATTCGCCGCAATCGTTGTAAACCGCGTTAGATAAAAACAGTTAATAACAATAAAGACGAGGATGTAGGGATGAAGAAGAAAAACAACACCCAGCTTATCTGCCAGTTGTCAGCCGTTGCGGCGATGATGCTGGCCGGTAGCGCACATGCGGCCGACGCGTTCAGCGCCGATTCGCAGTGGATGACGGGTGACTGGGGTGGTGAACGGACCAAGCTGATCGAGCAGGGTATCGACATCAAGGCTGACTACGTCGGTGAAGTGGGTGGCAACCTGCACGGTGGCTACAACAACGACAAGACAGCGCGCTACTCCGACCAGTTCGGTCTGGGCGTGGCGTTGGACCTGCAAAAGCTGTGGGGCTGGGATAACACCCAGGCCAAGATCCAGCTGACCAATCGTAACGGGCAAAACATCTCCAATGACCGTGTCGGCGATCCGCGTGCCGGCACCTTGAGTTCTTCCCAGGAAGTCTACGGCCGTGGCCACATGGTCCGTCTGACCCAACTGTGGATCAAGCACCAGTTCCTCGACGGCAAGCTGGACGTCAAGGCCGGTTACTTCGGCGAAGGCGAAGACTTCAACACCTTCCCTTGCGAATTCCAGAACCTGGCTTTCTGCGGTTCCCAGGTGGGTAACTGGGCGACCAACATCTGGTACAACTGGCCCGTCAGCCAGGCGGCGATCCGCGTGAAGTACAACCTCACGCCTGAGTTCTATGCGCAGATCGGTGCCTACAACCAGAACCCTTCGCAACTGGAGCACGGCAACGGCTTCAAGCTCAGCGGCAGTGGCACCAAGGGCACCGTCATCCCGGTCGAGCTGGTCTGGTCGCCGAAGGTCAACAACCTGCCAGGAGAATACCGGGTCGGTTACTACAAGAGCACGGCCGATGCCAATGACGTCCGTGAGGATGACAACGGTAACGACGCCGCGACCACCGGCAATGCCTATCGCAGCCATGACAGCAAGCACGGCTACTGGTTCGTGGCGCAGCAACAGCTCACCACTCACAACGGTGACGCGTCCCGCGGCCTGAACATCGCCGCCAACGCGACCTTCCACGACAAGGACACCAACGTCGTCGACAACTACCAGTCGTTGATGTTCGTGTACAAGGGGCCGTTCGATGCACGTCCCAAAGATGACATCGGGATCGGCTTCTCGCGTATCCATGTCAACGATGACGTGAAGAAAAACGCCGAGCTGACCAACGCTGCCAATGGCGTCAACGACTACAACGACCCGTTGTTCGCACCGCTGCGCAGCACCGAGTACAACTACGAGCTCAACTACGGTGTTCACGTCACCAACTGGCTGACCGTACGTCCCAACCTGCAGTACATCACCCACCCAGGTGGCGTGGATGAAGTCGACAACGCCCTGGTGGCCGGCCTGAAAATTCAGTCGGTGTTCTAACGTTGTTGCGATAACCTCCTCTCTATGTGCGCATATTTGCGGACAGCCAAGGCTGTCCGCTTTTTTTTGGGGAGCACTCAATCGTTTGGTTGGACACCGAGCGCTGTGGCGAGGGAGCTAGCTCCCGCTGGGTTGCGAAGCGACCCCAAAACCATTCACTGCGGTGCGTCAGCCAGATCGCATTTGCCTCGTTTACGACTGCTTCGCAGTCGAGCGGGAGCAAGCTCCCTCGCCACAAAAGAGCGCGTCGCGAACAGATGAGCAATTCAATGATTTCCAGGACCGCGGCCCATGCATGAGCATCCGCTACAACGCTTTTTCAGATCCTTGCGCGAGCGCCCGGTGTTTGCCTGGGAGCGCTATCGGCAGCGCGATGTGCTGGTGATCGACCATCCGCTGTGCCAGGCGGTGTTCAGCCGCCAGGGCGCGCAGTTGCTGCATTTCCAACCCCGTGGCCAGAAACCCTGGTTGTGGTGTGCGGCCAAGTGGCCGCAAGTCGGTGCGATACGCGGCGGGGTGCCGGTGTGTTGGCCGTGGTATGGCCGCCATCCCAGTGAAAACGCCTGGCCGTCCCATGGCTGGGCGCGACTGATCGACTGGAAACTGCTCGACAGCCGCAGCGATGACGACGGCGTGCACCTGCACTGGCAGTTGCAACTGTGCGACTGGCAGGTGGACCTGCATGCCGACCTGGGTGAACGCATGGAGCTGCGCTTGAGCACCGAGCACCAGGACAGCCTGCCGTGCCAGTTGAGTCAGGCTTTGCATGCCTACTGGCGTATTGGTGATGTTGGTGAGATAGCGCTGTCTGGGCTGGAAGGTGCTCAAGGTTACGACCAGTTGAGTCGCGAGGTTTGCCAGCAGGAAGGTGAGTTGCGAGTCGACGGCGGTTGCCAGCGGGTGTTCCAGCATGAGGGCGAATTGCAGCTCAAGGATCGCGCCTGGCAGCGCGAACTGTGCATCGACACGGGCGACAGCGCCGACACCGTGGTGTGGCACCCGGGTGCCCGGCCATTGCTGGGGGTGAGCTGGGATGAGATCAGCGAGTTTGTCTGCGTCGAGGCCGCCAGTGGCGGCACCGACAGCCTGTGCCTGGCGCCGGGGGAGCGGGCTCACCTGAGTTTGCAGGCGCGGGTGGGGGCTTGATTCTGGAGGGTGGGTGAGGCTGCCGGCCCCATCGCGAGCAAGCTCGCTCCCACAGGGGTTGTGAACGCCAAAGATCCAGTGTGGGAGCGAGCTTGCTCGCGATGACGGCTTGTCAGGCCATAAAGCATTCAAGCCGAATCAGTTGAACTCATCCCCCACCGGATACCGGCTGGCGTTCAGGCTTTCCTTGATCTTGCGCAGGTGCGGCTGGAAATCCACGCCTCGGCGCAAGGTCATGCCGGTGGCGAGCACGTCCAGCACGGTGAGTTGGATGATCCGCGACGTCATCGGCATGTAGATGTCGGTGTCTTCGGGCAGCGGAATGTTCAGGCTCAAGGTGCTGGCCTTCGCCAGGGGCGAATTTTCAGCGGTCAGGCCGAGCACGGACGCTCCGTTTTCCCGGGCGATGCGTGCCACTTCCACCAGCTCGCGGGTGCGCCCGGTGTAGGAAATGATCACGAACAGTTCGCCGGTATGGGCCACCGACGCGATCATGCGCTGCATCAATACGTCGGCGTGGGCGGTCACCGCCAGGTTGAATCGGAAGAACTTGTGCTGGGCATCCAGGGCCACCGGAGCCGAGGCGCCGAGGCCGAAGAAGTGGATCTGTCGGGCCTGGATCAGCAGGTCCACGGCACGACTGATCAAATTTGGATCAAGGGCCTGGCAGGCGCTGTCCAATGAAGCAATGGCACTGCCGAAGATCTTGCGGGTGTAGGCTTCCGGGTTGTCGTCGGCTTCCACGGCGCGGCTGACATAGGCTGCGCCGCTCGCCAGGCTCTGGGCCAGTTGCAGTTTGAGTTCCGGGTAGCCGCTGACGCCGAACGAGCGGCAGAAGCGGTTGACGGTCGGTTCGCTGACCGAAGCGGCCTGGGCGAGGGCAGCGATGCTGAAGCGGGTCGCCTGCTGTGGGTTGAGCAGGATGATCTCGGCCACCTTGCGTTCTGCCTTGTTGAGTTCTTCAAGGCGAGTCTGGATCTGTTCCAGTAAATTTCGCACGCGGTCCATACAAGATTCCTAGAAAGACGGGTCTTTGATACGACCCTTTGCGGTGGCCTATCCTACTGTTGGCTCCGACGGACCACCACTCGGAAACGGTATTTTCGGAAAATGTTGTGGTTATTACTACATTTTTCCTTGAGTGATGCCTTGAAAAAAGGTATTTGTAGCTTAACTTGATAAAAGAACAAACATCATGCATTCGATTACGGTTGAACCGTGCACCTTTGCCTTGTTCGGCGCGTTGGGCGACCTGGCCCTGCGCAAGCTTTTTCCTGCCCTTTATCAACTCGATGGCGCGCAATTGCTGCACGAGGACACGCGGATCATCGCGCTGGCCCGTGAACCCGGCAGCGAGCAGCAGCACCTGGCTTTCATTGCCACCGAACTGCGCCGCTACGTGGGCGACAAGGACCTGGACGAAGCCGTGGTCGAGCGCTTCCTGGCGCGACTGACGTACCTGCATGTGGACTTTCTCAAGGCTGACGATTACGTCGCCCTGGCCGAGCAGGCCGGTTCGGCCCAGCAGGTCATCGCCTATTTCGCCACCCCGGCGGCGGTGTACGGCGCGATCTGCGAGAACCTGGCCAAGGTTGGCCTGAGCGAAAACACCCGCGTCGTGCTGGAAAAACCCATCGGCTCGGACCTGGAGTCGTCGCGCAAGGTCAACGACGCGGTGGCGCAGTTCTTCCCCGAAAACCGCACCTACCGCATCGACCACTACCTGGGCAAGGAAACGGTCCAGAACCTGATTGCGTTGCGGTTCGCCAACAGCCTGTTCGAAACCCAGTGGAACCAGAACTACATCTCCCACGTGGAAATCACCGTGGCCGAGAAGGTCGGTATCGAAGGCCGCTGGGGCTATTTCGACAAGGCCGGCCAACTGCGGGACATGATCCAGAACCACTTGCTCCAACTGTTGTGCCTGATTGCCATGGACCCGCCGGCCGACCTGTCGGCCGACAGCATCCGTGACGAGAAGGTCAAGGTGCTCAAGGCCCTGGCGCCGATCAGCCCGGAAGGCCTGACCACCCAGGTGGTGCGCGGCCAGTACATCGCCGGCCACAGCGAAGGCAAGGCTGTGCCGGGTTACCTGGAAGAGCCCAATTCCAACACCCAGAGCGACACCGAAACCTTCGTCGCCCTGCGTGCCGACATCCGCAACTGGCGCTGGGCCGGCGTGCCGTTCTACTTGCGTACCGGCAAGCGCATGCCGCAGAAGCTGTCGCAGATCGTCATCCACTTCAAGGAACCGTCCCACTACATTTTCGCCCCTGAGCAGCGCTTGCAGATCAGCAACAAACTGATCATCCGCCTGCAACCGGACGAAGGGATCTCCTTGCGGGTGATGACCAAGGAGCAGGGCCTGGACAAGGGCATGCAATTGCGCAGCGGTCCGTTGCAACTCAACTTCTCCGACACCTGGCGCAGCGCACGGATTCCCGATGCCTACGAGCGGTTGTTGCTGGAAGTCATGAATGGCAATCAGAACCTGTTTGTCCGTAAAGATGAAATTGAAGCCGCGTGGACGTGGTGTGACCAGTTGATCGCCGGGTGGAAGAAGTCTGGCGATGCGCCCAAGCCGTACGCGGCCGGGTCCTGGGGGCCGATGAGCTCCATTGCACTGATCACGCGGGATGGGAGGTCATGGTATGGCGATATCTGAAGTGAAACTGCCCCAGGGCGTCAGCGCCCTCGAATTCAAGAGCCCGGTGTTGCTGGCCGAAGGCTTGGCCCTGAAGGTGGCCGAGCAACTGCGCGAGGCGATCGACGCGCGCGGCACGGCCGTGCTGGTGGTGTCGGGTGGTCGTAGCCCGGTGGCGTTTTTCCAGAGCCTGGCCAAGCAGACCCTGGACTGGTCGAAGGTGCTGGTGAGCCTGGCGGACGAGCGCTGGGTGCCGGTTGAACATGCCGACAGCAATGCCGGCCTGCTCAAGCGCTACCTGCTGCAAGGCGCTGCGGCCAAGGCCCAGTTCCTGAGCCTCTATAGCCCAAGCGCCAACCTAGAGGCGGCCGCCGAACAGGCCGATCGCCTGCTGGGCGAATTGCCGTCCATCGACGTGTTGGTTTTGGGCATGGGAGACGACGGGCACACCGCGTCGTTGTTCCCCGACAGCCCGAACCTGGCTCAAGCCCTCGATGCCCAGGGCACGCGTCGCTGCTGGCCGATGCTGGCGCCGACGGTGCCGCATCAGCGCCTGACCATGAGCCGTGCCTTGCTGGCCTCTGCGAAACAGAAAGTGCTGTCGATTTCCGGTCAGTCGAAATTGACCACCCTGAGCGCCGCGGTGGCCGGTGACAACGTCGCCGAAATGCCGATCCGTGCGTTTTTGCAACCTACGTTAGAGATTTACTGGTGCCCATGAACCAAGGATCAGCCGCTATGACAAACCCATCCCCGACCGTTTCCATGGCGGACAAAGTTGCCCTGATCGACAGCCTCTGCGCCAAGGCGCGGATCCTGCCGGTGATCACCATCGCCCGCGAACAGGACATCCTGCCGCTGGCCGACGCCTTGGCTGCCGGTGGCCTGACGGCGTTGGAAGTGACCTTGCGTTCCCAGTTCGGCCTCAAGGCCATCCAGGTCCTGCGCGAGCAGCGTCCAGAGTTGGTGACCGGTGCCGGTACGGTGCTCGATCGCCATATGCTGGAGGCCGCCGAAGCGGCCGGTTCGCAGTTCATCGTGACCCCAGGCATTACTCGTGACCTGCTTGAAGCCAGCGTGTACAGCTCGATCCCGTTGTTGCCGGGCATCAGCAACGCCTCGGGCATCATGGAAGGCTATGGCCTGGGCTACCGCCGCTTCAAGTTGTTCCCGGCGGAAGTCAGTGGCGGCGTCGCGGCCATCAAGGCCCTGGGCGGCCCCTTCGGCGAAGTGAAATTCTGCCCGACCGGCGGCGTCGGTCCGGCCAATATCAAGAGTTACATGGCATTGAAGAACGTGATGTGCGTGGGCGGCAGTTGGATGCTCGATCCGGAGTGGATCAAGAACGGCGACTGGGCCCGCATTCAGGAATGCACCGCCGAGGCCTTGGCGCTGCTGGACTGATTCGACCGAACCTCGTTGGGTGCTCTACGGTTTTACGGTGCGCTTGGTCGGCGCACCGTTTTTTTTTGCCTGGGTTTTTATCGTCGCACAAAATTCCTGTGGCGAGGGAGCTTGCTCCCGCTGGGCTGCGAAGCAGTCCTGAACCTGTCACTGCGGTCCGCCAGGTCAATCTCATTGTGCCTTTTTGGGGCTGCTTCGCGGCCCAGCGGGAGCAAGCTCCCTCGCCACTAGGTACGGCTCAGTTCAAGCAGCGCTTGGGTCAACCGTTCGATATCACTCGCCAAGGTAATCAGCCCTGGGGTAATGCGGATGCAAGGCCCGGCGCTGGTTTGGCGCACCACGGTGAAGATCCCGTACTCGTCGAGCAATCGATCGGCCATCGCCTGCTGGTCGGTGTGGGCGGTGAAGCGCATGGCGGTGATGCCGCAATACAGGCGCCGATCGTCCGGTGTCATGACTTCGATGCCTGGCAGGTCGCGCACCGCCGTCACCCACAGGTCGCGCAAGTGGCACAGGCGCGCGCCCTTGGCCGAGGCGCCGCCCAGGGCGCGGTGCTCCTCGAACACCAGGGGCAGGGTGAGCAACGCCGGGATGTTGGGCGTGCTGTGGGGCGTGCGCGAGCGGATGTCACTGGCCGGATAGCTCCCTTCGTCCATGTCCGGGTCGATGTCGGCCAGCCGATGGGGGGCGATGTACAGGAACCCCAGGGCCAGCGGACCGCCGATCCACTTCTGCAAATTGAACCCGGCAAACTCGATTCCGAGCTTCTGCAGGTCGAAGTTGATCTGGCCCAGGGCGTGGGCGCCGTCGAGGATGATGTCGACCCCGAACTCCCGGGCGGTCTCGGCAATTGCCTGGACCGGCATCACCAGCCCGGTGAGGTGGTTGACATAGGTCAGCGCCATCAATTTGAGGCGAGGGTGCTGGGTGAACGCTTGGCGGTAAGTGCCCACCAGGCTCTCGTAGCTGGCGGGGTGCGGGTGGACGATTTCAATCAGTTCCACGCCGCGCTGGCGCGCCAGCCAGCGCATCGCGCTTTTGACCGAGGCATATTCCACGTCACTGATCAGCACCTGGTCGCCCGGTTTCAGGCCGTTGTAATTGCGAATCAACGTCTGCAGGGCGTCCACTGCGCTGGTGGCCAATGCCACGGCCTGGGGCGCAGCGTGGATCAACTGCGCGATCTGGCGGCGAATGGCTTCGCTGTGTTCAAGGTCGAAATGCTGGCGTACATACACCGAGTTTGTGCGGTTGATGAATTCGATGTTGCGTTGGTATTCCTCGACAACGGTGCGGGACATGCGCCCGAAGTAACCGTTTTCCAGGTTGAGCGGTGCACCAGGATCGACATCGTAGCGACCGACAAAGGTCTGCCAGAAAGCTTCATCGTGGGCGCGCAGCGTATTCTCGGGCATGGGAGACTCGGTCAATGGCGGGGCTTGGGTTTGCCGTGTTTGGCGCGCAACGGGTCGAGCAGGTCGGACAAACCGTTGTGGTCGATTTCCTGCATCAACGCCAGCAGGCCGCCCAGTTCGCCGTGGGGAAAACCTTCGCGGGCGAACCAATTCAGGTAAGGGCCGGGCAGGTCGGCCAGGATGCGACCCTTGTATTTGCCGAAGGGCATCTGGCGGGTGACCAGCAGTTCGAGCATTTGCGGGTTCATGGCATTCGTCTTCCTTCAACCAGCCTGGAAAATACAGGCATTCTGCATGCAGGCCAATTGACAGATCATGCAAATAACGCGGATACAGATTTCCGGTTAAATATTAACTGATTGATTTTATTGAATATTTATCTTGTTTTTGGCCTGGCACGGCCGATGCAATAGTCCTTGCAGGTTTTATTCACCAGCAAAGGAACTGAAAAATGACTGACATCAACAAAGAATCCATCTCCGTCCTGAACGACCTGATCGAGACCAGCAAAGATGGCCAGGAAGGGTTCAAGACCTGCGCAGAAGACATCAAGCACCCCGAACTCAAGGCGCTGTTCGTGAAGCGTTCGACTGACTGCGCGACGGCTGCTGCCGAACTGCAAGCGGCTGTACGTTCCCTGGGCGGCGATCCGGAAACCTCCACCAGCGTAGCCGGTGACCTGCACCGCCGTTGGGTCGACGTGAAGTCGATGTTCACTGGCAAGGACGAAGAGGCAGTGCTCAACGAAGCCGAGCGCGGCGAAGACCATGCCTTGAAGGCTTATCGCGAAGCCATCGAGAAAATCAACAAGCACAACCTGGTGGGCATTCGTGATCTGGTCGAGCGCCAGTACCACGGTGTGCAACGCAACCATGATCAGGTCAAGGCGCTGCGTAACCAGGCGCGTGCTGCCAGCTAACGCGCACGCCTGACCCAAAAAAACGCCAGCTTGCCTGGCGTTTTTTTGTGGGCGTCGTTTGGCGACAAGGGATCTCTTGCGCAGCGTCGCCGGTCAGAGAAAGTGTGTTGTGAAAATCAACGGTAATCGCCTATGGACTGAAGTAGTTAGCCAGCTAATAATTGCGCCTGCCGATTACCTGCATTCCATCTATCGTTACAACGTTCCCCCAGAAGAGTCTTTTGCGTGCCCATTACCTTCCAGGCCCTGTTCGCTCCCGACCGCCTCGCGTTGCAGTTCGCCATCAAGACCGTGCTCGGCGCCGGACTGGCCCTGTGGCTGGCGTTGCGCTTCGGGCTGGAGCAGCCGTCGTGGGCATTGATGACGGCGATCATCGTCGCGCAGCCGTTGTCCGGCATGGTCGTCCAGAAAGGCCTGGCACGCCTGCTCGGCACGCTGGTGGGCACGGTCATGTCCGTGGTGTTCATGGCCCTGTTCGCCCAGACACCGTGGTTGTTCCTGCTGGCCCTGGCGGTGTGGCTGGGCTTGTGCACGGCCTGTTCGACGTTGCTGCGCAGTGCCTGGTCTTACTCATTCGTGCTCGCCGGGTACACCGTGGCGATCATCGCCTTGCCGGCCATTTCCCATCCTTTGACCGTGTTCGACCAGGCGGTGGCGCGCTGCACCGAGATCAGCCTGGGGATCATCTGCGCCACGGCCGCCAGTGCCTTGCTCTGGCCGCTGCGGGTCGAGCGGCAACTGGCCGGGCAGGCTCGCGCCGCCTGGCAGAGCGGCATGCAGGCGGCCCGTGCCACCCTGGCGGGCGATGCCCAGGCGCGCAAGGGCTTGCTGGAAATCCTCGGCAAGATTGTCGCGGTCGACGCCCAGCGTGAACACGCCTGGTTCGAGGGCCGCCTGGGGCGGCAGCGGGCCCGGGCCATCAGCGGCTTGAGCCAGAAACTGTTGATGCTGCTGCGCATTTCCCGCTCGGTGCGTCGGCAGTGGAGGCAACTCGATCCCGTCGAAGCCCAGGCGCTCCAGCCGTGGATGGACGACGTGCAGCAAGCCCTCGACGGCGACAGCGCCACGTTGCAAGCGCTGCGCCCCCGGGTGTGGGATGCGTCTCACGATCCGCAGATCAGTTCGGCACAGAGTTACTGCCTGGCCAGGATCGCGTTGTTGCTCGACACCGCCCTGGCCGCCTGCGCGGCCCTGACGGCTGTGCAGGAGGGCAAGGCGGCGGTGGATCCGCCGCGCACCCTGGCGCCTCATCGCGACCTGTCCCTGGCGATGGTGTTTGGCGCGCGCAGTGCCCTGGCGTTCCTCGCCGTGGCCAGTTTCTGGCTGGCCACGGCCTGGCCTGCGGCCTCGGGCGCCCTGGTGCTCACGTGTGTGGTGTGCAGCCTGTTCGCCAGCCGCGAAAACGGTGCGCAGATTGGCATGAGCTTCCTGCGCGGTATTTGCCTGGCCGTGCCCACGGCGTTCGTGATCGGCGAGATCGTACTGCCGCAGTGGAGCAGTTTCGCCCTGCTCAGCCTGGCCATGGGCGTGCCTTTGTTTTTCGGCGCACTGGGCATGGCCAAGCCGCCGATCTTCGCCACCGCTACCTCGTTCTGCCTGCATTTCGTGGTGTTGGTCTCGCCGCTCAACACCATGAAGTACGACGTCGCGGCGTTCTTCAACAACGCCCAGGCGATGATGATCGGCGTGGGCGCGGCGGTGCTGGCGTTCAACCTGCTGATGCTGCGTGACCCGGCCTGGCACAGCCGGCGCCTGCTGGCGGCGACGCTCGATGATCTGGTGCGCCTGACCCATCGCAGCCTGCGTGGTGCCGAGAGCTGGTTCGGCGGGCGCATGGCTGACCGACTGTTGCAACTGGCGCGGCATTACCCGGAGTTGCCGGTGCAGGCCCGCAGCCGTTGGGACGACGGCTTGCTGGGCCTGGACATCGGCGATGAGCTGTTGCACCTGCGCCTGAGCCTGGCCGTCGCCCAGGTGTCCGAGCAGCAGGCGCAGCAACGTTACTTCGCCGCCTTGGAGCACACGCTCGAACGCGGGCCGGCCGGCGATCGGGCCGACGCCCTGGCGACGGCGAGCGCCGAATTTCTTGAGGTGTTGGCGGCCCAACCCGCCAGTGATGCGCTGAAACTGGCCCAGGGCGCGGTGGTGCAATTGCAGAACAGCTGGCGCGCCTGGTGCCGCCAGCATGAACCTGAACGACGGGAGCACAGCCATGGGCTTGCGTGAGTGGTCGATTGGCGGGGTGTTGCTCAGCCCGTTCCTGATTTACCTGGTGTTGGCGCTGCTGGTGACCGGCGCGCTGCGCCTGTTGCTCGGCCTGCTGCCGGTCGGGCGCTGGATCTGGCATGAAGCCTTGTTCGACTGCGCCCTCTATGTCTGTGTCCTGACTGTCATTACCGTGGTCCTCGGGCCGCTATAGGAGTTGAACATGCGTACCTCCGTACGTGTCGCCGTCACGCTGTGCGTGGTTGCCGTGGCGATCTTCGCCGGGTTCCACCTGTGGCAGTACTACATGCTCACCCCCTGGACCCGCGATGCGCGGATCCGTGCCGACGTGGTGGTGATTGCGCCCGACGTGTCGGGTTGGGTGCGCGAGCTCAAGGCGGTGGATAACCAGCAGGTCAAGGCCGGCGATCTCTTGCTGAGCATCGACCGCGAGCGTTTCGAGGCGGCGGTGGAAAAAGCCCATGCGGTGGTCCAGACCCGCCAGCAGCAACTGAGCCTGCGCGAACACGAAGCCAGCCGCCGCGCCGCCCTGGGGCCACAGGCCATCAGCGCCGAGCTGCGGGAAAACGCCCAGATCAACGCCGGCATCGCCCGCGGCGAATTGCGCGAAGCCCAGGCCGAAGCCAAGGTTGCCGAGCTCAACCTGGCCCGCAGCCAGGTCCTGGCCCCCCGCAGCGGCCACATCACCAACCTGCGCCTGGCCGAGGGCAACTACGTGAACGCGGGGCAGCCGGTCATGGCGTTGATCGATGACTCGACCTTCTATGTGCAGGCTTACTTTGAAGAAACCAAACTGCCGAGGATTCGCGTCGGTGATCCGGTCAAGGTCTGGCTGATGAGCACCGACCATGCATTGCAAGGCCACGTCGAGAGCATCAGTCGGGGCATCACCGACCGCAACACCAACCCCGATGCGCAACTGCTGGCGGAGGTCGAGCCGACGTTCAACTGGGTGCGCCTGGCCCAGCGGATCCCGGTGCGGATCAAGTTGGACAAGGTACCGGAAGGGGTGAACCTGAGTGCAGGGATGACGGCGAGCGTGCAAGTGCGCGAAGACCTGCCATAGTCCGTCGCGCACGAACCTTGTGGCGAGGGAGCTTGCTACCTCGCCACAAGAGATGCGGTGCTTCATTCAATCCGCTGGGGCTGATCGCTTCAGTGAATCAACCGACAGTAATCGCCGGCAGCGTCGGCAAGGTCACGGTCTGTTGCTTGCGCGGGGCGAGGATTTCGGCTTCGCCGTCCACCACCAGCTCATCACGCTGATTGAACACGCGGGTCGCGATGCGCACGCGGAATTTCGGCAGTTTCTCGAGGATCTCCAGGCGCACGGTCAGGGTGTCGCCGATCTTCACCGGTTTCTGGAAGCTCATCTGCTGGCCGATGTAGATGGTGCCCGGCCCAGGCAGCTCGCAGGCCACCGCCGCGCTGATCAGCGCACCGCTGAACATGCCGTGGGCGATGCGTTCCTTGAACATGCTGGCCGCGGCGAATTCGGCGTCCAGGTGCACCGGGTTGTGGTCGCCCGACATCGCGGCGAACAGCTGGATATCGCGTTCTTCCACGGTCTTGCTGTAGCTGGCGGTCTGGCCGACTTCGAGGGCTTCGTAAGGGATGTTGGTAACCTGGGTCATGTGTCTTGAATCCTGTGACGGGTAAAGGAAAACGCTGGAGACCTACTCGCTGCGTGGCGGCCGCTTGTGGCTGAGGGCCTGGGCAATCCAGGCCAGTACGTCGGCGGTCACTTCATCGCGGTTGGTTTCATTGAACAGTTCGTGCCGGGCCTGCGGGTAGATCGTCAGTTGCAGGTGCTGGCTGCCTGCGGCGCGCAAAGCGTCGGCCAGATCCTTCAGACGCTTGCCTTGGCTCACCGGATCACATTCACCACCGATCACCAGCAGCGGCAAGCCCGGATCGATCTGGGCGAGATTGGACGCTTTGCTGATTTGCTGCAACCCGCCGAGCAGATCGACCCACAGCTGGTTGGTGCAGCGAAAGCCGCACAGGGGGTCGTGCACGTACTTGTCGACTTCCGCCGGGTCCCGGCTGAGCCAGTCGAAGGCGGTGCGCGTGGGCTTGAAAGGCTTGTTGAAACTGCCGAACGACAGCCACTCGATCAACGCACTGCGCCCGGTGGCACCCTGGCGCCGACGCTCGAAACGCGCGATCAGGCGCGCGGCGCGGTAGAGCGCCACGGGCTGGAAGTTGGAACCGCTGAGGATCGCTCCATGCAGGCTGGCGCTGTGGTGCAGCAGGTAGCCCTGGGCGATGTAGCTGCCCATGCTATGGCCGAGCAGCACGATTGGTGTGTCTGGATGTTGCTGGCCGATGTGATGGTTGAGGCTCGCCAGGTCGCCCACGACCTTGGCCCAGCCGTCCTGATCCGCGTAATGCCCGAGGGTCGCTCCGTCGGCGGTGCGTCCGTGGCCGCGCAGGTCCGGGGCGTAGACGCCATAGCCCTCATCGCACAGCGCCTGGGCCAGGCGCGCATAGCGGCCGCTGTGCTCGGCCATGCCGTGGGCCAGCAGGATGACCGCCACCGGCGCGGCGTCGGGCAGCCACTGGTTGACGAACAGACGGCTGTGGTCGGTTGCGGTCAGCCAGAACGTTTGGTGGATCATGGCGGTTCCTTGGCACGATGTTGCTCAATGGTATAGCCCATCCGTTGCGTCTCGCCTGATCAGACGACGCTTTCGTGTCTATGTGGTCAGTTCTGTCAGTCACTTCGGCGCCAGAAGCTGAACTCACCACACAAACCACTAGGCAGGAAGATTCACACGATCTATGACGCAGGTTGCCATATTTGCCTGATTGACCATAGCTGCTAGTGTCCCAGAAGCTCCGCCTCTGCAAGCGATACAGATGCGGTCCCGGATACGCTCAGGTAAAGAGGACAAAAACAATGCAGCCTGATTTCTGGAATGACAAGCGCCCGGCCGGCGTGCCCCAGGACGTCGACCTCGACGCCTACAAGTCGGTCATCGAGGTGTTCGAGCGTTCCTGCAAGAAGTTCGCCGACCGCCCGGCGTTCAGCAACATGGGGGTGACCCTCACGTATGCCGAGCTCGAGCGCTACAGCGCGGCGTTTGCCGGCTACCTGCAAGCCCATACCGACCTGGCGCCGGGCGATCGCATCGCGGTGCAGATGCCCAATGTCCTGCATTATCCGATTGCCGTGTTCGGCGCTTTGCGGGCCGGTCTGATCGTGGTCAACACCAACCCGTTGTACACCCCGCGGGAAATGCGCCATCAGTTCAAGGACTCCGGTGCCCGCGCGCTGGTGTACATGAACCTGTTCGGGCAGAAGGTCCAGGAGGTGCTGCCCGATACCGACCTGCAATACCTGATCGAAGCCAGGATGGGCGACCTGATGCCTGCCGCCAAGGGCTGGCTGGTCAACCTGATGGTGAACAAGGTCAAGAAAATGGTCCCGGACTATTCGCTGCCCCAGGCCATTTCGTTCAAGAGTGCGTTGCGCCTGGGACGCGGCCAGCCGATCAAGCCGCTGAAGGTCAGCCTCGATGATGTGGCCGTGCTGCAATACACCGGCGGCACCACCGGTCTGGCGAAGGGCGCGATGCTGACCCACGGCAACCTGGTGGCGAACATGCAGCAGGCCCGGGCGTGCCTGGGGCAGTTCGGCGACGATGGCCATCCGCTGATGCGCGAAGGCCAGGAGGTGATGATCGCGCCGCTGCCGCTGTACCACATCTATGCCTTCACGGCCAATTGCATGTGCATGATGGTCACCGGCAATCACAACGTCCTGATCACCAATCCGCGGGACATCGGCGGCTTCATCAAGGAGCTGAAGCACTGGCGATTCTCGGCGCTGCTGGGGCTCAACACGCTGTTTGTGGCGTTGATGGACCACCCGGACTTCAAGACCCTGGATTTCTCCCACCTCAAGGTCACCAATTCCGGTGGCACCGCGCTGGTCAAGGCCACCGCAGAGCGTTGGGCGCAGCTCACCGGATGCCGCATCACCGAAGGCTACGGCCTGACCGAGACCTCGCCCGTGGCCTGCACCAACCCTTATGGCGACAAGTCGCGGCTGGGCACGGTGGGCTTGCCGGTGCCAGGTACGCTGATGAAGGTGATCAGCGACGACGGCATCGAGCAGCCCTTGGGCGAACGTGGCGAGTTGTGCATCAAGGGCCCGCAGATCATGAAGGGCTATTGGAACAAGCCCGAAGCCACGGCCGAAGTGCTGGACAGCGAAGGCTGGTTCAAGTCCGGCGATATCGCGGTGATCGACCCGGACGGATTCGTGCGCATCGTCGACCGCAAGAAGGACATGATCATCGTCTCCGGTTTCAACGTGTACCCCAACGAGATCGAAGACGTGGTGATGGCCCATCCGAAGGTGGCCAACTGCGCGGTGATCGGCGTGCCGGACGAACGTTCGGGGGAGGCGGTGAAACTGTTCGTGGTGGCGCGCGAAGCGGGCGTCAGCCTGGAAGAGCTCAAGGCCTACTGCAAGGAGAACTTCACCGGCTACAAGATCCCCAAGCACATCGTGCTGCGTGAGTCGTTGCCGATGACGCCGGTGGGCAAGATCCTGCGTCGTGAGTTACGCGACATCGCCTGAGGCCCGAGAAGCCCAATAGCCCTCTGTGGGAGCGAGCCTGCTCGCGATGGCGATATATCAGTGACAGAGATGCTGACTGATACACCGCCATCGCGAGCAAGCTCGCTCCCATCGTTTTCTGGGTATTCAGGGCGATTCAGCTCAGGCTAGAATTTTTACTCTAAAAATGACCATTTAATATTCTTGAGTCATGTTTGTGACTGTGGGGGCCACTTTTGGCCCTAGGCGACCCTCGGCAAAGCTGCTACTCTCGGCGCGCTTTTGTGACTTCTCGGCCTTGATTCAAGCCAGATTCACCAACAAACACACACCAATAATAATCGCATCAAATGCGGTGAGAATTCGCGTTGCTGAGGAGTGGGCTTCCATGATCGAAGACTTTTGGAAGGATAAGTACCCAGCTGGGATTGCTGCCGACATCAATCCAGACGAGTATCCGAATATTCAGGCGGTGTTGAAGCAGTCCTGCCAACGCTTCGCCAACAAGCCGGCATTCAGCAACCTCGGCAAGACGATCACCTACGGTGAACTCTACGAGTTGTCCGGGGCCTTTGCCGCGTACCTGCAACAGCATACCGATTTGCAGCCCGGCGATCGAATCGCCGTGCAGTTGCCCAACGTCCTCCAGTACCCGGTGGCCGTGTTCGGTGCGATCCGCGCCGGGCTCATCGTGGTCAATACCAACCCGCTGTACACCGCGCGGGAGATGGAACACCAGTTCAACGACTCCGGCGCCAAGGCGCTGGTGTGCCTGGCGAACATGGCGCACCTGGCCGAGGCCGTGGTCCCCAAGACGAGTGTCAAGCACGTCATCGTCACCGAAGTGGCCGACCTGTTGCCACCGCTCAAGCGCCTGTTGATCAACAGCGTGATCAAGTACGTCAAGAAGATGGTCCCGGCCTATCATTTGCCCAAGGCCGTCAAGTTCAACGATGTGCTGAGCAAGGGCCACGGCCAGCCGGTGAGCGAAGCCAACCCTTCCAGCGATGAGGTGGCGGTGCTGCAATACACCGGCGGCACCACCGGCGTGGCCAAGGGCGCGATGCTGAGCCACCGCAACCTGGTGGCGAACATGCTGCAATGCAAGGCGCTCATGGGCTCGAACCTCAACGAAGGTTGCGAGGTGCTGATCACGCCGCTGCCGCTGTACCACATCTATGCCTTCACCTTCCATTGCATGGCGATGATGCTGATCGGCAACCACAACATCCTGATCAGCAACCCGCGCGACCTTCCGGCGATGGTCAAGGAACTGTCCAAGTGGAAGTTCAGCGGCTTCGTCGGCCTCAATACCCTGTTCGTGGCGCTGTGCAACAACGAGGCGTTCCGCAAGCTGGACTTCTCGGCCCTCAAGGTCACCTTGTCCGGCGGCATGGCCCTGCAACTGGCGGCGGCCGAGCGCTGGAAAGCGGTGACCGGATGCCCGATCTGCGAAGGCTATGGCATGACCGAGACCAGCCCGGTCGCCACGGTGAATCCGATCCAGAACATCCAGGTCGGCACCATCGGTATTCCGGTGCCTTCGACCTTGTGCAAGGTGATCAACGACGCGGGCGTCGAACAGCCGTTGGGCGAAATCGGCGAATTGTGCGTGAAGGGGCCGCAGGTGATGAAGGGCTACTGGCAGCGCCAGGAAGCCACCGACGAAATCCTCGACAGCGAAGGCTGGCTCAAGACCGGTGACATCGCGCTGATCCAGCCCGACGGCTACATGCGCATCGTCGATCGCAAGAAGGACATGATCCTGATCTCCGGTTTCAACGTGTACCCCAACGAGCTGGAAGACGTGCTGGCGACGCTGCCGGGCGTGCTGCAATGCGCGGCCATCGGCATTCCGGACGAGAAGTCCGGTGAAGCGATCAAGATCTTCATCGTTGCACGACCGGGCGTCACCTTGACCAAGGAGCAGGTCATGGAGCACATGCGCGCCAACGTCACCGGCTACAAAGTGCCCAGGGCCGTGGAGTTCCGCGATGCCTTGCCGACCACCAACGTGGGCAAGATCCTGCGGCGCGAGCTGCGTGATGAAGAGCTCAGGAAACTGGGTGTGAAGAAGTAAAAGGCTTGTACACAAAAAGCCCCGCATGAGCGGGGCTTTTTAATGGCGGAGATCTAGAATCGACCGCCGTTGTGGCGAGGGGATTTATCCCCGCTGGGGCGCGAAGCGGCCCTCGCTTTTTGGGTCTGCTTCGCAGCCCAGCGGGGATAAATCCCCTCGCCACAATGGGTTGTTCGTCAGCAGTTGGCTACACCCTGAACTGCGCAAAATCCAGGTTGGTGCCCCCCGGCCGCATGTCTTGCAGGTACGAATCCTTGTCCGCGCTCAGCTCCAGGCTCAGGGCTGCCTTGCGCTTGCCTTGGTTGCGCACTTCCAGGCCTTCCATTTTTTCGCGCAGGAACACCGTCGGCACTTTCAGGTGCAGCAACTGGTCGGTGGCCGGGGTGTGCAGCAGCAGGTGGATCCATTCGTATTGCCCGATGGCCAGGCGCGTCACCGGGAGGTTGAACCAGAAAATGTTGCGGTTGCGGTTCAATTCGCTGAAGTGGCAGTTGTTGACGCCCAGTACGGCGCCGCCCAGTTCCTGGTTCCTGCGGGCAATGGCCTGCTTTTTATCGAGTTTCATAACGTTCCTACGGGGTTGGAGCTTCAAGCCGCAGCCTGAATACGTGGGGCATTCTCGGGGGTTGCTCGGCAAACATAAAGCGCAACCTGCATTTGCCGATCAAATGTGCCGTTGAAAAAAATGAAACTCCCCGCAAACGGCCCCGGTCAACCCTATGTAATGACTTTTCGTAGCGTTGTTCACAGGAGACACATCATGGGTAGCACGAGCGATAAAGTGAAGGGCGTTGCCAACGAAGCCGTCGGCAATATCAAGCAAGGCGTCGGCAAGGCCACCGACAATGACCGCCTGCGCGCCGAGGGCGTGGTCCAGGAGAAGAAGGGCGAGGTCCAGCAAAACGTGGGCAAGGCCAAGGACGCGCTCAAGAAAGGCGTCGATAAAGCGTAACCGGCCCGCTGGAAAAACGATTGGAACGGCCATCTGCGGGTGGCCGTTTTCGTGTCGGCTCGAACTTGCGCCGGGGAAATTGTTCCAAAAGTCGCCAAACAGGTTACTTTGTCTGGCATAACAACCCATGAGTCGCCAAGCGACCTTCCTTTTTTGCGGCGAAAGGAGACGCACATGATGTTCCCGGCCATGAAAGGCTTGCCCTTGCATCGTGTGATGATGCGCACCGTGACCGAGTTTCTCGACGACGAGATGTCCACCTATGCGTCGGCATTGGCCTATCAGATGCTGTTTTCGCTGTTTCCCTTCATCCTCTTCCTGATCGCGCTGATCGGTTTCCTGCACCTGCCGGACTTCTTTTCCTGGCTGCGCCTGCAGTCGGAACTGGTGCTGCCGCCCCAGGCCCTGGAGCAGGTCAACCCGGTGATCGACCAGCTCCAGCAATCCAAGGGTGGGTTGCTGTCGGTGGGTATTGTCATTGCCTTGTGGACCGCCTCGGCGGGCGTGCGGCTGATGATGAGCGCCATGAACGCTGCCTACGACGTGGTGGAAGGCCGTCCGGCCTGGAAGCGTTTCCCGCTGTCGATCTTCTACACCGTGGGCATCGCCGGCATGTTGCTTATCGCGGCGGCGCTGATGGTTCTCGGGCCACAGGTGATGGAGTGGATCGCGGCCCAGGTCGGGCTGGAGGAATTCATCGTCACGCTCTGGACGATCGTGCGCTGGCCGGTGATCGTGATTTTGCTGATGGTGGCGGTGGCGTTGATCTATTACGTGATGCCTGACGTCAAGCAGGAGTTTCGCTTCATCACGCCGGGGTCGGTGCTGGCGGTGGTGGTGTGGATCATCGCTTCGCTGGGCTTTGCGTTCTACGTCAAGACCTTCGCCAACTACAACGCCATGTACGGCAGCATCGGCGCGATCATCGTACTGTTGCTGTACTTCTACATTTCTTCGGCGGTGCTGTTGCTTGGGGCGGAAATGAATGCCGTCATCGAGCACATGTCCACCGAGGGCAAGGACCCGGGTGAAAAACACCCTGGCGAGCACGAGAAACAGCATGTGTCGGGCCTGGGCCGCGACCATTCAATCCCTCACCCTCACCCCGATGAAGCCCGACCATGATTCGCGAAATCCTGAAGATGGGGGACGAGCGCCTGCTGCGCATTGCCCCGCCCGTGCCACCGGAGATGTTCGACTCGCCGCAGCTGTGGCAGTTGATCGATGACATGTTCCAGACCATGGAAAGTGTCGGCGGCGTTGGCCTGGCGGCGCCGCAGATCGGCGTGGACCTGCAGTTGGTGATCTTCGGCTTCGAGCACAGCGAGCGATACCCCGACGCCGAGGCCGTGCCGCAAACGATCCTGATCAACCCGCTGATCACCCCGTTGGACCCGCAGATGGAGGAAGGCTTCGAAGGTTGCCTGTCCGTGCCGGGCCTGCGCGGCGCCGTGGAGCGCTATCGGCACATTCGCTACGAAGGATTCGACCCCAAGGGCCAGCCCATCGTGCGCACGGCCTCGGGGTTTCACGCGCGGGTAGTCCAGCATGAGTGCGATCACCTGATCGGGCGCCTGTACCCGTCGCGCATCAGCAACTTCAGCAAGTTCGGCTTCACCGAGGTGATGTTCCCGGACCTGGACCCTGCGGCCGACGACTGACTGGAACCGACACAGTCCCTTTGTGGGAGCGAGCTTGCTCGCGATAGCGGTGTGTCGGTCACAGTCGAATCACAGACCCGACGCCATCGCGAGCAAGCTCGCTCCCACATTGGCCTGTGTTGCCATTAAGAAGGAGGCACCAACCCCATCGCAATCATCGGCTTGCTGCGCGCATACCGGCTCAATCGCTCCGCCATCGCATAGGGCAGGGCCGGGTCGAAGCTGAATCCGCGTCGTTCATAAAATTCACGCAGGTCCGGATGGCAGAACAACCACACCGGCGCTTGCACGGCCTTCACCGCCTCGGCGATCAACCGCGCCGCGATGCCTTGGGCGCGGTAGGCCGGGTCGACAAACAATCCGGTCAACCAATGCCCACCTGCTACCTGCCGCAGGCACAGGGCGGCGACGATGTCGTCCTGGCGCGCTACCCACAGCTGTGCGTCACGCACCGCCTTCATTGAGGATTGGTGGGCGCGGTAGAACTTGTTCATCAGCGGCCATAGCGGTTCGTCGAGCAGCGTGTAGTGGATTTCAGGCATGGCAGGGACGGGGAGGGAATCAGGGGCCGCCAGTATAGCTGGCCGCCCCGGCGCATCATCAAGCTTAGAGAGAGGCGAGGAACACATCAGCCAATGGGGTTTTGCCATCGGTACGGTTTTCCTGGGCCTTTTCAACCTGGGCTATCGCTGATTTGTCCTGCATGCGTTGCGCGATCTCCTGGCTGACGGCGGCCTGCTTCTCGGGCGGCATTGCCTGGAACTCTTCTTCGGTGATGCCCAGCTCCGCAAGAATGCTGTCGCGCAGGCGTTGCTCCGGCGTCTTGCTCATGTAGTCCTTGAAGGCTTCCATTGCGGAACTGCCGGCCGCGGCAGTGTCTTTGGACGACGAGCTCTGCAATTGCACGCGGGTCTTGGCGAACGCCTCGTCCACCTTGTCGCTGATGGCGGTGGCTGCGTTGACCTGCTGGGTGGCGCGGCGGGTGAACGAATCCTGGACCTGGGTGCTGGCCTGGCTGGCTTGGGCCTGGACGTTATCGCGCAGCGCCTGCAATGCGGCGCTTTGCAGGCCGCTGGCCGCCTCGGCGGTAAGGTCCTCGCCGGGGCGTTTGAGGGGCAGATTGATCGCTTGTTGTTTGGCACTGACCAACATGATGGACACCTGTAGGTAATGGCTGGGCCATGGGCCAGAGCAATTCCCATGCCTGGCCTGCGACCCCAGGTTTTACAGGGGGCGGCGCCATCGGACGCTAGGAAGGGCGGCCAACCCTTGCCGCTGGACGGCATCGATCGACCGCCTGGGCCTTCAGGTGCTTTCGCGCACTTTGAGTTCGAACCCCATGTCCACCACCGGTTGCGCGATGCGGTTGCCCGCCATCAGCGTCAGCATCTGCTCAGCGGCGCGCTGGCCGATGGCTTCCCGTGGGGTGCTGATGCTGCTCAGGCGCGGCACCATGTGGGCGGAGGCGGGAAGGTCGTTGAAGCCCAGGACCGAGATCTGCTCGGGGATCCTGATGCCGCAGCGCAGGGCCTCGAACAAGGCGCCGTGGGCCAGGTCGTCGTTGCCAAAGAAGATCGCGTCGACATCCGGGTGGCTGTCGAGCAATTGCAGGAACAGCTCGCCGCCCAGCCCCACCGAGGACGGGCGTGGCGTCAGCAGTTCCAGATCCGGGTCGTACAGCCCGGCCTTCTGCAACGCGCGGCGGAAGCCTTCGCCGCGCGCCAGGGTGCGCTGGTCCAGCTGGGCGCCGATGTAGGCCAGGCGCTTGCGGCCCTTGGAAATCAGGTGCGCGGCGGCCGTCTCGCCAGCCTTGAGTTGGGAAAAGCCCACGCAATTGAGGCCCGCGCCGGGGTCCAGTTCCATCATGTACACACAGGGAATGTTGCTGGCCTCGATCATGCGCCGGGCGCTCTCGGTGCGGTCGAAACCGGTCAGCAGCAAGCCTCGTGGCTGATAGGCCATGTAGTTGCGCAACAGGTCTTCTTCTTCGTCCCGGGAATAGTGGTAGTTGCCGATCACCACTTCGAAGCCCTTGGGCCGCAGCACACGATGGATCGCCTCCAGGGTGTCGATGAACAGCAGGTTGGACAGCGACGGGACCAGCACTACCACCGAATGGCTCTGGGCCGATGCCAGCGCGCGGGCGGCCGGGTTGACCACGTAGTTGAGTTCCAGCGCGGCCTGGCGGACTTTTTCCACCAGTTCCGTGGCCACGGTGCTGACGCCGCGCAAGGCGCGGGAAGCGGTGATGGGGCTGACACCGGCCAGGTGTGCTACTTCGTTGAGGGTAGGGCGGCCGGTGGTGCGAGGATTCTTATCGTTTTTAGGGGCGGTCATCAGGGCGGCTTGCCAAACAAAAATCAAGGCACTAAGGTAGCGCTGTCTCGACGCGGCTGCAAATGCGTGAGCGGGGTTTGCCTGAACCTCGTGCGTGGGTGTCGTGAACGAACATGCTGCAACCACAAAAATGACAAGAAGGCGTCGGCAACTTCTGCTTTTGCTGCGGTGTCATAACTGGCAAAGGTAGCGCTGTCTGCGCGCTGAGGTGTTACATGAACAATCCCATCACCGCCCTGGTCATCATGGGCGTTGCCGGTTGCGGCAAAACCTGTGTCAGCCAGGCCCTGTGCCAGTTGAGCGGCGCCACCGCCATCGAAGGCGACACCTTCCACCCTGCGGCCAACATCCAGAAGATGAGCGCCGGTATTCCCCTGAACGACGACGACCGTGCCGGCTGGCTCGACAGCCTGTGCGACGAGTTGCGCCGCGTCGATGCCACCGGCGAACGCCCGGTGCTGACCTGTTCGGCCCTCAAGCGCAGTTATCGCGAACGTCTGCGCAGCGCCTTGCCGGGCCTGGGCTTCGTATTCCTCGAACTGACCCCCGAAGTGGCCGCCGACCGCGTGTCCCATCGTCCGGGCCATTTCATGCCGTCGACCCTGATCGACAGCCAGTTTGCCACCCTCCAGTCCCCTGTCGGCGAGCCCCTGACCCTGGCTCTGGACGCGTCCAGCCACAGCGTCGACGAACTGGCCCAGCAAGCCTACGCCTGGTGGTTGGAACACGGCTTGAAGCTGGCGAGCTGAGCCCCACTGTTTTTGCGTCAGAAAGATAGCGCTGTCCCGACGGCTTACAACTAACTGCTTCAATAACAACAACAAATCAGGAGACACCCCTCATGTTTGGCATGTCCCACGAGACGTTCCTGCTGCTCGATGCAGTGGTCACGGTGATCGGACTTATCCTCCTCATCACCCAGTTCAAACTCCACCCGTTCATTGCCCTGACCATCGCCGCCGCGTTTCTCGGCCTGACCTCGGGCATGCCGATCGGCACCATCATCAAGGCGTTCCAGGACGGCTTCGGGGGGGTGCTTGGCTTTGTCGGGATCATCCTGGCGCTGGGCACGATGCTCGGCAAGATGATGGCCGAGTCGGGCGGGGCCGACCAGATCGCCCAGACCCTGATCCGCGCCTTCGGCAAGGACAAGGTGCAGTGGGCCATGATGTTCGCCGCGTTCCTGGTGGGCATCCCGCTGTTCTTCGAAATCGGCTTCGTGCTGTTGATCCCGCTGGTGTTCATCGTGGCCCGGCGCACCGGCGTGTCGATCATCAAGATCGGTATCCCGCTGCTCGCCGGCCTGTCCGCCGTGCACGGCCTGGTACCGCCACACCCGGGGCCGCTGCTGGCCATCGGGGTGTTCGGCGCCGACATTGGCAAGACCATCCTCTATGGGCTGATCGTCGCCTTGCCGACCGCCATCATTGCCGGTCCGATTTTCGGTACGTTCATCGCCAAGCACATTCCAGGTCACGCCAACCAGGAGCTGGTTGACCAACTGGCCCGCGAACCCGATGCCAAGGAACTGCCGAGCTTCAGCATCACCCTGGTTACCGTTCTGCTGCCGGTGTTCCTGATGCTGCTCAAGACTTTTGCCGATGTGGTGCTGCCGGACGGTAACGTCTTTCGCACGTTCATGGACCTGATCGGCCACCCGATCTCGGCGTTGCTGCTGGCGCTGTTGCTGTCGCTGTACACCTTCGGGCATCGCCAGGGCATCGGTTCGAACCAGATCCTGAAGTTGCTCGACGCCAGCCTGGCGCCCACCGCCGCGATCATCCTGATCATCGGTGCCGGTGGTGGCTTCAAGCAGATGCTGGTGACCAGCGGCGTGGGTGATGTCATCGGCCATATGGCGGTGAATGCGCAGATCTCGCCGATCCTGCTGGCCTGGCTGGTGGCGGCAGTGATTCGTATCGCCACCGGTTCGGCCACCGTCGCGACCATCACCGGTGCTGGCATCGTGGTCCCCGTGGTGGGGATGATCCCGGGTGTGAACCGCGAGTTGCTGGTGCTGGCAACCGGCGCCGGTTCGTTGATCCTGTCCCACGTCAACGATGCAGGCTTCTGGCTGGTCAAGCAGTACTTCAACATGACCGTGGCCGAGACGTTCAAGACCTGGACCGCGATGGAAACCATCCTGTCCGTGGTGGGCCTGGGCTTTATCCTGTTGTTGTCGCTGGTGGTTTAAGCCGCGCATAAGCAATGTGGGAGCGGGCTTGCTCGCGAAGGCGGTAGAACATCAACATCTTCGTTGATGGTCAGTGCGCTTTCGCGAGCAAGCCCGCTCCCACATTTTGGTTGTGTGTCAGGCGTTAGGTTTGCCGACCCACCCATCGGCCCGGAACATCGCCCGAATGCCCCGCACCGCCTGACGAATCCGGTCCTGGTTCTCGATCAGTGCGAAGCGCACGTGATCATCCCCGTATTCACCGAACCCCACCCCTGGCGAGACGCAGACCTTGGCTTCGGCCAGCAGCTTCTTGGCGAACTCCAGCGAGCCCAGGTGCGCATACGCCTCTGGAATCTTGGCCCAGACGTACATCGAGGCCTTGGGGTTTTCCACCATCCAGCCCAGTTCATGCAGGCCCTTGACCAGCACGTTGCGGCGTTGGCGGTACTGCTCGGCGATGTCGCGCACGCATTGCTGGTCGCCTTCCAGCGCGGCGATGGCGGCCACCTGCAAGGGCGTGAAGGTGCCGTAGTCGTGGTAGCTCTTGATCCGCGCCAGGGCGCTGACCAGTTCCGGGTTGCCGACCATGAAGCCGATGCGCCAGCCGGCCATGTTGTAGCTCTTGGACAGGGTGAAGAACTCCACCGCGATGTCCTTCGCGCCCGGCACCTGCATGATCGACGGGGCTTTCCAGCCGTCGTAGACGATGTCGGCGTAGGCCAGGTCGTGGATTACCAGCACGTCGTACTGCTTGGCGAGGGCGATGACCCGCTCGAAGAAATCCAGCTCGACGCATTGCGCCGTGGGGTTGGACGGGAAGCCCAGGATCATCATCTTCGGCTTCGGGATCGAGCCGCGAATGGCCCGTTCCAGTTCGTCGAAGAAGTCCACGCCCGGCACCAGTGGCACCGAGCGCACCTGGGCGCCGGCGATCACCGCGCCGTAGATGTGGATCGGGTAGCTGGGGTTGGGCACCAGCACGGTGTCGCCCTGGTCCAGGGTCGCCAGCATCAGGTGGGCCAGGCCCTCCTTGGAACCGATGGTGACGATGGCTTCGCTTTCCGGGTCGATGTCCACCTCGTAGCGGTCCTTGTACCAGCGCGAAATGGCGCGGCGCAGGCGCGGGATGCCCTTGGAGGTGGAGTAGCCGTGGGTGTCTTCCCGCTGGGCGACGGTCACCAGTTTTTCCACGATGTGGGGAGGCGTGGCGCCGTCGGGGTTACCCATGCTCAAGTCGATGATGTCTTCGCCGCGCCGACGCGCAGCCATCTTCAGCTCGGCAGTGATATTGAAAACGTAAGGAGGGAGTCGATCGATGCGCGCAAAGCGGCGCGGCGAACCTTGTTCGGCCATTGTTGCCTCGAGATACGTGAGCGCCCGGAACCGTCCGAGCGACGTTGGCCACTGCGGTGGCCTGCGGCGCAAGATAATGGCCGCCGTGGCCGCTTGTCCAGTGGCGCCCCACAACTATTTTCGACGACACTGTCGACCCGCCCGCCGCACGCGTGCGGACAGTCGCAATTCGCCATACCTACTCGAACGGAACGATGATGGAATTTTCCAGCGGTTTTTTGCTGAGCCTCTCCCTGTGCCTGGACATCGGTGTCGCTAACATCGCGATGATCACCCTGGCCATGCAGCGCGGTTATTCCCAGGGGTTTGCCCTGGGCCTGGGTACGTGCGTGGGGGACCTGATCTATGCGGTGCTGGCCCTGGCGGGCATGACCGTGCTGTTGCAATACGAAACGGTGCGCTGGGTGCTGTGGATCGGCGGTTCGGCGTTATTGCTGTATTTCGCGGCGAAGATGATCCACGCGGCGATGTATCACAGTGCCGTCTTGGCCGAGGCCGGCGAAGTGCGTGGCCAATCCTCCCGGCAGGCGTTCCTGCGCGGGATCTTCCTGGCCATGTCGTCACCCAGCGCCATTTTGTGGTTCGCGGCGGTGGGGGGCACGCTCATTGCTCGTGCGGGCGGCGGGACGGTGCTCAGTTCGGCGCTGTTTCTCAGTGGTTTTCTCTGCGCCGGGTTGCTATGGAGTGCGGGCCTGTGCCTGGCGGCGACCCAGGGCGGCAAATTGCTGGGGGATAAGCTGTTGCGCTACTCCTACTTGGCATCCGCGGCGATCTTCTGCTATTTCGCCGTATACGTAATTGTTTCTGGCTACGACGAGTTCGTTGCAAAAACCGCCATGCCGGCCTTGCCGGGGTTCTGACAAGCGAAACGGTGCTGGCAATCACGTGTTGGCTTTCTATACTGCCAAGCCCGACTTCACGTTTTTCCGGAGTGTTGACGCATGGAAAAGCACGCACGCGATTACGCCGCCGAGCCACGCCTCGAACAAGGTCGCTTTCTACTGATTGCCGGTTTTGGCGCACGTTTTACCGCGTGCACGATGCAGGACATCCCGCTGGTCTGGGAGAAATTCCTGCCTTGGCTCGGCAAGGTGCCGGGGGAGAAGGATGAAGTCACCTACGGCGTGGGTTGCAACCCGGACGGGGAGGGCGGGTTCGAATACATCGCCGGCGTGGAAATCAGCCGGCTCGACGACTTGCCCGAACAATTCCGCTGGATCGAGATCCAGCCGGCCCGTTACGCGGTGTTCGAACACAAGGGGCCTTTGAAACAACTGCCGGAGACGTTCCGCTACATCTGGGATGTCTGGTTGCCCCAGTCAGGCCATACCGCGGCGGATGCCCCGGAATTCGAACGCTACAGCGAAGATTTCAACCCAAAGACCGGCGAGGGCAGCCTGGAGATCTGGATACCGCTCCAACCGTGACCGGCGGCTAGAACATCAACCCCATCCGCCGCTCATAACCGATACGGCCCCTGTACGCCTCGCCGCTGTCGACCCAGCCCAGTCGGGTGTACAGGCCGATGGCCGCTGCATTATCGGCATCGACCGAAAGCTCCAGCCCCCTGATTTCCGGCCAGGCCGCCCGTGCCACGGCGGGCAGCGCCTCCAGGCAGGCTTTGCCGTAGCCCTGGCCCTGGACCCGATGATCGACCTGCAGGGCGTGCAGGGTGGCGCTGTGTTCATTGGCCCAGGCGGGCAGTACCGGCGGGCGCTTGAGCAGCAGGAAGGCCACGGGCACGTCGTTGGCCACTAGGGCAAAGCCCTTGACCCCGGGGCCGGGCCTGGACAGCAACGTGTGCAGTGCACCGTGGATATCACCGGCGTACTGCACCTGTGCGGGATGGATTTCGATGGCTTCGACCTGTTCGCGTTGCCGCGGGGTCAGGGCTTCGTAGGGTACGAGTTGGGCGGTCACAAAAACGTCCTTGGTTTGCCGGCAGTGTAGGGGCGCGATTCTAACGAATTTTTTGCCTCGAATTATTTTTGCCAGGGTTGTCGATTCGCCGTTTCTCCAGACGACAAAGGGTGTCTTCCACAAAAAACTGCGGAGAATCACCATGAATACCCAAGCCACCGAAACCCAGATCCAGGCTTTGATCGACACCTATCGCGAAGCGGTCATGAGCAAGGATGTCGAAAAAGTCATGGCCCTCTATGACGAGGACATCGTCTCGTTCGATGCCATTCAGGCCCTGCAATTCAAGGGCAAGGCCGCCTACCGGGCGCACTGGCAGGCGTGCATGGAAATGTGCCCCGGGCCGCACAAGTTCGACTTCCATCAGGTCCGGATCACGCCCGCCGACGCCATTGCCTTCGCCCACTGGCTGGCCTACTGCGGCGGCACCAACGACAAGGGTGAGGAACAGGCCTGCTGGATGCGCGTGACGGCCTGCTACCGGCGCGTGGCCGGGCAATGGAAGATCGTCCACGAGCACTGGTCGGCACCGTTCGACCCGATGGCCGGCACGGCGATCTTCGATTTGCAGCCCTGATCGTCGGTTTTTTCGCCAACGGTCTTTCTGCCGTCCATAGTTGATCCGTTCGATCGCGGAGTTTGTCATGAAGTACTTATGCCTGGTCTACAGCAACGAACACACGCTGCACAACGCCCCCGACAGCCCTGAGGATGCCGAGTGCATGGCCTACGCCGAGTCGATCCAGGGCAGCGGGCGGATGCTTGCCGCCGAGGCCCTGGCGTCGGTGCAGACGGCCACCACGGTGCGCATGCGCGGCGGCAAGCTGTCGATCACCGACGGCCCGTTCGCCGAGACCAAGGAGCAACTGGCGGGCTTCTACCTGATCGACGCGAAGGACTTGAACGAAGCCATCCAGGTCGCCGGCCATATCCCGGCGGCCCGGGTCGGCTGCGTCGAAGTGCGACCGGTACGCCAACTGAACCCCTGAACAACAATCACAAGACAGGATTTGACCCATGAACCTCAAGCCAGCCCCTCATGCGTTGTCCATCAGCCGAATGATCGACGCGCCGTGCCAGAAGATTTTCCGCGCCTGGACCGAGCCGGCCTTGCTGGTGCAGTGGTGGGGCCCCCACGGCATGACGACGCCGGAGTGCGAAATGGACCTGTGGGTCGGTGGCCAGTTTCGCACCTTGATGCGCGCGCCGGACGGCAGTGAGTACCCGACCATGGGCGTGTTCCTGGAAATCCTTGCACCTCGACGGCTGGTGTTCACCGATGCATTCGTGCCGGGCTGGATACCGTCGGGCAAGGCTTTCATGACCGCTGAAGTGGTGCTCGAAGAGGTCGGTGACAAAACCCGCTACACCGCCCGGGCATTGCACTGGAGCGAGGAGGATCGCCAGGCGCACGAGGCGATGGGTTTCCATGACGGTTGGGGCCAGAGCCTGGACCGCCTGGAAACGCTGGTCACCCAAGGCATGCCCGACTGATGCCGGCCGAGGCGGTTCGGGCGCGGGTCGAGCAGGTATACCGGCAAGATTCGCGGCGCATCCTCGCCACGCTGATTCGCCTGCTGGGAGACTTCGACCTGGCGGAAGAGGCCTTGCACGACGCCTTTTTCATCGCCGTCGAACGCTGGCAGCGCGACGGCGTACCGGACAATCCGCGGGCCTGGCTGGTGTCAGCCGGGCGGTTCAAGGCCATCGACAGCTTGCGCAGGCGCGCGCGCTTTGCCGCGTCCCGGCCGCTGTTGATCGCTCAACTGGAGGCGCTGGAGCAGGCCGACTGGAGTGATGAAGACGTGGAAGACGATCGCTTGCGGCTGATTTTCACCTGCTGCCATCCGGCCCTGGCCGCCGATGCACAGGTGCCGTTGACGCTGCGAGAAGTCTGCGACCTGACCACCGAGCAAATCGCTCGCGCCTTTCTTGCCGCCCCGGCGGCCATTGCCCAGCGCATCGTGCGGGCCAAGGCGAAGATCCGTGACGCGAAGATCCCCTATCAGGTGCCGTCCCGCGCGGAGTTGCCCGAGCGGCTGGACAGCGTGCTGCGGGTGATTTACCTGGTGTTCAACGAGGGTTATTCGGCCTCGATGGGCGCCGAATTGACCCGTGAAGACCTGACCCGCGAGGCCATCCGGCTCGGGCGATTGCTCCTGCAATTGTTGCCCGAGGCCGAGGTCATGGGCCTGTTGGCGTTAATGCTGCTGCACGAATCCCGGCGCCTGGCGCGCACGTCGTCGACCGGGGAGTTGATCCTGTTGGACGAGCAGGACCGCACGGTGTGGGATGCCGAACTGATTGCCGAAGGCTGTGCCCTGGTGGAAGCGGCGCTGGGCACCCGACGGTTCGGGCCGTATTGCCTGCAAGCGGCGATAGCGGCGGTACACGCCGAAGCGCCGACGGCCCGGGAAACCGACTGGCCGCAGATCGTCGGGCTCTATGACGTGCTGTTGCGCGCCATGCCGTCCCCCGTGATCGAACTCAACCGCGCCGCCGCCCTGGCCCAGCGCGATGGCCCGCTGGCAGGCTTGTGCTTGATCGACGCGATCCTGGGCCGTGGCGAACTGCAGGACTACCACCTTGCCCACTCGGCGCGGGCCGAATTCTGCCGCCAACTGGGGCGGGACGACGAGGCCAGGGCCGCGTACGAGCGCGCCCTTGAACTGACGCAACAGTTACCGGAGCGGCGGTTTATCGAAGGGCGACTTGCGAAATTAGCCAAGCCATAGCCGGCCCGGTAAAAGTCGGGTTTAACTCGGTCATTGTGGGAGCGGTGATCACCAATGCCAGCCCCGCCTTGGAACCCTGTGGGAGAGCTTGCTCGCGAAAGCACAGTACCAGTCACCATCGATGTCGAATGTGCCACCGCCTTCGCGAGCAAGCCCGCTCCCACAGTTGGCGTTGCGGTGATCACCAATGCCAGGTCCACCTTGGAACCCTGTGGGAGAGCTTGCTCGCGAAAGCACAGTATCAGTCACCATCGATGTCGAATGTGCCACCGCCTTCGCGAGCAAGCCCGCTCCCACAGTTGGCGTTGCGGTGATCACCAATGCCAGGTCCACCTTGGAACCCTGTGGGAGCGGGCTTGCTCGCGAAGGCGGTGGTCCAGCCGACCGAGATGTTGACTGGCATACCGCAGTCGCAAGCAAGTCCCCCAAGTCGCTCCGATTTCTCCAGGTGCAAAAAAGGCGACCCGAAGGTCGCCTTTTCAGTTTGCCGGCGTCGATCAGAACTCGTGATCGGCGTTGTCCGGGTTCAGGTCGCTGATGCCCAGTTTGCCGGCCGCTTGTTCGATCGAACCGGTCTGCTTGACCAGTGCGGCGATGGCGTCGCGCACGATCTGGTTACCGGCGGTGTTGCCGGCGGCGATCAGTTGATCGTAGTGCTCGCCCTTGTTGGCGTGATCGACCATGACCTGGATCTTGGCCTCGGTGTCGGCCAGGTCGGCCTTCAGCGCGGTGTCCGCCGCCGGGTCGGCCTTGGCGACCAGGGACGACAGGCTGGCGCCAGTCATCTTGGTGCCGTCGACGCGGGTGTATTCGCCCAGGTACACGTTACGCACGCCCTTGGCGTCGTAGAAGTGCGAGTTGTGGGTGTTGTCGCTGAAGCAGTCCTGCTCGTCTTCTGGCGAGTTGGCTTCCAGGGACACCTTCATGCGCTCGCCCGCCAGTTCACCGAGGGACAGGCTGCCCATGCCGAACAGCATCTTGCGCAGGCCGCTCTCGGCCGGTTCCGCTTCCAGGGTGGCGCGGTAGTTGTCAGCCACGTTCGGCTTCCAGTTGCCGACCATTTCTTCCAGGTCGCTGACCAGCAGTTGGGTCACGGACTTGAGGTAGGCACGACGGCGGTCGTTGTGGCCACCGGTGGCGCCGGCGCCTTGCAGGTAGTCGGACGCCGGACGGTTGCCCGCACCCGGGCCGGTGCCGTTGAGGTCCTGGCCCCAGAGCAGGAATTCGATGGCGTGGTAGCCGGTGGCGACGTTGGCCTCGGAACCGCCCAGCTCGTTCAGGCTGGCGAGTTTTTCCGGGGTGATGTCCTTGACGTCGACCTTGTCTTCACCCACCTGGACTTGAGTGTTGGCGATGATGTTGGCGGTGGCGCCCGGGTTGCCCAGAGCGTGCTCGTAGGACTTGTCGACGTAGTCGATCAGGCCTTCGTCCAGGGGCCAGGCGTTCACCTGGCCTTCCCAGTCGTCGATGATGGTATTGCCGAAGCGGAACACTTCGCTCTGCAGGTACGGCACGCGTGCCGCGATCCAGGCAGTGCGGGCAGCGCCCAGGGTCTCGGCGTTCGGCTTGGCCAGGAACGCGTCGACGGCGGTTTGCAGGGTCTTGGCCGTGGATTCGGCATCGCTGTAGACGGCGTAGACGATGTCGGCGTAGTGCGCGACAACGGCCTTGGCGGCGGCTTCATCGACTTTGCCGGCGGCAGCAGGGGCGACCGGTGCCGCAGTGCTGGCGGCAGGCGCTGGCGCTTGCGGCGCGGCGGCCTTGTCTTTGCCTTCGCCGCAACCGGCGAGGGAAATAGCGATGGCCAGCAGACTGGCGGTAGCCAGAGGCATACGAATCATGGCGAACATCCTGCTTCGGAAATGGATGGGACAGGCGCGAGGGTGCGCAAAAACTGCGACATAATGCGAAAGATTTGCATTATGTGTAAAGGGTTGCGGCTGTAAATATTTCTTATTTAATCAATGCCGATCGCAGTCTCGGACCACTCCGACAGAACGGCGCGGAACCGTTGTAGGAAATGTTGAAGGCTGTGATGGATCAAGGAATCAGAGGATGGAGGCCTTGCTGCGCTCCGCCTGCTTCAGGTAAGCGCCCAGTTCCCGTGCCGGCAGCGGCTTGCTGTAGTAGTAGCCCTGACCTTCGTGGCAGCCCTCGGCGATGATGTAGGCTTCCTGCTCGACCGTCTCGACGCCTTCGGCGATCACTTGCATGCCCAGGCTCTTGCCGAGCTGGATGATCGCCCGGACGATGGTTGCGTCGTCTTCGTCTTCGAGCAGGTCCTGGACGAAGCTCTTGTCGATCTTGATCTTGTCCAGCGGCAGGCTCTTGAGGTAGCTCAGGGACGAATAGCCGGTCCCGAAGTCGTCGATGGCAATCAGTGCGCCGGAGCGGCGCAGGCTCAGCAGGTGTTGGGCCGCGGTGGTGATGTCTTCCATCAGGCCGGTCTCGGTGACTTCCAGCTCCAGGCTGCGAGGCGGCAGCCGGTACATCTGCAGGAGGTTGTTGACCACCCGCGGCAGCTCCGCGTGGTGCAACTGCACCGTCGACAGGTTGACCGCCATGCGCAGCTGGGTGAAGCCCTGGTCATGCCATTCGCGCAGTTGCCGGCATGCCTGGTCCAGCACCCATTCGCCGATGGCGATGATGGTGCCGTTCTGTTCGGCCAGCGGGATAAAGAGGTCCGGCGGCACCAGGCCGTGCTCGGGATGGTGCCAGCGAATCAGGGCCTCGGTGCCCACTACCCGCAGGTCGCGGTAGCTGATTTGCGGTTGGTACACGAGGGTGAACTGCTCGCGGATCAGGGCCTCGCGCAGGTCTTTCTCCAGTTCGCGGCGGCGGCGCATCTCGCTGTCGACGCTGGCGATGTAGAACTGATAGCGATTGCGCGAGCGGCTCTTGGCCAGAGTCATAGTCTGCTCGGCTTTTTGCAGCAGTTTCTCGGTGCTGTCGCCGTCTTCGGGGAAGAGGGTGATGCCGATGGTCGCCCGCAGCCGGATCCCGTGGTCATCGAGGGCGAACGGCGCCTCCAGGTCGTCGAGGATGCTCTGGGCCAGTTCGGCAGCCTCGTAGGGCTGTTCGATGTCGGCCTGGACCAGGGCGAACTGGTCGCCCCCCAGTCGCGCCAGGGCACCGAGACGACCACTGTGGGCGCGTAGCCGGTCGGCGAGGGCGAGCAGCAACTGGTCGCCGGTCTGATAGCTGAACTGCTCGTTGATGCCCTTGAAATCATCCAGCCCGACACACAGCACCGCCACCCGACGTTGCAGGCGGCCGGCATCCACCAGGATCTTGTCCAGTTGCTGTTGCAATTGCTGGCGATTGGGCAGACCGGTGAGAAAGTCGTACTGGGCCATGCGCAACAGGCTGTTTTCCGCTTCGTGGCGCAGGTGCGTGTTGCGCTCGATGGATTCGAGCAACTGGTTGGCGGTATTGATCCACAGCCCCAGCTCGTTATGTTCGTGACCGCGCAGTTGCGGGATCTTGTGGGCGCTGGGGCGATCGGGGTTGATTTCGGTCAGGTGCTCGATGATCCGCGACAACGGCTTGGTCAGCAGCCAGTGGTAGACCAGGTACAGCACCAGGCCCATGGCCAGGGCCCGAAGCATGCCGGAGATGAAGATGATCACCGAGCTGACGATGAAGCTCTCGCCATAGGTGGCGGTGTCGAGGGTAATGCTCAGGTCACCGTAGTATTCGCTGTAGGGCCCGCGCCCCACCAGTTGCGTGGTGAAGGTGCGCTCCTTGCCCAGGATCAGGTCGGTCAGCCATCGGCTTTCGGACGCCTGCAGGGCACGGCTTTTTTCGGCGAGCATGGTTTCGCGGGGATGGCCTATGGAGGCCATGCGTACGGCTTTGTCCTGGAACAGGCCTTCGATCACCTGCATGCCCATTTCCCGGTCCAGGCTGTAGACGGCCTGGGTCGACGGATCGCGGAACATGTCGAGGATACGCTGGGCGTCGTTGGCGACGGCCTGGTTGGTTTTGTAGGCATCGAACACGATCTGGGCGCAGCTCAAGAGCACGCCAACGATCAATGCCGAGAGGAGCACGACCCGGAGCAACTTCACAGACAAGCTGTTCTTGAGTTCCAGCTTCAAAGAGTGGTTCCTTGTTCCGTGCGGTAGCGTCAAGTTGCCATGAGTATTGGCAATCCTGTGATGTCAGTCAAAGGGACAATCAAACACCAGGGTTTTCGCCGATAAACATGGCCGATGGACGGTTCTTTCAGAGTGATTGCTCTATGCCCATTGTGTCGGTTGCAAGGGAGCGCAACTTGAGGCCTGGCGGGAATTTTTATTGGTGCTCAAGGCGCACGGTGTCCCCGGCGCCGATCGATACCCGGCCATTGGCGCCGGGCACAAAAAACCCGGCAAGGTGCCGGGTTCTTTGGTCTGGCTACGGGCTTAGGCGGTGAAGGTCTTGCCTTCGAACTGCTCGGCCACGAATTTCCAGTTGACCAGGTTCCAGAACGCTTCGACGTATTTCGGACGAACGTTGCGGTAGTCGATGTAGTAGGCGTGTTCCCAGACGTCGCAGGTCAGCAGCGGGGTGTCGCCGCTGGTCAGCGGGTTGCCGGCGCCGATGGTGCTGGCCAGGGCCAGGGAACCGTCAGCCTTTTTCACCAGCCAGCCCCAGCCGGAGCCGAAGGTGCCGATGGACGTCTTGCTGAACTCTTCCTTGAACTTGTCGAACGAACCGAAGGCCTTGTTGATGGCTTCGGCCAGTGCGCCGGTAGGTTCGCCGCCGGCGTTTGGCGCCAGGCAGTTCCAGTAGAAGGTGTGGTTCCAGACCTGAGCGGCGTTGTTGAAGATACCGCCCGAGGAGGTCTTGACGATTTCTTCCAGGGTCTTGCCTTCGAACTCGGTGCCAGGTACCAGGTTGTTCAGGTTCACGACATAGGTGTTGTGGTGCTTGTCGTGGTGGTATTCCAGAGTTTCTTTGGAGATGTGCGGCTGCAGTGCATCGTGTGGGTAAGGCAGCGGCGGCAATTCGAAAGCCATGGTGATTCTCCTAATCAGGTCAGTTGCGGTGAGCGCAAGGCCGATCACGGGCGGCCCGACTTGCGCCGGGGAGTTTGTACTCTTTGCGGCGCAGGAGTCGGATCATAGCACCGGGGGTGCGGCATAACCACGCAACAACTGTGTGGGATAGAGGTTCCAGAGCGGTTTGGAATAATCAGCCACTGACGATCAATTGCCCGGCCACGGTGAACATCATCGCCGCGACCAGCAGGTCGAGGATCCGCCAGGTGGCGGGGCGAGCCAGCCACGGGGCCAGCCGTGCGGCGCCGAAGGCGAGGGTGAGGAACCACAACAGCGACGCACTCGCCGCGCCGATCACGTAGGCACCGGGCATGCTCTGCTGGGCACCGAGGGAGCCGATCAACAGCACGGTGTCGAGGTACACGTGGGGGTTGAGCAGCGTCACCGCCAGGGCGCTGAGTAATACCGCCCGCAAGGAGCGCACGGCCTGGTTCTCACCGTGTTGCAGGCTTTGTTTCGAACAGGCCCGGCGCAACGCCAGGCTGCCATACCAGAGCAGGAAGGCGGCGCCGCCCCAGCGGGCGATCGACAGCAGCAAGGGGCTTTGGGCCAGCAGCGTTGCCAGGCCGAAGACGCCTGCCGCGACCAGCAGCGCATCGCAGGTAATGCACAGGGCGGCCACCGGCAAGTGGTGCTCGCGGCGCAGGCTCTGGGCCAGGACGAATGCATTCTGGGCACCGATGGCCATGATCAGCCCGAGGGCCATCAACAATCCGTTCACATAGCTTTGCCACATGTTCGTCACTCCCCGCTGGCGGCCAGTTGCCTAAGCACGTCCATGGCCCGTGCGGCGTCGTCACGGCCGACGAACAGATGGTCGTGGTAGTAGCAGGCAATCACGTTGCAACTGATCCCGGCGTTGCCCAGGGCCGTGGCGAAGGCGGCGGTCAGGCCTACGGCTTGCAGCGCCGAGTGCACGTTGAGGGTGATCCAGGCGGCGACGTAGTCCCAGGCCAGGCCGGCCTGCTGTGCCTGGGATTTTTCCAGGATGACGGTCAGCCCCTCGCGTTCGAGAAAGCTGCCGATGATCTCGATGCCGGCCGGCACCTGGCCGTCGGGCAGGCAGCAGAACACGTAGTCGCCGTGATTGAGCTGCGGGCTCAGGCTGCGGATCAGGGTGGTCAATGATGTTTCGCCAGGCATGGCTCGCTCCTTCAAATGATGCTGGCCATTGTCCGGTGGGGCGCTGTATAAGAAAAACCAATCCTGCTGATTGCTCATTAGGAAAACTGATGTTCGACTACAAGTTGCTTTCCGCCCTCGCCGCTGTGGTCGAGCAGGCCGGTTTCGAGCGGGCGGCCCAGGTGCTGGGCTTGTCGCAATCGGCCATTTCCCAAAGGATCAAGTTACTGGAGGCACGCGTCGGCCAACCGGTCCTGGTGCGTGCCACGCCACCGGCGCCGACGGAGATCGGCCGGCGCCTGCTCAACCACGTGCAGCAAGTGCGTCTGTTGGAGCGAGACCTGCAAAGCCTGGTGCCGGCGCTGGATGAAGAAGGCCTGCCCGAGCGCTTGCGCATCGCCTTGAACGCCGACAGCCTGGCGACCTGGTGGGCGGCGGCGCTGGGCGATTTCTGCGCCCGGCAGCATGTGCTGCTCGACCTGGTGGTGGAGGACCAGACTGTCGGCCTCAAGCGCATGCGTGCGGGCGAAGTGGCGGCGTGCGTCTGCGCCAGCGAGCGTCCGGTGGCCGGTGCACGCAGCGTGCTGCTGGGTGCCATGCGTTACCGCGCGCTGGCCAGCCCGGCGTTCATCGCCCGGTACTTCCCCGACGGCGTGCGCGCCGATCAACTGGCCCACACCCCAGCCCTGGTGTTCGGCCCGGACGACTTCCTGCAACACCGCTACCTCGCGTCCCTGGGCGTCGAAGGCGGTTTCGAACACCATTTGTGCCCGTCGTCCGAAGGGTTCATTCGCCTTGCCGAAGCCGGTCTCGGCTGGGGCCTGGTGCCGGAATTGCAGGTACGTGAACAACTGGCCCAGGGCACGCTGGTGAACTTGCTGGCAGATAAACCGATCGATGTGCCGTTGTACTGGCATCATTGGCGCAATGGTGGGCAGTTGCTCGGTGCGTTGACCGAACAATTGATCCGTTCCTCCCGGCAATGGCTGGTGCCTTGGGCGCCGTCCTAGACGTCAAGCAACAGGTCGCAAGCGACGCACAGTTAAATGGGCAGGTTGTTGTAGCTTGACGCTCGTAACCGCCCTTCCAAGGAGCATTCATGAAAATTCTGGTTACCGGCGCGAGCGGCTTCATCGGCGGGCGCTTTGCGCGTTTCGCCCTGGAGCAGGGCCTGGATGTACGGGTCAACGGTCGCCGGGCCGAGAGCGTGGAGCACCTGGTGCGTCGCGGTGCGCAGTTTGTCCAGGGAGACCTGAGCGATCCGCTGCTGGCGCGTGACCTGTGCGTGGATGTCGAGGCCGTGGTGCATTGCGCCGGCTCTGTGGGGCTGTGGGGGCGTTACCAGGATTTTCACCAGGGCAATGTCGAGGTCACGGAAAATGTCGTCGAGGCTTGCCTCAAGCAGAAGGTTCGGCGGCTGGTCCACCTGTCGTCGCCGTCCATCTACTTCGACGGCCGTGACCACCTCGGGTTGACGGAAGAGCAAGTGCCCAAGCGCTTCAAGCACCCGTATGCCGCCACCAAGTATCTGGCCGAGCAGAAGGTGTTCGGTGCCCAGGAGTTCGGCCTCGAAGTGCTGGCCCTGCGCCCGCGTTTTGTCACCGGTGCCGGCGACATGAGCATTTTCCCGCGCCTGCTGAAGATGCAGCGCAAGGGGCGGTTGGCCATTGTGGGCAATGGGTTGAACAAAGTGGATTTCACCAGCGTGCAGAACCTCAATGAGGCGTTGCTCAGCAGCCTGCTCGTCACCGGTTCGGCCTTGGGCAAGGCCTACAACATCAGCAACGGCGCTCCGGTGCCGCTGTGGGATGTGGTCAATTACGTGATGCGCCAGATGCAAGTCCCACAGGTCAGGCGTTACCGTTCCTACGGGTTGGCTTATAGTGTTGCCGCCCTGAACGAAGGGTTCTGCAGATTATGGCCGGGCCGCCCCGAACCGACGCTGTCACGTCTGGGGATGCAGGTCATGAACAGGCACTTCACCCTGGACATCAGCCGGGCTCGGCAGTATCTCGATTACGACCCCCAGGTCAGCCTGTGGGCCGCGCTCGATGAGTTCTGTGCCTGGTACAAAGCCCAGGATGCCCGCTGATCGGCCCGTCATGAACCGAGTGCCGGGTTCGGGGTCAATCGGTGCGGCGGGCGAGGGGGTTATACTCGCCGCACCCAGTCATCACCGGTTTCCCAAAGGTTGAACCATGCCCATGCGTAACGATGCCAACGACGACTTCGACGATGTACCGAGCCTGCGGATGCGCGCCGACATCCCCGATGACGATGACTTCCCGACCCACCGCCCGGCCCACGCGCAGGCGCGGCCGGCAGCCGTTGCCGCAGCCAAGGTCAAGGGCCCCAGCACCGGGCCGTTGTGGGCGTTGATCGGCGCCTTGGTGTGTGCGTTCGGCTTCCTGGCCTGGTGGAGCTTCCAGCAGATTTCCCTGATGGAACAGCAGCTGGTGGCGACCCAGGAAAGTTTTGCGCGCATCAGCGAGGATGCGGCAGGGCGGCTGCAGGATATTTCCGGCAAGGTGGTGGCTGGGCAATCCAATGTCATGAGCGACAGCGAAGCCTTGAAGCTGCAGATCAAGCAGCTGGAAGGCAAGCTCCAGGACCAGGCTCGGCAGTTCGACAGCAAGTTGCAGGAGCAGTACAAACTCCAGCAGGCCACGTTCGGTCCGTCCGCCGACCTGGACAAGGAGCTGGCCCAGCTCATTGCCCAGGCCACTGAGCAGCAGAACACCAGTATCCAGTTGCAGGCTGCCAACAAGGAGCTCCAGGCCCAGGTCAAGGCGTTGTCGACTGAAATGACGGCCCTGAAGAACCAAGGCGAGGGCGGAGCGCTGGATGCCCAGCTCAAGAGTATCGGCGCCGACATCACGGCGCTTAAGCGAGCCACCTCCAACTCGGCCCTCGAACGGCTGGAACAGGACGTGATCGTTCTCAAGAGCCAGCAGGACAACGGCGGCAACACCGCCGAATTCGACGCCTTCCGCGGCCAGGTCACCCGCAACATCAACACCCTGCAAGCGCAGATCCAACACCTGCAACAGCAACTCAGCGCTCGCGCCCAGTAAAGCCTTCGCGAGCAAGCCCGCTCCCACAGTGGTCTTGTGGTGCTGGCCGGAATCAGGTCCACCTCCATCCCTTGTGGGAGCGGGCTTGCCCGCGAAAGCGCTGGATCAGTCACGAAGATGTTGGCTGGCCTGACGCCTTCGCGAGCAAGCTCGCTCCCACAGTGGTCTTGTGGTGCTGGCGGGAATCAGGTCCACCTTCCATCCCTTGTGGGAGCGGGCTTGCCCGCGAAAGTGCCGGATCAGTCACGAAGATGTTGGCTGGCCTGACGCCTTCGCGAGCAAGCTCGCTCCCACAGTGGTCTTGTGGTGCTGGCGGGAATCAGGTCCACCTTCCATCCCTTGTGGGAGCGGGCTTGCCCGGGTAGAAACCGGGGACATCCTTTACGTTTTAAACCGGAGACATCGTTTACAGGTGCATAAATACGGTCAGGAGGTGCCTGACCATGCCCTGGAATCGAGAGTCCCCGATGGATCAACGAATCAAACTCATAGGCGACTGGCTGCAAGGCAGCTACTCCAAGAGCGAGCTGGCCCGTCACTACGGGCTCAGCCGACCCACTTTGGACAAATGGCTTGCACGCTACGAGGCGCACGGCATTGATGGGCTAAAGGAGCTGTCACGGCGCCCGCATACGAGCCCTTTCAAAATCAGCGACGAGGTACTTGAGCTGCTGATCGCGTACAAGCGCGAGCATCACAGCTGGGGGCCTGAGAAGTTGGTGCATAACCTTAAGATCGACCATCCAGACCTGTCTTGGCCCACAGTCAGCACGGCAGGCGAGTGGCTTAAGCGAGCAGGTCTGGTGCAAAAGCGCCGTTTCCTCAATCGACCGCCAGCAGGAAAAAATCCGCTGCGTGACGCCACTGGGCCTAATCAGACATGGGCCGCAGACTTCAAAGGTGACTTCGCGCTTCAGAACGGCCAACGTTGTTACCCTCTGACCATTACCGATCACGTCAGCCGATTTCTATTGCTGTGCAGAGCACAAGGCAGCGTTGCCGGTGCCCGCGAAGGATTTGACTGGGCGTTTCGGGAGTACGGTTTACCTGACGTAATCCGCACAGATAACGGCTCTCCTTTTGCCTCTACCGGCATCTCACGCATATCCAGTCTGGCCGCGTGGTGGATACGTTTGGGGATCTATCCGGAGCGAATCCAGCCGGGGCGGCCTGACCAGAATGGCCGTCACGAACGCATGCATCGAACACTCAAGGCTGCTTTGCTTCATGCACCTGAACGTAACCTGGTGGAGCAACAGCTGGCATTCGAACAGTTTCGACAGGAATTCAATTACGTGCGCCCTCACAAGGCCCTAAAGATGAAAGTTCCTGCGGACCTCTATGAGCCATCAAAGCGGCAGTACGATGGGCGCGTGCCTGAGGCCGAGTACGCGGCGGACATGACGATCCGCATGGTTAGGCAGAACGGGTCGATGAAATGGAAAGGCAAGATGATTTTCGTCAGCGAATCTCTGGCCGGTGAGGCGCTAGGACTCAAAGAAGTGGACGATGATGTGTGGGATGTTTACCTCTGCAGCTACCTTTTAGGTAGGCTGAAAAGCGGCGAAAGCCGCCTTTCAAGCCAACAGAAACGTAAAGGATGTCCCCGGTTTCAATTGTAAAGGATGTGTCCGTTTCTACACCGCGAAAGTGCCGGATCAGTCACGAAGAAGTTGGCTGGCCCGACGCCTTCGCGAGCGAGCTCGCTCCCACAGTGGTCTTGTGGTGCCGGCGGGAATCAAGTCCACCTTCCATCCCTTGTGGGAGCGGGCTTGCCCGCGAAAGTGCCGGATCAGTCAAGAAGATGTTGGCTGGCCTGACGCCTTCGCGAGCAAACTCGCTCCCAGCCGGTGTCGTGTTTGCACCGTGTTTTGCTGAATGCTTCCACATCAGCTCATGCCAGCTACTCTCTTGAAATACCCACAAGAACGAGGGCGCGCGTATGGGGTGTTTCCGCAAGATGGCCTGGCTGGGCGCAGTGTTGTTACTGGGGCTGACGCAAGTGCATGCCGCGACGCAAGATGACGGCCAGGCGGCCCGGGCGTTGCTGGAAAAGGCCTTGGCCTATTACCACGATAACGGCGACAAGGCTTTTGCGGCGTTCAGCCGCCAGGGAGAGTTCGTCGATCAGGACCGCTACGTCTTTGTGGTGGACACTCGGGGCGTGATGCTCGCCAGTGGCGGGCCTTCTTCGGCGCTGATCGGGCGGGACGTTTCCGAAATGCTCGGGCCTGACCTGCGCAAAGCGTTCAAGGATGCCCTGAAGACCCCCGAGGCCAGTGGTATCCAGCAGGCCGAGTATCGCTGGCAGAACTGGGCGGACGGCAAGGTCGAGCGCAAGCACGTGTACTTCCAGCGGGTTGGCGAGCGAATCCTTGCGGTCGGCTATTACTTGCCACGGGCCTCGGCCGAACAGGCCAGGGCGTTACTGGACAAGGCCTCCACCGACCTGCAGAAGAACGAGAAAGCCACGCTGACGGCGATCAACGCACTCAAGGGTGGGTACTTGCAGGATGACCTGTATGTCTTCGTGGTGGATTTGGTAACCCAGCGCTATGTCGCCCACGGCACCAATCTGCGGTTGGTCAACACCGATTTCGCCAAGGTCAGGGATCCAGCAGGCAAGCCGGTGGGCGAACCGATCCTGGCCATGATCGGCAAGCAGCCGACCGGGGAGTACGCCTATCGCTGGAAGAACCCGGTCACGGGCAAGGTCGAGGACAAGCACGCGTACCTGAGGAAGGTCGGGCATTTCCTGGTGGCGGTGGGGTACTACAGCCCGTGAGGCGAGGCGCTGGATATCGTGGCGAGAGCAAGCGCCCTCGCCACAGGTGAATCCAGGCAACCTTCAGCCAGTGGCAATCAGCCTGCCACCAGCACCCGGATCGCTTCCAGGCGCAACGCCGCCTTTTCCAGCATCGCCAGGCCCTGTTCGCGCTGTTGGCGCAGCGCAACCAGCTCGCTGTCGCGTACGGTCGGGTTGACCGCTTGCAGGGCGGTCAGGCGTGCCAATTCTTCGTCGGTATCGGCCGCCAGGCGGCGTTGGGCCTCGGCCACGCGCTCGGCGTGACGCGGGGCGACTTTCTCTTCCCCGGCGTTGATCCGCGGTGAGAGCTGGTCGCGCTGGGCCTGGATGAACTTGTTGGCGCTGGCACGAGGCACGCTTTCGAGCTGGTCGTTCAGCGTGTCGAACGAAACCCGGGCAGCCAGGTCGTTGCCGTTGGTATCCAGCAGGCAGCGCAGGGCGGCCGGGGGCAGGTAGCGGCCCAGTTGCAGCGAACGCGGGGCGACCACTTCGCTGACGTAGAGCAGCTCCAGCAGCACCGTGCCAGGCTTGAGCGCCTTGTTCTTGATCAGCGCCACGGCGGTGTTGCCCATGGAGCCCGACAGCACCAGGTCCATGCCGCCTTGCACCATCGGGTGCTCCCAGGTGATGAACTGCATGTCTTCGCGCGACAGCGCCTGGTTGCGATCGTAGGTGATGGTCACGCCTTCGTCGTCGCCGAGCGGGAAGCTGGCGTCGAGCATCTTTTCACTCGGCTTGAGGATCAGCGCGTTTTCCGAATGGTCCTCGCTGTCGATGCCAAAGGCGTCGAACAGGGTTTCCATGTAGATCGGCAGGGCGAACTGGTCGTCCTGTTCGAGAATGGCCTCCACCAGCGCGTCGCCTTCACCGGCACCACCGGAGTTGAGTTCCAGCAAGCGGTCACGACCGGTGTGCAGCTCGGTTTCCAGGCGCTCGCGTTCGGCGCGGGCCTCGTCGATCAGCGCTTGCCACTGGCCATCGTCGGCCTCTTCCAGCAGCGGCAGCAGGCGCGGGCCGAACTGGTGCTGCAGGGCGTTGCCGGTCGGGCAGGTGTTGAGGAACGCGTTCAGCGCCTCGTGGTACCACTGGAACAAGCGCTCCTGCGGACTGGTTTCCAGGTAGGGCACGTGCAGCTCGATGGTGTGCTTCTGGCCGATCCGGTCGAGACGGCCGATCCGCTGTTCCAGCAGGTCAGGGTGGGAAGGCAGGTCGAACAGCACCAGGTGGTGAGCGAACTGGAAGTTGCGCCCTTCGCTGCCGATTTCCGAGCAGATCAGTACCTGCGCGCCAAACTCTTCGTCGGCGAAGTAAGCGGCGGCGCGGTCGCGCTCAAGGATGTTCATGCCTTCGTGGAACACCGTGGCCGGGATCCCGGAACGCACGCGCAGGGCGTCTTCCAGGTCCATGGCGGTTTCGGCGTGGGCGCAGATCACCAGCACCTTGGTGCGCTTGAGCATTTTCAGCTGGTCGATCAGCCACTCCACGCGCGGGTCGAATTTCCACCAGCGTTCTTCGTCACTGGCGTCCGGCTGCGCCTGGAAGCTGACTTCCGGGTACAGGTCGGCGTGATCGCCCAGCGGCAACTCGAGGTATTCGTCCGGGCACGGCAGCGGGTAGGCGTGCAGCTTGCGCTCCGGGAAACCCTGCACCGCGGCGCGGGTGTTGCGAAACAGCACGCGGCCGGTGCCGTGGCGGTCCAGCAGTTCGCGCACCAGGCGGGCACTGGCTTGGACATCGCCATCGTTGACGGCGGTCAGCAAGGCTTCGCCTTCGTTGCCCAGGAAACCGAGGATGGTCTGGTGGGCTTGCGGCGAGAGACGGCCCTTGTCCAGCAGCTCCTGCACGGCTTCGGCCACCGGACGATAGTTCTCGCTCTCGGCGCGGAAGGCCTTGAGGTCATGGAAGCGGTTCGGGTCTAGCAGGCGCAGACGGGCGAAGTGGCTGTCCTGGCCCAGTTGTTCCGGGGTCGCGGTGAGCAGCAGCACGCCGGGGATGGTTTCGGCCAGTTGCTCGACCAACGCGTACTGCGGGCTGACCTGATCCTCGTGCCACACCAGGTGATGCGCTTCGTCGACCACCATCAGGTCCCAGCCAGCGGCGAACAGCGCGTCCTGGGCCTTCTCGTCGTCCACCAGCCATTCCAGCGCCACCAGGGCCAGCTGGGTGTCTTCGAACGGGTTGCTGGCATCGCTTTCGATAAAGCGTTCTTCGTCGAACAACGCGACCTGCAGGTTGAAGCGCCGGCGCATTTCCACCAGCCATTGGTGCTGGAGGTTTTCCGGCACCAGGATCAGGACACGGCTGGCACGGCCGGACAGCAGTTGACGGTGGATGACCAGGCCGGCTTCGATGGTCTTGCCCAGCCCCACTTCGTCCGCCAGCAAGACGCGCGGTGCAATGCGGTCGGCCACTTCGCGAGCGATGTGCAGTTGGTGGGCGATCGGCTGGGCGCGCACGCCGCCAAGGCCCCAGAGCGAAGACTGCAACTGGCGGCTGGTGTGTTCCAGGGTGTGGTAGCGCAGGGAGAACCAGGCCAGCGGGTCGATCTGGCCGGCGAACAGGCGGTCGCTGGCGAGGCGGAACTGGATGAAGTTCGACAGTTGGGTTTCCGGCAGGGTCACGACTTCGTTCTGCCCGTTGAGGCCGTGGTAGACCAGCAATCCATCGACATCGTCGACTTCACGCACGGTCATCTTCCAACCTTCGAAGTGAGTGATCACGTCGCCCGGCGAAAACCGTACGCGAGTGAGGGGCGCATTCCGTAGCGCGTACTGGCGAGTGTCGCCAGTGGCCGGATAGAGCACGGTCAACAAGCGGCCATCCTGTGCCAGAACGGTGCCTAAACCCAGCTCGGCTTCGCTGTCACTGATCCAGCGTTGCCCCGGTTGATACTGCTGCGCCATGCTGCCTGACTCCCGCCTTGAAAAAGCCGGTTATCTTAACGGAATGATCCTTCAGACCAAAGGATTTACGTACACGGCCCCTCGACAGCAAGGCGATTGGTCACCCGACGGGTAGGGAACTTAAGCGCGCTCAACGATCAAACAGGCTCGGCCCCGGCTTTTTGTTGCAATGCCAACTGGGTCACAAGTTTCGGACCGGCGGTTCAAGCTGCGACGTCCGCCGCCGACAACCTGAAGACAGGAGACCTTTATGTTGCTACCTACGCTCCCTTTGAGCACCGTGCCCGTCACCGCGCAGCAGGATCCGGTTCGTCCACGACCGGACATACCGCCCGTGGTCCCGGTGCAGCAGAGCTCCAGCGAGAGCACCATCGACCTGCAAAAGCGCGATCCGGAAGAGGGGGCGCTGCTGCTGCGCGAGGAGCAACGTCGCCAGCAGGAACGCGACCGCCGTCGCCGCGAAGCCGACGAAGACCCCGAGGAACACCTGGCCGTACCGGGCACCGAGCTCAACGCCGATAACACCGTGCCCGTGGTGCCGCTGATGGAAGAAGAATCGCGCCAGGGCCTGTGGGTCGATATCCAGATCTGACCCAGCCATTGGCCGACGTACGCAGGCTGGTCAACGCCGCCAACAGCCCGCATCATGGGCGCATCCGACTTTCACTGCACGATGCCGACACGCCATGAGCCAAGACGCCAAACTGATCGACCTCAGCGCTGAGCGCGCCAAGCGCGTTCATGACCTCAACGACAAGCGCCTCAACGAAGTCCGCCAGGCTTTCGAGCAAGCGATGCCTTTGGCCAAGCCGAAGAAAAAGCCGAAAAACAAACCGAAAAAGCGCTGAACCCCCTCGATCCATTGATGCAGATCAGTTATTTCCCCACCTTTTCGCCCCGTTGCGGGCGTTATTGACCCCGGTCAATTTCCATCCAGGCCTGATTGGTTAACTTGAACCCATCGCAACAGGGACGAGACCAGGAGGCCAGTCATGTTTTTCGATAATGTGGTGTTTGCCGGTGTGTTGACGGTCGGCCTCATGTTCGTGTTCTTCGCAGGGTTTGGATTATTCATCTGGAAAGACGCCCACAAGCGCAAGAAACCATAGGTCTTTCCGGTTACAACGAGCACGCAAGGCATTTTGGGCGACTTCGGTCGCCCTTTTTTTTGCGCAAAATTCCCGCCCCATGCACCCGCTTTCACAGGGGATAATGTTTTGGGCAAAAAAAAGGTGCGACCCGCGAGGGTCGCACCTTTTTTTCAAGCCGCTGGAATCAGCTGCCCAAGGCTTTTGACGCCAGCCAGAACAACCCGGCCGACAGTGCCACCGTCGCAGGCAGGGTCAGCACCCAGGCCAGGAGGATGTTGCGCACCGTGCCACCTTGCAGGCCGCTCTTGTTGGCGACCATGGTGCCGGCCACGCCCGAGGACAGCACGTGGGTGGTGGAAACCGGCAGGCTGAAGATGTTCGCCATGCCGATCATGCACGCGGCGGTGATCTGTGCCGACATGCCCTGGGCGTAGGTCATGCCTTGCTTGCCGATCTTCTCGCCGATGGTCAGTACCACGCGCTTCCAGCCGACCATGGTACCCAGGCCCAACGCCAGGGCCACCGCCAGGATCACCCAGAACGGGGCGTATTCGGTGGTGGTCGTAAGGTCCTTGCGCAGCTTGTTCAGGTCGTCTTTCTCACGTGCCGCCAGGTTAGGCAACTTGCCCACCTTCTTCGCCGTGTCGTCCAGGCAGAGCAGGTAGCGACGTACTTCAATGCGGCTTTCCGACGGCAGCGAATGGTAGTCCGACACGCCTTTGAGAGTGTCGAGCAGCGCGTTGATGGTCGGTTCGGTCTGCTGCGGGTTGCAGCGGAATTTCTCCGGCAGGTCGCCTTCCACGCTCTTGCCCAGGGCCAGGAATTCGCCCAGCGACTCACTGTTGCGTGTGTAGAACTGGCTCAGGTGCAAGGTCGCGTCGCGGGTCCGTTCGATCTGGTAGGTGGTGCTGCCCAGGTCGAGGACGAATTGCGCGGGCACGATGCCGATCAGCACCAGCATGATCAGGCCGATGCCTTTCTGGCCATCGTTGGAGCCGTGGACGAAGCTGACGGCCATGGCCGAGATCACCAGCACCAGGCGGTTCCAGAACGGCGGGTGCTTCTTGTCGTCGATCTTGCGGCGCTGTTCCGGCGTCTTGTGCATCTTCGACAGCGGGCGCCACCATTTCAGGCCGATCAGCACCAGGGCGGCTATCAGGAAGCCGGCCATGGGTGAGAACACCAGGGACGCGGCGATATCGATCGCCTTCTGCCAGTTCACGCCGTCGGCCAGCGGGATATCGTTGATCAGCGCGTTGGCCAGGCCCACGCCGAGGATCGAGCCGATCAGGGTGTGGGAGCTGGAAGCCGGGATACCGAAGTACCAGGTGCCCAGGTTCCAGGTGATGGCCGCCGCGAGCAGCGAGAACACCATGGCCAACCCGTGGCCGGTGTTCACGTTGATCAGCAGTTCCACGGGCAGCAAGTGGACGATGGCGTACGCCACCCCCACGCCGCCCAGCAACACACCGAGAAAATTGAACACCCCGGAAAAGAACACCGCCAGGTGCGGCGGCATCGCTTTGGTGTAGATAACAGTGGCAACCGCGTTAGCGGTGTCATGAAAGCCGTTGATGAACTCGAAGGCGAGGACAAAAGCCAGGGCGAGCAAGAGGCTCACAAGCACCCAAGCATCCAGTCCGCTGAATAAATCGATCATGAAGGTTTTCTGACCCGGTCGTAAGGGGGCGCGATTATGCCAGAAAACCTCGGTAATCGATGCACTGCCTGCTCATCGGTAACATTCTTCAACGAAATAATTTGTAGGAAACCCTCCGGGACGAAGGGCCCGATGGGGCGCTCAACCCTTTGATTTCGGGGCGCAAAGCGCAGCAGCAGGGGTGACCGGAGTGGTGAAACTCACCCCCAGCGGCTGTATGAAATTTCTGAAAGAAGGTCGGCCTCGACCGCTCACGACCGGCGGTCGCGAGGCGCTGGCAGCCTGCTCGTGGCGGGCGTGCAGGTATCAGCCTGCAGCCCGGGTGTGGGCCGCCATCCTTCGACAAACCCCTCAGACGTCGGGCATCAAATGCTCTTCGGCCTTGAGTTCCTTTTCCATCTTTTGAAGTTCCTGGGTAAAAGCCTGGTCTTGAACGGTGGCGCGTTTACGCCAGGGTTTGCGTTCCGGTTCAGGTTGCGCGGCGTAGGTGGTGATTTCTCCGCCGTAAACTTCCTTGTAACGTTGTTCCTGGCGCTCAAGTTCCGCGCGCAGTTCGTCTTTCGTCACAGTTGTACCTAATTAATTGAAATTTATTCTGGTGATACGCACTGCATGTCGTCATGCAGACGGCCACGGCACCAGAGCTGACAGCTGACGTAGCATCAGGGGTTCGTGTTGTTGCCGTTACGGGGAAGCGGCCATCAGGCGCCTCGGGCACCGCAGCTTGGCTACAGTGCCGGCGGACGATAGCGGTTGAAAGCCGTACCGTCGCTGAAGCGCATTATAGCGGTCCCGTCGAATAACACTACCGGCAAAAGTTAAAGAGGTCTGTTCTAGGCTATGTACGAAATAGCTTGAAACTTGGTTATGCGGCGTTAAAAACCGGCTCGGAATGCTCATTGACAACCAGTCAAGTCGAGCGCGACCCCGGTCGTTCCTCGCCGGTTTTTGCCTTGCCTAACCTGCGTTTCAAACTATTTCGTACACAGCCTAGTGTGAATCAATATTTGTAGAGGCAACTTAAACACCGCGGGTTTTCCACAGTCGTCGATATCCTGACGCCGTCGGGTTCGACAAGTTCAATAAACCCCCTGCCTGGAGAACGGCCCGCGCTGTTTGCCAAGTTTGTATCGGATCCGAAATGAAAGTCCCGATCGACGACCGCGCATTGCGATTATCGATCGTCGGTTCGATAATCGCACGTTGTTGGCGGCCGGCGCTTGCCGGCCCGTCAAGCCGCTGCTTGTAATAGCCCTCCACCCGGGGAAGGACCAGACATGAACGACCAATTGCGCAACGCCTTCACTTCAGTCGCGCCACCGATCGTGGCCTCTGCGGCCAAGCGGATCCAGGCCCTGACCGGCGACCCGGACTTCATGACCTCCCTGGCCCGTGGGCTGGCCGTGGTGCAGGCCTTCCAAGAGCGCAAGCGGCATCTGACCATCGCTCAGATCAGCCACCGTACGGAAATTCCCCGGGCGGCCGTCCGCCGCTGCCTGCATACCTTGATCAAGCTTGGCTACGCCACCACGGACGGGCGCACCTATTCACTGCTGCCCAAAGTGCTCACCCTCGGTCACGCCTACTTGTCCTCGACGCCCCTGGCCGTTTCCGCGCAGCCGTACCTGGACCGCATGAGCGAGCAACTGCATGAAGCCTGCAACATGGCCACCCTCGAAGGCGACGACATCCTCTACATCGCCCGGTCAGCCACCACCCAGCGATTGATCTCGGTGGACCTGTCGGTCGGCGGGCGGCTGCCGGCCTATTGCACGTCCATGGGCCGGATTCTTCTGGCGGCGCTGGACGATGCGTCGCTGCGCGATTACCTCGATCATGCCGACCTGCAAGCCAAGACCAGCCGCACCCTGCACACCCCCCAGGCCCTGCTCGAATGCCTGCAACAGGTGCGGCAACAGGGCTGGTGCATCGTCGACCAGGAATTGGAGCAGGGCCTGCGCTCGATTGCCGTGCCGGTGTACGACGCTTCCGGCCAGGTGGTGGCGGCGTTGAACGTCAGCACCCATGCCGGGCGCGTCAGCCGTAACGAGCTGGAGCAGCGGTTCCTGCCCGGCCTGTTGGGGGCCAGTCGCGACCTGAGCGCGCAGTTGTTCACCTAAGTGTTCGATAAACGCACACAGTCGCTTGCGGTGAATTGACGGTGTTTGTCCGGCCTCATTAATGTCGCGCCAGCGTCATCCGGCGTGCTGGAGCCTTCTGGCCCGGCCATGGGTGGGCGACTCGACACAATAATAATGAGAGACACGATGAACCAACCCCAGACCTCCGTAGGCCACTGCCTCGACGTGCAGTCCTTCATCAATGCCCAGCCCATCTCGCGCTACCAGTGGCGGGTAGTGATCCTCTGTTTCCTGATTGTTTTCCTCGACGGCCTCGACACGGCAGCCATGGGCTTCATTGCCCCGGCCCTGTCCCAGGATTGGGGAATCGACCGCGCCAGCCTGGGCCCGGTGATGAGTGCCGCGCTGATCGGCATGGTTTTCGGCGCACTCGGTTCCGGGCCCTTGGCTGACCGCTTCGGGCGCAAAGTGGTCCTGGTGGGCGCGGTCCTGCTGTTTGGCGCGTTCAGCCTGGCTTCGGCCTACAGCACCAACGTCGACCAACTGCTGGTGCTGCGCTTCCTCACCGGCCTGGGCTTGGGAGCCGGGATGCCCAACGCCACCACCTTGCTGTCCGAATACACCCCCGAACGCAAGAAATCGCTGTTGGTGACCAGCATGTTCTGCGGCTTCAACCTGGGCATGGCCGGCGGCGGGTTCATTTCCGCCAAGCTGATCCCGGCGTTCGGCTGGCACAGCCTGTTGCTGATCGGCGGGATCCTGCCGTTGCTGCTGACGGTCGTGCTGGTGTTCTGGCTGCCGGAGTCGGCGCGTTACCTGGTGGTGCGCAACCGCGGCACCGATAAAGTGCGCAAGACCCTGGCACCCATCGACCCGCACACGGTTGCCCAGGCCGCGAGCTTCAGTGTGCCGGAACAGAAAACCGTGAAGGCGCGCAACGTGTTGGCGGTGATTTTTTCCGGGACCTACAGCGCCGGCACGCTGTTGCTGTGGCTGACCTATTTCATGGGGCTGGTGATCGTCTACCTGCTGACCAGTTGGCTGCCGACACTGATGCGCGACAGCGGCGCGAGCATGGAGCAGGCCGCGTTCATCGGCGCGTTGTTCCAGTTTGGCGGGGTGTTGAGCGCGGTGGGCGTGGGCTGGGCGATGGACCGGTTCAACCCGCACAAGGTCATCGGCCTGTTCTACCTGATGGCCGGGGTGTTTGCCTACGCGGTAGGGCAGAGTCTGGGCCACATCACATTGCTCGCGACGCTGGTGCTGGTGGCCGGCATGTGCGTCAACGGCGCGCAATCGGCGATGCCGTCCCTGGCGGCGCGTTTCTATCCGACCCAAGGCCGCGCCACCGGGGTGTCGTGGATGCTCGGCATCGGTCGCTTCGGCGCGATCCTCGGAGCCTGGATGGGGGCGACCTTGCTGGGCCTGGGCTGGAACTTCGAACAGGTGCTGACCGCCCTGGTCATTCCCGCCGCACTGGCGACCACGGCGGTGGTGATCAAGGGGTTGGTCAGCCATGCGGATGCGACTTGAGCGGCTGACACAAATTCCCTTGGGATAAATCCCATCCCCTGTGGGAGCGAGCTTGCTCGCGATTGCGGTGTGTCAGTCTCCGAGTCTGGGGCTGACGGAACGTCATCGCGAGCAAGCTCGCTCCCACAGAATGCGTGGCACAGGAACCAATCGTTAGCCAAACAACAATCTGTTCGATAAACGAACACTCAGTCGATTATCGGATTGTTTGGCGTTTTGCCGCGGCTTACTCTTGGGTCACTCCGGCGCTGAACCTCGCGCCTTTTTCTTCATGTCGCTCTACTGGAATACGGGAGCCTGCACCATGGCTGAAATCCTTTCGCTGCACGATGCGGTGAAGCAGTTCGTCAACGACGGCGATACCGTCGCGCTCGAAGGCTTCACTCACCTGATCCCGACCGCAGCGGGTCACGAAATCATTCGTCAGGGCAAGAAAGACCTGACCCTGGTGCGGATGACCCCTGACCTGATCTACGACCAGTTGATCGGTGCCGGTTGTGCGCGCAAGTTGATTTTCTCCTGGGGCGGCAACCCGGGCGTGGGCTCGCTGCACCGGCTGCGCGATGCGGTGGAGAAGCAGTGGCCGCAACCGTTGGAGATCGAGGAACACAGCCACGCCGACCTGGCCAATGCCTACGTCGCCGGTGCCTCCGGCCTACCGTTCGCGGTCCTGCGGGCCTACGCGGGTTCCGACCTGCCCAAGGTCAACCCGCTGATCAAGAGCGTCACGTGTCCGTTTACCGGGGAGGTGCTGGCCGCCGTGCCGTCGGTGCGCCCGGACATCACCGTGATCCACGCCCAGAAAGCCGACCGCAAGGGCAACGTGTTGTTGTGGGGCATCCTCGGCGTGCAGAAGGAAGCGGCCCTGGCTGCCAAGCGTTGCATCGTCACCGTGGAAGAAATCGTCGACGACCTGAACGCGCCGATGAACGCCTGCGTGCTGCCCACCTGGGCCCTCAGTGCGGTATGCCTCGTACCGGGCGGCGCGCATCCTTCCTACGCCCATGGCTACACCGAACGTGACAACCGTTTCTATCAGGCGTGGGACCCCATCGCCCGCGACCGTGAGACGTTTACCGCCTGGATCGACGAATTCATCCGTGGCACCCAGGATTTCACCGAATTCCAGGCCCGACTGGCTGCCGCTTCGGAGGCGAAACAATGACGTACTCCACCAACGAGATGATGACCGTGGCCGCGGCCCGTCGCTTGAAGAACAACGCCGTGTGCTTTGTCGGCATCGGCCTGCCGTCGAAAGCGGCCAATCTGGCGCGGCTGACGTCGGCACCGGATGTAGTGTTGATCTACGAGTCCGGCCCGATCGGTGCCAAGCCTGGCGTGCTGCCGCTGTCCATTGGCGACGGCGAGCTGGCGGAAACCGCCGACACTGTGGTGCCGACCGGTGAGATCTTTCGCTACTGGTTGCAGGGCGGGCGTATCGACGTCGGCTTCCTGGGCGCTGCCCAGGTCGACCGTTTCGGTAACATCAACACCACGGTGGTGGGGGATTACCACCAGCCCAAAGTCCGTCTGCCGGGGGCCGGTGGCGCACCGGAAATTGCCGGCTCGGCCAAGAGCGTGTTGATTATCCTCAAGCAGTCGGCGCGTTCGTTCGTCGACAAGCTGGACTTCGTCACCTCGGTCGGCCACGGTGAGGGCGGTGATTCACGCAAGCGCCTGGGCCTGCCGGGTGCGGGCCCCGTGGGCATCATCACCGACCTGTGCATCATGGAACCGGAAGCCGGCAGCCATGAGTTCGTGGTCACGGCCTTGCACCCTGGCGTCACCCGTGAGCAGGTCATTGCCGCGACCGGGTGGGCAATCCGCTTCGCCGACCAGGTGCACACCACCGCCGAGCCGACCGACGTGGAGCTGCGCGCCCTGCGCGATCTGGAAGCTCGCACGGCGGCGGCCCACGGCCAGGCACCGGGAGAAGCCTGATGCGCGACGTCTATCTCTGTGATGCGATTCGTACCCCCATCGGCCGCTTCGGCGGTGGCCTGGCCGCTGTGCGCGCCGATGACCTGGCGGCCGTGCCGATCAAGGCACTGATGGCGCGCAACCCGTCGGTGGACTGGGAGGCGGTGGACGAGGTCTTCCTCGGCTGCGCCAACCAGGCCGGCGAGGACAACCGCAACGTCGCGCGCATGGCGCTGTTGCTGGCAGGCCTGCCGGAGAGCATTCCCGGCGTGACCCTCAACCGCCTTTGCGCCTCGGGCATGGACGCCATCGGCACAGCGTTCCGCGCCATTGCCAGCGGCGAGATGGAGCTGGCGATCGCCGGCGGGGTGGAGTCGATGTCCCGCGCACCGTTCGTGATGGGCAAGGCCGACGCGGCGTTCTCCCGCAACATGAAGCTGGAAGACACCACCATCGGTTGGCGCTTCATCAACCCGTTGATGAAAGCCCAGTACGGCGTGGACGCGATGCCGCAGACCGCAGACAACGTGGCCGATGACTACGCGGTATCCCGCGAAGACCAGGATGCCTTCGCCCTGCGCAGTCAACAGCGCACGGCGGTGGCCCAAGCGGCGGGCTTTTTTGCCGAAGAGATCGTGCCGGTACGGATCGCCCACAAGAAGGGCGAAACCGTGGTCGAGCAGGATGAACACCCGCGCGCCGACACCACGCTTGACGCCTTGGCCAGACTCAAGCCGGTCAACGGCCCGGACAAGACCGTCACCGCCGGCAATGCCTCTGGGGTGAACGACGGTGCGGCGGCGCTGATCCTGGCGTCCGCCGACGCGGTGAAAAAACATGGCCTGACCCCGCGCGCCAAGGTCCTGGGCATGGCCAGCGCCGGTGTGGCGCCGCGGGTCATGGGCATCGGTCCGGTGCCGGCGGTGCGCAAGCTCACCGAGCGCCTGGGCCTGGCGGTCGCCGACTTCGATGTGATCGAACTCAATGAGGCCTTCGCCAGCCAGGGCCTGGCGGTGCTGCGCGAATTGGGGTTGGCGGACGATGCGCCTCAGGTCAACCCGAATGGCGGCGCCATTGCGCTCGGTCATCCGTTGGGCATGAGCGGGGCGCGGCTGGTGCTGACGGCGTTGCACCACTTGGAAAAGACCGGCGGCAAGAAAGGCCTGGCGACCATGTGTGTCGGCGTCGGCCAGGGCCTGGCATTGGCTATCGAACGCGTCTGACGCGTCGCACTACTAATAAGAAACCGAGGAATGCTTCATGACTGACAAGCCTGGTTATCGTCGCCCTCAAGCGGGCACCCAGCCGCAATACCTGCACCCGCCGTACCAGTCCACCAACCTGCGCTCGCCGTCCAAGCCGCTGGTGTTCCTGCCTCATTCGCTGTCGGAAATCACCGGCCCGACCGTCGGCGCCGACCGCGTGCAGGAGAAGGACAACGACCTCACCGCCCAGCATGCCGGCGAGCCATTGGGGGAGCGGATTATCATTCACGGGCGGGTGCTGGATGAGAACGGCCAGCCGGTGCCAGGCATTCTGGTGGAGATCTGGCAGGCCAACGCCGCCGGTCGCTACCACCATGACCGCGACAAGCACGATGCGCCGCTGGACCCGAACTTCACCGGCACCGGTCGCGCCATCACCGACGCCGACGGCTGGTACCAGTTCCAGACCATCAAGCCCGGCGCGTATCCCTGGGGTAACCACCACAACGCCTGGCGCCCGGCCCATATCCATTTCTCGCTGTTCGGGCCCAGCATCCTCACGCGTCTGGTGACGCAGATGTATTTCCCCGGCGACCCGCTGCTGGCCTACGATCCAATCTACAACTGCGTGCCGGACACCCGCGCCAAGGAACGTTTGATCGCCAGCTTCGACCTGGAAAAAACCATCCCTCACTACGCCCTCGGTTATCGCTGGGACATCGTCTTGCGCGGCCGCGATGCCACGCCGATGGAGAAATAAGATGACGCTCACCGCCACCACATCCCATACCGTCGGCCCTTACTACCACATCGGCCTGACCTGGCTGAACCGCGAAGACTTGACCGTCGCCGAAACCCTCGGCCAGCGCGTGGCGATCACCGGGCAGGTGATCGACGGCAATGGCGAGTTCGTCAACGACGCCATGCTGGAAGTCTGGCAAGCCAACGCCGCCGGCAAATATGCCCATCCCGAAGACGATCAGGACAAGCCCCTGGACCCCAGCTTCGAAGGCTTCGGCCGGGTGCCGGTGGACGCTGAGGGGCGCTTTCGCTTCACCACCATCAAGCCGGGCACCGTACCGGGGCTGGGGGGTACGACCCAGGCGCCGCACCTGGTGGTGCTGGTGTTTGCCCGCGGCCTGGTCAAGCACCTGCTGACGCGCATCTACTTCGACGGCGAGCAGGCCAACGAAACCGATCCGCTGCTGGCTTGCGTACCCGAAGAGCGTCGCGCCACCCTCGTGACCAAGCCCGATGCGTCGGGGGTGTACCAATGGAATGTGGTGTTGCAGGGGACGGATGCCGAGACGGTGTTTTTCGATTATTGAAGAGCTCCTGTGGCCAGATACCTCAGGCTATCTAACTCACTGTGGCGAGGGAGCTTGCTCCCGCTGGCTTGCGCAGCAAGCCCAAAAGCTGGCGACTCGGTATGGCTGACGTCGATTTGCGGCTGCTTCGCAGCCGAGCGGGAGCAAGCTCCCTCGCCACGGGGATGTGAAGCTACTGTGGAACGGGACTGTTACGAAGTGTGTCTAGACTTTGTCAGTCCCTAACGAGTGAATAACCCATGACCACCCCAACCAGCCACTACACCGGCGAAGAACGCAGCAAGCGCATTTTCGCTATTGTCGGCGCTTCGTCCGGCAACCTGGTCGAATGGTTCGACTTCTACGTCTACGCGTTCTGCGCGATCTATTTCGCGTCGGCGTTCTTTCCCTCGGACAACCCCACGGTGCAACTGGTCAACACGGCCGGGGTCTTCGCCGCCGGGTTCCTGATGCGACCCATTGGCGGCTGGATATTCGGCCGAGTGGCGGACCGTCATGGGCGTAAGAACTCGATGATGATCTCGGTGCTGATGATGTGCTTCGGCTCGTTGCTCATCGCCTGCTTGCCCACCTACAAGGACATCGGCGTCTGGGCGCCGGTGCTGCTGTTGTTCGCGCGTTTGCTGCAAGGCCTGTCGGTGGGGGGCGAGTATGGCACCACGGCCACCTACATGAGTGAAGTCGCTCTCAAGGGCCAGCGTGGCTTCTTCGCTTCGTTCCAGTACGTGACGCTGATCGGCGGGCAACTGCTGGCGGTGTCGCTGGTGGTGATCCTGCAGCAGTTCCTCAGTGAAGAAGAATTGCGTGCCTATGGCTGGCGGATCCCGTTCGTGGTCGGCGCCGTGGCCGCGCTGATCTCGCTGTTTCTGCGGCGTTCCCTCAAGGAAACCAGCAGCAAGGAAATGCGCGAGAACAAGGACGCCGGCAGCATCGCCGCGCTGTTTCGCAGCCACAAGGCCGCGTTCATCACCGTGCTGGGCTACACCGCCGGCGGCTCGTTGATTTTCTATACCTTCACCACCTACATGCAGAAGTACCTGGTGAACACCGCCGGCCTGCCGGCCAAGACCGCCAGCTACATCATGACCGGCGCGCTGTTCCTGTACATGTGCATGCAGCCGCTGTTCGGCATCCTGGCGGACAAGATCGGCCGACGTAATTCCATGCTCTGGTTCGGCGCCCTGGGGGCGTTGTGCACATTGCCGATCCTGTTGACCCTCAAGAGCATCAGCAGTCCGTTCCTGGCGTTTATCTTGATTACCCTGGCCCTGGCGATCGTCAGCTTCTACACCTCCATCAGCGGCCTGGTGAAAGCCGAAATGTTTCCACCCGAGGTGCGCGCGCTGGGAGTAGGGTTGGCCTATGCGGTGGCGAATGCGATTTTTGGCGGTTCGGCCGAGTACGTGGCCTTGAGCCTGAAGGCCCAGGGCATGGAAAACGCCTTTTACTGGTATGTCACGGTCATGATGGTGGTGGCGTTCCTGTTCAGCCTGCGCCTGCCCAAGCAACCGACGTATTTGCATCACGACCTTTGACTCATCCCTATTGATCCAACCGCGCCGGCCTCAAGGTCGGCGCACCCAAGGACTGTCTATGAGCGAACGACCGGGCAATCAGCTGTTCGATGCCTATTTCACTGCCCGCGACATGCGCGAGGTGTTCTGCGATGCGGGCCGGGTCCAGGCCATGCTCGACGTCGAGGCGGCACTGGCCCGGGCCGAGGCGTGGGTGGGGGTGATTCCCGCCAGTGCGGTGGCGCCGATCGAGCAGGCCTGTCGCGCCCAGTGCTATGACTTTTCGGCGCTGGGTGAGGCCATTGCCAGTGCTGGCAACTCGGCCATCCCGTTGGTCAAGGCGTTGGGCAAGCGCATCGCCGCCACCGACGCCGAGGCTGAGCGCTATGTGCACCTGGGCGCCACCAGCCAGGACGTGATGGACAGCGGGCTGGTGCTGCAGCTGCGCCAGGCGCTGGCGTTGATCGAAGACGAACTGGCGCAGTTGGCCGACATCCTGGCCCGCCAAGCCGAGCACTACGCCGCCACGCCGCTGGCCGGTCGTACTTGGCTGCAGCATGCAACGCCGGTGACCCTGGGCATGAAAATCGCCGGTTGGCTGGGGGCGGTCACCCGCAGCCGCCAACGGTTGAAAGAGCTGAAGCCGCGCTTGCTGGTGCTGCAATTCGGCGGCGCCTCGGGGACTCTCGCTGCACTCGGCGAGCAAGCGTTGCCCGTCGCCCAGGCCCTGGCCGCCGAGCTGCAACTGAGCCTGCCGGAGCAACCGTGGCACACCCAGCGCGATCGCCTGGTGGAGTTCGCCGCAGTGCTCGGGCTGATCGCCGGCAGCCTTGGCAAGCTGGGCCGCGACATCAGCCTGCTGATGCAAACCGAGGCTGGCGAGGCCTTCGAGCCATCTGCACCCGGCAAGGGCGGTTCATCGACCATGCCCCACAAACGCAACCCGGTGGGCGCGGCCGTGTTGATCAGTGCGGCGACGCGGGTACCTGGCCTGGTCTCGACGCTGTTCAGCGCCATGCCCCAGGAACATGAGCGCAGCCTCGGTCTGTGGCACGCCGAATGGGAAACCTTGCCGGAGATCTGCTGCCTGGTGTCCGGCGCCCTGCAACAGGCTCGGTTGCTGGCCGAGGGGCTGGAAGTGGACGCGGCGCGCATGGCCCGCAACCTCGAACTGACCCAGGGCCTGGTGCTGGCCGAAGCAGTGAGCATCGTCCTGGCCCAGCGGGTCGGGCGCGACACTGCCCATCATCTGCTGGAGCAATGCTGCAAGCGCGCCGTCGCCCAACAGCGGCATCTGCGCGAGGTGCTGGGGGACGAACCCCAGGTCACCGCGCAGTTGTCCGCCGCCGAACTCGATCATTTGCTCAACCCCGCCCACTACCTCGGCCAGGCCCGCACCTGGGTTGCCCGAGCGGTGGCCGAACACCGTGCCTTGAAGGCCTGAAAGGAGACTGTTGTGGGATTCGTCAAACTCGCCGACGGCGAACTGAATTACCGTTTCGACGGGCGGCAAGACGCCCCGGTGCTGGTGCTCTCCAACTCCCTGGGCACCGATTTGCACATGTGGGACGACCAAGTGGCGGCGTTCGGCGAACATTTTCGCGTGCTGCGTTTCGACACCCGGGGTCACGGTCAGTCGTTGGTCACCGAAGGCCCCTACAGCATCGAGCAGTTAGGCCGCGACGTGCTGGCGATGCTCGATGCGCTGGACCTCGACCAGGTGCATTTCTGCGGATTGTCCATGGGCGGGTTGATCGGCCAGTGGCTGGGGATCAACGCGGGTGAGCGCCTGCGCAAGCTGGTGGTGTGCAACACCGCCGCCAAGATCGGCGATCCGTCGGTGTGGAATCCGCGAATCGAAACCGTGCTGCGTGACGGCAAGGCGGCAATGGTGGCGTTGCGTGACGCCTCGATCGCCCGCTGGTTCACCCCGGACTTCGCCGAGGCTTATCCAGAGAAAGCCAGAAAAATCACCGACATGCTCGCCGCCACCTCGCCCCAGGGCTACGCCGCCAACTGTGCGGCGGTGCGTGATGCGGATTTTCGCGAGCAGTTGTCGTCGATCCGCGTGCCGCTGCTTGTAATCGCCGGCACCGAGGATGCAGTCACGCCGCCGTCGGGCGGGCACTTTATCCAGGAGCGGGTCAGTGGCGCGCAATACGCCGAGTTCCGTGCCGCACACCTTTCCAATGTCCAGGCCGGTGCCGCATTCAGCGCTCGGGTGCTGGATTTCCTGCTCGGGGCCTGAGGAGTTTTCTGTGGACGAGAAACAACGTTACGACGAAGGCATGCAGGTACGCCGCGCGGTGCTGGGCGATGCCCACGTCGACCGCAGCCTCAATGCCCTGAGTGAATTCAACAGCGAATTCCAGGAGATGATTACTCGCCACGCCTGGGGCGACATCTGGACCCGCCCGGGTCTGCCGCGCCACACCCGCAGCCTGATTACCATTGCCATGCTGATCGGCATGAACCGCAACGAAGAGCTCAAGTTGCACCTGCGCGCCGCGGCCAACAACGGCGTGAGCCGCAGCGAGATCAAGGAAGTGATCATGCAGAGCGCCATCTACTGCGGCATCCCGGCGGCCAACGCCACCTTCCACCTGGCCGAGTCGGTGTGGGACGAGCTGGGCGTCGAGTCACGGGAGTAGATTCACCGCAACCCCTGTGGGCGTGGGCTTGCTCGCGAAAGCGGTGGGGCAGCTTGCATCGATGTTGAATGTGATAACGCCTTCGCGAGCAAGCCCGCTCCCACTCTGATCTTCAGCGGCCACAGGGATTTGCGTACAGCACAAATCCCTGTGGGAGCGGGCTTGCCCGCGAAGACGGTGGCACCGTCACCACCTGAATCAGCAGACCCACCGCAGCCGCCTTACAACAAACTGATCGGGTAGCTGATGAAAATGCGGTTCTCATCGAACTCATTGGTGCTGAAATCCCGCCGCATCGTCGAGTTGCGCCATTTCACGTTGAGGCTTTTCAGCGCGCCGCTCTGCACGGTGTAGGCCAGTTCGGTTTCGCGGCCCCATTCCTTGCCATCGTCGACGGTGGCGGTGTGCACATTGTCGCCGCTGATGTAGCGGTTCATCAGGGTCAGGCCCGGCACGCCGACGGCGGCGAAGTTGAAGTCGTGGCGCAGTTGCCAGGATTTTTCCTTGGCATTGTCATAACTGGAGTTGTAGCTGTCGTTGGCCAGGGTGCCGCCGCTGGTGCCGTTGACGCGCATCCACGCGTCATCGCCGCCGACTTTCTGCAGGCCGACGTAAAAGGTGTTGCCGCCGTACTTGGCCGAGAGCATGGCGAACGCGGTTTTGTTGTCCAGGTCACCGGCCAGTGCGCTGCCGTCTTCCTTGCCGATGAAGTAACCGAGGTTGGCGCCCAGGGTCCAGTCGCCGATGGGCTGGCTGTGGGTCAGGTTGAAATACTGCTGCTGGTAGATGTCGGACAGCTCGGCGTACCAAACCCCGACCTGGGTGCGCTTTTCATTGAAGGCGTATTCGCCGCCGCCGAAGTTGAAACGGTCGGAGGTGAAGGCGCCGCGGCCGTTCATCGACATGTCTTCCATGCTCGCGTCGTTGCGCGGGCTGTTGCCGCGGAACTGACCGCCGTAGAGGCTCAGGCCGTTGATCTCGGTGGAGGTCACCTGGCCGCCACGGAAGGTCTGCGGCAGGGATCGGCCGTCGTCGGAACGCAGGATCGGCAGCACCGGCATCCATTCACCGACCTTCAGTTCGGTCTTCGACACCTTGGCCTTCAGGGCCACGCCCAGACGACCGAAATCATCGGCCGGACGACCGTCGTCATGCACCGGTAGCAACTGCGTACCCGCCGTGCCGCGACCGCCGTCGAGCTTGACCGAGTACAGGCCCAGCACGTCCACGCCGAAACCGACCACGCCCTGGGTGAAACCGGACTTGGCGTCGAGGATGAAGTTCTGGGTCCATTCCTCGGCTTTGCCCTGGGCGTTGTTCGGGTTGGTGAAGTTGCGGTTGAAATAGGCGTTGCGCAGGGTCAGCGTGGCCTTGGCATCGTCGATAAACCCTGGTTCTGCCGCCAGGACGGGCAGGGCGACGCTGGTCAGGGTGATGGCAATGAGGCTGGGGAACAAATGCTGTGTGGGCTTCATGGGGCGTTGTCTCTTATTTTTTCTGGACGAAGCGGATCGTTGCCGCACTTTTTTAGGTGCAAGCGGTAAGGGGGTAGCCAGGGTTGTTAGGCTATGTACGAAATAGCTTGAAACTTGGTTATGCGGCGTTAAAAACCGGCTCGGAATGCTCATTGACAACCAGTCAACTGCGCTTCCTCGCCGGTTTTTGCCTTGCCTAACCTGCGTTTCAAACTATTTCGTACACAGCCTAGGGCGATTGGGGATCAGCCGGGCGAGGCGGGGCGCAGGGGCATGGCGTCGAACCTGTTGTTATTGGTTTTGTGGCAGCGATGGTGAAGGTCTGGGCTGGATCGATTCAATTACCGGTGGCGGGTTTTGGGCGATTATCGAACGGCAAAACCAATCGATAGACGCCATTCCTGTGGGAGCGAGCTTGCTCGCGATGGCTGTGTCATAGTCGACCTGGATTTCGGGTACATATCCATTTTTGCGGTAACGGCTGCTTAGGGTTCCGCCCTTACGGCGGGTCACTTTTGGCAAACGCCCGGAATGCCGGCCCAGCCAAAAGTAACCAAAAGGTCTGTGCCCCACCACTGGGCACCTCGCCGAGGCGAGGTGTTCCCTCACTCCGGCATTGCTCCGTGGGGCCCGCCGCGAAGGGCCATCCATGGCCCTGCGCGGCTAACCCGGCATCCATGCCGGGTTGCCCACTACGCAATGCCTGCGTTCGGCCCTTGTGGTTAATGGGGCGCTCAAGATCAAAAGCCAAAGCCAAAGCCAAAGCCATCGCCAGCAGGTTCCCTCCCACAGAATTCGGGGGCGGTCTGACAGACGCGGGGATTTTTCCGACGAGGTTTTAAGGTTGCCCTTCGGAAGCTGTATCTCTAGCTTGTTCGTGTCGCTGCACATTCAGCGATCGGGACTGCAAGCCCGCCGAATTTGTTAGGCGCCTAGCCGCGCCCCTATAATCCATGGCGCTTTTTGGTGCCATCGTTTTATGGTGGCTGTGTGCGGGAGACCTTCGGGTCTGCCGAGGTTGCCTAACGACTCGGTCTTGCAGACCCGCATACAGCTGCCTCCTATCATCTGCAAGTGATGCTGGCAGCTCTCATTTTCGTTAGGAGCACCATCATGATCAAAGAAACACCCAATCCCCCTGTGCCTGGTTCCACCTTCCCCTACAACGACCCCGATCCGAACAAGCTCCAAGAGGCGGCAGATCGAGCACTCGATTTCCATCTGGGCACCCACGCTGATCCCAAGCCCAAAACCTCAACTCAAGTTTTCACCGTCGTCGATACCCTCGACACCGAGTGCCTACTGGCGAATCTCAGCGAAACCCTGGCCTCGGCCAATGCCATGGTCAATGACCTGGCGTTCGATCTGGAAGGCTCGCGGCGGCATGTCGCATTGGGCGTGGCGCAGATGATTGAATTGAGTGAGCTGTTGGCTAATCGTGCCTTGGATATCGTCGACCCGCGTTAGCCAGGTGGGGTTTATCCCCAAGCTGGGCTGTGGGAGCAAAGCTCGCTCGCGATGGCAGTACGTCAGTTGATCACCGTGCTTTGGCTTTGGCGGCTTTGGCGGCTTTGGCTTTTGATCTTCAATGCCCCATTAACCACGCTGGCCGAACGCAGGCATTGCGCAGTGGGCACCTCGGCATGGATGCCGAGGTAGCCGCGCTGGGCCATGGATGGCCCTTCGCGGCGGGCCCACGGAGCAATGCCGGAGTGAGGGAACACCTCGCTTGCGAGGTGCCGAGTGGTGGGGCCAGCGTTCTTTGCTTACTTTCTTTGGCGTTTGAAAGAAAGTAAGTCGCCGTAAGGGCGAAACCCTAAGCAGCCGTTACCGCAGCAATGGATATGTACTCAATCCAAACCATAAACCGCTTTCGCGAGCAAGCCCGCTCCCACGCAACCCTGTAGAAACCCAAACAAAAAGCCCACCTTTCGGTGGGCTTCGTGTTTCAGCGTTCAAACATCAAGTCAGAACAACTTCATCTTCGGTGCTTCTTCCTTCACCGGCTCGTTCTTGCCCGTCTCGGCATTCCAGCCACCACCCAACGCCTTGTACAGATTGACCTCACTGGTCAACTGCGCAAGGCGGTCAGTGATCAGCGATTGTTGCGCGCTGAACAGCTGGCGCTGGGCGTCGAGGAAGGTCAGGTTGCTGTCGACACCAATGCGGTAGCGACGCTCGGCCAGGCGGTAGTAATCCTGGTTGGCGGCGACGAAGTCGGTCTGGGCCTGCAACTGTTCGTTGTAGGTCTGACGCGCCGCCAGGCCGTCGGAGACTTCCTGGAACGCGGTCTGAATCGACTTCTCGTATTGCGCGACGTTGATGTCTTTCTGGATCTTCGCGTAGTCCAGGCTCGCCCGCAGGCTGCCGGCGTTGAAGATCGGCAGGTTGATCTGCGGGGCGAAGGTCCAGGTGCCCGAGCCGCCCTTGAACAGGCCGGACAGGTCCGGGCTCAGGGTGCCGGCGTTGGCCGTCAGGCTGATGCTGGGGAAGAACGCGGCCCGTGCGGCGCCGATGTTGGCGTTGGCGGCGAGCAGGTTGCGTTCGGCCTGGAGGATGTCCGGACGACGTTGCAAGAGGTCCGACGGCAAACCGGCCGGCACTTCGCTCAGCAGGTCATCGCTCAGCGGTCGCGAGGCCAGGTTGGCCGGCAGGCCGGTGCCCAGCAGCAGGGTCAGGCTGTTTTCGTCCTGGGCGACCTGGCGGGTGTAGCGCGCCAGTTGCACGCGGGCGTTTTCCACGGCGGTGCGCGCCTGGCTCAGGTCCAGGGCCGAGGCCACGCCGACTTCGGCGCTGCGCGAGGTCAGCTTGAAGCTCTGCTCGTAGGCGCCCAGGGTTTCCTGGGTCAGCTTGAGCAGTTCCTTGTCGGCCTGCCAGGTCAGGTAGGCGTTGGCCACGTTGGCCACCAGGCTGATCTGGGTACTGCGGCGGGCTTCTTCGGTGGCGAAGTAGCTCTGCAACGCTTGTTCGCTCAGGCTGCGAACCCGACCGAACAGGTCCAGTTCATAGGCGCTGACGCCCAGGGTGGCCGAATACGAACTGCTGATGGACGCTTCACCGGTCTGCGACGCCCGTGCCGGCACCCGCTGGCGGCTGCCCGAGCCGGTGGCCGAGACCGCCGGGAACAGGTCCGCCCGCTGGATGCGGTACTGCGCGGCGTAGGCATCGATGTTCAGCGCCGCGACCCGCAGGTCGCGGTTGTTTTCCAGGGCCACCTGGATCAGTTGCTGCAACGCCGGGTCATGGAAGAACTGCTTCCAGCCTTGCTCGGCGGCGGCCTGGCCGGGGGCATTGGCCGCCTCGTAGGCCGGCCCCTGCGGGTATTGCGACGCGACCGGTGCTTCGGGTCGCTGATAGTCGGGGATCAGCGAGCAACCGCTGAGCACGACGGCAGCGATGGTCAGGGAGAGTAGCGACTTGCTCATTGGCCAGCCTCTTTAGAAGTTTCAGGAGTATCGTCCTGGTCGGCCTGTTTGCGGCGGCCTATCGACGACACGGTCACAAAGAACAACGGCACCCAGAAAATCGCCAGGACGGTGGCGGTCAACATGCCGCCGATCACACCGGTACCGATGGCGTGCTGGCTGCCCGAGCCAGCGCCCGTGGAAATCGCCAGCGGGACCACACCGAGGACGAACGCCAAGGACGTCATGATGATCGGTCGCAGACGCATCCGACAAGCTTCAATGGCGGCATCCATCAAGCTGCGACCCTGTTCGTGGAGTTCCTTGGCGAACTCGACGATCAGGATGGCGTTTTTCGCCGCCAGGCCGATGGTGGTCAGCAGCCCCACCTGGAAGTACACGTCGTTGGACAGGCCGCGCAGGCTGGTCGCCAGCAGGGCACCGATGATCCCCAACGGCACCACGAGCATGACCGCGATCGGAATCGACCAGCTTTCATACAGGGCCGCCAGGCACAGGAACACCATCAACAGCGACAGGGCGTACAAGGCCGGAGCCTGGGAACCGGACAAGCGTTCCTCGTAGGACAGGCCCGTCCAGGAAATCCCCACGCCGGATGGCAGTTTCTTGGCGATGGCCTCGACTTCGGCCATGGCTTCACCGGTGGAATAACCGGGCGCTGGCGAGCCGAGGATCTCCATCGCTTCAACGCCGTTGTAGCGGGCCAGTTTCGGCGAACCGAAGACCCACTCACCCTTGGCGAAGGCGCTGAACGGCACCATGGTCCCGGCGCTGTTGCGCACATACCACTTCTTCAGGTCCTCGGGGTTCATGCGCGCGCCTGGCTGACCTTGCACGTACACCTTCTTCACCCGACCACGGTCGATGAAGTCGTTGACGTAGCTACTGCCCAGGGCAATCGACAGGGTGTTGTTGATGTCCGACAGGGTGATGCCCAGCGCGCTGGCTTTTTCGTCATCGATTTCCAGTTGGTACTGCGGTTCGTCGTTCAGGCCGTTGGGACGTACCTGGGCCAGGACCTTGCTCTGGGACGCCATGCCCAGGAACTGGTTGCGGGCTTCCATCAGTTTCTCGTGACCGATACCGGCGCGGTCCTGCAGGAACACGTCGAAACCGGTGGCGTTACCCAACTCCATCACCGCCGGCGGGGCGAAGGCGAACACCATCGCGTCGCGGAAGGTGAAGAAGTGTTGCTGGGCACGGGCCGAGATCTTGAACACGGTGTTGTCGGCGTTACGTTCTTCCCACGGCTTGAGCATGATGAACGCCAGGCCGGAGCTCTGGCCACGACCGGCGAAGTTGAAGCCGGTCACGGTAAACACCGAGGCCACGCCATCGCCTTCGCCGCCGTCCTTGCCCGGACGCAGCAGGAATTCACGCATGTTGTCCACCACCACCTGGGTTCGCTCGGCGCTGGAACCGGCCGGGGTCTGCACCTGGGCAAACAGCACGCCCTGGTCTTCTTCCGGCAGGAAGGCGGTCGGGATGCGGGTGAACAGCCAGACCATGCCGACCACGATGATCAGGTAGGCCAGCAGGAACGGGGCCTTGTGCCTGAGCATGTTGCCCACGCCGCGCTCGTAGCTCCTGACGCCACGGTCGAACGTGCGGTTGAACCAGCCGAAGAAACCGCGCTTGGGCGTACCGTGCTCACCTTTGGGAATCGCCTTGAGCATGGTGGCGCACAGGGCTGGGGTGAAGATCAGTGCGACCAGCACCGACAGGGCCATGGCCGAGACGATGGTGATGGAGAACTGCTTGTAGATCACACCGGTGGAACCACCGAAGAACGCCATGGGCAGCAATACCGCCGACAGCACCAGGGCGATACCCACCAGGGCACCCTGGATCTGGCCCATGGACTTCTTGGTGGCCTCCTTGGGCGACAGGCCTTCCTCGCTCATCACCCGCTCGACGTTTTCCACCACGACGATGGCGTCGTCCACCAGCAAGCCGATGGCCAGCACCATGCCGAACATGGTCAGGGTGTTGATGCTGAAACCGAACGCCGCGAGGATCCCGAACGTACCGAGCAACACCACCGGCACCGTCATCGTGGTGATGATGGTGGCGCGGAAGTTCTGCAGGAACAGGAACATCACCAGGAACACCAGCACGATCGCTTCGACCAGGGTTTCAACCACGCCCTTGATCGACTCGCTCACCACCGGCGTGGTGTCGTAGGGGAACACCACTTCCATGCCTGGCGGGAAGAACGGCTTGAGGTCATCCACGGTCTTGCGCAGGGCCTTGGCCGTGTCGAGGGCGTTGGCACCGGTGGCCAGGCGCACGGCCAGGCCGGAAGCCGGGGCACCGTTGAACTGGGCGTTGATGCTGTAGTTCTCTCCGCCCAGGCCGACGTCGGCGACGTCGCCGACGCGCACCTGCGAGCCGTCCGGGTTGACCTTGAGCAGGATGTTCTTGAACTGCTCGGCGGTCTGCAGGCGGGTCTTGCCGATGATCGTGGCGTTCAACTGCTGGCCGGGCAGGGCGGGTAGGCCGCCGAGCTGGCCGGACGAGACCTGGACGTTCTGCGCGGCAATCGCCGTGCGCACGTCCACCGGGGTCAGGTTGAAGTTGTTCAGCTTGGCCGGGTCGAGCCAGATCCGCATCGCGTACTGGGCACCGAAGACCTGGAAGTCACCAACACCGGCGGTCCGCGAGATCGGGTCCTGCATGTTCGACACGATGTAGTTGGACAAGTCCTCACGGGTCATGCCGCCGTCGCGCGACACCACGCCGATCACCATCAGGAAGTTGCGCACCGACTTGGTCACGCGGATGCCCTGTTGCTGCACTTCTTGGGGCAGCAGCGGGGTGGCCAGGTTCAGCTTGTTCTGGACCTGGACCTGCGCGGTGTCGGAGTTGGTGCCTTGCTCGAAGGTCGCCGTGATGGTCATGCTGCCGTCGGAGTTACTTTCCGAGGACACATAACGCAGGTTGTCGATACCGTTGAGCTGCTGCTCGATGACCTGCACCACGGTGTCCTGCACGGTCTGCGCGGACGCACCCGGATAGGTAACCTGGATCGCAATGGCCGGCGGGGCGATGCTCGGGTATTGGTTGATCGGCAACTTGAGGATCGACAGGGCCCCGACCAGCATGATCACCAGGGCGATTACCCAGGCGAAAATCGGACGGTCGATAAAGAATTTCGACATGGTTTACTCCCCTTTGCCGCCGGCTGCTTTATCAGCTGCCTGAGCGGGGGCCGGGTTCTTGTTGGCGACGTTGGTGGCTTCGGCGACCTTGACTTCCACCCCTGGCCGTATGAATTGCAGGCCTTCGGTGATCAGGCGATCGCCGGCCTTGAGGCCGTCTTCGATCAGCCACTGGCTGCCGACGGTGCGGGTGGCCTTGAGCTGGCGCAGCTCGACCTTGTTGTCCGGGCCCACCACCAATGCGGTTGGCGTGCCCTTGAGGTCGCGGGTCACGCCTTGTTGCGGGGCGAGGATCGCGGCGCTGTTCACACCAGCCTGCAACTGCGCGTGGACGAACATGCCCGGCAGCAGGGTGTGGTCAGGGTTGGGGAACACGGCGCGCAAGGTCACCGAGCCGGTGGTCTGGTCGACCGACACTTCGGAGAACTCCAGCTTACCCTCGTGTGGATACTGGCTGCCGTCTTCCAGGGTCAGCTTGACCGCGGCGGCGTTGTCGCCGGCCTTCTGCAAGCGGCCGCTTTCCAGCTCGCGGCGCAGTTGCAGCAGTTCCACCGAGCTCTGGGTGACGTCGACGTAGATCGGGTCCAGTTGCTGGATGGTCGCCAGCGCCTCGGCCTGGCCGTTGCTCACCAGCGCCCCCTCGGTGACCGAGGAACGGCCGATGCGCCCGGAGATCGGCGCGTAGACCTTGGTGTAGCGCACGTTGATCTGGGCGGTCTGCAGGTTGGCTTCCGACTCCAGGCGATTGGCCACGGCGGTGTCGTATTCCTGACGGCTGACGGCCTGTTCGTCCACCAATTGCTTGTAGCGGTCGGCAATCGACTTGGTGGAGCGCAGGTTGGCTTCGGCGCTCTTGAGGGTTGCCTCATACACGGCCGGATCGATCTGGTAGAGCTGCTGGCCGGCCTTGACGTCGGCGCCTTCCTTGAACAGGCGCTTGAGAATGATGCCGTTGACCTGCGGGCGAACTTCCGCGACACGGAAGGCGCTGGTGCGGCCTGGCAGCTCCGATGTCAGGGTGAAGGGTTGGGTCTTGAGGGTTACGACGCCGACCTGAGGGATAGGGGCAGGAGGTGCCGCTTCTTCCTTCTTGCATCCGCTGAGCAGCGATGCCAGGGCGATGGCGGTAACCAGAGCGGTAACAGCTGGCTTGAATTGCATGGAAATCCTCGGGTCCAGGCGCGCAACAGGCGCACTCGAAAGTGGAAGGTTAAAAAGGCAGCGTTATTCAATTAGTAGGATGCTAAGAAATATACTTACGTACATGGTTGTTTGTAAACAGCCAAATTGCGTACCATCCGACTTTACAAAAGCCTGACAAAGGCCGTGTAGGTCGGGGACGCGTTCCAAGGAAACGTGGCCCCCTTTTTTATAGTCGATCCTTTAGCACTGCTGATGCGTCCTGATTGAGGTGTTTACTGCCATGGTTCGTCGTACCAAAGAGGAAGCCCTGGAGACTCGCAGCCAGATACTCGAAGCGGCCGAGAAAGCCTTTTTCGAACGCGGCGTCGCCCGCACGACGCTGGCCGATATCGCCACCCTGGCCGGTGTGACACGCGGCGCCATCTATTGGCATTTCAGCAACAAGGCGGACTTGCTCCAGGCGATGCTCGATACGTTGCATGAGCCTCTCGATGACTTGGCCCGGGCCAGTGAGAGTGAGCAAGAGCTTGATCCCCTAGGTTGCGTACGCAAGCTGTTGGTGCGCCTGTTCCAGCAGGTGGCCCTGGATCCGAAGACCCGACGCATTAATGAAATCCTGTTCCATAAGTGTGAATTCACCGATGAGATGTGCGACCTGCGCCAGCAGCGGCGCCAGGTCAGCCTGGACTGCAACGTGCGTATCGCGTTGTCGCTGCGCAACGCGGTGAATCGCGGCCAGTTGCCGGATGACCTGGATCCGGAGAGAGCGGCGGTCGCAATCCACGCTTACATCGACGGCATTCTGTACCAATGGTTGTTGGCGCCCGACAGCTTCGCCCTGGCAGGTGATGCCGAGCGTTGGGTCGAGATTGGGCTGGACATGCTGCGCCTGAGCCCTAGCCTGCGCAAATGAAACAAAATGCGGAATTGCTTCGGTTTGTTTCATTCCAAGTGGTCGAAGCCGCTTTTATAAACTGAATGCCGTCGTGGTTGATAGGCGATCGTGAACAAAATTTGTAGGGGATTTGTTTCAGGATCACTGGTACTGCGCCGGCCCCCAGGCCCGTGACGTCATCATGCCGGGCAATGATGACGTGTCCATGTACAACGCCTGCTCCCTCCGGCCTGTTACCGACCGGGTTCGACGATGAGGCGTACGGTGTAATGGAAGGGCGGCTCGAGCATCTTCCGGGAAACATCAGACCGGCACGTGTATTCGCCATTGCCGGTGTAAGTGGTCCTGCTCTTCCAGTCCGGCTTATAACTGGGTTCCAAGGCGCCCGGAACGATCGAGGCCTTGAATCGCGTCTGCATTTGGCATTCGAAGTTGAAGTTGCTCATTTCATAGTTGAGGACTATTTCAATCGGCTTGATTTTCTTTAATGTCGGTTGCCAGCCTGCACCGGGGTAAGTGTAGTTTCTGATGTGGCCGATACGAAGTTGGTAAGTTGATTGGGGGGCGATCTCATGGGCGCCCGGGGAAAATTCCTCGGCCTGGGGTGGGTCGGTTAACAGGCTGTTCATTTTCAAGGTGCCGCGGGTGTGGTTGGCAATCTCCACGGTCACTTCGGTGTTCGCCAGGCTGTGGGTAACCAGCGCGGGGCCCAGCAGTAAGGCAAGTGTGAAGCTTTTCAGCGTATTCATGGTCCTTCATCTCGCTTAGGTATAAGGCTTGCCGGGATGGCCTGCAAGCGGAGTGTGTTGGGTTGGTAGTGATAAGGTTGTTAATAAAGAATTGTCGTCATGTGCAAGTAACCCGTCCGTTGGTTAAAGAGTGATGTAGGCGGGAGGGATTATTAGCGCTGTCCGGCGAGTGAAGCCATGCTTGAAAAGTGTCGTCTTGTTATTTGATGTTGCGGCTCAAGTTGCTTGAATCACACTTGGCGTTTTGCGGGCATGAAAAAGCCCCGGCTCTTTCGAGTCAGGGCTTTTTTTCAATCAAGTGTTTTTGAACTTACATCACAGGGTAATCAATGTAGCCCACCGGGCCTTTTCCGTAGAAGGTTTCAGGGTGCGGCTCGTTCAGCGGGGCGTCGGCTTTCAAGCGTGCCGGCAGGTCCGGGTTGGCAATGAACGGGACCCCGAACGCGACCGCATCGGCCTTGCCTTCGGCCAGCCAGGCATTGGCGCTGTCCTTGGTGAAGCGTTCGTTGGCAATGTAGGGGCCGCCGAAGGCTTGCTTGAGTTGCGGGCCGATGCTGTCGTCGCCTTCCTTCTCGCGGGAGCAGATGAAGGCGATGCCGCGCTTGCCCAACTCGCGAGCGACGTAGCTGAAGGTTTCCAGGCGGTTTTCGTCGCCCATGTCATGGGAGTCGGCCCGAGGTGCCAGGTGCACGCCAACCCGGCCGGCGCCCCAGACTTCGATGGCGGCATCGGTCACTTCCAGCAGCAGGCGGGCACGGTTTTCCAGGGAGCCGCCGTATTGGTCGGTGCGCTGGTTGGTGCTGCTTTGCAGGAACTGGTCGAGCAGGTAGCCGTTGGCACCATGGATTTCCACACCGTCGAAACCGGCGGCCTTGGCGTTCTCGGCACCCACGCGGTAGGCGTCGACGATGTCGGCGATCTCAGCGGTTTCCAGGGCGCGTGGCGTCGGGTAGTCCGCCAGTGGGCGCACCAGGCTCACATGGCCCTTGGGTTGGATGGCGCTGGGGGCTACCGGGGTTTCGCCGTTCAGGTACGACGGGTGGGAGATCCGGCCGACGTGCCACAGTTGCAGGAAGATCTTGCCGCCGGCGCCGTGGATGGCCTTGGTCACGTTGGCCCAGCCACGCACCTGGTCGTTGGACCAGATGCCGGGAGTGTCCGGGTAACCCACGCCCATCGGCGTGACGGAGGTCGCTTCGCTGAGGATCAGGCCGGCGGAGGCCCGTTGTACGTAGTACTCGGCCATCAGTGCATTGGGGACGCGGCCTGCGTCGGCGCGGCAGCGGGTGAGCGGGGCCATGATGATGCGGTTTTTCAGCTCGATGTCGCCGAGTTTGATGGGGTCGAAAATAGTTGCCATGGATTACAACCTCGAAATGGAAAGGGTAAAAGTCAACGCGTTGCCGGAGCCAGGTCGGGGTTAGCGCCCTGGCGGAAAGTGATCAGGGTGACCAGCAGCGCCAGCACGGCGAGCGCGCCGGCGGCCAGTGGAACGGTGGTCAGGCCCAGGCCGTGGTCGATGACGCTGCCGCCAACCCAGGCGCCCAGGGCGTTGCCGATGTTGAAGGCGCCGATGTTCAGGGTGGAAACCAGGTTCGGCGCGGCCTTGCCGAAGGTCACCACATTGACTTGCAAGGCGGGCACGGCGGCGAAGCAGGCGGTGGCCCAGAGGAACAGCGTGATCTCGGTGGGGATCAGCGCGACGCTGGTCCAGCTCAGCACCGTCGACACCACGGCCATGGTGATGAAGACGCCCATCAGTGTGTTCACCAGGCTCTTGTCCGCCAGCTTGCCGCCGATGATGTTGCCCAGGGTCAGGCCCAGGCCGATCAGCACCAGGGTCCAGGTCACGCCACGGGGCGATACGCCGGTGACTTCTCCCAGCAGCGGCGCGACGTAGGTGAACAGGGTGAACACCGAGGCGGAAAACAACGCGGTCATGCTCAGGGACAACCACAGGCCGGCCCCCTTGAGGGCGACCAGTTCCGAGCGCATGTCGAGCTTTTCTTCATCGCGCTTGGCCGGCAGGAAACGCACCAGGCCGATCAATGCCACCACACCAATGGCGGTCACCGCCCAGAACGTCGAACGCCAGCCGGCTTCCTGGCCCAGCGCGGTGCCCAGGGGCACGCCCAGCACGTTGGCCAGGGTCAGGCCGGTGAACATCAACGCGACGGCCGAGGCGCGTTTGTTGGGCGCCACCAGGCCGGCGGCCACCACCGAGCCGATGCCGAAGAACGCGCCGTGGCACAGGGCAGTGATGACCCGGGCGAACATCAGCACGTTGTAGTCGCTGGCGATGGCGCAGAGCAGGTTGCCGATGATGAAAATGCCCATCAGCGCCACGAGGGCGGCCTTGCGTGGCAGCCGTGCGGTGGCGAGGGCCATGAACGGCGCACCAATGGCCACGCCCAGGGCGTAACCAGTCACCAGCCAGCCGGCGCCAGGTATCGAGACACCCAGGTCGGCCGCCACATCGGGCAGCAGGCCCATGATGACGAACTCGGTGGTGCCGATGGCGAAGGCACTCAGGGCCAGGATGAGGAGCGAGAGGGGCATGTCGGGGTCCTTGTCAGGTCAGAGCTCTTGGCTCATTTGCTGGAGGAACTGCTGGATCAGTTCCTCGTTGCGCTTGAAGAAATGCCACTGACCGACCTTCTGGCTGGTAATCAGCCCCGCCCGTTGCAACACCGCCAGGTGCGCCGACACCGTGGACTGCGAGAGGCCGCAGCGCTGGTCGATCTGGCCGGCGCAGATACCGAATTCGTGGTTGTGCAACTGCTCGGGGAACTGGACCTTGGGGTCTTTTAGCCAGTTGAGGATGTCTCGCCGTACTGGGTGCGCCAGGGCTTTTATTATTTCGTCGAGGTCGAGGGTCATGGTGGCGGTTCGTAATGGGCTCAAGTGGATAAAACGCTATATCGCGATGAAGCGAACCTTAAATCGTTGCTTCGCGATATACCAATATGTATTTGTTCTGAAGACCGAATAAATCGCTATATCGGGTTATAACGATATGGGCGCGACGGTGCTAAGCTGCCGACCATGAACTATCTCGCACACCTGCACCTCGGCGGCTCGGGCCGCGAACAACTGCTCGGCAGCCTCTACGGCGACTTCGTCAAGGGACCGCTGCTGGGCCAGTACACGCCGCAGATCGAAGCGGCCATTGCCCTGCACCGGCGCATCGACATGTACACCGACCGCCATCCGCTGGTGGATGGCGCCCTGTCGCGTTTTTCCACGGTGCGCCGACGCTATGCCGGCATCGTGCTCGACGTGTTCTTCGATCACTGCCTGGCCCGGGACTGGGCGTCGTACGGCGAGGGGCCGCTGGGGGCGTTCACGTCACGGGTGTACCAGGTGCTTTCTACCGAACCGCAGTTGCCGGGGCGGCTGGCGCAGATCGCGCCACACATGGCGGCGAATGATTGGCTGGGTTCTTATCAGGCGTTCGACGTACTCGAGCAGGTACTGCGCGGTATTTCCCGACGCCTGACCCGCCCCGAAGAACTGGCCGGGGCGATGGAGGAGCTGACCAGGCTCTATGAGCCGTTGAGCGAGGATTTCCGGTTGTTTTATCCACAGCTTCAGGACTTTGCCCAGAGCCAGGTCACACCGAATAACTAAATGTGGGAGCGGGCTTGCTCGCGAAGGCGGTGGATCAGTCAACCTCTGTGTTGAGTGTACTGCCGTCTTCGCGAGCAAGCCCGCTCCCACATGGGATCTGTACAGCGATTCGGATCAGGCCGCGATGGCGGGGCGCATTGGCACTGGCTGCTTTTCGGGCACGGCACCGAACAACGCCTTGTGCACCGCTTGCTGCGCCTGGAACGCCAGGGCCGCACGCTCCTGGCCGTGGCAGGCGATGGGTTGCAGCAGATGGATGTGCACGTCGCCCCGGTCGTTGGCGAACAACCGCATCAGGTGCGACAACAGGTCGTCGTCGCCAATGAACGGCGCCAGCGAATCAGGCTCGCCATTGCGCAGGTAACGGATCGCCACCGGCTGCAACGCCACGTCCGCATCGATGGCCGCCGACAGCAAGCGACCATGGAAGGTGCGCAACGAACGGCCATCGGTGGTGGTGCCCTCCGGAAACATCAGCAGCGGGTGGTCCTGTTCCAGATGACGGCTCATTTGCTTGCGGATCAACTGGCTGTCGCCCGAGCCGCGACGGATGAACAGGCTACCGGCCTTGGCGGCCAGCCATCCGGCGACCGGCCAGGTACGCACTTCGGCCTTGGACAGGAACGACAGCGGCGTGAGCATGCCCAGCAGCGGGATGTCGGTCCAGGACACGTGGTTGCTGACCCAAAGCATCGGCCGTTGCGGCAGTTGACCGTGGACGGTGACGGAAAAGGGCAGGGCATTGCTCAGCCGTGCCATGAAAAAACGCGACCAACGCTGGCGCCGCACCATGGAGTTGGCAATCCCCAGGCGTTCGAACAGGCCGAAAATGCTCGCCATGCAAAGGCCCAGTGTCACCACCAGCAACACCCGCGCGATCCGCGCGTACACGCGCAACCGGCTCATCACACGGCTGCCTTGAAGTGGCGGGCGTAGCGCGGGCAGAGTTCGTCGCGCTTGAGCAGGATGAACACGTCGGCCACTTGGAAATCCTCGTCCCAGCAAGGCTCGCCGCAGATTTTCGCACCCAGGCGCATGTAGGCCTTCAGCAGCGGGGGCATCTCGGCGATGACGTTGGACGGCACGTCGAGGGTCGGCAGCGGTTTTTTTGGTACGGCCTGCAAGTGTTCGGTGCACAGGTAGCGTTCGCGCAGGCGCTGCATGATTGCCTGGGCCTGGATGCCGCCATCTTGCATCGGAATGCTCGCGCAGCCCATCAGGTAGCTGTAGCCGCCTTCGTTCAAAACTTCGGCCAGCTCCCCCCAGAGCACGGCGATGGTGCCGCCGTTGCGGTAGGCCGGGTCGACGCAGGTGCGGCCGATTTCCAGGATCGGGCCCTTGAGGTGGACCAGGCCATGGAGACTGAATTCTTCTTCGCTGTAGAACCGGCCCAGGCTGCTGGCGGCCTGGTGGTCGAGCAGGCGGGTGGTCGCCACGAGGCGGCCGGTGTTCAGGTCGCGTACGCCGATGTGGGCGCAGTGAACATCATAGTCGTCCATGTCCAGACCCATTTCCGCGCCTTTGAGCTTGGCGTTGAATTCGCCACTGAAGACGTTGAAGCGCAGGGCCTGGGCTTCTTGCAAGGCCTGGGCGCCGATCAGGCGTTCGGCTTGCAGGCGGCGTTCATTGCCGGTGTCGCTGATGCGGGCGATCTGGGTCATAGCGAATCTCCGTGCTGGCCGTCTTAAGGTTGCAGCCAATCAACTTTCTTTATGCAGCCATGTTGTGCAAAGTCAGGCTATGTAGCCCCGGTGTCATCGCCATGAAGCTTTGGTGATGCTTATATGACAGCCTTCGAGGAGCCGCCCATGCCCTGGCAAAACCTGATCGAACGCAGTGAACGCCTGCCCGCCCACCCGGACCTGGCCGAGGGTTACGCGACCTTGCAGCAGCGATTGGGGCCGGTGACGCCGTTCGAACTGGCGGTGGCCGGCGCACGGTTGATGGCGACGCCGGGGCTGGCGTTCCTGGTGGGCTATCAGGCGGCGTTGCGCGTGCTCTGGCCCAGTGCGCCCCAGGGCCTGGGCGCGCTGTGTGCCACCGAGCAGCGCAGCCTGCGCCCGGCCGACCTGCACACCCGCCTCGACGACTTGCGCCTGAGCGGGCGCAAGGACTTCGTCACCGCCGGCGACGCCGCCGAGTGGCTGCTCATCGCCGCTCGCAGCGAAGCACCGGGGCAAACGCCGCGGCTGAGCCTGGCGGTGGTCTACCCCGGCGAGCCCGGGGTGAACCTGGAGACACTCCCGGCCATCGCCCTGATGCCCGACATCAGCCATGGCCGCGTACACCTCGACGGCGCCTCGTGTGAATTGCTCGCGGGCGATGGCTGGGATGCCTATGTGAAACCGTTCCGCACCCTGGAAGACCTTTACGTACTCAGCGCCATGACCGCCTGGCTGTATGGCGTGGGGCAAGAGTGCGACTGGCCCCAGGCGCTGCAACTGCGCTTGCTGGCACTGCTCGCCGGGTGCGCGGAAGTGAGCCGGCACAACCCTTCCAGCGCTGCCGGGCATGTACTGCTGGGTGGCTTGTTCGCTCAGTTCCAGGGGCTGGAGGGGGAATTGAATGCCGCACTGGCCGCCGGGCCGACGCCCTGGCGCGAGATGTGGACGCGGGATAACGCCGTGATGGACATGGCGGCGGGCGCGCGGGCCAAGCGGTTGGCCAAGGCGTTGGGCAGCACGGCTAAGTGACCCACCCCTGTGAGGGCGAGCAAGCTCCCACCCGGGATTTGGCGTGTACGCCGCCTTTGCATGCACCACCTGACTCTGTGGGAGCGGGCTTGCCCGCGAAGACGGCGGCACATTCAGCCTCTTCATGACAGACACGCCGCTTTCGCGACCAAGCTCGCTCCCACCTCCCACCCCGGCACTCAAACTGTCATCAAGCTCGATTAGGATCAGCAGGTTCAATCCTGCGAGCCCCACGCATGTCCAAAGGCTGGTTGCTGATTCCGCTCCTGCTGCTCACCCTGAGCGCCCACGCCGAAGACTGGCCTGGCGAGCAATGGCCCACCGGCCCTGCAACCAGTGGGCCGGCGGTTGAAGCCCTGGAGCAATACGCTTTCCCGGCTCGGGACGACGCCACCCGCCAAGGCATCCGTACCGACGCGCTGCTGGTGATCCGCGACGGTCGCCTGGTCTACGAACGTTACGCCGGGCCGAACAGCGCCGACACCTTGCACCTGACCTGGTCCATCAGCAAAAGCCTGCTGGCGACGCTGTTCGGCGTGGCCTACGGGGAGCGGTTGTTCGATCTGCAGGACCCGGCCGCCCGGTATTACCCGGCCCTGGACCAGCAGCCGACGATGACCCTGGCGGATCTGTTCCACTGGGCGTCCGGCCTGGACTGGCAGGAGGACTACGAATACGCGCCGCTCAATTCGTCGGTGGTGGCGATGCTGTACACCCGCGGACGCCACGACATGGCGGCGTTCACCGCACGGCATGAGCGCTACAGCCCACCGGGTCAGGCGTTCCGTTACTCCAGCGGCGACAGCAACCTGCTGGCGGCGGCGCTGAGGAACATCGTCGGGCCGCAGCGTTATCCCGATTACCCCTGGACGGCCCTGTTCGAACCGCTGGGCATTCGCCGCGCCACTTGGGAAAGCGATACCAGTGGCACGTTCGTCGGTTCGTCCTATGCCTACCTCACGGCACGGGACCTGGCGCGGGTGGGGCTGTTGATGCAGCGCGACGGACGCTGGGGTGAGCGGCAACTGATCCCCAAGGCCTGGGTCGCGTTCAACCGCGAGCCCTTCGTCCACTTCCAGGCCGGCCAGGATGAAGCGGTTCCCGGAGGCCATTGGTGGCTCAATCGCGCCGCCGACCCGGCCATCCATCCTTGGCCCGATGCGCCGCCGGATACGTTCGCCGCGCTGGGCCATTGGGGCCAGGCGTTGTACGTCATTCCCAGCGTGAAGTTGGTAATCGTGCGCTACGGCGACGACCGCGACGGCTTGTATCGCCACAACGAACTGCTCAAGCGTGCGATGGCGGCGTTCGCCGAAACGGTGCAGCCATGAAGCGGCGCTGGCTGCTCGTGCTGTTGGCGGTTCTGTTCGTGGCGCTGGCCAGTTGGCTCTGGCGCGAGCGAACGGCGCTGCGGGTCTTTCCGGACATCATCAGCGCCTACACCGCCAAGGAGTACTGCTCGTGCCGCTACGTGATGCTGCAACCGGCCGACTATTGCCGTGGCTATGTGGAACAGTCGGTGCCCATCAGCGCATTCCTGGAAACCCCCGAGGCCAAACGCGTCACCGTCAGCGGCTTGGGTCGTAGCCACAGCGCGCGGTGGCTGGGAGAGCGGCAGGGGTGTCGGTTGGAGCCCTGAAAGCTGACTTTGGCGATTGCCTTTTGTGGCGAGGGAACTTGCTTGCGCTCGAGTGTGCAGCGCTCGCAAATTCTTCAGTCGGTCGTAATCTTGGGGCTGCCTCGCAGCCCAGCGGGAGCAAGCTCCCTCGCCACGGAATGTGTGGATAGCCGGTTCACTGTTGCAACAGACAGTTTGCAAGCGGCCCTGGCCCGGTTAAGGTTCGCCACAGGTTTATCTGTCTGCCGAGTGTGTATGTTCAAGCGGTCTCTCTCCCACGCCGTCGCTACCTTGCTACTGGCCTGCGCCGCGCTGCCGGCCCAGGCCAACTGGTACCTGGACGGTGAATCGTCGCGGCTGTCGTTCATCAGCAGCAAGAACGGCAATGTCTCCGAGGTCCAGCGGTTCCTGGTGCTTCATGGTCAAGTCCAGCCCAATGGGCTGGCGCGCCTGGAAGTGGAACTCGACTCCATCAACAGCGGCATCCCCCTGCGGGACGAGCGCATGCGCGCCGAGCTGTTCGAGGTCAAGCAGTTTGCCGAAGCGACGGCCACCGCGCAGATCGACCTGGCACCCATCCAGGACCTGGCCAACGGCGCGCAACTGGAACTGCGCCTGCCGCTGACGGTGGACTTGCATGGCAAGCAGCATGAGTACAACGTCGAGCTGCTGGCCACTCGCCTGGATGAACGCCGCTTCCAGGTGGTGACCCTGGAGCCGGTGGTACTCGACGCCGCGGATTTCGAACTGGCGCCGGGCCTGGAAAAACTGCGCCATCTGGCCGGGTTGTCGGCCATCAGCCTCTCGGTGCCGGTCAATGCGGTGCTGATCTTTACGGCGCGCTGACATGAGCGGCCCGGTCTTCCCCTGGCGTGACGGCAACCGCTTCGAGCTGCTGATCGACGGGCCGCAATTCTTCCCGCGCATGCTGGTGGAAATCGCCCGCGCCCAGGAACAGGTCGAGCTGGAACTGTACCTGGTGGAAGCGGGGCACTGTGCCGAGGCGATGGTCCAGGCCCTGGTGCAGGCGGCCGAGCGCGGTGTTCGCGTGCGGTGCCTGTTCGACGACTACGGCAGCCTGGCGTTTACCCTCAGCCTGCGCAATCGCCTGGTCGAAGCCGGGGTGGAGCTGCGTTTCTACAACCGCCTGAGCTGGCGGCGTTGGGTGCGCAATTTCTACCGTGACCACCGCAAGTTGTTGCTGGTGGACCAGCGCTTGGCAGTGGTGGGCGGCACCGGCGTGACCGATGAATTCTGGAACCCCCTGGATGATCGCAGCGAATGGCACGAGGTGATGGTGGAAATCGTCGGCCCGCTGGTGCTCGACTGGCAGTTGCTGTTTGACCGCCAGTGGCTCGCCAACCGTCATCGGCGCGCCTGGAAGCCGGCTTCCAACTTCGGCTTGCCGCGCCTGCCACGTGTTCCGCCGGCGGGCGAGGGCATGGGGCGGGTGGCGTATGCCGACGCCCGCCAGCACCGCGACATCCTGCAATCATTGTCCCGGGCGCTGAACAGCGGCCAGAAACGCATCTGGATGGCGACCCCGTATTTCCTGCCGACGTGGAACGTCCGGCGCTCCCTGCGCAAGGCAGCGGCCCGGGGTATCGACGTGCGCTTGCTGTTGACCGGCCCGCGCACCGACCACCCCTCCGTGCGCTACGCCGGGCACCGTTACTACCCGCGATTGCTCAAGGCCGGGGTGAAGATCTTTGAGTACCAGCCCTGTTTCCTGCACCTGAAGATGGTGCTGGTGGACGACTGGGTCAGCATCGGCTCGTGTAACTTCGATCACTGGAACCTGCGCTTCAACCTGGAAGCCAACCTCGAAGCCCTGGACCCCGGGCTCAGCCAGGCGGTGGCGGCGAGTTTCGAGCGCGATTTCAGCCAGAGCCTGCAAGTCAGCCTCGACGCCTGGCGGCGCCGACCGCTGTGGAAGCGGTTCAAGCAGCGGCTGTGGGGATGGGTGGACCGGTTGGTGGTGAACCTGTTGGATCGGCGAGGCTGACGGTACACCGAGCATCCAACGGTGGGAGCGGGCTTGCTCGCGAATGCGGTGTATCAGTCAACCATTCAGTCGGCTGACATACCGCATTCGCGAGCAAGCCCGCTCCCACAGAGGGTAAACGTCAGAGCAACTCAAAACTCTGTTGCTTCACATCCTGGGAGTCCAGGCCGATCTGCACATTGAACTTGCCCGGTTCGGCGGCGTACTTGAGCTGGGCATTGAAGAACTTCAGGTCATCCTCGCTGATGGTGAAGTGGACGACCTTCTTCTCGCCGGCCTTGAGCATCACCTTGCGGAAGTTCTTCAGTTCCTTCACCGGGCGGATGATCGAGCCCGTCACGTCCTGGATGTACAACTGCACCACGGTCTCGCCGTCACGCTTGCCGGTGTTCTCCACCGTCACGCTGGCGTCGAGCTTGCCGGTCTTGTTCAGCGTGGTCGACGACAGGGCCATGTCCGACAGGCTGAACTCGGTGTAGCTCAGGCCGTAGCCGAAGGGGTAGAGCGGGCCGGTGGTGTCGTCGAAGTATTGCGAGGTGTAGTTGCCTGGCTTGCCGGGTGTGAACGGCCGGCCGATGCTCAGGTGGTTGTAGTAGGTCGGAATCTGCCCAACCGAACGTGGGAAAGTGATCGGCAGCTTGCCCGATGGGTTGTAGTCGCCAAACAGCACGTCGGCGATGGCATTGCCGCCCTCGGTGCCGCTGAACCAGGTTTCCAGGATCGCATCGGCCTGTTGCTGTTCTTCCAGCAACGACAGCGGACGGCCGTTCATCAACACCAGCACCAGCGGCTTGCCGGTGGCTTTCAGGGCCTTGATCAACTCGCGTTGGCTGGCCGGGATGTTCAGTTCGGTGCGGCTTGAGGACTCGTGGGACATGCCACGGGATTCACCCACCGCGGCCACCACCACATCGGCGTCCTTGGCGGCTTTCACCGCTTCGTCGATCAGCACCTGGGCCGGACGCGGGTCGTCCACCACTTCCGGGGCATCGAAGTTGAGGAAGTTCAGGTAGTCGAGCACCTTCTTGTCGCTGGTGATGTTGGCGCCACGGGCGTAGACCAGTTTCGACTCGGCGCCCAGGGCGCGGGTCATACCGTCGAACAGCGTGACCGACTGCGCAGGGCGCCCGGCGGCGGCCCAACTGCCCATCATGTCGATCGGAGCCTTGGCCAGCGGGCCGACCAGGGCGATTTTCGCGCTCTTTTTCAGGGGCAGGGTCTGGTTGCGGTTCTCCAGCAACACCAGGCTGCGGCGTGCCACGTCACGGGCGTCGGCGCGGTGCAGGCGGCTTTCGGCGTAGGTGTCGGCCGGGTCATCCTCGGCCTTGCCGATGCGCAGGTACGGGTCCTTGAACAGGCCCATGTCGTACTTGGCGGCCAGCACTTCACGCACCGCGTTGTCGATGTCGCTCTGCTCGATCTCGCCGGACTTGAGCAGCCCCGGCAATTCCTTGCCATACAGCGAGTCGTTCATGCTCATGTCGATGCCGGCCTTGATCGCCAGCTTCGCCGCTTCGCGACCGTCCCGGGCGACGCCGTGCTTGATCAGTTCGAAGATCGCGCCGTGATCGCTCACGGCCAGGCCCTTGAAGCCCCACTCCTTGCGCAGCAGGTCGTGCATCAGCCAGGTGTTGGCCGTGGCCGGTATGCCGTTGATGGAGTTCAGCGCGACCATCACCCCGCCGGCGCCGGCATCGATGGCGGCGCGGTAGGGGGGCAGGTAGTCCTGGTACATTTTCACCGGGCTCATGTCCACGGTGTTGTAGTCCCGGCCGCCTTCCACGGCGCCGTACAGGGCGAAGTGCTTGACGCTGGCCATGATGCTGTCGGCGGCGTTGGCGCCGTTGCCCTGGAACGCCTTGACCATCACCCCGGCGATGCGCGACACCAGGTAGGTGTCTTCGCCAAAGCCTTCGGACGTCCGCCCCCAGCGCGGGTCGCGGGAGATGTCGACCATCGGCGCGAAGGTGATGTCCAGGCTGTCGGCAGCGGCTTCCTGGGCGGCGATGCGCCCGGAGTGGTAGATGGCGTCCATGTCCCAGCTCGACGCCAGGGCCAGGGGGATCGGGAAAATGGTGCGGTGGCCGTGGATCACGTCATAGGCGAAGAACATGGGGATCTTCAACCGGCTGCGCATGGCCGCGTCCTGCATCGGACGGTTTTCATCGCGAGTGATGGAGTTGAACGTGCCGCCGATGTTCCCCGCGGCGATTTCCTTGCGGATCATCTCCCGGGGCATTTCCGGGCCGATGCTGATCAGGCGCAACTGGCCGATCTTCTCTTCGAGGGTCATCTGCTTCATCAGGTTGCTGATGAAGGCATCCTTGTTCTCTATGGGGGCTGGCAGGTTGTCGGCTACTACGGATTGACTGGCCAGGGTGACAAACAGGCCCAGCAAACACAGCTTCTTCATGAATAGTTTTCTCGCAAGCCTAAAGGGCGGTGAGCACACGCCGGTCAGCCAAAATGTGAGGAGCGGCTATTGTTGTTCGGTCAAATACAGCACACTTTCGAGCCCGGTGGGCTGAACTTAGTTTCGCACCGCGCATCTTTTAGCCCATCGCCCTGATTGAATCCAGTGCGGCGGCAGATTATGCCCTAGACGCCGAGGCGATAGGTGGCCGCGTTTTTTAATGTCATGCAAGGGAGAGCTTCACCCGATGAATCTACGACTGAACCACCGCAGCGGCTTACAGGTGCTGGTGCTGATGCTGTTCACCACGCTGCTGGCCGGTTGCGGCATCAACAACATCCCGACCCTGGACGAACAGGCCAAGGCCGCCTGGGGCCAGGTGCAGAACCAGTACCAGCGGCGTGCCGACCTGATCCCCAACCTGGTGGAAACCGTCAAGGGCTACGCCCAGCATGAACAGGAAACCCTCACCGCGGTGATCGAGGCCCGGGCCAAGGCCACGTCGATCCAGGTCGATGCCAGCACCCTGGACAACCCGGAAAAACTCAAGCAGTTCCAGCAGGCACAGGATCAACTGTCCGGGGCATTGAGCCGGCTGATGGTGGTGTCCGAACGTTATCCGGACCTCAAGGCCAACCAGAACTTCCTGGCCCTGCAATCGCAACTCGAAGGCACCGAGAACCGCATCGCCGTGGCCCGTCGCGACTTCATCCTGGCGGTGCAGCAGTACAACACCGAGATCCGTACCTTCCCGGGACGCCTGTGGCACAGCGTGATGTACAGCGACCTGCCGGTCCGCCAGACCTTCGAGGCCACCAGCCCCGATGCCGAGAAAGCGCCCCAGGTGAAGTTCTGATCGGTACCCGGCGCCTACAGGAGTTCCAATGCGCGTGTTGAAATTTGGCCTGGTGCTGTTGCTCTGGGTGTTTGCAGTCACGGCCCAGGCCGAGTTGAAGTTTCCGGCGCTGACCGGGCGGGTGGTGGACACCGCCCAGTTGCTTGAGCCGGCGGTGCGCGAGCAACTGGATGCGCAGCTCAAGTCCCATGAGCAGGCGACCGGCGAGCAGGTGGTCGTCGTCACGGTGCCAGACCTGCAAGGCGCCAGGATCGAGGACTTCGGCTATCTGCTCGGGCGCCACTGGGGCATCGGGCAGAAGGATAAAAACAACGGCGCCCTGCTGATCGTCGCCCGGGATGACCGTAAACTGCGCATCGAGGTGGGCTACGGCCTGGAGGACCGCCTGACCGACGCCCAGAGTTCGGTGATCATCAACCAGGTGATCACCCCGGCGTTCAAGACCGGCAACTTCAACAAGGGCATCAGCGACGGCGTGTCGGCGATGCTGGTGGTGCTGGGCGGCAGCCCGCTGGATGAACCGGCGCCGGTGTACAGCACGGACGAGCAGCAGGAGGGCGATTTCGTCCAGCGGCACCCGTGGCTGTTCGTCCTGCTGGTGATGCTGTTTATCATCACCGTGATGGTGTGCCAGGTGCTGGGCATCCTGCCCGTAAGCATCGGCAGCTCCAGCGGTTCCAGTAGCAGTGGTTCCAGTGGTGGTTTTGGCGGCGGTGACTCCAGCGACGGAGGGGGCGGCGGAGGCTTCAGCGGGGGCGGTGGCAGTTTTGGAGGCGGCGGTTCGTCGGGCGGCTGGTGACAATAATAATGAACGGGCATTTCTAACCATGGCATTACTGACTGAACACGAACAACGCAAGGTGGCCGAGGCCATTGCCCGGGTCGAGCAGGACACCGACGCCGAGCTGGTCACGGTGCTCGCCGCCCGCGCCGACGACTATGCCTACATCCCGCTGCTGTGGGCCAGCCTGCTGGCCCTGGTGGTGCCCGGCGTGGTGCATTACCTCACGGGCTGGCTGGCGATGCACAGTTTGCTGCTGGTGCAATGGCTCAGCTTCATCGGCTTGTGCCTGGTGTTTCGCATTCCCCGCATCACCACGCACCTGATCCCCCGTTCCGTACGGCATTGGCGCGCCTCCAACCTGGCGCGTCGGCAGTTCCTCGAACAGAATCTGCACCACACGGTGGGCGGCACGGGCATGTTGATCTTCGTCTGCGAGGCCGAGCGCTACGTGGAAATCCTGGTGGACGAGGGCATTTCCAAGCGCCTCGACAACAAGCATTGGGACGCCATCGTCGCCACGTTCACCCAGCAGGTGCGCCAGGGCCAGACGTTGCAGGGCTTCGTGAACTGCATCGAAGCCTGCGGCACCTTGCTCAAGGAACACGTGCCGGTGACCCAGGCGCGCAATGAATTGCCGAACCGGTTGGTGGTGTTGGGCTGAAGATCTGCTGTCGAACATCGTTGTGGCGAGGGGATTTATCCCCGCTGGGGGCGAAGCCCCCCAAAGAGCCGACGGCTGGAACGCCAAGCGATCTGGTCGCCTGTTTTTTTGAGGGCTGCTGCGCAGCCCAACGGGGATAAATCCCCTCGCCACATTAATTTCCCAATTCCCCGTGCCCTCGAACCCCATCCCCCCTAAAATACCCACCACTCCCGTTTCGCCCCGCCCCGAGGCCGCTTGTTCATGTCCGTTACCGCCACCCCCGCCCGTCCCGCGCCGGATCATCACGCCCAGTTCATCGAGCTGTTGCGCACCAGCCTTGCGCAAAACGCTTTCATCAAACTGGTACTGGCCAAGCATGTCGGGGATGAAGCGGACCTCCAGCGGTTGATCATCAAGCCGCTGACGGTCAAGGAGCAGCCGTGCCTGTCCTTCGTCTACCGCTACAAGACCCGCGACATCACCAAGAACTTCCCGTTGGCCGAAGGGGTGGACACCGTTGCTGCGCTCTTGCCGGCGTCGTTCAAGAACGCGCACCTGCTGGCGGTCACCGACGAGGCGCAGCTGGAATACAGCAAGAAGGGCAAGCCTTCGCTGTTCAGGAGCAAGCCCCAGCAGTTGCGTGAGGTGCCGTCCGGCGAGCACAACCGCGAGAAGAACCGCTTCCTCGACCTGAGCCGGCCGTTCCTTGCCGACCTGGGTGTGACCAACCACAAGCACGAGCTGATCCCAGCGATGTCGCGCAAGTGGAAGCAGATCAACAAGTTCATCGAGGTGTTCAGCCATGCGCTGACGTCTTCGCCCCTGGCCCTGGACAAGCCGGTGCGGGTCTCGGATTTCGGCTCGGGCAAGGGCTACCTCACCTTCGCCATCCACGATTACCTGCGCAACACCTTGCAGGCCGAGGGCGTGGTCACCGGTGTCGAGCTGCGCGAAGACATGGTCAAGCTGTGCAACGAAGCGGCGGCGCGCCTGGAGCATCCGGGCCTGAGCTTCCAGCACGGTGACGTGCGCAGCGTCGCGCCGAGCGCGGTGGACGTGATGATCGCCTTGCACGCCTGTGACATCGCCACCGACTACGCGATCCACATGGGCATTCGCTCCGGCGCCTCGATCATCATGTGCTCGCCGTGCTGCCACAAACAGATCCGCCTGCAGATCCAGAGCCCAGCCTTGCTCAAGCCCATGCTGCAATACGGCCTGCACCTGGGCCAGCAGGCGGAAATGGTCACCGACAGCCTGCGGGCGCTGTTCCTCGAAGCCTGTGGCTACGAAACCAAGGTGTTCGAGTTCATCTCCCTGGAACACACCAACAAGAACAAGATGATCCTGGCGGTCAAGCGCGCCGAACCCATCGATACGACCGAACTGCTGCGCAAGATCCAGGAACTCAAGGCGTTCTATCACGTCACCGAGCATTGCCTGGAGACCCTGCTGCGCGCGGATGGACACCTCTGACGCCGCCCCTGTGGGAGCGAGCTTGCTCGCGAAAGCGGTACATCAGCCCCATTGCCGTGGGCTGATACTCCGCCATCGCGAGCAGGCCTGTTTCTCTCTCGTCGTGCAGCCCGTCCGGTAATGCCGGGTTGGCGCTGCACGGCCGGGCCACCGGGCTACCTTTAATGCGTTCACCCTTCTCGCATACAAAGGAGCTCAACCATGGCCGCCAAGAAAATCCTGATGCTGGTCGGCGATTACGTCGAAGACTATGAAGTGATGGTGCCGTTCCAGGCCTTGCAGATGGTCGGCCATACCGTGCACGCGGTGTGCCCGGACAAGAACGCCGGGCAGACGGTGCGCACGGCGATCCACGATTTCGAAGGTGACCAGACCTATAGCGAAAAGCCTGGGCACCTGTTTGCCCTCAACCATGACTTCGCCACTGTCGCCGCCGCCGACTACGACGCATTGCTGATCCCGGGCGGGCGTGCGCCGGAATACCTGCGCCTGAATGAAACGGTGCTGCAACTGGTGCGGGATTTCGATCTGGCCGGCAAGCCGATCGCGGCGGTTTGCCACGGCGCGCAATTACTGGCGGCCGCCGGCATCCTCGAAGGTCGCGAATGCAGTGCTTACCCGGCCTGCGCCCCGGAAGTGCGGCTGGCCGGAGGCACCTACATCGACATTCCGGTGACTCAAGGCCATGTCCAGGGCAACCTGGCGACCGCTCCGGCCTGGCCGGCACATCCGAACTGGCTGGCGGGGTTCCTGACCTTGCTGGGCACGGCGATCACGTTATAGCCATGTCGCCAGGCATCGCCAGCGTCTAGGCCACGATGGGGGGGTGGCGGTCAAACCTCCACCGGCACCGCCAGCTTCGGATCGCCCAGGGGATGACTCTTGGCGTCGAAGAACCGCAGCTCCACCGCCAACCCCTGGAACACGTTGGCGTAGTGGCGCTTCTGGTGCTGGATGAACGCCTGGCTGCGCGGGTAGATCGAGATCGCCACGACCTTGGGGGCCGCCAGGCGAAGGGCGTCGACGATGTGCCGGTCCTGCTCGCCGAGGGCATGGCCGAACAGGCACAGGTTGTCGCCGTGATGCAGCAACTGGTCGTAGCAGAATGACAGGTAGTCGGAGCTGCGGATGGTCTTGAGCTTGTCCTGGCTCGGGCCTTCATTCACGAACAGCGGCACATCGTCGAGGGTCTTGAGGGTGTTGTTGATGGCGAAGCTGCCCAGCAACGTGCCTTCGGTGGAACTCAACCTGCGCGCCATGCCGTCCTGGTTGCGCACCAGGTGCAGGCCGCCGTGCAGGTACAGCAGGCGCGGTTTGTCGGTGATCGCCTGGCTCAGGTCGAAATGGTGATCGCTGCCCGTGAACAGGTCGGTGAGGGTGCCCGGCGCGTGCTGGATCGCCCAGTGATTGAGCAGGTCGTAGTTGGTGGTGAACACCGTGCGGTAGTGGCTCAACGCCTGGTTGAGCGTCGCCAACGTGGAAGGCTGCACCAGTCGCCACGGGATGTGCACCGCGTGCACGGTATTGATCAGCGCTTCCTTGATCGCATAGTAGCGGTTGCGCGGGGCGGCGGAGCTGACGGCCAGGGCCTTGTTGATGCGGCTGGTGGTCTTGAGCGCGCCGAGCACCTGCTCGAAGCTGCGCGTCTGCATCGCATCGAACACACTCAACTCCGACGGGCTCAGGGGCTTTTCCTCGACGGTGCGGGCGTTTTCGAACAGTGAGTCGTAGCCGAAATCGTCCCACACCGCGCGACTGGCACCATTGCCCAACAGCAGGCCGCTGAAGTCGGTGCTGGCCTGCAGGGCCGCCCAATCTTCAAGCCGGGCGTCGTATTCGTGGAAATCGGTCATCGCGAAGCTCATCCAAAACGTGGCAAAGGCAGGGCGCGACTTTATCACGACAAACTCTTGAGCCAGATCAAGGAACGCCGTGACTGATCGGTCAATCCTGTATGCCCCTACCGATCCGGTCTCTTCCAGGAGCGTGTCCCATGAGCAGCACCTTTTTCATTCCAGCCGTGAACATCATGGGCCTGGGTTGCCTCGACGAGGCGATGACCGCCATTCGCAACTACGGTTTTCGCAAGGCCTTGATCGTCACCGACGCTGGGTTGGCGAAGGCCGGCGTGGCCGGCAAGGTGGCTGAGCTGCTGGCAGTCCAGGACGTCGATGCGGTGATTTTCGACGGCGCCAAGCCCAATCCAAGCATTGCCAACGTCGAGCTTGGGCTGGGGCTGCTGAAGGAGAGCGGGTGCGACTTCGTCGTGTCGCTCGGCGGAGGTTCGCCCCACGATTGCGCTAAGGGCATTGCCCTTTGCGCCACCAACGGCGGGCAGATCCGTGACTATGAAGGCGTGGACCGTTCCAGCAAGCCGCAACTGCCACTGATCGCCATCAACACCACCGCCGGCACGGCCAGCGAGATGACCCGCTTCTGCATCATCACCGACGAGACGCGCCACGTGAAAATGGCGATCGTCGATCGCAACGTGACGCCATTGATGTCGGTGAACGACCCGGCGCTGATGGTCGCGATGCCCAAGGGCCTGACGGCGGCCACCGGCATGGATGCGCTGACCCATGCGGTCGAGGCGTACGTGTCCACCGCTGCCACGCCGATCACCGATGCCTGTGCCCTGAAAGCCGTCACCCTGATCAGCAACAACCTGCGCCTGGCCGTGCGCGACGGCAGCGATCTGGCGGCGCGGGAGAACATGGCCTACGCACAGTTTCTCGCCGGGATGGCGTTCAACAACGCTTCGCTGGGTTTCGTGCACGCCATGGCCCACCAACTGGGTGGCTTCTACGACTTGCCTCACGGGGTGTGCAACGCGGTGCTGTTGCCGCATGTGCAGAGCTTCAATGCCACGGTGTGCGCCGCTCGCCTGGCTGAGGTGGGGCGGGCCATGGGCGTCGACGCGCCGAGGGCCACCCCGGAAGAGGGCGCACAGGCCGCCATCGCGGCGATCCGCAGCCTGGCCCAGGACGTGGACATCCCCGCCGGCCTGCGTGAATTGGGCGTACGCCTCAATGACGTACCGGTCCTGGCCTCCAATGCGCTGAAAGACGCCTGCGGCCTGACCAACCCCCGAGCGGCGGACCAGCGCCAGATCGAGGAAATCTTCCGCAGCGCGTTCTAATCGCCCTGGGGCGGCCTGGACCTCACGCAGGCCATCGCCGCCACACCCAGCAAGGCGCACAACGTCGCCAGTGGCCAGGCCTGTTGGCTCAGCAACAGGCTGGCCACGGCACCGATCACCGAAGCCAGCAGTTGATGCAGGAACCCGCTCAACGCCATGGCATAGGCACCGGCCACCGGCGAGCCTTGGTTGGCCAGGGACAGGCTGATGGGGTAGTTGACCGACTGGCCGAACACCGCAAAACAATAGGGCAGCCAGAACAGCAAGGCGACGTGGCTCAGCGCCAGGCTGCTGACCAACATGATCGTGCTGCCGGCCAACACCAGGGCAATGCCCCAGCCCATCATCCGCTGCTGGCCGGTACGCAGCACGAAAGCATTGACCGTCAGCGCTCCGAGCAGGTACGCCGCGCTGATCGGCCACCCCAGCAGCCCGTATTCGATGGGCGACCAGTCAAAGCCTTCCTGCAGAATCAATGGCGCTGCGGTATTGAAGGCAATGATCACGCCGTAACCCAGCCCGCCGGCCAATGCCGGTCGCAAAAAGTGACGGTGCCTGAGTATCCGGGCGTAGATTCGCCAGGCCGATGGGCTGTCCTGGCTCGGCGCCACCACCGGGAACCTGGCCCGGGAGACCGCCGCCGCCATGACCAGGCTGGTGGCGCCCAACCCTTGGAAAATCGCCTCCCAACCCAGTGCAGCCTGGATCAACGAGCCCAGGTATTGACCGATGCCGAGGGCCACCACGAAGGCGATGGATATCCATGAAAGGGCCTTGGCCAGCAGGTCACCGCTGAAACTGTCGCGAATCAGCACCCGTGCCATCACCGAGATACCGCTGGCGCCGATGCCCTGGATCAGCCTCATCGCCAGGAATGCCTCGGCGTTGCTGCCCATCGGCAAGGCCAGGTTGCTCAGGCCGTAGAGCCCCAATGCCGCCAGCAACACCACCTTGCGCCCCAGCCGCTGGCTCAGGCTCCCCCACCACAGCATCGGCAGGGCCATGCCGATCAGGTACGCCGCCAGGCCCCAGGACACCCGGGAGGCGTCGGTTCCCAGGGCCTGGGCGATGTCAGGCAGGGCCGGCAAATAGATGCTCATGCCCAGTTGTGCCAGGAACACGGTCGTGCAGGTGACGATCAGGGTGGTGCGGTTGTTCATCAGGAGGCTCGTTTCATGGGCGGATGTCGCGTCCGTGGGCAGCCAGCAGTTGAGTGATGCCTTGGCAGAATTCGCTGATCACCTTTGGCTCCATATCGGCGCGCAGGGTAATACGGATCGCAGCCTTGCCTTGGGGCACCACCGGGAAAAAGACCGCCGAGGTGAAGTACCCTCGTTCGGCCAGTTCGGTCGCCAGGCTGTTCGCCAGGGTGGTTTCACCGCAAGGCACCAGTCGGATCGCCATGGGGCTGCCGTGCTGTTCGGTACGAACGAGGCGGTCGAAGAGGCGGATATTAGCCTGCAAACGCTCCTGCAAGCTGCCGAGCTCGCGGCTGTGGTGCAGGCGAATCGAAGCCATGCCGGCACCGATGGCTGCCGCGTTCAAGCTCTGGGACCAGTTGCTCGGCCCACCGTAGCGTTGCACCAGCGCCTTGTGCCGTTCGCTGCCGAACATCGCCAGCCCACCGCTGGCCCCGAAGGATTTCGCCAGCGAAGCGACGATCAGAGTGCGCTCGTCCAAGGCGGGCAGGCGCGAGCGGACCAGGCCCATGCCGCGCTCCCCGACGGCCGACAGCGCATGAGAATCGTCCAGGTAGAGAAACAGACCGTACCGTTGCTTGAGGTACATCAGGCTGTCCGGTCCGCGAGGCCGCCCATGCTGTAGGCGCCGTCGGCCACGTACGCCACGTTGCGCTGGCGCTTGCACACGTCCTCGATGAAGTCCATGTCGTTGTGCGCACAGGTGAGCACCTGGGTTTCATCGGCGCAGGCCGCCTTGATGTGATTCATCGAATAATGGGCCAGCTTGTCGAACACCATGACGGGCGATCGATTGTCCGAGAAGGCACCGCTGGCCAGCAGCGGCAGGATTCCGGCACTCGCCGCGCTGCACGACAGCGCACTGAGGCAACTGGCGCCGAACAGCTCCGACAATTGGGTCTCGTACTGCGCAAGGATCGCCAGCTTGCAGCGGTTCCTGGAGTTGGCGACTCGCAAGGTCCCGGTTTCCCACAGGGCGGTCATGGCGCCATCCAGCAAGGCCGGGTGGTAATCCAGCCCCAGGTAGGACGTGGTGCAGAAGTGATGGAGGGTACGGCCATATTGGTCGACCAGGACATTGGGCGTCTTGACCTCGACATTGAGCCCTGAGATTTTTCCGGCTTCAGCGCATTGCCAATCCTGATCCGCGAGGGAAATGACTTTACGGTAGTGGGTGAAGCGATGGGTGGGGTGTGCAGTCTGGTTCATGGTTCGATCACATTCCTTGATTCACGACGCTGTCCGTGGCGTGTTTCGTCGCCGTGTTTCCAGACTTTACAGCGCAGGGCCATAGGCTTTGAATCGGTCGTTTCCGGCATGTTTGAGTGTTACTGGAGACTTCTGCGTAGGAGTTTGCCTAGGAACCTGGACGGCAAATCCATTTGCGAGTGCGAGGTGCCGGCAGGTTATGCTCTGCGGGCTGGGGGGCTCTATTCTTTAATGGGGGGGCGTGGCTTGCGCCTCGGTCACCTGCGCTATCCTCATCATGACTTTCGCCCCTTTACCGCTGCACTCACCCGGATGACTCCAGCACCATGGACACCCGAAGCCACACGCCGCTGGCCAGTTACATCGACCTGATGCTGGACGCCGTGTGCGCGGTCGATGGCCAGGGGCGCTTCGTGTTTGTCAGTGCTGCCTGCGAGCGCATTTTCGGCTATACCCCGCAGGAATTGATGGGGCAGGCGATGATCGACCTCGTGCACCCCGCCGATCGCCAGCGTACCCTCGAGGCCGCGCGGGAGATCATGAACGGGGAGCCCAAGCTCAATTTCGAGAACCGCTACCTGCACAAGGATGGCCGGGTGGTGCACATCCTCTGGTCGGCGCGCTGGTCGCCGGTGGACCAATTGCGGATCGCCGTGGCGCGCGACATCACCGAGCGCAAGCTGGCAGAGTCGCGCCAGGCGGCGTTGTATGCGATTTCCGAGGCCGCCCATGCGGCGGCGGACCTGTTGGCGCTGTTCAAGCGCGTCCACCAGATCATCGGCGAATGGCTGCCGGCGTTGAATTTTTCGGTGGCGCTGTACGACGAGCAATGCGCGCAGTTGAACTTCGCCTATCACGTCGACGACCTGGAGCAGCAGCCCGAGCTTCCCGGCACGATGACCGGGCGTTTGTGCGCCGAGGTGATCCGCAGCGGCCAGCCGATCCTGTTGACGCCCGGTTGCAGCTCACTGCCGTCGGGGTTCTGCGACCTCGTGGCGCAGCCGGGCGCGCCCTGTTGGCTCGGTGTGCCGTTGAACTCGCAGAACGGCACGATCGGGGCGCTGATCGTCAAGAGTGCCCCGGACAACGAGCGCTACACCGAGCAGGACAAGGACCTGCTGCAATACGTCTGCGCTCAAATCACCATCGCCATCGAACGCCAGCAATTGCATGCCCGGTTGCAGCACATGGCGCAATACGATCAGTTGACCCAGGTGCCTAACCGTGAATTGCTGCGTGACCGGTTCAAGGCTGCACTGGCCAGCGCCCGTGCCGTGTCGGGGCGCATGGCCTTGCTGTACATCGACCTCGATCGCTTCAAACAGATCAACGACACCTACGGCCACGGTGTAGGCGACCTGTTGTTGCAAGCGGTGGCCAGCCGTCTCAAGGGCTTTATACGGGATGTCGACACCGTGGCGCGCATCGGCGGGGACGAGTTCGTGGTGCTGCTTCATAGCATCCAAGCGTTGGACGATGCTCACCGCGTGCAGGAAAAAATCCGCCAGGTGCTGAGTCAGCCGCTGCGGCTGGACGGCTATTGCCTGAGCATCGAGCCGAGCATCGGGGTCGCTTGTTTTCCCGACCATGGGGTCGAAGATGTGGCGCTGTTCCGTCATGCCGACGAGGCGATGTACGCCGCCAAGCGTCAGAACCATCGGGCATTCAGCCACTGAGCGTAGGTCGCCGTTCGTCGCGGCGAGGCACTTGAATCAAACTTTTCAGCCCTTTTGCCTTTCGAAACCCTGGCAGGTCCCGTGGTGGGGCCGCTGCCGAATGTTCAATTGAGGAGGGCGCGACCATGAACCGGATGGCCACCTTTTTTCGCACCACCAGCCTCGTCGTGTTGATGGGCCTGGGTGCCAACAGTGCCTGGGCCCAATCGCCTGCCGAATTCATCAACGACGCTTCCGCCAAGGGCATGGCCGACATCGAGGCCAGCCGCATGGCCCATGGCAAGGCTGAGTCCAGGGAGGTCAAGGACTACACCATCATGGTGATCAACGACCGTACTACCGCCAACCAACACCTGGCGAAGATCGCGAAGAAGCTCGACTTGCCCGTCGCGCCTCGGGAGGAAATGGCTGACAAGGCCAAGACCCTGATGCCGCAGGTGCAGGAGGGCGAGTCGTTCGAGGCCGCCTATGCCGCCAGCCAGGTCAAGGCCACAGAGGAGGCCATTACCCAGATCCAGGAGCAGGCCCAGACCACCGAAGTGCCTGAGATCAAGGCCTTCGCCGATGAGACCCTGCCCAAGTTGCAAACCCATCTGGAGATGGCCAGGGCGCTGCAAGCCAGCCGCTGAGCCGCTGCACCTTTTGACGTGAGGGCGACATCCATTGCCTTGACGGTGGCCGGGAAGACGCGAGGGGCATCACGCCCCTCGCGTCTTCGTATCAGCACTGATTCAGGTCAACGTTGCTTTTTTGCTCAAGGCCTTCAAGGTTCTTGACCTCGCCCTGGCCCATCGTCTGGTAGTGCTTCCTCAATGCCTCCAGTTGCTTGAGGTCCAGCGATTCGAGACCGAGCATCGCGTTCTGCGCCTCCGCCGTGGCTCGCAACAACTCATCGATCTTCAGGTGCAAGATGTCTGTGTCGCGGTTCTGCGTGTTCTGAATCAGAAATACCATCAGGAAGGTGATGATCGTCGTCGACGTGTTGATGATCAGCTGCCAGGTGTCGTTGAACTGGAAAAAGGGTCCGCTGATCGCCCAAAGCGCCAGTAATACAATGGCGCCCAAGAACGTCTTCGGGCTTCCCGCCCATAGAGCCAGCTTCTGTGCGATTTTTGCGAAGTTCATTGCCGTGTTCCTTAATGGGATTCACCTGTCTGGTGAGACAGCAACGACGCGTTGAAAATTCTGCTTACATTTGCACCGCTCCCACAGGTTTATTTGCGAGAGGCCCCGGGCCGATCAATTGATAACAACCAGCCGGTGTTGTGATGTGCAGTTCTCGGATTCTGCCTACAAGCCAAGCGGAAGGTGTCTGCTATCCACAGGAGTCACCCCGTGAACGTTATGAATTATCAAGGCTACGCCGCTCGGATTGACTACAGTGACGAGGACGGTCTGTTTGTAGGCCATATCGCGGGGATCAAGGATGTCGTCGGGTTTCACGGCGAATCTGTCAGCGAGCTTCGAGCGGCGTTCAAGGAGGCGGTGACTGACTACCTGGAGACGTGCGCCAAGCTGGGGCGCGCACCGCAGAAGCCTTATTCAGGCCATCTCATGTCACTGGAGTGTGCGCTTGAGGAAAAACAGGTTCAGCGCTTTGGGTTGCAGGCATTCCCGGACTTGGATATCCAGGGAAAGTAAATGTGGAGCGGGTGAAGGGAATCGAACCCTCGTTATCAGCTTGGGAAGCTGGAGTAATGCCATTATACGACACCCGCTCAGAGCGGCTGACTTTGTACCAGATGTGGGCGGGGATTTGAAGTTTTTCTTTGCCTGATGCGCGTGCGCTCGTCTACGCAGGCCTTGGATCAAAGCGGTCTTTCGCGGGCAAACCCCGTTTTGTTGGCGCGGGGCGGGGCTTGCTCGCGAGGACTCGTTTCAGATTGCCAGTGCATGGTAGTCCTGCACGAAGCTGTAGCGCGGACGGCTTTCGCGGTGTGTCGGCGTGAGGAAGTTCATCACGGCGTTGCGGCTGTCGCGGCAGGCGGCCTTGTGTTCCATGTCCAGGAAATGCCCGGTGGCTTGCACCGTGCTGAACGTACTGTGCCGGACATGGTTGGCAAAAAGCCTGGCGTCGTCGGCCGAGGTGTATTCATCCCATTCGCCGTTGAGGAACAGTACCGGCACGTTGATTTTTCTCGCCGCGTTGACGTAGCACTGCGGGTCGCTCTGGAGCACGTCAGTGATGTGGAAATGCATCTGGCCGTACTCATGCTCGGCCAGGCTGCTGACATGGCGATAGTTGAAGCGCTTGAACAGCGGCGGCAAATGCTTGCCGATGGTGCTGTTGACCAGGTGGCCGACCCGGTCGCGGTCCAGGTTGCTCAGGTAATCCACGCCACGCTCCAGGTAGTCGCGCATCGGTGCGTTGAGCACCGGCGAGAACGAACTGATCACCGCTTTTTCAATCCGCTGTGGGCGCTGGGCCAGGGCGCTCAACGTGGCGGCGCCGCCCCAGGAAAAGGACAGCACATGCTCGGCGGCAAAGTGGTCGATCAGTTCCAGGAGAATCTGCCCTTCGATCTCCTTGGTGAGCATTCTTTCATGCCGGTTGTGCGCTTTTGACTTACCCGCATAGGGCTGGTCGTACAACACAACGTTGAATTGCGGATGGAGGCTTTTGACGGTCTGTGCAAACGACGCAGTCGTGGCCATCGAGCCGTTGACCATGATGATGGTCTTTTGTGCGGCGTCTGCGCGATAGAACTCCGTGTAAACCCGATACTGACCTTGTATATCCAGCACAGCGATTTCTGGCCTCATGTCATAAGACTCCTGGCAAGCGGGTATGCGCGCAATGAGATTGCACGGGCAATGTGACAGGTAGGCATACGCCTGGAAGATAAGGCCCATGTCGATCCACTGAAGCGGTCGACGGGTGTTGTTGTAGGCGGGCAGTTTGCCGGGAGGGATACGGCGGAGCCTGGGGGCTCTGGCCGGCAAAAAGTTTCTTGGAAGTATGTTGTGACTCATCGGTCACATTTCGGCCGACGGTTTGATTCAAGCAGGGGGACGACCGTTGTGCAAGTACCGCTTGGAAAATTGTTCGACACTTCTGCCCGACGGTAATGGGCTCAGATCAGGCTGATCTCGTCAGCGCCCAGGGCGCGGTACTGGCCCGGTTCGAGAGCAGGGTCCAGCACCAGGGGGCCCATGCGTTCGCGGTGCAGGCGCAACACCTTATTGTCGAAGTGGCCGAACATGCGCTTGACCTGGTGATAACGCCCTTCGACGATGCTCAGGCGCGCCGTGGTCGGCCCCAGCAGCGTCAACCCTGCCGGTTGGGTGGTGAGGTCTTCGAAGGCGAAATACAGACCCCGCGCGAAGGTGTCGGCGTACTCGGCGGTGATCGGCTGTTCGGTTTCGACGTAATAGACCTTGGGCAGCTTGGTCTGCGGTTGGGTCAGGCGGCGCGACCAACTGCCGTCATTGGTGATCAGCATCAGGCCGGTGGTATTGAAGTCCAGGCGCCCGGCGATGTGCAGGTCGTCCTTGTCAGGTTCATCGAGCCAATCGAGCACGGTCGGGTGTTGCGGATCGCGGGTGGCGCTGACGCAGCCGGGTGGCTTGTGCAGCATGAAATACCGTGGACGTCGGCCCGCCTGCAGCACCTCGTCATCGACTTCAACACGACTGAACTCACGCACCTGGGCGTGCGGGTCGGTGACGGTCTGGCCGTCGATCCGCACCCGGCCCGCCACCAGTAACAGGCGGGCCTGCTGGCGATTGAATCGGGGTAGATTGCTGAGAAAGCGGTCAACGCGCATGGGGCAGTTCAGGCCAGGAAGAGGGCGCGCATCTTACGCGATCGGCCGGGGCTTGGCGTGCAGTTGGGCTTCAACCTGTGCACAGCGTGGGCACAGGCAGGATTGATCACGCAGCGCTGCCGGCAGCGCTTCGAGCACGGCCGGGTCGATGCTTACGCCAAAACACCAGCAGGCCCGATCGACGGTTCTCGGATCGGCCAGCGAGCAGTCGTTGCTGCCACCGCAGGCAGGGCAAAGGTCGGGTTTATTCATAACTGGAGTGAGGCATTTCCACACAGGTTCGATTGCGGCCGGTTTGCCGGGCGCGTTGCAGTGCATGATCGGTCCGGGACAGCAGGCTGTGCAAGGTGTCTTCGTCCTGCACCGTGGTCAGTCCGATGCTGACCGTGACCAGCAATTGTTTCCCGCTGCAGAAATAGCGCTGTTTTTCCATGTGCTGACGAATTTTCTCAGCGATTTTCAGACCGGTCTGTCCATCGGTGTCCTTGAGCAGGACGACAAAGGCATCGGTGCTCCAGCGACAGACGATGTCTGAATGCCGCAGGCTCTCAGTCAGGCTGCGGGCGAACCCGGTCAACAGTTGATCGGTGGCGATATGACCGTGAGTGGTGTCCAGTCGCTTGAAGTCGTCCAGTTCCACCAGCAGCGCCGTCAAGGGTCTGGGCTCACGCTGGGCTTCGTGCAGGGCTTGCACGGCCAGCAGATCGAAGCCACGGCGGTTTGGCAATTCGGTCAGGCTGTCGAGGGTGGCCTGGGCGTCGATGCGTTGCTGGTAGTCGTTGATCAGCCGATAAACAATGGTCAGGACCGCCAGTGTCACGAGCACGCCGATCAGCAGGTTCAGGTACAGCGTCCTGAGAATGTGCTCGCGTATCGAGGCCTGGGCTGCGTAATAGCCCAGCAACGTAATGATCAGGAAGCCAGTACCGAGCAGCGCCACCACCGCCAGCAGCGGCTTGCACAGGGAATACAACGGCGAACGGAGCGACATGGCGATTCCCTTGGCGCAGACCCAATGAAGTCAGTTTAGTGGCCTTGTGGGAAAAGACAGTCGATTTTGCCGGTTTGCAAGATTGTGGCGAGGGGATAAATCCCCTCGCCACAGGTACTGTTTACTCAAGGGTAGTTAGATAAGCCCGCCATCCCCCCAGATGGCTGATGTCCTGAGCGCCCTCCAAACCATACGACTCACAGATGAATCCGTTTTCCCAGCGCCCATCGGCCAGTTGCACCTTGCCCAGTCCCAACGGGGCGGGAATGCCAGTCAGGAACGAGCCCAGTTCACTGCTCGGCAGCTCCCAGACTTCGACCTCGATCGCCACGCCGCCTTCACGAACCCGAACCATGCCGGGGCGCGAGGGTGGGCCGCCGGGCAAGGCATGCAGGCGGTAGTCTGGCGAGCTTTGGGTGGCCTCGATCAGCCGGGCGCCGCGTTGCCTGAGCTGCCAGTTCAGCGCCAACCCGTCCAGGTGTGCGCCGCACACGACCAGCCGCGCCCGGTCGTGGCGCGCCGGGTGGACGGCAACGGGCAACGTCTTGTCCTGTTGACGCTGCAAGGCATCGGCCAGGCTCAAGAGGTACTGATCGGTGAAGGCTCGACCGAACAGCGTCACGCCCCAGGGCAAGCCGTTGGCCATGAACGCGCTGGGGACGGCGACGGCGGCGTAGTCCAGCAGGTTCATGAAATTGGTGTAATAACCCAGTTCCGAGTTGCGCAGTACCGGTTCGGCGGCCAGTTCGGCGAGGGTCACTGGCCGGCCGATGGTCGGTGTGAGTACGCAGTCAAGCGCGTCCATGGCTCGGTCGCATTGGGCTTTGAGCGCTTGCAGACGGTACCGGGCGCGGAAGGTCTGTACGCCATCTACCGTAGGCGCTTTCGCCAGCACGGCACGAATGACGGGCAGCACGGCGTCGGGCTCGCGCTCCATCAATGGGCCGGCGACGCTGTAGCGCTCGGCTACCCACGGACCTTCATAAAGCAGCCGTGCGGCTTCCAGGAACGGCGACAGGTCCAGTTCCACGGCTTCGCCGCCCAGGCGTTCGAGTCGTTTGACGACTTCCTGAAACAGTTGCGGACCTTCAGGGCAACCGAAAAACGCCAGGTCTTGCTGGCGCGGCACACCGAAACGAAAGCGCCGAGGCACGCCGAACGCAGAGCCATCGTTCCACTGCGGGTTGTGGCGGCTGTAGTCGTCACGCGGGTCTGGGCGGGCTGTCAGCGCCAATAGCTGGCTGGCTTCCCTGGCCGTCGCCGTGAAGGTGGTGACGCAGTCCAGTGTGCGACAGGCCGGGACCACGCCCGCCGTGGAGATCAATCCCAGGGTGGCTTTCAATCCCACCAGGTTGTTCAGCGCGGCGGGCACCCGACCGGAGCCGGCGGTATCGGTGCCCAAGGCAAAACTTGCCAGGCCCAGGGCTACGGCCAGCGACGAGCCGGCGCTCGAACCGCCTGCCGGATAGTCGGGCAACACGCTGTTGCGGCAGGCGCCGTAGGGCGAGCGGGTGCCATTGAGCCCGGTGGCGAACTGGTCGAGGTTGGTCTTGCCCAGGGGGATCGCGCCCAGTGCCAGCAACTGCTCGACAATGGTCGCCGAGCGCGGCGGCACATAGGCAAACGCCGGGCAGGCTGCCGTGGTCGGAATGCCGGCCAGGTCGATGTTGTCCTTGATGGCAAACGGCACCCCATACAGCGGCAGGCTCTCCAGGTCGCGGCTTTCCAATGCGGCCAGGTAGGGCTCCAGTTCCTCGACCGTCAGCAGGTGGATGAACACGTGATAGTCCGGGTTCAGCGCCGCGGCTTTTTGGCGCAGTTCCAACAGCAATTTGCGCGGCGTCAGTTCGCCGCTGCGATAGGCATCGCGCAGGTCGTCCAAGCGAAGCGAAAGGTTCATGGTCTTAATCCTTTGATTGAGTTCAGTCACGTTCCAGCACCACGACGCGCTGTCCGGCGCGCACCGCCGAACCGGCCTGGACGCGCACCTCGCGCACCACGCCGGCCGAGGGCGCAAGCAGCGGGATTTCCATCTTCATCGACTCCAGGATGACCAGCACATCGCCGACGGCGACCCGAGCGCCAACCTGCACCTGGACCTGCCAGAGGTTACCGGCGATGTGGCTGTCGACGCTCAGTTGACCTTCGGTCAGCAGCGAATCTTCGCTCGGCGCGATGGGCGGTTCTTCACTGTCAAAGTGCGCCTGGCCACTGGCGATCCAACGCTCGCGCTCGGCATCGAAGGCACCTTGTTGCTGGCGGCGGAACGTGGCGATGCTGTCGGCTTCCTGCAGCAGGAAACGCTGGTAGTCGGCGAGGTTGAGCTGGCTGTGCTCGATCTTCAGGTCGAAGCGGCCCAGGGGGAATTCGCGGCGGATGTTCAGCAGCTCATCGGCGCTGACCGGGTAGAAGCGGATCTGATCGAAGAACCGCAGCAACCAGGGCTTGCCGTCGAATGCGGCGACGTCCCGATAACGATTCCACATCTGCAACGTGCGCCCGACGAACTGATAGCCGCCCGGCCCTTCCATGCCGTACACGCACAGGTAGGCGCCGCCGATGCCCACCGAGTTTTCCGCGGTCCAGGTCCGGGCCGGGTTGTATTTGGTGGTCACCAGTCGATGGCGTGGGTCGAGCGGTGTGGCGACCGGTGCGCCGAGGTAGACGTCCCCCAGGCCCATCACCAGATAGCTGGCGTCAAACACTGTGCGTTGCACTTCGTCGAGGTTGGGCAGGTCGTTGATGCGTCGAATGAACTCCAGGTTGCTCGGGCACCAGGGCGCGTCCTTGCGCACCGTGGTCATGTATTTCTCGATGGCCAGCTGACAGGCCGGGTCATCCCAGGACAGCGGCAGGTGAACGATGCGCGACGGCACTTGCAAGTCCTGCGCGGCGCACACGGCGTCCCACTCACCGGCGACGAGGCTCAGTAGATCGGCCAGGGGCAGTTGTTCGGGTTGATAGTGCACTTGAAGCGAACGAATGCCCGGCGTCAGGTCGATCACCCCGTGCAATTGTTTGTGTTCCAACGCCTGCATCAAGGCATGGGCGCGAAAGCGCAGCACCAGGTCCAGTTCGGGGGCGCCGATTTCCAGCAACAGATGAGTGTCGCCAGCCAAGCGAGCGACCAGGCGGGTATCGTCCTGCCCGATATCCAACACCACAGGCGACACGATCCCCTGTGGGAGCGAGCTTGCTCGCGAAGGCGATGGCACATTCAGCATTGATGTATCCGACAGACCGCTATCGCGAGCAAGCTCGCCCCCACAGGGAGCCCATTTCAGGGCCAGTGAGCGCGCGGTCGATATATCCACCGGCACGAATCGCACCTTGTCCCCCGCCTTGAGTTGCCCCAACTGCCAGAGATCCGCTTCGATCACCGTCACCGGACAGACAAAACCGCCCAGGCTCGGGCCGTCGGGGCCGAGGATGACCGGCATGTCGCCGGTGAAGTCCACGGCGCCGATGGCGTAGGGGTTGTCATGGATATTGGAAGGGTGCAGCCCGGCCTCGCCACCGTCGGCGCGAACCCATTCAGGTTTCGGCCCGATCAGTCGGACGCCGGTGCGGCTGGAGTTGAAGTGCACTTCCCAGGCGGTGTCGAAGAACGTCTGGATGTAGCGCTCGGTGAAATATTCGGGCGCGCCGTGCGGGCCGTAGATCACGCGGATCTGGCGCACGCTCGGCAGTTCCAGGATCGGTGCGCTCGTTGGCGGCAGCGTCGCTTGCTCATCCAGCGGCACCAGATGCAACACGTCGCCGGTACACAACGCCCGTCCGCCATGGCCGCCGAACTGACCGAGGGTAAAGGTGCTTTTACTGCCCAGGTAATCCGGCACTTGTACGCCACCCTGCAGGCACAGGTAGCTGCGCGCCCCGGCGCCGGAAATGTTGCCGATGGCGAGGGTGGAGCCGGCAGTGATCGACAACGGCGTGTTCATCGGTACGGCTTCACCGTCGAGTGTGAGGGCAATCACCGCACCGGTCACCGCCACCCGGGCATCGCAGTTGAAACGCAGCAGTGGCCCGTTCATGGTGATTTCCAATGCCGCCGCACCTTCTTCATTGCCCAGCAGGCGATTGCCCAGGCGCAACGAACGGCTGTCCATCGGTCCTGACGGCGGCACCCCCACTGCCCAGTAACCGAGGCGGCCGGGATAGTCCTGGACGCTGGTCTGGGTGCCGGGGCTGAGCACTTCAACGGTGTTGGCACGGTAGACCAACGTCTCCAGGCAGCGGGTCCAGGGCTGGCCGTTGGCAAACGGTGCATCGAGGAGAATCTGTTGCAGGTAGTCGCGATTGGTTTCGACGCCGTACAGCTGGCTTTCGTCCAGCGCTTGGTGCAAGCCCAGGCGGGCCTGCTCGCGGGTTGGAGCCCAGCGAATGACCTTGGCGATCATCGGGTCGAAGTAGGGCGGGATCTGGCAACCAGCCTCGACCCAGGTGTCGATGCGTAGCTGTTTGCCATCGGCCTCGGGGAATTTCACGGCGGTCAGTAGCCCCGGGCTTGGCTGGAAGTCCCGACCTGGATCCTCGGCATACAAGCGAGCCTGGATCGCGTGGCCCTCGGCTTTTAAACCCTCGCTCAACGCTTTCAGTGGTGGCAGGTCTCCGGCTGCCAGTTGCACCATCCAACGCACCAGGTCCACGCCCCACACCTGCTCGGTGACACCGTGCTCCACTTGCAGGCGGGTGTTCACTTCCAGGAAATAGAAGCGCCCCGCATCGCTGTCGAAGACGAACTCCACGGTGCCGGCGCTGCGGTAGTTCACGGCCTGGGCCAGTTGGATCGCCGCTGCGCAGAGTTCGTCGGCCATGCCTTCGGGCAGGTTGGGGGCCGGCGTTTCCTCGATGACTTTCTGGTTGCGTCGCTGCACCGAGCAGTCGCGCACGCCCAGGGCGATCACCTGGCCCTGGCCGTCGCCGAACACCTGGACCTCCAGGTGCCGGGCCTTCTCGATGTATTTCTCGATGAACACTCCGGCGTCGCTGAAGTTGTTCTGGCCCAGGCGCTTGACCGCTTCGAAGGATTCGCTCAGTTCGGCGGCACTGCGGCACACGCGCATGCCGATTCCGCCGCCGCCGGCGGTACTTTTGAGCATGACCGGATAACCGATCCGGGTGCCGGCCAACAGTGCGGCGTCGAGGCTGTCGAGCAGTTCGGTGCCTTTGAGCAGAGGCACGCCGTGCTGTCGCGCCAGGTCGCGGGCGGTGTGCTTGAGGCCGAACACACGCAGTTGTTCTGGTGTCGGACCAATGAAGGCGATACCGGCAGCTTCGCAGGCTTCGGCGAAGGCTGCGTTTTCCGAGAGGAAGCCGTAGCCGGGATGAATCGCTGTCGCGCCGCTGCTTTTGGCAATCGCCAGAAGCTTGTCCACCGCCAGATACGTATTGGCCGCCGCGCCTTCGCCCAGGCTGTGGGCTTCGTCGGCCTGCAAGATATGCAGGCTGGCGGCATCGGCTTGGGAATACACCGCCACGCCTTGGACCTTCAGTTCGCCCAAGGTCCGCAGGATGCGGCAAGCGATGGCTCCACGGTTGGCGATCAGGATTTTTTCGAACATGGCATTGCCCCCTCAGGCATGCGTGCTGCCTGAACTGGGATGCGGGCCGTCCCGCAGTTGTCGATGGCCACCGGGGTCGTCCCCGTGAGCGAAATAATCAATCTTACAAACACCGCTGACCCCTGTGGGGGCGGGTTTGCTCGCGAAATCGGTGAGTCAGTCAACATCAATGTCACTGTCGTACCGCTTTCGCGAGCAAGCCCGCTCCCACATGAGGTTTTGGGTGTCAGTGCTGTTTGATGCATTGCCCCGATCGGCTCTGGCACAGCGTGAACAGCCAGCGACGCAGGCAGGTGAGTTTCAGTTCCATATCAAAAGCTCCGCTGGCGTGGGGTTGTAGGCGTTGCAGGGGTTATTCAGTTGCGGGCAGTTGGAGATCAGCACGATCACATCCATCTCGGCCCGCAGGTCGACGTATTTGCCTGGCGCCGAGATCCCGTCTTCGAAGGTCAGGCCGCCGTCGGCGGTGACCGGCACGTTCATGAAAAAGTTGATGTTCGGCCCGATATCGCCCTTGCCCAGGCGACCATCGTGGGCGCAGGCCCGCAGATAATTGTCACGGCAACTGTGCATGTAGCGTTTTTCCAGGGCGTAGCGCACGGTGTTGCTTTCCTGGGCGCAAGCGCCGCCGAGGGTGTCGTGGCGTCCACAGGTGTCCTCGACGATGGTCAGCATCGGGTGGCCGAGGTTGGAATACAGCACGCTGCCGGTGCTCAAATAAACGCTGTTTTGCCGGCGCAGGGTGCGCTGCACGTCGTAGCGCTCCTTGGGGTTGGCCAGGCTGTAGAACAGCGTATCGACTGCCTGGTTACCTTCCAGGTCGAGGATGCGTAGGGTCTGGCCTGCCTTGACCTCCACCAGCCAGGGTTCCCCGGCGGGAATCGTGGCACGGTAGACGGCGGTATCGGGTTGTTTGTGTGCGGTGGCGATGGCGAGTGACATGGCAGCGATCCTCAGGCGAACAGGCGGTCGGTGTTGATGAAGCCGCGCTGGTTTTCCGGGCGCGAAAGGCGGCAGTGCTCGGCGACGCTGGCATCGGCGTTCATCCAGCTGAGCTTGAGCGGTTGCGGGGCGTATTGCGGGTTCGGGTCCATCGGGTGTTGCAGCGCGGTCAGCACCACCAGGGTGTCCATCGGTGCGTACAGCTCGATGTAGTCGCCGGCCTTGGAATGGCCTTCGACGAAGTGAAAGTGGCCGGCCTCATCGACGTTGACCCGGCTGAACAGGTTGAGGGTCATCAACAGGTCGGATAGGCCCAGACCCCATTTGCCCAGTTCCACCAACAGGTTGTCGGTGCCGTTGCGAAAGAAGCCGTTGCGCAGTTCCTGATAGCGCCCCTGACCGTACTTTTGCGCGACTTCCTCGGCGCAGAGCACACCGCCCAGGCTGTCGCTCCAGCCGCAGGTGTCGGCGGTGATTGCCGCCAGTACCCGGCCCATGTCCGAGTAGAGGCAGTGGCCGGCGGTGAGTTTGGCGGTGTGTTGGCATTTGAGGCTGTCAGGCAGGTTCAGGCGTTCGGTTTTCTCGTTGGCATTGAGTAGCGTCAGGCTCACATTGGCCCCGCCGCGCAGATCGGTCAGGCGCAGCAGTTGGCCGCGCTTGAGCACGAACGAACGGTGGCCGCCGCCGGGCAGCAGTTCTTCGGCGAAGGGTGTAAACAAGCGGGTCGAATCGGTCATGGAAAAACTCCTTTCAAGCGATACGCAATGTGCCGGCCAGTTCGGCGGGCAGGGCGTCGACGGCGGCACGGGCGGTGCGGCGGTCGCTGTTCAATGGAATGTCGTAGGTGATGCGTGCGCCATAGGCGCCAGGGGCGTGGGGATCGACACGGACTTTGTCGAACACCAGCAGGCGCGTGCCGAGGCTGAAACCTTCGCTCAGGTCATGGGTGACCATGAACACGGTCAGCCGGGTTTCGCGCCACAGCTCCAGCAACAAGGCATGCATGTCCTTGCGAATGCCCGGGTCGAGGGCGCCGAAGGGTTCGTCCAGCAGCAGGACGCGCGGCTTCATGATCAGTGCCTGGGCGATGGCCAGTCGCTGCTGCATCCCCCCGGACAGTTGCGCCGGGTATTTATCCCGCGCATGGCCGAGTCCGACCTTGTCCAGCAACTGTGCGGCTTCTTCCCGGGCCTGGCGCTTGGCGCTGCCGAACAGACGGCCCAGCAGCGGCGAGCGCGGCAACTCCAGGCCCAGGGCGACGTTGTCCAGCACGCTCAGGTGCGGGAACACCGAGTAGCGCTGGAACACCACGCCCCGGCTCATATCCGGCTCGCCGGACAAGGGGGCGTCGTCCAGGAGAATCTGTCCACGACTGGCGCACTCCTGGCCCAGTAGCAATCGCAGGAAGGTCGACTTGCCGCAACCCGAGGCCCCCACCAATGTGCAGAACTCACCCTCGGCGACGTTCAGGTTCAAGCGCTCCAGTACCACCTGGTCGCCGTACTGTTGCCAGACGTTGTTCACCGTAATGAAGCTCATGCCTTCGCCCCCTCATACCAGGGGAACGCCTGCCGGGTCAGGCGCTTGAGGCCCCAGTCCATCAGCCAGGCGAGCAGGGTGATCCACACCACGTACGGCAAGATCACGTCCATCGCCAGGTAACGGCGCACCAGGAAAATCCGATAGCCCAGCCCATCGGTGGAGGCGATGGCTTCGGCGGCGATCAGAAACAGCCAGGCCGAACCGAGCATCAGTCGCAGGGAAATCAACAGGCGTGGCAGTAATTGCGGCAGCACCACCCGCAGCATCAGGGTCCAGGTCGAGGCGCCGAGGGTCTGGGCCTTGATCAGCAGCTCGGAGGGGATTTCCCGGGCGCGCTGTTCCAGGTCCCGGGCCAGGCTCGGGGTGATGCCAATCACGATCAGCATCACTTTGGACAACTCTCCCAGCCCGAAGACGATGAACAGGATCGGCAGGATAGCCAGCGGCGGCACCATCGACACCACGGTGAGCAGCGGCGATAACGGCGCGCCCAATAGCGGCAACGTGCCGGCGGCCATGCCCAGGCACAGCCCGGCCAGGGCACTGATGCCCAGGCCGATGACTAACCGGCGCAGGCTTGAGCCGGTGTCTTGCCAGAGCAGGTACTCGCCGCTGCGGGCGTCAGCGGTGAAGGCCAGGCGCTTGACCGCATCGGCCATTTGCACGGCGCTGGGTAGCAGTTTGTCGTTGGGATTGTCCGTCAACCGTTCGGCCGAGCCCATGAAGTAGGCGAACAACACCAGCGCGAAAGGCAGGATCACCAGCAACAAGCGGCTGGGGCGATCCGGGTAGCGGTTGATCAGGCGCATGCCAGGTCCTCCGGTTTACAGCTTGGCGTCGGCGGCCAGCTGTACGTAGGTCGGGTCAAAGCGCAGCTTGAGGTTGGCCTTGTCGCCGCGGGTCACGCCATTGGCGAACGTCATGCCGACCGCGTTCGTGTCCTTGGCGCCTTCGCCCAACAAGCCGTGCTGAAAGGAGAACTCGGCCACCTTGCCCATGGTGGCGGGCAGTTGTTCGCTGGTGGCGAAGTTGAGCGCTTCTTTGGGGGTGGCGAACAACTTGGTGGTGTCCAGTTGCGCCTGGAAACCTTTGAGGTCGGTGCCCGAGGCTTTGGCCATGTGTTCCAACGCGGCCTGGCTGGCTGCGTTTTTCGCATTCATCAGCGCCACCACTTCAAACCAGGCGCCGGTCAACGCTTTGCCCAGGGCCGGGTTGTCCTGCAAGGTCTGGGTATTGACCACCATCATGTCCATGATCTCGCCGGGAATCTGGCTGGAGTTGAACACTTCACTGACGCCTGGCTGGGCCTTGATGTCCGAGAGCATCGGGTTCCAGGTGGTGACGGCCTTGACCTGATCGGTGTTGAACGCGGCGGAGATGTCGGCGTCGGAGGTGTTGACGACTTTCAGGTCTTTTTCGGCGAGGCCGACGGAGTCCAGGGCGCGGGCCAGCAGGTAATGGGACACTGACAGTTCCACCAGGTTGACGTCCATGCCCTTGAGATCGGCCACTTTCTTGCCCTCGCCCTTAAGGACGATGCCGTCGTTGCCGTTGGAGAAATCGCTGACGATCAGCGCGGTGCTGTCCACGCCACCGGCCGCGGGAATGGTCAGGGCGTCCATGTTGGTCATGGTGCAGCCGTCGAACTGACCGGCGGTGTACTGATTGATGGATTCAACGTAATCGTTGAGCTGCACGACATCGATCTTGATGCCGTACTTTTTTGCCCATTTGTCGACGATGCCTTGGCTGCCGGCGTATTCCCAGGGCATCCAGCCGGCGTAAATGGTCCAGCAGACGCTGAAGTGGTCTTTTTGTGCGGCAGCGGATGAAAAGCTCACGAGGGCCGAAAGGGCGGCGAGGAGCAAGGCGGACAGACGAAGCTTGAGCATGGTGGTTCTCCAGTTGATCAAGGGCGGACAGGAGCAACGCGGCACCGCGAACGGTGGCTTGTCTCCCGGGCTTTTGTCCCGCCGTGTAACCTCAACTGGAGGTCGCCAACTCTCGGACCAGCCACTCGCCAGAAGCGAGCCGGAACCCTAGTCAGCCATTGCAAATTGTGGTGCCGCGAACCTGTGATGACTCCTGCACGGGTTTGTTAAAGCGAGAGACGTGCCAACTCCGGCAAAGGCCCGGGCCAGAGACGGCAGGTGTTGGGGAAGGAGGGGCGAGGGCGGATTTGTGCTTGCTTGTGGTGCTGCCGCGCACCGGAAGAGGGCGACGAGGGACATGTTTCCAGTTGTTGCCATATCGCACCAGATTCCGATTTTGCTGTCTGAATATTCGTCAGTCACCCAAATATGACTGCCGCCCATCAGCGTCGCTGATGTGGCCCATTCGCGGTCCAGGAGGCCGCCATGTATCGACGACTGCTGCTCCTTGCGTTTCTCGGTTTGACTCTTTCGGCCTGCGTGCCCTACTACGACGGAGACTCGAGCTACTACCGTTCAGAGGTCTACACTTCACCCGCGCCGGTCTACTACGGGGGCGCAGGTTATTATTCGGCCCCACGTGGCTATTACGCCCCGCGGTATTACCAACCGGCGCCGCGCTACTATTCGGCCCCGCGCTACTATCAACAAGGTCCGCGCTACTACGCGCCACCGCGGGCCGCCTACCGGCCTTATCCGAACCGGGGCGGCTGGGATGGCTGGGGCGGTCGCGACCGGGGCGGCTGGAATGACGATCGAGGTGGACATGATCATCGAGGACGCGGTGATCATGACGGACGAGGCAGAGGCGGCCACCGCTGATCCCCTGGCAATAAGAAGCGGCGCATCGAGCGCCGCTTTTTTTTGCCTGGCTTACACCCACGTTGTGGCCCGCACTGACAGGGCTCGTTCAACGCCTATTCGTTGGACAAGTCCGCCAACGGGTGCCGACCTTCCCAAGCCTTGTGGAAATGCGCTTGCACCACGGCTTCCGGAATATGGTTGATGTCCGGCCAGTGCCAATGGGGCTTGTGATCCTTGTCGATCAGCCGTGCCCGTACGCCTTCGCTGAATTCCGGATGGCGGCAGCAGTTGAGGCTCAAGGTGTATTCCATTCGGAACACACCGGCCAATGACAGGTGTCGGGCGCGGAGGATCTGCTCCCAGACCAGGTGCGCGGTCAGGGGCGAACCTTCAGTCATTGTCCGGGCTGCCCGAGCGATCAGCGGGTCCTGGTGGTCCACCAGCAGGCTCAGTGCTTTCCAGGCGCAGCGCACATCGCTGACGTCCAGCCACTCATCGATTTTCTGCCGGCGCGGCAGCCATTGGGCTTCGGGCAGTTGCGCGATGGCTTCCTGCTGCAAGGCCTTGAACAGGCTGTTGAGCTGCATCTGGGTCTGTTCCTGCCAGTTGAGCTGCAACAAGCCTTCGATCAGGTCGTCCTGTTGTTCGTCCAACAGGAAACGGTCGGCCAGGCCCAGGTCGAGGGCATCCCGAGCGTTCAGGTGGGCGCCGGTCAGGCCGAGGAACAAGCCGAGCTTGCCCGGCAGGCGCGACAGGAACCAACTGGCGCCGACGTCCGGGTACAAGCCGATGCTGATTTCGGGCATCGCCAAGCGACTGCTGGGCGTGACGATGCGCGTGCTGGCGCCTTGCAGCAGGCCCATGCCGCCGCCCAATACGTAGCCATGTCCCCAGCACAGCAGAGGTTTGGGGTAGGTGTGCAGGTTGAAGTCCAGCCGGTATTCCGCCGCGAAGAATTGCGCCGCCAGCGGCGGCACTTCACCGGGACTGGCCCGGCAGGCCTCCACCAGGCTGCGGACTTCACCGCCGGCGCAGAAGGCCTTGGCGCCGTTGCCACGCAGCAGCACGCAGACGATTTGCGGTTCTCTGGCCCAGGCATCGAGACGGTCACGCAGGGCGTTGATCATCGGCAGGGACAGGGCGTTCAGGGTTTTTTCGGCATCCAGGGTGGCGACGCCGATGCGCGCTCCTGTGATACCCGTCAGTTCTTCGAAGTGCAGATTCATCGTGACCTCGATCCGAAATTTGAATGTTCAGTATGACCGTTGCGTGGGAAAGTGCCGGTTCTGTGTCAGATCAATTGACAAGCCATGTAGGCTTTCCTAGGGTGCGCCCATTGTTTCTACCGGGTGCAATCATGACTGCTGATGACCGTATCAAACTCGAACCGAGCTGGAAGCAGGCACTGCGTGCCGAGTTCGACCAGCCCTACATGGCAGAGTTGCGCGAATTCCTGCGTCGGGAGTACGCCGCGGGCAAGGAGATCTACCCACCGGCATCGCTGATCTTCAACGCCCTCAACTCCACGCCGCTGGACAAGGTCAAGGTGGTCATCCTCGGCCAGGACCCGTACCACGGCCCGGGCCAGGCCCACGGCTTGTGCTTCTCGGTGCAGCCGGGCGTGCCGACGCCGCCGTCGCTGGTGAACATCTATAAGGAATTGAAGCGCGACCTGAACATCGACATTCCCAACCACGGCTACCTGCAAAGCTGGGCCGACCAAGGGGTGCTGCTGCTTAACACCACCATGACCGTGGAGCGCGCCAATGCCAACGCCCACGCGGGCAAGGGTTGGCAGCATTTTACCGACCGGGTCATCGAAGTGGTCAGCGAGCACCAGCCGCACCTGGTGTTCCTGCTGTGGGGTGCCCATGCGCAAAGCAAGCAGAAACTGATCGACGCGACCAAGCACCTGGTGCTGACCTCGGTGCATCCGTCGCCGTTATCGGCGTACCGGGGGTTCCTGGGGTGCGGACATTTCAGCCGCACCAACAAGTTCCTCGAACAGCACGGCGAGGCGCCGATCGACTGGCGATTGCCGCCGGTCTGAGTGTTCGTCCTCGGGGCCTGTTCGCCAGCAGGCTCGCGAAGAAAACACCGCAGACAATCAGCCCTGCCCCTGGCGCCGTATCCAGTAACGGAACAACGGTTCTGCCAGAAACAGCACGAACAACAGTCGCATGACCTGCAACGCCGTCACCAACGGCACCGACAATTGCAGCGTCTCCGCCGTCAAGCTCATTTCCGCGATGCCGCCGGGCATCATGCCGAGGGTCAGTGAGCGCAGGTCCAGGTGGGTCAGTGTGCTCAGGCCCAGGGCCGCGAGGCTGGCGATCAGCATCGTCAACACGGTGCCGATCAGGGTGCGGCCCATGAACGACGGCGCCCGCCGGAAGAACTGTCGGTTGAAATGACAACCCAGGCCGCTGCCGATCAGCCATTGGCCAATCTGGCTGGCGCCGTGGGGCAAGCCGATGTGCAGGTCCCAGCCGATGCTCACTGCCGCGCTCACCAGCAGCGGCCCGAACAGCCACGGGTTGGGTTGGCGCAGGCGCTCCCAGATCCAGGCGAGCAGGGCGCCGGCTGGAAACAGCAGCGCCAACCAGAGCCAGTCCACGGTCGTGGCGTGTTGTACCGGGGAGCCTTCGCCCAACAGGTACTTGAATGCTGCGGGCACGCACAGCACCACCACCAGCACCCGCAAGCTCTGGCCCGCGGCGACGCGGCTCAGATCGGCGCCGTTACGGGCGCCAAGGTTGACCATTTCGCCGGAGCCGCCCGGCATGCTGGAAAAGAAAGCGGTGGCGCGGTCCTCGCCGGTGCGGCGCATCAGCCAGACACTCACCCCGCTGGACACGCTGGTGATCAGCGCGCCAAAAAAAATCAGGCCGAAGTGGCCCAGGACCTGCTCCATCACCAGGGGCGTGAAGTGCAGGCCGATTCCGATACCCACTACCCATTGGCCGCATTTGCGGCCGCCGGGGATTTCCTTCAACTGCCAGGGTGTCAGGCAGCGCACCAGGATGATCGCCAGCAACGAGCCGACCATCCAGGGCAAGGGCCAGCCAACCAGGCTGGCCAGGTAACCGCCGGCCAGGCCGACCAGCGGTGTTCCCCACCATTGTCTAAAAGTCGCCTCAGACATTGGCCAGGGCACGTCGTTGGGCGGCGCGACGACGCCAGATCCGCAACAATGGCATGAACAGCATGATCGCCGTCAGGATCCAGCAACCGAAGGTGATCGGGCTCGACCAGAGGATCTCCAGTGCGCCATTGGAAATCGACAACGCACGCCGCAGGTTCTGCTCCATCAGGCCGCCCAGGATAAAGCCCAGCAGCACCGGTGACAGCGGGAAGTCCAGCTTGCGCAGGATGTAGCCGAAGATGCCGATGCCGATCATCAGGAACAGGTCGAACGTGGTGGCGTGCACCGCATAGACACCGATGCCGGTGATGATGGCGATGACCGGTACCAGCGCCCAGTTCGGTACCGCCAGGATGCGGGTGAACACGCGGATCATCGGGATGTTGAGGATCACCAGCATGACGTTGGCGATGAACAACGACGCGATCAGGCCCCAGACGATGTCCGGCTGTTGCTGGAACAGCAACGGGCCAGGGGTGATGTTGTACAGCGACAGCGCGCCGATCATCACCGCCGTGGTGCCCGAACCGGGAACGCCGAGGGTCAGCATCGGCACCAGCGCACCGCAGGCTGCGCCACCGATGGCGGTTTCTGGCGCGGCGAGGCCACGCTTGTCGCCCTGGCCGAACGTGCCGCTGGCACCGGCGATGCGCTTCTCGGTCATGTAGGCCACGGCACTGGCGAGGGTCGCGCCGGCGCCCGGCAACACGCCCATGATGAAACCGAGTAGGCCGCAACGCAGGTTCACGACAAATACCGATGCCGCTTCCTTGAAGTTGAACATCATCCGCCCGGTGGCTTTCACCGCTTCCTGGCCGCGGTGGGTTTTCTCCAACAGCAACAGGATCTCGCTGATGGAAAACAGGCCGAGCACCAGCACGACGAACTGGATCCCGTCGGTCAGGTGGATGTTGTCACCGGTGAAGCGGTACACGCCGCTGTTGGCATCGATCCCGACACTGGACAGGAACAGGCCGATCAGCGCTGCGATAAACGTTTTGAGGGGACGGTCGCCGGCCATGCCACCCAGGCAGACGATGGCGAACACCATCAGGACGAAATACTCCGCCGGTCCGAAGGCAATTGCCCATTTGGCCAGCAGCGGGGCAAACAGGACCATGCCGCAGGTGGCGATGAACGCACCGATGAACGAACTCCACGCCGACAGTGACAACGCCACTCCGGCCAGGCCTTGGCGCGCCATCGGGTAGCCGTCGAGGGTGGTCATCACGGTGGAGGCTTCGCCCGGGATGTTGAGCAGGATCGAGCTGATGCGCCCGCCATATTCGCAACCCAGGTACACGGCGGCCAACAGGATAAGCGCCGACTCCGGCGGCAGCCCAAGGGCGAATGCAATCGGGATCAGCAGTGCCACGCCATTGATCGGGCCCAGACCCGGCAACAAACCGACCACGGTGCCGATCAAGGTGCCGGTCAATGCGGTGACGAGGTTGTAAGGCGTCAGTGCCACGCCAAAACCCTGGCCGAGATAATTCAGGGTATCCATATCAATTCTCCAGGACGTCGAGCAGGCCGAGGGGCAGGGGGACGTCCATCAGCTTGTCGAACAACAGATACAGACCAATGGCCATCAGGCTGATGATCACCACGCTCGGCACCCAACGGCCGCCATACAGGCGTGCCATCGGCACTCCGACCAAAATGCTGGCGAGGATGAAGCCCAAAGGTTCGAAGGTGCCGGCGAACACCAGCAGCAGTGCTATGCAGATGCCGATTTTCTGCAGGGTTTCGCGGTCCAGTTGCGGGTCTTCGTCGCTGTGTATGACCGGTGCGGGACGAAACAGCATGTACAACAAAGCCAGGCCCATCAGCCCAAGCATCAGCAGGGGAAAGGCGCGTGGGCCAACGGGTTCATAAGAAAAAGCCGCCTGGTAAGGCCAGGCCATCAGTGCCAGGCCAACACAGGCCAGCAACAGCACCGCCGCAAAAATACGTTGAAGGGTGAGCATGACTAACTCCTGGGCAGCGTCGGGGTAGCCGACGCCGCCGCGCGAACAGAGACGGTTACTGGATCAGGCCGAACTCTTTGGCCAGCACCTTGTAATCGGCGACTTGCTTCTTCACGTAGGTGTCCAGTTCCTGGCCGGTCATGGCGAACGGGAACAACTCGCGCTGGTCTCGCAGCTTGGCGAACTCTTCGGAGGCCAGCAGCTTGTCGAAGGCGTCTTTCCACCAGGCGTAATCTTCGTCGCTGACCTTTGGCCCGAGGTAGAAGCCGCGCACCACCGGCCAGACGATGTCGTAGCCTTGTTCCTTGGCGGTCGGGATGTCTTTCATTTCCGGCTCGTCGATGCGTTTTTCGGCGAACACGGCCAGCAGGCGCATGTCACCGCTCTGGATATGGGGCATGGAGTCGGAGATGTCGGTACTGCCGACCTGGATGTGCCCGCCGAGCAGGGCAGTAGCGATTTCACCGCCGCCTTCGAGGGCCACATAGCGCAGGTCGCGAGGGTTGATCCCGGCGGCCTTGGCGATGAGTGCGGTCTGCATCCAGTCCTGGCTGCCCACGGTGCCGCCGGAGCCGATGACCACTGAGCCTGGATCTTTCTTCAGGGCTTGTACCAGATCATCGAGGGTCTTGTAGGGCGAATCACTCTTCACTGCGATGGCGCCATAGCTGGTACCGACGGCGGCCAGCCAACGCACGGCGCTTTCGTCGAAGCGACCGAACTTGCCCTGGGCCAGGTTCAACAGCGAGCCGCTGGACCAGGCCACCAGGGTGCCGGCGTCCGCCGGGCGCTGGGCGACCACGGCGTTATAGGCCACCGCGCCAACGCCACCGGGCATGTAGGTGACGCGCATCGGCTTGGTCAGCAGCTTCTGGTTGACCAGTGCGCTTTGCGCAAGCTTGCACGTCAGGTCGAAACCGCCGCCGGGGGAGGCCGGTGCGATGCATTCGGGGCGCTTGGGTTCGGCGAGCAACTGCCCGGCGAACATCAGGCAGCCGGCGGCCAGGACGACTTTACGCAGTGATAGGCTCATTATTGTCTCCACAGGAGTTGTTGTTGTGTGTGGTACGAAGGGGGCGATTCCGGCTCCTTGCCTTGCTCATCGAGGATGGCCGACACAGGTCGTGGCAGGGAGGGGCGCGATGGAACAACGGCAGGCCGGGCAGCAGTGAAGCTGGCCAGGACGGTCTGTTGGAAGCGGGAAAGGTGGGCTGGCACGGTGGCCTGACGCTGCATGGACAGCATGATGAACACTCCGCTTTTATTGTTCTTATCGGCGAAAACGCTTCGAGGCGTTTTTCGTTCGCGATCCGCATCGCGACCGGCAGTCGAAACTGTCCGTCCCGGGACTCTAACGGCCCAACCTTTCGCTAACCTTTCAATACCTTTCAGGCTGTTTTTTGGCTTCACAGTGGGCGTTGCGGCTGTAAACTCCGCGCCAAAGAATGGCGTCGGCCATCCCTGAATCGAGGAATAACCCATGCGTGTTCTGCTCGTCGAAGACCATCTGCAGCTTGCCGAAAGCGTTGCCCAGGCGCTCAAGAGCACCGGTTTGACCGTCGATGTGCTGCACGATGGCGTGGCCGCAGACCTGGCCTTGAGCAGCGAGGAGTACGCCGTGGCCGTCCTCGATGTCGGGCTGCCGCGCATGGACGGTTTCGAAGTGCTGGCGCGCCTGCGGGCTCGCGGCAAGACCCTGCCGGTGCTGATGCTCACCGCCCGCAGCGACGTCAAGGATCGTGTCCATGGCCTGAACCTGGGGGCCGACGATTACCTGGCCAAGCCCTTTGAACTGACCGAGCTGGAGGCCCGGGTCAAGGCGCTGTTGCGGCGCAGTGTCCTGGGCGGCGAACGCCAACAGCGCTGTGGTGGGCTGGTGTATGACCTGGACACCCGTCGTTTCACCCTCGACGATGAACTGCTGACGCTGACATCCCGCGAGCAGGCGGTGCTGGAGGCGTTGATCGCCCGGCCGGGGCGGGTGATGAGCAAGGAGCAGTTGGCCGCCCAGGTATTTGGCCTGGACGAAGAAGCCAGTGCGGATGCCATCGAGATCTACGTCCACCGGCTGCGCAAGAAACTCGATGGCCATGCCGTCGCCATCGTGACGTTCCGTGGCCTGGGCTACCTGCTGGAAAACCGCGATGCATAAGCCCGACAGCCTGCGCTGGCGGTTGCTCTGGAACCTCGCATTGCTGTTGGTGGTGCTGATGCTCGCCAGCGGCCTGAGCGCCTACTGGAACGGTCGCGAAGCCGCGGATACCGCCTATGACCGCACGCTGCTGGCCTCGGCCCGAACCATCGCCGCGGGGCTTTCCCAGCGCGATGGCAGCCTGAGCGCAGACGTGCCCTATGTGGCCCTGGACACCTTCGCCTATGACAGCGCCGGGCGCATTTATTACCAGGTCAATGACATCAACAAGCAGTTGATCTCCGGCTATGAAAACCTTCCCGGCCCGCCGCCCGGTACGCCACGCACCGACGATTACCCGGCCCTGGCGCGCTTCTACAACGCCAGTTACCAGGGCCAGAACGTGCGGGTGGTGAGCCTGCTCAAAGCCGTGAGCGAGCCGAACATGAACGGCATGGCGGAGATTCGCGTTGCGGAGACCGAAGAGGCGCGGGTCAGCATGGCCCGCAGCCTGATGGCCGACACCTTGCTGCGCCTCGGGATGCTGGCCGTGGGGGCGTTGCTGCTGGTGTGGTTCGCGGTCAGTGCCGCATTGCGTCCACTGGAGCGCTTGCGTACGGCGGTGGAGGAGCGCCAGCCGGACGATTTGCGTCCGCTGCCGCTGGTGGAAGTCCAGCATGAGCTCTGGCCCCTGGTGCGGGCCCTCAACCACTTCACCGAGCGGCTGCGCGGGCAGTTCGAGCGCCAGGCGCAATTCATTGCCGATGCCGCCCATGAACTGCGCACACCGTTGGCCGCGCTCAAGGCCCGCCTGGAGCTGGGCTTGCGCGCCAGTGAGCCGGCGACCTGGCGTGAAACCTTGGAAACCGCCGCCCAAGGCACCGACCGCTTGACCCATCTGGCGAATCAGCTGTTGTCCATGGCCCGCGTCGAAAACGGCGCCCGCGCCATCGCCGAGGGCGGCGCGCAGTTGCTCGACATGAGTCAGCTGGCCCGGGAGCTGGGCATGGCCATGGCGCCGCTGGCCCATGCCCGGGGTGTGGCGTTGGCGCTGGAAGCCGATGAGCCGGTGTGGCTGCGGGGCGAGCCGACCTTGCTCAACGAGTTGCTGAGCAACCTGGTGGATAACGCCCTGGCGCATACCCCATCGGGCGGCAACGTGATCCTGCGGGTCACCGCGCCGGCGGTGCTGGAAGTTGAGGACGACGGCCCTGGCATTCCCCTGCACGAGCGCGATCGGGTGTTCGAGCGCTTCTATCGTCGCAACCAGCAAGTGGCCGGGTCCGGCCTGGGGTTGGCGATCGTCGGTGAGATCTGCCGCGCTCACTTGGCGCAGATCACCCTGCACGATGGGCAGGAGCGGGGGCTGAAGGTGCGGGTGAGTTTTGTACCGGGCTCGGACTGATTCCAATGCGCTTCGGCGCACCCGGCTCGCTAGTAAAACATCGACCGCGCTTCTTCGATGTGCGCGCAGCGATCCTTGTTGTCCAGGTCGATGCCCAGCTTCTTGAAGGACGGCACCGCAAACACATCGATCTTGCCGAGAGGGTGGTCGGTGTCTCTGTAGCAATACAGCGCAGCGACCTGCACCAGGTCGACATAATCGACCTGCCGGGTATCCCGGGTGAAATCCAGGTACAAGCCCGGCAGTTTCACCAGCCTCTCTGGAAACTCCCAGACACTGAGCAACTTGTCCCCCAGCACCGGATGAATCGTCTCGATGACATGGTTGAGGCTGACGGGGTCGGACAACAATTCGTTGTTGTCTTGCGCGTACGTCAGGATCGGCAGCACGCCGATCTGGTGCACCAGCCCACCGAGGGCCGCCTGGTCGGGCTTGAGCTGCGTGTAGCCGCGGCACAGCGCATAGCTGACACCGGCGATCTCCAGGCTTTTGCGCCAGACTTCGCGCATTTTCTGTTCGACCACCTCGGAGCGGGCATGGAAAATCTGCTCCATGACCAGGCCAATGGCCAGGTTACTGCTGTAGTTGACGCCAAGCCGGGTGATGGCCGTGTGCAGGTCGGTGACTTCCTGGGTGGCGCGAAGCAGCGGGCTGTTGACCACTTTTATCAGGCGAGCCGAAAGCGCCGTGTCGCGACCGATCACTTTGCTCAGGTTGCTTACGCTGATTTCCGGGTCTTCAGCGGCCCGGCGAATCTGCAGGGCCACTTCCGGTAATGTTGGCAACACCAGGTCATCGTTATCGATGGCCTCCACCAAATCCCGTTGGACCTTCTCCGCCAAATCGCTCATTTCGGTTCTCTAGGGTGTTGCGACAAAGGCTGCGATCAGCGCTGGATCTCGCGGTCGCGGTCCAACTCGTAAGGCAAGTCGAGCAACTGCAGGGTTGGGCCTTCCAGGGCGCCCAGGTGCAGGTTGCCATCTTCCGCTGCTTCGGCCTGCAACACCGCCAGCAGTTCAATGTTTTGCTCGGCTCGCGCAGCCATCACCACTTCGCCGATGGAGCTGCCGTGGGTCGGGGAGAACAGCGCCGTGCCCGGTTCCGGCAGTTCGCTGGCGTCCAGTTGCAGGCGATACAGGCGCCGTTTGAGCTTGCCCAGGTACTGCATGCGGGCGACGATTTCCTGGCCGGTGTAGCAACCTTTCTTGAAACTCACGCCGCCAACGGCTTGCAGGTTGAGCATCTGCGGGATGAACAGCTCACGGGTGGCCGGCATCACCTGACCGATACCGGCGCGGACCTGGCCCAGCAGCCACGGGTTCAGGTCTTTCTCGGCGAGTGCCGCGGCCAGTTGGCTCCTGAGCGCTGGCGCCTGCTCGGCGCGGGCCCAGAGTTCAGCACGGCCGGGGGAAACCCGCACGGCGATCAGCGACTCATGGCGAACCACACTGTCGGTGTCGGCCGGCAGTTCGAGGCCCAGGCCGGCGAGCACGTCGTCGGCGTTTTCCAGGCCGAAGCGAACCCAGGCCGGGCTTTCGTCGGTGAGTTTGGATTTGGAGAACACGGCGTATTTTTTCAGGTCCGCCAGTTGTGGCTCGAGCAGCTCGCTGGCCATCGCCATCAGCACGCCGTCGCCTTCGAGCAGGATGCGGAAGCTCGATTGCATACGGCCTTTCTGGGTGCAGCGGGCACCAAGGCTGGCACGGCTGTCGCTCAGGTAGTTGAGATTGCAGGTCAATTGACCTTGCAGGAATTTGCCGGCATCCACGCCGCGGACCGCGAGAACGCCTTCGTGGGACAGGGTGCAGAAAAAAGCGGAATCAGCCATGGGACATCGCAGGGTAAAAAGTCTGGTGGACATCATAAGGGGGCGCCCTTGAAATGGGTAGTTCACAAAGGAACGGTCGTGGCCGACCAATGCTGTCTGTTCCACCACGGCGGGGCCTGTATACTTGCGCTCTATTTGAGGAGCGCTCCATGGTCGAAGATGTTGAACTGAATCGCCTCTACTGGCACAGCCGTCGCGGCATGCTTGAGCTGGACGTGTTGCTGGTGCCGTTCGTGAAAGAGGTCTATCCCCATCTCAATGAAACGGACCGCGCGTGCTATGTCCGCCTGCTCGAATGCGAGGACCAGGACATGTTCGGCTGGTTCATGGAGCGTAGCGAATCCGACGATCCAGAGCTGCAGCGCATGGTTCGGATGATTCTGGACCGTGTCCAGCCAAAGTAACCGCTTCGAATGCCGCTGGCAGGCCTCCAGGCAACTGCTGGCGGCCTACCTGCTGGCCCAGGCTGTCGCCCTGGGTTCGTTGTGTCTCCTGTCTGTCCCTTTCCCGTTGGCAGCGCTTGGCGTGGTGCTGTGCCTGGCCCATGGCGCCTGGGTCCTGCCGCGACAGCTCTTGTTGACCCATCGACAGGCCTTCAGTGGTTTGCGTTACGATGCGGCCGGTTGGCACCTGTGGAGCCCGGCTCACGGTTGGCGGGCGGTGCAGTTGCGCCCCGACAGCCTGGCGTTGCCGATGATCGTCGTGCTGCGTTTTCGCCTGCGGGGCGAGTGGCGGGTCCGCTCGCTGTGCGTGCCGCGCGACGCGATGGCGCCGGATGTTCATCGGCGCCTGCGGGTGCGGCTCAGGTTCAGTCGACGTAGGTGGGCGGCACCAGGATAGTGTCCAGTGCCTCGGGCAGCAGGTTCGGGTAGTCGAGGGTGTAATGCAGCCCTCGGCTTTCCTTGCGCTCCATGGCCGAGCGAATCATCAGTTCGGCCACCTGGGCCAGGTTGCGCAGCTCGATCAGGTCGCGACTGACTTTGTAGTTGCTGTAGAACTCGTCGATTTCATCCAGCAGCAAGCGCACCCGATGCTGGGCCCGTTGCAGGCGCTTGTTGGTGCGCACGATCCCCACGTAGTCCCACATGAAACGCCGTAGTTCGTCCCAGTTGTGGGCGATGATCACGTCTTCGTCCGAATCGGTGACCTGGCTGGCGTCCCACGAGGGCAGGGCGGCGGGGATGGCGATCTGTGGCAACTGTTGCAGGATGTCTGCCGCCGCCGAGCGGGCGTAGACGAAGCATTCCAGCAGCGAGTTGCTGGCCATGCGGTTGGCGCCGTGCAGGCCGGTGAAGCTGGTTTCGCCGATGGCGTACAGGCCCGGCACGTCGGTGCGGCCCTGCTGGTCGACCATCACGCCACCGCAGGTGTAGTGCGCCGCCGGCACCACCGGGATCGGTTGCCGGGTGATGTCGATGGAAAACTCCAGGCAACGCTCGTAGACGGTCGGGAAATGGCTCTTGATGAAGGCTTCGGGCTTGTGGCTGATGTCCAGGTAGACGCAATCGATGCCCAGGCGCTTCATTTCATGGTCGATGGCCCGGGCGACGATGTCCCGGGGCGCCAGTTCGGCACGCGGGTCGAAGCGCTGCATGAAGCGTTCACCGTTGGGCAGCTTCAGGTGGGCCCCTTCGCCACGCAGGGCCTCGGTCACCAGGAAACTCTTGGCCAGCGGGTGGTAAAGGCAGGTGGGGTGGAACTGGTTGAATTCCAGGTTCGCCACCCGGCAGCCCGAGCGCCATGCCATGGCGATGCCGTCGCCGCAGGCGCCGTCGGGGTTGCTGGTATAAAGGTAGACTTTCGCGGCCCCGCCGGAGGCCAGGATGACGAAACGCGCGCCGTAGGTGTCGACTTCGCCGGTGCCGCGATTGAGCACGTAGGCGCCCAGGCAACGATCACCCTCCAGGCCCAGGCGCTTTTCGGTAATCAGGTCGACCGCGACGCGCTGCTCCAGCAACTCGATGTTCGGCCGCTGCCGGGCCTGGGCGAGCAATGTCTTGAAGATCGCCGCGCCGGTGGCATCGGCCGCGTGGATGATCCGTCGATGGCTGTGGCCGCCTTCGCGGGTCAGGTGAAATTCGAAACCGCCGTCTTCGTTGCCGGAGTGCTCGTCACGGGTAAATGGCACGCCCTGGTCGATCAGCCACTGGATGGCTTCCCGGCTGTGCTCGACGGTAAAGCGCACCGCGTCCGGGTGACACAGGCCGCCACCGGCGTTGAGGGTGTCGTCGACATGGGACTCGACGGTATCGGTATCGTCCAGGACGGCCGCGACGCCGCCCTGGGCCCAGAATGTCGAGCCGTTGGCCAGGTCGCCCTTGCTCAGCACGGCGATGCGCAAATGCTCCGGCAAGGTCAGGGCAAGGCTCAAACCGGCGGCTCCGCTGCCGATTACCAGAACATCATGTTGGAACTGTTGGCTCATTCGAATGGTTTCCGCTCAAGGCGACCCGGGTCGGGGTTGGCGCAGGACACCGTTTCATCGGGTCACGCAGCCACGCAGCCCACTAGTATATAGAGGGGGGGACCGGCACAATAGCCGGGCGAATCATGGCAATGTGGTACCAGTGTGGTGGAACAGCGGCACGCTTCGTCGGATCGCGGTTTCGCATGGGTGGGCAACAAGGCGGCCGTTTCGAGGACAGAGCGTGGTTTATCCCGTCACGGTTGGCCAATGTCCACTTCACAGCGCTATAAAATAGAGGGAACTTTTGCCAGGCGCCTACGTTCAATAGACGGTTGTCTGCAAAAGGGAGCAGCGTTGGGTGTGCAGGATTTCGATTGAAGTCCTTGCCGACAGGCCCGGCGATAGATTATTCGCGCAGCCGGGGAATCTCGTGCTGCGTTTTTCGTGCGTGCCTAGATCAGAGTGCGCCGGAAACTTGCTTGAAAGGGGGAGAACTTTTGCGAAAAGCCCGAGTCTATGTTTGCAAGCCCGGACAATTAGTAATGCAAGCCTCCTTCGAGCTTATCGAGGAGTGTTCATGCTAACCCAGGAAGAGGATCAGCAGCTGGTTGAGCGCGTACAACGCGGCGACAAGCGAGCTTTCGATCTGCTAGTGCTGAAATACCAGCACAAAATTCTCGGGTTGATCGTGCGGTTCGTGCACGACACCCATGAAGCGCAGGATGTTGCTCAGGAGGCCTTCATCAAGGCCTACCGTGCACTTGGTAATTTTCGCGGCGACAGCGCGTTCTACACGTGGCTTTACCGCATCGCCATCAACACGGCGAAAAACTATCTGGTTTCACGCGGCCGCCGGCCGCCGGATAGCGATGTAAGTTCTGAAGATGCAGAGTTCTACGATGGCGATCACGGCCTCAAGGACCTCGAATCCCCGGAACGCGCATTGCTGCGGGATGAGATCGAGGGCACTGTCCACCGAACCATCCAGCAACTGCCCGAAGATTTGCGTACGGCTTTAACTTTACGCGAGTTCGACGGTCTGAGTTATGAGGACATTGCGAGCGTCATGCAATGTCCGGTGGGTACCGTGCGCTCCCGGATCTTCCGCGCTCGGGAGGCCATCGATAAAGCCCTGCAACCGTTGTTGCAGGAAAACTAAAGACAGCGGCGATAGCCAAGAGAGGAACGCCATGAGTCGTGAAGCCCTGCAGGAATCGCTGTCCGCAGTGATGGATAACGAAGCGGACGAACTGGAATTGCGTCGGGTATTGAATGCCTTTGACGATGTTGAAACCCGTGAGACCTGGGCTCGTTACCAGATCGCTCGGGCTGTAATGCACAAGGACCTGCTGCTTCCGCGCCTGGACATCGCTGCGGCCGTTTCTTCTGCATTGGCTGACGAAGCCGTACCGGCAAAAGCCTCCCGCGGACCATGGCGCAGCCTGGGTCGCCTGGCCGTTGCCGCTTCGGTCACCGTAGCCGTACTGGCCGGTGTGCGCCTGTACAACCAGGATGAGATTGCCGGCGTGCAAATGGCGCAGCAGTCCACCCAGCCTGGCCTCGCCGCTCCACAGGTCAAGGGCCCGGCAGTGCTGGCCGGCTACAGCGAAGGTTCGGAAGCTGCAGGTCCGATGACCAACGGTGTGCTGCAAGGCCAACCTGGCTGGCATGACCAGCGTCTGCCTAACTACCTGCGTCAGCATGCCCAGCAAGCTGCCTTGAAGGGTACTGAAAGCGCGCTGCCCTATGCCCGTGCAGCCAGTATGGAAAACCGTTAATTAAGGACGACCATTGCGCGCCATACCTTTATTCGCGCTGTTGCTGGGAGGCTGGTGTACGGTTCCAGCCTATGCCGATGAGGCTCAGGACTGGTTGAACCGCCTGGGCCAGGCCGAGCAGCAACAAAGCTTCCAGGGCACTTTCGTTTACGAGCGCAACGGTAGTTTCTCTACCCACAACATCTGGCATCGTGTCCAGGATGGCAAGGTCCGCGAGCGGCTACTCCAGCTCGACGGCTCGGCACAGGAAGTCGTGCGCATTGATGGACGGACTCAATGCGTCAGCGGCTCCCTGATCGCGGGGTTGGGCAATACGCCAGACGGCACTGCAAGGGCGCTCGATCCGCAAAAACTCAAGAATTGGTATGACCTTGCCGTCATTGGCAAGTCGCGTGTGGCTGGGCGTCCGGCGGTCATCGTTGCGTTGACGCCCAAGGACCAGCATCGCTACGGCTTCGAACTTCACCTGGACAAAGAGACGGGGTTGCCGCTCAAGTCCTTGTTGCTCAATGACAAGGGGCAACTGCTCGAACGGTTCCAGTTCACGCGCATGAATGTTGCCGCGCCGGCGGAGGCCGATTTGCAGGCCTCGGCTGATTGTAAGGTGGTTGCACAGGACCCGGACAAGGCCGCTGCGGTGAAAGCCTCCTGGCACTCGGACTGGCTGCCGCCGGGCTTCGAGTTGGCCAGCAGTACCGCGCGCAAGGACCCGGACACCAAGGTCCTGGTCAACAGCCTGATGTACGACGATGGCTTGGCGCGCTTCTCGGTGTTCCTTGAGCCATTGAATGGCGCCAACGCCACCGATACCCGCACTCAGCTCGGCCCGACGGCCGCCGTCTCCCGTCGACTCACCACGCCCCAGGGCGAAATGATGGTCACGGTGGTTGGCGAGATTCCCATCGGGACGGCGGAGCGGATCGCGCTGTCCATGCGTTCCGATGTCACGGCGACCCAGTAGCGTATTGGCTGGGTGGCCTGAATGCGCGAAAGGCTGATGGCGCCGGGGTCTGATCGAAATGCCGAAACTTCCTGTCAGCATTTTCATTTGCAAAAACACGGTTTTTTTTCTATTAGGTCAGAGCCGCTCGGCCCTGGCCTTGTCTGTTTGCGGAACAAAAATACCGGCGTATCTTTCCCTGGTATTGCTTGCTCCATATCGCTTAACCATGCTCGTCGTAACGGGAGCCGTATGTCGATACCACGCTTGAAAACCTATCTCTCCATCTTTGCCACCGTGCTTGTGCTCGGCCAGGCTGTCCCTGCCGTGGCAGCCGAGTTGCCTGACTTCACGCAGTTGGTCGAGCAGGCGTCGCCCGCAGTGGTGAACATCAGTACGACCCAGAAGTTGCCGGATCGTCGGGTATCGGACCAGCAGATGCCGGACCTCGAAGGCCTGCCGCCGATGCTGCGCGAGTTCTTCGAGCGCGGGATGCCGCCGCAACCGCGGTCGCCGGGTGGCGGTCGCCAGCGTGAGGCGCAATCCCTGGGTTCCGGCTTCATCATTTCGCCTGATGGCTACATTCTGACCAACAACCACGTGATCGCCGACGCCGATGAGATCCTGGTGCGCCTGGCTGATCGCAGTGAACTCAAGGCCAAGCTGATCGGCACCGACCCACGCTCCGACGTGGCCTTGCTGAAAATCGACGGCAAGGACCTGCCCGTGCTCAAACTGGGTAAATCCCAGGACCTGAAGGCCGGCCAGTGGGTCGTGGCCATCGGTTCACCGTTCGGTTTCGACCACACCGTGACCCAAGGCATTGTCAGCGCCATCGGGCGCAGCTTGCCGAACGAGAACTACGTGCCCTTCATCCAGACCGACGTGCCGATCAATCCGGGTAACTCCGGTGGCCCGCTGTTCAACCTTGCCGGTGAAGTGGTGGGTATCAACTCGCAGATCTACACCCGGTCGGGCGGCTTCATGGGCGTGTCCTTCGCCATCCCGATCGACGTGGCCATGGACGTGTCGAGCCAGCTGAAAAGCGAAGGCAAGGTCAGCCGTGGCTGGCTGGGCGTCGTCATCCAGGAAGTGAACAAGGACCTGGCCGAGTCGTTCGGGCTGGAAAAACCAGCCGGTGCGCTGGTGGCGCAGATCCAGGAAGGGGGGCCGGCGGCCAAGGGCGGCCTGCAAGTGGGTGACGTGATCCTGAGCATGAACGGCCAGCCGATCATCATGTCCGCCGACCTGCCGCACCTGGTGGGCGCCCTCAAGGCCGGTGCCAAGGCCAATCTGGAAGTGATCCGCGAAGGCAAGCGCAAGAATGTCGAACTGACCGTCGGGGCCATTCCCGAGGAAGGCAAGGAGCTGGATTCGCAGACCAAATCCGGTGTCGAGCGCAGCAGCAATCGACTGGGCGTGGCAGTGGCCGAGCTTACCGAAGAGCAGAAGCGCACCCTGGAGCTTCAGGGCGGCGTGGTGATCAAGGAAGTGCAGGACGGTCCTGCGGCCCTGATCGGCTTGCAACCAGGCGACATCATCACTCACCTGAACAACCAGGCCATCGGTTCGGCCAAGGAGTTCACCGATATCGCCAAGGCACTGCCGAAGAATCGCTCGGTGTCGATGCGGGTCCTGCGTCAGGGACGTGCGAGTTTCATCACCTTCAAGCTGGCCGAATGACCGGTTAGCGCCGCAATGAAAAAACCGCCTCAAGAGAGGCGGTTTTTTATGCGTGGTAAATACTGCCTGCCACGCAGATGGGTGACGAGCCCATGACCCTGTGGGAGCTGTGCTGGGCCGTAAACCTGGCGTCGCAGCCTTACCCCATCATGTCCTTGACCATGCGTTCCTGTTCCATGAGCTCCCGTTGCCGGGCGTCGATGCGTGACGACAGCGGGAAGTTGGTGCCGGCGCGACGTTTGGCGAAGTCCAGTTGCTGGATGGCCTGGCGGTAGTCGCCAACCAGCGCGAAGTACTCGGCACGCGCCTGATGCAAGCCAATGATGTTGCCCGACAAGCCGCGAGTCTCGGCCACCATGTACCAAACGTCCGGGTCGTCCGGGCGGGACTTGAGCAGCGTTTCCAGGGCCTTCTCGGCGTCGGCGGGGCGGTTTTGCTTGAGCAGCAGGTCGACCCGTACCTGGTTGAGGGGGTAGTTGCCTGGGTATTGCGTCAGCATCCGGTCGACGCGCGATTGTGCGTCGGCCAGCTTGTTGCTGGTGATGTCCAGGTCAACCTGGGCCAGGTTGTAGATGATTTCGTTGGGTGATTTGGCCAGTAGCGGCTTGAGGTTTTCCCGGGCCTCGTTCAATTGGCCGCCCTTGATCTGCGCGATCGCCAGGCCATAGCGCGCCACGTCGTTCTTCGGGTTCTCATCCAGCTGCGCCCGGAAGCGCTTGGCGCCCAGGCCCGGGGTTTCTTCGTAGATCAACTGGACGCGTGCGCGAATCAGTTGATAACGCACGCTGTCCTCGATGCCGCCCGGCTTGGCCTGTTCGGCGCGGTTACGGGTGTCGGCGATCCGGGATTCGGTCACTGGGTGAGTCAGCAGGAACTCCGGAGGCCGGGCGTCGAAGCGGTACTGGCGCATCAGGCGCTCGAACATGGTCGGCATGGAGCGCGGATCGTAGCCGGCCTTCTCCAGGTTCAGGATGCCGATACGGTCGGCCTCCTGTTCATTCTGGCGGGAGAAGCGCCGCTGTTCCTGGATGGCGGCTGCCTGGGTCCCGGCGATGGCGGCGATGCCGGCGTCACCGCCACCGGCGGCGGCGATCACGATGCCGGTCAACAGCGCCGCCATCATCGGCACTTGCATGCGCTGCTGGGCTTCGACGCCGCGGGCGAAGTGGCGTTGCGACAAGTGCGCCAGTTCGTGCGCCATGACCGAGGCGTATTCGCCTTCGGTCTGGGCGTTGAGGAACAGGCCGCCGTTGACCCCTACGATCCCGCCCGGCGCGGCGAAGGCGTTGAGTTGCGGGCTGTTGATCAGGATGAACTCCAGGCGCCGGTCATTGACCTGGCTGGTTTCCACCAGCTTGTAGACGCTGGTTTCAACATAATCCTTGAGCTGTGGATCGTTGAGCTGGGACACCTGGCTGCGCAACAGGGCCAGCCAGGCGCGACCCAGCTGGTGTTCCTGTTCCGGCGAGACGATGGCAGAACTGGCGTCGCCAAGTGACGGCAGGTCGTCGGCGAAGCCCGGTGAGGCAAGCAGGCAAGCGAGCGTCAGCAGGGTGGGGCGCAGAAATGTCATGCACGAAGCCTTAGTCGACAAAGACCTTACTGTAGCCGGACACCGGGCCCGGGACCAGATATTCTAGGCGGCTCAACGACCTGCCGCGGAGTGAACCGATGACCGATGCTGTAGCCCACGATGCCGAACTGGACGCCAGCGGCCTGAACTGCCCGTTGCCGTTGCTCAAGGCCAAGCTGGAACTCAATCGGCTGGCCAGTGGCGCGGTGCTCAAGGTGACCGCCACGGATGCGGGCTCCCAGCGTGATTTCCGCACCTTCGCCCGGTTGGCCGGTCATACGCTGCTGCGTGAAGAAGACGATAACGGCGTTTACCGTTACTGGCTGAAAAAGGCCTGAGCAATCGATGACGCTTCTTAAGGATTTTTAATGTTCAAGGTGTTACGCGACTGGATTCAACGCTACTTCTCCGATGAGGAGGCGGTGGTCCTGGCTGTCCTGCTGTTCCTGGCCTTCACCGCCGTGCTCACCCTGGGCGGCATGCTGGCACCGGTGCTGGCGGGGATGGTGCTGGCGTACCTGATGCAGGGCCTGGTCACCACCCTGGAGCGCCTGCGTTTGCCGGGCGCCGTGGCCGTCGGCTTGGTGTTCGCCCTGTTCATGGGCTTGCTGGTGCTGTTCATCGTGGTGATCGTGCCGCTGCTCTGGCACCAGTTGGTGACGCTGTTCAACGAGTTGCCGGGGATGCTCGCCAAATGGCAGTCGCTGCTGTTGCTGCTGCCCGAGCGTTATCCGCACCTGGTGTCCGACGAGCAGGTACTGCAGACCATCGAGGTGGTGCGCGGGCAGATTGGCAAGTTCGGTCAGTGGGCGCTGACGTTTTCACTGTCCAGCCTGCCGCTGCTGGTCAACATCATGATTTACCTGGTGCTGGTGCCGATCCTGGTGTTCTTCTTTCTCAAGGACCGGGAAATGATCGGGCGCTGGGTCCGGGGCTACCTGCCTCGCGAGCGCACGCTGATCACTCGGGTGGCCCAGGAAATGAACCGCCAGATCGCCAATTACATTCGCGGCAAAGTCATCGAGATTTTCATCTGCGGCGGCGTGACCTACATCGGCTTCGTGGCCCTGGGGCTCAACTACGCGGCGCTGTTGGCCTTGCTGGTGGGGGTTTCCGTGGTGGTGCCGTACGTGGGCACCGTCGTCGTCACCGTGCCGGTGGCGCTGATTGCGCTGTTCCAGTGGGGCTGGAGCGATCAGTTCATTTACCTGATGGCGGTCTACGGGATCATCCAGACCCTGGATGGCAACGTGTTGGTGCCGCTGCTGTTTTCCGAGGCGGTGAACCTGCACCCGGTGGCGATCATCTGCGCGGTGCTGCTGTTCGGCGGGTTGTGGGGGTTCTGGGGCGTGTTCTTCGCCATTCCCCTGGCGACGCTGTTCAAGGCCGTGCTGGATGCGTGGCCGAGCAAGGAGCCGGTGGTGGCGCCGTTGTTGTAGCGGTCACATCTGAATGAGTCGGTGAGGTTGATGGCGCCATCGCGAGCAAGCTCGCTCCCACAGGGATTGATTAACACCACCAATCCATAGTGGGAGCGAGCTTGCTCGCGATGGCGCCAGTACAGGGCAGTGAGAATTTCAGGCCTTGTCGAGCGCCTGGGCCGCCGCCAGCACCGCATCCACATGCCCCGGCACTTTCACACCACGCCACTCCTGGCGCAGTACACCGTCCTTGTCGATCAGGAAGGTGCTGCGATCCACGCCCAGGTATTCCTTGCCATAGAGCTTTTTCAGTTTGATCACATCGAACAGCTGGCAAACGGCTTCGTCCTTGTCGCTGATCAGCTCGAACGGGAATTCCTGTTTGCACTTGAAGTTCTCGTGGGACTTGAGGCTGTCCCGGGAGACGCCGAACACCTCGGTGTTGGCGGCCTGGAACTGCGGGTACAGGTCACGGAACCCCTGGCCTTCGGTGGTGCAGCCTGGCGTGCTGTCCTTCGGGTAGAAGTAGATCACCACCTGCTTGCCTTTCAGGGCCGCGAGGCTGATGGTCTGCCCGCTGGTGGCGGGCGCCTGGAAATCGGTAACCGGTTGGTCGACGGCAACGGCCATGAACGCTTCCTTACATTGGGTTTTGTGGACGCCACGGTTCGATCAGCGCATCCAGGTTCATCGCGTCGGCGAAGTCCAGGAACTGATCGCGCAGCCAACTGATCTGGGTGCCGGCCGGCAGGGTCACGGTGAACGTGGCATTGAGCATGGTGCCGCCGGTCTGGGGTGCCTGGTAGGTGTCGCAGGTCAGGTTTTCCAGCTCGACGTGGTGGTCCATGAAGAATTGGCACAGCTCGTTGATGATGTCCGGGCGGTAGGCCGAGCTCACGTAGGCCACGTAGGGCAGAGCCTGGGGACGGTTCTCCAACGCGGCGCTGCGCACCACGTTGACGGTGAAGGCGTGCTTCTTCGCCAACACGGGGAGGCTGCCTTCCAGGCGAGCGAGGGCGTCCCAGCTGCCGGAAATTTCCAGCACGAGCGCACTGCATTCGCCGTGACGGGTCAGGCGTGAGGTCACGACGGCGCAGCGATTTTCATGGCTGGCGCGGCACAGGACGTTAGTCAGCTCCATGGGGTTGGCGCCAAGGGCACTGATAACAAGGAATTGTTCGCGGACTGTGGGGGTGGACATGCAGCATTCCTAAAGCGATGAGCGGTCGGTACTTTTTACAGCCCGGTACGGCGCCAGGCCCCGGAAAAGCGCACGGCCCAGGCCCAGTGTCCGGGGTTGCGCCGTGTTCCGCGATGGCAGCAACGGACCGGGACAAACGCAGGATCGGGGCTTGTGGCGACGAAAACGGAGGCTGGAAACCGGCGTACGAGCTTATCGGTACCGATCAAAGCCTGAAGGGTAGCGAAAACCATCGCCAAGGGGAATGGTAGTTCGCTTGTACAAGCATCTTGGCGCCAGTACCATTACCGCTCTCTTTTTCCGGCAGGAGCGGTTTCATGATTGCGGGCAGTATGGTGGCACTGGTCACACCCATGGATGCACAAGGGCATCTTGACTGGGCCAGCCTCAGCAAACTCGTGGACTTCCACCTTGAAAACGGCACCCATGCCATTGTCGCCGTCGGCACCACCGGCGAGTCGGCCACCCTCGACGTCAACGAACACATTGAAGTCATCCGGGCCGTGGTCAAGCAGGTCAATGGCCGCATCCCGGTCATCGCCGGCACCGGCGCCAACTCCACCCGCGAAGCCGTCGAACTGACCCGCAATGCCAAGGAAGCCGGCGCCGATGCCTGCCTGCTGGTTGTCCCGTACTACAACAAGCCGACCCAGGAAGGCCTGTACCAGCACTTCAAGCACATTGCCGAAGCCGTCGACATCCCGCAGATCCTCTATAACGTTCCCGGCCGCACCTCCTGCGACATGCAGGCCGAGACGGTGATCCGCCTGTCCACCGTGCCGAACATCATCGGCATCAAGGAAGCCACGGGCGACATGAAGCGCGCCAAGGCGATTCTCGATGGCGTGAGCGAGGATTTCCTCGTGCTGTCCGGTGACGACCCGACCGCCGTCGAGCTGATCCTGCTGGGTGGCAAGGGCAACATCTCCGTGACTGCCAACGTCGCTCCGCGCGAAATGGCCGACCTGTGCGAGGCCGCGCTCAAGGGCGACGCCGAGACCGCCCGGGCCATCAACGAAAAACTGATGCCACTGCACAAGGACCTGTTCATCGAGGCCAACCCGATTCCGGTGAAATGGGCCTTGGTCGAAATGGGCCTGATGCACGAGGGTATCCGCCTGCCACTGACCTGGCTGAGCAACACCTGTCATGAACCGCTGCGGCAGGCCATGCGCCAGTCCGGCGTCCTGGTTTAATTGAGGAAGTACAACGCATGAAGCGAATGGCCGGACTTTCCGCACTTGCCTTGATTATCTCCAGCACCAGCGGCTGCGGATGGATCTGGGGGCCGGAAGGTTACTTCCGCGACCGTGGTAGCGATTACCTGCAGGCGCAACAGACTGCACCGATGCAATTGCCGCAAGACGTCAACGTCGCCAAGCGCCTGGATCCGCTGCTGCCGATCCCGCGCAACGTTGCCGACGACACCGCCAAGGGCGAATACGTCGTCCCACGCCCGCAGCCGCTGTCGGCCGTGGCCGAGGCCAGCGACTACACCTTGCAGAAAAGTGGCGATTCCAGCTGGGTCATGGGCCAGCATCCACCGGCTGAAGTCTGGCCCGTGGCAATCCAGTTCTTCCAGGACAACGGTTTCCGCCTGGATGAACAACGCCCGCAGACCGGCGAATTCACCACCACCTGGCAGCGCGCCGATGAACTGTCCGCGGCCATGGGCAAGCGCCTGAGCGCCGCCGGTGTCGCATCCGACGCCGAAACCCGCGTGCGGGTGCGCATCGAGCCTGGCGTGCAGCGCAACACCAGTGAAATCTATGTCGTCAGCGCCGAGCGTCCTGCCGGCAGCACCGCCGACGTGGCCTTCACCAACCGTTCGGTCAACACCGGCCTCGACGCAGCACTGGTCGATGACATGCTGGCCAGCATGAGCCGTACCGCCGAGCAGGGTGGTTCGGTTTCGATGCTCGCCACCCGCGACTACGACACGCCAAGCCGCGTCAGCCTGAGCGAAGACGGCAGCGGCAACCCGGTGCTCAACGTCGGCTCCGACCTGGACCGTGCCTGGTCGAGTGTTGGCCGTGCATTGGAGCAGGGCGAATGGCGAGTTGAAGATATCAACCGCAGCCTGGGCCTGTACTACATCAACCTCGCCGAAAAAGCCGAGAAGAAAGACGAGAAGCCGGGCTTCTTCAGTGGCCTGTTCGGCAGCAAGCCGGACAAGGAAGAAGTTGAAGCCCGTGCCGAGCGCTATCAGGTTCGCCTGAGCAAGGTGGGTGACAGCGTCCAGGTGACCGTCGAGAAGAACATCAACACCGTGGCGCCGGCCGAAGTGGCTCGTAAAGTGTTGAGCGTGATTCAGGACAACCTGGGCTGATCCGATGCGTTTTGCCGTTCTCGGCAGCGGTAGCCAAGGGAACGGCACGCTGGTCGCCAGCGCCGGTACGTATGTGCTGGTCGATTGTGGTTTCTCCCTGCGGGAAACCGAGAAGCGCCTGTTGCGCCTGGGTGTGCATCCGGCGCAACTGAGCGCGATACTCGTGACCCACGAACATGCCGACCACGTGCATGGCGTGGGTTTGCTGTCTCGGCGCTACAATCTGCCGGTGTACCTGAGCCGTGGGACTCTCGGCGGCCTGCGCAAGCCCATCGAACCGGCGGGGTTCGTGGCCGGTGGCGAGCAATTGCGCATCGGCTGCCTGGACATCAGTGTGGTCAGCGTGGCCCATGATGCCCGTGAGCCGACGCAATATGTGTTCAGTGACGGCGAGCGGCGCTTCGGCTTGTTGACCGACCTGGGTTCGTATTGCGACAGGGTGATGGACAGTTACCGCGACCTCGATGCCTTGATGATCGAGTCCAACCACTGTCGTGACATGTTGGCGCGCGGGTACTACCCGTATTTCCTCAAGCAGCGGGTCGGCGGGGAACACGGACATTTGAACAACCACCAGGCCGCGTTCCTGGTGGCCGAGTTGGGCTGGCAAGGCCTGCAACACCTGGTCCTGGCCCATCTGAGCAGCAAGAACAACCTGCCGCAGCTGGCCCGGCAATGTTTTGTCGACACCCTTGGGTGCGACCCGGACTGGCTGCAACTGGCCGATCAAGATTCAGGGCTCGACTGGCGACATATCGCCTAGCCCACTACTTAGCAAGCGGAGCCATCATGGAAAAACGTGAAGAACTCTACCGCGGCAAAGCCAAGTCGGTTTACAAGACCGACGACGCCGACCGTTTGATCCTGCTGTTTCGCAACGACACCTCGGCGTTCGACGGCAAGCGCATCGAACAGCTGGACCGCAAGGGCATGGTGAACAACAAGTTCAACGCCTTCATCATGCAGAAGCTCGAAGCCGCCGGCGTGCCGACCCAGTTCGACAAGCTGCTGGGCGACAATGAATGCCTGGTCAAGAAGCTGGACATGATCCCGGTCGAGTGCGTCGTGCGTAACTACGCCGCCGGCAGCCTGGTCAAGCGCCTGGGCGTGGAAGAGGGCATGAAGCTCAACCCCTACACCTTCGAATTGTTCCTGAAGGACGACGCCAAGGGCGACCCGTTCATCAACGAATCCCACGTCGTGGCATTCGGCTGGGGCACCGCCGAGCAACTGGCGCGCATGAAGGAACTGTCCCTCAAGGTCAACGAGGTGCTGAGCAAGCTGTTCGACGACGCCGGCCTGCTGCTGGTGGACTTCAAGCTCGAGTTCGGCGTATTCAGCGACGGCTCCATCGTCCTGGGTGACGAATTCAGCCCGGACGGCTGCCGCCTCTGGGACAAGGCCACCAAGAAGAAAATGGACAAGGACCGCTTCCGCCAAGGCCTCGGTGATGTCATCGAAGCCTACGAAGAAGTCGCCCAACGCCTGGGTGTGCCGCTGTAAACGACGCAAGCATCTGATAGCACGGAAAAAATTTCGCTCGGGGGTTCGCTTCCGGCGAATGTGCTGGTATGATGCGCGCCACTGGAGAGATGCCGGAGTGGCCGAACGGGACGGATTCGAAATCCGTTGTACTGGCGACAGTACCTAGGGTTCAAATCCCTATCTCTCCGCCATTATTGAATACGATTAAGCCCCTGAAATGGTTGAACATTTCAGGGGCTTTTTCGTTTTTCGGGTTTGAGTGATTCTAGTGCGCATTGTTTTGCGAATTACTTTACGTATACTCAGGGTGCGCGCCTAAGCAGCGACGTTAACAAATGAATTGAGGCAACTAGCGCATGAGTGCACTTCTAGACCGAGCTGAGCAGGCAGTCTCCGCTACCGCGATGGTTCGCGGTTTCAGTGCGAAATTGAAGGAAGTCACCAGTGGGGAGGTCACCCACCTGGTGATTTTCAAAGACAACGAGCCGGCTGCTGTGTTGGTAGGCGTAGATGCCTATCAAGCCCTGCAGGATGAGCTTGAGGATCTGCGTGCCGAGCGCCTGGCCATCGAGCGTCTGGCAACCTTGGACGAACAGAACACGGTAAGCCTTGAGAGTATGGAGGCTTGCTTCAAGTAGGCAGCAGCTAATGAAATGGAGCGTCCGATTTCACCCCGATGTTGAACATGACTTGAAACAGCTGGGCAATGCCAAGGCGAAACAAATCCTGAAGGTGATACGCGAGCGTATTTCAGAAGGAGAGCCCGAGAAGATCGGTAAGGCCCTTCGTGGAGCGCTTGCCGGTTATCGCCGAATTCGGACGGGTAATGTACGCATCGTCTATCGCATCAACGGCACCGAAATTATTTTGGTCCTGTGTGTAGGCGCAAGACGCGACGATGAAGTTTATGAAGTCGCCAACCGTCGAGTCTGACCAAGCTCTTGTTTTGACATAATTGATAGCACCAAGCCCCTGGAAATGAACATTTCAGGGGCTTTTTGGTTTCTGGCGTTTGATTTTCAGGCGGTGATCTCGTCACAACGCCACGGACTTGGGGCTAGCGCTGATCAACGCTACCCGCTACCCGATTTGCCAGCAGTTCGCCCAGATCGATCACCTGCTGAATACCCATCGCCGCATGCCGCCGCGACCCTTCAAGGTCGAATACTAAAGGTACCGCTTCACAGCCCAGCGGGGGGCAAGCGCCCTCGCCACGCCAATTCCCGGCGTAACCCTCTGCGCATGTCACCATCCTGTGACAATTGCGCTAATGTCTCTCTAGCAGAAGGCTTGCCTGCCGATAGGTAAGACATACCCTAAAAAGGAGTGACCTCATGCCACGGTTCTTCGCCGATCTGGGCTTTCGCTGGAAAATCACCCTGCCCATTGCTTTCCTGGCGTTGTTGCTGGTGTTGATGGGGTGGTCGGGGATGCGGGGCATTGGCCAGGTGACGGAGTCGAGCACGCAATTGACCAACCGTTATCTGCCGGCGATCAGCCTGCTGCTCAACGCCGATCGAGACCTTTACCAGGCGTTTGTCGCCGAACGCAGCCTGCTGGGGGGCAATGCGGGGGAGCATCTGGAGGCGTTGCGGGCCAGTCATCGGGACAACCTGAAGCAGGCTTATGATCGCGTGCAGAAATACGCCGCGATGCAGCCGGGGGCCGATGCGATGGCACTGGTCAGTCAGTTCAATGACCGCTTTGCCCAGTGGTCGCAACTGTCACGGCAGGTGGTCGAGCAGGCGGCAAGCAATCCACAGGCGGCCAGCGCCCTGAGTTTCGGCGAGGGTGAAAGTAAGTTCGATACCATGCGCGATGCCATCGACAAGCTCGGTGAGCTGGAGGATGCCGCGTCGCAACGCGAGGGGCAGGCGGCAATTGATCATGGTGAAGCGGTGGGAGTGCAGCAGGGCGGCATTCTGTTGATTGGATTGCTCGGCTGCATGGTGTTGATTGCGGTCTTGCCCTTGGTGGTGTTGCGTCCGATGCGGCGCTTGCTGCACCGCGTCGAGCAGATTGCCGAGGGCGGCGGCGATCTGAAGGGGCGCCTCGAGGTGGGCTCGGCGGATGAGCTGGGCCAGCTCGGCAGTGCTTTCAACCGTTTCCTCGACAAGCTGCAACCGCTGATTGCCGAGGTGGGCCGGGTGTCCGGTGAGGTCGATTCAGCGGCACGCGCCATGGCGAAGATGGCGGCGACCAATGATCAACTGATCAGCAGTGAACATGCCGCCCTCGACCAGGTCAGCACCGCCGCGACCCAGATGAGCGCCGCCGTACACGAGGTGGCCCACAATGCGGTGAGCGCGTCCGACGCCGCACAGCAGGCCAGCAGCCAGTCCCGTGAGGGCACCGAGGTGGTCAACAGCACCATCGACTCGATTCGGCAACTCGCCCAGGAAGTGGAAAGTGCGTCGTCTACCATCGAGGCCTTGGCCCAGGAAACTTCCAGCATCGGCGCCGTGCTGGAGGTCATCCGCGGGATTGCCGAGCAGACCAACCTGCTTGCGCTGAACGCAGCCATTGAGGCCGCTCGGGCCGGCGAGCAGGGCCGCGGTTTCGCTGTCGTGGCGGACGAAGTCAGGGCCCTGGCGGCGCGCACCCAGGATTCGACCAAGGACATCCAGGTTCGCATCGAACGCCTGCAATCGGGCGTCGCCAAGGCCGTCCAGGCCATGCAGGTAGGCAGCGGCAAGGCCCGCGACAGTGTCGCGCAGGCCGCCGGGGTCGATCAGGTGCTCAGCGGTACCAGCGGCTCGATCCAGCGGATCAACGACATGGCTGCGCAAATCGCCAACGCCTGCGAGGAGCAGAGCAGTGTCACCGAGGAAATCGCCCGCAATATTTCCGATCTCCGTGATTTGTCCAACGAAGCGGCGCAGAATTCCGCCCAGAGCATGCAGGCCAGCCAGCAGCTTTCCACCCTGTCGAAGAACCTGGCGCAATTGACGGGGCGTTTCCGCGTTTGAGGCCGTGGCCCCGGGATCGTGCGTCCTGGAGCCCTCCAACGGTCAGATCTCCTTTACGGGTGTCTCGCCCTGGACGTTCTTGATCAGCCCGATGGCATGCATGCAGTCGGCCTTGTTCACATAGGATTCGCCGCTGGCGATCGTTTCATGGTTGCCGGCCCTCAAGCGCCAGCGCCATTGGCCTTTTCCGGTGCAAAGGGTGCCGCGGGTTTGCCGGTAGATTTCAAAATACATCGATTCGCTCCCTGCGATGATTCAGTCAAGACATGTGGTGCACATGTGGCTCACAGCCTAGCCAAGCGGCCGGATTTGGCTACGTGAAAATCGTTTCCATTGGTTATCGGGTATGTCCGGGCGCAGGCTCTGGCAAACGGCTCGACCATGAGTGGAAAACAAGTCATGTTGCGGCCGACGAGTCTGTGGCAAGTTCCGGTTTCATCCTTGCGTTGCCCTGACCGGTCCTGCTTAATACGGTTCGACACGGGCCTCCTCCAATGAGGGCCTGGGGGCCGGTAACCTGAGGTGGGGCTGTCCGACAGGTCCGAAAACACTATAAGAAAAAGAGCCATCAAGTGACTGAATATCCAGGAACGGATCTGCAAGGACGTCTAGCGCTTTCGCTTGTCATACCGGTTTACAACGAAGTCCAGTCCATTGACTTGTTCATCACCAGGATCGACCAGGTCTTTGTCCATGAATCGCTGGTGGACCTGGAGCTGGTGTTCGTCAATGACGGCAGCGTGGACGACACCCTGGTGCTGCTGCTGGAACGGCAGAAGACCGACCCGCGTATCCGCGTTGTCGACCTGAGTCGCAACTTCGGCAAGGAGGCGGCATTGAGCGCTGGCCTGCAAGCCGCGCGCGGCCAGGCGGTGGTGCCGATCGACGTCGATCTGCAAGACCCTCCCGAGGTCATTCTCGAAATGATCACGCACTGGCGCAACGGTGCCGAGGTGGTGCTGGGGCACCGGGTCAACCGCGACTCCGACTCCTGGGCCAAGCAGGTTTCCGCCAACAGCTTCTACCGCCTGCACAATAAAATCGCCGACCACAAGCTGCCGGAAAACGTCGGTGATTTCCGCTTGATGGATAGGTGCGTGGTCGATGCCTTGCAGACGTTGCCCGAGTCCCGGCGCTTTATGAAAGGGCTGTTTGCCTGGGTCGGGTTCCGCACCACCTACGTCGATTACGTCAGGCCCGAGCGTGCCGCCGGCCAGAGCAAGTTCAACGGCTGGCGCCTGTGGAACTTCGCCCTCGAAGGCATCACCAGCTTCAGCACTGAACCGCTGCGCATCTGGACCTACCTGGGGCTGTGCGTCTCGCTGGTGTCTTTCGCCTTTGCGGTGTTCATCATCCTGCGCACCCTGATTTCCGGCATCGACTTGCCAGGTTATGCCTCGCTGATGGTGGCGGTCACGTTCCTCGGTGGGTTGCAATTGATCGGCATCGGCGTGCTGGGGGAGTACCTGGGCCGCACCTACATCGAATCCAAGCGTCGACCGGTGTTCCTGGTGCGACGCATCTATGACCCTAAGGACTGAACCGTGGATCTCAAGGAAACCGATATCCTGGGGCCCGATATCGGGCAGCACTGGTATTACCGTTCCAAGGCGCTCGCCATGCGCCACCTGCTCAAGGGCATTTCGGCCCGTACGTTGCTGGATGTGGGCGCCGGGTCGGGGTTTTTTTCCCACCATCTGCTGACCCATACCGACACGGCCCAGGCGTGGTGCGTGGACATCAGTTACCCGGACGATTCCGATGCCACCACCGCCGGCAAACCGGTTCATTATCGACGCGCCATCGACACGCTGGACGCCGACCTGGTGTTGCTGATGGATGTGCTGGAGCATGTGGACGACGACGTCGGGTTGCTCAAGGGCTATGTCGACAAGGTGCCGTCCGGCAGCCGTTTCCTGATCACCGTGCCGGCGTTCCAGTTTCTCTGGAGCGGCCACGACGATTTCCTCGAACACAAGCGCCGCTATACCCTCGGGCAATTGGAGGGCGTCGTGGCGCAGGCCGGGTTGCAGGTGCAGCAAGGCGCCTATTATTTCGGTCTGGTGTTCCCCATTGCCGCCGGCCTGCGGCTGGTGCAGCGCAGCACGTCCAGCGAGGCGCCCAAGTCCCAGCTGGCGCGGCATCATCCGTGGGTCAACGGTGTGTTGAAGGCCCTGTGCAGCCTGGAGCGCCCGTTCATGGGCGCCAATCGTCTCGCCGGCCTGACGGTGTTCTGCCTGGCGCAGAAGCCGTGACCTGGATGCATTCGCCGTTGCTACGCCGTGCCCTGCGCTTCGGCCTGACGGGCCTGCTCGTCACCGCGATACACGTGGTGGCCGCCGTGGCGTTCATGCACCTGGTCATGGCCAACCCACCGCTGGCCAATGGTTTCGCCTTTATTGTCGCCACTCTCGTTTCCTACCTGATCAACACCCTGTGGAGTTTTTCCAGCCAGTTGCAGGGTCGCACCCTCGCTCGTTTCGTGGTGGTGTCGATCGGCGGGTTCTGGCTGGCGATGCTGGTGGCCTGGGTGGCCCAGAACGCCGGCCTGGACTACCTGGCGGGCATCGCGGCCGTAGCGCTGATCATCCCGGTGTTTACCTTCATCCTGCACAATTTCTGGACCTATCGATGACCGCTCGCGGCCGGCACTACTCGCTTTCCCTATTGCCCCTGCTGCTGGGTGCGCTGGCATTTCTGCTGGTCATCGGCCCTCGGGTGCTCGACCCGACGAACATTGCCTGGCTGGGGGAGGGCGATGCGGCGACCCACTACATGGGCTGGGCCTTTTTCCGCCATTCGCCCTGGACTTTTCCACTGGGCATGAACCCCTCCTATGGGCTGGAGTTGGGCAACGGGATCATCTTTTCCGATTCCAACCCGCTGCTGGCGTTTATGTTCAAACCTTTCAGCGCCTGGCTCCCGGACACTTTCCAGTATTTCGGTTTCTGGTTGCTGGCCTGTTTTGTCCTGCAGGCCTGGTTCGCCTGGAAGCTGACAGGGTTGTTGTCGTCCTCGGTGTGGGTGCGGTTGCTGGGGACCGGCCTGTTCGTGTTTTCGCCGCCGATGTTCCTGCGCATGGGCGGGCACCTGTCGTTGTCCGGGCATTTCCTGATCCTGGCGGCGCTGTACCAGGCGCTGCGCCCCGGTACAGAGAAGAGTCGGCTGGCGTGGGGGGCGTTGCTGGCGGCAACGGCGTTGGTGCATGCGTACCTGCTGGCGATGGTGGCGTTGATCTGGCTGGCGGACCTGGCGACCCGAACCCACCAGGGCACTTTGTCGCGGCGCCGTGCCGGGATCGAGCTGGCGGGCCTGTTTCTGCTGGTTGCGTTCTGCTGTTGGCAGGCGGGTTATTTCAGTGTGGGCGGCGGGACCGTGGCGGGCGGTTATGGCCTGTATCGCCTGAACGTCATGTCGCTGGTCAACCCCAGCGGCTGGTCGCATGTGTTGCGGGATATCCCCCAGGGGCCGGGGGATTACGAAGGCTTCAATTACCTGGGCTTGGGCATCCTGGTGCTGGCGATCTGCGCGGGCGTGGCCCTGCTGCAAGGCAATACGGGGCTGGGCAGGGCCGTGCGTAACCGGTGGTTGTTGCTGGTGGCGCTGATCGGGCTGACGCTCTTTTCGCTGACCAACCACCTTGGCATCGGCCTGCTGGAGGTGCATTACTGGCTGCCCAAAAGCCTTGAACAAGCGGCGAATGTGTTTCGCGCGGCCGGTCGGATGTTCTGGCCGGTGTTCTACGCCATCGTGTTTGTCGTGATCTTCCTGGTGATCCGGGGCAACAGGCCGCGGGCGGCGGCATGCCTGCTGGCCATCGCCCTGGTGGTCCAGGTCCTGGATACCCATGCCGGCTGGGCTGGCCTGCGCAAGAACCGGATGCAGCCCGCCGCGTCGAGTTGGCCGACCTCGATGAGCGATCCGTTCTGGGCCAGTGCAGCCGGGCATTATTCGAAGGTCCGCACGTTGATGCCGCAGAATCAGCCGGAAAACTGGTTGCTGACCAGTCAGTACGCCCTGAGCCATGGGCTGGGAACCGACGGCGTTTACCTGGGGCGCATGGGCACCCGCGAGATCGAACAGGCCCAACGGCGCGCCGACCAGATGCTTGCCAGCGGTGAGTATGAGGCGGACTCGCTGTACATCCTCGACAGCCGCGCCGCGCTCCTGGCGGCGAAAACCGTTCATCGCCAGACCGACCTGCTGACCCGTGTCGATGGCTTGGTGGTCCTGGCACCGGGCTGGAAGTCCTGCGCCCAGTGCCGGCCATTTGCCGATGAGACGTTGGATGTGCAAGCCCGGCTTGGTGAGCGCCAAGTGTTCAACCGCGCCAATGCGATGCTGACCAGTGGCTGGGGTCGTGTCGAGGATTGGGGCACCTGGTCCGAAGGCATGGCGGCTGAGGTGGTGTTACGCGTACCACCCCAGGCCCGCGGGATTGCCATTGAAGCGGCGGCCTTCATCCAGCCCCGGCATACGAGCCAGCGGGTCGAGGTTTCGATCAATGGTATCGCGGTGCTGTCGACGCGGCTCACTCGCTTGCAGGACAACACCCTCGAGCTGCCGCTGACACCCGCCATTCGAGAGGCGATGGAAGTGGAAGGCCAGGTGCGCGTGCAGTTCCATTTGCCCGATGCCATCAGCCCCAAGGCGCTGGGGTTGAGGACGGATGAGCGAGTCCTGGGGTTGGGGCTGAAATCCCTGACAGTGAACTGAATACTCATCCTGTAGGAGCGGGCCTGTGGGAGTCTGCCCGCGAAAGCGGTGTGTCAGTCGGCGGAGATGTTGGATAGACCGGCCCCTTCGCGGGCAAGCCCGCTCCCACAGATTGATCGTTGGCGGGCACGAGATGTGTGTTCACCGTAGATCCCCGGTGGGAGCGGGCTTGCCCGCGAAAGCGGTGTGTCAGTCGATGGAGAGGTTGGCCAGGCCCGGCCCCTTCGCGGGCAAGCCCGCTCCCACAGGTTGACCCTTGGCGGACACAAGATTTGTGTTCATCGCACATCCCTTGTGGGAGCGGGCTTGCCCGCGAAAGCGGTGTGTCAGTCGGCGGAGATGTTGGCTAGACCGGCCTCTTCGCGGGCAAGTCCGCTCCCACATTTTGGTCGTTGGTGGGCACGGGATGTGTGTTCACCGTAGATCGCCGGTGGGAGTCTGTGGATGATTGCAACCCCGCGCTTGGACCTTTTGTGGATAGACGCGCAACCCTCGGCGTTTCTACACTGCACCCAGTTCGGGATTGGGAGCTGTGGATGAATCGCAACGAATTGCGCAAGGCCGACATCAACCTGATGGTGGTGTTCGAAACGCTGATGCTCGAACGCAACGTCACGCGGGTGGCGGAGAAGTTGTTCCTGGGCCAGCCGACCATCAGCTCGGCCCTGAACCGTTTGCGCAAGATGTTCAACGACCCGCTGTTCATTCGCGTCGGCCATCGCATGGAGCCGACCGCCCGAGCCGAGGAGATCATCCGGCATTTGTCGCCGGCCCTGGACTCGCTGTCGGTGGCCTTGAGCCTGACACACGATTTCGATCCCGCCAGCAGCACCATGACGTTTCGCATCGGCCTGTCGGACGACGTCGAGTTCGGCCTACTGCCGCCCTTGCTGAGCAGCCTGCGCCAGGAAGCGCCGCAAATCGTGTTCGTGGTCCAGCACGTCGACTACTGGCGCATCCCCGACCTGCTGGCATCGGGTGACATCACCGTGGGCATCAGCCAGACGCGTGGGCTGCCGGCCAATGCCAAACGCAAATTGTTGCGACACATCCAGCCCCGGGTATTGCGCGCCGATGCATCGGACACGCCGCTGACCCTCGACGAATACTGCGCGCGCCCGCATGTGCTGGTGTCCCACACCGCCAACGTGGCCGGTTTTGCCGACGAGTGGCTGGCCGAGATCGGTCGGACGCGCCAGGTGGTGCTGTCCGTGCCGCAGTACAGCGCGTTACCGGCGCTGCTGGCGGGCACGGACCTGATCGCCAGCCTGCCGGATTACACCGCCGCGGCAATGGCCGCATCGGGCCAGTTGTTCAGTGAACCTTTTCCCTTCAAGACCCCCACCCTGGACTTGTCCATGGTCTGGCTGAGCCATGTCGACAGCGACCCGGCCGAGCGCTGGCTGCGATCCCGGCTGGAGGCGTTCATGGGCGAACGCATCGCGCCAGGGCGTTCCTGAGCTCGCCGGACGACGAAACAAAAAACTGCCGCACAGACGAAAGTCGAGCTATGGTTGCCAGGTTTCATCACCTCGTCATTCTCGAACCGGAGTCGAATACATGCCCCACCTGCACATGGAGTACACCGCCAACCTGCCCGAGCTCAAGCCCGAGGTCGCCCTGTTGCGCCTCAATAATGCGCTGGTGGCGTCCGGTCAGTTCGCGGCGGAGTCGGACATCAAGAGCCGGGCCATGAAGGTGGAAACGTTTCGGGTCGGCACCGGTCTGGGCGAGCGCGCTTTCGTGCACGTGAAGCTGGCGCTGTTGAGCGGTCGCTCGCCGGAAATCAAGAAGCAACTGGCCGACAGCCTGCTGGCGGTGATCCAGGAGCTGGGTCCTTGGCCGGAAGGCGTGTCCGTGCAACTGTGTGCGGAAATCCTCGACATCGATCGCGGCCCGTACGCCAAGGCCTTGATCGAGCGTTGAGCGTCGGGCGCCTTACCCGGCGCAGGCCTTGATGATCTGTTCGCGCAGCCAGGCATTGGCGCTGTCCTGGTCGGCGGCCTGGCTCCATTGCATGTTCAAGGTAAAACCCGGCAGCCCCTTGGGCACTTCGTGGTGATTGAAGATCGCCTCGTTCGCCAGCAGTTTCTGGATGCGGCGAGGCAGAGTCAGGATGAAGTCGGTGCCGGTGATCATCTTCAGCGCGGCGCTGTAGCTGTTGGCTCGTGCGGCAATCTGGCGCTGGTGCGCCTGCTGCGACAGCCAGCCGTCCACCATGTTGCTGGATGACATCCAGGGTGTCGGAAAAACGTGCCGGCGCTGTACGAATGATTGAAGGCTCAGTTGCGGCTCCAGTGGCGTCGCCCGCTTGTCCACGACACACACCAGCTCTTCCTCCAGCAACTGCCGGGATTTGAAGTCGGCGTGGTTGCTGTGGAAGTTCGGACCAAAGCAGATCACCAGGTCGAGGCTGCCGTCTCGCAGTTCTTCGGCAGGAATATCGGCTTCGAGCTTGTGCACGTTGACCACCACGGGCAGGTCGGCGTAGTCGAAGTTTCGCAGCAACTGCGGCAGGATCACGTGCTCGAAATACTCCGGCGCGCAGATATTGAACGTGATGGCCTGCCGGGTCGGATCGAACGTTGGCGTACCGGCGTGGCACAGGTTGATGCTTTGCAAAATGGCGCGCACGTGGTCGTACATGCCCTCGGCCTTGTAGGTAGGACGCATGCCGGTGCGGGTGTTGATAAACAGCTCGTCTTCGAAACAGGTTCGCAGTTTCTTCAGGCAGTAGCTGACAGTGGACTGGCTGACACACAGCGCCTCGGACACGCCGGTGACGCTGCTTTGCTCGTACACGGCGCTAAACACCATGAGGTCTTGCATATCGAGCTTTCTGAGGGAGTTACTGTTCAGCATCCTTTCTGTCTCTCGCTGTGCTCCTTGCGCGGATCTTGCGCAAACCAGGCTGATGATCGTAACGGAACGATGGTCCCAAGAGAATGCCGGGCAGGCCGTTTCACGGTCGGCAGTGGGACACATAATGTAGGGAATACGACGCGTCGATCAACGCCCGGGTCGATGATTCATTGTTTAGCTCGGCCCGATCCGAACTCCATCAAATCAATGTTTAACGTCTGTAGGTTGTCGTGGGACGCTGCTCGGACCTGTTTTTCAGTGATGCGCTCATGGACGGTTGGCCTTCAGCAAACCCGTACTCGTCACCGACTGCCCTGGGGCCGCGCTGCGTCGCGACGCCCTCGCTGAGCGCGCTGCCTTCGGAACTGGCCTTCTGGGCACTCTGGCATTGTCGCCATGCCCGGCCTCCGGACTGCCGTATTTCCTGTTGATCCCTTCACGGTGCTTGCCCATGCGAGCACGGGTTGACGGCGCCTGGGCGCCTGTCCGACATGACCATACGAGCCTTGTGATGAACCTTGCCAAGACACCCTTCGCGTCAGTGCAGCACGCCGACGCCTTCCTCACCGAAAACCCCGATATCGAACTGTTCGAGCTGTTCATTCTCGACAACAACGGCGTGCCTCGCGGCAAGTTGTTGCACCGGGACGAATTGCGGGCGGTCTACACCAGTGGCCGGCCGCTGCCCAGCACGATTCTCGGGCTGACCCTCAATGGCGACGACGTGGAAAACTCCGGGCTGGTGTGGGACGTCGGCGACATCGATTGCCGGGCCTATCCCCTCAGCGGCAGCTTGCAGCGCCTGCCCTGGCGGCTGATCCCCACGGCTGCGGTGCAGGTCAGCATGCACCCCGAGGAGGGAATGCCCGCGACCGTCGCCGATCCGCGCTACCTGCTCAGCCGGGTGATCGCGGCCTTGCAGGCGGACGGCTATTACCCGGTGATGGCGGCGGAGTTGGAGTTCTACCTGCTGGACGCGCAACGCGACAGCCAGGGGCGGCCGCAACCGGCGCGGGATGCTGACGGTGCTCGCCCGAGTGCGACCCAGGTCTATGGTTTGCGTGAGCTGGAACAGATCGAACCGTTCCTGGCGGACCTTTATGCCGCATGCAAGCTCCAGGGGATTCCCGCCCGGACCGCGATTTCCGAGTACGCGCCGGGCCAGGTGGAGATCACCCTCGAGCATCGCGCCGATGCCTTGCAGGCCATGGACGAAGCGGTGCGCTACAAGCGGCTGGTCAAGGGCGTGGCGCATAAACACGGCATGGCCGCGTGCTTCATGGCCAAGCCTTTCGCCCACTTGGCAGGTTCCGGCCTGCACATGCATGTCAGCCTGGCGGACGAGAAGGGCCACAACCTGTTCGCCAGCGAAGCCGCCGAGGGCACGCCGTTGTTGCGCCATGCGGTGGGCGGGATGCTCGAAACCTTGTTCGACTCGTTGCTGATGTTCTGCCCGAACGCCAACTCCTACCGACGCTTCCAAAGCCACAGCTACGCGCCGCTGGCGGCGACCTGGGGCGTGGACAATCGCACCGTGAGCCTGAGGGTGCCGGGCGGTCCCGCTTCGTCCCGGCACATCGAACACCGCATCTGCGGCGCAGACGCCAACCCGTACCTGGCGGCCGCGGCGATATTGGCCGGTATCCATCACGGCATACGCCAGCAGTGCGATCCCGGGGCGCCTGTCGAAGGCAATGGTTATGCCCAGGCGACCGCGTTGTTGCCCACCGACTGGCTTACCACCCTGAGTGCCCTGGAGGCATCGACCTGGGCGCGGGAAGCGTTTGGCGATGAGTTTCTCAATGTTTATCTAGCGGTCAAGCGCGCCGAGTACCGCCAGTTCATGGGGGAGGTGGGCGAGCAGGACTGGCGTTGGTACTTGCATCACGCCTGACGCCCGGGCAAGCCGCGCGGGGCATGCGCCCCGTGCGGCGTGTTGCTTAAAAAATTATTTAATAGCAACTTTTTCACGAAAAATTGATGGTGGCCTACTTAAAGTTTGTGTTGCCGTAGGGAATGAATTTTTCACATTCACCTGCGGCACTTCTTTTTCAAAGAGCAACTTTCAGGAAACCGTCAATCATCATGCCGACTATTAAAGCCGTGCGCCCGGAGTGGGTGACACTGGTGGCCAGTGCCTTCTTGTTAGTGGGCTTCAACATTGTGCTCTGGCAACACTTGCTGGCGATCACCACGGCGGACGCCCGGGGCCTGCTGATGTGCCTGGCCTTTGGCGTGATGATCTTCTGCGCCTTCAACCTGGTGTTGACGCTCGTGGCGTTCCGGCCGCTGCTCAAGCCGGTGTTGATACTGCTGTTCATGATCAGCGCCGGCGTGGCCTATTTCATGGCGCAGTATGGCGTGCTGATCGATGCCGGGATGCTGCGCAACTTTGCCGAAACCAATGCCACGGAAGTCCGCGACCTATTGTCGCTGAAGTTGTTTGCCTACATCGTTTTACTGGGTGTCGTGCCGTCCTGGTTATTGTTCAAGACACCGATCAACTATCGTCGCTGGCCAAGGGAGTTATTAAGTAAGTTGTTGGTCGGCGTGGCGTCGGCGGCGGTGATCGGTGGCGTCGCGTTGGTCAACTACCAAGGGTTGTCGTCGTTGTTTCGCAACCACCACGAATTGCGCCTGATGGTCGTGCCCAGCAACTACATCGGGGCGACCGTCGGCTACTTGCGCGAACAGGTCGCGTCGGCCAAGCAACCCTTCATCGCCGTGGGTGAGGACGCCAGCCGCAACCCGGCCTGGCAAACCCACGGGCGCAAATCCCTGACGGTGCTGGTGGTGGGGGAGAGCGCCCGGGCCGAGAACTTCGGCATCCTCGGCTACAACCGCGACACCACCCCGAACCTGGATAAGGAAGCCGGCCTGATCGCCTTCACCGATGTGCATTCCTGCGGGACCGAGACCGCCGTGTCGGTGCCGTGCATGTTCTCCAACATGGGGCGCAAGAACTACGACGCCAGCAAGGCCAGGAATGAAGAAGGCCTGCTGGACGTGCTCAAGCGTGCCGGGCTGGAGGTGATCTGGCGCGACAACCAGTCTGGCTGCAAGGGTACCTGCGACCGCGTCACATTGCAGGATGTGAGCAACCTCAAGGATCCGGCGCTGTGCGCCAACAGCGAGTGCCGCGACGAAATCCTGTTGCAGGGTCTGCAGCACTTCATCGACAACCTCGACAAAGACACCGTGCTGGTGCTGCACCAGATGGGCAGCCACGGGCCTGAGTACTTCAAGCGCTACCCCAAGGAGTACGAGCACTTCACTCCGGTGTGCGAGAGCAATGCGCTGAACAATTGCAGCCGCGAGAGCATCGTCAACGGCTACGACAATACGTTGGTGTACACCGACCATGTGCTGTCGACGCTGATCGACCTGCTGCGGGCCAACCAGGACAAGGTCGACACGGCCATGCTCTACCTGTCGGACCATGGCGAGTCCCTGGGCGAGTACAACCTGTTCCTCCATGGCACGCCCTACATGCTCGCCCCGGAACAACAGAAGCACGTGGCGATGCTCGCCTGGTTTTCCGACAGCTATCAGAAGGCGTTCTCGGTCGACACCCATTGCTTGCAACTGAGCCGGGAGAAACCCCTGAGCCAAGACAACCTGTTCCATTCGATGCTCGGGCTGCTGGAGGTCAGCAGCAAGGTCTACAACCCGGACCTGGACCTGTTCGCCAATTGCCGCGGCGCGGTCATCGACGGCGTGTTGGCGCGCGAGTGAGTGCCTACACCTTTTTTTCACGCGACGCCGGTTAACCTGTCTGTCATCCATTTCCCAAGAGCCGTTCGTATGTCCGCGTTACCCCCTTCCACCGTCGAGCTTGAGTTCGCCAGGCAGCACGACCAGGAGCATGCGCAGGTCTGCTGCCAACCGGCGCCTCGACGGCTGCGCCTGGCGTTCTGGCGGGATGAGCACATGGTGCGCAACGCCCTGAAAGTGGCTGGTGAACCGGGGTTGGTGCTGGATGTGGCATGCGGGGCCGGGCGGTTCTGGCCGGTGCTGGCTGAGCATGCCAACCGGGTGATCCTGGCGGCGGACCCATCGCCGGACATGCTCGAGCACGCGCTCACCCACCATGGTGGCGCGCTGCTCCAGCGGGTCAGGACGTTTCCCAGTTCGGCGTTCACCATCGGGCTCTCGGCCAACGCGGTGGATTGTATTTTTTGCCTGCAACTGTTTCGGCACGTCAGCGCCAGCGAGCATCGCCTGGCCTTGTTGCGCGAGTTTTATCGGGTCAGCCGCGACACGGTGATCGTTTCGGTGCAAATCGAGGGCCGTCTGAAGATCGGCCATTCTTCGCCGCGCAAACTCGCCGGCAAGGCGGACATCGAGACCGAATTCCGAAAGGCCGGTTTCAACGTGGTGTGGCACCAGGATTTCCTGCCCGGTTTTGCACTGACGCGGGTATATGTATTGCGTAAGACCAGTTAGTTCGTAATGTAGGACTATTCTTGCGTTTGCGCGGGCAATTTCTCTCAGGCTCTGGCTCTACGAATGCTCGCAATCGCCGGCGGCGATATATACTGCGCGCCATTCTTCAAGGGAGAGCCGTGTGGCCATCGATATTCACTGGATTCGCGACAACGATAGCCTCGGTCAGTTTTGCGCCGAATGGCAGCAGTTGCCCTTCGTCGCCCTCGACACCGAATTCATGCGGGTCGACACCTTTTACCCGATTGCCGGCTTGCTGCAGATCGGCGATGGCAAGCGCGCCTACCTGATCGACCCCTTGACCATCGACAACTGGCAACCCCTGGCCGCACTGCTGGAGAACCCGGCGGTGCTCAAGGTGCTGCACGCCTGCAGCGAAGACCTTGAAGTGCTGCTGCGCCTGACGGGCAGCCTGCCCGCGCCGTTGTTCGACACCCAACTGGCCGCCGCGTACCTGAACCTGGGGTTCTCCATGGGGTACTCGCGCCTGGTGCAGGACGTGCTGGGGATCGACCTGCCCAAGGGTGAGACCCGTTCCGACTGGTTGCAACGGCCCTTGTCCGAGACGCAGATCAGCTACGCCGCCGAAGATGCGCTGCATCTGGCGGAAGTTTTCGTACAACTGCGTCCGAAACTGTCCGATGAAAAATACGCCTGGGTCCTGGAGGATGGTGCCGAACTGGTGGCCAACCTGCGTCGTGAAATCGACCCGTATGAGGTGTACCGCGAAGCCAAGCTGGCCTGGAAACTCTCCCGCGCCCAATTGGCCGTGCTGCGCGAGCTGTGTGCCTGGCGCGAGCGTGAGGCGCGTGCCCGCGACCTGCCGCGCAACCGCATCATCCGTGAGCATTCGCTGTGGCCCCTGGCCCGCACGCAGCCGGATAACCTCGGGGCGTTGGCTAAAATCGAAGACATGCACCCGCGCACTGTGCGCCAGGACGGCGAGTTCCTGCTGGACCTGATCCAGCGCGCCGGCAGCGTACCGCCCGACCAATGGCCGCCAGCCGTGGCCGAGCCGTTGCCGATCGAGGCCGCGGCCCTGGTCAAGCGCCTGCGGGCACTGGGGCAGGCCGAAGCGGAACGCCTGGGGATTGCCCCGGAGCTGATGCTGCGCAAGAAAACCCTCGAAGCCCTGATCAAGAGCGGCTTTCCCGAGGGCCCTTACCAATTGCCCGATTCGCTGCGTGGCTGGCGCCGCGAATTGATGGGCCAGGCGCTGCTCGACAGCCTGGCCACTGCCGGAGAACAGCCTTGAAACGTATCTGCTCCATCTACCGAAGCTCGAAGAAAAACGAGATGTACCTGTATGTGCTCAAGAGCGATGCACTGGCGCGGGTCCCCGAGCCGTTGATGGCGGCCTTCGGCAAGGCGATCCATGCCTTTGACCTGGTCCTGACCCCGGAGCGACAGCTGTCCCGGGAGGACATCAACCGGGTGCTGGAAAACCTCGATACCCAGGGCTACCACTTGCAGATGCCGCCCGCCGAAGACGAGTACATCGAGCATCTGCCCGAAGAGTTGCTGCGCCGTAACGACCCGGTCTGACAGGTACCCCGAGGCCCCGTCCTGGGGCGCTTGAAACACTGGAATGGATTTATCGATGATGACCCCAGGGCGGAAAACGCTCCGCCGGCGGTCGTCTGTACTGTTTTTGAAAGGTTTGATTCATGCGCGTTCTGATTGCCGAACACGATCATGCGGTATACGCCCAACTGCTGCGCCAGGCTGCCCCCGATCTTGAAGTCCTGACCAGCGGCGATTCCGCCGAACTGTCGCGGCTGGCCGCCGATTGCCCGGTCTGGCTCGGCCAGCCCGACCTGCTCGCCACACTGTTGCGCCAAGGCCACCAGCCGCAGTGGTTGCAGTCGACCTGGGCCGGCATCACGCCGTTGCTTGCCGAAGGCTTGACCCGCGACTACCGCCTGACCCGGGCGGTGGGCATTTTCGGTCAGGTGATGGCCGAATACGTGCTCACCTACATGCTCGGCCATGAGCGCGAGGTCCTGGCGCGCCTGGTCAGCCAGGTGGAGCGCAAATGGGACAACCGCCAGGGACAGGGCCTGGTGGGGCGCAAGGTGTTGATCGTCGGTACGGGCGATATCGGCCAGCGCGTGGCGCAGTTCCTGCTGCCGTTTGGCGTGCAGTTGTATGGCATTGCCAGCGAGGCCCGCGAGCAGGCGCCGTTCGTCGAAGTGGGAGCGCTGGAGGATCTGCCGCGGCTGGTGGGGGAGGCGGACTACGTCATCAACCTGCTGCCCAACACGCCCGACACCCATGATGTGTACGATGCGGCGTTATTCAAGCAGTTCAAGCCCAGCGGTCTGTTCATCAACGTCGGACGCGGCGTGGCGGTGGTGGATGCGGACCTGGTCGAGGCCCTGAAGGAAGGGCACCTGGCCGGCGCGGTGATCGACGTCTGCCGCCAGGAGCCGCTGCCGCAACGCCACCCATTCTGGACTGCCTGGGGCCTGCTGCTCACCGGCCACAGCTCCGCCCCGACCTCGCCACCGATGATGGCGCAACTGTTCCTGGAAAACCTGCGGGCCTACCAGGCCGGCGAGGCACTGCGCGGGGAAGTGGATTTCACTCGGGGTTACTGAAATCACCGATCAATCTTGTGGGAGCGGGCTTGCTCGCGAAGGCGGTGGTTCAGCCAGAGTCAATGTTGGCTGACACATCGCCTTCGCGAGCAAGCCCGCTCCCACAGGGGGATTGTGTGGCGGGTTACAGAGTGAAATCGCCTTCGGCCACCAGTTCGCTCAACGGCCGGCGCGGGCTAGGGGTTTCGCGGGCCTGGAGGTACTCGGCCAGGGTGGATTTGTCCCCCAGCTTGCCAATCGCCACGGCCGCGTGCAGGTCATAGCCCTCGGGGATCTTCAGCTCCTGGCGGGTCAGTGCCTGATCGAACCCGGCCATGCCGTGGGTGTGCCAGCCGCTGAGGCTGGCTTGCAGCGCCAGGTGGCCCCAGGCCGCGCCGGTGTCGAAGGCGTGGCTCTGCGCCGGGGTTTCTTCGGTGGCGCCGGGTACGGCGAAGGTGGTCTTCGACACGATGATCACCAGCGCCGAGGCATGCTGGGCCCAGCTGCGGTTGAATTCGTTGAGCAGGCCCAGGAAGCGCTCCCAGTTCGGCGTGTCACGGCGCGCGTACAAGAACCGCCACGGTTGCGAGTTGTAGGCCGATGGCGCCCAGCGCGCGGCTTCGAAAAAGCCCAGCAGGGTGTCTTCGGCAATGCTTTCGCCCGTAAAGGCGCGGGGCGACCAGCGTTCGATGAACTGCGGATGAATGGCGTAATCGGCGATGCGGGAATTGGCGCTCATGACTCACCTGACAGGGCTGTTTGGAAAATGTCGCAACAACCTACGTCGCGGCGTGCGGCCTGACAAGACCCCGCCTACCGACAGTCGCCAATGCTTGGCCTGAAGCAGCCCGGGCACTAGACTGTCGGCCTTTTCACCACCTGATGTTGATGCTTGAGCCATGGCCGCCAAAGTCGAACCGTTCTGGATACGCAAAACCCTCGATCAGCTGGATGCCCAGGAATGGGAATCGCTGTGCGACGGCTGCGGCCTGTGCTGCCTGCAAAAGCTCGAAGACGAAGAAGACAACAGCGTCTACTACACGCGCATCGCCTGCAAACTGCTGGACCTCAAGACCTGCCAGTGCAGCGACTATGCCAACCGCCGTGCGTTCGTTCCCGATTGCATTCAACTTACCCCGGGCAAGGCCGATGAGTTCAAGTGGCTGCCACCGACCTGCGGTTATCGGCTGGTCAGCGAGGGCAAGGACCTGCCGCTGTGGCACCACCTTGTCTGCGGTGATCGCGATGCGGTGCACCACGAACGCATTTCCCAGTCCGGGCGCATGCTGGCCGAAGGCAGCGTGCCCGAAGAAGATTGGGAAGATCATCTGATTTTTCGCGCCGGCTGAGCCGCCGGGCATCGCTACCAGGGAGAACCCATGGCTGCAGGATTGAAACGGATGCTGGCGGCCGGGTGCCTGGTCGTGTGTGGCCCTTTGTGGGCGGCGCAGAAAGTCGACCTGGATTATCACGTGCACCTGCTGCCCCAGAGCGACCAGGCCGAAGTGCGCCTGACGCTGGCCCGCGGTTCGGCGGTGCGCAGCCTGGATTTCGACCTCGACGACGGCAGCCGCTACAGTGATTTCAAGGCCGACGGCCAGTGGCAACTGACCCCCGGCAAGCACGCCCGGGGTGTCTGGCGGCCGACAGCCGACAAGGCCAGCCTGAGCTACCGGGTGCGCATCAGCCATACGCGCAAGAATGGCACCTTCGAAACCCGCATGACTCCGACCTGGGCCCTGTTTCGCGGCGACGACCTGGTGCCGTCGGCCAAGCTCGACCAGCAGGACGGTGTCGAATTGGTCGCGCGCCTGGAAGTCGAGTTGCCCGACGGCTGGAAAAGCATCGAGACGCCGTGGCCGCGCATCGGCAAACAACGTTTTCGCATCGACAACCCCTCGCGCCTTTTCGACCGGCCTACCGGCTGGATGCTCGCCGGCAAACTCGGCAGCCGCCGCACACGCCTGGGGGAGACCGAAGTGACGGTGGCCTCGCCTCAAGGCCAGGGCATGCGCCGGATGGACGTGCTGACGCTGCTGACGTTCGTCTGGCCGCAGGTGCAGGCCGTGGTGCCGCGTCATCCCGCCAAGCTGCTGATCGTTGGCGCGGGCGACCCGTTATGGCGCGGTGCCCAGGGCGCCCACGAATCGATCTACCTGCACAGCCGTCCGCCGCTGGTGAGCGAGCGGGGCAGCAGCCCGCTGTTGCGCGAGTTGATGCAAGTGCTGGCGCGGGTTAACGACCGTGATCGCAGCGACTGGATCAGCGAGGGGCTGACGGAGTTCTATGCGATCGAACTGCTGCGTCGCGCCGGCGGCCTGAGTGACGAGCGCTATCAGGCCCTCAATGACCGGCTCGCTCGGGACAGCCATGGTGTCACGACCTTGCGCGGCGAGCAGATCAGCCCCGCGATGGTGGCCAAGGCGGTCCTGCTGTTGCAGGAACTGGACCGTGAGATCCGCCTGAAAACCCGTAACAAGCGTTCGCTGGACGATGTGCTGCAAGGGGCGATGCGGCTGGAGACGGTCGATACCGAGGAGTTCGTGCAGCTCAGCGAAAGCATCCTGGAGGGCGCTTCCACCGTCCTGGATAACCGCTTGCTTCAGTGACGGCGCTTTCGCGAGCTGGCTCGTTCCCTCAGGGGATCAACGGTGTTCTGCGGTCTTGTGGCCGAGACACTGTAGGCGCGAGCCTGCTCGCGGTGGGGCCATCAGCCCCGGCGCAAAAGATCAGAGCCCGGCTTTGGGCGAAACCAGCGAATCATTCCCCGTCACCGTAGCCGTGCTCGTCGCCGCTTCGGCGTTGGCCTTCATGCGGCTCAGCTCCTCGCCGGCCTGTTCAATCCGGGCCCGGGCGTTGTCGAGGTTCTGGCGATTCTTTTCCAACAGCGACTTGGCCGAGCAATGCCCGGTGATGCCCCGCGCCAGTGCCATGCCGCCAATGGCCAGTTGAGCCAGCCCGATCACCCCGCCACGGCGCAAGCCCTTGCCCATCATCAGCACCCCACCGGCCAGCGAGCCGATGCGCTCCCAGCCGTGCACGTTCTGCCGCGGGTGGGATTGGAAAGGGGTGCTCTGAATCGGCTCGAATGGATTGTTATCGCTCATGATCTGTCTCCAGTGTGGGGATTGGTATAAAGCTGACTGCCCGAGCGTTTGCCTTGTTCAATCGGATTTGACGCCGGTCAGCGGAATTGCGGACCGGAGCGGGTGTTGTTGCCTTTGGCCATGCGGTCGTACAGCACGACGTTGACGGTGGCGGCCAGGTTCATACAGCCCGTGGTCGGGATGTACACCACGTCTTCGCACCAGTCGCGGATGTCCTTGTCCAGCGAGCCGTCTTCGGGGCCGAAGATGTACAGGGCCCGGTCCGGGTGGGTGTATTCGGGCAGCGGACGGGCGCCTTCCACCAGTTCCACGGCCACCGGTACGCAGCCCAGGGGCAGGATTTTCTTCAGGTCGTCGATGCCGATCAGTGGAATGTCGTAGTGGACTTTCTTGGTGTCGGTGACGAAGTCGGCGGCGCGCTCGTAGCGCTTGCCGGTGTAGAACACCGACGCCACGCCGTAGCAGCCGGCGGCGCGCATGACCGAACCGACGTTTTCCGGTGACTTTGGGTTGAACAGACCGATGCAGCTGTAGCGTTTGTTGGCCACGGGCGGGGTGCCTTTGGGGAAAAAGGCGAGATTATACGGGGAATGGGGGAGGGGCGGCAGTTTCGAGATTGGCGGTGACTGTCGGACCGCTTTCGCGAGCAAGCTCGCTCCCACAGGGGGCTATCGGCGTACGTGAGCTTCTGTGTACACCTCGATCCACTGTGGGAGCGAGCTTGCTCGCGAAGAGGCCCTGACAGCCCCTGAAGAGGCTGTCAGGCCCTTGCCGATCACTCGTCCTTCTTCATCAACCCAGCCAGCGCGGCGAAGGGGTTGTGGGTCGCCTTGGCGATTTTCGGCGTGCTGAGGGAGCCGTCGCCGAAGTACTGCTGGTCGGTGTAGCGCGAGTGCTCGTTGTCGTGGCAGTACAGGCACAGCAGTTCCCAGTTGGAACCGTCCTGCGGGTTGTTGTCGTGGTTGTGGTCGCGGTGGTGAACGGTCAGCTCGCTCAGGCGCTTGCCGGAAAATTCACGGGCGCAGCGGCCGCAGACGTGGGGGTACATTTTCAGGGCCTTGTCGCGGTAGCCCATTTCCCGGTCGCGCTGGGCGTCGGCGAGGATGCGGTCCAGCTTGGCGGTGTTGGACGGTGGCGTTGACGAACTCATGGGTTCACCTTGTAGAAAAGACAAATGACGGTTGAATGCAGTTTAGCTCAGCCCTTGAGCTTCTCGGCAATCCAGATGGTGTGGCGGGTGCCTTTGTTGCCGTGGGCGAACACTTGCACTTCCTCGGCCTTGAAGCCGGCTTTTTTCAGTTTGTCGGAAAACTGCCGGTCAGCGCTGGCCGACCACACCGCCAGCACGCCCTTGGGGCGCAGCGCCTTGGCGCAGGCGGCCAGGCCGGCAGCCGAATACAGCCAACTGTTGGCTTTCTGGGTCAGGCCTTCGGGACCGTTGTCGACATCGAGCATGATCGCGTCGAACCCTTGGGGTTCGGCCTGCAGGACCTTGGCCACGTCTTCAAGGCGGATGACGGTGCGCGGGTCCGACAGCGGCCGCCCAGCCTTTTCACCCAGGGGGCCGCGATTCCACTCCACCACGCCGGGCACCAGCTCGGCCACCACCACTTCGGCCTGCTTGCCCAGGTGCTTGAGGGCCGAGGCGAGGGTGAAACCCATGCCAAGGCCGCCAATCAACACTCGTGAATCGGGCCGGCCGGCGACCTTGCGGCAGGGGATCTCGGCCAAGGCATCCTCGGAACCGTGCATGCGCGTGTTCATCAACTGGCCGCCGTCACCGCCCTGGATCTTGATGACGAAGTCTTCGCCGTACTCGAACAGGCACAAGGCGCCGCCGTTGGCCGGGATGGGGGTGGTGTCGAGCAGAACGAAACGTTTCATGGAAGTCTCATGAGGGAGGGTGGACCGGTGTGCCAGCGGGCTGTGCGGTTAATTCCAGTGCATCCATTAGCCACACAGGCCTCCTGGGTCTAGCCTGAAGGCAACAGTCGCCACGGAGCCATTGATGAAGTGCATCATTCTACCGGCCATTGTCCTGGCGGTGTGCTCGATGAGTTGCGCGCAGGCCCAGCAGCCGACGATTCCGGTCAACCCGCCGAGCATCCCCGGTTCGCCCGGCACCGCCACGCCCCTGCCGTACCCGCCGGTCGCGCCCAGCGGCCTACCCAAGACCGGCCCCGGAAGCGCCGGGCCGCCTTTGCTGCCGCCGATCGAAATGCCCCACCCGCCCAAGGACCAACCGCTACCGGGCATGGAGTCGCAAGCGCCGAAGGCCAAGTCGCCGGGGGGATGAACCTGATAGGTGAATGACGGGCCCTGTGGGAGCGGGCTTGCTCGCGAAAGCGGAGTGTCAGTCGACATCAATGTTGTTTGACACTCCGCTTTCGCGAGCAAGCCCGCTCCCACGCCGATTGTGGTTGGCCGTCAGACCTGCTGCGACAGCAGCTGTCCATCGGCCATGCGCAGGCGCTTGGACAGGGACACAGCGAGGGCGCGGATGATCTTGGCGGCGATCTTGGGGGCGTCGTTGAGCATTTTTTCCAGGGAGTCCTTGCCCAGGTTCAGCAACTGGCAGGGGCTGGCCGCGATGCAACTGGCCGAGCGCCGCTCGCCGTCCAGCACGGCCATTTCCCCGAACGCCCGGCCACTGCGCAAGGTGGCGATGGTCACGGGTTGGCCGTCGGGGCCGGTTTTCTGCACGGCCACCTGGCCGGTGTGGATGATGCACATGAAACTGCCCGCATCACCCTCTCGGAAGATCGCCTCGCCCTCGGCGATGGCGCTGATGCTGAAATAGCCCGACGCCGCCGCGAAGTCGGCAGGCTGCAATTGGTCGAACAGGCCGCAGTCCATCAGCCAGTCGCGGATTTCTTTGTTCAGTAAGGTCGGTTCTGACATGTCGTCACGGTCTTTTTCTTGTGTCTGCTACGGTTTGGATTGCTTGGCTGCAAGCAGGGCCCTGTAGGAGCGGGCTTGCCCGCGAAGGCGCCATATCAGTCACTGCTGATGTCGGCTGACACATCGCCTTCGCAAGCAAGCCCGCTCCCAGCTTTTGAGCGCGCGTCGTTTCTAAGACCCGGCCGTCATCCAGAGTTCCTCAGGCCTTGCCCAAAACCTTCAAGACAAATGCATATTCGAGGGCTACGTCACGCAATCCCTGGTAGCGCCCGCTCATGCCACCGTGGCCTGCGCCCAGTTCGGTCTTGAGCAGCAAGGGGTTGTCGTCGGTCTTGGTGGCGCGCAGTTTCGCCACCCACTTGGCCGCTTCCCAGTACTGCACGCGGCTGTCGTTGTAGCCGGCGATGACCAGCAGCGCCGGGTATGCCTGGGCCTTGACGTTTTCGTACGGGGCGTAGGCGCGGATCCGATCATAGACGTCCGGCTCCTGCGGGTTGCCCCATTCGTCGTATTCGGTGACGGTCAGTGGCAGCTCCGGGTCGAGCATGGTGTTGAGCACATCGACGAACGGCACTTCGGCAATGGCGACCTTGAACAGCTCCGGGCGTTGATTGAGCACCGCGCCGATCAACAGGCCACCGGCGCTGCCGCCACTGATCGCCAACTGCTCGGCGGTGGTGAAACCGTTGGCGATCAAATGCTCGGCGCAGGCGATGAAGTCGCTGAAAGTGTTGGCCTTGTGCTCCTGCTTGCCGGCGCGGTACCAGGCTTCGCCCAGTTCACCGCCACCGCGTACGTGGGCGATGGCGAACGCCACGCCGCGATCGAGCAAACTCAGCCGTGCGTGGGAAAACCAGGGGTCGAGGCTCTGGCCATAGGCGCCGTAGCCGTACAGGTACAGCGGCACCGGTTGGCCGAGGGCCTCGCGCTTGACCACCAGGCTGATAGGAACTTGCGTGCCATCCGGGGCCGTGGCCCAGATCCGCTGGCTGACGTAGGCGTCGGCATCGAACGGCCCCAGCACCGGGGTTTGCTTGAGGACCACCTGCTCACCGCTGGCCAGGTCCAGTTGGCGGATCTGCGCGGGGCGGTTCAAGGCTTCGTAACGCAGGCGAATGCGCGGGCTGGAAAACTCCAGGCTGTTCTGCACGTGCAGGCTGTAGGCGGTGTCCGGCAGTTGCACGCGATAGGCCGGCAGGTCCTGTGGGTGGACTTCGATGATCGGCAGGCCACCTTCGCGCAGGCTCAGGGTCATCGCCTCGGCATTCAGGCTCAGGCCGTCGATCATCACCGTTTCGCTGTGGGGAATGAGGTTCTGCCAGTCGGCTTCGGTCGGCGCCACGCCGGTGTCCGCGGCCTGGTACAGGGCAAAGTTGATGCCGTCGCGGTTGCTGCGGATCAACCAGGTCCACTGGCCATCGAGCAGGCCGTGGTCGACGTCGTATTCGTGGTGTGCGCGCCGTGGCGCCAGGCAGGTGAAAGGCTGTTGCGGGTGCGCGGCATCCAGCACCCAGGCTTCGCTGGTGGTCTTGCTGCCCAGGGACAGGATCAACTGGCGCTCGGAGCTGGAACGGTAGCAGTGCAGGAAGAAACGTCCATCCGGCTCGTGGAACACTTCTTCGGCGGCGGTGCCATCCAGGCGATAGCGCCAGAGCTTGTGGGGGCGATGGGTGTCGTCCAGTTCGCCGAAGAACAGTGTCAGGCTGTCGTTGGCCCACGTCATGCTGCCGTCGCAGTGTTCGAAGGACAGTTCACTGATCTTGTCGTTGGACAGTTCCTTGACGAACAGCGTGTAGATCTCGTCGCCGGTGGTGTCCAGGCTGTAGGCCAGGCGCTGGTGGTCGGGGCTGATGCTGAACGCACCGAGGGAAAAGAAACTGCCGCCCGCCAGCGCGTTCGGGTCCAGCAGCAGTTGTTCGCGACTCTCGTCCACGCTCAGGCTGTCGTCGGCCGGACGCGGGCAGCGGTAATGGCGCGGGTATTCGTCGCCGGCGGTGGTGCGGGTGTAGTACAGGTACGGTCCCCAGGGCGAGGGCAGGGACAGGTCGGTCTCCAGGATCCGTCCCTTGATCTCCTGGAACAGGGCCTCGCGCAGGTCGGCCTGGTCGGCGAGTTGGTCTTCCTGGTAGCTGTTTTCGGCCTTGAGGTAGTCGAGCACCGCGTCGGTGTCGCGTTCCTGCAGCCAGGCGTACGGGTCCACCCCGGCGTCCCTGCGGGCAATCGGGGCGTTGGAAACGTGGGCAGATAAGGACATGGAAGGCTCTCGAACGTTGTACGAAAAGGGGCTTGGCAGACGCCGGGGCAGCCTGACGAGCGAAAAGTCGTTACTATAAGCGCCTCTTTGCCTGCCTTGCCATGGACACCATGACCGAGAACGACTATCTGATCGCCTGGGGCCTCTATGCCTTCGCGGCCCTGGGCTGCCTGCTGGTGTGGATGCGCATGACCCGCTGGATGTGGCGCTGGTTGCGCGAGCCGCTGCGCTTGCTGATGGCGGTGTTGCTGTTCTGCCCGACCATTGTCGACCCGGTGAAGGACAAGTTTGCCCCTGCCGTGGCCATTGTCGCCCTGGACGTGCTGTTCAAGGTGGGCAACAACGTCTGGCGGGCCGCGTCCGACCTGCTCATGTACGGCATGATCGCGTTCGGCGTCTACTTGCTCTTCGCGCTGGTGCGCTTGCCCATCGAGCGCGCATCCAATGCCCGCAAGGCACATGCCGCCGCCGCAAAAGCCGCTGCCGCCGCCGATGAGCCCGAGGATGAGCCGCCGTTCGGCGTGGCCGGCGATGATCGCTACGGTCGTCCGCCGGTGCCGAGCAATCCCCAGCGTTCGCGCATCGAACCGCGCCTGTAGCCAAGCCTGCCTTTTGAAGCGAGAGTCCGAGCATGTGTGAGTTACTGGGCATGAGCGCCAATGTGCCGACCGACATCGTGTTCAGCTTTACCGGGCTGATGCAGCGCGGGGGCAAGACCGGGCCGCACCGGGACGGCTGGGGCATCGCCTTCTACGAAGGCCGGGGCTTGCGCCTGTTCCAGGACCCGGCCGCCAGCAGCGAGTCGGAAGTGGCGAACCTGGTGCAGCGCTATCCGATCAAGAGTGAAGTGGTGATCGGGCATATTCGCCAGGCCAACGTCGGCAAGGTCTGCCTGGCCAACACGCACCCGTTCGTGCGCGAGCTGTGGGGCCGCAACTGGTGTTTCGCCCACAACGGCCAGCTCGCGGATTTCCAGCCGGGCGTGAGTTTCTACCGCCCGGTGGGCGACACCGACAGCGAAGCGGCCTTCTGCGATTTGCTCAACCGCGTGCGCCAGGCCTTCCCGGAACCGGTGGACGTGGAGCAACTGCTGCCGGCGCTGATCGAAGCCTGCGGCGAATACCGTCGCAAAGGCGTGTTCAATTGCCTGTTGAGCGACGGCGACTGGCTGTTCTGCTATTGCTCGACCAAACTGGCCCAGATCACTCGGCGTGCGCCATTCGGCCCGGCACGGCTGAAGGATGTCGACGTGATCGTCGATTTCCAGGCCGAAACCACGCCCAACGACGTGGTCACGGTGATCGCCACCGAGCCCTTGACCGAAAACGAAACCTGGACCCGCTACGAACCGGGCCAATGGAGCCTGTGGCGGCGCGGCGAATGCGTCAGCCAGGGCCGGACCGAATAAGGACGTCACGCTATGTTGCTCAGTTATCTACGGCTGGTGTTGTTCGCGATTGGCCTGCTGGTGGGGGTCCAGGTGCCGGGCTTCATCAATGATTACGCCAAGCGGGTCGAGGCCCACCTGATCGAGGCACAGACAGGCCTGCAAGGTTTCCAGGGCACCGCCAATCAGTTTTTCAAGGGTGACATGCAGGCCCTGGTCGCCCATTACCGCGCCAGCGAAGACCCGATCTTTCGCAGCGACGCCGACAGCCTGAACACCTTGCTCGTGCGCCAGCAGGCCTTGGACAAGCAGTTCCAGGCGATGCAGGGGCCGTGGTACATCCGCTTGCTGCAAGTGGCACTGGCCGCAGACCCGGACATTCGCAAGGAAACCTGGAACGGCTACAGCTACCAGATCCTGCTGACCCCCGAGGCCATGGTCTGGGGCATCAGCGGCGCAATGCTGCTGTCGTTCGGCCTGGAATGCCTGTTCCGCCTGATCGACTGGGTCGTGCTGGGCGGCAAGCGCCTGCGCCAGAGCCGACCGATCGAAGAGCGGGATTTGCGCGGGCTTTGACGCTCACGCTAGAACGCTTTTTGTGGCGAGGGAGCTTGCTCCCGCTTGAGTGCGAAGCGCTCATCGCTTTTTTGGGGCCGCTGCGCGCTGGAGCGCCAGCCCGGCCCAGCGGAGCAAGCTCCCTCGCCACAAAGGCTTTGCGCCGTTTCCGCGGGTAGTTCTACCCATCAACTTTTTCTTATGACCCGTCCGAGGTTTTATTAGTTGGACGCGCCGGCGCCTGCGCTCAAGAATCACGGCACCCGATCCCGACGTTTGCAGCGTCGAGGCTTAAAACAATAAAACCGTGGAGAACCACCATGAGTGCACCCGACATGCTCGGCGTCCCCGAGTCCAAGGCCCGTTCCGGCCCGTTCGATTGGTATCGCAACATCAACCAACAGGAACGTCGCACATTCTGGAGTTGCAAGATCGGCTACGCCTTGGACGGCATGGACACGCAGATGCTCAGTTTCGTGGTGCCGACGCTCATCGCGATGTGGGGCATCACCACCGGTCAGGCGGGGCTGATTCACACCAGCACCCTGATCGCCTCGGCACTTGGCGGTTGGGTGGCCGGCATTCTCTCGGATCGTATCGGCCGGGTCCGCACCCTCCAACTGACCGTGCTGTGGTTCGCGTTCTTCACCTTCCTCTGCGGCTTTGCCCAGAACTACGAACAATTGTTGATCGCCCGTACGCTGATGGGCTTCGGCTTCGGCGGCGAGTGGACCGCTGGCGCGGTGTTGATGGGCGAGGTGATTCGCGCCAAGGACCGTGGCAAGGCGGTGGGCATGGTGCAATCGGGATGGGCGCTGGGTTGGGGCATGACGGCGATTCTGTACGCGCTGCTGTTCTCGGTGCTGGCGCCGGAAGACGCCTGGCGCGCGCTGTTCATCCTTGGCATCGTGCCAGCGGTGTTCGTGATTTTCGTCCGTCGGCTGGTCAAGGACCCGGAGGTCTACAACCAGACCAAGGCCCGCCTGGCGTCTGGCAATAACGCCAGGTTCTACGAGATTTTCGCCCCCGACATCCTCTTCACCACGATCCGCGCTTCGCTGCTGACCACCGGCGCCCTGGGTGGCTACTATGCAATCACGTCCTGGCTGCCGACGTTCCTGAAGAACGAGCGCGGCTTGAGCGTGCTGGGCACCGGTGGCTACCTGGCGATGGTGATCGTCGGCTCCTACGTGGGTTACGTCATCAGCGCATACTTGTCGGACATACTGGGGCGCAAGAAAAATTTCGTCCTGTTCGCCGTCGGCTCGTTCACCATCGTGCTGCTGTACACCCAGGTGCCGGTGAGCAATAACGTGATGCTCTGGCTGGGCTTTCCCCTGGGCTTCTTTGCCTCCGGGATGTTCAGCGGCATGGGCTCGTTCCTCACCGAGCTGTTCCCCACACGTATCCGGGGCTCGGGCCAGGGTTTTTGCTACAACATTGGTCGGGCGGTGGCGGCATTGTTCCCGCTGCTGATCGGCCTGCTGAGCCAGCGGGTGCCGTTGAGCGTCGGGATCGGTGCGTTTGCGGCCGTGTCCTACGGCGTGGTGATCCTGGCGGCCCTGAGCCTGCCGGAAACCCAAGGCAAGCAACTGGAAGCCGAGTAACGAGTAACCTGGGGGTGTGTGCCCCCAGGGTCAGAAGAAAGTACCTACAGGAGCGTTCAGCGTGAACCGCCTGCTATTGAATTGTGACATCGGCGAAAGCTTCGGCAGTTGGACCATGGGTCTGGACGCCGAAGTGATGCCCTTCATCGATTGCGCCAACATCGCCTGCGGCTTTCACGCCGGCGACCCGAGCATCATGCGCAAGACCGTCAGCCTGGCCCTGGCCAACGGCGTGCAGATCGGCGCACACCCGGCCTATCAGGACCTGGCCGGCTTCGGCCGCCGCTCCATGGCCTACGCTGCCCAGGAACTGCAGGACCTGTTGCACTACCAGATCGGCGCCCTCGACGGCATCTGCCGGGCCCAGGGTGGACGGGTCAGCTACGTCAAGCCGCACGGCGCGATGTACAACGACATGATGGCCAACCCGGCGCAGTTGCGCGCGGTGATCGAGGCGGTGGCCCACTATGACCCGGACCTGCCGCTGATGCTCATGGCGACCCGGGATAACAGCGCCGCCCAGGCCCTGGGTGACGAATATGGCCTGACGTTGTGGTTCGAAGCCTTCGCCGACCGTGCCTACGACAGCGCTGGCCGCCTGGTGTCGCGGCAGGCGCCGGGGGCGGTGCATCACGATCCCGAAGCCATCATTGCCCAGGCCCTGACCATTGCCCGTGGCGATGCCTTGGCCGCCAGCGATGGCAGCGCGTTGATCCTGCACGCCAATACCTTGTGCGTGCACGGTGACAACGCCAGCTCCGTGGCCGCCGTGCAACGCATCCGCGAAGCGCTGGACCGGCAGCGTGCGTCATGAAGCCACGTGTGGAAGTGGTCGCGGTGGACTGCCTGATGGTGCGCCTGTTCGATGAAATCGCCGAAGACAACATGCCGTGGATGCTCGCCGCCAGCGAGCGCCTGCGCGCGGTGTTCGCCGCCGACCTGATCGACCTGGTGCCGTCCTACACCACGTTGATGGTGCATTACGATCTGTTGGCCTTGAGCCCGGCGCAGGCCCGGTCGCTGGTCAGCGAGGCGCTGAACCATTTGTCGCCCGATGCTCGCTCGGCTGGGCGCTGCCATGTGCTGCCGGTGTGGTACGACCTGAGCGTCGGACCGGAACTTCTGCTGTTGTCGGGTCGCAGCGGGTTGACCGTGGAGCAGGTGATCCGGCGCCACAGCGAACACGAATACCAGGTGTTCGCCCTGGGCTTCGCTCCGGGGTTTGCCTTCATGGGGTTGGTGGACGAAGCGCTCGCCGCGCCGCGCCTGGACACGCCGCGCAAGCGGGTGGCCGCAGGCAGCGTCGGGATTGCCGAGCGCCAGACCGCGGCGTACCCGCTGGTGTCGCCTGGCGGCTGGAACCTGATCGGCCGCACCCCGGCCAAACTGTTCGACCGTGAACGTGACGGCTACAGCCTGATGCAACCCGGCGACACGGTGCGTTTTGTCGCCGTGGACCGCGCCGAGTTCATCCGCTTGGGCGGCGATGACACACCCCAGGAGGCCCAGGCATGAGCCGCTTATTGATCCAGGCCAGCACCCCGCTGTGCCTGTTGCAGGACGCCGGCCGCTTTGGCGTCCGCCACCTGGGCGTGACCCAGGGCGGTGCGGCGGATTGGCTGTCGATGGCCTGGGCCAACTGGATGCTGGGCAATGCCCTGGACGCGTCGGTGGTGGAAGTCACCCTTGGCGGCTTCACGCTGGTGGCCGAGGACGACTGCGTGCTGGCGCTGGCCGGGGCCGACCTGGGCGCCCGGGTGGACGGCCAGGCCGTGGCGCCTTGGCGCTATTTCAGCCTGCGCAAAGGCCAATCCCTGGCGCTCACCCAGCCCGTGCTGGGGGCTCGGGCCTACCTTGCGGCCCCTGGCGGCTTCGAAGCCCCGGCGGTGTTGGGCAGCCGGGCAACGGTGGTGCGCGAAGCGCTCGGCGGGTTGGATGGGCTGGGGCGGGCGTTGGCTCGCGGCGAGCGCTTGAGCTATGGGGGGGCGGCCACGCCTCGGCCGATGCCGGGCCGGTTGATCCCGGATTTCCAGCAGTCTCAGCCATTGGAGCTGATCCTGGGGGCGCAGAACGGGGTGTTCAGTGGCCGCAGCCTGTTCGATGCGTTCAACACGCCCTGGACGCTGGACAGCCGCGCCGATCGCATGGGCATCCGCCTGCTGGGAACGCCGCTGGAATACCAGGGCCCGCCGATGATTTCCGAAGGCATTCCCCTGGGGGCCGTGCAGGTGCCGCCGGACGGCCAGCCCATCGTGTTGCTCAACGACCGGCAAACCATCGGTGGCTACCCGCGCCTGGGCGCCTTGACCCCGCTGGCCCTGGCCCGGTTGGCGCAATGCCTGCCGGGGGCGCAAGTGCGGTTGCGGCCGGTGGTGCAGGAGGTGGCGCATCGGCAGCAGGTGGCGTGTTTGCGCGGTTTTCTCGACCGCTAAAAGCATCGCGAGCAAGCTCGCTCCCACAGGGGATCTCATGTGTGACGAAGATCCAGTGTGGGAGCGAGCTTGCTCCGGGCGGCGATCCGACGATGAGGCCCTAAAGGGCACCAACGATCACTTGGAAAGAAACCGCATCCCTTCCTCCAACCCTCGCAGGGTCAGCGGATACATCCGGTCCTCCACCAGTTCCCGCACGATGTTGGTGGAGGCGGTGTAGCCCCAGGTGTCCTTGGGGTAGGGGTTGATCCAGATGAGCTTCTTGTACTTCTCCATGAAGCGCTGCATCCACACGTAGCCCGCTTCTTCGTTCCAGTGCTCGACGCTGCCGCCCGGCTGGGTGATTTCATAGGGCGCCATGGCGGCGTCGCCGATGAAGATCACCTTGTAGTCGGCGCCGTACTTGTGCAGCAGGTCCTGGGTGGAGGTGCGTTCGGAGGTGCGGCGCAGGTTGTTCTTCCACACCGACTCGTACACGAAGTTGTGGAAGTAGAAGTACTCCAGGTGCTTGAACTCGGTCTTGCAGGCCGAGAACAGCTCTTCGCAGATCTTCACGTGGGCATCCATCGAACCGCCGATGTCGAACAGCAACAGCAGCTTGACGGTGTTGCGCCGCTCCGGCCGCATCTGGATGTTCAGCAGGCCGGCATCCCGGGCGGTGTGGTCGATGGTGCCGTCGATGTCCAGCTCTTCGGCCGCGCCCTGGCGGGCAAACTTGCGCAGGCGGCGCAGGGCGATCTTGATGTTGCGGGTGCCCAGTTCCACCTGGTCGTCGAGGTTCTTGTACTCGCGTTGGTCCCAGACCTTCACGGCCTTGCCCTGGCGCTTGCCGGCGTCGCCGACACGGATGCCTTCCGGGTTGAAACCCCCGGAGCCGAACGGGCTGGTGCCGCCGGTGCCGATCCACTTGTTGCCGCCGGCATGGCGTTCCTTCTGTTCTTCCAGGCGCTTCTTGAATTCCTCGATCAGCTTGTCGAGGCCACCCAGGGACTGGATCTGCGCCCGTTCTTCATCGGTCAGCGAGCGCTCGAACTCCTTGCGCAACCAGTCTTCGGGGATCAGCGCCTGGAGATGATCGTCGAGTTTCTCCAGGCCATTGAAGTAAGCGGCGAAGGCCCGGTCGAACTTGTCGAAATGGCGTTCGTCCTTCACCAGGATCGCCCGGGACAGGTAATAGAACTCGTCCATGTCGGCGAAGATCACCCGCTGTTTCAGCGCATTGATCAGGTCCAGCAGTTCACGCACCGACACGGGCACCTTGGCGGCGCGCATCTCATTGAACAGGTTCAGCAGCATGGCAGTTGCCCTCGCGCTTGTTGACGAAGAGGGCTCAACGCGTGCCGCGACGGCTCATGAACGCCAGGCGCTCAAGCAGCTGCACGTCCTGTTCGTTCTTGACCAGGGCACCGGCCAGCGGCGGGATGGCCTTGGTGGGGTCGCGCTCGCGCAGGACCGCTTCACCGATGTTGTCGGCCATCAACAACTTGAGCCAGTCCACCAGCTCGGAGGTGGAGGGCTTTTTCTTGAGGCCCGGCACCTTGCGCACGTCGAAGAACACGTCCAGCGCTTCGCTGACCAGGTCTTTCTTGATGTCCGGGTAATGCACATCGACGATCTTCTGCAGCGTCGCGCGGTCCGGGAAGGCGATGTAGTGGAAGAAGCAGCGGCGCAGGAAGGCGTCCGGCAGCTCCTTTTCGTTATTGGAGGTAATGATGATGATCGGCCGCTGCTTGGCCTTGATGGTTTCGTCGGTCTCGTAGACGTAGAACTCCATCTTGTCGAGTTCTTGCAGCAGGTCGTTGGGGAACTCGATGTCGGCCTTGTCGATCTCGTCGATCAGCAGGATGACCCGTTCCTCGGACTCGAACGCTTCCCAGAGCTTGCCTTTCTTCAGGTAGTTGCGCACGTCATGGACCTTGTCCACACCCAGTTGCGAGTCCCGCAGGCGGCTGACCGCGTCGTACTCGTACAGGCCTTGGTGGGCCTTGGTGGTGGACTTGATGTGCCAGGTGATCAGGCGGGCGCCGAAGGACTCAGCCAGTTGCTCGGCCAACATGGTCTTGCCGGTGCCCGGTTCGCCCTTGACCAGCAGCGGCCGCTCCAGGGTGATGGCGGCGTTGACGGCCAGCTTCAGGTCATCGGTGGCCACGTAGGCGCGGGTGCCTTCGAACTTCATCTGCGGATTCCTCGAACGTGTCGTCGGCCCGGCGAGGCGGGGCGCGCGAAAATAAATGTCGTGCCCGACTATAACGCGACGTCCCGCCGACTGTGAACGCAGACGCTGTATTCAGTCTCTGAATGGAGCGTCACATGTTGACCCGGTCTCGCCACGGGATTGATGCCCCTAACCTTTGGATGGCGGTGGCTGTTCATAGCGGGCGTTGAAGGCCTGGACGAAGCCGTTGCGCAATATCTGCAGGAAGGCTTCGAAGGCGCTGATGTCCTGTTGATGGACATTGCCGCTGAGTTCGACCCGGGTGGCGAACTGGTTCTTGCGCTGGTTTTTCAGTGCCGTTTCACCCGCGCCGACCAGTGCTTCCCAGACCGAGCGGAAAATGTTCTTTTTCTCGTTTTCCACGTCCTGCTGCCAATCGAAGACGTCCACATCGCGCAGCAGCGGCTTGATGTAGCCGCTGAGCTTGGCGTCGGTCGCCTGCGCTTCGATCACCAGGTCGCCGTGGCCGGCGTTGAAGTCGAACTTGCCATAGGCCGCGGCGAAGTCGTTGAGGCGCTTGAGTTCGATGTTCGTGGCCCGCAGGCGGAAATCGAAATCCTCGAAATTGCTCAGTGGATCGAAGGTGGCCAGCACTTCCAGGGGCGCGTGTTCGGCCACCAGCGCCTTGCCCTCGAAACGCGCGTCACGCTTGCCTTCGGTGTCGACCACGTTGGTCAGGTTATAGAAGCTGGCATTGACGTCGGTGGCCCGCAGGTTGACGGGCGGCTTGGAGTTGAAGTTGCGAAAGGTCACGTGGCCATCCCTGATCCGCACTTCGTTGAAGGTGATGGGCAGCAGTTTGCTCAGTTGTTCGCGCCAGTTGGTGCCCTGACCGGTCTGGGAGTTCTGTCGGTTGCCACCGCCGTCGACGAAGTTCACTTCGGGCCGGGCGAACTCCGCCTCGGCCACCACCGCATGGTCGTACCACAGCGAATGCCAACTGACGGACAAATCGACCAGCGGTGCATCGACGAAAGGCACCGGGACCTTGCCGTCGACCTTGATGATTTTCAGGCCGTTGATCCGATAGGCCCCGCGCCACCAGGCCAGGTCCACGTCGGTGACTTGGCCGCGATAATCGCCCATATTCGCCAACTTGTCGTTCAGGTAGTCGCGAACCAGATAAGGCAAGGTGAAGTGCAAGGCCACCAGCAGCACGACGAGGGCGGCGAGTCCCCACAGTGGCCAGCTGTATCGACGCTTCATGTCAGTCAGTCTCCAGCGTTGTTAAAGCCATTGACCGTTGTCGCCGTGCGAACGTTCGGTGCAACTGGACGCCCATGGGCAACAGGCTTACCTTAAAGCGCTTAACTATCCGCAGCCTCAAGGACCGGTCATGAGCCGCATATTCGTCGACAACGCCCATTCCATTGGCAATACGCCGCTGGTGCAGATCAACCGCATCGCGCCCCGTGGCGTGACCATCCTGGCCAAGATCGAGGGGCGCAACCCGGGTTATTCGGTCAAGTGCCGGATCGGCGCGAACATGATCTGGGACGCCGAAAGCACCGGCAGGCTCAAGCCGGGCATGACCATCATCGAACCGACCTCGGGCAACACCGGTATCGGCCTGGCGTTCGTCGCCGCCGCCCGCGGCTACAAGCTGATGCTGACCATGCCGGCGTCCATGAGCGTCGAGCGGCGCAAGGTGCTCAAGGCCCTGGGCGCGGAACTGGTGCTCACCGAGCCGGCCAAGGGCATGAAAGGCGCCATCGAGAAGGCCGCCGAGATCCTCGCCAGCGACCCTTCCCGCTATTTCATGCCGCAGCAGTTCGAAAACCCGGCGAACCCGGCGATCCACGAAAAAACCACCGGCCCGGAAATCTGGAACGACACCGATGGCGCGGTGGATGTGCTGGTCGCGGGGGTAGGCACCGGGGGAACCATCACCGGCGTTTCACGGTATATCAAGAACACGTGTGGCAAGCCGATCCTGTCGGTGGCGGTCGAACCCGAAACCTCGCCGGTGATTACCCAGGCGATGGCGGGGCAGGAGATCAAGCCCAGCCCCCACAAGATCCAGGGGATCGGTGCCGGCTTCGTGCCGAAGAACCTTGACCTGTCGATCGTCGACCAGGTCGAGCGGGTCACCGACGAAGAGTCCAAGGCCATGGCTTTGCGCCTGATGCAGGAGGAGGGCATCCTCTGCGGCATCTCTTGCGGCGCGGCGATGGCCGTGGCCGTGCGCCTGGCGGAAAAACCGGAAATGCAGGGCAAGACCCTGGTGGTGATCCTGCCGGATTCGGGCGAGCGCTATCTGTCGAGCATGTTGTTCAGTGATTTGTTCACCGAGCAGGAGATCCAGCAGTAACGGCCAAGCAATCGAGGCTTCTTGTGGCGAGGGAGCTTGCTCCCGCTGGGGTGCGAAGCGCCCCTTTTGTAAAGCAGGCGCCTGCTTCGCAGTCGAGCGGGAGCAAGCTCCCTCTCCACAAAAGTGGGCCGTGCAAAGTGGTGAAAAGGCATGAGCTGAACATTGGCATCAGCCAACGTTCAGCTCATGCGTGATAAGAAGGGCATTGTTGCGTCATTCTCAACAGTGAATGTTGCCTGGGGCGGTTTCTTCCCCGGGCAAGGCTCTATACCATGGCCGGCCGTCGCGCCGGGCTGATGGCGTTGCGCAAGTCGTTTTGGACAAGGAGTTTTACAATGACCGTTTCGTTTGTCGCCAAGGCCTCGGTATTGCTGCTGTTTCTGGGCAGCACGCTGTATGTGCACTTGCGCGGTCGCGCGCGTTTGCCGGTATTGCGCCAGTTCGTCAATCACTCGGCCTTGTTCGCCCCCTACAACGCCTTGATGTACCTGTTTTCCGGCGTGCCCTCCAAGCCCTACCTGGACCGCAGCAAATTTCCCGAGCTGGATGTGCTCAAGGACAACTGGCACGTCATTCGTGACGAGGCCATGCACCTGTTCGACGAAGGCTATATCCGGGCCGCGGAAAAGAACAACGATGCCGGCTTCGGGTCGTTCTTCAAGAAAGGCTGGAAGCGCTTCTACCTCAAGTGGTACGACAAACCGCTGCCGTCTGCCGAACTGCTGTGCCCGAAAACCGTCGAGCTGGTCAGCGCCATTCCCAACGTGAAGGGCGCAATGTTTGCCCTGCTGCCGGGCGGCAGCCATCTGAACCCTCACCGGGACCCGTTCGCCGGTTCCCTGCGCTATCACCTGGGGCTGTCCACGCCCAATTCCGACGACTGCCGGATCTTTGTCGACGGCCAGGTCTATGCCTGGCGCGATGGCGAAGACGTCATGTTCGATGAGACCTACGTGCACTGGGTCAAGAACGAAACCCCGCAAACCCGGGTGATCCTGTTCTGCGACGTCGAACGCCCGCTGAAAAGCCGGCTGATGACCCGTCTCAACCGCGCCATCAGCGCCTTCCTCGGTCGCGCCACCGCACCGCAGAACCTCGACGACGAACGCGTCGGCGGGATCAACCAGGCCTATGCCTGGAGCAAGCGGTTCAGCGACGGCTTCAGCGGCCAGCTCAAGCAGTGGAAGCGCAAGCATCCCAAGGCCTACCGGGTGATGCGCCCCGTATTGGCGGTGGTGGTGCTGACGACCCTGGGCTACTGGCTGTTCGGCTGAGCCGTGGCGAGGGAGCTTGCTCCCGCTGAGTGGCGCAGCCGCCCCAGAAAACGAGGGCCGCTTCGTGCCCGGCGGGAGCAAAGCCCTCGCCACGGCCTCACTCTATCTCAACAGGCTTCGCCACCCCTGGCTTCAACACCAGCCACAACGCCGCCGCAATCAGCACCCCGCCATACAGGTGCGCCATGCCCAGCGGCTCATCCAGCAGCAACGCCCCCCACAACACGCCGAACGGCGGGATCAGGAAGGTCACGGTCATGGACTTGACCGGGCCGATGGAACTGAGCAGCCGGAAGTACAGAATGTACGCCAGTGCCGTGCACACCAGGCCCAACCCCAGCAGCGACGACCAGACGCTCCAGCCGCCCCAGCTGGCCGGGGGCTGGCTGATGGCGGTGTAGCCGAACAGCGGCAGCAAGAACACCGTGGCGCCGAACATGCTGCCCAGCGCGGCGAGGCGGCTGTCCAACCCTCCTTGATGATCGAGCCAGCGACGGGTGAGGAAGCCGGCAAAGCCATAGCAGGTGGTCGCCAGCAGGCAGGCGAGGGCGCCCATCAGCAGTTGCAGGTCGAAGGCCACCGGCCCGGCGCCGGTCAGGATACCCACCCCGAACAAGCCCAGGAACACCCCACTGACCTTGGCCACGGTGAGTTTTTCGCTGAAGAACAGGCCGCCGATCAGCACGCCCATCAACGGCGTGGTGGCGTTGAAGATGGCCGAGTAGCCGGCGGGCAACACCTGGGCCGCCAGCGAGTAGAACGTGGCCGGGATGCCCGAGTTGATCAGGCCCAGCACCATCACCACTTTGAGCTTGCCGCGAAAATCGAAGTCGATGCGCATCAGCGTCAGGATGACCAGCAGGCCGACGAAGGCGATGGACACGCGAAAAAAAGCAGTGGGGATCGTGCCAATGACGGGGGCGATAATGCGCATGAACAGAAAGCTGGCCCCCCAGATGGCGGCCAGTGATAGCAAACGCAGGGTATCGACGAGGTTCACGGGGCTTTCCTGGCAGAATCGGGCGACAAGTGTCGCTGCCCCGGATACCGATGGCAATGGTTGCGCTGGCGCGCGATTGGCCTCTAAGCTCAGTCGCCAATAACAAGCCTGACCCGCCGAGGTTCACCCTATGCCGCAACCATGGCCCGCCACCGATATCGCCCGTTCGATCCTCGAAGGCTTCGACGATTATCGCGAGCATTTCCGGCAGATTACCGACGGCGCCCGCGCCCGGTTCGAGCAGGCCCAGTGGCTGGAGGCGCAAGCGGCGTCGGCGGCGCGGATCAATCTGTATGAAGAAAAAGTCTTTGAAACCGTGGCGCGGCTGCGCAAGGCCTTCGAAGCCGAGGCGTTGATGGACGTGGGCTGCTGGCCGCTGGTCAAGAGCGCCTACATCAGCCTGATCGACCTGCGTTTCGACGATGAACTGTCGGAAACCTGGTACAACTCGATCTTCTGCGGGCTGTTCAGCCACGACCTGATCAGCGACGGCACCATGTTCATCCACACCACCCGGCCCAGCCTGCGCCGGGCCCGGGCCGCCCAGACGCGTACCTACAAGCCCCAGGGCCAGCTCGACCGGATGCTGGCGAACATCTTCGCCGACTACCGCTTCAGCGAGGACTACGCCGACCTGCCGGGCGACCTGCAGCGCCTCGAAGCCCAACTGCGCGAGAACCTGCCGGACTGGGTCTGCAAGGACCCGGAACTGACGGTGGAGTTGTTTTCCTCAGTGCTGTACCGCAACAAGGGCGCCTACCTGGTGGGCCGGATCTACACCCAGGACGACCAATGGCCCCTGGTGATCCCGCTGTTGCACCGCGAAGGCCGGGGCATCCAGATCGACGCGCTGATCACCGACGAGGCGCAGGTGTCGATCATCTTCTCGTTCACCCGCTCGTACTTCATGGTGGACGTACCGGTGCCGGCGGAATTCATCGGTTTTCTCAAGCGCATCCTGCCGGGCAAGCACATTGCCGAGCTGTACACCTCCATCGGTTTCTACAAGCACGGCAAGTCCGAATTCTACCGGGCGCTGATCAACCACCTGGCCAACACCGACGACCGCTTCATCATGGCGCCGGGGGTGCGCGGCATGGTCATGAGCGTGTTCACCCTGCCGGGCTTCAACACTGTGTTCAAAATCATCAAGGACCGTTTCTCGCCGTCGAAAAACGTCGACCGGGCTACGGTGATCGAGAAGTATCGCCTGGTGAAAAGTGTCGATCGGGTTGGGCGCATGGCCGATACCCAGGAGTTCGCCGACTTCCGCTTCCCGCTGAGCAAGTTCGAGCCGGCCTGCCTGGAAGAACTGCTCGACGTGGCGCCGTCCACAGTGTCGGTGGAGGGCGATACGGTGCTGATTCGCCACTGCTGGACCGAGCGGCGCATGACGCCGTTGAACCTCTACCTGGAAAACGCCAACGAGGCCCAGGTGCGCGAGGCGCTGGAAGACTACGGCCTGGCGATCAAGCAACTGGCGGCGGCGAACATTTTCCCCGGTGACATGTTGCTCAAGAACTTCGGCGTGACCCGCCACGGCCGCGTGGTGTTCTACGACTACGATGAGATCTGCTTCCTCACCGAAGCCAACTTCCGCCACATCCCCCAGCCCCGCACGCCGGAAGACGAGATGGCCTCCGAGCCCTGGTATTCCATCGGCCCGCTGGACGTGTTCCCTGAGGAATTCCCGCCGTTCCTGTTCGCCGACGTGGGCCAGCGCAAGCTGTTCGACCAATTGCACGGCGAGCTGTACAACGCCGATTACTGGAAAGGCCTGCAAGAGGCGATCCGGGCGGGGAAGGTGATCGATGTGTTCCCGTATCGGCGCAAGGGATAGAAGCAGCTTCAAGCTTCAAGCTTCAAGCGGTAAGTTTTGAGTTTCCGGTCAACGCGGCTTGCAACTTGCAGCTTGCAGCTTGAAACTTGCCGCTGCTCTTTTTTCCCCTTGCGTACCTGATGACTGACCAAGCCCCCGCTATCGACAAGCTGCTGAAGAACCTCGACCACGCCATGCTCGCCGACCGTCACCGGTTGCGGCGCCAGTTGCTCGAGCTGCGCAAGAAACCCGACGAGGCCAAGCTGGCCCAGTGGGTGGCGCGCATGCAGGCATCGTGTGACCAGGTGCTGGCGCGCAAGGCCAGCCTGCCGGTGATTCGCTACGACGACAATCTGCCGATCGCGGCCAAGCGCGATGAAATCAAGGACGCGTTGCTCAAGCATCAGGTTCTGATCATCGCGGGCGAAACCGGCTCGGGCAAAACCACCCAGTTGCCAAAGATCTGCCTGGAAATCGGTCGCGGCCAGCATGGCCTGATCGGCCACACCCAGCCGCGCCGTATCGCCGCTCGCAGCGTTGCCAGCCGGGTCGCCGAGGAACTGGCGACGCCGTTGGGCGCGCTGGTGGGCTACCAGGTGCGGTTCGAGGACCAGAGCGACGCCAACACCCTGATCAAGCTGATGACCGACGGCATCCTGCTGGCCGAGACCCAGAACGATCGCTACCTCGAACGCTACGACACGATCATCGTCGACGAGGCCCACGAACGCAGCCTGAACATCGATTTTCTGCTGGGCTATCTCAAGACCCTGCTGCCGCGCCGCCCGGACCTGAAAGTCATCATCACCTCGGCGACCATCGATCTTGAGCGCTTCTCCAAGCACTTCGACGATGCGCCGATCGTGGAGGTCTCGGGTCGTACCTTCCCGGTGGAAACCTGGTATCGGCCGCTGACCCTGGAGCAGGACGAAGAAGGCAACCGGGTCGAAGACGACCTGACCGTCGACCAGGCGATCCTCGCCACCCTCGATGAAATTGCCGCCCATGAACGCAGCGAGCGCCGTAGCCCCGGTGACGTGCTGGTGTTCCTGCCAGGCGAGCGGGAGATTCGTGACGCGGCGGAAATGCTGCGCAAGGCCCAGCTCAAGCACACCGAGATCCTGCCTTTGTATGCGCGCTTGTCCCCGGCCGAACAACAGCGAATTTTCCAGTCCCATCCGGGGCGGCGCGTGGTGCTGGCGACCAACGTCGCCGAAACCTCGCTGACCGTGCCGGGCATCCGCTACGTCATCGACAGCGGCACCGCGCGCATCAGCCGTTACAGCTACCGGGCCAAGGTCCAGCGCCTGCCCATCGAAGCCATTTCTCAGGCCAGCGCCAACCAGCGCAAGGGCCGTTGCGGCCGGGTCGAGCCGGGGATCTGTGTGCGGTTGTACAGCGAGGAGGATTTCCTCGGCCGGCCGGAATTCACCGACCCCGAGATCCTGCGCACCAACCTGGCCGCGGTGATCCTGCAGATGCTGCACTTGCGCCTCGGTGAGATCACCGATTTCCCGTTCATCGAGCCGCCGGACGGCAAGGCCATTAGTGACGGTTTCAACCTGCTGCAAGAGTTGTCGGCGGTGGACCGCAATGGCCAGCTCACGGCGTTGGGCCGCCAGTTGGCCCGCCTGCCGGTAGACCCGCGCATGGGTCGCATGCTGCTGGAAGCGGCGAAGCTGGGCAGCCTGCAGGAGGTGCTGATCGTGGCCAGCGCGATGTCGGTCCAGGACCCGCGCGAGCGTCCGCCCGAGCGCCAGCAGGCCGCCGACCAGGCCCACGCCCAGTGGAAGGACACGGACTCGGACTTCGCCGGGCTGGTCAACCTGTGGCGCGGTTTCGAAGAGCAGCGCCAGGCGTTGACGTCCAGTCCGCTGCGCAACTGGTGCCGGAAGAACTTCCTCAACTACTTGCGCCTGCGTGAGTGGCGCGACGCCCATCGGCAATTGAGCCTGATCTGCCGCGACCTGCAGTTGAGCCTCAACAAGGAACCGGCGGATTACCCGAAGCTGCACAAGGCGGTGCTCTCGGGGCTGCTCAGCCAGATCGGCCAGAAAACCGAGGACGGCGATTACCTAGGGGCCCGTCAACGGCGGTTCTGGGTCCACCCGTCATCGGGCCTGGGCAAGAAACGGCCGCAGTGGCTGATGACCGCCGAACTGGTGGAAACCACCAAGCTGTATGCGCGCATGGTCGCCAAGATCGAGCCGGACTGGATCGAGCCGCTGGCCGGCCACCTGATCAAGAAGAATCACTTCGAACCCCATTGGGAAAAGAAGCGTGGACAGGTGGTGGCCTATGAACAGATCACCCTGTTCGGGTTGATCGTGGTCGGTCGTCGGCCGGTGCACTACGGGCCGGTGGACCCAGTGGTCTCCCGCGAACTGTTCATCCGCGAAGCGCTGGTGCGTGGTGAGATCCAGTCCCGGGCCAAGTGCCTGGGCGCCAATACCCGGCTGCTGGAACAACTCGACGAGCTGGAGGCCAAGGCCCGTCGTCGCGACATCCTGGCGGATGAAGAAACGCTGTTCGGATTCTACGATGCACGCTTACCGGCGGAGATCCACCAGACCGCGACGTTCGACAGCTGGTACCGGATCAACAGCCAGAAAGACCCGCAACTGCTGATCATGCGCGAAGAAGACGTACTGGCTCGCGAGGCCAGCGAGGTCACCGCCGCGTACTACCCGGACACCTTGCGCGTCGGCGATTTGACCTTGCCCCTGAGCTACCACTTCGAGCCCAACCATCCTCGCGACGGTGTGACCCTGCGGGTGCCGGCGCCGCTGTTGCCGATGCTGCCGCCGGAGCGCCTGGAATGGCTGGTGCCCGGGATGATCGAGGCCAAGTGCATCGCCCTGGTGCGCAACCTGCCCAAGGCCTTGCGCAAGAATTTTGTGCCGGTGCCGGACTTCGTCAAGGCTGCGCTGCAACGCATCACCTTCGCCGAGGGTTCGTTGCCCCAGGCCCTGGGGCGTGAACTGCTGCGCATGACCGGGGCGCGGGTTAGCGACGAAGCCTGGGCCGAAGCGGCGCAGCAAGTCGAAAGTCATCTGCGCATGAACCTGGAAATCGTCGACGGCCAGGGCAAGTTCCTCGGCGAAGGCCGCGACCTGGCCGAACTGACGGCGCGCTTTGCCGAGGCCAGCCAGGCCGCATTGGCGGTGCCGCAAACGGCGAAAAGCCAGGCGCCGGTGGAGGCGAAAGTCTTTGCGCCGGTGGCCGAGAAAACCCAACAGAAGATCGCCGGGCTGTCGATGACGGTCTACCCGGCGCTGGTGGAAGAGGGCGGCGTGGTCAAGGAAGGGCGCTTCCCGACACCGGCCGAAGCCGAGTTCCAGCACCGCCGCGCCTTGCAGCGCCTGTTGATGCAACAACTGGCCGAGTCCGCCAAGTTCCTGCGCGGCAAGCTGCCGGGGCTGACCGAGCTGGGCCTGCTGTATCGCGAGCTGGGGCGCATCGACAGCCTAGTCGAAGATATCCTGCTGGCGAGCCTCGACAGTTGCGTGCTGGAAGGCGAGGCGAGCCTGCCCCGCGACGGCGCCGCGCTCGCCTCCCTGGCCGAGCGCAAGCGCGGCGGGTGGACCGAGCACGCCGAGCGCCTGGCGAAGCTGACCCTGGACATCCTCAAGCTCTGGCACAGCCTGCAAAAGCGCTTCAAGGGCAAGATCGACCTGGCCCAGGCCGTGGCTCTGAACGACATCAAGCAGCAGCTCGGCCACCTGGTGTACCCGGGCTTCGTGCGCGAAACTCCGCATCAATGGCTCAAGGAACTGCCGCGCTACCTCAAGGCCATCGAGCAGCGCTTCGAGAAGCTCGGCGGCCAGGTGCAAAAGGACCGGGTCTGGAGCGGCGAGCTGTCGAACCTCTGGGCCCAATACCAGGCCCGTGCCGACAAACATGCCCAGGAAGGCAAGCGCGACCCGCAACTGGAGTTGTACCGCTGGTGGCTGGAGGAATACCGGGTGTCGCTGTTCGCCCAGCAGTTGGGCACCAAGGTGCCGATTTCTGACAAACGCCTGGGCAAGCAATGGAGCCAGGTGGAACCGTGATCGCAAAGCCCCTCTAACCCCTGTGGGAGCGAGCTTGCTCGCGATAGCGGTGTATCAGTCAACATCAATGCAGGCCGAACCATCGCTATCGCGAGCAAGCTCGCTCCCACAGGGTATGGGGTTGTGATGAATGGAGAATGGGCCAAACCCCAGGGTTTATGGCAAACTTCGCGCCTATAAATGCCGGTCCCGTGGTTTTTGAGCTTCAATCCCTCGGGCGGATCGGAATAAAGCGCTGCCAGGGCTGCTTCCCCGGATGGGAAAAGTCCCTTTGTGTATTGGTACGTCGGTGCCAATGCTTTCTGCCTGAACAGATCAGAGACACGCCCATGCATAACGTCGTCATCAGCGGCACCGGCCTGTACACCCCGGCCAACAGCATCTCCAACGAAGAACTGGTGCACTCCTTCAATACCTATGTCGCCCAGTTCAACGCCGACAACGCCGAGGCCATCGAGCGCGGCGAAGTGGAGGCGCTGACCGAATCCAATGCCGCGTTCATCGAAAAGGCTTCCGGTATCAAGAGCCGCTTTGTCATGGACAAGGACGGCATCCTCGACCCGCAACGCATGACCCCGCGTCTGCCCGAGCGCTCCAACGACGAGTGGTCGGTGCTCTGCGAAATGGCGGTCGGTGCCGCCAGGCAAGCCCTGGAGCGCGCCGGCCGCAGCGCTGCCGACATCGACGGCGTGATCGTCGCCTGTTCCAACCTGCAGCGGCCGTACCCGGCCATCGCCATCGAGGTTCAGGAAGCGCTGGGCATCGAGGGCTTCGGCTTCGACATGAACGTGGCCTGCTCCTCGGCAACGTTCGGCATCCAGGCCGCCGCCAACAGCGTGCAACTGGGCCAGGCCCGGGCGATCCTGATGGTCAACCCGGAAGTGTGCACCGGGCACCTGAACTTCCGTGACCGCGACAGCCACTTCATCTTCGGCGACGCGGCCACCGCCGTGATCATCGAACGCGCCGACCAGGCCACCTCGGCGCACCAGTTCGACGTGGTCAGCACCAAGTTGCTGACCAAGTTCTCCAACAACATCCGCAACAACTTCGGCTTCCTCAACCGCGCCGCTGAAGAGGGTGTCGGCAGCCGGGACAAACTGTTCGTCCAGGAAGGCCGCAAGGTGTTCCGCGACGTCTGCCCGATGGTGGCCGAACTGATCGGCGCCCACCTGGATGAGAACCAACTGGACGTCGGCCAGGTGAAGCGTTTCTGGCTGCACCAGGCCAACCTGAGCATGAACCAGTTGATCGTGCGCAAGCTGCTGGGACGCGAAGCCACCGAAGAAGAAGCCCCGGTCATCCTCGACCGCTACGCCAACACCAGTTCGGCAGGTTCGGTCATTGCTTTCCACCTGTACCAGGATGACCTGCCGGCGGGCACCGTGGCCGTTCTCAGCTCGTTTGGCGCCGGCTATTCGATTGGCAGTGTGATTCTGCGCAAGCGTTGATCCTGTCCGGGCTTCCTCTGTGGCAAGTGGAGCTTCTGTGGCGAGGGAGCTTGCTCCCGCTCGGTTGCGCAGCGACCGCAAGATCTGGGGGCTGCTTCGCAGCCCAGCGGGAGCAAGCTCCCTCGCCACAAAAAGCAGCGTCCGGCTTCCTGCAGAATGGGGCGTTTGAATGACGGTCACCGATGACACCCAACTGCTCCAGCGCCTGCTGGCCGGTGAGCAGCGTGCCTACAAGGAACTGGTCAGTACCTACCAGGGCCCGATGCGCGCGGTCGCCTATGCCATCGTCGGCAACCGCCACGCCGACGAAGTGGTGCAGGACGCCTGGTTGTCGGTGGTGCGCAATCTCAGCGGTTTCCAGGGGCGTTCCAGCCTCAAGACCTGGCTGTTGACCATCACCGCCAATGCCGCCAAGGGCCGCTACAAGCAGAACCGGCGGGAAGTGCTGCTCGACGATCTGCCGGCGCCCCACGGCACCCTGGGCGACGAACGTTTCGCCGCCGACGGGCATTGGTTGCTGGCACCGTTCGCCTGGCACCAGGACACCCCCGAAGCCCTGCTCACGGAAAGCGAGCTGCGCGATTGCCTGGAGCACACCTTGCTCAGCCTGTCGGACCTGCAGGGCAGTGTGCTGACCCTGCGTGAGCGTCAGGGCCTGGAGCTGGAAGAAATCTGTAATCTTCTCGACATCTCGCTCTCCAACGTTCGTGTGCTGTTGCATCGCGCCCGGCTAAAGGTCTTCGCGACCGTGGAACATTTCGAGGAAACCGGCGAATGCTGACCTGCAAGGAACAAGTGGCGCGCTCCAGCGATTACCTCGATGGGCAACTGAGCTTTCGCGAGCGCCTGATGGTGCGCCATCACCTGATGTTCTGCCCCAACTGTCGGCGTTTCATCCGCCAGATGCGCCTGATGCAGGCGACCCTGAGAAAACTCCCTGAACCGCCGGTGCCCGATCTCGACCACCTCGCCGAAAAACTTGCGGCCGAACGTCGTCGATCAAGCCACTAAAATCCGCCAACCGCGCAAGTTGTGGGAGCGGGCTTGCTCGCGAATACGGTGGCACATTCGATATCCATGTCGACTGGCACACCGCTTTCGCGAGCAAGCCCGCTCCCACAGGGGGCTGCATAGCCTCTGGTTATTCCCTTTCGAAGTAAAAAGTTCCGCTGTCATAAAATCTTTATGTGATAGCAACTCGCCTGACACAACCTGCCGCCAAGATCCCCTCCCAACACCAGCGGGCCCAGTTCCGCGTGTTTTCTAACGCATAGACTACCAACTAGGGGAATTCTTCGATGATCCGTAAGCACTTCGCAGGTTTTGCCGCCAGCGCACTGGCAATGGCAGTAACCGCCCAGGCTTTCGCCGGCACCGTCACCACCGATGGCGCCGATATCGTGGTCAAGACCAAGGGCGGCCTTGAGGTCGCTACCACTGACAAAGAGTTCAGCTTCAAGCTCGGCGGTCGTTTGCAGGCTGACTACAGCCAGTTCGACGGGATCTACACCGACAACGGCAAATCTGCCGATGCCGCTTACATCCGTCGCGCATTCCTGGAACTGTCCGGCGTGCTGTACACGGACTGGGCCTACACCATCAACTACGACATGTCCCACAACAGCGGCGACTCGGACAACGGCTACTTCGACGAAGCGTCCCTGGCCTATAACGGTTTCAAACCAGTGTCGATCAAGGTCGGTCGTTTCGACCCCGACTTCGGCCTGGAAAAAGCCACCAGCTCCAAGTGGGTCACCGCGCCTGAGCGTAACGCTGCTTACGACCTGATCGACTGGGCCAACAGCCACCAGAACGGCCTGGGCCTGCAAGCGTCCAGCACCTTCGCCGATTCGTTCTATGCATCGGCCGGTGTGTTCAGCAAGGACACCGACGACACCGACGGCGACAGCGTCAAGCAAGTCAACGGCCGCTTCGTGTTCGCCCCGATGCACGAGGCTGGCAACGTGTTGCACTTCGGTGTGAACGTGGCCTCGCGCGATGTCTCCGACACCGTGTTCGATGCACGTTATCGCTCTCGCCTGGGCATGCGTGGCGTAGAAACCCTCGGCGGCAACGATGCCGGCCCTAACGGTAACCGTCCGGTACTGGGCGGTGCCAACAACTCGCCGGCCGGTTCCTACGACCGCGACACCGCGTTCGGCCTGGAAGCCGCCTTCGCCATGGGGCCTGCGTCGATCCAGGGTGAGTACATCACCCGCAAGACCAAGGCTGATGCCGACGGCTTCGAAGACCTCAAGGGCCATGGCTTCTACGTTCAGGGCGCCTACACCCTCACCGGTGAATCGCGCGGCTATAAAGTGGGCAAGTTCGACGCCATCAAGCCTCAGAACAAATCCATCGGCGCCTGGGAAGTGTTCTATCGCTACGACAGCATGACCGTCGAAGACGACAACATCACCACCGCCAGCGCCACCCGCGACGTCGGCGATGCCGAAGCCAAGGTGCACAACCTGGGCGTGAACTGGTACGCCAACGAAGCGGTGAAAATCTCCGCCGCCTACATCAAGGCCAAGACCGACAAAGTCACCAACGTCAACGGTGATGACGACGGCGATGGTTTTGTCATGCGCGCCCAGTACGTGTTCTAAGCCACGTACCGCTACACCGCTCTCGCTTCATCCGTTAAGCTCCTTTGAACCCCGCCTCTGGCGGGGTTTTTTTTGGCCTTTTTTCCGGGGGCACTGTACGGGCATGCACCTGTAAACCCTGACAGTTTCGCGGTTTCCGGAAAACGTGCTTACTTCGTTCAGGCGCAATGGCAGATGCGGAGAACGACATGGCGGGTTCAGATAAAGTAGGACAGCCTGGGTCCAATGGCTCTCTCGGCGACTCCGGGGTTTCACGCAACGAAACGACTGACGGCTTTCACTATGACGCGCTGGACAACTTGATTGGTCGAACGACCTCCGCCGGTAGAGAGCAACGTTTCTACCGAAGCGATGAATTGGCGAATGAAACCAACGGGAACATCAACAGCACTTTCATCCGCGCCGAGGGTGTCGTACTTGCCGAGCACCGGACCGGCAGTGGTTCAGAGGTCATGCTGTTGGCGGGCGATGACAAGAACAGCGTGTTGAGTGAGATCAGCCAGGGTGCTGTCAAAAGCATCGCTTATTCGGCGTACGGCCATCTTACGCAGAGCGCCTCGGTGAACTGTCATCTGGGCTACAACGGCGAACGACGTGATACACAAACCGGTTGGTATCTGCTGGGTAATGGTTATCGAGTGTTCAACCCACGTCTAATGAGGTTTCACAGCCCGGACAATTTAAGCCCGTTTGGAAAGGGGGGCTTGAATGCGTATATGTATTGCGTGGGGGATCCGGTTAATAGAGTGGATCCTACTGGGCATATTTCTAAGGGATTTTTCTTGCGAATTTTCCGGAAAACCACTGCGTCTTCCATCGCAAAAGAAATTCCTGACGCTTTAAAGAGGGGCCCTGAAGGAAAGCCGGCATCCCTATTTTCTATTACAGAGAAGCATGTTAGTGATCTTAATAAAAGGCAGCTGGTGGCCTATGACAATGCTCGAAAAGTCCATCTTGATCTCGAAAAGCTTTACAAGAGTGAAAGCGGAAGATATGCGGATATCACAAAAAATATGTGGGCCCTCGAAAAATTTGTCGATAAAGCAAATGCCGCCAGGATGGATTACGCATTTTCTGAAGCGAATATAGGTAAGCGTCGTATTACTCGACATAGCGCCGACGCTTTTAATGATGATGCGATTTTGTATAACTCGCGAATGTCAATGGATTTGAAGGAAGTAGATGCCGAGTTGGCTTATTTTAAAAGTGAAGTTAATAGATGGAGGGTTCGTCATTTAAGATCATTAAAAGTTCGTTGGTAAAATTTTCAAGAGTCGACGAGGAAAGAAAAGTGACTGTGTTCCACTATGATGCGCTGGACACGTTGGTCGGACATAGCACCGCCGATGGCCAAGAGCAACGGTTTTACCGAAACAATGAGCTGGTGGCGGAGACCAACGGAACTGACAGCACGACTTTTGTTCGAGCAGAAGGTGTTGTACTCGCCGAGCACCCGGTCGGCGGTGATTCCGGTGTCCGGTTGCTGGTGGGCGATGACAAGAACAGCGTGTTGGGGGAGATCAGCCAGCAGGGCATCACGCATCATGCCTACTCTCCTTACGGCTATCTCACTGATGCCGCATTAGCGAACAGTCTGCTGGGTTACAACGGCGAGCGACGTGAAGGGCAAACCGGGTGGTACTTGCTAGGCAAGGGTTATCGAGTCTTCAATCCGTTAATGATGAGGTTTCACAGCCCGGACAACCTGAGCCCGTTTGGAGGGGGTGGGTTGAATGCGTACATGTACTGTGCGGGGGATCCGATCAATCATGTGGATCCGACTGGACATAACTTGTTAGGCACGTTGCTCAGGGCCGTCAGGAAAACGACTGCCTCGGCGGATTATCTCGAGGATGTTTCAGGTATACCGCGTGACCTTCTGAGAACTAATCCTGCCAAATCGGAAGCGGCTTCGATTAAAACCATCAGGCCCAAAGATGTGGACTATCTAAAGAAAAGGAAAAATTTTTATTCGGATGTGGCAGCAGCGCGTCAAGCAGACCTCATCACGGCCAAGGTCGAGGGGAGCGCTCATATTGCGACTCTGGAGAGTCAAGTGGAAAGTAGTCTTGAGGTGTTTGTCTCAGTCAATAAGGCCTATCGACATGCTAAGAATAATATAGGCCGCCTAGGCAGGACCCGGCACAGTACAAGAGACTTTAAGATAATTGCAGCGGCATACGATCAGAAAATCTCACCGAGAAGTGATCTGGAAAAATACTTCAAAGGCTTGAATCTCGGAGAGGAGGAGATGAAAAACATCCGCCAGCTCCGTATGTGAAATATCGAATACCCCTCCTTCCTTTTCCCCGGATCGGCGATACTGATCCTATCGCTTGGACCCTGGTACCCCCAATGCCGCTTCACGTACTGGACACTCTCTCCACCATCGCGTCCCAGGAATGGGACGCGATGGTGCCCGCCCATCAACCGTTCCTGCGCCACGCCTTCCTGAGTTCCCTGGAAGACAGTGCCAGCCTCGGCCCGCAATCCGGTTGGCAGCCCGAGCATTTGCTGCTCGTCGAAGACGGTCGTCTGCTGGCCGCCTTGCCCAGTTACCGCAAGTGGCATTCCTACGGTGAGTACGTGTTCGACCACGGCTGGGCCGATGCGTGTGCCCGGGCCGGTATCGACTATTACCCCAAGCTGCTGACGGCGGTGCCGTTCAGCCCGGTCAGCGGTCCGCGTCTGCTGGCGGCGCGGGGGGAGGATGGGCTGGCGTTGTTGGGCAGCGTGCCGGGGTATCTGGAGGTCGAGGGGCTGTCCAGCGCCCACATCAACTTTACCGATGACTTCACCGATACCGCGCTGGCCGGGCAGGAGGGTTGGTTGCAGCGGATTGGCTGCCAGTACCATTGGCAGAATCGCGGTTACCGGGACTTCCAGGACTTTCTCGACGCGCTCAGTTCCCGCAAGCGCAAGCAGATGCGCAAGGAGCGCGAGCAGGTGGCGGGGCAGGGCATCGAGTTCGAATGGCTCGATGGCCATCAACTGGACGAGGCGCAGTGGGATTTCGTCTACGCCTGTTACGCCAACACCTACGCGGTGCGTCGGCAGGCGCCGTACCTGACGCGGGCGTTCTTCAGCCTGCTGGCCGAACGCATGCCCGAGGCCATTCGCGTGGTGCTGGCCAAGCAAGGCTCACGGCCGGTGGCGATGGCCTTCAGCCTGGTGGGCGGCGACAGCTTCTATGGGCGTTACTGGGGTTGCCTAGCGGAATTCGATCGCTTGCACTTCGAGACCTGTTTCTACCAGGGGATGGATTATGCGATTGCCCACGGCTTGCAACGCTTCGATGCCGGTGCCCAGGGCGAGCACAAATTGATACGTGGGTTCGAGCCGGTGATCACCCGGTCGTGGCATTACTTGCGCCATCCGGGGTTGAAGGCCGCGGTGGCGGACTTCCTGGCGCGCGAGCAGGAAGGGGTTTTGGCCTACGCCGAGGAGGCCAGGACTGCACTGCCGTATCGACAATGCTGAACTCACTGGCTGGCACGGCCCTCTGTGGCGAGGGGATTTATCCCCGCTGGGCTGCGAAGCAGCCCTAAAACCTGGCACCTCGGTGTATCAGGCTGATTGAGTTGGACTCTTTTGGGGCTGCTCCGCAGCCCAGCGGGGATGAATCCCCTCGCCACAGGTACGATTGAGTCAGGTCCTAGTCGATCCCCACAAACCCACCCGTCTGATGCTGCCACAACCGCGCATACAACCCGCCGTGCGCCAGCAGTTCGGCGTGGCTGCCGGTTTCGGCGATGCGGCCATGCTCCAGGACCACCAACCGGTCCATCCGGGCGATGGTGGAGAGGCGGTGGGCGATGGCGATCACCGTCTTGCCTTGCATCAGGGTCTCGAGGCTTTCCTGGATCGCCGCTTCGACTTCCGAGTCCAGGGCTGACGTTGCTTCGTCCATGATCAGGATCGGCGCGTCCTTGAGCAGCACCCGCGCGATAGCGATGCGCTGGCGCTGGCCGCCGGAGAGTTTCACGCCGCGCTCACCCACGTGAGCATCGAAGCCGGTGCGCCCCTCGGCGTCCGACAGCAGCGGGATGAACTCATCGGCGCGGGCCTTGTGCACGGCCTCCCAGAGCTGTGCGTCGGTGGCGTCGGGCTTGCCGTAGAGCAGGTTCTCGCGAATCGAACGGTGCAGCAGCGAGGTGTCCTGGGTGATCATGCCGATGCGCGAGCGCAGGCTCTCCTGGCTCACTTCGGCAATGTCCTGGCCGTCGATGAGAATGCGCCCGCCCTGCACGTCATAGAGACGCAGCAGCAGGTTGACCAAGGTGGACTTACCGGCGCCGGACGGACCGATCAGGCCGATCTTCTCACCGGGCTTGATGGTCAGGTTGAGGTCGCCGATCACCCCGCTTTTCTTGCCGTAGTGGAAGTCCACATGTTCGAAGCGCACCTCGCCCCGGGCCACCGCCAGGGGCTTGGCTTGGTCGCGGTCGGTGACGCTGACCGGCTGGGCGATGGTCTGCAGGCCATCCTGGACCATGCCGATGTTTTCGAAGATGCCGTTGACCACCCACATGATCCAGCCGGACATGTTGACGATGCGAATCACCAGCCCGGTCGCCAGGGCAATCGCGCCGACGCTGATCAGCGATTGGGTCCACAGCCACAGCGCCAGGCCCGTGGTACCGACGATCAGCAGGCCGTTCATGCTGGTAATGACCACGTCCATGCTGGTCACCACACGGCCGGCCAGCTGGGCTTTTTCGGTCTGTTCCTGGATCGCCTCGCGGGCGTATTGCTGTTCGAAGTTGGTGTGGGCGAACAGCTTCAGGGTGGTGATGTTGGTGTAACCGTCGACGATCCGGCCCATGAGCTTGGAGCGGGCATCGGACGACACCACCGAGCGCTCCTTGACCCGCGGCACGAAGTAGCACAGGGCGCCGATGTAGGCGGCGATCCAGAGCAACAGCGGGATCATCAGGCGCCAGTCGGCCTCGGCGAACAGCACCAGCGAGCTGATGGCGTAGATCAGCACGTGCCACAGCGCATCCACGGCCTGCACCGCCGAGTCGCGCAGGGAGTTGCCGGTCTGCATGATGCGCTGGGCGATGCGCCCGGCAAAATCGTTCTGGAAGAAATTCAGGCTCTGTTTGAGCACATAGCTGTGGTTCTGCCAGCGGATCAGGCTGGTCATGCCGGGGCTCAGGGTCTGGTGCACCAGCAGGTCATGCAGGGCCACGAAAATGGGGCGAAAGACCAGCGCCACCACGGCCATCCAGGCCAGCTCCAGGCCGTGGATCTTGAAGAAGTCCACATTGGGCGTGCCCTGGGCCAGGTCGATGATGCGGCTCAGGTAGCTGAACAGCGCCACTTCGATCAGTGCGCCGATCAGGCCCACCACCAGCAGCACGGCGAAGCTCGGCCAGACCTGTTTCAGGTAATAGGTGTAGAAGGGTAGGACGCGGTTCGGCGGTGCCGAAGTGGGGGCGTCGCGGAAGATGTCGATCAGTTGTTCGAAACGGCGATAAACCATCGGTCAATGCCCTGGCAGGGGCTCTCCTTTTGCTGTGAGCGGCGCGCGATTGGCCTCGCCGCTCAGGCTTGCCGTGTGCCTCAGTCGATGCGCTTGGCCGACTTGATGATCACAGGGTCGATTGGCACGTTCTGCATGCCTTGCTTGGTGGTGGTCTGGGAGTTGACGATGATGTCCACCACGTCCATGCCCTTGACCACTTTGGCGAACACCGCGTAACCGGCGTCACGGCCCGGGTCGAGGAACGCATTGTCGGCCACGTTGATGAAGAACTGGCTGGTGGCCGAGTTCGGATCGGAAGTGCGGGCCATCGACAAGGTGCCGCGAACGTTATGCAGGCCATTGCTGGCTTCGTTCTTGATCGGTGCCTTGGTGTCCTTCTGTTGCATCTGTTGGGTGAAACCGCCGCCCTGGGCCATGAAGCCGGGGATCACGCGGTGGAAAATCGTGTTGTTGTAGAAACCGCTGTCCACGTACTCGAGAAAGTTCTTGGTACTGATAGGGGCCTTGACCGGGTCCAGTTCGATTTCGATCTGGCCATTGGTGGTCTCCAGCAGCACGTGAGGCGCAGGCGCGGCCATCAGGTTGGCGGCGAACAATACGGTACCGGCGGCGAGGGCGATTTTTTTCAGCATGGGGTCAGTGATCCTGAGTGGTGGAGTCGGTTGCGCTCAAGAAGTGCAACAGGGTTTGGTTGAAGCGTTCGGGTTGATCCAGCGGGGTAGCGTGCCGTGAATCGGCGATGACCGCCAGTTGCGCATTCGGCAGCCGCTTCACATAGGCTTCTTTGAGCGCCACAGGGGTATAGTCATGGTCGGCGCAGATGACGAGCGTTGGACAGGTGACCTGCGACAGTCGTTCCTGGACGCCCCAACCCACGATCGCGTCGAAGCTGGCGAGATAAGCACGTTTGTCGTTCTTTGCCCAGCGTCGGGCCATTTCCAGGCGTAACTCGATCTGCCCGGGCTTGGGAAACAACTTGGCGCCCAGGGCCTTGCCGATGGTTTCCAGGCTGAGGAGGCGCATCAGGCTCCAGCGCTTGAACCATTGCCAGCAGTCGTCGGGCGTGCGGACCTTGACTTCGGGGGCGCTGTTGACGATGCACAGGCTCCTGACCCGCGCAGGTTCGTCCACGGCCAGCTGAAAGGCGATCATCCCGCCCATGGACCAGCCCACCAGGTGCACCGGGCCGAGGTCGAGGTGTTCGATCAGGGCGATCAGGTCGGCACTGAAACCCTCGATGCTGTAGCGTTCGCGAGGCTTGTCGGAGCGGCCGTGGCCGCGCACGTCCATGACGATCAATCGATAGTGAGCGGACAGCGCCGGGATCTGCTGTTCCCAGTCCCGAGTGCTGGAACCCAGGCCGTGGACCAGCAGCAAGGGCGCACCGTGGCCGTATTCCTCGTAGTGCAGGTGACAACCTTCATGTTCGAAGTAGGCCATCGATGACTCCTGTCAGGCTTGTTCAGGGGCGGCGAACGGCGCATCCAGCGGCGCGGTGTCGAAGGTGCGCAGCAGTTCGACAAGGATCTGCGTTGCCGGGCCCAGGGGTTTTTCCTTGTTCGAATACAGGTAGAAACTCGGGTTACGGCTGCCACCCTGATCCAAGGGTAGTCGTTTGAGCGTGCCTTCCTTGAGTTCTCGCTCGATCATGTGGCGGGGCAGCCAGGCGAAGCCCAGGCCGCTGCTGACGAACGTGGCGGCGGTGGCGAGGCTGCCGACGGTCCAGCGTTGCTCGGCGCCGAGCCAGCCCACGTCCCGGGGTTGCTGGCGCCCGGAGTCGCGGATCACCACTTGCAGCTGGCTTTCCAGGTCCTGGAAGCTCAGTTCGCGATTGAGCCGGTGCAGGGCATGTTCAGGGTGCGCCACTGCGACGAACTCTACATCGCTCAACTCCGCGCCGAGGTAGCCAGGAATATTGAAACTGCTGATCGCCAGATCGGCCACGCCTTCGAGCAACACTTCCTCCACCCCCGACAGCACCTCTTCGCGCAGCCGGACCCGGCAGCCACGGCTTTGCGGCATGAACGCCGTCAACGCGCGCACCAGGCGGGCCGAGGGGTAGGCCGCGTCGACCACCAGGCGCACTTCCGCTTCCCAGCCTTGCTCCATGTGGTGGGCCAGGTCTTCCAACTGGCTGGCCTGTTTCACCAGTTGCCGGGAGCGCCGCAGCAACACACCGCCGGCCTCGGTCAACACGGCCTTGCGCCCGTCGATCCGCAGCAGCGGCACGCCGAGCTGATCCTGCATGCGGGCCACGGTGTAGCTGACCGATGACTGGGAGCGATGCAACACTTCGGCGGCCTGGGCGAAACCGCCGTGGTCCACCACGGCCTGCAACGTTCGCCATTGATCAAGGGTCACGCGGGGCGCTTTCATATTGAGCTCCTCTTGTCCTAAGCTGGCGGTCCCTGGGTGGAGACTGCCGAATGAAAAAAATCTGTTGTGCGGTGCTGGCCTTGCTGCCGCTGACCGCGTTTGCGTACCCGATCGATGTGGAAAAACACCTCAACGGCCTGAGCATCGACTACAACGCCTACGACACCGATGCCGACATCGGCTCCATCCAGGTCAACAACTACGGCAACACGGACGCGGCGTGCACGGTGGTCTTTCGCAACGGCCCCGAAGCGCCACGCACCCGCAAGCTCGAAGTCGCCGCCGGCAAGTTCAAGAACGCCACGGCCAAGTTCAACCGCAACATCATCAAGCTGCGCATCGTGCTGACCTGCCAACCGAAATAACGGCATAGCGGGGCAAGCGCCGAGTGCTTGCTCCGCTTATAAACGAATTTATCGATGCTTTACAGCAGTTATTTGCGCTTTTTCATCGATATGCTCATGTTTAATCTTCACTCCATCGACTGACAACATTTTCAGATGGAGCCTACAACCCATGTCACGCGTCCTGATCATCGAAAGCAGCGCCCGCCAGCAAGACTCGGTTTCCCGTCAACTGACCCAGACGTTCATCAACCAGTGGAAAGCCGCGCACCCGGCCGATGAGATCAAGGTCCGTGACCTGGCCGTCAACCCGGTGCCGCACCTTGACGCCAACCTGCTGGGTGGCTGGATGAAGCCTGCCGAGCAACGCAACGACAGCGAAAATGCCTCGCTGGAACGTTCCGATCAGTTGACGGAGGAACTGTTGGCCGCCGATGTGCTGGTGATGGCGGCGCCGATGTACAACTTCGCGATTCCAAGCACCTTGAAGGCCTGGCTCGACCACGTACTGCGTGCCGGCGTGACCTTCAAATACACCCCCACCGGCCCGCAAGGCCTGCTGACCGGCAAACGCGCCTTCGTGCTGACCGCCCGTGGCGGTATCCATGCCGGCGGCAGCACTGACCATCAGGAACCGTACCTGCGCCAGGTCATGGGCTTCATCGGGATCCACGACGTGACCTTCATCCATGCCGAGGGCATGAACCTGGGCGGCGACTTCCAGGAGAAGGGGCTGAACCAGGCCAATGCCAAGCTCTCCCAGGTCGCCTGATCCGTTAATCCTCGGGTAATCGCCAGGTGGTCTAGTGACCTGGCGCTTCCCTTCAAACCGTTTTGCGCATCGAACCTCCCTTTGCACTTATTGCTCCTGAGTGCATCAGCCCGATTGAACGCCCTGGCGAGATCGGGCTTTTTTTTGCCTGCGATTTCACTCACACAAAAAGGCCCCTTGTGGGAGCAGGCTTGCCCGCGAAGGCGGCTCATCAGTGACAAATTTGTTGGCTGACACGCCGCTTTCGCGGGCAAGCCCGCTCCCACAGGGAAGTGCGGTGCTTACGGATCTTGTGTGCGCTGGGCTGGATCTGTGAATGCACCGCCGCCTTCGCCAGCAAACTCGCCCCCACCGCGCAAAACCGCTATCTTCGCCGCCATTCGAAACGAGGGGCTTATGGGCTATCTACTTTTTGTGACGCTGATCCAGGCGTTTTCCTTCAGCCTGATCGGCGAGTACCTGGCCGGGCACGTCGACAGCTATTTCGCGGTGCTGGTGCGGGTCGTGCTGGCGGGGCTGGTGTTCATTCCATTGACGCGCTGGCGCCAGGTCGAGCCGTCGTTCATGCGCGGCATGTTGCTGATCGGTGCCTTGCAGTTCGGTGTGACCTACGTCTGCCTGTACCTGAGCTTCCGGGTGTTGACGGTGCCAGAAGTGTTGCTCTTTACCATCCTGACCCCGCTGCACGTCACCCTGATCGAAGACGCACTGAACCGCCGCTTCAACCCCTGGGCGTTGATCGCGGCGCTGGTGGCCGTGGCCGGTGCGGCGGTGATTCGCTATGACCGGATCAATCCGGATTTCTTCATGGGCTTTTTGCTCCTGCAACTGGCCAACTTCACTTACGCGGCCGGGCAGGTGCTGTACAAGCACCTGGTGGCCCGCCACCCCAGCGACCTGCCGCACTACCGGCGTTTCGGCTATTTCTATCTCGGTGCGCTGGCGGTGGCGTTGCCGGCGTTCCTGCTGTTCGGCAAGGCCGACTTCTGGCCCGAGGCACCGCTGCAATGGGGCGTGCTGCTGTTTCTCGGCCTGGTGTCCACCGCGCTGGGGCTGTACTGGTGGAACAAGGGCGCGTGCCTGGTCAACGGCGGCACGCTGGCGGTGATGAACAACCTGCATGTGCCGGTAGGGTTGCTGCTGAACCTGCTGATCTGGAACCAGCACGAGGCACTGGGCCGGTTGCTGCTGGGCGGGTCAGTGATATTGGCGGCGGTGTGGATCAGCCGGTTGGGGGTACGCCAACCGCTACCTGCACACTGAAAACCCTTGTGGGAGCGGGCTTGCTCGCGAAGACAGAGTATCAGTCGACATTTTAATTGACTGACCCACCGCTTTCGCGAGCAAGCCCGCTCCCACAGGGTGATTGGTTGTGAGGGTCAGACCACCTGCTTCTGCGGCTCCGGCAGGTGGCTCGCCCCCAACACTGCCGGCAGCAGGCCTGAGCGCAGGTCCGTGCCGCTAGGCTGCTGATACAGGTTCAACCCAAACTCCGGCATCACCGCCAGCAGGTAATCGAAGATATCCCCCTGGATCCGCTCATAGTCGGCCCACACCGTGGTGCGGGTGAAACAGTAGATTTCCAGGGGGATGCCCTGGGCCGTGGTCTGCAACTGGCGGACCATGCAAGTCATGTTCGGCTGGATCTCGGCGTGGCTTTTCAGGTAGGCGAGGGCATAGGCGCGGAAGGTCCCCAGGTTGGTCATGCGTCGACGGTTCGCCGACATTGCCGCGACGTTGCCCTGGGCTTCGTTCCAGGCCTTGAGTTCAGCTTGCTTGCGGCTGATGTAATCCGTCAGCAGCCGCACCTGGGTCAGGCGCTGTTCTTCCTCGTCATGCAGAAAACGCACGCCGCTGGCGTCGATGAACAGGCTGCGCTTGATGCGTCGGCCGCCGGATTGCTGCATGCCACGCCAGTTCTTGAACGACTCGGACATCAGGCGCCAGGTCGGGATCGAGACGATGGTCTTGTCGAAGTTCTGCACCTTGACCGTGTGCAAGGTGATGTCCACCACGTCGCCGTCCGCCCCGACCTGGGGCATCTCGATCCAGTCGCCGACCCGCAACATGTCGTTGCTGGTCAACTGCACGCTGGCGACGAACGACAGCAAGGTGTCCTTGTAGACCAGCAGGATCACCGCCGACATCGCACCCAGGCCGGACAGCAGCAACAGCGGTGAGCGGTCGATCAGGGTGGCGACGATGATGATCGCGGCAAACACATACAGCACCATCTTGGTCAGTTGCACGTAGCCTTTGATCGAGCGGGTGCGCGCGTGCTCGGTGCGGGCGTAGACATCCAGCAGGGCACTGAGCAGCGCACTGAGGGCCAGCACCATGAACAGGATGGTGAACGCCGTGGCGACATTGCCTAGGAACACCAGGCTGGCCTTGCTCAGTTCCGGCACCAGGTGCAGGCCGAACTGGATGATCAGCGACGGCGTTGTCTGCGCCAGGCGATGGAAGACCTTGTTCTGGCGCAGATCATTGATCCAGTGCAGGGCCGGTTGGCGCCCCAGCAGCTTGGCGGCGTGCAGGATCAGGTAGCGCGCCACGCGCCCGAGCACCAGCGCAATCACCAGCAGCAACATCAGACCGAGGCCGGAGTGCAGGAGCGGGTGCTGGTCTAGGGCACCCCAGAGGTCTTGAAGGTGGACCCAGAGTTGTTTGATATCCATGGACGAAACGGTTCTTCTCTATAAGACGCGATGGCGCGATTAGAGCATTTAAGCCGGCCCAGGTGACCGTTAGGGCGCGCGGAGGCCGGAAAAAAATCGCATATTGTCGGCGTTTGCATAAAGAAACTCGGCCTTCGCGCTCGAAACCGTTACCCTATGCAGCTGTTTTTTTGCATTTCTTCGAGGTAGCACCCGTGTTTTCCGAATTCGCCCTGCACGAACGCCTGCTCAAAGCCGTGGCCGAGCTTAAATTTGTCGAGCCAACGCCCGTGCAGGCAGCGGCCATTCCGCTCGCGCTCCAAGGGCGTGACCTGCGGGTGACGGCGCAAACCGGCAGCGGCAAGACCGCCGCGTTCGTGCTGCCGATTCTCAACCGCCTGATCGGTCCGGCCAAGGTCCGCGTCAGCATCAAGACCCTGATCCTGCTGCCGACCCGTGAACTGGCCCAGCAGACCTTGAAGGAAGTGGAGCGTTTCTCGCAGTTCACCTTCATCAAGTCCGGCCTGATCACCGGCGGTGAAGACTTCAAGGTCCAGGCCGCCATGCTGCGCAAGGTGCCGGACATCCTGATCGGCACCCCGGGGCGGATGATCGAACAGTTGAACGCCGGCAACCTGGACCTCAAGGAGGTCGAAGTGCTGGTATTGGACGAAGCCGACCGCATGCTGGACATGGGCTTTGCCGAAGACGTGCAGCGCCTGGTGGACGAGTGCGCCAATCGCCAGCAGACCATGCTGTTCTCCGCCACCACCGGTGGTTCGGGCCTGCGCGAGATGGTCGCCAAGGTGCTGAACAACCCCGAGCACTTGCAGCTCAACGCGGTCAGCCAACTGAACTCCACGACCCGCCAGCAGATCATCACGGCGGACCACAACCAGCACAAAGAGCAGATCGTGAACTGGTTGCTGGCCAACGAAACCTACGAAAAGGCCATTGTGTTCACCAACACCCGCGCCATGGCCGACCGCATCTACGGTCGCCTGGTGGCGCAGGAATACAAGGCTTTCGTCCTGCACGGCGAGAAAGACCAGAAGGACCGCAAGCTGGCCATCGACCGCCTCAAGCAGGGCGGCGTGAAAATCCTCGTCGCCACCGACGTTGCCGCCCGCGGCCTGGACGTGGACGGCCTGGACATGGTCATCAACTTCGACATGCCTCGCAGCGGCGATGAATACGTGCACCGCATCGGCCGTACCGGCCGCGCCGGCAATGACGGCCTGGCGATCTCGCTGATCTGCCACGGCGACTGGAACCTGATGTCGAGCATCGAACGCTACCTCAAGCAGAGCTTCGAGCGCCGCACCATCAAGGAAGTCAAGGGCACCTACAGCGGGCCGAAAAAGGTCAAGGCGTCGGGCAAGGCCGTTGGCGTGAAGAAGAAAAAGGTCGACGGCAAGGGCGACAAGAAGAAAGCCGCCGCCAAGTCCCCGACCAAGCGCAAGACCGCCAACCGCCCGAAAGCCGACGCGCCTTCGCTGGTCAGCAAGGACGGCATGGCCCCGCTCAAGCGTCGCAAGCCAGAGGCACCGGCGGCGGAGTGAGGGGGCTGTAGCGTTGCAAAAAAAACCGGACCTTGAGTCCGGTTTTTTTTATGCCTGGCACAGGAACCGTGGCGAGGGAGCTTGCTCCCGCTGGGCTGCGCAGCAGCCCCATCAGGCTGCCTGTTCACCTGACTCAAGGGGTTGATCCCACGTTTGGGATGTTTCGCACGGGAGCATTCGCCTGCCGGCTCAGCGGGAGCAAGCTCCCTCGCCACAAAGACCTGTGGCACTCCGGTTGGGGCAATCAACCCGCCTTCTGCTGCGCCTCTTTCAACTCTTGCAAACGCTTGTCGATCAACTGGCACTTGTCCGGCAAATCCTTGCTGGCGGTCTTCAGATCCATGGCCTGCAGTTCATCGTTGATTTCCTTGGCCTTGGCCGGATTCTGCTGAGTGAGCCTGGTCACTTCCTGGGCCAGTTGCTCGCGTTTGGCGGTGGCTTCCTCGGGCGTGCAGGCCCAGGCGGGCAGGGCGCAGGCGAGGGTTGTGGCCAGGGTGAGTTTCAGGAAGGTTTTCATGGGGCGGGCCTCGTATTCCTTGTTGGGCGGGTAAGGGGTTGAGGCTGGTTTGGGCCTGAAAGTTCACCTTGAAAGAGCTCAATCTGACGTCGCCAGGTTTCCGACCAACGCTCCATAAAACTTTCATTTTTTCGTGCATTAGTTAATTGACGCCAAAATGATGGCTCTCTAATATCGCGCCACTATTTTGATGTCATTTTTGCTCGAGGGATCGAACATGTCCTCACCCGCCCATTGGGCGAGGTTGTGCCTGGCTCTGCTGTGCCTTTCTCCGCTGACCGACGCCCGTGCCGCCCCGACACCCGGTGAAACCGACCTGATCCGTGAGCGCCAGAATCGCCTGCTCGAAGAGCAGCAGCGTCGCCTGGAGGAGCTCAAGGACTTGCCGGGCCAGGAAGCGAAGCCGGCCCAGCCGACGGCGCCGGTCGATGCCCGTTGTTTCCCCATCAAGACCATCGAACTCAAGGGCGCCGACAGTCTCTCCGCCAGTGAGCGCGAGCGCCTGCTCAAACCTTACATCGGCCAGTGCCTGGGGGTGACCCAGCTCAACGAGTTGCTCAAGGTCATCACCGACCGCTACATCGAAAAAGGCCTGGTCACCAGCCGTGCCTACCTGCCGCAGCAGGATCTGTCGGGCGGGCACTTGAGCGTGCTGGTGGTGGAAGGGCGGCTCGAAGGCCTTGAAGGCGCCGAGAACAGCCAACTGTCGGATCGTGAGCTGGCGATGGCGTTTCCCGGCAAGGCCGGCGACCTGGTCAACCTTCGAGAGATCGAACAGATGGTGGACCAGCTCAATCGCCTGCCGTCGAACCAGGCAAAAATGGAGCTGACCCCCGGCCAGAACGTTGGCGGCAGTGAAGTGCGCGTCACCAATGACCCGCGAAAGCCCTGGCGTGCCGGCCTGTCGCGCAGCAACGACGGCCAGCGCAGCACCGGTGAGCAACAATGGGGCTCTAGCTTTGAATGGGACAGCCCGCTGGGCCTGGCCGACCAGTTGATGTTGCGCGGCGGTCACGACGCGATGACCGACCACCAGCACACCTCCAACAACGCCATGCTCTATTACAACCTGCCGTTTGGCTGGTGGAACGTCAGCTACACCTACATCCAGAGCGAGTACCGCTCGCAGATCGCGGCGAACGGTTTCAACTTCAAGCAGACCGGCGACAGCCAGAACCACCAGCTGCGCGTTGAGCGAGTGATCCACCGCGATGCCCTGAGCAAGACCTCCCTGAACACTGGCCTGGCTTACCTGCGCAGCAACAACTTCATCGAAGACAGCAAGCTGGCGGTCAGCAGCAATCGCCTGAGCGAAGCACAGTTCGGCATCAACCATGGCCGGCGGGTCGGCAGCGCCTTCATCAACCTGGACCTGGGCATGCAGCAAGGCATTGGCGCGTTCGATGCCCAGGACAACAACAACCCGGGCCCCGGCCAGGCCGACGCCCGCTACCGCAAGTACACCGCCACCGCCAGTTACCTGCTGCCCTTCAAGCTGTGGAACGAGTCGTTCAGTTTCAGCAGCCTGATGACCGGTCAGCGCAGCGAGGACGTGCTGTTCAGCCCGCAGCGCATAAGCCTGGGCGGGCAGTCGTCGATTCGCGGCTACAAGGATCAGTCGCTGTCCGGCGACAGCGGTGGCTACTGGCGCAATGACCTGCGTTGGAGCCGGCCGATCTCCCAGGCCTGGCTGCGCCCGGTGTTCGCCGAATACGGCGCCAGCCTTGGCTACGACCAGGGCGTGATCCGCGGTGACCGCTACAACGGCGATCAGCACGGGCGCATGTCGAGCAACTCGGCGGAGCTGTTTGCCCGCGGCGAGCACCTGACCGCCAGCGTCACCTTCGCCCATTCCCTGGAACGGCCGGATCCCCTGACCGAGCGCGAAGCGCCGATCTACTTCCGCCTGGACGTACTTCTTTAATTTTTGCTGCAAAGAGACTTGAACATGGACGATCGCCAATACGCCTTCCTGGCCCGCCAACCTTCTGCTGCCCTGCAAACCCGCGAACGGTTCTGCGGCATGCCCAAGCGCGGCCTGGCGTTTTTGCTGGCCAACGTCATGTTCTGGCAACCGATGTGGGCCCAGGCCGACGGGATTGCCGTCAGTGCGGCGGGCACCGGCCTGGACCGGGCAGGCAATGGCGTGCCCATCGTCAACATCGCCCGGCCCAACGGCAACGGCCTGTCGCACAACCAGTTCACGGACTACAACGTCGGCAGCAACGGCGTGATCCTCAACAACGCCACCGCCCGCACCCAGGCCACGCAACTGGGCGGGATCATCCTCGGCAACCCGAACCTGAGCGGCACCGCGGCCACGACCATCCTCAACGAAGTCAACGGCGGCAACCCCAGCCAACTGCGCGGCTACACCGAAGTGGCGGGGCAGTCGGCCCGCGTCATCGTCGCCAACCCTTACGGCATCACCTGTAACGGCTGTGGGTTCATCAACAGCCCGCAAGTGACCTTGAGCACCGGTAAACCGGTGGTGGAAAACGGCCGGCTGGACCGTTACCAAGTGGACCAGGGCAGCGTCACCGTCGAAGGCGCCGGCCTCAACGCCACCAACATCGACCGCTTCGAAATCATCACCCGCAGCGCCAGGATCAACGCCGAGATCCAGGCAAAAAACCTGACGATTGTTGCCGGTCGCAACGACGTCAACGCCGACACCCTCAACGCCACCGCCCGCGCCGACGACGGCAGCGCCAAACCGCAACTGGCCATCGACTCCTCGGCCCTGGGCGGGATGTACGCCGGAGCCATCAAGCTGGTGGGCACCGAGGCCGGCGTCGGCGTGAAGCTGGACGGCAAACTGATCGCCAGCGGCGGCGACATCCAGCTCGACGCCAACGGCCAGTTGAGCCTGGCCGAGACCTCCGCCACGGGCGCGGTCAACGTCAAGGCGGCCAGCGCCACCGTGCAAGGCGCGGTCTATGCCGGCACCGCACTGAATGTGCAGACCCAAGGCAACCTGAGCAACCAGCAAACCCTCGCGGCGCGAGACAGCATCACCCTGAACGCGGGCGGGCAGTTGACCAACAGCGGCATGATCGAGGCCGGGGTCAATGCGGATAACACGCGTAATGCGGCGGGGGATGTGAGCCTGACGGCGCAGAGTCTGAGTAACGAGGGTAAGAGTGTTGTTGCCAGTCGTAACCTCACAGCCAACGTGACGCAGACGCTGAGTAACCAAGGCGGAACGCTGAGCGGTGGGCAGACCACCACGGTCAACGCCGCGACCCTGGACAACCAAAACCAAGGTCGGGTGCTGAGCAACAACACCCTGAACATCACCGCTAACACACTGCTCAACACCCAGGGCACGATCAGCAGCAACGGCAATCTCACGGCCAATGTCGGGCAGTTGAATAACAACAGTGGCGAATTTACCGGCTTGAACGGCGTCACGTTGCGCGTCGCTTCGCTGGATAACGTGGCGGGTCTGGTCGCGGCGGGGCAGGGTTTGGTTATCAACGCCAGCGGCCAGGTGAACAACCGCAGTGGTCGGCTCACTTCAAGCAAGAGCGTCCAGCTCGGCGCTGCATCGATGGATAACACGGCGGGCCGTTTGCTCAGTGACGGCGCGCTCACCGCCAGCCTTTCGGCGCAACTGCTGAATCAGGCGGGATTGCTGTCGTCGGCTGGACTGCTGACGCTCAATGCGGCGAGCCTGGACAACCGCCAGAATGGCGTTGTCACCACAACCCAGGCCGCCGACGTCAATGTAGGCAAGGTGGATAACCGCGGCGGTGAGCTGTCGAGCCAGGGCGCCCTGACGCTGACTGGCACCGAGCTGGATAACAGCAACAGCGGCAAACTGATTGCCTACGGCGACCTGCGCGTGACCCTGGAACGCCTGAGCAACCAGAGCCAGGGCGTGATCTCCAGCCGAAGCGCCTTGGCAGTCAACGCTGGGCAACTGGACAACCGCCAGGGTTCGCTTTACGCCCGGCAAGGGATGAACCTGGACCTGAGCGGGCAACTGCTCAATGCCCAAGGCAGCATCAAAGGCGATACCACCGCCAACGTCAAAGCCGCCGGGATCACTAACGATGCGGGCCAACTGACCAGCGTCGGTGCGTTGAACATCGACAGTGCCGCGACCTTGAGCAACCTGGGCGGTAGCGTGATCAGCGGCGACACGCTGCTGTTGAAGGCCGGCCAGGTGAACAACGCCACCGGCCGCATCGCCAGTGCCAAGGCCCTGAATGCCAGCGTCACCGGGCTGGCGCAACAGAATGGCCAACTGGTCAGCAACACCCGTCTCTCTCTTGACCTTAACCATGGGCAGCTGAGCAACCAGGGCGGGCTGATCAGTACTCCCGGCGCGCTGCTGCTGAACAACCTTGCCGCTGTGGACAACCGTGGCGGTGAGATCTCCAGCGACAAGGCCTTCAGCCTGAACGCCAGCGCGTTGGACAACAGGGCCGGCAAAGTCGTCAGCAAGCAAGGCCTCAACCTGACCATTGCCCAGGCGTTGAACAACGCCCAAGGACGGATCTCGGCCAATGGCCTTGCCGTGCGCGCAGCCAGCCTGGACAACAGCAGCGGCACCTTGAGCAGCGACGCCGACCTGAGCGTGAACCTCGACGCCGCGCTGACTAACCTGGCGGGGGAAGTGTCCAGTGCCGGGCTGACCCGACTCAACGCGATGACCCTGAACAACCGCAACGGCCAGATGCTGGGCGACAACGCCCTGGAGATCACCCTGGGTGGTGCGCTGGACAACCGCGAGGGTGTGCTCGGTTCGGGCAAGGTCGTGGACATCCAGGCCGCCAGCCTGAACAACAGCGGCGGCGGGCAGATAATCAGCGACGACAGCTTGCGCGCCCGCATCAGCGGCCTGCTGGACAACCAGAGCCAAGGCGAAGTGATTGCCAAAGGCGCACTGGACCTGCAAACCGGCAGCCTCGACAACCGTAGCGGACGCCTCACCGGCAAGGATCTGCTGACCTTGCGCAGCGATTCGCTCGACAACCGTGGCGGCAACGTCCGTGCTGACAAAGCGCTGCAACTGACAGTCGCGCAACTGGACAATCGCAACAACGGCGTCATCACCGGCAAGACCCAGGTCACCGTCGAAAGCACGCGGCTGGACAACAGCGGTGGCCTGCTGAGCAGCGTCGGCCCGCTGACCTTGAAGGCCGATGAAGTACAGAACGGTCTTGGCCGAATCTCCAGCCAAACCGACCTCACCGCCGTGATCGATACCTTGCAACAGCAGGGCGGTGCGCTGGTCGCCCAAGGCAACCTGAGCCTGACCGGCAGCGTTCTGGATAACCGCAACGGTGGCTTGGTCGGCACTACAAAAGCGCTGGATCTGCAGGTTGGGCAGATCGATAACCGTGCGGGCGAACTGTCCGCAGGACTGGGCGTCAAGGTCGGCGCTCAACGGCTGGACAACAGCGACGGCGGCAAACTGATTGCCGGCAGCGCTCTTGAATTGAAAGTCGCGCAACTGATCAACCAGACCAAGGGCCTGATCCACGCCCAAGGCGGCCTCACGCTCACCGGCAGCACCCTGGACAACAGTGCAGGCTCCCTCAGCAGCCTTGAGGCGTTGGTGATCACCCTCGACAACGCACTGCTCAATAACAAAGGCCTGATCAGCAGCGAAGGTGCACTGACCGTCAACGCCGGCAGCCTCGACAACACTGCCGGCAGCCTGGGCAGCGCCGGTGCGTTGTCGATTGTCAGTAAGGGCGGTTTGATCAACCAAGGCGGCTCCATCAGCACCGATGCCGCGCTGACGCTCAACAGCGCCAGCCTGGACAATAGCCAGAAAGGCCTGGTCTCGGGCAGCGCCGCCACTGAAGTGCGCACTGGCGCTTTCAATAACAGCCAGGGCGGGCGCCTGACCTCGGGCAATACCCTGACGCTCACCGCCACTCAGGTGAACAACGCCGCTGGCCGTATCGCCAGCAGCCAGGCCCTGAGTGCATCCCTCACTGGCCTGGATCAACAGCAAGGCGAGTTGTTCAGCAACACCCGCGTCAGCCTGGACATGAACCAAGGCCAACTGAACAACCAGGGCGGCCTGATCAATGCCCCGGGCCTGTTGCTGCTCAGCAACCTCAAGGACGTCAACAACCAGGGCGGTGAAATTTCCAGCCGGCAAGCGTTCACCCTGGCGGCGCGCAACCTCGATAACAGCGGCGGCAAACTGCTCAGCAACCAAGGCCTGATGCTTCGAACAGTGCAGGCGCTGAACAACGCCAAAGGGATTATCTCGGCCGCGTCCGTAGACAGCCACAGCGCCAGCCTGGATAACCGCGATGGCCTGATCAGCAGCCTCGATCAACTCGATTTGACTGTCGATACGTTGCTCGACAACCAGCGCGGTTCGCTGATCGCCGACGGCGCGCTGGTATTGAACGCTGATCGCCTGGACAACCGCACCGCCAGCATCGCCGGCAAAGCCGGGCTCGACGTCACCGTCACCGCGCTGGACAACCGTCAAGGCACGCTGGTCAGCACCACGGACCTGACCTTGAAGGCATCCAGCCTCGACAACCGTCAGGCCGGTTTGATCGGCGCAACAAAAGCGCTGGATCTCAACGTTGACGATCTCGATAACCGTGGCGGCGAGCTGAGTGGCAACACGGGTGTCACCCTGGTGAGCAAAAACCTCGACAACAGCGACAGCGGCCAGCTATTCGCCGGGCAGACGCTGAAGCTCACCGTGGACAAACTGGTCAACCGCAACAAGGGCCTGCTCAGTGCCAAGGCACAGTTGAACCTCGATGGCGCTTCGCTGGACAACAGCGGCGGCTATCTGATCAGCCAGCAAAACCAGCGCATTGACCTCAGTGGCGACCTGATCAACACCCAGGGTCAACTCAGCAGCGAAGGCACCCTGGACGTCAGCGCCGCCAACCTGAGCAACACCGGCGGCAGCCTGTCCAGTGCGGCCAATCTCACGGTTAAAAGCCTGGGCCGCCTCGACAACCAGGGCGGTGAACTGGTGACCGACGGCGCGTTGCTCCTCACCAGCACGGCGCTGGACAACCGTCAGCAGGGCAGCATCAGCGGCAAAGGTGCGGTGAACGTCACCACCGGCGCGTTCGACAACAGCCAGAACGGACGTCTCAACAGCGGCAGCACCCTGAGCCTCAACGCGGCCCAGGTCACCAACCAGGACGGCGGCCGTATCGGCAGCCAAGGCGCGCTGACGGCTTCGGTGTCCGGCCTGGATCAACAGGGCGGCCAGCTGTTCAGCAACACCTCGCTGAGCCTGGACCTGAACAACGGCCAGCTCAACAACCCGAACGGCCTGATCAATGCCCCCGGCACGCTGCTGCTGAAAAACCTGCTCGGCGTGAACAACCAGGGCGGCGAAATCTCCAGCGCCCAAGCCTTCACCCTGGCGGCGCAAAGCCTCAACAACGACGGCGGCCGGTTGCTCAGCAACCAGGGCCTGACCCTGCGCATCGCCCAGGCGCTGAACAACGTCAAGGGCCTGATCGGCGCGGCAACCGTCGATGCCCACGCCCAAAGCCTGAACAACAATGGCGGCACACTTACCAGTCGCAACAACCTCGTTCTGGCGATCGATCAACAACTGGATAACCAGGCCCAAGGCCTCATCAGCGCCGCGCAATTGCTCACGCTCAACAGCGGCGATTTGAACAATCAGGGCGGCAGCGTGTTGGCCAGCGGTGCCTTGCTCCTCAACGCCATGGCGCTTAACAACAGCGCCAACGGCCTGATCAATGCCCAGGGTGATCTCACGCTGACTGCCAACGCGCTGGACTCCAGCGACGGTGGCGAAGTGTCGGCCAAGGGTGATATGCACCTGACCCTCGCGGCGTTGACCCAAAACGGTGGGCGTCTGTTGGGCGAACAAGCCATGGCGCTGAACCTGGGCGGCCATGACCTGAACAACCGCAATGGCCTGATCACCGCTAAAGGTCCGCTGACCCTCAACGGCCTGCGCAACCTGAACAACCAGAGCGGCGAAATTTCCAGTAGCCAGAGCTTCACGCTCAGCGGCCAGACACTCGATAACAGCGGCGGCAAGCTGATCAGCAGCCAGAGCCTGAGCCTCGACGGCGATAGCTTGGTCAACCAGAGCGGCTTGATCTCTGGATGGCAAGACTTGCAGGTCAATGGCAGCAGCCTGGACAACCGCAACAACGGCACGCTCTCCAGCCGCAACGGAGACGTCGGCGTCACCCTCAGCGCAGCGCTGCTCAACAGCGCTGCCGGTGCGCTGGTCAGCCAGAAAAAACTCACGGTCAGCGCCGCCAGCCTGGATAACCGGGGCGGGATTCTTTCCAGCGGTGCCGACCAGACCCTGACCGTCACGGGCGGTTTGCTGAACAACGCCCAAGGCGGCCTGATCGACAGCGGCGCAACCCTGGTCATGAACGCCATGACGCTGGGCAACGCCAACGGCACCCTCAATGCACAGAACGCCCTGAGCTTCACCGGCACCAGCCTGGACAACAGCGGTGGCAACCTGATCGGCAACGCCGCCGTCACCCTGGACCTGCTCGGCGCCCTGACCAACACCAACGGCAAGCTCGCCAGTGTTGGCCCATTGCGGGTCGAACGCGCCACGCAAATCAATAACCAGGGTGGCCAGATCGCCAGCCAGGGCTTGTTGACCTTGCTCACCGATGGTCTGGACAACAGCAATCGCGGCACCGTCGCGGCCAATGATCAATTGATCCTCAACACGACCGGCACGGTACAGAACGACGCCGACGGTCTGATCTACAGCCAGAACAGCGGCGTGCAGATCGACGCGGCCAGCCTCGGCAACGGTAAGGGTGTCGTGCAAAGCCAGGGCGCGCTGACGCTCACCGTGACCGGCGACATCGACAACCAGAGCGGCCGCCTCCAAGCCAAGGCCGGTGACGTGGCGGTCGTCGGGCGCAACCTGGACAACCGCGGCGGCGTGCTCGCCAGCCTGCAAGGCCTGCTCACCACCCAACTGAGCGGCGTGCTGAAAAACGGCTACGACCTGAACAACAACCGCCAGGGCGGCATCACCCAGGCCCAGCGCCTGAACCTGATCGCCCTCGGCGGCCTCGACAACTACGGCGGGCGCATCTCCGCGCAAACCGGCGACGCCACCGTCACCACCCGCGACTTCGACAACCGCAACGGCGGCCTCTACGCCAAAGGCAAGGTCAACGTCACCGGCAACGATTTCGATAACAGCGGCGACAACGACGGCCAGATCGCCGGCAGCCAAATCGACCTGAACCTCACCGGCGCGCTGAACAACCGCCTGGGCATCATCGAGAGCGACAGCACCCTGGCTATCAAAGCGGCGAGCCTCGATAACCAGACCGGGCAGTTGCGGGCATTGGGCGGGAGCGGTACGACCAACTTTCAAATTGGTGGCCTGTTCGATAACCGTAACGGCACGCTGGAAACCGCCAACAACGGCCTGATCCTCAACGCCGCCAACTTCCAGAACCTGGGCGGCAGCTTGTTGCATGTTGGCAGCGGCGACTTTGACATCTCCACCGCCAACCTCACCAACGCCGGCGGCAGCCTCGTCACCCGCGGCGGCTTGACGCTGACCGCAGACAGCTGGACCAACAGCAGCGTGATCCAGGCCGGGCGACTGACCGTCAATGTGAACAACCTGACGCAGACCGGGACGGGGCAGTTGCTGGCTTCTACCCGTTTGGTGGGGAGTGGGGGAAATTGGAGCAATGATGGGCTGATTGCCAGTGATGGTTCGATCAACCTTACCTTGGGGGGGAGCTATGTTGGCAACGGGCGGATGTCGAGTCTCGGTGGGATTGACCTGACCGCGGCCCAACTGAGTCTGGGCGCGGCCTCCAGCATCGCCGGTGGTGGTGACTCGACAGTGACCATCGGCGGACAACTGAGCAACGCCGGGCGTCTCACCTCCAGTGCCAACCTGACCGTCCAGGCCGGAAACCTCATCAACGCCGGGACCCTGGGTTCGGCCCGCAACCTCGTGTTGAAAACCCCTTCGCTGCTCAATGACCGTGGGTTGGTATTCAGCGGTGCGGATATGACGCTGGGGGTGAGTAACTTCACCAACCAGAGCGGTGATCTTTACGGGTTGGGGAATGTGTTGATAGGGGGTTATGGCGCCGCCGCGCGAGCCGCCAGTGTAAACAACGTCTCCGGTTCGATGGAGAGCGGCGGCACATTCACGATCAACGCCGATGGGTTCCAGAACCGTACCGAGGGTGCGGTGGCGTCTGGTGGGCGCAAGCTGATTTCGGGGTTTATCGCCAATATATGTAATGACTGCAAAGGGGACTACTACACCTTCACGCTGGCGGCCCGTGAGGTCTTCGAAAGTGTTGACAACGACACCAGTGCCTCGTCATTGCTGACGGCCGGTAAGGATTTCGTGTTCCAAGGCAGCAGCTTTCTCAACAGTAAAAGTACGGTGAGCGCCGGCGGCAATATCAACATCGTGGCCGACAACGTGCAGAACATCGGTGCGCAGAACGGAACCATCGAGCGCACCCGCATGTATCAAGTCGCAGGTATGAGCGACGGCGGTACTGGACGGTTTTTCGCCAACGTCCTGACTCCTTACAACCAGCGCAATAACCCTGATTTCCCGTATGTCTATTACCTTGATCTGGACGGGAATATTCACAAGGCCATCCCCAAATCGACTCGCTACAGGGAAGGGGGGCGAGACGGTGAATCGTTTTCCGTGGTGAGTCTTACAGATGCCGATACAGGGGGCACGGTCAAAACACGTGGAGACTACAACCTCGTACTGCCCGGGCTGGCCTACGGTTTCGAGAACACCACGCAATCCCAGTACGATCCGAACAACCTGCTTCAGATGCCAAACCTGGATCAGTACAACCTTCTAAGTGACATCGAAATCGCCAAAGACAGTTCCGGCACCGCCAGTACAGTCGGCAGCCGTAACGCCGTCATCCAGGCCGGCGGTAACGTCTCGATCACCGCCACCAAAGACCTGCAGAACAGTGTCATCCATGAGGACTACACCGCCAGCGGCGGTACCAACAAAGTCGCGAATACCCAGGCAAGCGGAACCGGCACCACCATCGTCAGGATCAACAATCAGCTGCCACCTGATCGCGCCCAGCAGCAGGTGAACCCACTGAGCCTTCCTGGCTTCGCCTTGCCAACCGGTCAAAACGGTCTGTTCCGCCTGAGCGGCCAAGGTGGTTCGGCTCAACAGGCCACTCAGGCCAACTCCGGCTCGCCAAACTGGAGCATGGGCAGCGCCTCGATCAGCACCAGCCAGCGCCAACAAGACCTGCCGGATACTCAAGCCCGTGCTGTCCAGGTAGGTGCGATCGCGGCGGTGGGTGCCAGTGATCGGCAACTGTCCCTGATCGCTCGTCAAGCCAACGACAGCGACGTGAGCGCCAGTACGCTCAACGTCAGTGCGCCTGCACAAGACAGCCACTCGCTGCCGATGCCAAGTCGCAACAGCAGCAGCGCCGGGACTCAAGTGGCCGCGGTGAATGTCACAGGCACCAACCTGCTCCCAACGACCCAGGTCGTCCCCCAGGTGGGCAATGTGGTTGATACGCCAGCCGCCAGCCAGACGGTCGCGCGCGTTCAAGGTATACCAGAGACCTCCTTCAAGCCTAACCCGCAAAAGTACCTGATCGAGACCAACCCCGTACTCACCGACCTCAAGTCGTTCATGAGCTCGGACTACCTGCTGCAAAACCTCGGCTACGACCCGGACCAAAGCGCCAAACGCCTGGGCGACGGCCTCTACGAACAGCGCTTGATCCAACAAGCGGTGGTCGCCCGCACCGGCCAGCGCTTCATCGACGGCCAAACCAGCGACGAAGGCCTGTTCAAGTACCTGATGAACAACGCCATCGTCAGCAAGCAGGAGCTTGGTTTGTCGGTAGGCGTGACGTTGACTTCGGAGCAAGTCGCGGCGCTGACCCACGACATCGTCTGGCTTGAAGAGCACGAAGTGAATGGCGAAAAAGTCCTGGTGCCGGTGCTGTACCTGGCGCAGACCGAGGGCCGCCTCGGGCCTACCGGTGCGCTGATTGCCGGTAATGACGTGACGCTGATCGCCGGCCAAAACCTCGACAACGTCGGCACCCTGCGCGCATCCAACAATCTTTCGGCGACCGCAGGCAACGACCTGGTCAACAGTGGCTTGATCGAGGCCGGTAATCGCCTGGACGTGTTGGCGGTCAACAACATCGCCAACCAGGCCGGTGGGATCCTCGCCGGGCGTGACGTCAGCATCAAGGCGGTGATGGGGGACGTCGTCAACGAGCGTACCGTTACCACCGCAAACGACAGTCGGCGACAGGACTTCATGGACAGCGCCGCCCGTATCGAGGCTGCCAATGACCTGGACATGGGCGCCGGACGCGATTTCAAGAGCGTCGGCAGCGTCATGGTCAGTGGTCGTGACATCACGATCGATGCCGGTCGGGACGCGATCATTGCCTCAGCCCAACAGGAAAGTGCCAGCAACAATGGCGTTCGCAAAAGCGCGGTGACGCAATTCGGCTCCAGCGCGCAAGCAGGTCGCGACCTGACCGTGAACGCCGGCCGGGATTTCGCTGCCATCGCCAGCCAACTCGGGGCCGAGCGCAACGTCGCATTGACCGCCGGGGAGAATATGACCATCTCCTCCGCAACTGACGAAACCCACTCTTATTCCAAAACGAAAAAAGTCACCACCCAGGAAGATCACGTCAAACAGATTGGCAGCGCCATCAGCGCTGGCGGTGACGTGACGATGGGGGCCGGAAAAGACATGGCCATCATCTCCAGCCGCATCAGTGCCGGGGATGAAGCTTACCTGGTGGCGGGCGAAAACCTCGACGTCTTGGCAGCGCAGGACAGTGACTACTCCCTGTATGACAAAAAGAAAAAGGGCAGTTGGGGGAAAAAGCAGACCAAGCATGACGAGGTGACCAAGGTCACGAACGTGGGGAGTGAAATCACTGCGGGGGGCGATCTGACGTTGGTCAGTGGGGATGATCAGCGGTATCAGGCTGCGAAGTTGAACAGTGGGGCTGACCTGACTGTGCAGAGTGGAGGGGCGATTACCTTTGAGGGTGTGAAGGATCTGAGTCAGGAGACTCATACAAAGAGCAAGTCGAGCATGGCCTGGAACTCGATGAAGGGTAAAGGCCATACGGACGAGACCTTGATCCAGAGCCAACTTGTAGCACAGGGAGACTTGGTCATCAAAGCGGTCGATGGTTTGAACATCGATATCAAGAATATCAACCAGAAAACCGTTAGCGAGACCATCGATGCCATGGTTAAAGCCGACCCCCAGTTGGCTTGGCTCAAGGAGGCCGAACAGCGTGGCGATGTTGACTGGCGGTTGGTGAAAGAAACTCACGAGTCATTCAAGTACAGCAGCTCCAGCCTTGGGCAGGGGGCGATGTTGGCGATCATTATTATTGTCACCGTCCTGACAGCCGGAGCTGCGAGTGCGGCAGTGGGGTCGGCAGCTGGCGCAACGGCCGGTTCAGGTACGGCGATGGCGGCTGCGGGTAGCTCCGCAATGGTATCGGCGGGTACGGCGGTGGGGACCGCAGCGGCAGGGACCGGTAACCTTATTGCCTCTGCGGCGCTGACATCGGTGGCTAGTACTGCAGCGGTCAGCACAATTAATAACAAAGGTAATATGGGAGCTGTCTTCAAAGACGTTTTCTCATCCGAAAACCTGAAGGGCTATGTGCTGGCAGGGGCGTCAGCGGGCATCGCTTCGCAGTTCGGGTTTAGTCCTACAGATCTGAAGTTTGATATCCCCAGCGCACAAAGCGTGGCTATAAAAGTGGCCGCTGACGCCGCCGCCAAGACAGTGATCACTGGCGGGAGCCTGAAAGACAACCTGGTTACGTCTGCATTGGGTTCGGCGATTAGCATTGGTGGGGCGGTTTCCGCTAATAAAATTGGTGATATCACCGTCTTCGACAATGGCAAGCTTTCCAAAGTAGTGATGCATGCCGCGTTGGGTGGATTGATGGCGGAAGCTATGGGAGGGGACTTCCGTACAGGCGCTATTGCTGCTGGCGCGAACGAGGCATTGGTAGATGCCCTTGCCGACAAGTTGCTACCGGTCGGAGTAGATCGAAACAGCCCGGAATACCAACAAGGCGTGAGCAAGTTGTTGGGTGCTTCTCAGCTGATAGGTGTGTTGACAGCGGCATTTACGGGCGGGGACGCATCCGCCGCCGCTGCGGTAACGGCAAACGCAACTCAGTACAATAACCTCAATCATCAGTCAGCAGAACGTCTGCTTAAAGAACTTCAGGGGTGTCGGGCGACTGAGGGATGCAGCGCACAGAACATCCGCGAGATCGTCGGAAAGTACGAAGAACTATCTGCCCAGCGTTCCATGGCCATCAACGCTTGTGAAAGCAGAGCGTGTGTAGAGGCGATCCAGCAAAGCGCGGTTTCTTTGGACGCTCCTGTCGCCAAGGACTTGATGGACTTCCTGCGGCGTAATGTTTCTTATGACATGGCCGGGCTTCTCACGGGAAATCCAGGGGCGGTTGCCGTTCCGTCACAGGGAGTAGATGGTTGGGGAGCGCTGTTTACCTCAGATAAGCAAATGGCGTTCGCGAAGAGCCTCAAGGAAGGTTGGCTGACGCCGGATGAATGGGCAGGGGTCGATCAATGGGTCAAGGAGACCAGTTGGCTTGATCAACAGGCTGGACGGCAGTTATCGCTGTTTGAGCGGGCTGGGTTGTTGACTGAGCTGAAGACTACCTTGAGTATGGAGATTCTGGGTAAAAGTCCTGTGGTTGTCGGTGTTAATGTTCCGAAAGGGGGAGCGACGGAACAAGCGACTCCGCCAAGCTCAAAGCCTGAGTCCCCCGCGTCGCAAGCAGATGGCGATTTTGGCTACTTAAACCAGCCAGTGAATAAAACAGCCGCCTTTTTTGATGCTTACGCTTCAGCCAAAGGGTTTATTAATAATGGTAGGATCAGTGCTGCGGATTTGGAGAAGCTGGTGCCGCCTGGTACGCAAAATAGTTTCAAGCCCTCAGGTACAATTGCCGATGGGAGCAAGTTTCAATACATATGGAATGGTCAAAAAGTCGAGATAAAATGGCATGCGCCTGATGCGAACGCTGCTGCTAAGTTTCCTGGTTCAAACGCTGGCTCCGGATGGACTGCACAAATAAAAATTGGGAACAAGCTGCTTGGTCAAGACGGCTTGTTGTACAGGCAGCCTTCCAATGCAACGCATATACCGGTGGATTTTTAAATATGAAGAGTTTTGAATACTATACTAGTCTGCCAGACTCAATGACTAACAAAGAGCTCGAAGTTGAATTTACAGAGTTGTTGGATGGTTTCGAGTTGCAAGCTGTCAAAAGGGGAGATTTTATAAAGTCGATTTTAGAATTAAGTGATAGACAGTGGCATACTTATAATGTTTTGGATGGTGGTATAAGAGAACGGATCGAATATTGCTTGATTTCCGTATGGGATGGGTATGATCAAGCGTTGGTTGAAGATATCATTGGTATTATGGTGAGATTAGGGCTCGAGAAAATAAGGGGGTTTCTATGCTCCTGCTCATTAATGGATGTGTCGCCGGAAGTTTTTAATGAGATTTCACTTGCGCTTTCTGAGGTAGGTGACTCAGTTAAGGATCCGTACAGAGGTATGCGTTAGAAGGGAAAAAGGGGACAGATCTATTTTCCGAAAATGGACGGCGGTATGAGGCGTCTGTACGCCAAATTATTTTTAGCAAACAGGGGACAGATTTATTTTTCAATCCTCTGCCACGCTGAAAGCTTCCAAGGATACAGGAAGCGAATCTGCCAAGAATGCGGCGAAAACAGAAAAAGGGGACAGATTTATTTTTCATTCCTCTGCTACGCTGAAAGCTTCCAAGGATACAGGAAGCGAATATGCCAAGAATGGGACGTATTGTTTTACCAAATTATCCGCATCACGTGGTACAGCGCGGCCATAACCGGCAGGTAGTGTTTGCGGCGGCGGAGGATTATCAGCGCTATCTATCTGATCTGCGTGAGCTGAAGGATGCGTTCGGAGTAAAGGTCTACGCCTATTGCCTGATGACGAATCATGTCCATTTGTTGCTAGCTCCAGGGGAGTCGACCGTTGGGCTGGGGCAGTTAATGAAGGCACTGGCTGCCCGTGCGACGCGCTATCGAAATCGATTGGAAGGGCGTTCAGGCACCCTGTGGGAAAGCCGTTACAAATCCAGCGTGGTCCAGTCGGATTCATATTTGCTCGCTTGTAGTCGTTACATTGAGTTGAATCCTGTACGTGCTCGTATGGTCGCTGATGTCGCAGACTATGTATGGTCGAGCTATCGAAGCCGGGTAAGTGATGGGCCTGGTAGGTGCTGGTTAGATTCTGATCCCTGCTTCTTGGCTTTGGGTGATACCCCGCTGGAGCGGCAGCTTCGGTATGGGGAGTTTGTGCGCCAAGCCATTCCGTCTGATCAGCTTCGATTGATCCGCGATGCCTTGCAGCGAGGCCAACTGACGGGAACAAGCCGTTTCGTAGATGAGGTGGAGCGAATTGTTGGTGTGAGGGTAGAGCAGCGAGGGCAGGGGCGGCCGAGGGCTGAGTTGGGAAAATAAATCTGTCCCCTTTGTGGAGTTACCAAAAATGTGGGAGTCGCTACTCGAAAAGAACTCGAGCAACGCCCGGGTTTATACACAGGATGAATTTTTTAAGGAGTTCAAGCAATGACCGTAAGTCAATCGGTACTTGATGATCTTTGGCGGGGGGAGAAAAGTATTTGCTTTTTTGTGCATGCTGGAAAGTGTTATTGGGTTGTAGATGAGAAGTATAATTTTTCTCTTGATGCAGAGAAAGACTATCGCGCCTACCTTGATAGTGGCGAAATAACCCAGGAGCAATATGAGCAGTCTTGCAAAAGTTTCAGAGGTGGCATTCTGAAAATGACGGCGGAAAATTTTCCGCAGTATTTGGGTGATTCAAGTGGAAAAATTTTGTCTCCAAGTGATTTAAATGATTTTATAGGTGCGGATTTCGAGGTTTTTGAAAAAGTTGAGTATTATTTTTTAACCGGTGAAGGTTTGACCCAGGATCTGTTTAAACGCGCCAACATGATTCACTCTAGGTTTCCTAGGTTTTACATAAATTTTGACAGAAAAATTTTTATGCATATGGATGACGCGCGTGTTCATGAAGGTCTAGCTTATCCAGACTGGATTGCTGAATGTTTTGATTTTAGCTTTTTGATTCCTGCTAGCGAGCGGTATTGGGTGGTGGCGGGAAATGACTATTGGAAGCTTCGGTTTGTATGAGTGATAAATAAAAGATGAAAGATTTATTTTTCATTCCTCTGTTACGCTGAGAGCTTGCAAGGAGCCAATATTCCCGGAAATGAAAAGGGGACGAAATAAAAAGAATAAAAAGGGGACAGATTTATTTTCCGAAAAGGGGACCGGTATTAGGCGTTTGTACACCAAACTATCCTGATTGATCCGCGATGCGTTGCAGCGAGGTCAATTGACGGGTACAAGCCGTTTCGTAGACGAGGTCGGGCGGATTGTGGGTGCGCGCGTAGAGCGGCGAAGACAGGGGCGGCCGAGGACTGAGTCGGGAAAATAAATCTGTCCCCTTTTTCGGATAAGCTAGGCGGTTTAGGTGTTAAAACAGCATGTGGGAATACATTGGGTCGCTGTGCTGAGTTTACAGCTGCTAATGAACTACTGTTGAGTAATCCTAGTCTCAAACTAAGCGATATTAAATTTACTCCTGCTGTTAGGCCTGGTGAGGTGGTGCCACGTTGCGAGAATTGCACAAATATTTTTGGAGCTGAATAAGTGGAAATGGATGATGAATTTTTAGAGGTTAATGATTTGGATTGGTTTGCAGTTTTCAATGATGGGTTGCTTGCGCATTTTGCAACTGGAGGGCGAGGTGTTGTTCCTGAGGTGATCAGGGAGTCGATTTCTGATTATGAAATGGCCTATGAGTTTTTTTGTTCGTTGAGTGATGGTTTTGAGTGCGAAGTAGTTGAGGAAAATATTCCAGATTTTAATATCAAGGTTCAGCGCGATCGATACTTGAAGTCGTTTGCTGCGATGGCTAGGAAAGGATTGTTTAGTTATGATGTTTGTGATGCTGGTTACAAATTAATAGCAAGGCCTAAAGGTGGAATGAAGGACTCTAAATTGCCGCTGAATATTAAAGGGGTTTTATACAAAATTCCGGTTGGGTCTTTCGATAATATAAAAATTATCAAGGTTTGCTAGAGTAGATCTATTACTCTACGGGGATTCCTCAGCGGAGAAAAAGGGGTCGGATTCTGAGGGATCCCCGAATTTTCTTACGCAAAATCAAGAAGTTGGAATATTGAAGAGACCTGCATGAATCGGCAGCTTGTGTTGCACCACACAAAACAAGATCCCGACCCATGCAGGCCATCCGATTCTTACACAGCGCGCTCGCCCAAGCACTTCCCGATGTTCATTCTCATCGTCTGAAAACGTTGATGTGTTGTGTCAGCGCTTTACTCCGAGGACGTCGGCTCACTCTGACGGGGCTTGGTCGATTCTTGCCGAGCAAAGCCTATCCCAAACACACCATCAAGCGAGTGGATCGGTTGCTGGGTAATCGGCATCTGCAAACCGAGCGCCCGTTGTTCTACTGGGTCATGCTGAGAGCATTGCTGAGCTCGCTGAAACATCCGTTGATCCTGGTTGACTGGTCACCTATTGATGCGGCTGGAGAGTTCTTTTTGTTGCGCGCTGCCATCCCTTTGGCAGGACGTTCGTTCCCGATCTACGAGAGTGTTCACGAACGCGAGGGTTGTCCGAAATATCAAAAACGACTGCTACAAACGCTGGCCGAAATACTCCCCAAAGACTGCGTTCCGATCCTTGTGGCTGATGCAGGTTTTCGCCGGCCATGGATCAAAGCCGTCGAAGCGCAAGGCTGATATTACGTGGGACGTGTACGTAATCGGGATCTCTACCGAAACGACGCAGACACTTGGCTACCCGTTAAAAGCCTCTACGCTTTGGCATCGTCCTCACCGAAGTCACTGGGACGGATCGAGATGACCCAGAGCGCTCCGCACATCATTGATCTGTATTGCGTTAAGCATTCGGCAAAGGGTCGCAAACACCAGCGTGTCACCGGCTCAATTGCCAAAAACAAACTCAGTAGGCAATCGGCCAATCGTGAACGAGAGCCCTGGTTGTTGGCCAGCAACCTGCCGGAAGATCAATGGAACCCATCGAAAATCGTGGCCATTTATAAACAGCGCATGCAGATAGAAGAAGGCTTCAGGGATGTAAAAAGTGAGTATTTTGGGGTAGGCATCACTCGCCATCGGAGTCGCTGCCCACGCCGAATCGAAGTGCTTTTGCTGATCTCGGCTCTGGCTAATTACATCATTTGTTTAACGGGGTTGCAGGCCCGCGAGGCGGGTCATGAGCGCCGATTTCAAAGCAACAGCCTTAAACGCCGACGAGTGCTATCGCTTTGGCGGCTGGGCTTGGAATACTGGCGCAGCGGACGCGGCTCAAATTCTCGAAGCACCTTGGAGAGGCTTGAGCACGCGCTGCGCGCAGAGGTACATCAAGAGGCGCAGGCACTGGAGTAGATTTGTGGGGATCCCTCAGAATCTGTCCCTTTTTTGATTGAGGTCCAGCGATGACAATCACTATGTTCATGGAAATTGAGGCGGGTGCCACGCTGGAAGTTATTCGGCATGTTGTGCAGAACATTGCCAATACTGTAACAGTGGAGAAAAACTCGTTAGAAGGCCATTTTTCTGATTCGAACTGCTTCTTTTATTTTGAATTGGTCGAACCGCCCAGTGTTGTGTCAGCTGAGGGGTGGGGCGTGGATTGGCTTGTTGGTGTCATGGGGGCATTTCATTGCCCCCTGCATAAACTGGAGCAGAGTTGGCGCGAGATCAGGGCATGTGATGGAGGAATTATCGTTAAAGTCCTCGGTGCGCTTCGTTCTTTCCTTTCAGTACGATAGCGTCTATGCGTTCAATGAAGGGGAGGGTGTGGTGTATAAAAAAAGTATGGTTGTTTGATGGGTGTGGCTTCAAGTGTGTTTGAGGTTGGATCAGGTGAAGGTAGTAGCATTGCGCAGCCTTGAAGCACTTCTCACAGTTGGAAGTACAAGCTGATCCCGATCAACCCCACGTTCACCCTAGAAAGGTAAGGTTTACTTGGCGGAGTTTCAGTTTGTGGGGCAGGGCTGCGAATTGCATGTCTATGACACCACACAACCTCAGCAACGCACTCCTATCGCGAAAGTTCCTAGCCTCTAATTCAGTTGGCACATGCAAAACGGGCGACCACAGGTCGCCCATTTTTTCATTACCTCGCCGCTTGATCGCGCAACCGTCGCCCAATCACATCCATTACATCACACCCATCGCGCAACGATACTGTCAGCAGTTTGCAGAAGTCGGAAAGCACGATGGTGTCGGAGCTGATATCCGAACGAAACGCGATGTTCTCCAACACCTGAGTCACGGTGCGAATACGGTAGCCGGCGGTTTCGAAAAGGACGTCGAGTGGAGCTTCGGTGTCGATGAGCAGGGTGGCGGGGATGCAGTCGATGCCGGTGATGGGCATGTATCGATTCATTTTGAAGATCTCTGTTTGATTGGCTGAAAGCCATCACTCAGTCGTCGCCAAACAATTGGGTGGTGGCTGTGCGCAGGTTGGCGAACCGGTTACAGAGAAAACCGGTAGATCCGAAGATCTCCCGCGCACAGCCGCCGTGGAATATAGCGGCTTTGCGGGTGCGTCGGTACCTGCAATGAGCTGGTAGCTTTCGCATTCTCTGTAGTCGGGTCGCCAAACCCGAATCGCCTTTTGGGGCGACGGGGGACTATAGGCCGACCCATTCCCGAGCCACAAGACGCCACTTTCCGAGCTTTGTGTAGGACCTTTGGCCGTGCATCAGTCGGCTTTTGGGGCTGCCGCGGGTCAGGCACCGCAGGCGCCTGCTACGCAATCGAGCGGGAGCAAGCTCCCTCGCCACGGAGCGATGCTCGGCCTAAGGATTGGTTTTTAGCCGTATGAGCAGCCATGTGGCTTGGCGTCTTCATACTTCATCACGGGAGCGGAGCAAGTCCCCGTTTCCTTCACTACGACCTGCTGTAATTCTGTCCGTCTGTTTCGCAGGAGGTTTCCACGTCTGTGCGGGTTCTTTCTTACTTTTTTACGGGATGCGTCTGATTTAAGAGGAACGGTTTCGGCAGTAGTCTTCGGTGAAGAGGCGCCATGCGTCGAACCATTGGCTTGATCAAATCGATGATTGGCATGGTCGTGTACATCGAGCTGCGGGGCGATGTGATCTGCATCATCTCTTTCCGAAAAGCCATAAGCAGGAGGCCATACGGTATGGCGAAAACATCGAAGACTGACTGGGAGCGCCTGGCCAAGTTGAATGACCCGAACATCGATACCAGCGATATTCCTGAGCTGGGTGAGGATTTCTTCCGCCGCGCGGAGCTGCGTGTTCCAACAAAACAAGCGGTGACCATTCGCCTCGACTCCGATGTGCTGGAGTGGTTCAAGGGGCAGGGCGCTGGTTACCAGACGCGCATCAATCAACTTCTGCGTCAGTACATGCAAGCGCAGCAAAACCACCGGCAATAAAGGATCCAGCAATGAAACGGGCGAATCAGGTCGTCCGTTTTCATTATTGTTCTTCCTGCGGCCGCAATCGTTTCCAATCACATTCAAGTGGTGTTGATTCAGGCACCGCAGGCGCCTGCTACGCAGCCGAGCGGGAGCAAGCTCCCTCGCCACAGGGATCGCGCTCGACTTGTGCGGGTTGGCGCATCAGTCGTGGCAGCAGCTGTGTGGCTTGGCCTCGTCGTACTTATCGTGATGCCGTACCCAGTCCATGATTTCGTCCTCATTACGACCCTTCGGCGTGAGGTCGAGGTAGTGGTAGGTCCCGACCAGCATGTCCAAACCTCGGGCATAGGTGGAGTAGGTGTGAAAGATCTCGCCGGCTTGGTTGCGATAGAAGACGCTCAGGCCTGGGAGTTCGCCTTCGGCGGTGTCGGTTTTTTCGTAGTTGTAGGTGGCCGTTCCGGCAGCGGTGTCTTCGGCTTTGAAACTGACGCCGAAGTCGTCGTTGAAGTCGCAACCGTTTGAGGAGACCCAGTCGAAGGCCCAGCCCATGCGCCGCTTGAACGGCTGGAATTCGGCAAAGGATGCGCGGGAGACGGCGACCACCGCCACGTCGTGATGGGCGAGGTGTTGGTTGGCGCCGTCGATGTGGTCGGACAGGAAGGAGCAGCCGTGGCAACCTTCTTTCCAGCCGGGGCCGAACATGAAGTGGTAGACGACCAGTTGGCTACGGCCGTCGAACAGGTCGGCCAGGCTGAGTTCGCCGTGGGGGCCCTGGAAGCGATAGGGTTTGTCGATCTTGACCCAGGGCAGGGCGCGTCGTTCGGCGCTGAGTCTGTCCCGTTCGCGGGTGAAGGCTTTTTCGTGGGCCAGGTGTTCGCGGCGCGCAGCGAGCCATTCTTCCCGCGAGACGACCGGATGATTCTCGACGTTCATGATGATTTCTCCTGTAGGCAGGGTCGTTCAGCAAGTGCTTGTGTCAGTGGTCGTTTGGCCGTGTGTGAATTCGACAGACCGTTGGTCGGCAGATGAAATGGCCCGTCGGGAAGCCCGGCTGAACGGCGGCGCAGCGTCTCGGTCACACCCTTAGTGTCTTGTATTTGCGAAACAGGACGCTGGGAAGGCATCTCACTCTTTGGAGGATGGACCAGGATGACGACTTATAACTGGGACTTGATCGAACGGTTGCTGCACGAAGTGCAGAACGGCGCCGGCCACAGCTTTACCCCTCGGCCTTATGCGGAGCAGCACGCGGCGGCCAAGGCGGCGCAGGGCGAGGAGATCGAGAATCTCGATCATCTGAAAGCGGTTGCCGGGGAGTATGAAAAGCTGCTGCTGGAGCGTGGCTTCATTGAGCCGCGGCCGGAGGAAGAAGGCGGTAATGGTGAAAACTTCGTGCTCACGCCCCGCGGTTCGCGCTTGCTGAGCCTGATCGACAGCAGCATTCCGGGCAATGATCACCCACGCCAGGTGCTGGATGAGCAGGACGATGCGCTGGATGAGTTCACGTTCGATGACTTGGCTTCGAAGGCGCAGATTGCCTGATGGGTGTGCGCCTTGTTTGCGAGAGCGGGCTTGCCCGCGAATGCGCCGTGTCAGCCAACATGATCGTTAGCTGGTAGATCGCATTCGCGGGCAAGCCCGCTTCCCACATTGGATTTTTTTTGTGGTTTCAAGAGCGTGCCGATTTCAGGCATTTCAAGTCGCTGAAGTCCTTCTTCACCCCGTCGATTTTCTTCAGCAAACGCTCGCGCTGGGGCGGGGTGCTTTCGGCCAGCAGGTCGATCAGCAGGCTGCGGGCCTGGGCTTCGGTCTTGCTGAAGGCTTCGCGATAGGCCGGTGTCCAGAGGCTTTCGCGGTTGACCAGCAGTTGCTCGATGCGCTGCGGGAAATCGGGGCTGTGGCGTTGGGCCACGGCTTGGCTGAACTGGTTCTGCCAGTGGGCGCGGTTGGCGATCCATTGTTGGTTCTGGTCGCCGAGGGCAGTGGACCATGCCATCACGCGTTGGCGCTGAGCCTCGTTGATTGGGCCGAGCCAGTCGTTCAGGCGTTTTTCCATGCGTTTGCTGCGCGCCTGGATTTGCTCATGCAATGACGGCTTGAGGTATTCCTCCTGGCGCTTGCGCTGGTCCTTGACGAAGGCGGCGTCCATGTCCGCCACTTGTTCGTCGCTAAGCCCCTGAAGCAACTGGATGGCCGACGGGGTGATTTCCCGGGCGGTTTCGGCGATGGCGGCCTTGGCTTCCTGGGTGCGCTGTTGCAGGGCGGTATCGGTCACCTGGTTGGTTTGCACCATGGTCTTGAGGCGGTCCAGCCAGTCGAGGTAGCCCGGTAGCTGCGTGGTGCAGTGCCAGCTCAGGTGTTGCTTGAGGCGTTCGTTGAACCAGTCTTTTTGCTCGCCGTTGATTTCCAGGTAGTCATTGAGGGTCCACGGGATGATCAGGTCGAGGTTGCGGTAGGCCAGGCCTACCCGGCTGCAGGCGGTGAGCGTCAATAGCACGGCGATGAACAGGGCGGTGCGTGTTAACCAGCGCGACATGAGCGAGTCCTTGCGAGGGCGTAGGTGCTTTGTTGGAGCATTGCAGACGCGCGGCAGTTCAGCCGATTAAAAGCGTAACGCCTAGGCTGTGTACGAAATAGTTTGAAACGCAGGTTAGGCAAGGCAAAAACCGGCTTGGAACGACCGGGGTCGCGCTCGACTTGACTGGTTGTCAATGAGCATTCCGAGCCGGTTTTTAACGCCGCATAACCAAGTTTCAAGCTATTTCGTACATAGCCTAGTAAAAAGGGTGGGCCATCTTGAGGGTCAGCAGGCTGTCGCACTGGCTGTTGTGCCCGGAATAGGCCGAGCAGCTGCTGCCGCTGAGGCTCGAGTCGCTGTAGATCAGGTCCAGGTCGAGCCCTTTCCAGGGGCGGGAAATTTTCAGCGACCAGTCACTGAAACTGCTGACATAACCGTTGTCCACCGACACGGGCGTGTTGAGCTGGTGGGTGGTGTACTTGGCGCTGATGCCGATGCCGAAGGGCACGTTGCCGCCAAGGTCGGCAAACAGCGTGCTGTTCAGCTTATCCGGATCGTTGCTCAAGGCGGCACCGAAGCGGCTGCCGAGTACGGTCAGGCCGCCGAAGAATTCCTGGCTGTCGAGGGTATCGGCGGTGGGATAGCTGTAATGGATCAGGCCGACTTCATAGCCCAGCGTCTGGTCGAAGGGGTGTTTAAAGCCCATGTAGGAATCGACTTCAAGGTCCGACGTCAGACCGGCGCTCGGGGACCATTGGCCGGCGTACCAGCCGCTGTCGTGGCTCAGGTCCAGGCCGCCATGGAACGAGCCGGTGCTCGATTGGGTCACCAGGCCCTGGGCCATGCTGCGGGTCGGCGTGGTGCCAAGCTTGAGGTCGAAGTCGCCGAGCTCGCGCTGGAAGACCTGCCCGTAGGCCAGGGAGCACGTCATCAGGCTGGTCGTCAGCACAGCAACGGGATAGCGCATGCTTCACTCCGGAATTAGCGAGGAGCAGGAACGGGAACTAAGCTGAAACGCTTGAGCTAGAGAGGTGCAAGGATACCGACGAATGCTCGGCAGCGATGGCCGTTCGTCGATTCGTGCGAAAAGCAGAGGGTGAAGAGGGGATTTTCCAGTCCAAGCGCTTCGAAGCTCAAAGCGCTTTGGGACCAGAGGAGGTGCTGGTTACTTTTTGCCCAGGCTGATCTGCTTGGACGGGCCGAACGTCTGGCCGCTGACACCTTTGGCAATTTGCTGGATCTCGCCGCCGGACTTGAGGAACGCCGCGATCTGGTCGTTGATCGACTCGCTGGTTTCAACGGCTGGAGCTGGCTTTGCTTTGCTGTTGGATGCTTTTACGCGCATGACGGCCATTAACCTGTAGATAATTAATTGGGCCAGGCATCGTACAGGAAATACTTGACAATAGCTTGGTAAATATCCCTCGCAAGGCGTGCTGCGCAAGCGCAAATGACACCCGGATAATCCAGCCATTGTTGCCCTAACCCTCTGTTTTAAATAACAACGGTGCGAAAAATATAACGCCGCCGGCGGGCGTTTGGCTCCGTCGCTGGCCTGACGAATGGCCGCCGTTTGCGCGAAAGGCCAGGAAAATCAACGGTTGCGCGGGCCTTCCCGGCAAAGCGTGTGACGGCCACGAATCGCGCCGCAAAACCGGGTAGAATGCCGCCCACGCAATGAGGGTATTGGAAATGGCTTTAATCGGGCGCTACAACAGTCTGCAAGTGGTTAAACACACTAACTTCGGTTTATATCTGGACGGCGGGCCGGACGGCGAAATTCTGCTGCCCAACCGTTATATCCCCAAGGATATTCCCAGCGAAGATGAAGACTGGCTCAATGTTTTTATTTATTTGGACAGCGACGACAAACTGATCGCGACCACGGAAAAGCCCAAAGTCCAGGTCGGTGAGTTCGCCAGCCTGAAAGTGGTTGAAGTCAACAGCATTGGCGTGTTCCTCGACTGGGGCCTGCCCAAGGACTTGCTGCTGCCGTACTCCGAGGAAAAGCGCCAGTTGAGCGCTGGCGATTACTGCGTGGTGCACGTCTACCTGGACAAGCACACCCGCCGCATTACCGCCACCGCTCGCCTGGACCGTTACCTGGACAAGACACCGGCCAACTACACGCCGGGCCAGGAAGTGGATTTGCTGGTGGCCGAGGCCACCGACATGGGGTTCAAGGCGATCATCAACAACAAGCACTGGGGCTTGATCCACAAGAACGAAATCTTCAAGTTCATGCGTGCCGGCAAGCAGGAAAAAGGCTTCATCAAGGAAGTCCGTCCGGACGGCAAGATCAGCTTGAGCCTGCAGCCGGTGGGCCAGGAAGCCGCCACCAGCCTGAACGCCAAGATCCTCGCCAAGTTGCGCGAGAACAACGGCACCCTGGCGGTCAGCGACAAGAGCGATCCGGCGCTGATCAGCAGCCTGTTTGGCGTGAGCAAGGGCAACTTCAAGAAAGCCATTGGCGCGCTGTACAAGAATGGGCAGATTGTCATTCATGCTGATCGCATTGAATTGAGCTGAGCACCCATCACGCTTGCGGCCCTGTGGCACAAAGCATGTGCCTCTGGGCAGCAATCCGTATCTCCGGTGGCGAGGGAGCTTGCTCCCGCTGGGTCGCGAAGCGGCCCCTCGACCATGCCCCTCGGTGTGTCAGTTTTGATTGAGCACACGTGTTTTAGGCCTGCTTCGCAGCCCCGCGGGAGCAAGCTCCCTCACCACGAGATCTTCGCTGTATACAAAAAACTGCACCTTTAGCATGCACTCACGCCCTGTTCGTGGGCGTAGGCACCTGTCTGCGCGGTTGGATTCTTCGCTGTACACCGCGTTTTGTCGCACATCCACTTCCTGTGGCACGCATTCTGCGTAGCGTTTCGTATACAAACCATGCCGGCTCCCGTGCGCAGTATGGTGAGCAGGTTGATGCGGGGGCACGGCGGTACTCAAAAGGAGCCCCGCAATGTCCAAGCAATTGCCCAACGGCTACAGCCCCCGCCTCTACAACGAGGACCTGGGCCCGCTGCCGCAGAAATGGAATTGGTACAACATCTTCGCGTTCTGGATGAGCGATGTGCACAGCGTGGGCGGTTATGTCTTTGCCGCCAGCCTGTTCGCGTTGGGCCTGGCCAGTTGGCAGGTGTTGATTGCCTTGCTGGGCGGGATTTGCATCGTGCAGTTGATCGCCAACCTGGTCGCCAGGCCGAGCCAGCAGGCGGCGGTGCCGTACCCGGTGATCTGTCGGCTGGCGTTCGGGGTCTTCGGGGCGAATATTCCGGCGGTCATCCGCGGTTTGATTGCCGTGGCCTGGTATGGCATCCAGACCTACCTGGCTTCCAGCGCGTTGATCATCGTGGTGCTGCGGTTCTTTCCTTCGATGCAGGCCTACGCCGAGCCGCAGTTTGCCGGCCTGTCCTACCTGGGCTGGTTCGGCTTCCTCGGCCTTTGGTGCGTCCAGGCGTTGGTGTTCTGGACCGGGATGGACTCGATCCGCCGGTTCATCGACTGGGCCGGGCCAGTGGTCTATGCGGTGATGTTCCTGTTGGCCGGCTGGATCGTGTGGAAGGCCGGTTGGAGCAACATCAGCTTCACGCTGGCGGAAAAGTCCTTGTCGGGCTGGCAGGCGGTCGGCCAGGTGATCGTGGCGACGGCGCTGGTGGTGTCGTACTTTTCCGGTCCGACCCTCAATTTTGGCGATTTCAGCCGTTATTGCCGGAGCATGTCTGACGTGCGCCGAGGCAATTTCTGGGGGCTGCCGGTGAATTTCCTGGCGTTCTCCCTGGTCACGGTAGTGATTGTTTCCGGGACCCTGCCCGTGTTCGGCGAAATGCTCCACGACCCGATCGCCACCGTGGCGCGCATCGACAACGATGTGGCTGTGCTGCTGGGGGCCTTTGCCTTCGTCACCGCGACCATCGGCATCAACATCGTCGCCAACTTCGTGTCTCCCGCGTTTGACTTCGCCAACGTCGCGCCGAGCAAGATCAGTTGGCGCGCCGGCGGCATGATTGCCGCCGTGGCCTCGATTTTCATCACGCCGTGGAACCTGTTCAACAACCCGGAGGTGATCCATTACACCCTGGACGTGCTGGCGGCGTTCATTGGCCCGTTGTTCGGGATCCTGCTGGCGGACTACTACCTGATCAAGAAACAGCACATCGATGTGGATGCGCTGTTCAATGACGGGCCAAGCGGGCGTTATTACTACAGCGGCGGCATTAACTGGACGGCGGTCAAGGCCATGATCGCGGCGACGCTAGTGGGGGTGGCGATTACCTTTACGCCGGTGCTGCAACCGATGGCCAACTTTGCCTGGTTCACCGGTTGCCTGCTTGGGGGCGCGCTGTACTTCGCCCTGGCCCGGCGCGAGTCGATCTTGCAGCGCGGTCCCTCGCTCAACCCGGCCGGCCAGGCCTGATCAACGCAGGATGGTGCGAGGGCAGGGGCTCGCCGCAGCCTGGCTGGCGGGCCGCAGCAACAGCCCGCCGGCCAGCACCAGGCCGCTGCCGGCGATGATCAGTGCCGGTTGCAACCCACCGCTGAAATGGCTGCTCAGTGCCGCGAGCAGTGGGCCGCTGAGCTGGCCCACGGCAAAGCAGGCGGTCAGCAACCCGGCGTTGCGCTGGGTGGCGTGGGGAGCCAGTTCCCGCGAGCGCAGCATCACCAGTTGCATACAGGCCAGGAACGGCGCGCCGCAGAGTAGGACCCCCAGTGCCAGCCCCAAGCCGCTGCCCAGCAGGCAGGCGAACACCCCGGCGGCCTGCAGCCAGAGCGTGCCGATCAACCAGCGACCGGTGGTGTTCGGGTCCGGGCGACGCCGGCTGACCAGCAGCACGCCCAGCGCGGCGGCCAGGCCAAAGCTGGGCCAGAACAGGTCAGCCTGCCATTGCCCGTGGAATTGGGCCGAGGCCATTTGCGACAGAAACGTGGCCGGGATGATGTAGCCCACGCCGTAGAGGGCGTACACCACACCAAGGCGGGCAATGCCACGGCTGGGTGAATGGCGGGGCGGCGCTGCGACGGCGGCGGTTGCGGCGGGCTGCGGCAGGATCGGCAGGATTCCGAGCAGCATCGCCAACGCCACGCCGGCGTAGACCAGCCACAGGGTGGCGGAGGCCTGGCCCAGCAGGTTCGAGCCCAGGGCGAGCAAGCCGGTCAGCGCAATCCCCAGGCCTGGGCCGGCAAACACCAGGGCACCGAGGCGAGGGCGTCCGGCCGCCGCGGCCAAGGGCTGGCTCAAGGCCGTGATCATCACCAGCACCCAGGCACTCGCCACGCCCGTGCCGAAACGCAGCGCCAGGTGCGGCCAGAAGCCCCAGGCCCAGAACGACGCCAGCGTCAGCAGCACGCACAGCCACAGGCCGCCGAGCAACCGGCGCCTCACCTGTTCCGCACGACGGACGAACATCGCATCCAGCGCGCCGAGGAAGTAACCCAGGTAGTTGGCGGCGGCAATCAGACCGGCGGCGGTCAAGTCGACCTGGCCCTCGCCGATGAGATGAGGTAACTGGGGCGTCAGGGCAAAGCGACCAATGCCCATGGCCATCATCAAGGCGATGAAGCTGCCGAGCAGGCGAGTGAGAGGTGACATGTCGTTCTCCAGCGTCGAGGCGAATGACCGTCAGGCTAGAACCGATTGACTTTCATTAAAAATGAATAATAGTGAGTAACTTGTTCTTTTTTGGAGAATGTCGTGGAGTTCAGCCAATTGCGGATTTTCCAGGCCGTGGCCGAGGAAGGATCCATCACCCGGGCTGCCGAACGCTTGCACCGGGTGCCGTCGAACCTCTCGACCCGGCTCAAGCAGCTGGAAGAACAGCTGGGTGTGGATCTTTTCTTGCGCGAGCGTCAGCGCTTGCAGTTGTCACCGGCGGGAAAAGTCCTGCTGGACTATGCGAGCAAGCTTTTTGCCCTGCACGACGAAGCCCACGCGGCGGTGCAGGGCGGGCAACCGGCCGGGGATTTTGTGTTGGGCACGATGTACAGCACCGCGGCGATTCACTTGCCGGACCTTCTGGCCGCTTATCACCGTACTTACCCGGCGGTGAACCTGCAGGTGCAGTCCGGGCCCAGCGGCGAACTGCTCGAAGGCTTGCTCACCGGGCGCCTTGATGCCGCGCTGGTGGATGGCCCGCTGGAGCTGGCGGGGCTGGACGGCGTGCCGCTGTGCGACGAGCGGCTGGTGGTGATCACCGAAGCCGATCACCCGCCGGTGCGCAGTGCGCTGGATGTCCAGGGGCGCTCGGTGTTCACGTTTCGCCGGGGCTGTTCGTACCGCATGCGCCTGGAAGCCTGGTTTGCCCATGACCACGCGACCATGGGCCGGGCGATGGAGATCGAGTCTTACCAGGGGATGCTGGCGTGTGTGATCGCTGGCTCCGGGGTGGCGTTGTTGTCCGAGTCGATGCTGGCCAGCATGCCGGGCCGCGAGCGGGTGACGGTGCACCCCTTGGCCGAGCCGTTTGCCAGCGCCACGACCTGGCTGATGTGGCGTAAGGGCATGGTGGGCGCCAACCTGAATGCCTGGATTGAATTGCAACAACAGGCCTGGCCGCGCGTGCCTGCGGTGACGGCTCGATCGGCTTGAACTCCGGGCGTGGGATTTGGATCAATTCAGTAACAGATCATTGCAAACTGAGACGAGCATTGCGTAACACATCGGACTATTATCAGAGCGAAGGGGCCATAGCATTCTGCCGCTCGTATTACCCTGAGGGGGCACCACGATGAAAGAGAAAATCCAGAACTGGCTTCACGACCTGGGTGTTGCGCTTGGCTTGATCGAACCGCCGATGCAGCCGGTCCCGATCCGTACCGATGACGAGCAACGCCGCCGCCAGCCGCGCCGCCGCTGATTAGTTGTCAGGTCGGTTTTTGTGGGAGCGAGCCTGCTCGCGAATGCGTTGTATCAGCGTAAGTGGTGGCTGATACGTCGCCATCGCGAGCAGGCTCGCTCCCACAGTCGTTTACCGATTATCAGACCATCTTCGCCACCGCATTCGCTCGTGGCGACAACAGGCTTACCACCACAAAACTCACCAGCGCCACGCTCAGGCTGTAGTAGATCGGCGTGTTGGCGTCCAGGCCGTCCTTGACCATGAAGAACAACGCCGTCAGGAAGCCCAGCGACATGCTGCTGATCGCGCCGGCGGTGGTGGCGCGTTTCCAGTAGATGGCGCCAATCAACGGGATCAACATGCCGCCCACCAACAGGTTATAGGCCAGGGTCAGGGCGCTGATGACGTCACTGACCACCAGGGCGATAACCAACACCAATGCCCCCATCAGCAGGGTGGCGATGCGGTTCTCGTGGACATCGCCGCTGCCGCCTTCACGGCCCTGGCGCAAACGTGGCAACAGGTCCTGCACCACCGTGGTGGACGCCGCGAGCAGGCCGGCTGCGGCGGTGGACATCAAGGCCGCCAGGGCAGCGGCGACCACCAGCCCGCGAATCCCGTTGGGCAGGCTGGTCTGGACCACGCTGGCAAAGGCGTTGTTGACGTTGGCAAGGTCCGGCAGCAACACCTTGGCGGCCATGCCGATCAATGCCCCGGCCAGGCCATAGAGCACGCAATACAGGCCGGCGGCGGTGCCGGCCACTTTCGCCACGCCTTCGCTGCGAGCGGTGAACACCCGCTGCCAGATGTCCTGGCCGATGAAAATCCCGAAGAAATAGATCAGGAAGTAGGTAAGGATGGTGTCCCAGCCAATGGCGGTGAAATCGAAGTAACTGGCCGGCAGTTTCGCCACCATCGCATCCCAACCGCCGGCGTCGACGATGGACATCGGCATCAGCAGGAACACCAGGCCGATGGTCATGATCAGAAACTGCACGATGTCGGTGAGGGTCAGCGACCACATGCCGCCGATGGTGGAGTACAGCACCACCACGCCACCGCCCACCAGGATCGAGACCCAGAAGGGCAGGCCGAACAGCACTTGCATCACCGTGCCGATGGCGATGGTCGAGGTGGCGCCGATCATCAACGCATACACCAGCATGATCAGCGCACTGGCGTGACGCGCGGCCGGGTTGTAGCGGCGCTCCAGCACCTGGGTCACGGTGTAGATCTTGAGTTTGAGCAGCGGCTTGGCCAGAAACAGGCTCAGGCCGACGATGCCCAGGCCGATGGCGCCGCACAGCCAGAAGCCGGAAATCCCATGGACATAGCCCAGGCGCACGGTGCCGATGGTGGACGCGCCGCCCAGGACCGTCGCGGCCATGGTTCCCAGGTAGAAGCCCGGGCCGAGGTTGCGTCCGGCGACCAGATAGTCCTCGCGGGTCTTGGCGCGACGCATGCCATACCAGCCCAGGGCGATCATGCCCGTGGCGTAGAGAAGAACGACGATTAAGTCCAAAGCCATGGTGGCGAGTCTCCGATTGTCTTTTTTGTGTGAGGCGAGGCGAGGCTGCTATCCATGACATCCCAGCCTCTATGCGAACGCGCTTTTGTGGCGAGGGAGCTTGCTCCCGCTCGACTGCGCAGCAGTCGTCATCAAGGGGCCGCTGCGCGACCCTGCGGGAGCAAGCTCCCTCGCCACAGGGATTTCGTTGTCTCGGATCAGGCGGTTTGCCTGAGGGCTGATGGATCGATGGGCACCGAAGCGTCTTTGCTACGCGGATCCTGCGGCCCATACACCGCCGCCGGCTCGGCGAACAGCCCAAGCAACACCAGGTACACCACCGACGCCAGGCCCAGGGTCACCGGCAGGCTGATGTCGATGCCACCGGCCAGTTCACCCAACGGGCCGACGAACTGCCCCGGCAGGTTGACGAAGCACAGTCCGACCAATGCGCTGGGGATCCACGCCCCCAGGCCGCGCCAGTTCCAGCCATGGTTGAACCAGTAGCGTCCGCCGGTTTCGCCTCGGGTGAACACTTGCAGGTCGTCCGGGCAGTAGAAACCGCGTCGCACCAGCAGGCCGATGATCATGATCACCATCCACGGGGTGGTGCAGGTGATGATCAGCACGGCGAAGGTCGACACGCTCTGCACCAGGTTCGCGGCGAAGCGCCCGATGAAGATGAAGGCAATCGACAGCAGGCCGATCAGCAACGTCGCCTTGACCCGCGACAACAGCCGTGGGAACACGCTGGACATGTCCAGCCCGGTGCCATACAGCGACGTGGTGCCGGTGGACATGCCGCCAATCACCGCGATCAGGCACACCGGCAGGAAGAACCAGCTTGGCGACACCGCCAGCAGCCCGCCCACGTAGTTGTTCGCCGCGATGTAGTCCGGGGCCTTGATCGCCACGATGGTGGCGGTGGCGAGGCCGAACAGGAACGGGATCAGGGTGGCCAGTTGTGCGGCGATCACCGCCAGCATGATGCGCCGCTTGGAGGTGTGGCGCGGGATGTAGCGCGACCAGTCACCGAGGAACGCGCCGAAGGAAATCGGGTTGCTCATGGCCACCAGCGCCGCGCCGATGAACGCCGCCCAGAAGCCCGGTTGACCAAGCCCGACAGTGCCGGCGAACTGGCTGTCGAAGCTTGGCGCGAACGCCACGATGCCCAGCAGGAACAACAGGCTGGCGGCCCACACGGCCACACGGTTGACCCACAGCATGAAGCGAAAGCCGTAGATGCACACCGTCAACACCAGCAGGGCGAACAGGCCGTAGGCCAGGCCCAGGCTCAGGTCGGTTTCCGGGACGCCGACCAGCCGCTTGGCGCCGCCGATCAACGCATCTCCGGAGCTCCACACCGACAACGAGAAGAACGCGATGGCGGTCAGCAGCGACAGGAACGAACCGACGATCCGCCCATGCACACCGAAGTGCGCACCGGAGGACACCGCGTTGTTGGTGCCGTTGAGCGGGCCGAACAGGCCCATGGGGGCGAGGATGATCGAACCCACCAACACCCCCAGGACGATCGCCCAGGCCCCGGCCTGGAACGACAGGCCGAACAGCACCGGGAAACTGCCCAGCACGGCGGTGGCGAAGGTGTTGGCGCCGCCGAAGATCAGGCGAAACAGATCGCCCGGGCCGGCGGTGCGTTCGTGGTCCGGGATCTGTTCGACCCCGTTGGTTTCGATTTGCGTAAGGCTGTTTTCATTATTGTTATGCATGATCTGCTCCGATCATCGAGGCGCGTTCATCGAAGGTGGACGTCGCCTGTTTGGCTAAGGGGGTGGCAGCCCTTCCGGCATTGCGGACAAATGTTCATGGCAGGCCAGCCAAAGGCCCTGTTGTTCTTGTGTGCGTCCTTCCTGCTTGCGGAACAGGATGGTTTCGCGCTCCTGGCTAAAGTGTCGCTCCCCTTGCAAGCGCAGCTCGGTGGCCACGTCATGGATGAAAACCGCCACGTCACCTTGCAGGCTGACGAAGGCGTTGCTCGAGGTGCACGCCAGCACCTCGAAGCCATCCTCGGACCGCCAGCGATCCCACAACGCCTGGTAGGCATCGCGTGACAGCAACGGCTGTTCGAGGGTGTGGAACACGAAACTCGCATCGGCGGTGAACGCGCCGAAGTAAGCCTCGCGGTCGTTGCGGGCGAAGGCCGCCACCAGTTCGGCGGCGGCCAGCAGGACTTGCTCGCGTTCGTTCATGGCGCGCCCCTCAGCGATGAGCCACGCCAGGCAGTACGCAGAGCATCTCGTACAGCAGGTTGGCGCCCAGCAGCGAGGTATTGCCGGTGGTGTCGTACGGCGGCGAGACTTCTACCAGATCGCAACCGACCAGGTCGAGGCCCTGGCAGCCGCGCACGATTTCGATCGCCTGGATGGTGGTCAGACCGCCGATTTCCGGGGTGCCGGTGCCTGGGGCCCAGGCCGGGTCGATGCCGTCGATGTCAAAGCTCAGGTACACCGGGCCGCCCCCGACCTTCTCCCGGACTTCAGCCATCAGCGGCGCCAGGGAATGGTGCCAGCACTCTTCGGCCTGGACCACGCGAAAGCCCTGGCGGCGGCTCCAGTTGAAGTCATCGGCGGTATAGCCCTGGGCGCGCAAGCCGATCTGCACCACGCGATCGCAATCGAGCAGGCCCTCTTCCACGGCCCGGCGGAACGTGGTGCCGTGGGCGATCTTCTCGCCGAACATGTGGTCGTTCACGTCGGCGTGGGCGTCGATGTGCACCAGGCCGACCTTGCCGTGTTTCTTGTGGATGGCCCGCAGGATCGGCAGCGTGATGGTGTGGTCGCCGCCCAGGGTCAGGGGGATGACGTCGTGTTCGAGGATGGTGTGATACGACTCTTCGATGATCCGTACCGCGTCCAGCAGGTTGAAGGTGTTGATTGCCACGTCGCCGATGTCGGCGACCGACAGCGAGTCGAAGGGCGCAGCGCCGGTGGCCATGTTGTAGGGGCGGATCATCACCGATTCGGCGCGGATCTCGCGGGGGCCGAAACGGGTGCCGGCGCGCAGGGAGGTGCCGATGTCCAGCGGCACGCCGACGAAGGCAGCGTCCAGGCCGGCGGCGGTGGGCACGTGGGGAAGGCGCATCATGGTGGCGATGCCGCCGAAGCGCGGCATTTCGTTGCCGCCCAGTGGCTGGTGAAGAATCTTGTCCACGGGTAGGGCCTCATCGTTGTTTTATTTATCAGGGGCCGATTCTGCGAAAAGCCGTGGCGCTGAAAAATCGCTGGGGGCAAATACTTAGTTCAGATTTTTCTAAACTAATGTGGGGTAGGGCGATAGACTCCGCGTCAGCACGGTCCCCCTGTTTGGATGGGTGTGGTTCTGTGGCGAGGGGATTTATCCCCGCTGGGGCGCGAAGCGGCCCTAAAACCTGAAAGCTCGGTGTGTCAGGAAAATGGTATTGGGGCTGCTTCGCAGCCCAGCGGGGATAAATCCCCTCGCCACACAGTCTTGCAGTGATACGCCGGTACGGAGAAACCCAATGGCCAACGCTCTACCCGACCTGAAACTGCTGCGTATTTTCGTCAGCGTGGTCCGGCACCAGGGGTTTGCCAACGCCCAGCACGAACTCAACCTTTCGACATCGGCCATCAGCACTTACATGAGCCAGCTCGAATCGGCCCTGGGCCTGGTGCTGTGTCATCGCGGGCGGGGTGGGTTCAGCCTGACCAGCAAGGGCGAATTGTTCCACCAGGAAACCCTGCGCCTGCTGGGTGAGCTCGAAGGGTTCGAACAGTATGCGGCGGCCCTCAAGGGGGAGCTGCGCGGCACGCTGAACCTGGGCGTGATCGACTCCACCGTCAGCGACAAGGCCTTGCCATTCGCCGAGGCCATCGGTGCCTACAGCCAGGAGCATCCGGCGGTGCACCTGCATCTGTCCGTCCTGAGCCCTTATGAACTGCAGCTCGGTGTGCAGGACAACCGCCTGGACCTGGCCATCGGCGCGTTTTCCACGCGCATGAGCGGGCTGGTCTACATGCCGTTGTACCGCGAGCAGCATTGGTTGTATTGCAGCAATCGCCACCCGTTGTTCCACGAGCGGCGCATCCCCGAACCAGTCATTACCCAGCAGCGTATGGTCGGACGCGGGTATTGGAGCCAGGCCGAACTGGCCCGCCATGGTTTCAAGCACAGCGCGGCGACGGTGGAGAGCATGGAGGCGCAGTTGATCCTGGTGTTGTCCGGTGCCTATGTCGGTTACTTGCCCGAGCATTACGCCCAGGCCTGGGTCGACAAGGGCGATTTGCGGGTGCTGCTGCCGGCCACCTTTGGCTACCAGGCGCCGTTTTCGATGATCGTGCGCCGTGGCCGCAGCCGCGAACCTTTGATCCAGACCTTCCGCGACCTGCTCAAGGCGCAGCTCAACCAGGCCTGAGGTGCCGCCATGTCCCGAATTCATTGCCCGCGTTGCCACCGGCCACAAAGCCATTGCCTGTGCCCGCTGATTCCCAGCCTCGACAGCCGTACCCGGGTGTTGCTGCTGCAGCATCCCAGCGAAGTCAATCACGCCTTGAACACCGCCCGGCTGGCGGCCCTGGGGCTGAACAATGCCGAGCTGATCGTGGGCGAAGTGTTCGAAGACTTGCCGCAATTGCTCCACCGGCCGGGGTATCAGGCACGCTTGCTGTTTCCCGGCGAGGTCGCGCAACCGTTGCAGGCCTATGCAGCGTCCGACGATCCACTGCTGCTGGTGGTGCCGGACGGTACCTGGCGCAAGGCGCGCAAGTTGCTGCATCTCAATCCATTGCTGGCGGCACTGCCAAGGGTGACGCTGGCTGAGGGCGGGGTGTCTCGCTATCGCTTGCGCAAGGCTCCGGGGCCAGGGGCACTGTCGACGGTGGAGGCAATTGTCCAGGCGTTGCAGGTGCTGGAGGCACCGACGAGTTTCGAGCCGTTGCTGAAGCCGTTCGAGGCGTTGATCGAAGGGCAGATTGCGGCCATGGGGGAGCAGACGTTTCGGCGCAATCATGCTGAAAAATAGTGCGTGTTCCTGCCGCCCCCTTCGCGGGCAAGCCCGCTCCCACACTGGATGGATGGTGCGCCCCAGAGCCTCTGTGGGAGCGGGCTTGCCCGCGAAGGGGCCCGAATGGCCACAGATAGTCCCAGCCAGAGACTACCGCTCGCGCATCGCCTCGGTCCGCGCCTTCAGTACCGGTTTGAGCAAGTAGTCCAGCACGCTTTTCTCTCCGGTGATGATGTCCACGGTCGCCACCATCCCCGGGATGATCAGCAGCGGCTTCACGTCGCCCCCCAAGTGGTTTTTGTCGGTGCGGACCTGGATCAGGTAGAAGCTGTTGCCCTTGTCGTCGGTGATGGTGTCGGCGCCGATCAGTTCGAGGCGGGCGCTCAGTCCGCCGTAGATGGTGTAGTCGTAGGCGCTGAACTTGACCATGGCTTTCTGGCCCGGATGCAGGAATGCCACGTCCTGCGGACGGACCTTGGCTTCGATCAGCAGGTTGTCTTCCAAGGGCACGATTTCCACCATGTCGCTGCCCGGCTGCACCACGCCGCCGATGGTGTTGACCTTCAATTGCTTGATCACCCCGTGCACCGGCGAGACCACGGTGGTGCGGGACACGCGGTCGTCGATGGCGATGCTCGAGGCGGTGATTTTCGACAGCTCGGTGCGTTTTTCGTTGAGGTCCTTGGCCGCGTCTGAGCGGAAGGTCTGTTCCGATTCGTCGATCTTGCTCTTGATCTCATTGATCGCCGATTCGGCCCGGGGAATGGCCAGGGTGGTGGCGTTGAGCGAGCCGCGGATTTCCACCGCGTTGCGTTTGAGCCGCAGGATCTCCACCGGCGACACGGCCCCGGTCTTCACCAAGGGCGCGGACATGTTCATTTCTTCTTGCAGCAAGGCCAGGGCAGAGCTGAACTGGCTTTGCTTGGAGCGAAACTCCGCCAGTTCCTGGGTCTTCTGCCGCAGTTGTTCGGTCAGGGTCCGTTGTTCGCTGGCCAGGCGCCGTTGCCGTTGTTCGTACAGCGCGCGTTCGTCCTCGGCCACTTGCGGGGCCTTGCTGGCCACCTCGGCCGACAGCGTGAAGGGGCGCCCCTCGGCCTCGGCCGAGAGCCTTTCGACCTGGGCGGTCAAGGCGTAGCGGTCGGCTTCGCTTTCGCCCTTGTTCGACAGGAACCGCGTGTCATCCAGGCGCAACAGGGTGTCACCCTTGCTCACCATCTGGCCTTCGCGCACGAAAATCTCGGTGACGATGCCGCCTTCCAGGTTCTGGATCACCTGCACTTTGCTCGACGGAATCGCCTTGCCTTCGCCGGTGGTGACTTCCTGCAAGACCGCCAGCTTCGCCCAGACCAACCCGGTGATGATCAACCCGGCGGCCAGCCACACGGTGACCCGCGATCGCCGAGGCGAATCCTGCAACGCCGCGCTGGCGGTTTCCGCCATGAACTCGCTTTCGGCGCTTTTGTTGAAACTGCCGAAGTAGCTTCGGGCAGTTGGATCGGGTGTTTGGGCAGACATGGGGATACCCGTTGGTTAAGTGAAATAAAGCCAAGTGACGCTTTTGTGGCGAGGGAGCTTGCTCCCGCTGGGCTGCGAAGTGGCCCCAAAAAATCAACTCGATCTGCCTGACGTTCCGCGGTGTCAGGGTCCGGGGCCGCTACGCAGCCCAGCGGGAGCAAGCTCCCTCGCCACGGCATCGACTAGACGGCGCCAGACCCCACCCGTCCCTTGCGCAGCGCATCGATCACCGCGTCCTTCGGCCCGTCCGCCACGATCCGGCCGTTGTCCAGCACCACCAGACGGTCCACCAGGCTCAGCATCGAGGTGCGGTGAGTAACCAGCAGCACGGTCTTGCCCTGCACACGGGTATGAAGTTTTTGCCGCAAGAGGTCCTCGCTGCTGTTGTCCATGGCACTGGTGGGTTCGTCCAGCAGCAGGATCGGCGGATCGAGCAGCAGGGCCCGGGCCAGCAGCACCGCCTGGCGCTGCCCGCCGGAGAGCAGTTGGCCGCGCTCACCCACCGGGCGGTCGAAGCCTTGGGGATGCTGGCGGGCCAGTTCGGTGACGCCGGTCAGTTCCGCCACTTCCAGCATGCGCGCGTCGCTGACGTAGCGGGCGCCCAGGGTGAGGTTGTCGCGCAGGCTGCCGGCCAGCAGCGGCAGGTCGTGAGCCACGTAGCCGACCTGTTGGCGCAGGTCGGCGACGTCCAGCTGCCGCAGGTCCAGGCCGTCGAGCAGCAGTTGGCCTTCCTGCGGCGCATAGAAACCCATCACCAGGCGCGCCAGGGTGCTTTTGCCCGAGCCGCTGCGCCCGATGATCCCGACCCGTTCGCCGGGCTTGAGGCTGAAGCTGATGTCGGCCAAGGCCGGGGTGCTCTGGCCGTTGTAATGGAACGTCACGCCGCTGATGTCCAGTGCACCCTGCAATTGGGTGCGCTCCAGCGGCCGCTGCCTGGCATCGCGCTCCTGGGGCAGGGCCATCAGGGCATCGGTGCTGCGCATGGTGAGCTGGGCTTGCTGGTAGCGGGTGATCAGCCCGGCGATCTGGCCCAGGGGCGCCAGCACCCGGCTGCCGAGCATGTAGGTGGCCACCAGTGCGCCGACGCTGAGGTTGCCGGCGATGATGCTGTAGACCCCGGCCACGATGGTCGCCATGCCGGCCAGTTGTTGCAGGAACAGCGTACCGTTGGTCGCCAGCGCCGAGAGGTTGCGCGCGTGGCTGTCCAGGCGGGTGAGGGCGCCGTGGGTGCTTTCCCATTGATGCTGGCGCTCGCTTTCGGCGCTGCAGGCCTTGAGGGTTTCCAGGCCGCCGAGGGTTTCGATCAGCAAGGCCTGGCGTTGGGCGCCCAGGGCCAGGCTTTTTTGCACGGTGTCGCGCAGGCGCACCTGGATGATCATGGCGAAAACAATGGTGATCGGGAACGCGATGACCGGAATCACCACCAGCCAGCCGCCCAGCAAGCCGATCACCACCAGCATCAGCACGGCGAAGGGCAGGTCGATGAGGCTGGTGAGGGTCACGGCGGTGAGAAATTCGCGCAGGCCCTGGAAGTCATGGATGCTCTGGGCGAACCCGCCGATGGTCACCGGCTTGGCTTTCATGGCCATGCCGGTGATGCGTTCGAACAGGGTCGCGGAGAGGATCACGTCGGTTTTCTTGCCGGCGGTGTCCAACAGATGAGCGCGCACCACCCGCAGCACCAGCTCGAACCCGGTGCCGATCAACAACCCCACGGCCAGCACCCACAAAGTCGAAGTGGCCTGGTTGGGCACCACGCGGTCGTAGGTCTGCATGACGAACAGCGGCACCATCAACCCCAGCAGGTTGATCAGCAAGCTCGCCAGGATCGCGTCGCTGTACAGCCAGCGCGACAGTTTCAAGGTGTCGCGAAACCACGCTTCGACCCGCGGCACCAGGGGCGCGCGCAAGTCTTCGAGTTCATGCCGTGGCCGGGCGAACAAGGCCTGGCCACTGTAGTCGAGGGCCAGTTCCTCGCGGCTGACCCATTGTTCGCCGCCGTCGGCTTCGCTGGGCAGGATCAATGCCCGGCCGTCCTCGCCCCAACGCCGCAGTACCGCACAGCGCCCTCCCGTCAGGATCAGCATCACCGGCAGGTTGAGCGGCGAGATGTCGGCCAGCTCGCGGCGCAGCACCCTGGCCTGCAAGCTGGCCCGGGCTGCTGCGCGGGGCAGCAGCTCCAGGCCCAGGCGTTGGTGCGCCATAGGAAGCCCGGCGCTGAGGCTGGCGCGACTGGCGGTCGCGCCATGGAGTTTGCAGAGGATCAACAGGCCGTCCAGCAAGGGATCATCAAAGTTCAGGCGCGGGTCGGCGCCGGGGGTTGCGGGTTCCATGCTGGTCATGTCGGTCGCTCCCAGGCGCTACTTGAGTTCTGGCAACCGCGCTTCGTTCTTGACCTCGGTCTGCGCAATCGCGTCGGCCGGCAGCACCACCCGCTGTTTGTTCAGCAGCAGGCCCATGTTCGCCAGCACCCGGTACATCGAGTATTCCTCGGTGTAGCGCACTTCGGTGTAGCGCCGGTTGGCGTTGTACAGCTCGTTTTCGCTGTCGAGCAGGTCGAGCAGGGTTCGCTGGCCGAGGCCGAACTGGTCCTGGTAGGCCGCGCGCACACGGGTGGTGGTCTCGGCGTATTCGCGGGCGGTAGGGGTCTGCTTACGGGCGTTGGTCATGGCGTTCCAGGCCAGGCGCGTGTCTTCGTTGAGCTGGCGCAGGGCGTTGTTGCGGATGTCCATGGCCTGGTTGATCTGGTGGGCGTTGGACGCGAGCCGGGCCTTGTCGCTGCCGCCGCGAAACAGGTTGTAGTTCATCACCACGCCCACGCGCCAGTTGTTGTCGTGGCCTTCCTCGCCGCCGAGGTTGTTGTTGGCGCCCACCGCGGCCTCGGCATCGAAGCGTGGGTAGAACGGCGACTTCGCCACTTCGTACTGGCTTTCCGCAGACTGGATGTCGGCCTGGGCCGATTTCAGGTACGGGTTGTTGTCGATCATGCTCTGCTGGGCCTGGCGCAGGTCGGCGGGCATTTCACCCTTGGTCGAGGGCGGGGTTTCCAGTTCATCGGGCATGCGCCCGACCACGCTGTAGAAGTTCGCCTCGGCATCGGCCAGGTCCACTTCGGCGGTGTCGAAGTTGTTTTCCGCCAGGGCGCGACGGGCCCGGGACTGGTCGGCGTCGGCGGTGCTGCCCACCCCGCGTTCGGTGCGCAGGCCGATCTGGTCGTTGACCCGCAAGTGCGCTTGCAGGTTGTTCTTGGCCAGGGTTACCAGTTCGCGACGCTTGAGCACTTCCAGGTAGACCTCGATGGTGCGCAGGGCCAGGTCCTGGGCGGTGCCCTGGGCGTAATAGGCGCGGGAGTTGACCACGCCCTTGGTGCGTTCCACTTCATTGGCGACGTTGAACCCGTCGAAGATCATCTGCCGCAGGCGCAGCTCCGATTGGGTGTAGTTCAGGATATTGGTGTGGTGGTTGCCCAATGCCCGGGTGTTGGTGTTGTCGCTGTAGCCACGGCCGTAGCCGGCGTTCAAATCCACCGACGGGTAGAAGCCCCCCTTGGCGACCTTGACGTCTTCATTGGCCGACAGACGGCTGTCCACCCGCTGTGCCAGTTCCGGGTGGGTCGCGATGGTGCTCTGGATCGCTTCAGTCAATGACATGGCCTGCGCCTGAGAAGAGCAGGCCATGGCCAGCAAAACCGCGCTGCAGAGGGGGGTTAGAACGCGCATGGGGTGCATCTCCTGAGGTCTGTAAGTGCTTCGTTGTCGCCAGAAAATTGACGTATTTAAGATCAAAACCGTTTCAACCTTGTAACAACACAGCTAAGAACATCCTGCGAGAAACCTAAGAAGAATTTCTCATAAGGCTTATTTCGAAAAAAACTTATGTGCTCTTCGAAAACCAGCACATTGTTCAAAGCGCAAGCCTTTGAATCTGCGGGTTATGACGGCTTTTAGGCGTCAATAAAAGTTTCAGGCGATTTTCTAGACGACGTGAAGAAGTGTCGAAAGTGGGGACGGCGGGGCGAAATTAAGCGACGGTTTTTTGTCATTCTGTCGGAAAGCCAGCACCTTTCGACCCTGTAAAAGCTGGCAGATTTTCCAGCTTTTCGATCGCCATCCCGAGGACGGATTCTTCACCCAGACACGTGCCGATTGCAGTCGGCAACGGAGGACAGCACATGGCAGCGCTCATCGGTACCGTCAGCAAAGTGGTAGGGCAGGTTTTCGCAGAAGCGGCCGGAGGGCTGCGGCGGCCCTTGGTGGAAGGCGATCGGCTCTATGCCGGCGAACACCTGGTCACCGGTGCCGAGGGCGCAGTGGCGGTGCACCTGCAGAACGGCCAGGAACTGACCCTGGGCCGCGAGAGCAACCTGACCCTGACGGCGCAATTGCTCGCGCACCAGGCGCAGGCGCCGCATGTGGATACGCCGGAAGCGACGGCCCCCAGCGACGCGCAACTGACCGATGTGCAAAAACTGCAACAAGCCATCGCGGCCGGCGCCGACCCGACCCAGACGGGCGAAGCCACGGCAGCAGGCCCTGGGGCGGGCAACGCCGCGGGCGGCCTGGGTGGCGGCCACAGCTATGTGCTGCTGGAGGAGGTGGGCGGGCAGGTTGATCCGCAGATCGGCTTCCCCACCGCCGGATTCAACGGGATTCCCGAGTTTCCGCAATTGCGCCTGGCCGCTGAGCCAGACAATAACGGCAACGACGCCGGCGTGCCGCCGGTGACACCTCCCGACAACCCGGTGACCCTCGACGGGGTCGATGTGCAAGGCGGTGAACTGACCACCAACGAAGCCAACCTGGCCGATGGCACCGCCAGCAATCCGGGGGCGCTGGTGCAGAGCGGCACCTTCACGGTGACCGCCCCCGACGGGCTGAGCAGCTTGAGCATCGGTGGCATCAGCGTGATGACCGGTGGCGTGCCTGTGGGCTTTCCCCAGGCCATCACCTCGACGTTGGGCAATACGCTGACCATCACGGGCTATGACCCGGCCACCGGAGTGGTCAGCTACACCTACACCCTCACGGGCAATGAAACCCACCCGACCGGCGGTGGTGCCAACAGCATTACTGAGCAGTTCCCTGTGGTGGCGGTCGACACCGACGGCGACACGGCCACCGGCACCCTCGACGTGAACATCACCGACGACGTGCCGCAGGCGATCGACGACAACAATCCCGCTACTGCCTCGGAAACCCTGGTCACGCTCACTGGCAACGTGCTGCCCAACGACCTCCAGGGGGCCGACCGCATCCCCACCGGCCCCGACAGCGGCCCGATCGTGGGTGGGACGTTCACCGGCACCTACGGCACCCTGGTGCTCAACCCCAGCGGCACGTACACCTACACCCTCAACACCAGCGACCCGCAATTTGTCGCGCTGCATGGGGGAGGCAGCGGTACCGAAACGTTCACCTACACCCTGACCGATGCCGACGGCGACACCAGCACCGCCAACCTGGTGCTGCAAGTCCACAACAATGACGACCCGGTGATCATCACCGGCCTCGACACCGATGGCGGCGAGCTGACGGTGCAGGAGAAAAACCTCAGCGACGGCAGCAGCCCGGATGCTTCGGCGCTGACCCAGAACGGCACCTTTACCGTCACCGCGCTGGATGGCGTGCAAACCCTGAGCGTGGGCGGTATCAACGTGGTGAGCGGTGGCGTGGCCGCCGGTTTCCCTCAGTCAATCACCACCGCGCTGGGCAACACGTTGACCATCACGGGTTTCAACGCCACCACGGGGGTGGTGAGCTATAGCTACACGCTGCTGGATAACGAAGCTCATCCAAACGCCAACGGTGCCAACAGCCTGAGCGAGCAGTTCGCGGTTGTGGTCACTGACGATAACGGCACCACCGCCAACGGCAACCTGGACGTGAACATCGTCGACGACGTGCCCAAGGCCGTGGACGACAGCAACGCCGCCACCGCGTCGGAAACCCACCTGACCCTGACCGGCAGCGTGCTGACCAATGACACCCAAGGTGCGGACCAGGTCGCGTCCGGCCCCGTGACGCCCGGTACGTTCACCGGGACTTACGGCACCCTGGTGCTCAACGCCGACGGTTCCTACACCTACACGCTCAACACCGCGGATGGAGACTTCAAAGGCCTGCACGGTGGTGGCAATGGCAGCGAGACCTTCACCTACACCCTGACCGATGCCGACGGCGACACCAGCACCGCCAACCTGGTGCTGCAAGTCCACAACAATGACGACCCGGTGATCATCACCGGCCTCGATACCGATGGCGGCGAGCTGACGGTGCAGGAGAAAAACCTCAGCGACGGCAGCAGCCCCGACGCCCCGGCACTGACCCAGAACGGCACCTTCACCGTCACCGCGCTGGACGACGTGCAAACCCTGAGCGTCGGCGGTATCAACGTGGTGAGCGGTGGTGTGGCCGCCGGTTTCCCTCAGTCAATCACCACCGCGCTGGGCAACACCCTGACCATCACGGGCTTCAACGCCACCACGGGGGTAGTGAGCTATAGCTACACGCTGCTGGATAACGAAGCCCATCCAAACGCCAACGGTGCCAACAGCCTGAGCGAGCAGTTCGCGGTCGTGGTCACCGATGACAACGGCACCACCGCCAACGGCAACCTGGACGTGAACATCGTCGACGACGTGCCCAAGGCCGTGGACGACAGCAACGCCGCCACCGCGTCGGAAACCCACCTGACCCTGACCGGCAGCGTGCTGACCAATGACACCCAAGGTGCGGACCAGGTCGCGTCCGGCCCCGTGACGCCCGGTACGTTCACCGGGACTTACGGCACCCTGGTGCTCAACGCCGACGGTTCCTACACCTACACGCTCAATACGACGGATGCAGACTTCAAAGGCCTGCACGGTGGTGGCAATGGCAGCGAGACCTTCACCTACACCCTGACCGATGCCGACGGCGACACCAGCACCGCCAACCTGGTGCTGCAAGTCCACAACAATGACGACCCGGTGATCATCACCGGCCTCGACACCGATGGCGGCGAGCTGACGGTACAGGAGAAAAACCTCAGCGACGGCAGCAGCCCCGATGCCCCGGCGCTGACACAGAACGGCACCTTTACCGTCACCGCACTGGATGGCGTGCAAACCTTGAGCGTCGGCGGTATCAATGTGGTGAGCGGTGGCGTGGCCGCTGGTTTCCCTCAGTCAATCACCACCGCGCTGGGCAACACGTTGACCATCACGGGCTTCAACGCCACCACGGGGGTGGTGAGCTACAGCTACACGTTGCTGGATAACGAAGCTCATCCAAACGCCAACGGTGCCAACAGCCTGAGCGAACAGTTCGCGGTCGTGGTCACTGACGATAACGGCACCACCGCCAACGGCAACCTGGACGTGAACATCGTCGACGACTTACCAACCGCTCACGCCGACTCGGCCTCGGTGGTGGAGGGCGGGACGGTGAGCGGCAACGTACTGGACAACGACGTGGGCGGTGCCGACGGGCCGGCTGCCAGTGGCGCAGTGATCGGCGTACGGGCTGGCAACGACACTTCGTCCCCGGTGATCGGCGGCCTCAACACCCAGATCAACGGCACCTACGGCTACCTGACCCTGGACGCCAACGGCAACGCCGTCTACCACAGCAACCCCAATAGTGTCGGCGCACCGGGCGCCACCGACGTGTTCACCTACACCGTACGCGATGCCGATGGCGACCAGAGCACCACGACCATCACCATCGACGTGCACAACAGCTGCCTCGTCGCCACGTCGGACCAGGACATCACCGTCTACGAAAAAGCCCTGGACCTGACCCAGGACGGCCAGGACCTGGCCCCCGGCACCGTCACTGGCAGCAACCCGAATTCCACCGGCGAAACAGCCAGCGGCAGCCTGGTCGGTTCGGTGTCCGGTGCCGTGGGTGCCGTGACGTTCGCCTTGGTGGGTAATGCCACCGGAGCCTACGGTCAGTTGTTGCTTCACGCCGACGGGACCTACACCTACACCCTGACCGCGCCCACCACGACCACGCCCCACGCCAACGACGGCCCGAACGTCTTGAGCGAAAGCTTCACCTACCAGGCCACGGACTCCCTGGGCAATACCGTCACCAGCACCATCGTGATCAACATTGTCGACGATGTGCCCAACGCCCATGCCGACTTCGCTTCGGTGGTGGAGGGCGGCACGGTCAACGGCAATGTGCTGGGCAACGACGTGCTCGGCGCCGACGGCGGTGAAGTCATCGGCATCCGGGCTGGCAACGACACCTCGTCCCCGGTGATCGGTGGCCTCAATACCCAGATCAACGGCACCTACGGCTACCTGACCCTGGACGCCAACGGCAACGCCGTCTACCACAGCAACCCCAACAGCGTCGGCGCACCGGGCGCCACCGACGTGTTCACCTACACCATACGCGATGCCGATGGCGACCAGAGCACCACGACCATCACCATCGACGTGCACAACAGCTGTCTCGTCGCCACGTCGGACCAGGACATCACCGTCTACGAAAAAGCCCTGGACCTGAACCAGGACGGCCAGGACCTGGCCCCCGGCACCGTCACCGGCAGCGACCCGAGCGCCACCAGTGAAACAGCCAGCGGCAGCCTGGTCGGTTCGGTGTCCGGTGCCACGGGCGCGGTGACCTTCACGCTGGTGGGCAACGCCACGGGGGCGTATGGGCAATTGCTGCTCCATCCGGACGGCTCGTACACCTACACCCTGACTTCGCCCGCCACGACCACGCCCCACGCCAACGATGGCCCAAACGTATTGAACGAAAGCTTCACGTACAAGGCCACCGATGCCCTGGGCAACAGCGTCACCGGCAGCCTGGTGGTGAGCATCGTCGACGATGTGCCCAAGGCGGTCGCGTCCGAGCGATCGGTCACGGCGGTGGAGATCGATTCGAACCTGCTGATCGTGCTCGATGTGTCTGGCAGCATGAAAGACGATTCCGGCGTGCCGGGGCTTTCGCGCATGGATCTGGCCAAGCAGGCGATCAGCGCCTTGCTCGACAAATACGACGACATGGGCGACGTCAAAGTCCAGCTTGTGACCTTCAGCGGCAGTGCCACCGACCAGAGTAGCGTGTGGGTGGACGTGGCAACGGCCAAGACGCTGATCGCCGCGCTGAACGCGCACGGTGACACCAATTACGATGCGGCCGTGGCGATGGCCAAGACGGCGTTCGCAACCCCCGGACAACTGACCGGCGCACAGAACATTGGTTATTTCTTCTCCGATGGCAAGCCGACCCTGGGCGAAATCGGCTCGGCGGACGAGGTCGCGTGGAAAGCCTTTCTCGATGCCAACAACATCAAGAATTACGCCGTCGGCCTGGGCAGCGGCGCCAGAAACGTCAACCTCGACCCGCTGGCCTATGATGGCAGCACCCACACCGACACAAACGCGGTGGTGGTCACTGACTTGAACCAGCTCAATTCGGTGCTTTCCGGCACGGTGCAGGGCGTGCCGGTGACCGGTAGCCTGTTCGGTGAGGGCGGCTCGTTCGGCGCCGACGGCGGGTTTATCAAGAGCCTGGTGGTGGACGGCACGACCTACAGCTACAACCCGGACGCCAACGGTGGCCAAGGTGCGCTGACCGCCAGCGGCGGGGCCAACCACGGCTCCTTCAATACCGTGACCAACACCCTCAGCATTGCCACCGCCCATAGCGGCATGCTCGTGGTGAATCTCGATACCGGTGCGTTCAGCTATGCCTCCCAGACCACCACCAGCACCGTGATCACCGAGAACATCGGCTATACCCTCAGCGATAACGACGGTGACCTGGCCAGCTCCAACCTGGTCATCAAGGTCCAACCCAACAGCCCACCGGTGGCGGTCGATGACAACATCATCACCAATGTGCTCTCGGGCAACATCGTGATCCCGGGCGAACTGCTGCTGGGCAACGACGGCGATGCCAATGGCGATCCGCTGAGCGCTTCGCCCACCAGCTTCGCCACCGGCTGGGTGGCCCGTGGCGCGGACTTTACCGGCAGCACCGGCACGGCGAGCTTCACCGGCAACAATGTGCAGTCGATCAACCTCAGCCGCAGCGCCTTCGTCGCCAATGCCGCGACCATGACTGCTGTGCTGGTGGTCAGCGGCGCATTGGGGGCGGTGTCCAACAACAACGCCAATGATGAAGACCGGCTCAACATCAGCCTCAAGCAAGGTGAAACCCTTACCCTGGATCACAACCTGGCGGCCGGCCACGTCAGCCTGGAATACGCCCTCAACGGCGGGCCATTCATCGCCATTGCCGATGGCGGCTCGTTCACGGCCGCCGCCGATGGCAATTACCAGATCCACGTGACCAACATTGCCAACCCCGGCAACGGCAACGTCAATGCGGCGGAAAACTACCAACTGACCCTGACCGTCAACTACGCCGGCGCCCACGACATCACGCCGGATTACCACGGCACCTACACCGCCAGTGACAACCATGGCGGCAGCGACGGTGCGGCGGTGAGCATCAGCTACCAGGCCGGGCACACCCTGACGGGCACCAGCGGTGATGACGTGCTGGTGGCCGGCGATGGCGACAACGTCCTCAACGCCGGCGACGGCAACGACATCCTCAGCGCGGGCTCGGGCAACAACGCCCTGCACGGTGGGGCGGGCAATGACTTGCTTTACAGCGGCGCGGGCAACGACCTGCTCGACGGCGGCACGGGCAACGACACTGCCAGCTACGCGCACGCCACGGCCGCGGTGACGGTGAACCTGGGCCTGTTGGGCGCGCAAAACACCCTCGGTGCAGGCACCGATACCTTGACCGGCATCGAAAACCTCGTCGGCTCGAACTTCAACGACACCCTCACCGGTGACGCCGGCAACAACCGCATCGATGGCGGGTTGGGCAATGACGTGCTCAATGGCGGGGGGGGCGACGACCTGCTGATCGGCGGCCTGGGCAACAACACCCTGACCGGTGGCAGCGGCGCCGACACCTTCCAGTGGCGGGCGGGCAACAGCGGCCACGACGTGATCACCGACTTCACCCCCGGCGTCGACAAACTCGACCTGTCGCAACTGTTGCAGGGCGAAAACGGCAGTGCGGCGTCCCTGGACGATTACCTGCACTTCACCGTCAGCGGCAGCGGTGCGTCGGTCACCACCAGCATCGACGTCAGCGCACTGGCCGGCGCCACGCCGAGCCAGACCATCGACCTGGCGGGCGTCAACCTCGCCAGCCACTACGGTGTCACGCCGGGGGCAGGTGGGATGATCGCCGGAGGCGCGGACACGGCGACGATCATCAACGGGATGCTGAACGACCATTCCTTGAAGGTGGACACGGTGTGATTTGAGCGGTACCGCGGCGTCTGGTCTGGGGCGGTTTCGTCCCTTGCCGGTCCAGTCCCTCAGTGGCTGATCGTTCCCATGCGGTACGTGGGAACGATCAGCCTCGTGCTTTTATATCGTGCCGACAATGATGATGAACGTCGCCGTCTTGCCGTTGGAGGTCGCGGTGACCGTCACGAAACCGTATTGGTCGCCGGCGATCAGCTTCGGCGACACGGCGTCACCCTGGCTGTTGGTCGTCGCGGTCGGTGTCTGGTCGTCCCCGACGAAGCGGGTTCCGGTTTCCCTGTCGTCGATGATCGTGTAGGTGACCCAGGCGCCCTCTACCGGATTGCGGTCCTGATTCAAGGTGCGCGCCGTGAGGGGCAGGGGGAACTCAGTCCCTTCGGGCGCGATCTGGCCTTGCCCCGTGACCACGGACAGATGCTCCACGTTCTTCGTCGGGTCGCCCTCCTGCGACACCACTCGCAAGTGGAACGTGGCTGTCCGGCCGCTGGACAGGGCGGTGACCTGCAACGTCCCCGTCCTGGCGTCGGTCACCAGCGCTGGCGACGTCGCATCACCCTCGGCGTTCGTCTGCACGATCGGTGTCTGGTCAGCCCCTTCGAACCGGGTCCCGGTTCCGCCATCATCCGTGACTGCAAAGGTGACCTGTGCGCCCTCGATCGCTGCGTCCAAGGGGTCTCTTGCCCGTGCGGTCAATGGCTCCGCAAACCGGCTGTCCGTGGGGGCGGCCTGGAGATTTCCCGCCTGCGTTCGTAGCGACTGAACCTCGCCCGGCCCACGGGACATCACGGTCAGGGCGAGGTGGCTTGCGCCGCGGATCTGCCCGGTATCGGACAACAGCCGTACCCGGCCATCGGTGATCCGGCCCTCGGGGGCGCTGTCATCCACACGCAGCATCGCCGTTTGTGCCGTGGCCCAGTTGGCTGCGCCTTGCAGGGTGCATGACGCGGCTTTACCGTCCTCGGCGATCCATTGGGTAGCGCCGCTCTGGCAGGACAGGTCAGTGATCGCGGTATGGGTGGGGGCGTGGTAATACAACTGCTCGCCGGGTTTGCCTGCCACCGGGGATTCTCCGTCCACCTGGGTCACGCGTACCGCAATCGGCACGCCAGCCGCTCCCGGCTTGGCCACTGGCACGCTCGGCTGTTCCACCGGGACACTGCCCTCGGGCAACCGTTCATCGAAATATCCCGCGACTCCGGGCCAGATGCTGCTGATCTGCGTGCCAGCGTTGTACCCCGAACTGAAACCATAGTTCAGGGCAACCACCGCATTGGTTCGCGCATCGATCACTGGCGATCCGGAGGACCCTGAGTCGGTGTCGCAGTTGTATTTTGCGAAATCCGTCCGGCCGTTGTTACGCACTTCGGTCACCCAGCAAGGGTGCCCGTCGTCGTGAAAGCGCGAAATTCGTTTCGGTCCCGCCAAGGGGTGCCCTGCAATGTAGACCGGGTCGCCAACCTCCGAGATGCGGGTATCCAGGCCCAGGTAGCCGAAGGCGTCCAATACGCCGTTGTCGACCGCCGCCTGATCCAGGGCCAGCAGCGCAAAATCACCCGAGCCATCGGATGCAACGATTCGCTCGACCGGCACCCGGACAGCAGGCCGCACAGCCTCCGAGTCGCAGCTCGTTTCCTCGTAATCGAACTCCACCACCATCCGCGTCATGTCCGGGTTCTCACCGATGACATGCAGGTTGGTGAACACCAGGTTCCCAGGCCCTACCCGCCACGCAGTGCCATAGCTGCGCCCGGTATAAATCCTGCCGACCGCCCGTGAGCGCTGGTACTTTGCCGGGTCCGACGGCTGTACGCACCGGGCCTTTTCGAGCTGGCTCTCGCCGATGATCTGGCCAGGAGTGATCGGGGTGGCAGGCGCAGGCTGCACGGCAGCGACCGCCAACCCGGCGGCCAGTATCAGCCCGGCAAAGGCCAGCGGCGCCAGCTTGTTTTTCAATGGGGTCGGCATGGCGGATGCTCCGGTCGCGAAAGGACGATGGAGCGATTAATGAGGTGGATTCGGTTCGCTGGCTACTGTCGGATCTGACAGGTTGCGCGAGTGGCTGACGGATGGTCGGGGCTTACGGTTTGCGCAGGGTCTTCTGCTTGAGGATGTAGACCGTCACCAGCACCGCGCTGGTGAGCATGAAACCGCGGGCCCAGGGCAGGGGGACCAGGTAGCAGGAAAAGAGGATGCTCGCCCACATCAGGCCGATGGCGTAGACCTTGCCCTTGAGCGGGATGCCATTGCCGCTGAGGTAGTCACGGATCCACGGGCCGAGGCGGGGATGTTCTACCAGCCATTGGTAGAAGCGCGGCGAGCTGCGCGCGAAGCAGGCTGCGGCCAGGAGCAGGAAAGGAGTCGTGGGGAGGACGGGAACGAAGATACCGATGACCCCCAGCACCACGCTCAACCAGCCGATGGCCAGCAGAGCGTAACGCAGGATCAGCGGGCGATTGCCGATGGGCGCGGACACCCAGGCACTCAGTGGTGACGAGGCTTGAGGATCGCCGGTTTCTCATCCGGTGCGTTGCACAGCAGGTACAGGGCGGTGAGCGCCTCCGGGATCTGCACGATCATGTCGTCCATCAGGTTGGCGTCGGCAGCGATGTCGGAAAACTCCGGCTGCTCGTCGAACAGCCCGGAACCGACCATGATCGGCAGCAGCATCTCGCTGACTTCCTCTTCGGCGGTTTCGAACCAGGCGGCTTCGCGCAGGAACACGCCTTCCATGAAGCCGATGCACCAGCCACGCAGTTCCGAATCGTCCGGGTCATCGCCCAGGTCCAGTTCACAGGGCAGCTCGAATTCCTCGTCGGAAGCCAGCTGACGGGCGATGTGGGCCTTGAGGCCAACCAGCGTGGCTTCGATTTCGGCACGTTGGGCTTCGTCGCTGTAATGCGGCTCTTCGGCGAACAGGGCATCGATCCATTCGCGATCCGGCACCGGTTCGGAGCAGATCGACAGGGCGGTCAGATAGCCATGAGCGGCCACGTAATCCAGCGCCTCTTCGTGCAGCTCATCGGCGTCGAGGAAGACTTGCAGGCGGGTCAGTTGCTCAGCGAAGGACATTACGGGCTACCTTGGGGAATAAACAATGCGGGAATTCTAGGCCTTCTTGCGCCCACAGGCCAGCCGCGTGGCGTATTTGCCTCCTTCTTGATGGTAGACGCAGCCTCTGTGGCGAAGGGAATGACCTGTGGCGAGGGGATTTATCCCCGTTGGGCTGCGGAGCAGCCCTGAAACCATGCGCCCCGGTGTGTCAGGTGGGTTGAGTTGCCTCTTTTGGGGCTGCTCCGCAGCCCAACGGGGATAAATCCCCTCGCCACATGGAACGATGTCTGGATTCAACCACCTCTTGTCAGCAGCGCCCTTTGCACCGAAGGCCTCGGGTATACTGCCGCGTTTTGTGATGCCCTGCGGCGTCCCGCCGGTTCGAAACGCACACTTACGATTTGCCCAGGCAGCGTGGGTGATTCTGAACCAGCCTTGCAGGGATGTTTCGGTGATTTTTGGAGTTCCTATGCTCGAACAGGCTCAACGCGTCCTCAAGGACATCTTCGGCTACGACAGTTTCCGTGGCCGCCAGGGTGCCATCATTGAGCGCGTGGCCAGCGGTGGCGATGCCCTGGTGCTCATGCCCACCGGCGGCGGCAAGTCCTTGTGCTTCCAGGTGCCGGCGCTGCTGCGCAACGGCCTGGCCGTGGTGGTGTCGCCGCTGATCGCCTTGATGGATGACCAGGTCGCGACCCTCGAGGAACTGGGCGTGGCCGCCGCGTCGCTGAACTCCACCCTGAGCGCCGAGCAGCAGCGGGACCTGGCGGCGCGGATCAAGCGCGGCGAAGTGAAGATGTTGTACCTGGCGCCGGAGCGCCTGGTGCAGCCGCGCATGCTGGCGTTCCTGCAGAGCCTGGAAATCGCCCTGTTCGCCATCGACGAAGCCCACTGCGTGTCGCAGTGGGGCCACGATTTTCGTCGTGAATACCTGCAACTGGGGCAACTGGCGGAACTCTTCCCCGACGTCCCACGTATCGCCCTGACGGCCACCGCCGACAAGCGTACCCGCGAAGAGATCGTCGAGCGCCTGCACCTGCAGAACGCCGAGCGATTCCTCTCCAGTTTCGACCGCCCCAATATTTTCTACCGTATCGTGCCCAAGGAGCAGCCGCGCAAGCAGTTGCTGGCGTTCCTCGCCGAGCGGCGCAGCGACGCCGGCATCGTCTACTGCCTGTCGCGCAAGAAGGTCGATGAAGTGTCGGCGTTCCTGTGCGAGCAGGGGTTTCCGGCGTTGCCCTACCATGCCGGCCTGCCCAACGACCTGCGGGCCTACCACCAGAAGCGCTTTCTCAACGAAGAAGGCCTGATCATGGTGGCCACCGTGGCGTTCGGCATGGGCATCGACAAGCCGAACGTGCGCTTCGTCGCGCACCTGGACCTGCCCAAATCCCTCGAGGCGTATTACCAGGAAACCGGACGTGCCGGCCGCGACGGCCTGCCGGCCGATGCCTGGATGGCCTACGGCCTGCAAGACGTGGTGATGCTCAAGCAGATGTTGCAGAACTCCGAAGGCGACGAGCGGCACAAGCGCCTGGAGCAACACAAGCTCGACGCGATGCTCTCGCTCTGCGAGGAAACCCGTTGCCGGCGCCAGACCCTGCTGGCCTATTTCGACGAAGACATGCCCCAACCGTGCGGACACTGCGACAACTGTGTCGACGGCGTGCAGACCTGGGATGCCACCGAGCCGGCCCGCCAGGCGTTGTCGGCCATTTTTCGCACCGGTCAGCGTTATGGCGTGGGGCACCTGGTGGATGTGCTGCTGGGCAAGGACAACGAGAAGATCCGCAGCTTCGGTCACCAGCACCTGTCGGTCTACGGCGTGGGCAAGGCCCGCAGTGAAAGTGAATGGCGATCGTTGTTCCGTCAGCTCGTGGCCCGCGGCCTGGCCGACATCGACCTGGAAGGCTACGGCGGCCTGCGCCTGACCGAGCGCTGCCGCCCCTTGCTCAAGGGCGAGGTCACGCTGGAGTTGCGCCGCGACCTCAAGCCAGCCACCGCGGTCAAGAGCAGCAAGAGCCAGGCCAGCCAACTGGTGCGCGGCGAAGAGCGCGACCAGTGGGAAGCCTTGCGCGCCTTGCGCCGCAAACTGGCCGAGGAACATGGCGTGCCGCCGTACGTCATCTTCCCCGATTCGACGCTCTTGGAAATGCTCCGCAGCCAACCCGCGACCCTGGCCGACATGGCTCGGGTCAGCGGCGTGGGGGCGCGCAAGCTGGAACGTTATGGCGAGGCCTTCCTCCAGGTGCTGGGCGGCGAGGCCGAGGCGCCGGCGGCGGTGCTCGACGTCCGCCACGAACTGATCACCCTGGCACGAGCCGGCATGACGCCGCTGCAGATCGCCGGGCAGTTGCAGTGCTCGGAAAAGAACGTCTACACGATGCTGGCCGAGGCCATCGGCCAGCAGCAGTTGTCCCTGGAGCAGGCGCTGGACCTGCCCGAGGACTTGATGGGCGAGGTGCAGGACGCGTTTCTGGATGGCGAGGGCGAGTTGCCATCGGTGTCGGAAGTTGCCGCACTGTTTGTAGGGCGAGTGCCAGAAGGTGTGCTGTATTGCGTCAGAGCCGCCTTGCAGTCGGAATTTGAAGTCTGATCAGTGTGTTAAGCGCCTTTAACGATTCACTACAGGGCAACCCTTGCTTGAATCCGAAGCTCATGCTTAGCTGACTAATAATTAGCATTTCCCTATTTCAGATCTGATGAGTTTTTTATGCCGTTAACCGATCAACACCGATTTGGCATGCAACTGGCGCAGATGTCCCGGGGCTGGCGCGCCGAGCTGGATCGTCGCCTGGCGGGGCTGGGCTTGTCCCAGGCACGCTGGCTGGTGCTGTTGCACCTGGCGCGTTTCGAACAGGCGCCGACCCAGCGTGAGTTGGCCCAGAGCGTTGCCGTCGAAGGCCCGACCCTGGCCCGCTTGCTCGACAGCCTGGAAACCCAAGGGCTGGTGCAGCGCCAGGCCGTGGCCGAAGATCGGCGTGCGAAGAAGATCGTGCTGTGCCCGCCGGCCCGACCGCTGATCGAACAGATCGAAACCATTGCCACGCAGTTGCGCCGGGAGTTGTTCGAAGGCATCGACGAAGCGGACATGCGTGTGTGCATGCGGGTCCACGGCAGGATCCTGGCCAACCTGGAAAAATCCTGAGGCATATCGGCGGTATCCCGACTTTTGAGATTCGGCCGTTAGCGAACTATAACCAGTACTGAGCAATCGTATTGGATGCGTTCGAATCGAAAGGGATACCCATGCTTGAAAGTCTGCAGTCCACGTTGCGCAGTGGAGTCAACGTGTTGGTCGTCGTGGGGGCATTGGGGTATTCGGCCCTGGCGTCTGCGCTGGGGCTGGGAGAGATCACGCTTCATTCTGCCTTGAACCAGCCGTTGCGCGCCGATATTGCCCTGGTCGATGTCGCCGGGCTCGCCGAGGGCGACCTGTCGGCCAGCCTGGCAAGCCCGGACGATTTCAATCGCGCGGGCGTGGAACGGGTGTTTTTCCTCAACAACCTGCGCTTTACGCCGGTATTGCGAGGTGAGCGCAGCTACATCCGGGTGACCTCCAGCAAACCGGTGGAAGAACCGTTCCTCAACTTCCTGGTACAAGTCAGCCAACCCAATGGGCGCCTGTTGCGCGAGTTCACCGTGCTGATGGACCCGCCCGGCACACCGGGGATCGTGCCGGCCAATGACGAACCCGGTGCAGCCGCGCAGTCGTCGACACCGAGCCAAGCCGCGCCGGCCATCAAGCCGCCCCCTGCGACACAAGGCAAGCGCTACACCGTCGTGCCGGGGGACAACCCTTGGATCATCGCCAAGCGCTTGCATGATGCCGGCAGCAACGGCTCGGTCAACGAGCTGATGGAAGGCATCCAGGCGCTGAACCCCGGCAGCGACCGGCTCTCCATCGGTCAACGCTTGTTGCTGCCTGATTCGGCCGTGTTGCCGACCTCCGTGGGGCCTGCCGCTGGCGCTGCCACTGTAACGGCCGCCTCCGATGAACAGTTGGCCGCCAGCGTGCTGCAAAACCAACAGCAACAGAAAACCATCGAGGCGTTGCAGGCCCGGCTCCAGGCGCAGGACGAAGAAATCAACGGCCAGCGCAAGCAGATCAGCGAATTGCAGGCGCGTTTGGCCGAGTCCGCCCCCGCGCCTGCCGTGGCCGCCCAGGCGTCGTCGCCACCTTCGGCAGCGGCCCCGGTGGCGGACGTCCAGTCGACAGCGCCAGCGGCCACCGAGCCGGAGCCGGACGGCATCGACTGGCTGTGGGTGGGCGGGCTGGTCGGCTTGCTGGGCTTGCTCGGATTGCTGTTGTTCATTCGTCGTCGCCAGCAGGAACAGGTCGATTCGACGCCGATCCCCGAGCGCCCTGCGCCGATATTGGAAGACGCGGCCGAACCCTATGCCGTGCCCCTCGACAAGGCGCAACCCGAGGTCGCCAGCACCTTCAATCACGGCGATACGCCCTTGGGGGATGTGCTGGAAGGTGTCGGGATCTACCTGACCTACGGTCGCTTCACCGAGGCGGCGGGGTTGTTGCGTGCGGCCTTGCTGGCGGAGCCGGAGCGCACCGACCTGGGCCTCAAGTTGCTGGAGGTGCTGGGCAGGCAGGGCGATGTCATCGGTTTCCAGGCCCAGGAACAACATTTGCTGGCCCAGGGCGTCGACGCCGACGTGCTGGAGGGTATTCGCGGGCGCTACCCCAAGGTGGCGACCCTCGCCACAGCGGCTGCGGTTCCCGCCGTGTTTCAGGCATCGGCCGCCGAGCTCGCGCCGCAACCGCCTGCTGCTGCGCCGGCCCCGCCACCCACCCACGTGCCGGGCGACGAATTCGAACTGGACCTCGACGCGCTGTCCCTGGAAACCAGTTGGGATTTGGCCGATGTTCCGTCGCCTGCCGTAGAAAAGCCGGCATCGGCGGCCTCTGACGAGTTGTCGCTCTCGGGATTCGGCGAACCGGAACTGCAATGGGAGGCCCCCCTGGAAACCGAGTCGTTGGACGATGATTTCCTCGACAGCTTTGCCGATGAAGAGCAGGCGCTGGAGCTGGAAGCATTGCCCTTCGAACCGGGCACTGTTGAAGCCGATTCCCTTGAGTCCTTTACCCTGGAGCCCGAGGTGCCGGAAACCTCGGAGAAGTTGGAGCAGGCGCAGAACTGCATCGATGATGGCGACCTCAAGACCGCCATCTCACTGCTGGAAGAACTGCTCGAAGAGGGGGACGAGCCCCTCAAGCAGACCGCCCGGGTGTTGTTGGCCGGGATTCGCTAGGCATTGACGGGGTATCGGCTTGCCGGGCTCTTCGCGAGCAGGCGCCAATGCCCCAGGTCCCTCAGAACGTCTGGCCCAGGTTCAGGTACACCGCTTGCTCGTCATCGTCATTGAAGCCATAGCTGAAATTCAGTGGCCCCAGCGGTGTGTCGAAGCCCAGGAAAAGGCTGGCGGCATTGATGTAGCCGCTGTCGAACGCATTGTCGTTGTTCCAGGCCCGGCCGCGCTCCAGCGAGCCGCCGATGTACAGCGGGAAGTCCAGCGGCAGGTACGCCCGCGGCGTGAGGCGGCGATAATACACGGCGCGCATCAGGCTCATGTTCTGCCCCGAGATACTGTCTTCGCGAAAGCCCGACAGTTGCCGTGCTCCCCCCAGGACGAAGCTTGAAGTCACGATTTCGGCGGTGTCGAGTGTCCGCCCGTAGCGCCCGCCCAGGATGAAAGTGTTCGGGCCGCTGCTCAGGGCTTTGTCCAGCTTGAACTCCCACTGGCGGTAGCGCTGGTCGGACCCCAATCCCGGTTCGTACTGGCGCCAGGCCAGGCCAATGTCCTCGCCTTCATGGGGGAAATACACATTGTCGAAGGAATCGAACGAGTATTTCAGTTCGTAGAAGCCCTCATTGAAATTTTCGCTGGGCTGGTCGTGGTCGCCGATGCGCACGTCCGCCTTGCCCCAGGCCTGGCCGACACCGAGGCGGACCTCGCCGCTGTTGCCGATCTGTCGGCCCAGGTTCAGGCCGAAGCCGTAGCGCTCGACGCGATACTGGGCGATCGGATCGTTGTCCAGGATAGCCTCGACGTTGCGCGACTCGAATTGCCCATAGGGTGCGATGAAATAGCGCGAGCCGACGTCCAGCGGTTGGTAGAACTCGCTGTACAGCTCCTGCCTGTCGCCGATCTGCGCCCGCGTCAGCCATTCGGCGCCCAGGCGATTGATCCCGTTGACCCGGTAGCTGGCGCCGAGGTTGAACGCGCTGTCGCCGCGCATGTCGTCCGACAGGCTTAGCCCCAGCCGCAGGTAATCGGTGCCGGTTCGTTTGCCCCGGGCGCTGATCACCAGCGTATGGTCCTGGCCCTTGCGCACCACGCGGTATTGCACCTGCTCGAAGTAATCCAGGCCATACAGCGTGCCCATGTCGGTCTGCAAGCGCCCCAGGTCCAGCGGCTCGCCGATCTGTTGGCGGACGTAGTAGCGAATCACGTCGTCGCCGACTTTCGAATCGTTTTCCACCCGGATCGCGGTGATGACCGGCGTGCGTTCACTTGGCGTGCGCGCCGCCATGAGCTGCGGGTCGGGCGGTTCGGCGGGGCGCAGGTGTGCCAGGCGGGCCTGGAGGATTTGCGTGGCGCGGTAGCCGGCATCGATCATTTCCCGGGCGCGTCCGAAATCGGTGGAGCCGAAGCTCGCCAGGGCCGGCTGGATCAACACGTCGTCCTGTTTCAGCGTGGCCAGTTGCTCTTCGGAGTTGCGCCGGGTCATCAGGGTGGTCGACTGGTTCAGCACGTCGACCACCGTGACTAACTGCTTGCGGTTGCGCAAAGGCGTGCCGATGTCGACCACGATGGCCACGTCCACGCCCATTTCCCGGGCCACGTCCAATGGAATGTTGTCGGCCATGCCGCCGTCCACCAGCAACCGGCCGTCCAGTTCTACCGGGGCGAACACCGCCGGGATCGACATGCTGGCGCGAATGACCTTGGGCAAGTGGCCTTTGCTGAACACCACCTTTTCGCCGCTGGCGATGTCGGTCGCCACTGCGCGGAACGGGATCGGCAGCTTGTTGAAGTCGCGGGTGTCGCTGGCGTGGGCCAGCAGGCTTTCCAGCAGCAGGTCCAGGTTCTGCCCCTGGATCACGCCCAACGGCAGGCCGAGGCTGCCATCGTCGCGAAAGCTCAGCTTCTGTTTCACCAGGAAGTCCCGGTCATCCTGCTTGCGCCTGAAGGGCACATCCTTGCGGGGCGGGGCATCGGACAGCGCCTGTTGCCAGTCGATGCCCAGGGCCAGCTTCTCCAGTTCGTCGATCTTGTAGCCCGAGGCGTACAGCCCGCCGATCACCGCGCCCATGCTGGTGCCGGCAATGGCGTCGATCTTGATGCCTTGTTCTTCCAGGGCCTTGAGCACGCCGATATGGGCCAGCCCCCGGGCCGCGCCGCCGGACAGCACCAGGCCGATTTTCGGTCGCGCGGTTTGTGCGGCGGGTGCGTCGGCATGGCCGAACAGGGGCAGCAACAACAGGAGCAGGCAGGGCAGCAAACGGCGCATCGTCAATCTCGGGCGAACGGTAAAGGCGGGTATTATAACGACGCCCTCGACCCCAGGAGTTCACTCGCAATGACCGCGCACAAACCGGAAATCGTCATCACCTATTGCACCCAGTGCCAATGGCTGCTGCGCGCCGCCTGGCTGGCCCAGGAGTTGCTCAGCACCTTCGCCGACGACCTGGGCAAGGTGTCGCTGGTGCCGGGCACCGGTGGGATCTTCCACATCAGTTGCGACGGCACCTCGATCTGGGAACGCAAGGCCGACGGCGGGTTTCCCGAGGCCAAGGTGCTCAAGCAACGGGTTCGCGACCAGATCGATCCGGCGCGCGACCTGGGCCATAACGACCGGGTTCAGTGAGACGCGGCCTCGGTGCCGACACTCGGTTTCTTCGAACCGGCCACCTGGCTCGACACGACGATTGCAACGATAATCACCGCGCCGCCGATCAACATGCGCAGCGTCGGGTTTTCATTGAACAGTAACCAGGCGATGGTGATGCCGTAGACCGGCTCCATGGCAAAGACCACGGCCGCCGTGCGGGCCTTGATCACCGCCAGGCTGGCGACGAACAGGCTGTGGGCCAGGCCGGTGCAGAACACGCCGAGCAGCGCGATCCACAGCCAGTCGAGAGGGCGTACATCGGCCAGTTGTGGCGCGGCCATGGGCAGCAGGCACAGGCCAACCACCACGTTCTGGCACAGTGCGGCCTGCACCGGCGGCACATGCGCCGAGCCGGCGCGGTTGGTCAATGACAACAGCGAGAACAGCAACCCCGAGGCCACGGCCCACAGCAGGCCGGTAGTGGCGCCGCTGGCCAGGTCGAAGTCTGGCGTGACCAGCACCAGGCCGATGCTCACCAACACCACCAGCAGGATTTCATTGGCGCGAATCCGCTCGCGGAAGATCAGCCCTTCGAGCAACACCGTAAAGGCCGGGAAACTGGCGAACCCCAACGTCGCAATCGCCACGCCGGCGACTTTGACCGCGATGAAGAAGCTCACCCAATGCCCGGTCAACAGCAACCCGCCCAACAACAGTCGACGGCCATCGGTTGCCCGCAGTTTTTGCCAACGGGTAGGGCTGGCGAACCGGGCAAACACCGCCAGGGCCAGTACGGCGAAGACGGCGCGACCGAACACGATGACCGCCGGCGAAGCGGCGGCGAGCTTGCCGAACACGCCGGTCAGGCCAAACATGAGGGCGCCGATGTGCAGGGCGCCGAGGGCGGTACGGGGAGTCATTGCGGTCCTTGGGCTGGTGGATTGGAACGGGTGGATAAGGGCATGGGCTCACTGATCGCTATCAGCCAACACAATTCCCTGTGGGAGCTTGCTCAATCAATGCAACGTTGACTGGCAGGCCGCCATCGCGAGCAAGCTCTCTCCCACAAGGGTATTTAAGCGTCAAGCACGCCTTGGTGTCTGTCGCGATCCTGGCGTTTTTTAGCGCCAGGCTAGCGTTGGCGTCGCAACTGGCCCGGTGAGGCGCCGAATTCGCGCAGGATGGCGGCGGCGAAGGCGCTCTGGGAGCTGTAGCCGACGCGATGGGCGATCTCGCCGATGGGCAGGTCGCTGTCGCGCAGCAACGCCACGGCCTTGTGCAAGCGGCGGCTGCGGATGTAGTCCATCGGGGTCTGGCCGCACTCGGCGATGAAGCGGGCGTGCAAGCGCGCGCTGGAGAGTCCGGCGACCTTGGCCAGATCGGCCACTTGCAGCGCATAGGCGGCGTACTGGTCGATGTGGGCGTCGAGGGCGGCAAAGGGCAGGCGCCGGCCACCGGACGGCTGCGGGCCAATGCCATTGAGGCTGGCCAGGAGCAGCACCGCACCTTGCTGGGCGATCACCGGGTCGTCCACCGGGCTGCCCGCCAGCCAACTGACCAACTGGTTTTGCCCCGCATCCAGCGGCAGGCGCGCGCAGCGGTCCAGCAACCGCCGGCTGGCGTCGGCATGGTCGCCCAGGGATTGCCCGACCCACTCATCGCTCGGCACATCCAGCACCAGGCAGCGGCTGCCGCGGGGGCTGTCACAGGCATGGTGGGCACCGGCCGGCACCACCACGAAACTTTGCTGCACCACCTGGCTGCCGCAGCCCTCGACCTCGAAATCCAGCGCGCCCGACAAGCCGAACACCAACTGGGCGTGGTCATGGCTGTGGACGATCAGGTCCTGGCTGTAGTGGCGTAGCGTGAGGATCGGTCTCATCGCGGTCTCCCGGGGGCAGGCCGCCAGTCTACACCCGGCGCGCCGCGCCTCGCGTTGTCATGTAACCGACTTGTGCCTGTCATGGGCCATTAACCGCCTGGGTGCACAGTGGCACAAACGATCAGAGGGTTGCCCATGACCAGCGCCGAGCTCGCCAGACCCAGCCGCAAACAACGTGTTCGCACCCTGTGGATCTCCGATGTGCACCTGGGCACCCGGGATTGCCAGGCCGAGCACCTGTCGCATTTTCTCAAGGGCTATCACGCCGACAGGATCTATCTGGTCGGCGACATCATCGATGGCTGGAAGCTGCGCGGCGGCATGTACTGGCCCCAGGCCCACACCAACGTCATTCGCCGCCTGCTGACCATGAGCAAGCGCGGCACCGAAGTGATCTACGTCACCGGTAACCATGATGAGTTCCTGCGCCGCTATTCGAAACTGATCCTGGGCAATATCCAACTGGTGGACGAAGCCGTGCACGTCACCGCCGACGGTCGGCACCTGCTGGTGATCCATGGCGACCAGTTCGACGTCATCACCCGTTACCACCGTTGGTTGGCGTTCCTCGGCGACTCGGCCTACGAATTCACCCTTACGCTCAACCGCTGGCTGAACCACTGGCGGGCCCGTTATGGCTATGGGTACTGGTCGCTGTCGGCCTACCTCAAGCACAAGGTCAAGACCGCGGTGAGTTTCATCAGCGACTTCGAGGAGGCCATCGCCCACGAATGCGTCAAGCGCGAGCTGCATGGCGTGGTGTGCGGGCACATCCACCATGCCGAGATTCGCCAGGTGGGTGGCGTGGAGTACCTCAATTGCGGCGACTGGGTCGAGTCATGCACGGCGCTGATCGAGCATTGGGACGGCTCGATCGAGCTGTATCGGCTGGCGGATGCCCAGGCGCGGGAGGCGCAGTTGAAGGCCCTCAAAGTGGCTGAGCCTGCCTGAGTCGTCTGCTGTTGTGTCAGGCGGGTGCGTCAGCCATCGCCGCCTTGTAGATCGACTGCTTCGGCGCGGCGAATACCCTTTCCAGCAGGGGTTCGAAGAAGCTCAACGGCAGCGTGTCGTAGTCGGCGTCGAACGCCGCCGCGTCGTAGCGGGCGCAGAATTCGAGGGTGGCCTGGTACTGCGGGTGTTCGCGAAACTGCTCGCGCAGGTGCCGGTCCATGCCCAGGTGATGGAAGAAGTAGTAGCCCTGGAAGAGCCCGTGCTTCTCCACCATCCACAGGTTTTCGGCGCTGACGAAGGGCTTGAGGATCGCGGCGGCGATGTCCGGGTGGTTGTACGAGCCCAGCGTGTCGCCGATGTCGTGGAGCAGGGCGCAGACCACGTACTCCTCGTCTCGCCCGTCGCGGTAAGCGCGGGTGGCGGTCTGCAAGGAGTGGGTCAGGCGATCCACCGGGAAGCCACCGAAATCACCATCCAGCAGTTTCAAGTGGGCCAGGATCCTTCCCGGCAACTGCCGCGCGTAGGTGCTGAAGTCGGCCGCGATGATCGCCCAGTCTTCCCGGGTGCCGTCCTGCATGTGGGTAAAGCGTGCGTGGGTGCTCATCGACAATCCCCTGGTACCTGGTTAAAACGCCACCTTGCCCAGCATCATGTCCCGGTACATGACGAAGTCACCGAGCAGGCTGTAGAGCGGGTGTTGAAAGGTGGCCGGACGGTTTTTTTCGAAGAAGAAGTGCCCGACCCAGGCAAAGCCGTAGCCGGCGACAGGCAGGGCGAGCAGCCACCAGGCGCTGCCGACGACCCATGCCACGGCAACCAGCAGGATGACCTGGGAGGTGCCGATGAAGTGCAGTCGTCGGCAGGTGCTGTTGCTGTGCTCGCCGAGGTAGTAGGGGTAGAACTCGGCGAAGCTGTTGAATGATCTGACCTTTCCCAAGACGGCAGGCTCTTTGAGGGTTTATTGTCCTTTCAAGTCTAGAGCGCTCACCTGCATCGGCCAGTGACAATGAGGGCCAGTCTAGTATCCTTCGCAAATCCGGCCGCAGCACGCGGCTCCTCGTGCAAGTGATCCGTCATGAGCGAACGAACGACTTCTTCAAGCTGGGCGATGGGGATTGTCAAGGCGCTGGAAATGGACGGCCTCGATTGTCGGGCGCTGTTCAAGCAACTGGGGTTGGATTTCGAGGCCCTGGACGATCCGGACGCGCGCTTTCCCCAGGACTCGATGACGCGGCTCTGGCAGCAGGCCGTGCAACTCTCGGGCAACCCGGCCATTGGCCTGAACATGGGCAAGGTAGTGCGCCCGGCTTCCTTCCACGTGGCGGGCTACGCCCTGATGTCCAGCCGCACGCTGGTGGAAGGTTTCCAGCGGCTGGTGCGTTACCAGCGGATCATCGCCGAAAGCGCCGAGTTGAGTTTTCGTCAGTTCGAAGAGGGCTACGGGCTGATCCTGACGGTGCACGGCGATCATCTGCCCCCCACCCGCCAGAGCGCCGAAGCATCCCTGGCCTGCGCGCTGGCCTTGTGCAACTGGTTGACCGGGCGCACCCTGCGTCCGGTGAAGGTGCTGTTCCAGGGAGAAGAACCGGCGGACCTGGCGCCTTATCGCCAGGCGTTTCCCGCGCCGCTGGTGTTCGGTGCGCCTTACGACGCGCTGATCCTGGAGCGCAGCGACCTGGAAGCGCCGCTGCCCACGGCCAACGAGGCCATGGCGAGGCTGCACGACCGGTTTGCCGGCGAGTACCTGGCACGGTTTTCGGAAAGCCGCGTGACCCACAAGGCGCGGCAGGTGCTGTGCCGACTGCTGCCCCAGGGCGAGCCCAAGCGCGACGTGGTGGCGCAGACGCTGCATCTGTCCCAGCGCACCTTGCAACGCCGCCTGCAGGAGGAGGGCACCAGTTTCCAGAGCCTGCTCGACGACACCCGCCGCGAACTGGCCGAACAGTACCTGGCGCAACCGGCCATGACCTTGCTGGAAATCGCCTACTTGCTGGGCTTTGCCGACCCGAGCAATTTTTTCCGGGCCTTTCGCCGTTGGTTCGACACCACGCCCGGCGAGTACCGGGCACGGCTGGCGAGTGCGACGAAACCGGTCAGTGACGCCAGAACGCCGGGATACACAGCACGAACACCGTGATGATCTCCAGCCGTCCCAGCAGCATGCCGCCGGACAGGATCCACTTGGCGGCATCGGGCAGCGGTGCGAAGTTGCCGGCCGGGCCGATGGTTTCCCCCAGCCCCGGGCCGACGCCGGACACGGTGCTGGCCGCGCCGGTCAGGGCGGTCATCCATTCCACCCCCAGCAGCGACAGCAGCAGGGCGATCACGCAGATGGTGATGGCGAAGAAGAACGAGAAGGTCAGGATCGAACGGACGATTTCCTCGTCGAGGCGGTGGCCGTTGTACTTCTGCTTGATCACTGCCCGAGGGTGGATCAGCTGATTGAGGTTGGCCCGCAGCAGGATGTAGGCGACCTGGAAGCGGAAGATCTTGATCCCGCCGGCCGTCGAGCCCGAGCAGCCGCCGACGAAGCCCAGGTAGAAGAACAACATCAGTGAGAAATTGCCCCACAGGCTGTAGTCCCCCAGGGCGAAGCCGGTGGTGGTGACGATCGACGTCACGTTCAGTGCCACGTGCCGCAGGGCGTCCAGCCAATGCAGGTCGGTGGTGGCCCAGTACCAGGTGCCGAGCACCAGCCAGGTGACCAGCAGCACCCCGATCAAGCCCTGGACCTGCTGGTCCTTGATCAACGCCCGGCGATTACCGCGCAGGGTCGAGACGTACAGGGCGAACGGCAGGCTGCCGAGGATCATGATGACGATGGTCACCCAGTGCACGGCCGGCTGCGTCCATTTGGCCAGGGACAGGTCCGAGGTGGAGAAACCGCCGGTGGAAATCGCCGACATCGAATGGTTGATCGCGTCGAACAGGCTCATCCCGGCCCACCACAGGGCCAGTGTGCCGAGAATGGTGATGCCCACGTAGGACGCCACGATCAGCCGCGCCACCATGTGTGAGCGAGGCATGACCTTTTCCGAGCGGTCCGACGACTCGGTCTGGAACAGCCGCATGCCACCGATGCGCAGCAACGGAAGGATCGCCACCGCCATGCCGATGAAGCCGATCCCGCCGAGCCAGTGCAGCAGCGAGCGCCACATCAGGATGCCCGGGGACATGGTGTCTAGGCCGCTCAGGACCGTGGCGCCGGTGGCGGTGATCCCCGACATGCTCTCGAAGAATGAATCGGTGTAGCTGATGTGCTGAGTCAGCAGGAACGGCAGCGCGGCGAAGATGCACACCACCAGCCAACTGCTGACGGTCAGCAGGTACATGTCGCGCGGGCGCAGGTGAATGTGTTCCGGGCGCCCGGGAAGGACCAGGGCCAGGCCGGCGACGAAGGTGATCATGCTCGACCAGAGGAACGACGGCAGGTCACCGGTGCGGTCGAACACCAGCAACGTGGCCATGGGCACGACCATGAAGATCGCCAGGGTGATCAGGAAGATGCCGATGATGAAACCTATGATCCGCAGGGTCGGCAACGCCATGAAGTCCGCTCGGGCTGAAAGGGGAAGGGCGCCATTCTACCGACGGCAAGCGGCATGTAAACCGCACCCGGCGCGACGGGCGTGTGCATCGGCGTTCTAATTTGCGCTAACGAACTCGCCGTACAGCCACTAGAATAGCCGGACATTTTTCAGGGAGGTGGCCGATGCAGGCTCTCGACGCTTTGCTCAACCGTGTTTCCGTCCCGCGCCTGGTGGACCCGGCCCCTACGCCGGAACAGCGCGAGGTCATGTTCGCCGCTGCGATGCGGGCGCCGGATCACGGCCAGTTGCGGCCTTGGCGTTTTCTGACGGTGGAGGGGGCGGCGCGCCAGCGCATGGGCGAACTGCTGGCCGAAGCGGCGCGCTTCAACGACCCGCTGGTGGCCGAAGCCGTTGTGGAAAAAGCCCTCAACGGCCCGTTGCGTGCGCCGTTGGTCGTGGTGGTGATCGCCCGCCTGCAGGATCATTTCAAGGTCCCGAAGGCCGAGCAGATGCTGGCGGCCGGCTGCGCGGCCCATGCCATCCTGCTGGCGGCTTATGCCCAGGGCGTCGGTGGCGTCTGGCGTACGGGCGAGCTGGCGTATTCCCCGCACGTGGCCAAGGGGCTTGGCCTGGAGGACGGCGAAGAGGTGATCGGCTTCCTTTACCTGGGCACCCCGCAGAAAGAAGCACGCGTCGCTCCGAAGGAAGACACCGCCGAATTTGTTCGTGAGTGGACAGGGCTGTAGCTACAACTGGCGGGCTCTTGTGGCGAGGGGATTTATCCCCGCTGGGCTGCGCAGCAGCCCCCCAAACTGTTTTTGCAGGTCCATCTGACACAGCCGAGGCGTCAGCTTTCAGGGCTGCTGCGCAGCCCAACGGGGATAAATCCCCTCGCCACAAAGGGGTATGTGTCAGATAGGGATGACAGTTATTTACAAACGTCAGCAATCGCCTCGGCCAATTGGTCCAGGCGTGTCGCGTCGATGCCCGCCACGTTGGCCCGGCCCGTGCCAACCATGTACACGCTGTGCCGCTCGCGCAGATGCCGGACCTGCTCCGGCGTCAGGCCAGTGTAGGAAAACATTCCGCGTTGCACGCCGATATGGGCGAAGCGCTCCCGCAGGCCGTGGGGCTCGAGGGCGTCCAGCAGGCCGCTGCGTAGCTGGGCGATGCGCAGACGCATGGCCTGGACTTCATCGGCCCACAGGCTTTTGAGTTGTGCGTCGCCAAGGATGGTCGCGACCACGGCGGCGCCGTGATCCGGCGGCGTCGACCACAGGTTGCGGGCGATGTTGGCCAGTTGGCTGCGGATATCCAGCAACTTCCCGCTTTCCCCGGCGCAGACGATCAGCGCCCCGGTGCGATCGCAGTACAGGCCGAAGTTCTTCGAGCAGGAACTGGTGATCAGCACTTCCGGCAGCGCCTGGGCAAACAGCCGCACCGCCCACGCATCCTGTTCCAGCCCGTCGCCAAAGCCCTGGTAGGCGAAGTCGATCAACGGCAACAGTTCACGCTGGCGCACCACGTCCAGTACCTGGCGCCATTGATCATGGGTCAGGTCGAAACCGGTGGGGTTGTGGCAGCACGCGTGCAGCAGCACCACATCGCCTTTGGGCGCCTGGTTCAAGGTCGCCAGCATGGCCTCGATATCCAGGCGATTGTCGGCGCCCACGTAGGGGTAGTGACTGGCCTTGACGCCAGCGGCGGCGAAGATGGTCTCGTGGATCGGCCAGGTCGGGTTGCTCAGCCAGACGCCCCGTCCGGGCAGGCACTGGGCGATGAAGTCGGCACTCAGGCGCAGGGCCCCGGTGCCCCCTGGGGTCTGGGTGGCGCCGGCGCGTTTTTCGGCGATGTGTGCCGAGTCCGCGCCCAGCACCAGTTCACTGATCAACTGGCCGAACGCCGCGTCGCCGTGACCGCCAATGTAAGTCTTGGTGGTCTGGCGATCCACCAGGCGCTGTTCGGCCTGCTTTACCGATTCCAGGATCGGCGTCAGGCCTTGGGCGTCCTTGTAGACCCCCACGCCCAGGTCGAACTTGCTCGGGTTGGTGTCCGCGCCGTAGGCCTCCATCAGGCCGAGGATCGGATCGCCGGGCACCCGGCCGATGGCGTCGAAATGCATTACTTGCGACCCTCGGCGGTCTTGGCCACTTCATCGGTGCGCGCGGCCATGATGAAGTCATTGCGGTGCAGGCCCTTGATGGAGTGGCTCCACCAGGTCACGGTGACTTTGCCCCATTCGGTCAGCAAGCCCGGGTGATGGCCCTCGGCTTCGGAGATCTCGCCGACGGCGTTGGTGAAGGCCAGGGCGTGCTTGAAATTCTTGAACAGGAAGACCTTTTCCAGCTGCATCACGCTGTCGCGCACTTCGATGTTCCAGTCCGGGATCTGCTTGATCAGTACCGGCAGTTCTTCGTCGCTGACTTGCGGGGCATCGGCGCGGCAGGCTTCGCAATGGGCTTGGTTCAGAGTGTTCATGGTGTGTTCCTGGATCGAAAGAGTAGAACGTCGATGCGCCCACGCTAAAGCAAAGCCGTGCGGCGCAACAGACTCAATTGGGCTCAAAAAAAGCCATTCAGGCCGCTTTTGGCGGAAATTTCGGCGTGTGCAGGCCCAGTTCCCGGCCGCGCTTGACCAGGCTCATGATGTCTTCATGGGCCAGGTCGAACAGGCGCTTGAGTTCGGGAAGGACGAAGTACACCGGTTGCAGGATGTCGATGCGATACGGCGTGCGCATGGCTTCCAGCGGATCGAACGCCTGGTGCTCGGGCTCGTCGGACAGGCAGTACACCGTCTCCTTGGGGGACGACAGGATGCCACCGCCGTAGATGCGTCGGCCCTGAGGCGTGTCCACCAGGCCGAACTCGATGGTCATCCAGTACAGGCGCGCCAGGTAGACGCGTTCTTCCTTGGAGGCCTGCAGACCGAGCTTGCCGTAGGTGTGGGTGAATTCGGCGAACCAGGGGTTGGTCAGCAGGGGACAGTGGCCGAAGATCTCGTGGAAAATGTCCGGCTCTTGCAGGTAGTCCAGTTCTTCACGGGTACGAATAAAGGTCGCCACCGGAAACTGCTTGCTGGCCAGCAATTCAAAAAAGGTCTGGAAGGGGATCAGCGCCGGCACCCGGGCGACTTGCCAGCCTGTGGTTTCGCCCAGCACTTTATTGATTTCACCCAGTTGCGGGATGCGATCGTGGGGCAGGCCGAGCTTTTCGATGCCGTCGAGGTATTCCTGGCACGCGCGGCCCTCGATGACTTTCAACTGGCGGGTGATCAGCGTGTTCCACACCGCATGTTCTTCGGCGGGGTAGTCGATAAAACCTTGCGCATCGGGCTCGCGGGCCACGTACTGCGTCTGCTTCATGCTGTTCTCCTGCTGATTTCCCTCAGGGGGAAAGGCGTGTTTTGTTGTTATGTCCAGCGATGCAGTAGAGATAACGCGAAGCAGACGAATGTGCAGCAGGGCCATGGCGACGTGGGTGGATGGAATGGCGCTGTTTCGTAAATTTTTCGTTACAGATGGGCCGGTGCGTCCATGCCGATTGGATTTTCAGCTGGGAAATGCCCTGCAGCTGTCACATAATCTTGACGGTTATTTGCACTCAGTCTCAGAAAAATCCTACTCACAACGAGCTCCCGGGCCTCCTTATGCGCATCAAAGTCCATTGCCAGAACCGCATCGGCATCCTGCGGGACATCCTCAACCTGTTGGTGGAGTACGGCATCAACGTCGCCCGCGGGGAGGTTGGTGGCGAACATGGCAATGCGATCTACCTGCACTGTCCCAACCTGATCAACATTCAATTCCAGGCGTTGCGTCCAAAGTTCGAGGGCATCGCCGGGGTGTTTGGCGTCAAGCGTGTAGGGCTGATGCCCAGCGAGCGTCGGCACATGGAGCTCAACGCCTTGCTGGGCGCCCTGGAGTTTCCGGTGCTGTCCATCGACATGGGCGGCTCCATCGTCGCCGCGAACCGGGCGGCGGCGCAGTTGCTCGGGGTGCGGGTGGATGAGGTGCCGGGGATTCCGCTGTCGCGTTATGCCGAGGATTTCGACCTGCCGGAGCTGGTGCGCGCCAACCAGTCGCGCATCAACGGCTTGCGGGTCAAGGTCAAGGGCGATGTGTTCCTGGCCGATATCGCGCCTTTGCAATCGGAGCACGACGACAGCGAGGCCATGGCCGGCGCGGTCCTGACGTTGCACCGCGCCGATCGGGTCGGCGAGCGTATCTACAACGTGCGCAAGCAGGAGTTACGCGGCTTCGACAGCATCTTCCAGAGCTCCAAGGTGATGGCGGCGGTGGTCCGTGAAGCCCGGCGCATGGCGCCGCTGGATGCGCCGCTGTTGATCGAGGGCGAGACCGGCACCGGCAAGGAATTGCTGGCGCGGGCCTGCCACCTGGCGAGCCCGCGCGGGCAATCGCCGCTGATGGCGCTCAACTGTGCCGGCCTGCCGGAGTCCATGGCCGAGACCGAACTGTTCGGCTACGGCCCTGGCGCCTTCGAAGGTGCCCGGGCCGAAGGCAAGCTCGGCCTGCTGGAACTGACGGCGGGGGGCACGCTGTTTCTCGACGGGGTCGGGGAGATGAGCCCGCGCCTGCAAGTGAAGCTGCTGCGCTTTTTGCAGGATGGTTGCTTTCGTCGGGTCGGCAGCGATGAGGAGGTGTACCTGGATGTGCGCGTGATCTGCGCCACCCAGGTGGACCTCTCCGAACTCTGCGCCCGCGGCGAATTCCGCCAGGACCTGTACCACCGCTTGAACGTTCTGTCGCTGCACATTCCGCCACTGCGCGAATGCCTGGATGGGCTGACGCCGTTGGTGGAGCACTTTCTCGACCAGGCCAGCCGCCAGATCGGCTGCCCGTTGCCAAAGCTGGCCCCGGCGGCGATGGAGCGCCTGAGCCACTACCATTGGCCGGGCAATGTCCGGCAACTGGAAAACGTGTTGTTCCAGGCGGTGTCCCTGTGCGATGGCGGGAAAGTGCGGGCCGAGCACATTCGCCTGCCGGACTACGGCGTGCGCCAGCCCCTTGGCGATTTCTCCCTTGAGGGCGGGCTCGACGAGATCGTCGGGCGCTTCGAGAAGGCGGTGCTGGAGCGCCTCTACTCCGAGCACCCCAGCAGCCGGCAATTGGGCAAGCGGTTGGGGGTGTCCCATACCACCATTGCCAACAAGTTGCGGGCGTACGAGGTGGGCAAGGCTGAGTCCTGACCGTAGCGGCGGCTGAAATAGTTGGTATGGGATTTGCTCGACCGAGGTCGGTGCGCCGCTTATTCACATTCTGTGGCGACTTTTTGACAGGGCTCAGCCCCGGTTCCCGCTGCGTACGTGAGATTCAGAATGCATAAGAAAATTGCAGTGGTGCAGTCGAACTACATTCCCTGGAAGGGCTACTTCGATCTGATCCGCAGCGTCGATGCGTTCATCCTGTACGACGACGTCCAGTACACCCGCAGTGACTGGCGCAACCGTAACAAGATCAAGACCGCCCAGGGCGAGTATTGGCTGAGTATCCCGGTCAAGAAAAAGGGCCGCCTCGGCCAGTTGATCAATGAAGTCGAGATCAGCACTCCGGGCTGGGCCGCCGCGCACTGGAAAACCATCGAGCAGAGCTACCGACGCGCGCCGTATTTTGCGCAGATGCAAGCGCCGATTCGGGCGCTCTACGAGCAGGCGGCCGACCTGACCCACCTGACCCGGATCAACCACCTGTTCATCGCCGGCCTGTGCCCCCTGTTGGGCATCCACACACCGCTTTACCGTTCTGAGGACCTGGGTGGGGTCGAGGGCAAGAACGAGCGTCTGATCCACCTGTGCCAGGCCCTCGGTGCCGAGCATTACCTTTCCGGACCGGCAGCCAGCCATTACCTCGACGAAGCCGCGTTCGCCGCCCAAGGCATCACAGTGTCGTACATGAGCTACGCCGGCTACCCCGAATACCCGCAGGTGTACGGCGACTTCCAGCACGCGGTCAGTGTCATCGACCTGTTGTTCAATACCGGCGCGGATGCATCGGCTTTCATGACGCGAGGGGCTGCCTGAGCGGGCCTTGCAGTCACACCCTGTTTGATTTGATTGTGGAGATGCACCCGATGTCGAACCCCGCGCAGTTGGACGCTCATTCGCTTGAACAGGCGTTGGCGCGTTTGCGGCTGATGTATGCCAAACCCGAGCATCCCTACTATTTCGCCGCACCTGCCTACCGTGAATCGTCGTCGGGCGTGGTCTCGCTGCATTACCTCTGCCACATGCTCAATCTCAGTGGCCGTGAGGCTTACATCTGCGGCAGCGACGTGGTCAATCCAGACCTCAAGACCCCGGTGATCACCTCCGCGATCAAACAGCGCCACAAGGCCGCCGGCAAAGTGCCGATCGCGGTGTACCCCGAGGTGTTCCCCGGCAATCCGCTGAACTGTTCGGTCGTGGCGCGTTTTCTGCTGAATTTCGAGGGCTTCCTTACCGGAAACAGCATGGACGCGGCGCCCACCGACTTGTTTTTCTATTACGCAGCCCGGCTCGCCGAGCACCGGGGCGACCCTGACGGCGACCTGCTGTGCCTGCCGACCATCGACATCGAAATGTTCTCCAGCGTGGGCACCGATGCTGTGCGCGAGGGTAGCTATCTCTATCAGAACCGCCACCCGCTGGAAAAGATCGACTACGCGCAACTGCCCGCCGACATTCGTCTGCTGAGTATGGCCAATCCGCTGACCCTGCCTGAGTTGGCCAAGGTGTTGCGCAAGGCCGAGGTGATGTATTCCTACGAGTGGTCGATGACCTGCGTGATGGCGGTGCTGTGCGGCTGCCCGGTGATCTTCATTCCGGGGCATGGCGTCGACCAGCCGCTGCTCGACACCAGTTTCTTCGGCAGTGTGGGCTTTGCCATGCTCGACCAGCCGGACCCGTTGGCGCATGCCCGGGCCAGCCTCGGTGACGCTTTGCCGCGTTACGTTGAGCGCACCGCGTCTTTCTGGCAGCAACTGGATGTGTTCATTGCCCGGACCCAGGCGACCGCCGCCCGGGAAGCCGTCGGCAACCGCCTGGGGGCGCTCGACTGGTTGCGCCAGCGCTACCCGACGGCCCAGCAGTTGCGCCTGGTCAACGAGCGCTTGGCGATCCCAACGGCCCCCAGCTTCACGGTCCTGGTCCGCGATGACGGCAACCCGCTTGCATTGGCGCACACCCTCGACAGCCTGGATCGACAGTTGTACCAGCGCATCCATGTGTGCGTGATGGGCAGCGTCGATCCGGCGCGCGCCAACGTCCAGTGGTTGGCCTGTGATCCGAGGCAGCCGGTGACTGCGATCAATGGCTTGCTCGCTGGCATCCAGAGCGACTGGGTGATGATGGTCGAGGCGGGGGAGGAGTTCGTGGCCGCAGGCTTGCAGGTGACGGCGCTCAACCTGCTCGACGCCCCCGACAATTGCCTGGCGGTGTACGCCGACGAGGCGCTGCGCATGGCTGGCGTGGTCAATGTCGCGCTGCGCCCCGATCTGAACCTGGACTTGCTGTTGGCCAACCCGGCCAGTTTTTCCCGTCACTGGATGTACCGTCGCGAAGCGCTGGTGCAGCTGTGCGGTTTTGACGAGACCTGCGGCGGAGCCTTTGAGCTGGCCTATCAGTTGCGCCTGATCAGCGAGCAAGGTGGGCAGAGCGTGGGGCATGTCAGCGAGCCCCTGCTGATCGGCAACGAGCCGAGGCCGTCGGACTGCGCCGATGAGCGTGCGGTCATCGACGCGCATCTGCAGGCGCGTGGCTACGTTCAAGGGCAGGCGATCGCCCTGGACATGCAGCCCGGCGGCTACCGCATCGACTACGGCCATGAGCGCCAGGCCTCGGTCAGCATTGTGATCTACCTCGAAGGGCAACTGGTCAATTTCCAGCGTTGCCTGGAAAGCCTGCTGATCCAGACCAGCGCCGTGGACTTCGAAGTCTTGCTGGTCGAGCCGGGCGGCGACGACCCTGCCTTGCTGGAGTGGCTGGCGCTGGTCGAGGAGATGGGCGAAGGCCGTTTCCAGGTGTTGCGTTTCATGCCGGGACAATCCCGTGCGGCCATGTGCAATGCGGCGGCGCAGGAAGCGCGTGGCGAGTACCTGCTGTGGCTCGATGCCCATGCCGCCGTGCTGGAGCCCGGCTGGTTGCACGCGTTGCTCAACCAGGCCCAGCGCCCGGAAGTCGGCGCCGTGGGCGGCAAGTCCCAGGACAACCAGGGGCGCATTCGCCAGGCGGGCCTGGTGCTGGGGTTGGGAGGAACGGTCGGTCGGGCTTTCGAGGGTGTGTCATCCCAGGTGGCGGGCTACATGGGGCGGCTGGGGCTTGAGCAGAGCTGCTGCGCGGTGGACGGTGAGTGCCTGATGCTGCGTCGGGCGTTGTTCCTCGAAGCGGGCGGCTTCGACACCGATCCGTTGTTGGCGCCCTGGACCTCTATCGACCTGTGCCTGAAGTTGTACCAGGCGGGGTACCTGAACGTCTGGACGCCTTTCACACGCCTGTTGGTCGACCCGCTGCCGGCCCCCCGTGCGAGCCGCGAGCAGGAGGACGCATTGTTCGCCCGCTGGATGCCGCAGTTGGCCCGCGACCCTGGCTACAACGCCAATTTCTCGCTGCGTGCCGGTGAGGGCTTTACCCTGGAAAACAACGACCTGAGCTGGTATCCGCTGCAAGGCAGCGTGCCGAGGCTGCTGGTTTGCATCACTGACCCGCAGGCGACGGGGCACTCGCGGCTGATCCAGCCGTTGCGGGCCATGCTGGAAGCCGGGCAGGTCGAGGGTACGGCGGTTTCAACGGTGTTGTCGGCGGTGGAGATCGAGCGCCTGGCGCCGGCCACCGTGGTGTTGCAGCGGCCTCTGGATGACGCGGGGCTGTTGGCCCTGAGCCGCCTGAGGGCGTTTTCCAAAGCGTTCACGGTCTACGACCTGGACGGTTACTTGCCGCAGATGGAATTGAAGGGTGATGACTCGGCCGATGAGCTGTTGGAGCGCCTGCGGTTCGGGCTGCTACAGGCCGATCGGGTATTGGTCTCTTCACCGACGCTGGCCGAACTGTTGCAGGGCCAGCACGATGATATTCGCCTGGTGGAAACCCTGCTGCCGGCCGCCTGGGGGCGCCTGCAGAGCAAGCGTGCCGTAGGCGTCAGGCCGCGCCTGGGCTGGCTGGGTGGCAAGGACGCCGAGCTGTTGGCCGATGTGCTGCCAGCGTTGGCCGGCGAAGTGGACTGGGTGGTGCTGGGCGACTGTCCGGCGGCCATGCGGCCTTTCGTGGCAGAACTGCACCCGGGTGTCGGGCAGCAGCAGTTGGCGGGCGCCCTGGCCGCGTTGAACCTTGATCTTGCCTTGGTACCGATGGCCGAAACCCTGGGCAACGCCTGCTCGGCCGACCTGCGCGTCCTGCAGCATGCCGCTTGCGGGCATCCGGTCATTTGCAGCCGGGTGCCGGGGTTTGTCGGTGGCGAGGTATTGCCGCTGTCGCGCGTGAGCAACGAGGCGCAAGACTGGATCCGCACGATTCGCCTGCACCTGGAGGATCGTGAGGCCTCGGCGACCCTGGGAGACGCCTTGCAGTCGGCCGTGCGTACCCAGTGGCTGCTCGAAGGTGAGCGCCTGGACGCCTGGCGACAGGCCTGGCTGGCTGATTGAACCGTACCGATGACTATTTGGCCGCCCAGCGGAGTGCAGTGACATGAGCAACGATCTTGATACCTTCATCGCCGCCTACAGCGACAGCTTTGGCTATGCGTATGACAACAACATCATTCTCAATTGGTATCCCCAACGCATCATGGCGCTGTGCACCCAGGCGCAAAGCCTGCTGGAGCTCGGCGTGGGCCATGGTTTCAGTACCCATCGCTTCTCGAAGTTCTTTAGCAAACACACGGTCATCGACGGCTCCGCCTCGGTGATCGCCCAGTTCAAGGCCCAGTACCCGGACAGCCCGGCCGAGATTGTCGAAAGTTATTTCGAGACCTTCGACACCGACCAGCGTTTCGATCTCATTGTGATGGGCTTCGTGCTTGAGCACGTCGATGATCCGCAGGTCGTGCTGCAACGGTTCAAGCGTTTCCTGGCGCCGGGGGGGCGTTGCTTCGTGCTGGTGCCCAATGGCGAGTCCCTGCATCGGCGCTTCGGCCATGCTGCCGGGTTGCTTGACGACATGATGGCGCTGGGCAGCGGCGATCTGGAACTGGGTCATGTGCGCAGCTATTCGCTACAGTCCCTGACGGCCGAGCTGCAAGCCGCAGGGCTTGAGGTGGTGCGCAAGGAAGGCGTGTTCCTCAAGCCTTTCACCACCGGTCAACTGAAGGAATTGAACCTGGGGGCGGACATCGTCCAGGCCATGTGCACCGTGGGGATCGATTACCCGGAGCTCAGTTGCGCGCTCATGCTCGAAGCGACAGTCGCTGCGTCATGAGAAGCCTGGTCATCGGAAGTACCTCGGTCATCGGCCAGGCGGTTGCTCGCGGCTTGTCGCGCCATGGCCAGGTCAGGTTGGCGGGGCGCCGGGATGCCGACATCGCCTTCGACTTGAGTGCCCAGGCGCCCGTCGCCTGCGATGAGCGCTTCGACGTTGTCGTGTTGGCCGCTGCCGATTTCGGCGGGCGCCAGCCGGATGAGCTGGTTCGCGCCGAGCTGGTCAACAGCGTGGGTACGCTGGCGGCCTGTCGCCTGGCGGAACAATGCGGGGCCCGCCATTTCATCTTGCTGTCGTCGCGTTCAGCCTGCGACCAGGTGACGGATCCCTACTTTGGCATCTACTCGCTGTCCAAGCGCCATGCCGAGGAAGTGGCGAGCCTGTATTGCCAGGAGCGCGGCATGGCGTTGAGCATCCTGCGTATCAGCCAGGTCTACGGCAGTGACGAGCAGTGCCGGTCTCATCAACCGCTGTTGTATGCCATGGCCGACAAAGCGCAAGCCGGGCAGGCCGTCGAGCTGTATGGCCGCAACGACGCCAAGCGCAACTACCTGCACCTGAACGACCTTGCCGAGCTCTGCGCACGGGTAGCGACCCACGGCATTACAGGGCTGTTCAACTGCGGCCATCCGCAATCCCCGCGTCTTTCCGAGATCGCCCAGGCCGCGTTCGAAGCATTTGGCAAGCCGCTGGACGTCCGCTTCCTGGCGGAAAAAAACGACATCCCCGACCTGCCGCCCTTCGACGATTTGCAGGCGCTCCACGAGCAAACGGGTTTCACCCCGCGAATCGACATTCGCCAGGGATTCGAGTTGATGCGAGCGCACCGGGAGACCCTGGCATGAAGACCGTCATGGTGACTGGCGTAGGGGCCATCATGGGCTATGGCCTGCTCAAGTCCTTGCGTGCGGCGGATGCCTCTGTCCGGCTGATCGGCACCGATATCTACGACGACGCTGTCGGGCGCGCCTGGAGCGATGCATTCGAGCAAGCCCCGCTGACCGCTGACCCGGGATATGGCCAATGGCTGGGCGACACCCTGGCCCGGCACAAGGTTGACCTGCTGATTCCGGGGATCGAACAGGACCTCCATTGGCTGTCGGACAACCGCGCGTTGTTGGCCACGCTTGACTGCCGGGTGGTGCTCAACAATTCGCACCTGATCGACCTTTCCCGGGATAAATGGGCCATGGACCAGGCGCTGGTGGCGCTGGGGGATGCCTGCCGTATTCCCAGCCTGCTGTCCGGGGACTTTCATTCGCTCACGGCCGCGCTGGGCCTGCCGTTCCTGCTCAAGCCGCGCAGGAGCTACGCTTCCAAGGGGTTGGTCTGGGTTCGCGAGGAGCGCGACTTCACGCCTCACGCGCCGTTGCTGGGTGAGTACCTCATGGCCCAACCGATCATTGGCAGCGCGGCCGACGAGTTCACCGTGGCGGCGTTTGGCGACGGTCGCGGCGACCCCGGGCCGATCATTGCCTTCCAGCGCCGCCTGGCCTCGGATGGCTCCACCGCCAAGGCTTGGGTGTATCAGGACGATTCGCTGGAACAGGTGGTGGTCAGGTTATGCCGTGCCTTCAAGCCTGAGGGGCCGACCAACTTGCAGTTCCGGCGTGGCGGCGACGGTTCCTGGAGCCTGCTGGAGATCAATCCGCGGATCTCCTCGACCAGTTCGATACGCCGCGCATTCGGCTACAACGAGGCGGCCATGTGCCTGGACTATTACCTGCACGGCAAGACGCTGGCCCGGCCTACGCTGCGCAGTGGTTTCGCTGTTCGTTATATAGAGGACTTCATTGTCTATGATCGGGATCATTTCTGACGTACATGGCAATTACAGCGCCCTTCGGACAGTGCTGGCCAAGCTCGACGAACTGGGTGTTACACAGATCATCTGCTTGGGCGACACCGCCGGTTACTACAGCCAGGTCAATGAATGCTGCGACGCCCTGCGCGAGCGGGACGTCTTCTCGGTGATGGGCAACCACGACTGGTACCTGGCCAAGCACGAGCGATGCCCTCGTTCCAACAGCGCCAATGCCTGCCTGGACTACCAGCAAGGCGTCGTCACGGCGCAGAACCTGGCCTGGCTGGGCTCGCTTGCGCAGCGCTCGAACCAACAGGGGGTGAGCATCGTCCACGGTGGCTGGAACGATCCGTTGGATGAGTACGTGCGACCTTCGCAGGCGTATTTTTCGCCCTTGCCTGGCCGCTACTTCGCCTCGGGCCATACTCATGTCCAGTACCTGTGGAGCGGCGAAGGCAAGGTCTACTGCAACCCTGGTTCAGTCGGCCAGCCCCGTGATGGTGACGCTCGGGCCGGTTTCGCCACCTGGGACGGTGAGGCGTTCGAGCTGCACCGGGTTGAATACGACATCGTTGAAACCCAGCAGGCGATGAAGCGAGCCGGATTCACTCCGTACTTCTATGAAAATCTTGATACAGGCAGCCAGATAGGTGGGCGGATCAGTGCGGTTTGAGGTTTTGTCCTGCGCGCCACCCATGACCATGCCCATCCAGGGAAGTTTGCAATGAGCAAAGAAACGATCTTCTTCAATCGCCCTTACATGACCGGCAAGGAACTGGATTACATCGCCCAGGCCAAGTTCGGCAACATGCTCGCCGGCGATGGCCCCTTCACCAAGCGGTGTCATCGCTGGCTGGAGGCGCAAACGGGCAGCAACAAGGCCCTGCTGACCCATTCATGCACCGCGGCCCTGGAAATGACGGCGTTGCTGCTGGATATCCAGCCTGGCGATGAAGTCATCCTGCCGTCGTATACGTTCGTCTCCACCGCCAATGCCTTCGTGTTGCGCGGCGCGGTGCCGGTCTTCGTCGATGTGCGGCCCGACACCCTGAACCTGGACGAGCGCCTGATCGAGGCGGCGATCACGCCACGGACCAAGGCCATCGTACCTGTGCACTACGCAGGCGTGGCCTGCGAGATGGACGAGATCCTGGCCATTGCCCGCAGGCATGGGCTGGCCGTGGTGGAAGACGCCGCGCAAGGTGTGATGTCGACCTACAAGGGGCGGGCGCTGGGCAGTATCGGTGACCTGGGGGCCTTCAGCTTTCACGAAACCAAGAACGTGATTTCGGGGGAGGGCGGGGCCTTGCTGGTCAATGATCCCGCGTTGGCGTTGCGGGCCGAGATCATCCGGGAAAAAGGCACCGATCGCAGCCGGTTCTTCCGGGGTGAAGTAGACAAGTACACGTGGCAGGAAGTGGGCTCCTCGTTCCTGCCGGGGGAAATGACGGCCGCGTTCCTCTGGGCCCAGTTGGAAGAGGCGCAAGCCATCACCAACCGCCGCCTGGCCCTCTGGGACAATTACCATGCGGCGCTGGCGACGCTTGAGCGGCAAGGGGCGCTGCGGCGTCCGATAGTGCCTGAAAACTGCCAGCACAACGCGCACATGTACTACGTGATCCTCGCCCCGGGCGTCGAGCGCCAGGCCGTCCTCGAAGAGCTCAAGCGACATGCCATCTACGCGGTGTTCCATTACGTGCCGCTGCATTCATCGCCCGGTGGCCTGCGTTATGGACGCGTGCAGGGGTCGATGGAGGTGACTGACGGCTATTCCGAGCGCCTGTTGCGTTTGCCCATGTGGCTCGGCTTGACCCATGAGCACCAGGAGCAGGTGGTGGGTGTGTTGGGCGATGCCTTGGCAAAGGCCTGACCTCCGCCAGCCGATGAGGCGCCTGGCATCAGGCCAGGTGCCAGGCCTTGCCACCTAGCGGCATAACACCGCCGGTTTTTCGACTTCGACACCCTCAACCTATCCTCTGTAAATCCCCCAGGCCCTTTGTTTACCGGGCCTTGGCCCGCCAGAAAAAAGTTGGTCTGCAAATTGCTTAAGGCTGTGCAACACAGCAGTGGACGGCAAACGTCCGGCATGCAGAGGAACGACAGTGGACAAGTACCTTTATGTGGCAATGACCGGCGCCAGCCAGAACGCACTGGCGCAACGGGCCCATGCCAACAACCTGGCGAACATTTCCACCAATGGTTTCCAGAAAGACCTGGAGCAGGCGCGCTCGATGCCGGTGTTCGGCGACAGCTTTCCGGCGCGGGCGTTTGCCATGTCCGAGCGACCTGCCACGGACTTCACACCGGGCGCGTTGGTGGAAACCGGTCGCGACCTCGACGTGGCGGTCAGCGGTCCGGGCTGGATGGCGGTACAGAATCCCGACGGTGGTGAAAGCTACGTGCGCACCGGCAGCCTCAATGTTGACGCCCTGGGCGTGCTGCGGGCCGGCAACGGCATGCCGGTGATGGGCAACGGCGGTCCCATCGCCGTGCCGCCGGAGCAGAAGATCGAAATCGGCCAGGACGGCACCATCAGCATCCGCGCCATGGGCGAAGGCCCGCGGGTAATGGCCGAGGTGGACCGCATCAAGCTGGTCAATCCGGACCTCAAGAACATGACCAAGGGCCTGGACGGTTCGATCCGGACCAAGGACGGCCAGCCGGCACCCATCGATGCCAACGTGCAGTTGGTCTCGGGGTTCCAGGAAGCGAGCAACGTCAATGCCGTGGACGAGATGACCTCGGTCCTGGCCCTGGCCAAGCAGTTCGAGCTTCACGTGAAGATGATGAACACCGCCAAAGAAGGCGATGAGGCTATGGCTCGGGTCTTGCAGATCTAACTATTAATGACAGCGTCGCGCCGATAATCAGGCGTACGAGGAGAATCGAATGCTTCCGGCTTTGTGGGTTGCCAAAACAGGTTTGTCCGCCCAGGACACCAACCTGACCACCATTTCCAACAACCTGGCGAACGTCTCGACCACGGGTTTCAAGCGTGATCGTGCCGAGTTCCAGGACCTGCTGTACCAGGTCAAGCGTCAGCCAGGTGCCCAGTCGACCCAGGACAGCGAGCTGCCGTCGGGCCTGCAAGTGGGTACCGGTGTGCGCATCGTCGGCACCCAGAAGAACTTCAACGCCGGTAGCCTGCAAACCACCGAGCAGCCGCTGGACATGGCCATCGACGGTCGCGGTTTCTTCCAGATCCTGCAGCCGGACGGCACCACGTCCTACACCCGTGACGGTACCTTCCACCTCGACTCCAATGGCCAGATCGTCAATGCCAGCGGTTTCGCCCTGGAACCGGCCATCATCATCCCGAACGATGCCCAGACCTTCACCGTGGGCCGCGACGGTACCGTGTCCATCACCGTGGCAGGCAACCCGGCCGCCCAGGTGATCGGCAACCTGCAGACCGCCGACTTCATCAATCCGGCCGGCTTGCAGGCCGTGGGCAACAACCTGTTCCTGGAGACCGCCGCCAGTGGCGCGCCGCAAATCGGCACCCCGGGCCTGAACGGTTTCGGCACCACGCTGCAGAACACCCTGGAAACCTCCAACGTGAGCACGGTCGAGGAGATGGTCAACATGATCACCACCCAGCGCGCCTACGAAATGAACTCCAAGGTGATCTCCACCGCCGACCAGATGCTCTCGTTCGTCACGCAGAATCTGTAATCGTCCCAACATCTGTACTTACGTAGACAGGGCGGCCCGTAGGTCGCCTGCAACACCGAGAGGTAGGGTCATGAAACGCTTTGTATCTGTACTGGCATTGAGTGGGATCACCGCGCTTGCGGGTTGTGTCGCGCCAACGCCCAGGCCCAATGACCCGTACTACGCGCCGGTGTTGCCGCGTACACCGTTGCCGGCTGCGGCCAACAATGGCTCGATCTACCAGGCCGGCTTCGAGCAGAACCTGTACAGCGACCGCAAGGCATTCCGGGTCGGTGACATCATCACCATCACCCTGAACGAGCGGACCCAGGCCAGCAAGAACGCCAACTCGCAGATGGACAAGACCAGCGCCACCAGCGTCGGCCTGACCTCGCTGTTCGGTTCCAGCCTGACCACCAACAACCCGATCGGCAGCAACGACCTGAGCCTCAATGCCGGCTACAACGCCGACCGGGCGACCAAGGGCGACAGCAAGTCCGGCCAGAGCAACAGCCTGACCGGTTCGATCACCGTGACCGTCGCCGACGTGCTGCCCAACGGCATCATCGTCGTGCGGGGCGAGAAGTGGCTGACCCTCAACACCGGTGACGAACTGGTGCGCATCGCCGGCATGGTTCGTGCCGACGACATCGCCACCGACAACACCGTTTCGTCCACCCGCGTGGCTGATGCGCGCATTACCTATTCGGGCACCGGTGCCTTCGCCGATGCCAGTCAGCCCGGTTGGTTCGATCGTTTCTTCCTCAGCCCGAAGTTCCCTTTCTAGGTGGCCCCGTTGAATCTTAAACAGCTGTTGCTCGGTGCGCTGATGATGTCGGCAGCCTTCGCCGCTCAAGCCGAGCGCCTGAAGGACATCGCCAGCATTTCCGGCGTGCGCTCCAACCAGTTGATCGGCTACGGCCTGGTCGTGGGCCTCAATGGCACCGGTGACCAGACCACCCAGACCCCGTTCACGCTGCAGACCTTCAACAACATGTTGTCGCAGTTCGGCATCAAGGTGCCGGCCGGTTCCGGCAACGTGCAGTTGAAGAACGTCGCGGCGGTGTCGGTCAGTGCCGACCTGCCGGCTTTCGCCAAGCCCGGCCAGCAGGTGGATATCACCGTTTCGTCCATCGGTAACTCCAAGAGCCTGCGCGGCGGTACCTTGCTGCTGACGCCGCTCAAGGGTATCGACGGCAACGTCTACGCCATCGCCCAGGGCAACCTGGTGGTGGGCGGCTTCGACGCCGAGGGGCGCGACGGTTCGAAGATCACTGTCAATGTTCCGTCGGCCGGTCGCATCCCTGGCGGTGCGTCGGTGGAACGTGCGGTGCCGAGTGGTTTCAACCAGGGCAACAGCCTGACGCTGAACCTCAACCGTTCCGACTTCACCACCGCCAAGCGCATCGTCGACAAGATCAACGACATGCTCGGCCCAGGCGTGGCCCAGGCCATCGACGGCGGCTCGATCCGGGTCACCGCGCCGCTGGATCCGAGCCAGCGGGTCGACTACCTGTCGATCCTGGAAAACCTCGAAGTCGATCCGGGCCAGGCCGTGGCGAAAGTCATCATCAATTCGCGCACCGGTACCATCGTGATCGGCCAGAACGTCAAGGTTTCACCGGCCGCCGTGACCCACGGCAGCCTGACCGTGACCATCACCGAAGACCCGATCGTCAGCCAGCCGGGTCCGTTGTCCAACGGCCAGACCGCCGTCGTGCCGCGGTCGCGGGTCAATGCCGAGCAGGAAGCCAAGCCGATGTTCAAGTTCGGCCCGGGCACCACCCTGGATGAAATCGTCCGGGCGGTGAACCAGGTCGGCGCGGCACCGGGCGACTTGATGGCGATCCTCGAAGCCTTGAAGCAGGCCGGCGCGTTGCAAGCCGACCTGATCGTGATCTGAGGGTCGAGCCATGGATATGCGCAAGGGCGCTTTGACCAGCGGCGACTCGGCGTCCTACTCGGACCTGAACCGCTTGAACCAACTCAAGGTTGGCGACAAGAACAGCGATGGCAACCTGCGCAAGGTGGCGCAGGAATTCGAGTCGCTGTTCCTCGGCGAAATGCTCAAGTCCATGCGTTCGGCCACCGAGGCCCTGGGCAAGGACAATCCGATGAATACGCCTGAAGCCAAGCAGTACCAGGAAATGTACGACCAGCAGTTGGCCGTTTCCATGTCCCGCGAAGGCGGCGGTATCGGCCTGGCCGACGTGCTGTTGCGCCAGATGTCCAAGAACAAGCCGCTGGCCCCGGGCGAAGCGGCCACGCTGTCGGCGGCCAAGCAGCAAGAGGCGCTGGACAAGGCGACCAAGGCAGCCGTGCCGACCCCGGTTGCCGCCGGCACCCTGCCCACGGACGGCCCGTTGTCGCGCACCAGCGGCCAGCGTCCACTGTGGGCCTCGCGGGCCGTCAGTGCGCCGCAGGGCGCCGAGGGTGGTCATCGCAACGACATGGAACTGCTCAACCAGCGTCGCCTGGCCCTGCCGCCGAAGCTGGCCGACCGCCTGCTCGCGGGCCTGGTGCCTTCGGCCTCGGTCAATGCCGAGGCCCCGGCGCAGAACCTGCTGCCCGATCGTGCTGTCGCCGCCGTCAAGCCGGCGACCGGCGAGCTGGGCAACGGCGACTGGCTGGCCGCGCTCAAGGCGGCCGACGCGAAACCGGACATGCAGGTCTACGGCCGTGCCGTCGCGCAGCCGCCATTGGCACCGGCGCGCAAGGCTTTCCGCGATGCCGACGAATTCGTCAACGCCATGTTGCCGATGGCCAAGGAAGCTGCGGACCGCATCGGTGTCGACCCACGCTACCTGGTGGCCCAGGCGGCCCTGGAAACCGGTTGGGGCAAATCCGTCATGCGCCAGCCCGATGGCAGCAGCAGCCACAACCTCTTCGGCATCAAGGCGAGCCAGAACTGGAAAGGCGATTCGGCGCGGGCGATCACCAGCGAGTTTCGCAATGGCGAGATGGTCAAGGAGACGGCCGAGTTCCGTTCCTACGCGTCCTATCGCGACAGCTTCCACGACCTGGTCAATCTGTTGCAGAGCAACAGCCGCTATCAAGATGTGCTGAAGTCGGCCGATAACCCCGAACAGTTTGTACGCGAGTTGCAGAAGGCCGGTTACGCCACCGACCCGAACTACGCCCGCAAGATTTCGCATATAGCCCGGCAGATGACGAGTTACCAGAACTACGCATCGGCAGGCGCCACCACGACGTTATAAGGTCTGAACCATGAGTTTGCTCAATATAGGGATGTCAGGTCTGTCCACAAGCCAGACCGCGTTGGTGACCACGGGTAACAACATTGCCAACGTCGATACCGCCGGGTATTCGCGTCAGCAGACCGTGCAGACGACCAAGGCGTCGAACCAGTACGGCAACGTGTTCATCGGCTCTGGCACCACCCTGGCCGACGTGCGTCGGGTGTATAACTCCTACCTCGAAGCACAGCTCAAGACCACCACCTCGCTCAACAGCGATGCGGCGGCCTATCAGGGGCAGATCACGCCGCTCGATTCCCTGTTGTCCGACAGCGGCACCGGCCTGAACGGCGCACTGACCAAGTTTTTCGCCTCGGTGCAGAACGTCAATGCCAAGCCGGGCGACGACGCTTCCCGCCAGTTGCTGCTCAGCGATGCCCAGGCCCTGAGCAACCGCTTCAACTCGGTGGCCAGCCAGTTGACCGCGCAGAACGACAACATCAACGGCAACCTGTCGAACATGGTCGACCAGATCAATAGCCTGGCCACCACCATTTCCCAGTTGAACAAGAAGATCTCCGAAGTCTCCAACTCGGGCGGTGCGCCCAATGACCTGCTGGACTCGCGCGGCGAAGCCATTCGCCAGCTGTCGACCTTCACCGGCACCCAGGTCGTGGAGAACGGCAACAGCCTGGATATCTACCTCGGTTCCGGCCAGCCGCTGGTGATGGGCAACATCACCAACACCCTGCAAGCGGTGCCGGACAAGAACGATCCGGGGCGCATCGGCATCCAGCTCAACAGTGGCTCCAGTTCCATGGACCTGACCCAGGTGCTGACCGGCGGTGAGATCGGTGGCCTGATGCGCTACCGCAGCACCGTGCTCGACCCGGCCATGAACGAGCTGGGCCGTGTGGCGCTGGTCGTCGCCGACCAGATGAACAGCATCCAGGCCTCGGGTATCGACAAGAACGGTGCCTTCGGTTCCAACCTGTTCAGCAGCATCAACAGTGCCGCGCAGATGAGCCAGCGCAGCGTCGCCGCCCTGAACAACAGCGCCGGCGCCGGCAACTTCAACGTGTCCATCGAGGACACCGGCAAGCTGACCACCAACGACTACAAGATCACCTTTACCAGCGGCAGCGACTACACCGTCCAGCGCCTGCCCGATGGCACCTCGATGGGCGCGTTCAACACCGCGACCACGCCGCCACCGGTGGTCGATGGCTTCTCGCTGACCTTCGCCAACGGCACCGCGGCCGCCGGCGACTCGTTCAAGATCACCCCGACCCGCAATGCGGCGGGCAGCATCAAGACCGAGATGACCGATTCCAAGCGGCTGGCGATTGCCGCGCCGTTGGGCGCCGCCATCGCAGCGGGCGGCAGTGGCACGCTGACCATTCCGGCCAGTGGCCAGCCGGCGATGACCACCAAACTGGACATCTACGACGAAGCCACCACCAGCATCATCCAGAACGGCATCCAGAACTCGATGCCGGTCAAGGTGGTGTTCGGCGCGACCTCCGCTGACGGCACGAGCCAGGGTTACCAGTTGCTCGATGCCAAGGGCGGCACGATCAGCAGCGGCACGATCAAGCCTGGCCAGAGCAACACCCTGAGCCTGAGCGTTCCACTCAAGGACGCCAGCGGCAACCCGATCATGGACTCGTCCGTCCCGCCGGTGCAGCGTACCGTCTCGTTCGACATGTCCATCGCCGGCGCGCCTTCCCAGGGGGCGGGCATCAACATCAGCCTCAGCCAGGCCGGCAGCCTGGACAACCGTAACGGCACCGTCCTGGCCGGTTTGCAGACCGCCAAGACCGTGGACACCAATTCCGGCAGCAAGGGCATTTCCCTGAACGATGCCTACGGCAAGCTGGTGGAAGGTGTCGGTGCCAAGGCCGCCCAGGGCAAGCTGGACAGCGCCGCCACCGGCGCCATCCTGAACAACGCCAAGAGCGCCCGCGACTCGCTGTCGGGCGTGGACCTGGACGAAGAAACCGGCAACCTGGTCAAGTTCCAGCAGTACTACACCGCGTCTTCGCAGATCATCAAGGCTGCGCAACAAATCTTCAGCACATTGATCAACAGTCTTTAAGGACCCGTAGCCCATGCGCATTTCTACCTCTCAGTTTTACGAAAGCACGGCTGCGAACTACCAGAAGAACTTCGCCAATGTGGTCAAGACCAGCGAAGAGGCCAGCAGCCTGGTACGGGTGAACACGGCCGCCGATGATCCGGTGGGCGCTTCGCGTCTGCTGCAACTGGGCAACCAGGCGTCGATGCTTTCGCAATACGAAGCGAACGTCACCACGATCAAGGCGACCCTGGGCACCACCGAAGCGGTCATGACCAGCATCGGCAACGTGCTGCAACGCGCCAAGGAATTGGCCGTCAGCGCCGGCAACGCCGCCTACACCGACTCCGACCGCAAGGCGGTGGCCTCGGAATTGGGGTCGATCGAAGAGCAACTGCTGAGCCTGATGAACACCAAGGACGAGAACGGCAAGTACATCTTTGCCGGCTCCAAGGGCGATGTCGTGCCGTTCACCCGCAACGACGACGGCACCTACAGCTACAACGGCGACCAGGTCACCTTGGACCTGCCGATCGGCGACACCATGTCCATGGCCACCAACAGCACCGGCTGGGAAGCATTCCAGCAAGCCGTCAACACCAGCCGTAGCCAGGTCACCATGACTGCGCCAGCGGTGGATGATGGTCGCGTGGTGTTGACCAACGGCCAGGTCTCGTCCGCAGTGACTTACAACAGCCAGTTCCGCAGCGGTGAACCGTACACCGTGGAGTTCGCCAGCGGCACTCAGTTGAAAATCACCGATTCGAGCGGCAACGACGTGACGGCCGAAGCCAGCAAGGGCGGCGTCATCAACCCCAACACCCAGGCCGGGCAGACCGTGAGCTTTCGCGGTGTCGACCTGACCTTGAACGTCAACCTTCATACGGGCGACGCGGCCGGCACGGTGCTGCCTGGTCATACCTTCACCCTGGCGGCCAAGCCCGACAGCTTCACGCCGGCCCGCAGCCCGGGCAACACCACGACGACCCAGATCACCGGCAGCACCATCACCGACCCGGTGGCCTACCACGCCAGTTTCCCGTCGGGGTCGGCCGTGATGAAATTCACCAGTGCCACGGATTTCGACCTGTACGCCGCGCCACTGACCGCCGACAGCAAGCCGGTATCCAGCGGCACCCTGGCAGGCAACGTCGCGACCGCCTCCGGCGTGAGCTTCACGCTCAACGGTGCCCCGGCCGCCGACGATCAGTTCAGCATCGCGGTCAACACCCACGAGACCCAGAACATCCTGGACACCGTGAACCAGTTGCGCTCGGCATTGGAAACGCCCGTCGATGGCAACAACATCGCCGGCCAGAAACTGAACGCGGCGCTGGCTTCGGCCATGGGTAACCTGGCCAGCGGCACTGACCAGCTGACCAGCGCGTTGAGTTCGGTCGGTGGTCGTGGCCAGTCCCTCGACACCCAGAGCGACACCAACCAGAGTTTTGTGTTGGCCAACTCCCAGACCCAGTCGGCGATTCGTGATTCCGACCCGGCCGAAGTGATGACGCGCCTGACCTTGCAGCAGACTATGCTGCAGGCATCGCAGTTGGCGTTCAGCAAGATCGCTCAATTGGGTCTGTTCAACAAAATCTGATCCGGGGCAGGGACCGTGACGCCAGCGCGGTCCCTGACTCGCTCCTTATACGATTCAGGACGTCCTGCTCTCGCCTGAGTTGACGCCCGCCGGTTGAGAGCCATGCGTGTGAAATCAGCTCCTCTTGTCAGTATTGCCATCCCCGCGTTCAACCCACGCTTTTTCACTCTCGCTTTGCAAAGTGCGCTCGACCAGACCTACGAGAACCTGGAGATTGTCATCTGCGACGACTGTCGCACCGATGAAGTCGAGCAGATTGTCCAGACCCTGGGCGCGGGTTCCAACGTCCCCGTGCGCTACCTGCGTAACCCGCAGCGGCTGGGATTCCAGCAGAACCTGTTGCGCTGCCTTGAAGAGTCCCGGGGCGAATTCATCAAGTTCCTGTGCGATGACGACCAGTTGTTGCCGCTCTGCGTCAGCCAGCAGGCGGCGATGCTGCAGGAGCATGCGCAAGTGTCGTTGGTGGTCAGCAAGCATCACCTGATCGATGCCGACAATTACGCCTTGCCGATCCGCTTGGAAAACACCGGCATCACCCAGTTCGATGCGCTGTTCAACGGCACTGACATGCTGGCGTATTTTGAAAAAACCACCCGCAATATTCTCGGCGGCTTCAGTGGTGCGTTAATGCGCCGCACCGATGCCGAGGCCTTGCTGCCCGCGTTGGCGCGGGCCGGTGAAGGTTTCGAGGCTGTCCTCGATTTCGCCCTGTTCATCTGCCTGTTGCGCCGCGGCAACCTGGTCCAGCTTTATGCCGAGGGCAGCGGCCAGCGGTTGCATCCGGATCGCCTGGGGCGTCAGCCCAAGATGCTCGATGCGGCCACGGTGGAACTGACATGGCTCAAGGAAATGCTCGCCCAGCGCAGTGGCGAGCCGGCGCCCGCCAGTGGCTGGGTGCGTTACCAGACGCTGGGGCAGCCCAAGGAGCCGGGGGCACCGGAGTGGGAGGAGGTCAACGTCTACTCGATCATTGCGACCCGGCAGGGCGTTATCGGTTCGCAAGTCGGTACGGACATCGAAAGCTACGCAGACCTCTACGTGCAGTGGCTGGAGTGCCGGCGTTTCAGCCCATTGCGCAAGCAAGTCCTGTCTCGACAGATCGCCCGCTGGGCCTATCGTCCGAGGATAGTCCCCGTCATCATCGACGCGCAGGACGATGCCTATGCGCTGGGGATTACCCTGCAGAGTATTGCTGCCCAGGCCTATGCCTGCGAATCGGTGCTGGTGTTGTCCAATGGTCGCCAGTCACTGGACAACCATGTCCTGCGCCTTGGGCTGCAAGCAGATTGGGCGCAGCAGCTCAATGGCTTGCTGCCCCAGCTGGACGGTGCCGACTGGTTCTACCTGCTGCAGGCCGGCGATCGCCTGACCGAATCGGCGCTGTTGATAATGGCCGACCGGATTGTCGGTTCGCCGGGTGCGGTCTGTCTCTACAGCGATGAAGGCGCGCTGGTGGATGAAAAATCGGCCGAGCCGATCTTCAAGCCCGACTTCAACGTCGACCTCATGCGCGGCTATCCCTATGTCGGTCGGACACTGGCGTTCGAGCGCGAGCGATTCCTGGCCTCGGGTGGGTTCGATCCGAGCCTGGGCGAGTTGGCCCCCCATGACCTGGTCTGGCGACTGGTGGAAACGGACGGGCCGCAAGTCATTGGGCATATTCCCGAGGTCCAGGTCGAGTCGATGTTCTCGTTCGCCCAATGGCTCTCGCTGCCCGAGGTCATCGAGCAGAACGCCCGGCTGGTCGGCGCTCACCTGCAGCGCATCGGCGTACCGCACCGGCTGCATCCGGGGCCGCTCCTGGCGTTGATCCCGCGCATCGAATATCTGTTCGACGAGCGGCCGCTGGTGTCGATCGTCATCAGCGTCAAGGATGACCTGGGCGCGCTGGAACGCTGCGTCAACAGCCTGATCAGCACGACCACGTATCCGCACTACGAAATCATCATCGTCGATAACGCCAGCGAGAACGCCGAGCTGCAACATTGGTTGCGGGCAATGGCCGAATTGGGCAGCGACACCCTGCGAATATTCACCCACCCGGGAAGCGACAACGAAGCCGTGATCCGCAACTTCGCCGTGCAGCAGGCCCGCGGTGAATACCTGTTGTTGCTCAACCCCAATTGCATCGTGCTGGAAGCCGCCTGGCTGGACGAGCTGCTCAATCATGGGCAGCGTCCCGAGGTTGGCATCGTCGGGCCCCGCACACTCAACCAGCAAGGGCGGGTCATCGATTCCGGCATGATCATGGGGCTCGGTGGCCTGGCGGGCAGGGCCTTTGTCAACGAGTCGGTCACGTCAGGCGGCTATATGCAACGCTTGCAGACCGTGCAGAACTGGAGCGCTGTCGGCGATCACTGCCTGTTGGTGCGCAAGCAGGTGCTGGAGGAGACCGGTGGGTTCGATGAGTCGATCACGACGCAGCGCATCAATGCCCTGGAACTGTGCCAGCAGGTCGGGAAAAACGGTTACCTGATCGTTACCACCCCTTACAGTGACGTGGTGCTGGCGTCTGGCGTGGAAGCCAGTCGCGATGCCTCCTGGAAGCAGCGGTTGGAGCTCGAACAGGAGGCGTTCTATCAGCGCTGGTTGCCCAGGATCGCCAATGATCCTGCCTACAACCGTAACCTGACCCTGACCGGGAAAAGCTTCAGCCTCGAACCCGGACCCCGCACCGGCTGGAATCCCTTGATTACCCGCAACGTGCCTTCGATCCTGGGGATGGCGGTCAATACCTCGGCGGTGGGGCACTACCGTGTCAGCCAGCCGTTGTTCGAACTGGAAGCGGCAGGGCGGATCGTGGGACGTGTTGCCTACGATACGCCTTCGATCATCGATATCGAGCGTCAGTCACCCGATGTGATCGTGCTTCAAGGTCGCTATAACGTGGGCAAGTTCAAGGACATCGCCCAGGTCAAGAATTACTCCAAGGCCATGCGCATCTACGAATTGGATGACTACATCGCCAACGTCCCGGAAAAAAACGAACACCGTCGCAATATGCCGGACAACCTCGAAGACTTGCTACGCCGGGGGATCGCCCAGTGTGATCGGGTGGTGGTTTCCACCCATCCGCTGGCGGACGTCTTGTCCAGCATGCACCACGATATCCGCGTGGTGCCGAACATGTTGGCGGCCGGCCTGTGGCACCAGCTCAGAAGCCTGCGTGCCACCTCCAGCAAGCCGCGTATCGGTTGGGGCGGCGGCACCAGCCACCGTGGCGACCTGGAGCTCATTGCAGATGTCGTGCGTGAACTGGCTGACGAAGTCGAATGGGTTTTCTTCGGCATGTGCCCGGATCTGCTCAAGCCCTATATCCATGAGTTCCATCCTGGCGTGAGCCTGGCGGCGTATCCGGCAAAGCTTGCCAGCCTGAACCTTGACCTGGCCCTGGCGCCGCTTGAGTTTCATGTTTTCAATGACTGCAAGAGCAACCTTCGCCTGCTGGAGTACGGTGCGTGTGGCTATCCGGTCATTTGCTCGGATACCGAAGCTTACCGGGGGCATTTGCCTTGTACGCGGATTCTCACCAACAGCAGCGAAGAATGGCTGGAGGCGATCCGCATGCACCTGGCAGACCCGATTGCCAGTTACCGGATGGGCGACGAATTACGTGAAGTGGTGCTGCGCGACTTTATCTTGCGCGGCGATAACCTGCAGTACTGGGCCAACGGCTGGCTGCCGGATTGATGGGTTTCAACCTTGAAACTCCCGGTGTCGCTGATGCGGTCACCCACTCGTTAAGGAATGAATATGCAAAGCAATGTCCCAACAGGATCGTCTGCGCCGTTGAATGAACGGTTGACCCTGGTGCTGCTCGCTCACGACCAGTCGACTGCCCTGCGGCGGGCGTTGCACCACTACCGCGACGGTTCATTCGCCGTGCTGGTCATCGACTCGTCCAGCCAACCCGGCGGCGACATCACGGCAGCGTTCCCAGGCGTGCAATACCTGCATGCACCCACGGCCACGGGTTTCGGCGACAAGGTTCGCCAGGCTGTAGAGCGCGTCGCCACGCCTTACCTGGCAGTGGCCGATGCCGAGGATTTCCTGCTGCCCCAAGCGCTCGAGCAGGCGTTGCAGTTCCTTGAGGCACACCCCGACTACAGTGCCTGCCAAGGCTACAGCCTGGCGTTCGAGGCCCACGCCGATCGTGTCGACTACTACTTGCTCGACCGCAAGGGCTGTGATGACTACCGCGGAGCATCGGCCGAAGCGCGACTGGCCGCGTTTGCCGATGATTGCCCGTCGCTGGCCAATGCCCTCGTGCGCACTGAAACCCTGCGGCGCAGCTACGCGTCGTTGCCCACCGGTTTTGAGTCACGATTGCAGGAAGCCGGCCATACCTATGGTGTGGTGAGCGAAGCCTCGGTGCGCCTGCTGGACATTCCGTACGGTGTGCATGAACGCGGTCGCGTGGCGCCGCCGCGAAGCCCGTCCGCAGTGCCGGGTTCCCAGGACCTGCGCGCGGCCGCCGAACAGGAACGCCTGGCCACGACGTTGGCTAGCGCATTGGGTGCGGGAGCCTCGACGCGCGAGCACGCCAAAACCATCGTGAAGAAACTGGCCGAGCGCTCGGTGCCGCAGTCTGGCAAGCTGTTGGAGTCTGCTTGGGATTCGCGGCGTGGCGAATCGGTTCGCCGGTTCGAACCGACGCAATACGTCGAGATGCCTTTCTATAACCGGGCGTTCTTTGACGAACTCACCGACCTGGAATTCCTGCTTCATGCGGCGCCAAGCGGGCAGGTGCAGTTGAGGGAGCTGGAAGCGGTCATGCTCAAGCAGAAGGAGCTGTCTCGCCCCCAACGCAATGCCAGCGCCGAGCCGCTTGATGAACAACTGGCGAGGGCTTTCCTCAGCTATGCGTTCAACCAGGACCTGATCAAGCAACTGCTCGAACTCATGCAGGCCAAGGGTGACAAGCGCTACGTGCAAATGCTCCAGGCCTGGGACCAACGGCTCAAGGCGGCGGCGTTTGAAAATACTGCGAGGTTGTTCGACACCACGCGCTCCGGCCAATTGCTGGCCTGGCTCGAAGCGCGTGAGCCGAGCGCCAGTGACGCCCGGAAAGTCTCCAAATACCTGGCCGCCCGCAACGGTGGCCCGACGTTCGGCATTTTGATCCTGGACCTGGACGCCGACATCTTCAAAATGCAGGCGACGTTCGACAGCGTCATCAATGGCTATTGCCGGGCGTTCAAGATTGTTGTGTTTACCACCGGCGATCTGCCGGCCGAGACCACGTCAAAGAATGTCCTGCATTTCGTCAAGGTCAACGAAAGCAACTACGTCGACAAGATCAACCAGGTGGTCAGCCAAAGCGATTGCGATTGGATGGTCATGGCCGAGGCCGGTGATGAGCTGACGCCGGGCGGCCTGTTCCGCGCGGGTGTGGAATTGCTGGGCGCTCCACAGTGCCAGGCTGTGGCAATGGATGAGTTCCAACGTCAGCCCGACGGGACGCTGGCCGATGTGTTCCGGCCAGGGTTCAACCTCGACTTGCTGCTGAACGCCCCGGCCTTGATGGCCCGTCATTGGCTGGTACGCCGCGAGACGTTGGTCAGGCTCGGCGGCTATTCCCGCGAGTTCAAGCAAGCGATGGAGTTCGACCTGCTGTTGCGTTTGATCGAGCAGGACGGCCTGGAAGGGCTTGCCCACCTGGATGAGCCTTTGCTGACCTGTCAGGCGCCGGCGGTGGAAGACAACGCCGATGAACGCAAGACGTTGCTGCGTCACCTGGCGGTGCGTGGTTATCAAGCCGATGTGAGCGCGTCGGTGCCGGGGACACACAAGATCGACTACCGCTTTGCCGAGCGTCCGATGGTGTCGATCATCGTCCATGGCATCACCGACCTGACGCCGCTGCAGCGCTGCTTGCTCAGCGTGCTGCAACGCACCCGGTATCAGCGCTACGAGGTGTTGGTTCCGCTCGTGGCGGCCGAGCACGCGACGCTGCGCACCTGGCTCGGTGGCCAGGGGCATCAGGCCAGTCGGGTGCGGTTACTGGAGATCGAACCCGGCGTCGCAACGGGGTCGTTGATCAACGCCGTCAGCCAGGAGGCCAAGGGTGACTATCTGGTGACCCTGGCGGCCGACAGCGAGGTGCTCAACGTCAACTGGATCGAGTCGTTGCTCAACCAGGCCTTGCGTCCGGAAGTCGGTGTGGTCGGCGCCAGGCTGATCGAGCGCGATGGGCGTATCAGCCAGGCTGGCTTGATCCTGGGCTTGAATGACGAGGTGGGCTCGCCTTTCATCGGCGAATCGAAAACCGCCAAGGGCTACATGAACAGGCTGGTGGTCGAGCAGAACTGTTCGGCGGTGTCGTTCGCCTGCCTGATGATTTCCCGGCAGTTGTTCAACGCGGCCGACGGCATCGACAGCGGACTGTTCGACGAGGCCCTGGGGGATGTCGACCTGTGCCTCAGGGTGGGCCAGGCGGGTTACCTGACGGTCTGGACGCCCCATGTGCAGGTCATCCAGTCCGGCGTGCTGGCCAGTACGCCCGAGGCGCTTGCGGCGCTGCGTGGCAAGTGGTCCGGGGCGTTCGCTCAGGACCGTTTCTACAACGCCAACCTGTCGCTGCAAGGTGCGGGTTTCGCCCTGGGACCGGTGCGCAACGTACCGTGGACCGAACTGCTCGACGAACCTGCCGCCTGACCTCGCTGCTCAGCGTCGGCAGGGTGAACCTGCCGGCGCACTTGCCGAAGTACCCCACTCATCACCCGATGCCTGCCCGCAGTCTCTGACGGACGCGGGCAATGACACGGCTTCGTTTGTCATGAAAAAATGCCTCTGCGGGACAAAACGGCGTGACGCATAGGTCATAAAGTGCATCTTCACTGTATTGTATTCCGCGGAGTGGAGGCCCGTTCGTTTGCCTGGCAATGGCCTGCGCCCTTGGAAATCAACCATTTTGAAGCGCCCCTGAGCTTTTGGGGGTGGAACCTAGTCGCAGTTTATGATCGGGAAGCCATGATGATTGGCATAAAAAGCATAGCGAGTTACGTGCCGACCGCTGGCGTGGATAACTACGCTCAGGGTGCCAAATTCGAGAAGGATGAGGAGTTCATCCTTGGCAAGATCGGTTCGGCGTTCCTGCCGCGCAAAGACGCCGACCAGGAAACCTCGGACCTGTGTGTCGAAGCCGTGAACGCCTTGTTCGCCAACAACCCGCAGCTGTCGCGCGAGTCCATCGACGCGCTGATCGTGGTCACCCAGAACGGTGACGAAGAAGGGCTGCCCCATACCGCGGCCATCGTGCAGGACAAGCTGGGGCTGCCGACTCACGTGGCGGCATTCGATATCTCGCTGGGCTGCTCGGGCTACGTCTACGGTATCTACGCTCTCAAAGGCTTCATGGAGGCCGCTGGGCTGAAGAACGGCCTGTTGGTGACGGCTGACCCTTATTCGAAGATCGTCGACCCTGAAGACCGCAACACCACCATGCTGTTCGGCGATGCCGCCACGGCCACCTGGATGGCCGAAGGGGCCAACTGGCAGTTGGGCAAGTCCAAGTTCGGCACCGACGGCTCCGGCGCGCCGCACTTGAAGGTCAGCGACGGCGTGTTTTTCATGAACGGCCGCCAGGTGTTCAATTTTGCCTTGTTGAAAGTGCCGGCCCATTTGCACGAGCTGCTCGATGAATCCTCGCTGCAAGCCAGCGACATCGATGCCTTCTGCATCCACCAGGGCAGCGCGGCGATTGTCGATGCCGTGGCGCGCCGTTTCGAGGGTGAGCCCGAGAAATTCATCAAGGACATGGTCGAGACCGGCAACACCGTATCGTCGAGCATTCCGTTGCTGCTGGAGAAGCACGTGCTGGATGCCGACTGGAAGCGCGTGGCGATCAGCGGTTTCGGCGTGGGCCTGTCGTGGGGATCGGCGATTCTCTATCGCGACTGATTCACACCGGAACATAAATGTGGGGGCGGGCTTGCCCGCGAAGGCGTCGGTACTTCAGCACAGATACAAGCTGATCCACCGCCTTCGCGAGCAAGCCCGCTCCCACTTTTTTTGCCTGCGATTTCATGGCTCAGGTTTTTGACGCCATTTTTCAGCGCTTCGCTCCACGCTAAGCCCTTGTTTATCAAGGGGTGGCAGTCTGCTAGCAAATTTTTTGAAAAAAGCCCTCAAGCAAGTTCCCAACCCGACGATAACTATTACGAAGGTTCTCTAGGCCACACCCCGGCGGTTGCCAAAGGGCCGGAAGCCGCAGTACCCAACCAACGAGGAATTCGTCATGGCTTTAACAGTAAACACCAACACTACTTCGCTGAACGTTCAGAAGAACTTGAACCGTGCTTCCGACGCTCTCTCCACTTCGATGACTCGTCTGTCTTCCGGCCTGAAAATCAACAGCGCCAAAGACGACGCCGCCGGCCTGCAGATCGCTACCCGTATGACCTCGCAAATCCGCGGTCAGACCATGGCAATCAAAAACGCCAACGACGGTATCTCCATGGCGCAGACCGCTGAAGGCGCGATGCAAGAGCAAACCAACATTCTGCAGCGTATGCGTGAACTGGCCATCCAGTCCCGTAACGATAGCAACAGCGCAGATGACCGTATCGCTCTGAACAAAGAGTTCTCGCAGATGAGCGACGAACTGACCCGTATCGCCAACAGCACCAACCTGAACGGCAAGAACCTGCTCGACGGTACTGCTAGCACCATGACCTTCCAGGTTGGTTCGAACACCGGTTCCGACAACCAGATCTCCCTGACCCTGAGCGCCAGCTTCGACGCCGCGGCCCTGGGTGTTGACTCGGCAATCACCATCGTTGGTTCCGACAGCGCTACTGCTGAAACCAACTTCTCGGCCGCAATGGACGCAATCACCAGCGCGATCGACACCATCAACAGTGCTCGTGCCGACCTCGGTGCTGCTCAGAACCGTTTCGCCAGCACCATCTCCAACCTGCAGAACATCAACGAAAACGCCAGTGCTGCACTGGGTCGCGTACAAGATACCGACTTCGCTGCTGAAACTGCACAACTGACCAAGCAGCAGACTCTGCAGCAAGCGTCGACTTCGGTTCTGGCCCAGGCCAACCAACTGCCATCCGCTGTACTGAAGCTGCTTCAGTAATAGCTGGATGAGTTTTAGCGGGGGAGTGCGCATGCGTGCTCTCTCGCTTTTTCCGTTCAAGAGGTGATGGACATGGATATGAGCGTGAAGCTGAACTTGTCTTATCCAGCGGCGAAGCCGACGCCTACAGTGGCCGACAAGCCAGTGGAGAAGCCTCAAGCCGATGTTGTTTCCGTGGCACCGGTCAAGGAAACTCCCAAGGACGCTGCTGCCGAGCAAGACAAACTCAAGAAGGCCGTTCAGGAAATCGAGAAGTTCGTCCAGTCGGTCAAGCGTAATCTGGAGTTCTCTATTGATGAGCCTTCAGGCAAAGTAGTGGTCAAAGTCATCGCCAGCGGTTCCGGTGAAGTGATTCGCCAGATCCCGAACGAAGAAGTTCTGAAACTGGCGAACAGTTTGAATGATGCAAACAGCTTGTTGTTCAGCGCTGAAGCCTGACAATCGGCACGAATTTCGTTGCTATGTACTTTTGGGCGTTGTAGGGGTCAAAAGGCCGGCGACACACTGAAGGGAGTTCCTCATGGCAAGTCCAATTCTACCTGGCCTGGGGCTGGGTTCTGGCCTTAATACGACTGAGATCGTCAAGGCGCTGGTCGATTCCGACAAGGCTGCCAAGCAAGGTCAGATCACCCGAGCCACCACCACGACTAGCAACAGTATCTCGGGGGTCGGAACCCTGAAGTCGTTGCTGGCAGCCTTCAACACCGCCATGAAGGACTTGGGCAACACCAGGACCCCGCAATTCGCGGGTTTTGCCGCAACCTCTTCCGTCCCCGGTGTCCTCACGGCTACCGCCAGCAACACGGCGGTGAACGGCACTTACGCCATCAAGGTCACCAACCTCGCCACGGCGTCCAAGGTCACCTCGGCGGCTTTCGCCGGCGGTACGACCAGTGCGATCCCTTCCGGCACGCTGACCATCGCGCAGAAGGGGGTCAACTACAACCTCACTGTGCCGGATGGTTCGACCCTGCAATCGGTGCGTGACGCGATCAACGCCGACTCGTCCATGAAGGCCGCCGGTTTGAGCGCCAACATCGTGACCGACTCCTTTGGTTCGCGGCTGGTGCTGGGTTCCACCACCACCGGCGCAGGTTCCGACATCTCGGTCAGCGGCATCGCCGGGCTGGAGATCGATGGGACGAACGTCGTGGGTGCCAACGGTGCTGCGCTGACGGCCACCTCGGCGGGCGCTATCGGTGCCCTGGCCCAGGACGCCGTGTTTTCCGTCGACGGCATGAAGCTGACCAGCGCAAGCAATACGGTGAGCACGGCGATTTCCGGACTGACCCTGAACCTGGTCGGAGTGCCAGGGGACGGAACGTCAACCGTTACCGTCGCGCCGAACAATGATGGCCTGAAAGCCTCGATCCAGAAATTCGTCGACGCCTACAACGCGGTCGCCAACAGTGTCACTGCGCTGACCAAGCCGTCCCTGGACGATGATGGCAACCCGACGATACCGGCCAAGCTGACCGGTGACTCTTTGCCTCGCTCGCTCCTGGCGACGATCCGCGAACCGTTGTCCCAGACGGGCGCCGGCGACAAGCTGACGGTGCTGGCCCAGCTGGGTATTACCACCGACCAGAAGACGGGCGCGTTGAACTTCGATACCGCCAAGTTCAACACGGCCATGAACGACAAGAAGCTGAGCGGTGAAGTCCAGACGATGTTCACCGGTACCAACGGCTTGCTGGAGCGCATGGGCAAGGCGATCGAACCCTTCACCCAGACCGGCGGCATTCTCGACCAGCGGACCTCTGCGCTGACCAAGACCCAGACCCGCCTCAAGAGCGATCAGGCGGCCCTGGATCGCCGGGTCGAGACCTTGACGGCCTCGTTGACCAAGAAGTACAACGACATGGACACCCTGGTCGGCAAGCTGAAGGCCACGGCCAGTAACATCACTTCGATGTTCGAGGCTCTGACGGCGCAACAGCGAAACAGCTGATTTCGACCGATGCAAAAAAGCCCGGCAACGTTTTGACAACGTTCCGGGCTTTCGGCTTTTCGGTCTAAAGTTTTTTGACGCAGCGTCGATACGCTGTTTATACGAACCGAAGATTTTTGATGAGGTAGAACATGAATCCGATGTTGGCCCTTCGCCAATACCAGAAGATTGGCGCCCAGGCGCAAACCTCCGAGGCAAGTCCCCATCGTCTGGTGCAGATGCTCATGGAAGGTGGGCTGGACCGTATTGCCCAGGCCAAGGGCGCGATGGAGCGCAAGGACATCGCCAGCAAAGGCATCCTGATCAGCAAGGCCATCGGCATCATCGGCGGCCTGCGTGAAGGGCTGGACCTGGAGAACCAGGCCGAGTCGGTGACGGAGCTGGACAACCTGTATGCCTACATGATCAAGCGTCTGACCGACGCCAACATCCAGACCGATCCGAAGATCCTCGACGAAGTCGCCGATCTGCTGCGCACGGTCAAAGAAGGCTGGGATGGCATCGCCGCGCCTGGTCCGCAATTCTAAGGAGCACTCTCATGAGTCTTGTCTTGCAGCGAATAGAACAAACCCGTGATGCGTTGGTCGATGCCCTGGCCCAGCGCAACTGGGAGGCAATCGGTCAGTTGGACTTGACGTGCCGTTCGTGCATGGAAGACGTCCTGAGTGAATCCGGGGTGGACGAGGCGACGTTGCGTAACAATCTTGAGGAATTGCTGGGGGTCTACAAGCAGTTGCTCGAGGCGGCGACAGGGGAGCGCCAGGCAATCGTCGACGAGATGTCGCAAGTCCATCAAGCACAGAACGCTGCAAAGGTTTACCATCTGTTCGGTTAATGCTCAGTTAATCCAACGCCGCTGCGCCATAAATTTGACTGTGCACGGTTTTTTGACTTAACTAGTATCTGTTTACAGATTTGAGGCGTCTACAGGCATGACAAGTCTGCAAGCGTCTAGCTTGCCCCCTAATTTCGGGCATTGGGTTGACTAGGGAAGTTGCTATTGCATGTGGCGTGAAACCAAAATTCTCCTGATCGATGACGATAGCGTTCGCCGCCGTGACCTGGCGGTGATCCTGAATTTTCTTGGCGAAGAAAATCTGCCCTGCGGCAGCCATGATTGGCAGCAGGCCGTCGGCTCCTTGTCGTCCAGCCGTGAAGTCATTTGTGTCCTTATCGGGACCGTAAATGCTCCCGCTACGCTATTGGGCTTGCTAAAGACACTCTCAACCTGGGATGAGTTCCTTCCGGTTTTGTTGATGGGCGAAAATTCTTCCCTTGACTTGCCAGAAGACCAGCGTCGCCGTGTGCTTTCCACGCTCGAAATGCCGCCCAGCTACAGCAAGTTGCTGGATTCGCTGCACCGTGCGCAGGTCTATCGCGAGATGTACGACCAGGCCCGCGAGCGCGGCCGGCACCGCGAACCCAATCTTTTCCGCAGCCTCGTCGGCACCAGCCGGGCCATCCAGCACGTTCGCCAGATGATGCAGCAGGTCGCCGATACCGATGCCAGCGTGCTGATCCTGGGCGAGTCGGGTACCGGCAAGGAAGTGGTCGCGCGCAACCTGCATTACCATTCCAAGCGCCGCGAAGCGCCGTTCGTGCCGGTCAATTGCGGAGCGATTCCGGCCGAATTGCTGGAAAGCGAACTGTTCGGCCATGAGAAGGGCGCCTTCACCGGTGCCATCACCAGTCGCGCCGGGCGTTTCGAGCTGGCCAATGGTGGCACGCTGTTTCTCGATGAAATCGGCGACATGCCCCTGCCGATGCAGGTCAAGCTGCTGCGGGTCTTGCAGGAGCGTACATTCGAGCGCGTGGGCAGTAACAAGACCCAAAGCGTCGATGTACGGATCATTGCCGCGACCCACAAGAATCTCGAGAGCATGATCGAGATCGGCAGTTTCCGCGAAGACCTCTATTACCGCCTCAACGTATTCCCGATCGAAATGGCGCCGCTGCGTGAGCGGGTCGAAGACATTCCGCTGCTGATGAATGAATTGATTTCGCGCATGGAGCACGAGAAGCGCGGTTCGATCCGCTTCAACTCGGCAGCGATCATGTCCTTGTGCCGGCATGGCTGGCCGGGCAACGTCCGCGAGCTGGCCAACCTGGTGGAGCGCATGGCGATCATGCACCCGTACGGGGTGATCGGTGTGAACGAACTGCCGAAGAAATTCCGCTATGTCGACGATGAAGACGAGCAGATGGTCGACAGCCTGCGCAGTGATCTGGAAGAGCGGGTGGCGATCAACGGCCACACGCCGGACTTCACCGCCAATGCCCTGCTGCCACCCGAAGGCCTGGACCTCAAGGACTACCTTGGCGGCCTGGAGCAAGGGCTGATCCAGCAGGCCCTGGACGACGCCAACGGAATTGTCGCCCGTGCTGCGGAACGCCTGCGCATTCGCCGGACCACCCTGGTGGAAAAAATGCGCAAGTACGGCATGAGCCGACGCGAAGGTGATGAACAGGCGGATGATTGACGCCTGTTTTCCACGCGCCTGACTGTTGAAGGTGGGGGCGTTTGTCCCTGCTGGTTCGCCTGACAGGCTCTAAACAGTGCCGCTGCACGTCCTGGCGGGAGCAAGCGCCCTCGCTACACATGCACTTTTTCTTTGCTCTTTGTCTCGGCACGGGTATTGCTACACCCCTCGCAACGTTCCGTTTAACTGACGGTCAGCCAAGCGAGAGAGCCCGATGAGCCAAGCCGCCCAAGCCCAGATGTCTCCTGTCCCTGATCCGGGACACCTGCCGAGCGCCGAACAGGCGAGCCGGCTTGGACTCGAGCAGGCCTTTTCGCTGTTCAATCAGATGTCCAGCCAACTGACGGACTCCTACAGCCTGCTGGAAGCCCGGGTGACCGAGCTCAAGGGGGAGCTGGCCGTGGTCAGTGCCCAGCGCATGCAGGAGTTGGCGGAAAAAGAGCGTCTGGCGAATCGCTTGCAGAATCTTCTCGACTTGCTACCGGGGGGCGTCATCGTCATCGATGCCCATGGTCGCGTGCGCGAAGCCAACCCGGCCGCCTGCGAGTTGCTCGGCCTGCCGTTGGAAGGTGAGCTGTGGCGCCACGTCATCGCCCGCTGCTTCGCGCCCCGCGAGGATGACGGCCACGAAGTGTCCCTCAAGGACGGCCGACGGTTGTCCATCTCGACCCGTTCGCTGGACGCCGAGCCTGGCCAACTGGTGTTGCTTAACGACTTGACCGAAACCCGTCACCTGCAAGATCAGCTGGCCCGCCATGAGCGCCTGTCTTCCTTGGGGCGGATGGTGGCGTCGTTGGCGCACCAGATTCGCACGCCGCTGTCGGCCGCGCTGCTCTACGCCAGTCATCTGACAGAACAGCCCCTGCCGATGGAAACCCAGCAACGGTTCGCCGGGCGCTTGAAGGAACGCCTGCATGAGCTGGAGCACCAGGTGCGTGACATGCTGGTGTTCGCCCGCGGCGAGCTGCCGCTGACCGACCGCGTGACTCCCAAGGCGCTGCTTCAATCATTGCAGGCTGCCGCGTTGACCCATGTGCAGGGCCTGTCGATCCGCTGGCAGTGCGACAGCCATGCCGGGGACATATTGTGCAACCGCGACACGCTGGTGGGCGCGGTATTGAACCTCATTGAAAATGCGATCCAGGCCAGTGGCAGCGATGTCCGGCTGAAAGTGCACCTCTATACCCGCGACAACACCTTGCGCCTGTGCGTCAGTGACAGCGGCAGTGGCATCGAGCCGGCCGTGCTAGCGCGGTTGGGTGAACCATTCTTCACCACCAAGACCACCGGGACAGGCCTTGGCCTGACCGTGGTCAAGGCTGTGGCCCGTGCTCACCAGGGAGAATTGCAGTTGCGCTCGCGGTTGGGGCGCGGCACTTGTGCGACGGTGCTCCTGCCGCTGTTTTCCAGCGCGCCAGGAATGGAGTGAGAGCCATGGCGACCAAAGTACTGCTGGTTGAAGACGATCGAGCCCTGCGCGAAGCGCTGGCCGATACGCTGATGCTGGCCGGGCATGATCATGTTTCCGTCGGGTCGGCGGAAGAGGCGTTGCTGGCCGTGGGGCGGGAGGCGTTCAGCCTGGTGGTCAGCGACGTCAATATGCCGGGCATGGACGGCCATCAGTTGTTGGGCCTGTTACGTGTCCGCCAGCCGCAACTGCCGGTGCTGCTGATGACGGCCCACGGTGCTGTCGAGCGCGCGGTGGATGCCATGCGCCAGGGGGCCGCCGATTATCTGGTCAAGCCATTCGAGCCCAAGGCGCTGCTGGACCTGGTGGCTCGCCATGCGCTGGGCAGTCTCGGGCCCGAACGCGAAGGGCCGGTGGCCATCGAGCCGGCCAGTGCCCAGTTGCTGGAGCTGGCCGCGCGGGTGGCGCGCAGTGATTCGACCGTGTTGATTTCCGGGGAGTCCGGTACCGGCAAGGAGGTGCTGGCGCGCTATATCCACCAGCAATCGCACCGCGCCAACGAGCCGTTCATCGCCATCAACTGCGCGGCGATTCCCGACAACATGCTCGAAGCTACGCTGTTCGGTCATGAAAAGGGTTCGTTCACCGGCGCCATCGCTGCCCAGGCGGGCAAGTTCGAGCAGGCCGACGGCGGCACGATCCTGCTCGATGAAATTTCCGAGATGCCCATGGGGCTGCAAGCCAAGTTATTGCGGGTGTTGCAGGAGCGGGAAGTGGAGCGGGTGGGGGCACGCAAGCCCATCAGCCTGGATATCCGCGTGGTGGCGACCACCAACCGCGACCTGGCCGGCGAAGTGGCGGCGGGGCGTTTTCGTGAGGACCTGTATTACCGCCTGTCGGTCTTTCCGCTGGCCTGGCGACCACTGCGCGAGCGCACCGCCGATATCCTGCCGCTGGCCGAGCGGCTGTTGGCCAGGCACGTCAATAAAATGAAGCACGCGGCCGCCAGGTTTTCTCCGCAGGCCCAGGCTTGCCTGATCGCTTATCCATGGCCGGGCAATGTCCGCGAATTGGATAACGCCATTCAGCGGGCGTTGATCCTGCAGCAGGGTGGTGTGATCCAGCCGGAAGATTTCTGCCTGGCCGGCCCGGTGGCCTGCGCGCCATTGCCGGCCTTGTCAGTGGTTTCAACCGTGGCTGCGGCGCCTGCGGTCGAAGTGGAAGGCGAGTCGGCCGGCGCCCTGGGAGATGACCTGCGCCGGCGTGAATTCCAGATGATCATCGACACCCTTCGGGCCGAGCGCGGCCGCCGCAAGGAAGCCGCCGAGCGCCTGGGTATCAGCCCTCGCACGCTGCGCTACAAGCTGGCGCAAATGCGCGATGCCGGCATGGACGTAGAGGCCTACCTGTTCGCCAGTTGAGGCGTGTAAACCAGTCATTCACTTGTGGGAGCGAGCCTGCTCGCGAAAGCGCTAGGTCAAACAATACAGGTGTTGTCTGGCCCACCCCTTCCGCGAGCAGGCTCGCTCCCACTCATTTGTTTATTGCGGTCATCGAGCTGGCACCCTTGTTGCTACTACCTGGGTACCCGCTGAGTAAGTGTCAAAAAAATGCGGGCCGCCAAAGAGAGTAGACCATGAGCCAAGGTATTGAATTTAATCGATTGATGTTGGACATGCGGGCCATGCAAATGGACGCCATGGCCCAGCCCAAGTCGGTCGCGGTCCCCCAGGTGGGTGGCAGCAGCTTTTCCGACATGCTCGGTCAGGCCGTCAATAAAGTGAACGATACCCAGCAGGCGTCGAACCAATTAGCCAGTGCTTTTGAAATGGGCAAAAGTGGTGTCGACCTCACAGACGTGATGATCTCTTCGCAGAAAGCCAGTGTCTCGTTCCAGGCGTTGACCCAGGTTCGCAACAAACTGGTTCAAGCCTATCAAGACATCATGCAGATGCCGGTTTAAGGAAACTATTGAGTCATGGCAGAAGCAGCCGTAGATAACGTTCCAGCCAAGGCCACCGCACCAGACGGCAAACCGCCGCTGTTCGGCTTGTCCTTCCTGGAAAATCTCTCCGAGATGACCATGTTGCGTCAGGTTGGCCTGTTGGTCGGCCTGGCTGCCAGCGTGGCGATTGGTTTTGCCGTGGTGTTGTGGTCCCAGCAGCCGGACTACCGTCCCCTCTATGGCAGTCTGGAGGGCATGGATGCCAAGCAAGTCATGGAGACGCTGTCTTCCGCCGACATTCCTTATACCGTCGAACCCAATTCCGGTGCCTTGCTGGTCAAGGCCGACGATGTCGCCCGTGCGCGCCTCAAGCTTGCCGCGGCGGGCGTGACGCCAAAAGACGGTAACATCGGTTTCGAGATCCTCGACAAGGACCAGGGCCTGGGCACCAGCCAGTTCATGGAAGCGACCCGTTATCGTCGCGGCCTGGAAGGTGAGCTGGCACGGACCATTTCCAGTCTGAACAACGTCAAGGCCGCCCGTGTGCACTTGGCGATCCCGAAAAGCTCGGTGTTCGTGCGCGATGAGCGCAAGCCGAGTGCGTCGGTATTGGTTGAGCTGTACGCCGGCCGCTCCCTCGAGCCTGGCCAGGTCCTGGCCATCGTCAACCTGGTGTCCACCAGCGTCCCTGAACTGAGCAAATCGCAGATCACCGTGGTCGACCAGAAAGGCAATCTGCTGTCCGACCAGGCGGAGAACTCCGAGCTCACCATGGCCGGCAAGCAATTCGACTACAGCCGCCGCATGGAAGGCATGTTGACCCAGCGGGTGCACAACATCCTGCAACCGATCCTGGGTAACGACCGCTACAAGGCCGAAGTGTCCGCCGACGTGGACTTCAGTGCAGTCGAGTCGACTTCCGAGCAGTTCAACCCGGACCAGCCGGCGTTGCGCAGCGAGCAGTCGGTGAATGAACAACGTACCGCCAGCAATGGCCCGCAAGGCGTGCCGGGTGCCCTGAGCAACCAGCCGCCATCGCCGGCCAGCGCGCCGCAAACCACGGGAGGCGCCGCAGGTGCCGCCGGCATGGTGCAGCCAGGCCAGCCACTGGTGGACGCCAACGGCCAGCAGATCATGGACCCGACCACTGGCCAGCCGATGCTGGCGCCGTACCCGGCCGACAAGCGTCAGCAGTCGACCAAGAACTTCGAGCTTGACCGTTCCATCAGTCACACCAAGCAACAGCAGGGCCGGTTGAACCGCCTGTCGGTTGCCGTGGTGGTGGACGACCAGGTCAAGGTCAATCCGGCCAACGGCGAAACCAGCCGTGCCCCTTGGAGCGCCGACGAATTGGCGCGTTTCACCCGCCTGGTGCAGGACGCCGTCGGTTTCGACGCCAGCCGCGGCGACAGCGTCAGCGTGATCAACGTGCCGTTCTCTTCGGAGCGCGGGGAAGTGATCGCCGATATTCCGTTTTATTCGCAACCCTGGTTCTGGGATGTGGTCAAGCAGATATTGGGCGTGCTGTTCATCCTGATCCTGGTGTTCGGCGTGCTGCGTCCGGTGCTCAACAACATTACCGGCGGCGGCAAGAGCAAGCAGTTGGCAGGCCTGGGTGACGTAGAACTGGGCGGCATGGGCGGCCTGGATGGCGAATTGGCTAACGATCGCGTCAGCCTTGGCGGGCCGCAGAGCATTCTGCTGCCAAGCCCGAGCGAAGGCTATGACGCACAGTTGAACGCCATCAAGAGTCTGGTGGCAGAAGATCCGGGTCGTGTGGCCCAGGTCGTGAAAGAGTGGATTAACGCAGATGAGTGATAATCGAGCCGCTGTTGCCAAATTGTCCCGGGTCGACAAAGCCGCGATCCTGCTGCTGTCCCTGGGTTCGACCGACGCTGCCCAGGTGCTGCGCCACATGGGGCCCAAGGAGGTCCAGCGCGTGGGCGTGGCCATGGCGCAGATGGGCAATGTGCATCGCGAGCAGGTTGAACAGGTGATGAGCGAGTTCGTCGACATCGTCGGCGACCAGACCAGCCTGGGCGTCGGCTCTGACGACTACGTGCGCAAGATGCTGACCCAGGCTCTCGGCGAGGACAAGGCCAACGGCCTGATCGACCGTATCCTGCTGGGTGGCAACACCAGTGGCCTGGACAGCCTCAAGTGGATGGAACCGCGCGCCGTTGCCGACGTGATCCGCTACGAGCACCCGCAGATCCAGGCCATCGTGGTGGCTTACCTCGACCCGGACCAGGCCGGTGAAGTACTGGGCAACTTCGACCACAAGGTGCGCCTGGACATCATCCTGCGGGTGTCCTCGCTCAACACCGTGCAGCCGGCGGCCCTGAAGGAATTGAACCAGATTCTGGAGAAGCAGTTCTCGGGCAACTCCAATGCCTCGCGCACCACCCTGGGTGGTATCAAGCGTGCGGCGGACATCATGAACTTCCTCGACAGCTCGATCGAAGGCCAGCTGATGGACTCGATCCGCGAGTTCGACGAAGACCTGTCCGGCCAGATCGAAGACCTCATGTTCGTGTTCAACAACCTGGCGGACGTCGACGATCGGGGCATCCAGGCGCTGTTGCGCGAAGTGTCTTCCGATGTGCTGGTCCTGGCCCTCAAGGGGTCGGACGAAGGCGTCAAGGAAAAGATTTTCAAGAACATGTCCAAACGGGCGGCGGAACTGTTGCGCGACGACCTCGAGGCCAAGGGCCCGGTGCGCGTCAGCGACGTGGAAACTGCGCAGAAGGAAATCCTTACCATCGCCCGCCGCATGGCCGAAGCCGGAGAGATCGTGCTCGGTGGCAAGGGCGGCGAAGAGATGATCTAAGGTCGTTATGTCTGCCAAGAGCGATGAGTCACCCAGCGACCTGATCCGCGCCCGGGACGTCGGTGGTTTCGACGTCTGGTCGCTGCCCAGCTTCGATCCCCATGTGCCCGAGCCTGAACCGGAGCCGATGGAAGAACTGCCGGAAATCGAGGAAGTGCCGCTGGAGGAAGTCCAGCCGCTGACCCTTGAGGAAGTCGAAAGCATTCGTCAGGAAGCCTATAACGAAGGCTTTGCCGTCGGCGAGAAGGAAGGCTTCCACAGCACCACCCTCAAGGTTCGCCAGGAAGCCGATGTGGCGCTGACGGCCAAGCTCCGGGCGCTGGAATCGCTGATGGTCAACCTGTTCGAGCCGATCGCCGAACAGGACACCCAGATCGAGAAGTCCCTGGTGGACCTGGTGCAGCATATTTCCCGGCAGGTGATTCAGCGCGAACTGGCCATCGATTCGAGCCAGATCGAGCATGTCATGCGTGAAGCCCTCAAGCTGTTGCCGTTGGGCGTGGGCAATGTGCGGCTGTACATCAATCCCCAGGATTTCGAACTGGTCAAAGCCCTGCGCGAGCGCCACGAAGAAACCTGGCGCATCGTCGAGGATGCGTCGTTGCTGCCGGGCGGTTGCCGGGTGGAAACCGAGCACAGCCGCATCGATGCGACCATCGAGACGCGCATCAACCAAGTCATGGCCAAGCTGCTAGACCAATTGCACGAGCAAGCCTTGCACCCGGCCCCCAGCGATTTGAGCCTGGAGTTGCCGGACGAACCCAAGGGCGCCGCCGGTATCGACCTCGAAGGCGTCGAACCGGTTGCAACGACAGCGGACGACCGCGATGCGCCTTGAGCGAACCAGCTTCGGCAAGCGCCTGGGCAGTTACGCCGAGGCGACCGAACTGGCCGGCCAACCGATCCTCGAAGGGCGCCTGTTGCGCATGGTCGGCCTGACCCTCGAAGCCGAAGGCCTGCGCGCGGCCATGGGCAGTCGCTGCATGGTGATCAACGACGACAGTTATCACCCGGTGCAGGTTGAAGCCGAAGTCATGGGCTTTGCCGGCAGCAAGGTTTTCCTGATGCCGGTGGGCAGCGTGGCCGGGATCGCTCCGGGCGCACGTGTCGTGCCGTTGGCCGATACCGGTCGCCTGCCCATGGGCATGAGCATGCTCGGGCGCGTGCTGGACGGTGCCGGGCGGGCTCTTGACGGCAAGGGCGGCATGAAGGCTGAAGACTGGGTGCCGATGGACGGCCCGACGATCAACCCGCTCAAGCGCGACCCCATCAGCGTTCCACTGGACGTGGGCATCCGCTGCATCAACGGTTTATTGACGGTAGGACGCGGGCAGCGCCTGGGTCTGTTCGCCGGTACCGGCGTGGGCAAGAGTGTGCTGCTGGGCATGATGACCCGTTTCACCGAAGCCGACATCATCGTGGTCGGGCTGATCGGCGAACGGGGCCGCGAGGTGAAGGAGTTCATCGAGCACATCCTCGGCGAGGAAGGCCTCAAGCGTTCGGTGGTCGTGGCATCGCCCGCGGACGATGCGCCGTTGATGCGCCTGCGGGCGGCCATGTATTGCACGCGTATCGCCGAGTATTTTCGCGATAAGGGCAAGAACGTCCTGTTGCTGATGGATTCGCTGACCCGTTTCGCCCAGGCCCAGCGGGAAATTGCCCTGGCCATCGGCGAGCCGCCGGCCACCAAGGGGTATCCACCGTCGGTGTTCGCCAAGCTGCCGAAACTGGTGGAGCGCGCCGGTAACGCGGAGAAGGGCGGTGGTTCGATCACCGCCTTCTACACCGTGTTGTCCGAAGGCGACGACCAGCAGGACCCTATCGCCGACTCGGCGCGGGGTGTGCTCGACGGTCACATCGTGCTGTCCCGGCGCCTGGCCGAGGAAGGGCATTACCCGGCCATCGACATCGAGGCGTCCATCAGCCGGGTCATGCCGTCGGTCATCAGCACCGAACACCTCAAGCGCGCCCAGCAGTTCAAGCAGTACTGGTCGCGCTACCAGCAGAGCCGGGACCTGATCAGCGTGGGCGCCTACGTGCCCGGCGGTGATCGCGAGACCGACATCGCCATCAATCTTTACCCGGCAATGTCCGTCTACCTGCGCCAGAGCCTGAACGACAACATTGGCCTGGGCGCCAGCGAAGCGCACCTGGAAAGTATCTTCACGCCGATCGCCGGCGGGTAACCGATCATGGCCACGAGTCGTGCGGCGCGTCTGGCGCCAGTGGTCGAGATGGCGGAGAAGGCCGAGAAAACCGCCGTCCAGCGATTGGCCTATTTCCAGGGCCAGGTGGCGGTTGCCGAAAGTAAGCTGGCCGACCTGGAAAACTTTCGCCTCGAATACCAGGAACAGTGGATCACCCGTGGCAGCCACGGTGTCTCCGGGCAATGGCTGCTGGGTTACCAAGGGTTTCTTGCACAATTGGGCACCGCGATCGACCAGCAACGACAAAGCCTGGTCTGGCACCAGAACAATCTGGAAAAGGCCCGCCAGAGTTGGCAAGAGGCGTTTGCCCGGGTCGAAGGCCTGCGCAAGCTGGTGCAACGCTATATCGATGAAGCACGGCAGTTGGAAGACAAGCGCGAGCAAAAGCTGCTGGATGAATTGTCCCAGCGCCTGCCGCGACAGAATCCATACTGATCATGGAGTTTTTTAGAGTGAATGCTGTGAAACCTTGCTCAGGCTTCGACCAAGTGCTAAACCTTGTACACGTATGTCCATGACAGGGAAGCCAGCTATGCAAGCTCAAGCGATACAAGTCTTTACCGAATTATCGAGCAATGGAAAAAAGCTGACGATTTCGGTCAAGGGGCGGTTCGATTTCAAGCTCCATCAAGAGTTTCGGCAGTCTTACGAGAAGTACGAAACACTCAATGCACAGCTTGATAGCTATGTCGTGGACTTGAAAGACACCACTTACCTCGACAGCTCCGCGCTGGGCATGCTGCTGTTGCTGCGCGACTACGCGGGCGGCGAGGACGCCGACGTGAGTGTCATCAATTGCGGCGCGGATGTGCGCAAGATCCTCGCGATCTCCAATTTCGAGAAGCTGTTCGATATCAACAGCCCGAAAGAAGACAAGTCGGCGGAGGGACGGCAGCAGGCAGGGCAATCCTCGGGCAAAGCCTGATACAGCCATGTTGTCCGCCGCCGAATCACTGACAGTCCTGATTGCCGAGGACAGTGCCGCTGACCGCCTGCTGTTGTCGACCATCGTCCGCCGCCAAGGGCATCAGGTGCTCACTGCCGCCGATGGAGCCGAAGCGGTCGAGGTCTATCTGGAGCAGCGCCCGCACCTGGTGCTGATGGATGCGATGATGCCCGTCATGGATGGTTTCGAGGCCGCGCAGAAAATCAAGCAGTTGGCCGGGGATCAGTTGGTCCCGATCATTTTTCTCACCTCGTTGACCGAAAGCGAAGGCCTGGCGCGTTGCCTGGAGGCCGGCGGCGACGACTTTCTTGCCAAACCCTACAACCAGGTGATCCTGGCCGCCAAGATCAAGGCCATGGACCGTCTGCGGCGGTTGCAGGCCACGGTGGTAGAGCAGCGCGACCAGATTGCCCGACACCATGACTATCTGCTCAACGAGCAGCGCGTCGCCAAGGCGGTGTTCGACAAGATCGCCCACTCCGGCTGCCTGAGCGCGCCGAACATCCGTTACCTGCAATCGCCCTATGCCCTGTTCAACGGCGACCTGTTGCTGGCCGCGTTCAACCCCGCTGGCGACATGCATATCCTGCTCGGGGACTTCACCGGGCATGGGTTGCCGGCGGCGGTCGGTGCGATGCCGCTGGCCGAAGTGTTCTATGGGATGACCGCCAAGGGCTACGGCCTGGCGCAGATCCTGCGGGAGATGAATGCCAAGCTCAAACGCATCCTTCCTGTGGACATGTTCTGTTGCGCGACCCTGCTGTGCCTGAGTTTCCAACGGCGCACGGTGGAGGTCTGGAACGGCGGCATGCCCGATGGCTACCTGCATGACAGCCTGAGCGGGGCGCGCACGCCGCTGCCGGCGCGCCACCTGCCGTTGGGTGTACTCTCGCCGCAGTTGTTCGACGACCGCACCGAAGTGCACCCCATGTCCCTGGGGGACCGGGTGTTCCTGCTGTCCGACGGGGTGATCGACACCGCTAACGATGACGAGCAATTGTTCGGCGTGGAGCGTCTGCAGCAGGTGTTCGCGGCCAACCGTGAGCCAGACCTGCTGTTCGAGGACATCCAGCAGGCCCTGCGGGACTTTCGCGGTGAGGCCCGGGACGATTTCAGCATGGTCGAGGTCAGCCTGGTCGCCGCGACGCAACTCAACCCGCCGCCACCGGTCTATTCCGATAGCGGTCAATCGAGCCCGCTGGACTGGTCGGTGAGCTTCGAGTTCCGGGCGCAGACGCTCAAGCGCTTCAACCCGATGCCGTATCTGCTGCAGTTACTGCTTGAGGTCCATGGGCTTCGGGCGCAGAGTGGCGCCCTTTACAGTGTTCTGTCGGAGCTCTACTCCAACGCTCTGGATCACGGGGTGCTGGGGCTCGACTCGGACCTCAAGCGCGACGCGTCAGGATTTGCACGTTATTACAACGATCGCAATACGCGTCTGGATGAGTTGAGCGCCGGTTACGTGCGGGTTCATCTGCACGTCACGCCAAACGGCGACGGTGGCCGTCTGGTTATCGAGGTCGAGGACAGCGGCGAAGGTTTCGATGTTGCCCGGGTGTTGGCACGGCCCGTGGACTGTGATCGGTTGTCCGGGCGCGGCGTAAGCCTGGTGCGTCAGCTGAGCCATCAGGCCCGTTGGTCAGACGATGGTCGTAGTGTACGCGTGGAGTTTTTCTGGGAGGCTCTGGCATAATCGGGTCATTCTTGATCAGGGAGCGAACAAGTGAGTGAGATTCATCTGGATCGCGACGTGCTCAGCACGTTGAAGGAAGTCATGGAAGAGGGCTATCTGGAACTGCTGGATACCTTCCTCAACGACTCCGAGGCGCGTTTGCGCGTGCTGCATGAAGCCCGGGACGCTGAAAAACTGAGCGCCACCGCCCACAGCTTCAAAGGCAGCAGCAGTAACATGGGAGCCATTCGCCTCGCCGAGTTGTGTGGTGAGCTGGAACAGCGTGCCAAACAGCCTTCGCTGGGGGGTATCGAAAAACTGGTCAGCGAAATCGACAGCGAATTTGCCCATGTCCGCAATCTTTGCCGGGAAGAGCGCGAAGGCTTCCACTGCTGAGATCTACGAGCCACTCAAGCGTTGGCCCGCCCCTTGCATTGTCTTGTCCGACTGTACCTATGAATCCAGTGCAGCGGAGAGAATGTTCATGCCTGTCACCCCTAATACGCTGCTCCAGGCCACTGCCCAGGCCAAGCCCCAGGCAGCCGTCAATTCACCGGCGGCGGCCCCGGACAATGGGGATAGAGCCTCCAGCTTCGCTCAGGTCTTCGCCCGTCAGGCGCCCGCCAAGTCATCGGCTGCCCCTGAACCGTCGGTAAAACCGATGCGCGACAAGTCTTCCGATAACACCGTCAAAAAGGACGCCGGCAACGAAACCGCTGCCGCCCCCGAGCGGACGGTTGCCGATAGCGGCAAACCCTTGCCCGCGGACAAACCCGCCGATGCCGACGACCAGGTCGCGAGCGATGACGCCGCAGATTCGACCGACGCGCCAGTGGCTGACGCTGCGCCGGTTGATCCGACATTGCTGCCGGAGGTCACCCCGCCCGTGGTGACGACTGCGCCGGAGCCCGCGCCAGCAGTGGTGGCGGCGGATCCCCAGGTGGCCGCTGCGGTAGTGGCTCCAGTCGTCTCGCAGGCGCTGACCACGCCGCCTGCGGACCCGGCGACGGACCCTGCGTTCGATCCCCAAGCCGACCCGCTCGACGCGATGCCTGCCTTGCGGCTGGCCATGGAGCAGGGTGGTCATGTTTCCGCCGCCAGCCAGGCCCAGCCCAAGGCTGCCGCCCCGGCGGCGCTTGATGCCGAGCCGACGTCGGCGCAAACCTTCGCCGCCGGCATGGCGAGCATGCTCACCGTGCAGGCTGACCAGGACAGCACCAGCCCTGGCAGCCAGGGCGGTGAAAAGGCTTTTGGCGGCTTGATCAACGAGGGCCTCAAGGACCTGACCAGTGCGGCCAGCGACACCCGGGTCGACGACTTCGCCAATCGCCTGGCGGCCCTGACCCAGGCGGCGACGCCGAAGACAGCCAACGCGGTGCCGGTCAACCAGCCCATTGCCATGAACCAGAATGGCTGGACCGAAGAGGTGGTCAACCGGGTGATGTACCTGTCGAGCGCCAATCTCAAGGCGGCCGACATCCAGCTGCAACCCGCCGAACTCGGGCGACTGGACATCCGCGTGAACATGGTGCCGGACCAGCAGACCCAGGTCACGTTCATGAGTGCTCACCCGGGCGTTCGCGAAGCCCTCGAAGGCCAATTGCACCGCTTGCGGGACAGCTTCACCCAGCAGGGCATGGGGCAGGTCGACGTCAACGTGTCCGATCAGTCCCGAGGATCGCCCAACCAGGACCAGCCGGCCCAGCAGCAGGCCCAGGCCGGACGTCCCACCTCATCGGGCGGTCGAGCGGATGCGTCGGTGGATGAGCACCTGCCGGCTGGCGTGGCCGAAGTTGCAGCCAGTACGACCAGTGTGATCGGCAGCAGCGCGGTCGATTACTACGCCTGACCTGGTGAGGTAACCTTTTGTGGGAGCGGGCTTGCTCGCGAAGGCGGTGTGCCAGTTGATAATCATGTCATCTGACGCACAGCCTTCGCGAGCAAGCCCGCTCCCACAGTTGTTTTCGGGTGGCGTAAATTGCTTCTGGCATAACACTTGCTCCTGCCTTGCCAGGCAACCGTGAACCCCCCGATTAGTGACGGATTATTGGCATGGCGAAGAGTGAAGCAGCAGCTGTAAAAGACCCGGCAACCAAGGGCAAGCTCAAGATGATCATCATGATCGTGGTGGGCCTGCTGTTGGCGATCGGGGTGTCCGTGGGGGCTACCTGGTATTTCATGCATGGGGCCCAGAGCAAGCCGGCTCCCGTGGCCGAAGCCGCCCCCGTCGGTAAGCAACCGGCCATTTTCGAATCCATGGCGCCTGCGTTCGTCGCCAACTACACCCAGAATGGCCGCCAGCGCTACATGCAGGTCAGCATCACCCTGATGGGGCGCAACCAGGCCGACCTGGAGGCCCTGCGGGTGCACATGCCGCTGATCCGCAACAACCTGGTGATGCTGTTCTCCGGACAGAATTTCGACACCCTGGCCACCCCTGTCGGCCAGGAAATGTTGCGCCAGAAAGCCACGGCCAGCGTCCAGGAAGTGGCTCAGAAAGAGCTGGGCAAAGTGGTGATCGAACAATTGCTCTTCACTAACTTCGTATTGCAGTAGGAACACGACATGGCCGTGCAGGACCTGTTGTCCCAGGACGAAATCGATGCGCTGTTGCATGGTGTCGACGATGGCCTGGTGCAGACCGAAAATGCTGCTGAACCGGGCAGCGTCAAAAGCTATGACCTGACCAGCCAGGATCGCATCGTTCGTGGACGCATGCCGACGCTGGAAATGATCAACGAGCGTTTCGCCCGCTACACCCGCATCAGCATGTTCAACATGCTGCGCCGCTCGGCCGATGTGGCCGTCGGTGGCGTACAGGTGATGAAGTTCGGTGAATACGTACACTCGCTGTACGTACCCACCAGCCTCAACCTGGTGAAGATCAAGCCGTTGCGTGGCACCGCCTTGTTCATCCTCGATGCCAAGCTGGTGTTCAAGCTGGTGGACAACTTCTTTGGTGGCGACGGCCGTCACGCCAAGATCGAGGGGCGTGAATTCACCCCGACCGAGCTGCGGGTCGTGCGCATGGTGCTGGAACAGGCCTTCGTCGACTTGAAGGAGGCCTGGCAGGCGATCATGGAAGTGAACTTCGAGTACATCAACTCCGAAGTGAACCCGGCCATGGCCAACATCGTCGGCCCGAGCGAAGCCATCGTGGTCTCGACTTTCCACATCGAACTCGATGGCGGTGGCGGCGACCTGCACGTGACCATGCCGTACTCGATGATCGAGCCGGTGCGAGAAATGCTCGACGCCGGTTTCCAATCGGACCTCGACGACCAGGACGAACGCTGGATCAACGCGTTGCGCCAGGACGTGCTGGATGTCGACGTGCCGATCGGTGCGACGGTCGCCCGGCGCCAGTTGCGTCTGCGGGACATCCTGCATATGCAGCCGGGGGACATCATTCCCGTCGAAATGCCGGAAGACATGATCATGCGCGCCAACGGCGTACCGGCCTTCAAGGTCAAGATGGGTTCCCACAAGGGCAATCTGGCGTTGCAGGTGATCGAGCCGATCGAACGCCGCTGACCGGTGTCGAAGTGGCTGAGCCTTTTTTACTGACTTTTACGTTTTGAACCGATTTTTGCCCGCCGAGGACACATGATGGCTGACGATATGAATACCCAGGATGACCAGGCGCTGGCCGACGAATGGGCTGCGGCCCTGGAAGAAACCGGCAACGCCGGGCAGGCCGATATCGATGCGCTGCTGGCGGCCGATACGGGGGCCCACGCTTCCAACCGTCTGCCGATGGAAGAGTTCGGCAGCATGCCCAAGAGCAATGAGCAGGTTACCCTGGACGGTCCGAACCTGGACGTGATCCTCGACATCCCGGTGTCGATTTCCATGGAAGTGGGCAGCACCGACATCAACATTCGCAACCTGCTGCAACTGAACCAGGGTTCGGTGATCGAGCTGGACCGTCTGGCGGGCGAGCCGCTGGATGTCCTGGTCAACGGCACGCTGATCGCCCATGGCGAAGTGGTGGTGGTCAACGAGAAGTTCGGCATTCGCCTGACGGACGTGATCAGTCCGAGCGAACGCATCAAGAAGCTGCGCTGAGTGAAAGGTTTCCTTGGGGCTGCATTGATGCTGCCGTTCAGCGTGCTGGCGGCCGAGCCGGTGGCCACGGCGGCCGCTACGTCGGCCAGTGGCAGCGGCGTGGCCGGGCAATTGGCGCAATTGGTGATCGGCCTGTTGCTGGTGCTGGGCCTGATCTTCTTCCTCGCCTGGTTGCTGCGCCGCGTGCAGCAGGCCGGGCCGGCGGGCAAGGGGCAGGTCATCGACATCGTCAGCACGCGCGCGCTCGGCCCACGGGACCGGCTGGTGCTGGTGCAGGTCGGCAACGAGCAGATCCTGCTCGGCCTGAGTCCAGGCAGCATCACCGCCTTGCACGTCCTCAAGGAGCCGGTGCAGGTGCCCTCCACCGAGCAGGCTACCCCCGAATTTGCCCAGCGCCTCATGGAACTGCTGGGCAAAGACCAGAAGGATAAGAAGTAATGCCGTTGCGCATTCTGTTGGCGCTGGCCTTGATGCTGGCCGCGCCGTCGGTCTTTGCCGCCGATCCGCTGTCAATCCCGGCGATTACCCTGGGCACCAACGCCGACGGGGCCCAGGAATATTCGGTCAGCTTGCAGATCCTGCTGATCATGACCGCGCTGAGCTTCATTCCGGCGTTCGTCATGTTGATGACCAGCTTTACCCGGATCATCATTGTCTTCTCGATCCTGCGCCAGGCCCTGGGTCTGCAACAGACACCGTCGAACCAGATCCTCACCGGCATGGCGCTGTTCCTGACGATGTTCATCATGGCCCCGGTGTTCGACCGGGTGAACCAGGATGCGCTGCAACCCTACCTGGCGGAAAAACTCAGCGCCCAGGACGCAGTTGCCAAGGCCCAGGTGCCGATCAAGGACTTCATGCTCGCCCAGACTCGCAGCAGCGACCTGGAGCTGTTCATGCGCCTGTCCAAGCGCACCGACATCGCCAGTCCGGACCAGGCGCCGCTGACCATCCTGGTGCCGGCGTTCGTCACTTCCGAGCTGAAGACCGCGTTCCAGATCGGCTTCATGATCTTCATCCCGTTCCTGATCATCGACCTGGTGGTCGCCAGCGTGCTGATGGCCATGGGTATGATGATGCTGTCGCCGCTGATCATTTCCTTGCCGTTCAAGATCATGCTGTTCGTGCTGGTGGATGGCTGGGCGTTGATCATTGGCACCCTGGCGGGCAGTTTCGGCGGTGTTTAGACCTTCCCTGCGGATAGCAAGATATGACGCCTGAAGTTGCGGTAGACCTGTTTCGCGAAGCGCTCTGGCTGACCACCATGATGGTCGCCATCCTGGTGATCCCCAGCCTGCTGGTGGGCTTGCTGGTGGCGATGTTCCAGGCCGCGACCCAGATCAACGAACAGACCCTGAGCTTCCTGCCGCGCCTGCTGGTGATGCTGGTCACGCTGATCGTGGGCGGCCCCTGGATCGTGCAAACTTTCATGGAATACATCCTGCGTTTGTACGGCAGTATTCCGCAGTTGATCGGCTGACCTGATGTCGATGCTTGCGCTGACCGACACCCAGATCAGTTCCTGGGTGGCGGCGTTCGTCCTGCCGCTGTTTCGCGTCACCGCCGTGCTGATGAGCATGCCGGTCTTCGGCACGACCCTGTTGCCGCGACGCGTGCGCTTGTATTTCGCCCTGGCGATCACGGTGGTCATCGCCCCCGGCCTGCCGCCGATGCCGCCGGTCCATGCATTGGACCTCAGTGCGTTGATGCTGGTGGCCGAGCAGATCCTCATCGGTGCCCTGATGGGGTTCTCGTTGCAGCTGTTTTTCCAGGCATTCGTCGTGGCCGGGCAAATCATTTCGATCCAGATGGGCATGGCCTTCGCCTCCATGGTCGACCCCACCAACGGGGTCAACAGTGCGGTGATCGGGCAGTTCCTGACCATGCTGGTGACCTTGCTGTTCCTCGCCATGAACGGGCACCTGGTGGTGTTCGAGGTACTGACCGAAAGTTTCACCACGATGCCTGTGGGCAGCGCGCTGCTGGTCAATCATTTCTGGGAGATCGCCGGCAAGCTCGGTTGGGTCCTGGGTGCGGCGATGGTGCTGGTATTGCCGGCGATCACCGCACTGCTGGTGGTGAACATCGCTTTCGGCATCATGACCCGGGCGGCGCCGCAACTGAACATCTTCTCGATCGGTTTCCCGCTGACCCTGGTGCTGGGCATGGTGATCTTCTGGATCAGCCTGGGGGATATTCTCAACCAGTATCAGCCGCTGGCGACCCAGGCCCTGCAGCTGCTACGTGACATGGCACAGGCGCGCTGACCATGGCTGAAAGCGAGAGTGGCCAGGACAAGACAGAAGACCCCACGGAGAAGCGCAAGCGCGAATCCCGGGAAAAGGGCGAGATTGCGCGCTCCAAGGAGCTCAACACCCTGGCGATCATGCTGGCCGGGGCGGGTGGCCTGTTGATCTACGGGGGTGGGTTGGCCCTGGACCTGCTGGAAATCATGCGCCTTAACTTTTCCCTGCCTCGCGAAATACTGCTCACGCCCGACGCAATGACGCAGTACCTGTTGCACTCGGGCAAGATCGCGATCCTGGCGGTGCAGCCGATTCTGATTTTCCTGCTGCTGGCGGCCTTTATCGGGCCGATTTCCCTGGGCGGCTGGCTGTTCGCCGCCGGCAGCCTGGCGCCCAAGTTCAGCCGAATGAACCCGCTGTCGGGCCTCAAGCGGATGTTTTCCACTTCGGCGCTGATGGAACTGCTCAAGGCCTTCGGCAAGTTCCTGTTGGTCCTGTCCGTGGCGTTGACGGTGTTGCAGGGCGACATCGACGACCTTCTGAGCATTGCCCACGAGCCGTTGGAGCAGGCCATCATCCACAGTGTGCAACTGGTGGGGTGGAGCACGTTGTGGATGGCTTGCGGGCTGATCCTGATCGCCGCCATCGACGTACCGATCCAGCTTTATCAGAGCAAGCAGAAGCTGATGATGACCAAGCAGGAGGTGCGCGACGAGTACAAGGAGCAGGAGGGCAAGCCGGAGGTCAAGCAAAAGATCCGTCAGCTGCAGCGCGAAGTCTCCCAGCGCCGGATGATGGCGGCCATTCCGGAGGCCGATGTGGTCATCACCAACCCGACCCACTACGCCGTGGCGCTCAAGTACGACCCCGAAAAAGGCAATGCGCCGGTGTTGCTGGCCAAGGGCAGCGACTTCCTGGCCTTGAAGATCCGCGAGATCGCCGTCGCCAACCAGGTGATGCTGCTCGAATCCCCGGCCCTGGCACGGTCGATCTACTACTCCACCGAACTCGAAGAAGAAATCCCCGGCGGCTTGTACCTGGCCGTGGCCCAGGTGTTGGCCTACGTCTACCAGATCCGCCAGCACCGCGCCGGCAAGGGCAAGCGTCCCGAGCCGCTGAAAGACCTGCCGATTCCGCCGGATTTGCGGCGTGATTCCTGAGTCGGGCCAAGGCTGATGTGGGCGCGCGCTGCGCCTCTATTGCTACCCCTGACAAAAGTTGGAAGGCTTCTTGCAATGCCCCGTTTGCGCTCGTTCCGGGCGTCAAAAGTTTGCTTCACAGAAACGGGGAATATCGGTGAATCGCTCTCAGCTACTCAGCACCGCGCGCAGCAACGCTGTGACTCTCAGCCAAGGCAACCTCGGGGTGCCGCTGCTGCTGATGGTCATGCTTGCCATGATGATGCTGCCCGTGCCGCCGTTCCTGCTGGACGTGTTCTTCACATTCAACATCGCCCTGTCGATCGTGGTGTTGCTGGTCTGCGTCTACGCCCTGCGCCCCCTGGATTTCGCGGTGTTCCCCACCATCCTGCTGGTGGCGACGTTGCTGCGCCTGGCGCTGAACGTGGCGTCCACCCGGGTGGTCATGCTCCACGGCCAGGACGGTCATGCCGCCGCCGGTAAGGTGATCCAGGCCTTCGGCGAGGTGGTGATTGGCGGTAACTACGTGGTGGGTATCGTGGTTTTCGCCATCTTGATGATCATCAACTTCGTCGTGGTGACCAAGGGTGCCGGGCGGATTTCCGAGGTGAGCGCGCGTTTTACCCTCGATGCGATGCCTGGCAAGCAAATGGCGATCGACGCCGACCTCAACGCCGGCCTGATCGATCAGAACCAGGCCAAGACGCGACGCCTGGAAGTGGCCCAGGAAGCCGAGTTCTACGGTTCCATGGACGGCGCCAGCAAGTTCGTGCGCGGTGACGCCATCGCCGGCCTGCTGATCCTGTTCATCAACCTGATCGGCGGCATGGCGGTCGGTATCTTCCAGCACGGCATGAGCTTTGGCGATGCGGGCCGGGTCTACGCCTTGCTGACCATCGGTGACGGTTTGGTGGCGCAATTGCCATCACTGTTGTTATCCACAGCGGCCGCGATCATGGTGACCCGTGCATCGGGTTCCGAGGACATGGGCAAGCAGATCGGTCGGCAGATGTTCGCCTCGCCCAAGGCCCTGGCCGTGGCCGCTGGCCTGATGGCGGTGATGGGCCTGGTGCCGGGCATGCCCCATGTCTCCTTCCTGAGCATGGCCGCATTGGCGGCGGGTGGTGCCTACCTGTTCTGGAAAAAACAGAACGCCCAGAAAATCCAGGCCCTGCAAGAGGTCAAGCGCCAGCAGGAACTGCTGCCGTCGCCGGCTCGCGCACTGGAGACCAAGGAACTGGGCTGGGACGACGTGACCCCGATCGACATGATCGGCCTGGAAGTCGGCTACCGCCTGATTCCATTGGTCGATCGCAACCAGGGCGGCCAGTTGCTGGCGCGGATCAAGGGCGTGCGCAAGAAGCTGTCCCAGGATTTGGGCTTCCTGATGCCGACCGTGCATATCCGTGACAACCTCGACCTGGCGCCGAGTGCCTATCGCCTGACACTGATGGGGGTGATCCTGGCCGAAGCCGAGATCTACCCGGATCGCGAGCTGGCGATCAATCCGGGACAGGTCTACGGTTCGCTCAACGGCATCACCGCCAAAGATCCGGCTTTCGGCCTGGAAGCGGTGTGGATCGAAATCAGCCAGCGGGCGCAAGCGCAGTCTCTCGGCTATACCGTGGTGGACGCCAGCACCGTGGTTGCCACCCACTTGAACCAGATTCTGTACAAGCACTCCAGCGAGCTGATCGGTCACGAAGAAGTCCAGCAATTGCTGCAAGTGCTGGCCAAGGGCTCGCCGAAGCTGGCCGAAGAGTTGGTGCCGGGGGTGGTTTCGCTGTCGCAACTGCTCAAGATCCTGCAGGCGCTCCTGGCCGAGCAAGTGCCAGTGCGCGACATTCGCAGCATCGCCGAAGCCATCGCCAACAACGCTTCCAAGAGTCAAGATACCGCCGCGATGGTGGCGGCGGTGCGGGTCGGTGTATCCCGCGCAATCGTCCAAAGCATTGTAGGTACTGAGTCCGAGCTGCCTGTGATCACCTTGGAGCCAAGGTTGGAACAGATATTGCTCAATAGTTTGCAGAAGGCAGGACAAGGTTCGGAAGAGGGTGTTCTGCTGGAGCCAAGCATGGCCGAGAAGCTGCAGCGTTCGTTGATCGAAGCAGCCCAGCGGCAAGAGATGCAAGGGCAACCGGTGATCCTGCTGGTGGCCGGTCCGATTCGCGCGATGCTCTCGCGGTTCGGGCGCCTCGCGGTCCCGGGGCTGCATGTGCTGGCTTACCAGGAAATACCGGACAACAAGCAAGTGACCATCGTTGCGACAGTAGGGCCCAACGGCTGAGGTAGTGGTTTATGCAAGTGAAGCGTTTTTTCGCCGCCGATATGCGTCAGGCCATGAAGCTGGTTCGTGACGAGCTGGGCGCCGAAGCAGCCATCATCGGTAATCGCCGGATCGCCGGCGGTGTCGAGCTGACAGCGGCTCTGGACTACAAATTGTCGGCGCTGGCCCCGCGTGTTCCGAACATGGAACTCGAGGACGAGCTGCGCAAGACCCAATCGCGCATCGCCAGTGCCCAGGCCGAACTGAGCCTGCGCAGCAGCGAAGGCGAGGCCGCGCCAGGCACCAATCGTCAATTGTTCGCCGGTCAGCCACTGACCGCCGGCCTGCCGCTGACTGCCGCTGAACCGCTGATCGAGCCTACCCAGGCCGAGCCGCGTCGGCCGGCGCCAGCGCCCGCCGCGCCAGCCCGTGGGGTCGACCCGCGTGCCCTGGACTCGATGCGCTTTGAACTCAACAGCCTGCGCGAACTGATGGAAGTCCAGCTCGGCTCCCTAGCCTGGAACCAGTTGCAAGGCAGCCGTCCGGCCCAGGCCAACCTGTGGCGTCGCCTGCAACGCATCGGTCTGTCCGGTCCGTTGTCCCGCGACTTGCTGGCACTGATCAATGGGATCGAAGAGCCTCGCCAGGCCTGGCGCATGCTGTTGGCGCACCTGGCGCGTATGATCGCCACGCCGGACGTCGAGCCACTGGAAGAGGGCGGGGTGATTGCCATGGTCGGTCCTGCCGGCATGGGCAAGACCACCACCCTGGCCAAGCTCGCCGCCCGTTATGTACTCAAGTACGGTGCCCAGAGCATTGCGCTGGTGAGCATGGACAGCTTCCGCATCGGAGCCCAGGAGCAACTCAAGACCCTGGGCCGCATCCTCAATGTGTCGGTAACCCACGTGGACCCGGGCCAGTCCCTGGCCCAGGCGCTGGAGCCTTTGCTGCGCAAGCGCGTCGTGCTGATCGATACCGCCGGCCTGCAAGCCAGCGATCCGGCCCTGCGCCTGCAGCTCGAAAGCCTGGCCGGGCGCGGTATCAAGTCAAAAAATTATCTCGTGTTGGCAACCACCAGCCAGAAACAGGTTCTAACCGCCGCATACCACAGCTACAAGCGCTGCGGGCTGGCCGGCTGCATCCTGACTAAGCTGGACGAAACGGCAAGCCTGGGCGAGGTGTTGAGCCTGGCGATCGGTCATGAACTGCCGGTGGCCTACCTGACCGACGGGCCGCGGATCCCGGATGATCTGCATCTGCCGCGCCGTCATCAACTGGTCAGTCGTGCCGTGAGTGTGCAAATGCAGGAAGAACCCAGCGAAGAAGCCATGGCTGACATGTTCGCTGATATCTACCACAGCCCATCCAAACAGGTCGGCTGAGGTTATCATGAGTATTTTTTGTACCTACATCGATGGTCTGCCATGCATTGTTCCGTGTGAACGCGCAGCCAGTAATGTGGCCTCCGTCTAAGTAAGACAAGGTAAAGAACGAACATGGGCAGCATGCATCCCGTACAGGTGATCGCGGTGACCGGCGGCAAAGGTGGCGTCGGGAAGACTAACGTGTCAGTGAACTTGTCCCTGGCTCTGGCAGAGCTTGGCCGACGGGTCATGCTGCTGGACGCCGACCTGGGCCTGGCGAACGTCGACGTGTTGCTGGGGCTAACCCCAAAGCGCACGCTGGCGGACGTGATCGAAGGCCGCTGTGAACTGCGCGACGTACTGTTGCAAGGGCCTGGCGGGATTCGCATCGTGCCGGCCGCCTCCGGCACCCAGAGCATGGTTCACCTGACCCCGGCCCAGCACGCGGGCCTGATCCAGGCGTTCAGCGACATCGGCGACAACCTCGATGTGCTGGTAATCGACACCGCGGCCGGCATCGGTGACTCGGTCGTCAGTTTCGTGCGGGCCGCCCAGGAAGTGCTGCTGGTGGTCTGCGATGAACCGACTTCCATCACCGACGCCTATGCCCTGATCAAGCTGCTGAACCGCGACTACGGCATGAACCGCTTCCGCGTCCTGGCCAACATGGCGCAGAGCCCGCAGGAGGGACGCAATCTGTTCGCCAAGCTGACCAAGGTCACGGATCGCTTCCTGGATGTCGCCCTACAATACGTCGGCGCCGTGCCCTACGACGAAAGTGTCCGCAAGGCCGTCCAGAAGCAACGTGCCGTCTATGAAGCTTTTCCACGTTCCAAATGTGCGCTGGCGTTCAAGGCAATCGCCCAGAAGGTCGATAGCTGGCCGCTGCCGGCCAACCCGCGCGGGCATCTGGAATTTTTCGTCGAGCGTCTCGTGCAACAAACAGCAGGGCCCGTGCTATGACAGCCAGCAGTTACAACCACCTCTACAAGAAATCGGCACGGGACGCCCAGTACGAGTTGATCGAGCGTTACGCGCCCCTGGTCAAGCGTATCGCCTATCACTTGCTGGCGCGGCTGCCGGCCAGTGTCCAGGTCGAGGACCTGATCCAGGCCGGCATGATCGGCCTGCTCGAAGTGTCGAACAAATACGACGCGAGCAAGGGCGCCAGTTTCGAGACCTACGCCGGTATCCGTATCCGCGGCGCGATGCTCGATGAGGTCCGCAAGGGCGATTGGGCACCGCGTTCGGTGCACCGCAACACCCGCATGGTGAGCGATGCGATCCGTGCGATTGAAGCTAAAACCGGGCGTGACGCTAAAGATCACGAGGTTGCGGCCGAACTCCAGTTGAGTCTCGATGATTATTACGGGATTTTGAACGATACCTTGGGCAGCCGCCTGTTCAGTTTCGACGACCTGTTGCAGGACGGCGAGCATGAAGGGCTGCACGAGGATGGCGCGAGTGCTCACATGGAGCCATCGCGTGACCTGGAAGATGAACGCTTCCAGAGCGCGCTGGCCGAAGCGATTGCCAATTTGCCGGAGCGTGAGCGACTGGTCTTGGCGCTGTACTACGACGAAGAGCTGAACCTCAAGGAAATCGGTGAGGTCCTGGGGGTCAGCGAATCGCGGGTCAGCCAGTTACACAGCCAGTGCGCAGCCCGTTTGCGGGGGCGTTTGGGGGAATGGCGAGCGCGCTGATACGCAGTGCGGGGGCGCTGCGAACGAGGCCGGCAGGTACTGCACGGTCTCACCCGTTGTGCTGCGCGCTGTTGTCGAGCGTTGTGCCGGATTGATTGAAATGGCGCGTTCAGGTGCTGGACGCGTTTAAGACTGCTTGGAGGTCGAATTGGACAAGAACATGAAAATCCTCATCGTTGATGACTTCTCAACGATGCGGCGGATCATTAAAAACCTGTTGCGTGACCTTGGGTTCACCAACACGGCCGAAGCAGATGACGGGACCACTGCGCTCCCGATGTTGCACAGTGGCAACTTCGATTTTCTGGTCACCGACTGGAACATGCCCGGCATGACCGGCATCGACCTGCTGCGCCAGGTGCGCGCTGATGAAAAACTCAAGCACCTTCCCGTGCTGATGGTCACCGCCGAAGCCAAGCGCGAGCAGATCATCGAAGCGGCCCAGGCCGGTGTGAACGGCTACGTGGTCAAACCCTTCACGGCCCAGGCGTTGAAAGAGAAGATCGAAAAAATCTTCGAACGCATCGGCTAACGGCGCCCCGGGGGGAGCTATGGATAACGAATCTTCAATGGGCGATTTCGAATCGACCCTGAAAAAACATGCCCGTGAACTGGTCGAAAGCCTCGAAAAAGGCCGTTTTGGCGATGCGGTTCAAATGATCCATGAGCTCAACCAGACCCGTGACCGTGGTCTGTATCTGGAAGTGGGCAAGCTCACGCGTGAATTGCACAGCGCGATTGTCAATTTCCAGATCGACCCGCGCATGCCGCAGGCCGAGGAAGTCTCGCAGATCACCGACGCCACCGAGCGCCTGGGGTATGTGGTCAAGCTGACCGAAGCGGCGGCCAACCGCACCATGGATTTGGTGGAGAGCGCCACGCCGCTGGTCAATGGCCTGAGCGAGGAAGCCCAGGCCTTGAGCACCGACTGGGGTCGGTTCATGCGTCGCGAGGTGGGGGCCGAGGAGTTTCGCGAGTTGGCCCGCCGGGTCGACGGTTTCCTGACGCGCAGCAGCAGCGAAAACCGCGCCGTCGCCAGCAACCTCAACGACATCTTGTTGGCCCAGGATTATCAGGACCTGACCGGCCAGGTGATCAAGCGCGTGACCCAACTGGTCACCGAAGTGGAAAGCAATTTGCTCAAGCTGGTGTTGATGGCCAGCCAAGTCGACCGCTTTGCGGGCATCGAACACGACCGTGAAGCGATGCTTGCTGAAAAAGATCCACAAAAACATCTCTCTCAGGGTGAAGGTCCGCAAATTCATGCCGATAAAAGAGAAGACGTTGTGTCCGGTCAGGACGATGTGGACGATTTGCTGTCCAGCCTTGGATTTTAGCCTGTTTTAGGAGCACCCCATTAATGAGCTTCGGCGCCGATGAAGAGATCCTTCAGGATTTCCTGGTTGAGGCTGGCGAGATTCTTGAGCAACTGTCCGAGCAATTGGTCGAGCTGGAAAGCCGGCCGGATGATGCGGATCTGCTCAACGCAATTTTTCGCGGTTTCCACACTGTAAAAGGAGGCGCCGGCTTCCTCCAGCTCAACGAGCTGGTGGAGTGCTGTCACATTGCCGAAAACGTGTTCGACATCCTGCGCAAGGGTGAGCGTCGCGTTGATTCGGAGCTGATGGACGTGGTGCTTGAAGCGCTGGATGCGGTCAACAGCATGTTCAGCGAAGTGCGCGAGCGCTCGCCGATTACCCCTGCCACGCCTGAGCTGCTCGCTGCGCTGTCGCGCCTGGCCGAGCCTCAGTCGGCGGATGAAACCGCTGCCGTGGCCGAGCCGGTCATTGAAGAGCCGGCCGTCGAGGAACCCGTCGCCGAGGAATCGGGCGACATCACCGATAACGAATTCGAACAACTGCTGGACTCCCTGAGCGCCGCCAAGGCCCAGGCCGAGGCGCCGGCGGCTCCGGCTGCCGCACCGGCGGGCGATGCCGCTGCCAGCGATGAAATCACCGACGCCGAGTTCGAGTCGTTGCTCGACCAGTTGCATGGCAAGGGCCAGTTCGCCGTCGATGCCGTCGCGCCTGCAGCGGCCCCGGCCGCCCCGAAAGCGGCGGGCGACAACTCGGACATCACCGACGACGAATTCGAAGCCTTGCTCGATCAGTTGCATGGCAAGGGTACCTTTGCCGTCGACGCCCTGGATTCGGCCATCGCTTCGGCGCCAAGCCCGGCGCAACCTGCCGCCGCTGCGGCCGGCAGCGACCTGATCAGCGACCACGAATTCGAGTCGCTGCTGGACGAGTTGCACGGCAAAGGCAAATTCACCGAAGTCGGCACGGCTTCCGCTACGGGGGCTGGCGCTGCGACGGCTGCACCGGTGGCCAAGGCCGCGCCGAAACCGGCTGCCAAGGCGCCGGAGCCAAAGGCCGAGACACCTGCGCCCGCGGCCAAGCCAGCCGCCGCGGCCGCGCCAGCACCGGCTCGTGCCGCGTCGGCGCCGCCAGCGGAAAAACCAGCCAGCGAAGCCGAGACCACCGTTCGGGTCGACACCGCACGCCTGGACGAGATCATGAACATGGTCGGCGAACTGGTGCTGGTGCGTAACCGCCTGGTGCGCCTGGGCCTCAACAGCCAGGACGAAGCCATGTCCAAGGCCGTGTCGAACCTCGACGTGGTCACGGCCGACCTGCAGACCGCGGTCATGAAGACCCGGATGCAGCCGATCAAGAAAGTCTTCGGGCGCTTCCCGCGCCTGGTTCGCGACCTGGCGCGACAGCTCAAGAAAGAAATCAACCTGGAACTGGTGGGTGAAGAAACCGACCTCGACAAGAACCTTGTCGAGGCCCTGGCCGACCCGCTGGTCCACTTGGTGCGCAACGCGGTCGACCACGGTATCGAGTCGCCGCAGGAGCGAGAAGAAGCGGGCAAGGTCCGCAGTGGCAGGGTGATCCTGGCCGCCGAGCAGGAGGGCGACCACATCCTGTTGTCGATCTCCGACGACGGCAAGGGCATGGACCCGAACGTGTTGCGCTCCATCGCGGTGAAACGCGGCGTGATGGACAAGGATGCCGCCGACCGCCTCAGCGACACCGAGTGCTACAACCTGATCTTTGCCCCGGGCTTCTCCACCAAGACCGAGATCTCCGACGTGTCGGGCCGTGGCGTGGGCATGGACGTGGTGAAAACCAAGATTTCCCAGCTCAACGGTTCGATCAATATTTACTCGACCAAGGGCCAGGGCTCGAAGATCGTCATCAAGGTCCCGTTGACCCTGGCGATCATGCCGACCCTGATGGTGATGCTGGGCAACCAGGCGTTCGCCTTCCCGCTGGTGAACGTCAACGAAATCTTCCACCTCGACCTGTCGCGCACCAACGTGGTGGACGGCCAGGAAGTGGTGATCGTACGGGACAAGGCATTGCCGCTGTTCTACCTCAAGCGCTGGCTGGTCAGTTCGGCGGCGCACGAGGAGCAGGGCGAAGGCCACGTGGTGATCCTTTCGGTGGGCACCCAGCGGATCGGCTTCGTCGTCGATCAGTTGGTGGGCCAGGAAGAAGTGGTCATCAAGCCGTTGGGCAAGATGCTCCAGGGCACCCCGGGCATGTCCGGCGCCACCATCACCGGCGACGGCCGTATCGCACTGATTCTCGATGTGCCCAGCATGCTCAAGCGCTACGCCGCCCGGCGTATTTGATTCTGGAGGAGGGCGGTCCATGGCCGCGCCTCGTCTAACGGAGTGTTTATGGTAGTTAAAGTCCTGGTGGTGGACGATTCGGGTTTTTTTCGCCGCCGCGTCTCGGAAATTCTTTCGGCTGATACGAGTATCCAGGTTGTCGGTACGGCAACCAACGGCAAAGAGGCGATCGATCAGGCCCTGGCACTCAAGCCGGATGTGATCACCATGGACTACGAGATGCCGATGATGGATGGCATCACGGCCGTGCGCCACATCATGCAGCGCTGCCCGACTCCGGTATTGATGTTCTCGTCCCTGACCCACGAAGGCGCCCGGGTGACCCTCGATGCGCTGGACGCCGGGGCCGTGGATTTCCTGCCGAAAAACTTCGAAGACATCTCGCGCAACCCCGACAAGGTCCGGCAGTTGCTGTGCGAGAAGGTCCACAGCATTTCGCGCAGCAACCGCCGCGTCGGTGGCTACAGCGCCCCGGCACCGGCCCCTGTCGCCGCGCCAAGCCCTGCGCCGACGTCAAGCGCTTCGAGCAGCTTCAACCCGCCACCGGTGCGCAGTGCACCGGCACCGGCCCCCACTCGTTCGGCCCCGGCCAGCGCCTCGTCGGCGGCGCCCAAGCGCAAAGCCTACAAGCTGGTCGCGATCGGTACGTCCACGGGCGGCCCGGTGGCGCTGCAACGGGTCCTGACCCAATTGCCGGCCAATTTCCCGGCCCCCATCGTGCTGATCCAGCACATGCCCGCGGCGTTCACCAAGGCCTTCGCGGAGCGCCTGGACAAGCTGTGCAACATCAGCGTCAAGGAAGCCGAGGATGGCGACATCCTGCGTCCAGGCCTGGCGTTGCTGGCGCCGGGTGGCAAACAGATGATGGTCGACGGGCGTGGCGCGGTGAAAATCCTGCCGGGCGACGAGCGCCTGAACTACAAGCCGTGCGTGGACATTACCTTCGGTTCGGCGGCCAAGTCCTACGGTGACAAAGTTCTGGCGGTGGTGCTCACCGGCATGGGCGCCGACGGGCGCGAGGGCGCACGCCTGCTCAAGCAGGGCGGCAGTGCGATCTGGGCCCAGGACGAAGCCAGTTGCGTGATCTACGGCATGCCGATGGCCATCGTGAAGGCCGATCTCGCCGACGCGGTGTACAGCCTGGATGACATAGGTCGACACCTGGTCGAGGCATGCCTGTAATGGATGTGCTCAGCCTGATCGGCATCATCATGGCGTTCGTCGCCATCATCGGTGGCAACTACCTGGAAGGCGGGCATCTCGGTGCCCTGGCCAATGGCCCGGCTGCGTTGATCGTGCTCGGTGGCACCATTGGCGCGGCGTTGCTGCAATCGCCCATGAGTGCATTCAAGCGGGCGATCCAGGTGCTGGTCTGGATCCTGTTTCCGCCGCGTGTCGACCTGGCCGGCGGCATCGACCGGGTGGTGAACTGGAGCCTGACCGCGCGCAAGGAAGGCTTGCTGGGTCTGGAAGGGGTCGCCGATGCCGAACCCGACAGTTACTCGCGCAAAGGCCTGCAATTGCTGGTGGACGGTGCCGAACCGGAAGCCATTCGCAGCATCCTGGAAGTGGATTTCTACACCCAGGAAGCCCGCGACATCGAAGCGGCCAAGGTATTCGAAAGCATGGGCGGCTACGCGCCGACCATCGGCATCATCGGTGCGGTGATGGGCTTGATCCACGTGATGGGCAATCTGGCCGACCCATCGCAACTGGGCAGCGGCATCGCCGTGGCCTTCGTTGCCACGATCTACGGCGTGGCGAGCGCCAACCTGGTGTTGCTGCCGATTGCCGCCAAGCTCAAGTCCATCGCATTGCGCCAGTCGCGCTACCGCGAAATGCTGCTGGAAGGGATCCTGTCGATCGCCGAGGGTGAAAACCCACGCTCCATTGAGTTGAAGCTCCAGGGCTTCATGGATTAATGGGGGTAATGGACCATGGCCCGTCGCAGGCACACTGAAGAACACGTCAACCATGAACGCTGGCTGGTTTCCTACGCTGACTTCATCACGCTGCTGTTCGCCTTTTTCGTGGTCATGTATTCGATCTCGTCGGTCAACGAAGGCAAGTACAAGGTCATTTCCGAGGCCCTGATCGGCGTCTTCACCGACTCTGATCGCGCCCTCAAGCCCATCCCCATTGGCGAAGAGCGGCCCAAGACCACGACCCCGGCCCAGCCGCTGGTCAAGGATTCCGAGCAGGTCGATGCCGGCATCGCCGGTGGCAGCGATCCATTGAAAAGCATTGCCGACGACATCAGCGCGGCATTCGGTGACCTGATCAATTCCAATCAGATGACCGTGCGCGGCAACGAGTTGTGGGTCGAGATCGAACTCAATTCCAGCCTGTTGTTCGGCAGCGGCGACGCAATGCCCAGCGACATGGCCTTCAACATCATCGACAAGGTGGCGGCGATCCTGAAGCCGTTCGACAACCCGGTCCATGTCGAAGGCTTTACGGACGACCAGCCGATCCGGACCGCGCAGTACCCGACCAACTGGGAGCTGTCCTCGGCCCGTTCGGCCAGCATTGTCCGCATGCTGGCGATGCAGGGCGTGAACCCCGGTCGCCTGGCGTCGGTGGGCTATGGCGAGTTCCAGCCGGTGGCCAACAACGCCACCGCCGAAGGCCGTGCGCGCAACCGTCGCGTGGTGCTGGTGGTGTCGCGCAACCTTGATGTGCGCCGTAGCCTGACCGGTACAGGGACGGCCAACGCAACACCGGATGCGGCGTTGAAGCGTGCTGGCACACAAACTGCACCGGCTGCGGTCAAGTCGCCGGGACAGCGGAGCGCCGTCAATTCTCCGTCACCCGCTTTATAACCGAGCTATTTCTCGGTCGAGCCTGTTTCGGCCGGGAGGAACGATCCGAATGAGAGTCTGGGCAGTCGCCAATCAAAAAGGTGGTGTGGGTAAAACCACATCTTCCATCGCTCTAGCTGGCTTGCTGGCCGAGGCGGGCAAGCGCGTGGTCATCGTCGACCTGGACCCCCATGGCTCGATGACCAGCTATTTCGGCTACGATCCCGATAGCCTGGAGCACAGCAACTTCGACCTGTTCCTGCACAAGGGCACCGTGCCCGAGGGCTTGCCGGGGCAGTTGCTGTTGTCCACCAGCCACGAAAGCATCTCGCTGTTGCCATCGAGCACCGCCCTGGCCACGCTGGAGCGCCAGTCGCCGGGCCAGAGTGGCCTGGGCCTGGTGATCGCCAAGAGTCTGGCGCAGCTGTGGCAGGATTTCGATTACGCCATCATCGACAGCCCGCCGTTGCTGGGCCTGTTGATGGTCAACGCCTTGGCCGCGAGCCAGCAATTGGTGATCCCGGTGCAAACCGAGCACCTGGCGGTCAAGGGCCTGGAGCGCATGGTCAATACGTTGGCGATGGTCAACCGCTCACGCAAGCAATCGCTGGCGTTCAACATCGTGCCGACCCTGTTCGACCGCCGTACCCAGGCGTCCCTGGGGACGCTGCGCGTTCTGCGGGACAAGTACCCGGATGACATCTGGCAAGGCTACATCCCCGTCGATACGCGCTTGCGGGACGCCAGCCGCGTCGGCGTGACCCCGTCGCAGTTCGATGGCAAGAGCCGCGGTGTGCTGGCTTACCGGGCGCTGCTCAAGCACTTGTTGGCCCAGCAACTCGTTTCGCAGCAGGTGGCTTAACGTGACGAGGTTTCCTACAGGCATTGCGCCGACTCGTGAGCGCTCAAGTCCTACAGCATTCATGCCGATAACCTTTTCAAGTGGCGGACTTTTCCAATGAACCGCCCGATAAAGACGACCTCGCGTCCCCAACTGGCCCTGCAGTCCTACCTGGACGGGCTGTTGCAGGAAGCGACCGAAGAATTACCACCGTCGCCGAGTGTGATCGAGGCGTTGCCCGAGCCCGAGCCTGTCGAAGCCGAAGGTGTGCTGGATGAGTTTCAAGCGGCCGTGCTCGAAGAGCAGGCTCGTGACGCCCGTACGTCGGTGGTTGCCGCAGCGGTCGAGGCACCGTTCGTCAAGCCGTCGCTGAAGGTCATGGACGCACCCGCGCCGATCCTTGCGCCGGTGTCGACGGTTGCACCGCTGTTGCAGGGGCTGGTGACGCCGGTGGTGGAAGTCCACCTGCCGCCGAGCAGCCCGCCGCCGCCGGAGCCGACCGATGACCGCCCGAGCTGGGCCGCCGAGCCGTTCGAGTGCCTGTTGTTCGATGTGGCCGGGTTGACCCTGGCGGTGCCGCTGGTGTGCCTGGGGTCGATCTACTCCCTGGCCGGGCAGGAATTGACGCCGTTGTTTGGCCAGCCGCAATGGTTCCTTGGGATCCTGCCGAGCCAGGCCGGTAACCTGAAGGTGCTCGATACCGCGCGCTGGGTGATGCCGGACCGTTATCGCGACGATTTTCGCCAGGGCCTGCAATACGTGATTTCGGTGCAGGGGTACGAGTGGGGGTTGGCGGTGCACCAGGTCAGCCGTTCGCTGCGCCTGGATCCGAACGAGATCAAGTGGCGCAGTCATCGAGGGCAACGGCCATGGCTGGCCGGTACGGTGATCGAGCACATGTGCGCCTTGCTGGACGTTTCCGAGCTGGCAGAGCTGATCGCCAGCGGCGGGGCAAAACACCTGGATGGCAGCCTGCCGGTCCAGAAACCGAAATAACACAACCGGTGGCGCACAGCGTCGCTGGACAGAATACACGCCGCCACAAGGCGGTTTTTCGAGGGGTCAGGGTATGAATGATAAGGCGTCGTCTCTCAAGGGTTCCGAAGATCCGATTTTGCAATGGGTGACCTTCAAGCTCGATAACGAAACCTATGGCATCAACGTGATGCGGGTCCAGGAAGTGCTGCGCTATACCGAGATCGCTCCGGTTCCGGGTGCGCCAAGCTACGTGCTGGGGATCATCAACCTGCGCGGCAACGTGGTCACGGTGATCGACACCCGCCAGCGTTTCGGCCTGAATTCCACCGAGGTCAACGACAACACCCGTATCGTGATCATCGAGGCTGACAAGCAAGTGGTCGGTATCCTGGTCGACAGCGTGGCCGAAGTGGTTTACTTGCGTCAGTCGGAAATCGAAACCGCGCCTAACGTCGGTAACGAAGAGTCGGCCAAGTTCATCCAGGGCGTCTGCAACAAGAACAATGAGTTGCTAATCCTGGTCGAGCTGGAAAAAATGATGAGCGAAGAAGAGTGGTCGGAACTGGAGAGTATCTGATTTGATTCTTGAGGTAGCAGTCATTGTCCTGTTCCTGTTTTGGGCAGGCACGCTGGCAATGTTCGTGGCGTACATACGCGACCAGCGACAAGTTGCTGCTCAGCAGGCCCAAGGCGATGCGCTGCGTGACCAGCGCATCAAGGAGCTGGCCAAGCGCGTCGACGACTATCAGAACGGCACCGTGCGCATGGGCGAAGCGCTCCATGAGCTGCGGGCCGTGGTCGCGCCGTTGCCGGACAAACTCGCCCAGCTGGAGCAGCGTGACCCTTCCACCCTCTCGTTCGCCCAAGCCGCCCGCCTGGTAGGCATGGGTGCCAGCATCGACGAACTGACCCAAGCCTGCGGCCTGACCCAGGCCGAAGCGGAGTTGATGAGCAAGTTGCACAAGGGCGGCTGAGCCGTTCGGCGCCCAGCACCATCACCATGGCGAGGCGCTCGTTGCCGCAGGGCAGCGCAGCGGCCCTCGCTTTTTTGCGGCTGCTGCGCACTGGAGCGCCAGCCCGGCGGAGCGGGAGCAAGCGCCCTCGCCACGGTCGATCAGTACACGGTCGATCAGTAGTCGTCCCCGCGCTCCGTCACATCTTTCTCGAGGCTCGGTGCATTCGGGTCGTAGCCCTTGGGGAACTTGCCTTTCAGGTTCCAGGCGAACGCGATGATCTCGGCGATCGTGCGGTACAGCTCCTCCGGGATGCTGTCGCCCAGTTCCAGCCTGGCCAGCAGTTTCACCAATTCGGCATTTTCATAGATCGGTACTTCGCTGTCCCGGGCGATCCGCAGGATTTCCTCGGCCAGGGCTTCGTCGCCCTTGGCGGTGAGGGTCGGGGCGTGGTGGCCGTCGTACTTGAGGGCGATGGCCTGGCGCGGTTCGGTGTGGGTTGTCATGCGGTTTCGTCCACCCAGCGTTGTTCGAGTCGGGTCTTGGGCCCTTGGGGCGGGATGCCGAGGTGGCAGTCCAGGTCGCTGACGTTCAAGCCGCAGTCCAGCAGGCGTTCACGCAAGGTTGCCAGGTTGCTCTCGATCAGGCTCGCGGTGTACGGCCGCTGCGCCCACAACTGGCTCGACAGGCTACCGCTGAGCAGTTGGGCCTGGACCTGCAAGGGGCCCAGCGGCTCCATGTCGAACGCCAGTTCGACCCGCCAGAGTTGCTGCTTCGGTTCACGTTCTTCCCGGCGCTCGTCAGGTTGTTCCCGAGGCGGGGTTTCCTCGCGCTGAAACTTGACCTGCAAGGGCACGATGTCCTGCAGGTTGCGCATGGGGATCTCCAGTTGCCAGGTGCTCATCAGCCTGCCGTCGGGGGTCAGCCCCGTTTGTTCCAGGCTCGACAACTGATGGCTTTGCAGGCGCGACACGGCAGCGGCGGCCAGTCGCAGCAGGTGCTCGAGGTCGCCTTCGTCATCCTGCTCCTTCAGCAGCCGCGAGGGTAGGGGGAAATTGGTCGGTTGCGGCTTGGCGCTGACCTGGCCGAGCATTCCCAGGGCGCTGCGCACAAAGGTGGGCAAGGCCTGGGCCAAGGTGTTGGCGGCGATGATGGCGCCCAGGTTGGTGGAGGCGGGCAGCGACGGGGTCAGTTGGGCGATCAGCTTCAACAGGTCGCCTTTCATGTCCGCCGCCGGACCCAGCGGCGGCCCGGCAAGCAGTTTGCTTTCCAGGAACACCCCACTGGCCACCATGGCCTGGGCCAGGCCTTTGGGCGTGCTCAATTGCTGGACATCCGGCAGGCCGGCCAACAGCCGCGTCACGGCTGCGCGCAGCTCGGCACCGGTGTCGTCAGTGGTCGGGAGGTTCTGCAAGGCGCTGATCAGGCTGTCCAGCGAGCCTTGGCGGCTCACTTGGGTGGCCAGTTGCTGGCTTACCGCCAGTTGCTCCTGGTGGTTGCTCAATGGCACGAACTTCAGGGTCTGGGCGTCTTGCACCTGGGCACTCAACAGTGTGCCGATGCGCAGCGGCTGCGGGCTGTCGATGTCGAGGGTGGCACCTGCCTGAGCGGTGTTGAGCAGGCTCACCAACGACCGGTACACCACCGGCTGCCCCGGCAGTTGCGGCAGGGCCTGGCTGGTCAGCACCTTGCCTTGCAGCAGGGTCCCGACCGGCATTTGCGCGGTGTCGATGCGGGTCAGGGTGGCGACGCTGGAGGCGATGGCCTGTTGCACCGTCACGGCCAGGTTGGTGGCCGAGGGCTGGGTCACGGCCAGGCTGGTGCCCTGGGGCAGCGGCTGCATGCTGGTGGCCTGGACCGTGGTCTGGCGGCCGCTTTCCAGGGTGACCTTGAGCAATAGCTGGAATGTCTGGTCGGCCTGCTTGAGCGAAAGGACTTCGGCACTCGCCGTCTGGCCGGCACCGATCAGGCCCTCGACCGGCGTCAGCAGTTTGAGCAGCTCGCCACTGACCACGGGCGTACGCGTCGTCGCCGTGGGCTGAGGCAGCGGCTGAATGTTCATGTCACCTGTCATCAGCAGTCTTACCTTGGGAAAAAGCCCTCTTTCGCGCAGGGCACGACATGTATAATGCCGCCCGTCTTACAGGGAGTGGCGAAAACCTTGCAATTGTTTGACGCAGCTCTGTGGAACAGGCCGTCAATGCATCTATGCTGCATCTCTTTAACGGCCGCTGCACCGCCGACTTGAACCGTATAAGGCCCGCGATCCCTTGACCAGTCCTCTTTTGCAAACCGTCGGCCTCGCTTGTGAGCGAGACTTGCGGCTGCTGTTCGAACATCTCGAATTGAGACTCTCGCCCGGCGATATGGTGCAGGTCAGTGGCCCCAACGGCAGCGGCAAGACCAGCTTGCTGCGGCTGCTGGCCGGGTTGATGCAGCCCACCGCCGGCCAGGTGCTGCTCAATGGCCAGCCGTTGCAGAGCCAGCGCAGCGAACTGGCGCGCAACCTGCTCTGGATCGGCCATGCCGCCGGGATCAAGGATCTGCTCACCCCGGAAGAAAACCTCAGTTGGCTCTGCGCCTTGCATCGCCCGGCCGGACGCGAGGCGATCTGGCAGGCGTTGGCCACGGTGGGCTTGCGCGGTTTTGAAGACGTACCGTGTCACACCCTGTCCGCCGGCCAGCAGCGTCGCGTGGCCCTGGCCCGGCTGTATCTAGACAGCCCGCCGCTGTGGATCCTCGACGAACCCTTCACCGCCCTGGACAAGCAGGGCGTGGCGCAGCTCGAGGAACACCTGGCCGGACACTGCGAGCGCGGTGGCACGGTGCTGTTGACCACTCACCACACGCTGGCGCGGATGCCATCCGGTTATCGCAGCATTGACCTGGGGACCTGGGCGGTATGAGTGTGTTCGGTTTGTTGTTGGCCCGTGAGGCGCGGCTGTTGTTTCGTCGTCCGGCCGAATTGGCCAATCCGCTGGTGTTCTTCGCGATCGTGATTGCATTGTTCCCGTTGGCCGTCGGCCCGGAGACTCAATTGTTGCAAACCTTGTCGCCAGGACTGGTCTGGGTGGCCGCGCTTTTATCGGTCCTGCTCTCGCTGGACGGGCTTTTCCGCAGTGATTTCGAGGACGGTTCCCTCGAACAGTGGGTCCTTTCGTCGCACCCCCTGGCCCTTCTGGTTTTGGCCAAGGTACTGGCACACTGGGTTTTTTCCGGGTTGGCGCTGGTGCTGCTCTCGCCGCTGCTGGCCATGATGCTTGGCTTGCCCAGCGCGTGCATGCCGGTGCTGCTGGTGTCGCTGCTGCTGGGTACGCCGGTGCTGAGCTTGCTCGGTGCGGTGGGCGCGGCGTTGACGGTGGGTTTGAAGCGCGGCGGCCTGCTGCTGGCATTGTTGATCCTGCCGCTGTATATCCCGGTGTTGATCCTCGGCAGTGGCGCCTTGCAGGCGGCCTTGCAGGGCATGCCGGCGACGGGTTATCTGCTGTGGCTTGGAAGCCTGACCGCCCTGGCGATAACCCTGACACCCTTTGCAATAGCCGCTGGCCTGAAGATCAGCGTCGGCGAATAATAATGAGGCCTGGTCAAAAACTGACCACTTCCCTGGAAGTCAAGGCCGCCCCGGCGGTTCGTGATGGCGAGCCGCAACCGTGATGGAAACAGCAATGAACTGGACCTGGTTTCACAAGCTCGGCTCACCCAAGTGGTTCTATGGCATCAGCGGCAGGCTGCTGCCCTGGCTGAGCATCGCCGCTCTGCTGCTGATCGGTTCCGGCATCGTCTGGGGCCTGGCCTTCGCCCCGCCGGATTACCAGCAGGGCAACAGCTTCCGCATCATCTACATTCATGTGCCCACGGCGATGCTGGCCCAGTCCGTCTACGTGATGCTGGCGGTGTGCGGGGTGGTCGGGCTGGTGTGGAAGATGAAGCTGGCCGACGTGGCCCTGCAATGCGCGGCGCCCATCGGCGCCTGGATGACCGCCGTTGCGCTGGTCACCGGTGCCATCTGGGGCAAGCCGACCTGGGGTTCATGGTGGGTCTGGGATGCCCGACTGACGTCGATGCTGATCCTGCTGTTCCTGTACTTCGGTCTTATTGCGCTGGGCAACGCCATCAGCAATCGTGACAGCGCCGCCAAGGCGTGCGCGGTGCTGGCGATCGTCGGCGTGATCAACATCCCGATCATCAAGTACTCGGTGGAGTGGTGGAACACCCTGCACCAGGGCGCGACGTTCACCCTCACCGAAAAGCCGGCGATGCCGGTGGAAATGTGGCTGCCGCTGCTGCTGACGGTGCTGGGGTTCTATTGTTTCTTCGGTGCGGTGCTGCTGCTGCGGATGCGCCTCGAAGTGCTCAAGCGCGAAGCCCGCGCCAGTTGGGTGAAGGCCGAAGTACAGAACAGCCTGGAGGCCGCTCGATGAGTTTCGCTTCATTCGGCGATTTCCTCGCCATGGGCCATCATGGCCTGTATGTCTGGTCAGCCTATGGCATTTGCCTGGCGGTACTGGCCCTCAACGTGGCGGTGCCGATCCTGGCCCGCAAGCGGTATCTGCAACAGGAGGCGCGTCGTCTGCGCCGGGAGAACGGTCAGTGAATCCGCTGCGCAAAAAACGTCTTGTCATCATTCTGGCGATCCTGGTGGGTGTCGGTGCCGCGGTCGGCCTGGCGCTCAGTGCCTTGCAGCAGAACATCAATCTGTTCTACACCCCGACCCAGATTGCCAACGGCGAAGCGCCCCATGACACACGCATCCGCGCCGGTGGCATGGTGGAAAAGGGGTCGCTGGTGCGTTCCGGGGATTCGCTGGACGTGACCTTCAACGTCACTGATTTCAACAAGACCGTCACCATCACCTATCGCGGCATTCTCCCGGACCTGTTCCGCGAGGGGCAGGGCATCGTCGCCCTGGGCAAGCTCAACGCCAGTGGCGTGGTGGTGGCCGATGAAGTGCTGGCCAAGCACGATGAAAAATACATGCCGCCGGAAGTGACCAAGGCCCTGAAAGACAGCGGTCAGTCGGCGCCTGCTCCCGTGAAGGAGGGCTGATCGATGAGCACCGGTATCTTTATTCCCGAGTTGGGCCACCTGGCGATGATCCTGGCCCTGTGCTTTGCCCTGGTGCAGGCCGTGGTGCCGTTGCTCGGTGCCTGGCGCGGCGACCGCCTGTGGATGAGCCTGGCCCAGCCGGCGGCGTGGGGCCAGTTCGCCTTCATGGTGTTCGCCTTCGGTTGCCTGACCTACGCCTTCATGACCGACGATTTTTCCGTGGCCTACGTCGCCAGCAACTCCAACAGCGCGTTGCCCTGGTATTACAAGTTCAGTGCGGTGTGGGGTGCCCATGAAGGTTCGCTGCTGCTCTGGGCATTGATCCTGGCCGGCTGGACCTTCGCCGTCTCGGTGTTCTCCCGGCAGTTGCCCCAGGTGATGCTGGCCCGGGTACTGGCGGTGATGGGCATGATCAGTACCGGCTTCCTGCTGTTCCTGATCGTCACCTCCAACCCGTTCGAGCGAATCTTGCCGCAGATGCCCAGCGATGGCCGCGACCTCAATCCGCTGTTGCAAGACATCGGCCTGATCGTGCACCCACCCATGCTGTACATGGGGTACGTCGGCTTCTCCGTGGCCTTCGCCTTCGCCATCGCGGCCTTGCTCGGCGGACGCCTGGATGCCGCCTGGGCCCGCTGGTCGCGGCCCTGGACCATTGTCGCGTGGGCCTTCCTCGGCATCGGCATCACCCTCGGTTCGTGGTGGGCCTACTACGAACTCGGCTGGGGCGGCTGGTGGTTCTGGGACCCGGTGGAAAACGCCTCGTTCATGCCCTGGCTGGTGGGCACGGCACTGATCCATTCCCTGGCCGTCACTGAAAAACGCGGCGTGTTCAAGAGCTGGACCGTGCTGCTGGCCATTGCGGCGTTCTCCTTGAGCCTGCTTGGGACGTTCCTGGTGCGCTCCGGTGTCCTGACGTCGGTGCATGCCTTCGCCTCGGACCCTGAGCGCGGTGTGTTCATCCTGATGTTCCTTTTGTGCGTGGTCGGTGGTTCGCTGACGTTGTTCGCCCTGCGCGCGCCGGTGGTGAAAAGCCAGGTGGGCTTCAACCTCTGGTCGCGGGAAACCCTGTTGCTGGGCAACAACCTGGTGCTGGTGGTGGCCGCGTCGATGATCCTGCTGGGGACGCTGTACCCGCTGGTGCTCGATGCGTTGTCCGGGGCCAAGCTGTCGGTCGGTCCGCCGTACTTCAACGCCTTGTTCATCCCGCTGATGGGGATCCTGATGGTGGTGATGGCCATCGGCGTACTGGTGCGCTGGAAAGACACGCCGGTCAAGTGGTTGCTGGGCATGCTGACGCCGGTGCTGCTGGGCACGGCGGCCCTGGCCGTGGTGGCCGGGGTGGCCTATGGCGACTTCAACTGGGCGGTGCTGGCCACTTTCGTGCTGGCGGCCTGGGTGCTGCTGGCCGGTGTCCGAGACATTCTCGACAAGACCCGCCACAAAGGCCTGGTCAAGGGCCTGCCAACCCTGACCCGCAGCTACTGGGGCATGCAGATCGCCCACCTGGGCATCGCCGTCTGCGCCCTGGGCGTGGTGCTGTCCAGCCAGAACAGCGCCGAGCGCGACCTGCGCCTGGCCCCGGGAGAGTCCATGGAGCTGGCCGGGTATCAGTTCGTGTTCGAGGGCGCCAAGCATTTCGAAGGCCCGAACTTCACCTCCGACAAAGGCACCGTGCGGGTCATTCGCGACGGCCGGGAAGTGACGGTCCTGCACCCGGAAAAACGCCTGTACACCGTGCAGAACTCGGTGATGACCGAGGCCGGCATCGATGCCGGTTTCACCCGCGACCTGTATGTGGCACTGGGTGAATCCCTGGGCGATGGCGCCTGGGCCGTGCGGGTGCACGTCAAGCCGTTCGTGCGCTGGATCTGGTTCGGTGGCCTGCTCACCGGTCTTGGCGGGGTCCTGGCGGCGCTGGATCGGCGTTATCGGGTCAAGGTGAAAACCCGGGTGCGCGAAGCCCTGGGCGTGACGGGAGCCACTGCATGAGACGTTGGATGATGGTGTTGCCGCTGGCGCTGTTCCTGGTGGTGGCGGTGTTTCTGTACCGGGGGCTTTACCTGAACCCGGCCGAGCTGCCCTCGGCGATGATCGGCAAGCCGTTCCCGGAGTTTTCCCTGCCGTCGGTGCAGGGTGACAAGACCCTGACCCGCGCCGACCTGCTGGGCAAGCCGGCGCTGGTCAATGTGTGGGGCACCTGGTGCATCTCTTGCCGGGTCGAGCACCCGGTGCTGAACAAACTGGCGCAGAACGGCGTGGTGATCTACGGCGTCAATTACAAGGACGTCAACGCCGACGCGCTGAAATGGCTCGCCGAGTTCCATAACCCTTACCAGTTGGATATTCGCGACGAGGAGGGCTCCCTGGGCCTGAACCTGGGGGTCTATGGGGCGCCGGAAACCTTCTTCATCGACGCCAAGGGCATCATCCGCGACAAGTTTGTCGGGGTGATCGACGAACAGGTCTGGCGCGAGAAGTTGGCCGCCAAATACCAGGCACTGGTTGACGAGGCCAAGCCATGAGGCGCTGGCTGGCAGCCGCCATGCTCGGGTTGAGCCTGGTGGGGGTGGCCCACGCCGCCATCGACACGTACGAATTCGCCAACGAGGGCGAGCGCGAGCGGTTTCGCGAGCTGACCAAGGAACTGCGCTGCCCCAAGTGCCAGAACCAGGACATCGCCGACTCCAACGCACCGATTGCCGCTGACCTGCGCAAGGAAATCTTCCGCATGCTCGGCGAGGGCAAGGACAACCAGCAGATCATCGACTTCATGGTGGACCGCTACGGTGAGTTCGTGCGCTACAACCCCGCCTTGTCCTCCAAGACCGCGCTGCTCTGGTTCGGCCCCGCCGGGCTGTTGCTCGGTGGCTTCGTGGTCATCGCCGTGATCGTTCGCCGCCGTCGGGTGCAGCGTACGGCCGCCCCGGACACGCTTTCCGTCGAAGAGCGCCAGCGCCTCGACCAACTGTTGGATACAACCAAGCATGATTGATTTCTGGCTCGCCGCAGGTCTGCTGCTCCTGATTGCCCTGAGTTTTCTGTTGATTCCTGTGTTGCGTGGTCGCCGTGCCCAGCGCGAAGAGGACCGTACCGCGCTCAACGTGGCGCTGTACCAGGAGCGCGTCGCTCAACTGCAGGCCGAGCGGGAGGAGGGCGTGCTCAACGCCGCGCAGTTGGACACCGGCCGCGCCGAAGCCGCCCGTGAGCTGCTGGCCGACACCGAGGGCGCCGATGCGCCGCGCGAGTCGCGCCTGGGCAAGCCCTTGCCGTTGCTCGCCGCCGTGCTGGTACCGTTGCTGGGCTTGGGGCTGTACCTGCATTTCGGTGCCAGCGACAAGGTCGAACTGACCCGTGAGTTCGCCCAGGCGCCGCAGTCGATGGAAGAAATGACCCAACGCCTGGAGCGGGCGGTGGCGGCGCAACCGGACAACGCCGAGGGCCTGTATTTCCTTGGCCGTACGTACATGGCCCAGGATCGGCCCGCGGATGCAGCGAAGATCTTCCAGCGCACCGTGGCGGTGGCGGGCCGCCAACCCGAACTGCTGGGCCAGTGGGCCCAGGCGCAGTACTTCGCCGACGGCAAGAAATGGTCGGACCAGGTCCAGGCCCTGACCGACGAAGCGCTGAAGCTCGATCCCAAGGAGGTCACCAGCCTCGGCCTGCTGGGCATCGCCGCGTTCGAGGGCGAACGTTACCAGGACGCGATCGATTACTGGAGCCGCCTGTTGGTGGAGCTACCGGAGGGTGACAAGTCCCGCGAGGCGTTGCAGGGCGGTATCGCCCGCGCCACCGAGAAGCTTCAGGCCGCTGGCGGCCAGGTTGCGCCGGCCCAGGCTCAGACCCAGGCACCTGCCGCCAAGGCGGCCGCCGTGCTCAAGGTGCGTGTCGAGCTGGCGCCGGCGCTCAAGGCCAAGGTGCAGCCAGGCGACAGCGTGTTCATCTTCGCCCGCGCCGCGTCCGGCCCGCCGGCCCCGCTGGCGGCCAAGCGCCTGACCGTCGCCGACCTGCCGGTGACCGTAGAGCTGGGGGATGCGGACGCGATGATGCCGCAGCTGAAACTGTCGAACTTCCCTGAAGTCCAACTGGTGGCGCGGATCTCCCGTGCCGGTCAACCCACCGCCGGTGAATGGATCGGCCGCAGCCAACCCCTGGCGAGCAGCACCACCGCGTCGCAGCACCTGACCATCGACAGCCCGGACCAATAACAGGAATTCGCACCATGACCGCCATCGCTCGCATCACCTTGCTCACGCTCGTCCTGGGCCTGAGCGCTTGTGCGGTCCAGCGTCCGCCGGAGCCTTCGACGCCACTGCCGCCGATTCCGCCGTCGACCCCGACCACCAAGCCTGGCCCGTCCACGCCGCCGGGCAAACCGGCCACCCCGAGCAAACCGGCCAAGCCTGTGCCACGCACCTCCGCCAGCTTCGCCCCGCCGCCGGGCGGCAACAGCCATTGGGATGCCAAGCTGGGGGTGTATGTGCTGGATAACCAGACCAACACCTTCTATCGCCAACGCACCTACTACCGCTGGAACAACGGCTGGAGCCGCTCCGTCAGCCCGAACGGCCCGTGGGAAGACACCACCATCGAAGGCGTGCCGGCGGGGTTGGGGCGGCAGTTTCACTAATCGCTAAGAATCCCTCTGGGGAGAGCTTTCTGAGGCAAAGGTGCATTCTGTGGCGAGGGAGCTTGCTCCCGCTGGGCGGCGAAGCAGCCCAATCCAGTCACCGCGCTTGATCAGGCATGTCTCATTTGGTCGGTTTTGCGACTGCCGCGCAGCTTCGCGCGAGCAAGTTCCTTCGCCACAATGAGTCCGTCTCGCCTATGCGTAGCACCGGGGATTTTGTGTTTCTGAATATTCATTGAACAAAATTTTCACAAAACCTTGCGGACAATCCCCCGCGCTTTTATCGCGGCCGGTTATTTAATGGCAATGCCATGGCCGTTCGTGCAAACATTTGCGCACTCGCGCAAGCCCCGGGGCCAGGCATTGGCCAACAGAGGGCGCGCCGTTGTTCCTTTTTGTCACTCAAACTCCAATAGGTCCTAAAACGACATGGCAATCCCGGACGCCCTGAGTCAGCAGCGCACTACGCATCGCCTGCTGCAACCGACCGTCAAATCGCACCTGGCCTACACCCTGCTTTGCGCCCTGGTGATGATGGTCATGTTCAGCCTGCTGCGCGTTGCGCTGCTGGTCTACAACCGCGAGATGATCCTCGACACCCCGGCCTCTACCTTTGTCGAAGCGTTCGTCAACGGCTTGCGATTCGACCTGCGCCTGGTGGTCTACCTCTGCATTCCATTGCTGCTGGCGTTGTTCAGCGCCAGGGCCATGGCGGCACGTGGGTTCTTTCGTTTCTGGCTGACGGTCACCTCCAGCATCGCCTTGTTCCTGGGCCTGATGGAGATGGACTTCTACCGTGAATTCCACCAGCGCCTCAACGGCCTGGTCTTCCAGTATGTAAAGGAAGACCCGAAGACCGTGATGAGCATGCTCTGGTACGGCTTCCCGGTGGTGCGCTACCTGCTGGCCTGGGTCGGCGGCACGATCATCCTGAGCCTGGCGTTCAAGGGCGCCGACCGGGCGACCCGTCCGCGCGGCCCGTTCAGCGGTGGCAGCATCGGCACGCGCCAGATCGCCCCGTGGTACGGACGTGTAGCGGTGTTCATGGTCTGCCTGCTGGTGGCCGTGGTCGCCGCCCGTGGCACTCTGCGCCAGGGCCCGCCGCTGCGTTGGGGCGACGTGTACACCACCGACTCGAACTTCGCCAACCAGCTGGGCCTCAACGGCACGCTGTCGCTGGTGGCGGCGGCCAAGAGCCGGATGTCCGAAGACCGTGACAACATCTGGAAAGCCACCCTCGAACAACCGCTGGCCCAGCAGACCGTGCGCGACATGCTGGTCATGCCCGACGACAAGCTGGTGGACACCGAGACCGCCGCCGTGCGCCGCGACTACACGCCGCCGGCCGACAAGACGCTGCCCATCAAGAATGTGGTGGTGATCCTCATGGAAAGCATGGCCGGTCACTCGGTGGGCGCCCTGGGCGCATCGGGCAACATCACGCCTTACCTGGACAAGCTGTCCAAGGAAGGCCTGCTGTTCGACCGCTTCTTCTCCAACGGCACCCACACCCACCAGGGCATGTTCGCCACCATGGCGTGCTTCCCGAACCTGCCCGGTTTCGAATACCTGATGCAGACGCCGGAAGGCAGCCACAAGCTGTCGGGCCTGCCGCAGTTGCTCAGTGCCCGTGACTACGACGACGTGTACGTTTACAACGGCGACTTTGCCTGGGACAACCAGTCGGGGTTCTTCAGCAGCCAGGGCATGACCAACTTCATCGGGCGTAACGACTTCGTCAACCCGGTGTTCTCCGATCCGACCTGGGGCGTGTCCGACCAGGACATGTTCGACCGTGGCCTGATCGAGCTCAAGGCGCGGGAAAACGGCAAGCCGTTCTACGCCTTGCTGCAGACCCTGTCGAACCACACGCCGTATGCGCTGCCGACACCGTTGCCAGTGGAGCGGGTGACCGACCGTGGCAGCCTGAACGAACACCTGACCGCCATGCGCTACGCCGACTGGGCCCTGGGCCAGTTCTTCGAGAAGGCCCGCAAGGAACCGTACTTCAAGGAAACCCTGTTTGTGGTGGTGGGCGACCATGGCTTCGGCAACGAACGCCAGATCACCGAAATGGACCTGGGCCGCTTCAACGTGCCGTTGCTGCTGATCGGCCCGGGCGTCCAGGAGAAGTTCGGCCAGCGCAGCCACACCGTGGGTACCCAGGTCGATATCGTGCCGACCATCATGGGCCGGATCGGCGGTCAGGTGCGCAACCAGTGCTGGGGACGTGACCTTTTGAACCTGCCGCAGGGCGATACCGGTTTTGGCGTGATCAAGCCATCGGGCAGCGAACAGACCACGGCGATCATCAAGGACGACCAGATCCTGGTGCTGCCGAAGGAAAAGGAAATGCCGCCAAAGATGTATCGCTACGAACTGGGTGCCAACCCCCGTGCGGAGATCGTCCCGGATGCACCGGACACCGCAGCGATGAAACTCAAGCTCGAGTCGTTCCTGCAGACGGCCACCAAGAGCTTGTTGGATAACACCGCCGGTGTTATCGACGGCAAGCCGGACTGATTATCGGCGAGCATAAAAAAGAGGCCCGTGAGGGCCTCTTTTTTTTGTTCTTAGTGGTTCATATCTTGCCCAGTAGTAGCAGGACCAACAGCACCACCAACACCACACCGATAATACCGGACGGGCCGTAACCCCAGCTTCTGGAGTGCGGGAAGACCGGCAGACCACCGATCAGCAGGAGGATCAGGATAATGATAAGAATTGTGCCCATTGTAGATTTCCTTATTGGTCAGTTCTGGGTTGATGCAACTTTTGACTGCCAGCGCGCATGCATTAAATCCGGGCGGCTTAATAGGTCCGACCGTAACGTCCTGTAAAAAATTCAATGTTTTTTAGTACCCGCTACAAAGTGTGCAAGCCGCCACGGGTCCCTTCACATCCCGCCATGGTTTGCCCTCGCCATTCAGCAATCTGATGGAGCGTGGGGACGGCCGGGTCCTTCGCTACACTCGGCCTATCTCTCCCGGAACAACAAGGCTGTCTGCTATGCAAAATCGCATGATGATCACTGGGGCCGGCTCCGGCCTGGGCCGCGAAATCGCGTTGCGCTGGGCCCGCGAAGGCTGGCGCCTGGCCTTGTCGGATGTCAGTGAGCCCGGCCTGGTGGAAACCCTGAGGTTGGTGCGCGAGGCAGGCGGCGACGGTTTCATCCAACGTTGCGATGTGCGCGACTACAGCCAATTGACGGCCTTCGCCCAGGCCTGCGAAGAGAAGTTCGGCGGCATCGACATCATCGTCAATAACGCGGGCGTGGCCTCGGGCGGGTTCTTCAGCGAACTGTCCCTGGAAGACTGGGACTGGCAGATCGCAATCAACCTGATGGGCGTGGTCAAGGGCTGCAAGGCGTTCTTGCCGTTGTTGGAGCAGAGCCGCGGCAAAATCATCAACATCGCCTCCATGGCCGCGCTGATGCAAGGACCGGCCATGAGCAACTACAACGTGGCCAAGGCCGGCGTGGTGGCCTTGTCGGAAAGCCTGCTGGTTGAGCTGGCCCAGCAGGAAATCGGCGTGCACGTGGTGTGCCCGTCGTTCTTCCAGACCAACCTGCTCGACTCCTTCCGTGGGCCGACACCGGCCATGAAGGCCCAGGTTGGCAAACTGCTGGAGAGCTCGCCCATCAGCGCCGCCGACATCGCCGATTACATCTACCAGCACGTCGCCCAGGGCCAGTTCATGATCCTGCCCCACGAGCAGGGGCGGGCGGCGTGGGCGCTCAAGCAGCAGGCCCCGCAGAAGCTCTACGACGAAATGACCGTCATGGCCGACAAGATGCGCGCCAAGGCTCGACAGAACCCGAGTTGACCTGGCGCCCCGGTGTCCTCAGGATGGCGCGATTCGGCCTTCCTGATGGACATTTGCATGCTCAATTACCTGTGGTTCTTTCTTGCCGCGCTGTTTGAAATCGCCGGTTGCTACGCGTTCTGGATGTGGCTGCGCCAGGGCAAGAGCGCCTGGTGGATCGCCCCGGCGCTGATCAGCCTGACCCTCTTTGCCCTGTTGCTGACCCGCATCGAAGCCACTTATGCCGGTCGCGCCTACGCCGCCTACGGCGGTATCTACATCATCGCCTCGATTGGCTGGCTGGCCGTGGTGGAGCGGGTGCGGCCGCTGGGTTCGGACTGGATCGGCGTGGCGCTGTGCGTGCTGGGGGCGAGCGTGATCCTGTTCGGGCCACGCTTCTCGGCGACCTGAAATAAACGCCGCTATACAGGTTTTGCAGGACGTTTCCGTCAGCCCGAAGTGCTTTGCTTGTAGGGCCTTACTGATTTGTCGTGGGAGCCTTGAGAAGCTGAATCAGGCCGGGCATGGTCGAGGTCCAGACATTCTTAAGGACAAGAACCATGCTCGTACTAAGCCGCGCTGTGGGCGAACTGATTTCCATCGGTGACGACATTTCCGTTCGCGTGCTGTCGGTCACCGGCGGCACCGTGCGTTTTGGCGTCGAAGCGCCCCGACACATCGATGTCCATCGCTCCGAAATCTACGAAAAGATCCAGAAGAAAAAAGCCCACGCCCAGCGCAAGGCCTGTTCAGTCGAATAGGTGCTTGGGCACGTCGTGCTTGAGCATCAGTTGGCATTGTTCGCTCTCGGGATCGAACACGATCATCGCCTGGCCCTTGGTCAGCGCTTGCCGCACGCGCAGTACGCGGGTTTCGAGGGGCGTGTCGTCGCCATTGTCGGTGCCGTCGCGGGTCACGAAATCCTCGATCAGGCGGGTGAGTGTGTCGACTTCGAGTTGGTCGTGGGGAATCAGCATGGGGTACCTCGGCTAGACAATGAGGCGATGCTACGGCCAACGGGCGTTTGCGGCTAGCCTTGGGGGGCTTGCCGGGGGGCGCTGACGGCTTCGCGAGCAAGCTCGCTATCACATTGGCATGCAACCTTTGTGGGAGCGAGCTTGCTTGCGAAATCGGTTTTGCTGACGCCGCCCCGCAAGGCGGGCGACTCAGTTGTCCGACCGTTGCCCCAGCAGGCTATCCACCGAAGGCACCCGGGTATCGCTTTCCATCTGCGCATCGTGTTCGATCTGGTGACTGAAGCGGTCCAGCGAGCCTTGGGCCGGTTGCGCGTCGCTGGCAAACACGGGTGGGCTGAGGATGTAGGCGCCGAGCAGGCGGCTGAGGGCGGCCAGGCTGTCGATGTGGGTGCGTTCGTAGCCATGGGTGGCGTCGCAGCCGAAGGCCAGCAGGGCGGTGCGAATGTCGTGGCCGGCGGTGATGGCCGAGTGGGCGTCGCTGAAATAATAGCGGAACAGGTCCCGGCGGGCCGGCAGCTCGTTCTCCTTGGCCAGTTTCAGCAGGTGCCGCGACAGGTGGTAGTCGTAGGGGCCACCGGAGTCCTGCATGGCCACGCTCACCGCATGTTCGCTCGACTGCTGGCCGGGCGCGACCGGCGCGATATCGATGCCGACGAATTCGCTGACGTCCCAGGGCAGCGCGGCGGCTGCACCGCTGCCGGTTTCCTCGGTGATGGTGAACAGCGGGTGGCAGTCGATCAGCAGTTCTTCACCGCTGTCGACAATGGCCTTGAGTGCCGCCAGCAGCGCGGCGACGCCGGCCTTGTCATCCAGGTGGCGGGCGCTGATGTGACCGCTTTCGGTGAACTCCGGCAACGGGTCGAAGGCCACGTAGTCGCCAACGCTCACGCCCAGGGTTTCGCAATCGGCGCGGGTGGTGCAGTAGGCGTCCAGGCGCAGTTCGATGTGGTCCCAGCTGATGGGCATTTCATCCACGGCGGTGTTGAACGCATGCCCGGATGCCATCAAGGGCAGCACGCTGCCGCGAATCACGCCGGTGTCGGTAAACAGGCTGACCCGGCTGCCCTCGGCAAACCGGCTCGACCAGCAGCCCACCGGGGCCAAGGTCAGGCGTCCATTGTCCTTGATGGCCCGTACCGAGGCGCCGATGGTGTCCAGGTGCGCGGACACCGCGCGGTCGGGGCTGTTCTTGCGGCCCTTGAGGGTGGCGCGGATGGTGCCGCGACGGGTCATTTCAAAGGGGATACCCAACTCTTCGAGCCGTTCGGCAACGTAGCGCACGATGGTGTCGGTGAAGCCGGTCGGGCTGGGAATGGCGAGCATTTCCAGCAAGACTTTTTGCAGGTATTCGAGATTCGGTTCGGGAATTTTGCTGATCATGGAAACTCCTCTCGGACGATAAGGTTAGGCAGAAGAGCCTTGTGGCGAGGGAGCTTGCTCTCGTTCGAACGCAAAGCGGTCGCAGCTCCAGCCCTGAATAATCCGGACATTCGCATCGAAGGGGGGCGCTCCGCGACCCAGCGGGAGCAAGCCCCCTCGCCACTGTGAACGGTGCTCAGGCCACCGCCTGGCTATGGGGAAACAGCAGGTCCACAAAGCGTTCGGCAGTGGGTTGCGGTTCGTGGTTGGCCAGGCCGGCGCGTTCGTTGGCTTCGATGAACACATAGTCGGGCTGGTCGGCCGCCGGCACCAGCAGGTCAAGGCCGACCATGGGAATGTCCAACGCTCGGGCGGCGCGTACCGCCGCATCGGCCAGGGTCGGATGGAGGATGCCGGTGACGTCTTCCAGTACCCCGCCGGTATGAAGGTTGGCCGTGCGCCGCACGAACAGGTGCTCTCCGGCCGGCAGGACGCTGTCGTAGTCGAACCCCGCCGCCTTGAGCGTGCGCTCGGTCTCGGCATCCATCGGGATCTTGCTTTCGCCACCCGTGGCGGCCTGGCGTCGGCGACTCTGGGCTTCGATCAGGGCGCCGATGGTGTGACGGCCGTCGCCGATCACTTCCGCCGGCCTCCGGATGGCGGCCGCCACCACTTCGAAACCGATCACCAGGATCCGCAGGTCCAACCCCTCGTGGAAGCTTTCCAGCAGCACCCGGCTGTCGAACTGCCGGGCCGTTTCGATGGCGGCTTGTACTTCTTCAATGGTGCGCAGGTCCACTGCCACGCCCTGGCCTTGTTCACCGTCCAGCGGCTTGACCACGACCCGTTCGTGCTCGTCGAGAAACGCCAGGTTGTCGTCGGCATTGCCCGCCAGTTGTTGCGCCGGCAGGTTCAGGCCGGCGTTCTTCAGCACCTTGTGGGTCAGGCTCTTGTCCTGGCACAGGGTCATGCTGATGGCGCTGGTCAGGTCACTCAGGGATTCGCGGCAACGCACCCGGCGGCTGCCGTGGACCAGGGTGAACAACCCTGCCTCGGCGTCGTCCACCTGGACCTCGATGCCGCGACGGTGGGCTTCCTCGACAATGATCCGCGCATAAGGGTTGAACTGAGCCTCGGGACCCGGGCCAAGGAACAGTGGCAGGTTGATGCCGTTCTTGCGTTTGATGGCAAAGGTCGAGAGGTTGCGGAAACCGAGCTTGGCGTAGAGGTTTTTCGCCAGGCGATTGTCGTGCAGCACCGACAGGTCGAGGTAGCTCAGGCCCCGGCTCATGAAATGCTCGATGAGATGGCGCACCAGCACTTCACCAACCCCTGGCCGTGAGCATTGCGGGTCCACGGCGAGGCACCAGAGGCTGCTGCCGTTTTCCGGGTCGTTGAAGGCTTTCTGGTGATTCAGGCCCATGACGCTGCCGATCACCGCGCCGGTATCGTCGTCTTCGGCCAGCCAGTAGACCGGGCCGCCTTCGTGACGCGGGGTCAAGCGTTGCGGGTCGATGGGCAACATGCCGCGGGCCTGGTAAAGCTGGTTGATGGCTTGCCAGTCGGCGTCCCCTTGGGCCCGGCGGATGCGAAACCCACGGAACACCCGCGTGGCCTGGCGATAATCGCTGAACCACAGGCGCAAGGTGTCGGACGGGTCGAGGAACAGATGCGCCGGTTCCAGCCCCAGGACTTGCTGGGGCGCGGCGACGTACAGGGCAATGTCGCGTTCGCCCGGTTGCTCATTGAGCAGTTCCTGGGCCAGGCAAGCCGGGTCGGGGAACGTGTGGCCGATCAGCAGCCGACCCCAGCCGCAGTGGACGGCGATCGGGTCGGCGCCCATTGCGCTGCCATCTTCGGCCAGGCGCGCCTGCAGACGTTCGTACGAAGGCGCCTGGCCCCGCAAGAGGCGTTGGTTGTGAACGGTAGGGTGGGGTTTCATCAATCAGATTCCTTGCTCGCTGAGCCACAGGTTCAGCGCCGCCAGTTGCCACAGGCGCGAACCGCGCAGCGGGGTCAATTGGCCGTTGGGGTCGGTGAGCAGGCGGTCGAGCATGGCCGGGTTGAACAGGCCGCGATCCTGGCTCGGATCCAGCAGCAGTTCGCGCACCCAGGCCAGCGTGTCGCCTTCCAGGTGCTTGAGCCCAGGCACGGGGAAATAGCCCTTCTTGCGGTCGATGACCTCGCTGGGGATCACGCGCCGGGCGGCTTCCTTGAGCACCTGCTTGCCGCCGTCGGGCAGCTTGAACTTCGCCGGCACCCGGGCCGAAAGCTCCACCAACCGGTAGTCGAGGAACGGCGTGCGCGCTTCCAGGCCCCAGGCCATGGTCATGTTGTCGACGCGCTTGACCGGGTCGTCCACCAGCATCACTGTGCTGTCCAGGCGCAGCGCCTTGTCGACCGCGGCGTCGGCGCCGGGTTGGGCGAAATGTTCCTTGACGAAGTCACCGGCGGCGTCATTGGCCGTCAGCCACTTAGGCTGCACGGTGTCGGCGTATTCCTCGTAGCTACGGTCGAAGAATGCGGCACGGTAGGCTGCGTAAGGGTCGCTGGCGCCGTCCACTTGCGGGTACCAGTGATAACCGGCGAACAGTTCATCGGCACCCTGGCCGCTTTGCACCACCTTGCAATGCTTGGCCACTTCTCGCGACAGCAGGTAAAAGGCGATGCAGTCGTGGCTGACCATCGGTTCGCTCATGGCGCGGAAGGCCGCCGGCAGTTGTTCGATGATCTCTTTTTCGTCGATGCGCAGCTGATGGTGGCGGGTGCCATAGTGCTTGGCGATCAGGTCCGAATACTGGAATTCGTCGCCGCGCTCGCCGCCGGCATCCTGGAAACCGATGGAAAAGGTGGACAAGTCTTCCACGCCGACTTCGCGCAGCAACCCCACCAACAGGCTCGAATCGACGCCGCCGGACAACAGCACGCCCACATCGACGGCCGCGCGTTGGCGGATGGCGACGGCTTCGCGGGTGCTGTCGAGCACGCGGTCGATCCAGTCTTCCAGGTTCAGGTTCTGCTCATCGGCGTGGGGGCCGTAGGGCAGGGTCCACCAGGTTTTCTGCTCGGTGGTGCCGTCGGCTTCGACCCGCATCCAGGTGGCCGGCGGCAGTTTTTCGACGCCGGCCAGCAGGGTGCGAGGCGCGGGGACCACCGCATGGAAATTCAGGTAATGGTTCAAGGCCACCGGGTCGAGCATCGGGCTGATGTCACCGCCCTTGAGCAGGGCCGGCAAGGCCGAGGCAAAGCGCAAGCGCTGGCCGGTACGCGACAGATACAGCGGCTTGACGCCGAGGCGGTCGCGGGCGATGAACAGCCGCTTGGCGTCCCGTTCCCAGATGGCGAAGGCAAACATGCCGTTGAGCTTGGGCAACAGGGCCTCGCCCCAGGCGTGATAGCCCTTGAGCAGCACTTCGGTGTCGCCGCCGGAATGGAAGGCGTAGCCCAGCGCTTCAAGCTCGGCGCGCAGTTCCGGGAAGTTGTAGATGGCGCCGTTGAAGGCCAGGGACAGGCCCAACTGATTGTCGATCATCGGCTGCGCCGAGCCGTCCGACAGGTCCATGATTTTCAGGCGACGGTGGCCCAGGGCAATCGGCCCCTGGCTATGGAAACCCCATGCGTCAGGGCCACGCGGGGCCAGGTGATGGGTGATTCGCTCTACGGCCGCAAGGTCCGCAGGTTGTTGATCGAAACGTAACTCTCCAGCTAATCCGCACATAAGTCCTTACCGGTTTTTCCGTTGGGGAGGGGTCAAGCAACGTCCGCCGAAAGGGCGGGTACTCTGAAACTGACCGGTGGGATTGCTGTGAGTTTTAGATCGATGCGTTATAAGCCGACGGACGGGACGGCTCCGACGGGCTCTCGCATGACGCCGATGCAGAAGCTGGCGGGGCTAATGGTACTGCCCCTGCACTGATGGTCGCCGACGCAGGTGCGACCGGCAGTGCAGGAATGGCGGATGGGCCTGCTATGGGGTAACCGCCAACGACAGGACCATCACTTCGACCATTCATTGAAGAGCTTCTGATACCGAACAGCAATGGGGCATATTTCGTCGCGGAGTTTGCAGGAAGCAACAGCGAAGTTTACTGCACGCTGCTGACCATAATCCTTCATGTGTTTGAAACCATCAGCGTATGAGAAGTATCCGTCCTGAATGAACTTTGGCAACTCGTCGCGCATGGTATCCAATCCTTGGGATATTGGCCTGTCGTACCGATTTGTTTTACTCATGCTCTTCCATTCATACATGGCGGCTACCACGAAGAAGTGACCGTTGATCACGCTCACATGGCCATCAGGGAGGTCATCAGAGATGTATTCAGCAAACCATATGTTTCCTTCAGGGGTCTTGTATGAATACTTCTTGACGATGGTGTCCAGGTATTCATTAATCAACCCATCGTTCGATGTGTCCCCTGTCGAGTTCCTGATGTGCATCAGGCCTACAGCGATAGCCGCGTTCCCGAAAGCCGAGTACCAAGGCGCCGACATCGGGTACTTGTCGAAGACGTATGGGAACCGGTAGATGACTCGGTAGTTACCATCGCTATCAACAATCGAGTTTGCCTTCATCTCATCCATCAGAGCCCTGACCGTCGCCTCAAGGCGAGGCTTGTCATTGGCGATGCTCTGAAGCGCCGCTGCATTCGATGCCCAGAAATAAGGCGACCATTTGGCAGGGTTCTGCGATTTTTCGTACTGGGAGTCAGAACTTGCCCACGTAGGGTTGTTGTGAGCTTGCAAGGAAATGGGCTTGAGCATCTCGCCTGGCGACAAAGTGTTGAAGTTATCCTGCTTGCTGCATGCAGCGCTTGTGATAATCGCAGCCAGTGCGATAAGCCTTATTATTTTATTCATGCCCATGCCCTAACTCCATTCAGTGGCGCGAACTCTACTGTTCGTGCAGGATTTTACACAATGCATCATGGCCAGCTACGGGGCTGGCGGCTGTCCAAATGCGAGGTTCGGCCCTGAACCATGGCAGGCTTTAGATGAGGTTAGAGATGCATATTGGATAGCTCCGACTGAATCTGCATTGACGGCAGAATAGAGCTTATTCTGGGGTGCTTATCACGGCCAGTGCCGTTTTCACGAATTCATCGTTCCGTTCGAGAGTCGCCAACGGCTTCCATAGGGATTCTTATGTGGTTCAGGCCTTGCCCCGAATCAACGCTCGCAACGCGAACCGGTTCGGGTGGCAGGCCTCGGCCACGCTTCGGGGCAGCGGCATGGGTTCGTCGTCGAGCCAGGCGGCGATCAGTTCGCCCGACAGGGGCGCGGTGATCAGGCCGCGCGAGCCGTGGCCGCTGTTGACGTAGAGGCCGCCGAGCCAGGGGCAGGAGATGTCCGGCACTTGCCGGGCGTCTTTGCCCAGGGCGTGATAAGCCTCGTGGAAGGCCTGGCTGTCAGCTAGGGGCCCTACGATCGGCAGGTAGTCCGGGCTGGTGCAGCGGAACGCCGCGCGGCCTTCGAGCCGTTGCGGGTCCAGGGTGGCGGCGCCGAGGCGTTCGAGCAGGTCCTCGGAAATTTCTTCGAGCATCTGCAGGTTGCCGGCGTGTTCGGCAGCGGTGGGGGTCAGGTCGTCGCTGTTGAAGTCGAAGCTGGCGCCCAGGGTGTGCTCGCCCAGACGTGGCGGCGCCACGTAGCCTTCGGCGCAGACCACGGTCGCCAGGTCCTGGCTGCGCGCGGTTTGCGGCAGCCGGGTGATTTGCCCGCGAATGCGCTTGAGGGGCAATCCGGCGGCCGGTTCGAAACGCTTGATTTCGGCGGCACTGGCGAGGATCACCACCGGCGCGCTGGCCAGGCAGCGTTGACCGTCCCACGCTTGCCACTGGCCATCGACGCGACGCAATTGCAGCACGTCATGGTGCGCTTGCACCTCGATCGCGGTGCCCGAGGCCTGCCAGCGGCACAGCGCCGGCGGATGCACCCAGCCGCCTTCGGGATAGAACAGACCACCGCAGGCCAGTCCGATACCTGACAGCCTTTGTGCCTCGGGCTGCGCCAGGGGGTGCAGCAAGTCAGCGGGGAACGCCTCGGCCAGTTGCGCCTGGCGCTCGGCTTCCTTGTGATTGAAGGCCAGTTGCAGGACGCCGCAGCCGTCCCAGTCGACGCCCCGTTGCAGGTGCTCCAACAGACGGCGGGTGTAGCCGAAGCCGCTGAGGATCATCTGCGACAGCGCGGTGCCGTGGGCCGACAGCTTGAGGTACAGCACGCCCTGCGGATTGCCCGACGCCTCTTCGGCCAACCCGGCGTGTCGTTCCAGCAGCGTCACCTGCCAGCCCCGCGCGGCGAGGCTGGCGGCGCTGGCGCAACCGGCCAGGCCGCCACCGATCACCAATGCCCGACGCTCGTCGCCGAGGGCCGCGGGGCGGGCGTACCAGGGTTTTGCCGCGGACGGCGCCGGTGTCTGTTCCGGCCAGCCCAGGAACACGCCGCGCAGGATCTCCCATTTATGGCCGATGCCGGGCGTGCGTTTCATCTTGAAACCTGCCGCGTTCAGCAACCGCCGAACCCAACCGGTGCTGGTGAAGGTGCTGAGGGTCGATCCCGGGGCCGCCAGCCGCGCCAGTTCGGCGAACAGCTCGGCCGTCCACATCTCGGGGTTCCTGGCGGGTGCAAACCCGTCGAGGAACCACGCGTCGATGCGGGCATCCAGTTGCGGAAGTTGTTCCAACGCATCGCCGATCAACAAGGTTAGCGTCACGCGACCATTCGCCAGCACCAGGCGTTGGAAACCCTGGTGGATGGCCACGTAGTGGTCCAGTAACTGCTGCGCCTGGGCTTGAAGCTGCGGCCAGAGGGCCAGGGCGCGACGCAGGTCCTCTGGGCTCAAGGGGTACTTCTCGACGCTGACGAAATGCAGCCGCGCCCCGGCCGGTGCGCACTGCTCGAACAACTGCCAGGCGCAGAGGAAGTTCAGGCCGGTGCCGAACCCGGTTTCGCCGATCACCAGGCGCCCGTCCTCGGGCAGCGCGGCGAAGCGCTCGGCCAGCTGGTTCTGTTCAAGGAACACGTAGCGGGTTTCATCCAGCCCCGACTGATCGGAAAAATACACGTCGTCGAACACCCGCGAACGCGGGCGACCCTGTTCATCCCAGTCGAGTTGGGCGTGTTGCTGGATGGGCGTCATGGCAGGCTCGGTGAAAACGGGGAGGCCATTCTAGCTGATCCACAAAGCCGAACGCGCAGCGTGCGCACAGGCATTGTCATGCCAGGCGTAGGGAATGATCCTGCCTGGTGCTACACCGCAGGGCATCCAATCCGCTAGTCTTGGCGGATCCTTGGAAGGAGTTGCCCATGTTTGAATCCGCTGAAATCGGTCACGTCATCGACAAAGACACCTTCGACGCCGAGGTCCCGGCCCTGCGTGAAGCGCTGCTCGAAGCGCAATTCGAGTTGCAGCAGCAGGGCCGCTTCCCGGTCATCGTGCTGATCAACGGCATCGAAGGCGCGGGCAAGGGTGAGACGGTGAAGTTGCTCAACGAGTGGATGGACCCGCGGCTGATCGAAGTGCGCACCTTCGACCAGCAGACCGACGAGGAACTGGCGCATCCTCCGGCCTGGCGCTACTGGCGGATGCTGCCGGCCAAGGGGCGCATGGGGATCTTCTTTGGCAACTGGTACAGCCAGATGTTGCAGGGGCGGGTCCATGGCGAGTTCAAGGATCCGCGGCTCGACCAGGCGATCAACGCCGCCGAGCGCCTGGAAAAAATGCTTTGCGACGAAGGCGCGTTGATCTTCAAATTCTGGTTTCACCTGTCCAAGAAACAGATGAAAGCCCGGCTCAAGGGGCTTAAGGATGACCCGCTGCACAGTTGGCGCATCAGCCCGCTGGACTGGCAGCAATCGCAGACCTACGACAAGTTCGTCAAATACGGCGAGCGGGTCTTGCGTCGTACCAGTCGCGACTACGCGCCTTGGCACGTGATCGAGGGCGTGGACAGCTGTTATCGCAGCCTGACGGTGGGGCGGATTCTGCTCGAAGGCTTGCGCCAGGCGTTGGACCGGCCGAAGGTCAAGCCGGAAAAAGTCGCCGTGGCGCCGCTGCCGGCACTGGACGACCAGGTCACGCTGATCGACAGCCTGGACATGACCCTGCGCCTGGAAAAGGACGACTACGAAGAACAGCTGATTACCGAGCAGGCGCGTTTCGCCGGCCTGCTGCGGGACAAACGCATGCGCCGGCATGCGCTGGTGGCGGTGTTCGAAGGCAACGATGCGGCGGGCAAGGGCGGCGCGATCCGTCGGGTCGCGGCGGCCCTCGATCCGCGCCAATACAGCATCGTGCCGATCGCCGCGCCCACCGAGGAGGAGCGCGCCCATCCCTATATGTGGCGGTTCTGGCGGCATCTGCCGGCACGGGGCAAGTTCACCGTGTTCGACCGTTCCTGGTATGGCCGGGTGCTGGTGGAACGGGTCGAGGGCTTTTGCAGCCGGGCCGATTGGTTGAGGGCCTACGGCGAGATCAACGATTTCGAGGAACAGATCGCCGACGCCGGCGTGGTGGTGGTCAAGTTCTGGCTGGCCATCGACAAGGAAACCCAGCTTGAACGCTTCCAGGCGCGTGAGGAGATCCCGTTCAAGCGCTTCAAGATCACCGAGGACGATTGGCGCAACCGCGACAAGTGGGACGCCTACCGGTCCGCGGTGTGTGACATGGTGGACCGCACCAGCACCGAGATTTCCCCCTGGACACTGGTGGAGGCCAACGACAAGCGTTGGGCCCGGGTCAAGGTGTTACGCACTCTGAACCAGGCGCTGGAGGACGCATTCGAGCGCGCCGACAAGCAGGCGCGCAAACGCAAATCCAGGAAATAGGCCGATGGCGGCGCATACGCGAGGTGAATGATTGTCGCGATCGGTTATGCAGTGGATCTATGCTCGATCCACTCTCAACCGACTACAACAATGGAGTACCGCCATGCGTGAAGTGGTGATCGTCGATAGCGTACGAACCGGCCTGGCCAAGTCTTTTCGCGGCAAGTTCAACATGACCCGCCCGGACGACATGGCGGCGCATTGCGTCAACGCGTTGTTGGCGCGCAATGACCTCGACCCGGCCAGCGTCGAGGACTGCATCGTCGGTGCCGGCTCCAATGAAGGCGCCCAGGGCTACAACATCGGCCGCAACGTCGCGGTGCTCTCGCAACTGGGCACCGGCACCGCCGGCATGACCCTCAACCGCTTCTGCTCCTCCGGCCTGCAAGCCATCGCCATCGCTGCCAACCAGATCGCGTCCGGTTGCAGCGACATCATCGTGGCCGGCGGCGTGGAGTCCATCAGCCTGACGATGAAGAGCGTCAACACCGATAACCTGATCAACCCGCTCCTCAAGGAGCAGGTGCCGGGGATTTATTTCCCCATGGGCCAGACGGCCGAAGTCGTCGCGCGCCGTTACCAGGTCAGCCGCGAGGCGCAGGACCGCTACGCCTTGCAGAGCCAGCAACGCACCGCCAAGGCCCAGGCCGCCGGGCTGTTCGCCGACGAAATCATTGCGATGTCGGTCAAGTACCGGGTCGAAGACAAGCACACCGGCGCGGTGCAGATCCTCGATGGCGTGGTCGACCATGACGACTGCAACCGCCCCGACACCACCTACGAAAGCCTGGCCGGGCTGAAACCGGTGTTTGCCGAGGACGGTTCGGTCACGGCGGGCAACTCGTCGCAACTGTCCGACGGCGCCTCGATGACCCTGGTGATGAGCCTGGAGAAAGCCCTGGCGCTGGGGCTCAAGCCCAAGGCGTTTTTCCGTGGCTTTACCGTGGCCGGTTGCGAGCCCGACGAAATGGGCATCGGTCCGGTGTTCTCGGTGCCCAAGCTGCTCAAGGCCAAGGGCTTGCAGGTGGCCGATATCGACCTGTGGGAACTCAACGAAGCCTTCGCCTCCCAGTGCCTGTACAGCCGCGACCGGTTGGAGATCGACAACGAGAAGTACAACGTCAACGGCGGCTCGATTTCCATCGGCCACCCGTTCGGCATGACCGGCTCGCGGCAGGTGGGGCATCTGGTGCGCGAACTGCAGCGGCGCAATCTGCGCTACGGCGTCGTGACCATGTGCGTGGGCGGCGGGATGGGGGCGACGGGGTTGTTCGAGGCGGTTGGATAACCCCTGCTAACAGAGGTTTTGTGGCGAGGGAGCTTGCTCTCGCTCGGCTGCGTAGCGGTCGTCAATCCTTCGCTACGGTACGGGGGCAAGAGGGGGGCCGCTTCGCGGCCCAGCGGGAGCAAGCTCCCTCGCCACAGCAAGCTCCCTCGCCACGGCAAGCTCCCTCTCTACAGCAGGCCCCTCGCCACAGCACGTTCTCTCGTCTCAACAAGCTGCCTGTCACAGGTGGGTGGAGCTTTTCAGGCAGTGCTCAGCCCACGACTTGCGGCAGTTGCAGCATGCGCTCGATGTACGCCGCCACCTCGCGTTCCGCTGTTTCACGATCGGGGAACGGCCCCTCATGCGTACCTTCCCGGGTGTTGAAATAAAATTGGCCGTTCACCCGGCAAATTCGGTCACTGGGAAAGACCATCGCGGGGACGACGTCTTCGGCACGTTTGCCAAGCATGAGCGGCTCCAAAGGAAGGCGAAAGCTGATGGAGTGAAGTTTATGTGTTGTGGCTGGCGGGCGCTTGGGCAGCCGATAGGCGGCAATGTGCCATCCCTTATCATGAACTGTTAGTGACCAACTGTCCCTGTGTTGCCCCGTGATCCATGCCTAGAATAGACGCTCTTTTGTCCTGGGCTTCGAGGATTGCATGCATATTTCATCCGGTCGCTGGGTCTACGGCCTGTTTCTCGCCCTGCTGACCGCCCTGTTATGGGGAATCCTGCCGATCAAGCTCAAGCAAGTGCTGCACGTGATGGACCCGGTCACCGTGACCTGGTTTCGCCTGTTGGTGTCCGGCGGCCTGCTGTTCATCTACCTGGCGGCTACCCGTCGTTTGCCCAGTCGCCGGGTGCTCGGCCCCAGGGGCGGCTGGCTGGTGGCGATGGCGGTGCTGGGGCTGGTGGGCAACTACGTGTTGTACCTGATGGGCCTGAACCGTCTGAGCCCCGGCACGGCGCAACTGGTGGTGCAGATGGGCCCGATCATGCTGCTGGTCGCCAGTCTGTTCGTGTTCAAGGAGCGCTTCAGCATCGGCCAGGGCATCGGCCTGGCGGTGCTGTTGATCGGTTTCGCGCTGTTCTTCAACCAGCGCCTCGTTGAGTTGCTCACATCGCTGAGTGAGTACACCGCCGGGGTGCTGCTGGTGTTGCTGGCGTCCACGGTCTGGACCTTCTATGCCTTGGGGCAGAAGCAATTGCTGACGGTGTGGAATTCACTGCAGGTGATGATGGTGATCTACCTCTTCTGCGCGTTGCTGCTCACCCCCTGGGTGCATCCCTTGGAGGCGTTGCAATTGAGCCCGGTACAAGGTTGGCTGCTGTTGGCCTGCTGCCTCAATACCCTGATCGCCTATGGCGCATTCGCCGAAGCCCTGGCGCACTGGGAGGCGTCACGGGTCAGTGCGACGCTGGCGATTACGCCGTTGGTGACCTTCGCCGCCGTGGCGTTGGCGGCCTGGTGGTGGCCCGACTACGTGCATGCCGAGCAGATCAACCTGCTGGGGTATGGCGGGGCGGTGCTGGTGGTATTGGGCTCGGCGCTGGTCGCGCTGGGGCCTTCGCTGATCGCCGGGCTCAGGGCGCGGCGTCAGCGGTTGGCGGTGGGGCGCTAGGGCAGGGCTTTTCGCGAGCAGGCTCACGAAGGCCTGCTCGCGGTCCATCCCGGCTCAGCCCTGGCTGCCGGCTTCCAACATGTTTTCCGGCCTCACCCAGGCGTCGAATTGTTCATCGGTCAGGTACCCCAACTGCAACGCCGCCTCACGCAAGGTCAGCCCTTCGCTGTAGGCTTTCTTGGCGATTTCGGCAGACTTGTCGTAGCCGATGTGTGGGTTCAGCGCGGTCACCAGCATCAGCCCACGTTCCAGGTGCGCGGCCATCTGCTCGGCATCCGGTTCGAGGCCGGCGATGCAGTGCTGCTGGAAGTTGCTGCAGCCATCGGCCAGCAACTGGATCGATTGCAGCAGGTTGTGGATGATCACCGGCTTGAACACGTTCAACTGCAAGTGACCCTGGCTGGCGGCGAAGCCGATGGTGACGTCGTTGCCCATCACCTGGCAGGCGAGCATCGACAGGGCTTCGCACTGGGTCGGGTTGACCTTGCCAGGCATGATCGAGCTGCCCGGTTCGTTGGCCGGCAATTTCACCTCGGCGAACCCGGCCCGTGGCCCGGAGCCCAGCAGGCGCAGGTCGTTGGCGATTTTCATCAGGGTCACCGCCAGGGTTTTCAGCGCGCCGGACAACGCGGTGAGCGGTTCATGACCCGCCAGCGCGGCAAACTTGTTCGGCGCGGTGACGAACGGCAGGCCGGAAAGTGCCGCGAGCTCGGCCGCGATCGCTTCGCCAAAGCCATGGGGCGAATTGAGCCCGGTGCCCACCGCCGTGCCGCCCTGGGCCAGTTCACACACCGCGGGCAATGCGGCACGGATCGCCCGTTCGGCGTAATCGAGCTGGGCAATGAACGCCGACAGTTCCTGGCCGAAGGTAATGGGCGTGGCGTCCATCATGTGGGTGCGGCCGGTCTTGACCAGCTTCAGGTGGCGCGCCGCCAGTTCCGCCAGCCCGCCGGACAACTCGCTGATGGCCGGCAACAGTTGCTTGTGGACGGCCTGCACCGCGGCGATGTGCATGGCGGTGGGGAAGCAGTCGTTGGAGCTCTGGGAGCGGTTGACGTGATCGTTCGGGTGCACCGGGGTCTTGCCGCCGCGGGGGTTGCCCGCCAGTTCGTTGGCGCGCCCGGCGATCACTTCGTTGACGTTCATGTTGCTCTGGGTGCCGCTGCCGGTCTGCCAGACCACCAACGGGAACTGGTCGTCATGCTGGCCGTCGAGCACTTCGTCGGCGGCCTGTTCGATCAGCCGGGCGATGTCGGCGGGCAGGTCGCCGTTGCGGTCATTGACCCGCGCGGCGGCTTTCTTGATCAGCGCCAGGGCATGCAGCACCGACAGCGGCATGCGTTCATTGCCGATGGCGAAGTTGATCATGGACCGCTGTGTCTGGGCGCCCCAGTAGGCGTCGTCAGGGACTTCAACCTGGCCCAGGCTGTCGGTTTCGGTACGGCTCATCGGGTCAAACTCCTTTAAGGCTGAATGCGCAGTTTAGGCCCGATTGGGCGGCGCCGGTTCCGTCAATCTAGGGGCGGTGAGTCCGGCCCGTCAATCGGACCCAACAAGCGTCGGGGTTGAGGCCCGGCGTTTATTAGGCGCAGAATGGTCGCCCTTGGGGTTTTACCTCGCCTGTAATGAAAGGAAACTCGATGACCCGTCTTCGTGCCATCTGTACCGCAGTTGCTCTGGTATGTGCCAGCGGCCCTGTTTTCGCCGATACCGCCAGCCATAACGCCAGCGCCGAAGCGTTCCTGACCCTGGCGCACGCTGACAAACTGGGCACCCCGGTGTACATGCAAGTGCAGCAGATGTTTGCCCAGCGCTTTGAACAGACCAAGGCCCCCGAGTCGAAGAAAGCCACCCTGGAAACCTACCAGGCCAAGGCCAACGCCGCGCTGGACCAGGCCATCGGCTGGAACAAGCTCAAACCGGACATGGTCAAGCTCTACACCAGCAACTTCAGCGAGTCGGAGCTCAAGGACCTGGTGGCGTTCTACCAGTCGCCGCTGGGCAAGAAAGTCCTGGAAAAAATGCCGCAGCTGACCCAGCAATCGGCCCAGTTGACCCAGGCCAAGCTTGAAAGCGCGGTGCCGGTGGTCAACAAGCTGCTGGCGGACATGACCGCCGAGCTCGAGCCAAAAGCCGCTGCGCCGGCCAAGAAAAAGCCGTAAGCGGAGCCCGGTATGAGCATGCAGCAACGCATCGAATCGACCCTCGGGCTGTTGCAGCCCGAGCACCTGCAAGTGCTGGATGAAAGCCACATGCACAGCCGTGGGCTACAGACCCACTTCAAGGCCGTGGTGGTCAGCCGGCATTTCGAGGGGCTCAATCGCGTCAAGCGCCACCAGAAGGTCTACGGCACGCTGGGCGAGCTGATGGGCGAGTTTCACGCGTTGGCGCTGCACACCTACACCCCCGAGGAGTGGGCGCAGATCGACGCCGCGCCCGCTTCGCCGACCTGCGCAGGTGGCAGCAAGCACTGATTCAGGCGCTGTGGCGAGGAAGCTTGCCGTGGTGAAGGCGCTTTCCGTGGCGAGGGAGCTTGCTCCCGTTGGACCGCGAAGCGGTCCCCCCTGAATAACGCAGGCGACGGCTTCGCCGCCGAGCGGAAGCAAGCTCCCTCGCCACCGGTGTGCTCCTAAAGCCACCGTGTATTTGCTAGAATCCGCAACGCGCCTGCAAGGGCGCTTTTTTTTTCGCATCCGGTTCACCCTTTGCGAGGGTAGCCACCTGGAGAAACACCCATGACACAACCCATTGTCGTGGCGGCACTGTATAAGTTCGTCACCCTTGAAGACTACGTCGAACTGCGCGAGCCCCTGCTCAAGGCCATGCTCGATAACGGCATCAAAGGCACCCTGCTGATCGCCGAAGAAGGCATCAACGGCACGGTCTCCGGCACCCGCGAGGGCATCGACGGGTTGCTGGCCTGGCTCAAGAACGATCCACGCATGATCGACATCGACCATAAAGAGTCGTACTGCGACGAGCAGCCGTTCTATCGCACCAAGGTCAAGCTGAAGAAAGAAATCGTCACCCTCGGCGTCGAAGGCGTGGACCCGAACAAACAGGTCGGCACCTACGTCGAGCCGCAGGATTGGAATGCGCTGATCAGCGATCCGCAGGTGCTGCTGATCGACACCCGTAACGACTACGAAGTGTCCATCGGCACCTTCGAAGGGGCCATCGACCCCAAGACCACCAGCTTTCGCGAGTTCCCCGAGTACATCAAGGCCCATTTCGATCCGGCCCGCCACAAGAAAGTCGCCATGTTCTGCACCGGCGGCATCCGCTGCGAGAAAGCCTCCAGTTATATGCTCGGCGAGGGTTTCGAGGAGGTCTACCACCTCAAGGGCGGCATCCTCAAGTACCTTGAGGAAGTGCCCCAGGAACAATCCAAGTGGCGTGGCGACTGTTTCGTGTTCGATAACCGCGTCACCGTTCGCCACGACCTCAGCGAAGGCGACTACGATCAATGTCATGCCTGTCGTACGCCGGTCAGCGTCGAAGACCGTGCTTCGGAGCACTATGTGCCGGGTATCAGCTGCCCGCATTGCTGGGACACGCTGAGCGAGAAAACCCGCCGCAGCGCCATCGACCGGCAAAAGCAGATCGAACTGGCCAAGGCTCGCAACCTGCCGCACCCGATCGGCTACAACTACAAGCAGTCATCTTCCGAGGCTTGAACCATGGCGCCACGCCTGCTCTATGTAATGGACCCGATGTGTTCCTGGTGCTGGGGTTTTGCACCGGTGGCCGAGGCGCTGGTGGAGCAGGCGCAGGCGGCGGGGGTGGAGTTGCACCTGGTGGTGGGCGGCTTGCGCACCGGCAGCGGGTCGGCGCTGGAGCCGACGACCCGACGCTACATTCTCGAACACTGGCAGGCGGTCACCCAGGCCACCGGCCAGCCGTTCACGCTTGAAGGCGCGCTGCCGGACGGGTTTGTCTACGACACCGAGCCGGCCTGCCGCGCCGTGGTCACCGCCCGCACCCTGGCGCCGGACCTGGCCTTCAAGCTGCTGAAGCTGATCCAGCAGGCGTTTTACGTGCAGGGGCGCGACGTCACCCACGCCAGCGTCCTGGTGGAATTGGCCGAACAGGCCGGGCTGCCGCGCATCGAGTTCGCCGCCGCCTTCGATCGCGCCGACCAGCACGCGGCCACCGCCGCCGATTTCACCTGGGTGCAGGACCTGGGGATTGCCGGGTTTCCCACGCTGCTGGCCGAGCGTGACGGTCAGTTGGCGTTGTTGACCAACGGCTACCAGCCCCTGGAATCCTTGTCGCCCTTGCTGGGCCGTTGGCTGGAGCGCGCCGCCTGTGCCTGACCGGCCGGAGCACTCGCCAACCCCGCAACGCATCGATCGGTTGAGCTGGGCCGAAATCCGTCGCCTGGCCCTCAAGCACAAGAAAGCCCTGTGGATCGCCAACGGCGTGGCCGTGCTGGCGACGCTGTGCAGCGTGCCGATTCCATTGCTCCTGCCGCTGTTGGTGGACGAAGTGTTGTTGGGGCGCGGCGATGCGGCCTTGAACGTGATGAACCAGGTGTTGCCCGCGGGGTGGCAGCAGGCGGCCGGCTATATCGGGCTGATGCTGCTGGCGACCCTGGTGCTGCGTTGCGGTGCATTGCTCTTCAACGTGTTGCAGGCGCGGCTGTTCGCCCGGTTGGCCAAGGACATCGTCTACCGCATTCGCATCCGCCTGATCGAACGGCTCAAGCGCATTTCCCTCGGCGAGTACGAAAGCCTGGGCAGCGGCACCGTGGCGGCGCACCTGGTCACCGACCTGGACACCGTCGACAAGTTCGTCGGTGAAACCCTCAGCCGTTTCCTGGTGGCGATGCTGACCCTGGTGGGCACCGCCGGGATCCTGGTGTGGATGCACTGGAAACTGGCGCTGCTGATCCTGTTGTTCAACCCATTGGTGATCTACGCCACGGTGCAATTGGGGAAAAGGGTCAAGCACCTCAAGAAGCTGGAAAACGACAGCACCTCGCGCTTCACCCAGGCCCTGACGGAAACCCTGGACGCCATCCAGGAAGTGCGCGCCGGCAATCGCCAGGGCTTTTTCCTCGGGCGCCTGGGCATGCGGGCAAGGGAAGTTCGCGATTACGCCGTGAGTTCGCAGTGGAAAACCGACGCGTCCAGCCGCGCCACCGGCCTGCTGTTCCAGTTCGGCATCGATATCTTTCGCGCCGCGGCCATGCTCACCGTGCTGTTTTCGGACTTGTCGATCGGGCAGATGCTGGCGGTGTTCAGCTACCTGTGGTTCATGATCGGCCCGGTGGAGCAGTTGCTCAATCTGCAGTACGCCTTTTATGCGGCGGGCGGTGCGCTGTCGCGGATCAATGAGCTGTTGGCCCGTGCCGACGAGCCGCAGTACCCCGGCGGCAGCGACCCGTTCAAGGGCCGTGACACGGTGGGCATCGACATTCAGGGGCTGGATTTCGGCTATGGCGAGGAACTGGTGCTCAACCAGTTGAGCCTGTCCATCCTGCCCGGGGAGAAAGTCGCCATCGTCGGTGCCAGTGGCGGCGGCAAGAGCACCCTGGTGCAACTGCTGCTGGGCTTGTACACGCCGCAGGCGGGCAGCATCCGTTTCGGCGGCGCGACGCAACACGAGATTGGCCTGGAGACCATCCGGGAGAATGTCGCGGTGGTGTTGCAGCATCCGGCGCTGTTCAACGACACGGTGCGCGCCAACCTCACCATGGGCCGCGAGTGCACCGACGAGGCCTGTTGGCGAGCCCTGGAGATCGCCCAGCTCGATGCCACCGTGCGCGCGCTGCCCCAGGGGTTGGACAGTATCGTCGGGCGTTCCGGGGTTCGGCTGTCCGGTGGTCAGCGGCAACGGCTGGCGATCGCCCGCATGGTATTGGCGGATCCGCGGGTGGTGATCCTCGATGAAGCCACGTCCGCGCTGGACGCTGCCACCGAGTACAACCTCCACCAGGCCCTGGCGCGTTTCCTGCGCGGGCGCACCACGCTGATCATCGCCCATCGGCTCTCCGCGGTGAAACAGGCCGACCGCGTGCTGGTGTTCGATGGTGGGCAGATCGCCGAGGACGGCGACCATTTGCAGCTGATTGCCGAAGGTGGCTTGTACGCTCGACTCTACGGTCACTTGCAACAGATACAGCAGCCTTGAGTTTCCGGCACTTTTCTGTGCTTAGTATCGAAAAAAAATCAGCCAAACACCCCCGACTTCACTGAATTTCCAGCTAAAGCCCCTCGATTCTTCCTACCGGCGTTCCAAGGATCGAAAACTAGCCTAGGCTCTGGAATTAGCAGCGGATTTCTCGCGGGTGCTTATCGGCAACGCCTGTGCAAGGGACCTCATGAAGCAAAAACGGACTCTCGGAACGCCTCGATTGTTGGGCATCGTCTGGCCCTTTATTGCCGTTGTGCTATTTCAGGCATTGCTCGGTGGCGTGAGTCTCTACGTATTGTCGGCGGTTCGCGGTTACGTGGCGGGGGAGAGCCTCTGGTCCAAGGGGCAGAAAGACGCCATCTATTACCTCAACCTCTATGCCGACAGCCGCGACGAAGCCATTTTCCTCAAGTACCAGCAAGCCATCGCCGTTCCCGAGGGCGGGCATGAGCTGCGGGTGGCGCTGGACCGCCAGCCGCCGGACCTGGAAGCGGCCAGGACCGCCATCCTCAAGGGCGGCAATCACCCGGACGACGTGGCGAGCCTGATCTGGCTGTATCTGAATTTTCGTCACTTCAGCTACCTGGAAGAGGCCATCGACCTGTGGACGGTGGGGGACGGCTACCTGATCGAGCTGGATAACGTCGCCCAGCAGATGCACGCCAGCATCAGCGCGGGCCAGGCGACGGAGGTCGATGTCCGCGGCTGGAAGGCGCGGATCTTTGCCATCAACGATTCCGTCACCCCGGCGGCCAAGGCATTCAGCGATGCGCTGGGCGAGGGCTCGCGCTTCATCCTGCGGCTGTTGCTGGTGACCAACTTCGCCACGGCGCTGGGGTTGATCGTCCTGGCATTGCTGCGTACCCACAAATTGCTGGCCCAGCGGCAGGTCTTTGCCAATGCGTTGCAACTGGAGAAGGAACGCGCCCAGATCACCTTGCAATCGATCGGCGACGGCGTGATCACCACCGACGTCGAGGGAGCCATTGCCTACATGAACCCCGCCGCCGAGGCGATGACCCACTGGAAAGCCGAACATGCCATGGGTCTGCCCCTGGCGGCGCTGTTCAATTTGCTCGATGACAACGCCCAGGCGGAAGGGCTGACCCTGATCGAGCACATCCTCAGCGGCCGGCTCAGCGGTGCCAGCGAACACTCCAAGCTGATCCAGCGCCTGGACGGCAGCACCGTGTCGGTCACGCTGGTGGGCGCGCCGATCCGCCATGCGGGCAACGTCAGCGGCGCCGTGCTGGTGCTGCACGACATGACCCAGGAGCGCCAGTACATCGCCAACCTGTCCTGGCAAGCCACCCATGATGCATTGACCGGGCTGGCCAACCGCCGGGAGTTTGAATACCGGCTCGAACAGGCCCTGCACAACCTCACGCGCCAGGTCGGTCGCCATGCCTTGATGTTCCTCGACCTGGACCAGTTCAAGCTGGTCAACGACACCTGCGGCCACGCCGCGGGCGACGAGTTGTTGCGCCATATCTGCGCCTTGCTGCAATCGGGGCTGCGGGAAAATGACACCCTGGCCCGGTTGGGCGGGGACGAGTTCGGCATCCTGCTGGAAAACTGTTCGCCGGAGGCCGCGGAAAAGATCGCCGAGGGGCTGCGCCAGACCGTGCAGAACCTGCATTTCGTCTGGAAGGGCCGGCCGTTCGTGACCACGGTGAGCATCGGCCTGGTGCACATCGCCCAGACCCCGACGACCCTGGAGGCCTCCTTGCGGGCCGCCGACATGGCCTGCTACATGGCCAAGGAGAAGGGCCGCAACCGGGTCCAGGTCTACCATGCCGACGACTCGGAGCTGTCCCTGCGCTTTGGCGAGATGGCCTGGGTCCAGCGCCTGCACATGGCCCTGGAGGAAAACCGCTTCTGCCTCTACGCCCAGGAAATCGCCGCGTTGGGGCCTGGCGACCATGGCGGCGGGCACATCGAAATCCTGTTGCGGCTGCACGACGAGGCCGGGCGGATGATCCTGCCCGACAGCTTCATTCCCGCGGCGGAGCGCTATGGCCTGATGACCTCCCTGGACCGCTGGGTGGTGGAGAACGTGTTCAAGGTCATTCGCCAGTGCCTGAATGAATCACGGCAGGCACCGATGGCCATGTGTGCGATTAATCTGTCAGGTACGACTATCGGAGATCAGGCGTTCCTCGACTTCTTGCGTAAACAATTCGCGGCCTACTCGATCCCCCCGGAAATGATTTGTTTTGAAATTACCGAGACCAGCGCTATTTCGAATTTGGGCAGTGCGATCCGCTTTATCAATGAACTCAAGAGCTTGGGTTGTTACTTCTCGCTGGATGACTTTTGCGCCGGAATGTCTTCATTCGCTTACCTGAAACATTTACCTGTAGACTTCCTGAAGATCGACGGGAGTTTCGTAAAGGATATGCTGGACGACCCGATTAACCGTGCAATGGTCGAAGTGATCAATCATATCGGCCACGTCATGGGTAAGCGCACGATTGCCGAGTTTGTTGAAACCACCCAGATCGAGCAGGCATTGCTGGAAATCGGGGTGGATTACGCTCAAGGGTATGTGATTGAACGCCCGCAATTGTTTACCTGTGACACGTTGCAATGTAGGCCGGCCCGGCCCCAGCCGTTGTTATTCAAGGCCCCCGGCACGTTCCGCTGAACCTCTTGTTGATCCGGAAAATCACAATCAAAAGGAGCCAGACAGTGATCGACACATTCAACCGAACAGGCCCGCTCATGGAGGCCCAAAGCTATCCGAAATGGGCACAACAGCTCATTATCGATTGCAGCGAGAGCAAGCGCCGGGTTGTCGAACACGAGCTGTATCAACGCATGCGCGACAACAAGCTCAGCGCCAAGACCATGCGCCACTACCTCATTGGTGGTTGGCCGGTCGTTGAACAGTTCGCCTTATACATGGCACAGAACCTCACCAAGACCCGCTTTGCCCGCCATCCCGGCGAGGACATGGCGCGTCGTTGGCTGATGCGTAATATCCGTGTCGAACTCAACCATGCCGACTACTGGGTCAACTGGAGTGCCGCCCATGGCGTCACCCTGGAAGACTTGCAAGCCCAGCAAGTGCCTCCGGAGCTCCATGCGCTGAGTCACTGGTGCTGGCACACCAGTTCGTCGGACTCGCTGATCGTGGCCATCGCCGCGACCAACTATGCCATCGAGGGCGCCACTGGGGAGTGGTCGGCCTTGGTGTGCTCCACCGGCGTCTACGCGGCGGCGTTCGCCGAAGAGGAACGCAAGCGGGCGATGAAGTGGCTGAAGATGCACGCCCAGTACGACGATGCCCATCCTTGGGAAGCCCTGGAGATCATCGTTACGCTGGCGGGCATGAACCCGAGCAAGGCCCTGCAAACGGAGCTGCGCCAGGCGGTGTGCAAGAGCTATGACTACATGTACCTGTTCCTGGAGCGTTGCATGCAACTGGAACACTCGGAGTCCGTGGGCAAGTCGCCAGTCAACCGTGAGCGCCTCGCGCTGGCCGGCAGCTGAGCCGTTTCCCGGACATAGCTGAACCCCTCGGGGAGTGAGTCAGCTCGCGATAGAGCCTGCAGAGTCGACGGGGAGGTCGACTGTCAGGCCCTCATCGCGAGCAGGCTCGCTCCCTCAGGTGATGATGTTATTCACTTGGTTGGCTTCAACCCGCCATCGCCAACCGATTGCGCCCCTCGCGCTTGGCCACATACAGCGCGCTGTCGGCTCGCCGCAACAGGCTTTCGGCTGATTCGCCGGGCAGCAGGGTGGCGCAGCCCAGGCTGACGGTGAGTTCGATCCGGGTGCCCCCGGCGAAGTAATCCTGGACCTGGGCGGCATGACGCAGGCGTTCACCCACCATGGCCGCGGCGTCCCGGCTGGTGTTGGCCAGCAGGATCAGAAACTCCTCGCCTCCGAACCTAAACACCATGTCCACATTGCGCAGTTGATTCTTGATCGACTCGGCCACGGCCTTGAGCACGTCATCGCCGACGCTGTGACCGTGGTTGTCGTTGATATGTTTGAAGTGGTCGATGTCCAGCATCAGCAACGACAGGGGCTGCGAATGACGCTTGGCCATGTCGATTTCCCGGGTCAGCGTCTGGTCCATCGCGATGCGGTTGCCGGTGCCGGTCAGGGGGTCGCGCAGGGCGCTCTGGGTCGCCGCGCGGTAGAGCAAGGCATTGCGCAGTGGATACAAGAGCGTGGAGAGCATCGCTTCCAGGTCGGCCTGTTCGGCGTCGGTGAAGCGTTGGTTGCGGCGAAACACCAGTTCGCCCAAGTGTTCGCCTTCGTGGCTGAGGTTATAGCTGACGGTGTGGTGCCCACGCTGGCCGAACTCCAGGCGCAGATCGCTCGGCTTGTGTTGATACGCCAATGCATCCAGAGGCACGAGCCGCTGAACCTCGCGGAAGAACAAACCCAGGATGCGTTGCGGCTCCAGGCTGGTCTGCAATTGCTGGCCCAGTTGCTGGCGCAATTGCGACAGGCTGACAGAGCGCGCCGCGAGCGGCGACGGCTGGCCGAGGCCCAGGCGCTGCAACTTGGCACTGTCAAAATCAATCGCGTTCATCTGCATGGGCGTTTTCATATGGCGTTAGCCCCTAAGCTAAATCTGTCCCGGCAGGCTGGGTGTGGCGGCTTTGGGCTGCGCGTCGTACTGGTCCATCAGTCCCGTAGGACTCTGATAGGAGTCTAGTCGGCTTTCCCTGGCTGGCTAAGTCTCGTCTCAACGTCCGTTACCCGCCGAACATGGCGTGTTTTGAGGATATTTAGAGCGAAAGTCGTGCCATTCGGTTCATTTCAATAAAAACCGATGGGAAATCAAGGTCTTGTGTGTGCGTTTCAAGTTGCCGGGGGCACTGAGGTGACGAGGGTTTGGCGTTTCGCCTGGCTGCGTGCCGTGCAAAGGCGCGTCGCGACGGGAAGTCGTCGCGACGCGAGCCCGGTGTTACTGGGCGTTGAAGGCCTGGCCGTTCACACCTGTGCTGTCCGGCCCCATCAGGTAGAGGTAGACCGGCATGATTGCCTCGGGCGTCGGGTTGTCGAGCGGGTTTTCCCCAGGGTAGGCCTGGGCGCGCATGCTGGTGCGGGTCGCACCCGGGTTGATGCTGTTGGCGCGCACGGCGGCAACGCTGTCGACTTCGTCGGCCAGGGTCTGCATCAGTCCCTCGGTGGCGAACTTGGACACGCCATAGGCGCCCCAGTACGCCCGGCCCTTGCGGCCAACGCTGCTGGAGGTGAACACCACGGACGCATCCTTGGACAGCTTGAGCAGCGGCAGCAAGGTGCTGGTGAGCATGAACATGGCGTTGACGTTGATGTGCATCACCCGCATGAAGTTCTCCCCGGACAACTGCTCCAGCGGCGTGCGCGGGCCGATGATCGAGGCATTGTGCAGCAGGCCGTCCAGGTGACCGAACTCGGTCTCGATCATGGCCGCCAGTTCATCGTATTGATGGGGCAGGGCGGTCTCGAGGTTGAACGGGATCACCGCCGGCTGCGGATGGCCGGCTGCCTCGATTTCGTCATAGACCTGGGTCAGGTTGGCTTCGGTCTTGCCCAGCAGCAGCACGGTGGCGCCATGGGCCGCGTAGGCCTTGGCAGCGGCAGCCCCGATACCGCGACCGGCGCCGGTCACCAGGATGACCCGGCCCTGGAGCAGGTCGGGGCGGGCGGAATAATCAAACATAAAAAAACCTCACGAAACATAACGATGCGTAGTGACGAGCTGTTGTGGCGAGGGGATTTATCCCCGCTGGGTCGCGAAGCGACCCCCTTCGTTTTTGATTCATCGCGGTGACAGACAGTTTGTGGAGGCGCTTCGCGCCTCAGCGGGGATAAATCCCCTCGCCACAGGAGCGATACTCGATTTGCCTCAGCAACTGCACAACGCGTTATCCAGCACCTCGCGCAGTGCCAGCGGGTGATCGATCACCACGTCAGCGCCCCAGTGCTTGGGGTTGTCGTCCGGGTGGATGTAGCCGTAGGTCACGGCGCAGGTTCGAGTGCCGGCGCTGCGACCGGACTCGATGTCCCGCAGGTCGTCGCCTACGAACAACACGCTGGCCGGGTCCAGGTCGAGCATCTTGCAGGCCAGGGTCAGCGGTTCCGGGTCGGGCTTGCTGTTCGTCACATGGTCGGGGCAGATCAGCACTTTCGAGCGCTGCGCCAGGCCCAGTTGCTGCATGATCGGTTCAGCGAAGCGCACCGGCTTGTTGGTGACCACGCCCCAGATCAGGTTGGCCGCCTCGATGTCGGCCAGCACCTGGGCCATGCCGTCGAAGAGATGGCTGTGCACGGCGCAACCCTTGAGGTAGCGGTCGAGGAATTCCTGGCGAAGGTCCTCGAACCCGGGCGATTCCGGGTCCATGGAGAAGGTCACCGCGACCATTGCCCGGGCGCCGCCGGAAATCTCGTCGCGGATGTGCTGCGGGTTCATCGGTGGCAGGCCGCGATCAGCGCGCATGGCCTGGCAGATGGCGATGAAGTCCGGCGCGGTATCGAGCAACGTGCCGTCCATGTCGAAAAGAACCGCTTTGAGACGCATCGCCTTACTCCTCGCGCAGGGTCTGGATCATGTAGTTGACATCAACGTCGGCGGCCAGCTTGTAGTGCTTGGTCAGCGGGTTGTAGGTCAGGCCGATGATGTCCTTGACGGTCAGGCCGGCCATGCGGCTCCAGGCGCCGAGCTCGGACGGGCGGATGAATTTCTTGAAGTCGTGGGTGCCACGCGGCAACAGCTTCATGATGTATTCGGCGCCGACGATGGCGAACAGGTAGGCCTTCGGGTTGCGGTTGATGGTGGAGAAGAACACCTGGCCGCCCGGCTTGACCATGCGGAAGCAGGCGCGGATGACCGAGGACGGATCCGGTACGTGCTCGAGCATTTCCAGGCACGTCACCACGTCGAACTGGCCGGGCATTTCCTCGGCCAGGGCTTCGGCGGTGATCTGCCGATATTCCACGTTGACGCCGGATTCCAACTGGTGCAACTGGGCCACCGCCAGCGGCGCCTCCCCCATGTCGATGCCCATCACCGTCGCCCCACGCTGGGCCATGGCCTCGCTGAGGATGCCGCCGCCGCAGCCGACGTCGAGCACCTTCTTGCCAGCCAGGTTGACCCGTTCATCGATCCAGTTGACCCGCAGTGGGTTGATGTCGTGCAGCGGCTTGAACTCGCTTTCACGGTCCCACCAGCGATGGGCCAGGGCTTCGAACTTGGCGATTTCGGCGTGGTCGACGTTGCTCATGTGCAGATCCTCGAAAAGCTGGGAAAGTCAGGTGCCCCGAGCCTGGTGGCTCAAGGGGCGTGGTTATTCGTCGTGTCCGCTGATGCGGCGCCCCCAGGCCTGGGCCGTGGCGGTCAATTGCGATTCGTCGAGGCGCGTCAGCCGGCCGTCTTCCAATAACGGCTTGCCGGCCACCCAGAGGTGTTTCACACAGTTGCGCCCCGTGGCGTAGATCAACTGCGACACTGGATCGTAGATCGGCTGCTGCGCCAGGCCCGACAGGTCGAAGGCCACCAGGTCGGCGGCCTTGCCGACTTCCAGCGAGCCCACGGTGGACTCGATGCCCAGCGCCCGCGCGCCATTGAGCGTGGCCATGCGCAGCGCTCGGTGGGCGTCCAGGGCCGTGGCGGAACCGGCGACAGCCTTGGCCAGCAGGGCAGCGGTGCGGGTTTCCCCCAGCAGGTCCAGGTCGTTGTTGCTGGCCGCGCCGTCGGTGCCAATGGCGACATTGACCCCCGCCTGCCATAAACGCTCCACCGGGCAGAAGCCGCTGGCCAGTTTCAGGTTCGATTCCGGGCAGTGGATCACGCTGCAATTGCTTTCTACCAGCAAAGCCTGGTCTTCATCGCTGATCTGAGTCATGTGCACGGCCTGGAAGCGCGGTCCCAGCAGGCCAAGCCGGCCCAGGCGCGCCAGCGGTCGCTCGGCGGTGTTATCCACAGCCTGCTGCACTTCGAAGGCGGTTTCGTGGACATGCATGTGGATGGGCGCGTCCAACTCCTCGGCGATCACGCGGATTTTCTCCAGGTTCTCGTCGCCCACGGTATAGGGCGCATGGGGGCCAAATGCGATTTTGATCCGAGGATGGTGCTTGAGGTCGCCAAACAGCTCGATGCCCTGACGAATGGCGTCATCGGCGCTGGCCGCACCGGGGATCGGGAAGTCGAGGATCGGAATGGCCAGTTGCGCGCGCATGCCGCTGTTGTGCACGCGCTCGCTGGCCACCTTGGGGTAGAAGTACATGTCGCTGAAGCAAGTGATGCCGCCCTTGATCTGCTCGGCGATCGCCAGGTCGGTGCCATCGCGGACGAAATCCTCGTCGACCCACTTGGCCTCGGCCGGCCAGATGTGCTGCTCGAGCCAGGTCATCAAGGGCAGGTCGTCGGCCAGGCCACGGAACAGCGTCATGGCCGCGTGCCCGTGGGCATTGACCAGACCGGGGGCCAGGAGCATGCCGGGCAGTTCGCGAACCTCTGCGGCGTCACACTTGAGGGCTTCTGTCCGCGGGCCGATAAATACGATGCAACCGTCGCGAATGCCCAGGCCATGGTTCTGGAGCACTACGCCGGCGGGTTCGACAGGCACTAACCAGCTCGGCAGCAATAATAAGTCGAGCGCAACGGCAGGCTTGGGCATCGTGGAGCGGTTCCATGGGGTATAAAGGATGGCGAAGTATACCCGAGCGTCTTCGCAGAGGGATCGCTATAATCGGCGGCTTTTGTTCATGAGTGCGGGGTGAGGGATGCGCGATCGACTGTTGGCTGCGGAGAAGGTGAAGGCCATCGATTGGCGCGATGGCGTCCTGTACTTGCAAGATCTGCGGGCATTGCCATTCGAGCAGAACTGGATCGCCTGCACCAGCGCCGCCGAAGTGGCCGACGCCATTGGTGCGCGAGTGGTGCGCGGCGCCCCCGTCATTGGCATTTGTGCAGCGTACGGCGTCGTGCTCGCCGCCCGTGCCCGGATGACGCAGGGCGGTGACTGGCAGGCCGCGTTGGAAGCCGACTTTGCCGTGCTGGCTGCCGCCCGGCCGACGGCGGCGAATTTGTTCTGGGCGCTGGATCGGATGCGTGATCGGTTGGGCCGCCTGAAGGAGCACGCCGAACCGCTGGCGGTGCTGGAGGCCGAAGCCATCGCGATCCATGTGAGCGATCGCGAGGCCAACCTGACCATGGCCCAGCTCGGCGTCGACCTGATCCGCAAGCACCAGGGCAACGCCCAGGCCATCCTCACCCACTGTAACGCCGGGGCCCTGGCCACCGGCGGCTTCGGTACCGCCCTGGGGGTGATTCGTGGCGCGTTCATCGAAGGCATGGTCGAGCGTGTCTATGTCAATGAAACCCGGCCTTGCCTGCCAGGCTCGCGCCTGAGCGCCTGGGAGCTGGCCGAGGAGGGCCTGCCGGTGACCATTAACGTCGATTCCGCCGCCGCCCATATCATGAAGACCAAGGGCGTGACCTGGCTGATCGTGGGGGCTGACTGCATTGCCGCCAATGGTGACGTGGCGAACCGGATCGGTACGTATCAACTGGCCGTCTGCGCGATGCATCACGGTGTGCGCTTCATGGTGGTGGCGCCGAGCTCGGCCATCGACATGAGCCTGGCCTGCGGCGAGGACATTGTGCTCGAGGACGGCGATGGGCGCGCATTGCTGGAGATGGAGGGCCAGCGCATCGGCGCCGACGTCGAGGCCTTCGACCCGCGGTTCGATGTCACCCCGGCGGACCTGATCGACGTCATCGTCACGGAAAAGGGCATCGTCGAGCGTCCCGATACGGCGAAACTGGCGCAGTTGATGTGCCGCAAGCGGCTGCATTGAGACGGTTGTTGTCAGTAATGTCGCCATCGCGAGCAAGCTCGCTCCCACACTGGAATGTGTTATGGCTGACATCCCTGGCATACACAAATCCCCTGTGGGAGCGGGCTTGCTCGCGAAGAGGCCTCTACAGGCAACAAATTCCTTGCATTTGTGCTCTTGTTCTCCATCCATAGCGCCTCTAAGCCCCTCTGATCCCATATCAGCCTGTCACCGGTCAACTAACTACGCACCATGCGCATCTGGGGGATAGGTGCGTGGCGGCTCTTGTGATAACATCCGGCGGTTTCCAAGGCTGCCTCGCGAGGCGGCCTTCACTGCGCAGATCCATGGCATAACTCGTTGATTTGTCGTAAGTCGTTGCACGGCATTTGTTCGGCAGCGGCGAGCTTCGTTCGTCCCATCTGGATGTGACGAGGTTTCACCAGAAAAAGGAATCAGGCTTCTCATGGGCGAACTGGCCAAAGAAATCCTACCGGTCAATATCGAAGACGAGCTGAAACAGTCCTACCTCGACTACGCAATGAGCGTAATCGTCGGGCGGGCGCTGCCGGATGCGCGCGATGGCTTGAAGCCCGTGCACCGGCGCGTGCTGTACGCGATGAGCGAGCTGGGCAACGACTTCAACAAGCCGTACAAGAAATCCGCCCGTGTCGTCGGTGACGTGATCGGTAAGTATCACCCTCACGGTGACACCGCCGTGTACGACACCATCGTTCGGATGGCCCAGCCATTTTCCCTGCGCTACCTGCTGGTAGACGGCCAGGGCAACTTCGGTTCGGTGGACGGCGACAACGCCGCGGCCATGCGATACACCGAAGTGCGCATGACCAAGCTGGCCCACGAGTTGCTGGCCGACCTGCACAAGGAAACCGTGGACTGGGTGCCGAACTACGACGGCACCGAGATGATCCCGGCGGTCATGCCGACCCGTATCCCCAACCTGCTGGTCAACGGCTCCAGCGGTATCGCCGTGGGCATGGCGACCAACATCCCGCCGCACAACCTCGGTGAAGTCATCGACGGTTGCCTGGCTCTCATCGACAATCCCGAGCTGAGTGTCGATGAACTGATGCAGTACATCCCCGGCCCCGACTTCCCGACCGCCGCGATCATCAACGGTCGTGCCGGCATCATCGAAGCCTACCGCACCGGTCGTGGGCGCATTTACATGCGTGCCCGCTCGACCGTCGAGGACATCGACAAGGTCGGCGGCCGCCAGCAGATCGTCATCACCGAGCTGCCGTACCAACTGAACAAGGCCCGCCTGATCGAGAAGATCGCCGAGCTGGTCAAGGAAAAGAAACTCGAAGGCATCACCGAGCTGCGTGACGAGTCCGACAAGGACGGCATGCGCGTCGTGATCGAGTTGCGTCGCGGCGAAGTGCCCGAGGTGATCCTCAACAACCTCTACGCCCAGACCCAGCTGCAAAGCGTGTTCGGCATCAACATCGTTGCGCTGATCGACGGTCGTCCGCGGATCCTGAACCTCAAGGACCTGCTGGAAGCCTTCGTGCGTCACCGCCGCGAAGTGGTCACCCGCCGTACCGTGTTCGAACTGCGCAAGGCCCGTGAGCGTGGTCACATCCTCGAAGGCCAGGCCGTCGCCCTGTCGAACATCGACCCGGTGATCGCCCTGATCAAGGCTTCGCCAACCCCGTCGGAAGCCAAGGAAGCGCTGATCAGCACCCCTTGGGAGTCCAGCGCGGTGATGACCATGGTCGAGCGCGCCGGCGCCGATTCCTGCCGCCCGGAAAACCTCGATCCGCAATATGGTCTGCGTGACGGCAAGTACTTCCTGTCCCCGGAGCAGGCCCAGGCCATTCTGGAACTGCGCCTGCACCGCCTGACCGGCCTGGAGCACGAGAAGCTGCTGGCCGAGTACCAGGAGATCCTCAACCAGATCGGCGAGCTGATCCGCATCCTCAACAGCGCCACGCGCCTGATGGAAGTGATCCGCGAAGAGCTGGAAGTGATCCGCGCCGAATACGGCGACGTGCGTCGCACCGAGATCCTCGATGCGCGCCTGGACTTGACCCTGGGTGACATGATCCCGGAAGAAGACCGCGTGGTGACCATTTCCCACGGCGGCTACGCCAAGACCCAGCCATTGGCTGCCTACCAGGCCCAGCGCCGGGGTGGCAAGGGCAAGTCGGCGACAGGCGTCAAGGACGAGGACTACATCGCCCACCTGCTGGTCGCCAACAGCCATACCACGCTGCTGCTGTTCTCCAGCAAGGGCAAGGTGTACTGGCTCAAGACCTACGAAATCCCCGAGGCCTCCCGTGCCGCCCGTGGCCGTCCGCTGGTCAACTTGTTGCCGCTGGACGACGGTGAGTACATCACCACCATGTTGCCGGTCGAGGAGTACACCGAAGGCCACTACATCTTCATGGCGACCGCCAACGGCACCGTCAAGAAGACCCCGCTGGAATCCTTCAGTCGCCAGCGCAGCGTCGGCTTGATCGCCCTGGAACTGGACGAGGGCGACGTGCTGATTTCCGCTGCCATTACCGACGGCGAGCGCGAGGTCATGCTGTTCTCCGACGGTGGCAAGGTGACGCGCTTCAAGGAGTCCGATGTCCGCGCCATGGGCCGTACCGCCCGCGGTGTGCGCGGCATGCGCCTGCCAGAAGGGCAGAAGCTGATTTCCATGCTGATCCCGGAAGAAGGCAGCCAGATCCTCACGGCTTCCGAACGTGGTTATGGCAAGCGCACCGCCATCGGCGAATTCCCCGAGTACAAACGTGGCGGCCAGGGCGTCATCGCCATGGTCAGCAACGAGCGTAACGGTCGTCTGGTCGGCGCGGTCCAGGTGCTCGATGGCGAGGAGATCATGCTGATCTCCGACCAGGGCACCCTGGTGCGTACGCGGGTCGACGAGGTGTCGAGCCTGGGTCGTAACACCCAGGGCGTGACGCTGATCAAGCTGGCCAGCGATGAAACGCTAGTAGGGCTGGAGCGGGTCCAGGAGCCGTCGGAAGTCGAAGGCGAGGAGCTGGAAAGCGAGGATGACGTGGCGTTCGACGGCACGCTCGGTGCCGATGTCGACGATACGGTTGGCGATCAGTCGCTGGATGCCGCCGCAGACGAAGAAGAACCGCAGGACTAAGCGGACACGCAGGGGGCGGATGAAGATTCGCCCCCTTGTTGTTTGTCCCTTTTGAAAATTTGCGACATCGCACATCCCCCGCTCCCACAGGGGGGCAGAACACAAGATTTATGTGACCACCAGATCAGAGCGAGATTGGATGTGAGCAAGAGAGCCTATAACTTCTGTGCCGGCCCGGCGGCGCTTCCTGAAGCGGTCCTGAAGCGCGCCCAGGGTGAACTTCTCGACTGGCATGGCAAGGGCCTGTCCGTCATGGAAATGAGCCATCGCAGCGATGAGTTCGTGTCCATTGCCACCAAGGCCGAGCAGGACCTGCGTGATCTGCTGAACATCCCGTCCAACTATAAAGTGTTGTTCCTGCAAGGCGGCGCCAGCCAGCAGTTCGCCCAGATTCCGCTGAACCTGCTGCCGGAAAACGGCAAGGCCGACTACATCGACACCGGTATCTGGTCGCAAAAGGCCATCGAAGAAGCTTCGCGCTACGGCCACGTCAATGTTGCAGCTACCGCCAAGCCCTATGATTATTTCGCCATTCCCGGCCAGAACGAATGGAACCTGTCCAAGGACGCGGCCTACGTGCATTACGCGCCGAACGAAACCATCGGCGGCCTGGAATTCAACTGGATCCCGGAAACCGGCGACGTGCCGCTGGTCGCCGACATGTCCTCGGACATCCTCTCGCGCCCGGTGGACGTGTCCCGTTTCGGCATGATCTACGCCGGTGCCCAGAAGAACATCGGCCCGAGCGGCATCCTGGTCAGCATCATTCGCGAAGACCTGCTGGGCCGTGCCCGTTCCCTGTGCCCGACCATGCTCAACTACAAGGTCGCGGCGGACAACGGCTCGATGTACAACACGCCGCCGACCCTGGCCTGGTACCTGTCCGGCCTGGTGTTCGAATGGCTCAAGGAGCAGGGCGGTGTCGAAGCGATCGGCAAGCTCAACGAGGTGAAGCAGCGCACGCTGTATGAGTTCATCGATGCCAGCGGCCTGTACAGCAACCCGATCAACAAGACCGATCGTTCCTGGATGAACGTGCCGTTCCGCCTGGCCGACGACCGTCTCGACAAGCCGTTCCTGGCGGGTGCCGACGAGCGTGGCCTGTTGAACCTCAAGGGCCATCGCTCGGTGGGTGGCATGCGCGCGTCCATCTACAACGCCGTGGACATCAACGCCGTCAATGCGTTGGTGGCCTACATGGCAGAGTTCGAGAAGGAACATGGCTGATGTCTGAACAGGAACTCAAGGCGCTGCGCCTGCGCATCGACGCCCTGGACGAAAAGGTCCTGGAGCTGATCAGCGAGCGCGCGCGCTGCGCCCAGGAAGTCGCCCGGGTGAAAATGGCGTCGTTGGCGGAAGGCGAAGTGCCGGTGTTTTATCGTCCTGAGCGTGAAGCGCAGGTGCTCAAGCGGGTCATGGAACGCAACAAGGGCCCGTTGAGCAATGAAGAGATGGCGCGGCTGTTCCGCGAGGTGATGTCTTCGTGCCTGGCGCTTGAGCAGCCGCTGAAAGTCGCCTACCTGGGCCCCGAAGGCACCTTCACCCAGGCCGCGGCCCTGAAACACTTCGGCCACGCGGTGATCAGCAAGCCCATGGCGGCCATTGACGAAGTCTTCCGCGAAGTGGCGGCCGGCGCGGTGAATTTTGGCGTGGTGCCGGTGGAAAACTCCACCGAAGGCGCGGTCAACCACACGCTGGACAGCTTCCTCGAGCACGACATGGTGATCTGCGGCGAAGTCGAGCTGCGCATCCACCATCACCTGCTGGTCGGTGAAAACACCAAGACCGACAGTATCAGCCGGATCTATTCCCACGCCCAGTCGCTGGCCCAGTGCCGCAAATGGCTGGATGCTCATTACCCGAACGTCGAGCGCGTGGCGGTCTCCAGCAACGCCGAGGCGGCCAAGCGGGTCAAGGGCGAATGGAATTCGGCGGCGATTGCCGGCGATATGGCGGCCGGCCTCTACGGGTTGACTCGCCTGGCCGAGAAAATCGAGGATCGCCCGGATAACTCCACGCGGTTCCTGATGATCGGCAACCAGGAAGTGCCGCCGACCGGCGACGACAAGACATCGATCATCGTTTCCATGAGCAACAAGCCTGGTGCGCTCCATGAGCTGTTGGTGCCGTTCCATGACAATGGCATCGACCTGACCCGTATCGAGACGCGTCCGTCGCGCAGCGGTAAATGGACCTACGTGTTCTTCATCGATTTCGTCGGCCACCACCGCGATCCGCTGGTCAAAGGTGTGCTTGAGAAAATCAGTCAGGAAGCAGTGGCACTCAAGGTGCTGGGTTCCTACCCCAAGGCAGTTCTTTAAGGGCGGATAGCAAATGAGTGGCAACTTCCTCGCACTGGCGCAGCCAGGCGTGCAACAACTTTCGCCTTATGTTCCGGGCAAGCCTGTGGATGAGTTGGCCCGCGAGCTGGACCTGGACCCGGCCAGCATCGTCAAGCTGGCGAGCAACGAAAACCCGCTGGGCGCAAGTCCCAAGGCGCTGGCGGCGATCCGTGACGAGCTGGCCGAGCTGACCCGTTACCCCGATGGCAACGGCTTTGCCTTGAAAAGCCTGCTGGCCGAGCGCTGTGGCGTAGAGCTGAACCAGGTGACCCTGGGCAACGGCTCCAACGACATCCTCGAGCTGGTGGCCCGCGCCTACCTGGCGCCGGGCCTCAATGCGGTGTTCAGCGAACACGCGTTCGCGGTTTACCCGATCGCGACGCAAGCTGTCGGCGCCGACGCCCATGTGGTGCCGGCCAAGGCGTGGGGGCACGATCTGCCGGCGATGCTGGCGGCCATCGACGCCAACACCCGGGTGGTCTTCATCGCCAACCCGAACAACCCGACCGGCACCTGGTTCGATGCCCAGGCCCTGGATGACTTCCTGCAGGACGTGCCGGAGCATGTGCTGGTGGTGCTGGACGAGGCCTACATCGAGTACGCCGAAGGCAGCGACCTGCCTGATGGCCTGGATTTCCTGGCGGCCTATCCGAACCTGCTGGTTTCGCGCACGTTCTCCAAGGCCTATGGCCTGGCGTCGCTGCGGGTTGGCTACGGCTTGTCCACGGCCGTGGTGGCCGATGTGCTGAACCGCGTGCGCCAGCCGTTCAACGTCAACAGCTTCGCCCTGGCTGCGGCCTGTGCCGCGTTGCAGGACGAGGAATACCTGGCGCAGAGCCGTCGTCTCAATGAGGCCGGCATGCAGCAGCTCGAAGCCGGTTTCCGCGAGTTGGGCCTGGACTGGATCCCCTCGAAAGGCAATTTCATCTGCGTCGATCTCGGGCGTGTCGCCGCCCCGGTGTTCCAGGGGTTGTTGCGTGAGGGCGTGATCGTGCGTCCGGTGGCCAACTACGGCATGCCGAACCACTTGCGCATCACTATTGGGCTGCCGGCGGAGAACAGCCGTTTCCTGGAGGCGTTGAGCAAGGTCCTGGCTCGTGGTTGATGTCACTTCATTGCAACCTGCTGTTCCTATGATCGGGCGCCTGGTGGTGGTCGGCCTGGGGCTGATCGGTAGTTCGTTTGCCAAGGGATTGCGCGAAAGTGGGCTGTGCCGGGAGGTGGTCGGCGTCGACCTGGACCCGCAGTCACGCAAGCTGGCGGTCGAGTTGGGCGTGGTGGATCGCTGTGAAGACGACCTGACGGTCGCCTGCCAGGGCGCGGACGTGATTCAGTTGGCGGTGCCGATCCTGGCCATGGAAAAACTGCTGGCGCGCCTGGCGACCATGGACCTGGGGCGCGCCATCCTCACGGATGTCGGCAGTGCCAAGGGCAATGTCGTGCGGGCGGCCACCCTGGCGTTCGGCGGGATGCCGGGGCGCTTTGTGCCGGGGCATCCGATTGCCGGTTCCGAGCAGAGCGGGGTGGAAGCCTCCAACGCCGAGCTGTTTCGCCGGCACAAGGTGATCCTGACGCCGCTGGAGCAGACCGATCCGGCTGCGTTGGCGGTGGTGGACCGCCTCTGGCGCGAGCTGGGCGCCGACGTCGAGCATATGCAGGTCGAGCGCCACGATGAAGTCTTGGCCGCCACCAGCCATTTGCCGCACCTGCTGGCGTTCGGGTTGGTGGATTCATTGGCCAAACGCAATGAAAATCTTGAGATCTTCCGTTACGCTGCCGGCGGTTTCCGCGATTTCACGAGAATCGCCGGTAGCGACCCGGTCATGTGGCACGACATCTTCCTCGCCAACCGTGAAGCTGTCCTGCGCACACTCGATACATTTCGCAGCGATCTCGACGCCTTGCGCGACGCGGTCGATGCAGGGGACGGGCACCAATTGCTGGGCGTTTTCACACGCGCCAGGGTGGCCCGCGAGCATTTCAGTAAAATCCTGGCCCGTCGGGCCTATGTGGACGCTATGAACTCCAACGATCTGATTTTCCTGGCACAACCTGGTGGCTCCCTGAGTGGGCGTATTCGTGTACCGGGCGATAAATCGATTTCCCACCGCTCGATCATGCTCGGCTCCCTGGCCGAAGGCGTGACCGAGGTGGAAGGCTTCCTCGAAGGCGAAGACGCCCTGGCGACGCTTCAGGCGTTTCGCGACATGGGCGTGGTCATCGAAGGTCCGCACCACGGTCGCGTGACCATCCACGGTGTCGGGCTGCATGGCTTGAAGCCAGCGCCTGGGCCGATCTACCTGGGTAACTCCGGGACGTCGATGCGCCTGCTGTCCGGCCTGCTGGCCGCGCAGGATTTCGACAGCACGCTGACCGGCGACGCCTCGCTGTCCAAGCGGCCGATGAACCGTGTCGCCAACCCGTTGCGGGAAATGGGTGCGGTCATCGAGACGGCTGCCGAAGGTCGTCCACCGATGACCATCCGTGGCGGCAACAAGCTCAAGGGGCTGACCTACACCATGCCGATGGCCAGTGCGCAGGTGAAATCCTGTCTGCTGCTGGCTGGTCTCTACGCCGAAGGCAAGACCACCGTGACCGAGCCTGCGCCCACTCGTGATCACACCGAGCGCATGCTGCGTGGCTTCGGCTACCCGGTCACCGTCAACGGCGCAACTGCGTCGGTCGAGTCCGGCAGCAAGCTGACCGCGACTCACATCGAAGTCCCTGGCGATATCTCGTCGTCGGCATTCTTCCTGGTGGCCGCGTCCATCGCCGAGGGCTCCGAACTGGTGCTCGAACATGTGGGTATCAACCCGACCCGCACCGGCGTGATCGACATCCTGCGCCTGATGGGCGCCGACATCACCCTGGAGAACCAGCGTGAAGTGGGCGGTGAACCGGTGGCGGACCTTCGCGTAAGAGCGGCTAAACTCAAGGGTATCGAGATTCCGGAGGCTTTGGTTCCGCTGGCCATCGACGAGTTCCCGGTGCTGTTCGTGGCCGCTGCCTGTGCCGAAGGCCGCACAGTGCTGACCGGTGCTGAAGAGCTGCGGGTCAAGGAGTCGGATCGTATCCAGGTAATGGCCGACGGCCTGCTGGCCCTGGGCGTGAAGTGCCAACCGACACCGGACGGCATCATCATCGACGGCGGCCAGATCGGCGGCGGCGAAGTCCATGGTCACGGCGATCACCGCATTGCCATGGCCTTCAGCGTTGCATCGTTGCGCGCCAGCGCGCCGATTCGCATCCATGACTGCGCCAACGTCGCCACGTCGTTCCCGAATTTCCTGGCGCTGTGCGCACAGGTCGGCATTCGAGTAGCACAAGAGGCGCAGTCGTGATCATCAAGGCACCGGTCATCACCATCGATGGCCCGAGCGGTTCGGGCAAGGGCACCGTGGCCGGGATCCTGGCCAGGCAACTGGGCTGGAACCTGCTGGATTCGGGTGCCTTGTATCGCCTGCTGGCATTCGCCGCGGCGAACCATGGTGTCGACCTGACCAACGAGGAGTTGCTCAAGGCGTTGGCTGCGCACCTGGATGTCCAGTTCATCGCAGCCACCGATGGCCAGTTGCAGCGCATCATCCTGGAAGGCGATGAAGTCAGCGATGTCATTCGCACCGAAAGCGTGGGGGCCGGGGCTTCCCAGGTGGCTGCGCTGCCGGCGGTGCGCGAAGCGTTGCTGCAACGCCAGCGTGCTTTCCAGGAACTGCCAGGGTTGGTGGCCGACGGTCGTGACATGGGCACGGTGGTATTTCCTGAAGCGCCCTTGAAGATTTTCCTCACCGCCAGCGCGGAGGAGCGGGCTCGTCGTCGATATTTGCAGTTGAAGGGCAAAGGCGAGGATGTTAGTCTGTCGAGTCTGCTAGATGAGATCCGTGCACGCGACGAGCGTGACACCCAGCGCGCAGTGGCCCCGCTCAAGCCGGCGGCCGATGCGATACAGCTGGATTCCACGGAGTTGTCCATCGATCAGGTGTTGCAACGCATCATGAGCGAAATCGCACTGCGCGATCTCGCCGGGTGACCAGGAAGCTCTGCAGGGGACCAGTCATAGTCCTGCGGTGCTTCTTCTACATGAAACTAACCCACACCGTCTGGGGTGTGGAGCCGGGCGTATCCTTCGCCCCAATCATCAGGAATTAAAATGAGCGAAAGCTTTGCGGAACTCTTTGAAGAAAGCCTAAAAACCCTGAACCTTCAGGCTGGCTCCATCATCACCGGTGTTATCGTCGATATCGATTACCAGGCTCGCTGGGTAACCGTTCACGCTGGTCTGAAGTCTGAAGCACTCATCCCGCTTGAGCAGTTCTACAACGACGCTGGCGAACTGAACATCAACGTCGGTGACGAAGTTCACGTTGCGCTGGACTCGGTTGAAGACGGCTTTGGTGAAACCAAGCTGTCCCGTGAAAAAGCCAAGCGTGCTGAATGCTGGATCGTTCTGGAAGCGGCTTTCGCAGCTGAGGAAGTGGTCAAGGGCGTTATCAACGGTAAGGTTAAAGGCGGCTTCACTGTCGACGTTAACGGCATCCGTGCGTTCCTGCCAGGTTCCCTGGTTGACGTCCGTCCAGTGCGCGACACCACGCACCTGGAAGGCAAAGAGCTGGAATTCAAGGTCATCAAGCTGGACCAGAAGCGCAACAACGTTGTCGTTTCCCGTCGCAGCGTCCTGGAAGCCGAGAACTCCGCCGAGCGTGAAGCTCTGCTGGAATCGCTGCAGGAAGGCCAGCAGGTCAAGGGTATCGTCAAGAACCTCACCGACTACGGCGCATTCGTGGATCTGGGCGGCGTCGATGGCCTGCTGCACATCACCGACATGGCCTGGAAGCGTATCAAGCATCCTTCGGAAATCGTCAACGTTGGCGACGAGATCGATGTCAAGGTTCTGAAGTACGATCGCGAGCGCAATCGTGTTTCCCTGGGCCTGAAGCAACTGGGTGAAGACCCATGGGTTGCTATCAAAGCCCGTTACCCAGAAGGCACCCGCGTCACCGCTCGTGTTACCAACCTCACCGACTACGGCTGCTTCGCTGAGCTGGAAGAAGGCGTTGAAGGCCTGGTACACGTTTCCGAAATGGACTGGACCAACAAGAACATCCACCCTTCGAAAGTCGTACAAGTCGGCGACGAAGTGGAAGTCATGGTTCTGGACATCGACGAAGAGCGTCGTCGTATCTCCCTCGGCATCAAGCAGTGCAAGTCCAACCCATGGGAAGACTTCTCTGGCCAGTTCAACAAGGGCGATAAAATCTCCGGCACCATCAAGTCGATCACCGATTTCGGTATCTTCATTGGTCTGGACGGCGGCATCGACGGCCTGGTTCACCTGTCCGACATTTCCTGGAACGAAGTGGGCGAAGAAGCCGTACGCCGTTTCAAGAAGGGCGACGAGCTGGACACTGTTATCCTGTCGGTTGACCCAGAGCGCGAGCGCATCTCCCTGGGTATCAAGCAACTGGAAAGCGATCCGTTCTCCGAGTACGTTCAAGAGAACGACAAAGGCGCAATCGTTAAGGGCATCGTGAAAGAAGTTGACGCCAAAGGCGCCATCATCACTCTGGCCGACGATATCGAAGCGACTCTGAAAGCCTCCGAAATCAGCCGTGACCGCGTTGAAGACGCGCGCAACGTCCTGAAGGAAGGCGAAGAAGTAGAAGCCAAGATCATCAGCGTTGACCGCAAGAGCCGCGTAATCCAGCTCTCGATCAAGTCGAAAGACGTTGAAGACGAGAAAGAAGCTATCCAAAGCCTGCGCGACAAGCCAGCTTCGGACAGCGTCGCTGCTGGTCCTACCACTCTGGGCGACCTGCTGCGTGCACAAATGGAAAAACAGAACTGAGTTCTGTCAGACCATAGAAAAAGGGCGACTTCGGTCGCCCTTTTTTGTGGCCGCGATTTGCCTTGGTTTCTTAAGGAGCCGGGGTTTCACGTTGGCCATGAAACCTATCCCTTAATAAAACTGTCTCTTTTGTTATGCAGATCAATCATCTATATAACGACTAAGGGTTGCCTTGAGGTGCTGGGGTGATAGGGATTTGAATGAACAGACTCTTTCTCGTGCTGTTGGTTGCGGCCCTGGCAGGTTGCTCTACCAGTGCAAAGACGCATGCCGTGCGTGGTGTCAGTGGTATCGAGGTCGACTGCTCGGGGTTGGGTTCGGGCTGGGAAAAGTGCCAGAAGCGGGCAGCGAAGGAATGCAAGGGGGCGGGCTACAAGGTGATTACCCGATCCGATGACGCCAGGGACGACGACCAATATCCCTTCGGCTTCAATCCGGCAGGCTACCTGACTCGCACGATGCTGGTCATGTGTCGTTAGCGCCTGAAATGACGCCCATCTGCCCAAAAAAGGGGCAGGCTGAGCTTGTAGGCGATATGTCAATACTTGGGCTGTTCAAAATCCTCCGGGCATGCTAAAACCTTTGAAGCGCTGATCTAGCTGCTTGAAAAAGAAGGGAAAAATATGACGAAGTCGGAGTTGATCGAACGAATTGTCACCCATCAAGGGCTACTCTCATCCAAGGATGTAGAGCTGGCCATCAAGACAATGCTTGAACAAATGTCCCAATGCCTGGCGACTGGAGATCGTATCGAGATCCGTGGCTTCGGCAGCTTTTCCCTGCATTACCGCGCTCCTCGGGTGGGTCGCAACCCCAAGACCGGTCAGTCCGTCAGTCTCGACGGTAAATTCGTCCCTCATTTCAAGCCGGGCAAGGAGCTCAGGGATCGTGTCAACGAAGAGGAGGAGGCGGATTGAAGGCTACTAACCAAGGGGCAGGCCATGCGTAATCTAAAGCGTGTTGTCCTTGCCGTATTCCTGCTGCTGGTGATTCTGATTGTCCTGGCGTTCGTGCTGGAAAATCAGCAATCGGTTTCCTTGCTATTCTTGGGTTGGAGCGGGCCTGAGCTACCTGTCTCTGTCATCATCGTTCTTGCACTGTTGATGGGCATGTTAATTGGCCCATTATTGGGATGGCTTGTCACTCGTCTGATGCGATCTTCGCGAAAGCAGCTTATTTAACAAAAAAATAGGAAGGTTCCTACAGACAGCTCAGGAGTTGTCGGTCTATATCCATTAGTAAATCATTTATTTACCTGTAAAATGCACCGCTTGACCGCAACATGGCACATGTATGCGCCAGTCGGGGTAACGAGGCCTAGGCTTCGTATTCAAGGATTAGACAGCGCTCGGTTGGCAGCCCTGTCGTCAACTCAAGGTACGGTTTCGCGTGAAAATTCTAGTCACCGGCGGCGCAGGGTTCATCGGTTCGGCCGTCATTCGGCATATCATTTCCGACACGGCTGACTCTGTCGTGAATGTCGACAAGCTGACGTATGCCGGCAATCTCGAGTCCCTGATTGATGTGTGCCAGAGTCCTCGCTATGCATTCGAGCATGTCGATATCTGCGATCGTGCAGCCATTGACCGGGTCTTGAGAGAGCATCAACCGGATGCCATCATGCACCTGGCTGCTGAGTCCCATGTGGATCGCTCCATTTCCGGGCCCTCGGAATTTATCCAGACCAACATTATCGGCACCTATGTCTTATTGGAAGCGGCGCGCCATTATTGGGCCACTTTAGATGAGGCGCGCAAGCCCGGCTTTCGTTTTCATCATATTTCCACAGACGAAGTGTACGGCGATCTTGAAGGCCCCGAAGAGTTGTTCACCGAAACGACACCTTATCAACCCAGCTCTCCGTATTCGGCCAGCAAGGCAAGCTCCGATCACTTGGTACGCGCATGGGCCCGTACTTACGGTTTACCGACGCTGGTCACCAATTGTTCGAACAATTACGGCCCATACCATTTCCCCGAAAAATTGATTCCTCTGATCATCCTCAATGCACTTGAGGGGAAGCCGCTGCCCGTATATGGCAAAGGCGACCAGGTTCGGGATTGGCTTTATGTGGAAGACCACGCTCGGGCCCTCTACAAGGTCGTGACCGAGGGTGTCGTCGGCCAGACGTACAACATCGGCGGCCATAACGAGAAACAGAACATTGAGGTCGTGCGCACCCTTTGCGCCTTGCTGGATGAGTTGCGTCCGGGCTCGCCTTACTGTCCCCATGCAGAATTGATCAGCTACGTTCAGGATCGCCCTGGCCACGATCAGCGTTACGCCATCGATGCGAGTAAAATTCAACGGGAGTTGGGCTGGGTGCCTGAGGAAACGTTTGAAAGTGGCATTCGCAAGACTGTGGAGTGGTACCTGAACAACACCGAGTGGGTGGCGCATGTAAAGAGCGGAAGCTATCAGCAATGGATTGACCAGCACTACAACGATCCTTCGAGTGAATCATGAAGATCCTTCTGCTTGGGAAAAACGGGCAGGTAGGCTGGGAGCTTCAACGTTCACTTGCGCCACTGGGAGATGTGATTGCACTGGATCGTCAAACAGTGGATGGGCTTTGTGGTGATTTGACCGATGTTGAGGCTCTGCGCGAGACGATTCGGCAAGTCAGCCCGGACATCATCGTTAACGCAGCCGCTTACACGGCTGTGGACAAGGCTGAGCACGACGAACCTGAGCTGGCTGATCGTATAAATGGCGACGCCTGTCGGATAATGGCACAGGAAGCTGCATCGTTGGATGCCTGGCTTATTCACTATTCCACGGATTATGTCTTCAATGGCCAAGGGAGCAGGCCTTGGCAGGAAACAGATCCCACGGCACCGGTCAACCACTACGGTGCCAGTAAGCTGGCCGGCGAGCAGGTGATTATCGCATCTGGTTGCAACTACCTGATATTGCGTACGAGTTGGGTATATGGTGCTCGCGGTAATAACTTTGCCAAGACCATGTTACGTCTGGCGAAAGAACGCGAAACATTAAACGTCATTGCCGATCAAATTGGCGCGCCAACTGGGGCGGATCTCATTGCTGATGTCACTGCCCTGGTGATTCGGCGACTGGATGAAGGGGCGGGCTCTAGCGGCATTTATCATTTGGCCGCGAGTGGAGAGGTTTCCTGGCACGGCTACGCCAGTCACGTCATCGATTTCGCCCGTAGCCATGGCGAGCCGTTGATGGTAAGCGCAGTAAATCCCATCGAAACCAATGCTTATCCAACCCCGGCAAAACGCCCGCTGAACTCACGCTTGAATACCCAGAAACTGCGCGATCAATTTTCACTGCATCTGCCGGATTGGCAGAGCGGCGTCACCCGAATGCTTAGGGAAGTAATGAATAAATGACAACAACAAACCGTAAAGGGATCATTCTCGCTGGTGGATCGGGCACTCGGTTGCACCCATTGACGCTCGGTGTATCGAAACAGATGTTGCCGATCTACGATAAGCCGATGATTTTTTATCCGCTTTCAGTGCTGATGCTTGCGGGGATGCGGGAGATCTTGATTATTTCCACCCCCGAAGACCTGCCTTGTTTCAAGAAGCTGCTGGGTGATGGCAGCCTTTACGGTATTCAATTGACCTACGCCGAGCAGCCAAGTCCCGATGGCCTGGCCCAGGCGTTCATTATTGGTGAAGCGTTCATCGGTAACGATCCTTGCTGCCTGATTTTGGGTGACAACATTTTTTACGGGCAACACTTTTCGGATAATTTGCGTTCGGCCACCCATCAAAAGGAAGGCGCAACGGTATTTGGTTATCACGTGTCTGATCCGGAGCGTTTTGGGGTAGTGGAGTTCGATGACTCGGGACGTGCCCTCAGCATCGAAGAGAAACCCGTCGCTCCCAAGTCAAATTACGCCGTCACTGGTCTTTATTTTTACGATAATGATGTGGTTGGCATAGCAAAGAGCATAAAGCCTTCTGCCCGCGGTGAGTTGGAAATCACCGACGTCAATCGTGTCTACCTGGAGCGCAAGAAACTCCGTGTGGAAATGCTCGGCCGCGGTTTTGCATGGCTTGACACAGGGACCCATGATTCTCTTCTGGAGGCCAGCCATTTCGTTCATACCATTGAGCAACGACAGGGCCTTAAAGTAGCTTGCCTGGAGGAGATAGCTTTTACCAATGGCTGGATAAACAGAGCGCAATTGGCTGAGCAGGCTGAACGCCTTAAAAAGACCGGATACGGCCACTATCTTTCCAAGCTTTTGAGTTAATCGATACCCATCCGCACCAGGATTTGTTTCCTGTTGCTTAATAGATCTTAAGTAGCACATCGACGTAGCGACTGCTTAATGACAGTCGCTGTGGAATGGGCAGAAAACTCAAACTCGCTCTCAACAGCGTGCTGAAGTAGATTAAAACAAGGCTTAAAGACTATGCAAAGTGATACTGCGAATAATCAATACGCCAATGAATTTGATGCCTTCCAGATCGCGCGAGCGTTATGGAGCCAGGTGTGGGTCATTATCAGCGTAACCGCTATTGCCGTTGTCCTGGGGCTGATGTATGCGTTTTTCAGCGAGCGAGTCTTTGAAGCCCGCGCCTATCTGGTGCCTCCGACCCAAAGTGATATTGCCGAGTTAAATGCAGGGCGTACCAGGGAATTCGAGCTTGAGCCCTATACCATTGAGCAGGTATATCGTTTATTTGTGCGAAATCTACTCTCCGAGACACTGCGCCAGGAGTTTTTTGAAAGTACGTACCTTCCATCGCTGAGTGAAGATGAAAAAAAACGCTCGCAGGATGCGTTGTACGCCGAGTTCCTGAAGAAACTGAAGGTGACTCCGGTTACGGCTGATGAGGTGGGTCGCTACTCCGTGATTGCCCAGACGGGTAATGCAGAACAGTCAGTGGACTGGGTCAAGAAATATATCAAGCATGCAGAGTTACAAGCAGTCAGCGAAATCACCAAGAACGTTTCATATGAAGCCAAGGTCCGTGCCCAGAATATGGGGCGGGAGATAGATGCAAAGCGTGAAACAGGTGAGGCCATGCGTGCGGATACGTTGGTCAAATTACGAGCGGCGCTAGGTGTCGCTGAGGCGGTTGGCGTGCAGAAACCTACGATGATATTCGATGGTACCCCGAACGCGGCAACCACGAACATGACAGGGGAAATGAGCTTCTTGAGAGGCGTCGAGGCGCTTAAGGCTGAAATAAAAAGCATGGAGGACAGGTCTTCCAATGACGCATTCCTGTCCGGCTTGAGGGACCTTCAAGCCAAGAAGAGCTTTTTTGAAAAGCTGGCAGTCACCCCCCTGAAAATCGATATGTACCGCTATGACGGCAATGTTGAAGTGCCACAAGAGGCTATCAAGCCGAAAAGAACACTTGTTGTGTTGCTGGCATTGGTCCTCGGCCTGATGCTGGGTGTCTTGGCAGCGCTTTCGGTCCATCACCTGGGCGGGAAGTCGGCAAAAAAATCTCCAGGTTATCAAGTCTGAACCCTATTTTGATGTGCCCAGTTGGTTAAGGAAACACTCCATGAAATTGCTAAAAACCGATTTGCAGGACGTAGTGATTATAGAACCGACGGTTTTTAGGGATGATCGGGGCTGGTTTTTTGAAAGTTTTAATGAGCCGCGCTTTCACGACGAGCTCTCAAAGTTAGGTTTGCCCATACCCAGAAGCTTTATTCAAGACAACCATTCCTCCTCGCAAAAGGGCGTTCTTCGTGGCTTGCATTATCAGCTCGCACCCCACGCTCAGGGTAAGTTGGTCAGAGTTGTCTCGGGATCGGCCTATGACGTTGCTGTCGATATTCGCAAGGGGTCGCCCACCTATGGGAAATGGGTGGGTGCCGAGCTAAGCGCAGAAAACCATCGCATGCTGTGGATTCCTGAAGGATTCGCACACGGCTTTGTAGCGTTGGAAGATAACACGCACTTTTTATACAAGACCACGGATGTCTACAGTAAAGAACTTGAGCGCAGCATCAAGTGGGACGACCCTGATTTAGGCATCGACTGGCCTGCTGGGGCTGATTTTATTATCAGTGAAAAAGACAGGCAGGCGAGCCCGTTGAAAGACGCTGATCTTCCAAGTCTGTATACCCCCGGCAGTACTCAAGCGCTGACGCTGGACATCATTGGGGATAGCCGAGGGAGTCTGATCGCCTTGGAAAAGTCGAGTCAGATACCATTTGAGTTTAGACGCGTCTATTATATTTTTGGCACGCAACCTGAGGTCAGCCGAGGGTTTCATGCGCACAAAGATCTTCGTCAACTGGCCGTGTGTGTTTCGGGCAAGTGCCGGATGTTGATGGATAACGGCGTGACGAAGGAAGAGATCTGGTTGGACTCGCCGACAAAAGGTGTTCTGATCAATAATCTTGTCTGGCGGGAAATGCATGATTTTAGCCCGGACTGTGTGTTGGTCGTATTCGCCAGCCATGAATATGACGAAAAAGACTATATTCGAAATTACAAAGAATTTACCAATTTAGTAGCCGCCGCTGCCGTATCCAATGAGGCTGTTTGATCCCGGCTTGCTCTTGAAGCCAGCTGATTTGATCTACACGCAAAGAACAGGTGTTTAATGATTGAGTTTCTAAGTTTGAAAGATGTAAACGCGGCCTACGCTTCCGAACTCAAAGCTGCCTGTGCGCGAGTCATCGATTCTGGCTGGTATATTCAAGGAAAAGAGCTGGAGGCCTTCGAGAGTGATTTTGCGAAGGCGTGTGGCGTGCAATTTTGTCTTGGCGTAGCGAATGGGCTGGACGCGCTGACGCTAACCTTGAGAGCGTGGAAGCTCCTCGGCAGGTTGACCGAAGGCGATGAAGTGATCGTCCCTGCCAACACTTATATAGCGAGTGTCCTGGCCATTACCGAAAATGGCTTGACCCCTGTGCTCGTTGAGCCTGATGAAACCTTGAACATTTCGCCGGCGTTGATAGAGTCTTCTATCGGCCCCAAAACCAAGGCAATTATTCCCGTTCATCTTTATGGTCGCTTGGCTGATATGCCAAGTATCATGAGTATCGCAAAAAAGCATAATCTTTTGGTTTTGGAGGACTCCGCACAGGCGCACGGTGCGAGTATTGACGCAAAAGTGGCCGGTAGTTGGGGCGATGCAGCCGGATTCAGCTTCTATCCAGGGAAAAATCTCGGCGCACTGGGTGATGCTGGGGCGATTACCACGAATGACCCGGAACTGGCTACAGTACTAAAAGCACTACGCAATTATGGCTCTCACGAGAAATACAAGAATATCTACCAAGGTGTCAACAGCCGGCTTGATGAAATACAAGCCGCAATGTTGAGCGTTAAATTAAAATATCTGTCGACTGATATTCAAAGTCGCAGAAAGATTGCGCGTGCGTACAGTGACGGTATCCGTAATGCTGCGATCCGTCTGCCCATCCAGGAAAATGTGTCTCCCTTGGATTTTGAAGGCCATGTCTGGCATCTTTATGTTGTTCGCTGCCAGCACCGTGATGCTTTGCAGAAGCACTTGGCTGCATCAGGTATCCAGACATTGATACATTATCCAATACCTCCGCATAAACAGCTTGCTTACAAAAACTGGAATAGCCAGTCGTTCCCGTTAACCGAGAGGATACACGACGAGGTACTCAGCCTTCCGATTGGTCCCACCATGACCCTCGAAGACGCGAGCGCTGTGATTGATGCCTGCAATAGTTTTAATGGCCTTGGTTGAAGGCTAATGACGCTGATAAAAACAAGTCTGCTTAACGGGGTTGCCGTACTCGTTAAAATGTTGACGTTGCTTGGAATAAATAAAGTCCTGGCCATCTACGTTGGTCCTGTGGGTTATGCAGCGCTTGGGCAGTTTCAAAACGCTATTCAAATGATCACTACTTTTGCCAGTGGTGCTATTAATACAGGTGTTACGAAGTACACGGCGGAATATCATTATAACGAGGACAAGCAGCACGCCGTCTGGCGGAGTGCTGGGACTATAGCCTTGTTAGGCTCACTGCTTTGCAGTGTCGTTATAATGATATTCAGTGATGAGCTGGCGGTTGCATTTCTAAAGAACTCCGACTTTGGCGGTGTCTTCAGATGGTTTGCGGCTACGCTGGTATTCTTTACATTAAATGCGCTTTTGCTGGCGATACTTAACGGTAAAAAAGATCTGCTTCGTTACGTTTTCGCAAATATTGCTGGAAGCGTCTTTGCCTTTCTAGTGACTACGGCTTTATCAATGTATTTCGGCCTGTATGGTGCGTTGATAGCTCTGGCTATTTATCAATCAATTAGTTTTTTTGTGACTCTTGTTATTTGTCTGAAAGCGCCTTGGTTTCGCTTTAACTATATGGTGGGGCGCGTCGATTATGCAGTGGCCAAAAATTTTCTGAAATATACGGCCATGGCCCTTACATCAGCTATTTGCGTACCGGTCAGCCATATCTTCGTGCGAAACTACCTGGGTTCATCATTTGGTTGGGATGCGGCCGGCTACTGGGAAGCCATGTGGCGTCTTAGTGCCGCCTACCTCATGCTCGTAACAACGACCCTCAGCGTTTATTATTTGCCCAGGCTTTCTGAATTGGAAAGCCGGGAAGCGATAAGAGCGGAAGTTCTATTGGGCTACCGTGTCATATTGCCCTGTGCCGCGTTGTGCGGACTGATTATCTTTGTCTTGCGTGACTTCATCATACATGTGTTGTTTACAGCGGATTTCCTGCCCATGAGGAGTCTTTTCGCCTGGCAGATCGTTGGCGATACTCTCAAGATAGGTAGCTGGATCCTTGCTTATGTCATGCTGGGTAAGGCCATGTTCAAGCTCTTTATCTTTTCCGAAGTGCTTTCTGCAATTTCTTTTTATGTCATGACGGTCGTTTTTACAAAATTATTGGGCTTGGAGGGAGTGTCTCTGGCTCACGCGGTGAACTATGCAGTTTACTGGGCGTTGTTAATGCTGTTCGTTACGATGGAGTTGAAGAAAGTGAAAGCTGACGGGCTAGTTGGCTGAATGATTTGCTGGATAATGGTTTTTCTGTTGAGGCGCTTGCGTTGAATATTTATAATCCAAAAGTTTCTGTGATGATCATTACTTACAATCAGCAGCATCTGATTGCGGAAACGATCGAGAGTGTATTGACGCAAGACTATGACAATTTCGAGATTGTGGTAGCAGACGACGCCTCTACAGACGGTACGCGCGAAGTTATTCTGGACTTTTATAATAAATATCCTGATGTGATTGTGCCGGTCTTGAATGAGAAGAATCTCGGCATTACCGGCAACTCCAATGCGGCTTTTTTTGCCTGCAGCGGAGAGCTGGTCGCAGTGCTAGGTGGCGATGACCTGTTTTTACCCGGGAAGTTGAAGGCCCAGGTGGCGCTTTTCGAGGATCCCAAGGTCGTACTGTCTTACCATCCTGTGGATATTTTTAATCACGCTGATGGTGCGTTGATTTTTCGTACCAATACTACTGAAAAAGAGCGAATCAATAACGTCCACGATTTAATATCGAAGGGGGGTATTCCAGGTGCTTCTTCGGTCATGGTTAGACGTTCTGCGTGTCCTACGCACGGCTTCGATCCGCTCTTTCCCGTCGTTTCAGACTGGATCTTTTATATTGAAGTCGCGTTGCAAGGCGAAATTCGTGAACTCCCGGGTGTCTATGGCAAGTATCGTAAGCATGGTCTAGGGGCTAGCGACAGGACATTCGAATTGCTGCAAGAGTCTCTGCTGACCGTCGATCTCATTGCCAAACGCTATGAACATGATCCGGCCATTAGGGAAGCGTGCCAACAAGGTGGCTACCGTTATCTTCTAGGTGAGCTTTTCAGGCAGGTTGTTAAGAAGAACAAGGCCAATGTCGAGGCGCTGCGTCCGTTATTCCTGAAGTATTCATCCGGAAACAAACGAACAATGACCAATTTGCTTTTTGGGATTCTGCGTCGCCCCATGATTTTCAACGTTGTTTCGGGGGTGCTGCCCCGGCTGAAAAATGCCCTAAAGCGACAGGTATAAACGACTATGCTGAACCCTGCATTTGTTTATATTGCCATGTGGTCGCTGGTCCTGTTGCTGTATTTTTTTGACTTGACCACAAATTTGGTCTCCCCCTCGGCGGTGGGACTGATGGTGATAATCATGAATATGGTCAGCATATTGTTATTGTATTTGCTTTTAAGGGGGCGGAAAAAGATCGAAGTTCCCAGTGAAGCACAGACCGATTTTTATATAAGTGTCGTGTCGCGTTTTTTAATGTTGTTAGGGTGTGTGTGGTTTCTTGGCACCGCTTTCGAGATTTATTATTCGGGGGGCGTGCCTCTTTATTGGCGTTTGGTGGGTATTAATAAACTGTACACCGAGTTCGGTGTGCCTTCCCTCCATGGAGTCATGAATGCCTGCTATCTGCAGGTGCTGTCAATGGCGACTTATTTGTCTATAAAAAAACACTCCAAAAAAATGGCTGTATTGATTCTAGTTCTTTTGCTATGGCCGGTGTTGATGTTGGGCCGCGGTATTCTGCTGAGCGGATTGATTCAGGTCGTTTGTGTTGCGTTGCTACTGACGAAGGTATCCTCTAAGAAGATACTTTCGCTGGCTGTCGTTGCTGTGGCGGTTGTGGTGATTTTTGGCTACTTGGGTGATATGCGGCAAACCTCAAACCCCTTTGCCTATTTGGTATCTGGTCAATCCGGAGAAGTGTTTGATGCCTTGCCCAGCGGTTTTCTCTGGTTTTACGTCTACCTGACAGCCGGGCTCAGTAATTTTTTCCACAACATTGATACTGTGATTCCGAACTGGTCGGTATCCTATTCGATGTCCAATATGCTGCCTTCGATTGTGAAGGCGTATTTTGAGTTGGATGCCAGGAACGATCTGTTCACGTTTGTGGATAACAATTTGAATACCTCTACCATTTATGCAGGCTTCGTATCGGATACCGGGGCTTTGGGTGGCTTTATATTTGTTGCGCTGATTCAATTGGTTTGCTGCTGTGTATACAAGGTCTCGCTCAGGGGGCGACCCTGGGGGATCTTTGCTTATTCGGTAGCCTTTCAGATTCTCGTGTTTTCAATTTTCTATGATATGTTTTTCCTGTTGCCGACATTGTTCCAATTTTTTATCTGCTGTTCTCTGTATGTTTTTGCCGGCCTCCGTTCCGGTAGACATGAAAAATACGCGCGGCAAGACGCACCCTAAGCGCCCATGTCAGACGCAAAGATGTTTTACTGTTGATGGATAGAGGTACCGTTATGAAAAAGATTCTAATCACTGGTGGTGCAGGGTTCATAGGTTCGCACCTCGTTCCCAAACTGTTGAAAACGAACCATACCGTTAGAATTCTGGATCCTCTAACCGTTCAGGTGCATGGCAGTCTACCTGTTGACCTCGATTGGTTGAATGGTGAAGGCATCGAGTTCATTCGCGGAAGTGTCACTTCGCGAGAAGATTGGACAAAGGCGCTTGAAGGCGTTGACGGCATCGTCCATTTGGCGGCAGAAACCGGCACTGGTCAATCGATGTACGAGATTGCCCGCTATAACGAGGTTAACTCCCAAGGCACTGCCTTGATGTTTGACGTCCTGGGCAAGTTACCGGCGCATCGTGTTAAGAGAATCATTCTCTCCTCAAGTCGTTCGGTATATGGAGAGGGGGCCTATATCAACCCTCTCACTCAACAGCGTGTATGCCCGACCGCTCGTTCCGCTGACGCGCTGAGTAAACAAATGTGGGAACCTCTTTGCCCCTTTACAGGCGATGCATTGCAACTTGTACCGACGAAGGAAACGGATCTGATCGCCCCGTCCTCGTTCTATGCAGCGACCAAGTATGCGCAAGAGGATCTTGTCAGGATTGGCAGTCAGTCAATGGGCATAGATTATACGATTTTCCGTTTGCAGAATGTTTACGGTGAGCGACAGTCGCTCAATAATCCGTACACTGGCATATTGTCCATATTTTCCACCAAGATTCGTCGCGATACCGTTCTTCCACTTTTCGAAGATGGCCTCGAGAGCCGCGATTTTGTGCATGTCGATGATGTGACAGATGCGTTGGTTGCGGGTTTGCTTGTTGAAAAATCACCCAATACCGTCGTTAATGTTGGTAGCGGGATTGCCACCTCTGTTAAGGAAGTCGCCGAGGAGTTGACAGTCGCGTTCGGGAAAAAACCGAATGTTCAAGTGACCGGGCAGTTTAGAGTTGGCGATATTCGTCATAATTACGCTGATATTGAACGGTTGAATAAGTTGCTCGGTATTCATCCCAAGATTACGCTGAAAGAAGGTCTCAAGCGCTTCGCTGAGTGGGTGCTCCAGCAGCCGCTGCCAGAGGATCAGCTGGAAAAGGCTAATCAAGAATTACGCGCTCGAAAGTTGATGAATTAAGGAGCTTGCCATGGAGCAGGACAACCCGGGTTTGTGGCGTCTGTTGTGCGCAGACATTGAGAGGCAGAGGGCACTATTCAAGGCTCCTGCGACCAGGTCAAAGATAAAGTTGGTGTTGGCTATGGTTTCTCCTAGATTTGCTCCCGTGCTGCTCTACAGGCTAGCATATTCAATGAATTCCAACGGGCTGAAAATAATCGGCCGGTTTTTTTCCTTGTTGAATTACACCGTCTTTGGGATAGAAATAGCGGTTGCCTGCAAAATTGGTCCGGGCCTGTTTTTCCCCCATACCCAGGGAACCGTTATCGGTGCTGTCAGCGTAGGCGCAAACGCTGTTATCTATCAAGGCGTGACGCTGGGCGCCAAGGATCTGGATTTTACCTACGACGCGGACCACCGTCCCGTTATTGGTAACGATGTGGTAGTCGGTGCCGGGGCGAAAGTGCTGGGGGGGATAACGGTGGGCGATAATGTTACGGTGGCCGCCAACTCGGTGTTGCTGACGAGTATGCCGGCAAATGTCATCGTCGCCGGCATGCCTGCAAAAATCGTTAAACAGCGAGCGACGTTGGTGTGAATGAATTGTTAAAGAATAAAAACGTCTTATACGTGGCTCCGATGTTTTTTGGTTATGAGTCCGAGATAAAGGGAGAACTGGAGCAACAGGGCGCCAGCGTCACTTTTCTATTGGACCGTCCATTCGAATCGCCTTTTCTAAAGGCGCTCACAAAGTTTCGTCACGCGTGGGTAATCGGCGCTGCCGATCGATATTATGAACGACAGATGAGCTCCGTTCATACGGAGTTTGACTACGTTTTTGTTGTCAATGGACAGACGCTCTCTGCGAAAACACTTTCTGCGTGGCGTGAACGGTATCCAAAGGCAAAATTTATCTTATATATGTGGGATTCTTTTTCCAATCGACAACAGACGCTTCATAATCTAAAGTATTTTGATAGTGTGTTTACCTTCGATAAAAATGATGCTGAAAAGTACAATGTCAATTTTCGGCCTTTATTTTTTTCGGCGGGTTTTAATGCTGTCGTCGAGACGAAGACAGAATACGATATAAGTTTTATTGGTACAGCACACACCGATCGGTTTTTTATTGTCGATAAAATAGATCGCCAATTGGATGCGTCAACAAGAAGATATTGGTATCTTTACTTGCAGGCCAATTGGGTTTATTGGTTCTATCGCTGCTTTAATCGCGCCTATCGGAATGCCAGGAAAAGTAATTTCAAATTCGCGTCGATACCCAAGTCTGAGGTTCAGCGTGTTTTTAACGTTTCAAATGCGATACTCGATATAGAGCATCCTCAGCAGACGGGGTTGACCATGCGTACGTTGGAAACATTAGGGGCAAGGAAGAAACTGGTTACCACCAACGCAAGCGTTAAACAGTACGATTTTTACGCTGAAGATAATATTCTTGTCATTGATCGTTGGGAACCCGTTATCAGCAAGGCGTTTCTTGAACGGCCTTATAAGGCTGTTGATCCTCATATTTATCATCGCTATAGCCTGGCCGGCTGGCTTGATGAAATTATTATGCTGGTGAACAAAAAATGAAGATCCTAGTGACGGGGGCAAGTGGCTTTATTGGGCGTTCTTTGTGTCTTGATCTTCAGGCAAAGGGGTTTGCCGTGCGTGCGCTTATGCGCAAGCCTTCGGCGGCCGCCGCAGATTATGAATGCCTGTTCGGTGAGCTGGACAATGAAGAGTTCCTTTCCGAAGCGTTGTCTGGCGTAGATATCGTTGTCCATCTCGCGGGCAGGGCGCATCAATTTGGCAAAGCCGCCAAGGATGTCTCGGCGATGTTCAAGGTGAACAGAGACTTCACCTTGAGGCTCGCCTCCATTGCGGAGCAGCGCGGAGTCAAGCGCTTTATTTTCGTCAGTTCTATTGGTGTCAACGGGGTCGAAACCGGATTAGCGCCTATTGACGAAACCAGCCCTGCCACCCCCGTCAAGGATTATGCTTTATCCAAGTACGAGGCCGAAGTCGCCCTCAGCCGTGCATACATAGAGGGTGCCAGTGGGATGGAATTGGTTATTATCCGTCCGCCCCTTGTTTATGCGGCCAATGCGCCGGGTAATTTCCAACGTCTGTTGAAACTCGTCAGGAGCGGTTTGCCCTTGCCCTTTTCTGGGGTCGCCAACCGAAGAAGCATGATCTCTCTTGATAATTTGACTGATTTTATACGCGTGTGCGCCATTCATCCCGATGCCGCTGGAGAGTTATTTCTTGTATCCGACGGTGACGACCTCGCCTTGCCGGAAATCATTGATGCTCTTTCTGTTGGCATGGGGAAGCGGCCCCGGGTTTTCTATTTTCCTGTCAAGCTCATTTATGCGGCCGGCCAGCTCGTCGGTAAGCGTGCTTTGGTAACCCAGTTGTGTGGATCTTTCGTTGTCAACCCCGCAAAGGCGATGAAACTATTAGGGTGGACACCACCTTTTTCTTCTCGCAATGAGCTTGTCAGGTCGGCACGGGAGTTTATGTTGTCCGCAGAAAAGTGTCGTTCAAGACCGGAACAGTCTGAATAAAGGAGTTTTTAATGCTGTGGTTCGTTTTGCCGGTTATCGCGATTGCTTCCTTCCTGCTGACCTGGGTCCTGCGTCGGTATGCATTGGCTCGCAGTCTTATAGACGTACCTAACGCCCGCAGTTCCCATACTGCACCCACGCCCAGAGGCGGCGGGGTGGCAATTGTCCTATGCTTTTTCGCAGCGGTGGCGGCATTGTTTTTCCTGGGCATCCTGCCATTGAATCCGGTCGCGGCGCTCTTAGGGGCAGGATCGTTGGTGGCTATCCTGGGTTTTCTGGATGATCATGGGCATATTGCTGCCAGATGGCGCCTGTTGGGTCACTTTATCGCCGCGTTTTGGGCGTTATACTGGGTCGGTGGCCTTGCACCGCTTTCCATGTTCGGCATGAACGTGGAGTTGGGTGTTTTTGGTTATGTGGTTGCGGCGTTGTTCCTGGTCTGGATGTTGAATCTTTATAATTTTATGGATGGTATCGACGGGATCGCCAGTGTCGAGGCTATAACGGTCTGCCTGAGTGCTGCGCTGCTAGGTGGGTTGCAGGGTGCTGGCAACGTTGTCGGTCCGTTGTTGCTTGCCAGTGCTGTGCTGGGCTTCCTGTGCTGGAATTACCCGCCTGCGAGGATTTTCATGGGCGATGCCGGGAGTGGTTTCCTGGGTATCACGTTGGGCATTTTTGCACTTCAGTCTGCCTGGATATCGTCTGATCTGTTTTTTGCCTGGCTGATCTTGCTCGGCGTTTTTATCGTGGATGCAACAGTGACGCTGATTCGCCGTCTACTGAGAGGAGAAAAGCTCTACGAAGCTCATCGCAGCCATGCCTACCAATTCGCCTCGCGGCATTACAAGCAACATTTGCCTGTGACATTGACAGTGGGGGCACTTAATCTGCTGTGGCTGCTGCCTATGGCTTTTCTGGTGGTCGAGGGGGTTGTGCAAGGCGTTGTTGGGGTACTGGTAGCGTATGTACCTTTGATTTTACTGGCACTGAAGTTTCGAGCTGGCTTGGCAGAGGGTACTCAGCAGAAACTGGTTTAGGTTTCTGGCCTCTGGATCTTCATCGAGAAGAGACTGACTGTTCAGCCGTTTTATTAGGTACCCAAAGGATTTATGGATAAATTACGAACTTTCTTGCTGGAGCTATCGCGCCGGCAGAAGCGCTTGATTCAAGTGTCTGCGGATATCGTTCTGGTCTGGTTGGCGCTGTGGCTTTCGTTTGTGGTGCGTTTGGGCGTCGATGCGCTGATCAATCCATTCACTGCCCATCAGGTTCTGTTCCTGAGTGCGCCGGCCATCGCGATTCCGTTGTTTATCCGTTTTGGAATGTACCGCGCGGTGATGAGGTACTTTGGCAATGACGCACTTATCGCCATCATCAAGGCTGTCAGCCTCTCTTCGTTGATTCTGGGGATCGTCGTCTTCTGGTACAGCAATCATCAGAACATTGTGCCCAGGTCGATCATCTTCAACTATTGGTGGCTTAGTCTGATCATGATTGGCGGACTGCGCCTGGCGATGCGTCAGTACTTCCTGGGCGACTGGTTCACGGCGGCGCAGCATGTTCCTTTCACGAATCGTGACGATGGATTGCCAAAGGTCGCCATCTATGGCGCAGGTGCTGCCGGTAACCAATTGGTAGCTGCACTGCGTATGGGGCGTGTCATGCGTCCGATAGCGTTTATCGACGACGATAGCAGTATCGCCGATCGGGTGATCGCGGGTCTGCAGGTCTACAAACCCAAAAACATTCAGCGCATGATCGATGTCACGGGGGCTCAGGAAATTCTACTGGCCATTCCCTCGGCAAACCGGGTAAGGCGTCGTGAGATCTTGGGCTTCCTCGAAGGCTTCCCCCTTCACGTACGCAGTATTCCCGGCTTTATGGACTTGGCAAGCGGGCGCGTAAAAGTTGACGACATTCAGGAAGTCGATATCGCCGATCTGTTAGGCCGTGATGCAGTACCGGCCCAGGAGAGCTTGCTCGAGCATTGCATCAAGGAGCAGGTGGTTATGGTGACGGGCGCCGGAGGGTCGATCGGCTCGGAACTGTGCCGCCAGATACTTGAATTGCGCCCGTCGACATTAATAATGTTCGAACATAGCGAGTTCAATCTGTACAGCATCTTGTCCGAGTTGGAGCAGCAGGTTGCCAGGAAGTCCCTTTCCGTACGTCTTTTGCCGATCCTGGGTTCAGTAACCAACCCGCGTAAACTGCTTGACGTGATGAATGTATGGCAAGTGAACACTGTCTACCATGCAGCAGCCTATAAACACGTTCCTATAGTCGAACATAATATTGCCGAAGGTGTTCTGAACAACGTCATTGGTACATTGAATACCGCCCAAGCGGCGCTGCAGGCAGGGGTTGCCAATTTTGTTTTGATTTCCACAGACAAGGCTGTACGTCCTACCAACGTCATGGGCAGTACCAAACGTCTGGCAGAGCTAACGCTGCAGGCGCTTAGCCGGGAAATAGCACCGGTGCTTTTTGGCGATAATGCCAACGTATCACGTGTCAATAAAACCCGTTTCACGATGGTTCGTTTCGGTAATGTTCTCGGCTCGTCAGGTTCGGTCATCCCTTTGTTCCATAAGCAGATAAAGTCAGGTGGACCGCTGACCGTCACTCATCCGAAAATCACCCGATATTTCATGACGATCCCAGAAGCTGCACAACTGGTTATTCAGGCCGGGGCCATGGGGATGGGGGGGGATGTTTTCGTATTGGACATGGGAGAACCGGTCAGGATCGTCGAACTGGCCGAGAAGATGATTCATCTGTCGGGCTTCAGTGTGCGTTCGGAAAAGAACCCCCATGGAGACATTGCCATAGAGTTCACGGGGCTGCGGCCTGGAGAGAAGTTGTACGAAGAGTTATTGATTGGCGATAACGTAGTGCAAACTTCTCATCCGATGATTATGAGTGCCAATGAAGACTTCATACCTTGGGATGCGTTGAAGGGTAAATTGGCTGAGTTGATCACCGCCGTCGAGACTGACGATTATTCGCGTGTACGCCAGTTGTTGCGCGATACAGTCAGTGGTTATGCACCCGATGGAGAAATAGTGGACTGGATCCACCAGCAAAGACGACGCGACCCTTGATCAAGGCTGAGCGTTCACTGGTCAGGGTAAGCAACGGTCTCTGCCCCGCTTGTTCTTGAACGATGATAAAGACGTTCGATAAATGCGCAGGGCACACCTTCAGGAAAATTGAGGATGTGCCCATTCTGTTTGGGTGCCGAAACCGTCCAAAGGCTCGTTCAAGCCTGGTTTTGGCCTTCATCCTTGCGCTGCAGTATCTTTGCTGGGTTACCCACCACCGTGACATTGGCGGGCACTGAACGGGTGACCACCGCCCCTGCGCCAATCATCGCGTTCTCCCCAATAGTTATTCCTGGAAGAATAGTGCAATTGGCGCCCAAGGAGGCGCCTTTGCTTATTACGGTTCTGTCGAAGCTTTCAGGATAGACCTTGCTTCTCGGAAAGCGGTCATTGGTGAATGTGGCGTTGGGACCAATAAACACATCGTCTCCGATGGAAACACCATCCCACAGCTGAACACCGCATTTGATTGTTACCCGGTCTCCTACGACGACGTCGTTTTCGATGAACACGTGGTCGCAGATATTGCAGTCCTGGCCGATTTTGGCCCCGGGTAGCAAGTGGGTGAAGGCCCAAACCCGAGTGCCTTTGCCTATCTGGGAGGTTTCGCATAAAGCGTGGGAATGCACGAAGTAATCTTTATGATCGCTCATTGTTATCCGTTCCATTGGATGGTTGGAACACCACCCTGTGTTGGCAAGTTTCGTAAGATTATTGGCTTATAAGCCATTGATCCAGCGACTGATAATAAAGTAACTGCTCAAATTTTTCTGTGCTAAAGGCAAAGCGAAAGGGTCATGGCGATTGATAAACCCGGGAGCAGGGGCTCTTGCAGGGGATTTCGCAGCTCGAAGTAGGTGGCCTTAGCTTGAGCATCGATGTGTTTTTGCCGTCACCGTTTCGCTCGCGTGGGATGCGATTGACCTACCCATTCGCGTGAGCCCCTGAAAGTCTAATACGCCTCGTTATTACATTTTTTGCAATGGTCGCCTTTTTGACAGCCCTCAATCATCGCCTAAGTTTGGAATGCAGCGTCACAAAGCTGCTTCCTCTTGACGGTATCAAGGAGCTTCATTTTATGCGTAAAGGATATTTTTACCCGCTGATTTTTGCCCTCCTGGCCAATGCCTCGGTCGCGGTAGGCGCGACCGCAGTGGTCAAGCCCGAGGTGGCAATGCCTCCTGTGGTGCAGAGCTCGGTGTCTTCGCAAGAGGGCAAGGTGGATTTGAACCAGGCAGATGCTACGACGCTTCAGCGTGAGCTGACTGGGATAGGTAAGGCGAAGGCTGATGCAATTGTTGCATATCGTGAAAGTAATGGCGCTTTTTCGTCAGTCGAAGAGTTGCTGGAGGTCAAGGGCATTGGTAAAGCAATCCTGGACAAAAATCGGGATAAACTGGAAGTGAATTGAGCTGAATCGAAGGAATGGCCAGTCGATGGGACTGGCTTTTTCCGTTTTATCGATAGCGGGCTGCGTGGGTTCGCTCTTTGAGTGAATTGATCCACTTTTTTGCCGCTTATAGGCCATTCAAACTGAAGCATGACGCTGGACTCGACCTCACCGTTCATATCCCGTTGGATGAGCAGCCTCATAGCCTCATCGGCCGCTCGCTAACAGGCGATCAAGGAGCCTTGCCATGTACAAAGACTACCCAGCTGCCTACCAGGTCAGCAAAGGTTCCGCCCTCCAGGTGGACAAGCCTTTCTACGACCGAATCCGTACCCGGCAGGACCAGCGCACGCTGATCGAGCAGTTCGAAGTCCCCATTCGCACTGGCCGTGCCTGGCATGTACCCGCCGGGCACGTCTTTCGTGTCACCACGCCGCAGGGCCCGCAGGTCGGCGACTTCAACGTCTGGAACGCCCACGACCCGCGGGAGCGATTGTGGGCGGCGCGTACCCGGCAGTTGCAGGGCGCCCATGTCAGTACCCACGACCGGTTGTGGTCGAACTTGCCGTTCCTGCGGCCGCTGGTGACCATCACCGACGACAGCCTGGCCGGTTATGGCATCGATGAGCACGGGGGGCGGTTGCACGATCTGCTGGGCACGCGTTGCGACCCTTACGTCAACAAGATGCTGACCGGCGAGGATTTCCACCATCACTGCCATTCGAACCTGACTCGCGCGGTGTTGCCCCACGGCTTGACCGAGTTCGATGTACACGACGTGCTGAATATCTTCCAGTGCACCGGGCTGAACCATGACGACATGTACTTCATGAAGGCCTGTCCGGCACAGAAAGGCGATTACCTGGAGTTCTTTGCCGAAATTGATCTGTTGTGCGCCCTGTCCACCTGCCCGGGCGGTGACCTGTCACTGGCCATGTGGGGGCCGGATGCGCAGGATCCATTGAGCGTCTGTCGGCCACTGGGGGTGGAGATCTATCGGTTGGACCACGCATTGTTGGAAGGCTGGAGCCAGCCTGAGCGGGCGGCGTACAAGGGGTTGCATGGCTTGCACATTGCCAGGGCGGATTGGGAGAAGTAACGCAGTAGGCGGACAGGACGCGGCCTTCTGTGGCGAGGGGATTTATCCCCGCTGGGGCGCGCAGCGGCCCCTTTTAAAACCCACCCAGTCGATCAGATAGACCGCGTGACAGGTTTTGGGGCTGCTGCGCAGCCCAACGGGGATAAATCCCCTCGCCACAAAAGTTTTGTGTCAGGCAGCACTCCACAGTGTTGTGCCAGCCAGCAGCCAGCAGCCAGCAGCCAGCACTCAACGATCCTTGGCCTCCTTCGCGTCCATCTCGGCGTTGCGCTCGGCAACACGCTTGCGTTGTTCGTCCGTCAACTCGACCTTGTTGGCGGTGTCGCGCAGCATCATCAGACCACCAACGATCGAGCCGATTGCAACAATCAGAATCAACCAGGCATACCAGGGCATAGGGCTCTCCTTGAGGGCGCGGCCAGTGGGCGTCTGTTCGCCAATCTGCCGCGCCTACCACTTATGAGCGAAGCTCGTTCGCAGTGGTTCCATACTACGCCCGTTCGGCCGGCTTCACCTCAAGGCCCGGTCAGCATTGCATCGGCTGGAGCCGCCGCTCGCAGTTGTGCGGTCAGGGTGAAGTAGACGAAGCCCGCCGCCATGAACGCGACGAAGATCAGGCCGATCAGCGCATTGAACCAGGCCATCGCCACCAGGCATACCACCGCCAATACCAGGGCGATTCCCGGCACGAGAGGGTAGCCCGGCGCGCGGAAGGTGCGCTCCAGGTTGGGCTCGGTTTTGCGCAGTTTGAACAGGCTGAGCATGCTCATGATGTACATGACGATCGCACCGAACACCGCCATGGTGATCATCGCGGCGGTCAGGGTCATGCCGCCGAGGTTGATCAGGCCGTCGCTGTAGATCGCGGCAATGCCGATCAGGCCTCCGACGATGATGGCGCGGTGTGGCGTCTGGAAGCGTGAGAGCTTGGCCAGGGAGGCGGGCAGGTAGCCGGCGCGCGCCAGGGCGAAGAACTGCCGCGAGTAGCCCAGGATGATGCCGTGGAAACTCGCCACCAGGCCGAACAGGCCGATCCACACCAGCATGTGCAACCAGCCGGAGCTTTCGCCGACCACGGTTTTCATGGCCTGTGGCAGCGGGTCGTTGATGTTCGACAGGGTGCGCCAGTCACCGACGCCGCCGGCGAAGAACATCACTCCCATCGCCAGCACCACCAGGGTCAGGATGCCACTGATGTAGGCCTTGGGGATGGTGCGTTTCGGGTCCCTGGCTTCTTCGGCCGCCATGGCCGCGCCTTCGATGGCCAGGAAGAACCAGATGGCAAACGGGATGGCGGCGAACATCCCGGCAATGGCAGGGGCGCCGAATACGTCGGAACCGGCCCAGCCGTTCAAGGCGAAGTGACTGAAGCTGAAGGCCGGGGCGACAACGCCCATGAACACCAGCAACTCGGCCACCGCCAGGACGCAGACGATCAGTTCGAACGTCGCGGCCAGCTTGACCCCGAGGATGTTCAGGCCCATGAACACGATGTAGGCGCCAACCGCCGCGTGCTTGGGGTCCAGCGCCGGGAATTGCACGTTCAGGTAGGCCCCGATGGCCAAGGCAATGGCGGGCGGCGCGAAGACGAACTCGATCAGCGTCGCCAGCCCGGCGATCAATCCGCCTTTCGCGCCGAAGGCACGACGGCTGTAGGCAAACGGTCCGCCGGCATGGGGAATGGCCGTGGTCAGTTCGGTGAAGCTGAAGATGAAGCAGGTGTACATGGCCGCGACCATGAATGACGTCACCAGAAAACCCAGTGTCCCGGCCACGCCCCAGCCGTAGCTCCAGCCGAAATACTCGCCGGATATCACCAACCCGACGGCGATCCCCCATAAATGCAGGGTACCCAGCGTGGGTTTGAGTTGTGTGTTCATCGGTGGCTCCCCTCGATCCATAGCAAAAGCGCTGGGGAGGGCAGTGCAGTGGGCGTGCCAGTATGTCGGGGGCGGTCGCAACGGGTGAAATCCTGTCGTATCGGGGATGTTCCTTGCTTGATGTGCCCCTGTTGTGCGCCAGTTGAGGGCGTTGGCGCTGATAGTGCCGCCTTCGCGGGCAAGCCCGCTCCCACACTGGACTTGCGCTGAGCAGTCGGCGGGCTGGCTCGCGAAGAAGCCCGCCCAACCATCGATTCAGCCGATTTTTTACAGATTCTTTATCCCCCAACCGATCTCTCGATCTCGTTCCTTTACGCCCTCCCTGTCGACAATCACTCCACACACGGCACGACGCCGTACGACGGAGAAATCCCATGAGTGTTCTGGACGGGGTGTCGCTGCTGTTGGCAGTGGCGCTGTTCATTTACCTGCTGGTTGCGCTGTTGCGCGCGGATCGGAACTAGGAGCGGCTATGCACGGTTATGATTTCGGGCTGATCCTCGCTTTTTTCGCCCTGGTGCTGATTCCAGCACCGTTGCTGGGGCGTTTTTACTACCGGGTGATGGAGGGCCAGCGTACCTGGCTCTCTCCGGTTCTCGGGCCCGTGGAGCGGGGTTGCTATCGGCTGGCAGGCGTTGATCCCGGCGCTGAGCAGAGCTGGCAGAAATACACCCTGGCCTTGCTCGCGTTCAACCTGGCGGGCTTTGTGCTGTTGTTTGCGATTCTTCTGTTTCAAGGGCATCTGCCGCTCAACACCGAACAACTGCCAGACATGGAATGGACCCAGGCTTTCAACACGGCCGTGAGTTTCATGACCAACACCAACTGGCAGTCCTACAGTGGCGAGGCGTCGGTGAGCTACCTGAGCCAGATGGTCGGCCTGACGGTGCAGAACTTTGTCAGCGCCGCCACCGGACTGGCGGTGCTGGTAGCGTTGTGTCGCGGGATCGGGCGCAAGTCCGCCGCGACGCTGGGCAACTTCTGGGTCGACATGACCCGCGCCACCCTTTACGGGCTGTTGCCGTTGTGCCTGCTGTTGGCGCTCTTCCTGGTGTGGCAGGGCGTGCCGCAGACCTTCGCTCACTATGTGCATGGGATGACCCTGCAGGGCGCCGATCAGGTGATCCCGCTGGGGCCGGCGGCCAGCCAGATTGCGATCAAGCAATTGGGCACCAACGGTGGTGGGTTCTTCGGCGTCAACTCGGCGCACCCATTCGAGAACCCGACGGCCTGGAGCAACCTGTTCGAGCTCGCGTCGATCATCCTGATTCCTGCCGCGCTGGTGTTCACCTTCGGCCATTACGTCAAGGACCTGCGCCAGAGCCGGGCAATCATCGCCTGCATGCTGGTGCTGTTCCTGATCGGCGGTGCCACGTCGCTGTGGGCCGAGTACCAGCCCAACCCGACCTTGAACAACCCCGCCGTCGAACAAACCGCGCCGCTGGAAGGCAAGGAAGCGCGCTTCGGGACGACCGCGACGGTGCTCTGGTCGGTGACCACCACGGCAGCCTCCAATGGCTCGGTCAACGGCATGCACGACAGCCTCAACCCGCTGAGCGGCATGGTCGCGCTGGTGAACATGATGGTCGGCGAGGTGATTTTCGGCGGCGTCGGCGCAGGGCTCTACGGCATGTTGCTGAACGTGCTGATCGCGGTGTTCCTGTCCGGGTTGATGATCGGCCGCACACCGGAATACCTGGGCAAGAAGCTCGGCGCCCGGGAAGTGCAGTTGCTGGTGGTCACCCTGCTGGTGATGCCGGTGAGTGTGCTGGTGCTGGGCGCCATCGCCGCGAGCCTGCCCGGGCCGGCAGCCGCGGTGAGCAACCCGGGTGCCCACGGTTTCAGCCAGTTGCTGTACGCCTACACCTCGGCGGGGGCGAACAACGGCTCGGCCTTTGGTGGGTTCGGCGCCAATACCCCTTTCCACAACCTGATGCTGGGCCTGGGCATGTTGATCGGTCGTTTCGGCTACATCCTGCCGGTGCTGGCGTTGGCCGGTAGCCTGGCACTGAAGAAAACCGCGCCGATCGGGCAGAACAGCTTCCCCACCCACGGCCCGCTGTTCGTCACTTTGTTGACCGTGACGATCCTGCTGGTGGGCGGCCTGACCTTCCTGCCGACCCTGGCCTTGGGGCCGATCGCCGAACACCTGAGCATGGGCTTCTGAGGAATTGATAATGAATATGCCGATGAGCAAAGCCGTCGTCGCCAAGACGTCGGAACCCCTGAAAACCAACTTCTCGTCCTTGTGGCGACCGGCGCTGGTGCAAGCGTTCGTCAAGCTTGACCCGCGCCAGTTGCACCGGGCCCCGGTGATGCTGGTGGTGGAACTGACCGCCATCCTCACCACCGTGCTGTGCTTCGTTCCCGACACAGCGGTGCCGACGTTCGTCGCCGTGCAGATCGCCCTGTGGCTGTGGTTCACCGTACTGTTCGCCAACTTCGCCGAAGCCTTGGCCGAGGGGCGCGGCAAGGCGCGAGCCGACAGCCTCAAGGCCGGCAGCGAAGGCCTGAGCGCACGGCGCCAGACCGCCAACGGATTTGAAGTGGTGCCCGCTACCCGTCTGCGCAAGGGCGACGTGGTGCGTGTCGCGGCCGGGGAGATGATTCCCGGGGACGGCGAGGTGATCGAAGGCATCGCTGCCGTCAACGAGGCGGCGATCACGGGTGAATCGGCGCCGGTGATCCGCGAGTCCGGCGGCGATCGTTCGGCGGTCACCGGCAACACTCGGCTGGTCTCCGACTGGTTGCTGGTGCGCATTACCAGCAACCCTGGCGAGTCCACCCTGGACCGCATGATCGCCCTGGTGGAAGGGGCCAAGCGCCAGAAAACCCCGAACGAAGTGGCGCTGGACATCCTGCTGATTGGCCTCACGCTGATCTTTCTGCTGGTGGTGGTGACGCTGCAACCCTTCGCCCATTTCGCCAACGGCAGCCTGCCACTGGTGTTCCTGGTGGCACTGTTGGTCACCCTGATTCCCACCACCATCGGTGGGCTGCTGTCGGCCATCGGTATCGCCGGCATGGATCGGCTGGTGCGCTTGAACGTGATCGCCAAGTCCGGTCGCGCGGTGGAGGCGGCGGGGGACGTGCATGTGCTGATGCTGGACAAGACCGGCACCATCACCTTTGGCAACCGACGCTGTGCCGCGGTGCATGCCGCCCCTGGGGTGAGCGCCAGGGAGTTGGCCGAAGGTACGCTGTTTGCGTCGCTGGCCGACGATACGGCCGAAGGCAAGTCTATCGTCGAGTATCTGCGAGGCCTGCATCCGCTGCCCGAACCTGGCCTCGAGTCGCTGACCGCCGTGCCGTTCAGCGCCGAAACGCGCTTGTCCGGGGTCGATTACCAAGGGCGCATTTATCGAAAGGGCGCCGTGGATTCGCTGCTGGAGTTCATCGGTATGCCACGCAGCGAGTTGCCGGCGGCATTGGCCCGGGAAGTCGACAAAATCGCTCAGAGCGGTGGCACGCCGTTGCTGGTGTGCATGGACGGCAAGCTGCTGGGTGTCATTCATCTCAAGGACGTGGTCAAGCCAGGCATTCGCGAACGCTTCGCCGAGTTGCGCAAGTTGGGCATCCGCACGGTGATGGTGACGGGGGACAACCCGCTGACCGCCGCCGCGATTGCCGCAGAGGCAGGCGTCGACGACGTGCTGGCCGAGGCCACGCCGGAGAAAAAACTGGCGCGCATCCGCCATGAGCAGAATGACGGTCGGCTGGTGGCGATGTGCGGCGACGGTGCCAACGACGCCCCGGCCCTGGCCCAGGCCGATGTCGGCATGGCCATGAACGACGGCACCCAGGCGGCGCGGGAAGCCGCCAACATGGTCGACCTCGACAGTGACCCGACCAAGTTGCTGGACGTGGTGCAGATCGGCAAGGAATTGCTGGTGACCCGTGGTGCGCTGACGACGTTCTCCATCGCCAACGACATCGCCAAGTATTTCGCGATCCTGCCGGCGCTGTTCGCCTCGATTTATCCACAGCTCGGCGTGTTGAACGTGATGCACCTGAGCAGCCCGCAAAGCGCGATTGTGTCGGCCATTGTCTTCAACGCCCTGATCATCGTGGTGCTGATCCCCCTGGCCTTGCGCGGCGTACGGGTGCAAGCGGCGAACGCGGCGGCCTTGTTGCGGCGCAACCTGCTGATCTATGGCCTGGGTGGGATCGTGGTGCCGTTCGTGGGGATCAAGCTGATCGACATGGCGTTGACGGCGTTGAGGCTGGTTTGAGGTGACTGCACTTCTGGCAGGCGCCCTCGCCACACCTGTGTGTTCTGATTCGAGGAGTTTGAAATGTCCACTCTGATACGCCCGGCCCTGAGCCTGATTCTGCTGATGACCCTGGTCACCGGTGTCGCTTACCCACTGGTGGTCACGGGCGTGGCGCAAGTCGCGTTTCCCGCCCAGGCCAACGGCAGCCTGGTGAGGGATGCCGAGGGCAAGGTCCGCGGCTCGTTGTTGATCGCCCAGGACTTCACGGGCGACGCCTGGTTTCATCCACGGCCATCGGCCGCGGCCTTCGCCACGGTCGCCAGTGGCGCGAGCAATCTGTCACCCAGCAATCCGGCCCTGGCGGCACGAGTGATCGCCGACGCCGAGAAGTTGCAGGTGCCCGGCGCAGGCCCGGTGCCGCTGGCGCTGCTGACCACCTCCGGCAGTGGCTTGGACCCGCACTTGCCACCGAGCGCAATTGCCTATCAACTGGCGCGTGTCGCTGCGGCGCGCAACCTGCCGGTCTCGACGCTGGAGCAACTGCTCGATGCCCATGTCGAGCAACCCCTGGTGGGGCCGCCGGTGGTGAATGTCCTGGCGCTGAACCTGGCGCTGCAAAAGCTGTAAACCCTGTGGGAGCGAGCTTGCTCGCTATGGCTTTGTATCAGTCGGCCTGAGTGGCGACGGTCCCACCGCCATCCCGAACAAGCTCGCTCTCACAAGGGCTTGATTAATGCCTGAACGAGACCCCCAACATGAGCGATTCCGGCCGCGCCGACGCACTGTTAGCCCATCTACCGCGCAACGGCCGTGGCCGGCTCAAGGTCTTTCTTGGCGCGGCGCCCGGCGTCGGCAAGACCTACGCCATGCTGCAAGCGGCCCACACCCAACTGCGCCAGGGCGTGAAGGTGATTGCCGGTGTGGTCGAGACCCACGGACGCAGTGAAACCGAAGCGCTGTTGGGCGGCCTGCCGCAGCAGCCGCTGGTGCGTTCGGAGTATCGCGGCGTGATGCTTGAGGAGATGGACCTCGACGGTCTGCTCGCGGCCCGGCCGGCCCTGGCCCTGGTGGATGAGCTGGCCCACAGCAACGCCCCGGGCAGCCGCCACCTCAAGCGCTGGCAAGACATCCAGGACCTGCTCGCCGCCGGTATCGATGTCTACACCACCGTCAACGTCCAGCACCTGGAAAGCCTCAACGACCAGGTGCGCGGCATCACGGGCGTGCAGGTGCGCGAGACGCTGCCGGACTGGGTCCTGCAGGAGGCCGACGAGTTGCTGCTGATCGACCTGCCGCCGCGCGAGCTGCTGGAGCGCCTGCGCGATGGCAAGGTCTACGTACCGGAACAGGCTCGCGCGGCCATCGACGCCTTCTTCACCCAGACCAACCTGACCGCCTTGCGCGAGCTGGCCATGCAGACCGCCGCTGCCCAGGTCGATAACGATCTGGCCCAGGGCTATCGACAACTGGGCCAGGCCGCTCCGGCTGTGCGTGGGCGATTGCTGGTGGGCGTGGACGGTGACCTCCAGGCGGAGCGTCTGGTACGCCACGCCAGTCGCGTCGCCCAGCGGCGGCATTTGCCATGGAGCCTGGTGCACGTGGACAACGGCAGTCTCCGCGACGAAGCCTCGCGCCAGCGCTTGCAGAATGCCCAGCAACTGGCCGAACGCCTGGGTGGCGAAGTGGTGCTGCTGCGGGCCGCGGAGGTGGCTCGGACACTGATCCAGCATGCCAGCGAACGTCGCGCCACACTGTTGCTGGTGGGCCAGTCCAGCCCCCGTCTGCGTCGACGTTGGCTGGGCGGTGGCCTGGCCTCACGGCTGCTGCGCGATGCCCGAGGCCTGGAAATCAACGTGCTGGACGGCGACGAACAACCGCGCCCGGCTCGTGTGCGTTCAAGCCGCGTGCAGACCGGCTTCGATTACGTGCTGGCATTGGTCGCGACAGTCATGGCCAGTGCCCTGGCTTGGGGGATCTCGGGGGTGTTGGCGTTGCCCAATATTTCCCTGGTGTTCCTGATGGCGGTGTTGCTGGTGGCCGTGCGCAGCAGCCTCGGCCCGGCGCTGGCTTGCGCGGCGCTGTCGTTCCTGGCCTACGACTTCCTGTTCATCCCGCCCAATTTTTCCCTCACCATCCAGCGCGAAGAAGACGTGCTGACCCTGGTGTTCTTTCTCTTGATGGCCGCGTTGACCGGCAACCTGGCCGCCCGCCAGCGTCGCCAGTTGCAGGCGCTGCGCGACACCCAGCAGGAAACCAGTGAACTGCTCGACCTGTCGCGCAAGCTCACCGCCGCTACCGATCGCCAGGCCGTCATCAGCGCCGCCACGCAGCACCTCGGTGGCGGGCACGACTTGCAACTGTGCCTGCTCAACCGCGACGGCCAAGGTCACTGGAAGGTCGAGAGCGGCGAACCGCTGACGTTCACCGAAGCCGAACGCGCGGCCGCCGATTGGTCCTGGCAGCACGATCAACCGGCCGGCGCCGGCACTGGGACGTTGCCATCCGGACGCTGGTGGTGGTGGCCGCTGTCGGCAGAGGGCGGCCCGCTGGCCTTGCTGGGTGTGTGTCCGATGGAAGGCGCGCAGCTCAGTGGCCAGCGCCGCCGTTTGCTGGCGGCCCTCAGCCAGCCATTGGCCCAGGCGCTGGCCCGGGCACAATTGGCCCAGGACCTGGAAGCGGCGCGCCTGCACGGGGAAACCGAACAGTTGCGCAGTGCCTTGCTGGCGTCGGTGTCCCATGATTTGCGCACACCGCTGACCGCCATGCGTGGCAGCATCGACAGCCTGCTGGCGCTGGGCGAGGCGATCCCGCTGGAGGACCGCCGCGAATTGCTCGAAGGGACGCGCGATGAGGCCGAACGACTGGACCGCTATATCCAGAACCTGCTGGACATGACCCGCTTGGGGCACGGCGCGCTGAAACTGGCGCGCGATTGGGTGTCGCCGGCCGATATCGTCGGCAGTGCCCTGAACCGCCTGCGCGCGGTGTTGGCGCCCCTGGCGCTTGCGGTTGAAGCCTCGCCTGAACTGCCGTTGCTGTACGTCCATGCGGCGCTGATCGAGCAGGCGCTGGTGAACGTGCTGGAGAACGCTGCGCGTTTCTCGCCGGCCCATGGGCGGCTCCGGTTGAGTGCCGGGGCGACGGACAGCGAGGTGTTCTTTGCCGTCGCCGATGAAGGGCCGGGCATTCCCGAAGAGGAGCGGGAGAAGATTTTCGACATGTTCTACACCGCTGCCCGTGGCGACCGCGGCGGGCAGGGCACCGGGCTGGGGTTGGCGATCTGTCAGGGCATGGTCGGCGCCCATGGTGGGCGCATCAGCGTGGGTGATGGCCTGGACGGGCGCGGCACCTGCATCACTTTGCACCTGCCGTTGCAGACGCAACCGGGCCTGGACGATGAAGCCTGAGCGGCCCTGCGATATGCTTGCCGCTTGCTACCCACCCAGCGTTGAACGAGCCCCATGAACCAGACCGCGACCCTCTTGGTCATCGATGACGAACCGCAGATCCGCAAGTTCTTGCGTATCAGCCTGGCCTCCCAAGGCTACAAGGTGTTGGAGGCCGGCACGGGGGCGCAAGGGCTTGCCCAGGCGGCGCTGAACAAGCCCGATTTGCTGGTGCTCGACCTGGGGTTGCCGGACATGGACGGCCAGCAGGTGCTGCGGGAGTTGCGCCAATGGTCGACGGTGCCGGTAATGGTGCTCTCGGTGCGAGCCAGCGAAGCGCAGAAGGTCGAAGCGCTGGACAACGGCGCCAATGATTACGTGACCAAGCCGTTCGGGATCCAGGAATTCCTCGCCCGCATCCGCGCCCTGTTGCGCCAGGCCCCGGCCGGGGCGCCTGAGGAAGCGGCGCTGCGATTCGGCCCGCTGACGGTGGACCTGGCCTACCGACGGGTGTTGCTGGATGGCGCCGAGGTGGCCCTGACCCGTAAGGAATATGCGGTTCTGGCGCAGTTGGCGCGGCACCCGGGGCGGGTCATCACCCAGCAGCAACTGCTCAAGGACATCTGGGGCCCGACCCATGTCGAAGACAGCCATTACCTGCGGATCGTGGTCGGTCACCTGCGCCAGAAACTGGCCGACGACCCGACCCGGCCTCGCTTCATCGCGACCGAGGCGGGGGTGGGGTATCGGTTGTTGGGGGAGGGTGGGCCTTAACCCATCGGGCTTCAGTCAAACGCCGTTGTGGCGAGGGGATTTATCCCCGCTGGGCTGCGAAGCAGCCCCAAACCAGGCCTTGGAGTGGAGCAGAACGATTGAGGGGGTGCGCTTGGCGCCCCAGCGGGGATAAATCCCCTCGCCACCAGAGCGTGGCGATGATCATATCTATTTCTGCTCATTCTCATACCGATCCAGCGTGTCGCTGGCAATCTCCCGCCCCAGCGCGATCAGCTCCGGGGCCTTGTAGAACTCGAAGAAACGGCACACCCGCTTCGGCACGTTGATCAGTACATCCGGCGGATAACCGGCAATCTTGTACTGGGCCAATGACGTCTGCATCACCTCGAAACTCTGGTTGATCAAATCCAGCAACGAGGCCGGACCGACGTTGTCGATGATGAACGAACCCGTGGCGGATTTCGGCGCGCCTTCGGCCTCGGGCGCCGCGGCCGGTTGCTGGCCTTCGGGTTCCGCCGATTCCAGCCAGGGATTGATCTCGGCCGCCTCGGCCTTCAGCGCCTCCTGTTCCAGCAGCAACAGTTGCTCGGCCTGCTTGCGGCGAAACGGCAGGCGCGAACCCAGCGAGCTGACGAGGGTGTCGAAGCGTCGCCGGAACGCGGCGGGGCGCTGGATGACCGGGAGCTTGTACTGCTTCTGGTTGGTGGCGTTGAGGTTGACCGCGATGATCAGGTCGCAATGGCTCGACACGACCGGCACGATCGGCAGCGGGTTGAGCAGGCCACCGTCCACCAGCATGCGGTTGCCCTGCATCACCGGGGTGAACAGACTGGGGATGGCCGCCGAGGCACGCATCGCCTGATGCAGGCAGCCTTCCTGGAACCAGATTTCCTGCTGGTTGGTCAGGTCGGTGGCGACGGCGGTGTAGGGAATGCGCAGGTCTTCGATGTTGAGTTCGCCGACGATCTTGCGGATCTGGCCGAAGACTTTCTCGCCGCGAATCGCTCCCAGGCGAAAGCTCACGTCCACCAGCCGCAGGACATCCAGGTAGTCGAGGCTTTCAATCCAGTGGCGGTAATCCTTGAGCTTGCCGGCGGCATAGATCCCGCCGACCACCGCGCCCATCGAACAACCGGCGATGCAGGCAATGTCGTAGCCACGTCGTTCGATTTCTTCGATCACCCCGATATGGGCATAGCCCCGGGCGCCGCCCGATCCCAGTACCAATGCGACACGTTTTGTCATGACCCGGCCTCTTGTCGAACAGACTTCAACAATGCACTGATCAGCGGCTTGGCTCAATCGTTGTGGCGCAGGCGTCGTTTTTTGACACGCCGCCGTGGCATTTGCGTATGCTCGCCCACGCTGGAATATACGCGGCTGGCCTCGGCACTTTTTGCCGGCGAAACCGTCTTACCTGCACGACTGTTTACCTGACTCGAGGTGTAATGATGAAAGCCCGGATCTGCCTTCCCCTGGTAGCTTCCCTGATGGTTCTGGCCCTGACCGGTTGCGCGGCCAAGACCGCTTACCGTGACAGCTGCGGTACCCAGCTCGATGCCGCCTGGCATGAACTGGACCTGGCCAAGGCCGAAGGCTTTGCCGGCACCGTCAGCTACTCCAAGGCCCTGTCGCTGTTGACCGGCGCCAAGACCCAGCAACAATTCGAAGCGTTCGAAGGTTGCTCCAAAAAAGCCGAGAAGGCGCGCTTCTACATTCGTGAGTCTCGCGCTGGCCGTTGAGCCCCGCGAATCCATTACAGGACGTTAAAAGCAGCGACAAGCGATGGGTTGCAGGCTACAAGTGAAGGGCGCACCGTGTTCCTCACTTGTAGCCCGCAGCGCTAAGCTGCTTACGGAGTAGTGTCCATGATCGATCGGCTGGTGGCCCGGATACTGGGCCTGGAAGTCCGCCTGCTGGCCTGTCAGGCCCGCCTCAATGCCCATACCGACAGCGAAGCGCTGCATGACCTGCGGACCACCGTCCGCCGCCTGCGCAGCCTGCTTCGTCCGCTGCGTGGCTTGCCCGGGGTCGAACAGCTGGAAACCGCCGCTTCCGCGGTCGGCACCCTGACCACGCCGTTGCGCGACCGGGAAGTCCTGGCGGCCTACCTCGAACAACATGGCCAGGTCGAGGCGGCGCGCCGCCGCCGGGCGCTGATGGCCGACGCGTACCCCAGCGTGGCCGGCAGCCCGGAGCTGGGCCAGTTGCTGATGATCCTCGATGCCTTTCCTCGCTTCATTCGCGCTGCCCAGCGGGAGGGGCTGCTCAAGGGCTTACGCAAGCGCATCGAAAAGCGCCTGGACAAACAATGGCAAAAACTCGGTGAAGCTTTGCGCGACCCTGCCCATGACCGTCACCGGTTGCGCCTGCTGATCAAGCGCGTGCGCTACGCCCTCGAAGCCTACCCTGAACTCGACCGCTTGCCCGAGGCGGCCATGCCACGGCTCAAGTCCGCCCAGGGCGCGCTGGGTGACTGGCACGACTGCTGGCAATGGCTGGCCAGGGCCGAGGAAGAGGCCGACCTGCGATCCTGCGTGCCCACCTGGCAGCGCACGATGGAAAAGGCCGAGGCCAAGTCCGACAGGGTGCTCGATAAGCTCATTGCGAGCTGCTTCGAAAAATCCTGAGTTTCCCTGTGTGGGGGCGAGCTCGCTCCCACTGATTCAATAGCGGCGGCTTATCTGCCAGTCTCTTTGGCCGGAATGAGCGCTGTGCCGCTTGCCGGCGCTGGTTAAGATCCCTTCATCTCTTTTCCCTGCTTTCGAGGTCGTCATGCGCTTTTCCGATTTGATCGATGCCGTGCGCCGTCAACCAGAGGCCGTCACCATCGCGCCTGAATGGGGCCAGGGGCGCGCCACGTTTGGCGGGTTGGTGGCGGCGTTGCAGTATGAGGCGATGCGTGCCCGGGTGCCGGCGGATCGCCCGGTACGTTCACTGGCGATTACGTTTGTCGGCCCGGTCGAACCGGATGTGCCGGTCAGCTTTGAAGTCGATGTACTGCGCGAAGGCAAGGCGGTGAGCCAGGTGTTGGGGCGCGCCGTGCAGAACGGCCAGGTGGTGACGGTGGTGCAGGGCAGTTTTGGTGCCTCGCGTTCTTCCGTGGTGGCGGTTCAGGCCGACCCGGCACCGGAGTTCAAGAGCGTGGAACAGTGCCAGGAGCTGCCTTACGTCAAGGGCGCTACCCCTGAATTCATGCGTCACCTGGCCATGTGCTGGAGCGTCGGTGGCTTGCCGTTCACCGGCAACACATCCCGCAGCATGGGTGGTTGGGTGCGTCTGCGCGGTGATGTTAAGGAAGAACCGTTGAACGAGAGCCACATCCTGGCGCTGGTGGATGCCTGGCCACCGGCATTGCTGCCTCATCTCAAGCAAATGGCCCCGGGCAGCACGTTGACCTGGACCATCGAGTTTGTCCAGCCGTTGCTGGAGCTGACGACCCTGGACTGGTGCAAGTACCTGGCCGAGATCGACCATGCCCAGGATGGCTACGGCCATGTCGCCGCCAAATTCTGGAGCGCCGATGGCCGCTTGATCGCCTTGAGCCGGCAGACGGTGACGATTTTCGCCTGAGGCGATGGATCACGGATGGTGGCGCTGCAACCCCAATGCGGCGACCACGCCGATGGTGCCGATGGCGATGTCCGCCGCGCTGGCACTGAACACCCCGGACACAAGCAGCAGGAACGCAATGATGAACAGCGGCACCGCCATCAGGTGCAACACCTGGTGGGTCGGTTGGCGGTCAGGGGCGGGCCAGGTGCGCCATTGCCAAGCGGGTAAGTGAGGGTGACGTTTGCCCATGATGCATGTCCTTGAGTTCACGAAATCGAATAACCCAAGAATAGGCCCGGCCGGGTGAAGCGGCGAATCGCGCTTGGCTATCGGTGTGATAGGCGCTATCGCTTGTGTGGGCAGCGCTCTGGTTTAAAGGCCGGAACGGTTCCTGTGGCGAGGGAGCGCGCTCCCGCGGGTCCGCGAAGCGGGCCCAACGTGAGGGCCGGGATTATCTGGCCGGCAGAGCAGGGGGCGCTGCGCACCCCAGCGGGAGCAAGCTCCCTCGCCACAGAAGCTTGGACGGGCTGTGGCCTAAAGCTTCAACTGCCCGATCGCTTTGTTCAACTCGCCCGCCAGGGTCGCCAGCTCATGGCTGGTGGTGGCCGAGTCGACGGTTTGGCGCACGGTGTTTTCGGTGACGTCGCGAATACTCACCACCGCCCGGTTCATGTCCTCGGCAACCTGGCTCTGCTGTTCGGCCGCGACGGCGATCTGGGTGTTGCTCTCGCGCATCTGGGCCACGGCGGCGGTGATCTGCGCCAACGCATCGCCGGCCTCGCGGGCCTGTTGCACGCAGTCGTCGGCCTTGTACGAGCTCTCCTGCATGAAGTCCACGGCGTCCCGTGTGCCGGCCTGCAGGGCCACGATCATGGTGGTGATTTCGTCCGTGGAAATCTGCACCCGCTTGGCCAGGTTACGGACCTCGTCGGCCACTACGGCAAAGCCCCGTCCCATTTCTCCGGCCCGTGCCGCCTCGATGGCAGCGTTCAACGCCAGCAGGTTGGTTTGTTCGGCAATGCTGTGGATCACACTGACCACGCCACTGATCTTCTGGCTGTCTTCGGCCAGGCGCTGGATCATCTCGGCGGTCTGTTGCACCCCCGAGGACAGCCCGGTGATCGACTGCTGAACGCGGCTCACCACGTCATGACCGTTGCCGGCCAAGGTGTCGGCGGTCTTCGACAGGTCACGGGTGGCGCTGGCGTGCTGGGCGATGTGGTAGACCGTGGCAGACATCTCGTTGATCGCCGTGGCGGCCTGGTCGGTCTCGCTCTGCTGGCCGAGCATGCCGTGGCGCACGTCGGTCATGCTCGACGCCAGGCGTGCCGCGCCGGTGTCCAACTGCCGAGCCGTGCTGGCGACGGTGTCCACGACCCGTTGATAACCGGCCTGCATGGCATTGAACGCGGCCGCCATCTGGCCCACTTCATCCTTGCAGGCCAAGGGGACGCGGGCGGACAGGTCACCGGTTTTTTCCACGTGCAGCATGACGTCCTTCAGCGTGTTGAGCTGGCTGAGCAGGAAGCGGATCAACAGTTGCGAGGCCCCCAGCATTGCCAGCATCAGCACGAATACCGCCACGGCGTATTGGCTGAAGCGTTCGCCAAACACCTGGCCCAGGCTGACGCCATGGGCCAGGATGGCCAGTTGTTGGCCGTCGCCGCGCCGGATCACTTCGGCGCCCAGCAGCGGGTCATCGCCCAACAGCGGGCTGGCATCCAGTTCGACCCAGCCGTTGGCTTGCGTCAGTGCCGGCAGCGGCTGTTCATTGAACACCGGTACCTGGTCGCGCTGGAGCGCCAGGACGGTGCCGACCTTGGGCAGCGCCTGCCCGGCCGGCCAGGCGCCCAACAGGTACGCCTGGGCCTGGGCATTGGCCTGGGCCGCATGATTGCGCGCCTGCTGTTCAAGGTGCACTGCGTAGAGCACCAGCAGCAGGGTGGTGACAAAGGCGACCGCGTTGACCGCCCAGAATTTGTACTTCAGTGAGATATTGCTAAGCCAGGCACCCATGGAAGGTCTTCTCTGATAGCGGAAACAGTTTTGGCAAGGTGCCATTATTGTGCCGCTCCCCCAGGGCTGGGAGGTTGATGTGGGTCAACAGACACCCCGAAACCCTCTGTGGGAGCGGGCTTGCTCGCGAAGGCTGTGGGTCATTCACAGCAGGATGAACGGGTCTAGTGCATTCGCGAGCAAGCCCGCTCCCACACAGAGGTGTGTTTAAACCGATAGGACGGGCAATCCAAAAAACGCCCGTGCGCACGCAGTGGTATGGGCCGCCAGGTCTTCCGGGGTTTCGCCACGGTGTACGGCCACTTCCCGTAGCACCTCGGTCAGATAGGCCGGTTCGTTCCGGCCGTTTTTCGGCTTGGGCCGCAGCGTGCGCGGCAACAGGTATGGCGCGTCGCTTTCGAGCATCAGGCGGCCGCGAGGGATGTCGCGCACCAACGGATGCAGGTGCGTGCCCCGGCGTTCATCACAGATCCAGCCGGTGATACCGATGTGCAGGTCTAGGTCGAGGTAGTTGAACAGGGCCTTTTTTTCACCGGTGAAGCAGTGCACGACGGCGGCCGGCAACCGGTCGCGAAAATCCCGCAGGATGTCCAGCAGCCGCTGGTTGGCGTCACGCTCGTGGAGGAACACCGGCAATTGCAGTTGGACCGCCAGGGCCAGGTGCTCTTGCAGCACCTTCTCCTGCTGCGGCCTGGGGGAAAAGTCGCGGTTGAAATCCAGCCCGCATTCACCCACCGCCCGCACGCGGTCGTGGCTCAACAGGTCCTTGAGGTGCCTGGCGCTGTCGGCGGTCCAGTCGCTGGCGCTGTGGGGGTGAATGCCGGCAGTGGCGAACAGATGCTCGCCGCGCTCATCCAGGCGCTCGCACAGTGCCAGGGCCTGTTCGCTGCCCTCGATGCTGGTGCCGGTCAAGACCAGTTGGCAGACCCCCGATTCATAGGCGCGGTCGAGCACTGCCTGATGTTTATCGGCAAAACTGGGGTTGGTCAGGTTGACGCCGATATCGATGAGTTGCATGGTGCTACCTCGGCCCAAAGGCCGGAAAGCATATCAGAGCTGTAGATTTATAAGAAAAGCCAAGAACTACAACGAGTTGTGGCTGTCTGTTGAGGCCGCGAGACAGGTCGGGTTGGTATAAGCGCTATCACTGTGCCAGTCTTTCGCACTTTTCAGCGCCCCAAGCGCTCTGTTTCTGTCGGCCCCGGCCTCGTTTTCGAGGCGGCCGGCAGTGTTCCTTCCGGAGAGTGGATGACACGTCCCCAGGCGTTGCTACTGCTGTGTTGCTCGCTGCTCTTGCCGATCCCGGCGGACGCGCGGCTGCCTGGGCCGGTGCAGGTCGTGGCGCCGGGCACCGTGCGCGACCTGGCGCAAATCCGCAGCAGCCGGGTGCTGAAGGTGCTGGTCAACCAGAGTCGCAACAGCTCCGGCGAAGTCCAGGGCCAGCCCATCGGTGTCGAATACCACCGGTTACGCGCCTTCGAGCAGTACCTCAACGGTCACGCCCGGGACGGCCAGGAAATCACCCTCAAGATCATCCCCAAGGCCAAGGATCAGTTGCTCGGTGCGTTGCAGCGTGGCGAGGGCGATCTCGTGGCCCCCGGCGAGCTGCTCGAGCCCCTGGCCAGCCATGCGGTCAGCCCCAGCGATCCGATCCGCAGCGATGTGCCATTGCTGCTGGTGGGCATCAAGGGTGAGAAGCGCTACAACCGCGTGGAACAACTTTCCGGTAAGACCCTGGCCCTGCCCAACGGCAGTGCGGCGGGGGATGCGGTGAGCCAGATCAACCAGAAACTGGCCCTGCTCAAATTGCCGCCGGTGAAAATCGAATGGGTCGACCCGACCCTGGCGGTGGAAGATGTGCTGGAGATGGTCCAGGGCGGGATTTTCCATCTAACCATCGTCGAGCAACCCATTGCCGAACGCTGGGGCAAGATTCTTCCCAAGTTGCGCTTCGACCGCCAGGTGCTGATCGGCGAGCCCGGCGATGAATACTGGTTCGTGCGTCGTGATGCCGCCATGCTCCGGGCTAGCATCGACCGGTTCCTGGCGACCTACAAGGTGCCGGACAACCAGGACGCAGCGTTCCTGCGCATCTACCGGCGGCTGTACCAGGTTCACTATCCGCTGGCCCGCGCCGATCGCCAGCGCCTGGAGAAGCTGCGTCCGGTGTTGCAAAAACATGCCGAGGCCCAGGGCATGGACTGGCTCAACCTGGCGGCCCTGGCCTTCAAGGAGTCAGCCCTGCAACCCAGCGCTCGCGGGAGCGGTGGCCCCACCGGGCTGATGCAGATCACCCCGTCGGCAGCCCAACGGGTGGGGGTGGACAACATCCAGAACCTCGACGCCAACGTGCAGGCGGGCGCCAAGTACCTGGCCATGATTCGCCGCAAGTTTTTCGCCAGCCCCAAGCTCAATGAGCGCGAGCGCATGGCATTCGTCCTGGCCGCCTACAACATGGGGCCGGAGCGCGTCCAGGGCATGCGCGCCGAAGCCCGGCGACGGGGGTTGAATCCCAACCAGTGGTTCTTCCAGGTCGAGCGCATTGCCATGGAGCAGGTGGGAATGGGCGCCGTCAGCTACGTTAATAGCGTGAACAAATACTATTTGGCTTTTGATCGGGAGCGAGAGTCCCTGGAGCCGAACGGGCAGAAGGTCGCTTTACGGAAATGATCAATTAAATTGATTGGTGTGTCGCAATTTTTGCGCTTTTAGCACAAGTTTTTTTGATTAATATGGCGTCCAACCACCACACATCTAGGGATGAACCCATGAGCTCGCTGATCAACAAAGTAATGTCCACCCGTGCCGGCTACGGCCTGACTGTCCTGCGTATTGCCGTCGGCATCATCTTCGCCGCGCACGGTTCGCAGAAGCTCTTCGGCCTGTTCGGCGGCTACGGCCTGGCTGGCACGGCGCAATGGATGGAAAGCATTGGCCTGACCCCTGGCTACCTGATGGCGACATTGGCCGGCGGTACCGAGTTTTTCGCCGGGCTGGCGCTGATCATCGGCCTGCTGACCCGTCCGGCGGCACTGGGCCTGGCCTTCCTGTCACTGGTGGCGATTTTCTCGGTGCACATTGGTAACGGTTTGTTCATGGCCAACAACGGCTATGAGTTTGCCCTGGCGTTGTTGGCGGGCAGCGTTGCCATCCTGGTCGAAGGCGCTGGCAAACTGTCGGTGGATCGAGCCATCGCCGGCTGATGCTCAACTGAAAACAAAGGCGCTTTCCTTTTTCGAGGAAAGCGCCTTTTTCTTTTGCGGCTGACAGCCGCCATGGTCGTGCCGCTCCCGCAGGGTGACCCTGCCGCCGTTCTTGACACCGCCCGGTCAGCTTCTCTAGGATGCCGCTCATGCGCCGATTTAAACAGCTACTTGCGGGGCGCCAGGTGACTCATCCAGTTGCCGACAGAAGCCGGGTTACGTGGCTTCGAAGTACCGCTAAAGCGCTGGTTCGGTGTTGCCTCTCACCTGCCATGCAGACTTTTGAGGCAGAGACACGACACGATGAATGCACCCAGCCCCCTTGTACGTCTTGCGCCCATCACGGCGAACCTAGTGCAACGCAACCCGAAAATCCTCCTGGGTGGCACCCACCAGCCCACGTTGCTGCGCTACCTTGACGGCTGGCCGCGACGTAACCACGGGCCGGCCGCTTTCCTGATCCAGTTTGTCGAAGACGGTGAATCCTTGGCGCGTTTCGCCAATGACAGTTTCGACCTGGCCGTTATCCAATCACCCAGCGCGGCGGACGCCCCCGAGATGATCCGGCAACTGACCCGTGTCGCGCGGCAGGGGCTGATTACCCGCCGTTGAGGTGTCCGGCCCTTACGGATAGGTGATGTCGACGATATAGACCATTTTTTCGCCGGTCGGTGTCTGGACCTTGACTTCCGCATCCAGGGCCTTGCCAATCAGGGCCCGGGCCAGTGGCGAGTCGATGCTGATCAGGTTCTGTTTCAGATCCAGTTCGTCAGGGCCGACGATGCGATAGCGCGACGCCTTGCCTTCCTCGTCCTCGACGGTGACCCAGGCGCCGAAATACACCTTGTTGGGATCGCTGGGCTTTTCACTGACCACCTTCAGCGCTTCAAGGCGCTTGGTGAGAAAGCGCACGCGACTGTCGATTTCCCGCAGCATTTTCTTGCCGTAGGTGTACTCGGCATTTTCCGAGCGATCACCCTGGGCCGCCGCCTCGCTGACCGCCTGGGTCACCTGGGGGCGGCGCACATGCCACAGCTCATGGAACTCCGCGCGCATCCGCGCTTCACCTTCGGGGGTGATCAGCGCGGTGCCGGCGGTGCGGGGTGGGCGATAGCGGCTCATGGCAACTTCTTGTAATGGCGAAGCCGGAAGTCTATCAACCCTCGCGCAACACTGTCAGCGGGCTGGCATTGAGCGCTCGTCGGGTGCCGAACACCCCGGCGCCGCCGATCAACAAAGCGCCCACCAACGGCAACAACAGCAGCCACGGATGCGGATGCCATGGCAGGTCGAACGCGTAGCGGTAGAGCACCAGGCTCACCAGCTCCGAGCCCAGGGCCGCGAGCAAGCCGCTGACCGCGCCCAGCAGGCCGAATTCGATGCGTCGGGCCTTGACCAGCAATGGTCGTTCGGCACCCAGGGCCCGCAACAGCGCACCCTGGCGAATCCGCTCATCGAGGGTCGCCTGCAGGCCGGAGAACAGCACGGCCATGCCTGCCGCCAGGACGAACAGCAGCACATATTCCACGGCCAGGGTGACCTGGGCCAGGATGCTGCGCAGCTGTTCGAGCAGCGCCTCGACTTGCAGGATCGTCACCGCCGGGAAGGCCCGGGACAGGTCGACGATCTGCTGGTCGTGGCCCGCCGCCAGATAGAAGCTGGTGAGGTAGGTGGCCGGCAGGTCCTTCAGCGTTCCGGGCTGGAAGATCATGAAGAAGTTGGGCTGGAAGTTGTCCCAGTTGATTTCCCGCAGGCTGGTGACCTTCGCTTCGCGGTTGACGCCGCCCACGCTGAAGACCAGGCGATCACCGAGCTTTATCTTGAGGTTGTCGGCGACTTTGCCTTCCACCGAAACCCCCGGGATATCGTCTGGTGGTTGTTGCGGCCACCAGGTGCCGGCCGTGACGACGTTGCCCGCCGGCAGGTCCGCGGCCCAGGTCAGGCTCAAGTCGCGCTGCAGGGCCCGGTCACCGGCGGAGTCCTTGGTGACGAACTCGCTGGCCGGCTCGCCATTGATACTGATCAGACGCCCCGGCACCACGGGGTAGAGTGGCGCCGATTGTGCCGACAGCGCCACCAGCTTGTCGGTGAAGGCCTGCTTGTCGTCGGGCAGGATGTTCAGGGCGAAATAATTGGGCGCGTTCTTCGGCAACTGGTTTTGCCAGGTGTCCAGCAGCTCGCCGCGCAACAGCGCAATCAGCGCCATGGACAACAGGATCAAGCCAAATGCCAGGGCCTGGCCGGCCGCCGCCAGGGGATGGCGCAGCAGTTGGCCGAGGCCGAGCCGCCAGGGCAGGGCGGCGCGGGCCAGCAGGCGACGCAGGCTCTGGAGCAGCAATAGCAACAGCCCACCGAGTACCAGCGCCGCGACGACGCCGCCACCGAGCAGGGCGAACGTGAGGACCAGGTCCAGGCTCAGGCGCCACATGATCAGGCCCAGGGCGCCCAATGCGGCGCCATAGACCACCCAGGTGCTGGACGGGATCGGCAGCATGTCCCGGCGCAGCACGCGCAGCGGCGGCACCCGGCCCAGCGCGGCCAACGGTGGCAGGGCAAACCCCGCCAGGGCCACCAGGCCGGTGCCGATCCCGGCGATTGCCGGCAGCACGCCCCCTGGCGGAACCGCCGTGGGCAAGAGGTCATGCAGCAGCGCGAACAGGCCCAATTGGGCGATCCAGCCGAGTAGGGCGCCGCTGATGCTGGCCAGGAGGCCGAGCACTGCCAATTGCAGGCTGAACAGCACCATGGTTTCCCGGCGTGACAAACCCAGGCAGCGCAGCAGGGCGCTGGCATCGAAACGGCGGGTGGCAAAACGGTTGGCCGACAGCGCGACCGCGACGCCGGATAACAGCACCGCCACCAGGCTGGCCATGTTCAAGTAGCGCTCGGCCTTGCCCAGGGCTCCACCGATCTGCCGGTTGCCGTCGCGGGCATCCTGCAGGCGCTGGTTAGGCTCAAGGCCTGGCTTGACCAGGTCGCGATAGGTTTGCAGCGCCGGCGCCGGGCCGCGCCACAGGTCGCGATAGCTGACACGGCTGCCGGGTTGCACCACGCCGGTGGCGTCCAGGTCCTTGAGGTTGATCATGACCCGCGGCGTGAGGCTATAGAAATTCCCGGCGCGATCGGGTTCATAGGTCAGGACCCGGCTCAGGCGCAGGGTCTTGTTGCCGATGTCGATGCTGTCGCCGATCTTCAGGTCCAGGGCCGTCAGTAGCCGGGACTCGACCCAGGCTTCGCCCGGGCTCGGACGCCCGCCGGTTTCTTCCGGCGCGAACGGCGCGGCGGCGCTCTTCAGCTCGCCGCGCAATGGGTAGAGGTCATCGGCAGCCTTGACGCTGGATAACTGGATGCCATTGTCAGTGGCGACGACGCTGGAGAACTCCACCACCCGGGCATGTTCCAGGCCCAGTTCGGTGCCGCTGCGGATCTGTTCCGCGCGGGCCGGCGAGCTGCCTTCGAGCAGCAGGTCGGCGCCGAGGAACTCGGTGGCACGCAACATCATCGCGCCGTTGAGGCGGGCACCGAAGTAGCCGATGGCGGTACTCGCCGCCACCGCCACCAGCAGGGCGAAGAACAACACCCGCAACTCGCCGGCGCGGGCGTCGCGCAGCAATTGACGAACAGCAAGACTGAACAGGCGCAACAGCGGCAAGCGTGCCATCAAGGCTCCAGGGGCGCGACCATCTGGCCGGCTTCAAGTCGGATCAGGCGCCGGCAGCGATGGGCCAGGCGTTCATCGTGGGTGACCAGCACCAGGGTCGTGCCGCGTTCCTTGTTCAGTTCGAACAGCAGGTCGCTGATGCGCTCGCCGGTGTGGCTGTCGAGGTTGCCGGTCGGTTCGTCGGCAAACAGCACATCGGGTTCGGCGGCAAAGGCGCGGGCAATCGCCACGCGTTGCTGCTCGCCGCCGGAGAGCTGGCGGGGCGAGTGGGTCAGGCGCTGGCCCAGGCCGACCCGTTGCAGCAGTTCGGCGGCGCGTTCGCGGGCGTCCTTGCGCCCGTCCAGCTCCAGCGGCAGCATGACGTTTTCGAGGGCGTTGAGGCTGTCGAGCAACTGGAACGACTGGAAGACGAAGCCTACGTGCTCGGCGCGGATCCGCGCCCTCTGGTCTTCATCAAGGGCGCTCAGGGCCTGGCCGGCGAGCGTGACCTCGCCGCTGCTGGGCAGGTCGAGGCCGGCCAGCAGGCCCAGCAGGGTGGATTTGCCGGAGCCGGACGCGCCGACGATCGCCAGGCTGTCGCCTTTGTTCAGTTCCAGGCTGAGTTCGTGCAGGATGGTCAGTTCACCTTCCGCGCTGGAGACCACTTTGCTAAGGTCCGTCGCGGTGAGAATGCTTGAGCCCATGGAGAATCCGATGCGTGTGTGGTTTTTGAGTGCCGGCCTGGCCTTGATGTGCATGGTCCAGAACGCAGCGGCGGGTACAGTCCTGATCGTTGGCGATAGTATCAGCGCGGCTTTCGGCCTGGATACCCGGCAGGGCTGGGTGTCGTTGCTTGAACAACGGCTCAAGGCCGAGGGTTTTGACGACAAAGTGGTCAATGCGTCGATCAGTGGCGACACCAGCGCGGGAGGCCAGGCGCGGCTGCCGGCGCTGCTTGCAGCCCATAAACCGGACCTGGTGGTCCTGGAACTGGGAGGCAACGATGGCTTGCGCGGACAACCGCCAACACAATTGCAACAAAACCTTGCAGCGATGATCGACAGCGCCCGTGCCAGCGGTGCCAAGGTCCTGCTGCTGGGCATGCAACTGCCGCCCAACTATGGGCGGCGGTACACCGATGCGTTTGCCCAGGTCTACAGCACCCTGGCCGAGGAGAAGAAAGTCCCCCTCGTGCCGTTTTTCCTCAAGGACGTCGGCGGTGTTCCGGGGATGATGCAGGGCGACGGATTGCACCCGTCCGTCGCCGCCCAGGGCAAGTTGCTGGAAAATGTCTGGCCGACGCTGAAACCGCTGCTTTGACGCTTTTCTAGAGGCGGGCTTTCGGCTAATGTGGCGCCCCCGATTTGGAGCCCCCGATGCCGCGTCCCGCCTGGTCCTTGTTTGCCTACCAACTGATCGAGCCTGACGAGCAGTTGGACCTGTTCGCCTGCCAGGAAGTGCGGGTGCATCTGGTGACTCGGCAGCTGGAACTTGGCGGCTCCGCCGACCGTACGCTCTGCGGCAGCCTGCTGCCGGCCCAGCCGCGCTGGTCGAGTGTCGATCGGCGGATCTTCCAGGACCATCGCCTGTGTTCCTTGTGCCGGGCGATCCTCGAATCCCAGAAGCGCGGCACCTCGCCGATCTGGCCGGAGCTGCGGTTCGAGCTGTAATGCCTGCGGGAGTCTGTGCAGCCCTCGATCTGCTGCACATCGGACGCCTTGATGCCGCCCTCCCCGAAATAACAGGCTGCGGTGTACAATCGGCGCTTTCATACCCTCTGTTCGATCTGCGAAGGATTTCCCGGATGTTGCCGCGCTTGCCTGCCGTCGCCCGCTGCCTGTCTCTAGCCGCCCTGTGTATGGCCGGCCCCGTTGCAGCACTGGAGCTGCCTTTGCCACCGCCGGGTGAAGACATCATCGGCCAGGTGCAAGTCATCAAGGCCAAGTACGAAGACACCTTCGCCGACCTGGGCACCACCTATGACCTGGGCTACACCGAGATGGTCGCGGCCAACCCGGGCGTCGACCCCTGGTTGCCGGGCGCGGGCACCGAGATCGTGCTGCCGACCCGCTTCATCCTGCCGCCGGGGCCGCGCGAGGGGATCGTGATCAACCTGGCCGAGTACCGCCTCTACTACTTCCCCAAGGGCCGGAACGTGGTCTACACCTTCCCGCTGGGGATCGGCCGTGAAGGCTGGGGCTCGCCGATCGCCCACACCAGCATCATTGCCAAGACGCCTAACCCGACATGGACCCCGCCAGCCTCGATCAAGGCCGAGCACGCCGCCGATGGCGACCCGCTGCCGAATGTGGTGCCGGCCGGCCCGGATAACCCGCTGGGGCCTTTCAAGTTCACCCTGGGCACCCCGGGCTATTTGATCCATGGTTCGAACAAGAAATTCGGCATCGGCATGCGTACCAGCCACGGTTGCTTCCGGATGTTCAACAACAACGTCCTGGAAATGGCCGGCATGGTGCCGGTGGGCACGTCGGTGCGGATCATCAACGACCCCTACAAACTGGGCTTGAGCGGCGGCAAGGTTTACCTCGAAGCCCACACGCCGCTGGATGACAACGGCAACCCGTCGGTGGTGGACAAGCACACGGCGGTGATCAACGCGATGCTCAAGCGCGAAGACATCACCAGCAACCTGCGCATGAACTGGGATGTGGTGCGGGACGTGGTGGCGGCCGAAGATGGCCTGCCGGTGGAGATCGCCGTGCCGAGCACGTCGGCCCCGATGGTCTCGAGTGCACCGATCGACCTGCAGCAGTAATAACGCTCCAAGGCAACCCGCCGACCTCGCGAGAGGTCGGCGGGTTTTTTATTACCTTGAAAAAACACCGGGTAATAAAAAAGCCGACCCATGAATGGGTCGGCTCGATAACAATCCCGAAGGACTATTACTTGCGGCTAGCTTTGTCCAGCATGCGCAGAGCACGCTCGTTAGCTTCGTCAGCAGTCTGTTGTGCTTTTTGAGCAGCAGCCAGAGCTTCATCAGCTTTACGGTAAGCTTCGTCTGCACGAGCTTGGGCGCGAGCAGCTGCGTCTTCGGTAGCAGTCAGACGTGCTTCGGTTTCTTTCGATGCGCTGCTGCAACCGGTAGCCAGAACTGCGGCCAGGGCCAAAGCAGAGAATTTCAGAACGTTGTTCATCGTGTTCCCCTTCAAGGACTTTCTATTAGTGACTGTCTCCCCAGACTGGGGAGTTAGCCGGCGTACATACTACCCATTACTTGTAGTAAGTAAACTGACGTAACGCAAGAAGCAAAAAAATTGTAGGCGGTGATTCTTTTTCGAGCAACTTTTCTGTGCGCTGTTGAACAAGCACCAGCGCCAAGCCCCAGACTGGAGTGTCTAGATGAAGAAAAGTTCCGCGCCGGGATCAACTCCCCAAAGGCCCGCTAACGTCGTTGTTGATTGATTCGCCTAGACTTTTGTACATTTTTTGCGCAATGTCCCAGGCATCTTTATTGGGTCTTGGCGGTGACTTTAACTACCGGCGCTCGTCTCAAGACTCAACAACTGGCGATGTTCAGCTATTGCACCGCGACACCGACTTCAGCACGGCGATGGCGCCCGGTCGATAAAACCGACGAGGTTACCCCTTCGATGACAGGTGTGTCTTGAGCATTTGCGTCATTGGTGCCTACTATTCACGACGTGCTCGGGTTTGAGCGGATCGGTTTTGGCGCTCGGTGACCAGGAAGGCACGGGGTGGCGTAGATGTTCCTTCGCCGGAAAAACATCGGTAAGGTAGGGGTCAGCATTCAGACCCGCGAGGAGTAGTGATGAGCGAGGCGTTGTCCATCCACCATGACCAGGCTGGTCATCAATTCGAGACCACCGTGGACGGTCATCGTGCCTATCTGACCTATATGGACCTGGGCAAGCAGACCCTGGACATCTATCGCACCTTCGTGCCCAACGCCCTGCGCGGCCGGGGCATTGCGGCGGCGCTGACCGAAAAGGCGCTGCAGTACGCCGAAGAGATGGGCTACACGGTGATCCCGTCCTGCTCCTACGTGGAGCGCTACATGGAGCGTCACCAGCGGCACGCTGCGAAGCTTTGACCGAAGACGGATTCCCCAATGAAAAATGCCGGGCTTTTCAGCCCGGCATTTTTTTGCCTCGATCTTCCTGATAGGGAAGACGCTCGATCAGCCGCGCTGACGCTTGGGCAGCACGTCCTTGAGTTTGGCGTGCATGCTGCGCAGGGTGTTTTCGGTCGCGCTCCAGTCGATGCAGGCATCGGTGATGGAGACGCCGTACTGCAAGTCGGCGAGGTCTTTCGGGATCGCCTGGCAACCCCAGTTCAGATGGCTTTCGACCATCAGGCCGATGATCGACTGGTTGCCTTCCAGGATCTGGTTGGCCACGTTCTCCATCACCAACGGTTGCAAGGCGGGGTCCTTGTTGGAGTTGGCGTGGCTGCAGTCGACCATGATGTTCGGCTTGATCTTCGCCTTGTTCAGCGCCTGTTCACACAGCGCGACACTGACCGAGTCGTAGTTCGGCTTGCCGTTACCACCGCGCAGCACGACGTGACCGTAGGCGTTGCCCTTGGTGGTGACGATCGACACGCCGCCTTCCTGGTTGATGCCCAGGAAGCGGTGAGGGCTGGAAACCGATTGCAAGGCGTTGATGGCCACGGTGAGGCCACCGTCGGTGCCGTTCTTGAAGCCCACCGCCGAGGACAGGCCGGACGCCATCTCGCGGTGAGTCTGGGATTCGGTGGTGCGCGCACCGATGGCCGACCAGCTGATCAGGTCCTGCAGGTATTGCGGCGAGATCGGGTCCAGCGCTTCGGTGGCGGTGGGCAGACCCATTTCAGCCAGGTCCAGCAACAATTGACGACCGATGTGCAGGCCGTCCTGGATCTTGAACGAGTCGTCCAGGTACGGGTCGTTGATCAGGCCTTTCCAGCCGACGGTGGTACGCGGCTTCTCGAAATACACCCGCATCACCAGGTACAGGGTGTCGGACACTTCCGCCGCCAGGACCTTCAGGCGCTCGGCGTATTCGTGGGCGGCCTTGATGTCATGGATCGAGCAGGGCCCGATGACCACGAACAGGCGATGGTCGCTGCCGTCGAGGATATTGCGGATGACTTCCCGGCCCTTGGTCACGGTGCGCAGGGCAGCGTCGCTCAGGGGGATATCGCGCTTGAGCTGGTCAGGCGTGATGAGGGTCTCGTTGGAGGCGACGTTAAGGTCATTGATCGGTAAATCAGCCATCGTGTTACTCGTCAGGTCACGGGTGCCGGCCGCCAGCGATCCCCGCGCGGCGGTGCACAGCGGATTTAAGCGCGTCGGGGAGCCGAACCTTATCGCGTTACGAGGGGGCTCGACAATGGGCAGGGGCCGGTTTGAAGGGGATTTATCCCCGGTGGGATAAGTCCCCGAGTCCCGGGGGGCTGTGCAATGATGTGCAGGGCCGTTTACCAGAGGAGCGCAAAGATGCAGGCAGGTGTTAAACCGCGGATCGGCATGATCGGCACCGGGGCCATTGGCGGGTTCTATGGCGTGATGCTGGCGCGTGCCGGTTTTGACGTGCACTTCTTGTTACGCAGTGAGTTCAATGCGGTGGCCGAAGGCGGGTTGCAGGTCGACAGTGCGGTTCATGGTGCACTGGCCCTCAACCCGGTCCAGGCCTACCGCTCGGCGGCCGAGATGCCGCCCTGCGACTGGTTGCTGGTGGGCGCCAAAACCACCAGCAACGCCGAGTTGGCCCCGGTCATCCGCCAGGCGGCTGCGCCCGGGGCAAAGGTCCTGCTATTGCAGAACGGCCTGGATGTCGAGGAGGCGCTGCGCCCCTTGCTGCCCGACTCGCTGCACCTGTTGGGCGGGCTCTGCCTGATCTGTGTTCATCGGGCCGGTCCCGGTGTCATCACCCACCAGGCGCTGGGCGCGGTCAACATCGGTTACCACAGCGGCCCGTGCGGCGATCAGGCTGAACGCATGCTGATTGTCGAAGAGGCTGCGACGCTGTTTCGCCATGCCGGCATCGATGCCCAGGCCATGGCCGACCTGCAACAGGCCCGTTGGCAGAAATTGGTGTGGAACGTGCCCTACAACGGTCTCTCGGTGTTGCTGGGGGCCAGCACCACGCCGTTGATGGCCGATGCCGCCAGTCGCGAGCTGATCCAGGCATTGATGCGCGAAGTGGTGCAGGGGGCCCAGGCCTGCGGTCATCACATCGCACCGGGCTACGCCGACTACCTGTTCGCGATGACCGAGAAGATGCCCGACTACTGGCCGAGCATGCACCACGATCATCTGCACAAACGCGCGCTGGAACTGGAGGCAATCTACGCCCGGCCGTTGGCGGCGGCGAAAGCGGCGGGGTGTGCGCTGCCGAAAATCGAAGCCTTGTACCAGGCGTTGGCGTTCATGGATCGGCATAACCGCTGAGCGCGGATGGGGGGGCGACATGGCAAACAATATTGACGACAAGCTGGTGCTGGCGATTTCATCGCGGGCGTTGTTCGACCTCAGCGAAAGCCACAAGGTGTACCTGTCCAGTGGCGTCGAGGCCTACCGGCAATACCAGATCGAGCACGAAGATGAAGTCCTGGCGCGGGGAGACGCGTTCGCCCTGGTGGAGAAACTGCTGAGCCTCAATGCGCACCTGGGGCGTGCCCGGGTCGAAGTGGTGCTGGTCTCGCGCAACAGTGCCGATACCGGCCTTCGGGTGTTCAACTCGATTGGTCACTATGGCCTGGCGATCTCGCGTGCCGCGTTCGTCGGCGGCCGCAGTCCTTATCCCTACCTGAAGGCGTTCGGCTGCGACCTGTTCTTGTCCACCCATGCCGAAGACGTGCGCAGTGCCCTTGATGCCGGGTTCGCCGCGGCGACCATTCTCTCCGGCGGTGCCAGCCGCGCCGCCAGCGAGGAATTGCGCATCGCGTTCGACGGCGACGCGGTGCTGTTTTCCGATGAGTCGGAGCGCGTCTATCAGGCCGGTGGCCTCGAAGCGTTCCAGGCCAGCGAACGGCAGGCGGCCCGCGAGCCATTGCGAGGCGGACCGTTCAAGGGCTTCCTGGCCGCGCTCAATGCCCTGCAACGCGAGTTTCCCGAGGACGCTTGCCCGATTCGCACGGCGCTGGTGACGGCCCGTTCGGCACCGGCTCACGAGCGGGTCATCCGTACCTTGCGTGAATGGGATATTCGCCTGGACGAGTCGCTGTTCCTTGGCGGCCTGACCAAGTCGGCATTCCTTGAAGCCTTCGCCGCCGACGTGTTTTTCGACGACCAGACCGGCCACTGCGAACTGGCCCGCGAGGTGGTCGCCACGGGGCATGTCCCCCACGGCATCAGTAACGAGGTGAAGCCCTGACGACCGGTTGTTCAGGACGCTAAGCCGCACGTCGTGCTGGCGAAGGCGCTGCTAAGCTCAATCCATCTCCGCCATTCTGGCACGCGAGGAGGTCACATGATTCGTTCGATGCTGTACGCCACAGACCTGGGGCTCTACGCCCCTTATGTGATGCAGCATGCCTTGGCGTTGGCACGGACGTTTAAAGCCGAGTTGTATGTGGTGCATGCGGTAGAGCCGATGGGGTTGTTCGCCGAATCGGTGTTGCAAAGCTATCTCGACGAGCAGGCGCTGAACGAATTTCATCGCCAAGGTCTGAATACGGTGATGGCCAACATTGAGCAACGGGTGCTCGACAGTTTTCGCGAGGAGTTGGGCGAAGGGCAGCAGGACTTGCAACTGATCAAGTCGGTCAGGGTTTTCCAGGGTGATCCTTCCCAGGTCATTCTCGAGCAGGCTGCGAAGCTCTCCGTCGATTTGCTGATCGTCGGCAGTCATTGCCAGGGGGCCAATGGAGAAAGCCCCTTGGGCAGGACCGCTGCCCGGGTATTGCAGTTGTCCCGGGTGCCGGTCTACCTCGTGCCGCTGGTGCAGCGCCGACGCCAGGGAGAGGCTTGAGGCTAAATGGTGGCCTTTTATAAAAAGTTCTAGATTTATTGCCAAGACCTTCCATATAGTTATATACCGTCGCTGATGCCCGTGGCGTCCAACTGCTTTGAGGGATACATATGAAGCTTCAACAACTGCGCTACATCTGGGAAGTGGCGCACCACGACCTCAACGTTTCCGCTACTGCCCAGAGCCTGTACACGTCACAACCCGGCATCAGCAAACAGATCCGCCTGTTGGAAGACGAACTGGGCGTCGAAGTCTTCGCCCGCAGCGGCAAGCACCTGACCCGCGTGACCCCGGCCGGTGAGCGCATCATCACCACGGCCGGCGAGATCCTGCGCAAGGTCGAAAGCATCAAGCAGATCGCCCAGGAGTTCTCCAACGAGAAAAAAGGCACCCTGTCGATCGCCACCACCCACACCCAGGCCCGTTATGCACTGCCGCCGGTGATCAGCAACTTCATCAAGCAATACCCGGACGTGGCGCTGCACATGCACCAGGGCTCGCCGATGCAGATCGCCGAAATGGCCGCCGACGGCACCGTGGATTTCGCCATCGCCACCGAGGCCCTGGAACTGTTCGGCGACCTGGTGATGATGCCGTGCTACCGCTGGAACCGCTGTGTGGTCGTGCCCCAGGGCCATCCCCTGACCAAGTTGCCGAAGCTGACCCTCGAAGCCCTGGCCGAGTACCCGATCGTGACCTACGTCTTCGGTTTCACCGGTCGTTCGAAGCTCGACGAAGCCTTCAGCCATCGCGGCCTGACCCCCAAGGTAGTGTTCACCGCCGCCGATGCCGACGTGATCAAGACCTACGTGCGCCTCGGCCTGGGCGTGGGCATCGTGGCCAAGATGGCGGTCGACACCAAGCTCGACAATGACCTGGTGGTGCTGGATGCCAGCGAGTTGTTCGAGTCCAGCGTGACCAAGATCGGTTTCCGTCGCGGTACTTTCCTGCGTGGCTTCATGTGCGATTTCATCGAGAAGTTCGCACCGCACCTGACCCGTGAAGTCATGGCCAAGGCCATCCAGTGCCACAACAAGCAGGAACTCGAAGAGCTGTTCGACGGCGTCGAACTGCCCGTGCATTAAGCCAGGTTTCTAGATCGCCTCGGTGACAGCGAACTGTTGCCGGGCGCCCGCCACGACAATCTCCACTTCATCCCCTTCGAACTTGCCCAGAAGGCCCCGGCCCAGCGGCGAGCGAGGGGTGATGACCGTGATCGGCTGGCCCACCAGCGAGACCTTCAACCCTGCCGCGTCCGGCCCCAGGAACAGCCACTGCTGGCGGCCGTCTTCATCTTCCAGCCCGATCAACGTACCGACCTCGATCCCGCGCTGCTCGCTGTAGGGCCTGGGCGAAAGGTTCTGGCAAAGGGTGAGGGCCTGGCGGATTTCCTCCACGCGCCTGGCCTGGCCGGCGGCGAGGTAGGCGGCCTCAAGGCCGAGGGTGTCGTATTTGTTCTCGGCGATGTTTTCTTCGTGGGTCGCGGTTTCATACGCGGTCAGGGCCGCGCGTTCGGCGATGTCGAGATCGATCCTGAGCTTGTCCAGGATCAGTTGGTGGACGGTCTGTTTGTTCATGCTCATTCGCAGAATTGCAGCACGTTGGCGCGGCTTTTTTCGCTGGGTGCGTTCTGGTCCTGTTGCAACCAGAACTGGCACTTGGGGTTGGACAGGTTGCGGGGGTTGTTGCGGACCTGGTCCAGCGCTTGCCGCTGCTCGTTGCGTTGCAGGTTCTGCTGGTATTGCTCGAACATTGGCGTGGGCGGTGGCGGGGCCGGTTGCGCCGCCGGTGGTTGTGCCAGTTGATGCACGGCTGCGGCGACCGGCGCCAGGGTTTCACCCAGGAACAATCGCGACATGAGCCAGCCCGTCAGGACAATGGCAAGGAACCCCAGCCACAGGCCAAGGGCAATACTGACGGTCAGTTTCAAGGCTGAAAGACGTGGGGCGGGCGGGTAATCAGACATGGCTGCTTCCTGGCAGGGGCATGGGCAGGGAGTGATTGTCGCATGAAGATTAATCGCCGTCGGCTCTTCTGCATGCCTGGTTTATTCGGGACAATCAGGCCTTTGCCACAGGGAGTCGGGAATGACCGTGCGCTGGGATATTTTTTGCACCGTCGTCGATAACTTTGGCGACATTGGCGTCACGTGGCGCCTGGCTCGGCAACTGGTGGCCGAGCATCGATGCGTGGTGCGGCTGTGGGTCGACGACCTGCGGGCGTTCGAGCGGCTGTGCCCGGAGGTCGACACCACGTTGTCCGAGCAATGGCAGCAGGGTGTGGAGGTGCGCCACTGGCCGCAGCAATGGCCGACCACCGAAGCCGCCGACGTGGTGATTGCCGCGTTCGCTTGCCAACTGCCAAGTGCCTACATGGACGCAATGGCCGAGCGCCCGACACCGCCGTTGTGGATGAACCTCGACTACCTGAGTGCCGAAGACTGGGTAATCGGTTGCCACGGCTTGCCGTCGGTCAAGTACCACCACGTGCAGAAGTATTTCTTTTTCCCGGGCTTTGCGCAGGGCACCGGAGGCTTGCTGCGCGAAGCGGGCCTGCTGGAGCGCCGTCGGCAATTTCAGCTGGATGCCCAGGCGCAGACGCTTTTCCTACAGGGGCTGGGTGTCGATCGGTCGCCCGATGCGTGCCTGATCTCGCTGTTTGCCTATGAAAACACCGGGCTCGCCAGTTGGTTCGACGCCATGGCCGCCGATACCCAGGCGTTTCACGTGCTGGTGCCCGAAGGGCGGGTGCTGGGGGATGTCCAGCGCTGGCTCGGGGTCGATGGCCTGGCCGTGGGTGCGGTGCATCGACGCGGCGCCCTGACGGTGCAGGTGCTGCCGTTCATCCGCCAGGACGAATACGATCAACTGCTGTGGTGCTGCGATTTCAATGCGGTGCGTGGCGAAGACTCCTTCGTCCGTGCCCAATGGGCCGGCCGGCCACTGCTCTGGCATATCTACCAGCAGGAAGAAGACGTTCACCTGGAAAAACTCGAGGCGTTCCTCAGGCTGTACACCCAGGGTCTTTCGGAGGCGGCGCAAAATGCGATCAGCGGTCTTTGGCGGGCCTGGAATGCCGGCCAGGACATGGCCGAACACTGGCGATCGACCCGCCAACAGCAGCAGGAACTGGCCGAACATGCCCAGGCGTGGTGTCTGGAACAGGCCTCGCGACCCGATCTTGCCGCGGCGCTGGTGAAGTTTTATGGAAATTGGATATGATACGCGGCCTAGATTTTTGTAAATCCCATCCAAATTCGGATATTCGCAATGAAAACTGGTAAAGAACTCAAACCCGGTACCGTGATTCGTATCGACAACGATCCTTGGCTGGTTCAGAAAGCTGAATTCACCAAGTCGGGTCGTAACAGCGCGATCATGAAGACCAAGCTGAAGAACCTGCTGACCGGTTACAAGACCGAAACCGTTTACGGTGCGGACGACAAACTGGACGACGTGATCCTCGACCGCAAGGAAGCGACCCTGTCCTTCATCAGCGGCGACACCTACACGTTCATGGACACCACTGACTACACCATGTACGAGCTGAACGCCGAAGACATCGAAAGCGTTCTGCCATTCGTGGAAGAAGGCATGACCGACGTCTGCGAAGCCGTGTTCTTCGAAGAGCGCCTGGTGTCCGTAGAGCTGCCGACCACCATCGTGCGTCAGGTTGACTACACCGAAGGTTCCGCTCGCGGCGACACTTCCGGCAAGGTCATGAAGCCTGCCAAACTGAAGAACGGTACCGAACTGTCGGTGGCCGACTTCATCGAAATCGGTGACATGATCGAGATCGATACCCGCGAAGGCGGTTCCTACAAAGGCCGCGCTAAATAAGCGAAGCCTTTGCATGAAAAAGCCCGACCATCGAGTCGGGCTTTTTTATTTCAGGACTAGGCACCCAATCGCCTGTGGCGAGGGAGCTTGCTCCCTCGCCACAAAAGTTTCGGCGTGCAATCACTTCAAGTGCTGCTTGAGCTCTTGCGACACTTGCAACATCGCCGAGCGCACCGCTGGCACTTGGCTAACCACGTTGAGCAAACCGTAGTCGTGGATCATGCCGTTGTAGCGCACGGCCGTGACCGGCACTCCGGCGGCGTCCAGTTTGCGCGCATAGGCTTCACCTTCATCACGCAAGACATCGGCCTCGGCGGTCTGGACCAGCGCTGGCGGCAGGCCCTTGAGCTGCGCGGTACTGGCCCGCAACGGCGAGGCATAGATCTCGCTGCGTTGCCCGGCGTCGGTGGTGTAGTTGTCCCAGAACCATTTCATCATGTTCTTGCTGAGGAAATGCCCTTCGGCGAACTGGTTGTAGGACGCGGTCTCGAAGCTGGCGTCGGTCACTGGCCACAACAGCGCCTGGAAGCGGATCGCCGGGGTGCCCTTGTCCTTGGCCATCAGGGCCACGACGGCCGCCATGTTGCCACCCACGCTGTTGCCGACCACCGCCAGGCGCTTGCCGTCGACATTGATCTGCTTGCCGTGTTCGGCCACCCATTTCGTCGCGGCGTAGGCCTGGTTGATCGCCACCGGGTAATGCGCCTCGGGTGAAGGCGTGTAGTTGACGAACACCGCGACAGCACCCGAACCCGCCACCAGGTCCCGAACCAGTCGCTCGTGGGTCGGGAAATCGCCCAGCACCCAGCCGCCGCCGTGGAAGAACATGAACACGGGCAACTCACCCTTGACCCCGGCCGGACGGACGATGGTCATGCTGATCGACTGGCCATCGGCCTGGATGGTCTTCTCACTGACATCGGCCTTGGGCAAGGTCAGCTTGACCCCGGCCTGGGCGCCCACCAGCACGGCGCGAGCGTCCTTGGGCGACAGTTGTTCCAGTGGCTTGCCGGTGCCGGCGTTCAGCGCATCGAGAAATGCCTGGGTGTTGTGTTCCACGATGCCGTTGGCGAAAGCGCTGCTGACGCTGAGGGCGAGGAGGGTACCGGTCAAGGCTTTGCTGAGCGTGTTCATGTGAGCGTCCTTAGGTTCGAATTCGGGAATGGTGGGTTAAACCGTGACGTGCAGACGCACATCGACGTTGCCACGGGTGGCGTTGGAGTACGGGCAGACCTGGTGGGCCGCGTCGACGAGCGCCTGGGCATCGGCTTGATCAAGGCCCGGCAGGCTGATGTGCAGGTCGATGTCCAGGCCGAAACCGCCGGGGATCTGGCCGATGCCGACATGGGCGGTGATCGAGGCGTCGTCCGGGATCTTGCGCTTGCCCTGGCTGGCGACGAATTTCAGCGCGCCGATGAAGCAGGCCGAGTAGCCGGCGGCGAACAGTTGTTCAGGGTTGGTTGCCGCACCACCGGCACCGCCGAGTTCCTTGGGGGTGGCGAGTTTGACGTCGAGGATGTTGTCGCTGGAGATCGCGCGGCCATCACGGCCGCCGGTGGAGGTTGCGATGGCGGTATAGAGTATTTGCATGGTCAAAACCTCATTTCTGGCTGATGTTTTGCGCTAAATGTTTGCGCGCTAAATAGATGTGGAGAGAATGTATAGCGCTAATGTTTTGTGCGCAAGATAAATTTTCGAGAAAGTTTTGGTGAAAGGCCTTTAATCAGGCTGAAACTATTGAGTTAGAGCTGTTTGAAGGGGGTGAGATTTTTTTGGTGAGGGAGGGTTTTGGTGGAAGGGCTGGCGCTTTGGCGAGCAGGGGGGGCGGCTGGACGTACGCCTATCCAAGATCCAGGGTGGGAGCGAGCCAGCTCGCGAAACGGTGTGTCAGCTATCGAAGTGCTGAATCGGCTCGCTCCACCGGGACGTTCTGATGGCTACAGGGTGTCTTGCAGATGGCTGCGCAATGCCTGGAGCTCGAGTTGCAGTTTTTTCAACTGCTCCATGGTCTGGCCGCTGGCGGCGAGGATGCATTGGGGGATGCCGAGGGCTTTTTCGCGCAGGGCACGGCCTTGCTCGGTGAGTTCGACGATCACCACGCGTTCATCTTCGCGGCTGCGGGTGCGGCTCAGCAGGCCTTCGGCTTCCAGGCGCTTGAGCAATGGGGTGAGGGAGCCGGGATCGGTGAGCAGGCGGGTGCTGATTTCACCGACAGTCAGGCCATCTTTTTCCCACAGCACCATCATTGCCAGGTATTGCGGATACGTCAGGCCCAGTGCCTGGAGCAACGGCTTGTAGACCTTGGTCATCATCAAGGAGGTGGAATGCAGGGCGAAGCAGACCTGGTTGTCGAGCAACAGGGCTTCGCAAGCTTCGGGGGTGTCGCGCTGGGTGGTCATGGCAGAACCTTCAAACAGAGATGAGCTGAATCTAGCGGGCGAATCTTTAATGCGCCAGATAATTCTGACGATCTGATCAGATGTTGCGTTCCCTCGCTGGCGGCGACTGCGTAGGATAAGCGCCTTGGTGAAAGGGGAGTCGTCTGTGATCGAGTTTGTGGTGTTTCTGTTGTTCGGTGCCGCGCTGGGCACCCTGGGGGGATTGTTTGGCATCGGTGGCGGGCTGATTGCAATTCCGGTGCTGGGCGTATGGTTCGGGCTTGACCAACAACTGGCCCAAGGCACGGCGCTGGTCATGGTGGTGCCCAATGTCATGCTCGCGCTGTGGCGTTATCACCAGCGCAATCGTATCGAACTGCGCCATGTCCTGCCGTTGGCGTCCATGGGCTTCTGTTTTGCCTGGCTCGGATCGATCTGGGCCGTCGGTATCGATGCCCAGAGCATGCGGATCGGTTTCGTGGCGTTCCTGGTGGCGCTGACGCTCTACAACCTTGCCCGCATGTTCACCGCGACGGCACCGCCTTCGGCGCAGATGCGTCATGGCTGGCCATGGCTCGGTGTATTGGGGGCGGCGTCCGGTGCCATGGGCGGGTTGTTCGGTGTGGGCGGGGCGGTCGTTGCAACGCCGATCCTGACCAGCCTGTTCGGCACCACCCAGGTCGTTGCCCAAGGGTTGTCCCTGGCGTTGGCCTTGCCCAGCACTGGCGTGACCCTCGCCACGTATGCCTTCCATCACGAGGTGGACTGGAGCATCGGCCTGCCGCTGGCCGTCGGTGGCCTGTTGAGCATCAGTTGGGGCGTGAAGGTGGCCCATGCCTTGCCGGAGCGGCTGCTGCGCGGGCTGTTCTGCGGTTTCCTGGTGCTGTGCGCGGTGCTGCTCGCCCTTAAAGTTTGAAGCCCTCGACAATGTGCTCGGCCAGGCACTCGGTGATCGGCGACGGATTGTGCAGGTTGCGGATCAGCATGATGCTGGCCTCGGGCAATTCCGGCAGGTCTTCGGCCTCGCCCAGCACGCGCATGTCCGGGGTCAGCAGGCTTTCCAGCTGGGCGGTGATGGCCAGGCCCGCGCCCACCACTGCCATGAGCGCCGACAGGCTCGAACTGTTGTACGCCACGCGATACTCGCGGCCCATGGCATCCAGCGCGTTGCAGGCCCACTGCCGGCAGAAGCAATCGCTGTTGAACATCGCCAGTGGCAACGGCGTCTGTTCGTGAACGTTGAAGCACGCGGCTTCGGCCCAGACAAAACGTTCCTTGCGCAGCAGCTGGCCGATTTCGTCCCCCGGTTTGCGGGTGACGATGGACAGGTCCAGGTCCTGGCGAAGCAACAATTGCTTGGACGACTCGCAGTGCACCTCGATCTCTATCAGGGGATAGAACTGGGCAAAGCGCTGCAGGATCCCCGGCAGGAACCGCATCACGTAGTCGTCCGGCGTGCCGATGCGCACCGTGCCGACCATGTGCGGTTCGCGCAGGGTATTGAACACCTCGCTGTGCAGCTTGAGGATCCGCCGGGCGTAGCCGAGCAGCACCTGGCCTTCGGCGGTGAGCTTGACCTGGCGCCCGTCACGCTCGAACAGCCGCCGCTGCAGCACATCCTCTTCCAACCGCTTCATCTGCATGCTGACGGCCGATTGGGTGCGATTGACCAATTCGCCGGCGCGGGTGAAACCGCCCTGGTCGGCGATGGCGACGAAGGTGCGCAGCACTTCCGTATCGATGCTCGGGTAACTCGACAATTGATCAATCTCCGAGATGTATTGCATAAAAAACATTCGTTGGATTGATCTTAGCGTTGGCGCGAGACTTGAGCCATCCCCAACGGAGGACATCACGATGAAAGGTCAAAAAGGATATCTACTGGTAGACAAACTCTCCCACGGCTTCTCGCTCAGCGCGCTGATGCACAAGTTTAGCCGCTGGTACGAATTGCACCACGAACGTGAACTGCTGGCCGGCATGAGCGACGAGGCACTCAAGGACATTGGCGTCAGCCGTGCCGACGTGGAACGGGAAGTGGTCCGGCCATTCTGGGATGACCCGATGCACAAATGAGCTATCCTTCCCTACACAAACCCCTTATTGGTGAGGTAGGTTGCGAGCAGACAAGGAGATCTCCATGCCCGCGACGCTGTCCTTTACCCTCAAACAGGCCCGGCGTCTGGCGTTGGCCGCCCAAGGATTCGATGGGCGGTCGCCGCCAGCTTCGGTGCAACCCTCGCGCCTCAATCGCCTGATCGAACGCCTCGGCGTCCTGCAGATCGACTCGGTCAATGCGCTGGTGCGCTCGCACTACCTCCCGCTGTTCTCCCGTCTCGGTACCTACAACCCCGATTTACTCGACCAGGCGGCCTGGAGCCAGGGCCGACGCCGGACGCTGTTCGAATATTGGGGTCATGAAGCGTCGTTGTTGCCGATGGCGTTGTATCCGCTGATGCGTTGGCGCATGCAGCGTGCCGCCCGTGGCGAGGGGATCTACCAGCAGTTGGCGCGTTTCGGGCAGGAGCGCCAGGACGTGATTCGTCGGGTGCTGGCGTCGGTCCGGGCGCAGGGCGCCGTGGGCGCGGGCAGCTTGTCCACGCGCCAGGAAAAGGCCGGGCCCTGGTGGGACTGGAGCGAGGAGAAGCATGCCCTGGAATGGTTGTTCGCCGCAGGCGAAGTGACGGTGGCGGGGCGGCGAGGCTTCGAGCGGCTCTACGATTTGCCGGAACGGGTGTTGCCCGCCGAAATTCTGCAACAGGCGCCGCCGGACGAGGCCCAGGCTCAACGGGCGTTGCTGATGCACGCCGCTGACGCCCTGGGGGTTGGTACGAAAAAGGACCTGCGCGACTACTTTCGCCTTGAACCGGCGGACTGCCGTGGGCGTCTGGCCGAGCTGGAGGAGGCCGGCGAATTGGTGCGCTGCCAGGTGCAGGGCTGGAAGCAAGTGGCCTGGTGTCGACCCTTGGCGAAAATCCCTCGCAAAGTGGCGGCCAGCGCCTTGTTGTCACCTTTCGATTCCCTGGTGTGGGAGCGCAGCCGTACCGAGCGGCTGTTCGATTTTCGTTACCGGCTGGAGATCTACACCCCGGTGCACAAGCGGGTGTATGGCTACTACGTCTTGCCGTTCCTGCACAACGAACGCATCGCAGCGCGGGTCGACCTGCGGGCAGAGCGGGCCTTGGGCCGACTGGCGGTGCATGCGGTGCACGAGGAGGCACCGGGGTTGGACGAGGAGGGTGTGCAGGCCCTGGCGCTGAACCTGCGGCGCATGGCCCGGTGGCTGGGGTTGGAGCGGGTCCAGCTCAACTGCCAGCGGGTGAGTGGGGTTCGGTTGGCCCAGGCATTGGCTCAGTCAAGTGGTGACTGAACTGGCCATTTCGCGAACAAGCCCGCTCCCACACAGGATCTGTTGAGTTCACCAAATCAGTGACCGACTCGGTCCAATGTGGGAGCGGGCTTGCTCGCGAAAGCCATAGGCCAGGCATTACAAACCTGTCAGGTTCAGCGCCTGACCTGCTTCAACGTCTCGGCAATCAGGAACGCCAGCTCCAACGACTGATCGGCATTCATCCGTGGGTCGCAATGGGTGTGGTAGCGGTCCGACAGCCCATCTTCGGTGATCGGTCGTGCGCCGCCGATGCATTCGGTGACGTTCTGCCCGGTCATTTCGATGTGGATGCCGCCGGCATAGGTGCCTTCCGCCTCGTGGGCCTGGAAGAACTGTTTCACTTCGCCAAGAATCTGCGCGAAGTCCCGGGTCTTGTAGCCACTGCTGGCCTTGATGGTGTTGCCGTGCATGGGGTCGGAGCTCCACAGCACTTGCCTGCCTTCGCGCTGCACGGCACGCAACAGCGGCGGCAGGTGATCGCCGACCTTGTTGGCGCCCATCCGGGCGATCAGGTTCAGGCGGCCCGGGTCGTTGTCCGGGTTGAGCGCATCAATCAGGCGGATCAGGTCGTCAGGGTCCATGCTCGGCCCCACCTTGACCCCGATCGGGTTGTTCACCCCGCGCAGGAACTCGACGTGGGCGCCGTCCAACTGGCGGGTCCGGTCGCCGATCCAGAGCATGTGCGCCGAGCAGTCGTAGTAGTCGTTGGTCAGGCTGTCGCGGCGCACGAAGGCTTCTTCGTAATTGAGCAGCAGCGCCTCGTGAGCGGTAAAGAAGCTGGTTTCGCGCAGTTGTGGCGAGCTGTCCATGCCGCAGGCGCGCATGAAGGCCAGGGTCTCGTCGATGCGGTCGGCCAGATGACTGTATTTTTCCGCCAGGGCCGAGTTGGCGATGAAGTCCAGGTTCCATTGGTGCACCTGGTGCAGGTCGGCGAAACCGCCCTGGGCGAAGGCGCGGAGCAGGTTCAGGGTGGCCGTGGACTGGTGGTAGGACTGCAGCAGTCGCTCCGGGTCCGGTACGCGGCTTTTTTCGTCGAAGCCGATGCCGTTGACGATATCGCCCCGGTACGCTGGCAGCGTGACACCGTCGATGGTTTCATCGTTGGCCGAACGCGGCTTGGCGAACTGTCCGGCCATGCGCCCGACCTTGACCACCGGGCAGCCGGCGGCAAAGGTCATGACGATCGCCATTTGCAGCAGGACCTTGAAGGTGTCGCGGATCTTCGCCGCCGAGAACTCGGCAAAGCTCTCGGCGCAATCGCCACCTTGCAGCAAAAACGCCCGGCCCTGGGTCACCTCGGCGAACTGACGGCGCAACTCCCGCGCTTCACCGGCAAACACCAGCGGTGGATAACTGGCCAGGGTCTGCTCCACCCGCGACAGGTGCGCGGCGTCGGGGTAACGGGGTTGCTGCTGGATCGGCAGGGCGCGCCAGCTGTCAGGGCTCCAGGGTTGGCTCATCATGATCTCTAAGGTGGTTTACGCTCGGACAGCCATGTTAGCAGCAAATTAGTGCGTGACCTGTTTGCGTGGCTTCGCGGACAATCACAGTTTTTGCGCCGCCGGTGCGGCAACCATCAGGAGATGAAATGACAGAGGAACGCGTCGAGCATCTGCTCGCCGAGGTGCACGACGAGTTCGGCATGATCCGGGTCTTCGAAGTGGCCGATTACCGGTTTCTGGAGTTCGGCGATGCCATCGAGCAAAGCTGCGTGTTCACGGCCGACCCCAGTTGGCTCGAATACGATTACACCCGCGCCATGCTGATCGGGGCGTTGTGCCATGAGCAACCGGACAGTGCCTTGTTCCTCGGGCTGGGGGCCGGGACGCTGACCCAGGCCTGCCTCAAGTTCCTGCCGCTGGAGGACGTCGAGGCCATCGAACTGCGTCCCGACGTGCCCCGCCTGGCGATTGAATACCTGGGCCTGGATGACGATCCGCGCCTGTACATCCGCATCGGCGACGCCCTGGAGCTATTGGAGACCGCCGAGCCGGCGGACCTGATTTTCGTCGACCTCTACACCGACGTCGGCCCTGGCGTCGGGCACCTGGCCTGGGGCTTCCTGGAAAACTGCCAGAAACGCCTCAACCTGGGCGGCTGGCTGGTGATCAACCAATGGGCCACCGACGATGGCAAGCCCTTGGGCGCGGCGCTGTTGCGCGGCTTGTACCACCGGCATTACTGGGAACTGCCAGTGAAGGAGGGCAACGTGATCCTGATCGTCCCGGCGGACCTGGACCAGGCACTGGACATGCAAGGCCTGGTGGCCCGCGCCGAAGCGCTCTCGCCACAGCTGGGTTATTCCTTGCTGCCGCTGATCAAGGCGATTCGGCCGGCGACTTGAAACGTGGCGGCTCCTGTGGCGAGGGGATAAATCTCCTTGCCACATTACTGAGGTGAAGCGTTTCAGCTGGATTAAAAAAAGCTCCCTTTTCGGGCGAATTCCGGTATAGTGCGCGCCGGCCTTTAGCCGGGCCGCGTCAAGGTAGCGCAATTTCGAAGGCAACTTCGGTTGCATGTCCGCACAACGGACACACCCACGACGTTCTTTTTCATTCATTCGTTTTCGCAAATCCCCGCCGACAAAGCTGCCAGGGCGACTCTTGAGTCTCAACACGGCATGCGCAGCTTTGGAGCATGGGTCTTTGCGGATGCACTTAGAGGCAGACCCATGACCCAGGAAATCGGCGGCTTCGCCGCTCTTGAACTTCATCCCAATATTGTCGCTGCAGTAGTCGCTACCGGCTATGAAGAGCCTTCGGCCATTCAGCAGCAGTCGATCCCGATCATCCTCGCCGGTCACGATATGATTGGCCAGGCGCAAACCGGCACGGGTAAGACCGCCGCGTTCGCCCTGCCGATCCTGCACCGCATTGATCCGTCCAAGCGCGAGCCGCAAGCTCTGATCCTGGCCCCAACTCGTGAGTTGGCGCTGCAAGTTGCAACCGCTTTCGAAACCTACGCCAAGCAAATGCCAGGCGTGACTGTTGTGGCTGTCTACGGCGGCGCGCCGATGGGCCCACAACTGAAAGCAATCCGTAATGGCGCACAAATCGTTGTCGCTACCCCTGGCCGTCTGTGCGACCACCTGCGTCGTGACGAGAAAGTCCTCGCCACCGTGAACCACCTGGTTCTCGACGAAGCGGACGAAATGCTCAAGCTGGGCTTCATGGACGACCTGGAAGTCATCTTCAAGGCCATGCCGGAAACCCGTCAGACCGTCCTGTTCTCGGCCACCTTGCCGCAGTCGATCCGTGCGATCGCCGAGCGTCACTTGAAAGACCCGAAACACGTCAAGATCCAGAGCAAGACCCAGACCGTCACCGCGATCGAGCAGGCTCACCTGCTGGTTCACGCTGACCAGAAGACCTCTGCCGTGCTGAGCCTGCTGGAAGTCGAGGATTTCGACGCCCTGATCATGTTCGTTCGTACCAAGCAAGCGACCCTGGACCTGGCCAGCGCTCTGGAAGCCAAAGGCTACAAGGCTGCCGCGCTGAACGGTGACATTGCCCAGAACCAGCGTGAGCGCGTCATCGACTCCCTCAAGGATGGCCGCCTGGACATCGTCGTGGCGACCGACGTGGCTGCCCGTGGCCTGGACGTTCCGCGCATCACCCACGTGTTCAACGTAGACATGCCGTACGATCCGGAATCCTACGTCCACCGTATCGGCCGTACCGGCCGTGCCGGTCGCGAAGGTCGTGCACTGCTGCTGGTCACCCCGCGTGAGCGCCGCATGCTGCAAGTGATCGAGCGTGTGACCGGCCAGAAAGTGGCCGAGGTTCGCCTGCCGGACGCCCAGGCCGTGCTCGATGCGCGCATCAAGAAACTGACCAACAGCCTGTCGCCGCTGGTGGCCGATGCCGAATCGACCCATGGTGATCTGCTCGACCGCCTGACTGCCGACATCGGTTGCACTCCGCGTGCCCTGGCTGCTGCCCTGCTGCGCAAGGCCACCAATGGTCAGGCGCTGAACCTGGCGGCCATCGAGAAGGAACGTCCACTGGTGCCGAACAGCGCACCGCGTGGCGACCGTCCTGAGCGCAGTGGCGATCGTCCGGACCGTGGTGACCGTGAGCGTCGCGCACCGATCCCGCTGGCCGAAGGCCGCGCTCGCTGCCGTACCGCTTTGGGTGCCCGTGACGGCATCGCGGCCAAGAACCTGCTGGGTGCCATCCTCAACGAAGGTGGCCTGGCGCGTGAGGCCATCGGTCGCATCCAGGTGCGTGACAGCTTCAGCCTGGTTGAACTGCCGGAAGATGGCCTGGAAAAACTGCTGACCAAGCTCAAGGACACCCGCGTGGCCGGCAAGCAACTCAAGCTGCGTCGCTACCGCGAAGATTGATCGGCCCCTGGGCTGATTGAGCGAAAAAAATCCCCGACTGGTTCGGGGATTTTTTTTGCCTGTTGCCGGGTGACGGCGCTCAAGGGCGTTGAGGCCTTCGCGAGCCGCTCGCCCCCACCGCCGACACATACCCCTGTGGGAGCGAGCTTACTCGCGAAGGGGGCGAGTCGGTCTACCGGTCAGTCAAACCGGTAGATGTCCATTCCCAGCGTCCCCATCTCGAACCCCTGGTGGGCAACGCTGAACACGCCTCCCGCCCCCCGGGCGAAATACAACGGCAGCAGGTGTTCATCGCTGGGGTGGCTGCGCACGGCATGGGGCGCCTGGCGGCGGTAGTCATGCAGCGCGGGCTCGTCGTCGGCTGCCAGTTTCTCGACCATCCAGTCGCGAAAGGCCTGGGCCCAGGGTTCGACGCTTTCAGGGCCAGCATTCCAGTCTAGGTCGCGCAGGTTATGGGTGATGCTGCCGGAGCCGATCAGCAGCACACCTTGCTGGCGCAGGCTTGCCAACGCCTGGCCGACCCGGGTCTGCAACGCGGGACCCTGGCGGCTGGGCAGAGACACCTGCACCACCGGGATGTCGGCCTCGGGGTACATCAAGGACAACGGCACCCAGACGCCATGGTCGGCGGGCCGCTGGGTATCGAGGCGTGCCGGTAGGTGCGCGGCGTTGAGCAGCTCTGCGACCTGGGCCGCCAATGCCGGGTCGCCTGCTGCCGGGTATTGCACTTGGTACAGCGCCGGAGGGAAGCCACCGAAGTCATGCCAGGTGCGAGGCTGCGGGTTCGCGTTGACCAACAGTTCGTCGCTCTCCCAATGGGCGGACACCAGGACGATGGCCTTGGGCCGGGGCAATTGTGCGGCGAGGCGAGCCAATGCCGGGCCGCTGGCGCCAGGCTCCAGCGCGAGCATCGGTGAGCCATGGGAGATAAACAGGCTGGGCAGCATGAGCGGGCTCCTGAGCGTTAAGATGCCGTCATCTTCCGTCAGGACTATGATCGGAATCTAATATAAGTTTTAGCCCGTTTTAATCGAATTTCTGGAGGGAAACATGGAGCCCGAGTTTTGGCACAAGCGTTGGTCATCGAACCAGATCGGCTTTCATTCGCCGCAGGTGAACCCTTACCTGCAACGTTTCTGGCCGCAACTGGGGGTGGCCCAGGGCAGTCGTGTGCTGGTGCCGCTGTGCGGCAAGACCCTGGATCTGATCTGGCTCGCCCAGCAAGGGTATTCGGTGCTGGGGGTGGAGTTGTCGGAAAAGGCCGCGACTGATTTTTTCCTTGAGCATCAGCTTGAGCCGAGCGTGAGCGAGGAGGGCGTATTCAAGGTCTTTCGTGCCGCCGGTATCGAGATTCGCTGCGGTGATTTCTTCGCCCTGGAGCCGGGTGATGTGGCTGACTGTTCGGCGTTGTACGACCGCGCGGCGCTGATCGCCTTGCCTGTGCCGATGCGGGAACAGTATGCGGCTCACCTGCAGAGCATTTTGCCCCGCGGCGTCGGCCTGTTGATTACCCTCGATTACAACCAGGATGAAATGCCTGGCCCACCGTTCTCCGTGGGAGATGACGAGGTGCAGCGGCTGCTGGGAGGTGCCTGGCAGTTAGAGGTCTTGCAGGTGCAGGATGTGCTGGGGGAGAGCTGGAAGTTTTTGCAGGCGGGTGTAACGAGGCTGGACGAGCGGGTGTATCGGATTTCCAGTCGTTGAAGCGCGGGTGAGCGCCCCAAAAGGACGCTCCGCATTCAGCCTTGGGACACATAGAGTCCCAGGCTGCGTTCCCACGCAGCGCGTGGGAACGATCATGCTCAGCCGCGACGGCGCAGGGCTTCGATCCGCTCTTCCAGAGGCGGGTGGCTCATGAACATGCGCGCCAGGCCCTGCTTGATGCCACCGTTGATGCCAAAGGCGTTCAGGGTGTCGGGCATGTGTACCGGCAAGCCTTGTTCGGCTCGCAGGCGTTGCAGGGCGCCGATCATGGCACCGGTGCCGGCCAGGCGTGCACCGGCGTCGTCGGCGCGGAACTCGCGCTTGCGCGAGAACCACATGACGATGGCGCTGGCGAGGATACCCAGGACCAGCTCGGCAAAGATGGTCGCGATGTAGTAGGCCATGCCCTGGCCTTCTTCGTTCTTGAAGATCACCTTGTCGACGAAATTACCGATGATCCGGGCAAAGAACATCACGAAGGTGTTCACCACGCCCTGGATCAACGCCAGGGTCACCATGTCGCCGTTGGCGACGTGGCCGATCTCGTGGGCCAGCACGGCCCTGACTTCGTCGGGTGTAAACCGCTCGAGCAAACCCTGGCTGACGGCGACCAGGGCGTCGTTCTTGTTCCAGCCAGTGGCGAAGGCGTTGGCCTCGTAGGCGGGGAAGATCCCGACCTCGGGCATCTTGATACCGGCTTCGCGGGACAGCTGCTCGACGGTTTGCAGCAGCCATTGTTCATGGCGAGTGCGCGGCTGAGTGATGATCTGGGTGCCAGTGCTCATCTTCGCCATCCACTTGGAGATGAACAGCGAGAACAGGGAACCGGCGAAACCGAACACCGCACAGAAGATCAGCAGCTGATTGAGGTTGAGGTCAACCCCATTGGCCGCCATGAACCCGTTGAAGCCGAAAAGGCTCAGGGTGATGCTGGCAATCAGCACGACCGCCAGGTTAGTGGCCAAGAACAGCAGGATGCGCATCATGGTGGTGGAATTCTCCTCATGCTTAAGATGTAGCGTCATGCGGGGTATATAAGGTGCTGCCGCAGGCGATTCAACTGAGCGACTATTTCAAACTGTGTCCTACAGGCGTCCTAAATGATTGAAAGACTTTTCTGAAAGTGACGAGGGAAAAAAAATGGGGCGCCAGCCCCCGTGAACGTTGAACGGGGGTGCGCGCCGGCCATCCAGCCTTGAGTGTAGAAGGCCAGTCGGCGTCATCGGAACGGATATGTTGCTGAATCAGACAGCGTGCGAGGCAAGGAGGCCTCGCACGCTGTCTGGCTTACTGGCGGTAGGACTTGAGGAAGTTGCCGATCCGGCCGATGGCCTGGTCGAGGTCATCGACCCGCGGCAGGGTCACGACACGGAAGTGATCCGGCCACGGCCAGTTGAAGGCCGTACCCTGGACCACCAGCAGCTTTTCCGACAGCAGCAGGTCGAGGACGAACTTTTCGTCGTTGTGGATCGGGCAGACTTTCGGGTCGATCCGTGGGAAGGCATACAGCGCGCCCATCGGCTTGACGCAACTGACGCCGGGAATGTCGTTGAGCAGCTCCCAGGTACGATTGCGCTGTTCCAGCAACCGGCCCGGGGGCAATACCAGGTCGTTGATGCTCTGGTAGCCGCCCAGTGCCGTCTGGATTGCGTGCTGGCTCGGCACGTTGGCGCACAGGCGCATGTTGGCCAGCATGTCGATACCTTCGATGTAGCTCTGGGCGTGATGCTTGGGACCGGAGATGGCGATCCAGCCGGAACGGAAGCCGGCGACCCGGTACGACTTGGACAGGCCGTTGAAGGTCAGGCACAGCAGGTCCGGTGCCAGGGACGCGGTGCACACGTGCACGGCATCGTCGTAGAGGATCTTGTCGTAGATTTCATCGGAGAACACCACCAGGTTGTGCTGGCGGGCCAGCTCCAGCATGCCCAGCAGCACTTCCCTGGAATACACGGCGCCGGTCGGGTTGTTCGGGTTGATGATCACCAGGGCCTTGGTGTTCGGTGTGATCTTGGCCTTGATGTCCGAAAGGTCAGGGAACCAGTTGGCCTGCTCGTCGCAGAGGTAATGCACCGGGTTGCCTCCGGAGAGGCTCACGGCGGCGGTCCACAGTGGGTAGTCCGGCGCTGGCACCAGCACTTCGTCGCCGTTGTTGAGCAGCGCCTGCATCGACATCACGATCAGCTCGGAGACGCCGTTGCCCAGGTAGATGTCTTCGATGCCGACACCTTCGACCTGCTTCTGCTGGTAGTACTGCATCACGGCCTTGCGGGCGCTGAACAGGCCCTTGGAATCGCTGTAGCCCTGGGCGGTCGGCAGGTTACGGATGACGTCCTGGAGGATTTCATCGGGCGCTTCGAAACCAAAGGGCGCCGGGTTGCCGATGTTCAGCTTGAGGATGCGATGGCCTTCCTCTTCCAGGCGCTTGGCGTGCTTGAGCACCGGGCCGCGAATGTCGTAGCAGACGTTGGCGAGCTTGTTCGATTTGCTGACCTGCATGGCGATGTGTTCCTGAAAATGAACGATCCAGGCGGTGAGTGAACTACCGTACTGGGGATCCTGCGCCTGTGCCCAGGCCTGACGCGGTATGGGCGTCACAATCCGTTTGAATGCGCATGGCGTGACTGCCAGACTGGCGTCTGACGAGGCGCAATCATACGTGCCGCCCGATCCGCGGAAAAGCGTCGGATCGGGCTTTTTCAATTGCCGAGGTAGGACGATGGAAAAGTTGGAGAAAACCCTTGAAGAATGGCGTGCCATGCTCGACCCGGAGCAGTACAACGTCTGCCGGCTGAAAGGCACCGAGCGGCCGTTCTCCGGTCGATACAACGCCACCAAGACCGACGGCGTGTACCACTGCATCTGCTGCAACGAACCGTTGTTCGATTCGCAGACCAAATTCGATTCCGGCTGTGGCTGGCCGAGCTTCTATGCGCCGATAGAGGGAAGCGCGGTGGTGGAAGTGCGGGATATCAGCCACGGCATGATCCGCACCGAGGTCGTCTGTGCCAGATGCGACGCACACCTGGGCCATGTCTTCCCCGACGGCCCGCCGCCCACGGGCCTGCGCTATTGCATCAACTCGGTGTGCCTGGATCTCGTCCCCCGCGAATAGACGTGTGGCGAGGGGATTTATCCCCGCTGGGGCGTGAAGCGCCCCCAAGGCCTGAGCATGCGGTTTGTCAGACGGACCGAGGGGGACTGCTTCGCAGTCCAGCGGGGATAAATCCCCTCGCCACATGTCCGTTGTCGGCAACAGCCCAAGATGTTCCAGTGCTGTTTGCTGGTAATTAAATTGCACACAATTGAATTGCTCGCTATCTTGCACGCCAGTCCCATTCCTTTGGAGCCTTGCCATGAGCGACAACCTGCTGAGCATCCCGTGCACCACCCTCCAGGGTGAGCAAAAGACCCTGGCCGACTTCGCCGGCAAGGCCGTGCTGGTCGTCAACACCGCCAGCCAGTGCGGATTCACCCCACAGTACAAAGGGCTCGAGGCCCTGTGGCAGACCTACAAGGACCAGGGCCTGGTGGTGCTGGGCTTTCCCTGCAACCAGTTCGGCAAGCAGGAACCGGGTAACGAGGCGGCGATCAGCGAGTTTTGCGAGCTGAACTTTGGTGTGAGTTTCCCGCTGTTCAAGAAAATCGAGGTCAACGGGACCAACGCCCATCCGTTGTTCGTCCAGCTCAAGCAACGGGCTCCCGGGGTGCTGGGGTCCAAGGGCATCAAGTGGAATTTCACCAAGTTCCTGATCGGCAAGGACGGCCAGGTGGTCAAGCGGTTCGCCCCGACCACCAAGCCCCAGGACCTGACTGGCGAGATCGAAGCACTGCTCAAATGAACCCGTTGCCAGCCGATGCGCTGAAGCTCGACAGCCAGTTGTGCTTCAAGCTGTACGCCGCCTCGCGGGCGGTGATCCGTGGTTACAAGCCGATGCTCGACCAGCTCGGCCTGACGTACCCGCAATACCTGGTGATGCTGGTGCTGTGGGAATGGCAGGAAACGGCGCCGGAACAACCCACCGTCAAGGCCCTGGGCGAGCGCTTGTCGCTGGACTCCGGCACGTTGACGCCGCTGCTCAAGCGCCTGGAGCAACTGGCGCTGGTCCAGCGCCAGCGTTCGCCTCGGGACGAGCGTGAGGTGCACCTGAGCCTGACGCAGTCGGGGCGGGCCTTGCGTGAGCAGGTCGGGCCGCTCAAGGCCCGCCTGTTATGCGACAGCGGGATTGACCTGGACCGCCTCGGGGAACTGCGCGACGGTCTCGATCATTTATTGGGGCAGATCAGAGCGCTGACGTAGTGGGCACCCACTGGTCCAGGATCGCCGCCAGTTCTTCGCGGCGGAACGGCTTGGACAGGTAGTCGTTCATGCCCGCCGCGCGGCAGCGCTCGCGCTCCTCGGGCATGGCATTGGCCGTCAGCGCGACAATCGGCAACTGCGACCAGCGACCACTGCGCCGGATCTGCCGGCTGGCCTCGTAGCCATCCATCACCGGCATGTTGCAGTCCATCAGCACCAGGTCGAACACATGCTGTTCGAGCTGGTCCAGGGCTTCGACACCGTGGGCGGCAATGGTGACTTCGCAGCCCAGTTTCCCCAGCATGCCCTTGGCCACCAACTGGTTGACCGGATTGTCCTCCACCAGCAACACCCGGCCACGCCTGGAGGGCGCCAGGGTATCGATCCGGGCATCGTTGATGGTGGTTTCCTCGCTTTGCAGGGCCCGGCGCAGAATCTGGTACAGCGCATGACGCGCCAACGGCCGGGCCTGTTGCAACAGCGGGGCGAGGGCCGCGGCCTGTTCGCTGGGCATGAAGCTGCCGTAGGCGGTTACCAGCAGGATCGGGGCGTCGAAGGTCGGCCGCAGGTTGAACAGGCACTCCGGGCAGTCGGTGATCAGCACGTCGGGTTCGAGCCCCAGCAGCCCGTCATCCACGGAGCGCCGTAGATAGTCCAGGCCCCAGCCGGGCAACAGCATGCCCAGCAACTCGGCCAGCCCGCTGTTGCTGTCGGTGATGGCAACGACCTTGCCGCGCAGTGGTTCGACCGACGGCGCCGGGGTGTGGCAGGGCAGGGGCAGGTCGGCGCAGAACTGGCTGCCGAAGCCGGCCTCGGAGCTGATCGTCAACCGGCCCTGCATGGCTTCGCAGAGGTTGTAGGTCAGTGCCAGGCCCAGCCCGGTGCCACCGAACTGGCGGGTGATTCCGGCGCCGGCCTGGGTGAACGGTTGCAGGATCCTGGCCTGTGCTTCTTGGGGAATCCCGATGCCGGTGTCGCAGACCTCGATCCGCACCCCCCCTTCGTGCTGACTCAAGCGCACATCGACCCGGCCGAAGCGGGTGAATTTCAACGCGTTGGACAGCAGGTTGCTGACGATCTGGCGTACCCGCGTCGGGTCGCCCAGGACCTGGGCTGGAAACTGCGGGTCGATCAGGCAGGCCAGCTCGACGCTGGGGGCGGCATTCTGCGACAGCAGGTTGGCGGTGTCTTCGACCAGCGAGCCAAGGTCGAACGGGATGCGCTCGAGTTCCAACTGACCGGCGTCGAATTTCGACAGGTCGAGGATGTCGTTGAGCAGTTCCACCAGGACCTTGCCCGAGTCGTGGGCAATCGACAGCTGCTGCTGTTGTTCGGCCGTCAGCGGGCCGTCGAGGGACAGGGCGATCATCCCCAGCAGGCCGTTGAGCGGCGTGCGAATCTCGTGGCTCATGTTGGCGAGGAAGGCAGAGCGGGCCTCGGCCATGTCCAGCGCGGTACGCCGGGCCACTTCCAGCTCTTCGTTGGACTGGCTGAGGCGGGCGTTGATGGCCTTGAGTTCGGCAGTGCGCGCCGAGACGATGTTTTCCAGTTGCGCCAGGTATTCGGTGAGGCGGTTTTCGGCGGTGCGCCGCTGCTGGATTTCGGTGGAGATGTTCTCGAACTGTTGGTTGGCCACTGACACCAGCACGCCGATTTCGTCGTATTGGTGGCCGGCGGGGCATTCCAGGCGGCTCTGTTCGCTGCTGCCCGGGTCGCGACTGCTCAGCTCGCGGATGACCCGTACCAGGGGCTTGGTCAGCATCACGTAGAACAGCGCCAGCAGCAGGCCGGTCAGGATCAGGCTGCGGGCGAACCCGTTGAGCAGGGTGACTTCGGCCCGGCGCAGGAAGCGGCTGCCGAATGAGTAGGTGTCGACATCCAGGCGCAGCACGCCGAGGGACTCGCCAGGCAGATGGTCCAGGTAGAGACGGTCCTCGAACTGGCGCTGGGCGCCAAACAGGAAGTCGCTGATGAATCGATAACTGCTTTGCAGTTCGGGTCGCTTGACGCTGGCCAGCACCGTCTTGTTGTTGTCCACCAGTTCGGCGCCGATGATGGCCGGTGAACGCAACAGGCCCTGGGACAGCTCCTGGGCCAGTTCCGCGTCGATGTTGTAGGCGATGCGCGAGGCCGGGTTGTGGCTGATTTCCAAAAGCGACAGGATTTCACGGTTGATCGAGGCGTCTTCGCTGGCATAATCGATGCCGATCTGCATCAGGCTCAACAAGGTGCCCAGCACGAAGCCCACCAGGACGGTCAGGCGGGCCTGTTTGTAGGACAGCCGCTGGGTGAATCTGATGTCCATTGAGTGATGAACCACTTACGTTTCCCTTCGCCGCTCAAGCATAGCTGATCATCGCTGAATTCCGGCGTGGCCGGTTTATGTTATTTGGGGTAGACCCGCCATTGGGTAAGGCGTTTCGTCGCTGCAGCGCCATCATTACCGTGAACCAGTCCGAGGAAAAGACGTGGACTCTCGATTGAATGCTTTTCTTGAACGCGCCGATGCGGTGCTGGCCCGGATCGAGCCCTTGTTGCCTGCGCCGCGCCCTGCCATCGATTGGACCCAGACCCTGGCCGCCCGCTGGCAACGGGATGGGCGCAGCGGTTTCCTGCTGCCGCTTCAGGTCAGCCTCGACATGCGCCTGTCGGACTTGATCGGCGTGGATCGCCAGGTCGAGCAACTGGGGCGCAACACCCGCCAGTTCATCGACGGCATGCCCGCCAACCACGCGCTGCTCTGGGGCTCGCGGGGCACCGGCAAATCGTCCCTGGTGCGTGCGCTGTTGGCCGAACATGCCCAGCATGGCTTGCGGTTGATCGAGATCGAGCGTGACCACCTGGCCGACCTGCCTCGGGTGGTCGAGCAGGTGGCGAAACTGCCACAGCGTTTCGTGCTGTTCTGCGATGACCTGTCGTTCGAGTCCGGCGAAGGCGATTACCGCGTGCTCAAAAGCGTCCTGGACGGCTCCCTCGAACAGGCACCGGATAACGTGCTGTTGTACGCCACCTCCAACCGCCGTCACCTGGTGCCGGAAAAGGAGAGCGACAACGAGAACTGGAAGCGAGTCGATGGCGAGCTGCACCCCAGCGAAGCCGTCGAGGACAAGATCGCGTTGTCCGACCGCTTCGGCCTGTGGCTGTCGTTTTATCCATTTACCCAGGAGCATTTCCTCGACGTGGTGGAGCACTGGATCGGTGAGCTGGCGGCCAAGGCCGGGTTGACCTGGCAGCGCGACGAGGCGCTGGACGTGCAGGCGGTGCGCTGGGCCACCGGCCGCGGCAACCGCAACGGACGTTGCGCCTACCAGTTCGCCCGTTATTGGGTAGGGCTCAAACTCTTGGAGCACAAGGCATGATCGATTTGAAGAGCACCGGCCAGGGCCTCGACGGCTATGGTCTGTTATCGGCACAGCTGCAATCCCTGTTGGCCGATGAGCGTGATTTCATCGCCAACGCGGCACAGTTCTCGGCGTTCCTGTTCAGCCAGCTGGAGGACCTGAACTGGGCCGGTTTCTACCTCAATCGCAACGACGAGCTGGTCCTGGGGCCGTTCCAGGGCCAGATCGCCTGCGTGCGGATTCCCTTCGGCCGGGGCGTGTGCGGCGCGGCGGCGGCGACCCGACAGACCCAGCGGGTTGAAGATGTCCACCAGTTTCCCGGGCACATCGCCTGCGACAGCGCGTCGAACAGCGAGCTGGTGGTGCCTCTGGTCAAGGACGGGCGCCTGATTGGCGTGCTCGACCTGGACAGCCCGAAACTGGGGCGTTTCACCGAGCACGATCAGGCCGGCATCGAAGCGTTGGCGGCGATTTTCCTGCGCCTGACCGAGTGCTGAACGAGGCCAACCGGCTGGAGCAAGACTGGCCCGCCATCGCGCGGGCCCTGTCGGGTGCATGACCTTGCGGTGGGCCGGCAGGTTTGCTCCAACACGGGGTGCGGTGCGATTCAGCATGGTCGTAATCCCGCTCGGGCCAGCAGGGCATCCCGGTCGATCTCATCGATCTGCTGCGGGTCGAGAAACTGCTCGGCGTAGCGGGCGTAGATCTGTTCTTCGATGAACAAGCCGAACAACTGCGGATCGATATGGGCGTCGCGGCACATGGTGGCCATGATGCCCAGGGCTTCGCTCAGTTTCTTGGCCTTCTTGTAGGGCCGGTCGGCTGCCGTCAGCGCTTCGAAAATATCGGCGATTGCCATCATGCGGGCCGGCAGGCTCATTTCCTCGCGCTTGAGTCCCTTGGGGTAACCGCTGCCGTCCATCTTTTCATGATGGCCGCCGGCGATTTCCGCCACGTTGTCCAGGTGGCTGGGGAAGGGCAGTTGGCTGAGCATCAGGATCGTCTGCACCATGTGATGGTTGATGACGTAGCGCTCCTCACGGGTCAGCGTGCCGCGGGTGATGCTCAGGTTGTAGAGTTCGCCGCGGTTGTACTTCCAGCGCGGCACGTCGAGCTTGAAGCCCCACGGGTTGTCCGCCGGGATCAGCTCGGCTTCGTGACGCTCGAACAGGTGCTCTGGCTTGTCCGCCAACAACGCTTCGGTGACGGGCAACGTCGGCCGGGGCGTGCGCGCCTGGCGGCGGTTTTCTTCCCAGGACACCCCCAGGCGGTCATCGAGCGTGCGCTGCCATGGGCGTTGGGCGATGTTTTGCAGGCGCTGCAGGTCGGCGTCGGCCATGGCTTCGGAGCCCAAGTTGCAGCGGGCGACGAAGGCAAAGTCGTCATCGAGGCTGGCCAGTGTCGCATCGCGTTGCTGCGCCAGTGAGGCCGGGTCGCCGCCCGCTGCCATCGCTCGCCAGTAGTCGACCCAGGCGTCTCGCTTGAGCACTTCGAAGCGCGTGCGAATCTCGTGGATCCGGTCGTTCAGGGTTTCCAGCTTGGTGGCCTTGTCGACGACGTATTCGGGGGTGGTGACCTTGCCGCAATCGTGCAGCCAGGCGGCGATGTGCAGCGCTTCCCATTCATCTTCCGTTGGCTGGTACGCCTCGAACGCCGACGCCTGGCTCGCCGCCGCGGCCTCGGCGATCATCAGGGTCAGCACCGGCACCCGCTGGCAATGGCCACCGGTGTAGGGGCTCTTGGCGTCGATCGCGCCGGCCAGCAACTGGATGAACGAATCCAGCAATTGCTTCTGTCGGGCTTGCAGGCGCTGGCCTTCGATGCTGACGGTGGCGGCCCCGGACACCGCCTGGAGAAACGCGATGCGGTCCGGTTGCAGCTTTTCCAGGTCGGCTTCGGTGCCGCTGTCGTTGATCAGCAACACCAGGACGCCGACGGTTTCCTGGTGGCGATTGCGCAAGCGGATGCCGATCAGGTGGGCCCGGGGAGCGTCCATCGCCCTCAGGACACCTTGCAGGTCGGCCGCCTGTTCGAAGCCCAGGGAGGTCACCAGATTGTCCGAGACAGCCAGTTGCTGGAGCCATTGCGGGCTGCGCTCGGCCTGCAGCTCGTAACTGTTGAGCTTGAACGCTGCCAGGTCCCGGGGGACACCTTCGATCACCAGCCCATACGGCTTGACCCGATTGTCATCGTTTTCGCGCAGGTAGATCAGCCCGGCCTGGGCCTGGCCGATGGCCACGGTCTCGAACAACACCCGCTCCAGCAGCGGCGCGAAGCGGGTCTCGGCGCGCAGGCTGGCGGTGATCTTGAAGAAGCTGGCCAGGGTCTCCTTCATGCGCGCCATCGACACGCTCAACTGGTCGACTTCCAGCACCGGTGAGCGTCGCGAGACCGGGTAATTGAAGTCGAAGCTGCGAATGGCATCGGCCTCTTGCACCAACGCGCGCAGCGGCTTGACCAGGATCCTCGACGTCAGCCAGCCCAGCGGCAGGCACAACAGCAGGGTGGCCAGGGTGATCAGCGCGCCTTGCCAACGCATGCGATAGGCCTCGTCGAGCAGTTCGTCCTCGGGCACCAGCAGCGCCAGTTCCAGGCCTTGCGGTCCGCCTTCCTGCATGTGGCTGTGCGATACGATCCAGCGCCGTCCGGCGGCCTCCAGGCGCGACGTGCCCGTGCTGTCGTCGAGGGTGGCGGCGATGGCCGGGTTGAGGTCGCGGGCCTTGACCAGGCGCGCGGATTGAGCGTCCGCCACCAGTCGGCTGCTGTCGGGATAGGCCACCGCGTTACCCTTGGGGTCGAGCAGGACGATCTCGGTGTCGGTGGTGACCTTGTGCTTGGCCAGGGTCTGTGACAGCGCCGCGAGTGTCAGGTCGGCGCCGATCACCGCTTGCTCGCCGCTGCGCCGGGCCAGGGTGGTGCCGATGGTGTGGGTGGAGAAGAACAGATAGGGCTCGGTGGTGATCTGCTCGGCGGAGCCAGCGGCGCTGCGAAACCAGCTTCGATTGCGCGGATCGAACGTCTCTTCAGCGATGTCCCGGTGATCGATGAGCGTCAGGTGTTCGTCGTAGAACAGCGACTGGGCGCGAACCGAGCCGTCGGACGTCGCTCGCTCCACGGTCCAGACCTGGTAGGCCGCGTCGGCCGGGGCGCCCACGGCGGTTTTCAGGGCCGCGCTGCGCAACGGCCGGACCATCAGGAAATCACCCAGGGCATCACCCAGGTACAACGACGCCAGGTTCGGGTTGTCCCGCAGCGCCTGGCTGAAGGGCCCGAGCAAGGCCAGGCGTTGCTCCATCCGGGGTGAGCGCGTGGCCGGGTAATCGGCCAGCAGACCCAGCAGGTGGCGGATCGGTTCGTAGGTGTCGTACAAATCCAGGCGCACGTCCTGCTCGATCCGGTTGAACAGTTTTTCACTGCTGGAGAGGATGATTTGCGTGGTCTGCCGATAGTTGAAAATGCCCAGTACCACGCCGGTCAGCAGCAGAAGCAGGGTGAACATCACGCTGATATGGACGTGCAGGGGGAACCGGCGTTTTTCCGTACGCGGTGCGCTGGGCATTGCAGTCACTCCAAGTGTAAGGGGCGTTCTCAAAGGGTGTTTCCGCGTGGAGGGGACGCTGATCGAGAACACCCCTGGTACGCACTGCTCAGGCAACAGCATAGTAAACGCTGGGTTATCGTGCCTTGGCGAGTGCTGTTTGGAGGGCAACCCCGACGTCGATCATGGCCTGGTCGAGGGCTTCGACGCATTCGCTGATCCGCTGCGGTGCCGAGGCGGGCTGACAGGCCTGTTCCAGTGCCTCGCAACGCTGGATCAACGACGTCGCCTGCATGATCCGGGCGACCCCCTTGATCTTGTGCGCCGTCTCGCTCAAGGCCTGGCGCTCGCCGCTCCGGGCCACGTCGAGCAGCTCCTGGCGATCCAGGCGATTGCTGTTGAGCATCTCGCTCAGCAGGCGGTGGGTGGACGAGGGATCGCCGCCGGTCAGCGCTTGCAGGCCTTGCAGGCTGAAAACCCGGGCCTGCCGGCTGGGTTTGACAGCCTTGATCCACTGGCTCAGGGCGCTCAGGCTGATGGGCTTGAACAGGCAGTCGTCCATTCCCGCGTCCTGGCACCGTTGTTTTTCTTCCGGCTGCGCATTGGCGGTGAACCCCAGGATGGTGCAGGGAGGGCGTTGCTGCTCGGACTCCTCGCGGCGAATCGAACGCGCCAGTTCATAGCCGCTCATGATGGGCATGTTGCAGTCGGCGATGACCAGGTCGAAATGCCCTTGCTGCCAGACCTCGAACCCATGGGCGCCATCATGGGCAACCTGATAGGGGTAGCCGAGGTACTCCAGTTGCTGTGACATCAGCAGGCGGTTGGCCGGGTGATCGTCCACCACCAGGACGTTCAGCACGCCTGCCGCCGTTTCGATGACCGGCTCGGCGGCCACGCCGGCCGGCGCCGCTGGCAAGACGTTCAGCCGCAGCCGGACCTGGACCTGGGTGCCAAGGCCGGGCTGGCTGTTCATGTGCAGGTTGCCACCCATCATCTGGCACAGGTTGCGACTGATCACCAGCCCCAGTCCCGCGCCCTTGCGCGCCATCCGGCCATTGTTGTCGACCTGGGCAAAGGGTTCGAAGAGGCGCTTGAGGTCCGCCGGGCCGATGCCGATGCCGCTGTCGTTGACCTCAAGGTGCAAGTGCAGGACGTCGTCCTGGTCGGTGGGTGACAACCGGACCTTGACCAGCACCCGGCCCTGTTCAGTGAACTTGAGGGCATTGCTGATCAGGTTCGAGAGCACCTGTTTGAAGCGCAACGGGTCGATCGACACGTCCGGGTTGCCTTCGGCGGCGTCGAACTGCAGCGACAACGCCAGGTTTTTCTGCCTCGCCACGCCTTCGAATACCCGGATCACCGATTGCAGCATGGCCCGCAGGTTGACGCGCTCGGGCGCCAGGCTCAGGTGGCCCGATTCGATCCGGGCGATGTCCAGGATGTCGCCGATCAGCTCCAGCATGCCGGCGGCCGATTCGTACGCCACGGCGATGGTCGAACGGTCCACATGACCCTTGTCGGTCTGTTTCAGGGCCAGTTCAAGCATGCCGATCACCGCGTTCATGGGCGTGCGGATCTCATGGCTCATGGTCGCCAGGAAGGTGCTCTTGGCGCGGTTCGCGTCTTCGGCCTGCTTCTTGGACGCCCGCAGCTCTTCGAAAAGCTGGCGTCGCTCACTGATGTCGATCCACCCGCCGATGATGCCCTGCACCTGCGCGGCCGAGTTCCGGTAGGGGAGGATCCAGTGATAGATGGTCAGTTCCCTGTCCCCGATGTGCAGGGGGCGATCGACGATCAGCGGGGTGCCTTCGGCCATCACCCGTTGATAGTCGGCCTGGTACTCCTGCGCCTCGAAGGCGTTGCTCATGGCTCCCGGCATCACGTTCTTGCCGATGACGTCTTCGCGCCTGGCGTCGAACGTTTGCAGGTAACTGTCGTTGCAGCTTTGCAGGCAGCCGTTGCGGTCCCTCACGTAGATCGGGTGCGGCGTGCCGTTGAGCAGTGCGTGCATGAATTCCAACTGGTCGTTGAGGGCGAGCTCGGCCCGTTGGCGCTGCCGGATCTGGCGCTGCATGTAGGCGTTCCAGGCCAGCGACAGCAGCAACAGCAGGCCGACGCCTGCGACGATCTGGAAGAACAGGCGGTTATAGGTGCGCCAGGTATGTTGCGACGCCGAGACGTAGCCGCGCCAACGGTTGTTGATCACCCCCAGTTGATCGGGGTCGATGCTGGTCAGGGCCTTGTCGAGGATGGAATTGAGTTCGGTGGCATTTTTGGCGCTGGCGAGGGCGAACAGGGCCGGCTGGGTGCCGACGGTGCTGTTGATCTGCAATGTGTCGCGCCAGGAATGGGACGAGATGAAGTAGTTGGCCATGACCAACGAGCTGACCCCGCCGTCGACCTGGCCCTGGGCGAGCATCTCCATGGCCCCCAGGGTGCCGTCTGCCTCGACGATCCTGATGTCCGCAAAGTGCTGGCGCAGCCATTCGATCAGTGGGTTGCCCTTGGCGATGGCCAGGCTCCGACTGCCGAACTGGTCGAGCGTCGCCGGGGTGCCGGATTGTTTGCGGGTCAGAAGGACGAATGAGCTGTCGAGGTAAGGTCGGCTGAACTTCAATTTCTGCTGCCGTTCGCTACTGGGCAGGAATGCGGCGATCAGGTCGGCCTGGTCTTCCTGGATCGCGGCGATCATCTCGCTGTCGCTCTGGCGACGCTGGATATCCAGGCGCAGGCCGGTGCGCAGGCGGATCAACTCCAGCAGGTCGGCGCTGATCCCACGCAAGGCGCCGTCCGAATCGAAGAAGGTGAAGGGCGCGGAATGTTCATTCACCACCACCCGCACCACCGGATGCGCCGCCAGCCAGCGTTGTTCGCGGTCGGTCAGTTGGATCCGGTGATCGGCGAGGTACATGTCGCTGCCAGCACTCCAGCGCTTGGCGATGCTGGTGTGTTCGGCGAGGGGAATCTGGTTCAGCGTGGCATTGATGATCTCCAACAGGCGGGTGTCGCTGCGGCGCACCGCGAACCCGAAGCCAAAGGCCTCATGCTTGCCGAAGCTGGCCATGCGGATGTTGCTCAGGTAGCCCTTGCTGATCATGTAATGGGTGGACAGAGTGTCGCCGAGGAAGACGTCGGCCTGGCCAAAGGCAACGGCGTTGATCGCGTTCTGGTAGGAGGGGTAGGTGGTCAGGTGGGCCTTGGGGTACAGGTGCTCGATTTCCTCCAGGGGCAGGTAGTGATAGACCATGCTCAGGCGCAGGCCTTCGAGGCCTTCGGCCAGGGAACGGCTTTCATTGGCGCGAGTGACGAGCACCGGCTGGTCCACGGCATAGGGCGTCGACAGCAGGATGTCGGGCTGGCGGGCTTCAAAGCCATTGGCGGTGCCCAGCAGGTCGATCTGCCCGGCCTTGAGCGCTGCCAAGGCGGCGTCGCGGGATTCGAAACGCAGGACCTTCATGGGCAGGCCGGTTGCCTGGGCGAGGAGGCCGGCATAGTCGGCGGTCATGCCTTCGTAGTCGTGCCCGCTGGTGGAAAGGTCGAAGGGGGGATAGTCGGGCGCGGACGTGCCCAGGACCCATTCACGCCGCCCCTGAAGCCAGGCCTTCTGGGCGCCGTCGAGCTGGATCGACGCAGCCGCCGTCGAGCGGCCCAGCAGCGTCAGGTGCTCGGGCATGGCTGGCGCCGCCGCGAGGACACTTGCATATAACCCTGCACTCACTAGCAGCAGGCATTCCTTTATGCGTCTGAGCATCCTGTTTTTCTCACACAAGTGCGTTGCGTTTCGCCATTTCGATCAGTTCTACGAGGGACTTGACCTTGAGTTTCTGCATCAGTCTTTTTTTGTAGGTGCTGACGGTTTTATTGCTCAGAAACATGCCCTTGGCGATTTCCTTGTTAGTGCGGCCCTGGGCAAAAAGTTGCAGGACCATCAACTCCCTGTCGTTGACGCTCTTGAAAAGGTCCAGCTCTATACTGCGCGGATCATCCGGGCGTATCGGGTTCAAGGCCTGGCTGGGAAAGTAGTTGTAGCCAGACAGTACGGCCTTGATGGCACTGACCAGTTCGCTGAGGTCTTCCTGCTTGCACACATAGCCGGAAGCGCCCGATTGCATGCAGCGGATGCCGAACAGGGTCGGCGACTGGGCCGTGAGCACCAGTGTCTTGAGGGGTGTGGTCATGGCGTTGAAGCGCGAGAGGATTTCCAGCCCGTCAAGTTTGGGAATGCTGATATCCAAGATCACCAGGTCTGGCATGCATTCGCGCACCATTTGCATCGCATCGACGCCGTTGTCAGTTTCCCCCACGACCTTATAGCCCTCATGCTCCAGGAGCATGCGAACGGCGAGGCGGATGACCGGATGATCGTCGACAATGAAAACGGAGTTCATGAATAAAATACCCTGCGAGCTTAATAAAGCGCGCACCTTAGCCCAGTTACAGCCAGGGTCGTACGAAGAGACGGGCACCCAACTTCAATTTCAGAAGTTTCCTACAAAAAAAGAGGCAAGATATTACGATGTAATCGGTTTTTTAGTAGGTGGGTGAAACAGGGTGGAGAATTAAAGGCTTTTTTGTGAAAAGGTGTTTCTTTTCGCGGAATGTTTATGCAAACAAGTGGCGTGCAGGGCTTATTGAATGTTGCTGACGGGTTTTCCGTGTTTTCTCCTGTGAAACTTGCATGAATCCGTTGTGAGGGCGGGCTTGCTCGCGAAGGCGCAGGTCATTCGATACCGTCGCAATTCGACCTACCGCTTTCGCGAGCAAGCCCGCTCCCACAGGGTTGTGCCAGGCCCATCAAACCGTTGTTCCCACACCTTTTATTGACGCGTGCGGCCTGTCATCTCCTGGGCCATGTCGCTGGCGTAGCTGTCCGTCATCCCGGCGATGAAGTCGATCATGCGCAGGAATGCCGCGTGCAGTGGGCCATTCGGGTCGGGGGCGTTGTTGCCCAGCAGGTCGAGGATGCGGCGGTTCTTGAAGGAAGGCGTGCGGCCGCCATGCTGTTCGAGTGCGGCGCCGCAGAACCCGTTGAGCAGGATCTCCAACGTGGTGTACGCGCCGATCTCATGCAGGGTCTTGCGCTTGTCCTGGAAAATTTTCTTGCGGGCCATGTCCTTGGCATTCAGCACGCAGCGCTTGGCCGGGCCGTGCATGTGCTCCACCAGGTCCCCCGGCAGCGTACCGGCCAGCAACGCCTCCTGCTGTTCGACGAATGCCCGGGCGGCGGCGTTGGTCAGGTGCTCGATGGCCTTGCCCCGCAGGATCGCCAGTTTGCGCCGCCGGGAATCCTGCGGGCCCAACTGGCGGTAGGTGTCCGGAAGGTCGTCCCCCACCAGGTCCAGGAGCAGCGATTCCACCTGTGGGTATTCCAGCAGATCCATTTCCACGCCGTCTTCCAGGTCGATCAACGCGTAGCAGATGTCATCGGCGGCCTCCATCAGGTACACCAGCGGATGCCGGGCCCAGCGCTGGTCCTCGATCTGCGGCAGGCCGAGTTTGTTGGCGATCTGCTCCAGCAGCGGCAGTTCGCTCTGGTAGCAGCCGAACTTGTGCTTCTTGTAGCCCAGGGAGTCGGCGTGGCGAGCGGTCCAGGGGTACTTCAGATAGGTGCCGAGGGTGGCGTAGGTCAACCGCGTACCACCGTCGAACTGATGGTATTCAAGCTGGGTAAGCACGCGAAAGCCCTGGGCATTGCCTTCGAAATTCAGGAAATCGCCGCGCTCGGCTTCGCTCATGGCATCCAGCCAACCTCGCCCGGCGGCCTGCTGGAACCAATAGCGGATAGCATCCTCGCCCGAGTGACCGAACGGTGGGTTACCGATGTCGTGGGCCAGGCAGGCCGATTGCACGACCATGCCCAGGTCGCTCGGCTCACACCAGTCGGGCAGGGCGCTGCGGATGGTTTCGCCCACGCGCATGCCCAGGGAGCGCCCCACGCAACTGACTTCCAGCGAGTGGGTCAGGCGCGTGTGGATGTGGTCGTTGCTGGACACCGGATGCACCTGGGTCTTGCGCCCCAGGCGGCGGAAGGCGCCGGAAAAGATGATCCGGTCGTGGTCCTTGTGGAAGGGGCTGCGGCCCAGCTCTTGCGGGCTGTGAAGGGGTTTTCCGAGGCGTTCGCGTGTCAGCAGGGTGTGCCAATCCAAGGCCGGTTGCTCCGTTTGATAGGGTCGATGCCCTAGCTTCCCGGTTCGTGAGGCATGGTGCAAGGGCAAGTCGATTTACCTGCCCTTGTCACCGTTGCCTCAGGGTTTGCGCGCGCTCTTGGCCAATTTGATCAACGGCAGCAGCGTCGTGGCCAGCCGGACCAAACTGGTGAGGCCGCCGGTACGCCCGGCGCGGGTGCGCCTGCCGGTGAAAAAGCCGAGCAGCGACACCGCCGCCACGCCCCACAATGGCGCGTGCTTGATGCCGAAGCCTTCGTGCCAGCTTTGCGACAGGCCGCGTACCCGTCGCAGGGGGAGCAGCAACTGGCGTGTTTCCTGGCGGATCTCCTGGCGATGCATCTCCATGCGCAGGCGCACCAGCGCCTTGCGCATTTCCTGGCGGGTCTGGGCTTGAGGGATATCAGGCAGGCTCATGGCAGCAGGCGCTCCCGATCGTTGGCCAATTCTTCAAGGGTGGCATGGAAGGGCGACGATTCGTCATAGATCGCTGCTCGCAACCGAAGGCCACAGAACAGCGCCGCCAACAGGTAGAACAGGCACAGGCCGATGATGCCCGCCAGGCGATAGGTGTCCCACACCAGGATCAGCACCAGGGCCGAGAGCCCTACCAGCAGGAGCAAGGCGAACACCAGGGCAAGGCCCGCGAACAACAGCAGGCTGACGGTGCGCGCTTTCTGCTCCTGCAATTCGATGCCGAACAATTCGACATGGCTGTGCAGCAAGCCCAGGAAGGCTGCGCCCAGGCGACGTGCCGTGGGGGCGGTGCCCGCTTCGGGCGAGCCGGATTCGTCGAGGCCGATCATCAGCGTCTGGTCGCCAGCAGGCCGATCAGAAAGCCCACGCCCGCCGCGATGCCGACGGATTGCCAAGGGTTGGCCTGGACATATTCCTCGGTGGCGTCCACGGCCGCCTGGCCACGTTCGCGCATGGAATCTTCGGTCAGCTTGAGCGTTTCACGGGCGCGCAAAAGCGTTTCCTGGATCTGGCTGCGCAGCACGTCCGCCTGGTCACCCGCCAGCGTTGCGGTGTGGTCCAGCAAGCGTTCCGTGTCGTTGACCAGCGTCTGAAAATCTTCCTTCAGGATTTCTTGAGCAGTCTGTGCCTGGGTTCTGGCCATGGGGTGAATCTCCGTAAGTGACGTCTGAAGCGTTCGAGTATGAGCCTTGCCGGAAGGTTCAGTGAAAGTGACTGGTACAACTTTTGCTCTGGCTTTTGCCATGTACTGGTGCGTCAGCCCGCGCTGGTGCGCTGAAGCTGGGCGCGAGCCCGAAAACCTTAACCCAAATAATCAAAACCCGCGAAGCGCCTTGAAGCGGGACTGCGTTTCAGCCGTTTCGATGCACCAAAGCGGTTCGCCCGGCTGGCCAAAGCCGGCGACGCGTTTCAACTTGGTGCGTTGTCGGCGCGAGCGAACCGGTTTGGTGCCTTTCTCCACTTTTTCAGGTCTGCCATCACCATGGAAAATATGCAAAGTGCCGTGGACAGTCTGGTCCACAGCTCCAACACACTGTTCATCCTGCTGGGTGCGGTCATGGTCCTGGCCATGCATGCCGGTTTTGCGTTCCTGGAAGTGGGAACGGTCCGGCAAAAGAACCAGGTCAATGCGCTGTCGAAGATTCTCAGCGACTTCGCTGTTTCGACCCTGGCCTATTTCTTCATCGGCTATTGGATTTCCTATGGCGTGACCTTCATGCAACCGGCGGCGGTGCTCAGCACCGACCATGGCTACAGCCTGGTGAAGTTCTTTTTCCTGCTGACGTTCGCCGCCGCCATCCCGGCGATCATTTCCGGCGGTATTGCCGAACGTGCCCGGTTCGCTCCGCAGTTGTGCGCCACGGTGCTGATCGTGGCGTTCGTCTACCCGTTCTTCGAAGGCCTGGTCTGGAACGGCAACTTTGGTGTGCAGGCCTGGCTGCAAGCCCGCTTCGGTGCCGGTTTCCACGACTTTGCCGGCTCCGTGGTGGTGCATGCCATGGGCGGCTGGCTGGCACTGGCCGCGGTACTCCTGCTCGGGCCGCGCAATGGCCGCTACCGGGACGGTCGGCTGGTGGCGTTCGCGCCGTCGAGCATTCCGTTCCTGGCCCTGGGGTCGTGGATCCTGATTGTCGGCTGGTTCGGCTTCAACGTGATGAGTGCCCAGACCCTGCCGGGGGTGAGCGGGTTGGTGGCGGTCAACTCGTTGATGGCGATGGTCGGCGGTACCGTGGCGGCATTGCTCGTGGGGCGCAATGACCCCGGCTTCCTGCATAACGGCCCGCTCGCCGGCCTGGTGGCGGTCTGCGCCGGTTCCGACCTGATGCACCCGGTAGGTGCGCTGGCCACCGGCGCCATCGCCGGTGCGTTGTTTGTCTGGTGCTTCACCGCCGCCCAAGGCAAATGGAAGATCGATGATGTGCTCGGGGTCTGGCCACTGCATGGGCTGTGCGGTGTCTGGGGCGGCATTGCTTGCGGCATTTTTGGCCAAGGCGCGTTCGGCGGCCTGGGCGGCGTGAGCCTGGCCAGCCAACTGATCGGCACGGCGCTGGGCGTCGGCATTGCCCTGGCCGGCGGCTTTGCGGTGTATGGCGTCATCAAGGGGCTGCTGGGGCTGCGCCTGAGCCAGGAAGAAGAGTATTACGGCGCCGATTTGTCGATTCACAAGATCGGCGCCATCAGCCAGGACTGACCGATGCACTAGGGCGCCTTGTCCTGGTCGCCCGGGTAGAAGCCGTGCAGCAGGCGATAGCGGTCGTGCCGAACCTGGTCCACGTGATGGCGGACCTGCTGCTCGGGCAGGCCGAGCATGATCAGGGCATGGGAGGCCAGCATCAGGCTCGACTCGAGCAGCTCCGGGACCACTTCGCTGGCCCCGGCCGCTTGCAGCTCAGCCAGCTGGCTGTCGTCGCGGGTGCGGACCAGGATCGGCACCTGCGGGTTGACCCGCCGTGCCTCCTTGAGCACGGTGATGGCGATGTCGGTCTTGTCCACGGCAATCACCAGCAACCTCGCACGATTCAAACCGACCGCTCCCAGCAGGTCGCCTCGGCGCGAATCGCCGTAATGCACGCAGCGTTCGTCGACGCTGGCTTCCTGGATGATCACCGGGTCGTCATCCAGGGCGACGAACGCCAGGCCTTCGCGCCGCAGGAACCGGCCGATGGACTGGCCGACGCGGCCGTAACCACAAATGACCACATGCCCTGACAGCCCGGCGTTGAGCGCGCTGATCTGCTCCAGTTGTGCCTCTTGGTTGGGTTTGCGGTGCAGACGGGCGGCGATGTGGGGGGCGGCACGCAGCAACAGCGGGGTCAGCAGCATCGAGCAGAATGTCGCGGCCAGCAGCAGGCCACTGATGTCGGCAGGCATCAGGCGGTTCTGCTGCATGAGCGCCATCAGGGCAAAACAGAATTCGCCACCCTGGGCCAGGGCCAGGCCACTGCGCCAGGCGGTTTCACCGTCGCTGCCGCGCCACTTCACCAGAGCAGCGACCACGCAGCCCTTGATGAGCATCAGGCCGAGCGTCAGGCCGAGGATCAACAGCCCGTCGTCGACGAACAATTGCAGGTCGATCAGCATGCCAATGCTGACAAAGAACAGCCCCAGCAGGATGTCGCGGAAGGGGCGGATGTCGGCCTCGATCTGATGCCGGTAGTGGCTTTCACCCAGCAACATGCCCGCCAGGAACGCCCCCAGGGCGGGGGACAGGCCGAGCAGGTGAGTCAGCCATGCCGTCAGCAGCACGATCACCAGGGCCAGCAGCACGAACAGTTCTGCGGACCGCGAGGCAGCCACCTCATGGAACAATCGGGGCAGCAGCAGGCGGCTGGCCAGCAACAAACCAGCGAACAGCACCAGGGTCTTGCCGAGGGTCAGTGGCAGCGCCCAATACCACGGGTGCTCGCTGCTGCCGGCGAATACCGGCACCAGGGTCAACAGCAGCACGGCGATGACGTCCTGGAACAACAACACCCCGATGGCGTTCTGGCCATGGCTGCTGAAGATTTCCCCCAGGCTGGTCAGTTCCTTGCTGACGATGGCGGTGGATGACAAGGCCAGCCCTGCCCCCAGCAACAGCGTCGCGGCCAGGGGCGCGCCAGAGAAGGCCAACAGCCCGGCGAGGACCGTCCCCGTGGCGAGTACTTGCAGGCTGCCGAGGCCGAACACCACCCGACGCAGCTCGAGCATTTTCGACAGGGAAAACTCCAGCCCCAACGAGAACAGCAGGAACACCACCCCGAGTTCGGCCAGGTCGGGCAGTTCTTCGCTGTCGTTCACCCAGTCCAGCGCGGTCGGCCCCACGGCCAGCCCGACGCAGAGATAGCCCAGCACGGGCGGCAGTCGCAGGCGTCGGAACAAGGCGATGACCACCAGGGATGAGGCAAGAATGATCAGCAGATTGGCAAACAAGGGGCACTCCGTTTCAAGACGACAACTGACAGCGTAGCGGGGGAAAGGCACCCAGCCTCGCCGCAAAAGCCTCAATCTTCAGTGATTTGCATCAGCGTTTTGCCGAAACACCCTGAAGCGAGGCAGCGGCTCGACGGTTTCCCGGTGCGGGCCTAGAATGACCGTCTATCTTTTTTGGGTCTACCTGCCATGTCTTCTGAATGCCAGCTGCTCGGCACCCTGGGTTGTCACTTGTGCGAAGTTGCCGAGGGTGTGTTGATGCCTTTCGTCGAGCATGGATTGCTGGTGGAACTGGTGGACATCGCCGAGAGCGAGGCGCTGACCGAGGCCTATGGACTGCGGATCCCGGTCCTGCGGCGAACCGATACCGGCGCGGAGCTGGACTGGCCTTTCGACGATCCCGACCGGGTGGCCGCGTTCCTGCTTGAACCGTTCGCACCTTCCATTCGCCCGCGGTCATTGGCGTAAGCTGCATTCTTCGGTTACTGTATGCCCATACAGCTATCTGGAGTGCGTTCCCTTGGTCAATGTCGAACAACTGAAAAGCAGCGTAAACAGGATGTCCGCGGACGTTGTGCGCGAGGCGGTCCTGGAACTGCGCCTGGATGGCTTGGTCACCGAAGGCAAGACACCTTTCAATAAATTGCATTTCAACACCTGTTTCGCCGAGATCGAGGCGTTGTTCCAGCGTGCCGGCTATCACAAGCAACTGGATGTAGTGGGTTACCAGGGCTTGCTGTACGCATTGTACGACCCTGGTCGCTGGGAGGCGGTGGAGGTGTTGCGCTGGTTGAAGGAGTTCACCGAGGCGGCAGCCAAACCGGCGTCGGTCCCGGCCTGAAGCAATCATTGCTGGGCGGGCTTGCGCGACTGGCGGATAATACCGCCCTGCGAAAAGGCTCAAGAGTTTTCCATGGCTTCATCATTTTCCGCTGCACACCATCAGGCCAGCACGTTGTACCTGCCCCCGGGCTCCTGGCCGACGGTGCTGGAGTGCCTGTGCGAACATTTCAAGGCCATCAGCCGCGAGCAATGGCTGGACCGGATCGCTCGCGGGCGTGTGCTGGACGGGGAGGGCAACGCGATCCGTGCCGACCTGCCGTACCGTGAGGGCCTGCGCATCCACTATTTCCGTGAAGTGCCCGACGAGAAGCCGATCCCGGTGGTGGAGTCGATCCTGTACGCCGACGAACACCTGGTGGTGGCAGATAAACCACATTTCCTGCCGGTCACGCCGGCGGGCGAATATGTCGAGCAAACCTTGTTGCGGCGGCTGATCCGACGCCTGGACAATCCCCACCTGGTGCCGTTGCACCGAATCGATCGACACACTGCCGGCCTGGTGCTGTTTTCCGCCAACCCCGACAGTCGTTCGGCGTATCAAGCGTTGTTCCCCACCCGGCAGATCGAAAAGCACTACCAGGCCATTGCCCCGGCGCTGCCTGGGTTGAGCTTTCCCCGCGTGCATAAAAGCCGAATGATCGATGGCGAGCCGTTCTTTCGGATGTGTGAGGGGGCGGGCGAGCCGAATACTGAAACGGCCATCGAAGTCCTGGAGCGAAACGGCGAGCTGTGGCGCTATGGCCTGTCTCCGGTCACGGGCAAGAAGCACCAGTTGCGGGTGCACATGAATGCCCTTGGGGCGGGTATCTGCAACGATCCCTTTTACCCCGACGTGCTGCGGGATGTGGAGGACGATTACGCCAACCCGCTCAAGCTGCTGGCGCAGGGGCTGCGTTTTAACGACCCGCTGAGTGGTCAGGAGCGGGTGTTCGAGAGCCGTATTACGTTGCAGTGGTGAGCTGAGGCGGGGCTCTGGTCACAGGCTAAGTTGCCCTGATCGAAACTTTTCCGTTCACCACGGCTGCTTTCTCTAGAACGGTCCCATAAAAAAAACGGCGCTTGCCTTTGAAAAAAGGCAGGCGCCGGTTTTTTTGGTCAACAGCAATGCGCCGCTATTTCACAGCAGACGCCAGCGTCGAAGATTACAGATCCTTGACGGTACGAACCTGATCCTTGTTCACGCGGGTTTGCTTGCCATCCAGTTGCTCGAATTCATAGAAGCCGCTTTCTTCGTCGTACTTGGGTGTGTCGACGGCCTGGATTTCGCGACCGTCATTCAAGGTGATCACTGTTGGCGAGGCGCAACCGGCGAGGGTGGCGAGGCCCAGAGCAAGCATGAAAGTGGCGAGGGTCCGTTGAGTCATGGTGTTTCTCCGAAATGGATTCTTCAAGTTACTAACCCTCAGACGTATACAACGCGCGCAAGTTCCTGGCTAGTGTCAATCTGACACGCCTTTGTAACGGGTCAGTAATTCCGGCGTGTTCAGGTTGGCCAGCCGCGGGTCGTCGGCGGGGCATTGCAAGGCAACGGCGTGCAGCGTGCGCATGATCCGGCCGGGGCTGCGTTCGCCGTCGTGCCAGGCCCTCTCGAAGGTGTCGGCCAATGTCAGTGGGATGACGCACAGCAGCGGTTCCCAATGCTCGCCGTGCCGCACCATCAGCGGTTTGTCTGGGTGCTGGCTGGCCGCCCGGCGCATGCTGTCGAGCAGGCCGGCATCGATTTGCGGCACATCACACGGCAGCACCAGCAACTGTGCGTGTCGGGCCACCTTGAGGCCGGCGCGGATGCCTGCCAGCGGGCCGGGAAAGTCACCCTCGTCGTCATGCACCAGTTGGTCGGCGTACACCGCGTAGCGTGCCGGATTGCGGTTGCACGAAATGATCAGGTCGTCGCTTATCGCGCGGGTCTGGCGGTGGAGATGGGCAATCAATGGCTCGCCTTGCCACTCCAGCAGGCCCTTGTCCTGGCCGCCCATGCGTTGGCCGCGTCCGCCTGCCAGCAGCAGGATCGAGCAGGGGGGCAGGGGCGTGTTGGTCATGTTGTGTCTCCGCACGGGCGAATAAATGAAGCGCTGTGATATAACACCGGCCTGTTTCCCCTACAACTGGACGAGCCTATGAAAGCCAAGGCTGATGTACCTTTCGTGCCGCTCAATATCGCGGTGCTGACAGTCAGTGATACCCGTACCCTGGAAACCGATACCTCCGGGCAGGTCTTTGTCGATCGGCTGATGGCGGCCGGCCACAACCTGGCGGCGCGGGTCCTGCTCAAAGATGATTTGTACAAGATCCGCGCGCAAGTCGCGACCTGGATCGCCGAGGACGTGGTGCAGGTGGTGCTGATCACCGGCGGCACCGGGTTCACGGGGCGCGACAGCACCCCTGAAGCGGTCACGTGCCTGCTGGACAAGCAGGTCGATGGCTTCGGCGAGTTGTTCCGGCAGATCTCCGTGGCGGACATCGGCACCTCCACCGTCCAGTCGCGGGCCCTGGCCGGCCTGGCCAATGGCACGCTGGTGTGTTGCCTGCCGGGTTCCACCAATGCGGTGCGGACCGGTTGGGATGGGATCCTGGCTGAACAACTGGATGCACGGCACCGACCCTGTAATTTCGTGCCTCATCTGAAACAGGCGGCGCCGTGTGAATCCCGTGGGTAAACCGGGCAAGGCCGGGGCCTTGATGGCTGTCGAAGTGGCGTTGCAGCGCTTGCTCGACATGGCGGCAGCCGCGCCGATCGTCGAGCGCGAAACATTGCCGTTGGCTGCGGCACAGGGAAGGGTGCTCGCGCAGGACCTGGTGTCGACCCTTGATTTGCCGCCATGGCCCAACAGCGCCATGGACGGCTATGCCTTGCGGCTGGCGGACTGCAAAGACGAGCCGTTGGTGGTCAGCCAGCGGGTTTTTGCCGGTCAGGCCCCGGCGCCGCTGGCGGCCGGAACCTGTGCGCGAATCTTCACCGGGGCGCCTGTTCCTGCTGGCGCGGATTGCGTCGAGATGCAGGAAAATGCCGTGGTCGAAGCTGACGAGCGCGTTCGCTTCACCGAGCCCATGGTCATTGGCCAGAACATCCGCCCTCAGGGGCAGGAAACCACCGTCGGTGAGCAGGTTCTTGCGGCGGGTACGCGCCTGGGGCCGGTCGAACTGGGGTTGGCGGCATCCCTGGGGTGCGCATCGCTGGAGGTGGTGCGCAAGGTCCGTGTGGCTGTCCTGTCAACCGGCGACGAGCTGGTCGAGCCGGGCGAGCCACTGGGGCCGGGCCAGATCTACAACAGTAACCGCGTGCTGCTGTGTGGCTGGCTGCGAGGTCTGGGCTGTGAGGTGGTCGACGCGGGTATCCTGCCCGACGACTTGCCGACCACCCGTGAACGCCTGGCGCAGTTGTCGGATGTCGACCTGATCCTGTCCACCGGTGGCGTATCGGTGGGAGAGGCGGACTTCCTGGGCATTGCCTTGCGCGAGGACGGTGAGCTGGCGCTTTGGAAGCTTGCCATCAAGCCTGGGAAACCGCTCACGTTCGGGCACTACCGTGGCGTGCCGGTGATCGGCCTGCCTGGGAACCCGGCTTCGACTCTGGTGACGTTCGCGCTGTTGGCACGGCCTTATCTGCTCAGGCGCCAGGGTGTCGAGTCGGTGATGCCGCTCAAGTTCAAGGTGCCGGCCGGTTTCGCCTGGCCGAAGGCGGGCAGCCGACGGGAGTACTTGCGAGGCCGAATGGAGAATGGTCGCGCGATCATCTATCGCAACCAGAGCTCCGGTGTCCTGCGCAGCGCGGCCTGGGCCGAAGGGCTGGTCGAGGTGCTGGAAGGGCAGACCCTGGTCGAAGGCGACGAAGTGGGTTTCATCCCCCTGAGCGAAGTCCTCGGCTAGCGCCGTGCAGTGTCGTGGGGCCCGGGGCGGATACCCGGACCCTCGCTTGCATGGCCATTATCCCGTGAGCAGTGCTACCAGTTGGTCGAAGCGACTGTTGGCCACCCAGCCCAACAGACCGAGGACCACCGCCGCCGCGCCAGCCGAGTAGGCCAGCCTGTGGCGGATCACCCTGACGTCGGTGCGAATCTCATCCATGTCTTTGCGGATGTACTTGAGGTGGGTTTCCAGTTCTACGACGCGCGGTTCCAAATCAACTCCTCCAGTGGGATGACTGCAATGCTTGCAATCGTTTTGAGGGTCGGCCCGTCCGCTCCCAAAAGACGCGAGCTGTGGGGGCGACAGCTTGTATTCACGGCTATGCATGGGACGGTTCATCCCCTTGGCCATTACGTTCAGAACCCTTGATCCGGCCCCGACGGGCCGTGACGTATCTATTCATGGTCTGGCACTTCCTTGTGTGGTGATGAGCGTTTTACCGGTCTGGCAAAACAGAATGCCAAGTTGTCTCAATAGCGCTGGAGGGTCAATTGAGCTGATTCGCCGGGTCTTGTAAGAAAACTCTTCGAATGCAGAAGTATCGGTCGGGCCACCCCTGTGCATGGGGTTCGCTTGGGCAGTCGTTTGCGATTTTTCCATTAAATTGAGCCAGGCCGGGCTTTTTCGGCGCAATGAGTGGTCCCATTTGCTGAACCTTCCAATGACGGAGACGACGATGAGCAAGGGCAAGGCGCTGTTGATTTTGCATGGCAAGCAAGCGCTCAACGAAGAGGTTCGCGCGGCCGTGATGCTCAAGCGCGAGCAGGGGTGGGACCTGGCGGTGCGGTTGACCTGGGAGGCCGGGGACGCCCGACGATGCGTCGAGGAAGCCCTGGCGGCGGGCTACGAGCAATTGATTGCCGGCGGCGGTGATGGAACCTTGCGCGATATCGCCGAGGCGATGGCCCTCAATCCCGGCGATGCCAGCCTGGTGCTGATGCCGCTGGGCACCGCCAATGACTTTGCCCGCGCCGCCGGTGTGCCGCTGGAACCGGAACAGGCCCTGGACTTGCTGGACGTGGCGGCCCAGCCCGTTGACCTGGGCGAGGTCGGCGGGCGGATGTTCCTGAACATGGCCACGGGCGGCTTCGGCAGCCAGGTTACCGCCAACACGTCCGAAGACCTCAAGAAGGTCCTCGGAGGCGCCGCCTACCTGTTCACCGGCCTGTCGCGATTCAGTGAGCTGAGCGCCGCCTATGGCGAGCTGCAGGGGCCTGATTTCCATTGGGCGGGGGATCTGTTGGCGCTGGGCATCGGCAACGGCCGGCAAGCGGGAGGAGGGCATGTACTGTGCCCCGAGGCGTTGGCGGACGATGGGCTGCTGGATATCAGCATCTTGCCGGCGCCCCAGGAGGTGGTCGGCACGTTGAAGGACTTGCTGGCGGGCGGGCTGGGCATCGACAACATGTTCGTGCGCGCCCGCTTGCCCTGGGTGGAGATCAAGGTCGCCCAGGGCCTGGACATGAACCTGGACGGTGAGCCATTGCAGGTCGACACGCTGCGTTTCACGGTGCGCCCGAAGGCGCTGCGCGTGCACCTGCCGACCGATTCGCCGCTGCTGGGAGGCTCGACGGCACTCAATCGTCCAGGCTGATGATCTGCTCGCGTACCGCGAACAACACCAGGCCGGCGACGTCATGGATCTGCAGGCGCTTCATGATCTGCGCCCGGTGGGTTTCCACGGTCTTGATGCTCAGGCTCAGGCCGTTGGCGATTTCCCGGGTGGACTTGCCGCGCACGATCAACCGCAGTATTTCCAGCTGGCGCGCGGTCAGGTTATGGGTCTGGGCAGGTTCGGGCTGACGTTTCTGGACGCGGGTCAGCGCCTGGTTGATCACGGTATGGGCGATGGCCGGGCTCAGGTAACGCTCGTTCTTGCGCAGCGCTTCCAGGGCATGTTTCAGCTCATTGACGGTGGTGTCCTTGAGCAGGTAGCCGTGGGCGCCGCATTCCAGCGCCTGCATGATCAGCGCCGGATCCGTGTGCATGGACAGGATCAGTACCTTGCTGTGGGGGCGCACCCGCTTGAGTTGCTGCAAGGCTTCCAGGCCGCCGGTGTCCTTCATGGAGATGTCCAGCAACACGATGTCGGGCTCGAGCCGTTCCACCAGCTCCACCAACTGCTTGCCGTCGCTGGCTTCACCGATAACCGCGTAGCCTGGGATATCCATGACCAGGGCTCGTACGCCGGCCCTGATCAGGGAGTGGTCATCGACCAGAAGCAAATTACAGATCAATGGAGAACCTTATTCTTGCTGGCCCGTTCCAGGGCGCGGGGCGCCCAGGGGAAGCGTGCTTCGATGTGAGTGCCTTTGCCGGCCTCGCTAGTGACCTCGAGCGTGCCGCCCAGTTGCTCGACCCGCTCCGACATGCCGGCCATGCCGCGTTGGCCTTCGCGGCCAGGGTGGGTGGCCGGGGCGAACCCCTGGCCATCGTCGCTGATCAGCAGGGTGAGGCCATCCGGTAGGCGTTGTAGGCGCACCAGCAGGTTGGTCGCGCGGGAATGGCGCAGGATGTTGGTGACCGCTTCCTGGGTGATCCGGAACACGGCGACCGACATTTCTTCGGGAATGCCGGTCATGCGCTGTTGGCAATCGAGGCTCCATTTCACCGGCGCATTGGCCAGCGTCTTGAGCAGGTGCGCCCGCAGGCTGGCTTCCAGTCCCAGGCTGGCCAACTGCCTGGGGTTGAGGATCGCTGACACGTCGCGGACCTTGTCGAGGGTCTCGCTGAGGGTGTCGCAGAGGATGGCGCACTGGCCCTGCAACTCTTCCGGCATCCGCTGCTTGAGCCATTCGCTTTGCAGTTTCGCGGCGGTCAGCAGTTGGCCGATGTCGTCGTGCAATTCGCGGCTGAGTCGATGGCGTTCGTTTTCCTGGACTTCAAGCAAGCGGTCGGCCAGTTCCTGGGGCTGCAGCTTGATGGATTTGCGCGACAGTCGATGGCCGATCCAGACACAGGCCACGGCCACCAGGTTCAGCACCACCACGCTCAGCGGCAATGTATGGGCGAACAGGTAGGTCAGCAGGCAGCCCACGGCCGAGCAGACGCACAACAACAATGTGAAGCGGCGGGCATTTTCTCGGGAGGGAGGCCAGGTGATGAATGACTTGAGGCTGGCGTACATAGCGGATGGAGCCAATGATGTTCGCTGCGGGCTGGCCGGTCAGCGCATCTGACAGGCCGGGTTGGGTAAACGTTTCAGGTCGAGGGCCGCTTCGGTTGGCGGCCATGACGGCGCGGTCGTGAAGCGACTGACGCGAGAGATACTACCACTTCGCGCAACGTTGGTCGCGCTCGGCATCGCGCCGTCGGCATCGAAGTCAGGCTTGTTTCTGGGCGTAATGCACCAAGGCCAGTGGGCGCGAGGCAGCCAGCGCCTCGCAGGGGCTCTGGCCAACCTGGAAGGCAAAGGCTTCGATCAGCGAGGTCTGTTCGCTGCGATCCAGGCCCAGCGTGCCGGTGGTGTGATCGACCAGTTCCAGTTGCCAGGCCATCAGGGTGAAGCAGTCCTTCAAGGCGCACAGGGCCTGGTCATGCAGTTCCATGTGATTCTGCGCATGGCTGAGCAGGCCATGGATGTGCAGCGAGAATTCCGAAAGGGCTTCCAGGGCGAGGGCATTGGCCTTGCCTGCCAGTTTCAGCAAGGTACTGAGCATGCAGTCGATCGCATCCCTGTCATTGCTGATCAATTGCAAATGGCTCAGGCACTCTTCCGACTTGGCCAACAGCGTCTCGGCCTCGACCAGGAGTTCGGGCAGGCGCTCATTCCAGTTCCTGCGATCATTCGGCATGCTTATCTCCACAACATCATGTCAGGCGAAAGAAAACCGTGTACAGCGAACGGCTGGATCTCAAGGTCGACGACGGACACGCGCGCGGCATGAGGTCCGGGCCGATCAACGGCGACGAACCCGCAAACGATTGCACGGGTGGGCTCGGCTACAAGGCCGGAATCCGATGTCCTGGGGTCGCGCACAGAAGCCTGACTCCGTTCAGCAATGAGAATGGCGTCACATTAATGGCTATTGGATAGCGGGAATATCAGGTTGGACCTGATTGTGCCTAGGGGAATCCCTTAGGCAGCGGAACCTAATGCGCAAACCGAGGTCGCGCAGCGGGGAAAATAGCGAATGAAAATGCTGCGCCAGTAAAGCATGATGTTAATGTGACATCAATGCCCCGCGCTTGTATTTTATCAGGGGTCAAGATCCGGCGGACCCAGCCGATATCCCTTTCATTGGATTCATCCGAACAAGCCCAGGAGTCATCGATGGCCGGCATTCTCGACACAGTAGATCAACGAACCCAACTGGTGGGTGAGAATCGCCTGGAAATTCTCATGTTTCGCCTGGCGGGCCGGCAACTGTTCGCCATTAACGTGTTCAAGGTCCAGGAAGTGTTGCAACTGCCGAAGCTGACGCTGATGCCTCAGCGCCATCCCTTCGTCTGTGGCGTGGTCAATCTGCGGGGCCAGACGCTGCCGGTGATCGACCTGTCCCAGGCCATCGGTATGCGGCCGCTGGTGCCGGGTGCCAACAGCACCATCATCGTTACCGAGTACAACCGTTCGGTCCAGGCGTTCCTGGTGGGCGGCGTCGACCGCATCGTCAACATGAACTGGGAAGCGATCCTGCCACCTCCGGGCAGTGCGGGACGCGAGCATTACCTGACGGCCATCAGCAAAGTGGACGATCAGTTGGTGGAAATCATCGACGTGGAAAAGGTCCTGGCCGAAATCGTGCCGTACAACGCCAAGGTCTCCCGGGACAAACTCGAAGACCCGGTGCTGGAGCGTGCCCGTGGCCGCGAAGTGCTGCTGGTGGACGACTCCAATGTCGCGCTGTCGCAGTTGCGCGACACCCTGGGTCAGTTGGGGGTGAAGATGCACATCGCCAGCGATGGCTTGAAAGCCCTGAACATGCTCAAGGCCTGGGCCGATACTGGCGAGGTGATGACCGACAAGTTGCTGATGATCTTCACCGACGCCGAAATGCCGGAAATGGACGGCTACCGCCTGACCACCGAGATCCGCAACGATCCGCGGTTGCGTGGGCTCTACGTGGTGCTGCACACCTCGCTGTCCGGCAGCTTCAACGACTCGATGGTCAAGAAGGTGGGTTGCGACAATTTTCTCTCCAAATTCCAGCCGGACAAACTGGTGGATGTGGTACGCCAACGCCTGTCGCTTGACTGAGGTCGCTGGGTGGTTTGCTTCAACGGTCGGCTCGTATAAGGTGGCACTTTTTCGCCCCCAGGGAAGTTGACCATGTTGCGGCTGAGCGCGCTGTACCGTTATCCGTTGAAGTCCGGCAAGGGCCAGTCCCTGCAAGGGATTGGTCTGGACAAGCTCGGGCTGGACGGTGACCGGCGCTGGATGCTGGTGGACGAAGGCACGGGGCGTTTCCTGACCCAGCGGGCCGTGGCGAAGATGAGCCAGCTCTCGGCCTTGTGGAATGAGGCCGGTGGGCTGACGCTCAGCGCACCGGGCCATGGCACCCTCGACGTGGCGCTGCCGTCCACGGTCGAGGCGTCACTGCGCGGGGTGATCATCTGGCGCGACACCTTGCGGGTACCGGACGCCGGCGACGAGGCGGCCGCCTGGGTCAGTGCGTTCATTGGCAACCCCACGCGGTTGGTGCATGTGCCGGTGGAACTGGCGCGCACCACTGCCGCCGGTTATGGCAAGGATGACGACAAGGTCGCGTTTGCCGACGGTTTTCCGCTGCTGCTCATCGGCCAGGCCTCATTGCAGGACCTGTCCAATCGGGTCGGGCGTCCATTGGAAATGCTGCGCTTTCGCCCCAACCTGGTGGTCGAGGGCAGCGAGGCGTTTGCCGAGGATGGCTGGAAGCGCATTCGTATCGGCGACGTGGAGTTCCGGCTGGTCAAGCCATGTTCGCGTTGCATCATGACCACGGTCGATCCGCAAACCGGTGATCGCGACCCCAACCGCGAACCTTTCGCGACCTTGCAGCAATACCGCTCGACCCCTGACGGCGCGATGTTTGGCCAGAACCTGGTCAATGACGGCAATGGCCGGCTGGAAGTCGGCATGCCGGTTGAGGTGCTTGAGTAAGTATTGCGCTTGAAAAAAATGCCCGTGTCATTGGACACGGGCATTTTTGTTTCTCATACCGACACTCTGTGGCTGCTTGACGGTCAGCCGCGGTATTCACACAGGTAAGCGGTGTCGACGGCCACTTTGAGCTGGAACTTGCTGTCGGCCGGTACGTTGAACTGGCTGCCCGCCGCGAAGGTTTCCCAGTCGCTGCTGCCTGGCAGTTTTACGGTCAGGGCGCCGGAAACGACGTGCATGATTTCCCGCTGGGCCGTGCCGAATTCGTATTCGCCCGGTGCCATGACGCCGATGGTCGCAGGGCCTTCGGCAGTGCCAAAAGCGATCGACTTGACGGTGCCGTCGAAGTACTCGTTGACTTTAAACATGGGCGATTCCTCGAAAAAGGGGCTGAAAAAGGCCGGCCAGTATGCACAAGGCGTCGGTGTTCGTCATCTGCCGAGCGGGTTCGGGCTCGCCCCTCAACCCGGCAGTACCAATGGCAACAGCCGCGCGGTGTTGCGGGCATCCTCCAGCGCGCGGTGCTGTTGACCGCAGAATTGCAGGCCCGCCAGTTGCAACGCGGCATTGAGGCCCAGGGGGCGTTCCAGGCGACGGGCCTTGGCGAAGCGCTGCTTGAGGTTCATGTGCGGCAACTGGCCCAGCACGCTGTGCAGGTGTTGGTGCTGCCATTCCTGGAGCAGTTGCTTGCGGTCGTAGTCGCCCCAGCTGACCCAGCCTTCGAGGTTCGAATGATACGGCGCCAACCAGCGTTCGAATGCCGGCCAGACCTCGGTCAGCGGTGCGGCGCCGTCGATGTTGGCCTGGGTGATGTGGGTCAGTTCGCGACAGAAGGACGTGAGCAGCGGACGTCTCAAGGGGCGTACGAAGCGCTGGAAATGATCGACCTCACGCCCGTCACGATTCACCAGCGTGGCGCCGATTTCGATAATTTCCATTTCGGTTACCGGCCAGCCACCTTCATCGGTGGTGGCCTCCAGATCAATCACCAGCCAGTGAGGCATCGCAAGGTTCCCGGTATCGGCGTGCTGATGGCTTTGAGCGTAGTCAAACCCGGCGCATCCGCCTAGTGCGCTGTCTCGACTCGCAACAAAACCTGCTGCTGCCTGACCTGTTCGCCGGGCGCGACCTGCAATTGCCTGACCACTCCGTCGAAGCCCGCCTTGAGGGGGTGCTCCATTTTCATCGCTTCCAGCACCAGCAACAGCTGGCCCTGGCGAACCCGCGTGCCTTCGCTGACCAGCACCTCGACGATCGCGCCGTCCATGGGGGCCTTGAGCAGGCCGTCGCCAGGGGCGCTGGCGGCGGGCGTGATGGGGGCGCGGGTCCGGTCTTGCAGCGGCAGGCCACCGGGGCGGGTGAACAACCACAGATCGTTGCCGTCGAGGCGCCAGCGATGGCGTTGGCGAAGGCCATCGAGCATCAGCACGGCGCCAGACTGGTCGACCTCCAGCCATTTCAGTTCGACCGAGCGTTCGGCGCCGTGGATGCTCAGCGTCCCGTCGGGCCTGGCCAGCAGGTCCAGGGTCCAGTCGCGCTCGCCCATGCCGATCCGGTAACGCAGCGCCGAGCCGGCGTTGTTGCGCCAGCCGCCCAGGTCGGCGGCATGCCGGGCGCGGGCGCATTGATAGAACAGGGCCGTGGCGATGGCGAGTTGTTCGGCGGATGGCGTCGATGCCTGGAGGGCGACATGCCGGGCAAAGTGCTGCTCGATGAAACCGGTGCCGACGTCGCCGTCGATGAAGCGCGGATGCGCCAGCAACGCCGCCAGCAACCGCTGATTGCTCTGCACGCCCAGCAGTACGCAATCTTCCACTGCCCGCAGCAATCGGCGTCGGGCTTGCTCGCGGGTGGCGCCGTGGGCGATCAGTTTGCCCAGCATCGAGTCGTAGAACGGCGTGATGGCCTGGCCTTCCAGCAAGCCGTGGTCGATTCGCACGCCCTCGCCCGTGGGGGGCTCCCAGCCGATCAAGCGGCCGGTCTGCGGCAGGAAATCCGCCGCGGGGTCTTCGGCGTACAGGCGCACCTCCATGGCATGCCCGTCCAGTTGTACTTGGTCTTGGCGCAGCGGCAGGGGCAGGCCGGCGGCGATGTCCAGTTGCCAGGCCACCAGATCCTGGCCGGTGATCAGTTCGGTGACCGGGTGTTCGACTTGCAGGCGGGTGTTCATCTCCAGAAAGTAGAACCGACCGTCCGCGGCCAAGAGGAATTCCACGGTCCCGGCACCGACGTAGTCCACCGCACGGCCCGCCATGAGCGCCGCATTGCCCATGGCCTGGCGCAGTTCGGCGGTCATGACCGGGCAGGGCGCTTCTTCGATGATTTTCTGGTGGCGCCGCTGGATCGAGCAGTCCCGCTCGCCGAGGTGGATCAGTTGACCGTGGTGGTCGCCGAAAATCTGGATTTCCACGTGGCGCGGGTCGAGCAGTGCCTGTTCGAGGATCAGTTCAGCGTCGCCGAACCCGTGCAGCGCCTCGGCGCGAGCGACGCGCAGTTGTTCAGGCAGGTCCTCGGCCCGCTGCACCAGGCGCATGCCCCGGCCACCGCCACCGGCGCTGGCCTTGATCATCAGCGGGTAGCCGATGCGCGCGGCTTCCCGGCACAGGCTGTCGTCGTCCTGGGCTTCACCTTCATAGCCCGCGATGCAAGGCACGCCGGCGGCGAGCATGGCGATTTTCGAGCGGCGCTTGCTGCCCATCCGTTCGATGGCCTCGGGACTGGGACCGATGAACACGATACCGGCCGCCGCGCAGGCCCTGGCGAACCCGGCGTTTTCGGCGAGGAAGCCGTAGCCGGGGTGGATCGCATCGGCGCCGGTGCGCCGGGCCGCCTCTAGGATGGCCGTCGGATCCAGGTAGGACTGCTGGACCGAGGCCGGGCCGATCAGCACGGCCTCATCGGCCATGCGCACATGTCGCGCATCGGCGTCGGCTTCGCTGAACACCGCGACCGTGCGATAACCCTGGGCCTGGGCGGTGCGCTGGATCCGGCAGGCGATTTCGCCGCGGTTGGCAATGAGCAGTTTGCTGAAGACGGGCATGGGTTCTGTCCTGGGTTCTGCGGTGTCTGGTGGGCCGCTTTCAGTGCTGCTTGTCCGGCAACGTCCCCATGAGCTTGCACAGGATGCCCAGCATGATCTCGTCGGCCCCGGCGCCGATGGACACCAGCCGTACGTCGCGGTAGGCCCGGGCGACCGGGTTGTCCCACATGAAGCCCATGCCACCCCAGTATTGCAGGCAGCTGTCGGTGACTTCCCGGGCCAGGCGTCCGGCCTTGAGCTTGGCCATGGACGCCAGCCGGGTCACGTCCTGGCTGTTGATGTATTGCTCGGTGGCCTGGTAGACCAGCGCCCGCAGGCATTCGACCTCGCAGGCCAGTTCCGCCAGGCGAAAGTGGATCACCTGGTTGTCGATCAGGGCGCTGCCGAAGGTCTTGCGCTCACGGCAGTACTCGATCGTGCTGTCGATGCAACGCTCCATGCCCTTGAGCATGTTTGCCGCGCCGAACAGCCGTTCTTCCTGGAACTGCAGCATCTGCATCATGAACCCGGCGCCTTCCTGGCCGATTCGATTGCGTTGCGGCACGCGCACGTCATCGAAGAACACCTGGGCGGTCTGCGAGCTGCGCATGCCGAGTTTGTCCAGGGGCTCGCCGAGGCTGATACCGGGGCTGCGCATGGGCACCATGATCAGGGATTTGTTGTGGTGGGGCTTGTCGTCGGAGGTGTTGGCGAGCAGGCACATGAAGTCGGCGCTCGGGGCGTTGGTGATCCACATCTTGCTGCCGTTGATGAGGTAATCGTCGCCGTCCTTGCGGGCCGTGGTCTTGAGCCCGGCGACGTCGGAACCGGCGCCGATCTCGGAAACGCCGATGCAGCCCACCTGTTCGCCACGGATGGCCGGGCGCAGGAACTCTTCACGCAGCGCATCGGAGCCAAAACGCGCCAGCGCTGGCGTGCACATGTCGGTCTGTACGCCGATGGACATCGGGACGCCGCCGCAATGAATCGTCCCGAACGCTTCGGCCGCGACGATCGAATAGCTGTAGTCCAGGCCCATGCCGCCGAACTGTTCGGGCTTGGAGATGCCCAGCAAACCCAGATCGCCGGCCTTGCGCAAGACCTCGTGGATAGGGAACTGCCCGGCTTGCTCCCATTCGTCGACGTAGGGGTTGATGTCGCGCTCGACGAACTGGCAAACGCTACGCCGCAGTGCTTCATGTTCCTGGCTGAAGATCATTTTTTTGTTCTCCGTGGTCGCAAATCCATCACCGGGTCAGAAACGGGCCACGCCAAAGCTGTTGGCTTGCAGCGACCGCCGCTCGGCTTCGTGGCAGATGTCCAGCAGGTAGCCCAGCAGTGTGCGGGTGTCACGCGGATCGATGAGCCCGTCGTCCCAAAGGTGGGCGCTGCCGTAGAGGGCGCTGGACTGGCTGTCGAGTTTTTGCGCGGTGGTCTGTTCGAGCAGGTCCAGCATCTTCGGGTTGGGGCTCACGCCCTGCCTGATCTGCGTGGCCTCGGTGACGATGCGCAGCACCTTGCCGGCCTGGGCGCCGCCCATCACGGCCGTGCGGCTGTTGGGCCAGGCGAAGATGAAGCGCGGGTCCAGCCCGCGACCGCACATGGCGTAGTTGCCGGCGCCGTAGGAACCGCCCACCACGACCGTCAGCTTGGCCACCCGGGCATTGGCCACGGCCTGGATCATCTTGGCGCCATGCTTGATCACACCTTGTCGTTCCGATTCGGTGCCGACCATGAAGCCGGTGGTGTTGTGCAGGAACAGCAGCGGCGTGCGGCTCTGGTCGCACAACTGGATGAACTGCGCGGCCTTGCTGGCGCCCTTGGCGGTGATCGGGCCGTTGTTGCCGATCACGCCGCAGGCATGGCCGCGGATGTGCAGATGGCCGCAAACGGTTTGCGGGTCGAATGCTTGCTTGAACGCCAGGAACGCCGAGCCGTCGGCGATGCGGGCGATGATTTCCGCCACGTCGTAGGGCTTCTTCGGGTCGTCGGGCACCAGCCCCAGCAGATCGTCGGCGGGGTACAACGGCTCGGCCCAGGTCCGTTCGGGCGAGGGCGCCAGTTGCGCGTTCCAGGGCAGCAAGCTGAGGATCTCCCGGGCCAGGCGTATGCCGTCGGCATCGTCCTGCGCCAGGTATTCGGCGGTGCCTGCCACTTGCGCATGCATCTGCGCACCGCCGAGTTCCTCTTCGCTGGCGACTTCGCCCGTGGCGGCCTTGAGCAGCGGCGGCCCGGCCAGGAACAACCGCGCCTTGTCGCGCACCACCACCACGTAGTCCGACAGCCCCGGCTGATAGGCCCCGCCGGCGGTGGCCGAACCATGGACCACGGTGATCTGCGGCAGGCCCATGGCCGACATCCGTGCCTGATTGGCAAAGCAGCGCGCCCCTTCGACGAAGATCTGCGCGGCATAGTTGAGGTTGGCGCCGCCGCTTTCGGCCAGGGTGACCACCGGCAGTTTGTTTTCCATGGCGATCTGTTGCAGGCGCAGGGTTTTCTGCAAGCCGCTGGGGGAAATGGTCCCGCCCTTGATCGCGCTGTTGTTGACCACCACCAGCACCCGCACGCCGGACACATGGCCGATCCCGGCGATCAGGCCACCGCCGGCCTGGCTGCCATCCTTGTCATCATGGCGCTTGTAGCCGGCCAGGCTCGCCAGTTCGAGGAACGGCGCGCCGGGGTCCAGCAGCAGGTTCAGGCGCTGGCGCGGCAACAACTGGCCGCGCTGGTCGAAGGTGTCCTGGGCCTGGGCGGCTTTTTCCAGCACGGCCTGTTCAATCGCGCGCAGTTGCTCGACGCCCGCCAGCATGGCCGCGTGGTGGCGGGCGAAGTCGGTGCTGTGAGGGTCAAGCAGCGTTTCGATGACCGGCATGGACCGTTCTCCTTTTCGATGCGAACGCGCTAGTCGAGTTGATCGGCGATGCTTTGCGGCACCGGTATCTGGATATCGAGCAACTGCTGGGCCAGCGCCTTGCCCTGGGGGTCGCCGCGCAGGCTGGCGGCGCCACCGCCGCCCAGGGCGTTTTCCAGCAGGAAGTTCAGGCTATGGGTGCCCGGCAGGTACCAGCGTTCGACGCGGCCCAGCAACGGGTCAAGGACGTGACTCATCCAGTCGACCACCACTTCCGGCGTCAGGGCTTCGGCGATCCACGGCAGGTATTCGGGCGCACGCGCGATCACGCCGATATTGACGTGGTTGCCCTTGTCGCCGGAGCGCGCCACCGCCAGCTTGACCAGCGGCACGCTGGCATCGGCCCGACCCTGGGGTTTGGGCACGTCTGCGGCGAGCGGCAGGTCGCCGGTTTGCAAGGTGTCGAGAGGGGGCAGGGGGCACGGGTGGCGTTGCCCCTGGCATTCAATCGCGAGCGTGCAGTGGGCTTTGTCGATCAGGAACGAAAACAGGCGGATCAACGGCGACACGGTCGGCCTGCCACCCACCATGCCGGTCAGCCCGGGTGCCATGCCGGTGGCGGCCTGGGCGATTTCCCGGGAAAACAGCACCAGCGCTTGCCTGTCCGGGTGCCGAACCGCCAGTTTGAGCACCACTTCACGGGTGTCCTGGCGCCGGCGGTGCTGACCGTAAGTGGCTTCGCTGCCCAACAACTCGACGTTCACCTCGCGGTAGGGCGCCCAGCCGCGCTGGCTGAACATCTGCGAGGTCCTGGCGATAATTGCCTGGCCGACCCGTTCAGCCTTTGCCACCGCATCGATACCGGCGATCAGGCAGGTGGCGGTGCAGCGGTAGCCGTCCAGCCCGGTGGCGCAGACCTTGTACTGGTCGCTGGGCGGCAGGCCCCGGGCGCCATGGACGCGTACCGCATGCTTGCCTTGCTGGATCAGCCGGACCTGGCTGAAATCGCAGATCACGTCGGGCAGCAGGTAGCCTTGCGGGTCGCCGATCTCGTACAGCAATTGCTCGCCGACTATCAGTGGCGTGATCAGCCCGCCGGTGCCGGGGGCCTTGGTGACGATGAACTGGCCATCGGCGCTGACGTCGACGATGGGAAAGCCGATGTGCTCGTAGTCCGGCACCTCCCGCCAGTCGGTGAAGTTCCCGCCGGTGCATTGTGCCCCGCACTCGATGAGGTGGCCCGCCAGCGCGGCCTGGGCCAGTTTGTCGTAGTCGTCCCAGGCCCAGCCGAATTCATGCACGAGAGGGGCACTGACCACGGCGCTGTCCACCACCCGCCCGGTGATCACGATGTCCGCGCCCAGGCGCAAGGCTTCGACGATGCCCGGCGAGCCGAGGTAGGCGTTGCTGGACACGCACGCGGGCGGCAGGGGCTCGCCGCTGAACATCTCGCGCAGGCCCTGGCCGGCGAGCCGATCCCATTGCCCTTGCAAGTCATCGCCCAGCAGCACGGCGATCTTCAACGGCACGCCCGCCTGGTCACACGCCGCTTGCAGCGCCTCGGCGCAGGCCTGGGGATTGACTCCGCCGGCGTTGCTGATCACGCGGATCCGCTCGGCGTGCAAGCGCGGGAGCAGTGGCGTGAGCACCTCGATGAAGTCCGTGGCATAGCCGGCCTGGGGATCCTTCAGGCGCGCCCCGGCCAGGATCGACATCGTGACTTCCGCCAGGTAGTCGAACACCAGGTAGTCCAGCGCGCCTCCTTCGACCAGTTGTGCGGCGGCGCTGCAGGTATCGCCCCAGAAGGCGCTGGCGCAACCGATGCGGATCGTTCCTGGCATGAGATTCCCTCCGGCAAGCGTGGTCCGAGACTACCAAGCAAGCGCTTGGTCTGTAAACGGCTGCGGGTTTTCCACCCGAGCGCTTGCTTGGTGGCCTGGGTCGGCTTAAATTGCCCGCGCAGCTCTGTTGATTGGGACGCGGCCGCGCATAGGTTGATCGACTGTAGGAGAGAATGGGTGGACGAGCAAAAAGCCCTGGATGTGATGCACGAGCTGGTCGACAACGGGCAGCTGACCGACCCGCAGAGCGCGCGTGGCAAACTGCTCCAGAGCGCTGCCCATCTGTTTCGCAACAAGGGCTTCGAACGCACCACCGTGCGCGACCTGGCGAGCGCCGTGGGCATCCAGTCGGGCAGCATCTTTCACCATTTCAAGAGCAAGGACGAGATCCTGCGGGCGGTGATGGAGGAAACCGTGCGCTACAACACGGCGTTGATGCGGGCCGCGCTGGCCGAGGCGAGTGGCGTGCGCGAACGGGTACTGGCGCTGATCCGCTGTGAATTGCAGTCGATCATGGGCGGCACCGGCGAGGCGATGGCCGTGTTGGTCTACGAATGGCGCTCGCTGTCCCAGGACGGGCAACGGCAGGTGCTGGCCCTGCGCGACATTTATGAAGACTTGTGGCTCGAGGTTCTGGGCCAGGCCAAGGCGGCCGGGTATATTCGCGGAGACGTGTTCATTACCCGACGTTTCCTCACCGGCGCATTGTCCTGGACCACCACCTGGTTTCGCGCCGAAGGCAACTTGAGTCTCGATGAGCTGGCCGAGCAAGCCCTGATCCTGGTGCTTGAAGAAAAACAATAATCAAACGGTGCTTTAAATCGCCATAGGGCTGGCTAAGCGGCTGAAACCGCCTAGCTTGATTGTATTGACGGGTACTTTTGGGGAGTGGGGATCTTGACGTTTTCGCCGATGGGGATGACTTCCCGTGTGCTGCTGGCTGCCCTGGCCGCTTTCCTGGCGTTGCCGGCCTCGGCGGCGCAATTGGTCCGAATCGGTGCCGCGCATTTTCCACCCTACACCGTTCGTCCCGAGAACGGTGCCGACACGGGCCTGCTGCCGCAGATGGTGGAGGCCTTGAATCAATCGCAGGCAACCTACCAGTTCGTCCTGGTCCCGACCTCCATACCTCGCCGCTTCAACGACTTCAAGCAGGGCCGGGTCGACATGGCGATTTTCGAGAACCCCGACTGGGGCTGGCAGGATGTGCCGCATACGGCTGTCGACATGGGGCTGGAGGACGCCGAGGTGTTCGTCGCCCAGCGCCAGCCGGACCGCCAGCAGAATTATTTCGCCGACCTGAGGGGCAAGCGCCTGGCGCTGTTCAGCGGTTACCACTACGCCTTTGCCGAATTCAACGCCGACCCCAAGTTCCTCGCCGGCCAGTACAACGCCACCCTGACGTACTCCCACGACAGCAACCTGCTGATGGTCTTGCGCGGGCGCGCCGACATCGCCTTGGTGACTCGCTCGTACCTCAACGATTATGTGCTGCGCAATCCTGAGGTCGGCCCGCAATTGCTGGTGTCCGAGCGTATCGATCAGGTCTACCACCATTACGCCCTGATCCGGCCCCAGGCACCCATTACCAGCGAGGCGTTTGCGCAACTGTTGCAGACGCTGCGGGACAACGGCCAGCTGTTGAAGATCTTCAAGCCGTACCAGATCGAGCTGGTGCCCACGCACGCCCACTGAGCGGGCCCTAAATTTCCCGGCGCGGCTCACGTCCCTCGTTGACTACCGACGACTACGCGAGCCCCTTTCCATGTCCAATCTCAACCAGCCCATGGCGTTGCCCCTGCCCGGCGGGCGCCGTCTCGGCGCCGATGAAACCGAACGCCACCTGAGCCTGATGCTTGAAGGCGCGCCGCTGATCCGGCTGCGCCTGGAGCGCGGGCCCGAGTTGCATGTCCACTTGCAGGAGGTCCACGACCGTCCCGTGGGCCCGGCGCTCTGGGCGGCCTGCTACTGGTTGTTTGCCCGTGACCCGGACTGTCGACGCCTGGTCTGGCACCTTCAGGAGCGCCCCGGCGAAGCCTTGCTCAGTGGCCTGTTGACCAGCGCCGGGCGTCCCGGCGAATACGTCTGCGAGCGCACGATGTTCTGGCAGTTGCCGCAACCCTGGCTGGGGGAGTCGTTCAATGGCAGTTACCCGCAGCAGATGATCATCACCGATGGCCGGCGTCATCCGCGCCGGCCGGTCAAGCCGCGTGGCGAGGTGTACCGGCGCTTCGACGCGCGGCTGGGCGCCTGGGTATCACTGCGTACCCTGGAGATCGAGCAGGACCTGGAGCGTTTCAACCGCTGGCAGAACAGCCCGCGGGTGGCGAGCTTCTGGCAGGAGGAGGGCACCCTGGCGCAGCATCGCGAGTACCTGGACACGCTGGCGGACGATCCCCGTGTGCTGACCCTGATCGGCTGTTTCGATGACCAGCCGTTCGCCTATTTCGAAGCCTACTGGGCCAAGGAAGACCGTATTGCGCCGTTCTATGAGGCCGGGCACTACGATCGCGGCATCCACATGCTGGTGGGCGAGGAACAGCACCGCGGGCCGCACAAGGTGGCGAGCTGGTTGTCGGCGCTGGTGCATTACCTGTTCCTCGACGACCCGCGCACCCAGCGCGTGGTGGCCGAACCCCGGGCTGACAACGCGCGGATGATCGGGCACCTGCACAACCAGTGTTTCCACTGTGAAAAGGAATTCGACTTCCCCCACAAGCGCGCCGCGCTGATGATCCTGGGGCGGGAGCGGTTTTTTGACCGTTGCTCACTGATGTAGGGCAGGGCGTGCGGCGGACACCTGTGCAAGCGAGTCCGCCCGCGAAGGAGCTATCCGATGGCCCGGCGCTTATCGCCGGGCGAAGGTGTCCCCGCGTACCCCGGACACCTTGCGGCAATGCACCAGGGCGTCGCGGATCATGAAGTTCACCAGGGTCGGCGAGACGCCCAGTTCCTTGGCAATGTCTTTCTGTGGCACGCCGTGCAGGCGGTACATCTCGAAGGCATAGCGGGTTCGGCTGGGCAATTCGGTGAGCGCATCGGCGATGTGCTCCAGCGTGGAGAAGTTGATGTGGGAGGTTTCCGGCGACGCACCCTGGATCACCACGTTCAAGCCTTCCTCTTCCGGCCCCGCGTATTTCTGCTCCAACGCCTGCTTGCGGTAGTGGTCGATCGCCAGGTTGCGCACGATCTGGAACAGGTAGCTGAGCTGTGCCTTGAACGACGAGGTGATCTGCGGTGCCGATTGCAGTCGGAAGAACGCGTCCTGCACCACATCTTCCGCGCGGGACCGGCACCCGGTGATACGCGCGGCAATCTTGACCAGGATCAAGCGATTATCGACGAACGCCTGAAGTAACGGTGACTCACACCTGCTTGTGGATACTTGTTCCGTCATGGAATTCACCTTGCTGCAAAAAGTTAGCAGGACGACTGATCTGTCCGACCTGTCCTACGCATCGAGCGCCAAATTAGGCTTAATGATAATGATTGTCAATTGAGAAAAAGAATTATTGCAGCGTGTAAGTCCAGCGCCTGAAGCGCGACCCATTGCCGCAGTCGGATCACACCCCTGACAGGGTTGGCGCACGCGATCGCCGACTAATTCTTTGCCCGTGGCATCCGTTCCCTTGGTTGGATGGAAGAACACCCGATACCACTTGCAAGCCGAATTTCAGGCAGGAAACCTCATGACCGACGCGTTCGAACTCCCCAGCACCCTGGCCCATGCCCTCCAGCGCCGCGCCGCGTTGACGCCGGACCGGGTGGCCCTGCGCTTCCTTGCCGATACCCCGGAGCAGGGTGTGGTGTTGAGTTACCGCGACCTGGATGTGCGTGCCCGAACCATCGCCGCCGCACTGCAGGCCGAAGCGGCGTTCGGCGAACGTGCGGTGCTGTTGTTCCCCAGCGGCCCGGATTACGTCGCGGCGTTCTTTGGGTGCCTGTACGCCGGCGTGATCGCGGTGCCGGCCTATCCACCGGAGTCCGCGCGCCGTCATCACCAGGAGCGCCTGCTGTCGATCATCGCCGACGCCGAGCCGCGCCTGTTGCTCACCAGCAGCGATTTGCGCGAGCCCTTGCAAGCCCTCGAATCGGCGCCGCCGGTGCTGTGCGTCGATACGTTGCAGCCCAGGCTCGCCGAGCAATGGCTGCCACCCACGTTGCAGGACGATGACATCGCTTTCCTGCAATACACCTCCGGCTCCACCGCCTTGCCCAAGGGCGTGCAGGTCAGCCACGGCAACCTGGTGGCCAACGAGCTGTTGATCCGCCAGGGTTTCGGCATCGACCTGAACCCCGATGACGTCATCGTCAGCTGGCTGCCGCTGTACCACGACATGGGCCTGATTGGTGGGCTGTTGCAGCCGGTTTTCAGCGGTGTGCCGTGCGTACTGATGTCGCCTGGCTACTTCCTGGCCCGGCCCCTGCGCTGGCTCGAAGCGATCAGCGAGTACGGTGGCACCATCAGCGGTGGCCCGGACTTCGCCTACCGGCTGTGCAGCGAGCGGGTCAGTGAGGCGGCCCTGGAGCGTCTCGACCTGAGCGGTTGGCGCGTGGCCTATTCGGGGTCCGAGCCGATTCGCCTCGATACACTGCAACGCTTCGCTGAAAAGTTCGCCCCGTGCGGCTTCACCGAGGCCAGTTTCATGGCCTCCTATGGTTTGGCGGAAGCCACCCTGTTCGTGGCCGGCACGCCGCGTCGCCAAGGCATTCCTTCGCTACGGGTGGACGACGCGGCACTGGCGCTCAACCGTGTCGAGCCGGGGCAGGGCAGTGCGGTGATGAGTTGCGGTGTCAGCCAGCCGGGCCATGCCGTGCTGATCGTCGAACCCACCACGTTACAGGTGCGCGAAGACAACCAGGTCGGCGAAGTCTGGGCCGCCGGGCCCAGCATCGCCCACGGCTACTGGCGCAATCGCGAAGCCAGCGCCCAGACGTTCGTCCAGCACGCCGGTCGCACCTGGCTGCGCACCGGCGACCTGGGCTTCCTGCGCGGCGGCGAGCTGTTCATCACCGGCCGCCTGAAGGACTTGCTCATCGTGCGCGGGCACAACCTGTATCCCCAGGACATCGAGCAAGCCGTCGAGCGCGAGGTCGAGGCGGTGCGCAAGGGCCGGGTGGCAGCGTTCGCGGTCGATGACCACGGTGAGGAAGGCATTGGCATTGCCGTGGAAATCAGCCGCAGCGTGCAGAAACTCCTGGCGCCCGACACCTTGATCAAGGCCATTCGCCAAGCCGTGGCCGAGGCCTGCCAGCAAGCCCCGAGCGTGGTGGCGCTGCTCAACCCCGGCGCCTTGCCCAAGACGTCCAGCGGCAAGTTGCAGCGCTCGGCCTGCCGTGCCCGGTTGGCGGACGGCAGCCTCGACAGCTATGCGCGGTTTCCGTCGCAGGCCACGGAGGCGGTCGCCGAGGCCGGGCCGTCAACGTCCCTGCAAACGCTGATCGGCCAGCTCTGGTGCGAGCAGTTGCAGGTCGAACAGGTCCAGGCTGACGATCATTTCTTCCTGCTGGGCGGCAACTCCATCGCCGCGACCCAGGTGATTGCACGGTTGGGTGAAGCCCTGGGAATGGCGCTGAACCTGCGGTTGCTGTTCGAGGCCCCGACCCTGGCCGCCTTCACCGCCGCGGTGGCCAGCCTGCCCTCGGCCAATGGTCGGGCCCAGGACCCCATCGGCACCTTGGCGCGCCACCACGCGCTGCCGCAGTCCCTGGCGCAGAACCGTTTGTGGATCACCTGGCAGCTTGATCCCGCGAGCAGCGCCTACAACATTCCCGGCGCCTTGCACCTGCGCGGTGAGCTGGATGAAGACGCCGTGCGTGGCAGCTTCCAGCACCTGATCGAGCGCCACGAATCCTTGCGCACGCGGTTCCTGGAACGTGACGGCGTCGCCCTGCAACAGATTGATCCGGCGGTGGAGTTCAACGTGCCGGTATTCGACCTGCGCGACCTGCCGAGGGACGCGCGCGACGCCCGCGCACGCCAGATCCGGGAGGAAGAAGCCAGCACCCCGTTCGACTTGGAAAAGGGCCCGTTGCTGCGGGTCCGCCTGGTGCGTCTGGACGACGAGGACCACCACCTGCTGGTGACGCTGCACCACATCATCGCCGACGGCTGGTCGATGAACATCCTGGTCGATGAGTTCTCGCGGCTGTACGCGGCGGCCTGCCAGGGGCAGGTTGCCGCGTTGGCGCCGCTGCCGTTGCAGTACGCCGACTACGGCAACTGGCAGCGCCAGTGGCTCGCCGAGGGCGAGGCCGAACGCCAATTGACCTACTGGCGGCAGCAACTGGGCGATGAGCACCCGACTCTTGCGCTGAGCACGGATCATCCCCGCCGCGCCCACTCTCGGCGCAGTGCCGCGCGGCATGGCTTGCGCCTGGAAAAGGCCCTGAGCGACGCAGTGCGGCAAACGGCCCTGGCCCACGACGCGACGCCATTCATGTTGTTGCTGGCGGTTTTCCAGGTCCTGCTGCAGCGTTACACCGGCCAGGCCGACATCCGCATCGGCGTGCCCAATGCCAACCGGCCACGCCTGGAAACCCAGGGTCTGATCGGCTTCTTCATCAACACCCAGGTGCTGCGCGGACAGGTGGATTCGCGGCAGCCGTTCGCCGCGTTGCTGGGCCAGGCGCGGGAGGCCACCCTGGGCGCCCAGGCCCACCAGGACCTGCCGTTCGAGCAATTGCTGGAAGCGTTTCCCCAGGCTCGGGAGCAGGGTCTGTTCCAGGTGATGTTCAACCATCAGCAACGCGACCTGGGCGCCTTGCGTCGCCTGCCGGGGCTGCTGGCCGATGAGTTGCCGTGGCACAGTCGCGAAGCCAAGTTCGACCTGCAATTGCACAGCGAAGAGGATCGCCACGGCCGGCTGACCCTGTCGTTCGACTACGCCGACGAACTGTTCGAGGCCTCGACCATCGCTCGCCTGGCCGAGCATTACGGCAACCTGTTGCGCGCGGTCTGTGCCGATGCGCAACAAGCCATCGGCGAACTGCCGTTGCTCGGCGCCGATGAATACGCCCAGCAACGGCAGTGGAGCGCGGCGCCGTGCGCGCCGGCCAGCCAGTGGTTGCCGGAGCTGTTGAACGAACAGGCCCGGCGCACGCCGCGGCACACAGCGTTGCTGTGGGACGGCGGTCGCCTGGACTACGCCGAGTTGCACACCCAGGCCAATCGACTGGCGCACTACCTGCGCGACAAAGGCGTTGGCCCGGATGTCTGCGTGGCGATTGCCGCCGAGCGTTCGCCGCAGTTGCTCGTCGGCGTGCTGGCGATCATCAAGGCCGGCGGTGCCTATGTGCCGCTGGATGCCGATTACCCGGCCGAGCGCCTGGCCTACATGCTTGAGGACAGTGGTGTCGAACTGCTGCTGACCCAGAGCGCCTTGCTCGATCGTTTGCCCGCCTGCGCGGGCGTCAGCGTCATCGCCCTGGACGCCCTGCACCTGGAGCAATGGCCGAGCAACCCACCGGGCCTGTACCTGCATGGCGATCACCTGGCCTACGTGATCTACACCTCCGGCTCCACCGGCCAGCCCAAGGGCGTGGGCAACACTCACGCGGCCCTGGCGGAGCGCCTGCAATGGATGCAGGCCACCTATGGGCTGGATGAAACCGACGTGCTGATGCAAAAAGCGCCGATCAGCTTCGACGTGTCGGTGTGGGAATGCTTCTGGCCGCTGCTCACCGGCAGCCAACTGGTGCTTGCCGGCCCGGGGGAACACCGCGACCCGCACCGCATCGCCCAACTGGTGCAACGGTTTGGCGTGACCACGCTGCACTTCGTGCCGCCGCTGCTCAGCCTGTTCATCGACGAACCGCTGAGCGCCCGTTGCACCAGCCTGCGTCGCGTCTTTTGCGGTGGCGAAGCCTTGTCGGCCGAGCTGCGCAACCGGGTGCTGGCGCACCTGCCGGCTGCGCAATTGCACAATCGCTACGGCCCGACCGAAACAGCCATCAACGTCACCCACTGGCACTGCACCGAGGCCGATGGCGAGCACTCGCCGATCGGTCGGCCGCTGGGCAACGTGCTGTGCCGCATTCTCGATGACGAACTCAATCCCGTGCCGGCCGGTGTGCCGGGCGAATTGTGCATCGGTGGCCTGGGATTGGCCCGTGGTTACCTTGCCCGTCCCGGCCTGAGCGCCGAGCGCTTTGTCGCCGACCCGCTGGGCGAGGCGGGCACGCGGCTATACCGCACCGGCGACCGGGCGCGCTGGAACGCCGAGGGCGTGATCGAGTACCTGGGGCGCCTCGACCAACAGGTCAAGCTACGAGGCTTTCGCGTCGAGCCCCAGGAAGTCGAAGCGCGGCTGTTGGCCCAGGCCGGTGTCGCCCAGGCTGCGGTGTTGGTGCGGGATACGTCGGCGGGCCCGCAACTGATCGGCTACTACACCGCCCCCGATGTCACCGAAGACCAGGATGCCATCCACGCCCGGCTCAAGGCCGCGCTGGCCGCCGAGTTGCCGGACTACATGGTACCGGCCCAACTGCTGCGCCTGGACGCCATGCCCCTGGGCCCGAGCGGCAAGCTCGACCGGCGCGCCTTGCCCGAGCCGCACTGGCAGGTGCGCGAACACGTCGAGCCGACCAGCGCCCTCGAACAGCAGATCGCCGGAATCTGGCGCGACGTCCTGGGGCTTGCACGGATTGGCCTGCGGGATGATTTCTTTGCCTTGGGCGGCCATTCGCTGCTGGCGACCCAGATCATCTCCCGCACCCGCCAGGCCTGCGACGTCGAGCTGCCGTTGCGGGCCTTGTTCGAGGCCAGCGAGTTGGGCGCCTTCGCCGAACAGGTGCGCTTGATCCAGGCCAGCGGCCAGACCAACCGCCAGCCCCCCATCGAGCAGGTCGACCGCGGCCAACCGGTGCCGCTGTCCTATTCCCAGCAACGCATGTGGTTCCTCTGGCAGATGGAGCCGGACAGCCCGGCCTACAACGTCGGCGGCATGGCGCGCCTGCGCGGGGTGCTCGACGTCGGGCGCTTCGAGGCGGCGTTGCAGGCGTTGATCCTGCGCCACGAAACCTTGCGCACCACCTTCCCGAGCATCGACGGGGTTGCCCGGCAACAGGTGCACGCCGAGACAGGCCTGCGCATGGACTGGAAGGACTTCTCGACCCTGGCCGCCGACGTCCGTGAGCAACGCGTGCAGCAGTTGGCGGACAGCGAGGCCCACCGGCCCTTCGACCTGGAAACCGGGCCATTGCTGCGCGCCTGCCTGGTCAAGACCGGCGAGCGTGAACATTACCTGGTGCTGACCCTGCACCACATCGTCACCGAAGGCTGGGCGATGGACATTTTCGCCCGCGAATTGAGCGCCTTGTACGAAGCGTTTGTCGATGACCGCGAGTCGCCCCTGGAGCCCTTGCCGGTGCAGTACCTGGACTACAGCGTCTGGCAGCGCCAGTGGCTGGAGTCCGGCGAGCGGCAACGCCAACTGGACTACTGGACCGCGCAACTGGGCGACGAACACCCGCTGCTGGAGTTGCCCGGCGATCGTCCGCGCCCGCCAGTGCAAAGCCATCGCGGCGAGCTGTTTCGTTTCGACCTCAGCGATGACCTGGCGGCGCGGGTGCGTGCCTTCAATGCCGAACACGGCCTGACCCTGTTCATGACCATGACCGCCGCCCTCGCGGTGCTGCTCTATCGCTACAGCGGCCAGACCGACTTGCGCATCGGCGCGCCGGTGGCCAACCGCATTCGCCCAGAAAGCGAAGGGCTGATCGGCGCATTCCTCAACACCCAGGTGCTGCGCTGCCAACTCGACGGGCAGATGACCGTGAGCGAGTTGTTCGAACAGGTGCGGCACACGGTGATCGAAGGCCAGTCTCACCAGGACTTGCCGTTCGATCACTTGGTCGAAGCCCTGCAACCGCCACGCAGCGCCGCCTACAACCCGCTGTTCCAGGTGATGTGCAACGTGCAGCGCTGGGAATTCCAGCAGCGCCGCACGTTGGCCGGGATGAGCGTCGAATACCTGGCCAACGACGCCCGGGCCACCAAGTTCGACCTCAACCTGGAGGTCACCGACCTCGATCATCGCCTGGGTTGCTGCCTGACCTACAGCACCGACCTGTTCGACGAGCCGCGCATCGCCCGCATGGCCGGGCACTGGCGCAATCTGCTGGAGGCGCTGCTGGCCGACCCGGCCCGGTGCCTGGGTGAACTGCCGCTGCTGGCCGCCGAGGAACAGCAACAGTTGCTCGACAGCCTCGGGGTCGAACCCGGTGAGCATCGTCTGGACCAGTGCCTCCACGGGTTGTTCGACAAACAGGTCCAGGCCCGGCCCGAAGCGCCGGCCCTGACCTTCGCCGAGCAGACCCTGAGCTACGGCGAGCTGGACCGCCGCGTCAATCGCCTGGCCTGGGTGCTGCGCGAGCGCGGCGTCGGGCCGCAGGTGCGGGTGGGCCTGGCGCTGGAGCGTTCGCTGGAGATGGTCATCGGCCTGTTGGCGATCCTCAAGGCGGGCGGCGCCTACGTGCCGCTGGATCCGGAGTATCCGCTGGACCGCTTGCACTACATGATCGCGGACAGCGGCGTCGGCTTGCTGCTCAGTGACCGGGCCCTGTTCCAGGCCCTCGGTCCGTTGCCCGACGGCGTGGCGTGCTGGTGCCTGGAAGACGACAGCCCGGCGCTGGCGCAATACCCGGACCAGGCGCCGCCGTCGAACACCTTGCCGCAGCACCCGGCCTACCTGATCTACACCTCCGGTTCCACCGGCCAGCCCAAGGGCGTGGTGGTGTCCCACGGGGAAATCGCCATGCACTGCCAGGCCGTGATCCAACGCTTCGGCATGCGCCCGGACGATTGCGAGCTGCATTTCTATTCGATCAACTTCGACGCCGCCACCGAGCGCCTGCTGGTGCCGCTGCTCAGCGGTGCCCAGGTGGTCTTGCGGGCCCAGGGGCAGTGGGACGCCGAGGGCATCTGCGGGTTGATTCGCGCGCATCGGGTCAACGTCCTCGGCTTCACCCCCAGCTATGGCAGCCAGTTGGCGCAATGGCTGGCGAGCCACGGGCAAACCCTGCCGGTGCGCATGTGCATCACCGGTGGCGAAGCGCTGACGGGGGAGCACCTGCAACGGATCCGGGCGGCATTCAGCCCGAGCCTGTTCTTCAACGCCTACGGCCCGACCGAAACCGTGGTGATGCCGTTGGCGAGCCTGGCGCCGGAGCGATTGGAGGAGGGCGTTGCGAGCGTGCCGATCGGCAGCGTGGTCGGCGCGCGGGTGGCCTACATCCTCGACGCGCACCTGGCACTGGTGCCCCAGGGCGTCACGGGCGAGTTGTATGTGGGCGGTGCGGGATTGGCCCAGGGGTATCACCAGCGTCCGGGCTTGACCGCCGAGCGCTTCGTCGCCGACCCGTTCGCCACTGCTGGCGGGCGCCTGTACCGCACCGGCGACCTGGTGCGCCAGTGCGCCGATGGCCAGGTGGAATACCTCGGGCGGATCGACCACCAGGTGAAGGTCCGGGGGTTCCGCATCGAACTGGGGGAAATCGAAACCCGCCTGCTGGAACACCCGGCGATTCGCGAAGCGGTGGTGCTCGCCCTTGACCTGCCAGGAGGCAAGCAACTGGCGGCCTATCTGGTGAGCGATATCGCCGAACAGGACGCCGGGCAACAGGCGGCATTGCGCGAAGCCTTGCGCAGCCAGCTCAAGGCACAACTGCCGGACTACATGGTGCCCACGCACTTGATCCTGCTGGCGAACATGCCACTGACCGCCAACGGCAAGCTCGACCGCCGCGCCTTGCCGGCGCCGGACCCGGAGCTCAACCGCCAGCACTATGTGGCGCCGGCCAGTGCCCTGGAGCAGACCCTGGCGACGATCTGGGGCGAGGTGCTGAACGTCGCGCAGGTCGGCCTCAACGACAACTTCTTCGAACTGGGCGGCGATTCGATCCTGTCCATCCAGGTCGTCAGTCGCGCCCGGCAGCAGGGCATTCATTTCACGCCCCGGGACTTGTTCCAGCACCAGACCGTGCAGACCCTGGCGGCCGTGGCCAGTCATGTCGAGCAGGTGCGCGCCGAGCAGGGCCTGGTGAGCGGTGAGTCGGCGCTGACGCCGATCCAGCATTGGTTCTTCGAAACGCCGATGCCGAACCGTCATCACTGGAACCAGGCGCTGTTGCTGGAACCGACCAGCGCCCTCGACCCGCAGTGCCTGGAGCAGGCGCTGCGCAGCGTAGTGGAACAGCACGATGCCTTGCGCCTGGGCTTCGACGCCACCACCGGACACTGGCGCGCCGCACACCAGCCGCTGGCCGAGGCGCGGTGGCTGGAGTCTGTCCAGGTCACGTCCCTGGAAGCCTGCGAGAGCTTGTTCGCCGAAACGCAGCGCAGTCTGGAGCTGCCCACCGGGCCGTTGCTACGCACGCTGTTGGCGCAGTTGCCCGAAGGCCGGCAACGGCTGTTGATCGTCATCCATCACCTAGTGGTTGACGGTGTGTCGTGGCGGGTGCTGATGGACGATCTGCAAACCGCCTACCGCCAGCTGGCCGCCGGCCAGGCGCCGCAGTTGCCGGCCAAGACCAGCCCGTTTCGTGACTGGGCGGCGCGCCTGCAGGCTTACGCCGGCAGCGAATCCCTGCGCGAAGAATTGGACGGCTGGCGAGAACGCTTGAGTGGCCCGGCGCAGGCGCTGCCGTGCGCGCACCCTGACGGCGGTCGCCTGGAGCGTCACGCGCAAACCGTCAGCGTGCACCTGGACCGCGAGCTGACCCGGCAACTGCTGCAACAGGCGCCGAGTGCCTACCGCACCCAGGTCAATGACCTGTTGCTCACGGCGTTGAGCCGGGTGCTGTGCCGCTGGAGCGGCCATGAGTCGGTGCTGGTCCAGCTCGAAGGGCACGGCCGCGAGGCGCTGTTCGATGACCTCGACCTGACCCGCACCGTGGGCTGGTTCACCAACGTCTACCCGCTGCGCCTGCGCCCCGAGGTCAACGATCTGGGGGCCTCGATCAAGGCCATCAAGGAACAGCTGCGCGCCGTGCCCCACAAAGGTCTCGGCCATGGCGTGCTGCGCTACCTGGCCGACGAGGCCTCGCGCGAGGCCATGGCCGTCTTGCCGCGAGCGTCGATCACCTTCAACTACCTGGGCCAGCTCGACCAGACCCTGGGCCACGACGCACTGTTCCGAGCGCTGGACGCACCCCTGGGGGCGATCCACGACGCCGACGCGCCGCTGCCCAACGAACTGAGCGTCGACAGCCAGGTCAGCGGTGGCGAGTTGGTGGTGCGCTGGACCTACAGCCGCGAACGCCACGACGAACACGCGATCGCCCACCTGGCCGAGGCCTACCTCGATGAGCTGCGGCAACTGATCGCCCATTGCCTCTCGGATGAAGCGGGCGGCCTGACGCCCTCGGATTTCCCCCTGGCGAAACTGACCCAGGGCCAGCTCGACAGCCTGCCGGTTCCCGCCGCGCAGATCGAGGATGTCTACCCGCTGACGCCGATGCAGGAAGGCATGTTGCTGCACACCTTGCTGGAACCAGGCACCGGCCTGTACTACATGCAGGACCGTTACCGCATCAACAGCGAACTCGACCCGCAGCGTTTTGCCCAGGCCTGGCAAGCGGTCATCGCCCGGCACGAAGCCCTGCGCGCCTCGTTCTGCTGGAACGTGGGCGAAGACATGCTGCAAATCATCCACAAGCCCGGTCGCACGCCGGTGGATTACCTCGATTGGAGCGAGGTGTCGCCAGACCAGCAAGAAGCCAGGCTGCAAACCTTGCTCAAGGACGAGCGCGAGGCCGGTTTCGATCTGTTGAACCAGGCGCCGTTCCACTTGCGCCTGATCCGGGTCGGCGCGGCGCGCTACTGGTTCATGATGAGCAACCACCACATCCTCATCGATGCCTGGTGCCGTTCGCTGCTGATGGACGATTTCTTCGAGCTCTACACGGCCCTCGGTGAGGGCCGCGAATCCCGGTTGGCCGTGCCGCCGCGCTACCGCGACTACATCGGTTGGTTGCAGCACCAGAGCCTGGCCGAGGCCCGGCAGTGGTGGCAGCGCAACCTGCAAGGCTTCGAGCGGACCACACCGATCCCCGCCGACCGGCCGTTCCTGCGCGAACACGCCGGTGACAGCGGCGGCATGATCGTCGGCGACTGCTACACCCGCCTCGATGCCCGGGACGGTGCGCGCCTGCGGGAACTGGCCCAGGCCCATCAACTGACGGTCAATACCTTTGCCCAGGGCGCGTGGGCCCTGGTGCTACGGCGTGTGAGCGGCGACCGCGACGTGCTGTTCGGCGTCACCGTGGCCGGGCGTCCGGTGGAACTGCCGCAGATGCAGCGCACCGTGGGCCTGTTCATCAACAGCGTCGCCTTGCGGGTGCAGATGCCCGAGGACCATCAGCCGTGCAGTGTGCGCCAGTGGCTCGGCGGCCTGCTGGACAGCAACATGCAGTTGCGTGAGTACGAATACCTGCCGTTGGTGAGCATCCAGGAGGTCAGCGAGTTGCCCAAGGGTCAGCCGCTGTTCGACAGCCTGTTCGTGTTCGAGAACGCACCGGTGGAGGTCTCGGTACTGGACCGCGCCCAGAGTCTCAATGCCACCTCGGACTCGGGCCGCACCCACACCAACTTCCCGCTGACCGCGGTTTGCTATCCGGGGGATGACCTGGGTCTGCACCTTTCCTACGACCAGCGCTACTTCAACGAATCCACCGTCCAGGGCTTGTTGGCGGAGTTCAAGCGCCTGTTGCTGGCCTTGGTGGACGGGTTCCACGGGGAGATGGCCGAGCTGCCGTTGATTGGCGCCCAGGAACGGGACTTGCTGGTGCATGGCTGCAACCGGAGCGAGCGGGCCTACCCGCTGGAACACAGCTACGTCGAACTGTTCGAAGCCCAGGTGGCGACCCATCCCCAGCGCATCGCCGTCAGTTGCCTGGACGTGACGCACACCTATGCGCAACTGAACGCCCGCAGCAATCGCCTCGGCCATGCGCTGGTGGCCGCCGGCGTCGGTCCCGACCAGCCGGTGGCGTTGCTGGCCGAGCGGGACGCGGACCTGTTGGGCATGATCATCGGCAGCTTCAAGGCCGGTGCCGGCTACCTGCCCCTGGACCCGGGCCTGCCGAGCCAGCGCCTGGGGCGAATCATCGAGCTGAGCCGCACGCCGTTGCTGGTGTGCAGCCAGGCCTGCCGCGCCCAGGCGTTGGCCCTGCTGGACGCGTTCGCCTGTTCCGGGCGGCCGAAGCTATTGGTGTGGGAAGAGGTGCAGGCCAGCGCTGCGTCGGTGCAAAACCCTGGTATCTACAGCGGGCCGGAGCACCTGGCTTACGTCATCTACACCTCCGGCTCCACCGGATTGCCCAAGGGCGTGATGGTGGAACAACGGGGCATGCTCAACAATCAGCTCAGCAAGGTGCCGTACCTGGCGTTGAGCGAAGCCGACGTGATCGCCCAGACAGCCTCCCAGAGCTTCGACATTTCGGTGTGGCAGTTCCTCGCCGGGCCGCTGTTCGGCGCCCGGGTGGACATCGTGCCCAATGCCATCGCCCATGACCCGCAAGGCTTGCTGCAACACGTGCAGCACCAGGGCATCACAGTGCTGGAAAGCGTGCCGTCGTTGATCCAGGGCATGCTCGCCCAGGAGCGCATCGGCCTGGATGGCCTGCGCTGGATGCTGCCCACCGGCGAGGCGATGCCACCGGAGCTGGCCCACCAATGGCTGTTGCGCTACCCGGCCATCGGGTTGGTGAACGCCTACGGTCCGGCGGAGTGCTCCGATGACGTGGCGTTCTTCCGCGTGGACCTGGCCTCGACCCGTGGCACCTACCTGCCGATCGGCACGCCCACCGACAACAACCGCTTGTACCTGCTCGACGGCGCGCTGGACCTGGTGCCGTTGGGCGCCGTCGGCGAGTTGTGCGTGGCTGGCACCGGGGTGGGGCGCGGGTATGTCAGCGATCCTTTGCGCACCGCGCCGGTGTTCGTGCCGAATCCGTTCGGGGCGCCGGGAGAGCGGCTGTACCGCACCGGCGACCTGGCCCGGCGGCGCCCTGACGGGGTGTTGGAGTACGTCGGGCGCATCGACCATCAGGTGAAGGTGCGCGGCTATCGCATCGAACTGGGGGAAATCGAGGCGCGTCTGCACGAACAACCCGAGCTGCGCGACGCGGCGGTGGGTGTGCAGGAAGGCGTCCATGGCAAGCATTTGGTGGGTTACCTGGTGGCCGCCGATTCGGCGCTGAGCCCCAGCGAGCGCCTGGAGCGCATCCAGCAGCGGCTGCGGGCCGAACTGCCGGAGTACATGGTGCCGCTGCACTGGCTGTGGCTCGAGCGCCTGCCGCTCAACGCCAACGGCAAGCTCGACCGCAAGGCCTTGCCGGCCCTGGAGATCGGCCAGTTGCAAAGCCAGGACTACCAGGCGGCCGGCAATGAACTGGAGCAGACCCTGGCGGACATCTGGGCCGAGGTGCTGAAGGTCGAGAGGGTGGGGGTACGCGACAACTTCTTCGAGTTGGGCGGGCATTCGCTGCTGGCGACGCAAATCGCTTCACGGGTGCAAAAGGCCCTGCAACGCGAGGTGCCGCTGCGGGCGATGTTCGAATGCAGCACGGTGCAAGCGCTGGCCCGTTACATCGAGGGGCTGGCGGCCAGTGAAATCACCGGGGAGAAGGTGGATCGGCTGAACGACTTGATGGCCGAGCTGGAGGGGCTGTAGGGCGGCGGTGGCGGTGAGGGCCTCTTCGCGAGCAAGCCCGCTCCCACACCAGGCTTGTGAACACTGAGCCCCTGTGGGAGCGGGCTTGCTCGCGAAGGCGGTCGTGCGTGATGCGCCGCAACCCGAGGTTGACGCCTCGCCTTGCACGGCCCAGTCTCTCCAGGCCTTTTTCATTCATACAAGGAGGTCGCCGATGCCTTTTGCAACCGTTGACGGACAACCGCTTCATTACCTGGATCAGGGCCATGGCCCGGTGGTGCTGCTGGGCAGCAGCTATTTGTGGGACCACACCATGTGGGCGCCGCAGATCGAGGCGTTGTCCCGGCATTACCGGGTCATCGCCATGGACCTGTGGGGCCATGGCCAATCCGGGCGGCTGCCCGAAGGCATGACCTCGCTGGACGACCTGGCTCGCCAGGCGTTGGCCTTGATGGATCACCTGCAGGTCGACGGCTTCGACCTGGTGGGGCTGTCGGTGGGCGGGATGTGGGGCGCGCGGCTGGCGCTGGCGGCGCCGACGCGGGTCAAGTCCCTGGTACTGATGGACACCTACGTGGGCGTCGAGCCGGAGCCGACCCGCCAGTACTACTTCTCGCTGTTCGACAAGATCGAAGCCAGCGGCAGCATTCCCGAACCGCTGTTGGACATCGTCGTGCCGATCTTCTTCCGCCCTGGCATCGATCCGCAGTCCTCCTTGTACCAGCAGTTTCGTGCGACCCTGGCGGCGCTGCCGACCGAGCGCCTGCGCGACAGCATCGTGCCGCTGGGCCGGATCATTTTTGGCCGGGACGACATCCTCCCGCGCCTGACTGAACTGGACGCCGGGCGCACGTTGGTGATGTGCGGCGACCAGGACAAGCCGCGCCCGCCGTCCGAAGCGCTGGAGATGGCCGAGCGGATCGGCTGCCCCCACGTGCTGATCCCGGATGCGGGGCACATCTCCAACCTGGAAAACCCGGAGTTCGTGACGCAGGTATTGCTGGAGTTCCTGCGCCGCTGACCTTGGCCTTCGCGAGCAAGCTTGCTCCCACAATTAATGGGGGATGTTCAAACAATCTGCGCCTGGCAAATATCCCTGTGGGAGCGGGCTTGCCCGCGAAGGGGCCCGCCCGGCCAGCATCACCGGCACAGACAGACCGCTATCGCGAGCAAGCTCGCTCCCACCATTAATGGGGGATGTTCACATAATCTGCGCCTGACAAAGATCCCTGTGGGAGCGGGCTTGCCCGCGAAGGGGCCCGCCCAGTCAGCATCACCGGCACAGACAGACCGCTATCGCGAGCAAGCTCGCTCCCACCATTAATGGGGGATGTTCACATAATCTGCGCCTGACAAAGATCCCTGTGGGAGCGGGCTTGCCCGCGAAGGGGCCCGCCCGGCCAGCATCACCGGCACAGACAGACCGCTATCGCGAGCAAGCCCGCCCAGTCGACATCACTTCGGCCCGAGGATCTTCACCAGTTTGTCCGGCGAAGGCGCGCCTTGCTGTTGTTGCAGTTCGCCTTTGTCGTCGAGGTAGAAAATCGCCGGGGTCGCGGTCAGTTCCAGTTCGTCCATCAACTGCTGGTTGGCGTCCATTTTCGCCTGGATGGCCGGCGGGATGTCCTTGAGGGGCTTGAGGGCGCTGCCCTTGCCGGCCTTCTCGTGGGTCTCCAGGGCTTTCTCCGGGTCCTTGGCCGCCAGCAATGCCGCGGCTTTGCCTGGGCTGTCCTCGCGGATGATCCCCACCATGATGTGGCGCAGTTGCACCTTGCCGGCCTTGACCCAGGGCCGCGCCTGCTCCCAGAACATGTTGCAGTACGGGCAGTTCGGGTCGCTGAACAGGTACACCGTGCGCGGCGCGTCCGGGTTACCGTCGGCGATCCAATGGCTGGCGGCCATCTTCGCCCACATGGCCTTGGCCATCGGCGCATACACCAGTTTTTGCAGCGGTTCCACGCTCAGGTCCTTGCCGTCGGCGTCGTACAGGTTGCCCAGCAGCACGTGCTGGCCGTCCGGCGTCAGGTACAGGGCCATGCCTCGGTTCTGGTATTGCGCCGCGTAACCGCGCAGGCCGTCCGGGGCGTCGAAGGTACCGATGATCTTCGCGCCCTTGGCTTCGATCTTCTTGATCGCCGCGGGCAGCTCTTCGGCCTGCAGCAGTGGCGCTTGCAGCAACGCGGCCGAAAAGCCCAGGGTCAGCAGGTGGCGGAGGCGGGGCATGGCGATTTCCTTGTGACAGGGTGGGGCGGCACGGGCGAACCCGGCGCTTCAAAGTTTTCCAGGGCGCGGGCCAGGCTCGCTTCCGACAGCTCGCCCAGGTGGCTGCCCAGCAGGCGACCGTCGGCGCTGTAGAACAGCGTCGTCGGCAGAGCCATGGAGCCCACGGCCTGGCCGAGGCGACCGCTGCCGTCGAACAGCACGTTGTCCAGGCTCAAGCCCTGGGTGGCGAGGTAGGTGCTCACGCTCTGCATGCTTTCGGCCTGGTTGACGAACAGGAACGTCAGGTCCGGACGCCGCTGTTGGGCTTCTTCCAGTACCGGCATTTCACGCCGGCAGGGCGGGCACCAGGTGGCCCAGAGGTTGATCACCAGAGGGCCGCCCTGATAGTCGCCGAGCTTGACGGTCTGCCCGTCGGCGCTGCGCAGGTCGATGTCCGGCAGCCGCGTGCCCTGTTCGTAGATCGTCAGCGACAGGGACGCCACCAGCCAGAACAGCAAGCCACTGCCGACGCCGAAACCCAACGGCCGGCGCAGGGCCGGGCGCCGCCGCGCCCACAGCAATGCGCCGATCAACACCGCGACGACCCCCGGCCAGGCCAGGAAACCGCCGTCGCGCAGGTCGACGATTTGCCAGGCATCGTCCTGGTAATGGTTCCAGTAGGCGACGACAAAGCCGACCCGCGCGGCCAGCAGGCCGAGCAAAAACAGCACGAACAGCACCGACTCGGGGTTCTCGCCACCGCGCTTGGCGACCCGCCAGCCCACGAAGGTCGCCAGCGCCAAGGCGCTGATCAGCAGCAGGTGGTTAAGGGCGATGGCAAAGGTGCCGAGGGTGAGCGTGAGCATCAGCGGGCATCCCGGGTGACGTTCCAGCGTTCCAGGAAGGCCTTGGCATCGACTTCCCCGGTGATCCGCTGGCTGCGGCGTTCTTCACCGTCGGCGCCGATCCACAACAGGCTCGGCGGCCCTGGCACCTGGTAGCGGCCCAGCAACGCGCGGCTGGCGGCGTTGTCAGTGGTGACGTCCAGGCGCAGCAGGCGCACGCCGTTCAAGGCGTCCTGCACGTCGGCGCGGCCGAACACCTGTTTTTCCATGATCTTGCAGGACACGCACCAGTCGGCGTAGTAGTCCAGCAGCACCCACTGGCCCTGGGCCTTGGCCTCGTCCAATTGCTGTTGCAGGGCCGCCGGCTCACTGAGCGTGACGAAGGCGTCATGGGCCTTGGCGACCGAGCCGCCCGGCGCGGTGGCGGTGTAGACCTTGAGCGGCTGGAAGAAGTCATCGCTGCCGCCCGCCGCACCGACCACCAGGACGCTGCCCCACAGGCCGAACAGCAACGAGGCGCTGCCGCAGGCATAGGCGGCGCGGCCAAAACCTTCGGTCTGGCGCCAGGCACTGTACGCGGCGATCAACAACAGCGCGCCCCACAGCCCGATCCACAGCGAGCCATCGATCACCGGGCGAATCATCAACAGGGCCGTGCCCAGGAACAAGAAGCCGAACAAGCCCTTGAGCAGGTTCATCCAGGCGCCGGGCTTGGGCAGGAAGCGATTGCCCACGGTCACCAGCAGTAACAGCGGCAGGCCAATGCCCAGGCCCATGGCAAACAGGATCAGCCCACCGTGCAGCGCATTGCCGCCCTGGGCGATGTACAACAGCGCGCCGGCCAGCGGGGCGGTCATGCACGGCCCCACCAACAGGCCGGACAGTGCGCCGAGGATGCCGGCGCCCACCAGGCTGCCACCGCGGCGCTGGCGCCCGGCGTTTTCCAAGCGGTCGCGCAGGGCGGCCGGCAACTGCAACTCGAAGAAACCGAACATCGGCAGCGCCAGCAGCACGAAGATCGTCGCGAACGTGCCCAGCAGCCACGGCTGCTGCAGCAACGCCTGGAGGTTGGCGCCCAGCAACGCGGCCAATACGCCCATGGCGGCGTACACCAGGGCCATGCTGATCACGTAGCTGCCGGCCAGCGCCAGGCCGCGCCGCGGGCCGGCGCCGCTGCCCACCACCAGGCCCGCCAGAATCGGTAGCATGGGCAGGGAGCATGGAGTGAACGCCAGCAACAGTCCTAGGCCGAAGAACACCAGCAGGCTCCAGCCCAATGCCCGTTGTTGCAGGCCGCTGGCCAGGGCCTGGTCCGGCGCCTGGTTGCCGGCGGCCACAGGTGCGGCGCCGCCCAGATCGACGATTTGCGTCTGGGGTGGGTAACACAGGCCCGCGTCGGCGCAGCCCTGGAAGCCGACCTTGACCTTGCCGGTGGCACCGGCCGGGATCTTCAGTTCCAAGGCCTGGCGATAGACCTGCTGGTCGCCGAAGAACTCGTCGCTGTGGGCTTCACCCTCCGGCAGCCTGGGTTTCTGCGCCTCGGCCAGGCCGTCGAACTTGAGCCGTTGCTGGTACAGGTAGTAGCCATCGGCGATCTGCCAGAACAGCTGCGTTTCGCCGGAATCCAGGCGTTCGGAGGTGAACACGAAGGCCTTTTCCACCGGCAGGAAATCGGGTTTGGTCTCGAAGGGATTGGCGGCCTGGGCCAGGCCCGAAATCAGCAACAGCCACAACAAAAACAATCGACGCATGGATAAAGCCTTAGAACGAAGCAAGTGGAATGCACAATGGCGGCCGGCGATTAACCGTCGATTAACCCGGCGACAACCGGGCCTCGGCCGCAATGATCGCCCAAATCGGGCGGACTCGTCGCATAATGTCGGCTTAATCGGCCGGCGGCCTAATGTACCTTTTTCCACGGGGCTTACCATGCACGTACTGGTCTGCGAAGACGATGAGTTGATCGCCAGCGGCATCGTCGCCGGCCTTACGGCCCAGGGCCTGACCGTTGAGCATGTTGCCACGGCGTCGGCGGCGCGGGCGATGGTCGGCGTGGCCGAGTTCGACGTCATGGTGCTGGACCTGGGGCTGCCCGACGAGGACGGCCTGAAGCTGCTCAAGCAACTGCGCCAGCAAGGCCTGGAGATCCCGGTGTTGATCCTCACCGCGCGGGACTCGGTGACCGATCGGGTCGATGGCTTGCAGGCCGGCGCCGATGACTACCTGCTCAAGCCTTTCGACCTGCGCGAACTCGCGGCGCGCCTGCACACCCTGTTGCGGCGCGTGGCGGGGCGCAGCGTCAACCTGATCGAACACGGCCGGTTGACGTACGATCCCAGCAGCCGGGAAACCTTGCTGGACGGCCAGCCGGTGGACTTGTCCCGGCGCGAGCAGTCGTTGTTGCAGGCCCTGCTGCACAGTCGCGGCCGGGTGTTGTCCACCGAGCAACTCAAGGACAGCGTCTACGGTTTCAACGACGAACTGGAGAGCAACGCCCTCAATGTCCATATCCATCACCTGCGGCGCAAGCTGGGCAACGGGATCGTCGAGACCGTGCGCGGGTTGGGTTATCGCCTGGGGCCTGCCGATGGCGGGGAGTCTTCCAAGTGATGAGCCTGCGATTGCGCCTGAGCCTGACCCTCGGCGCGGCCTTCGCCCTGATCTGGGCCCTGGCGGCGGCGTGGATGCTCAGCGACCTGCGCAACCAGATGATGTTTTCCCTCGACCAGCGCCTGGTGGCGTCGGCGCGGATGGTCGCCGGCCTGCTGGAGCAGTTGCCACCGTTGCCCAGCAAGGGCGACGGCACGCACTTCAGCGCCGAGCAGTTGAGCATCCCCGGGGGCATGGCCTGCCAGGTCAGTTCCTTGCGGGGGGAAATCCTGGCGCGCAGCCATGGCACCCCGGAGCAGGCCCTGGAAGCGGAGAAAATGGGTTTCCATGACCAGATGATCGACGGCGCGCCCTGGCGCAGCTTCACCCTGGCCCGAGGTGACGTGCGTATCACCACCGCCGACCGCCAGATCGAGCGCGAGGCCCTGAACATGTCGATCCTCCTGGCGGCCTCGGTGCCGGTGGGCGTGGCGCTGCTCGGCTGCCTGTGCCTGTTGTGGCTGGGTATCGGCCAGGGCCTGGCGCCGCTCAATCGCATGCGCGACGCGCTGATGCGGCGCAACGCCGATTCCCTGGAGCCGCTGCAGATCCATCCGCTGCCCAGCGAGCTGCGGCCACTGCTGGAGACCCAGAATCAGTTATTCCAGCGCATTGGCAAGACCCTCGAGCGCGAGCGGCGGCTGACTGGCGATGCCGCCCACGAACTGCGCAGCCCGTTGACGGCCATCAAGACCCACCTGCAGGTCGCGCGCATGACCGAAGGCGCCGCTCGCGACCAGTCGCTGGCCCGGGCCGAGGAGGGCGCCGACCGCCTGCATCGAACCCTGGAGCAGTTGCTGCTGTTGGCGCGGGTGGAGGGTAGCCTGTCGTTCGACGATGGCGTGCAGTGCAATGCCGAGCAGGTCGCGCGGTTGGCGATCCAGGACGCGGCCAGCCATGATTCCCGGCGGATCAAGCTGCAACTGACCCCAGGGGTGTCCGAAGCGCCGGTGCAGATGCCGGCGGTGCTCTCCATCGCCGCCGTGCGCAACCTGCTGGATAACGCCTTGCGCCACACCCCCGGCGATACCGAGGTGCAGTTGAACCTGGAAATGGTCGGCCAGCGGGTTCGCTTCCAGGTGCGCGACCATGGGCCGGGCATCGCCGCCGACGACATCCAGCACCTGACCCAACGCTTCTGGCGCAACGGCCAGAGCACGGGCTGCGGGTTGGGCCTGGCGATTGTCCAGGCCATCGTCCAGCGTTGCGGCTGCGGCCTGCATTTCGACAGCCGGACGGACGGGTTGCGAGTCGAGTTGACGGTGCCGGTGCAGTCGTTGCCGGGCTGACCCCCATACCTGGGACGAGCTTTTTCTCCACAGGCTAAATCCCGGCCTCGCTGGTGCGTTTCCACATCAGGAAACCTGCACATGTGTGCACAGCGAGGTCGAGAGATGCCAGTCGCCAACAGCCTTATCGAAGCACCACCGGCCCGGCTCAGCCCGGAGCCGGCCGAGACACTCTATCAATTCAATGAGTCGCCGCTGCTGGCCCGCCAGAACCGCCAGGAGTCCAATGCCCGCAGCTATCCCCGGCGCCTGCCCCTGGCCCTCAAGCGTGCCCGCGGCTTGCATGTCGAAGACGTCGAGGGGCGTACGTTCATCGATTGCCTGGCCGGCGCCGGCACGCTGGCGCTGGGGCACAACCATCCGGTGGTGATCGAGGCGATCCAGCAGGTGCTGGCGGATGAATTGCCCCTGCACACCCTGGACCTGACCACGCCGGTCAAGGACCGCTTCGTCCAGGACCTGTTCGGCCTGCTGCCGGCGGCGCTGGCGGCCGAGGCGAAGATCCAGTTCTGCGGCCCCACCGGCACCGACGCGGTGGAGGCCGCCCTCAAACTGGTGCGCACCGCCACCGGACGCAGCACCGTGCTGTCGTTCCAGGGCGGTTACCACGGCATGAGCCAGGGCGCGCTGAGCCTGATGGGCAGCCTGGGGCCGAAGCGACCCCTGGGTGCCTTGCTCAGCAATGGCGTGCAGTTCATGCCGTTCCCCTACGATTACCGTTGCCCGTTCGGGCTGGGCGGCGCGCAAGGCGTGAAGGCCAACCTGCATTACTTGCACAACCTGTTGAACGACCCCGAGGCCGGGGTGCAATTGCCGGCGGCGGTGATCGTCGAAGTGGTGCAAGGCGAGGGCGGGGTCATACCGGCCGACCTCGACTGGCTGCGCGGCTTGCGGCGGATCACCGAGCAGGCCGGCGTGGCGCTGATCGTCGATGAAATCCAGAGCGGCTTCGGTCGGACCGGCAAAATGTTCGCGTTCGAGCATGCCGGGATCATCCCGGACGTGGTGGTGCTGTCCAAGGCCATCGGCGGCAGCCTGCCGCTGGCGGTGGTGGTCTACCGCGACTGGCTCGACACCTGGTTGCCGGGCGCCCACGCCGGGACGTTCCGGGGTAACCAAATGGCGATGGCCGCCGGCTCGGCGGTCATGCGCTATCTGGTGGAGCATGACCTGCCGGCCCACGCGGCCGCCATGGGTGAGCGCCTGAGCGAGCACCTGCGCATTCTGCAGCGCGACTTTGCGCAATTGGGTGATATCCGCGGTCGTGGCTTGATGCTTGGCGTCGAGCTGGTTGACCCCCACGGCACGCCGGACGCCCAGGGCCATCCGCCGGTGGATGGCCGCCTGGCGCCACGGGTGCAGCGCGAGTGCCTCAAGCGCGGGCTGATCCTGGAACTGGGCGGACGCCAGGGCGGCGTGGTGCGATTCCTGCCACCGCTGATCGTCACCGCGGCCGACATCGACCGGATCGCCGACATTTTCGGGCGCGCCTTGAGCGCGGCCGTCAGCGACGCCTAATTTTCATCCGGCCCCAAACGTTCCTTTCATACCCTGGCTGCGCATGCGCCGCAGTGAACCTCGAGCAAAGATGGAGAGACACCCATGACTTCAGTATTCGACCGCGAGGACATCGTCTTTCAGGTCGTGGTCAACCACGAAGAGCAGTATTCGATCTGGCCGGACTACAAGGCCGTTCCCGAAGGCTGGCGTACCGTCGGCAAGAGCGGCTTCAAGAAGGAATGCCTGGCCTACATCGAAGAAGTCTGGACCGACATGCGCCCGTTGAGCCTGCGCAAGAAAATGGAAGAACAGGGGGCTGGGGTTCATTGAGGTAGAACCTGTGGGAGCTGCTTTCCACAGGAGGAAAGCAGGGGAATACAATCCTGCAGTCATACCAGAACCCATGTGGGAGCGAGCTTGCTCGCGATTGGGAAGTGTCAGGCAACATTCATGCGGCTGACACACCGCTATCGCGAGCAAGCTCGCTCCCACAGGTTTTGGTGCCAGGCCTCTACATCACTTGAACCGCCGCTCCACCCCTTTCTCCACCAGGATCTTCGCCGATATCTCTTCCACGGAAAAATGCGTGGAATTGATGTGCGGAATATTTTCCCGCCGGAACAGATTTTCCACTTCGCGCACCTCGAACTCGCACTGGGCATAGCTCGAATAGCGGCTGTTGGGCTTGCGCTCGTTGCGGATCGCGGTGAGGCGGTCCGGGTCGATGGTCAGGCCGAACAGCTTGTGCTGGTGGGCGCGCAGGGCGCTGGGCAGTTGCAGGCGCTCCATGTCCTCTTCGGTCAGCGGGTAGTTGGCCGCGCGGATGCCGAACTGCATCGCCATGTACAGGCACGTCGGCGTCTTACCACAACGCGACACGCCCACTAGGATCAGGTCGGCCTTGTCGTAATAATGCGTGCGGGCGCCGTCATCGTTGTCCAGCGCGAAGTTGACCGCCTCGATCCGCTCCATGTAGTTGGAGTTGTGCCCGATGGAATGGGACTTGCCGACCGAGTAGGAGGAGTGTTCGCTCAGTTCCTGCTCCAGGGGCGCCAGGAAGGTCGAAAAGATGTCGATCATGAAACCATTGGACGTTGCGAGAATCTCACGGATGTCCTGATTGACGATGGTGTCGAAGATGATCGGGCGGAAACCGTCGGTTTCGGCGGCTTTATTGATTTGCTGTACCATGGCCCGCGCTTTGTCGACGCTGTCGATGTACGGACGTGTCAGCTTGGTGAAGGTAATGTTTTCGAATTGCGCCAACAGGCTTTGACCTAAGGTTTCGGCCGTGATGCCGGTGCCGTCGGAGATAAAGAAAGCAGATCGTTTCATTTGCGCCTTGGGCCCTAGTGAGCTAGTGACGATTCTTGGATATGATAGGCGCGATTTGCCGGCCGCCAGTGGCCCGCATTCTCACTTATTTTCCAGGTCCAGGCCATATCGCCGGCAATCGCTCCCCTGGAGCCGTCGGTGCCTTGAGCTTTTCCAACACAGTTAGTGGAGAGATCACCTTGGTAGAGTACGTAGTTTCCCTCGATAAGCTCGGCGTCCATGATGTGGAGCATGTGGGGGGCAAGAACGCATCCCTGGGCGAGATGATCAGTAACCTCGCCGGTGCCGGCGTATCGGTGCCAGGTGGCTTCGCCACGACCGCTCAGGCTTATCGTGATTTCCTGGAACTGAGCGGCCTGAACAAGCAGATCCACGATGCGCTCGATGCCCTGGACGTCGATGACGTCAATGCCCTGGCCAAGACCGGCGCCCAGATCCGCCAGTGGATCATGGAAGCCGAGTTCCCCGAGCAACTGAACAGCGAGATCCGCACCGCTTTCGCCAAGCTGTCCGAAGGCAATCCCGACATCGCGGTCGCCGTACGTTCCTCGGCCACCGCCGAAGACCTGCCGGACGCGTCCTTTGCCGGCCAGCAGGAAACCTTCCTGAACATCCGTGGCGTGGAAAACGTCATCCGCGCCGCCAAGGAAGTCTTCGCCTCCCTCTTCAACGACCGTGCCATTTCCTACCGCGTGCACCAGGGCTTCGACCACAAGCTGGTCGCCCTGTCCGCGGGTGTGCAGCGCATGGTCCGTTCCGAAACCGGCACCGCCGGCGTGATGTTCACCCTCGACACCGAGTCGGGCTTCCGTGACGTGGTGTTCATCACCGGCGCCTACGGCCTGGGTGAAACCGTCGTACAAGGCGCGGTCAACCCGGACGAGTTCTACGTCCACAAAGGCACGCTGACTGCCGGCCGCCCGGCCATCCTGCGCCGCAACCTGGGCAGCAAGGCCATCAAGATGATCTACGGTGACGAAGCCAAGGCCGGTCGTTCGGTCAAGACCGTCGACGTGGACAAGGCCGAGCGCGCGCGTTTCTGCCTGACCGACGCCGAAGTCAGCGAGCTGGCCAAGCAGGCGATGATCATCGAGAAGCACTACAAGTGCCCGATGGACATCGAATGGGCCAAGGACGGTGACGACGGCAAGCTGTACATCGTGCAGGCCCGTCCGGAAACCGTGAAGAGCCGCACCCAGGCCAACGTCATGGAGCGCTACCTGCTCAAGGAAACCGGCACCGTGCTGGTGGAAGGCCGCGCCATCGGCCAGCGTATCGGCGCCGGCAAGGTGCGGATCATCAACGACGTCTCGGAGATGGACAAGGTTCAGGCCGGCGACGTCCTGGTGTCCGACATGACCGACCCGGACTGGGAACCGGTGATGAAGCGCGCCAGCGCCATCGTCACCAACCGCGGCGGGCGCACCTGCCACGCGGCGATCATCGCCCGTGAGCTGGGGATCCCGGCCGTGGTCGGTTGCGGTAACGCGACCCAACTGCTCAAGGACGGCCAGGGCGTGACCGTGTCCTGCGCCGAGGGCGATACCGGCTACATCTTCGAAGGCGAGCTGGGCTTCGACATCAAGAAAAACTCCGTGGACGCCATGCCGGAGCTGCCGTTCAAGATCATGATGAACGTCGGCAACCCGGACCGCGCCTTCGACTTCGCGCAGTTGCCGAACGCCGGCGTGGGCCTGGCCCGCCTGGAGTTCATCATCAACCGCATGATCGGCGTGCACCCCAAGGCGCTGCTGAACTACGACGGCCTGCCGCCCGAGATCAAGGACAGCGTCGACAAGCGCATCGCCGGCTACGACGATCCGGTCGGTTTCTACGTCGAGAAACTGGTAGAAGGCATCAGCACCCTGGCAGCGGCGTTCTACCCGAAAAAGGTCATCGTGCGCCTGTCGGACTTCAAGTCCAACGAATACGCGAACCTGATCGGCGGCAAGCTCTACGAGCCGGAAGAAGAAAACCCGATGCTGGGCTTCCGAGGCGCTTCGCGCTACATCAGCGAATCGTTCCGTGATTGCTTCGAGCTCGAGTGCCGCGCCCTCAAGCGTGTGCGCAACGAGATGGGCCTGACCAACGTCGAGATCATGGTGCCGTTCGTGCGTACCCTCGGTGAAGCGAGCCAGGTGGTCGACCTGCTGGCCGAGAACGGCCTGGCCCGTGGCGACAACGGCCTGCGCGTGATCATGATGTGCGAACTGCCGTCCAACGCCATCCTGGCGGAAGAATTCCTCGAGTTCTTCGACGGTTTCTCCATCGGCTCCAACGACCTGACCCAGTTGACCCTGGGCCTGGACCGCGACTCGGGGATCATTGCGCACCTGTTCGACGAGCGGAACCCGGCGGTCAAGAAGCTGCTGGCCAATGCCATCGCCGCCTGCAACAAGGCCGGCAAGTACATCGGCATCTGCGGCCAGGGCCCTTCGGACCACCCGGACCTGGCCAAGTGGCTGATGGAACAGGGCATCGAAAGCGTTTCGTTGAACCCCGACTCCGTGCTGGAAACCTGGTTCTTCCTGGCCGAGGGGCAGGGCGCGGTCTGATTGAGTGAAGGGGCCTCACCGGTGATGTAAGCCGGGTAACCTTTGTGGGAGCGAGCTTGCTCGCGATAGCGGAGTGTCAGCCAAGATTATTTTGCTGATCCACCGCCATCGCGAGCAAGCTCGCTCCCACAGTTGTCTTTTTTTGTGCAAGAGCATTATGCAAAGCAGCAGCAACCTTTTTCCTGTCGCCCTGATCAGCGCCGAGCGACGCGGTGATCTGAGCGAAGACGTCTATCGCCTCAAGCCCGGCAACAGCCCGGACTACAGCGTCGAACTGGCCGTCACCCGCCTGGGCATGGCCGACGCCGGCCAGACCCGCGGCGTTCCCGTGATCCTGTTGCACGGCAGCTTCTCCAACCGCCGCTTCTGGTATTCCCCCAAGGGTCTCGGCCTGGGGGCGTACCTGACGCGCCTGGGTTTCGATGTCTGGATTCCGGAGATGCGCGGCCATGGGCTGTCCCAGCGCAACCAGGACTACCGCAACAACCGTGTAGCCGATTACGCCCGCTACGACCTGCCCGCCATCGGTGCTTTCGTGCGCGAGCAAAGTGGGCAAGTGCCGCACTGGATCGGCCACTCCCTGGGCGGCATCACCCTGGCGGCGGCGCTGGGCGGCCATTACCTGGGCGAGCCGGCCGTGGCGTCGGCGGCGTTTTTCGGCACCCAGGTCAGCCGCACCTACTGGCCGCTGAAGATCCCGCCGGTGGAATGGAGCGGGCGTTTCATTCTCAAGCGCTTTGCTCAACTGTCCGGCTCACGGCTCAAGCGTGGTCCGGAGGACGAGCCCATCGGCCTGGCCCTGGAAAGCATGCGCTGGTATGGCCTGTTCGGGCGCTTCGGCGATGCCGAGAAGAACTGGTGGGCCGGTTTGGCCGATGTCCAGGTGCCGGTGCTGGCGGTAAGTGCCGCAGGCGATCACCAGGGCCCGACCTGGGCCTGCCGCAAGCTCTTCGAACAGATCGGCTCCGAGCACAAGCAGTTTGTCTGCCTGGGCCGGGCACAGGGGTTCAGTGAAGATTTCGGGCATGTCGAGATGCTGGTCAGCAAGGCCGCGCACACGGATGTCTGGCCGTTGGTGGCGCGCTGGCTGGAAAACCCCTGTGCACCGTTGATGGCAGAACAACCCAGTCTGGCCGAGGCGGTTTGAGGCGAAGGCCCTGACAAGAGCATTTCGCTCTGGTCGGCTTGCGGCTAAGATATGACGCTTGAAGCGGTTTCGGTCACAAACGGTTGCTCATTCAGTCTGACGTTCCAGCCTTACAGGAGTTGTTCGATGAACCATTACCTCACGCCCGACCTGTGCGATGCCTACCCGGACCTGGTTCAGGTGCTGGAGCCGATGTTCAGCAATTTCGGCGGCCGCGATTCCTTCGGCGGCGAAATCGTGACCATCAAGTGCTTCGAAGACAACTCGCTGGTCAAGGAGCAAGTCGAGCAACCGGGCGCCGGCAAGGTGCTGGTGGTGGACGGTGGCGGCTCTCTGCGTCGGGCCTTGCTGGGTGACATGCTGGCGGAAAAAGCCGCGAAGAGTGGCTGGGAAGGGCTGGTGATCTACGGGTGCATCCGCGACGTCGACGTCATCGCCCAGACCGACCTCGGCGTCCAGGCCCTGGCCAGTCATCCGATGAAAACCGACAAGCGCGGCATCGGCGACCTCAACGTAGCGGTGACCTTTGCCGGCGTGACGTTCCGTCCGGGCGAGTATGTGTACGCGGACAACAACGGCGTGATCGTCTCGCCAAGCCCGTTGAAAATGCCTGAATGAAGCGCTACAGCCATAAGGGATGAGGATGTTCGAGGAAGAAAACGCGCAATGGGGGCTGGTGCATGCCCTGGTGTTGGACGGTAAGGGCGGCGCGCGTTCCATTGCCCGGACCGACCTCGACGAATTGCAGTTGCAGGCCCACGAAAGCCTGTGGCTGCACTGGGATCGCAGTCATCCGCAAACTCACACCTGGTTGCGCAAATCCAGCGGCCTGAGCGAATTCAACTGCGACCTGCTGCTGGAAGAGAACACCCGTCCGCGCCTGCTGCCCCTGCCTAACGCCGAGCTGCTGCTGTTCCTGCGGGGGATCAACCTGAACCCGGGGGCCGAGCCGGAAGACATGGTCTCGGTGCGGATCTTCGCCGCTGCCCAGCGTGTGATCTCCCTGCGTTTGCGACCGCTGCGGGCCACCGATGAGCTGTTGGCGCAACTGGCCGAGGGCAAGGGGCCGAAGACCGCGTCGGAACTCATCCTTTATATGGCCCAGTACCTCACCAACAAGGTGCAGGACCTGGTCACCTGTCTCTCGGAAATCGTCGATGGCGAGGAAGAAAAACTCGATACCGACGAACGGTACACCCCCGAGCACGACGCCATTTTGCACATCCGTCGAAGGGCGGCCGGGTTGAAGCGGTTCCTGGCGCCGCAGCGGGACATTTTCGCCCAGATGACCCGGCTGAAACTGCCGTGGTTCGTCGAAGACGATGGCGATTACTGGAACGAATTGAACAACAGCCTGACCCGTTACCTCGAGGAGCTGGAATTGACTCGCGAGCGCGTGGGGCTTGTGCTGGAGGCCGAAGACCGGCGCCTGTCGGTGCGCATGAACCGCACTATGTACCGCTTCGGCATCATCACCGGGATTTTCCTGCCGATGAGTTTCCTGACCGGCCTGTTGGGCATCAACGTGGGCGGTATCCCGTTCTCGGCGAGCCCCTACGGTTTCCTGGTCGCGTGCTTGCTGATGGTCTGTGTGGCGCTGGGACAGTGGTGGCTGTTCCGGCGTCTGCGCTGGGTGTGATGAGGCTTCATGTGACCCGACGAAATCTGATCGCGTCTTCCACAGACATCACGAGAGGTGCGTATGCACGATCCGTTTGAACAGTCTTTGCGCGACATGCTCAAGGCTTCGCCGTCCAGCCGGGACGACGACGCATGCCTGGGACGTGTACTGAAAACCGCCAACCGCCAGGTCGGCGCCAGTGATCTGTTCAGCCTGCTGGGCCGTTGGCTGCCCGCGCTGATGATCGCCTTGAACAACGGGTCGGCCCATGTCGCGCCGGTTTCCCGCCGTAAACCTGTTACTCGCACCGCTGATAAGGCTGATTGAATATGGAACTTGATCTCTGGACCCAGAGCCTCGTCACGGCAATGACCGCGTTGTGGACCAAGGTGGCCAACTTCATCCCGAACCTCTTCGGCGCCCTGGTGGTGCTGTTGCTCGGTTTCGTCGTGGCCAAATTGCTGGACACGCTGCTCTCCAAACTGCTCGCCAAACTGGGCCTCGATCGCCTGATGGGCGGCACCGGCCTGACCAAGTTGCTGTCGCGAGGCGGCATCCAGGTGCCCATTTCGACCCTGGTCGGCAAGATCGTCTATTGGTTCGTATTGCTCATTTTCCTGGTTTCGGCGGCTGAATCCCTTGGCCTTGAGCGAGTTTCAGCTACGCTGGACATGCTTGCGCTGTATTTGCCGAAAGTATTCGGCGCCGCGCTGGTGCTGCTGGTGGGTGTCCTGTTGGCCCAACTGGCCAACGGGCTGGTGCGTGGCGCCGCCGAAGGCGTGGGGCTGGACTACGCCGCCGGCGTTGGGCGAATCGCCCAGGGCCTGGTGATCATCATCAGTATCTCGGTTGCGATCAGCCAGTTGGAGGTCAAGACAGACCTGCTCAACCACGTGATCGTGATCGTTTTGATTACCGTTGGTCTGGCCGTTGCGCTGGCCATGGGGTTGGGAAGCCGGGAAATCGCCGGCCAGATTCTCGCGGGAATCTATGTGCGTGAATTGTATGAGGTTGGGCAACAGGTGCGTGTTGGCGAGGTCGAAGGTCAGATCGAAGAGATCGGCACGGTGAAAACCACATTGCTGACCGACGAGGGCGAACTGGTGTCGCTCTCCAATCGGATCCTGCTGGAACAGCATGTGAGTAGCCGCTAACCCGGCAAACCCTGCTAATGTATGCCGCCGCAAAATGCCTGCTATTCCAGGCTGCGGCGCACATTGACCTAGACTGTCGGCCCGACCTGTTTTGAACAAACCCCAATCGCTGTCCACGCGCTACGACCCCCGTGATCTCTCCGATGAGGAGTTGGTTGCCCGCGCGCATACGGAGCTGTTCCACGTAACGCGCGCCTATGAAGAGTTGATGCGCCGCTACCAGAGGACATTATTTAACGTTTGTGCACGGTACCTGGGGAACGATCGCGATGCTGACGATGTCTGTCAGGAGGTGATGTTGAAGGTGCTGTATGGGTTGAAGAACTTCGAGGGGAAATCGAAGTTCAAGACCTGGCTCTACAGCATCACCTACAACGAATGCATCACGCAGTACCGTAAGGAACGGCGAAAGCGTCGCTTGATGGACGCTCTGAGCCTGGACCCTCTTGAAGAAGCGTCTGAGGAAAAGGCGCCCAAACCCGAGGAGAAGGGTGGACTCGATCGCTGGTTGGTCCATGTAAACCCGATTGATCGGGAAATTCTGGTGCTACGATTTGTCGCAGAGCTGGAGTTCCAGGAGATCGCAGACATAATGCACATGGGTTTGAGCGCGACAAAAATGCGTTACAAGCGCGCTCTTGACAAATTGCGTGAGAAATTTGCAGGCATTGCTGAAACTTAGTTCGGCGCAAATATCTCTTACGTGTAGGCAAGTTCTGATAGACTTGCCGCCGAGTTGTCCCCCGGTTTGCGGGACTGCTTCACAATCACCAGATGGGGATTTAACGGATGAAACTGAAAAACACCTTGGGCTTTGCCATTGGTTCTTTGATTGCTGCCACTTCGTTCGGCGCTCTGGCACAAGGCCAAGGCGCAGTTGAAATCGAAGGCTTCGCCAAGAAAGAACAATTCGACAGCGCTCGTAACTTCAAGAACAACGGCAACCTGTTCGGCGGTTCGATCGGTTACTTCCTGACCGACGACGTTGAACTGCGTCTGGCCTACGACGAAGTGCACAACGCACGTACCGACGACGGCACCAACGTCAAGGGCGCCAACACTGCCCTGGACGCTCTGTACCACTTCAACAACCCAGGCGACATGCTGCGTCCTTACGTCTCGGCCGGTTTCTCCGACCAGAGCATCGACCAGAATGGCAGCAACGGTCGTAACCGTTCTACCTTCGCCAACGTTGGTGGCGGCGCCAAGCTGTACTTCACCGAGAACTTCTACGCCCGTGCTGGCGTTGAAGCTCAATACAACATCGACCAAGGCGACACCGAGTGGGCGCCAAGCGTTGGTATCGGTGTGAACTTCGGTGGCGGCTCCAAGCCTGCTGCTGCTCCAGTTCCAGCTCCGGCTGAAGTCTGCTCCGACAGCGACAACGACGGCGTGTGCGACAACGTCGACAAGTGCCCAGACACCCCTGCCAACGTCACTGTTGACGCTGACGGCTGCCCAGCCGTTGCTGAAGTTGTACGCGTTGAGCTGGACGTCAAGTTCGACTTCGACAAGTCGGTCGTCAAGCCTAACAGCTACGGCGACATCAAGAACCTGGCTGACTTCATGAAGCAGTACCCATCCACCACCACTACTGTTGAAGGTCACACTGACTCCGTCGGTCCTGACGCTTACAACCAGAAACTGTCTGAGCGTCGTGCAAACGCCGTCAAGCAAGTTCTGACCAACCAGTACGGTGTTGAATCGTCCCGTGTTCAGTCCGTTGGCTACGGCGAATCCCGCCCAGTTGCTGACAACGCCACTGAAGCTGGTCGTGCTGTTAACCGTCGCGTAGAAGCGCAGGTTGAAGCCCAAGCTAAGTAATTAGCCCACAGCTTTGGAAGAGCCCGGCTTAGGCCGGGCTTTTCTTTGCCTGGGATTTATGAAAATGAGGGGGGCGTTGCCGCAAAACAGTTGGTTAAACACAAAACCTGTGGGAGCGAGCTTGCTCGCGATAGCGGTGTGTCAGCCAGTATTGATGCTGCTGACCCGATGCTATCGCGAGCAAGCTCGCTCCCACATTAGGCTAGGTGTTGTTTGTTACAGCGCCGAAGCCTGAACCCACGCAGGCTGTGATGCGGTGAGTTCGGCAGCACCGGCCACCGCACCGATCACCAGGATCGCCGGGCTCTTGAGCTGGAAGGCGCTGGCATCGGCTTCCATCGAGGCCAGGTCGCTGCGGCAATCACGCTGGTGGGGCAGGGAGGCGTTTTCGATCATGGCCACGGGCGTGTTTGCCGCCAGGCCACCGGCCAGCAACTGCTCGCGGATCTCGCTCAGCTTTGCCACGCCCATGTACACCACCAGGGTCGTGCCGCTTTGCGCCAGTGCCTGCCAGTTCAGGCTGCTGCCGTCCTGGGTGTGGGCGGTCACCAGGGTCACGCCCCGGGCGACGCCGCGCAGGGTCAGCGGGATGTCACAGCGGGTGGCCCCGGCCAGGCCCGCCGTGATGCCATTGACCAACTCCACTTCGACACCTTGCGCCTGCAGCCACTGTGCTTCTTCACCGCCACGGCCAAAGATGCACGGATCGCCGCCCTTGAGGCGTACCACGCATTTGCCCTGGCGGGCATAGCGCAGCATCAGTCGATGGATGAACGCCTGGGGGGTGGAGCGGCAGCCACCGCGTTTGCCGACGGCGATGACGCGGGCACCGGGACAATGTTCCAGCACCGCCTCGTTGACCAGGTCATCGATCAACACCACGTCGGCCTCGCGCAGCGCGCGCACGGCCTTGAGGGTCAGCAACTCAGGGTCGCCAGGACCTGCACCCACCAGCCAGACTTTTGCGTTCATAGTGTTTTCCTCACGAGAGAGCGGCCATCGGTTGCGCCGAGGCAACCAGCAGGCGCTTGATTTCCGGTACGCAGGAACCGCATTGCGTGCCACAGCCCAATTCCTTTTTCAGCCCCTGCAAGTCCAGGCCGCGTTCGATGCCGGCGCAGATCGCGCGCTGGCTGACGTTCAAGCAGTTGCACAGTGTCTTGCCGCCGCTACCGCCACCCACCGCCGCGCCGACATTGCCTGGCGGAGCGCTCAATGGCGCCAGCAGCCAGCGGCGCAGTTGTTCATCGCTGCGACCTTCCTGCCACAGATTCTGCAACCAGTGCCGGGCGAGGGTTTCGCCGGCCAGGCGGATGGCGGTGATGCGACCGTTCTCGATCCGCACCCGTTTGCCGATGGCACGACGCGGATCGTCGTAGGCCAGCACCGGGCCGTCGATCAGCCCCAGTTGCTCGTCGATGGCCTGCAGCAGTTCGGGATCGGGCGCTGCGGCGCTGGCCGCGCGAATCACCAGCGCCGGGCGTTCACGGCCGGTTAGGCTGAGGCTGACGTAGGCAAACGCCTCACAGAGCGGTCGAAGCATCTCCAGATGCCGTTGAACATCGCCCTCGATCAATGTGAACAACTGCCAAGGCAGGTTCACCGGTTCCAGGCGTACGCCGCTGTGCTTGAGTTCCGGCTGTTTCGACAACGGGTCGAAGGCCGGTTGGGTCAGGCGGTTGACCCCACCCTTGAGGAACCGGTCACCCCAGTGCATGGGCAGGAACGCCTGGCCGGGACGCACGCTTTCGTCGCTGTCCACGGCCACGACCACCGCGCCGCGCCGGCTTTTCAGGCTGACCAGGTCGCCGGCCTGCAAGCGATGGCGCTGCAGTTCGTCAGGGTGCAGGCTGAGGACGGCTTCATTCACATGACCGAACAATTGTGCGGCGGTGCCGGTGCGGCTCATGCCGTGCCATTGATCGCGCAGCCGCCCGGTGTTCAGGGTCAAGGGGTAGCGTGCGTCGCGCAGCTCCCTGGCGGCACGATACGGTTCGGCGACAAATCGCGCGCGCCCGCTGTCGGTGGGAAAGATCCCGTCTTCGTACAGGCGCGCGGTGCCGGTCGTGGCGCCTTCCGGGAAGGGCCATTGCTGGGGGCCGAGTTCATCGATCAGGGCATGGCTGATGCCGGACAGATCGAGGTCGCGCCCGCGGGTCAGGTGTTTGTATTCGTCGAACACCTGGGCCGGGCTGGCAAAGTCGAACAAGCTGGGCTGGCCCGGCCGCAGGCGTTGTTCCAGGCGCTGGGCGAAGTCCACGGTAATCGCCCAGTCCGGCCGTGCTTCACCGGGCGCGTTGACCGCCCGGCGAACGTGGGAAATACGCCGTTCGGAGTTGGTCACCGAACCCTCTTTCTCGCCCCAGCTGGCCGCGGGCAGCAGCAGGTCGGCGAAGGCGGCGGTCTCGGTGGTGCGGAACGCTTCCTGCAACACCACGAACGGACAGGCTTGCAGCGCGTGCCGTACCGCCGTCTGGTCCGGCATCGATTGGGCCGGGTTGGTGCAGGCGATCCACAAGGCCTTGATCTTGCCGCTGCGCACTTCGTCGAACAACTCGATGGCGCTCAGGCCCGGGTTGGCCGGCAACTGCTCGACGCCCCAGTAGCGGGCGACCTCATCGCGGTGTTCCGGGTTGTTGGCTTCCCGATGACCGGGCAACAGGTTCGACAGGCTGCCGGTTTCCCGTCCGCCCATAGCGTTGGGCTGGCCGGTCAGCGAGAACGGCCCCGCGCCCGGACGGCCGATTTGCCCGGTGGCCAAGTGCAGATTGATCAACGCGCTGTTCTTCGCACTGCCGGCGGTGGACTGGTTCAAGCCCATGCACCACAGCGACAGGAAACTCGGCGCGGTGCCGACCCATTCGGCGCACTGGTGCAGTTGTTCGACACTGATGCCGCACACCTGGGCGACCATGGCCGGGGTGTAGTCGCGCACCAGGTTCTTCAATTCAGCCAGGCCTTCGGTGTGGGCCTTGATGAAATCGCGGTCGACCCAGTCTTCCCACAGCAACAGGTGCAAAATCCCGTGGAACAAGGCGACGTCGGTTCCCGGCAGGATCGCCAGGTGCAGGTCAGCCAGGTCGCAGGTGTCGGTGCGCCGAGGGTCGATGACGATGATTTTCATCTGCGGACGGCGGGACTTGGCTTCTTCGAGGCGACGAAACAGGATCGGATGCGCGTAGGCCATGTTGCTGCCGACGATCATCACGCAATCGCTCAGTGCCAGGTCTTCATAGTTGCAGGGCGGGGCGTCGGCACCGAGGCTGCGCTTGTAGCCGACCACGGCCGAAGACATGCACAGGCGCGAATTGCTGTCGATGTTGTTGGTGCCGACCAAGGCCCGGGCGAGTTTGTTGAACGCGTAGTAGTCCTCGGTCAGCAACTGGCCGGAAATGTAGAACGCCACGCTGTCGGGGCCGTGCTCGGCAATAGTGGCCGCGAAGACGCTGGCGGCATGCTCCAGGGCGCTGTCCCAGTCGGTACGGGCGCGGGCCAGGCCCTTGCCCAGGCGCAGCTCGGGGTACAGGGCGCGGGCGGCGAGGTCGCCGGTCAGGTGCAGGGTCGAGCCCTTGCTGCACAGTTTGCCGAAATTGGCCGGGTGGGTGGGGTCGCCACTGACGCCGAGAATGCGCTCGTCGTCATGGTCGATCAGCACGCCGCAACCGACCCCGCAGTAACAGCAGGTCGAGGCAGTGGTTTGGTGGCTCATCAGCTTGCGTCCCGTAGCGCCAGCAGGACCCGGCCGTTTTCGACACGGGCCGAATGATGATGGGCGCAGCCCACATCCGGCGCCTGGGCCTCACCGCTTTGCAGGTCGATCTGCCAGTTGTGCAATGGGCAAGCCACGCGTTTGCCGTAGATCAGGCCCTGGGACAACGGCCCCCCTTTGTGCGGGCAACGGTCGTCGAGTGCGAAGACTTCATCGTCGCTGGTACGAAAAATCGCGATATCGCCTTTCGGGCCCTGGATGATGCGTGAGCCCAGGGCGTTGATCTCTTCCAATGCGCAGATATCCAGCCAGTTCATGCCGGCACCTCCAGGTTCTTCACGGGGATGACTTCGAACTCTTTTTTCAGCTGGGGTTGTTCCAGGCGCTGTTTCCATGGGTCCTGTTCCAGGGCCAGGGAAAATTTCAGGCGTTCATGCAGCGCTTTGCGGCGGGCCGGGTCTTCCAGCACGGCTTTCTTGATGTGCTCCATGCCGACCCGCTGCATGTAGTGCACGGTGCGTTCGAGGTAGAAGGCTTCTTCGCGGTACAGCTGCAGGAACGCGCCGTTGTATTCGCGGACTTCTTCGGCGGTTTTGAGTTTGACGAAGAACTCGGCGACTTCGGTCTTGATCCCGCCGTTGCCACCGATGTACATCTCCCAGCCGGAGTCGACGCCGATGATGCCGACGTCCTTGATGCCCGCCTCCGAACAATTGCGTGGGCAGCCCGAGACCGCCAGCTTCACCTTGTGTGGCGACCACATGTTGAACAGGTCGTGCTCCAGTTCAATGCCCAGCTGGGTGGAGTTCTGCGTGCCAAAGCGGCAGAACTCGCTGCCCACGCAGGTCTTCACGGTGCGGATGGACTTGCCGTAGGCGTGGCCGGACGGCATGTCGAGGTCTTTCCAGACGCCCGGCAGGTCGTGCTTCTTGATGCCCAGCAAGTCGATGCGTTGCCCGCCGGTGACCTTGACCATGGGCACGCTGTATTTATCGGCGACGTCGGCGATGCGGCGCAACTCCGCCGGCGTGGTCACGCCGCCCCACATCCGCGGCACGACCGAGTAGGTGCCGTCTTTCTGGATGTTGGCGTGGGCGCGTTCGTTGATCAGGCGCGACTGTGGGTCGTCCTGGGCTTCGCCGGGCCAGGTGGAGATCAGGTAGTAGTTCAGGGCCGGGCGGCAGGTGGCGCAGCCGTTGGGGGTGCGCCAGTTCAGGTAGCTCATGGTGCCGGCGATGGTCAGCAGGTGTTCGTCGCGGATCGCCTGGCGGATCTGGCCGTGGTTGAGGTCGCTGCAGCCGCAGATGGCTTTCTCGCTTTTCGGCTTGACGTCCGCCGCACCGCCCACGGTGTTGATCAGGATCTGCTCTACCAGGCCGGCGCAGGAGCCGCAGGAACTGGCGGCCTTGGTGTGTTTTTTCACGTCATCGACGCTGAACAGCCCGTGTTCCTGGATCGCCTTGACGATGGTGCCCTTGCACACACCGTTACAGCCGCAGACTTCGGCGCTGTCGGCCATGCTCATGGCTTTGTCCTGGCCCTGGTGGCCGACATCGCCCAAGGCGTTTTCACCGAACATGAGGTGATCGCGGATTTCGCTGATCCCGGCGTTTTCACGGATCTGGCGGAAATACCAGCCGCCATCCGCCGTATCGCCGTACAGGCAGGCGCCGACCAGCACGTCGTCCTTGATCACCAGCTTCTTGTAGACGCCGCCAATCGGGTCGGAGAGGGTGATGGTCTCGGTGCCTTCGCCGCCCATGAAGTCCCCGGCGGAAAACAGGTCGATGCCGGTGACCTTGAGCTTGGTCGAGGTCACCGAACCCTTGTAGGTGGCAAAGCCCAGTTGCGCAAGGTGGTTGGCGCAGACCTTGGCCTGTTCGAACAGCGGGGCCACCAGGCCATAGGCCGTGCCGCGATGGTTGGCGCATTCGCCGATGGCATAGATGCGCGGGTCGTAGGTCTGCATCGTGTCGTTGACCAGGATCCCGCGGCTGCACGGAATGCCGGACTTTTCCGCCAGCTCGGTGTTGGGGCGGATGCCGGCAGCCATCACCACCAGGTCGGCGGGGATGATGTCGCCGTTCTTGAACTGGACCGAGCCGACCCGGCCGTTGCCGGCGTCGTGCAGGGCCTGGGTCTGCTCGTTGAGGCGAAAGGTCAGGCCACGCTCCTGCAGCGCGCTTTGCAGCAATTGGCCGCTGGTCTTGTCCAGTTGCCGCTCCAGCAGCCAGTCACCGAGGTGCACCACGGTCACGTCCATGCCCCGCAGCTTCAAGCCGTTGGCGGCTTCAAGGCCCAGCAGGCCGCCGCCGATCACCACGGCGTGCTTGTGGGTCTTGGCGGTGTCGATCATGGCCTGGGTGTCGGCGATGTCGCGGTAGCCGATGACGCCTTCGAGCGTGTGGCCAGGGATCGGCAGGATGAACGGCGTGGAACCGGTGGCGATCAGCAGGCGATCGTACTCGGCCTCGGTGCCGTCCTGGGCGATGACCCGGCGCTTGACCCGATCGATCTGCACCACCTTGCGGTTGAGCAGCAGGTTGATGTGATTGTCCTGGTACCAGCTCAGGTCGTTGAGCACGATCTCTTCGAACGTCTGCTCGCCGGCCAGCACCGGCGACAGCAGGATACGGTTGTAGTTGGTGTGGGGCTCGGCGCCGAACACCGTGATGTCGTACAGCTCGTTGCTCAGCTTGAGCAATTCTTCAAGGGTCCGAACCCCGGCCATACCGTTGCCGATCATCACCAGTTTGAGTTTTTTCATCAGGGTTCTCCGCGAGCTCATGCCCGTTTCATCACGGCGATCGGGCTGACTCGGCCATTTTTTCGAAAACAAAAAAGGCGTCCCGCTAGCAAGCTAGCGAGGACGCCTTTGTCCTGGTCCCGTTCTCTCGGGAGGCACCGCCCTCATCGTTGGAGGCGTTGCCTTATGTCTGTTGCCAGGGGTTATGCAGTGGTTGTGCCAAGTGGGCCGAGGGTGTGGATTTATTGGGCGGGCCGCTGGTCGGGCGCGCAATGGCGGGATTTATTGCACCGAATCAAAGCGTATTGCCCGGTAATGGAGCGTTGAGGCTGGCGCATCGCGGCGCAAGCTTTGCTCCTGCATCGGATCCATTGTGGGAGCGGGCTTGCCCGCGAAAGCGGTGCGTCAGTCAACATCCATGCTGAAGGTGCTGACGCCTTCGCGGGCAAGCCCGCTCCCACAGGATCTCAGCTGTGAAATACCAGGAACAGCAGCACGATGTTCACCACCAGAGACACCAGCGCCAACGTGCGCCAGACCTTCAGCGGCTCGCGTTCCAACAGTGGCCGGGGCCTTACGCTCAAGCTGCGACGTTCGCCCTGTTCCAGCAACAGCAGCCATTCCTCGGCGGTTTCGAAGCGCTCGTCCGGGTCTGCCGCCACGGCGCGCTCCAGACTTTGCCCGAGCCATTCGGCCAGGTCCGGTCGATAACGGTGGGCACTGACCGGCACGCCAAAGCGCGGCCGCTGGAACGCCTCGATCTCGCCATAGGGGTAGTGGCCGGTCAGCAGGAAGTACAGGGTCACGCCCACGGCGTACAGGTCTTGCCGAGCGGTCGGCGCGTGGCCGGCGAAGGCTTCCGGGGCGATGTAGCTGGGCGTTCCGGGCAAGACGTTGGCCTGGTCTTCGGACAGCCCCGGGCAGTAGGCCAGCCCGAAATCCAGCAGGCGCAATTCGCCATCGTCCCCCAGGTGCAGGTTTTCCGGCTTGATGTCACGGTGGTAGATCTGTCGTCGATGCAGGAGCCCCACCGCGCGCACCAGCCGTTGCGCCAGGTCCAGCCATTGTGCCAGTGGCAACGGGCCGCCCTGGTCGAACAGCTCGGCCAGGGTCGCGCCGGGGTATTCGCGCATCACGTAATACAGGTGCTGGCGCTGGGGCACGCCATGGACTTCCGGAAATTGTCGACCGGCGACCCGCCTGAGAAACCATTCCTCGGAGAGCAGCGCTTGCCCGGCCCGACTGTCGTCCCGGAGCTGGCCGGGCAGGGTTTTCAACAGCCATGGCTGGCCCTGGCCGTCGTGCACCCGGTAGAGCAGTGATTGCTGGCTTTGACCGAGCAAAGCTTCGACCTGCCACCCCTCGAAGGCCTGGCCTGCTTTCAGCGCTGGGGGCAGGGGCCATTGCTGCAACTGGATCAGCGCGTCGCCGATGCTCGCTTCGCCCAAGGCGTCGACGCGCACCAGCAAGGCGCTGGCGTTGTCCTGGCTGCCGGCCAGGTGCGCGGCGTTGACCAGGGTCTGCGCTGCGCGATCGAGGTCCGGTTGGTCGCGCAGGACGCCGGCGATGGCCGTGTCCCCCAGGGCGGCCCAGACGCCGTCGCTGAGCAGGACGAAAGTTTCGTCGGGGCGCAGTTCGCCATCGAGGAAATCCAGCACCAGGTGTTGATCCAGCCCCAACGCTCGCTTGAGCACATGTTGCATGCCCTGTTGGTCCCAGACGTGGTCTTCGCTGATGCGATGCAGATGATCGGCGTGCCAGCGGTAGACCCGGCAATCGCCGACATGGGCGAGGGTGAAGCGACGGCCCCGCAGGACCAGCGCGCTGACGGTGGTGAGCAGCGGTTGCCCGCCACCGTTGGCTTGCAGCCAGCGATTCTGCGCCAGCAGCAGGCGATCCAGTGCCTGGGCCACGCCCCAGGTTTGTGGCGTGGCGTAATAGTCCAGAGCCAGCGCCTGCAAGGTCGACCGGGCCGCCAGCCCGCCGTCGGCGCATTGGCTCACGCCGTCGGCGATGGCGAACAGGTAGCCCTTGCTGGCGGCCAGGGCCGGGGCCGGGGTGACCAGGCGCAGGGCGTCCTGGTTTTCGTCCCGTGGGCCGATGGCGCTGGCTTCGGCAAAACTCAGTTGCAGGCTCATGGGGTTGGCTTACACCCGGGCGGCGGTGACGGCGGCCGAACCCCAGGTGGTTCTCCAGCGACGCTTGACGCCGTACAGGCCGAACCAGGCCAGGACGCCGAGACTGGCGAACAACCACAGCGCCATCTGGTAGCTGCCGGTGCTCTGCTTGATCGCACCCATGCCCGCCGCCAGGGCGAAACCGCCGATGCCGCCGGCCATGCCGATCAGCCCGGTCATCACGCCGATCTCGCGACGGAAGCGTTGCGGCACCAGTTGGAACACCGCGCCGTTGCCTGCGCCCAGGCCGAGCATGGTGCAGACGAACAGGGCCAGGGCGGCGTAGGAGTTCGGCAGGTTGAAGCCCACCGCGGCAATGCAGATGGCCGCGACGGTGTACATGCCCAGCAAGGTGCGGATGCCGCCGAAACGGTCGGCCAGGGCGCCGCCCAAGGGCCGCATCAGGCTGCCGCCAAAGACGCAGGCGGCGGTGTAGTAGCCGGCCGTTACCGGGCTCAGGCCATACTGGTCGTTGAAGTAGCCGGGCAGGGCGCTGGCCAGGCCGATGAAGCCGCCGAAGGTCACGCTGTAGAAGAACATGAACCACCAGCTGTCACGGTCGCCCAGGGCCTTGAGGTAATCGGCCATGGATTTGGCTTTGGGGCGCTCGGGAGCGTTCTTGGCCAGCCAGGCGAAGAGGACCAGGGTCAGCACCAGGGGGATGAGGGCGAAACCGAACACGTTGGTCCAACCGAACGTCACGGCCATGATCGGCGCGATCAACGCGGCGAGCACGGTGCCCGAGTTACCGGCACCGGCGATGCCCATCGCCTTGCCTTGGTGCTGGGGCGGATACCACTGCGAGGCCAACGGCAGGGCCACGGCGAACGAAGCCCCGGCCACCCCCAGGAACAGGCCCAGCAGCAGGGCTTGTTCATAGCTGTGGATGCCCAGCTTCCAGGCGCAGAACAATGCGCTGATCACGATCACCTGACCCACCATGCCGGCGGTCTTTGGCGAAATCCGGTCGGCCAGAAGGCCCATGAACAGGCGCAGCACCGCGCCGGCCAGGATCGGCGTGGCGACCATCAGGCCGCGTTGCTGGGTGGTCAGGTGCAGGTCGGCAGATATCTGCACCGCCAGTGGGCCGAGCAGGTACCAGACCATGAAACTCAGGTCGAAATACAGGAAGGCCGCGAACAGGGTCGGGGTGTGGCCGGATTTCCAGAAGCTTGAATTCATCGCGCACCTCAGCGGTTAAAGTCTCGAAAATGAGTCAGTGCTTCGAGGTGGTGCGCCACAACGGCGACCCCCACCGACCCCGGACGTTGGGGCCAAAGCAAAAAAACGCCGCAACCCGAGTCGCCAAGCCAGGCGAAAAGGGTGTGCGACGTCTTTGTCGTAGGTGGGGCAACCGCCGTTGGTTACCTGTGAGGTTGCTTAAGCGAGATCTGTGCCAACCTGTGAGGGCTATCGCGAGCAAGCTCGCTCCCACAGGTAACTTGGGGGGGCTCACAAAGGCAGTGTTCACCCTAAAGCCCGCTCCCACAGGTGACTTGGGGTGTTCACAAAGGCAGTGTTCACCCTAGAGCCCATGTGGGAGCGAGCTTGCTCGCGAAGGCGTCGGGCCAGGCGCCGCGGGGCGTTCAGCCGAGCAGTTCGTTCATGGCAATGATCTGCTCGGCCACCTGGATCAGCTTCTGCTGGCGGCTCATGGCCTGGCGGCGCATCAGGGTGTAGGCCTGTTCTTCGTTGCAATCCTTCATCTTCATCAGCATGCCCTTGGCCAGTTCGATGCGCTTGCGTTCGGCCAGTTGCTGGTCGCGGGCCAGCAGTTGGGCGCGCAGGGCCTGGTCGCTTTCGAAGCGGGCCATGGCCACGTCGAGGATCGGTTGCAGGCGCGCGGCGTGGATGCCTTCGACGATGTAGGCGCTGACCCCCGACTTGATGGCCTGGCGCATCACATCAGGGTCGTGCTCGTCGGTGAACATGACGATCGGTCGTGGCTGGTCGCGACTGACCAGCACCACTTGCTCCATCACATCGCGTCCGGGTGACTCGGTATCGATCAGAATCACGTCCGGACGCACCGTTTCGACGCGTGCGGGCAAATCGATGGTCAGGCCGGATTCGTCGATCACCTCGAACCCGGCTTCAATCAGGGCCGCTTTCAGGCGCCCGACTTTTTTCGCGGTGTCATTGATCAGCAGGATACGCAGCATGTGGAAGGCTCCTGTCAGCGACTGGCGAAAAGGGCGGCGGCATCGCTCAAGGCGTGCAGCTTGAAGCTTTTGGCATACCCGGCCGGGTCCGTGCCGTCCCAGGTGGTGCCGTCGATCAACAGGCTGCTGCGCATGTCCGGCAGCGGGGCGGGGATGTCCAGCGCCGCGCAGGCTTCACGGTACAGCGTGAGTTGCTGGACTTGCCGCGCCACGTCCAGGTAGTCCGGGTCTTGGCGCAGCAAGCCCCAGCGACGAAACTGGGTCATGAACCACATGCCGTCGGACAGGTACGGCAGGTTCACCTCGCCGCCGCCATGGAAGCGCATGGCGTGGGGATCCTGCCAGCTGTGGCCCAGGCCATCGGCATAGATCCCCAGCAGCCGCGGTTCGATGCAGTCCAGCGGGGCGTCGAGGTATTGCGGCGCACTTAACAGTTGCGCGGTGCTGCGGCGGTTCTCGCTGTTCTGCTCGATGAAGCGGCTGGCCTCGAGAATCGCCATTATCAGGGCCCGGGCGGTGTTGGGGTACTGCTCGACGAACGCGCGGGTGCAACCCAGGACCTTTTCCGGGTGATCGGGCCAGATGGTCTGGGTGGTCGCCAGGGTGAAGCCCAGGTTCTGTTTCACCGCGCTGGCGCACCAGGGTTCGCCGACGCAGAAACCGTCGATCCGCCCGGCCTGTAAGTGCGCGACCATCTGCGGTGGCGGCACCACCACGCTGTCGACGTCGGTCAAGGGATGGATGCCCTGGGCCGCCAGCCAGTAATAGAGCCACATGGCATGGGTGCCGGTGGGGAAAGTCTGGGCGAAGGTCAGTTTCGGGCGAGATTGGTGCACATGCCGTTCCAGTGCCTCAGGACTGGTCACACCTTGGGCCTGCAAGCCGTGGGACAGGTTGATGCTCTGGCCGTTCTGGTTCAGCCCCATCAGCACGGCCATATCGGTCGGCGCGACACCGCCGATGCCCAGGTGCACCGCATAGACCAGGCCATACAAGCTGTGGGCGGCATCGATCTGACCACTGACCAGCTTGTCCCGCAGGTTGGCCCAGGATGCCTGGCGCTTGAGGTTCAGGGTCAGCCCGTAGGGCTGGGCGAAACCCTGGGTGGCGGCCACCACCAGTGGGGCGCAGTCGCTCAGGGCCATGAAGCCAAGATTGACCGCGCTCTTTTCCGGGGCATCGCTGCCGTTGACCCAGGCCAGGGGGTTGGCTGGAACTTCATTCATCGTGCATCACCTTCAACATGAAAGCGCCGTCATCCGGCTGGATGACGGCGCCCTTGTCCTCAAAACCGTGTGGCACTCATCCCGACGAGGGCATGGGCACTGATGAGCGAAAAGGGTGCAAGGCATATGCCATCGCGGTGCTCATCACCTTTCCATCAAGATTTCAGGCGCCGCGCCTTCCATCCTGTCGCTTCTTCCATTCGCCACGTTGCAGAGGAGACACCGGTGCAGGACACATCATCTCGCTCCACGGCATTGACTGACCCGCGCGAGCGGGTGGTGCACCTGCGGGTCGTCCAGGGCACGGTGGCGCTGAGCAACGCCCGGTGCGGGCATTGCCAAGCGCTGCCGAGCGGCTGGCAAGGGCTGGTGGTGCTGCGCGACCCGTTACGGTTTTCCGGCGGCGAGTTACAGGTGCTGCCGGTCAGCGCGGCGCCGCTGGTGAAGTTGCAGGCGTTCTTCGACATGAGCGATGCCTTCGCCGCGAAAAGAGCCGAGGCCGCGCCGTGGGCGGTGTTGCCGGTGGCGGATGACGTCGTCCGGTCCCAGGCGCGGCTCGAACGCTGGTTCATCGAACAGGCGCTGGGCGGTACCCCGGGTTATCACGCCGTCGCCCAGCTGTTGCGCCAGCATGAAAGCTACGGGCTGGTGCGTTTCCTGTTGGAGCAAGGTACCCGCAGTGAAAAGCTCAACACCCTCGCGCAGCGCTACGGGGTGTCGGTCTCGCATTTTCGCCGGCTCTGCCGGCAGGCCCTGGGCAGTGCGGCCAAGCCCGCCTTGCGTGGGTGGCGCACGGCCCAGGCGTTGTTGGACATGAGCCTGGGCAATGGTTCGCTGACCGACGTGGCCCTGGCGTTCGGCTTTGCCTCTTCCTCGCATTTTTCCAAGGAAGTGCGCGAGCTGGTGGGGTTCGCCCCCAGCAGCCTGGCCGACATCACCTACCTGCCGGGCAAATGAGCCGATGAGCCGCCGCGTGTTGTCCCTGTCCTTGCTCCTGCTGCTCGCACCCCTCGCGGCCCGGGCCGATGTCTACAGCTTCGAGGCGCGCGAGCAGAGTGCGCGAACGTTTTTCAGCGAGCTGGCAGGCGTGTTGGGCAAGCCCGTCATCGTCAGCAAAGTGGCGGCGGCCAAGCGGGTTGGCGGCACCTTCGACTTGCGCACGCCGCAGCAGACGTTCGAGCGCATCAGTGCGCAGATGGGCCTGATCTGGTATAGCGACGGCCAGGCGATCTACCTGTATGACGGCTCGGAAATCAAAAGCTCGATGGCCTCGTTGCAGACCCTGACGGTGGCCAAGCTGCTGGCGTTCCTCAAGCAATCCGGGCTGCACGACACGCGTTACCCGCTGCGCAATGACGGCCTGCGCACCTTTCACGTGTCCGGGCCGCCGATTTATGTCGACCTGGTGCTGCAGGCGGCACAGTTGATGGACAACCAGCGCTCGGAGCTGCTGTTGGGCAAGCAGCAGATCGGCGTGATCCAGGTGCGCAATACCTTTGTCAGCGATCGCCAGTACGAGTTGCGCGATGACAAGGTGACGCTGCCGGGGCTGGCCAGCGTGATCGAGGCGTTGTTGCGCGGCGAGCAGCATGAGGTCGAACCGGCGGTGGCCCAGGCGCCGTTGCAACGGCCGCGCGGCATGATGCCGGTGTTTCCCCTCGAAGGCTTGGCGAACACGCCGTCGGAACACGACCCCACCGCGCCGCGCATCCTTGCGCGGGAGGTGGCCGCCGGCAACATCCGCGTGGTGGCCTACCCGGACACCAACAGCCTGCTGGTCAAGGGGCTGCCGGAACAGGTGCATTTTATCGAGAACCTGGTGAACGCGCTGGACACGCCGAAACGCCACGTCGAACTGTCGCTGTGGATCATCGACCTGCACAAGGACGAACTCAATCAGCTGGGCATCAACTGGCAAGGCGCGGTGAAGTCCGGCGGTACGTTCAGTGCCTCGCTCAATGCCGGCTCGGCGACCACCCTCGACGGCGCGTCGTTCGTCACCCGCGTGCTGGCACTGGAACGCACCCAGCGGGCCAACGTCGTGTCGCGCCCGGTGATCCTGACCCAGGAAAACGTCCCGGCGATCTTCGACAACAACCGCACCTTCTATGCGCCGCTGGTGGGAGAGCGCAGCGTCGACCTGCAACACGTGACCTACGGTACCCTGGTCAGCGTACTGCCGCGCTTCGCCCAGGCGGACGAAATCGAGATGTCGCTCAACATCGAGGACGGCAACGAGGTTGAGCGCCCGGCCCAGGACGAGCGCCAGGGTGCGTTGCCGACGGTGGGCCGCACCCGCATCAACACGGTGGCGCGGGTGCCCCAGGGCAAAAGCCTGCTGGTGGGCGGCTTTACCCGTGACGATCACGGCGAGCAGATCGGCCGGGTCCCGGTGCTGGGCTCGATCCCATGGCTGGGCAGGTTGTTCAGCTATCGTCAGAGCCGTTCGGCCAACACCGTGCGAGTGTTCCTGATCCAACCTCAGGAAATTCGCCAGGCCCTTGAACCCATCACAAGCGAGCCGGGCGGCCCGTTGCTGACCCCGGAGCAGCATGAGCGCTTGCGTCGTTCTTACTTCCGGCTGTCGCAACCATGATCCTGCCGCCGGTTTCCATGGGGGGACGCGTCGCCCAGGCCCGCCTGAACAGCGAGAAGGCTGCCGAGCATCCGCAGCCGCCGGCCGACGCCTGGGCGGACGCGGACGACAGCGCCACGGCGGCGGTGGCGCAGCGCATCGTGCAGATCAGCGACGAGCTGTCGGCGGCGCTCACCCAGTTCCGTGGTCGGCGCTTGTTCGAGCTCAAGTCCGAAACGCCGACCGACACCTTCGAGCGCGTGCTGGAGGACGACACCGTGCCCAAGGCGCGGCAGGTGCTGAGCCTGGCGAGGCTGGCGGACAAACCGGTGGCGTGGCTGCTCGACCTGGCCCGGCAACTGTTCCCCGACGACAGCGACCTGGCTTTGGTGCTGCGTGCGTTATTGCGCCGGCGCAAACTGGAAAGCCTCACCCGCCAGCGCCTCGAAACGCTGTTGCAGACGGTGGTTGCCCAAGGCTCGCCCAAGCGCATGAACGCCGGGATCAATGCGGCGCTCAAGGCGCGGATGTTCGGTGCGAGCATGGCGGTGCGGGCCGGCTTGTTGCGCGAAACCTACCGCGACTTTCTCGAATCCGACGACGGCCCGCTCAATGCCTACCAGGATTGGATCGCCCTGTACGGGCCGTCGCAGCGCATGAACGTGCTGGCTTTCATCGAGGCCGCGTTGCTCACCGACATCAGCGCCCAGGACCCCAGTTGCTCGCACACCGAGTTCGGTCAACTGCTGGGGCGGCTGACCGACCTCAAGCACCTGCGCTCGGCCGATGTGCTGTTCATCGATGCGCTGCTGGGCGATGCACTCGTCTGCCGGCACAACGCCGATGAGGCCGACTGGCTGGTGTTCCTGTTCGGTGTGCTGGCCTACCCCGATGACCTCGACCAGTGGCTGCTCGGCGCCTTGGGCGAGCCGGTGCTGCTCAGTTCCCACCGTGACCGTTCGGCGCTGTTGCAGACTGTGCGCCGGCTCAGCCTGCGCTTGCCGCCGCCGTTGTTCGCCGATGCAGACGCGCCACAGCGCCTGGCGCAACAGTTCACCCGCCTGGCCGATGTCGCCTATGCCCATGAATGCATCGAGCAACGCCGCGCCGGCGGTTGCCCGTGATGCCATCCCGGAGCCTGGCCTGAATGCTCAATGTATTTTTGCGCAACGTCAGCGCGCGTCCGGAGCTGCTGATCCTGACCTTGATGGTGATGATCATCGCCATGCTGATCATTCCCTTGCCCACGGTATTGGTGGACGCGCTGATCGGCCTGAACATCGTCATCTCGCTGCTGGTGTTCATGGGCTCGTTCTACATTGAGCGCATCCTCAGCTATTCGACGTTCCCGGCCCTGCTGTTGCTGACGACTTTGTTTCGCCTGGCGTTGTCGATCAGCACCAGCCGGCTGATCCTGAGCCAGGCCGATGCCGGCGAGATCATCGCCTCGTTCGGTGACTTCGTGATCGGCGAAAGCCTGGTGGTGGGCTTCGTGATTTTCTCCATCGTCACCATTGTCCAGTTCATCGTCATCACCAAGGGCTCGGAGCGGGTCGCGGAAGTGGCTGCGCGCTTCTCCCTGGATGGCATGCCGGGCAAGCAGATGAGCATCGACGGTGACCTCAAGGCCGGCGCCATCGATGCCGCCCAGGCCCGGGAAAAACGCAGCGTGCTGGAGCGCGAGAGCCAGTTGTACGGCTCCTTCGACGGGGCGATGAAGTTCATCAAGGGCGACGCCATTGCCGGCATCATCATTATCTTCGTCAACTTCATCGGCGGCATGGCCATCGGTGTCGGGCAATTGGGCATGGACATGTCCATGGCCTTGTCGACCTACACCCTGTTGACCATCGGCGATGGTCTGGTGGCGCAGATTCCCGCGCTGCTGATCGCTATCGGCGCCGGGTTCATCGTCACCCGGGTCAACGGTGACGACAGCAACCTGGGTCGCAACATGCTCAGCCAGATGCTCGGCAACCCGTTCGTCCTCGGCGTCACCGCGTTGCTGGCGGTGGGCGTCGGCCTGTTGCCGGGCTTTCCCTTGCTGACCTTCCTGGCAATCGCCAGCGTGCTCGGGCTGGTGGTGTTCGTGCGCCAGCGCAACACCTGGCGCCAGGGCTCGGCCGAGCAGCGTGGCGAACCCGCCGGCCAGGACGTGCCACAGGCCGATTCAGGCTTGCTCGAAGACGTCGACAACATCGCCACGGAGACCGTCGCGTTGATGCTGCTGGTGCCCGCCGCACGCCTGCCGACGCTGGAAAAGCAGCGTTGGGCCGCACGCTTTCGTAGCCAGTTTTTCGTCGACTACGGGTTGCGCATTCCCGAACCCCGATTGCGAGCCAGCGAGGCGCTGCCGGCGCATCAAGTGGCGGTGCTGATCAACGAAGTACGCGCCGAACAGTTCGACATTCATTTCGACCACTGGCGCCTGCTGGACTATTCGCCCGAGTTGGAGCCCCTGGGGTTTGCCCTGGTGCGCGGCAACGACAGCAATCGCCAGGGCGGGGTCTGGGTTGGCGCGGCTGACCGCGAGCGGGTGCAGCAACTGGGCTATCACCTGCGTCCGGCGGACGAGGAATGCTATCGCTGCCTGGTCACGTTGCTGGCGCGCAACATCCGCGAGTTTTTCGGCGTGCAGGAAACCAAGCAACTGCTCGACGAAATGGAAAGCCGCTATCCCGACCTGCTCAAGGAAGTGTATCGCCACGTCACCGTGCAGAAGATCGCCGAAGTGCTGCAGCGCCTGATCGGCGAGCGCATTTCCGTGCGCAACATGAAGCTTGTCCTTGAATCGCTCGCGCACTGGGCCTCCCGGGAAAAGGACGTGCTGGCGTTGGTGGAGCACGTGCGCGGGGCCATGGCCCGCTACATCAGCAACAAGTTTGCCCAGGGCAACGACTTGCGCGTGCTGTTGTTGTCGCCGGAGTTCGAAGAGGGCATACGCCGGGGCATCCGGCAAACCTCGGGCGGCAGCTTCCTCAACCTTGAGCCAGCCGAATCGGAAGAGCTGATGGACCGCCTCAGCGTCGGCCTGGACAGCGTGCACATCGCCCACAAGGACCTGGTGCTGCTGTGCTCGGTGGATGTGCGGCGCTACATCAAGAAACTGATCGAGGGCCGCTTTCGGGAGCTGGACGTCATGTCGTTCGGCGAAATCTCCGAGACCGTTTCGGTCAATGTCATCAAAACGCTGTAGGGAAATCTTTCGTCAATGAACCTGCGCCTGGAACGACACGCCGCCCACCCCCTGCGCCTGCGCGGTCCGTTGATCGAAGCAGCGCTGACAGAGGTAGTGGTCGGCGAGATCTGTGAAGTGCGTCGGCACTGGCGTTCGCCCGAGGTGGCGGCCCGGGCGCAGGTGATCGGCTTCAAGCCCGGCACCGTGTTGCTCAGCCTGCTGGGCGAGGCGAAAGGCTTGTCCCGGGAATCGATGATCGTGCCCACCGGCGCAACCCTGCAATTGACCTGCAGCGATGCCTTGCTCGGCAGCGTGGTCGATCCCCAGGGCCGCATCGTCGAGCGCCTGGCACCGTCGACAGCGTTGGCGCAACGGGACTGCCCGGTGGATGCCGACCCACCGTCGTACCAGCAGCGGCGCCCGGTGACGGAGCCGTTGCGCACCGGCATTCGGGCTATTGACGGTTTGCTGACCTGCGGCGTCGGCCAGCGCCTCGGCGTCTTTGCCGCCGCCGGGTCCGGCAAGACCACCTTGATCAACATGCTGATCGCGCACACCGATGCCGAGGTCTTCGTGATCGGCCTGATCGGCGAGCGTGGGCGGGAGGTGACCGAGTTCATCGCGCACCTGCGCGAGTCGCCCCAGCGTTCGCGCTGCGTGGTGGTGTACGCCACCTCGGATTTTTCCTCGGTGGATCGTTGCAACTCGGCGCTGCAGGCCACCACCATCGCCGAGTACTTTCGTGACCAGGGCCGGCGCGTGGTGTTGTTGCTCGATTCACTGACCCGCTACGCCCGCGCGCGCCGCGACCTGGCCCTGGCGGCCGGTGAAGCGCCGGCGCGGCGCGGTTTTCCGGCCTCGGTGTTCGATGCCTTGCCGCGCCTGCTGGAACGCCCCGGCGTGACCGCTGGCGGCAGCATCACCGCGTGGTACACGGTGCTGCTGGAAAGCGATGACGAACCGGACCCGATCGCCGAGGAGATTCGCTCGATCCTTGACGGCCACGTCTACCTCAGCCGTGCGTTGGCGGCCAAGGGGCATTACCCGGCCATCGACGTCTTGCGCAGCGTCAGCCGCGTGGCGACACAAGTCACCACGCCGCAGGCTCGGCAATTGGCCGCGTCTGCCCGGGACACGCTGGCCCGTCTCGAACAGTTGCAGGTGTTTGTCGACATGGGCGAGTACAGCCCAGGGGCGGATGAGGCCAACGACCGTGCGATGCAATGCCGCGACGCCCTTGAGCAGTGGCTGCGCCAGCCCACGGATGAGCGCTGCGAGCCCGATGAAACCCTGCGCCGCCTGCATGACATCCTCGCTTGATGGGCGCCGCCTGCTGGCCCTCAGTCAGTGGCGCCAACAGCGCGGTGAGCACGCGCTGCTGCGCGCCCAGCTGCAATTGCAGCCGTTGTTGCAGGAACGGCGCGGCTTCGAGACGCAAGAGGCGGCGCTGCTTGAGCTGTTGGCCAGCCACCGCGCGAATGACTGCGTGCTGGATCACGGGCAACTGTTGGCGCTGCTGCGTACCCAGGCCGTCATCCGGCGACGGATCGATCTGCTGCGGGTCGAGCGTGACCGCGTCGACCAGCAGTGCGGAGCGGTTGAGCAACAGGTGCAAACCCAGCGCGAGTACCTGCGTTCGTTGCAGCGCAAGCACCTTCAGCTTCAGGGTGCGGTCGAGCAGCAACGCCGCCGGCAACGGCTGGCGCAGATACGCCAGGAAGAACGGGAGCAGGAAGACATGACGGGGATGAGGCGATGAATCAGATTGTCGGGGCGCCCGCTCGGCCGGTGCAGACGTTGGAGCCCGTGGGCGAAGGGCGACTGGACGAGCGGCAGGACATGCTCGTCCCGGTGCAGGAAGAGGACTTGCCCCAGGGGGTGCTGGACCTACTGGCGGCGTTGCCGGGTTTTCCCCCACTCCAGCTGGACAGCGGTCGCGGGCTGGCCCGGCATGCGATGCCTATCGTTCAGGAGGGCGACGCCGTCCAGCACCGCGACGCGTCGCTGAGCGGCACGGTCGCGAGGGATGTCGTGCATGAGCGAAGCGTGACCGCGAAGCCTTTGCCACAGGCGAGCCCGTTGTCCGAGGCGATGTCAGTGGCGGTGTCGTCACGGCTGGAAATGGCCGTTGAGTACACGAATCTACCCATGCAGGCGGCACCGATGGAGCCGGCGCCGGCCGAGCCGTTCGCGGCTGTCGAGCAAGCGTTGCGCACGTCTGCACCGAGCTCGCAGGTTGTGCGCCTTGTGCCCGGCGCCATCCCGGCGCCGCTTGCTCCCGTGGTCATGCCGACAGCGCCGGACGCAGGGGGGATGACCTCGCCGGGATTGCTGCAGGTGCCGTTCAACAACGGTGCGGCCAGCGGCCAGGTGACGATCCATCGGCTGCCGGACGAGTCCGCTCGCCTGATGCTCAGCCCCAGCAATGCCCTGGTCCTGGAGCAACTCAAGGAGCCTTTCGCCCAGGCGCGGGAGCCGGCCTGGCGATTGACCGACAGTGACGGCGAACAACCGCGCCAGGGGTCGCAGCAGACGCCGGATGACGATCAGGACGAAGCGCCGGAACATCCAGCGTGAGGGCCTTGAAGCTGCGGCGGGTCGATTCCCGCCTGCATGCCTGCACGCAAGCGATCGAGCGTTGGCGCCGGGCCGGTCGGACGGCTGGGTTGGGCCGGGTGCCCGACCGCTCGGGCTTCATCCAGTTTCGCGCGCAGGGCGACGGCGGGGACTGGCACGGGCTGATCCTGGCCCATGACTGGCTGCATCGAGCGTTGCCGACCTCGCCGTCGTGGGTGGGGCGGCAGAGCCCGTTGTCGAGGATCGTCGCTTTGTTCCGTGCGGTGCCTCGGCCCTTGCCGTTGGCGGTGGATGAGCTGTGCTACAGCCGGCTGGCGGATATCGAAGGCGTAGAAAGAGCGTGGTCTCCGACGCACGACGTGCCCTGGTTGGACACGCCTCGCGGGCGCGTGTGGGTCACGCGCTTGCCGCCATCGGGCAGCGTGACCGAGCCCCTCGGGCCGGACACCTGGCTCAAGTCATTGCCGATGCGCCTGTTGTTGCAGTTGGGCGTCAGTGAGCTGCGCGCTGCAAGGCTTCGGCGCCTTCACAAAGGCGATGTCCTGCGCATCACCGAGCGGACTCAGCACGGTTTGCTGGCAAACCGTTGCCTGGGCGTTTTCACATTCACCGAAGAGGGCTTACATATGCAACCGAGCGTGGCCGATGCCGATCCACCGATCCCCCCGTCACCTGGCCCATCCGTTGATCCGAGCGGGCTGATGGTGCGCCTGGAGTTCGTCCTCGCGACCCACGACATCGACTTGGCGCAACTGTCGCGGTTCATCGACGGGCAACTGATCCCACTGGCCGCCGATGCCGCGCGGCACATCGAGATTCGCGCCAATGGCCGGCCCGTGGCCGTGGGGGAGTTGGTGCAAATGGAGGCGCAGTTGGGCGTCGAGCTGCTTAAGGTCTATCGGGACGGCCGCGATGAATGACGTTTCGCTGATCGCGCTGCTGGCGTTCGCTTCGCTGTTGCCGTTCCTGGTGGCGGCGGGCACGTGCTACCTGAAGTTCTCCATCGTCTTCGTCATCGTGCGCAACGCCCTGGGGTTGCAGCAGGTGCCTTCGAACATGGCGCTGAATGCGCTCGCGCTGATGCTGGCGATCTTCGTCATGACCCCGGTGATGAAGCAGGGCCATGACTATTACAAGCACGAGGCGGTGGCCTTTACTGACCTCGAGTCGGTGGTGAATTTCGCCGAGAACGGCCTGGGCAGCTACAAGGATTACCTGCGTCGGTACACCGACCCGGAACTGGCGCTGTTCTTCGAGCGTGCCCAGGCGGGCCAGGTCGATGCCGACGCCGACCGGTATGCCGAGGATGACCTGGCGCCGTCGTTGTTTTCGCTGCTGCCGGCCTATGCGCTGAGTGAAATCAAAAGCGCCTTCAAGATCGGCTTTTACCTGTACCTGCCGTTCGTGATCGTCGACCTGGTGATCTCCAGCATCCTGCTGGCGCTGGGCATGATGATGATGAGCCCGGTGATCATCTCGGTGCCGATCAAACTGGTGCTGTTTGTCGCCCTCGACGGTTGGGCGTTGCTGTCCACCGGGTTGGTCAAGCAATACCTGACGTTGTTGGCATAGGGGCGGACGATGAACGACCTGGTCTATGCCGGTAACAAGACCCTGTACCTGATCCTGCTGATGGTGGCCTGGCCGATCATCGTCGCCACGGTGGTCGGCCTGGTGGTGGGGCTGATCCAGACCGTGACCCAGTTGCAGGAGCAGACCCTGCCGTTCGGGTTCAAGTTGTTGGCGGTCGCCGCCTGCCTGTTCCTGCTCTCGGGCTGGTACGGCGAAACCCTGCTGGATTTCAGTCGCGAAGTCATCCGCCTGGCGTTGGACTAGGCCGATGTCGATGACCTTGTTCTTCGAGCTGTACGCCGGGTTCGCCGCCGCGCTCCTGGGCGTGGCACGCCTGGCGCCGATGTTCTTCATGCTGCCGTTCCTCAACAGCGGCGTGCTCACCGGCGTGCCGCGCCAGGCGGTGATCGTGCTGGTGGCGCTGGGGTTCTGGGCCTATGTGGGCGTGCCCGTGCCCGCCCTCGACAGCCTGGCGTTTCTCGGCTTGATGCTGCGAGAGGCGAGCATTGGCGTGCTGCTGGGCGGGCTATTGTGCTGGCCATTCTGGGTGTTGCATGCCATGGGCAACCTGATCGACAACCAGCGGGGCGCGATGCTCAGCAGCACGGTGGACCCGGCCAACGGCGTGGACACCTCGGAGCTGGCGAACTTTCTCCAGTGGTTCGCCGCGGTGGTCTACCTCGAAGGTGGCGGCCTGCTGTTGATGCTTGAAACCGTTGCCCAGAGCTATCGTCTGTGCGGGCCGGCGAGTGGTTGCGCGATGAACCTGCCGGCTATCCATGCCTTGCTGGACATGCTGGTGGGCAAGACCCTGGTGATCAGTGCACCGGTGGTGGCCGCCTTGCTGGTCAGCGAAGCCCTGCTCGGCTTGCTTTCGCGCTATGCGCCGCAGATGAACGCGTTCTCGGTGTCGCTGACGGTCAAGAGCCTGGTGGCGCTGGTGGTGCTGATGCTGTACTTCGGCGTGCACCTGCCGGATGAAGTGCTGCGCATGGGCAGCACGTCCGCAGGCCTGGCCGACTACCTGGAGGCCGAGGAGGGCGGGCATGTCGTCCAGCGCCTCGAAGACTGAAAAACCCACGGCCAAGCGGCTCCGGGATGCGGCCCGCAAAGGCCAGACGTTCAAGGCCAAGGACCTGGTCATCAGTTGCCTGACCCTGTGCGGCATCAGCTACCTGGTCTTCAACAGCTCGCTGGTCGAGGTCATGGAGGTCTACCGGCGGATCATCGACAGCGGCTTTGACGCCGACCTGCAAGCGTACTCGATGATGTGGGTGCTGCTGGGGCTGGAAGCGTTGCTGCCGCTGTTGCTGGTGTGCGTGCTGACCAGCGCCGTGCCGGCTTTGCTGCAAAGCGGTTTTGCCTTGGCCAGCGAAGCGTTGAAACTCAATTTTGGCGCGTTGAACCCGGTCAACGGCTTCAAGAAGCTGTTCAGCCTGCGCACCGTCAAGGACACCGTGAAGGCGCTGTTGTACCTGGGCAGTTTCGCCCTGGCGCTATGGGTCGTCTGGGTCACGCAACGGCCGCTGCTGTTTGCCCAGCTGTTCGCCCAGGCCCCCGATCTGTTCGCGATCTGGGGACGTTTGTTGCTGGTGCTGGTGCTGGCGTTCCTGGCCTGCGTCGTGTTGATCGTCGTGCTCGATGCGGTGTGCGAGTACGGGCTGTTCATGAAGGACCAGATGATGGACAAGGATTCGGTCAAGCGCGAACACAAGGAGCAGGACGGCAACCCGCAGATCAAGGGCCGCCGCCGTGACCTGCACATGGAGCTGCTGTCGGAGCAGGTCAAGTCCGACGTGCGCAGCTCGCGCATGATCATCGCCAACCCGACCCACATCGCCATCGGCGTGTACTTCCGCCCGGAAATCACCTTGCTGCCGTTCATTTCCCTGATGGAAACCAACCAGCGCGCCCTGGCCGTGCGGGCGTACGCCAAGGAGGTGGGGGTGCCGGTGGTCAACGACGTGGCCCTGGCCCGGCGCATCTTCAAGACCCACCAGCGCTACAGCTTTCTGCAGGTGCAGGAAGTGGAGCAAGTGCTGCGCTTGCTGATCTGGCTGGAGCAGGTGGAGCAGGCGTGAGGCCGATGTGCGCCCAGGCTCATGCACAACCCTGTGGCGAGGGGATTTATCCCCGCTGGGCTGCGCAGCGGCCCTAAACCAGACAACGCGGTGCGTCATGTCAATTGAGTTTGCCGTTTTGGGGCTGCTGCGCAGCCCAGCGGGGATAAATCCCCTCGCCACAAAAGATTTCTGCCGACCAGGGGAAGGCACTCACCGCAATGAGCGCAATTTGGCAGCGCCCCCCACCCGCGGTTTGGCTCAATGCACCCGTCAGCGACGCTGGCATTTTTTCAGGAGTGGGGCCGATGAGTCGCAACAACAAACAAGACGAGCAGGTGGCCCTGGAGGTCGTCGATGCGGTGCTCGCGGGCGCGGCGTTGAAGGACGTGCAAGGCATCAGTGACGAACACATGGCCAGCCTCTATGCCTTCGCCTTCGAGTTCTACGAGCAGGGGCGACTGGACGATGCGCAGAAGTTCTTCCACTTCCTGTGCATCTACGACTTCTACAACAGCGATTACTGGATGGGACTGGCCGCCGTGCACCAGCTCAAGCAAGACCACCAGAAAGCGATCGACCTGTATGCGATTGCCTTTGCCCAAGGCAAGGACGACTACCGGCCAATGCTCTACACCGGCCAGTGTCACCTGGCCCTGGGCAAGGTTGGCAAGGCCCGGTTGTGTTTCGACTACGTGCTCGAGCACGCCACGCAAGACACGCTGCGCGAGCAGGCCAAGGTGTATCTCGACACCTTGGCCCACATGGAACAGCAATGTTCGGAGGACTGAACATGAGTGAGATTACCCGCCCCGCGTACCCGGGCGTTACGATGAACCGCGCCGAGGCCTTTGAGCGCTACGGCGCCGCCGCCAGCCAGGCCGCCAGGACCACACAGTACCGCGAGGCGGGCCAGAAGGCGCTGGAGGACCTGATGTCGGTGCGCTACGAAGGCCAGGGTGGCCCGTCCACCGCCAGCCTGGGCCGGCCCGTGCTGCATCCGCCGCTGCGAGCCGACGGCAACAGGCAGGAGACCAATGGCGACCTGTTCACCTTGTTGATGGCGATGATCAGCGAGCTGATCGGTGAAGTCGACGTCAACAAACTGAAAAACCGCCTGGCGATGCTGCAGAGCATGGCGAGCGCCCGGCAACAGGGGCTGGAAAATCTCTCGGCCGATTACGCCGCGGCCCTCCAGGCCTGGGCGGCGGCCGAAGGGCAGGTCGGCAGCAGCCAGGAGCATCTCGAGCAATTGCATGAGCGACTCGTGCATGTGCAGGGCTTGCTGGCCGAAAGCGAAGCCCGGCTGGCGCAGTTGGACCCAGGGTCCGCCGAGTACGCTGAAGAGCTGAGCCGTCGTGACCAGCTCAAGGGCGAGTTGGCGAGCCACACCCAAGCCTTTAACGCGGCGACCGAGGCCCACCTGAAACTGATCGGGATCGCCAATGCCTTTGCCAACACCTTGAGCGGTTTGGTCGCCAGGGTAGTGGTGTCCGGCATGAGCGGCCCCGCCACGCAAGAGACGGATGAAAAAGCCCTCAGCAGCAGCGCGCTGGCGTTACTCAATCGCCTCAAGATCATCGAGTTGCTGGGCGAGGCGGCGCAGAACAAGGAGGAACTCAGCCAGGCGCTATTCCAGGAGTTGCAGGTCAAGCTTCAGGAGCACATGAAGCGTGAGTCGGATAAATACCTGGAGGAAGTCCGCAAGGCCGAGGCACTGCAGAAAACCATGGGCTGCATCGGCAAGATCGTCGGGGCGATCTTGAGCGCTGCCACCATTGTCGCTGGCGTGTTGACGGCCAACCCAGTACTGATCGCGGTGGGCGTGGTTGGCGCAGCGGTGATGATCGGCGATGCGGTGGTGGAAGCAAAAACCGGCAAGTCATTCATGGCCGAGGCCATGAAGCCGCTGACCGTCGTCATGCAGGAAGCCATCAAGCGCTTCACCGAGCTCTACACCCAGCTCTTGATCGATTTCGGCGTCGATCCCGAAAAGGCCCGAGACATCGCCCAGATCGCCGGCATGATCCAGGGCGTGATCTCGACCTTGGCGGCGGTGGCCCTGGTCGCCATGGTCGGGGTGCAGGTGATCGGGCCAATGGTAAGTGCCGTCGCTTCGAAACTCGCTTCCGTGGCCGCCCAGGCAGCACCCGCCGCCATGCAAGCCATGAAGCAGATGGCGTCGTCGGTCGGTAACGCCCTGACGCAGGCGCTGACCCAACTGCGTGGTTTCATCACCCACGGCGCCGATCCGATGACGCTGGCCCGTTATGCCGCGAACCTGGAGATCGCCCAGGCCCTGACCGAATTCGGCAGCGTGGCGGTGCAGGGCGGGTTGCAGATCCAGAGCGGCAAGCACCAGGCCCAGGCCGCCGTGCACCTGGCGGACGTGCGGGTGCGCATGGCGATCAGCGAGGAAATCAGCCGGTACCTGACCCAGGTGGTCGAGGACTACGGGCAAGCGATGCGTGACAGGACCCGACAGATCGAACAGGTCTTCGCCGACCTGCAACGCAGCCATGCCGTGAGCCTGAGCATGGTTCGGCATGTTTGAAATCAATCACTGACCCCAGGTATCCGAGATGATCAATCCTTACGCTACGACCGGGATCGCCCCTGTACGGGTCGATGCCAACCCAGAGCACCCGTCCAAAACGTATCGCTCCGGTTCCGCGGTGTTCGACGCGGCCACGGCCAGTCAGGTACTCGAACGCGACAGCTTCATCGCGCCGACTGAGCTCGAACGCAGAATCAACGCCTATCAGCCCACCGAAGCGGATGGGCAAGACTTCATGGCGGCCTCGATGATGCTCAGCGACGAAGCGCGCAACGAACTGATCTTCGACCCCGGCGCCTGGGAAAAACACGCCAACGTGTTGGTGGCCGCGATCATCGCGCTGAACATCGCGCGCGTCGCCAACGCGCAACTGCGCGGCCATTTCACCGTCATGGCGTCCGACGCGGCCAAGGCCCAGGGCAGGGCCATCGTCGAATCCGGCCAGGCGGCGCTGTACAGCGCCATCACCGCTGCCGTGGTGTCCGGCGCCGTCGCCGGTTTTTCCATGGTCAAGACCCTCCACGGGCAGGCCCTGAAACACGCCGACATCGATCTGCACAGGCGCAACGCCTTGGACGCCGGCAACCTCGAACGCGACCTCAAGCTGCAGCGCCAGCGGGAGAACTGGGACCCGAAGACCACCTACAAGATCAACACCCTGGATGATTTCGCCCGTCCGACCACCGTCGATTTCAAACCCAAGGGTGCCACCCTGACGCCCCAGGAACAGGCCTGGTTCGACGGTGAGATCCTCAAGGCCCAGAAGGTCGGCCAGACCTCCGACTGGCTGAGCCAGATGGGCAGCCAGGGCATCGAGAAAGAACTGGAAATCGGCCGCGCCCTCGGCGCCATGTCGATGAACTTAAGCCAGGTAGTGGCCAACGTGGTGCGCCTCACCGAGCACGCCGCCCGGGAGCAGGAAGTGCTGCAGCAAAGCGCGCAGAACAGCCAGAAGAGCCTGGCCGATGAAGTCGCGCAGAAAGACGCGGCCGAAGCCGCGTTGTTGCAGAAACTGATGGACATGGTGATGCAGCTTTTCCAATCGCGCGCCGACGTCGTGCGTGCCGTTACCGCTTGAGGGCATTCATAAGATGGACATACAAGGTGTCACCCAAACGCCTCGGCAAGCGACCTATGCCGATCATTCGGATCCCGCGCAGGCCCCGCCTGAAATGAGCGCGATGGGTCAGTCGGCCTTCCAACCGGTGGACGTATTGGAGCGTTCTTTCAAGACGCTCAATCGCCACCTCCAACGAATGCTCGAATGCTCGGCAGACACGATCGGTCGTTTGAAGAGCCTGACGGCCGAAGGCTTGGCGAAGATGGATCTCGCAGAGGCCTTCGAACAGATCCACGCCAAGCGCACACGGTCGCAGTTGTGGAGCTTGCAATTGCGTCAGTGCAGCGCGGCCATGACCGGCTGCATGAGTGCTCTGGACGAAACCCGGCTTCGCCAGCTCGAAAGCAAACAAGGCGAAATCCTGCGCGATCTCAAGGTGCACCTGGACAAGGACAAACCCATCGAGATCGCGGAGGCCCTGGACGCCTCGATCAATTCCTCGAACGATTTCTTCGAAAAGCTCCTCGAACTGATCGACCTGATCAAAAACGGCTACCTCGCCGGCTACGAGCACATCATCGCCGCCTATTCGGACTTCTTCGCCGACTTCAACGCCGAGATCACCGCGCAGATGAAGGACTGGATCGAAGGTGCGAACGACGGCAAGGACGTCAAGCTCGATGTCGGTGCCCTGCGCGCCGCACTGACTCGGCTGATCGAAAAATACAGCCACCCCAATCCGGCTTCGGTGCTGTTTCCAAAGCCCGGAGAAGGCGGCGCCAGCAAGGACGAAGCCGAGAAATGGCTCAAGGCCCTGGGCCTGCCCGGCAGGTGTCTCAAGCCAAACGGCGACGGCACCTGGTGCGTGGTCATCGACCTCGACCCGCTCACCCTCATGAAGGAAGGCCTGCCCGCCAGCGGCGGCACCGTGACCTGGGACACCGCCAAGTACAACCAGTGGCAGACCGGCTTCAACGCCCAGGAAGAACGTATGAAGAACCTGCTGCAATCGTTGACCCAGAAGTATTCGAACGCCAATGCCTACCACGACAACTTCAACAAGACGCTGTCGGCGCATTTGAATCAGTTTGCGGATATGTTAAAGGCAATGTTGAATTTCTGAAAAAAACAAGGCGTCATTTTTTAATCCGGTATGGCCAGCGAATTATTTGGCTTGCCGGATTTTTTTATGGAGGAGGGATGCGATGGTGAGTTCATTGGAGCGGGTGGAAATTGAGCGGGAGGTAATAGAAATACTGTCGGGCAGCCTTATGCAGAGTGATCGGTTGATAGGCTCTGATTCGCAGTTGGTCAAGGATTTGTATGTGGACTCCATTGTTTTGATTGAGATGATATTGGAGTTGAATGAGCGGTTCGGTATTGAACTTTTCGAGGCGGAAGTTGCTGAGTGGAAGACGGTGCGAGAGATATGCAGATCGGTGGAGAGCTGTATAGTCCAAAAATTTTGAAGAGGCGCTAGGTTTGTTAGTTTTTATGAAGGGCACTTCAAGAATGAGCTAAAAGCTAAGCAAGGGGATGGTTTGTGCTAGTCGAGATGGCGGGGTTGAGGCAGTTAAATAGCTCCACTGCCTCTCTGCAAGCGTTTGAGACAGAGACCGTCGACAGATGGTCTCTTCTTGCAAGGGTTGAATTAGTTTGTTTTTTTGCGTTCGTTCAATAAGCTGGATAATTCTTCATCAAGGATTTCAATGGTCAGCTGTTTGTCGAATAAATCTTGTTGATTGTTCGAGATCAGTTTCTCTAGCGCCTCGCTATTTATTTCGATTAATTCGTCATCGATGAGCGCTGCAACGTCCTCGGAGAATTCACGATGTTCGACTCCGTTGTGGGCTTCCATTTGATAAATGGCAAGCGTCGGAAGAAAAGAGGTTTCTATGTAGTTTGGTTCCTTGTAATCGGCCATATGTTTTTCTTCGCCGATCGTAAGTGGGGCGCCAGCTTCGAATTTTGCGAGCAGCAACGTGTTTAGCTTGTCGCTAATGACAAGTACTTGTAAGTGAGTTATCTGATCTTGAAGCATGCTGGTGAACGCTTCTTTGCTTTCTATTTTTATTTCTGGAAGTGCTTTGATGTCATTGTTTTTTTTGAAGGAAATAGATATGTCGGAGGCGGCCTTGCTTGTATGGGCCAAGGTCATGGTCGTACCCATGACGGCCGCATGCGTTTCCACGCTGTGTGGTTTTACTATAGGGAAATGATTCAAATCACCTTCTGCGTACAAGGTCCTCCCTGTAGGTTTCATTTCTGCCTCTGATATATATTTTGCCGTACGTACTTCATTGCTCGATTGGGATTTTGATGAGGCTAATTCGTATTTGGAAAAAGCATTTTTTTGTGAGGTTGAATCTGTTTTCGGGCCTTCTTTATATTCAACGTTTATATATCCTCCTGCCAGAACTTTTGATGCTAGTGTCCACCGATGATAGTGAGGGCTATCTTCTTCGCCCAAGCCGCTACCTCTGACGTTAAAAGAATGGAGACGGAGATTCCAACCCTGTTCAGGGTTGGACATTAAATAAAATTTACTAAAAAACGGCGCTTTAGCGGAGTTCTGCTTGCAGTTTGCTAATAAGTCATCGTTGGATTTAATATGTTCCAGAATGTCTATGAGGTCCTTTTTTGAAATGGGCTCGATGTCTGCGGTTACTCCAGGGCTTTGTTGAAAGCCGGACTCGGTTTCTGGGCGAAAGTGCTCGTAGCGATCACTGATCATTGAGAACACTTTTTGATAGGTTTTTTCTTTTTCTTGATTGTTGGAGGCCGATTTATTGGGCTCAGTGGTAGAGGTGGTTTCGCTTGTTGAAGGACGAACTGAAAAATTAGAAGCGATACTTGTAATGGTCATGGGTATTAGTTGCTTGGGAAAGGAATGGTTACGATAAAATCTCCTTTGAGACATCTGCTTGTAAAAAAAGCTCATGACTTTACTTGTTTGAAATTTAAGGTGGTCATTAAGTTCGCTGTATAGCCTAACGATAGCAATCCTACGGCTTTTGTCGTAAATTCTTACGGCTATAAAGTTAAAGTCCTACGGAATCCCCCCAAGCATCTTCCTATAGTCACGCAGCTCGTCATCCTGAGCCTGCCTACCGGCAGGCTCAATCGCGCTTCAGTCACTTTCTATAGAGAAGTCTCAGAGTATGGACAGTACAACTGATCAAACGCCGGGCAAGTCATTCGTTTTTGACCGCTGGCTATTGCAAGGCGATGGAACGCTGATGCGAGATGGACAAGGAGTTCATGTACCACCCAAAGAGTTGCAAGTACTGCGTTTGTTGTTGAATTCGGCGGGGAGTGTCGTTAGCAAGGACTATCTGCTGGACCATGCCTGGCCGCGGATGGATGCCGCAGAAGAGTCATTGACCCGCTGTATCTATGCGCTGCGCAAGTTGCTCATGAACAACAAGGATTACATCGCAACGGTGTACGGCCAGGGGTATCGATTCACCTGGCCGGTGGTTGTGCTCGATGCATCGGAGCCGGTGAAGACTGTGGCGCCTTCGCTGGCGGTCTTGCCGTTTCGCAATCTGGACGAGACAACTGCGCTGGATCTGCAGGACAGGGTGATCCGACAGTTGAGCATCGCGTTCGGCGAGGCGTTGCATGTGATGCCTTCAGGTGTGATCGCGGCCTGCAGCACATCGCAAACCGTGCATTCGTTGGTGAGGAAATTGTCGGCGGACTACTGCTTGAGCGGACGGTTTATCGGTTCGGGCGGGCAGCGACATTGGTCGGTGGAGTTTATCCGCGGCAGTGATCAGGCGTTGCTCCATGGGCAGACGCTGGACGCCCGCGATGCCGGCGAGGCGTTGGGCGCGCTGACGTGTCTGGTGGCCCAGCGCGTGCCCGGCCTGCGCCCGGTGGGTGATCGGTGTGGTGCCTATCCGGTGGCGGTGGCTTATCTCAACGGGCTGTGCCAAGTGCAACGACACACGGTCCAGAGCCTGCGCGATGCGGCGGTGCTGTTCAGGCAGTGTGTGAACCTCGATGCCGGGTACGCGCCACCGTGGTGCGGCATGGCCGATGTCTGGCTCGGGCAGGCGATGATCGGGGTGGTCGATCAGGAGCGGGCCATCGAAGAGGCCCATGTGGCGGTTTCCAAGGCCTTGGCACTGGACCCCGGCAGCCTGCCGGCGTTGACGCGATTGGCCTTGCTTACCAGTCTGCGCGGCTGCGAACAGGCGGCCGAGGTGTTGTTTCGACGCTGCCTGTTGTCGGCCGATCAGGCGGACGTGTTGTACTTTCACGCCTGGCATCACTGGTTCTGGCGCCGTAACGAACTGGCTGCGAGCGTCATCGACCAGTGCCTGGCGCACGATCCCGATTGTGTCCGGGCCCGACTGTTGAAGGGGCGCATTGACGAGCAACTGACCTGGGCCGGCGAGCGGCGCCTGGCATGAGGGGGCGTCCAAATGCTTGGTTGTGCTGGCCGGTGTGTCTCGGTCTGGGCCTGGGCGTGACGCAGGCCAATGCCTGGTGCTGGAGCAAGGCCGGACAGTTGCATGGCATCGAACCCGAGCTGCTGCAAGCGATTGCCGAGGTCGAGTCGGGGCAGCAGCCCGGCGCGATCAACCACAACCGCAACGGCACCCGCGACATTGGCCTGATGCAGGTCAACAGCAGCCATCTGCCGCGCCTGCAACGCCAGGGGATCACCGAGCGGCGGTTGCTGGAAGAGCCGTGCCTGTCGGTGGAAGTCGGGGCGTCGGTGCTGGCCGAATTCATCGCCCGCCATGGCTACAACTGGACGGCGGTCGGCGCTTACAACGCGGGCAACTCACCCCATCGCCAGGCCGCACGCCTGCGCTATGCGCGTAAGGTCTGGCAGCGCTACCAAGCGCTCACTCAGGGCCAGCCAGGACGACCTGCAACCGAACCGTCGGACGGATAAGCCTCGCCACGGGGCTTGCTCGGGATTCTGATCCCTTGCGCGGCACAACCGGCAGATTTCGATCAGGAAGCCTGTTTGCGCAGTGCCTACCATGGCGGCTCATTCGACTGCCCTGGAGTTTGGACGGTGACAGTGCCGACGGCCCCTACGCTACAGCCTTGCGTCCTGCGGATACTCAATGGCCCGTTGCAGGGCTGCGAGTTTGCGCTGGGCGAAGGCACCACGGTGTTCGTGGTCGGGGCGGTGGAGCTGTTGGAGGAGGGCGCGCTTTCGGCCAGTGTGCCTGCCGAGGCCATTTTCGTTCCACTGCAGACCGGTGGCTGTAACTTCGAGGTGCTGGCCGACCAGGCCACGCCGCAGGGCGTGCCGTTGCGGGTGCTCGGCGATTCGGTCGAGGTTCGCCATGCAGCCTTCCAGGCCAGGGTCCAGGTCGGTGGTTTGTACATCGCCTTGCGAGCCCAGAACGAAGTTTGGGCGCCCGATCTTTTCAAGCATCCGAGCGCTGCGCTTGATCATGCAGCCGCACCCATCGCGTGGAACAGCCCACGGCCCCGTTGGATCGCCTGCGGCCTGGTGCTGGCTGCACTGGCGATTGCGCTCGGCTTCGTGGCGCGACCGGGACCGGCGCCTGAAACCGCCGTTCGCGCGTTGATTGCCGGCGCCAGCGCCCAGGTACAGGTGCTGGGCGGGCGCGATGGGGCGGTGTACGTGTTCGTTTCCAGCGAGCGCGATGCCGGCTGGAGCCGTCAGGTGCTGACTCGCCACCCCGGCTTCGAGGGCACGGTGCTGCTGCTGGAGCAGGAGCGGCGTCGGCTGGAGCAGGTGCTGATCGACCATGACCCGCAACTGGCCTGGCATGTGCTCGATCTCAAGGACCCGTCATTGCCGCGCCTGTGGCTCAGCGCACAACGCAACCTGCTCACGCCCGACAGCCAGGCGCGCCTGCTCGAAACACTGCTGGCGGCGGCGCCGTATGCCCGCGATGTCGTGCTGCAGATGCAGGATGACCGAAGGCTGGCTGACCTGGCCCAGAGTGGTTTGCAACGCCTCTCGCTGGCGTTCAGCCGGGTCGAGCACAGCGACAGTGTCACGTTCGCCGTCGAGGGCAACTTGCAAGATGCCGAGCTGGCTGCGGCGCGCCAGTACGTCGACGATTTTTACCGGCAGTGGGGGGATCGCTACGTGCACTTCACCGTCGAGCTCAAGGACGACGCGCTCAAGGGCAAGTCGTTTCAAACCGGCCCCCAGGGCTACGTCAAGACGGGGTCTTCGTCCTGGCATTTTCTAAATCAGACAGAGTAGGTGACGCATGGCTGGTATCGGACTCCCCATCACATTCCCCGATGACTTTCTCGGTGAGCAGGCCGCGGCATTCGAAGAGGGGGCGAAGAAACTCAAGGAAGCCTTGGACGAAGCGCTGGAGAAGCTGAAAAACGATGCGTCCGACCCCGGGCTGCTGGCGGCCTACCAGACCGCGTTTTCCTCGTACACGGTCTTTCGCAACGCCCAGACCAACACGATCAAGGGCTTTAAGGACATCGATATGGCGATCATCCAGGCGGCGCGTTGACGCTTTCTCTTTCGGCTGGCCATCGCGTGTGACGATGGCCCTTTCATGAGTGCACCGTATGCCTTTGCAAAGTCTTTACCCGTCGGCCATCGAGCGGCTGGCCATCGCTGAATTGCATGGCCCCCAGGAGGGGCCGATCGTTTCGCTGGAGTCGCGACTGATCGACAGCTATGCCAGGGCTTTCGTTGACAGTGGGCAGGATGTCTCGGCCATCGGTCAGTTGCTGCGCCGCCCCGACGTCACCGACCCTGACGTGTTGGCCCAGTTGCAGGAGCTGACCGGGCAATACAACGTCGACATCAACTTGCTCAACGTGATGGTGCGCAAGGCCGTGGGCACCGCCGAAACCCTGTTGCGTGCTTCATGAGAACGAGCCTTTGTTGCGTGTTGCTGTGCCTGGCCCTGGCGGGGTGCCGCCAGCCGAGCCTGCTGGAGGGTCTGGATCAGCAACAGGCCAACGAAGTGCTGTCGGTGTTGCAGCGCAACAACATTGCCGCGGTGAAGGTTGACACCGGCAAGACCGGTTACGCGGTGAAGATCGATCCACTGGATTTTGCCGCCGCCGTCGACCTGCTCAACCTCTACGCGCTGCCTTCCAGGCCGCGCCTGCAAGTCTCCGAGATGTTTCCCGCCGACGCCCTGGTGGCCTCGCCCCGCGCGGAAAAGGCCCGGTTGTATTCGGCGTTGGAACAGCGCGTCGAGCAATCGCTGGGGGTGCTCGAAGGGGTGGTGTCGGCGCGGGTCCACATCAGCTATGACCTGGACGCCGGCGAGGGCGGTCGCAAGCCTGCGCCTGTGCACCTCTCGGCGGTGGTGCTGCATGAACGCGACGTCGAGGCGCAATTGCTGATCAACGACATCAAGCGTTTCCTCAAGAACAGTTTCGCCGCGGTGGACTACGAGAACATCTCGGTGGTGCTGTCCAGGCGCTCGCCGACCCAGCACGTTGCGCCGTCGCGGTTGACCACCCAAGGGTATTCGCCCTGGCCGTGGTTGTTGGGGGTGATGAGCGGACTACTGGTGGCCGGTGGAGCGGCCTGGCTTTACCACTTTGCCGGTGTGAGGCGACGTGATGTCGGACGTTGAATGCCTGCGGCGTCTTCTCGTCGAGCCTTTGGCTTACCTGCACCCGCAGCGCCTAGTGGTGCCGCCGGACTTCGAGGGCGAAGAGGCGCGCCGGCGGCTCAATGACATGCTGCGTGATGGGCTGGCGCTGCCACTGGCGCTGCCTTCGACAGCGCTGGGCGGCGTGGCAAAACAGTGGGTTCGCCAGTGGCGGCAGTTGCCCTGCGTGGCGTTGCTGATGGGGGCCTATCGGCTGTGGCCCACGTTGGCGCGAGGGGCGGCATGGCGATGCCTGCCGGCGTCGGTGCGCCGGTTCGCCGGCTGTCGCCTGGGGGCCCGCGGCGGCCTGCCGGTCGCGGACCTGCCGGTTTCAATCGAGCAGGTCGAAGCGGCCGGCCTCAATGCGCTGTGGGGCTGGCACAGGCAGGTCCCACCGTGGCTGCTGGAGTGCCTGGCCTTGCAGTTTTCCGAACCGGTCGTGGGTTTGCATCGGCAGTGGCCGGTCCCTGCACCGGACCCGACGCTTTTCTTCCTGGCGGTGCAGCATGCTCGACTCGATCCGATCCATCGCTGACCTGCCCGTTGACGAAGACGTGCACCTGGCCCGCGAGGACATCGCCGCTGCCCGCCGCCGTCGACGCCTGCAACTCGAAGCCCAGCGCCGGGCCCGAGAATGTCTCGAACAGGCGCGGCGCGAGGCCGAAGCGGTGCACGCCGAGGCGTTCCGGCAGGGGTATGCCGAGGGCATCCTGCGGGCGGCCGGGCAGTTGGCGGAAGGCTTGTTGACCGCCCAAACCCTCGGCCAACAACTACACCAGCAACTGATCCGGGCTGCGGGCGATCTGCTCGCCCAGGCCTTGAATCAGCCCCAATGGCTGGACGACATGCTGGCGCGCTGGCTGGTCGGGCAAGCCGGCGACAGCGACGCGGTGTTGCAGGTGTTATTGCCGCAACACTGTCGTCCGCGCGGCGATGAACTGCGTGAGCGCGTGGGCAAGCACTGGTCGGGCGAACTGCTCTTGGAGTACCACCCGCAGGATCGCTACGTGCTGCGGCTGGCGGATCAACTGCTGGAGTTCGACCTGGAAGCCACGCGCGAGCGGCTCGCGCCGCGCTTGTTGGCGAGCATTGCCGACTTGCCGGATTCGGTGCGCGTGCTGGACCAGGCCGCGTTGCAAGCCCTGTCGGCGCTGTGCGCCAGTTTCGCCCCACACACCGCGTCTGCCGATGTGCCTTGTGAAGATTGAACCCACACCCGGCACCGTTGCCCTCGATCGCGACGCCAGCTCCCCGGTGCAAACATTGGAATCGCGTTTGCTGGCCGCCCATGAACCATTGACCGCCACCAAGCGTCCTGACCCTGGGTTCGAGCAACTGTATCAATGGCTGTTAGGGATGGAGGGGCAGGGCGAAAAGGCCCTCTATGAATTTTTGCGCGGGCTGCGAGGGCCAGACGGCGACACCGCGGCGTACCCCACCGCAAGCGCATTGAAGGCGGTCACGTTGCAGGTGCTGTTTCGATTGAAGGACGAGGGGCTGGAAAAGTCCCGGCTCTACAAAGAGATCAGCGGCGCCAATGGGCTGGCGTTTGCCATGGAGGTGTTTGTCACGGGGTGGATGCGTGAGGTGTTTCAGCCGATGGGGGATGAGGCGTGGGAGAGGAGTGAGTGGTGACCCGGACCTCCGTTGGTACAACGAATGCTGGACCCGGGTAATCATTCGTGGCGAGGGAGCTTGCTCCCGCTGGGCTGCGCAGCAGCCCCAGGACAGGGCCGCTTCGCGCTGGTGCGCGAGCCCGGCCGAGCGGGAGCAAGCTCCCTCGCCACGGTTTGCCTCTGCCTGAGCGCGCTGTGTCAGGCAGAGAACGCGGGTGGCAAAGGCGATTATCCTGGCTGAGTCCGCGCGTTGACGTAGGTCGTTCCGGGACGTAGAGCGAATACCACCAGAGCGACCAATGCGTTGGCGATATGGTCTACCCATTCTTTTGAAATTGGCAGGGTTGAAAAGTATCGGGAAGCCGAGATGACGACGGCCATGATGACTTGGCCTACGGAGGTTCGTATTGCATTCGTGGAAAACAATTGATTGCCTATCTGCTCGGCGGTGGGTATGCGTCCGGTAAGAGGGGTAACCCGGAATCCCTCCTTGGAAGGTGTTTCCTGGAAGGCGTGCATCGCTTCGCCCATGAACAATTGGCCGAGGACGTCAGCGCCGCCGTTGTAGAAACCTCGCAACCAGTCGTGTCCCAGCACCAGGATCAGGGATTCGACAATCTGACTGGCGCGAGCCTCTGGTGACAGGTTTGCGTCGGGCGCCCTGGCGTTCTGTTGTTCAAGCCAGGCCGACAGTTGAAAAGACAGGCCTTCTGCCTCATGCGCAGGAGGCTTGTTACCTTGGGCCATGACATAACCGGGACCGGAATGGGGGGCGGTGTAGTTCATTGCGGTAAACGACAGAAATTGCAGAGCGCCATTGAGCAGGCCGGCGACGGCCGTACCACCGGGATTGGCCTTGGCGTTGTCGCCGGTCGGGCAGAACAGGCTCACCATATCCTGGGCAAACGTATAGAACGCCATTTGCGACCCAAAGGAAGCCAAGGCCGGCAGCGCGGAGGGGACAGTGACCGCGGCGGCGAAGGTAACCAGCGATAGGGTGAGCGTAAGCAGACGGGCCAGGCGGGTTTCCTGGTTTGCCGTACCGTTGCATTCGTCCCTGATCGCGCCCAGGACATTCAGCAGCGGGCCGATCAACTGGACGATCGAGCCGATGACGTTGCGTGTCAGCGGCGAGGTGGCATTGGATTGGAGGGTTTTTTCCAAGGTGAATCCGATCAGTTGCCTGATCACCGTGAGTGTGGCGGTGACAAGACCAGTGCGTAAGACGGAGTGCGTCACGTTGCCGGCCCAGCGTCCAGCATCGCCTTCGAATTCGTTACGGGCCAGTTTGCCCAGTTGGTCGCTGAGATAGGCTAGGGCTTTCTGGGCGCGGGATATGAATCGGTCAGGTTCCAGGGAGCTTTTCAAGTCTTCGAGACAGGCCAGGAGGCCGGTTTCCAGGCCGGACGTGGCATTCGGTGTGTAGCTGCCGGGGTCGTCTATCAGCAGTTCGATGTGGTCCAGGAGAGGAATGGTGCGCTGAGCGTCGTTTCGCTCTTCAACGATCTTTCGGATCGCACCCTCTACACTGCTCAAGGCGAGCTCCATGTCTTGCGATGAAAGCGGTGCCCTTTGTCCGGCAGGGATCTCGCGATCGAGCATCCTCAGCGTTTCTTCGAGTGAGTCCATATCGATAACAGTGTGCGCTTTATGAAGGTGCGCCTCGGGAATGGATTGGGTTGTGTGTTGGGTTGTACCGACGATCGTCATTTTTTGATCCTGCAATGGCGGAACGTGACTGGAATGCTGCAATCGCAGCTGCAGTGATCTTTTGAAGGCTTTTTGCGTTCACCACTATCAAATAACGCTCCCAAGTGCTGGCGGTGGTGTAGGGAGACAAAGATGTAGCCTGCAATCGCCAGGGTTCTCGCCGCTAGCCGTCCTGGCCGGTATACTCGCGTCACTTTTTATTGCCCAGAGTCAAACCCGCCCATGTACACCCTGGCCCGTGAGCTGCTGTTCAAACTTTCCCCCGAAACTTCCCACGACCTGTCCCTGGACCTGATCGGCGCGGGTGGGCGGCTGGGGCTTAACGGTTTGCTGTGCAAGGCCCCGGCGAAACTGCCGGTGACGGTGATGGGCCTGGAATTCCCTAACCCGGTCGGGTTGGCGGCGGGGCTGGACAAGAACGGTACGGCCATCGACGGGTTCGCCCAGTTGGGCTTCGGTTTCGTGGAAATCGGCACCGTCACCCCGCGTCCGCAGCCGGGCAACCCCAAGCCGCGGCTGTTCCGCCTTCCGCAAGCCGAGGCGATCATCAATCGCATGGGCTTCAACAACCTCGGTGTCGACCATCTGCTCGCCCGGGTGGCGGCGGCCAAGTACCGGGGCGTGCTGGGGATCAACATCGGCAAGAACTTCGACACACCGGTGGAGCGCGCCGTCGACGATTACCTGATCTGCCTGGACAAGGTCTACGCCCACGCCAGCTACGTGACCGTCAACGTCAGCTCACCGAACACCCCGGGGCTGCGCAGCCTGCAATTTGGTGACTCCCTCAAGCAACTATTGGCCGACCTGGCCCGTCGTCGTGCGGAACTGGCGGTGATCCATGGCCGGCATGTGCCGCTGGCCATCAAGATCGCCCCGGACATGAGCGACGAAGAAACCGCCCAGGTGGCCCAGGCCCTGGTTGAGACCGGCATGGACGCGGTGATCGCCACCAACACGACCCTGGGGCGCGAAGGTGTCGAAGGGCTGGAACACGGTGACGAGGCGGGCGGCTTGTCTGGCGCGCCGGTGCGTGACAAGAGCACCCACACGGTGAAGGTCCTGGCCGCCGAACTGGCGGGGCGCTTGCCGATCATCGCGGCGGGCGGGGTCACCGAGGGACGGCATGCCGCCGAGAAGATCAGCGCCGGTGCGAGCCTGGTGCAGATCTATTCGGGCTTCATCTACAAGGGGCCGGCGTTGATTCGTGAGTCGGTGGATGCGATTGCGGCATTGGGTTGATTCAGCCTTTCTGAAAATCGGGCAAATCCATTGTGGCGAGGGAGCTTGCTCCCGCTGGAGTGCGAAGCACTCCCGAAATCTGCTAACGCGATATGACTGAATCTCCGTGTGTCATGGTGTTTGGGCTGCCGTGCAGCCCAGCGGGAGCAAGCTCCCTCGCCACACCTGTGTTCACAGCCAGGCATCGGCGTTGTTCATAAGATTCCGGCAATAAAAAGGGCTCCTCGAAGGAGCCCCTGGGCCGTAGCCCGCCGTCCGGATGGGACGCGCGTGGTTAAATCGATTGGCACATCAGATTGTCGAGTTCTTGAGTGTTAAGCCCTGTGTCAGCCGACGGCGTGAAGTTCGTTGAGTCTATGGATACCCGCAGTGCCGGTCATACCGTCCCAGTTGTCGCCGCGTCCTTCTCGCCAGCCGTTGATCCAGGCTTGACGTACTGACGGTAGAGTAAAGGGGCAAAGCTCACGGGATTTACCACCAACGCCATATTGGTAACCGCGTAAAAATGCTCTTTCCAACGGATCACGCTTAAGTCTTCTCATAGGGTGTTGCCCTCACTTGTTGACTGTTTCTTTAGCGTCGGCCCTTGTCGAGGCCGGGGCAGAATCATTCTGCCGTTGGTGGCTCGTTGCCGGCGTGACGAGCCAAGGTGTTGGCGCCGTGGCGACGTCAACCTGTGTTGAGTTCTAACCAAAGCGTCACATGGATGGAATGATCGTTTTGTCATAAGCACGTAACAATAAAGATGTTAGGGCGATAAGTAACTTGATGTTCAGCGTCCGCTTTTGAGCAAGACCCCTGTATGATCAGCCCTGCGCTCAAAGGCGCGGTCCTGACCCGGATGAGAATGTCCTCCCGTTGCACTCGGGTACTATTCGACGAAAGGGTCGGGTTTTCACAATTTGTTGCACAGAATTTTTTATCTGCCCCCGCATCTAAGCTCTTTTAACCTGAGCGGCGAGGGTGGAGCGGCACACCTTCGTGCCACGCGGGTGCTCTTGAGAAAAGCACCTGACTGAACCCGACCCGGCAATGCGTTGCCCGGTCCACTTAGCCAAAGGCGCTGGAATCCCCATGTCCGACCGTTTCGAACTCTTCCTCACTTGCCCCAAGGGCCTCGAAGGCCTGCTCATCGAGGAAGCCGTCGGGCTTGGCCTTGAAGAGGCGCGCGAGCACACCTCGGCCGTGCGCGGCATGGCCGACATGGAGACCGCGTACCGCCTGTGCCTGTGGTCGCGCCTGGCCAACCGGGTGCTGCTGGTCCTCAAGCGGTTCGAGATGAAGAACGCCGACGACCTGTACCACGGTGTGCTGGACGTCGACTGGCAAGACCACATGCTGGCCGACGGCACCCTGGCGGTGGAGTTCAGCGGACACGGTTCGGGCATCGACAACACCCACTTCGGCGCCTTGAAGGTCAAGGATGCCATCGTCGACAAGCTGCGTACCCCGTCGGGCGAGCGGCCGTCCGTCGACAAGCTCAACCCGGACCTGCGCATCCACCTGCGCCTGGACCGTGGCGAAGCGATCCTGTCCCTCGACCTTTCCGGCCACAGCCTGCACCAACGCGGCTATCGCTTGCAGCAGGGCGCCGCGCCGCTGAAGGAAAACCTCGCCGCCGCGATCCTGATCCGGGCCGGTTGGCCGCGCATCGCCGCCGAAGGCGGGGCGCTGGCCGACCCGATGTGCGGCGTGGGCACGTTCCTGGTGGAAGCCGGCATGATCGCCGCCGACATGGCGCCGAACCTGCGTCGCCAGCAGTGGGGCTTCACCGCGTGGCTCGGCCATGTGCCGGCGCTGTGGAAGAAACTCCACGAAGAGGCCACCGCCCGCGCTGCCGCCGGGCTGGCCAAGCCGCCGCTGTGGATTCGCGGCTACGAGGCTGATCCACGGCTGATCCAGCCGGGCCGCAACAACGTCGAGCGTGCCGGCTTGAGCGAGTGGATCAAGATCTATCAGGGCGAAGTCGCCACCTTCGAACCCCGCCCGGACCAGAACCAGAAAGGCCTGGTCATTTGCAACCCTCCGTACGGCGAGCGGCTTGGCGACGAAGCGAGCCTGCTTTACCTCTACCAGAACCTCGGCGAGCGCCTGCGCCAGGCCTGCCTGAACTGGGAGGCCGCGGTGTTCACCGGCGCGCCGGACCTGGGCAAGCGCATGGGCATCCGCAGCCACAAGCAGTATTCGTTCTGGAACGGCGCCTTGCCGTGCAAATTGTTGCTGATCAAGGTGCTGCCGGACCAGTTCGTCACCGGCGAGCGTCGCACCCCGGAACAGCGTCAGGCCGAGCGCGAGCAGGCCCTCCTTGACCAGCAAGCGCCCGCGGCACCGCAGGAGCGCCAGTACAACAAGAATGGCAACCCGATCAAGCCGGCTCCTGTCCCCGCCCCGGTGGTGGAGCAGGCACGCTTGAGCGAAGGCGGGCAGATGTTCGCCAATCGCCTGCAAAAGAACCTCAAGTTGCTAGGTAAGTGGGCCAAACGTGAAGGCGTGGACTGCTACCGGGTCTACGATGCCGACATGCCGGAATACGCCATGGCCATCGACCTGTACCATGACTGGGTCCATGTGCAGGAATACGCCGCGCCGAAATCCATCGACCCGGAAAAGGCCTCGGCCCGACTGTTCGATGCCCTGGCGGCCATTCCCCAGGCCCTGAGCGTCGACAAGAGCCGCGTGGTGATCAAGCGTCGCGAACGCCAGAGCGGCACCAAGCAATACGAGCGCCAGAGCGCCCAGGGCAAGTTCACCGAGGTCAACGAAGGTGGCGTCAAGCTGCTGGTCAACCTCACCGACTACCTGGACACCGGGCTGTTCCTCGACCACCGGCCGATGCGCCTGCGGATCCAGAAAGAGGCGGCCGGCAAGCGCTTCCTCAACCTGTTCTGCTACACCGCGACCGCCAGCGTCCATGCGGCCAAGGGCGGTGCTCGGAGCACCACCAGTGTCGACTTGTCGAAAACCTACCTGGACTGGGCGCGACGCAACCTCTCGCTCAACGGTTTCTCCGACAAGAACCGCCTGGAGCAGGGCGACGTCATGGCCTGGCTGGAAGCCAGTCGCGACGAATACGACCTGATCTTCATCGATCCTCCGACCTTCTCCAACTCCAAGCGCATGGAAGGGATCTTTGACGTGCAACGCGACCACGTCCAGCTCCTGGACCTGGCCATGGCCCGCCTCGCACCGGGTGGCGTGCTGTATTTCTCCAACAATTTCCGCAAGTTCCAGCTCGAGGACAACCTCGGCGAGCGCTACGCGGTGGAGGAAATCACCGCCAAGACCATCGATCCGGATTTTGCCCGCAACGGCAAGATCCATCGTGCCTGGAAGATCACGGCCCGTTGATCGATTGCTGATTGGATCCACGCAGGCCTTGTAACTCAAGGCTTTCAGCTCATCTTGGGGCTGGTCAAAATGATGGCTAATAGCTATAACTTAGCCTGTGGCCGGGTTGAACCTACTGCCTGGCCCTTTTTGAGTCGTGTTTATGGCCTTGCATCAGGTGCGCCCCAGGATCCTGGGCTTTATCAGCGAAGACGTCTCGGCCTGGCTCGTGGCAACGCTGGTCTTGCTGGCCGGCAGCTTTCTGACGGCGGTGCTGAGCTGGGCGATGATGAACCTGTTCGACCAGCAACTGCGCCAGCGCTTCGAACTGCAGGCCGAGGAGCGTTTCAGCCGGATCGAGGAGCGCTTCCAGGAGCAGGAGCAGCGTCTGGATGGCCTGCGGCGCTTCTTCGCCAACTCGGAGTCGGTGTCCAATGACGAATTCCGCGGTTACGCCGAAGCCTTGTTGCGACGTACCCGGGCGCTTGCCTGGGCGCCCAGGGTGCGACGGGACGAACGGCTGGCGTTCGAACAGCAGGCGCGGGCCGACGGCTCGATAAACTTCACCGTCCGTGAAGCCGACGGCAGCGGTGGTCTGCGGCCGGCCGCCGAGCGGGACGAGTATGTGCCGGTGCTCTACGTGCAAAGCCAGGCCTCCTATGGCTCGCCCTTGGGCATGGACCTGCTGTTCGAGCCCGTTCGGCGGGCCACCCTGGACCGGGCGCGGCAGAGTGGCCGGCTGGCGGTTTCACAGCCACTGGACCTGATTGGCGTCGATCCGGCCTTCACCCGCGGCGTGTTGCTGGCGGCACCGGTCACCCGGCCAGGGGCCACCGAACCGTTCGGGTATGTGGTCGCGGCCATCAGCATGCGCCAACTGGCGGGCGATGCGCTGCCGACGGCCGGTCATGACAACCTGTCGATGCGGGTTATCGACCTGTCTGCGGACGATCGCGAGGAAGCCCTGTTCGAATCGCCCACCCCGGCCGGCCACAGCGAATTGTCGGAGACCCGCCGGGTGCGCCTGGCCGATCGCGATTATCGGGTGGAGCTGCGGCCCAGCCGGACGTTCCTGACAACCAACCACTCATCGGCGGCAAGCCTGATGGTGCTGGGTGGCTTGCTCAGCCTGTTGCTCAGCGCCTTGCTTTACGTGCTGGTCAGCCAGCGGCAACGGGCACTGAAACTGGTGGAGCAACGCACCCGCGAATTGCGGGCCAGGGAGCAGGAACTGCGCGGCACCCATGGCCAGTTGCGCGGGGTGCTGGATGCGGCGACGGAGGTGGCGATCATCGCCACGGACCTGCGCGGCGTCATCACGACTTTCAACGCCGGCGCCGAACAGATGCTCGGCTACCCCAGCAGCGAGGTCCTGCAAAGCATGACCCTCGAAAGCCTGCATGTGCCGCGTGAACTCCAGGACCGGGCCGCCCAGCTCGGTGCGCGTTTCGGCAAGCCGATCCCCACCTGTCACGCGATGTTGCTCGAGGGGGGCGAGCAGGGCGGCCAGCAGGCACGGGAGTGGACCCTGGTGCGTCGCGACGGCAGCCATCTGACCGTGAACATGCTGGCCACGCCGATGCTCGATGACCAGGGGCTGTGGGTCGGGCACCTGGCGATCTGCATCGACATCACCGAACGCAAGCGCGTCCACGAAGCCCTGGCGGCACGGGACCTGTTGCTGAAGAAACTCAGCGCCCATGTACCAGGCGGCATCTATCAGTTCAAGATGGATTTCAACGGCCGTTTCAGTGTGATCTACGCCAGCGACGGCATTCGCGACATCTACGAATTGGAGCCGCACGTGCTGGTGCAGAACGCCGAGGCGATTTTCTCGCGCATTCATTGCCTGGACGCCAGCCGCGTGCGCAGCTCGATTCGTGCGTCGGCCGATACCCTGAGCCCCTGGCGTGAAGAATACCGGCTGCAGTTGCCGCAGCGGGGCCTGCGTTGGGTCCGGGGCGAGGCCACGCCGGAGGAACTGCCCGGCGGCGGGGTGTTGTGGCACGGCTACATCTCGGATATTTCCGACCTCAAGCGGGTGGAGGAAGAACTGCGGGCGCTGTCGGTTACCGATGCCTTGACGGGGATTCGCAACCGCCGTTATTTCCAGGAGCGACTGACCTCGGAGATGTCCCGGGTCGAGCGCGGTTCCGGGGGGCTGGCGGTGATCATGTTGGACATCGATCACTTCAAGCGCATCAACGACCAGCATGGCCATGCGGTGGGCGACCGGGTGTTGCAGGCGGTCTGCCAGCGGGTTGCCCAGCGGTTGCGGCGTACCGATGTGTTCTGCCGATTGGGTGGGGAAGAGTTCGTGGTGTTGTGTCCGGACACGGACAGCGAGAGTGCCTATGCCCTGGCCCTGGGGCTGTGGGAAGGCTTGCGCTCGGCCCCGATCGAGGACGTGGGAATCGTCACCGCCAGCTTCGGCATCGCCACCTGGCGCGCCGGTGAGGGCGCCGATGCCTTGTTGCTTCGGGCCGACTCGGGCGTGTATGCCGCCAAGCAGGCTGGGCGGGATCGCGTGGAAACGCAGTTGGGATAGCGGTGGGTCAGTGAGTGATGATGCGGCCGTACCGCCGTCTTCGCGAGCAAGCCCGCTCCCACAGGTTGATCGTTGGCGACCACAGATGTGTGTTCACCGTAAATCCCTTGTGGGAGCGGGCTTGCTCGCGAAAGCGGTGGGTCAGTTTGCATTGATGTTGAATGTACCGCCGTCTTCGCGAGCAAGCCCGCTCCCACAGGTTGATCGTTGGCGACCACAGATGTGTGTTCACCGTAAATCCCTTGTGGGAGCGGGCTTGCCCGCGAAAGCGGTGGGTCAGTTGATGGAGATGTTGGACAGGCCTGGCCTCTTCTTCGCGAAGACGGCAGTCCAGACAACCTTAGCCGCAATCCTTTGCGGCGGTGAGGGCTACCAGTTGTAGGTCAGGTCGGTGGTGAGGGTGCGGCCCTGGCCGTAGTAGCAGTCCCAGTTGCTGCGGCAACTGGCGACGTATTTCTTGTCCTCGAGGTTTTCCATGTTCATCCGCACGCTCACGCCCTTGATGTGCAGCGGGGATTTTTCGAAGTCGTAGGACATCATGGCGTCATAGACCGTGTAGGACGGAATCGTGAATGCGCCTTCGTAATCGGTGCCGTAGCTCTCGCGCACATACCGTGCGCCGATGCCCGCGCCGAGACCGGCCAGGGGGCTGGCGCCGGTGAAGGTGTAGTCGATCCAGGCCGAGGCGGTCAGGGGTGGCGCACTGGCCGGGTGACGGCCTTCGCGACCATCGTTGTCCTTGGTGTACTCGATGTCGTTGCGCGACACCGAACCGATCACCCGTACGTTCTTGTTGAGGTTGACCTTGCCTTCCAACTCGATGCCCTGGGAACGCACTTCACCGGACTGGCCGCTGAAGCCGGGGGTGAGCGGATTGGACGTCACCACATTCTTTTGCACGATGTCGTAGACCGACACCTGGATAAAACCGTCGATAGCCTTGGGTTCGTACTTGATCCCGGCTTCGTACTGCTTGCCTGTCGTCGGCTTGAACGCGGTGTTGCCAAACCCGGTGTCAGTGACGGGGAGGAATGACTCCGAGTAGCTCACATAAGGCGTCAGACCGTTATCGAACAGGTAGCCGAAGCCGGCCCGGCCACTGAATTTTTCATCCCGGGTCTTGGTGCTGGTCCCGTCAAGCGGACGCTTGTTGTCGGTTTCGGCAAAGTCATAGCGGCCGCCCAGCGTGAGGAACCACTTGTCCCATTTGAGCTGGTCCTGGACATACAGCCCGGTCTGGCGAACGGTGTTGTCCCAGCGGTAGGGCGAGCTGAAATTGATCGCGCCGCCGTACACCGGGTTGTACATGTCGATGGCCGACGCGCTGCGATCGTACAGGCCGAGGAACTTCGACTCGAAATGGTAGTGGTCCACGCCCAGCAAGACGGTGTGGTCCAGTGCCCCTGTGTGGAATTTGGCCTGGGCAGTGGTATCGATGTTGTAGACCTTGTTGGTCTGCGACCAGTCCACCCCGTAGCGGCGCATGTAGCGTTGGTCGTTGGCCCCGGTGACCGGGTTGGCGATGAAGCCGTAGCCGTGCAGCGGATCCACGTACTGGTCATCGACCTGGGCGTAACGCGCGGTCTGCTTCAGCGTCCAGACGTCATTGAGTTCATGGGAGGCCTCATAGCCCACGACGAACTGCTCGCGGTTGTACTTGTTCACGTCCGGCTCGCCGAAAAAGGTCGAGCGGCTGTACTTGCCGTTCGGGTTCGGCAGCACCGTGCCGGAGGCGGGCAGGCCCTGGGCGGACGGGGTGTCGTGGTCTTTCTGGTACTGGGCGAAGAAGGTGATGCTGGTTTCGTCGCTCGGGTTCCACGTCAGGCTCGGCGCCAGGAGCATGCGGTTTTTCTCGACGTAGTCGATTTCCGAACCGGAATCCTCCGCCACGCCGGTCAGGCGATAGAGGAATTCGCCCTGGTCATCCAGCGGGCCGGCCAGGTCGAAGCCGAGCTTCTTGCGGTCGTTGTCGCCGGCGCCCAGGGTCACCTCATGCAACGGCGTGGCGGTGGGGCGCTTGCTGACCATGTTGACGATCCCGCCCGGCTGGTTCTGGCCGTAGAGCACCGAGGCCGGGCCCTTGAGCACTTCGATGCGCTCCAGGGTGTACGGGTCGATCTGCAGGGCGCCGCCGGTGCTGCCGCCGCCGTAGGGCAGGTGCAGGCCGTCGAGGTACAGCGGCGTCGGGATGAAGCCGCGGGAAGTCGGTTCGTCGAAGATCGTCACACGGTCGGAGAAACCGCCACCGGTCATGCCGGCGGTGTAGCGCAGGGCTTCGGTGACGCTCTGCGAGCCGCGCAGCTTGACCTCGTCCTGAGTGATGACGTTGACGGTCTGCGGCACTTCGTTGAGTGGCGTGTCGGTCTTGGTGCCGGTGCCGGTTTTTTTCGCGACGATCCCATCCACCGGCCCCCATGCCGACTCCTGGGTGCCCGAAATGTTGATCGGCACCAAGTCCAGGCCCGCGCCATCGTTGCGGCTGCGCAGTGTCATGCTGTTGCCCTGGACGCTGTAGGCGATCGGGGTGCCCTGGAGCAACCGGGCCATGGCGGCGGCCGGCTCCAGGTCACCGCTCACCGCGGTGCTGCGCAGGCCACTGACGTCGGCCGGGTTGTAGAGCACTTGCAGGTTGGTCTGGCGACCGAACTCCTGCAACGCGCTGCCCAGCGGTTGCGCCTGGATGTTGATCGGCAGGCTCTGGGCCTGGGCCGTCAGCGGCAGGCCCAGGACCAGCGCGCAGAGGACCGGGACATGCGGTCGAAACGAATGACGGATCAGTAGAGCCTGGGTGAGCGGTTTCAGTCCTAGCGGTGCTGGCATTATTTTTTCTCGTCAGAATGTTACTGAGAACTATTTCTATTGGCTGCTAGTAAGACGTTGGGCCTTTGGTAAACCGGAAAGACCCAGCGTCTTTTTTTAAAGAAATGTTCACCGTCAGGCCGGTTGCAGCTCGGTGACGACATGGCCGGCTTCCATACGCACCAACTGGTCGGCGATATCGAAGTAACGGTCGTCGTGGGAAATCACGATGATGGTCTTGCCCAGGCGCTTGAGGTCCGGCAGCAGCTCGGTGTAGAAAATCCGCCGGAAAGTCGGGTCCTGGTCGGCGGCCCATTCGTCGAACACCAGCACCGGGCGTTCTTCCAGCCAGGCGTTGACCAGGGCCAGGCGCTTGCGTTGGCCGGTGGACAGGTCGGTGGTGGTGAAGGTGCCGTCGCGCACGCTGACCTTGTGGGCGATCTCCAGGCGTTGCAGGTACTGGTTGGCGTCGTCGGGGATGTGGGTCTCGCCCTGCACGACGTCGTCGAACAGGTAGTAGTCGGCAAAGATCGTTGTGAACAGTTGGCGGTAGTCGTCGCGGTCCAGGTCGGTCACCGCCCGGCCATTGAGGCGGATTTCCCCCTGTTGCGGGGCATACAGGCCCAGCAACAGCTTGATCAGCGTGGTCTTGCCACAGCCGTTTTCTCCGACGATGAAAATGATCTCGCCCTGGTCGATGCGCAGGTTCACCGGGCCCAGGCGAAAGGGCGTGGCGCCTTCGACCGACGGGAAGCTGTAGGCCACATTGTTCAGTTCCAGACTTCGCACCGCGGTCTTGCGATTGCCCGGGTCGCTGAGCAGCAGGTGTGGTTCGGGCGAGGAAAACCGTTCCGACAGCTCGGCGATCCGGCGGAAGGCGATCTGCGCGCGGCTGACGATCGGCAGTGTGCCGATCAAGTGTTCCAGCGGCCCCTTCATGTACAGCAGCACCAGCACGAAACCGCTCATCACCGCTTTGTCCGCGCTTGGCCACAGCGATTGCAGCGCCAGGGCCAGGCCGATAACCACGAAAAACAGCATGGAGCCTAGGGTCTTGGCGACCACGAAGATATTCACCGAGCGGATCTGTGTGTCGCAGATCGTGTCGGCGGTGCGTTCGATGCCCGAGACGAACATGCGCTGGCGACGGGGGCGGTGGATGCGCAGCTCCTTGGCGCCCTCGGCGATGGCGTTGTAGTGCTTCTGCAGTTCGTCCTCGTGTTCGCGGGCGTTCAGGAAACCCTGCATCCCGCGGCCTCGGGCGATGTACTGGATGACCGTGCCGATCAGGATCGCCACCACCGTGACCAAGAACATCGGCCACGACAACAGCGCCAGGTAACCCATGCAACCGAGTGTGACGGTCAGGGAAATGGCCAGCGGGGCAAAGGCGAAGGCGAAGTCGCTGATAGTGTCGACGTCGTGGGTCAGCACCGGGATCAGGCGATGGCTGCGGTAGCGCTCGATCTGTTCGATGGGCGCCGACAGCACTTTTTCCCCTAGGGTCTTGCGCAAACTGGCGATGATTTTCTGGCCGACATAGTTGGTGCCGATGTCCGAGAAGATCGAGCTGGTCAGCGCCAGCAGGCACAGCCCGGCAAACACGCCGACCACTGTGGCGCTGAGGCCGTTGTCGGCGTGCAGGACCTGGTTGATCGTCGCCAGCAGCACCGTGACGCTGAGCCCGCCAAGCATGCCCAGCGCAATGGCGCCGATGACAATCAGCCGGAAAGGTTTGAGCAGCGTGAACAGCTCGTGCATCACCCCGCGTGTTGGTTGGTTCATGGCGGTTTCCTGCTTGAAGAAAGGGCGAAGGCCCCCGCAGGTATTCATCGCAAGGGCTTGAGGACGGAGCGCGCCGGTTGTGTCGCGCCCCCCTGTAGAACGGTTGGAGGAACATGGGATTTAGCGACCGGTGTCCGTGGCGAGGGAGCTTGCTCCCGCTGGCCGCGCAGCGGCCTCTCGTCCCCTCAACCCGTCCGACACAACGCATGTCCAGGCTATGGGGGCATTGCGCGCGCCAGTGGGGATCAATCCCCTCGCCGCAGGGTGCCCTCCGCAAGTGAATTCACGGGCTACATATCCCGCACTACCCTAAACCCCAGCCAATCCCCACGCGCATCGGGGTACGCCGCGTTACGGTTGCCCGAGCGGGAAAACACCGGCGCCTCGCCCCAGTCGTTGCCACGGATACGCCGCACCTTGCAGTCGCCGTCGAGCCAGGCGCTGCCGTCGTTCGGGGCGCCGGTGTAGCTGTCGTTGTAGCAATCGGCTGTCCACTCGTAGACATTGCCGTGCATGTCGTACACGCCGAAGGCGTTGGCCGGGAAGCTGCCGGCCGGCGAGGTGAAGTTGAAGCCATCGGCGGCGCCGTAGGTGTTGGCATGCCGGGCGATGCTGTAGTCCTTGCCTTCATCGAACGGGAAGGGGAACGGCCCGGTAGTGCCGCCGCGCGCGGCGTATTCGCGCACCGACTCGCTGGTCAGTCGGTAGGGCTTGCCGGTTTTCTTCGACAACCAGGCCACGTAGGCATTGGCCTCGTTGAAGTCCATGCACACCGCCGGGTGGCGGTCGCTGTATTGCTTGCGCGGGTCGCTGCCCTGGTAATCCGGGATGCCGGCCTTGCAGGCGCGGCCAGGGCGGTCATCACCGTCTGGCATCGTGTAGCCGGTGTCGCGCAAATAGGCGAACCATTCACCCTTCAACACCTGGAAGCGGCTGATTGCCAGCGGCCGGGCGAACGTCACCGGGTGCATCGGGCCTTCGTCCGGCTCGCGGCCGACTTCGTCCGGCGGGGTGCCCATCTGGAAGGTGCCGGTGGGCAACACGACCATCTCCGGGCAATCCTTGCAATCGCGAAACACCTGGCCCGGTTGAGACGCTTCGGCGCCGCTGGGCAGCAGGGCGACCAAGACCAATGCGGCAAGTACCTTCAGTGGAAAACGGTTCATTTTTTTCTCTCGATTAAAGTCCAACAAGCGCGGGTCAGATCGCCTGGTTCAACAGCGTCATGAAACGATCGATTTGGGCTTCGTTGTTGAGCAGGCCCGGTGCGGTGCGTATCACCGGCCCGGCATCGCGGTGAACGGCGTCGACGATCACGCGTTGCTTCATCAGGTCACCGGCCACCCGGTCGCTCTCGCGGCCCTTGATGCGGAAAAAGGTAAAGCCGGCCGACAGCGCCGGGCTCAACGGCGTGACCAGTTCAACCTGCGGCATCGCCACCAGCTGTTTTTTCAGGTAGCTGTTGAGGGCGTGAATGCGCGCCTGAACCTCGGCCTTGCCCAGCTCCAGGTGCAGCTTGAAGGCCTCGTCCACCGCCCAGCGGTGCTCGAAGGCATGGAAGCCGCCCGGGGTCATGACGGTGGAAAACGCCGTGGCTTCGGAAAAGGTCGGGATGATCGGCGTGACGTATTTGAGTTCGTCGCTGCGGCTGCACACCAGCCCCGTGCCGCGCGGGCCGAACATCCACTTGTGGGTGCCGGCGATGAAGAAGTCGCAGTTCATCGCCGCAAAGCCCACGTCCTCCACGCCGAAACCGTGTACGCCGTCCACCACGTAGACGATGCGTTGGTCATCGCGGCGGCCCTGGTTGTGCCGCTCCACCAGCGCACCGATCTGGTCGATGGGCAACTTCACGCCGCTGCCGGAGTGCACCCAGGTCATGCCCAGCACCCTTGTTTGCGGGCGGATGGCGCGGTCGATGGCGGCCAGGATTTCATCGTGACTGGCGCGGTGGGCGTCCTCGAACAGCTTGATCTTGCGCACGCGGGTGCCGTCCCGTTGGGTGCGTAGGTCGAGGATGGTGTGGGTGGCGTAGTGTTCGTGGACGGTGGTGAGGATTTCCTGGTCAGGCTTGACCTGGACCCCGCCGTAGATCATCGCCAGGCCCTGGGTGGTGCTGCCGGTGAGGGCGATCTGCCTGGGGCCCGCTTGCAGGTAGCGGCCGGCCCAGGTGCGCACGTTCTCCTCGCGGGCTTCGGTGATGCCCAGGTCCCAGTCCATCTGCAGGCCGGGGTTCTTGTCGAGGGCGGCGCGGTGTTGCTCGATGGCCTCGCGCACCGGGCGCGGGTGGGTGGTGACGAGGAAGTTGGCGAAATGCAGGTAGTCCGGATCCTGGTCGAACAACGAGCGCAGTTGCGCCCATTTATCCCGGGGCAGCGACGGCAGCGATGGGGTGCCGGCCGTGGCGGGCAGGCTGTTGGCCAGGGGTAGGCCGGCGGCGAGGATCCCGGCCCGCTTCAGGAACGTGCGGCGTTCATTCATGGCTGGCCGACCTTCTGGTTCGAGGCCACGGCCGGTCGCGCGGCCTTCTGGACCTGATCCCAGACCCGCAGGAAATTGCCGCCCCAGAGCTTGGCGATGTCGGCTTCGGAGTAGCCGCGGGTGAGCAATTCGGCGGTGACGTTGCGGATGTCGCCGACGTTTTCCCAGCCTTTCACGCCGCCGCCTTCGTTGAAGTCGGAGCTGATGCCAACGTGGTCGATGCCGATCTTGCGCACGGTGTAGTCGATGGCGTCCCCCAGGTCCTTGAGGCTGGCCTTGGGTTCTTCTTCCAGGATGCCGTAGAGCTGGGCGGCGTATTCACCGAACTTCTGCTCGGGCCAGGCGGCGATGATCGGATCGCCGGGCATCAGCGCCATGGCCAGGTTGGGCAGCGGCGGCAGGTCGAAACGTGCGCGCAGGGCGTTGAGCTTGTCCTGGGTCTTTTGCGTGAGCGGGCGCAGGTACTGGGAGAAACCGACGATCTGCACCACGCCGCCGCTGCGCTTGATCAGTTGCAGTTCCTTGTCGCTGAGGTTGCGCGGGATGTCCACCATCGCCCGTGGCGCGGAATGCGAGGCCACCAGCGGTGTGCGGCTCAGTTGCGCGACCTGCTCCAGGGCCTGGGTCGACATCTGCGACACGTCGATGATCACACCGAGGTCATTCAGGCGGGTCACCGCTTGCTTGCCGATGTCCGACAGGCCACCAAGGGCATCCGGCGAGTCGTTGAAGAACGGCAGCGGGCGCGAGGAGTCGGCCCAGTCGTTGTTGCCGATGTAGCTGAAGCCGAACATGCGCATGCCTCGCGCCGTCCACAGGTCCAGCAGGTTCAGATCATCGCCAAGGGGGTAGGCGTTGAGCATGCTGATGAAAATCGCGAACTTGCCTTCACCGTGCAGCCGGCGAAAATCCTCCGGGGTGTAGGCGATGGCGACCTGGTTGGGGTAGTCGCGGACCAGCCCGGTGATGATCTTGTAGCGCACTTCCTGTTGGTTGCGTGCTTCCTCGACGAAGCCGGCGGTGGGCTTGTGCGGCGCGTTGGGGCCGTTCCACAACTCCGGCCAGCCGAACACCGTCAGCGCCGCGCCGGACAACTGGCCGCGATTGGCTTTCACCAGGTCGAACTGGCCGTCGCCGTCCTTGTCGGCTTCGTGGCCGGCGGTGCCGAAATCCAGCGGCAAGGTGATGTGGCTGTCGAAGGAGAGCAGGCGCTCATGCAGCGCCCGAGCCTCTTTCATCACCTTGACCGGGTAGCCGGGGTTGTCCCGCCACCCGTAGTCCCAGGCCGCGAGGCCACCGCCCACCACCAACGCCAGGGCCAGGGGCACGCCGGTGAACAGCGCCTTTTTCGAACGTCGTGTTGTCATTGCCGATCTCAGTCAGGTTCGCCTTTGCTGTCTGGGAAGAACGAGTGATCGGTGGGGAAATTTAGCGGTCTGGGAGGGCCTCTTCGCGAGCAAGCTCGCTCCCACAGGGGATCACCTCCAGGTGGCTGACCTTTGTGGGAGCAAGCTTGCTCGCGAAGAGGCCCCCACAGTCTTTAAATTTGTCCCCCCAGCCATCGTCCTAGCTTGGATAACGCCCACCCCAGGGCTGAACACAGGTATGGCAATGACGATTTCTCGACGAGGGTTCATGGCAGGCCTGGCACTGACCGGTGCCGCTGTGCCTGCGGTGTATTACGGGCATCGCGAACTGACCCGCCCGGACCCGACCATCACCCCCGGCGAGGCATCCTTCGATGTGGCGGATGTGGCGGGCCAGCGCCGGGCGGATACGTTGCGGGGGATCTGGACGATCCGTTTCAGCGGGCAGGAGGCCGGCCTTGCGGGCGTGCCGGACGACGATCTGCAGCTCTTCCTCGACATCGCCCACAAGGGCCGTGGCCTGGTGGGCTGCCTCGACACCGCCGAGCGGCTGCGCAGTGGCGCCGAGCCGCGCTACCGGGTGCTGGGTGACCTGGCCGGAACCGACCCCAGGCAGTTGAGCTGGCGGCTGGTCGATGGGGCGAGCGGCGTGCCGCGCTATGAATTCATCATGACCCTGGACGAAGTCTGGGCCGGTTTCGGCAATGCCGGCCCCGCGACCCTCAGTGGGCGCGCGTGGTCGTTGGATCGTCCGCTGGCCCAGCCGGAACTCGACAACCGCTTCATCGCCGTCAAGCAGCCATTTCCCGAAGCCCGCGACCGCGTGCCACTGAGCCCGGCGCTGTTGGCCTGGTTGGTGTCGCCCGAGCATCGCTTGTTCCATCAACTCTGGCATGCGACGCGGGACAAATGGCACACCCTGGACGAAGACAAGCGCAACGCCTTGCGCGGCATCGGCTGGCAGCCCGGACCAAGGGGCCAGGAGCGTGACGCGCGCGGGCCGCGCAAGGATCGCAACGGCTCGGGCATCGACTTCTTCTTCATGCACCGGCACATGCTGGGCACGGCGCGCTCGTTCCAGCCGTTGCCGTCCTGGCCGCGCTTCCCGTTGCCGCAACCGGAACTGGCGCGTGATCGCATTGGGTTCGCCCGTTATTTCGACAACCACGACGGCACGGCCTTGCCGCCCACCTGGCTGGCCGACGGCGACGAGCAGTACGCCCAATGGGTGAGCGACATCAAGACGGCCGAAACCTACCACAGCAATTTCCAGGTCTGGGAATCGCGCTACCGTGACCCGCGCTACCTGTCGAAACTGACCTTGGGCCAGTTGGGTTCGGAGATGGAGCTGGGGCTGCACGACTGGCTGCACATGCGCTGGGCCTCGGTGCCCAGGGACCCGTCCAACGGCCACCCGGTGCCGTTCGCCCGTGACCCGGCCGACTTTGCCCAGCGCTGGTATGCAGCGGAAAACGACTTTCTCGGCGACCCGTTTTCTTCCCACGTGAACCCGGTGTTCTGGTCCTTTCACGGCTGGATCGATGATCGTCTCGAAGACTGGTTCCGTGCCCACGAACGTTTCCACCCCGGCGAAGTGAGCCGCCTGGACGTCAACGGCGTACCCTGGTTCGCCCCGGGCCGCTGGGTGGAAATCGCCGACCCCTGGCTGGGCCCGGACACCCACGGTTGCAGCACCACGCCGGGGCTGCAAGTGGGGCGTTCGGTGGAAATGGACCCGGAAACCATGAAACTGGCCCTGCGCATCACCTTCGGCAGCGACGACAAGAAACTCGCCGAACTGTTTCGCCGCGTGCCGCAACGACCGTGGTATGCGCGCAATCTCAAGGCCAAGCCTGCTTAACCGTTCTGATTGGATGAACAGGGGCGGGAATTATTTGTGGCGAGGGAGCTTGCTCCCGCTCGGTTGCGCAGCGACCGCAAGATCTTAGGGCTGCTGCGCAGCCCAGCGGGAGCAAGCTCCCTCGCCACGGGTGTCACTTGGCTTGGAGGTATGCGTTTAGCGCGGCGCGGCGATGTCCAGGGCGCGGTTTGCTAGCAGTTCTGCCAACTCAAATCATTTGCTGGATGCCCAGCGCTCGCTTGCCACGGCGCAAGGCGATGTAGCCTGGCTGGGGAGTCCTACATTGCAGCCTCAACAGCGCTGAAGAGAACGCAGTTGTGGCGAGGGGATTCATCCCCGTTGGGCTGCGCAGCAGCCCCAGAGCCGGCACCTCGGTGTGTCAGGGGTATTGAGTGAGCCGGTTTGGGGCTGCTGCGCAGCCCAGCGGGGATGAATCCCCTCGCCACAGGTGTGTGTGGCTTGGCTTGAGGAGTTGAGGGATGTTACATCACCCGCCACCCCCCACCCCCCACCCCCCACCCAACGCCTTGTACAGCGCCACGCTGGCCTGGACTCGGGCCAGGCGCAGTTGCACGTTCATGTCCTGGGCGGCGTAGAGGGTGCGTTGGGTTTCCAGTACGGTGAGCAGGTCTTCGGCGCCGGCCTGGTAGCGGCGCTGGGCGATGTCGAAGGCGCTCTGGGCCTGTTGCAGTTCTTCGGCTTGCCACTGCCGTTGTCGTTCCAGGCCGTTGATGCCGTTCAAGGCTTTTTCGACGTCGGCGAAGCCGTTGATGATGGCCGCGCGGTAGGTTTGCAGCAGCTCTTCCTGGCGGGCGGTGGCCTTGTCCCGTTCGGCTTTCAGGCGGCCGTTGTTGAACACTGGCGCCGCCAGGCCGGCGGTGAGGTTGTAGACGTTGTTGCGCAACACCTGGTCGGCGATGTCGGCACCGCTGGCGAGGCTCAGGCCCAGGGTCATCGAGGGTAGCATCGCCGCGCGCGCCACGCGGATGTCGGCTTCGGCGGCGCTCAGGCGCGCTTCGGCGGCGGCGATGTCCGGGCGGCGGCGCAGCAGGTCGCTGGGCACGCCGGCGTCGATGGATGGCCAGTGCAAGCGCTCGAAGTCCTCGGCATCGAGGCGGACCGCCTGCACCGGCTGCCCCAACAGCGTCGCCAGGGTGATCAGCGCCTCCCGGGCCTGTTGCTGCACCTGCGGCAGCCGGCGCTGCTGCGCTGCCACCAGGCCTTTCTGCTGGGACAGTTCCACGGCGGTGGCGCTGCCGGCGTCGTAGCGGGTCTGCACCAGGTCGAGCACGCTTTGGGCATTGGCCAGGTTCAGTTCGGCGATGCGTCGTTGTTCGCCCAAGGACAGCGCCTGGGTGTAGCTGTTGGCGACGCCACTGAGCAGGGTCAACTCCACGGTCGCCCGGTCGAACCGGCTGGCCGCCAGGGTGCCCAGCGCACTGTCCCGGGCCGCCCGTTTGCCACCCCAGAAATCCAGCTCATAGGTGGCGCTGAGGTTGGCGTCGTAGTAATCCAGCGAGCGGTTGTCCCGGTCCACGTCCAGTTGGCTGTAGCCCTTGCCGCGCAACAGTTCCTGGCGCGTGCCGTTGAGCCCGGCCTTGAGTTCCGGCAGCAGGGGCGCACCGGCGATCACTGCGTTGGCCTGGGCCTGGCGAACCCGTGCCATGGCGGCGGCGAGGTCGTGGCTGTCCAGGCGTGCCTGCTCGATCAGACGATTGAGTTGTGGGCTGCCAAATTGCGTCCACCATTGCCGGTTGTCTGCCTCGGCGGCGGGAGTTTCGAGGTGCTGCCAGGTCGATGGCGATTGGATGCCGCTGTCCGGGGGCGACAACGGAGTGCTGCACGCCGCCAGTAGCAGGCTGGCGGCCAGGAGGGTCAGGTGCGCTTTCATCGGCATGCATTCATTCACTGGTGAGGGCCGCGACGGGGTCGAGGCGGGCGGCCTTGCGGGCCGGCATGAAGCCAAACACAACGCCGGTGGCCAGGGCGCAACCGAAGGCGCCGAACACCGCCAGCCATTCGAACGCCACCGCGATCTTGCCCAGCAGCAACGCGCCGCCCACCAGCAAGGCCAGGCCGATGCCAGCCAGGCCGCCGACCACCGAGAGCATCACCGCCTCGGTGAGGAACTGGCGCAGGATGTCCCGTTGGCGGGCGCCGGCGGCCATGCGAATGCCGATTTCCCGGGTCCGTTCGCGCACGGTCATGAGCATGATGTTCATCACGCCGATGCCGCCCACCAGCAGCGAAATCGCAGCAATCGCCCCGAGCATCAGCGACAGCGTCCCTTGGGTGCGCGCCTCGGCCTGGATCATCGCGGCGTTGTTGGTCAGTTCGAAATCCTGCTGGCCGTCATGCAGGCGCAACAGGGTGCGGGACACCGCCTGTTCGGCCTGACGGACCTTGCCGGCGTCCCGGGCGGCGATCACCACGTATTCCGGGTGCCGGCTACCGAACAGTCGCACGCTGGCGGCGGAGTAGGGCACGGCGATGCGGTTGTCGGCGTCGGAGTCGCCGGAGCTGGCGCCTTTTTCCGCGAGCACGCCGACCACCTGGAACGGTACGTTCTCGATCAGGATGTAGCGGCCGATGGGGTCGGCGACGTCCTTGAGCAGTTTCTGCCGGACCTTGTGGCCGATCACGGCGACCGCCGCCGCGCTGCGCTCATCGGCATCGCTGAAGTAACTGCCCTGGACCACCGGCCAATTGAAGATAAGCGGAAAGTGCGTGTCGTTGCCGCCGACGTAGCTTTTGTGGTCGAGGTTGCCGAAGCGCACACTGGCTTCGGCACCGTTGACCGGCATGATGCGCTGCACCTCGGGCAGGGCGGCGAGGGCGGCCAGGTCCTGTTCGCTGATGATGCCCTTGGTGGCGCGCGGGTTGGGCGCGATGCCGTTGAGGTAGATGATGTTGGAGCCGAAGGCGCCCATCTGGGCCATCACCTGGCGCTTGCTGCCTTCGCCCACCGCCAGCATCACTACCACCGATGCCACGCCGATGATGATGCCGAGCAAGGTCAGGGCGGTGCGGAAACGGTTGATCCACATCACCCGCCACGCGGCGTGCACGGCGTCGAGCAGTTCGCCTTTCCAGGCACCGTTGTGTTCGCTGCCGGCACTCAGCCGCTGGCGCAGGTCCACGGCCTGCAACGCCTTTGGGTTGGCGCAGGGCGTCGCGGGCGCGCCGTTGGCGCTGTCGCTGATGATCGACCCGTCGCGGATTTCGATGATGCGCTTGGCCCGTGCCGCCACTTCGCGGTCATGGGTGATCAGGATCACCACGTGGCCCTGGCTCGCCAACTCGTCGAGCAAGGCCATGACTTCGATGCCGCTCTGGCTGTCGAGGGCGCCGGTGGGTTCGTCGGCGAGGATGATGTGGCCGCCGTTCATCAATGCTCGGGCAATCGACACCCGTTGCTGTTGCCCGCCGGAGAGTTGGTGCGGACGGTTGCCGGTGCGGCTCGCCAGGCCCAGGCGTTCGAGCAGCGCCTGGGCCCGTGCGTAGCGTTCAGCGGCCGAGGTGCCGGCGTAGATGGCCGGCATTTCGACGTTTTCCTGGGCGGTGCCGGACGGGATCAAGTGGTAGCCCTGGAACACGAATCCGAAGGCTTCGCGCCGTAGCCAGGCCAGTTCGTCGCTGCCCAGGCGGGCGACGTCTTCGCCGGCGAAGCGGTACTCGCCGCTGGTGGGCCGGTCGAGGCAGCCGAGAATATTCATCAGTGTCGATTTGCCGGAGCCGGACGCCCCGACGATTGCCAGGAATTCCCCGGCATGGATCGACAGGTCGATGCCCCGCAGCACCTCCACCCGAGGGCTGTCGCCACCGCCGTAAGCCTTGCGGATGTCCCGCAGTTCGATCAGGGGCGTGTCCATTCAGCCTCCGCTGCCGGGCGCCGGGCCGATCAGCACCCGTTCGCCTTCATTCAGGCCGTCGAGCACCTGGGTGCGCAGTCGATCACTGATGCCGGTGCGTACCGTGCGTGGTTGGATGTCGCCATTATCGGCCACCACCAGCACCTGGCCGGCGGCGTCCTGTAACGCGGCGGTGGGCACGCTGAGCACGTCGTGGGCCTGGGCGGCGACGAAAAATACTTGGGCGGTCATGTCCGTCATCAGGGCGCGGTCGGCGTTGTCGACATCCAGCAGCACGGTGTAGAGCACCACGCGTTCGCTGCCGCTGCGACCACCGGTGGGGCTGCCGCCCTGGCTGGCTTCCAGGGGGCGCGGCGGCACCGGGAGGATCTGGCGAACGGTGCTGCTCCAGCGCCGGGTGCCGCCGGCCAGGGTGGTGAAGTAGGCGTTCATGCCCGGTTTGACGTGGCCGATGTCGGCTTCCGAGACCTCGGCCCAGACCGTCATGGGCGTCAGCCGGGCGATGCGCAGGATCAGCGGGGTCTGTTGCTGCGCGTTGAGCGTCTGGCCTTCCCGGGCGCCGACGGCGACCACGGTGCCGCTCATGGGCGCGTAGATCCGTGTGTAGCCCAACTCGGCCTCGTCGCTGCGCAGGCTGGCCTGAGCTTCGCGGATCCGGGCCTGGAACATGTCGATGCGCGCCTGGGTGGCCTGCACCTCGGCCTGGGCGGTCTGCACGTCTTCCTCGCGGGTCGCGCCGCCGGCCTGCAATTGTTGCTGGCGACGGGATTTCTGCTGGGCCAGGTCGTGTTGCGCCCGTTGCTCCTGCAACTGGGCCTTGAGGTTTTCGATGGCGAAGCGCCCGGCATCCAGCTTGGCTTTTTGCGTGGATGGATCGATTTCCACCAGCAACTGGCCTTCGCGTACTTCGTCGCCGGCTTCCACGTGGATCTTCTGGATCTGTCCGGACGCCTGGGCGCCGACGTCCACGTAGCGCCGCGGTTGCAGGGTGCCGAGGGCGGTGACGCTGTTTTCGATATCGCCACGGCTGACGGCGGCGGTCGCCCGGGCGGTGGGCGTCGGCGCGACGGCTTGCCAGGCGGCGAAGGCGACGGCGGGCAGCAGGGTGATGGTAAGGAGCCAGGCGCGTCGGGTAGGGCGGGGACGTTTCATGCAGGGTTCCGGCCGATGGGTTCAAGCCCGTCGTAGCAAGGGCAGGGACGGGAGGCTGTTCTGGTAAACGAGCGTTTTGGGCGGGAATTTACTGGTTGAAACACTTGGTAGCAGGTTGGCGCGTCAGCCGCCGCGACCGTGGCGAGGGAGCTTGCTCCCGCTGGGTTGCGAAGCGACCCCAAACACTCAACCTCCGATTTTTCTGGCTCGGTGGAAGTGTTTGCTCTTGGGCCTGCTGCGCAGTCCAGCGGGAGCAAGCTCCCTCGCCACAAAAGCTGTACTGGCCTAGAGATCTAGGGTGTGCGGCTGCGGTTCAACTTGAACGAATAGGCATCGACACAAACGAAAGCTTTAAATCTATATGAGAATTACTATAAATTACGCGATTGAATCTGCCACTATCGTGCCACTGCCTGTTCCAGGCACGCCGAGTGGACACAGGGATAGCGGTCGCAGCCATTGCGCACGGGAGTCATGTTGGAAAACTACTATCGCGAGCTGGTGTGTTTCCTGAACGCCAGGCTAGGCAGCCGCCAGGCGGCCGAGGATGTGGTGCATGACGCCTATGTGCGGGTTCTGGAGCGCGCCAGCGACACGCCCATCGAACAGCCGCGGGCCTTCCTGTATCGCACGGCGTTGAACCTGGTGATCGACGGCCATCGGCGCAACACCCTGCGCCAGGTCGAATCCCTGGACGTGCTGGACAGCGAAGAACGCTTCTTCACGCCATCGCCCCACACCTGTCTCGATCACGGCCAGCGCCTGGACATGCTCCAGCGCGCCCTGGCCGAGTTGCCGCCGCTGTGCCGCGAAAGTTTCCTGTTGCGCAAGCTCGAAGGCTTGTCGCACCCGCAGATCGCCGAGCGCCTGGGCATTTCCCGGGCGCTGGTGGAGAAGCACATCGTCAATGCCATGAAGCACTGTCGCGTTCGGGTGCGACAGTGGGACACGCCTTGATTTGCCGCTGGCGATTCGCGCAGCGGTAAATTTTTTTTCCTTGTCCTCGTTCCTCTCAACAGACGACTTGCCGGCCCTGCACTCGGGCCGGTCGGTTACCCCCAGGCTTTTCGCGCCCTGTTGAGGGGCTTCTCCAGAGGACACTGGAATGACACAGGCAATTGCATCGCCCATCGTTCACGACTTGATCGGCATTGGCTTCGGCCCTTCGAACCTGGCACTGGCCATTGCGTTGCAGGAGCGAGGGCCGGTCCAGGGCGAGCTGGACGTGCTGTTCCTCGACAAGCAGGCCGACTACCGCTGGCATGGCAACACCCTGGTGACCCAGAGCGAGTTGCAGATTTCCTTCCTCAAGGACCTGGTGACCCTGCGCAACCCCACCAGCCCTTATTCGTTCGTCAATTACCTCAAGCAGCACGGGCGCCTGGTGGATTTCATCAACCTGGGCACCTTCTACCCATGCCGCATGGAGTTCAACGACTACCTGCGCTGGGTCGCCGCGCAGTTCGCCGAACAGAGCCGCTATGGCGAGGAAGTGCTGCGTATCGAGCCGGTGCTGCACCACCAGCAGGTCGAGGCGCTGCGGGTGATTTCCCGTGACAGCCAGGGCGAGGAATTCGTCCGCACCGCCCGTTCGGTGGTGGTCAGCGCCGGCGGCACGCCGCGCATCCCGGACGCGTTCAAGGCGTTCAAGGACGATCGCCGGGTGTTCCATCATTCCCAATACCTGGAGCGCATGGCAACCCAGCCGTGCATGAGCGGCCAGCCGATGAAAGTGGCCATCATCGGTGGCGGGCAGAGCGCCGCCGAGGCTTTCATCGACCTCAACGACAGCTTCCCGTCGGTCCAGGTCGACATGATCCTGCGTGGCTCGGCCCTGAAGCCGGCGGATGACAGCCCGTTCGTCAACGAGGTGTTCTCGCCGGAATTCACCGACCTGGTGTTCCAGCAGCCCCACAGCGAGCGCGAGCGCCTGGTCAACGAGTACCACAACACCAACTATTCGGTGGTGGACATCGACCTGATCGAGCGCATCTACGGGATTTTCTATCGCCAGAAAGTCTCCGGCGTGGCCCGCCATGCCTTCCGTACCCTGACCACCGTGGAAAAAGCCACGGCCACCGACGCCGGTATCGAGCTGGCGGTGCGCAACAGCGCCACCGGCGAACTGACCGTGCGCCGTTACGACGCGGTGGTGCTCGCCACCGGTTATGAGCGGCAGATGCACCGTTCGCTGCTGGCCCCGCTGGCGCCGTACCTGGGCGATTTCGAAGTGGACCGGCACTACAAGTTGATCACCGATGAACGCTGCAAGGCGGCCATCTACATGCAGGGCTTCTGCCAGGCCAGCCATGGCTTGAGCGACACCTTGCTGTCGATCCTGCCGGTGCGCGCCGATGAAATCGCCGGCTCGCTGTATGACCATGGCAAGCACCGCGGGCAAGCGCGCCCGGTGCCAGACCTGCACCTGGCGTCGGCGTAACCGCCCACTGCCAGACTCCCCGTGGGAGCTTGCTCGCGAATGCGCTGGGTCAGTCGATGGCGATGTTGGCTGTGCGGCCGCTTTCGCGGGCAAGCCCGCTCCCACAATGGGCTAGGTGGCGACCACAGACTCAAGGCAAACCCAAAGTCCTGTGGGAGCGGGCTTGCCCGCGAAAGCGCTCCACCTGAATTTGCGCTGCATGGCAGGCAAATCCTCAGAAATTTCCTACACTCAGTCCACGCCTGCCGCCATTTGACAGGCCCATGGACGGTTCGCTGTTCTCCCGTATTGGCAGTCTGAACCCATCAGCCGGGTGTCCCGACTCGAACGCAGTCGGCGGCGTCCCGGGCCGACTACGCCAAGCGATACAACCTGACCCCGATGATGCAGCTTCTACGCACAGGCCTGGCGGCGCTGTTGCTGGGCTCGTTGAGTGTGACGCCACCGGTGGAGGCGGCGCCCGAGTCGTTGCAGGTGCTCGGGCGTTCGAACGTGGACGATTATTCGGTGTCCCTGGGCGCGGCGGACTGGGCCTGGCTGCGCCAGAAAGGCACGTTGCGGCTGGGGGAGTCGGCGCCGGACTATGCGCCGTTCGGCATGACCGGCGACGGGCGCCACTACGAAGGCCTGACCGCCGACTATGCGCAACTGCTGGGGCAGCTCTTGCACGTCCAGGTGGTGGTCCAGCGCTATCCGTCCCGGGCCGAATCGCTCCAGGCCCTGCGCGGCGGCGAGATCGACCTGCTCGGCAATGCCAATGGCTTCGAGGCCGGCGACCCGGACCTGGCGATGTCCCAAGCCTATGCCGATGACCTGCCTACCCTCGTGGCGCGCACCGACGACAGCCAGGACTTGCCGCCGGACCTGGCGGGCAAGCGCGTCGCGATGCTGTACCACTACTTGCCGCCGGACACCGTCAAGGCGTTTTATCCCGAGGCGTCCTTGCAGTTGTACCCCTCGACCCTCAGCGCCATCGGCGCCGTGGCGTTCGGACAGGCCGACGTTTACCTGGGGGATTCGATCAGCGCCCATTACCTGATCAGCAAGAACTACCTGAACAATGTCCAACTGGCGGATTTCTCTCGCCTGGAGGTGCAGCCGTTCGCCTTCGCGGTCAGCCGCGACAACGCGCGCCTGCTGCGTATTCTCAACGCCGCGTTGCAAGCCATTCCGGCCGGCGAGCGGATGAGCATCCTGCGCCGCTGGAGTGCCGGCGGCGCCAGCGTGCCGGGGCAGCAGGCGCTGCATTTCAGCGTCAAGGAGCAGCGCTGGCTGGACACCCATCCGCGGATCAGGGTGGCGGTCAACGAGCATTTCCCACCGCTGACGTTCATCGATGACCAGGGCCAGTTGCGCGGTATCAGCGCCGACGTGCTGGCCAGAATCAGCCTGCGCACCGGCCTGAAGTTCGATCTGCTGCGCGGCGGTTCGCTCAACGAGCTCATCGAGCAGGTGCGCAGTGGCCAGGCCGATGTGCTGGCGGCCGCGCCCGTCAGCCCCGAACTGGAAGACCAGTTGCGCTTCACCCGACCGTACCTGACCAACCCGTTCGTGCTGGTGACGCCGCGCAAGGTCGCGCTGACCCTGGACCAGATGGACGGCAAGCGGCTGGCGCTGATCCGTGGCAACGTGCTGCGTGACTACCTCTCGGAAACCTTTCCCGGCGTACACCTTGTGCCGGCTGAAAACACCGCCGACGCCATGGCGATGGTGGCCGCCGGCACGGTGGAGGGCGCGGTCAATTCGTTGATCAGCGCCCGCTACCTGATTTCCCGCCAGTACCGCGACCGGTTGCAGGTCACCAGCACCGTCGGCACCTTGCCGGCTCGCGTGGCCCTGGTGACCCGGCGAGACTCGACGCAACTGCATTCGATCCTGAACAAGGCGCTGCTGAGCATTTCCCCCGAGGAAATGGACGAACTGACCAACCGTTGGCGCAGTGAAGTGGTGATCGATGACAGCTACTGGCTGCGTAACCGCACGACCATCCTGCGTGGCTTCGCCATCGCGGCGCTGTTGTTGCTGGTGACCCTGGGCTGGGTCGTCTACCTGCGGCGCCTGCTGGAGCAGTTGCGCGTGGCCAAGCAAAGCGCAGACGACGCCAACCGCGCCAAGACCACCTTCGTCGCGACCATGAGCCATGAAATCCGCACGCCGATGAATGCGGTGATCGGCATGCTGGAGCTGGCGCAGAAAAAAGCCGACCAGGGCGTCGTCGACCGGTCCGCCATCGAAGTTGCGTCAACGGCGGCCCGCGGCATGTTGGACTTGATCGGCGACATCCTCGACATCGCCCGCATCGAGTCCGGCAAACTCACGTTGATGCCCGAACGCGCCGCTCTGCATGAGCTGATCGAGTCGATGGCGCGGATGTTCGACGGGCTGGCCCGACAGAAACACTTGCGTCTGCTGCTGGACGTGGAGGCCACGCTCCAGCGCGATGTGTTGATCGATCCGCTGCGCTTCAAGCAGATCGTCTCGAACCTGTTGAGCAATGCCATCAAGTTCACCGACCAGGGCGAGGTCCGCCTGAAGGTGTGCGGCGAGCCGGGCCTGGAGGGGGAACGCCTGGACGTGTGCCTGCGGGTCGAGGACACCGGCTGCGGGATTTCGCTTGAAGATCAGCGGCGGCTGTTCAGCCCGTTCAGCCAGGCCGGTCAGCATGCCTCGTCGGCCCGCGGCGGTTCCGGGCTGGGTCTGGTGATCAGTCGAACCCTGTGCGAAATGATGGGCGGTACCTTGAGGTTGAGCAGCGTGCCGGGGCAGGGCACGCAGGTCGAGGTGCTGCTCAGCCTGCCGGTGCTCGACGCCCGGCCCGGCGTGCCGCGCGCCGAGACTGAGACTGAGACTGCGGTGGCGGCTCGGGCGCTGAAGATCCTGGTGGTCGACGACTACCCGGCCAACCGCTTGCTGCTGAGCCAGCAACTGAGCTACCTGGGGCACCAGGTCCAGGTTGCTGCGGATGGTGAGCAGGGCCTGCGGGCCTGGCGCAGCGAACCCTTCGACGTGGTCATCACCGACTGCAACATGCCGTTGTTGAGCGGTTACGACCTGGCCCGCGCCATCCGGGCCGAGGAGCGCGCCCGTGACGTGCCGGCAACGCTGCTCCTGGGCTTTACGGCCAATGCCCTGCCGGAAGAGAAGCAACGCTGCGCCGAAGCGGGGATGGACGACTGCCTGTTCAAGCCCATCGGCCTGAGGGAGCTCGCCGCGCGTCTGGCCCAGGTCCTGCCGGAGGCGGCGCCATCGTCGCCCAGCGCCGGTTTCGACCTGTCCACCCTCGAACAACTGACCGGCAGCGACACCGACTCTCTCAGGCAGCTGCTGCGCGAACTGCTCAGCAGCCATGTCGAAGATCAAGCCCGGCTGCTGCGCCTGTCCGATCAGCGCGACTTGCCGGGCCTGGCGGACCTGGCGCATCGGATCAAGGGCGGCGCGCGGATGATCAACGCCCAGCCGCTGATCGACGCCTGTGAAGCCTTGGAAAGCGCCTGCCGCGCCGCCGACCGGAGCACACTGGCGCCCGCCGTGGAAGACCTGCGCGTGGTCATGGAGCAACTGGCGCAGCGACTGGCGCGACACATGGCCGCGATGCCCGGTCCGGGGGGCGCATGAAAGGGTTTGCTGGGACGAATCCCAACGTCATGAGGAATGCGTCCTTCTTCAATTTGGGAATAGTCCTACAGCGCCTCTCAAAAGCTTCCTCTAGCCTGACGCCCCTTACTGTTTACGAGCCGGTTCCCGCCGGGCGCGTTGCTATTGGAATGCCTGCCATGCCGAATAAAGCACTACGTATCCTGATTGCCGACACTCAACATACCCATCGAATCGTGCTGGAACGCCTGTTCAATCAACAGGGCTACTTCCGGATTGTCCCGGTGAGCGACGTGCAAGCGCTGCTGACGCTGGTGGAGTACGGCAGCGAGCCCTTCGACCTGGTGGTGGTCAACGCCGGGCTGGCGGAGGGGGCGCTGGACCTGCACGATTTCATCCTCTACAACCCGCAGGTGCGTCACGCCATGCTCTACAACGTGCAGCAGATCGGCCTGTCGCCGGTGCCCGCCGTGCGCCGTTCCAGCCTGCACCTGAGTCACGCCCCGTTGCCTGACCTGGCCGCGTTGCGGCGGGTGACGGAGCGGGTCGATCCCCCGGCCAGCGAGCCGATGCAACCCTGGGGACGGTCCTTGAGGCAAGGCCGTGGTGGTTGAGGTGGGCCGTTGGTCCGCACTGTCGGCCCTGACAGGTGGCAGGGCCAGTCACCTGTGGAACAGTCCGCTGCAAACATGGCACAGGCGCCTTTTACATTGACCGGGGGAACAGCCTTGAAAGACGTATTGATCGTGGATGACCACCCTGTGATCCGAGGGGCGCTGCGGCTCATTTGCCAGAACGAAGGCTTCCACCGTGTCAGGGATGCCAGTGGCGTGGCCGATGCCAGGGACCTCATCAAGGAGGGCGCGCCAGACCTGGTGATCCTCGACCTGGTGATGAATGGTTTCGACGGTCTGGACCTGCTGGTCTGGATCATGGGCCAGTTTCCCGCGTGCAGCGTGCTGGTGTTCACCGCCCAGGATGCCCAGCATTTCTGCAACCGTTGCATCTCGGCCGGAGCGCGGGGCTTCGTGACCAAGAAAAGCGACTTGAAGGAACTGATCAAGGCCATCCATGCGTTGAAGTCCGGCTATGCCTACTTTCCACAATTGTCCGTGCGCCTCGACTTCCAGCAGCGCACCGAACAGCAGGCCCTGGAAAGCCTCTCCACGCGGGAACTGTCCATCTTGCGCATGCTGGCGATGGGGATGCGCGGCAAGGACATTGCCGAAAGCCTGTTCCTGAGCCCCAAGACCGTCAGCACCTACAAGACCCGCCTGTTGGAAAAGCTCGGGCTGAAATCGCTGGTGGGACTCTCGGATTTCGCCAAGCGCAATCATCTCTAAGCACTTTTTGCCAGGCAGCGGCGGACGTGAACGGGCTCGCTCCCACAGGGGGATCGTTCTTTTAATGGAACGCTAAAGCTGGTTTTTGCGGTCTAGTGCGTCAAAGGGTTGGGTTTTAAGCTGTGTCATCGAATCGCTACCCCTGATTGGGAGACACGGCATGAAAAACATCATTGGCCTCTACACCAGCCCCCGACCGCATTGGGTCGGCGATGGCTTCCCGGTCCGCACGCTGTTTTCCTACGACCACCTGGGCAAGCACATCAGCCCGTTCCTGCTGCTGGACCATGCGGCCCCCACCGAATTCGCCCCCACCACTGAGCGGCGTGGTGTCGGCCAGCACCCCCATCGCGGCTTTGAAACCGTGACCATTGTTTACCAGGGCGAGCTGGAACACCGTGACTCCACGGGCAGCGGCGGCAAGATCGGCCCCGGCGATGTGCAATGGATGACCGCCGCTTCCGGCATCATTCATGAGGAATTCCACTCCGAAGCATTCGCCCGGCAGGGCGGGTTCATGGAGATGGTCCAACTGTGGGTCAACTTGCCCGCTAAGGACAAAATGGCCCCGGCCGGCTACCAGACGATCCTCAAGGCCGACATTCCCAACATCGCCCTCAAGGACGATGCCGGCAGCCTGCGCCTGATCGCCGGGCAATTCGACGGACAGCAGGGGCCGGCCAGGACGTTCACGCCCATCGACGTCTGGGACATCCGCTTGAACGCCGGCAAGACCGTCACCCTTGACCTGGTCGAAGGTCACAACACGGCCCTGGTGGTGCTGCGCGGTTCGGTCCAGGCCAACGGCCGCGAACGGGTCGAGGCCGGTCAACTGGCCCTGTTCGATCGGGCCGGCGACCAGTTGAGCCTGCACGCCAATAACGAGGCGGTGGTGCTGCTGCTCAGCGGCGAGCCCATCGACGAGCCGATCGTCGGCCATGGTCCGTTCGTGATGAACAGCGAGCAGGAAATCCACCAGGCCTTCGGCGATTTCCATTCAGGGCGCTTTGGGCGGATGGAGGGTTGAAGCGCACAAGTGTTGCAGATTGAATAACTAACGACACCGATCCATTGTGGGAGCGGGCTTGCTCGCGAAGGCGTAGTCACAGTCGACATCTTTGTCGAACTTGCCACCCTCTTCGCGAGCAAGCCCGCTCCCACAATGGGGTTTCGCGGTGTCTTCTACAGGCTGCGCAATCTGTGCCACTCTTGCCGTCGATGACCTGCCTGGAGCTGTCCCGATGCTGTCCCTGATCTCCGACCACCCGTTGCTCTGTGCCCTAGTGCTGCTGGTGCTCGACCTGCTGTTGTGGCGACTGGTCAGCGCGCAGCGGACCTATTGGAAAATCGGCACGCGGCTGGTGATTTTTTCGTTGTTCAGCGTGCTGCTGTTCAACGAAGGCCTCAACCCGATGGTGCCGGCGCAATGGGTCGACGACGTGCCCCGGCACCTGGCGGCCACCGGTTTGCAGATTGCCTGGTGGTTGTTTGCCGCGCGGACCCTGACGGAGTTGATCGGTGCGGCGATGATGCAGCGGGTCGGCCACACCGGGCGGTTGCTGCAGGACCTGCTCGGCGCGGTGATCTTCCTGATCGCTGTCATCGCGGCCCTGGCCTACGTGCTGGACCTGCCGGTCAAGGGCGTGCTGGCGACGTCCGGCGCGGTGGCGATCATCGTCGGCCTGGCCTTGCAGAGCACCCTGAGCGATGTGTTTTCCGGAATCGTGCTCAACACCACCAAGCCTTATCAACTCGATGACTGGATTTCCATCGACGGCACCGAAGGCCGGGTCACCGACATCGACTGGCGGGCCACGCGGTTGCAGACCTCCCAGGGCAGCATGGCGGTGATCCCCAACTCCCTGGCGGCCAAGGCCAAGATCATCAACTTCAGCCGGCCCAGCGACGTGCATGGTTTGTCCATCAGCGTCCAGGTCAGCCCGCACGCCCGGCCGCAAAAGGTCATCGAAGCGCTGGAGCGGGCGATGATCGGCTGCCGTGCGTTGCTCGCCAGCCCGGCACCCTGCGTGACGCTCAAGTCCTCCGGCAGCAGCGGGGCGGAATACGAAATCAGCGGGTTCGTGGCCTCGATGGGGCAAAAGCGCGACGTGCGCAATCAGCTGTACGACCTGGCGTTCCGGCATCTGCGGGCGTCGGGCATCAGCCTGTTGTCCACCACGGAAAGCGCGTCGGCCAGCGCGTTCTCGCGGCCCAGGGCATTGCTGGAAAGTTCGAGCATTTTCTCCACCCTGCGCCAGGAGGAAAAGGACACCTTCAGCCAGAACATGACCCTGCAGACCTTCCGCCCCGGCGACATGATCCTGCCGGCGGGAGAGGTCAGCGATCACCTGTTCATCATCGAATCCGGCGTGGTCAGCGTCACCCTCGTGCGCAACGGCCTGACGCTCGAAGGCGGACGCATGGGGCCGGGGGAGGTCATCGGCGAAGCGGGCATCGTGGCCGAGCAAGCCACGCTGGCGAATTTTTCGGCGAAGACGTTCTGTAGCCTTTATCGCATTGAGAACACCTACCTCAAGCCGTGCCTGGAGGCCCGTCGTGACATCAGCGATGCCATGAAGAACCTGCTGGACGTGCGCATCCACCTGGCCGAGAACCTGACGCGCGAAGCCCCCAAGCCGATCGCCAAGAAGCGCTTTTTGCAGTGGCTGCGTAGCCGGGCTTGAGCGAATCCTGAAGTTGCCCCGCCCCCCTGTGGCGAGGGAGCTTGCTCCCGCTGGGTTGCGTAGCGACCCTAGAATCCTTGCGCCTGCTGCGCAGTCGAGCGGGAGCAAGCTCCCTCGCCACAGGGGCGATATTTGCCAGCCCTTTTTGGTTCATGGCCCCTGCGCATAAGTCGCACCGATGGGCCCATTGGCTACCCGAACTTCCCAACAATTGGCTATTTGTCTTGCGCTATTGCAGGGCTAACGTAGCGCCACACCCACCTTTGTTCTGGAGTTCACCATGCAACCGCGCATCGATTTCTACACCGCTTCTCCTGACGCTTTCAAAGCGATGTTCGCCCTGGAAACCGCCGTCTCGAAACTGGGCCTGGAAAAATCCCTGATCGAACTGGTCAAGCTGCGTGCCTCGCAGATCAACGGCTGTGCCTTCTGCATCGACATGCACACCGCCGACGCCCGCAAGGACGGCGAGACCGAACGCCGCCTGTACGCGGTGACCGCCTGGCGTGAAGCTCCGTTCTTCACCGGCCGCGAGCGCGCCGCACTGGCCTGGACCGAAGCCCTGACGCGCCTGAGCGAGACCCACGCCCCGGACGCCGACTACGCTCTGCTGAGCGAACACTTCAATCCCAAGGAAATGGTCGACCTGACCGTGGCGATCAACGCCATCAACGGTTGGAACCGTTTGGCGGTCGGTTTCCGCAAGATGCCCGAGGCTTAAGCCCGCGCGGGTGATCGAGCCCGACAGCGATCCGTGGGGTATGAAGGGCTGGCCAGGCCTCAGACCTTCAGGACCCTGCCGCTGGCTGCCACCGCCACCAGCGCCAGGGCGATCAGCCCGAAGGCCACGCTCAGGCTGCTGCCATGGGCCACGAAACCGATCAACGCCGGGCCGGCCAGGATGCCGGCGTAGCCAATCGTGGTAATGGCCGGCACCGCGATGGCCTCTGGCATCAGCGTCTGCTTGCCGACCGCGGTGTACAACACCGGCACGATGTTCGAACAACCGGCCCCCACCAACGCATACCCCAGCAAAGCCGCCTGCCACATCGGTGCCAGGGTCGCCAACAGGAACCCCGTCGCTGCGAGGGTCCCGCCGTAGATGATGATGCGTTTGGGCCCCAGGCGACGCACCACCGAGTCGCCTGTCAGCCGACCCACCGTCATGGTCAGCGCGAACGCGGCATAACCCAACCCGGCGTAGGCGGTCTCCACGCCACGTTCGCTGGTCAGGAATACCGCGCTCCAGTCCAGCACTGCGCCTTCGGCCAGGAACACGATGAAACACAGGATGCCGATAAACAGCACCACGCCGTGGGGAATCGCAAACGCCGGTCCCGAGCTTTCGCTGCCGTAGGGCAGCAGATGCGGCGCGGCCTTGAACAGCGCCAGCAGCAACAGCGCGTTGACCACCAGCGTCGCCCCCAGCGGCGACAGGCCCAGGCCAAGCAGAGCGCTGACACCGGCCGCGCCGATGATCCCGCCGAGGCTGAACATGCCGTGGAAGCCCGACATCATGGTCTTGCCACTGGCCCGTTCGACGATCACCGCTTGCAGGTTCACGGTCGAATCCACGGTGCCGAGCCCGGCACCGAACACGAACAGCGCCGCCACCAGCCAGGGAAGCGTCGTCATCGTCGCCAGCAGCGGCAGCGCCAGGCAGACCAGGATCGTGCCGCCACTGAGCACCCGGCGGCAACCGAACCGCGCCGCCAGCGCACCGGAAATCGGCATCGCCAGGATCGAACCCACACCCAGGCACAACAACAGCAGGCCGAGCGTGCCTTCATCCAGGTTCGCCCGCGCCTTGGCGTAGGGCACCAGCGGTGCCCAGGCCGCAATGCCCACGCCGGCGATGAGGTAGGCAAGGCGGGTGGACATCTGTTCAAGGCGTCCGGGGACAAAAGTGGGCGGAGGGGTAATGGCGGTCATGAATCGTCCTTGGTTTTCGGGCGGTGCGGTCGGGTGACGCAGGCAGGGGCCTATGCTTGCATATCCACTGACCGCACCGCGACCCCAAGGTGCCCATGCGTTGTCGCGTCCTTCTGGTGTCCAGTGGCTTTACGGGGATGAGGTGTGCTTTTGTGGCGCGGGACCTTAAAGTGGCGGCTCACCTGGCAGCTTCCGGACCCGATTCATGACGCAGTTCTATGACGCACGCGGCAATCTCTATGGGGTGGTTTCACCGCAACAGGTGCGCGCCTTCGGTGTGGGGTTGCCACCAACGGCTGCCCAGGCCGCCCAGGCCCGCGAATCCTGGGCCGCGGCGGCGATACAGGCATTCTGTGCCTGGCTGCCGGGCGAGAAGCCGGCCGGCGCCAAGGACCATCGCAGCGACGGCCTGTTGATCGGGCCCTTCCAGAAGAAGCCGCCGTTCGATGTGTTGATCGTCAATACCGACGGCACCCTGGCCGAACGCAGTGGCAACGGCCTGACGATTTTCTCCCAGGCGCTGCGAGAGCAGGGCTTGATGCCGGACGATGGCGAATGTGTGCTGCAGGTTCATCATGACAAGCGCCAAGGCTTTTCACCGTTGCAGACTTCGGTGCGTGCCGCTGAGTTCGAGGGCCTGCAAGGCTTCTGGCTGGACCTGGGGCAGCCACTGTTCGGGCCGCAGGCAGTGGGTGCCCAAGGGGTGGACAGTGTGACCTTCGATCAACGAGACCTCAGTCGAGTACCTGCGCTCTGTGAGTTGAACCCGGCCTGGGGCCACAGTCAGTTCGTCAACCTGGGCAACCCGCACTGCGTGACGCTGGTGGAGGATGCCGAGGCGTTGCCGGCCAATGCGCAGATGGGCGCTGCACCACTCTTGCAGGAACTGACCCGCATCGCGTTCGCCGCGCCCGGTGGCGACGGGGTTCCCTGTCCGCTGGGGGTGAACCTGCAATGGGGCTGGCGCGAAGCCGAAAGGCGACTGGCGGCCCGGGTGTTCGAGCGCGGCGAAGGGCCCACCGCCTCCTCGGGCACCAGTGCCAGCGCCGTGGCCTGCGCCGCGTGGCGGGTGGGTTGGGTGACAGCGGGGCCGGTCAGCGTAGTGATGCCGGGCGGCACGGCGCCGATTCTGTTGCAGGAAGAGAGTGGAGAGTTGGTGCGGGTGAGTCTGTTTGGGGCGGCCAGGGTCATGCCTTGAGGGAGTCGTGAGGCTGATGGCCTCATCGCGAGCAGGCTCGCTCCCACAGTGGATCTTCAGTAGTCATCAATCTGATGTACAACGCTGAACCCCTGTGGGAGCGAGCTTGCTCGCGATAGCGCCGGATCAGTCACCCCAGTATCAATTGATAGACCGCCATCGCGAGCAAGCTCGCTCCCACGGGACGGCATCAGAGGTCAGTCCAACTGCGTTCCGAATTCCACCACCGGCATCTGCCGCTTCATCAGCACTTCACCCTGGCGAATCGAGTAGAGCGGCAGGCCCTGGCTGCGGATCACTTCGTAGTCACTGTCGGCCGAGAGGATCAGCAGGTTCGCCGGCCGCCCGGGTTCCAGCCCGTAGCGCTCGCCCAGGGCCATGGCCTTGGCGCTGTTGTCGGTGACCAGGTCGAGGGCGCTCTGCAGGTTGCGGTAGCCGAGCATGTGGCAGATGTGCAGCCCGGCTTCCAGTACCCGCAGGATGTTGCCGTTGCCCAGGGGGTACCACGGGTCGACGATCGAATCCTGGCCGAAGCACACGTTCATCCCGGCTTCGAGCAGTTCGTTGACCCGCGTGACGCCGCGGCGCTTGGGAAAGGTGTCGAAGCGGCCTTGCAGGTGGATGCTCTCGGTGGGGCAGGACACGAAGCTGATGCCCGAGTGCCCGAGCAGCCGGAACAGTTTGGCGCAGTAGGCGTTGTCGTAGGAGCCCATGGCGGTGGTGTGGCTGGCGGTGACCCGAGCGCCCATGTCGCGGCTGCGAGCTTCCTCGGCCAGCACTTCGAGGAAGCGCGAGTGCGGGTCGTCGGTTTCGTCGCAATGCACATCCACCAGGCAACCGGTGCGTTCGGCCAGGTCCATCAAAAATTTCACCGAACTGACGCCCTGGTCGCGGGTGTACTCGAAGTGCGGGATGCCCCCCACCACGTCGGCGCCCATGCGGATCGCTTCTTCCATCAACTCGCGGCCGTTGCGGTAGGACTCGATGCCTTCCTGGGGGAACGCGACGATTTGCATGTCGACCAAATGGCGGTTCTCTTCGCGCACCTGCAACATCGCCTTGAGGGCGGTGAGCTGGGGATCGGTGACATCGACGTGGGTGCGCACATGCTGAATGCCGTGGGCGGCGAGGGCCTGGAGGGTTTTGCGCGCGCGGGTCCGGGTGTCTTCCTCGGTGATGGTGGCCTTGCGTTCGCCCCAGCACTCGATGCCTTCGAACAGCGTGCCGCTCATGTTCCAGCGCGGCTCGCCGGCGGTGAGGGTGGCGTCCAGGTGAATGTGCGGCTCGACGAAGGGCGGCACCACCAGGTTACCGCCAGCATCGAGGTCCTGGGGGCCCAGGCTGGGGGCCTCGGTCTGGCGGGCGATGCTGGCAATCAGGCCATTTTCCAGGTGCAGTTCATGCAAGCCTTCGTGGTTGCGCAGGCGGGCGTTGATGATGTGCATCAGGCGAGTCCCTTTCAGAGGTCTTGGAGTGGCGCGTCAGCGGAGCGAGCCCCCATGGCGCTGATCAATAGCACATACGCCAGAGAGTGGCGAGTGCCCTTTACGGCAGTACATCGCGCGCGCGACGGTCAGCCCCGCGTCCCGGACACCGGGGTGTCCGCATTGGCGCCTATATATCGCAACACCGCGGCCACGATCGCCTCTGGCGCGTCCTCCTGGACAAGGTGCCCGGCATTGGGGACGGGCAGCAGTTGTGCGCCCGGAATCAACCGTTGCAGGGCCTGGCCGCGTTCGATGGGGATCCATTGGTCATTCTCTCCCCAGAGAATCTGCGTCGGGCAACGTACGCTGGTGTACAACCCCTCGACTTCGCGGGTGTAGCGCTCGTCCATTTGCGCGATCTGCCGATAGAACGCCGCCTGGCCGGTCTCGCCGAGCCAGGGCTGGACGTAGGGCGCCAGCTCCCGGTCCGGGATGTCCCGTTCGATCGCGCCGCGGATATAGGTCGGCACGATGGCCCGCTGGATGTAATCGGGCAGGCCGCTAAAGGCCGCTTCGTGCTGACGAACGTGCTGCACGAAAGGCGAGCCCCAGGGCGATAGCGCCACCGGGTCGATCAGCGTCAGGCTGCGGTAGTTCTTACCATTGAGCAGATGCGTGCGCAGCGCGGTGGCGCCGCCGAAGTCATGGGCCACCACATCCGGGCAGTCCAAGCCCCAGTGCGCCAGCAACTGCGCGAGCAATGGGTTCTGCACGCCGAGGGACACATCGGCATCGGGTTGCGCGGATTGGCCGTAGCCCAACAGGTCGAAGTAATGCACCCGGTGAGTGGAAAAGAAGAGTGGGGCGATCCGGTGCCACACATAGGACGAGAAGGGCGTTCCATGGACAAACACCAGCGGTGGCCCGTCACCCTGGATGGCGTAGCGAATGGAATGTCCGTTGAAGTCGTATACCTGATCCAGCTGCCAGTCGGTCATGGTCGATGCTCCGCCGAGAAGGGTTCAGGGGGTAGAGCATAGGCCAATGCAGGATGGCAGGAGCACAGTTGTGGCGAGGGAGCTTGCTCCCGTTGGGCTGCGCAGCAGCCCCGAAAGCGGCGACAACGATCGACCTGACGATGCAGCCCCAGGCTTAAGGGCCGCTTCGCGGCCCAGCGGGAGCAAGCTCCCTCGCCACGGGAACAGCGTGGGGTCACTCGCCGTGATAGATGCAGCCGCTGGTGCAGGTTTCATGGATGCGAATCGCGCTGAGTTCCGGCAGCAATGGCTTCAGCTCGTTCCAGATCCACTTGGCCAGGACTTCGCTGGTGGGGTTTTCCAGGCCGGGGATGTCATTGAGGTAGTTGTGGTCCAGACGCTCGTAGAGCGGCTTGAAGATCGCCTTGATCTCTGAAAAGTCGCGGATCCACCCGGTATGCGGGTCGATGTCGCCGCTCAGGTGGATCGCCACCTTGAACGAATGCCCGTGAAGGCGCCCGCACTTGTGGCCGTCCGGCACGTGGGGCAGGCGGTGGGCGGATTCGAAGGTGAATTCTTTGAAAATTTCCACAGGTTCGGGCTCTTTGAAAGATCAGTCGCGAGGCAGGCGGCGCAGTTTATCAGGTTGCCAACGGTGGTGCGCGGCCATGCTGACTAAAGGGTCAGCAATCGCTCGGCCAGGCCACCGTTGGCGATCAGCTCGAGAAACTCGTCACCGAGGCGGCGACTCTCGTCCATCGCCTTGCGCCAGTAGGTGCGGCGGCTCGGGTCATCGCCCATGAAACGCTTGAAATCGTTACGGTCTGGCAGTTTACCGTAGGGCAGGCGAGCCAGGTATTCCCGTGACGGCGCCAGTAACAGCACGTCCTGCAGGCGTTCGACGCTGGCCCGACGCCAGGGCAGGCCTTTGTCGAACCAGCCGGGGATGACCCGGTCGGTGAAGTGCGGGTACAGCACGATGTCGTTGCCGCTGTAGGGCAGGTCGAGGTGATAATCCAGCAGGCCACCGTCGCGGTAGGTGCCGGCGCCGGCACCGGGCAGGTCGCGCACCCCCTGCATCACCATCGGGATCGAGCCCGATGCCAGCAGCGCTTGGCGCAGGTTCGAGGCGTCCAGCGGCACGAAGCGGGACGGAAAGTCCTCCAGCGGATGCAGCGGCGGAGCCCGGCGCGGGTCGTGGATGATCAGGCGTTCGAAGTGCCTTGAAAGCCTTGCACGGCCGCGCAGGTTGTCGGCAATCACCGACGATAACCCCAGGCCCAGTCGCCCGCGATGGTCCTGTGCCAGCCAGCCGTGGCTCTTGACCACCATGATGTTGAGCCGGTAGTGCGGGGTTTCGAGGATCGTGTTGTCGCGGCCTTCGAGCAGGTCGTCGAGCATGCGTTGCGAGCTCTGGCTGACGCCGGCCATGGTCACGCCCTTGGCGAAGCTCTGTTCGTTGTACAAGGTGCCCAGGCGTCGGATTCCCTCGGCGGCATCCGGCAGGCAGGCACTGGCGAAGCGCCAGGAACCCACCGAGGCCCCGATCAGCGAGCGTTCCCGGGGCGCGGCAGGCAGCCACTCGCCGAACAGCGCCAGGTCCAGCCCCTGGATCCCCAGGGCTTTCGGGCCCCCGGCGGCACCTGGCAACGTGCCGACGTCGGCGGCATTCAGGCCGGCCTGGCGGATGCGTGCGAGCGCACGAGGGCCGGCCTTGAGGGTGAGGGCGGGGAACTTGATGTGGATGGCTGTCATACCGGTCTCGTGACTTGGGCAAGCGAAGGATTATAGCGACACACTCTATCTGTGGGAGCGGGCTTGCTCGCGAATGGGGTGGGCCAGCTTGCATCGATGTTGGATGTACTGACGCCTTTGCGAGCAAGCCCGCTCCCACAGGGATCGCGACTTTGACCTGGGTTCGATGATGGCAATTCAGTTTCAGTTAAGTTCACCCCGATACAGTTCCAAGGTGACGACTATAAAAAGGAGACAACCCATGAACCGCCTGACTGCCTTATTCATCGCGACCCTCATGGCCTTCAACGCGGGCCTGGCTCACGCTCGCGACTTGGGGGCCGATGAGTCCCGCAAGCTGCAAGACGCTGGTACCATCCTGAGCTTTGAAAAACTCGACGCCGCCGCCCTGGCCGAACACCCGGGTGCCACCGTCACCGACTCCGAGTTGGAAGAAGAGTACGGCAAGTACATTTACCAGGTGGAGCTGCGCGATCCCAAAGGCATCGACTGGGACCTGGAATTGGACGCCGTCACCGGCAAGGTACTCAAGAATCATCAGGATACGTAATGAAGCTTAATTTACGCGCCCGCAGCCGCTGGGCGCTGGCGCTGCTGGCGGTCTGTTCGGTGGTGGTGGCCCGGGACCTGGACCAGGACGAAGCCCTGCACCTGCGTCAGCAGGGCGTGATCCTGCCGCTGGAGCAACTGCTGCAACAGGCGCTGGACCTTCATCCCGGGGCCAAGCTGCTGGAGGCCGAGCTGGAAGAAAAGCACGGCGTCTATATTTACGAGGTCGAGCTGCTGGACACCGACGGCGTCGTGCGCGAACTGGACCTGGAGGCCGCGACCGGCCGTTTACTCAAAGATAAGGAAGACTGATGCGCCTGCTTCTGGTGGAAGATCACGTTCCCTTGGCCGACGAGTTGATGGCCGGGCTGACACGGCAGGGCTACGCCGTCGATTGGCTCGCCGATGGGCGCGACGCGGTGTATCAAGGCAGCAGCGAGCCCTATGACCTGATCATCCTCGACCTGGGCCTGCCGGGCGTGCCGGGCCTCGAAGTACTGGCTCAATGGCGTGCCGGGGGCCTGGCCACGCCGGTGCTGATCCTGACCGCGCGCGGTTCGTGGGCCGAGCGCATCGAAGGCCTCAAGGCCGGGGCCGACGATTACCTGACCAAGCCTTTTCATCCCGAAGAACTGCACCTGCGGATCCAGGCGCTGCTGCGTCGCTCCCATGGCCAGTTCAACCAGCCGACGCTCCAGGCCGCCGGGCTGCACTTGGACGAGGGGCGTCAATGCGTGATCCGCGACGGCACCGACATCCAGTTGACCGCCGCCGAGTTTCGGCTGCTGCGCTATTTCATGCTGCACCCCGAGCAGATCCTGTCCAAGAGTCATCTCGCCGAGCACCTGTACGACGGTGAAACCGAGCGCGATTCCAATGTGCTGGAGGTCCACGTCAATCACTTGCGACGCAAACTGGGCCGCAGCGTGATCGAAACCCGTCGTGGCCAGGGTTACCTGTTCGGCGGGCAGGCCCAATGAGCGACCTGCCGTGAGATCCATCCAGCGCCGCCTGAGCCTGGGCCTGATCGGTGTGATGGTGGTGGTGGGCCTGGTCCTGGCCCAAACCAGCCTCTGGCTGTTCGAGTTGGGTTTGCAGCGTTACCTGGAAGCCGGGCTGCGCAACGACAGCGAGAACCTGCTGGTGGCGCTGGTGCGTGGTCCGCAGGGCCTGCAACTGGATGAGCGACGCTTGTCGCCGGCCTACCAGCGGCCGTTTTCCGGGCATTATTTCCGCATCGACTTTGCCGATGCCCACTGGCGCTCCCGCTCGCTGTGGGACCAGGAACTGCCCCGGCTCGACCATCCGGGCCTGCACAGCAACCTGCAACTGGGCCCCGATGGCCAGAAGCTGCTGGTGCTGCGTACCGACTACCGGCGCCTGGGCCAGGCGATCTCCATCAGCGTCGCCCAGGACTACACCCCGGTACGTGACAGTTTCCGCCGGATGCAACAGATCGGCCTGGGCCTGGGGTTGGCGGGGCTGCTGCTGATCCTGTTGCTGCAACGCCTCACCGTGCGCCGGGCCTTGCGCCCGCTGGACCGGGCCCGGGAGCAGATTGCGCAGTTGCAACGCGGCCAGCGTTCGCAGCTCGACGAGCAGGTCCCGCGCGAACTGGAACCGCTGGTGGCGCAGATCAACCATCTGCTGGCCCACACCGAGGACAGCCTCAAGCGTTCGCGCAATGCCCTGGGCAATCTCGGCCATGCCTTGAAAACACCCTTGGCGGTGCTGCAGAGCCTGGCGTCGAACGAGAAACTCGATCCACACCCCGAGTTGCGCAAGCTGTTGCTTGAGCAACTCGAACAGGTACGCCAGCGCCTGAACCGTGAGCTCAATCGCGCCCGGTTGGCCGGCGATGCGTTGCCCGGCGCCCACCTCGATTGCGACGCCGAACTGCCTGGCCTGCTGGCGACGCTCAATATGATCCACGGCGAACACTTGCACCTGAGTTACCTCGGCCCTCCTGGCCTGCACCTGCCATGGGATCGCGAGGACCTGCTGGAACTGCTGGGCAACCTGCTGGATAACGCCTGCAAATGGGCCGACGCCGAAGTGCGCCTAACGGTGACCGAGACGGCCGGGGGATTCAGCCTGGCCGTGGAAGACGACGGCCCAGGCATCCCTGAAGACCGCCGCGACCAAGTGTTCAGCCGCGGCACACGGCTGGATGAACAGACCGATGGCCACGGCCTCGGGCTGGGGATCGTGCGCGACATCGTCGACAGCTGGGGCGGCAGGCTGGTGTTGGACGCCAGTGAGTGGGGTGGGTTGAAGGTAGTGATAGAACTGTCCAAGCGCTGAAGCCTGCACTTGCCCCTGTGGGAGCGGGCTTGCCCTTTGTGGCTGGCACAAATCCCCCTGTGGGAGCGGGCTTGCCCTTTGTGGCTGGCACAAATCCCTCTGTGGGAGCGGGCTTGCCCGCGAAAGCGCAGTGTCAGTCATGAATGTTTAGCTGATACACCGCCTTCGCGGGCAAGCCCGCTCCCACATTTGACTGAGGCAGGCCGGCGCTTTGTGGCTGGCACAAATTCCCTGTGGGAGCTAGCCAGCCCGCTCCCACAGCTTGAAACCACCTTGGCCCTTGCAGCTTGCCGCCGCTTCCTGCAAAGTCGCGCCCTTTTTGTCCGGTGGCTTTCCATCGCTGTGCTTTGAGGTAACGATGATAAATGCAGTAATTGCCGCGGTTGGCATCATGCTGGTGCTCAGCTTGTCTCGTGTGCATGTGGTAATCGCGCTGATCATTGGCGCGCTGGTGGGGGGCTTGACCGGGGGCTTGGGCATCGACGCGACGCTCAAGGCGTTCAACGCCGGCCTTGGGGGCGGTGCGACGGTGGCGCTGTCCTACGCGTTGCTCGGCGCGTTCGCCGTGGCGATTGCCAAATCCGGCATGGCCCACGCCCTGGCGGACAAAGCCCTGGCCATGGTGGACCGTCAGGACGCCGCCGGCGGGTCCGGCGTCAAATGGGTCTTGATCGGCCTGTTGGGCACCGTCGCGGTCGCCTCGCAGAACATCCTGCCGATCCACATCGCCTTCATCCCGCTGCTGGTGCCGCCGCTGCTCTATGTGCTGACCAAGCTGCAACTCGATCGCCGGTTGATCGCCTGCGTCATGACCTTCGGCCTGATCACTCCCTACATGTTTTTGCCGGTGGGCTTTGGCAACATCTTTCTCAATGAAATCCTGCTCGCCAACATTGCCCGCAGCGGTGTGGACGTCAGCGGCATCAACGTCACCCACGCCATGGGCATCCCGGCGTTGGGCATGGTGTTCGGCTTGTTGCTGTCGTTGTTCAGCTACCGCAAGAAACGCGTCTACGACCTGAAGAAAATCGCCCGGGTCGAGCAAGTGGCGGTGCGCTACAACCCGATGAGCCTGATGGTGGCCGGGTTGGCCGTGGCGGCGGCGTTCGCCATCCAGTTGCTGGTGGACTCGATGATCATCGGTGCCCTGGTCGGCTTCCTGATTTTCTCCCTGTCGGGCGTGGTGCGCTGGCGTGAGACCGACGACCTGTTCACCGAAGGCATGAAGATGATGGCGATGATCGGTTTCATCATGATCGCCGCCTCGGGGTTTGCCGAAGTGATGAAGGCCACGGGTGAAGTCCAGAGCCTGGTGGAGGCCTCGGCGGCCTGGATCGGCCATAACAAGGGGATCGGTGCGCTGATGATGCTGCTGGTCGGGCTGCTGGTGACCATGGGGATCGGTTCGTCGTTCTCCACGGTGCCGATCCTCGCGACGATCTTCGTGCCGCTGTGCCTGCAACTGGGCTTCAGCCCACTGGCGATCGTCTGCATCGTCGGCACCGCCGGTGCCCTGGGCGATGCCGGCTCGCCCGCCTCGGACTCGACCCTGGGCCCGACCTCCGGCCTGAACATCGACGGCCAGCACCATCATATCTGGGACACGGTGGTCCCGACCTTCATCCACTACAACCTGCCCTTGCTGGCGTTTGGTTGGGTGGCGGCGATGGTGTTGTAAGGGATATTCAAACAGGCTCAGGACCGAGCCGAACCCTTCGCGAGCAAGCCCGCTCCCACAAAAGATCTGCTGTGAACACCCAATAGGTGCTGCCAGCAGTCCAGTGTGGGAGCGGGCTTGCTCGCGAAGAGGCCATTAAATCCGATGACAAATCGGTAGACCATTCGCGCCAAGCTTTTTCACCTTGTCCTACAGTTTTGCCGTGCGCTGCCGCTAACCCAGCTAACCACGCCAATAACACCAACAAGAGTGAACAGCATGCGCCTGAGCCTGAAGGCTAAAGTCCTGTCCCTGGCAATACTGCCGGTCCTGTTGTCTGCGGTGATCATCAGCCTGACCACGGCCTTCATCCTCACGGAGCAGGCCGGCAAAGAGGTGCAGCAGACGCGCGAACGCCTGCTCGCGGAGGCCAAGGCGACGCTGCAGAACTACGTGGCGGTGGGGTTGACCGCCATCAAGCCGCTGTACGATGCCGCCGCTGCCGGTGACAACGAGGCGCGGGCCCAGGCGATCAAGCTCCTGTCGAACATCAGCTACGGCAAGGACGGCTACTTCTTCGGCTACGACTCCGAGACCGTGCGCCTGTTCAAGGCCAACAGCGCCGACGGCGTGGGCAAGAGTTTCAAGGACAACCGCGATCCCAACGGGGTCTACGTCAACCGTGACCTGGTGAAAGTCGCCAAGGACGGTACCCACTACCTCGAATACAGCTCGCCACTGCCCAACAGCCAGGAACTGGTGCCCAAGCTCGGCTACACCGAATACCTGCCCAAGTGGGACATGGCGGTCGGTAGCTCGGTCAACCTGGACGGCATCGAAGCCCAGGTCGCCCTGGTGGAGACCAAGGTCCATGAACGCGTGCAGGGCGTGATCCTGAGCATCGTCGGCATCGCCGCCGTGGTGTTGCTGGTGATTGCCGTGGTGGGCCTGCTGCTGGCGAACACCATCCTGCGGCCGCTGCACCTGATGAAGGACAACCTCGATGACATCGCGGCGGGCGAGGGCGACCTGACCCGGCGCCTGGCGATCACCAGCCAGGATGAGCTCGGCCAACTGGCCGGTTCGTTCAACCGCTTCGTCGACAAGATCCACGGCCTGGTGCGGCAGATCACCGACATGACCTCGCAACTGACCGGGCTGGTGACGCAAGTGTCCGAGCAGGCCCAGCGCTCGGAGCAGGCCATGGAGCGCCAGCGCCACGAAACCGACCAGGTCGCCACGGCGATCAACGAAATGTCTTCGGCCGCCCAGGAAGTGGCACGCAGCGCCCAGGGCGCGGCCGTCGCCGCCCAGCAGACTGACGAAGAAGGCCAGTCGGCCAAGCGCGTGGTGGCCGGTAGCATCCAGCAGATTCATGCGTTGGTGAACGATATCCGCAGCAGCGGCGTGTCCCTGGACAGCCTGCAACAGGACGTGTCCTCGATCGTCAGCGTGCTCGGGGTGATTCGTTCGATTGCCGAGCAGACCAACCTGCTGGCCCTCAACGCCGCCATCGAGGCCGCGCGTGCCGGGGAGGCGGGGCGTGGCTTCGCGGTGGTGGCCGATGAAGTGCGGGCCCTGGCCAGCCGGACCCAGCAAAGCACCCAGGAAATCCAGGGCATGATCGACCGCCTGCAATCAGGCACCCATGCTGCCGTGGAGGCGATGCGCCGCTCCAGCGAGGCCGGCGACGGCACGTCGGTGCGGGCCAACGAGGCGGGCGCGTCCCTGGACACCATGGCGCAGTTGATCGGCACCATCAACTCGATGAACGCCCAGATCGCCAGTGCCGCCGAAGAGCAGACCGCGGTGGCCGAGGAAATCAACCGCAGCGTGCATCAGATCGCCGTCGCGGTGGACAATGTTGCCGACGAAACCCAGCTCGGCGCCCAGACCTCCCGCAGCCTCAACGAGCTGGGCCAGCGCCTGGGCAAATTGGTCGGCCAGTTCCGCATCTGACCGGCTGGAGCTGCCGAAGGCTGCGATCTTTCGCGCCCGATCCAGATGTGACGCCCGGGCAGCCGGGCCCTATCGGTCGGGGAGGATCGCAGCCTTCGGCAGTTCCTGTCGCGGTCCAACGGCTGCACCGGGTCCCCTGTGGGAGCGAGCTTGCTCGCGATAGCGGTGGGTCAGTCACTGGAGTGTTGCCTGGACAGCCGCTATCGCGAGCAAGCTCGCTCCCACAGGGGCAACTGTAATCGCTAGCGTGCCTGCACATCCCGCATCAACAACCCGAACTGCAGGTCCACCGCATCTGGAATCGGCACATACACCACGTGCCCGTCCCCCGGTGCGACGTCGATGCCCTGGCCTTTGATGTCCTGCAACTGGTGCAGGTCGAAATGAAAGTTGCCCTTGGGGGTCATCAGTTCCAGATGGTCTCCCAGGCCGAAGCGGTTCTTCACCCGCACTTCGGCCAGGCGCTCGCGCCGTTCGCCGGTCAGCTCGCCGACGAATTGCTGGCGCGCCGACACCGAACTGCCGTTCTGGTAGTTCTGATACTCATCATGCACATGGCGTCGCAGGAAACCTTCGGTGTAGCCGCGTTGGGCCAGGGATTCCAGGTCGGTCATCAAGGTGCGGTCGAAGTCGCGGCCGGACACCGCGTCATCAATGGCCCGGCGGTACACCTGGGTGGTGCGGGCGCAATAGAAGTGCGACTTGGTGCGGCCTTCGATTTTCAGTGAGTGCACGCCCATCCGCGCCAGCCGGTCGACGTGCTGCACGGCACGCAGGTCCTTAGCGTTCATGATGTAAGTGCCGTGCTCGTCCTCGAAGGCCGGCATGGATTCCTCCGGCCGGTTCGCCTCCTGGAGCAGGAACACCTGGTCGGTGGGGGCACCGATGCCCAGGGTCGGCTCGGGCGTATAGGTTTGCACGATGTCGCCCACCAGGTTCTCGGTGGCCGGCTGCGCCGAATACTTCCAGCGGCAAGCGTTGGTGCAACTGCCCTGATTGGCGTCGCGCCGGTTCAGGTAGCCCGACAGCAGGCAGCGCCCCGAATAAGCCATGCACAACGCACCATGGACGAAGACCTCCAGTTCCATGGCCGGCACCTGCTGGCGGATCTCGGCGATTTCCTCCAGGGACAACTCTCGGGACAGGATGATCCGGCTCAAGCCCTGTTGCTGCCAGAACTCGACGCTCGCCCAGTTCACGGTATTGGCCTGCACCGACAAGTGGATGGGCATCTGCGGGAAATGCCGGCGTACCAGCATGATCAACCCCGGGTCGGACATGATCAGCGCGTCCGGCGCCATGGCGATCACCGGCTCCAGGTCTTTGAGGAAGGTCCGCAGCTTGGCGTTGTGCGGGGCGATGTTCACCACCACGTAGAAGTGCTTACCCATGGCTTGGGCTTCGCGTATCCCCAGGGCCAGGTTCGCGTGGTCGAATTCGTTGTTGCGCACCCGCAGGCTGTAGCGCGGTTGGCCGGCGTACACCGCGTCCGCCCCGTAGGCGAAGGCATAGCGCATGTTCTTCAGGGTGCCGGCGGGGGCGAGCAGTTCAGGGGCGGCGAGGGTCATGGTGGCGTCGGTCGCAAAAAGCGGCGAGGGTACGCCACGCCGGACCGGGCCTTATTGATGTGGATCAAGGCACAAGCGCAGAACCGACGGCACTCCGGCGATTCCTGGCTGACTAATGTGTAACCCGCCTCAGGACATGGAAAGCTGATGAATCGAAAGATGCTGCAAAACAAATCCCAGATGCTGTTACTGGTCCTGGTCACCCTGGCTTTCATCTGGATCCTGTTGCCATTCTACGGCGCGGTGTTTTGGGCGGTGATCCTGGGCATCGTCTTTGCGCCGATGCAACGGCGGCTGCAACTGAAGTTCGGCTGGCAGCGCAACGTCACCTCGTTGTTCACCCTGAGCACGTGCGTGGTGATCGCGATTTTGCCGGTGATCGTCATCGGCTTGCTGCTGGTCCAGGAAGGCGCGGCGCTGTACAAGAGCCTGGAGAGCGGAGAGCTGGACATTGCCGATTACCTGGCCCGCTTCAAGGATGCGTTACCACCGTACTTCCAGCACCTGCTGGACCGCTTTGGCCTGGGCAACCTCAATGGCCTGCGTGACAAGATCGTCAAGAGCGCCATGCAAGGCAGTGAGTTCTTCGCCACCCAGGCGTTCAGCTTCGGCCAGGGCACTTTCCAGTTCCTGGTCAGCCTGTCGGTGATGCTGTACCTGCTGTTCTTCTTTCTGCGCGATGGCCCTGAGCTGGTGCGCAAGGTGCGTGCCGCGGTGCCGCTGGCCGAACACCAGAAGCGGCGCCTGCAGTTGAAATTCAACCGCGTGGTGCGGGCGACGGTGAAAGGCAACCTGCTGGTGGCGATCACCCAGGGCGCGCTGGGCGGGTTGATCTTCTGGATCCTGGGCATTCCGACGGTGCTGCCCTGGGCGGTGCTGATGGCGTTCCTGTCGCTGCTGCCAGCGGTGGGGGCGGGCCTGGTCTGGGCGCCGGTGGCCGTGTACTTCCTGCTCTCGGGGGCCATCTGGCAGGGCGTGGTGCTGATTCTGTTCGGGGTATTCGTGATCGGCCTGGTGGACAACTTCCTGCGACCGATCCTGGTGGGCAAGGACACCAAGATGCCCGACTACATGGTGCTAGTCTCGACGTTGGGCGGGCTGGCGGTGTTCGGGCTGAACGGGTTCGTGATCGGCCCGTTGATTGCCGCGTTGTTCCTGTCGTGCTGGGCGCTGTTCGTCGAAACCGCGCCTCGGGTGCAGTTGCCCTAGGCGGTCAGCAGGTACGGGCCGATGCGTTGCGACATGGCCTGGGCGGCGGGCAGTGAAGTCAGCGGGCCGCTGATGGTTACGCCATCTTGCACCAGATACCAGCAGGCCAGCAGACCGCGCTCCCTGAGCGGGGCGGGGACGGCACTGCCAATGACAGACATGATTTGAACCTTGGGCATGGGAACCTCCATCAATCGATGGGGTTACCTTACGACTCAGCCGCGGTAACGAAAAATCAACCGGCTCAATAGTGGGAATCGATGTCGCTCAATCGACCACCAGATCGAGCATGTGCACCACTTCCTGCTCATGGAGCACGCCTTTGCGCACCAGATTCTCCGCCAGCAGTGAAATGAACTTGGCGGTTCGGTGGCCTTCTAGGTGCTTGAGTTCTGTGAGCGCGTTGTAGACCTTGCTGGAAGTGCACAGGCCAACGATGCGATGGGGATTTTGCGTGGGCATAGCTTCGTCCTTGTTGTTATGAAGCTGTTGTTGACGGACAGCGTCAGTGTGCGGCACCGCCATGACGCTCACGTGACAGCCTGGGTTGCAGGAAAACAAAGCAGGATTCAGACCATAATGCCTTTTTGGCGCCGGATTATTGTTCCGGTAGCGACCTCGACGAGCTTTTTCAGCCAGCAGCGTTTTTCTTTGGCCCATGAAAAAGCCCCTGAACCTTTCGATTCAGGGGCTTTTTTATTGCTGTCTGGCTCCACGACCTGGACTCGAACCAGGGACCCAGTGATTAACAGTCACTTGCTCTACCAACTGAGCTATCGCGGAATGGCGCGTATGTTACTGATTGGAAAAGAGAAGTCAAGCTTTGGGTGATGATTGGCGCGTTGCAAGGGCGGTGAGCGGTCCATTGCTCACCTGTTACCGCTTCAGCCAGCCTTAAATGCAAGAAACAAAAAAACAATGTGGGAGCGGGCTTGCTCGCGAATACGGTGTGTCAGCTAAGAATATTTCAACTGATACATCACCTTCGCGAGCAAGCCCGCTCCCACAGATCTCACCTGGTTCTGCTTTTAATGAGCAAGCCTCAGATCACCTGGACGATGGCCTGGGTCACCGCGCCGATGTTGTTCTGGTTCAGCGCCGCCACGCAGATGCGGCCGGTGTCCAGGGCATAGATGCCGAACTCGTTGCGCAGGCGGGTGACTTGTTCAACGGTCAGGCCGGAATAGGAAAACATCCCGCTCTGGCGCGCGACGAAGCTGAAGTCATGCTGCGGCGCGGCTTTGGCCAGCATGTCCACCATCTGGGTGCGCATACCACGAATCCGCAGGCGCATTTCGCCCAGTTCCGCTTCCCACTGGGCGCGCAGCTCAGGGCTGTTGAGCACGGCGGCAACGATGCTGGCGCCGTGGGTCGGTGGGTTGGAGTAGTTGGTGCGGATCACGCGCTTGACCTGGGACAGCACGCGGGCGCTTTCTTCTTTCGACTCGCTGACGATCGACAGGGCGCCTACGCGCTCGCCGTACAGGGAGAACGACTTGGAGAACGAGCTGGAGGCGAAGAAGGTCAGGCCCGACTCGGCGAACAGGCGCACGGCCGCGGCGTCTTCGTCGATGCCCGCGCCAAAGCCCTGGTAGGCCATGTCCAGGAATGGAACGTGGTTCTTGGCCTTGACCACAGCCAGCACGTTTTTCCAGTCTTGCGGGCTCAGGTCCACGCCGGTCGGGTTGTGGCAGCAGGCGTGCAGCACGATGATCGAGCGGTCGGGCAGGGCGTTGAGGTCTTCCAGCAAGCCGGTGCGGTTCACGTCATGGGTGGCGGCGTCGTAGTAGCGATAGTTCTGCACCGGGAAGCCGGCGGTCTCGAACAGCGCGCGGTGGTTTTCCCAGCTCGGGTCGCTGATGGCCACGACGGCGTCGGGCAGCAGTTGCTTGAGGAAGTCTGCGCCGATCTTCAGGGCGCCTGTGCCACCGACCGCCTGGGTGGTGATGACACGGCCGGCGGCGATCAGCGGGGAGTCCTTGCCGAACAGCAGGGTCTGGACCGCCTGGTCGTAGGCCGCGATGCCGTCGATCGGCAGGTAGCCGCGCGAGACATGCTGAGCCACGCGAATCGTCTCGGCTTCGACCACGGCGCGCAGGAGTGGAATGCGCCCCTCCTCGTTGCAGTAAACACCCACGCCCAGGTTGACCTTATTGGTACGGGTATCGGCGTTGAATGCTTCGTTGAGGCCCAGGATGGGATCGCGGGGTGCCAATTCGACAGCGGAAAACAGGCTCATTATTGCGCGGCTCTGAATGGAGTGAGGGGGGACGTGTCGCGCTCCAGCCGGATGCACTAGAGCGGTGCACAAACGGGGAGCTAGTATAGAGGCCATCACAGGGCAGGGCGACAGGCGATTCGGTTTTTACGGTAAGTATTTTCGATTTTTTTCGACCGTTAGTCTCTTCTCGGCGTCAAAGTCTGCAAGGCGTGTAGGACGTTCGTCTTGAAAGCGAAGGCATTCACCTCCACATTGTGTGCATTCCAGTTTTTTCCTCGGGCGACATCAGTCGTTTCGGTCTTTCTCGTTCCTGTTGGTTGGCCAGCAGGAGTGAATCCAGGGGTTATGTCATGTCTGAATTCCAGCTAGTCACCCGATTCCAGCCCGCCGGCGACCAGCCGGAAGCCATCCGCCTGATGGTCGAAGGCATCGAGGCCGGGCTGGCGCACCAGACGCTGCTCGGTGTGACCGGGTCGGGCAAGACCTTCAGCATCGCCAACGTGATCGCCCAGGTGCAGCGCCCGACCCTGGTGCTGGCGCCAAACAAGACCCTGGCGGCTCAGTTGTATGGCGAGTTCAAGGCGTTTTTCCCCAACAACGCGGTGGAGTACTTCGTCTCTTACTACGACTACTACCAGCCCGAGGCGTACGTGCCGTCGTCGGACACCTTCATCGAGAAGGACGCCTCGATCAACGACCACATCGAACAGATGCGACTGTCGGCGACCAAGGCGCTGCTGGAACGCAAGGATGCGATCATCGTCACCACCGTCTCGTGCATCTACGGCTTGGGCAGCCCGGAAACCTATCTGAAGATGGTCTTGCACGTGGACCGTGGCGACAAACTCGACCAGCGCGCCTTGCTGCGCCGCCTGGCGGATCTGCAATACACCCGCAACGACATGGATTTCGCCCGGGCGACGTTCCGGGTGCGCGGTGACGTGATCGATATCTATCCGGCCGAATCGGACCTGGAAGCGATCCGCATCGAGCTGTTCGACGATGAAGTAGAGAGCCTCTCGGCGTTCGACCCGCTGACGGGGGAGGTGATCCGCAAGCTGCCACGGTTCACCTTCTACCCCAAGAGCCACTACGTCACGCCACGGGAAACCCTGCTGGACGCCATCGAAGGGATCAAGGCCGAGCTGCAGGAGCGCCTGGAATACCTGCGCACGAACAACAAGCTGGTGGAGGCCCAGCGCCTGGAACAGCGAACCCGTTTCGACCTGGAGATGATCCTCGAGCTGGGCTATTGCAACGGTATCGAGAACTACTCGCGCTACCTGTCGGGGCGTCCGGCGGGTGCTGCGCCGCCCACGCTCTACGACTACCTGCCGGCCGATGCCTTGCTGGTGATCGACGAGTCCCACGTCAGCGTGCCCCAGGTCGGCGCGATGTACAAAGGCGACCGCTCGCGCAAGGAAACCCTGGTGGAGTACGGCTTCCGCCTGCCGTCGGCACTGGACAACCGGCCGATGCGCTTCGATGAGTGGGAAAGCGTCAGCCCGCAGACGATTTTCGTCTCGGCGACCCCGGGCAACTACGAGGCCGAGCACGCGGGGCGGGTGGTCGAGCAGGTGGTGCGACCGACCGGCCTGGTGGACCCGCAGGTCGAGGTGCGGCCGGCCTTGACCCAGGTCGACGACTTGCTCTCGGAAATCACCAAACGCGTGGCTCTGGAAGAGCGGGTGCTGGTCACCACGCTGACCAAGCGCATGGCCGAAGACCTCACCGACTACCTGGCCGACCACGGCGTGCGGGTACGTTACCTGCACTCGGACATCGACACGGTGGAGCGGGTTGAGATCATCCGCGATCTGCGCCTGGGCACCTTCGATGTGCTGGTGGGCATCAACTTGCTGCGCGAAGGCCTGGACATGCCGGAAGTGTCGCTGGTGGCGATCCTGGACGCCGACAAGGAAGGCTTCCTGCGTTCCGAGCGTTCGCTGATCCAGACCATCGGTCGGGCCGCGCGTAACCTCAACGGCCGGGCGATTCTCTATGCCGATCGCATCACCGGTTCCATGGAGCGGGCCATCGGCGAGACGGAACGGCGCCGCGACAAGCAGATTGCCTTCAACCTGGCCAATGGGATCACGCCAAAAGGGGTGTTCAAGGACGTCGCCGACATCATGGAAGGCGCCACCGTGCCCGGCTCTCGCAGCAAGAAGCGCAAGGGCATGGCGAAAGTCGCCGAGGAAAGCGCCCGCTACGAAGCCGAACTGCGCTCGCCGAGCGAAATCACCAAACGCATCCGGCAGTTGGAAGAAAAGATGTACCAACTGGCCCGGGACCTGGAGTTCGAGGCGGCGGCGCAACTGCGCGACGAGATCGGCAAGTTGCGTGAGCGGTTGCTGGCTGTCTGAGGTTGTGTGGCGACCTTAAGGGCCTCATCGCGAGCAAGCTCGCTCCCACAGAAGACCGCTTGCAGCCTGGACGACGCGGCCCACTGTGGGAGCGAGCTTGCTCGCGATGGGCGCGACTCGGTCCGACGACGAGCCACACAAATCCCGCTCTCACTGGAGCCCGCCCGCCATCGCCTGTTACCATTCGCCCCCTGTTTGACCTCCGCTTTTATCTTCTTTTCCGAGACATGCCATGACCACCGTCCGCACCCGCATCGCGCCTTCGCCCACTGGCGATCCCCATGTCGGCACCGCCTACATCGCTTTGTTCAACTATTGCTTTGCCAAGCAGCACGGCGGTGAGTTCATCCTGCGCATCGAGGACACCGATCAGTTGCGTTCGACCCGTGAGTCCGAACAGCAGATTTTCGACGCCCTGCGCTGGCTGGGGATCGACTGGAGCGAAGGCCCGGATGTGGGCGGTCCCCATGGTCCGTATCGCCAGAGCGAGCGCGGTGCGATCTACCAGCAGTACTGCCAGCAACTGGTGGACATGGGGCATGCGTTCCCGTGTTTCTGTACCGCCGAAGAGCTGGACCAGATGCGCGCCGAGCAGATGGCCCGCGGCGAAACCCCGCGCTATGACGGGCGTGCGTTGCTGCTGTCCAAGGAAGAAGTCGCCCGCCGCCTGGCCGCTGGCGAGCCCCATGTGATCCGCATGAAGGTGCCGTCCGAGGGCGTCTGCGTGGTCCCGGACATGCTGCGTGGCGACGTCGAGATCCCGTGGGATCGCATGGACATGCAAGTGCTGATGAAGACCGACGGCCTGCCGACGTACTTCCTGGCCAACGTGGTCGACGACCATCTGATGGGCATCACCCACGTGTTGCGCGGTGAGGAATGGCTGCCATCGGCGCCGAAACTGATCCTGCTCTACGAGTATTTCGGCTGGGAACAACCGCAACTGTGCTACATGCCACTGCTGCGTAACCCGGACAAGAGCAAGCTGTCCAAGCGCAAGAACCCGACTTCGGTGACGTTCTACGAACGCATGGGCTTCATGCCCGAGGCGATGCTCAATTACCTGGGGCGCATGGGCTGGTCGATGCCGGACGAGCGCGAGAAGTTCTCGCTGCAGGAAATGGTCGAGCACTTCGACCTGTCGCGTGTTTCCCTGGGCGGCCCGATCTTCGACATCGAGAAACTGTCCTGGCTCAACGGCCAGTGGCTGCGGGACCTGCCGGTGGAAGAGTTCGCCGCGCGCGTGCAGAAGTGGGCGCTGAACCCCGACTACATGATGAAGATCGCCCCTCATGTGCAGGGCAGGGTGGAGACCTTCAGTCAGATCGCACCGCTGGCCGGCTTCTTCTTTGCCGGTGGCGTGACGCCGGATGCGAAGCTGTTCGAGTCGAAGAAACTTTCGGGCGACCAGGTGCGCCAGTTGATGCAACTCATCCTGTGGAAGCTTGAGAGCTTGCGCCAATGGGAGAAGGACAGCATCACTGCGACCATCCAGGCCGTGGTCGAGTCCCTGGAGTTGAAGCTGCGTGATGCCATGCCGCTGATGTTCGCCGCCATCACGGGCCAGGCCAGTTCTGTGTCGGTGCTCGATGCGATGGAAATCCTCGGGCCGGACCTGACCCGTTTCCGCCTGCGCCAGGCCATTGATCTGCTCGGCGGCGTGTCGAAAAAGGAAAACAAGGAGTGGGAAAAACTGCTGGGCGCGATCGCTTAAGCGGTCGATGAGGCAGGGCACACCCCGGTTTTCCGGGGTTTGTCGGTAAGTGATTGTTATCCCGGCAAAAAATTTTCAAATTTGTTGAAAATAAATTTGACAGCCCTCCGATACGCCCTTAAGATTCGCCCCGTCCTCAGCGATGAGGGGCTATAGCTCAGCTGGGAGAGCGCTTGCATGGCATGCAAGAGGTCGACGGTTCGATCCCGTCTAGCTCCACCAATTTACACTTCGAGGTCTGGCCACACCGGCCTCGAAGCGATCAACACTCAGCGTTGATCAGTGGTATAGAAGGGTTTGCGTCCCCTTCGTCTAGTGGCCTAGGACACCGCCCTTTCACGGCGGTAACAGGGGTTCGAGTCCCCTAGGGGACGCCAGTTTTACAGAAGCGATGTTGCAAGATGTCGCTCCGCCGCGAGGCGAAAAACCTGGGGCTATAGCTCAGCTGGGAGAGCGCTTGCATGGCATGCAAGAGGTCGACGGTTCGATCCCGTCTAGCTCCACCAATTTACACTTCAAGGTCTGGCCACACCGGCCTTGAAGCGATCAGTTCTCAGCGCTGATCATGTTCAGAAGGTTTGTGTCCCCTTCGTCTAGTGGCCTAGGACACCGCCCTTTCACGGCGGTAACAGGGGTTCGAGTCCCCTAGGGGACGCCACGATTACCCGCTCTGCGGGATTTTATAAGGGTCATTCAATTCTTGAATGGCCCTTTTGTTTGTCTGGCGTTCGGCCAATTCTCCTAACCTTTGAAAACAGGCTTCTGACCGACGGGCAGATATTCCGCTTGCGGAAAATTATTATATGGATAATATTTCAATCGTAATATTCGGAGGCGACGATGAGCGATAAGAAGGCACAAACCCGCGAACGCATTCTCAAGGCCGCCAGTGCGGCGTTGATCAAGCATGGCCCGGCCGAGCCGAGCGTGGGTGAGGTGATGGGCGCGGCGGGTCTGACGGTGGGCGGTTTCTATGCGCACTTCGAAAGCAAGGATGCCTTGATGCTGGAGGCGTTCAAGCAGTTGCTCAGCCATCGTCGCGACTTGATCGCCGGCCTGGACGCAGGGCTGACCGGTGAAGAGCGGCGCACGCTGTCGGCGGCGTTCTACCTGTCGCGCAAGCACCGCGACTCCAGCGAACAAGCCTGCCCGATCCCGGCCTCGGTGGGTGAGCTCGGACGCCTGCCGGATGAGTTTCGCGCGGTGCTCAATGAACACATAGAACTCATGGCTGCGCAGTTGGCGGCCAGCCCCGAAGACACCGACAAGGCCTTGGCCGACATCGCCCTGATGGTCGGCGGCTTGTCCCTGGCGCGGGCGCTGGGCCCTGGAGAGTTATCGGATCGTTTGCTGCGCGCTGCCAAATCGGCGGTGCGATGAGCTAAGGCGCAAGCCCTGGAGATGAGCAATGGACAGGTTGAGCTGGATTCGTGGTGTCAATGGCACGCTTGGGCGGGTAGCGCCGCGCCTGGTGGCGAAGAAAATGCGCTCGCTGTTCATGCGTCCGCGAAACCTGCCGCCACGGGACTGGGAACTGCCATTGCTGGCAACGTCCGAGCGCATCACCTTGCGCTTCGGGCTTTCGGCCCTGCGTTGGGGCAAAGGCCCGACCGTCCTGCTGATGCATGGCTGGGAAGGGCGGCCCACGCAGTTCGCGGCGCTGATCACGGCGCTGGTGGACGCCGGCTACACGGTGGTGGCGCTGGATGGCCCGGCCCATGGCCGTTCGCCGGGGCGCGAGGCGAATGTCCTGTTGTTTGCCCGGGCCATGCTTGAAGCCGCCGCGGAACTGCCGCCGCTGCAAGCAGTGATTGGGCATTCAATGGGCGGTGCCAGCGCCATGCTGGCGGTCCAGTTGGGGTTACGCACCGAGACGCTGGTGAGCATCGCCGCCCCCGCGCGCATTCTTGGCATATTGCGCGGCTTTGCCCGGATGATGGGCCTGCCGCCCCAGGCACGTTCGGCATTCATCCGTCAGGTGGAACTCGACGTAGGCATGCCGGCCTCGAAGATGGACGTGGCGCATTACCAATTGGACATCCCAGGGTTGATCGTCCATGCCGAGGACGATACGTCGGTCTCGGTCAAAGAGTCGCAGGTGATTCATGAGGCCTGGTTCGACAGTCGCCTGCTGCGGCTGCCCCAGGGTGGGCACCAGCGGGTACTGGCTGATCCGCGGGTCATCGACGGGGTGCTGTCCCTGCTGGCCGGGCGCAGTTTGCAGGCGCGGCAATCGGCTTGAGCATCCGGTACACTGCCCCGATCCATATTCGACCGGGAGAGGGGCATGGGCTGGGATCGGGCAACGCCGTTCATCATTGATCTTCAAGTGAATGCCGAGGACATCGACGGGCTGGGTCACGCCAACAACGCGGTGTACGTCACCTGGCTTGAACGTTGCGCCTGGCGCCACTCACAGCGCCTGGGGTTGGATCTGGTGGAATACCGGCGCCTGGACCGCGCCATGGCGGTGGTGCGGCATGAAATCGATTACCTGGCGGCGGCCTATGAGGGCGATGAGCTGCAACTGGCCACCTGGATCGTCGACTGGGACCAGCGCCTGAAGATGACCCGACACTTCCAACTGGTCCGCCCCCGTGATAACGCCACCTTGCTGCGGGCCCAAACCACCTTCGTCTGCATCGAGCTGTCCAGCGGCAGGCCCAAGCGCATGCCGGCGGAGTTCATCGACGGCTACGGCCCGGCGCTGGAGTCCCAGGTCGCGCCTGGTGTCATCACCAGCTGACCCACCGCCTTCGCGGGCAAGCCCGCTCCCACAAAGGATTTACGGTGGACACACATCCTGTGTCCGCCAACGATCAACCTGTGGGAGCGGGCTTGCCCGCGAATGCGGCGGTACATTCAACATCAAATGCAAACTGACCCACCGCTTTCGCGAGCAAGCCCGCTCCCACAAGGGATTTGTGCTGAATGCCGGATATGTGGGCAAAATCCGGTAAACTGCCGCACGTTTTTCCGTTGAGTGTGTGTTTCATGCAAATTGCCCTGGCGCCCATGGAGGGGTTGGTCGACAACATCCTGCGCGATGTTCTGACCCGCGTTGGCGGAATCGACTGGTGTGTCACCGAGTTCATCCGCGTCAACGATCGCCTGCTCACGCCGGCGTACTTCCATAAGCTCGCCCCGGAGCTGCTGACCCAGGCTCGGACCGCCGCCGGCGTGCCGCTGCGGGTGCAATTGCTGGGGTCCGACCCGGTGTGCCTGGCGGAGAACGCAGCGTTGGCCTGCGAGCTGGGCTCTGAGGTGATCGACCTGAACTTCGGGTGCCCGGCCAAGACCGTGAACAAATCCCGCGGTGGGGCGGTCTTGCTCAAGGAGCCGGAACTGCTCAACCAGATCGTCGAACACGTACGCCGCGCAGTGCCCCGGCACATTCCGGTAACCGCCAAGATGCGCCTGGGCTTCGACAGCCCGGACGGCGCGCTGGTGTGTGCCACGGCGCTGGCCGAGGGCGGTGCAGAGCACATCGTGGTGCATGCGCGGACCAAGACCGACGGCTACAAGCCACCGGCTCATTGGGAATGGATTCCCCGAGTCCAGGACGTGGTCAAGGTGCCGGTGTTCGCCAATGGCGATATCTGGAGTGTCGAGGACTGGCGGCGTTGCCGCGAAATCAGTGGCGTCGACGACATCATGCTCGGTCGCGGCCTGGTTTCCCGTCCAGACCTGGCTCGGCAGATTGCCGCTGCCCGGGCCGGCGAAGAAGTGGTGCCGATGTCCTGGGCCGAACTGCAACCGATGCTGCAAGATTTTTGGGGGCAAGTGGTCGAGCAACTGACGCCCCGCCAGGCCCCTGGCCGATTGAAGCAGTGGCTGGCGATGCTGACGCGCAATTACCCCGAGGCGGTGACGTTGTTCAGTGCGTTGCGCCGGGAGACCGAGCTGGAAGCGGTGGGGCATTTGTTGGGTGTGAAGCGCACGGAAGCGGCCTGAAAAAAATTTCAAAAAAAGCTCTTGAAAAGTATTTGGCGGCCCCTAGATAGGGGTTACGCGATGCCGAATTCGGGTCGCGGAGACAAAAAACCTTGCTGAATTTTTCAGGAGATTTGAATCATGAGTACTGCATTTTCGCTGGCCCCACTGTTCCGTTCCTCGGTAGGTTTCGACCGTTTCAACGACTTGTTCGAAACCGCGCTGCGCAACGAACCAGGCAGCAGCTATCCACCCTACAACGTGGAAAAATACGGTGATGATCAATACCGTATCGTGGTCGCCGCCGCAGGTTTCCGGGAAGAAGACCTGGACCTGCAGGTGGAAAAAGGTGTGCTGACCATCAGCGGCGGTAAGCGCGAGGCCAGCAACGACAGCGTGACCTACTTGCACCAGGGCATCGCCCAGCGTGCATTCAAGCTGTCCTTCCGGTTGGCGGATCATATCGAGATCAAGTCCGCTGGCCTGAGCAACGGTCTGTTGAGCATCGACCTGTTGCGGGTCATCCCGGAAGAGGCGAAAGCCAAGCGCATCCCAATCAACGGGGTGCAGCAACAACCTGCGTTGCAGAACTGATGCATCGCCACTGAAAAAGGGCGCCGAAAGGCGCCCTTTTTCATGTCCAGCCTTTCACCTTCAGGGCAGCAGCCGTTCAAACGCCTCCAGCGGCAGCGGCCGGCTGTGCAGGTAGCCCTGGTACAGATGGCAGTCGAGCCCTTGCAGGAATTGCAGTTGTTCCAGGGTTTCCACGCCTTCGGCGATCATTTCCAGGTTCAGGCTGTGGGCCATGGCGACGATGGCGCGGATGATTTCAGCGTCGTTGGGGTCGCAGGTGGCGTCGCGCACGAACGACTGGTCGATTTTCAGCGTGTCTACCGGCAGGCGCTTGAGGTAGGTCAGTGATGAGTAGCCGGTGCCGAAGTCGTCCATGGCGAAACTCACCCCCAGTTTTTTCAGCCGGCGCATCTTGCCGATGGTGTCGTCCAGGTTCTGGATCACGATGCCTTCGGTGATCTCCAGTTTGAGCATGGAAAAGGGCAGGCCGTGGGTGACCAGGCTGCTTTCGATGCGTTCGACGAAGTCGCTCTGGCGGAACTGCCGGGGGCTGATGTTCACGCACAGGCTGAATCGCCGCGGGTCGATCCTGCCCCGGGCGATCAGGTCCTTGAAGCCGACACAGGCCTCATCGAGGATCCAGGTCCCGACTTCGAGGATCAGGCCGCTGTCTTCCAGCACCTTGATGAACTCGTTGGGCGACTGGGCACCCAGTTCCGGGTGATGCCAGCGAACCAGGGCTTCGGCGCCGACGATGCGGTTGTCCCGGGCGTCGACCTGGGGCTGGAAGTGCAGGCTGAATTCGCCACGGGCCAGGGCCTGGCGCAGGTCGGTTTCCATTCGCAGCCGTTCGCTGGCGGCTTTTTGCATGGTGGCGTGGAACATCTGCGAAGTGTTGCGCCCTGAATCCTTGGCGCGGTACAGCGCAATGTCGGCGCGCTTGAGCAGGTCGGCGGGCGTGGAGCCGTGGTCGGGAATCAGCGCCATGCCGATGCTCGGCGTGACTTGCAGGCGCTGGCCATCGAGGAACATCGGCTCCGAGAGCAGCTCACGCAGGGTGTCGGCCAGTTTCTGCACTTGCTCGCTGACGGCGGCACGGTTGCCCTCCAGCCCGCTGAGCAGCACGACGAACTCGTCGCCGCCAAGTCGGGCCACGGTGTCTTCCAGGCGTACGCTGGCCTCCAGTCGCGCCGTGATGATCTTCAGCACGGTGTCGCCCACGGGGTGGCCGAGGGAGTCGTTGATGTGCTTGAAATGGTCCAGGTCGAGAAACAGCAGGGCACCGCGCAGGTTGTGGCGCTTGAGCAGGGCGATCTGTTGGCTCAGGCGGTCCATCAACAGGGCGCGGTTGGGCAGGTTGGTCAGCGGGTCGTGGTAGGCCAGGTGGCGGATCTGCGCTTCGGCATTGCGCAGCAGGCTGACGTCTCGGGCGGTGAGCAGCAGGCAGGCGGTTTCGTTCAGGGTGATCGGCTCGACGGACACCTCCACCGTGAGGATTTCCCCGCGCTTGTTGCGCCCGAGCATTTCCCGGTGGTGCACGCGGCCCTTGAGTTGCAGCTCGGCCAGCAACGCCGTGCGCTGTTTTTCATCGGCCCAGATGCCCACTTCATAGACCGTGCGGCCCAGCACCTCGTCGGCGCGGTAGCCGGTCAGGCGATAGAAGCCGTCGTTGATCTCCAGGTAGCGGCCGCTTTCGCGTTCGGTGATGGTGATGGCGTCGGGGCTGGAGTGAAACGCCTTGGCGAATTTTTCCTCGCTGGCCTTCAGGGCCGCTTCCGAGCGCTGCTGGTGGGTGATATCGCGCAGGGTGGTGACGATACAGGGCTGGTTGCCGACGTTGATCTGCCGGCTGGAGATCACGCAGGTCAGTGGCTGGCCGTCCTTGTGGTGGACGACGATGGCGACATTGCTCAGCGATTGCTCGCGAATCACTCGTTCGATGCGCTGCAGGCTGCTGCCCGAGGCTTCCCAGAGGCCGATTTCGTCGGCGCTGAGGCCGATCACGTCCTTGGCGCTCCAGCCGAAGGTCTGGGTGAAGCTGGAGTTGATCTCCAGGAACCGGCCGCTGTCCTGGTGGGTCACGCAAATCGGGTCGGGACTGACCTGGAACAGCGTGGCGAATTTCTCTTCCGAGGCCGCCAGGCTCTGTTCGCGCTCGACCTGGTCGGTGATGTCCAGCAGCGTGCCGGCCATGCGCAGGGGGCTGCCGTCTTCGTTGCGGTAGAGGCGCGCGCGGCTTTCCAGGTAGCGGGAGCTGCCGTCCGGCAGTTGCACGCGGTAGGTCAGTTGGTAGTTGCCCGCCGGGCCTTCGCGCAGGCTGCGGTAGGCATTGCGCATATTGTTGCGTTCTTCATCGGGCACCCCTTCGAAAAACGCATCGAACGATTCATGGAACGCCTTGGGCTCCAGGCCATGCAATTGCGCGGCGCGTGCGGAGCCGTAGAGCATGCCGCTGGGAATGTGCCAGTCCCAGGTGCCCAGTTGCGCCGAGTCGAGGGCCAGGTCAAGGCGCTCCTGGCTGTCCTTGAGGGCCTGTTCGGCGAGTTTGCGCTCGGTGGTGTCGAGAAAGGTGCTCAGCAGATAGGGTTGGCCCTCGAGCTCGACCTTCTGCGCGCTGAGGATGCCGTTGTGGATCTGGCCGTTACTGGCCCGGAACTCCACTTCCATGCTGACCAGTTCGCCCTTGGCCTTGGTCGCCTGCACCAGTTTCTGTCGTTGGCTGGGGTCTACCCACAGACCCAGCTCCAGGGTCGTGCGGCCGATCACGGCATGGACCGGCCAGCCGAACAGGCTTTCGAAGTACTGGTTGACCTCGCTGATCAGGCCGTCTTCCTGGCGCGTCAGCAGCACCATGTTCGGGCACAGGTGAAACAGCGTGGCGAAGCGTTTCTCCGAGCTGCGCAACGCCTGCTCGCGTTGGCGCTGGTGAGTGATCTCGCGGATCACCCCGATCATGCGTGGGCGCCCGTGTTTGTCAGGCTGGACGCTGCCACTGATCTCCAGCCAGTGCAGGCTGCCGTCGGGCCAGACGATGCGGTGGTGCATCGCCTGTTCCAGCGGCGCGCCGGCCACGGCGGCGCGAAAGGCGCGGATGGCCCGGGCGCGATCTTCGGGCAGCAACAGGTCCAGGTAGTCCATGTCCGCCGGCAGCGGTTGGCGCGGGTCGAAGCCGAAGAGTGCCTGGGTTCCGCGGGACCAACTGATCTGGCCCGTCTCGATGTCCCACGACCAGGCGCCCAGCCGCGCACCGTTGAGCGCGGCCAGCAACTGTGGCGCACTGTCCCAGCTTTGCTCGGACCGCTTCGGGTCAAGCGCCTGGATACGCGGCAGGGGCGGTAGGGGATCTACGGGTTTGGGCATTCTCTGGCGAGCCTTGGGCAGGTTTGGGACTTAAGCGCGGGTGGCGTGGCGCTACAGGCGTCGCACAACCTATGCCTGAGTCCCTGGCAGATCGATTTGTGCGTCCAGTAGCGCCATGAAGGCCCGTGCAGCATTCGACAGCGTCCGTTCGGTGTGCAAGATATAGCCTAGCTGGCGAGTGAGCTGTATGCCTGGCAAAGGAATACGCGCCACCTGTTCGTCGAGCATGGTGCGCGGCAAAACGCTCCAGGCCAGGCCGATGGAAACCATCATCTTTATGGTTTCCAGATAATTCGTGCTCATGGCGATGTTGGGCGTCAGACCCTGGGCCTCGAACAGCCGTCGCACGATGTGATGGGTGAACGTATTGCCGCCCGGGAAGACCGCGGGGTGCAAGGCGATGTCGGCGAGGCTGACGGCGCCGTTTTCCAGCAGCGCATGTTCCGGCGCCACCACGAAATCCAGCGGGTCGTCCCAGACCGGCGTGGCACGCACCAGCGTGTGCGGTTCGGGGGCGAGGGTGATAACCGCCAGCTCCGCCCGGCCATGGAGGATTTCCTCGTAGGCCACTTCCGAATCCAGGAACTGAATATCCAGCGCCACCTGTGGGTAGCGTCGGGTGAATGCCCTCAACAGCGGTGGCAGGCGGTGCAGGCCGATGTGGTGGCTGGTGGCGAGGGTCAGTCGCCCGGTCACTTCGCCGGTCAGGTTGGTCAGGGCGCGGCGGGTATCGTCCAGTACATTGAGGATTTGATAGGCCCGTGGCAGCAGCGCGCGGCCGGCCTCGGTCAGGCCCACTTCACGGCCCAGGCGGTCGAACAGGCGTACGTTGAGTTGTTGTTCCAGGCCGGCAATGCGCTTGCTGATGGCCGGTTGGGTCAGGTGCAGGCGTTCACCGGCGCCGGAGAAACTGCCCGTCTCGGCGATGGCAATAAAGGCGTTGAGGTTGGCGAGGTCCATGGCGGTCGGGGTCGAATTCCAGTTGGTTATGCAAAGTATAAAAAATATGAATTTGAGTTATTCAATGTAACCCCATAGCATCAGCCTCACAAGCCAAAGGGTTATTGAAACGTTCAAGCCCGGGGCATAGAAACAAGCTGATGAGGAACCGTCTGATGGCCGGCAAAACGCTCTACGACAAGCTCTGGGATTCGCATTTGGTCAAGCAGCGCGACGATGGCTCGGCGCTGATCTATATCGATCGTCACATCATCCACGAAGTGACGTCGCCGCAAGCCTTCGAAGGCCTGCGCCTGGCTGGGCGCAAGCCGTGGCGCATCGACGCCAACATCGCCACCCCGGACCACAACGTACCGACCACCCCCGAGCGCAAGGGCGGCATCGCGGCCATTGCCGACCAGGTCTCGCGCCTGCAGGTCCAGACCCTCGACGATAACTGTGACGAGTACGGCATCGTCGAATTCAAGATGAATGACGTGCGCCAGGGTATCGTCCACGTCATCGGCCCGGAGCAGGGCGCGACCTTGCCCGGCATGACCGTGGTCTGCGGCGACTCGCACACTTCCACCCACGGCGCATTCGGCGCCCTGGCCCATGGCATCGGTACTTCCGAGGTCGAGCACGTGCTCGCCACCCAGTGCCTGGTCGCCAAGAAAATGAAAAACATGCTGGTTCGCGTCGAAGGCAAGCTGCCGTTCGGTGTGACTGCCAAGGACATCGTCCTGGCGGTGATCGGCAAGATCGGCACCGCCGGCGGCAACGGCCATGCCATCGAGTTCGCTGGCAGCGCGATTCGCGACTTGTCCGTCGAAGGCCGCATGACCATCTGCAACATGTCCATCGAGGCCGGTGCCCGCGTGGGCCTGGTGGCGGCCGATGAAAAAACCGTGGAATACGTTAAGGGTCGTCCGTTCTCGCCAAAAGGCGCGGAGTGGGACATGGCGGTCGAAGCCTGGAAGGACCTGGTGTCCGACGCCGACGCCCACTTCGACACCGTGGTCGAACTCGACGCCGCCCAGATCAAACCGCAGGTCAGCTGGGGCACTTCGCCGGAAATGGTCCTGGCCGTTGACCAGAACGTCCCGGATCCGGCCAAGGAGATGGACCTGGTCAAGCGCGACTCTATCGTCCGTGCCTTGAAATACATGGGCCTGAGCGCCAACCAGGCGATCACCGACATTCAGCTCGACCGCGTGTTCATCGGCTCGTGCACCAACTCGCGGATCGAAGACCTGCGCGCTGCCGCGGTGATCGCCAAGGGCCGCAAGGTTGCTTCGACCATCAAGCAGGCCATCGTGGTGCCAGGCTCGGGCCTGGTGAAAGCCCAGGCTGAAGCGGAAGGGCTGGACAAAGTGTTCATCGAGGCCGGTTTCGAATGGCGTGAGCCGGGGTGCTCGATGTGCCTGGCGATGAACCCGGATCGCCTGGAGTCGGGCGAGCATTGCGCTTCCACCTCCAACCGTAACTTCGAAGGCCGTCAGGGCGCCGGTGGCCGTACGCACCTGGTGAGCCCGGCCATGGCCGCGGCAGCGGCTGTCAACGGCCGTTTCGTCGACGTCCGCGAATTGATCTGAAGGAGCGCAGCATGAAAGCTTTTACCCAGCACACCGGTCTTGTCGCGCCTTTGGATCGTGCCAACGTCGACACCGACCAGATCATTCCCAAACAGTTCTTGAAGTCCATCAAGCGCACCGGTTTCGGCCCGAACCTGTTCGATGAGTGGCGCTACCTGGATGTGGGCCAGCCGTACCAGGACAACTCCAAGCGCCCGCTGAACAAGGATTTCGTACTCAACGCCGAGCGTTACCAAGGCGCCAGCGTGTTGCTGGCCCGCGAGAACTTCGGCTGCGGTTCGAGCCGCGAGCACGCGCCGTGGGCCCTGGAAGAGTACGGTTTCCGTAGCATCATCGCGCCGAGCTACGCCGACATCTTCTTCAACAACAGCTTCAAGAATGGCTTGCTGCCGATCATCCTGAGCGACGCTGAAGTCGACGAGCTGTTCCAGCAGGTCGAAGCCAACCCGGGTTACCAGTTGCAGATCGATCTGGCGGCCCAGACCGTCACCCGTCCCGACGGCAAGGTGCTGGGGTTCGAGATCGATGCCTTCCGCAAGCATTGCCTGCTCAATGGCCTGGATGACATCGGCCTGACCCTGCAGGACAGCGATGCGATTGCCGCGTTCGAGGCCAGGCACCGGGCGAGCCAGCCTTGGCTGTTTCGCGATGCCTGATTGATTTGAGCTTTAAATAGGCAGGGCCGGCCTCTTCGCGGGCAAGCCCGCTCCCACAAAGTTTTGCGAACATCCAGTGTGGGCGCGGGCTCGCCCTCGAAGACGGCAGCAAAAACACCACCAGGCTAACCCCAAAAAAGGAAGTGCCCATGACCAGCACCGCCCACAGTCAGGTTGTACAGAAACAATTCGGTGAACAGGCCTCGGCCTACCTGAGCAGTGCCGTGCACGCCCAGGGCGCCGAGTTCGCGCTGCTGAAGGCGGAGCTGGCCGGTCATGAGCAGGCGCGTGTGCTGGACCTGGGATGCGGTGCCGGCCACGTGAGTTTCCACGTGGCGCCGCTGGCCGGTGAAGTGGTGGCCTATGACCTGTCACAGCAGATGCTCGATGTCGTGGCCACGGCGGCTGCGGACCGTGGCCTGGACAACATCACCACGGTGCGCGGTGCCGCCGAGCGCCTGCCGTTCGCTGATGGCGAGTTCGACTTCGTGTTCAGCCGCTATTCGGCGCATCATTGGAGCGACCTGGGCCTGGCGTTGCGCGAAGTGCGCCGCGTGCTCAAGCCGGGTGGGGTGATGGCGTTCATCGATATCCTGTCGCCGGGCACACCGTTGCTGGACACTTACCTGCAAAGCATCGAAGTGCTGCGCGACACCAGCCATGTGCGCGACTATTCGGCTGACGAGTGGTTGCGCCAGGTCAGCGAGGCGGGGCTGTACACCCGCAGTCTTTCGCGCCAGCGCCTGCGGTTGGAATACCAGTCCTGGGTCGAGCGCATGCGCACCCCCGAGGTGATGCGCGGGGCGATTCTGGCGCTGCAGCGGGCGATGGGCGATGAAGTGCGTGAATATTTTGAGATTGAGGCCGATGGTTCGTTCAGTACAGATGTACTGGTGCTGTGGGCCGAGCGATAGCATTTTTCCTGGTGCGACCTGGGTTTAGAACCTGGTGCGTGCCGATAGAGCAAACGAGGAAAGCATGAGCAAGCAGATTCTGATTCTCCCCGGCGACGGTATTGGCCCGGAAATCATGGCCGAGGCGGTCAAGGTCCTGGAGTTGGCGAACGACAAGTACGACCTGGGCTTCGAGCTCAGCCACGACGTCATCGGTGGCGCAGCCATCGACAAGCACGGCGTGCCGCTGGCCGATGAAACCCTGGAGCGTGCCCGTGCGGCCGATGCCGTGCTGCTGGGCGCCGTGGGCGGCCCGAAATGGGACAAGATCGAGCGTGACATCCGCCCCGAGCGCGGCCTGCTGAAGATCCGTGCGCAACTGGGCCTGTTCGGCAACCTGCGTCCGGCGATCCTCTACCCGCAACTGGCCGATGCTTCGAGCCTGAAGCCGGAAATTGTCTCGGGCCTGGACATCCTCATCGTTCGTGAGCTGACCGGCGGTATCTACTTCGGCGCCCCCCGTGGCACCCGTGAGCTGGATAATGGCGAACGCCAGGCCTACGACACCCTGCCGTACAGCGAAAGCGAAATCCGCCGCATCGCCCGGGTCGGTTTCGACATGGCCCGCGTGCGGGGCAAGAAGCTGTGCTCGGTGGACAAGGCCAACGTGCTGGCGTCCAGCCAACTGTGGCGCGAAGTGGTCGAGCAGGTGGCCAAGGATTACCCGGACGTCGAGCTGAGCCACATGTACGTCGACAACGCCGCCATGCAACTGGTGCGTGCGCCGAAGCAGTTCGACGTGATGGTCACCGACAACATGTTCGGCGACATCCTGTCCGACGAAGCGTCGATGCTCACCGGTTCCATCGGCATGTTGCCGTCGGCGTCCCTGGATGCCAACAACAAGGGGATGTACGAGCCATGCCACGGTTCGGCGCCGGACATCGCCGGGCAGGGCATCGCCAACCCGTTGGCGACCATCCTGTCGGTGTCGATGATGCTGCGCTACAGCTTCAACCGCAGTGACGCGGCCGACGCCATCGAGCAGGCGGTCAGCGTGGTGTTGGACCAGGGCTTGCGCACAGGCGATATCTGGTCGGCCGGTTGTACCAAAGTCGGTACGCAGCAAATGGGCGATGCAGTAGTCGCCGCGCTGCGGAATCTGTAATCTTTCGGGCCCACTGCTTCGACGGTGGCCCACTTTTGTATAGGTGTAGTTGCGATGAAACGTGTAGGTCTGATCGGTTGGCGCGGCATGGTCGGTTCCGTGCTCATGCAGCGAATGCTGGAAGAGCAGGATTTCGATCTCATTGAGCCGGTGTTTTTCACCACCTCCAACGTAGGTGGCCAGGGCCCGTCCGTGGGCAAGGATACCGGCGCGCTCAAGGATGCCTACAGCATCGAAGAGCTCAAGACCCTCGACGTGATCCTGACCTGCCAGGGCGGCGACTACACCAGCGAAGTCTTCCCCAAGCTGCGTGAAGCCGGCTGGCAGGGTTACTGGATCGACGCCGCTTCCAGCCTGCGCATGCAGGACGACGCGGTGATCATTCTCGATCCGGTGAACCGCAAGGTCATCGACCAGCAGTTGGATGCGGGCACCAAGAACTACATCGGCGGCAACTGCACCGTCAGCCTGATGCTGATGGGCCTGGGCGGCCTGTTCGAGGCCGGCCTGGTGGAGTGGATGAGCGCCATGACCTACCAGGCGGCGTCCGGTGCCGGTGCGCAGAACATGCGCGAGCTGATCAAGCAGATGGGCGCGACCCACGCCGCCGTCGCCGATGACCTGGCCAACCCGGCCAGCGCCATCCTGGACATCGACCGCAAGGTGGCCGAGGCGATGCGCAGCGATGCCTATCCGACCGAGAACTTCGGCGTGCCGCTGGCCGGCAGCCTGATCCCGTGGATCGACAAGGAACTGCCTAACGGCCAGAGCCGCGAAGAGTGGAAGGCCCAGGCTGAAACCAACAAGATCCTGGGCCGCTTCAAGAGCCCGATCCCGGTGGACGGCATCTGTGTGCGCATCGGTGCCATGCGCTGCCACAGCCAGGCGCTGACCATCAAGCTGAACAAAGACGTCCCGATCGCCGACATCGAAGGGCTGATCAGCCAGCACAACCCATGGGTCAAGCTGGTGCCGAACAACCGCGACATCAGCATGCAGGAGCTGAGCCCAACCAAGGTCACCGGCACCCTGAACGTGCCAGTGGGGCGTCTGCGCAAGCTGAACATGGGTTCGCAATTCGTCGGTGCCTTCACCGTCGGCGACCAGTTGCTGTGGGGTGCGGCCGAGCCGCTGCGCCGCATGCTGCGGATCCTGCTCGAGCGTTGATTCGATGTGGCTGTGAAAGAACCCGTGCCTTGTGAAAGGTGCGGGTTTTTTTATGGTTACAGATAAACGCGTCCTTGTGGGAGCGGGCTTGCTCGCGAAAGCGGTATGTCAGTTTGCACCTGCGTTGAATGTGCCCCCGTCTTCGCGAGCAAGCCCGCTCCCACAGGTTCTTTGTTCGCCGCGAAATCCCATGTGGGAGCGAGCTTGCTCGCGAGGAGGCCAGTCCAGGCACTGCAAGTCCCCCAGCCAATTGCCTGCATACCCACCACCCGGTAAAGTGCCGCTCCCCCCGTGTTACCTGAGGTAGACCCATGAGCCAGTCCTTTGATATTGCCGTGATCGGCGCCACCGGTACTGTCGGCGAAACCCTTGTCCAGATTCTCGAAGAGCGCGATTTCCCGATCGGCAACCTGCATTTGCTGGCCAGCAGCGAGTCGGCCGGCAGCTCGGTGCTGTTTCGTGGCAAGAACGTGCGGGTGCGGGAGGTCGCTGAATTTGATTTCAGCAAGGTTCAACTGGCGTTTTTCGCCGCAGGCCCGGCGGTGACCCTGAGTTTCGCCCCGCGTGCCACGGCGGCCGGCTGTGCGTTGGTCGATCTGTCCGGTGCGTTGCCGCCGGAGCAGGCGCCGCAGATCGTGCCGCAAGCTAACGCCCAGGTGCTGGCCGGCCTGGCAAAACCTTTCCAGGTCAGCAGCCCGAGCGCTTCGGCCACGGTACTGGCCATGGCGCTGGCGCCGCTGCGCGAGTGTCTGGTGATGCAGCGCGTCAGCGTGACCGCCCACCTCGCCGTGTCCACCCAGGGCCGTGTCGCCGTGAACGAGTTGGCGCGCCAGACCGCCGAACTGCTCAACGCCCGCCCGTTGGAGCCGACCTTTTTCGATCGGCAGATGGCGTTCAACCTGCTGGCCCAGGTCGGTACGCCGGACGAGCAGGGTCATACGCTGCTGGAAAAGCGCCTGGTGCGCGAATTGCGCCAGGTGCTGGAGCAACCTTTGTTAAAGATTTCCGGTACTTGCATTCAAGCGCCGGTGTTTTTTGGCGATAGCTTTAGCGTGACGGTGCAGACGGCCGATGCCGTCGACCTGGCGAAGGTCAATGCGGCCCTCGAAGCTGCGCCGGGTATCGAGCTCGTGGAGGCGGGCGACTACCCGACGCCGGTGGGCGATGCGGTGGGGCAGGATGAGGTCTACGTCGGGCGTGTGCGACTGGGTATCGACGATCCGGCTGAACTAAATATGTGGCTGACGTCAGATAACGTACGCAAAGGCGCGGCGCTCAATGCGGTGCAGGTCGCTGAGTTGTTGATAAAAGACTTGCTGTAAAAGATACTTGGCGTCAATTTGTCGAATGGTTCTAGCTGGGCGCTATGCTTGGCCAGAGAGCTGAAGGCGAACCTCCCTCCGGGGGCTTCCCGGGACATGAGTGAAACGATCGCGCGCACCGTCGCTTCGGGGCTGCGCGCAATGCCTTACGGCAGCGGCATCAATACCTTCTCGCTGGCCGAGGAATGTTCAAACAAAGGAAGAGGCTATGGTTCAAGTTCGCAAACTGGTGTTAGCAATAGCGGCCGCCTCGGCGCTGTCCTCCGGTATGGCGCAGGCGCTCGGGCTTGGGGAATTGACCCTGAAGTCGACGCCGAACCAGCCCCTGGTCGCCGAGATCGAGCTGCTCGACGTCCAGCAGTTGACCGCCGCCGAAGTCGTGCCGAGCCTGGCCTCGCCCGAAGACTTCGCCAAGGCCGGCGTCGACCGCCAAGCCTTCCTCAACGACCTGAGCTTCACGCCGGTGATCAACGCCAATGGCAAGAGCGTCTTGCGGGTCACCTCCAGCCGGCCGCTGTCCGAGCCGATGGTCAAGTTCCTGGTGCAGGTGATGTGGCCCAACGGTCGCCTGCTGCGCGACTACAGCGTGCTGCTCGACCCGTCCAAGTTCTCCCCGCAGGCGGCGGATGCTGCCCGGGCGAAACCGCCTCAGGTGGTGTCCACGCCGGTCACCGGTGCCACCAAGCCTTCCCAGTACACCACCACGCCGCGCGATACCCTGTGGGAAATCGCCGCCAAGGTGCGCAACGGCGGGTCGGTCCAGCAGACCATGCTGGCGATCCAGGCGTTGAATCCGAATGCATTCATCAACGGCAACATCAACCTGCTCAAGACCGGCCAGGTGCTGCGCTTGCCGGACTCGGTGCAAAGCACCGCGCTGCCGCAGCCCCAGGCCATTGCCGAAGTCGCCGCGCAGAACGCCGCCTGGCGTTCGGGGCGGCGTGGCGTGGCGGGTGCGGGCCAGCAACAGCTGGATGCAACCCGGCGTGGCCGCGGTGAAGGCGCGCCGGCCCAGACCGCTGGTCGCGATAACCTGAGCCTGGTGTCGGCCGAGTCGGCGAAGGCGGGCGGCAAGGGCAAGGGCGCTGCCGGTGATGCCCAGGCGCTGAGCAACAAGCTGGCGGTGACCCAGGAGAGCCTCGATTCGGCCCGCCGGGACAACGAAGAGCTGAAAAGCCGCATGGCCGACCTGCAAAGCCAGTTGGACAAGCTGCAACGCCTGATCGAGTTGAAGAACAATCAGCTGGCCAAGATGCAGGCCGAAGGTGGCGCAGTGCCGCCTGCGGGTGAAGCGGCCCCGGCGATGTCCGCGCAATTGACCCCCGCACCGGCTGCGCAAACGCCGGGGGCGCAGGCTCCGACTGTCGCGCCCGAGGCTGCTCCCGCACCGGCCGCCACCCCGGAAGCGACACCGCCGGCCACGCCGATCGAGCCAGCGCCGGCGGCTTCCAATGAGCAGAAGTACAACGATCTGCTGACCAACCCGGTCCTGCTGGGCCTGGTGGGCGGCGGCGTGTTGATCCTGCTGTTGCTGCTGTTGTTGCTCGCCCGCCGCCGCAAGGCCCAGCAGGAAGCCGAGAAACATTTGCGCATGGCCCGAGCCCTCGAGGAGGAGGCCGACTTCTCCCCGGAGCTCGATCTGCCCCCGAGCAGCTTCGAGGGCATTGAAGTTCCACCTCCCAGCGTCAAACTCGAGCCAAAACCGGCGCCTGCGCCAGTGCCCAAGCCGGCCCCGCTCGTTGCCCCGGTGATCGTCACGCCGCCGATCGCCGCACCCTTGGTGGCGCCGGCCGCCGAGCCTTCGGATGACGTGCTGCCCCTGGCCCAGTCCCACATCGACCGCGGTCGCCTGAACCAGGCCGCCGACCTGCTGGAACAAGGCATCAAGGCCGAACCCCAGCGCAGTGACCTGCGCCTGAAACTCATGGAAGTCTACGGCCAGCAAGGCGATCGTGATGCGTTCGTCGCCCAGGAGCGCCAGCTCGTGGCCAACGGCGACAACTACGCCCAGGTCGAGCAGCTCAAGAGCCGCTTCCCTGCCATGGTCGTGGCGACCGGCGCCGGCCTGGCTGCGGCGGCACTGGCCGCCGAGCTGGATGCGCAGTACGTCAAGGACCTGCTGGAAGACAAGCCGTTGTCCGATGAGGAGCTGGACAGTGCCTTTGACCTGAGCCTGGATGACCTGGAAACGACGCCGGTGCCACCGGCCGCCGAGCCGATCGCCGAGCTGGATGCATTCCCGGAAGACGACGACCTGAGCTTCGAGTCGGTGCTCAAGCAGCAGACCGAAGCCAACCAGAGCCTCGATGACCTGTCCGAGTTCGACCTGGACCTGGGCGCCGATACCCCGGCCCCGACCGCAGCCCTCGATGACGAGGACTTCCTGCTGGACCTGGGCGACGACCTCAAGGGCTTCGACTTGCCGCCGGCCGATGCGCCTGCGTTGCTCGACACTCCGTCCGACGATCTCGAGCTGCCCGCGGATTTCGACCTGTCCCTGGCTGACGAAATGGATGTCCCTGGCGCGCCGAAGGATGCCTTCGAGTCCGAGCTGGACGACGTCAATGCCGAGTTGGACCGCCTGTCGGACAGCCTGAGCGAGCCAACCTTCACCGCCGAAGATGCGCTGGCCGGCGCCGAGGACGAGCCGGATTTCGACTTCCTCAGCGGCACCGACGAGGTGGCGACCAAGCTCGACCTGGCCCAGGCCTACATGGACATGGGCGATAACGACGGCGCCCGCGACATCCTCGGCGAAGTCCTCAGCGAAGGCGATGCTACGCAGAAGAGCGAAGCGCAGGAGATGTTGTCGCGGCTGGCGTGAATCAGTGGTTATACAAAAACGGCAGCCGGTGAGGCTGCCGTTTTTGTTTGTGGGTCATTTGCGCTGCTCTTGTGGCGAGGGAGCTTGCTCCCGCTGGGCTGCGAAGCAGGCCTCTCCATGGCACGTCGAGCACTTTTGCGAGCGCTGCGCACTCGAGCGGGAGCAAGCTCCCTCGCCACAAGGACTTGTCTTGGTCTGAAAACCATCTGAACCCCTGTGGGAGCAAGCGTGCTCGCGATAGCGCCAGCCCATTCAACACAGATCACCCGCCGGACTGGCATCCCAAGCCATCGGCCTTATAATGCCCGCCTTTGCGTCCCTCAGCAGGCTGTAATTCCTTGGCAAACATAGACAATCCGGCCGCCGAAATGGCGGCCGACGGCTTTTTCCGGATCGCCCTGGGCGTTGAATACAAAGGCTCGCGTTATCGAGGTTGGCAGCGCCAGGCTTCTGGTGTGCTGACGGTGCAGGAAACCCTCGAGAATGCGCTGTCCAAAGTCGCCGACTCGCCGGTGTCGCTGCATTGTGCCGGTCGTACCGACGCGGGCGTGCACGCCTGCGGCCAAGTGGTGCATTTCGACACCCAGGTCGAGCGCTCGATGAAGGCCTGGGTGATGGGCGCCAACATCAACCTGCCGCACGATGTCAGCGTCAGTTGGGCCAAGGTGATGCCGGCGCACTTTCACGCGCGCTTCAAGGCTATCGCCCGGCGTTATCGCTATGTGATCTACAACGATCAGATCCGCCCGGCGCACCTGAACGAAGAAATCACCTGGAACCACCGTCCACTGGATGTCGAGCGCATGGCCGAGGCGGCGCAGTATCTGGTCGGTGTGCATGATTTCAGCGCGTTCCGCGCCGGCCAGTGCCAGGCCAAGTCGCCGATCAAGGAGCTGCATCACCTGCGCGTGACGCGGCACGGCAAGATGATCGTGCTCGACATCCGCGCCAGCGCATTCCTGCATCACATGGTGCGCAACATTGCCGGTGTGCTGATGACCATTGGCGCCGGCGAACGCCCGGTGGAGTGGATCAAGGAAGTGCTCGACAGCCGTATCCGCCGCTCCGGCGGGGTGACCGCGCATCCGTTCGGCCTGTACCTGGTGCAGGTGGAATACCGCGATGAATTCGAGTTGCCCGAGCGTTACATCGGGCCACATTTCCTCACCGGCTTCTCGGAACTCGACGGCTGACGCCTTTCGCAGCATTTGCTACCATCCGGGACTTTCACGGATTTGCCTTGGAGTTTTCACGACATGTCGGCCGTTCGCAGCAAGATTTGCGGGATCACCCGCGTCGAGGACGCGTTGGCGGCGGTCGAGGCCGGAGCCGATGCCATCGGGTTGGTGTTCTACGCCAAGAGCCCGAGGGCGGTGACGGTGCAGCAGGCGAGGGCAATCATCCAGGCCTTGCCGCCGTTCGTGACCCCGGTCGGGCTGTTCGTCAATGCCAGTCGTTGCGAGCTGGGCGAGATACTCGATGCGGTGCCGCTGGCGCTGTTGCAGTTCCATGGCGACGAAACCCCGGAGGACTGCGAGGGCTGGCACCGCCCGTACATCAAGGCGTTGCGAGTCAAGGCGGGCGATGACATCGCCGCCGCATGCGAGACCTTCGCCGGAGCCAGCGGTATTTTGCTGGACACCTACGTGGAAGGCGTTCCCGGGGGTACTGGCAAGGCGTTCGACTGGTCACTGGTGCCCAAGGGGCTGAGTAAGCCGATTATCCTGGCCGGTGGCCTGACGGCAGAGAATGTGGCCGAGGCCATTCGCCAGGTTCGTCCGTATGCGGTCGATGTGAGCGGCGGCGTGGAGCAGGGCAAGGGGATCAAGGATCCGGCAAGGATTCGCGCGTTCATGGCGGCTGTACGCAGTAGCCAGTCGCCAATGTGACGGCTGGCAGACTGCCGCCGTCCATACCTGCACTGTACACAGCAGGCAGGCACCGCCTCCGGGTGGGCCGATAGCGTAGTGGCAACCACGATGAAGCGGTTGCCGGGATGGCTGAGGAAGGTTGGGTTGCACGCAGGTCATGTCTCGCGCTGACCGTGGTGGCCCTTCGGCCCTCGCCGCACAATGAATTTAGCTCAAGGGCATACTCGGGGCCGCGAACCAGAGCGTTCGGGCCGCCGGTACTGGAGAAAGAAAGCATGAGCAACTGGTTAGTAGACAAACTGATCCCTTCGATCATGCGTTCCGAGGTGAAGAAAAGCTCGGTGCCTGAAGGTCTGTGGCACAAATGTCCTTCCTGCGAAGCGGTGTTGTATCGCCCGGAGCTGGAAAAGACCCTGGACGTGTGCCCCAAGTGCAACCACCACATGCGCATTGGTGCGCGTGCCCGTATCGATATCTTCCTGGACGCCGAGGGCCGTGAAGAGCTCGGCGCCGACCTGGAGCCGGTGGACCGCCTGAAGTTCCGCGACGGCAAGAAGTACAAGGACCGCCTGACCGCTGCCCAGAAGCAGACCGGCGAAAAAGACGCCCTGGTGTCCATGAGCGGCACTTTGCTGGGCATGCCGGTGGTGGTCTCGGCGTTCGAGTTCTCCTTCATGGGCGGTTCCATGGGTGCCATCGTTGGCGAGCGTTTCGTTCGTGCCGCCAACCATGCCCTGGAAAACCGTTGCCCGATGATCTGCTTCGCCGCCTCCGGCGGTGCGCGGATGCAGGAAGCGCTGATTTCCCTGATGCAGATGGCCAAGACCTCCGCGGTGCTGGCACGCTTGCGTGAAGAAGGCATTCCATTCATCTCGGTGCTGACCGACCCGGTCTACGGCGGTGTCTCCGCCAGCCTGGCCATGCTGGGCGACGTGATCGTCGGCGAGCCTAAGGCGCTGATCGGCTTTGCCGGCCCACGCGTGATCGAGCAGACCGTGCGTGAAAAACTGCCCGAAGGCTTCCAACGCAGCGAATTCCTGCTGGAGCACGGTGCCATCGACATGATCATCCATCGCCAGGAACTGCGTCCGCGCCTGGGCAACCTGCTGGCGCAACTGATGGGGCTGCCGACGCCGAAGTTCGTCGCCGCTCCCGTCGAGCCGATCGTGGTTCCGCCGGTGCCTGCAGGCCTATGACCCAACGTACCCTGGGCGACTGGCTTGCCTACCTCGAGCAGTTGCATCCGTCGGCCATCGACATGGGGCTGGAGCGCTCGCAAGCGGTAGCGTCCCGCATGGGACTGGCCAAGCCGGCGCCCCGGGTCATCACCGTTACCGGCACCAACGGCAAGGGTTCGACCTGCGCCTTCCTGGCCTCGCTGCTGCGGGCCCAGGGGTTGAACGTCGGTGTCTACAGTTCGCCGCACCTGCTGCGCTACAACGAGCGGGTGCAGGTCAACGGCGTCGAGGCCACTGACGCCCAACTGTGCGAAGCCTTTGCCGCGGTGGAAACCGGGCGGGGCGAGACTTCCCTGACCTATTTCGAAATGGGCACCCTGGCGGCGTTCTGGCTGTTCGCTCGGGCAGGCCTCGATGCCGTGGTGCTGGAAGTCGGCCTGGGCGGGCGCCTGGATGCGGTCAACCTGGTGGACGCCGACATCGCCTTGGTCACCAGCATCGGCGTGGACCATGCCGATTACCTGGGCGATACCCGCGAATCCGTGGCGTTCGAGAAGGCCGGTATCTTTCGCCAGGGCGCACCTGCGCTCTGCGGCGACCTCGATCCGCCTCAACCGCTGCTGGACAAGGTCCGCGAGCTGGGCTGCCCATTCTTCCTGCGTGGGCGGGATTTTGACCTGGCAATGACCGAGCAGCACTGGCAATGGCGCGGCAGCGATGCCCAGGGCCAGCCAGTGGAACTGCGTGACCTGCCGCTGCTGGATCTGCCGATGGAAAACGCCGCGCTGGCGCTTCAGGCCTACTTGCTGCTCGGCTTGCCGTGGGAGGCGGGGCAGATTGCCGAGGCGTTGCAGGCAACGCGCGTCGTCGGGCGGTTGGATCGTCGCCAGTTCGAGTGGCAGGGCAAGCGCCTGAACCTGTTGCTGGATGTCGGGCACAATCCCCATGCCGCGCAGTACCTGGCCGAGCGTCTGGCCCGGCGGCCGGTCGTGGGGCGGCGCCTGGCGGTATTCGGACTGCTGTCCGACAAAGACCTGGATGGCGTTGTCGAGGCGTTGGGTGCTAGTGTCCAGCAATGGGCGGTAACGCCGCTGGACTCGCCGCGTTCGCGTCCGGCGACCGAGTTGCAGGCCACTTTGCAGCGTCACGGTGCTGCTGTACAAAGCTATGGCAGTGTGGCCGCCGCGCTGGAAGGGCAGTGCGCCGCGGCGACGGCCGATGACGAGATCCTGTTGTTCGGATCATTTTTTTGTGTTGCCGAGGCCCTTCAATGGCTGGCCCGGCGCTCCACGGAGGACGCGGCAGATGGCAATGCTGGATAAGGCGTACAAGCAGCGCATGGTCGGTGCCCTGGTGTTGGTGGCCCTGGCGGTGATTTTCCTGCCGATGCTGTTTTCCCGCCAGGACGAGCAGCGCCAGATCACGGTGGATGCGCCGGCTGCGCCCCAGGCGCCTGCCGTGCCGCCCGTGCAGGTAGAGCCGGTGGCGGTGCCTGAACCACAGGCACTGCCCCAGGAACCTGTACCGAGTGACGAGGAGCTGGCGCAGCAGCCAGCTGCGCCGTCGACGCCTATCGCACCCGCACCCGCTGCGCCAGCGCCGAGCAAACCGGTCGTCGCGCCGACGCCTGCTCCGGCGGCGCCTGCCGTCAAGCCGGCCCCGACCCAGCCGATTACCGCCGCACCCGCCAAGCCGGACACCACGCAAAGCCGTGTGGATGCCAACGGCCTGTCGGTCAGTTGGTCGGTGCAACTGGCCAGCCTGACCAGTCGCGAAAGTGCTGAAAGCTTGCAGAAAAACCTGCGCAGCCAGGGCTACAACGCTTATATCCGCTCCGCCGATGGCAAGAACCGGGTATTTGTCGGGCCGTTGATCGAGCGCGCCGAGGCCGATCGCCTGCGTGACCTGCTCGGGCGCCAGCAGAACCTCAAGGGTTTCGTGGTACGTTTCCAGCCAGAGCGTGGTTGACCGGCGATTTAGCTGATTTGAATCACGCAGCTTACCGACAGCCCTGGGCTCTGCTAAAATGCGCCGCCTTATCCGTCTGCAGGCTGCACCGTGCCATTTACCTGGGTTGACTGGGCGATCGTTGCGATCGTCGCCATCTCCGCTTTGATCAGTCTGAGCCGAGGCTTCGTCAAGGAAGCCCTCTCGCTGCTGACCTGGATCATCGCGGGAGTCGTGGCCTGGATGTTTGGTGGCTCGCTGTCCCAGTACCTCGCCGGATACATCGAAACCCCGTCGGCTCGCGTGATCGCGGGCTGTGCCATCTTGTTTATCGCCACCTTGCTGGTCGGCGCAATGATCAATTATCTGATCGGCGAACTGATTCGCGTCACCGGGCTTTCCGGGACGGACCGGTTCCTGGGCATGGCCTTCGGCGCGGCGCGTGGCGCGTTGCTGGTGGTCGTGGCCGTCGGGCTCCTGAGCCTGGGGCCGGTGCAGCAGGATACGTGGTGGCAGGAGTCCCGGCTCGTGCCACAATTTCTATTGGTCGCAGACTGGTCTAAAAACCTGATTCTGGGTTGGAGCAGTCAGTGGCTTGCCAGCGGTATCAGCGTACCCGCTGAAATACCGTTCAAGGAGCAGCTCTTGCCGATGGCCAAAACGCCGCAGTGAGTGCTGTTCAGTTCAGATCCATTAAGTAGGGGTTGCGTCGCATGTGTGGCATCGTCGGTATCGTCGGTAAGTCGAACGTCAATCAGGCGCTGTATGACGCGCTAACCGTGCTCCAGCACCGCGGCCAGGACGCTGCCGGTATCGTGACCAGCCATGACGGCCGGTTATTCCTGCGCAAGGACAACGGCCTGGTGCGTGACGTGTTCCACCAGCGTCACATGCAGCGCCTGGTCGGCCACATGGGTATCGGCCACGTGCGCTATCCGACGGCGGGCAGCTCGACGTCGGCTGAGGCCCAGCCGTTCTACGTCAACTCGCCATACGGCATCACCCTGGCGCACAACGGCAACTTGACCAACGTCGAGCAGCTGGCCAAGGAAATCTACGAATCGGACCTGCGCCACGTCAACACCAGTTCCGACTCGGAAGTGATGCTCAACGTGTTCGCCCATGAGCTGGCCCAGCGCGGCAAGCTGCAGCCTACCGAGGAAGATGTGTTCGCGGCGGTGACCGACGTGCATAACCGTTGCGTCGGCGGCTACTCGGTGGTGGCGATGATCACCGGCTACGGTATCGTCGGCTTCCGCGATCCCCACGGCATTCGTCCGATCGTGTTCGGCCAGCGTCACACCGACGAAGGCGTCGAGTACATGATCGCCTCCGAAAGCGTGTCCCTGGACGTGCTCGGTTTCACCCTGATTCGCGACTTGGCCCCAGGCGAAGCGGTCTACATCACTGAAGACGGCAAGCTGCACACCCGCCAATGCGCGACCAACCCGAGCCTGACCCCCTGCATCTTCGAGCACGTCTACCTGGCGCGCCCGGACTCGATCATCGACGGCATCTCTGTCTACAAGGCCCGCCTGCGCATGGGCGAAAAGCTGGCCGAGAAGATCCTGCGCGAGCGCCCGGACCATGACATCGACGTGGTCATCCCGATCCCGGACACCAGCCGCACGGCGGCCCTGGAGTTGGCGAACCACCTGGGCGTCAAGTTCCGCGAAGGCTTCGTGAAGAACCGCTACATCGGCCGTACCTTCATCATGCCGGGCCAGGCTGCGCGGAAAAAATCCGTACGTCAGAAGCTCAACGCCATCGAGCTGGAGTTCCGCGGCAAGAACGTGATGCTGGTGGATGACTCCATCGTGCGCGGTACCACGTGCAAGCAGATCATCCAGATGGCCCGTGAAGCTGGCGCCAAGAACGTGTATTTCTGCTCGGCTGCACCGGCCGTACGCTACCCGAACGTCTACGGCATCGACATGCCGAGTGCCCATGAACTGATCGCGCATAACCGCAGCACCCAGGACGTGGCCGACCTGATCGGCGCCGACTGGTTGATCTACCAGGACCTGCCGGACCTGATCGAAGCGGTGGGCGGCGGCAAGATCAAGATCGAGCAGTTCGATTGCGCGGTGTTCGACGGCAAGTACGTCACCGGCGACATCGACGAGGCCTACCTAAACCGGATCGAGCACGCGCGTAACGATGCGTCCAAGGCCAAGACCCAGGCGGTCAGTGCGATCATCGATCTGTACAACAACTGAGTGACGAACCGGCCCCGAGGGGCCGGTTTGCGATTTGAAGGAGTGGCAGCATGAGTCAGGATTGGGATGCCGGTCGGCTGGACAGCGACCTTGAGGGCGTAGCGTTCGACACCCTGGCGGTGCGCGCGGGTCAGCACCGCACACCGGAAGCCGAACATGGCGATCCGATGTTCTTTACCTCCAGCTACGTATTCCGCACGGCCGCCGATGCGGCAGCGCGGTTTGCCGGCGAGGTGCCAGGCAACGTCTACTCGCGCTACACCAACCCGACCGTGCGCGCTTTCGAAGAGCGCATTGCCGCCCTGGAAGGCGCCGAGCAAGCGGTCGCTACCGCTACCGGCATGGCGGCGATCATGGCTGTAGTGATGAGCCTGTGCAGCGCCGGCGACCATGTCTTGGTTTCGCGCAGTGTCTTCGGCTCGACCATCAGTCTGTTCGAAAAATACTTCAAGCGCTTTGGCGTGGAAGTCGACTACGTGCCCCTGGCGGACCTGTCCGGCTGGGACGCGGCGATCAAGCCCAACACCAAGCTGTTGTTCGTTGAATCGCCCTCCAACCCCTTGGCCGAGCTGGTGGACATTGCCGCGCTGGCGGAAGTCGCCCATGCCAAGGGCGCCATGCTGGTGGTCGACAACTGCTTCTGCACCCCGGCGCTGCAACAGCCGCTGAAACTGGGGGCTGACGTGGTGGTGCATTCGGCGACCAAGTTCATCGACGGCCAGGGCCGATGCATGGGTGGCGTGGTGGCCGGTCGCGGCGAGCAGATGAAGGAAGTGGTGGGGTTCCTGCGCACTGCCGGGCCGACCCTCAGTCCGTTCAACGCCTGGATCTTCCTCAAGGGCCTGGAAACCCTGGGCCTGCGCATGAAGGCGCACTGTGCCAACGCCCAGGCCCTGGCCGAATGGCTGGAGCAGCAGGACGGCATCGAGAAGGTCCATTACGCCGGTCTCAAGAGCCATCCGCAGCATGACCTGGCCCAGCGCCAGCAGCGCGGCTTTGGTGCAGTGGTGAGTTTCGAGGTCAAGGGGGGCAAGGAGGGCGCCTGGCGCTTCATCGACGCGACCCGGTTGATTTCCATCACCGCCAACCTGGGCGATAGCAAGACCACCATTACGCACCCGAGCACCACGTCCCACGGTCGCCTGTCGCCCCAGGAGCGTGAAGCGGCGGGTATTCGTGACAGCCTGATTCGCGTTGCGGTCGGCCTTGAAGACGTGGCCGACCTGCAAGCCGACCTGGGTCGCGGGTTGGCGGCCTTGTGATCGAGTTGGCAACGCCGCCGGGCGGCACTCACGGCCGGGTTGCACTGGTCACGGGGGCCGCGCGGGGCATCGGCCTGGGCATTGCTGCCTGGTTAATTTGCGAAGGCTGGCAAGTGGTGTTGACCGACCTGGATCGAGAGCGCGGTTCCAAGGTTGCGAAGACCCTGGGCGACAACGCCTGGTTCATCGCCATGGACGTGGCGGACGAGGCGCAGGTCGCCACCGGTATCGCCGAGGTGCTTGGCCAGTTCGGCCGTCTCGACGCGCTGGTGTGCAATGCGGCCATTGCCGACCCGCACAACATCACCCTGGAAAGCCTGGACCTGGCCTACTGGAATCGGGTCCTGGCGGTGAACCTGGGTGGGCCGATGCTGCTGGCCAAGCATTGTGCGCCGTACCTGCGTGCCCACAACGGCGCGATCGTCAACCTGGCCTCGACCCGCGCCGCACAATCGGAGCCGGACACCGAAGCCTATGCGGCAAGCAAGGGCGGCCTGCTGGCCCTGACCCATGCCCTGGCAATCAGCCTCGGGCCGGAGATCCGCGTCAATGCCGTCAGTCCTGGCTGGATCGATGCGCGCGACCCTTCGCAGCGCCGTGCAGAGCCACTCACCGATTCCGATCACGCCCAACATCCGGCGGGCAGGGTAGGGACCGTGGAGGACGTGGCGGCGATGGTGGCATGGCTGTTGTCGCGCAATGCCGGTTTTGTCACGGGCCAGGAGTTCGTGGTGGACGGCGGCATGACCAAGAAGATGATTTACAAATAAGTCCATGGGCGCGCGGCGCTTGAAACTGTTTTGAAAAAACTTCAACCCTGCTATTGACTTAGCTTCGGTACCTGCGTAAATTTCGCGGCCTCAGCAAAGCAAAGGGTGATTAGCTCAGCCGGGAGAGCGTCTGCCTTACAAGCAGAATGTCGGCGGTTCGATCCCGTCATCACCCACCATGTTTCAAGAGAGTCTTGCGAAAGCAAGATGGAAGCTGTCAAAAGCCTCCACCGACGCGCAGCGGTAGTTCAGTCGGTTAGAATACCGGCCTGTCACGCCGGGGGTCGCGGGTTCGAGTCCCGTCCGCTGCGCCATATTTTCCGAAGCAGGTTCGCCTGGTTCGAGATCAATCCCAAGGGGCTGGTCAGACGAGTTAACTGGACGCAAGTCCACAGCGATACGCAGCGGTAGTTCAGTCGGTTAGAATACCGGCCTGTCACGCCGGGGGTCGCGGGTTCGAGTCCCGTCCGCTGCGCCATATCTGCTTCGAGGCCCACTGAACGCCTTGAAGCCAGGAAGAGCGCCAAGCGCCTCTTCTGATCGATAGCAAAAACCCTGGTCGAAAGACCGGGGTTTTTTGTTTCTGTCATTCGGCTTTTTGCTTGCCGTGCCCGGCGGGCTGCTTGGCAGCCCTTCTGTGGTCCTGCGAACGCTAGGGCGCTGGCCTCAGAACCCAAGTCTATCCCGCAGCCCGTAATACCATGCACCCATCGCCGCAAACGGCGTACGCAGCAGTTGGCCGCCGGGGAACGGGTAGTGGGGCAGGTCGGCAAACGCATCAAAACGCTCAGCCTGACCACGTAGCGCCTCGGCCAGGACCTTGCCTGCCAGGTGCGTGTACGTCACGCCATGGCCACTGCAGCCCTGGGAATAGTAGATGTTGTCCCCCAGGCGCCCGACCTGAGGAAGACGCGACAACGTCAGTAGGAAGTTTCCGGTCCAGGCGTAGTCGATCTTCACCTGTTTGAGCTGAGGAAACGCCTTGAGCATTTTCGGTCGGATGATGGCCTCGATGTTCGCCGGGTCCCTGGCGCCGTACACCACGCCACCCCCGAAGATCAGGCGCTTGTCGCCGGTCAGTCGGTAGTAGTCGAGCAGGTAATTGCAGTCCTCGACACAGTAATCCTGCGGCAACAGACTGTGGGCCAACTCGTCCCCCAGTGGCTCGGTCGCGATCACCTGGGTGCCGCACGGCATGGATTTGGCAGCCAGTTCCGGCACCAGGTTGCCCAGGTAAGCATTGCCGGCCACGATGATGAACTTGGCCCTGACCTTACCCTGAGGCGTATGCACGACGGGACTGGCGCCGCGCTCGATACGCACTGCAGGTGACTGCTCATGGATGACCCCGCCGAGCGACTCGACGGCCGCTGCTTCACCCAAGGCCAGGTTCAGTGGATGGATATGCCCGCCGCTCATGTCCAGCATGCCGCCAACATACTCCTCACAAGCCACCACCTCGCGAATGCGACGCTGGTCCAGCAACTCCAGCTGGGTATGCCCGAAACGCTCCCATAAGCGCTTCTGCGACTCCAGGTGGCCCATCTGCTTGGCGGTCAGGGCGGCAAACACGCCACCGTCCTTCAAATCGCACTGAATCTGATACTTGGCCACTCGTTCCCGAATGATCCGTCCGCCCTCGAACGCCATATTGCCCAGCAATTGCGCCTGTTGAGGGCCGACGCTGCGTTCGATCACATCGATGTCACGGCTATAACTGTTGACGATCTGCCCACCGTTGCGACCCGACGCACCGAAGCCCACCTTGGCCGCTTCAAGGACGGTGACCTTGAAGCCGTTTTCCAGCAGGAACAGCGCAGAGGACAGGCCGGTGTACCCCGCACCGATTACACACACATCCGTCTCGACCTCACCCTGCAGGGCTGGGCGCGACGGAGCCGGGTTGGCCGACGCAGCATAATAGGACGCTGGGTAGGATGTGTTCGCCATTCTGCAACCTCTGTTTTATATTTTTTACGAATGCGCCGATCCTACCCGAGATAAAAATCGGCCGCCAGCCACTGCAATATCTTCGTCGCGTGGGCGAAATTAAATATTTTGCATATTCATAGGGTTAGGTGAAAAAAAGGTGTTGACACCCCTTTGGAATTCCGTAGAATGCCGCCTCACAGCAGGCACGTAGCTCAGTTGGTTAGAGCACCACCTTGACATGGTGGGGGTCGTTGGTTCGAGTCCAATCGCGCCTACCAAACAAAATCCGCTCTGCTGGGCGGTCTAGAAGGGGTTACCGGAAACGGTAGCCCCTTTTTGCTTTCTGCCATTTGCAAAACTCTTGCAAAACCCCCACCTCAGAACGCCAATTCGGCGCCCACCTCGACGTACTCAATCGTCTTTTCCCCCATTCCCTTCCGGATATTGCTTGGTCATAGACGAACCACTTGTTCTTGTACGAAGCGTTAGGTGTATAACTGTTGGGGCAAACCCGCAAGAACTCAGGCAGGAGGCGCCGCTGCTAAGAGCAGGGGGGCAAACGGTTTACCATGTCCAATGACACCTTTCGATTCGAAGCACACCAGTCACTTTTAGAGCTGGACGCCGCCACAACCAAAATGATGATGCTGGTGGTTGCTGGCGAGGTCTCAGGTTGCCTTTGGAAGGAAGCCTTTTCTCGGGTTGGTTCCGCCTACACGGCTCTTGCGAGCGTCGTGGCTGGAGTTCAAATAGACCCGATGCCAGCTTTGGATGGCCGCTCGAGTGATGATCTGATCACCCCGGAAAAGTGAGAATGGATGGGGCGACATATTGAAAAAAGTCCCGTGATCCGTTTCCAGGCTGTCCGCTAGTAGTGGTAACGTCTGCGCCGCAATCCTTGAGACAGCCAGATGAATCATCGAAGACCCGCTAGCGTTACAGCAGCACCTGCTGGCGTGCCGGGCACTGCCCACCCACCTATCTGGTATTACGGTCCTGAAATACCCATTATCGAAAGCAATGGCATGGGCGTTTTTGGCTTCTCTCTTGCGTTGCTTCTGCTTTTACCGGCCTATGGGCTTGTGACGTTCCTTTTCCCAGGGCCGGAGGTCATGCATGGGGTGCAGCCTGACCATGGTGAGAGCCTCACAGGGTCATCCTTTATTCTGTTAATGCTGGCCAGTGCAGTGTTCATCGGTGCGTTCTTTGCGTGGATTGTCCCTGCGCCTCAAGTGCGGGCTTTCACGTTTGACGAAAACCAGCAGATGTTGACCCTCACCATCACTCGTCGTGGCCTAAAAGCCACTGAAGTGCGCGTGCCATTTAGCCAAATCATTCACATCCGTCCTTGCGTGCTCGCAGCGTTTGATCACGATGGCTATTTTCTCGTCGCTTATCGGGGGGCGAAGGGTAAGGTTTTCGAATACCCGTTAGCGCACGGTACCTCGCTGGAAAACATTGAGTTTCATAGTGCGTGGTTACGTGGAATGTTAGGGGAGCGGATGTGCGAGATGCTAAATCTCGACAAATGAAAGCAACCTAAAGCCAGCCTGACCTGGCGCACTATTGGTCGGCCCCATCAGGTATTCAGCTATGCGGTCTTCCTTGCCGGGCAAGGCCCGGGCGGTGGTGTGGAGGCGTTACGCAGCGTGTGCGTCGCGTTCTTCCTCCCAAAGGACGAAAGGCCAGTTGCCAGGGGATTTAAATAGCGCTGTCACAAGATCGATGGGGTTGCGAATGCCCGTTCAGGTGGTGGCTGTTTTCAAGATGGCCGGATGGCAATAAAGCTGTCTGTTGCCGAATGGGTTGGACTGGTATGAGAAAAGTAGTTTTGGCTCTTTTGTTGGTCACACTGGTAGCCTGCATGCCTTATCAAACAGTGACTTCGACCGATCCGAACTGGATGCGTCTTGGTGGAGATGAGCCTGAAGGCTACCCAAGGACGTTTGTCGAGAACCTGGGCGGTAATTGCGCTTTGGTTACCGAATCGTGGTCTGAGGGAAGAATCAACGGTCGTCTGCTGTGGACCAAGAAGCAGTCTCGAAAGGCTGTTACCTGCCCATAGGCGTCTTTGTAAAATCGCGCTTTCCAAACAAACACGGAGCCTGCTTTCACGCGTCAGGCTCCTGGCGAGGATGGCTTTCACCAAAGATTTTTCGTGTTCGCAAGGATATCGAAAGCTTTTGCAGAACCTACGTATGACAAGTGCCCTGAATCACGGTACATGGGCACTCCGTCTACAACGGTGCGGCAAACCGTGTCATCACACAGTGCATTGCTTAGACGAATGACCCGTATCGCGTATTTCGTTTCAATGGTATCGAGCAACGTAAGGACGCCGGCGTTGTATTCCCTGTAGTTCTTTAATGGGATGGTGCAGTCGTGTGCAGTTGTGCTGTTGGACAGCTGCTGCTGCATGCAGCTGATATTTTCATTGCCTACGGAGGGAGGTGGGCCAATGACGATGACTTCTTTGCCGATCCGCTTAAGCTCGCTGATGGTCCTGCCCAGGTCATTTTCAACTTGATCAAGGCTTGTAGGCACTATGCGAGTCGAACCCTTGTCTTGTTCGTCCCTTGTCAGCATTTTGTTGGTGGGCACGGTGTATTGCCAAAAAGAGGCGGCAAGGATGACCGTCTCAATGGTTTTGTCTGCTTTGATCGCAGAAAATACAGTGTCGTTAAATGCTATGCAGTAATTTGCTAGCTTCCCTGCATCTGCTCGTGCCGGGTTGTAAGGCGCAGTATCCAAGAAGGGAGGGCAAGCGCTGTAGGTCGCCTGTGCGATCCCTCCTTTTCTGTGGTTCTTAACTCCCTCGATGGTGTGCATGGCATAGGAATCGCCCCAGACTATATTGCGAGCCGGGGTGGAGGTTCGGCATTTTTCATCGTTCTTGAACAGATAGTTGTCGCAAGCTTTATCAAGGCCGTAATTGGGCCGTAACAAAGCGTCGAAATCTACTTGATTATTGTTGTGTCGGGTTGCGGTGTATTGGATTGATACCAGTACGGCCGCTCCGAGAGTTATCGTCCATGTCAGTCCGGCTTGAGGAATCAGGGACCGACGACTGGGTTGCTCAACGAAGATGTAAAGAACCCCCGCACATAACAGCGATACTAGAAACAAGGATATTTGACTAAACAGTGTAAGCTCATTAGGCAGTACCGCGTGTGCGAAAACAATGACCGGCCAATGCACTAGGTACAGGGAGTAGGAAATATCGCCAAGCTTGACAAGTGGTCTGATAAAAATGGACGTATTGGCTATCGTGCTATTGGCCCAGATGATGAAAAGGGTCGAGAGGCATACAACAACTGCTGCCGGTCCTGGGTGGCCCCATTTAATTTCCATCGTGGGGATGATTAGAACTGCAAGGATGGCCAGTAAAAATACGGGGCGGGGAATCTTTATGTTGAATTTCTGGGCAGCCAGATAGCCGCCCGAGCCGATCAATAATTCCCAGCAACGCGTGGGCAGCAGGAAAAAAGTCGCTGAGGGATGGGTTTGTTTCAGGTACAGGCAGGCTAAGAGGCTGCCGATTAAGACAGTGATAACAATGCGCAACCAGAGGCGAGCGGGGCTGAGAATAAGAATAAGTGGAAAAATCAGGTAATACTGTTCCTCGACAGCCAGAGACCATAAGTGCAGCAATGGCTTGGTGGACGCATCTGCATCAAAATATCCAGTCTGATTCAATAGAACAAAATTGGTAGTGTAGGTCACCGCTCCTGCAACTTGAGAGAGCAGGTTCCTGTTTTCCATCGGAGTTAATAACAGATAGGCGCCGATGCAGGTGGCTAAAATTGTTACATAGACGGCCGGTACCAGGCGTTTGGCGCGCTTGTAATAAAATTCAGAAAGACGAAAGTCGCCACTGGCTATTTTGCTGGCGATGATTCCGGTAATCAAATATCCGGAAATGACAAAAAATATATCTACGCCTAGAAATCCAGCTTTTAAAGCGGTGAAACCCAGGTGGTCCATCACTACAAATGCAACGGCAAGCCCTCTGAGGGCTTGTATGTCGAGCCGAAAATTCATACGTCCTCTGTATCATTATCAAGCTGCTGTCCGGCAGCTATTTCTCATTCAAGGTTGCGGTCACGTGCGCTTAGCGTGCACGCTTTCGGGTTTTTCATCCTCCAGGCTGGATGGTGGGTTTGCACCTCGGGACTGAGCGTAGCAGCTGGAGGCAATGAGGCCAGTGTGGATGTTACCAATGGGAGAGCGCTGTAGGAGTCTTCGACAATTCATCGATTTTTTGGGAGCGTTCTGGGGATTTCCACCGCTGTGCGTCGATTAAATTTCTTGTAAATGAGGGGTTTGGTCCTATCATCCGTTGAGCGGAATGCAGGGGGCGATTCGAGGCCCGCACTGCATACGAAAAATTGCAATGGGGGGCTCAAGTAGGGTTGTCTGAAGCTCCGCGCTGGTTTCTGTTATAGCCGGCGTTGAGACGTCTGCGCCAAATCTTCCTGATGGACCAACTCTGTTTCGTCCGCGAGCTGGGGGTAGGCTGCGGGGTGGTTAATGGGCGCACTGATGATCTTGCGTGGGATTTTTATAAGGCTGTACGTGACTATGCTAATAAACTCAAAAAAACTGCTGTTTCTTTTCTTCTGTTTGGCGATGTCCTGTGTTTCTGTACAAGCGCAGCAGTCAGATCTACTCAAGTTTTATGCAGAGGGCTCGCCCAATTATCCTTGGGCATTTGGAACCAGCAAGGAGTGTGATGCGACAGTGGGGATGTCCAGTCGGACAAAGAATTTCAGGTCCCCAAGCAAGCTGGCAATACGGGGTCTTGAGGCGGCACTGTCCGGAGACCTTGCCGGTGCTGTGGTGTGTGAAGAAAAGTTGAGAGTTTTTGAAAAGATGAGAGATGGCGGTCTCTTTTATGCCTTTATGGATGATTACATAGATGCGTGGCCTTTCCAGCTCAGGGCGCCTTGGGTATCTGCTTTTACCCAAGGCATTGCGCTTGAGTTTTATATGGAAATGGCAAAAAAGACGGGAAACATCTACTACAAAAACAAGGCTGAAGCGATTTATTTGTCATACTCGATGCCCGTTGACAAAGGAGGTTTTGCCAGGACTGTTGGCAAGGATGTGTTGTTTGAAGAGTATCCGGTAAACGAACGGATTGCGGTGCTGAATGGTAATTTGATTGCAACCATTGCCTTGTATGATTATGCGCAGTTTTCTAAAAGCAAGGCACCCTTGCGACTGGCTACTCGATCAGTTGCCTGGCTTGAAAAAAATATCCAAAGCTATGTAATTCAACGCCCTGAATACCCCGGGCCGATTTCGGCGTACTCTCTGGCTCCTTCAAGGCTCGATGTGCTATTTAGATTTTATCTGACCCATGAAACGCTAGATGTTTTTTCTATAAAACTGGCTGCGAAGGATGTTTCGAGGAGCATTCTTCCCGGTACGCCTGGAGACCATGATATTACTCGGGATGCAAGTCTGATCGTGTCTGCGGACATGAATTGGTCCGAGCCGTACAAAGAGTCGAAACAGCCACGGACTGATTTCAGGAAAATAGTCGAAGCAGCAGGGGCGTTTAACCATGCACCCTTCAGGGTGGAGGTAAAGACGATCGAAGAGTTGAGCTCCTTGAAGCAAGGTGCTTCCCTTGAGGTGTCCTACAGGGCCCAGGGCAGTTCCGATGTACAAATTTCCGACGGGAAGACGTTCTACAAAATAGGCACGTTAGGCCCTACTCGTGGGGAGGTTGTGACGGTGGTATTCGAGCTTCCCGCAGCAGCTATTGCCAATCTCACGTTTCCCGTTGATTTGAAATACAACGTGTTGTATCTGGAGCACAACCAGAAGCTGCTGGAGATCGTCGCAGGCCTCTCTGAATCTGACGTGTTGAAAAAATATGCGACGTTACTAAAGCGGTAATCAGTAAATGATCCAGTCACTTGCAGCGCAAGTGCAGCCCTGATCTGGCGTTGGGGATCATCTCCCACTTCTGCTCGTGATAAGGGTCAGGGGTGTCACGCTTGCGTTGCCAGGTAATCGATGGCCTCACGGTACTTTGCAATGCGCTCCAGATCTTTTTGGCTGGGTGTGCCCAGGCGTGACAAGTCACTGTTCTCCGCCAGGTCGGCCAGTTTCACCCGGCGCGCCATAGGGTCACGTGCGGCGCGTTCGATAAAGGCCTGATAGGTTTCGCCGTCGCGCTTGGTGAGTGAATCGATGGCATTCAGAGTCGCTTCGCTGAAGCCTGCATCGCGCAGGTCTGCCAAGGTAACGGCAGTGTCTTCGACGACGTCGTGCAACACCGCGACGATGCGTTCTTCGTCACCGGATAGACGCAACATGACTTTCAACGGGTGCAGGATATAAGGAGCCCCCCCTTTATCGGCTTGCCCTTCATGGGCCAGCGCGGAAATCGATATGGCTCTTTCAAGCGTACTCATTGCTCGCTTCCCCTTGTCAGTCCTTGGTTTCCTATCGGTCATTTCCCTGGGCGCATTTTGGGTAGACGTTCGGAAAGTCCAGCGCAAGTATAGGGCTCGGCTCGCACGTGAGCCCAGCGTACAGTGGAGCGTCTTGATCCAGGTTCCGAAGAGAGTAAGGCAATGCCGAAGAAACATCAGGAAAGCACCGCCGTGACGGCTGCCGACATTGAGCGCTCTATCCAGGCGTTGAACAAGATGGCGGAACGTCTTTGGGGCGACGGTCGGGAAGCCGAGGCGAAGGCGCTATTGGGCGCTTTGGATGCTTTGAACAGGGCGCTCGATCGCATCAGGATTGGCGAGAGCCGCAGGGTTCTTCATTGACCTGAAGACAGTGTAGGGCCCCGGGTTAATGCCCCGCCTGCGCCATGAGCGCCTGTTCCCGCAACCACTCACTGAACCTGTGCACCACCGACTGGCGCTCCCGCCCCGGCACGCACACTACGCTGTATCGCGCGCCAGCCAGGCGAATGTCAGGCCGATAGCCGACCAGTTGTCCACGAGCGACCGCTTCGGCAACCAATACATTGCTGGCAAGCACCAGGCCATGCCCGATGATGGCGGCCTGCAGGGCGTGCTGTTCCTCGTCGTAGCGTCGAAAGCGCGCGGTACCCAACCAGTCCGGGGTGCCTGCCTTGGCGCACCAGGTCGGCCAATCGACCGCTTCGATTGAACTGCTCAGCCAGGGCACGTCGATCAACTCCACGGGTGAGTCGGCGGTGGGCGGTTGCCAGTCGGGGCGACAGTAGGCGCCGAAGAACTCTTCCAGCAACGGTTGCTGGAACAGCTGAGGATCAGGCGTGAACTGGGCGCGGATGGCCAGGTCGATGCTGGCGTCGCGGAGCAGGTCGACCACGTCGTTGCTGCTGTGCAGCCTCACGTCGATGTCCGGGTATAACCGATGAAAATCCCCGAGCCGAGGGATCAGCCACAGGCTGGCGAACGCCGGGGTGGTGCTCACCACCAGCGATTGTGAAGCGCAGGGCGGTGACAGCGCCTGCAAGCCGTGCTGGATGTCCAGCAGGGCGCGGTGCAATTGTGGGTGAAGGCGCTCGCCGTCGGCGCTCAGGCGCACGTTCTGGCTGGAGCGTTCGAACAATCGCACGCCCAGGAATGCCTCGAGGCTCTTGACTTGATGGGAGATCGCCGCCGGGCTGACATGCAGCTCCTGGGCCGCCGCCTTGAAGCTGCCCAGCCGTGCGGCAGACTCGAAGCCGCGCAAGGCGGTGAGGGGCAGTTTGGCAAACATGGGCGGCTGGATTACTCGGGTTGAGCGTGGCTCAATTTAGCTCATTTGTACGCGTCGGCTCAACTTGCCAGGCTGTGGTCTCGCACTGCCAACAGGAGATCACCCCATGCAAGGCGCGCCCCGTAAAATCCTCCAGGCCGTACTCTATGAAGCCGGCGGTGTGCTGTTCGTGGCACCGGCGCTGGCGCTGATCTACGGCCAGGGCATGGGGTATTCGACCCTGTTGTCACTGGTGATTTCTGCCGTCGCACTGGCCTGGAACATGCTTTTCAACGGTCTGTTCGAATGGTGGGAACGCCGTCAGCACAACCGTCATCGCAGTTGGCGGCGACGGTTGCTTCACGCCTTGGGGTTCGAAGGTGGCTTGACCTTGATCCTTACCCCGGTGATCGCGGCGTGGCTGGGCATCAGCCTGTGGCTGGCGCTGGTGACCAATCTGGGGTTGTTCGTGTTCTTCTTTTTTTATTCGCTGGTGTTCCAGTGGGCGTTCGATCGGGTCTTCGATGTTCCGCTCTCGGCTCAGCCTGCCCGGCCACTCGAAACAAATTGAACTGCCGGTACCGCCGGCAGCCCAACGGGGTATCACTCGGAGGGCAACGCCATGGCAGATGAAAAAGAACAGCAACAACCCAACAATGACACGCCGGCTCATGCCACTGAGCAAGAGCGTGAGCGTCTGAAGGATTTCAACAAGGACGGCATTCCGCCCGGTTCTTCGTGAGTGCTGGAATAGAACGGTTGAGCACCCACAACGCCCTGCGCCGTTCATCCATTGCCCCGCACTTGCGATGTTCCGCTGCCTCTTATGTTTTAGCGCGGCTGTCCCGCGCGCCAGAATGGAGAGCCAGCATGGAAATCGACGAAAATGCGCCTGGAAACAGGTCCCAGCAGGAAGTCACGCGCGGCACCGATAACGAAACAGGTCACGACCCCAGCAAGGATGCACCTGAAGTCCCGCTGCCGCCGGACGACGACGCACCTATCGAAGAGGATATGTCCGATGTGAATGCCGCCGATTCGGTGACGACCGAGCATCCCGACCCTCGATGATGATGCCTTTGCTCCTGAAGCCCGGCCACTGCGCCGGGTTTTTTTGAGCCCCAAGTCTGGCCTGCGCCGGTTTCCCTGATGCTATTGAGTACCTGAACATTCACTGTTCGTGTTCCCCGCCTCAGCCTTGTTCGAAGAGGCGTTCAAGAACTACTTCGACACTGTCGTGAGTGGCAATACCCGTCATCAGTTTCGCGGGCCTCAATAGCTTGAGGCGCGAGGGCCTGCACATCCGTGGAGAAGTGCGGGCCCTCGCCAAGCAAAATCGCTACCGCAAACTCATCCCTTGGAACGGGTTCCAGCCTTGCTCGCCTTTGACTTCTTTCAAGTAGTAGGCGTAGTTGGTCATGATGGCGTACATCACCGAGGTGGCACCGTTCAGGCCGGCGTTCAGCGGCTTGGGGAAGTCCATGCCCAGGGCCGCGAAGATCACGCTCAGCACAATGTTGACCAGCAATATGATGCCCAGCAGGGCCAGGTTCTTTTTCCACAGGCCCAGTACGAAGAGGTAGATGGGACCGAAGAAAAACGCGATCACGTTGGCATTGATGAGGATTTTTTTCTTGAAGCCGGGCAGCTTCTTGAGGGCTTCCTTGTAGCGCGGGTCGGTGGGCGCGCCATAGGTGTCAAAGAAGTTGAAGCGTTCCTGCCATTTGGCGCTGTATTTTGCGCTGTTGTGCACGTGTTCGGTTGCGCTCATTTTTTGCTGCTCCTGGTGTTCCATTAAACGACGTTGTTCTTCCGAGAAATCCTGTGCTCGGCTTTATAATCGTTCGGATGGAAAAATGCCCCTGCTCGCTGAAGCGGCCGTTCAATTTGTGATGGGCATCACTGTGCGCAGAGTTCTCACCTGAAGCAGGAATCCGTGGCGAGGGCGCCAGCCTCGCCACAAGAAGCAGTATTCGCGTCGCCCGTCAGAACGCCAGCGCAGCGGCCTCTGCGAAGCCATGTTCCGGTACACCCGCCATGAAGTGCAACGGTATCGGCTGTTTCTCCTCGATCGGCGAAATTTCAAAGCTACCGACTATTTGCCCCTGGAGCGCCCCCAGCCGTATCGACTCTTCTTCCTTTGCCTTTGCCATTCTCGCGTGGTTCGCTGCGATTTCGTTGAGAGTTGACACGGTACATCTCCGTTTGCTGACCCTAGCCTTGATTGATTTGCCGCCGCGTCAGAATCACGTCGTTCTTGGCTGCTGGAGCAAGCCGAAGCAAACCCTAAGCCAGACACGGTCACCGGTTGATCTTGTTATTGGAGAGGCGACGGATGGCGGTTTGCCGTGGAAGCCCTAGCCCAGACCCCGCGACGACGCTGCAACGTGCCAACCATGCCTTAGCAATAAGTCATTGATAATACAAACCGGGACATTCGAGTCGCCGTCCAGCTGGTACCCGTGCCGCTTATTGCGGATCGACGCCATAGGCGCCTGGCGCGGGTGTCGCGTTCCTGTACATCACGATCACGGCGATGCCGATCAAACTGGTGGCGCATGCCAGCTGCAGGCTGACCTGTTGCGTGCCGATGGGCGCGGCCAGCACGGCGACCAACAGCCATGCCAGCGGCGTGTAGCGTGATAGGCGACTAATATCATCCTTGGCGTCTATATAGGCAGCCATCTTCCCTTTTTAGTGAGAACCATCATGTTTGAATCGCGCTCGTTGATGGCTGTACTGACCTGCTTCGCCCTGGTGGCCGGGCCTGGGGTTGTCGTAGCAGACCCAGGTAACGGCAAGGGCAATGCCCCATTCGACCAAGGGCCCGGCCATGGCCAAGGCAAGGGTGGGCAAGGCCACAAGGGCGATCAGGGCACTCAAGGCAACCCGGGAGGGCAGGGTAACCGAGGTGGCGGCGACTGGCATAACGGCCCCAGTATCGACCGCGGCGGCGTGCTGGGTGTGATCGGTGGCTATCGTGACTACTGGAGTCCGGGGCCTGCGTTGCCGCCGGGGATCCAGAAAAACCTCGCCCGGGGCAAGCCGCTGCCACCGGGCATTGCCAAGAAACTCGATTCACGCCTCTTGGGCCGGTTGCCGCACTACGACGGTTATGAATGGCAGCAGGTAGGCACCGACCTGATCCTGGTGGCCATCGCCAGCGGCATTATCTATGAAGTGCTGAACGGCGCGTTCGACTGACACGTTGGACAGTCAGTGAAACGAACCTTATGTGGGAGCGAGCCTGCTCGCGATGACGGCCTGTCAATTACTGCATTATTGGCTGAACTGACGCTATCGCGAGCAAGCTCGCTCCCACAGGTTTCGTCTCAGTTTTCAAGTTGGCGCAGGCGCTTGTACAAGGTGTTGCGGCTGACCCCCAGCCGTCGCGCCAGATGCGAGATATTCCCGCCGACGGCCTGTAACTGCCTGTTCAAGTCCTCGGCATCGTTCAAGTCCACCGCCAGCGGTTCGGGGGTGTCTACCGGCTCCATTTCAAGGTCGACGAAGAAGTCGTCCGGCAGGTGTTCCGGGCGGATCGGCTGTTCCTCGGCCATGGCCAGGGCGACTTGCAGCACGCTGCTGACTTGGCGCAGGTTGCCCGGCCACGGGTGGCGGTCGAACAGCTCCAGCACCTCCCGATTCAGGCCGGCCCATTGGGTCGGTTCACGGTGGTGTTCCCAAAGGCGTTTGAACAGGGCCTGTTTGTCGCTGCGTTCGCGCAGCGGTGGCAGTTCCAGGGTCAGGCCGCCGATGCGGTAGTACAAGTCTTCGCGAAAGCGCCCCAATTGCACCTGTTCACGCAGCGAGCGGTTGGTGGCAGAAATGATGCGGATGTCCACCGGGAACAGCTCGGCGCTGCCTACCGGTTGCACGCAGCGCTCTTGCAACACCCGCAGCAGCCGAGCCTGGGTCGGCAGGGGCATGTCGCCGATCTCGTCGAGGAACAGCGTGCCGCGGTCGGCCTTGCGGATCAGGCCGATGCTGCCCTTTTGATTGGCGCCGGTGAAGGCGCCTTTTTCGTAGCCGAACAGTTCCGACTCCACCAACTCGGCGGGAATCGCTGCGCAGTTGACGGCAATGAACGGTTGTTTGCAGCGCGAACTGGCCTGGTGAAGGGCCTTGACGAACACTTCCTTGCCGACGCCGGTCTCGCCATGGATCAGCAGCGGAATGTCTTTCTCCAGAAGGCGCTCGGCCTGGCGCACGGCTTTTTCCACACGGCTGTCGCCGAAGTGCAGGGTGTTGAGGTTGATGATGTTGGCGGCGGGCGCGGGGGCCGGCGAAGGGGGGGCTTCGGTGAATACCCGCGCCTTGATCGAAACCTGGCTCGGCCGCCGCAGCAGGCACTGGAAGCGGTTGCGTCCGGACGCTTGCAGGGCGAACGGCAGGCCATCGGGCTGGTTCAGCAGCTCCAGCAATGAAACCTTGAACAGGCTTTCGATGCTGACCCGTGACAGGCTCAGGCCCAGCAGGTTGTCGGCCCGGCGGTTGGCGGAAAGCACCTGGCCGCTCTCGTCGAAGATCAGCAGCCCGGCCCATTGGCTGTCCAGGTTGTTCAGCCCGGTGTTGAAGGTCAGTTGAAAGTGTTCGCCGCGAAACAGGTTGAGGATCAGCCGGTTCTCCACGGTCTGGCTCATCATTTTGACCATGCCCAGGGTGTGGGAGGGCGGCAGGTAGCTGTCGCTGGAGACGTCCAGCACGGCGATGACCTTGCGCTCGGCGTCGAAGATCGGTGCGGCGGAGCCGGTCATGAAACGGTTGGCCTTGAGGAAATGCTCATCGTGCTCGATGTGCACGGCCTGCTCGCAGGCCAGCGCGGTGCCGATGGCATTGGTGCCGGTGCAGCGCTCCATCCAGCTCGCCCCGGCGCTGAAGCCGTGGGCCAGTTTGGGCTCGATGAAACGCTGGGTGCCCCAGGACGTCAGGACCTGGCCCTGGTTGTCGGCCAGCATGATCAGGCAGTTGGAGTTGCTCAGGATGTTCTCGTAGTACGGCAAGACTTCCTGGTGGGTGGTCTGCACCAGTGAATGCTGGCTCTCCAGCAACTGGGCGATGCCATCGGCGGGCAGCGGGTCGAAGGCCGGTATGCTCTGATGGTTCAGGCCGAAAGCGCGGCAACGGGACCAGGAGGCCTGGATGATGGCCTCGTGGGACAAGGCGGGGGCAGGTGCGGCCATGGGGCACTCTCGCAGGTGCTGTTTTTATTGTGGTGGTGAGTCTCGCACATACTCCTTGTGCAGGGGCAGGTCTGATTTGCCAGGCAGCACACAATCCTTGTGGGAGCGGGCTTGCCCGCGAAAGCGGTGGCTCAGCTATACACGTGTCGGCTGATACACCGCTTCACGGGCAAGCCCGCTCCCACAGGAGGATTGCGTCCGGACCCGCTAAGCATTCCAGCAGTGTTGTTCAAATTTGTTCATTGTCAAGGCTCGAACTGTTCAGTTGTTCAATCCGAGTTGTTCACTTTTGTTCATCAACGAACACGTAACTTTGAGAAATCCCAGGTAGACGCAGCTAGATCAATGGCTTGCATTTTCTGGCACGGCTTTCGCTTTGAAGCTCGGGTCGCTTGACTCCAAATAATAAAAAGGCCGAGCCATGTCATTAAAGCTTGAGCACATCTGTCGCACCGTCGAAGGCCAGACCTGGATCGACGATGCCAATCTGAGTTTCGAACCCGGATCCTTCAACGTCCTGCTGGGCCGCACGCTGTCCGGCAAGACCAGCCTCATGCGCTTGATGGCCGGGTTGGACAAGCCCGACAGCGGACGCGTGCTGATGAACGGCGTCGACGTCACGAACAAGCCCGTGCGGCTGCGTAACGTGTCGATGGTCTATCAGCAGTTCATCAATTACCCGACCATGACCGTCTTCGAAAACATCGCCTCGCCGCTGCGCCAGGCGGGTGTGTCCGACGAGGTGATCCAGGACAAGGTGCTGCAAACCGCCAGGATGTTGCGCATCGAGAAGTTCCTCAAGCGCCATCCGCTGGAGCTGTCCGGCGGCCAGCAGCAGCGCACCGCCATGGCCCGGGCGTTGGTCAAGGACGCCGAGCTGATTCTGTTCGACGAGCCGCTGGTGAACCTCGACTACAAGCTGCGCGAGGAACTTCGCCAGGAAATGCGTGAGTTGTTCCAGGCCCGCCACACCATCGCCGTCTACGCCACCACCGAGCCCAACGAGGCCTTGGCCCTGGGCGGTACCACCACGATCCTGCACGAAGGCCGGGTCATCCAGAGCGGCAAATCGTCCTCGGTGTACCACCAGCCGCAAACCGTGCTGGCCGCCGAGCTGTTTTCCGAGCCGCCGATCAACCTCATGCCGGGCCGCATCGCGGGCAACGAGGTGAGTTTCGCCAATTTCGTGCACTTCCCGCTGAACGTCGACCTGCGGCCGGTGGGCGAGGGTGAGTTCCGTTTCGGCGTGCGCCCCAGCCATATTTCCCTGGTGCCAAGCAACGACGACGACCTCGAGCTGGCGGTGACCGTGGAGGTGGCCGAGATCAGTGGTTCGGAAACGTTCCTGCATGTGCGCAACGAGCATTTCCTGCTGGTGCTGCACTTGCCCGGCGTCCATGAATACGACGTGGATGCGCCGATCCGCATCTACATCCCGACCCATAAACTGTTTGTCTTCGATGCCCAGGGCAAGTTGGTCCAGGCGCCGGGCCAGCGCATCGCGAGGGTTGCCTGATGGCTGAAATTCGTTTGCAGAACCTCGCCCACAGCTACACCAGCACCCCGGCGAGCCCCGAAGACTATGCGATCCGCGAGATGAACCACATCTGGGAGCAGGGCGGCGCCTATGCCTTGCTCGGGCCTTCGGGCTGTGGCAAATCCACCTTGCTCAACATCATTTCCGGCCTGCTCAGCCCGTCCGAGGGACAGGTGCTGTTCGACGGCAAGGCCGTCAACGAGCTGAGCCCGGAGCGGCGCAACATTGCCCAGGTGTTCCAGTTCCCGGTGGTGTACGACACCATGACAGTGTTCGACAACCTGGCGTTCCCGCTGCGCAACCAGGGGCTGGCCGAGGCGCGGGTCCACACCAAGGTGCAGGAAATAGCCGAAGTCCTCGACCTGCAGAACCTGCTGGACAAGAAGGCGCGCAACCTTACCGCCGATGAAAAGCAGAAGGTCTCCATGGGCCGCGGGCTGGTGCGCGACGACGTGTCAGCGATCCTCTTCGACGAACCGCTGACGGTGATCGACCCACACCTGAAATGGAAGCTGCGGCGCAAGCTCAAGCAGATCCACGAGCAGTTCAACATCACCATGGTCTACGTCACCCACGACCAGTTGGAGGCCTCCACCTTCGCCGACAAGATCGCCGTGATGTATGGCGGCCAGATCGTCCAGTTCGGCACGCCCCGGGACTTGTTCGAGCGTCCGAGCCACACCTTCGTCGGCTATTTCATCGGCAGCCCGGGGATGAACCTCATCGAGGTCACGGCGCAACCCGGAGGCGTCGGTTTTGCCTCGACCCACCTGCCTTTGTCGAGCCCCCTGCAACAGCGCGTGGCCGAGGCCCAGGGCAAGCGCCTGAAGGTCGGCATCCGGCCAGAGTTCGTCCATGTCTGGGACGGCCCCTACGACGACGCGATGCGCGCGCAAGTCGTCCACGTCGAAGACCTGGGCACTTACAAGATCCTGACCCTCAACCTCGATGGCGCGCCTTTGAAAGTGCGCCTGGCCGAAGACAAGCCTGTGCCGGAAGGCACCGCGTACATCAGCTTTCCGGCCCAATGGTTGATGGTCTATGCCGATGAATACCTGCTGGAACCGTTGAGCGAGGTGCAGCCATGAACAAGGTGCAGAACAACAAAGCCTGGTGGCTGGTGCTGCCGGTGTTCCTGCTGGTGGCGTTCAGCGCCGTGATCCCGATGATGACGGTGGTCAACTACTCGGTGCAGGACATCTTCGACCAGTCCAGCCGCTACTTCGTCGGTGCCGACTGGTACAAGCAGGTGCTGCTCGATCCGCGCCTGCACGACTCGTTGCTGCGCCAGTTCATCTACTCGGCGTGCGTGCTGCTGATCGAGATCCCGCTGGGCATCGCCATCGCCCTGACCATGCCGACCAAGGGCAAGTGGTCGTCCCTGGTGCTGATCATCCTGGCGATTCCGCTGCTGATTCCGTGGAACGTGGTGGGCACCATCTGGCAGATATTCGGCCGCGCCGACATCGGCCTGCTGGGTTCGAGCCTCAACGCCCTGGGCATCAACTACAACTATGCGGCCAACACCATGGACGCCTGGGTCACCGTGCTGGTGATGGACGTCTGGCACTGGACGTCTCTGGTGGCCTTGCTCTGCTACTCGGGGCTGCGGGCGATTCCCGACGTGTATTACCAGGCGGCGCGGATCGACCGGGCCTCTAACTGGGCAGTGTTTCGGCACATCCAGTTGCCGAAGATGAAGAGCGTGCTGTTGATCGCGGTGATGCTGCGTTTCATGGACAGCTTCATGATCTACACCGAGCCGTTCGTGCTCACCGGCGGCGGGCCGGGCAATGCCACCACGTTCCTGAGCCAGACCCTGACGCAGATGGCCATCGGCCAATTCGACCTGGGCCCGGCGGCGGCGTTTTCCCTGGTGTACTTCCTGATCATTCTGTTGGTGTCGTGGCTGTTCTATACCGCCATGACGCACTCCGACGCCAACCGTTGAGGCCCGCACGATGAGCAAGAAAAAGCTGGTTCCATTGCTGATCTACATCCTGTTCCTGCTGGTGCCCATCTACTGGCTGCTGAACATGTCGTTCAAGAGCAACACCGAGATCCTCGGCAGCCTGACCCTGTGGCCCCAGGACTTCACTTTCCACAACTACAAGGTGATCTTCACCGACCCGAGCTGGTACACCGGTTACCTGAACTCGCTGTACTACGTGAGCCTGAACACGGTGATTTCCCTGGCCGTGGCGCTGCCGGCGGCCTATGCGTTCTCGCGCTACCGGTTCCTGGGGGACAAGCACCTGTTCTTCTGGCTGCTCACCAACCGCATGGCGCCGCCGGCGGTGTTCCTGCTGCCGTTTTTCCAGCTGTATTCGTCCATCGGGCTGTTCGACACCCACATCGCCGTGGCCCTGGCCCACTGCCTGTTCAACGTGCCGCTGGCGGTGTGGATCCTCGAAGGCTTCATGTCCGGGGTGCCGAAAGAAATTGACGAGACCGCCTACATTGACGGCTACAGTTTCCCCAAGTTCTTCGCCAAGATCTTCATCCCGTTGATCGGCTCCGGCATCGGTGTGACGGCGTTCTTCTGCTTCATGTTTTCCTGGGTCGAATTGTTGCTGGCCCGCACGCTCACCTCGGTCAATGCCAAGCCGATCGCCGCGGTCATGACCCGCACCGTGTCGGCGTCCGGCATCGATTGGGGCGTGCTGGCGGCGGCGGGGGTGTTGACCATCCTGCCGGGCATGCTGGTGATCTGGTTCGTTCGCAACCACGTGGCCAAGGGCTTTGCCCTGGGCCGGGTCTGAGGAGTCGATGATGGAATGGATGAACTGGACCGTCCCGACGGCGGCGTTTTTTGGGGTCATCGCCTTGTTCCTGATCGGCATGACCACTTGGGAGTTGCGTTCGCCGAGCATCCCTCGGCGTGGTTTCCTGCCGATTACCACGACCCGTGGCGATCGGTTGTTTATCGGTCTTCTCGGTAGCGCCTACCTGCATCTGCTGGTCATCGGCGCCACCGACTGGAGCATCTGGACAGCGTTCGCGTTGTCTTGGGTGTGGCTGTTGGCAGTGATGCGGTGGGGCTAGTCGCGCGTATTTGACGATCAGGCTCTCAAATCCAAACAGGAGGTCTCTATGTTCAATAAAAACAATAAGCTGCGACATAGCGTTTCATTGGCAGCCGCACTGGCACTCAGCGGCTTGAGCGCTGTGGCCTGGGCTGACGCCTATGAAGACGCCGCTAAAAAATGGATCGGCAGTGAATTCAAACCGTCAACCTTGACAGCCGAGCAGCAGCTCGAAGAGCTCAAGTGGTTCATCAAGGCCGCCGAGCCGTTTCGTGGCATGAAGATCAACGTGGTGTCGGAAACCCTCACCACCCACGAATACGAGTCCAAGGTACTGGCCAAGGCCTTCACCGAAATCACCGGGATCCAGTTGACCCACGACCTGCTGCAAGAAGGCGACGTGGTGGAAAAGATGCAGACGGTGATGCAGTCGGACAAAAATATCTATGACGGGTGGGTCAACGATTCGGACCTCATTGGTACGCACTTTCGCTACGGCAAGACTGAATCGATCACCGACCTGATGGCCAACGAAGGCAAGAACTTCACTTCGCCGACCCTGGACCTCAAGGACTTCATCGGCACCTCGTTCACCACTGCGCCGGACGGCAAGCTGTATCAACTGCCCGACCAGCAGTTCGCCAACCTCTACTGGTTCCGCGCCGACTGGTTCGAGCGTGCGGACCTGAAGGCCAAGTTCAAGGAGAAGTACGGCTACGAGTTGGGCGTACCGGTGAACTGGTCGGCTTATGAAGACATCGCCAAGTTCTTCAGCGAAGACGTCAAGGAAATCGACGGCAAGCGCGTCTACGGCCACATGGACTACGGCAAGAAAGACCCGTCCCTGGGCTGGCGCTTCACCGATGCCTGGTTCTCCATGGCCGGCGGCGGCGACAAGGGCCTGCCCAATGGCTTGCCAGTGGACGAGTGGGGCATTCGCGTCGAGGACTGCCATCCGGTCGGCTCCAGCGTCACCCGTGGTGGCGATACCAACGGCCCGGCGGCGGTGTTCGCCACCACCAAATACGTCGACTGGCTGAAGAAGTACGCGCCACCGGAAGCGGCGGGCATGACGTTCTCCGAGTCCGGCCCGGTGCCGTCCCAGGGCAACATCGCCCAGCAGATCTTCTGGTACACCGCCTTCACCGCCGACATGACCAAGCCGGGCCTGCCGGTGGTCAACGCCGACGGCACGCCGAAATGGCGCATGGCACCTTCGCCGCGTGGTCCGTACTGGGAAGAGGGCATGAAGCTGGGTTATCAGGACGTGGGGTCCTGGACCTTCATGAAGTCCACGCCTGAGAAGCAGAAATTGGCGGCCTGGCTGTACGCGCAGTTCGTGACGTCGAAAACCGTGTCGCTGAAGAAGACCATCGTTGGCCTGACGCCGATTCGTGAGTCGGACATCAACTCGCAGGCGATGACCGACCTGGCGCCCAAGCTCGGTGGCCTGGTGGAGTTCTACCGCAGCCCGGCCCGCGTGCAATGGACCCCGACCGGGACCAACGTGCCGGACTATCCGCGCCTCGCGCAACTGTGGTGGAGCCACATCGCCGAAGCGGCCAGCGGCGAGAAGACCCCGCAACAGGCGCTCGACGGCTTGGCCAAGGACCAGGACGCGATCATGACGCGCCTGGAACGCTCCAAGGCCCAGGCGACCTGCGCCCCGAAAATGAACCCGGAGCGCGATGCGCAGTACTGGTTCGATCAACCGGGGGCACCGAAGCCGAAGCTGGCGAACGAGAAGCCTAAAGGTGAGACCGTGAGCTACAGCGAACTGCTGAAGTCGTGGGAAGCGGCCCGCAAGTAAAGCGTCTGACAGTGAAAGACAAACGGCACCGAAAGGTGCCGTTTTTTTTCGTCCAGCCCCCTGGTTGATTGGGGTGGATTTGAGCCTTGCGGCTGGCGCGAGCCTTGTGGGAGCGGGCTTGCCCGCGAAGGCGTCAGCCCATCCAGCCTCTCAGCAAACAGACCCACCGCCTTCGCGAGCAAGCTCGCTCCCACAGGGGGTTGGTGGTGTTTGCAGGTGCTTGATTCACTGCACTCATCTGTGGGAGCGAGCTTGCTCGCGAAGGCGGCCTGCCCGTCGACCCATCCCTTGGGCGGATCGGCTCAGCCGGCCTTGGCGGCGTTCACCTGGGGCGCTCCGGCCACGGGGGAAGGGCGAGGTTTGAGCAAGGCGTCCAGTGCCTGGCGATACTGCCGGCCGGCCAGGCTCATGCTGTTGTTGTGGGTGGCACCCGGCACCAGCAGCAGGCGCTTGGGCTCCTGGGCGGCGTTGAACAGCTGTTCGCTGAAGCGTGGCGGTACGTAGCGGTCGGCGGCGCCATGGACCACCAGCAAGGGCATGTTGATCTCGTGGATCTTGTCGATGGAATCGAATTTCTGCGACAGCAACCAGCGTACCGGCAGCGACGTGTCGGCCATGGCCGTGGCGACATCGCCCAGGGACGTGAAGGTGGATTCGATGACCAACCCCCGGGCCGCTACGACGCTGCCGTCTTTCGCCGCTTTCTGGCCCAGTTCCGCTGCCAGGTCCACCGCGACGGCACCGCCCAGGGAGTGGCCATAGATCAGCCGCAGCGCCGGGTCGGGTTGCAGCGTTTCCAGGCGTGCCCAGGCGATCCGGGCGTCTTCGTAGACACTGGCTTCCGAGGGCAGGTCGCCATGGCTTTTGCCAAATCCCCGGTAGTCGATCGCCAGCACCGCAAAGCCCAGGTCCCTCAATTGCTGGATGCGAAACAACTGCCCGGTCAGGTTCCAGCGCACACCGTGCAGGTACAGGATCGCCGGCGCATTCTTGCGCTCGGCCGGCCACCACCAGCCGTGGATATTCTCCCCGGCCTTGAAGTGTTTTGGCTTGAGGTCGAACTCCTGCACGCTGCTCGGCAAACCGCTGAACCAACTGGCCGTGCCGGGCTCGATCCTGAACACCAGCTCGCGCTCCTTGTGCTGCAACACCGCGCAGCCCACCGGCAGCCCGACCACCATCGCCGCCATGCACAGCATCGCCAGCCAGCGCCGACCAGGACGAGGAAGAAAAAAAGAACGCATCGAAGGGTTTCACTACTCAAGACGGAAAGATGCCTTTTAACAGATTCGCCCGAAGGATGGCGTGATTTCAGACGGCTGCGGGCTTGCGCTCATGCGGTCGTCGGATTCTGCGTGGGAGTGGGGCGTGCACATAAATCGACACCCATTGCGTGGACGACCTTGAGTACGGTATCAAAGCGCGGCTTCGCCCCCGGAGCGAAGGCCTTATAGAGACTTTCACGGCCCATACCGGAGTCTTTGGCTTCGCCTCACTCGAAAACTCGACCCCCTAAAACATTGAGGACGATGCCATGATGACTCAGGCCTCCAGAGACCAGGTCCGGACGAATGGAACAGGCGGGCGCGGCGGCGACGGATGCCAGTGGCGAACCGGTTGGGGGCAGCGTGATGTCCATTATCCGCCGGTCAGTGCACGTCCCCATACTCAGCCAACCTCAGAGGCTGCCGCTTGCTGCCGTAGGGCACTTTGGGCACGCCCGCCAGGCGCTTGTGCAGCACCTGGGTCAGTGATTCGCCGGGTGCCAGGCTGGCGTCGCCGAAGTCGCCGTCCAGGTCCTGCGGGTGGACGATCACTTCGAGTGAGCCATGCTCCGGCGGTGCTGCGTGGTCCAGGTCGGCCGGGGTGCAGACGTAGTCGGCCGTCGCGCCGCTGAGGCTGCGCATGCGTCGGTTGAGTAGGGTCTTGAAGATGCGTTTGGGCACGTTCAGGTTTGCCCCCAGGTTGCGCGCCAAGCGGATGGGCACGCCATGGCGCTCGGCGAAACGGGCCACCAGCTCGCCGATGGGCCAGATGTTGTGCACGTGTTGGTGGGAGTCGAGGTGGCTGGGGTGCAGGCCGTGGTCCAGGCAATGTTGCCATTGCGCCTCAAGTTCGTCTTGCACCGCCGCGAGGTCTTTTGAACCCAGGCGCAGGCAGTAGCGCGACACGTTGAGGTCGAATTCGCCGTTGGGGGCACAGAACGCGGGTCGCGAGGTGATTGCCTGGCTCAGCGGCGCACCGTGGCTGAGGTTGAAATGCAAGCCGATACGTCCGTTGAGCAGGGGTTGACGGGCCAGCTCGCAAGCCTGTTCGAACCCTGGCATGTTGGCCATGGCGGTGGCGGAGCTGATCACGCCGGCCTCGAAGGCTCGCAGGATGAGTGCGTTTTCACTGAGGCAGAGCCCGAAATCGTCAGCGTTGACGATCACTTGTTGAGGCATTCACGTTCTCCTGGCGCTTGGAAGTGGGGGGCAAAGGTGTTGCGGCGGCCGGGCGCTTGCGTAGCCATGGCTTGAGACTCTTCCATAGTCGCAAGGCGAACCCCAGGACCAGCCCGCCGGGTTGCCATGAATAAAAACTCCAACGCCAGTGTTCCAATTGTCCGGTCATGCGTTCATGCAGTTGATGGCTGGAGTTTTCCAGGCTGACCCGGGACGCATCGACCCAGCGCCAGTTGTCCTCCAGCCCCCAGCGGATCCATTCCTCCAGCAGTACCCGGCCGCTGCCCAGGTCGGCATGCTCCGGCAGGAACGCCAGGTTGTAGTCGTACAGTCGGCCCTGTTCCAGCAGGCCCAGTCGGTAGCTGATGCAGCGTCCTTCCAGCTCCAGCACCACCACGCGCACCAGGCCTTGGGCGGCGAGGGCGGTGAAGGCGTGTTTCATCCATTGCCGGCGCACCGGGTCGGAGAAAATGCCGACGCCTTCTTCACCTTTCCAACTGGCCGACTCGACCTCGGCAAGTTCCTGCAGCAGCAGGCCCATGCTGATGGCATCGGGGGTCAGTCGACGGATCTGTGCGCCGCATGCGGCGATACGCTTGCGTGCCTTACGTAACTTATAGCGTGGATCGCCGGAAATTTCCTGATGGTCACTGTCGCTGATCAGATGCACCGGGACCCGGCAGCTCAACCGTCGCTCCCCGGTGGAGCTCAATGCCATCCAGGCACTCAGCGCGCTTTGCTCGCCAACGGCCTCGACCACTTCATTCAATTGCAGCAACGCGTGGGGCAGTTGTTGCCGGATCTGCATCAACGCCTGGCCCATGCTGTCAGCGTCGACGCGCACCAGCAGGGCGATGCGGTCCGCCAGCGGATAACCCAGGTGACGCAGCACCCGGAACCGCAGCCCGCCGATGCGCTCGCGCGCGCTGACCAGGGGCAGGCACAGGCTCAGCGCCTGGTCTTGCCAGCCCAGCAGCACGTGCAGGTCCTGACCGGGTTGCAGCGCCAGTTCCGCCGCTTGCAGCCAGGCCAGGTTATTGAACGGCGTGTAGTCGGCCACCCGGGTGCGCAGCTGCTCATAAGCCGTTGCCGGGAAGTCCGTGGCGAGCAGTGAGCGTCGCCATTCGAAGCGGATTGCCATCAGGCCGCCGCCGCCGTGGGGGCGGGCTGGGCCGGTTTGCGAAAGGTATCCAGCACCGAGCCGGTGTAGAACGTATCGCGGAAGAAGCGCCAACGCCCGAACAGGCAATACACGTGAGTGATCTGGCCGCGCTCCTTGAAGTCCATGCGGATGTGCATCTTGATCGCCGGGATGTTCTGCAAGTCGCAGACATCGACCATCTTGGTGCAGCCTTTTTCCGCCATGATCCTCCACATGTCCTGCTGGACGTCCGCCGACATCTGGGTTCCCCAGTAAGCGCGGGTCATCTCCCCACCGAACTGGAAATACTCGCCCGGCTTGATCGGGAACAGGCAGCGATAGAAATGCCGATCGAAATAATCTCGGGTACTGCCCCAGGCAAACCCCACGGCGTCGCCCTGGCCATCCAGGTACATCAAGCCGGTGTAGCCTTCGGCCGCCAGTTCGCGCATGGTTTCGACGCGGTCGCCGAAGTACTTGGCAAACGCGTCGGCATTGCTGACCGTGATGAATTCCCGGCGCGCCGGCGGGTAGGGCTTGAGGTTATGGGGCGGTAGCGGGACTCGCACGTCGTGTTCCAGCCACACCAGTTGCGAGTGGAAAAACACGAAGTGCCGGATCACCTGTTTGAACACGGCGCGCAGGCCTTTCTTCTGGATGCGATCACGCAGTTTCTGCAGTACGTTCATGGTGCCTCCTGACGGGTGGCGGGTTGAGGAATGGAAGAGGTGGTCCAGCCCAGGGCAAACAGGGTTTGGCCTGGCAATAGAAAATGGATTTGCCCGGCTTCGCAGGTGAATGAGGCGCTGCGGCTGCGGTTGTCCGGGCCGAAATACACCAGGGTTGCCTGCGCCTGTGGACAGAGCCCGGCGTCGATATCGACCTGTTGCGCCCGGGTGCTTTTGTTCACGCCCAGCAGGCCGCGCTGCATGCCGGTGGCCATGGCCAGTGCGTCGACTTCGAAGGCGTCGTTGTCCAGGCGTAACACCTGGTCGAACCAGTGCTGCTGGATGAACTGCTGGGCCAGGCCCACCGGCTTGAGCTCGAAGCGATCGTTGTCCAGGACCCTCACCATGCCCTTGGGATACTCCGGCTCGTCGGCGGCCTGGAACCAGTTGAGCATGTCGAGCAGGCCATCGGCGGAGGCGTTGATCACCACCGAGGTCCACCACAGGGCGGCGTAGTGGGTTTCCTGGTCGTAGGGGCTCAGGCTCGAGCCGCTGGACATATTGGTCTGGTCCAGCAGCAGCGCCTTGCGTGGCCGGCCCGTGGCGTCCAGGCCCACCAGCCTGGCGGCGCGCCGCACACTGCTGCGATACACCCGTGTCGCCAACAGGTCGCGAATCATCCATTCATGCCAGGCCAGGGCGTCGACCTGGTCGCCGTACTGGGCCAGCAGGCGCCGGGCCCAGTCGATGCCGCGTTTGTCGGCGGCGTTTTCGGCCAGCGGACCGTTGGTGAACCGGGAGCTGGCCGGGATCGCGATGCGCACCCCCGCGCGGACGTTGGCGGGCAGGGCGCGGACCTCATTGGCCATGCTCTCGAACACCGCCTGATAACTGGCGAAGTCGGGGTAGTTGAGGTTCGGCTCATCGGCGAAACCTAAGTAATGCACGCCTTTGCCGCCCAGGGCGCGGGTGGACTTGAGCCAGGCTTGCAGGCCGCTGTTGCTGGTCCGATCGGCCACAAGGTCGGCCTTGCGTCCGCTGCCGGCGAGCAGGGTAATGTCCTGGTTGATGCCGAAGCGATTCTGGTACAGGCGCCGGAACCGATCCTCGTGGTCGGGCTTGGCGGCGGTCACGTCGACCATGCTGTAGTAACTGGCCGCCTGGGGCTTGAGTGCATCGATGACCGCGTAGGCGGCGGGCGGCGGCATGACGTAAGGCAGCGAAATCCCCAGTTTCGGCGTGTTGCCCAGCACCTCGGGGTAGACCTTCAACTGCACGTGCCCCGGGGCTTCGCGAAGCGGCTGCAGTTGCGCCGGGGCTTGGGCGAACAGGTTGGCAGTGCCGTCCAGCCAGAACGCCGCCTTGCCGTTGCCCAGCAAGTGCAGGCGCCAGACCTGCTCGACGTCGGCGACCGGCAGGGCCACTTGGTCGAACTGCCAATAGGCGGGGTAGGGCTTGAGGTTCAGTTGCAGTTGTTTGCCGTCGGCCACGCGCCGGGCTTGCAGGCCGCGCACGCCACCGTGGAACTTGCCCGCCAGCACGGCACGCTCGCCCGCGGCGACCTTGAAGTACAGTTCGTCGCCGTCATGGGCTTCGGCGCTGAAGTGCACCTTGGCCGGGGCGAACAGCGCCTGGGTGCGTGCATCGTGTTCAAGGGTATAGCGACGGAAACTGTAGCCGGGTATTTCCAGCCGATAGCTGGCGGGGCCGGGCAGCAAGGGCCATTGCTGCTCGCCGCGTTCCTGCTCGGCCTTGATGAGGCGTTCACCCACCAGGCGGCCCTGGCCATTGAGCAGGTAGATATGCTCGGCATTGGCGTTGGCTTGCCAGGCCGGCACCCAGCGCACGGTCACGGTGTCTGGTCGATCGGTCTGCAAGTACAGGCTGCCGTCGCGAATGCCGGTCCAGGCCATGGACGCGCCATGGGCCGTGAGCGCCAGCGCCCACAGGCAGGCGCCCAACGCCCAGTGCCGCGTCGTCCTTTTGGCGAGCAAGCTCGCAAAGGCGCACGGCCAGGCGCCAGAAAACTTCATGCCGATTTCCCCAGTAGCATCTGGCGCATCGGCAGTAAATCGCTGGGCAGGATGATCAGTGTCTGCCACGGCGCCACGCCGCTGAGGCGGCAATACATCGCCAGCAGCGCCAGGGTCACGCCCAGGTAGGCGATGGACGATGCGGCGGCGGCACCGACGATGCCATAGCGCGGGATCAGCAACACATTCAGCGCCAGGTTCAGCAGCGCCCCCAAGCCCATCAAAAACGAGACAGCACCGGGCCGGTTCTTGCCCAGCAGGTCCAGGCGCAGGATGCTCGCGTAGCACAGCCCGAACAGCCCCGGCAGCAGTGCCAGCAGCGCCGGATACGCCGGTTGGTAGGCGACGCCGAACAAGGTGACGATCAACCATTCGCCGATCAAGGCCATGCTCAGGCAGGCCCCCAGCATCACCGTGGCGGTCAGGCGCAAGGCCAGTGGGGTCAGGCGCTGCATGTCCCGGTCCTGCTGCAACAGGCGCTTCATCAGCGGTGTGGTGACGGCTTCCGGCACGATCAGCAGCAGTTCGGCGGCGGCGCTGGCCATGGCGTAGTGACCCAGGGCGGTACTGCCCAGCAGGGCGCCGATGAACAGGTAGTCGGAGCGCAGGATCACTTGCTGGAACAGCAGGTCCGGGTGGCTACGGGCACCGTAGCGCAGCAGCTCGTTCTGGCCGCTGCGATCCCATTGCAGGGTGACGTCCTGGTCCCGGCACAGCCAGACCCAACCGGCCAGCACCACCAGGCTCAGGCCGGCCAGCCAACTGATCAACGCCGCTTCCAGGGCCGCGTCTTTCCAGAGCCAGAACAACGCCAGGAACAGCAACAGCGGCGCTACCGATTCCACCAGGCGCAGGGCATTGAAGGCGCCGACGCCGCCGGACGCGTTGTGCAGGGTCAGCAGGCCGCTCTTGAGCACGGTCAACGGCACGGCGAGCAACAGCAGCCAGGCCAGTAACCCCAATTGTGTGGTGACGTCCAGGTCAGTGCCAAACTCGCGCGCCAGCGCCACCACCAGCAAGGTCAGCAGCCCGGCCAGCAGGCAACCGAACACCAGCACCTGGCTGAGCAACAAACCCATCGAACGCTGCTGCGCTGCCTGGTAGCCGACGGCGGAGTTCAGGCCGCCGCTGGTGGCGGCGCTGATCAGGTCCGGCAGGGTGCTGAGCAAGGCGAACAACCCGCGCTCGCTGGGGCCCAGGATCCGGGCCAGCAGCACATTGCGCAGCAGGCGCAGGCCGATCATCGCCAGGCGCGTGCCCATGCTCAACAGCAGGTGCTTGAGGTAATGACCACGGCTCATGAGCGTGTTCCTCGGCGAATTCGCCAGGCCAGCAGTTCAGGGTGATGAGCGTTGCGTTGGCTGACGCCGAAGCGCGGCAGGTTCAAGGGGTCGCCGTCGTGGCGGTACAGGCCGGTCTCGGTGCCCAGGGCAAACGGATAACCGTGGGCGGCCACCTGCTGGCGCACGCGGGCATCGTGGTCGCCGTTGGGGTAGCAATACACCGGCAGGGGTTGTGCGCAGCCGTTTTCCAGGGCGATGCGGCTGCGCGACAGTTCTTCGTGCAGGCGCTGGTCGTCCAGCCCGGTGAGGATCGCGTGGCTGGCGCCGTGAGGGCCGAAGCGAATCAGGCCGGAGTCTTCCAGCATGCGTACTTGGGACCAGTCCAGCGCCTGGGGCTGGGCGCCATGGGGACAGCTTTCGGTGAGGTCGCTCAGCACCTGTGGGTCGAGGCTCTTGAGGCTTTGCAGGTAGTGCACGAGCGCCAGGCTGCGGCGGTCGTCGTCGATGTCATCGAGCAGCACCGGCAGTGGCCGGCCGACTTGATGCAAATGTTCGATCAGCGAGTGACGCGCCACCTGGCCGTGGCTGCCCCAGAGGGTTTCGCCGAGGGTTTCCCACCAGAAATGTTGACGGCTGCCGATGAAGTCCGTGGACAGGAAAATACTCGCCGGCACCTGGTACTGGCGCAGCAGTGGAAAGGCATTCATGGCGTTGTCGCGCCAGCCGTCGTCGAAGGTCAGTGCCACCCGTGGGCGGTTCGGCACGTGTTCCGGGTCGGCCAGCAGCAGCGTCATCAAGGGCACGCAATCGAAGTGGCGTTGCAGCCAGAGCAGCAGGTGCTCGAAGGCTTCCGGGCCGACGCACAGCTCGTTGCGATGGGGCAGTTCGGCGGCGCGGTCGTTGCTCAGCACCCGGTGCAGCATTAGGATCACCCCGGCACCGCGCAAGGGCCCGCGACCCAGGGCCGTGTTCAGGTACAGCCAACCGCCGGTGCGCTTGAAAACGTGTTTGATCGACATCGGCCATCCTCCTTTTCAGCGGTTCTGCTCGGGGTTCCATTGGCTGTAGCGCTGGCCCCGCAGAAACTGCCACAGCCCGATGCTCATGCCCGCCAGCGTCACCAGCACGAACGCGGCCAGGCGAAAGGGTTTGGGCAGGCGGTGTTGCGAGTCCATCAGCCCGAGCAGCGCCATGCTGTAGCCGATCAGTTGTGCCAGCAGGCTCAGGCGATAGAACGGATGCTCGTTCCACAGCCAGGCATTGCTCAGCAGCAACGGCAGCAACAGCACCGGCGCCAGGCGGCGGATCAACTTGTGGCTGATCAACCCGATGGCGTAGAGCCCATGACGCAGTGGGTTGAGCAGCGCGCGCCGCTGGGCCAGGCTTTGCAGGCCGCCGACGGTGACCCGCTGGCGGCGACGGAACTGCTTGTCGGCCTCGTCCACGCCCTGGTCGAGCACCCGAGCCCGTGGCGCATAGACGATGCTCTTGCCGGCGGCCGGCGCGCAGGTGCTGAGGAAGAAGTCATCGTTGACCTGCGCCGGTATGGGTTCGAACAGTTCGCGCCGCAGTGCCAACAGCGCACCGTCGGCCGACACCATGCAACAGGTGCGGCTTTCCACCCGGCGCAGCCAGCCTTCGTAGTGGCGATACAGGCTGTCGCCCAGGCTCAGGCCTTTGCCTGGCACGGGGATTTCCATGTGCCCGGCACACGCGCCCACTTCCGGGTCGCTCAGCGGCGCCAACAGGTGGCCGAGGGTGTCGGTGGCCCATTGGTTGTCGGCGTCGGTGAAAACCAGGATCGCGCCGCGGCTGTGGGCCACCCCGGTGTTGAGGGCGGCGGCCTTGCCTTGGCGGGGCAGGTCGAGCACGGTGATGCGCGGGTCCGCCACGTTGCGCGCGCAGGCCACCGTGTCGTCGCTGGAGCCGTCGCTGGCCAGGATGATCTGCAGCGAATGGGCCCGGTAATCCTGGGCCAGCAAGGTGCGCAACTTCTGTTCGATGTGCCGCGCCTCGTTATGGGCGGCAATCACGATGCTGACGTCCATCGGCACCGCTTTGGCGTAGTAGCGCAGCGGAAACAAGGGGGCCAGCAGGCTCAGGATCACCGGGTAGCCAAGGTAGGCGTACACCGGCAGCAACAGGCACGACCAATAGATGAATTCAGCCACGGGCAGGTCTCCTGACGGTCCAATGACAAAGATTGAGCAATAGCGCGGCGCCGGTCAGGTGCAGGCGCACCCCATGCAAGGCCCACAGTTGCAAGGTCAGGCGCGGGTCACGCCGGCTCTGGCGCAGGCTGAGCAACAGCGGCGGGAGTGCGGTGATCAGCAGCAGCATCAGGGCCAGGCGCGGCTGGCCCTGGAGCAAGGCGAGCAGGGCCAGGACGTCCAGCGCCCAGGCGCCCACGGACAGCGCCGGGAAGCGCAACAGCCGCAGGCTCGGGCCATGGCTGCGCAGCAGTTGCAGATGACTGCCCTGGCGCCACAACTCCTTGCTCATCCATTCGCGCCAGCTGCCTTCGTAACCCCAGTGCAGGGCCACGCTTTCGTTGACCAGCAGCAGCTGCGCGCCGGTCTGGCGCAGACGCAGGGAAAAATCCTTGTCCTCGCCGGTGCGCAGGGTTTCGTCGAAACCGCCGATCTGGGCGAACCAGGTGCGGCGCAGCAACAGGTTGGCGCTGGGCAGCCACTGCACCCGGTGCAGGCGATGGGCCCCCGGACGCTGGCTGCGACGTTGCCAGGCTTCGGCGAACCAGGGGGCTTGGCGCGGCGTGTCCAGGTCGAGGCCGAGCACATCGCCCTGCTGGCCTTCGAGTTCCAGCAGCAGCTTGAGCCAGTTGGCCGGCATTTCGATGTCGGCGTCGATGAACGCCAGCCAGTCGCCGTGAGCCACCGCCGCACCGCGGTTGCGCAGCGCGCCGATGTGCACGCCGGGCACGATCAGCACCCGTGCGCCCAGCTCGCTGGCGATGTGTGGGCCGCGGTCGTCGGAACCGTTGTCCACCACGATCAGCTCGCACTCCAGCTCGGCCTGACGCGCCGCTTCCCGGGCCGCCAGCAGTGTCCGGCCAATGTGTCGGGCCTCGTTGTACATCGGGATGACGATGCTGATCCGCTTCATGGCTGGGTCTCCCGTGGCGCGCCCTGTTCGGCTTCGTAGCGCAGCACGCTGGTGAGGGCGAGCATGATCCACAGCAACTTGTGGTTCGGCGCACTGAGGAACATCAGGAAAAGGGTCAGCGACAGGAAGCTCATGCCCAGGTGCGTCAGCAGGTCGGCTTGCGCCCAGTCCCGGCGTTGCAGCCAGAGCTGGCGGGCGTGCATCAGGTTGTACAGGCCCAGGCCGAGCATGCCGACGAACATCAAGCCGCCCGGTATGCCGATCTCACTGAAAATCTCCAGGTAAGTGTTGTGGGCCCGGCGATACAGGTCCCCCAGCTTGCGATTGGCCGAGAACGCCTTGGCGTAACCGGTGGGTGCGTAGTGCAGGGGGAAGGTCCCAGGGCCTGCGCCCAGCACCGGGTTCTCGCGGATCATCTGGCTGCCGACCACGATGTACGAGGCGCGCCGTCCGAGGGACTCGTCCTTGTGGGCATTGGCGCCGGCACTGAGGATGCTCAGCGACTGGATGCGTGCCACGTAGCCGGCCGGCAGCACCGCGACCGCCAGCGGAACCATCAGCGCCAGCCCGAGCATCGCGAACCCCAGGTGCCGCGGACGGATCCGTGGCAACTGCGCGCGGTAGTGGTACAGGCCGATGATCAGGCTGAGCAGCAGCACCACCAACCCCGAGCGCGATTCGGTCTTGGTCATCCCGCCCAGCAGCAGGACGAGGCAGCCACCCCAGAACAACCGGTACAGCAGGTACGGGCCCCGCACGATCAGCAGCAGGGCCAGTGGCACGGTGAAAGCGATTAGCAGGGCAAAGGCGTTCGGGTCTTCCAGCAGGCCGGACGCGCGGCCCTGGTCCTGGTACTTGGCCGAGAACATCGCGAGCACGCAGGTGGCGGTCACGCTCAACGTCACCAGGCGGCAAAACATGTCCAGGTTCAGTTCGCGGCCGATCAGCAACGTGATGCCGAACAGGATCAGGCCCACGCTCAGTTCGCGAAAATGGGTCATGGACAAGTCCATGTTTTCCGTCAGCAGCATGCTCAAGCCGTAGAGCAGCATGAAGCCGATCAACGGCCGCCAGATGTTGCTGCGCAGGCGCGTGGCGGGAAGCTGGTGCACAGCCAATTGCAACATCAGGATCAGCGCCAGGGCCAGGCCGAAGAACTTGGTGCCGGAGAAAGCGTTGTCCTTGAACAGGCCTTCGAAGGGCACCAGGGCGGCGATGCCCAGCAGCCCCCAGCCGGGCTTGCGGTACAGCACGGCGACACCGACCAGGCCCAGCACCGCGCCTGGCGCCAGGAACGGATAAGGACTGGCCAGCAACGCCAGGCAAGCCAGGCCCAGCAGGCTGATGATCGAGAGCGGGACGATCATGGGTGAGCCTCCTGTGCCGTGCGGATGTAGAGCTGCGACCAGCGCTCGGCCAGCGTGCGCAGGTCGTAGCGATCCTGCTGGGTGCGGCGGGCGTTGTCGGCGAGGATCCGCGCCAGGGGCGGTTCGCTGAACAGCGTCTCGATCTGTTGCGCCAGTGCGTGGCTGTCGGCCGGTGTCGCGAGCAGGCCGTTGTGCCGGTCCTGCAGGACATCGGGAATGCCGCCGACGCCGAACGCCACCACCGGCACACCGGCCTGCATGGCTTCGAGCAGGATCATCGGCGTGCCTTCGGTGCGCGAGCTGATCACCAGGGCATCGAGGCGACTCCACCAGGCGTTCATGTCGGTCTGGTAGCCCGGCAGCTCGATGCGCGTCGGCAGGCCGGCGTCGTTGATGCGCTTGAGCAGCGTCTGGCGTTCCGGACCGTCGCCGAGCATCACCGCATGCAGTGACGAATGCCGCTGGCACAGCGGGATCATGGCGTCGAGGAACAGGTCCGGGCCTTTCTCGCTGCTCAAGCGCCCGACGTAGCCGACCCGCCAGCGCTGTTCATCGGCGCGGTGGGCCGGCGGCGCGGTGACCGCCGGCAAGCCGTTGGGGATCACGTCGAGTTTCGACGCGCGCACGCTGGCCTGGCGGTGCAGGGCGGCAATGCTCTCGGCCACGCAGACCACTCGCTTGACCGAGCCGGTGCGGCACAGTTGCAGGCTCAGCCAGGTGTAGAAGCGCTGCTTGGGGCTGCGCGGGGTGAAGCCGTGCTGGGTGATCACCAGTGGCAGGCGCAGCAACGTGGCGGCGGACCAGCCGAACAACAGCCCCTTGAAGTTGTGGGTGTTGATCAGCGGCCGGTCCTCGCGGCGCTGGCGCAGGTGCTGCAACAGCTCGGCCCAATTGGCGCAATGGCGGCAGTCGACCCCGGCCTGGCGAAAGCGCGTGATCAAGGTCGGCGGCGCCGCCAGGAACAGCACCTGGTGCTGTCCGGGCGTGGCCAGGCAATGATCGAGCAGCATCCGCTCGGCTCCGTAGAAGCCGCCGCTGTCGAGCAGGTGAATGATCGACAGGGGGCTGCTGTGGCGGGTCGGGCCGAACGGCGCGTTCAATTGCGCACCCAATGGACAAGGCTGGGCAGGCTCCAGTTGCGGTGCGGGTTGACCTGGTCGGGGGACTGCTCGTTGATCACCAGCAGCACCGGTACATCCAGTTGTTGGCTGATCTGGGCCGGATGCTTGAAGCGATGGTCGAAGAACTCACGCACATAGACCAGGGCGATCGCCAGCAACAGGCCGCTGAACAGGCCGAACGCGATGATCAGCATCGGTTTGGGGAACGCCGGGGCGGTCGGTTCGAAGGGTGGGCTCAGGACCCGGGCGTTGGACAGGTCGCTGTCCAGCGAACGGGCGGTGCTGGCTTCGGCGAACCGTTGGGCGTAGGTGGAGAACGCCGCATGCAGGGCGTCGATCTCGGTGTCCATCTGCCGCAGCTTGCTCTGGGTTTCCTGCAACTGGTGGATGCGTTCCTTGAACTCGGCGATGCGCTCGACCTTCTGGTTGATCACCGAGCTGACCACGGCCAGGTCGGTGGTGCGTTCCTGGATCCGGTTGCTCACCACCTTCAGGAACTGCTGGCGGGTGCGCACGATCTGCTCCCGGGCCAGCAGCATCGGTTCGCTGCCGGGTTGGAAGATCGCCAGGTCATTCATGTAGCGGGCGACCTGGCCGGTCAGTTGCTCGCCCAACTGTTTGATTTCCCGGTCTTCGAAGGCGATGTTGTCCACGGTGGTGGTGAAGGTGAACGGGAAGGTGTAGTCGTTGAACCGCGAGCTGTTCGCCGACGCCAGGCTGGTCTTGAGGTAGTCGAGCCAGCGTTGGCTTTGCAGCAGGCGATCCTGGTACAGGTTCAGGGCCTGTTCTTCGGTGTTGATGGCGTTCAGGCGGAAGGTGATTTCCTCCTTCGGATCCGCCGAGCCGACGCCTTCGAGCAAGGTCAGGCGGGTGCTTTCCAGGCCGTCGAGGCGATGCTGGTACTGGCTTTTCTTCTGTTCGTAGAAGGTTTGCGGCAGCTCGATCGATTGCAGTTCCTGGCGACTGGCGAGGTAGTTCTGCAGCAGTTGTGCGACGAACCGGGTGCCTTGGGCCGGGTCACCGAAGCTGTAGACGATGGAGATGACGTTGGAGCCGGGCAGGGTCTCGATCTTGAGGTTTTCGACGGCTTCGTCGGTCAGGGTATCGAGCACGGTGTCACGCACCGGATCCACCTCCAGCCCCAGCGCGTCGCGCAGCGGGTTGATGGCGTACTCACGCAGTGGCGTGGTGATGTAGCGCTTGAACGGATCGCTCACCCACCTGTTGAAGATGCCGGGGCTGGGCGTGTACTCGCCCTGATCGCGCAGGGTGCTGATGGTCTGGCGGATCAGCGCGGGCGAACGGAGGATATTGCTCTCGGTTTCCATGTCCGCCAGGGACGGTGGAATGAACGTGGCGTTCTCCTGGTTGAGCGACGTGGTGGCGTCGCCCTGGGAGATTTTTTTCGACTGCACGATCACCTGGGCGGTGATATCGAAGCTCTGCTTGAGCATCAGCGGCAACACCAGGGCGATGACGGCGAAAATCAGGAAAACACGCTTCACCCACTGCTTGTTGGCGAAGAAGATCCTGAAGAACTCGTGCAGATAATTTTCCTTGGGATTCATGTCGATCACCTGGGTCAGTTGCTGTTGCTGCCTTTGTTATCGAGGCGGTAGCCGAAGCTGACCCCCACGCCCTGGAACAGCACCACGTCGGCCAGTTGCCTGGCGAGTTCGCCGGCGCTGGCGAGCTTGGTCTTGGGTACGAACAGCATGTCTTCGGGTTGCAGGTAGGCGATTTGCGACGCGTCGCCGCTCAGGGCTTTTTCCACGTCGTAATGCCGGGCTTCGACCTGGTTGCCGTTGCGGCGCATGATCACCACCGAATCGAGCCGGGCCTTGACGTTGGTGCCGCGGGCCAGGGTCAGCGCCTCAAGCACCGAGATCGGCCGGCGGATGGGGTAGGAGCCGGGTTGGGCGACTTCACCGAGCACGTAGATCTCGTTGCCGGCGGTGGACTTGAGCAGCACATCGACGGTCATGTGCCCGGGCAGTTGGGCGTAACGCTCATTGAGAAACGCCTCCAACTGGGTGACGGTCATGCCTTGCAGCGGCACGGCCCCGATTTCCGGAAAGCTCGCATAGCCGTCCCGGCCCACGGTGATTTCCCGGCTCATGCCGGTGCCGGGGTGACTCAAGGTGCTGCGCAGGTTGTTCTCGCCGGCCAGCGGGCTGGTGACCAGCACCGTCAACTGGTTGCGGTTGGGCTGGAAGAGCATTTTCTGGTCGTAGGCTCGTTGCACCGCGAGGCGGGCTTCGTCGGTGGTCAAGCCGGCGACCTTGACCGCGGTGTTGGCGCCCGGCAGTTCAATGCTGCCATCGGGCATGACCTGTTGCGTGCCGTTGAGCTGGCTGGCGGCGGTGAAGTTCAGGGCCACCTGGTCACCCGGTTGTACGCGGTAGGCCTGTGGGCCGGTGGTGCTGATGTGAAAGATCACATCGAGCACATCCTGAGGCCGCAGGGTCTGCTCGACCTTGGGCATGTCGGTGGCCTGGGCGTTGGCCGGCGCGGCCGTGAGGATCTGCACCGGCATCGAACGGGTATCGGTGGTGCTGGAGCAACCGGCGAGCGGCAGCAACAGCAGGACAAGCATTCTGGCGTTCATCTCGTCATCCTTCTGCACGCTTACAGGTTGTTGTAGAGCCATTTGGGCATGTAGTACTTGCGGCGGTTGAACACGCTGCCCACCACCTTCGCGCCGGCCTGGGACAAGCGCTGGCGAGTGGCCTGGGCCACTTCCCAGCGGGTGTCTTCACCGCGCACCACCAGCACCACGCCGTCCACCTGGGTGCTGAGCACCAGCGTGTCGCAGGCCGAATACACCGCGTCGGCGTCGATCACCACGAAGCGGTACTGCGCCGCCAGTTGCCGGAACAGCGGGCGCAGTTGCTCGGGGCTCAGGCGTTCGGCATTGCGGCCCAGGCGTCCGAGCGGCAGGAAGTCGAAGGGCAGGCTGGAGATCTGCACCACGCAGTCCTGCAACAGGGGCGGGGCGAGGCTGTTGAACAGCAGGTCGCTGAAGCCACGCTCCTTGTACAGCGACAGTTGCTGGCTGAGGTTGCGCGGCGAATGGCTGGCATCTACCAGCAACACGCGCCCCGTGCTCATCTGCGCCAGTTGAGCGGCCAGCGCCATGGCGCTGGTGCTGGTGCCGGTGCCGGTGTTGGCGGCCGTCAGCAGCAGTATCCGCAAGGAAGGGTCGAGCACGGTCGAGGTCAGGTTGGTCTCGCTCGGGCTTGCTATGGTGAGAATATTCGTCGAACCGTCCATTTAACTCGCTCCGTGGCCGCTGAACACTTTGAAGGGGGTCATCATCAGGATCTTCAAATCCAGCATCAGGCTTTGCTCGGCGATGTAGCTGAGGTCCAATTCCACGCGCTGGTCGAAGTCGATATTGCTGCGCCCGGAGATCTGCCAAAGGCCGGTCATGCCGGGGTAGATGCTCAGGCGCACAAGGTGGTTGTCCTTGTAGCGGTAGGCGTTGAACGAGGTCGGCCGCGGGCCCACCAGGCGCATGTCGCCGGTCACTACATTGATCAGGTTGGGCAGTTCGTCGAGGCTGCTGCGTCGCAGGAACCGGCCGATGGGCGTGATGCGCGGGTCGTTGTCGATCTTGAAGTCGATGGCATCGACGCCGTGTTTGTTGAGGTGGCGCAGCGACTCCTTGAGGGCTTCGGCGTCGGCGACCATGGTGCGAAACTTGTACATGCCAAAGACTCGGCCGCGGTAGCCGGTGCGCTTCTGCACGAACAGCACCGGCCCCGGGCTTGAGAACTTGACCAGCAGCGCCAGGCCCAGCAGCAATGGGCAGAGCATCAGCAGAATTGTCAGGGCACCGAGGCAGGCCATCACGCGATTGGTCCGTGAGACCGTCCAGGGCCGGCCGCCGTCGCGGCCGGTCAGCCAGCCCCGGCCTTGGCGGTGGATGGCCGCGTCGAGGCGCCTGCGGTGGTCGGGGTCGACACGTTTGTCGCGTCCGGGTGCGTTGATCGGTAGGTCATGCTCATGTCGGGTCATAGACTCCTCCGCTGAGGTTCGTGCGCAGGTTCAGCCGCGAGCGGCGGGTGGGCAGCAGGCCGCGCGTAGTACTCCAGAAACCAGGCGATGAAGCGGCCGAGGCCTTCGTCCAATTCGATGCGCGGCTGGAACCCGGTGGCCCGCGCCAGGCCACTGGCGTCGGCGCAGGTGTTGAGTACGTCCCCGGCTTGCAGGGGCAGCAGTTCGATGCGGGCGCTGCGGCCCAGGTGTTTTTCCAGCAGCACCACATAGCTGCGCAGCGCCACCGGGTGCTGCCCGCCGATGTTGAAGATCCGCCAGGGCGCCCGGCTGGTGGCCGGGCCCGGTTGTTCGCAAGCCTCCTGTGGAGTGGCCTGGGGCGGTCGGTCGATCAGCCGGGCGATGCTCTCGATGATGTCGTCGACGTAGGTGAAATCCCGTTGGTGTTCGCCGTGGTTGTACAGCGACAGCACTCGACCTTCGGTGATGGCGCGGGCGAACTGGATCGGCGACATGTCCGGCCGGCCCCAGGGGCCGTATACGGTGAAGAAGCGCAGCCCCGTGCACGGGATGCCGAACAGGTGGCTGTAGCTGTGGGCCATCAGCTCATTGGCTTTTTTGCTGGCCGCGTACAGCGACAACGGATGGTCGACGTTGTCCTGCTCCGAGTACGGGGTGTGCGGGTTGGCGCCGTACACCGAGCTGGAAGAGGCGTAGATCAGGTGCCTGACCGGGTAGCGGCGGCAGCTTTCCAGGATGTTGAGGAAACCGCCGAGGTTGCTGTCGACATAGGCCCGCGGGTTCTCCAGGGAATAGCGCACGCCGGCCTGGGCGGCGAGGTGGATCACCACCTCCGGGCGGTGGTGCTGGAACAGCGCATCGATGGCCGGTGCGTCGCTCAAGTCGATCCGGGCCAGCGGGAACTCGCCGGCCTGCTCGTGCACCCAGGCCACGCGGTCGTGCTTGAGCTGCGGGTCGTAGTAGTCGTTGAAGTTGTCCAGCCCGCACACCCGATGGCCGTCGCGCAGCAGGCGCAGCACGCAATGTGCACCGATGAACCCGGCTGCGCCGGTCACCAGGACATTCACGCTTGCGGCCCTGGTGCAGCGGTGTCCGGCAGGGTGTGCCGCAGGCCGATGCCGCGATACAACAGCCCGGCGGCGGCCAGGTGTTCGGGGTTGTACAGGTTGCGGCCATCGATGATCACGCGGGCGCGCAACTTGCTGGCCAGCAGGTCGAAGTCCACTACGCGGAAGTTTTTCCACTCGGTGCAGATCACCAGGGCGTCGGCGTCTTCCAGGGTGTCATCGCGGGTGGCGCACAGGTTCAGGTCTTTGCGGTAGCCGTAGAGACGGCGGCATTCGGACATGGCTTCCGGGTCATAGGCCTGGACCCGGGCGCCTTCGCGCCACAGCGCTTCCATCAGGTAGCGGCTGGGGGCTTCGCGCATGTCATCGGTGTTGGGCTTGAAGGCCAGGCCCCAGATGGCAATCGACTTGCCGGACAGGCCGTCGGGGAATTGTTTGGCGAGCTTCTCGAAAAGGATGTGCCGCTGGCTGTCGTTGACGTCGGTGACGCTGCGCAGCAGGCGCAGGGGCATGCCGCTCTGTTCGGCGGTGTGCAGCAGGGCTCGCAGGTCCTTGGGGAAGCACGAGCCACCGAAGCCGCAGCCGGGGTAGATGAAGTGATAGCCGATGCGCGGGTCTGAACCGATGCCTTTGCGCACCGCTTCGATGTCGGCCCCCAGGCGTTCTGTGAGGTTGGCCAGCTCGTTCATGAAGCTGATGCGTGTGGCGAGCATCGCGTTGGCGGCGTACTTGGTCAGTTCGGCGCTGCGGTTGTCCATGAACATCAGTTTTTCGTGGTTGCGGCAGAAGGGCGCGTACAGCTCGCTCATCTGGTCGCGGGCCAACTGATCGGCGGTGCCGACGATGATCCGGTCCGGGCGCATGCAATCGGCGAGGGCGCTGCCCTCCTTGAGGAATTCGGGGTTGGACACCACCCGCACATTCAGTTGCTTCAGGCCGCGGCGCGCCAGCGCCTGGCGGGCGCAGTCGGCAACTTTGTCGGCCGTGCCCACCGGCACCGTGGACTTGATGATCAAGGTGCGGTCGCTGTCCATGAAGTCGGCGATCTGGCGGGTGACGCCCAGCACATGGCTCAGGTCGGCTGAACCGTCCTCATCGGCGGGCGTGCCGACGGCGATGAAGATCAATTCGCCGTGATTGACCGCATCGCTGGCCTGGGAGCTGAACGCCAGCCGCCCGGCCTTGATGTTCTCTTCGAGCAAACCGGACAGGCCCGGTTCGCTGATAGGCGGCACCGCTTGTTGCAGTTGCCGGATCTTGTTCGGGTCGATGTCGATGCACAGCACGCGATGCCCGACATCGGCCAGCGCGGCGGCCTGGATCAGCCCCACATACCCCGTTCCAAATACGCTCACGTCCATTCTTGGCGCGCCTCGCAAAAACCCGTTTATGTAACTCGGATGAAACTGTTATGAGGGGGTATAGCGCAGCCTCAGAAAAGCGTGTCAGCAAAATGACAGTTGTCAGTGTTGGCAAAACTCGAAAGAACAGGGCCTTTTGATATCAAGTTATTGACTGTCTTGGAAAAGTCTCGGTTTTAAAGGGTTTTAGAGGCGTTTAAGAAAGCGATGAACGGTCATAATCCATAGATTTTTCGATTTTAAGAGCCTTAATCGTGTCATTTTTGGGCTAACTTTTTTTTGACGCACTCGTTGGTCAGGGCATTTCTTGCACTTTGGAAGGCCGCTGCTACTGTGCAGAAACGAAGCCTGTCCGAGCACCGCAAAAGCGCCGCTTTCCTGGCGCCGGAACGCGCCTCTTTTCAACGTCACGACCCCACCGAGAACGTCATGACCCGATACCTCAAGGAACTGTTGCTGGTGCTGTACCTGGTTCGGGGTCACGAGTACTACCTCGATCGCCTGGGCGCGCTGGGCGTGGGTGTTGCCACACTGCTGTTCGGCGCGATGTTCGTGGTGCTGGTGATTGCCTTATGGCTGGCCGCGCACATTCGCCTGGCGCTTGTGCGGCACCTGTTCGCCCTGGTGATGTTCGTCTCGGCGGTGTTCTTCGAGGTGTACACGCGGGTCACCGACAGCTACCTGACCTACAGTCAGTTCGTGTCGCTGGTGTATTCGGGCGGGTTCATCCAGGAGGCGGCCTACCAGTATCGCGAGGTGATCATCAGCGCCATGGCCGGTGGCCTGTTGCTGTTGCTGGGTGTCGGGCTCAAGCCGCGGCGGCGGCTGGCGATCCCCGGATACCTGCCCATCGCCGCACCGGTGCTGGGCGTGCTGTTACTCAGTGGGGTGCTGTTCGTACGGGCGGGGGAAGGTGCCCGCGGGTTACCGGTGATGTACACGCCGCTGGCCTACCTGAACCTGTTTCTCTACGAGGCCTGGCACAACACCGTCGGCCCTCGGGAACCGGTGGGTATTGCGCGGTCAACGGCGCCCATCGACCACGATATCGTGCTGATCATCGATGAAAGCATTGCCGGCAACTACCTCGACATCAATACCCCTTCCGGCGTGCACAGTGGCCTGGAAACGGCGCCGGACGGCGTGGAGATTTTCAACTACGGGTATGCCGCCTCCATCGCCAATTGCAGCGCCGACACCAACGTCACCCTGCGTTATGGCGGCACACGCGCCGACTACATGCGCATCAACAGCACCCTTCCATCGATCTGGCAGTACGCCAGGAAAGCGGGCCTGCGCACGGTCTACATCGACGCCCAGCGCACCGGCGGCAACCTGCAGAACCTGATGACCGACCTGGAAAAACAGGACATCGACGCCTTCGTCCAGTTCGACCAGGTGCGCGTACGCGACCGCGACATGGCGGCCGCGGCGAAGCTGGTCGAACTGCTGGGTGACGGCCAGGCCGAGCTGGTGGTGATCAACAAGGTGGGCGCGCACTTCCCGGTCCACGACAAATACCCCGACGATTTCATGAGCTATCGACCGGCCCTGCCGCGCGGGCAGTATCAGGACGTGGCCGACACCGGCAAGCGCGACGGTTTCAACGGCCAGAACGACGATTGGGTGTTGTACCGCAATGCCTATCAGAACACGTTGCTGTGGAATGTCGGGGAGTTCTTCAGGCGCATTTTCCAGCAGGCCGACCTGAGCCATGCCGTGGTGATCTACACCTCCGATCATGGCCAGGACCTGCATGAGCGCGGCAACCCGGGCCTGAACACCCACTGCGGCGGCGACCCGGTGGCAGAGGAGGGGCTGGTGCCGTTGGTGGTCATCCAGGGCAAGGCCTTGCACACCCTCGACTGGCGTGATGCCCTGGCGCAGAACAAGGACCGTTCGAGTCACTACAACATCTTCCCGACCCTGTTGCAGTTGATGGGCTACGACACTGCTGGCGTCGAGTCGGTCTATGGCAGGTCGCTGGTCCAGCCTACCGATGACGATTTCACCTTCAACTACCGCTTCAACGCGCGCCTGGGGGCGAAACCGGCCTGGCGGCACATCGACCTGAGCCACATCGTCACCCCGAAACCGACCCAGGCAGAAATGGCCGTGGGGCATTGATCAGGTCGCCCACTGTTGGGCCTGTGGGATCGTGCCAGGTCGGGCCCTGACTGATCGCTGGAAATTAACGCTAAACGAACGTGCCTCCAGCCTCTGACAAGCGGGCGAGCGCAATAACAATGCACCAACGAAGGGGCTTGGCGCATAACTCCGCTATCCTGAGCCTCACGTTTCCCATCCGAGCCTGTCCATGCTGGAAGTCCGCGACGTTTTCAAAAGCTACCCTACGCCCCAGGGCCCGCTGCCGGTGTTGCAGGGCGTCGATTTGACGCTGGCGCCGGGCAGCAGCCTGGCGTTGATGGGGGAGTCCGGCAGCGGCAAGAGCACGTTGTTGCATCTGGTTGCCGGGCTGGACAAGGTCGATCGCGGCAGCATCCGCAGTGGCGAGTACCGGCTCGACGGCATGAGCGAAAGTCAGCTGGCCAACTGGCGGCGTACGGAAATCGGCCTGGTGTTCCAGCAGTTCAACCTCATCAGCAGCCTGTCGGTGGCGGACAACCTGGCGTTCCAGGCGCGGCTGTGTGGTCGGCACGACCCGGCGTGGCAGGCGCACCTGGTGCGGCGGCTTGGCCTCGCAGATCTGCTGCGGCGTTATCCCGAGCAGTTGTCCGGCGGCCAGCAGCAACGGGTGGCGCTGGGTCGGGCGCTGGCATCGCGCCCGCCGTTGTTGTTGGCCGATGAGCCCACTGGCAGTCTTGACGAGGCCACCAGTGACGAAGTGCTGCAATTGTTGTTGGAATTGCTGGCCGACAGTCCCACCAGCCTGTTGATGGTGACCCACAGCCCTCGGGTGGCCGCCCGCCTGGCGCAGCGTGTGGTGTTGCAGGGGGGGCGGCTCGCGCAGGTGGCCCAGGGGTGATGATTTTTCTTCAGACCCTCAAGGCGCTGCTCAGCCATTGGCGCCGGCATCCGGTGCAATTTTTCAGCGTGCTCACCGGGCTGTGGCTCGCCACCAGCCTGTTGACCGGCGTGCTGGCACTCAACAGTCAGGCCCGGGACAGTTACGCCCGGGCCAGCCAGCTCATCGGCGGCGAGCCGCAGGCCAGCCTCAGCGCCCCCGGCGGCGGGCCGTTTCCCCAGCAGTGGTTTGTCGATCTGCGCCGCCAGGGCTGGCCGGTGTCGCCGGTGGTGCAGGCCCGGGTGAACCTTGAAGGGCACGATGACCTGCGTCTGCAACTGATGGGCATCGACCCGGTGTCGCTGCCGCCCGGTGCGGCACTGGCAGGGCAGGCGCGGGACATGAGCGAGGTGGTGGCTTTTTTCAGCGATCCGGGGCGCACCTGGATCGCCCCGCAGACCCTGCAAGCGCTGGGGATGGGCGAGGGCGATCGGCCTCGGACCGTCGATGGACGATCCTTGCCACCCTTGCACGTCCAGCCGGACATGGCCCCAGGCATGCTGTTGATGGACATCGGCTTTGCCCAGCAAGCCCTCGGGCTGCCGGACCAGGTGTCGCGCTTGCTGCTGCCCGCCGCCTTCAACGCAGCCTTGCCGGAGGCGTTCAATGGCCGGTTGCAGTTCAAGCGCGCCGATGAAGAAAATAACCTGTCGCGCCTGACCGAAAGCTTCCACCTGAACCTCGATGCCCTGGGGTTTCTGTCGTTCGTGGTGGGGCTGTTCATTGCTCACGCGGCGATCGGCCTGGCGCTGGAGCAACGCCGCGGCCTGCTGCGAACCTTGCGGGCCTGCGGGGTCAGTGCGCGGCGACTGGTCGCCAGCCTGGCCCTTGAACTGGGAGTGCTGGCGTTGCTCGGCGGCGTGGCTGGGGTGCTCAGCGGGTATTGGCTGGCGAGCCTGTTATTGCCGGATGTCGCTGCGAGTTTGCGCGGGTTGTACGGCGCCGAAGTGGCCGGGCACTTGAACCTCAGCCCGTGGTGGTGGCTCAGCGGAATCGGCCTGAGCCTGCTGGGTGCGCTGCTGGCCGGGGCCGACAGCCTGCTGCGGGCGGCGCGCCTGCCCTTGCTGGCGTTGGCCAACCCCCAGGCCTGGCACCAGGCCCATGCACGCCGGTTGCGCCGCCAGGGTTGGATAGCGGCGTTGGTCGCATCGATCGGCGCGTCGGCGTTGATCTGGGGCGACAGTCTGGCCAGCGGTTTTGTCTTGATGACGGCGCTGTTGCTGGGCGCCGCCCTGGCCTTGCCCGTGCTGCTCAACGGCGCCTTGGATGGGTTGTTGCGTCGTAGCCGCTCGGTGCTGGGGCAGTGGTTTCTCGCCGATTGTCGCCAGCAACTGCCGACGCTGAGCCTGGCGCTGATGGCCTTGTTGCTGGCGTTGGCGGCGAACATTGGCGCCGGCAGCATGACCTCGGGTTTCCGCCAGACCTTCAACCATTGGCTTGAACAACGGCTGACCTCGGAGTTGTATGTCAGCCCGCAAACCCCGCTCCAGGCCGCAGCGCTGCACGCCTGGCTCAAGCAGCAACCGGCCGTCACCGCGGTGCTGCCCAACTGGCAAGTCTCGGTGCCCCTGCGCGGGTGGCCGACAGACCTCTTCGGCATCATCGATCACCCTGCGTATCGCCAGCACTGGCCACTGCTGGAGGCGTCCGACGGCGACCCGTGGGCGCAACTGGCCGATGCCGACACGCTGATGCTCAGTGAGCAACTGGCGCGGCGTCTCAAGGTGACGATCGGTGAGCGCTTGACCCTGCCGACCCCGCAGGGGCCATGGACGCCACGGATCGTCGGGATCTACGCCGACTACGGCAACCCCAAGGGCCACGTGCTGATCAACGCCGACCACCTGCTGGCGCACTGGCCGCACTTGACGCCGTATCGCTTCAACCTGCGGATCGAGCCGTCCGCGATCCCGGCGCTGGTGAACGCGTTGCAAAGTCGCTTCCACCTGGATGACAGCCGTATCGTCGATCAGGCCCGGCTCAAAGGCTGGTCGACCCAGGTGTTCGAGCGCACCTTTGCCGCCACCGCCGCCCTCAACAGCCTGACCCTGGCGGTCGCCGGCGTCGCGTTGTTCATCAGCCTGCTGACCCAGAGCCAGAGTCGTCTCGGCCAGTTGGCTCCGTTGTGGGCATTGGGGGTGACCCGCCGCCAGTTGATGCTGCTCAACCTCGGCCAGACCTGGCTGCTGGCGTTGCTGACCCTGGTGCTCGCTTTGCCGCTGGGCATCGCCCTGGCCTGGTGCCTGGACACGGTGATCAACGTGCAGGCCTTTGGTTGGAGGCTGCCGTTGCAGGTCTTCCCATTGCAACTGGCCCATTTGCTGGCCCTGGCGATGTTCGCCACGCTGCTGGCATCGGCCTGGCCGCTGTACGCGTTGTACCGTACGCAACCTGCGGATTTGCTCAGGCATTTTTCCGAGGAGGGCCCATGAAGCTCAGAGTTGGCCTGATGCTGCTGGCGTCGTTGCTCGGCGGCTGCGACAACCCGCCGGCGCCGGAGAAGGGCTTTGCCGGCCTCGGCGACCAGGCCGTCGCCTTCACCCCGGTGGTGCCGGGGCGCACGTTCAGTTTCCCGGCCGATCATGGCGCCCACGAAGGCTTTCGTATCGAGTGGTGGTACGTCACCGCCAATCTCAAGGACGCTCAGGGCCGTGACTTCGGCGTGCAGTGGACCCTGTTTCGCAGCGCCTTGGACGCCGCGCCCCAGGCCGACGGCTGGCGCAACCAGACGATCTGGCTCGGTCACGCGGCGGTCACGTCCGCCACCGTGCACCATGCCGCCGAGCGTTATGCCCGTGGTGGCGTAGGGCAGGCCGGGGTGCAGGCGGTGCCTTTCAATGCCTGGATCGATGACTGGCAGTTCGGCACCCAGGCGTCGAGTGCCGATCCGTTGGCGGATATGCAGTTGAAGGCCCACGACTCGCGGTTCAGCTACGCACTGCGGCTTACTTCGACCCGACCGTTGGTGCTGCAAGGGGACAACGGTTTCAGCCAGAAGTCCGAGCAGGGCCAGGCTTCGTATTACTACAGCCAGCCTTTTTTCCAGGCCAGCGGCCAGTTGGAAATCGACGGCCAGCGCTACACGGTCAGTGGCCCGGCCTGGCTGGATCGGGAGTGGAGCAGCCAACCGCTGACGGCCAACCAGACTGGCTGGGACTGGTTCTCCCTGCACCTGGACAGCGGCGAACACCTGATGCTCTACCGCATGCGCCACAAGGACGGCGCGCCCTACCTCACCGGCACCTGGATCGATGCCCAGGGCCATTCGCAAGCGTTGCAGGCCGGTGACATCGAGCTGGCGCCGCTGGGCACGGCCAAGGTCGCCGGCCGTGCAATGCCGGTGCGCTGGTCGATCAAGGTGCCCGGCAAGCACCTTGACGTGACCACCGAAGCCTTGAACCCTGCCGCCTGGATGGACCTGCGCATTCCCTATTGGGAAGGGCCGGTGCGGCTGGAGGGCAGCCACGGCGGCAACGGTTATCTGGAAATGACCGGCTATTGATAATCGCCGGAACTCCTCACGAACCTCGGCCCTCATAGCTTATGAACGTCTCGCAGGAGCCCGCTATGAGCGATGACCTCACACCTGGGTCGCTGGCCGATTGGCAGCGGCTGTTCGACGACCAGGCCTATTGGCAGCAATCGCCCGATGCTCATTTCACCGCGCTGATGCAGGTGGCCAACGACCTGTTCGGCCAGGGTGCCATCGATCTGGAGCAGTGGCAGGCGTTGAAGGCCAAGGCCGAGCAACTGCACCAACGCTCCCCGCAAGCCAACGTCGCGCAAGAAGTCGACGACCCCGATGCCTGATTGCACGCTTGAAAAAGACTCAAGGAGTCCGTCATGAAACACCGCACCGAATCCACCCAGCGCAACCCTGACGAACCGGCGATGCCCGGTGAGGTGGAGCGCGACACGACGCGCTGCGCCCTAATGATCCTGCCAAGCGCAAGCATGAGGGCGGCGATGAACAGGCGGGGGATACCGACGCGCAGAAAACCGCACGGCGTGGTTGATGCGCACGAGTATTTGGCGTTGCCGATTTCAGAAGTGATGGGTGAATGACTGTTTAACTTGCCGAGTCCCGTTGCAGGACTCGGCGTGAAGTTTTTTTGTACTGCTTGATTGTTTTTGTAGACGTGTCTGTATAAGTGTTACCGACACGGTGGTTGCATTCGGCACTGTAATAAAACCCTGAGTTTTAAACAGTGCGCCATACATAAACAATTATTTAAACGTGGTCGGCGGACATACTCTGCAGCTTCCACTATGATTGTGTCCGTTCGCCCAGTGTCAGGCTCTTTACCAGTGCATGGAATGCCGAGGCCATTGCACTGGGCGAACACCCTTGGCGTTAATGTTCTCCTCTTCCCGTGCACACCGCCAAACCAGCCCTGGCGGGTGCATCGAGCATCTGGCTGGACCTAGCCTGCGGCAGGTGCGCGCCAGTCATCGCTGCCCATCGTGCCGCAGACCTCGTGGTTCCAGGTGATCTTGCGATACGAGAGATGCACGTCTTCCAGATGAGTGAAGTGCGCGTTCGCCGGATCCTGGCAGTTGAACATGTAGTCTTTGATCTCAACGATGACCGCGTCAAGCATCGTGGTGGTGAAGTAGTGTTCCTGGGTGCCCTCAGCCGAAGTCCGCATCCACTGGATCTCGACTTTTTCCAAGGTTTCGCCACTTGTGAGCGCCTGCTGTAGCAGAGGCGTGGCCTTGTCGAACACTTTTGTGATGATCAGAGGATGATGCACGCGCTGGCTGGTCGTTTGACCGGATTGGGAGTCTCGAGGGCGGGTAATGTGGTGTTGGAAACCTTGCACCATGATCTGGTCTTCACGACCCTCCTGGTAGATGTTGCCAACCGATTCGGCCGAAAAGGCACCGGCTGTGATCAGGCCTTGCTTACGACCTTTGATAACCATGTACGCGGGGGTAGCCAATGGATGCTCTCCTTCCTGGATAGCCTGGGACGGAAGTCGTGCCAGGGGACCCGACGGTTATCAAGAGCTATGCCATTTCTTAAAAGATCATATAAATCAATCTGTTGAGTGAGTTGCCGGCCTATGGCTATCGCATCTGGGCAGGAAAAACGCCTCAAGGCTTGCGCGGATCAACGCAATTTCCTGCCGACGTACCCGACAGTCCGTTCCTACACGCCCAGCGCGGCCATGCATTCATCGATCGAGCGCTGCTGCGTCTGTGCGTACAGCCCCAGTTCATCAATGGTCGAGCGTCCCAGGGCTTCTTCAAAGGCCTGGCGGTTGGATTGCCCGGCGTAGTGGCTCTGGGCGGCGTCGCCAAGGTTCGACTGGAAGATGCCAGCGGCACTGACGGGCAGGAAGTCTTCGTACACGAGGGGTTCGGCGCGCAGGTAGCGCAGTTCCAACAAGCGTTCCAGAGGGGCCTGCGGTTCGAGGGTGCCCTTGGCGGCGAGGCCTTCTGGCGTCACGAAATAGCGGAAGTAGGCCAGTGCCTGGTGACGCAGCGCTTCGTGGTCGTCCGGGAAGGCCGCGAAGTGCTCGCTCATCAATGCGTCGTAGCGCAGGGCATTGGCCTCGTTGGGAAACTCGCCCAGCGCATCGCGGGCCGCGTTCAGCAGTTGGTCGTAGAGTGCTCGGCCCTTGGGCGTGAGGGCGGCGCCGCGTTGTTCGATTTCGCCGAAACGGGCGCTGTGACTGCCCTGGCCGTCGGGCTGATCGGTGAAGGCGACGGGTTCATCGAGGGCCTTGAAGCTGGTCTGGCGCAGCAGGATAGGGCATTGGCGACGGGGCGGGCCTTCGATCACCGCCTTGGGCGTGATGCCCTGCACGGGCATCTGGGCCTGGACGATGTCGATGTCCAGGGTCCGCGGCGTCAGGTGGTTGATGTGCGGGCCCTTGAAGGCCACCACGTCGGCGATCAGCCGATGTTGCGCGCTCAGTTGTCGGTATTGGTCCGCCGTGACAGTGGCGCTGTGGTGCCAACGGAAGGTTTCCAGGGCCTGGCGGACAAAGTCGTCCGCCTGGGGCTCGGTCAGGCCTCCCTCACGTTCGGCGAGGGCAATGAGTTCCAGCGCGCCGGGGGTGAAGATCTGCCGCCTGGCCAGCACGGATTCGGCAAACGCTCGCAGTTCGGTGTGCTCGATCAACTCCAGGCGCAGCAGGGAGGTAAACACCCGGAACGGGCTGACCTGCAACGCGCTTTCATGCACGGCGCGGAACGCGGTGGAATGCACCGGCACCCCGGCCGGCGTGAGGTCGTAGTAGCCCACCGGCTGCATGCCCATGACCGCGAACAGTCGCCCCAGGGTGTTGAGCTCTGCCGCGGTGCCGACGCGGATCGCACCGTGGCGTTCCAGGTCCAGGCGTTGCAGTTCGCCGGTGCTGCGCAGGTGCGCGGCCAGCGACGGGTCTTCGGCCAGCACTTGGGCGTTGGTGTGCTCCACCAGCTTCATCAACGCGCCATACAACGGCACCTCGTCGCGGTACATGTCGGACATCGCTCGGGAGAAGCGTTGACGGATCAGGTCGGGGCTGACGAAGCTCATGGTGGGCGTTCCTGGCTATGGCTATCGGGAGGAAGAAGTTGCACGAAAGATCGCAGCCTTCGCCGGTGCCGACAAACGAAGAATCTTCAGGACTTCATTCTGCCAGGGACTGACCCGTGCCAGGGGGCGGCTACTGCCCCAGACCCTTGAGAAACTCCCGGTACAACGCCGCGGTTTTCCTTGGCTTCTCGACCATGGGCATATGGCCGACCCCGTCCCAGATTTCCACCCGCAGGTCCGCGATACCCTTGCTCCACACCGGCACGCTGCTGACGTCGATCAGCCGGTCCTTGCGGCCCCAGAGCAACAGCGACGGCGCGCGGATCTGGGACAGGCGCGGTTCCATCGGCGGGCTGGCGCGAAAGTCGACGAAGATCTCCGCCAGTTCATCCCGGCGCTGCTCGTAGCGTTGCGCCAATGCCGCCAGCACCACGCTCGGCACCCAGGGCGGCGAGGCCATGGTCATGGCGTAGAACGGCGCGAACTCATCCCGCGAGTGCACAAGGAACGGGTTATGCCCGGCGGCCAGGTGACGCTCCATGTCGCTCGGCTCGGGTGCGGTGACGCCGGCGGGGTCGATCAGCGCCAGGGTCGATACGCGCTCGGGATAGGTGGCCGCCAGCCATGCCGCGAGGTAGCCGCCCATGGAGTTGCCGATCACATGGACCTTGTCCAGCCCGCAGGCGTCGAGCAACTCGATGGCGCGCCGGGCCTGGGTCGGGATGTCGTAACCGCCGCCGGCCTTGAAGCCGGTCTCGCCATGGCCGGCCAGGTCGGGAACCACCACCCGGTAGTCGCCGACAAAGTGCCGGGCAAAGCGCAGCCAGAGGTTTTTGTCAGCGCTGTAGCCGTGCAGCATCAGGATGCTGCCGGACGCTTCATAGGGTCCGCCCTGCCAGGTCGATACGGTCATCTCGCTGATCGGCACGGTGATCTTGTGCAACCGGTAAAGTCGCGCCTCCAGGGCCATGCTCAGGTCATACAACACATGGCCGATGCCCGGATACGTCAACCAGCTCCAGGCGATAAACACGGCAAGAACTGCGCACAACACCAGCATGTCACGCCCTCCATGGGTTACGACAGGATGTGATCCGCCGGCTTCAGCCGGCGGGTCAGCCAGTAATAAGTGAAGCTGAAACCTGGGAACATCGCGATCACATGGCCGCTTTTGCTTTGATACCAGCTGTGACAGCCGCCGGATTTCCAGACGGTGCGCTGCATTTCCCGGTGGATCATGTCCGTGTAGCGTCGTTCCGCCGCTGGCTGCACTTCGATGCAGCGCAGGTTTTGCCGCTTCACCGTGCGGATGCAGTCGAGGATGTAGTTCATCTGCGCTTCGATGATGAACAGCGCCGAGGTGTGGCCGATGCCGGTGTTGGGCCCGGTAACGATGAACAGGTTGGGAAAGCCCGGCAGGCTGGTGCCCAGGTACGCCCGTGGATATGGGTCCCAGACTGCGCGCAGCTCGGTGGCGTGCTTGCCGGTCACCGGGTAGGAAATCACCCCGTCGGTGGCGTCATAGCCGGTGGACCAGACGATCAGGTCCAAGGCGATGTGCCGGCCGTCGCGGGTGATGATGCCGGTTTCGTCGAGGGCGGCAATGCCTTGTTCCTGCCCGTGCACGCTGACGTTGGGCCGGCACAGCGCCGGGTACAGCGTGCTGGAGAGGATGACGCGCTTGCAGCCGATCAGGTAGTCCGGGGTCAAGCGCTTGCGCAGCTGCGGGTCGGGCACTTGGCGTTTCAGCAGTTTCAATGCCTTGCGCTGGACCATGCGCACCGCCGGCCGCGAATACTTGAAGGCAATCACGCGGGTCTCGAATTGCCAGTAGATCGACCAGCGCAACAGCGTGCGCACCGGGGCCAGGCCCAGCAGCCAGCGCTCCAGGCGGTTGAACGTGTGATCGGGACGTGGCAGCACCCAGTGCGGCGTGCGCTGGAACACGTGCAGGTGCTCGACCTGGGGGGCGATGGCCGGAATCACCTGGGCGGCGCTGGCACCGCTGCCGACAATGGCCACGCGTTTGTGGCGATAGTCGTAGGCAGGGTCCCACTGGTTGGTATGAAAGGCCTGGCCCTTGAAGCGCTCCCGACCGTCGAACGCCGGGATCACCGGCTGGCTGAGGGGCCCGGTGGCATTGATCAGGAACTGTGCGCGATAGACCTGGTGGTTGGTCTGGACCACCCACTGCCGGGCGCTGTCGTCCCATTCCACACGCTCTACGTTCGTCCCCAGCCGCACTTTGTCCCGCAGCTTGAAACGCTCGATCACGGTTTGGGTGTAGCGGTGCAATTCGTCCTGCCCGGCGAACATCTGACGCCAGTCGTAGGCGGCGAACGACAGGGAATACAGGGGAGAGGGAACGTCCACCGCCGCGCCAGGGTAAGTGTTCTGGCACCAGGTGCCGCCGAAAAAGTCCCGACGCTCGATCATCAGGAAATCCTCGAACCCTGCTTTGAGCAGATTGACCGCCGCACACTGGCCTCCAAACCCGCTGCCGATGATCAACACCTGGTAACTGCCCATGGGCCTCCTTCCTCGGGATGTGCCGGACCCCCTTGTCATGTATAGCCAAAATTCACGGCGAGCCAAGGCTTTTGATGAGGCAAGCCTCGGCAAATGTCCCAATCAGCCCTCTGCGGTCTAGAGCCCTGGTCCAGAGTCGGGTAGGGTGCCTGTGCACTCTTTCGCAACGAACAAGGATGAAATCATGACGATGACCGCTCTTCGCACCCGCCTGGCCGTCAGCCTCGGCCTGAGCCTGGCCCTCGGCGCGCTCTCGCCCGTTGCCTTCGCGCAGCCCCAGCAGCAGGTCCTGGCCCACGCCGAACAGTACAAGGGCGAGGCCCTGAAACTGCTGGAACGACTGGTCAACATCGACTCCGGTTCCGGGTATGTGCCGGGCCTGACCCAGGTTGGCGACATCACCATCGAAGAATTGAAAAAGTTGGGCGCCACCATCGAGAAAGTGCCGAACTCGGACGGCACCCAGCACATCCTTGCGACCCTCAAGGGCAGCGGCAAGGCGAAGATTCTGCTGATGGCCCACATGGACACCGTGTTCAAGGAGGGCTCTGCCGCCGAGCGTCCGTTCCATATCAAGGATGGGCGGGCCTACGGGCCGGGGGTGATGGATGACAAGGGCGGCATCGTCGCTGGGGTCTATGCCTTGAAGATCCTCAAGGATCTGGATTTCAAGGACTACGCACAGATCACCTTCCTGCTCGATGCCAGCGAAGAAACCGGCTCGGACGCCGCCACCGACCTGATCAAAAGAACCGCCAAGGTCCATGACGTGACCCTCAACCTCGAGCCGGGCCGCCCGGCGGATGGCCTGGTGGTGTGGCGCAAGGGCAGTGCCACGGCGTTGCTGGAGGTCAAGGGCAAGGCGTCCCACGCCGGTGTTGCGCCGGAGCTGGGGCGCAATGCGGCGATGGAAGCGGCGCACCAGATCCTGCAGTTGGGCAAGCTGGGCGATGTTGAAAAGAAAACCACCATCAATTTCACCGTGATCCAGGCCGGCGACAGGACCAATGTGATTCCCGACAAGGCCAGCGCCAAGGCCGACGTGCGCGCGGCGGTGCCGGAAGAGTTCGACCGCCTCGAAAAAGACCTGGCCCGGGTGTCGCAAGACAAGTTGATCGCCGACACCGAGGTCACCACCAGCCTCAAGCGCGGCCTGCCACCGATGCCGCAGACCGCGGAATCGGATCGCCTGATGGCGATGGCCCAAGGCATCTATGGCGAACTGGGCCGCAAACTCACCGAAGAAGGCAGCGGCGGCGCGGCGGATGCCAGCCTCTCCGCCGGCGTCGGCACGCCGACGCTGGACGGCTTTGGCATCGTCGGCGGCAACATCCATACCCCCGAGGAATACGCCGAGGTCGAGAGCGTGGTGCCTCGGGTTTACCTGTTGTCGCGGATGATCATGGAGTTGGCGAAGCGATAGTTGCGTCCAATAGTGTGATCGACTCAAACCCTGTGGGAGTGGGCTTGCTCGCGAAGGCGGTGTGTCAGTTGATGAAGGGTACCTGACACTCCGCTTTCGCGAGCAAGCCCGCTCCCACAAGGGTTATGTGTTGGTTGACTAACGCGGGTCGACGTTATCCAGCGCCCGGTTCGCCAGCAGGCTGCCGAGCTCGATCAACTGCTGGATGCCCAGCGCCACATGCCGCCTGGAGCCGTCCAGTTCAAACGCCAGGTCGCTGACCATCGCATTGGCCGACGCCAGGGTTTCGCTGAGGTTGGCAAGCAGGCATTCGGTGTCGATGCCGTTGACGACGGTGAAAAGTTGGCCTGGATCGGAGGTGGGTTCTGTGGGCTTGGGCTTGAGGTAGAAGTCGAGGGCGCGGTCGGCGGCTTTGTCGAAGGCGCTTGAGTCCGGATCGGTTTCCGGTGGGTTGGGGGTAACTTTGAACATGATGAAACTCCGATGCATCTGAATGGGAGCCATCGCCTTTTCGCTACCAAACGAAGGGTGGTGGCCATACGAAGGTTGGTAGACCGGGCATCGGAGCCGGCGCCTCCGAAGAGACCCTGCGCATGGCCACCAAAAAGCGAAGTGCGCATTGCACTTGCAGAGGTGACGCTATGCACCGAAAGCCCGGGCTACCAAACCCGATCACTGATTTGTCAGCGACCGGAAAACGATAAAGCCCAGCCCCAAGGTGCACAAGCCGGCGGATTCTGGCGTAGTTGTAGGCAATGGCGCAAGGTGAGGGCGCCTGTGCCTACACCGAAACGAACGGAGTAAACACGCGTTTCCTGTGGCGAGGGGATTTATCCCCGTTCGGCTGCGAAGCAGTCGTAAAACCGGCTGGCACGGTTCCTCTGTCACACCGCAGCGTCTGGCTTTGGGGCTGCTTCGCAGCCCAGCGGGGATAAATCCCCTCGCCACAGGGACACAGGGACACAGGGACACAGGGACACAGGGACACAGGGAGCTGCCAAGGTCTCAATAAACCCACACCTCCACCCGCCGATTGCGGATCCGGCCTTCATCCTCGCTGTTGGCCGCCACCGGCATCAGCGCGCCGAAGCCACGTACCTCGCGCAGTGTCACGCCGTTCTTGACCAGTTCGCGGCGCACGGCCATGGCCCGCAGTTTGGACAGCAGGTCGGCGCGTGCCGGGTCGTCCTTGGCGTCGCCGAAACCCACCAGTGTCACACGTCGGTCGAGCTTGCCGTGCTGCTTTATGTAGTCGAGCACCCGCCCCAGGTCCTGGTGGGCCTTGTTGTCGAGGCTGGCGCTGCCTTCTTCGAAGCGGAAGTTCACGGACAGGCGTTGTGCATGGCGACTCAGGGCCTGGTAACCCTCGGGCATCAGCGCGTTTGGCGTCACCGACATGGCTCGTACGGTCTGGGCGATGAAGCCGTTGGTCGCGACGATGGCCTGGCCCTTGTCGCTCTGGGTGAAGTCGACCAATGCCTGGGCCCAGGGGTTCTGGTCCCACGGCGGCAGGTAGAAGAACAGCCGGCGGGACAGCGGGTAGTCCTCGGTGGCGATCAGGGTGTTCAGCGGCAACATGGGTTGGGAATCGCCGTCGACGATCGCCAGTGCCTTGGCTTGGCGTACGTAGGGCAAACCGATGAAACCGATGCCTTGCGGGTCCTGGCTGACGGCGTCCGACAACTGTTCGCTGGATTCGAAGCGTCGCGCTGTAGGATCCAGCCGCTTGCCTTGTCGGCTGAGCACCAGTTCCTTGAAGGTGTCGTAGGTGCCCGATTGTTCATCCCGGGCGTACAGGTGGATCGGTCCGCCCACGCTGCCCACCGCTTCCCAGGTCTTTGCCTCGCCGCTGAAGATCTTCGCCAGTTGCACGGTATCGAGCTGACGCAGCGGGTTCTGGGGATGAAGGATGATCGCCAGGCCGTCGATGGCAATGACCTGCTCGGCGGCAGGACTTTTCAGATCGCCGAGGGCTGACAGTTCCTTCAGCTCGCTGTCCTTGATCGGCCGGGATGCGGCCGCCAGGTCGGTGCTGGCCTGCTTGAGGGCGGCGAAACCGGTGCTGGAGCCGTGGGCAGCGATGTCGACTTCGACCCGACGACCATCGCGGGTCTGGCCGACGATGCGCTGTTCGTTATCCCGGCCGGTGATTTCGGCACTGACCTTGAGCAGGCCCTGATCTTCCATCAAGCCCTTGACCAACGCCGGCCCCAGCGCCGCGCCGATGGTGTTGGAGCCCTGGATGCGCAGTGCCGGTCCACGCTCAGGCACCGGCAAGCTGCCGGCCCACGTCGCGAGCGGCAACCAGAGCCCCATCAACACACCCAACCACAGCCGCATGCCGGCACCTTCAGAACCTGAGGAAGTGCCGGAAGATTAAGTCAGTCAGGTGACTGAAAGATGACAGCGAGGCGACCGATCCATCTGTGGCGATCACAGACCCAAGGCAAACCCAAAAAACTGTGGGAGCGGGCTTGCCCGCGAAAGCGGCCTTACAGCCAACCTCGCCATCGACTGACCCGGCGCCTTCGCGGGCAAGCCCGCTCCCACAATGGATTCTGTGGCGATCACAGGCTCAAGGCAAACCCCAACCCCTGTGGTGGCCCAGTACCTGTGGTTGCGGTCAGCTCAGTTGCAGCCAGATCGGTGCATGGTCCGACGGCTTTTCCATGCCCCGCAGTTCATAGTCGACGCCGGCATCCTTGACCCGGTGCAGCAGGCCATGGGAGGTGAGGATCAGGTCAATGCGCAGGCCGCGCTTGGGTTCGTCTTCGAAGCCGCGGCTGCGGTAGTCGAACCAGCTGAAACGGTCGCAGACGTCCGGGTTCAGGTGGCGGAAGCTGTCCACCAGGCCCCAGTTCTTCAAGCGGGCCATCCACTCGCGTTCCTCCGGCAGGAAGCTGCATTTACCGGTTTTCAGCCAGCGCTTCATATTGTCCGGGCCGATACCGATGTCGCAGTCTTCCGGGGAGATGTTCACGTCGCCCATCACCACCACCGGCTGATCGTTGCTGAAGCGGCTTTCCAGCAATTGCTGCAAGTCGTTGTAGAACCGTTCCTTGGCGGGGAACTTGGTCGGGTGGTCGCGGCTTTCACCTTGAGGGAAATAGCCGTTCATGATCGTCACCGGCACACCGTTGGCATCGGCGAAGGTGCCCCAGATGAAGCGCCGCTGGACGTCTTCGTCGTCGCTTTCGAAACCCTTGTACAGGCTCAGTGGCGGCTGGCGGGAGAGCAGGGCGACGCCGTAGTGGCCCTTTTGCCCGTGGTAGTGCACGTGGTAACCCAGGGCCTGGATCTCGGCCAGCGGGAACTGCTCGTCGTGGACCTTGGTTTCCTGCAGTCCGATCACGTCCGGCTGGTGCTTGTCGATCAGCGCCGCCAGCTGATGAGGACGGGCGCGCAGCCCGTTGATGTTGAAGGAGACGATCTTCATGGTCGGCAGTCCTGGCAAAACTGCGATGCTAGCTGACATGTCGGAAGGGGGCCAGCGTGGCAGTAGGACAAATGCGCTGCTAATGTCCTTTGCTTGTAGGAACGATCACAGCCCTGCCGGGTTCGTAGTCAATAAGAGCAGGGCCTCACCGAGCCCGCCCAGGAGATCCGCCACCATGCCTGAAACCGCCACCGCCCTCGCCGACATCCATATGCTCGACAGCGGTTATTCCCGCGAAGCCCGTTCGTTGCTGTACCAGGCCTATCGCCATGAGCCGACCTTCAGCTTCCTGTTCGAATCCGAGCGTCCCGGCTACGAGCAGCGAGTGCGGGCCACGGTGCGGGAGTTGGTGAAGCAGCATTTTCTCCAGGACCTGCCGGCCATCGGCCTGCTGGTCAACGATCGGCTCATCGGCATCGCCTTGATCGCCCCGCCACAGCGGCGCCTGGGCATCACCGAAAGCTGGGCGTGGCGGTTGCGCATGGTGTTGAGCACGGGTTTTCGCTGCACCCGGCGCTACCTGGAGTACCACGCGGCGGTCACGGCCTGCCTGCCGTCGGATGCGGTTCATGTGTTGCCGTTGCTGGGCATTCACCCACAGTTCCAAGGCCAGCATTATGGCGAGCAATTACTCACGGCCGTGCACAACTGGTGCGCGGTGGATGAGCATTCCCAAGGCGTTGTGCTGGACACCGGCAACCCCCGTTACCTGGATTTTTATAAGCGCCAGGGCTACGAGGAAATCGGCGAGATTGCCGTAGGACCGATCCGCGAACACGTGTTTTTCCACGCCAATCCGCAGGTCCTGCACAGCGCAACGGCCTGATCGGACGAACTTTTAGGACGAGTCTGGCTCTATCAGGCTCCCAAGCCCGTGATAGCATCCGCGCCATGAATGTTTCAGGAAGAATGACCAGCGGCGTGCTCATGCTGTCCCTCAGCTGCGCGGCGCTGGCGAACAGTGAACTGGAGGTACGGGTCAAGCCGGCCAACGACGCACTCAAGGCCAACGTAGAAGGTTACATCGGTGGGGTGGGCGATCGCGACGAAGAGGCGCTGTTGCGCTTCAGCCGCGGCGCCGAGGAGCAGGCCCGCAAGGCTGCCCAGGCGCTGGGCTACTACCAGCCGCAGATCGACAGCGAGGTCAAGGGCGGCAAGGACCCGCGCCTGGTCCTGAGCATTGACCCTGGCGAACCGGTGCATCTGCGCAACGTGACCCTGCGCGTCGAGGGCCCGGCGGCGTCCCTCAAGGCGTTTCGCCTGCCGGACGATCCCGGCCTCAAGCCCGGTGCGGTGCTCAACCACGGCCGTTACGAAGACGCCAAGCGACTGATCCAGAACCAGGCCTCGCGCTACGGTTTTTTCAGTGGGCGATTCACTCGCCAGCAATTGTCCGTGGACCCCCAGGCCGGTATCGCCGACATCGAATTGATCTACGACAGCGGCCCGCGTTACGCCCTGGGCCCGGTGAATTTCGAGGGCGATACGCCGTTCGACGAAGACCTGCTGCGGCGCATGGTGCCGTTCAAGGCGGGCACCCCCTACGACTCCGAACTCATTGCCGAGCTCAACCAGGCCTTGCAGTCGAGCGGCTACTTCGAAGGCGTGCGGGTCGACGCGGCACCGACCGCGGCCACCGATAACGTGATCCCGGTGGCGGTCAAGCTCGACACCCGCAAGCCCCGTACCATGGGCTTGGGCCTGGGGTTTTCCACCGACGTCGGCCCGCGGGCCAAGGCCAACTGGACGCGTCACTGGGTCAACCCCCAGGGCCACAGTTATGGCTGGGAGGCCGAAGTCTCGGCGCCCCGACAGAACGTCGGCCTATGGTACGACGTGCCGCTTGACCCACCGCTGACCGACAAGCTGCGCTACGCCGGCGGCTACCAGTACGAAGAGTTGGCCGGCACCGACACCCTCAGCAAGCTGCTGACCGTCGGCCCGGAATGGCACAGCAAGTTGCCCAGCGGCTGGCAACGGGTGGTGTCGCTCAAATGGCAGCGCGAGGAATACCGCCTCGGCGACGATTCGGGCTTGAGCACGTTGCTGATGCCGGGCGTCAGCTATTCCTACCTGCGCAGCGACAACCGCATCGACCCGCACAACGGCTACCGCTTGCAGTTCGACACCAAGGTCGCCAAGGAAGGGCTGGGTTCGGACAACAACCTCGTCTACGGCACCGCCATGGTCAAGGGTCTGACCACCGTGTTCGATAAGCACCGCCTGCTGGCCCGCGCCCAGGTCGGGGGCAGCGCGACCAATGGCTACAAATCCATCCCGCCGTCCCTGCGCTTTTTTGCCGGCGGCGACCAGAGCGTGCGTGGCTACGACTACCAGAGCCTGTCGCCGGAGAACGCCGAGGGTGATCGCATCGGCGGCCGCTACATGGTGGCCGGCAGTCTCGAATACCAGTATTCGGTCGCAGAGAAATGGCGGGTGGCGACCTTCGTCGACCAGGGCAATTCGTTCAACAATCTTGAATTGCCAAGCCTCAAGACCGGCGTGGGTATCGGTGTGCGCTGGGTGTCGCCGGTGGGCCCGATCCGCCTCGATCTGGCCCATGCGCTGGACGATGAGGGTGGCATTCGTTTGCACTTTTCCATGGGGCCCGAATTGTGAGTCGTGGTTTGAAGGTAACGCTGCTGGCGTTGGGTACGCTGCTGGCCGTGGTGGTATTGGCGCTGGGCCTTATCCTGGGCAGCGCATTCGGCAGCCGCTGGGCCCTTGGCCTGGTGCCAGGGCTGAGCGTGGACAATTTCCAGGGGCGCCTTGGCGGGCAATGGAGCGCCGATCATCTGCTATGGCAACAGGACAGCAGTCGGATAGAAGTCGATGGGCTGATCTTCGCCTGGTCGCCGCTGTGCCTGACCCGTCTGACCTTGTGCATCGAACGGCTCAAGGCCGATCAGATCAGCCTGCAATTTCCGCCTTCCGCCGATGAGCCGAGCAGCGGTCCGATCAGCTTGCCCGACCTGGACTTGCCGGTGGCCATCGAACTGGGAGAGGTGCAGGTCGCTCGCCTGCTGTTCAATGGCAGCGAGCAGCTCAAGGGCTTGCAATTGGCGGCCCATTGGACGGCCGAGGGCTTGCGGATCGACTCGCTGCAACTGCAACGCGACGCACTGAGCCTACAGCTTTCCGGTCTGCTGAAACCCGGCGCGGACTGGCCGCTGAAGGCCGCCGGCCAGTTGACGCTGCCCGCACCGGGGGACGTGCCCTGGACCCTGGACTTGAACGTCGATGGCGACCTGCTCAAGACGCTCAACCTCAGCGCTGACAGCCGCGGTTACCTGCAAGGCCGTCTGGTGGGCGAGCTGCAACCCTTGGCCGACCACCTGCCGGCCAAGGTGCGCATCACCGCCGACGGCTTCAAGGCGAGCGCCGACCTGCCGGACACCCTGGTGCTCAATCAGCTCGAGTTGACCGGCGAGGGCGACCTGGACACCGGTTACCAACTGCTCGGCAAGGCGATCCTGCCGGCCGAGAAAGGCCCCGTGGCGTTGCTGCTGCAAGGCAAGGTGGACGCCAAAGGCGCGCAGATCGCCGCCCTAGACCTGGACGCTGGCGAGCAGCAGAGCCTCAAGCTCAGCGGCCAGGTGGACTGGCGCGAGGGCCTGAGCGCCGACGCCAAGATCGCCTGGCTGGATTTCCCCTGGCATCGGCTTTACCCGCTGATCGATGAGCCACAAGTGAGCGTGCGCCGCTTCGACGGCGAAGTCTCGTACACCGATGGCAACTACCTCGGCCATTTCCAGGCCGCATTGGATGGGCCCGCCGGCGCCTTCAGCCTGGGCAGCCCGTTCAGCGGCGACCTGACCCAGATCCATTTGCCGCAACTTGAGCTCACCGCCGGCCAGGGCAAGGCCGAAGGGCACCTGGACCTGCAATTTGCCGAGGGTATTGCCTGGGACACGGCCCTGGCGTTGTCGGCCATCAACCCGGCGTACTGGCTCGGCGAATTGCCCGGCACCCTGGCGGGGCCGTTGCGCAGCAAGGGGTCGATCAACAACGGCACCCTCAACCTCGACGCGGACCTGGACCTCAAGGGCAAGCTGCGCGGTCAACCGGCGCTGTTCCAGGCCCGGGCCAGCGGCGCCGGCGAACAATGGAACCTCAGCGCGCTGGACATCCGCCTGGGGGACAACCGCATCAACGGCAGCGCCAGCCTGCAACAGACGCTCACCGGCCAGGTCGACATCAAGCTCGCGCGCCTGGCCCAGCTCTGGCCGCAATTACGCGGCCAGGTCATGGGGCGCGTCGACGTCGCGGGGACACTCAAGGCCCCTCAGGGCAAGCTCGGCCTGCAAGGCACCCAACTGGCGTTTCAGGACAACCATCTTCAACGTCTGAACCTGGACGCAACCCTGGACAAAGCGCAGCGAGGCAAGGTCGACCTCAAGGCCAGTGGCATTCGCGCCGGCGACACGGCGCTGGGTGTGCTGACCGTCAGCGGGCAGGGTGATATCAAGCAACAGACACTCACCCTGGACTTGCAGGGGCCACAGCTCGACACGACATTGGCGCTGGATGGCCGGCTCGACCAGGGCAACTGGCGCGGACGCCTGGCCAGCGGCGACGTCCAGGCCGGCGGCCAGGCCTGGCGCCTGCAAGCCCCGGCGAAACTGGAGCGCCTGGCCAACGGTACGCTCAACGTGGGCGCCCATTGCTGGCGTTCCGGCCAGGCCAGCCTGTGTGGTGAAGACCAGCGGCTGATGCCGGAGCCGAAGCTGCGCTATCACCTCAAGCAGTTCCCCATCGAAAGCCTGGCCCAGTGGATGCCCAAGGATTTCGCCTGGAAGGGCCAGCTCAATGCCGACCTGCAACTGGACCTGCCGGCCAGCGGCCCGAACGGGCGGATCCTGGTGGACGCCAGTGGCGGCACGTTGCGCATCCGCGACAAGGAACACGAGCAGGCGCCGTGGCTGGACTTCCCCTACCAGACCCTGACCCTGGACAGCCGCCTGACCTCCAAGCGCATCGACACCCAACTGAATTTCGTCGGCGCCCGGCTCGGCGAGCTGATGCTCCAGGCGCAGATCAACCCGCTGCCGGCCAGCAAACCCCTCAGCGGTTCGTTCCGCCTGACCGGCCTGGACCTGTCCGTGGCCCGGCCATTCGTGCCGATGGTGCAAACCCTCACCGGCCACCTGAACGGCAGCGGGACCTTGTCCGGAGGCTTGCTGGCGCCCCAGGTCAACGGCAACCTGGTGCTCAGCGACGGCGAAGTGTCCGGGCCTCAACTGCCGGTCAGCCTCGAAGCCCTGCAGGTGCGCGCGATGATCGCCGGCGACACAATGCGGCTCAACGGTGACTGGAAAAGCGGCAAGGACGGGCAGGGCAGCCTGACCGGGGACATCGGCTGGGGCGAGGCCTTGAGCATGAACCTGGCGCTCAAGGGCTCGCATTTGCCGGTCACGGTCGAGCCGTACGCGGTGCTGGACGTGGCGCCGGACCTTGACATCACCCTGCAGGGCGAACGGCTGGCCATTGCCGGCAAGGTCCTGGTACCCAAGGGCGAGATCACCATCCGCGAACTGCCACCTTCCACCGTCAAGGTCTCGGACGACACGGTGATCGTTGGGCACCAGACCGAGGAGGGCAAGCCGCCGATGGCCATGGCGATGGATATCGACGTGATTGTCGGCCAGGACAAACTCGCGTTTGCAGGCTTCGGCCTGACCGCCAACGTCCAGGGCCAGGTGCACATCGGCGACAACATGGACACCCGCGGCGAACTCTGGCTCAACGACGGTCGCTACCGGGCCTATGGGCAACGGCTGACGGTCCGTCGCGCGCGCCTGCTGTTCGCTGGGCCTATCGACCAGCCTTACCTGGACATCGAGGCAATCCGCCAGACCGACGATGTGATCGCCGGCATCCGCTTGAGCGGCAGCGCCGAGCAGCCGACTACGCAGATCTTCTCGGAACCGGCCATGAGCCAGGAACAGGCGCTGTCCTATCTGGTGCTGGGTCGGCCGCTGAGCACCACGGGCGAGGACAACAACATGCTCGCCCAAGCGGCGCTGGGTCTGGGCCTGATGGGCAGTGCCGGGGTGACCACCAGCCTGGCCAACAACCTGGGCATCAGTGATTTCCAACTCGACACCCAGGGCAGCGGCGATACCACCAGTGTGGTCGCCAGCGGCAACCTGTCGGAAAAACTCAGCCTGCGCTACGGCGTCGGCGTGTTCGAACCGGCCAACACCATCGCCTTGCGTTACAAGCTCAGCAAAAAGGTCTACCTCGAAGCCGCCAGTGGGGTCGCCAGCTCCCTGGACATCTTCTACAAGCGCGATTTCTAACCGTTCCCCAAAACCTCAATGTGGGAGCGGGCTTGCTCGCGAAGAGGGTGAATCAGCTGATGAAGATGTTGGCTGACCCACCGCATTCGCGAGCAAGCCCGCTCCCACATTTTGTTTCTGTGCCTGCCCTCATGAATAGCAAGCTAACTATTTTATTTGACATTTGCTGCCTAAGCAGTAATATCTCGACATACATTCACTGCCTAGGCAGCAAACGGTGCTCAGATGAAGCATTTCACCCCAGACGAATTCCACAAGTGCCATCTCGGCATGCTGCTCGGACGCGCCGCGCTGCTCAAGGATCGGATCATCGATACCCACATGGAACCCGTCGGCATCACGGCCGCGCAGTTCAAGGTGTTGATCATCATGGCCCAGCACGGCATCGACACACCCGCCGAGCTGTGTCGCTACCTGTCCCTGGACAGCGGTTCGATGACCCGCATGCTCGATCGCTTGCAACAGAAAGGTTTCCTCGCTCGTCAACGTTCGGTGGATGATCGGCGGCAAGTGCTGCTGGTGCTGACCGACGCCGGCCAGGCCCTGGCGGATCGGCTGCCGGTGATCGGTGCCGACGCCATGAACCAGTTGGCCAGCGTCATCAGCCGCGAGGAGCTGCAAACCCTCGAACAGATTCTCAAGAAAATTCTGCTTGCCGCCGGTGATCCCATCACCGTGTTGCGATTGGGGGACAAATGAAGCGTAAGACCTTGCGTACCCGCCTGAGCCTGGTGCTGCTCGCCATGAGCCTGGCCGGTTGCGCCAGCTATAGCGGCCTGAAGACCGAAGGCGTCAGCCTTGAGGCCCAGAGCCTCAAGGCCGGGCAATCGCTGAACGGTGTCAAGTTGTCGCCGGCCGCATGGCCGAAAAACGATTGGTGGAAAAGCCTGGGCGACCCGCAGCTCGACGGCCTGATCCGTGAAGCCTTGCGCGACAGCCCGGACATGCAGATCGCCAGCGCCCGGGTGCATCAGGCCAGTGCCGCCGCCTACGCCGCCAATGCGGCGCGCCTGCCCACCCTGGATGCCAGCGGCGGTGTCAGCCGTTCGCGTCTGTCCCGCGACGAGGACCCGGCGGGCGAGGGCGGTGCCTACAGCACCTTGCGCACGCTGGGGGTTAACTTCAATTACACCTTCGATCTCTGGGGTGGCCAACGGGCCGCCTGGGAAGCCGCGCTGGGCCAGGCCCGTGCCGCCGAGATCGACCGCCAGGCAGCGCAACTGACCCTGGCCGCCGATGTGGCCCGGGCCTACAGCGACCTGGGCCAAGCCCACATCATTCGTGACCTGGCGGCCGAAGACCTCAAGCGCACCCGGCAGATGCTCGACCTGAGCAAGCGCCGTCTCAACGCCGGGATCGACAGCGAGTACCAGTTCCAGCAGACCGAAAGCCTGGAGGCCAGCGCCGATGCGACCTTGATCGACGCTGAGAAACGCCTGCAAAGCGCCAAGATCGCCTTGGCGGTGCTGTTGGGCAAAGGCCCGGACCGGGGCAGCGAAATCGCCCGGCCCAACGTGCTGCAATCGAGCGCGGTCGCCTTGCCGTCAAACCTGCCGGCCGAGTTGCTGGGCCGTCGCCCCGACCTGGTGGCCGCCCGTTGGCGGGTCGAAGCGGCGAGCAAGGACATCGAGGCCGGCAAGACCAACTTCTACCCCAACCTCAACCTGAGCGCGGCGGCGGGGGTGCGGTCACTGTTGGGCGATGCGATGTTCGGCTCGCCCAGCCGTTTCTTCAACGTGGCGCCGACGGTCTCGCTGCCGATCTTCGATGGCGGGCGCCTGCGGGCTGACCTGGATGCCCGGGACGCCGACTACGACCTGGCGGTGGCGCAGTACAACAAAAGCCTGGTCCAGGCCCTGGGGGATGTCAGCGACACCATCAACCAGCTGCGTGACATCGCCCGCCAGATTGGCGCCCAGCAACATGCCACTGATATCGCCCAAAGCTCATACGACACCGTGGTCCAGCGCTACGGCTCGGGCATCGGCAATTACCTGGACGTGCTGAGCATCGAGCAGCAATTGCTCCAGGCCCAACGTCAATTGGCGAACCTGAATGCCGAGCAGATCGACCTGTCGATCCAGCTGATGCAGGCCCTGGGCGGTGGTTTCGAACCCCAGGCCCTGGCTGCGGCCACACCGGCCTCTGCGCCGAATAACTGATTCGAGGGACTTGTCATGGCCACTGCCGACACTACGCAACCTACCCAAAACCCGCAGGACAGCGGCAACCCGCGCAAGCGCAAGGTCATGTTGCTGGCCCTCGCGGTCATCGTCATCCTCTGCGGCCTGGGCGTCTGGGCCTGGCACGAGCTGTACGGGCGCTGGAACGAAAGCACCGACGATGCCTATGTGAACGGCAACGTGGTGGAAATCACGCCGCAGGTCACCGGCACCGTGGTGAGCATCGGCGCCGACGACGGTGACCTGGTGCGCGAAGGCCAGATTCTGGTGCAATTCGACCCGAACGATGCCGAAGTCGGGCTGCAGAGTGCCCAGGCCAACCTGGCCCGCACCGTGCGCCAGGTGCGTGGCTTGTACAGCAACGTCGACGGCATGCGCGCACAGGTCAATGCCCAGGAAGCCGAGGTGCAGAAAGCCCAGGAGAACTACAACCGGCGCCGCAACCTGGCGGCCGGCGGGGCGATCTCCCAGGAAGAACTCTCCCACGCCCGGGACGACCTGACCTCGGCGCAAAATGCCCTGGCCAATGCCCGGCAGCAACTCAAGACCACCAGCGCCCTGGTGGATGACACCGTGGTGTCGTCCCATCCCGACGTGCAGTCCGCCGCCGCGCAACTGCGCCAGGCCTTCCTCGCCAACGCCCGCAGCACCTTGATCGCACCGGTCACCGGCTACGTCGCCAAGCGTACCGTGCAGTTGGGGCAGCGGGTGCAGCCGGGGACGGCGTTGATGGCGGTGATCCCGCTGGACCAGTTGTGGATCGATGCGAACTTCAAGGAAACCCAACTGCGTGATATGCGCATTGGCCAACCCGTGGAGATCGAGACCGACCTTTACGGCAGCGACGTGAAATACAGCGGCACGATCGACAGCCTCGGTGCCGGGACCGGCAGCGCGTTTGCCCTGTTGCCGGCGCAGAACGCCACGGGTAACTGGATCAAGATCGTCCAGCGGGTGCCGGTGCGCATTCATGTCAATGCCCAGGAACTGAGCGAGCATCCCTTGCGGATCGGCTTGTCGACCCTGGTCAACGTCAACCTGCACGACCAGAGCGGCCCGGTCCTGGCTCAACAGCCTCCGCAGAAGGCCACCTTCAGCACCCAGGTCTACGACCGCCAACTGGCCGATGCCGACGCGATGATTGCCCGGCTGATCCACGAGAACAGCGCCGCGGCAAGCAAGACGGTACAGCGTTAGCCCTTGATGGCGCGCTCCCACGGGCAATTGCAGTGAACACCGATCCTGCGAGCGCCCGGGCCCAATGTGGGAGTGGGCTCGCTCGCGAATGCGCAGTTTCAGGCAGCAATTATTGAATGTGGAATCGCCTTCGCGGGCAAGCCTGCTCCCACAGGTTCTGTATCTGTGTCTTGAGTTGGACGATTCCGCCACCTTCGCTTCATAGGGTTTCGTAATGAGCAATAACGCGTCCTTCACACCGCCCAGCCTGTTGCTCAGTACCATCGGGCTGTCGCTGGCGACGTTCATGCAAGTGCTCGACACCACCATCGCCAACGTGGCCTTGCCGACCATTTCCGGCAACCTGGGCGTCAGCTCGGAGCAGGGCACGTGGGTGATCACCTCGTTCGCGGTGAGCAACGCCATCGCGCTGCCGTTGACCGGTTGGTTGAGCCGCCGGTTTGGCGAGGTGAAGCTGTTCCTGTGGGCGACGATGCTGTTCGTGCTCGCTTCCTTTCTATGCGGTATCTCCACCTCGATGCCCGAGCTGATCGGCTTCCGCGTGCTCCAGGGGCTGGTGGCCGGGCCGTTGTATCCGATGACCCAGACCTTGCTGATTGCCGTGTACCCGCCGGCCAGGCGGGGCATGGCCCTGGCGTTGCTGGCGATGGTCACGGTGGTGGCGCCCATCGCCGGTCCGATCCTGGGCGGCTGGATCACCGACAGCTACAGTTGGCCGTGGATTTTCTTCATCAACGTCCCCATCGGTGTTTTCGCGGCGATGGTGGTGCAGCAGCAGCTCAAGGCGCGTCCGGTGGTCACCAGTCGCCAGCCGATGGACTACGTCGGGTTGATCACGCTGATCATCGGGGTCGGCGCGCTCCAGGTGATCCTCGACAAGGGCAACGACCTGGACTGGTTCGAGTCGAACTTCATCATCATTGGCGCGTTGATTTCGGTGATCGCCCTGGCGGTGTTCGTGATCTGGGAAATGACCGACCGCCATCCGGTGGTCAACCTGCGGCTGTTCGCCTATCGCAACTTCCGTATCGGCACCATCGTGCTGGTGGGTGGCTACGCCGGGTTCTTCGGCATCAACCTGATCCTGCCGCAGTGGCTGCAGACCCAGATGGGCTACACCGCCACCTGGGCCGGGCTGGCGGTGGCGCCCATCGGTATCCTGCCGGTGCTGATGTCGCCCTTCGTCGGCAAGTACGCCCACAAGTTCGACCTGCGCCTGTTGGCCGGGCTGGCGTTCCTGGCCATCGGCCTGAGCTGCTTCATGCGGGCAGGCTTCAACAACGAAGTGGACTTCCAGCACATCGCCCTGGTGCAGTTGTTCATGGGCATCGGCGTGGCGTTGTTCTTCATGCCGACGCTGAGCATCCTGATGTCGGACCTGCCGCCGCACCAGATTGCCGATGGCGCCGGGTTGGCGACGTTCCTGCGGACCCTGGGCGGCAGCTTTGCGGCGTCGCTCACCACCTGGATCTGGATCCGTCGGGCCGACATGCATCATGCCTACCTGAGCGAGAACATCAGCACGTTCGAACCCAGTACCCGCGAGGCCCTCAACCAGCTCGGCGGCGCGAGCGCGCCGGCGTATGCCCAGCTCGATCAGATTCTTACCAGTCAGGCGTACATGCTCTCCACCGTGGATTACTTCACGTTGTTGGGGTGGGCGTTCATGGGGTTGATTGTGTTGGTGTGGTTGGCGAAGCCGCCGTTTGCGGCGAAGGCGGGGCCGGCTTCGGCGGGACATTGATCCGCAAGTGAAACGCGATCTCAAGTGTGGAGATGCTATTCACTTGAAATCATTGTGGCAAGGGAGCTTGCTCCCGCTGGGCTGCGCAGCAGCCCCTTTGTGAGTGCTTCGCACTCAAGCGGGAGCAAGCTCCCTCGCCACAGGGGCATTCAGGTTGGGTCAGGTGCTGGTAGTTGCGGCGGCGGGGCAAACCCGAACGGCGCCAACGCAAACCCCTGTTCATCCACCTGCAGCGCCCAGCCTTGCTTGTCCCAGTCCCCCAGCACGATGCGTCTCGCTGCATGTTCGCCGAGTTGCAGCTTGTGGATGGCGGGGCGGTGGGTGTGGCCGTGGATCAGGGTCTGTACGCCGTACTGCTGCATGATCCGCGGGATTTCTTCAGGCGTGACGTCGACGATGTCATTGGCCTTCATCCGTGTCTGTGCCCGGCTTTCGCTGCGCAGTTTACGCGCCAGTTTCTGCCGGCTGCCCAAGGGCAGGTGGCGCAGGATGAACAGCGTGACCGGGTTGCGCAGCCAGCGCCGCAGCTTCATGTAGCCTTCATCGCGGGTGCACAGGCTGTCGCCATGCATCAGCAGCACCGGCTCGCCGTTGAACTGCACGACACTCGGGTCCTTGACCAGGGTGCAACCAGCGGCCTTGCAGAAGGCCTGCCCCAGCATGAAATCGCGATTGCCGTGCATCAGGAAGATGGCCGTGCCGCTGTCGCTCAATGCGCGCAGGGCCTGGCAGATGGAGCGCTGGAACGGGGTCATGGCATCGTCGCCGATCCAGGCTTCGAAAAAATCGCCCAGGATGTACAACGCTTGCGCCGAGCGGGCGCGGGTGGCGAGTAAATCCAGAAACGCCCGGGTGATGTCCGGGCGCTCCTCTTCCAGATGCAAATCTGAAATCAGTAGTATCACTCAATGATCTCGGCTTTCTCGATGATCACGTCTTCTGCCGGGACGTCCTGGTGGCCAGCTTTGGACGTGGTGGAAACGCCCTTGATGCTGTCGACCACGTCGGTGCCTTCGATCACTTCACCGAACACGGCATAGCCCCAGCCCTGTACGGTCTTGGCGCTGTGGTTGAGGAAGCTGTTGTCAGCCACGTTGATGAAGAACTGCGCGGAGGCCGAATGCGGCTCCATGGTGCGGGCCATGGCAATGCTGTACTTCTTGTTCGGCAGGCCGTTGTCGGCTTCGTTCTGGATGCTTGGGCGCTTGTCTTTCTTTTCCTTCATGCCCGGCTCGAAACCGCCGCCCTGGATCATGAAGTTGCCGATGACGCGGTGGAAGACGGTGTTGGTGTAGTGACCGGCCTGGACATACTCGATGAAGTTGGCGACGGTCAGCGGCGCCTTTTCTTTGTTCAGTTGCAGAACGATGTCACCGTGGTTGGTGGTCAGTTTGACTTTGCTCATGATCGCTACTCTTTCTAGGAATTCTTGGGTTTTGGGGCCGTGAGGCCCGCAACCGGTCTGGCTATGATCGGCCAGGCTGGGCAGTTTAGCCTGCCAGGCACGAATTTCGAGGCTGTTTTTCATCGGGTCGTCGATTAAATTCAATCGTTTGCCGGCCTGGCCTGTCAGGTGCTTGACAGCATCGGCTATGATACGGGCTTTGATTTATCAGGCCGCACCCGGCCGCGCACTTGTCTGTTCAAGGATCCTATGAGCAAGCCCACTGTCGACCCTACCTCGAATTCCAAGACCGGCCCGGCCGTGCCGGTCAATTTCCTGCGCCCGATCATCCAGGCGGACCTGGATTCGGGTAAGCACACACAGATCGTCACCCGTTTCCCGCCGGAACCCAACGGCTACCTGCACATCGGCCATGCCAAGTCGATCTGCGTGAACTTTGGCCTGGCCGAGGAGTTCGGTGGCGTCACGCACCTGCGTTTCGACGACACCAACCCGGCCAAGGAAGACCAGGAATACATCGACGCGATCGAAAGCGACGTCAAGTGGCTGGGCTTCCAATGGTCCGGTGAAGTGCGCTATGCCTCGCAGTATTTCGACCAACTGCACGACTGGGCGGTGGAGCTGATCAAGGCCGGCAACGCCTATGTCTGCGACCTGACCCCCGAGCAGGCCAAGGAATACCGTGGCAGTCTGACCGAGCCGGGCAAGAACAGTCCGTTCCGTGACCGCAGCGTGGAAGAGAACCTCGACCTGTTCGCCCGCATGCGCGCCGGTGAGTTCCCGGACGGTGCGCGGGTGTTGCGCGCCAAGATCGACATGGCCTCGCCGAACATGAACCTGCGCGACCCGATCATGTATCGCATCCGCCACGCCCATCACCACCAGACCGGTGACAAGTGGTGCATCTACCCCAACTATGACTTCACCCACGGCCAGTCGGACGCCATCGAAGGCATTACCCATTCGATCTGCACCCTGGAATTCGAAAGCCATCGTCCGCTGTACGAGTGGTTCCTCGAGCACCTGCCCGTGCCAGCCAACCCGCGCCAGTACGAATTCAGCCGCCTGAACCTGAACTACACCATCACCAGCAAGCGCAAGCTCAAGCAACTGGTGGACGAGAAGCACGTCAACGGCTGGGACGACCCGCGCATGTCGACGCTGTCGGGCTTCCGGCGTCGTGGCTACACGCCGAAATCGATCCGCAATTTCTGCGAGATGGTCGGCACCAACCGTTCCGACGGCGTGGTGGACTTCGGCATGCTGGAGTTCAGCATCCGTGACGACCTCGACCACAGCGCCCCGCGCGCCATGTGCGTGCTGCGCCCGCTGAAGGTGGTGATCACCAATTACCCGGAAGGCCAGGTCGAGAACCTCGAGCTGCCGTGCCATCCGAAAGAGGACATGGGCGTGCGCGTCCTGCCGTTCGCCCGGGAGATCTACATCGACCGCGACGACTTCATGGAAGAGCCGCCAAAGGGCTACAAGCGCCTGGAACCAGCCGGTGAAGTGCGTCTGCGCGGCAGCTACGTGATCCGCGCCGACGAAGCCATCAAGGATGCCGATGGCAACATCGTCGAGCTGCGCTGCTCCTATGACCCGGACACCCTGGGCAAGAACCCGGAAGGGCGCAAGGTCAAGGGCGTGATCCACTGGGTGCCGGCTGCCGCCAGCGTCGAGTGCGAAGTGCGCCTGTACGATCGCCTGTTCCGTTCACCGAACCCGGAGAAGGCCGAAGACAGCGCCAGCTTCCTGGACAACATCAACCCTGACTCCCTGCAAGTACTCACCGGTTGTCGTGCCGAGCCATCGCTGGGCAACGCACAGCCGGAAGACCGTTTCCAGTTCGAGCGCGAAGGTTACTTCTGCGCGGATATCAAGGACTCAAAACCCGGTCGTCCGGTCTTCAACCGTACCGTGACCTTGCGTGATTCCTGGGGTCAGTGATCAAGTCTTAAGGGAAACCCTGTGCTAACGATCTACAACACGCTCACCAAGAGCAAAGAAGTCTTCAAGCCGCTGGATGGCAACAAGGTGCGCATGTACGTCTGCGGGATGACCGTGTACGACTACTGCCACCTTGGGCATGGCCGCAGCATGGTCGCCTTCGACCTGGTAACCCGCTGGCTGCGCTACAGCGGTTATGACCTGACCTATGTGCGCAACATCACCGACATCGAAGACAAGATCATCAATCGGGCCCGCGAGAACGGCGAGCCCTACGATGCGTTGACCGCCCGCATGATCGAGGCCATGCACGAGGACGAGGCGCGCCTCAATATTCTCAAGCCGGACCTGGAGCCTCGTGCCACGGATCACATTCCCGGCATGCTGGCGATGATCCAGACCCTGATCGACAAGGGCTATGCCTACGCAGCGGGCAATGGCGACGTGTATTACCGCGTTGCCAAGTTCATGGGCTACGGCAAGTTGTCGCGCAAGAAAATCGAAGACCTGCGCATCGGCGCACGCATCGAGGTCGGCGAGTCGAAAGAAGACCCGCTGGATTTCGTGCTGTGGAAAGCCGCCAAGCCGGGTGAGCCGAGCTGGGAATCGCCGTGGGGCGCCGGGCGTCCGGGCTGGCACATCGAGTGCTCGGTGATGTCCACCTGCTGCCTGGGCGAGACCTTCGATATCCATGGCGGCGGCAGCGACCTGGAGTTCCCGCACCACGAGAACGAGATCGCCCAGAGCGAAGCGGCTTCCGGCAAGACCTACGCCAACGCGTGGATGCATTGCGGCATGATCCGGATCAACGGCGAGAAGATGTCCAAGTCCTTGAACAACTTCTTCACCATCCGCGACGTGCTCGACAAGTACCACCCCGAGGTCGTGCGTTACCTGCTGGTGTCCAGTCACTACCGCAGCGCCATCAACTATTCGGAAGACAACCTCAAGGACGCCAAGGGCGCCCTGGAGCGTTTCTACCATGCGTTGAAAGGCCTGCCGAGTGTACCGGCTGCTGGTGGCGAAGCCTACGTGGCGCGGTTTACCGAAGTGATGAACGACGACTTCGGCACACCGGAAGCCTGTGCGGTGCTGTTTGAAATGGTGCGTGAGATCAACCGCCTGCGCGAGAGCGATCTCAATGCGGCGGCGGGCCTGGCGGCACGCCTGAAGGAACTGGCCAATGTGCTGGGGGTGTTGCAGCTCGAGGCGGATGACTTCCTCCAGGCCGGTGCCGAAGGCCGCGTGGACGCCGCCGAGGTCGAGGCATTGATCCAGGCGCGCCTGACCGCGCGGGCCAACAAGGACTGGGCCGAATCCGACCGTATCCGCGATCAGCTCACCGCCATGGGCGTGGTGCTGGAAGACGGGAAGGGCGGCACGACCTGGCGTCTGGCCGACTAAAATCTTTTAGCGTTCGCAATACCCCTGTGGGAGCGGGCTTGCTCGCGAATGCGGTGTATCAGTGAGTGATTTGTTGACTGATACGCCGCATTCGCGAGCAAGCCCGCTCCCACAGTTTTTTTGCATGCCAACCCTGGCAATCATTGTTTTATGAGCTAGTACTGTCAGGTCGACCCGACGTTCACTGATAGGCGCCTCTCTCATGTTGGCTCATTGGTCTCTCGCGGCAATTCATCTCCTGGCCTTCGCCCTTGGCTTCTGGGCGGTGCTGACGCGCGGCACGGCACTGCGGCGCGTGGCGGATGGCGCGGACGCGGTTCGCAACGTGCTGGTGGCGGATAACGTGTGGGGCGTGTCGGCGCTGGTGCTGTTGGTGACCGGGGGGATGCGGGCGTTCGCGGGGTTCGAAAAAGGCTCGGACTACTACCTGCATCAACCGCTGTTTCACCTGAAGATGACGCTGTTGCTGCTGATCCTGTTGCTGGAAATCGCGCCAATGATCGCCCTGGTCAAATGGCGCATAGCCTTGGGCAAGGGCGTGGCTGTCGATCCGTCACGGGCTGGCCGGTTTGCCCGGGTCAGCCACCTCGAAGCCTTGCTGCTGGTCTTGATGGTGGTGGCGGCCACCGGCATGGCGCGGGGTGTGAGCCTGGGCTGAGCTGCCACGCGCGCCTGCTTCACCGCCATTAAAACGAAACGTCTGACAGCCAGGCTACGAGCCATGCCATTAGTATCGGTTCACGGGCTGGACGACAATCAAGAGGCGGGGTGGATCGGGGTAAGGCTCGATCGGCCGGAATCTTTAGCCAGCCATTGCGGCGAGCAAACGGGCTGGCTACGGACTGCTGCAAGGCTCAGGGCGTTTGCGGCTTGTCGGGGGCGGTGAGGCCTGCCTGAATACGTTGGTAGATCTCTTCGCGGTGTACCGCGACGTTTTTCGGGGCGTTGATGCCGATCCGGACTTGTTGGCCGCTAACGCCCAGAATGGTGATCGTGATGTCGTCACCAATGTTTATGCTTTCACCGACTTTGCGGGTGAGTATCAGCATGGTGTTCTCCTTGATTGCTTTATAGGGCACCTGATTCAGACAGTGCAGATGTCGGTACTGCTTATAGATTAGTGCTAAGTGTCACAACGTGGGTGCCTCTTTCTGACGTGCAGACGCAGCATTAATTCCCAGAGTGAATTCCCAGGGTGCGACTATACAGAGACGTCGGGCAGGATTCTCGTGTTTTGAGCGTCGTTCGCGGGGTTCTTGCTGGATGTGAGTGTTAAAATCCGTGCCTCATGTCTTCCAGGGGAAACGTTGTGCGCAAATTGGCTTGGGTTATCGCGGTATTGATGCTGGCTGGGTGTGGTGAAGGGCGTGACGCCGAGGCACCGAAGCCCAAACCCGCCGCGACCTCCGCGCCGGCTGCCGCTGCCGCGCCGCAATGGGCGGTCGAGGTTCGAGGCGAGACCCCGCAAGCGATCAGCGACCTGACCGGGTGGCTCATCGAGCACAGCTTCATGTCGACCGTGGTGCGGGAAAATGGCAAGGAGCGAGTGCTGGTCGGCCCATTCAACTCCAAGGCCGACGCTGAAGCAGGTCAGGAGAAAATCACCGCTGCCCTGGTCCGGGCGAAAAAGCGCAACATCGAGACCCTGGTGGTGGATTACCCGACGGCCCAATAATCGGGCAGCACCCCATCAACGGTGGGCGCGAGCTTGCTCGCGAAAGCGTCGGATCAGTCAGCATTGATGTTGGCTGATATACCGCCATCGCGAGAAAGCTCGCTCCCACAGCCGATTGTGTTTTCACTCGGGTGAGTCAGCCGCAGGCCTTGAGGTCCACCGGCCCGACGAACTCGTTACCGTGCCCCATGACGCACGCCACACTCTGGTTGCGTTGGCGTTCCCAGCTTTCGACCGGGTAGGTCTTGTCCCAGGCTTCGTACAGGCGTCTGTCCTGTTTCGACAAGCGCAGGCCGTACTGCTTGCTCATGTAGAAGTAGGTGCGGGCGATCATGCCGCGAATGGACGGGCGGGGCATGACCTTCTTGGCCTTGAAATCCACCTGGGTCAGGCACGAACCGTATTGGCCCTTCTGCACCGGCAGCCAGCCGAAGCTGAAATTGTTCCGGTCGCCATTCACTTCGCCAATGCTCGGCACCAGGTTATGCAGGTCGGCCTCGGCCCGTTGATAGACCGGGTCGTAGCGGGTGCATTGTTTGCGGCCGCCTTCCTGCCAGCATTGGCGCTGATGGCCGATCTGCCACGCCGGAACAATGTGCTCCCACTCGATGCGCGCGGCGCGGCTGGCATTCTTGCGCGGCACGTAGCCGCAAGCCGCCAGGTTCACGCGATTGCCGGTGTACTTGCAGCCGCAGTAGAACTCGGTGGATTGCGGCGCGTAGAGTTTCCAGGCGATTTTCTTGGCTTCGTTGAAGGTGCGCGGCGCAGCGGCCTGTGCCCCCATCGCGGCGAAAGCCAGCAATAAAGCAAAACAGCGAACACTCATCACGCTCAATCTTCCTTCGGCACAACCCAGAAAACCTGCACACCGCCATCGTCGCGATAGGCGAGGGTCACGTTGTCGTTCTCGTCGATTTCTTCCAGCAGGCGTTCCCACTCATCCACCGGCTCATCGGGAAGACGGAAGATCAGGGCGGCCTTGGCTTTTTGAGCGGTGGGACCGTTGATGATTTTCGAGACGCGAAGGGCGAGTCGTGCGTAGGCGTCTAAAGGGGAAGTTGCAGCGGAGGGCGGGGCCACAGGATTATCCTTATTAAGCTGTACGTGCATACAGTATTTAACCGTAGGCATTTACGCAACTACTTAAAATTCAAGAAAATCGTCTGACAGCGCTTTTGGCGTTTTGATGTAGGAGGAGAATTTTTATTTGCAGACGCGACAGATAAAGCCGACCGCTGTACCTTCAACCGATGGCCTCGGCCGGGCACTCGATCGCGCCTATCGCGACGTTGACAAATCAGCAAACCCTTACCATAGTTCACTTCACGCAAACGTTTGCGCGGCGTTCCGTGCAATGATTTGCCCACAATAATCATAAGATCGGAGTGAACCCATGAAGTTGCCATTCGCTGGACGTCTCCTCGCTGTCGCCATGCTCGCGGCCGCATCCGCTGCGCTGCCTCTCTCCTCGGCATTTGCCCAGACCGCTGAAAAACCCAAGGTCGCTTTGGTCATGAAATCCCTGGCCAACGAGTTCTTCCTCACCATGGAAGACGGCGCCAAGGCCTATCAGAAGGAACACTCCGCCGATTTCGAGTTGATCTCCAACGGGATCAAGGATGAAACCGACACAGCCAACCAGATCCGTATCGTCGAGCAGATGATCGTGTCCAAGGTCGATGCACTGGTCATCGCACCCGCCGATTCCAAGGCGATGGTGCCGGTGATCAAGAAAGCCGTCGACGCCGGTATCACCGTCATCAACATCGATAACCAACTCGACCCCGCCGTGGTCAAGAGCAAGAACATCAACGTGCCGTTCGTAGGCCCGGACAACCGCAAGGGCGCCCGCCTGGTCGGTGAATACCTGGCCAAGCAGCTCAAGGCCGGTGACGAAGTCGGCATCATCGAAGGTGTTTCCACCACCACCAACGCCCAGGCGCGCACCGCAGGCTTCAAGGACGCGATGGAAGCGGCGCAGATCAAGGTCGTGTCACTGCAATCGGGCGACTGGGAAATCAACAAGGGCAACCAGGTGGCCGCTTCGATGCTCAGCGAATACCCGGACATCAAGGCGCTGCTGGCCGGCAACGACAGCATGGCGGTCGGCGCCGTCTCGGCCGTGCGCGCGGCGGGCAAGGCGGGCAAGGTCCAAGTGGTCGGCTACGACAACATCAATGCCATCAAGCCGATGCTCAAGGACGGTCGCGTCCTGGCCACGGCCGACCAGTTCGCTGCCAAGCAGGCGGTGTTCGGCATCGAGACGGCCCTGAAGATGCTCAAGGGCGAGAAAGTCGACAGCGGTGCCAATGGCGTGATCGAAACGCCGGTCGAGCTGGTTACGAAGTAATCATCCTGGCGATGTAGCGGTGCTCGCCCATCCGGGCGAGCGCATGGAGAGTCTTTATGTCCGTTTTTGACCCGAACGCTGTCCTGTCTGTCAGCGGCATCGGTAAAACCTATGCCCAGCCAGTACTGACCGGCATCGACCTGACGTTGATGCGCGGGGAAGTGTTGGCGCTGACCGGTGAAAATGGCGCCGGCAAAAGCACCTTGTCCAAGATCATCGGCGGGCTGGTGACGCCGACGACCGGGCAGATGCAATTTCTGGGGCAGGACTATCGTCCCGGCAGCCGTACCCAGGCGGAAGAGTTGGGCGTACGCATGGTGATGCAGGAGCTCAACCTGCTGCCGACCCTTTCCGTGGCGGAGAACCTGTTTCTCGACAATTTGCCCAGTTGCGGTGGCTGGATCAGCCGCAAGCAATTGCGCAAGGCAGCCATCGAGGCCATGGCCCAAGTGGGGCTTGATGCGATCGATCCGGACACGCCGGTGGGTGAGTTGGGCATCGGCCACCAGCAGATGGTCGAGATCGCCCGCAACCTGATCGGCGATTGCCGTGTGCTGATTCTCGATGAGCCGACCGCCATGCTGACGGCGCGGGAAGTCGAGATGCTGTTCGAACAGATCACCCGCCTGCAGGCTCGGGGCGTGTCGATCATCTACATTTCCCATCGCCTCGAAGAACTGGCACGGGTGGCCCAGCGCATCGCGGTGTTGCGTGACGGCAACCTGGTCTGCGTCGAGCCGATGGCCAACTACAACAGTGAGCAACTGGTGACCCTGATGGTCGGCCGGGAGCTGGGCGAGCATATCGACCTGGGCCCCCGCCAGATCGGTGCGCCGGCACTGACGGTCAAGGGCCTGACCCGTTCCGACAAAGTCCGCGATGTGTCCTTCGAAGTGCGCAGCGGCGAGATCTTCGGCATCTCCGGCCTGATCGGGGCCGGGCGTACCGAGCTGTTGCGGTTGATCTTCGGTGCCGATATCGCCGACAGCGGCAGCGTGGCGCTGGGTTCGCCAGCCAAGGCGGTGAGCATTCGCTCCCCGGCCGATGCGGTGGCCCACGGTATCGCGCTGATCACCGAAGACCGCAAGGGCGAAGGCCTGCTGCTGACTCAATCCATCGCCGCCAACATCGCGCTGGGCAACATGCCGGAGATTTCCAGTGCCGGCGTCGTCAATGGCGATGCAGAGCTGGGCCTTGCGCAGCGGCAGATCGATGCCATGCGCATCCGCAGTTCCAGCCCCACGCAATTGGTGTCCGAGCTGTCGGGCGGCAATCAACAGAAGGTGGTGATCGGCCGCTGGCTCGAACGCGACTGTTCGGTGCTGCTGTTCGACGAGCCAACCCGTGGCATCGACGTGGGTGCCAAGTTCGACATTTATGCGTTGCTCGGTGAACTGACTCGCCAGGGCAAGGCGCTGGTCGTGGTGTCCAGTGACCTGCGCGAGCTGATGCTGATCTGCGACCGGATCGGCGTGCTCTCCGCCGGGCGCCTGATCGACACCTTCGAGCGCGACAGCTGGACCCAGGATGACTTGCTGGCGGCCGCGTTCGCCGGCTACCAGAAACGTGATGCGTTGCTCAACGAGGCAGCGCCTAGGGAACTCTCATGAAAACCGTATCCGCCGTCGGTAAATCGAGTGGCAACTTCTATGGCCTGGGCACTTACCTGGGCCTGGCCGGCGCGTTGCTGGCGATGGTCGCGCTGTTCTCGACCCTGAGCAGCCATTTCCTGTCGTACGACACCTTCAGTACCCTGGCTAACCAGATTCCCGACCTCATGGTGCTGGCGGTCGGCATGACGTTCATTTTGATCATCGGCGGCATCGACCTGTCGGTGGGGTCGGTGCTGGCGCTGGCGGCCTCGACCGTCAGCGTGGCCGTCCTCGGCTGGGGCTGGAGCGTCTGGCCGTCGGCCTTGCTCGGCATGGCCGTGGCGGCGCTGGCGGGCACGGTCACCGGCTCGATTACCGTGGCATGGCGGATCCCGTCGTTCATCGTCTCCCTCGGCGTGCTGGAAATGGCCCGGGGCCTGGCGTACCAGATGACCGGCTCGCGAACCGCCTACATCGGCGATTCCTTCGCCTGGCTGTCCAATCCGATTGCCTTCGGCATTTCCCCTTCGTTCATCATCGCCTTGCTGGTGATCTTCATTGCCCAGGCCGTGTTGACCCGCACGGTGTTCGGTCGCTACCTGATCGGCATCGGCACCAACGAAGAGGCCGTGCGCCTGGCGGGCATCAATCCAAAGCCCTACAAGATTCTGGTGTTCAGCCTCATGGGCCTGCTTGCGGGTGTTGCGGCGCTGTTCCAGATTTCGCGCCTGGAAGCCGCAGACCCGAACGCCGGTTCCGGGCTCGAATTGCAGGTGATCGCGGCGGTGGTGATCGGCGGCACCAGTCTGATGGGCGGGCGTGGCTCGGTCATCAGCACCTTCTTTGGCGTGCTGATCATCTCGGTGCTCGCGGCAGGCCTGGCGCAGATCGGCGCCAGCGAGCCGACCAAGCGCATCATCACCGGTGCGGTGATCGTGGTGGCGGTCGTGCTCGATACCTACCGCAGCCATCGCGCCAGTCGGCGAGGCTGAACCATGGCAACGATCAAGGATGTGGCGGCGCTCGCGGGGATCTCCTACACGACCGTGTCCCACGTGGTGAACAAGACGCGGCCGGTCAGTGAGGAGGTGCGGCGCAAGGTCGAGGCGGCCATCGAGCGCCTGGACTATGTGCCCAGCGCGGTGGCCCGTTCGCTCAAGGCCAAGACCACCGCAACCATCGGCCTGTTGGTGCCCAACAGCCTCAACCCTTATTTCGCCGAGCTGGCCCGGGGCATCGAGGATTACTGTGAGCGCAACGGTTACTGCGTGATCCTGTGCAATTCCGACGACAACCCGGACAAGCAGCGCAGTTACCTGCGGGTGCTGCTGGAAAAACGCATCGACGGCCTGATCGTCGCCTCGGCCGGCGGCGATGTCGGCCTGGTGGAAGGCTTAACTGGGGTGCGTACACCCATGGTGATCGTCGACCGTGGGCTCGACGGCATCGACGCCGACCTGGTGCGCATCGATCATGAGTTCGGCGCGTACCTGGCGACCCGCCACCTGCTGGAACTGGGCCACCGGGACATCGCCTTCATCGGCGGGCCGGCCGACACCAGTGTGGCGCAGATGCGCCTGGCGGGTTACTGCCGGGCGCTGGAAGAGGCGGGGATCGAACGGCCGGTCGAACACATGCTTGAAAGCGATTTCACCAGCACCGGTGGCTACCGTGCCGCCGCCGAACTGCTTGACCGGCAGCCGCCCAGCGCGATCTTCGCGGCCAACGACATGATCGGCATCGGCGTGCTGCGCGCCGCCGCTGAGCGCAACGTGCGCGTGCCCAGCGAATTGTCGGTGATCGGTTTCGATGACATCCAGATGAGCCGCTACGTCTACCCGGCGTTGACCACGGTCGGGCAGTCGATCCTGCAACTGGGCGAAATGGCCGCCGAGGTGCTGCTGCGCCGCATCGCGACGCCGGGCCTCGCCACTGACCAGCGGATCGTGACGCCCAGCATTGTCTTGCGAGAGTCGACTGCGCCGCTGTCCGGCACATTCGCCCAATACCGCTGAACCGAATTGATGAGTACTGATGTATGCCAGCAAAAGTAGTGGTAATAGGCAGCCTGAACATGGACCTGGTCACCCGGGCACCGCGCCTGCCCCGTGGCGGTGAAACGCTGATCGGCCAGTCGTTCTCCACCATCCCCGGCGGCAAGGGCGCCAACCAAGCGGTGGCGGCCGCGCGCCTGGGCGCGCAGGTGGCCATGGTCGGGTGCGTGGGCAGCGATGCCTACGGCCAGCAATTGCGTGGAGCACTGCTGGACGAGGGGATCGATTGCCAGGCGGTCGGTGTCGTGGAAGGCTCCAGTGGCGTGGCCCTGATCGTGGTCGATGACAACAGCCAGAATGCGATCGTGATCGTGGCCGGTGCCAACGGTGCGCTGACTCCCGCCGTGCTGGACAGCGTCGATGAGGTGCTGCAAGGCGCCGATGTGATCATCTGCCAGCTCGAAGTGCCGGACGCCACCGTGGGGCACGCCCTCAAGCGTGGCCGCGAACTGGGCAAAATCGTCATTCTCAACCCGGCACCGGCGTCCCATGCGTTGCCGGCGCACTGGTACGGCTACGTCGATTACCTCATCCCCAATGAAAGCGAAGCCGCGGTCCTCAGCGGGTTGGCGGTGGACTCCCTGGACACCGCCGAAGCCGCCGCGACGCAGTTGATGAGTGCGGGCGCCGGCAAGGTGATCGTGACCCTGGGGGCCCAGGGCCTGATGTTCGCCAACGGCAGCAGCTTCGAGCATTTCCCGGCGCCCCGGGTCAAGGCAGTGGACACCACGGCGGCAGGCGATACCTTTGTCGGTGGTTTCGCCGCCGCCCTGGCGAGCGGCAAAAGCGAGGTCGAGGCGATTCGTTTCGGCCAGGTTGCCGCCGCGCTGTCGGTCACCCGCGCGGGCGCGCAGCCCTCTATCCCCACCTTGCAGGAAGTACAGGCGTTCAAGGCATGAAAAAGACTCCGTTGTTGAATGTGGCACTGTCGCGACTGATCGCTTCGCTGGGTCATGGCGACAAAGTGGTGATCGGCGATGCCGGCCTGCCGGTGCCGCCAGGCGTCGAGTTGATCGACCTGGCGTTGACCCATGGCATTCCTGATTTTGTCAGCACCCTGAAAGTGGTGCTCAGTGAGATGCAGGTGGAAAGCCATGTCCTGGCCGAAGAAATCCTCGAGAAGCAACCCGCGGCCCTGACGACACTGGATGCCCTGCAGGCCGAGGGTGCGCTGGGCACGCGGACGATGGTCAGCCACGAGCAGTTCAAGATTCTTAGCCGACAGGCTCGGGCGATCATTCGCACAGGAGAATGCTCTCCGTACTGCAACATCGTGCTGATCGCTGGGGTCACGTTCTAACCCGTCGTTGTCGTGTTCTTTCAACCTTGCACAAGGAGTGCGCCATGCACCGCTATGCTCAGAAAATGCATCACCTGTTCCGGAGCCTGCTGCTTTTGTCCCTGATCACCGCTACGAGCGCCCACGCGGCGGAAAAAATCGACTTGATCATCGACACCGATCCTGGCGCCGATGACGTGGTGGCGCTGTTGTTCGCCCTGGCTTCGCCGGAGGAACTGAACATCCGCGCCCTGACCACCGTCGCCGGCAATGTGCGCCTGGACAAGACCTCGCGCAACGCTCGCCTGGCGCGGGAATGGGCAGGGCGCGAAGAGGTGCCGGTCTATGCCGGGGCGCCGAAGCCGCTGATGCGTACGCCGATCTACGCCGAGAACATCCATGGCAAGGAAGGCCTGTCGGGCGTCACCGTGCACGAGCCGAAGAAAGGCCTGGCCAAGGGCAACGCCGTCAACTACCTGATCGACACCCTCAAGGCCGCCAAACCCCATAGCATCACCATTGCCATGCTCGGTCCGCAGACCAACCTGGCGTTGGCGCTGGTCCAAGAGCCCGACATTGTCCAGGGCATCAAGGAAGTGGTGATCATGGGCGGCGCGCACTTCAACGGCGGCAACATCACGCCGGTGGCTGAGTTCAACCTGTTCGCCGATCCCCAAGCGGCCGAAGTGGTGGCCAAGAGCGGGGTGAAACTGACGTACCTGCCGCTGGACGTGACCCACAAGATGCTCACCAGCGAAGCGCGCCTGAAGCAGATCGCGGCGGTCAACAACAATGCCAGCAAACTGGTCGGCGACATCCTCAACGAATACATCAAGGGCGACATGGAACACTACGGCCTGACAGGCGGCCCGGTGCATGATGCGACGGTGATTGCCTACCTGCTCAAGCCACAACTGTTCACCGGTCGTTCGGTCAATGTCGTGGTCGACAGTCGCGAGGGCCCGACGTTCGGCCAGACCATCGTCGATTGGTACGATGGCCTGAAAGCGCCGAAGAACGCCTTCTGGGTCGAGAACGGTGATGCCCAGGGCTTTTTCGACCTGCTGACCGAGCGCCTGGCGCGGCTCAAGTAAGCGGTCCCAAGCAACAGACCTGTGGGGCCCGTTCGGCTCCCACGGGTTGTTCATGTCGCCTCAATCCACCGCATCGATCAGGCTTGGATAGCGCTCGAATGCCTGCTGGATAAAGCCGCGGGCGACTTCCGTCCCCAACTCCTTCACCAACAGTTCTATGCCGATGATCGCCAGCTCTTCCGGGCTGCTCGGGCTATAGGAACTGTGGCCCTCCGACCATTTGGCCTTGATGGTGGCTTCGATGCTGAGGGTGCTCATGGTGATGCTCGCGCGTTGGAGGGCTGTGGGCTGAGTTAAACATTTTTGCCCGGGGTTTGGCACTGCGACTTAGGCATCAGGGGAGGGCTGTGCGACACTTGGCCTTTGATTCTTTCAGGGAGAGCTGCAGTGCAGATCGATTTGAACGCGCCAGGCGGCCTGACCTTGGAGGCGGTTCGCCAATTGCTAGCCTCAGCCAGCGATGATGAGCATACCCAGCTGCGTGTGACCCGGGAGGGCATCGCCTACCTGTCGTCGGGTGTGGTCGGTGGCACCGATATCGGTGGCTTGCTGTTCCGCCTCGAGACCTGGGCGAAAGGTTCCGGCTACGTGGGGCGGGTCGCCGCCAGCGATGAGGTCTGGGTGATGCAGATCTATAACGCGCTGAAAGACAACTGGCCGAATCCACCCTTCGATTACATCGACGTTTACTGAGCGGCGTTCATATTCAGTCACGATTGAGCGCTGAACGAGGCGTTGGCCTCAGGCAAACTGCCGGTTTTTCGCAGGTGGCAGGCTGATAGGGCCGGTGTTGAAACCAAAGCGCCGTTTAGGCTGTCGCACGTTCTCTGTTTATTATCAAGAAAGGAGGCTTCATGCCTTGGAAGCTTGCGTCATTGAGTACTGTGCTGGTCGTTGCGCTCTTGAGCGGGTGCAGCAGCACATCCGAGTCGACCCCCGATCCAGTGGCCACCGAAGCCGGTAATGGCCGCTGCGACGCCAAGGGCGCTGAATTCGCCATTGGCAAGCAGGCCTCGCCGCAATTGCTGGAGCAGGCCCGTACGCGCGCCGGGGCGCAGAACGCTCGCATCCTCAAGCCCAATGACATGGTGACGCTCGAGTACCGTTCCGATCGGCTGAACCTCACGACCGATGCCAAGCTGGTGGTCAATCGAGTCAACTGCGGCTAAGCGTAAGGTTTACCGCCGCCCATAAAAAACCCCGTCACATGGACGGGGTTTTTTAGCGCGCCGAGAAATTACTCTCCGCGAACCTGTGCAGCTTGCATACCCTTTTGGCCTTTCTCAGCCACGAAGGAAACGGTTTGGCCTTCTTTCAGGCTCTTGAAACCGTCGCTTTCGATAGCTTTGAAGTGTACGAACAGGTCGTCACCGCCACCTGTAGGAGTGATGAAGCCGAAGCCTTTTTCATCGTTGAACCATTTAACGGTGCCGGTTTGGCGATTAGACATGGTGTATCTCCAAGAAACATATATTTTCAGTGTACTGTGCTGCTCAGGCCAACTGGGCACACCTGGGTATCATAGTCGAAATGTTCGATTTGGGAGCCCCCCGCAGGCGCTGTTTGCCAATCAGTCGTGTTTTCTTTACCGTCTGAACACGCTGGAAGCCCCGGTTTTAAAGGCTGTCAGCGGAAAGTAAAGGCGATAAAAAAAGCTGTAAAACCTGCGTTAATCGTCGGAAAAAAGGCTGATTCGGCAGGTTTTATCGATTCAGGGTCACCTCAAAAGCCTGCCTGGCTCACTTTTTCGCCGGAGCCTGGGCCTTGCATTTGGCGATTTCACCGAGGGCTTTGCGTTGCAGGGCCTCGGGTGCCTTGTTGTCCATCAGGGCCTGGATATCGGCGGCCGGGTAGGACTTGATCGCATCGGCGCCGCACGCACAATGGGATTTGGCCGCCGCTTCTCCGATCTGTGGTGTAGCCGCTTGGGTGCACTGGGCCATGTATTTGTCGCGCTCGCCCTTGGGCCAGTCGGCATGGGCGGACAGCGGAAGCAGCAGGACAAGGGGGGCGACGGCTGCGAGCAAGGTATTCAGACGCATGCGAAGATGCTCCTTTTGGGTCAATGTCTTGTTATCTGAGGCGTTGGGCTCGTTTCAGTTCAGCACTGTGGCATAAAAACCGTGGATTTACGCTGGCGGCGATTCGAGCGCGGCGATGACCGTTCATCTGTGCTAGCATGCCGGGCTCGGGTATTTTCAAGGCCCCGGATGACCACGGGTCCCGGTGGCGGCAAATGTTCGATTTAACCCTGATTTGAATCCCAGTCACTCTGGTTCGGTTTCCACGGTTGGCCGCAAGGCTCCTGCCGCTGTAAGGCAGGCGTTCGTCATTGAATGGCCTGGACTGGATCTTGTACTGGCTCATCCCAACCCACGTGACCTTTGGTAGGGGTCACCACTAGGAGAGGAGGCGCCATGCCAACTATTACTCTTCCCGACGGCAGTCAACGTTCATTCGACCACCCGGTTTCCGTAGCCGAGGTCGCCGCATCCATCGGTGCGGGCCTGGCCAAGGCCACCCTGGCCGGCAAGGTCAACGGCAAGCTGGTCGACGCCAGTGACGTCATCGACAGCGACGCTACGCTGCAAATCATCACGCCCAAGGATGAAGAGGGGCTGGAGATCATTCGCCACTCTTGCGCGCACCTGGTCGGTCATGCGGTCAAGCAGCTGTACCCGAGCGCGAAGATGGTCATCGGGCCGGTCATCGACGAAGGCTTCTATTACGACATCGCCTTCGAGCGTCCCTTTACGCCGGAAGACATGGCCGCCATCGAACAGCGCATGCAGCAGCTGATCGAGAAAGATTACGACGTGATCAAGAAGGTCACCCCGCGCGCCGAAGTCATCGAAGTGTTCAAGGCCCGTGGCGAGGACTATAAGCTGCGTCTGGTGGAAGACATGCCGGACGAGCAGGCCATGGGCCTGTACTACCACGAAGAATACGTCGACATGTGCCGTGGCCCGCACGTGCCCAATACCCGCTTCCTGAAATCCTTCAAGCTGACCAAGCTGTCCGGCGCCTACTGGCGTGGCGATGCCAAGAACGAGCAATTGCAGCGCGTCTATGGCACGGCCTGGGCCGACAAGAAGCAACTGGCAGCCTACATCCAGCGCATCGAGGAAGCCGAGAAACGCGACCACCGCAAGATCGGCAAGCGCCTGGGCCTGTTTCACACCCAGGAAGAGTCGCCGGGCATGGTGTTCTGGCACCCGAACGGCTGGACCCTGTACCAGGTGCTCGAACAGTACATGCGCCAGGTCCAGCGTGAAAACGGCTACCTGGAGATCAAGACGCCGCAAGTGGTGGACCGCAGCCTGTGGGAAAAATCCGGGCACTGGGCCAACTACGCCGACAACATGTTCACCACCCAGTCGGAAAACCGCGACTACGCGATCAAGCCGATGAACTGCCCTTGCCACGTGCAGGTGTTCAACCAGGGGCTCAAAAGCTACCGCGAGCTGCCGATGCGCCTGGCCGAGTTCGGTGCCTGCCACCGCAACGAGCCATCGGGTGCCTTGCACGGCATCATGCGCGTGCGCGCCTTCACCCAGGACGACGCGCACATCTTCTGCACCGAAGAGCAGATGCAGGCCGAATCCGCCGCGTTCATCAAGCTGACGATGGACGTCTACCGTGACTTCGGCTTCACCGAAGTCGAGATGAAACTGTCCACTCGTCCGGAAAAACGCGTCGGCTCCGACGAATTGTGGGATCGCGCCGAGGCGGCACTGGCCGCAGCCCTCGACAGCGCGGGCCTTGCGTACGAGCTTCAGCCGGGCGAGGGGGCCTTCTACGGTCCGAAGATCGAATTCTCGCTGAAAGATTGCCTCGGTCGCGTGTGGCAATGTGGTACCTTGCAGCTCGATTTCAACCTGCCGATCCGTCTGGGCGCCGAATACGTGTCCGAAGACAACAGTCGCAAGCACCCGGTCATGCTTCACCGCGCGATCCTCGGTTCCTTCGAGCGTTTCGTCGGGATTCTGATCGAGCACTACGAGGGCGCGTTCCCCGCGTGGCTGGCGCCGACCCAGGCAGTGATCATGAATATCACTGATAAACAGGCAGATTTTGCCGCCGAGGTCGAAAAAACTCTCAACCAAAGCGGATTTCGTGCCAAGTCTGACTTGAGAAATGAAAAGATCGGCTTTAAAATCCGCGAGCATACTTTGCTCAAGGTTCCCTTTCTCTTGGTTATCGGAGATCGGGAGGTCGAGATGCAGACTGTCGCTGTGCGTACTCGTGAAGGTGCTGACCTGGGCTCGATGCCCGTCGCCCAATTCGCCGAGTTTCTCGCGCAAGCGGTTTCCCGGCGTGGTCGCCCAGATTCGGAGTAATTATTATTAAGCGTGATATGAGACAAGATAAACGAGCTGCACCGAAAGCCCCGATCAACGAGAATATCTCGGCACGCGAGGTTCGGTTAATTGGCGCTGACGGCGAGCAGATTGGCATCGTCTCGATTGATGAAGCGCTTCGAATTGCTGAAGAAGCCAAGCTTGATCTGGTAGAAATTTCCGCAGACGCAGTCCCACCGGTATGTCGGGTGATGGACTACGGCAAGTCGATCTTCGAGAAGAAGAAGCAGATTGCCGCGGCGAAGAAGAACCAGAAGCAGATTCAGGTAAAAGAAATCAAGTTTCGTCCAGGGACGGAGGAAGGGGATTACCAGGTAAAACTGCGCAACCTGGTACGTTTCCTGAGTGACGGGGACAGGGCCAAGGTATCCTTGCGATTCCGCGGCCGTGAGATGGCCCACCAGGAGCTGGGGATGGAACTCCTCAAGCGGGTTGAACAAGACCTGCTCGAGTACGGTTCGGTCGAACAGCATCCTAAGATGGAAGGACGCCAGCTGATCATGGTCATCGCCCCGAAAAAGAAGAAGTAATCACCAGGGCACGGCAGGCCTTGCGATTATGTTTATCAACTGAATGCGGAGTATCCGAACATGCCAAAGATGAAAACCAAGAGTGGTGCTGCTAAGCGGTTTCTGAAAACTGCTAACGGTATCAAGCACAAGCACGCTTTCAAGAGCCACATCCTGACCAAAATGTCGACCAAGCGTAAGCGTCAACTGCGCGGTAGCAGCTTGCTGCATCCGTCTGACGTGGCAAAAGTCGAGCGCATGCTGCGCCTTCGTTAATTTTTGGATCAAGAATAGAGGAAGTAACTCATGGCTCGTGTAAAGCGTGGCGTCATTGCCCGTAAGCGTCACAAGAAAATTATGAAACTTGCTAAAGGCTACTACGGTGCGCGTTCCCGCGTATTCCGTGTTGCCAAGCAAGCCGTAATCAAGGCAGGCCAATACGCCTACCGTGACCGTCGTCAGAAAAAACGTCAGTTCCGCGCTCTGTGGATCGCTCGTATCAATGCTGGTGCTCGTACCAACGGTCTGTCCTACAGCCGTTTGATCGCTGGCCTGAAAAAGGCGTCCATCGAGATCGACCGTAAGGTTCTGGCTGATCTGGCAGTGAACGAAAAAGCGGCGTTTGCTGCGATTGTCGAGAAAGCTAAAGCCACCTTGGCTTAAGTACCCCCGGCAGTCACCGGGGTCCACCTCTGTGGGCCTGGGTGTTAAACGTCATAAATAGGGGAAGAGCCTTAAAGCTCTTCCCCTATTTTGTATCTGGAGTCTGTACATGGAAAACCTGGATGCGCTGGTCTCTCAAGCACTAGAGGCTGTGCAAAGCGCTGAAGATATCAATGCCCTGGAGCAAATCCGGGTTCACTACCTTGGTAAGAAGGGCGAGTTGACTCAGGTGATGAAGACCCTGGGGAACCTGCCGGCCGAAGAGCGTCCGCAAGTCGGTGCGCTGATCAACGTCGCCAAGGAACGTGTCACAGAAGTCCTCAATGCGCGCAAGGCGTTGTTCGAGGAGGCCGACCTGGCTGCCAAGCTCGCCGCCGAGTCCATCGACGTGACCCTGCCCGGCCGTGGCCAGACCTCCGGCGGCCTGCATCCGGTAACCCGGACCCTGGAACGCATCGAGCAGTTCTTCACCCATATCGGCTACGGCATTGCCGAAGGCCCCGAGGTCGAAGACGACTACCACAACTTCGAAGCGCTCAACATCCCAGGCCACCACCCGGCCCGGTCGATGCATGACACCTTCTATTTCAATGCGAACATGCTGTTGCGCACCCATACCTCGCCGGTACAGGTCCGCACCATGGAGTCGCAACGTCCGCCGATCCGCATCGTCTGCCCGGGCCGTGTGTATCGCAGCGACTCCGATATCACCCACTCGCCGATGTTCCACCAGGTCGAAGGCCTGCTGGTGGATCGCGACATCAATTTCGCCGACCTCAAAGGCACCATCGAAGAGTTCCTGCGGGTGTTCTTCGAGAAAGAGTTGGCGGTACGTTTCCGCCCTTCGTACTTCCCGTTCACCGAGCCATCCGCCGAAGTCGATATGGAATGCGTGATGTGCAGCGGCAAAGGCTGCCGTGTCTGCAAGCAGACGGGCTGGCTGGAAGTCATGGGTTGCGGCATGGTTCATCCGAACGTGCTGCGCATGTCCGGGATCGATCCGGAAGAATTCTCGGGTTTTGCTTTCGGCATGGGCGTCGAGCGTCTGGCCATGCTGCGTTACGGTGTGAATGACTTGCGCCTGTTCTTCGACAACGACTTGCGGTTCCTTGCGCAATTTCGCTAGGTCGCGGGCCCGTAACGAATCTATTAGGAGAGCAGGATGAAATTCAGTGAACAATGGCTGCGCGGCTGGGTAAGCCCGCAGGTTAGCCGGGACGAGCTGGTTGCTCGCCTGTCGATGGCCGGCCTTGAGGTCGATAGCGTAGCGCCGGTTGCCGGCGCGTTCAGCGGCGTGGTGGTGGGCGAGGTGCTGAGCACCGAGCAGCATCCGGACGCTGACAAGCTGCGGGTCTGCCAGGTCAGCAATGGCGCGGAGACCTTCCAGGTCGTCTGCGGCGCGCCAAACGTGCGCCCGGGCCTGAAGATCCCGTTCGCCATGATCGGTGCCGAGCTGCCGGGCGACTTCAAGATCAAGAAAGCCAAGCTGCGCGGCGTCGAGTCCAACGGTATGTTGTGCTCCCAGGCCGAGCTGCAGATCGGCGAAGGCAACGATGGCCTGATGGAGCTGGCAGTCGATGCGCCGGTCGGCCAGGACATCCGTGAATACCTGAGCCTGGACGATGCGAGCATCGAGGTCGACCTGACGCCGAACCGTGGGGACTGCCTGTCCCTGGCCGGCCTGGCCCGTGAAGTCGGCGCGCTGTACGCCACGGCGGTGACACGTCCGGTGGTCGCGCCCGTGCCGGCTGTGCACGATGAAGTGCGTTCGGTCGAAGTGCTGGCTCCCTCGGCATGCCCGCGTTACCTGGGTCGTGTGATCCGTAACGTCGATCTGTCCAAGCCGACGCCGCTGTGGATGGTCGAGCGCCTGCGCCGCGCCGACGTGCGCAGCATCGACGCCGCCGTCGACATCACCAACTACGTGATGCTGGAGCTGGGTCAACCGCTGCATGCGTTCGATCTCGCCGAAATCAATGGCGGCATCCGTGTCCGCATGGCTGAAGAGGGCGAGAAACTGGTATTGCTGGATGGCCAGGAAGTGTCCCTGCGCAGCGATACCCTGGTGATTGCCGACCATTCCCGCGCCCTGGCGATTGCCGGCGTGATGGGTGGCGAGCACAGCGGTGTCTCCACGACGACCCGTGATGTGTTCCTTGAGAGTGCGTTCTTCGACCAGATTGCGGTCGCTGGCAAGGCGCGTTCCTACGGCCTGCACACCGATGCCTCGCACCGTTACGAGCGTGGCGTGGACTGGCAACTGGCCCGTGAAGCCATGGAGCGCGCCACTGGCCTGCTGCTGGAGATCACAGGCGGCGAAGCCGGCCCGATCATTGAAACCGTCAGCGAACAGCACCTGCCCAAGATCGCTCCGGTCACCCTGCGTGCCCAGCGCATTTCCCAGATGCTGGGCATGGACATGGACGCCAGCGAAGTCGAGCGTCTGCTCAGTGGCCTCGGCCTGGGCATCAGCGCCGACGGAGCAGGGCAGTGGCGTGTGGAGGTGCCCAGCCACCGCTTCGATATCAGCCTGGAAGTCGACCTGATCGAAGAGCTGGCCCGCCTGTACGGCTACAACCGTCTGCCGGTCCGCTACCCGCAAGCCCGCCTGGCCCCGCAGGCCAAGGCTGAAGCCCGTAGCGGCCTGCCGGAACTGCGGCGCCTGCTGGTGGCCCGTGGGTACCAGGAAGCGATCACCTACAGCTTCATCGATCCGCGCCAATTCGAGCTGTTCAGTCCCGGCGTCGAGCCGCTGTTGCTGGCCAATCCGATCTCCAACGACATGGCGGCCATGCGCTCGTCATTGTGGCCGGGTCTGGTCAAGTCGCTGCAGCACAACCTGAACCGCCAACAGGATCGCGTGCGCCTGTTCGAAAGCGGCCTGCGCTTTGTCGGTCAGTTGGACGGCTTGAAGCAGGAGCCGATGCTGGCCGGTGTCGTCTGCGGCAGCCGCCTGCCGGAAGGTTGGGCGCAAGGTCGCGACGGCGTCGACTTCTTCGACGTCAAGGCTGACGTGGAAGCGGTCCTCGGTTTCGCCGGTGCGCTCGACGCGTTCACTTTCGTGCCGGGCAAGCATCCGGCCCTGCACCCGGGGCAGACTGCGCGCATCGAGCGGGATGGGCGTGAAGTCGGTTATGTCGGCGCCATTCACCCTGAACTGTCGAAAACCCTGGGCCTCGATCGGCCGGTGTTCGTCTTCGAGCTGATCCTGGCCGAAGTCGCACTGGGGAAAATGCCGAAATTCCAGGAGTTATCGCGCTTTCCTGAAGTACGTCGTGACCTGGCCTTGCTGGCTGATCGCGAAGTGGCGGCCAGTGCTGTATTGGACGTAATTCGTGAAAATGCAGGCGAGTGGCTGACGGACCTCAGGCTATTTGACGTGTATCAGGGTAAAGGCATTGATCCGCATAGAAAAAGCCTTGCAGTCGGCTTGACCTGGCAGCATCCATCGCGCACTCTTAACGACGATGAGGTGAATACCGCAACGCAAAACATCCTCACCTCGCTCGAAACCAGGTTGAACGCCACGTTAAGGAAGTGACGTATGGGGGCTCTGACGAAAGCTGAGATGGCGGAACGTCTGTATGAGGAGCTGGGCCTGAATAAACGGGAAGCCAAAGAACTGGTTGAACTGTTTTTCGAAGAAATCAGGCACGCTCTGGAAGACAACGAACAGGTCAAGTTGTCCGGTTTCGGCAATTTTGACCTGCGGGACAAACGCCAGCGGCCTGGCCGCAATCCAAAAACGGGAGAAGAAATCCCGATCACGGCTCGCCGTGTGGTCACCTTTCGTCCAGGGCAGAAGTTGAAGGCCCGAGTTGAGGCTTATGCTGGAACCAAGTCATAACGACGAGCTACCCGTCATCCCAGGCAAACGCTACTTCACCATCGGTGAAGTCAGCGAGCTGTGTGCGGTAAAACCGCACGTGCTGCGCTATTGGGAGCAGGAGTTTCCTCAGCTCAACCCGGTCAAGCGCCGCGGAAACCGCCGGTACTATCAGCGACAGGACGTGCTGATGATCCGGCAGATCCGCGCGCTGCTCTATGACCAGGGCTTCACCATCGGCGGCGCACGCCTGCGCTTGTCGGGTGACGAGGCCAAAGACGACACCACCCAGTACAAACAAATGATCCGCCAGATGATCGCCGAGCTTGAAGATGTGCTGGTGGTGCTCAAGAAATAAAATTTCTGCTTTTAAATACTTCCAGTTTTCAAAAGCTTGCGATATATTCCTGAGCGTTCCGCTGAGAAGCGAAACAAGATTCACGCCTAGTCGGGGCGTAGCGCAGTCCGGTAGCGCACTAGCATGGGGTGCTAGGGGTCGAGTGTTCGAATCACTCCGTCCCGACCATTATTCCTGAGTAACATCAGACACTTAAGCCGATCAGCTAGATCGGCTTTTTTGTGCCTGCGTAAAACCTGCGCAAAGCGACCCCGTCCTCACACGGTGTGTTTCCCGCATCCAGCCCAACCCAAAACAGGTCGGGCGCGTGCCTACATCCCCTCAGTCCTCTCAAATCACCACCCGCCGCACCCTCCCACCCAACGGCACAATCCGCCCCCCCGGCGCCGGTAACGGCCGTCCCGTCAAGCCCATGCCTTCGCTGATCAATACCGCACCGTCCACCACGCAAAGGACTCGTCAGGGGCTCCAGAAGAGCTTGTCAGAGATCGATCACCAGGTCCGACGTCGGCTTGCTGCAGCACAGCAGGCGCAGGCCCTTGTCGATTTCCCGTTGGCGGATCCCGCCGTTGTGGTTCATGTCCACCGTGCCTTCGAGCAGCGCCGTCTTGCAGGTGCCGCACACGCCCTGGCTGCAGGAGGAGGGCACGATGGCGCCGGCTTTCTTGGCGGCACTCAGCACGGTCTGGGTGCCGGTCATGGTGAAGGTCTTTCCCGAGCGGGACAGGGTCACCGTGAACAGGCTCGCCTGATCCAGCGAAGGCGCTTGTTCGATCACCGGCTCTGCGTTCAGCACCGTGATGTCGAAGCTTTCCTGGTGGTAGTGGGCGAAATCGAACCGCGCGTCCTTGAGCAGCGATTTGACGGCCTCCATGTAGCCTTGAGGGCCGCAGGTGAACACTTCGCGCTCCCTGAAGTCCGGGACGTGTTGGCTGAGCAAAGGCAAATCCAGCCGGCCGATGGGGTGTTGCCAGTCGACGGTGGTGCCCGGGCTTTCGCAGACGTGCAGCACGCGCAGGCCGGCCATGCGCGCCTGCATGCCCTGGAGTTCGTCGTGGAAGATGATGTCGGTCGGCGTACGGGCGCTGTGCACGAAGACGATGTCCAGGTCGCTGGCCATGTCGAAGGCTGTGCGGGTCATCGACATCAGGGGCGTCACGCCGGAGCCCGCCGACAGGTAGAGCCATTTCTTCGCCGGAATGCCGACCGGGGTAAAGCTCCCCGCCGGGCCGGACGCGCGCAGGCAGTCCCCGGGCTGGAGGCGGTCGTGCAGCCAGTTCGACACGAGCCCGCCCGGCACCCGCTTGACGGTGATGGCGAACGCGAACGGGCGAGTGGGGGACGACGACACGGTGTAGCAGCGGGCGATGGGCTGGCCGGCGATGACCGGTGATAGCGTGATGAATTGGCCCGCTTCGAAACTCAGCGCGCTGAAGTCCGCGCAGCGAAACACGAACGTCTTCACGTCATGGGTTTCCGGGTACACGGCGCAGCACACCAGGGTTTTCTGTTCGCCGCTGTTCCATTGCGCGCCAAACGTGCCCCATGTCTGTGGGTCGGTAAAGCGTCTGGCAGCGTCGGTAGGCTCAAGGGGGGCAAGGTTTTCGTAAGTTGTCATGTCCATTGCTCACACGCCATGGGCGGCCAGGCGCGCCGAGTACCAGCGCGAGAACTGATCGACATAGGATTCGGTGAAGGCCGAGAACGGTCCCGGTGCGTAGGCCGGGTCCTGGGTGCCGCTGTGGGTGATGCCCACGAGGCTGGCGTCCTGGAGGTTGGTCGCGGCCCAGACTTCGGTCAGTTTATCCAACTGGTAGTCCACGCCCTCGATGGCGTCCGCGTGGACCAGCCACTTGGTCCGCACCAGGGTTTTGTCCGGTGCCAGGGGGATGATGTAGGAGATCACGGCGTGGTCGCTCATGACGTGCGTCCATGAGTTGTGCGTCCACAGGTGCATGTCTCCCAGGTCACGGCGGGTGAGGTGGCCGAACAGGCGCGTGCAGGCCACTCGGGTATCGAGGGTCTGGGATTCGCCATGGCCGGCGATGACCAGGCGCTGGGAGCGGAATTGAGTGACCACGTCCTCGCCCAGGTGTTCGACGGCGTCGCAGAGGTAGCCCTCGTTCTCCCAGTTGCGCTTGGTGTCGGCATTGCGACGGTGGTATTCGTCGAGCGCCTGAAGCGAGTCCTCGCTGAGCCCGTCGGTGCAGAAGCCGAAATCTTCCGGCAGGAACGACGCTGTCAGTTCGGGATGAGTACCGGCGCAGTGATAACACTCACGGTTATTCTCGATGACCAACTTCCAATTGCCGTTCTCGATAATTTCCGATTCATGGGCAATCTTTGAATAAGTAAGTTCGTATTGGGCAAAGCGCGGTGACATGACGTGGTCAAGGTAACTGATATCTTCCGGCGCTTCGTCAGCCAGGCAAACGAATATATGCGTGCCGACTACTTTGGTGTGAACCGGTATCAGGCGCTTGCAGGTAGGGTCGAAGTTCTGGCCCATGTGCGCGGCATGTTTCAAACTGCCGTCCAGGTCATAAGTCCACTGATGATAAGGGCAGACCAACAGGCCCACGGTGGATTTGCCCGCCGGCTTCAAGCGCGCCCCGCGATGCCGGCAGACATTGCGAAACGCCTGCACCTGCTCGTCATCGTCGCGTATCAGGAGGATCGAAGACTTGCCGATGTCGAGGGTGGAGACATCCCCGGGCTCGGCAATGTCGCTGGTCACACCGACCAGTATCCAATGCTGGGTAAAGAAGATATCCACGTCATTTTCGAAGACATCCTGTCGACCGAACAGGCCGCCGGGCAGGCCGTGCCCGGTTGCGCGATCAGTCAGAAGTTCACGGTGGGTTTTCACGGCGCTGAGGGTCATTGAGGGATCTCGCTCGAACTAATAAAAGTCGCTAAGTGGGCGGCCAGTACAGTATCGAAACGGGGTATTTTTCCGTCAACGCGCTTTATTTTCACCTTGGCATAACCCGCAGTTATGCCAGCAAAGTATTACGGTCGATCAATGTTTCAGGTGGCTGTCGTCCTGTAACCAATCAACTAACGTGGAAGTGATCGCGCCCGGTTCTCGACCGGTGGGCACGACCACGTAGTAGGCGTCCTTGGGCTTGACCACGTAGGGGGTGATCCTGACCAGTTCGCCACTGTTGAGCAGGTGCGCAATCAGTCGGCCCCAGCCCAGCGCGATGCCGTACCCCTGGAGAGCGGCCTGGATCGCGTCGTTGTAGGCGCTGCACCGCAGTGAATAATTCAGCTTGGGATGCATGTCCCCGAGTTCCCGGCACCAGCCGTTCCAGGTCATCCAGCCTTCGAGGGTGGCGTCGGAGTCGATCAGGGCCACGTCCAGGAAATCATCGATCGACGTTGGCGCCGGGTGGGCCGCCAGCCAGGCGGGCGAGCACACGGGAAATACCTCTTCGTCGAACAGGAAGATCGAGCGGCCGTCATCCCATTTGCCGTTGCCGAAGCGGATGGCCAGGTCCGCGTCATCCCGGTAGGCGCCCGTCGAAAGCAACGGCGTGATCAAGCGCAGTTTCAATTGCGGTTGCAGCGTACGCAGCGACATCAACCGAGGCAGGATCCTCATGTGGGAAAACGCCCCGGTGCAGGCCAGGGTGATCTCCTGTTCGCCGATGCCCTCGGCAATCTTGTCGAATACGCTGGCCATGCGGTGAATGGATTCGGCCACGACCGAATGCAGCAGATAGCCTTCGTGTGTCAGCTTGATCGCGCGGTGCAGGCGATGGAACAGCTTGGTGCCCAGCGTATCTTCCAGCAGGCGGATCTGCTTGCTGACGGCCGCCTGGGTCACACCCAGTTCCTGGGCCGCGAGGGTAAAACTGGCAAGCCGCGCCACGGCTTCGAACTCCAACAGGGCGGTCATGGACGGGATCAACCGTCGATAGCCCTTGACCTTTTTATCCATCTCGCTGGGTTGCATGGGCACATTCCGCTGCGGGGCTTGTGGGCGTTCATGGGCGGGGTTTGCACCGAAGAACACGAACCGGATCAAGCCTGCCTGCTCTCAACTGTTTGGTCAATGAAATGTACTCAGATGTACATTTTTCGGTCGGCAGGGTACATTCGGTTCAGGTTTTTTGAAGAAGGTGAAGCGAGATGTCCCAGTTAGGGAAGGCGCGTGGCAAGGCCCAGGACAGCGGTTGGCGCGGGTCGCCGGAAGGTTGGCTGGAGGCCGCCTACGACGCCTTGAAGGAATCGGGCATCGACGCTGTCAGGGTCATGCCGCTCGCCAAGCGCCTGGGTCTGTCGCGGACCAGCTTCTACTGGTTTTTCGAGGATCGCGAACAGTTGCTGGCAGCCTTGCTCTCTCGCTGGCGGGAGACCAACACCGGCGGACTGATCCGCCAGACCGAAAGTTATGCCGAGAGCATTTCCGAAGCGATCCTGAACGTGTTCGAGTGCTGGCTCAACCCGCAACTGTTCGACTCCCAATTCGAGTTCGCGGTGCGCAGTTGGGCGCTGCAGTCGGCGGAGGTGGCCCAGGAAGTCGCTACCGTGGATGAACAGCGGATGAATGCGCTGGCGAGCATGTTCAAGCGTTTTGGCTACGACAGCCAGGGGGCCGACACCCGGGCCCGGACGATCTACCTGACCCAGATCGGCTACATCAGCATGAACACCCGTGAGCTGATCACCACGCGTTTCGAGCGTATTCCGCATTACGTGAGCATCTTCACCGGCAAGGTGCCCAAGCAGCGCGAGCTGGATCGTTTCTATGGGAAGTTCGGCTACGCCGAAAAAGAACCGGGGGTCTTCGTGCCCTTGGCCGAGACGTTCGAGGAAGGGGCGGGTGATGATCAGTAAGACCCTGGGCATCATCGGCGGAACCGGCTGGCTGGGCGGGGCAATCGCCCACGCGTTGCTGGCCACTGCGGGGCTGCCGGCCGCTAACCTGGTGCTCTCCAACCGTTCGGGCAGTCATCCGCTGGCCGGGCAAGGTGTGTGCCTGGTCACGGACAACCAGGCCTTGGTGGCGCGCAGCGATGTGGTGATCATTGCCGTGCGACCCGAGCATTTCGCCAGCCTGGACATCGATGCGACAGGCAAGGTCGTCATTTCGTTGATGGCCGGGATCACCGCGCAGGCGATTGCCACGCAGACCTCGGCTTCGGCGGTGGTGCGGGCGATGCCCAACGCGGCGGTGGAAATCCGGCAATCCTTTACGCCCTGGTTCTGTTCGGGGGCGGTGGACACCGCGACGCGAGAGCTGGTGCAGCAACTGTTCGAATCCGTGGGCACGGCGGCAGAGGTCCGGGAGGAGGGGTTCATCGACTACCTGTCTGCGCTGTCGGGCACTGGCCCGGCTTTTCCGGCCTTGCTGATGATCGCGCTGGCCAACCAGGCAATGGCCGCCGGCCTGCCTGCCGATATCGCGCAATTGGCCGCCAGGAACGTGGTGGTCAACAGCAGCCAACTGCTGCAAACCCATGACGCGCAGCAAATGATCGAGGCCTTGGTGGCCTATCGGGGCGTCACGGCCGCGGCGTTGCAGTCAATGGTCGACAGCCGCTTCGAAGAACACCTCGGCCAGGCCTTGCAGGCCGGGGCGGCGGTGGCTCGCAAAGGGCTTCACGGCTGAGACGGATAACCCCTGTGGCAAGAGCCCTCGCCACAGGGGGGCAGGACCTCAAATGTCCTTGAGCAAGCGCAGTGCATCGTAGATGGCCGCGTGGGTATTGCGTGCCGACACGGCATCGCCGATGCGGAACAGTTGGAAGCGGCCTTCCGGGTGGGTCACGATGTTCTGGGGCTTGCCGGCGATCAGATCCTGCTGCTCGACCGCACCGTTGTTGCGCGAGTAAGGGCGCAATTCGAAGTACAGATCATCGAGGGGAAGGGTGCCGTGGTTGATCACCACCTGATCGACCACGCGCTGCTTGTGTACCTGGCCATAATCGCTGCCGAAGGTGGCCACCAGTTGCCCGTCGCGTTGCTCGACGGTGTCGACCCGGTAGGTGACGGTAAAGGTGACGTTCAGGTCTTGCAGGCTGCGCATGTAGGGCACCAGGTTCATCGCCATCACTTCCGGGGCGAATGAGCGGTCCGGTGTGACGATCTCCAGTTTCGCGCCGCTGCTGGCGATGACTTCGGCCGCCTGCAGCGCGGCGTGGTCGCCCGCGTCGTCGAAGATCAGCACGTTCCTGCCGGGTTTGACGTCGCCGCAAATGATGTCCCAGGTCGACACCACCAGTTCATTGCCGTGCTTGAGCACCTCGGTGTGGGGCAGGCCGCCGGTGGCGACGATCACCACGTCCGGTTCCTCGGCCAATACCGTCTCGGCCTCGGCCCAAGTGTTGAAGTGGAACGTGACGCCCAAGCGTTCGCATTGCGCCATGCGCCATTCGATGATGCTGATCATCTCGCGGCGGCGTTCGCTGAGGGCCGTCAGGCGGACCTGCCCGCCGGGTTGGTCCGCCACCTCGAATACCGTGACGGCATGCCCGCGTTCACCGGCCACCCGTGCCGCTTCCAGGCCTGCCGGGCCGGTGCCGATCACCACCACCTTGCGCTTGAGCGGCGCCTTGGAAATCTCATGGGGCATGGTGGTTTCGCGCCCGGTGGCGGCGTTGTGGATGCAATACGCCGCGCCCCCCTGGTAGATGCGGTCCAGGCAGTAGTTCGCGCCCACGCAGGGGCGGATGTCCTCTTCGCGTTTTTCAATGATCTTGCGCACGATGTGCGGATCGGTCATGTGCGCGCGGGTCATGCCGATCATGTCCACCTTGCCGGAGGCGATGGCGTGTCGTGCCGTGGCGACGTCGGGAATCTTGGCGGCGTGGAAGGTCGGGAAACCGGTGGCCGAGCGGATCTCGCCGGCAAAGTCCAGGTGCGGGGAATTGCGCATGCCCTGGATCGGGATCACATCGGTGAGGCCGGCGTCGGTGTCGATGTGCCCGCGAACGACGTTGAGGAAGTCGACCAGGCCGCTGTCCTTGAGCATATGGGAGATCCGCAGACCGTCGCTGGCCCCGAAACCGCCGGGCAGGTCTTCATCGCCGGTGTAGCGAATCCCCAGCAGGAAGTCTTCGCCGCAGCGTTGGCGGATGCCGCGCAGGATATCGAAGGTAAAGCGCAAGCGGTTCTCCAACGAACCGCCGTAGGGGCCATCGAGGTCGTTGGTCAGGGGCGACCAGAACTGGTCCATGAGATGACCGTAGGCCTGCAATTCCAAGCCATCGAGTCCGGCCGCCTTCATGCGCTCGGCGGCGTCGACGTAGTCCTTGATGATGCGATCGATGTCCCAGTCTTCCAGCTTTTTCGGGAAGGCCCGGTGCGAGGCCTCGCGGCGATGCGAGGGCGAGACCACCGGCAGCCAGTCGGCCTTGTCCCAGCGTGTGCGCCGCCCCAGGTGGGTCAGTTGAATCATCACCGCCGCGCCATGCTCGTGGCACTCGTCGGTCAGGTCCTTCATCCATTTGACCACTTCGTCCTTGTACGCCAGCACGTTGTTGAACACCGGCGGGCTGTCCCGCGATACCGCGGCGGACCCGGCGGTCATGGTCAATGCCACGCCGGCCTTGGCACGTTCGACGTGATAGGCCCGATACAGGTCTTTCGGCATGCCGTCGACTGGGTAAGCCGGCTCATGGGAGGTGGTCATGATCCGGTTTCTGAGGGTCAGGTGTTTGATCTGGTAGGGCTGCAGCAAGGGATCGCTGGACATGGTGTTGCGCTCCGGGAACAGAACATCAGGCTGGGTTTTGACATGACGGTATGTGCAATGTTCACCTGTGTCAACGGTTGTGACACTGGTGTACATTTCCCTTGCCCAACCCCAAGGCCGGGATTACTATCGGCTTGAAATTTTTTCTACTGCCCTGCCAATAACCATTAATACAGACGCGGAGACGCACCATGATCACGTTATCCAGTAGAAGCTGTATCGGCTGGCTCGCCGGCCTGGCGATGGCCTCCAGTTGCCTGGTTGCACAAGCCGAGGAACCCACGCCTATCCGGATCGGGTGGGTGAATTGGTCGGATACGGAAATCGCCGTGAAACTGGCAGACACGGCCCTGCGAGACCATCTCAAGCAACCGGTCAAGCTGGTCCTGGCCGATATCGGCATTCAGTTCCAGGCACTCGCCAACGGCAGCATCGACCTGATTCCGATGGTCTGGCTGCCAAACACGCACAAGTCGTTCTATGACAAGTACCAGGACAAGCTCGAAGACCTGGGCTGGTTGTATGAAGGGCGGATCGGCATGGCGGTGCCGACGTCCGTTCCCACCAGCGAGCTGGCCAGCGTCGAAGACCTCAACAAGCCTGAGGTGCGGGAGAAACTCGGCGGCAAGATCCTCACCTCCGAAGTGGGCAATGGGCAGTACAAGCTCACCGAGAAAGCCATCCAGGCCTACAAGCTCGATGGCTACAAGATGGTCGCGTCCTCGGAGTCTGGCATGCTGAGCGAGCTGGACCGCAACCTCAAGCGTGACCGGTGGTCACTGATCAACGCCTGGAGCCCCCATTGGATGTTCTCCAAATGGTCGCTGCGCTACCTCGATGATCCCAAGCAGATCTTTGGCGGCGCCGAGCAGATCCACGCCGTTGCCCGCAAAGGCTTCAGCGCGCAGCACCCTGACGTCGCGCGGTTTTTCGCCAATTTCAAGATTCCCCAGGCTGATCTTGAGAAGTTGATGGCCAGCGCCCGCGACAGCTCGGCTGACAAAGTGGTTGCCGAGTACTACGCCGCGAACAAGCCGCGTTTCGAAGCCATGTTCGGCAACCAGACGGCGTCCGCGACAACGGGCCAGCAATGATCGCCGGCGTTGAGTGATGGGGCGGGCCGGTGCCCGTGATGGACGGTGAGGGGCACCGGTTTTGTTGGCAGTTTTTGCAGAAGCATCGTCGCTGATGACGATTGATCGATCAGGCGATGCATTAGACAGTCTGACCCCGGAGCCGTCCCTGGCTCCCTTGGGGCCATCTCTTAGAACTTGAAGCGTCCCACCAGCCCCTTGAGCTGCCCGGAAATGTCCGTCAGGCGGCCCGAACCGGTTTGTGCCGAGTGGGCGAATTCCTCGACCAACTGGGCGTCGGCATGGATCTGCGCGATGTGCCGGTTGATGTCTTCCGCCACCTGATGCTGTTCCTCGGCGGCCGTGGCGATCTGGGTGTTCTGGTCGCGAATCGAGTCCACCGAGTGGCGGATCTTGTCGAAACTGTCGCGGGCCTGCTGGATGCGCTCGACACTGGTTTGCGACACTTGCAGGCTGCTCTGCATCTGCTGCGTCACTTCCTGGGTCCGTCGGGCCAGGTTGCCCAGCAGGCTGTCGATTTCACCGGTGGAGTCGGCGGTGCGCCGTGCCAGTGCCCGTACTTCATCGGCCACCACGGCAAACCCGCGGCCCTGGTCGCCGGCGCGCGCGGCTTCGATGGCGGCGTTGAGGGCCAACAGGTTGGTCTGTTCGGCAATCGAGCGGATGGTGTCGAGGATGGTGTTGATGTTCTTGCTGTCCTGCTCCAGGGCCTGCATGGTCTGGGTCGACTTCTGCAGGTCCTCGCTCAGTTTCAACACGCTGCCGGTGGCTTCGCCGATGTGATGCTGGCCGTCGTGTACGTCACGGTAGCCGGTGTCGGCACTGGAGGCGGCTTCGCTGCACGAGCGCGCCACTTCGTTGGCGGTGGCGACCATTTCGTTGAACGCGGTGCTCACCAGTTCCACGGCCTGGCGCTGGCGCCCGGCGGCTTCGTTCATGTTCTGGGCGACATCGCTGGTATCGGCGGCGGCGCTCTGCAGATCGGACGACGCACTGCCGATGCGTTGCACCAACTGGGCGATCATGCCCAGGAACTGGTTGAACCAGCTCGCCAGGGTGGCGGTTTCGTCCTTGCCTTGCACGCTGAGCTGACGGGTCAGGTCGCCTTCACCTTCGGCGATTTCCTGCAGGCCGTTGGCCACGCCGCGGATCGGACGCACGATCACGCTGGCAAAGCTCGCCCCGACCACCGCGAACACCGCGGCCAGTACGGCGGCAATCACTGCGATCAGCCACGTCAGGCTCGACGCCTCGGCCATCACTTCGTCGCGCTTGATCAGGCCGATGAAGCGCCAGCCCAGGCCCTTGGAACTGACCACGTTGGCCATGTAGGGCACGCCGTCGATCTCGATCTGGGTCACGCCGTCGCCGCTCTTGGCCAGTTCGGCATAGTTGGGGCCGAGGTCGGCGAGGGGCTTGAAGTTGTGCTTGGCGTCACTGGCATCCACCAGGACGTTGCCGTTGCCCTCGATCAGCATCAGGTAACCGCTGTCGCCCAGCTTGATGGCCTTGACCAGTTCGGTCAGTTGCTTGAGCGACACGTCCAGGCCGACAACGCCGATGACCTTGCCGTTGGCGTCGGTGACGGTGTGGACCGTGCAGATCAGTGTCACGTCGTCCGGCGCCCAATAGTAGGCGTCGGTGCGGGTGGTGGTGCCGGGCGAGGCCAGGGCAGCCTTGTACCAGGGGCGCACGCGCGGGTCGTAGTTGGACAACTTGGCGTCGTCAGGCCAGCTGGCGTAGCCGCCGTCATTCTGGCCCAGGGAAAGGTACGCGGTGGTCGGATGGGACTTGGCGAAGCCGTCGAAGATCGCCAGCAACTGCTGGTTGGTTTCCGTCAGGGGAATTTGTGCGGCGTCGGCGCTCGAATAGTTCTTCAATCCCTTGGCCGAGACAATCCGCGGATCCTTGGCGAAGAACTCGACGTTTTGGCTGATGCCGTCGAAGAACATCTTCATCCCGTTGTCGATCTGGCGGATCTCGCGGCCGCTGCTGTCCAGGAAGTTGGTCTTTGCCGCGTCTCGCAGGTTCAATACGACGAGCACCGCCACCAGGATAACCGGGAGGCAGGCAATGGTCGCGAACGCCCATGTCAGCTTTTGCTTGATATTCATGACTTCTCCCGCGGAATATTTTTGATGTTGGAACGGCGGAAACGATAGCGGTTGGCGTTGCGAGTTTCTGGAAAGGGAAAAGCGCCCATGCCCACACCCGGTATATCGACCAAAGTCGTAGGCACTTGAGACCATTCAGCGTAATTTGGACCGGCCGCTGCGCCGCGCAGCAAGGTGATTGCAGCGAACGCGGCCAGGCTGGAAAATAGCGCGGATGGCCTTGCCGCCTTTGCGCGAACGCAAAAGTGAAGCAAGTCCTGATCGTCTTCTGTATTCACGAGGCCCTATGCCAAGCGCATTCGAGAGCGTACTTAAAAACAAGAACATGGCTTATCGACCCCAGGGGGCGACCCCGGCCAGCCAAGCGCCCATTCGCGTCGCGTTTGTATTGATGGACAATTTCTCGATGATGTCTTTCACCGGCGCGGTCGATGCGCTGGTGACCGCTAACCTGATGAGCGACAAGCCCCTCTATGAGGTGCTGACGGTGGGCGTCTCGGGTGGGCAGGTGACGAGTGACCTGGGAATTGTCATCTCGACCGACATCGAGCTGGCACAGATGCCGGAAAACCAGGACGTGATGATCGTCGCCGGCGGTTTTCGCGTGAAACTGCAAGGTCATCCGTTGCTGCGCCGCAAGCTGCGCGCCAATGCCACGGCCGGGGCGATCATGGGCGGGCTGTGGAACGGCGTGTTCTTTGTCGCCGATGCCGGCCTGCTGGAAGGGTTCGAGTGCGCCGTCCACCCGGAAAGCCGGGCGATGATGGCCGAAGTGTTCCCCAACGTGAAGGTGTCCAGCCGTGCCTATGTCCTGGACCGCGGACGCGTCAGCTGCGCCGGGGCCAACAGTTCGTTGCGCATGATGCTCCAGTTGATCCGCCAGACGGGCGGCGAGGCGCTGGTGGGCGCGATCGAGGAAATCCTGCGCTGTGATGAATCGGGCGATGCGTCGGACCTGCCGCCGGTGTTCGTCGAGACCGACCCAACGCTGCCGGAAAGCCTCAAGTTGGCCTTGGAATTGATGTGGCAAAACGTCGAGGAGCCGCTGACGATCGATGAGCTGGCGGCCTGCGTGAAGATTTCCAAGCGCCAGCTGGAGCGGCGTTTCTGCAGTTTTCTCGGGGCGACCCCGACGCGTTACTACCTGGAGCTGCGCCTGACCCGCGCCCGCCAGCTCATCCAGCAGACCAATCGCTCGGTGACGGAAATCGCCGTGGCAACGGGGTTCGTCAGTTCGCCGCATTTCCAACGACGCTTCCGGGACTTCTTCGGCGTGCCGCCGGGCAGCTACCGTTCGACGTTCGCGCGCAAGTAAGCGCTGTGGGTGGGGGATGCGCCGAGGCCTCGTCTTGTCGGACGAGGCCTGCGCCTTTTGGGGTATTGCGGTCGCTTGAACGTTGCCTCGGTCATGCCCGGAGCCCTGTCGCGGCTCATGGCATTTGCGGCAGTTCCCGCGGTTGCAGGTCGAACACCAGCACTTCCGAATCCACGCCGTTGCTCAATGTCAGCACCTGTTCCTCGCGGACTCGCACGCCGTCGCCTTCCTGCAGTGACAGGCCATTGAGCTCGACCGAGCCCCGGGCGACGTGCACATAGGCGTAACGGTCCGGTGCCAAGGTCAGGGTGGCGCTTTCGTTGCCGTCGAACAGCCCGGCATAGACCCGTGCATCCTGGCGCACCTCGAGCGAGCCGTCGGCGCCGTCCGGGGAGATGATCAGTTGCAGGCGACCGCGTTTCTGTTCGGCGCTGAAGTGCTCCTGTTGGTAGCGTGGCTTGGCGCCGCTGACATTGGGCACGATCCAGATTTGCAGGAAGTGCACCCGTTCGTCCGCGCTGTGGTTGAACTCACTGTGGGCCACGCCGCTGCCGGCGCTCATCAACTGTACGTCGCCGGGGCGGATCACCGAGCCTGTGCCCAGGGTGTCCTTGTGTTCCAGCGCGCCTTCGAGCACGTAGGAGAAAATCTCCATGTCCCGATGGGGATGCTGGCCGAAACCTTTGGCGGCGGCGACGCGGTCATCGTTGATGACCAGCAGGTCGGAGAAGCCCTGTTGGTTGAGGTCCCGGTAGTTGGCGAAAGAAAAGGTGTGGAACGAGGTCAGCCAGCCGTGGCGGGCGATGCCGCGATCCGAAGCTTTGCGAAGGGTCAGCATGATGGATTCTCCTGATGTCTGTGGGCGGCGGCTGGGCCGTTCGCCGGGTTCAGAAGAAGATTAATGGTTATCGTAATCTTCAATAAGTAGATGAAAAACGAAATACTGTCTCTTTTGAGTGGACAATAGTCAGCTCGCCCCCGGCGCTTGGCTTCGTCATAATGCCCCTCCACCGACCTTGTGGGCTTGAACGTTTACTGTGTCTCTCTGATTTCCTGGCGTTTCTACTGATGAAAACCGTTGCAATGGTGCTGTTCCCCGATTTCTTGTTGCTCGACATGGCCGGGCCGCTGGAAGTGTTTTCGATTGCCAATCGGTACCTCGACGCGGATAACCATTATCAACTGTTGACCCTGGGCACCGAGCGCGGCCCGATGCGCGCTTCCAATGGCGTGACCGTGCAGGCCGACATCCACATCGACCAGGCGTGGGCCGCCTACGACGTGTTGCTGGTGCCGGGCGGGCCGGGCGCCTACAACGACCGGCACCCGGGCTTGCACATCTGGCTGAAGGCCGCCGCGCAGCGGGCCACGCGCTACGGCTCGATTTGCACCGGCGCCTTTGTACTGGGCGAGGCCGGGTTGCTTGACGGTTACCGCGTCACCACCCACTGGCACTACACCGAGCGGCTGATCCAGCGTTTCCCCAAGGCGCTGGTGGAGACCGATAAAATCTTCCTGCAGGACCGGCGCCTGATCACGTCCGGTGGCGTCACCGCCGGTATCGACCTGGCGCTGTCCATCGTTGCCCAGGATCACGGCCGCAAAGTGGCGCTGGACGTGGCCAAGGTGTTGTTGGTGGTGATGAAGCGCCAGGGCGGCCAGGCGCAGTTCAGTCCGCTGGTGGCCGCGGTGGCGGCGCAGGAATCGGCCATTACCCGGGTGCAGAACCATGTCATGGAACACCTGGAGGAACCGTTCACCATCGAGCGCATGGCGGCGCTGGCCTCCATGAGCTCGCGGCATTTCGCCCGGCTGTTCGCTCGCGAAGTGAAGATGACTCCGATGGAGTTCCTGCAAGGCGCGCGCATTGACCGGGCCCGCCAGTTGCTCGAAAGCACCGACCTGCCGCTCAAGACCGTGGCCTTTCGCAGCGGCTTCGGCAGTGTCCGGCACATGCGCTCGCTGTTCAGTGAAAAGCTCGGCCTGACCCCCGTCCAGTACCGCCAACAGTTCAGTTGAGCCGAAGATGTCCGTCCAGGGCATCGTCATGTCCGTGGTGCGTCCTGTGCCAGCATTGTTCTGCAAACGATGGCTGCCAAGATAACGGCACACCCTCTGGAAAGGATGTGCAGGAGCCGGGGCAGACGCGTTCGTTGATTCGCGACGTCATGCCCGCCGCGGTGATCCGGCGCTTGATTGCTCATGAACAGTCTCGTCACACCCGATACCGAAGCGGCGGTGGGCTTCGGTCCGTTTGTCTTCTACCCCCAGCAACGTCTGGTGACCCGCGATGGCGAACCGCTTGTGCTGGGGGGGCGGGCCCTGGACATTTTCCAGGTGCTGGTGGAGCACGCCGGCGCCTACGTCAGCAAGCAAGCCTTGTTGACCCGCGTCTGGCCGGACAGCGTCGTCGAGGAAATCAACCTGCGGGTGCACATCGCCGCCCTGCGCCGAGCCTTTGGCGACGGGCAGGACGGCTGCCAGTACATTCTCAACGATCCCCGGCAAGGCTATTGCCTTGCCGCCTCCCTGGCCCCGACGACCGACCTTGAACGACACAACCTGCCGGCCCGGCTGAGCCCGGTGATCGGTCGCGATAAAGTGTTGGGGCGGTTGCTGGCCGACGTGCCCCGTCAGCGCCTGACCACCGTGACCGGCCCGGGTGGCGTCGGCAAGACCACCGTGGTGCTGCGGGTGGCGGAGCTGTTGCTGGAGCATTTTGCCGACGGCGCCTGGTTTGTCGACCTGGCCGCCCTCACCGAGCCGCACCAGTTGCAGGCACACGTGGCGCAGGCCCTGGGGCTCGCGCCCGACGCCCTGATCCGGCAACTGCAAGCCCGGCGCCTGTTGCTGGTGCTCGATGGCTGCGAGCATCTGTTGCTGGCCTGTCGGGAGCTGGCGCTGAGGCTGGGCGCCTCGGCGCCCGGTGTGACATTGCTGTTGAGCAGCCGCGAAGCCTTGAACATGGTCGATGAATGCACCGTGCAGTTGCCCGGCCTGGCACGGGTGTCGCCCCTTGAACTCGAGCCGCAACTGTTGGCGAGCCCGGCCACGCAGCTGCTGATCGAACGGGTTGGCGCTCGGCAGCAAGGGTTCGCCGCCACCGACCGCGACCTGGTGGCGATCGCGCAAATCTGCCAGCGCCTGGACGGCTTGCCGCTGGCGCTGGAACTCGCGGCGGCCCAGGTCGGGGTGCTGGGCGTGGCCGGCGTGCTGGAGCAACTGGAGCAGGGGCTGTCGTTGTTGAGCCACGGGCGGCGTACCGCGGTGGCCCGGCATCAGAGCCTGGAGGCGATGCTGGATTGGAGTTTCGAACGCTTGAGCGCCGCCGAGCAACGGGTGTTCCAACGGCTGGCGGTGTTTGAGCGGCCCTTTACCCTGAAGGCGGCGATGGCGGTCATCAGTTGCCCGGAGCTGGGCGTGGATCAACTGCCGTGGTTGCTGTCACGCCTGGCCAGCCAGTCCCTGGTGATGGTCGAGGCCTGTGCCAATGGCGTCCGGTTTTTCTGGCTCAATACCACGCGCGCCTATGCCCTGGAAAAACTCCGGCGCAGCGGCCAGTGGTCGTTGTACCACCGGCGCTACCTCTTGCAGGACGCCGTCAAACCCTTGCATTCAAGGCCCGCACCGCCCCGACAAGGCCTGGAGCAGCGCGTCGGCCTCCATTAGGTCGGGGGTGTCGAAGCCTTCGGTGAAGCGCCGATAGACCGGGCCGAGTAACCCGTGTGCGTCCAGGTCCTGGCCCCGACGTTGCCACAGCCGCGCCAGGGTCGTGGCGCTGCGCAGTTCCCAGGCCAGGGCGTTGTCTCGCCGGGCCACCGCCAGTGATTTGAGCAATTGTTCTTCGGCACGCGCCTCCAGCGCGGGGTCGTTGCGTGCCAGCAGGGTTTGCGCGTCGGCCCGAAGGATCTCCGCCGCACACCAGCCCGCCGCGCCGCTGTGGGCGCGTTCCAGTTGTGCCGGGGTGACGCAATCGGCGCGCAGGGTGGTGACGATGTCCTGGACCAACCGCGCGCTGGTCGAGTCGATCTCCGGCGGCGGGTTATCGAAAGCGCGGACGTAATGCCGGGCCCAGTCGTGGAAGAACATCACGAAGTGCTTTTTCGTCTGGTGCTGCAACAGGTCGAGCCTGTCCTGGGCGGTTGCGTGATCGCCGTTGTAGCGGGCTATCACGCAACTGGCCAGCGCCAGGGTGTAGCAGATCGAGGTGCCATGGTTGATCTGCAAGGCAATCTGCAACGCCAGGTCGGCGGTCCGCTGGGCTTTCTCGGCGAAGCCCTGTAGCCACAGGATGCGCGCCAGAATGGTCAGCGACGCCACACTCTGGTCGTACTGCACGCCGAAACCGTGGGTGAAACGGCTCAGATGCCCGCTCTGGGCCATGCGCTGGATCACCTGCTCGGCGTCGCGGCGGGCCACGGCCTGGTTCCCGGCGAAGTGCAGCGCCAGGACACGCAGGCGCTGGGCGCTGAGGGACAGGATCGGGTCGCCCTGAGGCCCCAGCCGGTCGAAATCCTGGCTCTGCTCCAGCGCCTGGCGGTAATTGCCGCAACTGAGGTTGACCGCCATGTGGCCGGACACCGCCCGCAATTCGCCGGCCAGGTCCTGGCTTTGCCGGGCCAGCCGACGCGCCGTGATGAAGGCATTGATGGTGGCCGGGGTGCCGCCTTCGGTGTGGTAACGGTAGCTGCCGTGCGCCAGTTCCAGGGCAAGGGTCAGCTTCGGACATGGCGTGGGCGTGGCCCGCAGCAAGGCCAGCGCCTTGCTGACGTAGAGGCCATGCTCCTTGAGCAAGGACAACTCCTGCCAGAGCGGCAAGGTTCGGGCGGTCAGGCGGATCGCCACGGCCCGCACACCTTGCGCGCCCAACCCCCAGTCGAGCGCCGCGCGAATGTCGTCGCGATAGGCCGCGTAACGGCCGATCCACAGTCGCGTCGGGGTGGTCTGCCAATCGTCCTCGGCCTGTTCCATCAGCGTCAGGCAGCGCTCGGCGTGACGTTCCCGGCTCGCGGACAGTTCTGCGGCATCGGTGAGTTTTTCCAGGGCATAACTGCGCGTGGTGTCCAGCAGGCGGTAGCGCACCTCTTCGTCGCCGATCTCGACGTTGAGCAATGACTTGGCCACCAACTGGCTGACAGACACCAGCACCTGCTCGGGCGCCACCTGCTGGCCGACGATCACCGCCGCCGCCGAGACCAGGTTGAAACTGCCCATGAACACCGCCAGCCGTCGCAGGCAGGTTTGCTCGCAAGGGGTGAGCAGGGCGAAGCTCCAGTCCAGCGTGGCGCGCAAGGTCTGCTGGCGAGGGGCGGCATCGCCGCTGTTGTGAAGCAAGGCCAGACTGTCCAGCAGTTGCCGGTGCAGCTGTTGCACGGTAAAGCGGCTGATCTGCGCGGCGGCCAGTTCGATGGCCAGGGGAATGCCGTCCAGCCGCCGGCAGATGTCCACCACCAGCGGCACGTCGGCGTCGGTCAGCTCGAAGTCGTCGCGGCTGGCCATCGCGCGCTCGGCGAACAACTGCAAGGCCGGGTACGCCAGGGCCGGGAAGCCTTCGATGGGCATTTCCGGCGGTGGGAACGCCAGGGCGTCCAGGCGCTGGACGTGTTCGCCTTCGGCACGCAGGTCTTCGCGGCTGGTGGCGAGGATGTGCAGGTGCGGGGCGCCGCGCAGCAAGGTTTCGCTGAGCTGGGCGACGGCGTCGATCAGGTGTTCGCAGTTGTCGATGACCAGCAGCAGGTGCCGTTCCTTGAGTTGCCGGGTGATGGTCTCCAGCGGGTCGCCGTCCTGCAACGGCAGGTCCAGCAGCGCCGCCAGGTTGGGCGCGATCATGACCGGGTCGTTCAGTGGGGCCAGGTCCAGCAGGTAGGTGCCATCACGGTAGCGGCCGATCAGCCGTTCGGCGACCCGCAGGGCAACGGTGGTCTTGCCGATGCCGCCGGTGCCCACCAGGGTGATGAAGCGTTTGCGCGGCAGTTGCGCCACCAGGTTTTCCAGCAGGGCGTGGCGTCCGATCATTCGCGTGTGCCGCAGCGGCAGGTTGTGCGCCAGGGAAGGGTGGGGCGTGGGCGCCGATGGTTCAAGAGGGGCCAATGACACGGGGGCCACGAAGCTGTAGCCGCGCTGCGCCACGGTGATGATGTAGCGCTGGCCAGCCTGGCCGTCGCCCAGGGCCTTGCGCAGCGCCGCGACGTGCACCCGCAGGTTGGTGTCTTCGACAACGCTCTTGGGCCAGACGCGGGCGATCAGTTGTTGTTTGCTCACCACCTGCCCGGCGTGTTCGAGCAGCACCAGCAGGATATCCACCGCCCGTCGTCCCAGGCGCAACGGTTGCCCGGCTTCCATCACCAGGCGCTGTCGAGGGTGGACCCGGTAAGGGCCGAAATGCACCGTCTGGTCGACGGGCAGGCTGGGGGATTGACTCATCATGCGCTCGATATTCTGTCCCGGTGCAGGGCGGGTATACCCGAGCATGTTCCTCAGGTTTGTCGGCAAGTGCAACGGTTTAGAGCCTTGCAGGCGCAAAAGCTTGCTCGTGATGAAGCCGCTTCGGCCCGCAGGAAACGTCACACCCTCATCGCGGGAGGGTCTTGCTCCGACAAAAAATTAACAACGTTTAACTCACGCTCACACCCCTGCTGACCAGACCATGAAGCCATTCACTCACCTCAAGGAATCATGGCATGAGTACCTTCATCACCCGCGACGGCACCGAGCTCTACTACAAGGATTGGGGCAGTGGGCAACCGGTGGTGTTCAGCCACGGCTGGCCATTGAACTCGGACAGTTGGGAAGCGCAGATGATGTTCCTGGCTTCCAACGGCTATCGGGTGATCGCTCACGACCGCCGTGGGCACGGTCGCTCCAGCCAGCCTTGGGACGGCAACGACATGAACACCTACGCTGACGACCTGGCCGAGCTGATCGAGCGACTGGACCTGAAGGACGCGGTGTTGCTGGGCTTCTCCACCGGCGGTGGCGAAGTGACGCGCTACATCGGTCGCCACGGTGCCGCGCGCGTCGCCAAGCTCGGCCTGATCTCGGCGGTGACCCCGCTGATGCTCAAGACCGCGTCCAACCCGGGCGGCTTGCCCATCGAGGTGTTCGACGGCTTCCGCCAGGCCTCCCTGGCCGACCGTTCTCAGCTATACAAGGATGTGGCCAGCGCGTTTTTTGGCGCCAACCGTCCGGGCGCCAAAGTCTCCCAGGGCATGATCGACTGGTTCTGGATGCAAGGCATGCTCGCCGGGCACAAGAACACCTATGACTGCATCAAGGCGTTCTCGGAAACCGACCTTTCCGACGACCTGCGCGGCATCGACGTGCCGACCTTGGTGGTGCATGGCGACGACGACCAGGTGGTGCCGATCGAAGCCGCCGGCATCGCCGCCGCCAAGCTGCTCAAGAACGCTCAGTTGCTGGTCTACCCCGGCGCGCCCCATGGCCTGACCGATACCCACAAGGACCGTCTGAACGCTGATTTGCTGGCGTTTATCCAGGGCTGAAGGGGGCTGCCCTGATGCTTGGGGCAAGCCACAAAACCTAATGTGGGAGCGAGCTTGCTCGCGAAAGCGCAGGGTCAGTCGACGAGGATGTTGAAGGTCGGTACGCCTTCGCGAGCAAGCTCGCTCCCACAGGGACTTCACCCATCCCTGGCCATTCAACAGGATCAAATAACCCAATGAACCGCAACGATTTACGCCGTCTCGACATGAACCTGCTGGTGATCTTCGAGGCGCTGATGTTCGAAAAGAACCTGACCCGCGTCGCCGAAAAGCTGTTCATGGGCCAGCCGGCGGTGAGCGCGGCGTTGGGGCGGCTGCGGGATCTGTTCGACGACCCGTTGCTGATCCGCCACGGTCGTGGCATGGAGCCGACGCCTCGGGCCCTGGCCATTCTGCGGGAACTGCAACCGGCCATGGACACGATTTCCGGCGCGGTCAGCCGGGCCAAGGCGTTCGACCCGTCCACCAGTTGCGATGTGTTTCGCATTGGCCTGTCGGACGATGCCGAGTTCGGTCTGTTTCCACCCTTGCTCAGCCAACTGCGTGAAGAAGCGCCGGGCATCATCGTGGTGGTGCGTCGGGCCAACTATCTGCTGATGTCGTCGTTGCTGGGCAGTGGCGAAATCAGCGTGGGCGTCAGCTATACCACCGATTTGCCGGCCAATGCCAAGCGCAAGAAGCTGCGGGACATCCCCTGCAAGGTCTTGCGCGGCGACAATCGCCCAGGGCCACTGACCCTGGATGAGTACTGCGCAAGGCCCCACGCCATGGTGTCGTTTTCGGGCGACCTGAGCGGCAACATCGACCTGGACCTGGCCCGCATCGGCCGGACCCGCAAGGTGGTGCTCGGGGTGCCACAGTTCAGTGGCTTGCGCGCCTTGCTGGCAGGCACCGAGCTGATCGCCACCGTGCCCGACTATGCCGCCTGTGCCCTGGTCGAAGGCTGCGCGCTGCGGGCCGAGGACCCACCGTTCGAGATCAACGCGGCGGAACTGTCGATGGTCTGGAGCGGCGTGCATGACAACGACCCCGCCGAGCGCTGGCTGCGCTCGCGCATTGCCACCCACATGTCCCAACCGTTGCCGGCCGCGGCTTACGCAGATTCGGACGGAGCCCACCGATGAACATCACCGATGAACGCCCGATGCAGGATCTGGGCTTGCTGTTCCTGCGCCTCAGTGGCGCGCTGTTTTTGCTGTGGGTCCATGGGTTGCCGAAGCTGTTGCACTACAGCGCCGAACTGACCCGCATCGAAGACCCGTTTCACCTTGGCGCGGCGCCCACGCTGATCCTGGCGATCTTCGCCGAAGTGGTGTGCCCGCTGCTGATCATGGCCGGCGTGCTGGTGCGCCTGGCCTGCCTGCCAATCCTGTTTTTGCTGGCCGTGGCGCTGCTGGTGGTGCACCCGCAGTGGAGCCTGGAAGAAGGGCAGTTCGGTTGGTTGCTGCTGATTGTATTTACCAGCGTCTTCATCGCCGGCCCTGGCCGCCTGGCGATGAACACGCGCTTTGTTGGAGTGCTTCGTCATGTCTGAACTGCAAACCGTTGAGCCCAAGGCCAAGCCTGGCGTCGACGAAATCGTCACCCTGGTGGTCAAGCACCGGATCAAGGCCGGCCAGGACGCGGCCTACGAGGCCTGGCTGCGGCGCATCGTGCGCGTCGCCGGTGGCTGGCCAGGGCACTTGGGGGTAGACGTGGTGCGAGGCAAGCAGGACGGCCTGTCGCTGTTCACCTGCGTGCTGCGCTTCTGTTCCACCGAGGCCTTGCAGCGCTGGCTGGATTCGCCCGAGCGCAGCGAGTTGGTGCAAGAGGCGGCGCCGTTGCTGGCCGATGGCGACCAGACCGAAGTCGCGTCCCACAAGGAGTTCTGGTTCACCCCGCTGGCGGACGCCGCCACACCGCCACCGCGCTGGAAGCAGGCCGTGGTGACCTTGCTGGTGATCCTGCCGCACACCTTGCTGGTGCCGCTGATCTGGGGGCCCGTGCTGCAGCTCCACGCGATTCTTTCCAACTACGTGGTCGCGACGTTCCTGATCACCCTGACCATCGTGCTTTCGGTCTGCTACGTATGCATGCCGCTGGCGACCCGTCTGTTCGCACCGTGGATGGAGGCTTCGAAGGCGCATGAGCATTTGGAGCCTTAGCTGACACCGTTGTAGCGAGGAAGGCTTGTGTGGCGAGGGAGCTTGCTCCCGCTGGGGCGCGAAGCGGCCCTGAGTTTTTTGGGGTGGCTGCGCCACCCAGCGGGAGCAAGCTCCCTCGCCACGGTATTCATTTTTTGATCGTTGAAGGAAAACCCTATGAACGCCGATCTGATTCTGTTCAATGGCCAGTTCCACACCGTCGACCGGGAAAACCCCCGGGCCAGCGCCGTGGCGATCAGCCAGGGCAAATTCGTTGCCGTGGGCACCGACGCCGAAGCCATGGCCCTGCGCGGCAGCGGCACCCAGGTCATCGACCTCAAGGGCCGCACCGTCATCCCCGGGCTCAATGACTCGCACCTGCACCTGATCCGGGGTGGCTTGAACTACAACCTGGAACTGCGCTGGGAAGGCGTGCCGTCCCTGGCCGATGCTCTGCGCATGCTCAAGGACCAGGCCGACCGCACGCCGACGCCTCAATGGGTGCGTGTGGTGGGCGGCTGGAACGAATTCCAGTTCGCCGAAAAACGCATGCCGACCCTGGAAGAACTCAACCAGGCGGCCCCGGACACCCCGGTGTTCGTCCTGCACCTGTATGACCGCGCCTTGCTCAACCGCGCCGCACTGCGCGTGGCCGGCTACACCCGCGACACGCCGAACCCGCCCGGCGGCGAGATCGTGCGTGATAGCAACGGCGAGCCGACCGGCATGCTGGTGGCGCGACCTAACGCGATGATCCTCTACTCGACCCTGGCCAAGGGACCGAAGTTGCCGCTGGAGTACCAGGTCAACTCCACCCGCCAGTTCATGCGTGAACTCAATCGCCTCGGGCTGACCAGCGCCATCGATGCCGGCGGTGGTTTCCAGAACTACCCGGACGATTACGCCGTGATCGAGCAGTTGGCCCGGGAACAGCAGTTGACGGTGCGCATCGCCTACAACCTGTTCACCCAGAAACCCAAGGAAGAGCTCAGCGACTTCAAGAACTGGACCGGCAGCGTCAAGCTGCACCAGGGCGACGACTTCCTGCGGCATAACGGCGCCGGCGAAATGCTGGTGTTCTCGGCGGCCGACTTCGAGGACTTCCTCGAACCGCGTCCGGACCTGCCGGCGAGCATGGAGCAAGACCTGGAACCGGTGGTCCGGCACCTGGTGGAACAGCGCTGGCCGTTCCGCCTGCACGCCACCTATAACGAATCCATCAGCCGCATGCTCGATGTGTTCGAGAAGGTCAACCGCGACATCCCGTTCAACGGCCTGCCGTGGTTCTTCGACCACGCCGAGACCATTACCCCGCAGAACATCGAGCGGGTCCGCGCGCTGGGCGGCGGCATCGCCATCCAGGACCGCATGGCCTTCCAGGGTGAGTACTTCGTGGACCGCTACGGCGCCAAGGCCGCCGAAGCCACGCCGCCGATCAAGCGCATGCTGGCCGAAGGCGTGCCGGTCGGCGCCGGCACCGACGCCACCCGGGTGTCGAGCTACAACCCGTGGACCTCGCTGTACTGGATGGTCAGCGGCCGCACCGTCGGCGGCCTGGCATTGCACGAAGAAGGTCTGCCGCGCCTGACCGCCCTGGAACTGTTCACCCACGGCAGCGCCTGGTTCTCCTCGGAGCAGGGCAAGAAAGGCCAGATCAAGGTCGGCCAGCTGGCGGACGTGGCAGCCCTGAGCGCGGACTTCTTCAGCGTCGAGGAAGAAGCCATCAAGTGGATCGAGTCCGTGCTGACGGTGGTGGGTGGCAAGGTGGTCTACGCCGCCGGCGATTTCGAGAAGCTCGGCCCGGCCAGCGTTCCGGTGCTGCCGGACTGGTCGCCAGTGGTCAAGGTCCCTGGTCACTGGCGCCCGAGCTCGCCGTTGCAGGCGCAAGTCCACCAGTGCAGCGGGCCGTGCACGGTGCACGCCCACAGCCATGAACGGGCACGCCTGTCGAACGTTCCGGTCAGCGATTTCCAAGGCTTCTGGGGCGCGTTCGGCTGTTCCTGCTTCGCGTTCTGACGAACACCAACATCCCCCTGTGGGAGCGGGCTTGCTCGCGAAAGCGGTGTGTCAGCTTGCGACGTCGTCGGATGTGCCGACGCATTCGCGAGCAAGCCCGCTCCCACAGGACTTGTAACATCCATCCAAAGGAGTCATCCCATGAGCAATGTTCCCAGCTACAACCGCCTGAACAAAGACGACGCTGTGGTCCTGCTGGTCGATCACCAGACTGGCCTGATCTCTCTGGTCCAGGACTTTTCGCCCAACGAGTTCAAGAACAACGTGCTGGCCCTGGCTGACCTGGCGAAGTTCTTCGAACTGCCGACCATCCTGACCACCAGTTTCGAAAAAGGTCCGAACGGCCCGATCGTGCCGGAACTCAAGGAAATGTTCCCGGACGCGCCGTACATCCCGCGTCCAGGCCAGATCAACGCCTGGGACAACGAAGACTTCGTCAAGGCGATCAAGGCCACCGGCCGCAAGCAACTGATCATCGCTGGCGTGGTGACCGACGTCTGCGTAGCGTTCCCGACCCTGTCGGCATTGGCTGAAGGTTTTGACGTGTTCGTCGTCACCGACGCTTCGGGCACCTTTAACGAAACCGTGCAACAAGCCGCCTGGGTCCGCATGACCGCCGCTGGCGCGCAAATGATGAACTGGTTCTCGGTGGCCTGCGAACTGCACCGCGACTGGCGCAACGACATCGAAGGCCTGGGCAACCTGTTGTCCCAGCGCATTCCGAACTACCGCAACCTGATGAACAGCTACTCGGCACTGACCGCCAAGTAAGCTGAGCTCACAGGCTAAACGGATGCCCGCCATCGTGCGGGCATCTTTTTGCCTGGCGAAAACCTGTGGCGAGGGGATTTATCCCCGTTGGGCTGCGTAGCAGCCCCAAAGTTGATCACCTGGTGTGTCAGACTGTTTACCGGAGTCAGTAATCAGGTCTGCTGCGCAGCACAACGGGGATAAATCCCCTCACCACAGGGTTGAGTTCACCCTGAACACCTTTATAAAGTTCTTGATTATTCACCCACGGATCCCCAATGAACCCCTTCGAAGACATGCGCATTTTCGTCCAGGTCATGGAGTCGGGCAGCTTTACCGCGGCGGCGGACAAGCTCGGGCTGTCCAAGCAGTTCGTCAGCCGCAAGCTGATGGCGCTGGAGCAGCGTCTGGGCGTGCGCCTGCTCAATCGTTCGACGCGGCGCCTGGACATTACCCCCTTGGGCCAGCGTTATTACGAATCAGCATTGCGCCTGCTCAGTGAAATCGAAGAGGTGGAGCAGGGCATCAGCGGCCAGACCGACGCGCCCCGCGGCACCATTCGCCTCAGCGCGCCGCTGTCGTTCGCCGTGGCGCACCTGGGGAGCCTGCTGCCGGTGTTCCTGCAACGCTACCCCGACGTCAGCGTCGAAGTGGATTTGAGCGACCGCTCGGTGGATCTGCTGGGGGAGGGCTACGATCTGGCGTTGCGCATTGGCGTGCTGGAGGACTCGACGCTGATTGCCCGGCGTATCGCCAGCATCGAGCGGCTGTATTGCGCCAGCCCGGCCTACCTGGCAGAACGCGGTACGCCCGAGCGACCTGAAGACCTGCGCAATCACGATTGCCTGCCTTATGGTCACAGCCGGCAAGTCCAATGGCGCTTCGAAGGACGTGGCAAACCTTTGTCCCTGGATGTCACCGGACGCATGCGGGCCAACAACGGTGACCTGCTTCGGGACGCCGCCATTGCCGGCATGGGCATCACCTACCTGCCCACCTTCATTCTCGGCGATGCACTGAAGGACGGTCGATTGACCCGGGTGCTGGAGGGTTACGAGACCGAGCCACTGACGCTGTCGGCGGTTTACCCGCAACATCGGCAGGGCTCGCGCCCGGTACAGGCGCTGGTGGAGTTTCTGCGCGAACAGATGCAGCCGTGACGCACGGGGCTGGATCGGTTAGTACAGGACCCCATAACGACGTTCAGCCGTCCGGAGACGGCTGAAGCACTCGAGGCAAGGATCAGGCGGCGAGGTTGGCGCTGCCCAGTTCCTTTTTGTACTGCGCTTTCATGGTTTCCATTTCCGCACCCAAGGCATCCAGCTTGGCCTTGCCCAAGACTTTCTTGGCCTGGGGGAACATCTCCTTTTCTTCCTCTTCGATGTGGTGTTCGAGCAGTTCCTTGACCACCTTCACCCGACCGGCGAATTCAGGCTGGGATGGATCGGTGGCTTTCAGGTCCGGCAGCACCAGCGAGTCGACGGTGCGATGCTCTTCCTTGGCCTCGTAATACATTTCCGCTTCGTCCTTGCCACCCGCTTGCTTGAAAGCCGGATACAGGATCTCTTCTTCCAGACGGGTGTGGATGGTCACTTCCATTTCCAGTTTCGCCAACAGATCGGTGCGTTTCTTGATGGCGCGATCAGTGGATTCGCTCAGTTGGGTCAGAATCGCTTTCACGCGTTCATGGTCGGCTTTCAAAAGGTCGATGGCGTTCATAAGTAGCTCCTGGCAATTCACGGTTGCGGGTAGGCTTCAAGCGCCGACGCCGCGTATGGGGTAAATTGCATCAGCCATGCCAGCCAGCGCTTATAAAAAAGTACAGGTAAAACAAAGAGTTGGATGAGTGGTAAGTTCCGGCTTCGTGCAAGCTGCAAGACCCGGGGTAAAAGCTCGTTGCACTTTGCGCTGACGCGCGGCTAAAAGCTCCTGTTGACACACCTGGCCCGTGGCGAGGGAGCTTGCTCCCTCGCCACGATTTGTCATTCTTCAGAACCCAGCCATAAAAAAACCCGTATCTCGCGATACGGGTTTTTTCACAGCGGTGCTGCCGAGGCGATCAGCCCACCAGGCCCGCTTGCTGGACCAGGGTCAGCAACGGTTGTGGGTACACGCCCAGGAAGAACGCCAGTACGGCGATAGCCAGCAGCATCACGCCGCCTGCCTTCTGCTCCCAGTGCAGCTCGGCGTCGTGGCGACGCAGGTTCGGTTCCATCAGGTACAGGGTGACCATGACGCGCAGGTAGTAGAACACGCCGATGGCACTGCCCAGCACCAGGGAGCCGACCAGCCACCATTGGTGCGCCTCGACGCCGGTGGCGATGATGTAGAACTTGCCGATGAAGCCGGCGGTCAGCGGAATGCCGGCCAGGGACAGCATCATCACGGTCAGTACGGCGGTCAGGTACGGACGGCGCCAGAACAGGCCACGGTATTCGTACAGGGCGTCGGCGTCGCGGCCGTTGTATGGCGAGGACATCAGGGTGATCACGCCGAACGCGCCGAGGCTGGTGATGACGTAGGTGACCAGGTACACGCCAATGGCTTCCACCGCCAGGCCCTTGCTGGCGATCAACGCGATCAGCAGGTAGCCGAAGTGGGCGATGGACGAGTAACCCAGCAGGCGCTTGAGGTTGCTCTGGGTCAGTGCCAGCAGGTTACCGAACAGGATCGACACGATGGCAATGATCGTCAGCACGTCGTTCAGCACGCCGCTGCTGGCCACCGGGGAGATCTGGAACAGGCGAACCATCACCGCGAACACCGCCACTTTCGACGCGGTGGCCAGGAACGCCGCCACCGGTGCCGGGGCGCCTTCGTAGACGTCCGGGGTCCAGAGGTGGAAGGGCACCAGTGACAGCTTGAACGCCAGGCCGATCAACATCATGCCCAGGCCCAGTTGCGCGATCGGGCTTGGCAGGCCGGTGGCCGCCAGGGCCTGGCCGATACCGACGAAGCTCAGGGTGCCGGCTTCTGCGTAGAGCAGCGCCATGCCGAACAACAGGAACGCGGAACCGGCCGCCGACAGCACCATGTACTTGATGCCGGCTTCCAGGGAGCGCTTGTTGAAGAAGGCGTAGGCCACCAGGCCGTAGACCGGTACCGACAGCAGTTCCAGGCCGATGAACAGGCTGGCCAGGTGCTGCGCGCTGACCAGGACCAGGCCACCGGCGGCGGCCATCAGGATCAGCAGGTACAGTTCTTCGCGGTTGCCCGGGTAACCCGAACCGCCATCGCCGAGGTAGGCGTGGGCGAGGGTGACGCAGGCGAGGGTGGCGACCAGGATCAACGCCATGTACAGGCAGGCGAAGCTGTCGATCTGGATCAGCGGCGTGACCACCAGGGGCGCGACTTTCAGGGCCGGCAGGATCGACAGCAGGGCCAGGTTCAGCCCCGCCACCGACAGCAGGAAGGTCTGTGAGTGATTGCGCCGCCAGGCGATCGCCAGCATCACCACGATGATCGTGGCGCTGGTGATCAACAGCGGCGCAAGCGCGATAAAGTGTTGAATCGTGAATTCCATAGCGCTCTTACCGGGCCGAAGCGAGTTGAGAGAAGGCGGTGCCGAGCCACTGCTGCACGCCATGCATCGTGGCGGCAGAGGTGTCGAGGAACGGTTGCGGGGAAACGCCGAGGTATACCAGCAGCACCGCAAGGCCAAGCACCATGATCAGTTCGCGAGCGTCCATGCCGCGCAGCACTTCATCCGACTTGGCCGGACCGAAGTAGGCGCGGTGGATCATGATCAGCGAGTAGACCGAACCGAACACCAGGCCGGACGTGGCGATGGCCGTGATCCATGGGGCACTGACGAACGAGCCGATCAGGATCAGGAACTCGCCGACGAAGTTGCCGGTACCCGGCAGGCCCAGGGAGGCGGCCGCGAAGAACAGGCTGATGGCCGGCAGGTAGGCGATGCGCGACCAGACGCCGCCCATCTCGCGCATGTCGCGGGTGTGCAGGCGCTCGTACAACTGGCCGCTGAGGATAAACAGCGCCGCCGCCGACAGGCCGTGGGCGAGCATCTGGATCACCGCGCCTTGCAGGGCCAGCTGGCTGCCGGAGTAGATACCGATCAGCACGAAGCCCATGTGCGAGACGCTGGAGAAGGCGATCAGGCGCTTGATGTCGGTCTGGGCGAACGCCAGGAACGCACCGTAGAAAATCCCGATCAGGCCCAGGGTCATGGCGATGGGCGCGAACTCGGCCGAGGCGTTGGGGAACATCGGCAGGGCAAAGCGCAGCAGGCCGTAGGCCGCGGTCTTGAGCAAGATACCGGCCAGGTCCACGGAACCGGCGGTCGGCGCCTGGGCGTGGGCGTCGGGCAGCCAGGAGTGGAATGGCACCACCGGCAGCTTCACCGCGAACGCGATGAAGAAGCCCAGCATCAGCACGTACTCGGTGGTGCGCGACATCTGCACTTTCAACAGGTCGGCGTAGTTGAAGGTGATCACGCCGGTGTTGTTGAAGTTGACCAGCACCAGGCCAAGGATCGCCACCAACATGATCAGGCCGGACGCCTGGGTGAAGATGAAGAACTTGGTCGCCGCGTAGATCCGGGTCTTCTTGCCGTCCGAGGAACTGTGACCCCAGAGCGCGATTAGGAAGTACATCGGCACCAGCATCATTTCCCAGAAGAAGAAGAACATGAACAGGTCCAGCGCCAGGAACACGCCGACGACACCGCCCAGGATCCACATCAGGTTCAGGTGGAAGAAGCCGACGTGACGCTGGATCTCTTTCCAGGAGCAGAGCACCGAGAGGATACCCAGCAGGCCGGTCAGCAGGATCATCAGCAGCGACAGGCCGTCGAGGGCCAGGTGCACGCTGATGCCGAAGCGCGCGATCCACAGGTGCTTGAATTCAAGCGCCCAGGTCGGCTCGGCGCCAGGCGCCGGGGCAAATGTGAAGTCGCCGGTCGCCCACAGCCAGAGGCCGAGCGCGAGTTCCAGGGACATGGTCAGCAGCGCAATCCAGCGCGGGAGCGTGGAGCTGGAGCGCTCCGCGATCCAGCACAACAGGCCGCCGATGAAGGGGATCAGGATTAGCCAGGGCAGAATCATGACGGGCTCGTTTCCTTTCGCAAGTTCGCAAGGTTCATATCAGACCGCTACCAGCACGATGGCGCCGATAACCAGCACGGCGCCAGCCGCCATGGAAGCCGCATACCAACGCAGTTGACCGGTCTCGGTACGGCTCAGGGCGGTGTGGCCGCCCTTGGCCATGCGCGGGATCAGGCCAATGGTCTGGTCGAGCGGGTCTTTGCGCAGAATGTGGCTGATCGCAAGGTATGGCTTGACGAACAGTTTGTCGTAGATCCAGTCGAAGCCCCAGGCGGCGAACCACCAGGCCGAAAGGACACGGCCCAGGCCGCTGTTGGCGATGGCGGTGACGAAACGACGCTTGCCCAGGAACAGCAGGGCGGCCAGCAGGATCCCGGCCAGGGCGATGGCGCCCGAGGCGATTTCCAGGCTGTGCTTGGCTTCGCCGCCGGCATGGCCGACGCTTTGCGGCAGTACGCCGTGCAGTGGCGGGGCGATCATGGCGCCGACGAAGGTCGACAGCACGATCAGCACCGACAATGGCAGCCAGTGGGCAATGCCGTGGCCGGCGTGGGCTTCGGTCTTGGCTTCACCGTGGAACGCGATGAAGATCAGGCGGAAGGTGTACAGCGAGGTCATGAACGCACCCACCAGGCCGGCATAGAGCAGGCCCTGGTTACCGCTGGCGAACGCTTCCCAGAGGATCTCGTCCTTGGAATAGAAACCGGCGGTGACCAGTGGCAGGGCCGCCAGGGCCGCGCCGCCAACGATGAAGCTGGCGTAGGCCAACGGCAGTTTCTTCCACAGGCCACCCATCTTGAAGATGTTCTGCTCGTGGTGGCAGGCAACGATTACCGCACCGGAAGCAAGGAACAGCAGGGCCTTGAAGAAGGCGTGGGTCATCAGGTGGAAGATCGCGCCTTCCCAGGCACCGACGCCCAGGGCCAGGAACATGTAGCCGATCTGGCTCATGGTCGAGTAGGCGAGGATACGCTTGATGTCGGTCTGCACCAGCGCGGCGAAGCCGGCCAGTACCAGGGTTACGCCACCGACGATGCCCACCAGGTGCAGGATGTCTGGCGCCAAGGCGAACAGGCCGTGGGTACGGGCGATCAGGTAGACGCCCGCGGTCACCATGGTTGCGGCGTGGATCAGTGCCGAGACCGGGGTAGGGCCGGCCATTGCATCCGCCAACCAGGTTTGCAGCGGCAGTTGCGCCGATTTACCGACAGCGCCGCCCAGCAGCATCAGGGTCGCCAGGACGATCCAGAAATCGCCGACCTTGAAGTGCTCGGGGGCCTTGACCAGCAGTTCCTGGATATTCAGCGTACCCAGCTGCTGGAACAGGATGAACAGGCCGATGGCCATGAACACGTCGCCGATGCGGGTGACGATGAACGCCTTGAGTGCCGCGTTACCGTTGTTGCGATTGGTGTAGTAGAAACCGATCAGCAGGTACGAGCACAGGCCCACGCCTTCCCAGCCGAAGTACAGGAACAACAGGTTATCGCCGAGCACCAGGAACAGCATGCTGGCGATGAACAGGTTGGTGTAGGCGAAGAAACGCGAGTAGCCGTCTTCACCGCGCATGTACCAGGACGCGAACAGGTGGATCAGGAAACCCACGCCAACCACGACGCCGAGCATGGTGATCGACAGGCCGTCGATGTACAGGGCGAAGTTCGGCGTGAAGCCTTCCACCGCCATCCAGCGCCACAGCACCAGGGTGTAGTGCCCGCCTTCAGGCGGTGCGACGTTGAATTGCCAGATCACGTAGGCAGCGACAATCGCCGACAGGCCGATGGAGCCGACACCGATCAGTGCCGAGAGGTTTTCCGAGAGGCGTCCCCGGGAGAACGACAGCAGCAGGAAACCGATCAGGGGAAATACGAAAGTCAGAAAGATCATGTTCATCCGCGCATCTCACTGGCAGCGTCGATATCGAGCGTGTGGAAGCGGCGATACAGTTGCAACAGGATCGCCAGGCCGATACTGGCCTCGGCGGCTGCCAGGCTGATCACCAGGATGAACATGATCTGTCCATCCGGTTGCGCCCAGCGAGCGCCTGCCACGATGAAGGCCAGGGCAGAGGCGTTCATCATGACCTCCAGGCTCATCAGCACGAACAGGATGTTGCGACGGACCATCAGGCCGACCAGGCCGAGACAGAACAGGATGCCGGCGACTGCCAGGCCATGCTCGAGAGGGATAGCAGGCATGTGATTACTCCTTCGCCTCGTTACGGCCCAAATGGAACGCCGTGACGGCTGCGGCAAGCAGCAGCATCGAGGCGAGTTCGACCACCAGCAGGTATGGGCCGAACAGGCTGATGCCCACGGCCTTTGGACCTACGGTGGTGTGGCCGATGGCCTGGCCGCTCTGGTGGGCGAACAGCACGTACAGCAGTTCCCCCAGCAGCAGGACGGCGAGAATCACCGGTCCTGCCCAGATGCCGGGCTTGAGCCAGGAGCGCTCCTGCTGCACCGAGGCGGGGCCCAGGTTGAGCATCATCACCACGAACACGAACAGCACCATGATGGCGCCGGCGTAGGCGATCACTTCCAGCGCACCGGCAAACGGCGCGCCGAGGGCGAAGAAGGTCATGGCCACGGCGATCAGCGAAATGATCAGGTAGAGCAGGGCATGGATGGGGTTGGTGTTGGTGACCACACGAAGCGTGGACACCACCGCGATACCCGATGCGAAATAGAAAGCGAATTCCATCTTTCTTCCTTAAGGCAGCAAGCTCTTCACGTTGATCGGTTCGGCTTCGTTCTGCGCGGCGCCTTTGGGCTTACCGGCAATGGCCATACCTGCAACACGATAGAAGTTGTAATCAGGGTTTTTACCGGGACCGGAAATCAGCAAGTCTTCTTTCTCGTACACCAGGTCCTGACGTTTGAACTCGGCCATTTCGAAATCCGGCGTGAGCTGGATCGCGGTGGTCGGGCACGCTTCCTCGCAGAGGCCGCAGAAAATGCAGCGCGAGAAGTTGATGCGGAAGAAGTCCGGGTACCAGCGACCGTCTTCGGTTTCAGCTTTCTGCAACGAGATGCAACCGACCGGGCAGGCCACGGCGCACAGGTTGCACGCCACGCAACGCTCTTCGCCGTCGGGATCACGGGTCAGGACGATGCGGCCGCGATAACGCGGAGCCAGGTAGACCGGCTCTTCGGGGTATTGCAGGGTGTCGCGCTTGCGAAAGCCATGGCCGAAGATCATGACCAGGCTTCGCAGTTGGGTACCGGTACCCTTAACGATGTCGCCAATATATTTGAACATGGGTCAAATCCTCACTGAACCGCGGCCGCAGGCGCGTTCATTAAAACGATCGCAGCGGTCACCAGCATGTTGATCAGGGTCAGCGGCAGGCAGAATTTCCAGCTGAAGTCCATCACCTGGTCGTAGCGTGGGCGCGGGATCGAGGCGCGCAGCAGGACGAACAGCATGATGAAGAACGCGGTCTTCAAGGCGAACCAGACGAAGGACAATTGCGGCAGGATGCCGAACGGACCGTGCCAGCCACCGAAGAACAGCGTGACCAGCAGCGCCGAGATCAGGATGATGCCGATGTACTCGCCGACGAAGAACATGCCCCATTTCATGCCGGCATATTCAATGTGGTAACCGTCGGCCAGTTCCTGTTCCGCTTCTGGCTGGTCGAAGGGGTGACGGTGAGTCACGGCCACGCCGGCGATGAAGAAGGTACAGAAGCCGAAGAACTGCGGAATGATGAACCACAGGTTCTGCGCCTGGTACTCGACGATGTCACGCATGTTGAACGAGCCGGCCTGGATCACGATGCCCATGAGCGCCAGGCCCATGAACACTTCGTAGGACACGGTCTGGGCCGAGGCCCGCAGGCTGCCCAGCAGGGCGAACTTGTTGTTGCTCGACCAGCCGGCGAACAGCACCGCGTACACCGACAGGCCGGCCATGGCGAAGAAGAACAGCAGGCCGATGTTCAGGTCCGCCACGCCCCAGGTCGGGGTGATCGGGATGATCGCGAAGGCGATCAGCAAGGCGCTCATGGCCACGACCGGTGCCAGGGTGAAGATCACCTTGTCGGCAAACGGCGGGGTCCAGTCTTCCTTGAAGAACATTTTCACCATGTCGGCGGCGATCTGGAACATGCCGAACGGGCCGACGCGGTTCGGACCGTAGCGGTCCTGCCACCAGCCCAGCAGGCGACGTTCGACGAAGCTCAACAGTGCACCTGCGACCACCACGGCCAGCAGGATCACGATGGCCTTGAGGACCGTCAGGATCACGTCGATCACTTCAGGGGTGAACCAGCTCATTGCGCTGCCTCCTGCAGACCGTCGACGGTTTTGCCGAATATCGCCGGTGGGATGCCGGCCAGGCCGGCGGGCAGCGCCACCAGGCCGGCGCCCAGTGCTTCATTGATACGCAGCGGCAGACGCAGGGTCTGGCCCGCCACGTTCAGGCTCAGCAGGGCCCCGTCGTTGACGCCCAGGCGATCGGCTTCGGACTTGGCCAGCGCCACGTAGGCGGCCGGGATGCGCTCCTGCACCGGTGCGGCCTTGGAAGAGTTCTCTTCGCTGCCGAACAGGTGATGGAACGGCACGACCTGCCAGGTCCCTGGTGCCGGGTTGAAGGCGCGCGGCACGCTGGCGAACCAGCTGAGGCCATCGCCCTGGCTTTCGATCAGGCGCTTGCCCGGGTCACCGGCACGCAGGTGACCGCCGACCTCGTCCTGGAACTTGTTCCAGGCTTGCGGCGAGTTCCAGCCCGGCGACCAGGCGAACGGCACTTGCGAGCGCGGTTCGGCGGAGCCCGAGTAACCTTCCATGGAGAAGGCGAATGGGGTGTCCTGGTCTTGCGGGGTACGCGGTTCGTGCACGCTGATGTTGGCGCGCATGGCCGTGCGGCCGGAGTAACGCAGCGGTTCACGGGCCAGCTTCATGCCCTTGATGCGGAACGCGGCGGACGGCGCGGCGTCGACGATGGCGGCCAGTTGCGGGCTGCTCGACGCGCAGGCGGCGGTGACGTGGTCCAGTTGGGTCCAGTCGATCGGCTGGTTCAGCAGGGTGGCGCGCAGGGCATGCAGCCAGCGCCAGCCTTCGTGGACCAGGATGCTGGCGTCCAGGTATTGCGGGTCGAAGACCTGGAAGAAGCGCTGGGCACGACCTTCCTGGCTGACCAGGGTGCCGTCGCCTTCGGCAAAGCTCGCCGCCGGCAACACCAGGTGGGCGCGGTCGGTGGTGGCGGTCTTCTGGTGGTCGGCGACGATCACTGTTTTCGCGGCGTTCAGGGCGGCGTCCACATGGGCCTTGTCGGTCCGGGTGTAGAGGTCGTTTTCCAGCACCACGATGGCGTCGGCGTTGCCGTCGATCACCGCTTGCAGGGCTGCATCCACCGACTCGCCACCGAGCATGGCCAGGCCAAGGCTGTTGGCTTCCGGCACGACCAGGCTGATGGAGCCGTTCTTCTCGCGCAGCTTCAAGGCCTTGGCGATGTTGGCGGCGGCTTCGATCAACGCCTTGGAACCCAAGGACGTGCCGGCAATGATCAACGGACGCTTGGCGGCCAGCAGGGCGTCGGCGATGCGCTGTACCAGTGCGGCGGCTTCGCTGTCGAGGCCTTCGACGGCCGGTGCAGTGGCGTCCAGGGCGTGAGCGACGGCAAAGCCGATGCGGGCCAGGTCGTCAGGCGCGGCATGCACGCATTCTTCGGCGACGTCGTCGAGCTTGGTTTCGGCGAGGCTGGCGATGAACAGCGGGTTCAGCGCGTGCTGACCGATGTTCTTCACGGCGGCGTCGAGCCAAGGCTGCACACGCATGGCGTCGGCCATGTCCTCGGCCTTGCCCTTGACCGACTGGCGCAGGGCCAGGGCCATGCGCGCGGCGGTCTGGGTCAGGTCTTCGCCAAGGACGAATACGGCGTCGTGGTCTTCGATGTCGCGCATCGTCGGCACGGGCAGCGGGCTGTCCTTGAGCACTTGCAGCACCAGGCGGATGCGCTCCAGCTCGGTGGCTTCGATACCGCTGTAGAAATGTTCGGCACCGACCAGTTCACGCAACGCGTAGTTGCTTTCCAGGCTGGCCCGTGGCGAACCGATGCCGACGATGTTGCGGCCGCGCAGCAGGTCGGCGGCCTTGTCCAGTGCTTCGTCCAGGCTCAGCTTGGTGCCGCCCGCCAGCAGCGGTTGGCGCGGACGGTCGGTGCGGTTGACGTAGCCGTAGCCGAAACGGCCGCGGTCACAGAGGAAGTACTGGTTCACCGAACCGTTGTAGCGGTTCTCGATGCGACGCAGTTCGCCGTAGCGCTCGCCCGGGGAGATGTTGCAACCGCTGGAGCAGCCGTGGCAGATGCTCGGCGAGAACTGCATGTCCCACTTGCGGTTGTAGCGCTCGGAGTGGGTCTTGTCGGTGAACACGCCGGTCGGGCAGACCTCGGTGAGGTTGCCGGAGAACTCGCTTTCTAGGGTGCCGTCTTCAACGCGTCCGAAGTACACGTTGTCGTGGGCGCCGAACACGCCCAGGTCGGTACCGCCGGCGTAGTCCTTGTAGAAACGCACGCAGCGGTAGCAGGCGATGCAGCGGTTCATCTCGTGGGAAATGAACGGGCCCAGTTGCTGGTTCTGGTGGGTGCGTTTCTTGAAGCGATAACGGCGCTCGTTGTGGCCGGTCATCACGGTCATGTCTTGCAGGTGGCAGTGACCGCCTTCCTCACAGACCGGGCAGTCGTGCGGGTGGTTGGTCATCAGCCATTCGACGACGCTGGCGCGAAACGCCTTGGATTCTTCATCGTCGATGGAGATCCAGGTGTTGTCGGTGGCGGGGGTCATGCAGGACATGACGATCCGACCACGGGTGTCGTTCTCGTCGGTGTATTGCTTGACTGCGCACTGGCGACAGGCGCCGACGCTGCCAAGGGCGGGGTGCCAGCAGAAATAAGGAATGTCGAGGCCCAGCGACAGACATGCCTGTAACAGGTTGTCTGCCCCGTCGACTTCGAGCGCTTTGCCGTCTACGTGGATAGTGGCCATGGTTCAAAGTTCTTCGTTGGCCCGGTGTCAGCGGGCGTGGCTAATGGAATCTTGTCGTTCGTCCGAATCCAAACAGCCTCGGTGAAAAGGCGTCATCGGACGAAAGGCGAAGGGCACGGACCCTTCGCCTGGTAAAGCGTCGTTACGCGCCGACCATGGTCGGCGTGACCACCTGATTGAGGTCACCGGCGCGGGTTGGCGCGATGCCTGCCTCGAATTCAGGGCGGAAGTATTTGATTGCGCTGCCCAACGGCTCCACGGCACCCGGTGCGTGAGCACAGAAGGTCTTGCCTGGGCCGAGGAAACCCACCAGGCCCAGCAGGGTCTCGATGTCGCCAGGCTGGCCTTGGCCGTTCTCGATGGCCATCAGCAGCTTGACGCTCCACGGCAGGCCGTCACGGCAAGGGGTGCAGAAGCCGCAGGATTCACGGGCAAAGAACTGCTCCATGTTGCGCAGCAGCGACACCATGTTGACGCTGTTGTCCACGGCCATGGCCAGGCCGGTACCCATCCGGGTGCCCACCTTGGCGATGCCGCCGGCGTACATTTGTGCGTCCAGGTGTTCCGGCAACAGGAAGCCGGTACCGGCGCCGCCTGGCTGCCAGCACTTGAGCGTGTAACCGTCGCGCATGCCGCCGGCGTAGTCCTCGAACAGCTCGCGCGCGGTGACGCCGAATGGCAGTTCCCACAGGCCCGGGTTCTTGACTCGGCCGGAGAAGCCCATGAGCTTGGTGCCCATGTCTTCGCTGCCGTCGCGGGCCAGGGATTTGTACCAGTCCACGCCGTCGGCAATGATTGCCGGCACGTTGCACAGCGTCTCGACGTTGTTCACGCAGGTCGGCTTGCCCCACACGCCCACGGCGGCAGGGAAGGGCGGCTTGGAGCGTGGGTTGGCGCGGCGGCCTTCCAGGGAGTTGATCAGCGCGGTTTCTTCACCGCAGATGTAGCGCCCGGCACCGGTGTGGACGAACAGCTCGAAATCGAAGCCGCTGCCCAGGATGTTCTTGCCCAGCAGGCCCGCGGCCTTGGCTTCTTCCACGGCACGGTTGAGGTGCCTGGCGGCGGTGGTGTATTCGCCACGCAGGAAGATGTAGCCGCGGTAGGTCTTCAGCGCGCGGGCACTGATCAACATGCCTTCGATCAGCAGATGGGGCAGTTGCTCCATCAGCATGCGGTCTTTCCAGGTGTTGGGTTCCATCTCGTCCGCGTTGCACAACAGGTAGCGGATATTGATGGATTCGTCCTTGGGCATCAGGCCCCACTTCACGCCCGTGGGGAAGCCCGCACCACCGCGGCCCTTGAGGCCGGAGTCCTTCACGGTCTGGACAATGTCGTCCGCGGCCATGTCGGCGAACGCCTTGCGCGCGGCGGCATAGCCGTTCTTGGCCTGGTACTCGTCCAGCCACACGGCTTCGCCGTCGTCGCGCAGGCGCCAGGTCAGGGGATGGGTTTCGGCCGAACGCTGGATGCGGTTGGCGGGCCCGAAGGAAGTCAGGGTCATACGTAGCCCTCCAGCAGTTTGGCGACGCCTTCAGGCTTGACGTCACCGAACGTGTCGTCGTCGATCATCAGCGCCGGTGCCTTGTCGCAGTTGCCCAGGCAGCACACCGGCAACAGCGTGAAGCGGCCGTCGGCGGTGGTCTGGCCCAGGCCGATGCCCAGCTTGCCCTGGATCTCGCTGACCACGGACTCGTGGCCGCCGATGTAGCAGACCATGCTGTCGCAGACGCGAATGATGTGGCGGCCCACCGGCTGGCGGAAGATCTGGCTGTAGAAGGTGGCGACGCCCTCGACATCGCTGGCCGGGATGCCGAGGATCTCGCCGATGGCGTAGAGCGCGCCGTCAGGCACCCAGCCACGTTCCTTCTGGACGATCTTCAAGGCTTCGATCGACGCCGCGCGCGGGTCTTCGTAGTGATGCAGCTCGTGCTCGATGGCCGAGCGCTCGGTTTCGCTGAGGGCGAAACGGTCTGTCTGGATAAGCGTGCTGTTCATGCTTAGCGGTCCACGTCGGCCATAACGAAGTCGATACTACCCAGGTACGCGATCAAGTCCGCGACCATGCTGCCTTTGATCACCGAAGGGATCTGCTGCAGGTGCGGGTAGCTTGGGGTGCGAATCCGGGTACGGTAGCTCATGGTGCCGCCGTCGCTCGTCAGGTAATAACTGTTGATGCCCTTGGTCGCTTCGATCATCTGGAAGGACTCGTTGGCCGGCATGACCGGGCCCCACGAAACCTGCAGGAAGTGCGTGATCAAGGTCTCGATATGCTGCAGCGTGCGCTCCTTGGGCGGCGGCGTGGTCAGCGGGTGATCCGCCTTGTACGGGCCTTCCGGCATGTTGCGCAGGCACTGGTCGATGATCTTGACGCTCTGGCGCATTTCCTCGACGCGAACCATGCAGCGGTCGTAGGCGTCACCGTTGGCGGCCAGCGGGACTTCGAATTCGAAGTTCTCGTAGCCGGAGTAAGGGCGTGCCTTGCGCAGGTCGAAGTCGCAACCGGTGGAACGCAGGCCGGCACCGGTGACGCCCCATTCCAGGGCTTCCTTGGTGTTGTACGCGGCGACCCCGATGGTCCGGCCCTTGAGGATGCTGTTCTGCAGGGCAGCCTTGGTGTATTCGTCCAGGCGCTTGGGCATCCATTCGACGAAGTCCTTGACCAGCTTCTCCCAGCCGCGCGGCAGGTCGTGGGCGACGCCACCGATGCGGTACCAAGCCGGGTGCAGGCGGAAACCGGTGATGGCTTCGATCACCGTGTAAGCCTTCTGGCGGTCGGTGAAGGTGAAGAACACCGGGGTCATGGCGCCGACGTCCTGGATGTAGGTGCCCAGGAACAGCAGGTGGCTGGTGATACGGAAGAACTCGGCCATCATGATGCGGATGACGTCGACCTTCTCCGGTACCTTGATCCCGGCCAGCTTCTCGACCGAGAGCACGTACGGCAGGTTGTTCATCACCCCGCCGAGATAATCGATGCGGTCGGTGTACGGGATGTAGCTGTGCCAGGACTGGCGCTCGGCCATTTTCTCGGCGCCACGGTGGTGGTAGCCGATGTCCGGGACGCAGTCGACGATTTCTTCGCCGTCCAGTTGCAGGATGATGCGGAACGCACCGTGGGCCGAAGGGTGGTTCGGACCCAGGTTGAGGAACATGTAGTCCTCGTTGGCGCCCGAACGCTTCATGCCCCAGTCTTCAGGCTTGAAGCGCGCGGCTTCTTCCTCGAGCTGTTGTTTGGCCAGCGACAGGCTGAAGGGGTCGAACTCGGTGGCCCGGGCCGGGAAGTCCTTGCGCAGCGGGTGACCTTCCCAGGTCGGCGGCATCATGATGCGCGACAGGTGCGGGTGGCCGGGGAAGTCGATCCCGTACATGTCCCACACTTCACGCTCGTACCAGTTGGCGTTCGGCCAGATACCGGTCACGGTCGGCACGCTGAGGTCGCTCTCGGACAAGGCGACCTTGATCATTACGTCACTATTACGCTCGATCGACAGCAGGTGGTAGAACACGGTGAAGTCGACGCCGTCGGGCAGGCCCTGGCGCTTGGTGCGCAGACGCTCGTCCACGCCGTGCAGGTCATAGAGCATGACGTACGGCTTGGGCAGGTTGCGCAGGAAGGTCAGGACTTCGATGAGTCGGGCGCGGGCAACCCACAGCACCGGCATGCCGGTGCGGGTCGACTGGACGGTGAACGCGTCGGCGCCAAAACGGTTGTTCAGTTCGACGACCACATCCTGGTCGTCTGCCTTGTAAGGCGGGATGTACAGAGCACTGCCTGTAGTCATGGTTATTTATCGCTTTCGGTCAACGTAAAGAATGAAGCCAGGTTCTCGTTTCTACTGTGAGGAACAGAGCTGGATCAGACTTCGTCGGGGCTGCGCAGGTTGGTGACTGCGATACGCTGTTCGCGACGCTGTTCCTTTTGCGACGGCATCTCGGCGCGATAAACGCCTTGATCACCAACGACCCAGGACAGTGGGCGACGCTCCTGGCCAATCGACTCCTGCAACAGCATCAAGCCTTGCAGGAAAGCTTCAGGGCGAGGCGGGCAGCCAGGCACGTAGACGTCCACGGGCAGGAACTTGTCCACCCCTTGAACGACGGAATAGATGTCGTACATGCCACCGGAGTTGGCGCACGAACCCATGGAGATCACCCACTTGGGTTCGAGCATCTGCTCATAGAGACGCTGGATGATCGGCGCCATCTTGATGAAGCAGGTTCCGGCGATAACCATGAAGTCCGCCTGGCGCGGCGAGGCCCGGATCACTTCGGCGCCGAAGCGCGCGATGTCGTGGGGCGCCGTGAAGGCGGTGGTCATTTCCACGTAGCAGCACGAAAGGCCGAAGTTGTACGGCCACAGGGAGTTCTTGCGACCCCAGTTGACCGTGCTGTTCAGCACGTCTTCGAGCTTGCCCATGAAGATGTTCTTGTGGACTTGATCTTCTAACGGATCGGCGACGGTTTCCCGTTTGCCAATCGGATACTGCTCGTTAGGAGCATCGGGGTCGATCCTGGTGAGATTGTATTGCATTGCCAAAGCCTCATTGTTTCAGCTTCGCTTGCCGCTTGCGCCGAGCTTCCGGAGCCCAATCAAGTGCCCCCACCCGGTAAAGGTAGACAAGACCTGCCAACAGAATTGCTATGAAAACGAGTGCTTCGACGAATCCGGTCCAGCCGCTTTCGCGGACGGACACAGACCATGCAAAGAGAAAGAGGGCTTCGATATCGAAGATCACGAAGAGCATCGCGACCAGATAGAATTTGGCTGAGAGCCGCAAGCGGGCGCCACCGGTAGGTAGCATGCCGGACTCGAACGGTTCGTTTTTGCTGCGGCCCCAGGCTTTTGACCCGAGCAGGCTCGACACGCCGAGCATGAAGGCACACAGGCCGACGACGCCCAGAAGGAAAATGGCAAAGCCCCAGTTGTGGGCCATGAGTCCTGTCGCTTCGGGCATGCTGGAAATCCTTAACAGAGGGCAAGGGCCTCTGAGCTTGAAAAGAAATAACGCAGTGACGATATGTCGCAGCAATCAATCGCGGTGATTTTATGGCTAAACACCGGGCAAGTAAAATTCCTATAGCGAAATTATTTATTGGAATAAGGACATAGCGCACCTCCAAGGCCCCGCGGCCCCGGTGGGATGGGCATTGGCCGTTGATTCTTCAATAATATTTCGCGTTGGTTGTAACAAAGAGATGTTCGCCTAAATGATAATTGTTATTGTTTGTGCGGGCGTTTCATCAAGTAAGCCCGCGCAGTAGCTGAGTACTTTTCTTACAGGGTAGTGACTGCAATTGTCAGCGCCGGCCGTTTTACTCTTTTTCAGACTGCCCGATACTGCGTTCGATCAATTTTTCTGAAGGTTCTTTCGTTTCTGATGGGAGCGGGCTTGCTCGCGAAAGCGGTGTGTCAGTTGTGCATTCATTGCCTGGCGCGTCGCCTTCACGAGCAAGCCCGCTCCCACAAGGGCGCTTCGCCCCTTGAAGCGTAGGCGAAAAAAAGCCCCGAACCGGTCGGGGCGTCAGATATAGGCCTTGCGGTTAGTTTTTACTCGGTCCGCAAGGGCCGTTCAGGCGGATCAGTGGAACTGTTCTTCTTCGGTCGAACCGGTCAGCGCGGTCACCGACGAGGTGCCGCCCTGGATCACGGTGGTCATGTCGTCGAAGTAGCCAGTGCCCACTTCCTGCTGGTGGGCCACGAAGGTGTAGCCTTTGGCAGCGTCAGCGAATTCCTGCTCTTGCAGCTTCACGTAGGCGGTCATGTCGTTGCGGGCGTAGTCGTGCGCCAGGTTGAACATGCTGTGCCACATGTTGTGAATGCCGGCCAGGGTGATGAACTGGTGCTTGTAGCCCATGGCGGACAGTTCGCGCTGGAACTTGGCGATGGTCGCGTCGTCCAGGTTTTTCTTCCAGTTGAAGGAAGGCGAGCAGTTGTACGACAGGATCTGGTCCGGGTATTCCTTCTTGATCGCTTCGGCGAAACGACGGGCTTCGTCCAGGTCCGGCTTGGCGGTTTCGCACCAGATCAGGTCGGCGTACGGCGCGTAGGCCAGGCCGCGGGCGATGGCCTGGTCGAGGCCGGCGCGGACCTTGTAGAAGCCTTCCTGAGTGCGGGTGCCGGTCACGAACGGCTGGTCGTACGGGTCGCAGTCGGAGGTCAGCAGGTCAGCGGCGTTGGCGTCGGTACGGGCCAGGATGATGGTCGGTACACCGGCAACGTCGGCGGCCAGGCGGGCAGCGGTCAGCTTCTGCACGGCTTCCTGGGTCGGAACCAGTACCTTGCCGCCCATGTGGCCGCATTTCTTCACCGAGGCCAACTGATCTTCGAAGTGCACGCCGGCGGCGCCTGCCTCGATCATGCTCTTCATCAGTTCGTAGGCGTTCAGGACGCCGCCGAAACCGGCTTCGGCGTCAGCCACGATCGGTGCGAAGTAGTCGATGTAGCCTTCATCGCCCGGGTTCTTGCCAGCTTTCCACTGGATCTGGTCGGCGCGACGGAACGAGTTGTTGATGCGCTTGACCACGGTTGGCACCGAGTCCACCGGGTACAGCGACTGATCAGGGTACATCGACTCGGCGGAGTTGTTGTCCGCGGCCACTTGCCAGCCCGACAGGTAGATCGCCTGGATGCCGGCCTTGACTTGCTGAACGGCCTGGCCGCCGGTCAGGGCGCCCATGCAGTTGACGAAATCTTTCTCGGGACGGAAGGATGGCTTGGCGCCCTGGGTGACCAGGTTCCACAGCTTCTCGGCGCCCATCTTTGCAAAGGTGTGCTCAGGTTGAACCGAGCCACGCAGGCGGACGACGTCAGCAGCGGAATAATTGCGCTTCACGCCTTTCCAGCGCGGGTTTTCAGCCCAGTCTTTTTCAAGGGCTGCAATTTGCTGTTCGCGTGTCAGTGCCATGGAGATAAACCTCGTCGCGTCGTGTAGAAAAAATCGGTCTGGGTCAAATGTCCTGCGTGCCTACGGCGCCAGTCATTGGCGAAGGAGGCTGCTCGCTGGCCAGGGGGCCGGGCGGACAAGTCGGTTCAGGCGGGGCGGCGACGGGATGAACGATGGGCTCGAGGGGAAAGTGAGCAGGTAGGGGCGAACTGCGGGCGCATGCGGGCGTCGTGGGCCTTTATACGAACTCAGAGTGATGCCGGGTTACCTAGTTACGCTTCCGTCCCTCGGGACAACTTCGTTCCAGTCGCAACCTCGTCAAACACACCTTGTGGGCGGTACAGACACGAATCGGCTCGCAGGGTGGTTGCAAGCGTCGACCCGAAGGCCCTTGCCAGGGCCCCTGATTAGCGGGAGCGAGGCCATCATGCCTTCGGTTTTTTGGCTCGTCAAACGTTTTGTAGTGCTTTTTTTTGAGCACTACATCTTTGGTCTAATACGACTCATCAGTCAGTTTTTGGTGCTTCAGTTCAGGGTGTCGACCTTGACCCGCAAAATCATGTCATCGCGGCCCTGGGTCGAGTAGCTGCGGGTCAGCCCCTGTTTATCGGCCTGGGTCTGGCGATTCACTCCGGCCAGGGTGATCCATTCGCCCAGGCGTCCGCTGACGGTTGTGTCGGTACTTTGCACGTTCACTACATCGGGACGTTCTTGGCTCATGCGGTCACGGTTGGTACTGATGCTCAGGTGAACGGTTTCGCCGGTGACGCTAGCGGTGACGTAGAAACCCTGGGTGACGTTGCGGTATTCGGTCTGGCTCTGCACGCGACCGTAGTTGTCGCTCTGGCTGCTGGTGAACGGCACGCTCTGGCCCACCTGGATCAGGGCCGGCTGGCCTTCGCTGGCCTGCACCTGCTGCACGCCGCCGTCGCGGCTCGCGGTGCTGCGGTTGATGATGCGGGTCTGGCTGGGGGCGGCGCCGTTGATGGAATAGCCCTGGTCACCCTGCAGATTGTTCTCGTTGGTGTCGACCGTGATCAGCAGGCGCTTGGGGGCGGTGTCCAGTTGTGCCAGGAACTGGCGCAGTTCTTCGATCTTGCCGGGCTCGCCATTGACGATCAGTTGATTGCCATAGGCGCTGACCTGGCCGTCCTTGCCCATGAAATTCTGCGCCACCGGCAGCAAGTCGGCGCTGGTTCGGTAATTCAATGGGACGATTTGCGTGTCGGCCATCACAGACAGGCTGCACCCCAGTAGCAGGGTGGTCAGGAGGGTGCGTAGGGACATTCCATTTCTCCGCGGGACAAAGGCTTGATATTGCCAGTTTGTCGGCCCAGCGTGGTGCAAGTTGAATGATAGGCAGCAAAACGCCCCGGCATTGGAGGATGGCGGGGCGTTTTCTTGGACAGGCGTCTGGTAGAGCGATAGGCGGCGAACCGCCCATCTGATGAGATTGTCTCAGAAAGTCTGCCGCGCCTCAGCTGACAATGACTCGTATTAGGCTTGACTGGTTGTCATGCATGCCGTCTCCCCTGTCGTTCATTCTCAAGAAAATGTCTCCGATCTTCTGTTCACCTCGCTCCTCCGAATGCCAAGCGGGCAGCGGTGTCCCGTTTTCTCCCCATTTATAGATGAGCTGGCCATATCTGGCGCCTGGCCCGCTGTAGGGATAAGACGTGTCGCCGACGATGGAAATAAGTTTTTCCGATACGCCTGCTGGGCCGCAATCTCCTGAAATCGAGGCAACCGTAGTGGTGAGCGCCGGGGCTCCCCAGTTGTTTTTTCGTGAGACGGCCGGTGCATCGAGCGCCATGAATATCGGTTCACTGGAATTTCCCAAGTGAACGATCTTGTCCCAGTTCTGATGTCTGGTGATGCCGCACCTGACCCAGCCGCTGTCCGGGATTACTGTAACGAATACGAGTTCTCCACTGGGTCTGAATGTGCCGACGTAAACCTGCATGGCGCCGTAGCATCGGGTAAGCCGCTCGTCAGGTATGTTCATTCTCAGAAAAAGTTCACCTTGCTCGCTCAGTGTGCTTGCATAGTGTTCGTTATAAATCGGCAAGGCCTTTCCGTTCTCCCCAAACTTATAGAGCAATTGTCCAACATAGGCTCCCGGCCCATTGAAAGGGAAGTTATTGTCACCGCTGGCTATAGGATAATTGGTGTCGCCAGCTGCTTTGCAGTAAAGATTATGGCCGTATTCCCATGTGTCGGCAGGCAGGGGGATCGGCACCGGGAAAGCAACACTTGAAGATACAAATGACACCAGCCAGTCCCTGCTTACGGATACGCTGGCACGTTGCGGAGTCCGCGTATTTGCGTCGACTGTGAGTATGACCCCCGTGCGGTCGTGGCGTGTGGTGTCAGGTGTTCTATTCCATATGAAGCCATACTCTTTTATATCGTTGTATACATTCAAGGCGACACCTACAACATCTCCTGTAATAGGTATTGCACTTCCGCCCCCGGAGGGAGGGGTGTAAGCGCCGCTTTGTATAAGTCCAAGTATTTTATTCGCAAACGGGACAATCTCGTTTAAATAGCCAGTCACTTGGTGGGCGATCTTGTCAATGTCTGGGGGGGAGGGGGCGACATAAATATATCGATTGTTTGACCAACCATTACCATCGTTGGCGACCAGCCCGAACCTGGTCTGCGGCAGATCATCGGAGAGGATAATGTACCATCGTCCATACTGGTCAGCATAACCGCTGCCCCATATCTTGTTTCCGACATATGACTCGTAGATGTCAATTTTCGAATTTGGAGCAGCGGTTCCGGATACCATCGGACGCCGCGATACCTGAGTGTCCTCGCCGGGCCTGTCGATGTTCAGGGCGGTGTTTTGCCCTGGGGATGGATTGCCCAAGTTCGATACATTGACATATCGATTGTTCGACCATTGTTTGCCATCACTGGCAATCAGACCAAACCTGGTCTCTGGCAGATCCTCGGGAAGATCGATGCTCCAATATCCATATGGGTCGGTATTGCCACTGCCCCATATCTTGTTGCCGACATTAGCCTCATATATATCTATCTTTGAATTGGGTTCGGCGAATCCGGCTACCGTGGGGCGTCGTGGTACCTGATCATCCTCGTGAGGGTACCAGATGAGCAGAGAAAAAGACGGCGTCGGAGAGAGAACACCCGCCGTTACAGTGACATATCGATTGTTTGACCATTGTTTACCATCATTGGCAACCAGCCCAAACCTGACGTCTGGTAGATCTTCGGAAAGTGTAATGCTCCAAGATCCATATTTGTCGGCATGGCCGCTACCCCATATCTTGTTTCCGACATTAGACTCATAAATATCTATTTTTGAATCGGGTTCGGAGATTCCGGATATCGTGGGGCGTCGTATTACTCGGGCATCCTCTTCGGGGGTGTTAATGAGAAAGTCCCAATCCCGTACTTGGACATAACGATTATTCGACCATTCACCATTTTCCGAGACTACTAGCCCAAACCTCCCCAGCGGCAGGTCTTCGCTGGGTACAAGGGTCCAGTTGCCACTGGCATCTGCATAAGTGCTACCCCATATCTTATTACCGACATTGGACTCGTAGAGCGTGATGGCAGCGTTTGGGCTGCTGGTGCCTGTCACTTTGGGTCTGCGGGCGACTGCAATCTCATCATAAAGGGGATTTAGAATCATAGCTGTCATTTCACTTCTCCATTCGGCATAAACATAAACTGAAGGATTGGAAAAGCTAAACTCACATACTGTTCTGGGTGCCCATGTGTGCAACGCGTAGGCAGCAGACCTAACTTCATCGTCTTTTCCAAGTTTCAGTTCGATGCTAGGGGCTGACGATTCAAGCGGCTACTGTCAGAAATGGCAGTATTGACCAACGGTGATCCGTTTATCGGGAGGGTGCTTAAGGAAGGTTTCTGGTATTAGGTGTTATGCAAAAAAGCGGCCATCTCACGATGGCCGCTTTTTTGCCGATCCATTTATTTGGGCAACCTGCATGCAAGCCCATGGCTTTCTTGCTGGTGCTCGATCAATCGTGGGGCGCAGCGCTCAGGCGCTACCGCGCACCATATCCACATGAGGGATCCCGGCTTCCAGGAACTCCTCGCTGACCACGGCGAAGCCCAGTCGCTCATAGAACGGCGTGGCGTGCACCTGGGCGCTGAGTTTCTGTTGCTTGAGGCCACGCTTCTCGGCTTCCGCGATCACCGCGTGCATCAGGGCGTCGCCGACCTTCAGGCCGCGCCAGTCCTTGAGCACCGAGACGCGCCCGACATGGCCGTCGGTCAGCAGGCGCGCGGTGCCGATGGGGAAATCGCCTTCGAAGGCGAGGAAGTGCACGGCGCCCTGGTCGTCGGCATCCCATTCCAGCTCGGGTGGGACGGATTGCTCGGCAATGAACACCGCTTCACGAATGCGCCGGATCTCGGCGTTATCCTTTTGCCAGTCTGCGACACGAACGTGAATTTTATTCATCGGCGAACCCCAGGCTGCCTTGTTTGACCAGCTCGCAGATCAGGCCGCGGCCGTCTTCATCGGCCAGCCAGGGGCCGAGGTTCTCGATGTGCAGGGCGTCGGCGGCGCAGATCATCTTCAGCAGATCGCGCAGCTTGCCCGGCAGGTAGCGGCTCTGGCCGCTGGCGAACAGCAGCAGGTCGTCGTCGACTTCCGACCAGGCCAGGCGCGCGCTCGGATTGCGGATGATCACCGCGCCTTGTTCCAGGCCGGCCAAAAGGTCGTCTTCTTCCAGTTCCGGGCCAACCACCAGTTCCGGGTAGCGTGGCTCGGTCATGAACTGGCCGAACCAGGTCAGCAGCAGGCGTTCGTCGCTCATGTGTTCGGCCAGCAGGCCCTTGAGGCGGTCGAGGGCGTCGTGCTGGATCTGGTGTGGATCGCTTGCCGGGCGCGCATCGGCGTCGGTGTAGCGTTCTTCGTCCGGCAGGAACTGGCTGAGGAAGTCGGTGAAGTGGGTCAGCACTTCGGCCGCGCTCGGTGCGCGAAAGCCCACGGAGTAAGTCATGCAGTCATCCACGGCCACCCCGCAATGGGCCAGGCGTGGCGGCAGGTAGAGCATGTCGCCGGGTTCCAGGACCCATTCGTCGGTGGCCTCGAAGTCGGCGAGGATGCGCAAGTCGGCGTGGGGCAGCAGCGGGCTGTCGGAGTCGCACATCTGGCCGATCTTCCAGTTGCGCTTGCCATGGCCTTGCAGCAGGAATACGTCGTAGTTGTCGAAATGCGGGCCGACGCTGCCACCAGGGGCAGCGAAGCTGATCATCACGTCATCGATGCGCCAGCTTGGCAGGAAGCGAAAGTGCTCCAGCAGTTCGCTGACTTCCGGGACGAACTGGTCGACGGCTTGCACCAGCAGGGTCCAGTCTCGCGCCGGCAGTTGGCTGAATTCGTCTTCGGCGAACGGGCCGCGACGCAGCTCCCAGGGGCGCTCGCCGTGCTCGAGCACCAGGCGCGATTCGACTTCTTCTTCCAGGGCCAGGCCGGCCAGTTCGTCGGCATCGATCGGGCTTTCGAAGTCAGCAATGGCCTGGCGGATCAGCAGGGGCTTTTTCTGCCAGTAGTCGCGCAAGAACTCCCGTGCCGTGATGCCGCCCAGGAGTTGCAGAGGAATATCAGGATTCATGTGTAACCTATTGAAAAAATATACTTTTCATACGCGAATAAAAACGCCCGGCGCGGCCGGGCGTCTCAAGGGTGCAGCGGTGCGTCAGATGCGCTTGGCTTGTGCCGCGGCGTTGCCGATGTAGCTGGCCGGGGTCAGCTTCTTCAGTTCGGTCTTGGCGTCGGCGGGCATGTCCAGGCCATCGATGAAAGTCTGCAACGCTTCAGGGCTGATGCCTTTGCCGCGGGTCAGTTCTTTCAGTTTTTCGTAGGGGTTTTCGATGTTGTAGCGGCGCATGACCGTCTGGATCGGCTCGGCCAGGACTTCCCAGCAGGCGTCCAGGTCGGCGGCGATCTTCTGCTCATTGAGTTCCAGCTTGCCGATGCCCTTGAGGCTGGCTTCGTAGGCGATGACGCTGTGGGCAAAGCCCACGCCCAGGTTGCGCAGCACGGTGGAGTCGGTCAGGTCGCGCTGCCAGCGGGAGATTGGCAGCTTGCTCGCCAGGTGCTGGAACAGTGCGTTGGCGATGCCCAGGTTGCCTTCGGAGTTTTCGAAGTCGATCGGGTTGACCTTGTGCGGCATGGTCGAGGAACCGATTTCGCCGGCAATGGTGCGTTGCTTGAAGTAACCCAGGGAGATGTAGCCCCAGATGTCACGGTCGAAGTCGATCAGGATGGTGTTGAAGCGCGCGATCGCATCGAACAGCTCGGCAATGTAGTCATGCGGCTCGATCTGGGTGGTGTACGGGTTGAAGCTCAGGCCCAGTTCGTCTTCGATGAAGGCGCGGGCGTTGGCTTCCCAGTCGATGTCCGGGTAGGCCGACAGGTGGGCGTTGTAGTTGCCCACGGCGCCATTGATCTTGCCCAGCAGCGGCACGGCGGCCACTTGAGCGATCTGGCGCTCCAGGCGGTACACCACGTTCGCCAGTTCCTTGCCCAGGGTGGTCGGCGATGCCGGTTGACCGTGGGTGCGGGACAGCATCGGGACGTCGGCAAAGCGGATGGCCAGCTCGCGGATCGCCTGGGCGACCTGACGCATCAGCGGCAGCATCACCTCGTCACGGCCTTCGCGCAGCATCAGGGCGTGGGACAGGTTGTTGATGTCCTCGCTGGTGCAGGCGAAGTGGATGAACTCGCTCACGTTGGCCAGTTCCGGCAGCTTGGCCGCCTGCTCCTTGAGCAGGTACTCGATGGCCTTGACGTCGTGGTTGGTGGTGCGTTCGATCTCTTTGACGCGCTCGGCATGCTCCAGCGCAAAGTTGTCCGCCAGGGTGTTCAACACCGCGTTGGCTTCGGCGGAAAACGCCGGGACTTCGCCGATGGCGGGGTGGGCGGCCAGGCGCTGGAGCCAGCGCACTTCAACCAGGACGCGGGCACGGATCAGGCCGTACTCGCTGAAAATCGGGCGCAGGGCCTGGGTTTTGCCGGCGTAGCGGCCGTCTACAGGGGAAACCGCAGTGAGCGAAGAGAGCTGCATGGGGTGTTCTCGGACAGTCGGGCAACGAAATGGGGCGCGTATCATACATGAAAACAATCGCCGATCCGTCGCCAACTGACCGGCGTGTTACGCGTAACGAAATAAAACTGTTTATTACCTGTGGCGAGGGGATTTATCCCCGCTGGGCTGCGCAGCAGCCCTAAAAGCAGCGAACTCAATCTTCTTGGCGCACCGAGTTACCTGGTTTGGGACCGCTTCGCAGCCCAACGGGGATGAATCCCCTCGCCACAAAAAAACCGGTTGAAGCGACTTATTCGTTGCGCATCAATGGGTAAAGCTCTTTCAACAACTTGCGCCGGCTGATCACCAGTTGCCAGCGATGGCCGCCCAGTTGCCGCCACAACCGCGCCGAGCGGATCCCGGCGAGCAGCAGGGCGCGGATCTTCGAGGCGTTGCTCGGTTGCTGCAGGTTGCGCATGTCGCCGTGCACCTGGATGCGTTGGCGCAGGGTGCTCAGGGTGTCTTGGTACAGGGCGCCACAGGCGGCCACGACATTCTCGTGGGACGGGCCGAAGTGTTCGACCTGGGATTGAATCTGCGGCAGACGCTTGCCGATAGTCTCCAGCATGTCGTCGCGCTTGGCCAGCTGGCGCTCGAGCCCCAGCATAGACAGGGCGTAGCGCAGCGGTTCGCGCTGCAAGGCGCTGGGGTCGCGCTCCAGGGCGCCGACCAGTGCGCGGTAGCCTTCGCGCAGGTTGAGGTCGTCGCCACCGTAGACTTCCAGGGTGTCCTTGGGGTCGCGAACCAGCAGGCTGCCGAGCATGCAGCTCAGGCCCGCTTCGGAGGCCTGGCCGGTCTTGGCGATCCGGTCCACCAGCACGGCGGCGAGAAACACGCCGCCCAACGCCGTCAGTTGTTCCTGGATCGGGGTCATGCCTTGCTACTCCAGGGCTCGGCCACTTCGATGACGCCGCCGCCCAGGCAGATTTCGCCATCGTAGAACACCACGGACTGGCCAGGCGTGACCGCCCGTTGCGGATCGTCGAACGTGGCTCGGTAGCCGGTGGCGGTCTTTTCCAGGGTGCAAGGCTGGTCGCCCTGCCGGTAGCGGACCTTGGCCGTCAGGCGGCGTGGCTCGCTGAGGTCGATCGGGTTGACCCAATAGATGTCGGAGGCGAGCAGGGCGCGGGAAAACAGCCACGGATGGTCATTGCCCTGGCCGACGATCAGCTCGTTGTGTTCCAGGTCCTTGATCAGTACGTACCACGGCTCTTCGCCGGCGTCTTTCAGGCCGCCGATGCCCAGGCCCTGGCGCTGGCCGATGGTGTGGTACATCAGGCCATGGTGGCGGCCGATGACTTCGCCTTCGGTTGTCTTGATCTCGCCTGGCTGGGCCGGCAGGTATTGCTTGAGGAAGTCGCTGAAGCGGCGCTCGCCGATGAAGCAGATCCCGGTGGAGTCCTTCTTCTTCGCGGTGGCGAGGGCGTGTTTCTCGGCGATGGCCCGTACTTCGGGCTTTTCCAGTTCGCCCACCGGGAACAGCGTCTTGGCGATCTGTTCGCCGCCGACCGCATGCAGGAAGTAGCTCTGGTCCTTGTTCGGGTCCAGGCCCTTGAGCAGCTCGGTACGACCGTCGATGTCGCGGCGGCGCACGTAGTGACCGGTGGCGATCAGGTCGGCGCCGAGCATCATCGCGTAGTCGAGGAACGCCTTGAACTTGATCTCGCGGTTGCAGAGGATGTCCGGGTTCGGCGTGCGACCGGCCTTGTACTCGGCCAGGAAGTGCTCGAACACGTTGTCCCAGTACTCGGCGGCAAAGTTGGCGGTGTGCAGCTTGATGCCGATCTTGTCGCACACGGCCTGGGCGTCCGCGAGGTCGTCCATGGCGGTGCAGTATTCGGTTCCGTCGTCTTCTTCCCAGTTCTTCATGAACAGGCCTTCCACCTCATAACCCTGCTCGATCAGCAGAAGGGCGGAAACGGAAGAGTCCACGCCGCCGGACATGCCGACAATGACGCGCTTCTTTTGTGTGTCAGAAGGGGCTGGATCGCGCATAGCAGTTCAATGAGTGTCTTGAAAAAGGACGCGATTCTATCAGGCCCGGGCGCTCAAGGCTAAAGAGAAGGACGGATCAGCGTCAGACTGTGGCGATGACCGGCCAGATAATCGTCGATGCAGCGGATGATCAGCTCGCTGCGCCAGCGTTCGCGCTGTTCGAGCAGTTCGTCGCGGGTCAGCCATCGGGCGCCGAGAATGCCGTCGTCCAGCGGTGCCTCGGGGTGGTGCCTGAGCGCCTTGGCGGCGAAGCAGACCCGCTGGTAGGTCACGCCATTGCTGGGGGCGGTGTACAGGTAGATGCCCACCACGCTGGTGGGCTCGACGTCCCAGCCGGTTTCTTCCAGGGTTTCGCGCACGGCGGCCTCGATCAGCGTCTCATCCGGGTCCAGGTGCCCGGCGGGCTGGTTGAGCACCGCGCGCCCGCCCTTGGATTCCTCCACCATCAGGAAGCGGCCGTTGTCCTCGACGATGGTGGCGACGGTGATGTGGGGGTTCCAATTCATGTGGTGTCCTCGATCTCAATGGCTGAATGCGATCAATGTGGGAGCGGGCTTGCTCGCGAAGGCGGTGGGTCAGTCGGCCTATTCGTTCGCTGACCCACCGCCTTCGCGAGCAAGCCCGCTCCCACAAGGTGATGTGGCAAGGCTGAAAACACAAACCCCGGCACAAGGCCGGGGTTCGTGGTGCTTCCTGAGGACCTTACACCAGCGCAGCGATTGCCGCGTTGAAGGTGGCGCTCGGGCGCATGGCCTTGCTGGTCAGTTCCGGGTTGGCGAAGTAGTAGCCGCCAATGTCCACGGGCTTGCCCTGCACGGCGTTGAGTTCGGCAACGATCTTCTCTTCGTTGTCGGTCAGCGTCTTGGCCAGGGCGGTGAACTGAGCCTTGAGGGCTTCATCGTCATTCTGTGCGGCCAGTGCCTGAGCCCAGAACAGGGTCAGGTAGAAGTGGCTGCCACGGTTGTCGATGCCGCCCACTTTGCGCGAAGGCGACTTGTTGCGGTCCAGGAACTCGCCAGTGGCCTGGTCGAGGGTCTTGGCCAGCACCAGTGCCTTAGGGTTGTTGTAGGTCACGCCCAGGTGTTCGAGGGACGCGGCCAGGGCCAGGAACTCGCCCAGGGAATCCCAGCGCAGGAAGTTTTCTTCCAGCAGTTGCTGGACGTGCTTGGGCGCGGAACCGCCGGCGCCGGTTTCGAACAGGCCACCACCGTTCATCAGCGGCACGATCGACAGCATCTTGGCGCTGGTGCCCAGTTCCATGATCGGGAACAGGTCGGTCAGGTAGTCGCGCAGCACGTTGCCGGTCACCGAGATGGTGTCCTTGCCTTCGCGAGTGCGGGCCAGGGTGAACTTCATCGCTTCGACCGGCGACATGATGCGCAGGTCCAGGCCGTTGGTGTCGTGGTCTTTCAGGTAGGCCTGGACTTTCTCGATGACCACGCCGTCATGGGCGCGCATCGGGTCCAGCCAGAAAATCGCCGGCGTGTTGCTGGCGCGGGCACGGTTGACGGCCAGCTTGACCCAATCCTGGATCGGCGCGTCCTTGGTCTGGCACATGCGGAAGATGTCGCCAGCCTCGACGTTCTGCTCCAGCAGAGTGCGACCGGTGCTGTCGGATACACGCACCACGCCGTCGACCTTGATCTGGAAGGTCTTGTCGTGGGAGCCGTATTCCTCGGCCTTCTTGGCCATCAGGCCGACGTTCGGCACGCTGCCCATGGTGGTGGGGTCGAAGGCGCCGTGTTGCTTGCAGTCTTCGATCACCGCCTGGTAGATGGTGGCGTAGCAGCGGTCCGGGATCACAGCCTTGGTGTCGTGCAGTTGGCCATCGGTGCCCCACATCTTGCCGGAGTCACGGATCATGGCCGGCATCGAGGCGTCGACGATGACGTCGCTCGGCACGTGCAGGTTGGTGATGCCTTTGTCGGAGTTGACCATCGCCAGGGATGGACGCACCGCGTAGACCGCCTGGATGTCGGCTTCGATCTGCGCCTGCTGCTCGGCCGGCAGGGCCTTGATGCGGGCGTACAGGTCGCCGATGCCGTTGTTCAGGTTGAAACCGATCTGCTCCAGCACCTCGGCGTGCTTGGCCAGGGCGTCTTTATAGAACTCGGCCACGATCTGACCGAACATGATCGGGTCGGAGACCTTCATCATGGTGGCCTTGAGGTGCACCGACAGCAGCACGCCTTGTTTCTTGGCGTCTTCGATCTGGGCTGCGATGAATTCGCGCAGGGCTTTCTTGCTCAGTACGGCGCAGTCGAGGATCTCACCGGCTTGCACGGTGGTTTTTTCCTTCAGGACAGTGGCAGTGCCGTCCTGGGCGATCAACTCGATTTTCACGCTGCCAGCGGCGTCGATCAGGGCGGCTTTTTCGCTGCCGTAGAAATCACCGTTGCTCATGTGGGCCACGTGGGACTTGGAGTCCGCTGCCCAGGCGCCCATCTTGTGCGGGTGCTTGCGCGCGTAGTTCTTGACCGACAGCGGCGCACGACGGTCGGAGTTGCCTTCGCGCAGGACCGGGTTCACGGCGCTGCCTTTGACTTTGTCGTAACGGGCGCGAGCGTCTTTCTCGGCATCGCTGGTCACGGTTTCCGGGTAGTCCGGCAGCGCGTAGCCCTGGGCCTGCAATTCCTTGATCGCGGCCTGCAGTTGCGGCACCGAAGCACTGATGTTCGGCAGTTTGATGATGTTGGCTTCAGGCGTAACGGCCAGGTCGCCCAGTTCGGCGAGGTGGTCGGCTACGGCTTTGTCACCCAATTGCTCGGGGAAGCTGGCCAGGATGCGCCCTGCGAGGGAGATGTCGCGGGTTTCCACGGCGATATCGGCCGAAGCGGTAAAGGCTTCGACGATCGGCAGCAGTGAATAGGTGGCGAGGGCGGGAGCTTCGTCGGTGAAGGTATAGATGATCTTCGAGCGGGTGGGCATATTCGGATTAACTCTCTTCTTTGCTAAAGCATGCGCAGAAACTCGAGGGGCGCCGGGTAAGCGCGTTCGTTCAAAGTCATCCGTGAGCCGAATGTCGAGGTTTCTTCGCGGTGATGTTGGGTGCATCAGTCGAGCGTCAAGCGGTGGAGCCGCGGTAACGGTCCGGCTTCGTAACTGGCGGAAAATCCTGGCTTTTTCTTCTCAAGCGCAAGCGTCCGGCCGTCGTGACCCTGTGGTCAGCGGCGGCATTATACATAGGTAGCTGGCAATCTGCCGATGCTTCATAGACTTCCGTACACGTCCATTGGTCTAAACGTCGCAGGCGCGGGCGGTCGGACTATGCTCATGTTTGGCGCTTTTCCCTTGGTTTTCAGGCTTGTACGCGGCCAACTGCAGCGCTTTGTGCCGGATGAGTCGAACGTAGGGTTTGCGTGCCGATACAACTGGGTTACGCTCGAATGCAGCCAGATGTTCAATCCAAGCAATGGAGTTCAGCATGGGGTATCAAAAGATTCAGGTTCCAGCCGTCGGTGACAAAATTACCGTCAATGCAGACCATTCTCTTAATGTTCCCGACAACCCGATCATCCCCTTCATCGAAGGCGACGGCATTGGCGTCGATATCAGTCCGGTCATGATCAAGGTTGTGGACGCTGCGGTGCAGAAGGCCTACGGCGGCAAGCGCAAGATTTCCTGGATGGAGGTCTATGCCGGTGAGAAGGCCACCCAGGTCTACGACCAGGACACCTGGCTGCCCCAGGAAACCCTGGATGCGGTCAAGGATTACGTGGTGTCCATCAAGGGCCCGCTGACCACGCCGGTCGGTGGCGGCATCCGTTCGCTCAACGTGGCCCTGCGCCAGCAACTCGACCTGTATGTGTGCCTGCGCCCGGTGCGCTGGTTCGAAGGCGTGCCGAGCCCGGTCAAGAAGCCGGGTGACGTGGACATGACGATCTTTCGCGAGAACTCCGAAGACATCTACGCGGGCATCGAGTGGAAGGCCGGCTCGGCCGAAGCCACCAAGGTCATCAAGTTCCTGAAAGAAGAAATGGGCGTGACCAAGATCCGCTTCGACGAAAACTGCGGCATTGGCGTCAAGCCGGTGTCCAAGCAAGGCACCCAGCGCCTGGCGCGCAAGGCCTTGCAATATGTCGTCGACAATGACCGGGATTCGCTGACCATCGTGCACAAAGGCAACATCATGAAGTTCACCGAAGGTGCCTTCAAGGAATGGGCCTACGAAGTGGCGGCCGAGGAGTTTGGCGCGACGCTGCTCGACGGCGGCCCATGGATGCAGTTCAAGAACCCGAAGACCGGCAAGAACGTGATCGTCAAGGATGCCATCGCCGATGCGATGCTCCAGCAGATCCTGCTGCGTCCGGCCGAGTACGATGTGATTGCGACGTTGAACCTCAACGGTGACTACCTCTCCGACGCCCTGGCGGCGGAAGTGGGCGGGATCGGTATCGCGCCAGGTGCCAACCTGTCCGACACCGTGGCGATGTTCGAAGCCACCCACGGTACTGCGCCCAAGTATGCGGGCAAGGACCAGGTCAACCCGGGGTCGCTGATCCTGTCGGCTGAAATGATGCTGCGTCACATGGGGTGGACCGAGGCGGCCGACCTGATCATCAAGGGCACCAACGGCGCGATTTCGGCCAAGACCGTGACCTATGACTTCGAACGCCTGATGGACGGTGCCAAGCTGGTGTCGTCTTCGGGCTTCGGCGATGCCCTGATCTCGCACATGTAAACGGATCGGCGCCCAACGCGAATGCCCGGCTCGAGTCGATCGAGCCGGGCATTTTTCGTTCGTCCGGGGTAGTTGCCGGTCAAAGCGTCTCGACGACCCTGGCGGGTGCGGGGGCGGCGGTGTCTTCGACGCAGTCCACCTTGATGTTGACCGCGTGCAGGCCCTTGGGTCCCTGGATGACTTCGAACGTCACAGGTTGTCCAGCCTTCAGGGTCTTATAGCCTTCCATGCTGATTGCCGAGTAATGGGCGAAAAGGTCTTCATCCCGGCCGGCTGCGATAATGAATCCGTAGCCCTTGGCATTGTTGAACCATTTCACCTTGCCACTCATCTTGACAGCCGACATAAACCATATCCCTCTGCAACGCACTCCATCACTGGAGTATCATCCAGTCCATCCGCAGGCTAATCTTGAAAACAGGGTAGAAGCCACGGACCTTTTTAACCCACGATGGGCTCTATTGGTTGTAACACCGTTTTGCCGATAGTCAAGGTGGCCGGGTGGTCGTGGTTGAAATCGCCCGAAAGCGCCCCCATCACTGTATTCGCCAACTAAACGAACCTTTCTTTCCATGCATGCAGTCAGCCAGATTCGACTAACATTCAATCAGGATCGCCCGGATCTACACGACGACGATTCCGCAGGCATTGCTGTTCAGGAGGCAAAGCCTGCATTACAGGCGCCACCGATGTACAAGGTGGTTTTGTTCAACGATGACTACACACCGATGGATTTCGTCGTCGAAGTGCTCGAGGTGTTTTTTAACCTGAATCGCGAGCTGGCGACCAAGGTCATGCTGGCCGTTCATACAGAGGGACGGGCAGTATGTGGAGTGTTTACCCGCGACATCGCCGAGACAAAGGCCATGCAGGTCAACCAGTACGCCCGGGAAAGCCAGCATCCGCTACTCTGTGAAATCGAGAAGGACGGTTAACGCCGACCACTTGGGTATGAGGTGAAGCTATGTTAAACCGCGAGCTCGAAGTCACCCTCAATCTTGCCTTCAAGGAGGCTCGTTCGAAGCGTCATGAGTTCATGACCGTCGAGCACCTGCTGCTGGCCCTATTGGATAACGAGGCTGCCGCCACCGTATTGCGTGCCTGCGGCGCGAACCTCGATAAACTCAAGCATGACCTGCAGGAGTTCATCGACTCCACCACGCCCTTGATCCCCGTTCATGACGAGGATCGGGAAACCCAGCCAACCCTGGGCTTCCAGCGTGTCCTGCAGCGTGCTGTCTTCCATGTACAGAGCTCGGGCAAGCGTGAAGTCACTGGCGCCAACGTGCTGGTTGCGATCTTCAGCGAGCAGGAAAGCCAGGCCGTATTCCTGCTCAAGCAACAGAGCGTTGCACGTATCGATGTCGTCAACTACATCGCCCATGGCATCTCCAAGGTGCCGGGGCATGGCGATCATTCCGAGGGTGAGCAGGATATGCAGGACGACGAGGGCGGTGAGTCTTCTTCTTCGGGCAATCCGCTGGATGCCTATGCCAGCAACCTGAACGAACTGGCGCGCCAGGGGCGTATCGACCCGCTCGTGGGCCGAGAGCTCGAAGTCGAGCGCGTGGCGCAGATCCTCGCCCGGCGGCGCAAGAACAACCCATTGCTGGTGGGCGAGGCGGGCGTAGGCAAGACCGCGATCGCCGAAGGCCTGGCCAAGCGCATCGTCGACAACCAGGTGCCGGACCTGCTGGCCAACAGCGTGGTGTATTCCCTCGACCTGGGTGCCTTGCTGGCCGGCACCAAGTACCGCGGTGATTTCGAGAAGCGCTTCAAGGCGTTGCTCGGCGAGTTGAAGAAACGTCCGCAGGCGATCCTGTTCATCGACGAGATCCACACCATCATCGGTGCCGGCGCCGCGTCAGGTGGGGTCATGGACGCGTCCAACCTGCTCAAGCCACTGCTGTCGTCGGGTGATATCCGCTGCATCGGTTCGACCACGTTCCAGGAATTCCGCGGCATCTTCGAGAAGGACCGGGCCCTGGCGCGGCGTTTCCAGAAGGTCGACGTGTCGGAGCCGTCGGTGGAAGACACCATCGGTATCCTGCGCGGCCTGAAAGGGCGTTTCGAGCTGCACCACAACATCGAGTACAGCGATGAAGCCCTGCGCGCGGCGGCCGAACTGGCCTCGCGCTACATCAATGACCGGCACATGCCGGACAAGGCCATCGACGTCATCGACGAGGCGGGTGCCTATCAGCGCCTGCAACCGGTGGACAAGCGCGTCAAGCGCATCGACGTACCTCAGGTCGAGGACATCGTGGCGAAGATCGCGCGGATTCCGCCCAAGCATGTCACCAGTTCCGACAAGGAACTGCTGCGCAACCTGGAGCGTGACCTGAAGCTGACGGTGTTCGGTCAGGACGCGGCCATCGACTCGTTGTCGACGGCCATCAAGCTGTCCCGCGCCGGACTCAAGTCGCCGGACAAGCCGGTGGGTTCGTTCCTGTTCGCCGGGCCTACAGGCGTGGGCAAGACCGAGGCTGCGCGGCAACTGGCCAAGGCGATGGGCATCGAGCTGGTGCGCTTCGACATGTCCGAGTACATGGAGCGCCATACCGTGTCCCGTCTGATCGGTGCGCCTCCGGGCTATGTCGGGTTCGACCAGGGCGGCTTGCTGACCGAGGCCATCACCAAGCAGCCGCATTGCGTGTTGCTGCTCGATGAGATCGAGAAGGCCCACCCGGAAGTCTTCAACCTGCTCCTGCAGGTCATGGACCACGGTACGCTGACCGATAACAATGGGCGCAAGGCGGATTTCCGCAACGTGATCCTGATCATGACCACCAACGCCGGTGCCGAGACGGCGGCGCGCGCTTCGATCGGTTTCACCCATCAGGACCATTCGTCCGATGCGATGGAAGTGATCAAGAAGAGCTTCACGCCTGAGTTCCGCAACCGCCTGGATACCATCATCCAGTTTGGTCGCCTCAGCCATGAGGTGATCAAGAGCGTGGTGGACAAGTTCCTCACCGAACTTCAGGCGCAGCTCGAAGACAAGCGTGTGTTGCTGGAAGTCACCGACGCGGCGCGCAGCTGGCTGGCGGAAGGCGGCTACGATGTGACGATGGGTGCACGGCCAATGGCTCGCCTGATCCAGGACAAGATCAAGCGTCCGCTGGCGGAGGAGATCCTGTTTGGCGAGTTGTCCGAGCATGGCGGTGTGGTGCACATCGACATCAAGGACGGCGAACTGACCTTCGACTTCGAAACCACGGCCGAAATGGCCTGATCGAAACCCGTAACAAGCAAAAGGCGCCGAAAGGCGCCTTTTTGCTGTCTTCGCAACCGCACCCTAACCCCTGTGGGAGCGAGCTTGCTCGCGAATGCGGTTTCTCATTTGACATCCATGAAAGCTGATCCACCGCTTTCGCGGGCAAGCCCGCTCCCACAGGAGAGGCGGGGGATTATCAAATCGCGGACAAACAAAAACGCCCGGCATCAGCCGGGCGTCTAGTATTGACTTGTTAGCGAGCGCGGTAAGTGATGCGCCCTTTGCTCAAGTCATAGGGCGTCAGCTCGACGCGCACTTTGTCACCGGTAAGAATACGAATGTAGTTCTTGCGCATCTTGCCGGAGATATGCGCGGTTACGACGTGCCCATTTTCCAACTCCACGCGAAACATGGTGTTGGGCAGGGTGTCGACGACAGTGCCTTCCATTTCGAAGCTGTCTTCTTTCGACATGCAGTAAAGCCCTCGGTGTCCAGTGAATGGCCCGGTGCAACTGCGCCAGGCAAAAGCGGCGTGCATTGTGCCCGAAAAAGGGGGGGCAAGCCAAGGGGTTCTAGTTCAGGACAACCCAGCGCTGGTTAATCAGCAGTTCAATGGGGCGATATTGGGTCTTGTAGTTCATTTTCTTGCAGTTCTTGATCCAGTAGCCCAGGTACACCGCATCGAGCCCCAGGCGCCGGGCTTCGCTGATTTGCCAGAGGATGGCGAAGCGCCCCAGGCTGCGTCGCTCTTGCTCTGGCTCATAGAAGGTGTACACCGCTGAAAGACCGTTGGGGAGCAGGTCGGTGACGGCAATCGCCACCAACCGTCCGTCGAGACGGAACTCGTAGAAGCGCGAAAAAGGCAGGTCGCGCACCAGGAAGGTGGAAAATTGATCGCGGCTGGGCGGGTACATGTCGCCATCGGCATGGCGTTGCTCGATGTAGCGTTGATACAGGTCGAAATACTCCTCGGTGAACTGCGGCTTGGCCGGCCGGACCTGAAGGTCGGCGTTGCGCTTGAAAATGCGTTTCTGCTGGCGATTGGGCGCAAATTGCACCACGGGGATGCGCGCCGGGACGCAGGCGTTGCAGTGCTGGCAATGGGGCCGGTAGAGATGATCGCCGCTGCGACGAAAGCCCATTTCCGACAGGTCAGCGTAGACATGCACATCCATCGGCTGGCTGGGGTCGAGGAACAGCGTCGTGGCCTGCTCCTCCGGCAGGTAACTGCAAGAGTGGGGCTGAGTGGCATAGAACTTCAAACGCGCCAACTCGGTCATGATCAACCCTCGGGATAAGCTATGGGGTTAAGTGTAAGCCAGGAGCGCCAATGTCGCTCAGCAAACCCAGGTCGCGTGGTTGGGTTGATCCAGGTGCGCCTCGAGGTAGCCGGCGAACGTTGCACGGGGGATCGACCGGGCGCCCAGGCTGTGCAGGTGCTCGGTAGGCATCTGGCAGTCGATCAGCACGAAGCCGGCGGCCTTGAGGTGTTGGACCAGCGTGGCGAAGCCGAATTTCGACGCGTTGTCGGCCCGGCTGAACATGGACTCGCCAAAAAACAGCTGCCCCATTGCCAGGCCGTACAGACCGCCCACCAGCGCGCCCTGGTCCCAGACCTCCACGGAGTGGGCGAAGCCGCGCCGATGCAGCTCCAGGTAGGCGCTCTGCATGGCCTCGGTGATCCAGGTGCCTTCGGCGTAGTCCCGTGGCGCGGCGCAGGCCCGGATGACGGCGGCGAAGTCCTGGTCGAACGTCACCTGGTAGCGTTGCTTGCGCAACAGTTTGCCAAGGCTGCGGGAGACGTGCAGCTCGTCGGGAAACAGCACCGTGCGAGGGTCCGGAGACCACCACAGGATCGGCTGGCCCTCGGAGAACCATGGAAAGCAGCCGTGGCGATAGGCCTGGACCAGGCGGTCAGCGGACAGATCGCCACCAGCGGCCAGCAGCCCGTTGGGGTCGCGCATGGCTTTTTCCAGCGGTGGGAAATCCAGGGAGTTGCGTTGTAACCAGGTCAGCATTGTCATTCGCTTGCAGAAGGGGAGGGTGGGCGCGCGCAGATGAACTGTGGCGAGGGCTGTCAGGTCCTCGCCACAAGACTAACCGTCAAACGGCCGGAATGTCATCGAGATACTTCTCCGCATCGAGCGCGGCCATGCAGCCGGCGCCGGCAGACGTGATGGCCTGGCGATAGACGTGGTCGGCGACGTCGCCGGCGGCGAACACCCCTTCAATGTCGGTGGCCGTGGCATTGCCCTCGCTGCCGCCGCGCACGAGCAGGTAGCCGTCATGCATGTTCAACTGGCCCTGGAACAGTTCGGTGTTGGGCTTGTGACCGATGGCAATGAACACCCCAGCCAGGGACAAGGTGCTGGTTTCGCCGGTCTCGCTGTGGCGCAGGCGAGCGCCGGTCACGCCGCTGGCATCGCCCAGGACCTCGTCCAGGTTCTGGTTCCAATGCAGCTTTATGTTGCCGTTGGCGGCTTTTTCGAAGAGCTTGTCTTGCAGGATCTTCTCCGAGCGCAACTTGTCGCGACGGTGGATCAGGTGGACTTCCCGGGCAATGTTCGACAAGTACAGGGCTTCCTCGACCGCGGTGTTGCCGCCGCCGACTACCGCGACCACCTGGTTGCGATAGAAAAAACCGTCGCAGGTCGCGCAGGCGGAAACGCCCTTGCCGGCGAAGCTTTCTTCCGACGGCAACCCCAGGTACTGGGCCGAGGCGCCGGTGGCGATGATCAGGGCGTCGCAGGTGTAGGTGCCGCTGTCGCCGATCAGTTCGAACGGGCGCTGCTGCAACTTGGCGGTGTGGATATGGTCGTAGACGATCTGCGTGTCGAAACGCTCGGCGTGCCGCTGCATGCGCTCCATCAGCACCGGCCCGGTCAGGCCTTCGACATCGCCCGGCCAGTTGTCGACTTCCACCGTGGTGGTGAGCTGGCCACCGGCCTGCATGCCGGTGATGACAACGGGCTTGAGGTTGGCCCGGGCGGCGTACACCGCCGCGCTGTAGCCAGCAGGCCCGGAGCCGAGAATGATCAAGCGTGAATGCTTCACTTCGTTCATAAAAACACCTCATAAGCCTTTGTCACAAAAGACAATGCATGGTCCAATTGACGCCTGTGCAGGCCGTTCTGGGCCAGGTGGGGATCCAGGGGCCGGGCGATGCCTCGGGGCCGACAAACCCGTACAATGCTTGAGTTTTGAGCGCAGGATGGGCTAAAGATCAAAATTTTCGGCAGCACCTGCGGTTTTCTGGATGCACCTCACAGTGGTAAAAGTAGTACCGGTTGTGCACATTCACTTTTTTACCTGTTCGTCTTGAGCAGTTTTTTATAGTCATTCAACAGATGGACGCGCCGTTGGCGCAGGAAAAGAAGCGTTTTGAAGAAATCCACCGCAGCACCTAAAACAGTCGTTCCGCTCTGGCGCCAGCAATTGCACTACCGGCTCAAGGAAGGTGCGTTGATCGCGATCGGTGCCTTGTGCCTGTTCCTGATGATGGCTTTGCTAACCTACGGCAAGGACGATCCGGGCTGGAGCCACAACAGCAAGATCGAGGACGTGCAGAACTTCGGCGGGCCGGCCGGCTCCTACAGCGCCGACATCCTGTTCATGGTCCTGGGTTATTTCGCCTACATTTTCCCGTTGCTGCTGGCGATCAAGGCCTACCAGATCTTCCGCCAGCGCCACGAGCCGTGGGAGTGGAGCGGCTGGCTGTTCTCCTGGCGGCTGATCGGCCTGGTGTTCCTGGTGCTGTCGGGCGCTGCGCTGGCTCATATCCATTTCCATGCGCCCACCGGCTTGCCGGCCGGGGCGGGCGGGGCGCTGGGGGAAAGCCTCGGCGACCTGGCCAGGAACGCCTTGAACATCCAGGGCAGCACGCTGCTGTTCATCGCCCTGTTCCTGTTCGGCCTGACGGTGTTCACTGACCTGTCGTGGTTCAAGGTCATGGACGTCACCGGCAAGATCACCCTCGACCTGATCGAATTGATCCAGGGTGCGATGAACCGCTGGTGGGCGGCGCGCACCGAGCGCAAGCAACTGGTGGCGCAACTGCGTGAAGTCGACGACCGCGTCCACGACGTGGTGGCCCCGACGCTGCCGGACAAGCGCGAGCAGGCCAAGGTCAAGGAGCGCCTGATCGAACGCGAGCAGGCGTTGAGCAAACACATGTCCGAGCGCGAGAAGCAGGTGCCGCCGGTCATCAGCATGGCCCCGCCCAAGCCGCCGGAGCCGAGCAAGCGCGTGCAGAAGGAAAAACAGGTGCCGTTGTTCGTCGACAGCGCCGTGGAAGGCACCTTGCCGCCGATCTCGATCCTCGACCCGGCCGAAAAGAAACAGCTCAACTATTCTCCCGAATCCCTGGCGGCCGTCGGCCATCTGCTGGAGATCAAGCTCAAGGAGTTCGGGGTCGAGGTCTCGGTGGATTCGATTCACCCGGGCCCGGTCATTACCCGCTACGAGATCCAGCCGGCCGCCGGCGTGAAGGTCAGCCGCATCGCCAACCTGGCCAAGGACCTGGCACGTTCCCTGGCCGTGACCAGCGTGCGGGTGGTGGAAGTGATTCCCGGCAAGACCACCGTGGGCATCGAGATCCCCAACGAAGACCGGCAGATCGTGCGCTTCTCCGAAGTGCTGTCGACCACCGAGTACGACAACCACAAGTCGCCGGTCACCTTGGCCCTGGGCCACGACATCGGCGGCAAGCCGGTGATCACCGACCTGGCGAAGATGCCCCACCTGCTGGTGGCCGGTACCACCGGTTCGGGTAAGTCGGTGGGGGTGAACGCGATGATCCTGTCGATCCTGTTCAAGTCGGGCCCGGAAGACGCCAAGCTGATCATGATCGACCCGAAAATGCTCGAATTGTCGATCTACGAAGGCATTCCGCACTTGCTGTGCCCGGTGGTCACCGACATGAAAGACGCTGCCAACGCCTTGCGCTGGAGCGTCGCCGAGATGGAGCGCCGCTACAAGCTGATGGCGAAGATGGGCGTGCGCAACCTGTCGGGCTTCAATGCCAAGGTCAAGGAGGCCGAAGAGGCCGGCACCCCGCTGAGCGACCCGTTGTACCACCGCGAAAACATCCACGATGAAGCGCCGCTGCTGCACAAGCTGCCGACCATCGTGGTGGTGGTGGACGAATTCGCCGACATGATGATGATCGTCGGCAAGAAGGTCGAAGAGCTGATCGCCCGTATCGCCCAGAAGGCCCGTGCCGCCGGTATCCACCTGATCCTGGCGACCCAGCGGCCGTCGGTGGACGTGATCACCGGCCTGATCAAGGCCAACATCCCGACCCGCATGGCGTTCCAGGTGTCGAGCAAGATCGACTCGCGGACCATCATCGACCAGGGCGGTGCCGAGCAGTTGCTCGGTCACGGTGACATGCTCTACATGCCGCCGGGCACCAGCCTGCCGATCCGGGTCCATGGCGCGTTCGTTTCCGACGATGAAGTGCATCGCGTGGTGGAAGCCTGGAAGCTGCGCGGGGCACCTGAATACAACGACGACATTCTCAATGGCGTCGAGGAAGCCGGCAGTGGCTTCGAGGGCGGCAGCGGCGGCGGTGAAGAAGATGCTGAAACCGACGCGCTCTATGACGAAGCGGTGCAGTTCGTCCTGGAAAGCCGCCGGGCCTCGATTTCCGCGGTTCAGCGCAAGTTGAAGATCGGCTACAACCGCGCCGCGCGCATGATCGAAGCCATGGAAATGGCCGGGGTCGTGACGGCCATGAACACCAACGGCTCGCGCGAAGTGCTGGCGCCGGGCCCGATGCGCGACTAACGACCCGAGCGGCGTGCTTCACGCCGCTCGCCCCCCTATGAATTCATGAGGATTCCCATGCGCCTGATTCGCATGTTGCTGTTGCCCGTACTGGCCCTGACCACCTTGTCGGCCCACGCTGACGAAAAGGACGTGGCCCGCCTGACCCAGCTGTTGGAAACATCCAAGACCCTGACCGCGCGCTTCTCCCAACTGACCCTGGACGGCAGCGGCACCCAGTTGCAGGAAACCGCCGGCGACATGGCGCTGCAACGTCCAGGCCTGTTCTACTGGCACACCGATGCGCCGGCCGAGCAGTTGATGGTGTCCGATGGCAAGAAGGTCTCCTTGTGGGACCCGGACCTGGAGCAGGTCACCATCAAGACCCTCGACCAGCGCCTGACCCAGACCCCGGCGTTGCTGCTGTCGGGTGACATTTCCAAGATCAGCCAGAGCTTCGACATCAGCGCCAAGGAAGCGGGCGGCGTGATCGACTTCACCCTCAAGCCCAAGACCAAGGACAGCCTGTTCGACAGCCTGCGCCTGTCGTTCCGCAATGGCCTGGTCAATGACATGCAACTGATCGACAGCGTCGGCCAGCGCACCAATATCCTGTTCACCGGCGTGAAGGCCAACGAGCCGATCGCCGCGTCCAAGTTCAAGTTCGACATTCCCAAGGGTGCCGACGTCATCCAGGAATAAGCACAGCCGACTTGTGGGAGCGGGCTTGCCCGCGAATGCGATGTAACATTCAACATCAATGTTGACTGACCTGCCGCATTCGCGGGCAAGCCCGCTCCCACAAGGGTCTCCGGCAACAGGATCGAGTGAGGTTGCATAAGCAGTGATGGACCTGTTTCGAAGCGCACCGATTGCCCAGCCATTGGCCGCCCGCCTGCGCGCGACCAACCTGGATGAGTACGTCGGCCAGGAGCATGTGCTCGCCCGCGGCAAGCCGCTGCGCGAGGCCCTGGAGCAGGGGGCCCTGCACTCGATGATCTTCTGGGGCCCGCCGGGCGTGGGCAAGACCACCCTGGCGCGGTTGCTGGCGGAAGTTTCCGATGCCCACTTCGAGACGGTGTCCGCGGTGCTGGCCGGGGTCAAGGAAATCCGCCAGGCGGTGGAAGTGGCCAAGCAGCAGGCCGGCCAATACGGCAAGCGCACGATCCTGTTCGTCGACGAAGTGCACCGTTTCAACAAGTCCCAGCAGGACGCGTTCCTGCCGTACGTCGAGGACGGTACGCTGATCTTCATCGGCGCGACCACCGAGAATCCGTCGTTCGAACTCAACAACGCCTTGCTGTCGAGGGCGCGGGTCTATGTGCTCAGGAGCCTCGACGAGTCGGCGATGCGCAAGCTGGTGCACCGGGCGCTGACCGAGGAACGCGGCCTGGGCAAGCGCCAACTGACGCTTGACGAGGAAGGTTTCCAGATCCTGTGTGCCGCCGCCGACGGCGATGGCCGGCGGTTGCTCAACTTGCTGGAGAACGCGTCCGACCTGGCCGAGGACAACAGCGAGATCGGCGTCGAGCTGTTGCAAAGCCTGCTGGGCGATACCCGTCGTCGTTTCGACAAGGGCGGCGAGGCGTTCTACGACCAGATCTCGGCGCTGCACAAATCCATCCGCGGTTCCAATCCCGACGCGGCCTTGTACTGGTTCGCGCGGATGATCGATGGCGGTTGTGATCCGTTGTACTTGGCGCGGCGCGTGGTGCGCATGGCCAGCGAAGACATCGGCAACGCCGACCCGCGGGCCTTGAGCCTGTGCCTGGCGGCCTGGGATGTGCAGGAACGCCTCGGCAGCCCGGAAGGCGAACTTGCCGTGGCCCAGGCCATCACCTATCTGGCCTGCGCGCCCAAGAGCAATGCGGTGTACATGGGCTTCAAGGCCGCGATGCGCAGCGCCACCGAGCACGGCTCCCTCGAAGTACCGCTGCACCTGCGCAATGCGCCGACCAAGCTCATGAAACAGCTGGGCTATGGCGAAGAATACCGCTATGCCCATGATGAACCGGACGCCTACGCCGCCGGCGAGGATTATTTCCCCGAGGCCCTCGAACCCCAGCGGTTCTATGAACCCGTGCCCCGGGGCCTGGAATTGAAGATCGGCGAAAAGCTCAACCACCTGGCCCAACTCGATCGCCTGAGCCCACGGCAGCGGAGAAAACCTTGATCCCCCTGATCCTTGCAGTGTCCGCCGGCGGCGTGGCCGGCACGTTGTTGCGTTTCGCCACGGGCAATTGGATCAATGCAAATTGGCCCCGGTACTTCTATACCGCGACGCTCGCCGTTAATATCGTGGGCTGTCTGCTGATCGGCGTTCTATACGGTCTGTTTTTGATTCGTCCCGAAGTGCCCATTGAAATGCGCGCGGGGCTTATCGTCGGCTTCCTCGGCGGCCTGACGACTTTTTCATCCTTTTCACTGGATACGGTGCGCCTGCTGGAAAGCGGGCAGGTGCCGCTGGCCCTGGGCTATGCGGCCATCAGCGTATTCGGCGGGCTGCTCGCCACCTGGGTCGGCCTGTCCCTGACCAAACTTTGATAACGAGAGACCGACATGCTCGATTCCAAACTGTTACGTAGCAACCTCCAGGACGTAGCGGGCCGCCTGGCGTCCCGCGGCTTTGTCCTGGACGTCGCGCGCATCGAAGCGCTGGAAGAACAGCGCAAGACTGTCCAGACGACCACCGAGAAGCTCCAGGCCGAGCGCAACGCCATTTCCAAGAGCATCGGCCAGGCCAAGCAGCGCGGTGAGGATATTGCTCCGTTGATGGCCAGTGTCGAGAACATGGGCAGCGAACTCAACAACGGCAAGATTGCCCTCGACGCGATCCAGACCGAGCTGGACGCGATCCTGCTGGGCATTCCGAACCTGCCACACGAGTCGGTGCCGGTCGGTGAGGATGAAGACGGCAACGTCGAAGTGCGCCGCTGGGGGACGCCGAAGACTTTCGACTTCGCGGTACAGGACCATGTCGCCCTGGGCGAGAAGTTCGGCTGGCTGGATTTCGAAACCGCCGCCAAATTGTCCGGTGCCCGTTTTGCCTTGCTGCGTGGGCCGATCGCCCGCCTGCACCGCGCCCTGGCGCAATTCATGATCAACCTGCACGTGACCGAGCACGGGTACGAGGAAGCCTATACCCCGTACCTGGTCCAGGCGCCGGCTTTGCAAGGCACCGGCCAGTTGCCGAAATTCGAGGAGGATCTGTTCAAGATCGGCCGCGAAGGCGAGGCCGACCTGTACCTGATCCCGACCGCCGAAGTGTCGCTGACCAACATCGTGGCCGGCGAGATCGTCGACGCCAAGCAACTGCCGATCAAGTTCGTCGCCCACACCCCATGCTTCCGCAGCGAAGCCGGGGCATCGGGGCGCGACACCCGCGGGATGATCCGCCAGCACCAGTTCGACAAGGTCGAGATGGTGCAGATCGTCGAGCCTTCCAAGTCCATGGAAGCGCTTGAAAGCCTGACGGCCAACGCCGAGAAGGTTCTGCAACTGCTGGAGCTGCCGTATCGCACCCTGGCGCTGTGCACCGGCGACATGGGCTTCAGCGCGGTCAAGACCTATGACCTGGAAGTGTGGATCCCGAGCCAGGACAAGTACCGTGAGATTTCGTCGTGCTCCAACTGCGGCGACTTCCAGGCCCGCCGCATGCAGGCGCGTTTCCGTAACCCGGAGACCGGCAAGCCGGAACTGGTGCACACCCTCAATGGCTCCGGCCTGGCCGTGGGCCGGACCCTGGTGGCCGTGCTGGAAAACTACCAGCAGGCCGACGGCTCGATCCGTGTGCCCGAGGTGTTGAAGCCGTACATGGGCGGTATCGAGGTCATCGGCTAAATGGAATATTTGCCACTGTTCCACAACCTGCGCGGCAGTCGCGTGCTGGTGGTTGGCGGCGGGGAGATTGCCTTGCGCAAGTCCCGCCTGCTGGCCGATGCCGGTGCGCTGTTGCGGGTGGTCGCACCCGAAATCGAACCGCAATTGCGCGAACTGGTGAGTGGCAGCGGTGGCGAATGCGTCCTGCGCGGTTACCTCGAAGCGGACCTGGACGGCTGCGGCCTGATCATCGCCGCCACTGACGACGAGGCACTCAACGCCCGGGTCTCGGCCGATGCCCATCGGCGCTGCGTGCCGGTCAACGTGGTGGACGCGCCGGCCCTGTGCAGCGTGATCTTCCCGGCGATCGTCGACCGTTCGCCGCTGGTGATCGCGGTGTCCAGTGGCGGTGATGCACCGGTGCTGGCGCGGTTGATCCGGGCCAAGCTGGAAACCTGGATTCCCTCGACCTACGGGCAACTTGCCGGCCTGGCGGCGCGGTTTCGCAGCCAGGTCAAGGGCCTGTTCCCAGACGTACAGCAACGCCGGGCGTTCTGGGAAGACGTGTTCCAGGGGCCGATCGCTGATCGCCAGTTGGCCGGGCAGGGCGCCGAGGCCGAGCGTCTGCTGCGCGAGAAGATCGCCGGCCAGGCGCCGCATGCGCCGGGCGAAGTCTACTTGGTGGGGGCAGGGCCCGGTGATCCGGACCTGCTGACCTTCCGCGCCTTGCGGCTGATGCAACAGGCGGACGTGGTGCTCTACGACCGCCTGGTGGCGCCCGCGATCCTCGAGTTGTGCCGGCGTGACGCCGAGCGGGTTTATGTGGGCAAGCGTCGCTCCGAACACGCCGTGCCCCAGGACCAGATCAACCAGCAACTGGTGGACCTGGCCCGACAGGGCAAGCGCGTGGTGCGGTTGAAGGGCGGCGATCCGTTCATTTTCGGTCGCGGCGGCGAAGAGATCGAAGAACTGGCCGCCCACGGCATCCCGTTCCAGGTCGTGCCGGGTATCACCGCGGCCAGTGGTTGCGCGGCGTACGCGGGCATTCCGTTGACCCACCGCGACCACGCCCAGTCGGTACGTTTCATCACGGGCCACCTCAAGGATGGCAGCAGCGACTTGCCGTGGGCAGACCTGGTTTCCCCGGCCCAGACGCTGGTGTTCTACATGGGGTTGGTGGGCTTGCCGATGATCTGCAGCGAGCTGATCAGGCATGGCCGCGCGGCGGATACGCCAGCGGCCTTGATCCAGCAAGGCACGACGGTCAACCAGCGGGTATTCACCGGCACCCTGGCAGACTTGCCGCGGCTGGTGGCGGAGCATGAGGTGCATGCACCGACGCTGGTGATCGTGGGGGAAGTGGTGCAACTGCGCGAGAAGCTGGCGTGGTTCGAAGGGGCCCAGGGGCAGGTCTGAAGACTGCGTCGCGCCCTTCGCGAGCAAGCCCGCTCCCACGTTGGATCGTTGTTCACCATGAATCGGTGGCCATACACGGTCCAGTGTGGGAGCGGGCTTGCTCGCGAAGAGGCCCTCAGTGACAACGGACTTCCCGGATCAATCCCCAGTCCCCCGCCAAATCCCTTTCCCACTCAACCGCGCCCGATCATGGGCCCCGGTGAAGTCCTGCTTCGGCCCCTTCGGTACGATCCCATTGGGGTTGATGGTCTTGTGGCTGCCGTAGTAATGACCCTGGATGTGAACGAAGTCCACGGTCTCGGCGATGCCCGGCCACTGGTACAACTCCCTCAACCAGTTCGACAGGTTCGGATAGTCGGCGATGCGCCGCAGGTTGCATTTGAAATGGCCGAAATACACCGCGTCGAAGCGAATGATCGTGGTGAACAGGCGGATGTCCGCCTCGGTCAGGTATTCACCGGCCAGGTAGCGGCGGCTGGCCAACAGGGCCTCCAGTTGGTCCAGCTCGGCGAACAGGCCGTCGAAGGCTTCTTCGTAGGCGGCTTGGGTGGTGGCGAACCCGGCGCGATACACGCCGTTGTTCACCGCCGGGTAGATCCGCTCGTTGAGCGCGTCGATCTCGCTGCGCAGGTGCGCCGGGTACAGGTCCAGGTGATTTTCAGTCAGGCCGTCGAATGCGCCGTTGAACATGCGGATGATCTCCGCCGATTCATTGTTGACGATGCGCCCCTGTTGCTTGTCCCACAGCACCGGCACGGTGACGCGGCCGGTGTAGTCGGCGGTGTCGGCGGTGTAGCGCTGGTGCAGGAAGTCGAGGTCGTCCAGTTTGTCGCCGGTGGAACCGTGGGTTTTGTCGAAGGTCCAGCCGTTTTCCAGCATCAGGTAGCTGACCACCGAGACGTCGATCAGGTTTTCCAAGCCTTTGAGCTTGCGGAAAATCAGCGTGCGGTGGGCCCAGGGACAGGCCAGGGAGACGTATAGATGATAGCGCCCGGCCTCGGCGGCAAAACCGCCCTCACCGCTAGGGCCGGCGCTGCCATCGGCGGTCACCCAGTGACGGCGCTGCGCCTGCTCGCGTTGGAAGCTGCCGTCCTTGCTTTCATACCACTGGTCCTGCCAGCGGCCTTCGACTAACAAACCCATCTCGATCTCCTCGACCTATAAACGTTGGAGAGGAGTCTATTCCGATAGGTTCGAACAAAAAGCGCAAAGGTTAGGCGTTAATCATCAGTTAAATCGAACGATCCCGGCCGTCCCAGTACTGGCGGGCGCGCTCGAACGCAGCTTCACGAGTCAGGCCCAGGCCGCGCAAGGCCAAGGCCATGGTGGCGATCAGGGCCAATTGCGGGTAGCTGTCCTGTACGTCACCGCGCCAGACGGCCTTCAAGTGTTCGGGGTCGAGGCTTTCCGGCTTGACGTGGCGCTGTTCGGCCAGTCGCGGCCATTGCTCGTCCCAGCTGACGCCGCCGGACGTTCCGTAGAGGTGGCTGTCGGCGTCCGGGTTGATCTCTATTTCGCCGCCGTCACCCTTGATCACGATGGCGGTATCGCCCAGCAAGCCGCTGGCTTCGCGGTGCACGGCCTGGTAGCCGGGGTGGAAAATGCTTTGCAACCCGCACCGTGCGCCCAGCGGGTTGAGGATCCGCGCCAGGGAATGGATAGGCGAACGCAACCCGAGGGTGTTGCGCAGGTCGATCATCCGTTGCATTTGCGGCGCCCAGTCCACCAGTGGCATGAAGGCCAGGCCGCCGTTGTCCAGGGCGCCGGCGACTTGCTGCCAGTCCCGGCACAGCGGGATTTGCAGAAAGCCCAGCAATTGTTCGGTGTAGAGGCGACCCGCCGTATGAGCGCCGCCGCCGTGCATGAAGATCCGCACGCCGTTCTGCCCAAGGCACTTGGCTGCCAGCAGGTACCACGGCAAATGGCGTTTCTTGCCGGCGTAGGTTGGCCAGTCGAGGTCCACCGTCAACCCCGGCACGACCAGGCGCTCACGCAGGGCTTCGGTGAAACCGGCCATTTCCTCGGCGCTTTCTTCCTTGTGCCGCAACAGCATCAGGAAAGCGCCGAGCTGGGTGTCCTCGACCTGTTCATCCAGCACCAGGCCCATGGCCTGGCGCGCTTCTTCGCGGGTCAGGTTGCGGGCGCCGCGCTTGCCTTTGCCAAGGATGCGCACGAACGGGGCGAACGGATGTTCGGCCGGGGTCTCGAGGGTCAGCGAAGCAAAGTCGGTCATAGGCAATTCGTCGGTTTGGGCAGGCCCGCCAGCTTGGCGGCGAGTTTGGCGGGAGTGCCTTTGAACAGTCGGTTCAAGTGCAGGCTGTTGCCTTTGTCCGCGCCCAATTTCAGCGCGGTGTACTTGATCAGTGGCCGGGTCGCGGGGGAGAGCTGGAACTCGCGGTAGAAGCCGCGCAGCAGTTCGAGGATTTCCCAGTGCTCGGGGCTCAGTTCGATTTCTTCGGTGGCGGCCAGGGCCGTGGCGACATCGGCCGACCAGTCGTCCAGGTCGGCCAGGTAGCCGTCCTTGTCCAGCGCGATGGCGCGTTCGCCCACATTCAACGTGTTCATAGCCAGGTGTTGACCTTGTCATGCTCGATCGACAGTTCGACGAAGGCCGGGTAGTCGATGGCCTTGGCCCAGTCTGGCGCTTGCAAGGCGCGGGCCTGGACGTCTTCAGCGAGCACGAACAGTTTCAGGCCGCGGCCCAGCAGGGTTTCAAACGGCGCGGTGCCAGGCCGTAGGGCATACGTCGCGTCGCCGCACAGCAGCAGGGCATCGTGTTCGCCGAGTATGCGCAAGCAACTGGCGAAACGAGAGTCGCCGAAGGGCGAGTGAGACAATACGTGCAAGGTCGACATCAGAGGGTGATCACCTGGTCGTAGCGGTCAATGAGCGCGGCGATCTGTGCCGCGTCCAGTACATTCACGTCGTCCAGCGCCAGCGTGTCAGGGGCGACGCCGCGCTCGGCGGCGCTGTCGGCGCAGACAAACAGTTGCTCGACGCCGAACAGCGGCAGTGCCTGCAGGTTCGCACTCAGGTCTTTCTGCTGGACGGCCCTGGCGTCTTGCGCCGTGAGTAACTGGAGCACGCCGTCGTCGAGAAACAGCAGGCCGATGGGCAGGTCGAACGCGCCGCCGGCCAGGACGATGTCCAGCGCTTCACGGGCGCTCGGGCCCGACCATGGGGCCTGGCGGCTGATCAGCAGTAATGACTTGGGCATCAAGCGCCTCCAAAACAGATCAGGCGGTCCGCGTCCTGGATTGCATCGTGCAACTGGCCGAGGCCGGACAGGGCCCAGGGCGCCTCGACACTGGCCGCCGAACGCTGGTAGCGCTGGGCTTCCTCATCGTTCAACACACCCCGGCGCAACGCCGCGGCGATGCACACCACGCCGTCGAGCTGGTGGTCGCTGACGAACGTGCGCCATTCGCGTGGCAGGTCCTGTTCGTCCTGGGGCGTGACGATGCTGGCGCCGGCGTTATAGACGCCGTCCTGGTAGAAAAACAACCGCACGATTTCGTGCCCACCGGCCAGCGCAGCCTGGGCGAACAGCAAGGCACGGCGCGAGGAGGGCGCGTGGGCGGCGGAAAACAGCGCGATGGCGAACTTCATGACAGACCCGGTCAGCGAAACTGCGGCCATGATAAAGCTTTATGGGCGGTGGGGCGATTGCCAAGGGGGCTCGACACGAAGGGCATGGCGATCACTGTGTGGTGAGCGAGCTTGCTCCCTCGCCACGGTTCACGGCTTGTCTTCAAGGCCATGCAGCTGGCAATACTCCGCCCAGTCCATCCCCGCCATTTCCGCCACTTCCTTGTGCACCTCCAGGCGCTGGACCTGGTAGTCCTCGGGCGAGGCGGCGGTCAGTTGCAGGGTCAATTCCCAGGCGAACAGGTGCTGGCGCTCGGCCTCGGCTTCGAAGGCTTCATGCAGCCGTTCGGCGCGATATTGTTCGGCGGTCTCGCCCTTGGCCTGGGCGAGCAGCGGGTTGAGGGTGTCCAGTTCGTGGCGCAGGTGCGGGCGTTCGTCGAGAAACCTGGCCAGGGCCCGTTCGTGTTGTTGTTCGGTTGCCGCCATGGTGACTCCTTTGGTTGATGGCCCACGGGTTGCGCGAATCGAGGCCTGCTGTCGCGGGTAAATTTCAGTAAAGCAGCGCGACGGTTCGGGTCCTAGTGCTACAGTCGGCTTTTTTCGGTGAGAGAACGCAATGCGAATGTTGACGGTGGCCCTGGCCGCTAGCTTGCTGGCCGGCTGTGCGGGTTCGGCGATGAACCAGGCCCGGACCCAGGCGCCCTACAAGACCCTGGCCTCGGACAAGCCTGCGCAGGTCGTGGCCCAGTGCGTGCAGTTTGCCTGGCAGGACGAAGCAGTGTTCGGCGTCGATGCCGCGGCGTACCTGCAACCCGGCGAGAAGGGTGGCCTGACGGTGTACACCCGCTCCGCCGAATCGTTCGTCGATGTCCTGGCCGGCGCCAACGGCACCGCGTTGAACTACTACGCCCAGCACGACGACTTCGTCGCCAAGCGTCGGTTGGCGGCGCTGGCGACCTGTTTGTAAGTCGCCGGCCCAGCAGCCCTGTGGGCGTTCAGTCCGCAGCTTCCAGGCGCTTCTGGAAGAAAAAGTGCTGGTGGCCCGGAGGGTAGTCGTCGATGTGGCCGACTTCCGTGAAGCCTTGCTTGCGATAGAACGCCGGTGCCTGGAAGTCGAACGTGTCCAGAAAAATGCCCAAGCAGTTTTTCTCCCGCGCCAGGTCTTCGGCCATTTGCATCAGGGTCGAGCCCGTGCCTTGGCCCCGGGCCTGTTCCGGCACGACCAGCAACTCGATGTAGAACCAGCGGAAAAATATTCGCCCGTAGAGCCCGCCGACGACTTCAGCGCTGTGCTCGTCGCGTATCAGCAAGGCGACGAGCTCGGGCACCGTGGCGCCGGTCTGGGCGCTGTTGTAGGCGCGCAGCGGCGCGAGAATGGCCTGGCGCTCCTCGTCGGTGGGCGCATCGGTGCGTTCGATTCGCAGCGTCATTGGGGATGTCCTCAAGCGGGAATTATCTGCGCGAGACTATCGCAACGGGCGCATTGCGCAAACCGGGCCATACTGGCTAGGTCCTAAAACAAGAAGAGACCTGACCCATGACGTTCCAATCCCTTGCCAGGACCCTCCTGGCCACCTCGCTGACCCTTGGCTGCCTGGCCGCGCAGGCCGCGTCCCAGGCGCCGGTTGCCGCCGAAAACGGCATGGTGGTCACCGCCCAGCACCTGGCCACCCACGTGGGCGTCGATGTGCTCAAGAACGGCGGTAATGCCGTGGATGCAGCAGTGGCGGTGGGCTATGCCCTGGCGGTGGTCTACCCGGCGGCGGGCAACCTGGGGGGCGGCGGCTTCATGACCCTCCAACTGGCCGACGGCCGCAAGACCTTCCTGGACTTCCGCGAAAAAGCCCCTCTGGCGGCCACCGCCAACATGTACCTGGACAAGGACGGCAACGTCGTGCCCGAACTCAGCACCCGTGGCCACTTGGCGGTGGGTGTGCCCGGCACCGTGTCCGGCATGGAGCTGGCGTTGCAGAAATACGGCAGCAAGCCCCGGGCTGAACTGATCGCCCCGGCCATTCGCCTCGCCGAAGAAGGGTTCACCCTCGAGCAGGGCGATGTCGACCTGCTGGAAACCGCAACCGATGTGTTCAAGAAGGACATGCGCGACTCCGGGGCGATTTTCCTGCACAACGGCGAGCCCATGCAGGTTGGCCAGAAACTGGTGCAGAAGGACCTCGCCAAGACCCTGCGGGAAATCTCCGCCAAGGGCGCCGATGGCTTCTACAAGGGCTGGGTCGCCGATGCACTCGTTACCTCCAGCCAGGCCAACAAGGGCATCATCACCCAGGCCGACCTGGACAAGTACAAGACCCGTGAGCTGGCACCGGTGGAGTGCGACTACCGCGGCTACCACATTGTCTCGGCGCCACCGCCCAGTTCCGGTGGGGTGGTGTTGTGCCAGATCATGAACATCCTCGACGGCTATCCGATGAAGGAGCTGGGCTTTCATTCGGCCCAGGGCATGCATTACCAGATTGAAGCCATGCGCCACGCCTACGTGGACCGCAACAGCTACCTGGGTGACCCGGACTTCGTGAAGAACCCCATCGACCACCTGCTGGACAAGCAATACGCCGCCAAGTTGCGCGCCGCCATCGAGCCGCAAAAGGCTGGCGATTCGCAGAAGATCAAGCCGGGCGTGGCGCCCCATGAGGGCAGCAACACCACCCATTACTCCATCGTCGACCAGTGGGGCAACGCCGTTTCCGTCACCTACACCCTCAACGACTGGTTCGGTGCCGGGGTGATGGCGAGCAAGACCGGGGTCATCCTCAACGACGAGATGGACGACTTCACCGCCAAGGTCGGCGTGCCCAACATGTACGGCCTGGTGCAGGGCGAGGCCAATGCCATCGCACCGGGCAAGGCGCCGCTGTCGTCCATGAGCCCGACCATCGTCACCAAGGACGGCAAGACGGTGATGGTGGTGGGGACGCCGGGCGGCAGCCGCATCATCACGGCGACCTTGCTGACCATCCTCAACGTGATCGACTACGGCATGAACCTCCAGGAAGCCGTCGATGCGCCGCGTTTCCATCAGCAGTGGATGCCCGAGGAGACCAACCTGGAAACCTTCGCCGCCAGCCCCGATACGCAGAAGCTGTTGGAAAGCTGGGGCCACAAGTTCGCCGGCCCGCAAGACCCCAACCACATCGCGGCGATCCTGGTCGGTGCGCCGTCGCTGGGTGGCAAACCGGTGGGCAAGAACCGCTTCTATGGCGCCAACGACCCTCGCCGTAACACTGGGTTGTCGTTGGGTTACTGATCCCATCAACGTTTGCAGAGGAAAGTCATGAGCACCGCATTGCTGATCATCGATGTCCAGAACGGACTGTGCAGTGGCGAAGAAGAATGTTTCGACATCCAGCGCGTCATCCGGACCATCAACGACCTCAGCGCCAAGGCCAGGGCGGCCGGCTGGCCGGTGATCCTGGTCCAGCATGAGGAGCTGGAAGGTTCGCTGACCCATGGCTGCGACGCCTGGCAACTGGCTGACGGCCTGCTGACTGACGCAGACGATCTGCGGGTGCGCAAGACCACGCCGGACGCCTTCTACCAGACCGACCTGCTGTCGCTGCTGCAAGCGCGGAGTATTGATCGGCTGGTGGTCTGCGGGCTGCAGACCGATTACTGCGTCAACGCCACCGTGCGCCAGGCCCATGCTCTCGGCTATGACCTGGTGCTGGCGGCCGACGCCCACTCTACGGTGGACAACGGCAGCATGACGGCAGAGCAGATCATCGCCAACCACAACAACCGCCTGGGGCGCCTGAGCAGCGCGGTGTCGCGGATCGATGTGGTGCCGGCGGAGGCCGTGCGGTTCTGACCTCACCCAGCACCTGTGGCGAGGGAGCTTGCTCCCTCGCCACAAAACCTGGTCGCCAGGGCGCGACGTCGGTGCTTCAGTTACGCCCAGCCACCCCGGCCACGGGCGCCTTGGCCCGTTCAACCTTGCGGTACGTCAGCAGCACGATACCGGTGACCACGATCGCGCCGCCCAGCACCTGGCCCGGGTTGAGCATCTGGTCCAGCACCAGCCAGCCAATCAGCAGCGTGGCCAGCGGTTCGATGTTCATCACTGGGGCGTTGCGCGGCATGTCCAGGCGCGGCACGCAGATGAACAGGACGGTGAACCCGGTGCCGTAGAGCACCACCAGCGTGGCCAGGGCCAGCCAGCCGGTGCTGCTGGCCGGCAGGTCGAAACCGCCGGGCAGGGCGCCGGTCAGGCCGGCGAGGTTGACGCTGCTGAAGACGATGAAAATCGTCAGCAGGCTGCGCACCGAGCCGCGCACCTGGGACAACTTGTGGTCGGTAATCCACAAGGCGCAGGCAAACACGCAGGCGGCGCAGAAGGCCAGCCCCACCCCGACCAGCCATTGCGGGCCGACGCTCTGTTCAGAGGCCAGCCGCGCCGGCACCTCCAACACGAACACCAGGCCCACCAGGATCATCCCCATCAGTGCGGCGGTGCGTGCGGTCGGGCGGGGCCCACCCAGTGCCCAGGTGAGCAGCGCCAGCAGAATCGGAAAGAGGTTGCCGACCAGCAGCGCCAACGCCACGGGCACCCGCGCCACGGCGGAGTAGAGGCACAGGCTCTGGGCACCGATCAACAACCCCAGCGTCAGTTGCCAGCGCCACGCACCGCGGGGCAGGCGCAGGCTCTGGCGTTGCCACAGCACCAGGGCGGCCAGCACCAGCAAGGTCCCGCCCGAGCGCAGCAGGATCGCCAGCAACACGCCGGCGCCGTCGTCAAAAGCGGCCCGGGCGGCGACATGATTACCGGCAAAGGCGCAGCCCATGCACAGCAGGACAAGCACCGCGAGGTGCCGGGGAAGTGGAGTGGGAGCGGCAGTAGCGAGGGTCATGGCAGTCTCGAAGGGCAGGCCACCCGAGCAAGTATTTCGGATGGCCGTTATTGTTATTAGTTATCGTACAACATGAGTTTTTACCCCACGAAGGGCCAGGAAACAAGCGCGCAGTCGGTATCAGTGGCTCGCCATCAGTGGGCTGAAATGCGGAGCATCGCGAAAAAACGCTGAATTGCCTGTCTTGTACGATGTCTTATCACGGAGTAAAACTGTGCTCCCGTCCAATAACAATAACGGAGAGACGCACGATGGATGCTTCGCAATCTTCAACCGCCGCCGATCAGGGGCGTCGGGTCTTCCTGAAAAAATCCCTGGTGGTTTCGGCGGCTGCCGCTACCTTGGGCAACCTGCCGGGGCTCGCCCAGGCCGAACCGCTGAGCCAGCGTTACCCGGACCCGTTGATCAATATCCTCGACCCTAGCTTCATGGACTTGCGCATCTTCAACGCCAGCGTGGAAAAGCTCGCCACCGGCCTGCGCTGGGCGGAAGGGCCGGTGTGGATCGGCGACGGTCGTTACCTGCTGGTCAGTGACATTCCCAACAACCGCATCGTGCGCTGGGATGAAATCACCGGCGATCTCTCGGTGTACCGCGAACACTCCAACTTCTCCAACGGCATGTGCCGGGATCGCCAGGGACGATTGCTGGTGTGCGAAGGTTCCACCACGTCCAGCGAAGGCCGGCGCGTGACCCGCACCGAGCACAACGGCACGATCACCGTGCTGGCGGACAGTTTCGAGGGCAAGCCGCTCAACTCGCCCAACGACATCGTCTGCAAGAAGGACGGTTCGATCTGGTTCACCGACCCGCCGTTCCAGACCGGCAACAACTACGAAGGGCACAAAGTCACGCCGGCCCAGCCCCATGCGGTGTACCGCATCGATGGCGAGACCGGTACGCTCAGCCGGGTGATCGACGACCTGGCGGGGCCGAACGGGCTGTGCTTTTCCCCGGACGAGAAAATCCTCTACGTGGTCGAAGGCCGGGCCAAGCCCAACCGCCTGATCTGGGCGATCACGGTCAAGGACGACGGCACCTTGGGCGAGCGGCGCAAGCACATCGAGGGCCTGGACTACGCCGCCATCGATGGCATCAAGTGCGACGAAAGCGGCAACCTCTGGTGCGGCTGGGGCGGCAACGGTGACCCCAAGGCCGACCTGGAAAAACTCGATGGCGTGCGGGTGTTCAACCCTCAAGGCAAGGCTATCGGGCACATCTCCCTGCCGGAACGCTGCCCCAATGTCTGCTTTGGCGGCCGGGAAGGTAACCGGTTGTTCATGGCGGGCAGCCATTCGTTGTATTCACTGTTCGTGAATACGCGGGGGGCGACGTTCGCCTGATCGATCGAGTGCTGTCAGGCAGCCCTTTTCCTGTGGCGCGGGCTGCCTCGCAGCCCCGCGCAAGCAAGCGCCCTCGCCACGGAAGGGGCGACGCCGGTCATTTATGGCCGACGTCCAGCCTGGTGTAGGTCACTTTCCCGCCTTCGCTGGCGTACCCGACGTTGTCCAGGGTGTAGACGCCGGCCTTGAAGTAAAAGTCGTAGGCGTACCAGGAAGGGTCCAGCTTGACCTGCTTGCCGAGGCTGTTGATCAGCACGGTGAGCGTGCCTTGCTTGTCCATCTGCAACGCATAGGTGAAGGCTTTGTTCAGCGCCATGTTCGGCACGCTGAAGAGCACCGGGCTCTTCACGTCCTTGGGCTTGACCCGGTATTCCACGTCGAGGTTGCCGGTGCCCTTGGCGTAGCGATACACCAGTTTCAGCAGCGGGGCGGGGGCGTCCTTGGCGTGGATCTGCGCCACCACGACCCGTCCTTCCGACGGTACCTGGTTTACCGACAAGGTGCCGTTGAGGGTGTTGAGGCCACTGTTGTAGCGCCAGTTGCGCAGCTTGCCGTCCTTACCGGTTTCCCGCAGTTCGGAGCGCGGGAAGTCGCTTTTGCCGGTGTGGGAACCGGTCACCGGTGCCCAGAACACGATGCGCTCGCCGTTGCGGTTGAAATACGGGCTCTGCAGCGTCGGCATGGCCTTGGTGGCTACGGTCAGGGCCGGCGTTTGCACGGGCAGGGTGATGTTCCAGACAGTCAGGTCAATCATGCTCAAGCGCTCCAACGGGGCTGGCCGTCGTTCATCGATACTTGGTCTGCTGGGCAACCAATGGCCTTGCCGGGCGCAGTGACTGGTTTATCGACGGCGCGCCGTTTCGCTGGAGCGGCAACTGACGAGCGGCTCTGGGTGGCGCCTCGCAGCTGAACAAGTGAATGCTGTCAATCTGATGCTGATCGGTTAGAGTACGCGCCGCCCGAGAGATGGATCCCGGGCGTTTTCCCATGGAGTATTCAATGAACCACCTCAGCAAGATCGCTGCCTGCGCACTGCTCGGCCTGGCCCTGGCGGGCTGCACCGGCGCCCCGATGAAAACCCAGCAATACGACAGCAGCCAATACACCGTAGTCGGCCACAGTGAAGCCAAGGCCACCGGCCTGCTGCTGTTCGGGGTGATCCCGATCCAGCAGAACAGCCGTTTCGTGCGCGCCCAGACCGCTGCGATCAAGGCTAAGGGCGGCGACGCCATGATCAACACCCAAGTCCAGGAAAACTGGTTCTGGGCGTGGGTCCTGACCGGCTACACCACCTCGGTGTCCGGTGATGTGGTCAAGCTGAAGAACGTTCAGTAAGCCATCGCTGTGGCGAGTCAGCGTCTCCCTCGCCACAGTCCCCTCAGTGCCCCCCGACCACCATCCGACTGAACGGCACCACATACGCCTGCAACGTCACCAGCCCGCCCACCAGGATCGCCAGCACGACCGAGTGGAAGAATACGTAGCGCAGGATTTCCCCTTCATGGCCGTACCAGCGAGTCGCGGTTGAGGCGACCACGATCGATTGCGCATCGACCATCTTGCCCATCACCCCGCCGGAACTGTTCGCCGCCGCCATCAGCACCGGGCTGATCCCCAACTGTTCCGCCGTGACCCGCTGCAAGCCACCGAACAGCACGTTGGACGCCGTGTCCGAACCGGTCAGCGCCACGCCGAGCCAGCCCAGCAGTGTGCCGAACATTGGGTAGAAGATGCCCGTCGCGGCGAAGGCCAGACCCATGGTGGCGTCCAGCCCCGAATAGCGCGTGAGGAACCCCAGGGCCAGCATCGCCACGATGGTGATCAGCGAATAGCGCACCACCCAGAGCGTGCGCAGGTACTGGCGCAGCAGTTGCGGGATCGAATAGCCCATCAGCAGGCCGCCGAGGATGGCCGCCAGGAAGATGCCGCTGCCGGTGGCGGTGAACCAGTTGAACTTGTAGATCGCTTCCTCGGTTTTCGGTTGTGGCACCACCGGCGGGACTTTCTCGATCTGCTGGTGCAGGGTAGTGAATGTCAGCATCGGCGAGAACAGCGGATTGGCCTCGCGCACCGGCTTGCCTTGCTGATCCAGCTTGACCGACTGGGTCTGCGGGTCGAGCGCCGGACGGGTGTCGAACAGGTTCTTGAAGCCCTGGGTGCCCCAGGCGAAGACGAACACGGTGAGGATGATCCACGGCATCCACGCCCGCAGCACGGCCGGGCGCGCATCGCTGGCGAACGCACCGCCGGCGACGGGCTGCGCCTGCTCGCTGGCCTCGATCTTCGAGTCATCGACCCGCCCCGACAGCGCGGCGGAGGTGTGCACCGTGGCCGGTTTCCAGACCTTGAGGAAGCCGGTCAGGCAGGCCATGGAAATCAGCGCGGCAATCACGTCCACCAGCATCGGCCCGTGGTAGTTGGAGACCAGGAACTGCGGGATGGCGAAGCTGACGCCGGCCACCAGGATCGCCGGCCAGATTTCCAGCATCTTGCGCCAGCCGGCGAATGCCCAGATCAGCCAGAACGGGACGATGACCGAGAAGAACGGCAGTTGCCGGCCGACCATCATCGACAGCTCCATTTCATCCAGGCCGGTGACCTTGGCTAGGGTGATGATGGGCGTGCCCAGGGCGCCGAACGCCACGGGCGCGGTGTTGGCGATCAAGGCCAGGCCCGAGGCGGCCAGGGGCGAGAAGCCCAGGCCGATCAAGATGGCCCCGGTCACCGCCACCGGCGTACCGAAGCCGGCCGCGCCTTCGAAGAATGCGCCGAAGCAGAAGGCGATCAGCAGCAATTGCAGGCGCCGGTCGTCGGTGATGCGTGCGAGGGAATCCTGCAGGACCTTGAACGAGCCGTTCTCGGTGGTCAGGCGGTGCAGGAAAATGATGTTGAGCACGATCCAGCCAATGGGTAACAGGCCGTTGGCCGCGCCGTACAACGCCGCCGACCCGGCCATCCCGGCGGGCATGCCGAAGGCGAAGATCGCGATCAGCAGGGCCGACGCCAAGGCCAGCAGCGCCGCCAGGTGCGCCTTGATATGAAAGAACGCCAGGGACGCCAGCATCACCACCACCGGGACCGCCGCCAGGAGCGTCGACAGCACTGCATTACCGAAGGGATCGTAGACTTGTTGCCAGACCATGTTCCACCTCTGCTTTTTATTATTGGAAGTGCAGGCCCCGTGGGGGTTGGCAGAACAGTATAGAAGGGGATTGGGCGGCAGGCCGTCCCGTCAGTTTTGCTCCTCTCGCAGCGCCAGGCTCAAGCCATCGCAGCTTTGCGACCAGGCACTCAACCAGGGCGCCAGCGCCGGCGACTGTTCGGCCAGCCCCAGTGCGCGGATGAACTCACCCGGTGCAACCGTGCCCCGGGCCGAGCGGAACAGGCCCCGCATGATCACCACGCCGACCACGCGCCCCTGGCTGATGAAGCGATGCTCCATGAAGGTCCACTTGTCGTCCCAGCCGAGCATCCGCGAGTGCACCTCGAACGCTTCGAACAACTTGAGTTCGCGCCGGAACTTGCCCCAGACATCCCCCACGATCGGCACCGCGCGTTGGCGCAGGGCGACTTTGTAGGCGCCGCTGCGCAGCACGTAATCCATGCGCCCGACGTCGGCCAGGGTGAAGTAGCGCCCGTTGGTGACGTGGCGGTTGAGGTCCAGGTCCAGTGGCCAGACGCGCATCCGCACCACGGTGGTGCCCAAAGGGTCAGTGGGCTTGCGCCAGGGACGACGCAACAGCATCAACAAGAGTCGGAACCAGAGATTCATGAGCACGCCACCAGGATGGAAACGGCGCACTTTAGCGGCGTGGTCGAGGCCGGGCTAGGTGCGTAAATGACTGTTTTTCGGGAAAACGCGCGTTTGGGGCAGGTCGCGGAGCCCGAGGTTTATGCTGGAACCTGTGGCGAGGGGATAAATCCCCTTGCCACATAAGTGCCTCTACCCTGCAGGTTATACCGGCAACATCAGGCCTTGGCGGCTATTGCCGTCACTTCCACGCGCATGCCTTCTACTGCCAGCGCCGCCACGCCCACGGCCGCGCGCACCGGCCAGGGTTTGGCGAAGAAGCGTTTGTAGACTTCGTTGAAGGCACCGCGATCCGCCATGTCGGTAAGGTAGATGGTCAGGTGCAGGACCCGGTCCATGGAGCTGCCGGCGCGCTCCAGGGCGGTCTTGAGGGCTTGCAAGGTGCATTCGCTTTGCAAGGTGATGTCGCCCAGCTCCAGGCTGCCATCGGCCCGGGTCGGGATCTGGGTGGAAACCAGCAGGCCGCCGAAGCCGGCAACGTCGGAGGAGATGGAATCTGCGTCTGGGTCGGGGGTGAAGGTGATGTCTGGATTGGCCATGCAAGTCTCTTGTTCGAAAGGATGAGGGGCGGTGTTGCGCGGCCAGTTTACCGTCCCTCGTCGAGCCTTTCGTGATTTCCTTGAGTGGCGCTGTCAGCCTCGGCCCTGGATCAGCCGTTGGGGTGGCGGGATGTGTCCGAGGGGTGGGTTGATCAGCGCCGCGCTCGCCGCGATCTGCTGCGCCTGTTCCCAATCCAGGTCGGGCCGTAGCCACTGGAGGGCTTCCTCGCCGGTGAAGGCCAGCAGGCGCTGCTGCTTGCTGGCGATGTCGCCGTAGGTCACCAGGGTCAGGCCGTCGCAGCCGTTGGGTGTTTCGCTGGCCTGGGCCAGGGCCGCGAGGAAGATCGGCGCGCCCTGGTTGGACGCGGTGTAGCTCAGGCGCGGGGAGGCGGGCGCCACGGTGGCGTCGGCCGACTCGTACCAGCCGTTCACCGCCACCAGCACCCGGCCCTCGCGCTTGATTCGATCGAAGACCTTGGAGCGCATCACCAGGTGCAGCGGCAGATGGGTCAGCGGCGGCATCGTTCCGACGGACCAGATCGGCGACCAACCCCAGCGCACCTTGATGCACTCCAGGCGCCCGCCCCGGCAGCGAATGGCACTGAGCTGCATGTTCGGCTTGATCAGGTTCTGCTGGTCGTGGGGTTTGAACTGAGCCGTCACCGACAGCCCGGCGGCGGGCGCACAGGCCTTGAAACCCGTGCCGTGGGTATCGCGTTGGGCAAAAAACGCCAGGGACTCCTTCGAGGAAACCTGTTGGACTAGGCATTCGTACATGGCGAAACTCCGGCAGTGAACTGCAAGGACACTCAATGCGCCCGCCGTTCAAGCCGTGATGCCCCGTCGCTTGCAGCGGTGTCATGTAGCTACGAGCCGTAGCGAGACGCTTGGTTCGAAAATCCTGAGGGCGGGGGGACGAGTGGCGGGTGGGCTGGGCCGAAACCGCCGGATCGGCGTGCAGCCCTGTCGAGGCGGGCCGCCACCGTCATTTGCGGGCCTGGATGAAATCCACGAAGGCCCGCAGCGGCGAGGGCAGGTAGCGGCGGCCGGGGTAGTAGAGGAAGGGGCCGGTGAAGCGCTGCCACCAGGGTTCGAGGACCGGTTCGAGGGCGCCGCTGTCGAGGTAGGGGCGCAGCCAGTCTTCGAACAGGTAGATTACGCCTAGCCCATCCAGGGCGGCCTGGACCGCCAGGTCCACCGCGCCGCCGATCCGCACGATCAACGGGCCGCTCGGGTCGACGCTCACGGTTTCGCCGTCGCGTTCGTACTCCCACGGCGGCATGGCGCCGCTGGCGAACTTGCCCCGCAGGCAGGCGTGCTGGAGCAGGTCCCGCGGGTGTTCGGGGCGGCCCCTGGCGTCCAGGTACGCCGGTGAGGCCGCCGTGGCGAAGCGTTGGAAACGCGGGCCGATGGGGATAGCGATCATGTCCTGCTCAAGGCGCTCGTCGTAGCGGATGCCGGCGTCGCAACCGGCCGCGAGCACGTCCACGAAGCTTTCTTCGGCAATCACCTCCAGGCGAATGTCGGGGTAGCTTTTCAGGAACGGCGTGACGATCGCGGGCAGCACCAGCCTGACCGCGCTGGCCGGTACGTTCAGCCGCAGCGTGCCCGAAGGGCGGTCGCGAAATTCGTTGACCACGTCCAGCGCCGACTCGACCTCGCCCAGGGCCGGCACGATGCGCTCCATCAACCGGGCACCGGCCTCGGTCGGTACCACGCTGCGAGTGGTGCGGTTGAGCAGGCGCACGCCCAGGCGGCGCTCCATCCGGCGTACCGCATCGCTGAGGCTGGAGGCAGACTTGCCGCTGAGCCGCGCGCCTTCGCGAAAGCCCCCTGCGTTGACCACCGCCACGAAGGCCAGCAAGTCTTGGATATCCGCCGCCATTGTTCTCTCCGTCGTACAAGCTGTGCCGATTGCACCCGATTATCAGCGCAATGGTCAATGCTTATAGTGCTCGTACTTTCATTGATCCAAGGGGCACGCGATGAGCATTGCAGACAAGGCAGGCACTTTTCTACTGGGCGACCGTGCGGTCAAGCGCATGGGCTACGGGGCGATGCAACTGGCGGGGCCCCATGTATTCGGGCCACCCAAGGACCCGGCGGCGGCCGTCGCGGTGCTGCGTGAGGCCGTGGCTAGCGGGGTCAACCACATCGACACCGCCGACTTCTACGGCCCGCACGTCACCAACCAGTTGATTCGCGAAGCGTTGCACCCCTACGCCGAGGACTTGACCCTCGTGACCAAGGTGGGCGCAGTGCGCGGCGCCGATGCATCCTGGAACCCGGCCCAGAGCCCCGCCGAGTTGACCCAGGCGGTGCACGACAACCTGCGCAACCTGGGCCTGGATGTGCTGGATGTGGTCAACCTGCGGGTATGGGGCAATATGAATTCGCCGTCGGACGAATCCATCGAGCAAGCCTTCACGGCCCTGGCTGAGTTGCAGCACCAGGGGTTTATCCGGCATTTGGGCGTGAGCAACGTCACCGCCGCGCAGGTCAGGCAGGCCCAGGGCATCGCCAAGGTTGTCTGTGTGCAGAACCACTTCAACCTGACCCATCGGGCCGACGAGTCCCTCATCGCCGAGCTTGGCCGCGAAGGCATCGCCTACGTGCCGTTCTTCCCGTTGGGCGGCTTCACGCCGTTGCAATCGCAAACCCTGTCCAGCGTCGCGGCGCGCCTGGAGGCGTCGCCGCTGTGCGTGGCCCTGGCGTGGCTGCTGCAACGGGCGCCCAACATCCTGTTGATCCCGGGTACGTCATCGTTGGCGCACCTGCGGGAAAACCTCAGTGCCAGCGAGCTGACCCTTGCACCGGCGCTGCTCGCCGAGCTGGACGCCTTGGTGGAGGTGGGCTGACGTCGGGCGCGCGACTCAGTCCGGCTCCGGCCGATGCTGTTCGGACCAGCCGTGGGTCGGCCGGGCGCGGTCTTCGTTGAACATTTCTTCGAGCAATGCGTTGGCTCGTAGGTAGGCGTTGTGGCGGAAGTCGAGGTCGTCCGCCGGGTGGGCCACGATCTCGTCGAGCATCTGCAGGTTCAGGCGACGGAACTGGTCCGCGCGCTCCCGTGCCTCGTAGCTGCCCACACCCATCTGCACCAGGGCGCTTCGACCCAGCGCCAGCGCGCTTTCGAAGGTTTCTCGCTCGGCGGCCTCCACGCCCAGTTGCCGCAGGGCGATGATGTGCCCCATGTCCCGGGCCCGGGCAAGCAGCTTCAAGCCGGGGAAGTGTTCCCGGACCAGGCGCGTCAGCTTCAGGTTGTCTTCCTGGTCGTCGATCGCATTGATCATCACCACGGCCTGGCCCGCGCCGGCCGCTTCCAGCAGGTCGAGGCGGGTGGCGTCGCCGTAGAACACTTTCACGCCGAATTTGCGCAAGGTCTCGATGTTGTCCGGGTCGTGGTCCAGGACCACCACCTCGACGCCGCAGGACATCAGCAGGCGGCCGGCGATTTGCCCGAACCGGCCGAACCCGGCGATGATCACCCGGGGCGTCTGCGGGTCGACCAGGTCGGATTCCTGGCGGTTCTTCTTGCTGGCGGACTCCATGCGCGCCAACAGCAGGATGAGCAACGGCGTCAGGCACATGGACAAGGCCACGGCCAGCGTCAGGCTTTTACCCCATTGCTCGGTCAGGATGCCCGCGACCGTCGCGGCGCCGAACACCACGAAGGCAAATTCGCTGCCCTGGCCGAGCAGCACCGCCTGCCATGAGCGCTGGCCACCGGGGACATTGAGCACGCGTGCGATAAGCCGGATCACCAGCAGCTTGATCAGGATGAAACCCAGGGTCAGGGTCAGGACCTTCAGCGGCGCATGGATCAGGGTGCCGAAGTCGATCGACATGCCCACGCCGATAAAAAACAACCCCAGCAGTAAGCCTTTGAACGGCTCGATGTCGCTTTCCAGGGCGTGCCGGTATTCCGAGCTGGCCAGCAGCACCCCGGCGAGGAATGCGCCCATCGCCATCGACAGGCCGGCTTCCTCCAGCAGGAACCCGAAGCCGAATACCAGGAAGAGGGCGACGGCACTGAAGATTTCCCGCAGGCCGGATTTGGCGACAAAGCGCAGCAGCGGCCGGGAAACGTAACGGCCGAGCACCACGACAAGGCCGACTGCCGCGACGATCTTGCCGATCGACAAGGCCAGGTCGGCGCCTGACGGGGTTCCGCCGTGGGCCGCCAACAGGGGGATCATGGCCACCAGGGGAATGGCGGCGATGTCCTGGAACAGCAGCACGGCAAAACTGCTGCGCCCCACGGCAGTCGCGGTCAGGTTGCGCTCACTCATGGCCTGCATGGCAATGGCCGTGGAGGACAGGCTCAAGGTCAGGCCCACCAGCAGCGCCGCCGTCCAGTTCAGGCCAAGCAGCGCGCAGAACGAGGCGATGGCTGCGCCACAGGCGAGCATTTGCAGCGCGCCGCCGCCAAACACCATTTTGCGCAGCGCCCACAAGCGCTTGGGGTCCAGTTCGAGGCCGATGATGAAGAGCATCAGCACCACGCCGATCTCGGCGAATTCCAGGATCGCCTTGACGTCGGTGACGAACTTCAGGCCCCAGGGACCGATGGCGCAACCGGCGAGCAGGTAGCCCAGCACCGGGCCCAGCCCCAACCGGACGGCGATCGGCACGATCAGAGCCGCCGAGCCCAGGTAGATGAGCATTTCAATCAGGCTATGTGTTTCCATTTCAATCGTCCTTCCAGGCGGCCAGGCGAGCGCAATAGTGCTCGATTTGTGCGTCTTGGGCGTCGCAGGCACCGGCATACGCGCCGTGCACGGCTACCGGCTCCAGCCACCGCATGTGGCAGTAGAGGGCTGTCGCGTGGAGGGGTTGGGCCAGCGCCAAAAAACCGGGGTAGTCGCCCATCTGGAAATGATCGTGCGCGCCACCGGTGGTGACGGCCCACAGCAAGGGCTTGCCCTTGAGGGCGACGGCGCCCTTGCCATAGGCCCAGCCCTGGGTGAACACCTTGTCGATCCACAATTTCAGCAGTGGCGGGGCGCTGTACCAGTACATCGGGTGTTGCAGCACCACCAGTTGCGCTTGCTCGACTGCCCGCTGTTCGGCCTCGACATCGATGTCGAAGTCCGGGTACAGCTCGTAGAGGGAGCGGATGACCACGTCCGGGTGACGGGCGGCGCGCCTGAGCATCTCCTGGTTGACCCGCGATTTATCGGGGTAGGGATGGGCGTAAATGATAAGAATCATCGGGTGAACTCCATAACGTTCAATTGGCTCCGTCGATCCTTTGGCACACGTGAGCGAAGGGGGAACGATTGCGCCCGAGCGCGGTGTCGGGCAGAAAAAAAGCGCCTTCCCGGACAGGGCCGGGGCAGCGGGGCCGGACATCCTATCGAGGAAGGCGCCGATTGTTTAGCGCATTATTCATCGTGGGGTTTTTCCAGCCGTTGCCGGGCTAACCATTCAAGGGCAGCAGGACCTTGGCCTCCAGTCCACCACCGTGACGATTGTTCAGGCTCAGCGTCCCGCCATGCTCCAGCACGGTGGCCCGGGCTGCTGACAGGCCCAGGCCGACACCGCCGGTGTTTTTGTTGCGTGAGCCTTCGAGGCGGAAGAACGGAGCGAATACCCGCTCCTGGTATTCGGGGGCAATGCCTGGGCCGCGGTCGAGGATGCGAATCTCGACGTGATCGGTCCAGGCCTTGAGTTGCACCGCCGGTTCGCTGCCGTACTTGATCGCGTTGTCGATCAGGTTCACCAAGGCGCGCTTGATCCCGATGGGCCGGCCGACATAGACGAACCGCTGGGCGCCCTCGAAGGCCACCTCGATGCCGGCGTCCTTGAAATCATCGACGACGGTGTGCAGCAGTTCGGCCAGGTCGAAGGCGGTGGCATGCTCCAGCCGGGCGTCGTCGCGGAAGAACTCCAGGGCCGAGTTGACCATCGCCTGCATCTCGTCCACGTCCCTGAACAGCCGGGATTGCTGCTCGGCATCGTCGATGAACTCCCCGCGCAGGCGCATGCGGGTCAACGGTGCCCGCAGGTCATGGGAGATGGCGGCGAGCATTTGCGTGCGGTCTTCGATGAAGTGCCTGAGCTGGGCCTGCATGGCATTGAAGGCGAGGATCGCCTGGCGGATTTCGTAAGGGCCGATCACGGGAATGGGCGGGGCCCGGTGATCCACGCCAAAGCGCCTGGCCCCTTCGGCGAAGCGTTCCAGAGGCGCGGCCAGGTGCCGGGTGGCGACCAACGCCACGATGAAGGTCGACAGCAGGATCAACGCCAGGATGATCAGGTTGCGCTCCCAGTCTTCCAGCCCCCAGTTGCGCGCGGGCATGGAGAACATCACCCACGAATGATCACTCAACTCGATCAGCGCGGCGTAGCGCCCGCCGGGTTCGCCAGCGGGCCAGTCGCTCGGCTCGTAGCCTTCTATCCGCGCATCCGGCCTGCCCAGTTGCTGGCGCAGCCGCGCCGCGCCGTCGTTGTATTGCGGGTCGTCGTCGATCACCGGCACTCGTGCGTCGTCGTGGTGTTGCAGCCATTGCGTGTTGAATGCCTGGTCGCTGGCGGCCCTGGCGATGGCGGGGCGCTGTTCGGGCGTTGCCGAGTCGATGATGCGGCTGATGGCGGAGATCTTTTCGAACAGGCCGGTTTCCATCAGGGGCGGGCGCGCCCAGGCATCGGCCAATTGGCTGAACAGCGCGTTCAGGGCCAGCAACGTCAGCATGGCACCGAGGGTCGTCAGGGCGATCCAGCGCGCCAGGGTGTCCCGTGGGCGCTTGGCGCCCGAGCGCGGCGGTTTCATCGTTTTACCACCTGGGGCGTGAACAGGTAGCCGCCGTTGCGCACGGTGCGGATCATCGACGCGCCGGTGCTGTCGGTTTCCAACTTGCGGCGTAGCCGGCTGACTTGCACGTCGATGCTGCGGTCGAACGCGTCGTAGGTCTCGCCACGGGCCATGTCCAGCAACTGCTGGCGGCTGAGCACCCGGCGCGGGTGCTCGACAAAGACCAGCAACAGTTCGAACTCGCCGGTGGAGAGCGGGATCATGACGTTGTCCGGTGAACGCAGTTCGCGGCGGGTGACGTCCAGTTGCCAGTTATCGAACGCCAGCACCCAGCGGGACGTGTCGTTGGCGGGGCTCCTGGTTTCGCCGGTGCGCCTGAGGACGGCGCGGACCCGGGCCAGGAGTTCGCGGGCATCGAACGGTTTGGTCAGGTAGTCGTCCGCTCCCAGCTCCAGGCCCACGACGCGATCACTCAATTCGCCCATGGCGGTGAGCATGACGATGCCCACGGTGTGCTCGGCCCGCAGTCGCTGGCACAGCACCAGGCCACTGTCGCCCGGCAGCATGACGTCGAGGATGATCAGGTCCGGCAACCGGCGTTCCACCGCTTGCCAGAGGGCGCGACCGTCGGCGGCCACGTCCACGCTGTAGCCATGTTGTTCGAGGAATTTGCGCAAGAGGGCGAGGACTTCGAGGTCGTCGTCCACCAGTAGTAAATGGCTCACGGCGGGCACGCTGGGCAAGGAATACAGGCGTCGATACTAGGGTCAATCCAGGGCCCGCGTCATATATTTCAATTCGGAAATAAAGTTGCCGCTGGGCAATGTTGCGGAAATCTTCGGGCAAGAAAACGGCGGCAGGATTGCGCCGGTGTCAGTCAGTTTGCCTGCGACCACACTCGCCACGGGCATTCAGGCAGCACTTCCTCAATTCCTTGCGAGACAGCCCCGTATGCCGCTCACCGATCCCGCTTCGTTACGTGTTCGATATTCCCTGGTCCTGGCACTCGCCGCCTTCGCCAGCGGCTGTGCCCAGACGCCGGCGGCCACGCCCGGCCGTTGCGAGCATGCGCGCTATGGCGTCCATGATCCCGCCGAGCCCATCAATCGCGGCATCTTCGCCTTCAACCGGACGGTGGATGACTATGCGCTGGCCCCGGTGGCCCGCGGTTACCGCAAGCTCCCTGGGTTCTTCCAGGCCGGGGTGCACAACTTCGTGGCGAACTTCGGCGAGCCCAAAGTGTTCGTCAACGACCTGCTGCAAGGCAACGGCCAGCGCTCGGTCAACACCCTGGGCCGTTTCGTGATCAACACCACGGCGGGCATCGTCGGCCTGGTCGACGTCTCCGGCAAACTGGGTATCGAACGCCACGAGGCCGATTTCGGCCAGACGTTCGGCGTCTGGAACATCGCGGCGGGGCCGACCGTGGAACTGCCGATACTGGGCACGGCCAACCTGCGGGACGCCACGGGCAAGGTGATCGATTTCATGGTCAGCCCGTTCGGTGACAACAGCAGCACCGTCGACACCCTGGGCACGCTCAACACCGCCGGCGGCATCGTCGATGGACGTGCGCAGGCGTTGCCGCTGACAGACGAACTGCGGACCCGACCGGACTATTACGCGGCCCTGCGAGAGGCCGTGGCACAGCGGCGCGCCGATGTTGTCGCCGAGGGCAAGCTGGGCGCCGTGGTGACCGGTCAATCAACATGCCCGGACGAGGAGAACGCCGATGAGTAGGGGCGCGCTGGTCTTGCATCGACGGATGCGCACGCTTGAGCAGGGGGCCTTGCACTGCCGCGAGGTGGAGCTGCACCTGGCCGAGGATGGGCGCCATGTGGTGCTCAGCCGCTATGTCGAACGGTTCAGCCAGGACCACGCCGGTTGGTGCGCCGTGCACCAGCATCGAGTGGCGTTGGTGGACATGGTGCGCTGGATGGTCGAGAACGGCGAGCGCTGAGGGCGCTGGCTGTCAAATTGCCAGCTTTTCCGGCCGCGGATCAATGAAACATTTCTACATACTTGAGGCTCAAGAATGGTTGTACGATGTCGTATCTAATGTGTTCGACTGTGGCCCGTTTCTCACAAAAAAAATAACGGAGATTCCATCCATGTCGAGCATTCCGTCCGTCGAAGGCAAGGCCGCCGCGCCCGCCCAAGGCCGCTTTGTACGAATACTCAAGCTTCTGGGCCCGGGCATCATCGCGGTCCTTTCCTGGCTCGGCGCCGGCGACCTGATCACCTCTTCGGTGGCCGGTGCGAACTACGGCTACGCGATGATGTGGGTGCTGGCGGTGTCGCTGCTGCTCAGGTACCTGATCGTCAACATCATCGCGCGCTTCCAGCTCTGCAATAACCAGGGCATGACCATCTTGCAGGGGTACGCCCAGCTCAACCCGTTCTTCGCCTGGTTCCTGCTGGTCTACGCGCTGCTCATGGGCCACTTGATGAACGCCTACATGATCAAGGGCGCTGGCGAGTCCCTGGCGATGCTGCTGCGGGTCGACTACCCGTTGCTGTGTTCGGTGGCGGTGGTGCTGGCGGTGTGGCTGCTGGTGGGGCGCAACATCTATTCGATGATCGAAGGGGTGATGAAGGCGCTGCTGGCGATCATGACCCTGGCGTTCATCGCCCTGGCCGTGATGTCCGGACCGGATGTGGTGGGGATCGTCAAAGGCACCATCGGCTTCAGCATTCCTGCGGACGAAGGTGTCCACGGTGCGCTGCTGGTGGCAGTCTCGGTGATTGGCGCGGTGGCCGGCTCGATTGCCAACTTCGTGCATCCATACGTCATGCGCCAGAAGGGCTGGACCGGGCCCGAGCACAAGCGCATCCAGCGCAACGACCTGCTGTTCGCGGTGTTCGTGGGGATTGTCATCAACCTGGCGATCTGGATCGTCGGTGCCGAGATCCTGCGGCCCAACGGCATTGAAGTCAAAACCCTGGGTGACCTGGGCAAGGCGTTGGAAATCTTCTTCGGCCCCATCGGCTGGTATGTGTTCTTCGTCGGCGTATTCGCCACGCTGTTCGCCAGTATTTCCGGCAAGACCACGGCGTTCCCGATGCTCATTACCGATGCCTTCCAGCACGTCCTGCCCAAGCGTCGGGAGCGCTACGGCAAGGAGTTCCACCGTGACCCGATGCACAAGTGGTTCATGCTCTTCATCCTCGTCACACCGTTGATCTGGTCGATGCCCGGCATGCCGGACTTCGTCACCCTGACCATCGGTGTCAGCGCGCTGAACATCGTCGGCCTGCCGGTCATTTCCCTGGGCCTGTTGATCATGTCCAACCAGAAATCGTTGCTGAGCAAGCAATACCGCAACAACCTGTTCGAGAACATCGCACTGCTGTTCGCGACGGGGCTGGCGCTGTGGGTGGCGTTCCAGCTGGGGGTCGATCTGTTCACCTGATGGGCGATAGGCCCGGCTCGATAGGGGACTGCTAGACTTCACCGTCCAGTCCCTCTCTCGGAGAACGCGGATGAACAACAAGAACACAATCTGTCTCTGGTACGACGGCGCTGCGCTGCAAGCGGCCCAGTTCTATGCGCAGACCTTCCCGGACAGCAAGGTGCTGGCCGTGCACCGTGCGCCGGGCGATTTCCCTTCGGGCAAACAAGGCGATGAGTTGACGGTGGAGTTCACGGTGATGGGCATCCCGTGCCTGGGGTTGAACGGAGGGCCTTCGGTCAAGCACGGCATTGCGTTTTCCTTTCAAGTGGCCACTGATGACCAGGCCGAGACCGACCGCTTGTGGCACGCGATTGTGAGCAACGGCGGGCAGGAAAATGCCTGTGGCTGGTGTACGGACAAGTGGGGCATCTCCTGGCAGATCACCCCTCGGGTCCTGAGCGAGGCCGTCACTCACCCGGACCAGGCGATCGCCAAGCGCGCCTTCGACGCCATGATGACGATGACCAAGATCGACATCGCGGCGATCGAGGCGGCAGTCAGGGGTTGATCACGGCTGATCCACCGCCTTCGCGAGCAAGCTCCCACAAATGGCTCTGCGGCGCCCTACCGCGCGCCTTTGTGGGAGCGAGCTTGCTCGCGAAGGCGTCGGCCGAAGACTTACCCCTTGCCACCCTCCGGCAACTTGGCAATCACCTTGATTTCAAACTCAAACCCATACAACCAGGTCACACCGACCGCCGTCAGGGTCGGATGCGGAGCGTTGCCCCAGAATTCGGGCACAACCTCCCAGATGGCCTCGAATTTCGCTTCGGGGTCGACGATGAAAACGGTGACGTCCACCACGTCGTCGAAGGTGCAATCGGCGGCCGCGAGAATCGCTTTCAGGTTGTTGAACGCCTGCCGCACCTGGGCTTGTAGCTCGGGCACCGGCGAACCCTCCTCGGTGCTGCCGACCTGCCCTGACACGAACAGAAACCCGTTGGAACGAATGGCCGGCGAATAGCGATTGCGCTCATAAAGCGCCTGGCGTCCGGCGGGGAAAACAACGTCACGCTGTGTCATGCAGACCTCCATCAATGGGCCGTGAGCGACCCGAAATCAACGATGAAGTCACTCTAGGGACTTGTGCCCAGGCGATAAACGAGCAACCTTGGCGATCACTGTTTGTAAAATCCAAACAATCCGACAAGTGCCGAGGCAGATATGGATCGTTTCGATGCGATGCAGGCGTTCGTGCGGGTGGTGGAGGCGGGCAGCTTCACCAAGGCTGCCGAGACCCTGCACATGAGCAAGACCACCGTGACGCAACTGGTCCAGCAACTGGAGGCGCGCTTGCGGGTCAGGTTGCTCAATCGCACCACGCGCAAGGTCAACGTCACCGCTGACGGCGCGGCCTATTACGAACGGGTGATCCGGCTGCTGGCGGACATGGACGATGCCGAGACCAGCCTCGCCGGTGCGCAGACCTTGCCCCGTGGACGGCTGCGGGTGGACGTGCCGAGTCCGCTCGCTGCCATGATCCTGGTGCCGGCCTTGCCTGCGTTCTATGCGCGGTACCCGGACATCCAGATCGACCTGGGTGTCAGCGACCGGATTGTCGACATGCTCGATGAAAACGTCGATTGCGTGGTGCGTGGCGGCGAGCTGGTGGATCAGTCACTGGTTGCCCGGCGCATCGGCGATCTGGCCCTGGGCATTTTCGCCGCGCCGGGTTACCTGGCGCGTCACGGCCCGCCGGATCATCCGCAGGCGCTGGAAGATTCCCTGCACCGTGTCGTTGGTTTCCTCTGGGCGCGCACGCGCAAACCCATGCCGTATGCGATGCATCGCCGGGGCGAGCGCTTGCAGGTCAAGGGCCGCTACGCGCTGGCCGTCGACGATGGCAACGCCTACCTGGCGGCGGGCCTCGCGGGGCTGGGGGTGCTGTGGCTGCCTCGGTACATGTCCAGGCCATACGAAGCGCAAGGCCAGCTCGTACCGCTTTTCGAAGACTGGCGCATAGACCCCATGCCGCTCTACCTGGCCTATCCGCCGAACCGCCACCTCAGTGCCAAGTTGCGGGTGTTCATCGAATGGGTCGCGGAGTTGATGGCGTTGCATGCGCCCGTTATCAATCGTCATGATCCGTGACTACTGACCGCTGCATGCATTTCCAAGCAAGGAAGACGGATGATCGCCCAGGCAATTGTGATACTGCTGGACTACGCGTTGTACCTGATACCCGGCCTTGTGCTCTTCGGGCTGTGGTTCGGCTTGACGCCCAAGGCCCTGACAGGAACGCGTATTTTGATTCTGCTGATGGCGTTCGTGCTGATGCGCGACGTGATGACACCGCTGCGCCTGTGGTCGCTCAAGGGTGACTTGCAGATCAGCTTTCTCGCCAACCCGTTCGTGCTGGCCACACTGGGGCTGTCGTCGCTGGGGCTGATCGCACTGAGTGCTCGCTTGTTGCCCGATCTGTGGCAACTGGTGGTGTTGTCCAAGGGGCGTCGATTGACGGGCGTTGCCCTGGGCGTCGGCGTGGGAGGCTTGATCGGCTTGCCGCTGCGGCTTTGTCAAGCGACTGATGCGGCAATGCTGCCAGGCTATTGGGCATGGTTGCCGGGCATGGTGGTGCTGGCCTATGGTGCCAATATGCTGGAAGAAGTGCTGTTTCGCGGTTTCCTTCAGGGCCATCTCGAACAGCACGTCAGCGCCCTGCGAGCGGCGCTGATCAGTGGTGTGGCGTTTGCGGCGTGCCATGGGTTCCTCGCCTTGAGCGTGACGTCGCTTGGCTGGCCAATTCTTCTTTTCACGTTGGTGGAGGGGTTGGCTTGTGGGTGGGTGCGCATGCGCCACGGGGTCGTGGCATCGACCGCGACGCACGGTACCGCGATCTTGCTGATGGCGGTACCGATGGTGGGCAACGGCTGAAGCAAACCAGATGCAAGAGGGGTCGAAGGTGTATCGATACCCTGGCCAAGAGGAACCACACCATGGACCGATTCACCGGCGGATGCCTGTGTGGCAACGTGCGTATCGAAGCCTCGGGCCGCCCTTATCGAGTGGGGCTTTGCCACTGCCTCGACTGCCGCAAGCACCATGGGGCATTGTTCTTCGCGGCGGCCATATTCCCTGAGACGGCGGTTAGGATCGAAGGCGAGACGCGCGATTACGACGGGCGTTTTTTCTGTCCGCGCTGCGGCTCGTCGGTGTTCGCCCGCAGCGGGGATGAAATCGAGGTGAACCTGGGCGCCCTGGATGCCCCTGATCAGTTGATGCCGACCTACGAGTGCTGGACCCGGCGGCGCGAGGCCTGGTTGCCGGCGTTCGTGCACATGAAACCGTACGCAGGCGACCGTAAGGGCCCTGGGCGGTCAGAGCCGTAGGCGATCAACCGAAGCCGACAATCGCCTTGGTCTCCAGATACTCCTCGAACCCATGGACGCCATACTCGCGGCCATTGCCCGAGCGCTTGTAGCCACCGAACGGCGCCATCGGATTCCAGGCCGGGTAGTTCAACAGCACCTGGCCTGCGCGGATGCGCGACGCCACGCTGCGCACCTGGTCGAGGTCCTGGCCCTGGACATGGGCCCCGAGGCCGTAGACGGTGTCGTTGGCGATGGCGACGGCTTCGTCCAGCGTGTCGTAGGGGATGATGCACAGCACCGGGCCGAAGATCTCTTCCTGGGCGATGCGCATGGCACTGTCCACCTGGGAGAATACCGTCGGCCGGGCATAGAAACCTTTGTCAAAGCCGGGCACGCGGCCTGGCCCGCCGCACAGCAATTTTGCGCCTTCCTCCAGGCCGAGGGCGATCATGCCTTGCACGCGGTTGAACTGCGCTTCGTTGGCGATGGGGCCGAGGACGGTGGCTTCCGATTGCGGATCGCCAACGATGATCGCGTTGGCGGTCGCGGCCGCGAGGGCTTCGACCTCCGCCAGGCGACTGCGCGGTACGATCATCCGGGTCGGTGCGCTGCAGGACTGGCCGACGTTGCGAAATGCCGACATCACGCCTGGCGGCACGGCCTTGGCCACGTCCGCGTCCGGCATCAGCAGGTTCGGTGATTTGCCGCCCAGTTCCTGGGTGACGCGCTTGACCGTGGGCGCGGCGGCCTGGGCCACCAGCGCGCCGGCGCGGTTCGAGCCGGTGATGGAGATCATGTCGATATCCGGATGCGCCGCCATGGCCGCGCCAACGTCGGCACCGCTGCCGTTCACCAGGTTGAAAACGCCTGGAGGGAGGCCGGCGTCATGCACCAGTTGGGCGAAGAGCAGGGCGCTCAACGGCGACAGTTCGCTGGGTTTGAGGACCACCGTGCAGCCGGCGGCAATCGCCGGGGCGACCTTGGCGGTGATCTGGTACAGCGGCCAGTTCCACGGCGTGATGAGGCCGCAGACGCCAATGGGCTCGCGGTCGATGGCGGTGCCGTTCTCGACCTTGCGAAACGCATAGGTGGCGAGCAGGTCACGGGCCACCCGGACATGTTCGGCCGCCAGCGGCACCTGCATGGCCCGGGCGAAACCGATGGCGGCGCCCATTTCCAGCGAGAGCGTCTGGGCCAATGCCTCCTTGTGTTCAAGGATCAGCTCATGGAGTCTGCCCAGGATCGATGCGCGCGTGGCCACCGGGGTCGCGGCCCACCCCGCAAAGGCCCCACGGGCGGCGGCGACTGCCCGGTCGACGTCCTCGCTGGAACCGCGGGCGACTTCGGCGATTACCGCTTCGGTGGCCGGGTTGACCACCGGTAGCGTGGCCGGGTGGGCCGCAAACGACCAGTCGCCGTTGATGTAAAACTGCCCATGCTTCAGCGGGCTATTCGAAGATCGGGTGGTCATCCAACGGGCTCCCATGGGCGTAATGCGATGGCCGGCAGCAGATCGCGATGCCGTTTCTCATCAATAAACTATCAAAGCCGTTGCGATGGCTTGTGCCGTTGTTGAGCCTGGCAAAGGATAATCTGCTGTATCTGCCGGGCAGACTGGGCAAAACGTAGCGACGCAGGTTTCATGGCGCAAAAAACCTCGGGTCGTCAGCCGATGGCTTGGGCGGTTCAGACAAGCTTGCCGGTGCTCGCGATGCTGGCCGAGAGCGGCGTGGCGAGGGCCATCGGGTCGGTGAAGCGGCGGATGTCGAACGGGCTGATCAAGGTGCCGGTGCTGCCGGTGCTGATCAACTCGGCCATGACATCGCCGACGCCTGGGCCGAGCTGGAAACCATGCCCGCAGAACCCGAAGGCATAGAACAGCCCCGGCACCCTGCCGCTGGGGCCCATGATCGGCAGCGAGTCGGGGGTATAGCTCTCGATGCCGCTCCACACGCGGATGATGTTGAGGTGGCCGACCCCCGGCAGCAGGCGATTCATCTGGTGCATCTGGTTGAGCAGGCTTTCCGGCCGGAAGTAGGCGCGACGGTTGATCATGTCCGGCTTGCAGCGGTTGCCACCGCCGATGATGAGATTGCCCCGGGGGATCTGCCGGAAGTAGATCACTTCTTCCTTGATCTTGGTGAACACTCCAATCACTGTCGGCAACGCATAGGGCACCGGTTCAGTGACCGACATCTGTGGCCCGTTGGGCTCCAGGGGCACGGCTTCGTCGAACTGTTCGGACAGCCTGGCCCCCCAGGCGCCCGCCGTGATCAGCAACTGCTCGCCGATGAACTGCTGGCCGTCGGTGGTGGTCACGTGGAATTCGCCGTTGACCTTTTGCACGTCGGCCACTTCCGTGCGTTCGCGGACGTGGGCCCCGGCCCGGGTTGCCGCGCGGGCAAAGGCCGGGGCCGCCAGGCGCGGATTGGCGTGACCGTCGTGGGGGGCGTAGGAGCCGCCCTTGACCTCGGGGCCGAGGAAGGGAAAGCGCTCGTGCAAGGCCTTGCCGGTGATGATCTGCAAGTCCAGCGCCCGAGCCTCGGGGGCGTCGGCGTAGGCCTGCAGCTCGGCGATCTCGTCTTCGCGATAACACACGCGCATGTGGCCGCTGGGAATGAATTCCAGGTCGTCGCCGATCAGTTCGGGTAGCCGTTTCCATAACCCGTAGGAGCGGTTGGACAGCTCCAGTTGGCCAAGGAATCGTCCCTGGCGCCGCACGTTGCCGAAGTTCACCCCACTGGCGTACTGGCCGATCAGGTCGCGTTCCAGCAACGTCACCGAACGCCCGCGCTGGCGCAGGAAAAACGCCGACGCCGAGCCCATGATGCCGCCGCCGATAATCAGTACATCGCTTTTTTGTGGCTTCATGATGTGTGCTCGATGGGCCCATGGGGCGAGGGTGAATAGGTGCCCTCGGGGACACCGGCCAGCGCTTCGATTTCGGTGAGGTAACCGAGATGCAGGGCCGGCACCGGGACCACGGCCTGGGGGTAATGCCTACCCGGCGCGGCAGGCTGGGGGGTATGAATCAAGTCGATTTCACCAGCCATGCAGGCGACTCCAGGTCTGGATTTCGCCGCTGGCCTCACAGGCGCTGTACTGAGGAAACTGCGCGCCCGTGGCGCACGCGTGGTTGGGCAGGATGCGCAGGCGGCTGCCGACGGGAAACCGTGTCGTGATGTCCACGTTTGCGGGCTGTTCCAGGGTGATGATGCCGTGCTCCTGATTGGCGCCGGTGAGCCGCGCGCCGTCGATCCAGTCGCCGGCCTCGTTGCACACCTGGCCGTAGCCAAAGTCGCGCCGTTGGCGCTGCGTCCCCCGGTCGCGACTCATGGCCATCCAGCCGGCATCGGTGATGATCCAGCCTTTGTCTTTCTGATGACCGATCACGGTGGTCAGTACGCTCAGGGCCAACTCGTCGGCGGCGCAAACACCGACGTTGTGCATCACCAGGTCGAAGAACACATACACCCCGGCGCGAACTTCGGTGACGCCTTCCAGGTGCTGCGCCGACAAGGCCGTGGGTGTCGAGCCGATGCTGACCTGCGGGCAGGCCAGGCCGGCTTCGCGGATGCGCTGGGCGGCGCTGACACAGGCGTGCCGCTCCTGTTCGGCCAAGGCTTGCAGCGCCTGGGGCGTGTCGAGTTCGTAGCTGGATCCGGCGTGGGTCATCACGCCGCACAGGTGCATGCCGCCGTCGCTGAGTGTCCGCGCGATGTCGACGAGCGACGGGTCCTCGACCCGCAGGCCGGATCGATGGCCGTCGCAATCGATCTCGATCCAGACGGCGAAACGTTCGTCGTGGTGCCCGCCGAAATCGACGACGGCCTGGGCGGCGGCCAGGCTGTCGACCAGGAGGCTCAGCTGGCAGCCCTTGCGCCTGAGGGCCAGGGCCTGGGGCAATTTGCCAGGAGCCATGGCGACCGCATAGAAGATGTCCTGGATGCCGTTGGCGAAACAGTGTTGCGCCTCCTTCAAGGTGGAGACGGTGATCCCGCTGGCGCCGGCCTGGATCTGTGCCTGGACCACGGGCAGGCATTTGCTGGTCTTGATGTGCGGGCGCAGGCGAACGCCCAATGCGTCCATGCGTTGCTGCATGCGTTGGATATTGCGCTGCATTCGCGGCACATCGATGAGCGCAACGGGGGTGTCGAGAGAGGCAAGGGAGGCAGGCATGGGCAGGACTCGGTGAGGGGAGACAGGGCGACTCTACGCAGCCATCGTGAAGTTATGGTTCAATGCTTCGTCATCTATCATTAAGTTGAATTGAATGATTGCCATCGAAGACCTGCGCATGGCCGTGACGCTGGCGCGTTCCGATTCGTTGAGTGCCGCCGCCAGGGCCCTCAATGTCTCGCCACCGGCGCTATCCATGCGTTTGCGCAAGCTGGAAACGCTGCTCGGCCTGACCTTGGCCAACCGCGACGCCCGGCGCCTGAGCCTGACCGCCGACGGCGAGCGGTTCTCGCGCCAGAGCGCGCTGTTGCTGGAGCAGTTGGAGGCGCTGCCCGAGTCGTTCAAGCAACAGGACGATCAGCTGGCCGGCACCCTCAGGCTGGCGGCGCCGTTCGGCTATGGTCGACAACGCATCGCGCCGCTGCTGGCCCGTTTCGCCCGGCTGCATCCGCACCTGTGCCTGCACCTGGATTTGCGCGAAACGCCCTGGCCTGATCGCCATGACAGCGACGCGGTGATACACGTCGGCGCCCTCAGTGACAGCCAGTGGGTGGCCCGGCCCCTGACCCAGAATGATCGATGGCTCTGCGCAAGTCCGGCCTATCTGGAGCAGTACGGTACGCCTGCGTTACCTGAGCAACTGGCTGAACACCGCTGCATCTGTATTCGGGAAAACGATGAAGACGTCACGCTGTGGCATCTGCGCAACGGGCAGGGGCGCAAGACGTTGCGCATCAAGCCCGCGCTATTGAGCAACGACGGCAGCGTGGCCCGGCGTTGGGCCGAGCAGGGGCTGGGCTTGGTGCTGCGCTCGCAATGGGACGTCAGCAAAGCCATCGCCGAAGGCCGCCTGCTGCGGGTGCTCGCTGATTGGCAATTCGACAGCGCCCCGATCAACCTGCTGGTGCCCTCGCGCAAGCTCCGCAGCGCACGGGTACAGGCCTTGGTGAGCTTCTTCGAGGCTGAATTGAAGGCCTGAGTTCTACAGGCCTACCGCCTTCGCGAGCAAGCTCGCTCCCGCAGTGGTTTGGTGGGGTGCATCCAGTGCAGCAACACCCGATACCTCCTGTGGGCGCGAGCTTGCTCGCGAAAGCGATCGTCCATTCCACACAGCCGGCAGCACTGCCTATTCCAGGCGTAGATTCTGCCGTAAAGCACCCTTTGCAGCGCCGGTTTGCGCACCATAACTGCCCGCAAAGCCTCAGAAACACGGGTGCAGCGCCCACGCCTGGAGCATCCCGCAAAGTCTGCTGAGGGAGCCCCGCAAAACGGTGGTTTGTACCAAGCGGCCAGTATTTTTAACCGTTTTTCCACGGTCTCATGGTGTTGTAATGAAAACGTGATGCAGCGATGCCGCGACGCCTCACGACCCGCAGCAATGTTTGCCACGTCAGGCCCTCAACCATCATCAGGACCCGCACTCATGAGCTTTCTTCGACCCAAGTACATCACCTTCGACTGCTACGGCACGTTGACCAATTTCCAGATGGGCACCATGACCCGCGAGCTGTTTGCCGACCGTGTCAGCGCCGGGCAGATGGACCAGTTCGTCACGGACTTCGCCGCCTATCGCCTGGACCAGGTGATGGGTGACTGGCGGCCCTATGATGAAATCATCAAGACCTCCCTGATGCGGGTCTGCAAGCGTTGGGGCGTCGAGTACCGGGGCGAAGGCCAGCTCTATTACGATGCCGTTCCCACCTGGGGCCCGCACGCCGACGTACCGGCGGGCCTGTCGAAGATCGCCGACAAGATCCCCCTGGTGATTTTCTCCAACGCGATGGACGAGCAGATCATGTCCAACGTCGACAAGCTCGGCGCGCCTTTTCATAAAGTCTTCACCGCCCAGCAGGCCCAGGCCTACAAGCCGCGCCTGGCGGCCTTCGAATTCATGCTCGACAACTTAGGCTGCGGGCCGGAGGACGTGCTGCACGTCTCGTCCAGTTTCCGCTACGACCTGATGCCCGCCCACGACATGAAGATCAGGAACAAAGCCTTCGTCGCCCGTGGCCATGAACAACCAGGCAACGCCATCTACGGCTACCACCAGATCGCCGATATCGGTGGCTTGCCCGGCCTGGTCGGGCTCTGAGGCGCACGCATTCTTCAAGGTCAAAGGGGTTAGACATGGGCAGTGAGTCCTATTGGCTCGATACCGCACCGGCGTTCACCGGTGCCCAGCTCGGCGGGTTGCCGGGGCAGGTCGACGTCGCCATCGTGGGTGGTGGCTTCACCGGCCTGGCGGCGGCCCGCGCCTTGGCCTTGAAGGGCGCCAGCGTGGTAGTGCTGGAGGCCGGCAGAGTGATCGGCGAAGCGTCGGGGCGCAACGGCGGCCATTGCAGCACCGGCGTGGCCCAGGACTACGCCGCACTCACCGCCAGCCTTGGCGCCGATAAGGCGCGTGCCTATTACCAGGCCTACGAAAGCGCGGTGCAAAGCGTCGTTTCACTGGTGGAGCAGGAGAGGATTGCCTGCGACCTCAAGCGCAACGGCAAGCTCAAACTGGCCGCCAAGCCGATGCACTACGAAGGGTTGGCGCGCACTTGCGAGCTGATTCGCAAGGAGGTCGATGCCCAGGTCCAATTGCTGTCTGCGCAAGAGGCCCGGGCGGAGGTCAACTCCAGCCAGTTCCACGGCGGCCTGTTGCAGCGCAACGGCGTGCAGATGCACGTCGGGCGCTTCGGGATCGGCCTGGCCGAGGCGGCGGCGCGTCACGGCGCGCTGATCTTCCAGGGCGTCACGGTCAAGGACTGGAAGGCCAGCGCCGGCGGCTATCAGGTCAACACCAGCAAGGGCACGTTGCACGCCTCGCAGGTCTTGTTGGCGACCGGCGCCAGCCAGCAGGGCGGCTTGGGTTGGTATCGGCGGCGCATTGTCCCGGTGGGCAGCTTCGTGGTGGCTACTGAGGTGTTGCCGGACGCATTGATCGACAGCCTGCTGCCGGCCCGGCGCTCCTATGTCACCAGCCGGATGATCGGCAATTACTTCCGGTTGACGCCGGACAATCGCCTGCTGTTTGGCGGCCGCGCCCGGTTTGCCATGTCCGACAGCGTGTCCGATGCCAAGAGCGGCAAGGTGCTGCAAGCGGCGATGGTGCGGATGTTCCCGCAACTGGCGAACACCCGGATCGATTATTGCTGGGGCGGCCTGGTGGACATGACGTCCGATCGCCTGCCCCGGGCCGGGCAGCATGGCGGGGTGTTCCACTCCATGGGCTACAGCGGCCATGGCGTGCAGATGTCGGTGCACATGGGCCAGGTCATGGCCGAGGTCATGGCCGGCAAGGCCGAGGCCAATCCTTGGCGTGAACTCGATTGGCCGGCCATCCCCGGCCACTTCGGCAAGCCTTGGTTCCTGCCGTTGGTGGGGGCGTACTACCGGCTGCAGGACTACCTGCACTGAGTTTCATGAAGTTGCTTGGCGTTCCATTCACGTTGCGTCAACCGTGCGCAACCGAGCCCTTATCACTTGGAAAGGTAGAACTGACATGACTGACAATAAGAACAGCATCGACAGCCAGTTGATTACCGGCACAGAAAGTCTGCGTGTTTTCGAAGGGCTCAACCGCGGCATGTCGCGTCGCCACGCCTTGCAGATGCTGGGGCTGGCGGGTGTCGCGGCAGCGGGGGCCGGCAGCCTGTTCGGCGCCGCTGGCAAGTTGTTCGCCGATGAACAGGCCAACCCCGGCAAAGGCAAGCCCGGCGGGCGTATCCGCGTCGCGGGCATCTCCAGCTCGACCGCCGATACCCTGGACCCGGCCAAAGGCTCGTCGTCCACCGACTACGTACGTCACTACATGTTCTACAACGGCCTGACCCGTTTCGACAGCCACATGGTGCCGCAACTGGAGCTGGCCGAACGCATCGACACCACCGACGCCACGCTCTGGGTCGTCACCCTGCGCAAGGAAGTGACGTTCCACAACGGCAAGGGGCTGACCGCTGCCGATGTGGTGTATTCGCTGATGCGCCACAAAGACCCGATCACCGGTTCCAAGGTCATGTCGCTGGCGGAGCAGTTCGCCGAGGTCAAGGCCACCGGCACCCACGAGGTGCAGATCCGCCTGAGCGGCCCGAATGCCGAACTGCCGTCGATCCTCGCCGTTTCTCACCTGCTGATCGTCCCGGAGGGCACCAGCGACTTCAACCAGGGCATCGGGACCGGGCCGTACAAGGTCAAGGAATTCAAGCCTGGGGTGCGTTCGATCGGTGTACGCAACACCGGCTACTGGAAACCCGGCCTGCCGTACCTGGACGAGATCGAATTCATCGGCATCGGCGACGAGCCGTCGCGGGTCAACGCGCTGCTGTCGGGCGACGTGCAGATCATCAACGAGGTCAACCCGCGTTCGACCACGCGGATCAAGGACAGCAGCGGCCATCGTGTGGTGGATTCCCCGTCGGGCAACTACACCGACCTGATCATTCGCCAGGACCAGATGCCCGGCCAGAGCGCCGAGTTCACCGAGGCGCTGAAACTGCTGCTGGACCGCGAGCAGGTCAAGTCGGCGATCTTCCGTGGCTTCGCCCGGGTCGGCAACGACCACCCCATCGCCCCCGGCGCACGGTTCTACAACGCCGACCTGCCTCAGCGGGTCTACGACCCGGAGAAGGCCAGGTTCCTGCTCAAGAAGGCCGGCATGGAAAGCATCAGCATGCCGTTGATGTGCTCGCCGGCCGCCACCGGTTCGGTGGACGTGGCCGTGCTGTTGCAGCAATCGGCCAAGGAAGCCGGGCTCAAGCTCAACGTCAACCGCCTGCCGAGCGATGGCTACTGGTCCAACCACTGGGCCAAGCACCCGCTGAGTTTCGGCAACATCAACCCGCGTCCCAACGCCGACATGCTGTTTTCGCAGTTCTTCCAGTCCTCGGCGCCGTGGAACGAGTCCGGTTGGAAGAACCCGCAGTTCGACCAACTGTTGGTGCAGGCCCGGGGGGAAACCGACGAGGCCAAGCGCGGCAAGATGTACGCCGACATGCAGACCCTGGTGCACGACCACAGCGGCATCGGCATTCCGGTGTTCATCAGCAACATCGACGGCGTCGACCAGCGCGTCAAGGGCTATGGCACCAACCCGCTGGGCGGTTTCATGGGCTACATGTTCGCCGAGCAAGTCTGGCTGGACGCCTGATGAGCGTCGGGTATCGGCCGGGTGACCGGGCAGGAGGGCAGGGTGATGAATAGCAGCACACTGTGGCTGATCGGCCGGCGCGCAGGCGCCGCGATCGTGACGCTGTTGATCGTCTCGATGGTGGTGTTCGCCATCACGGCGGTGTTGCCGGGAGATGCGGCGCAACAGGCCCTTGGACAGTTCGCCACGCCGGAGCAGGTCGCGGCGCTGCGGGTGAAGATGGGCCTCGATCAGCCGGGCGTGCTGCGCTACCTGCACTGGTTGACGAGCCTGCTCAGTGGCGACCTCGGCGTGTCGGTCTCCAATGCCGTGCCGGTCACCGAGCTGATGGCAGGCAGGGTGCCCAACACGCTGATGCTGGCGGCCACCACGGCGCTGGTCTCGGTGCCCGTGGCATTGATCCTGGGCATTGGCTCGGCGATGTGGCGTGGTGGCCGCGTCGACGGTTTCATGAGCTTCTTCACCCTGATGATGGTGGCGGTGCCGGAGTTCCTGGTCGCGACCCTGGCGGTGCTGATTTTCGCGGTGAACCTGGGTTGGCTTTCGGCACTGTCCTACGCCAGTGAAATCACCTCGCCGTGGCAGTTCATGCGCACCTACGCCTTGCCGGTGATGACGCTGTGCTGCGTGATCGTTGCGCAGATGGCGCGCATGACCCGGGCAGCGGTGATCGATCAACTGGACAGCCCCTACGTGGAAATGGCCCGCCTCAAGGGCGTGAGTGCGGTGCGGGTGGTGCTGCGGCATGCCTTGCCCAACGCGATTGGACCGATCGCCAACGCCATCGCCTTGAGCCTCTCCTACCTGCTGGGCGGGGTGGTGATCGTCGAGACGATTTTCAACTACCCCGGCATCGCCAGCCTGATGGTCGATGCCGTGACCAACCGTGACATGGCGCTGGTCCAGGCCTGCACCATGCTGTTCTGCACGGCGTACCTGATGTTGGTGCTGATTGCCGATCTGTGCGCGATCCTTTCCAATCCGAGGCTGAGAAACCAATGAACAATCCCATTGTGAAATCCCCGACGGCGGCGGTCGCACTGGCATTGGGCAAGGACGCTCACGGTTCGTCCTGGCTGGGGCTGATCGGCGCCGTGATGTGCGCGGTCTGGCTGCTGGTGGCGATCTTCGGCCCCTGGCTGGCACCGCACCCGGTGGGCGAAGTGGTCTCCGACAATATCTTCGACAGTTTCAGCGCGGCCTACCCGCTGGGCACCGATTACCTGGGGCGCGACATGCTCAGCCGCATTCTCGTGGGCGCGCGCCTCACGGTGGGCCTGGCGCTGGTGGCGGCGGTCCTGGCCAGTGGGCTCGGCACCAGTTGCGCGCTGCTGTCAGTGGTCTCGCCCAAGTGGCTGGATGAACTGATCAGTCGGCTGATGGACGCCTTCATTTCGATCCCGAGCAAGATGCTGGCGCTGATCATGGTCTCGGCCTTCGGTTCGTCGGTGACGCTGCTGGTGTGCACGGCGGTGCTGAGCTACACGCCGGGCGCGTTTCGCATCGCCCGCAGCATGGCGGTGAATATCGAGGCGCTGGAGTACGTGCAAGTGGCCCGCACCCGGGGCGAGCGGCGGCTGTACGTCGCCTGTGTGGAAATCCTGCCGAACATGCTCAACCCGGTGCTGGCTGACCTGGGGTTGCGCTTTGGCTTCATCGTCCTGCTGCTCAGCGGCATGAGCTTCCTCGGCCTCGGTGTGCAACCGCCGGACGCCGACCTGGGATCGCTGGTGCGCGAGAACATCGGTGGCCTCAACCAGGGCGCACCGGCCATCGTGATTCCGGCATTGGCCATCGGCACCCTGACCATTGGCGTCAATCTGTTTATCGATCGCCTGTCGTCACGGCGCAATCGACGTTCGGGAGGCCATTGATATGAGCGAATTGATCCGAGTCGACAACCTGCGGGTGGTCGCCAGTGGCGAGCGCGGTGACGTGGAGATCGTCAAGGGCGTGAGCTTCGCCCTGGAAAAAGGCGAGGTGCTGGCCCTGATCGGCGAGTCCGGCTCCGGCAAGACCACCATCGCCCTGGCGCTGCTCGGCTACGCCCGGCGCGGTTGTCGCCTGGCGGGTGGGGTGGTGCAGATCGGCGAGCACGACATGCTCGCATTGAGCGAGAGCGAGTTGCAGGGCTTGCGTGGCAACCGAGTCTCGTACATCGCCCAAAGCGCCGCGGCGGCGTTCAACCCGGCCAAAAGGCTGATCGACCAAGTGGTGGAAGGGGCACTGATCCATGGCCTGGGCAGTCGGGCCACGCTGGAAGCCAAGGCCATGGAGTTGTTTCGCGACCTGGCGTTGCCGAACCCCGAACGCATCGGCCGCCGCTATCCTCATCAAGTGTCCGGCGGACAATTGCAGCGGGTCATGGCGGCCATGGCGCTGATCAGCGACCCGCTGCTGGTGGTGCTCGACGAGCCGACCACTGCCCTGGACGTGACCACCCAGATCGATGTGTTGCGTGCCTTCAAACGCGTGGTGCGCGAGCGCGGCGCCACGGCGGTCTACGTGTCCCACGACCTGGCCGTCGTGGCCCAGATGGCCGACCAGATCGTGGTGCTCAACGGCGGGCAGATCTTCGAGCAGAGCGCCACCGCGCCGTTGCTCAAGGGCCCGGCCCACGCCTACACCCGCAGCCTGTTGGCGGCGGCGCGACCGGACATGACCCTGCGCCCGCCGTGCGGCGTGGCGCAAGACACGCCGCTGCTGACCATCCAGGGCTTGACCGCCGGCTACGGCAACAAGGATGCGCGCGGCATGCCGACGATCCGCGTCCTGGAGGACATCGACCTGACGGTGCGCCGGGGCCAGGCCATCGGTGTGATCGGTGAGTCGGGTTCGGGCAAGTCGACCCTGGCGCGGGTGGTGGCGGGGTTGCTGACCCCGGCGGTCGGCGGGCTGGCGTTCGACGGGCACCCCTTGGGTGGCAGCCTGTCCGAGCGCACCGATGAGCAGTTCCGACGGATCCAGATGGTGTTCCAGAACGCCGACACCGCGCTCAATCCGATGCACAGCATCAGCACCATCCTGGGCCGGCCGCTGAAGATGTATTTCGGCCTCAAGGGCGCGGCCCTGCGTGAGCGTATCGGTGAGCTGCTGGACCTGGTACGCCTGCCGCGGGACTTGGCCGAACGCCGCCCCGGCGAGCTTTCCGGCGGGCAGAAACAGCGCGTCAACCTGGCCCGGGCGCTGGCGGCCAAGCCGGACCTGATCCTGTGCGATGAAGTGACCTCGGCCCTCGACACCGTGGTCGGCGCGGCGATCCTCGAACTGCTGCGCGACCTGCGCCAGCAATTGGGGGTTTCCTACCTGTTCATCAGCCATGACATCTCCACGGTGCGGGCGCTGTGCGACGACATCGTGGTGATGTACAGCGGCTACAAGGTCCAGGCCGGTGCGCGGCAAGCCTTCGCCCAGGCGCCGTTCCATCCCTACACCGACCTGTTGATCCATTCGGTGCCAGAAATGCGCCAGGGCTGGCTGGAAAGCTGCGGCGCCACGACTTGCGGCTCGCTGCCCGCCCTGGGGCCGAGGGCCGATGTGCCGGGGTTGTGCACCTTTCTCGAACGTTGCCCGGTGCGGGTCGATGGCGTGTGCAATCGCACCGCGCCACCGCGACGAATCATCGACGGCGGCAGCGAAGTGCTCTGTCATCACGACAGCGGCGAGCTGCTCAAGACCCAACAGGATTCAAACAGCATGATCGTGGGAGCCTACGCATGAACGCGCGTTTTGTGAGGTTGGCCGAACAGGGCCGGCCCGTTGTCCGATTGAAGGTCGATGGCGAACCCATCGAGGCGTTGCAGGGCGACACGCTGATGGTCGCGCTGTTGACCCATGGCCCGGCGCTGCGCCAGTCGGAGTTCGACCCCGGCAGTCGCGCCGGCTTCTGCCTGATGGGGGCCTGCCAGGATTGCTGGGTCTGGACCCGCGGCGGCGAGCGCCTGCGCGCTTGTTCCAATGAAGTGCGCGAAGGACTGGACATCATCACCCGGCAACCGGAGGCGATATGGCCACTGCGCGGATGAACACTCATCGAATTGCCATCGTCGGCGCGGGCCCGGCTGGCGTGCGGTGCGCCGAGACCCTGGTGGCGGCGGGCTTCAGGCCGATCCTGATCGACGAAAATCGTCGCGACGGCGGGCAGATCTATCGCCGCCAGCCCGAAGGCTTCACTCGCAGCTACGCGACGCTGTACGGCACCGAGGCGGACAAGGCCAGGGCCTTGCACGACAGCTTCGATCGTCTGCGCCCGCAGATCGACTATCGCCCGGACACCCTGGTCTGGAACCTGACGCCGGGCCAGCTGTGTTGCGTCAGCCAGGGCGTGCATTCGACGGTGGAGTACGACGCCCTGATTCTTTGCACCGGTGCCACCGACCGCTTGATGCCGGTCGAAGGCTGGCAACTGGGCGGCACCTACAGCCTCGGCGGGGCGCAGATCGCGCTCAAGGCCCAGGCCGTTTCCATCGGCCATCGCGTGGTGTTCATGGGCAGCGGGCCGTTGCTGTACCTGGTCGCCAGCCAGTATGTGAAAGCCGGGGCCTCGGTGGCCGCTGTGCTGGACACCTCGCCCCTGGGCCATCGGCTCAAGGCCTTGCCCAAGCTCATGGCACGCCCGGGATTACTGTTCACCGGGCTGAAACTGCTGGCGCAACTGTATCGGGCGAAGATCCCGGTGCACCTGGGCATTTCTCCCCTCGGCGTGCTCGGCGAGGCCAGCCGTGGCGTCAGCGGCGTGCGGGTGCGCCGCGCGAATGGCGAGACGTTGACCGTGGCATGCGACGCGCTGGCGCTGGGTTACCACCTGCGGTCGGAGACTCAACTGGCCGACCTGGCGGGCTGCCGCCTGCGCTTTGACGAGGCGAGCAGTCAATGGTGGCTGGACACGGACGCCGAGGGCCGGACCTCGGTCAGTGGCGTCTACGCGGCCGGCGATGGGGCGAAGGTCCGCGGTGCCGATGCCGCCGAACATGCCGGTCGCCTGGTCGCCATGGCGCTGCTCCGTGACCTGCAACAGCCGGTGGAGGCGACACACCTGGCCGATCAGCAGCGTGCGCTCAAGGTCATGGATGCGTTTCGCCTGGGCCTGGCCGAGGCATTCCCCTGGCCTGCCGAACAAGCCGGGGCCTTGCCGGACGAGGCCATCGTCTGTCGCTGCGAAATGATCAGCGCCGGCGAGTTGCGCCGCACCGTCAGCGAGAAGGGCGCCTGCGAAGTGAACCGGGCCAAGGCGTTCAGCCGGGTCGGCATGGGCCGCTGCCAGGGTCGTTACTGTTCCCAGGCCGGGGCCGAAGTGATCGCCGCCGCCGCTGGCATCCCGGTGCAGGAGGTGGGGCGCCAACGTGGCCAGGCACCGGTGAAACCGCTTTCGATGCTGACCCGGGAGGTAACCCCATGACGGTGCAACGAGCCGATGTGGTGATTGTCGGCGGCGGCCTGATGGGCTCGGCCACGGCGTTTTTCCTGCGGCAGCGGGGGCAGTCGGTGATCCTGCTGGAGCGTGACCAGGTCGGTCAGTACGCCAGCGGTGTGAACTTCGGCAATGTGCGACGCCAGGGGCGTTTTCTCGGGCAGTTGGAACTGGCGAACCGTTCGTGGGCCTTGTGGAAGCGCCTGCCGGAGTTGATCGACGATGACCTGGAATTCATCGCCAGCGGTCACATGCGCGTGTGTTATCGCGAGGATGAAATTGCCGAGCTCCAAGCCTACGCGGCGGCGCCTGAAGCGGCGCAGCTGGATTTGCAGATCTACCGGGGCGCCGAGCTGCACGAGCGCTTCCCGTTCCTGGGCAAGGATGTCAAGGGCGGCTCCTATGCGCCGCACGACGGGCATGCCAACCCCCGCCTGGCGGCACCTGCGTTTGCGCGGGCGGCCCGGCGGCTCGGGGCGCGGATCGAAGAGCGCACCGAGGTGGCCGAAGTGCACAAGAGTGGCGACGGGTTTGGCGTGACCACCACCGATGGCCGCCAGTTCAGCGCCGCGCAGTTGCTGATCACCGCCGGTGCCTGGGGCGAGAAGCTCTCGGCGCAATTCGGCGAACCGGTTCCCCTGGAAACCAACGGCCCGCAGATGGCCGTCACCGAACCGGTGCCGTATGCCTTGCCGACGGTGATCGGCGTGTACACCAAAATCCCCGAAGAGGTGATCTACTTCCGCCAGATCCCGCGGGGCAACATCATCATTGGCGGGGGATATCGCAGCAAGCCGGACATGCTCAACCGCCGGGCCTACGTCGAGCCGCGCAGCATCCTCAACCAACTGGAGCAGATGCGGCGCCTGGTGCCGGGCATCGACAACCTCAACATCATCCGGGTGTGGAGCGGTATCGAAGGCTACCTGTCGGATGCTTTGCCGGTGATGGGTCGCAGCGGCAATGTCGACGGTCTGTTCTATGCTTTCGGCTTCAGCGGCCACGGCTTCCAGCTCGGCCCGGGCGTCGGCGACGTCATGGCCGAACTGATCAGCACCGGCAGCACCAGCACTTCCATCGAGCCGTTTTCCATTCGCCGGTTCGCCTCATCCGCCGAGCAACGGAGCAAGGCCTCATGAAACCTCGGGTACTGGCCATCCTCGAACGCCTGCTGGCCTTTGAAACGGTCTCCTCGCAGTCGAACCTCGCCTTGATCGAATATGTGCGCGACCTGTTGCTGAGCAAGGGCATCGATTCACTGATCGTCGAGGATGAAAGCGGCAAGAAAGCCAACCTGTTCGCCAGCACCGGGCCACGGGAGTTGCCGGGGATCCTGTTGTCCGGGCACACCGACGTGGTGCCGGCGGCCGGGCAGGCCTGGACGGTCCCGGCGTTCCAGGCGACGCTGCGGGACGGCCGGATCTACGGCCGTGGCAGCTGCGACATGAAGGGCTTCATCGCCCTGGCCATCGACGCCATGCTCGATGCGGCCGAGCATCCGTTGAGCCGGCCGTTGCAGCTGGCGTTGTCCCACGACGAGGAAATCGGTTGCGTGGGGGTGCGACGCTTGCTCGATGTGCTGCACCTGGCGCCGGTGCGACCGTTCCTGTGTGTGATCGGCGAGCCGACCAACATGCAGTTCGTGCTCGGCCATAAGGGCAAGGGTTCCTACCGCACCTACTGCCGTGGCCTGGAGGCGCATTCGTCGCTGGCGCCGCGCTCGGTGAATGCGATCCACCTGGCCTGCGACTTCATCGCCGCCTTGCGCCAGAGCCAGCAGCGGTTGCAGGCGCATGGAGCGCAGGATGCGGATTACGACGTGCCCTACAGCACCGTGCATGTGGGGCAGATTGTCGGTGGCAAGGCGCTGAACATCGTGCCGAACCTGTGCACCCTGGATTTCGAGGTGCGCAACCTGCCGGCCGATGACCTCGACGGGTTCCTGGAGCAGTTGCGCGAACACGCCGAATTGATCGTCAGGGAGGCCAGGCAGTTGTCCAGCGTGGCGGCCATCGAGATCGAAACCGTGAACGTCTACCCGGGCCTGGACACTCACCCGAGCGTCGAGGCGGTGCGTTTCCTCAAGGCCTTCGCTGCCCCGGACACCGGCACCGCCAAGGTCTCCTTCGGCACCGAGGGCGGCCTGTTCAAGCAACGCCTGGACGTGCCGGTGGTGGTCTGCGGCCCGGGCTCGATCGAACAGGCGCACAAGCCCGATGAGTTCATCGAGATCAGCCAGATGGAAGCGGGCGAGCGATTCCTGGATGGGCTGCTGGGATCGCTCAAGCGCTAGATTTCTGTGGGAGCTTGCTCGCGAAAATGGTGTGTCAGCCGCTGCCTAGGTAGCTGACCTGACGCCTTCGCGGATAAGCCCGCTCCCACGGGGTTTCTGCTTGCCGCAATTATCGCAGCCACCCCAAAAACAACTGTGCGAGCTTGCCCCCACTCGGGATTCTCCAACAAGGGGAATCATCAGGATCAGGTTGATTCCGGCGGTCGGTAGAGCCTGCCGTCCCATCGCGATTTTCAGCATCCAACACTGCGCCAAAATACCCTTTCAGCATCCTGCCCCGTGGCATCTCCCTAGACTGGAATGACCTCGGAACAGGACACGACCATGCTCAAGAATCGCCTGAAAGACCCCAGCCTGCTGGTAGAACTCGCCTACATCGATGGTCAATGGGCCGCCGCTGATGACGCGGCCACCCTCGACGTGCTGGACCCGTCCAGCGGCCAGTGCCTCGCGCGGGTGCCGGCGATGCAGGGCGGCGAAACCCACCGCGCCATCGAGGCCGCCGAGCGTGCCTGGCCAGCCTGGCGTGCGCGCCCGGCCGCCGAGCGCGCGGCGCTGCTGGAGCGCTGGTACCAGGCCATGATCGACAACCTCGACGACCTGGCGCTGATCATGACCTGTGAACAGGGCAAGCCGCTGAACGAAGCCAAAGGTGAAATTCGCTACGGCGCCAGTTTCGTCAAATGGTTTGCCGAGGAAGCCCGCCGGGTGTACGGCGAGACCATCCCGACGCCCAGCGGCGACCGGCGCCTGCTCACGCTCAAGCAGCCGGTGGGCGTCTGCGCGGCCATCACGCCGTGGAACTTCCCCAACGCGATGATCACCCGCAAATGTGCGCCGGCCCTGGCGGCGGGCTGCCCGGTGATCGTCAAGCCGTCGGACCTGACCCCGTTGTCGGCGCTGGCGCTGGCGCTGCTGGCCGAGCGGGTGGGGATTCCGGCCGGGGTGTTCAACGTCGTCACCGGCCTGCCCACGGCCATCGGCGAAGCGCTGACCAGCAACCCGGTCGTGCGCAAGATTTCCTTCACCGGCTCAACCGCCGTCGGCCGTTTGCTGATGCGCCAGAGCGCCGAGCACATCAAGCGCCTGAGCCTGGAACTGGGCGGCAATGCCCCGTTCATCGTGTTCGACGACGCCGATCTGGAGCAAGCCGTGGCCGGCATCATGCTCAGCAAGTTTCGCAATGCCGGCCAGACCTGCGTGTGCGCCAACCGCATCCTGGTGCAGGACGGCATCTACGAGCGTTTCGCCGCGCGGCTGGTGGAAGAGGTGGGCAAGCTCAAGGTTGGCAGTGGCCTGGAGGCTGACGTGACGATCGGCCCGCTGATCAATCCGGCCGCGGTCGACAAGGTGGCCCGACATATCGACGATGCCCTGAGCCAGGGCGCTCGGCTGCTGTGTGGGGGCGTGCCTGACGGCGACAGCCAGTTTGTCCAGCCGACGGTGCTGGGGGAGGCCCACGCCGGCATGTTGTTGGCCAGCGAAGAAACCTTCGGCCCGGTGGCGCCGCTGATGCGCTTTAGCACCGAGCAAGAAGCCCTGGCCCTGGCCAATGCCACCCCCTATGGCCTGGGGGCGTACTACTTCACCCAGGACCTGCGCCGCTCATGGCGGGTCGGGGAAGCGCTGGAGTTCGGCATGGTCGGCCTCAATACCGGGATCATTTCCATGGAGGTCGCGCCGTTCGGCGGGGTCAAGCAATCCGGCCTGGGACGCGAAGGCAGCAAGTACGGCCTGGATGAATACCTGGAAGTCAAAGCCTTCCACATCGGTGGGCTGTGAGCCGGTCACCGTTCGAACCAACACCGTGGAGCCACGATAGATGAATAGACCCTTTCGAATCGCCGCCATTGCCGGCGATGGCATTGGCAAGGAAGTCCTGCCGCAAGGATTGCGGGTACTGGAGCAGGCCGCAAAAACATGGCAGTTGGCGCTGAGCATCGAAGTGCTCGACTGGGCCCACTGCGACTACTACCTGGAGCACGGGCAGATGATGCCCGCCGACTGGTTCGAGCGTCTCAAGGGCTTCGACGCGATCTACTTCGGCGCCGTGGGCTGGGCGGACAAGGTCCCGGACCATGTGTCGCTGTGGGGCTCGCTGCTCAAGTTCCGCCGCGACTTCGACCAGTACGTGAACATCCGCCCGGTGCGCCTGTTCCCCGGCGTGCCGTGCCCCCTGGCCGGACGCGAAGCGGGGGACATCGACTTCGTGGTGATCCGCGAGAACACCGAGGGCGAATATTCTTCCGTCGGCGGCAAGATGTTCGAAGGCACCGAGCACGAGTTCGTACTCCAGGAGTCGGTGTTCACCCGGCGCGGTGTCGATCGCATCCTCAAGTTCGCCTTCGACCTGGCCCAGGCCCGGCCGCGCAAGCGCCTGACGGCGGCGACCAAGTCCAACGGCATCTCCATCAGCATGCCCTACTGGGATGAGCGCACGGCGCTGATGGCCGAGCAGTACCCGCAGGTGCAATGGGACAAGCAGCACATCGATATCCTGTGCGCGCGTTTCGTCCTGCAACCGGATCGGTTCGACGTGGTGGTGGCGTCCAACCTGTTCGGCGACATCCTCTCCGACCTGGGTCCGGCCTGTGCCGGCACCATCGGCATCGCGCCCTCGGCCAACCTCGATCCGCAGCGGCGCTTTCCGTCACTGTTCGAGCCGGTGCATGGTTCGGCGCCGGACATCTATGGGCAGAACATCGCCAACCCGATCGCGATGATCTGGTCCGGGGCATTGATGCTCGACTTCCTCGGCAACGGCGATGAACGTTACCGCGCCGCCCACGACGGCATTCTCAAGGCCATCGAGCAGGTGATCGCCGAAGGCCCGATCACCCCCGACCTGGGCGGCCAGGGCTCGACCCAGGACGTCGGCAGGGCGATTACCGAGGCGCTCCGGGCCGATTGAACGCCATCCACTCGCAGCACCTTTGCCCGCGCACACTGCGGGCTTTTTTATGGGACTGCGCAGGTAAACCCTGTGGGTGGGGCGGGGGGATTCAACCTGTCCTACCTGACGACATACACCTTGCGCACATAGACCAGGCTCTTCCAGGCACACGGCGCATTCAGCGGCACGAACACTGTATCGCCCGTGCCGACCAGCAGTTCGCGGCCATCGGCGGCCTGGAGGGTGACGCTGCCTTCGAGCAGGTGCATCAGTTCATGCAGCTTGTGCGGTCGTGAGCCGCGGGTGTAGGGCGTCGAATCCCAGAGGCCGACGCGCAGGTCGGTGGCCTCCTCGACGAACAGATTGTGCGAGCGACATTGCGGCGCGGCACTGAGCAGGATCTGCGCATCGGGCGCCGCCGAAGGCGAGAGCAGGGTGTGGGCGGGCAGTGCCGTGAGCCCGGGCATCCGCGTATCGATCGCCTGCGCATCGGCGCAGAAGGCCCAGAGCGACTGAGGGTGTGCCTCGACCTCCAGTGACGTACCGCGGCCGATCACCGCGCTGTCCCCTGGTTTGAGCTGCAGCGTTAGCGCCGGGCTACGCAGGGTGACGTCGCCGGCGTGCACCACGATCGTTTCACTGAACGGGTAATCCTCGACGGTCAATCGTCCGCTCGCCCGGACCACCCCGGCCGCCATGCCATCCGCGCCATGGTAGGCAATGAGCCTGTCGAACGGATCGTTGGGCCCCAGGGTGCCTTCGGTGAACGGGGTCGAGGGGAGGCGGCCGTCGGCGTGGGCCAGCAGCATGGCGGTGGGTTCGAGCATGGCGATGACTCTCTTGGAATGTTGTTCGGAACGGTAAATGCTCAGCCGACGGCCTGGGTCGCCAGCGCGAACTGCTGCACGCCGCCGCTGGGCTGTGGCGGCGTGCCCCGGGCCATCTGGGCGACGCTGTCGACCTGCTTGAGCCCGGCGTCTTCCAGCCAGGGCGCCAGGCCCGTGTGGACGGGAATGTCGATGCGCACGAAGGCGTCCGGCACCCGGGCCAGCAATTGAGTGATCAAGTGCCGGGCCTGCTCGGCGGTTTGCGCCACCACCGGGCCAATGCAGCGGCCACGGCCAAAGGGGCGCAACAGGGCGAAGGCGCACAACTGGCCGTCGCGTTCGATGCCCACCGAATGCTCGACGACCTCGAACAGGTCCGTCAGCAGGGCTTCCCGATCCAGCCCGCTGCCGGCGTTGGCCAGTTGGATCAGGCGGGCGTTGTCGGCGCTGGTCAACGCCCGGCAATGCTCACCGGCGGCCAATGCTTGCAGGGCCGGCACCCGCGCCTGCCCTTGATGCTGCTGGACATGCCCGAAGTCGACGAAACCCTGGCTGGCATACAACGGCGCGCCGGCCAGCGTGGCATTGAGGATGGCCGTCCGCGTGCCGCAGGCCTCGATGGCCAGTTCCATCAACTTGCGCCCGATTCCCTGGCCCTGGTACTCGTCGCTGACAATCACCAGGCCGATGGTGGCATGGCCGCCCTGAGGGCAGGTGAAGGCCGAACCGATCACGCGGCCTTGGTCTTCCACGACGAACCCGTGGGCGACACGCTGCAACATGGCCCAGTCTTCCAGCCGATGAGGCCATTTCAACTGCACCGACAATGCGTGCGCCGAAGGGACATCGGCGGCCGTCATGGAACGGTAGGAATAGGTGGGGCGTTGCGCATTGGACATGGCGAGTCACCGCTGGAAAAGGTGCTTGATGGGGGCGGATTCAACCGCTGCTGGTGCTTGTATCTCACCTGCAACGGGCCCTGACAAGCGCCAGCAATTGATTCGGCAGGTTAGGTAAGCCGCGGCTTTTGCCGCCACATTTCTTGCTCAAATGCGCGGCTTGGCCAGCAGTAAATACCGGGCCGTTTTTCAGTGGCCCGGCGCAAGGCTTGTAGTGTATCGCCTGTCACGCGACGGGCCTTTGGGCGGGCGATCAGCCTTTTTTCAAGGTCGACAACAGGTCGGTCAGCCCGGGCATGGTCGGGCCGGACTCGTTGGAGATGAGCCCGGTTTCCGAGCGACTGAACAGCGACTGCAGGATGATCTTTCGCGACTCTTCGTCCACTTGCGTGTCGTTGTTCAAGGACAGGTACAGGTGCGTGAGCTGTTCTCGTTCCTCGGCATCCCGTTGCAGGTGAAACGCGCTGAAGATCAGCTTGGAGAGCGTCCTGACGGTAAAGGCCAGCGTCGACAGGAGCGAGACGAAAATCAGCGCGCCTTCAATCTGACTGAGCCCCACCGGAGTCCGCGCGCCACTCAACCAGATGTTGAAAGACGTCCATAGCCAGATGACAGAGACGAACAGGATGACGCCGAGCACGCCGGTCCAGATGTAGCCGCGGGTCTGGTGCTCGCTGGCTTTCTTCGCCCAGTAGGTGGCCGGTCCCTCCAGACGCAGCTTTTCCCGGTAGGTGGCTTCCAACGTGTTGAGGCGCTGGGTCCAGGCCGCCTCTTCGGTCTTGTGCCAGTCGGAAAACGTACTCAGCTCTTTTTCAGCTTTGCGGGTGAGCCTGGCTTTGGCTTTGAAGAACTTGGAATGGACGTCGCGCAGGGCCAAGGTTTGCGCAGCGGCACGGCCAGCGAAGGCGCTTTCCAGGGGCAGCTTGAACTCATAAGCCGCCAGGTAGCCCGTCAGGTGATCGAATGAATCCAGGTGCTCGCTTTTTCCAAGGAAGATCCCGTCATAGAAGCCTTCCGCCACCTTCGGTTGTTGTGCGTGCAACTCCAGCCATTTGCGCGTTGCGGGGGACTCGCTGTAGAGCCAGACATCCCAGAGTCTCTCTTCGGGCTGGTCATCGTAGATAAAGTCGTTCTCATTGACCTCGATCTCGTATCGGAGGACGGCCAGGCTGTTGGCCAGGTTTTCGAAGGCTTGGTGCTTCGCAGACATATTTTTGACCTGGAGCGCTTCATGTTGCGCTTTCCAGAAGCTCAGTTCGTTTTTCATGAACTCGCATTTGGCGGCGATGCTTTCGAACACATAGCGTTCGCCGTTCAAGGTGATCAGCGTCCTTGCAGCTTCATTCATGCAGGCGGTCCATCAGAAGTTGAAGGCTAAATGCTATCACTTCGGTGGAGGCCAAAGGTAGTTGGCGTGCTGTGGGGCAACAGCGCAGCCCGGCGGGATAAGCGCCTTGCCACGGCTGCACGCCTCTTGTCGGCCTGGTCTTGCGCCCGTCGCGGTCAGTAACTGCGCGCTCGGTCCACGCATCCCAGCATCGGTTCGCCCCGTTGATGCCGACGAATGTTTTCCAGCAACCCCGCAAAGGCGCTGTCGGGTTGCGTCATGGCGGCGATGTGGGGCGTCAGCAGGATCTGCGGATGAGTCCAGAACGGATGGTCCGGCGGGGCCGGCTCCTGTTCCAGGACGTCGAGCACGGCAGCGCTCAATTGGCCGCTCGCCAGGGCTTGGAGCAGGTCCGCTTCGACCAGGTGCCCTCCGCGGCCCATGTTGACCAGCGCGGCCCCCTTTGGCAGGTGCTGGAACAACGAGCGGTCGAGGATCCCACGGGTCTGCTCGGTCAGCGGCAGCACGCACACGACGATGTCGCACTGGCCGAGAAAGGCCGGCAGTTGGTCGGCGCCGGAAAAGCAGGTCACTCCGTCAATGCGATGTTCGCTACGCGCCCAACCCGACAAGGCGAAGCCGAAGGCCTGCAAGGTGGCGAGTATCTGCCGCGCCTGCAAGCCCAGGCCCATGACCCCGACCCGGCGTTGTTGCGCGGGCACCAGCCGGTGCGCCTGCCAGTTCCCCTGGGCCTGTTGCTGGCGGTAGCGCAGCATGTCGCGGTGCAGGCCGAGCACGGCGAAGCTGGCGTATTCGCACATGCCCTGGGTGATGCCCGGGTCGAGCAGGCGCACCACCGGCAGCGTGGCCGGCAAGCGGTCGAGGTCGAGCTGATCGACCCCCGCCGACAGGGCGAACAGCACTTGCAGGTTCGGCAGCAGTGTCTGGATGTCGTCCGGTGCCTGCCAGGCCGCGAGGTAGCGGATTTCCCGAGGATCGCCGATGTCTGGCCAGGCACGCCATTGGATGTCCGGCGCGTGTTCGGCGAACAGCCGTTGCCAGTGTTCACCGCGTACCGGGTCAGCTTTGTAGAGCAGGGCCATGGATCGCTTCTCGCCTGAAATCAAGGAGCCTCAAGCATGCCTCAACGGCGGAGCAGGATCTGTCGAAAGGAGCGGCGATAAAACCCGGCGCTGCGTTGCAGGGCCCTCGGGGCGGCAGATTCGATGGGCCTGGGGCGCCTTGGAGGATTCTGCTGTTTGCCGACGTGTAAACAGTCGATCCGAATTTCTCAGTGACCAAGTTCGGCTTAGACAATCGTGTCGAACGCTTAACCTGTGATCACACCGCAGCCGCTTCCCGGGTGCGAGGCTCACGATGGGAAATGCCAATGAACAGTAAAGTCGAAGAAACCCCAAGTCTGCTCCGTCAACGTGATCAATTCGTGCCCCGTGGCCTGGTCACCGCTCACCCCTTGGTGATCGACCGGGCCCAGGGTGCGCAACTGTGGGACGTGGACGGCAAGCGTTACCTGGACTTCGTCGGCGGTATCGGTGTGTTGAACATCGGCCACAACCACCCCAAGGTCGTCGCGGCGGTGCAGGCCCAGTTGCAGAAGGTGTCCCATGCCTGCTTCCAGGTCGTGGCCTACACGCCTTACCTGGACCTGGCCCAGCGGCTGTGCCGGATGATCGGCGGCGAGCAGGCCTATAAGGCGGCGTTCTTCACCTCCGGCGCCGAAGCGGTGGAAAACGCCGTGAAGATCGCCCGGGCCCACACCCAACGCTCGGCGGTGATCGCCTTTCGCGGCGGGTTCCACGGCCGGACCTTGCTCGGCACCACGTTGACCGGCATGAGCCAGCCGTATAAACAGAACTTCGGACCGTTCGCCCCGGAGGTCTTCCACACGCCTTATCCGAATGCCTATCGCGGCGTTACCAGCGAGATGGCGCTCCAGGCCCTGGACGAATTGCTGGCGACCCAAGTGGCGCCCGAGCGCGTCGCCGCCATCATCATCGAGCCGGTGCAGGGCGACGGCGGTTTCCTCGCGGCCCCCGCCGAGTTCCTCCAGGCGCTGCGGGCGCTGACCGAGAAGCACGGTATCGTGCTGATCCTCGACGAGATCCAGACCGGGTTCGGTCGCACCGGTAAATGGTTCGGTTACCAGCACGCCGGGATCCAGCCGGACCTGGTCACCGTCGCCAAGAGCCTGGCCGGAGGCTTGCCCTTGTCGGGCGTGGTCGGCAAGGCGCAGATCATGGATGCGCCGCTGCCGGGCGGGTTGGGTGGCACTTATGGCGGCAACGCGCTGTCGTGCGCGGCGGCGCTGGCGGTGATCGACGCCTACGAGCAGGAGCATCTGCTGGCCCGTGGCGAAGCCCTGGGCGAGCGCCTGCGCCAGGGCTTGTTGCGCTTGCAGGCCCGCTACCCGCGTATCGGCGACGTGCGCGGCAGCGGTTTCATGCTGGCGATCGAGCTGATCCAGGACGACGAAGCCCGCACGCCGGATGCCGAGTTGAACCAGCGGCTGATCGACGAGGCCCGGCTGGGCGGGCTGCTGGTGATCAAGTGCGGGGTCTACCGCAACGTCTTGCGCTTCCTGGCGCCGCTGGTGACCGACGAGGCGCAGGTCGACGAAGCGCTGCAGATTCTCGAGGGCGCGTTGGCGCGGGTCATGAATTGAATCGCCACACTCGGCGCAATTCCTTGGAAGAACGGCATTAGGGACTCATCAGAGGTTTACCCATGAGGCTGACTGAATATCGAGCGTTGTTGATCGACTGCGACGAGGTTCTGGTGGACCGCGATTCCGGTGTCTGGACGGCGTTGCAGCCGCTGTTGGAGCAGCGTGGCGAGCCGCAGGACAAGGCCCGGGTGTTGGCCGAGTTCGACGAGGTGTTGCAAGCCTTGTACCCGCGTTTCGGCGAGCTGGGCTTCAGTGGCCTGCTGTGCTTTGCCCACCGTCAACTGGCCGAACGCTGGAGGCTCAAGGTCAGTTGGGAGGAGGGCATGAGTTTCGCCCGCTCGGCCGCCAGTTGGTCGTTGTTCGAGGATGGGCCGGGTGCGATGCTCTACCTGCGCAAATTCTATCGCCTGCTGGTGCAGGGAGACCGGGATGCCGAAGATCGCGGTGTGTTGTGCGAGCGGCTGGGCATCGAGCCGGAAGATTTCATTTCCCTGGCCAGCGATCCCTTGCAGGATCACGCCTGGTTGCAGGCCAATGCCCTCGACGCCGAGGCTGTCCTGCGGGTGACCCGCCCGGGCGCCCGTGCATTGGCCGTCGGGGCGGCCTGCCTGATCTGTCGCGACCCCGACAAAGCGTCCCGGCCGTGCAGCGCGGACTACTGCATCGACAGCATGGCTGACCTGGTGGCTCAGCATCAGCTGTCTTTACGACGCTGATTTTGTTAGAAGATTGTCTTACAAACGGCAGGCAAGAGGTATGCGATGGAAGGTTTAGCGAAACTGGACCGGATCGACATCAGCATTTTGGTAGAGCTTCAAAAAGACGGTCGCATGACCAACGTCAGCCTGGCCGATGCCGTTGGCCTGTCGGCAAGTCCCTGTCTGCAACGGGTCAAGCGGCTGGAATCGCTGGGCTATATTTCCAGCTACAAGGCCCATCTGAACCTGGCCAAGATCACCGATTCGGTGACGGTCTTCACCGAGGTCACCCTGAGCGACCACAAGCGCGAGGATTTCGCCAAGTTCGAATCCAATATTCGCCTGGTGGATGAAGTGCTCGAATGCCACCTGATCAGCGGCGGCTACGACTACCTGGTGCGCTTCATGACCCGCAGCATCCAGGATTACCAGGACGTGATGGAAAGTCTGTTGGACCGCAACATCGGCATCTCCAAGTACTTCAGCTACATCGTCATCAAGTCTCCGGTGCGCAAGGACGAGATTCCGCTGCGCAAGCTGCTGCGCCATTGAGTCAGCGCTTGGCCGACTGGATCAGCGAGCGCACCCGGCGCCCCAGGTCGGTCAGGCTGAAGGGCTTGGTCATGATCCAGGTCGTCGCATTGGCGCTGACCAGGCTTTCCCCCTCGGCGAAGCCGGTGATGAACAGCACCTTCAGCCCCGGGTCGCGCTTGCGCAATTCGTCGGCGAGACCGATGCCGTTCATGGCGCCGGGCAGGCCGATGTCGGTCAGCAACAGGTCGATGGCCCCGGCTTTTTCGGCTTGCTGCAAGGCCGAGACACTGTCCAGAGCCTCGACGACGCGATAACCGGTTTCCGCCAGGTACTCCGAGACCATCTGCCGGATGGCCGCTTCGTCGTCCACCAGAAGGATCGTTTCGTTGCCGCCGGGTTGCACCGGCGCCACGCTGTCGGGCGCGGCGGTTTTCGTGCGTTGGGAGGCGCGGCGCGCCACCGGGAAATACATCGTCACCGTCGTACCTTCGCCGACATTGCTCTGGATCCTGACGTGCCCTGCGGACTGCTGGGCAAATCCGTAGATCATCGACAGGCCCAGCCCCGATCCCTCGCCCAGGCGCTTGGTCGTGAAGAAAGGGTCGAACACCCGGGACAGGATGTCGGCACTGATGCCCGTTCCCGAGTCCGAGACCGCGATCGCTACATACGGCCCCGGCGGCAACAGTTTTGCGTCGGCGCCGTTTTCCTCGATCACGTAGCGGTGGACGTCGAGCTTGAGGACACCGCCTTCGGGCATGGCGTCCCGGGCGTTGATCGCCAGGTTGAGCAGGGCATTCTCCAGTTCGTTCGGGTCGCACTTGATCGGGTCGTTGTTGCGGAACGAACACTCCACAACGATGTTCGGCCCCACGGAGCGGCGGATCATTTCTTCCAGGCCGGCCACCACCTTGCGCGGTTCGAGGACGGCCGGTTGCAGCGATTGCTGCCGGGAAAAGGCCAGCAGCCGCTGGGTGAGGGCGGCGGCCCGGGTCGCCGAGGTCAAGGCAACGGCGTTGTAGCGCGACAGCTCGGCGTACTGCTGGTTGTCGATGCGCCGCTGCATCAGCTCCAGGCTGCCCGTGATGCCTGCCAGCAGGTTGTTGAAGTCGTGGGCGATGCCGCCGGTGAGCTGGCCGACCGCTTCCATTTTCTGGCTTTGCCGCAGCTTCGACTCGGCCAGGGCGCGCTCGTGCTGTTCGGCCTCCAATTGCCCGGTACGCTGGGCGATGCGTGCTTCGAGCTGGTCGTTCCAGTCTCGCAATGCGGCTTCCAGCTGCACCCGCTCGTTGATGTCTTCGACGGTGCCATACCATTGTTCGCAGTGCCCGGCAGCGTCGAGGCTGCACAACGCCCGGACCCTGAACCAGCGGTATTCGCCGGTGTGCCGGCGCAGGCGAATCTGCGCGTCGAAGGGTTGCAGGCTCGCCAGGGACTGGTTCCACGCCCGGGCGATGGTGAGCTTGTCGTCGGGGTGCGCGGCGTTCAACCATTGGCGCCCCAGCGTCTGCTCCGGGGTCCGGGCGGTGTAGTCGTACCAGCGCGGATCCAGCGACAGCAGCGCGCCATCGCTGGTGGCCGTCCAGGGCCAGAGTGGGTTGAGCTCGGCCGCGATCCGGTAGTGCCTTTCACTCTCGCGCAGCTTTGCCTCGGTCAGGCGCATGGCGTGCAAGGTCACGGAGCGCTTCAAGGCCGCCCCGATCAGGTTGGCGTAGCCGCGCAAAAAATCGATATCGCTCTGGGTAAACTGTCGTGGATGGCGACAGTCGACCTCGAAGATCCCGAACGGTCGCGCTTCGGTGGCGCCATGGACCAGCACGTTGACGAAAGCCTGGACGCCGTTCTGGATCTGGAAGTCGTGATAGCGAAAACGGGTTTCGGTGGCGATGTCCGTGGAAATCACCGCACTGCCGGTGTCCAGCGAGTGGCGTTCGGGGGTGCCGTCCAGCGCCTGCACCCGGACCTGGCCCACCACGCCCGGGGCCCAACCGACTCCGTTGCGCACGGTCAGCGTGAGCCCGTCCTCTTCCAGCAGCATGAATTTCGCCATGTGGGTTTCGAGTGCATCGCCCACCAGACGGCACGCCTCGTCGAGGATGTGCTCCAGGTCGTCCGACACCAGCGCCAGCTCACCGAGTTCGGCCAGCACCTTGCGTTGGCGCAGTAACGTATCTTCCATTGCCATGTGGGTCACCCTTGCTCCGTCTTCCATATCCGAGGGCCGGGCGCGGGCTAGGTTCACACGAATCGATGACCGTGCCTGTTCACTTCACCTGTGGGAGTGAGCTTGCTCGCGAAGGCGGTAGGTCAGGCACTGCAACATGGCTTGATCCACCGCCTTCGCGAGCAAGCTCGCTCCCCCATGGACTGCCTGGTTGCGGGCTATCCCTGGGGGAGCGAGCGGCTTGCGCAGCGTTATTGCTGAAGAAACTTCAACAGGTCCTGGTTCAGGCGATCCTTGTGAGTCTCGGTCAGGCCATGGGGGGCCCCGGCGTAGACAATCAGGCGGGCGCCCTTGATCAGTGCGGCCGAGGCTTTGCCCGAGGCGTCGATGGGGACGATCTGGTCGTCGTCACCGTGGATCACCAGGGTCGGCACGTCGAACTTCTTCAGGTCGGCGCGGAAATCGGTGGCCGAGAACGCCGCGATCGAATCGTAGGTGTTCTTGCTGCCGCCCAGCATGCCTTGCGCCCAGAACGACTGGATCAGGCCTTGGGACGGTTTGGCGCCCTTGCGGTTGTAGCCATAGAACGGCCCCGAGGCGATGTCCAGGTACAGCTGCGAGCGGTTCTCCAGGGACGCCTTGCGCAGGCCGTCGAATACCTCGATGGGCAGGCCGCCGGGGTTGGTGTCGGTCTTGAGCATCAACGGCGGCACGGAGGACACCAACACGGCTTTCTTCACGCGTCCGGTGCCGTGGCGACCAATGTAGCGCGCCACTTCACCACCGCCCGTGGAGAAACCGACCAGGGTCACGTCCTTCAGGTCCAAAGCTTCGATCACGGCTGCCAGGTCATCGGCGTAGTGATCCATGTCGTTGCCTTCCCAAGGCTGGCTGGAGCGACCGTGGCCGCGACGGTCGTGGGCAATCACGCGGTAGCCCTTGGAGGCGAGGAACATCATCTGCGCTTCCCAGCTGTCGGAGTCCAGCGGCCAGCCGTGGCTGAACGTCACGACCTGGCCATCACGCGGGCCCCAGTCCTTGTAGTACAGCTGCACGCCATCTTTTGTGGTGATGTAGCTGGCGGACTGGATCACGCTGCCGACCGCGGACACCGGGGCGGTGGCCTGGGACGGGGTGGCGGCTTCGGCGCCGAGGGAGGCCAGTGCCAAGGTGGCGACGGCCAGGGTGCGGTTCAGTGTGTTCATGGTCTCTCTCCTAAGGGGTTGGTCTGTCTGGTTGCGACCGTTGTCGATCGCTTGGTGTGCAGATTAGAGAGGGACGCCGATGTCGAGAACGGTGCGGGTATTGATAGCAACTATGCGCTTGACCGATAGCTGGGCTTCGCTCCGCTGGGTGGGGGCGAACCTGATGGGAAAGAGGCGCTGAGACTCGCTAGGCAGGCTCCACCTGCGCCGCCAGGTAAACTTGGCGGCGCAGCCATTGGTGCCCGGCATCCTTGTTGTTGCGCGGATGCCAGGCCAGCGACAGGCGCAGGGTCGCCAGTTCGATGGGGGGCTCGAACAGGTCCAGGCGGTCGCGGTACTGGGCAAGGAAACGCGCGGGCAGGGTGCACACCGCATCCGTTGCCGCAATCAACGAGGGCGCGAGGGCATAGCTTTGAATGGAAAACGCCACGTTGCGCACGCGGTTCAGCTCCACCAGTGCATCGTCGACCACACCTGCGAAGCGTCCGCCTTCGGAAGAGACGAGCACGTGGTCGAGGGCGCAAAAAACGTCGAGATCGAGCGGGCCGGTTCCCCGTGGATGGCCTTTGCGCTGGGCGGTCAGGAAACCATCCTCCCAGAGGGCGCGCTGCATGACATCGTCACGCAGGGCCTGCGGCACGGTGATCAGCAGGTCGATCTGCCCTTGCTCCAGGCGTTCGAACACATCGTGCGCAGGCTGAACGAAAGCCAGCCTGGCGTGCTTGGCCTCTCGGGCCAGGCCGGCGCAAAGCGCCGGTGCGAGGAGCGCTGCCGGCGTTTCGAATAACGCGATGACGAAGGTGCGGGTCGTTGTGGCCGGATCGAATGCATCGGGTTCACTGGCCAGGCGCCTGAGGCCTTCGAGTACCTGCCGCAATTCTTGCTCCAGCGCTTGCGCCCGGGGCGTGGGCACGACGCCTCGGCCGTTTGCCGCCGGCACGAACAGCGGGTCGGCGAGGATGTCTCGCAAGCGTGCCAGTCGCGCCGACAGGGCCGGCTGGCTGATGCCCAAGCGGGCGGCGGCCCGGGTGACGTTGCGTTCCTCCAGCAGCGCCTTGAGCGTCAGCAGCAGTGCCGCGTCGAAATCCGTGTAGTTCATCATGATCTCCCGATCAGCGCCTTCAGGCAGGTGGCTGTACGGGCATCAAATCAAACCAGGCAGTGGTCTGTACAGGGCGGCCCGGGCTTGCTCGCCCGTCTCAGTCACGGTTGCGATAGTCGGCCGGCACCCATTCATAGTGCCCGGCTTGCGCGCGAAGGTGGCCTATCCCCGGGAACGGCAAGTGCGCGGCCGCCGACAGGCGCGCCTCGTTGGCCGAGGCCTTGAACTGCTGTTGGCGCTGGGCGCGTGCGCGGTCCTGGTCGACGTCGAAAGTGACCGTCACGTCAGGTCGGGCAAACTGGACCGGGCCGACGTGGAGGAGATCGCCCCAGAAATCGATGCTCTCACCCTGGCTTTCGACCCGGTAGACGCTGTGGCCTGGGGTATGGCCAGGTGTCGGGATCGCCGTGATGCCGGGCACCAGGGTCGTAGGGCCGCTGAAGGTCTTGACCCGGCCCGCATCGACGTAAGGCCCAACGGTCCTCTGGCTCTTCTCCAGGTCCTGGGGTTTGAGCCCCTTGGTCAGATTGGCCGGGTCGAGGAAGAAATCGACGTCGGCCTGGGCCACGTGGACGGTCGCATTGGGGAACATCATCTGCCGGTTGCGCGACAGCCCGCCGGAGTGATCGGCGTGGATGTGGGTGAGCAGGACGTCGCTGATGTCCTCCAGTTTATAACCGGCCGCCGCCAGGCTCTGGGGCAACTTGCCCGCCACCTGGCCAAACAGCTCGCCGGCTCCGGTATCCACCAGCAGCACCCGTGGGCCGGTGTCGATCACATAGGTGTTGATCGACGTCTCGACGGGGTTGCGAATAAAGCCTTTTTTCAGCAACGCATCGATCTTCTCGGCGCTGATGCCTCGCAGCAGCGGGTGCAGGTCCAGCGGCAACGTGCCGTCGCTCAGGGCGGTGATCTGGAAGGCGCCGACCTGGAATCGGTAGACACCTGCCACCTGCGGTTTGTGGATGGGTAAGGGCTCCGCGACCGGTGTCGCGGCGGCATTTACCGAAGTGATCGTCCCCGCCAGAACCAGGGTGGTAAACAGTGTCGCGAGCGGGAGGGGGACTTTGTTGAACATGTCGAAACTCCTTGATAGCGCAGGCTTCGTTGATCGCGCGAATCAGCGTAGGTCAGGTGCGCACCAGGGAGAACGGTTGTGTTGGTTATACGAGGCATCGGCCCGGTGGATGGCCAGCCGTTTCAAGCCGTGGGCCTCCAGTGGGATGCAGGCTACAAAGCCGGGCGGGGTGTCAGGCAGGTGAAAGTGGGAAATGCTGGCGCCTTCGCGAGCAAGCTCGCTCCCACAAGGTTTTGTAGGGTCAATGACCTGGAGGACAGCCCTTGTGGGCGCGAGTTTGCTCGCGAAGGTGGCGCATCAACCCCTCAATGCTCGACAGGCGCCTGCGGCGCTTGCTCGGCTTCGGCCGCCAGTTTCAGGCGATCCGCCTTGCTGATGTACTTGGGTTTCTGCGGGGCCAGTTTGGCGCTGGCCTTTTTCGCATGGGCCTGCAGCAACTGCTTTATTTTCTTGCGACGATTCATGACGGCTACTCGGTGTGTAAGCGCGCGGATGATATCAGCAGCGTGAAGCGCGCCGCTTTATTTGAAGAACGTGCTCGGTGTCTTGCCAAACTGCTTGCGGAACATGTTGGTGAACGCACTCGGGCTTTCGTAGCCCAGCGCCAGCGCAACGTCGATGATCTTCTCGCCCATTGCCATGCGCTCGACTGCCTGCAACAGGCGCACCTGCTGTCGCCATTGCCCGAAGGTGATCCCGGTTTCCTTGCGGAACAGCCGCTGGATGGTCTTCTCGTCAAGGCCCAGGCGGGCGCTCCAGTCCGACAACGTCGAGCCGTCGGCGGGGTCGCCTTGCAACGTGACGCAGATTTTCTTGATACGCCGGTCCGCCGGCTGCGGCAAGTGCAGGGGCAGGGTGGGGAGCAGGGCGAGTTCATCGAGAATCAGCTGCATCACCCGGGCGGCCCGGGTGTTCGGGGCATAGGGGAGTTGCAGATGCACGGCGACCTTGATCAATTCGCTCAAGAGGGCGGAAATGCTCACCGCCTTCGTTTCGGTCGGCAGGTCTGCGGCGGCATCGGGCCGGACAAACAGGCTGCGCATTTTCACGTGCCCGACGCAGCGCACCGAATGCACCTGCCCGCAGGGCATCCACAGCCCTCGATTCGACGGCACCGTCCACTGACTGGACGCCGTGTGCACCACCATCACCCCTTCGACAGCGTAGATCAGTTGGTGCTTTTCATGGGAGTGCGAGGCGATCAGCCAATTGTCCGGGTAATCGGTCGCCCTCCCGATCATCGTCCAGGCGCCTTCGTCGATCTCGAGCAATGCTTCATTCAACGGTTTAATCATGATGTCCTTTTTGCGACGGTTGATTCCCTTGTCCAGTGAGACAGACATTTTTGTGGATTCTAGGATGATGCCGCGCCTGTCAGAAAGTGCTGTCACCTTCTGCCTACGTTTTTTTTCAGACCCATCGCCTGGAAGCTTTTGTCATGTCCACCACCGCCACAGCCTCGACCACGGCCTCCGTCGTCAATCAAACGAGCCCGCTTGTTATGCGGGTCATCGGTGCCTGCGCCCTTGCGCACCTGATCAATGACCTCATCCAGGCCGTGCTGCCTTCCATCTATCCGATGCTGAAGGCCAACTACGGCCTGACCTTCACCCAGGTGGGATTGATCACACTGACCTTCCAGCTGACGGCCTCGCTGTTGCAACCGTGGGTGGGCTATCACACCGACCGTCATCCCAAGCCCTGGCTGCTGCCCGCCGGGATGGTCTGCACCCTCATCGGCATTCTGATGCTGGCGTTCGTCGGCAGCTTCGGTGCCATCCTCCTGGCCTCCGCGCTGGTGGGCATTGGCTCGTCGACCTTCCACCCGGAAACCTCGCGCGTGGCCCGCCTCGCTTCGGGCGGCCGCTATGGCCTGGCGCAGTCGACCTTCCAGGTCGGCGGCAACGCGGGCAGCGCCTTCGGCCCGCTGCTGGCCGCGGCCATCGTGATCCCTTATGGCCAGGGCCACGTCGCCTGGTTCGGCTTGTTTGCGGCATTCGCGATCCTGGTGCAGTACGGCCTGAGCCGCTGGTATCGCAACCACCTCAACCTGTTCAAGCTCAAGCAGGGCGGCAAGGCGACCCACGGCCTGTCCAGGCAGCGAGTGACCGCGGCCCTGGTGGTCCTGGCGTTGCTGGTGTTCTCCAAGTATTTCTACATGGCCAGCTTCACCAGTTATTTCACGTTCTACCTGATCGAAAAATTCCAGCTGTCGGTGACCAGTTCCCAGCTGTACCTGTTCCTGTTCCTGGGATCGGTAGCCGCTGGCACCTTCTTCGGTGGCCCCATCGGCGACAGGATCGGCCGCAAGAAGGTCATCTGGTTCTCGATCCTGGGCGTGGCGCCGTTCACCCTGGCACTGCCCTACGTGGATCTGTTCTGGACCGGCGTGCTGAGCATGATCATTGGTTTCGTCCTGGCCTCGGCGTTCTCCGCCATCGTGGTCTTTGCCCAGGAACTGGTGCCGGGCAATGTCGGCATGATTGCCGGCGTGTTCTTCGGCTTGATGTTCGGCTTTGGCGGCATCGGTGCCGCGCTGCTGGGTTACCTCGCCGACATCCACGGTATCGAATACGTCTACACCCTGTGTTCCTACTTGCCGTTGCTGGGTGTGCTGACGGTCCTGTTGCCGTCCACCAAGGGCGTCTGAACCGCAGGTGCGCCTTGCGGCGCACCTGCACACCATGGCCTGGAACGTCGAGCCGCGAACGGTTAGTCCTGCTGTGATCGACTGACCGGGAGTCGCAGCAGGAGCCTGTTTGGCTTGTGCTATGGCAAAGCGTCGCGCTCCGCAAAGATGCCGGCTATTTGCTCCGCGTTCTCGGTCCCCCAGGTGCACAGTGGGATGATCGCCTCGGCCAGGCTGCGCCCCAGCGGGGTCAGCGCATAATCCACGCGCGGCGGCACTTCCTTGTAGTCGGTCCGTGCCAGCACGCGGTCGGCTTCCAGATCCTTCAACTGCTGGATCAGCACCTTGTCGCTGACGGCTGGGATCAAACGCTTGAGCTCGCCATAACGCTTCGGCCCCTCGCGCAGGAAAAACAGGACGAGCGGTTTCCACTTGCCCGAGATGATGCGCAACGTGGCGTTGAGCCCGCAGCCGGTACCGCAGATTTCAGGAGAAAAGGTCATATTTTGATACTTACCAAAAGGTGCATACTTGTTCTTAGGTTATCAGGGCGGCATCCTCGGGCTCAACGAGCAATTTTCTGCTTGGGTTAAACGCCAACGAGGGATGCATGATATGACCAGACTGAATGGAAAGACCGCCGTGATCACCGGCGGTGCTACCGGGATCGGCCTTGCGGCGGCAAAACGGTTCATAGAGGAAGGGGCTTTTGTCTTCATTTTCGGTCGCCGGCAAGAGGCGCTCGATGCCGCCGTGGCCGAACTCGGGGCCAATGCCCGTGCGGTGAAGGGCTCGGTTTCCGACCTGTCCGACCTCGACCGACTTTACGCGGCGGTGAGGGCCGAGCGCGGGACCCTCGACATCGTCTTCGCCAACGCCGGGGCGGGAAGCCAGCTTGTGCTTGGCGAAATCACTGCCGAACACATTGACGAAATCTTCGAGACCAATGTGAAGGGGGCGATCTTCACGGTCCAGAAGGCGCTACCGCTGATGGGCCAGGGTGGCTCGATCATCCTGACCGGTTCGAGTGCCGGTACCACGGGGGCGCCGGGCTTCAGTGCCTACAGCGCCAGCAAGGCGGCAGTGCGCAACCTCGCGCGGACTTGGGCGCTGGACCTGAAGGGCACCGGCATCCGGGTGAACGTGCTGTCGCCCGGGCCGACGGCGACCGAACTCGCCAAGCAGGCGCTGGGCGAGGAGGGCATGAAGGTCTTCGCCTCGATGAACCCGCTCCAGCGCATGGCTGATCCGGCCGAGCTTGGCGCGGCGGCGGCCTTTCTTGCCTCTCAGGACAGCAGCTTCATGACCGCTGGCGAACTCGCGGTCGACGGTGGCCTGGCGCAAATCTGACTCGCTGCATAAGAGCTGCCACCATTTGATTGTGGCGAGGAGCGGTGTAACGATGGCGAGCGATCCGAGCCCAGTCGCTCGCCTCATGACTTCTATGGAGCAGGTAACCCTTCGATGGACATCCAGTTTCGCGGTCACGCAATGCCTCATAATCCGTCCGCAGGCACCTGCGATGAATACAGCGTCAGCGGCATCTCCAGCTTCGATGACGTGCACGGCGCTTATCAGCACATCGCGGCCCGTCACCCAGGTACCAAGCCATTGCTTTCGCTTGATGACCTGCACCAGGCCCGCTACACCTGCGGGCATGCACGGGACAACCTGGGGCTGGATAGTGCATCCGAGCAGGACATCGCCGGGTTGCCGCCCGAATGCTTTGAAAACGGCGAGTACCTGGGGTATCCCACGACCAAGGCCGAATTCGCCATCGGCTATCGCAATTTCATGAACCTGGTCGCGGCCACGTCATTCCAGGACGCCTGCGCCCACGGCCTGACCCTCGACACAACAGCCCTGCAAGAGTGGGAGGCGTATCAGCAAGACCCGGTGTCATTGCTCGACCAGCCGCTCTCGGCACTCGTGGTGCCGGTTGAACAGAGTTACCAGGCGCTCGCCGCTTTCCCCAATGGCTACTTCACTTGCGACCTGGACCCCGCGCAGAACTTCGCGGTGGCCCGCCATTTTGCGCTGACTCATGGTTATGAATTGATCGGGGTGGGGGCATCCTATCTCGGCTACCTGCGCGCAGAACCGCCCGCCCCAGAGGAGGCCCTTGCGGTGGCGGCGGATTTCTGTGCGTTGTACAACACCCGTGACGAAGACCGCGAAACGGTGATTGCCCGGGTCATGGCGGCGATCAACGGGCGTACGCACCTTTGGTTGCGGTATGTGGAGTAGCTGACAGGTGGACCGCGCATGAACGAACTGCCAACAGCCGGCATTGGCCACGACGAGGCGATGCGCAAGAAGATCAGCGCCGCCGTGGCTGCAAGAAACCTGGCGAGTGCGTCAAACAACACCAAGTGGGATGAACTGATCAGCCATTTCCGCCAGCGCGAGGGATGGTGCCCGTCCTGGCGGTACAAGTCAGTCTCCGGCTACATCTCGGGGTGGGATGTGGAATGGTTCTACCATTTGCCGTTTCCATTCGCCTGCGTCGAATGGTTCGACATCGGCCTGACGCAAGAAGGCCCGTTCCGGGGACGGCTGCTGGCCCGGACAACCATCGACCACACCGACGAACTATCGGCAGTGGTCGCACGGATTGGATTCGAATTCGAAGTGCGTGGCGATGTGTTGAGGATCTGGGGTTACTTGCCTAAGTGTTATGAGGATTTTCCACCCGCGTGACAAGTTGCGCATGTCGGACGAAGCCACGGAAGAGTCGCCCAAGGCCCTTCAGGAAACAGGTCGACGCATCGCAAGGATGGCGGCGCCAAAACCGATGAACGTCGAGCCCACCAGCCGGCTGATCCATATGGAGAACGCTGGACGGGTCAGCAGGCCTTTGACCTGGGCCGCAGCGGCTGCGTACAGACTCAGTGACACCAACGACAACCCCATGAATATCGAGGTGAGCAACAGGAATTGCGGCAACAGCGCTGCGCCCTGGTCGATAAATTGTGGGAAGAGGGCGGTGAAGAACATCGTCGCCTTGGGGTTGGTGGCAGCGGTCAGGAACGCCGACTTGTAGAGCTTTTTGCGCGACGGGGCTTGGACTGTTCCGTCTGGCTGGATCTGCTGGGCGAGGATCGGCTGCCGAGTGAGCAATTGCCTGGCGCCCAGGTAGAACAGATAACCGGCACCCAGGACCTTCACCGCGTTGAACATCCATTCGGAGCTGGCAAGCAGGGCACCCAGGCCGGACATCGCCGCCGCCGACAGGCAGAACAGCCCGCAGGCATTGCCCAGCGAAGACCATACTGCGTACCGCGGCCCGTAGGCCAGGCTGTTATTGATCGCCATCACGGTCGCAGGGCCGGGGCTTGCGATGGCAATCGCGGCGACCAGTGTAAAGGCCAGGATTGAGTGCAGGTCCATTGGTCTCATTCATAGGTGGTTGGAGACGGGCATAGTACAAGACAAACCTAGAATTGCCTGGATAAAGCCGCCATCAGGATCCCGGCGGCAATTGCTGGAAGCGGCTTGCGCAGGGTTAGCATCATGACGGCGGTCGTCAGCAGGGCCAGCCGCGCACCGTTGTCACCGGTGACCGCCAGCGGCGTGAGCACCGCCACCAGTACCGAGCCGGACATGGCGTTGATGAACTGCTGCACCCGGTAGTTGATCGGGACGAATGACATCACGAACACGCCGCCCCAACGCGTCGCGAGGGTCACCACGGCCATGATCAGGATGATGAGGAATGTGCCGTAGCCTGAGGTCTCAATGCTCATGTTTTTTCTCCGTCCAGACCGCGCCCAGCACACCACCGGCCAATGCCCCGGTGACCACGTGGGCGTTTTCAGGCAGGTACCTGTACGCCAGCAACGACGCACCGGCGGCCACGCTCCAGATGATCAGCATGCGCAGGTTCTTTTGGCCTCCGAGTACCATGGCGAGCAGAAAGCAGCCCATGACCATGTCCAGGCCGAGGCTCACCGGGTCCTGGATGACGCTGCCGAACTTCAACCCCAGCCAACTGCCGAGCGCCCAGGCCGACCACAGCGCCAGGCCACCGCCAAACAGCAGGCCCAGGCCTGGCTTGCGGTTGCTGAACGCCTGCATGGACATCGCCCAGTTGGCGTCCGAGACCACCAGCATCACGCCATAGCGCCGGGCCCGGGGCAGTTCCCGCAGCCAGGGATACAACGTGGCCCCCATCAGCAGATGCCGGGCATTGATCGCGAATACCGTCACCACCAGCGGCAGCACCGGAACGTGCGGCCCCCACAGGTCAAGCACGGCAAATTGCGCGGCGCCGGCGAATACCAGCGTGCTCATCAGCAAGGTTGACGTTGCGTCCAGGCCGGTTTGCGCAGCGGCAAGGCCGAAGGCAACGGCGAAGACAATCACGAACAGGGAAATCGGTAACAGCTGCTTGAAGCCACTCCACACCAGGTTCCTATCCAGGCTCACGGAGCCCGCATCGACACTCAACACACCTTCACCTCACGACTGCCTCAAGTTGTACCGCTACAGGGGCGCCATTGTGGAAGCAATCGTGGGGTTCAGAAAAGCGAATAAGCGTCATGGGTCCCATTCGAATTTCGAATGGTAGCGTCTGGCGCTGGGAGCAATGTTGCAGTCGACGCGGTCAGGGCGCCTGATCGGGCTCCGAGCCTTCAATCAGCATGGCGCGCAAGCGTTGGCGTTGGTGTTCGAGCGCTTCGATCTGCTGTTCGAGCATCGCCAGCCGCTTGCGCTGGGTGTCGGTGATGTTAGCGCAGGCTTTCGCCCCTTCGATCAGCAGCATGCAGTCGGGGAAGGTGCGGATCTCATCCAGGCTGAAGCCGCTGGCGATCAGGCGCTGGATTTGCTTGACCTGCGTGATGGCGACTGCGGGGAATGCCCGGTAGCCGTTATCGGCCCGCGTGCACGTGAGCAAGCCTTGCTGATCGTAATGACGAATCGAGCGCACGCTGGCGCCGGTTGCTCGTGCCAGGGCACCAATCTTCAGCGGGGCGGGAGGCGATGTCTGGTTCATGGATCGAACCATAGCATTGCTGCTTGACCGTGACACTAATGTCAGGGTTTAGGCTGCGCGCTTTCCATTCGCAGGAGCTTTAACATGATGTCTTTCAAGGCCTTCAACCCCTGGCGAAGCGGGTGTGCCGGCATCGCGCTCATGGGCGTGTCTTTGCTGGCACAGGCTGCCGTGCAGCCGTACACCGTGACGGCGCCCGATGGCGTGTCCATTGCCGTGCAAGAAGCGGGAGACCCGAATGGTTCACCCATCCTCTTTATTCACGGCTTGCTGGGCAGCCATCTGAGTTGGGAAAAGCAGGTCAATAGCCCTGAACTGCAGCGCTACCGTCTCATTACCTACGACCTGAGGGGGCATGGCGGTTCCGGCCGGCCCGAGCGTGCCGATGCCTATCGTGATGGACGCCGTTGGGCTGATGATCTGGCCGCGGTGATTGCGGGCTCCGGCGCCCAACGGCCTGTGCTGGTGGGGTGGTCGCTGGGGGCGGCGGTGGCGACAAATTACCTGGCAGCCTATGGCGACGCGAAGATTGCCGGTGCCGTGTACGTGGGGGGTGTGATTGAGCTGAAACCCGAGCAAATCGTTGCGCACACTCGTGTGTACAGTGGAATGGCATCGCCTGATCTCAAGACCCATCTCGATGCCGAACGTGAGTTTGTCGCGCTGTGTTTTGCCACGCGGCCTGATGCCGATACGTTCCAGCGCTTGGTGGCGAATGCGGCCATGGCGTCGGAAAACATGCAGAAAGCGGTGCATGGCATGTCGCTGGACGCCCCCAAGGGCCTGGGCGCGATGCACAAGCCATTGTTGTTGATTTATGGGGCGCGCGACGCCCTAGTGCAGGCTGAACCTTCGTTCAATCGCGCCAAGGCGTTGAATGCCTCAGTCCTCGGCAAGTTTTATCCGAACTCGGGGCATGCTCCTTTCCTGGAGGAGGCCGAACGTTTCAATCGCGATCTGTCGGTCTTCGTTGACGCAGCGACACGGCATTAGCCATTGCGGCCGGCCGAGTTGATAGTCCGAGGCAAGGGACCGCAGTGACCTGAGGGACAACCACGCATTACAAAGGCTATGGCCAGGTCGACAAGGCCTGGTCGGCCACCGCCTCGAGTGTTTCACGGCTGAAGCCAGCCTTGGCTTGAACGGCCATGCCGTGGGTCACCGCCATGATGAACGCCGCCAGGGCAGCGCAGTTGGCCGACTCGGGCAGATCGCCCTCAGCCTTGGCCCGCTCGAACCGTTCGCGCAGTGCCGTCTCTCCCTCTGCCCGTGCCTCAATCAGCGCTTGCCGGATGGGTTCGGCGTCGTCCGAGCCGGCCAGCACTCCCTGTATACCCAGGCATCCCCTGCGGTCGGGGTAGCGGGTATTGAGTTCGGCCACCCCCCGCAGGATGTGCTCGACCACCTGGCGCGAGGTCGGCTGCAACATCGCTTCGGGGAAGAAAGCGAGGTAGACCTCGTAGTAGCGCTCCAGCGCCCGGCGGAACAGGGCCTCTTTGTTGCCGAACGCCGAATACAGGCCTGGCCGCTCCACCCCGGTGGCCTGCGTGAGGTCCGTGTACGAGGTGCCCTCGTAGCCCTTGCGCCAGAACACACCCAGGGCAGCCTCTAACGCCTGATCCACGTCGAACTCGCGCTGACGACCCATTTCTTACCTCCGTTTTTTCATAACGATCGATATTAAATGCCTTGACACCCTGGGGCAAGGTCAATTTAATAACAGTCGTTACTGTAACGGTGATTATGAAATTTAAATGCAGTCAGTCCTCGCTGTGCGGGTAGCGCGCAGGACGTTCGAATGACCCTCGACGCAGGTCGAGCCGGTCGAAATTTTCCAGTGCATGAACAAGGGATATCAAATGACGAATAAGTTTGGCGCAAAGTCGACCGCGGACGACGTGCTCTCCGGTCTCGAACTCAATGGCAAGCGCTACCTGGTGACCGGCGTGTCTTCGGGCATTGGCCTGGAAACCGCACGCTCATTGGTTGCCCACGGTGCCACGGTGGTGGGGACGGTCAGAGACCTCGCCAAAGCCGAGAAGGCCACGGCTTCGGTTTTTGAAGAAGCTGCGCGAGCGGGGGGCAGCCTGGCGTTGCTCGAGCTGGACCTGGCCTCCTTGCAAAGCGTTCGCGCCACCGCGCACAGGTTACTTGCCAATGGCCAGTCCTTCGACGCCATCATTGCCAATGCGGGTGTGATGGCAACGCCGTTCGGGCATACGGTCGATGGTTTCGAGGTCCAGCTAGGAACCAATCACCTGGGCCATTTCGCCTTGATCAATCGCATCGCGCCGCTGCTCGTCGACAACGGACGCCTGGTGGTGCTGTCCTCCCAGGCGCATCGCGTCGCCGACATCGATCTGGACGATCCGAATTTCGAACAACAGGCCTACGACCCCTTTGTCGCCTACGGCCGCTCGAAAACAGCCACCACACTGTTCGCCGTTGCCTTTGACCAACGGCACCGCAGCCGTGGCATCCGCGCCGCGGCGGTGATGCCTGGCAACAGCCTGACCGATCTACCGCGCCATTTCCCGCAGGAAGCGTTGCAGGGCCTTTTTGAAACCGTGGGCAACGCGCGGGCCGAAGCAGGTCTGCCGCCCCTGGAACTCAAATCGATTCCACAAGCGGCGGCCACCTCGGTCTGGGCCGCCGTCCTCGCAGAAAAAGACGCGATTGGCGGACGTTACCTCGAAGATTGCGCGGTCGCGCCGATTGTCGATACCTCGAACCCGTTTGCTGATGGCGCGAGGTCGTACGCGCTTGATCCTTCCAAGGCGCAAGCGCTCTGGGAAAGAAGCGAGCAAATGATCGGCAGCGTGTAATAGAACCCGCGATTTCCAGGAGAATCACATGTCAGCTTTCAACGATAAATCTGTTTTGGTGCTCGGCGGCAGCCGGGGAATTGGGGCTGCGATCGTGCGGCGTTTCGCCTCGGAGGGGGCTGCGGTGACGTTCAGTTATGCCGGCTCGAAACAGGCCGCTGAGCAGCTTGCCAACGAAACAAACAGCATCGCCGTCGAGACCGACAGTTCCGACCGTGATGCGGTCATCGCGCGGGTGCGCGACAGCGGTCCTCTGGATGTGCTGGTGGTCAATGCAGGCATCGCGATTTTCGGCGATGCGCTGGAGCAGGACCCGGATGCGATCGAGCGGCTCTTTCGGATCAACATTCATGCGCCTTACTTCGCAGCAGTGGAAGCGGCCCGGCGGATGCCCGAAGGAGGACGTATCCTCATCATTGGTTCCGTCAACGGTGATCGGATGCCGGTCCCTGGGATGGCGTCCTACGCCGTGAGCAAATCCGCGCTGCAAGGGCTGGCCCGTGGACTCGCCCGGGATTTCGGGCCGCGTGGAATTACCGTCAATGTGGTCCAGCCCGGTCCGATTGACACCGACGCGAACCCGGCGGACGGACCGATGAAGGATCTCATGCACAGTTTCATGGCCATCAAACGCCATGGAAGGCCGGAAGAGGTGGCGGCCATGGTCGCTTGGCTGGCTGGCCCGGAGGCCGGTTTCGTCACAGGCGCGATGCACACCATTGATGGCGCGTTCGGGGCCTGACAATCGGCCAGGCGCATTGAAGCCGTTTTGCTTGGGGATTTCAGTCGTTGGCAGGCAATCAGATCTTCAGATCAGACTGTAGTCGCTGTATTGACCCATCCCCTTGTGAGCCCCCGTGACCAGGTGGACGTATGGCCGTTTACCCAGTCCACCGGCAGGCAATCGTCCACCTGGAGCACGGCGTCGGTGTGGGCCTTGAGCCAATCCGCCGGCATGCGGCGCTTGCCCAATTGCTTGGCCTGGGTCTTGTCTCGGGCCACTACCAGCAGGTAGCGGTGGGCTTCACCAAACACTTCGCGCTCGTAGCCACCCAGGTTGATGAAAAACAGCTTGGGTTCGTCGGGGCCTGGGGCCATCGAGCTGAATTCGACGCGGTAGGTGTCGATGCCGTCGATTTCCAGCCAGGAATCGATATGCAAACCCTGACGGCTGCCGAACCACGCCTGGCGCAGTTGGGGGTACGCCTGTTCGAGTGAGTCCGCTTGGGCGAACACCACGTCGTGTACTTCGATGCTGGCTCGGGGGTGACGACCGCCGAGCATGACTACGTACAGCATGAAAACTCCTCACCAGGGACTGCGCATAAATCTATACAAATTTTGAATTTATCTGTACAAGAAACTAATCTTGTACAGATATTTTCGTATTCTACAGGTTCTCCATGGCGCACTCTGTTCGTTGGGCCTGCCTTTGCCTGATGCTGACGGTGATGGCCTCGGCCGCCGCAGACTGGCGAACGACGCTGCCCACCGCGCAACGGCTGGGGGAGGGCGATTTCACCTGGTTCGGCCTGCGCCTGTATACCGCCCGGTTATGGACCGCCGGCCCGGTACAGGATTGGAACCAGCCCTTCGCGCTGGAGTTGCTTTATCACCGATCGATATCCCGGGAAACGCTGGTGCAGGTCAGCCTCGAGGAAATGCAGCGGCTAGGCCCCGGCAGCCTGACAGCCCAATCCGTTGAGGCCTGGACCCAGGCGATGCAGGCCGCATTCGTGGACGTGCGCCCCGGCATGCGCATCACTGGCCTGTACCTGCCGGGCAAGGGTTGCCGCTTCTACGTGGACGGCAAGCTCAGCCATGAAGTGGCCGACCCGGTGTTTGCCCGGGCGTTCTTCGCCATCTGGCTGGATCCGCGGGCCCGCGACCCACAATTGCGCCAGCGCCTGCTAGGCCTGGCGGACAACGACCGAGGGACCTGAACATGTACAAAGCACTTTTGCTGGTGGCCTGCCTGTTTCTCGGCAGTTGCGGCAATGTCGGCGTCGAGCACTATGCCGGGGAACAACCGCGCTTGGACCTGGCGGCGTTCTTCTCGCGACCGGTGCAGGCCTGGGGGATGTTCCAGAAGCGGTCCGGAGAAGTGGTCAAGCGCTTCCACGTTCGCATCGACAGTCGCCGTGAAGGCGAGCGTCTGATCCTCGATGAACACTTCCTCTACAGCGACGGCACGCGACAGCAGCGTACCTGGACGATTGTGCCGGACGGCCCGGGTCGTTGGCGCGGAACCGCCGGGGATGTGATCGGCGAGGCCCGGGGCGAAGTGGCCGGTAACGCACTGCGTTGGCGTTACCGATTGGACTTGCCCGTGGAAGGACGGCATTGGGAAGTGGACCTGGACGACTGGATGTACCTGATGGATGAAGACACCCTGATCAACCGTTCGAGCATGAGCAAACTGGGGGTGGAGATCGGCCAGATCACCTTGTTCTTCCGCCGCTTGCCGGAGGGCACGCCATGAATTTGAGTCAACTCACTGAGCGAGTCACGGCCGGTGAAGTCGAAGCGCTTGAGTTGCTGTCGCTGGAAGGCGGCTTCTACCTCCTGCGCGCCATGACCGGTACCGGTCCGGTCACCCTGAGCGATGCCCAGGGCCAGCCTGTTCGATTGCGTTCATCCACCGAGCTGCGCCAGTTGCTGATCGATCTGCCACCCGTGCCGTGCACGTTGGTGCAGCATGTGGTGCATGATGAGATGTGTGGGCAGCGTGACGGCCCCATCGCGCCCTTGCGGCTGCCGTTGACGCTGGCTAGCCAGTGGTAGAGAGGCAGCGGCTCAGCGCCACGCCGCGAGGCGCACAAGCAGGGGAAAGGCCAATGCCCAGACCGCGCTCAACAGGATGCCCGTTTCCATGACGCCCAGCGGCAGCTCGACCTGTGCCACCCTGGCGCCGCCCAGGTAGGCCAACGGACCTCCCACTGCGCCGAGCACCGCCGCGCGCCAGACGGGCCGGCCGGTCCAGGCCAGGCTGTGGCGCAAGCCGCTGGCCAGGACCAGCCACAACAGCGCCAGCCACAGGGGCAGCGGCCAGCTGTCGAAGCGGAATACGTTCAACGCCCCTAGCAGGCTATCCAGCGCACAACCGACCAGGGCGGTGCGCAGCAGGGCCTTTACCTCGCCATTGAAGTCCGGACACAGCCACAGATGCAGGGCCAGGCCGACGGGCACCAGCAACAACAGCCAGGGATGCTGAGCCCCTAGTACGCAGATCCACCAGCCGACCTGCAACCAGAGGGCATTGGCGACCAGCCATCGCCTGGGCATCAAGCCTGTCCAGGCAAGGCCGCACGCCTTGCCTGGGGCGCGGCCCAGAGCAGGTGCGCCACACCAATGGCGCGCTCCTGGAAACCGCCCTGGCAATAACACAGGTAGAACTCCCACAGACGCTGGAACGTATCGTCGTAGCCCAGCGTCGTCAGTTCGGTACGCGCCTGTCGCAAGTTATCGCGCCAATGTTCCAGGGTGCGGGCGTAGTCCAGGCCGAAATCCTCCAGGTGCACGAGGTTGAGGGCGGTGTGACGGCTGGCGGTGTCGAGCATCACGCTCAGCGAGGGCAGGGCGCCGCCGGGGAAGATGTAGCGTTGGATGAAGTCCACCGAGCGCCGTGCCTGGGCATAGCGCTGGTCTCGGATGGTGATCGCCTGCAACAGCATAAGGCCCTCGGGTTTGAGCAGTGCCGCGCATTGGCGGAAATACACCGGCAGGTAGCGGTGGCCGACAGCCTCGATCATTTCGATCGAGACGAGCTTGTCGAAGGTGCCCTTGAGGTCGCGGTAGTCTTCGCGCAGCACCGTCACGCGCTGCTCCAGCCCCAGGGCCTGCACGCGCTGCACGGTATAGGCGTACTGCGCTTCGGAAAGGGTCGTGGTGGTGACCCGGCAACCGTGCCGGATGGCCGCGTGGATCGCCAGGCTGCCCCAGCCGCAGCCGATCTCCAGCAGATGATCGTCGGGGCGCAGCTCAAGCTTCTGGCAAATGTTTTCCAGCTTGTGCAACTGGGCTTGTTCCAGTGTTTGCCCGGCGTGCTCGAACTGGGCGGCGGAGTACATCATGGTCGGGTCCAGCAGCCGCTCGAACAAGGCATTGCCCAGGTCGTAGTGGGCTAGGATGTTGCGCCGGGAACCGCGTCGGCTGTTGCGGTTCAACCGATGCAGCAGTCGCAGGGCCGGGCGACCCAGGCGCGCCAGGCCGCCTTCAAGGGCATCGAGCACGTCCAGGTTGGCGACGAACAGGCGGGTCACCAAGGCCAGGTCCGGGCTGCGCCAGAAGCCGTGGATATAGGCCTCGCCCGCGCCGATTGAGCCGTTGCCGGCGATCATGCCCCAGGTGGTGTCGTCGAGGATCTCCACTTCGGCCTGCAACGGGCTGGCGGCATCACCGAAGTTCCATTGCCGCCCATGGCTGAGCAGCCGCAGGTGACCGTGGCGCAGCTTGCCCAGTTGAGCGAGCACGGCGGTGCGGGCCAGCCCGCCGAGCAAAGGCGCCAGGCCCGTGGACTTGCTAACGCTCAGGGTGGAATTGGACATGGTCGGGGTTCTCGCAAGGTTGGCCGAGCGCCAGGTCGCCCGGGCGGGTCGTGTGGTCATGGATTGGGGTGCGCTTGAACAACAGGCGCAAGGCTTGCCAGTAAATGGCCGAGACAGTGCGCAGGCTCATCCAGGGGAACGTCAGGATGTATCGATGCAACGCCTTTCGATCCAGCGGCTGGCGGCGCAAGGCGAGGTCGGCCTCGAAAACCCTGTCGGTGCCTTGCCAGTTCTCCATGTGGATGCGCACGTGCTGTTCGTCCAGGGCGAATCGCAGGCGATAGTCCATGTCCATCGGCATGAACGGCGACACATGGAAGGCTTTGGCCACGGCGAACGGTTTGGCGAGGTCGTCTTGCACCGGCAGCACGTAGTGGAATCGCTCACGCCACGGCGTGTTGCGCACTTCGAGCAGGATCGCCGCCAGGCGCCCGTCGCGGTCGTGGCAGAAATAGAAACTCACCGGGTTGAACGACAGGCCCCAGCAACGCAACTGCGTGAGCAGGTGGACCGGGCCCTCGGGTGTTTGTCCCGTGGCCTGTCCGACCAGCAGGCGGGCGGCCTGGGCCAGTGACTCGCCTTGACGGGTCCGCGCCGGCAGGTAGTCGCTCTCGCGCCAGCTCAGCGGTGCCAGGCGCCAGCGCCCCAGCCAGCGCGACAGGCCGAGCAGCCAGGCTTGCTCGTCCAGGTCCAGGTAGAACAGGCCGATCCGGTAGCGGAAGGCATGGCGCCGTGGCGACAGGCGACGGTGGCTGATCCAGCCCAGGCAAAGGCTGCTGTTCACAATGTTTCTCCGAAATGCTCAGCCACCTTCAGCGCGCTGACCACCCCGTCCTCGTGAAAGCCGTTGCCCCAATAGGCACCGCAGTAGTAACTCAATTGCTGGCCTTGCAGTTGCGCGTGGTCCGCTTGCGCAGCCGATGCGGCCAGGCTGTACTGCGGATGGTCGTACTGGAAGCGGGCGATGATCTTTGCCGGGTCCACCAACGCTGTCTGGTTGAGGCTTACGCAGAAGGTCTCCGATGCCTGGATACCTTGCAGGATGTTCATGTTGTAGGTCACGGCCGCCGGGGCCTGGTCGCTGCCGCCGAGACGATAGTTCCAGCTGGCCCAGGCCCTCCTGCGGCGCGGCAGCAGGCGGCTGTCGGTGTGCAGCACGACGTCATTGTCGGCGTAGCGGATGGCGCCCAGTACGGCGCGTTCCTGCGGGCTGGGCGCTTCCAGCAGCGCCAGGGCCTGGTCGCTGTGGCAGGCGAACACCACGCTGTCGAAGCGTTCCGGGCCGGCGGCGCTGGTCAGCGTTACGCCGACTTCGTCGCGGCTGACCCGGTGAACCTTGCAGTTGAGCCGGATACGTTGCGCGAACGGTTGGCACAACGGCGCGATGTAACTGCGCGAGCCGCCTTCGATGACCCGCCATTGCGGACGCTGATTCACCGACAGCAAGCCATGGTTGCGGCAAAAGCGCACGAAGAACTGCAGGGGAAAGTCGAGCATGTCCGCGGGGGACATCGACCAGATCGCCGCCCCCATCGGCACGATGTAATGCTCGATGAAGCGCTGGCCGTAGCCCTGGGCCCGCAGGTAGCTGCCCAGGGTGGTGCTGGCGTCGATACGCTGCTCGTCCAGGTCGGCGAGCGCCTGGCGATTGAAGCGCAGAATATCGCGCAGCATTCCCCAGAATCCCGGCGACACCAGGTTGCGACGCTGGGCGAACAACGTGTTCAGGTCGTGACCGTTGTATTCCAGGCCGGTGAGCGGGTCATGCACCGAGAAGCTCATCTCGGTCGGTCGTGAGGCGACCTTGAGCTGATCGAGCAAGCGGATGAAGTTCGGATAGGTCCAGTCGTTGAAGACAATGAAGCCGGTGTCGATGGCATAGTGCTCGCCACGCCAGGCCACATCGACGGTGTGGGTGTGACCGCCAACCCATTCGGCGGCCTCGAACACCGTCACTTCGTGTTTGCGTGACAGCAGGTGGGCGCAGGTCAGGCCCGCGATGCCGCTGCCGATGATTGCTATACGCATCGATCGTCAATCCTGTTCATGGCGGGCCAGGCGTTGGCCCAGCTTCAGGCGCAGGCACGCGGGCATGGCCCCGAGCAGGCGCAACACCAGGGTGAAAATGCCGGGGAAGTTGATCTCCAGCGGCCGTCGGGGCAGACGCTTGGCGATATGCCGTGCGGCGCGCTGCGCCGACCACAGTTGCGGCATGGGGAAGTCGTTGCGACGGGTCAGTGGCGTGTCGACGAAGCCGGGGTTGACCAGGGTGACGTCGATGCCCTCGCGGGCCAGGTCGATACGCTGCGACTCCACCAGATACCGCACGGCCGCCTTGGACGCGCCGTAGGCACCGGCGCGGGGCAAGGCCAGCCAGGTCACCGAACTGCCCATCACCACCAGGTGGGGTCGCTGGCCATTGCGCAGCAAGGGCAGGGCGGCCGCCAGGCAGTGGCTGACCCCCATGAGATTGGTGCGCATCACTCGCTCGACCACGGCGGGGTCGAAATGGCCCGGTTCCAGGTACTCGCAGGTGCCGGCATTGAGGATCGCCATGTCCAGCGCTCCCCAGGCAAGCTGGATCCGGGTGGCGATCCCGGCCACTTGCTCCGGGTCGTCGAGGTCGCCGATGGCCAGCAATACCTGGCCGGGAAACCGCTCCGCCAGAGGTGCGAGGCTATCTGCGTGGCGACCGCCCAATGCCACCTGATGGCCTTGCTCCAGCAGGTGTTGCGCGAGCGCGGCCCCGATGCCGCTACTGGCGCCGGTCAGCCAGCAACGGCTCATGCCAACCGGCCCTTGAGCCAGCGGATGGCGCCGCCCATGACCGGGATGTGTTCATAGAGCAGGGCGCCGGCGTCGAAATAATCCTGGTGGAAATGGACCCGGTCGCTCCACTGCAAATGACTGCAGCCTTGCAGGGTGATCTGCTCGCCGCGGGCCAGGCGTGGATGACGGAACTGCAGGGTCCAGCGCAGGTAACCTTGCCCAGGCTGGACTTCGTCGGCGCTGGTGAAGGCATAGCGGATGTCGTGGGCGTTGGCGTACAGCTCGGTAAAGTAGGCTCGCAGGTCCTTCAGGCCCTGGATCTGATGCAGGGGATCACGGAAGATGATGTCTTCGCTGTACAGCTTTTCCAGTGCATCGAGGTTGTCTCCCGTGAGACTGGCAAAGTCCTCGGCGAATTGCTGCAGGTAGGCTGACATACGGCACTCCAGGCAATCCTGTACAAAAAAGAAATGTTGTACAGGTATGGCTGAAGCGTACGGTTAAATCTGTACAAGTCAATCCTCTTGTACAGTTTTTTGTTTCAACGATTGATCTCGGCGAGTTGCCGACGCAGTTCCGCGACGTCTGCTTCCAGCGCGCGAACCTGTTCCTCGGCGGCAATCTGCGCCGTAACGTCGCGTTGGATGCCGATGTAGTACGTCAACTGGTCCGCCTCGTTGTGCACGGGCGTGATGGACAATTCATTCCAGAACAGACTGCCGTCCTTGCGATAGTTGCGCAGGACCTGACGGCAGGGCCGGCCCTGGCTGATCGCCTCGCGGATAGCGGCGATGCCCGCCTGATCATGATCCTGGCGCTGGAGAAAGCGGCAGTCCTGGTAGAGGATGTCGTCGGCGCTATAGCCGGTGAGGCGTTCGAAGGCCGGGTTGGTATAGATGAGGATGCTGTCGTTGCCCTCCTGCTCGGCGACGACGATGCCATCGTTGGAGTTTTCGACCATCAATTGCAGCAGCTTTGCGTCGATCATTGGGCCCACCCACGAAATTATGCAGCGGTCTGCGTAGCGCACCTGTGCGAAGCCTCGGTGCGGTTTGCCACATGATGACCTACGGATGCTCGCCGCAGAAAGACTGTATGGGTTTAGAATGTGCCACCTTTCGGATAAACCCCTCGTATGACTGAAGCCACCCCACCCGATTTGCTGCCCATGCGTGACGTGGTCAGCCTGACCGGCATCAATCCGGTGACATTGCGTGCCTGGGAACGACGCCATGGGTTGATCCGCCCGCAACGCACCGACGGTGGTCATCGGTTGTACACGGTCGAGGATGTACAGCGCATACGCGACATCCTGCGCTGGACGGCCGGTGGCCTGCCCATCAGCAAGGTCGGCGAACTGCTCGAAGGCCAGCACGAGGTGGTCCCGCCCGAGGATAACGCGCTTGACGATTGGCGTGCCGCCGTCGTGCACGCCACCAAGGCCTTCGATGCCCGGGCGCTGGAAGACCTCTATCACCGGTTGTTCACGCTATTGCCCAAGGCTGTGGTACTGCGCAAGGTGTTGATGCCGGTCTGGCAAGACCTGGCGGCGGGCAGTGCGTTGGGGGCGTGCAGCCAATGGCTGTTTCTCGACACGTTCCTGCGCAATCGCCTGATGCTGCGCCTGCAGAGGGATCAGGTGGATGCGCCGCACGTACTGCTGGCCGGTACCGAAGGGCATGCCGAACTGCAGTTGCTGTGCGCCGCCGTGCTGCTGGGCGGCAAGCAGCAACGCATCGACGTGCTCGGTTGCGGGCAACCCTTGCAAGAGCTTGCCCTGGTGTGCGCGGCCATCCAGCCGGCGGCGCTGGTGATTGCGTTGCAAGCGCCGGTCAACCCCCTCCTGGCCACGCGCCTGCGTTCGTTACAAATGGACATCGCTTGCCCACTGGCCCTGACGGGGGTGGGGCTGGCTGGCTCGCAAGCCGCCCTGCAAGGCATTCCGCTGTGCCTGTTGAACGAGCAGGACGCCGATGTCGAGGGCGTGCTCAACGCCTTGATCAGAGGCACCCTGGATCTGTGACCGCTTGTTTGCACGATTGCATGCAGGCATTGAGGCCAGCCAAGTGATGGCCTTTTGATTTCGGGTGGATCCCGCTAGAATCCGCACCCCTCTTCGTGAGCGGCAACTAGAACATTACGCAAGGAAGTTGATATGCAATTTGCAAAAGCCATAGGTCTTGTCCTGGCCTTGAGCCTCACTGGCTGCGCCAGCTTCACCAAGGATGAAGTCGCCCCAGTGAACCTGCCTTCGATGGCCGGTTATTCGAACAAGCCGAACGTCTATGTCGACTTCGATTTCTATCAGGGCGAACCTGACAGTGCCAAGGCCACCGAAGTGCCGCAGGCCCGCGACATGCTCAAGCCCGAACTGAAACGTACCATCGATGAATCGGGGCTGTTTGGCCGCGTGGTTTTCGACGAATTCCAGAAGCAACCCGGTGACTACAGCCTGCGCCTGAAGGTCTACAACCACGCGCCAGGCGGCGGTCAGTTGGTCTTGGCGTTCATCAGTGGTTTCTCGCTCGGGATTATTCCTGCACTGGCAACGGACCAGTACACCATGAGCCTGGAAACCGTGGATGAGCGTGGCCAGCCACTGGGCAAAGCCAACAACCATGACGCGATCAACACCTGGATGGGCATCTGGTTCCTGCCGCTGGCAGGCAATACCCCCAAGGCAGCCGTCACTGACACCTTCAACCGCCAGGTCAATGCGCTGTTGAAGAACTGGGTCGACAACAACCGCACGAAATACTCCGCTGTCGACACCCGCATTCCACGGGGCTGACACCGCTGAAAAAAAGAGCCGCGATTGCGGCTCTTTTTTTTTGCTTACTTCAACGCTTGAGTGAACTGCGGGTCGCTGTACAAGTTTTTGAGCAGGTCCTGCACCATCGGGTTGTAGTTGTTCGCGGCCGCCGGGATGGCGATCGGGCCGAAGAAACTGCTGTCCCATTCGCGCTGCACGTCCTTGGTGGCTTCGTAGAGAACCTGGTCGCCTTTGCGCAGCGTGAAGCGTGCGGACAACTCGCCATGACCGCTGCCCATGCCGGCCGTGAGCTGGTTCTTGATCAACCGGACTTGCAGCTGACGGTCAGCGCGAGGGTCCAGCAGACCCGCCTGGCGCAGTTCGTCGTTGATCGCTGCCTGGATGTGCAGCGGAACGCTACCGGCAGGCGAAGAGATCGGGTTCATGCGCACCATCAGCGACCCTTGGCCGGAATCGGCATCGACCTGGGCTTCACGCACGGGCTGCATGGGCACCTGTTGCTTGAGCTGTTGAACGTTCTGGAAGTTGGGTTCGTAGCGGGTCATGGTCACACCGCAGCCTTGAAGCAGCAGGGCGCAGAACGGTAGAGCCAGGTAGAGCTTCTTCACAGCAAATCCTTATGTGCTTTTTAAAGAGGCGTGATTATCGACAGATAGCTATGAGCCATCAAGGATTAGACGTGTGCAGTGCCGATGGAATGCCTGCCGGGCCGTTGCAGCTTGCAGCAGATGAGCAAGGACCGCTGCCTGTTGCCAGCGGTCCCCGGTTGCCAGAGGGCGTGTTATTGCGCCGCTTTCTCGATCAGGTTGGCCACCACCTTCGGGTTGGAAACCATCACCACGTGGGAGGCGCCTTTCACCACGACGGTCTGTTTAGAATGGGCACGCTCTGCCATGAACGCCATGGCTTGAGGCGGGATGTTCTTGTCCTTGTCGCCGTACACGAACCAGGATGGAATGGTTTTCCAGGCCGGGTCGGTCGCGGCTTCGTTGAGCGCGGCGACGGTGACCGGACGCTGACCGGCAGCCATCAGGCGTGCTTCGGCCTCAGGTACATCGGCGGCGAACTGGTCGTGGAACTTGTCCTGCTCGATGTACAGATCCTTGCCGCCGTCGGCCAGGTCCACCGGGGCCGCCAAGGCCGAAGCCAGGGTGCCGCCCGGGAACCGTCCAGACAATTGCGCCGCCGTCTCGCCCGTCTCGGGCGTGAACGCTGCCACGTACACCAGGCCCTTCACGTTGGGGTTGCCGTACGCCGCCTCACTGATCACCGAGCCGCCGTAGGAGTGGCCGACCAGGACCACCGGCGTCTTGATGTTCTTGACGATGCTCGCCACGGCCTGGGCATCACTGCTGACGCCCCGCAAAGGGTTCGCCGCCGCAATGACCGGATAGCCGTCCTTTTCCAGAATTTTTACCACGCCGTTCCAGCTCGAAGAGTCGGCGAAAGCGCCATGCACTAGCACGACAGTGGGTTTGACGTCGGCCGCGTTTGCAAGACCGGCAGCTGCGAAAGCGGTGGCGAGGGCCAGGCCAGAAAGAAGCTTTTTCATGAGTCACTACCTTTAAAAAGAAGAAGCGGGTGGTTGCCTGTTGTGGCGGTGTGCACGTTCGGGAAGGCCCGTGACGTCAGACCGAGACGTGCAGGCGCACATCGACATTACCGCGGGTGGCGTTGGAGTACGGGCAGACCTGGTGGGCCGCGTCGACCAGCGCCTGGGCATCGGCTTGATCAAGGCCCGGCAGGCTGATGTGCAGGTCGATGTCGAGGCCGAAACCGCCGGGGATCTGGCCGATGCCGACGTGGGCGGTGATCGAGGCGTCGTCCGGGATCTTGCGCTTGCCCTGGCTGGCGACGAATTTCAGCGCGCCGATGAAGCAGGCCGAGTAACCGGCGGCGAACAGTTGCTCAGGGTTGGTCGCCGCACCGCCGGCGCCGCCAAGTTCCTTGGGGGTAGTCAGCTTCACGTCGAGGATGCCGTCGTTCGAAACAGCGCGGCCATCACGGCCACCGGTGGCGGTTGCTACAGCGGTGTAGAGTGCTTTCATGGTCTTTCTCCTGAGAGTAGATGCGGACGGTGCTGGTTAGGTTTTAGCGCCTTAAATGTTTGCGCGCTAAGAAGTTGAGTGAAAATTATCGCATTGAAATTTAGCGCGCAAGCTAATTTTTGGAAATACATTGAAATTTCCATTAGCTCATTGTTTTTAAAGGGAATATTTTTTAAGGCACGAAGACGTCTGTCCCGTTCGCGAGACGACAGGGGTGGGCTTGGCTTCTGGACTGCTATCGAAAACGTGCTGATTTTCGCTGACGCTGCGCGCGACCTCGAAGGCGGAGGTCGCGCTGTTCTTCAGATCACCGCTTATTGGCCACGGCTAACGAACGTTGCGATGCAGCATCAGACGCGCACTTTCGTGAAGGCCGCGCGTCAGTTCCTGCAAGCGCAGGAACTCTTCAGGGTGTTGCGCGGCCACGTCTTCTCGGGGCGTTGGCGAGGCCAGGTCATGCAGGGTGGGTGAACTGCCGTCGTGCTGCATCTGCAGCAGGAAGTGCTGGGTCACGCCGCCGATGATCGGGAAGGTGCCTTCGCGCAACACCAGCGGCACCACGCGTTCGCCTTCGGGGGCGGGCTGCTGGATGTCCCGGCCCATGGCGCCGTTGGTGAAGGGGATGCCTGCCAGGCCCGCCACGGTGGGCAACAGGTCGGCCAGGCCGACGGCCTCTTCGATCACGCGGGGCGCGAGGCCTGGGGCGTGGATCAGCAACGGTACGTTGTTGCTTTCCAGGCCCAGCTGTTCGAAGGCGGGCGCCATGTGCGGGATCTGGCTGATGCGTGTGTTGTGGTCGCCAAAGAACACAAAGATGCTGTTGTCGTAGTAGCCGCCGGCCTTGGCGATCTCCATCAGACGGCCGATGTTGTAGTCCAGCAGGCGCACCGCGTTGTATTGCTCGACGCTGCGCGAACCGGCGGCCTGGGCTTGTTCCAGCGTCACATCACTCACCTGGAAGCCGTCGTTGTGCTTGGGGATGGTGAAGGGGCGATGGTTGCCGGAGGTTTGCAGGTAAGCGAAGAACGGCTGGTCCTTGGGGACGGCGCGCAGCCGTTCGTCACTCTCCTTGAACAGGTCCAGGTCGGAAATGCCCCACACGTCCACCCGTGGCGTTCGCCAGTCGCTCTCTTCAAACAGCTGCACATCGTCGATGCTCTGGCGGATCAATGCATTGATATTGGCCCAACCGGCGTTGCCGCCGATCATGTAGAACTTCCGATAGCCTTCGAACGCGTTGATCAGTGTGTGCTGCCGGGTGATCAGCGGGTTGCGCGTGGCCGTTTCCTGGCGGGTGACGTCGGGTACGCCCGTGATGCTGGCCCAGACGGTCTTGGCGGTGCCCGTGACCGGCACGTAGAAATGCTTGAAGAACCAGCTCTGCGTGGCGAGTTTGTCCAGGTTCGGCGTGGGATTGAGTGGGTTGCCGTAGGCACCGACGGCGCTGGTGCCGAGGGATTCGAGCATCACAAAGATCACGTTCGGCGGGCGCTCGCCGGCCAGCCGATAGGGCTGTACGCCTTGATGGCGCTTGAAGTCCAACTGCCGGGCATCCGGCCGATCCACCCCCAGGTACTTGGCGATTTGCGGATAATACTGGCGCACCAGGGCTTCATCGAACTGCGATTGGCCAGTTTTCAGGGTGTCGTACAGAAACAGCACCGGGTTCAGCCCCACGGCGGCCACTTGGCTGTTGCCGGAAAAGAATGCATCGCTCCAGCGCAGGGGCACCGGGTTTTCCAGGTTGAGGTTGGCGACGCGGCCGAGCAGGGCCAGCAACACGGCGACCACACCCATCACTGAGACGGATGCCAGCGCCCACCGGTTGTGGGAGGTGGGCGTGCGGTCCAAGGTCAAGCGCTCCAGGCGGACCAACGCCCACACCCACGCCACCACCGCTGCCAGCCAGCCGGCGGTGATCCATAGCACCGGGTAGGTTTCCCACACCATCTGTTGTGAAATCTGCGCGTCTTGCAGGTAACGCAGTACCGTCGCATTGATGCGCACGCCCAGGTAGGCGTAATGACCGAAGTCGATGATGTACACCAGGCCGATCATCGCCAAGGCCACAGCCAGATACGCGCGCGCCAGCCAGCGCAGGGCCGGGAGGGTGCTGAGGTTCCAGCGCGGTAGCCACGCCAGCACAGCCAGCGGCAGCAGGAGCAGCACGGCCAGGCGCAGGTCGAAGCGCAGGCCGATGCCCAGGGTTTCCAGCAGCGCCGGGGTGGTCAAGTCCAGACCTGAAAAGCCCAGCAGGAACACCAGCCGCAGCGCCACCAGCAACGCAAATACCAGCCCGATCGCGCCCACGCCGTAGCGCAAGCGGCGTGATTGCAACGCGCTCATCATTGACCTCTGTGCCATTTCAAAAGGGGACGCCAGGCGATGCCGATCAACAACCCTGCACCGGCGATCAGGCAGTAGCCGGCCAGCAATGGGTCCATCAGATAATCCCAATAGTTTTCCGAGGCCTTGAGCCGCAAGGCGAACGCCAACGTGCCGATCGCCAGCATCCCCACCGCCAACGCATGCCTCAGCCACAGCATCAGCAGCGTCGCCGCTGCCACCAGCACGATCATCGGTCGAGGGTTGAAGCCCCAGCGGTAGGGGTCGAAATAGGTCAGGCCCAGCGTGGCGGGGTAGAGCACCAGGCTCAACAGACCGAACAGCAGCCACATTTGCACCTGGTGCCGTCGAGCGAGCGGCGGCACCACGCCCAGGCGGTTGAGCACGACCCACGCCAGCAGCACCAGCGTGCTGATGGCCAAGTCATCGGTAAAACTGCGCACGTACGCCGCCAACGGCAGCTCATTGACCTGCACAAAACTCACCGCCGCCAGCATTGGCAACAGCCATGGCCGCCAGGGTGCGGTGAACCGGAGCGTGCTCAAAAGCACGAACCCCAGCAGCACGAAACTCAAGTGGGCCTGCCACAGAGAAACCATCACAGACGCTCCGCCAGCCAGGCTTCGTTGAAGCTGACATGTTTGATGAACGTGTTATTCCACGAGTACACCAGGTGATACATGCCGTCCGGGCTGCGGCTGAAGTACGGGTACTCGTATTCGAAATCGCAGCCTTGGGGCTTGCATACGCGGTAGTCGAGGTTGCTGAGGAAGCGTTGCGCCAGCGGTAACCGTTTCGCACCGCTGGAGGCGCGAAAGCCTTCGCCAATGATTGCTTTATAGGCTTCGGGGGAAAACGGCTGACCGAGCGGGTCGGGCGACTGATCCAGTTCCACCACGGTGCGCCACTGACTGAGCTGGGCGTCGGTGCTGTAGAGGCTGAGCTTGAAGCGGCCGTCCTGCAGGTCGTTCAGGGCCACCAGCAAACCGTCGTCCGCGGTGCCCACCGCCGCCAGCGACGAATTGGGGTTGGCGGGCTCCAGTGGGTACGGCGGGCTCCAGGTTTGCCCGGCGTCCGCGGTGCGGCTGGCCAGCACGCGGTGATGGGTGTCGCCGGCATAGCGCAACATCGCCACGGCGCGCTGGCCGTCCAGCGGCACGATGGTCGGTTGCAGGGCGTTCTTGCCACGGCTGATGCGGAATTTGTCGATCACGGCGCCGTCCGCGCTCAGGTACAGGTACTCGGCAAACTTACCCATGAACTCGTGGTACACCGGCAGGCCGATGGAGCCGTCGGCGTGGAACACCGGGGCGGCGCGGACCAGGGTGCTGATGTTGAAGAACGGCGACGTCACCAATTGCCGGGGCGCTGTCCAGCTGGCACCGAGGTCATCGGAGACCATCACGTTGATCGCGCTGGTGGCCCAGCCACCCACCGAGACCGACACGTAGAACATCCACAGGCGATTATCCGGCGCCAGGGCGATCACCGGGTTGCCGAGCTTGCGGATGTGACGTTGGGTGCCATCGCGGGTGCTTTCCCGCGTGGCCAGTACCTGTTCGGCGCCCCATTCGCCGCTGCGCGCATCAAAGCGGGCGGTGCGCACCTGCACATCGGCGGCGCCTTCGCGCGAACCGGCGAACCACACGGCCATCAGGTCGCCGCCGGGCAGGGCCGTGACCGACGAGGAATGCACGAAATCCGTGAGCTGGGTGGACACGAATCGGCTGCTGTACTGCGTCGGTGCATCGACGTTTGCGGTGTTCGAAGCGACCTGGGCAAACGGCGCCAACACATGGGGCGGATGGCTTTGCCAGGCCGCGAAGAACACTCCCAGCAAGAGGCCAATCAATAAGGTGGAGCGCATAGGGAACCCGTGGCAAGAGAAATTACTGCCCACGTTCATCCGGCAGGCGCTTCCTGCGACCGGTGAGCATGGATAACGGCAGGTTGTCCCGCACCAGGACACTTTCAAACAGCGCCGCCAGCACGTGGATACACACCAGGGCCAGCAGCCCATTGGCGGCCGTTTCATGGACCTGGAGCGGCCAATCGGCGCCCCACAAGGCGTCGACTTCCTGCATCAGGAAACCGCTGACGCCGATCAGCAGCAACGCCAGCAACATCGACAGCATCACCAGCGCGCCAATGGGCGAGTGGCCCAGGCGATGTTGCGGGCGACCGTTGAGCAACGAGCGCACGTGGGCATTGAGTCTTCTGGGGGTAGGCCAGAAGTCCGCCCAACGTGCACTGCGCGGTCCGACAAATCCCCACACGGTTCGTACCAGCAGCCAGGCCATGGCGTAGTAGCCCAGCCAGACATGCCAATCGTCGCCGGCTTCGTTGAAGAAGTAGTTGGCGACAAAGACCCCGGCAATGGAGGCATGGAACAGCCTCACCAAGGGGTCCCACAAGCGCAGGGATTCGCCGGGCATCAGCCTTTGATCTCCGTCTTCACCGCCTTGCCGGTGACCGGGTCGTGGTAGATTTCGACCTTGCGCTTGTCCTTGTCGAAACCGTAGATCTCGTAGCAGTTGCCGTCAGTGACCTTGAATTTGCTGATGGTGTAGCCGTCAGCCTTGAGTTTGTCCTGGAAGGCTTTTTCGTCTTGCCATTGCGAGCGCTCGGCGGTGGTGCATTGCGGGCCTGCGAAGGCCAGAGGGCTGGCGATGATCAGGGACAGCAGGAGAATTTTGCGCATGGAAAAGCTCTCAGCAGATGTGGGAGATTTCACAATGCAAAACCAACCTTAGGACAATCTTAGTTTGCAACGAGCCGTAACATCTTTGCCGAAATAACCCCGATCAGAACCCGGCATGATGCCGCCGATTCCTCCAGAGACTTTTGCCATGCGCCTACTGCTTGTCGAAGATGACCGTGCCCTCGGCCAAGGGATTCGCGTGGCTTTGGCTGCCGAAGGCTACACCCTGGACTGGTTGCAGGATGGCGCCGCGGCCTTGCACGCCTTGCGCAGCGAAAGCTTCGATTTGCTGTTGCTCGACCTCGGCCTGCCACGGCTCGACGGGATTGACCTGCTGCAACAACTGCGCGCCGGACAGCATGACTTGCCGGTGCTGATTCTCACCGCTCGCGACGGCACCGCCGAGCGCATCGCCGGCCTCGACGCCGGTGCCGACGACTACCTGGTCAAACCTTTCGACGTGGAGGAACTCAAGGCCCGCGTCCGAGCCCTGTTGCGCCGCAGCCAGGGCCGCGCGCAACCGATGCTCGAACACGCCGGCGTCAGCCTCGATCCGGCCACCCAGCAGGTGCGCTACCAGGACGCCGACATCATCGTCACCCCCATGGAGTACCAGTTGTTGCACCAATTGATGGTGCGCCCCGGCAAAGTGGTGACCCGCGAGCGCTTGTCCCGCGCGCTGTACGGCTGGCAGGAACGGGTGGAGAGCAACACGCTGGAAGTGTTGATCCACAACCTGCGTAGAAAGCTGTCCACCGAACTGATCCGCACCGTGCGCGGTGTTGGCTATGTGCTGGCGCTCAAACCATGAATTCCGTACGAGCGCGCATCCTCGTTCCGGTGCTGGTGCTGATCCTGCTCGGAGACGCCTTGATCAGTTGGCTGGTGCTGCGCGACAGCCACCACGAAATCGAGGAGGTCTATGACGCCCAACTGGCCCAAAGCGCGCGCCTGCTGCAAGGCGTGCTGCGCCAGCGCGACCCCGGCGAAGCGGATTGGGACCGCTTGTACCAGGCCTTCGACCAGGCCATGAGCCGCGTGGGCGAGGAGGGCGTGGCCCATCCTTATGAAACCCGGTTGACCTTCCAGGTCTGGAGCAGCGAAGGTGAGCTGCTGGTGCGTTCCGCGCAGGCCCCTGCGCTCGCGGCACCCCCGACGACCCTCGGCTCCCACGATCTGCTGCTCAATGGCAACGACTGGTGCGCCTTCCTCCTGGCCGACCCGCAACAGGGCCTGCTGATCTGGGTGGGCGAGCGCGATGACATCCGCCAGGACCTGATCCAGCGCATCGTGCGCCACACCCTCTGGCCCACCCTGATTGGCGTGCCGCTGCTGACCGTGCTGATCTGGCTGGTCATCGGCTGGGGGCTCAAGCCTCTGCGCGCCATGGCCCGCTCCATTCGTGGGCGCACGGCCGAAACCTTGCAGCCGCTTCATCTGAAGCCACTGCCCAGCGACCTGGAACCCATGCAGACCGCGCTCAACCGGTTGCTGGTGCAGGTGGACGAGTTGCTCGGACGCGAACGTCGCTTCATCGCCGATGCCGCCCATGAATTGCGCACGCCCCTGGCGATCCTGCGCATCCATGCCCAGAACGCCCAGAACGCCGACACGCCTGAACAGCGGTACGAGGCGCTGGACTTCCTGGTAAACGGTGTAGATCGCGCCACGCGCATCGGCAGCCAACTACTGACCATGGCCCGCATCGAGCCACAACTGAAAAACCCCAAGCGCAGCCGTGTGCAACTGACCGAACTGGTGCGCGAAGAACTGGCCGAACTGACGCCGCTGGCCATGGAAAAAGACGTGGAGCTGGTGCTGGAAGGCAATGAGGAATGCTGGGTAGAGAGCGAACCCGTGGCGTTGGCCATTGCACTTCAGAACCTGGTGACCAATGCACTCAACTTTTCCCCGCCGGGCAGCGAAGTGAAGGTGGTGATCGGCGCCCATTGCCTGAGCGTGGAAGACCAGGGGCCGGGGATCGATGAAGAGGAAATGGGCCGACTGTTCGAGCGCTTCTACAGCCGGGGCAATGCGAAGGGCGCCGGGTTGGGGCTGTCGATTGTAGAGATGATCGCCAACAAGATTGGTTGCGACTTAAGGCTCTACAACAAGCCTGGAGGCGGTTTATGCGCAGAGCTGACCTTGAATCGGGTCGCCCCTCGGGTGGATGACCCAGTGAGGGTTGCGCGTTCGGAAGCGATGGATGAACCGGTCGGCTGAAGCCCGTGGCTGCTGTTCACACGGGCATTCTTCGAGCATCGGGTTCGCTCAGATCAACAAGTCCTCATAAAACGCACCAAACGGGCGCTCAGGATGGGCCAATTGGATTTCCAGGATCCACAGGCCGGTATTGGGGTATTGCGCCAGGTTTCCGAGGTCGCCGCCGCGATGAATCGCATGGGGGAAGTCGCTGACCCGGTGGCCCTTGATGTCGAGGTTGAGCGTCCAGCCCATGGCTTTCGCCTGGGCGGCTGCGAAGTCGTAAAGCGCCACCCCGGATACCTGTTCACTGCGCCAGAAGCCCTCGACCTGGTCGAACAGTGTCTTGGCGGCTGCGGCACAGGCGATCATCTGCGGGTCGGAGCCCGTGGTGAAGGTCGCCCCGGCGTCACCCTCATGGCCTTGCCAGACGACGCCCATGTCGATGAAGAAAATATCGTCGGTTCCCAGCTCGGGATCGCCCTCGGAGCGCTGTTTGAACGTCTTGAGCGTGTTGGCGCCGAAGCGCACCAGCAAGGGGTGCCAGATCCGGTCCATGCCCATTTGCGCCAGGATCGTCTTGCCTTGTGCCTGCGCCTCGGATTCGCGCATGCCGGGGGTGATGGCGCGGGCGATCTGATCGATGGCCTTCCAGGTCATCTGCTGTGCATGGCGCATCGTTTCAAGCTGATAGCGCTCACCGACCGCTTCTTTGTTGTTGGAGACAGCATTCATCGTTCATTCCCTTGGCATGAAAGGCGCGGCTCAAGCGCTATATATTTCCATATATTGCGGTAGTCGATATCAAAAATAAAGTTTCCGGTTTCGCTCCCTTGCAGGGTTGCAGCGGCCGTCGCCGAAACCGTGAGTTACTTGGCTGCCCGATGCCTGCAGGGTTAAAGTCAACTTCAAGGTCAATGGGTGTTCTGGAGCGGCGATGAGGATTGGTGAACTGGCGAAAATCAGCGGGTTGGCGCCCTCGCGCATCTGCTTCTACGAGGCGAGCGGTCTGATCCGGTCGGTCGAGCGCAAGGCCAACGGTTATCGTGACTATGCGCCTGAGACCGAGTGGATCCTGCAGATCATCACGGGGGCACAAGCGGCAGGGTTTTCATTGGAGCAGATCCGGCAATTGATGCCGGTGGACGCCAACGGCTGGCAGGAGGAAGAGCTGCTTGGCGGGCTCAGGCAAAAGGTCGAGGAAATCGAAATCCTGCAGCAGCGACTGGCCCAGAACAAGGCCCAGCTGCTGCTGGTCATCAAGGGCATCGAGGGCAAGCCCGAGGGCGTGGCGTGTGCCGACAACGCGCAATTGTTGTTGCACCGCCTGCGTGAAGAAGGGGCGAGGGCAGCCCCAGCCCGTCAGGACGGGGTGACGTCCAAGGGGAAAAAAGCACGCAGGGTTTGAAGCTGAAAAAAATCTGTTGACCTTAAAGTTGACTTCAATCTTAAGGTGGCTGCCTCCCCCCGCTGAGGACTGCCCCATGAGTTTGTTCGACCGCCTGATCCTTCCCAACGGCTCGACCATCCAGAACCGAATCGCCAAAGCCGCCATGGAAGAGAACATGGCAGACGCCGACCAGGCGCCCTCCGAAGCCCTGATGCGGCTTTATCAGGCGTGGGCCGATGGCGGAGCCGGCCTGATCATCACCGGCAACGTCATGGTCGACGGTCGTGCCATGACCGGTCCGGGGGGCGTGGTGTTGCAGGATGACCAGCAACTGGACAAGTTCAAGCGCTGGGCACGTGTGGGTCGATCCGGCGGTGCGCAATTCTGGTTGCAGATCAACCACCCAGGTCGCCAGATGCAGGCCAATCTCGGGCAAAAGGCCTGGGCACCATCTGCTGTGCCGCTGGACCTGGGCTCCATGTCCAAGCTTTTCTCAACGCCTCACGCCATGACCCCGGCGGTGATTGAAGAGGTCATCCAGCGCTTTACCCGCAGCGCGCGCCTTGGCGAGCAGGCCGGTTTCACCGGGGTGCAGATCCACGCTGCCCATGGTTACTTGTTGAGCCAGTTCCTTTCACCGCTGACCAACCAGAGGACGGACGAGTGGGGCGGCTCCCTGGAAAACCGCGCGCGCCTGTTGCTCGACATCGTCAAGGCCGTCCGGACGGTGGTGTCCGCGGAATTTGCGGTGGCGGTCAAACTGAATTCTGCTGACTTCCAGCGCGGAGGGTTCACGGCCGACGACGCCAGGAAGGTCGTCGAGTGGCTCAACGATCTGGGGGTGGACCTGGTGGAGCTGTCGGGCGGCAGTTACGAAGCCCCCGCCATGCAGGGTGATGCGCGCGATGGGAGTACCCTGGCGCGTGAGGCCTATTTCGTCGAGTTTGCCCGCGACATCCAGACCGTCGCCAGGATGCCCGTGATGGTCACCGGCGGTGTGCGCCGACGCCCGGTGGCTGAGAGTGTCGTGGCCAGTGGGGTGGACATGGTGGGCATCGGGACGGCGCTGGCCATCGACCCGGGCCTGCCTCGTGATTGGCGCCAGGGCAAGGACAGCGCCCCTCAACTGCCGCCGATCACCTGGAAGAACAAAGCCTTCGCGGCCCTGGCCAACATGGCGGTGGTCAAGTTCCAGCTGAGTAAACTCAGCCGCGACAAGCAGCCCGACCCGACGGTGTCGCCATTGCGCGCGCTGATCTTGCAGCAGCTCGCGGTGCTCTGGCGCACCCGGCAATATCGGCGTTGGGTACAGAAGCGTCTGGTGTGAGGTGTCGGGGCTTTTCGTGACCGCTGGCGACTGTGCCGGTGTCTTGCTGGGGGCCCTGAACCGGATTTCCCGATCCGCCTGGATGACACGCCGTTGGTTTCGAGAATCAGTTGTTCGGAATTTTTAGTGCCTCGCCGACCTCTTCCAATGTTGCAGCTTTCATCGATACCGTCCTTTTCTAACGGCCTTGGCTATTGAATCAGCACCTCAATCGAGAAGTGGAACAAACTAACGTCGTGGTAGTCTTCAAGTGTGCCCCCTGACAACGAACTGTTCTTGGCAGGGTGGCGGCCCGCAACGCTGGAGTCTTTTTTCCATAGGAGGTTTCGAGTGCCCTGGAAGTCAAACCTTGTAGTGCTTGCCCTGTCTGCCGTTGCCTTTTCGGCGCAGGCCCAATCCGATAATCAAGTGGTCGAGGACATGGTGACTCGCTCGGCCAATGTCTGCCCTGGCCACAGCACTGAGCGCACCTCGCCCACGGTGAAGGCGGTGCCTGTCGGCGCGTTGCGGGTGATGCTCGATCGCGGCTTGGTCATGTGTCCCGATCGGCGTCTCGATGCCGATGCGCCGGCGGTGTTCTACGGCAGGGTCGGCGTATTCGAATGGAACCCCGAAGTGCCTGCAAGCTCGCAAGTGATCGCCAAGCAGATCGACGCCATGACCCGCAAGGACGAGTACCCCTCGGACACCTTGGTTTGGGACGCAACGGGGACGCCCCTCCAGCAGCGCACGGTGCCGGCTTTCGAACCCAAGCCAGGGGCTGCTGTGCTGTATCAGATACGGTAAGCGCTCTGCATCCACACGCCCGCGGGACGAACCTTTCCAGAGAGAGGCAGAATCGGCATGGCGCAGCACCATCTTGGCTTCCCGGGGACGATTCAGGGCCTGGTTTCAGCCGCGAGTCCATGGCCGGCTGAACCTGGATGTCACGAGGCGAAAAGTCTCGTGTCGGGCTAGCCTGGAGAAGGCCCCCTGAACATAAGGAAATGGGCGTCACCATGACAGACCGCGAACGGCTCCACCTGGATGGCTATGTCCTGCTGCGCCGGGCGATCCCGGCCGAATGGCTGGCAGGCCTGCGCGTCGTGTTCGATGCGGGTGTCCGGCCCTCGGATCAATGGCCGACACCGCGGGGCTGGGACTGGCGACATTCGCTGCTTGAGGGTGATGCGCAGATTCAGGCGGTGTGCCGCTTGCCGCCGTTGCTGGCAGCGGTGGGCGAAGTGATCGGCGAACGGTTCTTCCTGGCGCAAGTGGAAGGGCGCGAGCCCCTGGCGGGCGGCGGCCACCAGCAGTTGCACCGCGACCTGTCGGCCCAGCGCCCCGGCGATACGGCCGTCGCCCTGGCGTTCTTCGACGACTATGGCCCCGAGAACGGTGCGACACGCCTCGTGCCCGGCAGCCATCGCCCCGACCCGCAAGCCCCCTCCTTCGATTTCACTGACGAGTCCCGCTCCGTCCAACTGTCGGGTTGCGCCGGTGACATTCTGGTTTTTGACGCCGAACTGGTTCACGCCGCCAGCCTGAATGTGAACGGTGCGCGTCGTCGCTCCATCCTGATCGGGTACTTTTCAGAGCAGCTCTATGCCTCGCACCTGGAGACCGCCGCGCTGCGCAGCATCCAGATGGACACGAGCGAGCGATTCGAACCTTCCGGGGTTGCCTTGGGCCCGCTGTAGCACGACTTCTGCCCAACGCGGCGGGAAGGCTGTCCGGCCGCTCGGCTCATGGCTCGAACTCCGTTTGTAGCATGGCCAGGAATGCTTCCCTGGCAGGGTGCTGGCCGGCGTTTTCAGGCCAGTAGAACAGGTTGTCGATGCCCGTCAGTTCGGCGAACTCATACCCGCTGCAGCCGGCGCCCTGGCGGTATTGTTCATAGATCCCGCGCGGCACCAGCGAGACGCCGGCACCCGCACTGACACACCCGACGATGGCGCCATAGCTGGCGATGCTGACGATGGGTTGCACTTGACCGTGACGCAGCAGCCATTGCTCCAGCGCCAGGCGATAAGGGCAGCCCGAAGGCCACATGAAGATCGCCTTGCCTCGAAGGTCTGCGGCGCTGCGCAACGGTCCGTGGGATTCGGACGCGATCAGCACCAGGTCTTCGCGATACGTCACCACCCGTTTGAGCCCAGGCCGCTCGATGTCGACGGCGACGATCACGCCGTCGAGGCGGTGGCGCTGACTATCATCCAGCAGTTGGGACCAGGTTCCCGTGCTCAGTTCCAGGGACACTTGCGGGTATCGGGCGTGGTATTTCGCCAGCAGTTGCGGCAGGCGCCCGCTGGCGCTGGACTCAATGGCGCCAATGCGCAGGGGCCCGCTCGGCGTACTGTCAGGGCCAACCGCGTGGCGCGCCTGTTCCGTCAAGCTCAGGATTTTTTTCGCATAGTCCAGGAACACTTCGCCCGCCGGGCTGATCCGCAGGCCGCGACCTTCACGAAAAAACAACGCGGTGCCCAGTTCCCGCTCCAAGGACTTGAGGCGCGCAGTGATGTTGGACGGTACGCAGTGCAGCACTTCGGCCGCACGGGCAATGCTGCCGGTGTCGCAGACCGTCTTGAGCATGCGCAGTTGGGACAGTTCCATGGCTCACCCAAAGTGAATGATGGATTGAGTTTAAGTCACTTGTGCTGAGGTGGGAGAGGTTTCGATACTCCCAGGCAAATAGGCCCTGTGCAGGAACTCAGGATGCAAACCCGTGGCATGTCGTTCGAAGGCGCCAAGAGCCTGCGCAAACCGAACGTGAAGGTTCTACTGGCGACGCTGTTCGTGATTGTCTGCTGGGCCTATTCACCGATTGGTATCCACATTGGCTTGCAGGCCTACGCGCCCGGTCAACTGGCGTTGATGCGATTCCTTATCGCTTCGCTGTTCATGACCCTCGTGGCGACGGTGAAGGGGATTGCCCGGCCGCGGCTCAGGGATTTTCCGCTGCTGGCGGTGTTGGGTTTTTTGGCCGTGAGTCTGCACCACATTGCGCTCAATTACGGACAGCGGGGTGTCAGTGCCGGTGCGGCCAGCGTGCTGGCTCAATCCACGCCGCTGTTCAGCACGTTGCTGGCGCAATGGGTCTTCAAGGAACGCGTCTGTGGTTGGCGCTGGGGCTGTGTGTTGTGCGGGCTATTGGGCGCCGCCGTGGTGGTCGCGGGGGATCATGGCTGGGGAGCGGTGGACGCCCATGGGCTGTTGATCCTGTTGGCGGCGCTGTCCTGGAGCCTGTATTTCTCTTTGCAAAAACGCCACGCCCATCGTTACGACGGATTGACCATGGTGTGCTACACCCTGTGGTCAGGCACCCTCCTGTTGTTCGTGTTTGCACCGGGCTTGGCGGACGCGGCGCGCCAGGCCTCGGCATCGGTGAACCTGGCGGTGCTGACCCTCGGCGTTTTCCCCAGCGCGTTGGCTTATCTCGCCTGGGCCTATGTGCTGGCGCACAGCAACGTGAGTCGAGCAACAATGGCGCTTTACCTGATACCGCCCACCGCGATGTCGATGGCCGCCCTGGTGTTGGCCGAGCGTCCCTCGATAATGGTCATGACAGGAACCGTCATCGTGTTGGTGAGTGTGCTTGCGTTGAATTTCGAGCCGAAAACGAAGAAGTCTCCGACAGCTTTTTAGGGTTGGCCCTCGGAAGTGCTCCCCTTACGATCTGACTCTGCCACGGCGCCCCCCTCGGGCATCCGATGCCCAGTCTCTATCGTGAGGACAGTTCGATGCCTGAAACCGTATTCGCCAAGACCGACGAACGGAGTTACCGCGCTTGCGACATTTGGCGTTAACATGGCGACAAATGTCGCAGAAAGGTCAATGCCATGTCCGTAGCCAAGCAAGCAGACGCTTCAATCGTCAAAACCACGGCGAGGGCGAAGAAGGCCAGCAGGAAGCCTACCGAAGTGTTGTTACAGGGCCGCAAGGGGGATGAGCGCTTGTTGATCATCCGCTACGCGCAAGAAGGTTTTTACCTGAGCGACGTCAAGGAGATGCTGTCCACGTCCACGTTGTACCTGGAGCATGATCTGGTTCAGCGCATTACCGGCAAGTCCGTCAGGACCGTCCAGCGCCTGGCGAAGGAGACCCAGCCCATTCGCCTGAACCCGCAGCAGAGCACGGTGGCTTTCCAGTACGCCCAGGTCCTGGAACAGGCCATCAATGTCTTTGGCAGCCAGTCGTTGGCGGAGGACTGGTTGAGAAAGCCCTGCAAGTACCTGGACGGCCACGTGCCACTGGAACTGATCGACAACGCGCTGGGCTTCCAGGTGGTGGAGGATTACCTGACCCGGATCGAACACGGGGTTTACCAGTGAATCCTTTGCCCTGGGAGGGGCGATGGCACGCTTGGCGCCTTGATCGCGAGGTCTACAGGCAGACGTGGGACAGCGGCATTGGTGCGCAACGAAGCGGTGGCCGTTGGAACCCGCCCGGACGACGGGTCATCTACGCTTCGGCTGACCCGGCCACGGCCATTCTGGAGGTGGCGGCGCACCTGGGGTTCGATGCCCTGGACACGGTGCCCCATCTGCTGACCTGCTTCGAGGTGCTGGATCCGGCGCTCATCAAAGTGGTCCAGGCCGAAGACGTGCCCAACCCGAACTGGCTGGCTCCGGCTCGCCCCTCGCCCAATCAGCAGCAGTTCGCTGACGCGTTGCTGGCGCAGCACCCCTTCGTGCTGATTCCTTCGGCGGTGACCCAGCATTCCTGGAACCTGCTGGTGAGCTGCGACCTGGCGGCGGATCAGTTCAGGCTGGTCTCGCAGGAGCGGTTCGGCCTGGATACTCGCTTGGTCAAGTGAGCACCGGCCCTGTTCGATGGGGGGACGGTGCGTCCTTGCTCATTTCTTGAGGGGATAATCCTTGCCCCACAACCGCACGGTGGTCATCGCTTCGTTCATGCCTTCGAACACGAACTTCTGCCGCACGGCGGTTTTCGGCGGGATGGTGACTTCGTCCGGGTTGTCCAGGCCAGTGAGCTTGTTGGCGTAACCGGCCTGGTCGATGGCCAGCAGCACACCGGTCTGGCCGAGATTGATCAGGCGCAGCTGGGTGTCGGTGCTGTTCTTGAAACCGAGGGTAATGGTGTAGATGTCTTCGCTGGATTCCAGTTTCAGCACCTCCACCTGAATACGGTCCTTCATCTGCTCGCCAGAGGCAACGATCGCCGCGCCGTCAGTGCCCTGGACCGATTCTCGACCATCGAGCACGCCTTCGCTGACACCGCCCAACAGGTTCTTTCCCGCCGTGATGAACGTCGAGACGGCGGACTTGGTGGAGTCCTTGATGACGCTGTCCGTCGACTCGCCTTCGGCCAGGCACAGCGAGCTGAACAGGAGACTGGAGACGAGGAGGGTGGCGCGTGACGGTGGAAGGGTCATACCTGGGTCCTTGAGGTGGTCTGCAACGCCCGTGAGCAGGGCGAAAGGCATGATAGCCGCGACAGGTGCTGCTAGCGATCCACGTCCTTGAGTTTTTCCGACATTTTGACCAGGGTTGCCAACGAATCCGCATTCATCTTGCGCATCAGGGCGCCACGCCGCACTTTCACGGTCACCTCGCTCACGCCCAGCCGGGCGGCCACCTGCTTGTTCAACAAACCTGATACCACCAACGCCATGACCTCGCGTTCCCCGTCATTCAGGGTGCCATGGCGGCGCCTGAGTTCGTCCAAGGTCGCCGCCGTCTGGCGTCGTAGCTGATCACGGTCCAGCCCCAGGCTGATCGCGTCGAGCAGGTCCTGCTCGCGAAAGGGCTTGGTCAGGAACTCCAGCGCGCCAGCCTTCATGGCTTTGACCGACATCGGGATGTCGCCGTGGGCGGTGATGAAGATCACCGGGACCAGGATGTTCAAACGGGCCATGTCTTGCTGGAAATCCAGCCCGCTCACGCCCGGCATGCGCACGTCGAGGACCAGGCAGGCCGGTGCGTCCGGCAACCGGGCTTGCATGAACTCGCGGGCCGAGCCGAAGGCCATGCTTGCCAGGCCCACCGAGGCCAGCAGGTCTTGCAGCGAAGCACGCACCGAGCTGTCGTCGTCGACGATGTAGACCATCGGTTCGGCGGTGTCGTGGGCGTCAGTTCTGCTCATCGGGCTCCCGTGTCACGGCAGGCAGGGTGAAATGAAAGGTCGCGCCTGATTGCGGGTTGCTGGCGACCCAGATCCGTCCGTCATGGGCCTCGATGATGGAGCGACTGATGGCCAGGCCCATCCCCATGCCGTCCGGCTTGGTGCTGTAGAAAGCGTCGAACACCCGTTCGTGGTCGTTGCCGGCGAGGCCCTTGCCCTGGTCGGACACGGAAAAATGCAGTTGCCCCGCTTCCAGCCCGGCACGAACGTCGAGGGTCCGGCGATCGTCGTCATCGACCTGGCGCAGGGCGTCGATGGCGTTCATTGCCAGGTTCAGGAGCACTTGCTGGATCTGCACCTCGTCCACCAGCATCGGCGGCAGTCCTTCCTGGATCTGCACGCGCAAATGGATGTTCTGCTCATTCAACTCGCCGGCCAACAGCCGCAGCGCGGCGTTCACCGTGTCGGCCACGTTCAACCACTGCTTGGTCGGCGCCTGGTGACGGGCCATGCCGCGCAACCGGGCAATGATGTCACTGGCCCGATGGGTGTCGGCGAGGATGCGTTCCACGGCTTGTCGGGCCTTGGGCAGGTTGGGCGGGTCATTGGCCATCCAGCGCAGGCACGCGCTGCTGCTGTTGGCGACGGCGGCCAGTGGCTGGTTCACTTCGTGGGCGATGGAGGCCGCCAGTTCGCCGAGCATGTTCACGCGGGCAATGTGCGCCAGGTGCGCTCGGGTCCGATGCACGGTGCCGATGGCGGCCGACAGGCGCAGCGCCAGGTAGGTCGTGCCGGCGATGGCCGCGAGGCTGATCAGCACGTTGATCAGGCCGGCTTCCGAGTCACCGAAGCGGGTGTACCGGTAGCTTAAGATCGTCAGCACCATGCAGGCGACCGACACGCCTGCCACCGCTCGCGCCGGCAGGAGCCTCACGGCGATCAGCACCACCACGATCTGGAACACGCCCACCGCGATTTCCAGGTCGGTGACGGTGTCTATCGCGGCGATGCCGAGCGCCAGGCCCAGCAACAGCAGCAAGCGAAGCGTCAGCTGGGTTCTTCTCATTAACGGTTCATCCCACGGTTGTGTCGGCTGCCAAGGCTTCAGTGACGCAGTGTATACCGCCCAAAACGCTTCAGGAGGGGTTGTCCAGGCTGAACTGGTCGGCCACTTCATCGTAGGCGAACAGCTCGGCGTAGCGTCCCCATTGGGTGACACAGTCCAGGGTATGGACGGCGTCGTGCTCGGACATGAAGTCCTCCAACTGGTCACGGAAGCGCCGGGCCGGTGCGGTACGGGTGGGCCGGTCATCCAGCACCCGGCGCACGTGCCCCGCCAGCGGCACATACCGGAGCAGGTGCTGGGCGAACAATTGCTTGCGCTCATCGACGGTCGAGTCTGCATAGCGGTGCCCGGCCGGCAGCAGGGTGATGTGGCCGTCGTGCATGTTGGCGAAGCGCATCAGTTGCAGCACCTCGGCCACCGGGAAAAGATCGCTGGCGTTGTAGCGCAACGCCTTGGCCAGTTCACGCAAATCCGCCTGGCCGTCGTAAGGGTGATCCTGGACCGCCTCCATCAACCCGGCCAACGCGTTGGTGGAAATCGACGGCAGGACCATGCCCACTCCGCTGCCCGCAAACACGTCCCGGCGCGCGGAACCTGTCGCGCCGCCGCCGGCCATTTGCACGTAGATGTGCTCGACCAGCGCCTGGAAGGCCGGGTCGCTGCGGTTGCGTGGTTGGCTGAGGTCCACGTTGATGTGCGTCATCACCCGCCCCGGGTTGGAGGAAAAGATCAGGATCCGATCACACATCAGCACCGCTTCTTCGATGTTGTGGGTGACCATCAGTATCGATTTGATCGGCATGCGCCTTTCCCGCCACAGGTCCAGCAGGTCGGTGCGCAGGGTCTCAGCCGTCAGCACGTCCAGGGCGGAAAACGGCTCGTCCATCAACAGCACATCCGGCGCCACCACCAATGCACGCGCCAGGCCGACGCGCTGGCGCATGCCGCCTGACAGCTCTTTCGGGAAAGCGCTTTCGAACCCGTCGAGGCCAATCAGGTCGATGGCGGCCAGGGCCCGGCGCCGTCGCTCAGGGGCCGCCACGTGCAAGGCTTCGAGGCCGATCTCGACGTTTTGCAACACCGTCAGCCAGGGGAACAGGGCAAAGCTTTGGAACACCATGCGCACCGAACTCGCATCCCCTTGCGCATCCGCCGGGAAGTCGACCACGCCCGCGGTGGGGGCAATCAACCCGGCGATGGCGCGCAGCAAGGTCGACTTCCCGGACCCCGAGCGCCCCAGCAGGCCGACGATCTCCCCTTCGTCCAGGCGCAGGCAGACGTCGTCCAGCACCAGTCGCTCGGCACTGCCTGCCGTACCGTATACGTGCCCCAGTTGCCGCACATCGACGAGGCAACGTTTGTCGATCACATGCATTGCTCTCTCCTCAATCAATTCGAAGCCGGCGTTCGGCGTAGCCGTACAAGGGGCGCCACAGCAGCCGGTTGAAACCCACCACGAACATCGCCATGACCGACACCCCCAGGGCCACGCGCTGCAAATCCCCCGCCGAGGTGGCCAGGGCGATGAACGACCCCAGGCCCGAGGCATACAGGTGCTCATGACCCCAGGACACGGCTTCGGCGACGATGCTGGCGTTCCAGGATCCGCCTGCCGCCGTCAAGGCGCCGGTGACGTAGTAGGGGAATACCCCCGGCAGCGCGACCTGACGCCACCATTGCCAACCGCGCACCTGGAAGCTGCGCGCCGCTTCCCGCAGGTCGGTCGGCAAGGCGCTGGCGCCGGCGATCACGTTGAACAGGATGTACCACTGCGTGCCCAGGACCATCAGCGGCGACAGCCAGACATTGGGGTTGAGCTTCAGGGCAACAATGGCGACCACCGCGAACGGGAACAGCACGTTGGCCGGGAACGCCGCCAGCAACTGTGCGATGGGTTGCAAGCGCTCGGCCCAGCGCGGGTTCAGGCCGATCCAGACGCCGATGGGCACCCAGACCACGCTGGCAAGCACGATGAGTACGGCGACGCGCAACAGGGTCGCCAGGCCCAGGCCGAAGACCTCGATCACGTCGCCCAGGCCCAGGGTGCTGCCAATGAAGCGCGACAGTTGCACCGCGCCGACCAGGCAAGCGACCGCCACCAGGCTCCTCCAGGCCAGGTCGACCAGGCGGTTGAAGCGGGCGCCGGTGTGGAAGCGGAGGCGGCGGGCAAACCGCGCAAGCCTGTCCAGTGGCAACGCAGCCATGAGGTCTTCCAGCACGAGCAACACCCACGGCACCAGTCGGGTCGCGCGCAGCAGGTCGTAGACCCTGGAGCGTGGGCGTTTTTGCGAGGCGGTCTGTTCGAAGCGAAAGCGGTCCGCCCAGGCGACGATGGGGCGGAAGAACAGCAGGTCATAGAGGATGATCACCCCGGCCATGGCGAATACCGCCCAGGCGATGGCCACGGTGTTTTTCTGCGCGATCGCCAAGGCCAGCCATGAGCCGATACCCGGCAAGCTGACGGTGGTGTCGCCGACGGTGATGGCTTCGGACGCGACCACGAAAAACCAGCCGCCGGACATGGACATCATCATGTTCCACACCAGGCCAGGCGTGGCGAAAGGCAACTCGAGCCTGACAAAGCGTTGCCAGGGTGAAAGCGCGAACTGCCGGCTGACTTCCTGGAGGTCGTGGGGCACGGTTCTCAGCGACTGATAGACGCTGAACGTCATGTTCCAGACCTGGCTGGTGAAGATGGCAAAGATCGCCGCGCATTCCACGCCCGTTTCCTTGCCCGGAAACAGGCCCATGAAGAACACCACGGTAAAGGTCAGGAAACCCAGCACCGGCACTGACTGAAGGATGTCCAGCGCCGGCAGGATAACGAGGGCCGCCTTGCGGCTCTTGGCGGCCAACGTGGCGACGACCAGGGAAAAGACCAGCGAGGCGAAGAGGGCGATGAACATGCGCAGGGTGGTGCGCAAGGTGTAGGCCGGCAGGTGGCTCAGGTCCAGGGACAACGGCGATGAAACCAGGGCGCCGAGAGGCTGGTTCATCTGTTCGACGCCATAGAAAATGAACGCCGCCAGCAAGGCGATGAGGCTGAGCAGGGTGACGTCGGCCCACCAGGATGCGTGCTCGTTGTCGTTCAGGGAGGGCAATGCGGGGGCACGGAATGAAGAGCGCATCGAGCACCTCGTTCAGGGTGTCGGTATTGACGTGCGCTGAGGTTAAGGCGGGGCCCGGGCGATGACCACTGAGATTAAGGGCGCGAAACGATACCTTGGTATAGCCGTGGCGAAGGCCTGCGTTCTGATCCGGTTTTTTTGCCGGCAGGTGGCCCTGTCATGCAACGGCAGGCCCACGCCAGAATAGGGCAGGCACGCGGTGCCCAATTCACACGTTCATTGGTTGCAATTCTTTCAGGAGGGCTCATGGCGAAGATGGCGATGTTCTTGGGTGGTTTTTTGGCACTGACCTTGTTGATCGGTGTGCTTGCGACGATTTCGCCGGTGTGAGCCGGCGAGGGTAAGGGCTGCCGTGGCTAGCGGTGCAGGATCACCTGGGCGATATCCTGCAAGCCGATGATGCGCTGGGCGGCGTTGAGCTTGATGGCTTCCTTGGGCATGCCGAAGACCACGCAACTGGCTTCGTCCTGGGCCACGGTGCTGCTGCCGGCGTCGAGCATTTCCTTCAGGCCGCGGGCGCCGTCGTCGCCCATGCCGGTCATGATCACGCCGGTGGCGTTGCGTCCGGCGAACTTGGCCACGGAGCGAAACAACACGTCCACCGACGGCCGGTGACGGTTGACCAGCGGGCCGTCCACCACCTGCACGTGATAGAACGCGCCGCTGCGGGTCACCATCATGTGTTTGCCGCCCGGAGCGATCAACGCCAGGCCCGGGTGGATGCGGTCGTTGTTGCGCGCCTCGCGCACTTCGATCTGGCACAGGCTGTTGAGCCGGGCGGCGAACGAAGCGGTGAACTTTTCCGGCATGTGCTGGACGATCACGATGCCCGGGCACACGCGAGGCAGGGCGGTGAGCACCGCTTCCAGGGCCTGGGTGCCGCCGGTGGAGGTGCCGAGGGCGACGATGCGCTCGGTGGTCTGCGCCATGGCGTGGCCATTGGCGGCGGGCAGCATGGCGTCGGCCGTGAGTTTTGTGGCGGGCGTTAGTGCGACCGGGGCGGCGCGCTTGCCCAGGTTGCGTACATTGACCTGGGCGGCGGCGCGGATCGCCGCCACCAGTTCCGGTGCCGATTCCAGCAGGAAATTCTTCAGGCCGGTGGTGGGCTTGGTGATGATTTCCACTGCCCCGGCGGCCATCGCCTGCAAGGTGGTTTCCGCGCCCCTGGGGGTCAGGGACGAGCAGATCACCACGGGCGTGGGGCGTTCGCTCATGATTTTCTTGAGGAAGGTGATGCCGTCCATGCGTGGCATTTCCACGTCCAGTACGATCACATCGGGCCACTCACGGGCCAGTTTGTCCATGGCAAAAATCGGGTCGGACGCGGCGCCCATGACGTGGATATCCGGGGTGTCGCTGAGGATCGCCAGCAACACCTGGCGGACCACGGCCGAGTCATCCACCAGCAGTACATTGATCTTTTTTGACATGGTTAATGCCGAGTCCTTATCGGTTGGTGCCTGACCCACACATCGCCATTGCACAGGTCGAAGATGATGCTTCGGTAGCCGGTGCTGCCCATGTCCTGGGCAATCAGGTCGAGGCGGTAGAGGGCGGTCATTTCCAGGGCGGCGTTGATGTTCAGCCGTGCCACATCACCGTAGGGAATGTGGCGTTGCAGTTCGGGGAACATCTCGCCGCCGCCGAACAGCTTCAGTTGGTAGTCTTCGGGGTCGGTCCGGTGGGCCCGCGCCTGGCGAATGAACAGCTCGATGGCCTCGTCGGCGTACAGGCCGTTGAGGGCCGTGGAGCAGCGTGAGCGGCTGGGCAACATGAAATGGCACATGGCGCCGATTTTGCGTACGGGGTGCCACAGGGTGATTGCCACGCAGGAACCGAGGATCGTGCGCAGCCGGGTCGGGCAGGTGGCGAAGCGGAATTCCCCCGGCGCCAGGTACACCTCCTGCACTTCCCTCATCAAGGCGCTCATGGCTTGCGATAGATCGAGGGGGCCACCAGTTTCAACGCATCGGACACGCCGTTGAGGCTTTCCGAATGGCTGATGATGAAGTAGCCGCCGGGCTTGAGTCGGGGAATCAGGCGGGCGACGACCTTGCTCTTGGTGGCTTGATCGAAATAGATCATGACGTTGCGCAGGAAGATCACGTCGAACTCTCCCAGGTCGGGCAACGTGTCGTTGAGGTTGACCTGGATAAAGTGGACCCGGCTGCGCAACGTCCTGTCGATGAGGAACGTGCCTTGCTGGCTGCCGGTGCCCTTGAGGCAATATTTCACCAGCAGTGGATGGGGCAGGGTGCGTGCCCGTTCCATCGGGTAATGCCCGGAACGGGCCTTGGCCAGTACTTGGCTGCTGATGTCCGAACCGATGACTTCCCAAGGCGTGGTCCCCAGCCCTTCGGCCAGGGTCATCGCCAGGCTGTAGGGTTCTTCTCCCGACGAACTGGCGGCGCTCCACAGGCGGAACGTCTTGCCCGGCGTGGCGTTGGGCAGCACCTGCTGGCGCAGGAAGTCGAAATGCTTGGGCTCGCGGAAGAAGTAGGTTTCGTTGGTGGTGAGCAGGTCCAGCGCCACCTGCAATTCATCGGTGCGCTGGCCGTTCATGATCAGCTTGAAATAGTCGCCGTAGCTGTCCAGCTCATAATGCTTGAGGCGCTTGAACAGGCGCCCGGCGACCAGGGCTTTCTTGGCCTCGGACAGGTTGATGCCAGCGGCCTGGTACAACCAGGACTGGAACTGGCTGAACTCCCGATCGCTGAGGGCCACTGAATTCACGGTGCGTTCCTTGCAACTGTCGACGTTCACGGGGCCTCGACTTCCAGCGCGGTCGGGCTGGCTTCGGCGAGTTGCGACATTTCGTCGATGGACAGCACGCGCCCTACCTCCAGCACGATGACGAACTTGCCATCGACCTTGGCCATGCCGCTGATGAAGTCGGCGCGGATCTTCGCCCCGAAGCTGGGCGGCGGTTCGATCTGCGACGACGGGATTTCCAGGACGGCCGAGACCGTGTCCACCAGCAGGCCGATGTCCTGGGCGTGGCCGTCCTCGATGTTGGCTTCGATGATCACCACGCACGAGCGTCGGGTGATCGTCGAGTTCTGCCGGCTGAACCGCGCCGACAGGTCCACCACCGGCACGACCGCGCCGCGCAGGTTGATCACCCCGCGCACGAAAGCCGGCATCATCGGCACGACCGTGAGGTTGCCGTACTCGATGATTTCCTTGATGCACAGGATGCCGATGGCGAACATCTCCGTGCCGAGCATGAATGTCAGGTACTGCGCTTCTTCCTCGACCGCGGCGGCGGTTTGACGTGTCGTAGCGATGGCGCCCATGCCTGTATCTCCTTTAAGCGAGCTTGTGAAAACCGACCGTCAGAACCGGGTGAATTCGGATTCGTCCGGAGCGCTCGCCATGCTGTAGGCAAAGGCCTTGGGCAGGGCGGGCACGGCGGCGCGCGCCGGTTTGCGGCTGGACGGGCCCGGGGTGTTGTCGACTTTCAGCGGCTGGCTGGCCGACTTGGGCGGCGTGTCGAGGGTGAAGAAGCTCATGGCCTGCTGCAGTTGTTCGGCCTGGCTACTCATCTCCTCGGCGGTGGCGGCCAGCTCTTCGCTGCTGGACGCGTTCTGTTGGGTCACCTGGTTGAGTTGGGTCATGGCGGTGTTGATCTGCGCCACGCCAGCGGCTTGTTCCTCGGAGGCCGCGCTGATTTCCTGCACCAGGTCCGAGGTCTTGTTGATGGACGGGACCATCTCGTTGAGCAAGTGCCCGGCAGTCTCGGCCATGTCGACGCTGCTGGAGGACAGCTCGCCGATTTCCTGGGCCGCCACCTGGCTGCGTTCGGCCAGTTTGCGCACCTCGGCGGCGACGACGGCAAAGCCCTTGCCGTGTTCGCCGGCGCGAGCGGCTTCGATGGCGGCGTTGAGGGCCAGCAGGTTGGTCTGGTAGGCAATGTCGTCGATGATGCTGATGCGCTGGGCGATTTTCTTCATCGCCACCACGGTCTGCTGCACCGAGTCGCCGCCTTCGGTGGCTTCCTTGGCGGCCTTGCTGGCCATGCCATCGGTGACCTTGGCGTTCTCGGTGTTCTGGTTGATGCTGGCGCTCATCTGTTCGATGGACGCGCTGGTTTCCTCGACGCTGGCCGCTTGTTCGCTGGTGGCCTGGCTCATGGATTGGGCCGTGGCACTGACCTCTTCGGAGGCGCTGGCCAGGTTGTCCGCGGCGTTGCGCACTTCACCGATGATGTGGGAAAGCTTGCCCACCATGTTCTGCATGGCGTTGAGCACCATGCCGGTTTCGTCCTTGGAGCCGGCTTCGATTTTCGCGTTCAGGTTGCCTTCGGCCAGTTGTTCGGCCACCGATGCGGCTTGCTTCAGGGGGCGGGAAATGATCCGCGAGATGAACAGCGCCAGGCCCAGGCCGGTCAGCAGGGCAGCCGCCAGCACGGCAATGATCGACAGGCGCGATTTCTCGAACAGTGCGGTGCCGCGTTCGCTGGCCGCCCCGGCACCGGTGTCATTGAGGTCCACCAGTTTCTGCAGGTCGGCGGTCACCAAATCGAAGCGACGCTTGGACTCGCCCCGCAGCAGGGCATGGGCCTGGTCCGACAGGTTCTGCCGGGACAGTGCCATCAGGTCCTTGCTGACCGCCAGGTAAGCCACCCAGTCAGAGCGGGTGGTCTCGAACAGCTGGCGGTCTTCGGCGTTGGAGAGCAGTTTTTCGTATGTCGCCAGACGGGTCTCGAAGGCCTTTTTGGATTCTTCGGCTTCCTGTTCGACGGTGTTGCGTTCCTGCTCGGAATCGGCGGTGATGTGACGGTTTTCCTTGAGGCGATAGTTCGCCGCGAAGAACCGCATGCCCGAAGCGGCGCGCATCGACGGCATCCAGTTGTCGCGGATCTCCTGGGTGGTGCCGTTCACCTCGCCCAGCTGGATGATCGAGAACACACCCATGGCAGCGGTCAGGGCCAGCACCATCAGAAATGACGTGATCAGTTTGGTGGCGATTCTAAGATCGTAGAACCATTTCATCGGGAAGTACCTCTCCATGGAATTGCTAAAGCGTCAGCGAGCAGTGGCTTGTTGAAATTGAGTGGTGTAGCGGTTTTCTATCTGGGCGATCTGGGTCAGCAGCGCGGGAATGTCGAGAATCAACGCCACGGCGCCGCTGCCCAGGATGGTCGAGCCGCTGATGCCGCGCAGGGCGCCGAACAGCTTGCCCAAGGGCTTGATGACGGTCTGGAATTCACCCAGCAGGTCATCCACCACCAGCCCGGCCTTGAGTTCGGCGTAGCGCACCACCACCACGTTCTGCCGGCGCGAAGCCGGGCCTTCGTGGTTGAAGTGGTCGCGCAGGTAGACCAGCGGCAGGACTTCACCGCGCAGGTCCAGGTAACCCTGCTCGCGGCTGGCGATCCCGTCGTCCTCGCTCAGTTCGACGCACTCCTGGACCATGTCCAGCGGGATGACGTAGGTGGACTGGTCGATGCCCACCAGAAAGCCGTTGATGATTGCCAGGGTCAGCGGCAGGCGGATGCGCACCACGGTGCCCTGGCCTGGCTGGCTGTCCAGGTCGACGGTGCCGCGCAGCAGGGTGATGTTGCGCTTGACCACATCCATGCCCACGCCCCGTCCCGACAGGCTGGTAACGGCCTGGGCGGTGGAGAAGCCCGGTTCGAAGATCAGGTTGTAGATCTCCTGGTCGGTGGGGTTGGCGCCGGGGGACACCAGCCCGCGTTCCTGGGCTTTTTCCAGGATTCGGTCGCGGTTCAGGCCTGCACCGTCGTCGGCGATTTCCAGCACGATGTTGCCCGAGTCGTGGTAGGCGTTGAGGTGCAAGTGCCCCTTGGCCGGCTTGCCGGCCGCCAGCCGCGCCTCGGCGGTTTCGATGCCGTGGTCCATGGCGTTGCGCAACAGGTGCATGAGCGGGTCGCCGATCTTTTCCACCACGGTCTTGTCCAGCTCGGTTTCGGCGCCGTTGATGATCAGGTCGATGTCCTTGCCCAGTTCCTGGCTGACGTCGCGCACCACCCGGCGGAAGCGGTTGAAGGTCTCGCCAATGGGGATCATGCGCAGGCGCAGGGCACCGTCGAGGATCTCCTCCACCAGGGCGGACACGCTGGAGGTGGATTCCTGCAACGGTGCGTTATGGCAGGTGCGCGCCAGCAGGCTTGCGCCGGCGCTGGCGATGACCAGTTCGCCCACCAGGTTGATCAACTCGTCCAGCTTGTCGGCGTTGACCCGCACATAGGCGCCGTCCTTGGCCTTGTTGTCGGTTGTCGTCGGTTGTTTGTCGAGGGCGACCCGGGAGGCCGTCCGCGGGGTCTTGCGTTGGTCCGGCAACAGCTCGCCGGTGGTGATCAGCGCGGTGTTTTCCTCGGGCTGTTCCGGCTGGGTGGTGACCAGGCCGGTATTCGCCGCAGGCGCGGCATCTTCAAGGGCGATGATTTCGATGACGCAATCTTCGCGGACAAAATCGAAGACTTCGTTGATCGCCTGATGGCTGGCCGCCGAGCTGAACTCGATGTCGAAGCCCAGGTAGCAGGATTCGGCGTCCCAGGCTTCGATGGCAGGCAGGGCGTCCGTCAGGGTGCTGATCTCGACGACTTCACCGAGGGTTTGCAGATAACGCAGGAACGACAGCGGGTCCATGCCATTGCGAAATACCTCCTGGCCGAAGCGCAGGGAAATGTGCCAGAGGCGCAGTTCGCCGGGTGCCTGCGCCACGCTGCTACTGGCCGCCGTGGATGTGTCGGTGGAGGGAGGCGCCTGGTATTCCTGCAGCACCTGGCACAGCTCCATCTCGCGTTTCAACGCCGGGGGCGTCAGTGTCCCGCCCTGGTTGGCCACCACGTTGATCAGCTCCAGCATGTGATCGCTGGACTTGAGCAACACGGCGATCAGGCCGGTGTCCACCTCGACGCTGCCATTGCGCAGGCGATCGAGCACGTCTTCAACGATGTGGGTGAAGCTGACGATCGGTTCCAGGCCAAACAGCCCGGCCGAGCCCTTGATGGTGTGGGCTGCGCGAAAGATCGCGCCGATGGCGTCATCGTCGCCCGGGTTGGTTTCCAGTTGCAGCAACGACTCTTCCATCGCCTGCAACTGTTCCCGTGCCTCGACGATGAAGGTCTGTTGTGCCTGATCGAGATTGATGCTCACGCTCATATCCTTTGTCGTGTCGGGCCGCAATGCAGGGGCCTAGGCCGGCAGGTTGCACAGCTCGAGTGTTTCGGTGACGGCTTTGCTGCGACCGGTAACGGTCAGGTGGGTGCCGGCCTTCGGCGCCTCGCGCAGCACCATCAGCAGCAGTTGCAGACCGGCGCCGTCCATTTCAGTGACCTGTGACAGATCCACCTCCATGCGCGGCGTGGCCCCCAGGTGGGGCAGCCACTGTGCGGACAGGTCGGCGGCGGTGTAGATCGTCAGCTCACCGTCAATCTGCACCTGCGCGGTGTCATCGACGGTTTCGTACAACAACGGCATTGCAGCCTCCGGCCCTCAGGGCAGAATCAGTTTGGACACCGCCGCCAGCATCTGCGCCGGTTGGAACGGCTTGACCACCCAGGCCTTGGCCCCGGCCGCCTGGCCTTCCTGCTTCTTCGATTCCTGGGACTCGGTGGTCAGCATGATGATCGGCGTGAACTTGTAGCTGGCCAGCTTCTTGACCTCCTTGACGAAGGTGATGCCGTCCATGTTCGGCATGTTCACGTCGCTGATGATCAGGTGGACTTTCTGACCGGTCAGCTTGCCCAGCGCGTCCTTGCCATCGCTGGCCTCGATCACGTCGTAGCCGGCACTTTTCAACGCGATGCCGACGACTTGCCGAACGCTCGCCGAGTCGTCGACAACCAATACACTTTTAGCCATGAACGGCTCTCCTAGAAGAAGGTTATTTCCTGTGAAGCTTGCTGCACGCTCGAGTCGCCGTGGTGATTGCGGCGTTGCTCGTCGGTGGCATAAGTGGTTTCCATGCGCGCCAGCCATTGGCGGGCATCGATGGCGACGGCTTGGTCGGGCGACTGGCTGGCCTGCTGCAAGTGCACATGCAGGTCTTCGATGTTGTCGCGCACGTGGCTGAGGATCTGGCTGACCCGATCCTGGAATTGCAGGCTGACCAGCACTTCGGTGAGTTCGTCGCGGATCCCGAAGCTTTCCTGTTGCAGCAGCTCGGCCGAATCGACCAGGCGCCCGGTCACGCTCTTGAAGCGCTCCAGCACGCGCTGGATGCTTTGCTCGGAGGCACTGACCGAATGACTGTCCTGGTCTGCGCCGCTGGAGGCGGCCTGGACCAGTTGGGTAATGGCGGTGTTGATGATGTCGACCTTGGCCGACATCTGCTGGCCGGTCTCGCTGGACTTGCTCGACAGGCTGCGCACGGCGTCGGCCACCACCGCAAAACCACGCCCGGCTTCACCGGCACGGGCGGCTTCGATGGCGGCGTTGAGGGCCAGCAGGTTGGTCTGGGCGGCAATCGCCGCGACGTCGGCGGCCATGGTCCGCAGCTCGCCAGTGTAGGCGGTCAGGTTGCGCACCTGGGCCAGGGTTTCATCGCGGCTGGTCTGGGCTGTTCTCAAGATGTCGATGAGCTGGACCAGCTCGCTTTCACTTTGGGCGAGCACCTGCACGGCACCGCCGCTGCCACTGCCGGCCAGTTCGCCGGCGGCTTGCTGCGAGGCTTGCACGGTGTCTTCCAGGCGGGAGGAGATACCGGTGAAGCGGCTGGTCAGCGAGACGATCGCGGTTTCGGTCTGCTGCCGGGAGCTCTCCACTTGCTTGGCCCAGATCGGCATGGCGCCCAGGACCACTTCGTTGAGTTGCGTGTTGGAGTGGTGGGAGCGCTGCTCGCTGGCGTGCCGTTCATGCTGGGCAGTGGCCGCGGCGAATGCACGGTCGAACTGCCGGCGCTGCGTCCGCGCGCCCCACACGCCCGCGGCAATACCCAAGGCCAGGATCACCGCGCTCAACGCAATGTTCTGCCCGCTCAGGCCATTGAGCAGCAGCACGCCGATGCTTGCGACGGCGGCCACGAGCACGGGGTTCCAGAGCAGGCGTGGTTGGATAGAGGTAAAGGAATGACCGTGTGAATACGACGTCATGGTTCGGTCCTTGAACAGTGTTGCTACAGGTTATTGGCGAATAACTGGTTATCTGCGACCCCTGGTCAGACTTGAAGACCAGTCGTCCGATTCCGACCGCTGTAGGCAATGACCTACGCAGCGCGTGGCACTGTGCTATCTCAGACTAGACGCTGTCTCCCAATTGTCGAGTCGGACCGACGAAGCCATTTGTGCACGCGATCCCCTGTGGCGAGGGGATTTATCCCCGATGGGCTGCGAAGCGGCCCCACACCTGACGACTCGGTACGAGAGATGTATTGATTTCAGCTTGTCAGGGTCGCTTCGCAACCCAACGGGGATAAATCCCCTCGCCACAAGTGCCGATTGCGCTAAATTACCTGGCATTGGATTTTGAACCTGCCCTCATGAGTTCCCATGCTGCCAACCCCGCCCCTCTGGAAAACCTACCTGCTGTTCCTGGCCCCCATGGTCCTGTCCAACTTCCTGCAATCGATGTCCGGCACGTTCAACAGCATCTACATCGGCCAGATGCTGGGCACCCAGTCCCTGGCGGCGGTGTCGGGGATGTTCCCCATCGTGTTTTTCTTCATTGCGCTGGTGATTGGCCTGGGTGCGGGGGCAGGGGTGCTGATCGGGCAGGCCTATGGCGCCGGCGAAACCGGAACGGTCAAGGCGGTGGCCGGTTCGACGTTGCTGCTGGGGGCGATCATCGGCTTGGCGGCGGCGGTGCTCGGCAGTGTTTTCGCGCGTCAGGCGTTGCAGGGGTTGGGGACCCCGGCGGATGTGCTGGACGAGGCCGTTTCGTATGCCCGAGTGATGATGTGGCTGTTGCCGATGCTGCTGGTGTTCGTGCTGTTCACCCAATTGCTGCGTGGCGTGAGCGATACGCTGTCGCCGCTGTTGGCGTTGCTGGTGTCCACTGGCGTCGGCCTGCTGTTGACCCCGGCGTTGATCCGCGGTTGGCTGGGGTTGCCACAGATGGGCATCCAGAGCGCGGCGTTGGCGGGGCTGGTGGGTACGACATCGGCCATGGTCATGCTGGCCTGGCGCCTGAACCGCCGTGAGCACCCTTTGGCGCCGGATCGCGCGTTGTTCGCGGCAATGCGCCTGGACCGCGAGATCCTCGGCAAAGTGTTGGGCATCGGTTTGCCCACCGGGTTGCAGATGGTGGTGATCTCGGTGTCGGAGCTGGTGATCCTGGCGCTGGTCAATCGCCACGGTTCCCAGGCCACGGCGGCGTATGGCGCGGTGACGCAGATCGTCAATTACGTGCAGTTCCCGGCGCTGTCGATCGCCATCACCGCGACGATCCTGGGCGCCCAGGCCATCGGCGCCGGTCGGCTGGAGCGGCTTGGGCCGATCCTGCGCACGGGGCTGCTGATCAACGTCTGGCTCACCGGCGGGCTGGTGGTGCTGGGGTATCTGTTGTCCCATTGGCTGCTGGGGTTGTTCATCACCGATCCGGCGGCGCGGGTCCAGGCCGAACACCTGTTGCACATCATGCTCTGGAGTTTGCTGGTGTTCGGCTTCCAGGCGGTGGTCGGCGGCATCATGCGCGCCAGCGGCACGGTGCTGGTGCCCGTGGCGATCTCGATCTTCTGCATCGTCGGGGTGGAGGTGCCGGTGGCTTACCTGCTGGACGCACACTTCGGCCTGCAAGGCGTATGGATGGCATTTCCGGTGGCTTACCTGAGCATGCTGTTGCTGCAAACGGTGTACTACAAGCGGGTCTGGCAGCATCAGCGAATCGAGCGGCTGGTATAGCCCAGGCAACCCAAGGCCCCCCACAAGGGCGGCGCTTTTTTGCAGTTTGATAACCCAAGGATTCCCATGTCTGTACAGCACTCATCCACGGCCTATCGCGCATTCCTTTTCGACATGGATGGCACGCTGCTCAATTCCATTGCCGCCGCCGAGCGGATCTGGACCCGCTGGGCCCAACGTCACGGTGTGGACGTGGTCACGTTCCTGCCGACGATCCATGGGGTGCGCGCCATCGACACCATCGCCCGCCAGCACCTGCCGGGCGTGGACGCGGCGGCCGAGGCCGAGCAGATCACCCGGGAGGAAATCGAGGACGTCGAGGGCGTGGTGCCCGTGCCCGGTGCGCTGGCGTTCCTGCAAAGCCTGCCGCCGGCGCAATGGGCAATCGTCACTTCGGCGCCCATGGCCTTGGCCTTGCGCCGCATGGAAGCGGCCGGGATACCGCGCCCGGCAGTGATGGTCACCGCCGAAGACGTAAGCGATGGCAAGCCCGACCCCACCTGCTACCGACTGGCCGCAGAACGGCTCCAGGTGAAGCCAGGGGAGTGCCTGGTGTTCGAGGACGCCGAGGCCGGCATTCGCGCGGGCGAGGCGGCGGGAGCGGACATGATGGTGGTGACGGCGACCCATACGCACCCGATGGACACTGTCCACGGGCAGATCCGCGACTATCGCGGGCTGGGCGTTCGCCTGGAGGACAACGGATCGATGCGCCTGAGCACCACCCCATAACCCACAGAGGCAGGATCATCGTTCCCATTGTTCGAGCAGGATCGAGACGAATTTTTCCGCCGCCGGTGACAGCGATGCTCCCCGTCTATACACCAGCCCCAGCGACCGGTTCACCACCGGTTCGATCAGCGGGACACTGACCAGCGTGGGGTGATCCTCGGCCGGCATCGCCAGGCTCGGCATGGCCGAGACGCCGAGCCCGGCCTCCACCAGCCCCAGCGATGTCGACAGGTGCTGGACCTCATAGAACCACTGCGGGCGCCAGCTCAAGCCCGACAGCGCGTGGTCCAGCAGCATCCGGTTGCCGCTGAGGCGACCGACGCCGATAAGGCGGTAATGACTCAGTTCCGACCAGGTCACCGCGCTGCGCTTGGCCAATTCATGATCGCGGCGGCACGCCAGGACAAAGGGCTCGTTGACCAATGGCACGAACTCTATGTCGGGGTGTTGGCCGCTCATCATGTTGATGCCGAAATCGGCTTCGCCCCGCAGGACCGCCTCCAGCCCTTCGTTGGCGCTGAGATCCAGCAGGCGGATGCGGATCTGCGGATAGCGTTCGTTGTAGAGACGGATGACCGAGGGCAGGAAGTAGAAGGCCGCGGTCGGGATGCAGGCGAGGGTAACCCGGCCACTCTGCCGCTCGGCGAGTTCGCGGATGTTGAGGATCGAGTCGTCGAAATCATCCAGCAGGCGCCGGGCCTTGGGCAAAAAGTCCCGGCCGACGCTGGTGAGGCTGACCCGTCTTGTGGTGCGGTCGAGCAGGGCGGTGCCCAATCCTTCTTCGAGTTTTTTCATCCGGCGGCTTAACGCCGGCTGGGACAGGTGCAACGCATCGGCGGCTTCATGAAAGCTTCCCAGTTCGGCGATTTTTACGAAAGAACGAATGTCGTTGAGTTCATATTGCATCGTTTTGTCCCGCTGAAAAGACTTGTTCGCGCGTGGGAGAATTGCCAGTAGTCATGCATGAAATGAAATAATGGCGCTGATATTTGCATTGGAAACAATTTTTAAAGGCTGCGACTCTTGCAATCAAGACATCAATTGCTCCGATTGATCAACAAGAGTCTGTGTTATGCAACGAATTCCCTGTGTGCTGATGCGCGGTGGTACCTCCAAGGGCCCGGTGTTCCTTGCCTGGGATCTGCCCGTGGCAATCGAAGAGCGTGACGAGCTGCTGCTCAATCTGATGGGCTCCGGCCACGAGCTGGAGATCGACGGTATCGGCGGTGGCAGCCCGCAAACCAGCAAGGTCGCCATCGTCAGCCCCTCGCTTCACCCTGACGCCGATGTCGATTACCTGTTTGTCCAGGTGATGGTCTCCCAGCGGCGGGTCGACACGGCGCCCAACTGCGGCAACATGCTGTGCGCCGTCGGCCCTTTTGCTGTGGAGCAGGGGTTGGTGAAGGCGTCTCAGGAGCGTACCCAGGTGCGCATTCGCAACCTCAACACCGGCACGTTCGTGAACGCCGAAGTGCTGACCCCCGGCGGGAAAGTCAGCTACGAAGGCGACACCGCCATCGACGGCGTCCCTGGCACGGCCGCGCCGGTGCAACTGACGTTCCTCGATGCGGCGGGCAGCAAGACCGGTAAGTTGTTCCCGACTGGGAACAAACAGGACGTGATCGACGGTATCCCCGTGACCTGCATCGACATGGCCATGCCGATGATGATTGTCGAAGCGGGCCAATTGGGTAAGCGCGGCGACGAAAGCCCGGCTGAGCTGGATGCCGACAAGGAGTTCCTGCGCCGCCTGGAGTCCCTGCGCCTGCAAGCGGGTCTGGCGATGGGTCTGGGTGATGTCAGTGACAAGGTCATCCCCAAGCCGGTGCTGGTCTCGCCGGCCAAGGCGGGCGGCACCGTCCAGGTGCGCTACTTCATGCCACACAACTGCCATCGGGCGCTGGCGATCACGGGCTCCATTGGCCTGGCCACCGCTTGCGTCACCGAGGGCAGCGTGGTTGCGCAGTTGCTCGGCGAGGCCCGCGAGCCGCGCTTGAAGCACGTGCGCATTGAACACCCCAGTGGCGGTATCGACGTTGTATTGTCCTACACCGGCGCCCGGGGTGAGACGATTCGTGCCTCGGTGGTGCGGACGTCACGCAGGCTGTTTTCCGGTTATGTCTACGCCACGGCGCCTCAACGACTCGTCGGATAGCTTCCCCGATCGTTGCCGTTTCCTGCATCAGCACAATTCTAAAAATGGGTGATGCCATGAAAGTTGTAAAATCGCTCTACTTCCAGATTCTGCTCGCCGTGCTGTTGGGTGTGCTGGTCGGACATTTCTGGTCGCAGCAGGCGATCGCCCTGAAGCCGCTGGGGGATGCCTTCATCAAGTTGATCAAGATGATGATCGCGCCCGTGGTGTTCTGCACGATCGTCACCGGCATCGCCGGCATGAGCGATAAACGCTCCCTGGGTCGCTTGTTGAGCAAGACCATGCTGCTGTTCCTGGGTCTGACCGTGATCAGCCTGATCATCGGCCTGGTGGCGGTGTACCTGTTCAAGCCCGGCGTGGGCATGAACATCGACCCGACCCAACTGAGCACCAAGGGTCTGTCGCAGTACACCGATTCCGCTGCGAAGCTGGGCGTCGTCGAGTTTTTCATGCACATCATTCCCGACACGTTCCTCGGCGCCTTCAACAAGGGTGAAGTGCTGCCGGTGCTGTTCATCGCGGTGCTCTCGGGTTTTGCCTTGTCGGCCATCGGCGAGCGCGGCAAGCCGGTACTGGACGTGCTGGAATCCGCCTCGCACATGGTGTTCAAGATTTTTTCCTACCTGATGCGCTTCGCCCCGATAGGTGCCTTCGGCGCGCTGGCGTTCACCGTTGGCCAATACGGCATCACCTCGCTGGGTTCCCTGGCCAAGCTGATCATGACGCTGTACATCGCCTGTGCGTTCTTCGTCATCGTGGTGCTGGGGGGCATCTGCCGCGCCCACGGGTTCAGTCTCTGGAAACTGCTGCGCTACTTGCGCGAAGAATTCCTGGTGGTGCTCGGGACATCTTCCACCGAACCGGTCATGCCGCGGATGCTGGAAAAACTGCAGGCGCTGGGGTGCAAGAAAGGCGTGGTGGGCCTGGTGCTGCCAACCGGGTACTCGTTCAACCTCGACGGCACGGCGATTTACCTGTCCCTGGCGGCGGTGTTCATTGCCCAGGCCTGCAACATCGACCTCACGCTCGGGCAGACCGTGACGATGCTCGCGATCATGCTGTTGTCCTCCAAGGGCGCGGCCGGCGTGACCGGTTCCGGTTTCGTCGCCCTGGCGTCGACCCTGACGGTGATCCACGACATTCCCTTGGCGGGCCTGGCCTTGCTGATCGGCATCGATCGCTTCATGTCGGAAGCCCGGGCCTTGACCAGCCTGGCCAGCAACGCGGTCGCCACGGTGGTCATCTCCATCAGCGAAAACGCCTGCGATCGCGACCGGTTGCTTAGCACGCTGGACGGTAAGCCGGGAGCCTCGGTCGGCCAGGTCCAGGCTCACACCTGGGAACAGCCGAAGGTCACCAAACCCGTCTAGCCGTTTCCGCTAGCCCTTTTCCCTGCCTCATAAAACTTCCGCCAGGCGCCGTTCATCGTGCCGCCTGGCGGGTTAGGGGCCGTGCGCCTTGGCGTCGGCCACGCTACTCATAAGAACAAGAGATCAAACCTATGCTCGCATTGCTTGGCTTGGCCATGGTGGTCGTCTTCACCGTTTTGATCATGACCAAACGGCTGTCACCGATTGTCGCCCTGACCGTGGTGCCCATCGTTTTCGCTGTCCTGGGTGGGTTTGGCGGCACCACCGGCAAGATGATGCTCGACGGCCTGAAAATGGTCGCTCCGTCGGCGGCGCTGCTGCTGTTCGCGATTCTGTTCTTCGGCCTGATGATCGACGCCGGCCTGTTCGATCCGCTGATCCGCAAGATCCTCAAGCGGGTCAACGGCGACCCGATGAAAATTGCCATCGGCACTGCGCTGCTTTCGCTGATGGTGGCCCTGGACGGCGATGGCACCACCACCTACATGATCACCTGCGCGGCCATGCTGCCGCTCTACAAGCGCATCGGCATGAACCCGATGATCCTGGCGACCATTGCCATGCTGTCGCTGAGCATCATGAGCGGCATGACGCCCTGGGGTGGGCCTGCCACCCGCGCGATCGCCGCGCTGGGCCTGGATGCCGGCGAATACTTCGTGCCCTTGCTGCCCACCATGATCGGCGGGGCGATGTGGGTGGTCTTCACCGCATTCCTGCTGGGGCGCGCCGAGCGCAAACGCATTGGCAATATCCAGTTGGAGAGCGGCGGCGGTAACTGCTACATCAAGGCGATCCTCGAAGACACCCCGCACAAGCGCCCGAAATTGGCCTACGTCAACCTGCTGCTGGTCATCGCGGTGATGGTGGCGTTGGTGATGGGGATCATGCATTCGGCGATCCTGTTCCTGATCGGCTTCGTGCTGACGCTGATGATCAACTACCCGCAGCTGGATATTCAGAAAGAACGCATCCTGGCCCATTCGGGCAATGCCATGACCGTGGTGCTGCTGGTGTTTGCGGCAGGCATCTTCGCCGGCATCTTCTCCGGCACCAAGATGGTCGATTCCCTGGCACAAACCCTGGTCGACTGGATCCCACCGTCCTGGGGCCACCTGTTCCCGCTGGTGGTGGCAATTACCAGCATGCCGTTGACCTTTGTGCTGTCCAACGACGCCTATTACTTCGGTGTGGTGCCGATCCTGGCGAATGCGGCGGCGGCCTATGGCATCGATCCGGTGGAAATCGCCCGGGCCTCGATCCTCGGTCAACCGGTGCACCTGATGAGCCCGCTGGTGGCGTCGACCCTGTTGTTGGTCGGTATGGTCGACCGCGACATCGGCGACTTCCAGAAAGCCACCGTCAAGTGGGCCGTGCTGACCTCGCTGGTCATTACCGCGCTGGCCCTGCTGACCGGAGCGATCAGCCTCTTCACCTGATTCACCCAACCCGCTGTTTTTCCTACGCGCCTGCCCGGTCAGGCGCGTGCTGTCCTGCACCCCAAATAACAACAATGAGTAGTGAGCCATGAGCACTTTGCATACCCAACGGGCGCTGTTTTCCCTTCTTGGCCTGTTGCCGCTGGCGAGCGCCAGCGCCGAAGGACTGATCGATGACAGCAAGCTCAAGCTGCAATTGCGCAACGTCTATTTCAATGAGAATTTCCGCGACGAGCATGGCATGAGCGCGCGCGCGGCGAGGACGGCAAAAAGCGAGCGAACCGAATGGGCCCAGGGGTTTTTGCTGGACTACCAGTCAGGGTTCACCCCCGGCACCCTCGGGGTGGGTGTTGATGCTTTGGGGATGCTCGGGGTCAAGCTGGATTCCGGTCGCGGCCGCAGCGGCACCGGGTTGCTGCCCGTCCATGATGACGGACGCGCAGCTGACGAATTCGCCAGCCTCGGCCTGACAGCCAAAGCGCGCCTGGCCAAGACCACCGTCAAGTACGGCACTTTGTTGCCGAAGACGCCAGTGTTGATCTACAACGATGCGCGCCTGTTACCGCAGACGTACCGAGGCACCCAGGTCAGCAGCGTCGACATCCAGGACCTGACGCTCACCGGCGGCTACCTGGATCGATTCAAGTTGCGTGATTCCAGCGACAGCATGCCGATCGTCCCCGACGGCTATAGCGGCGACAAATCGGGCGACTTCAGCTACGCCGGCGCCGAATACAAGCTCGGGAAGAACGTTCGCCTGAGTTACTTCTACGGTGAGCTGGAGAACTTCTACCGACAGCACTTCGCCGGGATCCAGCACGACCTGCCCTTGGGGCGCGGTGTGCTGACCAGCGACCTGCGCTATTTCAACAGTGTCGACAGCGGTTCTGCCTACGGCGGCAAGATCGACAACACGATGCTGAGCGGGCAATTGTCCTATGCGATCGCAGGCCATACCGTGGGCGGCGGCTACCAGGTGCTCAATGGCGATGCCGGCCTGCCGTACATCAGCGGTGCCACGGTCTATTCGTTCAGCAACGCAGGCATCGGGAAGTTCATCGAAGAGGATGAAAAGACCTGGATGCTCAACTACGGCTACAACTTCGCCGCCCTTGGCGTCCCTGGCCTGACCTTTTCGACACGCTACCTGAGTGGCAACGACGGCCAGTCCGACACGGCGATCAAAGAGTGGGAACGAGACGCCGAACTGGCTTATGTCGTGCAACAAGGTACGTTCAAAGGCCTGGGCGTGCGGTTGCGCAATTACGTCTACCGCGCCGACTACGCCCGTGGACGAGACAGCAATCGGATCTACTTCACCTACGACATTGCGCTCTGGTGAGTAGGGGGCGGCCCGCGCTGCCGGCGGGCCGTGATTGCGCTGTCATTCGGGCTCCCGCAACGCCCCTCGGATAAGCGAAGCGAATGCTTGCGTCACGTCATCCTTGTCATGCCGTCCTCGTACCAGGGCCCCCGCCAGCGCTTCGCCCGCGCCGACCAGCCCGGTGCAGCGACGCTCCAGCTCAACGGCTGACAGCGCGGCGTGGGGCTTGAGCACGCTCGTGAACATCTGCACGCAGTTATCCAGCAGCTCCTGGAAAACCGCTGCCTTTTCGTCGCTGCCTGCCAGCGCCGCGCCCACGGCATAGAATTCGTCAGTGTTGTCAGCTGCACACTGGATGTAGGCACTGGCCAGCAGTTGGGCGGTGTCTTCCAGCGTCCGGGTGGAACCGGCCATGGCGTCACGGAATGCATTGACCCGTTCGGTATCGATCCATTTATAGAGTTCGATTAGCAGGAGCGAACGGGTACTGAAATGATCGTAGACCACCGGTTTCGACACCCCCGCACGCACCGCCAGATGCCCCAGGGTCAGGCGGTCGGCGCCTTCCTCGCGCACGATCAGTAAGGCGGTGTCCAGCAACTGTCGCCGTCGTTCGGCCTTCGAAAGCCGGCGGGTGGAAGACGTGGCCGGGGGCTCGATGTCTGTTTGCACTTCGTCGCTCCAGGTAAAAAAACCTACCAATGGTAGGTGGTGAGGTGTAAGGTCATGGCTGTTCGCCTACCAATGGTAGGTTTGGTTCCCAACGCTAGGAGAACATACCATGTCTATCGATCCTATTCTGTTTATGGGCGGCTCTGGCGCCATCGGCCATCATTCTGCCCAAGCACTGCGCGCGGCCCATCCCGGCGTACCGCTGCTGATCGGAGGGCGCGACCTGGGCAGGGCCCAGCGGGCCGCAGAGCAGATCGGCGGGGCCCAGGGCGTGCTGATCGACGCTGCTGCGGATGACCTGGGACTCGGCGATCGTCCCGTGAGCGCGGTCGTGGTGTTCTACATGGATCATGCCCTTGCGGGGTTGCGCTTCGCCCAGCAACGGGGTGTGCCGCACCTGAGCATATCGTCCGGCATCTTCGAGATCGCCCCGGAAATAGCCACCTACATGCACAGGCCTGATGCCGCGCCCATCGTCCTCGGATACGAGTGGATGGCCGGCGCCACGACAGTGTCGACCTTGAGTGTCGCCAAGGGGTTCAGCCGCGTACGCGACATCAGGATCAGCGCGTTGATCGATGAGCAGGACACTGGCGGCCCGACGGTGGCAACCGACTTCGAACACTTGAACAGGATGCTGCCAGCCGCGCTGACACGGCGCGAAGGGGTGTACGTCTGGCGTGAAGGCGAAAAGGCCAAGGCGCGTTTTCAAGCGGTGGACGGCAGGGCGATCGACGGCAGCGGTTTTTCATCCATCGACGTCGTCGGTCTGGCGGCTGCCACGGGCGCAGCCGATGTGCAATTCAACATGGCCATCGGCACGAGTTCGACCCGGCACCAGGGCGGTCCGATGTCGACCGAAATCATCATCGAACTGGCGGGCGAGGATCAGCAGGGCAAGGCGCTGCGTACCCGGCAGGCGCTCGTGCACCCGGCGGGCACTGCACCGCTGACCGGCCTCAGCGTGGCCTTGCTCCTGGAACGGCTGTTGGGGCTCGATGGGCAACCACCCACTGCGCCCGGCCTCTATTTCCCTTATCAACTGCTGGACGCCGTGACGTACCGGCAGCGCCTGGAGAAGGAGGGCGCAACGCTGCGAGAGTTGCCCTTGTAACGGCTGTCTGGGGACGGGGCAACCTGGAGACACCTTGAGGTCGCTTGCCGCCCCATGAAGCTGTCAGCGCTGCCTGATAGCGTGGGTTGGCGGCTAACGCTGCCCAGGGGCAATAGTACAGTTGGACTATTGCCGGACTGGGAGTGGTCTGGCCTGATGGAGCGCCCATCTCTCGACCTGAGGTCAGGACAAGGATATGGCAGCACGCCGGACATCGCCGATTTCGGCCAGGTGCCATTCGGGAGCGGCCAGCGCCTGGAACCCGTGCAAGGCTGGGTCTGGTCGCCGCATATCAGCACCGCACCAGACAAGGCATTCTCGGACCTGGAGTTGGCTGCTTGCACGCTGAACCCAACAAGGAAACGTTCTTGAAAAACTCACCCGCCAAACAATCTGATCTGGATGCTGCTCACTCCAAGCGTACCTCGACGGCATTGGTCTGCTTCGCCCTTGCCGTTTGCGGCGCGGGAATCCCTGGCCTCGTCATGGCTGATGCGACAGCGACGTCGACTGATTCATCTTCGGCCGCGTGTGTGAACGAAGCAGACTTTCGTGCCGGTACGGTGGTGGAGTCTGAAAGCCGTGACAACCTGTCGCCCGCGCTCAGCCGCAGCAAGACCGAGACGCTGGGGCCGCAAGCGTTTGCCGGGGTCACGCCGGTGGCTTCCTCACACACGTCATACCTGAACGGCGCGCCGTTCTTCTTGACGACGACATTTGCCGAAGTCAGGGACGGCCAGCTGATTCGCTATGGCGATCGGCATGGCGCGGGCGCCTCGCTGGTGACCACCACCTACCATCCCGCAGCCGCCGTGCCGATTGATCTGCAACCCGGGCAGACGGTCGACGTTCGCTACAAGAGCCAGGCAGTCAGTGCCGGCGCGACGGTTGAGTATGACGTCACGGAGCAACTGACCTACAGCGGCCGTGAGACCCTCACCACGGCACTCGGCACGTTCAACACCTGCAAGTTCACCAATCGGATTTCGGTGGGCTCGGCGGCGGGAGCACAACCCGCGCCGGTCGTCGTCCATAACTGGTTTCCTGCCGAGGGGCCTTATCGAGGACAATCGATCAGGGCTGTCACGCCCGCGGCCAATGGCGTGCCGGAGCGGATCACTGAAGTTGTAAAGATGCAGTATCGAGCGCAATGACTTTGGCTTGCCCCAAGGCTGAATTATCTAACGCTCACTTCACTGGATTAACAACGCTATTCGCCTCGATCGGGTGTTGTGAACTGAACAACAACCGGTAAAAGGAATGCCCCCGGTCTGCGCAATGATAGGGCAATAATGCGAGCGGATAATCAATTGCCTGGACGGCATGATGGCACTTTAAGTTCATGTCGTTTCACTAATTGAAAGCCTGACTAGTACAAGTGTGCTAGTTCAGGTGTTCTATATCTTAAGTCACAAGACTCGGACATCATCGGATCGTTTTTCTATTCGAATGGATGTCGTGTGTTGTGTGATATGAATTGCCGAATCATCGTGGCAGATGAGCATCCGCTGTTTCGCGAAGGCCTGATGGTATTGCTTGAACGTTTGATACCCGCTGCAATGATCGAGCAAGCAGGTAATCTGGAAGAAGTACGAGCGTTGATCGCGCAAGGGCGCCCCGTCGATACATTAATTCTTGAAATTCGTCTTCCCGGATTAAACGCCATTAGTGAGTTGGCTCAACTGCGTCAGGAGTTGAGGCATGTCAAGTTAATAGTGGTGTCGACCATTGATGACGGTGATGTCGTTGGCCAAGTCATGGATGCCGGCGTAGATGGTTTTGTTGGCAAGAGCCTCTCTTCGGAAGAAGTGGGCAAGGCCATTGTCGACATCCTGGAAGGCAAAGTGTTGGTCAAGTACGAGTCCTCCAGCCTGCTGCCCCTGGATGTGAACGATGATATGAGCCGGCTGACCTCCCGGCAGAGGGAAGTCTGGCGGCTGATCGCCCAAGGCAAGACCAACAAGCAGATCGCCGCGCTGCTTGAAATCTCGCCTTTCACGGTGCGAATCCACGTTTCGTCCCTTATCCGTGCGTTGAACGTTCCCAACCGGGCGGTGGCCGCCGCCCGTTATGCCGGGCGCCAGACGCAGGACGCTTCGCCTTAGCCGAGGGGTAGGCCTTGAGTCGTCTTTGGCGCCCACAAGCCCGGGGACGCCACCGGCCAGTTGACTAGGGGCGAATCGGAATCCCGTCCTGGCGATCCATGAGCTTGACCAGTTCGAGCAAGACACCGCGCAGCTCCGGCGGGCGCACGGGCTTGGCCATCACCGAGATGTTCAGGTTGTGCAGCGACTGGCGTATCCGCTCGATCTCATGCCCGGTGATGACCAGCGCCGGGACTTCCCAGCCGCGCTGCTCGCGTATGGCGGCGATGCATTCTGAGCCGGAGATTTTCGTCCCGAGGTCAAAGTCGGCAATGATGATGTCGCAGTCACTGGTCAGCCCCTCGCCATCGCTGTGGCTTTCCACCTGGCAGCCCCATTTCTCCAGCAGCGCCGAGGTCGCCATCAGGACGTTGGCGTCATCCTCCACCAGGCAGACCCGCAATCCATTCAGGCGCTCATGGAAGGGGGCCGCCCTGGGTGTGTTCGGGGTCTTGGGCGTGGCGGGCTCCAGGCCGCCGATGGTCACCCTGGTGCCTTGTCCCACCCGGGAACGGATGTGGATGTCGACATCGAGCAATTGGCTGATCCGCTTGACGATGGACAGGCCCAGGCCGAGGCCTTCGACGTCCTTGTCGCGGACATGGCGCACGCGATAGAACTCGTCGAACACGTGGGCCAGGTGTTCGTTGGCGATGCCGCGCCCCTTGTCGTAGATGACCACCGCCAGGCGGCTGGCCTGGCGTCGCACGCCGATCAATACGGGCTGGCCGGGGGCATATTTGAGGGCGTTGGACAAGACGTTCTGGACCATCGTCGTGAGCAGCCCGGGATTCACCGCGACCCAGTAAGGGCAGGGGCGCAACCGCAACTCGACGCCCGCCCAGCGTGCGGCTTCGGTGTTCTGCTTGACGACATCCTGCAACAACGCTCCCAGGTGGACGGTGTCCGCCTGGGGCACCAACTTGCCGTGATCCAGGGTGTAGATGTCCAGGATCGAACGAAACAGCTGCGACACGGTATGCAATGAGCGGTCGATGTTATCGACCAGGCGCAGCTCTTCCAGCCCCAGTTTGGCGTCGCGCAGGCAGGCGGTGAACAGGCCGATCGAGTGGATCGGCTGGCGCAGGTCATGGCTGGCCTGGGCCAGGAATCGGGATTTTTCCTGGTTGGCTGTGATCGCTTCCTCCGAGGCGATGCGCGTGCGCTTGAGCAGGATGTGCGCATAGGCGGGTACCACGATGGTGGTCACGATCAACATCAGGAACATGTACGGCTGGGTGCGCCAGAAGGCGTTGAGCCAGAAAATCAACACCAGGGTCAACAGCGCGATGGCCGTGGCGAGCGCCAGGTAGCGGGAGCCGAAGCGCATGCCGTTGCCCAGGGTCACCCAGAGCAGTGCCGCATAGATAGGCAAGGCGCCTTCGCCGCCCAGCACCATGGCGAAGGCGATGCCGGCGTAATCGTGCAGCATCGTGAAAAGGCGCCGCCAGAAGAAGTGCCCCGGCCAGCGCTTGATGATCATGCGCAGGAAGATCGAGACGACGAAGAACGTCGAGATGTAGATGATGATGGGGATGTAGCGCGCATTCCCTCCGCCATCCAGTCCCTCCAGGACGACGATGTACAACCAGGCGCAGGCACTGACGACCAGGCGGAGCGTGGCTTGGTCGAGTTCGCTGTTTTTTTCCATTGGCCTTGATCCCCTCATGAACATCGACAGGTGCGTTCGGCAATGCTCGGCATTATGGTTTAGCCATGGTCGATGCAGGTAGGCGCACGGGGCCGCGGATGGACAGCCGGCGTCATGACCCGGACTGGTCGGGGGAGGCTGGCCAGTGGTTCGGCTGCCAGATGTGCGGTTGGAGACGGCAGGTTCGCCGTCCCCAACGTTCGATGAGGGTGCTGACGGATACCGGTCGTTCGGGGTCGGGGCCCGAACAGATCACTCCTTAATAGACCCGGTAGTACTTCACGACATCGTCGATGAAGTAGATGATCAAGGTCGAACCTTGGCTTTGGCTCTGTGGCTTCTTGTTGCCGGTCACGCTGGTGACATCATTGGCCACGCCTTGGGCTTTCGAGAGCTGCGCCGAGGTGTCGTACATTTTCAAGCTGGTTTCGGTGGAAACGTATTTATGGGCCAGCTTCATGTACTTATCCAGACCCTCTTCGCTCTTTTCGTATGTCCAGTTCGACTCGTTGCTGGTACTGGTCGAGTTGAGCTCTTCACTGCTCGGAGCGCCAAACATTTGATTGATCTGATTTTTTGTTGTCTTGCCCGGCGTGATTTTTTGCTTGAGGTAAGCAATGTCATATTTATTAGCGCCCGAGTTCAAGGAGTTCATCGAACTCATCAAGTCACCGGTGTTGGCGCAACCGTGGAGGGCGCCGACCAACACGCACAGGGCTATTCCGTTCTTTAATGTTTTTCCATACGTGAGGGACATAATACTTACCTTAGTGATTACCAGCCTTTCCATTTGAACCGGGTAGGCGTTCAAGTTACGCCAGGCGTGCGAACCTGGCATCGATTGTGATTAATCGAATTTGCCCGACCTAACGTTTTAATCGCGCAGCACCGCGCGCCACGATCATCAGTGCGTTGATTGGTTTTTATACGCGGTTGACTGTTTGGCAGCGCGTTGCGGAGCCTTTACAGCTTAGGGGGGGAGATAGGCCTGGCGCCATAGTACAAGTGTGCTATGGAACGAGGCAGGGGGAGGGAAAACAATATCCTGGCCAGGCGTCTTTCACGCTTGAAGTTGCATGGCCATTAAAGTGCTAGTTATCAGGTTGTTGTGTGAGTAATCCCGTATGCATGGAGCGTGAGTATGCTGGCGATCAAAGACAAAGCGTGTTGGCGTCGCACCGGTATCTTCGTCTTGCCGCGGGGCTGCTGTCCGTGGGACAACCCTCAAGCGAGACGGCCGATGGCGCGCGCCAGATTGGCCCGTGCCTGCTGCTCGAACGCATCGAAGTACGCCGCGTTGGTGTAGATGCGCTCGCGCGCCAGAAACCCTTCCAGGACCTGACGCCGCTTCCGGCGGTATAAAAACGAGGGCACATGGCGGTATTCGCGCCGCACTTGTTGGTCGTATTCCTCGAAGCGCTCGAACGGGGCGCCAAGGATCGCCAGGTCCGTGTCCACCAGCACCGCTTCGTCGACCGTCGCGGGGGCGCCGTCGTGTCGCGTCACCATGATCAGGTCATGAAGCCTGCGTCGGGTGGCTTCGTCCAGACCGCTATCGCGTGCCACCGTGTCCAGCCATTGCGCGCTGCGCAGTTCGTTGTCGTGGCGAAGAGGGTCGTAGATCGCGTCGTGGAACCACAAGGCGAGGTCGACCTCGGCAGGGGCCTGACAGGCCGCGTCCACGCAATCGCGCACTTGAAGGCATTCCTCCAGATGCTGGCAACTGTGGTACGCGCGGTGCGGTTCGCGGTAGTGGCGAATGAGCGCTTCGTGCGTCTGGCGCGACGCGCATTCGACTCCAAGCTGCGCCCAGACACGGGCCCAGGCGGCGAAACCCAAACGCTCGGACACGTCGGGCTCGGCGCTTGCCTGACCAGAAGTCGATGGCGGCTTCAATCCAGTGTCACCAGGGATTTTACGATGGAGATAATGCCGTCGATCTCAAAAGGCTTGGCGACGACACGGGCAAACAGATCGGCACGCTCCAACCCCAGGTGAGCCTGTGCACCGCTCATCAATATGATCGGTATGGCGGTGAGGTGCGCTCTGTTTTTAACGGACTCGGCAAACTCGATCCCGGTCATGGCCGGCATCATGAAGTCCGTGATGATCAAGTCCGGCCGTTCCCTTTCCAGGATTTCCAGTGCCTTGACCGCGCTACCCGCGGTAATCGCAGCAAATCCTTCGTCCTCAAGGGCAAAGCTGAGGATGTCGGCGATCAAGTACTCATCATCGATAATCAGGATCGTCTTCATTTTTCAACCACGCGCCAAGGCCACCCTCGAAACCTGGAGCGAAACACATGCGTTGATCGCCAGCTCGTTGCCACTCGCATTTTTCAGACCTTTCTGACGACGATTCCGGCATTGCCCATGACCACCTCAAGCAACGAGAGGTCATAGGGGTTATCCCTGATCTTGAGAATCGAGAGTTGCCGTTGAAGTTCAGTACCGTTGCGTCCGAACTGGATGAGTAACAGGTTATCCATCACGCTGGAAAGTTCGGGCACTGCCAGGACGAACTGATCACTGAACATGCGCTGGATTTCCCACGACGCGATGACCGTCACCCCGCGAGAGCGCAATTCGCCCAGCACGGCGGTGAAGACTTCGAGCACGCGTGTTTGATCGACGGCGACCCTGCCCATGGCCACCAGGCTGTCGAGGAACACACGCCTGATTCGCTTCTGCTCGACGAGGGCGAGCAGTTCGTACGCCACGCGGTCGATCAGGCCCGTCGAAGCGGAGTTCCACACCAGGTGCAATGCCCCGGTTTCTTCCATCCCGGCAAAATCGTGGCCGAGCGCCCTGGCCTTCATGCGCATGCGTTGCGGAGATTCGTGGAAGCCAAAATACAGGCCTGGTTCCTGGGGGGTGGAGCCGGCCAGGAATTGCGCGCCGACGGAGGTTTTGCCCGCACCGGACGGGCCCATGATCAGCGTGACCGACGACGTCATCAGCCCACCGCCGATCTGCGTGTCCAGCGATGGAATTCCGCTGCTGATCGTCTCCATGTGGTCGCTGTCCCTGAGGGCGGGGTGGGTCAGGACACTTTCGATGCGAGGGTAGATGGTGATGCCTTTCTCGGTGATCTCGAATTCGTGGGGACCGGTGATCGCGCCGCTGCCACGGGTCTTGCGCAGTTTTATCCGGCGAACGGATTTGCAGTCGATGATCTCTTCGCCCATTTCGATGACACCGTCGACCATGGTGTGTTCGGGGCTGCCGTCGTCGAGCTGGGAACTGGTGAGGAACAGTACGGTGCAGCCGGCAAAGGCTGCATGCCCTTGCAGCTCGGAGATGAACTGCTTGGTGTCCAATGGCGTTTCCGCTTTCGAGCGGGCGTTGAGCAAGCCATCGAGGATCAGCAGGCTGGATTTCTGCCGGCTGATTTCCCGGCGCAACAGCTTGACCACTTCGTCCAGCCCTTCGTTTTCCAGCGTATCGAACGCGCTGACGAACTGGATGTTTTGGTTGACCTCTTCCTTTTTGTAGAAGGTCAGCGTGGACAGGAACTGGAAGAGCCGGTCATGGGGTTCGGCCAGCAACGTGGCGAAAAGCACGCGGCCGCCATGGTCGATATGGTTGAAGCCGATCTGGTTTGCCAGGATGGTCTTGCCCGACCCTGGCCGCCCTTGAATGATGTAGGACGAGCCGGCGATGAGGCCTCCCTTCAACAGCGTATCGAGGCCATCAATCCCGCTCTCAAGGCGTTTAAGCTGTTTCAACTCTGGTCCCTCTGCGCTGATCTTCATCGAGATTCGGATGGTGCGCCGCTCATTCACGGCGCGTCTCGTATGCAAAGGTTGTAGTGTAACCCTGCCACACGGATTTACGGCTCAATGTTTATGGATATGCATGGAGACTGCCGGGACTGTGAAGAGTTCGCGGAAAGCGAGGGGAGGTTTCAACGTGCAGGTTCGGAAAAAACCACTCAGTGAGTGGCTTTTTTCAACACGTGCACCGCTGGGGTAACCGTCGGCATGACCAGTCCGAAGGCCGCCGCTGCACCGACGGCCTGTTGGCGGTTCACCGAGCCGAGCTTGCGTCGGGCGTTGAGCAGGTGGAAGTCGATGGTCCGTTCCGAACACGTCAGGATGTGGCTGATTTCCCAGGTGGTCTTGCCGGCGCTGGCCCAATACAGACAGTCCAGTTCCTTGGGCGTCAGGTCCTGGCGGGGAGGGGCCGGCCCGCGCAACTGATGGCTCATCCCGGCGAGCAGGTAGGGGATGAGCATGAACAGTTGGTAGACGGCGGGGTTGGAAAACGCGTCCGGCTCGGTGATGTCGGTGTCATCGAGGGCCACGCTCAATGTCCCCCTGAGCAGTTCGTAGCGCAGCGGAATGCTCAGGCCGCTGCGCAGGCCATAGAGCTCGCGCTGCTGCCAGAAGTGCCGGGAGCGCCCCCGGGCACGCCGGCGTTCGCGGTCCCAGAAAAACGGCACCAGCTCGCGTCGGCAATGCCTGAGTATCGGGTCGATGTCGATCAGCCCGTCGCCGCGATACTGGTCCAGCCAGCGTTTGGGAAAGGTGGTAATGAGGCCGGCGAGCGGGTCGGTGTCCCTCGGCGTCGCCGGGCCCAGGCTGATGAGGTAGCTGCTGAAGCCGAGTTGGCGCAGCACTTTGTTCAACTGGCGCTCCCAATCGCAACGGTGGGCATCCTTGGCGAGATTCATGAAGGCGGCCAGCGGTGCGGTACGCCCGGCCGGCGGCCGGGGGGAGTTGTGTTTGTCCATAAACGAGTCGCTCTTGTCATAGCGGGAATGAAACGGCTGCAGCACGGGAAGAAGGGGCGCGTGCCCCTTCGAGCGGATCACTGGCGCACGTAACACTTGATGAAGCTGCGGAACAGGTCCAGGCCGTTTTCGGTCAGGATGCTCTCCGGGTGGAACTGCACCCCTTCCACCGGCAGGTGACGATGGCGCACGCCCATGACATAGCCATCGTCCGTGGACCTGGACGTCACTTCCAGGCAATCGGGCAGTGGCTGGTCGCTGATCATCAACGAATGATAACGAGTGGCTTGTATGGCACGTGCATCGGTGTGGTCATAGACGCCCTTGCCGTCGTTCTCGATCGTGCTCACCTTGCCGTGCATCACGTGCGGGGCCCTGCACACCTGGGCGCCAAAGGCCAGGCCGATGGCCTGGTGGCCCAGGCAGACGCCCAGCAGCGGCAGGCGGCCCTGGAAGTGATTGATCACCTCTATGTAGCCGACATCGGCCGGATGCCCAGGGCCAGGGCCCAGCACGCAGAAATCCGGGGAGAACGCCTCGATGCGCTGGAGAAGGTCTGGCACGTCGTGACGCTCGACGCGGGTTTCCAGCCCCAATTGTTCCAGGTATTGGCTGATGATGAAGACGAAGCTGTCATAGGCGTCGATGAGGAATACTTTCACAGTCCGATCTCCTGTCCGGTTACCGCTCGGTAGACGGAACCCATTTTGTACAACGTTTCTTTCCATTCCATCTCGGGGACCGAGTCGGCGACCACGCCGGCGGAGGCCCGCAGGTGGTAGGTGCCTTCATCGAAGACCGTCGAGCGGATGCACAGGGCGGTGTTGACGCTGCCGTCGAAACCGACCAGGCCCAGGGCCCCGGCGTAGATGCCACGGCGGTTGCTTTCCATGCCCTCGATCAGTTCCATCGCCCGGACCTTGGGCGCGCCGGACATGGTGCCGGCGGGGAATGAGGCCTTGATCACGTCGTAGGCGTCGAGCCCTGGACGCAACAGGCCGCGGACGTTCGAGACCATGTGATAGAGGTGCGAATACTCTTCCACCAGCATGAACTCATCGACCTCCAGCGAGCCGGCCTGGCAGACGCGGCCGATGTCGTTGCGGCACAGGTCGATGAGCATCAGGTGCTCGGCGCGCTCCTTCTCCGAGCGCGTCAGCTCCAGGACCAGTTCGGTGGGGTCCACGCCGGGTTTCTTGCCGACGGTGCCGGCGATCGGGCGCATCTCGATCAGGTCGTCCCTGATCCGGACGAACAGCTCGGGGCTGGCGCCGATCAGGTCGATACCGCCCACATGGGCCAGGTACATGTAGGGCGACGGGTTGCGAAGCCTCAGGTTCTGGTACACCTCGAACGGCGTGACCTGCGAGCGAATGCGGATCTCATGGCCGAGCTGGATCTGGTAAACGTCACCGGCGCGGATGTGCTCCATCGCCACTTCGACGCGCTGGTGAAACTGCTCCGGGGACACCGTGCGGGTTTCCTCGAAGGTCGCTGGGTACGCCGGCAACTCCGGCGTTTGCGCGGGCTCGGCGGCGCTCAGAAAGGGGTAGTCTTGCACGGTGCGGGCCGCCCACAAGGGGTGGTTGTTGATCAGGGTTTCGACGATGCCGTTGCTGTGCAGATACACCAGGGTCTGGTAGACCGACAGGGCGATGAGCGGGTAGTCGTAGGTTTGCTCGGCCAGGTCGGGAAGCCGCTCGATCAGGCGAACGCAGTCGTAGGAAAAATAGCCGAAGAACGCCAGGCTGGAAGGAGCATTGGCCGCCGGCTGGAACGTCGCCTGGATGGCCCGCAGCAGGTTCCAAGCCGCCTCGCTGTCCGGCAGGTGGATCTTGTGTTCGTGATCGATCTGCACGCCGTCTTGTTGCAGGTGCTCGCGCAGGTGCTCGCAAAGCGCAGGGCAACCGCGCAATTGTGCCTGGCCTTCATCGATGCATACTTCGAAGAGCGGGTCGAGCCCGATGATCGTCGCGCGGCGGTCGCGGCTCGGGCCGGAGAGTGATTCAAGAATAAAGACAGACTCACGACCTCGTTGAGCCGCGGCACTTGCATATATACCCAATGCGTCCATGGGTCGACGTTCTTCACGGCGAGTTACTTTGACGTCAATTAATTTTCTGTTCACGGTTAATACCATTTTCGAGGTGCAGCGATTCAGGCACTCCATTAAAAGAGCGCCACGGAAATATAAAGTGCGTAAACACTTTAAATAGGAATGGACGAATATCCTGAATGTTCGGGACGAACGCTGTTTATGCCGCGCGCAATACCAGGCCGGCCACGGATTGCGGCCAGTCAACGTGCAGGGCACAAGGCGCGAACGCCTTCGAGTTCAAGGATGAAGAGTCAGGATGTTGCTGGCAGGCAGCAGACAGGCGCTGGTCTTCGCTGGATTAGCGACGCCAGATATTGCTTTTGAAGATGGCCAGAATGGCCCGGGAACAGCTGTCGGGGCAGCTGTGGGAGGAACTGATAGCAGAAAGGTGATAGTACATTTTAGACATCCCAGTCTTGGCTAGGCACTGCGGGAAATAAACGGCAGTGCGGCGAAATTACCAGTGCCCCCCTGGGCTGTCAACCGTAAACCGGGACGGATATTCATCTTTCATTCATTGCTTAATGTTGATCAGCGCAAACGCTGTCCCTGTCCATTATGTAAACGCGCGTGCTCATAACAAGAAACGCGTGTGCGCACAACTGTGTAATCGCTCAGCTGGGTATTTGTAACTTCAGTCACTAACGTAGCGGCCGTTGAGTTCCAGTAACCCATCAACCCTGAGCGGCTGACATGAAAGAGCATCTAGAGACATTCAAGAAACGGTACGATCCGATCCACCAGGCCTATTGGACCGACGTCCTCAGCGACGCCGCGCTGGCGGCATGGCACCAGGAACAGTTGCGGGAAGTGATCGGCCATGTGAAGCGTTCCTCGCCGTTTTACTCCAGGCACCTCGCCCAGGTCGACGAGCGTTCGCTGACTCTGGATGACCTTGCCAGCGTGCCTTTCACCACCAAGGATGACCTGCGCGAGGCCGGTTTCGACATCTTGTCCGGCCCCCTCGAAGACAGCATCTTCTACTACGAGACCACGGGCACCACCGGGCCTGCCACGCCATGCCCACGGGACCGCAAGGAAAGCTACGCGAGCAATCGCCAACTGGCCATGGCCTACCAGGCCGTGATCGAAAAGCATTTTCCGGGGGAGAAGACGGTCGTCGGCATCATGGGCCCGACCGAGGTCCATTCCTTCGGTGACACCCTGGGCGATGTCTGCACCCAGCTTGACCTGTGCAATGCCAAGATCTGGCCGCACTCGCCGGTGATCGGCTGGGCCAAGTCCCTGCAGTTGCTCAAGGACCTGCGCATCGGCGTGCTCGCATCTGCGCCGGGGTTGTTGCTGGCCATGGCGAAGGAAGCCGAGCGCCAGGGCTTCAATCCGCGCGAGGATTTCGCCTTGCGTGCCTTCATGATGAGCGGCGAACTGTGCACGCCGGCGTTGAAGAACAACCTCTACAGCCTGTGGGGCGCGCAGGCCTACAACAGCCTGTATGGCTCCCAGGAAGCGATGATCATCGCGGCCTGCAACGCCAACGACCAACTGGTTCCCCATCGCCTCAACTACATCATCGAAGTGCTCGACCCCAAGTCCGGGCAAAGCCTGGGCAGCACCGGCGATGGCGAGCTGTGCGTGACCATGTTGATTCCCGGCAGCAAGCCTTTGGTTCGCTACCGCACCGGAGACCTGGTCTCGATCCAGTCGCGGCCCGGCTACCCGCAATCGATGCGCCAGACCGTCAAGGTGGTCGGCCGGGTGAAGGACGCGGTGCAACTGAATGATCGTGCCTTCTCGGCCGCGCAGATCGAGCAGGCGCTGCTTGAAGGCGTCGAGCAGTGCCTTGGCTACCAGATCGTCCTCAGTCGCGCCAATGATCGCGATACCGTCATCGCCAAGCTGGAAATGTCGCGCTTCTTCGAGGGCGACCGGGGCCGCCTGGTGCTGCTGATCAAGGAACGCCTGCGCGAACGGCTGGGGGTCGAGGCCACGGTCATGGTGGTGAGCGACCTGGCCGATCACGTGAACCTCGGCAGTTGGTTCAGCTGGAAAGAAGCGCGCATCGTCGATCAGCGTCAAGGCCAGTGAGGTCAGCGATGAGCCTGTCTGTTCGCGTGATCGACCACGCCAATGAGCTGTTCGAGTCTGTCCGGCAACTGCGCAATCGTTACCTGGGGACCAACCCGGCCAGGGAGGATGACTTCGAGCGACGAGAGCAGTTGCGCGACGCCTTGTCCTATCACCTGGTCTACCTGGACAACGACGAAGTGGTTGGGACCCTGCGCGTCACGCCCCTGGGCCATGGCCTGAGTTTCGTCGAGCGGGCCGTCAACGTGCACGCCTATTTCCAGCAATCGACCGATGCCTTCGATGCCAATCGCCTGGTGCTGGATGAGCGCTATCGCGGGGGACGGCACCTGCGCCTGTTTCTCTTGCAAGCGGCCATCTGGCTGAGGGCCAACACCCATCTGCGGTTCATCTCGGCACTGTGCCGCGGCCCGTTGGCCGCGCTGTATGTCGGCCTGGGCGGGCGCGTGCTGGTGGATGACGTGACCTGGACCGGAGAGCAGGTCGAGCGGCGCTACAGCCTCGTGTACCTGGAACTCGAAAATGTTTACCACACCGTTAAAGGAGCCATTTGAAATGCAAGCATTCTTCAAGGAACTCGACGCCATCGTCGACGCGGGCTGGGCCCAGATCAAGCAGGGCGCCTACTGGAAATTCAGTCAGGAAAACCCGACATCGCCCGCGCTCTATCAGCAGTTGATGCTGCAGGTGTACCACTACACCCGCTACAACTCGGTCAACCAGGCCGCGTGTGCCTTCAGCGCCGATCCGGAAGAAACGACCCTGCTGCGTTTCGTCTACAAGCACGCCCTGGAAGAGCTGGGCCACGAGCGCATGGTGCTGCGCGACCTCGAATCGGTCGGGCTGCTGCCGCAGGAAATGCCGGCGCCCCTGGCGCCGACCCAGGCGCTGATCGCGTTCCTCAACGACGTGGCGATCCGCAAGGGTCCGATTGCGCGGCTGGGCTACAGCTACTGGGCCGAGGACGTCTACGAGCACATCCAGCCGATCCTGGAACGGTTCCGCGCCGACCTGGGCCTGAAGGACGAGCAGATGACCTTCTTCGTCGCTCACTCGACCATTGATGAGAAGCATGCCGAGGAAGTGCGCGTGGCCATGCAACGAGCGGTGAAGACCGAAGAGCATCGCCGCCAGATCAAGGAAGTGGCGCGTGTCACGTTGTGGCTGACCGGGCAACTGATGGAGGAGGCGTTACGCGCTTACCTGGTGAGTGAAGAAGGGCTGCGGGAGGCGTCCTGAATCATGAACCTGACCATCATTGTCGGTTCCAGCCGACCTTGTGGGGTCAGTGCACGGGTGGTGGCGCTGGTGCGCCGCCACTTGGGCGAGGAGGTCGAGGTCGATGCGATCTGGCTCAAGGACTACCGGATCGACTACTGCGACGCCGATAACGCCTGCTCGGAACAGGACTGCGCGGTGCAGGACGACGTCGGGCAGTTGGTGGCGCGGCTGGATCGCGCCGATGCGGTGCTCTACCTCCCCGTCATGCACGCCTACGGTACCAACAGTCGCTTCCAGGCGTTCCTGGAGCGGGTCGGCTACGGCTTCCTGCGGCCACGCCAGCGGCCCTTGCGCGACAAGCTCGCGGCGATTGCGGTCGTCGGCCGGCGCTATGGGCACACGGCCGTTTTCTCCCAGGTCGCGTTGAACGTGCTGCTCAACAAAATGATCCTGGTGGGCTCGGGCTTTCCACCGTGCTTCCAGACACAACTGGCCCACGACCCCGAAGCGGAGCAGGCCTTGTGCGAGACGCTGGACCGGCTCTGCGAGCACCACCGTCGACTTCACCCCACGGGGCTCGTGCCGGCCAAGCCGGAACGCATCCTGCGCCCCATTCAGTTTCAGAAGGGATAACCGTCATGCCATTGAAAGATTCATTGCTGGCGCTGCTGGTCGCGCTGCTCTGGGGCGCGCAGGTCACCGCCGTGAAGATCGGCGGCGCCGAGTTGCCACCGATCCTCATGGTCGCCATGCGCTACGCGATCATGGCGCTGTTTCTCCTGCCGTTGCTCAAGCGTCTCAAGCGCGAACAATTCGGGACCGTGGCGCTGGTCGCGACGATCACCGGCACCTTGCACTTTGGCTTGCTGTATTGCGGCATCGCCCGGGTAAATGCCTCGACCTCGGCGATCATCTACCAGTTGGCGGCCCCCTTTACCCTGATCCTGGCGTTCGCGTTGTTGGGCGAAGTGCTCAAGGTGCAGGTGCTGGTGGGCATCGTGCTGGCGTTCGCCGGGGTGCTGGTGCTGCTGGCCAAACCGTCGGCGAGCGGGAGTGTCGTGGGCATGCTGCTGGTGGCGCTGGCGGCCCTGGCCTTCGCGCTCGGGTCGGTGTTGACCAAGCGCCTCGGGCCGTTGGACCCGCTGGCGTTGAGTGCCTGGACCGCTGTGATTGCCGCACCGCAACTGCTGCTCTGGTCGTTCATCCAGGAAGGCGGGCAATGGGCAAGTGTCCAGGCGGCCAGCGCCCAGGCCTGGTGGGCGGTCGTGTATACGGCGCTCAGTGGCGGCCTGCTGGGGTTCGGCCTGTGGTTCTGGTTGCTGGGGCGCAATTCGATGCAGCAATTGAGCCCGTACCTGCTCCTGGTGCCGTTGTTCGCGATCGCCGTCAGCCAGATCCTGCTCGCAGAAGGGATCAGCCAGCGCCTGGTGATCGGTGCCGCATTGACGCTGTCGGGCGTGGCGCTGTGCCAACTGCGCGTGGCGCAACGGCTTTTTTCCAGGCTCGCGGGGCGCAAGCGGCAAGAGGTGGCGGATGAACAGCGTTGATCGGCTGTTGCTCGGCACCTTGCGCCTGGTCCACCGCTGGCAGTTCGGCCTGAAGCTGCGCTGGCACACGAGTGAGCAGGGACGCCTGGCGTACCTGCAAAGCACCGGCGAGCGGACAGGCCCGACCCTGGTCATCCTGCACGGCCTGGGCGCCAGCAAGGATCAGTGGGGGCCTGCGATCCTGGGCATGGCGCGCCGTCACCCGTGTCTCTTCGTCGATCTGCCGGGCCATGGCCAGTCCTTGTACGCGCCGTCCGCGGGTTACGGGCCGCAGGCCTTGCTGGCAGCACTTGAGGGCCTGTTGGATAAGGTCATCGAAGGCCCCTTCGTGCTGGTCGGCAGCTCCCTGGGCGGTTGCGTGGCCGGCCTGTACGCCGCCAGGCATCCCCAGCGGGTCAGTCACCTGGTCTTGCTGGCGCCGGCGGGACTGGGCCCGAACGCGCTCGGCCCGGTGTTGCAAGCAGGCCTGCAAGGGCAGGGCAGCGTCTTTGGTTATCGCACGGTCGAGGAAATGCGCCAGTTTTGGCGCTTGTTGTTTCGCCAGCCGCCCCGGGTAGGCGGGCGCCTGGCGCAGGCCATGGCCGCCAGCGGCAGGGCGAGGTTCGCGGCGGTACAGCGAGTGGTCGAGGACTTTCGCCGCGAAGGCTTGGATGTGCTGCTCGATCGGCTTCCGCAAATCGTTTCGAGAACGTTGGTGATCTGGGGGCAGCATGACCAGGTGTTCCTTCCCGCGACACTGGATCACCTGCTCGAGCAATTACCCGATGCCCGCGGCCAGTTGATCGAAGACTCGGGGCATGTGCCCTACCTTGAGCGGGGCGCCGAGGTCGTCACGGCCATCACCGGCTTCATCTCGACCCCCGGGCCTGCACGCTGACGTCGGCGCGCCTGGGCATCAGATCTGCTCCAGCAACCAGCTACGGAACGCCCGCAGCGACGGCAGCATTTCGTTGCGGGGCGGGTAGGTCAGGTAATAGCTGCGGCGGCTGGCGACCGGCAGGTCAAGGCTGATCAGTTCGGCGTTGGCCAGCTCATCGGCCACCAGGATGCGCGGTACCAGGCCGATGCCGATGTCCGCCTTCACCGCCTGGATCAGGTGAGAGGTGAGTTCGAAGCTGGGGCCCAGGCGCATCATGCGGTGGGGCAGGTTGTAATGGCTGAACCAGTCGCCCCAGACGGTGGGGTTGTTCGCCACGTTGAGCAGCATCTGTTCGCTGATCCGCTGTGGGGTCCACGTCTCATGGGCCCTGGCCGCTTGCGCGGAAATGACCACGGTCAGTTCTTCGGCGTGCAGGCGATGGCTGATCAGGCCGGGCATGTCGGCATGGCCGACGACGATGGCGGCATCGATGTCGCTGGTGTCGAAGTCGATGGCATCGATCCGGGAGTTGATGTGCACCAGGATGCCGGGGTGGGTCTTGTAGAACGCATGCAGCCGCGGCAGCAGCCACTTCGAACCGAACGTCGGCAATGTCGCCAGGCGCAAGGTGCCACTGCCGGACTGATACGCCATCGCCTGCAACGTCGCGCTACGGATGCGCCCGAGCGCCTCACTCATTTCCCGCTGGTACAGGCGTCCGACGTCGGTCAGCCGGACCTGCCGGCCTTCACGACGAAACAGCGTCAGCCCCAATTGTTCTTCCAGGGCCTGCACCTGCCGGCTGACGGCGCTTTGGGTCAGCGACAGCTCCACGGCGGCGCGGGTATAGCTTTCATGCCGGGCCGCGGCTTCAAATGCCAGCAGCAGCGACATGGACGGTGTGAGGTGGCGATAATTCATTCGTAAAAGTCATCGATAGCGGCAGGATTATCCGTTTGTCTGGCCGCAGAGCCTAAGGGAACATTGGCTAAAATGCCGGTCCGAGCCTGACCGATTCATGCGCCGGCGACAAGTATGACCTGATGAGACCCTTGAGAGGCCATTAAATGATCGCCCAATTGCCGGCCGTTGCCCCTGCGGCCCATTACCCGGAATTTCTCGAGGCCCTGCGCGCCAGCGGCTTTCGTGGCCACCTGAGTGCCGACTACGCCACCCGTACCGTGCTGGCGACCGACAACTCGATCTACCAGCGCCTGCCGCAAGCCGCGGTCTTTCCCCTGGACGCCGATGACGTCGCGCGCATTGCCCGGCTGATGGCCGAACCGCGCTTTCGCCAGATCAAACTGACGCCACGAGGGGGAGGCACTGGCACCAACGGCCAGTCCCTCACCGACGGCCTCGTGGTCGACCTGTCGCGGCACATGAACACCATCCTTGAGATCAACGTGGCCGAGCGCTGGGTGCGGGTGCAAGCGGGCGTGGTCAAGGACCAGCTCAACGCTGCGCTCAAGCCCCATGGGTTGTTCTTCGCCCCGGAGCTGTCCACCTCCAACCGCGCCACCGTGGGCGGCATGATCAACACCGATGCCAGCGGCCAGGGCAGTTGCACCTACGGCAAGACCCGCGATCATGTGCTGGAACTGCACAGTGTGCTGCTCGGCGGTGAGCGCCTGCACAGCCAGCCGCTGTCCGACGCCGAGCTGACGCAGGCCTGCGCCGAGCCCGGGCGCATCGGCGAGGTGTACCGCACCGCGCGGCAGATCCACGACACCCAGGCCGACTTGATCGAGTCGGTGTTCCCCAAGCTCAACCGTTGCCTGACCGGTTACGACCTGGCGCATCTGCGCGATGAGCAGGGGCGTTTCAACCTCAACAGCGTGCTGTGCGGCGCCGAAGGCTCGCTGGGTTTCGTGGTCGAGGCCAAGCTCAACGTGCTGCCGATTCCCCACTATTCGGTGCTGGTGAACGTGCGCTACGGCAGCTTCATGGACGCCCTGCGCGATGCCAATGCGTTGCTGGCCCACGAGCCGCTGTCGATCGAAACCGTGGATTCGCGGGTGCTGATGCTGGCGATGAAGGACATCGTCTGGCACAGCGTCGCCGAATACTTTCCGGCAGACGCCGAGCGCCCGACCCTGGGCATCAACCTGGTGGAATTCAGCGGCGACGACGCCGCCCAGGTGAATGCTCGCGTGGCGGCGTTCGTGGAGCACCTGCAAAGCGACAAGACCATCGAGCGCCTGGGCCATACGCTGGCCGAAGGCGCCGCGGCGGTGAACCGCGTCTATGCCATGCGCAAGCGCTCGGTGGGCTTGCTGGGCAACGTCGAGGGTGAAGTTCGCCCGCAACCGTTCGTGGAGGACACGGCGGTCCCGCCGGAGCGGCTCGCCGACTACATCGCCGAGTTCCGTGCATTGCTTGACAGCCACGGCTTGAGCTACGGCATGTTCGGCCACGTCGACGCCGGGGTGCTGCACGTACGCCCGGCCCTGGACATGAAGGACCCGGCCCAGGCTGCGCTGGTCAAGCCGATTTCCGATGCCGTGGCCGCACTCACCCAACGCTACGGTGGCTTGCTGTGGGGTGAGCATGGCAAGGGCCTGCGCTCGGAATACGTGCCGGCGTTCTTTGGCGAACTGTACCCGGCGTTGCAATCGCTCAAGGGCGCATTCGACCCTCACAACCAGTTCAACCCCGGCAAGATCTGCACGCCGCCGGACGCCAGCGAAGGCCTGCTCAAGGTCAACGAAGTGACCCTGCGCGGTGAACTGGATCGGCAAATCGACGAGCGCGTGTGGCAAAGCTACGGCACCGCCATGCACTGCAATGGCAACGGCGCCTGCTACAACTTCGACCCCGACGACGCCATGTGCCCGTCGTGGAAAGCCACCCGCGAACGCCAGCACTCGCCCAAGGGCCGGGCGTCGTTGATGCGCGAGTGGTTGCGCCTGCAAGGCGCGGCCAATGTCGATGTACTGGAGGCGGCACGTGACGGAGCGTCCTGGCTCAAAGGCTTGCCGACGCGGTTGCGCAACAACCGTGCGCGGTCACAGGGCGAGGCGGATTTCTCCCATGAAGTCTACGACGCCATGGCCGGCTGCCTGGCCTGCAAATCCTGCGCGGGGCAGTGCCCGGTCAAGGTCAACGTGCCGGAGTTCCGCTCGCGTTTCCTGCAGCTCTACCATGGCCGCTACCAACGGCCGCTGCGCGACTACCTCATCGGCTCGCTGGAATTCACCATCCCCTACATGGCTTACGCACCGGGTCTGTACAACGCGGTAATGGGCTCCAAATGGCTGAGCCGGCTGCTCGCGCGCCAGGTCGGCATGGTCGACAGTCCGCTGATCAGTCGCTACAACCTCCAGGCCACCTTGACCCGCTGCAAGGTCGCCGTCGCCAGCGTGCCCGCCCTGCGTGAGTTGAGCGCCGCACAACGTGAGCGAAGCGTGGTGCTGGTGCAGGACGCCTTCACCCGCTACTTCGAAACACCGCTGCTGGCGGCCTTCATCGAGCTGGCTCACCGCTTGGGCTACCGGGTTTTCCTTGCACCCTACAGCGCCAATGGCAAGCCGTTGCACGTGCAGGGGTTCCTCGGTGCCTTCAACCAGGCGGCGATCCGCAACGCCACCCAGCTCCAGGCCCTTGCCGACTGCGCGGTGCCCCTGGTGGGCCTCGACCCGGCCATGACCCTGGTCTATCGCCAGGAATACCAGAAGGTGCCGGGGCTCGACGCGTGCCCGAAGGTCTTGCTGCCCCAGGAGTGGCTCGTCGATGCGGTGGCGCCGCAGACGGCGCCCGTGGCGCGCACGTTCCGCTTGCTCGCACACTGCACGGAAAAGACCAACGCGCCCGCCAGCACGGCCCAATGGCAGACCGTGTTCGCCCAGTTGGGGCTCAAGCTGGTGACCGAGGCGACCGGCTGCTGCGGCATGTCCGGCACCTACGGGCATGAGGTTCGCAACCAGGACAGCTCGCGAACCATTTTCGAGCAGTCCTGGGCCGATAAGCTGGACAAGGAAGACGAAGCCTTGGCCACGGGCTATTCCTGCCGCAGCCAGGTGAAGCGCCTGGCGGACAAGCAGCTGCGTCACCCGCTGGAGGTGGTCTTGGAGCAGGTGTTGGCCGGGCAGGCGCAGAAGGCTGGCTGAGTCCGGTGGGCTCAGCCGGGGATCTATTCTCTGGCTGGGCCTGCGCTTTCGCCCGCAGGCTCGTTCCTACCGGTGGCAGCGCTCCTATTGACTCATGATCGCCACCCGCCGACCGGCCAGGTAGCACAACGTCCCGCCCAGCGCGGTCAAGGCGCAGAGGGCGTAGAACATGGTCGGCGCCGGGGTGTGCATCAACAGGAAGCCGCAGATCACCGGGCTCAAGGCGCCGCCGAGCGCCGCGAGGTTCTGCGCGCCGTAGTAGCTGCCGCGCAGCGCTTCCGGGGCCAGGGTGTCGACGAACAGGAATTCCGCCGGGTAGATGATCATTTCGCCGAGGGTGAAGATGAACATCGCCACGCACCAACTCACCCAGCTATCGGCCAGGCTGAAACCGATCAGGCCGAGGATGAACAGGCTGGTGCCGGCGGCGATCCAGTGGCGCAATTGCTCGCGCTTGAGGAACCGGCCGATCTGGTACTGCAGCAGGATCACGCTGATGGCGTTGCAGGCGAGCAGGGCCGCCATGGTTTCCAGGGCGCGCTTGGCGTCGTGGGTCACCAATAGGTATTGCGACAGGTACAACGTGAAGCGCCCGTGGACCACGGTGCTGAACAGGCAGCCGCAGGTGAACATGATCAAGGTGCGGTCGTTTTTCAGTGTCGTCAGGGTTCTGAGGAAGCTCTGGGGTTGGCCGATGGCGGGCACCTGCACGGCGTCCTTGGCGATGCCACTCATCAGCAAAATACTGAGAAACGCGATACCGCCGGCGATCAGGAAGGGCGCCGTCGGGTACACCCCGGCGATCACCACGCCGAGCATCGGGCCCGTGGCGTAGCCAATGTTGGTCAAGGTGTAGCGCAGCGAAAACGCCTTGGCCCGCTGGCCCATCGGCAGGTGCTCGCTGAGGATCGCCTTCGAGCCGATCAGGAACAGCGCCGAGGCGGTTTCCGTGACCACCAGGGTGGCAGTGGTCAGGTAGAGGTTGTTGGCGAAGGTCAGGAGGACGAAACCGATGCCGCTGGAGAGCATGGCCAGAATCAGCAGCCGGCGCTTCTCCAGCCGGTCGATGATGTAGCCGCCGTAGAGCGCCAGCAAGGTGGCGATGAACACCGCGATGCCCAGCAGCAGGCCGACGTCCTGTTGGTCGAGGCCGAGCTTGGTGCTCAGGAACAGCGTGAGCAGCGGGCTGGTGATGGCGCGGCTGACGACGATGGTCAGCGAGCAAATCATCAGCCGGCGAATGACGAGGGAGTAAGTGGCCACGGTGAGGCAAATGTCCTTATTCAGGTTCGGTGGTGGGCGAGGGTAACCGTATCGTTGCCCCTGTTCATGTCAGGCCGCGATCCAGTGCCGCCACCGATTCCAGCGTCTCGACCTGGCGCAGTTGCGCCAACAGCGCCTGCGCGTGTTGCGGTGCCAATGCCCGTCCAGCCAGGCTGAAGAATTTCTCCTCCAGGGCCTCATCGCTCAGCGGGTTGCCCGGCGCGCCCAATGGGATGTCGACACACAGGCTCGCCTGCCGACCGTCCGCGGCTCGCACGGTCACGACGGGCTCGCCGTCCTCGGACAGCAAAGGGTTCACTTCCAGTCGAATGCGAGACATCCAGTGGGCGATGCGGGGGTCGCTGCGCCGGGCATCGTCGTAGGCTTCCAGCCGACAATGGCCCAGCACCAGTCGTGCGGCGAGGGCGTAGCGCAGGCTCATCTGCGCCGCGGCCAGGCTGGCAACGGCATGCCCGCCGCACATGTCCTGGAGCAACCCGCACAGGGAAATGTGGATGTCGTCGACCTGCTCGGCGCTGATCTGCAAGTGCGTCAGCAGCAGGCCCAGCGCATCGATCGCCGAATGCGTGCCGCGGCAGGCGGCGTAAGGCTTGATCGAGCAACGGGCGAGTTTCCAGACCTGGCCGAGGTCTTGATCCAGCGCCTCGGGCGCGGCGGTTTCGGCGGCCAGGGTCTTGAGAAACCCGCCCCACACATCCTCGAACAGTTGGCTCGGCCCGGTGATGCCTTGCTGGGCGAACCGCGCGGCCAGCAGGCCACCTTCGGCGGCGCGACCGCTGTGCAGCTTCTTGCTTTGGGAGCCGTCATGGATGAACGCCCAGAGTCCGCCGCTGAAACTGCCCGCGATGCCCAGGGCCGACAGGGTCTGCGTGGTGTCCAGGCCGAGGATCCGCGCACTGGCGGCCGCTGCGCCAAACACGCCGCAGGTGGCCGTGGAATGCCAGCCGGCGCCGTTGTGTGCCGAGTAACTGCCACAGGCTTCCAGCACCCGGCGGCCGATTTCGTAGCCGATGACCACGGCGACGATGAAGGTCTGTCCATCCACCTCTCGGCCCGCCATTGACACCGCGGCCATCACCGCCGGGAGCACGACGGCGCCGGAGTGATCGCAGCCGCCGGTGTCGTCCAGTTCCAGGGCATGGGCGGCGATGCCATTGAGCATGGCCGCTTGGGCGGCGCCGACGCGCCAGTCGGTGCCCCACACCGGCGTGTGTCCACGCTCGCCCGCAAACACGGCCCGTGCCTGCCGCGCCACTTCGCTGCCTGCCCCGGCGAGGCTGGCCCCGAACGTGTCGAGGATGTGTCGCTTGGCCTGGGTCACCAGGGCGGGGGGCAGGTCCTCGAAGCGGGTCTCGACGCAGAATCGCGCCAGCCGTTGCAGGGCCGTTGTGTGACCTGGAGTGGATGCGTTCATACCCCGTAATCCCGATAGTGACGTTCGTACACCGCCGCCGGATGATCCGCCGCCAACGGCACCTGGGCGTCGGCCCACCACCGCGCGACTTCACCGGCGGTGGTGATCCACACGTCCTGATGCTGCTGGATGCCTTCCAGCAACTCACGCAACACGCCGATGCGCCCCGGGGTGGCGATGACCTCCGGGTGCACGCGCAGTACGTAGCAGAGGCCGAAGCGGTGAAAACCGGCGAAGTCCATCTGCAGGTTGCCCAGGGTGTGGCTGTAGGAGGCGATCCGTGACTGCGCCGGTGGCACGGCCGGGCTGAGGTTGAAGGCGAAGTACGGTTCGTCTTCGAGTTCGTAGTGCAGCGGCAGCTCGATCACCTCGGGGGCCGTCGGGTGAGCGAACGGCAAGTCATCGCCCCGCCAGGACGAAGACCAGCGGATGCCCTGGTCGCGCAACGCTTCGCTGAACCCCGGCGCGCCATTTCCGGCCGGAATCCGAAACCCCACCGGGCGCTGGCCGGTCAGCGAGGCGAGGGCGTCGCACCCTTTGCCGATGTCGGCGCTTTGCTCGGCCAGGGACAGGTTGTCGTAGTCCTGGTGGCGATAGCCGGCGCAGGCGATCTCATGGCCGCCGGCCTGGATCGCCTTGACATGCCCAGGGTTCTCTTCGGCGACGATGCCCGGAATGCACCAGCTGCTGGCGATCCCAAGTTCTGCCAGCAACGCCAGCAGCCGGTCGACGCCGCGCTGGCTGCCATAGCGCCAGACCGACAGGGTCTTGTCGCGCCCGGCAACCTCGGGCGCCTGGGTGAGGATCCCATGGATGTCGTTATAGTCGACGGTCACTACCACCGCGCAGCGATAGCCCTCGGGCCAGAGACTGGAATCAACCATGGTGATGCTCCTTCAGCCACCACTGGGCGACGTCGCGGCAGGTGGCGAACCACACGTCATCACGCTGGCGCATGTGTTCGAAGAGTTTTTCCAGCAAGAGGATGCGTCCCGGTTTGCCGATGATCTTGGGGTGCAACAGGGTGGTCAGGCACAGGCTTTCGTCCATGGCCCCGTCGTATTCGCGGCACCAGTTGTCCAGGGTCAGTGCGTAACTGGCGGTGCGGTCCAGCCCTGAAGGAAAGTTCGGTGCGCGGGTGTAGGCCAGGGATGCATAGTCGTCCATTTCCCAGCGGCCGGGAATTTCCACCAGGGGCGTGTCGAAACCCGGCACGTTCACTAGGTAAGGTCGGTCATCGCCGCGCATGCTGCTGGAATAGGTCACGCCGGCCTCCACCAACACGCCCGGGGTTTCGGCACGCCAATCGCCGGAGGGTGTGCGAAAGCCTTCGGCGCGGATGTTCAGGTGCTTGTGGAACACCTCGCGAGAGCGCTTCATCACGTCCTTCTGCTGGTCCAGCGTCAGGGTGTAGAAGGACTCGTGCTTGTAGCCGTGGTACGCCACTTCGTGGCCGCGCTCGACGATCGCCTGGCATTGCCTGGGCCAGTTCTCCACGACCCAGGCCGGGACGAAGAACGTCGTCGGGATCTGGAATGCGTCGAGCAGGTCGAGGATGCGCGGCAGCGCACGGTAAGGACCGTAGCCACCGAAGCCGAAGTACTCGGGCTTGCGCCAGATCGAACCGTCGAGCATGGCATCGCCCGTCGGGCCGTCCAGATCGAACGCCAGGGCCAGGCAAGCCTTGTAAGGCGTGGGCCAGAGGGGGCGGGATGAGGAGGACATCGTTACGCTCCAACCATTCATGGGTAAACACCGCAGGGGCCGATTTAGGAGCGAGCCTGCTCGCTCCTAAATCGGTTCCTGGGTGGATGCAGAACCTACAGATACCCCAAGCCCTGTGGGAGCGAACTTGCTCGCGAAAGCGGCAGGTCAGTCACCCCTGGGCGAACCTGCCTATTTGCCGGCGTTGATGGTCACTGTCTTGATGGCGCCTATTTCCAGGTCCCATTTCTTCAGGATGGCCAGGTAGCTGCCGTCATCGATCATGCTCTGCAATGCCTCTTTCACCGCCTCGCTCAACTCCGGCTTTTTCTTGCTCAGGCCCATGCCGGAGAACTGGACGGAAATCGGCTGGCCGACGGTCTTGTACATGTCTTTTTCCTGGGTCTTGAGGTAAGACAAGGTCTCGCTACCCTGCATCGCGGCGTCGATGCGGCTCTGGCGCAGTTGCGCGCGGGCGTCCGCCGAGCCTTCGGTGCCGATGACCACGATGGCCGGCTTGCCGGCCGCCTCGCAGTGAGCCTTGCTGAACGCCGCGATTTCCGCCGGGAAGGTCGTGCGGCGGCTGGTGCCGACTTTCTTGCCGCACAGGTCAGTGATCTCGTTGGTGTCCTTGTTTTTCTGCAAGGTGTAGAACTGCGGGCCGCTGGTGAAATAGTCGACGAAAGTCACGCTGGCCTGGCGCTCGGCGGTGTCAGTCATGCCCGACAGCACCATGTCCACGCGGTCGGTGGTCAGTGCGTTGATCATTTGCTCGAAGCCGGTTTCCTGCCACTTGATCTTCACCCCCAGGCGTTCGGCCAGGGCATTGCCCAGGTCGTAATCCAGGCCGGTCAGGGTGTTGGTGGCCGGGTCCTTGAAATCCATGGGCGGGTAGTTGGGCATGATCGCCACAACGATCTCGCCCTTGTCCTTGATGCTGGCGGGCAATTGAGCGGCGAAGCTGATGCTCGAAGCCATCAGGCCGGCGAGTACTGCTGGGATAACGAAGTTCTTCATGGTCGTTCTCTTATGAGTGTTGTGGCGCCAACCGGCGCTTAGGTTCGAACGGCAGAAATGAAGCTTTGGGTGCGTGGGTTTTGCGGACTTATTAGTATTTCTTCGGGGCTTCCAGCCTCCACGATCTGCCCGCCGTCCATGAACACCATGCGGTTGGACACTTCGCGAGCGAAGCCCAGTTCATGGGTGACGACGATCATGGTCATGCCGGTTTGCGCCAGGTTGCGCATCACCGACAGCACCTCACCGACCAGTTCCGGGTCGAGTGCCGAAGTGGGTTCATCGAACAGCATCAGCTTGGGACGCATGGCCAGGGCGCGGGCGATCGCCACCCGTTGCTGCTGGCCGCCCGACAGTTCGATCGGGTAGCTGTTGCGCTTGTCGGCCAGGCCGACGCGAGCCAGCAGCTCAAGGGCCTCTTCATGGGCTTCCTTGGGCGAGCGCTTGAGCACCTGGCACGGCCCCTCGGTGATGTTCTGCAGCACGGTCATGTGCGGGAAAAGGTTGAAGCGCTGGAACACCATGCCCGTGGCCAGGCGCTGTCGGGCAATTTGCGTTTCGTTGAGCTCATGCAGCTTGTTGCCGACCACGCGGTAACCCACCAGCTCGCCGTCGACCCAGAGGCCGCCCTTGTCGATCTTTTCCAGTTGGTTGACGCAACGCAGCAAGGTGCTCTTGCCCGAGCCGGACGGGCCGATGATGCACAGCACTTCGCCTTGCTCGACTTCGATATTGATGTCCTTGAGCGCGTGGTACTGGTCGTAGTATTTGTTCAGGCTCACGGCCTTGACGATGCTTCTCATGTCCGATTCCTCACGAACGCTTGCCGGCGCCGCGAGCGAAACGACGCTCCAGGCGGCTTTGACCGAAGGACAGGACCGTGACGGCGACCAGGTACCAGATACCGGCGACGATCAGCAACTCCATGACTCGGGCGTTGGCGTAGTAGATGTTCTGGGCGTTGTAGAGCAGTTCCGAGTATTGGATGACACTGGCCAGGGAGGTCATCTTGACCATGCCGATGAACTCGTTGCCCACAGGCGGAATGATGATCCGCATGGCCTGCGGCAGGATGATCCGGCGCAACGCCTGCAGGCGCGGCATGCCGATCGACTTGGCGGCTTCGTACTGGCCGGTGTCCACCGACAGCAGGCCGGCGCGCACCACCTCGGCGGTGTAGGCGCCCTGGTTGATGCTCAAGCCGAGCAGGGCCGCCACGAACGGTGTCATCAGGCTCACGGTGTCCAGTTCGAAGACCCCGGGGATACCGACCGTGGGGAAAATCAGCGCCAGGTTGAACCACAACAGCAGTTGCAGGATCAGCGGCGTACCACGGAACAGCCAGGTGTATGTCAACGCCACGTAGCGCAGGATCGGGTTGGCCGACATGCGCATGATGGCGGTGATCACCCCGAACACGATCCCCAGTGCCATGGCCAGCACCGCCATGACGATGGTGTTGAACAAGCCCCACAGGATCGCTTGCGAAGTGATGAACTGACCGATGTAGGACCATTCGATCTTGCCTTCGGCGAAGGCGCGCACCAGGCCCAGCAAGGCGATGACGATCACGGTGGCAAAGAAGATGCGCCCGTAGTAACGCCGGGGGACGTGCTGGTACTGGGTGATGTCGAACTGGTTTTCCGCCAGTTTGCGCTCCGCCTGGAGGCGCTCTGCCTGTGTCTGGCTCATGTTGGTTCTCCAAATGCTGGTGTTTCAGGTCAAGCACAATCGGAGCAGGAGCGAGCCAGCCCGCTCCTGCGTCGGTCAGAGGCGGAAGCCTTGGTAGTCCTCGGTCCACGCCTGCTGCGCGGCGAGGGCGGTTTTCAGTCGGCCGATCTGCTCGCGCACCTGTTGCGGCGCGGTGCCGCCCCAGCCGCTGCGGGCCGCAATCGCCGCTTCCAGCGTCAGGCTCTCGCGCACTTGCGGCGTGAGGCGTGGGTCGATTTCGGCCAACAGTGCCGGAGAGGCTTCCCACAGCTCGATGTCGTGTTTCTCACAGGCCTTGACCAGTGCGCCGGTGATTTCATGGGCCTCCTTGAACGGCACGCCGCGCACGGCCAGCCAGTCGGCCACTTCCGTGGCGAGGGTGAAGCCCAACGGTGCCTGGCGCCGTAGCTCCTCGACATTGACCTGCAAGGTGGCGACCATGCCGGCCATGGCTGGCAACACCAGCAACAGGGTGTCGACACTGTCGAGCACGCCGTTCTTGTCTTCGCTCAAGTCGCGGTTGTAGGACAGGGGCAGGGACTTGAGGGTCGACAGCAGGCCGGTCAAGTTGCCGATCAGGCGACCAGCCTTGCCGCGCGCCAGTTCGGCGATGTCCGGGTTCTTCTTCTGCGGCATGATCGAGCTGCCGGTGGCGTAGGCATCATCCAGCGTGACCCAGCGAAATTGCCGCGACGACCATAGACATAACTCTTCGGCAAGGCGGGAAATGTTGATTCCGAGCATGCTGGCGATGAACAGGAATTCAGCCACGTGGTCGCGGCTGGCGACGGCGTCGATGGAGTTTTCGCACACGCCGCTGTAGCCCATTTCCTTGGCCGATTGCTGAGGCAGACGGGCGATGGCGGAACCGGCCATGGCTGCCGCGCCGAGGGGTGAAAGCGCGGTGCGTACGTCCCAGTCCACCAGGCGCTGGACGTCGCGCAGCATCGACTGAGCGTGCGCCAGCAAGTGGTGGGCGAAGACAATCGGTTGCGCCTGCTGCAAGTGGGTAAAGCCCGGGCAGATGCTTTGCACATGCTGTTCGGCTTGCGCCACCAGCGCCTGCTGCAACGCCAGCACTTGCACGGCCAGGGTGCGAACGTGGTCACGCAGGAACAGGCGCAGGTCGTTGGCGGTCTGGTCGTTGCGCGAGCGGCCGGCCCGCAGCTTGCCGCCCAGGGGCCCGAGGCGCTCGGTGAGCAGGCGCTCGATGAAGGTGTGGACGTCTTCGTCGTCCAGGGTCGGGGCAATGCTGCCGGCGCGGAAGTCGGCGCCGATCTGGTCGAGGGCGCCGAGCATGGTTCGGGTTTCTTCTTCGCTCAGCAAACCGGCGCGTTGCAGCTCCCGGGCATGGGCCTTGGACCCTGCGAGGTCGTAGGGGGTGAGGCGAAAATAGCGCTCGGGGCAACGGGACAGCGCCGCCAGGGCTTCGGATGGGCCGCTGTTGAAACGGGCACCCCAGAGACGGTCGGTGGTTTGAGACATTGTTGTTTTCCTCGTCGGTAAAGCGAACTTGATACGGGCTGCCTGGCCGGAGCATTGCCAGGACGATAGAAATCGATCCGGCGTGGCTCGGCTTAATCATTATTCAAGGGCAGGGGACAAGCGCAGTTGCGAAGTGGAGAGCGCTGATCGAAGTGTCAGCTTTTAATAGCGGAAATTCAGTGAGTTGGCACTCGGGTACGGAATTTATTAACGGTTGCCAAGCCTGGTTTTCTGTGTTCATTATTATTAGCCAGCGTTATTTTTGTTGTTGGGCACAGCGTGTTGAAAAAGGCGCCAGAGGTAAATAAGCATTATGGAAACCCCACTTTCCAATTCCGGAAACCCGCCGCCAAGACCGCCTCAACGGGCGCCGTTGGCGCTCAGCGGGCTGGACTTCAAACTGCTCAAGGTGTTCAAGGCAGTGGTCGAAGCTGGCGGCTTCAGTGCCGCGCAGAATGAGCTGAACGTGGGCCTGGCCGCCATCAGCAAACAGATCTCCGACCTCGAGATTCGTATTGGCATGCGCTTGTGCACCCGTGGTCGCGAGGGGTTTCACCTGACCGAGGAAGGGCGCCTGGTGTATCAGGCTTCGATTGATCTATTTGCCTCGGTGGATAACTTTCGAGATCGACTTAGTTCGGCTCAGAACGAACTTATTGGTGATCTTGGTGTGGGGGTTATTGATAATACGATCACCGATGATAGTTCTCCGTTAGTTGCAGCTATTAGAAGGATGAGTGAAGAGTCTCCGAAAGTAAGATTTCAACTTCAGGCCGCCCAGTTGGATGAAGTGGAACGAGGCGTGGTCGAGGGGCGACTGGTGGCGGGTATCGTGCCGGTCTACCAGAAACGCGAGGAGTTCGATTATTACCCGCTGTACGAAGAGCGCTCGGAAATTTACTGCGCGATCGGGCACCCGTTGTTCGAGGTTCCGCAGGCGCAGATCGACATCCAGGTGCTCAAGGAACACCCGTGCATCAACCACCGCTACGCGATTCATCGAGACAAATTGAGCTTTGCCCACTACGACAGTTTCTCGGCCTCGGCGACCCAGGTCGAAGCCGTTGCGCTACTGGTCAAGACGGGCCGGTTCGTGGGGTTCCTGCCACACCATTACGCCGCGAACCTGGTTGCCCAAGGACAGTTTCGGGCATTACGCCCGGACCTGATCAATATTGTCACGCCCTTCAATCTGATCCTGCGGCATAACACTGTGCGCAGCCCGCTGGTCAAGGCTTTTGCGCAGGCATTGGGCGTGGATTTGAAAGCGCTCGCATAAGGTGAGTAGGCGGTTGGATGGCGTGGTTTATACGTCGTTAATAACCCGCGTGGGCAACAGCGCCGGGTAGTAAGTGCCGCGGTTCTTTCACTGTTGCTTTTGTGGGACAGGCAGAATGCCAAGGCTGCATGCACCCTCCATCTTCTGCGAGAGCGAGCTTGCTCGCGAAGTGGGTTTCACAGCCAGTATTGCGGCCGGCAGACACAATGCTCTTGCGAACAAGCTCGTTCCCACAGGCGGATTTGCCGGGGTGTGTGAACCTTCCGTGGATACAGCGCTCACTTGTTAAGCCGTCGCGCCGAGTGATCGTGCTGTCTCATCGCCGATAAGGAATTCGCATGCTCCACACCTCGCCACCGAATCCCCTCGACAGCCCTGTGCAACGCGAGCTCAGCCTGCGAGCGGTCACGACCGGGATCGTGCTTGGGATCCTGTTGACGCCTTCCAATGTGTACGCCGGGTTGAAGATCGGCTGGTCGTTCAACATGTCGATCATTGCCCTGCTGATCGGCTACGGCATTTGGCAAGGCCTGGCCCGGCGTTCCGGCGCCGGGGTGCCGTGGACGCTGCACGAAAGCAACATCAACCAAACCGTGGCGTCTGCCGCGGCCTCGATCATTTCCGGTGGGTTGGTGGCGCCGATTCCGGCGTACACCTTGCTGACCGGGCAGCAATTGGATGCCCTGCCGATGGTGGCCTGGGTGTTCTCGGTGAGTTTCCTCGGGATCTGGATTGCCTGGTACCTGCGACCGTCGTTGCTCAATGACAAGGCGCTGAAGTTTCCCGAGGGGATGGCGACGCTGGAAACCCTGTTGCACATCTACAACCACGGCCATGAGGCAGCAACGCGCCTTAAGGTGTTGCTCGGCGCCGCGTTCGTATCCGGGCTGGCCAAGTGGATCGACACATTTATGTGGGCCTTGCCACGCTGGGCGCCGACGGGCCAGTTGGAGCGCCTGACCTTCACCGCTGACCCCTCGCTGCTGTTGCTGGGGTTCGGCGGCATTATCGGGATTCGTGTCGGCCTGAGCCTGCTGCTGGGGGCGTTGCTGGCCTGGGGCGGGTTGGCGCCGTGGTTGCTGGGGCAAGGCCTGGTGCAGTTGCCCCCTGGCAGCAGCGGTCCGCAGTTCGCGGCGCTGGTGGAGTGGTTGTTGTGGCCGGGCGTGAGTCTGATGGTCTGCTCGACACTGGCCTCCCTGGCGATTCGCCTGTGGTCGTTGCACACGTCCACCCAGGCCGGTGACGGGGTGCTCTGGCGGGTGCCCAAGGTGGGGCCTGCCGCCGGTTTCGGGCTGGCGATTGTCCTGGTGGTGAGCCTGCAAGCGCTGCTGTTCGGCATCAACCTGTGGATGGCCTTGCTGACCATTCCCCTGGCCATCTGCCTGGCCGCCGTGGCCGCCCGGGTGGTCGGCGCCACGGGTATCCCGCCCATCGGGGCCATCGGGCAACTGTCACAGCTGAGCTTCGGCATCGTGGCACCTGGGCAGGTGCCGATCAACCTGATGAGCGCCAACACCGCCGGCGGCTCGGCCGGACAGTGCACCGACCTGATGAACGATTTCAAGGTGGGCCGGGCGATCGGCGCGACGCCGCGCAAGCAGTTGATCGCCCAGACCCTGGGGATTTTCGTTGGCAGCATCGTCGGGGTACTGGCCTATCTGGCCTTGATCCCGGACCCACAGGCCATGCTGCTCTCCGAAGAATGGCCGGCCCCGGCGGTCGCCACCTGGAAAGCCGTGGCGCAAACCCTGACCCATGGCCTGGATTCCCTGTCGACGAGCATCCGTTGGTCGATTTTCGTCGGCGGCCTGGCCGGCTTGCTGCTGGGCATACTCGACAGCATGTTGCCCGAACGCCATGCCCGGCTGCTGCCCAGCACGGCGGCCCTGGGCCTGGCGTTTGTACTGCCGGCATCGGTGTCGTTGATGATGGCTTTCGGCGCCGTGCTCACCTGGCTGGTGAGCTGCCGCTGGCCGACCGTCACGGAACGGTTCGCCATCACCGCGGCAGCGGGGTTGATTGCCGGGGAAAGTATCACTGGGGTCGGGGCGTCACTGTGGGCGATGCTGGGCAACGGAGGATAGGCCTACCCCACACGGGGGCGCCGTCATCTCTTTGTGGGAGCGGGCTTGCCCGCGAAGGCGGAGGGTCAGTTTGCTCCGGTGCTGGATGGGCCACCGCCTTCGCGAGCAAGCTCGCTCCCACAAGGGGATCTGTGGCGGACACACCTCTCCAGTCCGCCAAATGACTCTGTGGGAGCGGGCTTGCCCGCGAATGCGGTGGGTCAGTCGCTGGGTTGGCTGGTTGAAATGACGCCTCGCTCCCGTCGTCTGACGGTTTGACTGAATGAAGAAGGGACCTTAGGGGCGCCTTGCGCTTGCGGCATTTGAGCGTCAGTGCCGCTGTCAATTATCTTCGGGCCAATGCCCTTGCCGAGGCCTACGTGGATCGACACCTGGATCGCCGCAATAACCTGTCCCTGGACAGCCTGAACTTCTTCCTCGCCGACGTCCGCGACGGGCTGGGGCCATACCTGGCCATCTATCTATTGGCCGTGCATCAATGGCAACCCTCCAGCATCGGCCTGGTCATGACCCTGGCGGCCATCGCCGGGCTCATCACCCAGGGCCCCGCCGGCGCGTTGATCGACCGGGTTCGCAGCAAGCGCGCAGTGGTGGCGGTCGCGGCCTTGCTGGTGACGCTGGGGTGCCTGGTGTTGCCATTCACCTCTTCGTTTGGTCTGGTGGCGTTGACCCAGGCCCTCAGTGCCGTGGCGGCGTCGGTGTTCGCCCCGGCCATCGCGGCCATTTCCCTGGGCATCACCGGGGCGAAAGCCTTTACCCGGCGGACCGGGCGCAACGAAACCTTCAATCATGCGGGCAACGCCTGCGCCGCGTTGCTGGCCGGTGGTTTCGCCTGGCTGTTCGGTCCCATCGCGGTGTTCTACCTGATGGCGGCGATGGCCTTGGCCAGCATCATCGCGGTCAGTTGCGTGTCCGCCGAAGCCATCGACCATGATGTGGCCCGCGGCCTGGAGACCGGCCAGACCGTCACCGGCGAGATGCCTTCGGCGTTACGGATCCTGCTGGATAACCGCACGCTGTTGCTCTTCGCCATGTGCTGCGCGCTGTTCCACCTGGCCAATGCGGCGATGCTGCCGCTGGTCAGTCAGAAACTCGCTCAGGCCAACGCGCACCTGGCCACGCCGCTGACCTCGGCGTGCATTGTGGCGGCGCAACTGGTGATGGTGCCGATGGCCTGGCTGGTGGGCCTCAAGGCCGACATCTGGGGGCGAAAGCCACTGCTGCTGGCCGGATTCCTGATCCTGCCGATTCGCGGCGTGCTGTACGTGCTTTCGGACGATCTTTACTGGCTGGTGGCGGTGCAATTGCTCGACGGCATCGGCGCCGGGCTGTTTGGCGCGCTGTTTCCGCTGGTGGTCAAGGACCTGACCCAGGGCACGGGACGGTTCAACGTCAGCCTCGGCGTGCTGTCCACTGTGTTCGGCCTCGGCGCCGCGTTGAGCAACAGCCTGGCGGGCTTCGTAGTCGAAGGGGCGGGCTACAGCGCGGCATTCCTGACACTTGCCGCGATTGCTGCGCTGGCCTTCGGCTTGCTGTTGGCCATGCCGGAGACCTGCCTGTCACGGCGTGCCCCACGGCCCGATGCCGCCGTGGCGGGGGCCATGGAGTGACTTGACGTCAGCCCGCTCCTGCACGGAAGTGCCCGACCAGTTGCTGCTGATGGTTTGCCATGTCGTACAGCGAATGGCTGGCTTGCGAGGCGTCCTGCATGCGGCTGGTCAATGTCTCGCTGATAACTCGGATGTCGCTGACGCGATGGCTGATGTCTTCCACCACGGTGCTTTGCTCCAGGGCCGCGCTGGCGATCTGCTGATTCATGTGTTCGATCACTTCCACGGCGTTGGCGATGTGTTGCAGCGCGCCATGGGTCTGTTCGACATGGATGACGCTGCCCCGGGCCAGTTCGCGGCTCTGTTGCGTGCTCTGCACCACCTCCAGGCTGAGTTGTTGCAGTGCTTCGATGACACTGCGTATCTGCTCGACCGAGGCCTGGGTATTGCTGGCCAGGTGGCGAACTTCGTCCGCCACCACGGCGAAGCCGCGTCCCTGTTCACCCGCCCGGGCGGCTTCGATGGCGGCGTTCAAGGCCAGCAGGTTGGTCTGTTGGGCGATGGCGCAGATCACATCCAGCACCTGGTTGATCTGCTGGCTGTTATCGGCAAGCGCCTTCACTTGCCCGAGCGTCGTCTCCAGGCGCCGGTCGAGGGTCTCGATGCTGCCGGCGGCGTTGGCGAACAGTTCCTGGCCTGATCGGCTGGCGTGATCGGCCGCCGCGGCGGCGTCGGCTGCCTGGTGGGAATGGCGCGCAACTTCCTGGGCGCTGACGCTCATCTGATGCAGCGCGGTGGCGGCCAGTTCCACTTCCTGGTACTGCTGGCGCATGCCGGCGCTGACTTCCTCGGCCACCCTTGCCGAGGTGTCGGCGTTATCTCGCGTGTCTTGGGACGCTTGCTGGATGTTGCGGATAATGGGCTGCAGCGTGTCGAGAAACCGGTTGAAGCCCCGTGCCAGTTGGCCCAGTTCGTCGTGGCGCTCATGGGGCAGGCGCCGGGTCAGGTCGCCGTCGCCCTCGGCAATGGCGTCGAGTAAGCGCACGACGTTGAGCAACGGGCGGGTGACGCCGTAGGCGCTGAGCCAGATCAGCAGCAATCCGCAGCCGCCGGCCAGCAGGCCCAAGCCGAGGTTGAACCAGTTCTCCTGGCGCCGCTTGTCGTCCAGTTGTGCCTGCATTTTCAGCGCGGGTGCTTGCACCTGTTCTTGCGGCACGCGTATCTGCAATTGCCAGGGCGCGTTGCCGGTGACCGTTTGCACGGCTTGGCGGACGTCGATGCTGGCGGCCGACACCGTGCCACCTTGCCCGGCCACCTGGCCGGAGGCGGACAGGATCCTGATTTCACTCTGCCCGGCATACAGGTCCGCGGCGAGATGGGCCGCGAGTTCCTGCAACGTACTGAGGCTGATGTCCATGCCCACGACACCGAGGGTCTTGCCGTCGACGACCAGGGGCACCGAAATGCTGCTCATAAGGGTCTTGTGCCCCTCGACTTCGACGGCGTAGGGCTCCGTGACGCAGACGCGACCTTGCGTCTGCGGACACACGAACCAGGCGTTGGCTGGTTCGCTGCCGGCCGGTGCGGTGTCGGCAAAGATCTGGGCTTCGCTGAGTACTTCCTGCACCAGGCGCCCAGGCTGGCTTTGCGACCAATACAGGGCAAAGCGCCCGATCTCGTTGCCGGCCAGATCACGCCTCCCGGAAAAGCCGGCATCTGCATCGCCCAGTGCGTTGGGGAGCAGCACGACATACAAGCCGAGGATCTTCTCGTGTCGCGCGAGCGCTTGGCGCGTCACGCCGAGCAGGTCATGACGCAGTTGCTCGACCGTCAGTCGCCCGTCCCTGGCCTGGGCGTGCAGTTGAAGAATCGTCTGGGCAAGCCCCTCGCCGTACAACGCTGTGTCATTGAAAAAACGCTCGACTCGCTGGCCATGGAACGAGGCTTGGGCCTGCAAGCGTTCCAAGGCCGCTTGCCCCAGCAACTCGCTGCTCTGGCGTTTCAGCAATGCGGCACTCTGTTGGTTCTGATACAGCGCCGCCGCGGTCAGGGCCCCGACGACGACCAGCAGGACCAGGCCACTCAGGAGGGTGATCCGCCATTGGATGGTGAGGCGATTCATTTCATGTCCCTGGCTTGGACCCACAGCACCGCGTCCTGGGACAGCGGCTTGCCCTTGTGGGTTTTCGTGGTGCCGATGTCGAGGGCGGCAATGCCCCACCAACCGGCCCGAGGTAGGCCGATGGTGATGATGCCCTGGGCATCGGCGTATGTGCTCGTGGCGTTGAAAGAAGCCTGTGGGGCCGTGACGTCGGCATGTTGGCCGAAAGTGTTGTTGTCGATCTCGACGGCGTGGTTGAGGTATTCGACTTCCACCTCGGCGAACGGCACAGGCTTGCCGTCGGCCAGCACGACAGCGCGGAACACGCCGCCCGTCCAGTTTGCATAAGGCTTGCTCAGTGGCTGGATCTCCACCGGCAGGCCCTGTGGCTCAGCCCAGTTGCCGGGCACGCCGCCGACGTTCACGACCAGCTTGGTGAACTGCTGGATGTAGACGTCTTCTTCGGTTTCCAGGTAAGGCTCGGGTTCGAGTACGAAGATATGGTCACCCAGTGGTCGCACCACTTCACGGGGAATTGAGGCGCGGTAGGCGGTTGCCCGGTTCTCGCGGCTTTGCCACTGGACAGGCCGCAGGTACTGGCGCAGGTCGATTTTTTCCCCGCCATGGGCGCTGGTGTGACTGAAGGCGCGGGGCGTTTCCATGACCATGGTGGGGCCACCGGCGAACGGGTGCGTGAAGACGACCGCGAACTCCAAGGGTTCGCCGCGTGCCAGGGCGGTGTCCTTGACGTAGAGCATCTGGAAATGCGCCTGCGCGGCGCCGGTCATGCCGATGAGCATCGCCGCGACGAGGCCTTGGAGCAGCGTTCTTGGATGGGTCATGGTCGATTCACTGTGTGATTTCGGAGGACTGGATCGAGACGTCATGGCCGTCTCCGCCAAGGAACGACACCGAGTAGCTGCCGGTGGGGGGCTGGAACCTGTAGGTGTTGTCATGGCCGACACTGCCTTCGAGCAGCACTTTGCCGCTGGCGTCCCGGACGTAGACTTTCCTGCCGGCGGCGGAGCTGCCGTCGGTGAAGCCAGCCTCGCATTTCACCTGGTCATCGGCCTCGATGTAGCAGTCGAAGACCGGCCCATGGGCGAGGGCCGCCTGGCAGAACAGCAGGGCACCGGCGATGGCTGGCCGGTGCATCGAACAGGGCATTTTCATAGGGGGGCAGTCTCCAGGGGCCGAGTGGGTCATTGGTGTGTGTCGGTGGCGGCGAACGCGGTCAGCAAGGCGTCCAGGTTCACGCGCACGAGTGCGTCATAGCCGACGGTTCCCTTGGCGAGTATTCCTGGGTTGCCCGCGTCCAGTATCAGCAAGCGAGCGCCGCCATCCTCGATGGCCTTGGCGATCCTGGCGTCCGGCGCCCATTTGTGGACCACCACGTGGATGTCTCGCTCGCGCAGGTAGCGGCTCAGCGCGGCGCGGTCGTCGTCGCTCCAGTCGACGTCCTGGCAGACAAACCAGCCGTCGACAAAAATGTCGAACTCGCCGAACAGGTAGATGAACTCATCGGCCAACGACAACACGCGCAGGTCCGGCCGTTGCGCGAGCCGGTCGCCGTATTCGGCCTTGAGTTGGCGCAATCCGCCTTCGAGTGTGGTGAGGTTGCGTTGTATTTGCGGGGCGTCGGCGGGGGCCAGGCGTATCAGGTCGGCGGCGATGTTCGCCGACAGGCGCATGGCATTGATGGGACCGAGCCAGGCGTAAGGCGACGGGCCGCCGTTGCCGTTCCGTGCACCGGCCCAGGGCACGTCGTTCGCGGGTGTGCGGGCCACGGCGACGCCGGGCCTGATCGAGTCCCAGGAGCGCGAGGCGTCGATCTCGACGGTGCGCAGGTTGTGACGACGGGCCGCGGCAAACAAGGGGTCGGCGCGCCAGAGACTGCCGAGGGTGATCACCGCATCGGCCTGCTGGAACACGCTGGCATCCAGGCGCGCCAGTGCGTTGGCCTGGCTCTCCATAGGCGTGGCGGCATCGGGCGGCAGACGGACGACTTCGATGCCGGTGTCGGCGCTGAGGGCTGAAGTCAATGCCTGTAACGCCGGCAGCGCGACCAGCACCCGGGGGCCGGCGAAGGCGGCCGGCGGAGTGCCCAGCAGCAGGACCAGCAGCGCGAGCCAGGAGCGAGACGACCGGCCAAGCCTCTTCATAGGCTGGCCCCCCGGAATCGGGCCGCGGTCGCACGCAGCACGGCGGTCACGATGAACACCAGGGCAGCGACGATCACGATCGCACCACCGGTGGGTACAGGAATCTGGAACTGCATGGGTGCCAGGATGCCGACGATGCAGGCAAAGGTGGCAATCAGGACGGCAAGCGTGACCAGCCCCGGGAGCGAGCGGCTGACATTGCGCGCCGCTGCGGCCGGTATCAACAGCAGGGCCTCGACCAGCACGGCGCCGATGATCTTCAGGCAAGCCACCGTCACCAGGGTCACCAGTATGACGAACAGGTACTCGACGCTGCGCACCGGGACGCCGCGGGCGTGTGCCAGGCTCGGGTTGAGGCTGCTCAGCAGCATGCCGTTGTACAACGGCAGCCCGACGAGCGCACAGGTCGCCGTGACGGCGAGCAGCACGTTCATGTCGGTGTGGTCCACCGCCAGGATGGAGCCGAACAACACGCTTTCCATCACATGGGTGTTGATTTTTGCCGACACGAACAGCAGCAACGATGCCCCGACCGCCAGCGAGATCGACAGGAACACGCCGATCAGCGTGTCGTTGGACAGTGCCGTGCGATGCTGGGTGTACTTGAGGGTCAGCGCAAACAACACGCAGAAGCCGAACATTGACCAGTAGGGCGAGGTGTAGGACTCGCCGATCAGCACGCCAATGGCAACCCCGGTCATGGCCGCATTGCCGACGGCCTGGCTGAAGAAGGCCATGCGCTTGATCATCACCATCGAACCCAGCACGCCCAGCAACGGCCCGATGAGCAGTGCGCAGAGCAACGCATTGATCACGAACTCGTATTCGAACGGTTGCGGCAGGAAGTGGTTCGCCGCAAGCGCCTGGAGATGGTCGCGAATGAACGTGTAGAAGGCGCTCATCGGGACATCTCCAACTGGCCGGCGACCTGATGCGGGTCTCCATGGAACATCACCTGCCGGTTGATCCCGGTGACCGACTGGGCAATGCGCCTGACCTGTTCGAGGTCGTGATTGACCCAGAGGATGGTGGTGCCCGTGCGGTGCAGCTCGACCACCAGTGCCTCCACCAGGCGTATGCCGGCTTCGTCGATGCCCGCCGTTGGCTCGTCGAGGATCAACAAGCGGGGCGCCGGGGTGATCGCCTGGGCCAGCAGCACGCGCTGGCGTTCGCCACCGGACAGGCCACCAAAGGGCTTGTCTCCCATACCGGCAACGCCGGTACGCGCGAGGGCCTGGGTCGTCGCCGCACGGTTGGACCGGGTTGCCCCCAGGAACGCCGGCTTGCGCTGGCCGAGCAGGGCCATGACATCGTTGACCGTCATGGGCAGGTTGTGGTCGAAATCCAGCCGCTGCGGGACATAGCCCATGGGCCTGGCGCACTCGCCTTCGAGGCGGATGGTCCCTGAGTGCGGCATCTGGCCGAGCAGGGCGCGCACCAGCGAGGTCTTGCCACCGCCATTGGGTCCCACCAGGCAGTGGAGCGCTCCGGCTTCGACCCGCAAGTTCACCCCGTCCAGTGCTTGCGTGCCTCCCAGTTGCAGCGAGACGTTATCGAACACGACAGCGGGTCCGCGCATCAGGTTTTTCTCCTTCATTTTGGCTGGGTGAATTCGACGGCCTCGGCCAGGGTCTCGAGGTTTTCGCTCATCGCCACCTCGAACTCGTCCGCGCTGTAGGCGCCGCCGGTGATGTGGGACAGGGCGAAGACTTTCACCCCGGTCGCAGCCTCGATCGGCTGGGCCAGGTCGATGGAGAAGTACTTTTCGGCGAACAGCACGCGGACATTGGCTTTCTTGATCGCGTCGAGGGTATTGGCCAACTGCCGCGCGGTCGGCGCGACGCCATGGCGCGGCTCGATCACGGCACTGACGAACAGCCCGAACTCCTGCATCAGGTAGTCGTAGCCGGCGTGCGTCGTGGCACAGCGGAACGAAGACAGGTCCAGGTTGGCGAAGCGGTTCATGAAGCGTGCCCGTAGCGCGCGGATGCGCCCGGCGTAGGCCAGGGCATTGCGTCGATAGGCCGGCGCGTTGTCCGGGTCCAGCTCGCCCAACCGGCGGGCGATCTCGAACACCTGCTGTATCGCGGCGGTGGTGGAGACAAAGGTATGCGGGTTGACCACCTTGGCACCGCCCTGGTCGCCGGCGATGGGAATGAGGGCGACCGTGGCATTGGCCTGGATGATGGGCAGGTTCTCGGTGCGGCCGGCGGCCTTGACGATCTCGAAGGCCCATTGGTCGTGGCCGATACCGTTAACGACCAGGGCATCGAGCGTCATCGCCCGGGTGATGTCGGCGGGCAACGGCTGATAGTTGTGCGGGTTCGCCTGCGCCGGAATGAGCGCCACCACCTGCGCCTGGTCACCGACGATGTTGGCCACGAAGCTGTAATAGGGATGCAGAGTGACACCGATCTTGAGCTTCTTGCCCTGGGCATGGGCCTGGCCGGCGAGTGCGATGGCAGGGAGGAGCATCAGCAACGCGATACACCGGCGCAGCCGGGCGCGGCAGCTTGCAGGGACGATCATGGCAAGGTTCCTTTTACGCGTTCGATTTCTCGGCTGCCGTCATAGGCAATGACCTGGCGCCAGCCTTTGCTGACCAGCGACTCGGGCTTGACGATGCCGGGGTAGGGCGCGTCCGGGTCGCGGTGGACCCAGATCGTGGCCTGGTTGGCCCACATGACGCCGGCATGGGCATGCCCGATCACCAGCAGGTAGGCGCTCTGGCCTGGCGCGCTGCCACCGGCGCCGTAATAGACCGTCGCGCCCTGGCCTTGGGTGGCTTGCGACACGCTGGCAGTGCCCGGTGCCGGCGCAGGAGCATCGGCGTGACCTTCGGTGTGCGTGTCGCCGGCAACGGCATGGGGTTGGTGGGTGCCTGGCAGGATCAATTGCCAGCGCACCTTGCCGTTGGCCTTCCAGAAGGCATCGCGGTAGAACGGCGGCAGCACGAGCTTCTGCGCCTGCTCCAGGGTGATCCAGCCGCCGGTGTCGTTGTTGAACCAGATGATTTCCTCGCCGGCTGGCAGCAGTGCGCCGTGGATCGCCTGGTCGACCGCACCCAGGCCGTCGAAGGAGCGGACCTGCCAGCTCAAGGCGGTGGGCGGGACGGCTTTCTGGGGTCGCAGCAGGACATAACCGGCGACGCTGGCGATGACCGCCAGGGTCATCAGCAGCAGGGCCAGCGACTCCCATCGGCCCGAGCGCGGGCTCACCAGCCTGGTCGCGGCGCCTGTGGGGCTGCGTGGCAGCAGGCGGGCCATCAGAAAAAAGCGATCCAGCGGCCGAGGCACACCACCCCGGCCCACAACACCATCGAGCTGAAGCCGGCGACGCGCGCCTGGCCGGGGGGCGGTAGCGTCGCGTCCCATTCCTCGATCCGGCGAAAGACCCCCAGGTGGAATATGCCCATGTTGATGCCCGCCAGCAGCAACAGCCCCATCTTCCACCAGAAGATCGGGTTCTGCGCATAGGTGAAAGCGTTGGAAGCGAACATGAGCAGGCCGGTGATCACACACGTCGCGAAGGCGACCCAGGTGAATGGCAGCAGCTCCTGGATCAGCCGCAACGCGCTGCGGCGATGGGCAGCGATGCCGAGCAGGCGCAAGTCCACCACGGCGATGGTGCCGAACACCAGGGCGATGCCGATCACGTGCACCGATTCGAGGGTGGGGAAAGCCGAGCCCGATTCCCTGATCCAACTGGCGACAGTGGTGGCTTCGAGGGCTTGCAGGGCGGATTGAATGTCCATGGCGAATACCTGAGAGCTGTGGGTTGGAAGCGTTAGATCGTGTAGGCGATCCAGCGGCCGCAGAAAATCACCACGCACCACAGGGCGATCGACAGCCAGGCAAGTGGCTTGACCAGACGGCTGGCACCCTCCGGGGGTTGCCCAGCAGGGCGCAGCAAGGGGCGTCGGATCCACCAGGCCAGGGTGAACGCGGCCACTACCAGGGCCATCTTCAGCCAGAACGTCGAGTTGACGAGGACACGGTCGGGTTCGCCGATGGACATCACCAGGCCTGTGGCGAGCAGGACGATGAGAGCGTTACGCATCCACGGGTAGTAACGGCGCACGACGCTGCCCAAGGGCTCGTCCGTGGCGAACAGGCCGGCCAGCCGCAGATCGGAGATGAAGGCGCAACCAAAGATCACTGCGATAGCCAGGATATGGATGGACTGGACAGTGGGTACGACCCAGAGCATGTCCCGAATGGCTGTGCTCACCGGTGTCGCGTAGAGCCAGGCAATGATCGGTGCTGATGACATCGGTTTTCTCCCGTGTTGGGTCAGGGGGGTTAGAAGTCTTGGGGGCGCGCCACCGGACGCAGGTCCGGCGCATCTTCCGGCAGCAGATAGCCTTGCTGGATCGCCGTGGCCTTGGCCTCTTCGAACTGCTGTTGGTACTGGCTGAAGCTTCCATAGCGCTTGCCGAGGCGCTCCTTGGAATAAGGCGCCTTGGTGTCGTAGATCAGGCCGCAGCCGGTTTCCTGGTCGGTGAGATAGGTCGCGCTGGGCACCTGGATCCACGGCGGGCGTACGCCGCCTTGGAGGTTGCCGGTCACCGGGTCGCGCGCGGCGGTCGTGCCGGCGCGCAGCACACGTTGGGCCCTGGGCATCGGCTTGCCTTCGCGAACCCATTGGTCCATGCCGTCCAGCAGCGCCGCGACGACCAACTCCGCCGGCTCGTCATACAGCGTTCGGCACTGTGGCTCGTCACCCTTGCCAATGTCGGCGGCGACCTTCTCGGTGTGCTCCGTGCCGAGGTCGGCCAATCGCAGGTGCGGCATGCCGGTCACTTCGTAATAGCGGATCTGCGGGTTGTCGGTGTCCGGTGGCAGGTCGATGCCTTCGATAACGTCGTGCATCAGTTCCGACTGGCTGTAGACGGTCACGAAAGGCACGCCGGCAGGCATCTGGCGCGGCATCCGGATCACGTCGCCGCCCACTTCGCCATAGGCCATGCGGCCAGTCATGTAGGCATCGATCAGGGGCGTTGCGTCGGGCATGCGCCATTGCTGGTGCCGACCCTGGTCGAGGTAGTCCATCCAGACCTGCGCGGTTACCGCCCAACTGTTGACATAGATTCGGCGCACATCGAGGCCGGCCAGTGGACCTTGCGCCGATGGGGTTTTGAGCAGCAACGCCAGTTGCGCCCCGATACCCTGGGATTGCGGCGCGAATGGGTCGGGCGCGTTACCGCGGGTGAAGCGTTCGGGGTCGTAGTAGCTGGCCAACGGTGCGTAGCGTGCATAGTCGAAGCGACGCATGAATTCGAAGTTGACGATGCGCCCGTATTGAGCAATCTGCTCGGCCTCGGCGGCCGGGGTGTCCGAGAGGAACTTGGGGTCGACCGGCGGCCGGTTGATGTTCAGCGTGTAGCCGACGTATGCGTAGCCGCGGCGCAGCAGATAGTCGCGAGTGAGGATCCATCCGGCACCGCGCTCGCCGAACCAACTGAAAGGCTCGATCACTACGGTGCCATTGAAACGCGCCGGGTCCGCCGGTTTACGCACCAGAATGCGTGTGGTGTAGGGCGCATCGAAGAGCTGCTGGCCGTTGGCGGTGATGGCCGGTGCCACGCCTTGCAGGTAGAACTCTTGCTCGACGTAGCGTTGTCCGTCCAGGTTGCTGTACTCGGTGCCCGGATAGTTTGCCGACGAGAGCGGTGGCTTGCCGGACGGTGGCACGGCGATCACCGTGGGCATGCGGGGCACCTCGGCGAAAGCGCTCGACATCAGCAGCAGTGACATGCAGGCGCCCAGTCTCGTCGTTCGCAGGCGATGGGAGGCGATCAGTCGTTCCATCCGGGCACTCTCCAGAAGTTGTGGGCCAAGTGGTGATTGAGGGGCGTCGCGTCAGTCGCGCCGCAGGCTGGTCTTGCCCTCGCTGTCGATCACGATCTGGTTGTTTTCGCAGACGTATTCCTGGATGCGGTAGTCGGACCGCTTGTACTCGAAGGTGAAGCGATAAGGGCGGTTGAGCACCTGGGGGTCTTCGATCAGCACCTCATCCACCAGATGGTCCGGTGTCGTCAGCCTGATGCGTTCGGTGATCTTCATGTCCTTGCCGTGGGGAACGTCGTAGAAAGCCACGTCCGTGCGCACCGCGAGTGTTTCCACCACCAGGGTGTCGCCTTCCCAATGGCCCCGCGAGTGGCCCTGGTAGGTGGGGTCCAGTTTCTCCTTCGGCGGCATCGCTTCGTTCAGGAGGATCCGGCGGACTTGCTGGAGGTACTCGCCGAGGACCACCACCTGTTGCTCGTCGTGGATGATCTGGATGGGAAACAGCGCCGCCATCAACACCGGCATGCCCTCTGGCAAGCATCGGGCGCTGGTGGTTGCCAAGGGTGTCCCGGCCTCGTTCGCCGCGGCTTCGCGCTTCTTCAGCGCGGCGTATTCACTGGCATAGGGTTCCTTCAGGTCCATCGGTCCGCCCGGGTGCACCGGGTTGTCCGGGTTCTCGCCGAACCAGTCGTCCGGGGTTCTTTCCCAGGTGCCGCTGATGTCGGGGCGTGTGGCCGTGCCTTGGCTCTTGGGCGTTGCCGCCGCGTTCAGCCCGGCGAACGCCATGAGGGCGACGCCGAGCAACATCGTTGCCGGGTTCAAGGTTCGTGTCGGTTTCATTCAAGCGTCTCCACCCTGTTGATCTGTGTGCTGTCGAGTACTCATGAAGCCGGGGCGCGATGGGTTTCAGCCGCCGCCCGTGAGCACGACATCACCGATCTTGATTTCCACCAGCAACCCGCCCGGCTCACCGTTTTTCAGCGGTTTGTAAGTGACCTCGGCGTCCTCGCCGGCCTTGATCGAGTCGGCCGTCCAGCCTGTGCGGCTCAACGCATTGACACTGCCGGTCTCGATCTTGATCTGCTGAGGCGGTGGGCCGGGGGTGTCGAGGTAAATGGCGATATGGGGGTTGGTCCAGGCAAAGCGCTGGACCACGCCCTTGACCGTGATCGTCCGGGTCTGGTCGAAGATCGCGAACGAATGGTGGGCCGTGACCGCGGTGGGCAGTGCGCTGCTGGCAACGAGGGCCAGCAGGCAAAGCCCCTGGCGCAATAACGGGGATGGGGATATGGGAGTCATGGCGGTGCCTCGGTTCTTATACGTTCTTATGGCCCCAGCATAAGGTCGGCGCTGACCGAGGCCGTAACCCAAAACGGCAACCTCTCGGGTCTCGCAAGTGTTTTTGCAGTGCGATGTCCAGCCGTTTCCTGCGACTGCTGCGCGCCCCGGAGCGCAAGAGCGAACCATTGCATTGCACTTGCTGATTTGGGTTACCGCATGGGCAACCCCGGCCGAAACACTCCTGGCTCGCCTCATAAATATAAAAACAGGAGAGACGTCATGCGCACCCCCCCATACGCCCCAATGTTTTCACTGGTCGCCCTCTGCACGTTCGAGCCCCAGGCCCTGGGCTACGAGCTGTACAACGAGAATGAAGGCGCCACCGTCCTGAACGCCGACCTGTGGGCCGGGTTCGGCTGGTTCGGCAGCCAGGAAAACTACCTCGGTGACCCGCAGAAGCAGCCCGGCAGCATGCGCTGGCAGGAAGGTTTCGTGAAATATGGCTTGAGCGGTACGACGGACAAGCTCACGGATGGTTCGGTCTATGGCGGCTTGAGCATGATCAGCTCGGGAACGTGGGGCGATGGGGATCCGGGGTCGAACACGGACGGGAGCGAAAGGGACACCGCGCTGGAAGATGCCTACCTGGGATGGAAATCAGGTGAGTCGGTACCGGCGCTGGGCCAGGATGGAGTCGACTTCTCTTTCGGTCGACAGCTGGTGACGGTAGACGGTTTCCTGATCACCGACGACGGGTTCAACCCCGGTAGGGCCTTCAACCCTATCGAGGGCGTTGTCGATGGCCGATTCGATCGCGGCGGTGCCTTCTACCTGGGCTCGCGTCTGGCGTTTGGCAACACCGCTGTTTTGAAGCTGGGAGGGACGCAGGGGCTTCACGGCAGCCTGATGTGGCTGAAGTCGGATAACCCAGGGCAGTCCAAGACCGAAGTGGCGGCCGCCACCGTCGACTACACAACGTCTGTCGGCTCGATCGGCTCGACCTATATCCGCGGCCTGGATGTTGAGAAACGCTACGCCTTCGCCGACCGGATGGAGCGTAAGGGCATGGACATTTACAGTGTTCGCGGGCAGGGCAACGCCGGGATCGAGAATGCCGATTTCGCCTTCGAGGTGGCGCGTCAGGAAAAGCGCTCGGGGTCGCAACGGGCCATGTTCTTCGATGCCGGCTACACCTTCGCCGATATCAAGTGGCAGCCGACCGTGAGTTATCGATATGCGCGCTATTCCGAAGGCTGGGACTTCCTGTTCCAGGGTGGCTACCGCAAACGCTACCAGGGTGAAGTGGCGGTCAACTACGCCGGTTCGCTGACCTCGAACATGGTCACCAACGACGTGCTCCTCTCGGTCAAGCCGACCGATAAACTGACCCTTAACGCGATGGCCTTCGACTTCCGCCAGCTCTCGGATCGACAGGAGCGCGACTACAGCGCGCGGGAGGTGGACCTGTTCCTGGATTGGATGGTGACGGACACCATCACGCTCTCGCCGCTGCTGGGTTTCTACAAGCCCGACAAGTGGCTCGGCAACGGCGGGCTGCAAAGTGGCAGTGCCGCGACCAACACGTACTTCCAGTTCATCGTCTGGGTAACGTTCTAGGGGGCACGACAAAAAAAGGCGCCACGAATCGTGGCGCCTGCTTGCAAAAGGGGGGAGGAGGTACCGCGCCTGTTCAGAGCATGCGGCGCATCACATCCTTGCGAGGGTCGCGGTCAAGGAAACGGTGCTTGAGAGCACCAACGATGTGCAGCACGATCAAGGCGAGCAGGGTGTAGGCGAGCACCTTGTGCAGCCATTGGAAGACGACGAACCAGTCGTCGTTCTTCGAGAGCAGTTCGGGCAGGTTCACCCCGAAGAAGAACACCCCGTCGCTCATGGTGTAGGTGCTCGACATGGAGTACCCCATCAACGGCACGACGACCAGCAGCCCATACATGGCGCGCTGCACCAGGTTCGACAGGATCTGTTCATGTCGGTCCAGGGTGCTCAGTGGCCTGGGCAGGTCGACGGTTCGCGAGCGCAGGACGATCTGGACCAGTACCAGCAGGAACGCTAACACCCCGAAGGACTTGTGCCAGGGGTAATAGAGTTCGTACTTGCTCGCCACTTCATCAGCCAGGCCGGTCATGTGCCAGCCGGCCCAGAGCAGGCCGGTGACGAGCACGGCGCGCACCCAGTGCAGTAACCGCAAGGACGTCGGATACCGATCAATTGTCGCTTGATTTGTGCTGTTCATCGCAGTCTCTTCATTGATCATCAAGGCATCGGGGCTGCATGTCCGGCCGGCCAGTGTCCAGGCCTTGCGCGGCCTGGACGCTGGTTCGGTCCGGTGCAGTGAGTGTTTTCAGGTCGGCAACAGTACGGTGATGACTTTCTCCTCGGTGTAGGCCAGCGCGCCGGTAATCCCGCCTTCACGGCCAATCCCGCTGGCCTTGACGCCACCCCACGGCAGGTTGGCGTCCAACGGGCTCCAGCAGTTGACGCCCACGGCGCCGGCCTTCACTGCCGCCGCGACGCGATGGGCGCGCACCAGGTCGCTGGTCCACACGGTGGCGGCCAGGCCATAGCTGGAGTCGTTGGCCAGTGCCACGGCTTCTTCTTCGCTGTCGAACGTGATCACCGTGCCGACCGGGCCGAAGATTTCGTCTCGGGCGATCGCCATGTCATTGCGGGCATTGGCGAAGATCGTCGGCCGGACGAACCAGCCTTTTCCGGGGTTCGACACGCCGCCGGCCAGCAGTGTGGCGCCCTGGTCGATCCCCAGTTGGATGTAACGGTTGACGCGTTCGAACTGGGCTTTCTTGGCGACCGGGCCCATCTGCACATCGGGCAGGCGCGGATCGCCCACCTTGACCGTGCGCGCGGCTTGCGCAAGGGCGGCGGCGAAGCGTTCCGCGAGGCTGCGGTGCACCAGGATGCGCGAGCCGGCCGCACAGACCTGGCCCTGGTTGGCGAACAGGCCGAGTGTGCAGCCACGCAGCGCGTCGTCAAAAGGCGCATCGGCAAAAACGATCTGCGGGCTCTTACCTCCCAGCTCCAGGGCCACGCGCTTGAACAGCACACCGGCGGTGCGCTGGATCTCGCGTCCGGCCTCCGGGCTGCCGGTGAAGCTGATTTTGGCGACATGCGGGTGTTCGCACAGGGCCCGACCCACTTCGGCACCCACGCCGGTGACTACGTTGATCACGCCGTCGGGGAATCCGGCTTCCTGGGCCAGCGCGGCCAAGTGCAGGGCCGACTGTGGCGTTTCTTCCGACGGTTTGATGACCACCGTGCAGCCCGCGGCGAGCAGGGCGGCGAGTTTCCAGACGGTGATCATCAGGGGCGAGTTCCAGGGCACGATGGCGCCCACGACACCCACCGGCTCGCGCACGGTGTACGAGAGGGTGCGGGTGCCGAAGTAGCCGCCGGAGGGGATGGTGCGACCCTCCAGTTGGTTGGCCCAGCCGGCGGCGGCACGCAGGTTGGCGAGCACGTTGGGTATGTCCAGGCGCCGCGGCTCGATGGGCGAGCGGCCGATGGCATTGGCGTCCAGGTCGGCCAGCCGATCGGTGTCGCGCTCCACCAGGTCCGCCAGTTTCAACAGCAGCCGTGCACGCTGGGCGCCGTCGAGCTGGCTCCAGGCGCCGCCTTCCAGTTGGGCGTGGGCCGCTTCCACGGCGCGATCCACGTCCTCGCGGGTGCCACGGGCGCAACTGCCGTATTGTTGCTCGGTCACAGGGTCGATGAGGGGCAGGCGCCCACCGTCGGAGGCTTCGAAGGTCGCGCCTGCGATGAAGTGATTCAGGTGCTGGGTCATGTTAAAGGCCTTGAATGATAGGAAGTGTTGGGCGAGACAGCCTCAAGCCTCGAGGGAGGCCAGGGCGTCGCCGAAGATGTCCAGTGCCTTGAAGAACAGCGCCCGTGAGATCGTCAGCGAAGGCATGACGCGCATCACGTTGCCGTAGCGACCGCAGGGGATCATCAGCACGCCGTGGTTCAGCAGGTAGCCCATGAGCTGGCCGATCTTCGCGCCTTCCAGCGGCGCCTTGGTGACCGGGTCCGCAACCAGTTCGATACCGATCATCAGGCCGCGTCCGCGGACCTCGCCGACCAGCGGGCTGTTGAAACCGCGGATGCGCGCCTGGGCTTCGAGCCCCAGGGTGTGGGCGCGGTTGAGCAGGTCGAGGTCCGGGTCCTGCAGGATGCTGATGTTGGTCAGGGCCACCGCGGCGGACAGGGAGTTGGCGGCGAAGGTATTGGGCATCGAACCGTCAGGAATGGCGGCCGCCAGGTCCGAGCGCATGATCAGTCCGGCCATCGGCAGGTCGCTGCCGATCCCCTTGCCGAAGGTCAGCATGTCGGGTTTGACGCCGGAGTGCTCCACCGCCCACATCTTGCCGGTGCGCCCGGCGCCGGATTGCACTTCGTCGACGATCAGCAGCGTACCGCTGCGGTCGCAGGCCTTGCGCAACAGTTGCAGGAATTCCGGCGAGGGCGGCACGTAGCCGCCTTCGCCCTGCACCGGCTCCACGATCACCGCGGCCACGTCGTCGGCGGCGGTATAGGGTGTGTTCAGCAGGTAGTCCACGTAATCGCCGGCGATCTGCTCGGCGCTCTTGTGCGTGGTGTCGAATGGGAAGCGGTAGGCATACGGGTAGGGCGCATGGATCACGCCGCCCATCATGGCCCCGTAGCCCTTGCGGTAGGCGGTGCCCGTGGTCAGCGCGCCCGAGGCGTTCCACACGCCGTGGTAGCCGCCGTGGAAGGCGATGATCTGGTGCCGCCCGGTGATGCGCTTGGCAAACTTGATCGCCGCTTCCAGTGCATCGCTGCCACTTTGCGTGAAGAAGGTGATGCAGTCGCCGCGCAGGCCTTCGGGAGCGATCTCGGAAAGCTTGGCCGCCAGTTCGGTGCGGCGGGTGCTGTTGACTTCCAGGGCATGCATCAGCACTTCGGACTGGTCGCGAATGGCCTGCACCACTTTCGGGTGGCAACGGCCTACGCTGCTGACGCCTACGCCGGCGGACAGGTCGATGTAGGTGTTGCCGTCCGTGTCCTTGAAGGTTGCGCCAAACGCACGGTCCATGGCCACGGGCATGCGACCGCCGCCGCGCGCCATCGACTCGGTACGCGCCGACAACGCGAGGGCCTCGGCGGCCATCGGGCCGGGCAGGGTGCTGGAAGTGATTCGCGGGGCATCGGCGAAGTGGAGGGATTCAAGCTTGGCTTCACTCATGACGGTCTCTCTGGATGTCGGTTGTAGTATGTCGATCATCCCCAGAGTGCGATCCTGGCCGGTAGCCCGAATCGGCACATGGATACACTGAGCGAATGCCAGTGGCCACGCGTTGAAGTCACGTGATGGAATTTGCAGAATCTGATCTTTGTGAGAATATCGCCCGGGAAGGCAGGATAAAAACAATAATATTGAACGGGGCTTTCGCGAAATATGAGAAACATAAACATAAGTCACTTCAAGGACGTCCATGTCCACGCGGCCACGGTCCAGGAATGGAGCCAGGATTACAACCAGCTCACCGCCGGTTCGGCCGAGAGTTCGCTCATGCAGTTGAGCACCGCCCGTTGCCATGTTTTCTGCGAGCAGATCAACCAGCGTGTCGTGCAGCACGGCGTGGCCCCGGCCGGCAAGATGTGCTTCGCGGTGCCGATCAACGTCCCGGGTTCGATCCGGATGCAGGGGCGTGACGTGGACGACAGCAGCCTGTTCTTCCTCCACGGTGGCGAGGAGTTCATGTTCCATATGCCGATGGGCATGGAGCTGCTGTCCATCACCTTCGAGCGTGAGCTGTTCGAGGAGGCCTTGGTGCAGACCGCGTCGGCGAAGGACATCAGCCAACTGCTCCGACAGCCGGTGATCAGGGTGTCCACCCAGCGCTTCGCGGACGCCCGGCGTCGGTTGCTGGCGGTCTTCTCCCAGGCACTGGTGAGCGAAGAGCTCGACAGCGCCCGCGACCGGGAGCTGGAGCAGGCCATGCTCGGCGAGTTGCTGCAACTGATGACCGATCCGGCCTGCGACAAGCGCCAGCGCAGCCCCAGTTCCACCCGCAGCTTCATCGTCGAGAAATGCCATCGCCTGGCGACCGCCGAGATGAACCACGTGCCCAGCGTGAGCGAGTTGTGCCAACGACTCCAGGTGAGCCGGCGAACCATGCAGAACAGTTTTCGCGCCGTGGCGGAGACGACGCCGCTCAATTACCTGCGCTCCGTACGCCTCAACGGCGTGCGCCGGACCTTGATGTCCACTCCGGCATCCCATCTTTCGATTGGCGATGCCGCCGCCCAGTGGGGCTTCTATCACCTGAGCCACTTTGCGGCGGAGTACCAGGCGCTGTTCGCCGAACTGCCGTCCCATACCGCCCGCGCGACCATCGCCCACTGCGCCCACGCTTGAACGGCGCGGCGGCGCCCCACGAGCGGGGAGCAGCGCCGGACATTGGCGCGAAATAAACCCTTTGCCTGGACGGGATCACTCCCGTGCACCCCGAATCGGCAGGCGCTCGCGGAGCGTCTTGACCTGTTTTGGGGCAAGCCTGCTGATGTTACCAATTTGGGATAGCGAGGCGTTCATGGGCCGGCATAGGATCGAATCCAGCGTGCGACAAGAACGACAAGCTGTTCGGTGCCGGTGAGTGGTTGACCGCGCCGATCCTGCAGCGACTGCCTCATACAATAAGGTCAAGAAAATGAGTGTATCTATCCCGATCGACAGCTCGACAGATCTGAAACGTGGTGCCCTGGGCGTCGGCTTCATCATCTTTTTCGTGGTTTCGGCCGCGAGCCCGCTGAGTGTGATCGCCGGCGGCTTTCCCATTGGCATCATGCTGGGCAACGGCGCCGGCACACCGGCATTGCTGATCCTGGCCTTGATGGTGTTGCTGGCGTTCTCGGTGGGCTATACCACCATGTCCCGCCATGTCACCAACGCCGGTGGCTTCTATGCCTTCACCGCCCGAGGCCTGGGTGGCCTGGCCGGCGGGGCGGCGGGGGTGTTGGCGATGTTCGCCTACAACATCCTCCAGGTCGGCCTCTATGGCATGTTCGGGGGCGTCGTCAGCGGCACCATGGCCAGTGTCTTCGGCCTGGTGCTGCCCTGGTGGTCGTATTCGTTGATGGCGATGATCAGCGTCGCGATCCTGGGGTATCGCAAGATCGATCTCTCGGCCCGGTTGCTCTCGGTGGTGGTCATCGCCGAGTACCTGGCCATCCTGACCCTGGACTTCGCCATCCTCAAGACCGGCGGGGACAGCGGCATCAATCTCGATTCGTTCGATCGCACCCATGTGCTCAGCGGTACGCCGTCCATCGGCCTGCTGTTCTGCTTCGCGGCGTTCATCGGTTTCGAGGCCACGACCATCTACGGTGAAGAAGCCAAGAACCCGCAACGCACGATCCCGATTGCCACTTACTGTTCGGTCCTGCTGATCGGCGGGTTCTACGCCCTGTCGGTCTGGGCGATGGTGGTGGGCGTCGGCGCGGACAAGATCGTCCCGACGCTGCAAGCCTTGCAAGACCCGACCACCTTCATCTATGGTATGTCTGACCACTTTGTCGGCCCGTACCTGACGCAAATCATCCGCGTGCTGTTCATGGTCAGCATCTATGCCGGGCTGCTGGCTTTCCACAACGCCGCGGCGCGCTACTTCTATGCTATTGGGCGTGACGGCCTGCTGCCGCGCCAGTTGGGCACGACCCACCGCGTCCACCAGAGCCCTCATATGGGTTCGGCGTTGCAGAGCCTGATCTCTGCGGTGATCGTGCTGATCTTTGCCGCCATGGACGCCGACCCGATCCTGCAACTCTTTGCCTGGCTGTCCAACCTGGCCACGCTTTGTGTGATCCTGCTGATGGCGATCACGTCGGCGGCGGTGCTGGTCTTCTTCCGGCGCCACCCCGAGCTCAAGCTGGGCATCTGGCGCGGGCGGATCTTCCCCGGTTTTTCCTGCCTGGCGCTGCTGGCGGTCCTGGTCCTGGCAGTGGTTCATTTCGATGTCCTGACGGGTGCCAGCGTGGCCTTGTCCTACGGCCTCTGCGCCATCATCCCCGCGGCCCTGCTGGGCGGCGTGCTCCTGGCCGCGCGACTGCGCAAGACCGCGCCGCAGCGATACCAGGCACTGGGTAGCCATAAGCTCTAAGCCCCGCGGCCCCGTTCAACCCCTACGAAAAATACCGACCCGTCCGTGTACCGGACGGCTTGTCGGTGCGCGAAAGGAAAGTGTCATGCACGATTATCAAATGCTCATCAACGGCCAGCCGGTGGACGGCGAGGACGGTCACTTCGAGGTGATCAACCCGGCGACCGGCAGAGCATTCGCCCGCTGCCCCGCCGGCTCGCTGGCCCAGCTGGACCAGGCCGTCGACGCTGCCCAGCGGGCGTTTGGCTCCTGGCGTTGCACCGCCCATGAGGACCGTTGCGAGCGCCTGTTGGCCATTGCCGCGGACATCGAGCGCGACGCCGAAGCACTGGCTCGCCTGATCGTTCTGGAGCAAGGCAAGCCCATGGCGCTGGCGTTCTCCGAAGTCATGGGGGCCGCGGCCTGGACACGCTACGCCGGGCAACAGCAGATCCCGGTAGAACTGGTGGAAGAAACCCCCGCCCAGCGTGTCGAGTTGCACCGCAAGCCCTTGGGCGTGGTGGCGTCGATCACGCCCTGGAACTGGCCTTTCATGATCGCCGTATGGCACATCATGCCGGCCCTGCGCGCCGGCAACTGCGTGATCAGCAAACCCTCGAGCCTGACGCCCCTGAGCACGTTACGACTGGTCGGGATCATCGCCCGGCATGTCCCCCAGGGCGTGATCAACATCGTCACCGGCGAGCAGGGGTTCGGCCGTGCAATCACTCGGCACCCGGGCATTCACAAAGTGGTCTTCACCGGCTCGACCGACACCGGCATGAGTGTGATGCGCGGTGCGGCCGACAATCTCAAGCGCCTGACGCTGGAGTTGGGTGGCAACGACGCGGCGATCGTGTTGCCGGGCACGCCAGTGGAACAGGTGGTCGAAGACATCTTCCAGGCGGCCTTCCTCAACATGGGGCAGACCTGCGCCGCGCTGAAGCGGTTGTACGTGCACCAATCCCAGTACGAGGCCTTCGCAGAGGCCTTGGCGGCCATCGCCCGGCGCCAGGTGGTCGGCGACGGCCTGGAGCCGGGCGTGAGTTTCGGCCCGGTGCAGAACCTTGAGCAACTGGAGCTTGTCGCCGGGCTGGTAAGCGACGCCCAGGCCCAGGGAGCCCGTGTGTTGTGTGGCGGTGCGCGGCTGGACCGCCCGGGCTTTTTCTATCCGCCGACGGTGGTGATGGATGTCACCGACGGCCAGCGCCTGGTCGACGAAGAACAGTTCGGCCCGGTGTTGCCGGTCATCGCCTACCAGGATGTCGAGGACGCCCTGCGCCGCGCCAATGCCAGCGACATGGGCTTGGGCGGGTCGGTCTGGGGTACGGATCTGGCCCAGGCGCAGGCTCTTGCCAGTCGCCTGGAATGCGGTGTGGCCTGGGTCAACTGTCACGCGCAAATTCAACCGAACACGCCTTTCGGTGGCTGCAAGCTGTCCGGCTTTGGCGTCGAGTTCGGGCTGGAAGGGTTGCTGGAATTCACCTCCCAGCAGTTGGTGTACGTACGCAAGCTTGAAACCGAGTGAGGGCAACAGTCATGTACGAGAAATATAAGACAGCACCCAAGAAGTTCTGGCATCCGATGAGTTCATCGGCCCCGGCGAACCGGGCCCGGACCTTGATCATCGCCAGCGGCGACGGCAACTACATCACGGACATCGACGGCCACCGCATGCTCGACGGCGTAGGCGGCTTGTGGAACGTCAATATCGGCCACAACCGCGCCTCGGTGAAGGCCGCCATTGCCGCGCAACTGGATGAGCTGGCGTATTACCAGACGTTCGACGGCATTGCCCATCCACGGGTATTCGACCTGGCCGAGCGCCTGACGTCGATGTTCGCCCAGGAAAAAATGGCGCGGGTGCTGTTCAGTTCCGGTGGTTCCGATGCAGTCGAGACCGCCCTGAAAATGGCCCGCCAGTACTGGATCGCCAGCGGCGAACCGGGCCGCACGCGCTTCCTGTCGCTGCGCAATGGTTATCACGGCGTGCACATGGGCGGCACTTCGGTGGGCGGCAACGGCGTGTACCACTACAACCACGGTCCGTTGCTGGCCGGCTGTCATCTGCTCGACACTCCCTGGCTGTATCGCAATCCCTGGGATTGCCGCGACCCCGAGGCGTTGACGGAGCACTGTATCCGCCAGCTCGAAGACCAGATTGCCTTGTTGGGCGCGCAGACCATTGCTGCAATGGTGGCCGAGCCTGTGCAGGGGGCGGGGGGCGTGATCGTGCCGCCGGCGCACTACTGGAAGCGCCTGCGGGAGGTTTGTGATCGCCACGCGATCCTGTTGATTGCCGATGAAGTGGTCACCGGTTTCGGTCGCTCCGGCTGCATGCTCGGCAGTCGCGGCTGGGGTGTCGCCCCGGACGTCCTGTGCCTGGCCAAAGGCATCACCGCCGGCTACATCCCCATGGGCGCGACGGTCTTCAACCAGCGCATGGCCGATGCGATCGAGAACGGCCCGGGCTTCAGCAACGTCATCATGCACGGCTACACCTACAGCGGCCACCCGACGGCCTGCGCCGCGGCCCTGGCGGTGCTGGATATCGTCGAGGCCGAGGACCTGCCGGGCAATGCGGCCACCGTCGGCGCCCAGTTGCTGGCGCAACTGCAGCCGCTGGTCGAGCGCCACGCAGTGGTCGGCGAGGTGCGCGGCAAGGGCCTGATGATCGCCCTGGACCTGGTGGCCGACAAGGCCACCCGCGAGCCGCTCGATCCGGCGTCCGGCCGTGCCTCGCGCATCGCCGACGAGGCACGACGCGCCGGAGTGCTGGTGCGGCCGATCGGCAACAAGATCGTCCTTTCGCCGCCCCTGACCCTCACGGCCGATGAGGCGGGCCAGATGGTCTCTGCCCTCGACATGGCCCTAACCGACTGCCGCTAGTCGGCGTCCGTTCCACCGACGCAGCCAGGTTGCGTCGGTTCGCGCCTGAGCATCAGGCGCCCCCTCAGGAGCTTCAACCATGCGCTATCCATCGTGGGTTTCACGTACAAGGGACAGTCTCGTCTGCGCCTTGACGCTGTCGGTCATCAGCCAGGCCCAGGCATACGAACTGTACGCCGATGAAAACAGCCACCTCAACGCCGACGCCGTGGCGGTGTTCGGGATGTTCAACAGTCGCAAGAATTACGACGGCACGCCGGGGGGATCGACCTGGCGAGAAGGGTTTATCAAGTACGGTTTGAGTGGCGACCAGGGATTGGCCGGCCATGGCACTGCCTACGGTGCGTTCAACCTGGTCAGCTCCGCCACCTGGGGGGACGGCGACCCGGCCGGCAACTCGGTTGGATCCGAGCGCACCACCAAGATCGAAGAGGCTTATCTGGGCTGGCGCTCCGGCGACCTGTTCCCGGCGTTGGGCCAGGATGGCGTCGATGTCTCTGGCGGCCGCCAGGTGGTCAAGCTGGGGCGAGGCTTCCTCATCAACGACGACGGGCCGAATCTGGGTAAAGGACCGGCCGACGGCCGCCTGAACCGTGGCGGTGCCTATTACATGGCGGCCCGGCATGCCTTCGACCAGACCGCGGTGGTGCGGCTGGGAGGGCAGGACGGGGTGCACGGCAGCGTGGTGTGGCTCAAGTCCGACAACCGTGCCCAGGCCGAGACCGAACTCGCGGCCGGTACGCTGGACTACACCGCCAAGGCCGGCACGCTGGGGCTGACCTGGGTGCACGGTATTGACGTCGATGATCGGTGGGCCAGCGACTTCCAGCGCCAACGCAAGGGGCTGGACGTCTACAGCCTGCGCGGCGAGGGCGACGCTGGCATCGAGAACGCCAGCTTCGCCTTCGAGTACGCCTGGCAGGACAAAGACGCCGGCACCGAGAATGCCTGGTACGCCGAGGCCGGGTATACCTTCGCGGACGTTGCCTGGGCGCCGAAGCTGACGTACCGCTACACCCGCTACTCGTCCCGGTGGGATTCGCTGTTCACCGGCCAGAGCACTGGCTACGGCACTTGGTTCCAGGGCGAGGTGGCCGGTAACTACGCCGGGCCGTTCAACACCAACACGGGTATCCATCATGTCGGCCTGAAGGCCACGCCCTTGGAGAATCTGACCCTCGGTGCGCTGTTCTTCGACTACAACACCGTGCGCAAAGAAAACGCCGTCAACCTCGACGCCCGGGAGCTGGATTTCTATGCCGAGTGGGCTGTCAGCGAGCACCTGATCGTCACCCCGTTGATCGGCCTCTACAAACCGGACCGGGATGCCGCGACAGGGGGTAACCAGGTGGGCGGCAACGGGACCAACCTGTACAGCCAGGTCACCGTCGCCGTTCCATTCTGACCCGGCGCCGCTGCGGGGCGGATGGCACCGCAGCGTCTGTCTTGGCGAGGTTGTCTAGCCCTGGCCGGAGACCGGCGGATGCTTCATCCGCTCGGCGATTCGCCGGGTGGTCTCCATCACCATTTCCACCACGGTGTCTTGGCGTAGCAGCTTGAAGCTCTGGGTACTGCCGACCGCCGAGAGGCTGCCGACCACCTCGTCGAGCGCCGGGTTGATGATCGGCGCCGCGATACCGGTCAGGCCTTGGTTGAGCTCGTCGTGGGTCAGGCAATAGCCATCCTTGCGGATCTTCTTCGCCGCCTTGGAAAAACCGGCCCAGTCGTAAGGGCTGTCGGGGTCGTTGGCCATGTGTTCATCGAACAGGCGTTGCAGGCGCCGGCCTTTCTGGAAGGCGATCAGCACCTTGGATTGCGCGCCGCGGAAGAACGGCAGCGGATGACCTCGGCCAAAGGAAAACTGGTAGGTGTCATCGGGTTCGGCAATGTACGTGTTGATGATGTGGCCGTCGTAGAAAACGCTGGCGAAGACCGCCAGTCCGGTTTCCTCGGACAGCGTATGCATCAGTTCGCGACCGGCCACGAGGATCGGGTCGTACTGACGCATCATCCAGTCCAGCTCGATGATCCGTGGCCCCAGGCCATAGCTGCCGGCGTCCACCCGGACCAGCAGGCCGGCGTCACACAGGTCCTTGACGTAGCGGTACACCGTCGCCCGCGACAACCCCATGCGTTCGGCAATGGTGTCGGGGTCGATCTTCAGCTGTTGCGGGCCGAACAGGTCCAGGACGCTCAGCATTTTACTCAGACTGCTCATTTGACTCCTAAGGAGGGAGGGCGCGTGGATGGCCGATGGGTGAGCACTATAGGTAGACGCGCCAGGGATGGAAAGCCTGCCCATGGCAGGGATAACCCGCCATCACGGTACTCCTGTGGCTGAGAAAAACAAGCATATGGATGGCGTTTTTAAGTTTAAAAATACAATAAAATCTCAAAATACGAGTTTTATGTTAAAAAATAGCTTGTTGATCCAGGTTTTCTGTGTGATAAATCTCAGCCACTGCAAACGCTCGATCAAGAGGGCTGGAAATGAATGGTGCGCAACTGATAGTGAAGGCGGCGGTGGCAAGCGGTATCGAGTACTGCTTTGCCAATCCCGGAACGACGGAGATTCCCCTGGTGGCCGCGATGGCCAGTGCGCCGGCCCTCAAACCGGTCCTGTCGCTGTTCGAGGGCGTGTGCACCGGGGCCGCGGACGGCTATGGCCGGATCGCCGGCAAACCGGCCATGACCTTGACGCACCTGGGGCCAGGCTTTGCCAATGGCATCGCCAACCTGCACAACGCCCGGCGGGCCAACACGCCTATCGTCAATGTCATCGGCGATCACGCCTCCTGGCACGTCAACTACGATCCGCCCTTGGCCAGCGATATCCAGGCCCTGGCCGGCAGCGTTTCCGGTTGGGTGCGGACTTCGCGCACGGCGGCCGGCGTCGGGGAAGACCTGCAGGAAGCGGTGCGTGCCGCCTGGCAGGCCAAGGGACAAATCGCCAGCCTGATCCTGCCGATGGATTTACAGGCCAACAGCGTGGCGATTGAGCGTCCGTTCAGCGCCTTGCAGGCCCCGGTCCGGCGTATGGCCGGTGACCGGATCGAAGCCGTGGCCCAGGCCCTGCGCGACGGGCGCCGGCTGGTGTTCATTGTCGGTGACGAGGGCTTGTCCGTGGACGGACTCCAGGCGGCGGGGCGCCTGGCCCAACTGCCGGGTGTACGGATGTTCGCCGAGACGTTCCCGCGCCTGAGCTACCGTGGCGGTGGCTTGCCGGACCTGGATCGCCTGCCGTATTTCCCCGAGGTGGCGATCGAGATCCTCGACCAGTACGACGCCGTCGTGTGTGCCGGCGTCCCGGATCCGATCAGTTACTTCGGCTATGAGGGCATCGCCTCGCGTTTGGCCGAGCGTGAACGCCTGCTGTGCCTGGCCGAGGTGGGGGACGATGTCGCCGGCGCGCTCACCGCGCTTGCCGATGCCTTGCAGGCACCGGCCTTCCAGCCGACCCCGATGGGCATCGAGTTGCCGCCGGGCGAAGCCGAGCTGACTCCGCAATCGATCGGTCAGGTCCTGGCTGCCTCACTGCCGGACGACTGCATCGTTTCCGTGGAGGGTGGCACGTGTGGCTACCCGTTCTTCACTGCCTCGGCCCATGCCGCGCGGCACCGGGTACTGACCAATACCGGAGGCGCCATCGGCCAGGGCATTCCGGTGGGGTTTGGCGCGGCCCTGGCCGAGCGTGGCAACCGGGTGTTCTGCCTGCAATCGGACGGCAGCGCCCAGTACACCATCCAGACCTTGTGGAGCATCGCCCGCGAGCAATTGCCGGTGGTGATTCTGATTGCCGCCAACCATCGCTACGCGATCCTGCAGAACGAATTGCGCCGTTTCGGCATGACCGAGCTGGGGCCCGAAGCCCTGAGCCTGACCGTCCTGGACCGCCCACGCGTCGACTGGAAGGCCCTGGCCAAGGGCTACGGCCTGCCGGCCTGCACCGTCTGCACCAACGCCGAACTGCAACGGGCCCTGGCCAATGCCAAGGCTGACGGCGGTCCTTGCCTGATCGAAATGGCCCTGTGAAGGAGGGGATATGAGTCAGATCCAATTACTGCCCGCCGTCGAGCAATTCCTGGCACAACCCGGCCGGCTGTTCATCGGGGGGGCCTGGCAGGACGCAGCCAGTGGCCGTCGGTTTGCCGTGGAAAATCCGGCGGACGAACGCAGCGTGGCGCACGTGGCCGAAGGTGACAAGCGCGATATAGAAGCCGCCGTCGCTGCCGCCCGCGCGGCCTTCACCGGACCCTGGGCCACGCATTCACCGGCCCAGCGTGGCCTGCTGCTGTTGCGCCTGGCGGAACTGCTCGACCAGCACCGTGAAGAATTGGCCCAACTGATCACGCTGGAGAACGGCAAGCCGATCGCAATGGCCCGGGGCGAAGCGGCAAGCGCGGCCAACATCGTGCGCTACTTTGCCGGTTGGCCGACCAAAATCGAAGGCAGCACGCTGCCGGTGTCGCCCGCCAGCGGCGCGCCGATGCTCAACTACACCCTGCGCGAACCGGTGGGTGTCTGCGCCTTGATCGTGCCGTGGAATTTCCCGCTGACCATGTGCGTGTGGAAGCTCGGCCCGGCGCTGGCGACCGGTTGCGTCGCGGTGCTCAAGCCTGCCGAGCAGACGCCCCTGGTTGCGATTCGCCTGGTGCAGTTGATCGAGGCCGCCGGCTTCCCGGCCGGGGTGGTCAACCTGGTCACCGGCCTGGGTGCCGACACCGGTGCGCCGCTGGCCCAGCACCCGGACGTGGACAAGATCGCGTTCACAGGTTCCACCCAGGTGGGCCGGCTGATCGCCCAGGCCGCCACCGGCAACATGAAGAAGGTGTCCCTGGAGCTGGGCGGCAAGTCGCCGAACATCATCCTGCCCGACGCCGACATCGTGCGGGCAGCCAAGGGCGCCGCCGACGGTATTTTCTACAACCAGGGCCAGGTTTGCACCGCCGGGTCACGCCTGTATGTACACGCCAGTGTCCTCGACCAGGTGCTCGAAGAGCTCCAGCGCCATGCCGCCGCCCACTCGCTGGGCCCTGGGCTGGACCCGGGCAGCAGCATGGGGCCGCTGGTATCGGCCCGGCAGTTGAACTCGGTGCGTGGCTACCTGCAACGCGGCCAGGAAGAGGGTGCCGAGCTGGTGTGCGGCGGCGCGCGGCCCGAGCACCTGGAGCGCGGCCACTTCATCCAGCCCAGCGTGTTTCTCGACCGCGCCGAACGCGCCTGTGTCGCCCGCGAGGAAATCTTCGGGCCGGTGCTGACGGTCATGAGCTGGACCGAGATCGACGAACTGGTGCTGCGCGCCAACGACTCGCCCTATGGCCTGGCAGCGGGCCTGTGGACCCGGGACCTGCGCTCCGCCCACCGGGTGGCCGCACAGTTGAAAGCCGGATCGGTGTGGATCAACTGCTGGAACGTCGTCGACCCGGCGTCGCCGTTTGGTGGCTACAAACAATCCGGCTGGGGCCGGGAAATGAGCAAGCACGTGATCGATGCCTACACCGAGACCAAGAGTGTCTTTGTCGATCTGGCCTGAACCGAATAAACACAAGAGGAACTGCTATGGATCTGGAATTGCAAGGCCGCGTGGCAATCGTCACCGGCGGTGGGATGGGCATCGGCAAGGAAGTCGCGCGTTTTCTTTCCCAGGAAGGCTGCAAGGTGGCGATCTGCGCCCGGCGCATGGAGTTCTTGCAGCAGGCTGCCGAGGAAATCAGCGCCGAGACCGGTAACGAGGTACTGCCGCTGTACTGCGACACCAACCAGATGTCGGCCGTGACGGACATGGTGCAGGCCGCCTACAAGCACTTTGGCCGCATCGACATCCTGGTCAATGGCGCCGCGGCGCCGTCCGGGGTGGTTCGCAATGACATCGAGCACGCCGGCGACGACGAGCTGCTGTCGGACCTCAACACCAAGGTGATCGGCTACTTCCGCTGCGCCAAGGCCGTGACCCCGCACATGAAGGCCGGTGGCTTCGGTCGCATCATCAACATCGGTGGCCTGACCGGGCGTGGCAGCAAGGTGCTCTCGGGCATGCGCAACCTCGCCATTGCCCACATGACCAAGACCCTCTCCGACCAACTGGGCCCGGCCGGTATCACCGTCAACCTGATTCACCCCGGCGTGGTGGACACCCCGCACATCCAGGAGCTGTACGAGCGCGAAGGGATCAAGCAGGGCAAGACCCCTGGGCAGGTGGAGCAGGGCTACATCGACGCGACGCCGATTCGCCGCACCCTGGCGCCCATCGAAATGGGCTGGCTGATCGGTTTCCTGGCGTCCCCCAAGGCCGGCGCCGTAACGGGCGAGTCCATCGGCATCGACGGTGGCCTGACCCGTGGCATCTTCATTTGAGGAGCAACAGCGATGAGTAACGGAACCCTTTTGGTCGCCACCGTGGGGCAGGCGGTCATCCGCAGTGCCGATGACGGGCGCACCTGGCACCGCCTCGGCCTGGGGCAAGACCTTGAGTTCGATGCGATCACCCGATCCTTGAGTGTTCATCCCGAGGCGCCTGAAGTGATCTACGCCGGCACCGATGTCGGCCTGTGCGTCAGCCGCGACACTGGCGGGCACTGGCAGCGGGTGGACTCACCGTTCAACGGGCAGACGGTGTGGAAGGTCGCCGTGGATCCGCAGGATGCCCAGCGCATTTTCGTCGGCACCGGGGCACCGTCCCGTGCCGTCCTGTGGCGCACCCTCGACGGCGGCCAGCACTGGGACCGGGCGCCAGTGGAGATTCCCGAGTTCTGCGAAGGTGTCAGCCGGCCGCGCCTGTTGGCGTTCGCCTATGACCCGACGGACCGCAACCAGCTCTGGTTCGGCCTCGAAGAGGGCGGCCTGTTCCACAGCCGCGATGGCGGCGACAGCTGGACTCGTGTCGACGACCGGCTGTTGTGGGACTACAACTCAGACATCCACAACATCCTGGTACTGCCCAACCACGGCCAGAAAGTCATCGTCGTGGTGTGCGTCAACGCCGTCTACCGCAGCCTCGATGAGGGCCAGACCTGGACCGGCATAGAAGCCCGCGAAACCTTCGGCCTGTACTACGTGCGTGCCATGAATGCGCCGCTGGGCAGCCAGGACACCCTGTACCTGAGCATTTCCGATGGCACGCCGGGTACCACCAGCAAGGTGCTCGTCTCCCGGGACGCGGCCATCAGTTGGGAAGTGCTGCCGCTGTCACAGCAACCCAACTCCTGTGTCTGGGCAATTGCCCTGAACCCGGCCAACCCGCGCCAGATCGTCGCCGGCACCAAGTATGGCCATTTGTTCACCTCCGAGAACGGCGGTGACGGCTGGCAGAAACAGTGGCGCGAGTTCAGTGAAATCGCTGATGTGCTCTGGACGCCAGCCGTGGCGCAGATCAAGTCCGGGCATCAATCCATCATCAAGAAGAACTGAGGTATCGCGCGATGAAAGTCGAGGTCGTTCGTACGCATCTGTCGCTGTTCGTCAAGGACCCGGAAACGTCGGCACGCTGGTACGCCGACGTGCTGGGCATGCACGAAAGTGCCCGGGGTGAAAGCTGGATCATGATGGCCTTCGGTGCCAAGCACCACGACATCGCCCTGATCCGCGCAGAACCGGGTGCCCACCAAGGTGGACTGGGCCTGCAGCACTACGGGCTGGAGATCGCCGGCGACATGACCACCCTGCGCCAGCTCTACGGCATGTTGCTTGGCAAAGGGATCGAGGTGGTGAAGATCACCGATCATGAAATCGGCAACGGCGTGTATTTCAACGACCCCGACGGTAATCGCATGGAGTTTTTCCTCGAGACCGAACACGACGACGAGCGCGGCAAGGAACGTTTCAAGTCGGCCGGCGCGCCCAGTCGTCACTTCGATCTCGACCCACTTTGAACAAGAGGCATGTCTGATGAAAACCGCTAATTTCGCCCGTTATCACATCCGCAAGTGGTACAGCTTCGTCGAGGAAACCCTGGCCAACGAAACCGGCCAGTTGGCCGACGGCGAGCCGTTGTTCAAGTACGCCATTGGCGCCGTGATCGCCAACCCGTATGCCGGTCGCTTCAGCGAGAGCCTGGCCGAGTTGGTCGAACCCTCGCCGTTGCTGGGCCAGGAGTTCGGCCGGCGTATCCAGGCCCTGGCGGGCGGGCGCGAGATCGTCAGCTATGGCAAGGCCTGCCTGGTGGGCAGCGCGGGCGAGTACGAGCACGGCAATGCCTTGCTCACCAACCCGGCGGCGGACCCGATCCGGGTCGCGCTGGGCGGTGGCAAGTCCTGGGTGCCTTCCACCGGCAAGCGTGGCGGGCCGGGTGCGACCATCGACGTGCCGTTGGCCCACAAGGATGCGCTGTATGTGCGTTCGCACTACGACAGCATTTCGCTTTCGTTCAGTGACGGCCCGTCCGCCGATGAACTGGTAATCATCTGGGCGTTTGCCACGCGCGGACGCCTGCATGCGCGACTCGGTGGCCTCCAGGCCGCCGACGTCAAGGGCAACGATGGCCTGTACTGAGGGGCGTTGACCGTGGGAGCCAAACGAATGTCTGCGAACAGCCACTTCTTCACCAATCGATCGTCGATGCACCTGCACTACGTGTCCTGGGGCAAGGAGTCGGGCACCCCCGTGCTGCTGCTCCACGGCCTGCGCTCCTATGCCCGGACCTGGGAGTCGCTGGCCAATGCGCTGGGCGACCGGTACTGCTGCCATGCCCTCGACCAACGCGGCCGTGGCTTCAGCGACTGGGCGTCGGCCAGCAGCTACCGGACCGAGGCCTATGTCAGTGACGTCGAGGATTGGGTGGCGCACCTGGGGCTGCGGCAGTTCATCCTGGTGGGGCATTCCCTCGGCGGCACCAACGCACTGGAGTACGCGCGGCTCAATCCCGGACGGCTACAGGCGCTGGTGATCGAGGACATTGGCCCAGGCTCTTCTGTCAGTGGCGACGGAGCCGCGCGTATCCGCCGCGAGATGAGCGAGACGCCGCTGGTGTTTCCCGATTGGCCGAGTGCCGCCCAGTTCTGGCAGCAGTCGCGCCCCGGCCTGTCCCAGGAGGGGCTGGCCTCCCGGCTGATGCATTCGATGAAGGAAACGCTGGCGGGCATCGAGTGGCGTCACGACCAGCAAGGCATCGCCCAGGCACGCCTGACCATCACGCCCACCGACCTGTGGCCGGCGGTACGCAGCCTGGATTGCCCGACGCTGTTCATTCGTGGCGCGCGCTCCGATTTCCTGCCGCTGGCGACCCTTGAGGCAATCAGGCAAGCCAATGCTCGGGTGCAGACGACGGAAGTCGCCGATGCCAGTCATTACGTCCATGATGACCAGAGCGAGATCTTCAACCGTGTTGTCAAGGACTATCTGGACGGCCAGGGCTTGCAACCACAACAAAAACAATGCGGTGAATCGTGATGAAGCAGGACAAGACCCAGGTTGTCATCGTCGGCGGTGGCCCGAACGGGATCACCGCCGCGCATTACATGGGGCTGTACGGGATCGAATGCGTTGTCCTCGAGTTGGCGGACGGCATCCTGCCGTATCCCCGCGCGGTGGGCATGGACGATGAGGCGCTGCGGGTGCTGCAAGGCATCGGCATCGCCGAGCTGGCCGTCCGCGACATGATCTGCGACGTGCCGCTGCGCTACTACAATGCGCGGGGCGTGTGCTTTGCCGAGGTCAAGCCGAGCACCGCCCGCTACGGCTGGCCGATGCGCAATATCTTCATGCAGCAATTGCTCGAAGCGACCCTGCGCGAACAGCTCGGCACGCGCGCCGGCGTCGACCTGCGCCAGGGCCATGAAATGCTCGACCTGGAGCAGGATGACCGCGGCGTGACGTTGCAGGTGCGCGACGCCCAGGGTGAGTTGTATCAATTGCAGGCGCAGTACGTCATCGGGGCGGACGGTGGTCGTTCCGCCGTGCGCAAGAAACTCGGCATCGAGTTGCTGGGCCTGACCCACCCGCGCAAATGGGTGGTAATCGACACCTGTAACGACACCCTCGATGCGCCTTACACGGCCTTGCATGCCGATCCGCAGCGACCCTTCGTCTGCATCTATTTGCCGTACCAGCAACGGCGTTGGGAGTTCATGTTGCTGGAAGGCGAGGACGAGGCGAGGATGTGCGAGGAGGGCACCATCCGGGCGTTGATCCGGGAGCACATTGGTGATGCGGTCGATCAACTGGACATCATCCGTATCCGGGCGTACACCCACAACTCCCGGGTTGCGGCCCGCTTTGTCGAAGGGCGCGTGGCGCTGGTGGGGGATGCGGCGCATATTTCCCCACCCTGGGCCGGCCAGGGCCTGAACTCAGGCCTGCGTGACGTGGCCAACGTCGCCTGGAAGATCGCGGCCATCATCCAGGGGCGGGCATCGGCGTCGATCCTGGCCAGCTACGACCAGGAGCGGCGCGGGCACGCCACCGACCTGATCGCCCTGGCCGACAACATGGGCGCGGTGCTGGGCCTGACCAACCCGTTGATGGCCGGGGTACGGGACTGGTTGTTCCAGGCCGTCAACAGCGTCGACAACCTGCGCTCGCACCTGCTGGAGTTCAAGTTCAAGCCCAAGGCGACCATCACCAAGGGCCTGGTCCATCATGAGCGGGCAGAACTGCATGAGGACGATCTGGTCGGCCAACTGTTCATCCAGCCGGCCATCGAGGATGCTCAGGGGCAGCGGCGTCGTCTTGACGAGGTGTTGGGGCATTCCTACGCGGTGCTGGGGTATAGGGTCAACCCGCGCGAGGCGCTCAGCGAGCAGAGCGCCGCCTATTGGGCGCGTTGGGACACGCGCTTCATCCAGGTCAACCGTTCACGCAGTGGCAAGGCGGCCGGCCAACCGTTGACGGCCAGCGGCGCCATCAGTGTCGAGGACGTCGACAACCGGCTGGGGGAATGGTTTGCCAAGGTGCGCGACTGCATCGTGGTGGTGCGCCCGGACCGCTTCGTTGCCGCGATCACCACGCCGGAACGACTCGACGGTGTGTTGCGCAAATTGGCGGAGCAGCACTCATGAACCCGCTCGACGATCTGGTGGTTCGACTCCACCACGCCGGGTTGGGCGCCGAGGCCTTGCCACCGTTGCCGCCCCAGGCACTGGATGTGCCCGCCGGTTATGCCTTGCAGCGAGAGGCCCTGCGCCAACGCGAAGTGCGCGGCGAGCAACTGTCCGGCTGGAAAGTCGCGTTTGCCGGCAGCGCGGCCCAGCGCCGGTTCGGCCTCCACGAGCCGGTGCTGGGAGCGCTCACCCAAGCGATGGCCGTCAAGCCGAGCAGTACGGTGGCGTTGGCGCAGTTGATCCAGCCCAAGCTGGAAGTTGAACTGGCGTTCGTGCTGGGACGGACGCTGGTACCGGGTGACTACCGTGACGAAGCCATCCTGGCTGCCGTGTCCATGGTCGCACCGGCCTTCGAGATCGCCGACTGCCGTTGGCTGGGCTGGCAGTTCGGCGTGGGCGCGTTCCTGGCGGACAATGCTGCGGCCGCGCGCTACTGCCTCGGTTCGCCGGTGGTATTCGATCCGGTCTTGCACGCCAGTGTGGCCTATCGCCTCACCTGCGACGGGGTCTCCTGTGGCAGCGGTGACACCCAGGCACGGGAAGACGCGCCGACGAGCAATCTGTGCTGGCTGGTGCGGCGACTGCTGGCCGACGGACAGGCGCTGGAGGCGGGCCAGGTGGTGCTGTCCGGTGCATTACTGGCACCCCTGGCCATCCAGGCCGGCGAGTACCGCTTGCAGATGCTTGGCACGGAACTGGCTTTGGTTTTCCAGGCGGGTACCGACGCCGCGTGAAGCCAGCCACCGTCAGGGAGGACCGGGCAGCCCATGAAGGGCTGGGAATTACAACGGGGCCACCGAGGAACGATGATCATGCTTGCCGAAGTCCGTACCTTCAATGATCCCCAGCAACACGCCGGCTCCATACGGGGCTGGCAACAAGTCTATGATCAACTCGGTCGTGGCAGCCTGAGCAGCGAATTGCGGCAGGTGTATGCCGACCGTTTTCAGATTTTCCAGGAAGTGCTGGACAAGCGCGTGGTGCAGCGCGGCAGCGCGCCAAAAGGCCGCTTATGTATCGCCATGTCGCTGGGCAGCGCACCAGTGGTCCAGGGGCATCGGGTGGACGCCCGCAGCGTGGTGCTGCTGCGCGACAGCGAGGACTTCGTCCTGCATGCCCCGGAAGGCACGCACTTTTTCGCGGTCAACGTCGACACGGTGCGTTTCGCCAAGCTGGCGGCCTGCGAGTTGTCGAACGAACAGCTCAGGCGCCTGAAAAGCGAATCGCAGATCAGCGTGGATGAAGCGGTACTGCTCAGGGTGCAGCAGCGGATCCATCCGCTGTTCCGACACCTCCTGGAGCAGACGGACGCCATCCATCCGGCTGCGGAGAAGATGCTCGAAGACGTGCTGCTCGATGCGTTCCTCGACCTGTTCAGCAATGCCTCGGATGAAGTGCGTGGCCGCCGCGGCAATTGCACCGTCAGCGCCTACCTGGTCAAACGCTGCCAGGAACTGGTCGCCGCCAGCGGTGACACGCCGTTGAGCATTCTCGATTTGTGCGGGCAACTGCGGGTGAGCCGCAAGACCCTGCAGAACAGTTTCCAGGCCGTGACCGGGATGCGTCCGGTCGAGTACCTGCGCAATCTGAGGCTCAACGCCGTGCGGCGACGCCTGATCAGCACTTGTGCGACCACACTGAACGTTGGTGATATCGCCGTCGCCATGGGCTTCTTTCACCTGAGCCACTTCGCCGCGCATTACCGGGCGTTGTTCGGCGAATCACCCTCGGATACCCCACGGGCCGGCTGACCTTGCCAAGCATTCTTCAGGTGCAGCGTCCTCTTGATGTCCATGGAACGTCTGGCCCGGCACAACCTCTGAACCTTAAGCAAGGCGACACGCGCCTTGCCTTTGATCTTCGGAGGAGCGGTTAAGATGAACATTCTAATGGTCCTTACATCTCACGATCAGTTGGGCGATACCGGCAAGAAAACCGGCTTCTGGCTGGAGGAGTTCGCCGCGCCCTACTATGTGTTCGTCGACGCCGGGATGGACGTCACGCTGGCTTCTCCCCAGGGCGGGCAGCCGCCGCTGGACCCCAAGAGCAATGAAGAGGACGCCCAGACCGACGCCACCCGCCGGTTCCGCACGGACACCGAGGCCCAGGCTGCCTTGGCCAGCACGGTGCTGCTGGGCGAAGTGGATCCCTATGACTTCGACGCGGTGTTCTATCCCGGCGGCCATGGCCCGCTCTGGGACCTCGCCGAGGACCGGGACTCGAAGATCCTCATCGAGGCGATGTACGCCGCGAACAAACCCGTCGCCGCCGTTTGCCATGCCCCCGGCGTGTTCAAGAACGTCGTCGCCCCCGATGGCCAGCCGCTGGTCAAGGGTAAGAAAGTCACTGGCTTCACCAATTCCGAGGAAGACGCGGTGGGCCTGACCCAGGTGGTGCCGTTCCTGGTGGAAGACATGCTCAAGGCCAAGGGCGGCGAGTACTCCAAGGCGGCGGACTGGGCGGTCTACGTGGTCGAGGACGGACACCTGATCACCGGCCAGAACCCAGCGTCTTCCGAGGTCGTCGCCGAGGCACTGCTCAAGCGGTTGGAGCAGGAACAGACGGCCTAGCGCGGCCGAGGCCGAACGGCTGGGCAACCGCCTGAGCGCCGGTGGCTGCGTACACAGGCGGCTTGGCGCCGTGGTCCGGGCCAGGGTCTTTTAATGAACCCGGGCCCGTCCATCAGGTCACTCCTGTGTCAGGAACGACACTACGATGGAGCTGCCTATGCGACCTATGGATTTCACCAGCCTGTCTTTCGCCGCACTGTTGTGCGCCGCTTGTTCGAGTCAACCGCCTGCCACATGGAGCTATGAAGACGCCAAGGAACGTACCCCTCTTGCACCTGACCACGCGTACCCGGAGCTGTTTGAAGCGGTGCAGCGCCAGGGGATCTTCACCGACCAGAAACACTTCGTCGATGCGCTGCCCAAGCGCGATCCCGCGAAGATCCGCGCCGATTATCTTGCCCTTCATGAGCGCGACGGTTTCGACCTGAAGGGCTTCGTCCAAGACAACTTCATCGAATCCGGCGAAGCGCAAAGCCCACCGCCCAAGCCTGGCGCGCCGATCGAGGCGCACATCGATTCGCTCTGGCCGGTATTGAGCCGCACCTACCGCGAGGTGCCACAGTACAGCAGCCTGTTGCCGCTGCCGCAGCCCTACGTGGTGCCGGGCGGACGCTTTCGCGAGATGTACTACTGGGACTCGTATTTCACCATGCTGGGCCTCGAACACAGCGGCGACAAGGATCAGGTCCGGCAGATGACCGACAACTTCGCCTACATGATCGACACCTACGGTCATATCCCCAATGGCAATCGCACGTACTACCTGAGCCGGTCGCAGCCGCCGTTCTTCGCCTACATGGTGGAGCTGCAGGCTCGCATCGAAGGCGACCAGGCCTACGCTCGCTACCTTCCCCAACTGCAACGTGAGTACGCCTACTGGATGGACGGTGCGCAGACGCTCAAGCCCGGCGCGGCCGCCCGGCATGTCGTCAAGCTGGCCGACGGCAGCGTGCTCAATCGTTACTGGGACGCCAGCGCGACACCCCGCCAAGAGTCCTGGCTGCAAGACATCAAGACCGCCGCCCAGGCGCCGGACCGGACGCGCCAGGAGGTCTGGCGCGACTTGCGCGCCGGCGCCGAAAGCGGTTGGGATTTCAGTTCGCGCTGGCTGGGTGACGGCAAGCGCCTGGAGACGATACGCACCACCGCCATCGTGCCGGTGGACTTGAACAGCCTCATGTATCACCTGGAACGCACCATCGCCAAGGGCTGCGAGACCCTCCGCGACGTGTCGTGCGTCCAGGCTTACGGCCAGCGCGCCGACCGGCGTCAGCAGGCCATCGAGCGGCACTTGTGGAAGGCCGATGGCGGTTACTACGTCGATTACGATTGGCAGCTCGACCGACAGCGTCCGGACCTGACGGCTGCGGCGCTGTTCCCGCTGTACACCGGGCTGGCGTCCAACGAGCACGCCAGGCGCACGGCCGAGGCAGTGCGCGGCGGCCTGCTGCGTGCTGGCGGGCTCGCCACGACCCAGGTCAGCAACGGCCAGCAATGGGACGAACCCAATGGCTGGGCGCCGTTGCAGTGGGTGGCGGTGGAAGGGCTGGACCGCTACCAGCAAGGCGACCTCGCGGCACAGATTGGCCAGCGCTTTCTCCAGCAGGTCCAAAACCTTTACCGCAAGGAGGACAAACTCGTGGAGAAATACAACGTGTCTGGCCAGGGGCAGGGCGGTGGCGGCGGTGAATACGCGTTGCAGGACGGCTTCGGCTGGACCAACGGCGTGACACTCAAGTTGCTGGAAAAATATGGAGCGAACGCCTCCAAAGCCCGCACAGGTGAATGACAGATACCCTCCCTATGGCGGACACACCTCTCCAGTCCGCCAAACAACCCTGTGGGAGCGGGCTTGCCCGCGAATGCGGTGGGTCAGTTTGCCCCGATGCTGGATGGACCATCGTCTTCGTGAGCAAGCTCGCTCCCACAAGTGGATCTGTGGTGGACACACCTCTCCAGTCCGCCAAACAACCCTGTGGGAGCGGGCTTGCCCGCGAATGCGGTGGGTCAGTTTGCCCCGATGCTGGATGGACCATCGTCTTCGCGAGCAAGCTCGCTCCCACAAGTGGATCTGTGGTGGACACACCTCTCCAGTCCGCCAAACAACCCTGTGGGAGCGGGCTTGCCCGCGAATGCGGTGGGTCAGTTTGCCCCGATGCTGGATGGACCATCGTCTTCGCGAGCAAGCCCGCTCCCACAAGTGGATCTGTGGTGGACACACCTCTCCAGTCCGCCAAACAACCCTGTGGAAGCGGGCTTGCCCGCGAATGCGGTGGGTCAGTTTGCCCCGATGCTGGGTGGACCATCGTCTTCGCGAGCAAGCTCGCTCCCACAAGTGGATCTATGGTGGGCACACATTTCCAGTCCACCCCATAACACTGTGGGAGGCGGCTTTAGGTCCCCAGCGCCAGGGCCGGGCCGTCGCCCTCTGGCACTGCGATGGCTGAGTCGCCGGGGGTCAGGATGACCTTTCGGCAATCTTCCTGTTTTTTGTCAAAGATCTTGTAGCCCTCGGCCGCCTGCTCCAGGGCCATTCGATGGCTGATGATGACCTCGGGTGCCAGGCGGCCGGTCTCGATGTGTTCGAGCAATTCGGGAAGGTAACGCTGCACGTGGGTCTGGCCCATTTTGAAGGTCAGCCCTTTGTCGAACGCGTCGCCAAACAGAAAACCGTGGATGAACCCGGAATACACCCCTGGCACACTCACGACCCCACCACGGCGTACGGCGGCAATGCACTGGCGCAAGGCCTTGCCACTGCTGCCTTCGAGCTTCAATGTGGCGAGCACGGTTTCGGTGGTGCTGCCCTTGGCTTCGAAGCCGACCGCATCCACTACACCGTCGACCCCGCGCATGCCTTGGGTCTGGCGAATGATCGTGTCGGCGGGGTCGTCGTCTTCATCGAAGTTGATTGGAATCACACCGTAGGTGCGTTGTGCGTAGGCCAGTCGATAGGGGTGATGATCGACCATGAAAATCTGCTCGGCCCCCAACATTCTCGCGCACGCCGCACTCAACAGACCGACCGGCCCGGCACCGTAGATCGCGATGCTCGAACCGTTGCCGATGCCCGTGTTGGTGACGGCTTGAAACGCGGTGGGCAAGATGTCCGAGAGGAACAGCACTTTCTCGTCCGCGAGGGTGCCCGGCACCTTGAACGGGCCGGTGTTGGCCTTTGGCACTCGCACATACTCGGCCTGGCCACCGGGGACGCCGCCGTACAGGTGGCTGAAGCCGAACAGTGCCGCTCCCGGTGGAATGGACTTCTTGTTCAGGATCGCGCCGCGGCCGGTGTTGGTGGTTTCACAGGCGGCAAACAAATCCATCTGGCAGAAAAAGCAGCTGCCGCAGGCGATCACGAATGGGATCACCACGCGGTCGCCGGGTTGTACGGCAGTCACCGCAGAACCCGTTTCTTCGACGATGCCCATGAACTCGTGGCCGAAGATATCGCCATGCTCGACCGTGGGGATCTTGCCGCGATACAGGTGCAGGTCCGAGCCACAGATGGCTGTTGCCGTTACACGCAAGATGATGTCGTCGCTGTCCACCAGAATCGGGTCCGGGACCGTGTCGACCTTGACGCTGTGCGCGCCGTGATAAGTAAGTGCTCTCATGACGTCCTGCCTTTTTAATCGGGTGATGGTAAAGGGCAGAGACGCAAGGTCGGATGGAAGTTCAGAGAGATCTCGTGGGCGCAGGACTGGCGGTTGTCCTGGGCTGGGGGACCTTGTGGTGGGTTGGAGAGGGCTTGCCGGCCTCTTCGCGAGCAAGCCCGCTCCCACAAAGAGATCTATGGCGAAAACACCTCTCCAGTCCGCCAAACAACCCTGTGGGAGCGGGCTTGCCCGCGAAGACGGTAGCGGGGTCAGCCCAGGGGTATAGCTGCTTGCCGGGCTTTGCGCTGGACCCACTGGGCCTCGTCCTTGAGTTCGAGGACTTGCCAGTGAATCTGTTCCAGCGAGGTGTTGTGCCCGACGCTGATCAGGATCGATTCCGGCAGGGCCTGCTTGAGCAGTTGGTAGCAGCGCTGTTCGTTGGCCGCATCCAGGGCCGAGCTGCTTTCGTCGAGGAACAGCACCGTAGGCCGGGCCAGCAGGGCGCGGACGAAGGCGCAGCGTTGCTGTTCGCCGATGCTGAGGGTCTGGGCCCAGTCCCGTTCCTGGTCCAACTGATCGCCCAGGTGCTGCAGGTCGATGTGCTCCATGGCCTGGCGCAGCGCCGCGTCTTCCTCGCGCCTTGGCGGGTTGGGGTACCACAGGGCTTCGCGCAGGCTGCCCAGCGGCAGGTAGGGTTTTTGCGACAGCGTCAGTGCCCGTTCACGGTCATAGTGGCTGCTGCCCGTGGCGTGGGGCCAGAGCCCGGTGATGGTGCGGATCAGCGTCGATTTGCCGTAGCCCGACGGCGCACTGATCATGAGGCTGTCACCGGGCTTGAGAGACAGATTGAAGCCCTTGAACAATTGCCGGCCGTTCGGCAGCCAGACGTCCAGGTCCTTGATGTCGAGGCCGCTGGCCTGCTGTTCGAGGCGCACCGCAGACTTGACCTCGACGTTGTCCAGGCGCTCCTGGAACCCGTTCAAACGATCGATCACCGATTTCCATTCCGACAGCTCCGGAAACACGCTGACCAGATAGGCGATGGCCGCGTGCACTTCGCCGAAGGCTGCGCTGATCTGGGTCAGGCGTCCGAGGGGAAAGGCACCGGCGAAGAATTGCGGCGCCATGATGAACATGGGAATGACCGTGGCGCTGCGCAGGTAGAACGTCGAGTAGCCCATGATCAGCTTTTGCTTCTTGACCAGCGCCCAGAAGTTTTCCAGCGCCGCCTCCAGGCGTCGGTTGAAGCGTTCGTTCTCCACCGCCTCACCGCGGTATTGAGCCACCGAGTCGGCGTTTTCCCGCAGGCGAATCAGCGAGAAACGAAAGTCCGCCTCGCGCCGCTGTTGCATGAAGTTGAGGCCGGGCAGGGCGCGCCCCAGCCAGAACGCCAGGCCTGTGCCCAGCAGCGCGTACACCAGGGCAATCCACACCAGCAGGCCGGGGATGACCACCGACTGGTCGTTGAACGGCACGCTCACCAGGCTGGAGGCCTGCCAGAGAATGTTCAGGAACGAAAACAGCGACACCACCGACGTCAGCAAGCCCAGGCTCAACTTCAGCGACTTGACGATGAACAGGTCGATGTCCTCGGCGATCCGCTGGTCAGGGTTATCGACCTCGGTCTCGGTCAGCTTCAGCTTCTGGTAGCGCTGGCTGCCCAGCCATTGGTCGAGCATGTTGCGCGTGGCCCAGCGCCGCCAGCGTATGGTCAGCTTCTGCTGGAAGTGGAACGCGCCCACGGTAAAGGCGGCCGTGCCGACCTGCAGCAGGATGAATTGCAGGCTGCCAACGAGAAAACCGTGGTAGTCCAGGGCCTGCAAGGCGTTGTAGAAATGCAGGTTCCAGAAATTGTTGAGGATGTTGACGCCCACCAGGCACAGGGTCATCAGCACGGTACCCAGCAGCAGCAACAGGGCCGGGTACTTTTCCTCGGATACCCAGAAAGGCCGTGCGAGGCGCCAGAAATTGCGAAGTGTGTGCATGAGGTCTTTGGTAAGCCTGGTCGCTGACGACGTTGAGTTTACAGGGGCGGGAGGATAGGATCAGCCAATGCTAATCGTTTGCATTAATTAGGGAAAGTCACGGGAGCCCGTTATCGAATTTCCAGAATGGCTGAACCAGGCCTGGCCGCCGATAAAGCGCGTGATCCGACAGGGGCCTGGCGATCAGCCTTGCATCGCGTTGAACCAACTGGCCAACCCCGAGGTGCTGCAGCCTTTGCTGGCCCGCTTCGCGCTGCGCTACCCCGGCGTGAACCGCGCGGCCGTGGTCTCGCAATGGTCGATGAACTACATGAGCATCGTCCTGCCGGCCACCCTGGCCTGTGTGTTGACCCGTCACTGCGCTATCGACTTCTGGGGCGAGCAAGCACAGTTGCTGCACGATGATGGCCAACCGTCGGCGCTGAGCCTGCCGAGCCGCCTGCCGGCCCTGGGCGCGCAAGAGCGCGCGGCCTACTGGTCGCGGTTGGTCCATGAGCACCTGGCGCCGTTGTTCATCCCCCTGGCGGCTGCCGGTGGCCTGGCACCGAAAATACTCTGGGGCAACATGGTTGCCATCTGGGACGGCGCTTTCGCGAGAATGGACCCCGACCTCTCCCGGGACGGGTTCGCCGAGGCGCACCGTTGGCTGGAGCAAGCTACGGTCAACGACGGGCGCCTGAAGTTGCGGGGCCTGCAACGCATGGTCGAGTCGCCCGCGCCGCAGATCTGCCCAACCTTGCCCTTGCGCCGGCATTGCTGCCTGCACTATCAGTTGCACGAGCCCGTCGAGGGCCAGCCACCGGTGCTCTGCGAGTCCTGCCCGAAACTGCATCGCCTGCCCCTGGCGGAGCAGGTGAGCTATCTGCATTACATCTATGAATAGGCGTGAGCCCCGGTAACGGGGCTCGCCAGATTATCCACGGGTTTGTCGACGACCTCAGGACAACACCGCCGAGGCCTTCGCCGCAGCCTGGGGCGCCACTTCGCTGAGCGTGCCGTGCTCGATGCGGATCAGCCGGTCGGCCAGGCCGAAGTAGGCGTCGTCGTGGGAAATGACGATCAGCAATTTGCCCCGCTCGCGCAGGTCCGGCAGGATCCGGGTGTAGAAGAAATGCTTGAACACCGGGTCCTGGTCGGCCGCCCATTCGTCGAACAGGTAGCACGGGCGATCGTCCAGGTAGGCACTGAGCAGCGCCAGGCGCTTGCGTTGCCCGGTGGACAGGGCCAGGGTCGTCAGCTTGCCTTCCTCGATTTGCACCTTGTGATCAAGCTGCAGCTGGATCAGGTAGTCCTGCGCCTGCTTCACCAGGTGCGGATCGTCGCCGTCGAACAGGTTCTCGAACAGGCAGAAGTCGGTGAAGATCGCCGAGAAGTGCTGGCGGTAATGGTGGTTGTCGTGGCTGGAGGAGACTTGCTCGTCGAGTACGATGTCGCCGTTTTCCGGCCGGTAGAGGCCCGTCAGTAACAACGCCAGGGTGGTCTTGCCGCTGCCGTTGCCACCGGTGATGAACACCACTTCGCCGGCATTGAGCGTAAGGTCGATGGGGCCCAGCGTGAAATGGCCGTCCTCGCGCTCGCGGTAGTAGGTATGGCTGACCTGCCGGCACACCAGGCTGCGCACCTGGGTCGGGGTGATCGTCTCGATGGCCTCGTCGGCGGCCTGCATCTCGCCTTCCAGGGCGCGAATCTTGTTCAGCGCGACACTGGCCCGGCCCAGGGTCGGCAGGGCGTGCATCAGCTCCGACAGCGGCGTGATCATGTAGAGGATCGCCAGGATGTAGCCGGTGACCAGGCTGACCTGCAGCTCGATAAAGTGCGGCGCGGCGAACAGCACCACGCCGATCAGCAGGTAGAACACCGCATTGCCCCAGTTCATCACCAGCGCATAGATGCTCATGCCCCGCACGAAATCCCGGCGATATTGCTGGCTCACCGGAATCAGCAACCGGGTGAAGAAGTGTTGCCGGCGCGGGTGGTTGAGTTGCAGTTCCTTGCTGCCGTCGGTGAGCAGGCGGTACTGGTCGAACAACTGGTCCTTGAGCTCACGGGCCCGTGAGATCGAGGTCAGTGCCCGGCGTTGCGGCCAGTTGAAGCTGAGGCTGCCCAGGGCGATCAGCAACAGCGTCAGGCCGAGCAACGGCAGGCTCAGCCAGCCCAGGTAGGCCAGGCAGGCGGCGATGATCCCGGCGTTGACCAGCAGGATCGGCACCAGCTCCACCGCCTGGCTGATGGTTTGCGTATCGTCGGTCAGCATCGCCAGCAGGCGGTGCTTGCCCAGGCGCTGCAACTGCGCGTACGGCGTGTCGATCAGCTTGGCGCTCAGGTGCAGGCGCATGTCATTGACCGCTGCTTGGCCCAGGCGCAGCAGGCTGACGTCGGAGATCACCCGCGACACCGCCACCAGCGCCACCAGGGCGCCGAAGTACACGCCATCCATCGGCCGCAGTTGGTCGAACACCGTCAGGCTGTGGTTGATGTTGGCGATCAGGCCAGCCGCCGCAAGGCCGCAGATCAGGCCCGTCAAGGTCGCCACCAGCAGGGCGCGCCATGAACGTTTGGCCATGAGTAACAACAGATCCATTTCAAACCGCTCCGTGTGTCGCAAGGGCCTCGAGACGCGCCGCCAGTTGCTGCTGGAAGGCGGGCTGTTCGAGGACAGTGAGGTGCTGTGCCGGGATGACGTCGCGGGTCAGCGAACCGCTGCTCAGGCGTTCCCAGTGTGGATCGGCAAAGTCAGCCTGGGCCAGGGTGTCGCTGGCCCACCAGACATGCACCGGGCAGCTCAGCCGGGCCGGCTTGAAGCTGGCCAGCAAGTGCTGGGTATGCTGCTGGTAGCGCAGCCGCGTCTGCAAATGTTCCCAGCTGTCGCCATCGAGTTGCAAGCCTTGCTGGCGCGCCCACTGCACCAGTTCCGGCAGGCGTGCCGCCGCAGGCAGGGCATCCAGTTGCGCGGTCAACGCGCTCATCAGCGGCGCCGGCAATTGGCGCATCAGCGCCTGGCTGTCGGGGGTCAAGGCCTCGACCGCCGATTCCAGCAGCGCTTGGACGCTGTCCTCCGGCGCCTGGTGCTGGTATTGCGAGTCGATGATGCCCAGGAAGGCGACCTGTTCGCCCAGGCTTTCCAGGCGCGCCGCCGCGGCGATCGCCAGCAGTCCACCGAGGGAGAAGCCCAGCAGGTGATAAGGCCCGTGGGGTTGCTGTTGGCGCAGGTGTTCGACGTAGAGCGCGGCGAGGCTCTCGATGTCGCCTCCCAGCGCCGTGCTGTCCTCGGCCAGGTAGGCCGCCTGCAAGCCCCAGAGGTTCCGGGCCTGCAACGGCGCCAACAGCGCGCGGTAGTCCTGCACATGGCCGGTGGACGGGTGGAAGCAGAACAGGTTGGCCGCTTCGACGCCGGGCGGCGACAGCCTGACCAGCGGCGACAGTTTCAACTCGGCCTGCACCAGCGCCGCAAACGCCGAGACGCTGGGCGCGTTGAACACGGCGTTGACGGTCACTGGCGCCGACAGGGCGGTCTGCAAGCGGCTGGCCAGCGTTACCGCCGCCAGGGAATGGCCGCCCAGCTCGAAGAAGTCATCGTCGATGCCCACCCGCTCCAGGCCCAGGACCTGCGCCCAGACCTCGGCGAGCAGGGCCTCCAGCGGTGTGCGCGGCAAGGCACTGCCGACCGTGTCGAGCACTTTGTCGGCCCATTGCTGCAAAGTCTTGCGGTCGAGCTTGCCGTTGCCCATCAGCGGCAACGCTTCGACGATCCGTAGGGTCGGCAGCATGTAGTCCGGCAGGCAATCCTGGGCCTGGCCGTGCAAGCGCGCGACGCTGGTCGAATGCCCGGGTGCCAGGGTCATGAAGGCGAACAATTGCTGGCCGAGTTCGCCACGGGGAATGCACTCCACCGCCGCTTGGGCCACACCGGGCAGGCCGGCCAGTTGGGCCTGTATCTCGTCGAGTTCCACGCGAAAGCCGCGGATCTTCACCTGGCGGTCCGCACGCCCGGCGATCTCCAGGCTGCCGTCATGGAGGTAGCGCGCCACGTCGCCGGTGCGATACAGGCGCTCGCCGGGCTCTTGCGCCGACTCGATGAACCGTCCGGCGTCCTGTTGTGCATCCAGGTAACCGCGCGCCAGTTGCGGGCCGGCGATGTACAGCTCGGCACTTTGGCCGGGGGCGACGGGCGCCAGTTGCTCGTCCAGCAGGTGCAGGCGCATGCCGTCGAGACGGTCGCCGAGGGGCAGGCGGCGATAGTCCACGGCCGGTTCGAGCTGGTGCATCACCACCCCGACCGTGGTTTCGGTGGGGCCGTAATGGTTGAAGATCGTCAGGGCCGGCGCGTGTTCGCGAATGCTGCGCAGCAGGCGGGGCGAGCAGTTTTCACCGCCGAGGATCAGTTGCTTGCGCGGCAGCACGGCGGCGCTTTGGGCGTGAATCAGCCAGGCGTCGAGCAACGACGGTACGACCTTCAAGTGATCGACCGGATGCTGCGCCTGCCACGTGGCCCAGGCCTGGGCATCCATGGCGGTTTCCTTGTCCAGCAGGTGCAGTTCGCCGCCGCTGAGCAGCGCCGGGAACAGCAAGGTGTAGCCCAGGTCGGCGGCCAGCGAGGTGACCACCGCGCTGCGCTCGCCGGCCGCCAGGTGCAGGCGCCGGGAGACACTGGCGACGTAGCTGGCAAGCTGGCGGTGCTCGACGATGACGCCTTTGGGCGTGCCGGTGCTGCCGGAAGTGAACAGCACGTAGGCGGCGTCTGCGGGTTGGACCTCGTGCTCCGGTGCGTGGCTCGGACCTTGCTGCCAGAGCGTTTCCTCGCGCAAATCGAGGCTGGCGACGGCGGGCAGGGCGGGTGCCGGGCCCGCCGCGCCGCTGAGGATGAACGCCGGTCGCGCCTGTTGCAGGATGGCCAGGGAGCGTTGGGCGGGTTGATGCACGTCCAGCGGCACGAACGCGGCACCGCTTTTCAGCACGGCGAGCATCGCCAGCACCATCGGCGCCGAGCGATCCAGGTACAGCGCCACGCGGTCTTCGCGACCGATACCCTGGGCCCGCAGGTAATGCGCCAGCTGGTTGCTGCGTGCGTCCAGCTCGGCGTAGTCCAGATGCCCATGGTGGTCGCGCAGGGCCACGTGAAGAGGGTATTGGCTGGCGCAGGCGCTGAAGCGCGCCGGTACGCTGGCCAACACCGCTGCGCTGTCGAGTGGGCCCTGTAGCGCCGCCAGCGTTGCGGCGAAGCTCGGGGCCTGCAACGACAGCGCCGACAGCGGCGTGGCAGGGTTGGCGAGGGCATCGAGCAGCAGCGACTGCAGCTGTTCCAGCAGCATCGCGGCGGCCTGTTCGCTGTAGCGGTTCGGCAGGTGAGACAGGCTCAGGCGATAACCACTGCCCGTCGTTTCAGCCACCAACAGCAGCTCCATGCCTGCCGGGATGGCGTGGGCGTCCAGTACCGTGAGCGTCGAGGCGCTGCTGCCCAGGACGTCGAGCCGCTCGGGCAGTTGCGCGCCCCACTGGAAGCCGTAGTGCGACGCTTCGGATGCCTGGGCGGTGCTGACGCCGCAGTATTCCTGCCATTCGGTGGCTTGCTCGCAGAGGTTTTGCAGGTGTGCCAGGGCCTGGGCGAACGAGCTCTCGGGGGCCGGTTGCCAGCGCAGGGGCAGGGGCTTGGCGAACAGGCCCCAGCAGTCGGCGAGTTCTTCGTAGTCGTCGCGGCAATCATGGACCCAGTTCAAGGTCAGGGCCGGGCTGTCGCCGCTGCTCAAGCGTTGCAGCAACACGGCCCAGGCGGTCATCAGCACCTGCTCGGCAGATGCATCGTGGCGCTGGCAAAAGCTGTCCAGGGCCGCGTTCAACAGCGGGCTGGCGAGCAGGCGAGTGGTCACCGGGGTGGCGGCGCGGTCGCTGCGCACCTGGCGGTAGAACAGCTCGCCGGTGGCCGCTGGGTCCACCGCCTGGGTGGCCCAGAAACGCCGGCCATGCTCGGCGTCTTCGTCGGCCTGCAATTCGTAGAGCCAGGCGCTGTATTGGGTGTAGGTCATGGCTTCGTCGTCGACCGTCGGCGCCTGCGCGCAAGCCAAGGCCTGGGCCAGGCGCAGCAAGGTCCCGCGGTCCGCGCCCAGGGCTGGCAGTTGCAGGCTGAGCCGATGCCGATCGGCCCCCACCGATTGCACCTCGACACGGATGGCGTCGTGTGCGGTGACGGCCGACTCCACCACCTGCAACGGCAGCAACAGGCCCGGCTCGGGCCGTACCCGCAGGCGTAGCGCTTCGTGGCAGGCGCTCAGCGCGGCGAGCCGTTGCTGCACGCGCTCCAGGGCCAGCGCGCCGCTGATCTCCAGCTCCAGGCGCGCCGACGGCAAACCGCCCAGCCACTGGCTGCGTTGCTGTGGCGAGAGGGCGAACGCTTCTTCACGCTTTTCGTAGGCGCTCATGCCTGCACCTCCGCCGCCGGCTGCGGCGGCACGTCGGGCAAAGCCCCCTTCAATTGGTCACGACGCATCATCTGGCCCATGGCGACACAGATCTTGCGCTCGCCTTCGAACGGGTCGCGGGCGTGGGCCACCAGCATGTTGTCGAGCATCACCATGTCACCTTTTTGCCAGGCGAACCGCACGGCGCAGTCTTCGTACGCCGCACCGATCACGTCCATCACCGCGTCTTCGATCACGCTGCCGTCGCCGTAATAGACGTTGCGCGGCAGGTGTTGCGGGCCGAACAGATTGATCAGGTTGCTGCGCACTTCAGGCTCCAGGCAGGCGGTGTGGTGCAATTGCACCTGGTTGAAGAACGACAGCTCGCCGGTCTCGGGATGCTCGACAATGGCCGGGCAGTGCTGGGCGATGCGCAGGTTATCGGCCCCCAGCCATTCCCAGCGCATGCCCGATGCCTGGCATTGGCGCTCGACTTCCTCGCGCTGTTGGGTCTTGAAGAAGTCCTGCCAGCGCACGTCCAGCTTGTCGGTGAAGTGGCGCACGTAGAGCAGGCCCTGGCTCTTCAAGCGGGCAACGATGTCGTCCGGCAGGCGCGCCAGCACCTGGCGGCAATCGACGATCGGCGTGCAGCCGCCCACCGGCGAAGGTGTTTCGCAATAGAACCACTGCTTGCGCGGCCACTGCGGCAGGTGCGAGCTCTCGTTGTGGAAGAGAATCATGTGTTGTTCCGGGTACGGCGTGGAGTGGTAGATGTTCTTGCCGGAGGTGTTCTTCGGCAGGTCACCGTAGGTCCCGTAGAGGTCCGGTTCGATGGCCTGGGCGAACTGCTCGAAAGCGGCGGCGTCCGGCAGGTTGAAGCCGCGGAACAGCAGCCCGCCGTGGGTGCGCAATTGCTCGTTGATCCATGCCCGGGCTTGCAGCGCCCAGTGCGCCGGGTCGAGGTCGCCCAGCAGCGGTTCGATGACCAGCGGCAGGGGCTGCCCGGCGATCAGCGTGCGGGTGCGCACCTGTTCGTGGGCCAACTGGCTGACGGCGGTGGCCCGGGTCTGCTTGAGCTTGCTCAGCTTGGACAGCTTGCGCGCGCTGCGTGCCGTCGCGTCGTCGGCCGGTGCTTCAGGCTGGGCCGGCGCGCTGCTGTCCTGAGGGTGCGCCAAGCGCCAGGACCAATCGTCCAGTGCTTGCCCGGAAGCCGAGGCGATCCGCTCCACCAGGCTTTCGAAGCCCTGTTCGAGGCGCTTGACGGTCGCTTCCTGCAGCACGCCGGTGCGGTACACCCAACGCACATTCAGGCCTTGGGCTTCGTCTTCCTCGACAAACACGGCGAGGTCGAACTTGCTGCTTTCCTGGCGCGGCGCCAGGTGCTCCACCGCAAGATCGGCCAGGCTGGCATTGCCGGTGGGCGTGTTCTGCATGACGAACAGCACCTGGACCAGCGGGTTCACCCCTGGCGTACGGGGCGGTTGCAGTTCCTCGACCAGTTTGTCGAACGGCACCTGCTGGTGCTGGAAGGCTGACAGGCAGTCTTCACGCAGGCGTTGCAGGCGCTCGTCGAACCCTTCGCCTTCGCTCAGGCGTGCGCGGATTGGCAGCACGTTGACGAAGAAGCCGATGAGGTGTTCCAGCGCCGGGTGTTCGCGGTTGGCCAGGTCGGTGCCGACGATGAAGTCGTTGGCCCCGGTGGCGCGCTGCATCAGGCTGTTGAAGGCGTTCAGCAGGACCATGAACAGCGTCGCTCGCTGCTGTTGCGCATAGGCCTTGAGCACCTGCGCCTGGGCCGGGCTGAACCGTTGCTCCAGGGCCGCGCCCTGGTAGTCGGGACGCGCCGGGCGCGGGTAGTCGAGCGGCAGCGGGATCAGCGTCGGTGCACCGTCCAGTTGGCGGCGCCAGTAGTCGATGGCCCGCGCCAGTTGGCGTTGCTGCGCTTCGCTGCGTTGCCAGTAGGCGTAGTCGGCGTACTGGACCGGCAACACCGGCAACACCGGCAAGTCCGGGGTCGCACCACGGGTGTAGGCCTGGTAGCCGGTGATCAGCTCCTGCACCAGGATGCCCATGGACCAGGCGTCGGTGGCGATGTGGTGCAGCACCAGTTGCAGCACGTGATCGTCCGCGCCCAGGCGCAGCAACCGTGCGCGCAGCATCGGCGCCTGTTGCAGGTCGAATGGGGTGCCGGCCTGCTCGTCGATCAGGCGTTGCAGGGTGTGCGCTTGCTGCTCGCCGTCGAGCGGGGCCAGCTCGGTCGGCGTCAGGTCGACCACGGGGGCCGGGCTGATCACTTGGCAAGGCTGGTCGCCGTTGAGCTGGAAGGCGGTGCGCAGTGATTCATGGCGCTCCAGCACGGTTTGCAACGCCGCTTGCAGCGCCGGGATGTCCAGCGCACCGCGCAGCCGCACCACGCTGCTCATGTTGTAGGCGGCGCTCGGGCCTTCGAAACGATCGAGGAACCACAAGCGTTGCTGGCTGAACGACAACGGCAACGGCTGGTGCCGTGGCGCCAGGGCGATGTCGCTGTCGCCCGCGGACTCGACCGGGGCCTCGCGCTGGCGGTCCACCGCGGCGGCCAACTGCTCCAGGGTGCCGCGCTCGAACAGCGTGCGCAGCGGCAGGTTCACGTTCAGGCGTCGACGAATCCGCGACAGCACCTGGGTCGCCAACAGCGAGTGACCGCCGATGGCGAAGAAGTCGTCGTGCACGCCGACCGTGTCCAGGCCGAGAATCTCCTGCCACAGTTGCGCCAGGACCTGTTCGGTTTCGGTGCGCGGGGCCACGCACAATGCTTCGTTGGTCTCGGCCTGGGGCACACCGCGGGCGGCGAGGGCGCGGCGGTCGACCTTGCCGTTGGCGTTCAGCGGCAATTGTTCCAGCGCCAGCCAGCGCGCCGGCACCATGTAGCTCGCCAGTTGCGCGCCCAGGTAAGCGGCCAGCACCTGTGGCGCGGGCTCGTCGCCCAGGTCGGCGGTGCTGTCCAGCACGTACCAGGCGACCAGTTGCAGGGCTCCCCGGGTGTCGGGCAGCGCCAGGACGGCCGCGCTGTTCACTGCCGGGTGTTGCATCAGGCGGTTTTCGATCTCGCCGAGTTCGATCCGGTGGCCGCGGATCTTCACTTGCTGATCGCGGCGGCCGAGGTATTCGAGCACGCCATCGGCGCGCAGCCGGCCGATGTCACCGCTGCGGTACAGCCGCGCATCCGCCTGGAACGGGTGCGGGACGAAGGCTTCGCGGGTGCGCTGTGGGTCGCGCAGGTAACCGCGCCCCACGCCGACGCCACCGATGCACAATTCACCGGGAACACCGATGGGCACCATGCGCAGTGCTGAATCGAGCACGAACACCTGGTTGTTGGCGGTGGGTTTGCCGATAGGCATGTGCAGGCAGTCGTCGGCCGGGGCTTGGGTGATTGGGTGGAAGGCCACATCGTCCGAGCATTCCGCCGGGCCGTAGGCGTTCATCAGGGCGATGGTCGGGAAGCGTGCGAACCAGTCCCGCGCCAGGGCCGGTGGCAAGGCTTCACCGGTGGGCAGCAACCAGCGCAGGCTTGCCAGGGTATGGTGCGCCTGGCTTTCCTGGAGCATGCCGCGGATCAGCGCCGGCACGGTTTCCAGAAGCGTCAGCCCGTGCGCCTGGACGGCGTCGAGCAGGGCCACCGGGTCATGGGCCTGGGTGTCGGGAAGAATCTGCACGGTGGCGCCGAACAGCGGTGCGGCGAGGAACTGCCACACGCAGATATCGAACGCCGCCGACGCGGTCTGGGCAATCCGGTCGTGCTCGCCCAGGCCCAGGCTCGGGACCTTGCCGAACATGTTGTTGAGCATCCCGCGTTGCTCGACCATGACCCCTTTCGGTGTGCCGGTGGAGCCCGAGGTGAAGATCACGTAGGCCAGTTGGTCGGGGTCGTGGACATAGGTGACCGCCGGTGCCTCGCTGCCTTGCCAGAGCGCCTGGGCGATCAGGCAGGTGGGTTGCCGACGCAGTTGTGGCAGGACGTTGTCCAGGGTCGCGCTGGCGCTGTCGCACACCAGCAGCAGCGGGGCTTCGCCGAGGTCCAGCAGCTCCGCCAGGCGGGCCGGCGGCTGCTGGATGTCGAGGGCCTGGAACGCGGCGCCGGCCTTGAGTGTGGCGATCATCATCGTCAGCAGGGCCAGGCCACGCTCGGCAAACAGCGCCACCAGGGTTTCCGGGCCGGCGCCAGCCTGTTGCAGCGCGTGGGCGATGGCGTTGGTGCGGCGGTCCAGTTCGGCGTAGGTCAGCGATTGGTCCTGGCAGACCGCGGCGATGTGCTGCGGGCGGCGACGGACCTGGTCGGCGAACAGCGAGGCATAGCCACGCTCCAGCGGGAAGTCGACGGTGCTTGGGTTGCACTCGACCTGCAAGTGACGGCGCTCCGCTTCGGGGAGCATCTGCAAGCTGCCCAGCGGTGCCTGTGGCTGGTCGAGCATGCTGGAAAGCAATTGCACCAGATGGCCGAGCATGCGCTGCACGGTGTCGGTGGTGAAGCGCTGGCTGTCATAGGACAGGCGAATGCCCAGGCGATCGCCGGGGTAGAGCACCACGGTCATCGGGAAGTTGGTGTGCACCCGGTCTTCATAGATGTCGATGCTGAAGGCATCCAGTTGCACGCTGCTGATGTCCAGCGGGGCGTTCTCGAACACCACCAGGCTGTCGAACAGTTGCTGGCCGCGGGGTACTTCGCTGCAACGCTGGATGTCCACCAGCGACGCGCTTTCGTGCTCGCGCAATTGCGCGTTGTGCGACAGCAGCGCTTGCAGCCAGTCGGCGACCGGCGCTTGCGGGTCGACGTCCACCCGCAGCGGCAGGCTGTTGATGAACAGCCCGACCATTTCCTCGACGCCGGCAAGGTCGGTGGGACGACCGGCCACGGTGACGCCAAACAGCACGTCGCGGTTGCCGCTGTAGCGCGACAGCAACAGCGCCCAGGCACCCTGGATCCAGGTGTTCGGCGTCAGTTGGTATTGCTGGCACAGCTGCTGCAAACGTTGGGTCTGGGCGATGCTCAGGGTCTGGTCGAAGTCACCCACCTGTTCCGGCGCCTGTTCGGGGCGCGCCACGGGGCTGTCCACGTGCAGTGGCGTCGGTTCGCTGAAACCGGCCATCTGCGCCTGCCAGAAAGCGTGGGCGGCGGCCATGTCATGGCGCTCCAGCCAGCTCATGTAGCCACGGAACGAACGCAGGCGCGGACGGGCTACCGGCTCCTCGCGCACGATGGCTTGGTAGATCGCCAGCAGGTCTTCCATCAGCAGGCCGAAGCACCAGGCGTCGGTGAGGATGTGGTGGAAGCTGCGCACCACGGCGAAGCGACGCTCATCCAGTTGGAATACCCGCAGGTGGGTCAGGGGCGCACACGCCATGTCGAAGCCTTGCAGACGCTGGGTTTCCAGGGCCTGGTCCATCGCCAGGCGTTGCTGCTCGGCATCGAGATGGCGCAGGTCCTGCCAGTCGAACGCCGCATGGGTCTGGCGGTAGACGCATTGCAGCGGTTCGTGGTCGTCCTGCCACCAGAATGCGGTGCGCATCATCGGGTGGCGTTGCAGGAACAGTTGCCAAGCCGCTTCCATCGCCGGGCGTTGCAACACGCCGTCCCAGCTGTAGCGCTGTTGCATCAGGTAGATCCCGCTGTGGGGTTGCAGCAGGGTGTGCAGCAGCATGCCCTGTTGCATCGACGACAGCGGGTAGACGTCTTCGATGTTCAGCCAGTCCAGCGGCTCGGCCGCCAGGGTCGCCGCTTGCTTGTGGCACAGCGGGAAGGCCTGGCTGGCGGGGCGCAGGTCGGCGGCGTTGATCAGCCCGGCCAGTTCGCCCAAGCGTTGCACGAGCTGCGGCGCCCAGGTGGCGGCGAGGGCACCCTGGCAGCGCACGTGCAGGCAACCGTCCTGCCACCAGGCGTCCAGGGTCAGCGGGCAGCTCGTTGCCGGCAATGGGCTCGCAGCCTCGATCTGGGCCAGGATGCCGTGTGCTTCGCGGTGACTGTCGCGGTTGCCCTGCCAGCGAATGGCGACGGCTGCCGGCGGCAGGTCACGCAGGGGTTCTTGCAGGTACGCGTTGTCCGACAGGTAGCGCAGGGCACCGTAGTCGACGCCGTGCTGCGGGTAGGCCCGCCACTGCGCGGCCAGCGCCTGCACGCGTTGCAGCAGGTTGTCGCCTTCGGCCTGGAGGAAGTACGGCACCGCCAGGTCCAACGGGCCGAGGATGCGGGCCGGTTCCAGGTCGGCCACGGCAATCGGCGCATTGACGGGCAAGCGTTCGGCGGCGGGGCGCCCACCCTGTACGCTCAGCGCCAGCAGGCCGGCGCCGCCGTGCTCACGGCACTGTTCGGCCACGGCAGCGGCCAACAGGCTGTTCCAGTCCAGTTGCAGCACTTGGGCCACGCGCTTGAGGTCGCTGGAGAGGCTGGCCGGCAGCGCCTGTTCGACCAGGTCGGCCGATGCCTGGCTAGCAGGCAGTTGCAGGGTATCGGCACCGGCGTATTGCAGCCAGTGCTCCCAGGCCTCGTCCAGGGCATCCCCTTGGGCGTGGTCCTGCTGGTGCCGGGTCCACTGGGTGAAGTCGCCGCCACCATAGGACAGGCGCACCGGCCGTTGATAGCGCAGTTGCGCCAGCGCCAGGTTGAGGTCGCTCAGCAGCAGTGACCAAGAGGCTTCGTCGACGCTCAGTGGGTGAGCGGCCAACAGCAAGAATGGCTTGCCGGCCACGTCCAGCAGTCGGGCATGCAAGGTCTGGCCGGCGTCCAGCTCCAGGGCATCGACACCGGCCTGGGCCAGGCGCTGCAACTGCACCGGCGTGCAGGCGGCCAGGGTTTCGCTGCCGATGACCGACGCCTTGGCCGCGCCCAGCACCCGTTGTTGCCATTGGCCTTCGGGCAGGGCCTTGAGCGCCAGACGCAAAGCCTGGTGGTGTTGCTGCAACGCACTGATCGCCTGGCCCAGCAATTCGCTGTCAAGGGCCTGGGCCAGCGCCACGCAGCGCCAGGTGGCGTCCAGCGGCCCCTGTTCCAGGCGGGCCCGTTGGCCGGCGCCCAGGGGCAGTTCGTAGCCTTCGGCGAGGTTGTCCGTCATTCCCTGGCTGGCGTCGGCACCCAGTACCCGGGCGATGTCAGCGATGGTGCGGTTCTCGAACAGTTGACGCGGGGTGAGTTTCAGCCCTTGTTGGTTGGCGCGGGCGATGATCTGCAGGTTGATGATCGAGTCGCCGCCAAGGGCGAAGAAGTTGTCGTGCACGCTGACCCGTTCCAGCTTCAGGACGTCCTGCCAGATCTCGGCCAGCAGCGCCTCGACGTCGTTGCGCGGGGCCACGTGGCTGGCGCTGTCTTCGGTAGGCTTTTGCGGGGTCGGCAGGCGTTGGACGTCGACCTTGCCGTTGCGGGTGAGGGGCAGTTCATCGAGGGTGATGAAGTGCGCCGGGACCATGTAGTCCGGCACGCGGGCACTGAGGTCGTTGCGCAGCTTGGTGGCGGACAGCGATTGGCTGGCGACCAGCCAGGCCACCAGGCGCAGGGTGCCGTCCAGTTCCACGGCACGCACCAGGGCCTGCTCGATCAGCGGCGACAGGCGCTTGATCTGTGCCTCGACTTCCCCCAGCTCCAGGCGGTTGCCGCGAATCTTCACCTGGCTGTCGACGCGGCCGAGGAACGCCAGTTGGCCGTCCACTTGCCAGCGCACGCGGTCACCGGTGCGATACCAGCGCTGCTGTTGCGCATCCAGGTGGAAACGTTCGGCGGTGAGGTCGTCGCGGTGCAGGTAACCCCGGGCCAGGGCGCCGCTGATCAGCAGCTCACCGCTGACGCCGGTGGCGGTCAGGCGACCGTCGCCATCGACCACTTGCAAGTGGCGGTTGGGCAGCGGTCGGCCGAGGGCAATGCTGCGCAGGCCTGGGGTCAGTTCGGTGGCAATCGCGCCGACCGTCGCTTCGCTCGGGCCGTAGTGGTTGAACACCCTCAGCCCCGGCGCCAGGTGATTCACCTGCTCCAGGAGCGCCGGGCTGAGGGCGTCACCGCCGAAGACCAGCAGCGAGCGCGGCAACAGCCGCGCATCGGGCAGCGCCTGCAACAGGCCGGCGAGGTGGCTTGGGGTGATCTTCAGCACATCCACCGGGTGCCGGTCGAAGAGCTCGGCCAGGGCCAGCGGGCTGAAACCGCTGTCCTCGTCCACCAACAACAGGCTGGCGCCGCTGCACAGGGCACCGAACAGCTGGGTGTGGCCGAGGTCGGCGGCAATGCTCGACAGCAAGCCGTAGGTGGCGGCCGACGGCGGGTTGAGCACGGCGTGCACCGCCGTGAGGTAGTCGACAATGGCGCGGTGCTCGACCACCACGCCTTTCGGCGTGCCGGTGGAACCCGAGGTGTAGATCACGTAGGCCGCATCGGTCGGGCTGTGGGCCACGGCCGGTGGCGTGTCGGGTTGACGGGCGAGGGTGTCGGCCTGTTCCGCCAGCCACAACGCCTGGGTATGTTCGGCCAGTTGCTTGAGCAAGGGCGACGGTGTGGCGCCAAGCAGCAGCGCCGCGCGGCTGTCCACCAGCACGTCGACCAGACGCCCGGCGGGTTGCTTGATATCCAAGGGCAGGTACGCCGCGCCGGCCTTGAGGGTGGCGAGCAGGGCGATCACGAAATCGGCGCTGCGCTCGAAGGCCAGTGCGACCACGCTGCCCTGGTCGATGCCTTGGGCGCGCAGGCAGTGGGCGAGGCGGTTGGCCTGCTGATCGAGTTCACGGTAGGTCAATGCGACCTGGTGATCGCGAACCGCCAGGTGCTCGGGGCAACGGGCAGCCTGCTGTTCGAAGCGCTGGTGCAGGCATTCGAGGGGCACGGGCAGTTGCGCGCCACGGCCTTGCGCCAACAATTGCTGGCGTTCTTCGGCGTCCAGCCATTCCAGGCGGTTGACCTGGCATTGGGCTTGGCTGGTCATCGCCAGCAGGATCGCGCGCAACTGCGTGGACAACACCGCGACTTCGGCGTCGCTGAAGCGGCTGCGGTCGTAGCTGATCAGGTAGTGCAGTTGGGTGTCCGGCATCACGATCAGCGACAACGGGAAGTGGTTGCGGCCCTGGGTGAGGGTGAGGCCGTCGACCTGCTGGTCGTTGGCCGGGGCGCTGAAGCTCAAGCCACCGGTGTCCTGGTTGAGGGCATCGGTCACCGGGAAGTTCTCGAACACCAGGATCGAGTCGAACAACGCCTGCTCGGCGGCAATGCGGGTCATCGCCTTGAGTTTGCCCAACGGCAGGTAGGCGTGGTGGCGCAGGTCGCTGTTGGCGTGCTGCAACTGTTGCAGCCAGTCCACCAGCGTCGGGCTCTCGGCCCACTGCACCCGCAGCGGCAGGGTGTTGATGAACAGCCCGACGGTGCTGTCCACCGCTGCCAGGTTCTCCGGCCGGCCGGCGACCGTGACGCCGTACACCACGTCGTCGCGTCCGGCGTGCTGGCCCAGCAACAACGCCCAGGCGCCTTGGATCAGGGTGTTGATGGTCAGGTCATGGCGCCGGGCGAACTGGGTCAGTTGCTCGGTTTCACCTGAGTCCAGGCGGCTTTCCCGCTCGGCGAACGGCGCGCCCGACGGCGCGGCCTGGCGGGTGGCGAAGGACGGCAGTGGGGTCGGTTCGCTCAGGTCCTGCAACTGTTCACGCCAGAACTGTTCGGTGACGGCCATGTCCTGTTCCGCCAGCCAGGCGATGTAGTCGCGGTAAGGGCGGGTGGCTGCCAGGTGGGCCGGGCGGCCGTGGGCTTGTTCGTAGTACAGCGCCAGCCATTCCTGGACCGCGATGCCGACGCTCCAGCCGTCCATGAGGATGTGATGGAAGGTCCAGATCAGGTGCCAGCGCTCGGGCGCCAGGCGCACCAGGCACACGCGCATCAGCGGCGACTCGTTCAGTTCCAGCGGTTGGGCCCGTTGCTCCAGGCCCAGTTGCTCCAGGGCCGCTTGCGTGTCGGCGCGGCCCTGCCAGTCCAGTTCGGTCAGGGGCAGGTCGACGTCCTGCTGCACCACCTGATAGGCATCGTCCAGCTCTTCCCACAGGAACGCACTGCGCAGCACCGCGTGGCGTTGCATCAGCGCCTGCCAGGCCCCGCGAAAGGCGCCCAGTTGCAGCGGGCCGTTCATTTCCAGGGTCAGTTGCTGGTAGTACACCCGCGAGTCCGGTTCAAAGACACTGTGAAACAGCAGGCCGTGCTGGGTCGGCGAAAGGGAGTAGATGTCTTCGATGTTGTTCATGCTTGCTTGGTCCATTTCAAAGGCTTGAAAACAGTGAGCGTCGGTCTGGCGCCCCGCTGGGGTCAGGTGATGACCCCGCGGGCGCTGCGCCACTCACTGGCTTTGGGAGTTCGGTTTCGTCTTGAGCTTGCCCAGCAACTTGTCCAGGGATTTCTGGTTCAGCGCCTTGGCCAGCGGGAAGTCCGAAGGCATCAGTGCGCCGGCTTGCGGGTCGAGGCAGTGTTCGACCAGCGCTTGCAGGTGTTCGAGCAAGCGGGCGGGCAAGCGACTGTCGGTGTCCGGCGTGACGCTGTGCCATTCGACACGCAACACACCGTCCTCCAGCCAGGCCACCACTTCGCGGGCGTGAGTCACCCGGTTCGCCGGCGCCACGTCCGGCGGTGGTGTCAGGCCGCTGGCGCGTAACCAGCCTGCCGGTGCCTGTTCATGCCCAAGGTAGTTGAACAGCACATCGCCGTGACCGGCCGGCAGTTGACCGCGTTGGCGCAACAGGCCGTAGCCAAGCCCCTGGCCCGGTACCGCGCGCAGCGCCTCCTTGGCCTGGCGCACCTGCTCGCCACGGGCGCCGCTGGCGCTGACCCGCAGCGGGAACAGCGTGGTGAACCAACCGACGGTGCGGCCGACGTCAAGGCCGTCGAGGGGCGCATCGCGACCGTGGCGTTCGAGGTCCACGACGATGTCGCTGCGGCCGTCGGCCTCCGCCAGGGTGGCGGCCAGGGCGGCGATCAGCAGCTCTTCCGGTTGCGTGCGGTAGGCCGCCTGGGACTCGGTCAGCCATTGATGGGTGCGGGTCGCTTCCCAGCGGGCCGACAGGGTCTGGCGCTCGGCGACTGTCGCCAGCGGCGCCGGGTTCGTGCCGACCTGGGTGCTCCAGTAGCGCTGTTCGCCGGTGACCTTGGCGGCGTGGGCGTGCAGTTGCTCGGACCACTGCCGGTAGGCGGTGGTTTTCGCCGGCAACGTCGGCGTCTCGCCGCGTTCCAGGGCTGCGTACAGCTGTTGGAAGTCTTCCAGCAGCGGGGTCCAGGACACGGCATCCACCACCAGGTGATGCGCCACCAGGTACAGGCGTTGCGGCTCACCTTCCAGCAGCGCGGCGGCAAACAACGGGCCGTGTTGCAGGTCCAGACTTTGTGCGACCGCGGCCAGTTGATCGGCGTGAGTGCAGTAGGTCAGTTGTGCAGGCGCCACGGCGGCGATCTGCGCTTGCCATTGCACCTCGGCTTGCCCGGCGATCTGGCTGAAACGCAGGCGCAAGGCGTCGTGGTGCGCCACCAGCCGATCCAGTGCGGCCTGCACGAGGGCCGGTTCCAGGCGCCGGTCGCTGTCGGCCAGCACTGATTGGTTCCAGTGCGCGGGTTGCGGTTGCTGTTGGTCGAAGAACCACTGGTGCAACGGCATCAGCGGCATCGCGCCGGTGATCTCGCCCTGTTCGGCCTGGCTCAGCAGCGCGGTGGTCACTTGGGCCAGCGCCGCCGGGGTCGGCGAGCGGAACAGGTCGCGTGGGGTGAGCGAGTAGCCCTGCTCCCGCAGCCGGCTGATCAGTTTCAGGCCGAGAATCGAGTCACCGCCCAAGGCGAAGAAACTGTCTGTGGTGCCGACCTCACGGCCGCCGGTCAGGCTTTCCCCGAGCAGTTCGCCGAACAGTTGGCACAACAGGCTTTCCAGGGCGTTGCGCGGTGCGGCGTAGTCCTTTTGGGTTTGCGGCAACGGCAGGGCGGCGAGGGCCTTGCGGTCGATCTTGCCGTTGCTGTTGAGCGGCAGCGCCGGCACCTGGACCCACACCGCCGGCACCATGTAGGCCGGTAGCTCGGCGGCGAGCAGGCTGTCGAGGCCCGATTGCGCGGTGGCGCTGCTGTAGAACGCCACCAGGCGGTTGTCGATCACCAGGGTGCAGGCCGCGGTGATGGCCGGAAGGTTCAACAGCGCCGCGTCGATCTCACCCAGTTCGATACGCTGGCCACGCAGCTTGACCTGATGGTCGAGGCGCCCGAGGTATTCGACGTTGCCGTCGGCGAGGAAGCGGCAGCGGTCGCCGGTGCGGTACAGGCGATCACCGTCGATGAACGGGCTGGCCAGGAAACGCTCCTTGGTCAGGTCCGGGCGCTTGAGGTAACCGCGGGCCACGCCGACGCCACCGATGTACAGCTCGCCGATGCTGCCGATCGGCAACGGTTGCAGGGTTTCGTCGAGGATGTACAGGCGCAGGTTGGCGATGGGTTTGCCGATCGGCACGATCGTATCGTCCACCGAGCAACGCCACACCGAGACGTCGATGGCCGCTTCGGTCGGGCCGTAGAGGTTGACCAGCGCCGCCGGGTGTTGGCCCATGAAGCGGCGTACCAGGTCCACCGGCAACGCTTCGCCGCTGGCGAACACCTGGCGCAGGCTGTGGCAGTCGGCCAGGCTCGGTTCCTCGACGAAGGCGCGCAGCATCGACGGCACGAAGTGCAGCGTGGTGACCTGTTCCTGCTGGATCAACCGGCTGAGGTAGGCCGGGTCGCGATGGCCGTCCGGACGGGCGACCACCAGGGTCGCGCCGGTGATCAGCGGCCAGAAGAACTCCCACACCGAGACGTCGAAGCTGTACGGGGTTTTCTGCAATACGCGGTCGTTAGGGCCAATCGGGAAGGCGTCCTGCATCCAGTACAGGCGGTTCATCAGGGCGCCGTGTTCGTTCATCACGCCTTTCGGCTGGCCGGTGGAGCCGGAGGTGTAGAGCACGTAGGCCAGGTCGTTGGCCTGCACACTGATCGGTTCGAACGCAGGCGCCTCGGGCAGGGCGTCGAGGGTCCAGGCCGAATGCCCGGTCGGGAGTTTCGGCAGCCATTGGGCTTGGGTCAGGGTGACCTTGGCATCGGCGTCCTCGATCAGGAACGCCAGGCGCGCGGCGGGCAGGTCCGGGTCCAGCGGCAGCCAGGCGGCGCCGGCGTGGACGATGCCGAGCAGGGCGACGACCATGTCCACGGAACGCTCCATGCACACCGGCACGATGGTGTCGGCGCCGATGCCGGCTGCGCGCAGGGCACGGGCAACGGCTTGGGCGCGCAGGTCCAGTTCGACGTAGCTCAGGCGTTGGCCTTCGAACACCAGCGCCGGGGCGCTGGGGCTCAGGGCCGCTTGCTGGCTCAGGGCGGTGTGCAGGTCATGCGGGCCGCTGTAACGACGCTCGGTGGCGTTCCAGCGGTCCAGTTGCTGCTGGTCCTGCTGCTGCGGGAACAGCTCGATCAGCGTGCGTGTCGGCGCCGCCACCCATGCATCCAGCAGCGCACACCATTGCGCGCTCCAGCGTTGCATCGTCGCTTCGTCGAACAGCGCTGCCTGGTACTCCAGCGCCAGCGTCATGTCGCTGCCGTCGTCCTGGACTTCCCAGCTCTGCTCGAACTTGGCGTCGATCACTGGCAAGGCCTGCTCTTCGACGTTCAGCCCTGGCCACTGGCGGCTGTCCACCCGACCGTAGTTGAGGGAGAACAGCACCTGGAACAGCGGCGTGCGGTTCAGGTCGCGGTGTTGGGCGACCGCGCCAACCAGGGTGGCGAAGGGCAGGTCGGCGTGCGCTTGGGCCGCGCGCAGGTCGGCTTCGAGGTTGGCGAGCAACTGTTCGGCCGGGGCACGCGGATCGACTTCGCTGCGGATCACCAGGGTGTTGACCAGGCAGGCGAGCAGCGCCTGGGATTGCGCCTGTTCACGCTGGTCGGCCGGGGTGCCGAGACGAATCTCGCGCTGGCCGCTATAACGCGCCAGCAGTGCACTCAGGGCCGCGGCCAGGACCACGTACGGGGTCGTGCCGCGCTGGCGGGCGAACTGGCGGATCGCCTCGGCCCGCTGGGCGCCGAGGCTGACGATCAGTTGGCGGGCTCGTCGATCCGCTTCGGCGCCACGAGGATGGTCCACAGGCAGGTCGAGTTGATAGTCGTCCTGGCCCAGGTGGTTTTTCCAGTAGTCCAGGCTGGCATTGCGTCGGGCCTGGGTGTCCGGGTGTTGTTGCCACAGGGCGAAGTCGACGTAGTCGATGTCCAGCGGCGCCCAGGTCGGCGATTGCCCTTCGAGACCGGCAGCGTAGGCCTGGGTCAGTTCATCGATGAGCAATTGCATGGCCCAGCCGTCGGTGGCGCTGTGGTGCAGGCAGACCAGCAGGAGATTCTCGTCGCTGCCCTGGCGTTGCAGCAGGTGCGCCCGCCAAGGCGCGGCGCGGGCCAGGTCGAACGGGCGCATCAACTCGGCCTGGGCCGTGGCGCAGGCGCCGGCCCAGTCTTGGGTGGTGACGGACGTGACCGTGAGCGCCGGCCCATGGTCGTCGATCAGCAGTTGCGGCTCGCCTTCGACCTCGACAATGCGGCTGCGCAGCACCAGGTGACGTTGGCTGACCTGTTCGAACGCTTCGCCCAGGACGCTGACCTGAAGCGCGCCGCGCAAGGTCAGGGCGAACGGCATGTGGTACTCGCGCGAATCCGGCACCAGGCGGCTGAGCAGCCAGAAGCGTTTTTGCGCCAGGCCCAACGGCAGTACGTCCGGACGTGGCTGCGGCGTGATCGACTCGCCTGGCAATGCGGCGCGCAGGTGTTCGGCCAGGGCCGCCACCGTGGGCTGGGCGAACACCAGTGCCAGGGGCAAGGCTACCCCAAGGCGCTCACGTACCCGGCTGACCAGGCGCGTGGCCAGCAGGGAGTGGCCGCCGAGCTGGAAGAAGTGATCGTCGACACTGACGCAGTCGCACGCCAGCACTTCGCTGAACACTTCGCAGAGCACGGCTTCGGTGGCGTTGCGCGGTGCCGTGTGAGGGCGTTCGCGCTGGCTTTGCGGCAACGGCAGGGCGGCCAGGGCCTTGCGGTCGAGTTTGCCGTTGCTGTTGAGCGGCAGGCGTTCGAGCTGAACGAAGAGGCCGGGCAACATGTGCGCGGGCAGGCTGGCGCCCAAGGCGCTGCGCAAGGCGGCTTCATCCGCGTCACCGCACCAGAAGCTCACCAGGCGTTGGTCGAGCAGCACGGTCGCGGCATCGCGAACGCCGTCCTGGGCCAGCAGCACCGAGTCGATCTCACCCAGCTCGATACGCTGGCCACGCAGCTTGACCTGATGGTCGAGGCGCCCGAGGTATTCGACGTTGCCGTCGGCGAGGAAGCGGCAGCGGTCGCCGGTGCGGTACAGGCGATCACCGTCGATGAACGGGCTGGCCAGGAAACGCTCCTCGGTCAGGTCCGGGCGCTTGAGGTAACCACGGGCCACGCCGACGCCACCGATATACAGCTCGCCGATGCTGCCGATCGGCAACGGTTGCAGGGTTTCGTCGAGGATGTACAGGCGCAGGTTGGCAATGGGCTTGCCGATCGGCACGATCGTATCGTCCGCCGAGCAACGCCATACCGAGACGTCGATGGCCGCTTCGGTCGGGCCGTAGAGGTTGACCAGCGCCGCCGGGTGTTGGCCCATGAAACGCCGCACCAGGTCCACCGGCAACGCTTCGCCGCTGGCGAACACCTGGCGCAGGCTGTGGCAGTCGGCCAGGCTCGGCTCCTCGACAAAGGCGCGCAGCATCGACGGCACGAAGTGCAGCGTGGTGACCTGTTCCTGCTGGATCAACCGGCTGAGGTAGGCCGGGTCGCGATGGCCGTCCGGACGGGCGACCACCAGGGTCGCACCGGTGATCAGCGGCCAGAAAAACTCCCACACCGAGACGTCGAAGCTGTACGGGGTTTTCTGCAATACACGGTCGTTCGGGCCAATCGGGAAGGCGTCCTGCATCCAGTACAGGCGGTTCATCAGGGCGCCGTGTTCATTCATCACGCCTTTCGGCTGGCCGGTGGAGCCGGAGGTGTAGAGCACGTAGGCCAGGTCGTTGGCCTGCACGCTGATCGGTTCGAACGCAGGGGCCTCGGGCAGGGCGTCGAGGGTCCAGGCCGAATGCCCGGCCGGCAGTTTCGGCAGCCATTGGGCTTGGGTCAGGGTGACCTTGGCGTCGGCGTCCTCGATCAGGAACGCCAGGCGCGCGGCGGGCAGTTCCGGGTCCAGCGGCAGCCAGGCGGCGCCGGCGTGGACGATGCCGAGCAGGGCGACGACCATGTCCACGGAACGCTCCATGCACACCGGCACGATGGTGTCGGCGCCGATGCCGGCTGCGCGCAGAGCACGGGCAACGGCTTGGGCGCGCAGGTCCAGTTCGGCGTAGCTCAGGCGTTGGTCTTCGAACACCAGCGCCGGGGCGTTGGGGCTCAGGGCCGCTTGCTGGCTCAGGGCTGTGTGCAGGTCATGCGGGCCGCTGTAATGACGCTCGGTGGCGTTCCACTCGACCAGTTGCCGTTGGCGCTCGGCCGTTGGCAGTGGCGACCAGTCGCCAAGACGGGTGCGGGGGGCTTCGAGCAGGGTCTCAAGCAACTGCTGCCACTGTTCCAGCCAGCGCCGGGCAGTGGTTTCGCTGAACAGCGCGGTGCGGTACTCCAGCAACACCGACAGCACTTCACCGTCGTGCACTTCCCAGTTCAGGTCGAACTTGGTCGCCTGGGCGCTCACCGCCCGTTCGCTGACCTGCAGCGGCGACCACGACTGGCTCGACGCCTCGGCGTTCTGCATGGCGAACAGCACCTGGAACAACGGCGTCTGGCCGAGGCTGCGGGCCGGCTTGAGGTGTTCGACGACCTGTTCGAACGGCACGTCCTGATGCTGCTGGGCGTCCAGCACGGTGCCGCGGACCTGATTCAGCAGGCCTTCGAAATCCAGGTTCGGGTCGAGGTCGGCGCGCATCACCACGGTGTTGACGAAGCAACCGATCAGCGGTTGCAGCTCGGCGAACGGACGTTGGGCCACCGGGCTGCCGACCCGCACATCGCGCTGGTTGGCGTAGCGGCCCAGGAGCAGCTGCGCCGCCGCGAGCATCAGCATGTACAGCGTGGCGCCGCGTTGCTGGGCGAATTGCCGCAGGCGACCGACCAGGGCCGGTGGCAGTTGCCATTGCACGGCGCCGGCCGCTGGGGCGAGTTGGTCGGGACGACCGTGCTCGGTGGGCAGGTCCAGCAGGTAATCACCGTCCTCCAGCTGGTTGCGCCAGTAGTTCAGCTGGCTGCTGAACGCGGCCTGCTGAGCGGGCTCGCGTTGCCAGAGCGCGTAGTCGGGGTATTGCAGCGCCAGCTCCGGCAGTGTGGCGCGGGTGCCCTGGCCATGGGCGCTGTAGCAGCGGCCCAGCTCATCCAGCAGGTTCTGGCTGGAGGCATCGTCGGTGGCGCAGTGGTGCACGCTGAGCAGCAACAACGACTGGGCGCGGCCGCTGCGTTGTAGCAGCGTGGCGCGGATCGGCTGTTCGCTGGCGAGGTCGAAACGGCGCCCGGTCTCGGTGTGGACGGCGGCGTCGGTCAACTGCTGCCAGTAAGCGTCGTCGGTCGCGTCCAGGGCGCTGACGCCCAAGGTGAGGTTGGCCTGGGGGTCGATGACCAGTGCCAACTCGCCGTCGTCGGCGCGCACGATGCGGCTGCGCAGGATTTCGTGACGCTGGCCCACCTGTTCAAGGGCCGCTTGCAGGGCGCGTGTGTCGAGTTCGCCGTCCAGTTGCACGGCGCTGACCACGTTGTACTCGCCACCGCCGGCACTCAATTGTTCAAGGAACCACAGGCGCTGTTGTTCGAACGACAGCGGCAGGCGTGCCGGGCGAGGCGCCGGTTGGAATGTCGCGGCGGGTGCTTGCAACGGGTCGTCCAGCAGCGCGGCCAGGGCTTGGAGGGTCGGGTGCTCGAACACCGCGCGCAGCGGCGGCACCGTGGCGAACTGTTGGCGCAGGCGGGCAAACAGCGCCGCCGCCAGCAGCGAATGGCCGCCGAGGTAGAAGAAGTGGCTGTCGCGACCGATCTGGGCCGCCGGCACGTTGAGCAGTTCCGACCACAGCGCGGCGAGTTGCTGTTCGGCGGCGCTGCGGGGCGGATCGAGGGCGTCCGGGGCGGCCTGGATGTCCGGTGCCGGCAAGGCCTTGCGGTTGAGCTTGCCGTTGTCGGTCAGCGGCAGTTCATCCAGCAGCACGAACGCCGAAGGCACCATGTAGTCGGGCAGGGCGGCGCCGAGGGTCTTGCGCCAGGCATGGATGTCGGCCTGTTCGTCACAGGTGACGTAGGCCACCAGGCGCTTGTCGCCGGGCACGTCCTCGCGGGCCAGCACCACGGCCTGGCGCACGCCCGGCTGGGCGCCGATCAGGGTTTCGATTTCCCCCAGTTCGACGCGGAAGCCACGGATCTTGACCTGGTGATCCATGCGTCCCAGGTATTCGAGCTGGCCGTCGGGCAACCAGCGCACCAGGTCGCCGGACTTGTACATCCGGGCGCCTTCGACCGGCGAGAACGGGTCGTCGATGAACACCTTGGCGGTCTGCTCGGCGCGGTTGAGGTAGCCCAGGGTCACGCCGGCGCCGCCGATGTGCAGTTCGCCCGGTACGCCCACCGGCATCGGGTTGAGAAACCCATCGAGGACGTAGGTGCGCACGTTGGCAATCGGCCGGCCAATGATCGGGCGCTGGGGGAAATCATCGACCGCACAACCGGTGGCGTCCACGGTGCATTCGGTCGGGCCGTAGGTGTTGAAGAAGCGGCTGCCGGCAATCGATGGCAGGCGTTGCCACAGTTGCGCGTCCACCGCGTCGCCGCCGAACAGCACGAAGCGCGGCAGGTACACCTCGCCACGGCGCACGCCGTCGCTTTCGAGCAGGGCCTTGAGTTGGGCCGGAGTGCATTCGAAAGCGTCCAGGCGGGTTTCGGCGAAGAACTGCGCCAGCGCCTGTGGGTCGTAGCGCACGTCTTCCGGGGTCAGGTACAGGCTGTGGCCGTCGAGCAGCAGGATGAGCTCGGCCACCGAACTGTCGAAGGCGAACGAGTAGTTGAAGCTGGTGCGCATCGGCTGGTCGGTGTAGCGGCGATACAGGCCATGGATGCGCGCCCAGGCCAGGTTGACCACCGAGCCGTTGGTGACCAGGGTGCCCTTGGGCTTACCGGTCGAGCCAGAGGTGTACATGATGTAGGCCAGGTCGTTCGGCCCGGCGAGCGCCGGCAGGTTGTCGTCCGGCAGGTCGGCCAAGTGTGCCGCGTCGCTGTCCAGGCGCAGGCGGGGCAGGTCGGCGCCCAACTGCTCCAACAGCCCTTGTTGGCCGAGGAACAGCGCCGGTTGCGCGTCTTCGAGCATGTACGCCAGGCGATCCACCGGGTAGGTCGGGTCCAGCGGCACGTAGGCGCCGCCGGCCTTGAGGATGCCCAGCAGGCCGACCAACAGGTCCAACGAGCGCTCGACACACAGCGCCACCGGACGATTGGCGACCACGCCACGGCTGCGCAGGTAATGGGCCAACTGGTTGGCTCGACGGTTCAGCTCGTCGTAGCTCAGGCGGCGGCCCTCGAAGCACAGTGCATCGCGCTCCGGGGTCCGCTCGGCCTGTTGTTCGAACAGTTGGGCGAAGGTCAGGTGGCTGGGCACCTGCATCTCGGTCCGGTTCCACTCCACCACGGTGCGTTGCCATTCCGCGTCCATCAGCAGCGGCAGGGCCGCCACCGGACGTTGCGGCTCGGCGAGCATGTGTTCGAGCAGGTGCTCCAGGCGGGCGAGGGTCTGGCGGGCGCTGTCGGCGGTGAACAGGTCGAGGGCGAACATCAGCTCCAGCTGGATCGGCGCATTGGCCGGGCACAGCACGTGCAAGTCCAGGTCGCATTCCGAGTGCCGCAGCGGCGTGTCCAGCGCTTCGAATTCCAGCCCGGGGAAGCGCAGCCGCGATTCCATGGCCAACTGTTGCGCCACCATCACCTGGTACAACGGCGCGTGGCTGAGGCTGCGGGGCAGTTGCAGGCTGTCCACCAGTTGCTCGAAAGGCAGGTCCTGGTGTTGCAGGCCACTGCGCAGGCGTTCGGCCACTTGTTTGACCAGGGCGGTGAAGTCTGCCTGGGGGGTAAAGTCGGCCCGGATCGCCAGGTTGTTCAGCAGGATGCCGAGCAGGCCTTCGGTGCCCGGTTGCTCGCGATGGGTCACCGGGGTGCCGACCAGCACCGTGGCATCGCCGCTCAGGCGGTGCATCAGCACGGCGAAACCGGCGAACAGCACCGTGAACGGCGTGGTGCCGAGACGGCTGGCAAAGGCTTGCACTCGGCCACTGAGGTCGGTGCTCAGTTCACGCTGGACGATCCCGGCGCGGTAGCTTTGCACCGACGGCCGTGGATGGTCGGTCGGCAGCGCCAGCAACGGGCTGCCTTCGCTGTCGCGCCGATCCAGGGTGGTGGTCCAGTAGTCGAGCTGGCGCTTGAGTTCGGTGCCTTGCAGGTGTTCGCGCTGCCAGAGGGCGAAGTCGGCGTATTGCAGCGCCAGGTCTGGCAGTTGGGCGGCGGCGCCGTTGCAGCGGGCTTCATAACCCAGGGCCAGTTCGCGCAGGGCGATGGTGGCCGACCAGGCGTCCGACACCAGGTGGTGCAGGGCGATGCCCAGCACGTGTTCCTGCGGCGCCAGGCGTAGCAGGCGTGCGCGCAGCAGCGGCGGGGTGGCCAGGTCGAACGGCTGCTCGAAGGTGTTTTGCAGGGCCGTGAACTGCGCGCCCTCGCGGGCCGTGGTGGAAAGTCCGGAAAGGTCGTCGAAGGGCAGGGCGATGGTCAGCGACGGGCTGATGCATTGGCTCGGCACGCCGTCGCGGCTGTCGATGCCGGTGCGCAGGATTTCATGGCGCGCCAGCAGGTCATTCAGGCTGGCGTGCAGGGCCTCGACATTGAGGTCGCCCTTGAGGTGCAGGGCGAACGGGATGTTGAACAGCGTCGTGCCCGGGGTCAGTTGCTCGATGAACCACAGGCGTTGTTGCGAGAACGACAGCGGCAGCAAGGCCGGGCGCGGTCGGGCGGTCGGCGCCGCGAGGGCGGTGGCCTGCGGTGCGGCGGCGTCGGCCTGGCGTGCGGCGATGGCGTCGGCCAGCAGGGCCACGGTCGGTTGTTCGAAGAGCGTGCGCAGCGGCAGCTCCAGTTTGAAGTGGCTGCGCAGCCGCGCGACGATCTGGGTCGCCAGCAGCGAGTGGCCGCCGAGGGTGAAGAAGTTGTCCTCCACGCCAATGCTGTCGCGCCCCAGGACCTCGGCCCAGATGGCGGCCACGGCGCTTTCCAGCGCGTTGCGCGGGGCGATGCTTTGCCGGGTGTCGACCTGCCAGTCCAGCTCCCGGGCGGCCAGGGCCTTGCGGTCGACCTTGCCGTTGTTGTTCAGCGGCAGGCGTTCCAGGCAGACGAACGCCGCCGGCACCATGTACGGCGGCAACTGCGCCCGCAGGTGGTCGCTCAGCCCATCGCTGCCCAGGGTGTCGTCATGGGCCGACCAGTACGCCACCAGCCAGGCTTCGCCCGCGGTGTTTTCCCGCAGCAGCACGGCGGCTTCGCGCACGTTGGCATGCTGGGCGAGGCGGTGTTCGATCTCGGTCAGTTCGATCCGGTGGCCGCGCAGTTTCACCTGCTGGTCGCGCCGGCCGAGGTATTCGATCACCCCGTCGGCACGCCAGCGTCCCAGGTCACCGGTGCGGTACACGCGAGCGTCGAGTGACGGGTGGTCGATGAAGGCATCGGCGGTGCGCTTAGGGTCGTGCAGGTAGCCGCGGCCGACACCGACGCCACCGACGCAGATCTCCCCGGCCACGCCGACCGGCACCGGGCGCAGGCTTTCGTCCAGCACATACAGGCGGTTGTTGGCGGTCGGCTGGCCGATGGGCATGTGGCTGACGTTGGCATCGGGTGCGGCAAAGATCGGCTGGAACGCCACGTCGTCGGCGCACTCGGCCGGCCCGTAGGCGTTCATCAGGGCAATGTCGGGGAAGCGCGCGAACCAGTCCCGGGCCACGGTGGGCGGCAGGGCTTCACCGGTGGGCAGGACCCAGCGCAGGTCGGGCAGTTGCAGGTCGCACGGGCACAGGGCGAGCAAGGTGCGCATCAGGCTCGGGACGATTTCCAGCACGCTCAGGCGCTCGCTGGCGAGCACGTGCAGCAGGCGCTGCGGGTCGTGGGCGATTTCGTCCGCAAGGATGTGCACGGTGGCACCGAGCACCGGGGCGGCGAGGAACTGCCACACCGAAATGTCGAACGCCACCGAGGCGGTCTGGGGAATCCGGTCCTCGGCATCCAGCCCCAGGGCCGGGACCTTGCCGAAGATGTTGTTGAGCATGCCGCGCTGTTCGATCATCACGCCCTTTGGCGTACCGGTCGAACCCGAGGTGAACAGCACGTAGGCCAGGCTCTGCGGACGACCGAGCAGGGGCAGCGGCGCGTCGTTGCCGGATTTCCAGCAGGCTTCGGCGAACAACGCCGCAGGGGGTTGGTCGAGGCCACTGAGCAAGGGCTCGAGCAAGCCGCCGGCCGCTTCGCTGACCACCAGCAACGGCGCGCGGGCCAGGCCGAGGATTTCCCGCAGGCGCTCGGGCGGGTGGTTGACTTCCAACGGCAGCATGGCGGCGCCGGCCTTGAACACGGCGATCATCATGGTCAGGAGTGCCAGGCCACGGGGAGCGACCAGGGCGACCAGTTGATCTTCTCCGGCACCAGCGTCGCGCAAGGCGTGGGCCAGGCGGGTGGAGCGCCGGTCCAGCTCGGCATAGGTCAGCGACTCGTCGTCACAGCGCGCGACGACCTGATCACCGCGCTGGGCGACCTGGGCGGCGAACAACTGGGCGTAGCTCTGGTCGAGGGGGAAGTCGTGTGGGTTGACCGCCCAATCGCCCAGCAATTGCTGGCGTTCTTCGACGGCCAGCAGTTCAAAGCTGCCCAGGGGCGCGTCCGGTGCCGCCAGCATGCCTTCGACCAGGCTGGCGATATGCCCGAGCAGGCGTTGCACGGTAGACGCTTCGAAGCGTTCGCGGTCATAGGACACGCGGATGCCCAGTTGCTCGCCGGGCAGGATCACCACGGTCAGGCCGTAGTGGGTGTGCACGCTGTGGTCCATGCCTTCAAGGCTGAACTGGAAGCCGCCCTCGAGGATTTGCTCGTCGATGGGCGCGTTTTCAAACACCAGGATGCTGTCGAACAGGGTTTCGCCGCGAGGGAAATCGCTCCAGCCCTGGATGTCGGTCAACGGCGTGTGCTCGAAGTCGCGCATGTCGACGTTGAGCCCCTGCAGGGCACCCAGCCAATCGCCAAGGGTAGCGTTCGGGTCAACCGAGACCCGCAGCGGCAGGGTGTTGATGAACAGGCCGATCATTTCCGCCACGCCGGTCAGGTCCGCCGGACGGCCGGCTACGGTGACGCCGAAGACCACGTCCTGCTGCCCGCTGTAGCGCGACAGCAGCAACGACCAGACGCCCTGGAAGAAGGTGTTCGGGGTGATCCGGCGGCTGCGGCAGAACGCGGCCAGCGCCTGGGTCTGCGTGGCGCTGAGGTGAATCAGTTGATCGTCTACCAGCACCGCGTCGGTGTAGCGGTCGCGGGCCACGCCGTTGTCCACGGTCAATGGCGTGGGCGCATTGAGGCCTTGCAGTTGGCCACGCCAGAACTGTTCGGCCTTGCTCGCGTCCTGGCGTTGCAGCCACTGGATGTAGTCGCGAAACGGCCGTGGGCTTTTCAGTTCAGGAGTGCGGTCGTTGCACAGCGCTTCGTAGACCTTGAGGAAGTCCACCGTCACCAGGGAAATGCACCAGGCGTCCATCAGGATGTGGTGGAAGCTGCGAATGAATTCGTACGACTCGTCGGCCAGGCGCACCAGGCGGAAGCGAATCAGCGGCGGCTTCGACAGGTTGAAGCCGACTTTCTGCTCGTCTTCGAGCAGGGTGCGGATGCGCGCCTCCTGTTCGTGAGGGGCGAGGCCGCGCAGGTCGAGGGTATCCAGGGGCACCTTGACCTCGCGGTGGATCACCTGCACCGGTTGCTTCTGGCTTTTCCATTGGAAACTGGCGCGCAGGGACGGGTGCAGCGCCACCACCTGGCGCCACGACTCGAGGAACAGCGCTTCGTCGATGGCCCCGCCGATGCGGTAGCGATCCTGCATCAGATAGACACCGGAGTCTTCGTGGAGCAGGGAATGGAACAACATCCCCTGTTGCAGCGGCGACAGCGGGTAGATGTCTTCGATCGGGTTGCCGGTGGTCTTTGCGGTGGTCATTGAAAGCGTCCTGCGTAAAAAGGGGCGACGGTGATGGCCTGGCGACGGGTGAAACCGCTCACAGGTCGGCCTCGTTCAGTTCAGCCATCAGCGCTTGCATTTCGTCATCGGACAGGCCCGAGGCGCTGAACTCGGTGCTCTGGGCGAGCGGTTCGGCGGCGGACTCGGCCAGCGGTTGCGCGACTTCGGCCATGGCGGCGATGGTCTGGCGCTCGAAGACCTGCTTGGCCGAGAGCGCGATGCCTTGCTCGTGGGCCTGGGCCACCACTTGCAGGCTCAGGATCGAGTCGCCGCCAATGGCGAAGAAGTTGTCGGTGACACTGACCGACGCCAGTTTCAGCACCTTGGCAACGATGGCTTGCAAGGCGGTTTCCATGGCGTTGCGCGGCGCCACATGAGTGCTTTCGTCGAACTGATCCGGGTCGGGCAGTTGCCGGGCGTCGAGCTTGCCGTTGGGGGTGCGCGGAAAGGTCGCCAGGGTCAGCACCCGGGCCGGCACCATGTACGAGGGCAGGCGTTCGCCCAGGAAACGCTTGAGCGCTTCGGAGTCCGGTGCATAGCCGTGGGCGGCGAGGATGTAGGCCAGCAGGCGCTTGCCGGCGGCGTGTTCCTGCACGATCACCGCGGCTTCGCGCACGTCGCTGTGGAGGCACAGCTGGCGTTCGATTTCACCCAGTTCGATGCGGTAACCGCGGACTTTCACCTGGTGGTCCTTGCGCCCGAGGAACGCCAGGCGCCCGTCCGCCAGCCAACAGGCCAGGTCGCCCGTGCGGTAGGCGCGGGTGCCGTCGGCCAGGGTGACGAAAGCCTTGGCGGTTTCGTCGGGTTTGTTGCGGTAGCCGCGGGCCAGGGTCGGGCCGGCGAGGACGATTTCGCCCGGTTCGCCGATGCCGCAGGCCTGGTCGAATTCGTTCAGCAGGCGCAGGTCCATGCCGGCGATGGGGCGACCGATGCTGACGCTGCGGTTGGGTTCCAGCACGTCGTAGCTGGCCCAGACCGTGGCTTCGGTGGGGCCGTATTCGTTCACCAGGCGCGCCTGGGGCAGGGCCTTGTGGTGCTGGCTGACCAGCGTCGGCGGGCAGGCCTCGCCGGCGACGATCCAGCATTGCAGGCTTTCGCTGCCACCGGCCCGTTGCAACTGCTCCAGCAACGCCTGGTAGAGCGACGGCAGCGACAGGCCGTGACTGACGTGATGCTGGGTTACCAGTTGCGCCAGGCGCGCCATCTCCAGTTCTTCCCCTGGCGCCGGCAGCACCAGTCGCCCGCCTTGGGCCAGGGTCCAGAAAATCCCCGCGACCGAGCTGTCGAAGGCAAACGATGACAGCAGCAGGTAGGCGCGCACTGGCGTTTCATAGGCGGCCATGCGCACCTGGGTCGAGAAACTCAGCGCGCCGTGGCTGATTTCCACGGCCTTCGGAGCGCCGGTGGAACCGGAGGTGTAGATCAGGTAAGCGAGGGCGTCCGGGTCCGGTTGGGGCAGGGGCGGCAGGTCGGCGTGGCCTTGCTCTTGCAAGTCATCGAGGACGAAGCGTTGCAGGCTGGCCGGCACGCTGTCGGCCAGGTCGGCGCTGACGACGATGTGGGCGATGGCGCTGTCGGCGAGCATGTAGGCACGGCGTTCGGCCGGGTACGTCGGGTCGATCGGCACGTAGGCGCCACCGGCCTTCAACACCGCCAGCATGGCGACGATGGCGGCGTTGCCACGGGGGAACAGGATGCCCACCGGCACGTCGCGACCGATGCCGGCAGCCACCAGTTGATGGGCCAGGCGCGTGGCGCAGGCATCGAGGCGGGCGTAGCTGAGGTCGCCGGCCTGGTCGCTGAGGGCGATGGCGTCCGGTTGCTGGCGAACCTGGCGGGCGATGAGTTCAACCAGCGTCACGGGTTCGATCACCGGCAGGTGGGCGCCGGTATCCAGCAGTTGCGATTGCAGTGGGCCGCCCAAGGGCAATTGCGCCCAGGCTCGCTGCGGTTCGGCCAGGGCGCCCAGCAGCAGTTGCAGCCACTGCTCGCCGAGGCAGCGCACGGCTTCGGCGCTCAGCACGTGGCGATCGTACGTCAGGTCTGCCAACAGTTGGCCGGGCAACTGGCGCACGTTCAGACAGGCCTTGAGCGGGTTCATCCGCGCGTCGGCGTAGCGTTCCCGGGCGTCGCCCGAGCGCCATGCGAAGGCGTAGCCGGTGCTGAAGCCCTCGGTGTAATAGTCTTGCCAGCCGGTGCCGTGCTCGACGCTGGCGCGTACCTGCTGGCTCTGCTGGGCCAGGGTGGCCTGGGCATCCAGGTCGATGTTCAGGGGCAGGCCCTGTTCGAACAGGCCGAGGGCGCTTTCCAGCTCGACGCCACGGCTTTCATGGATCAGCGTGACCGGGACCTGTTGCTGGCCCGCCAACCGGCCGAGCACCGCTGCCCAGGCCGCCAATAGCAGGTCTGCGTTCAGGCTCGGGTGACGGCTGAGGTCGTCCGGCAGCGCCAGCGTGTGCCGTGCTGGGGCAAAACCGCTGCCGCAGGGCGCCTCAAGGGACAGCTGCAAGGTGGGCTGCTCGGTCTGGCCCAGGGTTTTCCAGAAGCGCGTGCCCGGGTGGTCCGGTTCGTCTTCAACCAGGCTCCAGCGCCATTCGGCGTAGTCGGCGTACTGCAGGGTCTCGGACAGGTCCGGTGGGGTGTCCTGCAACAGCATGTTCGCCAGCAACCTGAGGCTGGCGAGGTCGAAATGGCTGCTGGCGCCGGCCAGGTCCAGCACGGCGCGGTCATCGGACAGTTGCACCACGGTCACGGCCAGCGGCGTGGTCCAGTCCCGCGGCTGCGATGCCAGGCGCGCCAGTTCGGCCTCCTGTTCGGCGACAGGACGTTGGCGCAGGTCCACCGACGTCACCGCCAGCGAGCCGCTGTCGTCGATCACTTGCACCGGGTGGCGCAGGCCGGGCACCGGCATCAGGCGCGTGCGCAGGATCTCGCAGTCGGCCAGCAGCGTGCGCAGGCGGTTGTCCAGCGCGTCGACGTCCGTCGGGCCGGACAGCGTCCATTGCAGGTGACAGCCGTAAGGGTGCGCGGCGACGCCATTGAGGTGTGGGTAGAGGGCTGCCTGTTGCGGCGAGATACGAAAACCTTGAAGTCCGCTCATGTTCAACTCGTCTGGAAAGGGGGCTTGGATCGGGGTGACACCGCGCCCGCCGGGGCTCGCTGACCGAGAGTCGAGCGAGCCGCTGGCAAGCGGTGGGTGGACCCGTTGGAAGTCAAACGGCGACGTCGCTCGACAGCAGGGCTTCGGCCATGCCGGTCATGATTGCGCGCTTGCCGGTAAAGGGTTCGCGACCGTGCACCGCGAGCATGTTGTCGATGAACAACACGTCGCCCGGCTGCCAGCTGAATCGCACCAGCGAGTCGAGGTAGGCCGCTCGCAGCGACTCCAGTACCTGCGGCTCGATCGGTTCGCCGTCGCCGTAGAAGGTGTTGGTGGGCAGGTCCAGGTCGCTGAAGTTGCTTTGCAGCGAATCCCGGATGCGCGGTGGCAAGGTGCTGATGTGAAAGAAGGTCGCGTGGTTGAACCAGACTTCTTCGCCGGTGCGCGGATGACGCACCACGGCCGGCCCGCGCTGACGGGTGCGCAGGCGATTGTTGTCCTTCCATTCCACTTCGATGCCGACGCTGGCGCAGTAGGTTTCCACTTCGCTGCGATCTTCGGACTGGAACACGCTCTGCCAGGGCAGGCCGAAACCGTCGCCATAGTTGCGCACGTACAACACGCCTTTTTCCCGGAAGCGTGCTTCGATTTCCGGGCTGATGCGGGCCTTGACCGCGCGGGTCGAGCCGATCGGCGTTTCGCCACCGGTCTCGGAAGCGAGCTGACAGTAGAAGAACAATCGCAGCGGGAAGCGTGGCGAATAGGAGTGTTCGTTGTGGGGGAAAATCATCTGGTCGGCCGGGTAGTCGGTCGAGGTATAGATGTTGCCGCCGACCCGGGTTCGGGGCGAGGCGCGGAACATGTATTCGAGGGCGCCAGGGGAGAGCGCGGCGATCACCTGGTCGAACTGCTCGACCGACGCCACGTTGAACCCGCGAAACAACAAGGCGCCGTATTGCAGCAGTTTTTGCTCCAGAGACTCGCGTTCGCGGGCGGCCCAGGCGACCAGGTCAACGCCGCTGACCGCCGGTTCGATCACCAGCGGCAGGGCGTGTTCGGGGCTGAGCAGGCGCTCGGTGACCAGTCGCTGTTCCGAGACGTTCATGGCTTTGCGACGCACGGCGCCTAGGGCGCGGGGCGATGGGGGCACGATAGACATAACGGCATCCGACTCGGTTAAAGGGGCATGGAACGACGTTTGGCTTGCAGCATCTGGCTGCGTCCGGTCTGCGCCTGGGCCTGCTGGCGCTCACGCTGGAACGCCTGGTCCCAGGCGTCGACGCGCGCAGCCAGCGCCGGCAGCGGCTCGTCCAGCTGCTGGCGGGTGTCTTCCAGCAGGCGCGTCCACAGGTGTTGCAGGCGCAAGGCACGGTCCTGGTCGAAGTATTCGCCGCGGTACTTGAGGGTCGCTTCCAGGCCATCGGTGCCGTGCACCAGGTCCAGCACCAGGTGAAAATCCCCCGGCGCCTGCGCCACTTCCAGCGTGTCCAACTGCGCACCGGCGATGCTGGCGGGTGTGACGCGGGACGGTTGATAGTTGAGCTTGACCTGGAACAGCGGCGAGTGGCCGGGCAGGCGTTGCGGCGCCAGGGCCGAAACCACCAGGTCGAACGGCAGGCCCTGGTGGGCATACGCCAGACGCGCTTCATCGCGGACCCGCTCAAGAAAACCGGCCAGCGTCGGCTCACCGTGCAGGTCGCAGCGCAGGGTCAGTTGGTTGACGAAGAAACCGATCACGTCGTGGTGCTCCGCCAACGGTCGACCGCTGACGTCGGTGCCGAGCAGGAACCGTTGCTGGCCGCCCAGTTGCTTGAGCACCAGTTGGTAGTGGGCCAGCAACAGCATGAACAGGGTCATGCCGCGCTCGCGGGCCAATGCCGAGAGTTGTTCGCAGGTGGCCTGGGGCACGTTGAAGTGCAGGCTGTGTTCACCCTGGGCCTGGCCGCTGCCGCCCAGTTCGAGGGTCTGCGGCAGGCCGGCCAGGTGGGCGCGCCAGAAGTCCTGCTCGGTGGCGATCCGCTGTTCGCTCCAGTGGGTCGCTTCCCACTGGGCGAAATCGAGGTATTGCACCGGTTGTTGGGCGTTCGCTACACCGGCCAACTCCGCCAGCAGCACTTGCGCCGAACGCCCGTCAAAGGCGATGTGGTGCAGGGTCAGCAGCAGGTCGTGTTGCTGCGCGTCACGGCTCAGCAGTTGGGCGCGCAGCAGCGGCCCCTCGGTGAGATTGACCGGGGTGGCGTGTTCGCGTGCCAGGGCGTCGCGCAGCGCTTGCCGTTGCTGCGCCTCACTCTGCCCTTGCAGGTCGTGCCAGTCCAATGCGACCGGCGTGGCGGGCTGCACCTGTTGCTGCGGGCCGTCGATGCCATCGCGGTAGACCGTGCGCAATACGCTGTGTCGGTTGACCAAGGCGCTCAAGCGCTCGGCCAGCACCTCGATTTCAAGTGGACCTCGCAGGCTCAGGTGCAGCACTAGGTTGTGCCGGGTGTCGTCCGGGTTGAGTTGGCGCAGGAACCACAGGCGGCGCTGGGCGAAGGATTGGCGATGTTCGCTGGCGTTGTCGCGCGCCGTCGAGGGTCGCTCGGCCGCTGGCGGCTCACTGAGGAAATCCAGCAGGGCCTTGGCCCATTGCGCCAGGGTCTGCTCGCCGAACAGGTCCTGGGTGTCGAGGTTCCAACCCAGGTCCCGGTGCAGGCGTGCGGCGAAATCGGCGACGCTGATGGAGTCCAGTCCCTGGCCTACCAGGCTCTGTTGGAAATCCACGGCCAGGTACGGATTGACCTCGTGCAAGGTCTGCGCGAGCCATTGGCGGCAGGCGCTTTGGGCCTCGTGTTTCGACGCCTGGACCAGGGCCTTGAGCTGGCCTGCATCAAGGGTTTCACGCGGGGAAGGCGCCGGCCCGCCGCTCTGGGCGATGATGCTCAACGTGCCCGCCGCCAGTTGCTTGCGTGCGCCCTGGCGGGCGATCTTGCCGCTGGTGGTCATCGGGATGGTGCCGGCTTCCACCAGCACGATCTGGTCGATGCCACAGTCGGCGGCTTCACGCACGGCGTTCTGCATCGACGCGAACAGCGCCGGATGCCGCGCCGGGTCGACGAACTTGCGCTGCGGCTCGGCGACGATCACCAGTTTCTCGCGGCCCAGGACCGGGTCCATTTCCGAGAACGCGGCGATGCGCCCGGTGCGGATGCCGGGCTCGGCATCGGTGATGGCGAACTCGATGTCGTGGGGGTAGAGGTTGCGCCCGTTGAGGATCAACAGGTCCTTGAGCCGTCCGCAGATCACCACCTGGCCTTCGTGCATGAAACCCAGGTCGCCGGAGCGCAGGTAGTGCTCGGAGGAACCGACGATCTGTGCTTCAAAGGCTTCGCGGGTGGCCTCGGGGTTTTTCCAATAGGACTCGGCGTTGCTCGGGCCCTTGAGCCAGACTTCGCCGATGCGATCAGCGGCGCAACGCTCGTGGGTCTGCGGGTCGACGATGGCGATGCTGTGCAAGGCCTGCGGGAAGCCACAGGCGACGAATTCGACGGCGGCGGCATCGGCGTTCGCCAGGGCCGCGCGGCCGGTTTCCAGCACAGCCTTGTCCAGGCGCAACACCACCGGCAGCACATCCGCCGGGGTGGCGCTGACACACAGCGTCGCTTCGGCCTGGCCATAACCGGGGCTGATCGCCAGCGGGTTGAGGCCGCAGGCGGCAAAGCGCTGGGCGAAGGCATCCAGTGTGCCGGGGTGGATCGGCTCGGCGCCGTTGATGGCGTGTTTCCAGGCGCTCAGGTCGAGTTGGGCGATCAGGTTGTCGCTGACCACCCGGTTGCACAGGGCGTAGGCGAAATTGGGGGCGAAACTCACGGTGCCACGGTAGCGACTCAAGGCCTGCAACCAGGTGGACGGTGCGTTGACGAAGGTCTGCGAAGCCATCAGGTAGCAGGGCATGCCACTGTAGAGCGGCGCCAGGAGGCCGCCGATCAGGCCCATGTCGTGGTACAGCGGCAGCCAGTTGACCATGGCGCCGTGCTCATCGAAACCGTAGGCCTGGCGCATCAGCTCGACGTTGGCGATCAGGTTGCGCTGACGCACCTCGACGCCTTTGGGCGAGCCGGTGGAGCCTGAGGTGTATTGCAGGAAGGCCACGGTCGAACCGTCGATGGCCGGGCGTTGCCACTGGCTGGCGGCTGGCGTGCCCAGGTGCTGGACCGTCAGCACGTCGACCCGGCCTTGCACCAGTTCTCGCAAGCCTTCGCAATGCTCCGCCGGGGCCAGGATCAGCGCCGGCTTGGCGTCCACCACCACGTTTCGCACGCGTTCGAGGTGACGCGGTTTACGTGACGGCGGCGGGAACAGCGGCACCGCGATCATGCCTGCGTACAGGCAGGCACAGAATGCGCGGGCGTAGTCGAGGCTGCTGGGCAGCATCAGCAACACCCGGTCACCCGGCGCGTAGCGTGCCTGCAACGCGGCGGCCAGGGACTGGGACTGCTCGTGCAATTGGGAAAAGGTCAGGGTTTCGCCGATCTCTACGCCGTCCGGCAAAAAGTGCAGGGCCGCACGCTCTGGAAAATGCCGGGCGTTGGACTCCAGCACTTCGATCCACTGTTTGAATGAAAACATCTGCAATTCACGCCATGGCCACGATGACCTTGCGGTCACCGGTATAAGGATTGCGACCGTGTGCCACCAGTCGGTTATCGAGCATCAGAACGTCGCCGGGCTGCCAGGGGAAGCTGATGGCGGTCTGGCGATAGACTTCGCGCACGGTGTCGAGCATGGCGTCGGGGATGGCCGAGCCATCGCCGAAATAGACATGGCGCGGCAGGTTCTCTTCACCCACCGCCGCCAGCAGGCTGGCGCGCACGCTCGGCTCGATGGCCGACACATGGAACAGGTGCGCCTGGTTGAACCAGACCCATTCGCCGGTATCGGGGTGCTGTTGCACCGCCGCGCAGCGCTGGCGGGTGCGCAGGTCGCCGTCGGCTTTCCATTCCCACTCGATGTCGTTGTCCTGGCAGTAACGCTCGACCTGGGCCCGATCCTGGGTGTTGAAGACCTTCTCCCAGGGCAGGTCCAGGGCGCCGCTGTAGTTGCGCACGTAAAGCAGCTCGCGGCGGGCGAACAGCTCACGGATTCCGTCGGGTATGCGCTGGTAGATCAGGCGACTGTCGGCGATCGGCGTTTCGCCGCCGGTCTCGCTGGCCTTGATGCAGTGGAACCAGATGCGCGAAGGCCAGGGCCGGGTGTAGGCCTGTTCGTTGTGCAGGGGGATGAACTGGTGGGCCGGGTATTCAGTGGAGCTGTAGACCCCGGCAAAGACTTTACTGCGGGGCGTGGAGCCGAATTCGTAGCTGGCCAGCGGCGCGCCGAAGCTGGCGGCGAAGCGCTTGAAGTCGATCGGGGTGGGCACGCCGAATCCGCGAAACAGGACACCGCCAACGGTCGCCAGCAGGTGGGGCAGGCGTTCGCGAATCGAAGCTTCCAGGTCGTGGATCGACTGCCCTGGTGTGGCCTGTACCAGCACGGGTAACGCCGTTGCGCTGCCATCCGTGCAAGCCAATGGAACAGGCTCGGAACGCCCGTTCAGGTGTTCGATTGAGGTCATCCTTGCGCATCCTCTTATAACTTTTTCGACCCGTCACGACCGGAACAGCAAGGCAGTGGTCGCAGATGTAGGACGGGTCTGTAAATGTATGCAAAACAATACAGGACGGCATATTAGGTACAAATGAGAGAGATTATCAATACTATTTATTTAAATAATTTTTTGGATTAGACTCCGCTCCGCTGGCACCGAACAGCCTTCAGCCAGCTCGAAGAAAACCAAAAATATCTGTCGCAGGGGAGCGGGGCGTGAATTTCAAAAAGACTACAATTGCGTTGGCTGTGGGGTCGGCGTTGGGCCTGAGCAGCGGTGCGTGGGCGGCTGAAGAGGCCGGCAAGATGGAGATCGCTCCGATCACCGTCACCGGTGAAAAAATTGACCGTACCCTGGACCAGACCCAGTCCAGCGTGGTGGTCATGACTGACAAGAGCCTGCGTGAACACGCCGACAAAGACCTGGTGGATGTGTTTGCCCGCACGCCAGGCGTCTACAGCCAGGCTGGCAACGAAAACTGGGGCATTCGTGGCGTGCCGGTATCCGGTTTCGATGACCAGGGCCCGGCGGCCCTGAACGGTGCGGTGTCGGTGTATGTCGACGGTGCCGTACAGCCGAACCGCGCGCTGACCTTGAGCCCGGTTCCGCTGTGGGACGCCGAGCAGGTCGAAGTCTTCCTCGGCCCGCAATCCACCACCCAGGGCCGCAACTCCCTGGCCGGTGCGGTGGTAATCCGCACCAAGAATCCAACCTTCGAACCAAGCTTCTCGGCGCAAACCAACGTTGGTAACTACGGTGAGCATGGGGCCGCGGTTGCCGGTGGCGGCGCCATCGTCGACGACAAGATCGCCGGTCGTATCGCCGTGGACTATTCCGACGGTGACGGCTACATCCGCAACACCACGCTCGACAAGGATGCCAACCCGCACCGCACCAGCAACGCCCGCGGCAAATTGCTGATCCTGCCCAATGACGACACCGACGTCCTGCTGACCTACGCCCACAACGAACACCGCCAGGGTGATCGCTCGACCATGCGTGGTTCCGACGGCAAGCCCAGCTATTACGACATTTCATCCAACACCGAAGCCTTCGACAACCTCAAGCAGGACACCGTCAGCGCCAAGGTGGATCATCGTCTGAACGATGCCTGGTCGTTGACGAGCATGACCGCCAACACCAGCTCGGACTACAGCAACCGCCTGGACTTCGATCAGAATGCCGTGGACAACGAGGTCGTTCTGCGTAAACAGGACGGTAACCTGTTCAGCCAGGAGTTGCGTCTGAATTACGACTCGGACACGGTGAAGAGTTTCATCGGTGCCTATTACGGCCACAACACCAACAAGTTCCATGACCGGCTGTTGTTCGACAACGTGCTGGCTCGCACGGTCAAGGGTGATACCAAGATTGAAAACAAGGCGGTGTTCGGTGAAGTCAACTGGACGTTCGCGCCGCGCTGGACATTGATCACCGGCCTGCGTTACGACCACGAGACGAACGATACCGACATCGAGGCAGACGGCCGTTTCGTTCCCGAGAAAATCAAAAAGTCGTTTGATGCCGTGTTGCCGAAACTCGGTATCGACTACGAGCTGGCAACGGATCAGTACCTTGGCTTCATGGTGCAGAAGGGTTATCGCGGCGGCGGTGTCAACCTGCGCTCCGGTAGCGGTCACCAAGCCTACGACCCGGAATACACCACCAACTACGAGCTGTCCTATCGCGGTTCGTTCTTCGACAAGAGCCTGCGTGCCCGCGCCAACCTGTACTACACCGACTGGAAAGATCAGCAGGTCAGCGTTCGGCAGCCCGGCAGCACCGTCATTGATATCTACAACGCCGGTCGCAGTGACATCAAGGGGCTGGAAGTCTTCGTCGAGAAAGACATCACCGAGCAGCTGACCCTGAATTTCGGCGGCGCCGTTACCGATAGCAAATACAAGGACTTCGTTGCTGACAATGGCCAGGACAGGAGCGGCGAGTCGTTCCTCTATTCGCCGAAATACAAGGCGTCGGTGGGCGGTGTCTATCGCTTCGATGATCGCCTGATGTTCGGCACGGACATTGTCTATCAGAGCACTGCGCCCTCGGAGTACGAGTTCGACTCCAACGGCAAGGTCAGTGGGGAGCGTAAGAGCGACGCTTATGTGCTGGTCAACTTCAATACCGAGTACAAAGTCACCAAGAATGTCGCTGTGTCTGCCTACGTCAAGAATGCGTTCGACAAGGAATACATCACCAACAACCGCGACGACACCATCATCGACGTCGGCGCACCGCGCACGGTGGGGATGATCCTGCGCTACGACATGTAAAACCGAAGGCGCGGGGAGGCAATCTCCCCGCGCTCGAGGGTGCAGGTCAGCGATGTGTTTCCAGGCTGCAGTTCCCTTCCAAACCCAGCCTCCATGGAGGAAATCATGAGTGCTTTTTCGAATGTCACAGCGGGTGGCGCGCAACAGCTACGCCTGTTGCATACCGGTCTGTCGAGCCCTTACTGCCTCGATCCGACGCCGCTGCTGGAACGCCAGCAACAACAGGAATCCAACGCCCGCAGTTACCCGCGGCGCATTCCGCTGGTGCTCGAAAGGGCCCATGGCATTTATGTCCAGGACAGCCGCGGGCAAGTGTTCGTCGACTGCCTGGCAGGGGCTGGCACCCTGGCCCTGGGGCACAATCATCCGGTGATCATCGAAGCCATCACCCAGGTCATGGCCGCGGGCGTGCCGATGCACACCCTGGACCTCATGACGCCGGTCAAGGACGCGTTCGTCCAGGAAATTTTCGGTTGCTTGCCTGCCGAGTTCGCTCGCAACGCACGCATCCAGTTTTGCGGCCCAAGCGGGGCCGATGCGGTGGAGGCGGCCCTCAAGCTGACCCGCACCGCGACTGGCCGGCACTCGGTGCTGGCATTCGAAGGGGCCTACCACGGGATGACCCTGGGCACGCTGGCCATCAGCGGCAACCTGTCGCCGAAGAATGCCCTCGGTGCGTTGATGCCGGGTGTACAGCGCCTGCCGTTCCCCCACGACTACCGTTGCCCGTTCGGTGTGGCCGGCGACCAGGCGGTCACCTTGAACGTGCGTTACCTCGAACACTTGCTCAACGACCCGGAGAGCGGCGTGACCGCGCCGGCGGCGATGATCCTGGAACCGATCCAGGGCGAGGGCGGGGTGATTGCCGCGCCGGATCGCTGGTTGCAGGAACTGCGCCGACTGACCCACGCCCATGGCATCCCGTTGATCGTCGACGAGATCCAGTGCGGCATCGCCCGTAGCGGCCGGATGTTCGGTTTCGAGCAGTCGGGCATCACCCCGGATGTCATCACGTTGTCCAAGGCCATTGGCGGTGGCTTGCCGTTGTCGGTCATGGTCTACAACGATTCGCTGGACGTCTGGCAGCCGGGCGCTCACGCCGGCACCTTCCGCGGCAATCAGCTGGCGATGGCGGCGGGCACCGCGACCTTGCGCTTTATCCGCGATGAAGGCCTGGTCAAGCACGCCGAAACGGTGGGTGCGCAACTGCGCAAACAGCTTGAGGCGTTGCAGAGCGAATTCGCCTGGGTGGGCGATGTTCGCGGCCGTGGCCTGATGCTTGGCATGGAAATCGTCGATCCTCAGGGGGCGCCGGATGCCCAGGGCCATCCACCAGTGGACACGGCCAGGGCCAAGGCCTTCCAGCAGGCTTGCCTGCGACACGGCTTGATCGTCGAACTCGGTGGGCGGCACGGTGCGACAGTGCGCTTGCTGCCGCCGTTGATCATCACCGAGCAGGAGGTCGACTTCGTGGCGAAGATCCTGTTCCAGGCAGCGAGCAGCCTCAACGAGCGGTGAGCGCGTTGATTGAGCGTTTTCGCTGCCTGCTCGCGAACACGGTGGGCCAGCTTGAAGTGTTGTTGGATGGGATGACGCCTTCGCGAGCGAGCTCGCTCCCACAGGGGTTGGGTGGGGATTGCACGTGATGTGTTCGCCGACATTACCTGTGGGAGCGGGCTTGCCCGCGAAAGCGGTGGGTCAGCTTGAAGTGATGCTGGATGGGATGACGCCTTCGCGAGCGAGCTCGCTCCCACAGAGGTTGGGTGGGGTTTGCACGTGATGTGTTCGCCGACATTACCTGTGGGAGCGGGCTTGCCCGCGAAAGCGGTGGGTCAGCTTGAAGTGATGCTGGATGGGATGACGCTTTCGCGAGCGAGCCCATTCCCACGGGGTATTGGGGCCTGTCGATTGCAATCGGCGGGCCTTTTTTCATTGGGCAGGGAGTGACCATGCAGAAGATTTTCGCCGCGATGGCACCCGCCTGGGTGTTGCTGGGCTTGCTGGGTTTAAGCGCGTGCGGCGACCGGCAAGCACCGGCCGAACCGGCTGCGGCGGTGCCGCAAGTGAAGACGCTGACGGTGCAGCCTCGGGCGTTCGCCATGACCACGGACTTGCCTGGACGGATCGAGCCGGTGCGCATCGCCGAGGTGCGCGCGCGGGTGGCCGGGGTGGTGCTGACCCGGCATTTCCAGGAAGGCAGCGACGTCAAGGCCGGCCAGTTGCTGTTCAGCATCGACCCGGCGCCGCTCAAGGCTGCGCTGATGCGCACCGAGGGTGCCTTGGCGCGGGCCGAGGCCGATGTCTATCGGGCCAACGCCCAGGTGCAGCGTTTCAAGCAACTGGTGGCGATCAACGCCGTCAGCCCGCAAGCCTTCGACGAAGCCATGTCCGACCTCAAGAGCGCCCAGGCCAATCGCCTGGCGGCCCAGGCCGACGTGGCCAGTGCGCGGCTCAACCTTGGTTACTGCCAGGTGCGTGCGCCGATCAGCGGGCGCATCGGTCGGGCTCTGGTCAGCGAAGGTTCGCTGGTGGGGCAGGACGAGGCGACGCAAATGGCGCGAGTCCAGCAACTGGACCCGATCTACGCTGACTTCACCCAGTCCGCCGACCAGGTGGTGGCCTTGCAGCAGGCACTGGCCAGCGGACGCCTGAGCCTCGATGGCAACGGTACGGCGCAGGTGACGGTGCAAGTGGGCAATCCTCCCCAGTTACGCCGTGGCACCTTGATGTTTTCCGACATCTCCGTGGACCGGAGCACTGGCCAGGTGACCTTGCGCGGTGAGTTTCCCAACCCGGACAACCTCCTGCTGCCCGGCATGTACGTGCGGGTGATCGCGCCGGCCGGTGTCGACCGGCAAGCGTTGTTCGTGCCGCAGCAGGCCGTGCAGCGCGGCGCCGACGGTCAGGCCCGGTTGATGCTGGTGGACGACAGTGGCGTGGTCCGTGAGCGGGTGGTCAGCACCGGCGCCATGCTCGGTTCCGACTGGCAGATCACCCAGGGCCTGGTGGCCGGCGAGCAGGTGGTGATCGAGCGGGCCGACAAGCTCAGCGCGGGGACGCAGGTCCACGTTGTCACTCTGGCCGGGCAGCAAGCTCGCCACTGACCGACCTTGGGAAGCACACCATGCCGGATTTTTTCATCAACCGTCCGAACTTCGCCTGGGTCATCGCACTGCTGATCGCCCTGGCGGGTGCGCTGACCCTGGGGCGTCTGCCGGTCAACCAGTACCCGGACGTGGCGCCGCCGCAAATCAACGTCAGTGTCTATTACCCAGGGGCGTCGGCACAGATCGTCAGCCAGAACGTCACCAGCCTGATCGAAGAAGAGCTCAACGGCCTCAAAGGCCTGCTTTACTACGAGTCCAACAGTGCCAACGGCGGTGCCGAAACCACCATTACCTTCAAGCCGGGCACCGACCCGGACATGGCCCAGGTCGACGTGCAGAATCGCCTGCAACGGGTGGTCGGTCGCTTGCCCCAGGCGGTGATCGAGCAAGGCCTGGAGGTGGAGCAGGCCCGCTCCAATTTCCTGTTGGTGTATGCCTTGTCCTACACCGACGACCAGCAGGACTCCGTCGGGTTGGCGGACTATGCCGCTCGCGCGATCAACAATGAAATCCGTCGGGTGGCCGGGGTCGGGCGGGTGCAGATGTACACCGCCGAGCGGGCGATGCGGATCTGGGTCGATCCGGCGCGCCTGGTGGGTTATGACCTGTCGATGAGCGATGTGGGCAGGGCCATCGCCGGGCAGAACATCCAGGTGCCGGCCGGCAGCATGGGCGAGCGGCCCGGGCCGGCGGACCAGCACATTACCGCCACCGTCATGGTGCAAGGGCAGTTGGACTCGGTGGAGGCTTTCGGCAACATCGTGCTGCGGGCCAATGACGACGGCTCCAGCGTGCGGATTCGCGACGTGGCGCGGGTTGAACTGGGGCGCAAGGACTACCGCTTCGACGCGCGGCTGAACGGCAAGCCGGCGGCGGCCATGTCGGTGCAACTGGCACCGGGCGCCAACGCGCTGGAAACCGCGGAGGCGATCAAGCTGCGGCTGGATCAACTGTCGAGCACCTTGCCGGCGAACATGGCCCTGAGCGTGCCCTACGACACCTCGTATTTTGTCGAGGTGGCGATCAAGCAAGTCCTCTACACGCTGATCGAAGCCATGGTCCTGGTGTTCCTGGTGATGCTGCTGTTCCTGCAGAAACTGCGCTATACGCTGATCCCGGCGGTGGTGGTGCCGGTCTGTCTGTTGGGCACGATGGCGGTCATGGCGCCGCTGGGCTTCTCGATCAATATGATGACGCTGTTCGGCATGGTGCTGGCGATCGGGATCCTGGTGGACGACGCCATTGTCGTGGTGGAAAACGTCGAGCGGCTGATCAGCGAGGAACACCTGTCGCCCAAGGCCGCGACCCGCAAGGCCATGCAGCAGATCAGCGGGGCGATTGTCGGCATCACCCTGGTGCTGTCGGCGGTGTTCCTGCCCCTGGCATTCATGGGCGGTTCGGTGGGGGTGATCTACCAGCAGTTCGCGATGACCCTGTCGGTGTCGATCCTGTTCTCCGGTTTTCTCGCGCTGAGCCTGACGCCGGCCTTGTGCGCGACCCTGCTCAAGCCGGTTGACCCGACGCGCCCGGTGCGCGTGCCGCGTTGGGCCCAGGGCTTCAATCGCCACTTCCAGGCCCTGGCCCGGCGCTATGACCGGCTGGGCGAACGCTGGTTGCGCCGCCGTGCCCGCAGCCTGTGCCTGTACCTGGCGTTGCTGCTGGTGCTGGCCTTCGCCTATGCCCGGTTGCCGTCCTCGTTCCTGCCCGAGGAAGACCAGGGCTACATCGTGACCGATATCCAGCTGCCGCCCGCCGCCTCGGCCTCGCGCTCGGACGTGACGGTCCAGGCGTGGGAAAAATATGCCCTGGCCCAACCGGCCACCGATCAGGTGCTGGCGATCATGGGCTTCAGCTTTTCCGGGGAAGGGGCCAACGCAGCGTTGTCCTACGTCACCCTCAAGGACTGGTCGTTGCGCGGCAGTGGCCAGACCAGCGAAGAGGTGGCCCGGCGGGCGAACGCCGCCTTCGAGGACGTGGCCGATGGCACGCTGTACAGCGTCGTGCCGCCGCCGGTGGACGGCCTCGGCACCTCCAGCGGCTTCGATTTGCGCTTGCAGGACCTCGCAGGGCAGGGGCACGAGGCTCTGCTGGCGGCGCGTCGCCAATTGCTGGAGGCGGCCAAGGCCTCGCCCGTGATCGCACACTTGAGGGAGGATGGCCTGGCTGATGCGCCGCAAATCAAGGTCAGCATCGACCGCGAGAAGGCCGAGGCCCTGGGCGTGGGTTTCGAGGTGATCAGCGCGGCGTTGTCTTCGGCGCTGGGGTCGGAGCAGGTCAACGAATTCGTCAACCAGGGACGCATGCAACGGGTGATCATCCAGGCCGACGGCGCCAGCCGGCAGACCCCGCAAGCGCTGCTGCGCCTGCAGGTGCCCAATCGCCAAGGCCGTCTGGTGCCGCTGGAAGCCTTCAGTCGGTTCGAGTGGCAGGTCGGGCCGTTGCAGATCGGTCGCTACAACGGCTCGGCATCGCTGCGTTTTTCCGGGGATGCCGCGCCGGGCTACAGCACCGGCCAGGCAATGGCCGCGTTGCAGGCGATTGCCCGGCAGTTGCCGGCCGGCTTCAGTCTTGAGTGGGCAGGGCTGTCGTTGCAAGAGCAGCAGGCCAGCGATCAGGTGCCGCTGTTGGTGGGTCTGTCGTTGACGATGGTGTTGCTGGTGTTGGTTGCGCTCTATGAGAGCTGGGCGATCCCGTTCGCGGTGCTGCTGATCGTACCGGTGGGTGTGCTCGGTGCGGTACTGGCGGTGACGGTGATGGGCTTGCCCAACGATGTCTACTTCAAGGTCGGCTTGATCACCATCATCGGCTTGTCCGCGAAGAACGCGATCCTCATCGTCGAGTTCGCCAGGGCGTTGCACGCCGAAGGGGCAAGCCTGGCGCAGGCCGCGGCACAGGCGGCGCGCTTGCGGTTCCGGCCGATTGTCATGACCTCGCTGGCGTTCATCCTGGGCGTGCTGCCCCTGGCGCTTGCCAGCGATGCCGGTGCGGCCAGCCAGCGCGCGATCGGCACCGGGGTGATCGGCGGAATGCTGGCCGCGACCGTGCTCGGGGTGCTGTGGGTGCCGGTGTTCTATGTCGCGGTGCTGTCCCTGGTGGAACGCATGCGGGGCCGGCGCGCGGTGGTGCCTGAATCCGCCTCCGGGGAGGGGGCTTGCACCCGGCACAAGACTCAGGCGTGACGTACCGCCACTCATCAACTAAATGCCAGGTTATTGATCTTGATCAAGGCAAATTCAAATTCTGCACTTGGCGCTTAGATAAACGCTGTACGGTAGGATATTAGGGGTGATGGCCATTTGATATTGGGTTAATATCACCCCACGATCAGCGTGTACAAAATCCCTTCTTACAACAGCGCCGCGCGTCAACTAATCGAGTATGGAATGAGGCTTGAACGAATATGCTCAGGAATGCACCGCTACGTCTGAAACTTTTATTGATTCTTTTACTGCCGTTATTAGGATTCCTGACCCTGGCCGGTATTTTTGTCGGCGATAACTACCGAACGCTGCGCGACATGGACGCGACGGTGACCGCCAGCGCCACCGCCCAGAAACTCAGCCTGCTCATCACCACCCTCCAGCGCGAACGCGGTGTCAGCGGGGTTTTCCTCGGTAGCGGCGGTAAATCCATGGGTGACCGGCTGGCCCAGATGCGCCGGGATGCCGACACATCGGTCGCTGTGATTCGTGAATTGCCGGTGTCGGGGAACAATCAACTCACCAAGGTCATTAGTGCCTTGGATGAGTTGTCCAGTGTGCGTGCACAAGTCGACAAGTTAAATATCAGCAGCACCGAATCCGGTGTTCGCTACACCGACATTATTCAAGTATTGATCGGTTACACCCACTCCCTGGAAGCGACCATCAATAACGCGACCATTGTTCATGCGCTCGGCGCACTCAATCAATTCATCGAAATGAAAGAACGGGCCGGGCGCGAGCGCGTCGTGCTCGGCCTGGTGTTCGCCCAGGACCGCTTCGACGAAGGGCTGTTGTCACGGTTCAGCCGCAACTGGGGTGAATTTACCGCCTACCTGGACGCTTTCCGTCGCAAGGCCCCACCCGTCTTGTTGCAGCAGTTCGATGATCAGATGCGCGAGCCGGCGGCCGTCGATGTTGCCCGGTTGCAGCGCCTGGCATTCGAGGTGCCGCTGGGCCAGTCGCTGGGCATCAAGCCGCAAGACTGGTTTGAAACCGCGACCCAACGGATCGACCTGATGGGCCAGGTGGAAGAAGCCCTCGGTCAGAGTGTCAGCCGCCTGGCCATGCACGAGCGCGATAGCGCCAGCCGTGCCCTGTGGCTGACGCTCGGTGCCGTGGTCGTTGCGTTGTTGGCGGTGGCGGTGCTGTCGTACCTGATCATCCGCATGATCGACCTGGCGGTGCGCGACGTGAATCAGGTCCTCAATGACCTGGCGGAGCGTGATCTCACTGCCCGGGCAAGTCACGAAGGCAAGGACGAGTTCGGCCAGATCTCCCGCAACCTCAACCGCATGGCCCAGGAGATCAGCGGGGTGGTGCAGGAAATCGGCAACGCCACGGCACAAGTGGCGACGGCGGCGGAAGAGTCTTCCACGGTGACGATCCAGACCAGCCAGAGTGTCGAGCAACAACGCCAGGGCACTGAACTGGTCGCCACGGCGATCAACCAGATGAGCGCAACGGTGCGAGAGGTGGCGCAAAGCACCAACGATGCGGCGCACATGTCGCAGCAGGTCAATATCAGCACCGCTCAGGGCCGGGTCGAGATTGAAAGCACCATCGGGCTGATCCGCCAGTTGTCCGGCCAGGCCGAGGAGACTGCAGCGATCATCGGGGACCTCAAAGAGGAAAGCGATGCCATTTCCTCGGTACTGGATGTGATTCGTGGCATTGCCGAGCAGACCAACCTGTTGGCCCTCAATGCGGCGATCGAGGCTGCGCGTGCCGGCGATCACGGTCGCGGGTTCGCGGTGGTGGCCTCGGAAGTGCGTACCCTGGCGCAAAAGACGCAAGAGTCCACGGGCAGCATCCAGCAGATGATCAGCAACTTGCAGGCCGGTTCGGACCGCGCGGCGCTGTCCATGCAGCAGACCCTGGGCAAGGCTCAGGACGGCGCGAGCAAAGTCGAGCGGGCGGGTGAGTTGCTGGTGGAAATTGCCGAGGGCGTGGCGACCATCAGCGACCGTAACATCCAGATCGCTTCGGCGGCGGAAGAACAGAGTGCGGTGTCCGAAGACATCAATCGCAATGTCAACGAGATCAATGACCTGGTGATCCAGGTCAGCGCCGGGGCCGAGCAGACGGCAATCACCAGCCAGGAACTGGCGCGCCTGGCGGAGTACCAGCAGCAGTTGGTCAGTCGTTTCAAGGTGGCCTGAAGGGGGGCGGCTGCGGATCGAACTTCGATCCGCAGCCGCTCGTTCGATTCAGACCTGATTGGTCGGCATCACGAACAACTCGGCAATGTTGACGTTGCGGGGGGCCGAGACCGCGAACAGGACCGTGTCGGCAATGTCTTCCGGCGACAGGAACTGCAACTGCCCCGAGAAGCCGGCAATCATCTGCACATACTCTTCGCTGGTCGTGTGCTGCGTCAATTCCGTGGCCGTCGCACCGGGTTGGATGCTGGTCACGCGGATATTGTGCTTGTGCCCGACCTCCATGCGCAGGCCTTCGGTGAAGGCGCTCACGGCGAACTTGGTGGCTGAGTACACGGCGAAACCCTGGCCGAACACCTTGCGACCGGCGACCGATGACGTGTTGATGATGTGGCCGGAATGCTGCTCGATCATCTGTGGAAGTACCGCCGCCGACACGTTCAATACGCCCTTGATGTTGACGTCCACCATGCGATCCCACTCGTCGGTCTTGAATTCATCGACGCTCGACAACGGCATCAGCCCGGCATTGTTGAAGGCCACGTCGATCCTGCCGTAGGTGTCGAGCAGTTTCCTCACGCCAGCGTCGACGGAGGCCTTGTCGGCGACGTCCATTTCCAGGACCAGGGCCTGGCCACCTTGTTGTTCAATCTCAGCGTGCAACGCGTGAAGGCGATCGGCCCGGCGCGCCGCAAGACCCACCCTCGCGCCCGCGGCGGCGAGTTTCTTCGCGGTGGCTTCGCCAATGCCGCTCGATGCACCGGTAATCAGTACGACTTGTCCAGTCAGTGCGTTCATGACCCATCCTCTTGTGCTCATCGTGAGGATTCACGACGAGATTTACGGTTGAGTCGCCATGGTATACATCGGATACTAGGTTGCAATTACGCACCTTAAGGGTACTAGATATGCTCGACGATACTGCAAAGCCCGAATGCACCCCGCAACGGCTGGAGCAAACGCGCCTGGTCCTGGACCAGATCGCCAACAAATGGTCGATCATGATCATGACCCGGCTGGCCGACGGGCCCGTCCGTTTCAATGAACTGCGCAGACTGCTGGGGAACATCACCCACAAATCGCTGACCGAGGCCCTCAGGCGCCTCGAACGCCACAAGTTGATCCGCCGCGAGGTGATCTGCTCCTCGCCCGTGGCCGTTCAATACGAAGTGACCGACCTTGGCAGAACACTCGAAACCCCCGTGACGGCCCTGGTACGCTGGGCTGAAGACCACGCCGGGGAGATGCTGGATGTGCAGAGCAGTGAGGAGGTTGAGGGCTAGCTGTCCCGAGCGTTCGGTGGTTGGAGTTGTCTGATTCTGGCGCCTGGTTTTCGAAAAACTCCAATGATCTGGCGCAGCATGATCTCACTGCCATAGTCGTCCGCAGCCAGGAGTACCGGCAGCCGTTAGGTCGGTCAGTTCAAGGTGGTTTGGTGGGGAAGCCGGTTTCGGAGAATCAGGAACCAGGCGACAGCATCCGATCCACGATGGTGTAGATCGCTTTTTCCATTGCCTGGTTTTCAAGCATGGTTTCAGCCACTTTTTTCGATATGCTGCCGAATTCAGGGTGCTCCAGAATGCTCTCGCCAAACTCCCAGCGCAGGATTTCCTGCACCGTGATGACCGGCGCAGCTGCGTGAAAGCCTTCAGTGTCTTTAAGGTCCCTAAGGCGATTTTGCAGGTGTGTTCGCAGCACTTCGAGCTCTTTTGCGTCTTTCCTTGATGTGGCGGCAGGAGCGGAATTGGCTGCGTTCGATACCACTCGCTCCTTGGGCTTGGCCAGCGCGGCCAGGACCTGTGACAGCCGAGTCGAATCGATCTTACTCATCGGTAGTCTCGAAACTGTTGCGGTAGGCGCCAAGGAACGCGGCGGGTTCAGTCAGATTGGAGGTGGAGGGCGGAGTGCTTGAGAGGCTTGCCAGTACCCGTTCCATGTCAGCCTTCAGTGCCGGATTGGAGCAATCGATCAGGCCTTGAGCCAATCGCGTGGCGGCGTTCTGCGGGCGCTCATCCAGCAGCTCCAGATAGGCACTGGAAAATTCCCGCAAGCTCATATCTTGCGACATGTCCTGGAGGGTGAGGAACGTACTGCGGGCTTCGTCCAACTTCGCAAGCTGAAGGCCAAGTAAACCCAGTTGGAAGCGAGCGATGTCCATCCCAGGGTCGAGTTCGAGTGCTTCTATCATTTCCGCATATGCACGCTCCATCAGGCCCAGTTCGGCATGTTCGGCGGCGCGAAAATAATGCACGGCGGCATTATTTGGCTCCAGTTCAAGGGCGGTGTTCAGATAACTCAATGCCGCGTGGTGGTCACCGTTCTGGCTGGCGTTGATAGCCAAGTGCAAATATTCCGGCGCGTCCAGCATGTAGAGGCTCCCTGTGAGCGATGACTTAGTGTTGGTCTGGATGACGGTCTGGGATTTTGTTCTGGTGTGTTCTCAACCAGTTTTCCATCAGGACGCGACCGGTGATGTCGCTGTCAGGGCGGGTCCGGTCAAGCACCTGGCCGATCAGTTGAACTGCCTTTTCGGGTTGGCCTGCGTCCTGGAGCAAGAGCGCTTCGGCATACTGCACCGACAGACCCAGCGGATTGAGTTTGAGGGCTCGGCGTATGCTTTTCTGGGCGCGTTCTTTCATTCCATCCAGGATGTCGACGATGGCCAGTCCTCCATGGGTCTCGCCAAAATTGCGGTCCAGCACATAGGAGGCATCAAGCGCCTGGCGAGCTTGAACGCTGTCCCGACGCAGAATGTAGATCCAGGCCAGTAGATGCCAGGTGCCGATATGGTCCGGCATGAAGCGGACAGCCATTTTCAGGTGTTCTTCGGCCTGGTCGAACTCCAGTTCGTTGAACTCCAGTCGTGCCAGGCCGGACCATGCCCGGCCGCATTCCGGATGTTGCTTGATCGTATGAAGCCACGCGTTGCGTGATGCGACGATGTTGTTTTGCTCGAAGTGGACCGAGGCGCAGGCAATCAGTGCATCGAGTTGATCGGGATCTTCGGCCAGCGTTTCGTGCGCCGTGATCAATGCCGGCGAGTAGTTGTCGTTCTCATATTGCAACAGCGCGAGCAGGCCGCGCGTGTTGGTGTTCTCCGGTTCCAGTTGCCGGGCCCTGGTCACCAGACGCTCGGCTTCTTCCGTTTCTTCCAACTGGTGTAGTGCACGTGCATGCATCACCAGCAGATGGGCAGGGCTTTGGGGGTCGTTGCTCAGCCGGGAGAGCAGGGTGTGGGTCGCCCCGTAGTCGCCGCTGTGAAAGTGGCCAAGGGCAGTATTGAAAAGAACGGCCGCGTGATGGATGCCTCCTTCGATTGCCTTGTCGCCGAACGCCGCGGCCGCGGCATATCGTCCTGCCTGCAATGATGCATGCGCTGCCAGTGCGTAAGTATGGGGTTGCTCGATACCCTGCGCTTGCATGTGCGCGATCAGTTGCTGGCCAGCGGCAATGTCGCCCAAGTCAATGGCCAATGACAGCGCATCCGCCAAAAGCGACAAATTACCGGGATCCTGCACCAGGTAAGAGAGCAGGCGCGCCAAGCGATTCTGTTCAGCGGGCGTGTGGTCAGCGGTCATGAATGGGCACTTTGTCGGCGATTGGAAAAGGAGTGAAGCGGTTCCGTCGGCTGATTATTGCCTCGGGAGTTGCGGTCTGTCATGCGTTAACAGCCGATTTACGTCGCTCATAAAATATTTTTCGTTCGCCCTAAACTTTATTAAAAAAACGAGCATAAGCCCTGACAGTAGCGCTGCTTGGCGGTTGGGCCAGCAGCAATGTTTTTAGCCGCGCGGACGGCTCAGCTTCGTCGGGGAGTTCAGGAAATCATGGTCGCCATCGTCGCCGGTAATGGATTAGGGCTGTTCAATGCCTCGTTGAATTCACTCGGAGGCAGCGGTGTTGGTGGCCAGGGCATTCTGGGCCAGGCCGGGGGGCAGGCGCTGGTCAATGTCAGTAATGGCAACCTGGTGTTGCGCTTCACCGACGAGCAGTTGTCCGGCTTGGGTCAGGATTTGCTACATACCCGCACCTATAACACCCAGGGCGGTCTGAGCGACGGTGATGCCGACGGCTGGCGTTGGGATGGCGAGCGCAGACTGTCGTTGAGCGGTTCAGTGAACACCTCAGGCAACCAAGTGACCCGCACGACAGGTGATGGCCATCAGACGGTTTATCAATGGAACGGCACTCGATACCAATCAACCGAAGGTGATGGCGCTCATGACACAGTCAGTTGGGATGCTGGTAACGGCCAGATGGTCTGGACGGATGGTTCGAGGCGTCTTGTCGAGCGCTACGACAGTAATGGCAAGCTGTTGTCGGTTACCGATGCCAACGGCACTCAGATCAGCTATGGCTATGACGCCAACGGGCGCCTGAACTCGGTCAAGGACAGCTCTGGCCAGGAATTGGTACTGATCTACAACGCGTCCGGCAAGCTCGATCGCCTGGATACCCTTAGCGCGTCTGGCGGTGCGCTGACTCGCCAGGTGTACTACGGTTATGACGCCCAGGGTCGGTTGATCAATGTCAGTACTGATCTGAGTCCTGAGGACAACAGCATCGTCGACGGTAACGTCTATCGAACCGACTATACCTATGACGCGGACAGTTTCCGCATTGCCAGTGTCGCGCAAAGCGATGGCACATCGACCAGCTTCACGTATCAGTTGCTCGATGGCGAGTATCGGGTCAAGACCGTATCCGATGGGTCCGGCATTACCACGTTCACCTATGACACCGCTAATAACCGCACTGATGTGGTCAATGGCACGGGCCAGCAGTGGAGCTACTTCTACGATGCCGATGATCGGTTGATCGAAGTGCAAACCCCCGCGGTGGATGGCCAACGGCTGTCCACGCGTTATGCCTATGACTTGGACGGCAATGTCATCAAGGTTACGGATGGGCGTGGCAACGCCATCACCTACCAGTACGACGCGAACGGTAATGCTCTGCTGGAGCGCGATGGGGCGGGTACTACCGTCGTTCGTACTTACAGTGCCGACAACCAGTTGCTCAACGAGATTCGCTACAGCGCCTCGGCAATCCTGAACAGTTCTACCGGGCTCTGGACCGAGCCGCCGGCCAGCACCGCGCAAGTTACTCGATTGGCCTACGACAGTAACAATCGGGTGCGTTTCATGGTCGATGGACGAGGCCAGGTCGTGGAATATCGCTACAACGCCCAGGGGTTGAGAAACCAGGAGATCAGCTACGGTGACGCGCTGTTCTCGTTGAGCGGGCTCTCGCCCCAGGCCGAATTGACAGAATCGCAACTGGTCACCTGGGTCGGGGCGCGTGACCGGACCCGCTCGACCTTGACCGAGCTGAGTTACGATTTGCGCGGTAACTTGAGCCGTCGAGTGACTTACAGCGTGGTCAATGCAGCAGGCGTTGGTACGCAGGAAAGCAGTACCAGCGTCACCGAGTACGTTTACAGCCAGTATGGCCAGCTGTTGCAGACGCTCGTGGCGCGCGGGGCGGACCGCAGTCAGAAAACCATCCTGAGCTCTGTCGTTTACGATGGCCTGGGTCGCGTGGTCAGTCAGACCGATTCGGCCGGAACACGAACAACCGTCTACAACGGCATTAATCGTACGGTGGCGGTCACCAACAGCGCGGGAATGACCGTTGCCCAGGCCTACGACAGCAAGGGGCGGCTGATCAGCCTGACGCAAACAGCAACTGGCCAGGTAGTGCGTACCACTTCGTATGTCTATGATAATGCTGGTCGCCAGGTCATGGTCCAGGATGCGACCGGCGCGCGCAGTTATACGTTCTACGACGAGGCCGGGCGAGTCAGTGCGCTGGTCGATGGTGTCGGAGCGGTGGTGGAGTACAGCTACAATGCTGGCGGCCAGCGCGTCCAGGAAAAACGCTATGCGACCCTTGTCGATACCTCGGGTTGGTACGACGGTACGGCAGTGCTCAAAAAACGGGTGGGCGATGTTCGTCCGGCGAGTACCTCAGCGGATCGCCTGTTGACGTTTTCATACGACACGGCGGGTCGACTGATGACCTCGGCCGACGGGGTGGGAACGCTGACGACGTTCACCTATGACGGTCGTGGGCAGTTGATCAAGCAGCAGACCGGCGATCGAATCACTCGGTTTTTCTATGACGCCACTGGGCACCAGAACGGTCAACTGGACGCTGAAGGCTATCTGCGCGAAAACCGCTACGACGCAGCAGGGCGGTTGACGCAAAGCATTCGCTACGCGAGCGTGGCACCGGCGGCCAGTCGGCTTGGCGGCAGCCTTGACCAGTTGCGTCAGCCATCCGCTGATGATCTGTCGACCTGGTATTACTACGACACGGCCGGCCGCCAGATCGCGAGTGTCGATGAGGAACAGTTCGTCACTGAAACGGTGTACGACGAAGCGAGCAATACACAGAAGACGATTAGTTATGGTACGGCCTTTACCGCGACGATATCGGACGCAACGGTATTCGCAACGATCAAGGCCGTGGTGGCTACGGGGGTAGCACAGACAACGACCACGACCTTTGATGGCCAGGGGCGCGTTGCTCGGCGCGTCGCTACCGATGGTACGGTCACCGCGTATGAGTACGATACGGCCGGGCGATTGGTACGTGAAGTCCAGGCCCAGGGAGCCACCGAGGAGCGTAGCGTCCGTACTCAGTACGATGCCTTCGGACAAACCATTGGCAAGCTATTGGGTGAAGCGTCGGCGCGCATCACCGCGGGCATGAGCGATACCCAGGTCGCTGCGATTTATACGCAGTACGGCCTGACCTACCGCTACGATGCTGCTGGCAGAGTAGCAAGTGCCAGTGACGCATCGGGCAACCGGACCTTGTCCTACTATGATGCGGCAGGACGCCTGACTCACGTGGTCAACGCGATGGGTGAGGTCAGTGAGACGGTGTACAGCGCGTTTGGCGAAGCCCGCGAACGAACGGATTTCACCGCGCGACTGGCGGCTTCGGACGTTGCCGCTCTCTCGGGCGGGGTTCTGGACGCACCCTTGAAAACCCTGGTGCAAGCGATCCGCAACGCGACCAATGACAATCGGCGCGTGTATGAATATGACAACCGAGGCCTGCTGGCTTCCAGCACCGATGCGCTGGGCTATGTCACTTCTTATGGGTACAACGCCTTCGGTAATCAAACCTCCGTGACTCGGTCCCTTTCCGCGAACAACACGGTTATCAGCAACACCACCTATAACAAGCGAGGCGAGCAGACAGGCCGCATCGACGATGTCGGTGGCTTGGCCCGCAGCAGTGCCACGGTCTACGATGCCTTTGGTCGAGTGATCAGCCAGACCGATGGTCGAGGCCAGACCAGCACGACCACCTATGCCAGCAATGGTCGGGTGATTACCCTCAAGAATCCGCTCAATCAAGGGCAAACCAGCGAGTACGACGCCTTTGGTCGAGTGCTCACGCAAACGGATGCCCTGGGCAAGATCACGACTTACGGCTACAACGACAGCGCGCGAAGCTTGACGGTAACCACCCCAGATGGGGTCAGTGTCGTAACTGTAAAGGATCGTCATGGTCAGACATTGACGATCACCGATGGTACCGGAGCGGTGACACGCCATAGCTACAACAAGGACGGTCAGCTTCTTACACGTCAGGATGGCCTGAACCAGGTCACCACCAATGCCTACGATACGGCTGGGCGCCTGCTGACGGTAACGGACGCCCTGGGACGGGTCACCCGCTATGGCTACGATGCGGTCAATCGCGTACTGACCCGAACCGATGCCACCAATGGCGTGACCCGCTATAGCTTCGATGGCCAAGGACGCCAGGTGCGGGTGGTAGACGCGGAAGGAAAGGCCGAGCAGCGTATTACCGATTATGCCTACGACCGTAAAGGTCAGTTGTTGAGGGTGACCCAAGACCCTGGCGGCCTGAATATCACCACCAGCTACAGTTATGACGGCGTTGGCCAGCAAGTTCAGGTCATGCGCGGCACCGGTGCCAGCCCCAACCAACAGGTCACCCTGTATGCATTCGACAAGCTGGGCCGACGCATCAGTGAGCGTCAGGACCCGAGCGGGCTGAACCTGACAACCCAATACCGCTACGACGGTAACGATCAAGTCACACGCAAAATCGATGCGACGGGGAACAGCACCTGGTACGTCTACGATGCCGCCGGCCGCCTGAGCGCCACCGTCGATGCCCTCGGCTACGTCAGCGAGAATAAATACGATGCCAATGGACGGGTGATCGAGACGGTGCGTCGTGCCAGCCCGATACAGATACCTACGATCGGCGGCAACGATGGCCGGACCCTTACTCTGGGCGGTAACACGAGCAGACTGAATTCGGTGGAAAAAATCCCCATCGATCCGGCCAAGACTTACACCGTCCGTGTCAGGCTTCGTCAACTGACAGGGGAGGGCCAAGTTTATGCCGGTGTATTGACTCATGACAGCGCGGGCAAGTGGCTTTCCAGCGCAGCCGGCAGCTCCTATGCCTATAGTGCGGTAGCGGGTGTAAAGCTGACGCCGGAAATGGGTTGGCAGACGTTTGAGGGAACCATCAGCGGCACCAACCCGATCAATGCGAGCGCCAGCCCCAACAAGTTCTTTGAGGGTAGTGTCGGTGCACTGCCCCTGCTGCTGTACAACTACGGTGTCGACACCAGTGGCGAGGGGAGCCGCCTGGTCGAGGTGGATTCGCTGGAGTTGATCGACACCGCGACCGGCCAGGTTCTCAACGCCAATGGAAATGCGAGGGCCGGCCAGACGAACTGGTACTCGGCCGGTCTCGTCGGGGCAAATGGCCCAAGCGATGCCCTCGGCGCCGAGCAGTTGCAAACGCTGCTGCGTCAGGACAGCAACGATCGTCGCACCCAGTTCGTTTACGATGCTATGGGCCGTCAGCGCTATGTGATCGACGCCCAGGGTGCGGTTACCGAAAACAGGTACGACGCCAATGGCCGTCTCACCGAAACCGTGCAATACGCCAAGGGCATACAACTGCCAGCGGACGGCAGCAGCGACGGCCGGACGCTTACCTTGAGCGGTGATACCCGTTCAATGACCGCTATAGGGAAAGTGGCCATCGATCCAGCCAAGACCTACACCGTGCGTATCAAGGTGCGCCAGGTGACGGGGGAAGGGCTTATCTATGCCGGTGTAGTGACTCATGACAGCACCGGCAAAGAGATCTTCAATCCATACGGTGGCTCCTACGCCTATAACGCCGCGGCAGGGGTGAAACTGACCCCAGAGATGGGTTGGCGTACCTTCGAGGGCACCATCAGCGGCACCAATCCGATCAATGCGAGCGCCAGCCCCAACAAGTTTTTCGAGGGCAGTGTCAGCGCGGTGCCTTTGCTCTTGTACAACTATGGCGCCAACGGCAGCGGTGATCCGAGCCGGCAGATCGAAGTGGATTCACTGGAACTGGTCGACACGGCCACCGGCCAGGTGCTCAATGCCAATTCGAGCGTCGGTGCAGGCCTGGCGAATTGGGCCTCGGCTGGACTTGTCGGCGCAAACAACGCAAGCGATACCCTCAGTGCCGAGCGCCTGCAAACGCTGTTGCGCCCGGACAGCAGCAATGACCGTAGCACCCGGTACACCTACGATGCCGTCGGCCAACGGAAAACCGTTACTGACGCTGCCGGCAAGGTAGAGACGTACACCTATGATGCGGTGGGCAACCGCAAGACGCTGACCAACAAGAACGGCGACGTCTGGACCTACAACTACGACGCGTTCAATCGGCTGGTGGAGGAGATTACCCCGGCGGTCACTGTAGCCAGCATCACCGAGGCCGGCGTGGTCACGGCCGCGTCTCGCTATCTGGTGACCAGCACCACTTACGATGCTTTGGGTAATGTGACCCGTCGTACCGAAGGTCGCCTGCGGGCCGGCGTAACGGCCGACCCGGCATTGGACGAGGTGAGTGACGCACGTACCACGGCCTATGCCTACGATGCCGTTGGACGGCAGATTCGGATCACCAGCCCCGGTTGGTACAACAAGCTCAACGGTCGCTACCAGCAGAGTTCGGACGGTACCGCCAACACATTCCAGATCACCACCGAGGTGACCTACGACTCGGTTGGCAATGCCGTGCGCAACCGCGTTCGAGTGAACAACACGGGTGTTGCAACGACCGATTTTGTCGACACCTATAAGGTTTATGACGTGTTGGGTCGAGTCAGCCATGACGTCGACGCACTCAAGGGCGTCACTTCCTATGACTATGATGCGCTCGGTCAGAACATCCGCACCGTGCGTTACGCGAACGCACTGACGTTGGCTGCGCCAGCCAGGGGTTATTACCTCTGGACTGATATGACCGGCACCAACCTCGTGCCTGATGCGACTCAGGATCGCACCCTGATCACCCGATACGACGCCCTCGGGCGTAAGACGGCGGTGCAGAAGAACCTGGTCGGCCTCTACACCTTCACTGGCAACATCGCTACCTCAACCCAGAATACCCTGGCACCCACCACGCTCTATAGCTACGACGCTTTCGGTCAGTTGGTACGCGAGACCCAGACCGCGCGTAACGCCAGCGGTGCCACCGTGCAAACCGGCGCCAGCAGCATGTATTTCTACAATAAAGGCGGCCAGCGTATCGGCACGGTGGATGCCCTGGGCTACTACAGCCGCATGGAGTATGACGCCCTCGGCCAGTTGACCCGGCAGATCGACTACGCCAACAAACTCACCAGTTGGACCGAGAACGCGCTTCCGGCCGCACCGACGGCCAGCGCCACTGATCGCCGCGTTCGTTTCACTTACGACGCCATGGGGCGCCAGAGCCAGACCACCATTGAGGGCGCGCGTTTCTGGCAACAGAGCATTAACGCCAGCACTGGCGCGGTCAGCGCCACCCTGGTGACTGCCGATCTGCTGCTTGGCCGCAGCACTTATGATGGTGTAGGCAACGTCAAGACTGTTACCGACGCCCAGGGCAACGTGGTCAGCACCGACTACAACACCCTTGGTCAGGTGCTCAAAGTTACCGAGCCCGCACGGGCTACCGCCAAGAACGGCGCTGTCGACCCCTTTGCCAGCGCTACCGTCACAGCGTCGCCAACCACGACCTACCTGCTCAATGCGTTCGGGCAGCAGATCCGTGAGATTCGGGCTGCAGGCACTGATGGCGCAGGTACCGTGCAGGCCGGCCTGGATCAGATTACCCGTACCCGTTACGACGCTGTCGGGCATGAGATCCAGGAAATTGACGCGGCCGGTTCGTCGCAGAATTACAAGGTCGATATCGCCGGCCGACGGGTTGAGGAAAGCCGACAGATTAATGTCACGATGAATGCATGGATGACGGCATTTGGCGTACCGATGCCGATGAATCACACCATTCGCCGTACCTTTGAATACGACATGCTCGGTCAGCAGATCGCCACGGTGGATTGGTATACGGAAGGCCTGAGCACCCAAGCGTCCGCTCGTGAAGGCGCGTTGTATAACCGCTTCGGCGAAGTGACCCGTAAGCAGGTCAACGGCGCCGTCGTGGAAATCTTCAATTATGATCAGGTCGGTCGACTTGAATCCTACGGCAACGCAACCGGCGTGACCGCGTTCCAGTATGACCTTTCCGAAAAAGTCAGCCGAAGCACGGTGTTGGGTGACTGGAGCATCACCACCGATGACCGCATCACCTACATGCGCAACGACTTGCTCGGTCGCACTGTCGAACAACACTTGCCGGCGTTCGAAGCCAATCTGAGGACTGACACCCTCAACAGCGCGACACTGACCTTGAGCACGCCGATCATCCGGCAGACCGTGGACCGTTGGGGCAACGTCCTCAGCCGCACTGACGCCCGCGGCTACGTCACCAGCTATAGCTATAACCACGCCAACCAGGTGCTTACCGAAACGCTGCCGGTGACCGACATCCTGCGTGAGAACGGCACCAGCTACCGGGCCAGCCTGATCCATGAGAAGCGCTACGATGCCCTTGGCCGGCTGATTCAGGAGGCCGACCTGGTCGGGCCATACACCGGCATGGCCAGCAATACCCTATTGCGTACCCGCCAGCACGTCTACAACCAGGTGGGCCAACTGACTCGCGATGTCGACGCGCTGGGCAACTCGCGGCAGTACCGGTACGACATCCATGGCAACCGTGTCGCCACCCAGGATGCCTTGGGTACGGTGTTGGTCGACGGTTACGATGCCATGGATCGGCAGATCAACCACGGCGTTATTCGTAGTGGCGCCCAGGTCACTTTATTGACCAATAAGTACGACCAGGCCGGGCGTCTGTATGCCGAGATCAGTGGCACTGTCGAGACGGCGGAGACGTTAAAGAACGTGGAGGATGGCCGTCAAGGCAATTCCTATATGTCAGGGGTAGCGGGGACAACCCGGTATACCGTTTATAACGAGCGTGGCGATATCACCCACAGCATGAACGAATCCGGGGTGATGTTCAGCTATGCGTACGATGCCCTCAAACGCAAGACGCTCGAACAGGATGAGATGGGAAGCACCAAAACTTGGACATATTCAACTGGGGACGTTTCTCGGCTGGTTGGGTATAAGGATTGGGGCGGACATACCTATACCTATACTTACAATGCTTTTGGTGAGGTGGAGAAAGAGCAGGTTGCTGATGGCCCTGACAAAACTTATCAATACTTTGCCAATGGTCTGACCAAGTTTGTAATCGAGGGTAGTACTGATAACTGGGCGGTCACTGGCTCGGAATATGATTTGGTCGGCAATAAAGTGCGTGAATTCAACTCTACTATCATTACGTCGGGGGCAGCCGCTGGTGGCGCCAGTTTTGAAACGTTCTACAAATACGATGCGCAGGGGCGATTAGCTGGCGTAAGGGCGCCCGCCGGTACTCAGCACATAGGCTTGCGCGATATGATGAGCAATACCGCTCGAATTGACGCTCTTGCTTATAGTTATGATGAGTTAGGTAACCGACGCCGAGTCAACTTGGATACTACCAATCAGTCGGGTGTTCGCACGGTCCTCGATAACTGGTTCAAGTATGACTTGGAAGGGCGAGTACTCGTTGAGGACGGTTTTCTAAATGGCGTCGGTCAAATTGCCGCAGGCGTCATCAGCGGTAGAGGTAAGGGGCTGGTGTATACGTATGATGCACAGGGTAGGCGTACGTCTTCCGAAGAATACGTAAAAACGATTGATTTTTTCGGGTATCCAAGCCATGAATATGTACTGAAAAACTATACATATAACGATCTTGGTGCACTCTTAACCACTACTAGCCGAGCTTCGGTGCGAAATCTGGCGACTAATCCCGACACATCTTATGCTTCGTTGCTGGCGGATGCTGCACAGATATTCAATGCTCAATATGATGTTCGTAATAATAGAATTTCCCAAGAGGATGTCATTGGTGGCGAGCGTACGCGCACCACATATACATATCGCGGAGATGGAAAACTCAATAATCAGTTGGTGACCCGTTGGAATGGTAGTAACTGGATCGCATACCAGTACACCTTTTTCAATGAAACGAGAAAAATCGGTGTTGATGGCATAGAGCGTGATTCTACTGTTGGATATGACGCTGCGGGCCGCTCTAATCACTATCGTTATACAGTCTATGACAAGAACGGTACTGCAGCTATGTGGGGGGAAAATCTCACTACCTTCACGGGTTTTGACTCATGGAAAGAACTCCTCGTCCAGGCAAATATTAATAGCGGAAGTAATGCCCTGACCACTATGCTCTATAGCGCTCGTGGTGAGCTGATAGTGTCGTTTGCGACAGGAAAAACACCTTTCACTCGCCGTTTTGCCTCAGACCGTAGTGGCCAGCTAACTGTGCGTTCGGAGGGTGTTAATAACAATTTTACTCAATGCTACATTTTCCATGACGGTAATATGTTGGTCAGTACCGGAAACAATAGTGCACCGGAAATCTACGACACCATTGCGTCAAACTCATCCGATGAAATAGCGCGTACACCGAGCAATTACGTGATCGTCGATGGCGATACGCTGCGAGGCATTGCTCAAAAAACCTGGGGCGACTCGAGCATGTGGTATCTCATCGCCGATGCTAATGGGTTAAGCGGTGATGACTCCTTGATACGCGGTACAAGCTTAGTCATTCCAAACGTGTCCGGCAGCAACGCTAATAACGCTGATACTTTCAAGGCTTATGATCAAAGCGAAGTGACCGGCGACCTCAACCCTGTGCCGATCTATAAACCACCAAAGCCTAAGAAAAAGAAAAGCAAAGGGCTGGCCAGCGTCGTAATGGTGGTGGTGGCTGTGGTCGCGACGATATTTACGGCAGGCGCAGCGTTGGTGGCCGTGGGGGCTGCTGGAGGTGCGACTATTGCTGGGGCCGGGGTCGCCGCGCTCAGCGGTGCGGCAGGGTGGGCTGGTTTTGGAGCTGCGATAGTAGGTGGCATGGCCGGTAGCGCTGCCGCCCAACTCGCTGGTAATGCCATGGGCGTGACCGACGGTTTTTCCTGGGGACAAGTCGCCATGGGGGGACTCGCCGCAGGTATTGGCGCTGGAGTTGGTAATCTGGTCTCGGGCGGGCAGACCGTCCAGGAACTGGCAAAGGTGGGTAGCTATGGCAAAATCGCTACTGCCGCTGTACTGAACTCTTTTGGCAACTACGGAGCCAGTAAAATTGTCGGCCTGGACACCAGCTTCAGCTGGCGTTCAATCGCTACGTCAGCGTTGGCTTCCGTAGCCACCGCTCGGATCAGCAAAGGGTTGGGCCTGACTACCGATAACTTCAAATCCAACTTCATGAACGGGATCATTGGTGCTCAGGTCGGTTCCAGTGTTCAGGCCTTGATTGGAAAAGGCGGCAAGCTGGATTATGTAGACGTAGCGGCAGATGCCTTTGGTAACGCGATAGGGAATGGTTTGATTGAAGCGTCGTTGGGGGGCGATTTCTTTGGCCCTGAGTCGGGCGCGATGAGTAAGCGGCAGGGAATCGTCGCTGATGCTTTTGAGCGAGCGGCTCGGATTAGCTATGCAGAAAAGTATGATGCTGCGTTGAAGGAAGTGGCTGATGAGAATTCTCGTGTAGAGCGAGCCTCTAAAGATCTCGCTGATCCCGCCAAACTGGAGGAGTTGAAGAAGAATGGACTGGATGCATCGGCACTCCGGAAAGCATACATATCGGATCTGATGGCTGATGACGTTTATCTAGACTATGATTCTGATGATCCGATTAATAAACTTAGAGTCGAGAGTATGCGAAAGAATCTAAGCAGGTTTGGAATACATCGTCTTGATGCTAATGAGGTTCGAGTTGTTGGGCTGAGTCCAGATGACTTTGTAAATAAAAAATCAGATTTTTTTGCTGCTCTTTACAAAGATGAGAGTGAGGGGGGTTATTATCTTGCCAATCGAGGCACAGAAAGTGGTGCAGACGCCTGGACTGACGCGGTTAATAACTTTGGGTATGTAGATGGGCAGTTCGAAACTGCGGTATCGTTGGCGGTAGGTGTTTACGAGGCGCTTGAAGGAAATGTGACATTTGTCGGACATTCACTTGGTGGTGGATTGGCCTCAGTACAAGCTACCTCGGTTGGAGGACGAGCAATTACGTTCAATGCGGCGGGTGTGCATCCCCGTGTTGCAACAATGCTTAAGCTAGATATTTTGCCTGCAAAAGCTAATGTGATGGCATATCATGTTGCGGGGGATCTGGTTTCCATTGCACAAGACAGTTTAGGGTATGACGTAGCGGCCGCTCTGCTGGGTACACTACCCGTCGCTGGCATAGAGGCAGGACGGCTGCTCTCAGGTAATAAATTCGCTTCGAATATCGGCTTTGCCTACGCTCCGGAAGCTTTAGGTCGACGAATTGAGCTACCTTCTGTACAGAGCGGAAGGCCTATGTCGCGTTCGGAGCGGCTCAATCCATTAAATCAGTTGCAGCAACATAAAAATGGATCTGTACTACGGTCTTTGGAATATTTGATTGGTGCTTCAGCGCGATGAGTATTTCGAGAGTGAAATCAAGAATTATTCTATTAGTGTGGTTTGTTTTTATGAATATAGGAGTTGCTCAGGCTTCCTTACGGCTTGGTGGCAATACGACGTCTCAGGTTTTCGGGGATGCTGCGGTTGTCGCTCTGATTGACGCCGCAATGGAGGGTCGTGTCGGTGATGTGAATCGACTGGCTGCCCAAGGAGTCAACGTAGATGAAGTGGGGAGTGATGGAACGACTCCACTCATCTGGGCACTTAACGCTCGTAACGCTAAAGGTGTCGAAGCATTATTGAAAGCTGGGGCAAATCCCAACCTAGTGTCTGAAAAGCTCGGTGGTCTCTCGGCCATGGCCCTTCTTGCGGGGGGAAATAGTTTGGAGCTATTGGAACTAATACTTCGTTACGGAGGTGATGCTAAAGGGACTGGGCTCAAAAGGAGCATGAAACCTTTGGATCGCGCTGCGCGAGAAGGACGATTGCAGAACGTCATGCTAATCGTCGCCGCCGGAGCAGACGTTAATGACCATGATGAATATGGTAAGTCGGCGGCCATTGCTGCTGCTGCGTTGGCAAATTTTGAGGTGATCGCTTGGCTGTTGGAGCATGGCTACACCTATGACCTGCGCAAGTTGGCAATAAGTGTTGAAGTACGTCAGGTACCACCAGACTCCGAAGCACAGCGTTGGAAAAATACTGTCATAGATATGCTGAAGGTGAGGGGAGTTAAATTTCCTGCCTTTATCAAAAAAACATCCTGAGGATATAGGGGCCAGACCTTAAGGGAGCCCCACAAATCTGCTCCAACGATTGGTGCCTGTTTGATGGATCCCCTCTCGGAAGGCAGACGTTCCCCGTTTCGTTCCCCCCATCCCTTTTGGCAAGAAACGAGAGTTAGCGCAGGCGGAAGAAGGCTCGCGGGCGCGTACCTTATAGGAAGTGCGCGAAGTCCTTTGAATTAGTGCTGACCCTCCGGTAAGCCAAGCAACCCTACCATTTGTCCCCGCCTCGTAACATCCTGTTGCATCCACTGACACTAAATCGCTACCATGGCGAAATCATGGCGATCTGCCATTCAGGCTATGGCGCGCCCAGAGCGCACCTTGGATCAAGCTCAGTTGGGGTTATGGATGACGCAGGATTTCATGCTCTACGCGCTCAAGGAAGCGCTTCTGACCTCCGCAATGGTGGCTGCTCCGCTACTCCTGGCCATCCTGATCGTCGGCCTTCTGGTCAGCATTCTGCAAGTCGCGACCCAGATCCAGGAAATGACCCTGACCTTCATCCCCAAGCTGATCGTGACGGTCGTCATGTTGCTGGTCTTCGGTGGCTGGATGCTGACGGTCCTCAAACAATTCGCACTCATTGCATTAACTCAGGCCGCTAGCTTCTAGCAGCGTTTTTGGTGTGAGTTTGTGCTGACATCCTTCTTCCTCAATGCGCTTCTCGTATCGGTCAGGTTGATTCCGCTCGTGGTGGTTTCGCCGATCCTGTTTTTTTCGCGCATTCCATTGACTGTCCGGTTGATCCTGGCACTGGCGTTGTCCGCCGTGTTGGTCGGCAGCATGACGCTCACTCAGGCGCCTGTTTTCACGCTGCCCGTGGTGTTGGGCGAGTTGCTGCTGGGTGTGTTGATGGCCTTCGGTTTTCATGCCGCTCATGCCGGTGTCGATATGGCTGGCAAGTTGATTGACACTCAAATCGGTTTGAATGCGGCCGGGGTATTTGATCCGGGTACCTCGAACATGGCGGGCTTGTTGGCCGAGCTGTTGGGCTGGTCGTTGGCTGCGTTGTTTGTCGTGCTCAATCTGCATCACGATTTGCTCCGGGTGTTCGCTCAGTTGCTGGTGGCCGTTCCGCCCGGCAGTGTGTCGTTGACCACGTTGTCCTTGTCTCTGGCGACGGTCATGACGCAGCAGTTCTTGCTGGCGTTCATGATTGTCGTGCCGGTGATTCTCGGGCTGTGGCTGATCGATGTGGCGTTTGCGTTTCTGTCCCGTTCCATGCCCCAGGCCAATGTCTATTTCCTGTCCTTGCCCCTCAAGTTGGGCGTGGGCATGTTCATTTTTATCCTGACCTTGCCGATGATCGTCCAGCGTTTGCCGCTGCTGATTGAAAGCGCCTTGCGGTTTGCCCTGTCGCCGGCGGGTGTGCAATGAGCGATCAACAGGACAAGAGCGAAGAGGCAACACCCTACAAGCTCGAAGAGGCGCGCAAGAAAGGGCAGGTGCCCCGCAGCCCCGATCTGTTGTCCTTCATCATGTTGTTGACCTTCCTGATGGCCTTTTCGGCCATCGCCTACCCGTTGGCGAGTGTCATTGCTGCTCACACCCATTGGTGGCTGGGTAACGCCGGGCAACTGGGGCAAGGCTTTGGTTACCTGGGCGAGCAGGGCGGCTATAGCCTGCGACAGGTGGTGTACGGGTTGTTGCCGTTGATTGGTGCGCTGGTGCTGATGGCGATCCTGACGAACCTGTTGTTCAGCGGCCCGGTATTTTCAATGACGGCGTTGAAACCCGATTTCAAACGACTCCATCCGATCCAGGGCCTCAAGAAACTCTTTTCGCGACGCATGTTCGTCGAGCTGATCAAGGTGCTGGTCAAGGGCGCGCTGTTCTCGCTGGTCTTGTATTACCTGTTCCAAAGCGTGCTGCCGCAATTGTTGGGCATGGCGACGATATCGCCCCTGGCGTTGCCCCAGGCCGGCAAGCAATTGCTGATGCAATTGGGGTTTACGGTATTGGCGGTGATGGCGGCAGCGGCGCTGTTTGATATCTGGTATTCGCGACGCGAGTTCGGGCGGCAGATGCGTATGAGTCGTCGGGAAACGAAGGACGAACATCGCCGCCGCGAAGGCGATCCTGAAGTGCGTGCCAAGCGCAAAGGCATCCAGCAGGCGCTGCTGAAAAAAGCCGCTGCGCTGGGTCAGGTCAAGGATGCCGACGTCATCATCACCAACCCGACCCATTACGCGGTGGCTTTGCAATACCGACCGTCCAGCATGCTAGCACCCAAGGTGCTGGCCATGGGGCGCGGCCTGCATGCCCGACGTATCTGCCATGTTGCCAGGAAACACCAGGTACCGATTTTGCGTCGTCCCCCTTTGGCGCGGGCGCTGCATGCCCTGGCACGGGTCGATTCGGCGATTCCGGATTCGACGCAGGCCGACGTGGCGCGGATTTATCGCTGGGTCATCGCACTGCCAGGCAATAAGGTGCTTTCGCCATGAAACCACTCTTGTCACGCCTGCTTTCCGAGGGCAGCGATCTGCTGCTGGCTGTGGCGGTTATCGGCATTTTGCTGGTGTTGTTCACGCCGATCCCCACCTGGCTATTGGACTTGCTGCTGCTGACCAACTTTGCCGTTGCGTTGATGGTGTTGCTGGTGACCTTCGACATCGATAAGCCGTTGAGCTTCTCGACCTTTCCGTCGCTGTTGCTGATGACCACCTTGTTTCGCCTGGCCCTGAATATCTCCGCGACGCGGCTGATCCTCACCGATGGTGATGCGGGGCTGGTCATCGCCGCTGTGGGCACCCATGTCGTGGGCGGCAACTACGTGATTGGCTTCGTGGTTTTCCTGATTCTGGTGGTGGTGCAGTACGTCGTGGTCACCAGTGGTGCCCAGCGTGTGGCCGAAGTAGCTGCCCGGTTTACCCTGGACTCCTTGCCGGGTAAGCAGATGAGCATCGACGCCGACTTGAACATGGGCATCATCGACCAGGAAGAGGCCAAGCGCCGACGTAGCCAGTTGGAGCGCGAATCGAACTTCTATGGCGCCATGGATGGCGCATCCAAGTTCGTCAAGGGCGATGCGATTGCGGGCATTGTGATCATCGCGATCAACATCATTGGCGGCCTGTCGGTCGGCATCCTGCAAAAAGGGCAGAGCTGGGGTGATGCGCTGCACCACTACACCTTGTTGACCGTGGGCGACGGCATCGTCACGCAGATCCCTTCACTGATCATTGCGGTGGCAGCTGGCATCATTATTACCCGGGCCGCCACCGATGCACGGCTGGGACCCGAGCTGGGACGGCAAGTGTCGGCTTATCCAAAGACTTTGGCGGTGGTGGCGCTGGTAACGCTGTTCCTGGCGATGATGCCGGGGTTGCCGCTGATTCCGCTGTTGATGCTGTTTTTTGCTTTTTTCGCGGCGGCTTGGTTTTCCTACCGAAAGTTGCGACGCAAGGCCAACAAAGATGATGACTCGCAAAAATCGGATCTGCTGACGGGGCAAGACAACGAGTCCAATGACGTCTACGCGTTGATGAGTACCGATCCGTTCGAGTTGCGTTTAAGTGCGGACCTGGCCGTGCATGTCCTTGCCGCCACCAGCACGCTGAGCCTGCGCATCGACAACCTGCGTAAGCAATTTGCCAGGGATTACGGTTTCGCATTACCGCAGCTCAATGTGCATGCCGACAAGAAGCTGGCCACTGGTACCTATCAGGTTTGTGTACAGGGCGCGGCGATTGCCGCCGGGGAGCTGGAGTTCGACAAGTTGCTGGCGATCAATCCGGGCGGTGTGACGCTGGCGCTGGAAGGACGAGCCACCAAGGAACCTACCTACGGGCTCAAGGCGCTATGGATTGAAGTCGCGCAACGGGGCCAGGCGCGAACGGCAGGCTACACCCTGGTTGAGCCTGACACGGTGTTGCTGACTCATCTGTCCGAGCTGGCGCGCCGTTATGCGCCGGAGTTCCTGACGCGCGCCGAGACCGAGCGATTGATCGAGAAAAAGCGCGCGAGCCTGGGCAGCCTGGTGGATGAGCTGGTGCCCCAGGTCCTCAGTTATTCGGATATCCAGCGGGTCCTGCAGTTTCTGCTGCGTGAGCAAGTGTCCATCCGCAATCTTGAAACCATTCTCGAAGTGCTGGTGGATGCAGGGCGCACCAACAAGAACGCCGAAGATCTCGTGGAGCGAGTCCGCGAGCGCCTGGGCGCGGCGCTGTATGAGCGTCTGGTCGATAAGAACGGCGAGCTCAACGTCTTCACGATTGCACCGCAGTTGGAGGGTTACATGCTCGCCGCTGCCCGCCCACGCGAAGGCTTGCAGGCGGCGTTGTTGCCGGCTCAGGAGCTGGAGCGGTTTGTCACCACTCTGGCGAGAGAGGCCGAACGGCAACTCAGTGGCAACAAGCAGCCGGTGCTGTTGTGTGCGGCACCGTTACGCCGGCTCCTGCGTGCGTTCATGTCGCGAGCCGTGCCGCACATGGCGGTGTTGTCGGTCACTGAAGTCGGGCAGCACGCCCGCGTTACCTCGGCAGGCATGATTGATTTGCCCGGTTTCCCCAGCCTGGAGTCCCAATGAGTGATCTGATCATGCAACTGGCTGGCGTCATTCAGCGTGATGTCGACAGTCTCAAAGGCGTGTCGCAGAACGTCGCCAACGCCAACACCTATGGCTACAAGGCCGAGCGCACGTTCAACGTCATGGGCACGGATGCGACTGGCATTGGCGTGCAGGGTGGGCTCGATGACATCCAGGCACAGACTTCGATCAATGCCGATGGCGGTGCGCTGCAATTTACGGGACGGGTGACCGACTTGTCGCTTTCGGGGGATGCCTGGTTTGCCATGAAGACACCGGACGGGGTCGTGCTCAGCCGAGATGGACGCTTTCAGGTCGACAACGCCGGCTATCTGGTCAGCAAGGCGGGTTATCCGGTCCTGGCCGAGGGTGGGCCATTGCAGGTGTCGGGCGGGGTGTTGAAGGTCGACGCTGGCGGCCAGGTCAGTGTTGATGATCGGCCGATAGGACGCCTGGATATTGTGCGCGTCGATCAACCCCGGCAGCTGCTTCCCATCGGTGCAGGGCTCTATGTGGCTACATCAAAAGTGATTCCCGCCAGGGATTACGTGGTGCATCAAGGATTGCTGGAGCGTTCGAATGCAGCCATGAGCACCGACATGGTGAAAATGATGGAAGTGTCACGGCATGTCGAAACCATGCAGCGAGCGTTATCGGCCTACGACGGCATGCTCAATAGCGGTATTAACCAAATCGGCAAGAACTGATCAGGGAATGTTGTTGTGATTGACTCATTAAGCATCGCCAGCTCTGGCCTGGCAGCGAACCAGGCGTGGATCGACAGCATTTCCAACAATGTCGCCAACATGCAGACCATTGGCTACAAACGTAGTCAGGTGGATTTCCATGACATGGTTCGTGAAGTCGGCACGCGCGATGACGGTGGAGGCATGACCGAGAGCTTGCTGACCGGCGCGGGTATCCAGGCTTCGCAGCCGAGCCAGGTCTTCAGCCCGGGGACCGTAAGGGAAAGCGGCAATGCATTGGACCTGGCCATTCAGGGCGATGGCTTTTTCGAGGTGGCGTTGCCTACCGGCGAACTGGCCTATACCCGTGCCGGACGTTTTCATCTGGACAGCGAAGGTCAATTGGCAATGCCGGACGGGCAGACGCTGACTGCTGATCTGCGCGTACCGCCGGATGCGCGCAACTTGGTGATCAAACAGAACGGCGAGGTTCAGGCGACGATCACCGAAACGGGAGAGGTCATCAATGTCGGACAGGTGCAGTTGGCCAAATTCGCCAGCGCCGAAGCATTGAGCAAACTCAGCGACGGCCTCTATCGACCGACCCAGGCCAGCGGTGAAGCCATCTATGCAGAGCCGGGACGGGACGGGCAGGGGGTGCTGCTGCAGGGTTATGTCGAAATGTCGAACGTCAACCTGATCGACGAAATGAGCGGTTTGGTGCTGGCTCAACGGGCTTACCAGATGAATGCGCGATTGCTGCAGGCCAGTGATCAGATTCTGGAAACCATCAATAACCTGCGCCGTTGATCATGATGATTATTCGTTGCCTGGCCGGGCTCGGGCTGTGGGTCGCAAGTGGTTGCTATGCCTATTCGGCGTCGGGCACGGGTTGTGACGTGGCTGCAGGCCATGCAATGACGGCGGCTCTGCAGGTGCTCCAGGCTCAACTGGCGGCGCCCGATACCGAACTTCAGTTCACACCCATGGGGGAGCTGCCGGCAATGGAACATCCACAGGTCAGGCTGTCGAGCCAAGGGATTCGCAGCCGGGTCCCGGTTTCATTTTCAGGCACCGTCTGCGGCCATGATCGACCTAGTGTGATGACCGTGTGGTTCAAGGTTCAGGCCTGGAGGCAAGCGTGGGTCTATGGCCGCAATGGACGTGCCGAACAGGCCGTCGCCGATGTCCAGCCGCGTCTTGAGCGAGTGGACCTGGCGGCGGCGCAACTTGCTCCGGGCGACCTGCCCACTGATGTGGCAGGGCAGTGGCTGAATCAGTCGGTCAATGCCGGCATGCCTGTGCTCAAGCGTCATCTGAAGGCTGAGCCGCTGGTGTATCGCGACGCTCCGGTGACCGTGGTGGTCTACGGGCCGGGATTGATGTTGCGTACCGAAGGCAGGGCGCTGCGTCCTGGCGTCCTGGGAGAACGTGTCCCGGTGATTCTGGACGGTGCCGAGTCGAGCCTGCTGGCGGTGGTCGCCGGCAAAGGAGAGGTTCATGTGGATAGATGACATCCGCGGCGCGTTGCTGGCAATGCTGCTGTTACCCGGGGTGGTTGGTGCCCAGAGCCTGATCGATCCCGATGGCTATAGGTCCCTGACTGGTGACCGTCGTGGCTACCATCTGGGCGATACCCTGACGGTCCTGGTGGTGGAGTCCACCTCGGCCCAGAGTGCGGCCGGTACAGGAGCCGACAGCAACACCGACATATCCGCGCGCACGGGCCTGGACAGCAATACCCATCAGGCCAGCCTGGGTCTGAAAGGCGACACCAATGGCTCGGGGCAAACCAATCGCAGCGGACAGATCCGCACCAATGTCTCGGTACGGATCATTGAACAACTGCCCGAAGGCCTGCTGCGTGTCAGTGGAGAGCAGCGGGTGACGGTCAATGACGAGAAACAACAGGTGAGAATCACCGGGCTGGTCAGGCCAGATGACATCGCTTACAACAACACGGTGCTCTCCTATCGCCTGGCGGACGCACAGATCGACATCGTCGGGGATGGTGTAGTGACCGATGCGCAGAAGCAGAACATCGTTTTCCGGGTGCTCAAGTGGATGCGTATCTTATGAAAACCGTTGCTCGACTGCTGTCGGGGCTGTTGCTTGCCCTATGGCTGCAACCTGCATGGTCGGATGTCCGGATCAAGGAACTGACCCGCATCCAGGGTGTTCGCGACTACTCCATCATTGGCTATGGCCTGGTGGTGGGCCTGGCCGGGACAGGTGATACCGACCGTAACCGGGCCACGCGACAGTCGTTGGTCAACACGTTGAAGAACTTCAGCGTGAACGTCGCCGATGGAGATCTCAATACCCGCAACACCGCGGCTGTAATGGTCACGGGCAGCCTGCGTTCGTTCAGCGAATCGGGGGACAAACTGGACGTCGAGGTCTCTTCGCTGGGTGACGCTCGCAGTCTGCTTGGGGGCACCTTGTTGATGACACCTCTGTACGGTCCTGACGAGAAGTTGTATGCCCTTGCCCAAGGGCCAATGTCGGTGGGTGGGTACGTCTTTGAAGCCAATGCCAACTCCGTCCAGAAGAATCATCCAACGGTGGGCCGCGTCCCACGGGGCGCCAGTGTCGAGCGCTCGGCTTTTGCAGACAACGGTGAGGTTTCGAAAAGCCTCGTGTTGATTCTCAATGAACCGGACTACACCACTGCCCAGCGCATCGCCGATGCCTTGACTCGGGAGTTGGGCGTGCCCGGTGTGCGAGTGGTGCACGCAGCCAAGGTCGAGGTGCCTGTTGCAGCGGGGATGAGCATGCCTCGACTGATCGCACGGGTGCAGGACATTGCCGTCGCACCGGATTATGCCGCTCGCGTCGTCGTCAACGAGCGCACCGGTACGGTGGTGGCGGGTGCCAACGTTCAATTGGGAGAGGTGAGTATTTCCCAGGGCTCGTTGAGTGTTGTGATCAGCACCAAGTACCAGGTTTCGCAGCCGTCCTGGGTCGCACGTACTGGGCCGGGCGTGGGTACCGTGGTCGTGCCTGACACCGAACTGACCGTAAATGAAGAAGAGCATGGCCCCGTGAAGTTAGCCGAAGGGGCGACGGTGGGCGATCTGGTGAAAGCGCTCAATCAGGTTCGATTGAGTACACGAGAAGTGATCACTGTGTTGCAAGCCATTAAACAGGCGGGCGCTTTGCACGCCGAACTTATCGTTCAATAAGGAAGATTGATGTCAGCTGATATGAGTCTTGCAATAGAAACGGTGCGCTTTGCCATGGACCTGGAGCAAATGCAGGCCAAGGTGGCGGCCCACAATATTGCCATGGCCAACGTTCCGGGAAGCAAGGCCATGCGCCTCAACCGTTTCGAGCCGATGGCTGCCTTGCATGGCTTGCGCAACGATCCGGAGCTGCTTGGCCAGGCGTTGCGTGCGATGCAAGACAGTGAATTAACGCCGTACCTACAAAGCTATACGCCGCTGTCGCCTCTGGCCCTGGACGGCGAAGTTGCACAGATGTCCGCCGCGAGCGGCCGCTATCAGGCCCTGGCTGACGGCGTCTCTCGGCAGTTCGCACTGATGCAGTTGGCGATCAAGGGAGGCCGCTGAGAGTGCCTCTGGACAACATCAGCGAAACCGTTCGCGCAAGCATGGCTTATGAGCGTTCCAGGGTGGAGGTCGCCAGTTACAACCTGGCGATCGCCAACGTGGCGATCGCTCCAGGCCAGCGCTCTCCGTTGCTCGGCGTATCGCCTCCGGCCAGCTTTGCCAGCCAGATGGGTTTGCCACAACCAATGGTTCACGCTCAGGCACGCAGCGACACCCGGCTGGTTCACGACCCTGCCCACCCGCTGGCTGACCATAACGGCATGGTGCACTACCCGAACATCGAGGCCGCCAGGGAGATGGCCACCCTGGTATCGGCAACCCGCGCCTATGAAGCCAACATTCGTGCTTACAACAGCTTGCGTGAAATGACGCTCAAAGCCTTTGAGATTGGAAAGTGACATGACCGCCGCCATCGCGCCTATTGCATTAACCAAGGATCTTTCGCCGACCGCCGCTTTGACGGACGGCCCGATGGGTCCCCAGGCTACTGATTTCGCAGGTTTGTTGGAAACTGGCGCAACTCGATTGAACGAGCAGACCGGACAAGCCAGCGAGTTGCTCTCGGCATATGCCTTGGGCGAAAACATTGCGCCCCATGACCTGGTCATGGCGATGGAGCAAGCGAAATTGTCGCTTCAGTTGGCCGTAGAAGTGCGCAATCGCCTGGTAGATGCCTACCAGGAACTCTCTCGGTTGCAGATCTAAGTTATGGAGAATCAACCGGTGTCCTCGTTCCTTGCTGGTCGTACCCGCGTCTTTCTCGCCGGTGCTTTGTTGGTCATCGGCTTGCTGGCCGTGTCGGCGTGGTGGGTAATCCGACCGCAGTACGTGGCGTTGTACAGGAATGCCGATGAAGCTTCCCAGGCGCAGATCCTGGCCACATTGAGCCAGCGTCATGTGCCTTATCGGATCAATACACAGCAAGGCGCGATTGAAGTGCTGGCCGATCATGCAGCGTCTGCCCGAATGTACCTGGCGGAGGCGGGGATTCCGACCCGTGGCGGCACCGGGTTCGAACTGTTCGATAAAGCTGACTACGGCATGTCGGAGTTCAGTCAGAAAATCAATTACCAGCGGGCCATGGAAGGCGAACTGGCTCGCACGATCATGAGCCTCTCGGAAGTCGAGTATGCGCGTGTTCATCTGACGTTCAAGAAAACCAGCCTTTACCAACAGGCAGAGGAGCCTCCAAAGGCCTCGGTGATCGTGCGCGTGCGTTCTGCGGGGACATTGATGCCGCAGCGCGTCAGGGGCATCCAACAGTTGGTGTCCTCGGCGGTGGAGGGCATGACGCTCGAACGTGTGTCGGTGCTCAACGAAGATGGCCAGGTACTCAGTGCCTCCGATGGCGCGGCGGCCACACCTGAACATCTGCAGTTGACCTCTCAGGTCGAGCAGGCTCTTAAATTGAAGGCTGAGGAACTGCTCGCGCGCCCGCTCGGTCATCGGGGTGTCGATGTGTCTGTGCGCGTGCTGATGAACTTCGATCGGGTCAAGTCAGTCAGTGAGCAACCACTCACCAATAAGATACGCCGCGAAAAACGCACGGAGTCCACTGAGAACTCCAGTGGTGAGTCGACGAGCAAGCGCCTGCAGAATAATCGGGAAATCGATTACGAGGTGGGCAAGGCGCGTGCAGAGACGGAGCATGCGACAGGCACGATCGAGCGTATCACCGTCGGCGTGGTGCTCAGTACGCCGGTAACGGATACCCAGATGAAGGATATCCAGGCCTTGCTAGAGGCCGCGTTGGGGCTGGACCTAAAACGCGGTGATCGCCTGGTCATGGTGTATATCCCCGATATGCCTGTGCCACAGACCACTTCGGTGGCGCCGATTGCCGCACAACCGATGCCGGCCAGCCGTGCCGAGGTGCCTGCGCCGGTCAACGAAAGCGGGGCGCTGCCGTGGCCTCGCTGGTTTGCCGGCGCGCTGATGGCCGTTCTGGCGATCGCTCTGTTGTTGCTCTGGGTAAAAGGGCGTCGCAAGGTCGTGGTTGCCCCGATGACGGTGCCTAGACTGACATCGGTAGAGCGCGAGCAATTGCTGGTCGACTTGCGCCGCTGGCTGCTGGAGGGGCGTTAACGTGGAGTTTTCTGCGCTTCGCAAAGCGGCTATCCGCCTGGCCTGCTCCCATGCCGAGGATCGTGACTGGATTCTTGCGCGGCTGGAAACTGACGAGCGTCGACAGGTTGAGGTGCTACTGGAGGAGATCAATCTGCTGGGCCTGGCCAACGATCCCGCGATTGTTGCTGCCCTGATGGATGAGATGGCAGCAACGCCGTCCGCTGCGCGCACGATGCCCGACCATTCGCGCCTCAAGGCGTGCCTCTCGAGAGCAACGCATCCGTTCTGGAGCGCACTGGTACTTCAGCTGGAAACGCCGGCGGTGCGTCGTGAAGTGCTGGGCAGCCAGGCCAATAGTGCCGATATCCGTCGATGGGATGGCAAGTTCGCCCGGCAGGTCCTGCCGGTGGAGTTGATGAAAAGCTTGAAAGCCCGGATGGACGCGCAGGAGGCTGGCCATGAGTAGCTCTAAGCCGCCGGTGTCATCCACGGTGTTGCGTCAACCTTTCCAGAATCAGGGAGCACGGCGCCTGCCGGGGCTCGGCGGGGATGTTCAACCTGCGAGGCTCGCCAGTGAGGCCCGCCAACCCGATGTAAAAGCGATGCTGCGCGAAACCTTCGCGCAGGAGCTCGCAGAGATGGAGCGGGAACGTCGCGAAGAAGGAGCACTGGAAGCCAGCAAACAGGCTCGTGCGCAATTGACTGAAGCGTTGGCCCGACAAGAACAGCAATGGCTGAAGACAGAGGCCTCCCTGCGCACCGCGCTCGAAGCGGAACGCCTGCAGATCGCGCGACTGGTTGAAGCGCTGGAAGCGCAACAAGAACAGTTGTTGTCGTCCATGGAACCCTTGGTTGGACGTTTCGCGCTCACCGTGGTTGAGCGCTTGTTGGGCACGCATGCCGAGACACGTCCATTGATTGCCGATCTGGCGAAGCAGGCAATCGAAACCTACCAACTGACAGCGCCACTGCGCATTCGCGTGGCTCGCGCGGACTATGAGGCCTTGCTTCGACTGGCTCCGGACGACCCTCTGATAAGGTCGTTCCTGGTCGATCCTCAGGCGTCGGCGGGCAGCTGTCTGATCGATTTTGAGGGGGGGCAACTGGACGCCGCTGTGCAGACACAATTGGCGAATGTCGCATCGGTGTTGACCGCGAAAGGAGATGGCCGTGTGGCAGGGGCTTGAGCACCGACTGCTGACGCGGCTTGATCAGGCTCGGCTGTGTCGACGGATGGGACGTTTGAGCTCGATTCAGGGGCTGGTGCTTCACGCCACTGGACTGGACGTGCGACTGGGCGAGTTGGTGGACATTCACCCGGCTCGTGGAGGCGAAGTTGTCGTCGCGGAGGTGGTCGGCTTACGCAGTGACTCCACCCTGTTGATGCCTTACGGTCCGGTGGATGGGTTGTGCCTTGCCAGTGGAGTCCACGCACGTGGAGCCCCTTATACGGTTCCTGTCGGAGAGAGTCTGTTGGGGCGTGTACTCGACGCGACTTGCGAGCCGTTGGATGACATGCCGGCCCCCGAAGGTCTCAAGCGCATGCCCCGGTTCGTGGCGCCGATCAATCCTTTGCATCGTTCGCCGATCAACACCACGTTAGTCACAGGGGTGAAGGCAGTCGATGTTTTCACACCGTTGGGACGTGGCCAACGAATCGGGATTTTTGCCGGCAGCGGCGTGGGGAAAAGCACGTTGCTCGGGATGATGAGCCAATACGCAGAGGCTGATGTGATCGTGATCGCGTTGATTGGCGAGCGCGGCCGCGAAGTCGGGGATTTCATTCGCGACAGCCTGGGGCCGACAGGTTTGCAGAAGGCCGTGGTAATCGCGGCTGCGGCCGAGCAACCTGCGGTGCTGCGACGTCAGGCGGCTTATACAGCAACAACCATCGCCGAATGGTTTCGTGCTCAAGGCAAGCACGTGCTGCTGATCATGGACTCGATCACCCGCTTTGCCCTTGCGCAACGTGAGATCGGTCTCTCAACGGGTGAGCCCATGGGGAGCCGAGGCTATACGCCTTCGGTATTTGGCCTGCTGCCTCCTCTGATGGAACGTGCCGGAGCGCTGAGCGGGCAAGGCTCCATCACCGGGGTGTATACCGTACTGGTCGAAGGCGACGATATGAATGAGCCAGTGGCTGATCACATGCGCGCCATTCTCGATGGGCATATTGTTTTGAGTCGCAATGTCGCTGCCCGCGGTCATTGGCCGGCCATTGATGTTTTGCACAGTATCAGTCGGCTGACCGGCGCGTTGCATAGCCAGGAACAGAAAGGCCAGGTCGAGCGTCTTCGCTCGGCACTGGGCTGCTACCAGAACAGCGTGGACCTGATTGAATTGGGCGCGTATGAAAAGGGTTCACAGCCTCTGCTGGATACCATGATTGAGTTGAAACCTGCGTTCGATGGACTGTTGCAGCAAACCCCTCAGGAACATTTTCCGGCATCACACACCTGGCAAGCGATTGCCCAGTTGGTCCAGCGCCTGGACAAGGGGGTAGGTTATGCACGATGAATGGCGCAAGTCCCGGCAGTTGGACGCGGCGTCTCGTTTGCGTGTCATGCAGCGGGAAAAGGCGGAACTGGTCTACAACCGCAGTCGCCATGATCTGGTGAAAGCCCAGCGTCTATTAGGTGAGGAACAGCTTCGCTACGACGCGCTGCAGGCTGGCTTTGAGGCATTGGGGCGCATAGGAACTCCGCTTGATCCTTCCCAGCACGAACAACGGTTACTGGCGCACACCGCGGCGTTCCAGCGACTTGCGGCTGCGTATCAGCCTGTCGTTGAAGCGCGGCAGACCTCGCGCTCAGCCATGGCGCAACTGCTCAAATGCAAAGTGAACGAAGACTTGATCGCCAAGGCAAAGGAACGGCTCGAGGTGCTGTTGGACAAGGCTGTACTCGAATACGAAAGCGTTGACATTTTTGATGCACAACAAGCGCTGGGAGCGGGCCATGGCCGTTAAGGTAGAAGCATCGTTGTGGACCATGACGGCTGACCATCGTGCTCCCGTACGCGAAACAAAGGCCAGGGACTTCGAGCGCAAACTTGGCTTGAGTGATCATGCATCCACGCCAAACGACAGCACAGGGTGGCAGCGTGATGTACAGGCATCCCCGCAGCAGCACCCGCACTCTGTCGTGCCCGATGCGGACCTGACCCGCATTCTGCGCCCCCGCCCAGCCGATGCATCAGACCCCAGGAGCGCTGGCGCGCTTGAGTTGTATGCATTGGGGGCTCGGGCCGGACACCATCTTTCATACCGGCCCGATGCATTCCTGGCTGGTCCGGACATTCGGAGTGTTGCAACGGTTGACGCGATGCAAGGCTATTCGGTGCCTTTGAGTGCCGTACCGTTCCCGTCGACGACTTCACTCATGTCCATAGCGGTGGCAACGGCAGGCCCCGTTGCCCTTTGGGACGTTGCCGTTGGATCGCAGCAGCAGGGCCTTGAAGGGACTAGCCAGGTGCAGTTCTTGAGTTATCTGACCCGGAAATGGCCGGACCGGCATTTTCAGTTCCTGCCCCGGGATAAGGGCATTGAGTTGGTAGTTCGGGACTACCGGCTCACATCGCTAGAGCACGACGAATTGGTTGAAGAGTTATCACGGCGGGCGGCATCGATGTCGGAGCGCCCGCAGCAGATCTGGCTCAATGGCCGGGAAGTCTGGCGGGCAGCGAGTCTTTCAAACGAAGGTGAACACCATGGCCGTTGAAGCGATTGGTAATGAGCTTAGTACCACCACTTCCGAGTTGGCCCAGAGCCGATTGGGGCAGGAAGATTTCATCAAGCTGTTTTTGACCGAGCTGACATTCCAAGACCCGCTGGAGCCGATCAACAACCGTGAGTTCCTGGCGCAGATGGCACAGTTCGCCAACCTTGAACAGACCCGGATTACCAACGAAAACACTGAAAACCTCGTGTCCATGAATGCCACTTCACAGTCCCTGGGCCTGTTGGGGCGCCAGGTTGAGGTCAGTATCACCAGTGGTGGGTCGGTGATCGGCTCGGTGACGGCGATTGCATTTTCATCGACGGGGCCGGTGCTTTCCGTCAAACGAACCGACGGTACGGTCCTCACGGACGTGCGGTTGTCACAAATCAAACTGGTCAGGCAGGGGGCGTGATGCTGCAAGCTTTCTTTAACGGAATGAGTGGCCTGTTTTCCTTCTCCAAGGGCTTGGATAACGTTTCCAACAACGTGTCGAACATGAACACGCCTGGCTACAGAGGCAGCGATACCTTTTATCGCGCCGTCAATGGACAGGATGGCCAGAGTTTCGGTTCGGGGATTGCGGGTACCGAGGTTCGTATCAAGCCGGGCGAGAACCGTCAGACCGGCAATAACACCAATGTGGCGATCAACGGTGCGGGCTATTTCGTTCTACGCGATGAGCAGGGGGCATTGTCGTATACCCGCGCCGGGCAATTCGAGGTCGACAAGGATGGCTATCTGGTCGACACCATCAGTCAGCGTCGTGTCTCGGGTATAGATTCGGCAGGAAACCTGCTGGATATCAATATCCAAGGCCAGCGCACGCTGCCGCCAAAGGCGACCACCCGGGTCGAAATGGTCGGTGCATTGGCGCGTAGCGGCCCTACGGAGGCGTCCCACCAGATCAGTTCGATACAAGTGTTCGATGCGACGGGCGCCAGTCATGCCTTGACTGTCAAATTCGTGCCGCAAGCGACACCGGTCAATAGCTGGAGTGCCACGGTATCGGATGCGAGCGGTGCCCAATTGGTGACCGGCACTATCGCCTTTGGAACCGACGGTAGCCCCGTTGCAGGTTTCAACAGCTTGTCTGTTCCCCTGTCTGTCAATGGCGTGGTTCAAAACATCCTGCTGGATTTCGGAACGCCGGGCAGCTTTAACCTGGCGACCCAGGTCGCCAGCGGCCCGAGTCATACACTGGGCGCGCGGGTGGTCGACGGGAGTGCGGTCGCTGGCCTTAATACGTTCACCTTTGATGAGCGGGGCATTCTCAACTTCAGCTACGCCAATGGCGAAAAACGCAGCGCAAATCAACTGGCGTTGGCGGATTTTGCGGATGAAAGTGCCCTTATTGCAGGTGCCAATTCGCTTTACCACACGCCGTCCTCCATGCAGGCAGAGTTTGGTCGGGCAGGGGAGAAGCAGTTCGGTCGTATCCAGGGGGGCTACCTGGAACTGTCGAACGTCGATCTTGCTCAGGAGTTCGGGGACATCCTGATCATTCAACGAGGGTATCAGGCCAGTTCGAGAGTGATGACCGTCTCCAATGAGATGCTTGAGCAGTTGTACAACGGAACGCGGGGAGGCTGAACGATGAGGATGTTGGGATGGGTCGGCGTCACTCGGCTGCGGATGGCCTGCGACCGTTTACCGCCTGTGGCCAGGCACTGGTACGAGCAGTGGTGTATTCGTGACGAGCGCCAGGCGTGCGAAGTGAGTTGCTCGACCTTGAGCGACTCAAGCGGGTTGACACCCGCGTTGGTCTGGCAGCGTGCCAGATCAACGAATGGCTCGATCAGCCTGGCGGGAGATTGGCGCTCGATCATATTCGGTTCTTTCAACCAGGAAACGCCCGACGATGAAATGTCCAGGTATTTGCTGGGCGAAGCGCAGTTGGCGTTGGTCAACCATGTGCTTGAGACTATTGGGCAACCTCCCGTCACCCTCTTGACCGACGAACCGTCCTGTCCCTTTTCCACTGTGCTCAATGCTCAGGTTCTGTTGCAACTGCGCATGGGCTCATCGACGCTTTATCTGTCGCTGGATGCAGCGCTGTTCAATGCCGCCCTTGAGCCGTCGGCTCCCCGCAAGCCTTTGATCGAACGCAAGCAAGCGTTGGGCAGCGCCCGAGTGAAGCTGTCCGTGCGCCTTCCCTTGGCCAGTCTCTCCATTGGGGAGATGAGAGACCTGCGCCCGGGAGATACCTTGCGCGCTGGCGCATTGTTAGCCGATCCGGTTTCGTTACAACTGGCCGAAGGCCCCGTAGTGGCCGGCGGATACCTGGCCAGGCAGCACGATCATCTGGCCGTGCAGTTGATTTCCCATGAATAAGTCAGGAGTTTTGGTGTGACCGCAACAGTAGATGCAATTGAATTGGAAGAGGCCGCGGCCGTGGTCAATGCCGGACAGTCGCCGTTGATCAAACGGGACATGAATCTGATCAAGCACGTGGTTGTAGAACTGGTGGTTCAGATCGGCAACGCGTCGATGAGTGTAGATGAATTGTTCGCGCTCAAGGCCGGTGATGTCGTCAGGTTGTTGGAGCAGGTTCACGAGCCTGCGTCGCTGTGCCTCGATGGCAAACCTGTTGCGCGAGGCAACCTGGTGGCGGTGGATGATAATTTTGGCATTCAGTTGACGGAAATATTGTGACACCTGAAACCGTAGCCCAACCTATGGGATTGCCGTTGCGGCAGGACGATCCACTGTCGTTCATTCTGATGATCAAGGTGATGTTGATCACGGCATTGTTACTGGCAGTAGTTTACCTCGTCATGCGCTGGTACGCGCGACGTCATGTGACCCCTCTAGGCACTTCACTCAGTCCGGTCGACTTGCAATGCGTACGTGCGTTGCGATTGTCAACCAAGACCAAGGTGTACCTGCTCAAGACAGAAACCTCGCAGGTTCTGGTCACTGAGTCCTCCAACGGCGCCACAGTGACCATCCTGTCGCCACATTCCCCAACTTCCCCGTTGGATGCTCGCTCTTGAAGTATTCGTCATGACTCGCCGGTTGCTGTTTATCGTGCTCAGTTGCTTTTCCTGTGTCGCGACCGCGGCAGATGATTTCTCTGAATGGGGAAGCTTGCACATCAACCAGATCCAATCACCGGTCAGCGTCGTGGCGTTGCTGACGGCGCTGTCGTTCCTGCCCTTCCTGATCATCGCCCTGACCACATTTACCCGCAACATCGTGGTGTTGTCGCTAACCCGGCAAGCATTGGGATTGCAGCAGACGCCACCGAATATCGTCTTGATCGTGCTGTCGATGTTCCTGACGCTGTTTGCCATGGCGCCAACCCTGGAAAAAGCCTATGACGCAGGCATCAAACCGTTCCTGGCGAACAAGGTGGGCCTCGATGGCGCAGCGCTGCAAGGCTGGACGCCGATACGTGATTTCATGATCAGGCAAACCCATGAAGAAGACCTGCGGCTGATCTATGAATTGGCCAAGGCTCCGCTGCCACAGGAGCCAGAGGGGTTGTCCCCGGTAAAGCTGGTGCCGGCCTTCATGCTGAGTGAGCTGAAGCTGGCCTTTCAGATCGGCTTCATGATTTTCCTGCCATTCCTGATCATCGATCTGGTCGTAGCGTCCATCCTGATGTCCCTGGGGATGATCATGGTGCCGCCCATTACCATCTCCTTGCCTTTGAAAATCATGCTGTTTCTGTTGATCGACGGCTGGGGCCTGATTGCCCAGACGTTGATGCGCAATCTCGGGTAGGCCACGGGTGGAACCTGTCGTGGCCAGGGATGGCATCAACAGTGACGGCGATCATGAGCAAGTCTTGTGGCGCGATTGGCTGGACAGCAAGGCAGAAGTAGCCAGGAGCCGGCTGTTCTTTTTCTACGGCCAATGGCTGCGGATGGTTGTCGGACTTTTGTATTCCCGTTATCCGCACCCCCTGGCGGAGTGGGGGGATTATGTGAATCTGGCTTCGATTGGCTTGCTGCAAGCTATTGATCGGTTCAATCCCGACCTCGGTACCCGCTTCCAGTCTTATGCCGAGCCCTATGTGAAGGGCAACGTGCTCAAGGGGCTGTCTTGTTATGTGAGCGATCAGCGTCGTTACTACCGAGAACGGCTGGAGAGTATTTCAGGGGCGCAGGAAGAGGGGCGTATTGAGTCCGATCTGGAGCAGGTGGCGAACGTCGCTATCGGCTTGGCGTTCGGGTTGTTCCTGGAGTCCGGGATCGTTGACCAGGAGCCGGGGAACAACAATCCGCTCAGCCTTTACGAAGCGGAGCGTGAGAGCGATGCGCTGAACGAGTGCGTGAAGCTGCTTTCGGCGAATGAACGGCAAGTCATCCAGGGGCATTACCACCAGCATCTGAGTTTCACGCAAATCAGTGAACTCATGGGCATCTCGAAATCGCGCATTTCACAATTACACGCTCAGGCACTGAGAAACATTCGGTTGAACCATGAACGGTTGATGGCGGGAGGCAACTGGTAATGTCGATGGAGCGAAAAGTGTTCTCGAAAAGAACTTCAGGCGCCTTGGCTACCTTGCATTGACCGCTACCGCCATTGCCTAATACACCTCGGTCAACGGCGTGGGAGCATCGCCGGAGATTGTGAAACAACCACTACAAAAAGAGCAATCAATTGACGTTACAGCACAGAACACCGCCTCTCGAACCTGCTGAGTTATCGATCTCGAGCTCATCGCAATCGTTCGACACCGTAACAGGGGCGATGAAAAAAACTCAGGCGTACGGGCTCGTTAATCTGCTGCCATTGCTGATTGGCGCGTTGGCTTTCTTCCTGATCATCGGTCCGCGTGTGCTGGACCCGCAGAACATCGCCTGGTTGGGGGACGGTGATCCGGCAACTCACTATCTGGGCTGGTTGTTTTTCAGGCACTCGCCCTGGTCGTTCCCCATTGGCCTGAATCCAGCCTATGGGCTCGAACTGAGCAACAGCATTATCTTTTCGGATTCCAATCCGCTTTTCGCTTTCCTGTTCAAGCCGTTTTCGTCGATTCTTCCCGAGACTTTTCAGTATTTTGGTCTCTGGCTGCTGACTTGTTTCTTGCTACAGGCCTGGTTTGCCTGGCAACTGGTGGGCCTGGTCACGCCCAATATTGCTATCCGTGCCCTCGGTGCGGCGCTGTTCGTTGTGGTCCCGCCCATGATCATGCGTATGACCGTACACCTGTCTCTGGGTGGGCATTTTCTGGTCCTTGCGGCGCTGTACCTGAATCTCCATCCGGCATTGCCCAGGAGACGCCTGGCCTGGGGCATGTTGTTGGCGGCGGCTGCGCTGGTCCATGCGTATATCCTGGCAATGATTGCGGTCATCTGGCTGGCCGACCTGGCCGCCAAATGCTTTAAGCGCAGCCTGACCATCGGTATGGCGATCGTCGAGCTGGGTGTGCTGTTTTGCGTAGTGACCCTGTGTTGCTGGCAGGCCGGGTATTTCACAGTGGAGCGTGCCGGGATCATTTCCGGCGGGTTTGGTCTGTTCCGTGCAAACATCCTGACCTTGGTCAATCCGCAGAACTGGTCCCATGCCTTGAAAAATCTTCCGGCGGCGTTGGGCGACAGCGATGGTTTCGCGTTTCTCGGGTTGGGCCTGATGATGCTGGCGATCTGTGCCTTCGCTGGATGGTTACGCGGCAGCACAGGCCTGGGAGCTGCGCTGCGTAAGCGGCCCTTGCTCGGACTGGCGCTGTTCGGGCTGGCCTTGTTTTCATTTTCAAATCACATCGCGATCGGCTCGTTCGAGCTTGTGTACCCGCTGCCCCCGGAAGTGATTTCCATTGCAAACATCTTCCGTGCATCGGGACGAATGTTCTGGCCGGTTTATTACGCAGTGATCTTTGCCATTGTTTTCTTGGTCATTCGCGCCAATACACCCGGCGTCGCAATAGCCTTGCTAGGAACGGCGTTGCTGATTCAGGTTGTCGACACCCATGGTGGTTGGTCGGACGCCAGGAAGAAGTTTATGGCCAAGCCGTCATCTGAATGGGCGACGCCCTTTGTCGATCCGTTCTGGAAAAACGCTGCATCCCATTACCAAAAGGTGCGGTGGATTGTGCCGCAGAACCTTTCTCTACATTGGATTTCGGTTTCTGCCTATGCCGGGCTCCATCACCTGTCAACGGATGCTGTTTATCTGGGACGAATGAGTACGGAGCAGTGGCGACTGTCTGATGCAAAGGCGTCCCTGGCCCTGGCTTCGGGCAAGTACGACCCCGACTCGCTGTATCTGATGGATCAGCGAGCAATGTTGCGCGCTGTGGGGAACGTTGACACATCGTCCGATCTTTTCGCCCGGATTGACGGTTTTACCGTGCTCGCGCCGGGCTGGAAACAGTGTGGCAGTTGCCCCCAGTTGGCCAACGAGCAGACGCCGATAAATGCTGTTCCCTCCCTGGAGCCCGGACAGACCGTGTCATTTAACCTAGGTGATTCCGGTGCAGCTTATATGGCTAAAGGCTGGGCTGATCCGGAGCAGTGGGGGACCTGGTCCGAGGGGAGCGAGGCGCAAATGGTATTTCGAGCATCGGCATCCGTGCGCTCCATCCGTCTGGGCGTCTCGGCGTTTCTTGCGTCCGGTCATGCACAGCAGAAAGTTACGATCCTTATCAATGGCATAGAGGCTTCCACCTACACCCTTGAAAAAGCGGACGGCAATGTACTCGATATACCGGTGACATCCCTGATGCACCAGCGCGCCGCAGAACAAGGATTCTCAAGAATGCAGCTGTTGCTTGCCGATGCGATCAGCCCACAGCAACTTGGCTTGAATGATGATGCCCGGGTGTTGGCGATAGGCTTGAGGTCCTTGAGCGTCGAGTAGTGTGGAGTGGCGGCTATCCTGGTCCGGCCCGGGCCCTGGAAAAATCAGCTCGCCGACGCCTGGACGCCCCAGCGGCACCCGCTATGCTTCGGCGATGGCCTCTGGCCATTTACCCTGAATACTCCATCGATTTCATGGCGACAGACGAGACGTCAGCTTGTCATCGCCTTTGCTGAGACAACCCATGAATAAATACAAGAAAGTGGCGGCAATTGCCTGGGGCGTTTGGTTGGGTTGCGTTGGGCAGGCCGGGGCGTTTCAGCTCTCGCCGAGCGGTACCGAGGCCGAGCGGGAGATGGCCAAGAAGTATGGGGTTTCCTATAAGGCGTCGGTGCCTCTCATGAGTTTCGCGCTGCACAGCTTCGGCGATTCCGCCCATGAGGCCTTGACGCAGAAAATCTATGGGTGTGACGGGGATTGGCAGTATTGCAACAACCCCAACCTCGAAGATGCCGGTGCGTATGTCATTGCCGGTGTTCGCTGGAACGACGATCCAGTGTTCATGCCCAGCGCCGAAGATGCCAAGACCAAGGGGTGCGATGGTCGTTATTCGGTGGGGTTCATTTCCCAGACCCGGTGTTGGGTGAACCTTTTCGAAGAGGCAGAGGACAAGAGCGCCGTGGACCCGATGGCCTTCATGGGCACGGGAAACTACATCGCACGTTCGCATTTCGGCGACCTGCAGTTTCTGCATGCAATGGCCTCCCAGGAGGGCGATCCCGCGGAGAAGACCAAACGGGAGATCATGATGTGGGCGGAGTTCGCCTGGGGTGTTGCGGATGGTACTTACCCCATCAATACCTACTTGAAGGACATCAGGATCGACGGCTGGGACCAGCATTTCAATAATGGGCAGACCGTGCAGGACCTGTTTGCCGTCGGCCGCCCCTGGCTGCGTACCAACGTGGACAAGGTGGCCTTGGGCAGCCTGTTGCACCTGGTGGAGGACAGTTTTGCCGGCGGCCACGTCCAGCGCCGGGAGGAAATTCTCGGCGACAAGTGCATGGACGGTACCCAAGCGGTCCTGGCTCGCATCGAGGAGTTCCATTCCTACGCCAGGCAGAACCACACCAAGCACAAGGACGCCGACGCCAGTGCGGTGGCCAGGCTCATGCTGATGAAACATGAGCCTGACGTGGTGGACGCCGGCAAGAAGCTGCGAGGGTTTGCCGTCGATGGCAAGAAATGGGCGGACGTCAGGCCCTATCTGGATGAGTGTGTGTTTGCCCTGGCGAAGCAGACCAGTCCGGCGTCGGCGGGGGATCAGTACAAGTAGACCCTCGCACCTTCAGTCCAGGTCTTCAGCCCGATGCCGCTCCGGCACCTGGCTGGCCTCATCACCCCAGGTCCGGTTGACACGTTGTCCTCGCAGGACGGCGGGGCGGTTGGCGATGGCTTCGGCCCAGCGTTGCACGTGGGTGTAGCGCTGGGCGTCGAGGAATTCGGCGGCCGAATAGACGTTGTTGCGCACCAGTTGGCCGTACCACGGCCAGACCGCGATGTCGGCGATGGTGTAGTGGTCGCCGGCCAGGTACGGGCTTTCGCCCAGGCGGCGGTCGAGGACGTCGAGTTGGCGCTTGGTTTCCATGGTGAAGCGATTGATCGGGTACTCGAGTTTTTCCGGTGCGTAGGCGTAGAAGTGCCCGAAGCCGCCACCCAGGTAAGGTGCCGAACCCATCTGCCAGAACAGCCAGTTCAGCGTCTCGGTGCGCCCGGTCGGGTCGGTGGGCAGGAAGGCGCCGAATTTTTCCGCCAGGTACAACAGGATCGAGCCTGATTCGAACACGCGGATCGGCGGTTCCACGCTGCGGTCGAGCAGGGCCGGGATCTTCGAATTGGGGTTGATCTCGACGAAGCCGCTGGAGAACTGATCGCCTTCGCTGATGCGGATCAGCCAGGCGTCGTACTCGGCGCCCGTGTGCCCCAGGGCCAGCAGTTCCTCGAGCAGGATGGTGACCTTGACCCCATTGGGCGTGGCCAGGGAGTAGAGCTGCAGTGGCTGCTTGCCCGTCGGCAGGGTTTTTTCGTGGGTCGGCCCGGCGACCGGGCGGTTGATGCTGGCGAACTGGCCGCCAGACGGGGCTTCATGAGTCCAGACTTTAGGCGGAACATAGGACGCTTTGCTCATAGGGACTGACCTCCTGGGTGGTTGGCACGCGGGCGTGCCGATTCCCAGAGCTTACCGCTTTTCGCCCATGATTCGCGCCACTTCGCCAGATGCCTTGAGTTGTTCGAAGGCGCGCTGGGCCTTGGCGACGATGTCGTCCGGTGTGCTCAGGCTGAAGGCCAGGTAGACCCGATGGGGTTGTTCGTCGAGGGAATAGACCTCTTCCAGGCTGTTGAAGTCCACGTGGGTGTCCTGGCTCATCAGGCGCGCGGCGTTCTCCGGCATCGGCAACAACTGGATCTGATGGTTCAGCAGTTTCTGGAAGTTATCGTGATTGTCAGCCGACACCACCAGGCGGGTGAAGCCGCGCTGTTGCAGGTAGATCTGCTTGGCGTCGTTGCGTACCACCCCGATGCTGTACTGCTTGGCATCGTCGAGGACCTTGACGGCGATGCTGTCATCGCCGCGAAGCTTGTAGAGCTTGCTCGGCACCCGGAGGATCTCGCCCACCCATTTGAACGACTGCTCGCGAGCCGGCGTGCGGTCCAGGGGGAAAATCAGCACGTTGGGTTCGTGCAGCGCCTTTTCGTAGGCCCGGGCCCAGGGATAGAGCAGCACGCTGTAGTCGTTGAGGGCCGCGGCCTTGAGGGTTTCTTCGGCGATCTGCGTGCCGGGCCCGGCCACCTTGTCTTCACGCAGGTAGGCGTACAGGGAGTCTTCGGTCACGACTTCGATGGCCCCGGCCTGGCTTTTCAGGCTGAAGAGGGCGAGGAGCAGGCATAAGCAGAGTGTCAGGCGATTAGGCATACAGACCTCGTTGGCCGCGTGGTGTTAAAGAGCGACGCAATCGCGCCCCTGGTGTTTGGCCCGGTACAGCGCCTGGTCGGCGCGCTGCAACAGTTGATCGAAGTGGTCCATGCTCTCGGGGTCCAACTCGGCGATGCCGATGCTCAGCGTGACGAAGCGCGAGACGCTGGAGCCGCTATGGGGCAGCTCACGCTCGGCCAGGCTGGCGCGCAGCCGATGGGCGGCTTCGCTGGCCTGCCGGGCGTCGACGTTGGGCAGCACCACGACGAATTCCTCGCCGCCCAGGCGAGCGGCCAGTTCACCCGAGCGGCCGAAGACGCTGCGCAGGGTTTCGGCGATCTGCTTCAAGCACTGGTCGCCTTGCATGTGCCCGTAGGTGTCGTTGTAGATCTTGAAGAAGTCGACGTCGCACATCAGCACCGCCAGCGGTGTCTTGTGGCGGATGGCCCGGCGGAATTCGACCTCCTTGAGTTCGTCGAAATAGCGCCGGTTGGCCAGGCCCGTCAGGGCATCGTGACGCGACAGGGCTTCGAGCGCCTGGTTGGCGGCCTTGAGTTCGGCGGTCCGTGCCTCCACCAGTTGGGCCAATTGGTCGCGGCTGGCGGCGAGGGCCAGTTCATCGGAACGCTGGCGTTCCAGGTGGGCGTGGAGGTTGTCCTGGAGTTCGTTGACCTGGCATTCGAGCAGGCTCAGCTCGTCCTGGCGGTGCACCGCCCGTTGCAATCGCAGGTGGCGCTTGAGGGTCTGTGGCGCGACTTCGCCCAGGTGACGGGCGATATGGACCACATGCACGGTCACCAGGCGGTTGAACATGGTCATGACCAACCCGGCCAGCAGCAACGACTGGATGACCTGGGTGATGACGATGCTGCGGGCTTCGTCCCAGAGGCGTTCCCACAGCAGGCGGTTATCGCCTTCGATGGTCAACTCGCCGACCTTTTCGTGCGCTCCGGCGTAGGGCTGTGCAACGAGTTGACGATGCAGCACCGGCGCGGTACCGGAAGACTCGACGGTGTATCGGTTGAGTTCGATGATTTCCGGCGGTTGGCCCGGCCGCACGATGTTCAGTACCACGCGCCCCACTGGCGCGGCTGTCGCGACGCTGGCGATCTGCTGGTCAAGGGATTCACGGTCCATTTCCCAGATGGCGTGGGCCAGGGTGTTCTGGAACACCTGGTCGATCAGCACCAGCTCCGAGTTCATCTCCGCCAGGTTGTTCTCCCAGGCCAACCAGGTGCGCCAGGTGACCATCGCCAGGGTGAAGACCAGACTGAACAACAGGGTCGCGAGCACCAGGCGGCGGCCGAGGGAACTGAATGCCCCGGTACGCGGTTGCGCGCTGGACACGGCCCTGAAGTTGCCGGTCATGTCATAGCCATTTGCGAACGATGGCATCGTAAACACCGTTGCGGCGGATCGCTTCCAGGCCGGCCCGGAACTTCTCGACCGTCTCGACCGGCGTGTTGCGGCTGAACGCCATGTTGAGGCCTTCGCTGCTCAAGTCGGGTAGCGCCAATGAGCGGATCAGCACTTTGTCCGGGTCTTCGCCGTTCTGGCGGGTCAGGTACAGGGCGTTGAGTTCGTTGGAAATCCACAGCTCCACGTGGTCGACCTTGAGCTTGCGGTAGTTGTGCTCGTATTTGGTGCTCGACTGCAGCTCCTCGCCGATGCGAAAACCTTTCGACACCAGGTATTGCTCGCCGACGTCCTGGTTGACCGTGGCGATCTGGTGACCATGGGCGTCGGCCAGCGAGTTGAGTTTCACCGGGCGGTCGGCCAGCGAGTAGATGTACCACTTGGTCGGCGCAATCGCGCCGACCCACTGGAACAGTGATTCACGCGTGGGCGTGCGCACGATGGAATAGATCAGTACGTTGCTTTCATTGAGCGCCAGCTCATACGCGCGGGCCCAGGGCATGGGATGGATCGGTGCGTCCATGCCGACTTCCTTGAGCACCGCCTCGACCACTTCGGTGCTCATGCCCGTCACCCGGCCATTTTCCGTCATGTTGTAGGGCGGCAGTTCCTCGGTGACGATGCGCAGCGGGGCCTCGGCCGCGCAAGCGTTCGCAGCCAGGGCCAGCAGGACACCACACAACAGGCGGTTAAGCGCAGAAAGCATCGATCATTACCCTAAGTAACCCGCAAGGCCTGGTCAGGCCCAAGCGTTATCACTTAACGCTCATCAGGCTATCGGCGGGTTTGGCAGCGGCTTGAGCGTAACGGGCCGCTGCCTGGGGGCTGCGCCTGACGATGGGCTCAACCGTCGAGCAGCGTCATGGTCGCGGCTGCATAGCGGTCGCCCGCCACCGCGCCCTCGGCGGTGAAGATCCCGTCCAGCCGTGCCAGCTCGTCAGCGCTCAAGGCAATCGAGCTCGCCGCCACGTTGCTTTCCAGGTACTTGCGTTGCTTGGTCCCCGGGATCGGGATCAGGTATTCGCCCTGAGCCAGGACCCAGGCCAGGGCCAATTGGGCGGCGCTGATGCCCTTGTCCGCGGCCAATGCCTTGACCCGTTCCACCAGGGCCAGGTTGTGGTTGAAGTTGTCCGCCTGGAAGCGTGGGTTGGTGCGGCGATAGTCATCGGCGGCAAAATCCTGCGCGGACGTCTGGGTGCCGGTCAAAAAGCCTCGGCCCAGCGGGCTGTACGCGACGAAGGCGATGCCCAGGCGCTGGCAGGTCTGGAGCACGCCATTGCGCTCCGGTTCCCGTGACCACAACGAGTACTCGCTTTGCACGGCCGCCAGCGGATGCACGGCATGGGCGCGCTGGATGGTGTCGGCGCTGGCTTCCGACAGGCCGATGTGGCGGACCTTGCCGGCCTTGACCAGCTCGGCCATGGCGCCGACGGATTCTTCCACCGGCACCTGCGGATCGATGCGGTGCTGGTAGTAGAGGTCCAGGTAATCCGTTTGCAGGCGCTGGAGGCTGCCGTCGATCGATTGCCTGATGTACTCGGGGCGGCCATTGACGCCACGGGCATGGGGATCGCTGCTGCGCACCAGGCCGAATTTGCTCGCCAGGTAAAGACCCTCGCGCTTGCCCCGCAGCACACGCCCCAGCAGCGCTTCGTTGGTGTGCGGCCCATACATGTCGGCGGTGTCGAACAAAGTCACGCCCAGCTCAACGGCGCGGTGGAGGGTGGCGATGGCTTCCTGCTCATCCACGCCCGTGGTGTAGAAATCGGACATGCCCATGCAGCCCAGGCCGATGGAGGAAACGTGGGGGCCGTGATGGCCGAGTTGACGGGTGTTCATGGTGAGGTTTCCCTGGTGTTGAATGACGAGTTCAGTGTCCAGTAAACGGTTGGGTGGATAAATCCGTGATTATTGGTTTAACTATTCGTCATTTCTAAACAGTGAGCCCGATGATGGATCGACTACAGGCCATGCAGGTGTTCCGGCGTATCGTCGAGCTGGGCGGCTTTGGCAAGGCGGCCGACGACCTCAAGCTGCCGCGCGCCACCGTCAGCCTGTTGATCCAGCAACTGGAAGCGCACCTCGGGGTGCAGTTGCTGCACCGCACCACCCGACAGGTGCGCGCAACGCTCGACGGCGAGGCCTATTACCAGCGCAGCGGCCAGTTGCTGGACGACCTCGACGACCTGGAAAGTTCGTTGTCGGTGCAGCGCAGCCAACCCCATGGCACGTTGCGCGTGGACATGCCCATTGCCTTTGGCTGCGCCTGGATCGTGCCTCGGTTGCCGGCGTTCTATGCGCGCTACCCGGCGTTGCAACTGGACATCGGTTTCCATGACTGGCAGGTCCACCTGCAACGCGAAGGCGTGGATTGTGCGATCCGCGCCGGCAACATCGCCGACCAGGGCTTGGTGGCGCGACCCATCGTGCGCCTGCCACAACTGACCTGTGCCAGCCCCGGCTACCTTGCCCGCGCGGGCACGCCCCAGGTGCCGGAGGATCTGGCGTCACACCGGGTCATCCGGTTCGCGTCCGGCAATGGGCGGTTCTTTCCGTTCGAATTCGAGGTGGCCGGGCAGGTGCACGAGAGGCAACTGCCTGGTGAGCTGACCGTCAATAATGCCGACGCCTATGTCGCGGCCTGCGAAGCTGGCTTCGGCTTGATCCAGGTGCCGCGCTACCACGTTCGGCGGCAGTTGGCCGAGGGCACGCTGGTCCAGGTGTTGGGCGAGTACCCGGTGCCGCTGTGGCCGATCTCTGCGGTGTACCCGCCCCATCGACAGCTATCCCCACGGGTGCGGGTGTTTATCGACTGGGTGGTGGAGCTGTTGCAGGGTGTCGCCGATGAACAGGGTGCGGTGATGGAGAGGATCTAGTCGACGTCACGGCCGCGGCCAGGCATGAACATCGCCTGGCCACGCCGGCCATCAGACGATGTCGTCGATGAGGATGTGTCGCTCGCCACGGCTGCACTGCTCGATCCGTGCCTGCACCTTGTAGACCTGGCGCAGCATCGACTCGGTGATCACCTCATGGCTCGGGCCGCTGCCCTGGGTGGTGCCGTCGGCAATGACCAGCACCTGGTCGGCAAAGCGCAGCGCCTGGTTGAGGTCGTGGATGGCAATGAACACGATGACCTTGCGCTCGCGGGCCAGGGCGCGCATGAACTTCAGGACCTGGACTTGCCGGTGCATGTCCAGGGCGCTGGTCGGCTCATCCATCAGCAGGATTTCCGGTTCGCGCACCAGGGTTTGTGCAATCGACACCAATTGCTGCTGTCCGCCGCTGAGCTCGCCGAGGTTGCGAAAGGACAACCCGGTGATGCCGAGCGCGGCGAGGATGTCGTCTACCCGTCGCAGTTCATCGTCGTGGACGACCCAGCCTTGGGTCAGTTGTTTACGCGCCAGCAGCACCGACTCGTACACCGTCAAGCGAGCGCTGGCATTCAAGCCCTGGGGCATGTAGCTGATGCCTTGCGGTCCTTTTTCCGAGTCCTGCAGCACCACCTGACCGGGGCCGTCGATCAGGCCGGCCATCCGTTTGAACAAGGTGGATTTGCCCGCCGCGTTCGGGCCGACCACCGCCACGACCTGGCCGCCGACAAAGGCCGCGGTGGTGACGCCCTCGATGACGGTGCGCTGGCCGTAGCGGGCCCCCAGGTTGTCCAGTTGGAGCTTCACCATGTGTTTTTCTTCCCGCCCAGGATCAGTGATATGAAGAACGGCACGCCGATCAACGACGTGACCACGCCGATGGGAAAGATCGCGCCGGGAATCAGGGTCTTGCTGACCACCGAGCTGGCGGACAGGATCAATGCGCCGGTGAGCAGGGACGCCGGCAGGAAGAACCGTTGGTCTTCACCGATCAGCATCCGCGCGATGTGCGGCCCGACCAGCCCGATGAAGCCGATGGTGCCGACGAAGGCCACGGGGAACGAGGCGAGCAGGCTGACCATGATCAGCGTTTGAAAGCGCAGGCTGCGCACATTGACGCCGAAGCTTGCCGCCTTGTCGTCGCCCAGGCGCAACGCCGTCAGGGCCCAGGCGCGCCTGGCGAAGATCGGCAGGGTGACGAGGATCACCAGGCAAATGACCCCCAGTTTTGGCCAGGTGGCCTTGGTCAGGCTGCCCATCGTCCAGAACACCACGGCCGCCACCGCTTGCTCGGTGGCGAAAAACTGCACCAGCGCCAGCAGGGCATTGAAGGTGAAGACCAGGGCAATGCCCAGCAGCACGATGGTTTCGGCGGTGACGCCGCGGCGCATGCTCAAAAAGTGGATCAACAGGGCCGATAGCATCGCCATGATGAAGGCGTTCAGCGGCACCATGTACTGCGCCGCCAGGGGAAACAACGCGACGCCGAACGCCAGTCCCAACGCGGCGCCGAAACCGGCGGCCGCGGAAATACCCAGGGTGAACGGGCTGGCGAGGGGGTTGTTGAGGATCGTCTGCATCTGTGCGCCGGCCAGGGACAATGCCGCGCCGACCGCGACAGCCATCAAGGCCACCGGCAGGCGGATGTCCCACATCACCACCCGAACTTGCGGGGACGCGCTGTCCGGCGACAGCAGGGCGCCGAGCACCTCTTCGAGGCTGTAGCGCGCCGGCCCGAGGGCCAGGTCCAGCAGCACGCTGCCCATCAGCAACACCACCAGCGCGCCGAGGATCAAGCGTTTGCGCAGCACCAGGCGTCGATAGGTTTCCCGCTGGACCTCCAGGGTCTCGTTCATCGAGCTCATGGCTGGGCCTGCGGGGCGTGCAGGCTGACGAAATAGCCCGGTTCGTACGGCACCGGCAGGAATCGCTCATGCAGCTCGCGGAAGGCGGCATCCGGGTCAAGGTCGGCAAACAGGTCCGGGTGAAACCACTTGGCCAGTTGCTGGATCGCCACGAACTGATAGGGGCTGTTGTAGAACTGATGCCAGATGGCGTGGAACGCCTGGTTGTCCTGGGCCTTGATACCCGCATAGGCCGGGCGTTGGGTATACCACGCCAGTTTGCGCCGCGCCTGGGCCATGTCCGCGCCGGGGCCGACGCCGACCCAATGGCCGCCAGGGGCGAAGGCTTCCCAGTTGGCGCTGGTGACCACCACCTGATCGGGGTTGGCGACAATCACCTGCTCGGCGTTCAACTGGCCGAACGTGGTGGGGATGATGCCTTTGGCAATGTTGTTGCCACCGGCCAGCTCGACGAACAGCCCGAAGTTCTCGTTGCCGAAGCTCAGGCAGCAGTCATCGGTGTAGCCGCCGATGCGCTCGATGAACACATTGGGACGGGCAGGGTGGCGGGCTTCAATCACATCGGTCACGCGCCGGATCTGTTGGTTGCGAAAATCGATGAGCGCCTCGGCCTGCGCTTGCTTGCCAAACAATTGGCCGAACAGGCGCATGGTGGGCTCGGTGTTCTGCATCGGGTTATTGCGGAAGTCGACGTAGACCACGGGAATGCCCAGCGCGTCGAGTTTCTCGATGTAGCGGGCGTCCTCGGTGGCGTGTTGGGCTTCGATGTTGAGGATGATCACGTCCGGGCGTTGGGAGATGGCCTGCTCGATGTCGAAGGTGCCGTCCTCGAAGCCGCCAAAGGTCGGGATCCTGGCGATGGCGGGAAACTTGCGCAGGTAGGCGCCGTAGGTGTCCGGGTCGGACTGGATCAGGTCCTTGCGCCATCCGACGATGCGTTCGAGGGGGTTCTGGGTGTCCAGCGCCGCGACCAGGTACAACTGCCGCCCTTCGCCCAGGATCACCCGCTGGACCGGAAGGTGGACCTTGACCTTGCGCCCGAGCAGGTCGGTCACGGTGCTCAAGGCGGGCGCCGGGTCGGCGGCCAGGGCTTCGCGCGGTGCCAGTGAGCCTAGCGAGAGGCCCAGCAGACCTGTGAACAGCAACGCGGCGAGCGTTCGGGTGCGGCGAAAAACGGTAACCATGGTTTATGCCTTTACAGAAGCCAGGCCGGACAACGACGCCTGTCGTTGCGACGGACCGGACGTTTCAGAAATCAACGGTGGCAGACAGCAGCAGGGTGCGCGGCGCCCCCTGGGAAAACGCGCCGTAGGAGGCGACTCCCGACCAGTACTCGCGGTCGAACACGTTCTGCACGGTGGCGCGAAGGGTGGTCGGTCGTTGCGCGATGCGCGTGGTGTAGCGGGCACCGACGTCGAAGCGGGTCCAGGCATCCAGCGCCTGGGTGTTGGCCTGGTCGACGTACTGGCGACTGGTGTAGATCGCGCCGCTGGTCAGCGTCAGGCCTTCGATGCCGGGTATGTCCCACTCCGCCCAGAGGTTGGCCTGGACTCGCGGAACACCCACCGGTGTGTTGCCACGGTTGGCGGCGACGCGGCTTTTGGTCAGTTGGCCATCCAGCAGGGTCGTGCCAGCCAGCAGGCGCGTGCCCCGGGCGATCTCGCCGGCCAGGTTCAGCTCGACGCCCCGGTTGCGTTGTTCGCCCTGGACCGAGAACACCCCGGAGGCCAGTTCTCCGCTGGGCTTCTTGATCTGGAACAGCGCCAGCGTGGCCATGAAGCTGTCGTAGTCGAGCTTGAGCCCGACTTCCTGCTGCCGGGAAACGTAGGGCGAAAAAACCTCGCCTGCGTTCGAGGCGGCGGACGGCGCGATGTCGCCCTTGCTCAAGCCTTCGACGTAGTTGTAGTAGAGCGAGACATGCTCCCAGGGCTTGGCGACGACGCCGAACAGCGGCGTGTTCTTGCCTTGGTCGTAGTCGGCGGTGACCGCTCCCGTGGCGTTGTAGTTGTGCGACTCGATGGTTTGTCGGCGCAGGCCGGCGGTCACTTGCAGGCGCCCGTCGAGCACGGACAGAGTATCGGCGAGGGCGATGCCGGACAGTTCGCTCGCGGAAACCTTCGGCGTGCTCGGCTCAGCAATCGAAGGCTTGGGCCGGTCGATCGGGTGGTAGATGTTCGACAGCAGCGGCGCGCCGGAATTGATGCCCCGGGACAGCTCATCGCGGTAACGGCTCGCTTGCAGCACCGTGCTGTGGCTGACCGGCCCGGTATCGAAGCCCAGTCGCGCGCCGATGTCGACGGTGTAGCGCTGGACTTCGAATTTGTAATAGCCGGGAATCGAGGAGGTATCGCCAGCGGCATTGATGAGGGTTGGGGTCTGGTCCGACAGACGTTCGACCGCCGATTGGCCGCCGCCGGCGTGGGCGAACACCGTCAACGCATCGCTGAGGTCATACTCGCCGCTCAGCAGCGCGGACCGGTCCCGGGTCTTGGACCGGCCCCAGTCCTGGCTGACACTGGTGCGTCCGTTGGCGGCGGACGGAATCTGCACGCCCGGCGCGATCAGGAAGGGTCGGGACGCGGCGTCGAGCTCCTCTTGCTGGTCGATCAGGTCCAGCGTGGTCCGCAGGCGTTCTCCCTGGTAGTCCAGGGAGAGGGCGCCGATCCCCAGGTCCCGGGATTGCTGGTCGATGGCCGTGTCCCCTTGCTGGAGGCTGCCGTTGAGCCTGACGCCGAACCGGCGTTCCTCGCCGAACCGGCGGCTGACGTCGAGGTGGCCCCCCAGTTGCGAGTTCATCGCGTAGCGGCTCGTGAAGCGGGTCAGGTCCTCGTCGAGCGGCCGCTTGGGCACCACGTTGATCACGCCACCGACGGCGCTGTTGGGCGACATGCCGTAGAGCAGGGCGCCCGGACCCTTGACCAGTTCGATGCGCTCGGCGTAGTCGGCGAACACCCGGTAGTTGGACGCCACGCCGTAGACACCGTCGAATGCCAGTTCGCCGAGATTGCCTTCCCCTACCGGAAAACCACGGATGAAGAACGAGTCGACGATTCCGCCTGCCTGCCCGGTGGAGCGCACCGAAGAATCACGTTCGAGCACATCGCCGACGGTGACCGCCTGCTGGTCCTTGACCAGGGTCGAGGTGTAGCTGCTGATGCTGAAGGGGGCGTCCATCGCATCCTTGTTGCCCAACAGGCCGAGACGCGCACCGCGAGCGACCTGGCCGCCGGGGTAGGTTGGCGGCAGGCTGTCGACGGGCTTGCCCAGGGTCTCGATGTTGATGGGCGGCAGCGCTACTCGACGCAGCACCAGGGTATAGCTGCCATCGTCGCGCCTGATCATGTCCACGCCACTGTCGGCCAGCAGACGGCCCAGGGCTTGCTGGGTCGTATACGTGCCGGACAGCCCGGGGCTGAGCAAGCCTTCGGTGATTGCCGGCTGGAACGACAGGGCCAGACCGGCTTGCGCGGCAAAACTCGACAAGGCGGGGCCGAGCGGGCCGGGCGCGATGTTGTAGGCGCGGACTGCGACCGTATCGAGTCGAGTCGGCGGGGCGGCCAAGGCCAGCGACCCGCTGTCCGCGCCCAGGACCAGGCCGAGCAACACACTGCGAAAGACGGGCTTGGTCAGACGATCCGGACGCCGGGGCCGCGCAACAAGCATGGATGGATGACCCTATGGACGAGGAAAAATGGTTATTCCTTTCTTTGCCAGCCGAGGCGAAAAAAAGTATCACCCTCGCGATGATTTTTTTCGTCGGGTCAGGCGGGGGAAAGGGTCACCCAGTAGCCGCTCAGGTGGCCGCTGACCAGGATCGGGTAGGTTTGCACCAGCATGTTCAACGTGCGTTGCGTGTCACTGACCGGGAAGGCGCCGGAAATGCGTAGCCCGGCGATGGCCGGGTCGCAGCGCAGGAAGCCGCGGCGATAGCGCGCCAGCTCGCTGACGAAATCCGCCAGGCGCATCTTGTCGACCACCAGCATGCCTTGGGTCCAGGCGCTGGCGTTGCGATCGGTCGGGGTCAATTGGCCAATGTCATGGCTGGAAAAATCGGTGCGCTGCCCGGCCGCGACGATCAACGGCGCCTGCTGGGTGCTTTGCGCCAACTCGACCCGCACGGCGCCGTCGAGCACCGCCAGGTGAGTGCGCGCCTGAAGCTCGCGGACGATGAACTGCGTGCCCAGGGCCTGCATCCGACCCTGGCCGGTGTCGACCCGGAACGGGCGGGCCAGGACGGCGGTGTCCGGGGCGGTCTGCACCAGGATTTCCCCTTCGCGCAGCCTGACAAGGCGTTGCCGGGTGTCGAACAGCACGTCGATGGCCGAGTCGGTATTGAGGGTGATCCGGGAACCGTCCGCCAGGCTCAATTCGCGGCGCTCGCCGACGGCGGTGCGGTAGTCGGCGGACCATTGCTGCTGTTGCGCGAGTTTCCAGGTGCCCCACCCGGTAGGCACTGCCGCCAGCAGCAAGGCCAGCTTGCCGAGCGCCCGGCGACGGTTGGGGTGGCTGGGACGGTCCAGCGTCGACATCGCCAGCGTCGCCGGTAACCCGCCGAGCTTGCTTTGCAGCAATTGCGCGCGGTTCCAGGCCCGATCCCGCTCGGGGCTGCTGACTTTCCAGCACTCCCATTCGGCGCGCTCGGTGTCGCTGAGCTCGCTTTCGCTCAAGCGCATCAGCCACTCGGCCGCCTCCTCGAGGACCTTGGGGTCCAGGGGCGGCTCATGGCGATGGGTCAGCATTCATTCCACCAGCATCAGGCACTGGATGAAGGCGTGCTTCATGTAGCGCTTGACGGTGATGAGCGAGATGTTCAACTGTTCGGCGATATCGTCGTACTTCAGGCCGCCGATCTGCGACAGCAGGAATGCCCGGCGGACCAGCGGGGCCAGGCTGTCGAGCATGGCGTCGATTTCGTGCAGGGTCTCCAGCACCATCCAGCGCAGCTCGGGCGATGGGACGTCCTGGACGGGCAGGTGCGCGAGGGCTTCCAGGTAGGCGCGTTCGAGGGCCTTGCGCTGGTACCAGTTGATCAGGATGCCCTTGGCCACGCAGCTCAGGTAGGCCCGTGGCTGTTCGATGGTGGTGACCTGGGACGCGAGGATGCGGGTAAAGGTGTCCTGGGCCAGGTCCGCTGCATCCATGGCGTTGCCGAGCTTTTTCTTCAGCGTGGCGTACAGCCAGCCGTGATGACCGGCATACAGCGCCTCGATCACGCGCAGATGGTTGTCGTTGTTCGCGGGCAGGGATTGGCTCATGGCTGCAGTTTTTTGCAATTGAGAAGTATTCCCAATGCTAATTGACAACCCGCCTGCGACGCAAGCGTGATTCCATCTGCGCCTTTCAGCGGCCGGGCAGGCGCCTGAGGGCGTGTACCAGGGCGTCGATTTCAGCGTGGGTGTTGTACGCGTGGACGGACGCGCGACTGACTTCTGGCAGGCCGCGCTGCTGCATGTCCAGCAACGTCGAGCCGGCCCGGGAGGTGCTGACGTTGATGCGTCTGGCTTGCTGCGCCAACCACTGCTGGAGCTGGGTCGCGTCGCTCTGGTGATGGGTGAACGTCACGATGCCTGACTTGAGCGCGCCCAGGTCCTGGACGGTTACCCCGGGGACCGTCGCCAATTGTGTGCGCAAGTGGCTGGCCAGTTGCTGGATGCGTTGCCACATCGGTTCGATACCCTGGGCGAGGGCGTACTCCACGGCGGCACCGAGGCCCAGCTTCGCCGCCACGTTGCATTCCCAGTTTTCGAAGCGTCTGGCGTCGTCGCGGATGGCGAAGGTTTCGGGTGTCAGCAGCGACGCGGCGTGAAGGTCGAGGAACGTCGGCTCAAGGGTCTGGCACAACGCGTGTTCGACGTACAGAAAGCCCATGCCCCGGGGGCCCCGCAGATACTTGCGGCTGGTGGCGGCGAGCATGTGGCAGCCGATCTTCTTCACGTCGATGGGCATCTGCCCGACGCCCTGGCAGGCGTCCAGCAGGAACAGCTTGCCGGCTGCCCGCGTCAATGCGCCGATCTGTTCGATGGGTTGGACCGGGCCGCCGTTGGTGGCGATCACCGGAAGCGACACCAGCGCCACGCGTTCATCGTCCAGAAGGGTCTTGAGCGCCGACAGGCAGACCTGGCCGTGCTCATCGTTGGGCAGGACCCGAAGCTCGATCCCGCGCTGGCGTTGCAGTTGCAGGTAGGGAATGTAGTTGCCGGCGTACTCGGTGGTGGACGTCAGCACCACGTCGCCCGGCCTCAATGGCAAGGAGTAGAAGGCCATGTCCCAGGCGCGGGTGGCGTTTTCGATCACGGCGATTTCATCGGCCCGGGCGTTGATCAGACGGCCAATGGCGCCATAGACGTTCTCCAGTGCTTGCGCCTGTTCTGCGGCGGCTTCGTAGCCTCCCAGGCAGGCCTCACGCTGCAAGTGGCCGGTGATGGCGTCGAGCACCGGCTGGGGCATCAGCGCTGCGCCGGCATTGTTGAAGTGGATCAGCTCCGCGGCACCGGGCGTGTCGGCGCGCAGTTGTTCAATGTCCAAAGCGAAACTCCTTGATCATTCCCCCGGCGGCGCGGGGCTGGCTTGCAGGCTGGCGGGCCAGTAGCGCAACGCGACGACCGGGATCAGCGCCAGCGCATACGCCAGGCAGACGAACAGGTAGGTGTACTGCAAACCATAGACCTGGCTGAGCAGGCCGCCCACGCAGATCCCCGCGATCGATGCAAACTGCGCGCTGCCCTGGGCGATCCCGAGCACATGGCCTTGCTGGCTGCTGTCGGCCGCTTTCGAAATCAGCGCCATCAGCACCGGTGTGGTGGCACCGAGCAGCACGCCCCAGATGAAATAGGCCACCACGAACACCAGGGCGTTGCGCGTGACGCCCGCCACGGCGGTCAGCGCGATACAACCCAGCACGACGTAGGTGATGCGTTGCAGGGTGTCCTGCTGGGAGCGGTGTTCGAAGTAGCGTGACCAGGCCGTGGCCGACAGGATGAAACCCAGGGCCAACAGGCCGTAACACAAGCCGACGACGGCGTTGCTGACCTCGAATACCGTGCTCACGTACAGGGAAAATGAGGTCTGCGGCAGCATCCGCGCCAGCAGCAGGATGCCCATCACGCACAGCAACGACAACAGCGGCGATCCCTGCCAGGGGCTGCTGCCGCGTCCGGTGGCCGCACTGGCGGTCTGAGCGGCTGGCTTTTTCACCGGCGGCACGTCCGGCAGGGTCACGGCAGCCACCACCGTGCAGACTGCGCACAGTACCGCCGCGATCATGTTGATCCAGAAGAACGTGGCGTAATCGAGGATCAGGCCGCCGACCACCGCGCCGAGCAACGACCCCACGTTGGTCGATATCTGCAGGATCGCGAACAGCCGCGCCCGGCGCGAAGGGGCTTCGATGCTGACGCCGTAGGCCTGCGCCGGGGCAATGTAGCCGGCGAAGGCGCCTTGCAGGAAGCGCAGCACCAGGATCACCCAGATGTCCCCGGCCAGCGCCAGGCCCAGTTGGGTCAAGGACAGCCCGGCAAGGGCGCGGATCATCATCAACTTGTGGCCATAGCGGTCGCCGATACGGCCCCAGAAGGCACTGGTCAGGATGATGCCCAGCATCGGCCCGACGTACACGGCGATGCTGGCGAAGCTGAAAACCGACTCCGAGGACGTCAGCCCACGCAGGTGGACCGGCCAGAACGGCCCGCTCATTTCCATCGCACCCATGGAGACGAGCTGGATCGCGAACAGAAGATAAATCAGGATTCTTACGTTCAAACCCTGGGTGACACCTGCGTGGGACATGACTCAGCCTCGGTGGTTAGGCGCTGGCAAGCGGGTTGGTCAGCGTGTGCTGCAAACGATAGTTGGAATACTGCAGCAAATGCATGCGCAGCAGCGATCGTGTTGGCCACGGGTCTTCAAGGAAGGCCTGGCGTTCGACTTCCCACAGCGGCGCCGCGACACGGTCGCGCACGGCCTCGAAGGCACTTTCGGTTTCCTCCCGCAGCACGGTCCACAGCCGGGTGTCGTCCAGCGCATATTCCGTGCTCAGCCACAGCGCGACTTCGTGCAGGTGGGTCAGGAACGCGGCGTCCAGCACGAACATGCGCACCGGCTCGATATCCTCCACGAACACCGTCGGCAAGATGCCGGGCTGGACATGGGGCTGCAAGGTATAGCCACGCGCTTCCAGCAGCGGCGCGTAGGTACGGCCGTCGCCAAAATCGCGGATCAGCAGACTACGCGCTTTGCCATCGGGGGAAAACAGCACCATGGTGTTTTGCTGGTGGGCCTCCAGCCCGATACCGTACATCAGGTAGATCGCCACCACCGGGTGCGTGACCACCCTGGCGTACTGGCGGAACCAGTCCTCCACATTGCGGGCGCTGGCGCGCAAGCCGTCGCGTTCGATCAGGTCGGTGAACAATGGGCGAGCACTGCCGGGCAGGCGCGTGAACAGCGATGCGACGGTGATGGGCAGGCAGTCGTCGTTGCGCTGTAAGGCCTGCCTGCTGGCGCGATAGACCACCGACAGGTGCCGACCGGGGGCGTCGTCCTGGGTGATCGCGTTGCGGTAGCGCACGCCGATCTCCTCCGGGAAGATTTCCAGGCGCTGGCCAAAGCCGTTTTCGGCGGCAAGGATCTGCGTGATCACCGTGCTGATGCGCGGGCCCATGTGGATCGACTTGGCTTGCAGGCTGCGCAGCTCACTGGTCATCCACACCGCAATGGGCAGTTTGATCAGCGGCGCGGCCTCTTGCTGCGCGGGCATCATGGTCCGATAGGACATGGTGGGCAGGGTGAGGATGTCCGGGCCGTCGGTGATCAGGATGCCTTGTTCAATTTCCGCGGCGAAATGCTTCAGCACATAAGCCTGCAAATGCCAGGCGTGGATCGGCAGCGGCAGCCACTGTTTTTCATCCAGGCCTCTGTCGTTGAGCGCAGTTTTCCATTGCTCCCAGTGCGCCGGGAAGTTCGCCGCGAACCAGCCCAGGTAATCGGTGACGTGGGGCATGCTCTCGCTGATGGCCATGTCGGCGCGCAATGCCGCGATACGCAGGGGCACCTGGGCATTGAACTCGGGCGACAGCTGCTCGACTTCTGCATCGCTGAGGCCCGGGCGGGACTTCCACGTGGGGTAATACGGGTGGCCTTCCAGTGAACCCCATTGGTCCAGCAGGATCGCCGCGTCCTGGGTGCTGGCGTGTTGGCGCAGATAGTCGGTCAGGCTGGCGAGGCCTCGACCCTGGCTGGCCTGGGCCAGCCGGGCGTTCCATTGCTGGCGATGCCGGCGGGCGTGGGCATCGTTCATCAGGCTGTTCTCCATGTCGGCCTTGAGCCCGGCCACGCCTTCGTCGGTGGGCGCGAAATCGAAGCTGTCCCGCAGCACGTCCAGCAGGTCCTGGTGGCTGTCGACCACCTGGCGCACACCTTCGTCGGTGACCAGCACCACTTCACCGTCGTGGATCAGGGTATCGGCCGGGGCCAGGGTGATGTGCGAAAAAAACAGATGTCCCCGGGCGTTCTTGAGCGGGTAGGTGGCCTGCGTGCCGTCGGCGCAAAACACCAGGGCGCGGCGATCCAGGATGTTCTCGGCAAACAGGCAACGCACCAGGCGGCGCATGGCGTTTTTGCGGGAGTAAGCGATCAGTGTCTTGAAGTCATCCATATCGGCTGTCTGCTCGTCGATGAGTAAAGAGGAGGTTGGGCTCATGCCGCGTGGGGCCAGTGACGGGGGAAGTAGTCCAGCGCCGAGTCGCGCAAGCCCTGCATGTAGGCCACGCTCCACTGCAGAACTTCCTCGATGTAGGGCACCTTCAGTTCGAAGCGCCTGGCCATTTCCACCAGCAGCACCAGGCCGTAGGCGACGTCTTCATTGAAGGCGCGGCTCTGGCGCTCGATCACGTAGCCGGCGCGGTTGTTATCGGCGGGCACCATCGGCGCGAGGATGTCGTTGTAGGCCTGGTTGGTGCGCAGGATCGACAACATGCTGCTGCGGTCACGGATCTGCTCGCCGTAGGCGTCGACGATTTCCTGTTTCAAGGACTTGACCGAAGACAGGTCCACGCCCAGGCGTTCGCTGATGACGGCGCAGAGCCGTTGGCTTTCCTCGTCCATGCGCTCCAGGAAGTAGGCCCCCAGTTCCGGGCACTCCGTCCACCAGCACAGCGGCTGCGGGAAGATCTTGCGATGCCACTGGCCGTAGGGCCCGATCAGCCCGTAGATCACCGAGCTGTGCATGATCGGATTGCCGGGCGTCAGGGTGATTTCCAGGTAGTTGTCGAGCAACGTCACGCATGGGCCGTACAAGCGGCTGAGCAGTTCGCCGAGCTGTTGGCGCGAGGCCTGCGATTCACGGGCGTGGGTCGCGACGTACAGCTGGCTTTTGCCGCCGCCCATGCGGATCGACCGCCCGGGCTTGAGATCGAACGCCGTGTGCGGGACATCCTTCATGCCCCAGATCACCAGGTTGGGTCGCTGCGCCAGCGCGGCTTCGGCCAGCCAATCGAACCCGCAGAAGCCCGGGATGGCACCGATGTACACCGGTTTGTCCGTGCTCAGGTGCGCGGCGATGCTTTGCAGGGTTTGCGGGCGGGCGTGGGCCGGCACCGTGATGATCACGATGTCGGCGTCCTCGACCGCGGCCTTGGCGTCCGTGGTCACTCGGTCCAGTTGCGCGCTCAGCGTCGAGCCGTCCGGCATCAGCGCCTGTATCGGCGTCCGACGGAGGTGTTGCTCGACGACCTGCGCATTGCGGGTGAGCAGCGAGACCTGGACATCGGGCAGTTGCTTGAACAGGACTGCGTTCAGGTGGCCGGTCCTGCCACCGCCACAGATGGCGACTTTCAGCACATTCATTCAGAGGCGTTCCTGTGTGGGGTGAAGGTTACGCAACGCTCAGTTGCAGGGGCGCCGAGCTGGACTCCAGCCATTGGGTCTTGCCCAGCCAGGTGTCCAGCTGCGCGCCAACGTTCGGGTCGAGCAAGCCACGCTCTTGCAGCCATTGTTCGTTGAAGACGGTGTGCAGGTATTTTTCGCCGCCATCGGCGATCGGCACCACGACGTTGCCGGTCAGCACGCCGGCGTGGATCAACTCCAGGGCCTTGAAAATCGCACCACCGGTCGAACCGCCCACCAGCAGCGCCAGGTTGCGGGCGACGTAGCGTGCGGTTTCGAAGGCCTGGCTGTCGGTGACCTGCACGCCCAGGTCGATGCAGCTGTAGTCGAGCACCAGGCCGACGGTGTCGCCGGCCGGGGTACCCGTGCCGGACTGGTAGTACGGATAACCGGGATGGCCGAACACAATGGAACCGGCGGGCTCGACCCCGACGGTCACCGTCTCGGGGTCATGCACTTTCAGGCCGCGGGCGATGCCGGTCATCGAGCCACCGGTGCCGACACAGCCGACATAGGCACCGATCGTGCCGTGCGCCTGGGCAATGGTTTCGCGCACGAAGTCGCTGTAGCCACCGGCGTTGGCGGCGTTGTCCGACTGGTTCATGAACACGGCACCGGGAATCTGCGTCGCCAGTTCGGCGGCCATCCGCTGGCGCTCGACCACGGCGACTTCATCTTCGCGGTAGTTGCCGGCGACGAATCGAACATCGGCGCCCAAGGCTTTCATGACCGCGATTTTGTCCTGTGCCGCGTGATGATCGACCACGGCAATGAACTGCAGGCCGAACTCCACGGCCGCCATGGCCAAGCCGATGCCCGTGTTGCCGGAAGACGACTCCACGACCACGCCACCGGGCTTCAGGCGTCCTGACTTGAGGGCCGCCAGCACCATGTTCCTGGCCATGCGGTCTTTTATGCTGCCACCGGGGTTGTTCTTTTCGATCTTCAGCAGCAGCCGTGCATTGGTATCAGGCACATCGATGCCCAACATGGGCGTGTTGCCAATCAGTTCTGAAACTTTGCCAAGTATCATGAGTAAGACTCCCTTTTTAGCAGTCAGGTAAAAATGTGTAGTGGCCTTGCGTACAACAAGTGGCGGTAATACGCCGGGGCAGGGGATGGCGATGGAATTCATTTTCCAGCAGGTCCATCTGATAACCGGCGGTGTTGGCGTAGATCAATAAGTCACCGGCCTGGGGTGAGGTTTCAAAGTTGATCAGGCGATAAGTAATGACGTCATCGTCCAGGCAACTATGTCCGGCGATATAGGCGTGTGTCGGGGTGTGCGGTGGCGCGCTTGCACTGATCAGGATCGGGTCCACCAGGTATTCGGATGAAAACCATGTTTCACAGGCACTGAAACTGCTGCCCTCGACGAAAATAACGGTTTTGTCATTGGCCAGTTTTTTACAGCGAGTCACCCGGAACACTGAAATGGCGGCCTGGTCGACCAAACTTCGGCCGGGTTCCAGGGCCAAGGTCATGTTTTGCGATTGCAGATAATGGGCAATCGTTTGGCCGGGTAAACAATCGGACTCCAGGAACAATGCCAACCATTGGCTGGCGGTGAGTTGACTGCCGTAGGGGTAAAAAGCCTCGGGCACTGTGTGGTTGTAATAATGGCTGGGGTTATTGTCGTTGCGCAGGAAACTGTCATAGCGCTGCGGGTCGACATATCGGATGGGCAGGCCTCCACCGATGTCGATCATGACGGGGGCCAGCCCCATTTCCCGGGCGGCGTCGACATACGCCACCACTTCGCCAAACGCCTGGACGCGCGATTCATGGCCGTAGCCGCCGAGGTGGAAATGAAAACCTTCGAAGTGAAAATGCTGTCGTTCCTGCGCCAACTGTTGCAGGCACCCGAGCACATCGTCGGCGCCCATGCCAAAGCGGCTCGTCGGGCAGCTTTTTGGCCGGTAACGCAACAGGATTCTGGCTTTTCTTGACGCTGTTCTGGACGCCAGCAGCGTTGCCAGGTGGCCGATTTCTTCCCGTGAGTCCACACAGATGAGGGCGCCGACGTCCACCAGGGCTTGATGGAATACTGTCGTTTTCGCCGGTCCCGTTGCGCATAAATGCTGTCCTGGAATACCGGCCCGTAACGCGGCGTGCAACTCGTGAAGGCTCGAAACATCGACACCAATGCCCATCGCCGCTGCCGCCGCCAGCAGGCTCTGGGACTTGTTGGCCTTGGCGCCGTAAAACAGCGTGTGGGCGACGTTGTAGTGTTTCAGCACGCCCTGAAGCGCCGCCGCGTTGAGCTTGAATGCGTGGGGCCATACCAGGTTCAGCGGCGATCCATAGTGGTCGACCAGTGCTGAAAGTTTGCCTGGACAGTGCTGGATGAACTGCGCGATTAGCGGGTCGAGCAATGGCGCCAAGAGGGTCGGTTGATGCACTTCAGTTACATTGTTAAATGTTGGCGTCATTACAGTAGGCATAGTTAACCCCTGGCGTATAAATCAACACCCATCAAGTTTTCGATAACTTGGTGTTATCGAAGAATATGAACTTGCCGTTTTTCAGGCATGAACGATTTAAACGCCTGGCGGTGCGTGCCAAACGAAACCCGGCCTCACTATCGTGACGTCAGGTTTTATCAATACTTCACAAAGATATTGCATAGAAATCCATTCCATGAGGTTTTACCTGGGCGTGAAGAGGCCGTTATCGAGTCTGCGGCTTATTCTCGAACAGGGTCATTAGCTGACATTCAAATGACATCACTGCACTGCACTTCCTTGGGGAGTACGAAAACTTCCTTTGTTGTGTGAGAGATATCTTCGATGGCGAGAACCATATTGCTAACGCGAACGATTATCAAGTAAGGTTTTCAAATATTTTGAATATTTACTCGTTGGCTGAACGTGTGCAAACGCTTGTTTGCTCACGTTTGCAGGTGCCCATCCGTACTTGGAAGAGCGCCTTAATACCTTGATCAACAAGGAATTAACCGACGTTGTAAGGGGCTGTTGCAGGACCGCGATGGCCCCGCCCGAAATCGATGAAATTTCGCTTGAACCACGACAGTTGCATGCCTAGGAGAGCTTTATGACCACTGAACGTCCCGGTACCACCCCCACGCTTCCCATCAGCTACCTGTTCGTCCCGGGGAACCGCCCCGAGCGTTTCGCCAAGGCCGTCGCGGCGGCTCCGGACGCGATCATCCTCGACCTCGAGGACGCGGTTCATCCCGACAGCAAAGCCGCGGCCCGCGCCGCGATCTGGGCCTGGCAGGAGAGTTCGCCCAACGTTTCCTGCCAGCGCTACATCCGCCTGAACAGCGTTGGCAGTGAGTTCTTCCGCCAGGACCTCAAGTGGCTCGAAGACATGCGCTACCCGCAGCGCTGCTCGGGAATCTTCCTGCCCAAGGCGCAGTATGGCGAGGGGTTGTCCGAGGTGGTCGAGCGCTTGCTGGCGTGGAGGCCCGGGCTCAAGGTCGTCGCCATCATCGAGACCGCCAGGGGCTTGCATGAGGTCGAGTCGATCGCCGGCATCGCCGGGCTCTCGCGGCTGGCGTTCGGCTCCCTGGATTTTTCCCTGGACATCAACTGCAGCCAGGTGCCCGAGGCGTTTCTCTTCGCCCGCAATCGCATCGTGCTGGCGTCGCGAACCGCCGGCTTGCCGGCACCGGTCGACGGCGTGACCCCGGCGATCAGCGACCTGGCGGCGGTCAAGCACGAGGCGCACTACGCCAGGTCCCTGGGCTTTGGCGCCAAGCTCTGCATCCACCCCGGCCAGTTGCGTACGGTCCAGCAGGCATTCCTGCCCGATGCCCACCAGTTGGCGTGGGCGGACCGGGTGATGCAGGCCGTGGCCAGTGGCAGCCATGCCGTGCAGGTGGACGGCGAGATGGTGGATCTGCCCCTCATCGAGCATGCGCAACGGCTGCTGGACGTGGCCAGTCTCTACGGGGAACCCGCCAAGGCGGATGCCTGCTGAACCGGCCATCGATCAGGGGAAATGCCATGCAACAGGGTTATCAGATTTCGCTCCGACCGTTGTGCGAGGTGCTGCAATCGGAGCACGTCGATCCGGCCAACGTGGAGTCGGTCCGGCAGTCGATCTTCCGGGCCGGCCATTGGCTGGAACCGATCATTGTCGAGCGCTCCCGAGGCATCGTGATGGACGGCAACCACCGGCTGAACGCGGCGCTGCAGTTGGGGTTGAAGCGAGTGCCGTGCATCCAGCTCGACTATGCCGATCCTCGGGTGCGCGTGCGGCACTGGCAGACCGGCCAGGCGTTCGAGGTGGCGCGGATTTTCACCACCATCGAGCGCGGCGAACTGTTCCCGTACAAGACTACGCGGCACGCGTTCTACCCGGCCCTGCCGGTCATCGCGATCCCGCTGGAGCGCCTGTATGGGTAGGCGGCTCGCCGGGGCGGGCAGGGTGCGGAAAAAAATAACGCCCGTGGGGTGATACTTTTCCGCAGGTCGGCTGGCAATAGGAGTGATTACCATTTTCTCTTGCTGAAAAGGATCCTTACGTCATGTCTGTTGCACGTCGACCTTGCGGTGAATCCGCGCTTTCATTCGCGATTCGTTGCGCCACGCTGGGCATTGTTCTGGTCGCAGGGAGCGCCAACAGCTGGGCTGCAACCTCCACGTCGCCGGCCAGTGCCGACGCGAACGCCGACGCTTCGGCGCCGGCGGATGCCCAGGGCCTGACCCTCGATGAGATCAACATCACCGGTGCCTACAACGGCGCGACCGCGCTGCCGCCGGCGCTCGCGAGCGGGCAGGTGGCCCGTGGGGCACGCCTGGGCATGATGGGCAACAAGGACGTGATGGACACCCCCTTCAACGTGACCAGCTACACCGCCAAGACGTTGGCCGATCTGCAGACCGTGACCGTGGCCGACGCCTTGCAGAGGGATCCCTCGGTGCGCTCGACAGGGCAGACGGGCGGCATCGTCGATTCGTTCTTCATCCGTGGCTTTCCGATCGGCGAGGGCAACATCGGCGAGTTGGCCTACGACGGCGTCTACGGCGTGGCACCCAACTATCGGGTGTTTACCGAGTACGCCGAACGGGTTGAAGTCCTCAAGGGGCCGGGCGCCCTGATGTACGGGATTTCACCGAACAGTGGCATCGGCGGGGTGATCAATATCGTCCCCAAGCGCCCGCTGGACGAAGACCTGACGCGCTTGACCACCACCTACGAATCCGATTCCCAGGTCGGCGGTCATCTTGATCTCAGTCGCCGCTTCGGTTCCGAGAACCAGTTTGGCGTGCGCTTCAATGGCAGCCTGCGGGGCGGCGATACTGTCGTGGACGATCAGGAGCGTGAGCTGAACATCGGCGCCATTGCCCTCGATTACCGGGGCGAGCGGTTGCGCTTGAACCTCGATTTCATCAGCCAGAAAGAAAGCTTCGAAGGTGCCTCGCGGCCCTTCACGATCGCACCGGGCGTGGAGGTGCCGTCCGCGCCCAACGGCCGGACCAACCTGCCGCAGAAGTGGGGCTGGTCGGACACCCGTGAACAGTCGGCCCTGCTGGGCGGCGAGTATGACCTGAACGATTCGCTGACCGTGTTCGCTCATGCCGGCGGTGGCCGCTCGGACGTCGATCGGATGTCCGACCAGGTGCCCAGGATCCTCAACAGTGCCGGGGATACCAGCAACGTGCCGGGGCACTATAAGTTCAACGTCGATCGTTCGACCGCCGACGTCGGCTTGCGCGGCGTGTTCGCCACCGGCCCCGTCACCCACACCACCACGGTGATGGCGACCACCTATCAGGATGAATTGTCCCGGGGGATCACCAACGGTACGGCGATTACCTCGAACATCTACCACCCCGTGGATGCCCCCAAGCAGTACCTGCGTTCGCCCAAGGTCCAACGGGTGTCCGAATCGGAGCTGTCCGGCGTCGCCGTGACCGACACGCTGTCGGTGCTCGACGACCGGTTGCAACTGACCCTGGGCCTGCGCCGGCAAAACGTGGAGTCGCGCAATTACAGCAACGGCGCGGTCAGCTCCCGCTATGACGACAGCGCGACCAACCCGATGGTGGGCGTGGTGGTCAAGCCCTGGGACGACGTGTCCTTCTACTACAACTATGTCGAGGGCCTGAGCAAAGGCGATACCGCGCCGAGTGGGGCAAGCAACAGCGGCATGACGTTCGCCCCCTACGAGTCCAAGCAGCACGAGCTCGGCGTCAAGTATGAGCATGGCACCTTCATGACCACCCTGGCGTTGTTCCAGATCGAGAAGCCGGGTGGCGAGCTGGGCGCGGATGGCGTGTTCTCGGTGCAGGCCGAGCAACGCAACCGCGGTGTCGAGCTGAGCATGTTCGGCGAAGTTGCCCCCGGCACCCGGCTGATGGGCGGCGTGACGCTGCTCGATGGCGAGTTGACGGAGTCGGCCACCGCCGCCAACCGGGGCAACAAACCCGTAGGCGTGCCGGACGTCCAGGCCAACCTCTGGGCCGAATGGGACACCCCATGGGTGCAAGGCTTTACCCTCACCGGCGGGGCGATCTATACCGACAAGCAGTACGTCAACCAGGCCAACACCCAGTCGCTGGATGCCTGGACCCGCTTCGATGCAGGAGCCCGCTACGCCACCAAAATCGAAGGCCGGCCGACGACGTTCCGGGCCACGGTGCAAAACGTGTTCGATCGCGAGTACTGGTCGGGCGTCGCCTCGTATGGTGCGTTTTCCGCCGGTTCGCCACGCACGTTGCAGTTGTCGGCCACGGTCGATTTCTAGACTGTGTACGAAATAGTTTGAAACGCAGGTTAGGCAAGGCAAAAACCGGCGAGGAAGCGCAGTTGACTGGTTGTCAATGAGCATTCCGAGCCGGTTTTTAACGCCGCATAACCAAGTTTCAGGCTATTTCGTACATAGCCTAGACGCACAACAACGGGTGGCCGCCGTACCGGGCCACCCCCGTTCGATCACCCTCTGAAAAGGACTTTTCATATGCAAGGCAATCCAGGCATGACGCCCTCCAATGCGCGCGCGCCATTGCGCCCGGCGGCAGAGCCGCAGGCCCACGATCCCGACCGGTGCGCCAACGAACCGATTCGCGACCTGCTGCGTTGTTATGGACTGCGCACCAGCCTGATCCGCTTCAAGGTGATCAACGCGTTGCTGGCGGCCGCCCAGGACGGCCGCACGATGGGCGTGCGCGGCGTGCATGCTTATTTGGCGAAAACGTCTGCCGACCTGTCGTTCGTCAGTGTGCGCGAAGTGCTCAGGCGACTTTGCGAAGAGGGACTCATCCTGTTCCAGGCAGACAAGACCTACTGCTTCACCGCCGAGGCTTGGGCGATGCTCGAACAGCACCTCGATGACGGACGGTGACCCGCAAGGGCAAGGATTCAAAAAAGGGGGTAGGTGCGCGGCAGTTGCGAACCGCGCACCGGACGATCAACGCAAGGTGTAGCCGTTGTCCACGATCCAGTCCTGGCCATACACGCCGCGTGCACCCCGGCTCAACTGGAAGAGAATGACGTCGGCCACGGCTTGCGGCTCAAGAAACTGGCCCGTCAATAACCGCTGGTTGACCGTGTTGGCCACGGAGCCCAAGGCCTGTTCATCAAGGCCCAGGGTGCCCCAGATCGGCGTGGCGGTTGGCCCCGGTGAGACCATGTTGAGGCGCACGCCGTGGGGCGCCAGTTCTACCGCCAGGGTGCGCATCTGCGCGCGCAATGCGGCCTTGGAGGCAATGTACGCGGCCAACCCGGCAAAGGTGGCCTGTTCCAGGAAGGTCCCGATGAAGACCACCGATGCCTCAGGGGCCAGATGCTCGCGCAGGCTGCTCAAGGTGTTGAGCGCGCCCGCGCCATTGACTGCCCATTGACGGTCGAAGGCCGCCAGGTCCAGGCCATCGGCCAGTTGTGCGATGCCGGCGTTGGGCACCAGGCAATCCACCTGGCCCAGGGTGCCGACCCGTTGCGCCAGCCTGGCCTGGTCCGCTACCTGTGTGACGTCGCCAGGCAACCAGGACAGCAGGTCGCCGAAGCGCTCGACCAGTTCGCCGAGGCCGCCGATCTGGCGCGACATCGCCACCACCTTCGAACCGCTTTCCAGCAGGCGCCGGGTGACGGCCAGGCCGATGCCCGAACTGGCACCGGTGACTACGCTGAGGTTGGGCTTGAATTCATTGTGCATGGGGCTTCTTCCTAGGTTCGCCAAAAGGGGCGAGTGACCTGATCAGAAACCGTGCCAATCGGTAGCACTATATAAATCAATGACTTGAAACTGATCGTGTCAATTTGACTCGCGCTGGCCAGGGTCAAAACAACCTTCACGTTGGTCGTTATAACTCGTATGGCGTGACCCATCCTGCTGCTGCGCAGATCGTCGCCCAAGGTCCCATCCGTGGGGCCTTGGCGCTAAAGGCATCAGAACAGCCGGGTGAACAACCAGTACAGGCTCCCGGACAACAGGATCGCGGCAGGCAGCGTCAGGACCCAGGCCATTACCAGGTTGCGGATCGTGCGCATTTGCAAGCCGGCCCCGTTGGCGACCATGGTCCCGGCCACGCCCGACGACAGGACGTGGGTGGTGGACACCGGCAGGCCGAACATGTCGGCGGCGCCGATGGTCAGCATCGCGACGGTTTCGGCCGAGGCGCCCTGGGCGTAGGTCAGGTGGCTCTTGCCGATTTTTTCACCCACCGTCACCACAATGCGTTTCCAGCCGACCATGGTGCCCAGGCCGAGGGCGATGGCCACGGCGATCTTCACCCACAGCGGGATGAAGCGTGTGGAATTGTCGATCTGCTGCTTGAACAGTTGCAGCTTGGCGCTGGTGTCGGCGTCGAAGTGGCCGACCTTGTTCTTGTCCATCAGGCGGATGGTTTCGCTGGTCAGGTACATGTCGTTGCGCACGTTGCCCACGGCCTCGGCTGGCACCCTGGCCAGCGAGCCGTAGCCCTTGACCTCGGCGCCGATACTGCCGGTCAGGGCAGCGAGGGCCGGAACCAGTTGCGGCGTCGCCTCCTTGGTGCCGACGTAGGTGGTCAGGATCGCGCGTGGATCTGCCGGTGCCGGCAGCGGCGAGTTCTTCACCAGGGCCTGTTGAGTGACTTCGGCCACGGCGGCGAATTGCAGCGCCTGGTCGGCGGGCATGGCGCGGTTCAGCGCGTAAGCCATGGGCAGGGTGCCGACCAGGATCAACATGATCAGGCCCATGCCTTTCTGCCCGTCGTTGGAACCGTGGGCGAAGGACACACCGGTGCAGGTCAGGATCAGCATGCCGCGAATCCACCACGGCGGCGGCGTGTTGCCTTCGGGTGCCTTGTACAGCGCGCGGTTCTTGACGAAGGCGCGCAGCGCCAGGAGCAGCAACGCGGCGCAGCCGAAACCCACCAGTGGCGACAGCAGCAACGCGTAGCCGATCTTGGTGGCCTGGGCCCAGTCCACGCCGCTGGTGCCGTCGCGGCCATGCATCAGCGCGTTGGCGACCCCGACACCAATGATCGAGCCAATCAGGGTGTGGGACGAGGAGGCCGGCAAGCCCAGCCACCAAGTGCCCAGGTTCCACAGGATGGCGGCGATCAACAGGGCGAAGATCATGGCGAAACCGGCGGAAGAGCCGACCTGCAGGATCAGTTCCACCGGCAGCAGCGCAATGATGCCGAAGGCCACCGCGCCGCTGGACAGCAGCACCCCGAGGAAGTTGAAGAAGCCCGACCAGGCCACGGCGAAATTCGGTGCCATGGAGTTGGTGTAGATGACCGTGGCGACGGCATTGGCGGTGTCATGGAAGCCGTTGACGAACTCGAAGCCCAGGGCGATCAGCAGGGCTACGCCCAACAGCAGAAATGGCGTCCAGGTGGTCACCACCGTGCCCAGTTCGTTCATGTCGTGCATCAGGCTGTAGGCGGTGAACAGCAGCCCGCTGCCCAGCACGGCGAAAAACACCACCAGGGTGATCACGCTCGGCTTGCGGTTGAGTTGCGGTCTTGAGCTGTGGGCGACTGAACTCGGTGAGTCCATGGCCAGGGTCGGGTTCGTCATGATGAAATCCGCTTCTAATAATAAGCTGTTGAGGGAAGGCTCGAGGTCGGGTGCCCGATCAGGTCCGGATCAATAGACCTGCGGCACGATGAGCTCCGGTGGCGTCGGGCTGCGGGTGTAATCTTCCTGTCGCACCCGTTGTGGCAACTCGATTGCCGGCACTTCCACCTCTTCGTAGGGCATCTGCCCCAGCAGGTGATGAATGCAATTGAGTCGGGCCTTTTTCTTGTCGTCGGCTTGCACCACCCACCACGGGGCCTCGGCGATGTGGGTGCGTTCGAGCATGATTTCCTTGGCCTTGGTATAGGCTTCCCAGCGCCGGCGGGACTCCAGGTCCATGGGGCTGAGCTTCCATTGCTTGAGCGGGTCGTGGAGGCGACTGAGAAAACGCAGGTGCTGTTCCTGGTCGGAAATCGAGAACCAGTACTTGATCAGCTGGATGCCCGAGCGGGCGAGCATCCGCTCGAATTCCGGCACGGTCCGAAAGAACTCTTCGTACTGGTCGGCGGTGCAGAACCCCATGACCTGCTCGACCCCGGCGCGGTTGTACCAACTGCGGTCGAACAGCACGATTTCGCCTGCTGCCGGCAGATGGGAGACGTAGCGCTGGAAGTACCATTGCGTCCGTTCACGGTCGTTGGGCGCGGGCAGGGCGGCGACCCGGCAGACCCGTGGGTTGAGTCGCTGGGTGATGCGCTTGATGACGCCACCCTTGCCGGCGGCATCGCGGCCTTCGAACAGGATCACCACCTTGTGCCCGGTCTTGACCACCCAGCTCTGCAGCTTCACCAGTTCGCCTTGCAAGCGAAACAGCTCGCTGAAGTAACGCCGGCGACTGTCCTTTTCGCTGCCCGGCGGCGTGTGCTCGTCGAAGAAGGTGTCCATGTCATGCCCGTCTTCGGATAACTCCAGTTCCAGCTCTTCGTCGGTGTGATCGAGCAGCTCGCGGTGGATGCGCTGGATCAAGATGTCCTGGCTAAGCATGGGGGGGAACTCGCGTCGTGGAGAGGCGAATTCGACGCTAGTCGCAATTTGTTACATGTGCGTGACGGTCATCTGCGCTTCACGCGATCGCCATGGGCTAAACCGTTTATCTACGCTCGATGCCCGCACGTTCCACTGGAGATCGAAGAACACGCCGCGCTGTCATCCAGGTGTCATCGACCCTGTGGCAAGCTTTTTGGCAAACCCGCACCGGGTGATCCGACCCGTTGGCAGATGAATGTGCAAGGAACACCGCGATGAAAGGCGACGCCCCCCTGTTTGCGGCCATTGACCTGGGTTCCAACGCGTTTCGCTTGATGATTGGCCAGACGGTCAAGCGCAACCGGCGCCTGGTGATCCAGGAAGTGAAGACCCTGCGTGAACCGGTCCGCCTGGCCGAAGGCTTGCAGGCCGGGGCGCTGGATGAGTTGGCACTGGATCGGGGATGGCAGGCGCTGGCACGGTTTGGCAAGAAACTGCGAGGTTTTGAAGCCGGCCGGGTGCGGGCGGTGGCGACCAGCGCGGTGCGCGAAGCGGCTAACGCTCAACTGTTCCTAGATAGCGCCCAGCGCCACCTGGGCTTTCGGATCGACGTGCTGTCGGGGCAGGAAGAAGCCCGTCTCGTCTACGCCGGGGTCGCTCATACGGTGCCGGGTGTCGAGGACACGCGGCTGGTGGTGGACATCGGCGGCGGCTCATCCGAGCTGATCCTGGGGCGGGGCGACCAGCCACTGTTGACCGAGAGCCTTGCCATAGGCAGCGGTACCTTTGGCACGCGCTATTTCCGTGACGGACACATCACGGCCCCGGCGTTGCTGGAGGCCGAGCGCGTGGCCAGCCTGGCCTTTGAAAAAGTCGCGATGGGTTTTCGTGCCCAGGGTTGGCAACTGGCGATCGGTTCGTCCGGCACGGCGCGGATGCTGGCCAAGGTGCTCAAGGCCAATGGCCTGAACGACCTGGGACAAGGCGGCATCACTTACACCGGGTTGTTGCGCCTGTCGTTGCGCCTGCTGGAAGTCCGGCATGTCGAACAACTACGCCTGGCCGGCCTGCAAGCCCATCGCCTGGGCAGCTTGCCCGGCGGCCTGGCGATCATGCTGGCGGCCTTCAAGGCTTTCGGGATCACCCAGATGATCGCTTCCGAACCGGGTTTGCGCTTTGGCGTTCTCCATGACCTGATCCACAAGCGCTGATCCGGCGCTGTCACGCCCGTCTTCCCATACTGGCAGCGGCTCTATCCAGAGCGCTCGCCACCGTTGTTCCATCCAACCGCGAATGCACTGGGCTGTCGCCAGCGACGGCCTGGGCCCGAGTGATTGCGCGAACGGGGCTTTTCGCTCTTTCGATATGCATTCAGTGAAGGCACAATGCGCATCCTTTTTTGGCTCGCCTTGCCGGAGGCCGCGAAAATGATCAAGACGCCGTACTACCTCATCGACAAACAAAAGCTGCTGGCGAACATGCAGAAGATCGCCTACGTGCGCGAGCAGTCCGGGGCCAAGGCCTTGCTGGCACTCAAGTGCTTCGCCACCTGGTCGGTGTTCGACCTGATGCAGCAGTACATGGACGGCACCACGTCGTCGTCGCTCTACGAGCTCAAGCTCGGCCGCCAGAAGTTCGCGGGCGAGACCCACGCCTACAGCGTTGCCTGGGCCGACGACGAAATCGAAGAGATGCTCGCCAACTGCGACAAGATCATCTTCAACTCCATCGGCCAGTTGCAGCGCTACACCCAAGCCTCGGCCGGCAAGGTCCGTGGCCTGCGGGTCAATCCGCAAGTGAGCAGCTCGGACTACCTGCTGGCCGACCCGGCGCGACCGTTCAGCCGCCTGGGCGAATGGGATCCGGAGAAGATCGAGCAGGTCATCGAGCAGATCTCCGGCTTCATGTTCCACAACAACTGCGAGAACGGCGATTTCGGTCTATTCGACCAGATGCTCGGCACTATCGAGGAACGCTTCGGTCATCTGCTGCATAAGGTCGAGTGGGTCAGCCTCGGCGGCGGCATCCATTTCACCGGCGAGGGCTATGCCCTTGACGCCTTCTGCGCGCGGCTCAAAGCCTTCTCGCAGAAGTATGGCGTGCAGGTCTACCTGGAGCCGGGCGAAGCGGCGATCACCCAGAGCGCTTCTTTGGAAGTCACCGTGCTCGACACACTCTACAACGGCAAGCACCTGGCCGTGGTGGACAGCTCCATCGAGGCGCACATGCTCGACCTGCTGATCTATCGCCTGAACGCCAAGCTGGCACCGAGCGAGGGCGAACACACCTACATGGTGTGCGGCAAGTCCTGCCTGGCCGGAGACATCTTCGGCGAGTATCAATTCGATCGTCCGCTGTCCATCGGCGATCGGCTGTCGTTCATCGACGCAGCGGGCTACACCATGGTCAAGAAGAACTGGTTCAACGGCCTGAAAATGCCGTCCATCGTAGTGAAACAACTCGACGGTAGTGTCGAGCTGGTTCGCGAATTTGTTTACGACGACTACCTGTCCAGCCTCTCTTGAGCGGACAGAAGGAGACTTGAAGAAATTGAAGAAGAACGTACTTATCATTGGTGCAGGAGGTGTCGCCAAGGTGGTGGCCCACAAGTGCGCGCAGCACAACGACGAACTCGGTCGTATTGCTATCGCGTCGCGCAACATCTCCAAATGCCAGGCCATCATCGACAGCGTCAAGGCCAAGGGTAGCCTCAAGCAACCCGCCGACATCAAGGCCTTTGCACTGAACGCCCTGGACGTCGAAGCGACCAAGGCGCTGATTCGCGAAACCGAGTCGCAGATCGTGATCAACGTCGGCTCCGCTTTTCTCAACATGTCGGTGCTGCGTGCCTGCATCGATACCGGCGTGGCCTATCTGGACACCGCCATCCACGAAGAACCGGGCAAGGTCTGCGAGACGCCGCCCTGGTATGGCAACTACGAGTGGAAGCATCTGCAAGAGTGCCAAGAGAAGAACATCACCGCCATTCTCGGCGTCGGCTTCGACCCGGGTGTGGTCAATGCCTATGCGGCCCTGGCGCAACAACAGTATTTCGACCGCATTGATTCGATCGACATCCTCGACGTCAATGCCGGCTCCCACGGCAAATATTTCGCCACCAATTTCGATCCGGAAATCAATTTCCGTGAGTTCACCGGACAGGTGTGGAGCTGGCAGGACAGCCAGTGGACCAGCAACACCATGTTCGAGGTCAAGCGCACCGACGACCTGCCGGTCGTAGGCTCGCAGAACCTGTACCTGACCGGCCACGACGAAGTGCACTCGCTGTCGAAGAACCTCGACGTGCCCAATGTGCGTTTCTGGATGAGCTTCGGCGAACACTACATCAACGTGTTCACGGTACTGCGTAACTTGGGCCTGCTCTCCGAGCAACCGGTCAAGACCGCCGAGGGCCTGGAAGTGGTGCCGCTGAAAGTGGTCAAGGCCGTGCTGCCTGACCCGAGTTCGCTGGCGCCTGGCTACACCGGCAAGACCTGCATCGGCGACCTGGTCAAGGGCGTCAAGGACGGCCAGCCACGCGAAGTGTTCATCTATAACGTGGCCGACCACGAAGATGCCTTCGCGGAAACCGACAGCCAGGGCATTTCCTACACCGCCGGCGTGCCACCCGTGGCTGCCGCGCTGCTGGTCGCCCGTGGCCAGTGGGACGTGCAGCGCATGGTCAACGTCGAAGAGTTGCCGGCCGAGGCGTTCCTCGAAGCGTTGGACGTGATGGGCCTGCCAACGCGCATCAAGGATGAGCAGGGAGACCGTCCCTGGAACCAACAGGCCTGAACGGCTTGGGTAACCGGTAGGTAGCGTTTCGCGTTCCAGAAAAAATGCCCCGTGTCGCAAGATGCGGGGCATTTTTCGTTTTGCAGGGTCGGCGCGGGGCCGCGGTCATTCTGGCCCCTGGCCGCCAAACTCGGATACTCTCTCAGGCGCCGGGGGAATGAGCCCGGCGCCAGCATTCGTTTTCCCGCCAGCCGCCACAGGACATCCAGCGCTCACGTATGGTCAAGCACATCGATCCCGATCTGACGTTGCTGAAAATGCCGTCGCTCAAGGCCGTCAAGTCATTCGTGGCGGCCGCCAAATACCAGAGCTTCACCCGTGCGGCGGAGGCATTGTGCGTCACCCAGGCGGCCATCAGCCGACAGATCCGCGAGCTTGAGGCCTACCTTGAGGTCGATCTGTTCAAAAGGGTGGGGCGGGCGGTCGAGCTGACGGAAGCCGGGGTGATTTTCTTCGACGCGGCGCAGATGTCGTTCGTCAATATCTCCCAGGCGGCCGAGCGCATTCGTACCCACAATGCCGGCAAGCGCGTCCTGACACTGTGCTGTTCCCCGGCGTTTTCCGCGCTGTGGCTGTCGGCGAGGCTGCCGACGTTTTTCAGCCAGAACCCGGACATCGACCTGAACCTGATCACCACGCAGAACTTCCTGTCCATGGAGCCCGGCATTCGCCCGGACATCTTCATTACCAAAATGGCCAAGATCCAGGATGGCTACCAGTGCTACCCACTGTTCCATGACGTGATCTATCCGGTCTGCACGCCCCAGTACAAGGCCGCGCACCCCGAGCTTTCAAGCCTGGAGGGGTTGCGCGACGGCGTCCTGCTGAACCTGAGCCCCTACGGGCGCTCCCAGGTCGCGGAGCACGTGGACTGGGGTGTCTGGCTGGCCTTCAACGACATCGACATCAACGACCGCCCGTTCGACAGCCCTCATGTGCTCAATGCCAATGACTACAACCTCATCATCACCATGGTGCTGACACACCAGGGGGTGGCGCTGGGGTGGAATCATCTGGTGGAGAAGTTGGTGGAGGACGGCACGTTGATTCGTCCGGTGAGTGAGGAGGTGGTGCTCAGGGAGAGTTTGCATTATCTGACCTTTCGCCAGGATCGGCAGAATGATGAGGCGTGTTGTCGGCTGCGCGATTGGATGCTTGCGCAGTTGGCTTGAGTCTCCCTGTGGCGTGGCGCTCGCGGCCATATCTCAATCCCCTGTGGGAGCGGGCTTGCTGGTGCATGCAAAGGCTTCGTACACCCCAAATCCCTTGTGGGAGCGGGCTTGCCCGCGAAAGCTGTGTGTCTGTCATGAAAATGTTGGATGTGCCGCCGTCTTCGCGAGCAAGCCCGCTCCCACAGGTCTTGCTGGTGCATGCAAAGGCGGCATACACCCCAAAATCTCGTGTGGGGTCAGGGCACACCCAAACCCGCATTTTGCCCCCTTTTTTCCAAGCTCAACCCCCTAAAACCGACTGATTGATAACACTAGGTTATGCATTGCTCGGAATAAATGTTTCTTGTTGAGAAATGATTTTGACACGTACTCTTCACCCAAGCCGTAAGCGTTTATGAAGACGGTATGTTGAACAAGCGGGCCCTCGAACAGCTGTAACTAAGGGGCGTTGTTTTGTCAGGTAAGTTTCTAAAAATAAGATCGTGGTACGTCGTTTGGTGCCTGCCAAACGATTAGACATTGTTTCAGTGGATGCTTTTTCGCGTTGTATTCGTGCCGTGTCTGTATGAGCGAGTGCAGGGCGAAGAAGGGCTTTCGCAGATAACTGAAAGATGTGCGCTGGTCAGTTTAGGTTTTTATTTTCATTAAATCGGTCCCGTTCACACGGGGAATTTATATCGTGCGCCGCCGGACTTGGCTCGAGGCGCTTGTTGATACTTCCGGCCATTTGAAATCGGAGAAACCGTCTTGAGATTCGAAGGTATTTATACACCGGCGGTGACGCCGCATACGCCCGATGGCGATATCGACTGGAATGTGTTCGATGACGTTCTGGAGTCGCTGGTCGAGGCGAAAGTACACGGCATTATTATTGGCGGCTCGACCGGCGAATATTATGCGCAGACCGCTGAAGAGCGTCTGGAACTGGCCGCCCGGGCCAAGGATGTCATCGGCTCGCGGGTTCAACTGATCATCGGCACCGGCGCCATCCGTACCGAAGACGCGGTGTTGTTCGCCAAGGATGCCAAGGCCATCAAGGCTGACGCAATCCTGGTCACCACGCCGCCCTATGCGCTGCCGACCGACCAGGAGAACGCGATCCACGCGTTGACCATCGACCGTGCGGCAAACCTGCCGATCATGCTTTACAACTACCCAGGCCGCATGTGCGTGCAAATGAACGAGGATTATCTCGCTCGCGTGGGTAAGTCGAAGAATGTCGTCGCCATCAAGGAAAGTTCCGGTGACATGGGCCGGGTTCACTTGTTGGCGCGGGAGTTTCCGCATATCGCGTTGTCGTGTGGCTGGGACGATCAGGCCCTGGAGTTCTTTGCCTGGGGTGCGCGCAGTTGGGTGTGTGCCGGTTCCAACTTCCTGCCCAGGGAACATGTCGCGTTGTATGAAGCCTGTGTGCTGGAAAAGAACTTCGATAAAGGTCGCCAGATCATGTCGGCAATGATGCCGCTGATGAATGCACTGGACGGTGGAAAGTTCGTGCAGTCAATCAAGTTCGGCTGCGAATTGAATGGATTGAAAGTAGGTGATGTGCGTGCGCCACTGCGTCCGTTGAATGCGGGTGATAAACGAAGTCTGCAAACCGTTATCGCCAACGTGAAACGCACCGTCGCACACATTACCTCGGGAGCCAACCATGCGTGATCTGCTTACTGCGGCTGAATATGCCGCTATCGCCAAATCCATTTCATTTGCGTCCAATGCGTTTATCGACGGGGCTTTCAAACCGGCGATTGGCGGCAAGACATTTGCCACCCATAACCCCGCCACCGGCGCATTCCTCGCGGACATCGCCGCCTGCACCGTCGAGGATGTCGACTACGCGGTGAGCAAGGCCCGGGAAGCGTTCGAGGACGGGCGCTGGAGGCTGTTGGCGCCGGGCGAACGCAAGGCCGTGCTGTTGAAGTTCGCCAAGTTGCTGGAGGACAACCGTCACGAATTGGCGGTGCTGGAAAGCCTGGACAGCGGCAAGCCTGTGCGCGAGTGCCAATGCGTGGATGTGCCGGACACGATTCACACCCTGCGCTGGCACGCTGAAGTCATCGACAAGCTTTACGACCATACCGCCCCGGTGGGCAATGATGCCCTGACCATGGTCGTGCGCGAGCCGATCGGGGTGGTGGGTTGTGTGCTGCCCTGGAACTTCCCGCTGCTGATGCTCGCCTGGAAAATCGGCCCGGCGCTGGCCGCCGGCTGCTCGGTGATTGTCAAGCCGGCCGAGCAGACCACGCTCACCACGTTGCGCGTCGCCGAGTTGGCGTTTGAAGCGGGCGTTCCGGCCGGTGTGCTGAACATCGTGACGGGCACCGGCAAGGACGTTGGCGAACCCATCGGCCTGCACAAAGACGTCGATATGGTCAGCTTCACCGGTTCCACCGCCACCGGCCGCCGCTTCCTGCATTACGCCGCCGACTCCAACCTCAAGCGCGTGGTGCTGGAATGCGGCGGCAAGAACCCCGCCATGGTGATGGATGACGCCGAGGACCTGGACCTGGTGGCCGAACAAGTGGTCAACGGCGCCTTCTGGAACATGGGCGAGAACTGCTCGGCAACGTCGCGCCTGCTGGTGCATGCATCGGTCAAGGATGAACTGCTCCAACGCATGGGCGCCTACCTCAATGAGTGGAAGATGGGCGATCCCCTCGACCCGCACAACCGCGTGGGGGCCTTGGTCAGCAGTGATCATTTCGAGAAAGTGAAGTCGTACCTCGACTACGCGAACGGCGACAAGCTCGCCGTCGTGTACGGCGGCGACACCCAGGATGGCGCCTTCGTGCAGCCGACCGTGATCGATGGCGTCGACCGTGACAGCCGCTTGTTCCAGGAAGAAATCTTCGGCCCGGTGTTGTCCGTGACCTCGTTCACGTCGATCTGCGAAGCCATCGCCCTGGCCAACGACACGGCCTACGGCCTGGCGGCGTCGGTGTACACCGGCAGCCTGCGCAAGGCGATCAAGCTGTCACGGGAGATTCGCGCCGGCATCGTCACCGTCAATTGCTTCGGTGAAGGTGACGCCTCGACGCCGTTCGGCGGGTACAAGGAGTCGGGGTTCGGTGGTCGGGACAAATCGGTCTTCGCCCATGACCAGTACACCGAGATCAAGACCATCTGGATCGATGTGTCCGATCGGTCGGTTGACGAGACCGTAAAATGAGCGCCCATACCATCAAGCGTCTACCGGTAGACACCGGCGTTTCGGGTTGGGAGGCCATTTCGACGCGCTCGACGCCCGTGCGCATGCTTGATGGGCAGGTGACCGCCGATTGGGTGATCATCGGCGCCGGTTTTGCCGGCCTTTCCGCCGCGCGCAGGCTGTCGCAGCTGCGCCCGGGCGAGCGCATCGTGGTGCTGGATGCGCACGAAGTGGCGAAGGGGCCGGCCGGCCGGAACTCAGGCTTCATGATCGACGTGCCGCATAACCTGTCGTCGGGCGAGTACTCCGTGGCCGGTGAGTCGGCCACCGCCCTGGAGATTGCGCAAAATCGGTTTGCGATCGATTTTGCCTCCCAGGCCGCGCATGAATACGGCATGAGTGCGCACACGTTCGATCCTTCCGGCAAGATCAACGCGGCGGCCACCGAGCGCGGGCTCAAGCTCAATGACAACTACGCCAAGTCGCTGCATGGTATTGGCGAGCGGTATGAGTTGTTCGATGCCGCGCAGATGCGCGAAATCACTGGTTCGACTTACTACCACGGCGGGTTGTACACCCCCGGCGCGGTCATGATCCAGCCGGCGCAATACATCCGCGACCTGGCGGCCGGGCTGGCGGACAAGGTGACGCTGCTGGAGCGCTCGCCGGTGATCGAGTTGTCCAGGGCCGGCAGCGACTGGGTCGCTCGCTCGCATCGCGGTACCGTCACTGCGCCCAAGGTGATTCTGGCGGTCAACGGCCACATCGAGGATTTCGGCCACTTCAAGGGCCGCCTGTTGCACGTGTTCACCTACGCGTCGATGACGGCCGGCTACCGGGATGAGCAGTTCGACAAGACGCTGCCCGGCAGGGACCGGTGGGCGTTGCTGCCGGCCGATCCCATGGGCGCCACGCTGCGCAAGATCACCTCGGACGGTTTGTCGCGAATCGTCATCCGGACCAAATTCACCTACGACCCCAGCATCCAGGTAACCCCCAAGCGGGTCGCGGCCGTTGCGCAAGAGCAGCGGCACTCGCTGGACCTGCGCTTCCCTGAATTGAAGGACACGCCGTTCGAATTCAGTTGGGCGGGGCGGCTCTGCCTGAGTCGCAACAGCGCACCGGCGTTTGGCGAAATTGAACCGAACCTCTACAGCGCTTGCTGTGAGAACGGCCTGGGCACCGTCAAGAGCACCCTGGCCGGGGTCATGGCCGCTGAGTTGGCCACGGGCACCGACTCGAAGTTCCTTGAGAGTTTCAGTCATGCCCCGGGGCCGAGCAGGCTGCCGCCCAGGTTGTTGACGCAATGGGGGGTGCGCTCGGTCATTCGTTGGCAGGCATTCAAAGCGGGAAAAGAAGGTTGAAGCAGTTGTAAAAAAAGAAGCGGCTTTCAAAAGCCGGAGCCAGTTCCATAAACGTAGAACGGGGAAACGCCATGAACAAGATCTGGAAGACAGTCTGCGCCGTCGCCATCGCCGGCATGATGAGTCTGCAAGCTCACGCTGAAGAAAAGACCATCACCATGGGGACGATGAACTGGGAGGACCTGACGCCCATCACCGGTATCACCAAGAAGGTGCTCGAAGACTCCGGCTACACCGTGAAAGTCGTCGAGTTTTCCGAGTGGGGCATTGCCTACGCGGCGTTGACCAAGGGTGACGTCCAGGTGCTGGCGTCCCAGACCGACTATGCAGCCTCCGACTACTGGAACAAGAACAAGAACAAGCTCGAAAAACTGTCGCCGGTGTCCTTCGGCCTGTACCAGGGGCTGGCTGTACCGAGCTACGTCGACATCGATTCGATCGACCAGTTGAACGCCAACGCGGACAAGTTCGGCGGCAAGATCATCGGCATCGAACCCGGTTCGGGCCTGATGAGCGACGCCACCAACGTGGTCAAGGCCTACGACCTCAAGCTCAAATTGATCGAGGGCAGCACGTCGGCCATGACCGCCGCACTGAAGTCGGCGGTCGACCGCAAGGAGTGGGTTGCGGTGACCGTCTGGGATCCGTCCTGGATGACCAAGAAATTCGACCTGAAATTCCTCAAGGATCCAAAGGCGATCTTCCCACCGCTGCAAGGCTACTACTGGATTGGCCACAAAGGCTTTGCCGAAGCCAACCCACGTGCGCGTGAACTGATGGCCAGTGTCTATGTGCCGATTGCCGACATCACCTCGATGAACGCCGAGGTCAAGGACGGCAAGACCATGGAGCAGGCCGTGAAGGGCTGGACCGACAGCCACAGCGATCTGTTGAAGCGCTGGGGAAACATCAAGAACTGATACGCCTTGCGTGCTTGCCACTGCCGCCCTTTGATTAATGAGAGAAGCCGGTACGAACCGGCTCGATGGGTTACGAAATGACAACGGCCAAAATAGACACTCACGAAGTGCTGGTGGATTGCCAGTCGGTCTGGAAAATCTTCGGTAAGAGCGCGCCCGCGGCGATCGATGCGGTCGCCCAGCGCGGGCTCACCAAGACCCAGATACTGCAAGAATACAGCTGCGTAGTCGGCGTCTCGGATGTCAGTCTCCAGGTTCGGCGTGGAGAGATCTTCTGCATCATGGGGTTGTCTGGCAGTGGTAAATCCACGCTGATCAGGCTGCTCAACAAACTCATCACCCCCAGCGCGGGCAAGGTCCTGGTCAAGGGCAAGGACCTGTCTGCGTTGTCACCCAAGGCGTTGCGCGAGGTGAGGGCGCGGCACATCGGCATGGTCTTCCAGAGCGTGGCCTTGTTGCCGAACCGCACCGTGCTGGAAAACACCGCCTTTGGCCTGGAGGTCCAGGGCGTCGGCAAGGCCGAGCGCTACAAGGTGGCCGAGCGGGCGCTGGCGAAGGTGGGGTTGAGTGAGTGGGCTTCGCGCTATCCGACCGAACTGTCCGGCGGGATGCAGCAGCGGGTCGGCCTGGCCCGGGCGATCACCGCCGACCCGGAAGTGATCCTCATGGACGAGCCGTTCAGCGCGCTCGACCCGCTGATTCGCCGCCAGTTGCAGGACGAGTTCCGCCAACTGACCAAGGACCTGGGCAAGTCGGCGGTCTTCATCACCCACGACCTGGACGAGGCGATACGCATCGGCGACCGCATCGCGATCATGAAGGACGGTGTGATCATCCAGGTCGGCACGGCCGAAGAGATTGTCTTGAACCCGGCCGATGACTACGTGGCCGAGTTTGTCGCCGGCATTTCCCGGCTGCACCTGGTCAAGGCGCATTCGGTGATGACGCCGGTGGAGCCGTTCAAGGCGGCCAATCCCGGTTGTGATATCGCCAAGCTGGCCAAGACCACGCCGGACGCGGACATCGATGAGTTGATCGGCCTGACCATGAAGTCCGAGCGCGATGCCCTGGCGGTGGTCGATAACGGCGTGGTGGTTGGCGTCATTACACCCCGTGACTTGCTGCGTGGCGTGCAGGGTACTGCTAACGAGTTCATTGCACCGTCGGCCGTCGATGCGCTGGAGGCGGCGACATGAGTACGCCTGATTTCTCCAGCCAGTTCGACGCGGCCATCGACGCCACCCTGGAGTGGTTGTCGGAGCATGGCGAGTTTCTTTTCGACGCCGCCAACGGGGCACTGACCAGCGTCTACAAAGGCGTGCTGTGGTGCATCGCGTACCCGCCGTCCTGGGTTGTCGCGCTGATCGTGGCCCTGGTCGGCTGGCGAATGATCGGTGCGCGTTTTGCGCTGCTGGCAGGCCTGGCGCTGATGTTCTGCGCCTTGATCGGCCTGTGGCCGGAAACGGTGAGCACCCTGGCCCTGGTGCTCACCGCGACGGTGCTGGCCTTGCTGGTCGCCATCCCCCTTGGGGTTGTCGCCGGCCTGACCCCGGCGTTCGATCGCGTGGTGGACCCTTGCCTTGACCTGGTGCAGACCATGCCGCCGTACATCTACCTGTTGCCGGCGATTGCGCTGCTCGGCTACGGGCCGGCCACGGCGCTGCTGGCGACGTTCATCGTCGCGGTGCCGCCGGCCATGCGGTTGACCTCGCTGGGCATCCGCATGACGCCCAACGAGTTCATCGAACTGGGCAATGCCAGCGGCGTCACCGGCCTGCAGATGTTCTTCAAGATCCGCTTGCCGTTCGCCATGCCCAGCATCATGGCCGGGGTCAACCAGAGCCTGATGATGGCGTTCGGCATGGTGGTCATCGCCGGCATCGTCGGTTCGGGCGGGTTGGGCGAAGCCATCTACGGCGCGGTGCGCACGTTGGACATCGCCAAATCCATCAACGCCGCCATCGCCATCGTGATCCTCACCATGATTCTCGATCGTCTCGCGCAGGCCGCCGCCCGTACGCGAGTGGGAGACAGCCAATGAGTATGTCGGACATGCGTTTTTCACCGGGCCAATTCCTTGCGCCCGGCGTGGATTGGCTGAACGCCAACCTGCACGGTCTGTTTGTCGCCATCAGCCAGGTCGTCGAAGCGGTACTGGGCTTTGTCGAGCATGCGTTGCTGGCACCGCACCCCTATGTGCTCATCGGCATCGTCGTGGCCGCGGCGTTCTTTTTCGCCAATCGGCGGGTGGCGCTGTTTGCCGCGTTGATGTTGGCGTTCTGCCTGTTTTCCGGCCTGTGGGTGGCGTCCATGCAAACCATCGCGCTGGTCTCGGTGGCGGTGCTGATCTCGGTGTCGGTGGCGTTCCCGTTGGGCGTCCTGGCCGCCCGGGTGAAGAAGGTCGAGGACGCTTTCCTGCCGATCCTGAACATCATGCAGACCGTGCCGCCCTGGGTTTACCTGATCCCGGCGGTGATGCTGTTCAGCCTCGGGCGCGTACCGGCGATCATCGCGACGATTGTCTACGGCATCCCGCCGATGCTCAGGCTCACCACCCTGGCCTTCAAGCAACTGCCCAAGGACCTGCTCGAACTGGGCCAGGCATCGGGGGCTTCGCCTCGGGACATCCTGTTCAAGATCGAACTGCCCACGGCGGCGCCGACCCTCTTGGTCGGCCTGAACCAATGCATCCTCATGTCCCTGGCCATGGTGGTCCTGGCGGGGTTGGTGGGGGCCGGTGGCCTGGGGGCCGAAGTCACCCGGGGCCTGTCCCGAATGGAGATGGGCCTGGGGCTGCGGGCTGGCCTGGCCATCGTCGCGGTCGCCTTGCTGATGGACCGACTGTCACGCGGGGCGTTGCAGCGTCACGCGCCGGCCAAACTGGTTTAGGAGGAGCCTGCATGAGACGCAGTTTTTTCTGTATCGATTCCCACGCCTGCGGCAACCCCGTGCGCGTGGTGGCCGGAGGCGGGCCGCTGTTGCCCGCCGTTTCCATGGCCGAGCGCCGGGAGATATTTGTCCGCGACCACGATTGGGTGCGCACGGCGTTGATGTTCGAGCCCCGGGGCCACGACATCATGTCCGGCGTGATCATCTATCCCTCAGTGCGGGACGATTGCGACTTCGGCGCGCTGTTCATCGAAGTCAGCGGCTGCCTGCCGATGTGCGGTGCCGGCACCATTGGGCTGTCGACGGTGGTCATCGAAGAGGGTCTGATCGTTCCTCGCGTACCGGGCACCCTGGCCATCGAAACGCCGGCGGGTCGGGTCGATGTGGCGTATACGCTGGAGGGCGAGACGGTCGATGCGATTCGGTTGTTCAACGTCGCCAGTTACCTGCACAGCGCTGATGTATCGGTCGAGGTCCCCGGCGTCGGCGTGCTCACGGTGGACATCGCCTATGGCGGCAACTTCTACGCGGTGGTCGAACCCCAGGCGAACTGGGCAGGCTTCGACGGGTTGAATGCCGCGGATATCGTCGGCCTGAGCCAGAAACTTCGCGATGCCCTGGCGGACATCTGCGACCCCGTCCACCCCGAGAACAGCCGGATCCGCGGCGTCCACCACATCATCTGGTGCGATGCGCCGCACAACGTCACAGCCGATGGTCGCTGCGCGGTGTTCTACGGCGATAAAGCCATCGACCGCTCGCCCGGCGGCACCGGCACTTCGGCCAGGATGGCCCAGCTGTTCGGCAAGGGCCGCTTGAAGGTCGGTGACACGTTCCGCAACGAAAGCCTGATCGGCACGGTATTCGAAGGGAAGGTCGAAGCGGCCGTCGCTGTCGGCGCCTTCGCCGGCATCCGGCCGAGCATCAGTGGCTGGGCGCAGATCATTGGCCATAACACGATCTTCGTCGACGACAAGGATCCGCTGGCCCATGGGTTTCAGTTGGCCTGAGGACGAAAAGGCCGAGGTTGGGTGTCGGTTTGTGCTTTCGATGCCCAGCCGTTAGACGCCGTTTTTTTCTTGCTTGTGCAGCATCTCCAGTGTTCGCACATCGACACTCACCGTGCTGTCCAGCGCCCGCGCATACACGGAGCCCGCTTCGGCAGCGGCGCGGAACAGCGTCATGCACGACGCGAACTTCATGGCATCGAGCTCCCCCAGCAGTCGCTGGACCGGCACTGACGAGTCCAGCACGGTGCGAGTCGCCCGTTCCAGACGCGGTCCCAGCAGGGGGTGCTGCAGGTAATCGCGCGCTTCTTCAATGTCCCGCAGCCCATAGTAGGCGGCGTTTTCACTGCGACCCAGGCCGCGCAGTTGGGGAAAGATGAACCATATCCAGTGGCTTTGCTTGCGCCCGCGCTCAAGCTCAGCCATGGCGGTTTCAAAGGTGGAGGTTTGGGCCTGGACGAAACGTTCCAGTGATTCAGTCATGGGATGCCCCCCGCAGGCAAGTTAATCCCGGTCAGTTAAGCGGATCCCTGAAGAACACACAAACCGTGGCGAGGGAGCTTGCTCCCGCTGGGCTGCGAAGCGGCCCTCCTATCTACCCTGACACCTCGCGATATCAATCGTGTCCAACAGGGGCCGCTTCGCGTCCCAGCGGGAGCCAGCTCCCTCGCCACAGGTATTGCTCGGCCGTGCAGGCCTTGGTTACAGCCGCTCAGCCTGGAGGCCCGTCAGCGCAGCTCCAACGCCTCATGAAACTTCGCCTGGGACTTGCCCGCACGCTTGGCCCGATAAAGGGCTTCATCAGCCTGGGCCAGGGCTTCGCTGAACGCGCCGCCGGTCCATAGGGCGCCGCCGATGCTGCAGCCGATCTGGAGCGTTTCTCCGGCCAGCAGCATCGGTTCGGCCAGTTTGGCAACGATGCGCTGGGCGGCGCCCTGGATGTTGGTCAGGGTTTCTCCCGAGCGCAGGCGCAGCAGGAGGACGAACTCATCGCCGCCATGGCGCACGGCGATGTCGCCGTCGCGCACCGTTGTGAGGAGGCGATTGCCGACTTCCTGCAGCAGCGCGTCGCCCATGGCATGGCCGAAGCGATCGTTGACGGGCTTGAACCCGTCGAGGTCCAGGCATAGCACGCCGAAATCAGGCCGCTCGCCGCTTTCGCTGGCCACTGCCTCGACGTATTTGTCCAGCGCCGCCCGGTTGGGCAAGCCGGTGACGGTATCGCGGTAGGCCATGCCTTCGGCCACGGCCAGTTGGCTTCTTTTTCGGGTCAGGCTGTCGACGAGGTGGCGGATCGCGAGGCTCAACGTCTCGACCTCACGGCTGCCCTTGAGCAGCGGGATGCGCACGTCAGCGCCTTGGGACAGGCGCGCGGCCGCATCGGCGATCTGGTCCACCGGCCCGGTGATGATGCCTGCCACGAACCAGCCAACCAACGCGAATACCACCGAAAGCACGATGCCCCAGATCAGGATCTCATCGCGCAACTGATGCGCTTCGGCAAAGGCTGCGTCGGCCGGCTGTCGGGTAATGACCGTCCAGCCCAGGCCACGGTAGTCGTCAACGCCGGTGCTCTGGGCGAAACCGGCCAGGTAGAGGTTGCCGTCCTGCCAGCGCGCCACCGACCAGTTTTGTCCGCTGCCGTCGTCGAGCTGGATGCCCAGGGGCTTGCCGATCATCGCCTTGGGACCCAGCAGCACGGTGCCGTCCTTGCTGACCACCAGGAACTCCAGGCCAGGTAAACGCTTCTGCAACGGCTCGAACAGGGATCGGCCAACCTCGGCGGCCCACTTCCAGGACAGGTGGGTCGCCAGCACGCCCATGAACTGGCCGGCGTTGTCACGGACCGGCATGCTGATGTCGACGAACTTCATCGCTTCGCCAGAAGGGTTGGGCAGCAGCTTGGCCAGCATGACCGCGTCGTGGACGTCGCCGATGAAGGTTGTGTCCTTGCCTTGGAGGAAGACCGGGCGCGCCGAAATGTCCGCGCCTTCCAGCAGTTTGTCGGTGGAGGCCACCACCGTGCCGTGCGCGTCGGTCAGGCCGATCCACGAGTAGCTGGGAAACTGGTCGCTGAGGTGGTTGAGCAGCGACCGGGCCTCGCCGGTGTTCGCCGGGTCGCGCAGGGCTTGCAGCTGGCTCAGGACCGTGAGCGACTTGGAGCGACTGCTCATGTCGCGGTCCAGGCGATCGATCATCGAGTAGGCGTACTCGCTCAACTGCAGCCCGTTGTGCTCCTTGAGCCTGGAGATGGAGGACTCGCCGATGGCGGCGCCGAACAGGCAACTGAGGACCAGCACGACCGAGGCCACTGCGATGGCGAAGCGCGCCCGGAGGCTGTTGAAAGGAAGGAAATGCATCGTTTGCCGCCATGGATTGAGTCGCAAAGCCAGGGTCCTTGGCGTTTTATTTCGCTTATCGTCGCAGAATTCCTTGATCTAGGGTACTGGGTGGTCGGTTGTAGACCTTTGAGGGCCGCTACCAGCCTTTCACGCCGCTCATGTCCGGCAGTTTGTGGGCGATGCCTTTGTGGCAGTCGATGCAGGTGGCTTCGCCATTGGCCAGTGACGTCGAGTGCATGGCGGCGGCTCGCTTGCCCTGGCGGGTGAAATCCATGAATTCGAAGTTATGGCAGTTGCGGCATTCACGTGAATCGTTGGCCTTGAGCCTGTTCCATTCGTGTTCGGCCAGCTCGCGGCGCATGGCGAGGAATTTGTCGCGGGTGTCGATGGTGCCGAAGAGCTTGCCCCAGACCTCTTTAGACGCCTGCATCTTGCGTGCGATCTTGTGCGTCCATTCGTGGGGAACGTGGCAATCCGGGCAACTGGCGCGTACGCCTGAGCGATTGGTGTAGTGGATCGTGTCCTTGAGTTCGACGAAGACGTTGTCGCGCATTTCATGGCAGGAGACGCAGAACGTCTCGGTGTTGGTGGCCTCCAGCGCGGTGTTGAAACCGCCCCAGAAGATGATCCCGGCGACAAACCCTCCCAGCGTCAGGAAACCCAGGCTGTAGTACAGGCTGGGGCGACGCAGGACACCCCAGTAATCCTTGAGCAGGGCGAACAGTGCTTTCATGTTGCCTCCTCAGGGCTTGCGGGTGGCCGCGTTGGCGTCGTCTTGCAGGATCTTGTCGATGGTCTCGAACGTGTTGCCCACCAGCGGCTTGGCATCCGTCTGCGGCACGTGGCACTGGTTGCAGAAGTACCGGCGCGGTGAAACGGCCGCCAGGGCCTGGCCGTCGCGGTCCATGTAGTGGGTGATGCTGATCATGGTTGCCTGGGTCCGTGCGCTGTTGGCGCGGCTGTGGCAGGTCAGGCATTTGTTGCCGTTCTTGTCGATCTGGTAACCGCGAATGGTGTGGGGGATGGTCGGCGGTTGGTCGGGGTAATTGCGTTCGCGCTTGAGGTCTTTGTTTTCTTCCTCGGCGATGGGAGGCGCCGGCAGGCTTTGGGAGAGGGTGCCACCGGGACGGCGGCCGTCCATCGCGGGTGCGTCCAAGGGGTAATCGACGTCGGCGGCGATCGCGATCCCCATGATCGCGAGCAGGAGCAACGGCAGGGTGCGAAAAAGCATGACGGTTCTCCTCAGGCCACGCTGATCAACTCGATGCGTATCGCGCATTTTTTATAGTCGGTCTGCTTGGAGATCGGGTCGGTGGCATCGAGCGTGACTTTGTTGATCAGCTTGTTGGCATCGAAAAACGGCACGAAGACCAACCCCTGGGGCGGTTTGTTGCGACCGCGGGTTTCGATGCGGGCGCGGATCTCGCCGCGACGGCTGACCAGCTTCACTTCGCTGCCGCGACGCGCCTTCAGAGCCTTGGCGTCGTCGGGGTGCATGTAGACCAATGCATCCGGCACGGCCTTGTGCAGCTCTTCGACACGCTGGGTCATGCTGCCGGTGTGCCAATGTTCAAGGACGCGGCCGGTGGACAGCCAGAACGGGTAGTCGGCGTCCGGGGCTTCGGCGGGCGGCTCGTAGGGCAGGGCGAAGATGATCGCTTTCTTGTCCGGGTAGCCGTAGAACTGCACCCCACTGCCTTTCTCCACATAAGGGTCGAGCCCTTCGCGGTAGCGCCAGCGGGTTTCCTTGCCCTCGACCACCGGCCAGCGCAGCCCACGTTCGCTGTGGTAGCGGTCGAAGGTCGCCAGGTCATGCCCGTGGCCGCGACCGAACTGGGCGTACTCCTCGAACAGCCCTTTCTGCGGGTAGAAACCAAAGGCCTTGGCTTCATCGTTCTTGTAGCCGGCCTCCATCTGTTCGACGGGAAACTGGTCGACCTGGCCATTCCTGAACAGCACTTCGAAGAGGGTCTTGCCCTTGAGTTCGGGGGCCTGGGCCAGTAGTTCGGCGGGCCAGGTTTCATCGGTGGTGAAGCGCTTGGAAAATTCCATCAGTTGCCACAGGTCCGAGCGGGCATCGCCCGGCGCGCTTACCAACTGGTGCCAGAACTGGGTGCGCCGTTCGGCGTTGCCGAAGGCACCTTCCTTTTCCACCCACATGGCGCTGGGCAGGATCAGGTCGGCGGCCTGGGCGGAAACGGTCGGGTAGACGTCGGAAACGATCATGAAATTGTCCGGGTTGCGCCATCCCGGCAGGACTTCCTGCATGATGTTCGGCCCGGCCTGCATGTTGTTGCTGGCCTGGGTCCAGCAGACATTGAGCACACTGTCCTTGAGCATGCGGCTTTGTTCCACCGCGTGGAAACCGGGCTTTTCCTGGAGGGTGCCGGCGGGCAGCTTCCAGATTCTTTCGGCGGTGGCGCGGTGCTTGGGGTTGGTCACCACCAGGTCGGCAGGCAAGCGATGGGAGAATGTACCCACCTCCCGTGCCGTACCGCAGGCCGATGGCTGGCCCGTCAGCGAGAAGGGACTGTTGCCCGGTTCGCTGATCTTGCCGGTGAGCAAATGGATGTTGTAGATCAGGTTGTTGGCCCACACCCCGCGCGTGTGCTGGTTGAAGCCCATGGTCCAGAACGATACGACCTTGCGCTTGGGGTCGGCATACAGCTCGGCAAGGCTTTTCAGGCGCTCGGCGGGAACCCCGGTTTCCCTGGCGGTGCGCTCCAGCGTGTAGGGCTTGACGAAGGCGGCGTACTGCTCGAAGGAGATGTCCGTCCAGGTGTTGGCCTTGGTGGCGTTGGCGGCTTTCTGCTCCCTTGGATCGTCGGGGCGCAGGCCGTAGCCGATGTCATCCGCGCCCTTGGCGAAGCGGGTGTGCTTGCTGATGAAATCCTGATTGACGGCGCCGCTTTCGATGATGTGATTGGCGATGTAGTTGAGGATCATCAGGTCGGTTTGCGGCTTGAACACCATGGGAATATCGGCGAGTTCGAAGCTGCGGTGCTCGAAGGTGGACAGCACCGCGACTTTCACGGTCGGCTGGCTGAGGCGCCGGTCGGTGACCCGACTCCAGAGTATCGGGTGCATCTCGGCCATGTTCGAGCCCCAGAGCACGAAGGCGTCGGTGGCTTCGATGTCGTCGTAGCACCCCATCGGCTCGTCCGCGCCAAACGTACGCATGAAGCCCATCACCGCCGAGGCCATGCAGTGACGAGCGTTGGGGTCGATGTTGTTGGAGCGCAAGCCTGCCTTCATCAGCTTGTTGGCGGCGTAGCCTTCCCATACCGTCCATTGCCCGGAACCGAACATGCCGACCGAGCCGGGACCTTTGTCTTTCAGGGCCTGCTTGAATTTCAACGCCATGATGTCGAAGGCCTTCTCCCAACTGATCGGTTGGAATTCGCCTTGTTTGTCGTACTGGCCGTTCTTCATGCGCAGCAGCGGCTGGGTCAGGCGGTCGGAGCCATACATGATTTTCGACAGGAAATAGCCCTTCACACAGTTCAGCCCGCGATTGACCTCGGCCTTGATGTCGCCGTGGGTGGCGACCACCCGGTTGTCCCGGGTCGCGACCATGACGCTGCAACCGGTGCCGCAGAACCGGCAGGGTGCCTTGTTCCAGTCCAGGGTGACCATGTCGGCTTCGGTCACCAGGTTGCTGGCCGACGTCATGATCGGAAGACCGGCAGCGGCGGCGGCAATGGCGGCGGCCTGGGACTTGACGAACGCTCGGCGGGTCAGGCTCATTCGGGGTCACCTTCGGGTTCGAGGAGCTCGTGATAGATCAGCGCGGCATTGAGAACGCCTGGCAGGCTGTTGATCTGTTGAATGCGCTGCAGAATCTGGTCTTCATCCACGGCCTCCAGCACCACCACCAGTTTTCCGGCAGCACTTTGCTGATGAATTTCCAGGCCTTCGAGCAAACACAGGTTCGCCTTGACCGCTTCGAACAACGAGGGCCGGGCGAGTACGACAAGACTGGCAATGTGCAGGGCTTCGTCCATGAACGGGCTCCAGCGCGTTGAGCAAAAGTCATCCGTCAGTTAGGCGGACCGGGCGGGCCGTAGAGCATCTGGAAAAACCAGACGAGAAACCCGTAGCCGCCGACGATGGCGACCGATAACAACGGAAAGAGACAGACAACAAGGAACAGGAACAGCCGAGTTTCCTTGCGGCGTTCGGGTTTGCGATCTTCAGCCAATGACATGGGCAATCTCCAGCCGACCTGGATTGATACTAGCCCATGATGTTTGTGTGGTTTATTGGGTCGGTATTATCCGACCAGCGGTCAGAAGGCTGTGGAGCCGCCCGCAATTTCGATACCTGGCCCAAAAAACGGTGGGAGTAAACCTGCTCGCGAAAGCGGTCGATCAGCCAGCAAACCAGCCAGCTGAACCAACGCCTTCGCGAGCAGGCTCACGCCCACCAAGGGGACTTTGGTGTTCGGTGTCGGCTTACAACCAGTAACGCAGGCCGAGCATCAGGGACTGGGCCTTGTACTCGGTTTTCACATCACCCTGGGGCAGGTTCTGGATGTCGCCGAAATGGGCTTCACGCGTCTTGAAGTAGCGGTAGTCCAGGGACATGGACCAGTGCTCGGCGAGTTCGAAACCGACCCCGGCACCGAGTTGGTAGGCCGGGACCGTGTCGCGGTGGCTGTTGCCGAACTGGACGCCGCCGGCTTCCAGGCCGCTGATGGTCAACACCGCATAGCCCAGGCCGCCGCCGACGTAAGGCGTGACCCGGTTCAACGGCGCTGGCAGGTTCGAGACGTCGTACCAGAGGTTGGCCATCAGGCTGCTGGCTTCCTCTTTCCCTTCGCCGTCGATGCTGCCGCCGCCTTCATAGACCCGGTGATTGAACTGGGTCAGGGTGTTCTTGCGGTAGCTCAGTTCCAGTTCGGGTCGCAGCCCGATCGGCAAGCCCCAGCCCAGCGCCAACCCGGTGGCGTAGCCGGAATGCAGCGGTTGGTTGTATTGCATCTCGACGAAATCGAGGTCGTTCTGGTTGAGGTCCTGGTCGGCGACCCAGTTCAGGCCACCCATGGCACTGACATAAGGGCCAAGCGTGTCAGCGAAACTGGACGCGGGGGCGATCAGGCCCAGGCCGATGATGCCCATGACGAAAGAGTGAGTGGTTTGCTTTAGGTTCATGCTCGATCCGAAGTGTTCTGTGGTTGAAAAATCAACGAAGCGTGTCCGGGGACCGGCGCACGGCCCCCGGCGTACTCATACAAGGTGCAGGTGCGCTGCGGTTTTCTCGGCCGGGCTTCGGGAGGTGTTCGTCCGCTGCTCAGCCAGGGAGCAGAGGTTGTCCAGCGCCTTGGTCATCGCCGCCGTCAGTGCTTTGCGCAGCAGCCCCCGGTAGAGAAAGCTCAATGGACCGGAGATCCTCGCGCTATGGATGACATGGGTCTCTTCGGATGAAAGCCTGCGCATCCGATGATCGAACTCAAGGTCGATCCACAGCAGCTTCGCGGTGTTGCGGTAGCTCTCGTGCAGGCTCACGGCCTCCAGTTTCAGGGGCATGTTCAACCCGTTCTTGAGAACACATTTGCCGTGCGTCCCGGCCTGGAATGGACCCTCGAGTTCGCAGTGGCGAACGTCGGTGTCCCACAGCGGCGCTTGGGAGAAATCGCTCCAGATCTTCCAGATCTCGGAAGGCGGCGATTTGACTACGATTTGCACGTTTACATCGTTCACGGCGTCACCTTGGTTGGGGGCTCGATGAGGTTCAGGGAAGCGGTCATTCAACATTCTCAGGCGGCGGGCGCGGACTGGCTCAGCACCTGGGCGGTGATGCTGGCCTGACCGATTTTTTCGCCACGGTTGAACAGGTCGATGTAGATGCGGTTGGTCTTGAACGACCGCAACTGCGCATCGAACCCGGGTTGTGGCGCCAGCGACAGCGGACTGTTGCGCGCAATGGGCCGCTCCAGGGTGAAGCTCAAGGCCAGCAGGTTCATGGGGGTCTTGAGCGGGATATGCAGGTGACTGTGGGCAATCTGCATGTAGCACTGGCGGGCCACTTCGAGGAAATACACCATCGAATGGTGGTGCGGATCGCCCTCATGGAAGAAGTGCCGGTCCGGTAGTTCCACCGTGTCCACGCTCAAGCCCTGGGCGATCCCGCTCATCTCACTGACGATGACGTTTTCTGCGCGAGCCTTGTGCAGCAGCGCCTTGTCGCGGCAGGGCGCGGCGGTGAACGCCACGGCCGGCGAGGTCTCGAACGCCGAGCTGTGGGCCATTTCGAGCACGCAGGTGCACATCAACTGGCCGCCCTGCATGACTTTGGCGGTGAACGCCTGCGCATCCTGGCCCTGTTCCAGGTGCAATTGAATCGGCGTTTCTTTTTGCACGTACTGCTGGAACTTGATGCTCAGGCGTTTGATGTAGGCGGCGCGGCCACCCGGCGGCGTGGCGAGTTCGAGCAATTGCAGCACGCCTTCGATCAACAGGATGCCGGGGACGTGGTCCAGCGGGTGATCGAAGAAGTAAGGGTGGGCCTCGTTGACCACCAGCTGCGCCTGCAAGGCATGCGGACCTCGCCGGACGTCGGCGATCACGATATTTTCCTCGCGACGCGGCCGCAGCGCCGGACGCTGGGCGTCAGCCCCCCGGTGCAGGGCGAAGAGGCCTTCCATGGCGCGGACCCGGACCCGTAGCCCGGTCAGCAGCGTGCTGGTGAGCATGTCGCTGAGCTGCAACACATCGACACCGTCGTGCTGCGGCTCGCGCACCAGGTTGACCGGCCGCACGGGTGGGATGAGTTGCTGCAGTTCGTGGGACGCTGAATGGGCGAACCGCAGCATGAACGGCAATTTGATGGGGGCGGTCGTGGCGTCTGCGCCCTGGTGCCATTCGCGAAGTTTTTCGGTGAACAACCACATCACTGTCTTGCCGGCGTCGCGCACCTCGATCACGGTGTGGCTCGCCTTGCGCAACATCACCGCCAACAGGGTTTCGATACCCGTGGCTTCAGCCAGGAAACCGGTCATGTCCCGCAGCGAATCCTGTGCAGGCGCTGGATCAGGTTGCAGCTCGCAGACCTCGACATGGGGGTATTGATCGCGCGGCTTGCCGGCCAGGCGGCAGGCTTCGTCCAGCGAACGGGCAGCGTGGGCCAGCACGGCCGCGCGAATCACCAGCAAGGGTTTTTCGCGGGCGTCTGCCTGATGACGGCGCAGGGCAAATACACCCAGCCCTTCACCTTGCAAGACCGGGGAGCGCTGGGCCCGTTCAACCTCGATCTCGCCGCTGATAAAGCGTCCGGCCCCGAGCAGCAGCGTGGTGATGCCGTCGTTGAACCATTGCGGGGAAGCCAGCAGGGTTTGCCAGAACAGGCCCGTGGTGCCCACCAGGGTCTGATGGAAACCCCTGAAGTCAAAGATCTGCGCCGGGTACCCGGACAGCATGTTCGGCAGCATGGTTGCCACGTCCGTGACCTCAACACCCGGTGGCGTCCCTTCGGCATGGCCGTAGAAATGATGGGCGCTGCTGTACGCGTTGCTGAAACGCTCGCCGCCCATGTTGCAGCACATGACCATCGCCGTGTCGGGCGAGCCGGCGACACCCGGCAGGCGGCGCAGCAGGTGATTGACGCGGTCGGTGATCAACAACTTGAACGGATCGACATGGGCCAATGGCTTGGGGCCCATGCCGAAACCGTCGATGTCGATGAGCTGGTCTTGGGCAAGGAATTTTCCCTGCAGCAACGGTTGCTCGGGCGTCACGGTGTAATCCACGAAACGCCCGTAGGGGAACACCACCGAAGGGGCCGCCGGCTGGTCGAACTGTTGCTGGAAGGCGTGCAAGGAACTGTGGCTGCCCAGCGCGGCTTCGGCTTCGACAATCGCAAGGTCCAGCATCAGCACGCCGGGAGCAACCCGAGGGGCGGCGAGCGCGTGGCCGGGCACGTACTCATCCACCACCAGGTGAGCGTTGGCCCCGCCAAAGCCGAAGCTGGAAATGCCGACGCGGATCGCCGAGGAGCGCTCCGCCAGCGGCTGCACCTGCCCGGTGGCAAGCCGCAGGCACGTCTCGTCGACCTTGGCACTGGGGCGGTAGCCAGGTTGGGGAGGAATGCCTTTGTGGCGCAGGATCATCAAGGCCTTGGCCAGCGAAGGACCCCCGGCGGCCGCCAGCGGGTGGCCAATGACCGACTTGATCGAGCCGATGGTGATTTTCCGGTCGTCGGGGCGGTGGCCTGCGAAGAAACTGTTCAGCGAAGCCAGCTCGGTGGCATCACCCAGCGGGGTGCCGGTGCCGTGGGTTTCGATGTAGTCGACGTCGCTCGGGTCGAGGTCCGCGTAGGCGCGCTGGTAAGCGGTGAACTGCGCCTGTTTTCCGGGCGCGAACACTGAGCCTTCGGCGCCGTCGGCGGACAATCCCAGGGCCCGCAGGACCCCCAACGGTTGGCGCTGGGCAAGCAAGGCCTGGGCGACGGGCTCGACCAGAAAGGCTACCGCGCACTCGCCCGGCACGATGCCGTCGGCATCCTGGCCGAAGGCTTCCATTTGGGCGCGGGCAGAGAAGGCCGTCAGTTGAGAGAAGCCGAGGAACAATGCCGGCGGCAATACCGTGTTGAGTGCCATGACGATGGCGTTGTCGGCCTGTCCACTGTTGACCAGCGCCTGGGCCATGTCGATGGCGTAGGGAAACGAACTGCAAGCGGTGTCGACTGACAGCGCCGGGCCGCCCAGGCCAACCGCCGCGGCGAGTTCCGCCACCTGTTCGCCCGGCGTATAGCCTTGCTCTGCAGCGGCTTTGGCGGCTATGCCGCTGACGAAGAAGCTCTCGTCGCTCCAAGACGTCGCCACCACCAGGGCCGTGCGCTCGCAGGTCAGGGCCGAACCTTGAGCGGCGAGTTGGCCGAGCAGTGTCTGGAGGACTTTCTGGCCGATAGCGACTTGTCGCCCTTCATGTCGCGAAGGGGTTTCGGGGGCATCGGTCAGGCAAAAGGCGCTGTCCAGGTAGACGCGATTGCGTTCCCCCGGTTTTGCCGAATAGATCGACGCCTTGTCCAGTTCCCAACGGGCCGGCATCGATTCGATGGGCGCTATCTGCCCCTGGGACAGCAGGTGCCAGAGCGCGTCGATGGACGACGCCCCAGGAAATTCACCGGCCATCGCACTGAAGCAGAAATCGCCTGCTGTGGTCACTGCGCCACTCATACCTTGTCTCCTGATCGCCAAAATGCTGGGTGATCGGCTCGATCACCCGGATTCCATTCCTGTATTGCGCAGCGTGTTTCAGCCCAGCCTTGCCAGCAGTGACAGGGCGTCCTGGGGCGTGCGACGGGACATCAGCGCTTCGCCGGCAAACTCACTGGCCGAGCAGTGTTGGGCCATGGATTGGCAGAGCGTTTCGCGGCTGAAGCCATTGAGGCCCAATTGGGCGAACGGTGTCTGGACATCGATCGACTGCGCCGTGTCCGCGACCAGCGGCGACAGTGTGTCGAGCAGCAGGTTGTGGGCCGGCGCCGGCGTCTCGGCCGTGACCGCCGCCGGGGCGGGTTCACAGGCCTCGGGCCCTGGGCCGGCAAGGGCGGCATCGATCAGGGCGATGGTCGCCTGCGGGTACTTGGCGTTGGCCAACTCGGAGCTGTTGGCCTTGAGCTGTGGCCACGTGGCGACCACGGATTCGAGGAAGTCCAGTTGCACCAGCGAGTCGAGGCCCAGGCCTTCGTAGCTTTGGTTCAGGTCGATCTGCTCGGCCGAAAAACCGGTGATGGTCGCCAGTTGCGCCAGTACCCAGGCTTGCACATCCACCGCGGGCGCTTGTGGGTCGGCTTCAAGGCGAGCCAGCAGGGCCGTCGGGGTGGGCGCATCGAACAACTGCGAGGTTTGCGCCTGCTTTTCCGGGAAGTGCTGGGCGAGGGATTCGAAGATGTCCACCAGCCCCAGGGAGTCGATGCCCAGGCTCTCGAAACTTTGATCGAAGTCGATCTGCTCCTGCTTGAAGCCGGTGGCCGAGGCAATCTCGGCGCGCAGCCATTGGGCGTAGTCGAGTGCCGCAGGTGCTTCGACGACGGGTGCCGCGGCCAGGATCGGCGCCGTGGCGTGGACCGTTTCGAGCACCGCAACCGGCTTGTTCACCGGGGCGTCGATGCCTTGGGCATAGACCCCTTCGATGACTTGCTTGTGCGCGCTGAAGTAATGCGCGGTGACGGACTCGGCCTGCTCCAGCAGGCGCATCAGGATCGATTCCTTGGCGACATTGGATTCGCACAGTGAATCGATGATCTTTTCCGAAAGGGAAAAATAGCTGTGGGCTATTTTTCCATTGGACACGATGAATTCCTGCACAACATCGTTAAGTTGCAAGCGCATGAGGTTCTCCTAACCGAAGTCGGTAGACGTTTCTGTCAATAAGAAAAATCAAAAAGTCATGGCCCAGGGCCGGGCCTTGGGTGAATCCACCCATCAAACGGGCAGTAGTCGACAGGGCGACTTAAAGTTGGAGTTCTACTGCGTCAACCTCGGACGGTGTTGTTCTTGTGGCACCCTTGAGTAACCCGGACCTCAGGTTCAGATACGCCACCAGGGTCATGGCGTCGGCGCCCTGGAAGGCAATGTAGCCATCAGGACGAATCAGCATCAGCGTGCCCTCGCTGGCGTGGTAGCGCTTGTGCAGCCGCCAGTCAGGGTCGAGCAACGTCGAATGCCAGGCGGGCAATCCGGCGCTGCTGAGGGCGTCGATCACGCAATAGGCCTTGATGCCCGGGTAGTCTTTTTCCACGGTCTGGGCCAGGGTGTAATAGCCCGGCAGCAGCGGTGAAAACTGATCGGCCCCGGTGAACACCAGCAGCGTGAAAGTGCCGTGGAACAGGTCGATCAAGCGTTTTGCCGGCAGCCCTTGCAGTTGCCACAGCTCGACATCCGGCGCCAATTGCCCCGCGCGCGGCGCCGCGCTCTGGAACTCGGGCTTCTGGCCTTTGCGGTACCAGTTCTTGCGCTGTTTCTTCGTCAGCGACTCCTGGATGTAATCGCTTTTAGCGTAGTGGTATTGGTGACCGGAAATCATCGACGGCAGCTTGCGCTGGACCTTCTTGCGGTTGCTCAACAGCGGCAGGACATTGTCCCGCAGCCAGACCAGCGCGCGTTGGCGGACGGTGATCAGGCCGGTCAGGCGGTGGGCGGTGTTCTCGACTTCGAGGGCGACCGGGTAGCGCTCGTCGTTGTAGCTGTCGAGCAGGGTGGGCTCCGCCAGCCCCTGGTCGACGTAGGCCATTTTCCACGCCAGGTTATAGGCCTCGGAAACCCCCAGGTTCATCCATTGCCCGCCGATCGGGCTGCCGATGTGCGCGGAGTCGCCCACCAGGAATACCGAACCCTGCTGCATGGTCTGCACGCGGCGATGCTGGAACGAGGCGATAGTGGTCGACGAGATGTTGGACAGCGTCATCTTCTGCCCGCGTCCTTCGCACAACCGCTGGAAGTTTTCCAGGCTCAGGGAAGGGCGCTCGCCTTCCGGCGGCAGGTTGTAGGGCATCTCGATGAACAGGCGATAGCGAGACTGGGCACTGATCGGCGCGACCGCCACGTAGCCGTCCTGCGCGCCGAGGAAGAAGGCGCCTTCGTCCTTGCTGCCGGACCACTCGATGTCGGCGTCGGCCAGCATGAAGAAGCGGTCGTAGGACGAACCTTCGAACGTCATGTCCAGGCGTTTGCGGATGTTGCTGCGCGCGCCGTCGCAGGCGGCCACCCAGCGGGTGGTCAGCGTTTCTTCGTGGCCGTCGGCGTGCCGCAGGGTCATGTTCACGGCGTCGGGCTGGTTTTGCAGGTCCACCAGCTCGGTGTTCCACTCGACCTGCGCGCCCAGTTCATTGAGCCGCTCCAGCAGCAGTTTCTCGGTCTGCGGCTGCGGTAGGCTCAGCAGCAACGGGTACGTCGCATCCAGGTAGGAGAAGTTGTAGTTCAACACCCGCTTGGCGTTCGACTGCACCGAAAACTGGTTGATGGTGAACCCATCCCTGACGGCTTGATCGGCGATGCCCAGGTCGCGGAAGATTTCCAGGGTGCGCGAATGGATCGCCATGGCCTTGGTCGCGGTGGAAGGGCCGGCGTTCTTTTCGATGATGCGAAAGCCAACCCCCCACTTTTTCAGCATGATCGCCAGGGACAGGCCAATCGGGCCGGCGCCTACGATCATGACGGTGGGGGCGCTGCCAGGGCGCTTGAAATACGTGGGGGCCAACGTGCTCAGAGTGTTCATCGGTCAGTACCAATTTCTGTAGAAGGGAGAGTGAGCGATGCCGAGCAGGGCATCGTCGCCAGATGAGTCGCCGTAGGCATAAATGTAGAAGTCATCGAGGTTGCTCAAGCAGCCCTTGAGCCGTGTGACTTTCTCTCTCTCAACGCAATTGGTGCCGCAAATGCCGCCCGTCAGTTTGTTTTTCGCTGTGGCCAGGCGAGTGCCGCAGACGTAGTCGAAACCCACCGCCTGGCCCCAGGGGATCAGGTAATTCTCGGGCGAGTTACTGACCAGCGCGGTGACGTGGCCCATGGACTGATGCCATTGCAACCGGCGCAGGGCCTCGGGCCGCAGCCACAGTGGCAACAGTTCGGTGATGAAGTACTTGGCGTGCTCGCGCTCATCGTCCACGGACAGGCCGCCCAGATAACAGGCGATGAAGGCCAGCCGGGCTTGCATCAATGGGGTGATCCCGACGACCACGCTGAGCATTTTCGGCAACAGGGGAATGATCCTGAGCCAGAACGACCGGGTGCCGGCGATGTAGCGCATGTAGCGCCAGAACGTGTGCCGGTCGGTCAACGTGCCGTCGAAATCGAAGACGGCCAGTACCGGTTGGGTGTTATCAGCTTGCATGAGCCACTTCCTTGAGCGCGATGATTTCGATGGTCCTGGGCAGCTTGAAGCCCGACAGGTAGCGCGAAAGCGGGGTGGCGATCGCGTTCTGGGTCAGGTCGGCACTGCCTTCCACGCACAGATGCAAGACGTTCACTTCCTTGTTGTCCGGGACGATGTAGGCCTTGGCGCGCGTTACGCCAGGGTGTTTCAGGGCGATGGATTCGATTTCCGTCAGGTCGACCATTTGCGCCTTGATCTTCGAGATCCGCAGGCGCTGGCAATAGAAGAACACATGGCCGTCTTCGTCCTGCCACACCAGGTCTCCGGTGTGGAACCAGCCATCACGCCAGAACCGGGCGTTGGCGTCATCGGCATCCAGGTAACCGTCGATCACCATCGAACCGCGGATCAGCAGTTCCCCGATGCGTCCGCGGGCAACGTCACGGCCCTCGGCGTCGACGACTCGCAGGTCCACACCGCTGATCGCGCGTCCCATGGCACCGCGGTGGACCTGGCCAATCGAGCTCTGGACGATCACCGGCATGCTTTCGGTCAAGCCATAGCCTTGCAGCACTGCGTTGCAGCCGAGCAACTTGCCCAGCTTCTCGGCTTCGTCGGCCGGCAGGTGGCTGCCGCCGGAATAGACCATCAATTTCGGGTGCATCGGCAACAGCGCGCCCTTGCGCTTGGCCAGGCGCGTGTTGAAGTAGCGGATGACGTCGGGCACCAGGCAGGCGAAGCTGACCTGATGTTCGGACAGGACTTCAGCCAGGTCGCGGTTAAGCAGCGTGTTGGTCATCAGCAGGGTGGCGCCGATGCTCAACGGAAACACCATCATCACGGACAACCCGAAGATGGCGTAGAGCGGCAGCGTCACCAGATGGACCGACCCGACGCCTTGCAGATGGAACTGCTCGTGCAGCCCGTCGCTCGATTGCGTCAGGTCGAGATAGCGGTGGGCCACGGCCAGGGGCTTGCCCAGGCCCCGATAAGTGAACTGCACCGAGACCACCGGGTTGTCCTCGGGCAACATCAGGGGTTCGGCCTCGTGCGGCACCTGCGCGACGGCAGTCGCATGGGCTGGCAGCGCCGCCGCCGGCTCGTCCCCCACCTCCAGCACCAAGGTATGGCGGATGCCGGAGTCCGGGTGGAACAGCTCGCTGTGCTGCACCGCCAGCGCGGCAGTCGTGACCACCAGCGTGGGCCCGGCCAGGCCGATGACGTTGGACATCTCGAACGGCGTCAGCTTGTGGTTGAGGATGACCGGCACCGCGCCGCGACCGATGATCGCCAGGTAATAAGCGATGAACGCCACGCTATTGGGCAGCACTAACGCAACGTTATCGCCGGGGACAACATCGAGCGCTTTAAGCACACCATTACAGCCCTGTGCCATGTTTCGCAATTGACGGTAAGTGACGGTCTGTTCTTCCGCGTCCAGATACTTGATGGCTATCTGATCGGGGAAAGATTCCGAAAAACCGACAAAACGATGCAGAAAACCTTCTTTACTGGAAAGGCTTTTCATATACCAACCTCTTTCAATCCTTGGATGTATGGCGTGTCTGAAAAGTGCTACAGAGGCAGGCTATAGTTGTTTTATGTCAATCAAGCATCTAGGTAGTTATTGTTTCGATACCAGTTCAGCGTATCGGTCAGGGTTTCACTGACAGGGCGGAACTTGCAGTCCAGCTCCCTTGAACTCTTTTGATGGCTGAAGTGTGTGCGGCCTTGCTCTTGTTCCATGAGTTTGACCGTGGAAGTGCTGATCAACACCGGTTTCTTGGTAAGACGGTAATAACCTTCGTAGACCAGGGCGATGATGCGCAACATGAGCAAAGGCACTTTGCGTTCCGGTGCCTTGATTCCACTGACACTGGCGAGCGCCTGGAAAATACTTTTCATGTCCATGTGGTTGCCGGCGGCCAGATAACGTTCGCCGGAACGACCGCGGGTGATGGCTGCGATCTGATGCTCAGCCACGTCACGGGCGTCGACCACGGAAAAACTTCCAGGAAGAACACCAGGGAGTTTTTGTCCTACAAAATCGAGCAGGAACTGTCCCGAGGAGGTCGGGCCAATATCACCGGGACCAAACATCCAGCCCGGCAATACCATGGCGATGAACATGTCGGGGTGCTGCACTAGAAACGCTTGGACCTTCTGCTCGGACAATATCTTGCTCAAGTAGTAATCGTCCGCTTCCTGCTCACTGCGAGACATGGTTTCGTCGATGACTTGATCCCGGTTGCCCTTGAGCACGGCAATGGAAGAGGTGTGCACGGCACGACGGATGCCGGCGTCATAAGCGACTTGCAGCAGACGTTCGGTGCCGGTGACGTTGGTGTCGTAGAGTTTTTGCCAGTGCTTTCCGCCTTTGTAGCTGTCGCGGAAATAGGCGGCCGTATGGAACAGGGCGTCGCAACCTTGCAGGGCATGGCTGAAAGCGTCGACATCGAGCATGTCGCCTTCCACCAGTTCAACGGGCAGGTCGCCGAACTGCTTGCGCCCCTTTTCAAGGGAGCGAACCAGCGCTTTCACCTTGATTTTGCGCTGTAGCAGCGCATGGACGACGTTGTTCCCAAGCAGGCCCGTAGCGCCTGTAACGAAGGCATATTCCATTAAAATCCAGCTCCTTTGGGGTGACCCTGGCGATGCATCGGGATCGCTGTCGCTGACGCGATGCGCGAACCAGGCGTTGGGCTTCACCAACGGCGCAAGTAAAAACCATTCGGTATCTGAAAATCAAGCGGTATTTATGTGAAGCTTTTGTGGTCCACCGCAAAAGCGCCCGCGGGCCTGAGAAAAACCGGGCTTTACCCAGGGTTCCATCGGTGGCCGCACGTGATCGCGGGGCATTCTCCAATGGGCGTCGAGGCCAGGCGACGCTGTTCTAATGGCACAGTAAGTCGCTGCCGGCGACTCATCTTGCATTCGTCTTCGGCTGCCCCAATACATGGCGATTACATGGCACCTGCTTAAAAGTTTAGATGCGGGTGATTAATACGAGCGTGTATAAGATATGATGGCCGTCACGGGTTTTTTTGCCGGCAGGAGCCAATGCTTGCATTCAGTTACAAATAGATATTTTCGTTGGCTAAAGGAGCCGAGGGCGTGATTAAAAAGAGACTAGGTCGAGAGGAAAGCCAGCAAGTAACCAGAGACAGATTATTCGATACGGCCATTGATCTGATGATCAAGAAAGGTTTTCACGCGGCCAGCGTGAACACCATTTCCGAGGAGGCTGGTTATTCGAAAGGGGCATTTTTCTCCAACTTTTCAAGTAAGGCCGACCTGTTGTTGCAATTGGCGCAGCGGTTCAAGCGGGTGGAAATCGATCGGTTGGGCTCGACCCTGGCGGCCGGCTATTCGTCCGAGCAGTTGACGCAGGGCCTGAATGCCTACATCGACACCCTGAAAGATAACGCCAATTGCGCGATCCTCGACGTCGAGTTGCAATTGATTGCACTGCGCGATGCCGAGTTTTCACCGCTCTACAATGACCTGCATGAAGAAAACAGCATTGCCTTGGGCAAGCTGATTACCATCATCTTCAATCATGCGGGCAAGAAACCGCCGATGGAAAATGCCACGCTTGCAAAGACCTTCACTGCCTTGTCGGAAGGTTTGATATTGCAAGGGCATAAAGATCCGGCAGCGGAAATCAAGTTGGTGTTGAATTCGCTGATTCAAACAGCCGAACCGCTCTAGGCGCTCATTCGCCGAGTATCTTCCGGATCATCCGGATCAGGTTTTCACCGACCTGCTCGACACTTTTGTTCTGCGAGACAACTTGCGCGCCCTCCATCAGGTAGGTGAGCGCCATGGCCGTTTCATTCGGTTCAGCTAGACCGGCTTCTTCACACAGGGCGACCAGGCGCTGGAACTGGCGCTTCTTGTGCGCCTCGATGAGCTGGCGGGCAGGGTTTTGCGGGTCCGGGAGCTCCGCCAGCGAGTGGGTGAAGGGGCAGCCCCGGTAAGACGCCGTGGACAGATCCTGCGCGATGAATTCGGCGAAACCGAGGATCTGCCCCTTGGGATCGTCGGCGTGCCGCGCCGCCAACCCTTCGAAGACCTCGGCGTACTGGTCGACGAGCAAGCGAATCCACGCCAGCACCAGCGCGTCTTTCGACTCGAAATGCCGGTAGACCGTCATCTTGGTCGATTTGGCCTTGGCCGCGATGGCATCCACCGTTACCCGACTGATCCCTTCGGTGAAGAACAGAGCTTCGGCGGCATCCAGGATCCGTTCCCGGGGCGCTAGTTGTGGAACTCGTTCGGGGCGCATGGCGTTCTCCGCTTGACAGCGATACTGTTTGGTATCTAACTATACCGAACAGTATCGCTCGATACTGGTAAGTACAAATCATAGCGTCTTTACCAGGAAGAATGTGATGAAACCCTCTGAATATGCAGGATATGACGCCCTTGGCCTGGCCGATCTGATTGCCAACGGCCAAGTCACCCAGGCCGAGGTAAGAGAGGCGGCATTGGGCGCCATCGAACAGCTCAACCCCAGGATCAACGCGGTGGTCGAGGTGTGGAAGGATGAACCCCTGGCCACCGTAGGCCCGTTCAAGGGCGTGCCGTTCTTGGTAAAGGACTTGGGCCTGACCGCCCAGGGTCGCCTGAACGAGTTGGGCAGTCGCCTGGCCGCCGGATGCGTCGCCGCTGAAGACTCCAACCTGATGATTCGCCTGCGCCAGGCCGGCCTGGTGACCCTGGGCCGCACCAGCACGCCGGAGTTGGCGGCCAGCACCACCACCGAAGCCGCGTATTCGGGCCCAACCCGCAACCCTTGGGATTTGAGCCGCAGCGCCGGAGGCTCCAGTGGAGGTTCAGCTGCTGCCGTTGCCGCCGGCATGGTGCCCGCTGCCCATGCCACCGATGGCGGTGGCTCGATTCGCGTTCCGGCCGCCGCCACCGGGTTGTTCGGACTCAAGCCCAGCCGAGGCCGAATCTCCATGGGCCCGGCAGTGGACGAGGTATGGGCCGGGCTTGCCGTCCATGGTGTTGTCAGTCGAACCGTGCGCGACAGCGCCGCCTTGCTGGATGCCATGGAAGGGGCGGCCGTGGGGGATCCGTTCGAGATCGCTCGGCCAGCGCATTCCTGGCTTTCACAAACGACGCGCGAACCGGGGGCGCTGCGCATCGGCTTGTTGCTGCACCCACTCAACGGAACCCGTTGCGTCGAGCCGGTCGCCCAGGCCACGCGGGAGGTGGCGGTGCAACTGGAGGGCATGGGGCACCGTGTCGAGGAAGTCGATGTCGACATCGGCCTGGGTTGGGAAGGGTTCGTGGAACTGAACGCGCGCTTCTGGTCCGCCAATACCGCCGCCTGGGTCAACGCCCTCGCGGCGGCCACCGGGCGTCCGGTCGATGCCAGCACACTGGAGCCGGCCACGCTGGCGTTGCACCGGCTGGGCAGCCAACTCACCGCCCTGGATCTGATCGAGGCCATGCACTTGCGCAACCTCGTGACCCGTCGCATGGGGCACTTCTTTAGCCAGTACGACATCCTGCTGAACCCGACCCTACCAGCGCTGCCCCCGTTGATAGGTCGCTACAACGAAGGCCAGGCGCTGCTGGACGGGCGGGGCTGGATGGATCGAGTCTTCAGCCATTCGCCCTTTACCGCCTTGGCGAATGTGACCGGTTCGCCCTCAATGTCCATGCCGCTGGCGGTCGATCGGCACAGCGGCCTGCCGATCGGCTTGCAGTTTAGCGCGGGGTTCGGTCGTGAGGCCCCGTTGCTGCGCCTGGCAGCGCAGTTGGAACGAGCGTTGCCCTGGGCGGGTCGCACACCCGGGGCCTGGGTTGCCTCGTCAACTTCTGGGGTGCCCGCGTAGCTGTGCCGGGCTGACGCCCAGGCGCTGCCTGAAGAGCGTCGTCATGTGCGCCTGGGAATTGAAGCCGCAGGCGAGGGCGATCTCGGTCAGCCTGGCGCTTGTGTCGCTCATCAAGGTCCGGGCCTTGGCCAGGCGTCGGTCGATCAGGTAGCTGTGGGGGCTTTTTCCCGTCGCGAGCTTGAATGCCCGGATGAAATAGCCTTCGGACAACCCCAGCAGCGCTGCCATCGCCGGTACGCCGAGCGGGCCGGCGAGACCTGCGTCAATGAACTCGTCGAGCAGGCGCATGCGTCGGCCGGTGATCGAGCCGGGAGGGGGCGCCGGCAACCGTTCGTGGCCCGTCACCCGTTCAGCCAACCCCAACGCCCAGGATTCCCAGTCATCCTGCGCCGAAGCCTGCAACAGCGCGTTGCGCATGCGGTGGGCGAGGGCAATGGCCGGCGAGTCGATGCGATTGTTGAAGGCCCGCTCACCCTCCAGCGCAACGCCGTCGGTGCGCAGGATCCGCAGGTATTCACCGCCCTGGGGCGATTCGGAGAACACATCACACCCCACTGGGACGAAGGCCAGGCCGTTGGGCATGGCCTCGAACGGATGCACCCGGTCGCTGCCGATGGCGTGCAGGCCGCACTGGCTGTCGAAGGCGAAGCCGATCGAGGCTTGGGTTGCGACATAGCGGGTCGCGTAGGCGCAGCCCGGCAGCAATTCAATCGCCCAGGGGCCTGCCTCGATACGCCTGATCGGTTCGGGTTGGGGCGGCGGCAGGCGATTGCGGCGGTGCATGAGCGACATAGTAGTGAAGAAAAGGGCTGAAAGTCAGGTCAGTTTTCTGGAAGCCCGCCGGTGGCGCCCATGACTAGACTGGGCAAAACCTGGAGGTGACCCTATGCACAAACTGACGCTCGACGATATCGAACAAGCGGCGCGCAACATATACCCAACCATGCCGGCCACGGCCCAGTATGCTTGGCCCTTGCTGGCTGAACGGCTGGGTTGCACGGTGTGGGTCAAGCACGAGAACCACACGCCCACCGGGGCATTCAAGGTTCGCGGTGGTCTGACGTTCATGCACTGGCTCAGGCGCGAGCACCCCGAGGTGAAGGGCGTGGTCACGGCGACCCGTGGCAATCATGGTCAGAGCCTCGCATTGGCGGCAACAGCGTTGGGCTTGCGGGCGTTGATCGTCGTGCCACAGGGCAATTCGCTGGAGAAAAACCAAGCCATGCGCGGCTTTGGTGGCGAGGTGCTGGAGTTCGGTCGCGATTTCGATGAGGCCCGCGAGGAGGCGGCACGCTTGGCGCAGCGGCAGGGCTTGTTTCTGGTGCCACCGTTTCACGCCGAGCTGGTCAAGGGCGTGGCGACCTATGGGTGGGAGTTGTTCAAGGCGGTGCCGGACCTGGACACGGTCTACGTGCCGATCGGCTGCGGGTCGGGGATCTGCGCCGTCATCGCCGCCCGTGATGCCTTGGGCTTGAACACCGAAGTGGTCGGTGTGGTGTCCACTGAGGCTGCGGCGGCGAAGCGGTCGTTCGAGACCGGGACCCTGTGCGAGACCCCTTCGGCGAACACCTTCGCCGACGGCCTCGCCGTGCGCAAGCCCATACCCGAGGCGTTCGCCCTCTATGGGGCCGCGGCGGCACGGATCGTGGCGGTCGACGATCGTGAAATTGCCGAGGCCATGCGGGTCTACTACACCGATACACACAACCTCGCCGAAGGTGCCGGCGCCGCGGCGTTGGCGGCGCTCATGCAGGAGCGTGACGCGATGGTGGGGAAACGTGTGGGGGTGATCCTGTCGGGCGGCAACGTTGACCGGCCAGTGTATGCGAGGGTTCTGGGGGAGCAGGCTCAAAGTTAACGGTGAACATCTTCGCGTATGCGCTCTGTCAGTGCCAATGAAGTCGACTGACCCACCGCCTTCGCGGGCAAGCCCGCTCCCACAGCGTTATTGGGTGGGCACAAGATGTGTGTCGGCCACAGATCCCCTGTGTGGGAGCGGGCTTGCTCGCGAATGCAGTGAATCAGTTGATGAAGAGGTTGGCTGACCCACCGCCTTCGCGGGCAAGCCCGCTCCCACAGCGTTATTGGGTGGGCACAAGATGTGTGTCGACCACGGATTCCCTGTGTGGGAGCGGGCTTGCTCGCGAAAAGGCTTTCAGCCTGGCTTCAAGCGCCATCCCCGGAACATTTCTGAACTTTCCCCTGGCCGATATTTCCATTGCTTAAGCACCACGATGCAGCCGCCTGGCGCATGCCAGCAGGCTTCGAACGATCGCCAGAGCCGAGAGTGAATGTGACCTCCAAACCCTCCAGAACCCCATTGCGGCGAGCCGTGACCGGACCTTTGTTGTTTCTCTTCATCCTTGGCGATGTGCTGGGTGCCGGTGTCTACGCGCTGGCCGGGACCATCGCTGGACAGGTGGGGGGAGCGATCTGGGTGCCTTTATTGGTGGCGCTGTTCTTCGCCATGCTTACTGCCGGCTCGTATGCGGAGCTGGTTACGAAGTACCCGCAGGCCGGCGCGGCGTCGGTGTTCGCCGAAAAGGCGTTCCGCTCGCCGTTTCTTTCCTTTCTGGTCGGCTTTTGCATGCTGGCCGCGGCGGTGACCAGTGCAGCCGGCCTTTCGTTGGCGTTCGCGGGCGATTACCTGGCGACCTTCACTCACGTCCCGCCCCACATCGCTGCCCTGGTGTTCCTGGTGATGATCGCCTTGTTGAATGCCCGGGGAATCAAGGAGTCCCTGGGGGCAAACCTGGTCATGACCCTCATCGAGCTGTCGGGCCTGATACTGGTCATCGTCGCCGCGGCCTGGTTTTTCCGTTCCGGCGATGCCCATCTGCACAGTGCGCTGCAATTCAAACCGGGCGTCAGCCCATGGCTGGCGGTGTTGAGCGCGGCATTACTGGCGTTCTATTCGTTCGTCGGATTCGAAACCTCGGCCAATCTCGCCGAAGAAATACGCGACGTGCGTAAGGTCTATCCGCGCGCTTTGTTTGCCGCGTTGCTCACCGCCGGCGTGGTTTACATGGCCGTGGGCGTCGCGGCTGCCTCGGTGCTGCCCATGGAAGAATTGGTCGCTACTTCGGCGCCTTTGCTGGAAGTCGTCCGCGCCTCGGGGTTGAGCGTTTCGCCGCGGGTCTTTGCCTTCATCGCCCTGGTCGCCGTGGCCAATGGCGCGCTGCTGACCATGATCATGGCCAGCCGACTGGCCTATGGGATGGCCTGCCAGGGCTTACTGCCGGGGGGCTTGGCGCGAGTCCTGCGCAAAAGGCGCACACCGTGGGTCGCGATCATCGCCACCACCCTGGTCTCCATCGCGTTGACGCTGACAGGCTCTCTCGCCACATTGGCCGAGACCGTCGTGCTCTTGCTGCTTTTTGTTTTCCTCAGCACCAACCTGGCGGTGTTGGTGCTGCGCCGCGATCCGGTGGCGCAAGCGCATTTTCGGGTGCCCACTTGGGTGCCCCTCCTTGCGATCGTCTCGTGCCTGGTCTTGCTCAGCCAGCAAAGCCTGGAAACCTGGTTGCGCGGCGGCGCCCTGGTCGGTGTGGGAGGTCTGCTGTATCTGTGCACGCGAATGGCAATGCCTGTGGCCGTAAAACCCGGCTAGGTGTTTGGTTGCAAACCGACGCCGGTGATCGACGGCGCTCCAGAAAGCCAGGCCTTTGCCGATTCAGGGAGGGCTGACTAGAGTCTTTGCACCGGCAGGGACGTACCGTCAACGCAACGGAATATCGATCATGACCGAACACTCCCCCCGTCAAACCTTCAAGTCCCTTGGCTGTGCCGAGTGCCGCGACCATGAGGCGCTCGGGTTCGATTTCACCATGGCGTTCCAGCCGATCTTCAATCTGCGAACCGGCGCTGCGTTTGCCTATGAAGCACTGGTCAGAGGGATCAACGGTGAATCGGCGAGCGACATCCTGGGGCAGGTGAATGACGGCAACCGCTACCGGTTCGACCAGGCATGTCGCGTAAAGGCGATCGAAGAGGCTACCCGGTTGGGCCTTCTGGACCTCCCTCGATGCCTGCTGAGCATCAACTTCCTGCCCAACGCCGTTTACCGGGCCGAGACCTGCATCCGGGCTACGCTGGAGGCGGCGCGCCTGGCCAATTTTCCATTGGATCGGTTGATGTTCGAAGTCACCGAGGGCGAGAAAGTCGACGACCCTGACCACCTCAAGTCGATCTTCACCGAATACGAGCGCCAGGGGTTCACCACCGCGATCGATGATTTCGGCTCCGGCTATTCGGGTCTCAACCTGTTGGCGATGTTCCAGCCGCAGGTGCTGAAGATCGATATGGCGCTGACCCGTGGTATCGACCAGGATTCGGTGAAACAGGCCATTGTCGAAGGGATTCTCCTGGTGGCCAGGCGCCTGGGGATCCTGGTCATTGCCGAAGGGGTCGAGACCCCAGGGGAAAGCGCTGCGCTGGTGGGGCTGGGCATCGAGCTGATGCAAGGCTACCTGTACGCGCGGCCGGAAATAGGGCGCCTGCCCACCTGCCGTTTCGATGTGACGTAGGTCAGGCTGCTTCGGCGGCCATGGCCGCCTGGACGCAGGGGCGTGCTTCGATACGCTCCATGAACGCCATCAGCGCCGGCCAGTTGCTGATCTCGATGCCGAGCCGTGGCAACCATTTGAGTACGCTGAACAGATAGCTGTCGGCCAAGCCGAAGCGGCCCATCAGGTACGCCTGTTGTTCGAGAGCCCGGTTCAGGTAGTCGAAACGCCTGGACAGTTTTTCCCGGAAGATGACCTTGGCCGAGGCGGCCATGCCGGCGTTGAACAGTGGCGCGCAACCGCTGTGGATCTCGGTGGCAATGAAATTCAGCCACTCCTGCAAGCGCACCCGTTCCCAGGTGCCATTGGCCGGCGCAAGGGAGTTGCCCGGGACTTGGTCGGCCAGGTACTGGACGATGGCCGGTCCTTCGGTCAACACGTTGCCGTCATCCAGCGCCAGGGCCGCGACATAGCCCTTGGGATTGATGCTCAGGAAGTCCAGCCCGTCGGCGGTGCGCTTGGTCTGGTTGTCGACCCGGACCAACTCGAATGGCAGGCCCAGTTCCCGCAGGACGATGTGCGGGGACAATGAACAGGTCATGGGGGCAAAGTACAGTTTCATGGTGTTCCTAAGGGACGGTGGAGGTTCGCTGGGGCGATTGCCTTGGCGTGCGTCCCTAGAATCCCTGGCAACGGCAACATGTTCAAAGGACATTTGCGGTGCTAGCGTATGACAAAACCTCATGAGCATCGTGTCGCCCCATGATCAGCAGAATTCCCTCCCTCAATGGCCTGAAGGCGTTCGAATCGGCCGCCAGGCACATGAGCTTTACCAAGGCTGCCGAAGAGCTGAATGTGACACAGACCGCCGTCAGCCATCAGATCCGGCGGCTCGAAGAGGAGTTGGGCGTGCGTTTGTTCCTGCGGCTCAAGGACGGGCTGGCCCTGAGCCGTGAGGGCCAGGCTTACTTTCCCGGCATTCGTTCGGCGTTCCACGAGCTGCGCCATTGCACCGAGGCCCTGCTGGAGACGCGCAATCACAGCGTGCTGACGATCAGCACCCTGGTTTCATTTGCTTCCAAGTGGCTGTTGCCGCGATTGGCGTCGTTCCAGCAGGCGTTTCCCGGCATCGATGTGCGTATCACTGCGTCCACCGAGTTGGTGGACTTTCGCAACACGGGCATTGATGCTGCTATCCGCTACGGGGCCGGTGACTGGCAGGGACTGCGGGCCGACTGGCTGATGTGCGACGAGATCTTCCCGGTGTGCAGCCCGCGGTTGCTGGAGGGCTCCGGCGCCTTGCGCAACCCGGGCGATCTGGCCAGCCATACCTTGTTGCAGGTCAGTGGGCAGACCCAGGGCGACTGGAACGCCTGGCTGGAGGCCGCCGGCCAGCCGGCGTGGCTTGCCGAGGGCTCACGCCTGACATTCGACCTGGCGATGATGGCGGTGCAAGCTGCGGTGGATGGCTTGGGGGTGTGCATCGGGCGCTCGACGTACGTCGAGGACGACCTCAAGGCCGGGCGCTTGGTAGTGCCCTTTGACCTGAAGTTGAAATCCGATTTCGGTTTCTATCTCGTGAGCCCCCATGAAACGGCCGGGACCCAAACGGTGCAGGCGTTCAGGACCTGGCTGCTGGAGCAGGTCAGAGGCCCCGACAGACCTGCATTCAGTGATTTGGGCGGGTGACACGGCCAGTGTTTTTCTGACGTCAAAACATAATTGTGTTGCGGTGTATAAAGCCCCTGATCCGCGAGTCGATAGCCCTTTTGAAGTCCAATAAAATTTTCGGGTTCGCAGAGGGTATGCCATGTTTAACACAGCACTGAAAAGTGAACTGTCGGCCAGGACGGCCGAACTGGCAACATACAAGGGATTAGTCGGCGCGCTTGAACGGTCGATGGCCGTGATCGAGTTCAGTCCCGATGGCAAAGTCCTTCGTGCGAACGAGAATTTCCTGAAGACGATGGGCTACCGTGCCGACCAACTGGCAGGGCTCTCGCACCGCGATTTCTGTACCCCGGCGCTGGCCGGTAGTGCCGAGTACCGCGAATTCTGGAACCAGCTGCGCTCTGGTCAGTTTGTTTCCGGTACGTTCCAACGTCGCGGTGGGCAGGGCCAGAACATCTGGCTGGAAGCCAGCTACAACCCGGTCGTCGACGAACAGGGCCGCGTCGTCAAAGTGGTCAAGTACGCACTCGATGTCACGGCCAAGGTCGCGAGCGAGGCGGAAACCCGTGGCCGGCTGGCCGCGCTCGACCGAGCCATGGCGGTGATCGAGTTCGACCTGGGCGGCAATATCCTGACCGCCAACGACAACTTTTTGCACGTCATGAATTACTCACTGGGCGAGCTGAAAGGTAAGCACCATCGGATGTTCTGCGACTCGGACCTGGTCAACAGCGCCGAATACAGTGATTTCTGGCGACGCCTGAACGCCGGTGAATTCTTCAGCGGCCAGTTCAAACGCCTGGGCAAGCACGGCAAGGTGGTCTGGCTGGAAGCCAGCTACAACCCGGTCTATGACGCCGAAGGCAAGTTGAGCAAGATCGTCAAGTTCGCCAGCAATATCAGCGAGCGGGTGGAGAAGTTCGAAGAGGACTCGCGCGGCGCCTCCCGTGCCTATCACATCTCTGCCGAGACCGAGCGCGTCGCGGAGCAGGGGGCTCAGGTCATCCACCAGACAGCCAAGGAAATGCGCGAGATCGCCGACAACATCGGCGCTTCCGCGCGTCTGGTCGGTCAATTGGGCGCGCGTTCGGAAGAAATCACGGCAATCGTCAACACCATCCGTGGCATTGCCGACCAGACCAACCTGCTGGCCCTCAATGCCGCCATCGAGGCTGCACGGGCCGGTGACCAGGGTCGGGGGTTCGCGGTGGTGGCCGACGAAGTCCGGCAACTGGCCGGGCGTACCAGCCGCTCGACGTCGGAGATCGCCGAGATGATCGGCAAGATACTGTCCGAAACCCGTGACGCGGTGACCAGCATGAACGAGACCCACGAGGGGGCCTTGCGCGGGGTTACGCTGGCGGACCAGGCCGGCTCGGTCATCGTCCAGATCCGGGCCGGCACCACCGATGCGCTTGAGGCGGTGAGCATGTTCGCCTCCAAGCTCGACGAGTCCGAGGTCATTCCCAAGACGGCCATCGGCTGGGTGGGTTGAGCCACACAGGCCACTAGCCCATCTGTGCTATTCAGAATGAACCCCCGAGCCTGGATACTTTGGCGCTTGTGACCATCCAGGATCTCGGGAGAGTACATGAACGGAATCGTTCGTTTTTGCAGTGTGATCAGTGCCACGCTGCTGTGTGTTTCAGTGGCCCATGCCGGTAGCCAGGCCTGCACGATGGAAGGTGAGATGACGGTCATGGGCCAGCATATCGAGGCCAAGGACTGCGTGCAGGCCAGTGATGAGCAGCCGGTGGCCAAGTTCCGTTCAAGCTGTGAAGCCTATGCCAACATGCCGGTCGCCCTGGGTGGAGAGGCGGGCCGGATTACCTATTCGCAAACCTGCCCGCCAAACCCCCAGGCCACCTGCCTGAACGTCAACGGACAGGGGGTGGATTTCTATTACTACAAGCGCACGGCTGACCTGCTGGAGAGCACCCGCAAGGGGTGCACCGTGAGTGGCGGTACCTGGAAGGAGTGAGCGAGGCCGGCTATTGGAGCGCCCTCGGTTGAGGCGATGCCCGGCGTTCGGACAGGCCATTGGATGTCTCTGTTCGATACGATCCATGCACCCTGGTGTTTCGGCGCGCAGTCGGGAGTGTTGGTGGTTGCAGGCTTGGCTGTTCCAGCCACCTTTCAGGGGCGCTCACAGCTTAGGAGGGGAGGGTAGGACGCGGCTATAGTACAAGTGTTCTATGGCATGGCGCGCTGGCAGGGAGGATAAATCCCACCGTCGGTCTACCGGTGTCGGGTTCAACTCTGTGAGTTGACTGGCCATCCGCCGTTGACGGGGAAACTGGAGAATTGTGCCGCTGCCGCCGCACGGGTAGGCACGCCCAGGGATTTGAGCAGGCTGGAGACATGGATGCGTACAGTGAAGGGCGAGATGCCCAGGTCTCGGGCGATTTCCTTGTTGGTCTTGCCGGCCGCGATCAAGCCAAGCACTTCCCGCTGGCGTGCGGTCAGTTGGGCCAGTGCATCGTCCAGCACCGAGTTTTCAGCCTGGTATTTCACCACCACTTCGCCTTCGCGGATGGCCATGATGGCGTCGGCGATGCCGGCGGGGTCGATGTTCTTGCCGATGAAACCGTCAGCCCCCAGCGACATGACCTGGGTAATGACATCCACGTCATCCACCATTGAAACCACAATGATCGAGGTGCGCTTGAATTCACTGCGCAATTGGCCGATGACTTGCAGCGACGTGATACCGGGAAAGCGCAGGTCGAGTATCAGGGTGTCCACTTCCAGCCCGGCGCGCGCCAGGGCCAATACTTCGTCCAGATTGCCGGCCTGTTCGATGGTGGCCGTCGGTATCAATCGTTGGACGGTCCGCAGCATGCCCTCGCGAAACAAAGGATGGTCATCGGCCACAATTACTCTGCACGTCATGCTCCAGATCCTCCTGACCTTCAAGTCAGCGCATCGTAACCTAAACGGCCCCCTTGGGTTTCAAGTTTGAAACAACCTTTCATGTTGGGAAAATCCTGTGACCATGACAGAAAAGAATAGCGAGCTGGACCAGGCCACTTTGAGGTTGACGGTCAGCACCTGCGCTTCGCTCTACATCATCGTGGTGGCGTGCCTGCCTTCCAGTGACTTTGCCACGTATATCCCGATCATGTGGTACATGGCCTTTTTCATCAGCGTCGCAGTCCCGTTGCGCATGGCCATAAAGCGTTGGCCGGGGCATTTTTTCCTGCGTCGGCTCTTTGCCATGGCACACGACTACTCGGGTATCTCGTTTGCCATGATCGTCGGGGGCGAAGGCGCGCTGCCGGTGTATGCGGCATTACTCTGGGTCACCCTGGGCAATGGCATGCGCTTCGGTTCGCGTTATCTGGCGGCCGCCACACTGATTGCCCTCGGGATGCTGGTCATGATCTTCCTGCTCACGCCGTTCTGGCGGGGCCAGCCCTACATGTTCCTGATGCTGATCGTCACCACCGTCGTCGTGCCGGCCTATGCGCACATCCTGTTGACCCGGACCCGCATTGCCTCGGAAGAAGCGATTGCCGCGAACCAGGAAAAGTCGCGCTTCCTGGCCCAGGCCAGCCATGACCTGCGCCAGCCGATCCACTCCATCGGGCTGTTCACCGCATGCCTGCGCGACGCCCGGCTGGGCCAGGAAGAACTGCGGCTGGTCGATAACATCGACCGCTCATTGCACATCGTGTCGCAACTGTTTCGCTCGATCCTGGACATCTACACCCTCGACAACGGGCAACTGGAGCCGCAATCGGAGCCCGTGCATCTGGGCGCGCTGCTGCAGGACGTGGTCAAGCAGAACACCGAGGCGGCGCGCTGGGCCGGTGTCGAGTTGCGCCTGCGGCCCTGCCACCAGTGGGTCAACGTCAATGCCGGCCTGTTGGCGACCATGGTGCAGAACCTGATTTCCAATACGCTGAAGTACGCCCCCGGCAAACCGGTGCTGATTGGCGTGCGGCCCAGGGGCAATGGCCTGGCCATCGTCATCTACGACAAGGGGCGCGGCATTGCCGCCGAACATCTGCCCGAAGTGTTCAAGGAGTTCTACCGGGTGCGTCACGTCCGCGACAAGGACGTCGAGGGGCTGGGTCTGGGGTTGTCGATCGTCAAGCGCATCAGCCATCTGATCAACCTGCAGATCCGGCTCGATTCCAGGGTCGGCAGGGGAACCTGCGCCGCCATCGAAGGCCTGGAAAAGGTCGCGCCCCGGGCGGCGCTGGCGCGTACGCCGCCCACGCAGAGCCGTTTGCAGGGCTTGCGAGTGTGCCTGGTGGAGGATGACGCCAACGTGCTGATGGCGACCTCGGCGCTGCTGGAAAAGTGGGGTTGCGAAGTCGAGACCCACAGCGACGGGGTGGACGTGACCAGCGACTGCGACATCATCATTGCCGACTTCGACCTCGGGACGAAGGTCTCGGGTTCCGAGTGCATCGCGGCGATCCGCGAGCAACGTGGCTGGGAGGTCCCGGCGATGATCATGACCGGCCACGACATCGAACGGATCCGCCATGCGTTGCACCACATGAACATCTCGATCCTGGCCAAGCCCGTGCGCCCCCCGGAGCTGCGGGCGACCTTGATGGAGCTGACCAAGCATTTCGCCAGCCTCAGGGTATGACGCCGTGGACCGGCACGGCCCCATCACCCTTGCACTGTGTGAAAGAGTGGATTGCAGCGTGTGCGTATTCCTGTACCGGCGCTTTGGGCAGAAGATGACGCCACTGACCTGCACGCCTGGCCACAGGTGTGGCGGAGTATCCCTGACCGAGGCGCCATGGCGCGGCTTACGCTGCGGGCGCGAGGAGCTGATGATGGACGAAGCCACGACCGTACAACCCTCGCCCTGGCACGAAGGAGAGCTGACTTTGCAGCGCTCGGTGGGCGCGGTGGACATGATGGCCGGTGTTGGCCAGCGTCAGTTGGCGCGGACCTGGATGCCGGATCAGCATCGTGAGTTCTACGCCCAGTTGCCATTCGTGGTGCTCGGAGCGGTGGATCGCCAGGGCGATGTCTGGGCGACCCTGCGTGCGGGGCGGCCCGGTTTCATGAACTCGCCCGATCCGCAAACCCTGCACATCAATGTCCAACCGCAAGCCGATGACCCGGCCCAGGAAGGCCTGGGCGAAGGGGACGCCATCGGCATGCTGGGCATCGAATTGCACACCCGGCGGCGTAACCGCATGAATGGGGTCGTGCGGCGCCAGCTTGAGCAGGGGCTCGAAATTTCGGTGCGCCAGGCCTATGGCAACTGCCCGCGTTACATCAACCTGCGCGAGTATGCCTTTGTCGAGGAGCAGGCCGGCGCACCCCGCGAGTTGACCGTGGCAGACCCCCTGGTGCGGCGCCTGGTGACGACCGCCGATTCGTTCTACATCGCCTCCTACGTGGTGCGCGATGGCGAGCGGCAGGTCGATGCCTCCCACCGCGGCGGCAAACCGGGGTTCGTGCGCATGGATGAGGACGGGACACTGACGGTGCCTGACTTTTCCGGAAACCTGTTCTTCAATACCTTGGGCAATATCCTGCTCAACCCTCGGGCCGGGCTGGTGTTCGTCGATGTCCAGACCGGCGACCTGCTGCAGATGAGCGGCACGGCGCAGGTGGTGCTGGACGATCCCGAGATCGCCGCGTTCCAGGGAGCCGAGCGCTTGTTGCGCTTCACGCCCCAGCGCATCGTCCACCGGCCGGCCGCACTCCCATTGCGCTGGAAAGACAAGGCCGAAGGGGAATCGCCCAATTCGCGGATGACCGGCAGTTGGGAGCATGCCACCGAGCGTTTGCAGGCCGAGGCCCTGCGGACCCACTGGCGTTCGCTGCAGGTCACGCGGGTGGTGGAGGAGAGCCCCGGCATTCGCTCGTTCTACCTGCAAGCGAGCGACGGGGTCGGTATGCCGCGGTTCGAAGCCGGGCAACATCTGCCGGTGCGGGTCTCGTTGCCTGGGCACAAAGCCCCGTCAATTCGAACCTACAGCGTGTCCAGTGCACCGTCGGATGATTTTCTGCGCATCAGCGTCAAGCGCGATGGCTCGGTGTCGTCCCACCTGCATGATCAGGTCCTGCCACTGCACACGATCGAGGCGCGCGCGCCCCAGGGGCATTTCACTGTGCAACCGACCGAACGGCGCCCCCTGGTGTTGCTGGCGGCCGGCGTTGGCATCACGCCGCTGTTGTCGATGTTGCGCGAAGTGGTTTACCAAGGGCTGCGCATCAACCGCCTGCGCCCGGTCTGGTTGGTGCAAAGCGCGCGGACGGTGGCTGAACTGGCGTTTCGTGATGAGATCGATGCACTGGTGGCGCGTGCCGGCGACAACGTGCAAGTGCTGCGCATGGTCAGCCAGCCGCCTGTGGAGGCGGGCGCGAACGAAGCTTACGACCTGCCGGGCCGGATCGATATCGAGCTGCTCAAGAAGTGGCTGCCCTTGAATGACTACGATTACTACCTGTGCGGGCCAGGCAGCTTTACCCAGGCGCTGTACGATGGCCTGCGCGGCCTGCGCATTCCGGACGATCGCATCCATGCCGAAACCTTCGGCCCGTCCACCCTGGTGCGGGACGTCGAGGTCCTTGTCCCGGCGGCGCAGCAAGTGCCGGCGGCGACCGAGCCGGTGAAGATCCTGTTCGCCGGTTCGGCCAAGGAAGGGCGTTGGGAACCGGGCAGCGGGACCTTGCTCGAACTGGCCGAGGCGCGAGGGCTGGAGCCGGAATTCAGTTGCCGTGGCGGTTCCTGTGGCACCTGCAAGACTCGCCTGAGCCAGGGCCAGGTGCACTACCTGACCCCGCCGGCCGAACCGGTTGGCGAAGGCGAAGTGCTGATCTGTTGCGCGGTGCCGGCCCAAGGGAGTGAACCCCTGGTGCTGGAGATCTGAACCGGCGTCCGCTCAGCTAGAGCCCGCGTCGCACTTTGCCGGGGGCTTGGCCATGGAGCTCCTTGAATTTCTTGCTGAACGCGGCCTGGGATTGGTAGCCGACCTGTAACGCGATGTCACTCAACCCCAGGTTTGACTGGTGCAGGAGATTGAACGCCTGCTCCATGCGCATGTGCGTCAGCAGCACCCAGGGCGAGACGCCGGCGACTCTGACGAACGCGCGCATGAAGTTCGCCCGGGACATGTTAGCGATCTGCGCCAGGCTTTCGATGGTCCACGGGTGCGCGAGATCATCCAGCATCGCCTGCCAGGCCCGGCCCAGGCGCTTGTCGCCCAGCAAGGCCAGCGAGCCGCTGTCCTGCCCCTGGCTGGCCAGGTGCGCCCGCAGGATCAGGGTGAACAGTGCCTGGGACAGGGCATCGAGCAGAAACCCCGCGCCGACCTGGTTGCCGTCCGCTTCCCCTCGCATCACTTCGACCAGCGCCGGCAGCGGTCCGTTGGCGGGCAGTGCGCCACTGGGAATCACCAGGTAGTCGGGCAAGGCGGCGAACAGCAGCGAGGCGCGGTTGAAGGAGAAGCCGCCGCAAAGCATGTCCAGTTCCACGCTGGCACCGCCGATGCGATGAATCGGCAAGGTGCCGCCCATCACTTGAGTGGGCGTGACTGGCGCCACGGTTTTCCCGGGGCTGTGCATGACGTGCCGGGCACCGCGCGGCAGCAGCAGGATATCGCCGGCGCGCATGGGCAAGCGCTGCCCATCCGGAAACTCCACCCGACATTCACCGGCCAGCACGATGTGATAGGGCGCCTTGCCCAACGCTTGCTGCGCGTGATCCAGGGCCCAGTCACCGTCGAACTGGCAGCGCAGGTCCAGGCTGCCGCGCACGTTGGCCAGGCTGATGAGTTTATCGATGGCATGCATTTGAGATTTTCGCGAAAAACGCTGAGAGCATTGGACAAACCCGACCGGCGCAGGGATGGAAAACTGAAGGCGTTGAAACAGTACACCCAACCCACTCAGGAGTTAATGCCATGTTCCATAACTGGTCCGAATTATTGCCCACCCTTCAAAAAGCCTTCGGCGCGCTGGGCCGCAGCAACCCGAAAATGGTCAAGGCCTACATGGCCTTGGGGGAGGCCGCCAGTGAAAACAACGTACTCGATGCCAAGACCCGCGAACTGATCGCCATCGCGGTCGCCGTCACCACCCGTTGCGACGGATGCATCGCCGCCCACACGGACGCCGCAATCAAGGCCGGCGCAAGCCGCGAAGAGGTCAGCGCAGCCCTGGCCACGGCGATCTCGTTGAACGCCGGCGCTGCGTACATCTATTCGCTGCGCACGCTGGAAGCCTACGACACGCTCAAAGCCCCGGCGTGATCACTGGCCCCACCTTCACCGTGGCGAAGGCCACGCAGTCCAGCGAGCGCCGGCGCCCTCGCCACGGTGAAACGATCAAGAAACCTTTGCCGGAACGGCGGACCTAATGCGAATACCAGGATCAGCGTCGGGTTTTCACTGATGGAGCATTCAAGCATCTACACGATCGGTCATTCCACCCGGACCTTCGACCAGTTCGTGGACATCGTCAAAGGGTTTGCAATCGAGACCGTGGTCGACGTCAGGACGGTTCCACGCTCACGCACCAACCCGCAATACAACCTGGATACTTTTCCCCAACGGCTGACCGAAGTGGGTCTGCGTCACGAGCAGATCGAGCAGTTGGGTGGCTTGCGCAAGAAGTCCAGGACCGTTGCCGATGAGGTCAATGGGTTCTGGGACAATCGCAGCTTCCACAACTATGCCGATTACGCGCTCTCGGACGAGTTCGAGCGCGGGCTGGTTCGCCTCCTGGACCTGAGCCAGCACCAACGCTGCGTCATCATGTGCGCGGAGGCTGTCTGGTGGCGCTGCCATCGGCGGATCATCGCGGATTATCTGCTGCTGCGCGGAGTTGAAGTCATCCATATCCTGGACAAGGACAAGGCAAACAAAGCCGTCTTGAACCCAGCCGCGAAGGTCTGCGGCACGACACTGCATTACCCTGCGGTGACAACTTCGGGCGCCTGAGAGCGGTCGCTATCGGCGCCGGGCCTGCCGCGCTTCCGTGCGCACCACCAGCCAGAGGCCCAGGGCGGACACAGCCAGGCCAGACACTATTTGCCAGGAAAGCGGCTCGCCGAACATGGCCCAGGCCCACAGCAGGGTGATGGGTGGGCTGAGGTAAAGCACGCTGGCGACCCGAGTGGCGGTCGCGCGGCGCAGGCACAGCCAATACAACCCATAGCCGCCCAGGGTGGACAACCCGGCGGTCCACAGCACGCTCATGGCAAACCCTGCGCTGGGAATCGGGGCCAGGCTGCCCTGGGCGCCCGCAAGGCCGGCGAAGGCCACGCCTGAGACGCAACATTGCAGCCACAGGTTAGGCAGCAGGCCCAGTGAATCGGACGCGGGAAGGCGCTTCTGCCACAGGGTGGCGACGGCCAGCGACAACATGCCCAGCAGCGGCAGGCTATAGGCCCACCACGGCGCGTTGCCCCACGCCAGCGCGCCGTGGGTGACCACGGACACGCCCAGCAACCCGATGACCAGGCCTGCCCAGACTGGCCAGGCCAGTCGTTGCCCCAACACGCCGGCCGCCAGCAGGGCCATGCCGATGGGCAACAGATCGGCCACCAGGGCGGCCAGGCCTGCGGGTACACCCAGGGCAATGCCTTGGACGATACCGGCCAGGTAGCCGGCCATGGCCAGGAGGCCGATGCCGGCATTTTTCAGAAGCACGCCGGGGGAGGCGCGCCGCAACTGACTGATGACGAACGGAAACAGAATGACAGTGACCACCACGCAGCGCCAGAACACCACCAGCAACGCCGGTGCGTAGTCGAGGGAGAACCGTGCGCCGATGAAGCCGGAACTCCAGGTCAGCAGCAACGCCGCCTCCAGTAGGGGCAACGGAATGACCTGGCACCAGTCGGGCCGTGAGAGAGAAGGGCAGGTCATCGATTTTGGCAAGTTCATGGCCCCAGGCTACGAAACCGGCGTAATCTAATAAATCAAAATATCGTGCATCAGTTGTTCAAAAGGGTTGAACCATGACAGCCACACTCGATATCGACCTGGTCCGCACGTTCCATGCGGTGGCGCGGATAGGCAAGTTCAACGCAGCGGCGCAACTGCTTCACAAGAGCCCGGCAGCGGTGAGCGTGCACATCCAACGGCTGGAGGCGGTTGCCGGTGGCCGTTTATTCAATCGTGACAATCAGGCCGTTTCCCTGACGACGCTGGGCAAGCGGCTGCTGCTGGCGACGACGGAGCTGCTGCGCACCCATGACCGAGTGCTGGCCGACCTGCAGGGGACGCGACTGGCGGGCCGCATTACCCTGGGGGTGCCGGACGAATACGCCGACCATGTGATTCGCGACATCCTCCCGACCTTCGCCTCGGCCTGGCCCAATGTAGTGCTGGAGCTCAAGACCGCGCCCAGCTATGCACTGCGCGACCTGGTGCAGCGCGACAAGCTTCAAGCCGCGGTCGTGACCCAGCCGAAGGGCGAGCCGGATGCCCAGGCGCAGGTGCTGGTGTCCACCACGCCGGTCTGGGTGGGTCCGGCCCAGACGGCGATCGCCTCGATGGAGCCGTTGCCGCTGGCCGTGCATGCGGCGCAATGCCCTTATCGCCAGGCGATGATCGAGTCCCTCAGGCAACGCGGCCGCAAGACGTGCATCGTCCTCGAAAGCCCCTCCAACCAGGCCGTCAAGGCGTGTGTGGAAGCGGGCCTGGCGATCAGCCTGATAGACCGCGCGCGGGTGACGCCGAGCATGCGAATCCTCGACGATCTGCCTGCCATTGCCGACCATGAGGTGGTGTTCGTCAGGTCTCAGGCCTCATACGCCGACGAAGCGGTTGACCTGCTCGGCCGGGCCCTGCAGCAGCATTTCCGGCTGTGAACCCGGCGCGGTGGTTCAAAACGGCCCCAGCTTGAGCGGGTACTGGATGACGACATACAGCCTGTCGATGTCATCCCCAGCCTGGGCGCTGTTGGCGCGGTGGGTGACATGGGACAGTTGCAGTGATAGGTCTTTCGCCGGGCCTGATTGCACGGTGTAGTGCAGGTCTAGGTCGCGCTCCCAGTGGCGTCCGCCATCGCCTTGTTGTGGACGGTAGGTGCCGCTGTCCGCATCGAACGGATTGTAGGCACCGCCTTGCGGCGCGTGGCTGCCGTCTATCCCGCTTCCGGTTACATAACGGGCCATGAAGCTCAGGCCGGGAATGCCTAGGGCGCCGAGATCGAGGTCGTACCGTGCTTGCCAGGAGCGTTCCCCCGGGCCGTTGAAGTCGGCGTACTTGATCGAGTTGGCCAGGTAGATCGAATCGCCGCCGACGAAATCGAAGGGCGTGTCGCCATTGATCTTCTGATAGGCCAGGGTGAAGGCCTGGGCGTTGAGTCGATACCGACCGGACAGGCTATAGGCCGTGGTGTCGATCTCGCCGGCGGCAGCCCGGCCTTCATCGCGGGTGTGGTACAGGTTGCCGTCGACAAACAGCGCGCCGAAGGTGGTGTGCAGGTTGGCGTAGTACTGGCGCCAGGTATCGCTCAGCTCGGACGCATAGAGGGCGCCGCCCAGGGGCTGTCCGGCCAGCAGGTCGGCGCCGATGAAGTCGATGGTGCTGTGACGGGTCGTGGCGCCGTAACCGGAAAAGTCGCCCCTGCCGGTGGAAGCGTCCTGGTTCTTGAATGCGCTGAAATGGCCCGCTTGCAGGTCGATGCCGTCGAGCTCGTGGCTGGTGAGTAGCGTGCCTGTGGCGTATTCCGGTTGCAGGCGTTTGTCTGCGGTGTCGAATACCGGGGTTTCCACGGTCATTTCACCCACTGCCAGGGTGGTGCGTGAGGTTTTGAACTTCAGCGCGCCGCCGGCGCTGGAATACTGGTCCTCGCTACGGCCGTCATCATCCAGCGGCAGCAATCCCGTGCCGGAGTGCCCCTTGCCGCCGTCCAGCTTCAGACCCAGGAAACCGTGGGCATCGAGGCCCACGCCGACCGTGCCGGCGGTGAAACCGGACTCGAAAGACGTGATGAATCCCTGGGCCCATTCCGCCTTGTAGCTTTTGCCTGAGGGGCTGGCGGCGCGATAGTCGTTATTGAGGTAGAAGTTGCGGCTGAGCACGTCCAGCTTGGCGCCGTCGAGAACGCCAGTCGATTCTTGCCCCGACCCCGCCGCCATCACCGGCGCAGCCCCGCCGGCCAACCAGGCCAGGAGCCAGACCGGCTTGAGCCCGGTGATATTTTTTGATGCAAGCAACATGGGTGATGCCCCGCGTGAAAAATGACTTGCCTCGGCTTGGCTGATTCCGGTGGGAAAGCCGGGCCGAACGGCGGGAGTCATTCTTCGTGGCGAGGCGGGGAGGGGCGAGTTAAACGTTGTTAATTAGGAGACGGTTGAGGATTGAGTCGAGGTTGGCCGTGCCGACGCCTTCGCGAGCAAGCTCGCTCCCACAGGATTTGGTGCGTGCGCAAATGCAATGAACAACCGCAGATCCTTGTGGGAGCGAGCTTGCTCGCGAAAGCGGCCCATCAGCTTGCCAAGATGTCGGCTGTGCAGATGCGATCGCGAGCAAGCTCGCTCCCACAGGATTTGGTGCGTGCGCAAATGCAATGAACAACCGCAGATCCTTGTGGGAGCGAGCTTGCTCGCGAAAGCGACCCATCAGCTTGCCGAGATGTTGGCTGTGCAAATGCGATCGCGAGCAAGCTCCCACAGCCTCAGGCGTTTGTCGACAACGGCGGTGTGCGCGGCGGAATCAGGCGTTTGGACTCGATCGATTCAAACGCCGAAGCCAGTTGCAGCAGCTTCGAATCGTCATAGGCTCGACCGGCAAACGTCAGCCCGACCGGCATGCCGATGTCCGCCATGACGCCCATCGGCACGGTGACGGTGGGCACACCCAGGTGGCGGATGGCGAGGTTGCCGTTGGCAACCCAGACGCCGTTGCTCCAGGCGATGTCGGCAGATACCGGATTGATATCCGCATCCGCCGGCCCAACGTCGGCAACGGTGGGGAAGATCACCGCGTCCAGGCCCAGCCGGTCCATCCAGTCTTCGAGGTCGATCCGGCGCGTTTCTTCGAGGCCGCGCAGGCCGTCGGGCAGGGTCGGGATCTGGTCCCAGGGGGTGATGCCGCGCTCGGCCATTTTCACGTACTCGTCCATCCCGGCGGCAAGATCATCCTCGCGGTTGGGCAGGGTGCCCGGGTCGTGAGGGAAGATCTTCGGCCCGTCGACGTCGGCCAGACGGTTGAGTGTCGGATCCCCGTTGGCCCGCAGGAAATCATCGAAGGCCCAGGCCGACAAGTCCCACAGCTCATGGTGCAGGAACGCCTTGGACACCAGGCCCCGGGTGAACACGGTCGGTGCGCCGGGGCGATCGCCCTCGCAGTTGGACACCAATGGGAAATCCACCTCGATCACTTCGCCGCCCTGGGCCTGGATCGCCTTGCGCGCCGCTTCCCAGAGCTCGATCACCGAGGCGCGGGTGTGAATGCGCTGGCCCGTCGGGCCGCCAATACCCGGTGCATCCGCCGTACCCGCTTCGGGATCGGCATTGATGTACATGCGCGGTACGCCGAAACGCTTGCCGGCGAGCGCGCCCGGTTGGCTGGCCAGGCTTGGGTACGAGGCGGGGCGAACCGCCTCGACACTTGGAATCGGCACCCAGGGTTGCAGGCGCCACAGGTCGCCACGGGTATCCGGATCGCTTGCCACCACCACGTCCAGCACTTCCAGCAAGTCGGCCATCGTGCGGGCGAAGGGCACGACCACGTCCATGGTCGGCGTCAGCGGCCAGTTGCCGCGAACCGAGATCACCCCACGCGAGGGCGTGTAGGCACACAGGCCGTTGTTCGACGCCGGGCCGCGGCCGCTGGACCAGGTTTCCTCCGCCAGGCCGAAGGCCGCGAAGCTGGCCGCAGTGGCCGTGCCGGCGCCGTTGGAGGAGCCCGAGGCAAAAGGCGCGGTGAGGTAGTCGCCGTTGTAGGGGCTTTCTGCCCGACCATACACGCCACGCTGCATGCCGCCATTCGCCATGGGGGGCATGTTGGTCTTGCCCAGGCAGATGGCACCGGCGGCGCGCAGCCGTTCGATGGTGAACGCATCGCGATAGGCAACCAGGTCCTTGAAGGCCGGGCTGCCGGAAGCTGCCGTGAGCCCCTTGACCAGGTAACTGTCCTTGGCCGTATAAGGGATGCCATCGAGCGGGCCAAGGGTCTGGCCGCTGGCCCGGCGTGCATCGGACGCCTGCGCTTCCTTGAGGGCCTCGGGGTTGCGCACCACCACGGCGTTGAGGGCCGTGGACGTGTGCGGACCATCATAGGCATCGATCCTGGCCAGGTAGGCCTGCACCAACTCGACCGCCGTCGTCTGGCCGGATTCAAGCGCGGCGCGCAGTTGGGCAATGGAGACTTCGGTGATTTCGATCATGGGGTGCTCACCCCAACTGACCGGGCGAGGCCGGTCGCGTCACGTTGGAATCGGGTCACTTCAGTCTCCTCAAGATGGATATTTATCGGTTTTCACGCACTGTACTACGTGGCGTTCGGCGGGTCTATTGAGCGGGCTTGTCGTTATGCACGGATTGGCTCGCCATTCGTCCGTCTCACTGGCGAGCCTGGCTTGACAGCCGGACGGGCAAGGGAAATACTCGCCGCAATATTCATATATATGACTAGATAACAAGGTGAATAAGGTCAATGAACCCTCTTTCCAGTGATGTGCGCCTGCCGCTCTATCAACGCCTGCGCGACCAGTTGGCCGAGCAGATTGCCAACAACCGCTGGCGCCCGGGGGAGGCGATCCCCACGGAGGCCGCGCTCTCGGCGGAGTATCAACTGTCCACCGGCACCGTGCGCAAAGCCATCGATGCCCTGGTCAGCGAGGGCATCCTGGAGCGCCAGCAAGGACGAGGCACGTTCATTCGCCGGCCACAGTTTCAATCTTCCTTGTTTCGTTTCTTCCGTTTCCAGAGCGCCTCGGGCGAACGTCGGATTCCCGAGAGCCGCATCCTGTCCATCGAGCCGGTGGCCGCGCCGTCGGCGGTGGCCCAGGCGCTGGGGCTGCCCGCCGATGCCCCGGTGATTCGCATCGTCCGCCTGCGTCTGCTCGATATCGAGCCGGTGCTCGCCGAAGAAATCTGGTTGCCGCGCGACCGGTTCCAATCGCTGCTCGAAATCGACCTGAGTCAGAAGGGCCCGTTGCTGTACCCCATCTACGAAGAAACCTGCGGCCAGGTGGTTGCCTACGCCCAGGAAACCCTCACCGCCGAGTCGGTGAACGACGTGCACGCGCGATTGCTGCAAGTGCCGGTCAACAGCCCGGTGGTGGTGATCGAGCGGCTGGCGCGTGACTACGCCGGCACGCCGCTGGAATGGCGGCGCTCGCGCGGGCATGCCGAGCATTTCCGCTACAGCGTGGACATTCGCTGACCCATGACGGGTTGATACAGCCCGGCGGCGAACTCCGCGCCGGTTCCGTTTTTTTGCCATCACTGGCCCTGCAGCGGCGCGGTTCGCTCTCGGCTGCCTTTGATTCGACTATAAGGATAAAAAACATGTTCAGTTGGTATCGCCAAGTCACTGCGCGGGAGCGCAAAACGTTCTGGGCCTGCTTCGGCGGCTGGTCGCTCGACGCGCTGGAAGTGCAAATGTTTGGCCTGGCGATACCGGCGCTGATCGCCGCGTTTGCCTTGTCCAAGGGGGATGCGGGGCTGATCAGCGGCGTGACCCTGGTCACCTCGGCGCTCGGCGGCTGGGTCGGCGGCACGCTGTCGGACCGCTACGGCCGGGTGCGAACGCTGCAATGGATGATCCTGTGGTTTTCTTTCTTCACCTTCCTGTCGGCGTTTGTGACCGGCTTCCATCAACTGCTGGTGGTCAAGGCGCTGCAAGGTTTCGGCATTGGTGGCGAATGGGCCGCCGGTGCGGTGCTGATGGCCGAGACCATCAACCCCAAGTATCGCGGCAAGGTCATGGGCACGGTACAGAGTGCCTGGGCAGTGGGTTGGGGCCTGGCGGTCGGCGTCTTCACGCTGATCTACTCGTTCGTGCCCCAGGACATGGCTTGGCGAGTGATGTTCATCGTTGGCCTGCTGCCGTCGTTCCTGATCATCTGGGTGCGGCGCAACGTCGAGGAACCCGACAGCTTCCAGCGCCTGCAAAAGGAAAAGGCCATTCCGCAGAACTTCTTCAAGTCCCTGGGCGGCATCTTCCGGCCTGAACTGATCCGCGTGACATTGTTTGGCGGCCTGCTGGGCTTGGGTGCCCACGGCGGCTATCACGCGGTGATGACCTGGTTGCCGACCTTCCTCAAGACCGAGCGCAACCTGTCGGTACTCAACTCCGGCGGCTACCTGGCGGTGATCATCTTCGCCTTCTGGTGCGGTTGCGTGGTCAGCGGCCTGTTGATCGATCGCATCGGCCGCCGCAAGAACATCGTGCTGTTCGCGCTGTGTTGCGTGGTCACCGTACAGTGTTACGTATTCTTGCCGCTGACCAACACCCAAATGCTGTTCCTGGGCTTCCCCCTGGGCTTCTTCGCGGCCGGCATCCCGGCGAGCCTCGGGGCGCTGTTCAACGAGCTGTACCCGGCGGATGTGCGGGGCGCCGGCGTCGGCTTCTGCTACAACTTCGGCCGCGTGCTGTCGGCGGTGTTCCCGTTCCTGGTCGGGCACATGAGTGATTCGATGTCGCTGGGATCGGCCATTGGCATCGACGCCGGCATCGCCTATGGCGTAGCGGTGATCGCGGCGCTGTGCCTGCCGGAGACCCGTGGTCGTAGCCTGGAAGCGTCGAAGCAACCGGAACATCCCGTTACCCCCAGCGAGAGCGCCCATGCCTGATACGCGTTCGCCGATCACCGGCATCGACTCCCATGCGCATGTGTTCAGCCGCGAGTTGGCGCTGGTTGCCGCGCGGCGCTACACACCCGACTATGATGCGACGCTGGCGCAGTACCTCGACCACCTGCACGCTCATGGCCTGAGCCATGGCGTCCTGGTGCAGCCGAGCTTTCTCGGCACCGACAACCGCTACCTGCTGGCCGCGTTGCGCCAGGCGCCGGAGCAATTGCGCGGGGTGGTGGTGCTGGAGCGGGGCGTGAGCCGCGCTGAGCTGCAAGACATGGCCCGGGCAGGCGTGGTCGGCGTGCGCCTGAACCTGATGGGCCAGGCCTTGCCGGATTTTCGCGAGGCTGCCTGGAAGGGCTTCTTCGCTCACATCGCCGAGTTGAACTGGCATGTCGAGTTGCACCGCCATGTCGAAGACCTGCCGGAATTGATTCGCCAATTGTTGCCCCTCGGCATCCGGCTGGTGGTCGATCATTTCGGCCGTCCGGATGCGCGCCAGGGCCTTGGTCAACCGGGCTTCGCCGAGCTGATGGCGCTGGGTGCGAGCGGGCAGGTGTGGATGAAGGTGTCCGGCATTTATCGATTGGCTGGAACGGATCGCCAGAACCTTGAGTTCGCCCAGGCGGCATTGGCTGTCCTTGAGCAGCGTTTCGGTCCCCAACGACTGGTGTGGGGCAGTGACTGGCCGCACACGCAGCATGAAGAACACGTCGGCTTCGAGACGGTCATGGCACAGTTGCGAGGGTTGGAGTGTTCGGCGTCGTTGATGCAGGCGTTGATGGTCCAGGCGCCCCAGGCGCTCTTCAAGTTTTGAGGCGGGCCGGCGTGTAGCGGTAGGGGGTGCTCAGATCGAGTGGGCTGCCGATGACCTCTTCGGATCACTGGCGCTGGCGACGCATCAGGAAACGTTGCGTCTCTTACGGCAGCAGCAACGCCTTGAAACGCAGATGACGGCAGCGGTTTCGTGTCGAAATCGATCTGCCTGGCCAGCATGGCGACTAAACATCGTTCCACTCGTCAGCGCTGTCATATCTGACAGTAGAGTGGCTACGGGGCTTGTCATAGGCTGATTACCAAAGTGCAGGGCGTGTCATGACTATTCAAGACTGATCGCGTTATATGGCTTAGATGAAGTTGGTGCCTGATGTCGGGGCTGATAAGCATGGGTTGAGTCATTGAATTTCGTATCGTTTTATGAGGCGCTTGGTTTGCAAGGTGGTGAGCACTTCACCGTTGAGTCATTAACGAGGCCCGCTTATGAAAACGATACTTTGTTTTTCCGGACTTGGCTTGCTCGCTGTTTGTTCTCAGGTGAATGTGCAATGGGTTGCGGGTAATGCGGGCAACTCCTGGGACGAGGGGCAGGCGACATTGGCTGCCATTCGTAATCAATACGCTAATGCGGCTGAGAATTGTGGCACAAATAATCGCCCGGCATTTCTCTGCAGTGGCGTTGTCTTGAGGGTGACCAAAAAATCTAATAACTACAGGGTTTGGGATCCCAGTCCTGCTTCGCAACAAAGGGGAGGGGTGGCGTTTTCCTATTTGCGAGCGGATACCAAGTTTCAGACGTTTGCCTGGGGGTTCAATAATGGCTATGTTCTTTATCCCAAGTTTCTGGCACCGGCCAATAAACTTTCGCTTGGCGTTGTTTGCTCATTCCCGATGGATTCGTGGGATTGGCATCGCGATTCTTTGTGCGGACGAATAACGTTAGAGGGAAACAAATACTACGAAGTCAGTCGACCCTGCCAATCGCAAGGCATCACCAATTCAGATCAGTGGGCCAATCACTGGAACCAATCGGTGAGCGGCAATCCCCACTTGGAACAGTGTGGCTTCGATGTCGCGAGCGGTACGGCTAACGGCGCTGTTTTTTTCTATGAATCAGTCAAAGCCAAGCAGAAAGTCAATGGCTTTTATGAGTGGAACGAATTACAGATCACTACCTGGCCCCAAGGCAGCGCTCGCACGCTACCCATCCAAGCCTTCTTTTATTCGGATCCTGCCGGCCTGGCGGATGCGCGAACCAATCAAAAAGAATTCTATAGCGATAGCGGAGGCATCGTTGTTCCTATCATAAGCGTCCGTTTACCCATGACGGCGGATCAGGACGTGCTTTTCAATTTTGCTCCTAATGATCAGGAAGTGATGGCAGGAGAAGGAACCACACCGTCCTATTCGGAGCCGCCCTGGATAGTGAGCCCGATGGAGGGGGCTACCGTAACGCCACCCTTCAGAATTTCCGGGAAAAGTGCACTTGGCGCAACCGTCGACGTATGTTTGGAGGGCGGTGGGTATTGTTTCGGTGCTCCCGTGGTCGCTGACGCAAATGGTTATTGGTTTATCGACGGTGCGCAATTGAGCCCTGGGAACTACAGGTTTACGGCAAGACAGACAGCGAATGGCCAAGTGTCAGCGTGGGCAAATAACCGAACGATCAAGGTCCCCTGATTAGCTGAAAAAAGTGAAATTTTTTCTGCCGGATCTCGGAAAAAAAGATGAGCACTCAGCGGATAAGCAGAGGCGCGGCGATGAAAGTTAATGTGCTTTTATTATTGTTAGTTGTCCAGGTCGCTTATGGTGCTGATCAAGGAGCGGGCGGCGCGTGTGCACAATACATTGAGTCAGCGGTCTGGTCAGAGCGTTACGATCCCGGAACGCAAAAAAACGAATGGAGTTTGTCTGTGATACCCACTGAGTGTGGCCGGGCGATACAGTCCAACCAGACCAATGCGGAGTACGCCGAGTTGGTTCAAAAATTCGGTAACGATTGGCAGTGGAAATATCACGATGGGGGAGGCATGCGTCGTCAGTTGGTGTGTCACTTGGCGATTGCTCGAAGTAAAACACCGTGGAATCTGGAACCCTATAGGCCCGATGTGTCACATGAGGTTTCAATCCAGAATGGCTGTAATAATGGTGTGGGCACCGGGAGCGGAGCGACACCGGTGTACCCAGCCCCTCCATTGATTTTGAGTCCGACGCAGGCCAGTTATATAATCCCGCCCTTTACCATTTCGGGAAAAAGCGCTGCGGGCGCGATGGTGGATGTGTGCCTTGAGGGGGCGGGCTACTGTTTTGGCAAACCAATCGCCGATGGGCGCGGAGACTGGATCATTGAAGGGGCCGGGTTGGCGCCGGGATCTTACAGGATGACAGCAAGGCAGACATCGGGTGGGCAGGTGTCAGATTGGGCTGAGTACCGAACGTTCACCATCCCCTAGGGCACAAACGCCAACACACTGGCCGGCGAGCCAGATCCTGCCTCCAGGCGCAGCACGCCAATCACCAGCGTGCAGCCGGTGGCCGGTAGCTGGTCGAGCTGGGCCAGGCATTCGAGGATGATGCCACCGCGTTGCAACACCCCTCGATTGCTGGCGAACGTGGTTTCCTGGCCTGGGTCCACCCCATGGGTGTCGATGCCGATGCCGGCGATGGCGCGTTGCTCCAGCAGGAATCGGCTGGTGGCGGCGCCGACGCCCGGGAAGTGCGGGCCGTGCGCATCAACCTGGATGAAGCGTTGCGGATCCGCCCAGCGCGACTGCCAACCGGTGTGGAACAGCACCACGCAACCCTCCGGGATCCGGCCATGTGCCTGCTCCCAGCGCTCGATGTCCTGAATGCCGATGACGTAGTCGGATTCATCCTCCACACGGCTCGCCAGGTCCACCACCACGGCGGGCCGTACCAGGGATTCGGCGGTGTAGCCGTCGATGCCCATGGCGCCGGCGTCGAAACTGTTCGGCGCATTCATGTGGGTGGCGCTGTGCTCGCCCATGCTGAAACTGCGCAGGTGGTAACCGTCCTTTTCCAGCGAAGCCTCGGTCTTGAACACCACCGGTGGGTCATTGGGCCACAGCGCGATGTCGGGATGGATCGGGTGGCTGAGGTTGACGATTCGGTTGAAATGAATGCTGGGCATGGCGGGCGTCCTGTCTGGCGATTGCTGGCGATATTGTTGCAGCCAAACCTGTGTTGTCACCTCGATCCAGACGGGGATGGCATGGTGTTGTGGTGGTTGAATATCGCTACGACGCTTGTCGCTCATTTGTAACCTGATGTTGGGGTGCTGCGGCGCGCCTGTTTTCCCTGCCATCCCGGCGGACGACCGTCAGCCCGTCAGTCCAACCCTTCGCTGGTATTCGCCTACACTGAAAGGGTTATCTGACTTTCCTGTAGGCACAGGACGACCTCCCAGCCCAAGTCGCTTTCAGAACACGTTTAGTCGCCTGTGTGCTACCGCCCAGCGGCGGGAATGGCAAGCTGTGATGATGCCCCGGACCGAGTGCGCCAAAGACACTTGGCCGGTGAGCGAGAATGGCGACCGGATTTGCCACGCTACCGTGACGTGGGCCGGACGCCGCAGCCAAGACTCCGGACAGCTGCCGCCAGGCGGCAGTGTCGTTCGAGATGCCGAGGTACGTTTATGCCTGATGAGACGCTTCACCTGCCTTTGATTCAGAGTGTGTTGGCGCTTGAAAAGGACACCCCCGGTGCCTTGCTGCCCATCCTGCACGCCATCCAGGAAGGCTGCGGGTATGTGCCCGACATCGCCGTCCCTGAAATCGCCCATGCCCTCAACCTCAGCCAGGCTGAAGTGCGTGGGGTGATCAGCTTCTACCACGATTTTCGTACCACGCCACCGGCCCGCCATACCTTGCGCCTGTGCCGCGCGGAGTCCTGCAAGAGCATGGGCGCCGAGGGCCTGGCCGCGCAATTGCGCGAACACCTGTCCCTGGACGACCACGGCACCAGTGCCGATGGCCGCGTCAGCCTGCGGCCGGTCTATTGCCTGGGCGCCTGCGTCTGTTCGCCGGCCCTGGAACTGGACGGTGAGCTGCATGCACGGCTGACCCCGGAACGCCTGCGCCAACTGGTCAATGGTTGCCTGGAGGATGGCGCATGCTGACGCTCTGCATTGCTCGTGACTCGGTAGCCCGTGCCGTGGGCGCGGACAAGGTGGCCACAGCGCTGGCGGCGGAGGCCGAGCGCCGACAACAGCCGCTGGCGTTGCGACGTACCAGTTCCCGTGGCCTCTATTGGCTGGAGCCGCTGGTGGAGCTGGAACGCGATGGCGTCCGGCTGGGCTTCGGCCCGGTCACGCCGCAGGACGTGCCGAGCCTGCTGGATGCGCTGGCCGGCGACCCGAGCAGCCACCCGCTGGCCCTGGGGCCGGTGGAAGACATACCTTATCTCAAGAGCCAGCAGCGCCTGCTGTTCGCCCGTGCCGGCATCACCCAGCCCTTGTCCCTGGACGATTACCGTGCCCAGGGCGGCTTCCTCGGGCTGGCCCGCGCCGTCCAGATGGATGGCGGGGACGTGGTCGCCAGTGTCCTCGATTCCGGCTTGCGTGGTCGGGGCGGGGCGGCGTTCCCGGCGGGCATCAAGTGGCGCACCGTGCGCGAGGCCGTGGGGCCGCAGAAATACGTGGTGTGCAACGCCGACGAAGGCGACTCCGGAACGTTTGCCGACCGCATGTTGATGGAGGGCGATCCGTTCCTGTTGATCGAAGGCATGATCATTGCCGGCATCTCTGTCGGCGCCACCCTGGGCTACATCTATGTGCGTTCGGAATACCCGGACGCGGTCAGTACGCTGAACGACGCCCTGGGCATCGCTCGCGCCGCCGGCTACCTGGGCAAGGACGTGGCCGGCAGCGGTCGCACCTTCGAACTGGAAGTTCGGGTGGGGGCAGGGGCCTACATCTGCGGTGAAGAAACGTCGCTGCTGCAATCGCTCGAAGGCAAGCGCGGCGAAGTGCGAGCGAAACCGCCGTTGCCCGCGCTGCAAGGCCTCTTCGGCCTGCCGACGCTGGTCCACAACGTGGTGACCCTGGCCTCGATACCGGTGATCCTGGAGAAGGGGGCGCAGTTCTATCGCGATTTTGGCATGGGCCGTTCCCTGGGCACGATGCCGTTCCAACTGGCCGGCAACGTCCGCCAGGGTGGTTTGGTCGAGCGCGCGTTCGGCCTGACCCTGCGGGAACTGGTGGAAGGTTACGGTGGCGGGACCGCCAGCGGTCGACCGTTGAAAGCCGCCCAGGTGGGCGGACCACTGGGGGCTTGGGTGCCACCTTCGCAATTCGATACCCCGCTGGATTACGAAGCCTTCGCCGCCATGGGCGCGATGCTTGGCCACGGCGGCGTGGTGGTGGCTGACGACAGCCTCGACATGGCCCAGATGGCCCGGTTCGCCCTGCAATTCTGTGCCGAAGAGTCCTGCGGTAAATGCACGCCTTGCCGGATCGGCTCCACCCGTGGGGTGGAGGTGGTCGATCGCCTGATCGCCAGTACCGATACCGCTGCTCGCCAGGAACAGGTCCTGTTGCTGCAAGACCTCTGCGACACCCTGCAATACGGCTCGCTCTGTGCCCTCGGCGGGATGACGTCCTACCCCGTGGCCAGCGCCCTCAAGTACTTCCCCGCCGACTTCGGTCTGGCGACCACGGAGGCCGACCAATGATCAACATCTTCGATCCCAGCAGCGATATCGACCTGGGTACCCCGGCGCGCGAAAGCGAGGTGCAGGTCAGCCTGACCATCGACGGACGTGAAATCAGCGTACCTTCCGGTACGTCGGTGATGCGCGCGGCGGCCTTGCTCGGCACCACCATTCCCAAACTCTGCGCCACCGACACCCTGGAAGCCTTTGGCTCCTGCCGCATGTGCCTGGTGGAGATCGAGGGCATGCGCGGTTATCCGGCGTCCTGTACCACGCCGGTGACCGAGGGCATGGTGGTCAGCACCCAGACGTCCAAGCTCGCCACGTTGCGCCGCAACGTCATGGAACTGTACATCTCCGACCACCCGCTGGACTGCCTGACATGTCCGGCCAATGGCAATTGCGAGTTGCAGACGGTGGCGGGGCAGGTGGGCCTGCGCGAAGTGCGCTATGGCTACGAGGGCGCCAACCATCTGAGCGATGCCAAGGATGTTTCCAACCCCTATTTCGACTACGACCCGAGCAAATGCATCGTGTGCAGCCGCTGCGTGCGGGCGTGCGAAGAGATCCAGGGCACTTTCGCGCTGACGATCAGCGGGCGTGGTTTCGACTCCCGGGTCGAAGCGGCCGGCGGTGAGAATTTCCTCGATTCCGAATGCGTGTCGTGCGGTGCGTGCGTGCAGGCCTGCCCGACAGCCACCCTGATCGACAAGAGTGTGGTGGAGATCGGCCAGCCGGAGCGCAGCGTCATCACCACCTGCGCCTATTGTGGCGTGGGCTGTTCCTTCCGTGCCGAGATGAAAGGCGAGCAACTGGTGCGCATGGTCCCGGACAAAAATGGCCAGGCCAACCACGGCCACTCCTGCGTCAAGGGCCGTTTCGCCTGGGGCTACGCGACTCACCCGGACCGCATCACCAAGCCGATGATCCGCAAGCACATCAACGACCCGTGGCAGGAAGTCAGCTGGGACGAGGCGGTGACGTATGCCGCCAGCGAATTGCGCCGCATCCAGCTCAAGTACGGACGCGACTCCATCGGTGGCATCACCTCCAGCCGTTGCACCAACGAAGAAACCTACCTGGTGCAAAAGCTGGTGCGTACCGCATTCGGCAACAACAACGTCGACACCTGCGCCCGTGTTTGCCATTCGCCCACCGGTTATGGCCTCAAGCAAACCTTGGGCGAATCGGCCGGCACGCAGAATTTCGACTCGGTGATGAAGGCTGACGTGATCCTGGTGATGGGCGCCAACCCCACCGATGCGCACCCGGTCTTCGGTTCCCAGCTCAAGCGTCGTCTGCGCCAGGGCGCTCGGCTGATCGTCATCGACCCACGTCGCATCGACCTGGTGGATTCGCCCCACGCCCGTGCCGAGCTGCACCTGCAACTGCGTCCAGGGACCAACGTGGCCATGCTCAACGCGCTGGCCCATGTGATCGTCACCGAAGGTCTGGTTGACCAGCCGTTTGTCGCACAGCGCTGCGAGGCGGCCGATTTTGCCCGCTGGAGTGATTTCGTCAGCCTGCCAGAGAACGCGCCCGAGGTCTTGGAAGCGGTCTGCGGCGTCCCGGCCGAACAGATCCGCGCCGCCGCACGGCTCTACGCCACCGGTGGCAACGCTGCCATCTACTATGGCCTCGGCGTGACCGAGCACAGCCAGGGCAGCACCTCGGTGATGGGTATCGCCAACCTGGCCATGGCCACCGGCAACATCGGCCGCGAGGGCGTCGGGGTGAACCCGCTGCGTGGGCAGAACAACGTCCAGGGCTCCTGCGACATGGGCTCGTTCCCTCACGAGTTGCCGGGCTACCGGCACATTTCCAACGAAACAGTCCGCGCCGAGTTCGAGCAGGCCTGGAACGTGACCCTGCAACCCGATCCGGGCCTGCGCATTCCGAACATGTTCGAGGCCGCGTTGGATGGCACCTTCAAGGCGCTTTACTGCCAGGGCGAGGACATCGCCCAGAGCGACCCCAACACCCAGCACGTGACCGCGGCGCTGAGTGCCCTGGAATGCGTGATCGTCCAGGACATCTTCCTCAACGAAACGGCCAAGTTCGCCCACGTGTTCCTGCCGGGCAGTTCGTTCCTCGAGAAGGACGGTACCTTCACCAACGCCGAGCGACGCATCTCCCGGGTGCGCAAGGTCATGGACCCGCTGGCCGGCAAGGCTGACTGGGAGGCCACGATCGCCCTGGCCAATGCCTTGGGCTACAAGATGGACTACAGCCATCCTTCGCAGATCATGGATGAGATCGCCCGCCTGACACCGACCTTCACCCGCGTCAGCTACGCCGAGCTGGATCGTCACGGCAGCCTGCAATGGCCGTGCAACGATGCCGCGCCGGACGGGACGCCGACCATGCACATCGAGCAATTCGTGCGTGGCAAGGGGCGGTTCATGCTCACCGGGTATGTGCCCACCGAGGACAAGGTCAACAATCGCTATCCATTGCTGCTGACCACCGGCCGTATCCTCAGCCAGTACAACGTCGGTGCCCAGACCCGGCGCACCGACAACGTCGCCTGGCACGAGGAGGACCGCCTCGAAATCCACCCGACCGACGCTGAGAACCGTGGCATCGTCGATGGCGATTGGGTCGGCATCGGCAGCCGTGCCGGGCAGACCGTACTGCGGGCGAAGGTGACCGAGCGCGTGGCGCCGGGCGTGGTCTACACCACGTTCCATTTCCCGGAATCGGGCGCTAACGTGATCACCACCGACAACTCCGACTGGGCCACCAACTGCCCGGAATACAAAGTGACGGCGGTGGAGATCGTGCGGGTCAGCCAGCCTTCGGAATGGCAGAAACGCTACCAGGCGTTCAGTGATGAACAAGGCCGCCTGCTGAGGGAACGCCGTCATGCCGAGAAAGCCGAGGTGCGCCGATGAGTTCTGACAGCTTGATCAAGATGGCCAACCAGATTGGTCAGTACTTCGCCAGTGAACCGGACCCTGCGGTGGCGGTGCGTGGCGTGTACCAACACATCAAGAGCTTCTGGACGCCAGCCATGTGTCGCGACTTGACGGCCTGGCAAACGAAACATCCCGAGGCGGTCCTGCACCCGTTGGTATTGGCGGCATTGATGGAGTTTGAAAAAGCGGCCTAGGAAGCCAGCCCCGTCAGTCCGCAAAGCCCCGTGAGAGCACAGCTGACTGTGCTCCCACGGGGCTTTTTGCCTTTCGGTTATTGGTTATTGACGGTGACGTAGGGGTCCCACGTGTTGGTCGGGCCAATCTGGTTCAGGTTGCGGTCCAGCAGCACGAAGTAGATTTGGTACCAGAGCTTTCCCGGGCTCAATGCAGTGGACTGCCAGAAGGTATAGGTCACATCGGTCTTGGAGATTCCACCAGGGGCACCGTTGTCCAGATAAGGCACGGGGATGCCGGGGATATTGAAGGGTGTCGGTTTCGAAATCGTGCCCTTGTAATCACCGCCCTGGTGAGGGTTGCCGATCTCGACGTCCTTGATCAACGCGATGCGGTCGAAATTGCGCGACAGCGTGGTGGCTCGCCAGCGAATGATGTCACCGGGATTTACATCGAACCACAACTCGTTACCGCCTTCGCCTTCGCCGCTGGTGATGTTGGCATGGCTGTCGACGGCACTGCGGGTTACCAGCATGGCAATTGCGCCGCCTACGTCGCCGGGGTGGGCGAGCAGGTAATCGGCATCAACGTTGACGAGCACATCAATGGTTTGGGTTGCTCCAGACATGTTTATCGCTCCTTGATCGAACAGCATTGACGACCTCACCCTCAAAGGGCGTCCGGGCCACCCGGTCCCTGGGTGTGGTCTCGGGGAGGAACGATAGGTGATGGCTTTGTAGTGTCAAATTTCCAATTCTTGACGCCGACCAAGCACAGCGAAACGCAGCGCTGGTAGGGCTTTGATTAGGCAACGGGGTGGGCAATCGCTTAGGTGATCACGAGTATTTTCCCGGCACCATGAGTGGGCGAAAGCGGACAGCCAATGTCATCGATAGCCTGGTTTCCATCGAAAGTCGCTCCGGCCATGGCGCGATTATTGGCGTCAAGTTATCTACGTTGCGCTTATGGAATGGCTGTCCTACTCTCCGTGGCAAGGCAATATGCCAGCAGCGATCAGGAGAAAGGGATGCTCGCCGAAAACGCACCGGTTCACGTTGCAACCGCCTTGTGTTCTGCCTCTCGGGCTCGACTCGCGTTGGCCTGTATATTCTCGTTCTTCATCGCCGGCTGCGCCGTTCCCACAGGGACCGCGCAACTGTTCAAGGTACAACCCGCTCGTCCTGAGGCGGACCTCGAAAAATTCGAGGCGGCTACCGATCTTCGGGCCAAATGGCAACAAGCCGAGCAGGCCCAGGCTGACCTGGTGAGTAAAAAAGCACCACAGGCCGACCTCGACAGAGCCAACGCACAAACGCAGTTGGCGAAAAAGAACTTCGAGGACGCTATTGGCGTATTGAAGACCGAGCGCCTAAGTATTGATGGCGACGTTTTGAGCGGTGATAAAGCAGAGGCCATTCGTAAACCCGACAGCAATGGCAATGGCGGCGATGTCTTCGCGGTCTATTTGACGGATGCCTATTTCAAGTACCTCAAGGATGTAGGTGGGGTGAATGAAGTGGTGATCGTCGTCGAGTTCACCGAAGTCGGCGGCGAAGACAAAAGCGCAACCGTGACCAAGGTTCTCGGCCCTTATCTTGGGGTGGCGGACAACTCCAAGCCACCGCTGTTGAGTAAGTTGCTCTACGGACCTAAAAAGCTTGAGTCCGATCATTTATCGATGAAGTTGACCGTGTTGGAGTATGACCAGGGCGAGAACGAGGACACCGCTGCATTTCTTGATTTCATTGGTTCGGCCAGCAAGACCCTGTCACTGGCGAATCCTATAACGGCTGCCGAACAGGTGTTTGCCAAGGAAGTGGCCAAGAGTCTGCTGGCCCTCAACAAAGACGACGTGGTCATGCAGATCGACATGGACATGTTGGCCGGGCCTGATGATGGAGCAGGCGAGGGTAACGGTTCGGTGTTGACGCTGCAGCCTGGCAACTATGTGCTGATCAACCAGGAGCGTTGCGCCCCCACCAACTGCTACTTCTATTTGACTGGGCGAGGTAACAAGGAAAATCCATTGGCGTGGTTGGGGGACTCGTTGATGCTGGTGCCGACCGCCATGCGCCGTGGCTGGACCGACACACCGGACAGGGCTTCCTTGGACGACATCAAGCCTGACGAGATCGACTACCTTCATCACAGTCTGCGCAACAGCGGCAAAAACGATCCATTTACCGACAAGACCTGGTTATCCCTGGCGATCCGCAAGGGCGGTGATGATGCCCTCTGGGGACGACGGCGTGCATTGATCGAGGCAGAGAAAGCCGTCCAGTACATCAATAAGCAGGAAACCAGTGCAGTGCTGAAGAATGCCGACTATGAGCGTGCCAGGACCGCCCTGGACGCTGCGCAACTCGCTGAGCAGGAAAGACGAAGCGGCATGACCTTCGTCTCGCCTTTGAATGCCAAGGGCGAGTTTGCGCCGACCGCGAAGGGCACTTCGTTTTGTCTGACCCACGCCAAGCCTGTCAGCCAGCCCGTCTATTCGGTGTATCAGCTACAGGACGGTATCAAGCCCAAGCCCATACCAGGCGTTGTCCTCGACAAGAGCTCCACGTCCAGTTTGTCGTGTTTCACCTATGCCGCAGGGGCATTGGTCGCTGGCAACTATCAGTTGGTCATGACGATGCCGGGAGACATGATTCCAGTGACCCAGACTTCGACTTTTGTGGTGCAGCCATAGGGCTGCAGCGGCTTACGGACTTCCATGTGAATCTCTCCATGCCATTGGCTCAGCGGACATTCAGGTCCAGTGTTCCGGCGTGGTGCTACCGCAAATCCCGAAAAAACGCCCTGATGTCCTCGGCCAATAACTGCGGCTGTTCCAACGCCGCAAAATGCCCGCCCTTCGGCATCACGCTCCAGCGTTTCACATCGCAGCAACGTTCCACCCAACTGCGGGGCGGCATGGGCAGTTCCTTGGGAAACATCGCCACGCCGACCGCAGGTTTCACCCGCTCCTCATGGCCGAATGCGAGCGGTCGCTTGCTGCCTTCCACGTACTGCCGGAACGACGAGCCGATGCAGTTCGTCAGCCAGTACAGCGTGACGTTGGTCAGCAGCCAATCGTGATCAATGGCCGGGCGGGTGTCGCACCAGGACAGGATCTTCTCGCCCATCCAGGCCAGCAAACCGGCCGGCGAGTCATTCAGGCCTACCGCAAGGCTTTGGGGTTTGGTGCGTTGGATATGCCCGTAGGCGCCTTCGGCATCGGCAAAAGCAGCGGCGTGTTGCAGGAAGGCGGTTTCGGCTTCGGTCAGCGGTGGCTCGGTTTCGCCAAGGGGTGGGCGGTAGGAAGCCGGGATGTAATTGAGATGGATACCCTTCACCCGCTCGGGAAACCGCACGCCGAGCCAGGTCGAAACCCCCGCGCCGATGTCTCCGCCCTGGGCACCGAAGCGCTCATAACCCAACCCGCTCATCAGCTCGCCCCACAAACGGGCCACTTCGTAAGGGCCGTTGCCGGGCTGCTGGAATGGTGCAGAAAAGGTGTAGCCGGGCAGGGACGGCACGACCACATCGAAGGCGTCCGCCGGGTCACCGCCATGACTGGCCGGGTCGGTCAACAGGGGGATGATGTGCTGCATCTCGGTAAAGGAACCGGGCCAGCCGTGGGTCAGGATCAACGGCATGGGGGCCGGGCCCACACCGCGTTGATGAATGAAGTGAACGCGCTGGCCGTCGACATCGGCGACAAACTGCGGCAGGCGATTGAGCGCCGCTTCCTTGGCGCGCCAGTCGAAGGTTGTCGACCAATAGGCGAGCAGGTCGCGTAGCACGTTGATGTCCATGCCCTCAGTCCAGCCTTGCCCGGCCAGCGGCTCTGGGAGCCGCGCATTCAACAGGCGATGCCGCAGGTCCGCCAGCGCGTCTTCGGGGATGTCGATGGAAAACGGTTTGATGTGCATGGGTCTTTCGTCCTGATCAAGGTGCAGCCAGAAAGAGACGAGCATTTTGTGCGTGCTTGAACATCGCGAGCAAGCTTGCCTGCCGGCTCCCACAGGTCTTGCTGGTGCATGCAAAGGCTGCGTACAGCCCAAATCCTCTGTGGGAGCGGGCTTGCCCGCGAAAGCGGAGTGTCTGTCATGAAGATGCTGAATGTGCCGCCGTCTTCGCGGGCAAGCCCGCTCCCACAGGTCTTGCTGGTGTATGCAAAGGCTGCGTACACCCAAATCCTGTGTGGGAGCGGGCTTGCCCGCGAAAGCGGAGTGTCTGTCATGAAGATGCTGAATGTGCCGCCGTCTTCGCGGGCAAGCCCGCTCCCACAGGTCTTGCTGGTGTATGCAAAGGCGGCGTACACCCCCAATCCTCTGTGGGAGCGGGCTTGCCCGCGAAAGCGGAGTGTCTGTCATGAAGATGTTGAATGTACCGACGTCTTCGCGGGCAAGCCCGCTCCCACAGGTCTTGATGGTGTATGCGAAGGCGGTGTACACACCCAATCCTAGGTGGGAGCGGGCTTGCCCGCGAAAGCGGAGTGTCTGTCATGAAGATGTTGAATGTACCGCCGTCTTCGCGGGCAAGCCCGCTCCCACAGGTCTTGCTGGTGCATGCAAAGGCGGCGTACACCCCCAATCCCCTGTGGGAGCGGGCAAGGTGGGTTTCAGCGAGATTTTCGGGCGCGTTTCGTTCGCTCATTCGCTGTTGAGCACCCGACGCCCGCACCGGTTTTGTGATCTATAGTTTCTCCAGTCAATCGTTTTGCCCGAACGCCGCAAGGAACACGCCGGTTCAACGCAGGGAGCGCATCATGTCGTTTCAACGGCCAGATGGACTGAGGTTGGCCTCCGGTATCGCCAGGTCCGCGGAGACGGTCTCCCAGGCCATGGGCCGCGTTTTGCGGCGTGGGCTCGGTCATGCCAAGGAGGCGTATGTCCTGTTTCCGCTGCTGGCGGTTTTCCTGTTGTTGGCCATCTGGCTGACGACGCTGTACCTCATCACCAGCGAACTGACCCGGGCGCGGCATAACGCGGCGGCAGTCAGCCTGGAAGTCAGCGCGACCTATGAAGCCCAGATGCTGCGGGCGGTCCATGAAATCGACCAGACCCTCAAACTCGTCAAGTACACCTACGAGGCCGAAGGCCAGCGCAACCCGCTGCCCAGGCTGAAGGAGCGGGCATTGTTGCCGCCGTCGCTGTTGTTTGACGTGAGCGTGATCGACGCCGATGCCAGGTTGGTGGCCAGCACCCGGGCCAACGAAACGGAAGTGGTCGACGACGCGGACGACCTGCGCACGTTGCGGCGCGACGACACGCTATTGATCAGCCGCCCCTGGAGAAACCCGCTCAACGGCGAATGGCGGTTGCGCTTCAGCCGGCGCCTCAGTTCGGCCGATGGCGGGTTCGCGGGGGTCGCCAGGGTCGAGGTTGACGCGAACTATTTCGTCAGCAGCTACGATGCCTCGAAGCTCGGCGAGCAGGGCGTCTTCGGGTTGCTGGGCACCGACGGCGTGTTCCGGGTGCGGCGCACCGGGGAGACGGTGCAGGCCGGTGACACGGTGGATTACGCGGCGCTGGTGCCGGACACCGAGGACACCCAGGCGCTGCTGCTGACCAACGATTGGGACGGCGTACGCCGCTACACCAGCGCTCGGCAGCTCTATGACCTGCCGCTGGCGGTGATCGTCGGGTTGTCCGAGCAGGAGCAACTGGCGGCCGTCACCCAGCAAGCCCAAACCTATGTGTGGCGGGCCGCGGCCGGCAGTCTGGTGTTGATGTTCCTGGTGGTGTTGCTGAGCCGCATGAGCTGGCAGCTGGCACAGAGTCGCCTGCGCACCGCTGAAGCCCAGACCCAGTTGGTGGCCGTCGCCCGCCAGGCCGGCATGGCCGAGATCGCCACCAACGTGTTGCACAACGTGGGCAACGTCCTCAACAGCGTCAACGTTTGCGCCGAGGTGCTGACGCAAAAACTGCGTACCAGTAAAGCCTTGGGCCTGGGCAAGGCGATGCAGTTGATGAACCAGCACACCGAGGACCTCGGCCACTTCATCTCGCAGGACGAGAAAGGCAGGTTGCTGCCCGGCTACCTGAACCAGGTGGTGGAGGCCTTGGCGGTCGAGCAGAAGAGCATGGCCGAAGAGCTTGAGCAGTTGACCAAGAGCATCGATCACATCAAGGAAGTCGTGGCGGCCCAACAATCGTATTCAGGCGCTTCCAGCCTGCGCGAGACCGTGCAGGTCCAGCAACTGATCGAGGATGCGTTACGCATGAACGCCGGCGTGCTCACGACCCGCCACGTCACGGTGCAGAAGGCGTTCACAGGCTTGCCGGCGGTTGAGTTGGACAAGCACCGGGTGCTGATGATCCTGGTCAACCTGATCAAGAACGCCGGCAACGCGATGGTCGACATGGCGGATCGGCCCCCGGTGATCACCTTGCAGGGCGAGCTGAACACGGAACAGACCTTGATCATCCGGGTGATCGACAATGGCGAGGGGATCGCCGAGGACAACCTGACGCGCATCTTTGCCCACGGCTTCACCACCCGCAAGGATGGCCACGGTTTCGGCCTGCACAGTTGTGTGCTGGCCGCCATGGAGATGGGCGGGGCATTGAAGGTCCAGAGTGCCGGGCCGGGGCAGGGCGCCACCTTCACCCTGGAACTGCCCACCCGGCCTTCGGGCCCGACCGGCCGGGCATGAGCCGGGCGGGTGGCGGTTTGTCGACTACAATGTCGTTCGTGGCATCACCGAATGCCTACTGAGCCAACGTTACAAGGATTAGAACGCATGGTGGCAGTCTCCCCGGGCAATTGCGCAATCAATGTCGTTACACGTTCCAGGGCGCCAGCGAGCCTGGATGAAATCTCCCTTGCCATAGGGCTGCACTGACCCATGACGCCACGACTCAACCCCCTGGCGTTGGCCGTGATGGCCCTGTACGCCTGCACCGCGCACGCCGCTGACGCCCAGGGCCCGACGTTTTCAGTGAGCAGCTTCGGCACGGTGGGGATGGTTCACTCCAACGAGAAAAACGCCGACTACACCTCCAGCATCTACAAGCCCAATGGTGCCGGGCACACCCGCGACTGGAGCGCCGATGTCGACAGCTTGATCGGGGCCCAACTGACCGCCCGTTTCAACCCGCAGCTTTCTGCGGTGGTGCAGGTCATTTCGGAGCAACGTTACGACAACAGTTACCGGCCCTCCCTGGAGTGGGCGAACTTCAAGTACCAGGTCACGCCGGATTTCAGCCTGCGCATCGGTCGCACGGTGCAGCCGGCCTTCCTGTTTTCCGACACTCGCAAGGTCGGCTACACGCTCCCCTGGGTACGGCCGCCGGGCGAGGTCTACAGCATGATCCCTGTGACCAGCACCGACGGCATGGACCTCAGCTACCGGCTGCACGTGGGCGATGTTGCCAACACGGTGCAGGGCAACGTGGGCCAGAGCACGGTGAAGATGCCCCACGGCACGGGTGAAACCCGCGCCCGGGAATCGTGGGGCGTTTCCAACCTGACCGAATACGGCGCCTTGACCACGCGCATCACCTTCCAGCAGACGCATTTGACCTACGAGCCCTTCAACCCGCTGTTCGATGATTTCCGGCAGTTCGGCGCGCAGGGCAACGACATTGCCGACCGCTATGACACCAAAGGCAAGCATTTCAACTTCGTCGGCGTGGGCGCCATCTACGATCCAGGCGACTGGTTCATCATGGGCGAATGGGGGCATTTCAAAAGCCACGCGGCGTTTGGCGAGATGAGCGCCTGGTACGTCAGCAGCGGCTACAGGATCAATGCGTTCACACCCTATATCACCTATGCACGTTCCAAGACCCTGAGCGAAACGTCCACCGAGGGGCTGGACACCTCGAACCTGCCGCCTGAACTCGTGGGGCCGGCGGGTGAGCTCAACGGCGCGCTCAACGGCATCCTCGGCTCAGGTAGCCGCCAGCAGACCCTGTCCCTGGGCGTGCGCTGGGACTTCACCAAGAACATGGACGCCAAGCTGCAGTACGACCACACACGCCTTGGCAGCACCGCCACTGGACCGTTGACCAATTTCCAGCCGGACTTCGAGCCCGGTGGCTCGTTCAGCCTGCTCAGCGTCGCCGTGGATTTCGTGTTCTGATGGGCCCGATCATGCGCTTTCTCAAGCACACGGGGTGTGCGGTGGCAGGCGTCGTATTGTCCGCTGGCAGCACGCTGGCGATGGCCGAGGTGGTGGTGGTCGTTGCCAGTGCCAGCCCGGTGAAGACGCTGGCGGGCAGCCAGGTGGCGAATATCTTCCTGGGCAAGACCAATCGTTTTCCCGATGGCGGGCAGGCCGTTCCCATTGATTTGCCCGAGGGCTCGGCGATTCGCGACGAGTTTTACACCCGCTTCACCGGCAAGTCCGCCGCCCAGCTCAAGGCGCACTGGTCGAAGATCATTTTTACCGGTCGGGGCCAACCGCCGCAAACCCTTGGCAGCAGCGCGGAGGTGAAGAAGTACCTGGCCAGCCATCCCGACAGTGTCGGCTACATCGATGCGCGAGACGTGGACGACAGCGTCCGGGTGCTGCCGGCGGATCCGCCGTGAGGGCTAGGGGTGAGGCGCTTGCGCTTGCAGCAAGGCCTGGAACTGGTCGGCGGGCATCGGCTTGTTGAAGTAGAACCCCTGGAATTCATCGCAGGCGTTGTCCCGCAGGAAGTCGGCTTGCTCCTTGGTTTCCACGCCCTGGGCCACCACCGTCAGGCTGAGGCTGCGACCCATGGTGATGATGGCCTCGGTCAAGGCCCGGTCCTCCGATACCTGGGCCACGTCCCGGATGAACGAGCGGTCGATCTTGATGGCGTCGAGCGGGAACTGCTGCAGGGCCGAGAGCGATGAGTAGCCGACGCCGAAATCGTCGATGGCGATGCGCACGTTCAGTTGCTTGAGCCCGGTCAGGACCTGGAGGGCAGCCTTGACGTCCTGCATCAGCAGGCTCTCGGCGATCTCCAGTTCCAGCAGGTTGGCGTCCATGCCGGTCTCGGCCAGGACAGTGACAAGGTCGCTCAGCAGCGCGTCGTCGAAGAACTGCCGGGCCGTCAGGTTCACGGCCACGCACAACCGCGCCAGTCCCTGTTGTTGCCAGGCGACATTTTGCAGGCAAGCCGTCCGCAGCACCCATTGACCGATGGACACGATCAGGCCCGTCTCTTCGGCCACCGGAATGAACTGCATGGGCGCCACCAGGCCAAGGTCGGGGTGTTCCCAGCGCAACAGCGCTTCCATGCCGGTGATCTGCCCGCTGCGGATGTCGCGCTTGGCCTGGTAGTGAAGCCTGAACTCATCCCGTTCCAAGGCATGGCGCAAGCCCAGTTCGAGGGTTTGCCGCTCCAGTGATTCGGCGTTCAAGCGCTCGGAGTAGAACTGGAAGGTGTTTTTGCCCTGCTGCTTGGCCTGGTACATGGCGATGTCGGCGTTTTTCTTCAGGGTCTGTTCGTCCTGGCCGTCGCGGTCGTACAGGCTGATGCCAATGCTGGCGGTCACGCGAAACTCTTGCCCTTGCAGGTTGAAGGGCCTGGCAATCGCCCCGAGGATTTTCTGGGCGGTGGCCCCTACGTACTGTTCATCCGACAGCTGCGGCAGCAGGATCACGAATTCGTCGCCGCCCAGGCGGGCGACGATGTCGCTTTCGCGCAGACAGGTCTTGAGACGGTGGGCGACTTCTTGCAGCAACTGGTCGCCGGCATCGTGGCCGAGGGTGTCGTTGATCAGTTTGAAGCGGTCGAGGTCGAGGAACAGTACGGCCATCTGGCGTCGATAACGGCTGGCTTCGCGAATGTTCTGCACCAGCAGTTTGCTGAACAGGCTGCGGTTCGGCAGCGCGGTGAGGCCGTCGTGGTAGGCCAGGTATTCGACGCGTTCGGCGTAGGCGACCTTGGCTTCGGCAGCCTGCAGACGGCTTTGCGCCAATTGCCAGCTCATCCGGCTGAGCAGGCCCGCCAGGCAGATCAGCAGCAGGCTGGCTGCGGTGGCTCGATGCAAATAGACCTGGGCCTGGCGGGTCACGGCAAGCAGTTGTTCCTCTTCGGACAGCCCGACGATCACCGCCAGGGGAACGTCGTAGAGCTGGCGGGCACTGGTGTAGCGGCGCACGCCGTCCCAATGGTTGACCAGCAGCAGCGCCTGGGTGTCCTCGGTGTCTGGCACCAGCGCTGCGTAGTCGACCGTATCGCCCGCCAGCAGGGTATCGCCGGTGCGCCGGACCCGGAACACCCCGTCGGTGCCCAGCAGCCCGAGTACCCCTTGGACGCCAAGTTTCGAGGGGTCATAGCTGCTGACGAAGTAGGCCGCATCCACCTCGACGCGGGCCATCCCCGAGAGCGTGCCCTGCGGCCCATCGAGGCGCCGGCTGAAGCGCAATCGCCATTCTCCGGTGCGCGGGTCTTTCCAGGGACGGCTGACCAGCAGCGTGTCGTTGTGCCGTAGCGTGCGCAGTTCTTGCGGGTCATTGCCATGGCTGGTGTCGTTGGCGCGGGTGCTGGCGACCAGTTGGGCGTCGGCGTCGACCACGCTCACGTCGAACAACAGGGCCGGCGGCAACAGCGCTCGCTCCCTGAGCCCGGTGAGTGGGTTGTGCTCGCCTTGCGCCTCGTAGGCGTACTTGACGAGCTTGAGGGTCTGGTCGATTTCACGCACCGCGCGCAGCATCTGAGCCTCATAGGTAGCGCTGATTTCCAGGCTCAATGTCGCGGCGTTGCGCTGGGCGCGGGTTTGTTCGACCTGGATGAGATAGAGGGTGGCGGACCAGAGGGCGATCAGCAGGAGCAGCGCCAGCAGCGGCAGCAGGACGTAGGCTTCCCTTATGCGGTCGAGGCCATGTCGAAAGAGCCGGGCTGGGGGACGGGGCGATGCATCGGTGGCGACACCGCGAGCCTGCCTCAGTCCACTCGTCCGTTGGATCGACATGATGTGCTCCGTGCGTTGTACCGGCATTCCAGGTTAGCGGACATCCGCCGGGGAAGAGACGGATGGCCGAAGCTCCCGATTGCGTCCATGCGAAAAGGTGTATCAACGGGTTCGCTGGAAACTATAGACCAAAAAATGCCCTTGGCCTGTGCCGTGCCACGTGGTGGCGACGGCGTCGGGGCCATCGCCAGTCCCGGCTCAGCGTCGTCCGGTGCGGGTGCTCACGTCGACCCACACCGCCAGCACCAGGATGCTGCCCTTGACGATCATCTGCCAGTAACTGTCGACGTCGAGCATCGACATGCCGTTGTCCAGGCTGGTGATGACCAGCGCGCCGAGGAGGGCGCCGTAGACCGTGCCGGAGCCGCCGCGCATCGAAGTGCCACCGATGAAGCAGGCGGCGATGGCATCGAGCTCGCCCATGTTGCCGGCCGAGGGCGAACCCGCTGCCAGGCGCGCGGTGTTGACCACGCCGGCCAGGGCGCACATCACCCCCATGATGCCGAAGATCCACAGTTTCACCGCTTGCACGTTGATACCCGACAGGCGCGTGGCTTCCATGTTGCTGCCCACCGAATACACCCGCCGGCCAAACACGGTCTGGCTGGTGACGTAGCTGAACACGCCGAGCAGCACCAGCAAAAGCAGCACCGGCACCGGGATGCCGTCGTAGCTGTTGAGGGTGTAGACGAAGCCGGCCAGCACCGCGCCGATCAGCACCACCCGCAGCACGTCGCGTACCAACGAGTGCGCCGCCAGGCCATGCAAAGCTCGATTGCGCCGCTGTTTCCAGGTCAGGAACAGGGTCAGGGCGAACAGCACCACGCCCAGCCCGGTGCCCACGGCGTGCGGCAGATAGCCCTGGCCGACGTAGACCAGCTCCGGCGACACCGGGGCGATGGTGGTCCCGCCGGTGACCCCCAGCAGGATCCCGCGAAAGGCAAGCATGCCGCCCAGGCCGACGATGAACGAGGGGATGCGCAGGTAGGCGGTCATGTAGCCGTTGCCCAGGCCGATCACCAGGCCACACAGGGCGACCAGGCTCAGGTTCGCCAGCAGCGGGATGTGATAGACCACATCAAGGATCGCCGCGAGCCCACCCAGCAGCCCCAGCAAGGACCCCACCGACAGGTCGATCTCGCCGCTGATGATCACCAGCACCATGCCGCAGGCCAGGATCCCGGTGATGGACATTTGCCGCAGCAGGTTGGAAAGGTTGCGCGGGGTCAGGAAGCCGCCCTCGGTCTGCCAGCTGAAGAACAGCCAGATCATCGCCACGGCGATCACCAGCGCGAGCATTTTGTAGCGGGAGAACAGTTGTTTGACCTGATTCATCTACGCGGACTTCCGATCATTATTGTGATGGCCATCGGGGTGGCTGAGCGCGGCGGCGAGCACCTGTTCCTGGGTCAGTTCGTGGTTGATGAAGTCGCCGCGCAACTGGCCTTCGCCGATCACCAGCACCCGGTCGGACACCCCCAGCACCTCGGCCAGTTCCGAGGAGACCATGATGATCGACACGCCGTCGGCCGCCAGCGCGCCCATCAGCTTGTAGATCTCATACTTGGCGCCGACGTCCACCCCGCGGGTCGGTTCATCGAGGATCAACACCCGGGGCTGGGCCAGGAGCATTTTCGCCAGCACGGCTTTTTGCTGGTTGCCGCCCGACAGGCTGGTGATTGGCAGGAACGGGCTCGCGGTCTTGAGGTGCATGCGCGCGATTTCCTTGTCGATGCTGCCCAGCTCGGCCTCGGCATCGATGCGGGTCAGGCGTGAATAAGTGTCCAGCACGGCCAGGGTGATGTTCTGGCCCACGCCCAGGTCCGGGATGATGCCCTGGCGCTTGCGGTCTTCGGGGACCATGCACAGGCCGGCGCGGATCGCCTTGAGCGGGGTGCGCGTATCGATCGGCTGGCCGTCGAGCCAGACTTCGCCTTCGTGGCGGCCGGGGTAGGCGCCGAACAGCGCCGACACCAGCTCCGTGCGGCCGGCGCCGACCAGCCCGGCGATGCCGAGGATTTCCCCACGCTTGAGCACGAACGAGATGTCGTCGACCCGTTTGCGCCTGGGGTTGTCGATGTCGTAGCAGGTGATGTGGCGCGCCTCGAAGATCACCTCGCCCACCTCATGGGGTTCGGTGGGGTAGAGGTTGCTCATTTCTCGCCCGACCATCTGGGTGATGATCTTCGGGATGTCCATGTCGGCCATGGCGGTCGTGGCGATGTGCTTGCCGTCGCGGATCACCGAAATCGTGTCGCACACGGCGGCCACTTCGTCGAGCTTGTGGGAGATGTACACGCAGGCGACGCCCTTGGCCTTGAGGTCGCGGATGATGTCCAGCAGCACCTCGATTTCCGAGCGGGTCAGGGCCGAGGAGGGCTCGTCGAGGATCAGCAGGCGCGCCTGCTTGTTCAGGGCCTTGGCGATTTCCACCAGTTGCTGGTAGCCGCCGCCGTACTGGGACACCGGCAGCGAGACGTTCATGTCCGGCACCTTGAGCTCCCGCATCAGGGCTTCGGCGCGATGGATCATGGCCGGGTAATTCATGCGCCCGCCGGGCAGGGTCAGCTCGTGGCCCATGAAGATGTTTTCGGCCACCGACAGGTCGGGGACCAGGGTCAGCTCCTGGTGGATGATGACGATCCCGGCGGCTTCGGTGTCGCTGATCGATTGCGCCTTGAGCGGCTGGCCGTCCCAGAGGATTTCGCCCTCCCAGGTGCCATGGGGGTAGACCGCCGACAGGACTTTCATCAGCGTGGATTTGCCCGCGCCGTTCTCGCCGCACAGGCCGACGCACTCACCGGGCCGGACCTTGATATCGATGCCGTTCAGGGCCTTGACACCGTCAAAGGTCTTGACGATGCCGTTCATTTGCAGCAGGTAATCGGACATGGCAAGGACTCGTGGAGAAGGACTTACGCATAAGCGGGCGCCGCCGAGGGCCACACTCACCCTCATGCCAGACCTTGTGGGAGCGGGCTTGCTCGCGAAGGCGGTCGAGCAGTTGATAATGACGGTGCGTCATATATCGCTTTCGCGGGCAAGCCCGCTCCCACAGGTCTCTACAAGGTGGTGCTCAACTCATTGCCCGGCGATCTGCGCCTTGGTGTAGAAGCCGTCCTTTTCCAGCAGGTCGATGTTGTCCTTGGTCAGCGGGGTCGGGGTGAGCAGGATGGTGTCGACCTTCTTGCTGCCGTTGTCGTACTGCGAGCTGTAGGTGGGTTTCTCGTTGCGTGCCAGTTGCACCGAGAGCTTGGCGGCTTCGGTGGCGATCAGCTTCAGGGGCTTGTAGACGGTCATGGTCTGGGTGCCGTCGATCACCCGCTTGACCGCCGCCAGGTCGGCGTCCTGGCCCGAGATCGGCACCTTGCCGGCCATTTTCTGGGCCGCGAGGGCCTGGATCGCACCGCCTGCGGTGGCGTCGTTGGAGGCGACGATGGCGTCGATCTTGTTGCTGTTGCGGGTCAGGGCGTTCTCGACGATGCTCAGGGCTTCGGTGGGGTTCCATTCCTTCACCCATTGCTGGCCGACGATCTTGATGTCGCCCTTGTCGATGGCCGGTTGCAGCACTTTCATCTGGCCTTCACGCAGCACCTTGGCGTTGTTGTCCGTCGGGGCGCCGCCGAGCAGGAAGTAATTACCCTTGGGCGCCGCTTGCAACACGCCGCTGGCCTGCATTTCGCCGACCTTTTCGTTATCGAAGGAAATGTAGGCGTCGATGTCGGCGTTGAGGATCAGCCGGTCGTAGGACACCACCTTGATTCCGGCCTTCTTGGCTTCGGCGACGGCGTTGGTCAGCACGGTGGCGTTAAATGGCACGATGACAATCACGTCGACGCCCCGGGAGATGAGGTTCTCGATCTGCGAGATCTGCTTCTGCTCGTTGGCGTCGGCCGACTGGACGAAGACCTTGGCCTCGAGTTTTTCCGCTGCCGCGACGAAGTAGTCGCGGTCCCGCGACCAGCGTTCCAGGCGCAGGTCATCGATGGAGAAGCCAATTTTCGGGTGCGCGGCGTCGGCCATGACCGGGAGCGAGAGCAGGGCGAGGGCGCCGGCGAGCAACGTGCGTTTGAATGTTTTCATGGTAGTGCGTCCTTTTATTGTTGTTTGAAAGACACGTCCTGACGATGAGCGGGATGCCGGTAAGACTGTAGAGCGTTGCGCGGCGGTGTGGGCACAGATTTGTCGCGCGAATGTCACAGGCTCGCAGGCTCCCGGTGCAGTCCTGGGTCAGGGGTAGATGAACCGGTTGACCACGTTCTCGAGCATCTCCTGTCGGCCACTGACCGCTTGGGGGTTCAACGCGTTGTCGAAGGCATGTTCAGCCAGCGCCGCGAGGCTGTAGTCGCCCGCCAGCACTGCCTGGCCGAACGGCTGCTGCCAGCCGGCGTAGCGTTGGTCCTTGAACCGTTGCAACTGATCGTCCTGGACCATGGCGGCCGCGCGCTCCAGGGCCAGGGCCAGGACATCCATGGCGGCGACATGGCCGTGGAACAGATCGACATCGTCCACGCTCTGGCGACGAACCTTGGAGTCGAAGTTGAATCCACCGTGGGTGAACCCTCCGGCCTTGAGGATTTCATAAGTGGCCAGGGTCATTTCCTCGACGCTGTTGGGGAACTGGTCGGTGTCCCAGCCGTTTTGCGGATCGCCCCGGTTGGCGTCGATGCTGCCGAAGATCCCCAGCGACGTCGCGGTGGCGATCTCGTGGTGGAAGCTGTGCCCGGCCAGGGTCGCGTGGTTGGCCTCGATGTTGACCTTGATCTCGCGCTCCAGGCCGAACTGCTGGAGGAAGCCGAACACTGTGGCGGTGTCGTAATCGTATTGGTGTTTGGTCGGCTCCTGGGGCTTGGGTTCGATGAGCAGGTCGCCCTTGAAGCCGATCTTGTGCTTGTGCTCGACCACCATGCGCATGAACCGACCCAGTTGCTCGCGCTCGCGCTTGAGGTCGGTATTGAGCAGGGTTTCGTAGCCCTCGCGGCCACCCCACAACACGTAGTTGGCGCCTTTGAGCCGCAGGGTCGCGTTCATGGCACTGAACACCTGGGCGGCGGCGCAGGCGAAGACTTCCGGGTCCGGGTTGCTTGCCGCGCCGGCGGCAAAGCGCGAGTTGCTGAAGCAGTTGGCGGTGCCCCACAGCAATCGGATGCCGGTCTGTTCCTGATGGCGTTCCAGGTGATCGACCATCTGCGCGAAATGGTTGCGATACTCGCGCAGCGAGCTGCCCTCGGGGGCGACATCGGTGTCGTGGAAGCAGTAGTAATCGATGCCCAGTTTGCTGAAGAACTCGAAGGCCGCTTCAGCCTTGCCGATGGCCAGTTCCATGGGGTCGCCGGCGTGCTGCCAGGGGCGCTTGAACGTGCCGGCACCGAACACGTCGGACCCCGGCCAGACGAACGAATGCCAGTAGCAGACCGCCATGCGCAGGTGGTCGCGCATGGGCTTGCCGAGGATGAGCTTGTCGGCGTCGTAGTGGCGGAAGGCGAGGGGTGCGCCGCTGGCGGCACCCTCGAAGCGAATCTTGTCGACACCGGGGAAGTACGGCATGGCTGTGTCCTTTTTATTCTTGGCGGTGTCTCGATACTAGCGCCGGACCTGAGGCTGCTGATTATGAAAATCACCAACGGGCAGTTCGATTTTGTATTGAGCTTGGGCGCGAGCAAGCCTAGTCTCTGTTTGAAAAGTCTTGAGACGAAGGTCAGGCAAGGCGAAAACCGGCGAGGAACGGTCGGGGTCGCGCTCGACTTTACTGGAGTAAATGAGCATTCCGAGCCGGTTTTCAACGCAGCATGAACGAGTATCAAGGCTTTTCAGACAGAGACTGGTCTGTGTCCATCGGCCAAGGGTTCAAACAATGAAAACCGTCCCGCCCGTTCACCGCATCGCCCTGTTGTTCAACGGCAGCAAGATCTACGACCGTGGGATCATCAGCGGCATCGGCAATTACCTGAGCAGCACCCGCGCTTCGTGGGACCTGTTCCTCGAAGAGGATTTCCTCTGTCGCCTCAAGGGCATCGAGCGCTGGCAGGGCGACGGCATCATTGCCGATTTCGACGACCCGCTGATCGGCGAGGCGCTGGCGGGGATCAAGCTGCCCGTGGTGGCAGTGGGCGGTTCCTACCAGGATGCGCGGGCCTACCCGAAGGGCATCCCTTACGTCGCCACCGACAACGACGCGTTGATGACGCTGGCCTATGAGCACTTGATCGAGGCCGGCCTGACGCGCTTCGCCTGTTTCAGCCTGCCCGAGGCACAGGCCAATCGTTGGGCCCAGGAGCGGGAAAAAGCCTTTCGCCACCTGGTGCAGCGCGACGGCCTGCCCGCCGAGATCTACCGCGGCATGGGCACCAGCGCGCCGCTCTGGGACAGCGCCGTCGAACAGCAGATCGCCTGGCTGCAAAGCCTGCCCAAACCCATCGGCATCATTGCCGTCAGCGATGCCCGCGCCCGCCAACTGTTGCAAGCCTGCCTGACCGCCGGAATCGCCGTCCCGGAGCAGGTGGCGTTGATCGGCATCGACAACGATCCGCTGACCCGCAGCCTGACGCGGGTGCCACTGAGTTCGGTGATCCAGGGCACCGAAACCATGGGCCGGACCGCGGCGCGCCTGCTGCACCAGATGCTCCACGGCATGCCGTCCACGGGCACGCAGATCCTGGTTCCGCCGGATGCGATCAATGTGCAGGTCTCCAGCCTGCACCAGCCGCTGGGCAATCCCTACGTCATGCAGGCGCTGCTGTTCATCCGCCAATACGCCTGCCAGGGCATCAAGACCGCCCAGGTGGCGGCGTATGTCGGCGTGTCGCGTTCATCCCTGGAATCGCATTTTCGCAAGGTGCGCGGGTGCAGCGTTCACGACGAGATCCTGCGCTTCAAGCTGGCTGCGGCCGCCAATGGACTGGAAAACACCGATGCGCCGATTGCCGACATTGCCCAGCGTTGCGGCTTCAAATCGGCGCAGTACCTGCACACCGTGTTCCGGCGTGAGTTCGGCTGTACGCCTCGGGAGTATCAGCAGGCACAAGCGGTGGAGTGACTGTAGCGCCGCCTTCTCGCCACCTCTGTATCCCTGTGTATCCAGCCCCCACTGCGATACGGACTGTTGCTTTAGCGTCCGTTGGTGACACATCCGCGATACCCATGGGGCCTTAAATGGCCTGCGTCGGGACGGCCGTTGCCGTCCCTCTGGGCATCAAAAGGAGATTCACCATGCTTGCAGCCCCGCTCGTTTTTACCTGGCAGCGTTACCTGGTTTCAGCCGGCGCGGCCAGTGCGCTCGGTCTTGCCGTGCTCGCCGCCAGCGCCGAGGCCTCGGCCGCACAGGACCCCACCGCCAGCGCCGCGCAGGCCGGGTCGCAAGCCATTCGCCCGTACCGCATTCACGTCGATGACGCCAAGTTGACCGAGCTGCGCCAGCGCATCGCCGCCACGCGCTGGCCGGACAAGGAAACCGTCAGCGACACCTCCCAGGGTGTGCAGCTGGCCCAGGTGCAGGCGTTGGTCAAGTATTGGGGCGACGGCTACGACTGGCGCAAGGCAGAGGCCCGACTCAACGCCTTGCCGGAGTTCGTCACCACCATCGATGGTGTCGACATTCAGTTCATCCACGTGCGTTCGCGCCACCCCAACGCGATGCCGCTGATCCTCACCCACGGCTGGCCGGGTTCGCAATTCGAATTCCTCAAGACGATCGGCCCGTTGACCGACCCGACTGCCTACGGTGGTCGCGCCGAGGATGCCTTCGACGTGGTGATCCCTTCGATTCCCGGCCATGGTTTTTCCGGCAAGCCGACCGAACTGGGCTGGGGCCCCGACCGAGTGGCGAAAGCCTGGGACGTGTTGATGAAGCGGTTGGGCTACAGCCATTACGTGTCCCAGGGCGGCGATCACGGTTCTGTGATCTCCGATGCCCTGGGGCGCCTGGCGCCACCCGGACTGCTGGGGATCCACTTGAACATGCCAGCGACCGTGCCGCCGGAGCTGGTGAAACCGATCAACAGCGGCGATCCGGCCCCGGCCGGGCTCACCGAACCGGAACGCACGGCCTACCGCTCGCTGAGCACGTTCTTCGGCCGCAATGCCGCCTACGGCGCAATGATGGTAACCCGGCCGCAGACTATCGGTTACCTGCTGGCCGATTCGCCCACCGGTACGGCGGCCTGGATGTACGAGAAATTCGCGGCCTGGACCGACAGCGACGGCCAGCCTGAGCGCGTACTCAGCCGCGATGAAATGCTCGACGACATCAGCTTGTACTGGCTGACCGACTCCGGTGCCTCGTCCTCCCGTTTCTATTGGGAGAACAACAACAATAACTTCAGCGCCGCCGCGCAGAAAACCACGAACATCAAGGTCCCGGTGGCGATCAGCGTGTTCCCGCAGGAGATCTACCGCGCGCCGAAGACCTGGGCCCAGCGTGCCTATCCATCGCTGTCCTACTTCAGCGAGGTCGGCAAGGGGGGGCACTTCGCTGCCTGGGAGCAGCCGCAATTGTTCAGCGAAGAGTTGCGCGAAGCGTTCCGGCCGTTACGTGCCGCGACGAAGTAACCGTTCGGCACACAGGAGAGCAACGATGAAACTCAAGCATCTGGCGATGTCCGCCGCCGTGGCCGCCGCGACATGGGGCACGGCTGGCCTGGTCCTGGGCGATGACGGGGGCGGCGAGGTTTCGCCGATCTATGGGGTGAAACTTCCCGAGGGCTATCGCCAATGGGCCCTGATCGCCCCGGCCCAGGAAGCCACGCCGCTGAACGAACTTCGAGCCGTGGTGGGCAATGGTCTGGCGATGAAGGCCTATCAGGATTCAACCCTGCCGTTCCCCGACGGCACGGTGCTGGTGAAGCTGGCCTGGAAGCACGTCCAGTCGCCGGAGTTCGAGCCGGCCTCGATCCCCGGTGCGGCCACTACCGTCCAGGTGATGGTCAAGGACTCGCAGAGATACGCGTCGACCGGCGGCTGGGGATTCGGTCGCTTTATCAACGGCAAGCCCGCCGATGAGGCACAGCACCAGACCTGCTTCGCCTGCCATCAGGCCCGGGTCCAGAACCACGATTTGGTCTTCACGCGATTCGCGCCCTAAGTGATAGTGCAATGCCGCCCAACACAACGATGGAGACCGTCAACAAGCGGATCGACATGGGTTCATCCAGCAGCCATACGCCGCCCAGCGAGGCGAGGATGGGCACGCCGAGCTGCAGCGTTGCGGCGTGTTGTGCGCTGATTTTCTTGACCGTGCCATACCAGAGCGCGTAGCCGCAGCCAGAGGCCAGGATGCCGGAAGCCAGCGCATAAAGCACGCCGGGCACGCTCAGGCGCGGGTGGCTGCCAAGGAGCATGATCGGGCCGAGCACACACAGCATTGCCAGGGTTCTGGCAAAGTTGCCGGCGGTGTCTGCGAGTGGGTTGGCGCAGCCTTTGCCGAGCAGTGAGTAGGCTCCCCAGGCCATTCCCGAGACCGCCATGAGCAGGGCGCTGCCCATGGGTGGGGTGTCGGCGCCCGGTAGTAAAAGGACCAGCAGGCCGCAGAAGGCCAAGGACATGCCGATCAGCGCTTTTTTCTGAACCGGCTCGCCCTGTTTCCAGGCGCAGGCGAACATCGTCAGCTGCACGGCTCCGAACAGGATCAAGGCGCCTACGCCCGCACCGAGTCGGACGTAGGCAATGGAGAATAAGTAAGCATAGAGAAACAGCGCCAGACCGGCCCGCCAACTGCCGCCCATGGCAGGCCGAGGCTGGCGCGACCGAATCAGGCACAGCAGGAACACAGCACCGCTGAGCAGGCGGATCGCGGTGAATGACGCAGGGTCGATTTGATCCTGCATCAGCGCTTGCCGGCAAAAAATGGAATTGGCCGCAAAGGCCACCAGGCACACCATCGCTTGGAAGACCCAGCCGGGAAAACGACGTTCGCGTTGGCCGATGGGGGTGATCGTTGTCATCGGCAGAAGGCTCCGTTTGATAGAAAAACTTTCGCATTGCCGCCGAGATGGCTTTGATGGCCGGCTCTTTGGTCGCTGATGGCCACATGTTTTTCCTTGTAGTGGAATGCTCGCAACAAAGATTTTCTACGGCGCATGCATAGATTTAATCAGTCGTCCCATGGCCCGGCTTTGTTCCATCCTGCGAACTTGCGAGCCGATGCACTCCACGTTCCCGACCACCCGGCTCGCTGCAGGAGTGTCCTATGCTCACCGGAAAAACAGCCCTGATCACGGGCGGCAATTCAGGCATCGGCCTGGCAACGGCGCAGAAGTTGCTGGAGCAGGGCGCGCGCGTGGCGATCACCGGCCGCGATGCGGAGAAATTGGAACAGGCGCGCAGAGCGCTGGGCCCCGGCGTCATCACGGTGGTGGCGGATGTGCGATCACGCGAGCAACTGCGGCAGATGGCAGCGACCGTCGAGCAAGCGTTCGGCGGCCTGGACATCTTTTTCGCCAATGCCGGGGTGGCCTTTGGCACACCGTTGTCGAGCACCACCGAGGAGCGCTACGACGAACTCATGGACATCAATGTGAAAGGGGTCTTTTTCTCGGTGCAGGCCGTTGAGCCGATCATGCGTCCGGGGGGGGCGATCATCCTGTCTACGTCCTGGCTGAACCAGGTCGGTGCGCCAGGCCGGGCGTTGTTGTCTGCCTCCAAGGCTGCCGTGCGCAGCTTCGCGCGCACGCTTTCGGCCGAGTTGCTGGAACGACGCATCCGCGTCAACGCCGTCAGCCCTGGCGCCATTGAGACCCCCATTCATCATCAGCCCAATCAAAGCGTCGAAGCGTATCGCGCCTATGCCGAGCGTGTCGGTGCGCAAGCGCCCATCGGTCGCATGGGGCGGGCCGAGGAGATTGCCGCGGCAGTGCTGTTCCTGGCCAGTGATGCGTCCAGCTACATGCTGGGTGCCGAGATGGTCGTCGACGGGGGGCGGGCGCAATTGTGATGAAGCCGTTGATCAACGCAGACCACTCTCTCAGGTCCATCGTGCAGGGTGCCACGCAGCCGTGGGTCCGCAGTCCACTGGCAGGGGTGTACCGGCGGCCGCTGTATCGGGTCGGTGGTGAACAGGCAAGGGCCACCTCCTTGGTGCGGTATGCACCCGGCAGTGCATTCAGTGCGCACACCCATTGCGGCGGGGAAGAGTTCCTGGTGCTGGAGGGCGTCTTCGAGGATGAGCATGGTCGATACCCGGCGGGCACGTACGTGCGCAACCCTCCAGGTAGCCGGCATGCTCCCGGAGCAAGCGCTGGCTGCATGATCTTCGTGCGCTTGCGCCAGTTTCATCGCCAGGACCGGCAGCCACTTGTTGTGCTGCTTGATGCACGCGACGATCAACTGCTGTTCGAGAGCGAGTACGAACGTGTTTGCGCGCAACGCTATCCGGCAGACAGCCTTCATGTGCACGCCAACCCGCGGGGCTTGGAACTCCTGGTGCTGGAAGGCGAACTGCAGGGCGAGGACTTCACTTTGCAGCCCCTGGGCTGGATGCGCTTGCCGCCGGGCGAGCCTCTCGAAGCCAGGGCGGGCGCGCAAGGTGCCCGGGTCTGGCTCAAGGACGCTTCGCCTGATCTAGGCCTCTGAGGCCGCGCGCCCGGCCTCGGCGAGCAGCCAGTCCCTGAAGGCCTGGACCTTGGGCAGTTCACTGCATTCGGGACGGTACACCGCGTAGTAAGCCTGGGTCAGCGGGCAGTCGAGGCCCTTGTCCGCAAACGGCCGGATCAGCCGACCCGCCGCCAGGTCGTCGCGCACCATGACGCTGCGAGCGAGTGCCAGGCCCTGGCCGTCGATGGCCGCTTGCAGTACCGAAGCCGAATTGTTGATCCTCAGGCCGTGGTCGGACTTGATCTGGTTGAAACCGGAAGCGTCCAGCCACATGCGCCAGGTGGGATAGTCACGGTCGTTGGCCATGGACAGGTCGTGGATCAGCGTGCACTGCGCCAAGGCATCGGCTGCAAGACGGCCACCCTCAAGCAACGGGAAATCCGGCGAGCAGACCGGGAAGATCACTTCGTCCATCAAGTGCACGGCGGTGAGCCCCGGCCATTTCCCCGCGCCGTAGCGAACCCCCACGTCAATCTGCTCGACCTGGAAATCCACGGACCGGGCGTTCGTATCCAGCAGCACGTCCAGCGTCGGGTAGGCGTGTTGAAAGCGCTCGATCCGCGGCAGTAGCCATTTCGAGGCGAAGGCCGGGCTTACGGTGACGGTCAGCCCGGCATGCACGCTGGCGTCCTTCAACCGCGCAAGGCCTATGGACAAACGATCGAACCCTTCCCTGATATCCGGCAGGGCCGCGCGAGCGGCGTCAGTGATCATCAGGCGCGCCGAGCCGCTGCTCGAACGCATGAACAGGGCGATGCCCAGCCACGACTCGAGATTACGCACCTGTTGCCCAACGGCTGCGGGAGTGACATTGAGCTCGGCCGCGGCGGCCGAGAAACTCTGGTGTCGCGCTGCGGCCTCGAATGCACGGAGCGCGTTAAGGTAAGCGGGGCTGGTCATTGATAGTTTTTCTATTCCGGAAAACAAAATCTTCTGCGTTGTGACGTTGCGGGCTTCGGCGAAGAATGCACACCAAGGCCTCAGATAGATCCCTGAAAGATAGCAGAAACGGGGATTGATCCAAGGCCTTCGATTTTTATCCCTTGCGTCCAGTCAATGAGGAAATCCAGGCATGAAAAGTTTTTCTAACAAGGTCGCGATTGTGACCGGTGGTGGTTCGGGCATTGGCAAGGAGGTCGCCCAGCGTCTGGTCGAGGCCGGTGCCCGTGTGGTGATCGGTGGTCGTGACGCCGCCAAGCTCGCCCGGGTTGCCCGGGACATCGATGCGACCGGCCAGAATGTGCGCACCCTCGCGGGCGATATCGCCCAGCCGGCCACGGGCCAGGCGCTGGTGGATCTCGCGGTGAATGAGTTCGGCGGGGTGGATATTCTGATCAACAACGCCGGCATCTTCAGCCCCAAGCCCTTCCTTGAAGTGAAACCCCACGAGTACGACGCCTTCCTGGACATCATCCTCAAGGGCAAATTTTTCATGGCCCAGGCGGCCGCCAGGGCCATGCTCAAGCGCGGTGGCGGGGCGATTGTCCAGACCGGCTCGCTGTGGGCCATCCAGGCCATCGGGGCTACCCCGTCGGCGGCCTATTCCGCCGCTAACGCGGGTGTCCACGCGCTGACTCGCAACCTGGCCCTGGAACTGGCGAGCGCCAACATCCGCATCAATACCGTGGCCCCCGCAGTGGTCGAGACGCCGGTCTACGGCACCTTCATGGACGCTGATCAGGTCAAGGCGGTACTGCCGACCTTCAATGCTTTCCACCCGCTGGGCCGTAATGGCCAGCCAGCCGATGTGGCCGAGGCGATCCTGTTCCTCGCCTCGCAGGAAGCTTCGTGGATTACCGGCACCGTGCTGCCGGTCGATGGCGGCGTGACTGCCGGCCGCAACTGAAACAGGAGTCATTAGGAATGATGAACTGGAACGAGTATTTCGCCGGGTTGATGAACAACGTCGGTGAGTTTGCCAGGCTTGCCCCGGAAACCATGCGGGGCATGAGCGCACTGGGCAGTGCACCGGCCCGACACCTGGACCCGAAGATCCATGAGTTAATCGCGCTGTCGGTGGCGATCACTACCCGCTGCGACGGTTGCATCGCCTCTCACGTGCAAGCAGCACTCAAGCATGGGGCAACTCGTGAAGAAATTGCCGAGGCCTTGGGCGTTGCCATCTCGCTCAACGCCGGCGCGGCACTGACCTACACCGCACGGGTGTTCGACGCGGTGTCGGCGTTCGAGAAACACTGAAGCGGCGATGGGCGCCAATGGCGCCCTTCATCGCATTCCGAGGATCACCCATGACGACACAAAAGATTGCCATCGTTGGCGCCGGTCTGGCGGGTGTCTACGCCGCCTACCGCCTGCATGGCCTTGGCCTGGAATTCGAGCTGTTCGAAGCCCGCGATCGGCTGGGCGGAAGAATTCTCTCGACCGCCACTGGCGGCTTCGACCTCGGTCCGACCTGGTTCTGGCCGGACTGCCAGCCGCGCATGCACGCCCTGATGGCCGAGCTGGGATTGCCCGTGTTCCAGCAATACGAGCAAGGCGATGCATTGATAGAGCGCTGGGCCACCGAGCGAGTCCGCCGCGAAGGCTACCGCTCAGGCAACGTGTCCATGCGCATCCAGGGCGGAACGGCTCGCCTGGTGCAGGCGCTTGCCGCTTCATTGCCCAAGACACGCGTCCATCTGGCGGCTGTGGTGACGGGTGTAGCAAGGGTTGATGAACGCGTGCACCTGTCATTCTCCGACAAGCGTATCCATACCGCCGATTACACCCATCTCTGGCTGGCGCTGCCGCCTCGCCTGGGAAAAAACCTGCGCATGGTGCCCGCCCTGTCCGGGCAGGAAATGCAGCAGATGGCCAATGTCCCGACCTGGATGGCTTCCCACGCCAAGTACGTTGCGCGCTACGCCAAACCGTTTTGGCGGGAGCAGGGGCTGTCCGGTGATGCATTCAGCGGGGTGGGGCCGCTGGCTGAAATCCACGATGCCGGCACCGACCAGGGCGCTGCGCTGTTCGGTTTTTTGGGCATGGACGCAGCGCGGCGTAACGGTGTGGGCGCGTCGGCATTGAAAGCGCTATGCCGAGAGCAACTGGTACGCCTGTTTGGCGAAGAGGCGGCCGACCCGCTCGAGGACTTCTTCCATGACTGGGCAGCCGATCCATTCACCGCCACGCCGGACGATCAGGTTTCGCCGGGCTGGCACGGTCGACACGAGCTGCAATGTGCCCCCGACGCACCATGGAGCGAGGCTCTGCGCTGGATCGGCAGCGAGGCCGGTGGCGAGCAGGGCGGCTACATGGAGGGTGCGCTGGCGGCCGTCGACAAGGCATTGGATGAGGTGACGGGAGAGACAGGTGTCCGGCGACTTGGATCGCCTCACTGTTGATCCTGCGTCTCGCCGTGGCGAGGGCGCTTGCTCGCGCCGGGTTGTGAAGCCACCCTGAAAGCCATCCGCCAGATCCCGCGACGTGATAGGGTGCGCGGCTGTACACCCGGCGAGAGCAAGCGCCTTCGCCATGAGGATCGGCCGGTCAGTTGGCTGGCAATGATTTCCCGGAGCGCGAGCTGGTCCATGGCGGATAACCCTTACACCCTGTACAAACGCTTCCAGACCCCCGATCCGGCGCTTGGCCCACGGGAGCAGGCGCCGATGCTTGCCCAGGAGCAGGCGTGGTCGCGTGTGCATGCCTCTGGGCATCGCTTCAGCTGGATCGAGGTGTTGATGGCGCCGCTGTGCCTGGGGCCGTTTGTGGCGGGGTTGGGGGTGTTGCTCGGGCTGTGGCTCTATCAGTCACTGCTGGCGCCTGAACTGGATATCGACCGGGCCATCGGTGACTGGCATGGCTGGCTTGCGCTCGCAGCAGGACTGTTCATGGCTGCCTGGGTATTGCACAACTTTTGGCGCGACAGCCGCGATCCCACGCGGCGCTACTGGCAGACCATGCCGGATCGAGGCGTGGTCGAGCTTGAGCACCACACGCTGGTTTCTGGCATCAGCCTGTGGTCCAACGACTATGATCCCGACTGCAACACGCTGATGCAATGGACCCACGGCAAGCTCGAATGCGTGCACGACAGCGGCGTCGTGCAATGGGTCGTGGCCCGGACCGAGGCCGGTCACTGGCTGGTTCTCAAGGAGCAGTACCCGGGCAACTTCAGCTATGCAAGGGTCGGCACAAAACCGGCGCCTGACCGGCAGATGCACCCTTGCCAGCAAGTAGCGATCGCTTTTGCGCCCGGCACCCAGCTGTGCCTGGGGCGACGATTCAGTGGCGCGCCGCTGCCGTTGCTGGACACGGCGTATTGGCTGTCTGCCGATGAGCTCAAGCGCCTGGCTGACGCCGCCCATCATTGGCTTTTTTTCCCGCCGAACCGCTACGGCGTGGTCGATGCCGAGGAGGCCGGGTGGGTGCAGCGTCTGGTGAAGAAAGCGCAGGACAGTGTTGCCGCGACACCGTCTTCGGTTCCTGGCGAAACCTGAACACCAGCGGCGGGCGCTATAACCACGTGTTCACCACCCGCCGATCCAGCTCCTCCCAATCGGCCATGCCCAATACCCGCGTGGTGTTCAAGCCGCGCAGATAACCGCGCAACTGATGGGCGGTGGCGCGCACCAGCTCCGGGTCGGCCGGCTCTTTGTCCAGCAGGATCGTTTCGTACTGGACCAGGTAGTCGCTCACCCGGTCACGGAAATCCGGCAGTACAGCATCGCGGATCAGGTCAAACGTTCTCATGGACGGCCCTCATCGGTTTTTTTTTTCAGTGTTATTCGGTGCGCAGGGCACAGTGCGTTGCGCAACTATTGTTAGAAGTAATAGTGACCATCATCAAACGCAAGTTCTGCTTTGACGGCAATCATTGGAAAATCAGCGCCATCGAACACGCCGTCCACTTTTATTTTCAGGATTACACCGATGCGCCGTTTATTTTTACTGTCCATGGCGTTCGCCGCGTCGTTGCTCGCCGGGTGCGCCTCCGCCCCGAATGACCCGACCCTGACCCTGCAAACCAGCAAGACGCCAGCCCAATACGCCGAATGCGTCGTGCCCAAATTGCAGGACAGCGCGTTGAATCCACTGGTGTCGCAGACCCAGCGCAGCTACCGGATCGTGGTGCCGAGCAAAGTGTCGGCCGACAACGTGCTGGAAGCCTACAAGGCTGGAAACGGCGGCAAGGTGTTCATCTACGAGCGCCACTTGTTGGCCTCGAACCTGCTGCCGTCGAGTTTTGAACGCGCCGCGCAGGATTGCATCTGAGTCACAGAATCGCTCCACCGTGCTCCTTTGGTTGGCCGCAACCAACCAATTCCCTTGCCCCGCACCCTATTGGGCTGCGGGGCTTTTTTTTGTGCCGACTCCGAGAGGGTTTGACGACTGGCGCTGTAACCGGCATATTTTTGCTCGTTTGTGATTATTGTTGCTCGTTTATGCAGGTTTATTGCCATGACATCCACCCACGAAGCGTTTCCCGGTGAGCGCCAGCAACTGATCAGTGAACGCCTGGCCCGGTATGGCCGGGTGATCGCGGCTGACCTGGCCAGTGAATTCAATGTTTCCGAACACTCCATACGCCGCGACCTTGGCGCATTGGCAGCGGCGGGGGTGTGCAAGCGTGTCTACGGTGGCGCCATATTGTTGCCCGCCGCCGAACGACCGATGGACGTGCGCGTGCGGCAGGACCCGGCGCGCAAGGGCAGTCTCGGCCAGGCCGCGGCGTCGTTACTGCGCGCGGGCCAGCATGTGTTCATCGACGCCGGCTCGACCAACCTGGCCATTGCCTGCGCCATCGACCCTGGGTTGCGGTTGACCGTCGCCACCAATTCGCCGCTGATTGCGGTGCAGTTGATGAAGCTGCCCTGTGCCGAGGTGATTCTGTTGGGCGGACGGGTGAACCCGGTGGCCGGTGGCGTGATCGGGGTGACGGCGGTGCAGCAGTTGCGCCAGTTCAGTTTCGACCTGTGCTTTCTCGGTGCCTGCGCCATTGACCCGGACAACGGGGTCACGGCGTTCGGCCTGGACGACGCTGAGTTCAAGCGCGCGGTGGCGGCGGCCAGCGGCCAGTTGGTGACCGCCGTCACCAATGAAAAACTCTCCAGTGTCGCCCATTACCAGGTGGCTTCGTGCGAAGAGGTGACCGCCCTGGTGGTGGAGCATGATGCTCCGCGCGAGCGACTGGAACCGTTCTTTGGCAGGGTCTCCAATGTGGTGACGGCGATGGGTGCCCAGCGCTGAATGATTTGTCAAAGCGCTGGCGGCCCCATTGTCCAGCGCGGCAATTAGGGCTAGTTTGCTGCCCCTGGCACAAGTACAAAAAAATCAGGAGTCATTGATGCAACCGATTCGTCTCGCTCTGGTGGGCTACGGCAAGATTGCCCAGGATCAACATGTTCCAGCCATCCTCGCCAATCCCGCTTTCCAGCTGGTGTCCGTCGCCACGCAGGGGCAGCCTTGCGCCGGGGTCGAGAATTTCCGCTCCCTGGGTGACTTGCTCGCGAAGGGCCCGCAGGTCGATGCGATTGCCTTCTGCACGCCGCCCCAGGGGCGCTTCGCCCTGGTGCAAGAGGCCCTGGCGGCCGGCAAACATGTCCTGGTGGAAAAGCCACCTTGCGCCACGCTGGGCGAAGCCATGGCGCTGGTGGATCAAGCCCGCGAGCAAGGCGTCAGCGGCCTGTTCGCCTGGCACTCGCGTTACGCCCCCGGTATCGAGGTCGCCCGTGAATGGCTGGCCACCCGCACCCTGCAAAGCGTGCAGATCGACTGGAAGGAAGACGTGCGCAAATGGCACCCCGGCCAGGCCTGGATCTGGCAACCCGGTGGCTTGGGGGTCTTCGATCCGGGTATCAATGCCTTGTCCATTGCGACTCATCTGCTGGCGCTGCCGTTGTTCGTCGAATCTGCCGAGTTGCGCGTCCCGGACAACTGCCAGTCGCCCATCGCCGCCAGCCTCAGGATGTCCGATGCGCGGCGCCTGGATATCCGCGCGGAGTTCGACTTCGACCATGGCCATGATGAACTCTGGAGCATCGAGATTCGCTGCGCCGAAGGCACCTTGCGCCTGGACAACGGTGGGGCCGTGCTGAGTCTCGACGGCGTGCGCCAGGCGGTGGCCGATGAAGGGGAATATGCGGCGGTGTACCGGCATTTCCAGCAACTGATCGCGGACAAGGCCAGCGACATGGACCTGCAACCGCTGCGGTTGGTCGCGGACAGTTTCTTTGTCGGCAGCCGGACGCTGGTAGCGCCGTTCTACGATTGACATTGGCGCGTGGCGAGCGCGCTGCGTGACCGCTCCCTTTTTTGTGAGTGCTGCGCACTCCAACGGGAGCCAGCGCCCTCGCCACAGGTTCAGTGACGTTTCGTCAACGGCCTGCCAGCGGGTAGTGCTTGATACGGCACGGATGCTGGTTGCCATCGCCTTTGCAGACGCCATCGAGGTAGCGGTAGTCAACCCGCATCGACTGGCCCTTGGCAGGCCACTGGCGGCGGGGCAGTGTGCTCTGGTAGTCGGGGGTCTCAGGGATGAACCTGATCGTCGACCCTTGTTGTGGGCACTCCACCGTGGCTGACGCCGGGCTGGCCCGGGCGACCCTTGCTTCCAGCTGCGGATACGGCTTTTTCACCACCTCGACAATGTGCAGCTCCAGGCGGCAGATCTGCCAGGTGCCGGCGTGTGCCGGTGCGCACAGGGTCGAGAGCGCGGTCAGTGCCAGGGCACAGGCGGCTGTTTGTCTGCTCATGCTTGCCTTGCCTTCGATGTGAGGTCCAGGTCGTTCATGATCCTGGAGTGGGCGGCAAGGGTTCGATCAAAATCACCAATACCGGGAAACGCGTGGGATATCATGGCGGCTACCACTGTGGCTGTAGGGAAGGAAAATGACACTCAGGGTGATGGTAATCGGTGGTTATGGAAACTTCGGCAGTATCGTTTGCCGGCATCTGATCGTGACGCCGGGCATCGAGGTGGTGATCTCCGGGCGTGACCCGGACAAGTTACTGCGTAAGGCCGATGAGTTGAAAGCACAATCGGGCAACGTCTGTGAGCGTTGGTGTGGCGACGCCATGGGAGAAGGGTTCAGCACGGTCCTGGGAGAAATGAACATTGACCTGGTCATCCACACCGGCGGCCCCTTCCAGGGCCAATCCTATCGGATTGCCCAGAGTTGTATCGAGGCCGGCGTCCACTACTGCGACCTCTCGGACTGCCGCACCTTCGTCAACGGCATTGGCGTGCTCGACGCACAGGCCCGGCAAGCCGGCGTCGCGATCCTCAGTGGTTGCAGTTCGGTGCCGTCGCTGTCGGCTGCGTTGATCGATGAGCATCGGCATCGTTTCCAACGTATCGACTCGATCGAGCATGGCATTTCCTCGTCGGCCAAGATGCCGGGGCTGTCGACCATCGAGGGCGTCCTGGCCTACGCAGGCAAACCCATCAAGCAACTCAGGGATGGCCAGGTCCATGAGGTGTTGGGCTGGCAAGACCTGACGCTGCGCAGGATGCAGTCACTGGGCACACGGCTGCTGTCGAACGTCGACGTGCCGGACATGGACATTTTCGCCCATCGCTATGGCGCCCGGACCCTGAGTTTCAAGGCCGGTGCCGGGCTGAAGCTGGGCGGTGTCGCCAACGGCCTGCTGGCCCAGGCGATGAAAATGGGCTGGGTACGCGACCATCGCCCCTGGGCCGCCCGGTTGCATCGTTGGGGCACCTGGTTCGAACGCTTCGGCGACGGCAAGAGTGCCATGTACCTGGATGTCCGGGGTGTGGGTGTCGATGGGCGACCGTTGTCCCTGACCGTGCAACTGACGGCCTTGAACGACAAGGGGCCGGAGATCCCGAGTTGTGCCGCCGTGGCCCTGGCGACCAAGATCGCCCAGGGCTACAGGCCCGAACCCGGCGCCCGGGCGTGTGTCGGCGAGATCACGGTGGACGAGTACATGGCCGCCATCAACGACCCGGTCAACTTGTCGATCTCGGTGCACGTCGCCGATGGGCAGCGCTGAGCCATGCTCTATTTGGGCCTGAAGTACCTCCATGTCATCGCTGCCATTTTTCTGTTCGGGTTCGGCATGGGTTCCTACCTGTACCTGATTGCCGCCAGCCGCACGGCCAATCCGCAGGTCATCGCCCACGTGGCCCGGACGGTGGTGCGGTACGACGCCTGGATCACCACGCCGGCCGGCTTCATCCAGATTGCCACGGGGTATTGGCTGGTGAGCCTGGCTGGGCTTTCCCTGACCACGGGCTGGGTGCTCATCTCGCTGATCATCTTCCTTTGCGTGGGGATGCTCTGGCTGCCGGTATTGGTGCTGCAGAAGCGCCTGCAACACATGGCGTCGAGCGCAGCGGAGCGTGGGGAAGGGCTGGCGCAGGCCTACCGCCGGGTGTACCGGCAGTGGTTCTGGATGGGGGTTGCCGGGTTTTCCGGGATGTTCGTGATCGTGTCGATGATGGTGACCAAGATGACGCCGGGCGAGTGGGTCGGATTGTTTCTGCGCTAGCGCAAAAGCCTGAATAGGCCGACGGACTTGTGGCAGGTGTGCTGAAGGGTCACCGCTGAACCTGTGGGAGCGGGCTTGCCCGCGAAGGCGGCGGTCCATTCGACATCTGTGTGGCAGATGCACCGTTTTCGCGAGCAAGCCCGCTCCCACAGAAGGCCTTGTGGTGTGTCCAAAATAGAAAGGGTCACCGCTGAACCTGTGGGAGCGGGCTTGCCCGCGAAGGCGGCGGTCCATTCGACATCTGTGTGGCAGATGCACCGTTTTCGCGAGCAAGCTCGCTCCCACAGAAGGCCTTGTGGTGTGTCCAAAATAGAAAGGGTCACCGCTGAACCTGTGGGAGCGGGCTTGCCCGCGAAGGCGGCGGTCCATTCGATACCTGTGTGGCAGATGCACCGTTTTCGCGAGCAAGCTCGCTCCCACAGAATGTGTTGTGGTGTCTCCACAATAGAAGGGACACCGCTGGACTTGTGGGAGCGGGCTTGCCCGCGAAGGCGGCGGTCCATTCGACATCCCTGTGTCAGATACACCGCTTCGCGAGCAAGCTCCAACAGGGGGATTTCTGGGGCTTCAGCTTTGCTTGGAGCCTGCGCCAATCTGCCAGACATACGGCGGCTCGGTGCCGTTGATTTCCCAGTCGCCGAGGATGCGTTCCTTGTAGATCAGCGGGTTGTGCGAGGCGGCGGTGCGTGCGTTGCGCCAATGGCGGTCGAGGGCCTTGGTGGTGCTGGTGGCGGAGGCGCCAAGGGCGTTGAACAGGTCGCTGGTGGCGCGCAGGATCAGGTCGGCGATGACCACCTGGGCCTGGGCCGATTCCAGTTCGGCGGCGATGTTGGCGGTGTGTTCGGCCTCGGCGTCCTGGCTGAACCGGCTCTCGTAGGCCCGCTGAGCGGCGCTCGCCGCTCGCAGCGCGGTGGCTTCGGCGGCATAGACCTGGGCCGAGGCCTTGCCGATCACTTGTTGCACCTGGACGTCCTGGCTCACTGTGCTGGCGTTGCCGGTACTGAAAATTCGCGTGCGTGCGCGTACGTTTTCGGTGAAGTCATGGACCGCGGCACGGCCGGCACCGGCCTGCACCGCCAGCAGGACCAACTGGTAGAACGCGGTCTGGTACTTGAAGCGGGTGGAGAAGTCGATGATGTGTTCAGCCTCGACACAGGCCTGCTCGAAGACCGTGGTGCCGCTGCCGGTGGTGCGTTGGCCGAAGCCGTCCCAGTCGTCGCTCAGCTTGACGCCCGGTTGGTGCACGTGGACGGCGGCGATCACGTCGGTGCCGTCGTCATCGCGCTGGGCGTACACGTCGATCCAGTCGGCAAAGATGCTGCCGGTGCTGTAGTACTTGGTGCCGTTGACCTGCCATCGATCGCCATGACGGGACACCCGGGTGATGACGTCGCCGATCTTCACCGCGCCGATTTCAGTCCAGGCGTTGCCCACCAGGTCACCCTCGACGAAGCGCTTGAACCAGGTGTCTTGTGGCTCCGCCGCATGGGCATTGAGGCGATCCTCGACAAAGGCGAAATGTCCGCGCAAGGCCTGTGGCAGGTTGGAATCGGCTTCGGCCAGTTCGATCAGCAACTGCAACAGCTGCGGCAACGAGGCCCCGGCACCGCCATATTCGACCGGCACGCGCACGGCGCCAAAACCGGCCTCCTTCAGCCATTGCACCTGCTCAAAGGGCAGGCTGCGGGTTTGCTCACGCGCCAGCGCGCCGGCCTGGATGCGCACGAAGATCGGCCGGAATCGCTCGGCCAGGGCTTCATAGTCGCTACCGCTGGAAAGGGTCGGGGGCAGGTGTTGTTGCTGTGCAGTCATGGTGGTGTTCCTTCGATGGCGAGTAGGCGGGTGCCGGCCAACGGGGTGAGCGAGGAGGTCGTTCACTGACGGGCCGTGCTTGTCAGTGGCCATTGCACAGTCCATGCCCGTCGACCAACCCCCCATAAATGCGGGCCCTATTCGCGGTCGAGGGCAACGCGACTGTCCTCCCGCGAACAATCTGTTGCGCCACTGTGCGCCGGGCAACAGCCATCGCCCAGGCCTGTCGAGCGCCGGGTGTTCGTGGGGCAACAGTGGATCAACAGCTTGTCTGTCGAGCGACAGCGAGGTGATTCGTCAGGATGTGCTAACTGGCTGAATATAAAGAACATATTCAACTGGCACGGTTGCTGCTCTACACCTTGTGCAGACGCTGAAGGGGCGTCTACCGGCAAGGGATAACGGATGAGCAAGCAATTTAACGTGGTGGCGGTGTCCGGCAGTGTGCAGCAACCCTCGCGCACCCTGGCACTGGTCAAGGCACTGGTGGAAAGCCTGGGTCGGCAACGGCCGATCGAGGTACGCCTGATCGAGTTGGCGAAGGTCGGTCCGCAGTTCGCCGGGGTGTTGCGGCGCGAGGCCTTGCCCGCTGCCGTGCAGGCGGACCTGCAAGCCATTGAACGCGCCGATCTGCTGATCGCCGCGAGCCCTGTCTACCGGGCTTCCTACACCGGGCTGTTCAAGCACCTGTTCGACTTCGTGCATCACGAAGCCTTGAAGAACGTGCCGGTGCTGGTGGCCGCCACGGGAGGCTCCGAGCGCCATGCCTTGGTCATCGATCACCAGTTGCGGCCATTGTTTGGGTTCTTCCAGGCCCTGACCTTACCGGTGGGGGTCTATGCCTCTGAAACGGATTTCAGCCATTACCGAATCGCCAGCGCACAACTGCTGGAACGCATCGAGCGCGCGGCCGAGGCCGCGTCCCTCAGCCTTGCCGTGGATGTGCGGCGCAACGCCAGCGCCGCCTGACAACCGCTTTCTTTCTATGAGCCGTGGAGTACATGCAATGAGCCAGGACACAATCAAGTTCGCCTACTGGGTGCCCAACGTCAGCGGTGGGCTGGTGGTCAGCAAGATCGAACAACGCACCGATTGGGGCATCGACTACAACCGCAAGCTGGCGCAGATCGCCGAAGCGGCGGGGTTCGACTACGCGTTGTCCCAGGTCCGTTTCACCGCCGGCTACGGGGCCGAATACCAGCATGAGTCCGTGGCGTTCAGTCACGCCCTGCTGGCCGCCACCACACGCCTGAAAGTCATCGCCGCGGTGCTACCGGGGCCATGGACGCCGTCGGTGCTGGCCAAGCAGATTGCGACCATCGACCACCTGACCGGCGGCCGCGTGGCGATCAACGTGGTGTCCGGCTGGTTCAAGGGGGAGTTCACCGCCATCGGTGAGCCGTGGCTGGAGCATGACGAGCGCTACCGGCGTTCCGAAGAATTCATCACCGCCCTCAAGGGCATCTGGACCACCGACAACTTCACCTTTCGCGGTGACTTCTACCGCTTCCACGACTACACCCTCAAGCCGAAACCGTTGCAACAGCACCCGGAAATCTTCCAGGGCGGCAGCTCTCGCGCCGCGCGGGACATGGCCGCGCGCGTGTCCGACTGGTACTTCACCAATGGCAATACCGTGGAAGGCGTCAAGGCCCAGATCGATGACCTGCGGGCCAAAGCCGCCGCCAACCAGCACACGGTCAAGGTCGGGGTGAACGCATTCGTCATCGCCCGCGACACCGAGGAGGAAGCCCGTGCGGTACTCGCGCAGATCATCGAGCAGGCTGACCCGGAGGCAGTGAACGCCTTTGGCGACGCGGCCAAGCAGGCCGGCAAGTCGAGCCCGGAAGGCGAGGGCAACTGGGCCAAGTCCAGTTTCGAGGACCTGGTGCAGTACAACGATGGCTTCAAGACCAACCTGATCGGCACGCCACAGCAGATCGCCGAACGCATCGTCGCGCTCAAGGCCGTGGGGGTCGACCTGGTGCTCGCCGGCTTCCTGCACTTCCAGGAAGAGGTCGAATATTTCGGGCGCAAGGTCTTGCCGCTGGTGCGTGAACTGGAACAACGCAAGGCCGCCACCCGAACGGCGGCGGTGGCGTAGGCGCGGAGGCGAACATGGGGACGCTCACCGGTACACACGACGACTCGCCGTCCAGTTTGCACCAGTGGTTGCAGCGCCAGGCGCGGCGGCATGGTGCCGACGTCGCCCTGCGCCACAAGCACCTGGGCATCTGGCAGGTGCGGACCTGGGGCCAATTGGCCGACGAGGTGCAGCGCCTGGCCGCGGCCTTGCAGGCTCGGGGGTTCTCGGTGGGCGCGACGCTGACGATCATCAGCCGGCCCCGCCCGCAAGCGCTGCTCGCGGCCTTGGCTGCGCAATGGCTGGGTGGCGTGGCGAGCCTGTTCGATCCACTGGAACCGGCGCCTGAGCAGACGCAGTTGCTCGGCGCCCTGCAACCGGATTTCGTCCTGGTGGAGGGCGCCGAGGAAATCCTGCGCCTGCAAGCGGCATCGGTAACGGCGCAGGTATTGGTGTACCTCGATCCGCGCGGGCTGCCCCAGGCCCTGCCAGCGGTGCAGGCGTTGGATTACGCGACGCTGGTGGCCCACCAGTCGACTGCCAGTCAGGCGCCGCCCACGTACGCTCAGCCAACGGCCTTCGTGTTCTTTCGCCAAGGTGCGCAGGGCCCTGAGCAGCAATGTCTCAGCCACGCCGAACTGTTGCAGGACGGCGAACGCCTGGTGACGCGTGAAGCCCTCGGGCGGCAGGACGAAGCGCTGGCTGCCCGTGCGTTTGCCTCGGGCGGACAAGCCCGCTACTTGTTGGCGCCATGGCTGGTGGCGGGTTTTTGCCTGAATTTTCCTGAGAGCCTGGCCACCCGTGATCGTGACCGGCGCGAGCTGGGCCCGACGCTGGTGGCCGGGACGCGGGACACCTACGAGCGCTTGCACGGGTACGTGCTGGAGCGCTTGCCCAAGCCTGGTGGCTGGGCGCGCAGGCTGGTGGATTGGGCGTTGGCGCCAGCGCCAGGCGTGTTGCAACGGCAGTTGGGAGGCTGGTTGGTCCGCCGGCCATTGCGCGACGTGCTCGGGTTTACCCGTACCCGCATTCCGTTGGTCGTGGGGGAAGCCTTGCGGCCCGAGACCCAGGCGTTTTTCCAGCGCTTGGGGATCCAGGTTCGCCACTGGGGTGATGTCCCTCATTGGCAAGCACCGCCAACCCCTGTGGAACTGACTCCCGATGATTGGCGCGAGCGCCAGTCGCAACTGGCTTGAGGGGCCGCGCCGATGACAAACCCTGTCGCCACGCATGTGCTGGAACTGGAACATATTTCGTTGTCATTCAAGGGCGTCAAAGCCGTCACCGACATCAGTTTCCGAGTAGCCACGGGTGAAATCTGCGCCCTGATCGGGCCCAACGGGGCCGGCAAGAGTTCGTTGTTGAACGTCATCAGTGGCGTCTACCAGGCCCAGGCCGGGTGCATCCGCTTCGACCACCAGGAGCGGCGCAGCATGCGCGCTCGCGACGTGGCGGTACGCGGCATTGCCCGGACGTTCCAGAACATTGCGCTGTTCAAGGGCATGAGCGTGCTCGACAACGTGCTCACCGGGCGTCACCTCAAGCGTCGCAGCAGCTGGATCGAACAAGCCCTGCGCATCGGCCGGGCGCGGGACGAGGACGATCGGCAGCGCGAAGCGGCAGAGCGGGTGATCGAGTTCCTTCACTTGCAGCCGTGGCGCGACGTGCTGGTCGGCACCTTGCCCTACGGCTTGCAGAAGCGGGTGGAACTGGCTCGCGCCCTGGCGGCGGAGCCTCGGCTGTTGCTGCTGGATGAACCCATGGCCGGGATGAATGCCGACGAGAAGCAGCAGATGAGCCGGTTCATCGTCGACATCAACCGTGAGCTGGGCACCACCGTGGTGTTGATCGAGCACGACATCGGCGTCGTCATGGACATCAGCCACCACGTGGTGGTGCTGGACTACGGTCGCAAGGTCGGTGACGGCACGCCCGACGCGGTACGGCAGAACCCCGAGGTCATTTCGGCCTACCTGGGCACTCGCCACTGACATTCACTATTGGAGGCTTTCCCGACCGGGAAGGCAGGCAAGTTGTGCCCGCAGAACAGGAACAGGCATGGAATTTTTCTTTGAAGTATTGATTGGCGGGTTGCTGGCAGGGGTGATGTACGCCCTGGTCGCCATCGGCTTCGTGCTGATCTACAAGGCCTCCGGGGTGTTCAATTTTGCCCAGGGCGCCATGGTGCTGTTTTCCGCGCTGACCTTCGTCAGCCTCCTGGAGCGCGGCGTGCCTTTCTGGCTGGCGTTCCTCATCAGCCTGGCGGCGATGGTGATCATCGCCGTGGCGGTGGAGCGCGTGGTGCTGCGCCCGCTGGTCAACCGTTCGCCCATCACGCTGTTCATGGCCACCCTCGGGCTGTCCTACGTCATCGAAGGCTTCGCCCAGGCGCTGTGGGGCGCGCAGGTGCATGGCCTGGAACTGGGCATCAGCGACGAGCCGCTGGAACTGGGCGGGCTGTTGCTGTCGCAGTTCGACCTGTTCGCCGCACTGACGGCGGCGTCGCTGGTGCTGGTGCTGTCGTGGCTGTTCAACCGCACCCGGCTGGGCCTGGCGCTGCGAGCGGTGGCCGATGATCCGCTGGCGGCCCTGGCCGTGGGGATCCGCTTGCAGCGCGTGTGGGTGGTGGTGTGGTCGGTGGCGGGGTTTGTCGGGCTGGTCGCCGGCCTGCTCTGGGGCGCTCGCCTGGGGGTGCAGTTTTCGCTGTCGCTGGTGGTGCTCAAGGCGTTGCCGGTGCTGATCATCGGCGGCTTCACGTCCATTAGCGGCGCGATTGTCGGCGGGCTGATCATCGGTGCCTCGGAAAAACTGGCGGAGGTGTACCTCGGACCGGTGATCGGCAGCGGTATCGAGAACTGGTTCCCCTACGTGCTGGCGCTGCTGTTTCTGTTGGTGCGTCCGGCGGGGTTGTTTGGCGAACGTGCCATCGAGCGAGTCTAGAAGGGGAAAGCAGCATGTTCTATCGAGAAGCCGGCCAGTTCACAACGCGCTATGCCGAAGGCCGCCGTGTCTTCGCCCTGCGCCAGGATCGCCACGGGCTCGTCGCCTTGCTGCTGGTGGCTTTCATCGGCGTGCCCTGGCTCGGCAACGACTATTGGCTCAGCGCGATCCTGATTCCGTTCCTGGTGCTGTCCCTGGCCGGCCTGGGGCTGAACCTGCTGACCGGTTACGCCGGGCAGCTGTCGCTCGGTTCCGCGGCGTTCATGGCGGTGGGGGCCTTTGCCACCTACAACCTGGAAATACGCGTCAGCGCCTTGCCATTGCTGGTCAGTATCGCCCTGGGTGGCTTGACGGCGGCACTGGTGGCGGTGGTGTTCGGCTTGCCCAGCCTGCGCATCAAGGGCTTCTATCTGCTGGTCTCGACCCTGGCGGCGCAGTTTTTCGTGACCTGGGCGCTGACCCGCTATAGCTGGTTTTCCAACAACAGCGCCTCGGGCGTCATCAGCGCGCCGCCGCTGAGCGTGTTCGGCTGGAACCTGGACGCCCCGGCCGGGCGCTACCTGCTCACCCTGAGTGTGGTGGTGGCGTTGTTCTGGCTGGGCAAGAACCTGGTGCGCAGCGAACTGGGGCGCAGTTGGATGGCGGTGCGCGACATGGACGCCGCTGCTGCGGTCATCGGGATTCCATTGGCGAAGACCAAATTGCTGGCCTTCGCCATCAGCGGATTTTTCCTCGGGGTGGCCGGTGCGCTCTGGGCCTTCGCGTACCTGGGCACGGTGGAGCCCCATGGGTTCGATCTCAATCGTTCGTTCCAGATCCTGTTCATCATCATTATCGGCGGCCTCGGCAGCTTGCTGGGCAACTTCCTCGGCGCCGCGTTCATCGTCCTGTTTCCCATCCTGCTCTCGAACCTGGCGGCGCTGCTGCCCGGCGGGCTGATCGACGCCGGCCAGGTAGAGAACCTGCAGAAGATGATCTTTGGCGCCCTGATCATCCTGTTCCTGATCAAGGAACCAGAAGGCCTGGCGCGCCTCTGGCGGCGCTTGCGCGAACGCGCGCGGCGATGGCCGCTGCGCTACTGAAGGACGTGCACCTACCCATTTTCGCAGTGACTGATACCTACAAGGAAAACCCGATGTTCAAACGATCACTCGCCAGCCAACTGGCATTGGCGCTCAGCCTCACCGTCGCGGCCTTCACTGTCCAGGCGGACAACGAGCAGTACTTCCCGCTGCAAAGCTATCGCGTCGGCCCTTACGCGGCCGGTGGGAGCGGTTTTTTCGGCGGCTTTATCGACTACCTCAAGTACGTCAATGCCAACGGCGGCGTGAACGGCGTCAAGCTGACCTGGAGCGAATGCGAAACCGAGTACGTGGTGGAAAAAGGCGTCGAATGCTACGAGCGCCTGAAGAAAGGCTTGAACGGCGCGCCGGCAGCGGCGACCAACCCGTTATCGGTGGGCATCGCCTACGCCACGCTGGAACGTTCGACAGCCGACAAACTGCCGCTGATCACCATCAACCACGGGCGCACGGATTCCACCGACGGCAGCGTGTTCCCGTACGTTTTCCCGTTGCAGTTGAACCCGTATTCCGAGGTGTCGGCGATCATCAACTACATCGGTCAGCGGGCCGGTGGGCTGGACAAGCTCAAGGGTTTGAAGATCGTCACCCTGTACCACGGCTCGCCTTACGGCAAGGAAACCAACGAGGTCTTGCAGACCCTGGCCGACAAGTACGGCTTTGCGTTGACCCTGCTGGAAGTGCCGCACCCGGGCAACGAACAGCAATCGCAATGGCTGAACATCCGCCGGGAAAAACCCGATTGGGTGATCCTGCGCGGCTGGGGCGTGATGAACCCGGTGGCGTTGAAGACCGCGCAGAAAGTCGGTTTCCCGGCCGATCACATCATCGGCAATATCTGGAGCAACTCCGAGGATGACGCCGCGCCAGCCGGTGCCGCCGCCAAGGGCTTCATCGCCATCACCACGCACCCTTCGGGCACTGACTTCCCGGTCCTGCAGGGCATCAAGCAACAAGTGGTCGACGCAGGTCACGGCGACCTGGCCGACCCCAAGCGGTTCGGCACCGTGTATTACAACCTGGGCGTGGTCAACGGCATCCTCAACGTCGAAGCCGTGCGCATCGCCCAGGAGAAGTTCGGCAAGCAGCCGTTGACCGGTGAGCAAGTGCGCTGGGGCTTCGAGCACCTCAAGCTCGACGACGCCCGGCTCAAGGAATTGGGAGCGCTAGGGCTGGTGCAGCCGTTGCAATTGTCGTGCTCGGACCATGAAGGCGGTGGCGCGGTGCGCTTCCAGCAATGGGACGGCAGCCAATGGAAGCTGATCAGTGACTGGGTGCAGGCCGACCGCGCCTTGCTGCGGCCGATCATCGAAGCATCGTCCCATCAGTACGCCCGGGAAAAGGGCCTGACCCCGCGTGATTGCAGCAAGGAATCCTGAGGCATCAAGGCGATCAGCGCATGTGCGTCCGGTCGCCCCTGGACGAGGTGAAACCCCATGACGATCAACACGCCGATCCTGCAGATCGATGACATTGAAGTGCTCTACGAACAGACCATCCTGGCGGTGCGCAACGTCTCGCTGACGGTGCCGACCGGGCAGGTGGTGGTGCTGTTGGGGGCCAATGGCGCAGGCAAGAGCACCACGTTGAAGGCGGCGTCCAACCTAGTACGCGCCGAAAAGGGCGAAGTGGTGCGCGGACGGATCGTTTATCAGGGCGCGGAGGTGACCCACAGTGCCCCTCACACCCTGGCGGCGAACGGCCTGGTGCAGGTGCTGGAGGGCCGGCATTGCTTTGCCCAACTGACCGTGGAGGAAAACCTTTTGGCCGGTGCCCTGGCGCGCCAGGCTCCGCGGCGCCAGTTGCTGGCCGACCTGGAGTGGGTCTATGGTCATTTCCCGCGTTTGAAGCTGCGGCGCAACAGCCTGGCCGGCTACACCTCCGGCGGCGAGCAACAGATGATCGCCATCGGCCGCGCGTTGATGGCCAAGCCGCGATTGGTCTTGCTGGACGAACCGTCGATGGGGCTGGCCCCGCAGGTCGTCGAGGAGATCTTCGCCATCATTCACCAGCTCAACCGGCATGACGGCGTCAGCTTCCTGGTCGCCGAGCAGAACATCAACGTTGCCCTGCGTCACGCGCACTACGGCTATGTACTGGAAAGCGGTCGCGTGGTGAGCGAAGGCAGCGCCGGGCAACTGGCGGCCCGCAGCGATCTCCAGGATTTCTACCTGGGCGCGCGGACCGGTGGCGCGGGGCGCCAGGCTGTGAGTGCCGGTGCGGTTTCAGGTTGACAGGTTGATCACCTGGCCGTCCCGGGTGTCGAGTGGGGAGCGACGTCGGTTGACCACCAGTTCGCCGATCTTGATCAGCAGGCTGCGGGTGACATTGCGGCTGAGCCCCAACAGTTGCGCGGTATGGACCTGGTTGCAGTTGGCGTAGCGGTAGGTGGCGCGCAACAGCTCGGCTTCGACCTTTTCATGCAAGTCGCCCTGTTCCTGTTCGAGCAGTTTTTCCAGGGCTCTTTGCAACAGCGCCTCGGGGTCTTGCGGCAGGCACGCCTGGGTGGTGTCCTGGCGTTCGATGCGCAGGTTCGACAAATGCAGGTCCTGCACGCCGATCACCCGGTGACGGCAGATCAGCAAGGTGTGATGGATGACATTTTCCAGCTCACGGATGTTGCCTGGCCAGGAATAGTCGAGCAGTTTGCGCTGCGCCTGGGCGTCCAGGGTCACGTCGCCGAGGCCGAGCTTGCGGCTGTACTCGGCGATGAAATGGCGGATCAGCGGCAGGATGTCGCCGGGCCGCTCGCGCAGCGGCTTGAGCACCAGGGTGACCACGTTGAGGCGGTAGTAGAGGTCTTCGCGAAAATGGCCGGCGTTGATGGCTTTTTCCAGCTGCACGTTGGTGGCCGCGAGCACCCGCACGTTGATCCTGATGCTCTTGCGCGAACCCAGGCGTACCACCTCGCGCTCTTGCAGCACACGGAGCAACTTGACTTGGATGGGCAACGGAAGGTCACCGATTTCATCGAGGAACAGCGTGCCGCCATCGGCTTCCTCGAACCAGCCGGCCTTGGCGGTCAGCGCGCCGGTGAAGGCACCTTTCTCGTGCCCGAACAGCTCGGCTTCGACCAGCGTTTCGGAAAAGGCCCCGCAGTTGACCGCAATGAACGGCTTGTCGCGGCGGGCGCTGAGGTTGTGCACGTGGCGGGCCACCAACTCTTTGCCGGTGCCGGTCTGGCCGATGATCAGCACGCTGGCGTCACTGGGGGCGACTTGTTGCAAATGAGCCAGCAAGGCACGAGAGCTGGGGTCCTCGAAGACCTGGGCCGTTGCGCGGATCGACGTGGCCAGGCTGGGGGAGGGGGGGAGCGTGAGGAGTTGCATGACGATGGCACCCGTTGATGAGATTGAGGTCGGGTGAGGACCAACACTCCTTGATGGCAGCACCCCGCGAGCCATTCGGCTTAAGGTTTAATCTAAATGATCTAAGAAATTGTTAACAAATAACTTTTGGTTATTTACTTAAAGCCATCGCCGCGCTGCGACGCGGTGTCGCTCAGGTCGTTGCAAAGAAGATTGTCTGTAAAAACATTTATTGACTAAAAGAAATTATCGGATAATTATTTCCCTGCATCTGCTTTCACGCAGAGTCACTGTTCAGGGGCAACCCCGATGAGTCAGAACACCCTGCCAACCTTGGCAAGCCTTTACGTCGAGGCCAACGAATCTTCCTTGCACGCCGCCCGCCACGGGCCATTGCTCATGCAGGGCTTTCCCGCCGAACCCCACCACCGCGTCACCTGGAACAACTGGATGCAACCCCCGTTCAACCAGTGGGGGTTTCGCAACCTGGCACGCCTGCGTCCCACCATCGACGTGCAGGCGGGCAGCGGGCCGGTCAGTGAGTTCAAGCAGGCGCCACAGCCCCTGGACAAGCTGCACTTCGACAGCGAATGCGGCTTGAGCATCAGCGTGATCGACCACCTGGTCGCCAGCCAGACCGACGCCTTCCTGGTGCTGCAGGGCGACACGGTGCTGTATGAGCGCTACTTCAACGGGCAGCGCCCCGAGGACCGGCACGTCATGTTTTCGGTGACCAAGTCGCTGGTCGGCACCTTGGGCGAGCAACTGGTGTGCGACGGTGTGCTGGACCCGACATTACCCGCTGCCTTCTACGTGCCCGAGCTGGCGGGCAGCGCGTTCGGCGATGCCACCGTGCGACAGTTGTTCGACATGGCGGTGGGTATCGACTACAGCGAAGTCTACGAAGACCCGGATTCCGAGAGCTCCCAGTACGGCTATGCCTGCGGGTTCCAGCCGGCGCCGGCGCAATACGCGCAGTTCGAGTCGCTATATCAGTTCCTGCCGTCCCTGAAAAAGCGCGGCCAGCACGGCGGCTTCTTCAGCTACGTGACGGCGACCACCGAAGCCTTGGCCTGGGTCATGGAGCGGGCCAGTGGCAAGGCCTGTCACCAGTTGCTGCAAACCGTATGGCGCCAGTTGGGCTGCGAGCGCGACGGCTACTTCATGGCCGATCCGTGGGGCCGCAGCGTGGCCGGCGCCGGTTTCAGCGCGACGTTGCGGGACATGGCGCGTTTCGGACGCCTGCTGGCCAACGACGGCCGCCAGGGCGAACGACAACTGCTCTCGGCCGAGACGGTGGCCCGCATCGCCGCCGGTGCCGACCCGGCGGTCTATGCGACGTCAGCCGACTTCCACGCCTGGACCCCCGGCGCGTCCTACCGCAGCCAGTGGTACGTCTTCAACGACCACAGCCAGGCGATCATGGCCGGTGGCATTCATGGCCAATACCTGTTTGTCGACAAACCTTCCGGCGTGGTGATCGTCAAGCAGTCTTCGCTGGATGACGCCATCGGCCCGTTCGACACCGACAGCGTACGCATGCTGCGAGCCATCGCCGCGCAACTGCGCGACTGACCCGCGCCCGACGATAAGAAACCTGCGTTCCATTCACCTGGCCTGGCCAGGTGTTGGGCGACGCTTTGCGCCGCCATTCACTGCCCTGTAACAACAATAATCACACAGGAGCTCCAAATGGTTTCCATGATGCGTTTGTCCCGAACGTTGCTGGCGTTCGGGTTACCCCTGACCACCCAAGCGGTCCTGGCGGGCTACACGTTCGAGGACGGCAACCTCAAGGGCGAGGCCAACCTGACGGCGGGCGGCGCCATCCTCTCGACCCGCCAGGTCAATTTCGGCGCGGGCCGGATCGATCTGCGCAGCCGCCGCAACGACGGCACGAAAATCGATTGGCAAGAGTTCTACCTCAAGCCCGGCGTCAAGCTCGAATATGCCTTGCAGCCCGACTTCAGCCTGTTGGCCGGGGGCTCGCTGGTGGCGGCGACGACCCTGGGCGACGGCGACGCCGGTGGCTTCACACGGCGTTCCGACGGCGAGGTCTCCACTGAAGAGTTCTATGGCGGTTTTCGCGCCGGGGAGTGGACCTTCACGGCCGGGCGCCAAAACTACATGATCGGCACCGGTTTCATTGTCATGGACGGCGACCTCGACCAGTTCAAGGACGGCGCCTATTGGCTCGCGCCAAGAACCGCCTTCAAGGAATCGGCGCTGTTGGCCTGGGACCATGGCGCATTGAAGACCCAAGCTTTCTCCTTGCGCACTGACGGCGACCTGGGCGACTTCCGCATGACCGGCGCCAACCTCGACTACAACCTCGTCGACCAGGTGACGCTCGGGGCCATGGCCATGAAGGTCAATGCCCTGGGCCCCAAGGGCGCGACGCCGCTGCGCCGCGACGGCATGCAGGTGTACAACGTCCGGGCGCTCAACGCCAAGGTGCCGGGCGTGCCGGCGCTGACGCTCAACGCTGAATATGCCGTAGAGCGCGGGCACGGCGAAGGCGTCGACTATGACGCCGAGGCCTGGTACGCCCAGGCCGACTATGCCTTCGAAAACGTGCCGCTGACCCCGATCATCGGCTATCGCTACACCCACTTTTCCGGGGACGACAACCTCGCCGACAACCGTCAGGCGTCCTGGGACCCGCTCAGCAAGGGTTATGTCGACTGGGGCACCTGGCTGGTGGGCGATGTGGTCGGCAACTACCTGCTGTTCAACAGCAATGAAAATGTCCAGCAGTTCTCCCTCAAGACGCACCTCAACGAAACGCTGACCTTGGGAACGATCCACTACCAGTTCTGGCTGGACGAAAAAAACTACATGGGGGCCGCCGTCAATGACCGGCGTTTTGCCGACGAGAGCGTCGTCTTCCTTGATTGGGCGCCGTCCAGGGCGCTGGTGACGTCGCTGTCCTATAACTGGGTCAAGCCCATGGCCGCGGCCAAGCAGGTGTTTGGCGATGACCAGACATTCAGCGCGCTGGAAATGTCCTTTACCTACCGCTATTAAGTGTCGCGAGCCTTCGCGGCCGCGCTGGAGTTTTTCCCATGTACAAGTCGTTGCGTAACACCTTGCTGGGCGGTTTGATTTCATTGTTGGTCAGCGGCGCGGGGATGGCCGACGAACGCACGGTGCGGATCTACAACTGGATCGAGTACCTGCCGCCGGAAATCCTCAAGAGCTTCCAGGAAGAAACCGGTATTCGACCGATCTACGACGTATTCGACAGTGTCGAGACCCTGGAGTCCAAGCTGTTGACCGGCAACTCCGGGTATGACGTGGTCTACCCGAGCAGCTCCAACGTCAGCCACCTGATCGCCGCCGGTGCCGTCCAGCCACTGGACCGCAGCCAATTGCCCAACTGGCAGCACCTGGACCCGGAGTTCATGAAGTCCCTCGAAGCGGTGGGCGACACCGGTAACCGCTACGCCGTGCCGTACCTCTGGGGCACCACGTTGATCGGCTACAACGTCGACAAGGTGCGCAAGGCGCTGGGCGCCGATGTGCAGATGAACAGCTGGGACATCATCTTCAAGGAGCAGAATCTCTCCAGGCTGGCCAGCTGTGGCGTGGGCTTTCTCGATGCCGCCAACGAAATCATCCCGATCGCCTTGCACTACGAAGGCCTCGATCCCAATAGCCTGAAGCGCGAGGACTACCCGAAGGCCCAGGCCGCGATGCTGAAGATTCGCCCCTACATCAACTATTTCAGTTCATCGCGCTACGGCATGGACCTGGCCAACGGTGATGTGTGCGTCGCCGTGGGCTGGTCCGGCGGCGTGGCCCTGGCCAAGCAACTGGCCGATGCCGCGGGCAAGGGCGTCAAGGTCGAGATGGCCTTGCCGAAGGAGGGCGCGCCGGTGTGGTCGGACGTGATGATGGTGCCGACCAATGCCCCTCACACCCAAGAGGCCTACGCCTTCATCAACTACATCCTGCGCCCGGACGTGATTGCCCGGATCAGCAACAAGATCGGCTACCCCAACCCCAACAAGGATGCCACCGCGCTGGTAAATGCCGAGATCCGCAACAACCCCGCCATGTACGTGCCGGACGAAGCCCGCAAGACGCTGTTTGCCCTGGAGCCGGTGCCGGCCGCCGTCGAGCGGATCCGCACGCGCACCTGGACCACCATCAAGAGCAATCGCTGAGCAGGCTGGCCCGGCGTCGTGGCGCCGGGCCTTTTCCATGGCTTAATCAGGCCCGCATGCCTTGGAACAGCAGCTCGGTGATCCGCCGGACCTGGCTGGAGTGAGCCTCGACATCCGGCTGTTGCTGGTTGACCAGCCGATACAGTTGCAGGTGCGAATAGTCATTGAGCAGGAAGGCGGCCAGTTCCACGTCGAGGTCGGCGCGCAGCTTGCCGGCCGCTTGCAACTCCCTGAGCAGGCCGCTGATTTCGGCTCGCAGCGCATCGTTCATGGCGCGATAGCCTTCGGGCAAATCGTTGTCGCCCCCGAACAGGATCAGCGGCAGCAGTTCGCGCCACAGGCTCGGGTGCATGACTTCCAGGGCGTACCCGGTCAGTAATCGCTCCAGGTAACACATCGCCTCGACCGGGTCTTCAATCCCGGGGATCTGGCTGCGGGTGTCCTTGAGCGCGCGCTGGTCGGCCTCGTGGAGGATTTCCAGGATGATTTCCTGCTTGTTGCCGAAGTACTTGAACACGGTGGGCGCCGAGACGCCGGCCTGGCTGGCGATCTGTTCGATGGTGGTGTCCTGGTAGCCCTGGCGCTCGAACAGTTCGATGGCCGCTTTGCTGATGGCTTGCCGTCGTTCGGCTTTCTGGCGTTCACGCAGTCCGCTCACGGGAGGTCCTTGTCTGGGAGAGAAGAGGCGGCCGCCGCACACCACCGTCCCTCTGCCGCAAAGGTGGGGGCGAGCGGGCTTCCGCATACCTGTGCAAAATACTTAACTGGATAAAATATTTGAAGCACTCATTTCAAATACTGGCCTTTTGGTTCGGCTCTGGAAGGGGGGGCCGGCAGTGGCGAGATCAGGCACTGACGCGGCGCGCTCAGGTAATTTTTCCCGTCGGCAAGGCAGGTAACGTGACGCGTCATTCCATCCGGTTACACAGATACGTAAAGGGGGGACCAGGAAAAACCGGAAGTTAGCGCTTCAAGAGGGGCAGTCACCCACTGATCCCTGTCTACGCCTCAATGCCGATCAAAAGAGAATAAGAAAATGACCAGCCCCAGCTTCAAGGATTCGAACGGCCATCTGGCGCAGGGCTTCAAGCCTCGTCACGTCACCATGCTGTCCATCGCCGGGATCATCGGCGCGGGCCTGTTCGTCGGCTCCGGACACGCTATCGCCGCCGCCGGCCCGGCCGTCTTGCTGGCTTACTTGTTTTCCGGGCTGTTGGTGGTCCTTGTCATGCGCATGCTGGGTGAAATGGCGGTGGCCAACCCGGACACCGGATCCTTTTCCACCTACGCCGACCAGGCCATCGGCCGTTGGGCGGGCTTCACCATCGGCTGGCTCTACTGGTGGTTCTGGGTGCTGGTGATACCGATCGAGGCGCTGGCCGCCGGGCATGTCCTGAACCAGTGGTTTCCGGCCGTGGACGCCTGGGTGTTTGCCTCGGCGTCCATTGTCCTGTTGGCCGTGACCAACCTGTTCAGCGTGGCCAAGTACGGGGAGTTCGAGTTCTGGTTCGCGATGGCCAAGGTGGTGGCGATCATCGGTTTCATTTCTCTGGGAGGTGCCGTGTTGATGGGCTGGATCCCCGAGCGGGAAGCCAGCGGCCTGAGCCGCTTGATGGAAGAACACGGCGGGTTCGCGCCCAACGGCCTGTCGGCGGTGGTCGGTGCTTTCATCACCATCATGTTCAGCTTCATCGGCACCGAGGCGGTGACCATCGCGGCGGCCGAGTCCAACGATCCGGCCCAGAACATCGCCAAGGCGACCCGGTCGGTGATCTGGCGAATCGGGGTGTTCTACCTGCTGTCGATCTTCGTGGTCATTTCCGTGGTGCCTTGGAACGATCCGCTGCTGGCGTCCGTGGGCTCCTACCAGCGTGCGCTGGAACTGATGAACATTCCCCACGCCAAGCTCATGGTTGATGCGGTGGTGCTGATTGCCGTGGCCAGTTGCATGAACTCCTCGATCTACATCGCCTCACGCATGCTGTATTCCCTGGGGCGCCGCGGTGATGCGCCGAAGGCGCTGAAAGTGACGTCCGCGGCCGGTGTCCCGCGCTCGGCGGTGATCGCCAGCACTGTGCTGGGGGCAGGGGTCACCTTGTTCAGCTACTTCATGCCGGCGGGGCTGTTCCAGTTCCTGCTCGCCAGCTCCGGCGCCATCGCATTGCTGGTGTACCTGGTAATTGCCATTTCCCAGCTGCGCATGCGCAGGATGCTGCATCGGCAGAACGTCGAGCTGGCTTTTCACATGTGGCTGTTCCCGTGGCTGACCTGGCTGGTGATCGTGTTCATCTCGGCGGCGCTGGCGGTGATGATGGTGACGCCCGAACACCGCAGTGAAGTGAGCACCACCCTGGGGCTGGCGCTGGTGATTTCGTTCATCGGGCTGGTGACTTCCCGGCAGCATGCGCAGCCCGAACGGGCCGCTTCCCTCGGATAGTCCGGCGGCGTTTTTCGCCCGCTTGGCGCCACGTTGCTGGCGCCAAGAAATCCACACCCGGGGCCCGTTCGAGGCCCCGAAAACCCTGGCTTGCAGCACAACCCTCCCGCTGGTCACCCACTGTAAAAACCCAGCCTGTCGAACCGGCACTAACCGGTAGCGGCGTTGTCAGTTATTGGCGCCTGTAGCGACGAGGATCGTCACTGAAAGCGACGTGAGTGTTTTCTCCAATGCCTCCGGGCAGAAAGCGCGCGATGGATTGCGTCTTGGACCGACTCTTTCTTTTGCGGGCGACATTCTATGGGTTTGCTTCTCGATCCGCGTCATGACATTGATGCCGCTTTACTGAGCTATCGCCGGGTGTTCTGGTCGCTTGCGCTGTTCAGTGGGGTGATCAACCTGCTGGTGCTGGTGCCGTCCCTGTACATGATGCAGGTGTACGACCGGGTGCTCACCAGTCGCAACGAAACCACGCTGTTCATGCTCACCTTGATCGCCCTGGGCCTGTTCCTGTTCAGTGCGTTGATCGAGTGGGTGCGCGGGGAGGTGATGATCCGCATGAGCGCCGGGCTCGACGACGCCCTCGGCGAGCGGATCTTCGACGCGGCCTTCGCCCGCAGCCTGCGCGAGCACAACGCCAACCCGGCCCAGGTGCTCACCGACCTGGCCACGCTGCGGCAACTGATCACCGGCCAGGGCCTGATCGCCTTGCTCGATGCGCCGTGGCTGCCGATCTTCCTGTTGGTGGCGTTCATCTTTCATCCCTGGTTCGGCGTGTTGACGTTGATCCTCGCCCTGGTGCTGGTCGGCCTGGCGCTGTGGGGGGAACTGGCGACGCGCACGCGCCTGGGGGAAGCCAATCGGTTGGGCGTGCAATCGGCGGTTTACGTCAACAGCACCTTGCACAACGCCGAAGTGATCCAGGCCCTGGGCATGCTCGGGCCGTTGCGCCAACGCTGGAGCCTGTTGCAGCAGCGCATCATTGCGGCCCAGGCCCACGCCAGCGATCGCGGTGCGCGCATCACCTCGGCGACGCGTTTCGTGCGCATCTCGGGCCAGTCGTTGTCATTGGGGCTGGGCGCGCTGCTGGTGCTGGAAGGGCAGTTGTCGGCAGGCATGATGATCGCGATGTCGCTGTTGCTGGGACGGGCCCTGGCGCCGGTGGAAATCGCCATCGGTTCGTGGAAGCAATTCAACGCCGGGCGCCAGAGCTACCAGCGCTTGAGCCAGTTGTTGGCCCAGCATCCGCGCGAACGCCTGCGCATGCCGTTGCCGCCCCCCAGCGGCGCGGTGCGCCTTGAGCAACTGTACGTCGGTACGCCGGGTGCCACGCAGCCGATTCTGCGGGGCATCCAGTTCAGCCTGGCCAAAGGGGACGTGCTGGCCGTTGTCGGACCCAGCGCCAGCGGTAAATCGACCCTCGCCAGGGCACTGGTTGGGGTCTGGCCGGCCATGGGCGGCTCGGTGCGCCTGGACGACGCCGAGATCAGCCAGTGGACCCACGACGCCCTGGGCCCGCACCTGGGCTACCTGCCCCAGGACATCGAACTGTTCGACGGCAGCGTGGCCGACAACATCGCCCGCTTCGGCGAACAGGACGCGGACAAGATCATCGCCGCCGGACGCCTGGCCGGGATCCACGAGATGATCCTGCGTTTTCCCAAGGGCTACGACACGCCGCTGGGCCCTGGTGGGCTGGGCTTGTCCGGCGGGCAGAAACAGCGCCTCGGGCTGGCCCGCGCGCTCTATGGGCGGCCGTCGCTGATCGTGCTCGATGAACCCAATTCCAACCTCGATGAAGCCGGCGAACTGGCGCTGGTGCAGGCCATCAACGCGCTCAAGGCGGCGGGCAGCACGGTGGTGCTGATCACCCACCGGCCGAACGTGCTGGCGGTGGTCGATCACATCCTGGTGCTCAAGGACGGCACGCAACAGGCGTTCGGCCCTCGGGACCGGGTTCTCAAGGCGTTGATGCCGGGCCCGAGGCCGGCCGCGGTGAGGGAGGCAGGCAAAGATGCGTGATCTGACGCCGGGAGCGCACACCTACAGCGAGCACGGGGTGAGTGTTCGCAGCAGCTCGACGCTGCCCACCGCCAGCACCGATGCCCGTGGCGCGGCGCGCTATGGTGTCGGTTTCCTGGTGCTCGCCCTGGGCGGCTTCCTGCTCTGGGCCTGCCTGGCGCCGCTCGACCAGGGCGTGGTGGGCAGCGGCACCGTGGTGGTGGCGGGCGAGCGCAAGGCGGTGCAGTCGCTGGTCGGCGGGGTGGTGGAGAAACTGCTGGTCAGCGACGGCGACCGCGTCACCCAAGGGCAGTTGCTGGTGCAGCTCAACACCGTGCAGGCACAGTCGCAACTGGACGTAACCCTGGGCAAGTTGCTCAACGATCGCAGCGTCGAGGCACGGCTGATTGCCGAGCGCCTGGGCAATGCCGAGATCCAATGGCCGCCGGAGCTGCTGGCGCGTGCCGACGAGCCACGGGTCAAGGCGTCCATGGCGTTGCAGAGCCAACTGTTCCTGACCCGGCGCGCCGAGCTGGGCAGCCGCTTGCAGATCATCGAGCACGAGGCCGCGGCGTTGCAGCAGCAGTTGCTGGGCTACGAAGGCGTGAAGCGCAACTACGACGCGCAGATGCGTTTCCAGCAGCAGGAGCTCGAAGGGCTGCGTGACCTGGCGCGGGAGGGCTACGTGCCGCGCAACAAACTCTTCGAGGCTGAGCGCAACGCGGCGCAACTGGCCGGGCAGATCGCCTCGGGCGTCGGCGACGTCGGCAGGACGCGCCAGGCCATCAACGAAAGCCGGCTCAAGGCCTTGCAGGCGCAGCAGGAGTTTCGTCGGGACGCCGAAACCCAGCTCAGCGAAGTCTCGGCCGAAGCCGCAGGCTATGCCGATCAGATTCGCGCCTTGCAGTTCGAAGTCGACAACGGGGCGATCCGCGCGCCGGTGTCCGGGCAAGTCATGGACGTGAACATTCATACCGTCGGCGGCGTGGCGCAAGCGGGGCAGACCTTGATGCAGGTGGTTCCACTGGACGCACCCATGGCGATCACTGCGCGTTTCGAACCGTTGATGGCCAACAAGCTGCGGCCCGGGCTGCCGGTGCATGTGCACTTCACCGCGCTGCAACGGGTCGACACGCCGACGGTCACCGGCACGGTGACGACGGTTTCAGCGGATCAGTTGATCAACGAACAGACCCACCAGCCGTATTTTTCCGCCAAGGTCGAGATCCCCGCCGAGACCGTCGCAGCGTTGCAGGGTGCCGGGCTGTTGGTCCGCCCGGGCATGCTCGCCGACGTGACGGTGGTGACGGGGGAGCGCACCTTGATGAACTACCTGATGAAGCCTTTGCGCGAACGCTTGCTGGCGGCCTTCAAGGAGGAATGAGCATGACCGACCGTCACCGTTACCGCGCCCGGATGTTGCTGGGCCTGTGCACCAGTTGGGCGGTGATCGGCCCCGCCTGGGCGGCCGAAGGGGGCTTGAGCCTGACCGCTGCGTACGACGCCTCGCGGCTCAACGACCCGACCGTGCAATCGGCCGCCCATGCTTTCGATGCTTCTCGGAACGAAGAGGCGATCGGCCGGGGCGGGCTCTATCCGCAGGTGTCGTTGAGTTCACGTTATGGCTACGGCGGCCGTACCGATGGCGGCGATGACCGCAGCTATGTCAACAGTAACGACTACCAGGCGAACAGCGTCACCCTGGCGGCGCAGCAGCCGCTCTATGACAAGGGGCGCTGGGCGGCGTACCAGGAGGGCAAGGCGCGGGGGCAATTGGGCGTACAGGTGTTCGACGTTGCCGGCCAGACCTTGTATGACCGTGTCGCCAAGGGCTACTTCGACGTGGCTCGGGCCGAAAACGAAATCAAGTTGATCGCCCAGCAGAAGGCGGCGATCAACGGCCTGGTCATTCAGAGCAAGAAACTCTATCAGGGCGGCCAGGGCGCGATCACCGATATCGATGAGGCCCAGGCGCGGCTCGACCTGGTCGATGCCCAGGAGGCCGAAGCCCAGGCGCGCCGGGTGGCGGCGCTGCGGGCATTGTCCGGGCGCACCAGTGTACCGATCGAGGACATCCAGCCCATGCGCGAGGAACTGGCCACCGCCAACCCGATTCCACCAGAGCAGGACTTGCCCTACTGGACGGCGATCGCCCGCGACGCCAGCCCCGAGTTGGCCGCGCGGCTGGCGGCGGTCAAGGTCGCCGAGGCCCAGGCCGACAGCCAGCGCGCCGGGCACTACCCGACCTTGTCCCTGACCACTCAACTGACCCGCCGGGAAACCCGCCAATACCAGGAACTCGACCCGCGCCAGGACACTTATTACGTCGGCGTGCAACTGGACATCCCGTTGTACCGTGGCGGCGCGGTGCGTGCGTCGGTGGCCAAGGCCGAGGCGCAACTGGCCGGGGCCCAGTCCGACTACGACGTGCAACGCCAGCAACTGGCCGAGGACATCGAGACCGACTACCTGGGCGTCGTGGCGGGGTTTGCCAAGAGCAAGGCGATGCAGCGGGCGGTGGAGTCCAATCAGCGTGCGCTGACCTCGACGGAAAAAGGCTTCCAGGGCGGCGTGCGTTCCACCGTGGACATCCTCGACGCCCAGCAACGGGTGTTCCAGGCCCGTCGAGACCTGCTCAATACCAAGCTCGACATGCTGCAAAGCTACGTCAGCCTGCACACCCACACTGGCCAGATGAACCGCGCCGTGCTGGAACAGGTGCAGAACCTGTTCTAAACATCGCGGGAACCCCAGCTCTGTGTGGGAGCGGGCTTGCTCGCGAAAGCGGTGGGTCTGTGACGGTGAGATTGGATGTGCCGCCGTCTTCGCGAGCAAGCTCGCTCCCACAAAAGCGCCGGGAGGATGCCCGGTATGTGCGTGAAATCCACTATCCCTGTGGGAGCGAGCTTGCTCGCGAAAGCGGTGGGTCAGTGACGGTGAGATTGGATGTGCCGCCGTCTTCGCGAACAAGCCCGCTCCCACAAAAGCGCTGGGGGCTGCCCAGTATTTGTGTGGAATCCACTATCCCTGTGGGAGCGAGCTTGCTCGCGAAAGCGGTGGGTCAATGATGGTGAATTTGGATGTGCCGCCGTCTTCGCGAGCAAGCTCGCTCCCACAAAAGCGCCGGGAGGATGCCCGGTATGTGCGTGAAATCCACTATCCCTGTGGGAGCGAGCTTGCTCGCGAAAGCGGTGGGTCTGTGACGGTGAGATTGGATGTGCCGCCGTCTTCGCGAGCAAGCTCGCTCCCACAAAAGCGCCGGGGGGATACCCGGTATGTGCGTGAAATCCACTATCCCTGTGGGAGCGAGCTTGCTCGCGAAAGCGGTGGGTCAGTGACGATGAGATTGGATGTGCCGCCGTCTTCGCGAGCAAGCTCGCTCCCACAAAAGCGCCGGGGGATGCCCCCGGTCGTCAATGGCTGGAAGGCAGGAACTCGAACAAGGTCTTGCAGACGCCGGCGATGTGTTCGTCCAGGAGTTTCACCGCCCGTTCGACATCGCCGGCGCGGCAGGCGTCGAGGATTTCCCGATGCTCGTGGTCGGCGCGGTCCTTGCCGGCCGACAGGCTCATCTGCATGCGCAGGTAGCGCTCCAGTTTGTCGTGGACCGAACGGATCAGCCCCACCAGGAACGGCCGTTGTGCCGGTTCGTAGAGACAGGCATGCAATTGCCAGTTCAGCTCGGCCCAGCGGCCCACATCGTCCTCGCCGATGAACTCCCGGCAAATACTGTCCGCGCGGGCGAAGGTGTCTTCGGTCATGTTCGGGATCGCCAGGCGCAGCACCTTGTCCTCCAGTAACATGCGTACCTCGAACATCTGCGCCAGTTCCGCCTCGGAGATGCGCGTGACCATCGCCCCGCGATTGCGCTGGAACATCACCAGGCCCTCGGCCTCCAGGCGCTTGAGGGCTTCGCGTACGGGGATCTTGCTGACGTTGAACTGCCGGGCGATGTCGTCCTGGCGAATCGGCTCGTCTTCGGCAAAATGCCCGGCCACGATGGCATCGCGCAGGTGACGGGTGATGATTTCCGAAGTGGTGGGGGTGTTGCCCAGATCAGGCAGGTTGAACTTGGATAAGGTCACGGCGGCAGGTCGGCTGGTGGAGTTGGGGATATGGTATACGACTTTGCCGAAGCCAGTGTCGAGCCTTGCTGCGAGCTTTATCCCGTGGCGAGGGAGCTTGCTCCCGCTGGGCTGCGCAGCAGCCCCATTTCAGTGATTGTCACTCAATTGAGCGGGAGCAAGCGCCCTCGCCACAGGTTCCACCTTGCGAACAACCACCCACCCGGTGACCAACGATCCGACCATCAACGCCACCCCGAACAGGATCAACGCCATATCGGCGCCGAACGCGTCGGCCACCACGCCGGTGACCACCACCGGAAGACTGAAACCGATATACGCGAACAGGAAAAAACCGGCGCTGACCCGGGCCTTTTCCAGGCCGGCCATGGCCGTGATCGCCGATAACCCACCCAGGTACAGAAAACCGTAGCACGCGCTGCTGGCCCCCAGGGCGCCCAACAGCACCGCGAGCAGCGAACCGTTGCTGGCGCCCCACGCCAGTAGCGCATAGCTTACGGGCAGCACCAGCAAGCCGATGCCGGTGGCCCGGGCCGGGGGCAGGCGGCGGGCCCAGGGCTGGAAGAGCAGCCCGCAACTGATCACGGTAAAGGTCGACAGGCCCGACCACTGCTGCAAGGCGTGGGCGGCCAGCACCGATGGCAATATCGCGATGACCAGCCCCGAGGTGGCCCAGGCCAGCAGCATCGAAAAGCTGTAGGGCAGGCTGCCAGCGGGAAACAGCGGCAGGCGCAGCAGCGGTGCATGGCCGTTGCGCGTGGCAGGGTCCGGCAACCGGACGACCACGCCCATCGCCAGGGCCGCCAGGGTCAGTTGCAGCCAAAAACTGCCGGGCACGACGCTGTGCTGGACGATCAGGAACAGGCTGGTCAATGCCGCGCCGAGGCCGAAGCCCAGCGAGGTACTGGCGGTGACCCGGTTGGCAGCCGCGCGGGTGTCGCCGCCGATCATCAGTTCGGTCATGTAGGCCGTCGCGGTCGCCGAAGCGAGCCCCGTGCCGACGCCCATCATCAGCCGCGCCAGGCCCAGCGCGACCAGGTTCGGCCAGATCGAGGTGACCACCGTCGCCAGCATCGACAGGCCCAGCGCCAACAGGATCAAGGGCCGGCGGCCCACTCGGTCGGCGATCCCGCCGAAGGCCAACAACACCGGCAGCACCCCCAGCACATAACAGGAAAAGGCCACCGCCGTGGCGCCGGCCCCATGACCGGAAGCCTGCGCATAGGCGGTGTACAACGGTGCCTGCAGGTTCACGGCCAGGGTGATCAGGCACAAGCCAAAAGCCAGCCCCCATGAGTGTCGATACTGTGCGTTCAAGCGCGTTCCTCAGGAAATCGTAAGTCCCGAGGACTATCACCGCCGACTCCCCCAGGAACAAGAAACAGCCCGGGGCGTTTTGTGTTTAACTGTTCGCCAAAAAACAGCGAACACTTAAAAGGCGTGCCATGGACCTGAACATCGATCGCAATGCCGCCGAGCCGATGGTCCGGCAACTGGTGGCGCAGTTGCTGGGCTGGATAAAGCGCCAGCGCATCCGCCCCGGTGCCCGGATGCCCTCGATCCGGCAACTGGCCCAGGAAAACGGCGTGAGCCTGGCGTGTGTGATCAAGGCCTACGACCAACTGGTTGCCAGTGGGGTGTTGGAGTCCCGGCATGGGTCGGGTTTTTTCGTCGCGCCCCAGGTGTCGCGCCCGAAGGAACCGGCGGTGGGCGAAGAGGAGGGCGCATGGGCCTTGTTCGAGCCGCAGTCTTCGCGGCTCAAGCTCGGCTGCGGCTGGCTGCCCGACGCCTGGCGGGACGACACCGACCTGGGCCAGGCCATCCGCCAGGTGGTGCGCAGCGACAACCACGCCCTGTTCAACTACAGCACGCCGCTGGGGTCGGTCGAGCTGCGCCAGCACATTCAGAAACGCCTGGACCTGATCGACATCCACGTCGACCTGCCGCAGATTCTCACGACCCAGGGGGCCAGCCAGGGCCTTGACCTGCTGGTGCGCACGCTGCTCAAACCCGGTGACCTGGTACTGGTGGAGAGCCCCGGCTACTACAACCTGTTCAACCTGCTGAGGCTGCACGGGGTCAGGACCCTGGCGGTGGCGCGAGGCACCCAGGGCCCGGCTATCGAGGACCTGGAGCGCTTGCTGGAGCAGCACAAACCCGCCTATTTCTTCCTCAACAGCATGTACCAGAACCCCACCGGCACCAGCCTGGCACCGAGCGTGGCGTACCGCTTGCTGCAACTGGCCAACCAGCATGACTTCAAGCTGATCGAGGACGACATCTACGCCGACTTCCAGAACGGCGTGACGTCCCGGCTGGCGACCCTGGACGGGCTGGACCGGGTGATCTACCTCGCGAGTTTTTCCAAGACCTTGTCCAGCTCCTTGCGTGTCGGTTACGTGGTTGCCCAGCCCGACATCATCAACCGGCTGGCCGAGGTCAAGATGGTGACCGGCATCGGCTGCTCGCTGCTGGCGGAGAACGTCGTGGCGGCGTTGCTCGCCAACGGCGCGTATCGCAAGTTGATCCAGCGCCTGCGCCAACGGCTGAACAAGCAGATGGCAAGCACCCTTCGCCAACTCGACCAGGCGCATTGGGAGGTTTTTGCCGAACCCACCGGCGGCCTGTTCGTGTGGGCCCGGCCGCGACACCTGGCTGCCGACCGGGTGCAGCAGATTGCCCAGGAAACGCAGGTGCAACTCTCCCAGGGTTCCAGTTTCATGCCGGCGGGTGAGGCGTGTGACTGGCTGCGGCTGAACGTGGCCTTTGTCCAGGACGTTCGCGCGCAACGGTTTTTCCAGCGAATCGAGCAAGAGTCCCTCAGCCACCGCGATAACTGAATATGCGCAGGGAAATGCAGGGTGTTAATGGGAATACATATCAAACAGGAATGAGTTGCTGTATCTTTCGCGACACATTCTTGCCGGCCCCAGCGGGTTGGCGTTTTTCCCTTAGGATTGTGCATCGATGCGTCGGATTCTCGTTTCACTGTGTGTGCTGCAGGCTTATTCCGTATCCACCTGGGCAGATGAGCCCCTTGTCGCCCCGGCGTCCATGGAGCTGCAAGCCACCGACATCGTCGGCGCTGGCGACTATGAAAATCCCCAGGGACCGGTCAAGGGCTATCACGCCACCCGTTCGGCCAGCGCCACCCGCACCGACACCGCGATCCATGAAACCCCGCAATCGATCTCCGTGGTGTCGCGCGACGCCGTCGAAGACCTCGGCGCCACACGCCTGCAAGATGCCCTCGACTACGCCGGCGGCGTGGGCCGGGCCAACAATTTCGGCGGCCAGGGCCTGACCACCTTCACCGTGCGCGGCTTCACCACGGGGGAGTTCTACCGCAACGGCTTCCCGATCAACCGGGGTTACCCGAACATGCCCGACGCCAACACCATCGAGCGCCTGGAAGTGCTGCGCGGCCCGGCGACCATGCTGTACGGGCGTGGCGACCCCGGCGGCACCTTCAACGTGGTGTCCAAGCAGCCGTTGGCCGAGCGCACGGTGACCCTCGGCAGCCAGCTCAATGACCAAGGCATGCGTCGCGGCACGCTGGACGCGTCCGGCCCGTTGGACGAAGCGGGCACGCTGGCCTATCGCTTGAACGTGATCGGCGAGGGTGGCGATACCTTCCGCGACCACGTCGAGACCGAGCGCTACGGCGTCGCCCCGGTGGTGACCTGGCAACTCAACGACACCACGCGCCTGACGTTCGAAGGCGACTTCATGCGCAACAACCATCCGCTGGACCGGGGTGTGACGCACTATCCTGGCCAGCGTGGCACGGCATCGCGCGAGACCTTCTTCGGCGAAAAGGACGCCGGCAAACTGCACAACGACAACAACATGCTGCAAGTGCGTTTCGAGCACATGCTCAACGACGACTGGACCCTGGCCGGTGGCACCCAATGGCTGGACGGCACGTTGCAGGGCAATGCCATCGAAGGCAACGGCATCGCCGCCGACGGCCGTACCCTGGGGCGCAATTTCAACTACCGCAAGCTGGAATGGACAGACCGCGACACGCAACTGAACCTCACCGGGCATTTCGCCACGGGCGGCTTGGAGCACACGCTGTTGACCGGGATCGAGTACGAAGACTACGACTACCAGTCCATCATTCAGCGCTCCGCGGCCGGGACCGGGGCCTATCCCATTGATATCTTCGATCCGGTGTACGGCCAGCCCCGCCCGGCGCTGACCCGCACCCCCACCGACGACCAGGAAAACCTCAAGACCCTTGGCCTGTTCGTCCAGGACCAGGTGGCGCTGACCGAGCGCTTGAAAGTGCTGGCGGGGGCGCGATTCGAGCGCTTCGAGCATGAGTACGAGACGTTTGTGCCCAATGGCAGGAGCTGGAGCAAAGACGACAGCGCGGTCACCCCGCGGCTGGGCGTGATCTACGACCTGACCGACACCGTGGCGGTCTACGCCAACACGGCCCGCTCGTTCAAGCCCAACACCGGTGCCAGCCGCCAGGGTGGCGGCTTCAAGCCGGAAGAGGGCAAGTCCTACGAGATGGGTGTGAAATGGGAAGCGCTGGATCGCCAGTTGAGCGTCGACGCGGCGGTCTATCAGATCGAGAAGCGTAACGTGCTCACCACTGACCCGCTGGACTCCACCTTCAGCGTGGCCGCCGGCGAAGTGCGCAGCCGTGGCTTCGACCTGAACGTGGCCGGTAACCTGACACCGGCGTGGCGGGTGATCGGTGGCTATGCCTACGTCGATGCCGAGGTGACCAAGGACACCAGCATCCCAAGCGGGACCCGCCTGCTCAACGTGCCCAAGAACACCTTCAGCCTGTTGAACGTCTACGAATTCCAGGACGGCGGCCTCAAGGGCCTGGGGCTGGGCGCCGGTGCCCGGTACGTTGACGAACGCGCCGGCCAGACGGCGGCGAATGCCTTCTCGATGGACAGCTACACGGTGGTGGACCTGCTGGGCTACTACAAAGTCAACGAGCGGATCCGCCTGAACCTGGACGTGAAGAACCTGTTCGACGCCGATTATGAAGAGGGTGCGTTCGGTAACGTCTACGCCTACCCAGGCGCACCGCGCACTGTGCAGGCTGGCATCTCCTACACCCTCTGATCCCTGTGGGAGCGAGCAGGCTCGCTCCCACACAGCGGGGCAGTTGATGCTCACCACTTGCCCGTGCTCATCCCGCCATCCACCGGCAATACCACGCCGGTGGTGAAATCGGCCCCTGCCAGATAAAGCACGGCCTCGGCAATTTCCTCGACCGTCCCCACACGACCCGCCGGCGCCAGGTTATCGAGAAACGCACGGTGCGCCGGGTCATGCATCGGCGTGTCGATGATCCCGGGCGCGACGGCGTTGACCTTGATGTGATGGGGCGACAACTCCAGGGCCAGGGCGCGGGTCATCTGGTTGACCCCGCCCTTGATCAACACCGGCAGCGCGGCCGGCACCTGGATATTGGGTTGCAGCGCCACCGAGGCGGAGATGTTGACGATAAAGCCCTGGCGACGGCCGATCATGTGCGCGGCCGCTGCCTGGCTGGCATACACGAGGCCCTTGAGGTTGGTGTCCAGCAGCGCTTCCAGGTCCTGGGGGCTGTACTCGATGAATGGCTTGGGTAGAAAGAAACCCGCATTGTTCACCAACCCGTCCACACCGCCGAAGGCCTCGACGGCTTTGGCAACGACACGGGTAGAGGTGGCCGGGTCGGCAATATCACCGGCCACGCCAATGAACCGGTCGGCATGGTTGAACTGGGCCGCAGCGGCGTCCAGCCCGGATTGAGAACGGGCATTGCCCACCACGTTATAGCCCCGATCCAGGAATGCCTTGACCAAGCCCAAGCCGATACCGCTGGAAGCGCCGGTGATGATGACGGTTTTGTTGATACTCATGAAATCGACTCCTGATCACATTGATTGAACCGCTGCGCCGGGAGCGGCGCGGGTTGTGCTCAGGGTATTGATGCGCTCAGGTTTGATAAATCAGGGTTCTGGTACTTGAGTTGATACCTCATGTAATCAATCCCAAACATCCACACAACCGAACTGTGGCGAAGGTGGGAGCGGTTGAATCAGTGCTGGGTGTGCCACTGTCTTCGCGAGCGAGCTCGCTCTCGCAATGGGACTTGCGGGGCAGTTGGAAGTATGGGCTGGCTGTCAGGTCGCCTTCGCGGGCAAGCCCGCTCCCACAGGGGCCCCGCGCAGGCACGAACGAGCCAGGTCGGCTTTAAGGCCGCCTCGGGCACGCCGAGTCTGGGCGAGGCACCAGGGGGGTGGGCAAACGCTCTTGGTTTCTTTTGGCTAATCTGGCTCCCGGTGTCTCAAAAAAAGCGACCGTTATCGCAGCAATGGGTAGGTACTCAATTAGACCGCCATCACGAGCAGACTCACTCCTTTGGAAGACTTCGAAACTGCGTCGTCGTCATACCCGCGTATCCCCAGTTATCCGTATCCACCTCCTCGATCACGATATGGGTCAAGTGCGGGTCCTTGCCCAACACACGTTGAAGGGTCTCGGTGATTTCAGCGATCACCTGGGCCTTCTGCTCACGTGTCACGCCATCACGGGTAATTCGTACATTGACAAAGGGCATCTCGCACTCCTGCTGATGAACACGGGCGCAGGACCATTCCCGCGCCACCGGGGCCACTGTATTTATACGCGCCAGCCTGATAAACAGGCCTCTGGAATCTTCAGTTGATACGCGGTGTAACGAATCATGAAGCGGCATTTCGAAGACCTGCAACTGGGCAGCATAGAACTGTTTTGCCTGGCGGCCGAGGCGGGCAGTTTCACGGCGGCGGCGCAGGTGGCGGGTGTCACTCCGGCGGCGGTGAGCCGTTCGATCTTTCGCCTGGAAGAACGCCTGGGCTCGCGCCTTTTCGTGCGTACCACTCGTAGCATCCGCCTGACAGAGGCCGGCAAGACCTATTTCGAACAATGCCGGCAGGCGCTGACGCAACTGATCGAGGCGCAACAGGCAATGATGGGCGCCCAAGCGGTGCCCGCCGGGCCATTGCGCATCAGCCTGCCCACCACCTACGGTCACCACCGGATCCTGCCGTTGCTGCCGGCGTTCCGGGCGCTGTACCCGCAAGTCAGCGTGGACGTGCACCTGAGCAATCGCAACATCGACTTCGTTGCCGAAGGGTATGACCTGGCGATCCGCGTGCGGGCCCAGCCGGACTCCTCGATGATCGCCCGGCAGTTGGAAGACGCGAGGCTGGTGGTGGTCGCGGCGCCGGATTACCTGCGCAGGGCCGGCACCCCACAGACCCTCGAAGACCTGAATGAGCACGAGTGCATCCAGTTCGAATTGCCCAGCAGCGGTCGACGGATTTCCTGGCTGTTCAAGGTCGATGGCAAGGACCGGGAGGTCTTTGCCCAAGGCCACTACGGTTGTTCGGACGATGTACTGGGCGGTGTGACGCTGGCCAAGCACGGTGCGGGCCTGTTCCAGACCTACCGCTTCATCGTCGAACAGGAACTGGCGGACGGGCGCCTGGTGGAAGTGCTGCAGCCATTGGGTGGCCGCTCACGGCCCTTCACATTGCTCTATCCCCACGGCCGACACATGCCACAGCGCGTGCGCGCGTTCATCGACTTCCTGTTGCAGTACCGCGAGCAGTGGGCCAAAACCTGAGGCGCTGTGGGAGCGAGCAGGCTCGCTCCCACTTCATGCATGCACCTGGCCAATCATCAGAACTTGAACGCCTGCCGACCGATCAGCAGCCACTTACCGTCCTTCTGTTTCTGCCAGATCTGGAAGTTCTCGATTTCGGTCGGCACGATGTCGCTGCCCTTGATCGCCTGGGCCGAGAAATGATTACGCACCAGAGCGGTGTCGCCTGAGAGGGTGATCTTCTGGTTTTTCATCTCCAGGGTCTTGAACGCGCTCTTGCCGGTCTCGATGTCGGCGATGAAGGCTTTCTTGTCCTGGATGTTCCCGCTGGAATGCCCGTAGGTGAGGTTTTCGGCGGCCAATGCCTGGAGCTGGGGGATGTCCTTGTGCAGCATGGCCTGGGTCAGGTGGTCGACGGCCTGGGCCACATCCTGCTCGGCCGACGCCGCAGCAGTGGCCGCATAACCGCTGAACAGGCACAGGAAGCTGATGACCAATGTCGCTTTCTTCATGGATGTTTCCTTGTTTTTGTAGGTATGAGGAACGTCACGAGCGTTTTTGACTACGCTCGTCGGTCATCGTACAACTACTTTCGGTGTCAGGATAGCCAAGAGACCGGCAATGGAAAAATGAACGAATGATTCACGACCCCAACGTGGCGAGGGAGCTTGCTCCCGCTGGGCTGCGAAGCAGCCCCAAAAGCGACACCGACGCACGGGTCATTCTGGCGTGCGCTCAGGGGCCGCTACGCGGCCAGCGGGAGCAAGCTCCCTCGCCACGGGCCGCTGCCTGGCAGTGAGCTTACAACCCCTCGCGAACCGCCCCCCGAATCCCTTCCAGCAACATGGCAAACGCCGGGTTGTCGTTGTCTTCCCGCCAAATCAGATGCAGTTCGCTTTGCACCCCTTCGCCCAGGTCGATCTCGCGGAACACCACCTGCTTGAACACCACGCTGGTGGCGCACCGGGGCACCAGGGCCAGGCCCATGCCGGCGTTGACCAGCGCCAGGATGGTCAGCGAGGAGCCGAGCCATTGCACGTATTGCGGCGCCACCCGGGCCGAGCGGAGCGTGCCGGTGAGCAATTCGTTGAACGGCGGGTAGGCGGAATGGGAGTACATCAGGAACGGTTGCGCGTCGAGGTCCTGCACACTCACGGTTTCGGCCTGGGCCAGCGGGTGCCCGGCCGGGACCGCCAGCACGAAGGGTTCGCGCACCAGGCATTCGGTGGCGTAGCCGGTTTCCAGTAGCGGCGAGCGGACGATGCCCAGGTCGATGCGCCGGGCGCGCAGGGCCTCATGCTGCTGGTAGGTATTCATCTCCGACAGGACGATTTTGACCTGGGGCTGTTTCAGCCGCGCTTCGGCGATCACCTTGGGCAAAAATTCATACACCGCGCTGCCGACGAAGCTGATGGTGACCGAGCCGATGTCACCCTGGGCGAAGCGCCGGGCCGCCACGGCCGCTTGTTGGGCTTGTTCCAGCAGGTTCTGGGCTTCGAGGAAAAACGCCCGGCCGGCGGCGGTGAGCGCCACGCTGCGGGTGCTGCGGGTGAACAGTTCGACCCCCAGGTGATGTTCCAGCAACTGGATCTGCCGGCTCAACGGTGGCTGGGTCATGTTCAGGCGTTCGGCGGCTCGACGGAAGTTGAGTTCGGTCGCCACGGTGGTAAAGCAGCGCAGTTGGGCCAGTTCAAACATTGATTCAATCCAGGTATCAATCAAGTGCCAAGTTAGATTAGACGGGAACAATCCCCGGCGTCCATCATCGTCCCGTTCCCCACAAAAACAATGATCGGGAGGCACCCTTGAACAACGTACCGGACTCCACGTCGGCGAGCACCCTGGCGCTCGCGGCGGCCAAGGTCAAACGTCACGTACTGCCGCTGGTGGTGGTGATGTTCATCGTCAACTACATCGACCGGGTCAACATCGGCTTCGTGCGCAGCCACCTGGAAACCGACCTGGGCATCGGCGCAGCGGCCTATGGCCTGGGCGCCGGGCTGTTCTTCGTCGGCTACGCGCTGTTCGAAGTCCCGTCCAACATGCTGCTGCAGCGCTACGGCGCGCGGGCCTGGCTGACCCGCATCATGTTCACCTGGGGCGCGGCGGCGATGGCGATGGCCTTCGTGCGCGGCGAGACCAGCTTTTACGTGTTGCGCTTTATCCTCGGCGCGGCGGAGGCGGGGTTCTTCCCCGGCATCATCTATTACTTCACCCAATGGTTGCCGGCCAACGAGCGCGGCAAAGCGATGGCGATCTTCCTCAGTGGCTCGGCCATCGCCTCGGTGATTTCCGGGCCGGTGTCGGGTGCGCTGCTGCACGTCAGCGGGCTGGGCCTGCACGGCTGGCAGTGGATGTTCCTGATCGAAGGTTTCGCCTCCATTGTGTTGTGCGGGTTCGTCTGGTTCTGGCTGCAATCGCACCCAAGCCAGGCCAAATGGCTGACCGCTGAAGAGAAAGCCGTACTGACCGCCGCCATTGCCGAGGAACAACGGGCCCGGGAAGCGAGCCAGGTGATCAAACCGTCGGTGTTCAAACTGTTGGCCGACCGGCAGATCCTGCTGTTCTGCTTCATCTACTTCTCCATTGCCCTGACCATCTACGGCGCCACGTTCTGGTTGCCGAGCATGATCAAGAAGATGGGCAGCCTGGGGGACTTCCAGGTCGGCTTGCTCAATTCCATCCCGTGGATCATCTCCATCGTCGCGATGTACGGCTTCGCCGCCCTGGCCGGGCGCTGGAAGTTCCAGCAGGCCTGGGTCGCGGTCACGCTGGTGATTGCCGCGTTCGGCATGTTCATGTCCACCACGGGCGGGCCGGTCTTCGCCTTCGTCGCGATCTGTTTTGCCGCGATCGGTTTCAAGGCCGCCTCGGCGCTGTTCTGGCCGATTCCCCAGGGCTATCTGGACGCTCGCATCGCGGCCGCGGTGATCGCGCTGATCAACTCCATCGGCAACCTGGGCGGCTTCGTCGCGCCCACGGCCTTCGGTTTCCTGGAACAGACCACCGGTTCCATCGAAGGCGGCCTGTATGGCCTGGCGATCACTTCGCTGATCGCCGCCGTGGTGATCTTTTTCGCCCGCACTTCACCGGGGCGCGACACACCCAACTCATTGTCCGGTCGGCCCGAACCCATCGCCGACGCCGATCAGCCGGAAAAACGTCAAGCCTTGAACCCAGGCCCATCGGGAGCCGCTGTATGAAGATCAAACGCGTCACGGTCACACCCATTGCTTTTCGCGATCCACCGTTGCTCAACGCCAGCGGCATCCATGAGCCGTTCGCGCTGCGCTCGATCATCGAGATTGAAAGCGACAACGGTTACATCGGCCTGGGCGAGAGCTACGGCGATGCGCCCGCCCTGGCGATCCAGATGCAACTCCAGGACCTGTTGATCGGCCTCGACCCGTTCAACCTCAACCGCTTGCGGGCCATTGTCGAGGCGACCGTCGCCGCGCAACGGCCGGCCAGTGTCGCCGGTGCCGAACTGGCGCCGGGCTCCCATGCGAGCAAAGCGGTCAGCAATGCTTACTCGGCCTTTGAAGTGGCCTGCCTGGACCTCCAGGCCCATTACCTGAACGTGCCGCTGGTGGATCTTCTCGGCGGTGCGATCCGTGATGAAGTCCCGTTCAGCGCGTACCTGTTTTTCAAGTACGCCGAGCACATCGATTCGCCCTACCCGCCAGACAGCTGGGGCGAGGCCTTGAATGAGCAGCAGATCGTCGCCCAGGCCCGGCGCATGATCCAGGCGTATGGTTTCAAGAGCATCAAGCTCAAGGCCGGCGCCCTGGAGCCTGAGCACGAAGTCGCCTGCATCAAGGCGCTGAAGCAGGCGTTTCCCGGCTACCCGCTGCGCATCGACCCGAACGCCAACTGGTCGCTGGAGACCTCCATTCGCATGGCCGAGTTGCTCGGCGATGACCTGCAGTATTACGAAGACCCGACGCCGGGGCTGGAGGGCATGTCCGAACTGCACAAACGCACCGGCCTGCCGTTGGCGACCAACATGGTGGTCACCGATTTCGACGAGTTCCGACGCAGCGTGGCGCTGGACAGCGTGCAGATTGTGCTCGCGGATCACCATTACTGGGGTGGCCTGCGGGATACCCAGGCACTGGCGAAAATGTGCAGCACCTTCGGCCTGGGTGTGTCGATGCATTCCAATTCGCACCTGGGCATCAGCCTCATGGCCATGGCCCACGTCGCGGCAGCGGTGCCGAACCTGGACTACGCCTGCGACACGCATTACCCCTGGCAGGAACCGGATGAAGAAGTGATCAAGGGCGGCAAGCTGCCGATCGTCGACGGTTGCGTGAAGATCACCCGGGCTCCGGGCCTCGGGCTGGAGCTGGACCGCGATCAACTGGGCAAGCTGCATGATCAGTTCCTCAGTTGCGGCATCCGCCAGCGTGATGACGTGCGGCAGATGCAGCGCTACCGGCCGGACTGGAAGACCGTCAAGCCGAGGTTCTGAGTCCAAGAAGGCGGCCTGCTGCGCAGGCCAACGGGAGCAAGCCTGCTCACCACAACAGCCATGTCACACCCACCTGTGGGAGCGGGCTTGCTCGCGAAGGGGCCGTTACATCCAATATCGCTATTGACTGGCACACCGCATTCGCGAGCAAGCCCGCTCCCACAGGTGGTCAGGGTTGGGCCTGAAGTATTGCACCTGCGGGCATCGCAGTCTTACACCCAAACTGCCGCTTCAAACCCGCGCCACCAAAGCACTCGTCAATTGCCTCCAAGGCAGCGTATGGCGCCGCCCACAGCCTTTCGATAATCGCCTCCGACATCCCGTCCCACGTCGCGGAGCGCGCCATGCACAACAATAAAAATACCCGCCACCGTTTTTTGCCTGCGGTCATCGCCAGTCTTTCGACATTCGGCCTGGCGCCCTGGGCCCAAGCCGAAATCATGCTGTACGACAAAGACCAGACCACCTTTTCCACTGACGGCTACATCAACGCCTTCTACGTCAACAGCGACGTGGACCGGGCAGGGGAGCAGTATGATCGGCGCCAGGCGCGGGTGAAGATGGGGTTCTTGCCCAACTACCTGGGCTTCAACATGGGCAAGCAGGTCGATGACCTCAAACTGGGCGCTCGCGCGTCGTTCTGGGTGACCATCAACGACAGCGAGACCAACGGCACCGATACCGCCATCGACGTGCGGCAGTTCTACGGCACCGTCGCCAACCCGGAGTGGGGCGAGGTGCTGATCGGCAAGGACTTCGGCCTGTTTGCCCGCTCCAACATCCTGCTGGACGAACTGCTGGCCGGTTATGGCCAGGTCAGCGATACGCTGGGGCTGGTGGACGGCGGCGGGGTCTCGTTCGGCAATATCGGCAGCGGTTACCCGTATCCGTTCCCGACTTCGCAGATCACCTACCGCACGCCGGTGATGGAGGGGCTGCGGGTGGCGGTGGGGATCATGGACCCGGTAGACACCAACGACAACAGCGCCACCGGCAAGGCCTACCAGGAAAACCCGCGCACCGAGAGCGAGATCACCTACCAGTTCGACCTGGGCGGGGCGAAGATCTACAGCTGGCTCAACGGCAGCTACCAGACGTCGGACAATACCGATTCCAACGTCGAGTCGGTGACCTCCAAGGGCCTGGGCTACGGCGTGCAGGCCAAGATGGGGGGCTTGTCGCTGACTGGCTCGGGGTTCCAGGCCAAGGGCATCAACCCGTTCTTCACCAACAATGCCGGCGAAGCCACGTTGCGCAATGTCGACAGCAAGGGCTACCTGTTGCAGGGCTCGTACAAGCTGGGCAAGAACCGCCTGGCGTTGTCCTACGGCAAGACCGATGACGACGGCAACGGGGTGGTGGGCAGCGGCGCCGATTATGAAACCCGTGGCATTGCGCTGTTCCATGACGTCAACGACAACCTCAAACTCGTGGCCGAGTACAACCAGTTCGAAATCAACGGCCACGACACCAGTGCCCAGAATGAAGACACCGATACGTTTGCGGTGGGGGCGGTGCTCACCTGGTAAGGGTGATCCTCTTCAGCTGAGGTGTGTGAGGTCGGTTTTGGGACTGCTGCGCAGCCCAGCGGGAGCAAGCTCCCTCGCCACAAAAGCAGCGTTCGACTGCATTTTTGAATACGGATGCAATCCTGTGGCGAGGGAGCTTGCTCCCGCCGGGGCGCGAAGCGGCCCTGAGCCTGATTGATATTGGGGGCTGCGCATCAGCCCCCCTTTTTTCAGTGAGACGTCCCCTCGGCAAACTCGATCTTGTTCCCCACGTTGTACTTGCCTGAAGGCTTGTTCATGGGCAGGCGCTTGATCTCCTGGAGGGTGTTGCTGTCGTAGACGATCAGCGCCCCATCGGTGGCCCAGATGCTCAGCAGCAGGTAGCGTCCGTCGCGGGTGAATTCGACGTGGGCGGCGGTCTTGCCGGGCACGGGGCGCAGGGTGTGGGCGATTTCCAGGGTCTGTTTGTCGATCAGGTGGATGGCATCGTTGTCGGGGCCGAAGAACACATCGGTCCAGGCGTAGCGCGAATTGGCGTGGCTGCGCAGGAAGAAGCCCGGCCCCAGGGTCGGGATCTGCTTGATGACTTTCCAGGTGTCGAGGTCGATCACCGAAATCAGCCCTTTGCTGATGTTCGGCGTTGCGAGTACCCAGTGGCCGTCACGCCGCCAATAGGTGCCCGAGCCCAGGTGCGGCATGCCCGGCAGGGCGATGTCGGTGATCACCCGGCCATTGTCGAGGTCAATCACCTGGCCGCCCTGGGCCTTGCGCGAGGTGGCGAGCAACTGCCGGTAATCCGGCGAGAAGGAAAAGTCATCCAGGTAATCCTCGGCGTCGATGCGCCTCGGCACGAAATCCGGGTTCGGACCGGTGGGCAGTTCCCAGACCTCCTTCACATCCTTCAAGGCGACGATGAAGCTGTTGCGGGGCGGGGCGGTGTACACCGCGCTCACCCGTGACGCCTGTCCGTCGCGGCCCACGGTGGCGATGGTCTTGACCAGCGACAGGTCCCGGGCGTCCAGCACCGCCAGGCTGCCGGGCAGGTAGTTGCCCACCAGCACCCAACGCCCGTCCTTGCTCACCGCCAGGTTGCGGGTATTGAGGCCGGCCCGCACTTCGGCGATCAACTTGAGGTTGTGCAGGTCGTACAGGCTGATCCAGCCGTCCCGGGAGGCGAGGTAGACGAAGCGCCCGTCGGGAGAAAATTTCGGCCCACCGTGTACCGCGAAGTGCGAAGCGAAGCGGGCCAGCACCTCGAAACGGTCACCGTCGACGACATCGACGTGATGGTCACCCGCTTCCACCACCACGAACAGGTTCAGCGGGTCGGCCTTGTGCTGGGGGGTGGTCGGCAGGCTGGCGAGGTCTTCGAGCACCCGATGGCTGCGGCGAATGTCATCCTCGTCCCAGCGCGGCTCGACCGCGGGGGGACGCTGGAGGTACTGCACCAGGCCCTCGATCTGCGCGGCGTCGAGCACGCCGCCGAACGCCGCCATCTGGCTGGCCGGACGCCCCTGTGTGATGACCTCGCGGATTTCGTCAGGCTTGATCCGGCTCAGGCTCTGGGGCAACAGCGCCGGTCCGGCGCCACCGATGCGGTTTACACCGTGGCACTGCTGGCAGTGCTGTTGGTAGTTACGTTCGGCCTGGTCCAGGTCGGGTGCCGTGGCGACGGCGCCCTGGGCCGCGCCGATCCACAGCCAGGGCAACCACCACCAGCGCTTCACAGCGCCACCTTCGCGGCAGCGGTCCTGGCCTGTGCCACGGGGTGAAGGTGCGCCGGATGGTGCAGCGGCTGATGGGCGAACAAGTCGACCACCTTGCCGATCACGGTCAGGGTCGGCAGGCCTTCGGCGCAGGCCTGGGCCATGCTCGGCAGTTGCTCGACGGTGCCGCGCAGCACTTGCTGGTCGGGGCGCGTGCCATTGCAGATCAATGCCGCCGGGGTCCGGGCGGCGAGGCCGGCCTCGATCAGCCGCGTGGCGATGGTGCCCAGGTTCGACAGGCCCATGTAGAACACCAGGGTCTGGCTGTCATCCGCCAGGCTTTGCCAGGGCAGGTCCAGGTCGCCTTCGCGTTGCAGGTGGCCGGTGATGAACCGGCAGGAATTGACGAAATCCCGGTGGGTCAGGGGGATGCCGGCGTAGGCCGTGCAACCGGCCGCGGCGGTGATGCCGGGCACCACCTGGCAATCGATGCCCCGGGCCAGCAGGTATTCCAGTTCTTCGGCGCCACGGCCGAAGATGAACGGGTCGCCGCCCTTGAGCCGGACCACGCGTTGGCCCTGATCGGCCAGGTCGGCCAGCAGTTCGTTGATCTGCGCCTGGGGCAGGCTGTGGCAGCCGGCGGCCTTGCCCACGTAGTGCCGGGCGCAGGTCAGGGGAATCAGGCCCAGCAGTTGCGGGCTGATCAGCCGGTCATAGACCACGGCATCGGCCTGCATCAACAGGCTCCAGGCACGCAACGTGAGCAGGCCCGGGTCACCGGGGCCGGCACCGACCAGGGCGACTTCCCCCGGTCTGAATGGCGATTGCAGGACAACGGGTAGAACGATGGGGGCAGGCATGGGACTTCCTTGGTTCGGTAGCATGTTCGCCGTTGGCTCAGCGAGCGACAGGCAGGGCAACGCTGGGAATGGCGTGCAGGCCGATTTCGTCGTCACTGAGGTGGCAACCGGGGTCCTGGCCCCACAGGTCGCCGTCGGCCCAGGCGCGGGTGCGGGTATTGCCGTTGCAGATGGCCAGCCAGCGGCATTGCCCACAGCGGCCGCCTACGGCCCGAGGATGTTCACGCAGCTTGTGCAGCAATGCGTCGGGGCGGTCGAGCCAGAGCGTCTTGAACGGGGTCTGGCGGACATTGCCCACCGAGTGCTGCCACCAGTAGGTGTCGGGGTGGACCTCGCCAGTGTTGTCGATATTGGCAATGCCGCTGCCCGACGCGTTGCCGCCCCAGGCCCGCAGCATCTGCTCCAGCGCGGCGTAGTGCTGGGGCAACCGGCGGCCGACCCATTGCAGCAGCAGGATGGCATCGGCGTCGTTGTTGCCGCTGACGAAGTCGCTGTCGCGCCCCTGCTCGATGTCGCGCCAGGCTCGCTCGAAGATCAGGGTCATGGCCTCGCGGCTCATCTGTTGGTGGGCGTCGAGTTTGCGGCTGCGCTTGCCCCGGCCGCTGTAGTTGAGGTGCGACAGGTAGAATTTCTGCACGTCGTATTCGTTCATCAGGTCCAGCAACCGGGGCAACTGGGCGTGGTTCTGCTGGGTGAGGGTGGTGCGCAGGCCGACCCGGATCCCTTGCTCGCGGCACAGCCGGATGGCCGCCATGGAACGGGCGAAACTGCCCTTGAGCTGGCGGAAGGCATCGTGGGTGGCCTCCAGGCCATCGATGCTGATGCCGACGTAGTCGAACTGCGCCGCGCCGATCTGCTGGATGTTGTCGGCGTCGATCAGCGTGCCGTTGCTGGACAGGGCGAGAAAGAAACCCTTGGCGCTGGCGTAGGCGCAGAGCTGGAACAGATCATCGCGCAGCAACGGTTCGCCGCCCGAAAGGATCAGCACACGCACGCCGGCGTCATGCAGGTCGTCGATGACCTGAAGCGCCGCCGGGGTGTCCAGCTCATCGCGAAACACACTGTCGGCGGACGTGGCGTAGCAGTGCTTGCAGGTCAGGTTGCAGCGCCTGAGCAGGTTCCAGATCACCACGGGCGGCCTCAGGCTGCCCGGTGGCGCGGTGCGCGGGGCCGGGCAATGGCCGGCCAGGGCGCGCAGGTAGTGGCTGATCCTCAACATAAAGCGCTCCTTGAGTCGACGCGGGCTCAGCGTGTGCCGGGCGACAGGCGCAGGCCGGTTTTTTTCAGGATCCGGCTGCTCACCAGCATGTCATCGGCGCGGCAGGCGTCCCCCAGCAGGTAGCGCAGGTGATCGCGGTAGCTGTCGATTTCCTCGCGGCTGCGGCCGTGGACCATGGCGAACAGGTTGTAGCGCCAGCCAGGCCGGCGCGGGCGCCGATAGCAGTGGCTGACGAAGGGCTGGGCGCCCAGCAGCGCACCGAGGCGCGGCATGTCGGCGTCGGCCACGTCCCAGACCGTCATGCCGTTGTGGCGGTAGCCCAGGCGGTAGTGATTGGGCACGGCGGCAATACGCCGGATCGCGCCTTCGGCCTGCAAGCGCTTTAGCAGGTCGAGGGTCGACTCCACGCTCAGGCCCAGCTGCTCGGCCAGCCAGCTCCACGGGTCTTCGAGCAATGGCAGGCCTTCCTGGGTCAGCTCCACCAGGCGCAGCGCCAGGGAGGTTTCAGCCTGGTCAGGTGGTGCGTCCAGGTGCGACTCAGAGGGGGAAATACAGGCCGACATGGTAGGTCTCCTCTTTGGGCAGGTTCAGCGGCACCAGGCCGGTCAGGCGCTCGATCCGCAGCAGGCTGTCGTGGATCGCCTGTTCACTGGGGCAGGCCAGCACGAACCACATGTTCCAGCTGTGTTCGCGCCGGTAGTTGTGGGCCACCTCGGGCATGTCCGCGAGCAGCTCGGCGATGGCGTCGAAGCGGGCTTCGGGCACCGCCAGCGCTGCCAGGGTGAAGGCGCCGCCCAGGCGATCGATGTCGAACATCGGGCCGAAGCGCGTGAGAACGCCGTCGTTGAGCAGTTCGTGCAAGCGGTCGAGCAGTTCGGTTGCGCTGCTGCCCAGTTCGCAGGCCAGTACCTGCCAGGGATGGCGCACCAGCGGCAGGCCCAGTTGCAGGCGGTTGATCAGGCGTCGATCCAGGTCATCCATCGATCCGGGCTCCCACGGGTGGAGCGAAGCGCCCACCGCATTGTTTGAACAGGTGCGTGCTGAACAGCAGTTGATGAGGCAGGTCGTCCAGCAGATGTTCGGCCAGCAGCGCCTGGACCTGGGCCTCGACACGGTCACGCTGGCGCCCGTGGATCATGCAGAACAGGTTGTACTGCCATTGGGGCAGGCGCCGCGGGCGTTGGTAGCACAGGCTGATGCCTGCGGCCTGGCCCAGGCGCCGACCGACCTCGTCGACCAGGGCGTCCGGCACGTCCAGCACCAGCATGGCATTGGCGGTGAACCCCAGGGCGCGGTGATTGACCACCAGCCCGACGCGCCGGAACAGCCCCTGTTCGTGCCAATGCTGCACCTGGTCGAGCACCTGCTGCTCGCTGGCCTCGATCTGTTCGGCCAGGGCCTGGAACGGACGCGGTGTCAGCGGCAGTCCGGTTTCCAGCGCCCGGCGCAGCGCCAGCGACTGTTGCTCACTCAAGGGGTTTTGCATGGGAGGTCTCCAGGGCAAAGCCCAGGTCGATGCGGTAGGCGGTCAGCATGGGCAGGTCCAGGGGCGTCAGGCCGGTGTCGTGCTCCAGCTCCTGGAGAATGGTGTCCAGGTGGGCGCGGTTCGGACCGGTCAGCACGAACCACAGGTTGTAGCGGTGTTCGCGTGCGTAGTTGTGATTGACTTCCGGGTACTGGCTGATACGCGATGCGACCTGGTGCAGGCGGTCTTCGGGCACCGCCAGGGCGGCGAGGGTGCTGGCTCCGGCGCGGGTGTGTTCGAACACCGGGCCGATCCGCGACAACGCGCCGGCCTGGTGCAGTGACTGCAAGCAATCGAGCACTTGGGCCTGGGTGCAGCCCAAGACCTCGGCCATGGCCCGGTAAGGTTCGGCGCACAACGGCAGGCCATGCTGGAAGCGATCGATCAGGCGCCGGGCCAAGGGGTTCGCAGTCATGCTCAATACCCCGGTTTGTGCGCGCGGCTGCTGAAGAAAATGCCGCTGGGGCTCAGGGCGGGCAGGCGGCCCAGGCGTTCAAGCCGATAGGGGTCCCAGACCTGCACGTCGCCACCGTCCCGGGCCGACAGCCACAGTTGGTCACCCCGGGCGGTGAACTCCATGTGCAGCACCGCAGGGCCTGGTCGCAGGTCCGCGACAATGGCGTGGGTCTGGGTGTCGATGACCTGGACGCGGTCGTTGTCCGGGTAGGCGAAGTTGACCCACAGCTGCCGGCCGTCCGGACGCGCAGTGACGAACACCGGTTGTCCGCCCACCGCGATGGCGTCGGTCTGTCGCCAGTCGCGGGCATCCATCACCAGCACCTGGTGATGGCCGACGGCGGGCACGAAGGCTTGCTGGTCGGCGATGGCCCAGCCTTCCAGGTGAGGCATCTTGTACACCGGCAGCCGGGCCTGGCCGCGTCCGTAGTGCCCCAGTACGCGTTTTACGCCGCGCTCCGGATGCCACAGGTCGAGTTGGGCCATGCCGTCTTCGCCGAACAACCCGGCCATGTAGTAGCGCCCGTCCGGGGAGATCAGTGCGTCGTAGGGTTGCTGGCCGATGCCGGTGAAACGCTCGGTGCGCGGGTTGAGGCCCTGGCTGAAGTCGGCCGTCCAGATTTCGCCGGTGTCGAACAGGCTGAACACGAAGCGCTGCCCCGGCGCATCCACCAAGCCGACCACGCGCGAGCGCTTGTCCCCGCCAGGCAATGGTGTGGCAGGAATGTCGGCGACCTGGTCCAGGGTGGCGGCATCGAACACCTTGACACCGCCAGGCTCGTAGTTGGAGACGGCGATCAGCTTGCCGTCCTGGCTGATCGCGCCGCCGATGCTGTTGCCGCCCTGGACGATGCGTCGCTCGATGCGCGCGGTCAGCAGGTCGACCTTGCTCAAGCCGCCGTCCCGCCCGAACACGTAGGCATAGCGTTGGTCGCGGGAGAACACCACCGAGGCGTGGGACAGGTCGCCCAGGCCTTCGACGCGGGCGAGGGCGGTGCGGGTATCGCTTTCGATGATTTGCAGGCTGCCCGTGGCGCGTTCGACCACCACGCCCAGGTCGCCGGTGGCGCGAAGCGGTGCCTGGGTGCAGGCACAGAGCAGCAGGGCGAGGGCCGATGAAGTCAGCAATGAACGGATCATGAGGCAGGTTTTCCTTGAAGAAGCCGGTCCACCAGCCAGCGGATGTCGTCGGGGCCGAGCAGGGGTGCCCAGCCAGGCATGGCGCTGCCGGGGCGACCCAGGGTGACGGTGGCAATGAGGCTGTCGCGGGACTTTCCGGCCAGCGCGGCGTGGGTCAGCGGTGGACCGAGGCCGCCGGTCAGGTACAGGCCGTGGCAGGCGCCACAGTCCTGGTCCAGCAGGTGTTGCAGTTGGGCTTGGCGCTGCGGGTCGGGAGTGGCCAGCGCGCCGGCCGAAAAACTGAGGAACAGGGCGGTCATCAGGGTTGTTGAGCTGTGTCGTTCCATGACGCCTCCTGGTCAAATGCTAAGTGATCCCTGTGGCGAGGGGATTTATCCCCGCTGGGCTGCACAGCAGCCCCAAGACCTGATACCGCGGTGTGTCAGGCTGACGGGGTTGCTTTCTGGGGGGCTGCTTCGCAGCCCAGCGGGGATAAATCCCCTCGCCACAGAGGTTTCTCTCACTGAGGGTTATTTGAGGGTCAAGACCCACGCAGCCAGGGTCTTGGCTTCTTCTTCAGTCACCGGGTTGGCCGGCATCGGCATGGGTCCCCAGTTGCCTTGCGTACCTTCCTTGATGTGCTTGGCAAGCACGTCCTGGGCCCCGGGCACGTTGGCGTTCTTCGCCGCGACGTCCTTGAGGGCCGGGCCCACTACCTTGGTGTCGATGGAGTGACAGGCCGCGCAGGGCTTGCTCTTGAACAGCGTCGGACCGTCTTCGGCCAGGGCCGGTTGCAGGCTGGCGGCCGCTGTCAGGGCCAGTGCGATCAGAATAGGCTTCATGGTTTTTCCTCTTATTGATGGAGCTCAATAGATGTCGTGTTGGGTGTTGTAGACGTTGAATTTGCCGGTGGGCGTGATCAGGCGCTTGTCCTTGATCACGTTCTTGACCTTGAGGGTCTTGTCGTCGATCACCACCAGGGCCGACTCGTCGTCCTGGCCGCTCCAGACCGAGAACCAGACCTCATCGCCGGCCTTGTTGTATTCCGGTTGCACCACGCGCAGGGCGCCTTTCTTGATGCCGGCGTATTCGGCAATCGGCAGCACGGTGTAGCCGGCATCGAGCTTGTCGATGTTGAACACGGCCACCGACTGGCTGAGCTTGGCGTCGGGGCTCAAGGTGGTGTCGACGTACAGGTGCCGGGACTCGGGGTGGGTCTTGATGAACAGCGAACCGCCGCCCTGGCCTTGCAGCGAACCGACCTGTTTCCAGGCGTATTGCGGGTGATTGACCGGGTCGGTGCCGATCAGCGAGACGCCGGCATCGCCCAGGTGACTGGTGGCCCACACCGGCCCATAGAGTGGGTGGTTGAAGTTGGCGCCGCGTCCCGGGTGCGGGGTCTTGCCGACGTCCACCAGGGCGGTGAGCTTGCGCTCCTTGGAGTCGATCACCGCGACCTTGTTGGAGTTGTTGGCGGCCGTCATGAAGTAGCGATGGCTGCTGTCCCAACCGCCGTCATGAAGGAACGGCGCAGCGTCGATGCTGGTGATGGTGAGGTTCTTGATGTCCTGGTAATTGACCAGCATCACCTTGCCGGTTTCCTTGACGTTGACGATGAACTCCGGCCATTCGTGAGAGGCGATGATGGCCGCCACGCGTGGTTCGGGGTGGTACTGCTGGGTGTCGACGGTCATGCCGCGGGTCGAGACGATCTGCTTCGGCTCCAGGGTCTCGCCGTCCATGATGGTGAACTGCGGCGGCCAGTAGGAACCGGCGATGGTGTACTTGTCTTCGTAGCCCTTGAACTTGGAGGTTTCCACCGAACGGGCTTCGATGCCCACTTTGATTTCCGCGACCTTGGTCGGCTCTTTCGGCCACAGGTCGATCATGTCGATCTTGGCGTCCCGGCCGATCACCAGCAGGTAACGCCCGGACGCCGAGATACGCGAGATGTGCACCGCATAACCGGTGTCGATCAGCTTGACGATCTTCTTGCTGTCGCCGTCCACCAGGGCGATCTTGCCATCGTCACGCAGGGTCACCGAGAACAGGTTCTGCAGGTTGAGGGTATTGAGTTGCCGGGTCGGGCGGTCTTCAGGCTTGACCAGCACTTTCCAGGTCTTGAGGGTCTCGGCCATGCCCCATTCCGGTGGTGTCGGCGGGGTGTGCTGGATGAACTTGGCCATCGTCGTGATCTGTTCTTTGGTCAGCGCATTGGAGGTACCCCAGTTCGGCATGCCGGCGGCCGAGCCGTAGGTGATCAGCGCCTCCAGGTAGGCCTGGCCACGGGCCTGGGTGATGTCCGGTGTCAGGGGCTTGCCGGTGGCGCCTTTGCGCAGCACGCCGTGGCAGCCGGCGCAGCGCTGGAAGTAGATTTCCTTGGCCGCGTCGAAGTCGGCCTGGCTCATGTCCGGCGCCCCTTCGGTCTTGACCAGGCGCGGCTGGTCCGGCGCGGGGTCGTTGGCAAAGGCGTGGGCGGCGACCAGGGCCGTACATAACGCCCCGACCCTCAAGACCCACGATTTTTTGTGGCTGATCAGCATTCCATTTCTCCTCAGGCATGACCTGCATGGTGTGCCGTAACAGGCGTTCGGCGCGCAGGTTCTGGGTGCCCTGCAAGGCTATGCCCAGGCCGGTGGTTGATCGCTTGACGGCGATCAAGTTTGCCCGCCGCAGCCCTTGCCAGGTTGTCGCAGGGCCCCGTAGCGTGGGCGGCAATCGAGTTGCCTGATCAGGTCCAGTCATGAACGCCATCCACTCTTTGCAACAGCCGGACGAACCTTTCTACCAACCCCAGGACAACGAGCAGGCGCTGTTCGAGCAGGCCTGGCAGCACCGTATGCCGGTGTTGATCAAAGGGCCTACCGGTTGTGGCAAGACCCGCTTCGTCCAGCACATGGCCCATCGCTTGAAACTGCCGCTGTACACGGTGGCCTGCCACGACGACCTGAGCGCCGCCGACCTGGTGGGCCGTCACCTGATCGGCGCCCAGGGCACGTGGTGGCAGGACGGTCCCCTGACCCGCGCCGTGCGCGAAGGCGGCATCTGCTACCTCGACGAGGTGGTCGAAGCGCGGCAGGACACGGCGGTGGTGCTGCACCCGCTGGCCGATGATCGTCGGCAGTTGTACCTGGAACGCACCGGGGAAGTGCTCCAGGCGCCGCCAGCGTTCATGCTGGTGGTGTCGTACAACCCCGGTTACCAGAACCTGCTCAAAGGCATGAAGCCCAGCACCCGCCAGCGTTTCGTGGCGATGCGCTTTGGTTATCCGGCGGTCGCCGATGAAGAACGCATCGTCGCTCGCGAGGCCGGCGTGCAGTTGCCGCTGGCGGCCCAGGTGGTGCGCTTGGGGCAGGCGCTGCGCCGACTCGACCAGCACGACCTGGAGGAGGTGGCTTCCACGCGCCTGCTGATTTTTGCCGCGCGCATGATCGGTGCCGGGATGGACCCGCGCCAGGCCTGCCTGGCTTGCCTGGCCGAGCCCTTGAGCGACGACCCGCAGACGGTTGCCGCGCTGATGGAAGTGGTCGATGTCCACTTCGGCTGAAACCCCGGCCACGCCCCGGCGTTTGCCGGGGGACCTGGCGATGTGGTTTTTCATCCTTGCCGAACTGTCGGTGTTCGCGCTGCTGATCCTGGCGTTCACCGTCGCCCAGGCGCTGGCCCCACAGACGTTCAGCGAAGGCCGTCATCTGCTGGATCGCTCCACGGGCCTGGCGATGACCCTCAGCCTGCTCACCGCCGGACTGTTCGCCGCGCTGGCCCAGGAGCAGGTCAGGCAAGACCGGCCGCGTCGCGCCGCACGGTTATTGTGTGTGGCGTTGCTGCTCGCCTGCGGCTATGTGGGGATCAAGCTCACGGAGTACGCCCACCTGTTGGCGAACGGCCTGGGGATGGAGCACAACACATTCTTCACGTTGTACTGGATCCTCACCGCGTTTCATTTTCTCCATGTGTTGCTGGGCATGGTGATCCTCGCCTGGCTGGCCGAGGGGTGTCGGCGGCGTCGCTATCGGGCGCCGCGCAACAGTGGGCTGGAATCCGGCGTGCTGTATTGGCACATGGTCGATCTGGTCTGGGTGCTGCTGTTCCCGGTTGTCTACATCCTTGATTGAGCGGAGGTGCGCATGTCGGCTTCCCGTGTCCTGATCGCCTGCTGGCTGACGCTGGCCGTGTTGAGCGCCGGCACCGTTGCCCTGGGCCAGATCGCGGCTACCGGGCTTGTATCCATCGCCATCCTGGTGGTCGCGGTGACCAAGGCCTGGCTGATCGCCGACGGCTTCATGGAGCTGCGCCACGCGCCGCGATTGTGGCGGCGGCTGGTGTTGAGCTGGGCTGCGTTGCTGGCGGTTGTGATCGGGATGGTCATCTCGTTCACGATCTGAACTTGCACAAAATACCCTGTGGCGAGGGGATTTATCCCCGTTGGGTTGCGAAGCAACCCCAAAGCATTCGACTCAAATTTTTCTGATACACCGAGTTGTCTGGTTTTAGGGCTGCTTCACAGCCCAGCGGGGATAAATCCCCTCGCCACAAAAGCTTGCCTGTCTTTCGGACTGTGCCGGAACAACCCACCAAAACCATCGGAGATTCTTGATCGCCATCAAGCGGTTTCGAAGGGCTCGCTTCCTAGAATGAACACGCCAAGCAATGAGGAAGTGACCATGTCAGATACCTTCACCAAAGGCATGGCCAGGAATATTTACTTCGGGGGAAGCGTGTTCTTTTTCCTGATATTCCTGGCCCTGACCTACCACACGGAACAGACCTTTCCAGAACGCAGCAACCAGGCGCAGTTGACCGAATCGGTGATTCGCGGCAAGGGCGTCTGGGAGCGCAACAACTGCATCGGCTGCCATACGCTGCTGGGCGAGGGCGCGTACTTCGCGCCGGAGCTGGGCAATGTGGTCAACCGCCGCGGCGGCGATGAGGCGTTCAAGCCGTTCCTGCACGCGTGGATGAAAATGCAGCCGCTGGGCGTGCCCGGTCGCCGGGCCATGCCGCAATTCAACTTGAGCGAACAGGAGGTCGACGACATCGCCGAGTTCCTCAAGTGGAGTTCGAAAATCAACACCAATGGCTGGCCGCCAAACAAGGAGGGCTGAGAGATGAGCATGGCTAATCCGCATCTGAAATTCGCCTCGCAGGCCGTTGCCAAACCCTATTTCGTGTTTGCCCTGATGCTGTTCCTGGGGCAGGTCCTGTTTGGTTTGATCATGGGCTTGCAATACGTGGTCGGCGACTTCCTGTTCCCGCTGATCCCCTTCAACGTGGCCCGCATGGTCCACACCAACCTGCTGATCGTCTGGCTGCTGTTCGGCTTCATGGGCGCGGCGTACTACCTGATACCGGAGGAGGCCGACCGCGAACTGCACAGCCCGAAACTGGCGCTGGTGCTGTTCTGGGTGTTTGCCGCCGCCGGGGTGATGACGATCCTGGGCTACCTGTCGGTGCCGTATGCGACCCTGGCGAAGATCACTGGCAATGACCTGTTGCCGACCATGGGCCGTGAGTTCCTCGAACAACCCACCATCACCAAGATGGGCATTGTGGTGGTTTGCCTGGGGTTCCTCTACAACATCGGCATGACCTTGCTCAAGGGCCGCAAGACCACCGTCAGCATGGTCATGATGACGGGCTTGATCGGCCTTGCGGTGTTCTTCCTGTTCTCCTTCTACAACCCGGAAAACCTCGCCCGCGACAAATACTATTGGTGGTGGGTGGTGCATCTCTGGGTCGAAGGCGTCTGGGAACTGATCATGGGGTCGATGCTCGCCTTCGTGTTGATCAAGATCACCGGCGTGGACCGCGAAGTGGTGGAGAAATGGCTCTACGTGATCATCGCCATGGCGTTGATCACCGGCATCATCGGCACCGGCCACCATTTCTTCTGGATCGGCGCGCCGCAGGTCTGGTTGTGGGTCGGTTCGATCTTCTCGGCGATGGAACCGCTGCCGTTCCTGGCCATGGTGATCTTCGCCTTCAGCATGGTGCGCAACCGTCGTCGTCATCACCCCAATCGTGCCGCCACGCTGTGGGCCAAGGGCACCACGGTCACCGCGTTCTTCGGTGCCGGCGTCTGGGGCTTCCTGCACACCCTGGCGCCCGTGAACTTCTACACCCACGGTTCGCAACTGACCGCGGCACACGGCCACCTGGCTTTCTACGGGGCCTACGCGATGATCGTGATGACCTTGATCAGCTACGCCATGCCACGCTTGCGCGGGTTGGGGGAAGCGGCCGACGAGCGTTCGCAGAAATTGGAAATCTGGGGCTTCTGGCTGATGACCCTGTCGATGGTGATGATCACCTTGTTCCTCACCGCCGCAGGTGTCGTGCAAGTGTGGTTGCAACGCTGGGCGGTGGACGGCAGTGCCTTGCCCTTCATGGCGACGATGGACCACCTGCGGCCGTTGTTCTGGGCGCGTCTGATCAGTGGCGTCGGTTTCCTGCTGGGGCTGCTGTGCTACCTGCTCAGCTTCCGTCAGCGTGGTCGTGCCGCCCTGCGTGCACCGGCCGCCGTGGTGCCGTCATGAGTCGCCACAACGACTAAGCCGAACGCATGTGTGGTGAGGGAATAACCCCCCCTCGCCACAATGGATTCGGCTTGAAAGGAGGACAATCATGGCCTTTACCCTTGAGCTGGAAGAATGGGTCGGCAGTGTCTGGCACCGGTTCATCACCCGCCGCGCCAGTGTCGATTTTCCCGAGGCACAGGTGGCGTTGATGCCTCGGCAACGCGCGCTACATGTGCTGCTTCGCGCCACGGGCGGGGCTCGTCACCTGGGGGTGCAAGCCGTCAGTGAACGTGACCTGCTGCTGCGACGCAGCCTGCTGCAACAGATTGCCGGTACCTGCAAGCAGGTGCCTTTGGCCTGGTGCGATGGCGACAATCTACGGTTGCCGGCCAGCCTGGCGACCTTTCCCGACGCCGCACTGAATGAAGAGCTGTACCGCTGGCTTGCGCTGCTGGCGGCCCAGGTGGGAGAGATGCGGCATTGGGGGCGAGACAATCAGCGCTGGACCCAGGCCGTGCTGCGGCGCTACCCGGCCATGGCCGTGCGGTACCGGCGGCTGGTGGACGCACACCTGTCCCTGCGGCCTGACCCTGCCACGCTCAACAGTGCCGAGGCCGCCCTGGAGCGCGCGGTCTGCCAGGCGTTGCGCGACCCCGGCAGTGTCGAGCATTTTCCGCGCAGTGAGCGGGCGGTCTGGCCGTTGCCGCTGTGGCTGTACCCACCCCAGTCGCTGGCCGATCCCCAGGCGGCCAATCTCGAAGAGTCCGAACAGTACCTGGCGACCCCACCCGGGGAGCAGCAGGGCGGTCGCAAGCGTGCCGAACGAATCGACGACAGCAGCCGCGACGGCGGGCTGTTGATCGTTCGCCTGGAAAACCTGTTCAGCTGGACCGAACACGTGGACCTGGATCGCTGGGCGGATGTCCGCGAAGACCCGGACGCTGCCCGCGTGGCCGAAGACCTGGACCACCTGACCTTGTCGCGCACCCGGGTGCGCAAGGGCGGTGGCCTGAAACTGCACCTGGACCTGCCGCCCGCCGATGTGGATGACCTTCCCCTCGGTGAAGGCATCCTGTTGCCGGAATGGGATTACCGCAAACAGCACCTGCAAGCCGATTTCGTCAGCGTGCAGACCTTTGTGCCCCGCGACTGCGAGGCTCAGCCGTTACCGGCACGCCTGCGGCCTTCAGCCCAGCGACTGCGGCGCCAGTTCGAACACCTGCGCAACGACCGGCAATGGCTGCGCCAGCAGACCCAGGGTTCGGAGCTGGACCTGCAGGCCTGGCTGGATTTTCATGTCGAGCGCCAGCATGGCCAGTGCAGCGAGCGCGGCCTGTTCCTGGAACAGCGCCAGACCCGCCGCGACCTGGCCTGCCTGCTGCTGGCCGACCTGTCGATGTCCACCGACGCTCACCTCAACGACGAGCACCGGGTGATCGAGGTGATTCGCGACAGCCTGTTGCTGTTCGGTGAAACCCTTGCGGTGCTGGGGGACGACTTTGCCTTGTACGGGTTTTCCTCGCTGCGCCGCCAGCAAGTGCGCCTGCATGAGCTCAAGGCGTTCGGCCAGCGCTACGACGACCAGACCCGTGGCCGGATCCTGGGGCTCAAGCCCGGTTACTACACGCGCATGGGCGCGGCGATCCGCCAGGCCACCCAGCGGCTGGCGGGCTGCAAGCGGCGGCGCAGATTGTTGTTGCTGCTCAGCGATGGCAAGCCTAATGACCTGGACCTCTACGAGGGACGCTACGGCGTGGAAGATACCCGCCAGGCCGTGCTGGAGGCACGGCGCCAGGGGCTGACGCCGTTCTGCATCACCATCGATCGTGAAGCGGGGGATTACCTGCCGTACATGTTCGGCGCCAACGGCTACACCCTGATTCGCCAGCCCGAGCAGTTGCCCCTGCGCCTGCCGCAGTTGTACCGGCAATTGACGCAGGATTGAGGGTCAGACGATGTCGCGGGGCAGCCAGAAAAACATGACGGTGCAAAACACCGTCAAGCCGACGCAAAACCAGGTGAAGCGCCGCAGCCGGCGTTCGTCGGCCAACGCGGCCTCGGCCGGCAGGGGCATGCCGCACTGGCGACATTCGGTTTCTGGCGCGGGGTTGGCCTGCTGGCAATACAGGCAGGTGATGTGCGGGCTCATTCGAACTGCTCCAGGCGCAGGCGATCAAGAATGGCGATCTGGCGACCGTCCTGGGTAATGATCTTTTCATCGATCAGGCGCCGGATGATCCGCGAGAAGGTTTCCGGCTGGATCGACAGGTGCCCGGCAATCAATTGCTTGGCCATCGGCAGTTCGAACTGGCTGTCGACGGTTTGCAGGCGCACCAGTTGCGTCAGCAGGTAGCGCACCACGCGGTGGGTGGCGTTTTTCAGCGACAGCGTTTCAATCTCGTTGACCCGCTGGTGCAGGCGTACGCAGAGCTTGGCCAGCAGGGCGAACGTCAATCGGCCATTGCTCTGCAACAGCCGCATGTAAGTGGCGTTGGACAGGCGATACAGCTGGGTCGGCCCGACAGCCTCGGCCGATGCGACGTAGTTGGGAGTGTCCATCAGCATCATGGCTTCGGCGAAGGTCTGCCGCTCACCGATCACCTCGAAGACCTTTTCCTGGCCGTCCGGGGTCAGCCGATAGATTTTCACCGCCCCGGAAATCACGAAATAGAACGCCTGGGCCGGTTCGCCCTGGCGGAACAGCGGGTCGCCCTTGTCGATGTTCAGCAGTTGGCTGGAGCTCATCAGTTCGTCGAGCTGCTCTTCGTTCAGAGGCTCGAACAGGTGGTGGCTGCGCAGAATCTGGTGATGGACACGGTGGAGCACCATGGCGTGGATCCTTGTAATGAGAAAGAAATGCTTGGGTTTCAGACCAGGCTCAGGCACACGCCACTCGCAAGCGCCAGGACGCAGGAAAGCAGGACGAACCAGGTGAGCGAGAGGGCGACAGGTTTCATGGGCGGTTTCCGGCAAGAGGTCTATGCCGTCCCTGAGCAAGAGCCGGGCCATGCTTGCAGGCCTTGTCCGTGGGCGGTTGACGGCGAGCAGGGTAAAAATGACCCTCTCACAAAAGGGTAAAAATCACCGTCATCAGGTAAAAATCACCCTAATCTCCTATGAGAGCGCGCTTGCTCGCGAAGGCGGTGTGCCAGGTAAGTCGATGCACTCGCAGGACCGCCTTCGCGAGCAGGCTCGCTCCCACAGCGGTGGGCGGGGTTTTCTCAAGGTGAACGGCCGCTTCCGGCAAGGCCCTTGCAAGTGCCGTTGCGAGACCGGCGATCGCCAGTGAGCGGGCTTGATCTGAGACAAGTCCCGTCAGCGGCGATCACCGATCATTCGAACCCTGTTTGTCGACCCTTGCCAGCGGGCAGTCCGTGGGTGAGGTAAGGAGTGAGGTATGCAAGTGCTCGACCGTCGCAAGGCCATGGCCATCCTGCCGGTATGGCGCCTGGCGTTCCGGCCGTTTTTCCTGGCCGGGTGTGTGCTGGCGCTGCTGGCGGTGCCCTTGTGGCTGGCCGCCTTCAGTGGGCGCCTGGCGGGCTGGCAGCCGGCTGGCGGCTGGTTGGCCTGGCACCGTCATGAGCTTCTGTTCGGTTTCGGCCTGGCGATCATTGCCGGCTTCCTGCTGACGGCGGTCCAGACCTGGACGGGCACCCCGGGGCTCAGTGGCAAGCGCTTGGCGGCGCTGGCGCTGGTCTGGCTGGGGGCGCGACTGGCCTGGCTGGCCGATGCCCCCTGGCCGGTGCTGGCGCTGCTGGAACTGGGTTTCGCCCTGGCCGTGGCGGCCTGGATGGGCGTCACCTTGTGGCGCGTGCGGCAAAAGCGTAACTACCCGATCGTGCTGGTGTTGCTGCTGTTGGCCGCTGCCGATGGGCTGTCCGTGTACGGCCTGGTCCGGCACGACGAGGGGTTGCAACGCCAAAGCGTGCTCACCGGCCTGTGGCTGGTGGCGGCCATGATGGGCCTGATCGGCGGGCGGGTGATTCCATTTTTCACCCAACGTGGCCTCGGCCGGGTCGAAGGCGTCGCCCCCTGGCCGTGGCTCGATCGCCTGTTGCTGGGCGGATCGGCCCTGGTGGCGTTGCTGTACGCCTTCGGACCGGCGTTGTCGGCCAACGGCGCGGTCGGCCTGTTATTCGGTGCGTTAGCGCTGGGCCATGGGATCCGGCTGGTGCGCTGGCATGATCGTGATCTGTGGCGTGTGCCGTTGCTGTGGTCGTTACACCTGGCCTACGCCTGGTTGGCGCTGGCCTGCCTGGGCATGGCGCTGTGGCACTTCGGCGCGCCGGTGACGCCGAGCCTGGCCGTGCACAGCCTGACCATCGGTGCCATGGCCGGGTTGATTCTGGCGATGATTGCCCGGGTCAGCCTGGGCCACACCGGGCGTGCCCTTGAACCGCCCAAAGGGATGACGCTGGCGTTCGTGCTGCTGAACCTGGCGTGCCTGAGTCGCGTGTTGCTGGTGCTGGTCTTGCCCTTCGCCGCGCTGTGGGTGGCCGGGTTGTGCTGGGCCCTGGCGTTCGGGCTCTACGCTTGGCGCTACGGTCCGATGTTGTTGCAGGCCCGGGTGGATGGACACCCGGGATGAGTCCCTTGGGCGGAGTGAATCGATGATGTATGGGGTCTTGCTGGTCACGCACCTGTTGGCGGCCATCGCGTTCATAGGCACTGTGTTTTTCGAAGTCTGCATCTGGCACGCCGCGCGCCGGCCGTTGGCCGAGACGGCCAGGGCCGCCGCCGACCAGGCGATCGCCCAGCGTTCACGGCACGTGCTGCACGGTGTGGTGCTGCTGCTCTACGGCGCCGGCATTGGCCTGGCCTGGCAGCATCGCGGGGCGTTGAGTCATCCGCTGGACAGCAGCTTCGGCTTGCTGCTGAGCCTGAAGATCCTGCTGGCAACGAGCATCATCGGGCATTACCTGTTGCTGGCGTTCTGGCTTACGCGGGGCCGATTGAGCCCGGCCCGTGCCTGCTGGCTGCGGCGCAGCATCCTGGGGCACATGCTACTGATCGTGCTGTTGGCCAAGGGGATGTTCTATTGGCAGTTTTGAGCCCCCAGCCTTGGGAGTGATTGCAGGATAGGAGCGCACCAATGGTCTTTGTGGGAGCGAGCTTGCTCGCGATAGCGGTGTGTCAGTCGAGATCAGCATTAACTGACCCAACGCCATCGCGAGCAAGCTCGCTCCCACAAGGGGTATGTGTTGTTTGAGGTTAGTGAGCAGGCTTCATCGCGTTGACGAACAGCACGTTGTTCTCCAGGTGGATGTGTTGCATCAGGTCGTCGCGAAACTCCACCAGCCCGCGGTACAGGGCGCGCCAGGTGTTGCAGGCGTCGGAGGGCGGGGTGATCTGGTCGGTCAGGGTGAGCATGGTTTCCAAAGCTTCACCGTGCTGGTCGTGTTCGTAGCGCAGTACCTGGATCGGCGCCGAGGCGCGTTCGCCCAGGCCGTGTTGCAGCATTGGGAACAGCACCTGTTCTTCCTTGAGCATGTGGCCTTCGAGTTCCTGGTACATGTCCTCCAGGTGGTCGGCCAGGCCATTGGGGCAACTGGCGCGGTTGCCGTGCACCAGTTCCACGCGACGGGCCAGGCGGATCAGTTCCGGCAGTTGTTCGCGATGGCGGGCGTGGTAGCGTTCCAGGATATGGGTGATCAGCAGCGCCTGGGGTTCGTCGCGCCAGTCGTGGCCCAGTTCGCCGGCAGCTTGCAGCGTCTTGAGGGCGTCGGCGATCAGCAGCGGGTTCAGGCCCTTGCCCAGCGCCGCCTCGCGCAAGGATTTTTGCCCGCCGCAACAGAAGTCGAGGTTGTAGTGATGAAAGGTACGCGTGGCACCGGGAATGTCGCAGGCCAGTTGGCCCAGGCTTTGTTCCAGCAGGTCGAGGCTCATCATGTTTCCTTGGGTTGAATCCCGGAGCGGGACAGATGAGCAGACTTAGCAGGCCGCATGCCAACTGTAATGCATTGAAAATCAACCATAATTTTTTGGCCAGGGTCAATCTGACCCTGGCGGTACGGGGTTAATCGGACCCTGGAGGGTAATCACTACCATGCTGCGTGAAAGCCTGGCCGCCGACTTGATCGTCGAGCTGCCCAATGCCGTGCGGTTGCAGCGTCTGGTGCAGACCCTGCGCGAATACTTCAATTGCGGCGCCGTGGGCCTGCTGCGCCTGGACGATGACAGCCTGCGGCCCGTGGCGACCGTGGGCCTGGTCCATGAAGCGCTGGGCCGGCGTTTCGTGATTGCCCAGCACCCACGCCTGGCGGCGATCATGGCCTCGCGCGAACCGACCTGGTTCGAGCCGGACAGCCGCCTGCCGGACCCCTATGACGGCCTGCTCGACCCCCACGTCGGTGAACCGCTGCCGGTGCATGACTGCATGGGCGTGAGCCTGTACGTGGAAGGCCGGCTGTGGGGCGCGATCACCCTCGATGCGCTGCACGCCGGGACCTTCGACAGCCGCGCCCATGAAGAGCTCAAACGCTGCACGTTGCAGATCGAGGCGGCGGTGCGGGTCACCCGCCTGGAGCAGGAGAATCGCAGCCTGCGGGCATCGCGCAGTGACCCGGCGGACCTGCGGCTGCCGGCGGAAGAGGGCGAGATCCTGGGACGCAGCGAAGGCTTGCAGCAATTGCTCAACGAGCTGGATGTCCTGGCCGACTCGGAACTGCCGGTGCTGTTGCTGGGGGAAACCGGCGTGGGCAAGGAGTTGTTCGCCCGGCGCCTGCATCGCCTGTCCCGGCGCGGCCATAAGCCGCTGGTCCAGGTCAACTGCGCGGCGCTGCCGGAGTCCCTGGCCGAAAGCGAGTTGTTCGGGCACGTCAAAGGCGCGTTTTCCGGGGCGACGACCGACCGGGCCGGGCGTTTCGATGCGGCCAATGGCGGCACGCTGTTTCTCGATGAAGTGGGCGAATTGCCGTTGAGCGTGCAGGCCAAGCTGCTGCGCACCTTGCAGAACGGCGAGATCCAGCGACTGGGCGCGGACAAGCCGCTGCACGTCGATGTGCGAATCATCGCCGCCACCAACCGGCACCTGCCCGACAGCATTCGCGACGGGCTGTTTCGTGCCGACCTGTATCACCGGCTCTCGGTCTATCCGGTGCCGATCCCACCCCTGCGCGAGCGTGGGCATGACGTGTTGATGCTGGCCGGGCATTTCCTCGAACTGAACCGCACCCGCCTGGGCTTGCGCGGGTTGCGCTTGTCACCGGCCGCCGAGCAGGCCTTGCTGGCCTACAGCTGGCCGGGCAACGTGCGGGAACTGGAGCACGTGATCAGCCGCGCCGCGTTGAAGCAACTGAGCCATGGCGCCAGTCGAAGCCTGATCATGACCCTGGAACCCCAGGTGCTCGACCTCGACGTCAACGCCAGTGCCGGCGGTGCGCAGGCCTTGCTCGAACAGCCCCATGAATCCGCCGATGCGCCGCTTCCACCGTTGGGCGAGGCCGTCGATGCCTGCCAGCGCCAGGCGATTCTCAAGGCCCTGGACCGTTGCGGCCAGAACTGGGCCGGCGCAGCGCGGCTGCTGGAGGTCGACCCGAGCAACCTGCATAAGCTGGCGCGGCGGCTGGGGCTCAAGTAGGGCTTGGCGAGCAGGGTTTTGTGAGCGCCGGTCCAATGTGGGAGCGAGCTTGCTCGCGAAGTGGCCATCCTGAGCAGCACGAGAACCGGCATTGACAATAATCAAGGCCCGCCCATGCAGGGGACTCCACACTGGCCCAAACCACAGTGGAGATCCCCCCATGCCCCTTTCCCTGGCAAACATGCGCCGCCAGTACACCCGCGATGGCCTCGACGAGGCCCGGGCCCCGGACGATCCGCTGGTGCTGTTCGGCCTGTGGATGCAACAGGCCCGCGACACTGAACGTGCGCCGGTGGAGGCCAACAGCATGGTCCTGGCGACCGTGGACGCACAGGGTCGGCCCCATTGCCGGGTGCTGTTGCTCAAGGGCTTCGACGAAACGGGCTTCACCTTCTTCGGCCACTACGACAGCGCCAAGGGTCGCGACCTGGCGCTCAATCCCTGTGCCGCCATGACGTTCTTCTGGCCGGGCCTGGAGCGCCAGGTGCGTATCGAAGGGCCGGTCCAGCGGCTCGATCCGGCGGTGTCGGATGCCTATTTCCAGTCTCGGCCGTTGGCCAGCCGGCTCGGCGCGTGGGCGTCGCCGCAGAGCCGGGCGCTGGCCAATCGCGCCGACCTCGACGCCCGGCTGGCGGACACCCAACGGCGTTTCGCCGAACAACCGGTGCCGCGTCCCGAACAGTGGGGCGGCTACTGCTTGCGCCCCGAGCGGCTGGAGTTCTGGCAGGGGCGCGCCGATCGCCTGCATGATCGCCTCGACTACCGCTGCCAAGAGGACGGGTGGCAGCGCAGCCGCCTGGCCCCTTGACCGCCGAGGGAGGTACCTCCAAGGAGGAATAGGCCCGGTCACGATTGCGGTTCAGGCTGGGCCATCTTTTTCTGACAGGACGGCTCGCCATGGCCCATCTGACGCAACGCCAATTTCAACCGTTGAACATCGCGGTACTCACCATCAGCGATACCCGCAGTTTCGAGACCGACACCTCTGGCCAGACCCTGGCTGATCTGCTGCAAACCGCCGGGCATGTGCTCATCGACCGCGGGTTGGTGAAGGATGATATCTACCAGATCCGCGCCAAGGTCTCGCAGTGGATCGCCGACCCCAGCGTGCAAGTGGTGCTGATGACCGGCGGCACCGGCTTCACCGCGCGCGACAACACGCCTCAAGCCGTCGCGCCATTGCTGGACAAGCACGTCGACGGCTTCGGTGAGTTGTTCCGCCAGGTCTCGCTGGCGGAGATCGGCATGTCTAGCCTGCAATCGCGCGCGCTGGCGGGCATGAGCAACGGCGTGCTGGTGTGCTGCCTGCCGGGTTCGCCAGGCGCCTGCCGTACCGGTTGGGAGCAGATCCTGGCCGGGCAACTGGACAGCCGCACCGGGCCGTGCAATTTCACTGTGCACCTCAAGCCGCAGGACGGCGTCGCTCCGGTGGCGTGCGAGACGCGCTCGTGAGCGCCCTGATGCACGCGCCCCTCTGCGGCTCGGTGTGTGACAGCGGAGCGCTGGTGCCGGTAGACGAGGCCATTCGGCACCTGCTCGACCAGGCGCCGCCGCCCCCGCCCGTGCAGCGGATCGCCCTGGACCTGGCCCTGGCCCGCGTGCTGGCCAGCGACGTGCTTTGCCCGATGAACCTGCCGGCCTGGGACAACAGCGCCATGGACGGTTATGCCGTGCGCGCCGCCGATGTGCCGGCCGCTGGCGGCGCCCTGGCGTTGAGCGGGCGCATTGCCGCCGGTGATGGGCCGGGCGAGCCGCTGCAAACGGGTCAGGCCGTGCGGATCTTCACCGGGGCGCCGCTGCCACCCGGCGCCGACACGGTGGTGCCGCAGGAAAGCTGTCGGGTCGAAGGCGGGCGGGTCTGGCTGCCGGCGGTCAATCGCGGTGATCACGTACGCAAGGAAGGCGAGGAACGTCGGCAGGGGGACTGCCTGCTCAAGGCCGGTATGCGCCTGCGGGCCCAGGAGTTGGGCCTGCTGGCCGGTGCCGGGGTCGCCAAGGTCGAGGTGTTTCGTCCGCTGCAGGTGGGTTTGCTCAGCAGCGGCGATGAGCTGCGCGAGCCGGGCGAGACGCTGGCGCCGGGGCAGATCTACAACAGCAATAGGCACACGCTGGCCGCGTTGTTGCGCGGCTGGGGGTTCGAGGTGCATGACTTCGGTGTCATGCCCGATCAACTCCAGGCCAGCCGGCAGGCGTTGCGCCTGGCCGCCGCCGAGTGCGACGTGTTGCTGACCTCCGGCGGTGTGTCGGTGGGCGAGGAAGACCACCTCAAACAGGCCATCGCGGCCCTGGGCAATATCGACCTCTGGCGCCTGGCAATCCAGCCGGGCAAGCCGCTGGCCTTCGGCGATGTGGAGGGCAAGCCCTGGATCGGCCTGCCGGGCAATCCGTCGGCGGCGTTGATCACCGCGTTGATTGTCGTGCGCCCGTTCCTGTTCCGCGCTCAGGGCGTCGGCGATGTGCAGCCGGTGCCGTTGCGGGTGCCGGCGGGGTTCGACTGGCTCAAACGCAATCGGCGCCGGCAATACCTGCGTGCCCGCTTGATGACGGATGCCACAGGCCACCTGTGCGTGGAACTGCACCCCCAGCAAAGCTCGGCGATGCTGACGGCCGCCTGCTGGGCCGACGGCCTGGCAGTGGTGGAGTGCGAAGCCCAGGTCCACAAACATGAACCGGTGATGTACCTGCCGTTCGCCGGATTGATGCATTGACGGCAATTGATTGCCGTCAAGGTGGCCGGCCGCGGGCTGGCTAGACTGGCGGCCATCTTGGTTCGCTCACGAGGATGCCCCATGCAACTGGTTTGCCCGGCAGGGAATCTGCCTGCGCTCAAAGCGGCGGTGCGCCAAGGCGCCGATGCCGTCTACGTTGGTTTTCGCGATGACACCAACGCCCGGCATTTCGCCGGGCTGAACATGGACGACAAGCAGTTCGACGCCGCTGTCGCCCACATCCGCCAGCATCAGCGCAAGCTCTATGTGGCGGTCAACACCTACCCGCAACCCAAGGGTTGGGAACGTTGGCAGCGCGCCGTGGATCGCGCCGCCGACTTCGGCGTGGACGCGCTGATCGCCGCCGATCCGGGTGTGCTCGGCTACGCGCGCCAGCGTCATCCACATCTGGCGCTGCACCTGTCCGTGCAGGGTTCGGCCACCCATGCCGCGGCGTTGGCGTTCTACGCCGAGCGCTATGACATCCGCCGCGCCGTGCTGCCTCGGGTGCTCTCCCTGGCCCAGGTGCGCCAGGTGGCGGCCGCCAGCCCGGTGCCGATCGAAGTCTTCGGTTTCGGCAGCTTGTGCATCATGGCCGAAGGTCGCTGCCACCTGTCTTCCTACATCACCGGCGAGTCACCGAACCTGTGTGGCGTCTGCTCGCCCGCCAAGGCGGTGCGTTGGAGCGAAGACGCCCAAGGCCTCAGCGCACGCCTGAGCGAGGTGCTGATCGACCGCTACACCCCCGAGGAGCCGGCCGGCTACCCGACCCTGTGCAAGGGCCGTTTCCTGGTGGGCGGCAAGCGTTTCCATGCGCTGGAGGAACCCACCAGCCTCGACACCCTGGACCTGCTGCCGGAACTCACCGCCATCGGCGTCGAGGCGGTGAAGATCGAAGGGCGCCAGCGCAGCCCGGCCTACGTCGAGCAGGTGACCCGGGTCTGGCGCGCAGCGCTGGATGCCCACCGCGCCGCGCCGCAACGGTTCCGGGTCCAAGAAGAATGGCGCCAGGTCCTGGCCGGGCTGTCCGAAGGCAGCCAGACCACCCTGGGCGCCTACCATCGATCATGGCAATGAGGAAGGAACCCATGAAACTCAGCCTCGGACCGGTCCTGTTTTACTGGGACAAAACCCAACTGGGAAATTTCTATGCCCAAATGTCGGCATTGCCGCTGGACGTGATCTACCTGGGGGAAACCGTGTGCTCGAAGCGCCGGGCATTCTCCCTGGATCAATGGCTCGGCCTGGGCCGCGAGCTGCAAGCGTGCAGCCAGGCGCAGATCGTGTTGTCGAGCCTGACGCTGATCGAGGCCGCCTCGGAACTGTCCTCGTTGCGGCGGCTGTGCGACAACGGCCAATTGCTGGTGGAAGCCAACGACATGGGCGCGGTGCAGTTCCTGGCCGAGCGCAAACTGCCCTTCGTGGGCGGGCCGGCACTGAACCTGTACAACGGCCATTCTCTGGCCCAACTGCTCGACAGCGGTATGGTCCGCTGGGTGCCGCCGGTGGAGTGTTCGGCGGCGCTGATCAGCGACGTGCTGGAGCAAGTGCGGGAAATGGATCGCGCAGTGCCCGAAGTGGAGATCTTCGCCTACGGTCATCTACCGCTGGCGTATTCGGCGCGCTGCTTCACCGCGCGGGCCGAAAACCGGCCCAAGGACGACTGTCAGTTCTGTTGTATCAACTACCCCGACGGCCTGGCGTTGAGCAGCCAGGAGGGCCAGCCGTTGTTCACCCTCAACGGCATCCAGACGATGTCGGGCGAGGTCAGCAATCTGCTGGCCGACTACAACGCCCTGGTGGCCTGCGGGGCCCAGGTACTGCGCTTGAGCCCGCGGGCCCAGGGCATGGACGAGGTGGTCAATGCGTTCGATCGGGTTCGCCGCGGCGAGGCGCCACCGGTGTTCGTGGAAGGCTGCAACGGCTATTGGCACGGCCATGCCGGCATGTTGAAAGTAGAGGAGGCGGGCCTGTGCTGAGTCCAAAGCGATGGTTGCTCAAGGGCGCCGACCGGGTGCTGCCCCTGGTGGGCAAGGTGCCGTTCGTGGTCCAGCGCCTGGCCTTGCAGCAGGCACTGAACCGCTGCCTGGCCGAACCGCTGCGCGATGGCGGCTTCGACCTGTTGCGCGGTCGCTGGTTGTGCCTGCGGGTGCCGGACCTGAAGTTGTGCTGGTACCTGACCCTGGCGCGGGACGGCTTGCGCATTGCCGAGCGGGCTGAAGCCCAGGTCACCATTCGTGGCAACTGGCGCGAGTTCCTGCTGTTGGCCAGCCGCCAGGAAGACCCGGACACCTTGTTCTTCCGGCGGCGACTGGTGATCGAGGGGGACACGGAACTGGGGTTGGCCCTGAAGAACCTGATCGACAGCCTTGACCCCGAGGTCTTGCCGCCGTGGTTGTGGCGCAACCTGGAACGGGCGGGCAAGGGGCTGGCGACCGTGTGATGAAGACGCCGAACGCATTGCCCCTGGTGTATTCCTGCTCCGGTTGCTCCAACGTCGCGCAATTGGCCAACAACGTCGCCTTGCGCCTGGACCGTGCCGGCCTGGCCGAGATGTCCTGCATCGTCGGGGTCGGCGGGCATGTGGCGCCGCTGGTCAACAAGGCCCGCTCGGGGCGGCGGATCATTGCGCTGGATGGGTGTCCTTTGCAATGCGTCCAGGCGTGTTTACAGCAGCATGACCTGCGAGCGGATGTGCATGTGATTTTGAGTCAGTTGGGCTGGCGCAAGCGCTTCGGGGTCGATTGCACGCAAGAGGAGGGGGAGGCGTTGTTCGAGCGGTTGATAGCGTTGATGGGGGTTGATCGAAGTCCCTGAGCTAAACCTCAATCCCGTGGCGAGGGAGCTTGCTCCCGCTGGGGGGGCGAAGCACCCCCCAGGTTTGCCACAGCGGTGCGTCAGATTGATTGCGTCCGGCCTTCTTGGGGCTGCTGCGCAGCCCAGCGGGAGCAAGCTCCCTCGCCACGGTGCACTTGCCTGGGCTATTGCTGGTAAGCCTCCAGCGCTTCCTCAGCCAGGATGCGGATGTTGCGCCGCTCCATGGCGATCAGGCCGCCGTCCACCAATCGATGAAGAATGCGTGAGAACGTTTCCGGCTGGATCCCCAGCTTGGACGCCACCAGGCGCTTGGACACCTGGAGCACCACCTGGCCGTCCCGTGGGTCGCGTTCCTGCAACAGAAAGTTGATGACCCGCCGGCTGGCGCTGGCCAGGGTCAGGTTGTCGATGTCCTTGAGGCGCTGGTGCAGGTGGATGCTCATGCTCGCCAGGATCGCCAGGCAGACCTTGGGCTGGTCTTCCAGGGCCTTGCGGTAATGAGTGCCTTCGATGCTCACCAGCACGCTGTCCTTGATCGCCGACGCGCTCACCGGGTAGCAGCGGGCCTGGCTGAACAACAGGGCTTCGGCGAAGGTCTGCCCTGGCTGGATGATTTCCACCAGGTTTTCCTGGCCTTCACCCGTGACCCGAAACAGCTTGACCTGGCCGCTGACCAACAGGAAAAACCGCTTGGCCGGGTCGCCCTGGTGCATGAGCGTGCCGTTGCATTCCAGGCGCTTGAGGACAGCGAGGTTGCAGACGTCTTCGAAGACCCGCTCCGGCAATTGGCTGAACAGGTGATGACGGCGCAACAGTAGAACGATGGAAGGGTGAGTCAGCATGGCATACCTCCGGGTACGAACATGGTAGGGCGCCAGGCACCGCCGGCCTATGCCTCGGCAGGCCTACCTCGGAAGAGGGATGGAGACCGTCAGGTCAGTTCTGCACAACACCTTGTGGCGAGGGAGCTTGCTCCCGCTGACGGTGGGTCAGCTTGCATCTGTGCTGAATGTGCCGCCGTCTTCGCGGGCAAGCCCGCTCCCACAGGAGGAATGTGTTGGCCATCTAACCGGCCCCGCGCAGATGCTCCATCGCCCACACCGCGGCTTCGACCCGCGAGCGCAGGCCGAGCTTGTGCAGCAGGTTCTTCACGTGGACCTTGACCGTGCCCTCGGTGATGCCCAGCTTGTGGCCGATCACCTTGTTGCTGTAGCCGGCGGCGATGGTCTTGAGGACCTGGCGTTCGCGGTCGGTCAGTTCCACCTCGGCCTGGCGCGGTGGGGAACGCAGGGCCTGGGCCATGACCCGGGTCAGGCCGGGGCTGATGACCAGTGCGCCGGCGAGGGCATCGCGGATGTACTGGATCAGCAGCTCGGGCTCCATGTCCTTGAGCAGGTAGCCGTTAGCGTCCAGGCGCAGGGCGTCGCGGATGTCGTCCTCGGCGTCGGAGACGGTGAACAGCAGCACCTTGCCGCTGTAGTGCATGGCCCGCAGCCGCCGCAGGGTCTCGATGCCGTTCATCTGCGGCATGTTGTTGTCCAGCAACACCAGGTCGGGCTTGAGGGGGTCGATCAGTGTCAGCGCTTCTTCGCCGTGGCTGGCTTCGCCAACGATCTGTAGATCGTCTTCGAGCTCGAGCATCTGGCGGATCCCGCGACGCATCATCGGATGATCGTCGACCAAAAGGAGGGTATGGCGCAGGGGGGCGTTCATGTGGCGATGCCTTCGGTGGGTTGGCCCAGGAATTCCGGTTGGAAATGCACCTGGATGCAGGTGCCCTGGGGTGTACGGGAGAAAATCCGGAGTTGGCCCCGCAGGCTGCGGGCGCGTTCGTTCATGATGTTCAGGCCATGGTGCTCGCGCTGGTCCACCTCGCCACTGAACCCCCGGCCATCGTCTTCGATGGACAACCGGACGGTCTCGCCTTCCTGGCGCAGTTCGAGCCAGGCGTTCTCGGCGTGGGCGTGGCGCAGGCAGTTCGACAAGGCTTCGCGGGTGATCTGCAGGATGTGGATCTGCTCGCTGGCCGACAGCTCGAAGGCCAGGGGGTCGATGCGCAGGTGCACCTGGAAGTCCCCGCGGTGGGAGAACTCCTCGGCGGTGTCCTTGAGCTCTTCCACCAGGCCGTCGTCGTGAATCTGCAGGCGGAAGGTGGTCAGCAACTCGCGCAACTGGCGATAGGCGTTGTTGAGGCCCTCGCGCAGCTCGGCGGTGACGGTTTCGAGGGTCTGCACCGGTTCGCCCCGACGCAACAGGGTCTGCATGCGGCTGACTTGCAGCTTCATGTACGAGAGGGCCTGGGCGAGGGAGTCGTGCAGTTCGCGAGCGATGATGGTGCGCTCGTCCAGCAGCAGCAGGCGATGGTCCTGTTCGCGCTGGCGCTTGAGCGACAGGGTGGTGCCGATCAGGTTCGCCAGGGCCTGGATGAGGGCGCTCTCCCAGGGTTGCGCCGCGTGGCCGTCGACGAAATGGGCCTTGAGTTCGCCCAGGTCGTTGCCCTGGTTGCTGATGCTGAAGGTCAGCGGCCGGCCGCTCTGGTGTTGTTCGCACGTGGCGCAGTCACTGCTGGCACAGACCTGGCGACCGTTGGCGCCGTGCAGGGCCAGCAACTGGCGGGCCGGTGCCTGCAATTGCCCTTGCAGGCACAGCGACAGACGCAGCCCCGGCAGCCGTTGCTGGAAGCGCCGGATCAACTCATCGAGCCCTTCGGCGTTGGCCTGCCGCGTGGCGAGGCTGCGGCTGCTCTGGTACAGCAGCTCCAGGGCGGCGTTGGCCTGTTGCAGGTTGAGGGTCTTCTGTTGGACCTGGTTTTCTAGGGTGCGGTGCGATTGCTCGATGGTCTCGGCCATGGTGTTGAAACTGGTCGCCAACTGGCCCAGCTCATCCTCGGACTGATGGTTGACCCGCACCTGGAACTCGCCCCGGCGAAACCGCTGGGTGGCGTCCACCAGTTCCTGCAACGGTGTGACCACGCCGTACTGCAACTCATACAGGCCGATCAACAGGATGATCATGGTGCTGAACAGCGCCACGCCCTGGATCGTCTGCTGCCAACCCTGCTTGTGTTCGCTCTGGCGTTGCAGCAGCGTGACGAACTGGTCCAGTTGTTCGACGAAGGAGCTGGCGCTGGCCTGGAAGAACGCCGCGTCGCCGCGCTCGATGGCGGGGCGCAGGGTCTGGTTCCAGCGTTGTTGCAGGTCGCGATAACTGCGATGCAGGGACGTGGCCGGCCCGTCCTCCAGCACGGCGCGCAGGGCAGGGCTGTCCAGGCGCTGTTGCAGGCTGTCGACGATGGCCGGAATGTCCTCGCTGGCACCGGCCGCCAGCTTCCAGCTCAGGTGGTAGGTCTCCATGCGCACGGAGCCGGCGGTGTTGATGGCGGCAGCATCGCCCTGGCTGAACCAGGCGATCAACCCGGCGCTCAGGGAACTGGCCAGGGCGAGGACAGCGATCAGGATCACGGCGAGCCCGGCGCGAGCGGGCAGGGAACTGCGCAGCCAGCGCATCATGACCGCTGGCCTTGCAGGAAAAACTGAAACCCGGACATGGGAAGGCGCCTGGACCTTGGGGTATGGCAGCCGATCCTGGGTGCACTACCTCTAAAGAGTTGTCGGCCGCTGCGCTTCCATAAAAATCCCGGCCAATCTGTTCAAGATATTGATAAACAAAGACTTCCAGCAATATCCAGGTCTACCTCCTTGGAGGTAGACCGGCCAAGGATAGGCCAGTACCCCCAGGAAGCTCTTTGATCCACGTCAAGTTTTTACCGGGTTCGCATCACTAGGCTGCGCTCAACGAAATGACGGGAGTGCATCGCGATGCGAGCGCAAGTGCAACAAGGGCTGGTACTAGGGATGAGTACCTTGGCCTTCACCGTGTGCTTCATGGTCTGGATGATGTTTGCCGTGCTGGGCGTTCCGATCAAGGAAATGCTCACCCTCAACGAGACCCAATTCGGCCTGCTGGCCGCCACGCCGGTGCTGACCGGTTCCCTGGTGCGGTTGCCCTTGGGGCTGCTGACCGACCGTTTCGGCGGACGCATCGTGTTCTTCTTGTTGATGCTGTCCTGCGTGCTGCCGCTGTACCTGATCACCCTGGCGACCCAGTTCTGGCAATTCCTGGTACTGGGCCTGTTCGTCGGCCTGGCCGGCGGTTCGTTTTCGGTCGGCATCGCCTACGTCGCCAAATGGTTCGACAAACAGAACCAAGGTTTCGCCATGGGCGTGTTCGGTGCCGGCAACGCCGGGTCCGCGCTCACCAAGTTCCTGGCCCCGGCGCTGATCGCCCTGGGCACCTGGCACCTGGTGCCCAAGGTGTTCAGCGCCATCCTGTTCATCACCGCGCTGCTGTTCTGGTTCCTCACCGCCGAGAAAAAGGAGCACCGCAGCGTCAGTAGCACAAGCCTGCGCGAGCAACTCAAGGCATTGAAAGAGCCCGCCGTGTGGCGCTACTGCCAGTACTACTCGATCGTGTTCGGCGGCTACGTGGCCCTGGCCCTGTGGATGACCAAGTACTACGTGCAGGAGTACGGCTTCAGCCTGCAAAGCGCGGCACTGCTGGCGGCCTGCTTCTCCCTGCCCGGCGGCGTGCTGCGGGCCGTCGGCGGCTGGATGTCGGACCGCTGGGGCGCCCAGAGCGTGACCTGGTGGGTGCTGTGGGTCAGCTGGATCTGCCTGTTCCTGCTGTCGTACCCGCAGACACAACTGCAAGTACAGACCGTCAACGGCATCGTCGATTTCCACATCGGCCTCAACGCCACGCTGTTCACCGTGCTGCTGTTCGTGATGGGCATCGCCTTCGCGTTCGGCAAGGCCTCGGTCTTCAAGTACATCGCCAACGACTACCCGACCAACATGGGCGCGGTGTCCGGCATCGTCGGCCTGGCCGGCGGCCTGGGCGGGTTCGTGCTGCCGATCCTGTTTGGTGCCCTGGTGGACCTCACCGGCGTGCGCTCGTCCTGCTTCATGTTGCTGTACGGCGTGGTCTGGGTCTCGCTGATCTGGATGTACGTCTGCGAAATCCGCAAGCGCCCGCTGCTGGGCAAGTCGCCCGCCGCCAGCCAACCCCCGTTTTCCAGCATTGCCCAAGGAGAAGAACATGTCCGTTCTGCAAACGCCTGACAAAGGCCCGGTCATTCATGACTGGCGCCCGGAAGACCCTGCATTCTGGGGGCGCAGCGGCAAACAGACCGCTCGGCGCAACCTGTGGATCTCGATCCCGGCGCTGTTGCTCGCCTTCGCGGTGTGGATGGTCTGGAGCACGGTGATCGTGCGCCTGAACGCCATCGGCTTCAGCTTCAGCACCGACCAGCTGTTCTGGCTGGCCGCCTTGCCAGGGCTGTCGGGGGCAACCTTGCGGGTGTTCTACTCGTTCATGGTGCCGATCTTCGGCGGTCGCCGCTGGACCGCGCTGAGCACGGCCTCGCTGCTGGTGCCCGCGCTGTGGATGGGCTTCGCCGTGCAGGATCCGAGCACACCCTACAACGTGTTTGTGCTGATCGCCTTGCTCTGCGGTTTCGGCGGCGGCAACTTCGCCTCGAGCATGTCCAATATCAGCTTCTTCTACCCCAAGTCCCAGCAGGGCACTGCCCTGGGCCTGAACGCCGGGCTGGGCAACCTGGGTGTGTCGGTGATGCAGTTCAGCGTGCCGCTGGTGATTTCCTTCGGCGTGTTCGGCTTCCTCGGCGGCCAGCCGCAGGTGCTGGCCGATGGCAGCTCGCTGTGGTTGCAGAACGCCGGTTTCATCTGGGTGCCGTTCATCCTCGCCGTGACCGTGATCGCCTGGTTCGGCATGAACGACCTGTCCAGCGCCCGTGCCTCGTTCAGCGAGCAGGCGGTGATCTTCAAGCGCAAGCACAACTGGCTGATGTGCTGGCTGTACCTGGCCACCTTCGGTTCGTTCATCGGTTTCTCCGCCGCGTTCCCACTGCTGATCAAAACCTCGTTCCCGGACGTCATCGCCCTGAAGTTCGCTTTCCTGGGCCCACTGGTGGGCGCGCTGGTGCGGCCGCTGGGTGGCTGGCTGGCCGACAAACTCGGGGGCGCGAAGGTGACCCTGTGGAACTTCGTGCTGATGATCGTGATGGTGTTCGGCGTCATGCACTTCCTGCCGCAAGGCGGCCAGGGCGGCAGCTTCTACGGCTTCCTGGGGATGTTCATGCTGCTGTTCATCACCACCGGCGTGGGCAACGGCTCCACCTTCCGCATGATCCCGGTGATCTTCCGCACCCTGCACGAAAAGGCCGCCCTGGGCAAAAAGCCCGAGCTGCGTGAGCAGGCGCTCAAGGACGCCGGCAAGGAGTCGGCAGCGGTGCTCGGTTTCAGCTCGGCCATGGGCGCCTTCGGTGCGTTCTTCATTCCCAAGTCCTTCGGCACTTCGATGGCCCTGACCGGCGGCCCGGAGATGGCCTTCTACATGTTCGTCGGCTTCTACCTGAGCTGCATCGTGGTGACCTGGTGGTGGTACGCGCGCAAGGGTGCCGCGACCCCCTGCTAAGACGAATTCAACTGTTGCGTGGGCGGGGCGCAGACCCCGCGGAGCAAGCCTGAGAGGAAAGACACTGTGAGTCATTTACTGGATCAACTGCGGTTCTTCAACCGCAAGCAAGGCGAGTTTTCCGAGGGGCACGGCGAGACCCGCAAGGAGTCTCGGGACTGGGAGAACGTCTACCGTTCCCGCTGGCAGTACGACAAGATCGTGCGTTCTACCCACGGGGTGAACTGCACCGGCTCGTGCTCGTGGAAAATCTACGTCAAGAACGGCCTGATCACCTGGGAAACCCAGCAGACCGACTACCCGCGCACCCGCAACGACCTGCCCAACCATGAGCCACGCGGCTGCCCGCGTGGGGCGAGCTACAGCTGGTACATCTACAGCGCCAACCGCCTCAAGTACCCGAAGATCCGCAAGCCGTTGCTCAAGCTGTGGCGCCAGGCCCGGCAGACCCTGCCGCCGGTGGAAGCCTGGGCCAGCATCGTCGAGAACAAGGCCAAGGCCGACTCCTACAAGAGCAAGCGCGGCATGGGGGGCTTCATCCGTTCCAACTGGGAGGAAGTCAACGAGATCATCGCCGCCGCTAACGTCTACACCATCAAGCAACATGGCCCGGACCGGGTCGTGGGCTTCTCGCCGATCCCGGCGATGTCGATGGTCAGCTACGCCGCCGGCTCGCGCTACCTGTCGCTGATCGGTGGCGTGTGCCTGAGCTTCTATGACTGGTACTGCGACTTGCCGCCTGCCTCGCCGATGGTCTGGGGCGAGCAGACCGACGTGCCGGAATCGGCCGACTGGTACAACTCCAACTACATCATTGCCTGGGGCTCCAACGTCCCGCAGACCCGCACCCCCGACGCACACTTCTTTACCGAGGTGCGCTACAAGGGCACCAAGACCGTGGCGATCACCCCGGACTATTCGGAAGTCGCCAAGCTCACCGACCTGTGGCTCAACCCCAAGCAGGGTACCGACGCCGCGCTGGCCCAAGCCTTCAACCATGTGATCTTCAAAGAGTTTCACCTGGACAAGCCGAGCGCCTATTTCACCGACTACGCCAAGCGCTACACCGACTTGCCGGTGCTGGTGATGCTCAAGCCGATGCTCGGCGCCGCTCCGGGATCGGGTTACCAGCCCGATCGCTTCCTGCGCGCCAGCGACCTGACCGACAACCTCGGCCAGGACAACAACCCCGAGTGGAAAACCATCGCCCTGGATGCGGCCGGCGAGCTGGTGTCGCCCCAAGGCGCCATCGGCTATCGCTGGGGCGAGAAGGGCAAGTGGAACATCCTGCCGCGCGAAGGCGGCCAAGGGCGTGAGATCGACCTCAAGCTGAGCCTGATCGGCGGCGACGTCGCCGAAGTGGCGTTCCCGTACTTTGCCGGTGAAACCCAGGAGCACTTCCAGCACGTGGCCGGTGACGCGGTGCAGTTCCGCCGGGTGCCGGTGCACAGCGTGGTGCTGGCCGACGGCAGCGTGGCGAAAGTGGCCACCGTGTTCGACCTGTCGGCGGCCAACCTGGCCATCGACCGTGGCCTGGGCGGCGCCAACGTTGCCAAGGACTACGACGACGCCTCGGTGCCTGGCACCCCGGCCTGGCAGGAGCAGATCACTGGCGTGAGCCGCGAGAAGGCGATCCAGATCGCCCGCGAGTTCGCCGACAACGCCGACAAGACCCGTGGACGCTCGATGATCATCGTCGGGGCGGCGATGAACCACTGGTACCACATGGACATGAACTACCGCGGGCTGATCAACATGCTCATGCTCTGCGGTTGCATCGGCCAGACCGGCGGTGGCTGGGCCCACTACGTTGGCCAGGAAAAACTCCGTCCGCAGTGCGGCTGGCTGCCCCTGGCCTTCGGCCTGGACTGGAACCGTCCTTCGCGGCAGATGAACGGCACCAGCTTCTTCTACGGCCACAGTTCCCAATGGCGCCACGAGAAAATGAGCATGCACGATGTGCTCTCGCCATTGGCCGACAAGTCGCAGTTCCCCGAACACGCCCTGGACTACAACATCCGCGCCGAACGGGCCGGGTGGCTGCCCAGCGCGCCACAACTCAACACCAACCCGCTGCACATCTGCCGCGATGCCGCGGCCGCGGGCCTGGAACCCAAGGACTACGTGGTCAAGTCCTGGCAGGACGGTTCGCTGCGCTTTGCCTGCGAGCAACCCGACAACCCGGTGAACTTCCCGCGCAACATGTTCATCTGGCGCTCCAACCTGCTGGGCTCCTCGGGCAAGGGCCATGAGTACATGCTCAAGTACCTGCTGGGTACCAAGAACGGCGTGATGAACGAAGACATCGGCCAGGTCGGTGACTGCAAGCCGACCGAGGCCGAATGGGTCGACGAAGGCGCCATCGGCAAGCTCGACCTGGTGACCACCCTGGACTTCCGCATGTCCTCGACCTGCGTGTATTCGGACATCGTCTTGCCGACCGCCACCTGGTACGAAAAAGACGACATGAACACCTCCGACATGCACCCGTTCATCCACCCACTGTCGGCGGCCATCGATCCTGCGTGGGAATCGCGTTCGGACTGGGAAATCTACAAGGGCATCGCCAAGGCGTTCTCGGCCATGGCGGTCGGCCACCTGGGCGTGGAAAAAGACCTGGTCACCGTACCGCTGATGCACGACAGCGTCGGCGAACTGGCCCAGCCGTTTGGCGGCACCGACTGGAAAACCGCCGGCGAGGCGCCACAACCGGGCAAGAACGCACCGAACCTGCAAGTGGTGGAGCGCGACTACCCCAACATCTATAAGCAGTTCACTTCCCTGGGCCCGATGCTCGAGAAGCTCGGCAACGGCGGCAAGGGCATCAACTGGAACACCGAGGCCGAGGTGAAATTCCTTGGCGAACTGAACCACCACGAGGTCGAAGCTGGCATCAGCCAGGGCCGGCCAAAAATCGACAGCGCGATTGACGCCGCCGAAGTGATCCTGTCCCTGGCCCCGGAAACCAACGGCCACGTGGCGGTCAAGGCCTGGGCGGCCTTGTCGGAGTTCACCGGCATCGACCACAGCCACCTGGCCGTGCCCAAGGAACACGAGGCCATTCGCTTCCGTGACATCCAGGCCCAGCCGCGCAAGATCATTTCAAGCCCGACCTGGTCCGGCCTGGAAGACGATCACGTCAGCTACAACGCCGGCTACACCAACGTCCATGAGTCGATCCCATGGCGCACCATCACCGGCCGCCAGCAGTTCTACCAGGATCACCCTTGGATGCAGGCGTTCGGCGAGCAACTGATGAGCTACCGGCCACCGGTCAACACCCGCACCATCGACGTGGTCAAGGGCAAGCGCAGCAACGGCGAGACCGAGATCGTCCTGAACTGGATCACCCCGCACCAGAAATGGGGCATCCACAGCACCTACACCGACAACCTGCTGATGCTCACCTTGAGCCGTGGCGGCCCGATCATCTGGCTCTCCGAGATCGACGCCCGGCGCGCCGGCATCGAGGACAACGACTGGGTCGAGTGCTTCAACGCCAACGGCGCGCTGACCGCCCGCGCGGTGGTCAGCCAGCGGGTCAAGGAGGGCATGGTGATGATGTACCACGCCCAGGAACGGATCGTGAACGTGCCCGGCTCGGAAACCACCAAGACCCGCGGCGGCCACCACAACTCGGTGACCCGCGTGGTGCTCAAGCCCACCCACATGATCGGTGGCTACGCCCAGCAGGCCTACGGCTTCAACTATTACGGCACGGTCGGTTGCAACCGCGATGAATTCGTCGTGGTGCGCAAGATGGCCAAGGTCGACTGGCTCGACGGTTCCAGCGGCGATGACCTGCCGCGTCCCCTGCCGACTGAGCTGGATTGAGGAGATTGAAATGAAAATTCGTTCACAGATCGGCATGGTCCTGAACCTGGACAAGTGCATCGGTTGCCACACCTGTTCGATCACCTGCAAGAACGTCTGGACCAGCCGCGAAGGCATGGAATACGCCTGGTTCAACAACGTCGAGACCAAACCCGGGATCGGCTACCCCAAGGAATGGGAAAACCAGGACAAGTGGAAGGGCGGCTGGATCCGTAACGCCGACGGCTCGATCAACCCACGCATCGGCGGCAAGTTCCGCGTGTTGGCGAACATCTTCGCCAACCCGGACCTGCCGAGCCTGGACGACTACTACGAACCGTTCGACTTCGACTACCAGCACCTGCACACCGCTCCGCTGGGCGAGCACCAGCCTGTTGCGCGGCCGCGTTCGGTGGTGTCCGGCAAACGCATGGAGAAGATCGAGTGGGGCCCGAACTGGGAAGAAATTCTCGGTACCGAATTCGCCAAGCGGCGCAAGGACAAGAACTTCGACAAGATCCAGGCGGACATCTACGGCGAGTACGAAAACACCTTCATGATGTACCTGCCGCGCCTGTGCGAGCACTGCCTGAACCCGGCGTGCGCGGCGTCCTGCCCGAGCGGGGCGATCTACAAGCGCGAAGAGGACGGCATCGTCCTGATCGACCAGGAGAAATGCCGCGGCTGGCGCATGTGCATCAGCGGCTGCCCGTACAAGAAGATTTACTTCAACTGGAAGAGCGGCAAGTCGGAAAAATGCATTTTCTGCTACCCGCGCATCGAAGCCGGCATGCCGACTGTCTGCGCTGAAACCTGCGTGGGACGGATCCGCTACCTGGGCGTGCTGCTGTATGACGCCGACCGCATCAGCGAAGTGGCCAGCACCGCCAACGAGCAGGACCTGTACGAGAAACAGCTGGAAATTTTCCTCGACCCGAACGACCCGGCGGTGATCCGCCAGGCCCTGGCCGATGGCGTGCCACAGTCGGTGATCGACTCGGCGCAACGTTCGCCGGTGTACAAGATGGCCGTGGACTGGAAACTCGCGCTGCCGTTGCACCCTGAATACCGCACCCTGCCAATGGTCTGGTACGTGCCGCCGCTGTCGCCGATCCAGAACGCCGCCGCGGCCGGTACCGTCGGCATGAACGGGGTGATCCCGGACGTCGACAGCCTGCGCATCCCGCTGCGCTATCTGGCCAACCTGCTGACCGCTGGTGACGAGAAGCCGGTGAAGCTGGCCCTCAAGCGTTTGCTGGCGATGCGTGCCTACAAGCGTTCCGAGCAGGTGGACGGCGTGAAAGACCTGAAAGTGCTGGCCGATGTCGATTTGAGCGTGAACCAGGTGGAAGAGATGTATCGCTACCTGGCCATCGCCAACTACGAAGACCGTTTCGTCGTGCCAAGTGCCCACCGTGAAGACGCGATGAGCGACGCGTTCGCCGAACGCTCCGGTTGCGGTTTCAGTTTCGGCAGCGGTTGCAGCGGCAGTTCCGACACCAACATGTTCGGCGGCAAGAAGGCCAACCGTCGCGACGTGATCAAGACCGTGCAGTTGTGGGAGGACTGACCATGCGCATTCTCAAGGTGATTTCGTTGTTGCTCGACTACCCGACCGAGACCCTGGTGGCCGGTCGCGACGAGCTGGAGGAAGCAATTCTCCAGGCGCGGGAAATCAGTCCCAACCAGCGCGCCGGTCTGTTCGAGCTGCTGGAAGTGATCTGCGCCAAGGACCTGATGGACGGCCAGGAGCACTACGGCGCGCTGTTCGGCCGCGGTCGGTCGCTGTCGTTGCTGCTGTTCGAGCATGTCCATGGCGAGTCCCGCGACCGGGGCCAGGCCATGGTGGACATGATGGCCCAGTACGAAGAGGCCGGTTTCGCCATCGGCGTCAAGGAGCTGCCGGATTACATCCCGCTGTACCTGGAATACCTCTCCACCCGCGAGGACCTCGAGGCCCGCGAGGGGCTGGCCGATGTCGCGCACTTGCTGGCCTTGCTCGCGGCGCGCCTGGAGGAGCGTGAAAGCGCCTATGCCAGTTGCTTCCGGGCCTTGTTGCAAATCGCCGGGGCCGAGCCCCAGGGCGCGGTGGCCGAACTGCGCGAGCAGGTCAAGGCCGAGCCGAGGGATGACTCCCTCGAAGCCCTGGACCGGATCTGGGAGGAAGAGGCGGTGGACTTCCTGAAGGCCGAGCAGCAGGACCGTTGCGGTTCGCTGCCCAGCGCGCCGGGCAAGGCCAGGGAAGAAAGTGCGGTGCCGTTGCACTGGGTGGATTTTCAGCATGAAGGGCAGGCCGTTGCGCCGGCCGGGGAGGTGGGCAATGTCTAAATGGGATCTGTTGTTGTTCGGGGTCTATCCGTATGTCGCCTTGGCGATCTGCCTGATCGGTAGCTGGGCACGGTTCGACCTGTCCCAGTACACCTGGAAGGCCGGTTCCAGCCAGATGCTGAACAAGAGCGGCATGCGCGTGGCCAGCAACCTGTTCCACGTCGGCGTGCTGTTCGTGCTGGCCGGGCATTTCGTCGGCCTGCTGACGCCGGCCGCGATCTACCACCATGTGCTGAGCACCGAGCACAAGCAGTTGCTGGCGATGGTTTCCGGTGGCTTCTTCGGCGTGCTGGGCCTGATCGGTTTGCTGATGCTGCTCAACCGCCGCCTGACCGATCCACGGGTGCGTGCCACGTCCAACACCTCGGACATCCTGGTGTTGGTGGTACTGCTGGTGCAACTGGTGCTGGGCTTGCTGACCATCGTCGCTTCCACCGGCCATATGGACGGTTCGGTAATGGTGATGCTGGCGGACTGGGCACAGAACACCGTGCTGTTGCGTCCGGTGGAAGCCGCGACCTCCATCGCGCCGGTGAGCCTGGTCTACAAGCTCCATGTGGTGCTGGGCCTGACCCTGTTCGTGCTGTTCCCGTTCACCCGTCTGGTGCACATCATCAGTGCGCCGGTCTGGTACCTGGGACGTCGTTATCAAATCGTTCGGCAGAAGTTCTGAGGAGGCGATCATGGCCAGTGGATGCGGATGTGGTGGCGGTAACGGCGGCAGCGGCGGCTGCGGTTCTTCGGCAAAGGCCGCGCCGATGACGGCCTCGGTGGCCGAGGTCGAACCGGTGCAGTACGCACCGGCCCAGGCGGCGCCGGTGGCGGTGGACGAGGCCCCGGCCGAGTTGATCGCCAGCAGTGAACAGGAATGGCCGATCATCAGCGTCAACGGGGTGTCGATCACCCCGCAGGCGATGGCCCAGGAGCTGCAGTATCACCCGGCGGACAGCCGCGAAGAGGCGCTCTACCAGGCGGCGCGGGCCTTGGTGATCCGCGAGTTGCTGCAGCAGCGCATCGCCGAGCTGGGCCTGTCCCTGCAGGTTGGTGCCGGTGAAAACGAAGAGGAAGCGGCGACGCGGCTGTTGCTCGAACAGGAGGTGCAGGTGCCGCATTGTGACGAGGCCACCTGCCTGCGCTATTACGACAGCAATCTGGCGCGCTTTCACAGCGCCCCGTTGCTAGCGGTGCGGCACATCCTGCTCGAATGCGCGCCGGACGATGCCGAGGCTCGCAGCCTCGCCCACGTCCAGGCCGAGCTGCTGCTGGAACGCTTGGATCAGTTCCCAGGCAGCTTTGCCGAGCTGGCCCAGAAGTACTCGGCCTGTCCGTCCAAGGAGCAGGGCGGGTCGCTGGGGCAGATCAGCAAGGGCCAGACGGTGCCTGAGCTGGAGCGCCAGCTGTTTGCCTTGCCGGCGGGGCTGTGTAGCAAGCCGCTGGAAAGTCGCTATGGCTGGCACGTGATCAGTGTCGACCAACGCATCGACGGCCAGCCGCTGCCCTACGAGGCGGTGGCGACGGCGATCCGTACCCAGTTGCAGCAAGGCGTCTGGCAAAAAGCGCTGGTGCAATACCTGCAGACCCTGATCGGTGCGGCGGACATCCGCGGCATTCGTCTGCAGGGTGCCGATTCGCCGCTGGTGCAGTAGCACCGGGTCAACCAGGGGATAACCATGAACGCCGTGTTGCAGGACGGGTTTGGACGCCAGATCGATTATCTGCGGATGTCGGTGACCGATCGTTGTGATTTTCGCTGTGTGTATTGCATGGCGAAAAACATGACGTTCCTGCCCCGTCAGCAGGTGTTGACCCTGGAGGAGTTGCAGCGCTTGGCGCGGCTGTTCGTGGGGCTGGGGGTGAAGAAGATTCGCCTGACTGGTGGCGAGCCGCTGATCCGTCCGGGCATCGTCGGGCTGTGCCGCGATATCGCGGCCTTGCCCGGCCTGCGTGAGCTGGTGATGACCAGCAACGGCTCGCAGCTGGGGCGACTGGCCCGGCCGTTGGTCGATGCTGGCGTCAAGCGCATGAATATCAGCCTCGACAGCCTGGACGGGGAGCGGTTTCGGGCGATCACCCGCAACGGCAACCTCGACCAGGTGCTGGCCGGGATTGAAGCGGCGAAATCGGCGGGCTTCGAGCGGGTCAAGCTCAACTGCGTGGTGATGAAGGGGCGCAATTACGACGAGGTGCCTGCGTTGGTGCAGTACGCCATCGACCAACGCATCGACATCAGCTTCATCGAGGAAATGCCGTTGGGGGAGGTGGGGCGTTCCCGGGGCGAGTCGTTCTGTTCCAGCGACGAGGTGCGGGCCGCGATCGCCAGCCGGCATCGCTTGCTCGACAGCGCCGAAAGCAGCGGCGGGCCGGCGCGTTATGTGCGCCTGGAGCGGCATCCGGACACCCGGATCGGCTTCATCTCGCCAAACACCCATAACTTCTGCGCCAGTTGCAACCGCGTGCGCCTGACGGTCGAAGGGCGCTTGCTGCTGTGCCTGGGGCAGGAGGACTCCCTTGACCTGCGCGGCCTGCTACGACGCTATCCGCTGCAAGACCTGCCATTGATCCAGGCGGTGCAACAGGCCTTGCGCGGCAAACCCCAGCGCCACGACTTCAACCCCGGTGGCGAGGTGCAGGTCGTGCGGTTCATGAACATGAGTGGGGGGTGAGGATACTCGTCGCTTATGCCATCGCCTTCGCGGGCGAGCCCGCTCCCACAGGAACTTCACTGAAGATCCCGTGTGGGAGCGGGCTTGCCCGCGAAGGGGCCGGTACATCCACTGCCTCGCACACTGATTCACCCTCATCGCAAGGCCCCGAAAATTGTTCTTCAGGCCTTCTCCCGATTCTTGACATCAATCAATTGCAAACCCACCTTTCACCCGTACCCTTCACTGCATATTGTGTTTTATGAATTAAAAAAGCCTATATGTAGTGTCTGGAGCCCAAATGCAAAGCACATTGATCTCAGTAGGGTGCAACCGCCTGCACAAGCGCGACGGCAGCGTGGTGGCCTTTGACGCGGACAAGATCCGCCAGGCCTTGATCGCCGCCGGCAAGGCCACCGGCGAGTACGCCGAGGCGCAAGCCGAAGGGTTGCTGGAGGCGGTGCTGGCGCGTCTGGAAGGGCAAACGCGACTGAGTGTCGAGCAGATCCAGGACCGGGTCGAGCGGGTGCTCATGGACGCCGGGTTCTTCCTCTCCATGCGCGCCTACATCGTCTATCGCGAGCAGCATGGTCGCCTGCGCCGGGATCGCCGCACGCTGGTGGAAGTCGCCACGTCGATGAACGAATACCTCGACCGCGAAGACTGGCGCGTGCAGGCCAACGCCAACCAGGGCTATTCCCTCGGCGGGCTGATCCTCAACGTGTCGGGCAAGGTCACCGCCAACTACTGGCTCGACGAGGTCTACAGCCAGGCCATCGGCCAGGCGCACCGCGAGGCCGACCTGCACATCCACGACCTGGACATGCTCGCCGGCTACTGTGCCGGCTGGTCCTTGCGCACGCTGCTGCACGATGGCCTCAACGGCGTGCCGGGGCGGGTCGAGGCCGGGCCGCCCAAGCACCTGAGCAGCGCCCTGGGGCAGATGGTGAATTTCCTCGGCACCTTGCAGAACGAATGGGCCGGCGCCCAGGCGTTCAGCTCGTTCGACACCTACCTGGCACCCTACGTGCGCAAGGACAACCTCAGCTACGATGAGGTCCGCCAGTCGTTGCAGGAATTCATCTACAACCTTAACGTGCCGTCGCGCTGGGGCACGCAGACGCCGTTCACCAACCTGACCTTCGACTGGGTCTGCCCACAGGATCTGCGCGAGCAGATCCCGATCATCGGCGGTGAAGAGATGCCGTTCGCCTATGGCGACCTGCAAGCGGAAATGGAGTTGCTCAACCGCGCCTACATCGAAGTGATGCAGGCCGGCGACGCGAAAGGGCGGGTGTTCACGTTCCCGATCCCGACCTACAACATCACCCATGACTTCCCGTGGGACAGCGAAAACGCCGACCGCCTGTTCGAGATGACCGCACGCTACGGTTTGCCGTACTTCCAGAACTTCCTCAACTCGGACATGCAACCCAATCAGGTGCGGTCGATGTGCTGCCGCTTGCAACTGGACGTGCGCGAGCTGCTCAAGCGCGGTGGCGGCTTGTTCGGTTCGGCGGAGCAGACCGGCTCGCTTGGGGTGGTGACGATCAACTGCGCTCGCCTGGGCTACCTGTACAAGGGCGACACCAGTGCCTTGCTGCAACGCCTCGATGCCCTGATGGAGCTGGCGAAGGAAAGCCTGGAGGTCAAGCGCAAGGTCATCCAGCACCACATGGACGCCGGCCTGTACCCCTACACCAAGCGTTACCTGGGCACCTTGCGCAACCACTTCTCCACCATCGGCGTGAACGGCCTGCACGAAATGCTGCGCAACTTCACTGATGACCAGCAGGGCCTGCACACCGAACAGGGCCGGGCCTTCGCCCTGAGGCTGCTGGACCACGTGCGTGCGACGCTGCTGCGCTTCCAGGAGGAAACCGGCCACCTCTACAACCTGGAGGCCACGCCTGCCGAAGGCACCACGTACCGTTTCGCCAAGGAAGACCTCAAGCGCTACCCCGACATCCTGCAGGCCGGCAGCCCGGTGGCGCCGTACTACACCAACTCTTCGCAACTGCCGGTGGGGTTCACCGACGACCCGTTCGAGGCCCTCGAACTGCAAGACGAACTGCAGTGCAAATACACCGGCGGCACCGTGTTGCACCTGTACATGGCCGAGCAGATCTCCTCCACGCAGGCCTGCAAGCAACTGGTGCGCAAGGCGCTCGGGCGCTTCCGCCTGCCGTACCTGACCATCACGCCGACCTTTTCCATCTGCCCGGTCCACGGTTACCTGGCCGGCGAACACGAGTTCTGTCCCAAATGCGACGAGGCCTTGCTGCTGCAACAGCAACAGGCCGGCAGCGTCCACTGATCCGATCCATCGACCGCAAGGAGCTTTACCATGAATGCATCGAGCACGGCCCCACAGACCCCTGTCGCGCAAGCGCAACGTCAACGTTGTGAAGTCTGGACCCGAGTGATGGGCTATCACCGTCCGGTGGCGGCGTTCAACCCCGGCAAGCAGTCCGAGCATCGCGAGCGGGTGCACTTCACCGAACGCGCGGCCGGGCGTCCATGAGTCGAGTGCTGCGGGTCGGGGGCATGGTGCCCCTGACCACCCTCGATTACCCGGGCCAACTGGCGTGCGTGCTGTTCTGCCAGGGCTGCGCCTGGCGTTGTCGTTATTGCCATAACCCGCAACTGATCCCGCCTCGTGGCAGCGAGGAAGTGGATTGGTGCCGCGTGCTGGCGTTCCTGCAACGCCGCCAGGACCTGCTCGACGCCGTGGTGTTCAGCGGCGGCGAACCGACCTTGCAGGACGGCCTCGCCTCGGCCATGGACGAAGTTCGGCAGATGGGGTTTCGCATCGGCTTGCACAGTGCCGGCATCAAGCCGGCGGCCTTTGCCAAGGTGGTCGGGCAAGCCGACTGGGTGGGGTTCGACATCAAGGCCCTGCCCGAGGATGCCCTGGACGTGACCCGGGTCGAAGGCAGCGGCAGCGCCAACTGGCGCAGCCTCGACCACTTGCTCGAAAGCGGCGTGGATTACGAATGTCGCACCACGGTGCATTGGCACCTGTTCGATCCCGAGCGGCTGCTGACCCTGGCCCGGCGCCTGAGCGAACGTGGCGTCAGGCGCTTTGCCGTGCAGCTGGTACGCACTGCGCGGATGCTCGACCCTCATCTTTCCAGCGTCTCGGCACAAGGCTTGCAACCCGAGCTATGGGCCGCCATGCGCGAATTGTTCCCCGCGTTCGTGTTGCGCAGTTGACCGACCGCTGCAGGGCACGATTCACCGCGGCCCGGAACCACCGGGCCATTCCTTTTTTTGGTTTTCAAATGCGCTGCCAGCCGGCAGGTAGTTGAACAGGGAGCATTTGACATGACCAGACTCACCACCGCCCAACGCATCGTGATCGGCTTTGCCATCGCGCCATTGGCCTTGATCGCCCTGGCGCTGTACGCCTTGAACGACCTGGCGATGCTGCGCGACCAGTCCGAGCAGATCGTGCGACAGGATTGGCCGAAGATCGATCCGATCATGGTCATCGCCACCGGTGTGCGCGATAACGCCAGGAACACCCGTGACTTGTTGATCGACAAGGACAATGGGCAAGTCCAGCAGTCCATCGACGCCACCCGGCAACGCATCACCCAGGCCTTTGCCACCCTCGAACCGTTGTTCGACCAGCCCGAAGGCCAGGCGGCATACGCGCAGTTGAAGAAGCGCCGCGAGGCCTACGTCGCCGCGTTCGTCCAGGTGCAGGCGTTGATCCGCCAGGGCGCGACGGATGAGGCGATGAAGCAACTCAAGCAAGGCGTGATCCCGGCGGAGCAGGAGGTGTACAAGAGCCTCGAAGGGATCATGGCGATGCAGGGCAAGGTCTTTGTCGAGCGCGAACGCCAGGCCCAGGCGCGCTACAGCGACGCGCGGCGCAACATGCTGGCGTTGGTTCTGGCCTGTTTGGCGGTGGTCGCCAGTGTCGCGATCCTGGTGACCCGCAGCGTGACGCGGCCCTTGGGCGGGGAGCCCGACGATGCGGCGCGGGTGCTGAGCCACATCGCCCAGGGCGACCTGACGATCCGGGTGCCGGTGGGCGTTGGCGCCAACGACAGCGTGATGAACCACATGCACGACATGCAACAGAGCCTCAACAGCATGGTCCGGCACATCGCGGCGTCGGTGGACCGGGTGGCCAGCTCCTCGGAAGAGTTGAGTGCCGTGAGCAGCCAGACCAACAGCACCTTGCAGTTGCAGGGCCAGGAAATCGAACAGGCCGCGGCGGCGGTGAACCAGATGACCGCTGCCGTGGACGAGGTGGCGCGCAACGCGGTAAGCACCAGCGAAGCTTCGCGGGTGTCGGAGCGCACCGCCCAGCGCGGCCGTGAGCAAGTCCAGGAAACGGTCGCCTCCATCACTGCGCTGGCGGACGGCGTGACGGACACCTCCGGGCGGATCCAGCAACTGGCCGGGCGGGTCCAGGACATCAGTTCGGTGCTGGACGTGATCCGCAACGTGGCCGAGCAGACCAACCTGCTGGCACTGAACGCCGCCATTGAAGCGGCTCGGGCCGGGGATGCCGGCCGCGGCTTTGCCGTGGTGGCCGACGAGGTCCGGGCGCTGGCCCATCGTACCCAGGATTCAACCCGGGAAATCGAGGACATGATCGGCAATATCCGCGAGGACAGCGGGCACGCGGTGACGGCCATGCAACACAACAGCGAGCTGGTGCAGACCACGCTGCAAGTGGCCCAACGTTCCGGCGAGGCCCTGGATGAAATCGCTCGCTCGATCTCGCAGATCAACGAGCGCAACCTGATGATCGCCAGCGCCACGGAACAGCAGGCCCTGGTGGCCCGCGAGGTGGACCGCAACCTGGTGGGCATCCGCAACCTGTCCGAGCAGGTGCTGCTCGGCGCCCGGCACACCGACAGCGCAGGCCAGGACCTGGCCCAGATGGCCGGCTCACTGCATCAGACGGTGGCGCGCTTCAAGGTGTAGCAGGGTGGGGCATTACGGCCCCTCGGTGGGAGCATGCTTTCAGTGACCTATGCATCACCGACACACTGCGGACACCCTGTGGGAGCGGGCTTGCCCGCGAAAGCGGTCTCTCAGTTGCCTATGCACCACTGACACACTGCATTCGCGAGCAAGCCCGCTCTCACAGGGTTTGTATCACCACCCCCAAAACTGCAACCACCAGCCATAGCCCACCCACCCGCTGGCCAATGCCAGGCAGGTCATGGCGGGCCATCGTCGAGGTGAGGGCGTCGATTCCAGGCGTTTGCAACCCAGCCACAGGCTCCAGGCGATCGCCGCCAGTAAAAGCGCGGCGCGCGCCGGCTGCACCCATTCGAGCAACAGCCCTTCATAGCGCAGCAGCTTCACCGTGGTGGCCGACAGACCGAGGAACAGGCCTGCACCACCGAGAGGCGTCAGGGTGATGGCCAGGGGCCAATATTGTGCGGAATCCCCCGAGAACCACGCGGCCAGGCGCATCAGCAGCGTCAGCGAAGTGCCGATCACCAGCGCACTCATGCCCAGGTACGCGACGATGCAGAAGCCGTCGAGCCAACTGAAGCTGTCGTTGAGTTGAGGGTAGTGGGTCAGCAGCCACCAGGGCGCGTTGTCCCGCAGTGGCCAGGTCAGATCATGGCTGACCAGCCATTCGGCCAAGTGTTGCTTGAGGGCTATGAACCAGGGACTGACGGTCCACTGGAAGGCGCCCATCGCCAGGCCGATGACGCCGAACAACAACAGGCGTGGTTCCCATGGCGAGAGCGTGTCGGCCGTTGAGTGGAGGATTTCCTCGTTGCTGGAGCGGGCAATCAGGCGCACCGCGTCGCGTTGGCCGCTGCAACGCCCACAGGCATGGCAATCGGCGGCGCCGCGTAGGCGGCGGATGTCCAGCAGTGGTGCGCAATTGGGCGGCGGACGACGTGGCGCGGGGTTCTCCAGCCAGCGTTGCTCGTTCACCTGGAAATGCAGCGGTGCCAGGCGCGCGAGCAGGGCGAAGACGCCACTGACCGGGCACAGATAGCGGCACCACACGCGCTTGCCTCGGGCAAACAGCAGCCCGACGATCACCGCCGCGACGGTCGAGCCGCCGAGAATCAACAGCGCCGCCTGGGCGTAGTCATAGACGCTGATCAGTTGCCCGTAGACCGTGGTCAGGCAGAACGCCAGGGTCGGCCAGCCGGCCCAGCGCAACGCCCTTGGCGTGCCCAGGCCCTTGCCATACTGACTGGCCCATTCGCTCAAGGCTCCCTCGGGGCACAGCACGCCGCACCAGAGCCGGCCGAACAGCACGATCGACAACAACACAAACGGCCACCACAGCCCCCAGAACAGGAACTGCGCCACCAGCGTGAGGTTATCGAACAGGCGCGCCTGGCTGCCGGGCAAGGGCGAGAAGGCGGGCACCACCAGCAACACCGCGTAGAACAGCACCACTGCCCATTGCACTGCGCGAATCGTTGCCCCATGGCGCCGCATGCCGTCGCCGAGGCGCTGGAGCCAGGGGTTTACGTCGGGCATGGAAGGCCGTCCGCTTTGCGTGGCCGCAGCCAACCGGCGACGAGGCCCCAGTAACCCAGCCACGCCAACAAGGTCAGCGCGCTGGGGCTGGCCCGGTAGCCGGTAAAATCAGCAAGGAAGCCACCCAGGCCGTGCCCGTCGTCCAGCAGCGCACTGCTGTCCCAGAGCGCGTCGCCAATGCCGCGATACACCGCCTCGGGCCAGTCCATTGCGAGCAATTGCCCGCCCACGCGCTCGATGCCGCTGACCAGCAGCGCCGCGCCCAGCAGCAACAGAATCGCTTCGCTGATGGCAAAGAACCTCGGCCATGAAATGAACCGGCGGCTGCCGTGCAACAACGAGACGGTCAGCAGCGCCAGCGCCAGGCCCGCCACTGCGCCAACGGCGAACAGGCCCAGCGACGGCCCTTGCAGGCGGGCGCCGGCGCCATACAGGAACACCACCGTTTCGCTGCCCTCGCGGCTGACCGCCAGCAACGCCAGCATCAGCAACCCCAGCCCACCCTGGCGCCCCAGGCGTTGGTCGGCGTGGCGCGTGAGGTCACGCTTGAGCATCGGCCCATGGCGATGCATCCAACCGACCATCTGCACGATCAGCCCGCTGGCGAGCAACGCCAGGGCCGCCTGGAACCATTCGTTGGCCGCGCCGCTCATGGCTTCGCCCGCCAGCATGATCAGCCCGGCCAGCACACCGGACAGCAGCAGGCCCAGCCCGGCGCCGCCCCACACGTAGCGCAGTAACGACCTGGCCTGGCGTTGCTGGCTGACCCAGGCCTGGAGAATGCCGATCACCAGCAACGCCTCGACGCTTTCGCGCCAGACAATAAACATCGATTGAGTCATGCACGTGTCTCCTGCGGGCGACTACTGGGCGAGAATCCCGCCCTCGGGCAGTTGCGGATTGAACTCGTCGAAAAACGGATAGTGCCCCGGCCGCAGGGGATGGATCACCACGAAGGTAGTGACGCCCGGCGACAGCACTTTTTCCACCCGCAGCGGCGTGCTCTCGAATTCCGCCGGGCCCTGGCCCACGTTCTTCAACACGATCTTGAAGCGCTGTCCGGCCGGCACTTGCAGCACTGGCGGGGTGAAATGGCCGTCACGCATGCTCAGCTCGTAGGTGGGCAACTCGGCATGGGCGATCGACGGCAGCATCAGGCCCGCCAGCAGCCACCCGGCCAAATGTCGACGGCGGGTGAGTAGCCGTCCGCGGCATGGACGATCCATCTTCAGTACCCGCCTTTTTTACCGATCCCGGCGTAGACGAATTCGTAGTGCAATTCACAGCGCTCGAACCACGGGGCGACACCGGTTTCCTTGTCGGTGTGGCGGCCGAGGGACCCATGGCCGCCCGGCGGCAGGACGGTGAAAGTCAGCTGGTACTTGCCGGGGCCGAGCAGCTTGACGTTGTCGCCATAGTGCGGCCCGTCATTGGCGACCATGGCATGGAAATCACCCTTGAGTTCGGTGTCGTTGCCTTGTTTCTTCAACTGGAACGATACGTTGAGGTAGGGCACGAAACTGCCTTCCTGGAAGCCTTGGTGATTGTCCGCCGTGGCGCGGATGTCGGCCTCCAGGTGGACGTCGGAATCGGCGGTCGCGCGCATCATCCCGGCGGGGGCCATTTCAATCGGTTGCAGGTAGACCGCACCGACTTCCAGCCCCGGACACAGTTGCGGTTCGCCGATGGGGTATTCCTTGGCCTGGGCCAACGGTGCGAGAAACAGCAAGGCGAGGGACAGCGGGGCGAGGGTACGCATAGTGACTTCCTGGACGGCGTAAGAGATGAGCGAGTCTAGGAAGCTTTGCTGCGAATAATAATGATTATTGTCAATTTTCAGCGTGATTGTGCGAAGCGGATGCCCGGGCGCTTATTGATCGAAATCAAGGTCGGTCCGGGCCCGAGGCGCTAGGGTGCAGGTACACCCATCTGTCCGCGGGGTCCCCATGGCCAAGCCCTTTCCCCTCAGTCCCAAGCACCCGGAGCGCATCTGCTGGGGCTGCGACCGTTACTGCGCGGCAACGGCCCTGGCCTGTGGCAACGGCGCCGACCGCACCATGCACCCGGCCGAGATGATCGGCGAGGATTGGTACCTGCATGGGGATTGGGGGTTGGAACTGACTGACATCACCGACAAAACCGTGGATGAGTTTGCAAAGCACCCGGAGAAATGAGCTGGCCCCTTGTGGCGAGGGGATAAATCCCCTCGCCACAAGGCCCGCAGGCCTGACTTCCGGTTATAGCTTCGGCAGCTGGCCAACCCGGCCCATCATCTCGGTCACGATCTGCAAATCCAGCAGGAATTGCTCGACCGTCTTGAACTCGTTGTCGTTGTGACCGGTGTACTTGACGTCCGGCATCGCCAGCCCGAATTGCACGCCGTTGGGCAGGTCATGGACCGAGGTGGCGCCGGCGGACGTGCCGTACTTGTGTTCCATGCCAAGGTTTTCACTGGCCACCGCCAGCAACGCCTTGACCCATTCGCCTTCAGGGTTGCGGTACATCGGCTCGTCGATGGAATAGTCGAAGGCCACCGCGACATGGGTCCGCTTGCTCCAGTCGGCCAGCTTGCCGGCGATCTCGCTCTTGAGCGCCTCGGTGGATTTACCCACCGGCACCCGCAGGTTGACCGCCAGCTTGAACGTCTTGTCGTCCATCCCGACATAGGTCAGCGACGCCGTCAGCGGGCCCATGAACGCGTCGGAGAAACCGATGCCCAGTTGCTTGCCCAGGTAGTCCAGACCCCAGTTGTCGGCGGCGTAGCGGGCCGCATCGGTGATGTGGTTGTGCTTGAGCGCGACCTTGCCGTCGAGGCTGTTGATGAAGCCCAGCATCCGCGCGACCGGGTTGACGCCTGATTCGGGCTCGGAGGAATGCGCGGAAACGCCGGTGAAGGTCAACTGGACATCCTTGCCGACGACCTGGCTGGTCACCTCGAAGTTGCCACCATTGCCCTTGGCGTACTCGGTGCCGGCCTTGAGCAGGCTGGCTGCCAATTCGGCGGGTTGGTCGGTGACGAAGGTGGCCACCGACGTCGACGGGATCTGGTTGGTCGCCAGGCCGCCGGTCAATGCGGTGATCTGCGCGCCCTTGCCCTGAGCCTCGCGTCGGGCGAAGTTTGCCATGACGGTGCCGTAGCCTTTCTCGGCAATCACCACGGGGTAGCCGCCATCCAGCGCCAGGTTGTAGTTGGGCGTTGGGTTGTGCTCGAAGTAATAAGGAATTGCGTCGCCGGTGGTTTCCTCGGTGGTGTCCACCAGCAGCTTGAAATGGCGCGCCAGCGGCAGGTTTTCTTCCTTGATGACTTTCATCGCATACAGCGCCACCACGATGCCGTTCTTGTCGTCTTCGGTGCCGCGACCGTACATGCGGTCGCCCACCAGGGTCACCTTGAACGGATCGAGCCGGGTGCCATCTTTCAACACCCAGTTTTCCGGCGTCACCGGCACGACGTCAGCATGGGCGTGGATGCCCACGACCTCGTCGCCGCTGCCTTCGAGGGAAATCTCGTAGACGCGATTGTCGACGTTGCGAAAGTTCAGGTTGAAGGACTGGGCAAGGCTTTTGATCTTCTCGGCGATCTTGAGGAACTCGGGGTTCTCGTGCTGGGCCACGCCTTCCTTGCGGTAGGTCGGGATCGCCACCAGCTCTTTCAGGGTTTCGGTGGCCGCGGCGCCATATTTCACCCGCGCGTAGATACCCAGCAGGCGATGGATTTCGTTCTGTTGTTCGGCTGTCAGGGTTTTGTTGCCGAGGAAGCCGTCGATGGCCGGGGCGAGGCCGGCGGTTTTTGCCGCGTCGCTCTTGCCGACGGTTGCCAGGAATTGACGGAAGTCGGTGACCGAGCTGTCGGAGAAGGTCTTGACGATGGCAGCGCTCTGTTGCGCAGTGATATTGGCGAAGGCAGGGGTGGTGATCGCGGCGAGGCTGGACAGCATCAGGGTGGTCACGGCCAGGTGCTTGAACGAAAAGTCCATTGCTGGGGGCATTCCTTTGCAGGGAGTTGAAGGAAGATGTTTCATTGGCGAAACAACTACGCAACGTAACACTGCAGGTCAGCGGGCGGGGAGTCTATGAGGTGGGATTTGTCGCACACTCAGGCAAAAACGGCGCAGAAATGAAAAACAAGGGTAGGCAGCCCATGTGGGAGCGGGCTTACCCGCGAAGGCGGCGGCACATTCGACATCTGTGTGACAGAGACACCGCTTTCGCGAGCAAGCCCGCTCCCACAGGCCATTGCGGCATTACTTAATGCGGGGCGCGAGGAATGGTCTTGAGCAAATCCTCAGGGCTGATGTAGCCGACCACTGGCTCTGCGGTGCTGCCTGGCAATGGCAGGTCAAGGATGTGGCCCTTGATCTTGCCCACCACGTGCATTTCGCAGGGCTTGCAGTCGAACTTCAAGGTCAGCACTTCATCCCCGTGGATCAGTTGCATCGGAGCCACCTTGGTGCGCACGCCGGTGACGCCCTTGGCTTGCTTGGGGCACAGGTTGAACGAGAAGCGCAGGCAGTGCTTGGTGATCATCACCGGCACTTCACCGGTTTCTTCGTGAGCCTCGAAGGCCGCGTCGATCAGTTTGACGCCGTGGCGGTGATAGAAGTCGCGGGCCTTCTGGTTATAGACGTTGGCCAGGAACGACAGGTGCGATTCCGGGTACACCGGCGGTGGGTTGGTCTCGGCCTTGCGGCCGCCACGGGGGTGAGCCGCGACGCGGGCCGTGGTCAACGCCTCGATGGCTTCACGGCGCAATGCCTTGAGCTGCGAGTTGGGAATGAAGAACGCTTGGGGCGCGTCCAGCTTGATCGACGTGGCGTGGTAGTCGGTGGTTCCCAACTGGCCGAGCAGGTCGTGCAGCTGCTCCAGGGCCTGCTCCGGCTTGTTGGCCACGCCGAACGGTCCGTCCAGGGCCACCTGGGTGCTGATGCCTTCCTCGCTGGTGGCGGTCAGCTCTAGGCCCTCTTCGCGCAGGCGGGCGACCCAGGCCAGGCCGATCCGGCGCTCGGAGGAGGTCTTGAGCAGCGCTTGCTGCCAGTTGTGGTCCAGGTTACGGCTCAACGGATGGTTGGGGCGCAGTTGATACAGGCCCGCTGGCATTTCGTTGGGCTCGACACGGTAGCGGTAGCGCTTCTGGCCGTCCTCTTCGAACTCACCCTTGGGCTCGGCGATGTTGGCCCGAAAGCCCACGACTTCACGCTTGACCAGCACGTTGAGACCATCGCCGTTGGACAGTGGGTCGAAGGTCACGACCTGCATGTCGCGCTTGCCGACTTTTTCCACCACGCCCACCGGCACGCCGGTGAAGGTCGGCGAGTCGAAGGCGCCGATGTCGATCTTGCGCTCGCTGACGAAATAGTCGGTGCTGCCCCGGTGGAAGGTCTTTTCCGGGTCGGGCACGAAGAAGTGCGCGGTGCGGCCGCTGGAGGCGCGGGCCAGGTCGGGGCGGTCTTCGAGGACGTCGTCCAGGCGCTGGCGATAGTAGGCGGTGATGTTTTTCACATAGCCGGCATCCTTGTAGCGCCCTTCGATCTTGAACGAGCGCACGCCGGCTTCCACCAGGGCGCGAATGTTGGCGCTCTGGTTGTTGTCCTTCATCGACAGCAGGTGTTTTTCGTAGGCGACCACCCGGCCCTGGTCATCCTTGAGGGTGTAGGGCAGGCGGCAGGCCTGGGAGCAGTCGCCGCGGTTGGCGCTGCGACCGTTCTGGGCGTGAGAAATGTTGCACTGGCCGGAAAAGGCCACGCACAGGGCGCCGTGGATGAAAAATTCGATGGCCGCGTCGGTCTCGTCGGCGATGGCGCGGATTTCCTGCAGGTTCAGCTCACGGGCCAACACCAGCTGCGAGAAACCGGCCTGGTCGAGGAACTTCGCCCGCGCCAGGGTACGAATGTCGGTCTGGGTGCTGGCGTGCAGCTCGATCGGCGGGATGTCCAGTTCCATCACCCCCAAGTCCTGGACGATCAGCGCATCGACACCGGCGTCGTACAGTTGGTGGATCAACTGGCGGGCCGGCTCCAGTTCGTTGTCGTGCAAGATGGTGTTGATCGTGGTGAACACCCGGGCGTGGTAGCGATGGGCGAACTCCACCAGCCGGGCGATATCGCTCACTTCGTTGCAGGCGTTGTGTCGGGCGCCGAAGCTCGGGCCACCGATGTACACGGCGTCGGCGCCATGCAGGATGGCCTCGCGGGCGATGGTCACGTCGCGGGCGGGGCTGAGCAATTCCAGATGATGTTTGGGCAAGGACATGGGTTTTATAGTCAGGCTGGTCACGGTCGAAGCGAGCATTGTAGCCGCCAGGCGCCTTGCCGGCACCTGCGGACTTCGGATTGCCGCGCGCGGACCGATGCACGGCGCGGCGCGGGCGATCAGGCGGGTACCGTGGCCGCACTGCACCAGCGGTTGCGGCCGGTGTTCTTGGCCAGGTACAGGAAGGCGTCGGCGGCCTTGATCAGCATCGCCGGCGTGACGTCCTCGATGGCTGGCTGGCAGGTGGCCACACCCGCGCTGGCGGTGACCAGCCCCAGTGGATGGTCGCCGTGTTCGATGCCCAGCGCCCGGATGCCCTCCAGGATGGCCTGGGCGACCTGGGCCGCCCCGGCGTTGTCGGTGTTGGGCAACAGGACGGTCAACTCTTCGCCACCGTACCGCACGGCCAGGTCCCCCGGGCGCTTGATGGTTTTCTGGACCGCCACGGCAATCGCACGCAGGCAATCGTCCCCGGCGGCGTGGCCGTACTTGTCGTTGAAACGCTTGAAGTAGTCGACATCGAGCATGATCATCGCCAACGACGAGCCCTGGCGCTTGGCCAGGCGAAGCGCCTCGGCCAGGGCACTGTCCAGGCGCCGGCGGTTGCCCAGGCCGGTCAGGCTGTCGGTCAGCGCCATGTCGCGCATGGTCTGGTGAGCGCTGCGGATCTGCTTCTCCATGCTCATCCGATAGCGCAACTGGCTCAGCACGATGAGCCCGAAGCCGACGAGTATCGCGATCAGGAAAATCAGCACGAGGCCGGTCTTGAACAGGTCGCGACGCCACGGCGCGATGATCGACTCCCGGGACAGGCCTGCCTCCACCACCAGTGGATAGGTGGTCAGGGCGCGGTAGCCGTATAGCCGCTCGGTGTCATCGATCACGGCCCTGGCCTCGGCCACGCCCTGGTTCGAGGTGGGCAGGAAGTTCTTGAAGATCACACTGTTGACCAGGCTCTTGCCGACCACCGAGGCGAAGAAGGGCCGGCGTACCAGGATGGTCCCGCTGCGTGTGGCCAGGACGAGCGCGCCCTTGTCGTCGATCTTGAAATCGCCGTAGTAGTCGACGAAGTAGCTGACCTTGACGGTGCCCAGCAGCACGCCGGCGAAGGAGCCGTCGGGGTTGTTCAGGCGTCGGGAGATGGGGATGATCAGGTCGTTGGTGGAGCGGCTCCTGATCACCTCGCCGATTCTCACGTTGCGGTCTTCGTGGGTGCGGTGGTACTGGAAGTAGTCCCGGTCGGCGTTGTTCGGCATTTCCGGGATCACTTCCTTGTCCGTCACCAGCCATTGGCCATCGGGGCCGTAGATGAACAGCCCGTGCAACTGCGGCATGATGGCGGATTGCTGGACCAGCAGCTTGTGGATGCGCGGGATGTCGATGTTCTGCAGCCCGTCACCTTCGACCCGCTCACTCAACGCGGCGGTCACCACATCCACTTGTCGGATGGTGTCTTCGGCATGCTGCGCCGTCGCCCGTGCCAGGTTCGTCACCGAGTCGTGGGCGGCGGCAAAGGCGGCGCGATAATCACGCCACGTCCGCCAGCCTTCAACGGCCAGGAACGCCACGACCACCACCAGCATGAAACTCACGGTGAGCCGCAGCGCGGCTCCAGCCCGTGCAGCCTGGGGCGAGAAGGCTTCGTCAGAGTTGTCTACCTCTGGCTCTGGCCGTTTGCGTCCGAGCATCAACATTTTCCTTTTTACGACGGGCTGCGCATTTATTATTGGAAGCCTATCTTATTCGAATTCGGAACAATAATCGTTGTAAGGGAGCCAGGATGAAAGTTGGCGTCATCTCCGATACCCATGGGCTGCTCCGCCCCGAGGCGATAGCCGCGTTGCAGGGCTGCGAACGGATCATCCACGCCGGCGACATCGGCAGCCCGCACATTCTGGACCAACTGGCGGCCATTGCGCCGTTGCAGGTGGTGCGGGGGAATAACGACCTTGCGGCCGATTGGGCCGCTCATCTGGCTGATTGCCTGCAATTGGACCTGGAGGGTTGGGCGGGGCTGTTGGTTCACGATATTGCCGATGTGCCGACGCCCCTCGACCCGAGTGTGAAGCTGGTGATCACCGGCCACTCCCACCAGCCGGGCATCGACTGGCGCGGCGAACGGCTGTACCTGAACCCCGGCAGTGCCGGCCGACGGCGTTTCAAGCTGCCGGTGACATTGGCGTTGCTGGAGGTCAGCGCCAGCGGAATCGAGCCGCGGATTGTTCCGCTGCTGGAGTAACGCTGTACCGGCCGAGGATTGATGGCGGCCCATGGATCCGGGTTATGCCGAAGCGCGGGAGCTTGCCCGGCAATGCGCCGTCCACGCCCATTTGCAGCCAAGGATGCCTGGAACCGGTTGCCGCAAGCGACCAAGCTCGCGCAAATCCATGCCCGGTAAGCCGTGGCTGCGCACGCTTTGATTTCAGCAAAAAAACGCCCGCCAAAGCAACGTGGGCGGGCGTCTGGGAAGACCAGCGCACAAAGGAGCGCTGGCCGGTGTTGGCAGGGCGGATTACGCCACTGGAATCGACGGGTCTGCCGCGGCCAGGGCAGCGGCGCGATCAGCGGCCGGCGGGTAGATCCAGACGCTGTTGATCTGGGTCTTGAGGTCCTTGGCTTCCTGACCGACCAACTTGAGCTGGCGATCCCAGCCTTCGGTGTACACCGCGCCCCAGGCGCCGAGGTCCAGGCAGGTCACGTACTTGGGCTGGCTGTAGGGCATCGGCGCGACGCCGAGCAGGTCGGCCGCGACGTTGTGGCCGGCGTAACGGCCCAGGGCGATGGCGTGCTGGCAGGACATCACCGCGTGGTTGCCCAGCGTGTCGGTGGCGGCGTAGGCCACGTCACCGGCGGCGAAAACATGGGCCTGCCCCAGCACTTTCAGCTGGCTGTCGACGTGCAGGCGGCCCTGGGGATCCCGGGTGCCAGCGATATGCTGGGTCAGTGGACTGGCGCGAAAGCCCACGGTCCAGATCACGGTGCGCGATTCGATGCGCTGGCCGTTCGACAGGGTCACGCCGGCGGCGTCCACCGACTCCACCGAAGCGTTGAGGATCCACTCGATGCCCAAGTGCGCCGAGGCTTCGATGATGGATGGACGGATACCGTCGCCCATCGAGGCCGCAATCTGCGGGCCGCGGTCCACCACGATGACCCGGATGGGCGCGTCCTCGCCGAGCACGGCGCGTAGGCGCGCGGGCAGTTCGGTGGCCGTTTCGATCCCGGTGAACCCGCCGCCGGCGACCACGACGGTGTTGCGGGCAGGGCTGTCCGGCAGGTTGGCGAGGGCCTTGATGTGGTCTTCCAGTTGAGTGGCCTGTTCGATCTGGTCGACGTCGAAGGCGTGCTCGACCACCCCGGCCAGGTCAGGGCGAATCAGCTGACTGCCGGCCGCAAGCACCAGGCGATCATAGGCCAGCGTGCCCTGGGCGCCGGACGCATCGTGGTAGCTCACCTGCTTGAGCGTGTCATCGACACTGTCGGCAAACCCTTGTACGAAGTGCACGCCCACCGCGTCGAACAGGCCACCCAGCGGGGCCAGCATGGTGTGCACGTCCGGCTCATAGAACCGCGGGCGGATGCGCAGTTCCGCCTGGGGCGCCAGGACCGTGATCTGCACGTCGTTGCGATCGTGCAGGTCCAGCAGGCGTGCCGCGCTCAAGGCGCTCCAGACCCCGCCGAAGCCTGCGCCGACAATCAGAATATGCTGTTTCATGAGTTGCTCCCGAAGACTGGATCGATACGTCGAGTTATTTAGGTTTTCAGCGTGACAGTGATGACCAGGCGTGATTGAAAACAGCTTGGCTGGCATCAACAGCAAGGTGATGTACAGCAATGCGGGGATCCGGTCGGAATGGGTTTCGGAATCGAGGATGACGATTCTGCACGCCACCACTCGCCCGACCGCTCAGCCCAGGGCATTGCCTGGGTATCTTAGAAGCGCGGCATTTCCATCCGGTAGGACATAAAACCCTGAAATCCGGCCAAGCCTGCCCACCCGGCCTGCTTGAGGCCGTCCCAGCTCTGGCGGATCAGCGGGAAAAGCGGTTGCGATAGTCCCGTGGGGAAATCGCGAGATGGCGCTGGAAAGTGTTGCGCATGCGGTCCTCGTCGCCGAAACCGCATGAGCGGGCGATCTGGTCGATGTTGCGTGGGGAGTCTTCCAGTTGCCGTCGGGCGGCTTCGAGGCGGAACAGTTCGACGGCTTTGGCCGGGGTGCGGCCGGTCTGGCGCTTGTAGACCCGGGCGAAATTGCGTGGGCTCATGCCGGCCTGTTGGGCCAGTCGGTCGATGGTCAGGTGGGTGTCGTCCAGATGTTCGGCGATCCAGACGTGCAGTTCATCGAATCCGGCGCTGTCCTGCATCTGCAATTGCAACATCTGGCTGAACTGTGCCTGGCCGCCGGGGCGCTTGAGAAAGACCACCAGTTCCCGGGCCACCTGAAGGGCCACGTCGCGACCGCAATCGGCCTCGACCAGCGCCAGGGCCATGTCGATCCCGGCACTGACACCCGCCGAGGTCCACACGGCGTCCTGTTGGACGAAGATCGCATCCAGGTCCACCTCGACCAACGGAAATCGGCTCCTGAGCAGGTCGCACATGGCCCAGTGGGTGGCGGCCCGGCGTCCATCCAGCAGACCGGCCTGGGCCATGAGGAACGTCCCGCTGCACACCGAGGCGGTGCGCCGGGCCTTGAGCGAGGCAGCCCGCAGCCACGCCACCAGGTCGACGCAGTCGATCATCGCCTGGCGTATGTCCGGCGCGCCGGGCACGATCAGCGTGTCGATGCCGGCGCCGTCCAGTCGGTCCAGGGCACAGGTGTCCACGACCAGCCCTTCGGCGGTGCGCATCAGCCCGCCCGCCAGGCTTGCGGTGTGCATTGCATAGCCGGGCAATCCGCGCTCGGCCATGGCCTTGGTGGCGGCCCAGAACACGGTCTGGGCGCCGGTCAGGTCCAGCAGGCCCATCTGCGGGTAGGCCAGGAAGACCAGCGTGCGCGGGCGGGACATCGATTCGGTAGCAACGCCTACGTCCTGGATCATTTCGTTCATGGTGGTTTTCGCGGTGGGTGATCGTCGATGGCGGGAGGATCCAAGTGACCGCCCGGCGCCGGGTATGCGGACCTGGTCGATTATCCGTTTTCAGCACAATTGCACAATCGTTTGCCTGGACGGAACAGAATTTGCGTGGCCTTCGGCTGGTAAGTCCTGCAATCACCAAGGGTCAGGTCAATGAGCAATCCCACTATGGCGCACCGACCGCAGCCGGTGCCGTTGCCACCGATCAATCGGTTTCGCACGGCAGACATCGACGAGCATGCCCGCAACATGGGCGGCTGGCAGGTCAGCTACAACCAGTTGACGCCCGGACGCTTCGAAGGCGAGCTGATCGAGTTCCGCTCGGACTGGATGCAATTGGTGCGCGACCGCTCTAATCAGGCCATGACCAAGCACGGGATGGCCTGGGACGGCGCCATTACCTTCAGCGTGCCGTTGAGCGCGGACGGCCCGGTCTTTTGCTCCGGACACCCGATCCTTGAGCCCAGCCTGCTGGTCGCCCGGGGTCACAATCTGCCGGAATTGCGCACGCCTCAGCACCTCGACCTGCTCGGTGTCGCCGTTGACGAGCGGGCGCTCGAACATGTGCTGGAGCGCCAGGGCAGCCGTTTTCGAATTACCGATCTTCCCAAGTGTTACCGCCTCGGTGACTCAACGTTGCCGGCCGAACTCGCCGCGCTGTTCGATGAGCTGGAAGGGGGCGAGCAGGGCCGCGAGTCGCTGCTGGGGTACGAGTCGATTCGCCGGGGCCTGCGCGACACCGTGATGTTGCAGGTGCTGGAGCTGGTGGCGCCGGACCAGGCGGCGCCTCCTCTCAGTCCCACCGCGCGCAAGCGCATGGTCGACCGTGCCCGGGAGTACGCCATGACCCATGTCGACGAGCCGTTGTCGATCCTGGACCTGTGCAACCACATCGGCGCCAGCCGGCGCAAGTTGCAGTACTGCTTCCAGGAAACCCTGGGCATCAACCCGGTGGCCTATTTGCGGGCATTGCGCCTCAATGCCGTGCGTCGCGAGTTGCGCAATGGCGAGCAGGCCCATGGTGTCCAGGAAGTGGCTGCGCGCTGGGGATTCTGGCATTTGAGCCGGTTTTCCAGCGACTACCGGGTCCTTTTCGGCGAAACGCCCTCGCAAACCCTGCGTCGCACGCATCTGTGCTGAAAACGGATAACCGCCCGCGCGCCGGCTGCCTAGGATGACCCCACCACCACTTGGTCGGAAGGGGCATTCAATGAGTCAGAATAAGAAAACCAACCGCTTGCGTTGCATGTGCTTCACCTTGGGAATGTTGGGTCTGTGTGCCGCTGTCCAGGCGACGGAAAACGGTGCACCGACCACGGCAGTCGGGGTCTACGATTTTGGCGCGGGCATGATGCCCCCGGCCACGCCCTACGGGACGGTCGGCCTGCGTACGGCGTTCTATTCGGCCAACGTGCAGAAGGACCGCCACGGCAAGGCACTGGACAACAATTTCTCCCTGGACGTGCTCTCCATCGGCCTGGCCTACATGCGCATGACCGATTACACCGTGCTGGGGGCCAAGTACGGCTTCGGCACCGTGGTGCCGTTCTTCAAGATGGACGCCTCGGTGCGGGTGCAGACACCGGTCGGTCCGCTGGACCTGGAAGCCGATCCGTTTCGTCTCGCCGACATCCAGGTGTTGCCGGTGATCCTGCAATGGACGCTGTCGCCGAACCTGTTCGTCAATGCCCAGTTCCAGGTCCAGGCACCCACGGGCGACTACGACAAGGATCGCCTGATTTCCCCTGGGCTCAATCACTGGACATTCTCCCCGATCCTCAACGCCACTTACATTTCCGACAGCGGCTTCGAGGTGTCCTCCAGTTTTGAAGCCGACATCAACACCCGCAACGAAGACACCGACTACAAGAACGGCGTCGAGTACCGGCATGAGTTCGCCGTGGGCCAGCACGTCGGGCCCTGGACCGTGGGCGTGGGCGGGTATTACTACCGCCAGTTCACCGACGACGATGCGCCAGGGCTGGAGTCTGGCAACCGTGCCCGGGTCATGGCCGTCGGGCCGGCGGTCAGCTACTTCAAGCCCGGCATGCCGCCGGTGTGGCTGCACGTCTACAAGGAGCTTGACGCGCGCAACCGCGCCGAGGGCTACACCGCTGCGTTGCGTATTTCCCAGAGTTTCTGAAGGGGCTCGTCATGAACCAATCAAATTCCGTATCAACGGCCCCGGTGCGTCAGGCCGGTGGGCGTGAAGGGCTGGTGCTGATGCTCGGCAGCAGCCTGACCATCATGGGCTCGGTGATGGTCGCGCCGATCCTGCCCCGGCTGGGCGCCGAGTTCGGCCCCGTGGAGCCCCGTGCCGATCTGCTGGTGCCGTTGGCGGTCACCGGTCCGGCCCTGGCGATTGCCTTGTTCGCGCCTCTGGCCGGATGGCTGGCCGACCGGGTCGGGCGCAAGGCCTTGCTGGTGATTGCCACCTTGCTCTACGCCGTGCTTGGCGCACTGCCGGCGCTGCTCGACAGCCTGCCGTCGATCGTCGGCGCGAGGCTGTTGTTTGGCTGCACCGAAGCGGCGGTGATGACGTGCTGCGCCACACTGATCGCCGACTACTGGCAGGGCGAAGAGCGGCTGCGCTACGTCAATCGCCAGGTGGTGACCATCGGCTTGGTGGGGGCGCTGTTTTTCGTGGTGGGGGGCGCGCTCGGCGAGCACTCGTGGCGTTCGCCGTTCCTGTTGTACCTGCTGCCGCTGCTGCTGGTGCCGGCGATGATGAAGGTGTTGTGGGAGCCGCCGGTGACCCGGCGCCACAGCGTCGAGCAACCGCTCGCCGATTCGGGCCCGAGCAAGGTGGCGGTGCTGCAACTGGTGGTCGGCTACCTGATGGTCATGGGCGGCATGGTCCTGACCTTCGTCGTACCGATCCAGGCACCGATGCTGCTGGTCAGCCTCGGCATCACCTCTAGCACGATGATCGGGATGGCCGCCGGGCTGAGCCTGTTGGCGACCCTGGGCGGCTCGTTGATGTGGCCGCTGTTGCGCCGGCGCTTCGGGGTTGCCGGTTGCAACGCGCTGTTGCTGGGCCTGATCGGACTGGGGCTGTGGCTGCTGATGCGTGCCCAGAGCTACAACGCCGTGCTGGTGGCGGTGGTCATCCAGGGCCTGGGTTCGGGGCTGTTGGTGCCTAACGTGATGGCGCCGGTGATGAACGCATTGACCGCCACCACCCGCGGTCGAGGCTTGGGCGGTTTCACGTCCTGCCTGTACATCGGCCAGTTCGTCAGCCCGCTGGTGGTGGCCTTCGTGGGCAGCTTCGCCGGGGACCTGCGCCAGTCCATCCAATGGCTGGCCTTCGCCGGATGCATCGCCGCACTGCTCTGGGTGGTCGTGGGCCTGCGCACACGCGGCCAGGGCCAGTCGACTTCCATCGGTACACGTCAATCGTCATGAAACAAGGAATCTGAACATGGGTATGCAAGACATTCACCATTTGATGGACCGCGAAGACGGCACGGCGCTGGCCGAGTGGGTCAGGCGCGGTGAGGTTGGCCCTGGCGAGTTGCTGGAAACCGCCATCGAGCGCCTGGAGCAAGTCGAGCCGCACATCAACGCCGTGGCCGAGCGGTTGTACGAGTCGGCGCGGGAGGTCGCCCGCACGGCCGCGGTTGGCCAGGGCCTGCTTGCCGGCGTGCCGACCTTGATCAAGGACTTGTTTTCCCCGGTCGCCGGTGCGGCGATGACCAACGGTTCTCGCTCCCTGGGGGATTTTCGGGCGGACTTCGAATCGGAAGTGGTGACGCGTCTACGGCGCGCGGGTTGCCAGGTGATGGGCACCAGCACGTCGCCGGAGTTCGGCACGTCCTACTCCACTGAATCCACGCGCTTCGGCGCTACGCGCAACCCGTGGAGCACCGGGCACAGCGCGGGCGGTTCCAGCGGCGGCGCGGCGGCACTGGTGGCGGCCCGCGTGGTGCCCTTCGCCCATGGCAACGACGGCGGTGGCTCATTGCGCGTGCCGGCGTCCTGCTGTGGCGTGTTCGGTTTCAAACCCAGTCGTGGCTTGTTGCCGTCGGGGCCGATGGTCGGCGAGGGCTGGGCCGGGATGGGCACCGCCCATGCGATCACTTTGTCGGTACGTGACAGTGCCGCGCTGTTGGACGCCACTGCCGGCATCGACCTGGGCGCGCCCTATGCCGCGCCGGTCCAGGCGCTGCCGTATGTGACGGCGGTGCAATGTGACCCAAGACCGTTGCGCATTGCCCTGGTCGAACAACTCGCGCCCTGGCCGACATCGTCCCAGAGCCTCCAGGCCTTGAACGAGGCCGCGCGGTTGTGCGAATCCCTGGGGCACCGTGTCGAGCCGGTCAGCCTGCCGGTGGTGTTGCCGGAGTTTCTCAACCAGGTGTTCACCATCATTGGCGCCAGTACCCGGCACTATGTCGACTTGCTGGGCGAGATGCGGGGCGCGCAGGTGCAGGCGGAGGAGTTGGAGGTGCGCACCCGGATCATCCTGCGGGACAAGGGGCATGTCACCGGTGCCCAGTACGCCGGGGCGGTGGAATGGATTCATGCGTTGGGGCGGCAGTTGGCGACGTTCATGCAGGATTACGATGTGATCCTGACCCCGGTGCTGACCCGTGAGCCGGCGCCCATTGGTGAGCTTGACCTCCAGGACGTGTGCATGAGCCTTGAGCAACTGATCGAGCGCTATCACAGTTACTCGCCGTTTACCGCGCTGTTCAATGCCAGCGGCCAGCCGGCCATGTCGGTGCCGTTGTCCTGGAGTGCCAACGGCTTGCCGATAGGCGCGCACTTTGCCGGTCGCTTTGGCGAGGAAAGCACCTTGCTGGCCCTGGCCGCGCAACTGGAACGCGCCCAACCCTGGCGCGGTCGCGTGCCGCCGGTCAATGCCTGCCAGCGTTGAGCATGGGCGGTGGAGACACCGCCTATCCAGGTTGTTGCAAGAGGGCCGCTTTCGCGAGCCGCTCGCTCCCACGGAAGGTGGGAGTGAGCCTGCTCGCGAAGGCGATTTCTGCTTTGGATTATTTCCAGCTGATTCACCGCTTTCGCGAGCAAGCTCGCTCCCACAGGCGGTGGGGGGCTGTGTTCTCTAGAGCCGGTGGGCGTTGAGTCCGCCCACCGGAGCAAGGGTCAGTAGCGGATCATTACCGATTTCAACTCGGTGTAGTCATCGATGAATGCGCTGCCGAATTCCCGGCCGATCCCTGAAGACTTGCTGCCGCCAAAAGGTACGGCCGGGTCGAGCAGGGTGTGCATGTTGACCCACACGGTGCCGGCTTCGATGGCCGGGACCATGCGCAGGGCTTTGCTCAGGTCTTGGGTCCAGAGGCTGGCGCTGAGGCCGTAGGGCGTGTCGTTCATCAGTTCCAGCAGTTCTTCTTCCGTGTCGTAGGGGAAGAACGTCGCGATCGGGCCGAAGGTTTCTTCGTTGAGCAGGGCGTCGTCGCGGCGGTTGGCGAGGATGATCGTTGGCTCGACGTAGCAGCCCGGTCCTTCGATCAGCTTGCCGCCATGGACGATGGTGTTGTTCTGCGCCCGGGCCTTGGCGAAGAACTCGCCGAGCTTGCGCTGATGCGAGTGGTTGGTGACCGGGCCGAACTCGGTGCGTTCGTCCAGGGGCGAACCGATGGTGAGTCGGGCCAGGCGCTGGGCGAGTTTTTCCATGATCGGCTCGATCTGTGAACGATGGACAAAGAACCGTTCCGCCGCCGCGCAGATTTGCCCCGAATGCAGGAAGCCGGCTTCGATGATGCCGTTGACCGCCACCTCTTGGTCGACATCGCGCAGGAAGCCCGCGGCATTTTTCCCACCCAGTTCCAGGGTCGACCGGGTCAGTCCGGCGCCCATGGCTGCCTGGCCCACGGCGAGGCCGGTGGGTACCGAACCGGTGAACGAAACCTTGTTGGTGCCTGGGTGCTCGATCAACCCTTTGCCCACCTGGCCGCCACCGGTGACCACGTTCAGGGCGCCCGCCGGCAGGCCGGCCTCGATCGCCAGTTCGGCAATGCGCAGGATGGTCAGCGGCGTGAACTCGCTGGGCTTGATGATGATGCTGCAGCCGGTCACCAAGGCTGACGCCAGTTTCCAGATGGCGATCATGGTGGAGAAGTTCCACGGCACGATGCCCACCACCACCCCGACCGGTTCGCGCAGGGTGAACGCGGTGTAGCGTTCTCCGGCGAAGGAGGGCAGTGACGGGGTGATCGTCTCGCCGCCGATCTTGGTGGCCCAGCCGGCGTAGTAACGCAGGAAGTGCGCCGCCTGGTCGACCTCGAAAGCGCGGGAAATGTGGATGATTTTTCCCGACTGGCAGGTTTCGATCTGGGCCAACTCTTCGCGGTGCTGCTCCAGCAGGTCCGCGAGCTTGAGCAGCACCTGGCCACGAACCGCCGGTGCGGCCTGGGACCACTGCCTGAAGCCGCGTCGAGACGATTCCACCGCGTGATCGATATCGGCCGTACTGGCGTCGCTGACCTGGGCGATGACGTGGCCGGTGGCCGGGTTGATGACGTCCAGCGTCTGGCTGCCTTGGCTTTCGACGTAGCGACCATCGATGAACAGTGCGTGACGCCGGCCGAGAAAGGCTTCGACCTGAGGCAGTAGGGCAATATCGCTCATGGGTGTTTCCTATCGCGAAGGGAAAGCCCCGAGGTTAATCGCTGCGCGGCGGCCCGGCTTGACTGTGCCTGCCGCGCGGCATGTGCGTGCCTGCCAGGACGTGGCCCTGGCAGCCAGGAGCAAGGCCTTCAGCAGCCAGGTACAAGCCAGCGGCGCGTGTTTGCGGTCAGATCAGTGTTTCGACTCGATGGCAAAGGAGCGGGCGATGTTTCTCCAGACCAACCGACACAAACTGGCGTTGAGCGCCCAGGTGCAGCGAGCGCTGGCCGGCGACACCGAGGACACGCCGATGCTCGACGCGTACCCGCCGTTGCGGGCATGCCTGGCCCAACACGCCCGGCAAATGGCGAGCAGCGCCGAGCGTTGCCTTCAGGTCGAGGCCCAACTGGCCGAGCAGGCCGCGCGGTGGCAGCAGGGCGAGCGCGAACGGGAGATGTTGCGCCAACAACTGGAACAGACTCAAGGCCGCGAACAGTTGTTGGAACGCCAACGGGACGAATACCGTCAGCAAGTGCAGCAACACCACCAGGAAGCGCAGATCTGGGCGTTGTTGCAATCGACGCTGACCGAGGGCTGCTGGGACATCACGGTGGTCAACGGCGACCTGCAGCACCCGGCCAGCAGCATGCGTTTTTCCAGCCAGTTTCGCGCGTTGCTGGGCTATGGGACGGACGAACTGCCCGATGGCTGGGATGCCCAGGTCGGCATCACGCATCCGGATGACCTGCCGAAGATCATGGCGATTTTCGACCGCGAGATCCTCGGCACCCAAGGCAGTGGCGAATACGTCTTCGAGTACCGCATGCGCCACAAGAGCCGCGACTACATTTGGTGCCGCGAACGCGGACGGGCGGTGCGCGATGCCCAGGGACGGCTGGTCCGGGTGATTGGTGCGGTGCGCGACATCAGCGACGAGCGCTCGGCCCAATCCACCCACCACCGCATGCTGGAGCAGAACCAGGTGACCTACGCCCAGATCGCCACGGTGGTCGGGGTGATCAAGGGCATTGCCGACCAGACCAACCTGCTGGCCTTGAATGCCGCGATCGAAGCCGCCAGGGCCGGTGAGGTCGGGCGGGGGTTCTCGGTGGTCGCCGACGAGGTGCGCAAACTGGCCGAAAGCACGCGCCAGGCCACGCATCAGATCCAGACGATGTTGCACCAGCACAAGCAATAGACGCACGGGGAGCTGCCGCCGCCGGCAGCCCCCACGCCTTCAGAACGGCACCGCCACCACCAACTGGCTGTAGACGTTGGTGCCGTTGCCGCCGACCTGGTTGCCGCCGCTGTTGTCATCCTTCTCCGGCTTGTACAGCCCCAGCAGCGGCGTGACGATCAGGTGTTCGCTCACGGCCCATTCGACATACAGGTCCAGCTCGCGCCCATCGAGGTTCAACGCCTGGCGGTCGTGCAGGGTCTGGTAGTCGAAGAACAGCGCGCCGACGGTCACGGTGTCCGTCGGCTTGAGCTTGAGGCCGACGTGCTGGATGGCCGTGTTGCTGTTGAACGGCCCGGAATAGTTGCCGGCCACCTCGCCCTGGAACCAGGTGCCGTAGCCTCGGCTCAGGCCGTTGAACATCGAGTCCCAGTTCTGTGAGTAGCGGCTGTAGCGATAGGTCAGGTCCGGTGTCCAGGGCAGGTCGGCGAAGGTGTAGCCGGCCTCGGTGTACCAGGCTTTTTCCGGGCCGGCGTCCTTGTCCTGCCAGGCGTATTCGAAAGCGAAGTGGGCGTTTTCGATGCCGGCGTTGCCGCTGCCCCGCAGGCTGTAGATGTTCATGCCTTCGCGCTGTTTCTGGAAGTCGCTGGCGTAGTGGTCATCGACGTCGATGCCGTGGATGTAGGTCAGGCCCAGGGTGCCGGGCGCGGTGGTGTATTCCAGGGTGCCGGCGGCCATTTCGGTGTTGGCCTGGGCGCGGTTGTCGGACTTGATCCACATCAGGCTGCCATGCACGCCGTCCTTCGCTCCCAGGCGCAGCACGGCGGTCTTGTCGAAGGCGTGGCGGGCGGCCAGGTAATAGGCGCCACCGCGATTGAGGTCGCCGTCCGCCGGGCCCTTGCCCAGGTTCAAGCCGTCGTCGTTGATGATGAAGCCGTCACCGAGGGTGATCACCTGGCGACCGTAGGAGAGGTCGACGCCGTCCTTGCCCAATACCGGGAACAGGTCCCCCGAGCGCCAGCCGGCGAAGGCCTCATCGAATTTCGTGGTGCGCTCCGAGCCATCGCTCAGGCCGGCCGGGTCACCGTCGCCCCAGGTGCCGGAGCTGACCAGGTTAGCGGTGCCGTAGACACTGCCCATGCCGGCCAATGCCTGGTCGATACTCAGGCCATACTTGATGAAGCCTTCGCGCCAGCTGGAGCCGCCACCGGTGCCATCGTAGTTCTTGCGGCTGTTGAACATTCCGTAGACCGCGAGGAAGTTCCCGGTGACGGTGGTGTCCTGGTCGGCGTAGAGCTCAAGGGCCTGGGCCGATGAGTCGGCAACCAGCAGGGCGATGCCCAGGCCGATGGCGTTGCGCAGTAGCGGTGTGTGGCGTGTGTGCTCCATGGTGTTTTTCCCCAGTGTAATAGGACGGCAGAGTGCTCATTAAGGGGAGCTGCGCGGGGGGAAGTCTTTCACCTGGCTGCCAGGGAATTGATCCAGCCCGCCAGGCCGCGGGCGCTGGCAGGCAGCAACAAGAGTGGCGGCAGACATGGGCAAGACGCCTGTGGCGCGGCGGCGCAAAGTGAAGCTGCACGCAACGCCGTTTCGATCAGGGACTGGCTGGGGGGCTTGAATGCCGGCTCCTGGACGGCTGTGGCACCTCTACTAAAAAATCCGCTTCTCGAGGATCTGCACCATGTCGATCAATGACCGACTCACCGCGCACTTGAACCGGGGCACGGTGGGATTTCCCACCGCCCTGGCCAGCACCATCGGCCTGATCATGGCCAGCCCGGTGATTCTCACCGCAACCATGGGCTTCGGTATCGGTGGCAGCGCCTTCGCCGTGGCGATGCTGATTGCCGTGGTGATGATGCTGGCCCAGGCGACCACATTCGCCGAGGCCGCGTCGATCCTGCCCACCACCGGCTCGGTCTATGACTACATCAACTGTGGCATGGGGCGTTTCTTCGCGATCACCGGCACGCTGTCGGCCTACCTGATCGTGCACGTGTTCGCCGGCACCGCCGAGACCATCCTGTCCGGGGTCATGGCGCTGGTGAACTTCGAGCACCTGAACACCCTGGCCGAGTCTGCCGGCGGTTCCTGGTTGCTCGGGGTCGGGTTCGTCATTGTGTTCGGGGTGCTCAACGCGTTCGGCGTCAGTGCGTTCGGCCGAGCCGAGATCATCCTGACCTTCGGCATGTGGACCACGTTGATGGTATTTGGCGTGCTCGGCTTGATCGCGGCGCCAGCGGTGCAACTGGAAGGCTGGTTCGGGGTTTCGCTGGTGGGCACCGACCTGATCACCATCCTCTCGCTGGTGGGCATGGCCATGTTCATGTTCGTGGGCTGCGAGTTCGTCACGCCTCTGGCGCCGGACCTGCGCCACTCGGCCAAGGTCATGCCCAGGGCGATGATCCTCGGCTTGCTGAGCGTCGCCTCGTGCATGTTCATCTACGGCGCGGCGATGAAACGCCAGGTGGAGAACGTGCTGCTCGATGCCGCCAGCGGCGTGCACCTGCTGGACACGCCCATGGCGATTCCGCGCTTCGCCGAGCAGGTCATGGGGGATATCGGCCCGCTGTGGCTGGGGATCGGCTTCCTGTTTGCCGGCGCGGCGACCATCAACACCCTGATGGCCGGCGTGCCGCGGATTCTCTACGGGATGGCGGTGGACGGCGCATTGCCCAAGGTCTTCACTTACCTGCACCCGCGTTTCAAGACACCCTTGCTGTGCATCCTGGTGGCGGCGTTGATTCCTTGCCTGCATGCGCTGTGGCTCGGTGGCAACACCGACAACATCATGCACCTGGTACTAGCGGCGGTGTGTGCCTGGAGCTTTGCCTACCTGCTGGTGACGGTGTCGGTGGTGAGCCTGCGCATTCGTCGGCCAGACCTGCCGCGGGCCTATCGCTCGCCGTTCTTTCCGCTGCCACAGATCCTGTCCAGTGTCGGCATCCTCCTGGGCATGTGGTTCATCACGCCGCCCGGCATGAACCCAGCCGACATCTACATCCCGTTCGCGGTGATGCTCGGTGGCACCGCGGCCTACGCCTTGTTCTGGACCCTGGTGGTGCAGAAGGTCAATCCATTCATGCCAGCGTCGGTGGAAGACGTGCTGGCCAAGGAGTTTTCCCATGAGCCAGGGCAACCTGCCGGCGAGTTTATCGACCGTGCTGCAAAGACTGTCTGAGCGCTTGCGCGCCCATCGCCACCCGGCCGGCTATCGGCCTGGGGTGACCCTGGAACACGTGCGGCGCAACCTCGGGCTGGCGCACTTCGTGTGGTCAGGGCCGACGACGGCTACTGTGGCCAGCGACGACGGCCGGCTGCAACTGGAGATTGTCGAGCGCACCGAATCACAGTGGCTGATGCACCTGGTGATGACCGAATTCGTGTTGCGCGTGCCTGCGTCGATGGAGGGCACGGCGCGCCTGGAGCTGCACCACGGCGGGGCTATTCGCCGCAAGGGTCTGCGCTGTCGCCAGCGGGGTGCCGACCAGGCGCTGGCGGCCCGGTTGCAGGCGGCGGTAACGCACGATCAGGGGTTGTACCAGGCGCTCATGCCGCTGGATTTCAAGCGCCTGCGCATCGACCTGCACGAGCGCCAGTGGTGCGTGCGCCTGGAACACATGGGCGGCAGCGAGGTGGTCAACCGCATGCCGGCCTTTCGGCGCTACATCGCGCTCGGAGGCGAACAACGCGCAGCCTTGCTGGCATCCCTGAGCGGCCTGCAACGGGTATTGGCAAGCCTCTGACCCTGTAGTGCCGCCCTGGCATCAATCCTGCTTCTGCTCTGGCGATCAGGTATTTGTTGCGTGCATATAGATAACATGTTAACTATTGCCGCACAAAAACAATAAGCCACTGCGGAGAACGCCATGAGCATGCAACAGGTTGGGCAAGACGGGCTGGAGACCTGGAACCGGGACCTGCGCGCCACGTGTGGGTATTTCGAGACGGAGCTGGCTTTCAATCGTGCCTTGTTTATCGGCCAGGTCTCGAACTTCTGCCGCGGCGGTCTTTCCCTGTCGAACCTGCGCACCAACGCCGGTTCCATCAAGCGCCACTCGCCCAATCCCGACCACGACGACGATCAGGATTGCCTGCTGGTCAGCCAGCGCAGTGGCTATTGCCGCATCACCCAGAACGGCCTGAGCATCCAACTGGCCCCCGGCGAGTTGTTACTGATGGATTCGGCGGGCGCACTGGAGATCAGCCCGTTCGGCCTGATCGAGCATGCCGTGCTGTCCTTGTCTCGGCAGCAGGTGTCGAGGCAGTTGGGCGGGGACACCAGGACCTTCGGCAAGATCTCGTCGAGCAAGGCCTGCGGGCGGATGTTGCACGTGCTGATGGACCAGTTGTGCAAGGACACGCCGGACGGCGAAGGCGCGGCGGGCGAGGGCGAGGCCCTGCAGAGTGCGTTCGTGTCCTTGCTGGGCTCGGCGCTGGAGCACACGAGCGATGCCCGTGACGATGGCGCCGCGCTGCAGGGCAGCCATCTGCGCAGCTACGTGCAGAAGGTCATCGACGAATCCCTCAACCAGCCCGGCCTCAGCCCGGTGGGCCTGGCCAACCGCCTGAACATCTCGGTGCGCCATCTGTACCGGTTGTTCGAAGAACAGGACGACAGCGTCTGCCGTTACATCCAGCGAGCCCGGCTCAAGCGCAGCGCCGATGACCTGACCAACCCGTTCCTGCGGGACGAGTCCATTACCTCGATTGCCTACAAATGGGGCTTCACCGACTCGGCCCACTTCAGCCGCTCGTTCAAGAAGCAGTTCGAACTCTCGCCCAAGGACTTTCGCGCAAGCCATCTGCAACAGGCGCAGGGAGTGGCCTGAGACGCAGGAACGGTGCCCGCCGAACCGCCGCCATCGCGAGCAAGCCCGCTCCCACAGGCGGCGTTGTGGTGGATCCGAAATAGAAGGGAACACTGCTGAACCTGTGGGAGCGGGCTTGCCCGCGAAGGCGGTGGTGCTGTCCTCACCACCGCCCGCTGGATCGCCTCAGACTTCCGGCAATGTCGAACCGCCGTCGACCACCAGGGTCTGGCCCGTCACATAGGCGGCCAGGTCAGAGGCCAGGTATAGCATGGCGCCGGCAATGTCCCCGGGACGACCCAATCGCCCCAGTGGCACGCGCCGAGCGATGTCCTGGTTGAGGTCATCGTCACCGAGGTTGGCCATGGCCGGGGTCGCGATCATGCCCGGTTCGACACCGTTGACCCGCACCTGCTCGGGCGCCAGCTCCAGTGCCGCGTTGCGTATGAAACCATTGACCCCGGCCTTGGACGCGGCGTAATGGCTAAGCCCCGGGTACGCCACGCGCGGGCCGGTGACCGAGGACGTCACCAGCACACAGCCCTGGCCCTGGCGGCGGAACATCGGCAGCGCCGCCTGGGTCAGCCAGAACAGCGCCGACAGGTTCACCGCCAGGGTGCGTTCCAGCACCGCCGGGGTGATCTGCGCAAAAGGCGTCAACGGGAAGTAGCCGGCGTTGTGCACCAGCACGTCCAGGCGCCCCAGGCGCTCTTGCAGCCCGCCCATCATGGCCGATATCGCCGTGGCGTCCGCGAGGTCCACGCCCACCGCTTGCGCCTGGTAGCCGCCGGCCGTCAGCTCGCTGGCGAGGGCCTCGGCCCGCGCCAGGCCGAGGTCGGCGATCACCACCTGAGCCCCACGCCAGGCGAAGGCTTCGACAATGGCCCGACCAATGCCTTGGGCACCGCCAGTCACCAACACCGTCTTGCCGCTGAAATCCAGGTCATTGGCCATGGGTCACCTCCATGTGGCTGAACGCCAGGGTCGGTACGTCGACGATGCTCGAACCACCGTCGGCCACCAGCGCCACGCCGGTGATGATCGAGGCGTCCCGGGACGCCAGGAAACGACAGGCGAGGGCGATCTCCTCGGCGCTGGCGGGGCGGCGCAACGGCACGTCGGCGCAGACTCGGTCGTAGGCCTGTTGCAGCGTTTCACCGTGGAACTGCATCAGCACCTGCATTTCCTCATCGGCCATCGGCGTGCGGACCCAGCCCGGACAGACCGCGTTGACCCGCACGCCTTGGGGGCCGTAGTCCCGCGCCAGGGAGCGGTTCAGGCCCAGCAGTGCGTGTTTGGCGGTGGTGTAGCCGCACACTTGCGGCCCGGCCGCCAACGACGCGATGGACCCGATCAATACCACGTTGCCGGCGCTTTCCTGCAGCAAGGGCAGGCAGGCCCGCGCGCTGTAGAACGCGCTGTCGAGGTTGCTGCGCATGGCCGCGTCCCAGGCTTGCGGGCTGGTTTGGGTGGCGCTGCCCTGGCCCATGCCGCCGGCACAGGCCAACAGCACATCGAGTCGAGCGAAACGCTGGCGGATCTGCGCGATGAAACCGTCCCAGGTCGTCGGGCACGCGGCGTCGCCCACCAACACCAGGCCGCCGACTTCCCTGGCAAGGTCTTCCAGGGGCTCGCGGCGTCGGCCGATCAAGACCAGGTTGGCGCCTTCGGCGGCATACAACCGGGCGCAGGCGGCACCGATGCCGGTGCCCGCGCCGGTAATCACCACGGTGCGTGATTCAGGCATCGGGATACTCCGTCTGGTTGAGGACCTGGCAGTAGGAACTGACCGGGAAATTGGAGTATTCATCGAAGGACGCACCGGCGTAGCCGAAAATCTTGCCGTCGCTGCGGTGTTGTTGCAGGTCGATCAGCACCAGGCCGAGGGTCGGGATGATTTTTTCCCGCCAGACGAACAGATACAGCTGGTCGGCGACCTTGTAGGTGTCGCACCGGTCGGTGTCGCACAGGCCTTGTTCCACGCCCTTGAGGCACTGCCAGGCGTAGAACCGGTCATTGAGGTAGATGTGTTCGTAGACTTCGCTTGGGCTGTAGCGATACAGGTTGCGCAGCCCCACCAGCTCGTTGCTCGGTGCGTGCGGGCAGAGGCCGTCTTGCCAGGGCCGGTCGAGGCTGCCGTGGAGGAAGTCGACGCCGACGCTCGTCAGGGGCTTGCCCGCCAGGGCGCGGCCGTAGAGCCCTTCACGGGTTTGCTCTGGCTCGGGCATGCGCCCGATCACGGCGGTGAACGCAGCGTTGGCGGTGTCGAGCACCAGGCTGACCGACAGGGTCTGGCGGCCTTCGCCCTTGAGAAAGTCCACCAGGTACAGGCCCGGGCGAACCGATGTGGCGCGGTAGGGCGCGGTGCCGCTGGAGTGCCCGTCGGCGGCGTGCCAGGACAACGTGTCCTGCTCGAACCGATGCTCGATCTGCCAGCCATTGGCGAAGTTCAGGGTAAAGGTCTTGCCGCTCAGGTCTGCCAGGTTCGGCAGGATGAAGGCGTCGGGGGCAAAGCCATCGGCCAGGGCGCCGACGGTGATCCAGTCTGTAGATGTACTCATTGCAAGGCTCCGGTTGGGTGTAGTCACCCGCCGGATCATGGGCTCTGGGGCATCTGTGCACTATCAACCGGATGGTTGAACCGTTCAGAGAAACAGCGCGCTGACCAACTCGGTGCGACTGCTGACGCCGACCTTGCGGAACAGGTTGATCAGGTGAGTCTTGATGGTCGGCAAGCCGACGTTCAACTCCCGGGCCAGGTGCTTGTTGCTGACGCCCTCGCGCAGCAGCAGGGCGATCTGGCGCTCCTTGGGCGTCAAGCCGTCCAGGGCATCCGCCTGGGCAGGCAGGTGCGCCACCGCCAGTTGCAACAGGGTTTGCAACGCGCCGAGCTGGGACAACTGCTGAGGCGTGAAGGCGCCTTGTTCGGCGGTGCGCAATAACGAAATGGCGGCTTGCGGCTGGCCGTCCCGACGGGCGAAGACTTCCACCACATCCACTACGCCGTAGCGTTGCAGGAAGCTGCGGTAGCGCTGGCTGTCGCGCACCGGCTGGCGGGTCATCGCCAGGCCCAGCGGCACCACGGCCTGTTCATCGCAGACACAGTTGCGCGGTTGCAGCGGATCGAACTGGCGGTAGTTGTCCAGGTAGTCGCGGTGCATCTCGCCACTCATGCCGTGCAGGCTGAAGTCATGGGCTTGCAAGTGGCGGTCGACACAGTAGAAGGCCGCCCGGCTGGCGGGAATCAACTGGGTGAACGCGTGCAGGCAGTGGCCGGCGATGTCCTGGGTGGGAATGAGGTTCATGGGCGCAACCTTCGCAAGCACATTGCGGTTGAGGGAAGAACGTGAACCCCTACGGCCAGGGCGTTTTTGTGGCGAGGGAGTTTGCTCCCGAATCGCATAAAAGCGGGGCTGCTTCGCAGCCCAGCGGGAGCAAGCTCCCTCGCCACGGTCACGGTGCTCAGACTACCGCGAAGTAGTGCTTGACGAAACTCTCGCTGACCACTTCCCACAGTACCGGCGTGCCCTTGGTCACGAACCAGCTGTCGCCAGCCTTGTAGCGGGTGCTCTGGCCGGTGGCTTCGTCGGTGAGCACCACTTCGCCGGTGACCACGGTGGCTTGCTCGGCAAACGGATACACCATCCGGAACTTGCCCTGTGTGGTGCCGAAGTAGGCGCTGCTGACGGGATCGGTCGGGGCGCCGAAGGTCATCTTGCCGAAGGCCTTGACTTCGCCTTCGAGGATTTGCGAACCCAGGTCGGCGACGGTACCCCAGGCGTCCAGTTCGGACAGCTGGATGTCTTTCTTGAGGGTGATAAGGGGCATGGCGGTGACTCCTGATGATTGAAATAGAAAGCGGTGTGGTTGTCAGCGACGGCCGTTCCAGTAGCCCGACAGCTGGTGCCAGGACTTGCCGGCAGTCAGCAACAGCGGACGGATGGCGTCCTTGCCGATGATGGTCGGGCGCCTGACGGAACTGACCAGGTCATAACGCGCCGAACCTTCGCTCATGCCTTCGGCCAGGACCTTGCAGATGATGTGGCTCGGCGTGACGCCAAACCCGGAGTAGCCCTGGACGAAGAACGCATTGCGGCGGCCGGGCAGGGTACCGATCTGGGGGAACAGATTCGGGCTGCACGCCATCGGACCGCCCCAGGCGAGGTCGATCTTCACGTCCTTGAGGTACGGGAAAATCTTCAGCATCAGATTCCGGTTCCAGGCCTTGAGGTCCTGGGGAATGTGCTCCACCAGCGGCGTCGCGGCACCGAACAGCAGGCGGTTTTCGTTGGTAACGCGGTAATAGTCGATGACCGGGCGGATATCGCTGTAGGCACCGCGAATCGGGCTGATGCGTTGGATCAGCTCGTCCGACAGTGGCTCGGTCATCATCTGGAAGGCGTAGGTGTTGATCGTCGAGCGATGCAGTTCCGGCTCCAGTTTGTTGAGGAAACTGTCGCAGGCCCACAACAGCTTGCTGGCCTTGACCGAGCCGCGCCCGGTGCGCACGGTGATGCGCTCGCCATAACGGACTTCCAGGGCGGGGCTGTTCTCGTAGATCTGCACGCCGTGGCCGGCCAGTGCCTTGGCTTCGCCCAGCAGCAGGTTCAACGAATGCACATGCCCACCGCCCATGTGCAGCAATGCGCTGCCGTAGGCTTTGGAGCCGATGATCTGCTGGACGTCGGAGCCGCCGAGAAAGCGGATCTCGTGCTTGCTGTTGATCGACTTGAAGTCTTTTTCCCAGGCCCGCAGGGTTTTTTCCTGGCGGGCGTTGAAACCCATGTAGCCGTAGCCATGGCAGAAGTCGGCATCGATGGCGTACTTGGCGATGCGGTCCTTGATGATGTCCGCCCCCAGGTCGCTGATCTCGAAGACCTGGCGCAGACCGTCTTCGCCGACGTCCTTCTTGATCTTTTCCAGGTCATGACCGATGCCGGCCATGATCTGCCCGCCGTTGCGCCCGGTGCCGCCGAAACCCAGGTAGCGCGCCTCGAGCACCACGATGTTGGTGATGCCTTTTTCAGCAAGCTCCAGCGCGGTATTGATGCCGGAGAAGCCGCCGCCAATCACCACGACATCGGCTTCCACGTCCTGTTCCAGGGTCGGGAAACTGAGGTTGTACTTCTTGGTGGCTGTGTAATAGGTGGGCGTTTCGATATTGATCATGACGCAACCTGACAAAGTGAAAGGAGACTCCGTGCAAAGCGCTGCACGCGATGCCCCTATTAAGGGCCCAGGCGAGGGTGTTTGTCTTGATCATCCGTGCCGGGGCACTTGACCGAGCGCGCCATCGGCTTGGATCGGCACCATGAAAAGTACAATCTTGGATCTGGAAGGTGCATTTTTCGACGTCTTGCCAATGCCCATACTGGACCGGCCTCAATCATTTGATCCCGCTGTTTTCTGCACCACGAGCCTGCCGTGAGGTGCAAGGCCAGGCGGGATCGGCAGACGCCAATAATAAAAGAGTCCGTCCATGAAAAAGCCAAACCCGTTGCTCGAAGACCTCAAGCCCCTCCTGCCGATCATTGCCGCCAATGCCTTCCAGGCGGAGCAGGACCGTAGCGTTCCTGCCGAGAACATCGCCTTGCTCAAGGGCATCGGCCTGCATCGGGCTTTCCAGCCTAGGGCGTATGGCGGCCTGGAGATTTCCCTGCCGCAGTTTGCCGATTGCATCGCGCTGCTGGCCGGCGCCTGTGCCAGCACGGCCTGGGCCATGAGCCTGTTGTGCACCCACAGCCATCAGTTGGCGATGTTCCCGGCCAAGACCCAGGAAGAAATCTGGGGTGCCGATCCCGATGCCACCGCCAGCAGCAGCATCGCGCCGTTTGGCCGCACCGAGGAAGTCGAGGGCGGCGTGATGTTCAGCGGCGAAATGGGCTGGAGCAGCGGCTGTGACCATGCCGAGTGGGCCATTGTCGGATTTCGCCGCAAGAACGCCGAAGGCACCCAGGACTATTGCTTCGCCGTGTTGCCTCGCCGCGACTATGAGATTCGTGACGACTGGTTCGCCGTGGGCATGCGCGGCAGTGGCAGCAAGACCCTGATCATCACCAACGTGTTCGTGCCGGAGCATCGGATCCAGAAGGCCAAGGACATGATGGAAGGCAAGTCCGGCGGCTTCGGCCTGTACCCCGACAGCAAGATTTTCTACTCGCCGTACCGGCCCTATTTTGCCAGCGGTTTCTCCACGGTCAGCCTGGGCGTGGCCGAGCGCATGCTCGAAGTGTTTCGCGAGAAAACCCGCAACCGTGTGCGGGCCTACACCGGTGCGGCCGTGGGCGCTGCCACCCCGGCGCTGATGCGCCTGGCCGAGTCCACACACCAGGTGGCGGCGGCGCGGGCTTTTCTCGAAAAAACCTGGCAGGACCACGCCGAGCACGGAGAACGCCACGAGTACCCGAGCCGGGAAACCCTGGCGTTCTGGCGGACCAACCAGGGCTATGCCACCAAGATGTGCATCCAGGCAGTGGACCGGCTGATGGAAGCGGCCGGCGGCGGCGCCTGGTTCGAGTCCAACGAGCTGCAACGGCTGTTTCGCGATGCGCACCTCACCGGTGCGCATGCCTACACCGACTACGACGTCTGCGCGCAGATCCTCGGGCGTGAGCTGATGGGCCTGGAACCCGATCCCAGCATGGTCTGAGTACCTGCCCCAGCACCGCCCCATAACAACAAATCGAGGCCGTCGCATGAGGCGGCCGGGAGTCTTGCATGTCCAATGATTGCGATACCGCGTTCGATACCCGCGCATTCCGCCGCGCCCTGGGCAATTTTGCCACCGGTGTGACCGTGGTCACCGCCGCGACGGAAGATGGCCGCAAGGTCGGCGTGACGGCCAACAGCTTCAATTCGGTGTCCCTGGATCCGCCGTTGATTCTCTGGAGTATCGACAAGCGCTCCAGCAGCCACGGCGTGTTCGAAGCCGCCAGCCACTTTGCGGTAAACGTATTGGCCGCCGACCAGATCGACCTGTCGAACAACTTCGCCCGGCCCAGGGAGGATCGCTTCGCCGAGATCGAATTCGACAACGGCGAGGGCGGGGCGCCGGTGTTTGCCGATTGCGCCGCGCGGTTTCACTGTGAAAAATTCCAGCAGGTGGACGGTGGCGATCACTGGATCATGCTGGGCAAGGTCGTGGCCTTCGACGATTTCGGCCGTTCGCCGTTGCTTTATCACCAGGGCGCCTACTCGATGGTCCTGCCCCACACGCGCATGACGCGGCGCGAAGAGGGGCAGGCGCCCAGCAGCCACTTCCAGGGCCGTTTGAGTCACAACCTCTACTACCTGATGACCCAGGCACTGCGGGCCTACCAGGCCAGTTACCAGCCCCGCCAATTGTCCACGGGGCTGCGCACCAGCGAAGCGCGAATGCTGATGGTGCTGGAAAATGACGCCGGGCTGAACCTGGTCGACCTGCAGCGAGAAGTGGCGATGCCGGTGCGCGAGATCGAAGAAGCCGTGGCCAACCTCAAGCGCAAGGGCCTGGTGAGCGATGATGGCGACCGGGTCCGCCTGACCGTCAAGGGCATCGATGAGACCGAAGGGCTCTGGGCCATTGCCAGGGAACAGCAGGACAAGGTGTTCGGCCAGTTCGGCGAGGCCCAGGTGGAGCATTTCAAGGCGGTGCTCAAAGGGGTGATCAAGGGCGCTTGATGCCAGAGCACAGAAAATAGCTACGCCCCTGTGGGAGCGGGCTTGCCTGCGATGGTGGTCATTCAGCTTGCGATGATGCTGGCTGTGCCGTCGCCTTCGCGGGCAAGCCCGCTCCCACAAGGTACTTGGGTGTTCAATTGCCCTTGGCACGGACAGCGGGACAGTGGTGATGCTAAGATTTAGTTAACTCATTAACTAATACCCTGGCGAACACTCTCCATGCCCAAGCTGCGCCAATCCTTGACCCTGACCCTGCTACAGGCCCGTGAAGCGGCCATGGGGTTTTTCCGTCCTTCCCTCAATCAACACGGCCTGACCGAACAGCAATGGCGGGTCATCCGCATCCTCAGCCAGCACGCGGAGCTGGAGATCAATCGCCTGGCCGAACTGGCCTGCATCCTCAAGCCCAGCATGACCGGCGTGCTGGTGCGCATGGAGGCTGCGGGCATGGTTGTTCGGCGCAAGGCCGAGCAGGATCAGCGGCGCGTACTGGTGCGCCTGGCACCACAAGGGCAGGCGTGCTTCGACTCGATGAGCCACAGCATGGAGGCCAACTACCAGCGCTTGCAGGAGAAACTGGGGGAGGAGAAGTTGCAGACGTTATTGGTGTTGCTGAATGAGTTGAAGGCGGTCAGGCGCTGATAGCTGATAGCTGAGCGAAGTGCTGAAGCCTTTGTGGCGAGGGGATAAATCCCCTCGCCACAGGCAGGCTCGACTTAGGTCAGTACACCCCACCCGCCGCAGGCTTTGGCACACCCTTGAACGCCGACGCCAGGCTTTGAAGGCCGCGCATCAGCACGGTCGTGTCCACTCCGACGGCTACGAACGCTGCCCCCAGCTCGATGTAGCGCCGGGCCAGTTTTTCGTCGGCACTGAGGATTCCGGCGGCCTTGCCGGCCTTGCGAATGCGGGCGATGGCGTCTTCGATGGCTGCTTGCACGTCCGGATGCCCCGGATTGCCGCGAAAACCCATGGACGCACTCAGGTCCGCCGGGCCGATGAACACCCCGTCCACGCCGTCCACCGAGGCAATCGCGTCGAGGTTGGCCAGGCCCTCGCGGCTTTCGATCTGCACCAGCAGGCACATCTGCTCATCGGCCTTGTCCAGGTAACCGGGGATGCTGTTCCAGCGCGACGCGCGAGCCAGCGCGCTGCCGACACCACGCACCCCACTGGGCGGGTAATGGATGGCGCGCACCAGCTCGCGGGCCTGCGCGGCGCTTTCCACCATCGGCACCAGCAGGGTCTGTACGCCGAGGTCGAGCACTTGTTTGATCAGCGCCGTGTCACCCACCACCGGGCGAATCACCGGTTGGCTGGCGTAGGGCGCCACGGCCTGGAGCTGGCCGAGCAGGGTGCGCACGTCGTTGGGCGCGTGTTCACCGTCGATCAGCAGCCAGTCGAAACCGGCATTGGCGGCCAGCTCGGCGCAGTAGGCGTCGGCCAGTCCGAGCCAGAGGCCAATCTGCGCCTCGCCGCTTTTCAGCCGTTGTTTGAACGTGTTGATCGGCATGTCCATGAAGCAGTCCTCGAGCAGTCAGACGAAACGGCAAGCGATGGAGCCAAGCATGTCGTAGTCGACATGGAAGGTATCGCCCGGGTTGGCCGCCACCGGGCGGGTGAAGGAGCCACCGAGGATGATCTGCCCCGGTTGCAGGGTGACGTCATAGGCCGCCAGCTTGTTCGCCAGCCAGGCCACGCCCTTGGCCGGGTGATTGAGCACCGCCGCCGAGACGCCGGACTCTTCGATCACGCCGTTGCGGTAGAGCACCGCCGGCACCTTGCGCAGGTCGATCTCGGTGGGGCGCACCGCACGTCCGCCTATGACCACGCCGGCGTTGGCCGCGTTGTCGGAAATGGTGTCGAAGACTTTGCGGGTGGCCTGGGTCTGCGGGTCGATCTGCTGGATGCGTGCGTCGATGATTTCCAGTGCCGGGATCACCCATTCAGTGGCATCCAGTACGTCGAACACCGTGACGTTCGGGCCTTTCAACGGTTTGCCAAGGATGAACGCCAGTTCGACTTCCACTCGCGGCACGATGAAGCGCGCGAAGGGAATGTCGGTGCCTTCGTCGAAGAACATGTCATCCAGCAGTGCGCCGTAGTCCGGCTCGGTGATGTTCGAGGACACTTGCATGGCCCGGGAGGTCAGGCCGATCTTGTGGCCGACCAGCTTGCGCCCGTCGTTGATTTTCTGCGCCACCCAGGCGCGCTGGATGGCGTAGGCGTCATCGAGGGTGATGGCCGGGTGATCGAGGGAAAACTGGCGCACCTGCTCCCGGGAACGCTCGGCGTGGTCGAGGCGGGCAGCGGCTTGCTGGATGAGGCTTTGATCGAGCATGACAAGGTCTCTATTGAGGATTGACGACGGCGGCCCGGGTGCGCAGCACCAGCAGGCCACCCAGGGTGATGAACAGCGCCAGGACATACAGGGCCAGGCTGGCGCTCTGCGTGGTGTCCCGCATCCAGCCGATGAGGTACGGCGCGAAGAATGAGGCGATGCTGCCAAAGGAACTGATCAGGGCGATTCCGGCGGCCTGGGTGTTGTTGGAGAGAAACGCCGGCGGCAGTTGCCAGAACATCGGCAACGCCGCGCTGGCGCCCATGCCGGCGACAATCAGGCCGCCGAGCACCAGGGTCGGATTGCCGGGAGAGAGCCCGGCGATAGCGATACCGGCTGCCGCCATCAACAACGGTACGCAGAGGTGCCAGCGACGTTCGCGGTGGCGGTCGGAGGAGCGGCCACAACCGATCATGAAGAAGCAACCGGCCAGGTAAGGCACCGCGCTGAGCAGGCCGACCTGGCCTTCGCTGCCGATGCCGGCGCCGTGGATCAGAGTGGGCATCCAGAAAGCCAGGGTGTTCACCGCCAGCATCACGGCGAAGTACACCGCCACCAGCAACCAGACCTGGGGGTTAGCGAGGATCGCCGAAAACGAGGTGATGGATTTTCGCTGTTCCTCCACGCTCAGTTGTTCGCGCAGGTGCTGCTTGGCGTGGGGTGAGAGCCAGCTGACGCTTTGGTAACTGTCGGGCAGGCACTTGAGTACGACCAGGCCCAGGAGGATCACCGGCAGCCCCTCGATGACGAACATCCATTGCCAGCCACGCAGGCCGCCGACATCGTGGAAATGTTCGAGGATCGCCCCCGACAGCGGCCCGCCGATCACGCCCGCCATCGGCACGGCGATGGCGAACAGCGCGGTCACCTGGGCGCGCCGGCGTGCCGGGTACCAGCGGTTGAGGAACACCAGGATCCCCGGGAAGAACCCGGCTTCGGCCACCCCCAGCAGAAAACGCAGCAGGTAGAAACCGGCGGCGCTTTCAATCAGGAACATGCCGGTGGACAAGGCTCCCCAGACCACCATCAGCGTGGCGATCCAGCGGCGCGGGCCGACCCGGTCCAGGGCCATGTTGCTCGGCACGCCGAACAGCGCATAGGCGATGAAGAACAGGCCGGCGCCGAAGCCGTAGACCGTGTCGCTGAACTGCAGGTCGGCGCTCATCTGCATCTTGGCAAAGCCGATGTTGATCCGGTCCAGATGTGCGAACAGGTAGCAGACCAGCAACAACGGCATCAGCCGCCAGGTGATCGTGGCATGGGTGCGGTCGTGCACGACGGAGCCGGCAGTGCCAGCGGGATTGGCTGTGCTCATGATCTTGTACTTTTTGTCCGAGAGGCCGATGGGGGCAAGCGATCGGGCGTGGCTATCCCGCCTGGGCCTTGAGGAAGGCATGGACGTTGTTGGCCTTGAAGTTGAGGTGCTCGTGCAACTCGATCATCTCGAACGACAGGGCCAGCAGACGCTGGGCCTGCAAGTCGGCGAAGTGCGCAGTGATCACTTCGAAGAGTTTCTGCGCGACCTTCTCGCGGGTGGCGAGGTCGCGGCCATGGCCGACTTTCAACGTCATGTGCACGAAGGCGTAGTCGTGCTTGGCGTCGGCCATGCGCCAGGTGTCCAGGCGCAGACCCCGGCTGCGGATGCCGCCGAGGGGGAACACGCCGCTGTCGCCGAGCAGGGCGTGGACCTTTTCAAACAGGCCGGGCAAATCGGCCTGGTGTTCGATGTTGTCGGTGTATTCAGCGATGAAGTGCGGCATGGTCGGTGCTCCTGCGCAGGCGTTTCAAACCGGGAAAATGGCGTTGATCTGGCCGGTGCCCGAGCTGCCGAACGGTTCGGTGATGATTTCGGCCGGCTTGTCGTAGTCCGCTCCGCCGAGCAACCCCAGGAGCATGGCGGTGTCATGCATCTTGCCTTCGCCGAAGCAGTGTTCGGCGTAGTCCGGGAGCATGGCGCAGAACTCCTTCCAGCGGCCTTCGCGCCACATCTGCACCACGTGCAGGTCCACCTGCTTGTCGAACTCACGGGTCCAGTTGTGGATGTTGGCTTCGGCGTTGCGATCATCGGAAAACCGGTGGGACAGCGAACCGGAGGCGAGCACCAGGACCTTGCGGTCGCTCTTCTCGATGGCCCGGCGCACGGCGGCGCCAAAGGTGAAGCTGTCTTGCAGGCGATGCCAGGCGCACCAGGCGGCAATCGACACCACATTGAGTTTCTGCGCCGGCGGGACGTCCATGTGCATGTAGCGCATGGGCACCAGCGTGCCGTACTCCAGCTCCAGGCTGGGGATGTTGTGGGCCAGGGTGCGAACGTCGGCGGCGTTGGCTTCGGCGGCGATCAACTCGCCCAGTTCCGGGGCGCCCGCGTATTCGTACTCCATGTTCTTGATGAAATGCGGCAGCTCGTTACTGGTGTAGATGCCCTTGAAATGCTCGCCGCTGTTGACGTGGTAGGCGCTGTTGACCAGCCAGTGCACGTCGAACACCACGGCCGTGTCGGCGCCCAGCTCGCGGGCGCGACGGCCGATTTCCTTGTGGCCGGCGATCGCGGCCTCGCGGCAACCGTGGTGTTTACCGGGCAGCTCCGACAGGTACATCGAGGGAACGTGGCAGATCTTCGCAGCCAGGACGACTTCGCCCATGATGATTCTCCTGAAAAAGTTGTTCTTGTTGAGTCTTGGGTAATCGGTGAATCACAGCTTGTTCAACTGGACCGCAGCTCTTGTGGCGAGGGGATTTATCCCCGCTGGGCTGCACAGCAGACCTCAAATCAAACACCTCGGTGTGTCAGGTTGATCGAGGTTGACTGATTCAGGGCCGCTTCGCGCCCCAGCGGGGATAAATCCCCTCGCCACAGAGTTAGCCCCCAGCCATGGATTACACGCCCCACCGTGGAATGTGATGACCGCCCATGGAAATGCAAACGTTCTTGATCTCGGCAAACACTTCAAAGCTGTACTGTCCACCTTCGCGCCCGGTTCCGGAACCCTTCACGCCGCCGAAAGGCTGGCGCAGGTCGCGCACGTTCTGGCTGTTGATGAACACCATGCCGGCCTCGATGCCATGGGCCAGGCGATGGGCCTTGCCGATGTCCTGGGTCCAGATGTACGACGCCAGGCCGTACTCGGTGTCGTTGGCCAGTTGCAACGCCTGGGCTTCGTCCTTGAACGGGATCAGGCAGACCACCGGGCCGAAGATCTCTTCCTGGGCGATACGCATTTTGTTGTTCACGTCGGCGAACACCGTCGGCTGGATGAACTGGCCGCGACTCAAGTGTGCAGGCAGGTTGGCCGGGCGTTCCAGGCCACCGGCCAGCAGGGTGGCGCCTTCTTCGAGGCCGATCCTGATGTAACCGGTGACCTTGTCGTAGTGGGCCTGGGTGATCATCGAGCCGACCTGGGTCTTGGGGTCTTGGGGGTCGCCCACGATCAAGCGTTTGGCACGGGCGGCGAATTCGGCGACGAACTGCGGGTAGACGCTTTCCTGGATGAAGATTCGACTGCCAGCGGTGCAACGTTCGCCGTTGAGCGAGAAAATCGTGAACAGCGCCGCATCAAGGGCCCGCTCCAGGTCCGCGTCTTCGAAAATCAGCACCGGCGACTTGCCGCCCAGCTCCATGGAGTACTTCTTCAGCCCGGCGGTCTGCATGATTTTCTTGCCGGTGGCGGTGCCGCCGGTAAAGGAGATTGCCCGCACATCCGGGTGACGCACCAATGCATCGCCCGCCGTGACGCCGTAGCCCTGGATCACGTTGAGCACACCGTTGGGGATCCCGGCCTCGACGGCCAGTCGCCCCAGTTCATTGGCGGTCAACGGCGACAGCTCGGACATCTTCAGCACAGCGGTGTTGCCCAAGGCCAGGCACGGCGCGGTCTTCCAGGTCGCGGTCATGAACGGCACGTTCCACGGCGACACCAGGCCGCAGACCCCCACCGGCTGGTACAGGGTGTAGTTGAGCATCTGGTCGTCGACCGGGTAGGTGTGGCCGTCCATCCGGGTGCACACTTCGGCGAAGAAATCGAAGTTGTGGGACGCCCGCGGGATCAGCACGTTGCGGGTCTGGTGGATCGGCAAGCCGGTGTCGAGGGTTTCCAGTTCGGCCAGTTTCGGCACGTTCTGCTCGATCAGCTCTCCGAGCTTGCGCATCAACCGGGCGCGTTCCTTGGCGGGCGTGTTGGCCCACTTCGGGAAGGCATCCTTGGCGGCGGCTACGGCCTGGGCGACTTCCTCGGCGCCGCCGCTGGCGACTTCGCCAATGGCTTCGCCGGTGGCCGGGTTGTAGTTGACGAAGACGTCTTTGCTTTCGACCTCACGGCCGTTGATCCAGTGTTTGATCATCGTGCTCAAGCCTCTTTACGGGATGCGAAGAACGCGGCTTCGCTGACAATTCGGTTGACCAGGCGGCCGACGCCTTCCACTTCCACCACCACTTCATCACCGGGCACCACGTCGGCCAGGCCTTCGGGCGTGCCGGTGGCGATCATGTCGCCGGGTTGCAGGGTCATGAAGCTGGACAGGTATTCGATCAGGTACGGGATGTCGAAGATCATGTCCTTGGTGCTGCCTTCCTGGCGCAGCTCACCGTTGATCCAGGTGCGCAGTTTCAGGTCGCTCGGGTCCGGCACGTCGGCGACGTCGACGATCCATGGCCCGACAGGGGTGGTGGCGTCGCGGTTCTTCACCCGCAGGTTGGGGCGGTAGTAGTTTTCCAGATAGTCGCGGATCGCGTAGTCGTTGCACACGGTGTAGCCGACCAGGTAGTCCAGCGCATTTTCGCGCGTGACGTTACGGGCGGTTTTGCCGATGACCGCCACGAGTTCGCACTCGTAATGCATGTAGGCGACGTTGTCCGGGCGCCAGGTCTTTTGGTTGTGGCCGGTGTAGGTGCCCGGCGACTTGATGAACGCCAGGGGCTCGGTCGGCGGCTTGAAGGCCAGTTCGGCGGCGTGGTCGGCGTAGTTCAGGCCCAGGGCGAACATGTTGCCGGTGGCCGGCGGCAGCCACTCGACCTGGTCTTCGCCCAGCAGGCGACCGTCGAGCAAGCGCACGGCATTGCCGGCTTCAACGGTGACGGCGTGGACCTGGCCTTCAAAACGAATGCGCGCGTGTTTCATGAAACGGCTCCTGGCTGCTCGGCCACGACGGTATTGACGAGACGGCCCACGCCGTTGATATGCACTTCGACGCGGTCGCCAGGCACCACGTCGACCCGGCCCTCGGGCGTGCCGGTGATCAACACGTCGCCGGCGTGCAGGGTCATGAACTCGCTGATCTCGGCAATCAGTTGGGGGATGTTGCGAACGAAGTTGGCCGTGCTGTTTTGCTGGCGTGCCTCGCCGTTGACGTACAGCGTGATCGCCAGGCTGTGGGGATCGGCGAGGTTGGCGGTCGGCACCAGTTCCGGCCCGATGGCACACGAGCCATCCCGGCACTTGGCCTTGACGGCGGGGCGGTAGTAGCTGTCTTCCGGCAGGCTGAATTCGTTGACGACGGTGTAGCCGGCCACGTAGCCCAGCGCCTCGGCGGCGCTGACGCGGCTGGCCGACTTGCCCATCACCACGCCCAGGGCCGGCCCTGGTTGCAGCCGCTCGCCGTGGCCGGGATGGACCACATCGGCGTCGTGCCGATTACGGGTGTTGGGCGTCTTGATGAACAGCACCGGCTTGACCGGCGGTTTCTGGTAGGGCGGCTGCTCGAACTCGGCGAGGTGCTGTTTCAGCAGCCCCTGGTAGTTCAGCGCGACCCCGAACAGGGTGCCGTTAGCGACGTCATGCAGGGCACGGCTCATGCTTGTCTCCTGGCGGTGCAGAGGGATGAGGGCTCTGCGTTATTGTTAATGTGTTAACAGTTATAATTAAGATGTTAACTATCGTCAAGCGTGGCAGAATGACCGGGCGCTGGATGACCTTCCGGATTCGTTGCAGGATGGGGCTCGGCGACGCTTGAATCAGAATAAAAACGAGTACTGCGTGATGACCGATCGTCAACCGATCCCCAACATCAACATCGGCCAGGTGTACGACCAGCGCTACAGCGATGCCGAGGTGCATTACGACCGGCTCGCCAACCTCGCGGATTTTTTCGGTCGCAACATGCCGGTGCATCGCCACGACCGCTTCTTCCAGGTGCACTACGTCAAGAGCGGCACCGTGCGGGTGTATCTCGACGACCAGCAATACGTCGAATCGGGCCCGATGTTCTTTCTCACGCCGCCCACCATCGCGCATGCCTTCGTGACCGAGGCCGACAGTGACGGGCATGTGTTGACGGTGCGCCAGCAGTTGGTGTGGCAGTTGATCGACGCCGATCCGAGCCTGGCGCCGGCCGGTGTGCAACTGCCGGCGGCCTGCGTGGCGCTGGCGCAACTGGGGCCGGAGTTGGCGGGGGAGGTGGGACGGCTGGAGTACCTGTTCGAGCAACTGAGCGAGGAGGTGGCGGCCGCGCGACCAGGGCGCAACGTGGCCCTGGACGGATTGACACGGCTGATCATGATCAGCCTGCTGCGCTTGTGTACCAACTCCCTGGAAGCCCGGCCGGCGCGGCATGAAGACCTGAAGATCTTCCACCGCTTCAACGAGCTGATCGAAGCCCACTACCTGCAGCATTGGCCGCTGTCGCGCTATGCCGAGGGCATCGGGGTGACCGAGGCGCGCCTCAACGACGTGTGCCGGCGCATCGCCGACCTGCCTTCCAAGCGGTTGATCATGGAGCGCTTGATGCAGGAGGCCAAGCGTCTGCTGTTGTTTACCGGCAGTTCGGCCAATGAAATCTGCTACCAGCTTGGCTTCAAGGATCCGGCCTATTTCAGCCGGTTTTTCCAGCGTTATGCCCAGCTCACGCCGGGCGAGTATCGCCAACGACAGTCGGGGTTGCGCTGAACTTCCCTGCGATTGAACACGTGCTTATGTGGCGAGGGAGCTTGCTTGCGCTGGGGCGAGCAGCAGCCCGAGGCTTTTGACGATTGCTGCGCAATCGAGCGGGAGCAAGCTCCCTCGCCACAGGTGTCTTGCAGCGCCTTGCCTGCGCCACTAAGCTGCCCGTTCGCCCACCCAAGCAGTTCGAACATGGCCAACCCCAGACCCTCCCTGACGCTGACCCTGTTGCAAGCTCGTGAAGCCGCCATGGCTTTTTTCCGTCCCGCGTTGAACCAGCATGACCTCACCGAGCAGCAATGGCGGGTGATCCGCATCCTGCACCAGCAAGGCGAACTGGAAAGCCACCAGCTTGCCCAGCAGGCCTGCATCCTCAAGCCGAGCATGACCGGTGTGCTCAGCCGCCTGGAGCGCGATGGTCTGGTGCGCCGGCAGAAATCCAGCCAGGATCAGCGTCGGGTGTTCGTGGCTCTCACCGAACGCGGCGAGCAGTGCTTCGAGTCGATGAGCGAAGGCATGGAGGGCAACTACCGCCGGATCGAAGCGCAGTTCGGCGAGCAAAAGATGCAGCAACTGCTGGGGCTGCTCAATGAATTGAAGAACATCAAGCCGTAGGCCGCCCCACAACCCTCCATGGCAAAGGGGGCCAGACCCCGTGGGAGCGGGCTTGCTCGCGAAGGCGGTGGACCCGTCTGCAACTTTGCCGGGCAGGCTGGCGTCTTCGCGAGCTAGGTCCACAGGTTTTCAATGCGGCGTCGCCGTCACTGAGCGGCGGGAACCGCCAGCCACTGGCCAATCACTTTCTGATAGCTGCCGTTCGCCTTGCTCAGGTGCAGCCACTGGTCGACGTACATCTTCCAGGTGCTGTCATCGCGCGGCAGCAGGTAGGCCTTCTCGCCATATTGCAGGTAGTGGGTCGGGTTGACGGCACACAGGCCAGGCTTGAGTTTCTGCTGGTAGAGCGCTTCCGAGGCATCGGTGATCATCACGTCGGCGCGCTTGTCCAGCAGTTCCTGGAAGATGGTCACGTTGTCGTGGAAGGCGAGCTGGCCCTTGGGTACGAAGGCGCGGACGAAGGCTTCGTTGGTGCCACCGGCCGGCTCCACCAGGCGTACCGAAGGTTGGTTGATCTGTTCGAGAGTCTGGTAGCGCGACTGGTCTTCGCAGCGCACCAGCGGGATCTTGCCATCCACGTCCAGGGTGTTACTGAAGTAGGCTTTCTTCTGGCGTTCCAGGGTCACCGAGATCCCGCCCATGCCGATGTCGCACTTGCCCGCCAGCATGTCCGGCATCAGGGTTTTCCAGGTGGTCTGGACCCATTGCACCTTGACGCCCAGGCTCGCGGCCAGCGAACGCGCCATGTCGATGTCGATCCCTTCGTAGTCGCCGCTTTCAGCCTTGTAGGTGTAGGGCTTGTAGTCGCCAGTGGTGCACACCTTGAGCTCGCCGCGTTGCAGGACCTCGTCCAGGTGAGAGGCGCCAGGCTCGGCCAGGGCATTGCCACACAAGGCCAGCAGGCCGCAGAACGTCATCGTGCTTGTTATGGTTTTCATGGGGATGGGACGTCTCGCAAGGGAAGGGGACAAGACGGGCCAGTGTAGTAAAAGTGTCTGTGGGTTGTCTCTGTGTGGCGGCCTTTTGTCAGCGTGAAACGATCCCGTGGTCGATCGCGTATTTCACCAATGCCGCGGGTTTATCGATGTTGAGCTTGCGGCGGATGCTCAGGCGATGGGTCTCGACGGTACGCACGCTGATGTCCAGCTCGCGGGCCATTTCCTTGTTGTTCAAGCCCTCGACCATCTTGCGCAGCACCTGGCTTTCCCGTGGGGTCAGTTCGTTATCGGTGTTCGGGTCGGTGGCCAGGCGTTGGGCGATTTCGGCGCTGTAGAAGGTGCCGCCGCCGATGATCGCCTCGATCGCCGCGACGATCTCCCGCGAGGGCGCGTTCTTGAGCACGTAGCCGCTGGCACCGCAGCGCACTGACTCGCTCACGTATTCATGGTTGTCGTACATGCTGAGGATGAGGATCTTCAGGCTCGGGTATTGCTTGCCCAGCAGCCGGGTCAGCTCAAGGCCGTTCATGTCCTTGAGGCTGATGTCCATCAGCAGCAGGTCCGGTGTGCAGCGGCCCACCATTTCGATCGCCTGTGCGCCGTTCTCGGCTTCGCCGACCACGTTCAGTCGTGGCATGACGGACAGCAGCGCCCGGATGCCATCGCGCACCAGTGAGTGATCATCGACCAGCGCGACGCGGATCGCAGGCGGCAGGTTCATCGACAAGGGGGGCTTGGGATCAGGGGTCATCAGCTTTACGTGGCCGCCATGTTCATGGGCAAAAGGATGTCCAGCTCGCTGCGCCCCGGTTCGGAGGTGACTTCCAGGCGTCCACCGAAGTGTTCGACCCGTTCGCGGATATTGCGCAGGCCGATGCCGGCGTGCCCCCGCTCGACCTGTGGCACGTTGAAGCCCATGCCATCATCCACCACCGTCAGGCGCAAGGACTCGGCGGAGCCGAACAGGCTGATGCCGACGCTTTTCGCCCCGGCGTGACGCTCGATGTTGGTGAGCGCTTCCTGGGCAATGCGGAACAGCGAGACCGGTGCGCCGTTTTCCAGCCGGCAATCGAACTCATTGGTGCGGTAGGACACCTCCAGCCCGCTGCGCTGCTGGAACTCGGAGGCGAGTTGGCCGATGGCGGCGGGCAGGCCCAGGGTATCGAGCAGGGAAGAGCGTAGGTCATGGGAGATGCTGCGGATCTCGCCGATGGCTTCGCCCAAGCGGTCTGTCGCATTCTTGAGAATGCCCAGGCCGTTTTCCTGGCCGTTTTCCAGCACATGGCTGGCCAGTTCGAACTGGAACTTGATCGACACCAGCAGTTGGCTGATGCCGTCGTGCAACTCACGGGACACTCGCGAGCGTTCCTCTTCCTGCAGGCTGACGATGCGCTGGTTCAGGCGCTGCAGTTTCTTGTCGGCCAGGCGGTGCTCGCTGACGTTGAGGGTCATGCCACCGGCGAACACCAGCAACACGGCCACCAGGGCGATGGCGGCGATGGCCTGCATGGTGGTGTGGATGCCTTGGGCGACTTCGGCGCGAGCCTGCTGGGTGGCGCGCTCGACGTCTTCGAGGTAGATCCCGGTGCCGAGCATCCATCCCCAGCGGTCCAGCATCACCACGTAGGCCAGTTTTTCAGTGACCTGGCCGGAGGAGGGCTTGTTCCAGGCATAACGCTGGAAGCCCTCGCCGGACTGGGCGCTCTTGAGCAGCGCCTGGATCACCGGCAGGCCATGAGGGTCCTTCATGTCCCACAGGTCTCGCCCCACCAACTCCGACTGGCGCGCGTGCATGAGGCTGCGGCCCTGGCGGTCGTACACGAAGAAATAACCGTTGATGCCGAAGCTCAGCTTGCGCAGTTCTTCCAGCACTTGCTGCTGTGCACGTTCGTCGCCCTGGCCGTCGTTGTACAACGGGGCGATCAGGCTTTGTGCCATTTCCACGTAGTTTTTCAGCTCGGCGCGCTTGCTGGCCAGGATGCTGTCTTCGATGAGCTGTGCCTGTTGGTCGCCCAACTGGCGGTTGAGCGAGATCACCAGGGCGCAGATAACAGCGATCGCCAGGACCAGCGGCAGGATTCCGAGGGCGACGATTTTGTGTTTGAGCAGCATCTGGACTCCTGTCAGGGCCTGACGAGGGGAGGTGGATGCTCGGCATCATATGCCAAACCTTCCCCCGAATAGGAGAGGTAACCTGCGCTGGACATCGAATCCGTAGGCACTCAGCGACATTGTGGGAGCGGGCTTGCTCGCGAATGCGGTGGATCAGTGACATCTGCTTTAACTGACACACCGCCTTCGCGAGCAAGCTCGCTCCCACAGGGGCGGTCTACGTAGTACTACGGATTTATTTATTGACGGCCTACGGGGATATTGGGCCGGCTCCGAATAGCGGGGCACATTATAAAAACAATCGCCGCAGTCCACTGGACCTCGGCAGGAGACACGCAATGACAACCCGTCTGGTTAAACACCTCGCCTGGTTTGCCGTGGCTGTTCTGGGAGCCTGTGCGTTGAGTGTCGTGGCCTTGCGCCGCGGCGAAGCCATCAACGCCCTCTGGATCGTCGTCGCAGCCGTGGCCATCTACCTGGTCGCCTACCGCTACTACAGTCTCTTCATCGCCAACAACGTGATGCAACTCGATGCGCGCCGGGCCACGCCTGCCGTGCTCAACAACGATGGCCTGGACTTCGTCCCGACCAACAAGCACATCCTCTTCGGTCACCACTTCGCCGCCATTGCCGGCGCGGGGCCGCTGGTCGGGCCGGTGCTGGCCGCGCAGATGGGCTACCTGCCCGGCACGCTCTGGCTGATCGCCGGCGTGGTGCTGGCCGGGGCCGTGCAGGACTTCATGGTCCTGTTCCTGTCCACCCGCCGCAACGGGCGCTCCCTGGGGGACATGGTCCGCGAGGAAATGGGCCGCATTCCCGGCACCATCGCGCTGTTCGGCTGCTTCCTGATCATGATCATCATCCTCGCGGTGCTGGCGCTGATCGTGGTCAAGGCCCTGGCCGAGAGCCCGTGGGGGATCTTCACGGTGATGGCGACCATCCCGATCGCGATGTTCATGGGCCTTTACATGCGCTACATCCGCCCGGGCCGCATCGGCGAAATCTCGCTGATCGGCGTGCTGTTGCTGCTGGGGTCGATCTGGCTGGGTGGGCAGATCGCCGCCGACCCGGTCTGGGCCAAGGCCTTCACCTTCACCGGGATCCAGATCACCTGGATGCTGATCGGCTACGGCTTTGTCGCCGCCGTGCTGCCGGTGTGGCTGATCCTGGCACCGCGGGACTACCTGTCGACCTTCCTCAAGATCGGCACCATCGTCGCCCTGGCGATCGGCATCCTGGTCACCATGCCCGAGCTGAAAATGCCGGCGCTGACCCAGTTCACCAATGGCCTGGGCCCGGTGTGGAAGGGCGGTCTGTTCCCGTTCCTGTTCATCACCATCGCCTGTGGCGCGGTTTCGGGTTTCCACGCGCTGATTTCCTCGGGCACCACGCCCAAGCTGCTGGATAACGAAACCAACGCCCGCTACATCGGCTACGGCGGCATGCTCATGGAGTCCTTCGTGGCGATCATGGCGATGGTCGCCGCGTCGGTGATCGAGCCGGGCGTGTACTTCGCCATGAACAGCCCGGCGGCCATCGTCGGCGGCGACGTGGTGGCCGTGGCGCAGACCGTCAGCAGCTGGGGCTTTGCCATCACGCCGGACGCCCTGCAGGCCGTGGCCAAGGACATCGGCGAGACCACCATCCTGGCCCGTGCCGGCGGCGCGCCGACCCTGGCGGTGGGCATCGCGCAGATCCTGCACTCGGTGCTGCCGGGTGAGAACACCATGGCGTTCTGGTACCACTTCGCGATTCTGTTCGAAGCGCTGTTCATCCTCACCGCGGTGGACGCCGGCACCCGTGCCGGGCGCTTCATGCTGCAGGACCTGCTGGGCTCGTTCGTGCCGGCCCTCAAGCGCACCGAATCCTGGACCGCCAACCTGATCGCCACCGCCGGTTGCGTGGCGCTGTGGGGTTACCTGCTGTACCAGGGCGTGATCGATCCGCTGGGCGGCATCAACACCTTGTGGCCGCTGTTCGGCATCTCCAACCAGATGCTGGCCGGTATCGCGCTGATGCTCGCCACCGTGGTGCTGATCAAGATGAAGCGCCAGCGCTACGTCTGGGTCACGCTGCTGCCGGCGACCTGGCTGCTGATCTGCACCACCACCGCGGGCCTGATCAAGCTGTTCGACGCCAACCCGGCGATCGGCTTCCTGGCCCTGGCGCGCAAATACAACGAGGCGCTGGCCGCCGGGCAAGTCCTGGCCCCGGCCAAGAGCATCGAGCAGATGCAGCACGTGGTGTTCAATGCCTACACCAACGCGACGTTGACGGCACTGTTCCTGTTCGTGGTCTTCAGTATCCTGTTCTACGCGCTCAAGGTCGGCATCGCCGCCTGGGGCACGAAGGAGCGCACGGACAAGGAAGCGCCTTTCCAAGCGCTGCCGGACGCCTGAAGCGAGGATTGCAACGATGTTCAATGACTTGAGTCGCCTGGGTAAATACCTCGGTCAGGCCGCCCGCCTGATGGTCGGCATGCCCGACTACGACAACTACGTCGAGCACATGCAGACCCAGCATCCGGACAAGCCGCTGATGGACTACGAGACGTTCTTCCGCGAACGCCAGGAAGCCCGTTACGGCGGCAAGGCCGGGCCCAAGTGCTGCTGACCCGGCAGCCCTGAGGTACCCCCTGTGGGAGCGGGCTTGCTCGCGAATGCAGTGGGTCAGTCGATGAAGAGGTTGGCTGACCCACCGCTTTCGCGGGCAAGCCCGTTCCCACAGAGTTATTTGGTGGGGCACAAGATGTGTGTCCGTCACAGATTCCCTGTGTGGGAGCGGGCTTGCTCGCGAATGCAGTGGGTCAGTCGATGAGAGGTTGACTGAGCCACCGCCTTCGCGGGCAAGCCCGCTCCCACAGTGTTTTTTGGTGGACTCAAGAGGTGGGTGCGCCACAGATCTCTTGTGTGGGAGCGGGCTTGCCCGCGAAGACGGCCGCTCAGCGATGAAGTGGCTGCGGCCTTACTCCTGTCGCAGGGCGATCACTCTCACTCCGCCAACAACACCGCTGCATCGAACCCTACCCGCAGGTTGCCCCAATGGCGGCCGCCGAAGAAGAAGGGGACGTCGATCTCGGTCATGATTTCACCGGTATCGCGCAGGTAGGTCTGGAGCAGGAAGCGCTGGACGTTACCGGCCGCGCGCAGGCCGATCGGGTCGTTGAAGATGCGCTTGTTGCGGCACACCGGCAGGTCCACGGCGCGGTCACCGGTGGGGGGCTTGGAGACCCAGCTGTTGTTCACGGGGCAATACCCCTTGGTGTCGACGATGAAGGACACCTTGCCCCCCGGCGTGCTACGGGTGAGCTTGTCGCATTCCTCCTGGCAGACCTGGGCGAAGCGCTCGGTGTAGCAGGTCATGTATTGCTTGGGATCGGTGCCGGGGACCAATTGGTAACTCTGGTCGAACAGGTTCAGGCCCTCGCGATGCAGCGCCTCCAGGCGTACCTGGAGCGTATCGCGGCATTCGCTGGCGCGGGTGATGGCGGCGTCCAGCTTGCCGTGGCCCAGCACGAACCGGCCCAGCAGCGCCTGGACCTTTTCGGCAACGCCGGACAGGTCGCGGGTGGCCGTCGCCGACTGCTGCATGCGCTGGTCGATCGACTGGCTGTCGGCATGGATCTGGGTCACCCGGTCGTTGATGCCGGTGTTGCTGTCGGCGAACTGCTGGATATGCTCGGCAATGTCAGCCAGCTTGCCATTGGTGGATTCGAAGTCGCCGATCATGCTTTCGAAGTGGCCGGAGGCCCGTTCCACCACCTTCTGGGTTTCCCGGGCGCTGTGGCTGATCTGGGTGGTCTGCTCGTGGGTGGAGCTGACTTCCTCCAGCATCGCGTCGATGTTGCGCGAGATGTCGTCGGTGGCCCGGCTGACATTCTGTGCCAAGGTGCGCACTTCATCGGCCACCACCGCAAAGCCCCGACCACTTTCGCCGGCCCGGGCGGCTTCGATGGCGGCGTTGAGGGCCAGCAGGTTGGTCTGGGCCGAGATCTGCTGGATCAACCCGACGATGGACTTGATGCTCGAAGAGCGTTGGTTCAACGCGCTCACCAACGTGGCGAACTCGCCGAGGCTGGCCGAGATCTCACTGATGTTGCCGGTCACTTCCAGCAGCTCGGCGTAGGAGTCACGGGCCATGCTCAGGTTCTGCGCGGTGGTGCTGGAAATGCCCTGGGTCTGGCGCGACACCTCTTCGATGCGGCCCACGGCGGTGTTGCTCTGGTCCATCACTTCCTTGGCGAACCGGGCCTGGTGAGTGGCGCTGTCGCTGGAGTCGCTGATGTTCTTCAACGAGCGCGCCGATTCCACGGCAATGTGCACGGTCAGCGCCTGGACGTTGCTGATGATCTCCCGCTGCTTGGCCAGGAAACGGTTGCAGGTGCCGGCCAGCACGCGGATCTCGTCGTGGGTCACCAGGGGCAGGTCCTTGGAGAGGTCGCCTTCACCGTTGGCGATTTCCTCCAGGGCCTTGGTCATGGCGGTGACGGGGCGCACGATCAGGTGACGAAAGTACCAGACCATGAAACTGATCATGCCCAGGGTCAGGACGGCGCCGAAGAGCAGGGCATGGCTGAGGCTGTCGAGCCGGCCTTCAATCTGCCCCAGCAACGCCGGGTCCAGTTGAGCATTGCGCAATTGCAGCAGGATGTCGGCACGGGCGCTCAAGGCCACCCAGTACAGCAGCGCACTGACCATCACCAGCAGGAAAAGGCTCGACAATTTTTTCGTGAGCGTATCGAAAAACTGCATCTCGATAGACTCGTACAAGGCCTTTAACGTCTGCATGCCGCTGCTCCTGGGCAAAAAAATCTCTCAATGGAATACATTCGACCGCAAGGGCCAAAGCTTTAGCGGATTAAGGCGTTTTGATATCACGGCAAGCCCGTCCGTCAAACCACTGTGGGAGCGAGCCTGCTCGCGAAGACGTTCACTCACCCGTGTTCCAGGGTTTCAAGCCCGGGCTTTCCCACGCAAACTGACTCCTATTTGTATTTACTGGGAATGATTCTCAAAGTATAGTCGCTCTCATTAACATTCCTCCCGTGAGTGCAGCGCTTTGAATCGTTCCACCCCTTCCGCGAAACGCAACGTCTTCATCCATTGTGTACTACCCGCCGTATCCTGCTGCTTCATCGCCACCCCACTGTGGGCGCAGGACGCGCTCGAACTGCCGGCCACGGCCATCCAGGGCAGTCGTATCCTCCAGGACGAAGGCTACACGGCGTCGCAAGCCAGCACGGCCAGCAAGAGCGACGTACCGATCAAGGAAGAAGCGCAGTCGATCAACGTGGTGACTCAGCAGACGCTGGACGATTACCAGGTGCGTTCGCTGGGCGATGCGATGAAGTTTGTCAGCGGCGTCAGCCAGGGCAATACCCTGGGCGGCTCGCGGGACTCGCTGGTCAAGCGCGGTTTCGGCACCAACGACGACGGCTCGATCCTGCGCGACGGCGTGCGTTCGAACCTGGGGCACAACTTCAGCGCCACCACCGAACGGGTCGAAGTGCTCAAGGGCCCGGCCTCGATGCTGTACGGTGCGTTGGAGCCTGGTGGGCTGATCAATGTCATCAGCAAGCAACCCGAGTACACCCAGAGCACCACCCTGAGCGGCTCTGCCTACAGCGAAGGCGGCGGCACCATGGGCCTGGACACCACCGGGCCCGTGGGCGATACCGGGTTGGCGTATCGGCTGATTGCCGAGCGTGGTCATGAAGATTACTGGCGCAACTACGGTGTGAATGAAAGCACGCTGGTCGCGCCGTCCCTGGCCTGGACCGGTGAACGGGCTTCGTTGAACCTGAGCTATGAGTACAACGAATATTCCAACCCGTTTGACCGTGGGACGATGTTCACCAACGGGCATCCGGCCGATATCGATTATGACAAGCGTCTTGACGAGCGCTGGGCCAAGAGCGTGGGGATTCGCGAGACGGCGACGGCCCGTTTCGAGTATGAGCTGAGCGAGGCGTGGAAGACGCGCGTGACCTACGGTTGGAACAATGATCGATACAGTCTTTCGATTGCGCAGCCCAACTCACTGACGGGCAATACGTTGCGCCGGGCAGCAAACGGTGCCCACTACGACGATGAAACCCGTTACGCGAGCTGGGATTTCATCGGCAATCAGGAACTGTTCGGTCAGGCGCATGACTTGCTGGTCGGTGTCGATAACCAGGTCTCCAACCAGTTTCGCGGCAAGACCTATCGCAATGCGGTCCGCGCCGGTTTTGACATCACCGCTCCGGTCTATGGCAACTTGCCGGAGCCTAGCCTGGTCAGCGCCGCCCAGAGCGATCTGAGCAACGAGCTGACCTCCAGTTCCGTGTACTTGAAGGACAACTGGCACCTCGATGACCGCTGGATTCTGGTCCTGGGGGGACGCTACCAGCACTACGACCAGTACGGTGACCAAGGGCGCGGCAGTACCTACAAAGTGAACCGCGACGACAACGGCGATGCCTTCGTACCGTTCCTGGGCCTGGTCTACAAAGCCACCGACGCGTTGTCGCTGTACGGTAACTACAGCCGCTCGTTCAAGCCGAATGACACCGTGGACGACGCCGGCAACACCTTCGATCCGGAGGAGGGCCGCAGCTACGAAGTGGGGGCCAAGTACGATCCGTTGCCCGGCTTGAACATCAACCTGGCGCTGTTCGACATCGTCAAGAAGAACGTCGTGACGTCTTCCACGGTCAATGGGGTGACCCTGGCGGAAGCCGCCGGTAAAGTCGGTTCCCAAGGCCTGGAGCTGGACATCACCGGACGCCTGTCCGAGCGCTGGGACCTGATCGGCACCTACGCCTATACCCACACGGAAATCCTCGACGACCCGGACGACGAAGGCCATCGCCTGGCCGACGCACCGAAACACACCGCCAGCCTCTACCTGACCCATCACCTGAACGTTCCCGCCGAGTTCGGTGCCTGGCACGCCGGTGGCGGTGCTCGCTACGTGGGTGAGCGTGCGGCCAACAATGCCAACGACTTCTGGCTGAGCAGCTACACCGTGGCCGATGCCTTCGTGCGTTGGGAGGCGCCGGTGCTGGGTTACAAAACCTCGCTGCAACTGAACGTCGACAACCTGTTCGACAAGCAGTACTACCCGTCTTCCACGGGCAACCAGTTGCAAGTGAATGTCGGTGAGCCGCGCACCGCACGCTTGAGCGCCAGCGTGACGTTCTGATCTTCGGTTAAAGCCCCCTCCGTGGCCAGGGCGCCGGCTCCCTCGCCGCGGTGATAACCGTTGTAGTGGCTACGTCACCGAGCTGCCAGTCGGCGCTGGCACGGTTTCACGCCGCACGCCGGTCCGCAAGGCATGGCGCAGCCTCAGTGCCGGCCGCTCGACCCAGTAATACGACACGCCGCTCAAGGCGAACGACAGCACCAGCACCGCCGTGACAATCAGCTCGCTGTATGCCACCGGCCAGAACGCGCGCAGTACATACATCACCACAAAGTGATTGAGAAACACCCCATAGCTGATGTTTCCCAACAGTTCATCCAACCGGTGGTACCTCAAGCGGCTCAGCAGGAACACGGCGGGCAGGCCCACGGCAATGCCGAGGGTGACTTCGGCGTTGAACGGGCGCCGGGCAATGACGCCCAGGACAATGGCCGCGAACAGCAAGGTGGCGATGATCGTGGTGATGGCCGCGATCCACAGCCCCTTTGCCCGAGCGCGGTACAAATAGCAGCCGCACAGGAAAATGAACAGCACCCCAGGCAGCAGGCGATAGCCATAGAGGTCGGTGTTGATGTAGCCCAGCGCCGCTACCAGGAAGACCGTGACCGATACCGCGAAGGCAATCCCCCGGCTCTTGTAGAGGATCAGGAAGGGGATCAGCAGGTAGAAGCACATTTCCAGCCCGAGGGACCAGGCTGGCGGCAGGATCTCGGGCACGGTGATGCCGAACATGTAGAAACCCAGCGGCAGGATCGGCAGGCTGGTGGCGATGTTTTCCAGGGTCAGGGCCTCTGCCTGGGGCGTTCCGGGCAAAAGGAAGTGGATCACCAGGCAGGACAGGACGAAGTACAGCAGGAACTGCGGGTACAACCTCAGCAGTCGATCCAGGTAGAACAGGCCGACGTGCCTGGCTGTGCCGTAATTGCGCTCGATCAGCGAAGTCATCACGAAGCCGCTGATGATCAGGAAAGACACGACGGCAACGACGCCAGGGTTGAACCCCATGAACGTCACGCCCATGTGCGAAATGGCCACGAGCAAGGCCAGCAGCAGACGATAAACCCCCACGCGCATCATCCTTAATCAGAGTTGATCCGTTGTGGCAGACGTTATTGGGGTTTTCCGGCGCTGAACAGCGGCGCGACCGGCGACGGCAGTGGAGTGGGGAAGATTGTCACATTTGACATCATCTGTTCGCCGCGGCGTGTGCTTCGCCAGCGGGCTTGCTCCCACGTGCCCAACGGGGACACGTGTGGGAGTGGGTTTGCCCGCGAAAGCGGAGTGTCTGTCATGCAGATGTTGGATGTGCCGCCGTCTTCGCGGGCAAGCCCGCTCCCACAGGTCTTGCTGGTTTTATGCAATGGCTGCGTATACCCCAAATCCCGTGTGGGAGCGGGCTTGCTCGCGAAAGCGGTATGTCTGCTATGAAGATATTGAATGTGCCGCCGTCTTCGCGGGCAAGCCCGCTCCCACAGGGTCAGGTGGTGCATGCAAAGGCTGCGTATACCCCAAATCCCGTGTGGGAGCTTGCTCGCCAACGCTGGCGACTCACCGCGACTCAGCGAAACGCTGGCACTACGTGCTTGATGAACAGCTCCAAAGATTTTTTCTTCTCAGCGTGAGGCAAGCTGTTGTCGCACCAGAAGCTGAACTCATCGACCCCCAGTTCCTGGTAGTACTTGATGCGCGGAATGATTTCTTCCGGTGTGCCGATCATGGCGGTCTTGTGCAGGCTCTCCAGTTCGAACTCCGGGCGACCGGCGAACTTTTCCTCGGGGCTGGGCGCCAGGAAGCCATTGACCGGGGTTTGCTTGTTGCCGAACCAGGCGTCGAAGGTGCGGTAGAACTTGGCGATCGCCTGGGCGCCGACTTTCCAGCCCTCGGGGTTGTCCGCCGCGTGAACGTGGGTGTGACGCAGCACCATCAGTTGCGGGCGCGGAACGTCGGGGTTGTTGTCCAGGGCCGCCTGGAACTTGTTCTTCAGGTCCAGGACTTCTTCGTCGCCCTTCATCAGCGGCGTGACCATGACGTTGCAGCCATTGGCGACCGCGAAGTTGTGAGAGTCCGGGTCGCGGGCGGCGATCCACATCGGTGGGTGCGGCTTGCGGATCGGCTTGGGCACGCTGGTGGAGGTCGGGAATTTCCAGATCTCGCCGTCATGGGCATAGTCGCCTTGCCACAGGGCGCGGACCACCGGAACCATTTCCCGCAGGGCCTGGCCACCGGACGAAGCCGGCATGCCGCCGGCCATGCGGTCGAACTCGACCTGGTAGGCGCCCCGCGCCAGGCCGACTTCCATCCGGCCATTGCTGATCACGTCCAGCAATGCGCATTCACCGGCTACCCGCAATGGGTGCCAGAACGGTGCGATGATGGTGCCGGCGCCCAGGTGAATGGTGGTGGTCTTGCCGGCGAGGTAAGCCAGCAGCGGCATCGGGCTGGGCGAGATGGTGTATTCCATGGCGTGGTGTTCGCCGATCCACACGGTACTGAAGCCGCCGGCTTCGGCCAGCAGGGTCAGTTCGGTCAGGTCTTCGAACAACTGGCGGTGGCTGACGCTTTCGTCCCAACGTTCCATGTGTATGAACAGCGAGAATTTCATGACGCTTACCTCGGATCTTTTTGTTGGCGGCCTGTCGTTTGCGGGCCTGTTGCCTGGGACGAGCGCGGGGCTCCCGGGTGTTCTCGCAAGGCCGCGCGGGGTAGGGGTCGACGGCGGCCTGGCTGATTGATTATTGGTATACCATAATACGGAATATCTACAAAATATTTCTACCAGCCCGTCAAGCCGGAACGGGCAGGGCACCCATCTTGCCGTTGCAGTAAACCAGGGGGCTGGTGCGCTGCTCAGGCACGATCAGGTTTTTCACGGCACCCACCATGATCGCGTGGTCACCCCCTTCGTATTCGCGCCACAGTTCGCACTCGATCACCGCCGTGGCGTTCGCCAGGATTGGGTTGCCCAGGGCGCTCAATGTCCACTCGATACCTTGGGCCTTGTCCTTGCCCTTGCGGGCAAAAGCATAGGCCTCGCTTTGTTGACCGCCCGACAATACATGGATGGCGAAGCGTTTGTTCTTGATCAGGACCGGGTAGGAGTCGGAGCTGTAGTTCGGGCAGAACAGCACCAGGGCCGGGTCCATGGACAGTGAGCTGAAGGCACTGGCGGTCAGGCCGACGACCTGGCCATCCTCGTCCAGCGTGGTGATCACCGTCACACCGGAGGGAAACGAACCCAGGACTTGTTTATAGATGGCGGCGTCGATCATTGCGCGGTCCTCGTGTGAAGCGGTTTTTATAGGTTTGTAGGTCTGATGGTATACCGTAATACATTCATTGCAAGGTCTTTTTCGGTGAATCGATGAACGTTATTCGTAGCGTTTTGAGTCAATGATTACGGGGGTTTCACTTAGGGCGGCCAGGCGGGATAGCGGATCAGTTGGGCGCCGAAAGAGCGGATCAGTCTTGTGAAAGTGTTGGAATACCATAATATGGTGTTCATCTGAGAGGCGCCCAGAGTGCCTCCGGTTTGGCTTCATACAACGATAAGAACAGACAAACTCGAGTTCATGCCTATGTCCCAGATGTCCCGGCAAGACCCGTTGATCGAGAACCATACGGTCGACTACGTTCCTCTCGCAGAGCGCCACGGAAAGGCCCGCGACTTGTTCACCCTGTGGTTCAGCACCAACATTGCGCCGCTGCCCATCGTCACCGGCGCCATGGTGGTCCAGGTGTTCCATCTCGATCTGTTCTGGGGGTTGCTGGCGATTGCGCTGGGACACCTGCTCGGCGGCTCGGTGATTGCCCTCGCGTCAGCCCAGGGACCGCGCATGGGGATCCCACAGATGGTCCAGAGTCGCGGCCAGTTCGGTCGCTATGGCGCGCTGTTGATTGTGTTCTTCGCGGCGCTGATCTACGTCGGGTTCTTCATTTCCAACATCGTCCTGGCGGGCAAATCCATCGTTGGCATCGTGCCGTCGGTGCCGGTCCCGGCCAGCATCCTGATGGGTGCCCTCGGTGCCACGGCCATCGGTGTGATCGGCTATCGCTTCATCCATACCCTGAACCGCATCGGTACCTGGGTGATGGGCGGTGCGTTGTTCGCCGGTTTCTTCTACATCTTCGTCCACGACCTGCCAGCGGACTTTTTCAGCCGCGGCGGCTTCAACCTGTCCGGCTGGCTGGCCACGGTGTCGCTGGGGATCATCTGGCAGATCAGCTTCTCGCCCTATGTCTCGGACTACTCACGCTACCTGCCGGCGGATATCGGCATCGCCCGGCCGTTCCTGGCCACCTACCTGGGGGCGACGCTGGGCACCATCCTGTCGTTTGCCTTCGGCGCGGTGGCCGTACTGGCAACCCCCGAGGGCACTGAAGCGATGGCGGCGGTCAAACAGTCCACCGGTTGGCTGGGGCCGATTCTGATGGTGCTGTTTCTGCTCAACATCATCAGTCACAACGCCTTGAATCTGTATGGCGCGGTATTGTCGATCATCACCTCGATCCAGACCTTCGCCAGCCAGTGGACGCCGAGCGTCAAAGTGCGAGTGGTGTTGTCCGGCGTCGTGCTGGCAGGCTGCTGCGTGGTGGCGCTGGGGGCTTCGGCGGACTTCATTTCGCAGTTCATCGGCTTGATCCTGGCCTTGCTGCTGGTGCTGGTGCCATGGGCGTCGATCAACCTGATCGACTTCTATGTGATCAAGCGCGGCCACTACGACATCGCCTCGATCTTCCGGGCCGACGGCGGGATTTACGGGCGCTTCAACCTGCATGCGATCGTGGCTTACTTCATCGGGATCATCGTGCAGTTGCCGTTTGCCAACACGTCGCTGTATGTCGGGCCCTACGCCAACCTGGTGGACGGTGCCGACCTGTCGTGGCTGGTGGGCCTGCTGGTGACCTGCCCGCTGTATTACTGCCTGGCGACCCGCGGCCAGGCCCAGCGGCGTGCGGCGGCGCGACTGGGTTACACCGACTGATTCAAGCACTGTTTGATCGAATGCCCGGCTTTTTGCCGGGCATTCTTGTTTGGGTGGCTGCAAAACGGTAGGAGCGGGTGGGTGTCCACAAGTCTCAGATACACCCTAGAACCTGTGGGAGCGGGCTTGCCCGCGAAGGCGTCGGCACATTCAGTATCAATGCAAATGGGCCCACCGCTTTCGCGAGCAACCTCAGCTCTTGCCCCCTCACCAAACAAAAAAGGCCGCCGCAACCCGACGTTGCGGCGACCTTGAGGGTGACATCTTTGAGACGGCCCACCGAAGTGGGCCAGTAGGGGATCAGTGCGCCCCGGCGGCCTTGTTCAGGTCACTTTCGGCCCATTGGGTGTAGACGCAGGCGTCGGCGGTGGCCCAGCGCACGCGCACCGGGTCGCCGGCCTTGAGCGGCATGCCCGCGGCGGACAGCGCCTTGACGGTCATGGCGGTGCCGCCGGACGTCACCACGCTGCAGGTCTGGCTTTCGCCGAGAAACAGCACTTCCACGACCTTGGCCGACACCTCATTCCAGCCTGCCGCAAGCGGTTGTTGCGCGGCCTGCTCGGTGCTCAGCGCCAGGGCTTTTTCCGGGCGGACCATCAGCAGCACATCCTGCTCGGTTTGCAGGCCGGCAGTCAGGCGAATCGACAGCGACTGGCCTTCGAAGCTCGCCACGGCGTTGCCCTGGGCCTTGAGCTTGAGGAAGTTCGAGTTGCCGAGGAACGACGCGACGAAAGCATTCGGCGGATTCTGGTAGAGGTCGTAGCCGCTGCCCAGGCCGACGATCTTGCCGTGGCTGAAAATGGCGATGCGTTGGGACAGGCGCATGGCTTCTTCCTGGTCGTGCGTCACGTAGACGATGGTGATGCCCAGGCGGCGGTGCAACTGACGCAGTTCATCCTGCAGGTCTTCGCGCAGTTTTTTGTCCAGGGCGCCGAGGGGTTCGTCCATCAACAGGATGCGAGGCTCGTAGACCAGCGCCCGGGCAATCGCCACGCGCTGTTGCTGGCCGCCGGAGAGTTGCGAAGGGCGGCGATGAGCAAATTGTTCCAATTGCACCAGCTTGAGCATCGCGTCGACCCGGCGGTCGCGTTCGGCCGGGGCGAGTTTGCGGATCGCCAGCGGGAACGCGATGTTGTCCCGTACCGACAGGTGCGGGAACAGCGAGTAACGTTGGAACACCATGCCGATGTCGCGCTTGTGCGGCGGCACGTTGACCAGGGATTTGCCGTCCACCAGGATCTCGCCGCTGCTGGGGGTTTCAAACCCGGCCAGCATCGACAGCGTGGTGCTCTTGCCCGAGCCGCTGGAGCCGAGGAAGGTCAGGAACTCACCGTCCTGGATCTCCAGTGAGATATCGTCCACGGCGGCGAAGTCGCCGTAGTGTTTGTTCAGGTTGCGCAGACTGACCAGGGTCTTGTTGTTCTGTTGTGCAGGGTCTTTGACAGCACTCATCGTGTTCTCCTAGGCGCTCAGGCGCTGATTTCATTGCGCCGGCGCAGGGCGGCGGCGATCACCATCACCAATACCGAGAGGCCGATCAGCAGCGTCGAAGCGACGGCGATCACAGGCGTCAGGTCCTGGCGCAGGGTGGTCCACATCTTGACGGGCAAGGTTTGCAGGGTGGGGCTGGCCATCATCACGCTCAGCACCACTTCGTCCCACGACACCAGGAACGCGAACAGCGCACCGGCGACCATGCCCGGGCGAATCGCCGGAAATGTCACCTTGAACACCGCTTGCAGGCGCGAGGCACCGCAGATCACCGCCGCGTCCTCGATGGACTGGTCGAACAGCTTGAGCGAGTTGATGATCGAAATGATGGTGAACGGCAGCGCGACGATGACGTGGCTGACCACGAACGCGAACATCGTCCCGGTGTAGCCGAGCTTGAGAAACAGCGCATACACCGCCACGGCGATGATCACCAGCGGCACGATCATCGGCAGGGTGAACAGGCCATAGAGCATTTCCCGTCCGGGGAATCGTCCGCGCACCAGGGCAAAAGCCGTCGGCAAGCCCAGCGCCACCGCGCAGACCGTGGTCAGCAGGGCGACCTTGAGGCTGGTCAGCGCGGCGTTCATCCAGTCCGGGTTGGAGAAGAACTGGCCGTACCATTTGAATGTCCAGCCCGGTGGCGGGAACACCAGCCACTGGGAGGAGCCGAACGACAGCAACACGATGAACACGATCGGCAACAGCAGGAACAGTCCGATCAGGCCGGTGGTGGCGTACAGACCGAAGCGCATGCGCCGGCTCATGGCATTGGGAGTCAGGAGCATGACGGTTTACCTCGCGTGACTGGCGCCGACCGGGGATTCCGGCTGGAGCTTCAGGTAGAAGTAGAACAGCACCAGGGTGATGACGATCAGCAACGCGGCACCGGCGCTCGCCAGGCCCCAGTTGAGGAACGATTGCACCTGCTGAATGATGAACTCGGGCAGCATCATGTTCTGCGCGCCGCCCAGCAGGGCCGGCGTCACGTAGTACCCCAGGGACATCACGAACACCATCAACCCACCGGAGAACAGCCCCGGCCGGCACAGCGGCAGGAACACCCGGAAGAAGTTGGTCCACGGGCTGGCGCCGCAGATGGAGCCCGCCTGCAGGATCATCGGGTCGATGGCCTGCATGGTCGCTTGCAAGGGCAGGACGATGAACGGAATCATGATGTAGCTCATGCCGATCACCACGCCGGTGAGGTTATGCACCATCTCCAGCGGCTGATCGATGATGCCCAGCGCCATCAACGCCTTGTTGATCACCCCGGAGGCCTGCAACAGCACCAGCCAGGAGTAGGTGCGGGCCAGCAGGCTGGTCCACATCGACAACAGCACGATGTTGAGCATCCAGCGGCCCCAGCCACGGGGCACCAGGGTGATGGCCCAGGCCAGGGGGAACCCCAGCAGCAGGCTGAACAGCGTCACCAGCCCGGCCACCGAAAAGGTGTTGAACAACACCCGGGCATAGGCCGAGTTGGCGAACAGTTGTTCATAGTTGCCGAGCCCGGGCACCGGCTCCAGCACGCCGCGCAGCAGCAGGCCGATCAGCGGCGCCAGGAAGAACAGACCAAGAAACAGCAGGGCCGGGGCGAGGTTGCCGACCCCGCGCCAGCGCTGGGCCAGCGACGGGGCCTGTGCAGCGGCGGCCCGGGTGATTGGCACGCCGGCGGCGCCCGCAGCGCCCCCGGAGTGTTGGGTTGCCGTTGCCGACATTTTTATTTGACCAGCCATTCGTTCCACCGTGTCGCGATGTCCTGACCGTTCTTGGCCCAGTACGCGAAATCAAGCGTGATCTGATCCTTGGCGTAGGCGGTCGGCAGGTTGGGAGCGAGCACCGAGTCCAGGCGTGCGACGCTGTCGACGTTGACCGGCGCGTAGGCGGTCAGGTTGGAGAAATCGGCCTGACCTTTGGCGCTGCTGGCGTTGGCCAAAAACTTCATGGCGGCGGCCTTGTTTTTCGACCCCTTCGGAATCACCAGGATGTCGGCCATGACCAGGTTCTGCTTCCAGCTCACGCCAACGGGAGCGCCGTCCTGCTGCAGGGCATAGACGCGGCCATTCCAGAACTGGCCCAGGCTGGCTTCGCCGGACGCGAGCAGTTGCTGGGACTGCGCGCCGCCGCCCCACCAGACGATGTCTTTCTTGATGGTGTCGAGTTTCTTGAAGGCGCGATCCAGGTCCAGAGGGTAGAGCTTGTCTTGCGGTACGCCGTCGGCCAGCAGGGCCAGCTCCAGCACGCCAGGGCTCGGCCATTTGTACAGGGCGCGCTTGCCGGGGTAGGTCTTGGTGTCGAACAGTGCGGACCAGTCCTGCGGCTTGCCGGAACCGAGCTTGCCTTCGTTGTAGCCGAGGACGAAAGAGAAGTAGAACGAACCGACACCGTGATCGGAAACGAAGCGCGGGTCGATCTTGTCCCGTTGGATGACCGAGAAGTCCAGGGGTTCGAGCAAGCCTTCAGACGCTGCACGCAAGGCGAAGTCCGCTTCCACATCGACCACGTCCCATTGCACGTTGCCGCTTTCGACCATGGCTTTGAGCTTGCCGTAGTCGGTGGGGCCGTCCTGGACCACGGTGATGCCGCTGGCCTTGCTGAACGGGTCGGCCCAGGCCTGCTTCTGCGCGTCCTGGGTACTGCCGCCCCAACTGACGAAGTTGACGCTTTCAGCGGCCATCGACGCCTGGCTGGCGACGCTCAGCAGGCTCGCAAAAAGAACGGCGACTGCACTTTTCTTCAACACCATTTTCACGCCCTCATTGTTGTGTTTATTGAGCGGGCTTGTGTGTGCCCGCTTATCGGGAGCTTAGGTCCATCGGGTTTTGCGGCTGACCGTGCCAAGGGCGGGTTGAATGCGCGTTCCCTGCCGGGTGCGCTTGGCTGGAGCGTTCGGTCTATGGAATATCATATTATGGTATTCCAAACTTTCTGCAAGCACTTTGCCTTACCGGTTATCTGCCTGAGGACAGATTTTTTCTATCTTCCTGTGAATGAATACTCAGCCCCGGCGGTGATCCCCGTGTGGGAGCGGGCTTGCTCGCGAAGGCGGTAGACCTGCAAATGGCTGTCCCTCGAAGGCCGCCTTCGCGAGCAAGCCCGCTCCCACAGTGATCCGCGTTAGCTTCGGCTCATCCGGTAAACGGAATGCTCTCCACCACCTCCAGGTCATACCCCGTCAACCCCGCATACTTGAGCGGTGGTCCCAGGTGTCGCAACTTGCCGACGCCCAGGTCCTGGAGAATCTGCGCGCCGGTGCCTACTTCAGAATAGATGCGCGATTGGGATCGGCTGAACTGCCTGGGAGGCTGGGTGAGCTGTGGAACGCGTTCGAGCAGCGCCTGGGACGATTCGTGGTTGGCCAGCACGACCACCACGCCACTACCTTCCTCGGCGACCCGTTGCAGGGCGGCCCACAGCGTCCAGTTGGACGGGCCGTTGTATTCGGCGCCCACCAGGTCCCGCAGCGGGTCGATCACGTGCACCCGCACCAGGGTCGGTTCGTCTCGACGAATGTCGCCCATGACCATCGCCATGTGCACGCCACCCTCGATGCGATCCTCAAAGGTGAACAGGCGGAAGGTGCCATGCACTGTCGGCAACTCACGCTCACCGATGCGCACCACGGTGTGCTCGGTGCTCAGGCGGTAGTGGATCAGGTCGGCGATGGTGCCGATCTTGATGCCGTGTTTGCGGGCGAAGATTTCCAGGTCCGGACGGCGGGCCATGGTGCCGTCATCGTTCATCACTTCGACGATCACCGAAGCGGGCGTGAAACCCGCCAGGCGCGCCAGGTCGCAACCGGCTTCGGTGTGCCCGGCGCGGGTCAGCACGCCACCTTCCTTGGCGCGCAGCGGAAAGATATGCCCCGGTTGCACGATATCGGCAGGGCCGGCATCAGCCGCCACGGCGGCCGCGACGGTGCGAGCCCGGTCAGCGGCGGAAATACCGGTGGTCACGCCCGTGGCGGCTTCGATGGACACCGTGAACGCGGTGCTGAACACACTGCCGTTGCTCGGCACCATCTGTTCGAGGCCCAGGCGCTGGCAATGCTCGTCGGTCAGGGTCAGGCAGATCAGCCCACGGGCTTCCCGGGCCATGAAGCTGATGGCCTGGGCGTTGCAGCAGTCGGCGGCGAGCAGCAGGTCGCCTTCGTTTTCGCGGTCTTCGTCATCCACCAGCAACACCATCTTGCCCAGGCGGTAGTCTTCGATGATTTCCTGAATGCTGTTAAAGGCCATGTCGGGCTCTCTTGTGCTTTATGGAGTGCTTGATGAAAACAACTTGTGGTATACCATAATACAAAATAAACCGAGAGGTCACTATGAAGGCGTACTGGATTGCTCATGTGGATGTCACCGACCCCGATCAATACAGCCAATACACCCAGCGGGCGCCCGCGGCGTTCGCGCTGTACGGCGCGCGCATGCTGGCCCGGGGCGGGCGCAGCGAGGCAATGGAAGGCAGGGCGACGCCGCAGCGCAGCGTGGTGATCGAGTTCGACTCGTACGAACAGGCGGTGGCGTGCTATCACTCGCCGCAGTATCAGGAGGCCAAGCGCCACCGCAAGGACGTGGCGCAGGCCGAAGTGATCATTGTCGAGGGCGTGGCGCCTGTGTAGACGTGGATGCCAGATCATTCACTGTGGGAGCGAGCTTGCTCGCGATGGCGGTGGGTCAGAAAAAAATCATCTACTGACTCACCGCCATCGCGAGCAAGCTCGCTCCCACAGAGGATTTCACAGGCTGGGCTCCACAAGGGTGATCAACGAATGAAGTGGATCTTGCCGCTGTCGTCGTTGCCGATGTAGATGCCATAGACGCCGGCCTGGCGTTCCTCGATGTAGCGTTCGAGGATCTGCCGGATGGCCGGGTAATAGATGCTGTCCCAAGGGATGTCCTGCGGGGCGAAGAATTGGCAGGCGAGGGTTTCGGGGCCGAACTGGCCGGTGATCTCCAACGCGACGGCGCGGAAGATGATGTAGACCTCACTGATCTTCGGCACGCTGAAGATCGAGTAGGGCGAGACGATGTCGGCGCGCACGCCGGTTTCTTCCCAGACTTCGCGCAGCGCCGCCTGTTCGGTGGTCTCGTTGCCTTCCATGAACCCGGCCGGCAGGGTCCAGGTGCCGGGACGTGGTGGAATGGCGCGCTGGCACAACAGGTACTTGCCGTCCTGCTCGATGATGCAGCCGGCGATGATCTTCGGATTGACGTAGTGGATGTAGCCACAGCCGTCGCACATCAGCCGTTCATGGGTATCGCCCGCTGGCAGGCGGTGATTCAGGTCACTGCCGCCACACTTTGGACAAAAGCTCGGGCTGAACATGTCAGTGGCCTATGCGAGGTTCTTTCAGGGCGATGGGCGCGGTGATCTCGGGGATGTCGCCGGTTTCTTCCTGCTTGCGCTTGAGGTACTCCAGCGCCACCTTGGCCGCCGCACGCACGTGGTCCACCGAGGCCTGGTGGGCGGCCAGCGGATCGCCGCTCTTGATCGCCTCGACCATGCGTTCCATTTCCTGGTTGCTCGCGCCGCGGCGGTTTTGCTGGGACACGGACGTCGCCCGCAGGTAGCTGATGCGTGCCTGCAACTGCCGTAGCTGGGTGGCCGCCACATGGTTGCCGGAGCCTTCGAGCAGCACGTCGTAGAAGCCCTGCACCGAATCGATCACCTGTTGCAGCTCGCCCTCCTTGAGGGCCTGGCGGTTTTCCTCGAGGGCGCGCTCAAGGGCCTTGATGTCCTTGGCCTTGGCCCGCAGGGTGAACAACTGGACGATCAGGCCTTCCAGCACGCAGCGCAGCTCATAGATGTCGACGGCGTCGGCCAGGGTGATGATCGCGACCCGCGGGCCCTTGGCGTCGGCGAATTCCACCAGGCCTTCGGATTCGAGGTGGCGCAGGGCTTCGCGCACCGACGTGCGGCTCACGCCCAGGCGATCGCACAGGTCACGCTCGACCAGGCGATCTCCCGGCAAAAGCTGGAAGTTCATGATGGCGCTTCGCAATTTATCCAGCACGATTTCGCGCAGGGTAACGGGGTTGCGATTGACCTTGAAGCTGTCGTCGAGTGGCAGGCGTTTCATGGGGTCCGCTCTGTAGTAAGGCTGTCCATGCCCAACGGGCAACATCTGCACGGTCAGGTCAAACAGCCGAAGGTTGACTGGAGGCCTCGGCGTCGGCTTCGGCAAAGGCTTCACGGGCAAGTCGGAAACTGTCTACCGCCGCGGGAACGCCGCAATAGATACCGACCTGAAGCAAAATTTCGCGTATTTGCTCACGACTCAGGCCGTTACGCAAGGCGCCACGCACATGCAGCTTGAGTTCGTGCGGGCGATTGAGCGCCGAGATCATCGCCAGGTTGATCATGCTGCGCTCCTTGAGGGACAAGCCCTCGCGCCCCCATACATGGCCCCAGCAGTATTCGGTGACCATTTCCTGCAACGGTCGGGTGAAGTCGTCGGCGTTCTCGATGGAGCGCTTGACGTAGGCCTCGCCGAGCACCTGGGTGCGGATCCTGAGGCCCTGTTCGTACTTGTCGTTGCTCATCGCGCCATGCTCCCACTGTCTTGGAGTCCACCCATGAGGGTGTATTTGAGTTCCAGGTAATCGTCGATGCCATATCGGGAGCCTTCGCGGCCCAGGCCCGAGGTCTTGATCCCGCCGAACGGGGCGACCTCGGTGGAGATCAGGCCCTCATTGATGCCCACCATGCCGTACTCCAGCGCCTCGCTCATGCGCCAGGCGCGGCCCAGGTCGCGGGTGTAGCAATAGGCGGCGAGGCCGGAGTCGGTGTCGTTGGCCATCTGCACGGCTTGCGCTTCGGTGGCGAAGCGAAAAACCGCCGCCAGGGGCCCGAAGGTTTCGTCCCGGGCGACTTTCATTTGCGGGGTCACGCCGGCCAGAACCGTCGGCTGGAAGAACCCATGGCCCAGGGCATGCCGTTCGCCACCGCAAAGCAACCGGGCGCCGTGGGCGAGGGCGTCCTGCACGTGCTCCTCGACCTTGGCGACGGCCCGTTCGTTGATCAACGGGCCCTGGGTCACGCCTGCCTCGAAGCCGTTGCCGACGGTCAGTTGGGCCACCCGCTCGGACAAGCGTGCGACGAAGGCATCGTGGATGCCGTCCTGGACCAGGAAGCGATTGACACAAACGCAGGTCTGCCCGGCATTGCGGAACTTGGCGACCAGCGCACCGTCCACGGCCCGTTCCAGGTCGGCGTCGTCAAACACGATGAAGGGGGCGTTACCGCCCAGCTCCAGCGAGACCTTTTTCAGGGTCGGTGCGCACTGGGCCATGAGCAACTTGCCGATGGCCGTGGAGCCGGTGAACGAGAGCTTGCGCACCTGCGGGCTGCTGGTCAGCTCGCCGCCGATGGCCACGGCGTCGCCGGTGATCACGTTGAAAATACCGGCCGGGATCCCGGCCTGTTCCGCCAGGACCGCCATCGCCAGGGCCGAGAACGGCGTCTCCGGCGCGGGCTTGACGATGCACGGGCAGCCCGCGGCGAGGGCCGGGCCGGCCTTGCGGGTGATCATCGCAGCAGGGAAGTTCCAGGGCGTGATGGCGGCCACCACACCGATGGGCTCCTTGCTCACCACAATGCGCGCATCGTCCTTGTGGCTGGGGATGGTGTCGCCGTAGATGCGCTTGGCTTCTTCGGCAAACCATTCGATGAAGCTGGCGGCGTAGAGAATCTCGCCCTTGGCTTCGGCCAACGGCTTGCCTTGTTCGAGGGTGAGGATTTCTGCCAGCGCGTCGGCGTGTTCAAGCATCAGCCCGTGCCAGCGCTTGAGGGCCTGGCTGCGGGCCTTGGCGGTCAGCCCGCGCCAGGCTGGCCAAGCCTTGTTGGCCGCGGCGATGGCCTGGCGAGCGTGGGCGGCGCCCAGGTTTGGCACCCGGCCGATCAACTCGCCATTGGCCGGGTTGAAAATGTCCTGGCAAGCGCCATCGGGCGCCTCGAGCCATTGGCCGTCGATATAGGCCTGCTGGCGGAACAGTTGCAAGGCTGCTGGGCTCATGCCGGCTCCTGAAATAAAGATAGAAAAGTCACTTCTGGCTCCCTGTGGCGAGGGGATTTATCCCCGTTGGGCTGCGCAGCAGCCCCAAAACCTGCCTGCTCAGTTGACCTGACGCACCGGGGCAACAGCTTCAGGGCCGCTTCGCGCCCCAGCGGGGATAAATCCCCTCGCCACAACAAGGTTCGGCTCAGGACCCTCTTGGCCTGTTCAACCCAGCGCGGGCAGAGCGCCGAGCTTGCCCTTGTGGTAGATCATCGGCGTGACCGCCTGCTCGGGCAGGATCAGGTGCTTCACGGCGCCAACGATGATGGCGTGGTCGCCGCCGTCGTATTCGCGCCACAGCTCGCATTCGATGATCGCCGTGGCCTTGGCCAGGATCGGGTTCCCGAGGTCGCTCAGGTGCCAATCGATGCCGTTGGCCTTGTCCTTGCCCTTGCCGGCGAACGCGTACGCTTCGGCGGTCTGGTCGGCGGACAGCAGGTGGATGGCGAACTGCTTGCTGTCGCGCAGGATCGGGTAGGTGTCGGAGGCATAGTTGGGGCAGAACAGCACCAGCGCCGGATCGATCGACAGGGCGCTGAACGCACTGGCGGTGATGCCGACGATGTTCCCGTCCGGGTCCAGGGTCGTGACCACGGTGACGCCGGATGGGAAGGAGCCCATGACTTCTTTGTAAATGCCGGGTTCGATCATTTCTCAGGACTCCTAGCGCATCACGAACGGGTCAGGCATGGGAGCCTGGGAAAGGTTGATCCACACCGTTTTCAGCTCGGTGTAGGCCAGCACCGAATCGATGCCGCTTTCGCGTCCATAGCCGCTGTTCTTGAAGCCGCCGATCGGCGCCATGGCCGAGACCGCGCGGTAGGTGTTGACCCAGATGATCCCGGAGCGCACGTCACGGGCCAGGCGATGGGCACGGCCCAGGTCGCGGGTCCAGATGCCGGCAGCGAGGCCGAACTGCGAGTCGTTGGCAATCGCCAGGGCCTCGGCTTCGTCCTTGAACCGGATGACCGAGGCCACCGGGCCGAAGACTTCTTCCTGCATGATCTTCATGGAATTGCGGTCGCATTCGAACAGGGTTGGCTCATAGAACCAGCCGTCACCCAGCTGCTGCGCACGCTTGCCACCGAAGCGCAGGCGCGCGCCTTCGGCGATGGCATCGGCCACCAGGCCTTCGACCACGGCCAGTTGCTGCGCGGTGGCCATCGGGCCCATTTCACTGTCGTCGTCCTGCGGATTGCCGAGGCGGATGCGCTTGGCGCGTTCCTCCAGCCGCGAGACGAACTCGTCGTAGATCTCGTCCTGCACCAGCAGCCGCGAGCCGGACACGCAGCTTTGCCCCGAGGCCGCGTAGATACCCGCGATTGCCCCGTTGATAGCGCTGTCGAGGTCGGCGTCGGCGAAGATGATATTCGGCGACTTGCCCCCCAGTTCCAGGGACAGCTTGGCGAAGTTCTCGGCGCTGCTGCGCACCACGTGACGGGCCGTGGCCGCGCCACCGGTGAAGGCAATCTTGCGCACCAGCGGGTGGCGGGTCAGGGCCGCGCCGGTGCTCGGGCCGTAGCCGGTCACGACGTTGACCACGCCAGGCGGGATCCCGGCTTCCAGCGCCAGGCGGGCCAGTTCCAGGATCGTCGCCGAGGCGTGTTCGGAAGGCTTGATCACGATGGTGTTGCCGGCGGCCAGCGCCGGGGCCAGCTTGATCGCGGTCAGGTACAGCGGGCTGTTCCAGGGGATGATCGCTGCGACCACGCCCATGGCTTCGTGCACGGTGTAGGCAAACAGGTCCGGTTTGTCGAGGGGCAGGGTGCCGCCTTCGAGCTTGTCGGCCAGGCCCGCGGTGTAGTGGAAGAACTCCGGCAGGTAACCGACCTGGCCACGGGTTTCGCGGATCAACTTACCGTTGTCGCGGCTTTCCAGCTGGGCCAGTTGTTCTTTGTTCTCGGCGATCAGGTCGCCCAGGCGCCGCAGCAACTTGCCGCGAGCGGTGGCGGTCAGGCCGCGCCATGCCGGGCTGTCGAAGGCGGTCTGCGCCGCCTGCACGGCACGCTCGACATCGGCTTCGCCAGCGTCGGGCAGTTCGGCCCAGGCTTGCGCGAGCGCCGGGTTCAGGCTTTCGAAGGTCTTGCCGGACAAGGCATCGACCCATTCACCGCCGATGCACATCGAAAAGCGTGCGAGAGTCATGCAACGATCCCCTTGATTGGATTGGGTCGGGCGTACGCCTTGTCGAGAAATTGCAGCAGCAACTGATTGACCAGGCGCGGCGATTCTACCGGCATCATATGCCGTTGCTCGGGGAGCACGGCAACGTCGGCACCGGGAATGCGCGCGGCCAGTTGCTCGGCCATTTCCGGGGTCGAGCCCGGGTCCAGTTCGCCAGTGGCAATCAACGTCGGCACCTGGATGCTGCCCAGGTCGTCGGCGCGGTACATGTCCTGGGTGGCGAACAATTCGTAGGTGGTCAGGTAGCCTTGCGGGTCGTTCTGCGCCAGGGTCTGGCGCAGCGCGGCGATCTGCGCCGGGTTGGCTGCCTGGTATTCGCGACTGAACCAGCGCGACAAGGCGGCCTCGGCGTTGGCGTCCGGGCCGTGCTCCGCGGCCTGGGCGGTGCGGGCGATGACCCCGGCGCGCTGCTCGGCACTGCGGTTGAACACGCTGTTGAGCACCACCAGGCCTTGCAGGCGTTGCGTGTAATGCAAGGCAAACGCACGGGCCACCAGGCCACCCATGGAAAAGCCGATGACCGTGGCCTGGGGCAGTTGCAGGTGATCGAGTAGCTCCAGCAACTGATCGGCGTAGCCCAGCAACGACGTGCCGTTCTGCGGACGCGGGCTGGCGCCATGGCCGAGCATGTCGTAGGCGATGACACGGTACTTCGTGGCCAGGCCGACGACTTGGCCGCCCCACATTTCTTTGTTCAGGCCCACGCCGTGGATCAGTACCACGGGCTGGCCTTGGCCGGTCGCCAGGTAACTGGTGCCGGCCGGGGTGAGTTCAGCGGTGAGCCGAATCATGGAGCGCTCCTGCATGCCTTTTTTATTGTGGTTGCCCAGGCTGGATTACTGCGCATTCTCGGCGGCCAGTTCTTCCAGGTCGATGTAGCGGTTACCGATACGCGGATGCAGGCGACCGCCATCGGCGCAGCCCAGGACCACGACGATTTCGTCGGCGCGCGGGGCGTCTTCGATCTGCATTTCCAGGGTGATGTAGTGCGAGCGCAGGCCTTCGTCGTCCTTGTGCATCATCGGAATCTGGATCGAAGTGCCCGGGCCGCCGCGCTTGTTGGTGAAGCTCAGGTAGCTCTTGGCCTTGACCGCTTCACGGTAGTGATTGCCGAAGCGCAGGGTGTGGATGACGGCGGACGCGTGTTCGATTTCACCGTCGGCACCGACCACGGCGGCCTTGCCGTAGGCTTCGATCTTTTGCGCACCACCGATGATGCCCACCAGACGCTCGACCATCAGCGCGCCGAGGTCGGAGCAGTTGGCACGGATCTCCGGCTTCAGGTCTTCGACAAAACCACGGCCCAGCCACGGGTTCTTCATGACCACCGCCAACCCGACCATGGTCACCGGCTTATCCGTGGCTTTGCCGCCTTCGATGAAGGTTTCTTCGACATAGCTGACGATCTTGCGAATTTCGAAACTCATGAGCTGCTCCATAGGAGGGTGAAGGAAGTCTGTGCGTATGATGGTATACCATAATACTGTAAGCGCAAGAGGTGGCTTTCAGAATGTTTCCAAGGGGCGACAAAAGGAGGGATCGGGGGAGGGTGCACGGTGAGGGGCAATCTGTAACAACAGGCTTCGCGGCCACAAAAAGGCCAAAGGCCGACTATCCTCTGGAAATAATGTCCCTCTTTCGGTGCAACGAGCGCTGGTTACCCGTCGTATTGCACCTATTCGACCCGTTCCAGGCGACACACCGACGGCAGGAGCTGAACGTTTCATCCCCGCAGGCCGGATTTCGACCCGCACCACGCAAATCACCTTCGCATTAGCGGACATTCGCCCAGGTTTTCCCCGCCAAAACCGGTTAGGCACAGCGATTGCTAAGGTTCATCCAGCAACCACCGCAAGAGGACTAAACCCCAAGGAGCCCATTACCGCGCAGATTCAACCAGGGGGCGCTCGTCATCCAGACGCAAAGGCCAGTTCAGAGACCGCTGCAATTAGAGGGGCTCGCAGAAACAGGGGCTGATTAAAACCAGGCAAGGCCGAACCATTGGAATGACGCAGTGATAAGAAATGCCGTGTAGAACGCGGCTGGGAGTTGGCTATGCCCCACGCTTTTTTTGATGAAATGTATGACGCCAAGGGTGACTGCCGCCCGCATTACCAGGCCTTCTCACGCTGGCTGGCGGACACGCCCCACGAATTGCTCGAACAACGCCGGCGCGAAGCCGACCTGTTGTTTCACCGCGCCGGTATCACCTTCACCCTCTACGGCGATGAGCAGGGCACCGAACGGCTGATCCCCTTCGACATCATCCCCCGCAGCATCAAGGCCAGCGAATGGCGGACCGTCGAACGCGGCTGCATTCAGCGGGTCCAGGCCCTGAACATGTTCCTGGCCGACATCTATCACGGCCAACGCATCCTCAAGGAAGGCATCATCCCGCCCGAGCAGGTGCTCGCCAACGAGGGTTACCAGATCGCGATGCAGGGCCTGAACCTGCACCGGGGCATCTACGCCCACATCGCCGGGGTCGACCTGGTGCGCGACGGTGACGGCAGTTACTACGTGCTGGAAGACAACCTGCGCACGCCCAGCGGCGTGAGCTACATGCTCGAAGACCGCAAAATGATGATGCGCCTGTTCCCCGAGCTGTTCGCCGCCCAGCGCGTGGCCCCCATCGATCATTACCCGAACCTGTTGCTCGATACCCTCAAGCGCTCCAGCCCCCTGGACAACCCCACTGCCGTGGTGCTAACCCCGGGCCGCTTCAACAGCGCCTATTTCGAACACGCGTTCCTGGCCCGGGAAATGGGCGTGGAACTGGTGGAGGGCGCCGACCTGTTCGTGCGCGACGACCACGTGTACATGCGCACCACGGCAGGCCCGCAGCAGGTGGATGTGATCTATCGCCGTCTCGACGATGCCTTCCTCGACCCGCTGTCGTTCAACCCCGACTCGATGCTGGGGGTGCCAGGGCTGATCGCCGTCTACCGTGCCGGCAATGTGGTGTTGGCGAATGCGGTCGGCACCGGCGTCGCCGACGACAAGTCGATCTACCCCTATGTCGACGAGATGATCCGCTTCTACCTCACCGAAGAACCGATCCTGAAGAACGTGCCGACCTGGCAATGCCGCAAGCCCCAGGACCTGTCCCATGTACTGGCCAACCTGCCGGACCTGGTGGTCAAGGAAACCCAGGGTTCCGGCGGCTACGGCATGTTGGTGGGGCCGGCCGCCACGGCAGCGGAGATCGAGGACTTCCGCGCTCGCCTCAAGGCTCGACCCGAAGCCTACATCGCCCAACCGACCCTGAGCCTGTCCACCTGCCCGACCTTTGTCGAGAGCGGGATCGCGCCCCGGCACATCGACTTGCGTCCGTTCGTGCTGTCGGGCAAGGAAACCCGCCTGGTGCCCGGCGGCCTGACCCGCGTGGCACTGCGCGAAGGTTCGCTGGTGGTGAATTCGTCCCAGGGCGGCGGTACCAAAGACACCTGGGTCGTGGAGGACTAAGACATGCTTTCAAGAACCGCTTCGGACCTCTACTGGATGTCCCGTTACCTGGAGCGCGCCGAGAACCTGGCGCGCATGCTCGAAGTCAGTTATTCGCTGTCGCTGATGCCTCAGGCCGGGCGCGGCGACGGGCACGCCGAACTGGCCATGTCATTGTTGGCCGCCGGCACCCTGGACGATTACAACGCGCGCTATGACGCCCTCAACAGCGAGCACATGCTGCATTTCTTCGCCTTGGACGAAACCAATCCCGGCAGCATCTACAGTTGCCTGCGGGCCGCACGGACCAATGCCCACGCGGTGCGCGGACGAATCACCGCCGACATGTGGGAGAACATCAACGCCACCTGGCTGGAAATGCGCAACATCGCCAGCAACGGCCTGGGCCGCTACGGCATCAGCCATTTCTGCGAGTGGGTCAAGGAGCGCTCGCACCTGTTCCGCGGCGCGACGTCGGGCACCATCATGCGCAACGACGCCTACAGCTTCATTCGTCTCGGCACCTTTATCGAGCGGGCGGACAACACCTTGCGCCTGCTGGATGCACGCTACGAAATGTTCGGCGAGGAGTCGGAGGAGGTCAGCGACAATTCGGCCCGTGGTTACTACCAGTGGAGCGCCTTGCTGCGGGCGTTGTCGTCGTTCGAGGCGTTCAACGAGATCTACCGTAATGCGCCCAATGCCGAGCAGGTATCGGAGATGTTGCTGCTGCGTGCCGATGTCCCGCGTTCGTTGCTGGCCTGCATCGAGGAACTGGACCAGATCCTCGCCAGCCTGCCGGGCCACAACGGCCGGCCAGCCCAGCGTCTGGCGGCGGAGTTGCATGCGCGCCTGCGCTATTCGGGAATCGACGAGATCCTCGCATCGGGCCTGCATCAATGGCTGACCGACCTTATTGGCCAGGTGCGCCACCTGGGCCAGACCGTTCATGAGTCTTACCTGGAGGTCGTATGAAACTGTCCATACGCCACGACACCACTTACCGTTATGCCGATGAAGTCTGCACCAGCATCCAGTTCCTGCGCCTGACGCCCCGGGACACCCCGCGCCAGCGCATCCTGGAGTGGCACCTGGAACTGCCGCGCCTGGTGCGCAGCCAGCTCGACCCGTACGGCAACATCCTGCACGTGATGACCATGGACGAACCCCACGGCGCGCTGGTGCTGAGCGCTTATGGCGAGGTGGAAATCGATCAGTCGGTGGAAAAGGAACCCGATGACCAGTCACCGCTGCCGTACCTGCGTACCAGCCGGCTGACGCTCGCCGACGAGGCCCTCAGTGCGTTCGCCCTTGAGCAATGTGCCGGGCGCCGCGACCGTGCGGCGCTGGCCGACTTGATGGACGGGCTGGTCACGCGAATGCCCTACAGCCTCGGCACCACGGCGGTGAACAGTACGGCGGCGGAAGCCTTCGCCGGTGGCGCGGGGGTGTGCCAGGACCATACCCATGCATTCCTGGCCTGCGCCCGCAGCCTGGGAATTCCGGCGCGCTATGTCTCGGGCTACCTGTGCACCGACGATGAACATCACCTGGCCAGCCATGCCTGGGCCGAGGCCTGGCTGGACGATGGCTGGTACAGCTTCGACATCACCAACCGCCTGACCCGCCCCGACCGTCACCTGAAACTGGCCGTCGGCCTGGACTACCTCGACGCCTGCCCTGTACGCGGCATGCGTCGCGGTGGCGGGGCGGAACACATGCAGGCCCGAGTGCAGGTGAACTCGATGGTGCAAGTCCAACATCAATAGACGAGGGATCCACTGAATCGCGAGCAGGATCTCCACAAAACCTGCGCCAGCCAAAGCCCCCTGTGGGAGCGGGCTTGCCCGCGAAGGGGCCAGCCCAGCCAGCATCACCGGCCCAGACAGACCGCTTTCGCGGGCAAGCCCGCTCCCACAAATAAGTAGGGGATGCTCACAAAACCTGGGCCTGGCGTTGCTTAGGTGTGAGCACCCGAGAACCGCTTTCAAGCACCTGCTCAGCCATCCACCACACCCCCTCCATTTGCCAAAGAATGAAGCTTTCATGACAAAAGTTCGGTAGCACATCGCCATTCCCGTCATGCCTGTGTGACGTGTTCGAGGGGCCCCTCTGGGGTCGTTTGGAGCCGGGGCGCGAAGCCGGGAGTGAGGGCGATGGGGACTATGGAACGTTATTCGAAAGTGGGCATGCAGGAGCTTGACCAGCGGCTGTCGAAAATCGTCGAGGCGGCGCGCAAGCAGCCGGTTTCGGTGTACCGCTACGGCGCGCCGTGGGTCTGGATCGTTTCCCAGGATGATTGGCAGGGCGCGCTCAAGGAAGTGTCCAGCTACATTCCGCAGGGTCATTCGCTGGTCCTGCTGCGTCCGCAGATCGACGACCTGCTCGACGACCATCGCGACGTGTTGCAGGGCCTCAACGCCGATGCCGAGATGCTCATCGCGCCGCAGACCGCCATGCACATCCTCTTGCTGCAACTGCTTTATTCGGTGCCCAGCGAGCAGCAACTCTACGAACAACTCAATTACAACCTGCTGTTCCGCTGGTTCGTCGGCCTCGACCTGAACCAGAAGGTCTGGAGTTTCAACGTCTTGAGCAAAGACCTCGCCACGCTGCTGGGCGATGCGCGGGCGGTGAGGCTCATCGAGAAAATCATCGGTGAAGTGTTCTGTGGCGCCTTGCTGCAAATGCCGGAGTTCTCCTTGAACTTTGCGCTGCTGCACACCTGGCTGGCCCGGCACGCCACGACATCGACTGCCAGCAATTGAGCCGTATCTTGAATTCAGGGGGTGGTGTGGAGCATTTCTTCAAAGCGCGGCCGGCGGTGTGGGGCTGGTTGCTACTGGCGGTCGGCGGGCCGTCGGCATTCGCGGCCGAAGGCGGGCAGGAGGCCGAGGCGGCTGCGGCGCGGCGGGTGGACGTGAACGAATACTTCGTGCGCGGCAACACCGTGCTCGATGCCCGGGCTATCGAGGAAGCGGTGTACCCTTTCCTCGGCCCGCAAAAGGCCTTGAGCGACATCGAAGGGGCTCGCGACGCCTTGCAAAAGGTCTATCAGGCGCGCGGCTATCAATCGGTGTTCGTCGAACTGCCCGAGCAGAAGGTCGAAGACGGCATCGTCTATCTGCAAGTCAGCGAAACCAAGGTCGGTCGCGTGCGAGTGGTGGGGGCCAAGCATTATTCGCCGGTGGAAATCCGTGACGACGTGCCGGCCCTGAAGGAGGGCGAGGTGCCCGATTTCGCCCAGGTCCAGGCAGAACTGGCGCGCTTGAACAAGACCCCGGGGCGTCAGGTGATGCCGCTGGTGCGCGAAGGCCAGCGGCCCGGCACCATGGACGTGGACTTGCAGGTCGAAGACCAGAACCCTTGGCAAGCCAGCCTCGGGCTGAACAACGACTACAGCGCCGACACAGAAAAACTGCGCACCGTCGCCAGCCTCGGCTACAACAACCTCTGGCAACTGGGCCACAGCGTTTCGCTGACCTTCTTCACCGCCCCCCAGGACACCGCAAACGCCAAGGTCTGGTCGGGCTCCTACACGGCGCCGTTGGACGATCGCTGGAGCGTGCAGTTCTCTGGCTACCAGTCCGACAGCAACGTGGCGACCGTCGGCGGCAGCAACGTGCTGGGTAAGGGTCACTCCTATGGCGTTTCGGCGATCTACAGCCTCCCGTCGAGTCCAACCTGGGCCAACACGTTCTCCGTTGGCGTGGATTTCAAGGACTTCGATGAAGAGCTGAGCCTGGGTGGCTCCAGCGACAAGGCACCGCTCAAGTACGCGCCTTTTACCTTCGCCTATAACGGCCTGCGCTACACCGAAAGCAGCCAGTTGGGCCTGGGCCTGAGCCTGGTGGCGGGTACGCGCAGCTTGCTGGGCTACGGCAGTTCCGACGAAGACTTCGACTACAAGCGTTACCGCGCCAGCCCCAGCTTTGCCGTGCTCAAGGGCGACGGCAACTACACCTTCACCTTCGGCAACGATTGGCAGAGCGCATCGAAAGCGGCATTCCAATTGGCTTCCGGGCCACTGGTCTCGAACGAGCAATTCTCTGCCGGCGGCGCCACATCCATACGCGGTTACCTGGCGGCCGAACGCACCGGCGACGACGGCTACCTATTGTCTCAAGAGCTGCGCACACCGTCCCTGGCCAAGTTCCTCGGCAGCTATGTCCAGGAGTGGCGCTTCTACGCCTTCGCCGAGGGGGCGCAGTTGTACCTGCGTGACGAGTTGCCCGACCAGGACGCCGACTACGCCCTTGCCAGCGTTGGCCTCGGCACTCGGGCGAGCCTGAGCAAATGGCTGTCCGGCAGCCTCGATTGGGGCTTTCCGCTGCTCGACGGGCCGAACACCTCGAAACAGGAATCGCGCCTGCATTTCAACCTGCAAGCGACGTTTTGAACCCAGGAGTCATGTCCATGCAACGCTTATTGTTATCCGTGTTTATCTGCCTGGGGCTGGTGCTTCCGGCGACCGCCAATGCCTGGTGGCAGGACGATTGGCACTACCGCAAACAGATCACCGTGGACACCACGCCCCAGGGCGCCGCCATCGCCCAGGCCCTGGGCCGCACGGCGCTGCTGGTGCGCCTGCACACCGGCAACTTCACTTTCGACGGCGTCAAGGACGATGGCTCGGACCTGCGTTTCGTCAGTGCCGACGACAAGACCGTGCTCAACCACCAGATCGAAAGCTTCGACCCGTTGATGGGCATGGCGCTGATCTGGGTCGATGTGCCGAGCGTGGAGGGCGGTCAACGCCAGGACCTGTGGATGTACTACGGCAACCAGAAAGCGCCGGCCACCGGCAGCGGCCAGTTGACGTTCGACCCGGACTACACCGCGCTGTACCACTTCGACGGCGCCACCGGCGTGCCGCCCCGTGACACCACCGCCTACGGCAACAATGCCCAGGGCGCAACGGGTACCAGCATCGATGGCGTGATCGGTCGTGCCTTGCAGTTCGGCGGCCAGCCGCTGCTGCTGCCCGCCAGCCCCTCGCTGCAACACAATGCCGGCGCGGCATTCACGTTCAGCACCTGGCTGCGCCAGGACCAGGCCGGCGGCGAGCAGATCGTCCTGGCCCGCCATGAAGGCGCCGCCAGCCTGCTGGTGGGGGTGAACCAGGGCGTGCCGTTCGTGGCGATCGATGGCCAGCGGGCGGTCTCGACCCAGCCGCTGAACCCCGGCCAATGGCAACACCTGGCCTTGACTGCCTCGGGTGACCGGGTGGTGCTGTACGTCAACGGCCGCGAGAGCGCGAGCCTCGCCGTGGCGATGCCGGCATTCAATTCGCCGATTGCGCTGGGCGCCGACGTCACGGCCGGTGCGTTCGCACCGTTCAGCGGCGCCATGGACGAAGCACGCCTTTCCAAGGTCGCTCGTCCGGCACCGCTGTTGCTGGCCGATGCGAACGCCCAGGGCGCCGAATCGAAACTGGTGGCCTACGGCGTCGATGAAGAGCAGTCCGGTTTCGGTTTCGGCAGCCTGGGGTTCCTGTTGAACGCCGTGCCGCTGGACGCCTGGGTGATCATCGCGGTGCTGGTGCTGATGATGTTCCAGTCGTGGATCATCATGATCCGCAAGAATCGCATGGTCAGCCGTCTCAGCGCGGCCAACCAGGCCTTTCGCGAGCAGTTCGCCAGGATCGGCACGCGCCTGGAAATGTTCGCCGACGATCAGGACCTCGCCCAGCGCCTGCAGCATTCCTCGCTGTGGCGCCTGTACCTGGTGGCCGTCAAGGAGATCCGCACCCGGCGCGAGCAGGGCGCCGATACCTCGTCGGTGTCGGCCGCCACCATCGAGGCGATCCGTTGCTCCATGGACGGCGTGCGGACCCGGGAAAACCAACTGCTGAGTTCGAAGCTCTCGACCCTGTCCAACGCCATCGCCGGCGGGCCCTACATCGGCCTGCTCGGCACTGTGCTGGGGATCATGGTGGTGTTCCTCGGCACGGCGATGGCCGGTGACGTGAACATCAACGCCATCGCCCCCGGCATGGCCGCCGCGTTGCTCGCCACCGCCATGGGCCTGTTCGTCGCGATCCCCGCGCTGTTTGGCTACAACCGCCTGATCACCCGCAACAAGGAAGTCAGCGCCGACATGCGGGTGTTCGTCGACGAGTTCATCACTCGCCTGGCGGAAATGCATGGTGAAGGCCAGGCCGGTGAGTCGGCCCATCGCCGCGACCATCACGCCCAATCGTTCGTACCGGCCTGAGGGGATCGAGATGGCTAGCGTAAATGCTTCACACGATGACGACGATGACACGGCAGTGGACAGCATCAACATCACGCCGCTGGTGGACGTGCTCATGGTGGTGCTGGTGATGTTCATCCTGACCGCCACGGCGCAGGTGTCGGGCATCCAGATCAACCTGCCGAAGGCCAGCGCTTCGGTGTCGTTGTCCGAGGCCAAGACCAAGGCGATTTCGGTGAATGACGGCGGCCAGGTGTTCCTCGACGCCTACCCGGTGACGCTGGCCGAGCTGGAAGAGCGCTTGCGCATCGAGAAGGCCCAGAACCCGGACTTTCCGATCATCGTGCGCGGTGACGCCACGGTGCAGTACCAGAAAGTCATCGAAGTGCTCGACCTGTTGCGGCGGCTGGAACTGTCCCAGGTCGGCCTCGTGACCGGCAAACCGAACCAGGGCTGACCATGACCGCGAAACTTCCCATCAACCCGCCCCCGGTGAAGCGCTCGCCGCTGCGTCTGCTCAAGTGGGCCGCGGGCCTGCTGCTGGCTGGCGTGGCCGCCTGGCTGCTGTGGCAGTGGGCCAACGACATGAGCGGTGTGCGCCGTGAAGCACCGAAGGTGCCGACCATCATCCCGCTGCCGCCACCGCCGCCGCCCCCTCCGGAAAAACCCAAGGAACCGGAGCCCAAGGTCGAGGAAAAGGTGGTCGAGCCCGAACCGACCCCGGAACCCGAAGAGGTCAAGCCCGAGGAAGAAGCGCCGCCCTCGCCAGTGGATGACCTGGCGAACCCGATGCAGATGGATGGCGACGCCCAGTCCGGCAACGACGCCTTCAACATCGGCGCGGGCAAGGGGGGCGGCATGGCAGGCGCGGGCGGTGGCCGGCTGGGCAATGGCACCTACAGCCAGTTCCTGGCCTTCACCTTCCAGCGCTTGCTGCGGGAGAACCCCGAGTTGCGCAGCCTGGCGTTCTCGCTGCAGGCCGACGTCTGGCTCAGCGCCGTGGGCGAGATCACCCGGGTCGAGCTGGTCAAGTCCAGCGGCAATGCGCAAGTGGACAACCAGGTGATCTCCGCGCTGCGGGCCGCCCCGCATTTGAGTGAGCGGCCACCGGCTTCCCTGACGTTGCCGGTACGCCTGTCCCTGCAGGGACGGCGTCCGGGTTAATCGACTATTTCAAAGTTCGCCAACAGGAGTTGTGTGCAGATGATTTCCAATGTGAATCGATTGTCGTGGGCGGTTGGGCTGGTGGTCTTGAGCCTGGCCGGGCACGGGGTCTGCGCCCCGGCGCCCTCGGAGAATGCCACGATCAATCTGATCCGCCTGCTGGTGCAGCAGGGCGTGTTGAAGCAGGACCAGGCCGACGGCCTGATCGCCCAGGCCGAGCGCGAAGCGGTGCAGGCGCGCCAGGCTGCCACGGCGGTGGCTGCGGCGCCGGCCGGTGCGCCGGGGGACGTACGGGTGCAGTACGTGCCGAACATCGTGCGCGATCAGATCCGCGACCAGGTCAAGGCTGAAGTCATGGCCACCGCCAAACAGGAAAACTGGGCCCAGCCCAACACCTTTCCGGACTGGGTTTCGCGGATCAGTTTCGATGGCGACATTCGCCTGCGGGATGAGTCGCGCTACTACTCAGGCACCAACAGCAACCAGATCGTCGACTTCGCCCGGCTCAACGACAAGGGGCCGTACGACGTCAACCCCAACAGCAGCACGGGTCTGCCGCCGTTGCTCAACACCCGCGAAGACCGGGAAAACCTGTTCCGCCTGCGGGCGCGCCTGGGCATGAAGGCGGTGATCGCCCCGGAGTGGACCGCTGGCATCCGCATCGGCACCGGTTCGGACAACAACCCGGTGTCCACCACCCAGACCCTGGGCGGTGGTTTCGGCAAGAAAGACATCTGGCTCGACCAGGGCTACCTGACCTGGAAGCCCTCGGATGAGCTGACCGTGACCGGCGGGCGTTTCGCCAACCCGTTTTTCTCCACCGACCTGCTGTACTCCGGCGACCTGAACTTCGATGGCGTGGCGGCGATTTTCAATCGCAAGCTCAACCAGGATTGGGGGCTGTTCGGCACCGTCGGCGCGTTCCCGGTGGAGTACACCAACGACACCAGTACCAGCAACGGTTCGGACAAGGAGGAGAGCGACAACAAGTGGCTGTACGGTGCGCAACTGGGGGCCAACTGGGCCATCAACGACAGCAACCGGATCAAGGCCGCCATGGCCTACTACCGCTTCGACGACATCGAAGGCCAGCGCTCCTCGCCTTGCCAGCCGTGGGCCGGCGACCCTGGCTGCGACAGCGACGGCTCGCGCGTGGCGTTCATGCAGAAGGGCAACACCGTGTTCCTGCTGCGAGACATCACGCCCAACCCCCTCAACCCGGCCACCACGCCACAACCGCAGTTCGTCGGCCTGGCCTCGGAATTCAACCTGCTGGACCTGAATTTCGCCTGGGACGCCGACCTGCCCGCCGACCTGAAGCTGCGCAGCCAGGCCCACTACGTCCACAACCTGGGCTACGACGAAGGCGAGATGCGCAAACGCTCGGCAGGGCAGTTCGCCAACAACCTGGACAGCGACGGCGAAGTGCAGAGCGGCGCCAACGCCTGGATGCTGCAGTTCACCCTGGGCAATTCGCTGGAGCTCAAGCGCCAGGGCGATTGGAACCTGTTCGCCGGCTACAAGTACATCCAGCCGGATGCCTTGCCGGACGGCTTCAACGATTCGTCGTTCCACTTGGGCGGCACCAACGCCAAGGGTTATTTCCTGGGCGGCAACTACGGCCTGGCGAGCAACGTCTTCGCCACGGGCCGCTGGTTGAGTTCCGAAGCGGTGTACGGCGCGCCGTACGACATCGATGTCTTGCAGCTTGAAATCAACACGCGCTTCTAAGCGCAGGGAGGCCTCATGAAAAGGCGAGCCATGAACCATGTGCCCGTGACGTTGCTGCTGGCGGGCCTGCTGCTCAACGGCAGTGCCCACGGCGAAGGCCTGGAGGAACGCTTGCGCGCGCAACTGCGCAGCACCACGGCGCAATTGCAGGCCCTGCAAAGCGAACAGGCCCAGGCCAGCGCCGCGCGCCAGGCCGCCGAGACCCAAGCCCGGGACGCGCAGGCGCAAATCAAGCAACTGACCGCGCAACTGAGCAAGGCCCAGGCCCTGAACGAGCAACTGGCCGGGCACCAGCAGAGCCTGCAAAGCCAGGCGCAGGCCCAGGTCGCGGCCAGCAACGAGCAGATCGGCAAGTTCAAGAAAGCCTACGACGAGCTGTTGACCCTGGCCCGTGGCAAGGAAGCCGAGCGCGCGCGCCTGGAGGCGCAATTGACCGAACGTGACACACAAGTGCAGCAATGTTCGGTCAAGAATCAACAGATGTACGACGTGGCCAAGACGCTGCTCCACGCCTACGAAACCATCGACGTGGCCGACGTGATGAAGATCCGCCAGCCATTCGCCGCCAAGACCCGGGTGCGTTTCGAGGAACTGGCCCAGGGTTTTGGCGATGACCTCTATAAGAACCGTTTCGATGCGCCTCAGGCCTCGATCACCCACTGACACAGAACAAGGAAGAACCGACCATGAGCGCAATGATTGAACAGGTTTCTGTCAAATCCCTGACCGAGCTGTTGCAAGCGGCAGGTTACCGGGTCAACGAAACCGAGCAGAACGGCATCGTGCAACTGCTCAGCGCCAGCCAAGGCATCGGTTACGCCGTGCGTTTTGGTAACCCTACACCGAGCGCTGGCGAGTACCTGGATTTCACCTTCAGTTGTGCCTTGCGTGTGCAGGGTGAGTTGCCGGCCGGGCTGGCGGAGTTGTGGAACGCCTCGCGTCGCTTTGCCCGGTTGTCGGTGCAGGGCGAGTTCCTGGTGATGGAAATGGACGTGGTGGTGGCGGCCGGCGTGAGCGCCGATCACCTGCGCAGCCAGCTTGAACTGTGGGACCGCCTGCTACAGGAATTCATTGTCTACCTGCGCGAATACAGCCAGAACGCCGCGCGGCTGCAAGACCCGGCGTCGCCGGCCGAGGCTGCACTGCAAGAGGCTGTCGCATCGTGAACAAGCCGACCTTTGTCGTCAGCGCCGCAACCCTGGGACTGGTCGCCGTGGCGGTAGTCCTGGGCATGCGGCCGGGCAGCGATCCGGTGGCCGCGGTGCAGGCCGTCAGCGTGGTTTCGTCCGAATCGCCGAGCCTGGCCCGGCTGGGCAACCAGCAGGTCAGCCCGGACGAACTCAAGTCGCTGCTGGCAGCGCTGACCCCCGAGGTGCGTCAGCAGATGCGCGGCAATCGCACCGCGCTCGAAGGCTGGATCCGCGCGCGCCTGGCAGAAAAAGCCGTGCTGGAGCAGGCCGACGCGCAAGGCTGGCGACAGCGTCCGGACGTGGAGCGCCAGACCCGGGCGGCGACCGAGCAGATCGTGTTTCGCGACTACTTGCAATCGGTCAGCCAGGTGCCCGCCGGGTACCCCAGCGAAGACGAGCTGAAGCAGGCCTACGATGCCGGCAAAGCCAACTGGACCGCGCCGGCGCTGTACCGCGTCAGTCAGATATTCCTCGCCGCCACCGAGCCGCAAACGGTGGAGGCGGTGCGCCGACAAGCGCTGGAGTTGAGCAAGAAGGCCCAGGCGTCGCCGGCCGAGTTTGCCGCCCTGGCCAGCCGCTATTCCCAGGAGCGCGGCAGTGCCGAGCGCGGTGGCGACAGTGGCTACCAGCCGTTGCAGCAATTCGTGCCACCGGTTCGCGAGACGGTGGCGCGGATGAAGGTCGGCGCCGTTTCCGACCCGGTGCAGAGTGCGGCGGGGTTCCATGTGATCAAGCTCACCGAGCAGCAGCCGGCCCGGGACGCGACCCTGGAGGAAGTCCGCGAACGGTTGACCCAGGCCCTGCGCGCCCAGCGCCAGGAACAGATCGCCAAGGCCTACCTGGAGGGCATGCTCGACACCGCGACCTTGAGCATTGACGGGGCGCAGTTGAGCAAGGTCCTGGAGGAGGTCCGCTAGCCTTGGACTCGAAGGGTGTTACCTCTTGCCAGAGGCGCGTTCAACCAGAAATGAATGATTGTGTAGCACCTGCTTATCCGTACAACCGACAGGGAGTCACCCATGACCTTCACCGAGCCAGCAGGACGCCAGGCTGTCATCCACCCTTATCGCACCCCGTTGCGTGCCCCTGACCCCTGGCTTGCCTTGGCCGGGAACATCGAGCCCCAGGTGGTGCAATGTTTTTTGGTCAGTGCGCGATGTGGCTGCTTCATGCAAGCGGCGCGCAGCCTCAACGTCAAGGCCACTTGGTTGCGCAAGCAACTGGCGCACCTGGAAGGGCGCCTGCAACGCTCGCTGTTCAGTTACCAGGGCAGCACCCTGACCCTCAGCCGCGAAGGCCGGCAATTGCAGGCACGCTTGATTGCCCTGGCTCAGGAAGGGACGCCGCCGCTGAACGACCAGCCGCTGATTCGCCTGGCGGTGGCCGAACCGATCCTGCACGACATCCTCGGGCGCGACCTGATCTCGCTGTTGCGACGCAATGCCAGCGTCCGCTTGCAGATCATCACCCTGGACAGCGACCTGGCGCTGCAAGCCGTCAGTGCCGACCTGGTGCTGTGGCTCAGTGATACCCAGGCGACGATGCCGGGGCCCAGCTTCGCTACGTTGCCGGCGCAGCGCCTGGCGCGGCTGGACTATGTGCCACACATGGCCAAGCGCTATTCGCGGCCGGCGACGCGTCCGCAGCGCCTGGAGGATCTGAACGACTACATGCTGGTGCAATGGCTGGCGGACCGGCAGGTGGACAGCTTCACGCCCTGGAACAGCCTGATGGAGCAGCGCCGGGCCGGCGTGGTGCAGGTGCAATCCTATGAATTGATGCTGGAGATGATCCGATGCAGCGCCTGCATTGGCCTGGTGCCGCAGTACATGAGCCGCTTCGACCGCGGCCTGGTGGCCTTGCCGGGCATCTTCGGCTCGCCGATGCAGCGCGAAGTATGGATGGCCATCAACGCCGACGCCCAAGCCTCGGCAGAGATACAAATGCTCGTCGAGCTGATCCGCCATACCCTGGATGAGCGTCGGGACTGGTTTCAGACATAAGCCCTGGCCCCATCGGCATCTACCTCAAATGCCTGTAGGAGTGAGCTTGCCCGCGAAGGCGTCGGCACGGTCCACGGGTATGCCGGCTGACCGAGCGCGTCGCGGGCAGGTTTGCTCCCATCGTCGGGCGCCTTCGATAAAACAGGCAAAACCCCAGGCATTGTCTATACCTTTAACTCAAACCCGGTCCCGGGTGGATGACAGGAGTGGCCGCATGAAACTCGCGTCAATGATTGGCAGCGTCTGCATCGCCTCGCTCGCCTTGTTGGGTTGCTCCACTCAAGTCACCCAGCCGGACGAGTACTCCGGTTTCCTGGGCGATTACAGCCGGCTCAAGCAGGACAAGTCGCCGTCGGGCGCCGAGGTGATGCGCTGGATTGATCCCACGATCGACCCGAGCAAATACACCAGCATCTATATCGAGCCGACGCAGCTTTATCCCAAGCCCCAGCCGACCGTCAGGATTCCTCAGGCCACCTTGTCCGGCATCACGGCTTACTACGACCAGGCGCTCATGCGTGAAGCGGGAAGATCCCTGCCGTTGGCCAAGAGCCCGGGCCCTGGGGTGTTGGTGATGCGCGCGGCCATTACTGCCGTGGGCAGCAAGACCCAAGGCCTGAAGCCTTATGAAGTGGTGCCGATTGCCCTGGTGGCGGCGGCGGTCAGCACGGCCAGTGGTATTCGTGACCAGGAAACCACTCTGGGCACCGAAGCGGTGTTTCTCGACGGCGGCAGCAATGCCGTGATCGCCCAGGTGGTGCGCAAAGGCACGGGCAAGCCGTTGGCCAACGACGCCCAGGTGATGAAAGTCGATGATGTCAAACCGGTCATCGATGGCTGGGCGAATGACATGCACCAGTCATTCCTGAAACTCAAGGCCAAGTAGCGGCGCCCGAAGCATGACTTTTTCTGTCCGGGCATAGGTCATGGCGGCATTTCATGGTTAACTCCGGCCTCGACCTTTCAAACCTGTCAGAAGGAATCCGTTCATGGCTCAAGTCACGCTCAAAGGCAACCCGGTTCAAGTCAACGGCCAATTGCCCCAAGCCGGCTCCAAGGCGCCAGCCTTTTCCCTGGTGGCCGGCAATCTGTCCGACGTTACCCTGGCGAGCTTCGCCGGCAAGCGCAAGGTGCTGAATATTTTCCCAAGCGTCGACACGCCGACCTGCGCCACCTCTGTGCGCAAGTTCAATGCCCAGGCCAACGAGCTGGATAACACCGTGGTGCTGTGCATCTCCGCCGACCTGCCGTTCGCCCAGGCACGTTTCTGCGGCGCCGAAGGCCTGGACAACGTCCAGAGCCTGTCGACCCTGCGCGGTGCCGAGTTCATCCAGAACTATGGCGTGGCCATTGCCGATGGTCCGCTCAAGGGCCTGACCGCCCGTGCCGTCGTCGTGCTGGACGAGAACGACACCGTGCTGCACAGCGAGCTGGTCAAGGAAATCGCCGAAGAGCCTAACTACGACGCGGCGCTCAGCGCGCTGAAGTGATGCCGTGAAACCAGGCATCCTGAAATAAGTGTTCTGAAACAGATCATTTATTACAATTTCGACGGCCAGGGTCCAACCCAGGCCGTTTTTATTTGTACTTCAAGGCTTTAGCCGATTTGACGAAAGGTAAGCCCAAGGTAAATTGCCGGTAAAGCCGCTTTGCTAAATACCGCCCAGTGCTTATCGTTCAGCCTCCCGTAGAAGAAGCCCACGCGCCCAATGGTTGATCACTCCATGCAATCCTCTGTTTCCCGTCATCCCCGCCGCTGGCTATTCGGCTTGCTTATCCTCCTGGTCGTCGCGCTGCTGGCCTGGAAGTTCTGGCCCTCCAGCACGACCCAGAAGCCTGGGGCAGGGCAGAAGGCCGCAGCCGGGCACATGGGACGCTCGGGCGGCATGCGGCCTGGATTCGGCGGCGCCTCGGGGCCGATCCCGGTCCGCGTGGCGCCGGCGGTCACCGGTGATTTCCCGCTGTACTACAAGGCGCTGGGCACGGTCACGGCGCTCAACACCATCAATGTGCGCAGCCGGGTGGGCGGGGAACTGGTCAAGATTGCCTTTGAAGAAGGGCAGATGGTCAAGGCCGGCGACCTGCTGGCCGAGATCGACCCGCGTCCATACCAGAACGCGTTGCTCCAGGCCGAAGGCACGCTGTTGCAGAACCAGGCGCAATTAAAGAATGCCCAAGTGGATCTGGAGCGTTATCGCGGGCTGTATGCCGAAGACAGCATCGCCAAGCAGACTCTCGATACGGCCGCCGCGCTGGTAGGCCAGTACCAGGGCACGGTGAAGACCAACCAGGCGGCGGTCAACGACGCCAGGCTCAACCTTGAATTCACCAAGATCCGTGCGCCGATCTCCGGGCGCGTCGGCTTGCGCCAATTGGATGTCGGCAACCTGGTGGCGGCGAACGACACCACGGCCCTGGCGGTCATCACCCAGACCCAACCAATCAGCGTCGTGTTCACCCTTCCGGAAAACAGCCTCGAAACCGTGCTGGCCCGTTACCACAGTGGCGCGAAGCTGCCGGTCGAAGCCTGGGACCGGGGTGACGAAAAACTCCAGGCCAAGGGTGTCCTGCAGAGCCTGGACAACCAGATCGACGTGACCACCGGCACCCTGAAGTTCAAGGCTCGCTACGATAACCGCGACCAGTCGCTGTTTCCTAACCAGTTCGTCAACGTGCGCCTGCTGGCCGACACCCTCAAGGGCGTGATCCTGGCACCGACGGCCGCCATCCAGTTCGGCACCAATGGCACCTTTGTCTATGCCCTGGAGGGCGACAAGAAAGTCACCCTCAAGAAACTCAAGATCGGCGCCAGCGACGGCGAGAACACCGTGGTCACCGAAGGCCTGGCCGCCGGCGATCGGGTGGTGCTGGAAGGCACCGACCGCCTGAAGGAAGGCAGCGAAGTGGAAGTGGTCAACGACAGCCAGGACGTGCCCACTTCACCCACCGAACACTTGCAGGGCAAGACCGCGGCGGCGCCGGCTGAATCGGCAGCGGCCGACAAGGCGAAAAAGGGCGGCGCATGAATCTCTCGCGGCTGTTCATCCTGCGTCCGGTCGCCACGACCCTGAGCATGCTGGCCATCGTCCTGGCCGGCCTGATCGCCTATCGGCTGTTGCCGGTGTCGGCGTTGCCCCAGGTCGATTACCCGACCATCCGCGTGATGACCCTGTACCCCGGCGCCAGCCCCGATGTGATGACCAGTGCGGTGACCGCGCCCCTGGAGCGCCAGTTCGGGCAGATGCCGGGCCTGACGCAGATGGCCTCCACCAGTTCCGGTGGCGCGTCGGTGATCACCCTGCGCTTCAATCTCGAAATCAACATGGACGTCGCCGAGCAACAGGTGCAGGCGGCGATCAACGCCGCCACCAACCTGCTGCCCAACGACCTGCCGGCGCCGCCGGTGTACAACAAGGTCAACCCGGCGGACACCCCGGTGCTGACCCTGGCGATTACTTCCAAGACCATGCTGCTGCCCAAGCTCAATGACCTGGTGGACACCCGCATGGCGCAGAAGATCGCGCAGATCAGCGGGGTCGGCATGGTGACCATTGCCGGTGGCCAGCGCCAGGCGGTGCGGATCAAGGTCAACCCCGAGGCGCTGGCGGCCAACGGCCTGAACCTGGCGGATGTACGCACGCTGATCGGTGCGTCCAACGTCAACCAGCCCAAGGGCAACTTCGACGGCCCGACCCGGGTCTCGATGCTCGACGCCAACGACCAGTTGACCTCGCCCAAGGATTACGCCGAGCTGATCCTGGCCTATGCCAACGGCGCGCCGTTGCGGCTCAAGGATGTGGCGCAGATCGTCGATGGTGCCGAGAATGAGCGCCTTGCCGCCTGGGCCAACGAAAACCAGGCCGTGCTGCTGAACATCCAGCGCCAGCCGGGGGCCAACGTCATCGAGGTGGTGGATCGGATCAAGGCCCTGCTGCCCAGCATCACTGACAACCTGCCAGCCGGCCTCGACGTCACCGTGCTCACCGACCGTACCCAGACCATCCGCGCCTCGGTCACCGATGTGCAACACGAACTGCTGATCGCCATTGCCCTGGTGGTCATGGTGACGTTCCTGTTCCTGCGCCGTGTCAGCGCCACCATCATCCCGTCCGTGGCGGTGCCGCTGTCGTTGATCGGGACATTCGGCGTGATGTACCTGGCGGGCTTCTCCATCAACAACCTGACGCTGATGGCCCTGACCATCGCCACCGGGTTCGTGGTGGACGACGCCATCGTCATGCTGGAAAACATCGCCCGCTATATCGAAGAAGGCGACAGTCCGTTGCAGGCCGCGCTCAAGGGGGCCAAGCAGATCGGCTTCACCCTGGTATCCCTGACGCTGTCGCTGATCGCCGTGCTGATCCCGCTGCTGTTCATGGCGGACGTGGTAGGGCGGCTGTTCCGTGAGTTCGCCATCACCCTGGCGGTGGCGATCCTGATTTCCCTGGTGGTGTCCCTGACGCTGACGCCGATGATGTGCGCGCGCCTGCTCAAGCGTGAACCCAAGGCACACGAACAAGGCCGTTTCTACCGCGCCAGCGGGGCCTGGATCGATTGGTTGATCGCCGGCTACGGACGCCGGTTGCAGTGGGTACTCAAGCACCAGCCGCTGACCCTGCTGGTGGCGGTGGGTAGCCTGGTGCTGACGGTGGTGCTGTACCTGGCCGTGCCCAAGGGATTTTTTCCGGTGCAGGACACCGGCGTGATCCAAGGCATTTCCGAAGCGCCGCAATCGATTTCGTTTGCCGCCATGAGTGAACGCCAGCAGCAACTGGCCAAGGTGATCCTCGCCGATCCAGCGGTGGACAGCCTGTCGTCCTACATCGGCGTGGACGGCGACAACGCCACGCTCAACAGCGGCCGCCTGTTGATCAACCTCAAGCCCCACGGCGAACGGGATGACAGCGCCACCGAGATCATTGCCCGGTTGCAGCCGCAATTGGATCGACTGGTGGGCATCCGCCTGTTCATGCAGCCGGTGCAGGACCTGACCATCGAGGACCGGGTCAGCCGCACCCAGTACCAGTTCAGCCTGTCGTCGCCGGACGCCGAGTTGCTCAGCCTCTGGAGCGGTCGGCTGGTCGAAGCCCTGGCCAGCCAGCCGGAACTGACCGACGTCGCCAGCGACTTGCAGGACAAGGGCCTCCAGGTCTATCTGGTGATCGACCGCGATGCCGCGTCACGCCTGGGCGTGTCGGTGTCGAACATCACCGATGCCTTGTATGACGCCTTCGGCCAGCGGCAGATTTCCACCATCTACACCCAGGCCAGCCAGTACCGCGTGGTGCTGCAGGCCCAGGCCGGGGAGCGCATCGGGCCCCAGGCGCTGGACCAGATTCACGTCAAGACCACCGACGGCGGGCAAGTGCGGCTGTCGAGCCTGGCCCGGGTCGAGGAACGCCAGGCGCAATTGGCGATTGCCCACATCGGCCAGTTCCCGGCGGTGATGATGTCGTTCAACCTCGCCCCCGGCGTGGCCCTCGGGCACGCGGTGGAGGTGATCGAAAAGGTCCAGCACGACATCGGCATGCCGCTGGGGGTACAGACCGAGTTCCAGGGTGCGGCCCAGGCGTTCCAGGCCTCGCTGTCGAGTACCTTGCTACTGATCCTGGCGGCCGTGGTGACCATGTACATCGTCCTCGGTGTGCTGTACGAAAGCTACATCCACCCGATCACGATCCTGTCCACGCTGCCATCGGCGGCCATCGGCGCCTTGCTGGCCCTGATCCTCACCGGCAACGACCTGGGGATGATCGCGATCATCGGCATCATCCTGCTGATCGGCATCGTCAAGAAGAACGCGATCATGATGATCGACTTCGCCCTCGACGCCGAACGTAACCAGGGCGTGGACCCGCAGACGGCGATCTACCAGGCCGCGCTGCTGCGCTTTCGGCCGATCCTGATGACCACCCTGGCCGCCTTGTTCGGGGCGGTGCCGCTGATGCTGGCCACCGGCTCCGGCGCCGAACTGCGCCAACCCCTGGGGTTGGTGATGGTGGGTGGGCTGCTGGTGAGCCAGGTGCTGACGCTGTTCACCACGCCGGTGATCTACCTGTATTTCGACCGCCTGGGCCGCCGCTTCGCCAAGCCGGATGGGAAAGAGGTGCAGGCATGACGGCGACGCCCGAAAACCTGGGGCGGGCGAACGCTCCGTGGCGAGGGAGCTTGCTCCCGCTGGGCTGCGCAGCGGCCCCTCGTGTGAGCGCTGCGCACTCAAGCGGGAGCAAGCTCCCTCGCCACGACAACTTGCGCATTGAAGCCCGGAGCGGTTGCTGATGAACCTCTCCGGCCCCTTCATCCGCCGTCCCGTGGCAACCATGCTCCTGAGTTTCGCCATCACGCTGCTCGGCGGGGTGTGCTTCGGCCTGTTGCCGGTGTCGCCGCTGCCGCAGATGGATTTCCCGGTGATTGTCGTCCAGGCCAGCCTGCCGGGCGCCAGCCCGGAAGTGATGGCGTCGACGGTGGCAACGCCCCTGGAACGCTCCTTCGGCGCCATCGCCGGGGTCAACACCATGAGCAGCCGCTCCAGCCAGGGCTCCACCCGCGTCATTTTGCAATTCGACCTGGACCGCGACATCAACGGCGCGGCGCGGGAGGTGCAGGCGGCGATCAATGCTTCGCGCAACCTGTTGCCCAGTGGCATGCGCAGCATGCCCACCTACAAGAAGGTCAACCCGTCCCAGGCACCGATCATGGTGCTGTCGCTGACCTCGGACGTGCTGGAGAAAGGCCAGCTCTACGACCTGGCCTCGACCATCCTGTCCCAGAGCCTGTCCCAGGTCTCGGGCGTCGGTGAAGTGCAGATCGGCGGCAGCTCTCTGCCGGCGGTGCGCATCGAACTGGAGCCCAAGTCGCTGGACCAGTACGGCGTGGCCCTGGATGACGTGCGCACCGCGATTGCCAACAGCAACGTGCGCCGGCCCAAAGGGTCGGTGGAGGACGAGCGGCGCATGTGGCAGGTCCAGGCCAACGACCAGTTGGAAAAGGCCAAGGACTACGAAACGCTGATCATCCGTTACCAGGATGGCTCGGTGTTGCGGCTCAAGGACGTGGCGAAAGTCACCGACAGCGTCGAGGACCGCTACAACAGCGGTTTCTTCAATGACGATGCCGCGGTGCTGCTGGTGATCAACCGGCAGGCCGGGGCCAACATCATCGAGACGGTCAACGAGATCAAGGCCCAGTTGCCGGCGTTGCAGGCGGTGCTGCCGGCCAGCGTCAAGCTGAACCTGGCGATGGACCGCTCGCCGGTGATCAAGGCGACCTTGCATGAAGCGGAAATGACCCTGCTGATCGCCGTGGCCCTGGTGGTGCTGGTGGTGTTCCTGTTCCTCGGCAACTTCCGTGCTTCGCTGATCCCGACCCTGGCGGTACCGGTGTCGCTGGTGGGCACGTTCGCGGTGATGTACCTGTACGGCTTTTCGTTGAACAACTTGTCGCTGATGGCGCTGATCCTTGCCACCGGGCTGGTGGTGGACGATGCCATCGTGGTGCTGGAGAACATTTCCCGGCACATCGACGAGGGCGTGGCGCCGATGAAGGCGGCCTACCTGGGGGCGAGTGAAGTCGGGTTTACCCTGCTGTCGATGAACGTCTCCCTGGTGGCGGTGTTCCTGTCGATCCTATTCATGGGCGGGATCATCGAGAGCTTGTTCCGCGAGTTCTCCATCACCCTGGCCGCGTCCATCGTGGTCTCGCTGGTGGTTTCGCTGACGCTCACGCCAATGCTCTGCGCCCGCTGGCTCAAGCCGCACGTGCCGGGGCAGGAAAACCGCTTGCAACGCTGGAGTCAGCGGCTCAACGAGCGCATGGTGCGTGGCTACGCCACCAGCCTGGACTGGGTCCTGCGCCATCGCCGCCTGACCTTGCTCAGCCTGTTGGTGACCATCGGGGTGAACGTGGCGTTGTACGTGGTGGTGCCGAAGACCTTCATGCCGCAGCAGGACACCGGCCAGTTGATCGGTTTCGTGCGCGGCGATGACGGGCTGTCGTTCAACGTGATGCAACCGAAGATGGAAATCTTCCGGCGTGCTGTGCTCAAGGATGATGCGGTGCAGAGCGTCGCTGGCTTCATTGGCGGCAACAACGGCACCAACAATGCCTTCATGCTGGTGCGCCTCAAGCCGATCAAGGACCGGGAGATTTCCGCGCAGAAAGTCATCGAGCGCTTGCGCAAGGAGATGCCCAAGGTTCCTGGTGCCCAGCTCATGTTGATGGCCGACCAGGACCTGCAGTTCGGTGGCGGGCGCGAGCAGACCACCTCGCAGTATTCCTACATCCTGCAAAGTGCCGACCTGGCGTCCCTGCGCGAGTGGTACCCCAAGGTCACGGCGGCGTTCCGTGCCCTGCCGGAGCTGACCGCCATCGACGCGCGCGACGGTGGCGGGGCGCAGCAAGTGACACTGGTGGTGGACCGCGACCAGGCCAAGCGCCTGGGCATCGACATGAACATGGTCACGGCGGTGCTCAACAACGCCTACAGCCAACGGCAGATCTCCACCATCTACGACAGCCTCAACCAGTACCAGGTGGTGATGGAGGTCAATCCCAAGTACGCCCAGGACCCGAGCACCCTGGAGCAAGTCCAGGTGATCACGGCCGACGGCGCGCGAGTGCCACTGTCGACCATTGCCCATTACGAGAACAGCCTGGAAGACGACCGGGTCAGCCATGAAGGCCAGTTCGCCTCCGAGAGCATTTCGTTCGACATGGCCGAGGGCGTGACGGTGGAGCAGGGCAGCGCTGCCATCGAGCGCGCCATTGCCAGGCTCGGCATGCCCGAAGACGTCATCGTGAAGATGGCCGGCACCGCCGACGCATTCGCGGCGACCCAGAAGAGCCAGCCGTTCATGATTCTCGGGGCATTGTTGGCGGTCTACCTGGTGTTGGGCGTGCTGTACGAGAGCTACATCCACCCGCTGACCATCCTCTCGACGCTGCCATCGGCCGGGGTCGGCGCGTTGCTGTCGATCTATGCGCTGGGCAGCGAGTTCAGCCTGATTTCACTGCTGGGGCTGTTCCTGCTGATCGGTGTGGTGAAGAAAAACGCGATCCTGATGATCGACCTGGCGCTGCAACTGGAGCGAGGCGGCCAATCGCCGCTCGAATCGATCCGCAGTGCCTGCCTGCTGCGCTTGCGGCCGATCCTGATGACCACCCTGGCGGCGATCCTGGGGGCCTTGCCGCTGCTGCTCGGCAATGCCGAAGGCGCGGAAATGCGCCAGCCGCTGGGCCTGACCATCATTGGCGGGCTGGTGTTCAGCCAGGTCCTGACCCTCTACACCACGCCGGTGGTGTACCTCTATCTTGATAAGTTGCGCCATCGCTTCAACCGCTGGCGCGGCGTGCGCACTGATGCTGCCCTGGAAACTCCGCTATGACCGATCGTTCGCCTTTCCATCTTGCCACCGTGTTGGCGACCGCCCGTGGGTCACGGGGACTGAGCCTGGCGCTGTGCGTGGCGATGCTCAGTGCCTGCGCCATCGGCCCGGATTACCAGCGCCCGTCGGCCGCCGCGCCAGCGCAGTACAAACAGGCCCAGGGCTGGCGCCAGGCCAATCCCAGCGACGCCTTGGCCCGAGGCGCCTGGTGGGAGTTGTACGGCGATACGCAGCTCAACGGCCTGGTGGAAACGCTCAATACCTCCAACCAGACCGTGGCCCAGGCCGAGGCGCAATACCGCCAGGCCCGGGCGCTGGTGCGCAGTGCCCGGGGCGCGTTTTTTCCGAGCGTGGACCTGACCGTGGGCAAGACCCGCTCCAGCCAGGGCACCGGCAGCAGCAGTTCGAGCCTGAGCAGTTCATCCAGCGGTATCCGCGACACCTACAACGCCCAGGCGGGCGTCAGTTGGGAGGCCGACATCTGGGGCAAGCTGCGGCGTACCCTCGAAGCCGACGAGGCGAGCGCCCAGGCCAGCTTTGCCGACCTCGCCGCCATGCGCCTGAGCCAGCAGTCGGAGCTGGTGCAGAACTACCTGCAACTGCGGGTTCTCGATCAACAGAAGCGTTTGCTGCAAAGCACCGTCGACAACTATCAGCGCTCGCTGAAAATGACCGAGAACCAATACCGCGCCGGCGTTTCCGGCAGGGACGCGGTAGCCCAGGCCCAGAACCAGCTCAAGACCACCCAGGGCGACCTGATCGACCTGATCTGGCAGCGGGCCCAGTTCGAAAACGCCATCGCCGTGCTGATGGGCCTGCCGCCGGCCGAGTTCAACCTGGCCGAGACCCAGGAGGTCCCGGCGCTGCCGCAAATCCCGGTGGCGCTGCCCTCGCAACTGCTCGAGCGCCGGCCGGACATCGCCTCGGCCGAGCGCTCGGTGATGGCCGCCAACGCTAACATCGGCGTGGCCAAGGCGGCTTATTACCCGGACCTGACCTTGAGCCTCAGCGGTGGCTACAGCAGCAGTACCTATGACAACTGGGTGAGCGTGCCGAACCGTTTCTGGTCGGTTGGGCCGCAGCTGGCCATGACCCTGTTCGACGGCGGCCAGCGCTCGGCGGAAGTCGACCGCAGCGTCGCCGCCTACGACCAGACCGTCGCCACTTATCGCCAGACCGTGCTCGACGGCTTTCGTGAGGTGGAGAACTACATGATCCAGCTCAAGGTGCTGGAAGATGAGGCGCGTGTGCGCCAGGAGGCCCTCGATGCCGCTCGCGAGTCCTTGCGCCTGACCCAGAACCAGTATAAGGCCGGGTTGATCGCGTACCTGGATGTGGTGACTGTCCAGGCCACCGCCTTGAGCAATGAGCGTAGCGTGCTGAGCCTGCAGCAGAGCCGCCTGATCGCCAGCGTGCAGTTGATTGCCGCGCTGGGGGGAGGGTGGGACGGGCGGCTGGAGGCGACTGACAAGGTTGATTAATTAGCCTGTGGCGAGGGAGCTTGCTCATGCCTGAGTGCGAAGCACTCAAAAAATGGGGCCGCTGCGCAGCCCAGCGGGAGCAAGCTCCCTCGCCACGGATCATCTTTATCGCTGCCATCGAGTCCCGCTTTTGGCCGATGCACTGCCTACGTCCCGTCGCGTTGGCTTGTTATAGTTCAGGCCTCTTTTCAGCCGGTAAAGGATCACTGCCATGTCGCAATACCAAGCGTTCAGCGTCGAACTTGCAGACAACATCGCCCACGTGCAGATCAACCGGCCGGAAAAGATCAATTCGATGAACGCCGCGTTCTGGAGCGAGATCATCGAGATCTTCCAATGGATCGATGACACCGACGAGGCACGGGTGGTGGTGCTGAGCGGGGCCGGCAAACATTTTTCATCGGGGATAGACCTGATGATGCTGGCCGGCGTGGCCAACGAAATGGGCAAGGACGTGGGCCGCAATGCGCGCCTGTTGCGACGCAAGATCCTGCAACTGCAAGCCTCGTTCAACGCCGTCGACAACTGCCGCAAACCCGTGCTGGCGGCGATCCAGGGCTATTGCCTGGGCGGTGCCATCGACCTGATCGCGGCCTGCGACATGCGCTACGCAGCCGAGGACGCCCAGTTCTCGATCAAGGAAATCGATATCGGCATGGCCGCCGATGTTGGCACGTTGCAACGCTTGCCCCGGATCATCGGGGACGGCATGCTGCGTGAACTCGCTTATACGGGGCGTACCTTCGGGGCCGACGAAGCGCGCAGCATTGGCCTGGTCAACCGTGTCTACAGCGACGCGGCCGGCTTGCTCGACGGCGTGATGGGCATTGCCCGGGAGATCGCCGCCAAGTCGCCGATCGCCGTGACCGGCACCAAGGAAATGATCAGCTACATGCGCGACCACCGCATCGACGACGGGCTGGAGTATGTCGCCACGTGGAACGCCGCCATGTTGCAATCGACCGACCTGCGCGTGGCCATGGCCGCCCATATGAGCAAACAGAAACCCGAATTTCTGGATTGACTGACCATGATTTCACGCTGGACCACCGCAGTAATCGACACCGAACTTCCTGGCGGCTGGGCTGTGGCCCGAAGCCCGGAAGGCTTTCTGTTCGATGACAACGGCGCACTGTTTCCCCGCGAATGGCTCAAGCGCCAGGACCTGTCGATCCTTGCCGAACACGGTATCGGTCACCTGGATGGCGAGCCGGTGTACCTGCTGGAGTTGCAGGGCACGCAGGAGATAGCAGGGTGCAACTGGAAGGGCCTGCGGGCGTTCATGCTCGAGGATGACCACACGCTCTACAAGGTGTTGGGCTATGCGGCGCAGATCGGCACCTGGGCCCGCGAGCATCGATTCTGTGGCAGTTGCGGCAAGCGCATGAGCCAGGTCCCACGGGAACGCGCCATGTACTGTGATGCCTGCGACTTGCGCCACTACCCGCGGATTTCGCCGAGCATGATCGTGTTGATCACTCGCGGCGATGAGGTCCTGCTCGCGCGTTCTCCGCGTTTCGTCAGCGGTGTCTACAGCACCCTGGCAGGGTTCGCCGAGCCTGGTGAGTCCGCCGAGGACTGCCTGGTGCGCGAAGTGCGCGAAGAAGTCAGCGTCGAGGTGAAGAACATCCAGTACGTGGGCAGCCAGTGCTGGCCGTTCCCCCATTCGATGATGCTGGGTTTCCACGCCGAGTACGCCAGTGGCGACATCGTGCCCCAGGAGGACGAAATCGAGGACGCCCAGTGGTTCAACGTGCACAACCTGCCACCGCTGCCGGCCTCGCGCTCCATCGCGCGCTACCTGATCGACCTCTACGTGGCTCGTCGTCTAGGCCATGCTGAACCAGTGCTGCCAGGCTAGACGCACCGTCAGGCCCAACACCACGGTGATGAACACCGGCCGGATGAACTTCGCGCCGCCGCTGATGGCGGTGCGAGCCCCGAAGAACGCCCCGGTCATCACCGACAGACCCATGCTCAGGCCAATGACCCAGTCCACTTGCCCGGAAAAGATGAACACCGACAGCGCAGCGATGTTGCTGACGAAGTTCATGCTACGCGCCACGCCGCTGGCCTTGACCAGGTCGATGGGGTAGAGCAGCAGGCTGCTGACCGTCCAGAACGCGCCCGTACCGGGACCGGCGACACCGTCGTAGAAACCCAGGCTGAAGCCTTGGGGTGCTTGCCAGGTCTTCTTGATCGGGGCGTCGCTGTCCAGGGGGGCCTTGGGCGTGCCGCCAAACAACAGGTACAGGCCACAGGCGAAGACGATCACCGGCAGCATCTTGTTCAGCCATTCGGCGGGCAGGTAATGGGCGACGACCGCCCCAACCAAGGCCCCGATCAGCGTGCCGACCAGGGCGTGGGTCCATTGCCGGGGATGAAACAGCTTGCGCCGGTAGAAGGTGAAACTGGCCGTAGCCGAGCCAAAGGTCGAGCTCAGTTTGTTGGTGCCCAGGACCAGGTGCGGTGGTAGGCCCGCCGTCAACAGCGCCGGGGTGGTCAACAGGCCGCCACCGCCGGCAATGGCATCGATGAAACCGGCAAGGAACGCGACAAGAATCAGGATAGCGAGGGTAGTGAGGTCAACGCTGAGTTCAAAAGGCATGGAATCGGCTTATTCGGCGAGTGGCCGAAGGGTTGCGGGGGAGGCCGGTATGTTACCGGCAATGACCCTGGGCCGCGACTGTCAGTGAGGGATCGGTGGCGTGGGAGCTTGCTCCCGCTTGAGTGCGCAACGCTCATAAACAGGTCTGCTGCGCAGCCCAGCGGGAGCAAGCTCCCTCGCCACGGACATCAACCGCCGAGTGAATCATCAGGCACGGAAATCAGCTCGACGCCAATTTTTTTTTGAAATCAAGGGGTTGTCAGCTTTGGGAAATGAGTACATAATTGCGCCCATCGAACGCACTGGGACGTAAAAAATCTCAATGTTTTCAAGGAGATAGCGCTTTTAAAAAGCCTGTTTTCCTGATCAGGTTTGTACGCGGTTGATGTGGCTGTATTGCATCGAACGTTTTGAGGCCGAATAGCAAAATGGTTATGCAGTGGATTGCAAATCCACCTACGCCGGTTCGATTCCGACTTCGGCCTCCACTTTTAAAAAGCTCTGTAGATCCATGATCTACAGAGCTTTTTTGTTTACGGAGCAGGGAAAGGTTTTGTCTTGAAAAGGACATGAGCAACCTTGCTTCGCCGGGGAGGGATGTATATATTCCCCTTCTTGTTGCACCCGCCTCGATCCTGGCAGATCCCCATCTTGCCAGCCTTTCAAGGCTACACCGCGCTACCGCCCGAATGGCGAAACTGGTAGACGCATGGGACTTAAAATCCCCCGCTCGTAAGGGCGTGCCGGTTCGATTCCGGCTTCGGGCACCATATAAAACAAGGGCTTGCACGGTTTTTTCTGCCGGGTAGGCCCTTTGTGTTTTCCGCAATCTGAAAATCTTTTCCGCAATTCGCTTATTTCGTCGGCGTAACTTTGGCACCGCGGCGCCGGCGAATGTACTGCTCCGTCATACTTACGGTTGTGTGTCCAAGCTGGTCCCTGGTCTCTCGTATGCTGCCTGTCGACTCTTCTTTGTCGGTGGCGGCCTTTGCGCGCAGATCCCGCATCTGAAACGCAGCTTTTGGTATGCCGGCAGCTTCCCGCGCGTCGTCGAAGCGCTTGCGCAGCATGCTCACGGTCATCGAATGTGCCGGTTCTCACCCTCGCTGCCGTGCCAGGGCTCATAGTCCAGAGGCTTGGCGCAGTAGTCGCAGAGTGGATAAGCCTCTTCATCAGCCTCCGCCGCCAAGGTGGCCAATTTCCCTCCAGCTCGTCGATGCGCTTGTCTGCCGTGGTCAGGCGCTGTTGTAGGGCCTGGTTCTCGGCGGTGACCCCGTCGCATAATGTGCTTCTCACATAAGTGTCCGGAGATTTTCCGCCCTCTGACATGCCTTCTGAACCCAGAAATAGTGCTTAACTTCGCTCATCCTGCAATCTCCATCGATACCAGATCATGGGCATTCACAACCGGCTTTGGCATGAATGTCAGCGTGCCGTCGAGGATCGCTTCCTTGATGGCTTCGAATTCCCAGGCGTAGTACTGCGATTCGACATAAACGCGCATTTCGCCATAGTCGCGCTGCTTGGGCGGCCTCCCGGGTGAAGTGGCTGTTTACGATCTCCCAGCGCTTGTTCCAGCCAGTGACAGTGTGGTCATCGAGCTCCGTGAGATAGTTCCGCTGGTCGTCCTCGTCCATCGAGGTCGTCCCAGTACTCTTTCGGGCTGAACCACAACCGATCCTCCAGGCACACAACGCGGCCTTCGGCGTAATCGATCTCGTAGCCGTAATCGATTCGCTTGGTCTGCACCGTGAAAATGGTGGCTGCTGTGTGGTGCCATTTAACGCCGGCGCCGCTGCAGTGATAACGGAGGCGTTCGACGGAGTCGGTCCACGTCGATGCATCAAGCGCGGCGCCGGTCGCCAATGTCGGCAGCGGCTCGGCCGTTTTGTTTTCTGTGGGCATGGGCATACCTCGTCGGTATATTGGACGAATGGATTCTGGGGAAGGGACATTATGATTTGCGGACTTTGCAAGAAGGAAAAAGGCAAACTTATCGACAGCCATTTTATGCCTGCGGCTGCCTACCCCCATGTTCGAGGAACGGGAGAGACAGGTAACGGTCCACCTGTTTTGATCAATCTTCGTAGAAAAAGCGCGATCCAAACGGATAGACAAGTTAAGCGCCCATTACTTTGCACGTCGTGTGAAGACCTTTTCTCCAAAAGTGGCGAGAGGATAATGGGGCGGCTTTGGGCCACTGCATCCGGGTTCCCGCTGCTCGACCTGTTGAATTCTGAGGCATCTATCTCTAAAGGTGAGAGATTCGATATGTACGACGGGCGCTTGCTTGATGCGGCCGTTGTAAGTTCGATCTTCTACTTTGCGGTTAGCATTTTTTGGAGGGCGCAGGTTTGGGATTGGGGGTATGAGTGTGATGCTTACAAGCGCGCACTCGGCCCCCACTACGAATTGGAATTTAGAAGGTTTTTGTTAGGCGAAGGAACACTGGATAACGTGTTATTGCTCGTCGATGTCAATTCGGATGCAGATACTTCGGCGGTCATGACGTTTCCTACTTCTGGAAGGATTGGTGCAGATCGACTCCACACATTCAGCCTACTTGGTTTGAAATTCTCCATGTATGTCGGTCGGTCAATAAGCGCTGTCACTCGAAAACCCTTTGAGTTTCATAGCGCGCAAATTATGTTTGTTGCTTCAGATCATAGAAAATCGGCCGCATTTCAGAAGCTGGCAGGTAGAGTTCAATCAGAAATTGAGGCGAAGGGGAAACTGAAAACCAGTCCTGCGAATAAATTTAATCATTCACAAAGACCATAGGCTGAAGAGCAACTGTTTTGGCTATCAGAGCGGGCGATGAGGTCGACCATATCGGACTGACGCCCGCGCCGCGCCGTGTTGCTCCAGTTGACTATCCGGTCAATGCCGTGCGTGACAGCGCTGACCTTGTCATCTGACTTTGACAGTAGGATCGGTCACGGTAGCGAAGAACGTAGCCGCGCCGCGCTTGCTGGCGATGCTCACCAGTCGCTCCCACTCGCGCAACCGGTCAACTTCCCCTAGCCACCGGGCGGCGATCTGTCGGAGCTCGTCTTTCACGCACATTATGCAGAGCATACAGCCAACGCGATTGCAGCCTTGCAAGTACAGCGGGTTCGGCTTGATTCCAGCTGCCCGGTGGGCCTCGAATACCGAATCAATCGTCCACTTCAAAATGGGCCGGTAATTGAATAGTCCGCCCCCGACCTCGTCGCACTCTGGTAGGTACTTGCGGGCCGGCGACTCATCAGCCCGAACACCTTGCCAGGACAGCAGCATGTTTTCGCTGTCCATGAGCGGCAAATATGCATGCTCGATGATCGGATTGCGCTTGAGTTCGTCGGTGCAGAAGCGCGCCTTGGTACTGGGGAATCGGCCTTTCCACGGGCACAGGTCCAGGAACGGGTTGCCGGTGGGGTGCAGAATCTCCAGAGCTCCCAACACCACAGATTCCGCCACGCCTTTCTCGCGCCACTTGGTCTCGATGAATTTCCGCTTCCCAGCGATCTGCCTGGAGAAGTCCGCCTTCACCCAGCGGATGGGAACGCCTGTGGCTTCGGCCAGGTAGTGGATGTAGTCATAAGTCTCTGGATGCTCATGCCCGATATCGGCCACTACTGCGCTGCCACTACTGCGCTGAGGTTCGGCACCTCCAGCTCGCGGGCAACCAGCAACGTAGCTGTGCTGTCCTTACCGCCGCTCATGCTGACGATGTTGTGAATAGGCATAGGGGATCCTCGCCAGGGTGGCGTGATTGGTTGAAGTTTGGTTTGGTCTACGCTCATGGAATCCCTAGAGGAGGCATCACATGGCTACTTGCAAGTGCGGTGAGGAGATCGTGGTGGATCCAATGACACGAAGGACGTGACGGAAGTATCATGCCCAAAATGCGGCGCTCGATAGGAACTTAGGTGGGGCGTATCATCGCGCGCGCTACCAGGTGCACAGTTCAAACTTGTGCCGTTGAATGAGTAAGCGTTCAGCGCAATAGGTAAGGGCGAGTTAGACTCGCCCTTGAATCAGTTACATCAACGCTCGATGTTGGCTACATAGTTTTTGAGTGTATCGTTCTTCGCTTCGCCGTTAAGACCGTGATGAATTTCACGGTGACAGTCAGGACAGATAGCGCCAATAAATCGGGGATGATCAAGACCACCATCAGATACTCGATTAACGTGATGTGGCTCCAGATAGGGCGATCCATTTTTCTTCATGAACGGCGCTGGTTTTCCGCAGCTCTCACAGATCCCTCCAGCCCTTTTCAATACATAGTTAGCGATCCGCTTGCTCCGGTAATATACCGTCCTTAACGCGAATCCTTTCTCCCCAACTGAACCTGCCTCGGCCGCTAGAAGTGCTAGCTCTCTTGCTTCTTCGAGCGAGCTGACGTCGCTAACAACTTCGTCCTCCTCGTAATCGAAGTCTTCCAGAGAGAGCTCAAGCCCTACAGGTACGAGATTAAACACGACGAGTTGCCGCTCGTTTCCGTGCTTATCCTTCCCGGTGCACCACTCATGATTTGCGTAAGAAAACTCGCCAATGTAACGCTGGCCCAGGCTCTTTCCGAGCGCTTCAAACAGATGAAGTGCTTTTCCTTTATTAGCATGCTGAATAATGGCCAGATTTCCCTTGGTAAGCGTCATGTCGCTGGACTGGCCTTCGCCGGTGTAGGCAAATACACCATTGTCATCGTATTCGTCGGCATATCCGTATTGCGCGCCTGAATCACCCGTGAAGATGAATACCGCAGGCGATTGAGCAGATGGTGAGATTCCACTCTGTCTACTTCCACCGAAGAGGTCATGAATCTCCGTCTGCCGATCATAGACCTGGCCCTTCACAAAGCGCAGCTCTGGATCGGTAGACCGCGGCAAGTTAACAATTGTGAAGCCGTGGCGCTTCAGATATCCGTTTGTGGGCTGTCCACCCGAAAAAAGCCCCACTGGCGTTCCGGTAGCCAGGGACACAATCTTTTTTGCTGGGTAGAGTCGATCGTTTGCACTAACCGCGTAGCGATGCGCCTGATTGTTTGTCCAGTCTTTCCACTCAGGTTTGTTTCGGAATTTCTCGTCGAAACGCTTTAGCGCTTGTTGGAGCTTTTCTTTCTTGACTATCGGCAGTTTCAAAGGGACATCCTTGCGGGCTCAGGCGTTTATCAGACGATGATGCTCACCTGCCTGGCGAGTTAGTGCAATAGCAAAATAGTGGCTAGTTCGCCTCGCCAGGGTGGCGTGAAGTGGGTTTGTGGGCTATTGGTTGATGGCCCGGCATGGGGCCGGGCACGGGAGAGCAAAATGGTTGATCGAGTGATTACCGAGGCAGAGATCGATCAGGTCGATCTGAAAAGCTACAGCGCGGTGATGTTAGTGGGCAGTCCGCAAGATCAGTCCGGCGTTGAAGTGTTCACTTGGCCGAGGCTGGCGCAACTGGTGCATCCCTCGACCACAGCCCAGCTCACTGATACAAGCCATTTGTTGATTGTCGTTGACGAGCCGGACGATCCTGAAACTATTGCCCGTATCAAAAAACTAATCATTCCGTCCCGGGAGTGATCACGCGGAAGCGCGCTTGAGCTGCTCGGTGAGCTGAGTAAGAGGTCCGCGCAGCGTCAGCGTGCCGCCGGCCTCGCTAGCTGACGTAATTCGTTGGTCATAGGGGTTGCCCCAGAACCAAAATCAGAAAATGAAGTCTTCATATCGATTTGCAGCCATCAATGAAAACGGACAAAAAATAATGAGCCTAATTGACTGCCCTGAATGCAATGCAAAGATCTCCGATAAAGCCTACTCCTGCCCCCATTGCGGCAATCCTTTTCGCGAGCCGCCTTCTGGCCGCTATTTCAGCGAGAAAAACATTGGACAGATTGCTGGGGCCACCGGCCTCTGGTTGACAGCTCCTTGGGTCGCAAGGATGGTGTTTGGAGTTGTCTGTGTGATTGCGATCGCAGCGGTTTTCATATTCCGCTCCAGCTGACAGTAAAAATGCGGCGGCCTGAGTTGATATGGAGTATTACGGGTGATCGGCACGGCGCCGGGAAGGGAGTGTAGGATGGTTAAGGTGGTTGAGGTTGTGCTTGAACTTGAGGGGGCTGGCTTCAACAACATCGGGCGAGCTACCCGTGCCAGAGTCGTTCGTTCATATCCTGGAGGAATTTTGAGTTGTCAGGTAGATGACGGAATCAACGGGATCCCCGAGCCTACCGGGACGTTCGAAACTGTCAAGGGCGCCCGAGATGCAATTATCGCGTACTGGGACAATTGCAACACGGCGTTGCAAACCAAGTTTTGGAAACCTAAGTTTCCTAACTTGTGAACATTTAGGCCGCAGGTACAGAGTCGTGAAACACATCCATCTGCGCCGCGCCGTCGAGCCACGCCGCAGCAATACGGCGCTCAGCCATCGCGGCGTATTCCGGATTCAGCTCGCATAGGATGGACCTCCGTCCTTCGTGCATCGCAACCACTGCCGTGGTGCCCGCGCCTCCGAAAGGGTTCAGCACAACCCCACCTCGTGGCGCACCGGCCAGGATGCAGGGCCGGATCAGTTCGGGGGGAAAGGTGGCCAAGTGTGCGCCCTAATAACCAGCGGTGGCCACCGTCCACACGCTCCGCTTGTTCCTGGTGTCGGCGACTGGCGTTGGCGCGGATCGCCCTGGCCGTGCTGGGCGAACCGTTGCCCTGGAATGACGTGCTCGGCGCTCGGCCCGTTTCTCCCAAACTGCATCGCTGTTTCGGTTTGGCCCCCCGAAGGCGGGCTCCTGGATCGCGGACTGGTCGTAGTAGTAACGAGGCGACTTGCTCAGCAGAAACAAATATTCGTGAGCCTTGGTGCAGCGGTCTCTGGTTGATTCGGGCATCGGGTTCGGCTTGTGCCAGATAATGTCCTGGCGTAGATACCAGCCGTCGTCCTGAAGAGCGAAGGCGAGCCGCCAAGGGATACCCATCAAATCTTTCTGCTTGAGAGCGTTGGGCGGGGACCGTCGCTTGCCGCGCAACACCGCGCCGCGGGTGGCGAGCGAGACAATATCGTGCTTTCCCGTCGATCCACCTGGTACGTAACCGCCGGCGATTGAAGCGTATGTGTCGCCCATGTTTACCCAGATCGTTCCATCATCGCGCAGCACCCGGCGAACCTCCCGGAACACCAGCACCAGGCGTGCAATGAATTCAGCGGGTGTCTGTTCCAGGCCGATCTGGTCAGCCATGCCGTAATCCCGCAACCCGAAGTAGGGCGGCGACGTCACGCAGGTGTTTACCGACTGGTCCGGCAGCGTTCGCATCATGTCGATGCAGTCGCCGACCAGTATCTGGTGCAGCAGGGACATGGTTTTCTCCAGTGCAGGCGTCGCTCTCCGTGAGCCAGGATGGCAATTTGATAGTTGATGGGATTGAATAGAGCAATTTTGCGAATCGACGAGGCAGGTTATGCAGTTTGCTCGAGGACTACGGATTCTCGGTGTCGCGACGTTGTTGGTGGCAGCTGGGTGCAAGTCGTACACAGAAAAGGCGGCAGAAGGGCTGCCAAACTCTCAAACCGCTGGCATTCGGGCGATTGAAAAAACGCTCACGATCGCCAGCGTGGATGGGGCAGATACTCTCTATGCGCTGTATACGCAGCGGACGGAATATCGATTGACAGCGGGGCGCCACCGCTTAGAAATAAAAAAGTGGACAGGGACCCGGGCGACACGACCGATTTTTCGAGACGTTAACCTGATCGCTGGTCGGGAGTACGGCCTCAAGTCTGTGCCAAGTGAAGACTGGTGGGACTTTAAGCTTGAGGATTTGGAAACAGGTCAACGTGTAGACAGGCCAGCCAACCCTTAAAGCAACGATGCGCCTTTCCCCTCCGTGACCGGTGGTGGCAATTTGGTTTGGGTTGGGGTATTACGGGTGACCGGCATGGAGCCGGATCAAGGAGCGACATGAAACTCACAGTGAACCAGATTGAAAACGCTAACCTGGCTTGGATTTTTGATGTGTTCGTCCAAAAGGGCGAGATTAATGATCCAGGCCGTACCGAGTTTTACAAGTTGATTGTGGCCGAACGTCCTTCGTCGGTTAAGCCTTCCCGTCTTGATGAAACGACCGTTCACATCGTTCTAGACGAGGTAGATGATGCGATTCTGAGCGATATCAAAGAAAGACTTCTCAATAACGTTTCGCTTGCAGAGGCGCACGATACTATTCGTCAAGGGAAGTGGTATCTAGCGACTATGGATATCTCTCCTGCTTAGCAGTCATAGCGTCCTGTTCCAATGAGCGGGCCGCGGCTATTAATTGCTTAATCAGACCCCACTTTCGTACCTGTCTGGTTGAGGGTGGGGTATTACGGTTGACCGGCAAGGAGCCGGCTCAAGGAGAGAAGATGAGTAACTTCCCGTTCACTGTTGGAGATCTTAAACGTCAGCTCGAAGGGCTCGATCCCGAAGAGCTCCTCGAGTTTCAAGGAGGCCTGACTTTCAACAGAATCAAAAGGCGCGGCGATGATCTGCAGGTGCTTGAGTTTTGTGAGGCGCAGGCTTTCCTCGACGAAAAATTTAAGAAGAAGAACTCACACGTCCAGGCTGTTTTTATCAAAGCCGAGCCTTTAGAAGACGGACAACTGATGCAGGAAATCGACATCAGCATTCGATAATCAAGGAGTTGCGTTCTGGCCAAGGCGCAAAACTTCTCGGTCGTAGGCCAGCTTCAATTTCCGCGACACGTTTTCGGGTATCGCGTATTCGTGTCGCGGCGGGGTGAGCAAAGGCAGGGCGCCATCTGGGCCGAGGCCATGTAGGTGGTGAATCATCAACGTGATGGCCTCGCCCTGTTCTTCAATGCCGGACCAGGCCGTCAACTCAGCTAAGGCCTGGCGCGTAGCGGGCAGGCTGTGAAACCGTACCTCTACTTCGCCGCGGCTCTTCCTCTTCGCCGCGGCTTGGCGACTAGTCATCGCAGCACCTGGGAGAGCTGAGGCACATGGCAGACAGTGGAGCGCTCCTTACCACAGTGTAGGCCAGCATGGTCATGAGGAGGCCGGCGGTGAGGATCCAAGTGAGGGCTTTCATGTCCATGGCCTCAGTTGTTGAAGTACCAATTTATGCAAGGCTTTTCCGTTTCGGCTGATTGGCTGGCCACGGAGCTGCCACTTTTTCGTGCTGGGCCAGCAATCGATCATCCGTCCATCAGGGAGCGTTAACACGACGTGGAAGCCGTTTTTGTGCTTCTTGTAGGCAAGTCCTGTGCGCATCAGCCAGCCATCGAAGCGCTGCATGGCTTCGGCTTTTGCCCGTTTTTTGTGGCCTGGCGGATTCTGTTCACTACTTTCGCCGCCGCAGTTCCAGCAGCAGCGCGGATATCCGATGTCCTCGCCGATGGGGTGGCAGCAGCTCATGCAGTGGCTACCCTCGACCACGCTGTCTTCGAAGCTCACGCCTTCACCCCATAAGCGACAGTCCACTCACCGCAAAGGCATGCCCGGCCACTCCAGGCATGGACGTTGGGAATGCCGGCGTCATGTGCTAGCGACAGGGCACCCAACCACTTTTCATGGGTGAAGGCCAGGATCATTCGGTCAGCGGGCAGCTCTTCGATCTGCTCGTCGATCAGCGATTTATGGATTGGCGTGGTCATGACAACTCCTTGCGCTGCCGACTGATCTTCAGCAGGCGGGCGCTGTAGTGTTTGAACTCTTCAGGGGTGATGCTGCCGGCGGTGAAGTGGCGGATGATCTGCCCTTCAGCCAGCGAGTCGTCCAAGTCCTTGGCACTTGTGTGGTCAAGGGTTTCCAGGGCATGGTCGATGTCGATGTGAGCGCTCACAGCTCATTTTCCTCTGCCTGGGCGACCAGGGCGTCATCGGCCAAGGGCTCAATAAGGGCCTGGGCGATTTCTCCGAGCGTGCCGAGTGGGTGGTCGCTAGGCCCTAGCAGGTCGGCCACCGCGTTCTGATCGGGCCGACTGCCTAAGGACAAAGCAGATTACCCAGAGCAGGGGAATGGACCTCGCAGCCCGCCAGACGGCCGTTAACGTGCTCATCCACGGCCAGGGCCAACTGAGCCACGGTCACGCCCTGCGGCTTGCGCATCCGGCGCTGGAACGAAACGTCGCTGCCGAACCGGACCAACTGCTCGACTGCGCTGAAGATCCATTCCGCCCGGGCTTCTTCCCGAGGGCTCTCGCTCACCGGCGGAGGCAACTGAGCGTCGAAACGCTCCTGGCTGAGTTTCAAAGCTGCGTTCATGGTCTCCTCCAGACGGGCGGAGTGTTGATCCAACAAAATTCGGCTGCACTCATCCGCTCCGCGGATTGCCGTTGGGCGCGGAGGTAAATGAATGTGAGTGGTGTCGGTAGGTAGGAGTGGTTGACCTTCGTGCTTCTGCTGCTATAACGCGGTCATCTTTCTAGGATGTTTCGGATATGCGTTTGATTTCAAAAAGCGGTTTTCTGCTGATGTTCACTGCGCTCACTAGCGTCGGACAAACTTCTTTTCCTACCAATGACGATCGTCTTATGGCTATCACTGCCGTTGCGATCGGTCGGATGTGTGCGGAGCAGAAGCCCGAGATGAACTATTCGCTTCAGAACTTGCTTAACGTGCCAGATCGAGGGGTTACTCCAGAGCTAAAGAGCGAAATCGCCCAAGTCGATGCCGACCCGTCCCTTCAGGGTGAAATAATGGCGATGCAAATACACGCAGCAGGAGACCCGTTAGCAATGAAGCACCTCTGTCCAAGCTACGCGCCAAAGGGCGCTGAATAACGGCGCGTAATCCCACGGATCGCGGGTCTGATCTGAGGCATGCGTGCAACCGCTCGCTACAACCGCCGCCGAAACGCCTCGAGGATCTCCCGGGTGCCCTTTTTCATCTGCAAGTGAGCCACCGCGTCCAAAGGCTGCCAGAGGCAGTCGCTGATTTCATTCTGTGGCCGGGCGGCGCGCAGGTCGGCCACCGAGGCTTCAAACACGTGGTGTACGGTGTCGCCATCGCTGAGGCGCATCAGGTAGAGCAGGTTCTCGGCGTCCAGCCCGGTTTCTTCGGCAAGCTCCCGGATGGCGGCGCTGGCGTGGGTTTCACCGCGCTCGACCGTGCCGCCCGGCAGGGCCCATCGACTGTTGGGTTTACGCACCAACAAAACGTGGCGGTCTTCCTCACAGATGACGGTCGCTCGTATCTTCATGGCCTGCTCAATCAGTGACTGTCATTAAAATGAAATATAACTGAAATATTTGAATCTGGCATCGCGTAGTGGCCTTTTGGGGTCTGTTCAGTTGACCGCGGCCAGGCGGGAAACGTTTAACTTCAATTTCTCCGCCGAGGCCCTTATCTGCCTATCGACCGGTCATCGCCTAAAATGAATCAGATTGAAAAAAAGGCATCCATGTTGTGGATACCGACCCCACGCACAGGGGAGAGAGAAGAGATGACCACTGTCGAAGACTTTAAAGTCAGGTCCCAAGAACTGCTGGTAGAACTCGACACGGCCACATCTGAAATGATGTCGCTCATTGGTGCCCATCAGATGGCTGGATCGGCCTGGGACGCAGCGGTCCAGCGCCAGCATGAAGCCTATGAGCGCTGGGTGGCCTATCTGAACGAGCGTCTGTAGGAATGGCCCGGCAGATTGTTTGAACGGACCCTGTGCCGTTGTGCCTAATCCCTTACACGGACATCACGAGGATTGGGCCATGTCTGAATTAGCCAGTTATTTCTGGATTGCCGTCGCGGTGCTGTTGCTGCTCGTGGACCTGTGGGCCATCGTCAGCGTGTTTCGCAGCGACAAGTCGGCGGGCACCAAGGCCGGCTGGGCGCTGCTGCTGATCATCCTGCCGGTGCTGGGCCTGGTTATTTGGGGTGTGGCCGGGCCACGGGGGATCAAGGAAGGCCCGTCGTCGCCGGAGCACAGCAAAGGGTAGCGTACGGCACGCCCAGTCACGGCAATGTCGGCGGCCTCGGGTGGGTCACCGTCCCATGGCGCGTTGCAAGAAAAGCCTCTCAGCGAAATTTCGGCAATGGCCGTTCGACGGGCTTGAGGGACGTCAGCGCGCTCTGGATCGACGGGGCGTCCTTGTCGATCTCGTTGAGCCGGTCGCGGATCCGCACGGCGGCGGGATGCCCGCCCTGGTGGTCGACCCAGTCGGCGATTTCCTTGCAGGCCGCCGTCAGGCGTGCCTGGCGAGATTCGAGCAGGGTGAGCAGGGTGGTGATGGACTCTTTTTCCGACATGTCACACCTCCATACAAAGTGGATGGGCAGCAGCAAACCCGCCAGGGAGGCGGGTCGTACCGTTCATTGAGCGTAGTCGAGTTATTGCGGATCTGTCGAAATCCGGCGCCCGGCTGGACAGTCGGTGCGCCGGTCTACAGGTTCAGTGAATCAGCCGGACTCCTTGACCCAAGTGGGCGCGACGCTTGCGCGCCAGTGTACGTCAGTGATGCCGTACTTTTCCGCCATGGGTTTTGACACCCGCTTGACCTTTTCCCGTCCAAACTTGGGTATACGCCCGACACCCGCATCGCAACTGGCCCAATGCCAAGCTTCGGAGTTATTCATCACCTCGGCGCGGATGATGAATGACTTAGGCTCGCCATGGAGCATGTAGTCGATGATGTAAAGCGATGGCCCGCCCATAAATCCTCCCTAATTAGTCCTATACGGATGGATACGGCGTCGCGCGGAAAATTCCATCGGATTTCCAGACGGTCAAATTGGGACCGGCCAGCCGCGCATGCCACCCAAGCAACCAGGGACAAGCGCACAGTACTCGCGGCCTGGAACCAAACCCGGTTAACCTTCTCCAAGGTGAGCTTCGTCACCGTGGGCCAGGGATTCAAGGCAGGGCAGTGCGGTATTACTCTTTAAGGCAAAACATGAACATCATCGCCAGGGCGCTGGTCATTGCAGGCCTCGCCGTCGGTGTGTCGGGATGCATCGGTCCGCCCATCGAACTGACCCCGCAAACCGAGCAACGCTTGCGTGAACAGCCACCGATCCGCTTCCTCCTGACCTTTGATGATGGCCCCAGTGCTTCGTCGTTCTGGAACCCCAGCCAGGAGGTGCTCGACGCCCTGGCCCAGAACCCCGTGCAACCCGGGATCAAGGCGGTGTTTTTCCTGCAGACCCGGGCGGCACGGGCGGGCAACAGTCATATCGGGCGCTCGGTGATGCACCGTGAACAGCGCGAAGGCCACGTGTTGGCCTTCCACACGGCGACGCACTGGCACACCAATCACCGCTTCCTGAGCCCTGATGAGTTGGAGCAGTCGCTCGTCGACGGCGGCAACGATATTGCCGGCATCAGCGGTGCGACACCGCGCCTGGTGAGGCCACCGTTCTGGAGCTACGACCGGCGAACCTTTGCCGCCTACCAGCGCCATGGCATGCACGTGCTGTTGACCGACCTGAGCGCCAACGATGGCAAGGTCTGGGGCATCACGGCCAGCCCGCGACGGCGTATAAACCTGGTCCGCCAGCTCTCCGAAGTGCGCGAGCGCATCGCCGCCGGGCAGTTGCCGGCGGTGGATGGGGTGATTCCGGTGGTGGTGACGTTTCACGACATCAACCGCTATACCGCCCGCCATGCCCGCGAGTACCTGCAAATCCTGCTCGACAGTGCCAGGGAAACCGGTGTGAGGACCGACGCCAAGCCTTTCTATGATGACCACCAGGCGCTGGAGCGAGCAGCGTTGGCGCGTACGGTGCGAAACAGCGGCCAGCCGGTGCACCTGCCCGGTTTGTGGGACTGGCTGTGGGATTCGGATGCCCATTGATGGGGCATAGGGCTGCTGCGCAGCCCGGCGGGAGCAAGCTTGCTCGATACAGATCAGTGCGGCGGCAGTTCCAGGGGAATCTCCAGGGTGAACAGGGCGCCCTGGCCTGGCCCGTCACTGTGGACATGCAGGCGCCCATTCATTTCCACCGCCGCCAGTGCGCAACTGTGCAAGCCGAACCCGTGGCCATCCTTGCGGGTAGTGAACCCGTGGTTGAAGATGCGCGACAGGTTCTCGGGGGCAATGCCCTCGCCGCAATCCTTGACACTGAAGCTCAGGGTGCCGGGGGCCAGGATGCGGATGCCCAGGGTCATTTCTCGTGGCTCGGAAATGTGCGACATGGCGAACTTGGCGTTGCTGATGAGGTTGATCAGGATCAGCAACAGCCGGTGCTTGTCCCCCAGGATCGTGGGCGTGTCCTGGTAGTCCTTGATCACCGTGACGTGGTGCCGGCTCAGGGCGCCCGAGTTCATGCGCAAGGCGTCCTCGAACAAGTCGGTGACGTGGAGGGGTTCGACCAGCCTGGCTGCTCCGGCGTAGGTTTGTTGAGTGGTGACGATTTCCTTGATGTGATCGATGCTCTTGGTCAACTGCGCCAGCTCGTCGACCAGCAACGCCTGCTCGTTCCCGATGGACTCGACCAGCTCATTGAAGTAACGCGGCAGCAATTTGCCCTTTTCATCTTCGGTGATGAAGCGGCCAAGGTCGTCGGCGTGATCATTCATCATCTTGACCGCCTTGCCCAACCCCAATGTCTTGCTGTTCTTCAACTTGCGGGTCACCAGTTCCGCCGAAATATTCACGCTATTGAGCACGTTCCCGACATTGTGCAAGACGTTCGTCGCGATCTCGGCCATACCCGCCATCCGCGCGGCGTCCATCAATTCGCGCTCGGCTTCTTTCAGCTCGCGAGTGCGTTCCTGCACCCGTTCTTCCAGGCGTTCGTTGGACGTTTGCAGGGCCTGGTTTATCTGGTTGATCACGGCGGCGCTGCGTACCAGGCGCACGGCCAGGTAGATCATCAGGATCGCCATCAGGCTGGCGCACATGGCGAGGTAGATATGGTATTGGCGGTCCGTCGCGGCTGTCCGGCGTTGTGTCTCGTTGAGCAGCTCATTGATGTTGTCCAGCTCCTGCGCTACCGGGATGACACTGATGCGGTCGAGCAGGTCATTGACGATCGGTTGTTCCTGGACGATGGCATTGGCGTGCCCTGTCAACGTGATGAAGGCCGATCGATGTTGCAAAGGCAGTCGGTCGATGTAGGTGTCCAGTGCTGTGAGTTGGCTCTGCAGCTCGTTGGCTTTGTCCGCGGTGACGTAAAGCGCGTACTCCAAGGTCGTCAGGGTCAGCTCCAGGATGTTGGACGCGGCGGTCAGGCGTTCCGTCGGGCTCTCGATGTCCATATCCTTGAGCAGGGCCTGGATATCGTCCTCGGCTGTCGGCAATGCATCGAGGGCGCTGCGCAGTTGGGCGTTGTGTTGCTGGAATTGATCCACCAGCAGGGTCTTGTTCCTGACGGCATCCACGTAGCCCTGGCGTCTGGATGCCCAGAGATTCGCCAGCGGGCCGGTGCTGTTGAGGCGCTCCAACTGCTCCCAGCGGCTGTTCGCTTCAGGCGGTGGAGTCAGCGACAGGTTGTTGTTGACGCCGATTTTCTTTCTCAGGATTTTGCTGTTCCAGTTGGCATCGGCCTGTTTGAGCTGGCGAATGAAGTCACGGGACTCGAAGTAGGTCGATGAGTCGTAGGTGTAGGACTTGATCAGAAAGAATATCAGGGCAGAAAAAACAAACAGCGCCAGGGCCAGCAACGCCGGCCATTTATATTTCGCGATAAAGGTGGTCACGCTGCTCTCCTGTTCAGGGCGCTTGTCGAAGGCGTCGGGGAGTGGCCGAGGCGTGAAGAGGGTTCGCGAGGCCAGTCGGCGCGGTGGGCAGTGGGGCGGGAGGACGGCTGGAGGGATAAGCTGTGTTTGCCTGGATACACGTTGAGCTCCCTGCTAACGGTGAACAGTGTGGGTGAGTGTAGCGTTAATCAGGGGGGGGTTGTGGGCGACGGGTACGCAGCGGGAGGGAGCAGGCGCGGCCAGGACAGACCGCGCCGCAGGCGTTACTTGATGTCGATGAAGGGCAGGGCGCCGTTGGGCACCACGGTGGTTGGCAGGACGCCATTCCAGCGTTCGGCCTTGGTCAGCTCCACCAGGTTCTGGTTGCTGGCAAGCGCTTGCGCCCGAGCCTTGATGGCCTCGGCTTCGGCCTTACCGCGCAGTTCGGTGGCAAGTGCATCCGCCTTGGCCTGGGCGACTTGCGAATCGGCTTCTGCCTGGGCCTGGGTCACGCGAATCTGCGCCTGGACCTGTTCGGTGGCGAGTTGCTGTTCGCGGGTCTTGACCTGGACTTCCGCCGCCATGCGCGCTTCGATGGCCTTTTCGTAGGCATCGCTGAAGTCGATGTTCTCGACCTGGACGCTGTCGATGATCACCGGTCCGGTGATGGTCGACTTGATCGCCGTGGAAATGTCGTTGACCAACTGGACACGGTTCTGCACGGCGGCCACGGCGTTGAACTTGCCGAACACGTTTTCTACCTGGGTCGGCACCTGGCGACTGATCATGCGGTCGCGGATGCCTTCGAGGTCCTTGAACTGGGTGTAGACCTTGGCCACATCGGAGGGCGCGATGTGCCAGGAGACCGATACCTTCAATTGCGCGGACTGCTGGTCCTTGCTGTAGGCCTGGAGGTCTTCATAAGCGGTGACCTGGCTCTGTACGCTGATCAGGCGCACCGATTCGATGAAGGGGGTCTTGAACGACAGCCCCGGTTCCACCACGCCGACCAGCGCACCGTTGCGCAGCAGCACGCCGCGTTCGGTTTCGTCGACCGTGTACCAACTGCCAAAGAAGACGCATAACAGGACGACGCCGATGAGGGCGGCAACAAGAGAACCGATGGTTTTGCTGGTCACTTTTCTTTCCTTGATCACGTGGGTGGGCGATAGCGCATAAGTGGGGGCCGGCGTCCTGTTTGTCGGCGGTTTACCCAGAACGCCAGGCACAAAAAAGCCCTGAATGATCAGGGCTCTTTCGTACATGAAATGGCGGAGGCGATGGGATTCGAACTCATGGACCTGTTACAGTCGACGGTTTTCAAGACCGTTGCCTTAAACCACTCGGCCACACCTCCGTACTGCGTTGCGGGCGCCATAATACCCGAATGAAACACACTGTCAAACTCTCTACGTAGCTTGTTACAGAGCGTCTGTTATTATCCTTGCCACTGAATGTTTCAGAACCGGAGGAGTGTCGCCATGCGCGAACAGGATTACGCAGTGAACAACAGCGTGCAGGCTGAGCAGCTAGAAGTTAGCCGCGTCCTGCGCAACACATATGGCCTGCTGGCACTCACACTCGCCTTCAGCGGTGTGATGGCCTACGTCGCCCAGCAGATGCGGGTGGGTTACCCGAACATCTTCGTGGTGCTGATCGGTTTCTACGGCCTTTTCTTCCTCACCAACAAGCTCCGTGATTCGGCCTGGGGCCTGGTGTCGGCGTTTGCCCTGACCGGCTTCATGGGCTTCCTGCTCGGCCCGATCCTCAACCGCTACCTGCAGATGCAGGGCGGCGCCGAGGTGGTCAGCTCGGCCTTCGCAATGACCGCGCTGGTGTTCGGCGGCCTGTCGGCCTACGTGCTGATCTCCCGCAAGGACATGAGCTTCCTGAGCGGCTTCATCACCGCCGGTTTCTTCGTCTTGCTGGGTGCGGTCGTGGCCAGCTTCTTCTTCCAGATCAGCGGCCTGCAACTGGCGATCAGCGCCGGCTTCGTACTGTTCTCGTCGGTCTGCATCCTGTATCAGACCAGCGCGATCATCCACGGCGGCGAGCGTAACTACATCATGGCGACCATCAGCCTGTATGTATCGATCTACAACCTGTTCGTCAGCCTGCTCCAGCTGTTCGGCCTGATGGGCCGCGACGACTGATCCAATGCCGCTCGATGAGTGAGAAAAAGCCCGCTTCGGCGGGCTTTTTCTTGCCCGCAGATTGACATGCCTGTCCTGGCTCCAGCCCCGGCTTCTTGTGGAGGTAACTCGTGAGAGCGGTGCATCGCTTCCAGTAGTCCCTATATTTGGGCCATGTCTGTAGGTGTTTTACCTTCTACCGGTAGGCCTATTCCTTTTGCGCTGAAAGACACGTTTCCATGCCTACCCAGCCCACCCCCAATACCTGATTCTGCCGCGCTCATCGAATGGCAAGGAGGCGAGCCTGACAAATGACCAGCGCTCGGCGTGCGAAGTCGTGCAGACAATCACCCTCAACCCGGCGTGCGGGCGGACAACGCTTGAGAGCTACGCTCGAAGACTACGCCATCTCCAGCGCGGGTTTCGCCGAGGTGCTTGAGGTCAGCCCCCAATGCCTGGCGAACTGGTGCGCCCGGGGTGTACCTCAGGCGAGGCTCCCCCAATTGGCGCGCTTGTTGAGTGTCAGTGAGCGATGGCTGGCGACGGGTGAGGGCGCGCGAGCGATGGTGTATCCCTGCGGCAGCTGTGCCGTTGACGAGGCCGCACCAGGCACGTGAATACCCGTCCAAAAAACGCCTCGGTGGTTTTCTCGCCTACGATGCGTCCCATCATGGCCAATTGCCGTAAAAAAGCGCCACCATGATGGCGACTTTGGATAAATGATCTACACCTATGGACATGGAAGCGTAGTGCCATGGGAGGCAAGAAGTGGATCGCCGAGTGACCTGCCTGACATCTTCCCCATCACGTATCTGGCCATCGAGCGCGGTTTGCTCGTGGCTGTCTGTTGGGGCAGGGAGGCTTATCACGTCGACTCCGTAGGACCGTGAACAGGTTTTCGGCATCGTGCTGCAGCCTGATAACAGAAGGAAGCCCTGCACATCGGCCAGGAATCCGATGCGGCAGCAGGCGTTTCCCTATAAGGAGATATTGATGAACCAGCCTCAAGGAAAGATCGTTGCGTTGCTGGCCCTGACGGGTGCACTGTTCACCGCCAGCGTCCACGCCGGAGTCTTCCCCGATTTCGGCTACGCCCCGCCCAAGAGCGAGTATTCCGGACCGCCGTTCCAGCTCAGTCAGGATTACCCGAAGGCGCCGCCGGGTGCTTCCTCGATGCCGGCATTCTTCCAGCATTTGCCCAAGACATTCTCCAATGACTTCGAAACCTGGCGTCCCTACATGGAGGAGGTGAAAAAGTACTGCCTGGAAGGCAATACCGAAATCGGCTGGAAGGTGCAAAAAAACAAGATTCGCCGCTGGTATCACATGCCTTGGCAGCATTACGGCCCCAATGGTCGTGAAGGCATCAGCGGGCTGACCAAGGAGGCACCGATCCAGCCCGGGCAGTTGGCAAGTACCCAGACCGACAGCGGGCAAACCTACGCGGTGGGGATCTATAACGACATAGGCGCCTACACCATCGGCCAGGTCTGGAAGGACCCCGACAACCCCGACCCGAGCTACACCTCCAAACCCAAGAGCTTCCCCAACGGCACGGTGGTGTGCAAGGCGCTGTTCGCTGACATAGACGTCAAGACGGTGCCGTTCCTGGCGAACCCACTGCTGTGGAAAGCCTACACCACTGAAACCTTCACCTCGACCGACCGGTCCGTCACCCAGGTCGCGCTGATCCAGATGGACATCGCCGTGCGCGATACCCGCGTCAGCGACACCGGCTGGCTGTTCGGCACCTTCCAATACAACGGCGCCGTGACCGGCAAGGCGAACTGGAACAACCTGGTGCCGGTGGGGATCATGTGGGGCAATGATCCCAAGGAGACCGGCAACGACTTTACCAATCCCAAACCGGTGGAGACCAAGATCAACCCGGCCTTGAAGCAGACTGCGATCAATGCCAACACCCAGGAACTGCCACCGACCCACCTGGGTTGGAACGGACGGCTCAACGGGCCGGTGGACAATCCGCAGGCGTCTTGCCTGAGTTGCCACATGACGGCCGAGTACCAACAACTGGCGCTCATGAACCCTACGTTCCAGGCCAACTCGCCCCCGGTGGGCGGTGACGAGTGGATGAAGTGGTTCCAGAACATCCCGGCCGGCCAGCCGTTCAGTCCAGGCACGCAAAGCACCGACTACAGCCTGCAACTGTCCGGGGCCCTGGCCAACTTCTATGACTGGAAGTGCAACCACAGCGGCGTCTATGCCGATGGCGTCAATGCCTGCACCAAGCTCCAGACGCTCAAGCTGATCAAGGCGAGCAATGCGCCTGAGGACGAAGTGCACAAAGTGCAACGCAGTCCCGAACTGGAAGAGCTCGAGTAACGCCCCTTACCGGCCTCGGACCACCCGAGGCCGGCTTTTTTCGTTCACGCCATCGGCGGCAACCGCCGCTTGACCGGCGTCTTCTTGACGATGGCCGTATTGGTCTCGGCGTGAACATTGAGCTTGTCCAGCAAGGTGTCGAGCTGTTCCATCGAGCGCACATGGAGGCGGGCGATGAAGCAGTCGTCGCCGGTCACCTTGTCGCATTCGGTGAACTCGGCGATGGCCTGGATCTGACGCTCCACCTCCTGCAACTGCCCCGGCAGCGGGCGAATACGCACGATGGCCTGTAGCTGATAGCCAAAGCTCTTCGGGTCCACCTCGACGGTGTAGCCCCTGAGCACGCCGCGTTCCTCCAGGCGCCGAAGCCGCTCGGCGACGCTGGGGGAGGACAGCCCGCTCAGGTTCGCCAGGGCCTTGAGGGAGCGCCGTGAGTCTTCCATCAGGGCGCCGATGAGGATCTGGTCGATGTCGTCAGTCATTTCAGCTCCGTTAGGCAAATCCGCCAGGTTGCCTTGATAAAAAAGGTCGAAAGGCAGTTTAGCCTTTTTCATGCCATGGAGAAGCGGTCAGTGGCCTCGGCATACTGTGCTCACTTGCTGAAGGAGCCTGAAGATGGACAAGACCTTACGTCGCGGTTCGCTGGAAATGACCGCCGCCATGCTGATTTCCGGGACCATCGGATGGTTCGTGCTGGTTTCCGGCTTGCCGGTGCTGGATGTGGTGTTCTGGCGCTGCGTGTTTGGCGCCGTCACCTTGCTGCTGATCTGCGCCGGCTTCGGCTTCCTGCGTCGCGGCATCCTCAGCCGCGCCACTTTTGGGCTGGCGGTGATCAGTGGGGTGGCGATCGTCGGCAACTGGGTGCTGTTGTTCGCTTCTTACTCTCGGGCGTCGATTGCTATCGGCACGGCGGTGTACAACATTCAGCCGTTCATGCTGGTGGGGTTGGCGGCGCTGTTTCTCGGGGAGAAGATCACCGTGCAGAAACTGGCCTGGCTGGCCTTGTCGTTCCTCGGCATGCTGGCGATCGTCAGTGCCCACGGCACTCAGGATCAAGGGGGCGATGAATACTTGCTGGGCATTGCGCTGGCGTTGGGGGCGGCACTGCTGTACGCCATCGCGGCGTTGATCATCAAGCGCCTGACCGGCACCCCACCGCACCTGATCGCGCTGATCCAGGTCAGCACCGGCGTGTTGCTGCTGGCGCCCTGGGCCAACTTCGCGGCCTTGCCCCAACAGGGCGAAGCCTGGGCCAGCCTGGTGACCCTGGGCATGGTGCACACCGGCGTGATGTACGTGTTGCTGTACAGCGCCATCCAGCGCCTGCCCACCGCGGTGACCGGGGCGCTGTCGTTCATTTACCCGATCGCGGCGATCTTCGTCGACTGGTTCGCCTTCGGTCACCGTCTGGAGCCTTTGCAATGGCTGGGTGTGGCGGCGATCCTGCTGGCGGCGGCCGGCATGCAACAGGGCTGGGGCAGCAGGCTGCGCCGTCCGGCCCTGTCGTGATGCGCCGCTGTCGGGCTAGAAGATGTAGTCGGTGGTCAGGAAGTTCGAATCGCGCGCTCGGATGATGTCACTGATCAGTGCCTTGTTGCTCTCCTGGAACTTGGTCGCCACCAGGGTCCGTATGGAAAAGGTTCGCAGCGCATCGTGCACCGACAGCGTGCCTTCGGCGGAGTTTTTCCGGCCGTTGAACGGAAAGGTGTCCGGCCCGCGTTGGCACTGGGCATTGATGTTGATGCGCCCGACCTGGTTGGCGAAGGTGTCCACCAGCTTGCCGACTTCCGCCGGGTTGGTGCCGAAAATGCTCAGTTGCTGGCCGAAGTCGGATTCCAGGACGTAGTCGATGACGGTATTGAGATCGCGGTACGGCACGATGGGCACGACCGGGCCGAACTGTTCTTCGTGGTAGACCCGCATCGCTGTGTTCACCGGGTAGAGCACCGCCGGGTAGAAGAATGAGCTGCGGGCCTCGCCGCCGTGGGCATTGGTCACCTGCGCGCCCTTGGCGAGCGCATCGGCGACCAACGAGTGCAAGTAGTCGACCTTGCCCGATTCGGGCAGCGGCGTCAGCGCTACGCCGTCCTCCCACGGCATGCCGGGTTTCAGGGCCGCCAGGCGGGCGTTGAATTTTTCGATGAACGCCGGCGCCACATCCTCATGGACGAAGAGGATCTTCAACGCCGTGCAGCGCTGGCCGTTGAACGACAGCGAACCGGTCAGGGCCTCGCTGACGGCGTTGTCCAGGTCGACCTCGGGCAGCACCAGTCCGGGGTTTTTCGCATCCAGGCCCAGGGCCGCGCGCAGACGATGGGGGCGCGGGTGAAGTTTCTTCAGGTCGCTGGCGGCCTTGTTGGTGCCGATGAAGGCGAAGATGTCGACCTTGCCGCTGGCCATCAGTGCGCTGACGGTTTCGCGCCCACTGCCGTAGATCACGTTGATCACGCCTGCCGGGAAGCTGTCGCGGAACGCTTCGAGCAGCGGTCGTATCAGCAGCACGCCGAGCTTGGCCGGCTTGAACACGACGGTGTTGCCCATGATCAGCGCCGGAATCAGCGTGGTGAAGGTCTCATTCAGCGGATAGTTGTAGGGGCCCATGCACAAGGCGACGCCCAGGGGCACGCGGCGGATCTGCCCGAGGGTGTCCTGTTCCAGTTCGAAGCGGCTGGAGCGGCGGTCCAGTTCCTTGAGGGCATTGATGGTGTCGACGATGTAATCGCAGGTGCGGTCGAATTCTTTCTGGGAGTCCTTCAGGTTCTTGCCGATTTCCCACATCAGCAGCTTGACCACCGCTTCGCGCTGCTCGCGCATGCGCGCCAGAAAGGTTTCCACATGGCGGATGCGCTCGGCCACGCGCATCGTCGGCCATTGGCCCTGGCCGCGGTCATAAGCGCGGACGGCGGCGTCCAGGGCGGTGAGGGCGGTCTCGGCATCCAGCAGCGGCGTGCTGCCCAGGATCACTTGCTCATCGCCTTGGGCTCCGGCCAGGTAAACCGGGCTACGAACGACGGCGAGGGGGCCTTGCCAGGTCTTCAAGACCCCCTCGACCAGGTATTCGCGTTGTTCGATCTGGCCTTCGAGGCGGTAGGCCTCCGGAATCCGGTCGGCGCTGGGGAACAGGTTGGCGAGCAGGGGGGCGGTGGTCATGTCGTTACTCCATCAATGAAATGAGCCGGGGGCTTGCAGGCGTCAATCGCTTTTAGGGTTATACCCTTTAATGGAGGTGTTTTTTAAGTGAAGGATGAAACGGTGGCGGGGGAATGATCCCCTCGCCACCCAGGGGCGGGCTATGGCGGCAGGCTTTCGGGAGAGAGGTGGCGGGTCTACCAACTGATCCTCACGCCAAGATTACCTGCCACGCTGCGTTGCGGGTTGCTGTCGAGGTTGTTGCTGTAGTCGGCAGCGGCGTACACGCTGACCGCAGGCGCCAAGGTGACGATGACGCCCACGCCCAGGTCGCCGGTGGAGGCCCGCTGCTGGGTCTCGACCCGGTCGCTGTCATCGAAGGTCACGGCGTCGGTGCCGGAAAACGTGTGCCAGACGTTGGCGCGCAGGTAGGGTTCCACGGGCATGCCACTGACCTGGTAGCGGCCCTTGAGCCGGGCCCCGACCCGGCCGGTCCAGGCCCCGTCGGAATCGAATTCGACCTTGGAGATCCCATCGTTCTGGTTGTCCAGGGAGACCTTCTGATGGATGACCTGGACCTGGGGTTCGAGGACCCAGTCGGCGCTCACCGCGAACGGGTAGCCGGCCTCGGCCGAGAGCGTCAGCGCATGGCCGCGGTTATCGATCTTCACGCCGCGTTCGGAGCGGTTGTCGCCGTCCAGGCGCGTGCCCATCACGACGGCGTCGACGTAGCCGCCGGAGGAATCGGTCAGCGTCCAGTACAACCCGTAACTGTCGCCGTCGAGCTCGATCTTGCCAGCGCGACGACCCTGGAAGCCCAGGTTGAAGCCATCGACGTGGCCGTTCAATTCGGTATGGCCGACGAAGAAGCCGATTCGCTGGGTCTGGCCGCCGGACATTGGCGCGCTGTACAGGTCATTTCCGACCTGGAACCCCTTGATGGACCCGTCGAGGCGTGGTGTCACGGTGCCGGCCCACGTCTGGTCCAGGTCCTTGCCATAGACCCGGCCCCAACCCGCACCGAAGGCCCCGTTCTCCGTCAGCAGGCGCTGGTCGCCCTGGCGGTCGTGGAAGGTGCCCAGGGCCATCAGCGTCAGTTGCGCCGCGGCGGGCGGCAACACCGACCAGGTGGGCACTTCCGGACGATACAACGGGATCGGCGCGGCGCCCGGCACGGCCACCGGCAACGGCGGCAAGGGTGGCGGGGTAGGTGCGTTTGGCTGTGGCGGCGGGGGAGGCGCGGCCACCGGTCCAGCGACCACGGTCGAGCGCAGGTACCAGTTGTTTGCGTTGCCCGTTACGCCTCCCTTGAACAGGCGATAGTCGAACGCACCGGCCGAGACCGATTGCGCCAGGGAAAAGGCGCCGCTGTCGCTGACCGCGCCACCCTGGGCCTGGACCAGTTCGATCCCGTCCTGGGTCGTCAAGCCGCCCGCACCCCCGACATTCGTGACGGCAATGGCGGTGTTGCCGGTGAGCGTGCCGCCGTTGACCACCAGCTTGTCGCTGGAGGAACCGTCGGCGCCGAGCACCGTTTGCAGGCGCAGTTGGCCGTTGTTGCCGACATAGTTGCCCTGCACGGTGAGGCTGTCGTTGGTGCGCGTGTTGTTTCGCGTAAGGTCAATCGTCCCGCTGTTGTTGAGGGTGACCGATTGGCCAGCGGTAAACGGATTCACGCTGCCTTGGGTTGACGTCAATACGCTGCTGCTGTCGATGTTCAGCACTCCGGTGGCCGTGGCGGAGTCGCCCAGCACCAGCGTGTCGTTGAGGTCCAGGCGTGAGCCCTGGGCCAGATTGACGGTCTCCCAATTGACATAGCGGGCACCGGTGCTGGAGGTCGTGGCCTCGAACGTCAGGCTGTCCTGGCCCAACCCGCCGTCCAGGCTGGGGGTGCTGGCGAGCTGGGTTTCATCCAGGTTTTGCAGCAGCGCCGTGTCGGTGCCGTCGCCCATCAGGATGGCTGAACGAATGACGCCGCCGCTCCACTGGAACCGGTCGTTACCGAAGCTGGTGCGCACCTCGCCATCGATTTCCCCGCCGCTGACGGTGACGCTGTCGTCACCGCCGCTGACACTCACGTTGCCACCGATGCGTCCTGCGGAGAGGATGATGGTGTCCTGGCCAAAGCCGGTCACCAGGTTGCCGAGGATCTGCCCACCCGACATGTCGAACAGGTTGTCATCGAGCTTCATGTCGACTCGGCCGATGGTGCCGCCGGTCATGCGGGCGATGTCGCCATCCTCGAAGGCCTCGACGATGGTGCCACCGGTCATCAGGAAGGCGTCGAGGCCATCGCCCTGGGCCAGGGACTGGATACTGCCACCGTGCATGACGAAGTCATCGATGCCCGAGCCCTGCTGAACATCGCCGCCGATGGTGCCGTTGGCATTGATCTCGATGTAGTCGGTGCCGGCGCCGAAAGTGACGTCGCCGGTGATGGCGCCGCTGCCATTGGCCGGCATCGTCAGGCGGTTGTTGCCGGCCAGGTCAGTCAACCCCGGGGTGCTGCCACTGTCGCAGACGTAGGCATCGTCGCCTGCGGTCGGCGTGAAGGTGCAAGCCGCCAGGGCCGGCGGGGTGTTGAGCAGGAACAGGCTTGAAACCGATAAGGCGTTGAACAGCCGATTGAATCCACGATCGCGCGAGCACATGTGCTTTCCCTCTGCAGCAGCATCCTGGAATGCCGGTTTCAGCATCGGTTGCACGACTACTGGCACACAGGACCTGGCAACGCTCGCTGTATGGGATGGGACCCTAACAACGAATAGCGAGCGTCGCTACTGTCAGAACTTACAGGTGCTTGCGCTGCGCGCGGCGCAAAATCGGGGCTACAAATGCACTTCCACCGATAACGGCAGGTGGTCGCTCAGATGGGTCCACGGCTTGGTGCCGAGTATCTGTGGCGCGTGGCTGCTGGCATTGCGCAGGTAGACGCGGTCCAGGCGCAGCAGCGGGAAACGCGCCGGATACGTCCGGGCGGGGCGGCCGTGATGGTGCTCGAAGGCCTCGTGCAGGTAGCCACGGCGGGCGAGGGTGGTGTTGCCGTGCAACTGCCAGTCGTTGAAGTCGCCGGCAATGATCACCGGGGCGTCTTCGGGCAACGAATCGAGCAGTTGGCAGAGCAGCTTGAGTTGCAGTTGGCGATGGCTTTCCAACAGGCTCAGGTGTACGCAAATCCCGTGGACTTCGGCGTGGCCCGGGACCTCCAGCACGCAGTGCAGCAAGCCGCGGCGTTCCGGGCCGGTGATGGACACGTCGAGGTTGCGGAACTGGCGGATAGGGTATTTGGACAGCAGGGCGTTGCCGTGATGACCATCGGGGTACACGGCGTTGCGGCCGTAGGCGAAGTCATTCCACATGCTGTCGGCGAGAAATTCGTATTGGGAGGTTTGCGGCCAGTTGTCGTAGCGCGACGCATGGCGGTCATGTTCGCCCAGCACTTCCTGTAGGAACACCAGGTCGGCGCCCGTGCTGCGCACCGCTTCGCGCAACTCGGGCAGGATGAAACGGCGGTTGAGGGCGGTGAAACCCTTGTGCGTATTGACCGTCAGGACTCGTAGCCGATGAACCTCCGCAGGCGTGTCCAATGGCATGGTTTCGACGGCTCGCCAATCGGGATCTCGAGTCACGTTCACTCCTGAATCAGACGTACCTGTTCATGCGACTGATGGGAGGCTTTGGCAGTTCCGGATTTTTCCTGGGGCATTGTTGTTGCCAGGGCCGCCGCCTTCGCGAGCAAGCCCGCTCCCACACCTGATTTGCGTTGTATCCGCGTCTCAGGCCATGCGAAGCCCGATGTGGGAGCGGGCTTGCCCGCGAAGGCGGCCTCGCATCCAACAGAGAAGCCGGCGGACCCACCGCTTTCGCGAGCAAGCCCGCTCCCACACCTGATTTGCTTTGTACCCGAGCCTCAGGCCATGCAAAGCCCTATGTGGGAGCGGGCTTGCCCGCGAAGGCGGCCTTGCATCCAACAGAGAAGCCGACGGGCCCACCGCTTTCGCGAGCAAGCCTGCCCACAGGGACTGAGATTTCAGATGAAGACAATCTCGTACGGCATGCCCATGCGATCGAGGATCACCCGTGGTACCAAGGGTGCGATGCCGCTGGCCGGTTCGCCGTTGAGTTGGCTGGTGTAGGCGTACATGGCGTGACGCTTGCGGGCGGTGGTCCAGACGTCCAGGCGCAGTTTACGGGCCCGATGCCAGGGGATTTTCTTTTGCTCGCGCACCGGCCAGTGCCAGGCCCACACGGGCAGTTCGTTGAACAGCGCGCCGACGGCCTCGGCGGCCTGTGCACCGGCTCGGCCCACCGTGTCATGGTCGCTGTCACCGTCCAGGCGCCAGGTGCTGAAGACCACGTCGCCGGGTCGCAGATGTTGGCTTATGAACGCCGTCAGCTCGGCTTCGTGTTCGGCGAGGGCCTTTTCCGGAAAACCGCCGCGCACCCATTGCAGGCCATGGGCGGGAATGCCCAGGCGGTGCAGGGCGTCGACGCTTTCCTGGGGATGGGGGCGGTGCATGCGCAAGCGTTCATCGTTCCACAACGGTGAGCCCGGATGGCCGATGTCGCCATCGGAAACCGAGATCAACAACATGGGATGGGCCAGGTTGCTCAGCAACTGGAGCAAGCCGCCACAGGCCCCGACCTCATCGCCCGGATGCGGGGCGAGGATCACGGCGCGGGCGCCGGCAGGCACCAGGGTCTGGGTACTGATAATGGGAATGTCGGCCAGTTGCGGCGCACTGTTCCATATTTGCGGGTGCTGCCGACTGTTAAGGCGAGAGGCGGGTTTCATGGGGAAGACGTCCTTGTGGTATTCAATCCTGCGGCCTTGCACCGAGCATACCGCCCGATGTGGCGCATCAAGTCACGATTGCCATTGGCGGCGCTCCTGATCCTGGAGTCTACCGCAAGCGAAGTATTGACCATGCCGGTCGATTCGTCGCGTGGCATCGGTGTCTGAACCGTACTTTTTTCTTTCAACTGGGCCTATAAAAAAGAAGGCCACATCTGTGTGGCCCTCGTTTTTCAATGGCTTAACTCCAATAGTTAATCTTCTTCCTCACGTTGCAGCTCGAACAACAGCAGCGAGCGCCCAGTCACCGAGTATTCGGACTCGAACTCGAACCGTTCCTGGCCACGCACGGTGGGCTGGTTGGTGTCGACCAGGCACGTCCAGAAACTGCCTTCAGGCACTTCAGGCAGGCGGAAGTTGACGATGTCGTGGTGCGCATTGACCACCAACAGCAACGTCGCATCGCCGCCTTTGCGCCGGATCCCGGTTTCCTGGGCGCGACCGTCCATCAACATGCCCAGGCACCGACCGTGGCTGTCCTGCCATTGCTCGACGGTCATTTCGTTGCCATCGGGTGCCAGCCAGGTCACGTCCTTGACGCCGATGTCCTCGTTGTAATTGCCCACCAGGAACCGTCCGCGCCGCAGGATCGGGTAGGCCAGACGCAACTTGATCAAGCGCTTGACGAACTTGAGCAGCGCCGCGCCGTCCTCGCTCAGATCCCAGTTGACCCAACCGATCTCGCTGTCCTGGCAGTAAGCATTGTTATTGCCGTGCTGGGTGCGGGCGAACTCGTCCCCGGCGACGATCATCGGCGTGCCCTGGGCAAACAGCAGCGTGGCGAAGAAGTTGCGCATCTGCCGATGGCGCAGCGCGTTGATCTGCGGATCGTCCGTCGGCCCTTCGACGCCATGGTTCCAGGACAGGTTGTTGTTGCTGCCGTCCTGGTTATTCTCGTCGTTGGCCTCGTTGTGCTTGTCGTTGTACGACACCAGGTCATTGAGGGTAAAACCGTCGTGGGCAGTGACGAAGTTCACCGAGGCGTAAGGGCGTCGGCCCCGCTGGTTGAACATCTCGCCGGACGCGGTCATGCGGCTGGCAAAGTCGGCCAGTTGGCCGTCGTCGCCTTTCCAGAAGGCGCGCACGGTGTCGCGGAACTTGTCGTTCCATTCCATCCAACCGGGCGGGAACCCCCCGACCTGATAGCCACCGGGGCCGCAGTCCCAGGGCTCGGCGATCATCTTCACCTGGCGCAGCACCGGGTCCTGTCGGCAGGCGACGAGGAAGCTGTGGCGCTCATCGAAGCCATCGTGGTAGCGGCCGAGAATGGTGGCCAGGTCGAAGCGGAAGCCGTCGACGTGCATTTCCGTGGCCCAGTAGCGCAGGGAGTCGGTGACCATCTGCAAGACGCACGGATGGCTCAGGTCCAGGGTGTTGCCGGTGCCGGAGTCGTTGATGTAGTAGCGCTTGTCGTCAGGCATCAGCCGGTAGTACGAAGCGTTGTCGATGCCGCGCATGGACAGGGTCGGGCCTTGTTCGTTGCCTTCGGCAGTGTGGTTGTAGACCACGTCGAGGATGACTTCGAGGTTGGCTTCATGCAGGTGCGCGACCATCTCCTTGAACTCGGCGATCTTGCCGCTGGCCAGGTAGCGCGGGTCCGGGGCGAAGAAGGCGATGCTGTTATAGCCCCAGTAGTTGGTCATGCCCTTGTGCAGCAGGTGCTGGTCGTTGACGAAACCGTGGATCGGCAACAGTTCGACCGACGACACGCCGAGCTTGCGGATGTGTTCGAGCACGTCGTCGACCATCAACCCGGCGAAGGTGCCGCGCAGGTTCTCCGGCACCGAGGGATGGCGCATGCTGATGCCGCGCACGTGGGTCTCGTACAGGATGGTCTTGTCCCATGGCACGCTGACGCGGTGGTCGTGGCCCCAGGTGTGCGCCGGGTCGATGACCTTGCACTTGGGCACGAAGGGCGCGCTGTCGCGCTCATCGAAGCTGAGGTCGCCGTCAGGGTGGCCGATGGTGTAGCCGAACAGTGCCTCGGACCACTTCAGCTCACCCACCAATTGCTTGGCGTACGGGTCGATCAGCAGCTTGTTGGGGTTGAAACGATGGCCGTTCTCCGGGTCGTACGGGCCATAGACCCGATAGCCGTAGATCAGGCCGGGGTGGGCGTCGGGCAGATAGCCGTGGTAAATCTCGTCGGTGTACTCCGGCAGCTCGATGCGTTCGAGTTCGACTTCTCCGGCATCGTCGAAAATGCACAGCTCGACTTTGGTGGCGTTGGCCGAAAACAGCGCGAAATTGACCCCGAGGCCATCCCAGGTCGCACCAAGCGGAAAAGGCAGCCCTTCACGAATCCGCGAAGCCTCGATAACAGGCGGCGGCGTGGTTTTTTTTGGACGGGTCATAGTTGCTCCTGCAAAAGACAGACAGTTACGGCAAAGCGATCGGTTCAAGGTCCGTTGATTCAAGGGTCGTCCCGGGCGCACGACCCCTGGGGCGAGGAAGATTCATCCCCACCGAGGCGCAACGCGGCCCGGGCCTGGGCTGCTGAGCAGCCCAGCGAGAGCAGGCTCCCTCGCCACAGTGGTACATCAACAGGCGCACTGCGTGAGCGTTGTGATTACACCGCCGGAGGCTTGCGGGCCGCCCGTGGTTTTTTCTCGGCCGGTTTTTCAATCGCCGAGTTGGCTGCCGCAGGTTTGGCGGCGGGCTTGGCCTTGGGGGCAGCGGCCTTCGGTGCCGGCTTGGCCGCGGGTTTGGCGGCAAGCTTGGCGCCGTCGGCCTTGGCAGCAGGAGCCTTGCCTGCGGCCTTGGGCGGTTTGCTCGGGGCCAGGGCTTCGGCTTCCGCCAGTTTGCGCGCCATCTCCCAGTGGCGTTTTTCGTGCCCGGTAGGCTTACCTTCGGACTCCCAGATCTGGTAGGCGAATTCGCGAATACGTTTATCGTCGGTACTCATCGCAGTGCTCCTGACAACTCAAGATTGGATAAAGACATTGACCGGGAAATCCCCCAGCGCGGCGCTGACCATCAGCTCCCCTTGGGGTGTGACTGCTGTGCTTGAAAAAAGTCCCTTCAGTTTTCCCTCCTGGGTGGCGAACGGTAATGACACGCGGGTATCGCCCCAGTCCGAGGCGGCCACCTGCGGCTGCGCACTGTTTTCCAGCAAGCGGGCAGCATGGATCGGCACCACGACGACCGCCCGTTGCTGCCCGTGCTCGCGCATGAACGCCAGCACCCGGCGGGCTTGCTCGCCAACCACTTCCAGCGGTTGGTAGCGGCCTTGCTGGAACAACTGCGGGCATTGGGCGCGCAGGGCCAGCGTCCTGGCGATGAGCGCCTGTTTGACCCGGCCATTGCGCCAGTCGCGCAGCAACCTCGCCGGCGTGCTGTCGGCCTGTAGTCCTTCGCGACGCGCCTGGAAATCCACCGGGCGCCGGTTGTCCGGGTCCACCAGGCTGAAATCCCAGAACTCGTTGCCTTGGTACAAGTCCGGCACGCCGGGCACGGTCATGCGCAGCAAGGTTTGCGCCAGGCTGTTGAGCGCCCCCGCTGGCGCGATGGCCTGGACTGCCTCGGCGATGGCACTGCGCAGCGGCAGCCCTTCATCGCCCAGCAACAGGCGTTCGAGAAACAACTGGGTCGCTTGCTCATAGGCGTCGTTGACCGCCGCCCAACTGCTTTGCAGCTTGGCTTCGCGCAGGGCCTTGCGCTGCCACTGCCAGAGGCGTTCGTTGTACTCGGCCAAGGCCTTGTGGTCCTGGATGTCCAGGTCCAGCGGCCAGCTCCCCAACAGCGCCTGGTACAGGATCAGTTCATCGCCAGCCGAAGGCGACGCCGGATCGCTGTGCAGCGAGGGCGCGAGGATGCGCCATTGCTCCACGCTGGCGGTGTACCAGTCGGCGCGTTCACTGAGCACGGCCAGCCTGGCGCGGGTGTCTTCGCCACGCTTGTGGTCGTGGGTCGCGGTGGTCATCAGGTTGTCGGGGAAATGCTCGAGCCGCTCAAGGCAAGCGTTGTGGAATGCCTGGGGCGGGGCGCTGAACAGTTCGGTGTTGTAGCCCACATCGTTACGCGACAACAGCACGGCCGAGCGGTACAGCGCGGTGTCTTCCACGGCTTTGGCGGCGGCCGGCGAGGTCAGTTGCTGGAAGCGCACACAGGCATGGCGCAGGCGCTTGCGCTGGGGGCCGCGGGGGCGTTGGCGCCAGGGCATGCCACCGAGCCAGCCGGCCAGGCAATCGAGCACTGGCCAATCGGCTTCGCTGAGGGTTTGCCGGGCGCCTTCCAGGGCCTGGTTGAAAAACGCCTCGTCTTCGGTCGAGCGTCCCAAAGGGCTGATGTAGGTGCGGTACACCGGGAAATGCACGATCAGTTCCTGCAACGCCCGGCGAATCGCGCCCAGGGTCAGGTCGCGGGTCATCACGTCGTCCCGCGCCACTTGCAGCAGGGCCTGGGCGACGCTTTCGAAGTCCCCGGCGAGGGAGCCGTTGAGGATCTGCTGGCGGGCCAGCCGGGCTTCCTCGATGAAGTGCGCCGGTCGCTCGCTCTGGCGGCTCCAGAACTCGGCAAGCGGTTCAGCACCGGCCGGGTCGTGTTGCAGCAGCGAGATCTGGTTCATGAACTCGTAGCCGGTGCTGCCGTCGACGTTCCAGTCCCGACGCAAGGTCTCGCCGTCGCCAAGGATCTTCTCGATGAAGATCGGCAGGTGCCGCGACGGGGACAGGGCATCGAGTCGCCGGCGCAGCTTGCGGCTGTAGCCTCGTGGATCGGCCAGCCCATCGATGTGATCGATGCGCAGGCCATCCACCAGGCCTTCGCCAATCAGCTGGAAGATCTTCGCATGGGTCGCTTCGAACACGGCCGGGCGCTCGACCCGCAACCCACCCAGTTCGTTGACATCGAAAAACCGTCGCCAGTTGATGTCATCCGCGGCCGTGCGCCAGCTGGCGAGCCGGTAGCTCTGGCGTTCCAGCAGTTGGTGCAGGCGCTCGAAGCCTTCCGGTTGGGTGCAATCGTAGTTGCGCAGGTTGTCCTCGATGGCGGCGAGGATATCCGGAGCTGTCGCCAGTTCGCGCAATTGCACCTGTAGCGGGCGGGCGAGGGTGTGGGCGTCGGTCTGGTAGTTCAGCGTGGTGAAGCGTTCGGCCAGCGCCTTGAGGGCTTCGGCCCGTTCGCCAGGCAGGTCGTCGGTGGGCTTGAGCAACTCGCCATAGTGCATCGGGCAGATGGGGAAATGGTGCTCGTAGTGTTCGACATAGAAGCTGCCTTGCGCGGCATTGAAGCGCAGTTGCAGGGTGCCTTCCTGCAAGGCAACGCCATAGTCGCTGCCCAGGAATGGCAGCAGCAACTGGCCTTCCAGCAATGGGTCGGGAGAGTGCCACTGGATGTCGAAGAATTCGCCATACGGGCTCAGGCGCCCCCATTCCAGCAGGTCCAGCCACCAGGGGTTGTCGTTGCCACCGACCGCCATGTGATTGGAGACGATGTCGAGGATCAGCCCCATCCGGTGCTCGCGAAGGGTCGCCACCAGGCGTCGCAAGGCGTCCTCGCCGCCCAGTTCCGGGTTGACCAGGGTCGGGTCGACCACGTCGTAGCCGTGCATGGAGCCGGCACGGGCCTTGAGTAGCGGGGAGGCATAGATATGGCTGATGCCCAGCGCGGCGAAGTACGGTACCTGTGCGACGGCATCGTCCAGGGTGAAGCCTTTATGAAATTGCAGGCGAATGGTCGCCCGCAGTGGTTGGATCGTAGGCAGATTCATCGGTCACGCTCGTTCGCCTGGAGTCGCGCACAGGCAAGTATTTCCAGGCGCCGGGCGGCGTCCGGGTGATCCAGCAACGCCTGGCTGTCGTGGGCCAGGCGGCGGCGCCAATTGGGGTGGGTGTCGATGGTGCCGGGCAGGTTGGCCTGCTCTTCGATACCCAGGGCATCTTCGAGTGGCAACAGCACCAGCGGCGCACGGGTGTGGCCGAGAAAGCGCACGCTGGCGTCCAGCACCTGGTCGGTCTCGCGGTGTTCTTCGCGAAAGTTCTGTGGGTCCTGGTTCAGCACGCTGCGCAGGCCTTCGCGTTCACGCTCGCGGTGCTTGCGCCAGTCTATTTCCGTATGGGAGTCGATCAGGTCCAGCCGCGCATTCCAATCGATGTCGTGCCCGTGCCACCAGCCATTGAGGGTCGGCAGGTCATGGGTGCTGGTGGTCGCCAGCGCGTTGTCCGGCCAGTCGAGGATCGGCTTGAAGTGGGTGTTGTCCTGTTCGAACAACAGCACGCGCATGCCCAGGATCGACCGGGCGCTGAGTTTTTCCCGCAGGCCGTCCGGCACGGTGCCGAGGTCTTCGCCGAGCACGATGGCCTGGTGACGGTGGGATTCGAGTGCCAGCAGGCGCAGCAGGTCGTCCACCGGGTAATACAGATAGGCGCCGTCCGAAGGCGGGGCGTCATTGGGGATCACCCACAGGCGTTGCAGGCCCATGACGTGGTCGATGCGCAAGCCACCGGCGTGGGCGAAGTTGGCCCGCAGCATCTCGATGAATGCGCGAAAACCGTTGCGCACCAGCCCTTCGGGGGAGAACGCCGAGATTCCCCAGCCCTGGCCGGAGCGGTTGAGAATGTCGGGCGGTGCGCCCACGGTCAGCGAGGCGAGCAATTCATCCTGACGGCTCCAGGCCTGGCTGCCGGCTCCGTCGGCCCCCACCGCGAGGTCGGCGATCAGGCCAATGCCCATGCCACTGGATTTGGCGGCGCTCTGGGCGCGCTCCAGGCAGCGGGCGATCAGCCATTGGCAAAAGGCATAGAAACCGATTTCATCGGCGTTTTCTTCGGCGAAATGCGCCAGCACGGCGCTGCGCGGGTTGCGCCATTCCTCCGGCCACTGCCGCCAGTCGAGGCTTTCGCCGCGGGCGGCGCGTTCGGCCTGCAAGGCTTCGAAGCGACAGTGGTTTTCCAGGGCCTCGCCGCTGGCGTGGCGGAAACTGCTGAAGTCTTCGTGCAAGGGGTGTTCGCCCTGGCTGAAACCGTCGTACAGCGCCCGCAGGACCTTCTGCTTGGCCTCGGCCGCCACCGGCCAGTCGACCAGGGGTTGGTCTTCCAGCTTTTGCAGTTGGTTGGCAAGGCCCGTGGCATCGATGGCGGTGCGCAGGGCGCGCTCGCCCAGGATGGTGCCTGGCGCCGCGTACAGACTGTTGAGAAACAACCGGCTGGACGGCGAGTAAGGGCTGTAGCGACCCGTGTCGCTGCTGAACATTGCGTGCATCGGACTGATGGCGATGGCCTCGGCACCGCGCTCACCGGCCACCCGTGCCAGGTCTTCCAGGGCCTGGGTGTCACCGAAACCGCCGTCACCGGGGCGCCGTAGCGCATACAGTTGGGCACTCAGGCCCCAGGTCCGTGGCGTTGGATCGTTTACCGCATCGGCGACGCTGTAGCAGCGCGCCGGCGCGACCGCCAGGGTGAAGTGCTGCCCGTCGATGCTGACGTGCTGGTAACCCACCGGCAGCATGCCCGGCAGCCTGGCGTCGGCGTCGAGCTTGAGGTTCAGCGTGGCGCCATCCTCCTGGCGGACCTCGCAGGGGGTGCCGGCCTCGAAATAACGACTCAAGTCGACACTGACCCCGACATCGGCCGTGAGCAGCGGTGGCAATTGATGGTTCTGTTGCTCCTGCTGCAATTGCAGCAGGCTGGCGTCGATTTCCTGGGCACTGCCGGCGGGATGGCCGAGGCCCGTCAGGACCGAGCGCAAGACGGCGGGCGAGACTTTCTGGGCCCGGCCGTTGGCATCGATCCAATCCACCGCGAGGCCCGCCCGGCCGGCGAGGATTTCCAGTTGCGCATCGCTCATGGGCGCTCTCCAGTGATGGTGGGCAACGGGGCCGCCTGTGTCAGGCTGACCAGCGCGCTGCAGGGCGCAAGGTGGCCCTGTTGCAACAGACCCATGGCGTGGGGCGGATGTTCGAAAAGAATGCGTGGGTCCTCGGCGGCGGTATGCGCCACCGGCTCGGCGCTGAGGTTGAGGTCGATGCGCAGCACACTGCCGTCGCCCAACTGCCAGCGGGCACTGACGGCGCCCGGGCCGAGCACGTCCGTTTCCAGCGCGTGGGCGCCGGGCAGGCGTGGGACGATTTCTTCGCGCCGGATCTTCAGCAGGCTGCGATACAGCGTCTCGCGGGCCAGTTGTTCCGGTTCATGGGCCTCCAGGTTCGGGCGCGAGGCTTCGAAGGTGGTGGCCGCGTTGGGATCGGGAATCCGCTCGCGCTGTTGCGGGTCGGCGAAGGCGCTGAAGGCCTTGAACTCATTGCGTCGGCCTTCACGCACCAATTGCGCCAGTTCGCCGTGATGACTGGTGAAGAACAGGAAAGGCTGTGGCGCAATCACCTCATCGCCCATGAACAGCAGCGGAATCATCGGCGAGAGCAGCAACAGGACCGTCGCAGCCTGCAAGGCCTGGGGCGGGGCCAGTTGATGTAGGCGCTCACCGAGGGCGCGGTTGCCGATCTGGTCGTGGTTCTGCAGGAACAGCACGAACGCGCTGGGCGGCAGGTGCCCGCTGGGTTCGCCTCGTGGCTCACCGTGGCGGTTGATGTGGCCCTGGAAGACGAAACCCTGGCTCAGGCAGCGTGCCAATTGTTCGGTGGGCTGCTCGGCGTAGTCGGCGTAATAGGCGTCGGTCTCGCCGGTCAGTAACACGTGCAAGGCATTGTGGCCGTCGTCGTTCCACTGGGCATCGTAGCCTTGCTCCAGCAGGCTGGCCTGGTTGTGCTCGTTTTCCACGGTCAGCCAGACGTGCCGGGTCGGGTCCACTTGTTCGCGCACCCGCGCCGCGAGCTCCTGGAGAAAATCCGGGTCTTCGATGGCGTGCACGGCGTCGAGGCGCAGGCCGTCAAAACGGTATTCCAGCAACCACATGAGCGCGTTGTCGATGAAGAAGTCCCGGACTTCGCGGCGGCGAAAATCGATCGCCGCGCCCCAAGGCGTGTGTTTGTCTTCGCGAAAGAACCCCTTGGCATAGCGGTGCAGGTAATTGCCGTCGGGACCGAAGTGGTTGTAGACCACGTCGAGAATCACCGCCAGACCGTGGCCATGGGCGCTGTCGATCAGGTGCTTGAGCTGCTCCGGCGTGCCGTAGGAGGCTTGTGGCGCGTAGGGCAGGACGCCGTCGTAGCCCCAGTTGCGGTCGCCGGGAAACTGCGCCAGCGGCATCAGTTCGATGGCGGTGACCCCGAGCCCGGCCAGGCGCGCCAGGTGCTGCTCGACCCCCTCGAAACCACCGAGGGCGCCAACGTGCAGTTCGTAGATGACGGCGTCGTACCAGGGCCGGCCGGACCAGTGGGTGTGGCGCCATTGGTAGGCATGGGGGTCGACCACCACGCTGTGGCGGTCGATATCGCCGGCCTGGGCGCGGGAGGCCGGGTCCGGCACCTCCAGCTCGCCGTCGATGTTGAAGCGGTAGCGGGTGCCGGCGGGGCAACGGGTCTGGATCATGAACCAGCCGTCGGCCTGGGGCAGCAGGGGGATTGAATCTCCAGAGTCGAATTCGACACTGACAAAAAAAGCATCCGGTGCCCAGAGGGCGAAGCGGGTGTGCTCGTTATCGAGCATCACCGCGCCGTGGGTCCATGTATCAGGCGTCCTTGACGACATCGTTACCTCATTGTCTGGCCGATTTACCCAGTGATTTAGCCACCAGCTGTTCGTAGAGTTCGGCGTAGGGCTCCACCGCCTTGCTCCAGTTGAAAGGTGCCGACATGGCCCGGCAACGCATGGCATTGAGCAGATCAGGGAATTCGAAGACCTTGAAGGCCCGGCTCAGGGCCTCCTTGTAGCTGTCGACGGTGGACTCGTCGAACAGGAAACCGGTGACGCCGTCCTCGATGGTGTCCGCCAGCCCGCCGGTGTTGCGTGCCACCGGCAGCGAGCCGAAGCGCTGCGCGTACATCTGGCTCAGGCCGCAAGGCTCGTAGCGCGACGGCATCAGCAAAAAGTCGCTGCCGGCGAACATCCGCCGCGCATCGGTTTCGTTGAAGCCGATGCGCACGCCGATCCGGCCGGGGAAACGCAGCGCCAGTTCGCGCATGGCTTGTTCTTCCTCCGGCTCGCCACGGCCGATGATCGCGATCTGGCCGCCCGACTCGACGATAAACTCGGCGACCGCCTCGGTCAGGTCCAGGCCTTTCTGGTACACCAGGCGCGAGACCACGGCGAACAGCGGCCCGGTGCAATCGTCCAGGCCGAACAGCTCGCGTACATGGGCGGCGTTGACGGCCTTGCCTTCCCAGTCGCCGATGGCGAACTGGCGGAACAGGTGCGAGTCGGTCGCCGCGTCCCAGCTTTCGTCAATGCCGTTGGGGATGCCGCTGAGCAGGCCCTGCTGGGTCTTGGCCGCCAGGAAGCCATCGAGCCCGCAACCGAAGGTGGGGGTGGTGATTTCCTGGGCATAGGTGGCGCTGACGGTGGTGATGTGGCTGGAGTAGGCCATGCCCGCCTTGAGGAACGACAGCTTGCCGTAGAACTCCATGCCTTCCTGTTGCAAGGCGTGTTCGGGAATGCCCAGCTCCGGGCAGCACGCCAGGCTCACCACGCCCTGGTAGGCCAGGTTGTGAATGGTGAACAGGGTGGGGGTCCGTTGGCCGCGCCAGTGCATGTAGGCCGGCGCCAGTCCAGCCGGCCAATCGTGGGCATGGACCAGGTCGGGGCACCAGTGGATCTGGGCGAGGTTGGCGGCGATGTCGGCGGCCGCCAGGCCCAGGCGGGCGAAGCGAATGTGGTTGTCCGGCCAGTCGCGACCGTTGTTGGCGCCATAGGGCGAGCCTTCGCGGGCATACAGCTCGGGGCAAATCAGGACGTAGATCACCAAGCCGTCGGCCATGTCCATGCGGCCGATCTTGCACGGCGGCAGCGCGGCGTGGCCGCCCAGTTCGCCGATGATGTGGATCGGATTGCCGCTGTTCATCACCTGCGGATAGCCGGGAATCAGTACCCGCACATCATGCAGGCCAGCCATGGCCCGGGGCAGCGCCGAAGACACGTCGCCCAACCCGCCGGTTTTCACCAGGTCGGCGATTTCCGACGTGACGAACAAGACCTTCTTGCGATTGGGGTTGTGGCGAACGACGGGGAGCAGTGCCTTGCCGCCGGTGGCGAGCACCGGAGCCGTCGGCGAATCGGCCGCCGGCGGTAATTGAGAACGGACCTGTTGTGGTTCCAAGGCAGCACTGATCATAAATCTCTCCTGTTTTCTCGATCTGTTTCCGGCATGCGCCAGAGCTGTTGTTACATTGGCCGAATCCTGCGGCCAGGCGCACAAGCGCTACGCAAGGTAAGCAAAGCGCTGCCCAATGCGGCGAAGCGAATCAGGTGGGAGGGCCGTTGCAAGGACTGCACCAGCCGCTGTTACCCTTCCATTACCCTGACCTGTCGCCGTTGCGAAAAGTTTCGACTTTTTTTCGTCTGGATGATCGGTCGGTATTACCCCCGGTTCGCGAGTCTAGGTCAGAAGCTAGAGCGCTGCGGTGCGCTTCGTCGAATTGTCCGACAATCACGTTTTTTGTCGGCAATGTCTTACACGACAGCGCGAAAGACGCGCCGACGAAGTGCATGTTTCTGAAATCAAAACCGTGTAGAGGGCATGCCGTGTTTTATAGCGGCGCGCGATGGGATGGCGTCGCGCACCATTAAGGGGCGTGAGCGATAGAGGCTTTTTGATGGCCTGTGTGCTATTGAAAAACTACAGGTGAATGACAGGCTGGGATGGAATGTGGGAACAGGATTGGCCGTGCCCGACCCGGGCCACTTGTGGGAGCGGGCTTGCCCGCGAAAGCGGTCTGTCTGGGGCGGTGATGTTGGCTGGGATGGCGTCTTCGCGGGCAAGCCCGCTCCCACAAGGATCGTTGCCAGGTGGGGGGGTTGTGGACATGCCCCATTCAATTGTGGGAGCGGGCTTGCCCGCGAAAGCGGTCTGTCTGGGGCGGTGATGTTGACTGGGATGGCGTCTTCGCGGGCAAGCCCGCTCCCACAGGGGTCCTTGGCCAGGCGCCGGTTTTGTGGACATGCGCCATTGAATTGTGGGAGCGGGTGTGGTCAGGGGGTGGCGGTCAGTAGGCGGATGGGTTGGCCGGCGGCCCAGGCCAGGAGGTCTTCGATCATCAGGGAATAGAAGAGCTGGTAGTTCTGTTGCGTGACGTAGCCCACATGCGGGGTGGCCAGTACGTTGTCCAGGGTTCGGAACGGGTGGTCGGCGGGCAGGGGTTCCTGGGCGAAGACGTCGAGGGCGGCGCCGGCCAGGCGTTTGTGCCGGAGGGCATCGATCAACGCGGCTTCATCGACGATCGGCCCGCGGGCGGTGTTGACCAGCAAGGCAGAGGGTTTCATCCAGCCCAAGGCCTGGGCATCCACCAGGCCGCGACTGCGTTCGCCGAGCACCAGGTGGACCGACAGGATATCGGCCTGCTCGAACAGCGCCTGCTTACTCACATAGGTCACGCCTGCTTCGGCGGCGCGTTCGGCCGTGAGATTCTGGCTCCAGGCGATCACCCGCATGCCGAACACCTGGCCGAACTGCGCCACCCGCGTGCCGATGCTGCCCAGGCCGAGGATCCCCAGGGTCTTGCCGTGCAGGTCGCCACCCAGGCCTTGCTGCCACAAACCGGCGCGCAGGGCATTGGCTTCCCGCACCAGGTTCCGGGTCAGGGCCATGATCAACGTCCAGGTCAGTTCGGGCGCGGCGTGCTTGTAGCTTTGCGTGCCACACACCTGGATGCCCAGCCTGGCAGCGGCTTCAAGGTCGAGGGCGGCGTTGCGCATGCCGCCGGTGAGCAACAGCTTGAGACGGGGCAGGCGCTGCAACAGGTCTTCATCGAAGGTGGTGCGCTCGCGCATCACGCAGATCACTTCGAAGCGCTGCAAACGCTCGACAAGGGTGTCGCGGTCAGCGGGGTAGTCGTGGACAAAGGTCACGTGGCCCACGGCGTCCAGCGGCGACCAGTCGACCACGTCCCGCGCCACGTCTTGCCAATCATCGATGACTGCTATTTGCACCGCCATGGAACACCTCGTCAGGGAATGGGTTTGTTCAGCCAGCCGAGCAAGGCCTTGTGGAAGCGCTCCGGCTCTTCCATTTGCGGCGCGTGCCCCAGGTTGGGAAACTCCACCAGGGTCGACTGGGGGATCAACTGTGCAACCTGTTTGCCCAGTACCTCATAGCGTCCCAACCTGGCCTTCACGGCGGGTGGCGCAATGTCGCTGCCGATGGCCGTGGTGTCGGCGGTGCCGATCAGCAGCAGGGTGGGGACGCGCAGGTCCTTGAACTCGTAGTAGACCGGCTGGGTGAAGATCATGTCGTAGATCAGCGCCGAGTTCCACGCCACTTGCGTATGCCCCGGCCCTTTGTTCAAGCCGGCGAGCATGTCCACCCAGCGATCGAACTCAGGCTTCCAGCGCCCTGCGTAATAGGTCTTGCGTTCGTAATCGCGGATGCCGTCGGCACTGAGCTTGAGCTCGCGCTGGTACCACTGGTCGACGCTACGGTAGGGCACGCCGAGGGCTTTCCAGTCCTCCAGGCCAATGGGGTTGACCAGCGCCAGGCGCTCGACCTGATCGGGAAACTGCAAGGCATAGCGGGTGGCGAGCATGCCACCGGTGGAGTGGCCCAGCACCGTGGCTTTCTGCACGCCGAGGGTCTTGAGCAGGGCCTGGGTATTGCTCGCCAACTGTTGGAAACTGTACTGGTAATGGTCGGGTTTGCTCGAGGTGCAGAAACCGATCTGGTCCGGCGCGATCACCCGGTAGCCTTGCTCGCTGAGGGTCTTGATCGAGTCGCCCCACGTGGCGGCGCAGAAGTTCTTGCCATGCATCAGCACCACCGTGTGGCCATTGACCTTGCCCTGGGCCGGTACGTCCATGTAGCCCATCTGCAAGGCCTTGCCCTGGGACTGGAAGGCGAAGTGCTTGAGCGTGTAGGGGTAGTCGAAGCCTTCCAGTTGCGCGCCGTAGGCCGGGCCTTGCGACAGGTTGGCGGCCTGGGCGAACCAGGGCAGCGAGGCAGTCAGGAACAGGCTCGGCAGCCAGCGAGCGGTAGAACGCGACATGGTCAATCTCCTTGGGGACCGCCGCCGATCCTGGGGCGGTCCGATTATGGCGACATTAACCACAGGCAACCAAACCGCTCGAACGTTCCACCGCGCGCCGTCAATGGGCCGGGTAATCCGCCACCACGGTTTGCGTGCCGTCCTTCTTCAGGCCGATCACTTGGTAGGCATCGCTCATGCCGTCCATTTCCATGCCGGGCGAACCCATGGGCATGCCGGGCGCGGCGACACCGAGCAAGTCATCGCGCTTGCTCAACGCCAGTACCTGCTCGGCCGGGACATGACCCTCGACGAATTTGCCGTTGATCTCGGCGGTGTGGCACGAGCGCAGGTTGGGCGCCACGCCCAGGCGTTGCTTGACCGAAGCCATGTCGGCTTCGACATGGTCATTGACCTTGAAACCGTTGTCTTGCAGGTGCGAAATCCACTTTTTGCAGCAGCCGCAGTTGGCATCGCGGTGCACGTCGATGGTGACCGGTTCGGCGGCCTGGGCCAGGGTGGTCAGGAACAAGGCGCTCAGGGCGAGCAGGTGCAGGGGCTTGGCCATGGAGGGGCTCTCATGTCGAACGATTGGGCGGCAGGATAGCAGAGTAGCGAGGCAGAGCTGACAGGGGGCTGAAGCGCAGATGACAGAATTGTCAGGCGGGACTGAGGATGGGGGCGTCAGCCATACCCTGTGGGAGCCGAGCTTGCTCGCGATAACGGCAGGCCAGCCAACATGATTGTCGACTGACATACCGCTATCGCGAAAGCTCGGCTTCCACGGAGGTTATGGCCGTAGCCGTTAGCGCACCTTGAATCGACCCATGATCGCATTCACCCGGCTGTTGGCGTCCAGCAGTTGTCGGGTGTTGTTTTCACTGGCCAGGCCGCTTTCCACCAGTTCCTCCACCATGTGGCGGATCTGCACCATGCTGCGGTTGATCTCCTCGGTCACCGCGCTTTGCTGTTCGGCGGCGGTGGCGATCTGGGTGCTCAGGCTGTTGATCTGGCTGACGGAACCGGCCATTTCGTCCAGGCCCGAGTTGACTCGGGAAGTCGCATCGGCGGCCGACTGACAACTGGCCTGGGTGTTTTCCATCGCCTGCACCGAAGAGCTTACGCCCTGGGTCAGCCGGGTCAGCATTTCGTTGATCTCCGAGGTGCTGGCCTGGGTACGGGCGGCGAGGGCGCGGACCTCGTCGGCCACCACGGCAAAGCCGCGACCCTGCTCGCCGGCCCGTGCGGCCTCGATGGCGGCGTTGAGGGCCAGCAGGTTGGTCTGCCCGGCAATGGCGCCGATCACGCCGAGGATCTCGGTGATGCGCTGGGCATCCTGCTGCATGCTTTCGACCTTGCGGGTCGCGCTGGACACTTCGTCGATCAGCGCCACGACGCTGTTGGACGCCTCGCCGACGACCACGCGAGAGCGATCGGCGTGCTCGTTGGCGCGCTGGGTGAACGCGGCGGTCTCGGCGGCGTTCTGCGCCACGCTTTCGGCCGTGGAGCTCATCTCGGTAATGGCGGTCACGGTCTGGTCGGTTTCCGAGGCGTGGCGCATCAGGATCTCGCTGGTGTGGGCCGAGGTCCGTTGCAGGTTCTCAAGGCTGGAGGCCATGGCGCCGGTGGCCTGGGTGACTTCGCCAATCATGTTCTGCAGGTAGGCGATGAAGCCGTTGACCGAATGCCCGATAGCGCCCAGTTCATCTTCGGCGCGAATGGTGATGCGTCGGGTCAGGTCGGCATCGCCCGTGGACAAGGCGTCGATGTTGCCCTTGAGGATCTTCATGCGGTTGGTCAGTTGACGGATCGCGTACAACTGCATCAGCACCAGCAGGATCACCATCGGGATTTGCAGCAGGCTCAGCGTGTTCAACACATCGTCGCGCTGGGCGGTGATCAGGCGGGTCGGCAATGCGGTCGCCAGGAACCACGGCGAGCCTTCGATGGGGCGCATGAAAAAGGTGCTGGCCACGCCGTTGTTGTCGAACTCGATCCGTTGCAGCGGCTGGTCACGGTGGGCCAGGCCGGCCTGGACCTGGGCGGCGAAGGGCGAGCTGGCGGCCAGTTCGCTGATGTTCTTCAGGACGATCGGCCCGTTGATGCGCGAACTGTTGCTGATGATTTTGCCGTCGCCTTCGACGATCAGCATCTCGGCGCTCAGGTCGGCTTCCTTGCGCGCCACCAGCTCGTTGAAGAAGCCCAGGGTCACGTCGATGGTCGACACGCCATAGGGCACGCCGTTTTTCTGGATGGCCATGGCGCAGTTGGTGCGTGGCTCGGCGCTGGCGTCGTCCTTGTAGGCCGCGGCCCAGGCGCACTTGCCCGCCGGGGTGGCCATACCGCCCTTGTGCCAGGGTTGCTCGTAGTAGTTCGGCGCGGCGTCACTGTTCCAGAAGGTATTGACCACTAGCTTGCCGGAGGCATCGCGGTGCCAGAACGTACTGAACTTGCTGCGCCCCTCGGCGCGCTGGTTCGGCAGCGGCCAGATCCCGCCGCCAAACACTTTCAGCTCGCCGTACTGGTCCACCAGCCCTGGCAGCACTTTGTCGATGGCGTCGCTGTCGAGCAGTGGAATGGTCTGGGTGATGCTGCGCTGCTGGGCCTGCACCTTGTTCAATTCGCCCTGGATCTGCTGGGCGACTTCGCCAATGCGGTTGAGGACCACCTGTTCTTCGGTATGGCGCAGCTTGGGCGCGACCAGGTAACTGATGCCCACGACCGTCAGGATCGACAGCACCAGGATGAATAGAACCAGGAACAGCGTGTAGCGAGCCTGAATCGTTCGGAATGCGGGCATGGGGGTGGTTCCTTGCACGGAGGCGTCTTTCAAGAACAGTTGGGATGAACGTACCAACTTGTATCGGCGCGCCTCGCCCAAGCTTGAATGCCGTGCATCGGCGGTGTCGTGGGCCCTGGCAGCAAGTGATCGCCCGTAGGCGAACAGGCAGGTTGGCCTGTACCATGGGCCGCCCGTGCGCTGCCCGTCATCGCTCGATCCGGTGTCACCCCGGCAGGCCCCGGGCTACAGAACGGCAACATTCAGGAAATTGGCAATGACTCATTCACAACGCTTGAAGTACTCGATTCTGATCGTCCTCGTGGTCCTGGCGATCATGCTGGGCCTGTCCTGGATGCAGGGCAAAGGCATGATCAGCGAGCAGCTGTTTCAATACATCGCCATTGCCGTGGCGGTCATCGTGGTGGTGATCAACGGTGTGATGCGGCGCAAGGTCAAGCCCTGACCCCAGGCGTCACTCACCGGCCTCGATCACGGCCATGGCCTTGGGGTGCAGGCAGTAGCTCTTGTCGGGGTTGAGGACGATGACCCCCTCGCTGCACAGGCGCTTCAACACCTCGCGAACACTGAGAAAGGACAACGGAATGTCCAGCCCCAGCAACTGGCTGTGTACACCCCGCACGCCCAGGCCGTGATTGTCCTCGGCCGCCTTGAGCAGCGCGTCGATGACCTTGAGGCGAATCAGGCTGGTCCTCAGCCCGAAGCTCTTGAGCAGGCGCCGGATGTGTTCATTGCCGCCGCGCTCGGCGGGCCTGGCGAAGACGGTGTGGGGGACGGCCAGCGAAACGCCGGTCGGTCGTGGCTTGCCCTCCATGGGCAGTTGCGCGTTACGCATGCAGAAACTCCTTACCAGCCTGTTCAGAAAAGGTCACGGATACTCTCCTGTAATAGGACGAACGAGGGCGGGCAATCATGAAGGGCGGGATGTGAAAAATTTGCCCTTGCTTCGTCAAACCCCGTGATAGAACGCCCTTCAGGCGATTAATTTTTTTTCATCCGGTTCGTTTCCAGGGGAGGCACATTCCGTTCGAACGGGCGGCGTGTGGATGTTCCAGGGCGAACCGCAGCCGGTTGTCACGAGCGTCGGTGGCCGTCCTGGTTTTCTGAAGTCTTCATCTGGAGTGAACGTGAGAATGTCCGGGCAGTTATCGAGGATGGCCCTCGCGGGCGCTTTTATGGGCGTAGCCCTGGGGCTCAGCCCCGTGGTCGTGGCGCATGACGACCTGGCGCAGGCCAGCGCCGAGATCCGCCGCACCCGTTTTGGCGTGCCGCATATTCGTGCCCAGGATGAGCGCGGCCTGGGTTACGGCATCGGCTATGCGTACGCCCAGGACAATCTCTGCCTGTTGGCGAACGAGATCGTCACGGTCAATGGCCAGCGCTCGCGCTACTTCGGGCCCGAGCAACTGACGGTGGAGCAGCGGGAAAACCGTGTCAGCGATGTGTTTTTCAACTGGCTCAACACGCCGCAGGCGGTGTCCGGCTTCTGGCAGGCCCAGACGCCACCGGTCCAGCAACGGATCGAAGGCTACGTGGCGGGTTACAACCGGGCGCTGGCCGAGCGCAAGGCCAAAGGCCTGCCCGTGGAGTGCGCCAGCGAATGGGTTCGGCCGATCACGGCGCTGGACCTGGTCAAGCTGACCCGGCGCCTGTTGGTGGAAGGCGGCGTTGGCCAGTTCGCCGAAGCCCTGGCCGGAGCGCAGCCACCCCAGGCGAGCGCACTCAATGGCGCTGTCGCCAACGATTTTGCAGACGCCGCGACCCGGCAGCAACGGTTCGCCCTGGAGCGCGGCAGCAATGCGCTGGCCATCGGCAGCGAGCGTTCGTTCAACGGTCGCGGGATGTTGCTGGCCAACCCGCACTTTCCCTGGGTGGGCGGCATGCGCTTCTACCAGATGCACCTGACCATTCCCGGCAAGCTGGATGTCATGGGCGCGGCCCTGCCGGGTCTGCCAGTGATCAACATCGGGTTCAGCCAGCACCTGGCCTGGACCCACACTGTCGACACCTCCAAGCATTTCACTCTGTACCGCCTGCAACTCGACCCGAAGGACCCGACCCGCTACCTGATCGACGGCCAGTCGGTGCCAATGAGCCAACAAGCGGTCACGGTGGACGTCAAGCAACCTGACGGGCAGGTCAAAGCGGTGTCCCGCGTAGTCTACGGCTCGCAGTTCGGGCCAATCGTCCAGTGGCCAGGCAAGCTCGACTGGGATAACCGCTTCGCTTTCAGCCTGCGGGACGCGAACCTGGACAACGACCGAGTGCTGGAGCAGTGGCACGCCATGAACCAGGCGGTCTCGCTCAAGGACTTGCAGGGCTCCGTGCATCGCATCCAGGGTATCCCTTGGGTCAACACCCTGGCGGTGGACGACCAGGGGCAGAGCCTCTACATGAACCTGTCGGTGGTGCCGAACGTCAACGCTGCCAAGCTGGCACGCTGCAGCGACCCCCGGGCCGGGCTGCAACTGATCGTGCTGGACGGTTCGCGCAGTGAATGTGCCTGGGATGTGGATCCCAACGCCGCGCAACAGGGCATATATGCCGCCGACCAGTTGCCGCAGTTGCTGCGACGCGACTACGTGCAGAACTCCAACGATTCGGCCTGGATGGTCAATCCGGCGCAGCCACTGACCGGCTATTCGCCGCTGATCAGCCAGCACGGCCAGCCGCTGGGCTTGCGTTCACGGTTTGCCCTGGATCGGCTGGGCTCGCTCGCCAAGGACGGAGCGGTGAAGGTGGAAGATCTGCAACGCATGGTCATGGACGATCGGGTCTACCTGGCTGACCAGGTCGTGCCGGACTTGCTTGGCGCATGCGCCGCCGAGGCCGGCAAAGACGCCGCGGCAATCGCCGAGGCCTGTGTCAGCCTCAAGACCTGGGATCGCACTGCGGGCTTGCACAGTGGGCTGGGTTTCGTGCACTTCCAGCACATCATGGAACGCGTGCAGGCGCTGCCTGAATCGTGGCGGGTCGCGTTCGATCCAAAAGACCCGCAACACACCCCGCGCGGCCTGGCGATCGAGCGACCGGCGGTGCTCAAGGCCGTGCGCGAGGCCATGCTGGCCTCGGTGGCGGCAGTGGAGGCTGCGCAATGGTCTAAGGACCGTCAATGGCAAGACATTCAAGTCGCCAGCAGCGGTGACCGGCAGACACCGATCCACGGCGGGCCAGGGGAACTGGGGATCTACAACGCCATCCAGAGCGTACCGGCGGCGAACGGCAAGCGCGAAGTGGTCGGCGGCACCAGCTACCTGCAAGTGGTGACCTTCGACGACAAGGGGCCACAGGCCCAGGGGTTGTTGGCGTTCTCGTTGTCCAGCGACCCGGCGTCGCCTTACTCAACCGACCAGACCCGGGCGTTTTCGCAGAAGCAATGGAGTGTGCTGCCGTTCACCGAAGAGCAAATCAAGGCCGACCCGGATTACCAGGCCGTGATCATTCGTGAGCGCGATGAAAGAGGCCGGGTGGCAACGCACTAGACCTCATTCCCACAGGAGAGATGGGGCCGGCCGGAAACCCCCTGTGGGAGCGAGCTTGCTCGCGAAAGCGGCAGTCCAGGCGACATTGATGTTGGCTGGGCTCAAGTCTTCGCGAGCAAGCTCACTCCCGCCGGGGAATCATTCAGTGTGGAGCTGGCCGTTGCCCTATGGCGTTGAGGACCGGGTTGCCATCCTTGTTCTGGGTCAGGTAGACCGGCAGGACCTTGGGCAGGGAAGGCACCAGGTTCTGCACTTCATTGAGGCTGTAGATCCCGCCGATACGCAGGGAGCCGGTGCTGTTGTCGGCCAGCATGACCGGGCGGGCGAGATAGCGATTGATCAGCGGCAGTGCCTCGCTGAGGGCGAGGTTGTCCAGCACCAGCTTGCCGTTGCGCCACGCCAGTGAGCTGTCATCGGCGCCAATGTCACGCACCTGCGGCTGGTAGTCGCCGGCCTTGTAGCTGGCCTGCATGCCTGGGGTCAGCTGCGAACCGGTGCTGGCGAGCGCCTGGTTGCTGGTCACCCACACGGAACCTTCCACCAGCGTGACCCGCACCTGATCCTGGTACATCCAGACATTGAAGCGAGTGCCTGTCACGCGCACCTGGCCCTGGCCTGCGCGGACGACAAAGGGGTGCTGCTTGTCATGGCTGACATCGAAAAATGCCTCGCCCTTTTCCAGCGTCACCCGACGCTCATGCTTGTAATTGGCAAATACCAGCTCGCTGTCCAGGTTGAGCTCCACCTGGCTGCCGTCGCTCAAGGTGATATGGCGCACGCTTGCGCCGGCCTCGAAGTGTTCATAGGAATTGGCGACCCAGCCGAGGTGCCAACCCGTGAACGCCGCCAGGGGCAAGCCGACGGCCAGCACTGCCGCCGCAACGGCCAGCCGGCTCCAGCGGGACCGAGGCCGGGGCGCCGGGGATGCGAGGGTGGCGGGCGGCTCGACGCGAGGCAGGTGATCGGCCGTCGCCCAGATCTCCAGCATGGCCTCATATTCGAACGCATGCAGGGGATCGGCATCGTGCCATTGCTTGAAGGCCCGTCGCTCGGCATCGGTGCAGTCGCTGGCATGCAAGCGCATGCACCAATGGGCGGCTGCATCGGTAATGGCGTCGTATTCGGCTTCCGAGAGTGTAGGTTCGGTCATTGACTCTTCCTGGTTTGCCGCATTCTAACCTTCGGCAGGCGCTGCCGAGAACTGCCGTCATGGCGTTTGAACATCAAATGAGCCGGTTTTTACCCAAAGACGCGAACAAAGGCCTACCTTCGCACACGCGTCGTGAAAAAAAGATCAACGCCGCTCGCCAACGCCTTTGTCAATCATGCCGCATCCAGCTGCCTGCCCAGCTCGCAGACCAGCAACGTCATGGAGTCGGCGTTGCGCAGGATGACGTCGATGCGTTTTTTCGGCAGATGCGGGTCCAGGAAGGCATCACGGGCTTGATCCAGGCTCGCTGCCCCGGTCATTTCCAGGATGGCCTTGACCGTATCCTGGTGGCGAGGAAAGAACTCCAGGCTCCTGAGTTCCTTGGCGGCGCTGTCCCATTCCCGGAACAGCTTGCTGCGTGGCGTGCTCAGCGAAAATCCGTGGTGCTGCAGTTCTTCCTGCTGGTTATAGGCCACCCGCCCCAGGTGCGTGCTCCTGGATATCAGGTCGAGGAAGGGCAGTGGCGCGTCCAGGTAGATGATGTCGAGCGTGTCGTACAGTTGGTGGGAAATTTCGTGGATGAGTGTGGCCGCCTGGGCATGGGCGTCGACATTGAACGTCTGCGGGACGAGTGCTTTGTAGCCATCGAGCCCCGGGTCGAAGAACAACTGGGTGAGGTAGATCCGACCTTTCTCCTCAGGTTCGAGCACGAACGCCGTGGCGCCGTCGGCAGGGTCCTTGAGGCTGCCGATGACGATGCGCTGGCCGTTCTGCCATTCCCAGGCCGGGTTCGCCAGCGCCTGGCACAGCGGAGAGATCGCGGCGTGGACCTTCTTGATCAGCGCGACATCGACGGTGTAGACGCCAAAGAAGGCCTTGAAGAACGTGTCCAGCCGAGAGCCCGCAGACACCCCGTGCTTGATGCGATCAAGATTGTCGAGGGCGTTGGCGCAGTAGTACCGCGCCGTTTCCAGGGCCTGCACGATGACAGTGGCCTGGCGCGGATACTTGCGGCGGATCTTGTCCATGCCCCGGGCTTCGATGTTCAGGGTTTCGCCTGCCTTATGGTCGCTGTAGGCGTTGGCCAGGGTGGACATCACCTTGCCGTAGCGGATGGTTTGCCGTTGTGGGTCGATCAGCCACTTTCTGCGGTCGTGGGAAAGCGTGAGCAACGGGCCTTCGCCATTTTCATGGACCACCCGCCAGGTGCGGTTGGCCTTGGCCACTTCGAACACCTGGCCGGCCACGCTGGTGTAGAACCGGCCGGACGCCTGGGCCCGGTAAATGCCATCGGTGGCGCTTTGCTGGAGATCGGCGAGGCTCACACCCAAGGCCTGGAAGACCCGCAGGTTAGTGCGGGTTGGAGCCGTGGAGGCGATGTCCTGCCAGCGCGGCGGTGTCAGCGCACGGATATCCTGCGCCACGGGTTCTACGGGAGCGAGCAGGCCGAAGGTGTCGTCGCGGTTCATCCATCCCAATGACACCATCTCGGCGGCGCCGGCGATAAAATTGTGCAGCCCGGCTTTCCAATCGTGTTGCTGTAACGCTTCGGCCGAGGCCTTGAAGTCCTGGTAGCTTTCCCAGAGCGTCTCGATGAAGGCCAGTTTGCCCTGCAATTGCCGACCGATGAACTTGACCCCGGCGCTGAACAGATGCAGGACCGTCTCCCAATCGAACTGACGGTGCCGGTCGGTTTGCGTGTCGAGCATCTGAGACAACAGTTGCCGGTTGTCATTGAATAGGGTGTCGAGCAGGTTGGTCTGGATCGGGTTGGCGGCCAGGGTGATTTCCGACAGGTGCCCGACCGTGCTGGCGAACAGGTTTTTGAACGTGGCTTGCTGGTGATCTGGCAGGCGACGGATCAGCAGGTCCTGAAGTGCCCCCGGGGTGTTGAAAGCGCTGACGACGCTGGCCTCGTCCTTGAATTCGAGAAAACTGTGGCCCGTGTGATAGGGGGCATACAGAATCTGCGGTCCGGTGCCGTTGGCGCCTCGGCCGATCAGGTACAGGCCCAACGCCTTGACCGCCGTGGCGCCCGCGGTCTTGATCAGCTCCAACGGCCGAATCACGGCATCGGCGCCTTCCACGGCCTGGCGCGCCAGGCCGTCGGGGATGTCCAGCACCTGGCGGATCAGGTCGAAGGCGGTGGGCGAGAGGTGCTGTTGCAGGTGGCGCGCATGTGCGTGCTGCAGAAGCTGCCAAGGGACCTGCCGACGGAACCTGCGCTTGCGGTCTTCGACACCCGCGCCGGTGTCCGACAAGTGTTCCAGCACCTGGTTTTTGTAAGTGCCAGAGATGTCCAGCGACAACAGGATTTGCCGGATCGCGGTTTCGTTCAAGTTGTCCGGCAGCTTTTGTCCGGTGCTGGACGACACCTTGAATCCGGGCAGGGCAGTGATGTTGAGGTGGCTCAGGGCAAACTCTGTCAGCGACCTGGCAGGCCCAGCCAGTGCCAGCTTTGGTGTGACCAGCAACGTGGCGGGGTCCAGTTTGTTATTGGCGAAGCGTGCGGTCAGCAGGGTCTTGAGCCGCGCGTTCACATAGACGGCCAGTGGCTCGACGCCGTCGAGGTAATCCTTGCCGTCGCTGACGCTGCCCTTGTATTGCTCCAGCAGATCGATGTGCAGGCGTTGGTCTTCGAGGGCGGCGGTGCCGAGCCAGGCGGGTAGCTTCTGTTGCCAGCGGTCGGCCTCGGCGATTTGCGCTGCGCGCATCAGGTTGGTGGGTGCGCCTTTCCTGACCAGGGCGCGCAGACTGTCTACCAGCGCGGGGCCGGCCAGGCGCCAGTCACCGGCCTTCAATTGCCTCAGGTAACCATGCTCGGCCTCGAAATAACCGATGAACGAATTCATCCGGTTCACCAGCACGTTGTCCTCGATCAGCTCGAACGACGCCAGGCGATAGAGACCGTGAGGCTTGCGTTGCGCCGGCGGCAGGTTGGCGAGCAGGCCGAAGCGCCTTTGCGAGTCCAGCAGGTATCGGTTCAGTTGTTGCGTGGCCAATTCAACGGAGGAAAAGGCCCGCAAGCCATCGGCGGGTGACCAGAAAATCCCCAGGCCGGAGTAGGGCGTGTCCAGCCCGCCACGTTCGGTCAACAGAAAACAGTTGGGCAGGGGCAGGTAGACAGTCGAGCCGTCGAGGGTGCAGGTCAGTCGCAACGAATAGACGTCAGGCCGGAAGCCCTTGACCCCCAGGCGCTGGGAGCGGTCCGGGTTTTCGGCGTCGAAGGCGAAGACATTGCGGATCAGGTCGTGAGCGGCGGGCGGCAACGTGCCATTGAGCTCCCTGAGTTCGGCTTCCGCGCGCAAGCCCTGGGAGAACACGTGGGTCAGTTCCGGCAGCAGCGCCCGAAGTTCGTCGTCCAGTGCCACATCGGTGGATTGCGGCAACTGGCTGAACAGGCCGTTGAAGGCCTGCTCGACCGATTGATAGCTGTTGCCCTGGCGTTCCAGTCGGTCGGCCATGAAGTTGGACAGGCGCAGTTCGCCATAGAACGACGGCTGGGTGTTCCAGTGCCCGTGTGCCTGGTGTTCCAGCAACTTGCCATTGATCAGGCTGCGGATGTCCAGCGCCTTGTCGACCAGTGCGTGGACGTCCATGTCGCCCTGGCGCGACATTTCCAGCGCGTAGTGCAGGTTGTTCATCTGCTTGTCGATGATGGCCTCGGCCAGGGACTCGAACACCGGATATGAGAGGGTCTTGCCTGACACGTGCGGCTCGTCGAGACGCAGGAAACGGTTGCGCTCTTGCAGGCTCAGCAGGCTGTAGAGCGCGTCCTTGCGGGCAACCGAGGTGGGCGCACCGAGCAGCGCGGCCTTGAACCCCAGGTGGCCGTCGACGCTCGACAGGCCGTGGTGAGGGGTATACAGGTAATGCTCTTTGCCGCTGATCATCAATGAGCCCGCCAATTCCACGTAAAGCGGCGCGTACTCCCAGAGGCGAACCGACTCCACGAACAACAGCGGTTCCTGCGGGCCGGAGGAGCGGTACAGGCGCAGCAGTTCCTGGCTCTGCGCTTCGGTCAGTTGCCGCTTCTCTCGTTGGATGAACACGGCGGCGCGAAAGCCGTCGCTGATGACCTGCGCGAGAAAGTCCCGGCGCGGGGCATGGAACGGCGCGATGGCGTCCCAATAGGTGTCGAGGCGCGCGGCCAGCTTGGGGAGCAGGTTCCGGGCCGTATCCCGCAGGATGGCTTGCCACTGCTGGCGGTTGGACGACGTCGTGGTGATGCCTGGATGGATAAAGTCGACGTCATGCCCGGCGGGCCGACCCTGATGGTGAAAGTACACCAGGACGGCCTCGGCCAGTGACAGGTTGCGGGCGACCCGGCCCGCGCCCATCGTGCCCGGACCGGCGTCTGCGCTGAGCGCGACGCGGGCCTGTTTGTGATCGAAATTCGACAGCACCTCGTTCAAGACCTGGTCGAGCATGACGGCCAGCGACGGCAGCTTGACCAACTCGCTCACCATCGCCTGGGCGTTGAGGCCCTGGGCCTGTTCGACGGACTCGATCAAGGTGGCGAAAACGTCACCGCGGATGGTTTGCCTGGACGAGGTGATGACGGATGCACCGTTGAGTTCGCTGCGCTGGGGAATCGAGAGCAACCTAAATAGTTCGTCACGTTGGGCCTTGTCCTTGAGCAGGTTTTCGAGGTGGCTATCCAACGCTTCGGGGCTGTCGAATTTCTGGATCCCGCCGTAGGGCGTGTAAAGAAAGGCCGGTTTGACGGCCGCTGGGCTTTTATCGGTCAAGGCCTTGAGGGTGAGGCAGCCGGCCAGGGGCACCGAGGGCTTGTCCTCGGCCTGCAGGTGGATGGTCTGCGCCTCCATCGGTGGAGTCTGCGCGTGGCGCAGGGTGTGGCTGGGGAGCGCGGCGTGGTGCAGCCATTCCAGATCGGCCTGAGTCAAGCCGTGGCTGTCGTCCAGTTGGTCCAGGCGATTGGCGTCCAACACGTGGGGAAACAGCAGGGGCGTGGGGGCAGTCGTCATCGTTGCTTCTCGATCTTGGCGCCGTGGGGCGGCGCGTCCATGGGAAGCGGCCAGCGTGGGCAAGAACGACGACCGTGAGGCGGTACATAGTTATCGCGTGAACAGTTGACAGTGCGCGCGCGAAGCGGTGTTTAATCATGGGCTGGTCCGACTTACGCTGTTGCTACCTCCAACAATCACTCTGGAGCTTCAGATGTCTGCGCAATCCGAACACGCTGGTTCTCGCCCCCTGTCCCTCGATGCCCTGGTGAGTTTGCTGGAGAAAATCTTCCTGCGGCACGGCACTTCTGCCGAGGTCGCCCGGGTCCTGGCCGAAAACTGCGCTGGCGCCGAGCGCGACGGCGCCCATAGCCATGGGGTGTTTCGCATCCCCGGTTATGTCTCGACACTCAAGAGCGGCTGGGTGAACGGGCGGGCAGTGCCGGTGGTCGAGGACGTGGCGTCAGGCTTCGTGCGGGTCGACGCCGCCAACGGTTTTGCCCAGCCAGCCCTGGCCGCCGCGCGCCCGTTGCTGGTGGAAAAGGCCCGCAGCGCCGGCATTGCGGTGCTGGCGATCCGTAACTCCCATCACTTCGCCGCGCTGTGGCCGGATGTCGAGCCGTTTGCCTACGAAGGACTGGTGGCGCTGAGCGTGGTCAACAGCATGACCTGCGTCGTGCCCCATGGCGCGGATCGCCCGCTGTTCGGCACCAACCCGATCGCCTTCGCCGCGCCACGGGCCGATGGCGAGCCGATCGTCTTCGACCTGGCCACCAGCGCAATCGCCCACGGTGATGTGCAGATCGCCGCGCGCAAGGGCGAGTTGCTGCCGCCCGGCATGGGCGTGGACAGCCTCGGCCAGCCGACGCGTGACCCCAAGGCCATCCTGGAAGGCGGCGCACTGTTGCCGTTTGGCGGGCACAAGGGCTCGGCGTTGTCGATGATGGTCGAGCTGCTGGCCGCGGCGCTGACTGGCGGGCACTTTTCGTTTGAGTTCGACTGGAGCAACCACCCGGGTGCCAAGACGCCGTGGACCGGCCAGTTGCTGATCGTCATCGACCCGAGCAAGGCCGCCGGCCAGGACTTTGCCGAGCGCAGCCAGGAACTGGTCAGGCAGATGCACGGTGTCGGCCTGCGACGGCTTCCGGGGGATCGCCGGCATCGCGAACGGGCCAAATCCGCCGAGCAGGGCATCACGCTGGATGAGCAGACGTTGGCGCAATTGCAGGCGCTGGCCTAGGTCGGCTCGCGGTGGCCACCGTGACACGTCACCGCCAGCCTTCTACTATGGCGGCTGTTTCTTGGGGAAATCGCCTGGATGAGTAAGCCCGGTCAAACGGTGCTGGTTGCGCTGCGTAAAATGATCGCCTCGGGGGAGTTGGCCGCCGGTGAGCGCCTGATGGAAATTCCCACGGCCGAATTGTTCGGCGTGTCACGCATGCCGGTGCGCATGGCTTTTCGCACGCTGGAGCAGGAAGGCCTGCTGGTGCGCTTTGGCGGGCGAGGCTTCCAGGTGCGTTCGGTCAGCCCCGAGGAGATCGCCGGGGCCGTGGAGGTGCGAGGTGTGCTGGAGGGCCTGGCCGCCCGGCAGGCGGCCGAGCGCGGCTTGTCCGACGAGGCCCGGGCGACCCTCGAACGGTGCCTGGTGCAGGGCGATGCGCTGTTCGCCAAAGGCTTCGTGACCGAGGATGACCTGGAGGTCTACCACGACCTCAACATGCGTTTTCACCAGGTAATCGTCGAAGGCAGCCACAACCCGGCGATTGCCGTGGCCCTGGCCCGCAACGACCACCTGCCCTTCGCCTCCGTCACGGCCCTGGCGGTGGATCGCCAGAACATGGCCGGCGAGTTTCGCCGCTTCAACTACGCCCACATGCAGCACCACTCGGTGTTCGACGCCCTGATCAACCGCCAGGGCAGCCGCGCCGAGGCAATCATGCGCGAGCACGCCAATGCCACCTTGCGCTACGCCGAAGTGTTCGGCTCGACCCTGGCGGATGAGCGGATGACGGTGATTCTTCGTTCCGAGTGATGATTTCGGGGAGCGGCCTGGCCTGTTGCTCAATGCGGTGGGGCGGTTGTTTGTTACCGGGCTGGAAGACCGCCTTCGCCAGCGGGCTGGCGAAGGCGATCTTTGCTCAGAGGTCCAGCACCAGCAACGGTGTCCTGGACCTGGAGCAGCAGGGGGTGAACTGGTCGTTGCCGGCTTGTTCGGCCTCGGTCAGGAACAGGTCCCGATGCTCCGGCACCCCTTCCAGGACACGGGTCAGGCAGGTGCCACAGACGCCTTGCTCGCAAGAGATCGGGATCTCGATGCCATGGCTCTCCAGCACTTGCACCACGCTGCGGTCCGCTGGGATCTCGAACACCTGGCCGCTGCTGGCGAGCTTCACCGAGAAAGCGCCATCGGCGCCGGTGTCGACGGGCGCGGCGGCGAAGTATTCGCGGTGCAGTTGGGTGTCCTGCCAGCCCTGGGCCTTGGCGGTGTCGAGCACGTGCTGCATGAACCCGCCAGGGCCGCACACATACAGGTGCACGTCGTCAGCGGGCGCGGCCAGCAGTCGGGCGGTGTCCAGCCGCGTCTCGGGTTCTTCGTCGAAATGCAGGAACACCCGGTCGGCGTAGGGCGCCAGGCGCAGGCGCTCGATAAAGGCGGCACGTTCCCGTGAGCGGGCACAGTAATGCAGTTCGAACGTCGCACCGGCCTGGGCCAGGTGCTCGGCCATGCACAGGATCGGAGTGATGCCGATGCCACCGGCAAACAACAGGCTGCGCCGGGCCTGCGTGGCGAGGGGAAACAGATTGCGCGGCTCACTGATGAGCAACCGCGCGCCGGTCTGGATCTGTTCATGCAGGCTGCGCGAGCCGCCGCGCGACGCCGGGTCATGAAGCACGCCGATCACGTAGCGATGGCGCTCCTCGGGGTGATTGCACAAGGAGTATTGGCGGATCAAGCCGCCGGGCAGGTGCACATCGATGTGGGCGCCGGCGGTGAAGGCGGGCAACGGCTGTCCATCGACCCGGGTCAGCTCATAGCTGCAGATGTCCAGCGCTTCGCTGTGCCGCGCCGTGACCTGGACTTCGATCATGGCCGCTGCTCCGCGTGGTGGGGCGGCTGGGTACTGGCGATCAGCGCCGCCTGCGCCGCTTGTTCCCGGGCAATCCAGCGTTCCAGCACGCGGCGCGACTGTACGCCACCGGCATCGATGTTGAGCTTGAGCAGGTTGCGTTGCGGATGGTCCAGCAGGTTGCGCTGCTGGCGTTCGAGCATTTCCAGGTCTTCACTGAAGATCTTGCCCTGGCCTTCGCGGATGCTTGCGGTCAGGGCCTCGTCCTGCGGCTGGAAGTGCCGGGCCATGCCCCAGAAATACCAGATGGAGGTTTCGGTTTCCGGGGTGATGAAATCCACCACGATGCTCGACGCCTTGAACTGCGGCGCGGCGTGATAGCCGCCCTTGCCGGCATGGGCTACGCCGACCTCGATCATGACGTGGCTGGGCGGGGTGAAGCGGCAAATCTGCCAGCGGTCCACCGGCACGTCGTCGGCCAGGTTGTTGCCGCGCAGGGCCATGCGCCAGAAAGGCGGGGCCATGATGTTCTCCATGTGCCGCGCGGTGATCACTTCGTCGCCTTCGACGGTGGTCTGCGGCGGAGCCTCGTCGATTTCCTTCTGGCCGATGCTGGAGGCGTGCACATAGGTTTCGTGGGTCAGGTCCATCAGGTTGTCGATCATCAGGCGGTAGTCGCAATGGATATGGAACAGCCCGCCGCCGTAGGCCCATTCATCGCTTTGCGCCCATTCCAGGTGATGGATCAACGCCGGATCGGCCTGCGCCTGGTCACCCGGCCAGACCCAGATGAACCCATGGCGCTCCTGCACCGCGAACGTCTTGTTGCAAGGAAAGCCGCGGACCCGTTGCCCCGGCATCTCGACGGTTTTGCCATCGCAGCCCATGACCAGGCCGTGGTAGCCGCACACCAGGTTGCCGTTCTCGACGTAGCCCAGGGAGAGCGGGGCGCCGCGATGGGGGCAGAAATCTTCCACGGCGGCAACCTTGCCCTCGTGGCCGCGGTAGAAAACGATCTTCTCGCCGCAGATCTGGCGCCCCAGGGGCTTGTCGGCGATTTCATCGGGGGTGCAGGCAACGTACCAGGCATTCTTGGGGTACATGACGGATCTCCAGGCGGATGTTGTTCTTGTCTGTGGATCCATTAACACTCTTAACTAATTTTCTTGTCAACGATTTTCAGGGTTTTATCGACGATATGCAGCTTTCAATGGATCCATTGATGGTTGAGTACCTTAACCTGTTTGAATTTTGCCGGCTCACCGCGGATCGAAGCACAATACTCGGCACGCCTTTCCTGCATGGCATGGAGTGATTGATGAAAACCAAAGCCGTACTCACCGAACAAGACGTTGCACAATTGCTGGTCGCGGCCAAGGAACTGGCTCATCAACGGCAATGGGCCGTGTCGGTCTGCGTGGTGGACGACGGCGGCCATCCCCTGGGCCTGTTGCGCCTGGACGATGCCTCGCCGCTGTCGGCCTACATCGCCACTGAAAAAGCCCGTACCGCCGCCATGGGCCGACGGGACAGCAAATTTTTCGAGGACATGATCAACGGCGGCCGCTACGCCTTTCTCAGCGCACCGCAGCTGCAAGGCATGCTCGAAGGGGGCGTGCCCATCCGCCACGACGGCCTGTGCATCGGTGCCATCGGCGTGTCCGGGGTCAAGTCCGAGCAGGACGCCGAACTGGCCCGGCTGGCGCTGGAGACGGTGCTGCCGGTGATCACGCCGGATGCCTGAACCCTTTGGAATCATCCTGGTGGGAGCGTTCGATTGCACAAATCTTCCAGACAGCCATCGGCCTGAGCGGTTAATCTGCCAGGGCACCTACAACGAGCAGGACGAGGCATGACGGCGCACAATTGGATCGATCTCAAGCAGGACGCCACGTCCGGTATCGAGACCGTGCGCGCGCATTTTGAAGGGCACGCCTACGACCCCCATTGGCACGACGCTTATCTGGTGGGCGTGACCGAGCAGGGCCTGCAGCAGTTTCATTGCCGCCGCCAGCAACACAACAGCACGCCCGGCAAGGTCTTTCTGCTGGAGCCCGGCGAGCTCCACGACGGCAATGCACCCCAGGCCGGAGGCTTTACCTACCGCACCTTGTACCTCGATCCTCACTGGCTGGAGCGCGAATTGCGCTCGTTGTTCGACGTCGCACCGGACCATGGGCAACTGGGATTCGCCGCCACCCTGGCCGACGATGCGCGCTTGGCCAGCGCAACGGCGATGGCGTTCCAGAGCCTGCACGACCAGGAAATCCGCATCGTCCGGCAAACGGCGCTCGACACCTTGCTGGCCAACCTGACCCAGCATTTGCACTGGCGGGCGCGGATCAATCCCGATCCCCGCTTGCCGCTGGTGGCGCAGCAGGCCCGCGACTACCTGCACAGTCACCTGCACGAAGACATCGGCCTGGACGACCTGGCACAGGTCACCGGCGTCGATCGTTTTCGCCTGACCCGTGCGTTCAAGGCCGCGTTCGGCCTGGCGCCCCACGCTTACCTGATCCAGCTGCGCCTGGCTCGCGCCCGGCGCTTGCTGGCCCGTGGCGAAAGCGCCGTCGCGGTGGCGGCATTGCTCGGGTTCGCCGACCAGAGTCACCTGGGGCGCTGGTTCCAGCGTGCCTATCGGCTGAGCCCGGCGGACTACCGCAAACGCTGCTCAATTGTTCCAGACTGAGCACTTGCGGATCGGGATGATCGACACACGATCACCCACCGAGAGGTTGCTCCATGGACCAGTTACTGCCGTTTGCCTTGTTCGCCTTTGTCGCCTCCATCACCCCCGGCCCCACCAACATCCTGGTACTGAGCCACAGTACCCGCTTCGGCCTGGCGACCACCTTGCCAATCATTCTGGGAGCCTGCGCCGCGGCGGCGTTGCTGGTGCTGTTGGTGGGGACCGGGTTGGGGGATGTGCTGGCGCGCCATGCGACCCTGCAAACGCTGCTGTCCTGGGCCGGCATCGCCTGGTTGAGCTGGATGGCCTGGCAGATTTTCCGTACCCCGGCCGAGGCCATCGACCCGGCCAAGCCAGTGGAAGGCCCGCGCCTGGGCCTGGCGGGCGCGGCCGCGTTGCAACTGGTGAACCCCAAGACCTGGATGATGGCGCTGGCGGTGGTCAGCGTGTTTGCCGGCACCGACGCCGACCGCACGGTACGGGTGCTCTGGCTGTCCCTGGCATTTTTCGCGATTTCCATTCCGTGTTTGACCGTCTGGGCCTGCCTGGGCCTTGGCGCCGCGAAGTTCTGCCGGTCCGCCGTGGCGATGGGGCGATTCAATCGGGCCATGGCGGTGCTGCTGTTGCTGTCGGCGTGGCTGACGCTGTTGGTTTAGACGCTCGGCGCCGGCAACCCCTTGCAACGGTTGGAGAGTTTTAAACAGCGGCCTTTTCTTGGAGCATCGCGTTCGCGCCGGCTTGGCCGGCGCTACCCGTCGAACGACGCATTGCCCCCAAGGATGGAGGTCCACCATGTCTACCCTCGATACCCATGTCGAGTTCATCGAAGCCAGGCTGCCCGTTTGGCTGAAGCAGGCCACACGGCCCCGGCAGGAACGTTTCAAGGCGCTTACCCGGCAGTTGCAGCGCGACAGCGACGCCTTGAACGCGTTGCTGGGCGACCTGCCTTCGCCTTACGTCTTCACCCTCGACCGGCTCAAGGTGCAGCCGCAGGTGCAAGGCTGGCACCTGGTCAATGGCGGCGGCAGCGTCACCGACGCGTTGCGCCGGGCACGGGTGCGACGGGGGCCATCCGTGACCGATCCGTCGATGTCGGTAATCGAGGCGGCCATGGCCAACTATTCGCCCGACGACGCGATTGTCGGCGGGGATTTCGACCAGAAAGGCGAGCTGTTCATCCAGGGCCGGCGAGGGGAGTTCGGCCACGGCGATGCCCCATCGGACAGCGCGCCCCTGGGCATGAGCCCAGCCAGCTTCGCCAACCTTTGCCGGCAGATGGACGTCGGCGGGGCCTACCGGCACAAGCTCGAACAGCGCCTGCCTCGTATCGTCGACGAGGTTCCCTTGGTGGCGGCCACCTACATCGCCTACGCCCACAGCCTGTTGGTGCATGACGCCTACGAGGCGAAGCTGGCGGGGCGCCTGGACGACATCGGCGAGCGGTTGCTGGCCCACGCTGGCGTCCAGTTGGAGGCTCAACCGGTGGCGCCCTTGGCCTGCGAGGTCAAAGCACTGGCATTGCTGTCTGCGCCGCTGTTCGGTGCCCGAGTGTATTGGGGGCTGGCGGGCGATGCGAACGGGGTTCGGCCGATCGTCCTGCATATCCCCCACGATGCCGTGGCACCGCTCAAGCAGTTCGCCAGTTTGCAGGCGCTGTCGGCAGAACTGACCGAACGGGTGCGCAAGCGCCGTTATCGCGAGGGTCTGGTGAAGTATTTCCCTCAGCGCCTGCAAGCCAGCCTGGGCCCGGCCCTGCATGACCAAGTGGAATGGACGATCACGGACAACCCCAATCTCTTCCAGGAAATCCACGCGCGCATCACCGGTTGGCGCGAGGGGGAACGGGGCGAGGACAACAACCCCCGACGCATCCGCATTCCCGTGCCCAAGGTGGCCTGGAGCCTGAATGAGATGCGCGAGGATCATTGGCACGCCGCCTACCATGAATGGCGTGGCCATGCGCTGGGTAACGCCGCGGCGCTGATGGTGCCGACCCGAGATCAGGATTGGAGGGCGTGGCTGGCGAAGTTCGCGTATTGGGAAAGCCTGGTGGAGCGCTCATTGATGCTCGCCGCGACCTTTTTCCCGTTTTGCGCGCCCATTGGCATGGCGGCGGCGGTGGTCGGCGGGGTGCGCCTGGTGTACGAAATCTTTGAAGGTATCCAGGCGTTCAACGAAGGCCACGCGCAAGAAGGGATCGATCATCTCTTCAACGTTCTGTTCGGGGTTGCCCAAGGTGCCTATCTGGGTTTTGTGGGCGCAGCCATCGAGCCGATGCCCGTGGCCGATGGCAGTGTCCGGCTGTGGAACGGTGACGTCCGAGCGTTCGAGGCGCGCCGCCTGCCGCCGCTGGAGGCCGAGCAGGACGCCTGGGGTGTCTGGCGCACGCCCGACGATGCCTGGGTACAGATCGAGGGCCGTTACTTTGAAGTGCAGGGCATGCAGGGCGAATTGAGCCTGCGTCTGCCCTCCGGGCACCGGGGCGTCAATCCGCCGTTGGAATGGAGCCGCGCCCGCGGCTGGCAATGGGCGCATCGCAACCCGTTGCAGCGCAGCAATCCGCACCTGTTGCGCATGTTTGCCCAGACGCCGGCTGAACTCGACACCCCCACGATCCTCGCGGTGCAGCGCCAGGTTGGGGTCAGCGAAGCGCATTTGCGCTACCTGCAAGTCGAGGCGCAGCCGATGCCGGCCATCCTGGCCGATGCCCTGGATGAAGCGCGCAACTGGCAATGGGTAAGACACACAGTCGAGCGCCTGCGCCGTGGCGAAGCGCCCCAGGGCATGCATTTTCGTATCGTCCAGACCCTGGCGGAGTTGCCGGGTTGGCCCGAGGGCATGACGTTGCGCTATTACGATGGCGTAAGGTTGTACCCCGTGGGCGACCTGGCCGATACGCGGTTTACCTTGTTGACTCGGGCCGACCTTGCCGACGACGCCTGGGCGGCGCGGGTTCTGGACGGACTGCGGGTAGACGAACAGAGCGCGCTGCTGGGGCAGAACAGCCTCGGTTTGCGCCCGCTGGAGCGCAGTCGCCTGTTGGCCGGGCGTTGGGCCGAGCGGTTGGAGCGCGACGCCCTGCGGCTGACCCGGGCCATGGCCCGCGCCACCGGGCTCGACCCACTGGCCGTGCCCTTGAGCCGGGCCTTCCCGGGCCTGCCTGACACCCTCGCCAACGAGCTGGTTCGCGGTGTATCAGGTCACGATCGACAGCGCCTGCTTGAAGGTCGGGTGAGCGCAGACCTTGGCAGACAAGGTGCCGAGGCCCTGCGTGAACTGCGCCTGAGCCGGGCCGTGCGTGCCTTGGCGCGGGGCGAGAGTACGGTCGATCGAGATCGCATCGTCATCCATCTGCTGGCCGATACCCCGTCACTGCGCGGCCGCCTGCACCTGCGCCTGTGGTTGCGCGAGCTGCCGGACCCGATCGAAGTGGGGCAGGGTGACGCGTTCAAAGTCATCCGTCAGGAAGGCGACCGGTATCGGCCCTTCGACGAAACCGGCGAGGAGCTGGCGAGCGCCATGGGACTCGAAGATGCGCTGCTCAGGGCCATGCCGGACGATGCCCGTCAGGCGCTGGGGGTGAACATCTGGGAGGCGGACAAGCTTCGCAGCCAGCTATTGGCCCAAGCCCTGGACGACCGCCCAGCCTTGCGTCCCTACCTGGCGATGCGCAGCCTGGACAGCCTCGGCTCGACGCCGCCGTGGTTGAATGGACACCTGGCCTATCCACTCAGCGGCCGTGGCCGGCTGCCGCTGTCGGAGTGGAACGCCAGCTTGAACCGGCGGCTTGAACAGCTGTTTCCCGCCCACGCGGGGGACGCCCTTGCACGCCTGCGATCGGGCCTGACAGGTGAGGCACAACGCGATGGCATTCGTTTCAACGATCTGGTCAGCCGCCTGGAAAACGAATGGACGGCCTTGGACCAAGGGTTGCGCCAGTGGGAGGAGCACGAGGGCTTTCATCATCCCGTCGAGCAGGCGCTGGACCGTGAAGCGCTGCTGGCGCAACGCCGCGGCGTCGCCCGGGTCATTCGTCGTGCCTGGCAGCGAGCCCCCGATCCGGGCAGCGAGGGCAGTGAGTTGGTCGTGCGGATCGAAAACATTCCTATTGGCCGGCTGCCTCCGGTCGCCGTTCGTTTGGAGCACATCGAAACGATGATCCTGGCCAACCTGGGGCTGGTAGAAGACCCTTCGGATTTCCTGCGGATGTTCCCTGGCCTCGACTCACTGGACCTGCGGGACAATCATCTCACCCGCGTCCCCGCCGCCGTGGCGCAGTTGCCGGCATTGGTGGAACTGTCGATGAGCCGCAACCCGCTGCACCTGGACGCGAATGTGTTCACGCCGTTGCTGGGCAGCGACCCCTATATCCCTCTCTGGAGCCTGGACCTTTCCGGCATCGGCAGCGCCCAGGCCGGGACCGATGCCGAGGTGATCGCCGCCATCAGTAGCTTGGCCGCACAGCGGTCCCTGCGCGAGATCATCTGGACCGACAACCTGGGGTTCACGCCTGAACAGTTGCAGACCTTGACCACTTCGTTGCCGGACCTGCTCTCGCTGAACCTGGGGCGCTGTGGCCTGCGCCTGGATGAGGAGGGCAGCGCCTTCCTGCGCGCCGCCACAGCACTGCGGGAACTGCGCCTGAACGAAAACAACTGTCGCGACCTGCCCGAGCTGCCGGAACTGGTCAACCTGATGACGCTGGAGCTGGGCCGCAGTGGGCTCGAACGAGTGCCCCAACTGGCCTTGACCGTGCTGTCCAGGCACACCGAGGTGTCCATCTTCGACACGTTCGTCGTCGACCTGAGTGGCAATCGCATCACCCGCATCGACGCTGACCTGCTGCCGTCGCTTGCGCCCTTGGCCGATAATGATTCGCTAGGGGTGTGGCTCGATGACAACCCGCTGCCCAGCGCCCAGGTCAATGCCCTGCGAAGGATTTTCCCTGAGTCTTTCCGCTATACCGTCGATGATTGGCTGTACATTTCGCCCTCGCTCCAGAGGGCGCTGGAGGTCGCCCGTGACGATCCGGGAATGCGCAGCTTCATCGACTGGTTCTCGACGCTCGTGCGCGACGCCGATAACGGCACGATGGCCGGACTGGCCTTCAGCGTCCGCCAGCGGGCTGCCGCGGTCTTGCAGCATTTCATGGGCTATCCAGGCGCCTACGACCGCCTCCCGACGTTGATCGGCGACTTCGACCAGCAATTGCGGCAACTGCGTTCGCGCTTGCAGGCCCGTACCCTGGACCGGGAGCAACCGGACCTTCCCGAGCTGGAGCTGCACTTTCGGATGTTCCAGTCGGTCATGCGTGCGCGCCTGTCCCGCCACGGCGCGCCGTTCGCCAGCTTCCTGGCCGAGCACCACGCCAATTGGGAATACGCGCTGATGTCGCGCTTCCCCGATGCCGCGCAACTGGAGGCGCAGATGACCCGGGACGCGTTCATCGACTGGCTCAGCGGCGCGCAGGACACCTTCAATAGCAACGATCAAGCCCCGAGCGTGGGCGAGATGCTGTGGCGGCCCTACCTGGGCTTGATGTCGCCCCAATGGGCGGAAGGGCTGGCGATCTGGGAAACCCTCGATGACGACCTGGTAAATGCCTTCAGCGGGCCGGTGAACCCAGCGCGATGGCCCCAGGCGATGCTGGACAACCTGGTGCACCCGGACCCGGAGCTGCCCAGCCCCCTGGAACCGGTCACGGAGGGCGAGCGAACCGTCTGGCGCCGCACGGGGCTGGAAGCGGTCGCAGATGTGGACTGGGCCGCCGGCCGACCAGTGACCCTCACCGAGGACCAGCTGCGTCGCACCATGGCCATCTACCGTTCGGTCAAGAGCCGCGAGGTCGAGGCGTTGGTACGCCGGGTCACCATGGGCCTGGTCAATGCCTGGTGGCCGGTGCTGCCGCTTTGAAGACCAGCGCCTTCAGGCCGCACTGAGGGTCGATGTCGGGAAACTCCGGCGGGTTGGCCAGGCGTTCGCTGAAGGCCAGCCCGGGGGCTTCGCGGGTGACGCCGTCGATCAGAAACTCTGTGCCGGTGGCCGGGTCATTGCTGCACGCCAGGACGGTGCCGTCGGCAGTCAACAGTTCCGGCAGCCGGCGCAGCACCCGTTGGTAATCCTTGGTCAGCAGAAAACTGCCTTTCTGGAAGGTCGGCGGGTCGATGATCACCAGGTCGTAGGGGCCGCTGTTGATCACCTTGCCCCAGGACTTGAACAGGTCGTGGCCGAGGAAACTCACCTGGCCCAGGTCATGACCGTTCAGGCAATGATTGTCGCGGCCCCGGCTCAAGGCCGCGCGGGACATGTCCAGGTTGACCACGTGCTGTGCGCCGCCGGCGATGGCCGCCACCGAAAAACCACAGGTGTAGGCGAACAGGTTCAGCACGCGTTTGCCCGCGGCGTGGGCCCGCACCCAGTCGCGGCCGTAGCGCATGTCGAGGAACAGGCCGTTGTTCTGCTTCTTGCCCAGGTCGATCCGGTAACGCAGGCCACCTTCGGTCAGGGTCCACTCGTCGATGGGCTCGCCCACCAGCCATTGGGTGAGGCTCTGCGGCAGGTAACGGTGTTGCACCGCCAGGGTATGGGCCTGGCTCTGTTGCCAGGCCGGCGTAGTCGTGAGGGCGAGCAGGGTCGACAACAGGTCCTGCAACTGCGCCGGTTCCGGCTCCTTGAACACCGAGACCAACACCACGCCCTGGAGCCAATCGACGGTGAGCTGTTCCAGCCCTGGCCAGCAACGTCCGCGGCCATGGAACAGGCGGCGGGTTTCTTCCGGCACGCAGGCCAGGGCGGTTAGCAAATGGGTCTGCAGGGTGTGAAGGGCTTCAGGGTTCATCAGGTAACGCCGGCGAGTCGAAAGGCCGGCATTTTAGCGATAGCCCGGTCAGGTGCAATCCTTGTGGCGAGGGGATTTACCCGCGGGGTTCAACCGCCACGGGTCGCCAGGATGCTCGCCACCTGTTGTGGTCGGCAGTTCAGGTAGGCGGAACGCTTGAGCCAGCTTGGGTCCGGGTACCAGGAAAACATGAACTGCCCGTCCTTGAGCTTGTCGATGACCTGGCGTGCCACTTTGGGACGCACGGCGGGGCATCCCTGGCTTCGGCCGATACGGCCCTGGCGCACGCTCCACAGCGGGTTCACGTAGTCGGCGGCGTGGATCACGATCGCCCGGTCGCGGGCCTGGTCGTTGAAGCCCGGTTCCAGGCCGTCCATGCGCAGCGAGTAGCCGTGGGTGCCCTGGTAGCTTTCCTGGGTACGAAACAGGCCCAGGCTGGACTGGTAGCTGCCCAGTTGATTGGAGAATTGCGTGGCGAAATTTTCCCCGGATTTCTGTCCGTGGGCCACAAGGTCGCGCAGCACCAGTTTTTTCTGGCGCAGGTCGAAGATCCACAGGCGGCGCGCCGTGGACGGTTGCGAATAGTCGATCACCGCCAGGTGGCGGGCCTGGGTGGCACCGTTGGCGACGGCGCATTGCATGGCACTCAAGGCACTTTTCAACGCCTGGGGATTGAGTTCCGGCGCCGCGTGGGCGAGGCTGTTGTAAAGGAGTTGGGAATTCGGCTGGCCAGCCAGCGCCGGGCTGCACGTGATGCCAAATGCGGTCATGACCAGGCCGAGTCGGCGCACCAGGCCCGACACGATTGAAAAATTCCCACGGCGGTGTGTGTGTGCGGCATCCCGTCCGGTCTTGTTCGTTTGCATAATGGCGGGTCGTACCTGTCGCAATGTTTGACCGTCAACGAGACGGCCATGGAGTGGAGTAAAGCAGTTGTTCAAAAAATCCGCATGTTACCTGAGCCTTTTGTTGCTCACCGCGCCATTGGTCGCAACAGCCGAGGACGGCGACCCGGCGCTGGTGCAGACCACACTGGCGCAACTGTCGGTCACATGCCCGGAAGTCGCGGCCAGCGTCGACTTTTCGACGATGATCAACTTGCAGGCGTTCTATCAGCAAAACGCAGGCCAGGAGGTCTGGTCGACCGACGAGCGACTGGAGGCGTTGCACCAGCAGTTGCAGCAACTGGCCGATGACGGGCTGGATCCGGCGCGCTACGGCTTGCCCGCCGCCGGCTCGCTGCAGGGCGCCCATTGCGTCGACATCGCCATCACTCAGCGCTACCTGCAAGCCTTGTACGAGCTGCGCTTCGGCTATTTGCCCCAGGACCGGCTGGAGCCGGTGTGGAAAGCCGACCCGCAGGCCGTCGACCGTCCGGCCCTGGTGCTGGCCATTGCCGTGTCCGGTGTGCAGGACCTGCCCAAGGCGTTCGAGCAGGCGCGGCCGAACCTGGAGCTGTATCGCAACCTGCGCAGCCTCTATGCACGATTGCGCCAACAGCCGTTGTCCGACTGGCAACCGGTGCCCGGGGGGCCGTTGCTGCAACCGGACAAGCAGGATGCCCGCATCCCGGCCCTGGCCCAACGGTTGTACAACGAAGGCTACCTGAGCGCGCCGCCGACCGTGGATGACGAGCACTACAGCCCCACGTTGGTGGACGCGATGAAGCGCTTCCAGCTCCAGCATTCGCTGCAAGCCGATGGGGTGGTAGGGCCGTGGACGGTCACCGAGTTGAACATCAGCCCGGCGATGCGCCGCGAGCAGCTGCGCATCAACCTCGAACGCATGCGCTGGCTGGCCCAGGACCTTGAACCCGACAGCGTCCTGGTCAACGTCGCGGCCGCCCAGTTGACGGTCTACCAGGGCGGCGCGCCGGTCTGGCAGACGCGTACCCAGGTGGGGCGCGCCCAACGGCAGACCCCGCTGCTCAAGTCCCGGGTCACCCGCCTGACGCTCAACCCGACCTGGACCATCCCGCCGACCATCATGCGCGAGGACAAGCTGCCCGAGATTCGTCGCGACCCGGAGTTCCTCAACCGGCACAACCTGAAGATCCTCGACCGTGATGGCCTGCCGTTGACCGCCGAGCAGATCGACTGGGAGCATCCGGGCAACCTCATGCTGCGTCAGGATCCTGGCCCGAAGAACCCACTGGGAAAAATGGCGGTTCGCTTTCCCAATCCGTTCTCGGTGTACTTGCATGACACCCCCAGCCAGGCCTTGTTCAGCAAAGGGCCACGGGCGTTCAGTTCGGGCTGTGTGCGCATCGAGCAAGTGCTGCACTTGCGGGATCTGCTGGTGACCCCGGCCGAGCGCGCCCGCACCGACACCCTGCTGGCCACCGAACTGACCCACGAGTTCAGGTTGGCCAAGCCGATGCCGATCCTGCTGGGTTACTGGACGGTGCAGGCAGACAACCAAGGCCAGGCGGTGTACATCCCCGATGTCTATGGGCGCGATGCTCCGCTGTCGGCGGCCCGGGGGCGGGCACTCTGAGGTCGTCTCGGGCTGGATAGCCGCTATTCACGAAAGAACCCAAACAGCGCCAGCCCCTGTGGGAGCGGGCTTGCCCGCGAATGCGGTGTGTCTGTCATGAAGAGGCTGAATGTGCCGCCGTCTTCGCGGGCAAGCCCGCTCCCACAGGATTGGGCGGTATGCAAAGGCTGCGTATATCCCAAATCCCTTGTGGGAGCGGGCTTGCCCGCGAATAGCGGCTGCCTCTTCAAAGGATGAGGTCTGCCGTGCACCGGCAGGCTGCACTTTTATGAAGCCAACTGCACCGGCTCGCACCATGGGAATGCAATCGTTGGCCTGAGGCCTGAATGCTTGCAGCCCCGGCGCCGGTGCCCGTAAACCCATGCCCGCAAGGGCTGCAACGGCGTGCAGCGTTGCGATGCGTGGGTTGGCACGCTCGCTGCAAGAGCCTGTCCAGGCCCACCGCGAACACACTCGAGTGGGCAGCCCCGTCGGTCAACGAAGATCGAGCGCCAGCAGGCCGGGGGATATCGGTAGATCGGGGCGCAGTCGCCGGGTCGATACCGCACAGAACAGGCAAAGACGCCTGGAACCGCAAGGTTTCAGGCGTCTTTTTTTTGCTTTCAAAATCGTGATGGGCTTTTGTCGGGTGCTTTTATGAATTCCAACGTTGCGTCTCTGAACAAGCTGCAAACGCTGATCGTGATCGGCAATGGCATGGTCGGCCATCATTGCGTCGAGCAACTGGTGGAACGCGGTGCCCTCAATCATTACCGCCTGCATGTGTTCAGCGAAGAGCCGATGCGCGCCTATGACCGCGTGCACCTGTCCGAGTATTTCGCCGGTCGCGACGCCGAATCCCTGGCCCTGGGGGAAGCCGCGCTGTACAAGACGCCTGGCGTCACGCTGCACTTGGGCGTGCCGGTGTTGGAGATCGACCGCCAGGCCCGTCAGGTCGTCATCGCCGGCGAGCGCATCAGCTACGACAAACTGGTGCTTGCCACCGGTTCCTACCCGTTCGTGCCGCCGATCGACGGCGCCGAAGGGGATGCCTGTCTGGTCTACCGCACCCTGGAAGACCTGGATGCCATCCGGGCCGCCGCCAACAATGCCCGGCGTGGCGTGGTGGTCGGTGGCGGGCTGTTGGGGCTGGAAGCGGCCAATGCCCTCAAGAGTCTCGGCCTCGAAGCCCATGTGGTGGAATTCGCCCCGCGCCTGATGCCGGTGCAGTTGGACCCCCAAGGTGGCCTAGCCCTCAAGGCCCGCATCGAGTCCCTGGGCGTCGGCGTGCACCTGTCCAAGGGCACCCAGTCCATCAGCGCCGGCGAACAGTACCGCTATCGGATGAATTTCGGCAGCGACGACTTCCTGGAAACCGACCTCATCGTGTTTTCCGCCGGGATTCGCGCCCAGGACGCCCTGGCGCGCCAAAGCGACCTGCACATCGGTCCGCGCGGCGGCGTGGTGATCGACGATCAATGCCTGAGCAGCGACCCGGACATCTACGCCATCGGCGAATGCGCGGCCTGGAACGGCAGCATTTTCGGCCTGGTCGCTCCGGGTTACCAGATGGCCCGCAGCGTCGCCGCGCAACTGTGCGGTGAGCACGGCGAAGCCTTCACCGGCGCCGATATGTCCACCAAGCTCAAGTTGCTTGGGGTCGACGTTGGCTCCATTGGCGACGCCCAAGGCAATACGCCGGGTTCGCGCAGCTACCAGTTCATCGACGAAACCAGCGCCAGCTACCGGCGCCTGGTGGTGGACGCCGACCGCAAGCGCGTGATCGGCGCGGTGCTGGTGGGTGACAACAGTTACTACGACACCTTGCTGCAATACATGCAGAACGGCATCGCGTTGCCCAAGGACGCGGCCAGCCTGATCCTGCCGTCCTCCGAAGGCGCGCCGACCCTGGGCCCAGCCGCATTGCCCGCCGCGGCAACCATTTGTTCGTGCCACAACGTCACTAAGGGTTCGATCTGCTCGGCCATTGACAGTGGCTGTACAGACCTTGGCCAACTCAAGTGCGACACCAAGGCCGGCACCGGTTGCGGGGGCTGCGCTGCGCTGGTCAAGCAGGTGTTCGAGCACGAGCTGGTCGCCCGTGGCGTCAGCGTCGACAAGAGCCTGTGCGAACACTTCGCCTACACCCGCCAGGAGCTGTACGCCCTGGTGCGGGTGGAAGGCATCATCAGTTTCGATGAACTGTTGGCCAAGCACGGTCGCGGCCACACTGGTTGCGACCTGTGCAAACCGGCGGTGGGTTCGATCCTGGCGTCGTGCTGGAACCAGCCGATCATGGACCCGTCCCTGGTGCCATTGCAGGACACCAATGACACGTTCATGGCGAACATGCAGAAGAACGGCACCTATTCGGTGGTACCGCGCATTGCCGGCGGCGAGATCACGGCCGACAAACTGATCGCCATCGGCGTGGTGGCGAAGAAATACGACCTCTACACCAAGATCACCGGCGGCCAACGCATCGACCTGTTCGGCGCCCAGTTGCACCAGTTGCCGGACATCTGGGCCGAGTTGATCGAAGCCGGCTTCGAGACCGGTCATGCCTACGGCAAATCCACTCGTACGGTGAAGTCCTGCGTGGGCAGCACCTGGTGCCGCTACGGCGTGCAGGACAGCGTGCAGATGGCCCTGACCCTGGAGGACCGCTACAAAGGCCTGCGTTCGCCGCACAAGCTCAAGTTCGCCGTTTCCGGGTGCACCCGCGAATGCGCCGAAGCACAGAGCAAGGACGTTGGCGTGATCGCCACGGAGAAGGGCTGGAACCTCTACGTGGCGGGCAATGGCGGCATGCGTCCGCGCCACGCCGAACTGTTCGCCACGGACCTGGATGACGCCACGCTGATCCGCTACATCGACCGCTTCCTGATGTTCTACATCCGCACCGCCGACAAGCTGCAACGGACCTCGGTCTGGCGCGAAAGCCTGGAAGGCGGCCTGGACTACCTCAAGGACGTGATCATCGACGACAGCCTGGGCCTGGGCGCCGAGCTCGAAGCCCAGATGCAGTTGGTGGTCGACCGCTACGAATGCGAATGGGCCAACGCCCTCAAGGATCCGGACAAACTCAAGCGTTTCCGGACCTTCGTCAACGATGGTCGCGGCGATCCGGACGTTCATTTCGTCAGGGAACGCGGCCAGCGCCGGCCGGTTCACGCCGGCGAACTTCACCTGATTCCCGTCACCGAGGAGGTGCTCTGATGAGCCAGTCAAACGTCGTTCGTCTTTCCACTCGCGAAGTCGCCCAAGCCCCTGTGCAATGGCGTGCCCTGTGCAGCCGCGAGGATCTGGTGGCCAACTCCGGCGTGGTCGCCTGGCACGAGGGCAGCCAGGTGGCGTTGCTGTACCTGCCCGAGCAGCAGGACAAGCCGCTGTACGCCCTCGACAATCGCGACCCCAAGTCCGGGGCGAACGTCATCGGCCGTGGCTTGTTGGGCAGCATCAAGGGCGAGTTGGTGATTGCCTCGCCGATGTACAAGCAACATTTTCGCCTGGAAGACGGCCATTGCCTGGAATACCCGGAGCAGCGCCTGCGGGTATGGCCGGTGCGCTTGAACGGTGACGTGGTGGAGATTGGTGAAAGCTGACCTGCGAGCACGGAGTGGCGAGGGCGCAAGTGCCTTTGCCACTCAAGGGTTTACAAGCACGCCATTATTTCAAACCGGGGATTTGCCATGAAAACCGCCGCTCAACTGGTGAAACTCAAAAGTGTGTTGCACCAGCAGGTCCACAGCATCGCGCCGGAACAAACCGTACTCGAAGCGTTGCAGATCATGGCCGAGAAGAATGTCGGGGCCTTGCCGGTGATCGAAGACGGGCAGGTGGTGGGGGTGTTCAGCGAGCGTGACTACGCACGCAAAATGGTCCTGCACGGGCGTTCGTCCGTGGGCACCCCGGTGCGCACCATCATGAGCACGCCGGTGATCACCGCCGACAGCCAGCAGAGCATCGAGCGCTGCATGGAAGTCATGACCGACAGCCACCTGCGGCACCTGCCGGTGCTGGATAACGGCCAGTTGATCGGCTTGTTGTCGATTGGTGACCTGGTCAAGCAAGCCATTGTTGAACAGGCAGACCTGATTCGGCAGTTGGAGCATTACATTCGCGGGCATTGAGCGCGCGGTCTTTTCCCAGGTTCCTGACTCTTGTGGCGAGGGCGTTTGCTAGCGCCAGGCGGTGCAGTGGTTGCATCGCCTGACGGTCGCTGCGCAACCGAGCGGGAGCAAGCTCCCTCGCCACAGGACCGGACTCTTCATGAACGGCCATCGCGCTAGCGAGACTCGGCAGTGGGCCGGTGCTGGCGCAGCAGCTCGATCTGCTGGGACGGTATCAATTCGCGCAAGGCCTTGTAGAGCGCCCGGGTTTCCAGCAGGTTCCAGATGCGCAGCATGGTTTCCAGTGCGTCCAGGGGCTTGCTGATGAAGTCTCGGGCGCCGAGGGCGAGGGCGCGCAGGCGGGTGTCGCGGGTGGCGTCGGCGGTCAGTACCAGGATCGGCAGGTAGTCGTTGGCCGGAATGCGCCGGTTGAGCTGTTCCAGCACGGCAAAGCCATCGAACGCCGGCATGTGCAGATCAAGGATGACCAGGTCCGGCTCAAAGCTGTTGAACAGGTCGAGGGTGCGCAACGGCTCGGTGCTGCTGAGCACGTTGTGCAAGCCTTCGCGGGCCAGCAGTTGTTCCATCAAGTCCAGGTTGGGGCGTTGATCGTCGACGATCAGGATGCGCAAGTCGCGATTCATGCGGGCTCCGGTAAATACTGTGCGAGGTGGCCCAGAAAGGCCTGGATATGAATAGGTTTGGTCAGGATCGCCGTGGCGCCGGCCTCGTGCAGGGCGCGCCGGGTCAGGTCGCTGGCGTCGGCGGTGATCATCAGCACCGGCGTGGACGCGGTGGCCGCTGACTGGCGCAGCCGACGCAAGACTTCCAGGCCTTCCAGGTCCGGCAGGGTGACGTCCAGCAGGATCAACTGCGGGGCGTGCTGGCGAGCCAGGTCCAGACCCAGTTGGCCCTGCATGCTCGACAACAGCTGGATGCCGGGGCGACGCTGCATCAGGGTCTCGATCAGTGCCAGGCTCGACAGGTTGTCCTCGATACACAGCACCTTGCCCTGGTATTCGACCGGCGCGTGGGGCACTGCCAGGGTGGCGATGGGCGGCAGGCGGGCGCCGGCCACCTGGGTGGCGGGCAATTGCAGGGTGAAGCAGCAACCGTGGCCCGGCTCGCTGTGGACCTGGAGCTGGCCCTGCATCATTTCCAGCAGGCTTTTGCTCAAGGACAATCCCAGGCCGGTGCCTTCGACCTTGGGATCGGCCCCCAGGCGCTCGAAAGGCTTGAACAACTGGTCCATCAGGGCCGGGTCGATGCCCTGGCCGGTGTCGATGACGGCGATGCTCACCTGTCGCTGCCGCACGCTCACTTCAATGCGCACCTCACCGCCGGGGCGGTTGTACTTGATGGCGTTGGACAGCAGGTTGAGCAGCACCTGCACCAGGCGCTGGCGGTCGGCGAGCACGCCGCTGTCGTCAGCCAGGGGCGGCAACTCGACCAGGCGAATGCCGGCATCGGCCGCCATGGGAGAGACCAGCGTCAGGGCTTCGTGCAACACCGTCGCCAGGGCGATCGGCTCGATGTTCAACGGCAGGCGTCCGGCTTCGATCCGAGCGATGTCCAGCACTTCATTGATCAACGCCAACAGATGCTGGCCGGCACGCAGGATGTGGCTGACCTGGGGGCGCTGGCCGGCGCTGGAGTCCATGTCCAGCAACTGGGCGAAACCGAGGATCGCGTTCAGCGGCGTGCGCAGTTCGTGGCTCATGCGAGAAAGAAACTCGCTCTTGGCCCGGCTGGCGCTTTCCGCTTCTTCGCGCGCCGTGCGCAGCGCGATCTCGGCGGCGCGGCGGTCGGTGATGTCGCGGGTGATCTTGGAAAAACCGCGCAGCGCGCCGGTGCTGTCGTATTGTGCGGTGATGACCACGCTGGCCCAGAAACGGCTGCCGTCCTTGCGACAGCGCCAGCCTTCCTCCATGTAGTGCCCGTCCCGCGTGGCCTCGCGCAAGGCCATGTCCGGGTGCTCCGGGCACTCCTCGGCCAGGTAGAACAGGGAAAAGTGCCGGCCGAGGATCTCCTGTTCGGTGTAGCCCTTGATCCGCTCGGCCCCGACGTTCCAGGTGGTGACGTGGCCTTGGGCATCGAGGGCGAAGATCCCGTAGTCCTTCACGCCATCGATGATCAGGCGTAGGCGTTCCTCGTTGTCGCGCAGCGCCCGTTCGCGTTCGGCCAGCAACTGCCCGGCCTCGATCAGGCGCGTGCCGAGCTGGCCGATCTCATCCTGCTCCGGCGGCTGTGGCAACAAGGGTTGGCCCAGCGCCAGGCGTTGGGCGTTGCCTTGCACTTGCTGCACCCGGGCGACAATGCCCTTGGACAGGAACAGCACCGCGACAATCGCCCCCAGCAGGCCGCACACAGCGGCCAGCAAGGTGGCGAACAACAGGCGCATGCGCGTGGCCGAGGCGGCGGCGCTGCGGTCGGCGAGCAGGGCGTCTTCGCGTATGCGCATGGCGCTGATCTGCTCGCGCAAGACGTCCAGCACCTGCTTGTTCTCGATCAGGATGGCGGTGATGGCTTCGGGGTCGTCGCCGTGGTTGGCGCGCAACGCAACCAGTCCGGCGAGTTTGTCGGCGATCAGCGGGGTGATGGTCTGCAGGTGCTCGCGCATCCGGGCATCGCGGATGTTGTGGTCCAGGCGCTGCAACGCCGCCTGGATCAGCGGCGTGGCCTGCTCGTAGCTGGGCAGGAAGTCCTCGCGGCGGGTCAGCAGGTAGCCGCGCACGCTGGCCGCCGCTTCGGCCAGCAGGGTGTGCACGGTCTGGATATCGCCCTGCACGAGCAACACCCGGCGCACGTCCTCCTCGGCGCGCGCGGTTTGGCGTTCGGTGATGTAGATCAGCACCAGCGACAGCAACAGGACCACCAGCGGCAGCGAGATCACCACCAGGGCCTTGCCGCGCAATGGCAGGTCGGCCCAACGGCGGGCGGCGAGGAACCTCATGGCCACTGCCCCGAAGGCTGCGCCACCAGCCCCAGCGCCACGCCGCGCACGGCGGCCTGGGTCCGGTCGGCGGCGCCGAGCTTGCCGATGACACGCTCCACGTGGGCCTTGGCGGTGCCGGAGGCGATGCCGAGTTTTTCGCCGATCTCCCGATTGCTGAAACCGGCTGCCACCAGGCCCAGCACCTGGCGTTCCCGGGCGGTCAGAGCCTGGACAGGCGCCGCGCCCGTGGCACCGCGCTCGGCCATGCGTCGCAGCAGGCGGGCACTGACTGAGCTGTTCAGGGCCTCTTCGCCCGCGGCGACCCGCGTGAGGGCGTGGAGGACTTCATCGCGGCTGGCGTCCTTGAGCAGGTAACCGACCGCGCCAGCGCCGATTGCAGCTTCCAGGTGATCGGGGCTGTCGTCCATGGTGAAGATCACCACCTTGATGCCCGGCTGGCGCTGCTGCAGGATGCGCGCCGCCCCCAGGCCGTTGAGGACCGGCATGCGGATGTCGAGGATCGCGATGTCCGGTTGCAGCCGTTCGCACAGGTCGAGGGCTTCCTGGCCATCGCGGGCCTGGCCGACGACCTCGAACCCCGGGCTGCCGGCCAACATGCTGATAAACCCGGTGCGAGTGACTTCGTGATCGTCGGCCAGCAACAGGCGCAGGGGGCGGTTCATGGCTGTACTCCCTGGGCCGGCAGTGGCACGCGGGCCAACAGCCGGGTGCCTGCGTCGGGCTGGCTGATGCACGACAGCTGGCCACCCAGCAGGCTTGCCCGTTCCTGCATGGCCGCCAGCCCCAGGTGACAGGCCTCGATGGGTTGTTCCAGGGCAAAGCCGCGACCGTCATCTTCCACCCGCAGCGCCGCGTAATCATCGTCCACTGCCAGCGCCAGGCTCACGTGTCGGGCCTGGGCGTGCTTGAGGATGTTATTGATGCCTTCCTGGGCGATGCGGAACAGGGCGATCTCGGCGTGGCCGGGCAGGCGAGCGGTGCTGTGTTCGGCCCAGGTCACCGCCAGGCCGGCTTCTCGCAGGCGATCGGCTTCCTTGTCGACGGCCTTGTACAGGCCGAAGTCATCGAGCACGTGGGGACGCAGGCCGCCGATCAGTTGCCGACCTTCGCCGACGCAGCCCTGGGCCAGGTCGAGAATCGTGCGCAGCTCGCTGGCCAGCGCCGGTGGCAGGGTCGGGCAGCGACCGGCGAACCCTTGCAGGCGCTGATGCAACCCGGCCAGGTTCTGCGCCAGGCCGTCATGCAGGTCGTAGGCGACGCGCTTGCGCTCGGCCTCCTGGGCGCTGAACAGGCGATGGACCAGCTCCGACATGGTGCGCTCGCGGGCCTGGAGCGCTTCGAGCAGCCGGCTGTTTTCCAGGTGCGCCGCCAGCAGGGTCGCCAGCAGTTGCAGCGACTCGATGTCCTCGTTGTCCGGCGCCCCGAGGGCCACGCTGTTGCCCAGCATCAACGCGCCGAACACCGCGCCGTCGGAGGCGCGCAACGGCACCCGCAAGACCTGGGGCAGGGCGCTGCCAGGGTGCTCCTGCCATTGCGGGCCGGGCGACGGCGGCTGGGCGAAGCTGGCCAGCAGTTCCAGGCGCTCGCCGCTGCCGTGGCTGGCAATGGCGCGCACCGGCGCCTCCGGTGTCCATTCCAGCAGCAGGCCGTGGTCCATGGCCATGAACGCGCAGGCCCGCTGCACCGCCCGCTGGCGCATCTGTGCCAGGGGCAACTGGGTCAGTTCATGCCCGGTGCCCAGCAACAGGCCCAGGCGCGCCGCGCGGCTCTGGGATTGCCGGTACTGGCTACGGATGGCCAGGGCGCTGCCGGGGTCATGGGGCGGGCTTTGCATGGGGGGCTCCAGCGTGAAAAGGGACTGCAAGGGTTCGCGGTGACGTCATTAAAACGTGTCGACGGCACCGGGCCTATCTGCCGAATGGCATAGGCGAGCGGCACCGGTTGGCCGATGGCGGCGCCAGCGCGGGCCGGCAAAGTGGGGCCATTGAAACCCAAAGGAACCCTGCGATGAAAATGAAAACCTTCACCCTGGCCGCTTTTTTCCTGCTGACCACGCCGTTTGTCCACGCCGTGGATGCCACGCCCTACGTGTACCGCACCGTGGCCGAACAGCCCAAGAACGTGAATGACCAGGAAATTGCCGCGCTGTTCGACCGCTGGAACACCACGCTGAAGTCTGGCAGCGCCAGCGCGATGACCGGCCTCTACGCGCCGGATGCGGTCCTGCAACCGACCCTGTCCAACAAGGTGCGCACCACGCCGGCGCAGATCCAGGATTACTTCGACCATTTCCTGGTCGGCAAGCCGGTGGGGCAGATCAACTACCGGGAAATTCGCCACATGGGCCCCGACGCGGCCATGGACAGTGGGGTCTACACCTTCACCCTGACCAATGCCGACGGCTCCAAGCGTGACGTCCAGGCTCGCTACACCTTCCTTTACGAGCGCCTCGACGGGCAGTGGAAGATCATCAACCATCACTCTTCGGCCATGCCGGAAGTGCCCAAGGCGCTGCACGCCAGTCACTGATCCCTGGGGCAGCCCATCTTCAAGCACTGCGCAACGGCGGGGCCTCGGCTCCCGCCGTTTTTTTGCTGGCGTGCAGGGCATCAGTCAAAGAGCCTGGATTCGTTCATGAACATTAATTAGAATCAGTCTCATTTAAGACCTTGCACAGGCTTCTTTACATGGGTGATGCAGCTTCGCCGACGGAACACTCCCTCCACGCGTTGTACCGTGACCACGGCAGCTGGCTGGAAAACTGGTTGCGACGGCGCCTGGGCAATGCCTGGGATGCGGCGGACCTGCGCCAGGATACCTTCCTGCGCGTGCTCGTCAGCTCCCAGGCTTTGGCCGAGCTGCAGGAGCCTCGGGCCTACCTGCTGACGGTCGGCAAGCGACTGTTGAGCAACTTCTACACCCGGCGCAACCTGGAGCAGGCGTATCTCGACGCGTTGGCGAGCCTGCCCGAAGCCTGCGTACCGTCCCCCGAACAGCGTTGGTTGCTGTTGGAGACCCTTCACGCCCTGGACGAACTGCTCGACGGCCTGCCGCCCCTGGTGCGGCGGGCCTTTCTCTGGAGCCAGCTCGAAGGCCTGGGCTACCGGGAGATTGCCGAGCGTTTGCAGGTGTCCGAGCGGACGGTCAAGCGCTACATGGCCCAGGCCTACGAACACTGCCTGCTGGTGGACTTTTGAACCGCCCAGGCCCAACACCTGAAGCCCGCGATGCCGCCCGGGCGGCGGCCCATTGGCTGACACTGCTGGAGTCGGCCGACGCGGCATTCGACACCGCCGCGTTGCAACGCTGGCGCGACAGCAGTCTTCATCACGAGGCGGCCTGGCAAAAGGCCCTGCGCTTGCGCCGGCGCTTCGCCGCGGTCCCGGCTTCCGTGGGCATGGCCACCCTCGATCGCCCGGCCATGGCCCGCCGTGCGGTGCTCAAGCGGGCGTTGGGTGTCGCGGCGCTGGTGCCCACTGCCTGGTTGCTGGGGCGAGAGCTGCCACTGGATGTCTGGCGTGCCGACCTGCACACCGCCACCGGTGAGCAGCGACGTTGGTCGCTGGCCGATGGCAGCGCCTTGCAACTGAACACCGACAGCGCCGTGAACCTGGACCTCGCCACGCGGCGTCTGGTGCTGCTGCGCGGCGAAATGGCCCTCAAGGTGGTGGGGGACGCGCCGCTGTCGATCCAGTCGCCCTATGGGTTGATCAGCGTCAGTCGGGGGGAAGCGTGCCTGCGCTTGAGCGAGCACGAATGCCGGGTGTCGGTGCTCAGCGGTGCGGCGCAGGTGCAACCGCTGCGCGGGCCGCTGTTGGGGCTGGAGCCGGGCCAGCAGGTCGACTTCCAGGCCACGGGCGCAGGTTCGGTGCGCCGCTTTGATATGTTGCAGTTGGGTTGGCGCGACGGCGTGCTGACGGCGCAGGACCAGCCACTGGGCGATTTCCTGCGGGACCTGGCCCGCTATCGCCCGGGTGTATTGCGCTGGGACGAAGCCTTGGAGTCGCTTCGCGTCACCGGCAGTTTCCGCCTGGAGAACACCGATCGGATCCTGGCGCTGCTCTCGGCCAGCCTGCCGATGGACGTGCACCTGCGCACCCGTTACTGGGTGACCCTGACGCTTCGAAAAAATAGTGCCTGAAGCCTGTCCCGTTTTTTTGTCTCGCTTGTCATTCAAGGCAATCGAACAAAATGAGAGCGCCTCCCCATGTCCGCAGTTGTACCGTTGCGTTTGCGCCCGGCCTTCGCCGGCTGGCGCCCGCTGTTGAACCTCAGCCTCCTGCTGAGCCTGAGCGCCAGCCCTTTCTTCATCGCTTCAAGCCAGGCCGAGGAGGCCGCTCGGCGCAGCTACCAGGTGCCTGCCGGCAGCCTGGGCACGGCGCTGACCCGGTTTGCCGGGCTGGCGGGCGTCAACCTGTCGGTGGACCCGGCGTTGGTGAGCGGGCGCAACAGCGCCGGGCTCTCGGGCGAGTACGGGGTCGAAGAAGGCTTCGCCCGGTTGCTGCAAGGGTCCGGCCTGCAATTGCAACCGGTGGGTGAGCAGGCCTACATCCTGATGCCCGCGCCGCAAGGCGGCAGCCTGCAACTGGCGCCGACCTCGATCCTTGGGGCCAACGGTGCGACGGACGCCCCCGTGTACGCCGGCGGCCAGGTCGCACGGCGCGGTTCCCAAGGCCTGCTGGGGTCGCGGGACTTCATGGAAACGCCGTTCAGCATGACCACCTACACCAGCGAAGCGGTCAAGAACCAGCAGGCCCGTACCCTCGGTGACTTGATCGCCAGCGACCCATCGGTGCGCGCCACCAACCCGGCGGGCGGACGCTACGAACAGTTCACCATTCGCGGGCTCAGCCTGTTCAACAGCGATGTCGCCTACAACGGCCTTTACGGAGTCCTGCCGACCTACACCATCGACATGGAGATGGCCGATCGCGTCGATATCCTCAAGGGGCCGACCCAGCTCATCAACGGTATCTCGCCGAGGGGAAGCGTCGGTGGCGGGATCAACGTGGTGCCCAAGCGGGCCACCGACACCCCCATCAACTCGTTCACCGGCAGCTATGCCTCCAACAATCAACTGGGCGGCGCGGTGGATGTTGGCCGGCGTTTCGGTGAGGAGAACCAGTTCGGCCTGCGTTTCAATGGCGTGAAGCAGTCCGGCGACACCGAATGGGACCACCAGAGCGTCGACCGTGAGATGGCGGTGCTGGGCCTGGATTTTCGCGGTGAACGCCTGCGGCTCTCGACGGACATCGGCCACACCGAGCGCGACACCGACGCCCCCCAGGAGCGTGTGCAGGTCGGCGCCAACGCCCAGGTGCCACACGCCAGCGATGTGCGCAGCAACTATGCCCAGGCCTGGAGCAAGGCGCGCACCACCGACACGTTCGGCGCGGTGAACGCCGAATTCGACGTCAACGATGCCGTCATGCTGTATGGCGGCGTGGGCGCACGCAAAAGCAACCACGACTTTCTCCGCCACGCCGTTTCAGTCACCAACGACGCCGGTGACTTCACCGTTTCGCCCCGGGACTTTACCCGCGACGAAAACGTCCGGACGGCCACCGCCGGCGTGCGCAACTGGTTCCACACCGGCCCTGTGAGCCATGAGGTCAACCTCGCGGCCAGCTACTTCTACATGGACTTCACCAACGGCGGCGCCCGCTATGCCAACGGTCGCAGCAACCTGTACGACCCGGTGGACACGCCAACGCCAGGCACGCCGACGCGCCAGGACGACAAGGTCTACACCGAGAACCGCTTCAGCGGTGTGGCGTTGTCCGACACCCTGGGCTTCTTCGATGACCGGCTGCTGTTGACCCTCGGTGCGCGCTGGCAGCGGGTCAAGGTCGATGACTGGTCGAACGACGTCAAGGGCGTGACCGCCTACGATGAAGAGAAGGTCTCGCCGTCCGGCGGTATTCTGTTCAAGGCGACCGACAAGCTGTCGCTGTATGCCAACTACATGGAGGGCCTCAGCCAGGGCAAGATCGCGCCCTCGACCTCGGTGAACGAGGATGAGATTTTCCCGCCGTTCATCAGCCGTCAGGTGGAAGTCGGCGCCAAGTACGATACCGGCCCGTTCGCCATGACCGCCGCCGTGTTCCGCATCAAGCAGCCGGCTTATGCCACCGACGCGACGACACGGGTCTTCGGCCCGAACGGCAAGCGCGAGAACACCGGAGTGGAACTGAGCGTGTTCGGCGAGCCGCTCAAGGGCACCCGCTTGCTCGGCGGGGTGATGTTCATCGACAGCGAGTTGACCAATACCACGGGCGGGACCTTCGACGGCAACCGGGCGCCGGCGACGCCCAAGTACAACGTCAACCTGGGCGCCGAATGGGATGTGCCGACGGTGCAGGGCCTGACATTGACCAGCCGCGGCATCTACTCCAGCTCGCAGTACCTGGACCCGTCCAACGACAAGGAAATAGATTCCTGGGTTCGCTTCGATGTCGGTGCACGCTATGGCTTCAAGGTCGACGACAAGCGCGTGACCCTGCGGGCCAACGTCGAGAACGTGGCCGACAAGCGCTACTGGAGTTCGGCCGGGGCCTCGGATGACAGCGAACCGGGCTTGACGCTGTCGACGCCGCGCACCTACCTGCTGTCGGCGACGGTCGACTTCTAGGCTCTGTTTGAAAAGTCTTGAGACGAAGGTCAGGCAAGGCGAAAACCGGCGAGGAACGGCCGGGGTCGCGCTCGACTTTACTGGAGTAAATGAGCATTCCGATCGGACTCGCGCACGAGCCGGTTTTCAACGCAGCAGGAACGAGTATCAAGGCTTTTCAGACGGAGCCTAGGCGTCGCGAAACAGGTCGTGGGCATCGAGCAGGCGCCAGGCGATTTCCGGGCGCTTTTCCAGCCCGCGGCGGATGGCGCTGGGGATCGACTGGCGAATTTTGCGGCACAGGCCAGCTTGCGCCTGGAACTCGATGGCGATACCGCGCATGGTGCGCACTTCGTTGTAGCCGGGCTCGATGCTCAGGCGGATGCCGAGGTTCTCGTACAAGCGCTGTTGCAAGTGCTGGAGTTCGTCAAGGCTCTGGATGTTCTCCAGGCGTTCGAGCAAGCGCTTTTCTTCCTGGCGGTTGAGGCAAAGGATGCGCAAGTCACTGCCGGGCGTTTGCAGCAGCTCATCGCGTTGGCAATCACAGACGCCAGGCGGGCAGGGGGGACGGATCGGGATCGACGCGGTCATGGGCTCCACACAGTCGGCAACACAGCGAAACGCTCTCCGAGGGGCAATGTGATGGCTGGCGCCACGGTGGTCAACCCCGGCGAGCGTCCGGCTGTCTGCCTGGCGGGGAGTGGGGCGTGTGGGGGATGGCCCCTTCGCGGGCAAGCCCGCTCCCACACGGATGCTTGATGTTCAACCATCCCCTGTGGGAGCGGGCTTGCCCGCGAAAACGGCCTGGCAGCCAACCTGTTCGTGGCGGCTGCCGTCGATCCAGCCCTTACAACCCCAAGTCGGACAACCCCGGGTGATCGTCCGGGCGGCGGCCCAGGGGCCAGTGGAATTTGCGCTCGCTTTCCTTGATCGGCATGTCGTTGATGCAGGCAAAGCGGTTGGCCATCAACCCGTGCTCGTCGAATTCCCAGTTCTCATTGCCGTAGGAGCGGAACCAGTTGCCCGAGTCGTCGTGCCATTCGTAGGCGTAGCGCACGGCGATGCGGTTGTCGGTGAACGCCCAGAGTTCCTTGATCAGTCGGTAGTCCAGTTCCTTGGCCCACTTGCGGGTCAGGAAGGCCTTGGCTTCCTCGCGGTTATGGGCGAACTCGGCGCGGTTGCGCCATTGGGTGTCCAGCGTATAGGCCAGGGACACCCGCTGCGGATCGCGGGAATTCCAGCCGTCTTCGGCCAGGCGGACTTTCTCGATGGCCGATTCACGGGTGAAGGGCGGCAAAGGCGGGCGAACGTCGGAAGAGGCAGACATGGTAGATCTCCAATGGATAAATGAAGGGCACAGCGGTTTAACGGGTCATGCGTTTGATTCGTCCAGATTCAGCAAGCTGCCCAGCATGTCCCGGGCCTGGTCGGCCGCGCCGTGATCGCCCATCACCAGCGCCACGGTGATGGCGCCGTCGATCAGGATCAGCAGTTGGCGAGCCAGCGCATCGGGGCTTTCGACACCCTGGTCGACACACAGGCGGGTGACGTAGTCGAGCAACTTCTGTTTGTGCAACTTCGCCAACTGGCGGACCGGATCCTCGGGATCGCCGGTCTCACCGCTGGTGTTGATGAACGCACAACCGCGAAAGCCCTCGCTGTCGAACCAGCCCTTGAGAACGGTGAACAGGTTGAGCAGGCGCGCGGCGGGGGTCGGTGCCTTGTCGACCTCGCTGCTGAACCAGTGCATCCAGCGTTCATCGCGGCGCTTGAGGGCGGCCACGATCAGGTCGTCCTTATTGGCGAAGTAACGGTAGATACTTTTTCTCGAGACGCCGGCGGTTTTCACCAGAAGGTCCATGCCGGTGGCCGCGATGCCACTTTTATAGATCAACTTTTCGGCGACATCGAGAATGATGTCTCGTGTTTCACTGCTAGTAATTTCATTCATGTAATAGACAGTAGAACGATCGTTCTCCTTGGTCAAATGTTTTTTTCATGACGACGGGAAGACCCGAGCCGATCCATGGTGTAAGCTCATCCGTTCTTCGGAATCGACCTTTTGCGAGCCCTATGCCGTCGCTTTTCAAACGCTCCCTGCTGCCCAAGCTGCGCAGCTTTGCACTGACCGCCGAGGCGGTGACCATCCTCGATGGCGCTGCCCAGTTCCGCCGTTGCCTGCTGGAGAAAATCGCCCAGGCTACCCAGCGCATTTATATCGTCGCCCTGTACCTGCAACAGGACGAAGCCGGCCAGGAAATCCTCGATGCCCTGCATGCCGCCAAGGCGGCCCGTCCGGAACTGGACGTGGTCGTGGTGGTGGACTGGCTGCGGGCCCAGCGGGGCCTGATCGGCGCCAAGAAGCAGCCGGGCAACTCGGCGTGGTACCAGGAACAAACCCGCCTGCACGACAGCGAAGTGCCGATCTACGGCGTACCGGTGCAGACCCGCGAGCTGTTCGGCGTGCTGCACTTGAAGGGCTTCGTGATCGACGACTGCGTGCTCTACAGCGGGGCCAGCCTGAACAACGTCTACTTGCACAAGTTCGACAAGTACCGTTACGACCGCTACCACCTGCTGCATAACACCGCGCTGGCCGATTCCATGCATCACCTGGTGCAACATGGCCTGGTCACGTCCAGGGCGGTGCATCGCCTGGACTTGCCGAACCTGCCCAGCACCCGCAGCCTGCGCAAGGACATCGGCGACTTGCGCAGCCGGTTGAAATACGCGGCCTATGACACCACGGCCGGCAGCCTCGACAAGAGTGGCCTGTCGGTCAGCCCGTTGCTGGGCGTGGGCAAGAACAACCCGCTGAGCCGGGTCATCGGCGAGTTGATCGCCAGCAGCCGCCAGCAACTGACCATCTGCACGCCATACTTCAACCTGCCGCTGGCCGTGACCCGCGAGCTCAATCGCGCCCTGGCCCGCGGGGTCAAGATCGATATCATCGTCGGCGACAAGACCGCCAACGATTTCTATATCCCGCCCAGCGAACCGTTCAAGATCATCGCGGCGTTGCCCTACCTGTATGAAATCAGCTTCCGGCGCTTCGCCAAGCGCCATCAGCGCTACATCGACAGCGGCCAGTTGAACCTGCACCTGTGGCGCGATGGCGACAACACCTATCACCTCAAGGGCATGTGGGTCGACGAGCGCTACACCTTGTTGACCGGCAACAACCTCAACCCGCGCGCCTTTCGCCTGGACCTGGAAAACGCCCTGTTGTTGGACGATCCCAAGGGTGAGCTGCTGGAACCTCGTCGGGCCGAGCTTGAGCAGATCTACCGCCACACGCGTCGGATCGAGCGCTTCCTGGACCTTGAAAGCCTGCCGGATTACCCGGCCGCCGTTGCCAAGTTCCTGAAACGGGTCAGCCGGGTGCGGATAGAACGGCTGCTTTACCGGATCCTGTGAACAGCCGCGCCGTGTCTGAAAAAGACACCATCTCCATTCAACTGGTCCGCGAGGCGCTGCTGCAAAGCTGCGCCCCCGGTGCGGCCAGCGCCGAGGTGCTGAGCAAAGTCGGCATCGACCCGGCGCTGCTGGACGATCCTCAGGCGCGAGTGCCGGCCCATGCTTATGCGCGGCTCTGGCGCTTGCTGGCGCGGCGCCTGGATGACGAATTTTTCGGCATGGACCCGCGCAAGCTCAGGTCCGGCAGCCTGGCGTTTCTCTGCCAGTGCGCCATGGCGCAGCCGACGCTGGCGGCGGGGTTGACGGCCGGGCTGGGCTTTCTTTCGCTGATGCTCGAACACCTGCCGGCGCAGTGGGTGCGCCAGCAAAGCCTGGCGGAAATCGTCCTTTGCGAAGACGATCAGGCACCGCAGCGGGCCTTTACCTATTTCACCTATTGGATGATCGTCCATGGCGTGGCCTGCTGGTTGGCGGGGCGACGCATTCCGATTCTTTCCGTCGAACTGCGCTGCCCGGCGCCGGACTTCTGCGACGACTACCGGGTGATGTTTTCCCAGAACCTGCGCTTCGACCGGCCGCGCACGCGAATGATCTTCGCCGCCGAGTGCCTGGACTTGCCCATCCGACGCAGCCCCGAGGAACTCAAGCGGTTCCTGGCCCACGCCCCGGCCAATATCCTGGTCAAGTACCGCGACCCGCAGAGCCTGGCCAGCCGCATCCGCCACGACCTGCGGCAACTGCCCGCCGAACAGTGGCCGGAAACCGAAACCCTGGCCCAGCAGTTGTGCGTCTCGGCGTCCACCCTGCGTCGCCGCCTGGCAGAGGAGGGCCAGACGTATCAAGGCCTCAAGGACAGCGTGCGTCGAGAGTTGGCAATCGCCTGGCTGGCCGAGCCCGCCATCAGCTTCGTCGAGATCGCCACGCGCCTGGGCTTTGCCGACGCCAGTTCCTTCTACAAGGCGTTTCGCAAGTGGTCCGGGTCCAACCCTGGGCATTACCGGAGCCTGATCCTCAACGACGCCCACTGACCCGACCGGGTCGGCGCTCATAAATCTGTCACGTCTGCTTGCTATAAGCCTCGGTATAGAAAAAACAGGCCATCGAGCAGAGTAGTGAATGGAAATGACCGTTGTGGGTAACGATTGTGTCGGTTTGCGGGAACATGCATTGGCCGGGATCGCGTTAAGGCGCGCCCGATGAAAATCCTGGTCACCGGTGTCGCCGGTTTCATCGGGTTCCATACCGCCAGGCGGCTATGCCGCGATGGCCATCAAGTCATTGGCATCGACAACCTCAACAGCTACTACAGCGTCGAGCTGAAACACGCCCGGCTCGCGCAGTTGGCCACGTGCAGTCAATTCCAGTTCCAGCGGATGGACGTGGCGGACAAGCCGGCGTTGCTGGATCTGTTCGCCCGGCATGCATTCGACCATGTCGTCCACCTGGCCGCCCAGGCGGGGGTGCGCTATTCCATCGACCATCCCGACGTCTACGCGCAAAGCAACCTGGTGGGTTTCCTCAATGTGTTGGAAGCCTGTCGGGCCCATAGGCCGGCGCACCTGGTGTTCGCTTCGAGCAGCTCGGTCTATGGCTTGAATGATCGCCTGCCTTACAGCACGGATGACCCCGTCGACCAGCCGGTGTCCTTTTACGCGGCCACCAAGCGCGCCAACGAACTGATGGCCCACGCGTACTCGCACCTGTACGGCATTCCCACCACCGGCCTGCGCTTCTTTACCGTGTACGGGCCATGGGGACGCCCCGACATGGCGCCGTTCAAATTCACCGAGGCGATCCTGGGTGGCCGGCCTCTGGAGGTCTACAACGACGGCGCCATGTCGCGGGATTTCACCTACATCGACGACATCGTGGAGGCCCTTGTGCGGCTGTTGCCGTTGCCACCGGCCGAGGCGGGCACGGTGCGCAACAAGGTCTACAACATCGGGTTTGGCGCGCCGGTCCAGTTGCTGCAGTTCATCGAATGCCTGGAAGAGTCCCTGGGCATTCGTGCGATCAAGCATGGCATGCCGTTGCAGGCAGGCGACGTGGTCAACACCTGGGCGGACACCCGCGAGCTGGAAGCGCGCGTGGGCTTCCGGCCGCAGGTTGCGGTGCCTGTGGGCGTGCAGGCGTTCGTTGACTGGTACCGCGGCTATTACGGCGTCTAACCCCTTCCTTTTCCATCCTCTAGCGGGAGCGTCATGCAGCAAGATCCCTATGTGTCGGTCCTGATTCCGGCGAAGAACGAAGCAGGCAACCTCATTCCGTTGCTCGAAGAGGTGCGTGCCGCATTAGCCGATGAAGCCTTCGAGGTCATCGTGGTGGACGACGGCAGCACCGACGCCACCGCCGCGCAATTGCGCACGCTGCACAACAGCGGCGACTACCCGCAATTGCGCGTGCTCACCCATGCCCGTTCCCTGGGGCAAAGCACGTCGATCCATCACGCTGCCGAGGTGGCGCGTGGGCATTGGTTGGCCACCCTCGACGGTGATGGCCAGAACGATCCGGCCGACCTGCCCGGGATGATTGAGCTGGTGCGCGGCTCCGAAGGCCAGCCAGGCGGCGTCAAGCTGGTGGCCGGGCACCGGGTCAACCGCCGGGACACGGCGAGCAAGCGCTGGGCGTCGCGATTTGCCAACAAGTTGCGCGCCGGCCTGCTGAAGGACCAGACGCCCGACACCGGTTGCGGCATCAAGTTGATCGAGCGCCAGGCGTTTCTGCGCCTGCCGTACTTCGACCACATGCACCGTTTCATTCCTGCGCTGATCCGCCGCCACAACGGCCGAATGCTGGTGCAGCCGGTCAACCACCGTGAGCGCGGGGCCGGGGTTTCCAACTACGGCAACCTCGACCGCGCCCTGGTGGGCATCCTCGATCTGTTTGGGGTGTGGTGGCTGATAAAGCGCACGCGGCTGGACGTCAACGCACACGAAACCGAGGTCTGAAATGGGCAGAGAATCGATATGGCTGGCGGTTGGCTTCGGCGGCCAGTTGGCCTTCACCGGGCGTTTCGTCCTGCAGTGGCTTTACAGCGAGTACAAGAAGCGCAGCTTGATCCCCGTAGGGTTCTGGTACCTGAGCATCGTCGGCAGCGCGTTGTTGTTGGCCTATGCCATCTACCGCCAGGATCCGGTCTTCATCGTCGGCCAGTCGTTCGGCTTCGTGGTGTACCTGCGCAATTTGCAGTTGATCGCCAAGCAGGCCGAGCAGGCCAGCCATGAACTGGATCAAAAGGGCTGACCGGTGCGGATACGCTTGGCTTCTTCGCGGTGGGAGCTGCTGGCCCTGGTGTTGCTGGCACTGGTGATGGTGGGCGCCGGTCTCGGTTGGCGCCAACCGATGAACGTCGACGAGGAGCGTTTCCTCGGCGTGGCCCTGGAAATGCTGCAGAACGGATCGTGGTTCATTCCCCACCGCGCCGGTGAGATCTACGCAGACAAACCGCCGCTGTTCATGTGGACGGTGGCGCTCTTCGTGCAGCTCACCCATCTGCCGAAAGTCGCGCTGTACCTGCCGGCGCTGATGGCGAGCGCCGTGACCACGGCGTGCCTGTATGACCTGGGGCGCCGGCTGTGGGGGCGGCGTATCGGGGTGATCGCCGCACTGTTGTTCCTGGCGACCTACCAGACCTACAGCATTTTGCGCACCGGGCAAATCGACGGCTTCCTCGCGCTCTGGACCATCCTCGGGATCTATGGCCTGTGCCGGCACCTATTGCTGGGGCCCGCCTGGCGCTGGTATTACGTGGCCTGCGCGGCGATGGGGCTGGGCATCATCAGCAAGGGTGTGGGCTTTCTGCCGGCGTTGATGCTGCTTCCCTATGCTTATGCGGTGCGTAAAGGTTGGAAAGGCGTGGTGCCGATGCCCGGCAAGGCCGGGGCATGGTGGTTGGGCTTGCTGGTGGCGCTGGCCGCCATTGCGCTGTGGCTGGGGCCGTTGCTGCTGATCGTGGGGCAGGGCGGCGCCGACAGCCTGGCGTACATTCAGGAAATCCTGTTCAAGCAGACGGCCGGCCGTTACGCCAACGCCTGGGAGCATCGCGAACCCTTCTGGTATTTCTTCGTCCACGTGATTCCGAAGTACTGGCTGCCGCTGGTCTTCATGCTGCCCTGGCTGGTGCCGGCCTGGCGCAAACAGTTGCGCAAGCACGATGGGCGGGTGTTGGTGCTGCTGGGCTGGGTGCTGCTGGTGTTGCTGTTTTTCAGCCTGAGCAGCGGCAAGCGCAAGCTGTACATCTTCCCGGCGTTGCCGGCCCTGGTGTTGATCGCCGCGCCGTTGGTCCCGTGGATGCTGCGCCGTTGGTTCCGCCAGCGCCCCAAGGGCCGGTGGGTCTTCACGGCATTGACGGTGTTCTGGCTGTGCGCCTGGTTTGCCCGTGGTTTCATCGAGCCCCACAAAGAAGGCCTCAACCCTCACGAAACCCTCATGCGCGATGTGGCGCAACTGACCGGCGGCGCCGAGCTGGCCCTGGTCGGTTGGCGCGAGGGGCATTGGTTGTTCGCCCGGCAGCCGGTGGTGCATTTCGGTTTCTACAACCGTCATTCGCTGGAACATTCCGCCCAGTGGCTGCGCAGCCACCCGCAGGCTTTCGTCCTGGTGCCTGGCAAGGAAATGGCCCGCTGCTACGACCCGCAGAAAGCCCGTCGCGTGGGCGGTACCTCCAGGGCCGAATGGTTCCTGGTGGGGGCCGAGGCCGACAACCACCACTGCCAGGTGGCCGAATTGGACAAGGTGTATGCCTTTGCGTGGGAGCGGCCTCTGTCCCCACCCTGAACCATGGCCAAAGCAGTCAAGCAACTTGATGGCTTTGACCATTGCCGCCTCCGCCCATCGGCGCGAGTATTTCCCTGCTGTCTACGGCTCCCCAACCAATAAAAAGTACAGAGGGATTCTGCTCATGCGCGATTACTCGTCGGCCATTTCCCAATTCGACTACCCAGGCACCGTCAACGCCGCCCTGCATGGCTCGCTCGAGGCACTCAACGCCTGTGTCGAATGTTGCGACCGGCATGCGTTGCCGGGGCACATCGCATTGTTCTGGGAGGGGCGTGATGGCCGCGAGGCGACCTGGACGTTCCGCGACTTGCAGGACCAGGCCGCACGCTTCGCCAATTTCCTGCTGGCCCAAGGGGTAGGCAAGGGCGACAAAGTGGCCGGCCTGTTGCCGCGCACCGCCGAGTTGCTGATCGTGGTGCTCGCCACCTGGCGCATCGGGGCGGTGTACCAGCCGCTGTTCACCGCGTTCGGGCCCAAGGCCATCGAGCATCGCCTCGGCAGTTCCGGTGCGCGCCTGGTGGTCACCGACGCGGTCAACCGACCGAAACTCGCCGAAGTCGCCGGTTGCCCCACCGTGGTCACGGTCGGCGGTGAACAGGGCCGAGGCATCGTGCGCGGCGACTACAGTTTCTGGGCCGAAGTGACGAACCATTCCAACCAGTGCGAACCGGTGATGCTCACCGGCGAAGATCCGTTCCTGCTGATGTTCACCTCCGGCACCACCGGGCCTGCGAAGGCGCTGTCGGTGCCGCTCAAGGCCATCGTGGCGTTCCAGAGCTACACCCGTGACGCGGTGGACCTGCGCCCCGAAGACGCCTTCTGGAACCTAGCCGACCCGGGCTGGGCCTACGGCATCTACTTTGGCGTGACCGGTCCCCTGGCGATGGGGCACCCGATCACCTTCTACGATGGCCCGTTCACCCTGGAAAGCACCTGCCGGGTGATCAACAAGTACGGCATCACCAACCTCACGGGGTCACCCACGGCCTATCGCATGCTGATCGCCGGGGGTGAGCAGTTCGCCCGGTCGATCAAGGGCAAGCTGCGCATTGTCAGTAGCGCCGGCGAGCCGTTGAACCCGGAAGTGATCCGCTGGTTCGCCGATCACCTGGGCGTGGTCATCCACGACCATTACGGCCAGACCGAACTGGGCATGGTGCTGTGCAACCACCACGGGCTCGAACATCCGGTGCACCTGGGGGCCGCGGGCTTCGCCTCGCCGGGCCACCGGATCGTGGTGCTGGATGACCAGCATCAGGAGCTGGGCGTCGGCCAGCCGGGGATCCTCGCCGTGGATCGCAGCCAGTCGCCCATGTGCTGGTTCGCCGGTTACCAGGGCGGGCCGACCAAGGCGTTCGTGGGTGATTATTACCTGAGCGGCGATACCGTCGAGCTGAACCCGGACGGCAGCATCAGTTTCGTCGGGCGCAGCGATGACGTGATCACCACCTCTGGCTACCGCGTCGGCCCGTTCGATGTGGAAAGCGCCCTGATCGAACACCCGGCGGTGGTCGAGGCCGCAGTGGTCGGCAAGCCTGACCTGGAGCGTACCGAGTTGGTGAAGGCGTTCGTCGTGCTCAATGCCCAATACCGCGCCGACCCGGCGTTGGCCGAGGAACTGCGCCAACACGTGCGCAAGCGCCTGGCTGCCCATGCGTATCCCCGTGAAATCGAATTTGTCAGTGACTTGCCGAAAACCCCAAGCGGCAAGTTGCAGCGCTTTATCTTGCGCAACCAGGAAATCGCCAAGGCCCAAGAAGCCGCGGCGCAGAACGTTTCAGCTTGAACCCAAGGAAACCATGATGCAGATCGACAGCAAGATTTTCCTCGTCAGCGGCGGTGCGTCCGGCCTCGGTGCGGCCACTGGCGAGATGCTGGTCAAGGCCGGCGCCCAGGTGATGCTGGTGGACCTCAACGCCGACGCCGTGGCGGCGCAGGCGCAGAAACTGGGTTGCCACAGCGTGGTGGCGGACATCAGCGACGAAGCGGCGGTGCAAGCCGCGGTCAAGGCCACGGTCGATGCCTTTGGTGGCCTCAATGGCCTGGTGAATTGCGCGGGCATCGTGCGCGGCGAGAAGATCCTGGGCAAGCACGGCCCCCACGGGTTGGCCAGCTTCAGCCAGGTGATCAACGTCAACCTGATCGGCAGCTTCAACCTGTTGCGACTGGCGGCCGCGGCCATCGCCGAAACCGAGGCAAACGCCGACGGTGAACGCGGGGTGATCATCAACACGGCGTCGGTGGCGGCGTTCGACGGCCAGATCGGCCAGGCGGCCTATGCGGCGTCCAAGGGCGCCATCGCCAGCCTGACCCTGCCGGCCGCCCGGGAGCTGGCGCGCTTCGGCATCCGGGTGATGACCATCGCCCCGGGCATTTTCGAAACCCCGATGATGGCCGGCATGACCCCTGAGGTGCGCGACTCGCTGGCCGCCGGCGTGCCGTTCCCGCCACGCCTGGGCAAACCGGACGAGTACGCGGCGCTGGTGCGGCATATCATTGAAAACAGCATGCTCAACGGCGAGGTGATCCGTCTCGACGGTGCCTTGCGCATGGCCGCCAAATAAGGAGCACTTGTCATGTCCAACGATCCGATTGTCATCGTCAGCGCCGTCCGTACCCCCATGGGCGGTTTCCAGGGCGAACTCAAGAGCCTCAGCGCCCCGCAATTGGGCGCGGCGGCCATCAAGGCCGCGGTGGAGCGCGCCGGTATTGCGGCCGACAGCGTGGAAGAAGTGCTGTTCGGCTGCGTGCTGGCGGCCGGCCTCGGCCAGGCCCCGGCACGCCAGGCCGCGCTGGGTGCCGGGCTCGACAAGTCGACCCGTTGCACCACCCTGAACAAGATGTGCGGCTCGGGCATGGAAGCGACGATCCTGGCCCACGACATGCTCGTTGCCGGCAGCGCCGACGTGGTCGTGGCCGGCGGCATGGAAAGCATGTCCAACGCGCCTTACCTGCTCGACCGTGCCCGCAGCGGGTATCGGATGGGCCACGGCAAGGTGCTCGACCACATGTTCCTCGACGGCCTGGAAGACGCCTACGACAAGGGCCGCCTGATGGGCACCTTCGCCGAGGATTGCGCCGAAGCCAACGGTTTCAGCCGCGAAGCCCAGGACGCCTTCGCCATTGCCTCCACTACCCGGGCCCAGCAGGCGATCAAGGACGGCCGCTTCGATGCCGAGATCGTGCCGCTGCAGGTCATGGTCGGCAAGGAGCAGGTGACGGTGCGCCACGACGAGCAACCACCCAAGGCGCGAATCGACAAGATCGCCTCGCTCAAGCCGGCGTTCCGTGACGGCGGTACGGTGACGGCGGCCAATGCCAGTTCGATTTCCGACGGGGCCGCCGCCCTGGTGCTGATGCGCCAGAGCCAGGCGGCCCAGCGTGGCTTGAAGCCTCTGGCGGTGATTCACGGCCATGCGGCGTTCGCCGACACCCCGAGTCTGTTCCCGACCGCTCCCGTTGGCGCGGTGAAGAAACTGCTGAAGAAGACCGGCTGGTCCGTGGCTGACATCGACCTGTTCGAGGTCAACGAAGCCTTCGCCGTGGTGGGCCTGGTGACCATGGGCAAGCTGGAAATCCCCCATGACAAGGTCAACGTCCATGGCGGTGCCTGCGCGTTGGGTCACCCCATTGGTGCGTCCGGGGCGCGAATCCTGGTTACCCTGCTGTCGGCCTTGCGCCAGAAGGGCCTCAAGCGCGGCGTCGCGGCAATTTGCATCGGCGGCGGCGAAGCCACGGCCATGGCTGTCGAATGCCTGTATTGAGGAACCACCATGCTCCCGACTGAAGAACAGACACACATCAGCAACGCCGCCCGGCAATTTGCCCAGGAGCGTTTGAAACCGTTCGCGGCCGAGTGGGACCGCGAGCACCGCTTTCCCAAGGAAGCCATCGGTGAAATGGCCGAGCTGGGCTTCTTCGGCATGCTCGTGCCGGAGCAGTGGGGCGGTTGCGACACCGGCTACCTGGCCTACGCCATGGCCTTGGAAGAAATCGCTGCCGGTGACGGGGCGTGCTCGACGATCATGAGCGTGCACAACTCGGTGGGCTGCGTGCCGATCCTGACCTTCGGCAACGACGAGCAGAAGGCCCGGTTCCTCACGCCGCTGGCCAGCGGGGCGATGCTGGGCGCGTTCGCCCTGACCGAACCCCAGGCCGGTTCGGACGCCAGCAGCCTGAAGACCCGAGCGCGACTGGACGGGGATCATTACGTACTCAATGGCTGCAAGCAGTTCATCACTTCCGGGCAGAACGCCGGGGTGGTGATCGTGTTTGCGGTGACGGATCCGGCGGCTGGCAAAGGCGGCATAAGTGCGTTCATCGTGCCCACCGATTCGCCGGGCTACACCGTGGCGCGGGTCGAGGACAAGCTCGGCCAGCACGCCTCGGACACCTGCCAGATCCTCTTCGAGGACGTGAAGGTGCCGGTGGCCAATCGGCTGGGTGAGGAGGGCGAAGGCTACAGGATCGCCTTGGCGAACCTGGAAGGTGGCCGGGTCGGCATTGCCGCGCAGTCGGTGGGCATGGCCCGCGCCGCGTTCGAGGCGGCCCGGGACTATGCCCGGGAGCGGGAAAGCTTCGGCAAGGCCCTCATCGAGCATCAGGCCGTGGCGTTCCGCCTGGCCGACATGGCGACCCAGATCGCCGTGGCCCGGCAGATGGTGCACTACGCCGCCGCGCTGCGGGACAACGGCCAGCCGGCGCTGGTGGAGGCCTCCATGGCGAAGCTGTTCGCCTCGGAAATGGCCGAAAAAGTCTGCTCGATGGCATTGCAAACCCTGGGCGGTTACGGTTACCTCAACGACTTCCCGCTGGAACGCATCTACCGCGACGTGCGCGTCTGCCAGATCTACGAAGGCACCAGCGACATCCAGCGCATGGTCATTTCGCGCAATCTTTGAACAGGAGTGCTGCATGAGCTACGAAACGATTCTATTGGAGATCAAGGACCGCGTCGGCCTGATCACCCTCAACCGTCCCCAGGCATTGAACGCCCTGAACGCCCAGATCGTCAGTGAATTGAACCAGGCACTGGACAGCCTGGAGGCCGATCCGAAGATTGGCTGCATCGTGCTGACCGGCTCGAAGAAAGCCTTTGCCGCTGGCGCCGATATCAAGGAAATGGCTGAGCTGACCTATCCGCAGATCTACCTGGATGATTTGTTCAGCGACAGCGATCGGGTGGCCAACCGGCGCAAGCCGATCATTGCGGCGGTGAACGGCTTTGCCTTGGGCGGTGGCTGCGAACTGGCGTTGATGTGCGACTTCATTCTGGCCGGCGACAATGCCAAGTTCGGCCAGCCGGAAATCAACCTCGGCGTGCTCCCGGGCATGGGCGGCACCCAGCGCCTGACCCGTGCGGTGGGCAAGGCCAAGGCCATGGAAATGTGCTTGACCGGGCGCTTTATCGACGCGGTGGAAGCCGAGCGTTGCGGCATCGTGGCGCGGATCGTACCGGCCGATGAGCTGCTGGATGATGCGCTGAAGACGGCGGCGTTGATTGCGTCCAAGTCGGTGCCGATCAGCATGATGGTCAAGGAAAGCGTCAACCGCGCCTTTGAAGTCAGTCTGTCCGAGGGTGTGCGCTTCGAGCGCCGGGTGTTCCACGCCGCATTCGCGACGCAGGATCAGAAGGAAGGCATGGCGGCATTCGTGGCGAAACGGGCGGCGGAGTTCCAGAACAAGTAACCTGACGCCGTCACTGGCGCCATCGCGAGCAAGCTCGCTCCCACAGGGGATTTGGGGTGTGTAGGCCACCGCACCCTGTGGGAGCGGGCTTGCCCGCGAAGACGCCGGCACACCCAGCATAGAAGTGACTGACCTAACGCTTTCGCGAGCAAGCCCGCTCCCACACTGGATCTCAGGTGTACGCAGCTTTTGTGTACGCCACTGGACCCTGTGGGAGAGGGCTTGCCCGCGAAGACGCCGGCACACCCAGCATAGAAGTGACTGACCTAGCGCTTTCGCGAGCAAGCCCGCTCCCACACTGGATCTAAGGTGTACGCAGCCTTTGTGTACGCCCTCGGACTCTGTGGGAGCGAGCTTGCTCGCGATGCTTTTTAAGCGATCACACCAGGTAGTGTTTCAATTCCCGGGCAATCACCATCCGCTGTATCTCGCTCGACCCTTCATAGATCTGGGTGATTCGCGCATCGCGGTAGTAGCGTTCCACCGGGTAGTCCTCCAGATAACCGTACCCGCCATGGATCTGGATGGCCGAGGAGCAGACTTTCTCGGCGATTTCGGAAGCGAACAGCTTGGCCTGGGAGGCTTCCGACAGGCAGGGTTTGCCAGCGCTGCGCAGGCGGGCGGCATGGAGGATGAGCAGGCGGGCGGCGTTCAGGCGGGTGTGCATGTCGGCCAGCAGGTTGGCGACGCTTTGGTGTTCACCGATCGGCTTGTCGAATTGCACCCGGTCACGCGAGTAGGCCAGCGCCGCTTCGAATGCGGCGCGGGCGATGCCCAGGGCCTGCGCGGCAATGCCGATGCGGCCGCCTTCGAGGTTGGAGAGGGCGATGGCCAGGCCTTTGCCACGTGCGCCCAACAGGTTCGCCTCAGGGATCGCGCAGTTGCTCAAGGTCACCGCGCAGGTGTCCGAGGCACGGATGCCCATCTTGTGCTCGGTGCGGTCGACGATGAACCCCGGGGTATCGGTGGGCACCAGGAACGCCGAGATGCCTTTCTTGCCCAGGTCCGGGTCGGTCACGGCGAAGACGATCGCCAGTTTTGCCCGCTTGCCATTGCTGACGAATTGCTTGGCGCCGTTGATGATCCACTGGCCGTCGCGCAGTTCGGCGCGGGTGCGCAGGTTGTGGGCTTCGGAGCCGGCCTGGGGTTCGGTCAGGCAGAAGCAGCCAATGGCCTGGCCGCTGGCAAGGTCGGCCAGCCACGTCTGTTTCTGGGCCTCGGTGCCGAAGTTCAGGACCGGGCCGCAGCCCACCGAGTTATGGATGCTCATCAGTGCGCCGGTGGCGCCATCGCCGGCGGAGATCTCTTCCACCGCCAGGGCATAGGCCACGTAGTCGACATAAGTGCCGCCCCATTCTTCCGGCACCACCATGCCAAGCAGGCCCAGTTCGCCCATCTTCGCCACCAGGGCGTCGTCGATCCATCCGGCCTTTTCCCAGGCCTGGGCATGGGGGGCGATTTCGCCACGGGCGAAGTCCCGGGCCATGTCGCGGATCATTACTTGTTCTTCGGTCAGTTCGAGGTCGTGCATGTTCAGTTCCCGTGGTCGTCGAAGCCGTCGAAGAAACTGGCCACGTGCCCGGCGTCCAGCGCTTGCAACGTGGGTGGGTTCCAGCGCGGGTTCTTGTCTTTGTCGATCAGCAAGGCGCGCACGCCTTCAATCAGGTCGCCGCGTTCGAACCATTGACGGTCCAGGTGCAGCTCCAGGGCAAAACAGTTTTCCAGGCTCAGGTGCCGCCCGCGCCGGAGCATTTCCAGGGTCACGGCCATGGCCAGGGGGGAACGGGTTTCCAGCAGTTCGGCGGTCTTGAGCGCCCATTCGTGGCTGTTGGCGACCGTGACCTGACGCAATTGCTCGACCATGCTCGGCACATCGGGCAGGCCGAAGAAATGATCGATGACCGCACGCAAGTCAGCCAAGGGGGGCGCCGGGAGCTGCTGCACACCCAGCTTGGCCAGCAGGCTTTGCAGGTCTTTGAGCGGCGTGTCATGCCACTCCAGTCGATCGAGGCGCTCGTCGAGCTGGGCGAGTTTCCGGCTGTCCAGGTACCAGTCGGCCAACCCGCAATACAAGGCGTCGGCGGCGCGGATCTGGGTGCCACTGACCCCCAGGTAGATGCCCAGCTCACCCGGAATGCGCGGCAGGAAATAACTGCCGCCTACGTCTGGGAAGTAACCGATGCCGACCTCTGGCATGCCCAGGCGGCTGCGCTCGGTCACTACCCGCAGGTCAGCGCCTTGCACCAGGCCCATGCCGCCGCCCAGGACGAAACCGTCCATGAGGGCGAGGACCGGCTTGCGGTAATGGTGGATCGTCAGGTCGAGGGCGTATTCCTCGACGAAGAAGTCTTCATGCAGGGTGTCGCCCTGCTTGTGGCTGTCGTACAGCGAACGGATATCGCCGCCGGCACAAAACGCCTTGTCGCCGGCACCGCGCAGGACCACCGCGTGAATCTGCGGGTCGAGGGCCCAGCGATCGAGCTGTTGCTGCAAGCTGCGCACCATGCCCAGGGTGAGCGCATTGAGGCCGGCAGGGCGGTTCAGGGTCAAGTGGCCAATGTGGTTACGGACCTCCACCAGCACGTCGTAAACCTGGGCGGCGACCGTTCCGCTGGCCTGTGATGAAACCTGAGCTGTCATCGCTAACTCCCTGCTTTTATTGTCTTTTACAATTTTTTAGGCGCGTATGCGAACGGGATCGTAACAGTGCAAATTTGCACAGCACAACCGGCATACGTGCAGGTCCTGTCTGCATATTTATAGCAGCCACAGGATCATCCGCGACCCGACAGCACCTCCGTGATGCTGCGACGCTTGGCATGACGCTCGCTGGCATGGACCAATTGCTCAAGATCTTCGGGGGTGACGTCGAAGAAGGCTTCCATTTCCGCCAGCGCCAATTTCAGGTCCTGGGCGGTGATGGCCTGCCGGTCGACGGGCGGGTGGTCGGCCGGAATGACCGCCACCGGCTCGCTGGCGCGCTTGGGGTAGCGCACGCGGGTCAGGTTGTTGTAGGCCAGCGCAAACGCCAGCAGGCCACTGCCGGCCAGCATCGTCACACCGACGGCCTGCCAGCCCAGGGCCGCGATGGACGGGTCCGCCAACACCAGCGTCGCCGCCACGGCGCCCGCCGGTGGGTGCAGGCAGCGCAACCAGCACATCAGCACCAGCGCCATGCCGGCCGCCAGGCAGGCGCTGCCCAGGGTGCGGCCCAGCACGTGGGCCACCAGCACCGCCACCACCGAGGCGCACAGGTAGCCGCCCACGATCGACCACGGCTGGGCCAGGGCACCGGACGACACGGCAAACAGCAGCACCGCCGAAGCCCCCAGCGGGCCGATGATGTGCTGTGCCACCTCCAGGCCGTACACCTGGCCACAGAGCCAGATACTGAACATCGTTCCCAAGGCCATGCCCAAGGCGGCGCGGCTCCATTCGGTGGGACGGGTATTGATAGCAGCGGGGAACCAGCGAGAGAGCATTAAGCACCGATCCAAAAAACGAGCAAAAAAAGGGGCTTACGGGGGAATCCCTGAAAGCCCTTTAAGTGTTCCAACAGTTGGGGGAGGAACGGCGTTCAGTGTGCCGTTCGTCACTCGCGCTTACAAATTCATATTAATGCTGGTTGAGTTCATTAATTTTGAGGTTAAGGGCTTCAAGCACGCTTGGACGCTTGAAACCAGGACTGCTCGGCGATGGGCAGGTCGCGCGATTGCCCGCGGCCCATGGGGAAGTAGGTGAAGCCTTTGTCTTGCATGCGCTCCGGGTCGTAGAGGTTGCGCCCGTCGAAAATCACCGGGGCCTTGAGCCGCTGCTGGATCAGGTTGAAGTCCGGCGCCTTGAAGGCCTGCCACTCGGTGCAAATGACCAGTGCATCGGCCCCCGGCAGCACCGACTCCGGCGTGCCCATCAACATGAGCTTCGTTTCGTTGGGGTAGAGCAGTTGGGTTTGCTGCATGGCCTCGGGGTCGAACGCACGGACACTGGCACCCGCCGCCCAGAGGGATTCGAGCAAGGTACGGCTCGGCGCGTCGCGCATGTCGTCGGTGTTGGGCTTGAAGGCCAGGCCCCACAGCGCAAAGGTCTTGCCGCGCAGGTCGCCCTTGTAGAAAGCATGGATGCGTTCGAACAGTTTGTGTTTCTGCCGGCGGTTGATCGATTCCACCGCTTGCAGCAGGTCGCTGGAACAATGGGCCTGCTCAGCGCTGTGGATCAGCGCGCGCATGTCCTTGGGGAAGCACGAGCCGCCATAGCCGCAGCCTGGGTAGATGAAGTGATAGCCGATGCGCGAGTCGGCCCCGATGCCCAGGCGCACCGATTCGATGTCGGCCCCCAGGTGCTCGGCCAGTTCCGCGATCTGGTTGATGAAGCTGATCTTGGTCGCCAGCATGCCGTTGGCGGCGTATTTGGTCAGCTCGGCGCTGCGCACGTCCATGAACAGTACCCGGTCGTGGTTGCGATTGAACGGAGCGTACAGGTCGCGCATGGTTGCGCGCACTTCATCGCGTTCGCAGCCGATCACGATGCGATCCGGGCGTCGGCAATCGGCGACTGCCGAGCCTTCCTTGAGGAATTCCGGGTTGGACACGATATCGAACTGCAACAAGCGTCCGGTCTTGAGCAGGCATTTGTCGATGTGAGCCCGCAGGAGATCACCGGTGCCCACTGGCACGGTGGACTTTTCCACCACGATGAGCGGCAACTCCCGGTAGCGGGCGACCGCCTCACCGACGGCCATGACTTGGCTCAGGTCGGCCGAGCCATCGTCTCGCGAAGGCGTGCCCACGGCGATGAACAGCACCTGGCCGTGCTGCACGGCCAGTGACTCATCACTGGTGAAATGCAAGCGCCCGGCCTCCAGCCCCTCCCGCACCAGCGCCGCCAACCCTGGCTCGAAGATGCTCACCTGGCCCTGGCGCAGTTGCTCGACCTTCTGCTCGTCAACGTCCATGCACACCACGTCATGGCCGACCTCGGCCAACACGGCGGCTTGCACCAAGCCTACGTAACCACTTCCCAATACACTGATTTTCATGGCGGACTCCCTGGACCATTGCGAGCGGGCAGACAGGCACATCCAGCGGGTCGCCGCCGTGCGCTCGATCCAGATTAAGTCGGGGATGTTGCAATTCACTGACAGGCCGCTTGATGAGGCCCAGAGGCTTCGCGGGCAAGCCCACAAGAGGATCTGTGGCGGACACACATCTAGAATCCACCCAATAACACTGTGGGAGCGGGCTTGCCCGCGAAAGCGGTGTGTCAGTCAACGGAGGTGTCGGATGTGCAGCCGCCTTCGCGGGCAAGCCCGCTCCCACAATGAATGTGCGTCGGACACGCCATCCGGACCCGCCGAAGAACCTGTGGGAGCGGGCTTGCCCGCGAAAGCGGTGTGTCAGTCAACGAAGGTGTCGGATGTACAGCCGTCTTCGCGGGCAAGCCCGCTCCCACAATGAATGGGCGTCGGACACGCCATCCGGACCCGCCGAAGAACCTGTGGGAGCGGGCTTGCCCGCGAAAGCGGTGTGTCAGTCAACGGAAGTGTCGAATGTACAGCCGTCTTCGCGGGCGAGCCCGCTCCCACAATGATTGTGCGTCGGACTGAGGTGGTCAATTTTTTCCGGACACCTCAATCGGTGTTTTTCAGGCTGCTTGCCGCTCATACTGATTGGGCGGCAAATAGCCCAAGGATGAATGGATTCGCCTTCCGTTATAGAACCGCACGATGTAGTCCGTGATGTCTGAGGTGGTCAATTTTTTCCGGACACCTCAATCGGTGTTTTTCAGGCTGCTTGCCGCTCATACTGATTGGGCGGCAAATAGCCCAAGGATGAATGGATTCGCCTTCCGTTATAGAACCGCACGATGTAGTCCGTGATGTCTTTGATCGCTTCGCCATGGTTGGCGTAATCCTTGCGCCAAACACGCTCCATCTTCAGATTCAAGAAGAAGCGCTCCATGACCGCATTGTCCCAGCAGTTGCCCTTGCGACTCATGCTGCAACGCATTCCATGTCGCGTCAGCAAGTTCTGGTAATCCGTACCGGCATACTGGCTGCCTCGATCCGAATGAGCGATCAAGCCCGGTTCAGGTTGTCTCTGCGCGATGGCCAGTTGCATCGCACTGCATACCAACTCTGCTCGCATGTGGGGTGCCATGGCCCAGCCCACGATTTTGCGTGAGTACAGGTCCATGACGGCCGCCAGGTACAGCCAGCCGCTGCGGGTACGGATGTAGGTGATGTCAGCGACCCACGACTGGTTGATGCGCTCGGGATTGAACTGGCGATTGAGCAGGTTCTCAGCCACCGGAAAATTGTGATTGCTGTCAGTGGTATGAACGAACTTGCGCTTCCAAATCGGACGCAAATCCTGTTGTTTCATCAGGCGGCGGACCTTGTTCCGTCCAACGGAGACGCCAGTGTCACGCAGCGCTTTCACCAAACGACGGCTGCCATAACAGTGTTCATTGGACACGAAGGCAGCCTTGAGCTGAGCGGAAACCGAGCACACAGGTTTTGGCTTCAAACGCCGCTGACGAGCTTCGTAAAACCCCGAACGACTGATCCGCAACACCCGGCAGATACGCGCCACCGGGTAGGCCTTGCATTGGACTTGGTGAACCAACTGGTGGATCACTTCAACTCGCGGGCAAAGAAGGCCGTAGCTTTTTTTAATATGTCATTATCCGTCTTCAGTTCGCGGACTTGCTGTTCAAGCTGGCGAATACGCTGCTGGTCGCTGGTCAATGGTTTGCCAATCCCCGTACCGCCCGACTGCTCGGTTTGATACTGCTGAACCCAGCGGCGCACGGCGGTATCGCTCAGGCCTAAATCGGTACAAACCGAGTTCACGCTCAGACCTTGATCAACAACCATCTTGCAGACCTTCAGCTTGAACTCGGCGTCGAATTTTCTGTACTTCTTAGTCATGGAATATTCCTCAATGAGTGTAGTTTCACCCATTGAGGTGTCCGGGGCTATTAGACCAGCTCAGACATGCCATCCGGACCCGCCGAAGAACCTGTGGGAGCGGGCTTGCCCGCGAAAGCGGTGTGTCAGTCAACGAAGGTGTCGAATGTGCAGCCGCCTTCGCGGGCAAGCCCGCTCCCACAATGAATGGGCGTCGGACACGCCATCCGGACCCGCCGAAGAACCTGTGGGAGCGGGCTTGCCCGCGAAAGCGGTGTGTCAGTCAACGGAAGTGTCGGACGTGCAGCCGCCTTCGCGGGCAAGCCCGCTCCCACAATGAATGGGTTAGTCGGCGGCCAGTTGGTATTCCGCGGGCAGTTCGGCGACGAATTCCGCCACCACGTCCCGGGTCAGGCTGATGACTTCTTCCACCCGCTCCATGCCCGCGCCGGTTCGCCAACTGGCGACGATGTCCATCACCGAAGGCAACGGCACGCCATCGACCCGTTTCAGCGTACCCTGGGCCAGCTCACCCAGGACCAGCGCCGCCGGCATGGCGCCGATGCCGAAGCCGTCGCGAACCAGGCGGGTGATGGCCGACACCGAGTTCACGCAGTTGATGCGCGGCGAGACGATATTGGCCGAGTGCAGCAGGTTGAGGATGTCTTGGTGAGGCCGGGAATTGCGCGAAAAGGTCACGATGCGTTCCTGGGACAGGTCTTCCAGAGACGCGTAGTGACGGTCATAGGCCGAGCCGCTGCGCACCAGCCAATGCATCGGATAACGGGCCAGCCGTGCATTGCGTACGCTGTCCAGGCGCAGGATGTCGGTCTGGAAAATGATGTCCTGGTAACCCTTTTCCAGTTGCGAGCACAGGTTGCTCGCGGTGTCGGCCGACAGCTCGATCTCCAGCGCCGGGTAGTAGTCCATCAGGCGTGTCACCAGGGGGCTGAGCCAGGTGTGGATGACCGTGTCCATGGCACCAATGCGAATCCGCCCGCGCACCTGGCGCGGGTCCTTGATCACGGCCTTCATGCTTTGCAGGGTGTCCATGATGCGTTCGGCATATTCCAACACCCGCTGGCCTTCGGAGGTCAGCGACACACCCTTGGCGTCACGCACGAACAGGCGCACACCCATCTCGTCCTCCAGGGCCGCGATGCGACTGGAGACGGAAGCCTGGGTGGTGAACAGTTTCTCCGCCGTCAGGCGAAAACTCTTCAGGCGTGCGACCCAGACGAAGGTTTCAAGAAACTTGATGTTCACGCGAGGCGGCTCCTTGGGTGGGTCACGGCCGTTGCGCCGCGCGTAGGTGTTCCCGGTTGGCCAGGTACTCGATCACGTCCCCAAGCTCGCCCAGGTTGGGGACGTCGCCCAGGGCGGCTTCGACGCTGCACCATGGGTAGTCCAGTCGCGAAACCCAGGCCATGATCGCCGGCAGGTTGTCCGGCGGCAGGGTTTTCATGTGTTCGAGGGTAATGGTCAATCGCTCGACCCGCTTGGACACCGGATCGAATTGCCAGTCATACGTGCCACAGCCGACGCGCGCCTCGCCGCCGTCCTTGCCAGACATCGCCACCAGCCACGGGCATTGGAACCGGTCGAGGTTCGCTGCCGGTGGCGCCCCCAGGCAAAAGGTGTAGACGTTTTCGAAGGTCTGGCCGAAACGACTGACCAGCACCTCGCCGATGGCCGCGCGGCCTTCGACGTGATCAGGAAACGAGATGGCGCCGGTGCGCACGATCATGTCGAGGATCGCCTGCGCCTCGAACGCTTGCTCCAGCAGGTGAGGGCGGTTGCCATCCTTGGCCTTGATGTACGCTTGAATCGATTGCTGGAAGGTGTTCATCGTCTGTTCCTGTCAGGTGAGTGCGGCCTTTTAGACGCTTACAAATCGCGGTTCCACAAATCGGTCACCAGCATGCAGCCAGGCGCATGGGTGATGCACAACGGTGGGCGCGACGCCTGGACCACCGACTGGGGTGTCACGCCACAGGCCCAGAACACCGGGATCTCGTCCGCTTCGACCGGCACGGCATCGCCATAGTCCGGTGCGTCGAGGGCGTGGATGCCGATCAGCGACGGGTCGCCGATGTGCACCGGGGCACCGTGGACATTGGGCATGCGTCCAGTGATCTGGATCGCCTGGATCGCCGCGGCAGCTTTCATCGGGCGCATGGTCACGACCATTTTGCCAGAGAGGCGGGCGGTGGGACGGGTGTCGATGTTGGTGCGGAACATCGCGATGTTGCGCCCCAGGTCAATGTGCCTGAGGTAGATGCCGGCTTCGAGCAACGGTTGTTCGAACGAGAATGAGCAGCCCAGGGCGAAGGCGACAAGGTCATCCTGCCAAACGTGTTCGATGTCCAGCGGCTCTTCGCTCAGTTCGCCGTGGCGATAGACCCGGTAGCGGGGCACCTCATGGCGGATATCGATGGCGGCGCCGAGGTTGCGAAAGAACGGATCACCCGGCTCTGTCACGTCGAGCACCGGGCAGGCCTGTCGATTGAGGGTGCAGTAGCGCAGGAACTCGGTGGCCCAATCACCGGGCAGTATCACGATGTTGGCTTGTACCCGACCCTGGCCCAGGCCACTGGTATGGCCTTGGTATCGGCCGGCGGCAATGCTCTGGCGCAGGGCGAGCGGGTCGTACTGGCGCAGTTGTTCGAAGGACGGGGCGGGTTGACTCATCGCGGTATCTCCAAGGGATGGGTGGCCCATTTTTTAGAGGGGCCGGGCGATGACGTCCAACAAGGAATAGTGGTACCCACAGACAACTAAACGTTATGACCGGCCAGGCCCGGTGCCGCGACCATGCGTTGCGGGCCGACATCGATAGCGTACTGACTGACAACCTGGCGACTCATCTGGACGATATTCTCGATCAGTTCCAACCCCACCCCGGCGCGCCAGGACGCCACCACGTCAAGCTGGGGCAGAGCCGTGCCGGGTTCCAGGGTGATCAATTCACCGCTGGCCAGCGGTTTGGCCACCAGGGCCGCGGGCAAGGCACCGATGCCGAAGCCGTCGCGAATCAGCCGGGTCATGGCCGACACCGAGTTGACGCAACTGACCCGCGGCGCGCCAACGCCATGGGCATACAACAGGTTGAGCACATCCTGGTGCGGCCGCGACTGCTTGACGAACGTGATGATGCGCTCGCTGGCCATCTCCAATAGCGAGGCATAGGGCCGAGCGTAGATCGAGTGGCTGGCGGCCACCCAGTGCATGGGGTAGTGCGCGAGTTCGAGGTTGCGCACGCTTTCGTGGCGGACCAGGTCGGTCTGGAACACGATGTCCAGGTAACCCTTTTGCAGTTGCTCGCAGAGGTTGCGCGCGGCATCGGCGGTTATTTCGATTTCGACGGCGGGAAAGGCCTGCATCAGCATCGACATCAACGGACTGAGCCAGGTATGGATCACTGTGTCCATCACGCCGATGCGCACCAGGCCTTGCTGAGGGCTGCGGGTGTCCAGCGATTGCTTCAAGGCGCGCTGGACCTCCAGCATCTGCTCGGCGTAGTCGAGTACCTTCAAGCCTTCGGGCGTCAGCGACACCCCTCGCGAGTCACGCACGAACAGGCGCAGCCCCAGCTCTTCTTCCAATGAGGCGATCCGGCTGGAGATCGCCGCCTGGGTGCTGAACATTTTCTCGGCGGTGAGGCTGAAGCTTTGCAGCCGGGCGACCCAGACGAAGGTTTCGAGGAATTTGAGGTTCATGAAGGCTCTCTTGGTACTTGTCGTTCTTATGGTTGCAATTGTTACTCCAGAACCGCTTGATCAGGGCATCAAATTTTCTTATGTCCGATGCGGCTTTTTTCCCGTTTGACGCTCCCAGAGCGCGGCGCAAAGAATCCGCTCCACGACGCAGGCTACTGCGTCCGTTTCCCAGCACAGCGCCTTCACAATAAAAACATCGGACGCAAACGACGCCCCGAGCGGGTTCGTTCGTGCCCGCAAAAGGAGCACCCATGCGACAGTTCACCTCCCTCACGTGGATCTATAAGCCCGTCGGTACACTGCTGGGCTTGAGCCTGGCCGGAGCGCCAAGCGCCCACGCGGATTTCATCGCCGACAGCAAAGGCAGCCTGGAAGCGCGCAACTATTACTTCAACCGCGACTTCCGCCAGACAGGGGCGCGGGACAAGGCCGAAGAATGGGCGCAGGGCTTCTTGCTGCGCCTGGAGTCGGGCTACACCGCAGGTACCGTGGGGTTTGGCCTGGACGCCCTGGGCATGGCGGGTTTCAAACTGGACTCCGGCGGCGGCACGGCGGGCACCAATCTGTTGCCTGCGGATTTGTCCGGCGGTTCTCAAGACCGTTATGGCGAACTGGGCCTGACTGCCAAGGTGCGCGTGTCCAACAGCACCCTGAAGGTGGGGACCTTGCAGATCAAGGACCCGGTGGTGAGCTCCAACGACACGCGCCTGCTGCCAGCAACCTTCAAGGGGGGACTGGCCAGCGTGCAGGAAATCGACCGGTTGAAGCTGACGGGCGGGCAGTTTACGCAGATCAATGTCGTCGACTCCACCGATTACCAGGACATGAGTGCCAACCGCATCGGCGGCAACAGCGACAAATTCCAGTTTGCCGGGGCGGATTATCAATTCTTGCCGAACCTGACGGCGCAGTACCGCTATGGCAAGTTGCAGGACATCTACCAGCAAAACTACCTGGGGTTCGTGCATACCCTGGACCTGGGGGCGGGCCAGTCCCTCAAGAGTGATGTGCGTTATTCGCGCAGTACCGAAGATGGCAACTTCCGCAACCTCGACAACCAGGCCTTTGGCGCGCTGTTCACCTATGGCTTCGCCGGGCATGCACTGGGCCTGGGCTACCAGCGCATGAGCGGCGACGACCCGTTCCCCTACATCAGTCGCAGTGACCCGTACCTAGTCAACTTCGTGCAGATCGGCGACTTCGCCAACATCGACGAGCGTTCGTGGCAGGCCCGCTATGACTACAACTTTGCATCGCTGGGCGTACCGGGCCTGACCTTCATGACCCGCTACATTTCCGGCGACAACGTACAGCGCGCCGCACCCGGCGAAGGCAAGGAGTGGGAGCGCAACACCGACATTGCTTATGTCGTGCAAGACGGGACATTGAAGGGGCTGGGGTTCAAATGGCGCAACGCATCGGTGCGCTCGAACTTCGGCAACGACCTGGATGAAAACCGCCTGATCGTCAGCTACACGATGACGCTCTGGTAAGTCGGGTCGCTCGTTGCGTGGTGAGGACGCCGGTGCCTCGCCACGTTGGCTGTCGCCCCAGGCAATCCACGCCATTAAGCGTTCGCTTTTTTCGGGAGGTGCTACTTTTAACTCGATGCCAGCATTTGCTGGCACATCAGGATGATCCCATCCATTGCCAGGAGGCCTGCCAACATGTCGGTACAACCCCTCACACACGTGCTCGTCGATACTGATGTCGACTTCGACGACTACCTGGCCATCGGCTATTTGCTCAAGCACCACGCGGTCAAGGTCGAAGGCATCACCGTCACCGGTGTGGGTGCCGTGCACCTGAGCCATGGCGTGGCGAACATCAGCCACTTCCTCACGCTGTTCGAAGACCCTGAAGTCGAGCGGATCCCCGTGGTCGCCGGCTTCCAGCGGCCCATGGTCTACAGCAACACCTTTCCATTCGAAACCCGCCAGGCGGCGGACCAGCATTACGACGCTCGGTTTCCCCGGGCGAACCCCAACCCCACGAGAACGGATGCGGTGGCCTTTCTCAGGGAAACCCTGGAGAACGCCAAGCAACCCTTTACCGTGCTGATGATCGGCGGCGGCACGACCTGGGGGCATTTGTTTTTGCAGGCCAGGACAGACAGGACGCTGCGAGACCTGCTGGCCAGCAAGGTCGAGCGCATCGTCATGATGGGTGGCAACCTGCTGCCGGAGTACGTCCAGCCCGGTGCCGGAGGGAACATCATCGATACCCTGGGCGACACGCCGTACTACACCAACAAAGTCGCCGAGTGGAACATTTTCGTTGACCCACTCGGCGCGCAATACGTCTTTGGCGGCGGGAACCGGGTGCAATTGGTTGCGCTGAACGCCTGCAACCAGATCCCCATCAGCCAGGATTTCGTCGCCCAGCTTTCGCGCATCCAAAACCCGGTCGCGCAGTTCCTCACCCAGGTCCTGCAAAGCTCGACCATCGCCCCCGGCATCGGCAAGTACCTGTACTTCTGGGATCCGCTGGCGGCCGTCGCGGTCACCGATCCGCGGTTCGTGCAGTTCAAGCGGTATGGGCTGAAGGTGGAGCAGGAACTGAACGAGGAGCAGGACACGAGCGGCAAGTTGATCCCCGACAGCGTCAGCCCGCCCGTCGACGTCGCCTTGGCGACAGCGCCCGGGTTCGTGCTTGCGTTGTACCTGCAGACGCTTGCGGGGCGGTCGTTGGAAGCCACGGCTGAGCAGCAGGACCAGGCGCCGGTGTTTCCCTCGCAGCATTAGTGGGCTGCCATCCCGGCGAGGCCTCGTTGGCTTCGCTGGGTCATCATCTATGATTAATGTAATTAATCATTTATCAAGAGCTTGCGTATTGCGCCGCTGTCCACAACCCATCCGGATGGCTTCTTGCTTGCTGCGGCCACTGAACCGCGCGGCTATCCCTTCCAGCCATTAGCCTTCGTTTTATGGGGTTAAAGGCCTCATGTCGCTTTTTTAAAGTTAGGAAACTTAATGGTTTCCTTTGTCTGGTTTTTTGTCATACTCGCCCGGCGAGGCAGCAGAGGTGGCTGTCTTGCCGGGCATTTAGTACTGACTCATAACAATTAACCAGCAGGAAGATACGCCATGAGCATCCTCGGTCACCACGATACGGCCGTCAGCGCCGAACAACTCGCTGCGGCGCTCGCCCGAATGAAACGTGCCCATCTGGATGAGGGGCCGCCCAGCCTGGCGCTGCGCCGTGATCGACTTGACCGGGCGATCGCCTTGTTGCTGGACCACCGCGAAGCCATCGTCGCGGCGGTGTCGGCGGACTTTGGCCACCGCAGTCGCGAACAGACGCTGCTGACCGATATCGCAGGCTCCGTGGCAAGCCTCAAGCATTGCCGGGAGCACCTGGCCGAGTGGGCGCAATCCGAACCCCATCCGGCGCCGTTCCCGGGTTGCGAGGCACGGGTCGAGTATCAGCCGCTGGGCGTGGTGGGGGTGATCAGCCCGTGGAATTTCCCTGTCGTGTTGGCGTTCGGCCCGCTGGCCAGCATCTTCGCCGCCGGTAACCGGGCCATGCTCAAGCCGTCCGAGCTGACGCCGCGCACCTCGGCGCTGTTGGCCGAGTTGATCGCCCGTTACTTCGATGAACACGAGCTGACCACGGTGCTGGGTGGGGCCGAGGTCGGCGCATTGTTCAGTGCGCAGCCGTTCGATCACCTGATTTTTACCGGCGGCACGTCGGTGGCGCGGCACATCATGCGCGCCGCCTCGGACAATCTCGTGCCGGTGACCCTGGAGTTGGGCGGCAAGTCGCCGGTGCTGGTCTCGCGCAGTGCCGACCTGGCGACCGTGGTCCAGCGGGTGATGACGGTGAAAACCCTGAACGCCGGCCAGATCTGCCTGGCGCCAGACTACGTGCTGCTGCCGCAAGAGTGGCTGGAAGACTTCGCCGTCGAGGCCATCCGCTTCGTCGCCCAGATGTACCCGACGCTGCGCGACAACCCGGACTACACCTCCATCATCAACCCGCGCAATTTCGGCCGCCTGCAAGGCTACCTGGTCGATGCCCATGCCAAGGGCGCGCGGCTGATCGAGATCAACCCGGAGCAGGAAGACCTGAACGATCGCGAGATCCGCAAGATCGCCCCGACCCTGGTGCTCAACCCCAACGAGCACATGCAGGTGATGCGCGAGGAGATTTTCGGCCCGCTGTTGCCGATCAAGACCTACCAGGATTTCGCCACGGCGATCGACTACGTCAACGGGCAACCCCGGCCCCTGGCGGCCTATTACTTTGGCGAGGACGCCAGCGAGCGCCAGCAGGTGCTGCAACGCACGACCTCCGGTGGCGTGGTGATCAACGACGTCATGAGCCATGTGCTGTTCGAGGCGTTGCCGTTCGGCGGCGTGGGGCACGCCGGCATGGGGGCTTATCACGGTGCCCATGGTTTCCGCACGTTCAGCCATGCCAAGGCAGTGGTGGTGCAAAGCCCGGTGGGTGAATCCAACCTGGCGATGCGCGCGCCGTATGGGCCGATGGTCCACGGCCTGCTGGATCAATTGTTGACGGCCCACTGAGCCGCCGGGAGCCTGATCATGACGTTGCCTCAAACCCTCAAGGCCAAGCTGTTGCGCGCCTTTGCCAAGCGCATGAAAGGCAAGTTCGTCTACGACTCGGCGCAGTACCCGCTGCGTGCGGTCGAGGCGCGGTTCATCCCGACGTCCTGGGGACCGGCGCGGGCGTTGTTCTACTGGCCGGCGACTTCGGACGGGGCGCGCTTGCCGGTGTACCTGAACCTGCACGGCGGCGGTTTCGTCGCTGGCGTGCCGGAGCATGACGACAGCTATTGTCGGCGTCTGGCGCACAATCTGGGTTGCCTGGTGGTCAACCTGGACTACGTCCTGGCGCCCGAGCATCCATTTCCCGCGGGCTTGCGACAGAGCTTCGCGGTGCTTGAATGGTTGGCCGGGCAATCGGCAAGCCTGGGCATCGACCCCCAACGCATGGCCGTCGGTGGGCACAGCGCCGGCGGCAACCTGGCCACCGGGGTGGCCAACCTGGCACGGGGGCATCAGCGGCTGCGGGTGGTGCACCAGGTGATTGACTATGCGGTCCTGGACCTGCTCCAGGACCCCGGCCTGAAGCGTTCGAGCCTCGACAAACCCTTGCTCGGTGCCGGGCTGGTGCGCTTTTTCAATGGCTGTTACCTGAGCGATCCCGATCAGGCGCGCGACCCGTTGGTGTCGCCGTTGCTGGCGAGCGTCGAGGCATTGCGGGGCATGCCCGCGACCACGCTGATCACGGCCGAACATGACATCCTGCGCGCCGAAGGCGAGGCCTATGCCGAGAAATTGCGCCAGGCCGGTGTGGCAGTCAACGCGCGGATGTTCGCAGGCTGCGATCACATGTTCACCCACCTCGGCCCGGAGGCTTCAGCGCAGGAGGCCTGGGGGGTTATCGAAACTGCGCTGGGCGAGGCGTTTCGCGCAGCGGCGATGGCGCGGGAGGGTAGCGCTGGCGAGGGGGCCGTTGTTTGAGGGAGGGGCGCGAGCACGCGCCCTCGCCACAGGTTAGGTGCCCGATTTAACCTGTGGCAGACTCACCCGCTGCCACTCACCAGGACCCACCATGCCCGCAACCCCCTCGCAACCCGTCAAGCCCGTTCGCGGTCGTCCGCCGGTCCGCAGCCGTGAAGAGCAGATGAGCTTGTTGCTGGACGCCGCGGCGCAGATACTCGGCAGCGGTCATTTTGCCAACGTCACCATGGACGCCATTGCCCGTGCTGCCGGCATTTCGAAGAAAACCCTGTACCAACTGGTGGCGAGCAAGGAGCAACTGCTCTCGAAGTTGGTTGCGCGGGACCTGTCGACCCTTGAGCTGCTGCTGGAAAGTGGCATCGACAGCGCCGAGGATCTGCTCAGCGAGCTGCGCATGTACCTGACGTTATGGGCACGGTTGACGCTGTCGCCGCTGGCGCTGGGGCTTTACCTGATGGCCGCCCAGGGGCGCGAGCATGCGCCGGGGATTGCGCAAATCTGGTACCAGGAAGGGGCCGAGCGTTGCCTGGGCCTGTTGCGGGGTTGGCTGGGCAAGGCTGCGGGCAAGGGCTTGCTGGCGCAGCAGGATGTCGAGCCGGCCATCGAGTTGATCGACGCACTGCTGATTTCGCAGCCGCTCAAGCTGTTCACCCTGGGCGTGCAACAAAGCTGGTCCGACGAGCAGATCGACCAACGGGTCGACGTGGCGCTTGGCATGTTCGGGCGTTGCTTCATCCCGCAATAAAGGGCCCTCGCCACGTTTAGTCACTGGCTGGGCGCCGCGACAATCGATAGGACAACTGTGCCCGAGTCAGGCCCAGGCGGCGGGCCGCTTCGGAGACGTTGCCTTTCACTTCGCTCAGGCAACGGTCGATCATCGCGTCCTCGACTTCCTGCAGCGACAGCCGGCTCAAATCCTTGCCGCCGAACAGTTGCTGGAGGGCTTCATCGTCGCTCCGGATCGGTGCGGCGGGAGCCTGAGGCGGCGCCGCTTGAGCGTTCGGTGCAGCCGCGAGTTGGCCGCGGGTGCCGATGGAGAACATCGGCAGAGCCAGGCGTTCGCCGCTGGTGAACAGGTGCGACAGGTCGATGGCGCCGCCGTCCGGGGCGCTGATCACGCCGCGCTCCACCAGGTTCTGCAATTCGCGGATGTTGCCCGGAAAATCGTAGGCCAGCAGGGTGTCTGCGGTGCGCGGGGTGAAGCCGCTGATCTGACGGCCATGGCGCTGGGTGAAGCGATGCAGGAAATGGGTCATCAGCAGCGGGATGTCCTCCTTGCGTTCGCGCAGCGGCGGCAAGTGGATGGGGAACACGTTCAGTCGAAAGAACAAGTCCTCGCGGAACTCGCCACGCTGTGCCGCGGCGCGCAGGTCGACATTGGTCGCGGCAACCACCCGCACATCGACCTTGAGGGTGCGACTGCCGCCCACCCGTTCGACTTCACCTTCCTGCAAGGCGCGCAGCAGTTTGCCCTGGGCCACCAAACTGAGGGTGGCGATCTCGTCCAGGAACAGCGTGCCGCCATTGGCGCGCTCGAAGCGGCCGGCGCGCGATTGGGTGGCGCCGGTGTAGGCGCCGCGCTCGACGCCGAACAGCTCCGACTCCATCAGGTTTTCTGGGATGGCCGCACAGTTGATGGCCACGAAGGGCTCGTCGTGGCGCGGGCTGATGCGGTGCAGCATCCGCGCGAACATTTCCTTGCCAACACCGGACTCACCGGTGAACAGCACCGTCGCCTGGGTCGGCGCCACCCGACGCAGCATGTGGCAGGCCGCGTTGAAGGCTGAGGAAATACCGACCATGTCGCTGTCCTGGGCCGGTGTCGGGTCCGCCAGCAGGCGAGCGGGCAGGGCACCTTTATCGCCCCGGCCCTGGGGCGCCGCGCTGCGTCCGCCGGTGCTGACGAAGGGTTCGGCGTTCAGGTCGGCCAGGTCCTCTTCGGCGTCGTCCCATTCTTCGGCGGGCTTGCCCACCAGCCGGCAGATGCTCGATCCGGTGGAACGGCATTCGACCTCCCGATAGAGAATCAGCCGTCCAACCATCGCCGATGTATAGCCGATGGCGTAGCCGGTCTGCATCCAACAGGCCGGTTCGGTGCCGATGCCGTATTGGGCGATGTGTTCGTCGTCTTCGCTGGAGTGATGCCAGAGGAACTCGCCGTAGTAGGTGCCCAGGTTCATGTCGAATTCGAAATGCACCGGCTCGACCTTCACCGCGCCCTCGATGGCATGGATGATCGGGCCAGCGGCGAACAGCGCCAGGATGTCTGCTTCGGGGAAGCGCTCCTTGATCAGCGCCGCGTCCCGGGCACCGCAATGGTAGCCGGTACGCAGCATGATGCCCCGGGCGCGGGCCAGGCCCATGCTTTCGATCAGTTCGCGGCGCAAGGCACCCACGCCACTGTTGTGCATCAGCAGCATCCGCGCGCCGTTCAGCCAGATGCGTCCGTCGCCGGGGCTGAACATCAGGCATTCGGTCAGATCCTGCAGCGTCGGCGCGGCGCCGGGCGGCAACTGTTCACTGGCGCCGCGCGCTGGTTGCTTTTGCGTGCCCCGGGACAGTTCGGCCAGGGAGATCAGCTTATCTGCCATCGCAATTCCCTAATTCGATTAATCATATTGCGCATAGTGCAGCACGAAATTGCTGAAATCATCACTTTTCTAACGTCCTCATCCCTGCCCACCTGAGCCTTGATCCTTCTGAATTGCCTGGATGCCGCGTGCTTGAGCGGTCGGCGGTCGTTTGTCAGGAGATGGCATATCGCTTGCTACAACTAGTTACCGAGATTAACTAATTCGGCACAATAACAACATGGCTTGGCTGCCTCCGCCCGTACGGGCAGCACAAGCACGAATCGGGAACCTGCTATGAAGTTGACCAACAAGACGATCGTGGTGACCGGCGTTTCCTCGGGCATCGGCGCTGAAACGGCCCGAACCCTGCGTGCTCACGGAGCGAGCGTCATCGGCATGGATCGCAATGCGCCCAACCTGAGCCTGGACCAGTTCATCCAGGCCGACCTCAGCCATCCGGATGCGATCGACGCTGCCGTGCAGTCACTGCCGGCGTCCCTCGATGGGCTCTGCAACATCGCCGGGGTTCCGGGCACCGCCGACCCGCAGTTGGTCGCCCAGGTCAATTACCTCGGGGTGCGGCACCTGTGCGCCGCGCTGCTGCCGCGCATCCGGGCCGGCGGCAGCATCGTCAACGTCGCATCGATCCTGGGGGCGCAATGGCCGCAGCGGCTGGCGCTGCACAAGACCCTGGCCGCCATCGATGGCTTTGCCCAGGCCCAGGCCTGGCTGGACCAGCATCCGGTGCCGCAAGACAGTTGCTACCAGTATTTCAAAGAGGCGCTGATCGTCTGGAGCTATCAGCAGGCCCAGCCGTGGTTCTTGCAAACCTCGGTGCGCATGAACTGCGTGGCGCCGGGCCCGGTGTTCACGCCCATCCTCGGCGACTTCGTCAGCATGCTCGGCCAAGCGCGCGTCGAGGCGGATGCCCATCGCATGAAGCGGCCGGCCTACGCCGATGAGGTGGCGGCTGCCATCGCGTTTCTGTGTGCCGATGAGTCTCGCTGGATCAACGGCATCAACCTGCCGGTCGATGGCGGCCTGGCGTCCACTTACATCTGAGGGAGAACGCTACCCCGCGCATTTTCGTGTAACCCGCTGCCGCTCGTGTCCCGGGCGACCCGCGTACAGAACAGGCTTCCCACAACAAGAACAATGAGGAACACCATGCACAATTCTCGATGCTATCCGGGCTTTACACGCAACGCTCTGGCCCTGTCGGTGTGTCTGGCCGGTTGGGCCACTCAGTCCCAGGCTGCGCAAATCGACCTCGGTGACAGTGACTGGCGCCTGCGCTGGGACAACACCATCAAGTACAGCCAGGCCTGGCGCTTGCAAGGTGCCGACGACCACCTGACCAATGCGTCGACGGCAGGCGGCCTGTACCCCTCGATCCAGGGCCAGGGCGACAGGAATTTCAGCCGGGGCCTGGTTTCCAACCGCCTGGACCTGTTCAGTGAAATGGACCTGAGCCGGCAGAACTACGGCCTGCGCATCAGCGGCGCGGCCTGGTACGACGATGTCTACAACAAGGACACCGACGACAGCGCCAATCCGCATTTCCTCGACGACACCCGTGAGCTGCACGGGCGTGACGCCGAACTGCTGGACGCCTTCGTGTTTCTGCGCGGCGACGTGGGAGACACCAGCCAGGGCACGGTGCGCCTGGGCCGGCACAGCCTGATCTACGGCGAGAGCCTGTTCTACGGCAGCAACGGCATCGCCGCGGCCCAAGGGCCCACCGACGTGGTCAAGTTGCTCAGCGTGCCGGGGACGCAGTTCAAGGAAATCCTGCGCCCGGTCAATCAAGTGTCCGGGCAATTGCAGATCAACCCACAATTGTCCGTCGGCGCCTACTACCAGTTCGAGTGGGAACGCTCCAACGTCCCGGGTGCGGGCAGTTACCTGAGCGACAACGATGGCATCGGCAAGGGCGCGGGTGACTGGACCGAGGTGTTCGGCAACACCACCGTGCACGCTTCGGACATCGAGGCCAGGAACTCGGGGCAGGGCGGCATGCAGTTGCGCTTCAAGCCTGAAGGCACCGAGCTGGAGCTGGGCTTCTACGCCGCCAAGTACCACGACAAGACGCCGAGTGCGCTGTACGCCTACCTCGACGGCGCCGCGGCGGCGGCCACCGGATTGCCGATCCTCAATGCCTATCGCCAGGTCTACGCCGAAGACATCAAGACCGTCGGCGCCAGTTTCTCCACGGCCTACGGCCCGTTCAACTTCGCCGGTGAAACGTCGGTGCGCTGGGACGCGCCGCTGGTCAGCAATCTGCAGGTGGTGACCCCGGGCACCGCGGCGGACAACAGCGGTGACGCGCTCTACGCCAAGGGCAAGACCGCCCACGTCAACCTGTCGACGATCTACTTGCTGTCGCCCGGCACGTTCTGGGACGGCGGCTCGGTGCTCGCCGAACTGGCCTGGAACCGCACCCTCAGCGTGACGGACAACCGCGCTGCCCTGGACCCCAACACCACCCGCGACGCCACCGCGCTGCGGGTGCTGGCCGAGCCGGCGTACTTCCAGGTGGCCGACGGCCTCGATTTGAGCGTGCCGGTGGGGTTTGGCGTCGGGCTGGACGGGCGTTCGTCGGCCGTCAGCAAAGGCGGTTTCGGCAACTCCCATGCCGGTGACTGGAGTGTCGGCGTCAAGGCCACGTACCTGCAGCGCTGGGACTTTGGCATCAACTACGTGAACTTCTTCGGCAAGGCCGCGGCGGGTCTGCGCGAAGACGGCAACTTCAGCTATGCGCAATCGCTGGCGGACCGCGACTTCGTTTCCATGTACGTGAAAACCACATTCTAATAAGAGGTTTCATCCGCTATGCAAAGCAAAATTTCCTTGCGTATTTCGGCCCTGGCCATTGCCTTGCTCAGTGCCGGCCTGGTGCAGGCGGCGGTGTCCCCCGAGCAGGCCGCGCGGCTCAACAGTGACCTCACGCCCATGGGCGCCGAGCGTGCAGGCAACAAGGACGGCAGCATTCCGGCGTGGACCGGGGGCTACACCACCGTGCCGGCAGGCTACAAGAACGGCGACAAGCGTGCCGACCCCTTCGCCGCCGACAAGCCACTGTTCTCGGTCACCGCCGCCAACATGGCGCAGTACGCCGACCAGTTGGCCGATGGCACGAAAGCCTTGCTGCAGAAGTATCCGGGCTACCGGCTCGATGTCTATCCGACCCACCGCAGTGCCGCCGCGCCGCAGTGGGTGTACGACAACACGCTGAAGAACGCGACCCGTGCCAGCCTTGAAGTGGAGACCGAAAAAGTCAGCGGCGCCTATGGCGGGATTCCTTTCCCATTGCCGCAGAACGGCGCCGAGGTGCTGTGGAACTACCGCCTGTCCTGGCAGGGCGCCGACACGTTCTACTCGCCGTTCGACACCTGGCTGATGACCGCGGGCGGCAAGAAGATCCAGGCCACCCGGGCGCGGTTCTGGTACCAGAATCCCTACTATTTCAAGGAAGGCAGCCTGGAGACCTTCGGGAGCAAGTTCCTGATCGGCAAACTGGCGACGGAACTGCCGTCCTCCAAGGCCGGCGAAGGCCTGATGACCCATTGGGACATGGACCCGGGCAAGCGTGCCGCCTGGCAGTACCTGGTTGGCCAGCGTCGGGTACGGCGGGCGCCGAACATCGCCTACGACACCCCGGACTTCGTCACCTCGGGCGTCGGTTTCTTCGATGAGGCGTTCATGGTCTTCGGCCCTACCGACCGACACGACCTGAAGCTGGTGGGCAAGAAAGAGCTGCTGGTGCCCTACAACAACAACCGTGCGGCGGCGGCGAAAAGCGACGACCTGGTCAAGCCGAACTTCCTCAACCCGGACCTGGTGCGCTGGGAGAAACACCGGGTCTGGGTGGTGAGTGCCACGCTCAAGGACGGCAAGCGCCACGTGGTGCCCAAGCGCACCTACTACGTGGATGAGGATTCCTGGCAGGTGCTGCTGGTCGACGGTTACGACGCCCAGGGCAAATTGGGCCGCCACAACTACTCGCTGACCTTGCTGGCACCGGAAATGCCGGCGCTGACGGCCCAGATGTCGTGGGGCAGCTACAACCTGGAAACCGGGGCCTACTTCCTCAACTCGTCGGCCAACGACCTGAACGTGCAGTACCAGAGCTATCCGCGTCCACCAGCGGCGTTCTTCACCCCGGACGCCATGGCCAACGACAGCAGCCGCTGAGCCTTGGGGCAGGGCGCCGAGGCTGCGGCTTCGGCGCTCGCGGGCGGGCAGTTGGATCACTCTTCTTGGGCGGTTGGAGCGGACAATGATCGGTAAATTTTCACTCACGCGCACGCTGCCGGCGGCCCTGCTGCTGGCGGTCATGCTGATGCCGGGCTGGGCGATGGCGACTCCACGGGTTGCGTTGCTCGACCAGGCGGCGCTGCAAAGTGCCAAGGCAGCCCATTCGGTGTTGCTGGCGGTGACCCGGGCCGGTGAACGGTTGGTGGCGGTCGGCGAGCGCGGCATCGTGTTGCTGTCGGATGACTCCGGCGTGAGCTGGCGCCAGGCAAAGGTGCCGGTCAGCGTCAGTCTTACGGCGGTGCAGTTTGTGGATGCGCAGGAAGGTTGGGCCGTGGGCCACATGGGTGTGATCCTGCACAGCACCGACGGCGGCGAATCGTGGACCAAGCAACTGGACGGCGTCGCCGCCGCGCAGTTGGCCCTGGCCCAGGCTCGCGAAGGGGATGATCCCAAGGCGTTGAAAGATGCCGAGCGGCTGGTGGCCGACGGGCCGGACAAGCCTTTTCTCGACCTGTACTTCAGTGACCGGCGCACCGGCTACGCGGTCGGCGCCTATGGCCTGATCCTGCACACCCGTGACGGCGGCAGTCACTGGCAGCCGTGGATGCGGCAGGTGGAAAACCCCGAGGACCTCAACCTGTACGGCATTGGTGCGGCGGGGAGTGCGCTGTTCATCGTCGGCGAGCGCGGGTTGCTGCTGCGTTCACAGGACAACGGGCACAGCTTTCAGGCACTGGAATCGCCCTATGAGGGCAGCTTCTTCGGCCTGCAAGGCAGTTCGACGGGAGAGGTGGTGGCCTTCGGTTTGCGTGGCAACGCCTATTGGTCGGGGGACCAAGGCGGCCGCTGGCAACCGATCGACACCGACCTGGAAGTGGCCCTGTCCGCCGCCACCCGATTGGCGGATGGCACTTGGGTCCTGGCCAGCCAGGCCGGCGACGTGCTGCTCAGTCTTGACCCGGGACGTCACTTTCGACGTTCACCGGCCCCGGCCGCGACCTCCATCGCTGGCGTGGTGGCGGCACCGGACGGCAGCCTGGTGTGCGTCGGCCTGAACGGTCCGACCCGCCTCGACCATGTCCTTTTTTCTTCGGCGCAACGTTGAGCAACTCGCCAGCGCGCACTGTACCCGCGCCCCCTGTGGCCGTATTCGGAGTCCGATGTGAACGAGCATAATCCTGCCCTCGAACAGCAAGTGGTGATCGCCCGCCTGGAGGATTTCGATCCGCGTTCCGGCAACCTGGGCGAGCGGGCGATCTTCAATCACCGTCCCTGGGTGATCCTGCTCTGCCTGCTGGCGACCCTGGTGCTGGGCTACCAGGCCAGCAAGATCGGCCTCAATGCCAGTTTTGAAAAGACCATCCCGACCTCCCATCCCTACGTCGCCAACTTCCTGGAACAGCGCAGCGAACTGAGTGGCCTCGGCAACTCGGTCCGCATCGCCGTGGCGGTCACCGAGGGCAGCATCTTCGACAAGGACTACCTGGACACCCTGGCCAGGCTCAACGACGAAATCTACCTGCTGCCCGGCGTCGACAAGCCCTACATGAAGTCGCTGTGGACGCCGACCACGCGCTGGACCTCAGTGACCGAAGAAGGGCTGGATGGCGGCACGGTCATCCCCGACACCTACGACGGTTCGCCGGCCAGCCTGGAACAGGTGCGCACTAACGTGGCCCGCTCCGGCGAGATCGGCCAACTGGTGGCCGGCAACTTCCAGTCCAGCGTGATCTTCGTGCCGTTGCTGGAAATCAACCCGGAGACTGGCAAGGCCCTGGACGCAGGCGCGTTCTCGCGGCAACTGGAGGCCTTGCGCGACAAGTACCAGAACGAGCGCATCCAGATCCACATCACTGGCTTCACCAAGATCATCGGTGACCTGGTCGCCGGGTTGCTGCAGGTCATGCTGTTCTTCGTGGTCGCGGTGCTGGTGACCGTGGCCGTGCTCTACTGGTACACCCGTTGCGCCCGCAGCACCGCGCTGGTGGTGCTGTGCTCGCTGGTGGCGGTGCTCTGGCAGATGGGTTTGCTGGCCACGCTCGGTTATGACCTGGACCCTTATTCGGCGCTGGTGCCGTTCCTGGTGTTCGCCATCGGCATGAGCCACGGTGCGCAGAAGATGAACGGCATCATGCAGGACATTGGTCGCGGCACGCACCGGGTGGTCGCTGCGCGCTATACCTTCCGCCGCCTGTTCGCCGCCGGCATGACCGCGCTGCTGTGTGACGCGGTCGGGTTCGCCGTGCTGATGGTGATCAAGATCCGGGTCATCCAGGACCTGGCGATCACCGCCAGCATCGGTGTGGCGGTGCTGATCTTCACCAACCTGATCCTGCTGCCCATCCTGCTCAGCTACATCGGCGTTGGCAGCCAGGCGGCGGCGCGCAGCCTGCGGGCGGAAACCGCCGAGGTGCAGGCGAACGTCAAGCACCCGTTGTGGCGCTTCCTCGACCTGTTCACCCAACGGCCCTGGGCTTATGTAGCCTGCCTGGTAGGCCTGCTGCTGGCGGTCGGCGGGTTCGCGATCAGCCTGCACTTGAAGATCGGCGACCTCGACCCGGGTGCCCCGGAGTTACGTCCCGACTCACGCTACAACCGCGACGCGGCCTTCATGACGCAAAACTACGCGGCCAGTTCGGACATCTTCGTGGTCATGGTCAAAACCCCAGAAGACCAGTGCACCCGCTATTCGACCCTGGCCGCCGTGGACGCCCTGGCCTGGCAACTGGAGCAACTGCCGGGCGTCGAGTCGACCAACTCCATGGCCGCCCTGAGCAAGATCGCCGCCGCCGGCTACAACGAAGGCAACTTCAAGTGGTACGAATTGATTCCCAACGACGGTGCCCTGGGCGCGGTGCAGACGCGGGCGCCACGGGAGCTGTTCAACCAGGGCTGTTCGCTGCTTTCGCTGTACGTCTACCTCGCCGACCACAAGGCCGATACCCTGGAGCGGGTGGTGCAGACCAGCGAAGCCTTCATTGCACAACAGCAACTGCCGCAGGTGAAGTTCATGCTCGCCGCGGGCAGCGCCGGGATCGAGGCCGCGACCAATATCGTGGTCAAGAAAGCCATGCGCGAAATGCTGTTCTGGGTCTATGGCGCGGTCATCCTGCTCTGCTGGGTGACGTTCCGCTCCTGGCGCGCGGTGCTCGCCGCCGTGCTGCCGCTGATGCTCACCTCGATCCTCTGCGAGGCCTTGATGGTGGGCCTGGGCATGGGCGTCAAGGTGGCCACGCTGCCGGTGATCGCCCTGGGGGTGGGCATCGGCGTCGACTACGCCCTCTACGTGCTGAGCGTGATCCTCACGCACATGCGTGCCGGCGCCTCGCTGTCCGAGGCGTATTACCGGGCGCTGCTGTTCACCGGCAAGGTGGTCCTGCTGACGGGCATTACCCTGGCGATCGCCGTGGCGACCTGGGCGTTCTCGCCGATCAAGTTCCAGGCCGACATGGGTATCCTGCTGGCGTTCATGTTCCTGGTGAACATGCTCGGCGCGCTGATCCTGCTGCCGGCGTTGGCGTACTTCCTGTTGCCACAGAGGTTGTTCGCAAAAAAGCCTGAAGCCAGTGGCGCGTTGCAAACGGTGGTGCAGCGGTGAGCCTACGCCTGCATGCCTAGGCTTTAGAAAAACGCCTTGGCCATCGCGATGAATTGCTCGGCGGCCGGCGACAGCGCCTGGCCGGTGCGGGTGATCAGGCCAAGCTGGCGGGTGACGTCCGGGTGATCCACGGGGATCTTGACCAGTCCCGCCCGGTCATCGTCCGCCGATTCCGGCAGCAGGCTCACCCCCAGGCCCTGGCGCACCAACGCCAGGACCGTCGACATGTAGTTGGCCTCCAGTCCCGGCATGAGTGTCAGGTTGGCGTCGGCGAACAGTTGTTCCACCAACTCGCGCACGCTGCTGTCGCGTCCGGTGAGGATGATCGGTTGGGTCGTCAATTCGCTTGGCTTGATCGTGCGTCGCCGGGCCAACCGATGACCGATCGGAAGAAACAGGCAAAGGCGATCTTCCAACACCGTTTCAAACGCCAACCCATGGTTCGTCCGCGCACGCACGCCGAGGCCGAAGTCCACTTCGCCGTCGCGCACCAGGGTGTCGATCCGGCGTGCCACGACATCCCGCAAGCGCACCTCGATTCCCGGAAACTGCTCACGAAACTGTTTCAACAACGGCGGCAGCGCACCGGCACACAGCGAGGGCAGGGCGGCGAGGGTGACGACGCCTCGGCGCAGCGCCGCCAGGTCCCGGGAGGCGTTGACGATGTTGTCCAGGTCCAGCAGCAGTTTCTCCATCGGCAGCAGGTTGTTCTGCCCGGCACTGGTCAGGGCCAGGTGACGCGGGCTGCGTTCGAGCAAGGCGACGCCGAGCCAGTCTTCCAATTGTTGGATCTGCACGGTCAGCGCTGAAGGCGAGAGGTTCAGGGCCGCCGCGGCCTTGGCGAAACTGCCGGTTTGCGCCACGGCAAGGAAGGCGCGGATGTGCTGGATCGAGTTCTTCATTTTGTTTTTCCGAATGCAGGTCACCGAACATTTCAATTTACAAAGAATATCGGCAATTCCAATACTCGGGGAAAACAACAACAGCGCATCTCATCGCCACCGCGAACAGAGATGCCGAACAGGACCTCCCCATGCTCGCCATACTCGGTGTCGTCACCATCCTCTGTCTGCTCGCCTGTGTGATGAGCAAACGCCTGTCCCCCCTGGTCGCCCTGATCGCACTGCCGATCATCGCCGCGCTGATCGGCGGTTTCGGCCTGCAAACCAGCGCATTCATCATCACCGGCATCAAGAACGTCGCCCCGGTGGTCGGGATGTTCGTGTTCGCGATTCTGTTCTTCGGCGTCATGACCGACGCCGGCATGCTCGACCCGATCATCGACCGTATCCTCAAGCGTGTCGGCACCCGGCCGACGCGTATCGTCATGGGCACCGCGTTGTTGGCGCTGCTGGTGCACCTGGACGGTTCCGGCGCGGTGACCTTCCTGGTGACCATTCCGGCCATGCTGCCGCTGTATACCCGCCTGGGCATGGACAAGCGCATCCTGGCCTGCGTCACCGCCATGGCCGCCGGGGTCAACTTCCTGCCCTGGACCGGCCCGGTCTTGCGCTCCTCGGCGGCCTTGCATGTGCCGGTGGCCGATCTGTTCCAGCCGCTGATTCCCGTGCAACTCGTCGGTCTGGTCTTCGTCTTTGCCTGCGCCTGGTACCTGGGGCGTCGCGAAGAAAAGCGCCTGGGGCTGGGCGCCGGGGCAACCGTCGAGGTGGTCGCGCAGCGGGTGCTCAGCGAGGCGGAAGTCGCCTTGCGCAAGCCACGCCTGTTCTGGCTCAACCTGGTCCTGACCGTGGTGGTGATGGGCGTGATGATTGCCGGCGTGGTGGATCCGGTGGTGATGTTCATGCTCGGCACGGTCCTGGCGTTGTGCATCAACTACCCGAACGTCGATGCCCAACGCGCCCGCATCGACGCCCATGCGAAAACCGCCCTGACGATGGCGAGCATTCTGCTGGCTGCCGGGGTCTTCACCGGCATCATGCAGGGCAGCGGTATGCTCAAGGCCATGGCTGAGGTGGCGGTGGCGCAGATTCCCGCCGGGCACGGCAAATTGATCCCGATGGTCGTGGGGTTCATCTCCATGCCCCTGAGCCTGCTGTTCGACCCCGATTCCTTCTATTTCGGCGTGATGCCGGTGGTGGCCGAAGTCGGGCGCGCCCTGGGCGTCGATCCATTGCAAGTGGCCCAGGCGTCACTGCTGGGCGTGCACACCACCGGTTTCCCGGTCAGTCCGCTGACCCCGGCGACGTTCCTGCTGGTGGGGCTGTGCAAGATCGAATTGGCCGATCACCAACGCTTCACCATTCCCTTCCTGTTCGCCGCCTCGGTGCTGATGACCGTGACGGCGCTGCTCATTGGAGTCTTTTGAATGAAAACCTTACGCATCGGCTCCGGTGCCGGTTATTCGGGCGATCGTATCGAGCCGGCGATCGAATTGGCCGAGCACGGCGAGCTGGATTACCTGGTGTTCGAATGCCTGGCCGAGCGCACAATTGCCCTGGCCCAACAAGCGCGGCTTGCTGATCCGCAGGCCGGCTACGATCCGTTGCTCAGTGAGCGGATGCTCCGGGTGCTGCCCTTTGTCGGCCGTGGCACCGAGGGGCGTCGCCGATTGCGGGTGATCACCAACATGGGCGCGGCCAATCCCTTGGACGCGGCCCGGGAAGTACGGCGCATCGCCCGGCAGTTGGGCTTGTCGGGGCTGAAGGTGGTCGCGGTGACCGGCGACGATGTGCTGGCCACCGTGCTGGAAGATTCGAGGCAGACCCTGGATAACGGCCAGACCTTGGCGTCATTGGGCAAGCGCCTGATATCGGCCAACGCGTACCTGGGGGTGGACGGCATCATCGAGGCATTGCAGGCCGACGCCGACGTGGTGATTACCGGTCGGGTGGCCGATCCGTCGTTGTTTCTCGCGCCGCAGGTGTTCGAGTTCGGCTGGGCGGCGGACGATTGGACCCGGTTGGGTCGCGGCACCCTGGTGGGGCATCTGCTCGAATGCGCGGGGCAGCTCAGCGGAGGCTACTTTGCCGATCCGGGGTTCAAGGACGTGCCTAACCTGGCGCGCCTGGGCTTTCCCTTGGCTGAAGTGGACGCGACGGGCCATGCAGTGATCAGCAAGGTCGCAGGTTCAGGTGGGCGCATCGACCCGGCGACCTGCACCGAACAGATGATTTATGAAGTGCACGACCCCGCCGCGTACCTCACCCCCGATGTCAGTGCCGATTTTTCCGGTGTCTCGTTCACGGCGCCCGGGCCGGACCAGGTCGCCGTCCAGGGGGCTGATGGCCAGGCGCGACCCGCCGATCTCAAAGTATCGGTGGGTTACCTCGATGGCTGGATCGGCGAGGGCCAGATCTCCTATGGCGGGCCGGGGGCCCTGGCGCGCGGCCGTTTGGCCCGGGAGGTGGTGCTGGAGCGCTTGAAACTGACCGGCGTGGTCTATGAAGAGATCCGCGCCGAGCTGATCGGGGTCGACGCGCTGCACGGCACCGAGCTGGGCGCACGCTCGGACAGCGAGCCTTGGGAAGTGCGTTTGCGGGTCGCGGCCCGTTGCGCTGACCGCGCCGCGGCCGTGCGCATCGGCAACGAAGTGGAAACCCTCTACACCAATGGGCCTTACGGCGGTGGCGGGGCGAACAAATCGGTGCGTCAGGTGGTGGCGGTGGCTTCGTTGTTACTGCCGCGCGACGCGGTCAGCGTGAAGATTCATTCGGAGGACCTGCAATGAGTCGCCTCAAACTGCGAGACCTGGCCCATTCCCGCACAGGGGACAAGGGCGATACCTCCAATATCTCCGTGATTGCGTTCAACGCCGAAGATTATCCGCGCCTCTGTGAGTGGCTCACGGTGGAGCGCGTTGCCGAGCATTTTGCCGGGCTGCTGGACCCGCAAGGGCCGATGATCCGTCGCTATGAACTGCCCAATGTGCGGGCGCTCAACTTTGTCCTGCCTGGCATCTTGCGGGGTGGGGTTACCCGTTCGCTGGCGCTCGATGCGCATGGGAAGGCACTGGGGGCGGCGTTGCTGGACCTGGAGATGCCGGGCTCCTGAGGAACGATCACGGGTGCGCCTTGACGTCGGTCGAGACGACACGCTCCTGGCCGCTCGCGCCCGACGCAGTGCTCGGCACCCACGACCGCTCGCTGCGGCATTTGAACTTCACGCCTTTGCGCGCCGCCATGTGCCTGGCCGATTCCACGCACATCGCTTTAGTGGCGTAGGTGGGCTCGTGCTTGCGTTCTTCCACGCAGCCTTCGCCGCCGGTGCAGATGGTCATAACCATAACGTAGACGGTCATCATCCTGATATTGCTCCCATCGAAACGATGCGATTGATGCACCTTGCATTGGCCCCGAAAGGCCCAGGCGAGAAGCAATGACAAGCGGATGATGAGCCTTCCCTCAAACCTCCAGCAATGGCACGGCGATGCCTTCCGTCGGAAAAATGTCACTTATTGTCTGCGTTGATGATTTGGTCAAAATCGACGCCATTATGTTGGCGTTTCTGCAAGGCGGAGCGATTAAATGCTATTGAGAAAATCGGGCACGGCTGGTGCTACGCCTATTCGTGACAGTTGAGGTGAAATGGGCGAGCTCCTATCGCATAATTGGCCGCCATACGCAGCATTGAATGCCTTTTGCGCGGAGGGAAACGTATCGTCCAATCAAAAGGGAATTTCACTCGTGTCAGAACCACGCATTCGCCCCCTCGCTCTGTGTATCTTCCATCACCAGGGAAAGATACTGGTCAACCAGTTCTACGACGCCGTTGCACAGCAGACGCTCTTTCGCCCTGTTGGCGGCGGCATTGAGTTCGGTGAAAGAGGGATCGAAGCCATTGCCCGAGAAGTGCAGGAAGAACTGGCGCTTTCGATCAGTGATGTTCGATTGATCGGCACGTTGGAAAGTATCTTCACCTACGCAGGCAAACCAGGGCATGAGATCGTCCAGGTCTTCGATGCAAGGTTCGATGATAAAAGCGTCTATGAACGTCCTTGGCTGGATGGCCATGAAAGCAATGGTGCTCCGTTCAGAGCCAAATGGTGCCTGGGCTCCAGTTTTACCGCGACATCCCCACTGGTACCTGAGGGGCTTTTCGAGCTGCTCAAACAGGCTTCGCTGTTGGATTGAATGACTGATGTGAGGGGGTAAACGTCCTCACAACGTTGCCCTGGCGACTCGAAACTCTGAGTGATCACGCTTTCTACCTGTCACGCTGGAGGCGGAGCGGCTCAGCTACAATGCTGTAGACCGCGCCCAGCCCCCACATACAGCGGTTTGAATATGCAAGCGGACAAGCTGGTGAACGGTTTCGATTCGATATGAGGCGCGGTGCTACGCGTCTACAAAATCGAACGGGAACCGACTCCGGATGTCATGGCTTACATTGCCTCAATGAATCACATTTATTTCAGCCAGTCCGGGAAGAGAACACTTGGCCGGCATTTGGAGACTCAGTTTGTCTACTGTACCGGTTGATTTGGAAGGCGAGGACCGCCTGTTTCATGTGCTCGATGCCAGTGAGCGATTGGCTGCCGCTGGATCGGTAGAGGACGTGGTTGCAGTGCTCCGCGACACCGCACGTGCCGCCGTCGGGGCTGAGGGCATCGCGGTCGTCATTGAGCATGACGGGCGTTGTCATTACGTCGCGGAGGATGCGGTCTCTGCGCTTTGGCAGGGCCAGAGCTTTGCCGCCGACCAGTGTGTTTCAGGGTGGGCGATGCACCATCGCGAGACGGTCGTCATCCGTGACGTGCTACTGGATCCGCGCGTTCCCAAGGACGCTTACGCCGCGACGTTCGTCCGTAGCCTCATCATGGTGCCCATTGGCCGGCCCGTTGCGGTTGCAGCGCTGGGCGCGTACTGGTCGCAGGTTCACACCCCCGATCGCGATACGATCAAGCGGCTGGAAAGCCTGGCGAGCCTGGCGACGATTGCGCTCGAGAACGCGCGCCTCACCCAGGCACGCAATCGTGCGGCGGCGCTTGGGGAGGCACAGAACCGCATTTTGAAACTGTCTGTTGAAGATACCCCCCTCGACGTCGCGCTGGATGCGATCGTTCGCGAGGTCGAGGCGTTGTCCATGTCCCGATTTCTGGGAAGCATCGTGGTTCTCAACGACGATGACCCGAATCTGCGGTATTGCGCAGGTCCCAGTCTTCCCCGCGCCTACAATGACGAGGTAAAAAAACTGATCGCGGGCTTGAGCGGTGGCGCCACCCGTATCTCGCCGTTGCCGAGCGATATCGGCCTTTTACCTGGGGCACTCAACGATCTGCTTTCGGCCAAGTTACAGGCGCTGGCTACCGCTTATGGCCTGCACACGTGCTCCTCATTCCCGATTCTTTCAGCCCAAGGCGCTGTGCTGGGTGTTTTCATGTTGTATCACCCTGAACCACATGAGCCTTTATCGACGGATGTCGAGATCCTCGGCTTCATTGTCCAGACAGTCGGGCTGGTCCTGGACCGTGAGCAAACAAAAGCCAAGATGCGCATTAGCGAGGCGCGCTATCGCCAGATCGTCGAGGGCGCGGAAGACTTCGCAATTATCACGTTCGATGCGCAAGGCACGGTCACGAGCTGGAGCACCGGTGCACAGCGCATCGTCGGCTACGTCGCCGAGGAGGTAGTGGGGCGTAAGGGTGACCTCTTCTATACCGCCCTGGACCAGGCCGAGCGGGTGTTTTACGGCGAACTCCACATCGCCCAGGATCACGGCCGGGCTGTCAACGAGCGCTGGCACGTGCGCAAGGACGGTACGCGTTTCTGGGGTTCGGGGCTGATGATGCCATTGGCCCTGGATCACGGCGGTTTTGTAAAGATCTTCCGCGACCGTACGGTCGAGCATCAAGCGGAAGCGGCGCTGGAGAAGAGCGCGTCGCGACTGCGCTTTTTCGATGAACTCGATGGCCGTCTCTTTCACGTCCACCAGGCCGAAGACGCGATGATCGCCGCGACCGGCTTGCTGGGCGAGAAGCTCAACGTATCGCGCTGCGCTTATGCAGATGTCGATGGCGATCATGACCGTTTCTGGATTCGCAGTGACTACAGCGCGCCCGGCATCGAGAGCTCGGTCGGGACGTACAGCCTCGATGTTTTCGGACCACGGGCTGCTGCCGACATGCGCGCCGGGCGGACCTTGATCATACGTGACGTCGCCGCGGAGCTGACTCACGGCGAAGGGCTGGAGACCTTTCTGTCCATTGGCATTCACGCGATTATTTGCTGCCCGTTGGTCAAGGACGGTCGTCTGACCGCGATGATGGCCGTTCATCAAAATTCGCCCAGGGATTGGTCACAGTCCGAAATATCGTGGGTGAGGGAGGTGGCCGAACGTTGCTGGGCGCACGTGGAGCGGGTAGGCGCCGAAATGCGCTTGCGTGAGAGCGAGGAGCGACTGCGACTGGCCGTCGAGAACGCCGATATCGGCTTCTGGGACGTGGATATCGTTCACAACACGCTGATCTGGCCCGCTCAAACCAAGGCGATGTTCGGCATCTCTGCTGATGTGCCAGTCACGTTGCAGGATTTCTATGACGGCTTGCACCCGGCGGACCGAGAGGCAACGATCGAAGCATTCGCGGCGGCCATCGATCCGCAACGGCGTGCACTCTATGAAGTCGACTACCGCACGATTGGTCGCGAGGATGGCATCGTTCGCTGGGTGGCGGCCAAGGGCCGAGCCGTATTCGATGCGTCCGGCCGCTGCTTGCGCTTCACCGGTACGGCGGTAGATGTCACCCCTCGCAAGGTGGCCGAAGAAGAACTGCGCGAGCTCAACGCCACGCTTGAATTGAGGGTGGCCCATGCCATCGCCGAGCGGGAAGAGGTCCAACAGGCATTGCGTCAAAGTCAGAAAATGGAAGCGATGGGACAGCTCACCGGCGGTGTGGCCCATGACTTTAACAATCTGCTGACCCCGATCGTCGGCACGCTCGACATGCTCCAGCGCAGAGGTGTGGGCGGGGATCGGGAACAGAGGCTGATTGGCGGCGCGCTGCAATCGGCTGATCGCGCAAAAACCCTGGTGCAGAGATTGCTCGCCTTTGCCCGCCGCCAACCACTCCAAGCCGTTCCCGTGGACGTGGCAAAGCTGGTTGGCGAAATGGGTGATCTGGTGGCCAGCACGACCGGGCCACAGATCAAGGTGGTCGTCGAAGCGCCAATGGAACTGCCGGCGGCGATGGCGGACCCGAACCAGCTCGAAATGGCGATTCTCAATCTCTCCGTGAATGCGCGCGATGCGATGCCGGAAGGTGGAACGATGAGGATATCGGCGAGCACCGAGGTGGTGGGTAATGGCCACCGTTCGCATCTTCCTGCAGGTCACTACGTCTGCCTTTCGGTGGCGGACACGGGCATTGGCATGGACGCGACCACACTGGCCCGGGCGGTGGAGCCGTTCTTTTCGACCAAGGGGATCGGAAAGGGCACGGGGCTCGGCCTCTCGATGGTCCATGGCCTGGCATCCCAGCTGAACGGCGCGCTCACGATTCAGAGTTCACCCGGCTTAGGGACAAACGTCGAGCTTTGGCTCCAGCGCAGCATGACCCTGCCGACAGCGGCCTTGCCTTATACCGAGGCCCTGGATCGACAATCGGTGCGAGGCACTGCGCTGCTAGTCGACGATGAGGAACTGGTACGCGCAACGACCTCGTACATGCTGGCAGACCTTGGTTACCACGTCATCGAGGCCGCATCAGGCGAAGAGGCTCTGCAATTGCTGGAGGCGGGGCAACAATTCGACCTCATTGTCACCGACCACCTGATGCCTGGTATCAGCGGCACTGAACTGGCCCGGGCGGTCCGCGTTTCGCGGCCCGGTACTCCGATCCTGCTCGTTTCTGGTTACGCCGAACGCAGAGGACTTGACCCGGATATCCCGCGCCTTAACAAGCCGTTTCGCAAGGATGAGCTGGCGGCAAGCCTGTCCAGGTTGGGTGGCTTGTTCTAGAAGGGCCGTCATATTCGGTACGCCTCGCCAGGATGGAGCAGGGAGGGGCGTTTTTTGCGACGGGATCAATGATGTCGTTGTGCCTGCTTTCCATTCATCAAACGTGCTAGATTTCACTCGGCGGTGCGAGCCAGAGCTCGCGGTCCAGAGCGATTTTCAGCGTTGGCTGGATGGCTGATGGATCTTTATGCCTTCTAGAGTTAAAAGGAACTGACTTTGAGATTTGTATGGCGGGATCCCAGCAGTACACCTGTTTCGCTCACGGCCGAGGCGTTGGTCGATGAAATGGCGCTCCTGCGGGAGCACTTTGATATGGCAACTGCCTCCCGGTTGACCCGACGCCCAAAGTTGAACCGACGAAAATGGAGTTCCCGGGAAGTAAAGTCAGCGCTGGTCGCGGCCTTCCAGGAGAAGTGCGGTTACTGCGAGAAAGATACCGGCCCCTTCGATTTCGAAGTCCATCACCACCGTCCAATGCTCAACGCCAAGAATCGGTTGGGTTATTCGGCCACTCCGAGCCCTGACCATTACGCCTGGTATGCCTATGAATGGGCCAACCTGGTATTGGCCTGTTCCGTGTGTGCGCGCTACAAGAGTTCACAGTTCCCCACGCAACACGAGCGTGTCGCGCCCTTTACCCCGCTGGCGCTGGCCGATCAAGAACGCCCCGTCCTGATTGACCCCTCGAACGACCAGCCTTTTGAGCACCTGGCATTCACCGTCGAAGGGATCTGCCTGGGCAAAAACGACCGCGGCAAGGAAACGATCGACGTCTTGAAGCTCAATCGAAGCGAACTGGTCGGTCGACGTGCCGCCATTTTTTCTGAATGGGTGGTCTTCTTCGAAAAGCTGCGCGGCAAGGACTATGCACTAATCCTCAGCGAGATCGAGAACCGGCTGGATGATCGCCGTGCTCATGTCGGGGCGGTCAGGATTTGGATCAGTGACTCGTTGCTGGCGACCTCAGAGAGGAGCACACCGCCACGCGAGGCTGAGTTTTTCAGTGAGCTGGCAGGTTTCATCAGCCTCTGCAATCCGCCGATGTGGCGCCGGTTCATCGATCACCTCAAGGGTGAACACGTGCCCCGGCGCATGCTGCGGTCGGATCTCGTCGACGCGGTGGGCGAGGTGCAGACGACCAAGTTCGCCCGTATCCGCTCGATCGATGTCAAACACTTCAAAGGGTTCAAACGCTTTACCCTGGATTTTTCCAGTCGGTCCGTGGCCGAGCAGGGCATCGCGCCGGCGGTGGTGCTGCTAGGGGAGAATTCGGTGGGCAAAAGCTCTCTGCTCCAGGCCATTGCCTTGGGCACAATGGGTCGGCATTTGCGCAGCCAGGTCAAGACAGACTTCGATGCCTTTCTTCGAAAGCCGCAAGGCCGCGCAGACCAGGTTTGGCAACAGCTCTCCGGCAACAAAGGCGCGACTCAGGCCAGTATTCGGATCGAATTTGACGACGGCAGCTTCAATGAAGTGCACATCCTGCGGGGTGGCGAGATCCATGACGTGTCTTTCGAGAGTGCGCTGGTGCTTGGTTATGGGGCCCATCGACAGTTCAGCGAACAACCGACGAACTACAAGAACATCAAGCCAGTCTCGAGCATCGTTTCGTTATTCAACAAACAACGCGTGCTACCACATTCGGCCGATTGGCTCGAATCACTTGACGAGAAAATCTTTCCAACGGTGGCCCGAGCACTTCGGGAAATCCTCAACTTGACGGACGAGGACGAGATCATCCGCACGGAGCGCTCCGGGCTGATGATCAGCAAGCACGGCGAAGACATACCACTGTCGAGGTTGAGCGATGGCTACCGATCGTTATTCGCCATGGCGCTGGACATCATCCGCAACATGGTGAAGCGATGGGGTGACCTGGAGAACTCACGGGGCATCGTGTTGATCGACGAAATCGAAATCCATCTGCACCCACGCTGGAAAATGCAGGTAGTCGGCGCCTTGCGTCGTGCGTTGCCGCAGGTCCAGTTCATCTTCACCACCCACGATCCGCTTTGTTTGAGGGGGATGCTCGATGGTGAAGTGCATGTACTGGTCCGCGATGAGGACCGGGCCGTCGTTGAAATGACCGGGTTGCCCGATGTCAGTGCCATGCGGGCCGAGCAACTGTTGACGTCCGAATACTTCGGCCTCGCCAGTACCGCCGAGCCCGAGACTCTTCGGCGTATCGATCGGTTGCTGCTTTCCGAATCCCGTAGCCTTGAGCCACAAGAGCAGTTTTCCGAGCGGCTGGACGCGTTCTCGATGATTGGCGACACCCCGGAACGCCAGGTCGTGAATGAAGCGTTGCGCCGGCACATCGTCGAACAGTTTCACTCCAATCGGCTTGACCGGGCAGAAGTGCGTGAGGAATCGGTCCGCCTGATCCTGGAGACGCTTCGCGAAGCTGGCGAGGCCGGACAATGATTTATGTTAAGCGCGAGGATGTCGACGAGCCCTTATCGCTTGCCGAATTGAACAGCCCGGCGGCCAAGGAGCGTACCCGAGCGGCCGCTTTTTATGCGGCCCGAGCCACTCAGCCGGCGCCTCCGAAAACGAATGCCAAAGCCAAGGGGAAGACGGCCAAACCAGCTAAAAAAACCAAGAAATTCAACTTCAAGGCCTATGGGGCAAAAGACGTAAGGCAGGCGTTGAATACGCTGTTCCATAAAAAATGTGCCTATTGCGAATCCAGTTACAAAGCGGTGGGCCCCGTCCAGGTCGAACACTTTCGGCCCAAGAACCGGGTGATCGACCATCCTGGCCATACGGGCTACTGGTGGCTGGCGTCCGATTGGACCAATCTGCTGCCCAGCTGTATCCACTGCAATAGTTCCGAGTACCATGAAGTTCAAACCTTCACGGCTGAACAGCCCTACACGCAAAAAATGCAGGGGAGCGCCTATAAGCTCGGCAAATATGATGCCTTCCCGATTCGTGGGCAGCGTGCCATGGCTAAAGGCGATGATCTGAAGGCCGAGGATGCCTGCCTCATCGACCCCACTCAACGCAACCCGGATATGCACCTGCAATGGATCGTCGAACGGGGCCTGAGTCTGATTGCTCCGCTGAAAGTGGGGAATGACTGGGACCCTTACGGACTTGCCACCTATCAAATATTTGGCTTGAACCGAGTGTACCTGGTGGAGGCGCGCACCGAGCTGATGCTGGAGGTTCAGAACCAGTTGATGAAGGCGGAAAACGCGCTCAGGAAAGCAGCCCCAATGGATCACAGGGAACCATTCTTCCAACACCTGCGCAATGAAGCCAAGACCATTTTCGCTGAACTGCAAGCCCGGGCTGCACCCTCGAAACCCTACTCGGCCATGGTCAAGAAGCTGGTCACTGATAATCGCGACCGGATGATCGCCGAGTTCGAAGCCGCGGTGCTTGGGGCATCTCGCAGCTCCCATCCCCCAGGGAAATCGACTCACTTTTGGGATAGCTGAGGGCCGTAAGGGCTTCACCAATAAAGGTCGGGGTGCGCCGCCTGCCGCTTGATGTCGTTTTCTTCAGCGGTGGATTCGCTTCGAGGTTGGGCAATCTTCAGGCCATGATCGGCAATTCAATGAGGTTCGGGACGCCTGAACGAATGCCTTCTTCCACCGCGCCGGCAATATCGCTGGCGCGCTCGATCCTGCGCGAAGCGATCCCCAGGGAGGAGGCGAGGGCCAGGAAATCGATCGCCGGATCGCGCAGGTCCATGCCGATGAACTGGTCAGTGCTCGCATTCAGGTAGTGCGCCTGGCCACGAGCGTAGTTCTTCAAAATGTTGTATTCGCCGTTGTTCATCACAACGAACGTGACCGGCAGCCGTTCATGCGCCGCCGTCCAGAGTGCCTGCGGTGAGTACATGGCAGAGCCATCACCGACCAGACAAACGACCGGGGTTCGGTCCAGGCCAAGCGATGTTCCGACAGCCGCCGGCATGCCCCAGCCGAGGATGGCGCTGCGGGTAAAAAGATATTGGCGGGCCGAATGGGAATCCAGGCAGGCGCGGACATGGGGAATCGTGGCGGGGGCTTCGTCGACAATCCAGACGTCTGGCCCGATGGCCCGGACGGCCTCGTGGGCAGCCACGAAAGGTGTTGTCACCGGCGCGCTGAATTCGCGACTGAAGCGAGCGGCGACGTCGGCGCGACGTGCATCGCGTGCTTGGCTCGCGACGTGTCGCAGCGTCGCGATGGTCTCCCGGTGTGGGGCCAATCGCTTGTCCAGTATCGGCAACAGCGTTTGCAAGGAAAGTCTTACATCGCCGATCAGCCCTAGCGCGGTCTCGTGGACTCTGCCCAGTTGGTGTCCATCGCTGGTCAATTGGATAAGGCGACAGTGAGAAGGGATAGCGGGGCCCTGGGAGTATTGATAGCTGATCAGCGAATGGCCGCCGAGCAGGAAGACCGCGTCGAAGTCGGAGAACGTCTCCCTGATGTCGGAAGCTTTTGCAGGCAGCGTTCCCCGCCACTGCGGATGGGCCGTCGGGAACGGAATATGCCCGGGCCAGGAAGGCCCGTAGACCGGTGCGCCGAGTGCCTCGGCAAGCCTCACGGCTTCAACTTCCGCGCGCGACTGGATCACTTCTTCTCCAACGAGAATCGCCAGGCGACCGGGGGTGATGTTCGCCAGGGCAGCGGCCAATTCCTCAATCGCCCCGGTCACGGCACCGCGCTCGATTCGCGATGGCGGGCCGACCGTGACATCCGTGTGTTGCTCCATCACGTCAATCGGCAGGGAAAGGAAAACCGGGCCGGCCGGCCCCGTGCGACAGTCCTGAAACGCACGGCGCAGCAGCATCGGAATATGTTCGGGATGATGAATTTCCTCCGCCCATTTGACGCTCGGTCGGGCGAGAGCGACGAGGTCTCCGTGGAGCAGCGGGTCGGTCACGCCATGTCGCGTGTCTTGTTGACCGGCGGTGATGACAAGCGGGGTGTTCGCCATCCTGGCGTTGAGCATGGCGCCCATGGCATTGCCCAGTCCACCGGCCGTATGGAGGTTGACGAAGGCGGGGCGACCGGATGCCTGCGCATAACCGTCGGCCATCGCGACGACTGAGGCCTCCTGCAGGCCGAGGATGTATTGGAGGTCCGGGGCGCCTGAGAGGGCGTCGAGCAAAGCCAGCTCGGTTGTTCCCGGATTGCCGAAGACGTAGCGCACACCTTCGCTGCGAAGCACTTCTACGAACAGGTCTGCGCCGCGTTGCCCGCGGCGGTTGAGAAAGACATCGGACTCTAAAGGCATGACGCAGAACCTCATCAGGTCTGGAGGCGCTAATTTAGCGGGTTCCTGTGGCGACTGTCGTGGGGCGATCGGATTTTAACCACATTCCTATTAATAAAACCCAAGTGTGCCAAGGGTGGGACAGATGCCCCATGGGTGCGACACCTGTCGCAGGTTGACGCAGTCAGCGATCCGGCTTGCAAGCCTTGTAGGGCGTGGCTTGCAGGTCTTTGGCGAAGGCTGGCACAGGGGTTGCTCTTGTCCCCCTGCGCAGCGCAATGGCTTCGCTACTAATAAGAATCAGGAGTTCCCCATGACACAGTTTGGTCTCGCCGTGCCTCCCGCCCCCCGAACCGCGCCCATCGGCGCTCCGCTCAAGAGCCTGTTCGTCGCGTTAGCTCTGAACCTGAGCGTCATGCCGGCCTGGGCGCAGGACATGCCGGCCAATGTCGATGGCAAGCGGATCATTGCCGCCAACCAGGAACCCGGTAACTGGATGAGCACCGGTCGTACCTACGATGAGCAACGCTACAGCCCGCTCAACAAGATCAGCGACCAGAACGTCAGCCAGCTCGGCCTGGCGTGGAGCTACAAGTTGGATCTTGACCGTGGTGTCGAAGCCACGCCCATCGTGGTCGACGGCGTGATGTACACCACCGGGCCGTTTTCGGTGGTGTACGCCCTGGATGCACGCAATGGCAAGCTGATCTGGAAGTATGACCCACAGTCCGACCGCAACCGCGCCGGTGAGGCTTGCTGTGATGCGGTCAACCGCGGTGTTGCGGTGTGGAAGGGCAAGGTCTACGTGGGCGTGCTCGACGGGCGCCTGGAAGCCATTGATGCGAGGACCGGCCAGCGCGCCTGGTCGGTGGACACCCGGGCCGATCACTCGCGCAGCTACACCATCACGGGTGCCCCTCGGGTGGTCAACGGCAAGGTGGTGATTGGCAACGGCGGCGCTGAATTCGGCGTGCGTGGCTACGTCACCGCCTACGATGCAGAAACCGGCAAGCAGGCCTGGCGCTTCTATACCGTACCGGGCGACCCCAAGCTGCCGCCGGAAGACAAGGCCATGGCCATCGCCGCCAAGACCTGGCACGGCGACGCGTTCGTCGAGCAGGGTGGCGGCGGCACCGCCTGGGACTCTTTTGCCTTCGATCCTGAGCTGAACCTGTTGTACATCGGCGTGGGCAATGGTTCGTTGTGGGACCCGAAATGGCGCAGCCAGGCCAAGGGTGACAACCTGTTCCTGTCCTCGATCGTCGCGGTCAATGCCGACACGGGAGAATACGTCTGGCACTACCAGACCACGCCGGGAGATGCCTGGGACTACACCGCCACCCAGCACATGATCCTGGCGGAACTGCCGATCAATGGAAAACCGCGCAAGGTGTTGATGCAAGCGCCCAAGAACGGTTTCTTCTATGTGATCGACCGCGCCACGGGGGAGCTGTTGTCGGCCAAGGGCATCGTGCCGCAGAGCTGGACCAAGGGCATGGACATGAAGACGGGCCGGCCCATCGTCGATGACGAGAACGCCGCCTACTGGAAGGACGGCAAGCGCAAACTGGTGACGCCTGCGTTCTGGGGCGCCCATGACTGGCAGCCGATGTCGTTCAACCCGAACACGGGGCTGGTGTACATCCCGGCGCACATCATGTCCGCCTATTACGAGCACATCCCCGAGGCGCCGAAGCGCAATCCATTCAAGAGCATGTACCAGTTGGGCCTGCGCACCGGGATGATGCCGGAGAACGCTGACGGGCTGCTGGAAATGGCCAAGGGCTGGTCTGGCAAGCTGATCGCCTGGGACCCGGTCAAGCAGCAGCCGGCCTGGGAAGTGCCCTATGTGACGATCTTCAACGGCGGCACCTTGAGCACTGCCGGCAACCTGGTGTTCGAGGGCAGCGCCGATGGCCGGGTAATAGCCTATGCCGCCGATACCGGCAAGAAGCTGTGGGAACAACCGGCGGCCAGCGGCGTCATGGCCGCGCCGATTACCTACAGTGTCGACGGTGAGCAATACGTCACCTTCATGGCCGGCTGGGGCGGAGCCTTCTCGACCTTTGCCGGTGCCTTGTCCCTGCGCGCCGGGGTCCGTCCGTTTTCCCAGGTATTGACCTACAAACTGGGTGGCACCGCGAAACTCAACGAACCGGCACCGCTTGCCGAGACCCCTAAGCCGCCGCCGTTGACCGGTGACACCGTCGCGGTGGACGCGGGTGGCAAGCTCTATGACGGCTACTGCTCGCAGTGCCATGGCATTCATGCGGTCAGCGGTGGCGTGCTGCCGGACCTGCGCAAGCTGACGCCGGAAAAACACCAGATGTTCCTCGGCATTCTCTACGGCGGCCGGGTGCCTGACGGCATGCCGTCCTTTGCCGACGCCTTCACGCCGGAGCAGGTGGAGCAGATCCACCAATACCTGATCAAGCGCGCCCACGACCTGCAGCAGGAAGGCGGCGTCTGGAAGACCTTCAGCGCCCAATGAATACCCGTGATGCAGGGGCGGGGCGCCGCTGCATCGTTTTCGACACTGTCCGCGAGAGCAAGCACATGACCGAAATCATCCATTACCAGAACTTCATCGCCAATGCCTTCGTTCCCAGCGACCCCAGCATCGAAGTGCGCAACCCGGCCAACAATCAACTACTGGCACGCGTGCCCGAAGCCAGCGGCGAGCAGGTTGAAGCGGCCATTGCCGCGGCGCGCCACGCGCAGAAAAATTGGGCGGCCCGTCCGGCCATCGAGCGCGCAGGTTACCTGCGCAAGATCGCCAGCAAAGTGCGCGACAACGCCGAACGACTTGCCCACCTCATCACTGCCGAACAAGGCAAAGTGCTGGGACTGGCGCGGGTGGAGGTGAACTTCACCGCCGATTACCTGGATTACATGGCCGAATGGGCACGGCGTCTTGAAGGGGAGGTGCTGACCAGCGACCGTGTCGGCGAAAACATCTTCCTGCTGCGCAAGCCCTTGGGCGTAGTGGCCGGCATTCTGCCGTGGAATTTCCCGTTCTTCCTGATCGCTCGCAAGATGGCGCCCGCGCTGGTGACCGGCAACACCATCGTGATCAAACCCAGCGAAGAAACCCCCATCAACTGCTTCGAGTTTGCCCGCCTGGTGGCCGAAACCGACCTGCCGCCCGGGGTATTCAATGTGGTCAGCGGTACGGGAGCGACGGTCGGGCAACGCCTGACCCGTCACGCCGGCGTCGACCTGATCAGCTTCACCGGCAGCGTCGATACGGGCTCGCGGATCATGGCCGCGGCGGCGCCGAACATCACCAAGCTCAACCTGGAGCTGGGTGGCAAGGCGCCGGCCATTGTGCTCGCGGACGCCGACCTGGAACTGGCGGTCAAGGCCGTCACTGCGTCGCGGGTGATCAACACCGGACAAGTGTGCAATTGCGCCGAGCGGGTGTACGTCGAACGCAAGGTCGCCGATCAGTTCATCGAGCAGATGGCCGCGTCGATGGCCGCGACCCGGTACGGCGACCCGCTGGCTGAAGACGACCTGGACATGGGGCCGCTGATCAACCAGGCCGCGCTGGACAAAGTCGCGCAGATGGTCAGGACCGCCACAGGGCAGGGCGCTGAAGTGGTCACGGGCGGGGCGGTGGCGGACAAGGGCGCGGGCTTTCATTATCAGCCAACGGTGTTGGCTGGCTGTGGCAGCGACATGGCGATCATGCGCCAGGAAATCTTCGGCCCGGTGTTGCCGATCCAGATCGTGGAGGACCTGGACGAAGCCATCGCCCTGGCCAATGACAGCGAGTACGGCCTGACATCCTCGGTCTACACCCGTAGCCTGAGCGCGGCCATGCGCGCCAGCAATGAGTTGGATTTCGGCGAGACCTACATCAATCGCGAGAACTTTGAAGCGATGCAGGGCTTCCATGCGGGGGCGCGCAAATCCGGCATTGGCGGCGCGGACGGCAAACACGGCTTGTATGAGTACACCCACACCCACGTGGTCTACATTCAGATCTGATCCATAGTCTGCCCCTGGAAAATGCCGACGCCTGCAACGGGCGCCGGCATTTTCATTGGCCGCGGGACCCGCTGTCAGGGCAGGTCGTTGGGCGCGACAAGACCGTGCTTTTTCATCTTGCGATACAGCGTCGAGCGCGAGATGCCCAGGTCCGTCGCGGCGGCGCTGATGTTCCAGCGATGCCGGCGCAGAGTACCGAGCAAGTGGCGGGACTCCTCACCGTCCAGTTGCGCCTCCAGGTGGTTGGCCTGCGCGACGGCGCTGATTGACGGCGACGGCTTTTGCGGCGCCAGCAATTCACAGGGCAAGCACTCCCGATCAATCACGCCGCCTTCGGCCAGGGCGACTGCGTAGCGCAGGCTATTGAGCAACTGACGAATGTTGCCGGGCCAGGCGTAATCAAGCAGGCATTGGCGGGCATCGGCGTCAAGCTGTAACCCTTGGGCGCCGGGCTGGGCCGCGAGCAGCGTATCGATCAGTTCGGCTCGGTCACTGCGCTCGCGCAGGGCCGGCAGCGCCAGGTTCATGCCGGCCAGGCGGTAGAACAGGTCTTCGCGAAAGTGTTTGTCGCGGATCATGGCATGCAGATCCTGGTGAGTGGCCGAGATCACCTGAACATCCAGCGTCACCGGCGCCTCGGCCCCCAGCGGCGAAATCTCTCGCTCCGCCAGCACCCGCAGCAAACGGGTTTGCAAATGGGCAGGCATGTCGCCGATCTCATCGAGAAACAACGTCCCGCCGTTGGCTTGTTCCAGCTTGCCTTTCATGCCTTTTCGGTTAGCGCCCGTGAAGCTGCCGGCGCGATAGCCGAACAGCTCGCTCTCGATCAGCGTCTCGGGGATCGCCGCGCAGTTCAACGCCACGAAAGGCCCGGCGCGGCGATGGCTTGCATGGTGGATCGCACGGGCAAACGCCTCCTTGCCGGTGCCGGTTTCACCGGTGATCAGGATCGGTATGCCCTTGTCGATCACCTTGCGCACGCGCTGGGTGTTTTGCTGCAGCCGGGCATCCAGGCCGGCGAGTTGCTGAAGATCCGGGTGAGCCCGAAGAGCAGGGCGGGCGACGGGGAGCGGGCGGTGCCGTTCAGAGGGGATACGCAGGCCGACGTCCAGCAGGGATTCGTGCCGAGGGCCCCGCAGACGCACGCCACGGGCGCCGCCGTTGGTGAGCTGGAGCAGCTCATCCACGGTGATCGAGAGCAGGCGCTCGATGGAGGCACCGATCAATGTTGGTGTGTCGGTCGCGTCCAGGGCGATAAACGCGGCCCGGTTGGCCCCAATGACGCGCCCGCTTTCATCCAGGGCGAGCAATTGTTCATTGCCCAGGTCGGCGATCTCATCGATGGGTACGAGAGACAGGGTCAAACGGTCGCGGTAGCTCTGGCGAAAGTGTGCATTCTCGATCATGCGCGCGTACATGATCACCAGTTGCAAGGTGAGGTATTGGCTTTCCCGAGGACCGTCGCTGTTCATGCAGGTCGCATTCAGGCAACCGCGCAACAGGCCCTGGGCATCAAAGATGGGCGCTACCGAGCAACTCAGGCGGGAATTGGCCGCCAGGAAATGCTCGTCACGGTGGATGATCAATGGCTGCGTCGCTGCCAGCGTGGTACCGATGCCGTTGGTGCCCACCACTGATTCGTCCCATCTCGCCCCCACCACCAAGCCTGATTGGGTGTAGGCATCGTGCTGGCTAGGCAATCGAGAATCTAGGGTAATGCCGTATTCGTCGCTCAACAGCACCGCAAAGCCGGCCGGCACCACGCGCCGCGCCAGTCCGCTGACGCCCTGGCTGGCGATGGCCAGGTATTGCTGATGGTGTTGCTGATGGCGACGGATGTCCTCGGCGCTGAGGATGTTCTTGCGGCTTGCCGCGCCAGGGTCGAGGCGGTGCTCAACGACGCTGCGGTACCAGGACTGGGCGATGACGCCGTCCGGCCGGATCCCGCGCCCCGAAAAGTGGTCGTTGACGAACGCTGCAAGTTCGCTGGGAGTTGCCTGCGTGCTATGCGGGGTCATGAAATGCTCCAGTCAGGCGTGAAGTCCGCAAAGTGCCACCACTGCGACGCGCCATTCAGACGCTGAACGCAGCTGCAACTGTCTACCATAGACGTTGGCACGAGAATTTTCAGCCTAAGTGCAATAAGCTTCGCCCATCGCGGCAGGTAAAGGGCGAGGCGCGAACATCGCAGCAATTGCAAATCATTATCATTTTATATAACCTCGCGGCTCTTTCCAGTTCGAGTCGCTTGCGTGTCCCGGCCCTCCGATCCTCATTCTGCCGACGGCCAGTTCGAAAACCATTCGAGCGAACTGCTGCGCTTCCTTACGCGACAGGTGAAGTGCGAAGAGCTGGCGGCCGACCTGCGCCAGGAGACCTGGTTGCGCTTCCGCCGGCGAGCGTCCGGCGAGGAGATCGGCAATCTTCGCGCCTTCCTCTATCGCATCGCACGCAACCTGATCATTGACTACCGCCGTCAGCAGAAAGCGCGCCCCATCGAGGAGGAGATATCCATCGAATTGGTCAGTGCCCAGCCAGGGCCGGAGCGAGCGGTAAGCGACGCCCAACGCCTGGAGCGACTGCAGCGCGTCGTTCAGGATTTGCCGCCGCACCTGCGCCAGGCGTTGTTGTGGAATCGCCTGGATGGGCTGACCCAGCGTGAGATCGGTGAACGCCTGGGGGTCTCGGAAAGCATGGCCGGACGCTATATCTTGAAGGCCCTTGAACACTGCCAGCAGCAAATGGACCCGCAGCCGTGACTCATCCTTCACTACTCGATCAGGCCCGGCAATGGCAGGTGCTGCTGCATTCCGGCCGTGCCACCGCTGCCGATCGCAATGCCGCGCAAGCCTGGCGCGAGGCGGCGCCCGAGCACGAGCAGGCGGCGCGTGAGGTGGAAGAGCTGTGGTCGTTGCTCGGCCAGATAGAACGTCCGGCGGAGCAACCTCAGGCACGCGTGGTACGTCGCCATCGACGCTGGGCGGCGCCGCTGGCCTGCGCCGCGATGCTGTTGCTCGCGTTGTGGTTACCGCGCGGTACCTGGATCGGGCTGTATGCCGATATCAGCACCCGACCGGGCGAGGTGCGCGAGTTACGCCTGGCCGATGGTTCGCTGTTGACCCTCAACGGCGATTCGGCACTGGACTGGCAGTTTGTCGACGGTCGCCGCGAGGTCAGGCTGTACCGCGGCGAGGCGGACTTCCAGGTCGCCCATGACCCGGCCCGGCCGTTCATTGTCAGGGCCGGCGAGGCGCGTATACGCGTCACCGGCACGCGCTTTGATGTGCGGCTGGAGGAGGGCGGTGTCGACCTCGCGGTCAGCGAGGGCCGAGTGCTGGCCTCCAGCGACGGGCGCGAGCCGCTGGCGGTGGTCGGCGGGCAGCAGGTGCAGTGGCGCGGCGCGGAGTTGCAGGCGCCGCAGGCACTGGACGCGCGCCAGCGCTTGGGCTGGCAGCGCGGCAAGCTGGTATTGCGCGACCGCCCCCTGGAGCAAGTGTTCGCTGAGCTTGAGCGCAGCCAATCTGCACGGGTGCTGTTTGTCGACGAAGCCGCTCGCACACTCCAGGTGACCGGTGTATTCGTCCTGGACGATCCACAGGCCGTATTGAGTGCCGTGGAGAGCACCTTGCCTGTGCGCCTGGTGCGCTTGCCGGGGTTGATTCTGGTCGCCTCACGCCACTGAGACCCGCGTCGCACCTGGCCCCTCAAGAAAAAAAGCAAATATTTAGGCGGCGATGGTTCAGAAATCATCGCCGCCTACGTCTTCCGTTCCTGCAAATGCGACTTCTTCGTATTGATAGCCAAGGACATCAGCATGCGGTCGACTTCCTTCCTCGCGGCGCTAGCCGTTCTACCCCTGGCCATGGCAGCTGCAAAGGCGCACGCCGTCGCGCTCGACGTGCCTGCCCAGCGGCTCGACGCGGCGCTCACCGATTTTGCCGAGCAGGCCGACGTGCGTCTGCTCTATGACGCCGGCCTGACCCGTGGCAGCGGTGTGGTGCCGGCGCTCAAGGGCGATTATTCGGTGATCGACGGCCTGCAGCGGTTGTTGGCGGGCAGCGGCCTGACCTTCCAGACCGGCGATGACGGCACCTTCACGCTGGTGCCGCTGCCGGAGCAGGGCGCGTTGGAGCTGGGATCGATCACTATCAGTGGGACCACCGAAGGCCGTGTCGACCTGCCGGCCGAGTACGCCGGCGGGGAAGCGGCGCGGGGCGCGCGCATCGGCGTGCTGGGCAACCAGGACATGCAGGATGTGCCTTTCGCTTTCTCCAGCTACACCTCCGAGCTGATCGAGAAACGCCAGGCGCAGACCCTGGCCGATGTGCTGGCCAGCGATCCGGGCGTACGACAGTCGTTCGGCTTCGGCAACTTCTCCCAGGTGTTCGTCGTGCGCGGGTTTCAACTGTTCAGCGACGATATTGCCGTCAATGGGCTGTACGGCATTTTGCCGCGCCAGATCATTTCCACCGAGTCGGTTGAGCGGGTCGAAGTGTTCAAGGGCGCCAACGCCTTCGTCAATGGTGTATCGCCGTCGGGCAGCGGTGTCGGCGGGGCGATCAACGTGGTGTCCAAGCGTGCCGAGGACACTCCTACCCGCAGCGCCACCCTGGACTATGCCAGCGACAGCCGAGTGGGCGGGCACCTCGACCTGGGCCAGCGCTTCGGCGAGGACAACCGCTTTGGCGTAAGGGTGAACCTGGCCCAGCGTGAGGGCGAGACGGCGGTGGACGATGAGCACTCACGCTTCAGCCTGGCCACCCTCGGCCTGGACTACCGCGGTGACGATCTACGTTTGTCTGCGGATGTCGGGTACCAGAAGCAACGGGTCAATGAGGGGCGCTCGGTGGTCTATCTGACTACGACGGGGCCTACCAGCACACTCAACGGCAAGACGCCGTCGGCACCGGACTCAGACCACAACTACGCGCAGCCCTGGAGCTGGTCGCAGTTGGAAGACACCTATGGCATGTTCAGCGCCGAATACGACCTGTCGCCCAGTTGGACCGCCTACTTGAGCGCAGGCGGCAAATACACGCGGGAGAACGGGGTCTACGCCTCCAACTACGTCTACGGTAAAAATGGCGACGCACGTATCGGCCGCCTCTATTCGCCGCTGGACCAAGAGACCCTGAGCGCCGTCACGGGGCTGCGCGGCGAACTCATGAGCGGGCCGGTCAGCCATCGCATCAACCTGGCCGCCAACGGCATCTGGCAGGAGAAGCGTAACGCGTTCGAGTCCACCGCGGCGGGCAGTCGTGGCTTCGGCAATCTGTATGCGGGCCAGCCCGTCGCCGAGCCGCCGGCCACCAGCATTTCCGGCGACATCCACGACCCGGACACCGTCGCCAAAGTACAGAACCGCAGCCTGGCGGTGTCCGACACCCTGGGCTTTCTCGACGACCGCGTACTGCTGACCCTGGGCCTGCGCCGCCAATCCATCGGCGCTGATGCGTGGAGCGCGGCCAGCGGTGCCCGCACCGCCAGCTACCAGGAAAGCATCACCACGCCGGCCTATGGCCTGGTGATCAAGCCCACCGAGTACCTGTCGCTCTATGCCAACCGCGTCGAGTCTCTGCAACAGGGGCCGACCGCGCCGGTCGCCGCGCTCAATAACGGCGAGATGTTCGCGCCCTATCGCTCCAAGCAGACGGAGGTGGGCGCCAAGCTGGATTGGGGCACCTTCGGCGGGAGTCTTAGCCTGTTCCGCATCGAGCAGCCCCAGGGCGTGCTCGGCGGCGACGGCTACTACCGGGTGGATGCCGAGCAGCGCAATCGCGGCGTGGAACTGAGCGTGTTCGGCGAGCCGCTGGACGGCCTGCGCCTGCTGAGCGGCGCCACCTGGACCAAAGCCGAGCTGCGCGGCACCGCTGGCGGTCGCGACGATGGCAACCAGGCGGTGGGTGTGCCGCTGTTCCAGTTCAATCTGGGCGCCGACTGGGATGTGCCCGGTTTGCCCGGGGTGAGCCTGAACGGCCTGCTACTGCGCACGGGCGGCCAATTCGTGGACAGCGCCAACGAATACAGCATCCCCGCCTGGACCCGCGTCGACCTGGGCGCGCGCTACCGGACCCACCTGGATGGCCGCGCCCTGACCTTGAACGCAATGCTGGAGAACGTCGCCGACGAGAATTACTGGGCCTCGGCCAACGGTGGTTATCTGACCCAAGGGGCGCCGCGCACGCTGAAGGTATCGGCCACTGTTGATTTCTGATGTGGCTGCATGGAAGGCAGGAGAGGGGGCCCACTTAAATCAGGCGGGCTTCACCGCTCTTTCGCGTAGAGGCCAGGCATCTGCAATCCAGCCGTTGGATATGCTCCAATGACGCCCCTCATTTGCTTATCGGAGCCTTATCATGGCCGACGCCACCGACCACGCCTTCTACGACCGCGCAGACGCCCATATTGAGCTGTCCAACGAACAGCTGAAAACCTATGGAAACCTCGGCGAGATCAGCGCGTCAATGCTGTTTGGCACATCGCGTTTCAACGCCTGGGCCAGCGCGCAGAACTTCAAATCTGCTGCGGAAATGGCCGATGCGAGGGAGGCATTGCTGAAGTATTTCTGTGATCAGTACCGGATGATGCTTGAGGATAACCTGGATGATCACATCAATAATTTCGGTCAGTACGTACTGGGCAAGTAGGGCGCCGAGATGGAAAGGGATAAGCGCTGGCATCTTTCGGCTACGCTGGTCCGGTCACTCATTCGCGTAGTATCAGCTTAGGCGATGGTCTCTGGGCCGTGTGGGCGGTGACGCTGATCCTGACTCACTCGCGAGGAGTACAAGCTCGGGTTCCAGGACTGACGGCTGCAGGTAGCGATGATGTTCATGACAAGTCCTCCACGTGTGGAAAGAAAAGGATGGCTAATCAGAGCGACGGTCGCTAACCGGCCAAAAGCGGACGTATGGATGCGCAGGGCGACAGAGCAAGTGTCGCCGACCTCAGACTTCAGCCCCTGGCGGATGGCCGAAATACGCCTTGTAGGCATGGTTGAAATTGGCAGGATTGGAGTAGCCCAGGCGGTGGGAAATCTGCGCCACGTGCCATTTGCGCTGGCGCAACAGAGTGCGCGCCAGTTCCAGGCGCTGTTGGCGCACGTAATCGAGCATCGACTGGCCGTACACCCGGCTAAAGGCACGTCTCAGAGTGGTTTCACCCACGCCCAGTTCCCGTGCCAGCGCCGGAGTGCCAGGTGGGTTCATCAGGTTGGCGTCGAGCTTGAAGCGTGCTTCGTGTGCCAGGTCCGAATGGCTGCGCGACGTGGCCACCCGCTCAGCTGGCTGTGGCGCCAGGTGCATCGCCAGCTCGACCAGCACGGCCAGGCTCAGGCTCTCCTGATTCAGCCGTTCCAAGGCGCCCTGGTAGGGTGAGTGATAAAGGCGCTCGAACAAACTCCCGATGGCGCGACAGCCGCGCAGTTCGGAAAAGTGCATGCCATCGTCGAGCAGCCTGGCCAGCGATTGCAGTGACGGGTCTTCTTCAGCCAATTCGCGTAGATAGTCGCCGCCGATGCGCAGCCCGGCCATGCGGGCACGGCTGCCGGCAGGCATCTGGTCCATGGCTTCCATGCTTTCACTCAATCCCAGCACATGCGGCGCGCCGGGCGTGTATTCATTTAGCCGACCGTCAACCCGATGCTGCCATTGCCCACCCAGTACCTGCACGATGCACACGCTGTCGGGCAGCACCTTGTGGATGCGCAACGGTTCGGGGAATTGCAGATCGCAGTCGAAATACTGCAGCTGCGACCGCAGCGTCTGCGCGCGGTAATGGCCGATCGCGCTGCCCATGACCTGCCGCGCGCTGTCATCGAATACACCGGCCTGGTTCAGGGCCTCTGGGTGATCGAAGCAGAAGTGCGTGTCCAGATAGGGGTTGCGGCGGTCCATTGGCAAAGTGTCCGTCAGGGCTGGTGGGCAGCGTTGCATGATATCGACATTGGGCAGCCCGATCATTTGTTGTGCGTCACGGCCTTATTGTTGTGCGCCACGGCCACGCCGCTTGGCAGGCGCCTGAGCGTTGATTTCAATGGTGGCCTTTGAACTGCCGAGGAAACCCTAAATGTTGATGTATCGCAAGTGGGCAGCGCTGCTGTGCCTGGCTCTGGCCGTGATCGCGGGTGGCGCCCAGGCTGAAAACCGCCCGGAAGTCGCAGAAAAAGTGCTGGCCTATGCCGGCGAAGGCGGCGTGAAAGTCTGGACTCTGCGCATCGGTGCGCGCAATGACAATCAGGCGCTGGTGCAGCTGGAGGGTGTCGACCACGACTGGAACATGAAGATCCAGAAGATGACCGTAGAAAAGACCAGTAAGGACACCCGCTATTCCACCACCGTGGACGGCCAGAAATTCGTGGTACTGGTGCTGCAACAAGGCTGGGGCGAGCTGTACCTGCCTGGCGAATCGCAGGCGCTGAATGTCGGCTATGACGAGTTCCTGTCCAGCCAAGGCAATGCACAGGCGTTTTTGACCGATTATTTGCAGGCCAATTGAGCCATGAGCCGGTTCGCGCGGTGGTCGTGGCCGCTGACGATATTGCTGCTGCCGGTGGTGCTCATGACCTGGGCCAGTGTGCAAAGCGGACGCGTCGATGACGTGCTGCGCGAAGCACAGAATATCGGCGGCTACTACGCCTGGCTCCGCGTGCGTCAGGTGTTGGCAGGGTTGGCCTACTGGCTGGCCCTCGCCGCGTTGGTGGCCGGGCCTGCGACGTGGCTCAAGCTGAGGCTGGATGCCTGGCGTGCGCTGAAGTCCAGGGATTTTCTCTACGACCGCCTGTTCCTCTGCTGGCGTGCCTTGGGGCATTGGCTGGCGGCTTACGCCGGGCTGTTGATGGGCGCGTTGGCCCTGAGTCTGTTGTATGAGCTGAGCTGGGGCTGGAGCCATTTGAAAGCCGGTGGCTGGCCCATACTGCTGGTGGCGGTGCCGCTGATTGCCGTGCTATGGGCGGGCTGCCTGTTGATCGGGCGTCTGCGCCAGCAATGGCACGCGCTGGATAGCCCGTCCTCGGCGTTCCTGGGGCACCGGATGGGGCGTGACAAAGCCCCGGCCTTGTGGGCATGGATTGAGCAACTGGCCACAGCCACCGGTGCGCCGGTGCCCGACCATATAGTGGTGGGCATCGACCAATCGTTTTTCGTCACCAGCGTTGATGTGGCCCTGCAACCGGCCGGCGACTTGCTCCGCGGGCGCACCCTTTTACCTGCCGCTGACCTACCTCTCGACCCTGAGCCAGGCCGAGGCCGCGTCGATCATCGGTCATGAGCTGGGCCATTTCTGTAGCCGTGACACCGAGCGGGGCAGCGAGATCGGTGCGCATTTCAGCCTGATGTGCCTGCACTTTGCGTTTATCCGTGCCGAGGATGCCGACCCGGCCTGGATCGAGCGCCCGGCGATCTGGATGACGCAACGTTTCCTGCATTACTTTCAACTGGCGGTGCATCACTGGGGCCGCGCTCAGGAATTGGCGGCGGATCGGGTGGGCGGCAACATCGGCGGTGAGCGCCTGTTCTGCCAGGCGCTGTTGCGGGTGATCGCGCTGGACGCTGAAATCAACACGCTGCTCGCCGAGCGCCACTCCAACCTGATCCAGGCCCTGGCCGACCACCTGCGACACACGCCACTGCGCCTGAACGACGCGGCGCTGAACCACACCATCGCGCACCCGTTCGATACACACCCGCCGACGGCACTCCGCCTCCAGCAACTGGGCGTAACCCTGGATGACGCGCTGCTGGCCGAGGCCACCCGCGTACCCACCGAACACGACCGACACTGGTTCAGCCAACTCATCCATACGGCGTCGTCGGCTGCCACGCAGCCCGTATCACCGCCGATACCCACTGTCCAAGGAGAATGATCCATGACCCAACCTTCGGATCCGCTGTCGGATCTCGCCAGCGCACTCAGCCAGGAATACGCCGACTCCCGCGACGCCCAGCGCGAGCGTGCGATCGCCGAACTCGAGCAGGTTATCCAGCGCGTACCCGAGCAGACCGAATTCACTAACTCGCGCCGCTACAAGGTGCGCAGCCCGCTGTTTTTGCTGGTTGCCCTGGGCTTGCTGGGGTACGCCCTGAATAGCGGGGCCACTAGCCTGGCCGTGTGTGCTGCGGTGATGGCGGTGGTGTTTGCATTGATCACCTGGCAGCACCGCAACGCCGGGCAACACGTGTTTATGCGCTTGACCCGCCGCCAGCTGTTTGCGGACACGCTGAGCGCACCGGTGGATCTGCTGGACATTGTCGACGTCTCCATCAATGACGAAGGCTGGCTGACGGAGCAGAAACTGATGTTGCGTGCCGATGCGCCCCTGCCTGTTCATCGCTCCGCGCGACAGATATTCGGCAACCAGGCCATGGCCCTCAAAAAGCCCCAGCCGCAGATTCGCATCCTGTCTGCCGGCCTGGTGCATGAAGGCATCACCCTGGATTGCGACCAGATTGCAGATATCCTCAACGCCTACTGCCAGGCTGCCCATGCACAGCAACAGCTTGATGCGTTGCGCCAAGAGCCTCAGCGCGATTCCTGAGTGGTTTTAGGGTAGAGCCGGTTTGTGGTGTTGAAATACGTCACTGAAGAGTGGGGGGGCGCTCGAGATTTTGCCTGGGTGCTATTCGTGACCGATATGAGTTGGTCGTTTGGGGCGGATAAATATTGGCAGAAATCGGCCAGAAGCGGTCTCTTTGGCGCGGCCGTCAATAGGTCAGTTCAATTAAGAATGGGACGAAGGAAACTGCGCTCATAGCTCAGGATGATTTTTTGCTCGGTAGCCTGCGCCACCAATTGGATGCACTCAGGATCTACTCCAGCCTCCCTACGATACTGCTCATAATCTGCCAGGCTGGAAAAGCTGAATAGACAGTAAGCGATGTTGTTGGCCCCTTCGGCTGGTAGAAAGTAGCCGTGGTGGTTTCCTCCCATACGGGTCACCACACGAATCCAATGGCGAGAATAGCTTTCGAAAGCCGGGATCTGATAGGGATCGATTACATACCTGACGTGGCAAGTGATCACTGGTTCATTCCTTTGAAAATAGGGAAATCACTATTCTACACATGCCATGAAGCTGAGTCGTCGATGGCGGTTATGGGTCGATTGCAGCCTGATGCACAGGCCCTTTAGGCCAGAAGCTGCCTGTCATGCTGACCGCTTGTTGTTGACCGAGATAGGCATTGACGTAAAATTGCCACCCCCAAAAAATCAGCTTGCATAGCGAAAAGGAGCTTCGATGCAACGGGTGATGATTGTTGGTCAACCTGGGTCAGGCAAGAGCACTTTGGCGCGTGAGCTTGGTCAGCGCACGGGTTTGCCGGTCGTTCATATTGACACTATTCACTGGCAGCCAGGGTGGAGCGAACGAAGTCGGGACGAGAAGACAAAACTTTGTCTCGATGTAGAGGCCCGAGATTGTTGGATATTCGAAGGTGGCCATTCAGCCACTTGGGACAACCGGCGGGCCCGTGCAGATCTTTTAATATGTATTGATCGTTCGGCGACGCTTCGATTCTTGCGCGTACTGCGCAGAACCCTACTTCAACGCGGTCAGTCTCGGCCTGACTTGCCGGAAAACTGCCCCGAACTGCTGATGAACCTGCCGGAGTTTTTTAGATTCATGTGGCGGACGAGAAAATCAGCGCGAGAAAAGATGCAGCAACTTGTTGCAACAGCGCCATCAGCTTGCCGCGTGGTTTGTCTGCGCTCTAATCGGGATACCGGCATTTTTCTCGCGAGCATTGGAAGTTCGACTGTCCAGACTCCGCGAAATTGATCGACGGTTGCCTGATCAATGCGGAACTGCCGTTTACGAGTGGCTGCTCCTGGCCAAAAAACGGACGATTTCAGACGCCTGCTTTCGACTCGTAGCTGCGGTCAGCACCCCACACCGTAGCCGTTGCATAAGCTAAAGATGGGGGCTGATGGCCGGCTGTGAGGGAAGTGCTAGCTCAAGTAGTCAACAGTGGCGTGCCCAATGAGCCCGATCTCTGTCGTATCGGCAACCACCAGGTCGGCATTGGTGATCAAGTGCGTGTAATCGAATCCGGCTAGCGTGACCTGAAAGGCGTGCCCATCGGCACCTGGCTCGCTACTACGCAGGTAAGTGCGTTCGTTGATTTCATCGTAGGTCATGCGCAAGGTACCGTCATGGCCATCGCCCAAACCGGTTACGCCGAGCGCGGAGACGTCGAGCTTGTCTTCGCCCCAAATGAAGTCAGTGATCAGGTCGCTGCTGCCTGCATAGCTGTCGCCGCTGCTGGTGAACACGAAACGGTCGTTGCCTGTGCCGCCGGTGAGCTTGTCCGCGCCCAACCCACCGGTCAGCACGTCGTTGCCAGCATTACCCTCAAGGGTGTCGTTTCCGGCACCGCCGGCCAGAGTATCGTCGCCCCAGTAGCCATACAGGGTATTGGCCTTATCGTCGCCGGCCAGATTCACCGGTGTGATCGGCTGCGGGGTGGTCACAGTTGTCGCATTACTGGGCGGGGCGAACAGCACGCCGCTGGCATTAAGTTCACTGACGTGGTTCCCACTGAGCAGGATTTCGAAGCGGTTACCGTTGGCATCGGCCTCCAGTGATTTAAGCGCGGTGGTGTCGCCCGCCAGGTTGAGGACCACCTTCAACGTACCGTTGTAGCCGTTACCCAACCCGGTGAAGGCCAGCGCGGACACGTCGATCATGTCATGGTCGTTGCCATTAAAATCGGTGATCAGGTCGCGGCGGCTGTAGCTGCCACTGGCATCGTTGCGGTAGCTGTCGCTGAGCTGGTTATACACAAAGGTGTCGGCACCCGCGCCGCCGCTCAGTGTGTCGCCGCCGGCGCCTCCAAATAGCCGGTCATTGCCCGCACTCGCTTCGATAGTGTCGCGGCCAGCGCCGGCCTTGATGGTTTCGCCAGCGTCGGTTCCCACCAGCAGGTCGTCGTGCGAGGTACCGTTGATCAGCGGTTGCAAGTTGGCATCGGTAATCAGGCCGCTGTTGGACAGGAACTGCACGGCAAAATGCCGGCCATTATGGTCTTGCTCGTAGTTTTCCAAAATGTAGATGCCGCGCAGGGGCTCGCTACGTATGTGCAGGGTATCGCCGTAGCCATTGCCCAGATGGCTAAAGCCCAGAGCTGACAGGTCGAGGACATCGTGGGCGGGATCAAAATAGCTGATGGCATCGGTGAACTCGCTTCCGGCCTTGATATAGCTGTCGCCGAGGCGGTCGAAGCGAAATACATCGCTGCCGGCGCCACCGTACAAGGTGTCGAATCCGGCACCGGGGACCATCACGTCATTGCCACCCCCGCTGACTATCTGGTCGTTGCCGGCTCCGCCCATCAACAGCTCGTTGGCCAGCCCACCGCGCAGGTAATCACTGCCAGGGGTACCCTGCACGATGAGTTCGATCGGGTTCTTGCTGACCCGGCTACTGGCGCTCGTGACCTGCAAATCGTCAGGCACGGAGTGCTTGGTGAGATCGCTGATGTTGAAAGCTTGGGTCATGCGTGCTCCTTACCTGCGGTTGGTCCACTGCTAGTGTGGTTCAACGCCAATAACGCTGTTTCGTTGATAGCAGTGGGCCGCGTTTGATGAACGGTTATAAGCGCCGTCCCAGGGGAGTCGCTCGCTGAGTGGTCAGATTTGCGCCTGGCCGCCGTCGACAAACAGTTCGATACCGTTGACGAAGCTGGCGTCATCCGAGGCCAGGAACAACGCTGCGCTGGCGATTTCTTCGGCTTCACCGACACGTCCCATTGGGATCAGCGATGCCAAGTAGTCGAGTAAGCCTTGTTGCTGAGCGGCATCGGGGCCGGCCAATTCAACCAGGCCAGGCGTGCGGGTGGCGCCGGGGCTGATCGTGTTGATGCGTACCTGGCGGTCTTTCAAATCCAGAATCCAGTTGCGTGCAAATGCGCGCACGGCGGCCTTGGACGCGGCGTAGACACTAAAGGCGGCGGTGCCCGAGCTGCCTGCCGTGGAGCCGGTGAGAATCACCGAGGCTTTTGGAGCCAGCAGCGGCAGCGCCTTTTGCACCGTGAACAGCACGCCTTTTACGTTGCGATTGAAGGTGTCGTCGTACTGCTGTTCCGTGATCTCGCCCAGTGGCAGCATGGAGCCGCCGCCGGCATTGACGAACAGCACATCAATGCGGCCGTGGGCCGCGCCAATCTGGCGGTACAACGCGTCCAACTGATCGAGCTTGGAGGAATCCACCTGCACGCCGGTGGCGTTGCCGACAGCGGCGACCGCGGCGTCCAGCTCGGCTCGGCGACGGCCCGTGATGTAGACATGAGCGCCTTCTTGAGCGAAGCGTTTTGCAGTGGCCAAGCCGATGCCGGTAGTGCCGCCGGTCACCAATGCAATTTTGCCTTCGAGTTTGTTCGTCATGGTGTTTCTCCCGTATTTCGATTGAGTGATTTGCGGTGTGAGAGAAGCTTATCGACGGGGCGGGACTTTCAAAATAGAATTGTCTGAAACCTATCGTTGCAGAAATGAAATGAGCAAGCTTCCTGATTTCGAAGGGTTGGCGATGTTTGCCAAGGTGGCCGAGGAGGGCTCGTTCGCCGGCGCGGCGCGTGTCATGAGCGTGTCGGTGCCTACGGTATCGCGTGCGGTCGCGCGGCTGGAGGAGCGCCTGGGTGGACGCTTGTTCAACCGCACCTCGCGGCAACTGGCCCTCACAGAATTCGGCGCGAGCATGGCGGCCAGGGCAGGGGAGATCTACCGGCAGGCTGAAGCGGTGGAAAGCGAGGCTCAGGCGTTATCGATCCAGCCCCGCGGCCAGGTGCGCCTGGCGATCCCCATGTCGTTTGGACTGCGTTGGGTGGCACCGCTGATGCCGCAGTTGATCCGGCTGTATCCCGAGCTTTCGATTGACCTGCACCTTTCAGACGCCTCGGTAGACCTGATCGCCGAGGGCTTCGATGCGGCACTGCGCATTGCCGTATTGCCGGATTCGTCGCTGGTTGCGCGGCATCTGTGCGCGGTCACCCAATACCTGGTTGCCTCACCGGCGTATCTAGCTGCCCACGGCCACCCCAGCCATCCCCGCGAACTGGCGACCCGTACATGCCTGAGCTATGCCTATCGAGCCCGCAGCCAAGTGTGGCGGTTTACCCACAAAGACGGCACCGAAGAAGACGTGGTGCCCAGCGGCCCGTTAAGAGTGACCAACTCGGATGCGTTATTGCCAGTGTTGCTTGAAGGACTGGCCATTGCCGAACTGCCGGAATTCATAGCCAGCGAATACCTTGCCGATGGACGCTTGGTCGTGGTGCTGCCGGAATGGAGCATGACGCGTGGCGGCTTGTATTTCGTCACCCCCTCGGCCCGCACCCGGCCGGTGAAAATCAAGGCACTGTCGGACTTTTTTGCCGAGCGTTTGAGTGAGCCTGTGTGGCGGTGGGGGTTATGAGGCAGTGGGTTTCCAGTATTGCTGGATCTCTAGGGAACATCTAAAAAGGGTTTTTGGACGATTAGATGCTTACACAGTCATTCCTTTACAACATCGTGCCATGATCTATTGAACCCGGTATTTGCGCCGCCACGTCGGTAGGAAGCTATATGCACCTCCTCTATCCCAGTGACCCATTTGATAAAAAACGTCCTGATGAACAGTACGCTGAAGAGTACGAGGCGGTAGTGGCTGCCGGATTGGAGGCTGCGCTGTTCTCTTTTGAAGATTTTGAGATGGGTTTTTTTAAGACGTCTATACCTATCCCGCCGGGCGACTCCGTTTTGTACCGCGGGTGGATGCTGACGCCCGACGCTTATGCCGCTTTGGTTACCCACTTGCGCGACAAAGGTGTCATTGAATTTACCAACGCCACGCAATACCGACACTGTCATCACTTGCCAGAGTGGTACCCGTTGTTGGTTGCCTACACGAGCGAAACCGTGGTGCTGGCCTGCGACGCAAACTTCAATCAGGCACTCGACGGTTTGCACTGGCCGGGTTACTTCATCAAGGACTACGTAAAGTCGCTTAATACGGGAAGTGGCAGCCTGGTAGACACTCCCGAACGCATAGCGCCGCTGGTTGAGGCTATGCGCCAGTATCGTGGCCAGATTGAAGGCGGTATATGCGTCAGACGACGAGAGGAATACCTCCAAGATACCGAGCGTCGCTACTTTGTGCTTCTCGGGCAGACCTACGGGGCCACTGGTGAAGTGCCCAGTTTGGTGACCGAATGTGCACGACTGATCGACAGTCCCTTTTTTTCGATCGACGTAGCGCTGAGGTCTGATGGTGTATTACGGGTGGTCGAGCTGGGTGATGGTCAAGTGTCAGACCGCAAGGAATGGTCTGCCGAGCACTTTGCCCGGATGTTAAGCCACGGGATGAGCACGCGACGACCTAACCTACTAACTGAACCACCTTTGGCCATTGACGACTGAGAGACGGAACGGCGCTTATGTTCAACATGCCCCGGCCTGGCCTAGAGGTAGGGGCGTTCTGTTGAGTCGTGGCAGCCATATGACGTCTTAGGGGGAAGGGTTATACGTTACGTGTTCTATAGAACTCTTCCTTTTGAGCGTAAACGACTTGGCTAGAAACTCCGTGATCGAGCCGATGACCTGCTGCTGAATCACCCCTCGTGGCCGAGCCCCGTCGCCATCCCGGCAAATCATGCCATCACCCGGCGAACCGCTTGCCCCGAAACCGTTGATACACCGTTGACCATGGGCCGAAGCGCTCAGGCATATCTCGCCATGCAGCACCCGAACAGAGCACCCATAGCACGCCGTCAAGCATCAGTCGGTCGCTCAGTCGAGGCCGCCCCGGCCATGAGTTTCGATGAAGAGATCGGAGACCACATCCCAGGCCTCATCTGAGAGTTCATAACGCCTTGCCATCACAGAATTCCTTTCTGGTGATGGCGGGTGACTCTACAAAATCTCAGCGTGCAAGGAGCGCCAATTGGGTTTCTCGGGATTTCGTACAGAGCCTAGCTTGGCGCTTGAAACTGGGCGCAGGTATCGATCGGAGTGTAAAAGAGTGGCGGGGTGATATAGGACTGTACGCTCAAGCACGGCCCGACCATGCGACATAAACTTCCCGTCAGATGCAGATCAATCAATCTTGCCGACCAACCTCGACCAGCAGTTCCAACGCCCTCATGCGCAAACGAATCGCTGTTTTCGAAACGTTAAAATATTCGCTCAGGGAATTGCACACAGCATGAAACTGGATGACGTTATCCCTCTGACTGTCCAGGTACAGATGTCCGTGACCACGGTTTCGGATGCCTAGATGCTGTAGTAACACCCCAAACGCAGCCTGAAAGTCTTCTTTAGGCATCAAGAGACATGAAGCGAACGTATTTGCTTGCCACTCCAACCGCTCGACTTCCCCTTTGGGGATGGTGATGAGCTGGCTCTGGTCAATGTCCTGTGCTCGGATGGCTTCTCGTGTCATGTAGCGCTTATGGCCTAGAAAGTGATGCCCTAACTCATGAGCGAGTGTGAATCGGGCCATATGTGATTGGCTATCTGCAGAGAAGATTTTGATCTCAAGCGGGCTGAACGTGATACTGCCGAGGGCCGACCCCGAGCCCTCAATGAAGCTCACGGACAGCCCACTGACACCAGCTTCCCTGGACACTAGCTTGGTAAGATCGACCGTTCCCCGAATGTATGAAATGGATTTCAACGCCTGCTGCGCCAAGCGATCTATTCTGTCCCGCGAAATGAATGCGACCCTGGGTGTTGCGATAAGCGTGGGCTGACGAATCAGACTTAAGTCGTTCTCTTCAAAAGCACTCTCAAGGTCGAGGCCTTTCCAGATGCCTTCCCAACCATCCGTAAAGCCGGCGGGAGTTACGGCATAGGCGCTATAAACGGTAGGCCGAAAATCCACCTGGGTTAGGGCGTACTCGATCTCTGCGCGCTTACGGGCTCTAGCGCTACGCGCCCCGGTTAGCAGGGCGCGAGGAAGTTCCCATCGAAACTCAGATTGATCAAAGTAACGCAAGACACCGAAGCCTCGGTTCCGAGCAATGTTGAACGTGCCGGACTGAAACGCACTGGAGGATGCAAAAACACCCTTGGCATTGAAGCCGGCCACTTGACGTATCTTTGAACCAAACTCTTCGATGTCTCCCACAGGCACTTTGCCGCTGTAGTTCTTGCATTCGATGAGTACAAGCAACGATGGAGTTTCGAAACCAGGTAGGAACACTTCGATAGAAATGTCAAAAATGATGAAGTCTTCTCGGTCACGCGAGTAGTAGCCCTTCTTCCTAAAAATTTTGCAGCACTCAGATCGGAACGCATAGAAGCGACCCTCATTGATCTCACGAGACAAGAACTCAAAGACTTGCTCCTCGAATTGGTCGCCCTTGGCATAGGTGCTGAGCGCTTCAATTTCCATATGTGTGGCGGGCTCCTAGTAACAGGTCAGAACGTCAGTCGCAGGCGAATGGACGGTGCTTTAAAACGGACGGGAAGATTGTTACCTCTCGGAGGGGAACAGTGGCTGAGTTGCTCGCGCAGTGCATTTCGGGCGTTCTTGACTGCCCGGTAGTCAAGTAGAAGCAGGAGAACGCACCAAAAATATGGCTGAGTCGACAACGAACCAGTTCGCTTATAACATCAAGCAAAGCGGCCATCAAAGCGCCATCTAGCGGAACCTCTGCCAAGGAACGTCGAACGTGATTACCAAAATCCGCATCCGTGGGTACCGCATCTACAAAGATTTCCTCCTGAAGCCCAACCCGGGCGTGAACATCCTGGTCGGTGACAATGACGCCGGCAAGTCCACGCTGATGGAGGCGATCTCGCTGGCGCTTAACGGACGGATCGGTGGGCGGGGGATCCTGGAGGAGCTGAACCCTCACTGGTTCAACACCGAGATGGTGGCTGAATTTCTTGCTCTCAGGAATGCGGGAAAGAAGCCTAAACTCCCGGAAATCCTGATTGAGCTTTACCTGCAAGACACACTGGAACTTCAGGTGTTGCTCGGCGCCGTTAACGCGGACGTCCCAACGAACGCCTGCCCTGGAATCGTTCTTTCTATTGCCCCCAATGAGGAGTATCAGGATGAGTTGGATGAGTGGCTGAAAGCCCCATCCGTGCTGCTCCCCGTCGAATATTACACCTACGAATGGCGCTCCTTCGCTGATAGAGAACTCACACGACGGCCACGGGCGCTCTCGGTGGCCACCATCGATTCTCGCACGGTCAAATCCGCCGCCGGCGTTGATTACCATCTCCGCCAGATCCTTAGCGACCACTTGGAAACATCCGAGAAAGCACAGATCTCGCTGGACTACCGCGGCATCAAAGCATCCATGACTGATGGTGCGCTGGCGCCGGTGAACAAGCGACTTTCCGGTCTGGGCGCCGCGCTACAGTCAGAGCCTATGGCGCTGGCAATGGATCAGACATCTCGTACGTCTTGGGAAAGCGTGGTTACTCCACATGTCGACGGGCTCCCGTTCGCGATGGCAGGCCAGGGGCAACAGGCTGCTATCAAGATCTCTCTTGCGATGAAGCGTCATTCCTCGAAGGCGAACATCGTGATGATCGAGGAGCCTGAAAACCATTTATCTCACACCAGTCTGACAACCCTACTCAATCGCATTGAAGATCTGGCGACGGAAGAGCAGCAGCTTTTCATTTCGACTCACAGCACCTACGTGTTGAACCGGCTTGGCCTCGATGCATTGCTGCTTCTTCACCGCAACAGTGCGTCCAAAATCACAGAACTTGATCCGGACACAGTGAGCTACTTTCAGAAGCTGCCTGGCTACGACACCCTCCGCTTAGTGCTAGCGAAAAAAGTTGTCTTGGTCGAGGGGCCATCCGACGAAATCATATTCGAACGTGTCTACAACGATTGCTTCGGCGCACGCCCGATGGCCCACGGGATAGATGTCATCAGCATGCGTGGACTGGCACTGGCGCGATGCCTTGAGCTTTGCGCAGCGATCAACAAGCCAGTAGCCGTGATGCGCGACAACGACGGCGTTGACCCAATCGACCTACGTGCTCCGGTTCTAAAGTGGCTGGACGTGAAGCGCAGAGAGCTGTTCATCGGCACCGTTGCTGACGGCACCACGCTGGAACCCCAGCTTATTACGGCGAACGGCGGGCCTCAGTTGCGCAAAATGCTCGGCATCACCGCTGGAGCAACTCTATTGACCTGGATGACGCGCGAGAAGACAGAAGGGGCAATTCGACTGGCTGAGTCGGATCAGGTGCTCACCCCGCCGGGATACATGAAGGATGCGGCGGAGTTCATCCACAATGCCTAACCTTCTGACCTTGGCTGTCGCTGGTGGTAGAAAAACTCAAGGCTTGGTCGATCACTGCAAAGAGTTGCCTACCGATCGGCGTGTGCTCATTGTCACGTTCACCCAGACGAATCAGCAGGAACTGATCCATCGCCTAGGCTCCCAAGCCGGCGATCGCCACAACATCGAAGTTCTAGGCTGGTACACTTTCTTGCTTCGCCACTTTGCAAAACCGTTCCTGCCATTCAAATTCCCAAGGGAGCGGGTAGGGGGCTTCAACTTCGAAGGTCGCCCAAGCATGTACGCGAACGGCAAACAGAGATTTATGGATGGTAGCAACCAGATCTACGCATGCGAGCTCGGCCGTCTCGCACGCGAGTTGATGGTAGCCACACCCATGTTGTTACGACGACTGGAGTCTATCTACGACGAGATTCTGATCGACGAGGTACAAGATCTCAGTGGCTACGATTGGGAAATCGTCCATGAATTACTTGAGTCGAGGATCGACGTCCGCATGGTTGGTGACGTGCGCCAGGCGGTGCTCTCGACAAACCCGAGGGGACAGAAAAACAAACAGTATGGGTACGCAGGTGCGCTTGAATGGTTTCTTGTGCGCGAAAAAGTAGGGCTGCTTAGCATTGACTATGCGACCACGACTTACCGCTGCCGAACTGAAATCGCGACGTTCTCTGACACAATTTTTGATGCGTCTTGGGGCTTCCCAGGAACCACGTCAGAGAACCACGCGGTGTCTGAACATGATGGCGTGTACTTAGTGCATTCCAAGCACGTTCATCAATACGTTGAGCAATACCGACCTCAGTGCTTGCGCAGCACCATAGCTTCTGGCAAGGAGTTTGCGTTGGATTTCATGAATTTCAAATTGTCGAAAGGTGCCACATTCGAGCGCGTGCTGATCATGCCTACCGCGCCAATCAAGGCCTTTATTCAGAAACAGACCTATCTGGAGTCAACGTCAGCGGCTGCCTTTTATGTTGCTGCTACACGGGCCAAGCAAAGCTTAGCGATCATCATCGACAAACCTGGTAACTCGAAACTGCCGGTTTGGGTGCCGTAGCTGAGGAGCAGAGCGCTCAAGTGTGGTCAAGATGGCTCAGGGCTGTTGGGATGCTGGAGGCCCATTTGGATGGGGCGGGCTGGGGGCCGGTGTAGAATGTGGTTCTATTGGTGATCTGTTGTTCTATAAACCTATTGTTTAACATAATATACATTATGCGTAACAAGATATTACACCTACCACGCCACACCCCCACAGAAATTCAACCAGCTGCGACCATAAAACCCTCCACCTCCAGACCACCTCTATACAAAACAACCCCTGTCAAAGCAGATTCTGCTCAATCCACCGCACCACATTGGTCGTCTCGATTTGCCGCTCGCCGTTGTACGTCCGCGCTTTATCCCACGCAACGCCTCTGCCTTGAGCGAACACCGCACGGTACTTGCTTGCGACAACTGCAGCGTGACGGTCTGATTGCTCGCTTCGACCACGGCGAAACGCCGCCCCGGGTCGATTACGAGCTGACCCCGCTGGGGCGCAGTTTTCTGGTCCGAATGGTGCCGTTGTGGACTTGGCTGTTGGAAAACGCGGAGTGTTTTCGCCGTGCGAGGATGATCTTTGATGCCGCGGACCGGCCGGGTGTGCCGCAGGCCCGGCCTGAAACAGGTGCTATCACAGCCTTCGACAGGCCTGACTGATGTGCCTGCAATACGCGTATTGACATATCGAAAAATCTCGATATCCTGGGCGCATGGAACTACTCGACATATTCAAAGCCCTCTCGAACCCTACTCGCCTGCAAATCCTGAAAGGCTTGAAGGACCCCGTAAAGAACTTCCCTCCACAGGATGAAGGTGACGTTCACACGGTGGGTGTCTGTGTCAGCAGTATCCAGGAAGGCATCGGCCTGTCTCAGTCCACGGTGTCTGGTTATCTTGCAACGCTGCAACGGGTGGGTCTGGTCGAGGTCAGGCGCATCGGTCAGTGGACCTATTACAAGCGCAACGAAGCCACTATCAGCGCCCTCTCCGAGCTGATTGGGAAAGAGTTGTAGGTTTTTTTTATCACAGGATATCGAAATATCTCGATATCTAATTTTATCGATTAGAGGATTTTGCAATGAAAGCGATGATGCTCACCTCATTTGGCGGCCCGGAATCGTTCGAACTTCGCGAGTTGCCCAAGCCAGTGCCGGGGCCCGGACACGTCCTGGTCCGGGTGCATGCGACCTCCATCAATCCGTTGGATTACCAGGTCCGGCGCGGCGACTACCCCGACCTGGTGGCGCTGCCGACCATCACCGGCCACGACATCTCTGGCGTCGTTGAAAGCGTCGGGCCTGGCGTCACGTCTTTCGTGCCGGGGGATGAAGTCTGGTACACCCCGCAGATATTCGACGGTTCCGGCAGCTATGCCGAGTACCACGTCGCCGCCGAAAGCATCATCGGCAAGAAGCCCGCTGCGTTGAACCACCTTGAGGCGGCGAGCCTGAGCCTGGTTGGCGGGACGGCGTGGGAGGCCCTGGTCGTCCGCGCAGGCCTGAGAGTGGGTGAAAGCATCCTCATCCATGGCGGTGCGGGAGGCGTTGGCCATGTAGCGATCCAGTTGGCAAAGGCCATCGGCGCGAGGGTGTTCACCACCGTGCGCGAAGCTAACGCCGAGTTCGCCCGTGCCATGGGAGCCGATGTGGTCATCGACTACGAAAAAGAGGATTACGTCGAGGTCATCAACCGCGAAACGACCGGCCAAGGCGTCGATGTGGTGTTTGACACCATCGGCGGCAACACGCTGTCGCGCAGCCCCGACGTGTTGGCTCAACTGGGCCGCGTGGTCTCGATCGTAGACATTGCCCAGCCACAGAACCTCATCCAGGCCTGGGGCAAGAACGCCAGCTACCACTTCGTTTTCACCCGACAAAACCGTGGCAAGCTCGATGAGTTGAGTGCCTTGATCAACCGCGGTCAGCTACGGCCACACGTGGGAGCGGTTTATTCACTTGAAGACATCCCCCTTGCTCATGCCCGGCTGGAAAGCCCGAACAACGGCCTCCAAGGGAAAATTGCGATTGCCGTCGAGCCATCGCTGATCGCCTGAATGGCTGTCACTAACCGTTCAAATCACAATGGATGAACATCATGATCTATGAGATCGCCCTGCTCCCCGTACACCAGGACCGCATCGAAACCTTCAGGCGCGCCTTTGCCGATGTCACGCCTTTACTGTCTCGTGCAAAAGGCTACGGCGGCCACCTGCTCGCGCAAGGTATCGAGAACCCCGGCCAATTCAACCTCATCGTGCGTTGGGCTTCACTTGAGGATCACACGCCGGGGTTCGAAGCGAGTGAAGACCATCGGCTATTCATGAGGGGGCTGGAGCCGTATTTTTCTGAAGAGCCCACCGTCTACCACATCGAGGGCGCCGCGTTTACGGCCGTCGAACAGGAGGAATTTTTCTTCAACGCTGGTGCGCACTGATCGATGATGGCTTTGGAAACAGGCGATTGCGCGACGGTTCAAGCCTTGGATCTCGCGCAAAAGCCCTTACAATCACCCTCCCCCTCATTCGGACCCTCTTCATGCAGCGTCTTTTGCCCCTGGTTCTACTGCTCCTGACCGGCCAGGCCCTGGCGTACCCAGCCCTCCCGGACACCGAGCTCTACACCCAGAAGACCCACGATTGCCAGGATGTCGACCTCGCCACCTGGCAACACCCTGCCCGCGCCGTTTTGGAGAAAAGCGGCATCAAGCTGGAGCGGGTACAGCTGTGCAACGGCGGGCGTTATCCGATCTTTATCGGTGAGGTCCCCTACGACCCACAGGGTCAGACCAAAGACTTCTTCCTGCCTTTGTATGAGGACCTGCGAAAGGCCAACGGCAAATGGCCCTACGTGCTGGTCGCCAGCAACTATGGCGAGATGGTGTATGTCAGCTATCCCAGAAGCGATTCGATTTCCCTGGGCTATGAGAATTTCGAGGTGCCGTAAATATGGCCGCCTCAATAGAAACGGCAACGAGCGCCCCCCGTTGGATCAGTTGGAAGCGCCCCCGGCAAAATGGGGAGATGTGCCGAAATGCTCGATTAGAAGCTCGGTGAGGACGCGGATTTTTCGCGCCGGATGCGCACCTGGTGGACGCACCAGATACGCTCCGGCTGGAGGCGGAGGATAAGCTGTCATGATTGGCACCAACGCCTCGGACATGATGTTTTCATGGGTGAGACAATCCGGCAGGTAAGCTACACCGAGCCCTGCTACTGCGGCGGCGACGAGCGCAACGCCGTTGTCGGCTTTGAATTGCCCTTGGGGGCGAACCGAAACGACCCTGTCGCCATCCACAAATTGCCAGGCCTCCGTGCTCTGCATCAATGCTTGATGCGAGGCCAGGTCCTCCGGCCGTTGTGGCGACCCATGTTCCTTGATGTAGGACGGGCTTGCGACCAGTTTCACGCCGATCGGGCCGATACGCCTGCCAATGAGGTTGGAGTCAGGCAGGTAGCCAACCCGGATGCCACAGTCGTACCCCTCGGCAATGAGATCGACAAAGCGATCGCTGTAGCAGGTTTGAATCTGCAACTGTGGATGGCGGCGGGCCATTTGCGAAATGACAGGGGCGAAATGTGTCGGGCCGAAAGACAGTGGTGCGGCCACTCGCAGGCGACCACGCAAGGGGCCAGCAGGCAGAATGGCCTCTCTGGCCATTTCCATTTCGGCACATACCTTGGCCGCGTGGTCGCGGAACGTAGCTCCGGCCTCTGTCAATGCTGCGCCGCGGGTGGTGCGTGTAAGCAACTGCACCCCAAGCTCCGTTTCCAGGCGTATCAACCTGCGACTAATGATTGATTTTGATACCCCCAGCCTCAGTGCAGCAGGCGAAACGCCTCCGGCATCAGCAACCTGGACAAACGTCTCGAGCGCTTCGATATCCAACTTGGCGTTCCCCTTTGTGCGACACAGTTAACCGAACGATGCCACTACCTAAGGGGGTTAGGGAACAACAGAATGCTGATCACAGGCAGCGACGCCACGGATGTATTGCCGGTTGACGGCTCATGCTCCATTCGCCACAGCCAGTTCGCGATCGTTGCCTGATGCGTGTGATATCCAGCCGAAGCGAGCGCTTGGACCACCGTCATAATGAGGACCTGCCATGACGAGCGAAACGATCCGTAACCCCCACACCGACGCACTCCTGACGCCTGAGAACTCGGCGTTTATCCTTATCGACTACCAGCCGATTCAAGTGTCTTCGATCCGTTCCATGCCTCGCGACGAACTGGTGTTCAACATAACCAGCGTGGCCAAGGCGGCCGTTAACTTCAACCTCCCTATCATCCACTCCACCGTCAATGTCGGCACCGGTCGCAACCAGCCGCCTATTGAGCAGTTGCAAGACGTGCTCGGTCACTTGCCGACCTACGACCGCACCTCGATCAACAGCTGGGAAGACACCGAATTCAAGCAAGCGGTGAAAGCCTGTGGGCGTCGCAAATTGATCATGACTGCACTGTGGACTGAAGCCTGCCTGACCTTTCCGGTTCTCGACGCGATCCAGGAAGGTTTTGAGGTTTATGTCCCGATTGATGCGGTTGGGGGAACTTCCACGGCCGCGCATGAAGCCGCATTGCGTCGAATGGAACAGGCGGGCGCAAAAATGATCAGCCGCGTGCAGATGTACTGCGAACTGCAGCGCGACTGGGCGCGAGAGACGACCGTTGCGGGCTTCATGGGCGTCTTCGATAACTTCGACGGCTTCAACGCAGAAAAAGGAACCGTCTAGGCCCCGGCCTGCTGATGAATGAAGGTGGCACTCGGTGAGCGCGTCACCTTCATTCCCTGGCGTTGCCTCGTCGTGCGGTAAATATCAGCCAGGCAGCTTGTCTTGCGCAAACCATTCCCCTCTCAATTGCCCAGCACCTCCTCGTAAGAAGCGCGTAAAAATGTCGTCTTAGCCCATGCGCCTCATCGCGTTCGCAACAACACCGCGGCACGTACACGTTGGCGGCCAAAGGCGCTCATGCGCTGGAACTCGGTGTGGCTCACCGGCATGTGCTGGCAGTCCAGGCTGCCGCGTTGGCGGCTGTGGTCGACATCAGGGTCGTGCAGATAGACGAAGTCATCGTCGCAGCCGGTGATCACGATCCAGTGAGGAGCCTTCAGGCGGGTGAATCGATAGCTACTGATGAGCACCAACGGCTTGTAGCCCGCCAGCAAGGCTGCACGCACGTCCAGGCTGGCCGCGGTGATTTGCTCCACGCCCGTGTCGGCCAATGCTTCGGCGAAGCCCTCTTCTACCAACTGCATCACAGCTTTCTTTTCTGCACTGCGCACGCCGTCCAGAAACAGCGAGCCTGACTGGCTCAGGACCAAGCGAACGGCAAAGCCACGTCGCCAAGCCGCGAGCGCCAAGCCTTGAGGGCTGCAGCCACCGTGGCCGGCGGTCATGAAGATGGTGGTTGCTTCGCGCCAGAGTTGAATCTCTTCTTTGCGCTCAAGTGCACGTTGGTTGTCCAATGCCGCCATGGCCATCAACAGGCAGGCGGCGCCGCAGGTGAACTCTGTGGTTTGCGGGTAATACGGGACCCGTCGTGCGGGCGGTGGCGCGTCGCGCAGGATGCGCTTTTCATAGCGCAGTGCCTGGGCGTGATCCTCGTAGTAGTCCTCGACCAGCGCGAAGCGCCGGTAACCGTTGGCCTCATACAAGCGGATGGCGGCCGGATTATCAGGGCGTACTTCCAGGCGCAGCCAGGCGCAATTGCGCGCCAGTGCGCCGGCCTGGGCCTGCTCCAGCAATTGTTGCCCCAGCCCATGGCCCCGCCATGCAGGGCTGACCGCGATGGAGTAAAGACGCCCGAGCGATGTGCCGCGATGAAATAACAGCAGCGCATAACCGGCCAACTGCCCTCCCTGCTCGGCCAGGATCAGGCTGGCGTTGGCCCGATTGATCATCCAATGAAAATTGCGCGGGCTCAGGCGATCGAGCGCGAAGCACTGCTGCTCCAGAGCGGCCAGCGCATCGATATCGGGCATCGATGCAAAGCGAAAATCAAAAGGCATGGCAACACCGTAATGTTTGAGTAACGAACCGGGACAGGGCGAAAAACCCGTGATTTATTGAAGCGGCGTATTCTTCAACAGGGATCAATTACTCATGTCAGCGGTGCAAGCCAACAGGGCCGAAGTATTGGCCAAATCCGAACGTTGCACAATCACCCTCGACGATCAACCTCCCGGCAAGCAGCGTGGCGGCAGCCGACTGCTGATCGTGGTCGAGCGCAAGGAAGACTGGGCCAGCTACCTGCCCAGCGAGAGCCTGATGCTGGCCCAGGACTACCTGGAGCGCACCGATGAGGTCGCTGGCCGCACCCAGGTGATCAATCTGTGTCGCAGCTATAAATACCTGGGCCAAGGTTATTACTGCTCGCTGCTGGCCGAGGCCCGCGGGCACAAGGTCATACCGTCGGTACGCACGATCAGCGAGCTGTCGCGCAAGGCACTTTACGGCGTTGGGCTGGACGACCTGGAGCGCCCCCTTGAACGGGCCTTGGCTAACCATCCGTATGGCAGCACCGAAGCCTTCACGCTGAATCTTTACTTCGGCAAAACGCCCATCGAGCCCTTGCAAACCCTGGGACGGCAGCTTTTCGAGGCCTTCCCCTGCCCTGTTCTGCTGGTCGAGTTTCGCCGGGCCGAGACTTGGCAGATCGCCGGGATAAGGGCTGGCGCGCTGCATAAACTGCGTGACGAGCAGCAACATGTGTTCGCCGACGCCCTGGATGCATTCAATCGCCGCACCTGGCGTCAGCCAGATTCCAAGCGCGTGGCACGCTTTGACCTGGCGATCCTCCACGATCCCGCTGAAACGCTGCCGCCCTCCAATGCCGAAGCATTGAGTCGTTTCGTCGAAAACGGTAAAGCGCTGGGGATCGATGTGGAACTCATCGAAAAGAAGGACTATGCCCGCCTTGCCGAATTCGACGCGTTGTTCATCCGAGAGACTACTCGCGTGGATGACCATACGTACCGTTTCGCCAAAAAAGCAGAAGGCGAAGGCCTCGTGGTCATTGATGATCCTTCGTCCATCTTGCGCTGCACCAACAAGGTCTACCTGGCCGACCTGCTCAAGCGCCGCAAGCTGGGCATGCCGGCCACGGAAATCCTCTACAAGGATCGCCCTCAAGAGCTCGATCAGGTTGGGCTGCGGCTGGGTTTTCCGCTGGTTCTGAAAATTCCTGACGGCTGCTTTTCACGGGGCGTGATCAAGGTGGCCGATGCCAAGGCCCTAACCGCTGCGGCCCAGGAGCTGTTCGAGCATTCCGTCCTGCTGCTCGCTCAGGAGTACTGCTACACCGAATACGACTGGCGTATCGGCGTACTCAACGGTGAGGCGTTGTACGCCTGCCAATACTTCATGTCCAAAGGGCACTGGCAAATCTACAACCACAAGGCCGACGCCGGCGAAATCAACGGCAAGTGCCGCGCGGTGCCTGTACAGCAAGTGCCCGAAGCCGTGGTGAAGCTTGCGGTGGACACCGCCCGACTGATCGGCAACGGGCTCTACGGTGTCGACCTCAAGCAGGTCGGCGAGCGGGTGATGGTCATTGAAGTCAATGATAACCCCAACCTGGATGCCGGCACCGAGGACGCGGTGCTGGGCGATGAGTTGTACCGGCGGGTGCTGCTGGCTTTCGTCCAGCGCCTTGAGCTCAAGTATCGCGGCCAGGCGAACTGAACGATGATCGAAGGCTACCGCATCGAACAAGGCACCTTGTGCCAGGCCTCTGTCGATCGTGGGACGGTGTGGCTCAGCATCGCCCCGGACGACGGTGAACGCGCGTTCCTCCAGCAACGCCTGGGCATCAGTGCCCAGACGCTGGAATCGTCGCTCGACCCCGACGAAGTGGCGCGTATCGAAATCAAGCCCGACCACCTGTTTCTCATCTGGAAGCGCCCTGAAAGCTTCGATGGTCGGGTGTTCAACGTGTCGTCGTTCGGCGTGGTGCTCAGCGAGCAGCGGCTGGCGGTGATCTGCGCCAGCAACTCGCTGCTCAGTGGCCTCGACCAGGTCACTGAAATGAGCAGCCCGCTGGACGTACTCATGGCCTTGCTGGCCGAAAGCGTGCACCACTACCTCGGCCATTTGCGTGTGGTCAAGCAGGTCGCCCGGGAGCTGCAGCAACGGTTCACACGGCCCCTGGACAACGAGCATCTGATGCAGATGTACAGCCTGAGCGAGAGTCTGGTCTATTACGTCAACGCCATCCACAGCAACGGCGCCGTGCTCGGCCTGCTACGCAGCCATGGCCAGAAGCATGGCTTTGGCCCCGACCAGTTGGGGTCGCTGAATGACCTGATCATCGAGAACGAGCAAAGTTACCAGCAGGCCAGAATCCACGCCCAGGTGTTCGCCAACCTGATTGAAGCGCGCGGTAACCTGGCCAACAACGGCATGAACCTCGCCTTGCGCAACCTGACCTTGATCAATGTGGTGTTTCTGCCGCTGAATCTGATCGCCAGCATTGGAGGCATGTCCGAGTTCAGCATGATGACCGCCGGTACGCCCTGGTGGCTGTCCTTCCCCGCGTTGCTGGTGGGAATGGCCGTGCTCGGTATCGGCATGGCGATAGCGCTGCGGCGCATGGCCTGAATCTGGCGAGCACAGTGGGGTAGGACGGATGCACTGCGATAGCAGAGATGATACGCAAAGCCTCATTTACCCTATGATTGGCTCAGTCCAACCTCTACTAAGGTGCGTCTCGTTTGGCAACCCAACCTCTAACCGCCCGTGAGGCGTACCAAGTGCTGCGCGACATCGCTTTGGGCGTTCGCACCCTGCGCCGCTTGGATGAACAATCCTGGATGGACATTCACAGCGGTCCAATGACCGTTGAAGCAGATGGATGGGTCATCAGGTTCTACAACGATTGCGGGGCGCTTGACTATTGCGACAGCTGTTACAGCCCGGACGGTCGGGCGTACGTCTTCGACGCTCACCAGCAATTCGGCACCGACCCCGTAGAACTCTTGAGCACCTGGGAGTACGCCCAACTACAGAAACTTTTGACTGCCGCCTGAACAATAATCGTGGGTTCCCCCTCCTCCCCTGCCCCTCCCCTTTGAACAGCTATCCAGCACACGTTCTCCCCAGCAAAAACCGACTCAGCACGTTCCGGGTGATCATGACGGTATAGACATCACCCAGCACTAGCCCCTGCACCCATTCGCACGTCGCGGCGGTGAAAACTTCACCTTTGCCTTTTTGAAAATACACCACCATGCCAGTCCCGCGGCTATGCTCGCCGACGCTAGCATCGCTGAGGTCGGGCGCCAGCAACGCAGCACGAAACCGAGCGTCGCCATCCCCCAGCATGAACGAATACGCATCCTGGGGGCGGCCCTGCTCGGCGACGCTGGCCCAGCCCATGGCGAGGATCTGCAACCCTGGCGGAGCACCGTCGGTGCCAAGGGGTTCCGGCAGGCCTTTGACGAAGGTGTACTCAAGCCCGTCCACTTCGTAGCCAAAGAGGTTGGCCTCATCACCGAACATGTCCGCGTAACCCAGCCCCGTGCCGGCGAACGCCCAGTGCTGCGGCCTGAACACTGTGAAACCGCGCGGGCTGCGCCGGGCCATGCCGCCAAATGCGCCGTATATCCCTCGCAACGCGTTCACGCCGAACGTCTTGGCACCGGGACGACCCACCCGCGGATCTTCCCAGGCACCGGTTAGCCTGCCGGGATCGATGGCCGCCAAAGGGTCGAGTTCGGCGGCGTCATACTTGTAGGCCACTTGACGCAGCCCTCCGTTCTCCAGGCGAATCTGCCACATGAAATTGCCTGCAAAGCGGGCCACGTTGCCGCCACCCTCGACAAAGGCGTCGACGTGGTCGCGCATCTCTTGCGTCCAATATTCATCGTGCCCCACGAAGACAGCGCAGCCGTAGCCTTCCAGCGCGTGCGGGTCGTGATGCAAGTCATCCTGGGTCAGGATGTCCACCGTATAGCCCTGTTGCTCGGCCCACACCATGAAAAGCCGCTCGTAAGAGGCCCAGCCCGCCAACGCGTAATACTTGCTGAAGCCATTCAAGGCGGCCCACTCGATGAACTCATAACGCGCAGGGCCTGGCTTGCGAGGGCGAGAGGCATTGATCGAACGCGGCGCGTCCTCTGGCAGCCAGACCTGCCCACGCGCCCAGGGTCGTTGTGCCGACAACAGCGGTGAGCGCCCGCGCGGTGTGTCGGGGTGGATACCGAAGTAATGGTTGGCGCCTCCCCAGTCGTTGTAGGCGGCCCAAGTAGAGGTCGCCGCCACCAGCACCAGCGCGTCAGCGCGTTTGTGCGCCGCCTTGACGATGAACAAGTGATGCCCAAGCACGTGACCGGCGCCATCGTGCACCTCCACCACGTAGCCACCGGGCTCGGCGTCCGCTGGGATTGCCCAGTGCGCAAACACCGGCCATTGACACCCCTGCTCGTAGACACGTTCGGGCAGCGGATGGAAACCGGCAGCGAGAGCGCTGGTGTTGTGCACGGTGTGGGCAAGCGGCCCGTCCCGATAGATCCTCAGCGCTACTTGAGGGCTGTTTGAAGACAAGTGCAGATGCACCGTTTCACCCGGGCTGTAGGAGCGTCGGTCGGAGTAGCACCAGGCAGCCAGCGGTCCCGCCTCGGCAGGGACTTCGACCCAGATCTCCCTGGCGCCCTGGCGTGGGCCGGAAGTCTGGAGGGGGGTTACGCCGGCGCCGGGCCGTTCGCCGCGGGCGGCCGTGTGCTTCGATTCGGGTGGATTCATGGGGTTATCGCCTGTATTCAATGGTCTTTGCGGATCGACACGCGTGGCATTCATGGCTGGGACGCGACCGACCTTCCCGTGCTCGTGGTCATCCGGGCACCCGGCGCCTGGATATCGGCGAGATCGATACCCACCGTTTCCTCGATGAAGTAACCGGCCACCACCGTGAGCAGGCCCAGCCCCATCACGTAACCGATGTACAGGTAGCCAAGGTCGGCGCCGTTGAGATAGCTGTGCAGATAAGGGGCAGTGCCGCCAAAAACGGCCACCGAGACGGACGAGACGAAGCCGACACCCTGGGCACGCGCCTGGGTCGGCACCTGCTCCGACAAAACCGCCGGAAAGATCGCCGCAATCAGGGCCCAGGCGCTCAGCCCCAGCAGTTGGGCCAGGAACAGCGTATAGGGCTCGGTGGTGACCATGATCGACAGTGGGTAGGTCAGCAGCATCACGCAAATGCCCCAGGCAATGACCATGGGTTTGCGCCCTACCCGGTCAGACAATCTTCCGCATACCGGCAACCAGCACACGCAAATGATCTGCGCGAGCAGGCTCGCTACGTATGCGCCCGTCGCATCCATGCCTCGGGCAATGGCCGACGCGGCACCGAAGGTGACCCAGGCGTAATAGGTGACATTCGCGGCCGCCGCGAGCATCACGATGTTACGAGCAATGCGTAGCACCTCGCCCCTGGACAGCGTTCGCGACGCATGAGTCTGCCCTTGCTGTTGCTCGAACACATGGGATTCCTGCGCACTGCGGCGCAGGAACAATGCGTAGATGCCGAGCACCCCACCGATGGCGAATCCGATGCGCCAGCCATAGTCATTCATGGCTTCGGGCCCCAGCAGCCAGGTCAGTGCCGCCGCCACTGCGGTTGCTGCCATGACCCCCAACGTCACCCCGACATACACCGAACTGGACCATAATCCGCGGTGCTGGCTGGGCGCGATCTCGGCGACGTACGTATACGACACACCCGTTTCGCCGCCATGGGCGAGGCCTTGCATCAACCGAAAAAACAGCAAGCCTGCGGAGGCGTACAAGCCGACGTTTGAGTAAGCCGGGATGATCGCGATACCCAGGCTGCTGACCGCCAGGAGCAACATCGTGATCACCATGATGGTCCGGCGTCCGAGGCGGTCGCTCAGACGACCGAACAGCAGTCCGCCGATAGGCCGGGCGACGAAGCCGACCGCAAACACGGCAAGGGTCGCGAGCATCGCCGAGCGCGGATCCGTCTGGTCGAACAGATTGCGCGACAGGTAGACCGAGAACGTCGCGTACAACGTCCAGTCGAACCACTCGAGTGCATTGCCTATACCGGCCGCGCGCAACGAAGCGAGGCGTCCTTGATGGGACGTCGAATTATTCATGTCACTTCTCCAGATCATGGGTTCAGCAAGGGAGACGGGGGGATGCCCCGAAGGGGCTGGCTCAGAGGTGTAAAGCAGCCCCAGCCGCGGCACCTGGCGCGGGTGCCTCCACGCGCACACGCAGGGCGATCAGCAGCGCCGCCAGAAACATCAGCACCGCGGCCGCGATGAACACACCGTCGATGCCGCTGAAACTGAACATCACACCACCTCCGGCAGCGCCAGCGGCGATGGCGGACTGCACCGAAGCGACGACCATCCCGCCGGCACTTTCCGCCTGGTCCGGCACCGCGCGGGCAACCCAGTTCGACCACGCGACCGGCACACCGCCGAAGGCCATGCCCCAGACAGCCAACAACACCGCCTGCCCTGGCACAGACGCTGGCAAGATGACCAGGGCCAGGGCCGCGAGCCCTACCAGCATCGGCATCAGGACCAAAACGCCACGTGGATTGCGCTCAAGCAGCCAACCGGCCAGCAAGGTGCCGATGAAGTTCGCCACACCGAAACCGAGCAGCATCAGGGACAAGCCCAGCGGCCCTACTCCCGTGGTGCTTTCCAGGAACGGCCGGATATAGGTGAACAGGGCAAAGTGGCCGCTGTGCACCAATATGCAACCCAGCATGCCCAAGGCAATGCCCGGGCGCAGCAAGACCTCGAGTACGGTGCGCAGACGTGCGGGCCGTCGCGGTGCCAGAGGCGGCAAGGTGAGTGATTGGAAGACCAGCGTCACCGTGCCCACCGCCGCTGCCGCGATGAATGCGCTGCGCCAGCCGTATAGCTCGCCCAGGTAGCTACCCAGGGGAACCGCGACCACTGTTCCTACCGCGATGCCACTGAAGATGATGGACAGTGCACGAGGCAACAGCGCCGCCGGCACCAAGCGCATCGCCACGGCCGCCGCCATGCTCCAGAAACCACCCAAGGCGATACCCAGCAAGACCCGCATCACCAGCAGGACGGCCAGGCTCGAGGAAAAAGCGACCAACAGGTTGGACGCGATCATCAACATGGAAAACCCCAGCAAAACCCAGCGCCGGTCGATGGCGCGGGTCAGGCCCGGCACCAGCAAGCCGGCGAACAACGCCACCACCGCCGTCACGGTCACCGCCTGCCCGGCGAGGGCTTCTGAAACCCCCAACTGAGTCGCCATCGGCGTCAGCAGGCTGGCCGGTAGGTATTCGGCGGTCAGCAATCCGAATACCCCCATGGCCAGCGAAAACACGGCCATCCACGCCGGTGACGTCGGCGCCTCGTCTACCACCGCGTGACGGCTGTCGAACACGGCGTCACATACACATTTAGTCATTGCAGATCTCCACATTTCATCGCGACCCGCAGTCTAGGCGCGTGAAAATGGATGATCTATGATGCAGCGTCTCTATCTTTTGACCGAAACTCCGGAATGCCCATGTCCGATCCCGTTCCCCTTTCTTCCGATCTCATTGACGAGTTGCTGCGTGGCATGCGTCTGCGCGGCGTCCAGTACCGCCGCATCCAGACCGGACCTGATTTCGGCCTGGGTTTCGCGGCCCAACCTGGCCATGCCTGGTTCCATTTCGTTGCAGTCGGCAACGCCGTGCTTCGGATGGAGGATGGAACCTGCTTCGCGTTGTCTGCAGGGAACGCCGTGTTCATCTCCCATGGCGCCGCCCATCAGTTGCTCTCCGACGTTGACGTGCCCGTCCAGGACATCGACAGCCTGGACGCCGCGTCGCTTGGGGACACCGTCTGCGCGGTGGATGTCGGCGGCGAGTCCGACACCGCCTCTCCCACGATCATTTTCAACAGCTGCATGGCGTTCGAGCTGGGCAGCATTCACGGTCTTGGCAAACTGATGCCGGGCTTGATGGTGATCGACGCCGGGGGCCAGCGTTATCCGGGGCTGATGCCGATCCTGGCAACCATGGAGCGCGAGGTCAGCGCCGCCCGCATCGGTTTTGCCGGCATCCTCGCGCGGCTGGCCGATGTGGTGACCGCCATGATCGTTCGCGGATGGGTGGAGTGCGCCTGTGGCAACGCCTCGGGATTGGTCGCGGCCCTGCGCGATCCGCGCCTGGCCCGGGCACTGCTGGCCTTGCACCAGGACCCGGGGCGCGATTGGACCGTCGCGCAACTGGCGCAGCAATGCAACACCTCGCGCTCGGCATTCGCCGAGCGCTTCCACGCCACGCTTGGCATTGCGCCCTTGCGATATGCCACAGAATTGCGGATGAGGCTGGCAAGCCAGTGGCTGACGCTTGAGCGGCTCCCGATAGAAGAAGTAGCCCAGCGGCTGGGGTACACGTCGCAGGCGGCGTTCAGTCGCGCGTTCAAGCGCATCACCGGGCAGCCGCCGGGGATGAGTCGTCAAGGGCGGCGACTTGTGGGGGCTTGAAATGTTGGGTGATCGATATAGCCCATTGACTGTTTGCCTAAGCGCTCAGCTTGAGTCAGTGGGTGTTGTTCAGTTAATGCCCAAGTAATGAAGGGCCCCAGTGTTTCCTAATCCTGACCCCCACAGCCCGCAATTGCCTTTTACTTCGTAGTAATCAATTGCTGTGAGTAATTGTTTTTTTGTAAAGACATTCAATAGCTCCCTGGAAAAATCAGATCAGTCCAAATGTTACAAGAACGACAATTTGCTGCTCTCGAATACAGGTGTGGTCAGTATTTGCAGGTAATGAACGCTATATTCCTGGCAGCGAGTTCGCGACGTTCGCCGTTCTCGAAGTCTAGAATGCCTATCTGGAACGAGGCTATAGCACAAACGTGCTAAGGGGCGTTTGAAAGGATGCAGCGATCACCAGACTTATCCAGCAGATCGACTATTTGAAGAAACAGGCGAATCACCCGACAAAACAAAACCTTTTGTAACCATACAAACAAGGAAGGCCCACAGTTATGCCGGCCCGGCTTGCCGTTGCGGCAAGCCGATCACTTCTATGCGCCGGCCAGGTCCAGACGGCCCCCCTCTGGCTCAACCTCTCCTGCGGCCCTGAGGATTTCATCGCGACAAGCCGCGAGGATTTCATCGGCCAGCGGCGAATCGTCGGGACAGGCACGCGACAGGATAATTGCGCCCAACGAGTGAGCCATGATGGCAAGGTACTTTGCACGGGCATCGGCTAAGCCGGGCTCGTCCAGTTCCCCTGCTCCGTTGAGCAACACCGCCAACTGGGTCTCGATGCCTGCGGCAAAGGCGGCCTTGACTTCATCCTCTTTTCGAGCGGCATCAGCGCACAGGGCAGCCAAGGTGCATCCGGTCGCCCGGTCATCACGGTGCTCGCGAGACAAGTACGCGTTCACAAATTCGGGTACCGACGCCCCGGCCGTCAGCGCCGCGGATTGCGCTATACCGGAAGACGACGACTCCGCCATCAAATCGGCCTTGGATTTGAAGTGTTTGTAGAACCCGCCTTGGGTAAACCCGGCGGCAGCCATCAGTTCGGCAATACCGATGCCGTCGTAGCCGCGTTCTCGAAAAAGCGCGGAGGCGGTCTCGACGATGTGCGCCCGATTCGCCTGCGCCTGCTGCTTAGTGACTTTCATCGTTCATCCAACATGGCTTACACATGGCTGCAATATACATTGATGTCGACCGACATCAAAGTGTTGACATTTTAGAGTTCGACCATAATCATTGGAAGCACCTCCCCACCAGAAGCAGAAAGAAATGACCTCAAAAACGCTTTTCGAGCCCTATGCCCTGGGCGATCTGACGCTGGCTAACCGCATAGTGATGGCGCCGCTGACTCGCAACCGTGCCGGTGCCGGTCTGGTTCCCAACGAGCTGACAGCGACCTATTACGCGCAACGCGCCGCCGCAGGCCTGATCATTACCGAGGCCACGCAGATTTCCGCGCAGGCCCAGGGCTACCAGGACACCCCTGGGCTCTACACGGCTGAACAAATCGAGGGATGGCGCAAGGTCACGGAGGCCGTGCATGCACAAGGTGGTCGCATCTTCGTTCAACTTTGGCATGTGGGGCGTGTCTCCCACGTTGACCTGCAACCGGGCGGCGCAGCACCCGTCGCCCCTTCTGCGGTGCGCGCTCAGACCAAAACCTTTGTCAACAATGGCTTCGTCGACGTTTCAGAGCCTCGCGCTCTTGATTTGAGTGAGCTACCCGGCATCGTGAATGACTTCCGTCAGGCCGCGGCGAATGCGGTGCTCGCAGGTTTCGATGGTGTAGAGATTCACGGAGCCAACGGCTACCTGCTTGATCAGTTCATCAAAGACAGCGCCAACCAACGCACCGATGCGTACGGTGGAACAGTCGAAAACCGTGCGCGCCTTTTAATCGAAGTCGTTACCGCGGTAGCCGATGAGATCGGTGCAGGTCGCACTGGGGTGAGAGTTTCACCGGTATCGCCAGCCAACGACGTCGCCAGCAGCGATCCCCAAGCGCAATACGATTACATCGCTGACCAGCTCAGTGCCCTGGGTATTGCCTATCTGCACGTGGTCGAAGGTGCGACGGGTGGGCCGCGTGATATTGCCCCCTTCGACTACGCCTCATTGCGCCGCAGGTTCAAGCAAACCTACCTGGCCAATAACGGTTACGACCTGGAGTTCGCCAGCGCCACCCTCAACGAGGCCAAAGCGGACCTCTTTGCCTTCGGCCGGCCCTTTATCAGTAACCCGGATCTGGTTGAGCGGTTGAAAACCGGCGCGCCTCTGGCACCGTTAAACCCGGCAACACTCTACGGCGGCGGTGCACAAGGCTACACCGACTACCCGACATTCGCCGGTTGAAGCTTCGTCCTTTCTCTCTCTTGCCAGAATCTTTTAATCAGGAAATGCAAATGAACACACTTGCGACTGTCCTTATTACCGGCGCTTCAACAGGCATCGGCGCCACTTATGCCAAACGTTTTGCTCGTCGCGGGCATGACCTCGTACTGGTGGCCCGCGACAAAGTCCGCCTCGATGCCTTGGCCGCTCAGTTGCGTGGAGAGTACGGCGTTGCTGTCGAGGTGCATCAAGCCGACCTGACCGACACGGCAGACCTGGCGGCGATTGAAGCTCGTCTGCGCGAGGACGAACGTATTGGCGTGTTGATCAACAATGCGGGCGTGGCCCAATCCGGTGGGTTCGTTCAGCAGAGCGCCGAAAGTATCGAAAAGCTTATCTCACTCAATATTGTCGCCCTTACCCGCCTGGCCGCGGCGGCGGCCCCCCGTTTCGCGCAGTCAGGTGAAGGGGCGATCGTCAACCTCGGCTCGGTGGTAGGTTTGGCGCCCGAGTTCGGCATGACGGTATACGGGGCGACTAAAGCGTTTGTGCTGTTTCTCTCCCAGGGCCTGAATCTGGAGTTGTCGCCTAAGGGCGTATACGTCCAGGCCGTATTACCGGCTGCCACTCGTACAGAAATCTGGGAGCGTGCCGGGATCGATCTCAATGCAATCCCGGAAATGATGGATGTCGAGGAGTTGGTCGATGCTGCCTTGTTGGGCTTTGATCGTCGGGAACTGGTCACTATCCCGCCGCTGCATGCAGAAGCCCGATGGGAGATTCTGGACCAGGCCCGGCTAGGGTTGATATCCGATATTCGTCAAGCTAACGCCGCCGAGCGCTATCAAACCAAGGCCTGACCGGTGTCTTAGTGGCGTTCTCTTTGAGCAAATGCTCCCAACGGCTGTTGCCGTAGGGAGCATTGAGCAAACACGTACCAACCCCTGACATTCCTCAAATATCTCGGAACCAGATCAATATGAAAGCGCTGACCTTCAAACGTTATGGCAAGTCGCCTGATGTCGGGTTCACGCAGGTCACTCGCCCCACAATCAAACCCGATGAATTATTGGTTGAAGTTCACGCGGCAGGTTTGAACCCGATTGACAACATGATCCCCACAGGAACATTCAAGCCCGTCCTGAAATTCGACTTGCCCGCCACTTTGGGCAGTGACCTTGCCGGCATCGTGATAGAGGTCGGCAGCGCGGTGACTCGCTTCAAGGTGGGTGATGCCATCTTTGCCAGCCTATTTGACCTCGGAAGAGGTTCGATTGCCGAGTTTGCAGCCGTGCCGGAAAGTGCTGCAGCGGCAAAACCCGACAATTTGGATTTTGTCCAGGCAGCCGCCCTCCCCATGGTCGGCCTGACCGCCTGGCAGGCCCTGAAAGAGCGCGCCAACCTTAAAACCGGGCAGAAAGTGTTCATACCCGCCGGCTCAGGAGGAATCGGTACCTTCGCGATTCAGCTGGCCAAACATTTCGGGGCCGAGGTAGGTACGTCTACCAGCACTGGAAATGTCCAGATGGTTCGCCGTTTGGGTGCAGATGAAGTGATCGATTATAAAAAACAGGCATTTGAACAGGTGTTGAGTTCATATGACCTGGTCCTAGGCACCATCAGAGGCGATGCCGTTGAAAAGTCGGTGGGTATACTCAAGCCAGGCGGCCAGATCATTTCCCTCATCGGTCCACTGGACAAAGCCTTCGCAAAAGCGCGTTGCATGAATGTCTTCTTCACCATTGTGTTCAGCTTGATGAGTCGCAAGATCATGCAGTTGGCGAGAAAACACAATGTGAACTATTCGTTCCTGTTCGTCCGACCGGATGGGGCTCAACTCGATGAGATTGGCAACCTGATCAAAAATCGGCGCGTCCAGCCCGTCATTGACAAGGTCTTCCCTTTCGAACAAGCCCAGCAGGGCCTTGAGTACCTGGCTCAAGGGCACGCGAGGGGCAAGGTCGTCGTAAAGGTCAAATGATGGTGCGAGTGAGAGAGTCGAGGCTCATCTGAATGCCCCCCTCTCTCCAGTTGTCCCATCGTTCTCAAAAAAACCACATACAGCTCACAGAATTTTCATCCGCTTTGGCCAACTCTGTAATGGCTGGCAAAGGGCCAGCTCCGCAAGGCGTTACGTAACGCGCCACTGGAGCCAAACATGAATCTGAGATCCCTCAATATCGCGCGCAGAGCTGCATTCTGCTTCGGTGCAATCACGTTGCTGCTGATCGGGCTGGGAGGATTCTCCTACGTTCAAATCGACCACTTGCGTGCTGCGGAACAAAACATAGAAGAGAATTCGCTGCCCAGCGTTCAAGTGGTCGATGACATCCAAATAGCGCTTCTACACGCACGCCTCGAAAGCATCCGGATGCTCGCCAGCACAGATCCCTCAGTCAAAAGCGCGTCGCAAGCCAAAGTGCGACAAGCCATGGATACGTTGCAGTCGCGCAGTGAGTTCTATCGGCAGAACCTGATCTCCGACGAAAAGGACCGCGCCAAGTTCGATGACGCTCACAGCGCGATGAACACCTACATCGAGGGGTTGAAGCAAGTCATTGAAATGGACACCGCTGACCATGACAAAGCGGTTGCTTTCGCCAACTCGGAGCAGGCCAATCGCGCCAGCGCTTATCAGGAAAAGCTGACGCTGATGCGTGAGCTCAATACCAAAGCGGCGGAGCAATCGGGCGCCGTGGCAACGGCCGTGTACAACCATAGCGTCAACGTCCTGCTGATCGTCGTGGTCGTAGCGCTGGTACTGACGGTAATCCTCGCTATCGCCTTGACCCGCAGCATTGTCGAGCCGATCAACACATCGCTGAAACTGGCTGAAGACATTGCCGAAGGCGACCTGACCCGGCAGCTTGAAGTCACCGGGAAGGATGAAGCGTCCCGCTTGATGCAGGCGCTGAACGTCATGTCGCAGAGGCTGCGGCGAACGGTACTGGAAATCGCCGGTGCGTCTACGCAACTGAGCACCGCTGCCGTCGAAATGACGTCCATCACTGAAGACGCTGACCGAACCTTGCAACAACAGAACAGCGAAATCGAACAAGCCGCCACGGCCGTCAACGAGATGAGCGCGGCGGTTGAAGAAGTGGCCCGCAACGCGACGTCCACCTCCCAGGCCGCGCAACAATCGAGTCTGTCGGCAGACCTGGGCAACGAACGTGTCACTGAAACCCTGGCGGCCATGCGCAGCCTGACGAGCCTGGTGGAAGGTTCATCCGCGCAGGTGCTGGCCCTGGCCGGCCAGGCCCAGGACATCAGCAAAGTGCTGAGCGTGATCAGGGGCATCGCCGAGCAGACCAATCTTCTGGCCCTCAACGCCGCCATCGAAGCGGCGCGAGCCGGCGAACAAGGTCGAGGCTTCGCAGTGGTGGCCGACGAAGTGCGGGCCTTGGCACACCGTACGCAAACCTCCACCCAGGAAATCGAACAGATGATCTCGGCGATACAGGCCGGCTCTTCTGCCACCGTGGAGTCGATGCAAAAGAGCACGCAGGAGGTGCACAGCACCCGGAAAACGGCGGAAGACGCCGGGCAATCCTTGCAACAGATCACCCATGCGGTACTGGAAATCAATGAACGCAACCTGCAAATCGCCACGGCGTCCGAGCAACAGGCGCATGTGGCACGGGATGTGGATCGAAGCCTGGTGAGCATTCGCGATCTGGCAGCGCAAAGCAGCGAGGGCACCCGTCAAACGCTCATCGCCAGCAACGAGCTGTCGCACCTCGCTGTGAACCTGAACAATCTGGTGCTGCGTTTCAAGACCTGACTGTCCTAGCGTGGTGACGTTCAGCGTCCGAACACTTAAGCTGTCTGGCAGACAACGTTCAAGGAATGCACATGTCAGTTGATTTCCACCACCTGCTGCTCGTCTTCACTGCCTACATTGTCGGTGCGGCCAGCCCCGGTCCGAGCAATATGCGGATCATGGGGGTGGCCATGCATCAGGGCCGGCAGCCGGCGCTGATGCTCGCCGCCGGGGTCATCAGTGGTTCTTTTTTCTGGGGATCGATGGCCGCTACCGGCGTGTCGGCCATCCTGACCCAGTTCGCGCAGGCACTCTTCGCGCTCAAGCTGATCGGTGGGCTTTACCTGCTGTTTCTTGCCGTCAAGGCTGGGCGCTCTGCCCTGACGCCCGATGAGCGGCTGGAAAAGGAATTGGCGGCCGCACCAGCGGTGTCGGGTTTCGATCTCTATCGGCGCGGCTTGCTGATGCACCTGACCAACCCGAAGGCCTTGCTGGGTTGGATGGCGACAATGACGCTGGGACTGGGGCCGCAGTCCACGCCTGAAACGGTGGTGATCATCCTGGCGGGCTGTGCCGTGCTGAGCATCACCATTTTCTGTGGCTATGCGGTCGTTTTCTCCACGGCACCGATGATTCGGGGCTATCGCCGGGCACGTCGCTGGATCGAAGGCACGCTTGGACTGGTGTTTGGCGCGGCAGGCCTGAAATTGTTGTTTTCTCGCCCGTGATTCAAGGCCAGCCCTCGCGGCTGGCCATGGTTTTTGACCTACGTTCGAAAGCCGTCCACCCACTGCTTGAGCCGCGTGGCTTGTCGCTCAAGGTCGTCACACGCCTGCAGCGTGGCCTGGAGGTTTTGCACGCCTTCCTCGTTGAGGGTCTTGATCTGGGTGATGTCCACGTTCAACGAATCAATGACCGACGTCTGTTCCTCCGTTGCAGCCGCCACCGACTGATTGATCCCGTCGATTTGGCCAATGCCATCCGTCACGCTGCTCAACCGCTCGCCAGCCTGGTAGGCGATCATCACGCCATCCTTACTGTAGCGCTCGCTTTCGCTCATGGTCTGAACCGCTGCACGTGCGCCTACCTGAAGCTCTTCGATCATCGTATGGATTTCCTGGGCTGACGTCTGGGTGCGATAGGCCAGGCTGCGCACTTCGTCCGCTACCACGGCAAAACCACGCCCCGCCTCGCCCGCCCGCGCCGCCTCAATCGCGGCATTGAGCGCCAGCAGGTTGGTCTGTTCGGAAATGCCTTTGATGACTTCAAGGATCCGTCCGATGTTCTCCGTCTTGCCATTCAGCGCTTCTATATTGCTGCACGACAGGCGGATCTTTCCGGACAACTCGTCCATGGCATGGATCGTCCGGGTCACGATCTGTCGCCCGCCTTCAGCCTGAACACGGGCATCCGACGCCTGGTGAGACGCAATCCCCGCATTGCGTGCAATTTCCTGGGCGGCCGCCCCCAGCTCGTTTATCGCCGCCGCGATGCTGTGGGTGCGATTGGCCTGTTCGTCCGAGTTCGCCATGGAAGCGCTGGAGGTCTGCATCACGCGCCTGGCCACCTCATTGACATGTGTGGTGGCAGAAGAGACTTCTCGTATCGAGTGCTGGATACGCTCCACGAATAGATTGAAGTCGCCGGCCAGGGTTCCGAACTCATCCTTGGAGTGCACATCCAGTCGACGGGTAAGGTCGCCCTCCCCCTGGGCGATATCCCGCATGGCTTTGCCCATCAGCCTCAAGGGCTGCATCAGCACGCGAATCAGGATGCCCAGCAGGAGCAGCGTGAGTGCCACGGCGATGACCATGGCCAGAATCGCCGAGGCGCGAAAATCGCCCAGCGCCTCATAGGCTTTGTCCTTGTCGATGGACAAGCCGACGTACCAGTTCACCGAAGGCAACCCCTTGATCGCCGAAAACATCAGGATCCGAGGTTTTCCTTCCTGTTCTGTCTCACTGATGTGCGTACTGAGTGTCGGCGTCTTCTGGGGATAGATATCGCTCAGCTGTTTCATCACCTGACCCTTGTCCGGGTGAACCAATACCTTGCCATCAGCGTTGACCAGGAAGGCATAGCCGATGCCGCCTAGATCGAGTGAGCTGACGATGTTGGCCATGGTTTCGAGCGTCAGGTCGCCGCCTACCACCCCAAGCGCCTGACCGCCATGGCTGACCGGCGTGGCGATGGTCATCATCAGTTGCCCCGTCGTTACATCCAGGTAGGGCTCGGTCAAGGTGGTTCCCCCGGCAGCCATCGCGTCGATGTACCAGGGGCGCGTGCGCGGGTCGTAGTCAGCGGGCAAATCGTCCTTGGGGCGAATGGCGAAACCGCCGTCGCGACGGCCCAGATAAGTGAAGGTGAATGTCGACAGCAATGATTTCTGCTCCAGCAGCCGTGTGACGCTCTCCGGTGCGGGATCGTTGGCTAGCGTCTGGGCAACATGATCAACCAGCAGTAGGCGCCCCGAAAGCCAGGCCTGCACGCTAGCGGCGGTGATCTGGCTCATTTCTTCCAAGTGGTTTTCCAGGTTCGTGCGGATGGTTCTGCGCTGGATCGAGTCGTTGTACAGCGTAAAGAGGGAAAATGCCGCGACCACCACGAGCGATGCCGCAAGCAAGACCTTATGACTGAACTTCAGGTTGGCAATCATCATGTTGTATCCGAAGGCCGAGAGTGTTGTCGTTGTTATTCGGTGCCCAAGATGCGTCGATGAGTGCTTGATGACGGCCACACCGTGGTAGGCCGTCAGCCTCTCGAATGCCCGCAGACTCGTATGCCTAAGGTTTTTAGCGTTTCACTTCAACCCATTGGACAAGAATTGCTGCAGGCGCTCGCTTCGAGGGTTATCCAGGATTTCAGGCCCGCCCTGCTCTTCCACGAGCCCCTGGTGGAGAAACAGCAACTGGTTGGAGACCTTTCGCGCAAAGCCCATTTCATGGGTCACCATGATCATCGTCCGGCCCTCTTCAGCCAGCCCCTGGATGACTTTCAACACCTCGCCCACGACCTCGGGGTCGAGTGCCGATGTGGGCTCGTCGAACAACATGACCTCAGGTTCCATGGCGAGGGCCCGGGCGATCGCCACCCGTTGTTGCTGCCCTCCGGAAAGAAATGCCGGGAACTGATCGGCGACCCGGGCCGGCAGTCCGACTTTCTCCAGGTACCGGCGGGCCCGCTCTTGCGCGTCTTTCTTGCTGACCCCCAGCACCCGCCGCGGGGCAATGGTGATGTTGTCCAGCACGGTCATGTGCCCCCACAGGTTGAAATGCTGGAACACCATGGCCAGGCGCGTGCGCAGTTGTTGCAGTTCGCGATCGTCCTGCACCTGCAAGCCCGCCGGGCCCTTGATCATGCGGATCGGCTTGCCGTCCAGGCTCATGGTTCCGTCATTGGGGGTTTCGAGAAAGTTGATACAGCGCAGGAACGTGCTCTTTCCCGAACCACTGGCGCCGATCAAGCTGATGACATCACCCGTCTTGGCTTGCAGGGAAACGCCCTTGAGCACTTCATGGTTACCGTAGTGTTTGTACAGACCTTCAACCGTCAATTTGTACATGTTCGCAATCATCCTCTAACGCGGATTGGGATTGGCCCTATCGGGCTCAGTGAGTCGGCCCTAAAAAAGCCAGCCAATGACGTTCGGCCATTCTGAACACGCCAACCAATGCAAAAGTCACCGCCAGGTAAATCGCTGCAGCCATCCCAAACGATTGAAAGGTCAGGAAAGTCGCCGAGTTTGCATCACGGGCGACTTTGAGAATGTCTGGCACCGTTGCGGTGAAGGCCACGGTTGTCGAATGAAGCATCAGGATCACTTCGTTGCTGTAGTACGGCAGTGAACGACGCAAGGCGCACGGCATGATCACGAATGCATAGAGTTTCCAACCTGAGAGGCCATACGCTTTTGCCGCTTCAATTTCTCCATGGGGGATGTTGCGAATGGCGCCGGCGAATATCTCCGTGGTGTAGGCGCAGGTGTTAAGGGCGAAGGCCAGAATGGTGCAGTTCATCGCGTCACGGAAAAACGCGTCCAGCAGTGGCTGGGACCGTATGGCCGCCAGGCTATAGACCCCGGTGTAGCAGATCAGCAGTTGGATATAGAGCGGCGTCCCCCTGAACAGGTAGGTGTAGAACTGCACCGGCCAACGTACGTAGAACCTGGGCGATACACGAGCGATGGACAGAGGGATCGAGGCGATAAAGCCAATGAGCAATGAAGCGCTGAGCAGCCACAATGTCATGGCCAGGCCGGTCACCTGCTGGCCATCGCTGTAGACGAAAGGCTTCCAGTACTCTTGCAGTAACTCGATCATCGTACCGCCTCCCGTGAACCCGCCGCGTAGTGCCTTTCGAGAATGCGCAGGATGACATTGGAAACGCTGGTGATGACCAGGTACGTGAGGGCGGCCAGCACCAGGAAAAAGAACAGCTGATAAGTACTCTTTCCCGCATCCTGGGCCGCTTTCACCAAGTCAGCCAGGCCGATGATCGAGACCAGTGCTGTGGCTTTAAGGATCACCATCCAGTTATTGCCAAGTCCCGGTAGGGCGAACCGCATCATTTGCGGGAACACTACGAAGCGAAAGCGCTGCGCACGACTCAAGCCATAGGCTGTCGCCGCTTCGACCTGCCCACGGGGTACCGCCAGCATGGCACCGCGAAAAGTTTCGGTGAAATAAGCGCCGTAGATAAACCCGAGGGTGATGATCCCGGCGACAAAGGGATTGATTTCGATGTACTCCCAATCCAGCGCCCCTGTGATGACGGTCAGCCAGGTTTGCAGGCTGTAGAAAATCAGCAGCATCAGGACCAGGTCCGGGACCCCACGGATCAGTGTGGTGTAGAGCTGCGCCGGCAAACGCAGCAGCTTGAGGCCGGAAAGCTTGGCGCCGGCCCCCATCAGCCCGAGCAATACGCTGAGCGCCAAGGAAGACAGGGACAACTTGACGGTCATCCAGGCGCCGTCCAGCAGCAAGGGGCCGAACCCCTGCAAACTGAATGCGGAGAGCCCGAGTGCGCCTAACAGTGTTTCGAACATGATCAACAACCTATCGCGAGGAACGCCCATCCGGCGGACGGGCGCCGGGTGGTTATTTGCCGCTGTAAAGATTCAGGTCGCCAAAATGCTGCTTTTGGATCGAATCGTAGGTGCCGTCTTCATGCAGGGCCTGGATCGCCTTGTCCAGCATGGCCTTGAGTGCTGAGTTGCCTTTGACGATGCCGATAGCCGTCTTGGATGGCAGGTAAGGGCTCTCCACGGGCGGGCTCATTTCGTAATCGGCGCCCTGGGGCGAGTTGATAAAGCCCAACTGTGCTTGCAGCGTATCCTGCAGGGAGGCGTCCAGCCGTCCTGCTACCAGGTCGTAATACACCTGGTCCTGATTTTGATAGGACTGGATTTTTACGCCTGCCTTGTCCAGCACAGCCTTGGCGTAGGCTTCCTGGATGCTGCCTTGAAAGTAGCCCACCCGCTTGCCTTTGAGTGACGCGACGTCCGCGCTCAGCCCTGAACCTTTCTTGAACACATAGGACGTGAACCCGGAGAACAGTTCGCTGGAAAAATCGATGGCTTTTTCCCGGGTGGGTGTCACGGTCATGGAAGACAGGATGCCGTCGAACTTGCCGGCCCTGAGACCTGGAATCAAACCATCAAAATCGCTTTCCACCCAGATGCACTTGACTGAGAGCTTTGCGCAGATCGCGTTACCCAAGTCAATATCGAAGCCTTTAAGGCTGCCATCAGCAGCCTTGGACTCAAACGGCGCGTAGTTGGCATCCACGCCGAAACGCAGGGTGGAGTATTCTTTGGCCGAAGCGCTGCCTGCACACACAGCCAGGCATATCAACAAAGAAAGTTTCTTTAGCGAGATCATACGTAATTCCCTAGATATTGTAGTTGGATTAAGGGCAGTGAACAGCGGACAACCTGACAGCGAGCAGCACATTGTTAGTAGGGCACTTCAGTGCTTCAATTCAAACGTTACCTGACTGCGACGACTTTACGAATATGGCAAAGTGAACGTAATTACGAGCAAAATGCTCGCGTTTCAGGCAGACACCAGTTTCATCAACAACAGCCCGCCGACGATCAGGACTGCCGCCAGGATCCGTAGCAGCGTGACGGGCTCCCCCATGAAAAAGATGCCCGCAGCGAAGGCGCCGACCGCACCGATACCGGTCCAGATCATGTAAGCGGTGCCCAGCGGCAAGCTCTTCATCGAAAACGACAGCAGCGCGAAACTGGTGATGACCGTGATGAATGTGATGACCGAGGGAACTAACCGCGTAAACCCCTCGGATTGTTTCATCGAAAAAGCCCAGACCACTTCCAATAAACCGGCAATGAACAAACTGACCCAAGCCATGAATAATTCCCAAGCCAATGGCAAACCCCGTCGTTCGCTTGAGCGACAACTACTAGGCTGACCTTGTTAAAAAGACCCCCGCGAGCACGGGGGTAAAAGACGGGTTGACCAAACCCTGTTACATGCCAACAGTCGTTACATCACTTGAACGTTGCGTCCAACGCGAATGTGATGTCCTTGATCAAGTCTTCTGGATCTTCCAGGCCCACCGAAAAACGCAAGTGACCATACTTGCGAAACTCCTCGGGATACTTGTCAAAGCCGCCCCGCCCTTCTGCCCCCACATGCACGATCAGCGATTCGTCATGTCCCAGTGAAACGGCCGAGGTGATAATGCGCAGGTTCGAAACAAAGCGGTTCTGGGTGTCAGGGTCGCCCTCTACCGCAAAAGCCATTACCGCCCCATAGCCCTTGCCCTCGAATTGCCGGCGTGCCAACTCGTGTTGCGGGTGGGACGGCAAGCCTGGGTAGTAGACGTAGGCAATCCGATCATCGTTGTCCAGGAATTGAGCCAGCTTTTCGGCGGTGCTCAACAGTTGCTTGAGGCGCAATGGCAACGTGACGGAGCCGCGCATGATCATCCAGGCATTGAACGGCGAAATAGTCGCGCCCAGGTCAACCAACGCATCATTCTTAATCTTGTTGATCAACTGATGGGAGCCGATCACTACCCCACCCATGGCATCGCCATGGCCGTTGATGTACTTGGTCAATGAATGAACGACGAAGTCGACACCGTGCTCGCTCGCCCGAAAAAATGGCGGAGGCGTGAACGTGGCGTCCACCGAGATGAGTGCGCCGTGCGCATGGGCAATGTCGGCCAATGCCGCAATGTCCGCCACCTTGGTGGTGGGATTGGCGATGGTTTCAGTATGGATCAACCGGGTGTTGGGCCGAATGGCCCCACGAACCGATTCCAGGTCACCGACATCCACGAACGTTGCTTCAATGCCGTAGCGCTCAGGCAGAAGCTCGGCGAAAAGCTTCCAGACCGCCTGGTAGGTAATGTCACTGACAATCACATGATCGCCACTTTTCAAGAACGAGAAAAACACCGAGTGCAACGCCGCGACACCGGTGGCGAACACCACGGCGTTTTCACAGCCCTCAAGGGCGGCCAGTTTTTTCTCCAGGCAGACCTGGTTGTGGCCTTGGTTGCGGGTGTACACGAGACCATCGGGGCTCGACCAGTCCATGGTCGCCGGGTCCTCCGGCAACAGGTAGGAGTTGGCCATGACCAATGGCGTGCGGACCGCGCCGCTGGTGGCATCGGCGACATTCCCGCCGTGAACGGCCAATGTCGCTGCAGACAGGGTCGAGAGATTGTGCTTGTCGGGGCGCATGTCGATTCCTCTTTATTGTTGTGTGTCGTGCTCAAGCCGAAGAGCGGCCTAGCGGCCACCGGCATCGTTGATGCAAACCACCTTGGGCTGCGTCATGTCTTCATAGGCGAAACGTACGCCCTCACGGCCCATGCTGCCGTACTTGAACCCTCCAAACGGCATTGCATCGAAGCGATAGTCGGAAGAGTCATTAATCATCACGCCACCGGCTTCAAGTCGCTTGGCAGCGGTCATCGCCACATTCAGATTGCTGGTGAAAATCCCGGCATGCAGGCTGTACTCGGGTTCGTTGGCCAGCGCCAACGCCTCATCCAAAGACGCGACGCGCTGCAGGATGACCACCGGGCTGAATACCTCTTCGCACCACAACCGGCATTGGCGGTCGACGCCCTCCAGCACCGTGGGCGAGTAAAGTGAGGCCCTGCGCGTGTTGCCGAACAACAGGGTGGCACCTTGGGCAATGGCGTCATTGACCACCTCTTCGGTGCGCTTGGCAGATGCCTCGGTGATCATCGGCCCGACATCGGTTTGCTCATCGGCCGGGTTGCCCACGATCAGCTCTCGGGTCTTTTCGACGAAGCGTGTTTTGAAAGCTTCATAGAGTGGGGCCTCGATGAGGATTCGCTGGGTCCCTATGCAGTTTTGACCGGCGGCCCAGAAAGCCCCCGATACGCAAGCATCGACCGTCTCAGTCAGTGCACAATCGGCCATTACGATGACCGGTGCGTTGCCCCCGAGGTCCATGGCCAGTTTCTTCAGGCCGGCGGTACGCGAGATCTGCTCACCGGTGACAAAGCCCCCCGTGAACGACACCATGCGCACGGCGCGATGGGCGACCAAGGCCTTGGCCAGCGCGGCGCCACCGGTAGCGACCGTCACCACGACCCGCGGCAGGCCCGCGTCGACAAGGCATTCCACCAGCTTGATCGCCGATAACGGCGTGAGCTCCGACGGCTTGAGAACAACTGCATTGCCACCGGCAATGGCGGGCCCCAGTTTATGTGCGACCAGGTTCAGCGGGTCGTTGTAGGGCGTGATTGCAAGAATTACCCCCAGTGGTTCGCGAGTGAACCAGCCCTGGCGCGATTCGGAGCCGACATAAGCGTCGAAAGGTACGACTTCACCGGCATTGCGCTTGGCTTCTTCGGCTGACAGCTTCAACGTGTTGACGCAGCGCAGCACTTCTTTTCGTGCCTGTTTCAGGGTCTTGCCTGACTCCGCGACGATGAGTTGGGCAAAAGCGTCCTTGTCACGCTCGACCGCATGCGCGGCCTTTTCCAGGATGCTCGCGCGTTCATGGCGGGCAAGGTTTTTGGCCACTGAAGCACCCAGGAGAGCCGTGTCGACAATCGTAGTGGCCGAGGAGGCAGGCATGTCCGTCACTTCTCCCACGGTGCTGCCGTCGAACGGGTTGAACACCGTTATGGCCTTGTAATCAGCAGCGAGCGAAAGACTCAAGCTATTCATGATGACTTACCTGACGCTGTCTTGTGGTTGTGGATGCTCACGATATCGGCGAGCAAGGCGAAGGCGGTTTCAACACGACCGGCCCCCGCCCCCACCACCGTGACGGGACCCAGAAGGGTCGTGGCGAAGGTGATTGCGTTGGTGGCGCCACTGACTGCACTGAGCGCATCATCGGCGGGCAGTAACTGGGGGCTCACGGAAGCTGAAATCGAGCCGTCGGCCTGTTTTTCCGCGCTGCCGATCAATTTCCAACGGGCATTCACCTTGGCCGCCTCAGCGATGTTCCCGGCGGTGATCTGCGAGATGCCTTTGCACACAACATCGTTAGGCTTGAGCTGGGCGCCCAACAGTTCGTTGGCCAGGATGGCAACCTTCAGGCGCACATCGTGCCCTTCCACATCGGCTGTTGGGTCGGCTTCGGCATAACCCAGCGCCTGGGCCTGAGCGACCGCACCGCAAAAGTCCAACCCGTTTTCCATGCTGGAGAGCACGAAGTTGGACGTACCGTTGAGGATCCCCTTGAACCCAGTGATTTGCGAGCCGGCGAGTAACTCCTTGGCCAATCGGATGACCGGGGTTCCGCTCATGACAGCCCCTTCGAACTCGAACCGGGCACCGGTACTTTGAGCCAATGCTTTCAAGCTTTGCGCATGAAGCGCCACGGGGCCTTTATTCGTGGTCACGACGCTGACGCCTTTTTCCAGGGACCAGCGGCAGAACGTGGTGGCAGGCTCCCCGTCCACAGGATTGGTGAAGGTTGCCTCAGCGACAATGTCCGCACCCGAAAAGCGGATCACGGTTTCGTTTGCCGGTTCGGCGTTACCACCTGGCAACGTGGCGAAACTGCCTTTGACAGCCGGCACGGCAGCCAACGCCTGTGCATCCAGGCCGTCTTTGTCGATGATCGAACCCAGGTAAAGGTCGCTGACACCGACAACCTTCAACGTGAAGCCCAGTTCATCTGCCCAACGTGAGTTCCTATCGGCAATAAGTTGAGTCAAGGCGCGATTAACGCCACCAAAGCCAAGCAAGGCTACTTTATATTCAGTCACGACAGGGTTCTCATTGTTATGATGTGGTGCTGAAATGGTAATCCAGTGATTTAACTTTACGAATATGGCAAATAGAACGTTGTCGCGAGCAAATTGCTCGCATCACCGTGCAACTTGCTATTTGGCGCTGGACAAGACGAAAGAGGTGACGGTGTTCAAGACGCCAGGAAGTGCCGATATCTCTGCCCATACTTTGTGAATGCGATCGGCGTTGATTGCTTCGACGGTTAATACCAAGTCCCAATCACCACTCATGACATTGCAGGAAATAACTTCCGGCATGGACACTACACAGCGAACCACTTCAGCATCACGCATGCGTTCTTTACGGTAGACGAAGATGAGTGCCTTGATAGGCCCGGTATCGTTAGAAGGCATGCCTTTGACGATGGTGTACCCTCTGACATAACCATCGCGCTCCAGGCGTTCTATTCGCAACCTGACGGCGTTTCTGGATAAGTTGACCTTCATGGCAATGTCGTTATGAGACAGTCGTGCATTACGGGTCAATGCTTCCAGGATTTTTTCATCCACCTTATCTAAAACACGTTTCATCTCTGGCTCCGACGTTATAACAAGTGAGACTCCGTGTCTTTGGATAAGACCCCGACCCACTCAGCCAGCGCCCTACTGTCATTAGCGATGCAAAGGCAGTCTGGTTCAGGTGCCGACGAGCCTGCTGCATCCTCCTGGCGGCCGTGGTCCGAGGGATGGGTCGTTGCCAGGCAGATCATGGGGATGAGCAGGCTGCGCCTGCTCACCCGGGCGGCGTGCAAGCCGACAGCGGTATTGGCGCTGATCCGATACCCGTTCTGCGCAAACAACTCATGAATGCAAGTCAATGCATCGGCGTCGTCCACGGCCAGCGAATCGAACAACTTTCGTGCGCCCAACCATTCATCCTGTTCCAACTGGACCGCGCCGCTGCCCTCCAACAATTCCATGTTCCGAACGACTTTTTCTGTGCATCGATTGAGCATGCTCCATTGCAAGCGCTCAAAGTTCGAAGCCAGTGAAACATTCATGCTGGGTGTGTTGGTGGTGCGGATTTCACTGCGGCTGTAGAGGTTTGACTGCAGGAAGTGGTGCAGGCCGGCGTTGGCGTTAGTGGCAACAACCAACTGCCGTATGGGCAGCCCCATTTCCTTGGCCATATAACCGGCGTATAGCGCGCCAGAATTTGCCGTGGGTACACTGAATGCGACTTCTCGCTTAGGCGCACCGAGTTGTAGCGCGGAATAAAAATAGAACGACAGATGCGCCAGTACGCGAACCCAGTTCACAGAGTTGAACGAAATGATCGGCCGCTTTGAATCGTGACGTTGGCGGAAGAATTGTTCGCACAAGCGATGACAATCGGAGTAGTCCCCGTCAACCGCTATATTGACCACATTTTCCGCACTCGCACTCAGTAACCGACGACGATGGGCTGGGGTTATTCCTTTCAAGGGGTGCAGCACCAAGAGAGTGACACCCTTGATGCCCGAAAAAGCTTTTATAGCCGAAGCGCCCGTGTCCCCGCCTGTACAACCTAGAACCAACGCCTCCCTTGAACTCTTCAGTAACTCGTGCTGAACAAAACGCGACATTAACTGGAGCCCAAGGTCTTGATAGACACCGGCAGGGCCATGGAACAATTCCAGTACCCACTCGTTGCTTGCTGTCTGGTGCAGCGGTGCAACGGCGTTGCTTTTAAAGCCGCCAAACGTCTCTTCAAGCAGATGAGACAGTTGTCCTTGCTCAATCCAGTCCCCGACAAAGGGCGCAATCACGTGTCGAGCCAACTCATGAAAGGGCAACCATTCTAGCCGGGTGAGCGCTTCCTTTTTGAAGCGGGGTACCTTGCGCGGCACGTACAAGCCACCGTCCGGTGCGTACGAGCCCATCAGCACTTCGCTGAATTCGAATGTTCTTCCAGGCGTCCGCGTGCTGACGTATTTCATGATCCAAGACACCCTCAAGCCATCTGTGAGCTACCAGCCCGCAAGGGGGCGGCGCTCGGCTGGAATTCATTGCGGCGGTTTCTACGCCTCCTGTCCAGCTTCAGTCTACCGACTATAAAAGTCAATATACTGACCTGACAATATTCCAAGTGGTTGGGACTGCTGGCATAAGCGCTGCTGCCTCCCACCGCGAGAAGGAGGCAGGAGAACAGTGCGATGTTCAGCTCAATTCAAGCGCGTCGATCACGGCGGCAATTTGATCGCGCCCTTCCCCGGTAACAGTCCGTAGTGGCAGCGGGACACTCGGAAAGCAGGTAAGGCCGCGAAGCTCCGCCGCTGTCGCAATCACGCGAAAGCTGCCGCCAAATTGGCGGAACAACGCCCAAAGCGGCTTCAAGGCGTCAGAAAGGCGTGTAGCTTCATCGGCGTCACCTGACAACGCCGCTCGCGTGATTGCCAACGCCGTATGGGGAAACAGACCTCCCATAACGGAGTACCAGGCATCGCAGCCAGCATTCATGCCCACGGCGGCGAACACATCACCGCTGACTCCGATCGTCACATGACTTGGAATCAGCTCACGCAGGCGCTCAACGCGCGCGCAGGCCAGGTCGGGCGACTCGGGAACGCCCGGGATTTTGATCGACCCGACATTTGGCAGCGCTGCGATGCGTCCATGCAGCTCGTCGGTAAATTCGAAATGGGTGGTCCCCGGATTATCATAGACACACAGCGGGACCGAGATATTGGCCGTGACCGTTTCGTATAGCGAGAACACGTCGTCCTGAGACAGTTTCTGGTAAGAAACAGGGGGCAGCAGCAAGGCTTTGACGCCCACCTTCTGTGCCTCTTCTGCCAGCGCCAGAACCTCGCGTGTGCGCAGCGCCCCGATGCTCACCATGACCGGCACATCCTCGGCCGCCTCCACTGCCAGATGCGCAATGCGAGTGCGTTCGGCTCGAGAAAGATACGCGTAGCCTCCCGTGGATCCGAGGGCTGCGATGGTGTCGACTTTCGCCCGCGCCAGTTGTTGCACGAGCCCCATGAACGCTTTTTCGTCCACGCCCTGCTCATTCATGGGGGTCAAGGGAAACGCACCAAGGCCAGTAAACATCTTCGTCATCCTCGATTATCTGGCCCCAGGACCAATCAATGAGCTTTCGATCAGGACGCCTGGCATCATTTGCTCCAGGCCTTCGATCAACTTGTCGCCCGCTTGCGTCAAGGCTTCGAGCGGCATCGCCGGCAAACTCTCCAGAATGAACCACATGGACGTGGCGTCCGCGCCCAGACGCGTCCTGACACCTTGCCGCCAGTTCCAGCGACGGCAGGTGACGCCTTTGTCATCGCACCAGACAACCTCGCCTGCGTCTGGATACTCGAAGGCCGGTGCGCCCTCTTTCATCGTGTCGAAGGGCTCGCTGCCATCGGCGATCACCAGCCGTGGAGCGCCAACATAGGCCTCTATGTTTTCCCCGCCCACAGGGATGGCGTACTCAATACTGATGGCGTTGTAGAGATCGACGATAGGGTCCAGGCTCGGCAAGCTACCGTCGCGTAGAACCCGCTTGCGCAATGCTTCGGCGGAACACGGCGTGCGCTGCGGCTTGGCACCGAACTTTCGGAATGTGTCGGCCCAAGCATTCAGGTGGGCTTCTCCCCAGCTGGGTCCACCTGCCAGCACTGCCTTGCAGGCACGTTCCAGGGCTGCCCGGGCAACCTCGGGATGAGTCAGAGGCGCAGCTTGCACGACGATGCTCAGCGCCCTGAATTGCGGAGCCAGTTCTGCAACGGCTTGATCGATTAACGGCAGTACAGACAGCATCAAAACCTCCAGCACCTTAAATGTCAGTTCATGCTAGTCAGCGACGACCGTCGAAGTCAATATAATGACCAATATGATCCACTATAAAGGGCGGACTGATTGACGGCACCGTTGGTAAGGGCTGAGAATTCCAGCTCATTTTTCTCATGACGCTCATCAATGACCACCAATACCAGCCTGTCGACTACCCCGGGTGCTGATGCTCAAGCCGTCAGCCTGGCCGTCGCCCGCACACTCAAGCAAGCACGCAAGGCGCAAAGGATCACGCTGGATGAGCTTTCACGGCGCTCAGGCGTGAGCAAAGGCATGGTCGTCGAAATAGAGAAATGCACGGCGAACCCCAGTATCGGGATCCTCTGCAAAATCGCAGCCGCGCTGGGGCTGTCCGTAGCCGATATCGTCAATGTGACCGAAGCCCCCTCTGCCCATGTCATCGACAGCCAGGACATCCCCACCCTCTGGACCGGCGAGTTGGGTGGCACGGCGCGGCTGCTGGCGGGCACTTCCGGCCCCAACATGATCGAGCTGTGGCGCTGGGAAATGCACCCAGGCGAATCCTTCACCTCACCTGGGCACCCCCAGGGCACACTTGAACTGTTTCATGTGGAGAAGGGAACGCTGAAATGCGTGATCGGAGAAACAGAACTCATCATCCCGGCGGGGAGCTCGGCGGTGGCTAAAACCGACGTCCCTCATGCCTACTCCAACGCAGGCAAATCCAGGCTGGTGTTCACCATGTCCGTGGCGGAGATACACCAGTAGCTTGAAGAGCGCTGCACCGAGCAGGCTGGACGTCGTCCCCTTTCCCCGGCTAGGGTCCGCTGGCGATGTACACTCCCGCCCCCCCTGTCTCCACGCTGGCGACTGGGCCTCGGGTTCCTTTTGACCGACGAATTTTTACCGATCAAAGCCACCTGACCCGGCAATTCAAGCAGGCGTTCGGGATCGGCCCTGGTGCCTATCGGTCCGCCCTGTTGCGCTGATACCCCGGCCCGCTCTCCGTTAAAAAAGACTAGTTCTGACAGTTCCTGTCCTGTCCTTCGCAATCGCGTAATCGCCGCCGCCCCCATGCGGCAGCGTTGCCTGGGGATTCTTGTACAAGAAGCTCATTTTTGTAAAACCGACCAGCGGTCTTGTCAAAAAGACCCTATCTAGAGCGCCCAGTAAAAACAACGGCGCCGATGGCAGCACCAGCGATATGGTTTTCCAGGGCGAGGCCAGCACCCTGTGGCAAGCCCGATACAGCGCCGAGCCGTTCAACGGTTTTACCTTCGAAGAAGTCTCCTCGCTGGACGAGTTGATTGCCGGTGCCGGCGTCGTCGAAGGTGCGACGCCGGTCTGGGCTTTTGCTGGTCTCGGCTTGCTCGGGGTGGGCGGTACCGCGGCCGCGGCCGGCGCGGTCGCCAGTGGCGGTGGTGGCGGCAACGGCGCGACGGTCGATACGACGGCGCCTGACGCACCCACAGGGCTGGCACTGAGCAGTGACGGGTTGACGCTGAGCGGCCTGGGGGAAGCCGGGAGCCTGCTCACCATACGTGATGCACTGGGCAACCTACTGGGCACCGGGACGGTTGGCACTGATGGCCGGTTCGAGGTGGTACTGAGCAGCCCGCAGACCAATGGCCAGACCCTTGAGGTCGTCTTGACCGATGCGGCCGGCAACGTTTCGGCTCCCGGCACAGTGACCGCCAGCGACAACGCTCATCCAAAATTAATTTGCAAAAACTATGATTGGATCCAAAGTGAACAGACAGATGGCGAGCGGCAATGCCAAGGCAACGCCGCTCAAGACCTGACGGGGCTAGTTCTCCACCGCCCGGTACTCCACCGTAAGATGAGTCACTTCATGTACCGCGCTCAACGCCGCCCGTACATCCTCCGCGGAAAACGCTCGCGGGCCCTGCACGCTGACGATGGCTGCACGCGCTTGCGGCCCTACCCGCCACACGTGCAGGTCGGTGATCTGGAGCCGGCCGGCTTGATCAAGCAGCGCGCGGATTTCTTCGGCGACGTGCTCATCCGTCTTGTCCAGCAACACCGCCGCGGTGTCTTTGATCAGCGACCACGCCCAGCGGGCAATGACCAGCGCCCCGACAATGCCCATGAGCGGGTCGAGCCATACCCAGCCCAGAAACCGGCCGGCCAGCAGCGCCACGATGGCCATGACTGACGTGACCGCGTCGGCGAGCACGTGGACATAGGCGGAGCGCAAGTTGTTGTCCTGGCCATGGGCGTGACCGTGAGCGTGATGGTCATGGGAATGTCCGTGGTCATGGCCGCCTCCACTCAGCAGCAAGGCACTGACGATGTTCACGATCAGCCCGATGACCGCGATCAGGATCGCCATCGTGAACTGCACCTGGGACGGCTCGAAAAGCCGAATCACCGATTCGACCCCGATGCCCAACGAGATCAAGCCGAGGATCAACGCCGAGGCGAACCCTCCCAGGTCACCCACCTTGCCGGTGCCGAAACTGTAGGCAGGGCTCTGCGAATGCTTGCGGGCGAATGCATAGGCGGCCGCCGCGATGCCCAGCGCGCCGGCATGGGTTGCCATGTGGAAACCATCAGCCAGGAGCGCCATCGAGCCGGTGATGTAGCCGGCGGCAATCTCCCCTACCATCATCACCACCGTGAGTGTCACCACCCACAAGGTGCGCTTGGCATTGGCATCGTGGGCGGCCCCCAGGAAATTGTGGCTATGAACGGAATGAGTGCTCAATGCAGTGCTCACTTTGAATACCGGTGGATGGCTTCGAGCAGTTCTTCTACGCCTTGTGCCCGCTCCTGATCGGTCAGGCCTGGCTTGGCGACATGCTCCCGGGCATGGTCCTCGATGATTTCGTCGAGCAAACCGTTCATTGCACCCCGCGTCGCCGCGACCAGATGCAATGTCTTGGCGCAGTCGGCGTCACCCTCCAGTGCACGCTCGATCGCCTGCACCTGCCCGGCGATACGCTTCACACGCTTGAGTAGCTGTTCTTTGCCTGCTTTTGTATGCGCCATAGCATCCCCCCCTACCCTATATTGGCAGTGAGCATAGCACGGCAGGACTTCCCAACGACAAGGGCTCCTCAGGGGCCCTGTCTGCTTGAACCAGGATCGCTCGGGCCTGTTGCCGTGAGCGCGGGTCTACAACCCCGCCGCCTGGGCAATCTGCAACCGCCAGTTTTCCGCTTCCTGCCAGTCGTTGCCGAATGACCAGGTGGTCCAGCACGGCGTGCCGGCACCGATCTGGAACTGAATCTGCAAAGTAAAGGTGTGGTGGGTCGTGCTGGACGTGTAGGTGGTGGAGTTCGACGTGCCCTTGCCGATCTCGCCGCCAAAGTGCGTGCTGCTGACCCGACGCTCGCTGTGGGTGGTATGGGTGTTGGAGGTGTGGACGGTCTGGACTTTCTCATCGACCCGCACTTGGCGAACCACTTGCGGCGCATCGATCAGCGCATGTTGGTAGCCGGACGCCTCTGCATAGAGATAGAGCACGCCGGTTTCCGGAAACAACCCGAGCATGTTTTCCCCGCGGGAGATCCAGCGATACGGCCCCAGTGCCTGTTCGGCGAGGAAGTCCGTGCAGGTCTTGTGCAGGACGACGCCGACATTGTCTTGAACGCGTTTGAGTTCGCGGCTTTCCTGGCGCCAGAACAGCGCCAGCGGCAGGCTGAAGACCCAGGTCACGCACCAGAGCAGCCCCGCGAGAATCGGACCGCCGATGTAGTGCCCCTGCCCCACCCATTTGATCAGGAAGTACCCGCAGACCAGCCCCTGAACGATCATGAACGGCTTGAGCACCACGCGCTTGCGCTGCGCCAGGCGTGCTTCGGCGGGTGGTATCAGTTGGCGGGCCTGTTCAACGCTTGCCGAAAGTGGGACGTGGGTGATTTCAGGGCGGGTAGCGATTTCGCCATGGGACATGTGGAAGGTTCCTGTGACTGCCGTGTCAGCGCCGGAGTGGCGTAAAACGCGCACTATAGCGGCTACCGGGCAGGCTGCCCATGCAGACGGCAATCAAAATATCGAACAGGCCCTTGCCTGCTGATGTCATGGCGCCGGTCCATCACTTTTCGATGACCTCGCCGCGCATCGGTGCCAGGCGCTTGATCAGGCGATTCTGCACAGGCACCGGTATGCGTTGCTCATCCATCGCAGCGATCAGGTCCTCGACCAGGGCATTGAAGTCACTGCGACTGACCTTTTGTCCTTTATGACTTTCGGCCATGGTGTCGCCGGTATAGGTGCAGGGGCCGCCCGCCTCCACGCAAAACTGTTCGATCAGTTTGTCGCGCAACCGCTGGATATCGATTCTGCGAAAGCGCTCCACGATACGGTCATCACGGGCGATGTTCAGCAACATGCCCTCGACGATCGCGGTAATTCCCGGCTGGCCGCCGAGGTCTTGATAGAGGCTGTCGTCCTTGGGCAAGGGTTGTGTGCACGCGCCCAGCAGCACGATGAGCATCAGCAGGACCCCACGCATCAGAAGCCCCCCTGAATGGACAAGTACAAGCCGTTCTGGCGATCGAGCGTCGCGATTTCACCCAGTCGCGCGTAGGCCAGTACCATTGATACGTGTTTGTTGGGGAAGTAACCCACAAACAGATCAGACCAGTCACTCTCCCCGCTGAAGGACAGGTTGTCCGGTTTCTGGCGATACTCGATACCCAAGGCCCAGCGCGGATTGAGCAACACGGCCAGCGAGCCTTCCTTCAGCACGCTGCGGGTATCGCGACGATCGCCGCCGAACCCCAATAGCCCCAGTTCGTTGGCGCGGCTGTAGCGCAGGCTGCCGTTGACCAGCAGGTTGTAGCCAAACGCCGCGCCCATGAATAGCCGACTCGCAGCCAGGTAGCCCTCGGTGTCGCTGTCGCGCCGGGCGCCCACCAGGCTGGGGATGAGAAAATCGTTCTGGTGCTTGTATTGCAGGCCGACGGAGACCTGCGGCAAGGTGTCATAGATCACGTCACCGAACAGGCGCACCTTGATGGCGTAGATGTCCTGGTCGAGATGGTCGTCCGGTAGGTTCAGCTTGTTCACCAGCGACCCCAGGTCGAAACGTTGCCGGGCAAAGGACAGCTCCACCCGGTTGTCATAGGCCACGGCCAACCCCGCCACATCCAGCCGATAATCCGGCAGGTTGACAGAGGTCGCGAACGCGGTCGCGCCCCACTCGTTCTGTTCACCGTACCCGGCCAGCATCGCCCAGGGCGTGATCCCGCCGCCCGCGGCACCTTCCAGGCTGCTGGCGCCGCCTGTCGCGATCAAGCGCCCGCCATCGGCGCAAACGTGTTGGAAGGCCAAGGCCATGCAGCAGCCGATCGACAGGAAAAAACGTGAAGCCATCATGTTCAATGAACCAGCGCTGTACGGATATTCAAAGGCAACGCCACCCAGGCCGCGAAGGCTGCGGCGCTGAGCGGCGGGCTGATCAGGTAACCCTGCGCTGTATCGCAATGCCAGCGCTCGAGTAACCGAAGGCTGTGGGCATATTCGACGCCCTCAGCCACCACCTTGAGCCCCAGGTTGTGGCTCATCTCGATCGTCGAGCGCACGATCACCGCATCTTCACTGGCCTCGTCCAGGTCGCGGACAAAAGACTGGTCGATCTTGAGCTCTTGCACCGGCAATCGCTTGAGGTGCGCCAAGGACGAATAGCCAGTGCCGAAATCATCCACCGACAGGCTGATGCCGCAATCGCGCAGCAGATGAAGGTTCTTCAAGGCCCGCTCGGGTTCGCGCATGACCGCGCTTTCCGTGACTTCGAACACCAGCTGTTCGGCTGGCAACCGGTGAGTGCGTAACAACACCGCGACCCGGTTGGGCAACTCATCGCTGATCAGGTCCTCGGCGCAGATGTTCAACGACAGTTCCAGGCACAGGCCCCGTTCATTCCACTCGGCCAGTTGACGCATGCCCTCGTTGATCACCCAATAGGTCAGGGCCTGGATACTGCCGGTGCGCTCTGCCAACGGGATGAACTCGCCAGGCGAGATCGAGCCCAGTTGGGGATGGTGCCAGCGCAGCAAGGCTTCGGCCTGGCGCACGTGATGTTTGAGGATGTCCAGCTTGGGCTGGTAATGCAGGACCAGCTCACCGTTGTTCGCCGCATGGCGCAGGTCACGAATCAACGTGATTTGACGACGGTGCGCCAGGTCGCGCCCGTGCTGGTAAACCTGCAGATGCCCTGGCATCTGAGCCGCATCCTTCATCGCGATCGATGCGCGCTCCAGCAGGCTTTGGGCGTTTTCGCCATCCACCGGGTACGCCGCGATCCCGAGGCGGCAATCCAAGGCCAAATGATGGCCGTTGATTTGCTGGGGCTTGAGCAGCAACTGCTGCAGTTGGTCGGCGATAGCCACCGCCGCGTCGCTGTCCATCCCGTCGAGCAGGATCAGAAATTCCTCGGCGATCAGGTGCGCCACGGTGTCGCCAGGTTGCAACAGGGCCTGGATGCGCTGGCCGGTTTGACGAAGCAACCGGTCAACCGTCTCGGGGTCCACTGTTTCGTTGATGCCGCGCAGGTTCTCGATGCCCAGGAAGATCAATGCCATCGGCCGTTTTGCGCTGATCGCACTGCCCAGGCGCTCCATGGCCAGTGCCCGGTTGGGCAAGTCGGTGACCGGGTCATGCAACGCATTGTGGGCCAGTTGTTGCTCACGCTCGGCAATGCCTCTTTGCATGGCGTTGACGGCGCTGGCCAACAAGCCGAGTTCATCGGCGCGCGGCAATACCACGGGGGTCTGGTAATCGCCCTGCCCGATGCGCTCCGCCGCCAAGGCCAGCGACTTGACCGGCCGCGACACCCCCCGGGCCAACAGCAAGGCACCGACCAGCGAGGCGATCAGCGCCATCAGGCTAATCACCAGGATTTTTTCATCCAGCGGCGCGAAGGCCTGCATGGCTGCGTCAAGCGGGCTTTGCAGCAAGGCGATCACTTGCCCATCGTACTCACCCGAACCGTCGGCCAGCGTCAGTAACTGGCTGAGGTAGTTGTGATTCAGGTGTTCCGTCGGCATGGCCCCGCTGCGGATGGACGAGCCGAGCATCAAGCGGGATATTGGCCCGTGCAATACCTCTGGCTGAGTGCTGACCAGCCCCCCTGGTTGTTGCCGATCGACGGCAAGAAACGACACTTGCAGGTTGGTGAGTGAGCGCAGTTCACGGGCAAAGGCCTCGTCCATGCTGAACCCCATCACCACCCTGGCCACCGGCAGAGGCGCGAGCACGGGCGTTTCCACCAACAAATGCGGCTTGCCCTGCAACGGCACGATCACCATGGCCTGGCGCGTACGTTGTGCCAGGCGCAGCGCGCCGTCGTACTGGAACAGCGATCCATCGGGCGTATGGTCAAGGGTACTGGCGAGTATCGTGCCATCCATGCTCAGCAGGATCATGTCGCTGGCATTGATCCGCTTGCCATGGTTGATCAGCACTGAACGGATGGTTGCCGCGTCCCGGCTGGCCACCGCTTCGCGAAAGCCGAAGTCGGCCGCTAACAGCTGCACGCCATCGGCCAGGCGCCGCCCCTGGACTTCCATCAGCCGTTCGAAGATGCGCGTGCCGACGTCCAGTTGTGCGTCGGCCTGCCCTCGCACGGCCGTGCGGGTCGCCGCATTGACGCTGAAATACAACAAGCCGATCACCAGCAGCGACAGCAAGATCATCACTGCCGCGACTTGCGCCTGAAAACTATTGCGCAGTTTCACGAGTGGCTCGCTTGAAGGCATCACCGAAGGCACTGGTCGCGGGCGCCATCTGTTCAGGTAACGGTTCGAGTGTCAGCGTGTAGTGCTGCTGGAGTCCGCTGGCAGGAAGTTTCAGCGTGCCGGCATCGATCGGCTGCATCCCTTTGAGCTGCGGGTGCCAAAGGGTCACGTGGTATTCACCGACCGCGAGCTTGTCCAGCGCCACGTTGCCTTGAGCATCGCTGACGGCAAAGAACGGATCGTCGGTGACAAAGACGTAGCCCAGCATGCGGTCGTGGATGTTGCAGCCCAGGACCACCACGCCAGGCTTGTCGAACAGGACCGGCTCGGAGGGCATGCCCTCGTACAGACGCAGCTCGAAGCGCTTGGCGGGTGAAAACGAGTAGACCTGGTGGCGGATGTTGTCGCTGTTGGGAAACTTGATCAGGGAGCCGGTGTGCACTGCCAGTACGTGAGGCGCAAACTGCTGGTTGCGCTGGTCCATGCTGGCGGCCAAGTCAGTTGAGGGCCCATCGATAGGGCCTTTGAGGGTAATGACCGCATCGGGTAACCGCTTGCCCGTGCCCTCGAGAATCTCGACATCAAGCTTCGCCACACCCGCCCACCCGACCGGGGCAGCAAGCAGCAATAGCAAGGCGAAAAGGGAGATTTTTTTGGCCATGCCAATTCCACTGAAAACGATGGGTGAAGGATCTGGGTGACACACCCCTCACGGCGGCACCGGCAATCACGCACTGGGCGTCTATCAGGGTATCGACCGTCTGGCGCAAACCTGAACAGGCTGGCCTGAAATTCCTTGGCGCCATGGCATGCCCAGGCCACGCCACACCTGGAGGCTCGCTCCTGTAGGCACAATTGAATGCCTGGTCTACCGGGACCCCGCCGATGTCGGGGGGTTACTGAGCATCCAGCGTGAGGCGAACTTTTTCCAGCAACTCGCTGATCTGGAAGGGCTTGACCAGCATTTCCATGCCGCTGCCCAGGAACACCTGGCGGTTGAGCGCGGTTTCGGCGTAGCCCGTCATGAACAGGATGGGCAAACCTTCACGCCAGCCTCGCGCCACATCGGCCAGTTCCCGGCCGCTCATGCGTGGCAGGCCGACGTCGGTCAGCAGCAGGTTAATGGTCGGATCATTCTGCAAGCGCTCCAACGCGGTTTCGATATCCGGTGCCTGGGTGCAGCGATAGCCCGCATCCTCCAGCACTTCGGTCACGAACAGGCGCACCGAAGGCATGTCCTCGACAATCAGCACATGCTCGCCAGAAGCCTGCGGGTCGACAATGAGCGGGGCGACGTAAGCCTGTGTCGAGTCGCCGGTGGCCGGCAGCATGATCGTCACTTCAGTGCCGCACCGCGCCACGCTGCGGATGTGCGCATCGCCGCCAGACTGACGGGCGAAGCCGTAGATCATCGACAGCCCCAAACCGGTGCCCTGCCCCAGCGGCTTGGTGGTGAAGAACGGCTCGAACACTTTGTCGATCACACTGTGATCGATGCCGGTGCCGTCGTCGCGCACCGACAACGCGACATACGCGCCATCGGCCAGGTTGGGGGCGCCATGGGAATGCGCCGCATAGGTGTTGAGCCAAATGTTACCGCCCTTGGGCAGCGCATCCCGAGCGTTGATCACCAGGTTCAGTACCGCGCTTTCCAGTTGCACCGGGTCGACCAGCGCAATCGCCGGTTTGGTGGTCAATTCGAGCTTGAGGTTGATGCGTTCGCCAATGGTGCGCATCAGCAGCTCTTCCAGCGAGCGCACTTGCTCGTTGATGTCCACCGGACGGGTGTCGAGGGGCTGCTGGCGAGCGAAGGCCAGCAGTCGATGCGTGAGGGAGGCCGCGCTCATTGCCGAATTCAGTGCCGCCTCGGCGTAAAACTGAACCTTGTCCGGACGTGCATCGGCCATGCGTTTCTGGATCAGTTCCAGGCTGGTGATGATGCCGGTCAACAGGTTGTTGAAGTCATGGGCGATGCCGCCGGTGAGCTTGCCCAGTGCGTCCATTTTCTGCACTTGCAGCAATTGTGATTCGGCGCGCGCCCGCTCGGCGACTTCCTTGGCCAGTTGCGTGGTGGTGTCGTCCAGCCGTGCCAGGTGAGAACGCTCACGGTGGCGGTGTTCGGTGACGTCCTCGATGAACACCAGGCTCAGTTGCGGCGTGCGGTACGGTGATATCTGCCACTCGGTTTCACGAATCTCACCCTGCACGCGCATGTTCAACGTGCCCTTCCAGCGTTCGCCATCGGCCAGGCGTTGGCGCAACTCGTCGAGAACCGCACCCTGGTCCTCGTCGAAGCATTCGCTGAGGGTTTCCGGGGCATGGTTGTCCTGGATCATCTGCGCGAAAGCATGGTTGCACTCGTGCACTTTCAGATGAGCATCAAGCACCGCAATTGGCGCCGAGACGTTGACGAAAATCTCGCGAAAGCGCGCCTCGCTCTCGCGCAGCGCGTTTTCGGTGTCGCGCACCCGCAGCAAGGTGCGCAGGGTCGCCAGCAGCACGTCCGGGTCCACGGGGTGAATCAGGTAGGCGTCGGCACCGGCGTTGAGGCCGGTGATGATGTCGCCGGTCTGGATCGACGCGGCCGATACATGGATCACCGGCAGCAACGCGGTGCGCGCATCGGCGCGCAAGGTACGTACGATGTCGAAGCCGCTCATGTCCGGCAGGTTGACGTCCAGGATCAGTGCGTCGATGGGCTCGCCGGCGATCCGCGCCAGGCCCTCGCTGCCGGTACCGGCCTCCAGCACCACGTAGCCGTGGCTCTCCAGGCGCCGGCGCAAGGCATAGCGGGTGGCGATGTTGTCGTCGACGATCAACAGACGAATGTCACGATTCATCGGCATTCTCCAAGGCGAGCGCCAATGGAATGGTCACGAAGAAGTTCGAGCCGACCCCCGGTGTACTGTCCATCCCGACCTCGCCCCCCAGCAACGCCGCGAAGCGTTTGCACAACGACAGGCCCAGGCCGGTTCCGCGCAGGCGTTTCTGCAAGGGCGAGTCGACCTGGATGAAGTCCTCGAACAATGCACCGTGCAGTTCCGGCGCGATGCCTATTCCGGTGTCGCTGACAGCGAAGCGCACCCGGTCCGGTCCTTCCAGGCGGGCCGAGATCCGCACTTCGCCGCGGGTGGTGAACTTCAATGAGTTGGAAATGAAGTTGCGCAGGATCTGCGCGAGTTTCTTGTCATCGGTGTACAGGCGCGGAAGGCCGACGGGCTCTTCGAAGATCAGGTCCACCGCTGATGCGTCGACGATCGGCCGGAACATCCCGCGCAGGGCCGAGAACAGGTCGAACATGTCGAACCACGCCGGGGAAATGGAGATCCGTCCGGCTTCGATTTTCGCCAGGTCGAGCAAGTCATCGACCATGTCGCTGAGTTCGCGGGCGGCGCTGCTGACGAACGCCACCTGCTTGTGCTGCTCGGGGCTGAGCGGACCGTCGAGTTCATCGGCGAGCAGGCTGTTGATGCTCAGGATCGAACCCAGCGGCGTGCGGAACTCGTGGCTCATGTACGACAGGAAGCGGCTCTTGAGGTCCGAGGCCTGGCGCAGTTGCTCAGCCTGGGTGTCGAGTTCGGCATAGAGCGCCAGCACACCCTGGTTGGTTTCATCGAGTTCGTCGCGCAGGGCGGCGTTCTCGCCCTGCAACTGGGCGATCAACGCGGCTTGCTCGGCAGGGTTCAGGGTAGACGGCTCAGCCATGGGCGGCCTCCAAGGCAACGACCAGCACGGTCACATCATCGCGTCCACGGCAGAAGTCGCGATGCAGGACAGTGGCGATCACAGCGGGATGACGGTGCACCAGGCCGGGGTAGTCTTGAAGATTCCAACGGGACTGCAAGCCATCGCTGTACATGATCAATAAATGTCCGTTCACGTGAGCATAGTCAAAGGGCTGGGCTCTGCGGTATTGGCTGCCGACGATGCCCGGGCTCGACACCAGGCCCCGCGACTTGTCCGCGCTGATAAGGGTGGCGCCGATGTTGCCAACGCCGGTAAACGTCAGGCCATCGCGCGCGGCATTGAACTGGGCGAAAGCGGCTGCGCCGCCACGCGTGCCAATCATGTCGCGGTGCATGTCCTCCATCAACAGCACCGCACTGGCGAACGGGGTCTGGGCGAACGCCCGCTCCCCCGCCTTGGCCGCGCGCTCGGCATCCTCACCGTGGCCGAGGCCGTCGATCACCAGAGCACTGATGTTGGCGCCGTTGTACGCCAGGTGCCAGGTGTCGCCACACGCCGGATCGTCGTTCAGCGAATGCTGGCTGACGCCGTAACGCACGTCCGGCTGGCGATTGCCGCGCGGATACAGCCGCGCCAGCAACACCGCTCCACGGGCATCGGCGTACACATCGAACACTTCGGTCTGGCGCGCCACGGCCCCAAGGCCGATGCCCTGGGTGCCCCCGGTGGAATACCCATCCGTCAGGCAGGCGTCCAGATCGAAGCCCTGGGCGCGATCGACCGCGAGCATCTCGATGCCAAACCCGTCGGGACAAGGTAACAGGCGCAGGTGGAGCTCGCCGCGGCTGGCGTGCTTGAGCACATTGCTGGCCAGTTCGGTGGCGACCAGGGCCACGCGTCCGGCATCGGTGGCATCAAAGCCGTTTTGCTCGGCGAGCCTTTGCGCGGTACGCCGGGCATGGCCGACCTGGCTGCTGTCTTCGATCAGCAGCACCTGGGTCAGTGACCCAGCGATCGTCATGTCCATCGGGTAATCGTGATTCGTGTGCCCTTGCCGGGCTCGGTGTCGAGCTCAAATTCATCGACCAGTCGCTTGGCACCGGTCAGCCCAAGCCCCAGGCCACCGCCGGAGGTCCAACCGTCGGTCATCGCCAGCTTGATGTCGGCGATGCCCGGCCCTTCGTCGCGAAAGACCAGGCGCAGGCCGACCCTGTCGCCCTCGTCGAGGATCTGCCAATCCATGTCGCCACCACCGCCATAGACCATGGTGTTACGCGCCAGCTCGCTGACGGCGGTTACCAGTTTGGTCAGGTCGATCAGGCGCATGCCGCATTCGGTGGCCAGTTTGCGTGCCGCTTGCCGAGCGAGCACCACGTCCTGTTCGATGTTGATCGGTTGAGTGCCGCTGCTGCGCACGGTCATGAATGGCGTACTCGTTCCTGCAGCAGTTTCATTCCGCGCTCGACGTTCAGCGCAGTGCTGACGCCGGGCAGCGTCAGGCCGAGTTCGACCAGGGTGATCGCCACGGCCGGTTGCATGCCCACCAGCATGGTCTCGGCGTCCATGATTTTCGACAGGCCGGAAATGGTCGCGATCATCCGGCCGATGAACGAATCGACCATGTCCAGTGCGGAAATGTCGATCAACACCCCGCGGGCCGACGTCTTGCTGATGCGCTCGGACAGATCGTCCTGCAGGGTCAGGGCCAGTTGGTCATGCATGTCGACCTGGATCGTGACCAGCAGAAAGTCGCCCATCTGTAGAATCGGGATACGTTCCATCGGCTCAGACCGTCTTGCCAAGGCTGACGCCCAGGCGGGTCAAGGCCAGTTTCAGTGCGTCGGCCAGGTTGGCCTTGGTGACCACGCCTTGCAGGTCGAGGCCCAGGTGCACGATGGTCTGGGCGATTTGCGGACGCACGCCGCTGATGATGCAGTCGGCGCCCATCAGGCGAATGGCGGTCACGGTCTTGAGCAGGTGCTGGGCGACCAGCGTATCAACGGTCGGCACACCGGTGATGTCGATGATGGCGATTTCCGAACCGGTGTCGACGATACGCTGCAACAGCGACTCCATCACCACCTGGGTGCGTTGCGAATCGAGGGTGCCGATCATCGGCAGCGCCAGTACGCCGTCCCACAGCTTGACGACCGGGGTGGACAGCTCCAGCAGTTCCTCCTGCTGACGCTTGATCACCGCCTCGCGGGATTTCTGGAAGGTGCGGATGGTGTGCATCCCGAACGCATCGAACAGTTCGGAGATTTCCCACAGTTGCTCGGCCAGCAGCGCCGGTTGCTCACGGTAATGAGCTTGCAGCAAGGCAAACAGCGGCCCCTTGAGGGCGAAAATGAAACTGGCGGTCTGTTGCGAATCCTGCCCGAGTTGGGCACGACTTTGGGAGAGCTTTTCGAGGAACTGGCGCGTGGACTCCCAGCCCGGGGTATTGATGTTGGTGCCGTTGTTGTTTTGCAGGCCATTGATCACCAGTTGCAGGAACTCACTGGTTTGTTGCTGCAGGTCCTGGCTTTTGAGGTTGCGGGTCGCGCCACTGGTTTCCAGTCCGTTGATCCATTCGCCCAGCACCTGCGCCTGTTTGTCTTTCATCGCCTCGAACGTGGTGTTCTGCAGTGCTGCCATGTGTGAGTTGCTCCTGAACGTAGGGGAAACCGGTGACTGAGAACGACCGGCGCGAATGAATGACCTTGGCCATCAGAAATAGTTTGGGTAGTTGTTTCGGGAATTTACAGGGGCTTAGTCCTTGATGCTCGTAATTTTTTTAACTTTGCCTGGATGTCACTTATAGCCGTGCAGATTGCGTGAATGAGTGTTGCTTTTTCGCCCGAACCGGCAGGTGCCGGCGCCGTCCACGTTAGCCCGGCCGACAAGCTAGGCCTGCGCAGGGGCGCCCAGGGTCTTGATCAGAAAGCTGCGCAGTCCATCCACCGCGATCGATCCTTGCGAGGCCCGGCTGCGATAGACCGCCACGCTCATGGATTCCAGCGCGCCCAGGCCATGTTCCTGGCCCAGCACCTGAAGGTTGGCCGGGGTGCAGCAGCGGGTCAGCACCGCCACCGCGACCCCGCTTTCCACCGCGGCGATCTGCCCGGCCAGGCTCGAACTGTTGTAGACGACCTTGTAGCGACGCCCATGGCGGACCAGGGTTTCCACAGCGGTGCGGCGGGCCAGGCTTTCTTCGTCGTAGACCGCGATCGGCAGCGGATCCCGACGCCAGAGCTCGAACTGCGGCGAGCCGACCCAGACCATGGGTTCATGGAACAGAAAGGCGCCGCGACGCGGACTGTCGCGCGAGACCAGGGCCAGGTCCAGTTCACCGCTGGCCACCCGGGGAATCAGTGCGGTGGATTGCTCACAGGTCAACTCGATGTCGACGCTGGCGTAGCGCGCCGAGAACCGTTTCAAGACCGGCGTGAGGTAAGGCGCGGCGTAATCCTCCGCCACGCCGAGGCGGATCCGTCCGCTCAGCTGTTCGCCCCAGAAGGCCCCCAGCGTTTCTGCGTGCAAGGCCAGCATGCGCCGGGCGTAGCCGAGCAGTGCTTCGCCGTCACTGGTGAGCTGGAAGTGTCGCGGGCCGCGGCTCAGGACCTGGCGACCCAAGGCCGACTCGAGTTTCTTGAGCTGCATGCTGACGGCCGACTGCGACTTGTTGATCTCAAGGGCGGCGCTCGACAGCGAGCCGGTATCGACGGCGGCGACGAAGCACTTGAGCCAATCGATCTGAAGATCCCTGGGTGTCATGGTGGAAAACCCTGCATTCGATAATCGAATACCTGAGTGCCACAATATGCGCTTTTCGTCCAGGCCTTCTCGCGTCAACATCGGCGCCTGTCATCGTGCACCGGAGCCCCCATGTCCCTCGACGCCTGGCTGTTCTACCTGCTGACCTGCTGTGGCATCGCCCTGGTGCCCGGCCCCAATGCCCTGTTGGTGCTGACCCACGGGGCGATCCATGGCCACCGCAAGACACTGTTCACCATCACCGGCGGCGTCCTCGGTTTCGTCATCGTGATCGCCTTGTGCGTCCTCGGCCTGGGCGCCTTGTTGCAAGCGTCGCTGCATTGGTTGACCGCGCTGAAGATCATCGGAGGGCTCTACCTGATCTGGCTGGGGCTGAGCCTGTGGCGTTCGGAGGCGATGACCCTGGCGGTCAACGACGTGAGCGGCTCGGCCGACTGGTCGCTGTTTCGCCAGGGGCTGCTGTCGGCGATTTCCAACCCCAAGGCCTTGCTGTTGTTCACCGCATTCATCACGCCGTTCATCGACGCCCAGCGCAATCTGATCCTGCAGGCGACGGTCATGGCGCTGACCTACGCATTCGTCGAATTCGCCGTGGAGTTCGGCGTGGCGAGCGCGGCGAACCGGGTCCGGCCGTGGCTGGCGCGGATGGGCCGGCGTTTCAACCGCATCTGCGGCGGTTTTTTCGTGGCGTTTGGGGCGTTGTTGCCGATCCGCTAGGCAGGTGCCTTCGTGGGGGGCGGCGTGAGCGACGGACGCCTGCCGCAGCCGCCATTGTGCAACGCAATGGCGGCGCATGTTCCGTGGCGGGCTCCCCCCACGAGGCTCAAGCTTGGGCCTTGCATGCCGATCAACTTCCCAGTTCGCCCTCGCCTTCAGGCAAGATAGGCCCTTTCAGATTCAGGGAAGATCCCCATGTCCGCTTCGCTCGACCTCGCCGCCACCCAGATCCGTCAGGCAGTACGCGCCGCCACCGAAGGCCTGGTCGGCCGTGAGCAACTGGCCGAGTTGATCGTGCTGGCGGCGGTTGCCCAGGAGCACATCCTGGTCGTGGGCCCGCCCGGCACGGCGAAAAGCGCGGTGGTGCGTCGGGTCGCCCAGTCCATGGGCGGGCGTTATTTCGAATACCTGCTGGGACGCTTCACCGAGCCTTCGGAGCTGTTTGGCACGGTGGACCTGAAGAAACTGCGCGAAGGCACGGTGGAAACCGACACCAGCGGCATGCTGCCCGAAGCCGACATCGTGTTCCTGGATGAAGTGTTCCTGGGCTCGACGGCCATTCTCAACACCCTGCTCGGCGTGCTCAATGAGCGACGGTTCCGCCGAGGCCACACCCAGGTCCAGTGCCCCTTGCGCGTCTGCGTCGCTGCGGCGAACGGCCTGCCCGACGACGAATCGCTGGCGGCCTTCGGCGACCGATTCCTGCTGCACCTGTTCGTGGATGCCGTCCCCGACAACCAGCTCGAAGCGATGCTGGCCGGCGGCTGGCAGTCCGAACAACGCCCGGTCCCGCAACTGCTGGGGCTGACGCCGCTCGACACGCTGGGCCAGGCGCTCAAGGACGTCGACCTGTCCCGGGTGCGCCCAGCGCTGGCCCAGGCTATTCGCCGGTTGCGCGAGGCCGGAATCCAACTGTCCGACCGCCGTATCGTCAAATCCCAGCGCCTGATCGCCGCCGCCGCGTTGCTGCGGGGCCACCGCGAAGCCAGCGAAGCCGACCTCTGGCCGCTGCTCTATGTGCTGCCGACCCGCGAGACCCAGCAGCACGGTCGCGAGGTGCTGAAAGACCTTTTGGCCCAGTGCAACAACAGCCATCTGTTCAGTGCCGTCGAAGAAGCGACGCTGCAACCGATGGCTCGCCTGCATCGCCTGCTGGAAACGGCCGAGGATTACCTGGGGCGCAGCGAGCCGCCGGCCAGCCCCTTGCTGGAAGCGCTGCTGCGTGAGATCGACGCCAACTTCAACAGCCAGACCATCCCCCAGCGGCTGCATGAGGTGCGCGGAAAAGTGGCTCACCTGCTAAGCGCCCAGGCATGACGAACAGGGTCCCACCGGCCCTCGACTGGCATTGGCGAGCGCGGCGTGAGGCCGGTCAACCCCAGGCGGCCGTGGCCTGGGGTGATGTCGCAGCGCGTCTGCACGCACGCCTGCTGCGCATGCCCGAGGATCAAACCGCTCGCCTGCAAGCCACGGCCAACCGGGACGTGCTGATCGTCACCGGCCATGTGGATGACCTGCCGTGGGTCGAGGGTGTCGACTACGCCTGTAGCGAGCCCGCCGCTCCCGGCCTCTGGCTGCCCACCAGTTGGGAACCCGATATGCCGGTGGACCTGATGGGCCAGGCGCTGCTCGACAGATTCGCCCGCGCGCCGTTGCTGTTGTGGCACGCGCCCAGGGCGGTGCTGCCCCTGGACCGCTGCCTGCCCGTCACGGCCCGGCATCTGCAACGTATTCAGGATGAGTGGGCAGGTCACTGATGCAATTACCCAAATCCCTGCAACCCTGGCGGGACTGGCTGCAATGGTTTGCCCCCGAACAACTGCCGGTGCTGACCGACCTGTTCACCCGTCTCAACCCGTTGTTGGGTCCGTTACGCGGCATGCAGCCGGGCGGCGACCCCGAACCCGACGGCCTGGGCGACCTGCAACGCCGCGGCCCCTATGAACGACTGCTGACCAGCGAATGGTTGCTGGCCGATGAGTTGCCCGACGAGTTTCTACGCAGGGCGGTGGTGGGCGAGCATCTGTTTTTGGCGCCGCGCTACCGCACGCATTACGCCACCCGCATGATTGTCGTGCTCTTTGACGCCGGCCCCTTGCAACTGGGCGGCCCGCGACTGGTGCACCTGGCCCTGCTGATCCTGCTTGCCCGCCGTGCCAGCGAAGCCGGGGCCGAATTGCGCTGGGGCATTTTGCAGGACGCGCCTCGACTGAACGAATTCAAGGGCGCCGCGCATTTGAAGCAGTTGCTCAGCGCCCGTACCTATCAGACCGTCAGTGACGAGCACTGGCGCACCTGGTGCGCCTGGCTGTCGGAACAGGCGTACGACAGCGGCGAACGCTGGCTCGTCGGTCAGCGCCTGCCGCCCACCGATAGCCGTTCGTGCACCCACCGGGTGCAGATTCAAGACAGCCTCGATGGCCGCAGCCTGATGTTCTCGCTACAGGCCGCAACCACCCGGCAAATCGCCCTGCCCTTTCCCGACAAACGCCAGGCCCTGCAACTGATCAAAGGCGAGTTCGACACCGCTCGACAGTTGGCGCGCACGCCGGTCAAGACCCCCATTGCCCGGGTGGTCCTGACCCTGGCGCCGATCATCGCCAGCAGCGGCTCCCATGTCGCTCTGAAAATGCTCGACGAGCCCGGGCTCATGGTGATCAAGCTCCCGGCGCCACGGCAGAAAAAACCGCTCGAGGTTCGCAAGACTCTCTGGAACAGCCGTGGCACGCCGCTGGCGATCACATTCCCAGGGCGCATGCCCGGTGCGATCCTGAGCTTCGACGAGCAGTTGGTCTTCTGGAACATGGACTTCGTCAAGGCGGCCGCCCGGCCTGAACGTAATCAACTGCAGATCCCCGTGGGCACGGCCACGCTGCTGCCCATGGTCTGGTTGCACAACGGCACCCACGGCGCAGTTTTCCTGCTCGACAACAAGGGACACCTGGCCTTCTGGGTGACCGACAACGGCAAGCTGCCGCCGCAGCGCGCGTCGGGGATGACGCATTCGATGGCCGATAACGTGGTGGGCATGGCGCAGGTCAGTCGCGACATGCTGGTCTATCTGCGCCAGGAAGCCGGTCGGCTGTATGTCCATCGGCTCAATGCCTGGCTCAGCCAGCCCGCGAGCGATCTGGTGGGCACGGCGAACGACGTCGCTCAGGTATTGTTCCCGGCCAGTGCATGCTGGAACCGGGCCTTTCACGGCTGTGCCTGGATGCGCCTGGTCGACGGCCACCAGCAGTGGCAGCTGGTCGCCCCCAACCTTCAGGCCGAGCAGGTCGACCTGGCGCCTGGCTGGAAAGGCCTGGGATTGCTGATCGGTGACGACGAAGTCTTTTCCATGGTCCTGCTCAGCCCTCACCAGCAAACGGTCGCCCTGTACTGCCAGGGTGAGCAGCAGGCGCTGTTCACCACCCAGGACCCCATTACCAGGATTACCTTCTGCCCGATGAGCGGGCTGGTCGCTGCACTGACCAAGGCTCGCGAGTTGGTGGTGTATGCGGTCCGAGAGGAACGCAGGGTCCTGCAGGTCATGTGCAATCCGCCGCAGCCATATTCGGAGCTAAGCACCTATGTCCGGTCCTGATATCGTCATGATCCGCCGGCCGGTGCTGAGCGGCTATCAACCGATCGAGGCATTGTGGTTTCCCGCCGAGCGCTTCAGTGAGCATGAACGGGCTCGGCTGATCCTGTCCCACTGGCAAACCGACGCCAAGGCCTATCGCTTTGCCGACGGCGACCTGCTGCGTTTTCCCAAGGCTTGTGCACGGCTGTGCGAGGGGCTGGCCGGCTGGCCGTTGATTCGCCAGGGGCGAACGCTGTGCTCGGCGCGGCTGAGCAACGAGGAAATGCAGCACCTGGCACCCGCCGATGTCTGGCTGGTACGCGGCACCCAGGTCAGTGCGCTGCACCTGCGCGAGGCCACGGCATTGGCCCCCGGCCAATGGATCGACGTCAGTCAGTACGCCCTGCTCGCCACTTATGACTGCCGCGATGCATTGCCAGAACCCCACGCCGAGCCGCTGGTTGTGCAAACCGATATCCGGGAGATCCTCGGCGATTCACTGGCGCCGGTCAGCCCCGAGCGCGAGGGGGTGATGCGGGCCCTGTTGGAGCGCCAGCGTCAGGCTGCCGTCGACAAGGCAACGGCAGCCCACCGCCCGCCCGCCTCCGCGTCTCACTCGCAGGGCCGAGGCCCGTTGAAAGATGGCCTGCCAGGCTTCATTGGGGTGGCCGTGGGCACCGGTATCTTCGCCATCAATGCCCTCAACGGTACGCGGTCCCCGACCACCGCGCCGCCTGCTGAAACCGTCAAGCCACCGCGAGCGGTGGATCCTTCCGGGTTCGACCTGGACAATGCCCTGGCGTGGGCGCTGATCGGGACTGTGTTTTTCGTACTCTTCATGTTGGCATTGATGGCCGGGCGTGCCTGGGTGCGGCGCGACGGCGTGAGGACGACGACTGGAAAAGCCACCCATGTCGCCGATGCCGCCCGCCCCGTGCAGCCGAGCGTGCCACCGCGGGCCTCGGGCCGGCCGCGAGGCCCGGCCAGGTGGCGACGCTGGTTGACCCAACTGACTCGTCACTCGCGACTGTCAGCGCTGTATGGCAAACGACAGGCCGCCTACATGCAACGCATGCTGGACATGTTCGAGAACGGCAACCTGGAAGAAGCCTTGCGCCATGCCATTCCGCTGGGCGGCGGCCAGGGCGATGCCGGCCAGGCATTCGGCACCCCCACCCGGCGCCAGGACCTGACGCTCAGCCAGCACTCAGCGCCCGGCACCCGCTTGCTGTTCGAGGCCGATCTGGAAAGCCACCTCAAGCAGGTCTACCGGCAGTCCTTCGAGCGACTGGATCGCGAGGGGCGGATCGAGGAAGCCGTGTTCGTGCTGGCCGAACTGTTGAGGGCGCGACAGGAAGCGCTCGATTACCTGGAAAAGCACCAACGCCATCAACAGGCCGCCGACCTGGCCCTGGCCTGGGACATGTCCGCCTCGACCATCGTGCGCCTGCTATGTCTGGCCGGGGATTGGCAGCGAGCGCTACAAGTCGCCCGGCGCGACAATGCGTTCGCCGATGCCGTTATCCTGCTCGAAAAGAAATGGCCCGAAGCCGCTGCGCGCCTGCGCCTGGAATGGGCGCTGGCCCTGACTGAAAAAGGCCTGTGGCTGCAGGCGGTGGACGTCATCTGGAGCCTGCCGGCAGAGCGCGAACGCGCCGCACAATGGTTGCTCGCCGCCGAGGCCGCAGGCGGCAGCCTGGCCATTGGCGCCTTGGTCAAACGCGCAATCCTGCTCCCCGACACGCTCACGGCCTATGAAACCTGGGTCGAGACACTGCGCAGCGATCCGGCGCGGGTCATGGAGCGTGCCACCCTGGCCCAGGCGCTGCTGGCGCACAAGGCCTACAGCCCCGCGCTGGCCTGGCTGGCAGCCGCGACCGTGCGGGCAATCATTTGTGACCAGGCCGGGCCACAGGCCCACCTGACCCAGAACCAGCTCCAGGCGCTGGTTAAAATGAGCAAGGACAAATTGCTCCAGGCAGACCTGCCCGGCAACGGCCTGCCTCGAAACAAACGCCTCAACCAAGGCCTTGAGCGGGTCAGCGACCCGTTGTCATTCACCGCGCCAGACAGGGGCGTTCGGGCGATCTGCGATGCCGTGCCGTTGACGGATGGACGCTACCTGCTGGCGCTGGGCGAAGCCGGTGCGTCGGTCGTCGAAGCCAACGGCAAGTGCGCCTTCCACTTCCCGGTGCCGACCCAGGTCATTGTGCTGGGCCACAGCCGCCAGGTCGCGCTGGCGCTGGCACGGCGCGGCGACGTCTGGCGCATCTGCAAGCTGGACCTGGTCAATCGCAGCGCCAGCGACTTGGGCGTGCTGATGCTGGACGCCTTCGCCAGGACGTTCGACGGCACGGCCTGGACCGTTGGCCGCGGCACGCAGTTGCGCGTCGTGGACGTGGGTCGCCGACTCGAAACCCTGTGGCACGTCGGTGACCTGCCTGGGCAGATCACGTCGATTCGGGATGACGAGCACAATGAATCGGTCTTCCTGCAGACCCCGCAGCAAGCGCTGCTCTGGCACTACCGCTTGCCCGAGCGCCGATTGCTGCGCCGTGAACCGCTGCCCGTCCGGCGTCGGGCGCACAGCTGGCAAGTGTTCGACGCGGTGGGCCGAACCGTCGAATTGTGGATCGAAGACGGCGTCGACGACGATCCCGCGCTGATGGTGTACGAGGGCGTCACGAGCAAGCGCTATCGCCTGCCCGGCTTCAATACGGAGTCCGCCGACCCGTTGCACGTCTACCCCTTCGCGCAGTGGCTGGTGATAGGTTTCAGGGTCGGCGAGGATGAGGCCCGCTGGCACTTCATACACCGCAGCAGCGACCGGCTCTGCGCCGTCATGGACTGGCCGCTGGAGCATGCGCAACTGCGTTTCGTGGGCAGCGAATGCGTGCTGTTCGATCATCAGGGGCGGTTATGGCAAATCGACGTCGCCCGCTCCACGACCGCGGCCCTTTCGGTACAGTGATCTGCCGGGCGCGTGCCCTCTATTTCGCGAAGATCTGGCTCATGTCCTTGAATGCCTTGAATTCAAGGGCGTTGCCGCATGGGTCGAACAGGAACATGGTGGCTTGCTCGCCGACCTGGCCCTTGAAGCGAACGTAGGGTTCGATCACGAAGGAGACGCCAAACGACTTCAAGCGCTCGGCCAACGCCTCCCATTGCTCCCACCCCAGGATGATGCCGAAGTGTGGGACAGGCACATCGTGACCATCGACCGGGTTGCTGTGAACACTGTCCTGGGCGGCGGTTTTCGGCTGCTGGTGGATCACCAGTTGGTGACCATAGAAATTGAAATCGACCCACTGGCTGCTGGAACGTCCTTCTTCAAGACCAAAGACTTCTCCATAGAAACGTCGCGCGCCGGGCAAGTCGTAAACAGGGATGGCGAGGTGAAAGGGCGAGAGGCTCATCAGGGCTCCAATACTGTTGTTGTGATGGGCGAACACCGCCATCGTCATGGCGCCTGGCAGCGGTTGTCGGGGGAACAAACGCATCGTAGCGGGTAAAACCAACCAGAAAAATCAATATATATTTCTTAGAAGCACAATTAATATTTGTGAATGATCAAAGAACTCAAGACGCTCATTGCGGTGGCGCGCGAAGGCACCTTTGCCGCTGCCGGGAACAGAATCGGCCTCACGCAGGCCGCTGTCAGCGCACAGGTCCAGCGCCTGGAGGCCGAGCTCGGCTTCGAGCTGTTCGACAGAAAAGGCCGCACGGCCCATCTCAACCCCATGGGCCAGCAGGTACTCCTGCAGGCCCAGGAATTGCTCAAGCTCTACGACAACCTGGGCTCCGCGGCGGTGGGGCAACCAGCGAGCGTGCGGGTGAACATCGGTGCGATCGCGTCCGTGCAGCGCTCCTACCTGCCGGATGCCCTGGCCCGGTTTCACCAGCAAAGCCCACTGTGCCGCACGCGTGTCATCCCGGGACTGTCGATGGAGCTGGTAAACCTGGTCGACGCTGGCGAGATCGACCTGGCCGTGATCATTCGACCGCCCTTTTCGCTGCACAGCGATCTGCGCTGGACGACCCTGGCGCTTGAGCCCTACCGCCTGATCGTGCCGCGCCAGGTGCCAGGGGACGATTGGGCGGCGCTGCTTTCCACCCACCCTTTCATTCGCTACGACCGATCCTCCTTCGGTGGCAGGCAGGTCGATCGCTTCCTGCGCCAGATGCACGTCACCCCGCACGAAGTCTTCGAACTGGATGAGCTGGAGGCCATCGTCAAACTGGTCGAAAACGGCGTCGGGGTTGCGCTGGTACCGCAAACGACGCAGAACCCGCCCTGGCCGGCGGGCGTGCGAGCACTGGACCTCGGCGTGCACACCTTTCACCGTGATATCGGGTTGATCCATCGTTCTGGCCAGGGTTTGACCGAACCGGCACGGCTACTGGCCGAGCTCATTCGTGAGCACCTCCAGGGCGAGCGCCTCTAACGGCACCCAGACTACAGGGCCGGCACCGGACGCCCGTCCAACTCATCCGAGCGCAACGTCAGCACCGACACCCCAGATGACGTCACCGCCACGGTGTGTTCGAACTGCGCGGAGAGTGCGCCGTCCCGGGTCACCACCGTCCAGCCATCGGCCAGGGTCCTGACGTGGCTGCTGCCCTGATTGAGCATGGGCTCGATGGTGAACACCATCCCCTCGCGCAGCACCAGGCCGGTGCCTGGCTTGCCGAAGTGCAGCACCTGGGGTTCTTCGTGCATTTGCTGGCCGATGCCATGGCCGCAGTATTCACGCACCACCGAGTAACCATTGCGCCTGGCGTGTTGCTCGATCGCCGCGCCAATGTCGCCCAGCCGCCCGCCTGGACGTACCGCGCGGATGCCGAGCCACATCGCCTCGTACGTGACCTGGACCAGTTGCCGCGCAGCGGCACTGACATTGCCGATCAGGTAGGTCTTGCTGGAGTCGGCGATATAGCCGTTCTTTTCCAGAGTGATGTCGAGATTGACGATATCGCCATCGAGCAGAATCCTGGAGGGCGATGGCACGCCGTGGCAAACCTGCTCGTTGACCGAGCAATTGAGCACGAACCCAAAGCCATACTGGCCCTTGCTCGCCGGTCGGGCCTTGAGATCGTCGACGATGAACCGTTCCACCATGGCATCGACCTGGAGGGTCGACATTCCTGCGAGCGGGGTTTGGTCCAGCCGCTCGAACACCAACGCCAGCAGTCGCCCTGACTCCGCCATCAGCGCGATCTGCTGCGGATTCTTGATCATGCTCAACTCATCACCAGTGGCTGGGCCCGCACGCCGGCGCTGCCGAGCTCACGGCGCATGACCTCGTTGAAGCTCAGATCGGGGTTCATTTCGCATAGCAGTCCGACCTTGATCCAGAAAGCCGCCTGCGCGTTGATGGAACGGCAAGACACTTTGGTAGCGCGGCGCAGTTGATCATGCAGTTCGTCGTCGATGTTCACGATGCCCATTGGTTTCACTCCATACGTTTCGTATATGAAGAGCATATGCTTTGTATGTATTAAAACCAAGGGCAATGGTCGGGCGCCCGCGTTGGCAATCCTGATTCATCAGGGCCGGAGTTGTGATCAGCTCGCCAAGGACGGTTTCTGTTTCTGTGCCTTGGCCGCTCGGGCCGTTGAGTCCTCGTTGCCCGCCGGGCGCGTCTGCTCTTGCTTGAGGGCCTGCTGGCGACGCTCCAGCGCATCAGCGCCGTCCGAAGCCTGGACGCTCCATGGAACAGACATGATCAAACCGAACAGGATTGGAACAAGAAGTGGCTTCATTTCATTTCACCTGGGTTGTGTTAACGAAAGCGTTTGCGCTTATCCGCGCTGACGAGGTGTGCGTACGTTTCGAGCAGCCTCGCCAGCTCCCGATAATCGGCAGCCAGGTCGTGGGCGCCGAGGCGGGTCAGTGAGCTTGCGGTTCGACGGGCCTGGGCCGCGCTGATCGCCGGGTCGGAGGCAGAGGTCGAAATACGTCGATCGCCCCGTCGCGCGCATTGACGAGTCGATGACTCAGGAGCCAGGTCGCGGGTTTTGCGTTGCAGCCGAATCAGTTGCCGGCTCAGTTGCAGGGCCATGGCGTCGGCCTGGGCAGTCTGCGGTTCATCGGCCGCTGCCAACGCCTGCAAGGTCACCCATCGGTGTTGCTGCCTGGCCTGCCATTTGAACGGGTCAATCCGGTGCCCATGACGAAGCAGTCGGTGGGTGTCCTGGTGAATCGCCTTCCTCAACACGTGTGGGTGGCGGTGGGGTTTTCCCGGCACCAGTTGGAAGGCCAGCACGCATAGGGCAAGCGCCACGAGCCACGCGAGCGCCTGGTTGGCAAAGTCGGCAAAATCGTACTGGGCAGCCAGGCCTGTGCTGACGAGCGTGTTGAAGCCAATCAGGTAGGCGATGCCTTGCAGGGCGTGACGCGGGCGGGTCGTGGCTTGAATGCCCACGGCCCAGAACGCGATCATCACCACCGTGAGCAGCGCCAGGCCGCTGAGGTGTGGCAGCACCAGGAATTTGCACGCCGCTGCCGCCAATATTCCGTAGACAGTGCCCTCGAAGAAGCGCGCCAGGCCTTGGGTGGGCGCCGGGCTGGTGGCCAGTAACGTGCAGCACGGCCCTAACACCGCCAACAGCGTCGGCCCTTGGTCCCAGGCAGACAGGTACCAGAACGCTGCGGTTGCCAACGTCGCCAGCAGCGCTCGCAAGCCGTTACGCAACGCGTCTGCATAGTGACGATGGAAACCCACCGCGCGAGCAGGCGCCTGGGGCGCATGCTCAAGGCTGGCGAAGCTCACCAAGGCGCTGGACAGGTCAGCCAGTTGGTCCTCCAAGCGCTGCTGGCTCGTCGTGTGGTCAGGTGCTTGCGCCAGGCGAGTTTGCAGCGCCCGGACACGATCGGCCGCTGCGCGAAAGCCGGGTAGCGCGTCGGCCAGTTGTTGCAACGCCATGCCCGTTTGGGTGAAGGCAGGTGAGACACACCGATCGGTCGTGCATTCGTCCAGGACCACGGCGTGCAGGTACGCCAGCCCCGCCTGCAGGTTCGCCTGCCTGGCGCGAATCACAAAGGACTCGCCTCGACCGACCCCGAGCAGCTCATCCACCTTGTTGATGTCGAGGGCGAGCTGGCGTTGCGTAATCGCCGGGTGCGCACCCTGCTCCGCCTTGAGCTGCATGGCCAGCCACTGCAGCGTGCGGGAACAGATGTCCTGGAGGGCCAGGCGCAGTTTCGGCTCGACGGTCTTGCGGCTGAACAAGGTGGCCACCAGGCTCAGGCTCAACACCCCCACTACGACCGCCGTGCACCGCGCCACGATATGATCGAAACCCAACTGCGGCGCGACGATGGCCGGCCCCAGGGCAAGGCAGACGGTGTAGCCGGCAACCACGGCTGCCGTGGCCTGGTAGTGCCGCAGCAGGGTCATTGCGCCGACGCAGAGCCCCAGCCATACCCCGATCCCGAGGATGAACAGCAGCATTTTCTGGGCGAACAGACCGGTCAGGAGCAACGCGACAACGAGTCCCACCACGGTTCCCAGCACCCGATTGAAGCCTTTGCCGACCACCGCGCCCTGGAGCGGATGGATCAGCAACAACACCGTCGAAGCCGCCGAGAACGGCGCCTCCAGGTGCAGTTGGAAGCCCAGCCATAGCGCCAGAGTGGCCGCCGCGAGGCTGCGCAGCAGGTAGCCCGAAGGCTGGAGGTTCCATGCGCCGAGCCGTGCCCCGAGCATTTGCAACCCGCGGGCCATCACAGGAAAGCCTGAAGCCACTGCGTCAGCCTCCAACGTGGCGCGGCCCCTGCCTCGGCGACCTCGATGCTGGCAGTCATCCCGGCGGCCAATTCCACATCCGCCGGCACCTTGTCCAGTTCAATCCGCACCGGCACCCGTTGGGCCAGGCGTATCCAGCTGAACGTTGGCGCCACTTGAGGCAAGCCGTTGCTACTGCGCAGCTCATTGCCGTCAGCGATGCCCCTGCCCATGCTCGCCACATGCCCTTCAAGCGGCGTCGCAAACCCCATGAGCTTGATCGATGCCGTGGCACCGACCCGAATCCCCGACAACTTGGTTTCCTCGAAGTACCCGGTGACCCAGAAGCTATGGCTATCGACCACAAAGATGTTGGTCTGGCCCGCCGACGCGTAGTCACCGGGCTGGAGCCGCAGTTGGGTCACGTAGCCGTCCACCGGCGAGCGAATGGTCGTGCGGTCCAGGTCAAGGCGCGCCTGGGCCAACTGGCTTTGGGCCGCGTCCAGGCGCGACTTGGCCACTGCCAGGTCACGGGCGGCGTTGTCGATCTCCTCCTGCGCGATGGCATCGCCCAACTGATGACGACGCTTGAACTGCGTGCTGCGCTGTTCGAAGACACTGCGCGCCTCGCCCAACTCGGCCGTGCGCTGTTGCTCGGCGAGCAAATAGGCGCTGCGGTCGATCTGATACAGCAGATCACCCTTGGCCACCCATTGGTTGTCGCCCACCCGCAGCCGCTCCACCTGGCCGGACACCTCAGGGGCGATACGGATGACGTGTGCGCTGACCCGCCCGTCCCGCGTCCAGGGCGCCAACTCATAGGCACGCCACAACTGCGAGCAAAACAGCAGGGCAATCAGCCCGAGTCCAAGGGTGACGAGCACCTTGAGCACTTGTTTGATGATCATTGCGCCGCCCTCACCCCTTCAAGACCAGCAGCGAGAGGACGATCAGCGACACGAAAAAGCGCGCCATCTCCGGGTGCCAGGTCCAGTCCAGCCAGCGCCGCATGATTCGTTCCAGCGCCCCGTACACCAGGGCTGCAACCCCCACGTACAGCAAGAAGGGAGGCAGGTAGAGGTGGGCAATTGTGATTTCACTCAGCATCGGTTGCGTCTCGCAGTCGGCAATCACCTTGATGGCCTTGGTGACGATGCTAAGCACTGCAGGGACGTGCCGATATTGAGTATGCTGCCAACCTATAATCAAATTCAGACAACTTGAGTGAGACGGCATGGACCAGACGCATCTCTCGGCGATGGAACAATTTGAACTGGACAGCTTCGAACAGCCCGCCGTCGCGCTGATGCTGGGGAGCCAGCGACACGACACCGAATTCCCCGTGCATACGCACCGCAAAGGCCAGTTGGTGGTGGCTTATCGCGGGGGCATCGTGTGTACCGTGGAGGATGGGGTCTGGATGGTGCCGTCGGGGTTCGGCGTGTGGATTGCGGGTGGTATCGCCCACAGCAACCGGGTGACCGCCAACGGCAAGATCGGCTACCTGTTCGTGGAACCCGGTGCCGCCGCGCTACCGCAAAAATGCTGCACGCTGGTGCTTTCCCCGCTGATCCTGGAGTTGATCCTGCACCTGAGCGCCCAGCCCCAGGACTATCCGCCGGCCAGTACCCAGGCGCGGTTGGCCAGCGTGCTCCTCGAACAATTGGAACTGGCGCCCACCGAACAGCTGTACCTGCCGCTTCCCGCCTCGACGCAACTGCGTTTCATCGCCCGTAGCCTGGCGCAAGACCCGTCGAATCGCTGCACCATGGCCCAGTGGGCCCATCAGGTCGCCATGAGCGAACGGTCCCTGGCGCGCCTGATCAAGCGCGAAACCGGGCTGACATTCGGCCAATGGCGCAAGCAATGGCAAATCATCGTGGCCCTGCAGAACCTGGCCGAGGGCGAGTCGGTACAACGCACCGCCGAGGCGCTCGGCTACGAGTCAGTGAGTTCGTTCATCAGCATGTTTCGCAAGACGCTGGGCTCGTCGCCGGCGCGGTATATCCGCAATACCGTGACGCGCTAGTCGAAGGCACAGACTACGAGGTGACATGCTTACTTGACGAACTTGAGGCAGGCGAACCCGGTCTTGATCTTCAGTTGTTGAATGGGTTCTACGCCCTCTTGATCGCCGACTTTTTTGATGACGCCTACCCCGCAGAAATGCTCGTCGCGGTTGAAGATAGGAAGAATGCCTGCCTTAGGTTCGCTCCAGGAGCCCTGGACCAGGGTGTAGGTGGCTCCATCCTGTGGCGTGAAGGAGAACGGGATCTTACAAGCGCTGCTTCCTGTGATTTTCCAGTAGGTCAGGATCAGCTCCTTGTTCGCAGCCACTCGGGATTCGATGTGGTCGCCGTTTGAAGGCAGGGTCGTGTAACCGGCATAGCAACCGTTGTCGCTAAACGTCATGGCATCGAGCCTCGCACCACCGCCTGTTTTAAGGCGAACGGTTGCGGCGGGGTCATCGGCCCCGGGAACGACGTATTGCTTGCCCTGCAAAAACGAAGTGCAACCGCTCACCACCAACACGCAGGCCAGCAAGATAAACCTGCCGGATTTTTGATTGACGTACATCCATCTCTCCCTGATTCCATTGCCCCAGCCATTTCAGCGACTTGGGATTGCCGAAAAGCGGCCTGATGGTAATGGATTCAAGGTTGTTCTAACCAGTTCCCAGGGAATACGCCTGGGTTCGCCTTCTTCCATGACCCTATCCGGCCCAACGCCCAAGCCCCATCATTGACAGCGCCAGCCTTCAGGACTACTAATGACTCAAAGGTCATTAATAGTCGTGAGGCCAGCTCATGCCACAGACTGATGTGCTCATTGTGGGAGCCGGCCCCACTGGATTGACGCTTGCGCTCTGGCTCCACCGGCAAGGCGTTGCCGTCCGGATCGTGGACAAGAGCAGCGCCCCGGGTGAAACGTCTCGCGCCATGGCGGTGCAGGCACGCACCCTGGAGTTATATCGCCAGCTCGACATGGCCGATGCAGTGGTGGATGCCGGTTACAAGACACCCGCCATGAACATGTGGGCCCGTGGTGATCGCAAAGCACGCTTGCCACTGATCGATGCGGGCGCACGGATCTCGCCCTACCCGTTTGTCCTGATTTACCCGCAGGACCGTCACGAGCGCCTGCTGATCGAACAGCTCCAGGGCGTTGGTATCGACGTCGAACGCCAGACCGAACTGTTGTCTTTCGAGGAAGAGCCAGGCCAGGTCACGGCCCTCCTGCGACATGCCGACGGGCACGAGGAAACGTTCACGGCGTCTTACCTGGCCGGCTGCGACGGCGCCCGTTCCCTCGTTCGTCATGCGACCGGCAGCGGTTTCGATGGCGGCACCTACAAGCAGCTTTTTTACGTCGCCGATGTCACCGCCAGCGGCGTTGAGCCTGCCGGGGAAGCCCATGTGGCTTTCAACCAGTCCGAGTTCGTGCTGGTCCTGTCTTACGGTGAAGCGGATCGTTATCGCCTGATTGGCACCGCCCGGGACGAACGTGCCGAGCCTCCGCAAACACTGACATTTGCAGATGTCAGCCACGACGCGATCGATGGCCTGAACATCCAGATCAGCGCCGTGAATTGGTTTTCCACCTATCGCGTCCACCATCGCGTCACGGATCGGTTCCGCCATGGCAGAGCGTTTCTGCTGGGCGACGCCGCCCACGTCCACAGCCCAGCAGGTGGCCAAGGCATGAACACGGGGATTCTCGATGCGATCAATCTGGCGTGGAAACTGGCCGCGGTGTTGAACGGCAAGGCTGGCGAGACCTTGCTCGACAGTTATCAGACCGAGCGCCAGGCCTTTGCCCACAAGCTCGTCGAGACCACCGACAAAGTGTTCACGTTCGCAACCGCCCAAGGCGGGTTCGCCGACTTCGTGCGCACCCGCATAGTCCCCGTGTTCGCGAGTGTCGCGTACAAGCGCGAAAACGTGCGTGAGTACCTGTTTCGTGTCATTTCGCAAACCACCCTCAACTACCACGAGAGTCCGTTGAGCCAGGGGCAGGCAGGTGACGTCCAGGGCGGTGATCGGCTGCCGTGGGTGCCCACGCCCGGTGCGGACAATTACGAGTCCCTGCGTGCCATTGGCTGGCAGGTGCATGTCTACGGTGAGGCCAGGCCCGACCTGGTGCAATGGTGCCAGGCCTGCGGCATGGCGCTGCACGTCTTCGCCTGGCAGCCTGAGCACCAAAAGGCCGGGATGGCGCGAGACGCCGTGTATCTGTTGCGTCCGGACACCTACGTGGCACTGGCTGACCCCAATGCGGACATCGCCGCGTTAAACCGCTATTTCAGTGAGCGCGGCTTTATACTGCCGGTTTGAAGCACTCAGGCCAGGCGATGGACGTTACGGATACCAAACCCAAATGGAACCGGCGCAAGGACGCACGCCCCGCCGAGATCATCGACGCGGCGCTGGATGTGTTTGCCGAATGTGGTTTCGCCGCGGCCAAGCTGGGCGACGTGGCGAAGCGCGCCGGCGTGGTCAAAGGCACGCTCTATCGCTACTTCGACACCAAGCAAGACCTGTTTCGTGCCGTTGTGCAGCACGCCGTTTCGATCAACCTGCAAGACATCGAGCAGGTGTCGACAGGCTATCGAGGACCACTGCGCGACCTGGTGCCCCTGATACTCAGCGGTGCGGCCGGACGCCTGGGTGACAGCCGCGTTCCTGCCCTGGCCCGGCTGGTGATCGCTGAAAGCAGAACGTTCCCTGACCTGGCGACGATCTGGCACGACAACGTCGTGGCCCACCTGCTGAAACTGATGACGGGGATCATTGGCGAGGCGCAACAACGCGGTGAAGTTCGTCCTGGCGACCCGACTCTTTATGCGTTTTCCGTGCTAGGCCCGATGATCGCGGGGGCCTTGTTCAAAGAGATATTCGGCCTGTTCAGTCCCTACGCGCCCGACCTTCAAGCGCTTGCCCGGCAGCATGCCGAGACGGTGATTAGGGGGATGATGGTTCACGGGCGCCCATAGTTGGTCTTGCGTCAACGCATCTTCAACTAGAGATCATCCGGCCAGTTCTGCCATTTAACCCCATTGATAAGATGCCCCCTGCGAATGAACAAACCACTGTTGAAAGCCCTGAGCAGCCGGTTGTCACCAGGCTCGACGAACTGGCGCTCGTAGGCGTTCGCAACTTTTTTGACATTCCGATCGGAAACCTTGGAAGACACATACTCGATCCCCGCACGTTGGTGGGTACGTTTGTCAAATCGGTAGTTCAAACACCAATTCAAGAGCGGATACGTCCCGCGCTGCGCATCGTCCATTAGAAACCTGTTCAAGTTGCTGGGCGCACGGAAGTCGAGCTTGTCCGTGCATCTGAACGCAACCGATGCGGCATTCGACGGGTCTCCCTCTCTGTCGAACAAATACTCCCAGAGGTATCGCCTGACAGTGTTGGATTGGTCGATGGACGTGATGGGCTGGCGGCTGATCCAGCGTTTGACATTCCTGAACATGGCGCCAGCCTTGGGGCCGAGTTTCAGCCCGATGCCGATCAGGTACCACTGGATTCTGTGGGTATGTTCGCCGTGCTGTGGGCCGGCGCCGAGGTCCTTGAAGGGGCGTCCCGATGCCAGTTGATCGTTGAACAGCGACAGCACGTTACCCACCAGCAAGTCCGCCGGTAAATGCTTGCTGGAAAAGAATTCCTTGTCGACAGCGAAGCCGTTATCGGCTTCCCAGCGCGATAACACGGTGGTCAGCAGCTTGCTGGTGGTTTTCTTCGCGATCTCGGCCAGTTCATTAAACTCAGCGGGTGTCCCCCTGTTCCATTGTTTCCTCATGCCGCTCAAATGATTGAACAGGTCCAGCAAGGTGTCCGGCGTAATGTCGATGTTCTTGGCGCGTAACGCCCCCTGGGCAGCCATTACGCGCTCTGAGAACAGGATAAATAACTGTTGTTCCAAATACGCCAGCGGGCCCCGACAATTTTCTTCCGCTGACAGAAGCGCTCCTACATCGCAGAAGTCCTGGTAATAGTCGCTGTTTTGAAACGCCTGAGAAAAGTGTTGGGTGAAATCCACCGCTACACTGGCTTCGCTCTGAGCGGGCATCGCGTCATCCTCCATGAGTGGCCTCTTGAGCTTAGCCCGCGGCCACAAAGGTGCACGGTATACGCAAATCACGTCGTCCCCCTCGGCTGGTGCATTTGAAATAACCCCTATAGCTAACGAGCCTAACCAACCCTGTCGTGTCACCTATCTTGAAACACAGTTCAGCGCTGTCTCGGGTCAATGACGAGGCGATATGGAGATCACGCAAAACAACCGCCTGGTGCAAGTCGACAGTCCACTCGGCGGCAATGTCCTGGTGTTGCAGGGTATGGAAGGCAGTGAAGAGCTGGGGCGGTGTTTTCACTATGAGCTGGACCTGACGTCCGAAAACCGCGCGATCACGTTCGATCAGTTGCTGGGCAAGCCGATGGGCCTGGCGCTGGAGCTGCACGACGGAGGCAAGCGGCACTTCCATGGCGTCGTCTGCGGCTGCCGCCAGTTGACCGGCCACGGCCAGTTCGCCGGTTACCGTGTCAGCCTGCGGCCCTGGTTCTGGTTGCTCACACGTACGTCCGACTGCCGGATTTTCCAGAACAAGACCGTCCCGGACATCATCAAGCAGGTGTTTCGCGACCTCGGGTTTTCCGATTTCGAAGACAGCCTGAGCGCCAGCTACCGCGAGTGGGAATACTGCGTGCAGTACCGCGAAACCAGCTTCGACTTCGTCAGTCGACTGATGGAGCAGGAAGGCATCTACTATTACTTCCGGCACGAACAGGCGCGCCATGTGCTGGTGCTGGCCGATGCCTACGGCGCCCATTCCACGGTGCCGGACTACGCCTCGGTGCCCTTCTATCCACCCGACCGGCAAATGCGCGAGCGCGATCACTTCTACGACTGGCAACTGGCGCGGGAAGTGCAGCCCGGTTCGCTGGCGTTGAACGACTACGACTTCCAGCGTCCCCGCGCCAGCCTCGAGGTACGCTCAAGTGTCGGCCGCAGCCACAGCAACGGCGACTATCCGCTCTACGACTACCCCGGTGAATACCTGCAAAGCAACGACGGTGAGCACTACGCCCGTACGCGTATCGAAGCCATTCACAGCCAGTTCGAGCGGGTGCAGTTGCGCGGTCTCGCCCGTGGGTTGGGTGCCGGCCATTTGTTCAAGCTGACGGGGTACGACCGGGCGGACCAGAATCGCGAGTACCTGGTGGTGGTCGCACGCTACCAGATCCGCCAGGACCCCTACGAGAGCGGACAATCGGACCTGGCCGAACAGTTCGTCAGCGAGCTGGATTGCATGGACGCCCACCAGGCCTTCCGCCCGCTCCCGCTGACCCCCATGCCTATTGTTCGCGGGCCGCAGACTGCCGTGGTGGTAGGCCCCAGCGGCGAGGAGATCTGGACCGACCAATACGGCCGGGTCAAGGTGCACTTCCATTGGGACCGTCACGACCAGTCCAACGAGAACAGCTCCTGCTGGATTCGCGTGTCCCAGGCCTGGGCCGGCAAGAACTGGGGCGCCATGCACCTGCCGCGGATCGGCCAGGAAGTGATCGTCAGTTTCCTGGAAGGTGACCCCGACCGGCCGATTATCACCGGCCGTGTCTACAACGCCGAACAGACCGTGCCCTATGCCCTCCCCGCCAATGCCACCCAGAGCGGTGTGAAAAGCCGTTCCAGCAAGGGCGGCTCGCCGGCCAACTTCAATGAAATCCGCATGGAGGACAAGAAAGGCTCGGAACAGTTGTTCATCCACGCCGAGAAGAACCAGGACATCGAGGTCGAGAACGACGAAACCCACTGGGTCGGTCATGACCGCCGCAAGACCATCGACAACGACGAGACCGTGCACGTCAAGCACGACCGCACGGAAACGGTGGACAACAACGAGACCATCACCATCGGTGTGAACCGCACCGAGGAGGTCGGCAACCATGAAAAAATCACCATCGGGGTCAATCGTACCGAGAAAGTCGGCAGCAACGAGCACATCACCATCGGAGCGAACCGCACGGAAAAAGTCGGCGCCAACGAGGCCATCACGATTGTGGGCAATCGCACCGAGGATGTCGGCGGCAATGAAACGATCGGGATTGCGGGCAACCGAAACGAAACGGTCAAGGGCAATGAAGGTATCGAGATAAGCGGCAACCAGAGCACCGACATCACCGGCAACCACAGCACCCACGTCGGCCAGAACGAATCCCGCGATGTCGACCAGAGCCGTACCACCAACATCAAGCAGAACGACAGCCTGGACGTCGGCAAGCACTTTTCGCTCACCGCCGGTGACTCGATCACCCTGACCACCGGGGCGGCCAGCATCACTCTGAAGAAGGACGGCACCATCATGATCAGCGGCAAGAACATTACTGTCGACGGTTCCGGTGCCATCAAGATCAAGGCCGACAGGAATGTGGTCGTCAAAGGCCAGAAAGTCCTGCAGAACTAACCCTGGAGCGTGCGCCATGACCGTTTCACAGCCTCTTCCCGCCTGCAAGGACACGCGCCTGGACGGTGTCGTCATCGGTGTGCTGCTGGACGTGCCCAGCGCCGACGCCCCGGTGGTGGGCTTTCCCGGTTGCCCCAATGACGCAGGCCTCGCCGCGCGCAGCACCACACCGCTGCGTCGCGAAGACATTGGCGTGCAGCTCGCGCTGATGTTCGAGGCCGGCGACCCGGCGCGGCCACTGGTGATCGGTCGCATCCAGCGTTCGTCGCCAACCAGCGTGCCGGCGGTGGCCCAACTGGACGGCGAGCGCATGGAGTTCATCGCCGAACGGGAAATCGTCCTGCGCTGTGGCAAGGCCAGCATCACCCTCACCCGCGAAGGCAAGGTGCTGATCCGAGGAGCCTACCTGTCCAGCCGCTCCACCGGTGTGAACCGTATCAAGGGCGGTTCCGTCCAGATCAACTGAGACCGTCATGCCATGGAATGGATAAACAAGACCCGCCTGGCCAGCGGCTACACGAGCGCAACCGACAAGACCGGCCGCGAGTGGCTGGTCATGGTCGCGAAAGGCACCTATGGCATCCCCGTGCATCCCGTGCACGAGCCCCGGCTGCTGGACGACCAGGTGCCGCTGGTCACGGCCGATGTGTTCCCCGGCGACCCCGGGGAATCAGCGGCGTCTTACGAAAATGACTTTGCCCTTTACAAGCCACGCTGCGATGTCTTGCTCAATGGGCATTGCCACGCCCCTGATGGCGTGCCGGCCACCGATGTGAACGTTGCCATGAAGATCGGCTCGCTGGTCAAGGCCTTCAAAGTGGTCGGGCCACGCATTTATGAAGCGGGCGCCTTCTCCTACGCGGTCGGCAGGCCGCTTCCATTCACCAGGATGCCGATCACCTATGCCCAGGCCTTTGGCGGCGTGGACCGGACGGCGGTAGACCCGACGAAGCACTCGTGGTACCCGTGGAACCCGGTGGGGGTCGGCTACCACCCCGGCGCCGATCCCACGCAGCTCAATGGCCTGCCGCTGCCCACTACCGAAGAGCTGGACCAGCCCGTGACTGCGCCCGACGGTCATTACAAACCGATGGCGTTGGGGCCCGTGGGACGGGCCTGGCGGCAGCGGGTCCAATGGGCCGGCACGTACGATCAGAAATGGCTCGATCAGCAGTTTCCGTTTCTGCCGGAGGATTTTGACGTGCGCTACTTCCAGAGTGCGCCGCAAGACCAGCAAATGGACTACCCGCAAGGGGGTGAGCAGGTGGCGCTGCTCAACCTTGACGACCAGGGCCGCTCGGCATTCAGGCTTCCGGCCCATTTGAAACTGCCGATGCTGATCCTCCTGCACGATGGCAGCACCCGGGAAAGCGCAGCCGTCGTCGACACAGTCATTCTCGAACCTGACGCCAGGCGATTCACCCTGACGTGGCGAGCGTCATCGCCGCTTGGGCGCAACATCAGGGAGGTCGCCCGCGTCATCGTCGGGCAGACAGCCCGTCAGTTCGAACAGGCCAAGGCCTACGAAGAACGCATGCGGGGCAAGCAACACTTCGAGTCACTGGATCAGCTCATTGCCTGGACGAAAGAAGCCTATCCGCCTTCGGAACACACCCTATGACGCCGCCCCTGTTCATCACCGGCACGGGCATGGTCAGCCCGGTGGGCCTGTGCGTTGCCAGTGCCTGTGCCGCCAGGCGCGCAGGCCTTTCAGCGCTTTCGGAACTGCCGTTCCTGGACAACGACGGCGAACCCATCATCGGCGCGGCGGTGCCCACCCTGGACCTGGATTTGCCGGCCTCGCCGCGCCTGTCCAAACTCTTTATGCAGGCGCTCGCCGAACTGATACAGAACGCGCCAACACAGGACTTCAAGGAGGTGCCCTTACTCCTGTGCCTGGCTGAACCCGAACGTCCGGGTGTCGATATCAGGGCATTGGCCCAGACCATTCTTCAGGATCTCGCCACGCGGCTGGGCATACAGTTGCACCCCGGCCTGTCGAAAGTCATCCCGTGCGGCCATGTGGCCGGCCTGCGCGCCCTGCATGAAGCCAGTCGCTTGATCTTCGAAGCGGGCGTCCCCGCTTGCGTGGTGGGCGGAGTCGACTCGCTGCTCAACGCATCGACACTGCAGTGGCTGGACCAACATCGCCGGTTGAAGACCAGCACTCACGTGGACGGGCTGTTTCCAGGCGAAGCCGCCGCGGCCGTGCTGGTCCAGGCCCGCCGGCAAGCGGACACCTGCCTGCAAATCTGTGGCCTGGGATTTGGCCAGGAACAGGCACCTTTGCTGTCGTGCAAGCCCTTTCGGGCAGAGGGCCTGGCCGAGGCCGCGCGGGCTGCGCTGGCACAGTCGAACCTGGGACTGCACCAGATTGACCTGCGCCTGTCCGATGCCACGGGGGAGCAATACGGGTTCAAGGAAATCCCCCTGATGGAAGCCCGGCTGTGGCGCACGGTGAGAAAAGAGAACCAGCCTCTCTGGCACTGGGCGCAGGCCATGGGCGACACCGGAGCGGTGGCCGGCATCGCCCAGTTGATCCTCGCCGACCAAGCGTTGCGCAAGGGCTATGCACCAGGCAGCACCGCGATCTGCTTGACCAGCGCCTTGCAAGGCGCACGGGCCGTTGCAGTCGTGCGTGACCCACGTCAATCAGGGGGTGCCTCATGAGCTGCGAGGTCTACGCAAACGGCGATGAGATTGCCTGCAAGGCAGGCGATGGCAAAGTCATCGCGGCATTTCCGGATGTCTGCCTGACCCCTCCGCCGCCGCCGGCAGGCCCCATTCCGGTCCCCTACCCGGACACTTCATTTTCCAAGGACATGAAGAAAGGCAGCCGCACGGTCAAGATCAAGAACAAGGAGGTGATGCTGAAAAACCTTTCGTTCTACAAAACTTCACCGCTGGGTGACGAACCGGCGACAAGAAGCCAGGGCGCCGGTGTCATCACCCACGTCATCACCGGCAAGACCTACTTTATTTCATGGTCGATGGACGTGCTGTTCGAAGGCCAGAACGTCGACCGGCACACCGACCTCACCACCTCGAACCACGCCAGCCCGGCGGCCAATGCGGCAGTGCCGATGGTCAATACCGCCAAGTACGCCCCGGTCCAGCAAGACGCCAAGGTGGCGGGCAAACACAAATGTGAATGCTGCGGCGGCACGGCGCATTCCAAGGCCCAAGCGAATGGTGAATTCATGTCGGAGGAACAATTCTATGGCACGGCCCAGAACCCCGGGAACGCCGCCCTCCTCGCCAAGGTCCGGGCCAACCCCCAGTGCCGGCACCTGCTGCCTCCTGCCGGGAAAAAACCCAGTGGATGCAACAAGTACTACGTCACCAGCAAGCGGGAGAAAAGTAACATCGAGACGGACTGGACGATAAACCGGCCAGCCTACATGGAGTGGAAAGGCGTGGGCCAGGGAGAGCCTGTGGCGCACAGGGTGCCCAAGGCCGCCGGGGGGTGTCCGGCGGGGCAAGGAAACCTTGCGCCCACGGGCAAGAAGTGCGAGAAACTCGAAGGCGAGTTGAGTACGCTCCAAGAGGCGCGCATCAACAGTTTCCCAAGGCCCGCATGATGAATACCAGCATCTACACGTACACCCAGAGACCGGACTTCCTTCAGGACTGCTTCTATTGGAAGGGGCGCGGATACCACTACGCCGGCCCCGTCCCGGCGCAAGTATTGTCACCTGAGGGGTGGCGCAGCGATGACCCGTGGCTGGCGCTGGCTTCGATCCTGGAGAGTGCCAAGCGTGGCGATTACAGCCATGTGTCACACCTGCGCCAATGGATCCTGGACAAGGATTGCGCGCCAACACTGGTCTCGGCCTGCCTTGGCCTGACCGCCGATGCCGGCCTGGACAGCGACCTGGAGTTCCTCGCCGAACTCATGCTCGAAGCCCCACCGTACCTTCGCATCGAGGCGTGCCTGGCGGCCCAGTGGTCGGGAGTGCTGTGGCTGATCCCGTTCATGGTCGAGGCGTGGCGAACGCTGCCGCGGCGGGCCGACCGGGCGGCCGTGGAGGCCAACCTGACCAACCTGCTGGACCCTGTCGAAAACGAACCCGAATTCTTTGACAGCGGCTTGAGCGACAGCCAATACAAAGATGCGGTCGACGCACGCCTGCGCGAACTGCAGAACGCTTATGGCAGCGACCGGTGTTCGATTTCCGGCGGCGAGCCCATCGACCTGAACAAACAAGCCTGGCTGATGCGAAAGGCGCTGATGCCTGGTGACACCGAGACGTGGATCGACTGGAGCAACTTCCTCGTCTGGAGACGCAAGTTCGAAGTGTACAGCGGTGTCGACTGTTCCAGCTTCTACGCCAGGAACGGCGACTTTCAGCCGCTCAATGCCGCGGCCATCCTGGATCGCTACCTTGCATCGCCCCAGCCCTTTGAGGTGGGTAAGCGCTATTTCTTTGGCCACCCGCTGCCCTAGCAGGCTCCCAAGCGGCTGGCTGACGTCTACGCTGGAAGCAGACACGCGCAAGACAGAGACGTCATGGCCTCCATCTCAACAATGATCGAACAACACGCCGAAGAGGCCTGCTTTCTCATTCTCCTGCACGACTACGCCGTGCGTGCGCCCCACTACGATCTCGATGACCTCGGCAACCTGGACGAACGGATCGACGCCCATCTCGATGGGCTGCGCATCGCCGGTCCGGAGGGACTGGAGGTGTTGCTGGCCCAGTTGGGTCCACACTCGGTCGGTGAACTGTTCGCCTGTGTGGTGCTGGCCTTCCAGTCGGCCAATGCGAAGGTGTTGTCACGACTCAGCGAGCAGGTGCGAGGCGCCGCGGAAACGGAGCGTGGCTACCTGATGGCTTTGGGCTGGCTGGACTGGGCGTGTGTCTCGCCCTGGATCGACCGCATGCTCGCCTCCTCCGAACCGTTGTTCCGACGCCTCGGCCTGGCTGCCTGCGGAATGCATCGTCGCGACCCTGGCCAGGCCCTGCCAAGCGAGCTGGCCCAGGCTGAACCCAGTGTCCTGGCGCGCGCCGCTCGAACGGCCGGCGAGTTGCGTCGGCGTGACCTGCTGCCAATGCTTCAGGCCCATCGCCGGCATCCGGATGCAGGCGTGCGTTTCTGGAGCCAGTGGGCCTGCGCGCAGATGGGCGATGAACAAGCCTTGGAAAGCCTGCGCCCGTTCGCCGAGCAACCGGGGGAGTACCAGTACCGCGCGCTGTGTGTGTTGTTGGTCTGGCAGCCGCGCGACCTCAGCATTGCCTGGATCCGCCAGGTGCTGCAGAACCCTGCACAACAGCGCATCGGCCTCCAGGCCCTGGGCTTGCTGGGTGACCCGGTCAGCGTGCCGTGGCTGATCCAGCAAATGAGCGAGCCGCCCTGCGCCCGCCTGGCTGGCGAGGCTTTCAGCCTGATCACCGGCGCTGATCTGGGGCTGCTCGATCTGGAGCGGCGGGACCCGCCGGATTTCGATGCAGGCCCCAACGACGACCCGGCAGACCCACAGGTCGCCATGGACCCCGACGAAGACTTGCCGTGGCCCGATCCGCCGTCAGTCGCCGCCTGGTGGCAGGCCCATGAAAGCGAGTTCCAACCGGGCATCGGCTACACGCTGGGCTTGCCCCAGAGCGAAAACAGTTACCGCAAAGCCCTTGTCCACGGCCAGCAACGCCAGCGCCTGGCGGCGGCCTGTGGCATCGCCCGCTATCGACCGACCGAGGTGCTGTTCCCCACCAGTGCACCGGCGCGACGACAACGGCAGTTATTGCGCTAACGCCCAAGGCATGGCTGCGCGGGCCGCTTTCACGCCGCGGCCAGAATCTCCTGGAGAAACCCGATGAACACGTTGATGCGGCTCGAACCACGATGATTGGGCAGGTACAACGCGTTGATGCAGGTGCTGGCACTGCCCGGATTGACCTCGTATTGCTCCAGCAGCCGGATCAATCGGCCTTGGGCGACATCCTCGCGCACCAGCCAGTCGGCCAGCAGCGTCACGCCGCCGCCGGCAATAGCGGCCTCGCGCAGGATATCGGCGTTGTTGCTGTGCAAGCGTCCCCGCACATTCAGCGAGAGGGTTTCACCGCTGGCCCGGAACGTCCATTGCGGGTGGGTGCCGCCATAATCGAAGCGCAGGCATTGATGTTCAAGCAAGTCGTGGGGATGAGCGGGTACGCCATGGCGCTGCAGGTAACTGGGGCTTGCCAGCACCCAGCGTTGGAAGCCGCCGAGCCGTTTGCTGACGATCTCTTCGCTGACAACCGTCGACCCCAAGCGCACCGACACGTCGATCTGCTCGCTCAACAGATCGCCCACCTGGTCGTTCAGCGACAGGCTGATCTCCAGGCCTGGATGGCGCTCCAGCAAACGGCTCAAGTGCGGTGCGATGATGCGACGACCGAATTCCACCGGCACGCTGACTCGCAGCGCCCCCTTGGCCTCGTTTCCCCGGTCGGCGACGAAGGCATCGGCTTCATCCATGGCTTCCAGAATCGCCACGGCTTTTTCGAAATAGGCCTGCCCGGCAGTCGTGACGCTGATGTGGCGGGTCGTCCGGTTGAGCAGGCTGGCCCCCAGCGCCTGTTCCAACCCCGCGACCTGGCGGGTGACCGACGAAGTGGCGATGCCAAGTTTGCGCGCCGCCGAGGAGTAACCGCCGCAGCGCACGGTCTCGACAAACATCTTCAGGGCCAGCAACTTGTCCATGAATGGCTTCCGATCAAGAACGAACGGTGCCGATTGTGCATCACCGTTGGCCCGCCGTCTTGCCGCACGGTGCGTCACCACACTATTGGCCGTGGGCCACTGGCGCCGCGCGGACTCCGCGCGCCAAGAACAGCACCAGCGCCAGAGCTGGAATCACGGCCACCGCGAGGGCCGAGACGGTCCAGCCAAATTGCTCGTAGAGTGGACTGGCGACCAGCGAGCCCAAGGCACCCCCCACGAAGATGCTGGTCATGTACACCGCATTGAGCCGCGCCCGGCTGTGGGGGTCGAGGGCGTATACCTCGCGTTGCCCCAGTACCATGCTCAGTTGCACGGCGAAATCCAGCAGCACGGCGCACGCCACCAAGCCAACATAGCCGTGGCCGGGCAATGCTGCGATCAGCAAGGAAATCGGTGCCAGTAACAGCGCCACCCGCGTGCCCTTGCGACCGTGGCCGGCATCGGCCAGGCGCCCGGCGATGGGCGCTGCGATCGCGCCCACTGCGCCCACCAGGGCAAACAGCGCGACCTGGGTCTGGTCGAAGCCGTGGTTGCGCATCAATTCGATGGGGGCGATGGTCCAGAACAGGCTGAAGCTGGCGAACAACAACCCTTGGTACAGCGAGCGCTCACGCAAGACCGCATGCCGCCGCGCCAAAGCCAGTACCGAACCGATCAACGCCGCATAACTGGCCCGATGGGTGGGTTCCCGGCGTGGCAAAGCCACGGCCGTGACCGATGCGATAAGCGCCATCAAGGCCGCCGCGCTGAAAAATACCCCGCGCCAGCCGAACGCTTCGACCAGCAGGCTCGACAGCGGCCGCGACAGGAGGATCCCCAGCAGCAGGCCGCTCATGATGTTGCCCACCACGCGACCACGGCTGGCCTCCGGCGCCAGATGCGCCGCCAATGGCACGAGAATCTGCACGGCCACCGAGGTCAGGCCGATCAACAGCGAAAAAACCAGGAACATCGAGGGCGTCTGGGACAAACCGGCCAACAACAGGCTGACACCCGCCGCCAGTGTAAGCCCCACCACCAGACGCCGGTTTTCCAGAAGGTCGGCCAGCGGCACCAGGAACAACAGTCCCAGGGCGTAGCCGAACTGCGTGAGCGACACGATCAGGCTCGCCTTGGCACTGGACAGGCCGATCTGCGGCGCGATCAGCTCGACGATCGGCTGCGCATAGTAAAGATTGGCCACGACCGCGCCGCAGCAGAATGCCAGGAACGCGACCATCAGGCCGGACAGCGAAGCACTCGTTTTGGCAGGGGCCGTAGCCGCTGGATTGCCCGTGAGCATGATGACACCTCGTCAAGATAAGGAAGTGTCATCCAGGCTAAAGATCGGCGTGCATCAGGAGAATCCGTGCTTCGGGCAACACAGTGATGCGCCGCGCGCAACGACGGGCTTGTGGTGGCGGGCAGGTGCAAAGGGGTTGGATCAGGGGCCGCTTTCGCGAGCAAGCTCGCTCCCACAAAGAGGAGTGGTGTCCTGTGGGAGCGAGCTTGCTCGCGAAGGCGCCATCGAGGCCACGCACACATCCGACAGCGAGTGAATCCTCACCCCCGCTCAGAACACAAAGCCATGCCCCAGCTCACTCTCCATCCACTCCAGGAAGCGCCTGACCCTGGGAAACCCCGAGTGCGCCTTGGGAAACACCAGGTGATGCGCCGCCACCGGCGCGCTCAGGGTCTGCGGCGCGACCTCGACCAGTGACCCGCTGGCCAGGTACTTCTGGGCCAGCAGCGTGCTTTCCAGGGCAAAGCCCAGGCCATGGCTCGCGGCTTCCAACGTCATGTACGACCGGTCGAAGCTCAACGCGTAGGGCTTTTCCGGGCGTGACAGACCGTGCTGGGCGAACCACTCCGGCCACTTGAGCAGTGTGGCCTCGGAAAGGATCAAGTCTTTTTCCAGCAGGTCCGTCGCGCTGACGATGCGGTGCCGGGCGAGCAACGCGGGAGACGCCAGGACCGCAAAAGTCTCGTTGCGCACGGTGCGAACTTCGTAGCTCGGCCAATTGGGCTGGCCATGGCGGATATCGACGTCGATCTTGTCCCGGCTGAAGTGCAGCGACTCGTACGAGCAGGACAGGTTGATCTGGATATCCGGATGGCTCAGGCGAAACGCCTCCAGGCGCGGCATCAGCCAGAGCAAGCCGAAACTGGGTGCGGAATGCAGCCTGAGGCAGTCGAGGCTGATGTCGCTGGAGGCCCGTTCTGTCGCAACTTCCAGGCTGTGCAACAGCCCAGAGATGTCTTTGAGGTACTGCTCGCCCACCGGGGTCAGCGTGACGCCACGGGCGGCGCGAACGAAGAGCTGGCGGCCTATCATCGCCTCCAGTTTCGCCAACTGGTGACTGATGGCCGAGGGCGTCAGGTCCAGCACTTCGGCCGCCCTGGCCAGGTTGCCAAAGCGAGCAGTTTGCTCGAAGGCCTGAATAGCTCTCAACGGTGGCAGGTTCGCTGGCGCATTATCGTCATCGCGCATAGAGGCTCCGCGCATATTTATTGTGGTTTCAGGGGCCACCTGCATTCAAACATCCACGGCGCGGTTTGACGAGAGGTGAATTTTCTTCACCTACCAGTGAAGTTTGCGTTATTGCTCGTGGCCCTGGGTCGGAACACTCTGAATCATCGATCACCTATCGAACCATAAAAACAATCAGAGGAACCGCTCATGCTGCTTCAAGGCAAAATCGCAATCATCACCGGCGCCGCATCGGAACGTGGCATCGGTCGGGCCACCGCCGTGACCTTCGCCCGACAAGGGGCGCGCGTGGTGATCCTGGACCTGGATGAGTCCGCCGCACGTGACGCCGCGGCGTCCCTGGGCGAAGGTCATCTGGGCCTGGCTGCCAACGTCGCCGACGAAACCCAGGTCAAGCAGGCCGTCGCCCAGGTTCTCGAACATTTCGGCCGCATCGACGTGCTGGTCAACAACGCAGGCATCACCCAACCCATCAAGACACTGGACATTCGCCCCGGCGACTACGACAAAGTGCTCGACGTCAGCCTGCGTGGCACGCTGTTGATGTCCCAGGCAGTCATTCCAGGCATGCGGGCGCGATCGTCGGGCAGCATCGTGTGCATGTCCTCGGTATCGGCGCAGCGCGGGGGCGGCATTTTCGGCGGCCCTCATTACAGCGCCGCCAAGGCCGGCGTATTGGGCCTGGGCAAAGCCATGGCCCGGGAATTCGGGCCGGACGGGATCCGGGTGAACTCGATTGCCCCCGGCCTGATCCACACCGACATCACCGGTGGCCTGATGCAGGATGAGCGGCGTCACGCGATCATCGAAGGTATCCCGCTGGGACGCCTGGGTGCCGCCCAGGATGTGGCCAACGCCGCGCTGTTCCTCGCCAGCGACCTCTCCTCCTACCTCACAGGCATTACGCTGGATGTCAACGGCGGCATGCTGATTCACTGATGACACGTGAGCAGGTCGGCAACGGCCTGCGCTGTTCTGGATCGATGACACGCCGGCGATCACGCCCGGCGGTCTATAAAAACAAGAGATCGGACCATCATGATCACCACCCTGACGCTCGACGCGGTCTCGACCGTGCGCTCCACTGCCTACCGCAAGACGGCCTGGCGCCTGATGCCGTTCCTGATGCTGTGCTATCTGTGCGCCTACCTGGACCGGGTCAATGTGGGGTTCGCCAAACTCCAGATGATGAATGACCTGGCCCTCAGTGAAACCGTGTATGGCCTGGGCGCCGGCATGTTCTTCCTGGGCTATTTTCTCTGCGAAGTGCCCAGCAACCTGATTCTCCACAAGGTCGGCGCCCGCCGCTGGATCGCCCGGATCATGATCTCCTGGGGGATCATCTCCGCCCTCTTCGCCTTCGTCGAGACCGCCTGGCAGTTCTATGCCTTGCGCTTTCTGCTGGGGGTGGCCGAAGCAGGCCTGGCGCCGGGTCTGTTGCTGTACCTGACCTATTGGTTTCCGTCCTATCGGCGCGCCAGGATGACGGTCCTGTGGTTCATCGCCATTCCGCTGTCAGGCATGATCGGCGGCCCGCTGTCCGGCTGGATCATGAACCAGTTCGCCGGTTTCCATGGCTGGAGCGGCTGGCAATGGATGTTTGTCATCGAAGCCATTCCGACCGTCGTCGTCGGCTTGCTGGTGCTGTCCTACCTGAAAGATGGGGTGCATCAGGCCACCTGGCTGACCGATGATGAAAAAGCGCTGGTCACTCAGGAGCTCGCCGAGGACAACCGCTGCAAGGTCACCCATGCCTCGCCACGGGAATTCATCCGCGATCGGCGCCTGTGGTTGCTCGCCGGGATCTACTTCTGCGTCGTCATGGGGCAGTACGCGATCACCTTCTGGCTACCGACGCTGGTCCGCAACGCCGGGGTCTCCGATCCCTTGCACATCGGCCTGCTGACCAGCCTGCCCTACCTGTGCGCAATCGTCGCCATGCTGCTGATGGGCCGCAGCGGCGACAAGCACCGCGAGCGTCGCTGGCACCTGGTGGCCCCCATGATCGCCGGCGCCATAGGCCTGGCGCTGGCCGCCCTGCTCGGCACCAACCTAGTGCTCTCGATCCTGAGCCTGTGCCTCGCGGCAGCCGGCGTGCTATCGGCCTCGTCACTGTTCTGGATGCTGCCGACCACGCTGCTCGGCGGGGTGTCCGCCGCGGCCGGCATCGCCGGCATCAACAGCTTCGCCAACCTGGCGGGTTTCTGCTCGCCGTACCTGATCGGCTGGATCACCACCACAACGGGCTCCAGCGCCATCGGCATGTACCTGATCACCGGGGTGTTGTGCCTCGGCGCCTGCCTGGTCCTGCGCATCCCCGCCGCCTCGGTCAATCGTTAAGTTATCGGAGTCGTCATCATGACTGTAACCGCACCGTCCACATCGTTATCGGCCCTGGCTGATCGCGCCCACAACATCCGCCGTCATGCGCTGCGCATGGGCCAGGTCCAAGGCCAGGGCTATGTCGGCCAGGCGCTGGGGGCGGCCGACCTGCTGGCCGTGTCCTACTTCCATGCCCTGCGTTACCAGCCGCAGAACCCTGAATGGGAGCAGCGCGACCGTTTCTACCTGTCGATCGGGCACTACGCGATTGCGTTGTACGCGGCCCTGATCGAGGCTGGCGTGATCCCCCTCGACGAGCTGGAAACCTACGGCTCGGACGACAGCCGCCTGCCGATGTCGGGCATGGCGGCGTACACCCCGGGCATGGAAATCACCGGCGGCTCCCTCGGCCATGGCCTGGGCATCGCCGTGGGCGCCTGTCTTGGGCTCAAGCGCAAGGTATCCGACGCGTTCGTCTACAACTTGCTGTCCGACGGCGAACTCAATGAAGGCTCGACCTGGGAAGCCGCGATGTCGGCCTCGCACTGGAAGCTCGACAACCTGATCGCGATCATCGATGTCAACAACCAGCAGGCTGACGGTCATTCCAGCGAAGTGCTGGCGTTCGAACCGATCGTCGACCGCTGGCAGGCATTTGGCTGGTTCACCCAACGGGTGGATGGCAACGACATCGCCGCGCTGGTCACTGCTTTCGACGCCGCCCGCCGACATCCAGGGGCCCAACCCCGGGTGATCATCTGTGACACCAAGATGGGCAAGGGCGTGGACTTCCTCGAAACACGTGAAAAGACCCACTTCATCCGTGTCGACGAAAACGAATGGGATCTGGCATTGAACAATCTGAAGGTCGGGAGAACCGTATGAGCAGTGTGAACACCCCCGCGAACGGCAAGAAGCGCCTGACGACATCGGCCATGATCGCCTCGATCGCCGCCGAAGGCCAGGCGACCCGCTCCGCCCCCTTCGGCCATGCCCTGGCCGCACTGGCCGAGCAGCGTTCGGACATCGTCGGGCTGTCGGCCGACCTGTCGAAGTACACCGACCTGCACATCTTCGCCAAGGCCCATCCGGAGCGGTTCTACCAGATGGGCATGGCCGAACAGCTGCTGATGAGCGCCGCCGCCGGCATGGCCCGTGAAGGTTGCGTGCCGTTCGCCACCACCTACGCCGTGTTCGCCTCACGCCGTGCCTATGACTTCATTTGCATGGCCATCGCCGAAGAAAACCTCAACGTCAAGATCGTCTGCGGCTTGCCCGGGCTGACCACCGGCTACGGGCCAAGCCACCAGGCCACCGATGACCTGGCGATCTTTCGCGCCATGCCGAACCTGATGGTCATCGACCCTTGCGACGCGCTCGAAATCGAACAGGCGGTGCCGGCCATCGCCGCGCACAACGGGCCGGTGTACATGCGCCTGTTGCGCGGAAACGTGCCACTGGTGCTCGACGAGTACGGCTACACCTTCGAGATCGGCAAGGCCAAGACCCTGCGCACCGGCAAGGACGTGCTGATCATTTCCACCGGCCTGATGACCATGCGCTCGCTGGAAGCGGCGCAGAAGCTCCAGGCCGACGGTGTCGACGTCGCCGTGCTTCACGTCCCGACCATCAAGCCGCTGGACGAGCAGACCCTGCTCGCCGAGGCTCGTAAGCCGGGGCGCCTGGTGGTCACGGCCGAGAACCACTCGGTGATCGGCGGCCTGGGCGAGGCGGTGGCGACCGTACTGCTGCGCAACGGTGTCACGCCAACGTTCAGACAGATCGCGCTGCCCGATGCGTTCCTCGATGCCGGCGCGCTTCCAACACTCCACGACCGCTACGGCATCTCGACCCAGGCAGTCTGCGCACAGATCAAAAGCTGGCTGTAGACGCTCAAATCGCAGGGGCTACGGCCCCTGCTTCGCCAGGAGACACGAATGGATGCGGCAGCATTGCTTGACCCAGCGTATCGAGTGTTTCTCGAAGAAACGCCCAGTGACTGGACGCTCGCCACCCTGCCCGACATCCGGCGCCGGGTTGGCAGCGGTTACAAATCGCCCCACGATGCCCGCGGTGAAGTCCGGTGGACAATGGACACGCCAGCGACGCCAGGCGTCCGCTTGCGCCTGTACCGGCCCGACGCAGCGCCTGAAGGTCAGCCGCTGGCAAGCCTTCTTTACTTGCATGGCGGCGGCTTCGTACTGGGCTGCCCCGAGATGGCGGACGATTACCTGGCCGACCTCGCCAACGCACAGCAGGTAGTGATCGTGGCGGTGGATTATCGGCTCGCGCCGGAGCATCCGTTCCCGGCCGCTCTGCAGGACGGACACACAGCCCTCGACTGGATGGCTCGCAACAGTGAACCCCTGGGCCTGGACATCAATAGAGTGCTCATCATGGGCCACAGTGCCGGCGGCGGCCTGGCCGCTGCCCTGGCCATCTCCGCGCGGGACAGCGGCCTGCTCGCCATTGCCGGCCTGGTGCTCGTCTACCCGATGCTCGACCACCGAACAGGCTCACCCTGCGCCCCTGTCGCCAACCCCACCACCGGGCAATTGAGCTGGCGGCCGGAGGCCAACCAGTTCTGCTGGCAATGCCTGCGCGGCGCCTATGCCCTGGACGATGAACGCGTGCCGCTGTTCTCTCCCGCCCTGGCGCGGGACCTGACGGGGTTGCCACCGACGTTCATCTGCGTCGGCGCGCTGGACCTGTTCCTGGAGGAAGACGTAGCGTTCGCGCTGAAGCTGTCGCGCGACGGCGTAGCCGTGGAACTCCATGTGTACCCCGGCGTGCCGCATATGTTCGATCAACACCCCGGTGCGCTCAGCGAGCGGTGCCACAGGGATGTTGCGTGGGCAATCGAGAAGTTCTGCCGCTGACGGCGCCAAGGAACGTTACGGTGAATCCGGCAGTCGGAGCAATCAGGCCCCTTCCCAAGGAAAATCACCCCATGCCCCTGCGTTCCGCCGCCCTCGCGGCCTTGTTTGTCCTAGCGAGCCACTGCGCGAGCGCGGCACAGGAGCCGCTGCGCCTGGAGGGCCTCAAGCGCTGCGGCGACCTGCTGAACGATCAGCGCCAGGATTGGTGCCTGACCGTGCGAGGGCTGGGCGAAGCCGTTCCGACACTGCATCTGGGGGCAAAGGCACTCCCTACGGACGTGGTCCGGCGTGAGGGCAACGCCCTGCGGCTAAGCTTGGCCAGCCGCGGATACCAGAGCGGCCCGCTGTGGCTGGAAGACGGTTCGCGCCGCAGCAACGCCGCCTGGCTGAGCCTGCGCGACAGCCATGTGCTGGCCGCCGGACCGGGTGAAGTGGCGAAGAATATGGATGGCTTGACCACCTACGTCGACCTGGTCAGCGTGCTGATCGAAGAAGATCACGATGGCCGCCAGGAAGCCGAGCGCCTGGCCCGCAAGTACGGGGCGACGGTGGTCGGGCGCATCGCCCCACTGAACCTGTACCAGCTTCGCCTGCCGGCCAAGGACCTGGTCCAGCGTGATGCCCTGGTGCTGCGCCTGGGCGGCGAGACCAGTGTCGATGCGGTGGTCGTCGAGGAGTCCGCCGCCGAAGAGGCCGAGCAGGCACCGGCTCGCCCCGAGGAACCCGACAAGCCCTCGCCGGACTCCGATGAATGGGCCGCCAATCGCTTCCTCGACGCGGTGAACTACTACCTGCGACGCATCCCCGGGCGCCAGGCTCCCATCCCGGTGCAACCGGTGCGCATTGGCCTGATCGAGCGCGACGTCGACTTCGACACCGCCGATTTCGCCGACTACGTCGGGCCGTGCACGCTGCCGCGCACCTGCGTCTACGCGCGTGACGCAGACAAGCCGGACAACCATGGCACCACCGTCGCCGGCATCCTCGCGGCGCGCTGGAACGACGGCGGCAACAGCGGTTTCCTGCGCGGCCTGGACAAGGCCAGTGGGGGCTTCGAGGTCATCGTCGAGCGCAACTCCGATGCCGGGATCACCGCCAACATCGCCGCCTCGGTCAACCTGGTGGAAGACGGCGTGCGCGTGCTCAACTGGAGCTGGGGCATCCACCGCGTCGGCGCCAAGGACGTCAAGGGCGATGACGTGGATTCCCTGCTGCGCTCGGGCATTGCCATGGGCGGCTACGAGGAACTGTTGGAAGAGTTCTTCCTGTGGCTGCGCAAGGAACACCCCGACGTGGTGGTGGTGAACTCCGCCGGCAACGGCTCGTCGTTCTCGGGCACCGATGAATATCGCCTGCCCTCCTCCTTCATCACCGAACAACTGCTGGTGGTCGGCGGGCATCAACGCAGCGAGCGCGAGGACGTGGCCGTGGACGACCCCGGCTACGCGGTCAAGCGCAGCTCTTCGAACATCGACATGCGCGTCGACATCACCGCGGCCGCCTGCGCCCACGCCTCGACCGCCCGCGCTGGCGAGGAAGGCGCCGTGCATTGCGGCACCTCCTACGCCACGCCGATGGTCGCCAGCCTGCTGGCGGCGATGCTGTCCATCAATCCGCAGTTGCAGCCCGAGCAATTGCGCATGCTGCTGCGCCGCAGCGCCATGACCATCGGTGACAATCACGACTTCGAAAGGATGGACGCGGAAGACCTCACCGCCCCCATCCTGCCATCGGAGCGCCGCTACCAGCTCAACGACCGGGACGTCGGCCGTTCAGCGCGGCTGGACATGCAGAAGGCGCTGGACCTGGCGGTGCAAAGCCGCGAGCGGGTGCGCTGAAGCGGCCGTCATCACCAGACCGCAATATGCGAATCCGCCCGAGGCTCGGTCCCGCCACACAACACGCCACTGACCGGGTCGCGAAGGATGATCTGGCCGCGCCCATAGTGGGTCAGGTCGCTGCTGACCTGCACCTGATGACCCCGCCGGGCCAGGGCGTTGACCAGATCCGCTGACGCGCCGTGCTCGATGCCCACGTTCATCCCGCCCAGCCATTGCCAGCGTGGCGCGTCCAGGGCCGCCTGCGGGTTCAAGCCGAAATCCACCAGGTTCATGACCATCTGCACATGCCCCTGGGGTTGCATGTAGCCGCCCATGACGCCAAAGGGGCCAAGGGCCTGGCCATTGTGGGTGAGGAAGCCGGGGATGATGGTATGGAAGGTTTTCTTGCCTGGGACCAGGCAGTTGGCATGCGCCGGATCGAGGCTGAATTCCTGCCCGCGATTCTGCAGGGCAATGCCACTGTCGGGCAGCACCACCCCGGAGCCGAAGCCGTGGTAGTTGCTCTGGATGAACGAGACCATGTTGCCTTCGGCATCGGCGGTTGCCAGGTACACCGTGCCGCTGGCGTGGGGATCGCCCGGCGCGGGTGGCTGCGCCTGTTCGCCGATCTGCGCGCGGCGTCGGGCGCTGTAGTCATCGCTGAGCAAGTCTGCCACGGCCACGCGCATGTGCGCAGGGTCAGTGATGTAGTGCAAACCATCGCTGTAGGCCAACTTCATCGCTTCGAGCTGGCGGTGCCAGGTCTGTTGGCTGTCACGGTGATCGAAACGGAACCCTTCGAGCAACTTCAGCGCCATCAAGGCCACCAGGCCCTGCCCGCTCGGTGGGATTTCCCAGACATCGACGCCTCGATAATTGACGTGGATCGGCTCGACCCACTGGGCGCGATAGTCCTTGAGGTCCGCGCTGCGCAAGTAGCCACCGCTGGCACGGGAATGGGCATCCAGGCGCTCGGCCAGGGCACCGCGATAGAGGCTTTCGCAGCGGGTGGCGGCGAGTTCTTCAAGGGTCCGGGCCTGGGCCGGGTTGCAGAACACCTCCCCGGCCCGCGGCGCGCGGCCGTCGATCAGGAACGTTTCGAACCATGCCTGCAGCACCGGGTCGCGATGGGGCGTGAACTCGTCCAGAGCCGCCTGCCATTGATGGGCAACCACCGGCGACAGCGCAAAGCCGCCTCGCGCCAAGCTGATCGCCGGTTGTAGCAACTCGGCAAAAGGCAATTTGCCGAAACGCTGCGACAGCTCGGCCCAGGCCGATGGGCATCCCGGCACGGTCACGGGCGTCCAGCCATAGAGCGGCATCTTCCCATGGCCGGCGGCCTTGACCGCTTCGATGCTCAGGGCCGCCGGCGCGTGGCCGTTGCCATTGAGGCCGTGCAGTTGGCCCTGGCTCCAGACCAGGGCGAAGGCGTCGCCGCCGATTCCGCAGCCGGTGGGTTCGACCACCGTCAGCGCCGCCGCCGTGGCGATGGCGGCATCGATGGCATTGCCGCCTTTTTGCATGATCTCGATACCCGCTTGTGCGGCCAGGGGCTGGGAAGCCGCCACCATGCCGCGACGGGCAAAGACACTCTGGCGTTGCGAGGGATACGGGTGCTCGTGAGCCGAAAATTTCAACATGACAAAGTCTCTTCACCGACGAAATGAATCAAAGCACGCGACTGAGAAAAGCCCGGGTACGCGGATGGCTGGGATGACTGAAGATCTGCTCCGGCGGACCTTGCTCGATGAGCTCGCCCTGGTCCAGCACCACCACGCGGTCCGCCACTTCGCGGGCGAAGCCCATTTCGTGGGTGACCACCACCATGGTCATGCCGTCCTCCGCCAATTCCTTCATCACCTGCAAGACCTCCCCGACGGTTTCCGGATCGAGGGCGCTGGTGGGTTCGTCGAACAGCATCGCCTGGGGCTTCATCGCCAAGGCGCGGGCAATCGCCACGCGCTGCTGCTGGCCGCCGGAAAGCATCGAGGGGTAATGGTCGGCCTTGTCCGCCAGGCCAACCCGTTCCAGCAGACTGCGGGCCTGCTCCAGAGCAGCGCCGCGCGGCGTCCCAAGCACCTGGATCGGCGCTTCGATGATGTTTTCCAGGGCCGTCATGTGGGGGAACAGGTTGAAGCGTTGGAACACCATGCCGATGTCCCGGCGCTGGCGGGCGATGTTGCGCTCCGAATCACGCACCAGGCTGCCATCGGCGCGCTCGCGGTAACCCATGGCCCGGCCGTTGACACGAATGCGCCCGGCCTGGATGTCCTCCAGCAAGTTGATGCAGCGGATGAACGTGGTCTTGCCGGAGCCGGACGCGCCGATCAGCACCACCACCTCGCCACGGCGCACCTGTAGGGAAATGCCCTTGAGGATCTGCAAGTCGCCAAAGGACTTGTGCACGTCCAGCGCCTCGATGATCAGTTCTTCGCTCTTGTGCGCCATGGTCAACGCTCCCTCAACAGTTTAAGGCTGCTGCGCCCGAACATCCGGGTAGCGGCCGGCGGCGGCGACGATGGTCGGTCCGATTGCCCGAAACGGGCTTCCAGCCAGCGCTGGAAAAAGCCCCAGAGGGTGGTCAGCAACAGGAAATAGATCGCCACCACCAGGTACAACTCGAACACCCGGAACGTCGCGGACGTAACCATTTGCGTGCTGAGCAGCAGCTCCTGCACACCGATCACACTGACCAGCGTGGTGTTCTTGAGCATGACGTTGAACTCGTTGCCCAGCGGCGGCACGATGAACCGAAAGGCCTGGGGCAGGATGATCCGGCGCATCAGCTTGGCGAAGGTCATGCCCAGGGAGCGCCCGGCTTCATACTGGCCCTTGTCGACCGCGCCGATGCCGGCCCGGATGATCTCGGCCATGTAGGCGCCTTCGTTGAGACCCAGGGCAATGATCGCCGCCTGGATATTGCCGGGGATCACCAGGCCGAATAGCTCAATGTCCTCGAAGCGGAACACCCCTCCGGCCGCCAGCGCGGTGTAGAGGAAGACAATCTGCACCAGCAATGGCGTGCCGCGCATCAACCACACGTAAAAGCGCACGGGCATGTGCAGCAATGGGTTCTTCGACAACCGTAGCAAGGCTGCGGCCAACCCGAGCACACAGCCCAGCAGCATCGCCAGCACGCTGATCACGCAGGTCAGCCACAGGCCGGTGAGGTAGACCCCACTGGGCTGTAGCAGGTACTGCCAAAACACATCCCAATTGAAATTCATCGACGCCTTCCCTCAATCGAGCGTATCGCTGGCGACGTGCCAGTTGCTGAGCAATTGGCGGTAGCTGCCGTCGCTGCGCATGTCGTTGATGATTTGCTGCACCGCAGCGCTGAGTTGCGGATCGTCCTTGCGAATGCCGATGCCGGTGAGGATTCGGCTGAAGGCCGGTACGCCTTCCTCGAACAGATCGGGGGCCATGGCGGCGTAGTAGCCGGCGGTTTCCACGGTGGTGCCGTAAGCATCGACCTGGCTGATGCGCAGTGCCTGGAACGCATCGGTGTCGGTGTTGTAGACCACCAGTTTCATCGGCGGCTTGCCGGCCTTGGCCAGCGTGTCATTCTCGGCGTCGAGCAGGGTCTTGATGGTGGAACCGTTGAGCACCGCGACCTTGCGGGTGGACAAGTCTGTCAGTGTCTTGATGCCCTTCGGATTGCCCTTGGGCACCACCACCGCCTGGCTGGAATACATGTAGTTGACGATGTCGATGACTTCCCGGCGCTCGGGCTTGTCGAACAGTTGGTCGACGATCATGTCGCACTGCTTGGCCAACAGCGCCGGGACCAGACCGGAGAACGGAATGACCCGCCATTGCACCTTCTTGTCCCCCAGGCGCTTGGCGATCTCCAGGCCCAGGTCGACCGTCAGCCCCTTGGGCTTCTGCGCCTCATCGAAGGCCACCAGCGGCGGCGAGTCCATGCCGGAGCAGTAGACCAGTGTGTCGACCTTGAGCAAACGCTCCGGTACGACGGGGGCGGCCTGCGCCCACTGAGTACACAATCCCAAGGTTATTGCAGCGATCAACAAGCGAGGCTTATGCATGACCAGACACTCCAGTTCGGTGGGTAACGGGCAGTACTCAGCGTCAAAACAAGGCAGGCTCGTGCCTGCTCTGGCTATTTTTTCGATTGCAGGAAACGGATCAGTTCAGGGACGGTGCCTTCGATATGGGTGCGTATGACTGCCTCGGCCTTCTCGGCATCGCCGGCCCGTATGGCCTCGAGGATCACCGCATGCTCCTGGCGTGCGCTCAACGGCTTGTCGACATGCTGCAACCACAGGCGCATAGGCGCTTCCACCAGCGCGTAGAGGGCGCTGATCTGCTTGAGCAATCGCGGGCGACCGCTGAGGCTGCACAGGTATTCATGAAAGGCCCGATGCCGGCTGACCCACTCGGCGCTCTCGTCGCGGTAGTCGTCCATCTCATCCAGCAGGCGTTCAAGCGCGGCCAGTTGCCGGGCGCCGATGCGCCCCACCGCGACGCGCATCGCCAGGCCTTCGAGGGCGCTGCGCATTTCGAAGACTTCCTGCAATTCATCGATGTCCAGGCCACTGACCACCGCCCCGCGATTGGGCCGCAACGTCACCAGACCCTGGGCGTCCAGGCGGCGAAACGCCTCGCGCACCGGCATCCGGCTCATGCCGATCTCACTGGCGATGTCCTCGGCGATCAGCCGGTCGCCCTTGTGAAATCGTCCGCCACAAATAGCCTCCAGCAGGAAGTTGTAGGCCTCTTCCTCGGCCGTCATCGGAGGGCGTTCAGCAAACGTAGGAGCGAATTGCATGGCAGCACCTTCTGCATTTTTGTATCCAATTATCCATAGATTCAAAAGAGCAGGATGCATGCCAGCTTCGAGCATGACCGGACAAGTAACTGATTTATTGAAAAATATCTTCGGTAGGAGCCATTTCGTACGGTGATGGTGGTCAGTAAGTGTGCTACCGAACGGCTCACCGGCGCCCCTTGAATGTGCAAGACGGTAGCCCGGTAACACCGGCGTCGTATCTGGCGTCGGCAGCACGACGGCGCACTGTCCATTCTCCACTACACTGGGTGAATTCGAGCTGCTCACCCCCTGAGGATACTCAGATGCCCTCTGTGCCAGTTTCCCAAACCCCGTGGTCCCGCAGCATGCTCGATGTTTTGATTCGCGCCGGCCTACTTGCCGTCATGGTGTTCTTCTGTTACCGGATCTTCAGCCCCTTTCTCGATTTGATGCTGTGGGCGGTGATCCTGGCGATCACCCTCTATCCCGTGCAAATAAAGCTGAAAGACAGGCTGGGTTTGAGCGACGGGTACACCGCGACGCTGCTGGTATTGATCACATTGGGTATCCTGGCGATTCCGACCCTGTTGCTGGGCAACTCGCTGGTGACCTCGATCCAGGGCGTGATGACCGACATCAAGGGCGACAATCTCCAGGTTCCGCTACCGCCCGATACCGTCGCTAACTGGCCGCTGGTGGGCAAGCCACTGCAACAGCTGTGGATGCGCGCCGCCACCGACCTCCCGGCTCTGGTGCAGAGCTACATTCCCCAGATCAAGCACTTCAGTCTTTCCCTGTTGAGTAAAGTCGCCGGTTTTGGCTTGGGCTTCCTCATCTTCGTCGGTTCGCTGATTGTTGCGGGTTGCTTCATGGCCTATGGTGAACGTGGGCACGCCAGCGCCATCCAGATTGTCTCGCGTATCTGCGGCGCGACCAAAGCCCACAGGATCACCCAACTGTGCACCTCGACCATTCGCGCGGTAGCGCTGGGGGTGATTGGCATCGCCTTTATCCAGATGCTGCTGGTAGGCCTGGGCTTCGTGTTCATGGGAGTGCCCGGCGCTGGTCTACTGGCGCTCGCCGTCCTGCTGATCGGCATTATGCAATTGCCGGCGACGCTGATTACCCTCCCAGTCATCATCTTCGTGTTTTCCACCGAGGGCGCGAGCACCACGACCATCGTCTTCGCCGTGTATGTGTTTGTCGCCGGTCTGGTGGACAACGTGCTCAAGCCGCTGTTGCTCGGCCGTGGGGTCAACGTGCCGATGCCGGTGATCCTGATCGGCGCCCTGGGCGGCATGGTCACCGGTGGCGTAATCGGCCTGTTCGTCGGCCCGGTGGTGCTTGCCGTCGGCTATCAGTTGTTCTGGCAATGGGTTGCCGCCCGGCCGCCGGAAGTCGCCGTCGAGGATGAGCTTCCGCCCGGCGCGCAGTAGCCCGGCCATGCGCGCCTCTCTGCATGGCGTCGCGCTTTGGCTGGCTGTCTTGTTCCTCGTCGCCTGCACCCGCCTGGGCCCGGACTTCCAATCGCCCGGCGAACCCTGGACAAAGACCTGGAACAGCCCAGCCATCGAGCACGCCAGCCATCGCCAGCACAGCCCGGACCTGCGCCAGTGGTGGCAGGTGTTCAGCGACCCGACGCTCGAACGCCTGATCGCTGAATCCGACGTCCATAACTCAAGCCTGAAGATTGCCGGTCTAAGGGTGATGGAAGCGCGAGCACAGTTGGGCATCGCGCAAAGCCAACGCTATCCGCAACTGCAACAAGCCAGCGCCGACACGCTGTACGCCAAGCGGTATCAGTCCGGGGGCAGTAACCCTCGGGACAGTCGATTCTGGCAGTACAGCGCCGGTTACGACATCGGCTGGGAGCTGGATTTCTGGGGCCGTTTTGCCCGCGCCATCGAGTCCGCGGACGCCGCTTACTTTGCGGCCCAGGCCAACTATGAAGACGCATTGGTGCTGCTGCGCGCCCAGGTCGCCATGACTTACTTCGCCTTGCGCACTACTGAAGCTAGACTGCGGGTGGCCCGGGAAAACGCGGCTCAACAACTGCGCAACCTTGAGATCACGGAAAAGCTCTACGCCAGCGGCCAGATCGCCGAACTCGACGTGCAACAGGCCAAGACTCAGTACCTGGGCACCTCCAGCAGCATTCCGAGCCTGGAAGACCAGGCCGCTCGCACGCGCAACGCATTGGCAGGGCTGATCGGTCAACCGCCAGGGGCCCTGTCGCTGCGGGATGAAAGCACTGGCTTGATCCCACTGGTGGACCGGGCCGTGTTGCAGGACGTGCCGGCCGAGCTGTTGCTGCGACGCCCGGATGTGCGAGCCGCTGAGCTCAATGTCGCCGCACAATCGGCCTTGATTGGCGTGGCCGAGTCCGAGCTTTATCCATCGCTGACGCTGCTGGGCAGCATCGTCTGGTCCACCGACTCGCTGAGTGGCACCTCCAACAACCTGGACCTGGTGGGCGGCCCCAGCTTGCGCTGGAACCTGTTCGACCATGGCCGGATCCGCAATAACGTGCGCGTCCAGGACGCCCGCCTGCAACAACTGATCGAGGCCTATCGCGAACAGGTCCGTCAGGCGGCGCGCGAAGCCGACGACGCCGCCACTGGACTGATCAAGGCGCTCGAACGCGAGCGCATTCTGCGCCAAGCCGCGCAGGCGGCCCAACGTTCGCTGGTGTTGGCCAACACCTGGTATCGCGAGGGCTACTCGGATTTCCAGCGGGTCCTGGACGCCCAGAGCGCGCTGTTGCAACAGCAGGACAACTACCTGATCAGCCGCAGCGACGCCGTAAACAACCTGGTCGCACTGTACAAGGCGCTGGGCGGAGGCTGGCAGAGTGACCAGCCTCTCGTGGACCCGCAGACCCGGCAATCTATGGAGCAACGCTCTGACTGGGGCAACCTGCTCACCCCTCCGACCGCCGCGCCGCCATCCGCCGCGGCAGCGCTCAAGGTGACCGACCATGACTGAAGCGCCGTCCCCCGCTCCGGCTCCAGTGCCCGAGGCCGACCCGGTGAACAGAGGCATCAAGTGGGTACTGCTGCTGATCGTGCTGAGCCTGGTCTGGTATTTATTGTCAGACCGCTTTACACCCTATACGCAGCAGGCGCGTGTCGGGGCCTTCGTCATTCCGGTGGCGTCCGAGGTCGCCGGTCGGGTAACCCGGGTCAACGTGCGCAACAACCAGGACATCGACGCCGGTGAGCTGCTCTTCGAGGTGGACCCATTGCCGTACCGGATTGCTGTCGACCGGGCCCGCGCCGAATTGGAAGCCACCCGTCGCCAGATCGGCGCCAACACCGCCGGCATCGCTTCGGCGCAGGCTTCGTTGCGTGCAGCACAAGCCAACGAGCTCAAGGCACGCCAGGACAATCAGCGCCTGGAGGGGTTGTACCGGGCCGATCCGGGAACCATTTCCGTGCGCGTGCTTGAGATCTCCCGCGCGACTCGCGAGCAGGCAACCAGCCAGGTCGCCGCCGCGCGCGCCGAGGTGCAACGGGCGCGCGAGCAGGAAGGCGGCAGCGACGAAGCCAACGCTTTGCTGCGCAGTGCCACCAGTGCCGTGCAGAAGGCTGAACTGGACTTGGCCAACAGCCAGGTACGCGCGCGCTCAGCCGGCCTGGTCACCGACCTGCGCACAGATGTCGGCCACTTTGCGGCGGCGGGCACGCCGGTGATGACCCTGATCGCCATCCACGATGTCTGGATCAGCGCGGACATGACCGAGAACAACCTTGGGTTGATAACCGTCGGTACACCGGTCGCCATTGTGCTCGATGCGTTGCCCGGCGAGGTATTGCAAGGGCGCGTGCGCAGTATCGGCTACGGCGTTGAAGTGAGCCAGGGCACCGCGCCCGGCACCCTGCCCACGGTGCGCAACAGCCGTGACTGGCTGCGTCCCGCGCAACGCTTCCCGGTGACGATCGAATTTTCTGCCGACGCCCGGGAGCGCCTGCGCACCCTGGGCGCGGTGCGGGCCGGTGGGCAAGCCGAGATAATGGCGTTTCCCTCGGAGGACAACCTGTTGAACCCGCTGGGCCGTGTGTTTCTGTGGTTGATGAGTTGGCTGTCCTATGCCTATTGAGCGAAGCGTGCGTGCCCAACGAGCGTTGCGACTGGCGAGCGGCACGGCGTCGAGTCTGGCGATCGGTTTCGGCCTGGACCTGCCGATTCCATTCCTTGCCCCTGTTCTTGCCATGATCCTGGCAATGACTCACCGGCCATTGTCCGCCGAGGACTGCCTGAAGCTGATGCTGGCGGCAATACTGACCACAGGTTGCGGACTGTTACTGATCCCTGTCCTGCGCTATTACCCGTTGTGCGGCGTCCTGCTGGTGGGGCTCGGTCTGTTCGTGGCATTCCGCTACGGCTTGTCGGGTGGCAATGTCCTGGTGATGACGTTCCTGGTCATCGGCCTGACCATGATCCCGGCTGCCGGTACCGCTGACTTCGGCGCTTCGGTCATGGTCATAGCGGCGCTGGTCCAGGGATTGCTCCTGGCGGTCGTCGCGCTGTTCTTCAGTCATTGTCTGTTTCCCGAGCCCAGCCAGGCGCCGACGCCGCCCATGCCGACAAGCCCATCCCCCAGCGACACGGGCCGACTGGCGCTGCGGGCCACCTTGATCGTGCTCCCCACGTTCCTGCTCGCCTTGATCGAACCCACCAAGTACCTGCCCATCATCCTCAAGGCCGTCGGCCTGGGCCAGCAAAGCTCCAGCACTGCCGCCAGCCAGGCCGGACGCGAGCTGCTAGGCTCGACGTTGCTGGGCGGATGGCTGGCGGTCGCGTTCTGGTGCGTCCTGAGCCTGTTCGTGCACCTCTGGATGTTTTTCCTGTGGACACTGCTGGTTGCCTTGTTGCTGGGCCGTAAGTTGTATGGCCTGGACCACACGCGGCTAAGCCCCGGTTTCTGGCTCAACACACTGATGACGATGATCATTCTGCTCGGCCAGTCAGTCCAGGACAGCGCAGCGGGCAAGGATGTCTACACCGCGTTCGCCGTACGCATGAGCCTATTCATTGCCGTCACGCTGTACGCGTGGCTGATCGTTCACTGGCTTGACCGTCATCGATCAAACCTGCCTGCCCCGGGGTAAAACGCGTAGCAACGCGAGCAGGTTTGCTCCACAGGAACGGCGCCGCTGATAGGAGAACATCCAATGCCTCATGACGGAAGCCTGCTCAAAGCCACGGTGATGTTCCTGCTGGCGGTGGTCCTGCTGGTGCCACTTGCCCAGCGTCTGCGGCTCGGCGCTGTGCCTGGCTATCTATTGGCCGGAGTACTCATCGGACCTTCGGTACTGGGCCTGGTGAACAATGCCCAGAACGTCAGCCGGCTCTCGGAAATCGGCGTGGTCATGCTGCTGTTCATCATCGGCCTGGAGTTGTCGCCGCGACGCCTCTGGATGATGCGCCGAGCGCTGTTCGGCGTCGGGTTGCTGCAGGTATTGCTCAGCGGCGTGGCCATCGGCGGGGCGGCGCTGCTGCTTGGGCAGGGCCATCAGGTGTCGGTGGTGATCGGGTTGGGCCTGGCACTGTCCTCCACCGCCTTTGGCCTGCAGATGCTGGCCGAACGCAAGGAACTGGGGAGCCCCCATGGCCGCCTGGCGGTAGCCATCCTGTTGTTCCAGGACATTGCCGCCATCCCACTGATTGCCTTGGTGCCTTTGCTCGGTACCCTGGACAGCGGCGCAGCCGCCGAAACCGGGCTCAGGCCAGTGCTGGCGGTGATCGTTGGGATCGGCGTGATCATCGTTGGCGGGCGCTTGCTGCTGCGACCGGCTTTTGCCTGGGCAGTGGGTTCGAGACTGCGGGAAGTCTCCACTGCCACCGCGTTGCTGCTGGTGCTGGGCACCGCCTGGATCATGGAGCACGTCGGGGTATCGATGGCATTGGGGGCCTTCCTGGCCGGCATGTTGATGGCCGAATCCGAGTACCGGCACGAAATGGAGACCCAGATCGAGCCGTTCAAAGGTTTGTTGCTCGGTTTGTTTTTCGTCGGCGTGGGCATGTCCATGGACTTGCGCTTGTTGAGTGCCGAACCTTGGGTGGTGCTCGGGCTGACGCTACTGCTGGTTGGCCTGAAGCTACCGATCCTGATGGGCCTTGGGCGCTGGGCCGGTGGCCTCGATCGGGCCGGGGCGATAGGGCTTGGGGTGGTCCTGGCCTCAGGTGGCGAGTTCGCCTTCGTGGTGTTCAAGCTGGCACTTGAGCAGCACCTGGTCGATCAGCGCCTGCACGATCTGCTGGTGTTGGCCATCGCGCTATCGATGGCTCTGGTACCGCTGTTGATGCTGGGCCTGGCACGCCGGCTGCCGGCGCGCGCAACTGATAGCCTTCCCTCCCAGGACCAAGACCAGCAATGAGGTGTCGTCTGTGCACTGCAAACCCATGGCCCGAGGTGGACAATGGCGTGCACATCTGCAATTCATGACGTGTTTTGATCCGTATGACTGCTGGGAAGCGAGCGTAAACAATTGGGGTGAGTAAGCGCCGAACTTAACGGGGTTTCAAGATAGCTACCGGGATAAGTGGCTGGCTGAAGGGATTCGTCACTTTGTTATTGGCACGAGCATAGAGGTTAATCGCCAACATCAGAAACTACAGCCTCTGTCACACGTTCAATGGAGTTTGGAAGGTCGAATGCGCTGTGGGATTCGCCGCCAATACTTGAACTTTCAGATCAAGGCGCCACTTCTTGCTCGCTGAGCGGGCTGTCTGTTCAGGCTTGCAACGGCCATGGGCTTCATATTGATTTGGTATAGACGCGATTACGAACCGCGTTATAACGCCAATCGCCGAAGATCATCGGCCGCCTGTCAAAGGTGGAGCGAGCGCCCACCAGGGGAAATATAAGCCTGTCGAATTATAAAAAATCAACGGCGCATTAGCGTGAACTTTCTTGCAGCTTTCCAATACTTAGCTATAGCTAGTTTTCCTTCCCCCGCATGAAGTGAGGCACGGAATGACCGCCGCGAAGAAAATGACGGTAGTGCAGTTGACCATGTTGACTGCCGTCAACATGCTGGGCTCAGGCATCGTTTTATTGCCGAGCAAACTGGCCGAGGTGGGCGCTATTTCCATCCTGTCATGGCTGGTCACTGCCACCGGCTCCCTGGCACTGGCCTATGCGTTCGCCCGCTGCGGAATGCTCAGTCGCAAGACCGGCGGCATGGGTGGCTATGCCGAATACACCTTTGGCAAGGCCGGCAACTACATCACCAACTACACCTACGGCCTGTCGCTGTTGATTGCCAACGTAGCGATCAGCATCACCGCCGTCGGCTACATCCAGGAACTGTTCCAGCTCAAGCTCGATTCATTGCAAGTGGGGCTGGCAACCATCGCTTTGTTATGGATCACCACCTTCGCCAACTTCGGCGGTGCGCGGATCACCGGCCGGATCGGTGCGGTCACTGTGTGGGGTGTCATTGCGCCAGTGGTGCTGGTGTCGACCCTGGGTTGGTTCTGGTTCGACAGCAGTGTCTACGCGGCGGGTTGGAACCCCCACGACAAGAGCTGGTATGAAGCGGCCGGTGCTTCGGTGGCAATCACCTTGTGGGCGTTCCTGGGGCTGGAGTCCGCTTGCGCCAACACCGATGCGGTGGAAAATCCCGAGAAGAATGTACCGATCGCCGTACTGGGCGGAACCCTCGGTGCGGCCGTGCTCTACATCGTGTCAACGAACGTCATCGCTGGCATCGTCGACAACGCCGAGCTGGCAGCCTCCACGGCGCCGTTCGGGTTGGCATTCGCCAAGATGTTCAGCCCGGCGGTGGGCGACCTGGTGATGGGGCTGATGGTGCTGGCGTGCATCGGCTCGCTGCTCGGTTGGCAGTTCACCATTGCCCAGGTCTACAAGAGTTCGGCGGACACCGGCTACTTCCTGGCGATCTTCGCCAAGGCCAACAAGGCTGGCACGCCAATCATCGGCATGCTGGTATTGCTGGCGGCACAGACGGCATTGGGCCTGCTCACCATCAGCCCGGACCTGAGCAAGCAATTCGATACCCTCGTCAACCTGGCAGTGGTCACCAACCTGGTGCCCTACATTCTCTCGATGGCCGCCCTGATGACCCTGCAGAAAGTCTCCAACGTGCCCGCCAGCAAGGCCCTGGTCACCAACATCATCGCCTGGGTGGCGGCCGCCTACAGCTACCTGGCGCTGTACAGCTCCGGCGAGCAGGCGCTGATGCTCGGCGGCGTGGCGACGATCTTCGGCTACACCTTGTTCGGCTTCGTCAACAACCGGCTGATTCGCCTTGAAGCGCTGAACAACAGCGTACCGACGCAAACCGTCAGCGCGCAGCACCTGACGGGTGACCCCGTACCGGTGAACCACTTGAACAAAGGCAGCCTGGAGGCTCAATCATGACGGAAAATACCCAGACGCTCGGGATGCTCACTCTGCTGGTCAGCAGCCCGCCCGACAAGCGCACGGTGTTTGGCCGCGCTCTGAATCAACTGATCAGCGACGTCGAGCAACGCGCCATCAGCGTGCTGGTGTCCGAATCCCTCGGCGACGCAACGTCGATCCTCAATTCCGACCCGGCCATCCAATGCGTCCTGCTCAGTTGGGAAATGGACGCCAGCGAAGGCCACGAAGAATGCATCAAGCTGCTGGCCAACCTGCGCGAGCGCAACACCCGGGTGCCGGTGTTCCTGATCAGTGATCGCAGCACCGCCTCCAGCATCCCGCTGGTGGTGATGCAACACGCCGACGACTTCATCTGGTTACCGGAAGACACCAGCCGGTTCCTCAGCGGCCGAATCCTGGCGGCCATCGAGCGCTATCGCAAGGCCGCCCTGCCACCGATGTTCGGTGCGCTGGTCAAATTTGCCCGCTCTTATGAATATTCCTGGCACACACCTGGCCATGCCGGCGGTACGGCCTTCCTGAAAAGCACTGCTGGTCGGGCGTTCTACGAGTTTTTCGGGGAAAACCTCTTGCGCTCGGACCTGTCCATTTCCGTCGGCGAGCTGGGCTCGCTGCTGGACCACAGCGGGCCCATTGGCCAGGGTGAACGCTACGCGGCCAAGGTATTCGGTGCCCATCGCACCTACTACGTCACCAACGGCTCGTCGATGTCCAACCGCGTGATCCTGATGGCCAGCGTCACGCGCAACCAGATTGCCCTGTGCGACCGCAACTGTCACAAATCCGCCGAGCATGCGATGACCCTCTCCGGCGCCCTGCCCACCTACCTGGTGCCGACCCGCAACCGCTACGGCATCATCGGACCGATCCTGCCGCAGACGCTGAGCGCCGAAGGGGTGAAAGCAGCCATCGCGAATAACCCGATGGTCAAGGCCGGCATCGACCCGACACCGGTGCACGCGATCATCACCAACTCCACCTACGACGGCCTGACCTACAACGTCACCCGCGTCGAGGAACTGTTGGGGCAAAGCGTCGATCGCCTGCACTTCGACGAAGCCTGGTACGGCTATGCACGGTTCAACCCGCTGTATCGCGAACGCTTCGCCATGCACGGCAGCCCTGACGATCACGATGATTCCAAGCCCACCGTGTTCGCCACCCAATCGACCCACAAGTTGCTGGCCGCGCTGTCCCAGGCTTCGATGATTCATGTGCGTAATGGCCGCAACCCGATCGAGCATGGGCGCTTCAACGAGTCGTTCATGATGCATGCCTCCACCTCGCCCAACTACGCGATCATGGCGTCCTGCGATGTCAGCTCGGCCATGATGGAGGCGCCGAACGGGCAGATCCTGACCAGTGAATCCATCGAGGAAGCCGTCGCCTTCCGCCAGGTCCTCTCGCGCATGCACAACGAGATGCAAGGCAAGGACGAGTGGTTCTTCACCTGTTGGCAGCCGCCGTCGGTGCAGGTTGACGGCGCCCCGATGCCCTTCCACGCCGCCGACCCGGTGATGTTGCGCACGGAGCCGGACTGTTGGGTGCTGCATCCGAACGAAACATGGCACGGCTTCGGTGACATCGAAGACGGCTACTGCATGCTCGACCCGATCAAGGTCTCGGTGCTGAGCCCGGGCATGGGTGACGATGGCCACCTGCAGGACTTCGGCATCCCTGCCTGTGTTGTCACCGCTTACCTGGAGCACCAGGGCATCGTGGTGGAGAAAACCACCGACTTCACGATCCTGTTCCTGTTCTCCATCGGCATCACCAAAGGCAAATGGGGCACGCTGGTCAACGCCCTGCTCGACTTCAAGCGTGACTATGACGAAAACCTCGAACTGGAGTTGTGCCTGCCGGACCTGCTGACCGCCAACCAGCAGCGCTACGCCGGCATGGGCCTCAAGGACCTGGCCGATGACATCTTCGCCGCCATGAAACAGCACAAGACCACCGCGTCCATGGCCCAGGCGTTCGGCATGCTGCCGCAAGCGGTGTGCAGCCCGGTGGAAGCCTACGAAAAACTGGTGCGCAACCACATCGAGAAGGTCACGCTGGACAACGCCGCCGGACGCATCGCGGCCACCGGCATCGTGCCCTACCCACCAGGGATTCCCCTACTCATGCCCGGCGAAAATGCCGGCCCCGCGGATGGCCCGCTACTGGCTTACCTGAGGGCGCTGGAAGCCTTCGACAGATCCTTCCCAGGCTTCACCCATGACACCCATGGAATCGAGGTCGAGGACGGCGTCTATCACCTGTTGGTACTGAAGGCCGCTGGCGGGGTTGCGGATTGACCAAGGCCGGGCCATGTAGTCTCTATGGCTTCTGTAGCTTCTGTAGCTTCTGTAGCTTCTGTAGCTTCTGTAGCTTCTGTAGCTTCTGTAGCCTCTGTGGCCTCTGTGGCGAGGGAGCTTGCTCCCGCTGGGGCGCGAAGCGGCCCCTTTTTGCCCGACCCGAGCGCCTGCGGCGGGAGCGGACTCTCTCACCACGCGAGCCCTGTGTTCGCGGTGTTCGCGCCTGGCATTTGAATTTTGCTGAATTCGTGAACATCGGCGCGGTCGGAACAAATAAGCCTGTGGCATGATGCCCATCGGATTTTCCCTGATATCCAACCCTCGGCGAGCGTCTTCTGTGTCAGTGATTCCCCTAGTGGTATGCGATGACTCCAACATGGCCCGTAAACAGGTATTACGGGCGCTGCCGGCGGACTGGCCGGTTTCGATCACCGAAGCCACCAATGGCCGCCAGGCCATGGATGCCATACGCCAGGGCCTGGGACAGGTGGTGCTGCTGGACCTGACCATGCCGGAAATGGACGGTTACCAGGTCTTGAGCGCCTTGCGCGCCGAAGGACTGAAGGCCCAGGTCATTGTGATCTCCGGCGACGTTCAGGAAGAAGCGGTGCGCCGTGTGCACGAACTGGGCGCGCTGGCCTTCCTGAAAAAACCGTTCGACGAAGCCGAGTTGCGCCAGACCCTCGGCAAGCTGGGATTGCTGGCACACCCCGGACAAACCCCACAACCACGCGCGGTACAAAACACCGCGATCAGTTTCCACGACGCTTTCCGCGAGACCGTCAATGTCGCCATCGGCCGCGCCGCTGCCTTGATCGCCAAGGTGCTTGGGGTGTTCGTGCAGTTGCCCGTGCCGAACGTGAACATCCTTGAAGTCGGCGAACTGCACATGGCCCTGGCCGATGCCAGCAATTCCCAGCAACTGACCGCGATCTGCCAGGGTTTCATCGGCGGGGGCATTGCCGGCGAAGCGCTGCTGATGTTCCACGATTCGGAAATCACCGACATCGCCCTCCTGATGCAGCGGGAAAGCGCCGATTATTCCGACCTCGAAATGTTGCTGGACCTCTCCAGCGTGCTGATCGGCGCCTGCCTGAGCAGCATCGCCGAGCAGGTCGACGTGGTGTTTTCCCAGGGCCATCCGCAGATTCTGGGCCAGCATGCGGCCATCGACGAGCTGATCCGGGTCAACCGCAAGCGCTGGAAAAAGACCCTGGCCGTGGAAATCAGCTACAGCCTGGAGGGCCAGGACATCAGTTTCGACCTGTTGTTGCTGTTCACCGAGGACTCCATTCCCCGCCTGACCCACAAACTCGCCTACTTGATGAACTGAGCCATGAACGATTCTATCGACCTGAACGAATTCCACTGGTTGCTGGCCGTGGTTCAGAGCATCGACGTCGGGGTGGTAGTGCTCGACCGCGACTACCGCGTGCAAGTCTGGAACACCTTTATGGAGAACCGCTCCGGCATACAGCCCAAGGACGCCCAGAACCAGCACTTCTTCAGCCTGTTTCCGGAAATCGACCGCCAATGGTTCAGCCGCAAGGTGGAGAGCGTTGCCACCTTGGGCACGCCGGCGTTCACCATCTGGGAGCAGCGTCCGTACCTGGTGCGGTTCATGAACTACCAGCCGATCACCGGCGAAGAAGAGTTCATGTACCAGAACACCACGCTGCTGCCGCTGCACTCCCCCGACAGCAAGATCAACCATATCTGCCTGGTGATCTACGACGTCACCGACGTCGCCACCAACCGTCATCAGTTGCAGGCCGCCAATGCGCAGTTGCAACAGTTGTCGAGCATCGACCGGCTGACCGGCCTGTACAACCGCGGTCACTGGGAAGAAAACCTCAAGGCCGCCTACGCCCGGCACCTGCGCTATGGCAATGAGCTGAGCCTGGTGATGTTTGACATCGATCACTTCAAGCGGGTCAACGACACCTACGGGCACCAGGCCGGCGACAAGGTGATCGAGCAGGTGGCGCGGGTCCTGCGCGAGCATGTGCGCGACTCCGATGCCGCCGGGCGCTACGGCGGCGAAGAGTTCGGTGTAGTGCTCTCCGACACCGACAAGGAAGGCGCCCAAGTATTTGCCGAACGCCTGCGCAAGGCCATCGAAGGCCTGGAAGTGATGCATGGCGACCAGCGCATCCGCTTCACCATCAGCCTGGGCGTCGCCGACCTGAGCCAGCCCGCCAACAGCCATGCGGACCTGATCGCCTGGTCGGACCACGCCCTGTACACCTCCAAGGAGTCTGGGCGTAATCGGGTGACGGTGTATGGGTAAATAGCACGTCAGCCCAGCTCAGTTGATTGCGAGATACCTCAACTGAACTGGGCCTTTGTGGCCTTATCAGGTTTCAGACTTCACCCAGGGCGAACTCGAACCGCACCGCTTGCACGATCCCGCCGATGACATCGCCCACCAGCCATTGGCCCTTTTGCGCACTGGCACCCAACGCCGATGAGAGCACGCCACTGGCGGGCACCCATTCGGTGCGCGTGGGGTACAGGTCGTAGACCGGGAATTCGGCCGGGCCATGGGCGGGAATCCGGTCAAGCGCCACTAATTGCGGGTGATAGTGCAGCATCATCGAGGTTTCGATGACCGCCGCATGTTCCAGGGCGATACCGGGGAAACCGTCGGGGAAAATCCGCTCGATCGTCTGGGGCTGCAAGAACTCCCAATGTTCCAGGCGCATGACCTGCAGGCCAGCGTCCGGGCCGATGTCGCGCAGGGCCAGGTCGATGCCCTCGGTCACGAACCATTGGTTCTCGTAATGCCCAATCACCAGGACCAGGCGCTTGACCCCATGGCGATGAAACTCGCGCACGGCATCGCGGACCATCGCGATCAGCGTCGCGCCGTCCACGCTGGTGGTGCCGCAAAAGTGCTGCCCTCCTCCGCACTTGGGCTGGGATTTGTACCCATAGGCCAGCGCCGGCGCGACGATGCCGTGGATTTCCCGGGCGACGTCTTCGCTGATGGCGCTGGCCAGCAAGGCGTCGGTGCCCAGGGGCAAGTGCGGTCCATGCTGTTCGGTCGCACCGATCGGCAGAAACACCACGGCACCGGATTGCACGCGGCGCTCGTATTCGACCCAACTGAGGTTGTCCATCCGGACGTTGTTCATGGCTGTCTTCCCATCGTCGGTTGTGAGGCAAAAGTCCCGACGCCAGGGGCGCCGGGAGCCGCGTCGTGCCTACGGGCGCGCCGGGTACCAGGATTCGGGTTCCGGATAATCCCAGTCCCCAGGGAACGCATAGGTCTCAAACACGGTGGTGGTGTCGGCCTCGGTGCCGAAGAACGCAAAATGGTTCACCCCCATCCAGGAGCCCGACTGCACGCACTTGAAGCCACGGCGTTGCAACTCGGCGATGCGTTCTTCGAAGGGAATGTTGTTGCAGTCATAGGCCACGTGCTGGATGCCTTCGCCGTGCTTCTCCAGGAAGTCGGCGAAGATCGTCGGGCCGGACACCGGCTCCATCAGTTCCCAGACCATGTTCCCAGACTGGGCGAAACAGACCTTCAGGACGAATTCGGCCGGCTCTCCGTGGTAGGTCTGGTTCTCGGTGTTGTCCGGGCTGAAGGTGTACACCCGCCATGGGCCAATCCCCAGCTTGAGCAAGCCATCCATGGTGCGCTGGTGGTCCCGGGTCACGATCGCGATTTCCACGACGTTGCCCAGGAAGGCGTCGACCTCGGCCCCGGCACTCAATGCCGACAGCACGTTAGTTTGTTCAAGATGAGACATATGCATTGACCTCTTTCATCGTTAATAGGTGTTTTACAGACAACTTCTTATTCAGCGACTGCCGGGGTGTGAACCGTTGCCACTCGCCGGGAAAGATGCAGTAAGTAATAACTGCCGCCGCCCACGCTTAATCCTGCCAACCAAGACAAATCGATTCCGCCCAAGGCCATTGCAATCGGCCCTTGTAATGACGCGACGGTGCCAACTTGAAATAACCAGGCCGCCAGTACACCCACGGCAAGGGCCAATACGCCTTTCCAGTTCACGTCGGTGCAGGCACTTTGCGAGTGGTGGCAGTACAACGAATCGAGATCCACCCGGCCGCGGCGGATCAGGAAAAAGTCCACCAGGGTGATACCCGCCCAAGGGCTGATCCACACCACAAAGAACACCATCAGGTTTTCAAAGGCATGGACGAACTCACCCGATTGCAGGAACAGATAAAGAATGAACAGTGCCACCACCCCCGAGACCAGCGACACCGCCCAGCGCGCAATGCGCAGGTCCAGCGACAGGGTCGCCAACGCCGCCGAGTAGATGACCACGATGTTGGTGGCCACCGGGCCGTGCAACAGCACCAGCAGCACCGGCAGCGCCATCGTGCCGAACACTGCGATGATCAGTTGCGCCGGGTCCGAACCGCCACCCGCCGAAGCAATCGCGGCGCCGAGGAAGGCGAGCCAGACGGTGGGCAGGAACATGCCCAGGAACGTCGAGCGAAACACCTGGCCGTCGGACAGTTTGGTCTGGGTGAACCGGGTGTAGTCCGAGGCGTAGACCAGCCATGAGATGCCCCAGCCGATCCCGATGGCCGTCATCAGGCTGCTCATGGCCGAGAGCTTGCCGATTCCCTGGATGGTGGTCGTTTGCCACTGGATGTCCACGTGCGTGAACGCCAGCACGGTCATCACCATCATGATCACCAGAATCACCGGCATGGTGTAGCGCTCGAAGCACTTGATCGCGTTGAACCCCCAGGCCGCGATGACCACCTGCAGGACCATGACCGCCACGGCGATCAGGTACTTGAGTTCCATGCCGCCACTGACACCGACTTTCTCCAAGGCCGCCACCGACAGGTCGAGGACGATCCAGGTGTTGGTCGCCACCCACCCCATGGGCATCAGCACTTGCATGAGGGTGGGCAGGTAGGCGCCGCGCCGACCGAAGGCGAGCCGCGACAGCACCATCTGCGGCACCCCGGTCCGGTGGCCCATGATGCAGATGCCGCCGAACAGGGCCGCACCCAGCAGGTTGCCGATGACAATCACCAGGAGCGTTTCCATAAGGCTAAGCCCCAACTGGATGCCGATGGCACCGAGCACCCAGTTGATCGGTGCCACGTTGGCGCCGGCCCAGATCCAGAACTGGTCCAGGGGTGTGGACGTACGATGGCTGTCGGGCATGGGTTCAATGCCCAGCACATCGTGATTGACTTGACTGACTTCGGAGTTTCGACGCGTTGACATTATTATTTTCCTCGCTGATCGGCGACCACGTGAATCGCTGCGAATCATTAAATCGAGGTGCGAAGATTTAAGTAATTGATTAAACCTAAAAGGCCGTTTAGAAATATTCGCGGCTTTAGTTTTATTCAATTGCGCGCGACAACCAGAAGTGCAATTGGCACTTCAACGCGCCACAACCGCTCAAAAGAAGATGACCAGGTTAAATAAAATTAGCGGGTTGAGTTTTATTGGCCAAGCGCACAATAAATATCAATAGCCGAGCCGACGACCGTCGTGGCCCACTGGATCCGCTGCCGAGACATTTCGCCTCGGCATTTGAGGGAGTTATTCATGACCACGTTACTTCATATTGATGCCAGTGCACGCTCCGATCGCTCCTTGAGCCGTAAACTGTCCAAGGCGTTCGTCGACACCTGGCTTGAACGCGACAAACTGGCGCGGGTCATTACCCGTGACGTCGGGCACAACCCGCCTCCGTTCGTGACCGAGGCCTGGATTGCGGCGGTATTCACGCCCGAGGCACAGATGACCGCTGAAAAGCGCGAGCAAATCCGCCTTTCGGATGAGTTGATCGATGAAATCGACCGTGCCGACGTCATCGTCATCGGTACGCCGATGTACAACTATGGGATGCCCGCCGCGCTGAAATCCTGGTTCGACAAGGTGATCCGCATCGGCAAGACCTTCACCTTCGACCTGGGCCGGGGCGACTACCCGCTGGAACCGATCATGAGCGGCAAGAAACTGATCATCCTGTCTTGCCGAGGGGAATTCGGCTTTGGCCCCGGTGGTGTACGCGAAACCATGAACCACCTCGAAACCCATATCCAGACCTGCGCGCATTACCTGGGCGTGAACGAAACCCACGTCATCGCCATCGATTACCAGGAGTTCGGCGACGCTCGCCACGAAGCCTCCATCGCCGACGCCTTCGATGCGGTGCCGGTACTGGTCGGGCAACTGATCGGAGAACGACACAACCTGCGTGCGCCGGCTTGAGCAGCCGGCTTAACCCGACGAAGGGAGACGACATGACCACCCTGTTGCACACCGCCGAGCGACTGAAGCAAGGCCTGACGACACCTGACGAACTGGTCGCGGCGGCCTTGGTCGCCGCCCGCCATGGCGCTCATGTGTTCATTGAACTGTTTGAACAACGGGCCATCGAGGCGGCGCGGGCCTCGACCGAGCGCTGGCGGGACGGAACCCCGTTGAGCCCGTTCGACGGCATACCCTATGCGGTCAAGGACCTGCTGGACGTCGCCGGCACCCGGACCACCGCGGGCTCCATCACTCGCCTGGACGCGCCGATGGCGGACGCCGACGCCCAGGTCATCGCTGCGCTCAAGGCGCGGGGGATGATCGCCCTGGGCAAAACCAATCTCTCGGAGTTCGCCTACTCGGGCCTTGGCCTGAATCCACATTTCGGTACGCCGAAGGGCGACATGGCCGTGGGCGAACGCCGCGTACCCGGTGGTTCGTCGTCCGGCTCAGCCATCGCGGTGCAACGAGGCATCGTCAGCTGCGCCCTAGGCACCGACACCGCCGGATCGATTCGCGTCCCGGCGGCGTTCAATGGCGTGGTCGGGTACAAGGCCAGCACCGGTCGCTACAGTATGCACGGCGTCCACCCGCTCGCCGTCACCCTGGACAGCCTGGGGCCGTTCGCCCGGACCGTCGCCGATTGCGTCGCCCTGGATGCGGCCATGCGCGGTGCTGCCTGCCCGGCCATCGAGCCCGGCGCGCTTTTCCGCCTGCGCCTGGTGGTCGACGATGCGGTGCTGGCCGATGACGCGTTGCAGCCAGCCGTCCGCCACAACCTGTTGGCCATGATGGAATGTCTTCGTGGCGCTGGCGCACAGGTTGAACACCGTGCTGTGCGCGCCGTGGCCAGCACCCGGGAGCTGATCGCCCGGGATGGCTGGCTGGGGGCGATAGAAGCCTGGCGGCTGTTGGAGGCGATCGTCGAGGGGCCGGACGGCGCGCGTATGGACCGACGGGTCCGGGCGCGCCTGCGTTCGGCCAAGGCCATCGGCCCTGGGGTCGAAGCCAGGATTCGCCAGGCCCGCGACGAGTTGATGGCGGCCATCGAACGTGAGCTCGACGGTGCTCTGCTGGTCATGCCGACGGTCAAGCATGTCGCGCCGGCGATGGCGCCCCTGGAACAGGACGACGCGCTGTTCGCCGCGGTCAATCTGCAAACCCTGTCGCTGACCATGATCGGCAGCCTGCTGGATATGCCGGGGGTGGCCGTGCCGTCTGGCACGGACCCCGCCGGGCTACCGACCTCGGTATTGTTCTCGGCCCCGCAAGGCCACGATGACGCACTGCTCGGCGCGTGCCTGGCGATGGAAAGCACCCTTCACGCGGCGAAAGTCAGGGGGTAGGCAACGGCTGGCCGGCCAGGTCATCCAAGGTGTTTTCCCGGAATGACCTGGCTTCGCCGAGCAACCAGTCGCGAAACACGCCCAGGCTACGGCGCGAGGCACCCGGGTTGTTCTCTATCAGGTGGTACGTGAAACCTGGCAAGGTCGGGCCTTCGACCCGGCGCATCCGGCCAGAGCGCAACGCTTCGTCCATCAGCACCGTGCTGCACAACAACGGCCCGAGCCCGCGCTCCACCGCGTGCAGCGCCAGGGTTTCCTCGCTGTACCAGGAGATGCGCAATTCCCGCGACGGATCATGCGCGACCCTGGCGAGCCAGGCTGACCAGGAAGGCGCTTCGAGGGCCTGGTTTTTCCACTTGAATGCCAGCAATGCGCGCTGGTGAAAATCATCAATGGTGGGCGCCCGTCCGTCAGGACAGATGCGGGCGTCCGCCACCGCCATGTAACGGTCCTCGAACAGCACCGGCGCGCGGGCATTGGCGGTGAGCGGGCCATAACGAATCGCCAGGTCGACAGTTTCGGTGCGCAGGTCCACGACTTTCTCCGAGGCATGAATCGAGACCACAATGTCCGGGTAAATGGCGTTGAAGGCCGCCAGCCGCGGCATCAGCCACCGTTCGGCGAACGCCCGCGTGGTGGACACCTGGATGGCATCCGCGGCCTTTGGTGCGTCGATCAGGGCGAACGCCTGGGCGATCTGGTCGAAGCCGTCGCGCAACAACGGATAGATCGCCTGGCCGGCCGCGGTGAGCGTGACCGTCCGGCCCCGCTCCAGGAGTTTTTGCCCCAAGCCGTCTTCCAGTTGTCGGACCTGATGGCTGACCGCAGCGACCGTGACGGAAAGCTCGTTCGCCGCCGCTGAAAAACTCTGGTGTCGTGCGACGGCTTCAAACGCCCGAACGGAGTTCAGGGGAGGTATTTTGCGCATGGTTGTGCAGCCTCTTATCGGTGTGGCTTACCACGGACCCAGTATCCTGCTGACCGGTCGCGGCCGCCAGCAGGCTTTACCGGACGCTCAGATCACGCAGTAGTGAATATCCTGGGGCTGCATCCCATTGACGGCCGTGATGTCCTGGGGGCAGGCCGAGAGCACGACCACGGCGTCCATCGCCGCTTGCAGGCAGACGTAGTGCCCTGGTTCGCTGACCGGCGCCGCGAACTCGATGCGCCCGTCCCGATGAACCGGCACGTTCATGAACAGATTCAACGGGCTCGGAGTATCTGGCGCCGTCAGGCCCAGGGTCTGCAAGGCCAGGAACAGGTTCTCGTTGCAACTGGCATGATGGCCGACCACCCCCAGTTGCACGTAGCGGGTCGGATCGCAGGCGGCCACCAGGGAGTCATGGACACCAGGCGAGGTGTCTTCGATGAGCGTCAGGATGATGCGGCGCTGGTTGGTCAACAAGCCGTCTCCCTTGCACGGGTTGAGCTTCAGCCAGAAAGGACGGCTGTGCTCCATTGACATCGACTCCGTCAGGTCATCCGGGTTGAACGCCCAGGTGTCCACGACTTGCTTGCCGTGGGTGTTGACCACCTTCAGGGTCTGCCCCTTGCTCAGGCGGATCGCCACGCCGTGCCGGGCCGGGAGGCGGAGGTGTTCACCGGGATGGATCGAAGTCACTGCGTTCATGTGTTTGCCCCTTCTGGACAGATGGATTGGCCCGTGTACTGGACCCCTGCCCAAAGCAAAACATACGACCCGTGTACAAACCAATAATATAAAGTGGCCTCGGTATAAGTTGGATTTATAGGAAAAACCATGCGAATCCGTCAGCTCGAATGCTTCAGGACGTTGATGATCCACGGCACCATGACCCGGGCGGCAGAGTTGCTGAACATTTCCCAGCCCGCCATCAGCAGCACCATTGCCAACCTGGAGCACGACACCGGCCTGACCCTTTTCGTGCGCAAGGGCGGGCGCCTGCAACCGACGCCCGAGGCGCGGCTGTTTTTCGTCGAAGCGCAACGGGCGCTGGAGGCCGTGGAGAAAACACAGCGCATCGCCAGGGAAATTCGCACCGGCAAGCGCGGACATCTGGCCATTGCGGCCTACGCCAGCCTGTCGATCGCGCTGTTGCCTCGGTTGATGGCCGAGTTCGCCAGGGAACGGCCAGGGCTCGAACTCAAGCTCATTACCCGCAACTCACAATCGGTCCGTGAGCTGATGACCACCCAGCAGTTCGACCTGGCCGTCGCCGAGTTGCCCCTCGACTACCCCGCCGCCCACATGGACGTCATCCGCTATGAATGCCAATGCATGCTGCCGCCGGGCCATCCCTTGGCCGATAGGGACGTGATCACCCCGGCGGACCTGGACGGCGTGCCGTTCGTTTCGCTGTTCAAGGGCGACCCCATCTATCAGCAACTGGCCACGGCCTTCTCAGCCTATGGCGCCGCCTGGAACGTGGTGGCGGAAACAGAGTTCTTTTCCAGCGCTTGCGAACTGGTGCGCTGCGGCCTGGGGGTGGGCCTCGTCGACCCGGTGGTCAGTCGGCCCTTCACCGAACACCTGCTGCTCAAGCCGTTTTCGCCCCCGATCCAGTATGAAATTGCCCTTCTGCTGCCCACCCAGGAAGAACCGTCGCAACTGGCGCGCGCGTTTGCAACGTTCCTCAAGCAGCAGTTGTGAGCACAGGCTCAGCCCAGGTCGCCCCCACCCACCGGCAAGGTCACACCGGTGATGTATGACGCGTCGTCGGACGCCAGGAACAGGATCGCGGCGGCTTGTTCGTCCAAGGTGCCGTAGCGTTTCATCAGGCTGCTGTCCAGGGTCTGGTCGACGATTTGCTGGTACCAGGTTTTTTCCTGCGGGCTTTGCTCGGCGCTGTTTCGCGGGATCAACCGGGGCGGTGCCTCGGTGCCGCCGGGTGCCGTCGCGTTGACCCGCACCCCGCGACCGGCGGTTTCGAAAGCCAGGCACGCGGTCAATGCGTTGACCCCACCCTTCGCGGCGCCGTAGGGCACCCGATTGATGCTGCGCGTGGCGATGGAGGACACGTTGACGATCGCGCCGCTGCCCTGCTCAAGCATCAATGGCAACGCCGCGTGGCAGCACCACAGTGTCGGGAACAGCGAACGGCGCACTTCGGCCTCGATCTGCGGGGCTTCGTAATGTTCAAAAGGCTTGGCCCAGATCGTGCCGCCGACGTTGTTGACCAGCACGTCCAGGCGGCCGAAATGCGCCACGGCGAGGGTCATCACGCGGCGGCACTCGTCGTACTGTTCCAGGTCCGCCGTCAAGGCAAGCACCGGGTGAGCCGATGCCAGTTCCTCCTGCAACGCCAGCACTCGCTCAGAACGGTCCACCAGGATCAACCGCGCACCTTCGGCCGCCATGCGTTGCGCCACCCGCAGCCCGATGCCCTGGGCGGCGCCGGTGATCAACGCGACTTTTTCGTTGAATCGACTCATGAACACCTCAAGCCGCGCTGGCGGCAAATTTTTCGTAGTAGAAGTTCGCCGGGGCAATGCCCTGCTCGCCCATGAACTGGCTGACCGCCTCGACCATGGGCGGCGGACCGCACAGGTAAACGTCGACGTCACCCTCGTTCAGATACCCAGGCTCGATGTGCTCGGTCACATAACCCTTGAGCGGATGCTGGCTGGCCGGGTTGGCCACGCAGGCAGCGAAGCTGAAGCGGGGGATTCGGGCGGCGAAGGCTTGCAGCCGTTCCAGCTCCACCAGATCGACATCGTTGCTCACGCCATAGATCAGGTGGACCGGGTGCTCACTGCCCAGTTCGGCGATTTTTTCCAGCATCGCGGTAAACGGGGCCAGGCCGGTGCCACCGGCCAGCAGCAACAGCGGCCGCCGTATGTCACGCAGGTAGAAACTGCCCAGCGGCCCGGCCAGCCGCAGCGTGTCACCGGCCTTGGCCTGGCCGGTGAGGAAGCTGCTCATCAGGCCGCCCGGCACGTTGCGAATCAGGAAGCTGACTTCGCCGTCGCGCGGCAGTGAGCTGAACGAGTAGGCGCGGGTCTGGTCGCTGCCGGGCACGCCGAGGTTCACGTACTGGCCCGGCAGAAACGCCAGCGAGCTCAGGGCCTCGCCTCTGATCGACAAGGCGATGGTGCTCTGCGACAACTGGCGCACCGCACTGATGTTCGCCTCGAAGTGGGCCTGTTGCGTGCGGCAGACGTCCGAGGATACGGGCACCTTCACCACGCAATCGCTCTGGGCGCGCATCTGGCAGGTCAACACAAAGCCCTGCTGCGCTTCGTCGGCGGTGAGCGCATCGTCGATGTACTCCTCGCCCAAGTCATAGCGCCCGGCCTCGGCAAAGCACTTGCAGGTGCCGCACGCGCCGTCGCGGCAGTCCAGGGGAATGTTGATGCCCTGGCGGTAAGCGGCATCGGCCACGGTTTCGCAGGCGGTGGCCTCGATGAACCGGGTGACGCCGTCTTCGAAGTTCAATGCAATGGAATGAGTCATGACGGCTGCCTCACAGGTGATAGACATCGATGACCTGGCGAACGTAATCGTTCTTCAGGACCACTTTCTTGGCCTTGATCAGCGGGTTTTCACCGCGCATGTCCAGGGTGTAGAAGCTGCTGCCGAAATAGCTGTCGACGGTCTTGTAGCGAAAGCTCAGGGTGTGCCAGTTAAAGCGCACCTGGCACAGGCCGTCGCGTTGTTCGAGCAGCTCGATGTTGCTGAGGTTGTGGGACGTGCGGGTGTCCGGCACGGTGGCGCTGGAACGCTCGGTCTTGATCCGAAAGACCCGGTCTTCCAGGCCGGTGCGGTTGCCGTACCAGATCAGGGAGATTTCCCGCTGCGGGTCTCCGGTCAACTCGTCGTTGTCGTCCCAGGCGGGCATCCAGAACGTCGCATCCGGGGCGTACAGCTCCAGCCAGGCGTCCCATTGGCGGTCGTCGAGGTAGCGGGCTTCGCGGTAGAGAAAGTCGCGCACGGCGTCATGGGTAATGGTCATTGCACGGCCTCCACGGCGATCCGTTCCGACTGCTCGGCCGCCAGGGCCTTGAGCAGGGTTTGCTGCCAATACTTGTGCTGCAACACGAACAAGCCTTCGTCCTCGGTGCGCACACCGCTGAGCAACGGCTGCAGGTCGATCTCCCTCGCGGCCTCATCGGCGCCCTCGACCCAGTGCTCGGCGCCCCGAGACATGTCGTTCCAGGCGGTCGCACTGCCCTGGTAGCCGGTCTGGCAAGAACGGAACTCTTCCAGGTCATCGGGCGTGGCCATGCCACTGACGTTGAAGAAATCCTCGTATTGCCGGATCCGGCTCGAACGGGCCTGGTCGCTCTCGCCCTTGGGCGCGATGCAGTAAATGGTGATTTCCGTGCGGTTGACCGAGATCGGCCGGGCGATGCGGATCTGCGAGCTGAACTGGTCCATCAGGTAGACGTTGGGGTACAGGCACAGGTTGCGCGAGTGCTCGATCATCCAGTCGGCGCGGGCCTTGCCGAAGCCCTGGGCGAGCTCATCGCGGCGCTCGTACAGCGGCCGGTCCTCGGGGTTCGCCCATCGGGTCCAGAGCAGCATGTGGCCGCGGTCGAAGGAATAGAAACCGCCGCCTTGCCGGGCCCAACTGCCGGCGCTCATGGTCGGGTTGCAATCGCCGGCCTCGCGCTGCTTGCGCTGGTTCTGGGTGGCCGCGTAGTTCCAGTGCACGGAACTGACGTGGTAGCCGTCCGCGCCGTTTTCCGCCGTGAGTTTCCAGTTGCCTTCGTAGATGTAGCTCGACGAGCCCCGCAGCACTTCCAGGCCGATACGACTCGAAACGCGCGACCCGGGTCAGGGTCAGTGAACATCTCGCGCTTGCAGCGATAGATGCCGTGTTCCTTGTCGTCTTCAAGCAGGGAGTGAAGGTATTCGGGTCGCAGGGACATGGCCGCCGCCTCCATTGTTTTTGTTCAGGCAGGGCCATGCTAGGACGGGGGGATGGGGTGCACTATCCGAAGGTTGCAGACCTTTATCCGTTTTGCGCAGGGAGAATCGACTGGCGAATTGAGTTGGATGCGTTGCCGTCTTCGCGGGCAAGCCCGCTCCCACAGCGTTATTGGGTGGCTCAAGATGTGTGTCCGCCCCAGACGCCCTTGTGGGAGCGAGCTTGCTCGCGAAGGCGGTGGGTCAGTTGATGAAGAGGTCGACTGACCCACCGCATTCGCGGGCAAGCCCAGCGCATCAGTGGCGGCGTTTCAAGGTCTCGGAAGGCAGTTCGCCGAATTGCTTGCGGTAGCTGTCGGAGAAGCGCCCAAGGTGCAGGAAGCCATAGTCCAGGGCCACTTCGGTGACGTTGCGAACGTTGCACGCAGGGTCGCTCAGGCAAGCCTTGATACGCTCCAGGCGTTGCTGCCGGATGTAGTTCTTCGGTGTGGTGCCGGCATGGCGCTCGAACAACCCGTACAGCGACCGCAGGCTCATCCGCGCCTGGCGGGCCAGCGCCTCGCTGTCGATGTCCTGTTTGAGGTGGCGGGCGATGTAATCGGCGAGCCCCTCGAACGTGGCCGCCTGCGAGCCGAGGCAGGTACGGCTGACATTGGTTTTCATCAGGCCAAGCATCTTGCTGGCGATGATCTGTGCGTAGTGTTCCTGCACCCTGGGCACCGGCTCGCTGGCTTCGGCTTCCTGGCAGATCATGGCCAGCAGGCCGACAAACCCTTCCAGTTCATCGAGCCGATAACGGTTCTCCAGGAACCGCACGCCCTGCCCCGGATACCGCCAGCGTTGCTCGTCACAAAGCGACTCAAGCAGCTGGACCGGCAGCTTGATGATGAATTTCTCGCAGTCGGCCGAATAGGTCAGGTCCACCGGTTCGTCGGGGTTGATCAGCAACAGTTCGCCCGGCGTGAAGGCGTGTTCCAGCCCACGACCGCGCCACAGGCAATGGCCGTGCAACAACACTTGCAGGTGATAGACGTTCTCCAGCGCCCCGGACGTGACGCGCACGCTGCCGCCGTAGCTGATGCGACACAGGTCGAGGCTGGCGAACTTGCGGTGGTTGAGGCTGGCCAGCGGCCGCCCGGAACGGGGCATGCCGATGCGATGGGTACCGACATGCTGGTTGATGTAGCCAGAGACTGCATGAGGGTCGGCGTGATCGAACACGGTACTGCGCTGACTCAAGAGTTGCGCGTGCATCATCGGGTCACTCCCGTTCTTGTTATGGGGCCCAGGCCCTAAGCGGCGCTGCGGCCCAAACGCCGACGGCACGGGAAAAGTCCCGTGCCGCAGGTCACCGTCGTAGGGTTCAGGCTTCGAGTGCGCGAACACGCTCGTGGCGCTGCTGCTCTTCGGGCTGGGCGGACGGCTGCAAGGTAAAGTCAAAATCGATCTCGGCAAACCGGCCACTGACACCCCGGGCGCTGGCGCGCGCCGGATCGTCGCTGAAGGTGATCCTGGCGATCAGTTCGTCGCGGGTCGCGTAAGCGAAATCGTCATGCAGGTACTGGTCGCCATCCAGGTTGATCTGGGTGGTGAGGTGCCGATGGTCCGGTGCCGAGATAAAGAAGTGGATGTGCGCCGGACGCTGGCCATGGCGACCCAATTGATCGAGCAATTGCTGGGTCGGACCGTCCGGCGGGCAGCCATAACCCGACGGCACGATGCTGCGAAAGCGATAGCGGCCCTCGGCGTCGGTGACGATGCGCCGGCGCAGGTTGAACGCCGATTGCGTGGTGTCGAAGTACGAGTAGGTGCCGCCAGTGTTGGCGTGCCAGACGTCCACGACAGCGCCGGCCAAAGGCTCGCCAGCGGTGTTCAGGACTCGGCCCTGCATGAACAGGGTCACGCCCGGGTCGGCGCCGTCATCCAGGCGCGCCTCGCCTTGGCACAACGGCGCGCCGGCCACATACAACGGGCCTTCGATGGTACGTGGCGTCCCGCCGTACTTGCCGGCCTGCTCGTCTTCGGCATCCATCAGCAGGTCGAGGTAATGCTCAAGGCCCAGGCCGGCCACCAGCAGCCCGGCTTCCTGGCGCGCGCCAAGGACGTTGAGGTAATTGACGGCCTTCCAGAATTCCTCCGGGGTCACGCCAAGGTCTTCGATGATGTTCACCGAATCACGCAGGATCCGGTAAACCAGAGCCTTGGTGCGCGGGTTCCCTTCGTCGTTGAACAGGCCGCTGGCTTGCTCGAGAAACTGCTGGACGCCGGCCGTGTGGGAAATCTTGATGTTCATTTCGGTAGTTCCTCATCTTGTAATTATGAGTGTAGCGAGGCGGCCCCAACGGGCTCAGCGATCATCCTCGTGAATCGAGGACGGGTGGCGGCACATCGCAGTGACTTCGATCGCCATGTACGGGTACAGCGGCAGTTGCATCAGCAGGTCATGCAGTCGCTGAACGCTGTCGACGTCGAACACGCTGTAGTTGGCGTAGAGCCCGGCGATGCGCCACAAATGACGCCACGTGCCCTGCGCTTGCAGGCGCTGGGCCAGGGCTTTCTCGTCGGCCTTGAGCCGCGCGGCCCGTTCGGGGTTCATGTCGACCGGCAGGTTCACGGTCATCTTTACGTGGAACAGCATGGGGCTCTCCTCAGGCGCTTTGGACGTGGGTGGCGGTCTTGTCACGGCGCAAGAACGCCAGGCGCTCTTCATCCAGGCTCACCCCCAAGCCGGGGGCCTTCGGCACGTGCAGTTCGAAATCGCGGTAGACCAGGGGGGCATTGAGAATGTCTTCGGTCAGCAACAGCGGGCCGAACAATTCGGTGTCCCAGGCGAGTCGGTCCAGGGTCACGAACGCGTGGGCCGACGCCAGGGTGCCCAGGCCGCCTTCCAGCATTGTCCCGCCGTACAGCGCGATACCGGCCGCTTCGGCAATGGCCGCGGTGCGCAATACAGCGCGCGGGCCGCCGTTCTTGGCGATTTTCAGGGCGAACACCGAAGCCGCGCCTTCGCGGGCGAGATTGAATGCATCCTCTACGCTTTCGATGGATTCGTCGGCCATGATCGGTGCCGGGCTGATGGCGTTCAGGCGTGCCATGCCGGCGCGGTTGTTGCGCGAAATCGGTTGTTCGATCAAGTCGATGCCGTTGCTGCCCAAAACCCGGCAAGCCCGCAGCGCCACCGCCTCGTCCCAGGCCTGATTGACGTCGACCCGCACGCTGGCACGTTCGCCCAACGCTTTCTTGATCGCAATGGCGTGCGCCAGGTCACGGTTGACTTCACCGGCGCCGATTTTCAGCTTGAAGATCCGGTGACGGCGCAGATCGAGCATTTTTTCCGCTTCGGCGATGTCCCTGTCGGTATCACCACTGGCGAGGGTCCAGGCCACCGGCAGTGAATCACGGACCCGTCCGCCCAGCAGTTCACTGACCGGCAGGCCGAGGCGTTTGCCCTGGGCATCGAGCAAAGCGGTTTCGACGCCGGACTTGGCAAAGGTGTTGCCACGGATGCAACGCTCCAGGCGCAGCATCGCGGCGTTGACGTTACGGCTGTCCTGGCCGAGCAGCAGCGGTGCGAAGTGCCGGTCGAGGTTGGTCTTGATGCTTTCGGGGCTTTCGTTGCCATACGCCAGGCCACCGATGGTGGTGGATTCACCAATGCCCTCGATGCCATCGGCGCAGCGCACGCGGATGATCACCAGGGTCTGGTGCTGCAGGGTGTGCATGGCCAGCTTGTGCGGGCGGATGGTTGGCAGATCGACGATGATCGTCTCGATCGACTCAATGGCGGTTTCCAGCATCTCGATACCCATCAGGTTCTTAAAATTCTGGAACCGATTCTGGTACGGCTTTTTTCGGGAAGCCAATATAGAATTGGTCTGAATCGATACCTTGAAGGTATTAACCATTCACTCATGGGAGGCCCCATGGAACTGCGCCACCTCCGGTATTTTCAGGTCCTGGGGCAAACCCTCAATTTCACCCGCGCCGCTGAACGCCTGCACATCGCCCAGCCACCCCTGAGCCGGCAGATCCAGCAGTTGGAAGACGAATTGGGGGTCATGCTGCTGGAGCGTGGGCGTCCACTGAAACTCACCGACGCCGGGCGTTTTTTCTTCGAGCAGACCACCACCCTGCTGGAACAGTTGGAGAAGGTCTGCGGCAATACCCGGCGCATCGGTGAGGGCGCAAGGCGTTGGTTGGGGATCGGTTTCGCGCCGTCAACCTTGTACGGCGTGCTGCCGGAACTGATTCGCCGCCTGCGTAGCCACGAGGCGATGGCGCTGGAACTCGGGCTCTCGGAAATGACCACGCTGCAACAGGTCGAGGCGCTCAAGGCCGGGCGTATCGACATTGGCTTCGGGCGCATCCACATCGACGACCCGGCGATTGTCCAGCGAGTGCTGACGGAGGATCGCCTGGTGGTCGCCCTGCCCGCCGGGCATCCGCTGATCGGTCAGCCGGTGACGCTGGATCAACTGGTCACCGAACCTTTCGTGCTCTACCCCGGCAACCCACGCCCGAGCTATGCCGACCATGTCATGGGCCTCTTCAAGGCGCGAGGCCTGAGCATCAATGTTGCCCAGTGGACCAACGAACTGCAGACCGCCATCGGCCTGGTGGGCGCCGGCATGGGCATCACCCTCGTGCCGGCCTCGGTGCAGGTGTTGCACCGCGACGACATCGGTTTCTGCACGCTGCTGGAGGACGACGCGACCTCGCCGATCATCCAGAGCCGACGGGCCAACGACGCGTCGCCAGCGATGATCCATTGCTTGGCCCTGATCGACGCGCTGAGGGAAGAACTCGGACGGCAATGACGCCTTCTTGCTGCCGGCAGGAAAATTAACGAAACGAGCGGCATCACGGGCGGTCTAGAAAATTAAGCCCATCTGATGAGAGTGTTCTTATGTTGAAATTCCTTGGCGGCACCGTTGGCATCATTTTCCTGATCGGCCTGATCGTGGTCATTGCGCTGTTCAAGTTCATCTTCTGATGACAAGGACGGCTTGATGGTCATGCCAGCAGCGCGGTAATCCACTTCACCTCGCGGGCAACGGCCTGCACCTTCGCCTCGGGCACGGCCTGCCGCGCCTGGGCGAAGCTGGCCAGTGTCTTGTGCTTCTGGCGCAGCAGGCGCTGCCACTTGGCCAGGAAGGCCGGGCTGCGTGACTGCAACTGCAAGGGGCCGAAGTACAGCTCCTGGGCGGTATACAGCACCGGGCCCGTGCGCTCGGCAACGATGATTTCATAGTCAAAGCGGTTCTCCCGCAGCACCTCTTCGCAGAGAATCCGATAGTCGTTCTCCATCAACCACTGGCGCAACGGCTGCTCACCGCCGTTGGGTTGCAGGATCAGGCGTTCTTGTCCGCTCAGGCGCGCTTTTGCGCTGTCGAGGATGTCGCGGATTGTCTCCCCGCCCATGCCGCAAAGGCTGATCGCCGTGATCCCATCACTTGGCTCGATCGCTTCCAGCCCGTTGGCCAGGCGCACCGTGACCTGGCGCTCCAACTCGCTTTCACGCACGGTTCGCTCGGCGGCCGCGAACGGCGTCAATGCCACCTCACCGGCCACTGCGGCTGTAATAGCGCCACGGCGAACCAACGCCACCGGCAGATAAGCGTGATCCGAACCGATGTCGGCCAATCGCGCGCCCAACGGCACGTGCGCCGCCACGCGTTCCAGACGCATGGACAATGTCTGTTCGTTCAACTGCCGCCCCTTTGACCCTCAACGTCCGGCACCTTTTGCCCGGATCGGGGCGCGATTCTGGCGAGCCACGTCGTGTAATTCAAATTTATGCGACAAGTCTCCCTCCAGCGCCGGCCGATCACGACGGGGGAATGGAGATCTGGCCCTCCTGGCCCGCCTCCCGGTATCTCGCCCGCAGCACCTCGGCCAGGCGCTGCTTGGCCTGGTCCTCGCCGTGGATCAGGCGGATTTCCCCGGGCCAGGCCTTCATTCCGGTGACAAAGCCCACCAGGTCAGCCTGGTCCGCATGGGCCGAGTAGCCGCTGACGCTGTCGACACCGGCACGGATGTCGACGCGAGCGCCCTCCAGCATCACGAATCCGCCCTCCGGCCCGTGGGTCAAAATGTCCCGCCCAGGCGTGCCCTTGCCCTGATAGCCGACGAACACCACGTTATGCCTCGGATCGCCCAACATGGCTTTGAGGTAGTTGACGATTCGCCCGCCGGAACACATGCCATTGCCGGCGATGACGATCGCGGGACGAGCGGTGTCGGTAAGGTGCTCGACGATGCGTCGGTGTTCATCATGGCTGTCGACCGTGATCAGTTGCTTGAAGGACAGCGGCTTGCGGCCTTGTTCCAGGCGTTGCCGGGCGTCGTCATCCCAGAAGCCCTGCAGCTCCTTGTAGGTGCGGGTGAATTGGCTGGCGAGCGGTGAGTCGAGAATGATCGGAATCTGCGGCCAGTCGATATCTGCAGCGCCGTTCCTGGCGTTGGCCTGGGGCTCACAGGCCGGGCTGGACAGGCCTTTTTCGTGAAGGATCTCTTCCAGTTCATACAGCAGGTCCTGGGTCCGGCCGATGCTGAATGAGGGGATCAGCACCGTGCCCTGGTCCGCCAACGCCCGCTCGATGGCGGCCAACAGGCGCTCGCGGCGATGGGCCCGGTCTTCGTGGCGGCGGTCACCGTAGGTGCTTTCCATGATCAGCAGGTCGGCGCGCTCAGGTGGCACCAGGTCAGGCAGGATCGGCGAATGTGGCGCTCCCAGGTCACCGCTGAACACCACGCGCCTGCCCGCCGGTTCCTCGTCCAGTTGCAATTCGACATACGCCGAACCCAGTACATGCCCGGCCGGTTGCAGGCGCACCTTGCAACGGGTCTGATCGGTTTCGTGCAGGGTGAACCAGTTGCCATAGGGCAAGGCAATGATCCGTTGCTCGACGACCTTGAGGTAGCGCTCCAGTTGCTCCTGATCGCGACTGATCGACAGGCGAAACGCATCCTCAAGCACGATCGGCAACAGCCGCGCCGAGGGCTCGCTGCACAGGATCGGACCCTCGAAGCCCGCCGCCAGCAGGTTGGGAATCCGCCCGACATGGTCGATGTGCACGTGCGTGACGATCAGGGCCTTGATGCCTTCGATGGAAAAATCCAGGCCCAGCGCATCGTTCCCGCCCTGCCCCTCGTCCTCTCCCTGGAACTGGCCGCAGTCGATCAGCAGACTGTAGGTCTCGTCCATCCAGACCTGATGACACGAGCCGGTCACACCTTCGTGCGCACCGTGGTGAATGACTTTCGGGTTGTTCATCAGGTTTCCTTGGCGGACGCTGGCTTGACGTCTTTTCGGCAACGCGCCGAGCGAGATAGTTTCCGCCGGTTAATGCCCTTCGCCACGCGCGATGGTGGGCTGAGCGGGAATCGACGCCTTGAGCAAGCACGGCTAGGTATCTCTACCGGCTATCGTTGATGCTATTGCCGACCGTACTTCCAGGAAGGTTATTCCAGTGCCTGACATGCCGAACCACCACGCGTACCTGAAACGCTTCAACGCGGTACTCGCCTACATCGAGGCCAATCTCGAAGCAGACTTATCGGTGAATGCGCTGAGCCAGGTGGCGAACTTTTCGGCGTTTCATTTCCATCGACAGTTCACGGCGTTCGTCGGGGTGTCCGTTTCACGCTATGTGCAACTGATGAGGCTGCGACAGGCGGCACACCGGCTCACCGCCCAGGCAGACTGTTCGGTGCTGGATGCCGCCCTCAGTGCTGGCTTCGAAAGTCCCGAAGCCTTCAGCAGAGCGTTCAGACGAGCATTCGGCCGGTCGCCGAGCGTTTTCCGCAAGGCGCCAAACTGGCAGGTCTGGAATGCGGTATTCGCCATCCCTCACTTTTCCAGGACCATCATCATGCAAGTCAAAATCGTGCAACGTGCCGAAGTCAGAGTCGCCGCGCTTGAACACTGCGGCCCTTCCGAACGCGTCGACGAGAGTGTGCGCACATTCGTCGAGTGGCGCAGGCAGAGCGGGCAATCGCCGGTGGCGTCCAGTCGGACGTTCGGCATTCCCTACAGCAACCCCGACACGACCCCGGCGCACGCGTTCCGCTTCGCCATTTGCGGTGAAATTCACGAGGCCGTGGTGCCCAATGAATTCGGCATTCGCGAACACGTCATTGCCGGGGGACGCTACGTGGTGGTGCGCCATTCGGGGTCGCCGGATCACATCGGCGAAACGATCTATCCGATCTATCGCGACTGGCTTCCCAACAGTGGCGAAGAACTGCGCAATGAGCCGCTGTTCTTCGAATACCTGAGTGTCTATCCCGAAACGCCGAAGAGCCAATGGCAGACGGATGTGTATGTACCGCTGCAGTAGCGGCGCGACGCGTTACTTGACCTCGACCAGTCGCTGGGCGTTCGAGCCTTCCAGGGACAGGTGGATGACGCCGGTCTTGCTGGGGAAGTTCGGCGCGTCGTCGTCGGTGTTTTCCATCACGGGGATGTCGATCAGGGTTTGCTCGCCCGCCGGGTCGCTGACCAGCTTGGCATTGAGCTTGTCGATCGAACGCCAGCTGTCACCGCCAATGCGGATGACGTCCAGCAGGCTGTAATGCAGCATGCCTTCTTCGTTTTCTTCAGGCGTGAAGGCGGCCAGGTATTGGCTGTAGTTGTTGCCGCCGCCGAAGCCTTCGATGGTGAACACGGCGAGCGTCACCTGGCTTTCCTCGCCGGTGTTCAAGGTCTGGGCCGTGGTCGCCTCGGGGTAGCCGGTGGCGTAGCTGTCCTGGAGCAGTGCCACCAGGTGTCCGACCTGCTCTTGCAGGGCTTTGGGCACACTGGCCGGCTCGGCGGCGTGGGTCAGGGAAGAAAACAGGAACAGGCTGGCGGCAAGCAGACGCAATGTCATGGTGAGAGATCCTTTCATGATGAGCGATCCAAGGTGTTGGAGATGATCGCGGATGTTAGCGCGTGGATGGGAATTTGCTATCGAATTTCGGGCAGGCAAGCTCCACCCCGATAACCCAAAGGAGCAAGCCTGCCCGCCAAGGCAATGGCTCAGCCGCCCTGAAATCAAGGCTGACGCCTCAGGTACATCCCCGGCAGATCCTCCGGGGACTCGAACGCTTCGTTGTGGCCGATGACCGCGAAGTGGGGTAACAGCTGTATGTGATAAGGCCCGCCGTCGCCCAACGCCTGTGGCCCGCGCACGATGATCAGGTTGTCGGCGTCCATTGGCACCACTTGGTGCTCCCGCAAGACTTCCCGGGCCGTCGCGGCGTCCCTCACGGTCACGGTGAACTCTGCGACTTCCCTGCCCTCGGCATCCCGCTCGGGCAGGATCTTCAAGTCCAGGTCGGCGTCGTGCCCCTGGGCGTCCTTACGCATCTGGTAATGACCGCTGCGCTGGGCGGAACCGACTTTACCGCTCGCTTCGACATCCGGTTCGCCCGCATCACCGTGCAGCATGACCGCCATTTGCCGGTCATTGCCCTTGACGCCACTGATCCAGGTGCCGGTGAAGTCATAGGGCTCGGCCTGTCCCTGAGTGATCCGCCAGATACCTGTCTGGCGGCCATCGTCGGCAAATTCCTGGAGGACCGCGTAGCTGTCATCGCCGTCGTTGTTCATAAAGCCGGCCAGCTTGATCGGTTTACCGTTGCCGCCCTTGGTATAGCGCACTTCACCGATCATCAGCGCGCCCTGTTGCTGGTACCAGAGGTCCACCGGGACTTTGCCGCCGACGGTGCCCTTGAGCATGATCGGGTCCTCGTAGTCCGGCCCGCTCAGGCTGGTCTGCTCGTGCCACTGGCCGTCCTTCAACTCACCGTAGGTCTGGCGTTTATAGCCGCTGGGCATGCTGGAGCTGTCGCCAAGCTCGCTCGGCTCGACCTCATCCTCGCTGGAAGAGCGAAGCCGGACCAACGCGTCACCCTGCATTTGCCACTGGGTGGTACGGGTCGAGCAGCAGCCGCGGTCGGTCTGGGTGAACAAGATATGGTCCAGGGCAATCACCGAGAACATCCCGCTGCTGGCTTGCTTCGCCAGGTCCGTCAGGGCGGCGTTGAGTACCCATTGGGGTTTGTTCGGGTCTTGCAGGTAGACGTCGAACATCGGCTTGTAGCGCGACTCAGGGTCCGTGCCGTTGCGAATCGCCAGGTCCTGGCGACCGTCGAAGTTGAAGTCGGCGAAATACAACAGGCTGAAGGGACCCAGCAGCCAGGGGTTCACCTTGCCGTCGCGATCGACCGGCACATTGCCGGCCGGCGTCTGCAACTGCTGCAAGACTGCCTGCGTGTTGTTGTCGCGCACGGTGATGAACGCTTGCGCCAGTTGCTCGGGGTCTTCGGGCGGGTTCGGGAACAGGACGTCGACCCGATATTGGCCGTCGCGGTCATTGACCGAAAAAGAGCGCGGTTCAGCCATCGCCGGCGCCACCAGGGCCGCGGAAAGAAGCACACCACTGACAAGCGAACGCATCCATCGCTTCCTTGCTGAAAATCGGGGAGGCGCAGTGTAACGACAAGCTCGCCCCCATCGCGACAGCAGGCCGACCTTTCAATGCAGTTGTAAGAACTGCATCACAGGACGACACTTGGATTTTCGCCGCGCCAGGCTCGGTGCGACGGCCAACCCTGCAACAGTGACCCCATCATGACAATCGACTGGCTCAACTTCACTCCGTGGTCCTCCCTCGCCGGCGGCGTATTGATCGGCCTCGCCGCCGCCCTGTTTGTCATCGCCAACGGTCGCATCGCCGGCATCAGCGGGCTGATCGGCAGCCTTTTGCAGCGTGGCAGCGAAGGCGTCGATGAGAAGGCGTTGTTTCTGCTGGGCTTGCTGGTCGCGCCGCTGTTATGGGGTGTGTTTGCCGTGGCGCCGCGAATCGAATTCCAGGGCGGCTGGCTTGGCCTTGCGGTCGCCGGCCTGTTGGTGGGCCTCGGCACCCGCTACGGCTCGGGCTGCACGAGCGGCCATGGCGTGTGTGGCCTTTCCCGCCTGTCACCGCGTTCGATGGTGGCCACGGCCTGCTTCATGTTCAGCGGTTTCGCCACCGTGTTCATCCTGCGCCACGTGCTGGGGGCCTGACATGGTCAAGTTGACGGCTTTTATCGCGGGTGTACTGTTTGGCTTCGGGCTGCTGCTATCGGGCATGACCAACCCGGCAAAAGTACTGGCGTTCCTGGACTTGGGCGGCGCCTGGGACCCTTCCCTGGGCCTGGTGATGGCCGGTGCGATAGGCGCGGCGATTGGCCCGCTGACCTGGGCCCGCCGCCGTTCACGCTCATTACTGGGCAACCCGATGCAATGGCCGGCCAAGCGCGAACTGGACCGGCGCCTGATCGGTGGCAGCCTGGTGTTTGGCATCGGCTGGGGCATCGCCGGCATTTGCCCCGGCCCCGCGGTTGCCCTGCTGCTGACAGGGCATTGGCAAGTCATCCTGTTCAGCGTGGCGATGCTGGTGGGCATGCTGTTGTTCAGCGCCCTTGAGCGCCGAAACCTGCGTTGATGAACAGTCCAATGCCCGGCGGCGCAAGCCAGTCCCTTCGCCACCGGGCAGCCGTGCAGCTGATTTGCACCGTCAGTCGGCGGTGCCGCTGGTGACCACGGTGAATTTGCGGCTGAACTCGAACACCTCGCAGATCCCCGTGTGCCCGGCCGGAATCGACACGCCGTCGCCCGCCCCCATTTCAAAGCGTTCGCCGGTGTCCATCGTGATCGCGATACGCCCTTCAATCAGCACGAAGGCTTCATCGTTGTCAAAACGCCAGTGAAACTTCGCCGGTTGCGAGGTAAAGAACGCGACGGACTTGTGCGGGGTTTTCACGCCGACGGTTCGCAGCAGTTTCATGCGGGTGTCCGGTTGGCCCTCGATGACATCGTCACCCAACGGATAGGCCAGCCAGCCATCTGGCGTGTTCAATGAAGCAAGCGCTACGGAGTCGATGGGGTTGGGCAGTCGGGGACGCGCAGTCATGTCTTCAATACCTCGTGCAGGAATGTATGGATGCGACTTATGACAAATGGCATAGTCGGAGCCGAGCCTACACCCAAATATGACGATTGGCATAACTTTATGAAAATTTCGACTCGGGACCGGATGATCGCCGGCGCGGCGGACCTGCTGCGGCGAAAAGGCATGACCGCCACCAGCATGCGGGAAATCGTGCGTCACTCGAACACGCCACGCGGTTCCATCGCCCACCATTTCCCCGGCGGCAAACGTCAACTGCTCGAAGCGGCCGTGGACCATGCGGGACGGGAAGTGAGCGAGCCGCTGGCCCTACTGCTGAGCAGCAAAGGCCCGGTCGAAGGCCTGGAGCGGTTTGTCGACAGGTGGCGCCAGGCCCTCGAAGACACAGCGTTCCAAGCCGGCTGCGCGGTGTTGGCCGTGGCGGTCGAACATTACGTGTCCGACCAGCGCGGCGAGTCCGAGAGTGAGCTGGAAAGGCAAGTCCAGCGGCAGTTGCTGGATCAAGCCCACGGGATATTCACTCAATGGCAGGCGATCATCGTCCGGGCCTTGACGGACGCAGGTGTAACGCCCACGCGGGCCCACAGCCTGGCACTGTTGACGATCGCCGCCATCGAAGGCTCGGTCGCGCTATGCCGGGCCGCCCGCAGCACGGCACCGCTGGACGTCATCTGGCAGGAACTCAAGCAAACCCTGGAGCAGGCGCTGGCGGTCTAACCGGCGATCTCGGCCGCTTCCAACTGATGCACACCGCGCGCGATCACGCCGTCCAGGTAGCCCGCGTCGCCGTAGATGCGCGTCAACAGGATCGCACCCTCGAAATCAGCCACCAGTTGCCGGGCGAGCGCGGTGGCCTGCTCCTGGTCGTAGCGCCCGATGAAGAGCCTGGAAAACGCGGCGGTCCAGTCGTCCAGGAAGGCGCGGATCGGTTCCATCAGTTCGGTCTTGCCATACGTGGCGTCGATGGCAACCACCCCCATCAGGCAGCCGATCGAATCCTGCTGGAACAACTTCCTGGCCTTGCGCCCCATCGCCTCGAACCGCTCCTGGGGCGAACGGCTTTCATCGTAGGCAATGGCGAACAAGGTTTGCTTGAGGCCGGCATGGGTCCACTCCAGCACATCGCGCAGCAACGACTCCTTGTTGGAGTAATGGTGATAGAACGAAGCCTTGGTCAACCCGCACGCCGACGACAGCGCGTCCATGGTCGTGCCATGGTAACCAAGGCGCTTGAACGTGTTTGCGCAGCGCTGGAGCAGCTCATCACGGGGAATTTTCAACGGTCGCACGGTCAGTCCTGCTCTCGATCAGTGGGATTGATTCTATGACATAAGCCTGGGCGTCTCAATTTGACGGTTACCGAATGTTTGTTTAGTTTCTGCAAACCAAACGTACGTTAAGTAACTGAACAGTGTCCAGGAGCCCTACATGAGCGAAACAAACAGCGGTGCGGGTCGCGTCACCCGCGAGCAACGTGGCCATCTTTTCCTGATCGGCCTTGATCGGGCGGGCAAACGCAACGCCTTCGACAGTGCCATGCTCACCGACCTGGCCCTGGCCTTCGGTGAGTTCGAGCGCGACGAGCAATCGCGTTGTGCGGTGCTGTTCGCCCACGGCGAACACTTCACCGCCGGCCTCGACCTGATGGAACTGGCGCCGAAGCTGGCCTCGGGTGGTTTCCAGTACCCGGACGAAGGCATTGACCCCTGGGGCGTGTCGAAACCGCGTCGGACCAAGCCCGTGGTCGTCGCCGTCCAAGGCACCTGCTGGACCGCCGGCATCGAACTGGTGCTCAACGCCGACATTGCCATCGCCGCCAGCAACACACGCTTCGCCCACCTGGAAGTGCTGCGGGGCATTCCACCCTCTGGCGGCTCGACCGTTCGCTTCACCCAGGCCGCCGGCTGGACCAACGCCATGCGCTACATGCTGACCGGTGAAGCCTTCGACGCCGACCAGGCATTGGCCATGCGCCTGCTGACCGAAGTGGTCGAGCCCGGCCAGGAGTTGGCCCGAGCCCTCGAATACGCCGAGCGCATCGCCAAGGCCGCACCCTTGGCCATCAAGGCCACCTTGCAATCGGCTTTCCAGGCTCGGGATGAAGGCGACGCCGCCGCGCTCTCGAACCTCAATGCCCTGCTGTTCTCGCTGATCAAGAGCGAAGACGTGCGCGAAGGCGTGATGGCGATGATGCAAAAACGTGAGCCGGTGTTCAAAGGTCGCTGACCCTCGGACGCCGCCCGGACGTCCCGATCGCAACGGGTTCGGCAGCACTGGCCGAGCCACTGATCGGGGCGCCCGGATAACTTCAAACGGTCCCTGCGGGATGGAGCAAGCATGAACGGCTCGAACAACGACTGCGCAAGGCTGAAGCTGGTCAACGTAACAGGCAATGCAAGCGTGAACCTCGACCTCGAAGCGACCACTGTCGACGAGCTGCTGCATCAGCGCGCATCCCTCAACCCGCAGTCAACGGCGTTGTCTGCATGGGGGCAGGACATCAGCTATGCACGCCTGCAAGCGCTGAGCGCATCGGTCGCGACCTGGCTCATCAATCAGCGATTGCAGCCCGGTGCCCGGGTGGCTGTCGCCCTGCCGAACATGCTGGCCCATCCGATCGCCTGCCTCGGCGCGATTCGCGCAGGGCTCATACCCGTTTGCGTGAACCCTTTGTATACCGCGCAGGAACTGGCGCAAGTGTTCAAGGATGCGGAGATCAAGGCGGTGTTTTTCTTCGGCCCCATGGCCGCGAGCGTGAGGCACGCCATGGCCGAGGCCGGTACGGGCATCGCGGTGCACATTGCCCCCGGCGACCAATTGGGCTGGCGGCGTCCGCTGGTCAATTGGGTGGCCCGGCGACGTCTTGCGGTTCAGTCCGACAAGGTCGACGGCGCAGTTCCCTGGCGAAAAGTGGTCGCGACGAGGCCGGCCAGCCTCGGCCAGCGGCGCCCCCCTTCAGCCGACCAGGCGGCGTTCATGATCTACAGCGGCGGCACCACTGGCCACCCCAAGGGCGTGCCTATCACCCACGATGCCCTGCTCTTCAACGTTGCCCAACAGTACGCCGCCCTGCGAACGCACCTGGAGCACACCGCTGGAAGCGGCTACACCCTGATGCTCGCGGTGCCGCTCTACCACATCCTCGGCCTGGGTAACCTGCTGTTCACATTGGCCAAGGGGGGCAAAGCGGTCCTGGTGATGAACCCGCGCGACACGAAGGCGCTTGTCAAGGAGTGGGCCCGGCACCGGATCAGCAGCTTCCCCGGCGTCAACACGCTGTACAACTCGCTCGGGGACAGCGCGGCCTTTCGGACGCTTGATTTCAGCACGTTGAAACTCTGCCTTGGCGCGGGCATGCCGGTGAGCGAAACCACGGCAAAACGTTGGCGACAGGTGACGGGTTGCCCGATCACCGAGGCCTACGGCATGACCGAGACCGGCCTGATCGCCTGCAACCCCGCCGGCACATCACATCCAGGCTCCGTGGGACTGCCGGTTGCCGGGATTGAAATTTCCCTGCGCGATGACGCCGACCAGGCGGTCGCTTTCGGCGAAGGAGAAATCTGCGTCCGCAGCCGAGCCGTCATGACCGGGTACTGGCGGCGCCCCGAGGAGAACGCTTCGGCCTTCACCCACGACGGTTTCTTCCGTACCGGAGACATTGGAGTGTTCGACCCCGATGGCTACCTACGCCTGATCGACCGCAAGAAAGAGATGATCATCTGCTCGGGATTCAAAGTGTTCCCCTCGGAAATCGAACGGGTGCTCAACGCTCACCCCGGCGTGATGGAGTCGGCGGTCGTGCCGGCCGCCGATGACAAGACCGGCGAAGTCCCGATCGCCTATGTCGTACGGCGGCATTCGACCCTGGATGAAGCCCACGTACTTGCCCACTGCCAGGAGCACCTGGCCAGCTACAAACGCCCCCGTCGCATCGTCTTCCGGGATGAATTACCCAAGAGCAACGTCGGCAAGATTCTTCGCAAAGAGCTGATCGCCGCCGCACGAACGGAACAACCCTCATGAGCAAACCTGTAACGTCCAAGGCCTTCTCAGTCATCGATCAGGTGAACCTGACAACAAGCGATGGTTTTCGTCTCGCCGCCACCCGCTACTGCGCCCAGGGCACGCCGAAGGGTAACCTGATCATGGCGGGCGCGACGGGCGTGCAACAACGCTTCTATCGGCGCTTTGCCCAACACGCCAGCGCGCGTGGCTTCAACGTGTTGACCATCGATTACCGGGGCGTCGGTGAGTCTCGGCCAAAGACGCTCAAAGGCTTCGAGATGTCTTATCTGGACTGGGGGTACCAAGACCTGGCCGTAGCCGTCGAGTTCATGGACGACGGTCACACCCCGCTATTTTGGGTGGGCCACTCCTTTGGCGGGCACGCACTGGGCCTGCTACCCAACCACGATCGGATCACCGCGGCCTATTGCTTTGGGACTGGCGCCGGCTGGGCCGGATGGATGCCCCGGCTAGAGGCCCTCAAGGTTCGCCTGCTGTGGACATGGGTGCTGCCGTTGATTGTCGCCTGCAAGGGCTACATGGCGTGGAGCATCCTAGGCATGGGCGATGACTTACCGCTGGGCGTCTACAAGGATTGGAAACGCTGGTGCGCCCATCCCCATTATTTTTTCGACGACCCGGCCATGGCGCACGTCGCCGATCTGTACGCCGAGGTACGCCTGCCGGTGGTGTTCGCCAACGCGATCGACGATCCCTGGGCGCCACCCGTGTCACGGGATGCCTTCATCAAGGGGTATCGAAATGCGCCGGTGCTGACCCGCGACCTTGCGCCCGACTCACCCCAGCAGGCCATCGGGCACATGGGCTACTTCCGCGCGTCGGCCACTCGGGCCTGGGATGAGATGCTCGATTGGTTCAGCGCTTCACTTGAATCGGCGGCGCCACGGCATCGCAACGGCACGGGGGATTACCGATGAACGCTCCGGCGCCCCGAACAGGCCATGCCGAAGGTTTTCGTGAATTGGTGAACAGCCGGCGCGCGGTTCGTCGCTTCACGGCCGAGGTGGTGCCGGATGACGTCATTCGCCAGTGCCTGGAACTCGCCATGCTGGCGCCCAGTTCCTGCAACCTGCAGCCGTGGAGCTTCCAGGTCGTACGCAACCCTGCGGTCCTCCAGCGCCTGCACCGGGTGTGCCTCGGCCAGAGCGCAGCCAAGGCGCCCCTGATCATCACCGTATTGGCGCGCACCGGCACCTGGGACCAGGCGTGCCGTGATGTACTCAGGTTCTGGCCCGCCCCCTCGGTGCCTGAAGCCATCGAGCGGTTCTATACAAATACCGCCCCCTTCCAATACAACCAGGGGTGGATGGGGTGGCGTGGTTTTTTCAAGCGCCAATGGGTCAGGCTGGCGGGCCTGGGACGGGCGGTCATGCGCACGCCCAACAGCCAGGAGCAGATGCGTCTGTGGGCCGTGAAATCGACGGCGCTGGCGGCCCAGAACCTGATGCTCGCCTTCCAGAGCCACGGCTACAGCACCTGCCCGATGGAGGGTTTCGACGAGAAACGCCTCAAGCGCGTATTGCCCATCCCTCGCGATGCCAACGCGATCATGCTGCTGGCCGTCGGGATGCCGGGAGAACGCGCGGTCTACAACCCGCGCTTGCGCTTCCCGCTCGAACAAAGCGTTTCCTGGCATTAAGAGCCTGCCGAGGTGTTCATCATGAGAGTCGACCTCCTGCTGCAATTGCACCTGTTCGCCGTGGCCTTCTGGCTAGGCGTCGTCGCGGTCGAGTACCTGATCGAACGAGGTCGGGCGCAAAGCCGAAGCCAGGGCTTCACCGTGGCCGCGCTGCATCGCCGGATAGATCTCCTCTTCGAGACACCGGCGTTCGGCGTGGTCCTGATCAGTGGCTTGCTGCTGATCGAGCCGTCCCGCCTCGACGGCCTCTACGCCTTGAAAGTCGTCGCCGGTACTGTCGCCGTGCTGGGTAACGTGCTTTGCGTCATACCGGTTTTGAGGCGCCATGCCGCGGCGCAAAGGGATGACCTCGCCGCCGTCATCCGGCAGTCCAGGTTGATCGACCTGATTTCCATGCTGGCCATCCCGGCGGGCGGCGTGGCACTGATTTGCGGGTTCTACCTGATGGTGCAACGCTGAAACCCTGCCGCCCTCACCCACAAAGGCCCCTTTTTTCAACGAATCTTTGCTTTATCATGGCCCCCATCCCAATTCCCGGACTGATGGAACGACCATGACTTTCGATTTCGACACGGTGTTCGAGCGCCACGGCACCGGCAGCACCAAATGGAGTCGCTACCCGGCCGACGTGCTGCCGATGTGGGTGGCGGACATGGACTTCCCTGCCCCGCCCGTGGTCATCGAGGCGCTGCACAAGCGCCTCGAACACCCGATGCTGGGCTACAGCGTGGCCCAGGACAACCTTCGCGCAGCGGTCGTGGCCGACCTGTGGAACAAGTACGCCTGGCGGGTCGAGCCGCAGCAGATCGTGTTTTTGCCGGGGGTCGAGCCGGGCTTCAACATGGCCCTGCACGCCCTGGTCGCGCCCGACCAGAATGTCGTGGTGCAGGTGCCCAACTACCCGCCGCTGCGCAACGCCCCGGGGCATTGGCAACTGAACAAGATCGAACTGGGTTTCAATGCGCTCAATGGCGAGTTCCATACGCCCCTCGGCCCGCTGCGTGACGCCCTGCAAGGGGGCGGTGCGTTGTTGTTGAGTAACCCCCACAACCCGCTGGGCAAGGTGTTCGGCCGCGAAGAGTTGCAGGCGGTGGCTGATATCTGCCTGGCGCAGGGTGCCTGGATCATCTCCGACGAGATCCATGCCGACCTGTGCTTCGACGGGCGCGTGCACATTCCGACCGCCTCCCTCAGCCCGGAAATTGCCGCACGCACCATCACCCTGATGTCCGCCAGCAAGGCCTATAACATCGCCGGGTTGAAGACCTCGTTCGCCATCATCCAGGACGCCAGGTTGCGCGAGCGGGTCAACGCTGCCCGCGCCGGCATGGTCGACAGCGTCAATGCCCTGGGGCTGGAAGCGACCTGCGCGGCCTACAGCGAAGCAGGCCCGTGGCTCGAAGCCTTGAAGGCCTACTTGCAAGCCAACCGCGACTACCTGGTGGAAGCGGTCAAGACGCGTCTGCCCGGTGTCACCATGACGGTCCCCCAGGGCACCTACCTCGCCTGGTTGGATTGCTCGGCGCTGGGGCTGGAGGATCCGCAGGGGTTCTTCCTCCAGAACGCCAAGGTCGGCCTGAGCGCCGGCCTGGATTTCGGCGATGACGCCGGCCAGTTCGTGCGCCTGAACTTCGGCTGCCCGCGGACGCTGCTGGAGGAAGGCATTGCGCGGATGGAACGCAGCCTCAAGGCCAGGGTGTGTACGAAATAGTTTGAAACGCAGGTTAGACAAGGCAAAAACCGGCTTGGAAGCGCAGTTGACTGGTTGTCAATGAGCATTCCGAGCCGGTTTTTAACGCCGCATAACCAAGTTTCAAGCTATTTCGTACATAGCCTAGGGGCTGAAGGCGGTGGCGAAGGGCTGCTCCCTCGCCATCCAAGGGGCTGAAAATTGCGCTCACACCCGTAGGTCCGGCGCATGCACGAAGCACAGCTTGTTGCCTTCCGGATCCCGACAATACGCCCCAAAGTATCCGGGCGAATAATGCGCGCGCAGGCCTGGCGCGCCTTCGTCGCAGCCGCCCATGGCGAGCGCCTGTTCCCACGCGGCGCGCACGGTTTGCGGTGAGTCGGCGGCGAAACTGACCTGCATGCCATTGCCCCAGGTGGCGGGCAGACCGTTGAACGGTTCCTGCACGAACACCAGCGGCCATGGCCTGCCAGGTTGCTGCCAGCCCTCGCCGGGCGGGCCCGTGTCGTTTTCACTGGGCATGCGCACCAGGCCCAGGGTACCGAGCACCGCATCGTAAAAGGCGACCATTTTCGCCAAGTCGCGTGCGCCGATCATCACATGACTGAACATGCCTACCTCCTCTTCGATTTCGTCCCCCGTGCAGCTCATCGACCCGTCTGACAATCCAACCGAACTCTACCCGAGGCCCCAACGTCCACCCTCCATTGCAACCACATCCCGCATGGAGAACGATCATGGTCGACTACCCTACCCCACCTTTTCCGAAACAAAGCCAGCCTGTGCCCGGCTCCCAACGAAAAATGGACCCTTACCCCGACTGTGGCGAGCAGAGCTACCGCGGTTCCGGACGTCTGTCGAACAAGATAGCCCTGATCACCGGGGCCGACAGCGGTATCGGTCGTGCCGTGGCGATTTCGTTTGCCCGGGAAGGTGCCGACGTGGCGATTTCCTACCTGGATGAACACGAGGACGCCCAGGAAACGGCGCGCTGGGTCGAACAGGCTGGCCGCCAATGCCTGCTGCTGCCCGGCGACCTGGCAGACAAGGCCCAATGCCGCCGCGTGGTCGACGAGACCGTCGCGCGGTTCGGCCGCATCGACGTCCTGGTCAACAACGCGGCGTTCCAGATGACCCACGAAAACCTTGAGGACATCCCCGACGAGGAATGGGTGCGCACCTTCGATATCAACATCACTTCGATGTTCAGGATCTGCCAGGCGGCCCTGCCCCACCTGAAGGCCGGGGCGTCGATCATCAACACCAGCTCAGTCAACTCCGACATGCCCAAGCCGACACTGCTGGCCTACGCCACCACCAAGGGCGCCATCGCCAACTTCACCGGTGGCCTGGCCCAGATGCTGGGGCCCAAGGGCATACGGGTGAACAGCGTGGCGCCGGGGCCGATCTGGACCCCGCTGATCGTGGCGACCATGCCCGAGGAAGAGGTGCAGAACTTCGGCTCCCAGACCCCGCTGGGCCGGCCGGGGCAACCGGTGGAAGTGGCGCCGATCTATGTACTGCTGGCCTCGGATGAGTCCAGCTACATTTCCGGTTCGCGCTATGGCATTACGGGCGGCAAGCCGATTCTCTGATCGGTAACCCGTGGCGAGGGGGACTCCCTCGCCACACAGCTCGCTCGCCAGGCTAGGGGTCGCGCTCAGGCTGACTCCCTGGCAATCACCGAGATCTTCCCGTTGCGCTCGATAATCGCAAACTTGATCTGCTCCAGGGTCTCGATGCCCTGGCTCGCGCGCGCCGCCTCCATGATGTCTTCCTCCACCAACCGTGCATGGCGCAGGCGACCATGCAGTATCCGACCGTCCTCGACAATTATGGTCGGCCCGCCGTCGATCAATTGCGATACCCACTTGGAGCGCAGCTTGAGCAGCGACAAGCCGACATCGATGGCAATCAACGTGACGATCACCATCAGCGAGTTGGTCAGCGAGAAATCGTCGCCCAACAGCGCTTGCTGCGTCGCCTCGCCAATGATCATCAGCAGCACGAAATCGAAGGTGGTGATTTCCGCCAGCGAGCGGCGGCCGGCAATCTTGAACAGGACCAGCAATGCCACATAGATCGCGGCGGCGCGCAACACGGAATCCATAGGTCACCTAAGGGAAAACGAACTGTTCGAAACTGACTGAGCGGCCACCGGGGATGGCGATGCGGCTGTGGTAGGTTCCCAGGCCATCGCTGAGGACGGACAGATAAAGGGTAGCCTGGCCCTGGGCGTCGGCCTGCACCCAGAACTTCATACCTTTACCCGCGGCCGCCGAACGCAAGGGTTGGGGCTGCAAGGCCTCGACGTCAAAGCCTTCTAGCCAATCGCCACCCAACTCCACTTCGAGCACTGCGTTGGGCGCGCCCTTGAGGTGAGCAGTCAGCGGGTTGGTGGAACCGTTACGGTGGAACCTTTCATACTCGACGGTGAGCCCGCCATCGTCGCTTCGCACCTCGCGAGAGCTCAACGGCCCACGGGAAAACAGGCCGAGCAACGTCAGGATCACCAGCAGCACCAGTCCATACCAACCGACCCGCTCGAACCGCCAGACTTTGAGTTGATAGGCCATGTCTTCGCGCACCGGAAACGTGCGGCTGTGAAAATCCTCTGGCTCGCTGTGCCGGGGCATGGCGTCCACCTATCTCGATTCACCCGCCAGGGCGCGTTGATGGAAATGCCGCAGTTGCAGCAGCGCATGCTCGGCGGCGCACAACTGCACCTGGTTGCGACTGCCGAAGAAGCGTTCCCGGCGGCTGAACAATGCTCGCCTGCCGTGCACTTCGAAGGCCCAGGCGAAACAGACGGTGCCGGCCGGAATGCCGTCCATGTCGTCCGGTCCGAGAATGCCGGTGGTGGCCACGGCCACGTTGGCGTCGGCATCGTGCAGCGCGCCGAGGGCCATTTCCTCGGCCACTTCGCAACTGGTGAGATTGAAGGTGTCGATGGTCCGCGGGCTGACGCCCAGCAGTCGCTGCTTCGCCTCGGGGGAATACACCACATAGCCGCTCTCGATCAGCGACCCACTGCCCGGTATTTCGGCCAGTATCGTGACGATCAGGCCGGCGGTGCAGGACTCGGCCGTGGTCAGGCGCAAGTCGTGCTCACGCAAGTAATCAACCATCCTCCGGGCAACTGTCATGGCACACGATCCTCCAAGGGTGCTGATGGGTTGACCCCATGGCCACCAATTCATTCCGTCTGATCGGAGGTCGCCTGCGCGGGCCAAATAAATGAAACCTCGGGCGCGCGGTGCACCTCAAAATTTCAGGGCCTCACGCTGAGGCTGTCACGATCAGGAGGTCGTCATGTCTGCACTTTTCGTCAAACTGTTCACCCACCCTGAGTTCGCCTGGAAGGACATTCGCCAAGAAGAGCAAGCTCACCCGCGTCATTACCTGGCGCACTTGCTGTTGCTGGCCTTGATTCCGGCAGCCTGCCTGTTCATCGGTATCACCTGGACCGGCTGGAGCCTGGCGGAAAACGAAACCGTACGGCTGACCCAGGCCAGCGCCCTGCAACTGTGCGTATTGCTGTACCTAACCATCGTCGCCGGCGTGGCGCTGATGGGGGTGTTCATTCGCTGGATGTCCCGTACCTTTGAGGCGCGCCCGTCTCTCAACCAGTGCATTGGTTTTGCCGCCTACACCGCCACGCCGTATTTCCTCGCCGGCATTTCCGGGCTTTATCCGAGCCGTTGGCTGGCGGTGGCCGTGTTGCTGGCCGCGTCGGCCTACTCGACGTTCCTGCTCTTCGTCGGCCTGCCGCGGTTCATGAACCTCAGGAAGGAACAAGGGCTGCTCTACTCGGCCTGTGTGTGGGGCGTCGGCTTGCTGGTGCTGGTGACCATCCTGGTGGAAATGATTCTGCTCTGGTTCAACGTGTTGCAGCCGGAGTACCTGCGGGTGCCGGTGGGTTGATCACAGAGGGGCTTATCTGGCTTATGTGGCGAGGGAGCAAGCTCCCTCGCCACATAAGCCCTCCCCGCAGGAAGCCTGGCCTCTACTTGGCCGTTTTCTTCATGCCTATCCGTCGGCGCATGTCCGCCGTGATGCTCTGGCGGGTTTTCTTCAGGTCGGCCCAGGGCTCATGCCCGACCTCCGCCAGCCGCTCATGGACGTTGTGCACGTTCCACAGGTTCGCCCCTTTGAGTTGCGCCACCTCGTCGCGGTAGATCGGCACCGACACCGGCAGCCCGTCGCGGGTACGCACGGCGTAGGCGCAGATCGTCGTGGCGCCGAGGCCGTTGCGCAGGTAATCGATGAAGATCCGCCCGACCCGGTTCTTCGGACCCGAGACGGCCGAGAACCTGTCCGGCAGCAGCTTGGCGATGTGGCTGACAATGGCGTGGCTGAAATCCTTGACCTCGTCCCATCCGGCTTTTCGAGTCAGCGGGACGACAATGTGAATGCCCTTGCCACCACTGGTCTTGAGAAACGCCTTGAGACCCAGCTCATCGAGCACCGACAGGGTCAGTTGCGTCGCTTCCACCATGCGCTTCCATGGCAGCGCCGGGTCCGGGTCGAGGTCGAGGACAAAGCGGTCGGGCTTGTCCAGGTCCACCGTCGTCGCGTTCCAGGTGTGCAGTTCCACGGTGCTCATCTGCACCGCGCCAATCAGCGCTTGCGCATTGTTGATGATCATCACCGGCTGCCCGGTGACGTCCTTGTCCAGGGTGGTGATGCCGGGAATCGCCAGGCGCTCGGCGTTTTTCTGGAAGAACAGCTCGCCGGCAATGCCGTCCGGTGCGCGCACCAATGCGACCGGGCGCTCGGCCAGTTCGGGCAATATGAACTCTGCGACACTGGCGTAATACTCGGCCAACTGCCGCTTGGTGGTGCCGGTGGTCGCATCGATGACGCGATCCGGGTGGGTGATCCGTACCTTGCCGTCCAAGGCCGACGTGTCGCCGGCCTTGTCCTTGGCTTTTGCCTTGGATTTGGTGGCGGGCTTCGCGTCGCTCTGGGATGGGCGCTTGGCGGTGGTTTTTTGGGCGGCGGTCTTGTCCACGGGTTTGGCTAGCTCCTGGGTGATGGCCTTGGCCGGTTTATCGTCGCGCAAGCCATGGAACACGGCGTGGCGCACCGAGCCTTCCTTCGTCATCTCGGCGAACGCGACTTCGGCCAGCAAGGTCGGCTCCAACCAATGCACGCCCTTGGCTTCGTAACCGGTCGGCGGGTTGATGACAGCAGGCTTCTTACGCTCCAGGGGCAGCAGTTGCTGGTGGATGCTCTTGAGGGTCGCTTCGTTGAACCCGGTGCCAACCTTGCCGGCGTAGCGCAACTGGCCGCTGTCGGCGTCGTGCAGCCCCAACAGCAAAGCGCCGAAGGCACTGCGGGCGCCCTTCGGCTCGCTGAATCCGATCACCACGAACTCCTGGCGATTCTTGCATTTGAGCTTGATCCAGTCACTGCTGCGGCGGGAGGTATAGACGCTGCCGATGCGCTTGCCGATCAGCCCTTCCATCTGCATCTGGCAGGCGCTGTTGAGCAGCGCTTCAGGGGTTTGCTCAAACGCATCGGAAAAACGCAGCAAGGGGCTGTCATTGGCCTGTAGCACGGCTTGCAGCGCCGTGCGGCGGTCTTGCACCGGGACGTTGCGCAAATCCATGCCGTTGAGATAAGGCAGGTCGAACAGGTAGTAGGCGATCTGGCCGCTGCTGCCTGCGTCGAAGGCATTCTGCAGGGCCTGGAAGTCCGGCACACCGTGCTCATTGGCGACCACCATCTCGCCGTCGAGCCAGGCCGACTCCAGCCCCAGCGCCGCCAGGGCCTCGGCCTGTGTGGGCAATTTGTGGGTCCAGTCATGGCCATTGCGGGTGATCAGGCGCACTTCACCGTGGTCGATCCGCGCCATGATCCGATAGCCGTCGAACTTGATTTCGTAGAGCCACTCGCCGTCGGGAGCGCTTTCGACCAAGGTCGCCAGTTCCGGCTTGAGGGTTTCGGGGAGGGGGCCGGCCACTGCACCGTCAAGGGTGGTCTTGCCGCGCTTTTTCAGCGGTTTTGCCTGGGCTTTCTCGGGTTGCTTGATCGCTTTCGCCGCGGCGGCCTTGCCCCGCCGCCTGGGCACCAGGGTGCGCTCGCTGAGCACGCTGTCCGGTTCGGCCTGGACCACGTCGTATTCAGTTTCGGGGCGCGCGGCGTCGTCCTGGTGCTTGATCAGGAACCACTGCTCCTGCTTGCCGGGCATGTGGGTGCGCACCAGGTTCCACAGGCCGGCGAGCTTTTCGCCTTGCAGTTCGAACTTGAGCCGGCCCTTCTCATACGCTTCATGGGGATCGCCCTGGGGAATCCATACGCCCCGGTCCCAGACGATGACATCCCCCGCGCCGTAATGTCCTTCGGGAATGTTGCCTTCGAAAGTCGCGTAGTCCAGCGGGTGGTCTTCGACGTGAACCGCCAGGCGCTTGGACTTGGGGTCCAGCGACGGCCCCTTGGGCACGGCCCAGCTCTTGAGCGCGCCATCCAGTTCCAGGCGGAAGTCGTAATGCAGTCGCGAGGCGTCGTGCTTCTGAATGCAGAACTGCAAGGCGTGGGTGGTTTTCGCTGACTTGCGCGGACGCCGCTTCGCCGCCGGTTCCGAGGTGGCGCCGAAATCTCGCATGCGGTTGTAGTCGTCAAGGGTCTTGGCGCTCATGGTCCACCTGCGACGTGTTGCAGCGTCGGGTCGGCCACCGGCAGCCCGGCGCTCTCCGACACCAATTGATCGACCACCCGGCTCAAGGCCTGCTCCACGGAGTCGCCCAGCAACAGGCCTTGTTCGTAGAGCACGATCTGACGGTCGGCGCTGGTGCCTTCCTGGACGATGCGCCGTGCCTGCTTGAATACCTCCTGGCAGCCCAGCTCGGCGGCGGTTTCACCGAAGGTCTGCTCGGCCACGGTCAGCCATTCGCCAATGAGCATGGGCTGCTCCTGCCCTTCGGCAATGAACTCGGCGAGGATGCCGTGACGCTTGGCCCTCCAGCGGTTTTCCTTGAGGGTCCAGTGTGAGGTCAGGCTGTACCCGGCGCCCGGCTGGGGCTGGTCGATGGCGTGGGCCACCATCACCCGGAACAACGAGACCAGGCACAACACGTCCTCGACCCGCGGGCAGGCATCGCAGATGCGCAACTCCAGCGTGGGGTAGCGCGATGACGGTCGCAGGATCCACCAGCAATCGCTGGGCTGATGAATCGAGCCGGTGCGCATGAGCAGGTTGACGTACCCGGCAAACGCCAATTCGTCCTGGAAATATTCCGGCACGCCCATGCGTGGCCATTCATCGCAGGCCACCTGGCGGTAACTGCTGAAGCCTGTGTAGGCGCCGTTCCAGAACGGTGAGGAAGCGCTCAACGCGAGAAACATCGGCAACCACGGCAGGATCTCGTTCATCACCCGCACCCGGTCACGGTCCACCGGCACCTCGACATGCACATGCAGGCCCGACAGCACGCTGCGCCGTGCCACCCGTTGGTAATCATCGAACAGTTGCTGGAAATGCAGCTCATCCGTGGGCTGCAAGCCCTGAGTGACCATCGGATGGGAGCCGGCGCTGAGCAGGCCCAGGCCGAACGGCGCCAGGCGCTGGGTCAGGCCGCTGCGCACCTGGGTCAGGTAGTCGGCGGCCGCGTCCAGGCTGAGGAAGATGGGCGACGCCATCTCGACCTGACTGAGGAACATCTCATGGGCGAAATGCTCGCCCAGCTCGGCCCGGCATGCCGCCACTGCCTCGGCAGGCGGCTGGGTGGGCATGCACCGGGTTTGCAGGTCGGTGACGAAGTACTCCTCTTCAATGCCGAACTTCAGACGCCTGTTCATCGATAATCCCTCCGATACCCGCGCCAATGCGGGTCACGACCAACGCCACCACGGCGATCCTTTCCACCTCCTGGTAACCCGGCGTCAGCAGTTCCTCGCCAAACACGTCCGGGTCCAGTTCCTTGTAGGTCCAGCCAAATTCCGCCGAGTCGCGCCAAGGCTCCAGCGCTTCCAGGAACGGGTCACGGCCATCGACCATCGCCACGCCGGTGTAGAGCACCAGCGAGCCGCCGGGGGTCAGCCGGGGCAAGGCCTGCTCGACGATGCGCAGCGACAGCCCGGCGCCCAGCACACCGCCGCCATGGCGATAGGCACGTTCCGACGGGTCAGCCATATACGGTGGATTGGCGACGATCAGGTCAAAATCGCCCTCGACATCCTGGAGGACGTCGCTGCGGGCAATCTCGACATTGGCCACCTCGCCCAGGGCGGCATTCACCGCTGTCAGGCGCAAGGCCAGGGGGTTGATGTCCAGCGCCAACACCTGGGCCTCGCGCCGGGCCCGGGCGATCACGATGGCGCCGACACCGGCGCCACAGCCGATGTCCACGGCACGATGCACCGCCGTGAAACTCTGTTGCAGGTGGGCATGGATCAGTTGGGCGAACCGGTAGCTGTCCGGGCCGAAGAACACCGCGTCGCTGGCCTGGGTGGGAAATTGCGAATGGGCGAACAACAAGCCGTCCAGGCTCGACCAGCGCACTCGGCTGCGCAGCAAACCATCGCGTTCCTCCAGCACCTCGGCTTCTTGCAATTGGCGCTGCTCATCGGCCGAAATCAGCCCGGGAGCAAACGGCCGCGACCAGCCGAACACATCCCGCAGGGTCTTGGAGTGCTCGTTGCCGGGCCGTTGGTTGACCCGTTCATGGGTCAACGGCGTCGGGGTGATGAAGCGGTAGCCGTCGGCTTGCAGGCGCCGCCCCAGTTGCAACAGCGCCAGGTCGGAGGTGGACAGGCGATCTTCCTGATTCATGCAGGGCTCCCTAGCGAATGGCGGACTTGAGTTCGATGAAACGACGCGTGGCCAGCAGCCCGGCCGGATGGCTGTGACAGCGTGCCGAGAGCCAGGGCATCAAGGTCTGCATCTGCTCCTCGGGGGACTGGCTGCGCAGCGTCTGTTGCAGGCTTTGCACATCGGGGTCGTCGACTGGCGTCTGCGGTTCGCTGGTGGTGCCGAAGCTGCGGCGCGGACGGTTGCGCTCGCTCTTGTGCAACCAGTCACCGGCGATCCAGTCGTGCAGCAATTGCTTCTCATAGGGGCTGAACACGCCGAACATCGCCGCCCCTGCGCCTTCGATCAGCATCCAGAAGCGGCTGTCCTGCGGATCCTGATGGCGCTTGATCCAGCCCTTGTTCTGCATCGCCTCAAGGAAGCCTTCCAATTGGCCGGGGGCCGCCAGCCACTGGTTGACGGTCTTGCCTTCGAACTTGCAGTAATCGGAATGCATGTGCTGGCCGAACGGGCGCTTGCGTTCGAGCATGTCCAGCACTTCACGGCCGAGGTCGAACGATTCGATGATCGCCCGGCTGCCTTGGCCCAGGTCATTGAGCCGATACCCCAGGGTCACCCGCTGCCAGAACGCCTCGCGATCCGCCGCCATCGGCATCAATTGCATCAATGCCTGCACGGCCTTCTGGGCATGGCCGGTGCTGGCGTTGTCGATGGTCACGTGGAGGATGAAATAGTACGGGTCGATGTCCAGTTCGCTCAGCTCGTAGGCGCTGATCAACAGGTGCAGGGGCAACTGCTCGTAACCCAGGTTGTAGCCAATCACTTCCGGCAGGTACTCATCGCCGGCGTAGCCCAGCGCCAGTTGCACAGCCCCTTGCAGGTAGCGCTCATCGTCGATGTCCGGGGCATCGACCAAACCGTGTTCGGCGAGCAGCTTACGGTAGATCACCACATGGTTCTGCGCCGGATGGCCGTCGCCCAGCTCCTCCAGATACGTGCACAGCAGGCCGTCGAACCGGTGGTCGTGCCAATGTTTCAATACGCCGTACAGCCAAGCACCGTCCACCAACTTGGTCGGCGCCACGGCTTGCAGGAAATACAGCGCGTGGGCCTTGCCGCTGAAGTACTCCCGCGGGCCGCCGCTTTTGCGCCGCTCCAGGTAATCGGCGTATTGCCGGGCTACACCGGCACTGTGGGCTTCGACCCAGGCTTGCAGGGCCTGCGGCTCGTCGGGGGTTTCCTGGGGCAAGGCCCCGGCCTGTTCGAGGCACGACTGGATGAAGGCCTGTGCGACGGCGTGTTTGTCCGCATCGTCGGGGCCCTGGAGCAGCCGTTCATAGCATTGGCGCACCTGCCCGGCATCCCTGACGGGATGGAGGGTGGCTGGCCGGGATTGGAGGGGTGTCAGCGCAGTCATAAGGGCCTCATTGGTTCACGGCAGGACGCTGATTCAGCACGTCTCTTAAGGTGCAGAGCCCCGCGTGCGACGAAAAATTCCCTCCGATGAACAGGCCGCCGGATAAACGGGGCGGTGTCGTTTTGGTGGGAACCCTCGCTTCGCTCCAGGCCTCGAATATCAAGAACCACCCGGTTCAGTGCTTGCGTGGCGAGGGAGCTTGCTCCCGCTGGGTCGCGAAGCGGCCCCGACAGGCAGGCGAGCGCTGCGCACTCGAACGGGAGCAAGCTCCCTCGCCACACAAGCGCATTCGCCACTTAAGACCGTGACAGCCCACAGCAATCGGCCAGCCAAGGAGCAACCATGATCTTCACAGTGTGGGTAGCGGTGCTCGGTGCCGTGTTGTTGACCTTGGCCCTCACGTCGTCCTACCTGCGCTGGATGCCGGTCACCACGTCAGCCATGTGCCTGGTGCTGGGCGTTGCCATCGGGCCGGCGGGGTTGGGTTTGCTGAAGCTGGACATCACCGACTCGTCCGTCTGGATGGAGCATCTCACGGAGATCGCGGTGGTGTTCTCGCTGTTCGTCAGCGGCCTCAAGCTGCGCCTGCCCTTCAAGAACCGGACCTGGCGCGTTGCCTATGGGTTGGCGGGCCCGGTGATGATCCTCTCCATTGCGGGCCTGTGCCTGACCCTGCACTACCTGTTCGGCCTTGGCTGGGGTGTGTCGATGTTGATCGGCGCGATGCTGGCGCCCACCGACCCGGTGCTGGCGGCCCTGGTGCAGGTCAACGATGCGCGGGATGACGACCGAGTGCGTTTCGGCCTCTCCGGTGAAGCCGGCCTGAACGACGGCTCGGCCTTCCCTTTCGTGATCCTTGGGCTGTTGATGCTGCGTGAAGACGGCGGCTTTGTCGGCGAGTGGGCCTTGCGCAATGTCCTGTGGGCGGTGCCGGCGGGCCTGCTGATCGGCTATTGGATGGGACGCGGGATCGGCAAGCTGACCCTGTCGATGCGCATCAAGAACGCCGACAGCACGCTGTCACCCAACGATTACCTGGCCTTGGCGCTGATTGCCCTGGCCTATGTCGCCGCCGAGTCCGTGCATGCCTATGGCTTTCTCTCGGTGTTTGCCGCCGGTCTCGGGCTGCGCCAGGCCGAGGTGCAATCCACCGATGAAGAAGATGCCCCGCCAGCGGAGCACCTGGTGCAACCGGTGGTGGGCCATGAGGCCGTCGATCCGCGCCAGGCGGTGCTCGGCGACACCCAGTCCCTGGGCGACGGCCAGGTGGCTGCCGGGGTGATGATGAGTGACATGCTGGCTTTCGGCAGCCTGGTGGAGCGGGCGATGGAGGTGTTCCTGGTGACGCTGCTCGGGGTGGTGCTCGCCACCCATTGGGACTGGCGCGCCCTGGCCATCGGCGCCCTGCTCTTCGCCGTCATTCGCCCGTTGAGCGTGTTACTCATGCCTTGGGGCCGCTTGCTGGACGCACCGCAACGGCTGTTGATCGGCTGGTTCGGCATTCGCGGCATCGGTAGCCTGTTCTACCTGTTCTTCGCCTTGAACCATGACCTGGCGCCACAAGCGGCGCAGCTGTGCATCAACCTCACGTTGTCGGTGGTGGCCTTGAGCATCCTGGTTCATGGGGTCAGTACCCAGCCCACCCTGGCGTGGTACGAACGGCAGAAAACCGGCTGACCCTCAGCCGATCGGATCCGTCACCTGGATCAGCACCGCATACACCCCCAGCAGCACCCAGAACGTGGCGAAGATCCACGGTGTGCGCACAGAAAACAGCAGCGACTTGCGATACCCCTTGTGGGTCGATTCCCGCTCGCTGAACAACGGCGACTCGTCGTAGACCAAACCCATGACCGGCTCGGCGCGCAGCAGTTCGCTCTGCTTGAAGTGCCAGTGGTCGATGATCTCGTAGGCCGCTCGAATCCCCGGCCAGGCATTGAGTGAACTCAGGAACCCCAGCAGCGCCAGGAACGGCGGCACGATCAGGGTGAACAACTTGCCCCACTCCGGGTTCAGGTTGGCCATGCACGAGGCAAAGGCAATCACCAGGAAGGATTGGGCGGCCAGGTAGGCATCGGTCCGATTGGCGAGGATGCTGGTTTCGTACTGGATTTCACGCCGATAGAAATCCAGTCGTTCCTTGGGCGAGCCGAACAGCTTGGCATTGTGTTCGCTCAATTCTTCTTCCGGCGTCTGGCCGGTCAATATTCTGGGCATTGCGTGAAGGGTCGCTGGTGGCAAATGAGGTTCGTTGGAAACCCGCGCCGCCGGGCAAGTTCAAGGCAATGGACCAGAGGCAGTGCACGCTTGCCAAAAGGGCCTGGCCAAGCCTCCGCCTAATTCATTGCCTGCCCGATGACCTGCACCAGGTCGATCTGCTTGAACGGCTTGGTCAGGCGCGGCAATTGGCTGGCGAAGCCTTCCAGGCGTTCGGCGTAGCCGGTGGCGAGGATGATGGGCAGGTCCGGCTGCCGGTCGCGCAGTAACTTCGCCAGTTGGGCGCCGTCCATCTGCGGCATGGCCATGTCGGTGATCACCAGGTCGATGTCCGGGTTGCGCTCATGCAGTTCCAGCGCCTGCGACCCTGAATGCGCGCACAAGACCCGGTGCCCGAGGTCTTCGATCAACAGGCGGGTACTGGTCAGCACCAGGCTGTCGTCATCGACCACCAGCACCAGCAACTCAGGAGGGGTAGGCGCTGCCTGCGCCTCGACCACGGCCTTCTCCGACGCTGCGCTATCGGCCAGTGGCAACCACAACTGCGCGCTGGTGCCCACGCCCTTCTGGCTTTCGAGGATCAGGCGGCCACCCAACTGCTCGGCCAGGCCGTGCACCATGGACAATCCCAGGCCCGTGCCCTTGCCGACCCCTTTGGTGGTGAAGAATGGCTCCACGGCCGAGGCCAGCGTGGCCTCATCCATGCCCTCGCCTTCATCGGTAATCGACAGGCAGACGTAGCGCCCCGGCTTCAACGACGCCTGCGCCCCGGCCTCGGTGGCCAGGCGCTCGTCGGCGGCGATCAGGATGCTACCGCCATGGGGCATCGCGTCCCGGGCATTGGTCGCCAGATTGAGGATCGCCAACTCCAACTGGTTGACATCGGCCAGCACCGGCGACAGCGCCTCGGTGAAGCGAGTCTGGATGTGGATCGAAGGGCCCATGGAGCTTTGCAGCAAGCCGCTGATGCCCTGCACCAGCACCGGCAACTCGACCGACTCGGCACTCAGCTTCTGCCGCCGGGCGAACGCCAGCATCCGCTGGGTCAGCGATACGCCGCGCAACGCGCCCTGGGTCGCGTTGTCGAGCAGTTGGGCCAGTTTCGGATCGTCCGGCATGCGCTTGCGCACGATTTCCAGGTTGCCGAGGATGACCGTCAGCAGGTTGTTGAAGTCGTGGGCGATGCCGCCGGTAAGCTGGCCGATGGCTTGCAGTTTCTGCGACTGGAACAGCGCCTCGCGGGCCTGTTCGAGGGCCTGCTGCGCCTGGGTGGCATCGGTGATGTCGCGGGTGATCTTGGCAAACCCCAGCAGGGTCCCGGTGTCGCTGCGGATCGCATCGATGACCACGTGGGCAAGGAAACGCGTACCGTCCTTGCGCACGCGCCAGCCCTTCTTTTCGAAACGCCCCTCGCTGGCGGCGATGCTCAGCGCCCGCTGCGGTTCACCGGCGGCGCGGTCCTCGGGGGTATAGAACATCGAAAAATGCTGGCCGATGGCTTCGGCCGGCAGATAGCCCTTGATGCGTTGCGCGCCCTGGTTCCAGTTGGTGACCTGGCCATCAGGACCGAGCATGTAGATGGCGTAGTCGGTGACGCTTTGCACCAGCAGGCGGAACTGCTGCTCGCTCTGCTTGAGGGTTTCCTCGGCCATCTTGCGGTCGGTGAGGTCGCGGGTGATCTTGGCGAACCCGAGCAGTTCACCGCTCTGGTTGTCGATGATCGGGTCGATCACCACATGGGACCAGAACAGCGTGCCGTCCTTACGCACCCGCCAGCCCTCACCCTCGAAACGCCCCTCGCGCACGGCCGTCTCCAGCGCCCGCTGCGGCAGGCCGGCGGCGCGATCCTGATCCGTGTAGAAACGCGAAAAATGCTCACCCAGGATCTCCGCTTCCTCATACCCCTTGAAACGCCGGGCACCGGAGTTCCAGCTGGTGATGATGCCCGAGGGGTCGGTCATGTAGATCGCGTAGTCGACCACGGCGTCGATGAGCAGGCGAAAGCGCTGCTCCTGGTTTATGCGCGGCGACTGGGGGGTATTCTCAAGCATGTGGGCCGAGGCATCCGTGTGGATTTTTTCGAAGTATGGGGCAAGTCGCGCGCCATGAAAAACTATTGCCTCCCACACAGGATTCCCGCTGGCCGGCAGGCTTCAGTTTCCTGCACCTATCCGCCGGGTGCCGGATTGCTCCGGGTTCACCGACCACCAGCGTGGCAGCAACTGCTGCACGCGCGCCTCGCCGAACCGGTCGTCGATGAGCATCACCACGCCGCGGTCCTGCTGGGTGCGGATGACGCGCCCGGCGGCCTGCACGACTTTTTGCAGGCCAGGGTACAGGTAAGTGTAGTCATAGCCATCGCCGAAGATCGCCGCCATGCGCTGCTTGATCTGCTCATTGACCGGGTTGAGCTGCGCCAGCCCCAGGGTGGCGATGAATGCACCGATCAGGCGCGAGCCGGGCAAGTCGATGCCCTCGCCGAACGCCCCGCCAAGCACCGCGAAACCGATGCCCTGGCTGTGCTCCATGAACCGGTCGAGGAAGGCCTGCCGCGGGGCTTCACCCATGCCGCGCGATTGTGCCCACGTGACGATCTCCGGGTGCCGCTCGGCAAACAGCCCGGCGACTTGCTGGAGGTAATCGAAACTGCTGAAAAACGCCAGGTAATTGCCCGGACGCGCGCTGAATTGGCGAGCCATCAACGCGACAATCGGCTCCAGAGACGCCTGGCGGTGGGCGAAGCGCGTGGAAATCCGGCTGACGACCTGAACGTCCAACTGATCGGCCTGGAACGGTGATTCAACGTCGATCCACACCGTCTCGGCCGGTGTGCCCAACAGGTCGGCGTAATAGTGCCGCGGACTCAAGGTCGCGGAAAACAGCACGCTGCTGCGGGCCGCGGTGAGCCTTGGCCGCAGGAACCCGGCCGGCACCACGTTGCGCAGGCACAGGGTCGAGCCGCTGCGCTGGCGGCCGAGCTCGCGCTTATGGATGTCGAACAGAAACTGCTCGTCGAACGACTCGGCCACCCGGCCAAACTGCAGGGCATCGAAATAGAACGCCTGCAAGTCACCGTCCAGCCCTTGGGGGTGCTCGTTGAGGTAATCGCCAATGGCCGTGGTGCAGGTGGCCAGGGCTTGCAGGAATTTCTCCGGCAGTCGTTCATACGCCTGGTACGCCGCCACTTGTGGTGCATGCAAGGCGTTCCACTGGCGATTGACCCGTTCCAGCGGCTTCTTCAGGGCCTCGGGCGCGGTTTTGCGCACCGTGGCCAAGGTCGCTTGATCCAGGATCGCGCTGTACATCTGCCGGCCGCGCTCGACCAGGTTGTGGGCTTCGTCCACCAAGGTCGCGACCGTCCAGCCATTGGCCTGGGCCAAGCCGAAAAGCAAGGCACTGAAGTCGAAATAGTAGTTGTAGTCGGCCACCACCACGTCGGCCCAGCGGGCCATCTCCTGGCTGAGGTAGTACGGGCAGATCCCGTGGGCCAGCGCGACTTCGCGCAACGCCGCCTGATCAAGCAGGCTCACCTGGCTCGCGGCCACCCGCGCCGCCGGCAGACGGTCGTAGAAGCCCTGGGCCAACGGGCAGGATTCACCATGGCAGGCTTTGTCCGGATGCTCGCAGGCCTTGTCCCGGGCAACCATCTCCAGCACCCGCAGCGGCATTGACGGGGCGCTTCGGGTGATGACCTGGGCGGCGTCCAGCGCCAGCTTGCGCCCTGGGGTTTTCGCCGTGAGGAAGAACACCTTGTCCAACTGCTGCGGCGCCAGGGCCTTGAGCATCGGGAACAGCGTGCCGACGGTCTTGCCGATGCCGGTGGGCGCCTGGGCCATCAGGCAACGCCCGGTGCTCACGGCCTTGAACACCGACTCGGCCAGGTGCCGTTGCCCGGGCCGAAAGTCGGCATGGGGAAAGGCCAGGGACTGCGCCCCCAGGTTGCGGGCGTGCCGATGGGCCATTTCCTGCTCGGCCCAGGCCAGGAACAGCGCACATTGCGCTTCGAAGAACGCCAGAAGCTCGCCGGCCTCGAACCCCTGCGTGAGGCAGGTTTCCTTTTCGCTGACGACGTCGAAGTACACCAGTGCCACGTCGATGCGCGAAAGCTGCAACCTCTGGCACATCAACCAGCCGTAGATCTTCGCCTGGGCCCAGTGCAACTGCCGGTGGTTGGCCGGTTGCCTGGCCAGGTCGCCGCGATAGGTCTTCACTTCTTCAAGGCAGTTGCGCGCCGGATCGTAGCCATCGGCGCGGCCTTTGACGTTCAGCGTCTGGTAGCGCCCTTCCAGGCTAACCTCGGCCTGATAGACCTCGCTGCGCCGCGACGCCACGGTGCGATGGCCGGCGATGCCTTCCAGGGCCGTGGGCGACGGCGTGAAGCGCAGGTCGAGATCACCCACCTTGGCGGTGAACTCACACAAGGCCCGCACCGCAATGCTGTAGCTTGGCGCGGGGTTCATGCGCCCTGCTCCGCACCTTCTGGCAGCCACTGCACGTAGCACACTGCGACGGGCATGCGGTGCTCATGGCAGAACTCCAGCCAGCGCAATTGATTGTCTTGCAGCCGATCCCCCGGCCCTTTGACCTCGATCATGCGGTAGGTCTTGTGCTGCGGCCAGAACTGGATAAGGTCCGGCATGCCGGCGCGGTTGGCCTTGATGTCCAACAGCAATCGGCTGAACCAGTGCTTGAGGTGTTCGGCCGGCAAGCAGTCGAGGGCCTGTTCCAGCAATGTCTCGGACAACGCACCCCAGAACACGAACGGCGACTGTACGCCCCACTTCTCGGCAAAACGACCCAGGATGGTGTGCCGATAGCGGCCATCGTCCAGCTCGGCAAAACACGCCGCGAACAGCTCGGCCCGACGGGCATGGAAGTCTTCATTGAGCAGGTCCACCGGCCCACGCTGGAACGGGTGGAAAAATGCCCCCGGCAGCGGCGCGAAAATCGCCGGCCAGCACAGCAGGCCGAACAGCGAGTTGATCAGGCTGTTCTCGACGTAATGCACCGGGGCGGCGTCATCGTGCAGGTGAGCCTGGACGTAATACTCCACCGACAGGGTCGGATCGACCCTGGGCAGTTGCAACTCCAGCCGCTGCACTTCACGGGCCAGGGCGCGCGGCACCGGCGGTCCGCCAAGCTTGCGGCGCAGCCGCGGCACGATCCTGAGCAGGGCCTGGGTTTCGGCGGCGCTTTGCGGTGCCTGTGCCGCCGCCTCGCCCAGTTCCAGGGCCAGGGCATATTCGCCGATGCGCTCCAGCACGCGGATCATCCGCAACCGTGCGCCGGGGTAGGTGCATTCACGGTAGATACACAAGGCCAAGGCAAAATCGCCCATGCGTTCGCCCTGCTCGCCGAACTGGTACAGCAACTTGCCGCGCCGGCGCTCCAGCCACGGATTGTCCAAGGTCAGGGCATTGACCTGGGCGACGATCGCTTCCAGCGGCTCGCCGGCTTCGAAGCGTTGCTGACACTCATGGAGGAACACACAGGCGTCGACGTCCTGGCGGTTGCGCAGTCCGCGGGACTCGGTGCTGAATTCGACGCTTTCATAGGTGAAGATGCCCAGGTCCGCCAGGACGAACTCCGACCAGTCCTGGTAGAGGTTGCCGAAGAACATCAGCCGCAAGCGGTCACACAGCGGCATGATCGTCAGGCTGTAGAGTCGGTCGTCAAGCTGCGGACACCAGGCGTGGAACGCCTGCGGCGGGTCGGCTCGCTCGGCGACGGCCAGGAGCCATTCGGTCTTTTTCGCCCTGGGCTGCTCGATCAGGTGCCCCAGGCACTGCAGGATCTCCGCCTTCAGCAACACGTCGAACAGCTCGACAATCCCCAACTCGGCCTGGTCCTCGACCCAACCCAGGGCCAGTAACGGCTGCACGGCCAGGCCAATCTCACCGATTTCCGGGTAGTTGAGCTTGCTGTGGCGAAACCGCAGCCCCTTGCGCATGACCATCCGCACCAGCAAGCCTTGGGACGCCCGGGGCATTGCGGCAAAATCGTCAACGAAGCGCTGCTCTTCGAAGCTGAGCACATCGGCATACCGCTGCGTCAGCCAGCCCAGCACTTGCTGAAAGTTGTTCAGGTAATAGAAGGGATCGTCGAGGGAACTGGCTGTCACGGGAAGAAGCGCCACGGATGCAGGAGTACTGGTTATGCATACAGATAGCAGCTACGAACACCCCAGGCAACTGCAAAAGATGAACGGTCCCCTATATTTAGAGATGAAATCCTTCGCTAAGTGATGAACTTTCCTACAGAGAGCAGGACCAATGGCGGTTAGCTACGTGATGGCGCAGTCGAATCAGCTGGGCCGTGGTTCTTTTGATCGAGAGGTTTGGATATGAACATCAGGTTTCTGAGCCTGCCCCTGGCCGCCGTGGCCTTCCTGACATTGGCCGGTTGCGCGTCGCCCACCGTGGTGACCTTGCAGAACGGTACCCAGTACCTGACCAAGGACACCCCCAATACCCGTACCTCCGATGGGTTCTACGAGTTCGAAGACATCGCCGGCAAGAAAATCCGCGTGCGCGCCGACGACGTGGCAACGATCCGCAAGGAAGATTGATCACCGTGGCGAAGGCGCTTGCTCGCGCTTGAGTGTGAGCAAGCGCCTCGTCGCAGGTTACTCAGTCACCGTCCATGCCTGGTCATCAGGCGAACACGATACCCTCACCGCCCACCTGCCCAACCCCGACACCCACCAGGGTCACCGAGCTGTCCCCCACTTGCAGCAGCGTGTCGCTGCCGACCTGGGACAGGTGCTGTCGATAGTCATACCCTTCCCCGGCCCCCTGCACACCGATGAACACCAGTTTGTCGCCCGCGTCGAAACTGCTGATGCGATCCTGGCCGAATGCACCGTTGAAAATGAACGTGTCACGTCCACCGCCCGATTGCATGACGTCGTTCCCGGTGCCCCCCACGAATGTGTCGTCGCCCGCGCCGCCCAGCAGCCGGTCGTTGCCGGCGTGACCGAACAGCCAGTCGCCCGTCGCGTGGGCCACGAGACTGTCATCGCCCGCAGTGCCCTTGACCGCTGACGCGTACGCCGTCAGGTTGCCGCCGGCCAACAGGCCATTGGCGGTGACGCTGTGGCTGACCTCGTCCTTGAGCATGCCCCACAACGATCCAGGTTCCTGGCTCACCAGCGTGCCGATGTCGCGGGTGATGCTGATCCCGCCGTGGGCATCGCGCATGTACAACGTTCCGGCACCATCGCTGGCAAAGGTGAAGTCGTGCACCGACTGCTGCAGATGCAGGCTGTTGTGGCCCTGCCCGCCCAGTATCACGTTGTAGCCTCCGCCGTCGCGGAAGGTGTCATTGCCGGCACGGCCTTCCAGGTAGTCGTTGCCCTGGCCGCCCTGGATCAGGTCGTCCTTGTCGGTGCCGAGGATGAACGTGCTGCCGGTGTGGGCCTCGGCGTTGCGGTTGAGGTCTTGCACCCAGGTGTTGCTGCGGGCCGGGTCCGACAGGTTGGCGACGACGATGGTCGAGTCTTTTTGCGTAAGGTCGTAGAACGCCGAGCTGATGATCCGGCCCATGCCATCGGCGTAACCGGTGGGCAGGTGGGAGATCCAGGTGGGGATGTTGAGGATGGAAAACGGCAGCACGTTCCACCCGGTCGAGGCGTAGTGATCATTGAAGCTGACGATGTTGTTGGTCGCCGAGGCCTGCTGCACGTCGTGCACGCCCACCGACGCCAGGTTGAACGTCGAGCCGTCCAGCGCCCGGAACACCGGGTCGTTTTCGTAACCGATGTTCAGCACCTTGTCGGTGCTGCTCTGGGTTGGCGACGCGTAGGCGATGTAGTTGGCGTTGTTGTAGAACCCGGACCACTGGCTGGTGCTCAGGTCGGCCAGGCTGTTGACCGCCAACCCGCCGAGGCTGTGGCCGCTGACCAGGACGTTTTCCCCGCCAAGGCCATGGGCCTGGGCAAACCGGGCGACGTCGCCGAGCAGCGTGCCGAAGGCTTCGCCGGCGTAGTTTTTGGCATAGTCCTTGGGCCCCAGCGCGGCCATCACGTCATTGATCACGTCGCCAATGGAGTCGCCGATCAGGTTCTCCCGTGGGCCGCTGGTCCCGCGAAACGACACGCCGATCTCGGTCAACTGCCCGGCGGCGTCGTACTTGCCCAGGATTTCTACCTGGGCGGTGGTGTAGCCGGCCTTTTCGCCGAAGAACGTACCGCGCCCGTCGACCTTGCCGGTGTAGCCCAGTTGCGACGCGCTGATGGGCGTCCAGCCGGCCTTGTGCAACGCCTCCAGGGCCAGTTTTTCCGAATCGGGGTTCCATGGCACGCCGGGAATCACCCCTTGCGAATCGGTGCCACCGAGCAGCGCGGTCACCAGGGTCGCCGGCAGGCCGGTGCCGAAGCCGTATTGCTGGTAGCCGACGGCGAACCCGTTGTCGAGGTTGTGGTAGGAGTACAACATGATCGCCATCGCATCGCCGACCAGGGCTTTGGACGCCTCGGTGCCGAAGGTCTTGTAGTCATAGATACCCATGTCCTGCTGCCTCTTTTTTGTTGTTGGAATGCGGAAAAACCTAGGAAATCGTTGTGGCGAGGGGATTTATCCCCGTTCGACTGCGAAGCAGTCGCCTGTGGTTGGGGCTGCTGCGCAGCCAGCGGGGATAAATCCCCTCGCCACAGGGACTGCCTTACCTGATCAGAACTGCCAATCCAGCGTCAGCCCCATGCCATGGCTTTTGTCCCGGGATCCGAGCAGGCCGTTGTAGTCCAGGTTGACCCGCACATCCTTGGCCACCGCCAGCCCGGCACGGGCACCGATCACGGCGGCGTTGCGGTCCATGGACACGCTCTGCACCGCAAAGGTGTTGCTGCTGCCGGCGAAGGCCAGGTCCTGTTCCGAACGGGTATTGCTCAAGTTGTGCTGCCAGCCGAGGGAGCCGGAGAGTTCCAGCTGCTGTTTCTCCGAGAGCGCCAGGCTGCGGCTCGCTCGCACACCCAGGGTCGAAAGCAGCGCATCGCGACGGTCGTCGTTACCTCGCAGCGCGGCGTTGTCGCCTTTTTCATGGAAGCTGTCGCTGTCCAGATGCACATAGGCCAGGTTGGCAAACGGCTCCAAGGCCAGCGGCTGCACGTCGAGGCGGTAGGCGGCTTCGGTGAAGAGCTGGGCGGTCTGGGCGTCGCGCTTGGTTTTCTCCCGGCCGCTGACATCACCCCATTGCACGTCCCGTTTGACGTCGATGCGATGCCAGCTGTAGGCACCGCCGACGGTAAGGCGCACGGCGTCGATTTCATGCCCCAGGTAGGCGCCCAGGTGATAGCTGTCGGCCTTGGCGGACGAGTGCGTGCCATCGCCCATGCTCAATGAACTGTCGCTGTAGCCGGTGACGACACCCAGGCGAGTCTGCTCGCCGATCAACCCATCGGCCCCCACCAGCAGCCCGCCAATGGAGCTGTTGGCGCTGGCATTGTCATTGCCGCCATCGCTCTTGCCCCAGGCCCCGAGCACCTTGACCCAGACGTTGCTGTCGGCAGTGCTTGGGGTATTCGCGTCATACAAGGCGTCCTGGCGCAAACGATCGCCGACGGCTTCACGCAAGTGGCGGCTGTCGTTGATCAGCAACGTGCCGACGGCCGGGTGGATTTCGCCAGAGAGTTGCTGGAAGGCTTGCTGCGCCGCGGCGGCACTGGGCGACAACAGCAAGGCTTCGTAAAGGCCGTTGCCAGCGCCCAGTTGCTCGGCGGCGGTCGCTACGGAGCGCTGGTTGGGCGTCAGGCCAAGGCTGGCGAACGACACGGCGTTGCGCTCGACCGCCAGTTGAATGCCATTGGCGCTGTAGGCCAGGTCGCCGCCGAGAAACGCGTAGTTGGGCAAGACCTGGCCAAAACGCCCGTCGATACCGCCGGCGGCCTGCAGGATGTTGAACTGCGTGCCCAGCAGGCTCTTCACCTCACGGGCCGTGAGCAGCGTCGGGCTGTTTTCCAATGACAGCGACACCGTAGCGCCGTCGATGGAAGCCTTGCCGCCCGCCACGATCAAATCGCTGGAGGTCGGCGAGACCTCCACTGCGTAGGTCGAACCCGGCTCGAAGGTCACGTCTCCTGCCACCTGCAGTGTGCCGATGGAGTTGCCCGGTGCCACGCTGCCGCCGCGATTGGCGGTCAGGCCGGCAACGCGCCCGTTGCCGCCGAGGACGCCGCCGTCATTGACGGTCACCGTCGAGGCCAGTGAACCGTTGACGGCCAGTCGGCCTTCATTGACCAGGGTCGGCCCGCTGTAGCGGTTGTCGCCGGTCAGCACCAGGGTGCCGAGGCCTTCCTTGGTCAGCCCGCCGTGGCCGGCGATGTTGTTGCGCCAGACGTCCAGGCCACACTGGATCCCGCTGCACACGCGCTCCGTGGGCTTGCCGGCGTCTATGGTCGCGCCAATGCCCGGCAGGTCGACCACGAACTGGCCATCGCCGTAGGCCCCGTCGATCCGGAACGCTTCGGGAATGTCGGCCTCGGTCACCAACATCGACGGACCGTCGATGGCCTTGCCCAGGTTGATCATGCCCCAGCCGTACAGCGCATCGACGCCCGGCGCGCCCATGTCGGTGGCCGTGGTGCGCAGCACGCTGGCAACCTGAGCACCGGTCATGTACGGGAAGCGCTCCATCAACACGGCGACGCTGCCGGCCACATGGGGGGCGGCCATGGAGGTGCCGCTCTTGTTGCCGTAGCCCACGGTCAGGTCATCGGCGCTGGTACCGCCGATCACCGCACTGTAGACCCGCGTGCCCGGCGCCGAGACGCAGAAACTGGCGGTGTAGCCGCAGCGCGAGGAGAAGGTACTGATGGTGTAGGGATCGGGGCTGGCGGTATCCGGGTTGACTTGCAGCGCCGCGACGGTCAGCCAGTTGGGGGCGATGTCCGGCACGAAATACGCCAGGCCGGCGATGGCGTCGGGGTTGTTGAGGTTGTAGTCGTTGCCGGCGGCGAAAATCGTCACGATGCCGCTGCGGGCCGCCGCGATGGCGCCCTCGTAGGCGCCGCCCGGCTTGGTCCCCAGCAGCGGGCGGATCTGGTCGAATTGCAACTGCGCGTCCTGCACGGTGAAGTGCGGGAACGCCGGGTCGCGCCCGCCCTGGTCGAAGCGGTCGGTGATGCCGATGCCCCAGCTGTTGTTGATGATCCGTGCGCCGCTGGCGATCAGCGCGTCCCAACCGGCCTTGTACACCGCGCCGTCGTTGCCCAGGATGATGCCGTCCTCGGGGCCGGGGTCGCCGTTGTCGGCGCTGATGATCTGTGCGTTGAACGCCACGCCGTGCATTGGCCCACCGTCGCGGCTGCCGGCGGCGATCCCGCCGACGTGGGTGCCGTGGGAGCCCAGCTTGCCGTCGGAACCGACCGTGGGCGAACCGTCGTAGCGAAACGGATCACCGGCCTTCACCGGAATGTACGGGTCGGTGTACTCGCGGATGCCGCTGGTGACCAGGGTCACGACTTTATCGCTGCCGGAGAACTCCGGGTGGGCGGCATACACCGGCTGGTCGAAGATCCCCAGTTTCACGCCCTTGCCGGTGTAGCCGGCGGCATAGGCCTGCTGGGCGTTGATCGCGCCCAGGCCCCATTCGGCGTTGAATTCGCTGCTGCGCCAACTGTCCGGATCGCCTGCCTTGCCCGCCTCGACATACGGCGCCGCCTGCGCCGTGCCCAGGCTTGCCAGTGCACAGAGCATGGCGTGGTTGAGGGCCTTGGGCACAAACACGCGACGGGTTCTTGCGGGTTGTTTTTTGTTATCAGTCTTCATCAACGAACCTTCCTTAGTGGCTGCAAAAATCCTGTGCTGACCTATGCCGGTCCCCGTGGCGAGGGAGTTTGCTCCCGCTGGGCTGTGCAACAGCCCCTGCTTGTGAGCGCTTCGCACTCAAGCGGGAGCAAGCTCCCTCGCCACAAAGGCCGGACAGCCATCCCTAGTCAATGGCTGACGAACGCCTCATCCACCTTCGCCAGGTCCTGCGCCCCCAGCGTGCCGGCGTAGTAATGCAATTTGGTCCAGGCCATGAGGTAGTCGTAGCGGGCCTGGGCCAGGTCGCGGCGAGTGGTGTAGAGCTGTTGCTCGGCATTGAGCGCGTCGAGGTTGACCCGCTCGCCGCCGAGGATGCTTTGCCGGGTCGAGACCACCAGCGCTTCGGCCGAACCCAGGGCTTTCTGGTAGGCGCGCAATTTGTTCACCCCCGAGACGCAGGCGCTGAACTGGCGGCGCAATTCGATCAGCGTCTCGCGGGTCTTGGCGTCCAGCTCGTATTCGGCCTGCTCCATGTTGCGGCTGGCCTGGCGGGTGGACGCCGAGACCCCGCCGCCGGCGTACAGCGGCACGCTGATCTCGACGCCAATGGTGTTGGTGTCGTAGCGCTGGTTGTAGGTGTTGCCGCTTTCCGACTCGTTCTGGCGCATGGTCGCGTAGGCACTGACTTTCGGTAGATGCCCGGCGCGGTTGCGCTCGACCTCGAAACGCGCGACATCCACGGCCTGGCGCTGGGAGGCCAGGTTCGGGTTGTTGCTCACCGCCAGCTCATGCCAGCTGTCGAAGTTGGCCGGTTGCAGGCTGAAGGTCTGGAACGTGTCGTTCAGCGGTGCCAGATCGCCGATGTCCAGGGCCGGCACGCCGATCAACGCCCCCAGTTCGCGCAGGGACGCATCCTGCTCGTTGCGAGCCTCGATCTCTTCCGCCGTGGCCAGTTCGTAGCGCGATTCGGCTTCAAGGATGTCCGTACGCGTGCCTTCGCCCTGGCGAAACAGCTCCTCGTTCTGGTGGAACTGCTGCTCGAAGGCCTTTTTCTTCGCCAGGGCAATGTCGATCTGGTCCTGGGCGAACAACGCCTGGGTGTAATAACTGAGCACCCGCACCAACAATTCCTGGCTCTTGCCGCGAAAGTTCTCGTCGGCGAACAGCGCCTGGGCGACGCCCTTGCGGTACGCCGCGTAAGCCTCGTAGTCCAGCAAGGGTTGTTGCAGGGTCAGGCTGGAGCCGTAGCTGCTGTAGTTGCGATCATCATGCTGGCTGGCGCCACGGTCATTGAGGTAGGTGACTTTCGATTGGTTGCGGCCCTTGTTGTAGCTGTAGCCCAGGTGCGGCAGCAGCCCGGCACGACCAATGGCGCGGTTCTCCAGGCCCGCATCGCGTTCCTTGATCGCCCCCAGGTAGACCGGGTCGTTGCGCAGGGCCTGCTCATAGAGTTCAAACGGGCCCATGGCCCAGGCGTGGTCGCACGCGCAAATGGCCAACAGGGCCAACCGGAAAAAACGCTTCATACCACAGCACACCTTATTCTTCGGTCAACGCAGAGCCAGCTCGGTCGAGCAGCGGTTTGAACAGGTAATTCAGGAGCGAGCGCTCGCCGGTGCGCACGAACATCTCCGCCGGCATGCCGGGCTTGATCACCAGGCCATTGAGCTTCTCCAGCGCACGGTCGCTGACGCTGCTGCGCAGGACGTAGTAAGGCGCACCAGTCTTCTCATCGATCATCTGGTCGGCGGACACCAGGCTGACTTCCCCCGGCACCCTCGGCGTGCGGTTCTGGTTGAAGGCGGTGAACAGGATGTCCACCGGCAAGTGCGTACCGACCTTGTCGACCAGGTTCACCGGCAAGTGCCCTTCCACCTCCAGGCGCGTGCCTTGGGGCACGATCTCCAGCAAGGTGTCGCCTTGGCGCACCACCGCGCCTTCGGTGTGCACACCGAGGTTGACGGCGATGCCGTCGGCGGTGGCGAGGATCTCACTGTGTTGCAGCTCGAACCCGGCGGACTTCAACTGCTGCTGCAAGGTTTCGCTCTTGAGCTGGGCGTCGGCCAGTTGACTGCGGACTTCTTTCTGGTATTCCTCGCCGTGCTGCTGCAGTTTGAGCCGCGACTCGACAATCCCCTGCTCCACCCGGCCGCTTTCGCCGCTGTTCTGCGCCAGTTCCTGCTGCACCTGCGACAACTGCCGCTGATAGTCCAGCAGTCGGTTACGCGGGATGTAGCCGTTGTCCGCCAAGGGTTGCAGGTTGCCCAATTGCAATCGCAGTGATTCGGCCTGGGCCGTCAGGTCACTGCGGGCGCGGCGCATGCCCGCCAGTTGCGCGGTGGCGCCGTCGATACTGGCGCGCAATGCCGCCTGCTCGCGGGCGAAGGCTTCGCGGCGGCTGCTGAACAGTTGCCGCTGGCCTTCGAGCACCAGGGCCAAGCGCGGGTCCGGGTCGTGGCTCAACTCGGCCGGGAAGCTCACACGGGCCAGGTTATCGCGCTCGCTCTGCCAGCGTGCCAGGCTGGCCCAGGCCATGCGGTACTGGGCTTGCAGCGATTGGACGTCGGCGTCGGCCTGGGTCTGGTCCAGGCGAAACAGCGGTTGGCCCTGCCTCACCGCCTCGCCTTCGCGCACCAGGATCCGGCTGACCACGCCGCTGCTCATCGACTGCACCGCCTTGCGCTTGCCAGACACCACCACGGTGCCCTGGACCGGGATGCCCTGGTCCAACGGCGCCAGGCTGGCCCAAGTGAAGAAACTGCCGGCGCCAATGAGCGCCAGTGCCCAGCCGATGCGGGTGAAAAACCGCGCATCGCGCTCGGGGCTTTCGAAGATCCGGGTGTGTTCGAGGTTCATGTCGCGATCCTGGCTCATGCGCCGCTCGGCTTGTTGGCTGTCGGGTAGTGGCGGCTCATGCTCAGGCCGGTGGGGGCGGCCTGGGGTTTGTCCCGGGCCGACTCCGCCTGGCCGGACAACGCCCGCAGCACGTCCTGGCTGGGGCCGAAGGCCTGCAAGCGGCCTTCGTTGAGCACCAGCAGCTTGTCGGCCTGGGCCAATGCCGAGGAACGATGCGTCACCAGCACCACGCTGGTGCCCTGGGCTTTCATCTGCGCGATGGCACTGGCCAATGCCGCTTCGCCCACCGTGTCCAGGTTGGAATTGGGCTCATCGAGCACCACCAGGCTCGGCCGGTCATACATCGCCCGGGCCAGCGCCACCCGTTGCTTCTGCCCGCCCGAAAGACCGCTGCCGTCTTCCCCCAGCACCGTGTCGTAGCCCTGGGGCATGCGCAGGATCAGTTCATGAACGCCGGCCTGTTGCGCCGCGGCAACGACCTTCTGCGGGTCGGCCTCGCGAAAGCGAGCGATGTTCTCGGCAATGCTGCCGCTGAACAGCTCGATGTCCTGGGGCAGATAGCCGATGTAGGGACCCAGTTGGTCGCGGTTCCAACGATGGATGTCGGCCCCATCGAGGCGCACGGTGCCACCCAGGGTTGGCCAGACGCCCACCAGCACCCGGGCCAGGGTCGACTTGCCGGACCCCGATGCGCCTAATACGCCGAGCACTTCCCCCGCCGCCAGGCTGAAACTGACCTGTTGCAGCGTCGCGTTGCGTTGCCCCGGCGGGCCGGCACTGACCTGTTCAAAGCTGACCTGGCCCTTGGGCGCCGGCAGCGCCATGCCTTCGTCTCGGGGAACAAACGCCTGCAACAGCGCATCGAGGCGGCGATAGGCCAACTTGGCGCCGCTCCACTGCTTCCACACGGCGATCAACTGGTCGATGGGGCTCAGCACCCGCCCCATCAGGATCGAGCCGGCGATCATCATCCCGGCGGTCATCTGGCCCTTGATCACCAGCAGCGCGCCTAAACCCAAGACCAGGGATTGCAGGCACAGGCGCAAGGTCTTGCTCACGGAACTGATCACCGCGCCGGTGTCGCTGGCCCGGTTCTGCAGGCCGAGGAACCGCGAATGCACGGCGAACCAGCGGCTGCGCAGCGCGTCGAGCATGCCCATGGCCTGGATGGTCTCGGCGTTGTGCAAATGGCTGGTCGCCAATTGGCTGGACTGCTGCGAATAGACACTGGCCTGCCCCAGCGGCTTGCGGGTCATGACCTCGTTCAGGCAGGCCAGGCCGATCAACAACGCCGTGCCGACACTGGCGAACACCCCGAGCCAGACATTGAACAGGTAGATCACCAGCAGGTAGACGGGAAACCACGGCGCATCGAAGAACGCGAACAGCGCCGGCCCGGTGACGAATTGGCGCAGTTGGGTCAGGTCGCCCAAGGACTGCCCGGCGTTGCCCTCGCCCTGGCGCAGGTTGCGCTCGAACGCAGCTTTGTATACCTGGAGGTTGAAACGTCGCTCCAACTGGCTGCCGATGCGGATGACGACGAAACTGCGCACCATCTCCAGCAACCCGATGAACACAAAGAAGCCGACAACCATCAGCGACAACATCAACAAGGTCGTTTCGTTTTGCGAGGACAGCCCACGGTCATAGACCTGGAGCATGTAGATCGACGGCGCAAGCATCAGCACATTGATCAATGCGGTAAAACATCCGACGCTGATCAAAATACTTTTATATTCGCCCAGGGCTTTAAACAGCGGCACCGCCCCGGCACTCCTTGCCTTATTCATGCATCTTCCTTGCGTGTTGGCTGTATCAGGCCGCCTGGCCGTTAATCAACTTACTGATTTTTAGCGCCACTGTGGTTAGTGCGTGACTTGCGACTTATTACGTTCAAGCCTAACTACCAAACCGGACTTCAACGTCACTTGATAACGGTCTTGCTGGCGCAGCCCCAGATGAACCCGGGTGTTGTGCTGGCCGATCAACGAAAGACCGTCGGGTTCGGTAAACCACTGCACCGGTTCCTCTCCCAACCAATGCCCCAGGCATTCGGTTTGCCCGCCCAGGGTCTGGTCTACCTTGAGTTCCACCAGGCAGGTGTTGGAGGGTTTGTCCTGCAATGCCTGGCTCTGGGCGTCATCCTGTGGGCCCGACAGCACGGCCAGCCATTGACCGGCCAACTGCGAGGGTTCTATCAACAACAGGCTGCGGGCCATGGTGGCGTCTCCGAAAAACAGCATCAGCGTAGCGAGTGTCCAGGCGGTTGCCGAAAGCCTGCAAGGCATGGTGTGTTCTCGCGTTCAAAAGGTCTGGATTGTGTGGCGAGGGGCGTTACCCCTCGCCACGTTACTCAAGCTGACATCACGCTACGATATCCGTGACCGCCGCCTGGCCGACGGTGTTGACCAGGAAGTCCGCCACGCCATGCCCGGAGAAGTCCACCGACAGCAGGCTGTTGCCACCCGATGTCGACAGCACGGCGTCGCCCGCGGCACCGGTGAACGCGTTCACGAAGTGCAGGCCCGCGCCCTTGGTGATGCCGGTCAGGTCGATCTTGTCCAGGCCGCTGACAAAGTCGAGGATCTGGTCCGCCGCACCGGGCCGCGAGTCGCTGCTGGCCGCGAACACGAAAGAGTCCGACCCCGAGCCGCCCCACAGTTTGTCGGCTCCACCCGCCCCCCAGAGGATGTCGTTGCCAGCACCGCCCTTGAGTTCGTTGGCGACCGCGTTGCCGATCAGCAGATCGCTGCCCGAACCGCCGATGGCGTTCTCAACGATCGCGCCCTTGGCGATGGACACGTTGCCCACCAGGCCACCCACGTCAGAGAACGAGGCATCGTTGAGGTTGATCTTCTGGTTCTGGGTGAAGCCGGAGAAGTCAAGGGTATCGCGACCGCCCGCGTCCCAGACCGAGAACACGACTTTGTCCGAGGAGGACGTGGCACTGAGGAAATCCCGGCCGGCGTTGGAGTTGAAACCGTAGGTGGTATCGCCCGTGCGGATGCTGGTGTTGGCGCCGTAGAGTTTTTGGATGGCCGCAATGTCATCCATCAGCGGGCCGGAGGAATAGGCTTCGACGCCGCCCTTGCTGAAGTTCTGGTTGGTGTTGCTCTCACTCCAGTAACTCATGACGCTGTAGCCGCGAGTGTCCTGGCCATAGGTGGCGTCATCGTAGGTCGGTGCGCCTTCGCCGGCGTTGTAGTCACCGGGGTGCGCCAGGCCCAGGGTGTGACCGATCTCGTGGGTCAGGGTCTGGCGACCGTAGTTGTTCAGGTCAGGGTTCTTGTTCTGGGTGTAGCCGCTGTTGATCAGGTACCACGAGGTGCCGTCGTAGCCGGCACCGGTGCCCGGCAGGTAGGCGAATGCCGCCGCGCCATCCTGGCCGCTGCTGTAGTTGCCGAAGGTCATGTGACCGTCGCCGCCGCTGGCCTTCTCGGTAAACGTGACGTTGGCCACGTCTGCCCAGGACTGCATCGCCAGGGCTGCCTGGGCTTTCTGCTGGGCGCTGAACTGGCTGAAGCCGCTGATGCCATGCTTGTTCATGGTGCTCGAAGAAGCGGACGTCAGGAACGTGTAGGTCAGCTCGATCTTGCCGCTGCCATCGCGGTCCTGGTACGCCGCGCCGTCACGCAGCAGCTGCGTGGCCGCCTGGTCGACGGAATAGGACGGTTTGCCGTTGACGGTCAGGTTGCCGCCACGATCGTATTGGTGGCTGAAACTATTGATCTGATTGAACGCACTGCTGGCGGCCGCCAATGATTGCGGGGCCCAGAGCAGTTGTTCGGCGGAATCAATAGCGCTGTTTTTGACTTTCGACATAAACACACTTCCTTGTTTGCAAATGGAACATTTTTCAGACGACAGGCGATCTCTGGCGAGATCGTCCTATCACTCGCCCAATGAGGGACGTAAGAAACCTGACACAATTGGAAATCAAACGTCTAGCAGTTTTTTCGAGGTCAATTTCTGTTCCCAGCCTTCATGCCCACAAACAACAGGTTTCGCCCGTTACGCACTCACTAGTTAAAAATTCGAATGCCGATTGTCGGACAAAACTCTATTTAAATATTAAATAGCGACAACTAACAATTTGCCCGAAAGCCGCACTTACGCCAACTAAGTGCCAGCGAAATGCTATTAATCAATATCTACTAAATCGCCATGGATTTGCGCGCGCACACTTCCCGCAGGCAGCCCCGAAGCCAGCGATGCACCGGGTCGGCATCCATACGCGGGTGCCACAGCATGGCAATGGTGAACTCAGGCACCGGAAACGGCAGCGCGAAGCTGTGCATGCCCATGCGCAGGCTGGCGGTGTAGCGCGCCGGCACGCTGGCAACCAGGTCGCTGGAGCGGGCCAGCCCCAACGCCGACGAAAAGCCTGGCACGGTGGTGACAATGTCCCGCGACAGGCCCAATGGTTCCAGGATCCGGTCGATGGGCCCTTGATCGAGAAAACGCATCGAAACCCCGATATGCCCGCACGCCGCATAGCCCTCGGCAGTGACGACGGCCTGGCTCAGCGGGTGTCCGGCGCGCACCACCCCGATCAAGCGATCACCGAACAGCGCCTGGGTCCGCAGTTCCGGGCTGGTGTCCTTGTCGACGACCGCGGTTTCCAGGTCCACGGTACCCTCGCGCAACGCCGTGCTGTCGCGATTGGCCTTCTCCACGAAACGCAGGCGTACGCCGGGCGCCTGCTCGTTGATGCGGGCAATCAGGTCGATGGCGAAGTTCTCGACGAAGCCCTCGCGGGTGCGCAAGGTGAAGGTTCTGTTCAACTGACCCAGGTCCGGCGTCGCGACCGGCCGCAGCACCGCCTGGGCCTCTTGAACCAGATGGCTGACCTGTTCGCGCAGCGCCAGGGCACGGGGCGTTGGCACCAGCCCTCGCCCGGCCCTGACCAGGAGCGGATCCCCCGTGGTTTCGCGCAACCGGGCCAGCGCCCGACTCATCGCCGACGGGCTCAACCGCAGTCTTCGCGCCGCACGGGCCACGCTGCCTTCGGACAGCAGCACATCCAGGGTGACGAGCAAATTGAGGTCGGGAACGGACATGGCAGGGCCCTAGCGTAAATAGATGGCGTTGGGTGCAGCTATAACGTGCAAACGCTGCGTCTTCCGCCATGTTATGCCCAGGCGTAACGTTCTGACAGCGCCACGTTCAAGGCCGCAGACACAGGTGACCCAATGAAAACCCATGTTCCGCCGACAACCACCCACCCCCTTCCCTCTGCCTCGCGCGGGGCCTTGGCCAGCTTGGCGCTTTCGACGCTGCTGGCGTCCCTGGGCGCGAGTGTCGCCACGGTGGGCTTGCCGACCCTGGCCCAGGCATTCGAGGCATCCTTCCAGCAAGTCCAGTGGGTGGTGCTGGCGTACCTACTGGTAATAACCACGCTGATTGTCAGCGTCGGGCGCCTGGGGGACCTGATGGGTCGGCGCAGACTGTTATTGATCGGCATCGCGCTGTTTACGGCCGCCTCGGCAGGCTGCGGCGCGGCGCCTTCGCTAGGCTGGCTGCTCACCAGTCGGGCCCTGCAAGGCCTGGGTGCCGCCATCATGATGACGCTGACCCTGGCCCTGGCCAGTGACACCGTCAGCCAGGGCAAGACCGGCAGCGCCATGGGCTTGCTGGCAACGTTGTCGGCGGTGGGCACCGCCCTCGGGCCGAGCCTGGGGGGAGCACTGATCAGCGGCTTTGGCTGGCAGGCCCTGTTTCTGATCAATGTGCCCCTCGGCGTGCTTACCCTGGTACTGGCCTGGCGCTCGCTGCCGGTGCGACCACCCCAGGCGACTGGCGCGCGCTTCGATGTCTACGGCACGCTGGTGCTGGCAGCCACCCTCGGTGCCTACGCCCTGGCCATGACCTCCGGGCGTGGCGACTTTGGCGGGCGGAATGTGGTGCTGTTGCTGATTGCGGCCCTGGGCGTCGGGCTGTTTGTGTGGGTCCAATCCCGGGCCGTCTCGCCGCTGATCCCGTTGACCGCATTCCGGGACCGCCTGTTGGTGTCCGGGTTGGCAACGAGTGCCGTGGTCGCCACGGTGATGATGGCGACGTTGCTGGTCGGCCCCTTCTACTTGTCGATCGCCCTTGGCTTGCCGGCGGCACTCGTCGGCCTGGTGCTGGCGGTGGGTCCCTGCGTGGCCGCGCTGGCCGGCGTCCCGGCCGGGCGCCTGACCGACCGCATTGGTGTGCGCCCCATGCGCCTGGCGGGACTGGCCACCATGGTCCTTGGCAGCCTGATGCTGTCGCTGGTTTCACCGGCGCTCGGCATCGGCGGCTACCTTGGCGCCATCGTGGTGACGACCCTCGGCTACGCTTTCTTCCAGACGGCCAACACCACCGCCGTGATGGCCAATGTGGCCGCCCACCGGCGAGGCGTGATTGCCGGCCTGCTCAACCTGTCGCGTAACCTGGGCTTTTTCACGGGGGCATCGGTGCTGGGAGCGGTATTCGCCCATGCGTCGGCGACGCCTGATATCGGCAATGCCAGCCCCGAGGCGATCGCAAGCGGCCTGCACACCACCTTCGCCGTCGCGCTGGCCCTGGTCGTCCTGGCCCTGCTCATCGCCTTCAAATACCGCGCGCCAGAGCCCTTGCGCGAGGTTCAGGATGGCCTGCCCGAAGCATGATGGCAAAACAGAATCTACCGTTTAGGCCTTGATGCAGATCAAAAGAATTGAACCAATCGCTAAACGGACTGAAAAAAGCCACATGACATTCATTTTCAGGTGCTATTTTTAGTTCTCACTGGTAGGGCCAAGATGGCTCTTCCTTCCTGACATGAGCAAAAGGAAGCGCTCGATTGAAGAAGGTGGGCAACACATGAATAAAGGATCTTTCAGCAAGGTTACCTTCCCCAACGCCTGCCAGCTGATGCGCTGGCACTTTCATCCAATGGGCTTTGAAGCCAGCATGGACGCACCCGGCAGCATGGTCGCCCGATTGTTTGACCGTGCCAGTGGCGAGACCATGATCGCCATCGCCGGCATCCCCTGCGCAACCGTGATGAACGCCCCGGATGTGGAGCGCATCATTGAAGCAGTGGAAGCCGAGCTGGAAGCCTTCGTGCCACCGGTTGGCTTGCGCAGGTTTGCTTCCTGACCGATCAACTCACCCGCTCCACCAGTTGGAGCGGGTCGCGTCACAGCCATCGCGTTCCCCTAACCCCCCTGTGGGAGCGAGCTTGCTCGCGAAGGGGTCAGCTTGGCCGCCCTCTTACTGTCTGATCTACCGCTTTCGCGAGCAAGCCCGCTCCCACAGGGGCCGAGCCGATTGCAGTTGCTCCTCACCGCCCACTTGGCCTGCCTCAACCATTGCGGGCCCGCCGATGGTCCGCAAAGAACGGTTTGCCCGTGCCGATACGATCCGAAGCCTTGGGGGCGTTCGCCGCCTGGCCATCCGGGGCATCGACATACCAGTAGCAGTGCTGCACCGCGCGGGTGATGCCCACATACGCCAGGCGCAGGATCTCGTCCTTTTGCGCAGTGTCGTAGGGTTCGGTATCGCCGTCGTGGCCCAGCCCGGCCATTCGGTAGACCTGGTTCTTGTAGGGCGAGCGGGTCAGGTGCTGGCAATCGCCTAGCAGGAACACCGCATCAGCTTGTAACCCCTTGGCGCTGTGATAGGTCATTTGCCTGAGCCGTCGTGTTTCGTGCGGCAAGCTAGAATCCACATTAACAGTTGGCGAAATATACTTTTCAATCAATGATTTATCGCTGCTTTTTCGATACAACATCAAGATTGAATCGCCCTTTTGATAGTGTTCTTCAAGCCGCCGAGCCAGGCCTTCGTCATCCCGATCCAACACGTTGACCGGGCTCAACGATCGAGGCTGGCCGCTCGCCTTGGCCTTTTTCCCGGGGATCGCGGCGGCCGCTCGCACGATGTGCTCGGCGGCATCGATGATGTGCTGATGACTGCGGTAGTTATCGGTCAGCATCACCCGCGTGGTCGCCGGCGACGGGAACTGCTTGTTGAACGCCATGAAAAAGCTTGGCGAACTGCCGCGCCAGCCATAAATCGATTGCCAATCATCACCGACGCACAGCAACGAAGAACGCTGGGCGCCGCGCCCCACGTGCATCGCCGGGCCTCGGCTGCGCACTTCGCGAAGGCTGGCGCGCAACCAGGAGACGATTTGCGGCGAAACGTCCTGGAACTCGTCGATCATCAAGTGCGACAGGGGCCTGAGCATGCTGTCGCTCAATAGCTTGAAGTTTTCCGGCGTGTGCTCGCTGAACAACGCGAACATCCGGTTGTAGGTCATGATCGGTGGCGACTGGTCCAGCAGGTGATCCTCGAACGCCCGCCAGTAGCGGCTCAATGCCTCGAAGAAGTAACGGTCAGGGTCATCCTGGGCAAACGACATCCGCCCCACGGCATCCGGTACATCCAGGCCAAGGTTCTCGATAAAACCTGCGGCGGCGACAAAACAGTCCAGCAACGGCGCCGAGGCCAGTTCGCCCTTGACCTTGTAATCGAAGCCGGGACCGGCGCTGGCATCCCCCGCCAGCGAAGCCAGAACACGCTTGGATGACTCATAGCTTTCAATCCAAATCAAAGGCTTACGACAGAAAGCTTGAAATAAGGTGCGCTTTACCGCCCACTCGGCGCGCACACTCAGCTTGGCCCCCGGACGGCTCAGGCGAGCATCTTCCCGCGGATCGAAACCCAGCACGACCCAAGCATCCAAGGACGGGATGTAGCCGTGGCAGCGAAAGGTCGAGCCGTTGATTTCAAAGGCTTGCCGCTTCGACTCGACGCCTTTGATAGGCCAGGCGCCGGCGCGCACCCACAAGTCTTCGATCGCGTCACACAACGCCTCATCGCGCTGGGCCGCCAACTCGGTCACGGCCACACGTTTTTGCACGTCCGGGTGATCGCGCTCCAGTTCCTTGAGTTGCAGCGCATGCCGGGACAGCGGCTTGATCAGCTCGCGAAATCGCTCGTCCCGTTGGTAAAGCCGGTGGTAGCAGGCATTGAGATGCTGGCGCTGGACATCATTGATGCGCAAATCAAAGGGGTTGCCCTGCCCATCGTCGTCATTCACCTCGCGGTGGCTGAGGGCCTCGAACGCTTGAAGGCGCTCGAACCCGGGCAGGCTGCGGACCATCGGCAAGATCCGCGAGTGGAAGGTGCGCACCAGATCACGCGCCTGCTTGAGGCTGATCGCACGCCCCCAGAGGCCAAATACGTCGATCAGCTTCTGGATGAAGTCCTTGCGCGACTCCCGGGTAAACGTCACCACGGTCATCGAGTCCAATTCGAAACCCAGGTAATGCACCAGCAACAGGATGCGCAGCACCAGCGTCGTGGATTTGCCCGCGCCCGCCCCGGCGACCACCGAGGTCGAGGGGGTGTCACTGAAAATCATTTTCCATTGCGCGGCGCTGGGTTGCCCATGGGCCGGCAGCAACCGGGCGACATCGGCCTTGATACGCTTCTTCAATTCGGCGTTCAACGGCAGGCGCCAGTCATCGAACAGCGAGTCATCGACCTGCGGGGCCGGGTGCTCCGTGCTGCGGGAATCACGGATCAACAGGACCTGACGTCCATCTTCCAGCCCTTCTTTATAGCCATAGTCAAAACCGGCGGTATGGCCGCTGCGAAACCCGTCGGCCTGGCCGTGCAGCCAGGAACTGCGGTGCTGGGCTCGAAGCCGTGTCAGGCCATGACCAAAAAACCGCGCCGCCAGGCGTTTAAGCCACGGCATCTGCGCAAGAGGCAAGAGATCGGGAGGAAGATCGGGAGTGTGTTGCGACACGCGTAGGAACTCCGGTGTTCTGAAACATGGCAGACATGGTGTCTGCATTTGCCGTCAGGTTCCACCAGAAATCTTATTTGTCATGGGGTTAGGCGATGAAGTGAAAGGTATCTGGAGCTTTAAAGGCTTGTGTAGGGACGAGCCTGCTTGCGAAGGCGGTGCTTCAGTCGACATCTCTGTTGAATGTACTACCGCCTTCGCGAGCAAGCTCACTCCCACAGGAGGCGGATTGGCGTCATGCCTGGGGAAGTCATCTTCCACAGGCATGAACGCCCCACTCACTGCCCGGAGATCGCCCCGTCCACCAGGGTTTGCGCTTCGGCCACCAGTTGTTTGAGGTGATCTTCACCAATGAAGCTCTCGGCGTAGATCTTGTAGATATCCTCGGTGCCCGACGGACGAGCCGCAAACCAGCCGTTTTCGGTCATGACCTTCAGCCCACCGATGGCCTGGTCGTTGCCCGGCGCGTGGCTGAGGATGTTCTGGATCTTCTCGCCGGCCAGTTCGGTGGACGCCACCTGCTCCGGCGACAATTTGCTCAACAATGCCTTCTGCTGCGGGCTGGCCTTGGCGTCGACGCGCACCGAGAACGGCTCGCCCAACTCTTCGGTCAGGGCGCGGTAAGCCTGGCTGGGGTCACGACCGGTGCGAGCGGTCATTTCGGCCGCCAGCAGCGCCGGGATCAGGCCGTCCTTGTCGGTACTCCAGACGCCACCGTCCTTGCGCAGGAACGATGCGCCAGCGCTTTCTTCACCGCCGAAGCCCAGGGAGCCGTCAAACAGGCCATCGGCAAACCACTTGAAGCCCACCGGCACTTCATAGAGGCGCCGCCCCAGGCGCTTGGCCACGCGATCGATCAGGCCGCTGCTGACCACGGTCTTGCCCACGGCCGCATCGGCGCGCCATTGCGGCCGGTTCTGGAACAGGTAGTCGATGGACACCGCCAGGTAGTTGTTGGGAGCCAGCAGGCCTCCGGACGGCGTGACGATGCCATGGCGGTCATGGTCCGGGTCGCAGGCGAAGGCCACGTCGAAACGCTCCTTCAAGCCGATCAACCCTTGCATGGCGTGGCTGGAGGATGGATCCATGCGGATTTGCCCGTCCCAGTCGACGGTCATGAAGCGGAAAGTCGAGTCGACCTGGGTGTTCACCACGTCCAGGTCCAGGCGATAGTGCTCGGCAATCGCCGGCCAGTAGCGCACCCCGGCACCGCCCAGCGGGTCGACGCCCAGGCGCAGACCCGCCGCGCGGATGGCATCGAAATCGATGACGTTGACCAGATCGGCCACGTAACTGTTGACGTAGTCGTGACGGTGGGTCGTGCTCGCCTTCAGGGCTTGTTCATAGCTGATGCGCTTGACCCCGGCCAACTCATTGGCCAGCAGCTCGTTGGCCTTGGCCTCGATCCATTTGGTGATGTGGGTGTCGGCCGGGCCGCCGTTGGTGGGGTTGTATTTGTAGCCACCGCTTTGAGGCGGGTTGTGGGACGGCGTGATGACAATACCGTCCGCCAGCCCCGTGGTGCGGCCACGGTTGTAGCAAAGAATGGCGTGGGAAACCGCCGGTGTCGGGGTGTATTCGTCGCCCTCGGCGATCATCACGGTCACGCCGTTGGCGGCGAACACTTCCAGCGCGCTTGCGCCTGCCGGTGTCGACAGCGCGTGGGTATCGATGCCAATGAACAGCGGCCCAGTGATGCCCTGGGCTTCGCGGTACAGGCAGATCGCCTGACTGATGGCCAGCACGTGCCACTCGTTGAACCCCAGGTCGAAGGAACTGCCACGGTGGCCGGAGGTGCCGAACGCCACGCGCTGGGTGGCAACCGATGCGTCGGGGCGGCCGGTGTAATAGGCCGTCACCAGTCGCGGGATATCGATCAACAACTCTGCCGGTGCCGGCTTGCCCGCAAATGGACTGACTGTCATGCAAAACCTCTGGATAGAGTGGCTCGGGAAATGGGATGCAGTTTACTGACAGTTCGACCATGGCGCGATGGGTTCGATCCATCACCCGCCATTACGCGGGTTCGAGCCGCAGGGCATCGGCCAGTGCGCAGAGTGCCGCGTCCAGGTCCTGCGTGCCATTCAGGGCATGCGTCAGGCGCAGATGTTGTCCATACAGCCCCTGGAGGCTGAACAGTTCGCCAGGCGCGATGACGATGCGCTGGGCCAGCAGCCGCTGGAACACCCGCCGCAGGTCGACCTGCCGTGTCGACTGCAACCAGATCGTCGCCCCGCCCTGGGGCTCAGGCCAATGCAGGCTGTCCCCCAGCCGCTCGCGCAACAGCTGGTTCGCCGACACGGCGCTGTCGCGCAACAGGCGCCGCAACACCAGCAAGTGCTGGTCGACCCTGCCATTGCTGTACAAACGGGCGATGGCTTTCTGGCGAATGGGTGACAGGCGAAAAGCCCGTAACAGGAAATGGCGCTGCAGATGCAGGGTCAGCTGGCGCGACAGCACGTAGCCATACGGTGCTTCCGGGCCGATGGTTTTCTCGAAAGTGGAGTAGACGATCAGCCGATCGGGGTCGAGCAGGTCGCGAAACGGCACGGTGCCGGCTTCGAACGCCAGGTCGGTATAGCTGTCGTTCTCCAACACCCAGGTCCCGTGCCGCTCCAGCAGCCGGGCGACGGCACGGCGGTTCTCGTCAGGCACGAGGGTCCCCCTGGGCATGTTCAGGATCGAAGACAGCATCACCAGGCACACCGTTTCGTTCACCAGCAAGTGTTCGAGCTGTTCAAGATCGAAACCCCCGGCGGCCTGCAGCGGCAGTTCGATGACGTTGACCCCGGCCGCCTGCAGCAGGCGCAGGACCGTCCAGTCGCAGGGTGATTCAATCAATACAGTGGCGTCCCGGAGCGCCAGCGCAGCGATCAGGATCTCCAGGACGCCCCGCAGGTCAGCGCCCAGGTAGACATCGTCGGCATTCCAGCATCGGGCCGGCGAAGAGGTGTAGCGGGCCGCCAGCGCCGTGCGCAACTCCAGCTCACCCCAAGGCTGCGAGGGCATTTGCGGGGAACGCGGGTACTGGCGCAGCAACTCGCGTTCGAGCAGCAACAGCGGACTGTCCAGCGGCTGCATGGACGCCGGTTCATCGGCACTGAGCACCCGCATGCCCGGCCGTCGCACATTGACGTACAAGCGCTCCAGCAGGTCGTCACCGCCCTCGAGGCTTGCGACGCAAGGCACCGGCAACGCGTAGTAGCCGGATTTGGCGATCGAGTAGACCCGGCCTTCCTTTTCCAGCAGTGAATACGCGTACTGGATGGTGGAAATCGACACGTTCAGGCGCTCGGACAATTGCCGCAATGACGGCAGGCGCACCCGGGCATCGACCCCCATCTCGTTGATCAGCGTGGTCAGGTACCGATAAACCGCCTGGTAGGCGAAGTCTGTCTCCCGGCAGCCCTTCATGGCATCAGGCCCAGGCGGCGAGCCCTGCCCGGCCGTGCCGCAGCGCCCGGCGGCATGACGGGAAGCAGGGTGCAGGAAACCATCAAGCCTCGCTCCTCAATGCCGGGCCGAGCGTTCGCACAGGTCATCATCGCCCTGCTCGGCTTGTGCCGCGTCGACACCGTCCAAGGCCTGTTGCAGGTCATGTTCGGGCTGGTTTTCCAGCCGTTCCGAGCGCGTGACGCTCGACCGATACAACGTACCGAGCACGTCCATGGGCAAACCGCTGACATCGACCATCCAATGTGCCACCTGGTCGGCAATGGCCGCGCCCTGCATCGCCTTGTGCAGGTCCGGCATCGCCACCAGCATGCCCGGGTGGCAGCAGCGCAGGAAATGCTCCAGGCCCGCCCCCTCTTCCACGAACGGCGCAAACAGCATGCACACCAACTGCGTTTCGCTGAGCCCCATGATTTTCTGCGCCTCCTGGGCGGCCTGGACACGGCGCTGCGGGATTTGCAGGGGCGAGCCGAACATCGCCTGCGCCTGCTCGCAGGCGTATTCCGGCAGTTGCTTGCGGTGCATGATCATCACCGCGCGCTGCGCGTAGTCCCCATACCCGGCTTCATAGCTGCGCCCATGCAGATAGCAGGCCTGCAAGCCATGCAAGTGCGCCGACAGCAGCGGGCTGAGGTATTCGTTCTCGGACGTCGACGGAATGAGGTTCTCGGTCTGCACCCGCAGGAATTCATTGAACAAAGGCCAATTGGTGCCTTCCAGACGATCGACGGTCAAGTCATCGATACCGATGTGCCCCACCCGCCGACAGGCCTCGAAGTGACCTTCCGGCTGCCACGGGACCAAGTGCTCGGGACCGTAGACCTGCCCATAGAGCTCGCTGCCAAGGGTATCCAACTGGGCAAAGAGGCTGTCGAAACCGTTGCCGCTGTCGGCCACCAGGCCGATCTTGCCGGCCGCGCGCCGAAGCCCCGACATGAAGTTTTTCTGCTGGCGCGGCGTATCACTGCTGACCAGTGAGTCCACCCCCGCTTCCCAGCGCGCCATGTGCCGATAGAACTCCGCCATGGCCAGGTAACCCTCGTCCCCGACCTCCAGGGGGCTGTCCACCGAACGCAGGTGCCCCAGCACCAGCATGTCCATGCGATTGGCTTCGTGTCCCGCCACCGACAGCGGCTGCGTGTGATTGAACGGCACCACCTCGCGATTATCGGCCATCAGCAGCTCGACCCGAGGGTCGTCATAGACGAACAGCGCGCTGTAGCAGCGATGGATGTTTTCCAGGGTGGCCTGGGTGGTCTGGCTCAGGCGAGGCGTGGCCACGCGCAAGGCGAAGGTCGCTGGATGCCGGCCTGCGATGCTCAACTGTGCGGCTCGCAGTGCCGTCAGCACATAGAAGCCATCCCGGCTGCCGTTCTGCACTGTCAACACGCGATAATCACCCATCCGATCGATGCCTCCGGCGGCGACAATTAAACGCTGGATCAACAACTGCAATGCGGTTCGTTCTGCCCGGGAATAAAAACCCAACAGTCGCTGCAATACTTGTTGATACACGTGAGTCATTGCTTGCTCATGGATTGCACTCATAGCCATTTACCTGGAAATTCAACGGTCGGCGTCGCCTTCGCACCCACGGGCCGAGCGACGTATTGATCTGGATAGATTGTTCTAGTGCTGCAAAGAGTATTAGCAGTACATTCAAGCCTTGCTTGCTGTCATTATTTGATACATACGTTTGCGGATTCGCTCGCCGCCTTCAACCCGCCCCTGAAAGCCGCATGGGCACTGGACGTGGTTGATCCCCTAGCACGTCCTAGGAGATTTCCGACAACGTCCCACAGACAATGAGCACATGAAATAAGGAACTTGCCGAACTTGAATCGACGCCCCACTACAACCGGCACGATTGACGATCGGTAGATAGGCTTACACCAAGTAAGGCTCAATGCACCTTGATTATAATTTGAAGGGCAACCCCCTTCGGAAAAGTTATACCACGCCACGACTTCTTCCTTGAGACGAAAACAAGCGTTCAATTATCAGGACTTAAACAATGATTGGAAGATACAGATTAAGGACAAAAACCAGTTCAGATGCGGGCGGGCAAACAGATCAGAAAGAGACGGCCCCAGCCAGGGCACTTGGGCAGGCAGGTACCCGGCAACGAGACCGGCAGCACAGGAAGGAAAGGCAGGCGCTCAGGCCGTAGGCAGCGCAAGAGCCGGGACACTGACTCTTGCGCGAGGCGTCGATCAGGCAGGATCGACGACTTGGAGGGCAACACGTTCGCGGCAAGGACATTCGTCCATGTAGCGATGGGCTTCGACAAACTCGGTGAATGGGAAGATCCGGGTCTTGAGGGGCACCACCACGCGGTCTGCTGTCAGTTGGTTGATGTCGCGCAGGGCCCGTTGCAAAGCCACTTGGTCCTGGACGATGCCCAGTTCCGGCTTGCCGGTAAAGTTGCCGATGCAATGCACGAAGAACTGGATGTTCTTCTGGAACGCCGCACACGCCGGGAACGGCGTCTGGTTGCCGCCCTGCAGGCCATACAGCACCAGGCTGCCACGCGGTGCCAGCACATCGCCGAGCAGCGACATCTGCGGCCCGCCGAGGCCGTCGAAGACCACGTCGACGCCACGGTTGTCGGTCAGCTTGTTGATTTGCATCAGCAAGTCCTGCTCCTCGGTGACGATGACCTTCTCGGCCCCCAGGGACAACAGGTATTCACGCTCGTCGGCCGTCTTGGTCGCCGCGATCACCCGCACGCCCAGGGCCTTACCCAGTTGCACGAAGGACGGGCCGGCGCAGTGGCTGGCATCGGTGACCAGGGCGAACTGCCCCGGCTTGACCCGCGCCAGGTCGACGTAAGCGAAGTAGGCGATCAGCAACGGCGTGTAGTGCACGGCCGCCTCGATCGGGCTGAGCACATCAGGGTAACGGGTCAGCGCGGTGCGCGGCAGCACGATGACTTCACCGTACACCGGATAATCGTTAGGGCTCTCGGCCGGAAAGCTGGCGACCTTGTCACCCACGACCAGGTCGTCGACACCCTCGCCCACGGCCGTGACCACGCCGGCCATCTCATGGCCCAACCCGGAAGGCAGGCGGGCCTGGGACGAAGCCAGGTTCTGGCGCCACAAGGTGTCGTACCAACTGATGCCGATCGCTTCGACACGGACCTGCACTTCTCCTGGCGCAGGAAGAGCCGCCGCATGCTCTTCGCATTTGAGCACCTCGGCACCACCAAACTTGTGAAAACGGATCGTGCGGGACATCGCAAACCTCGTCAAAGTAACCTCTAATGCCATGAACTCTATCCGGGCTTTGTACCCAAGACCATCAGTGGCTATTAATAGTCGACATGCCTGTCATTGATTCCGCAGCAAGAAAATGAACCGTTCCTGTCGGCTTTATCCCTGGGAAACCCGAATTAGCCAGTGCAGAGTACCAGCCTTTCCCCGTAAGATTCATGCCGGCCATTGTTGCCATATGGCCGCCCACGTCAAGCTTACCGAATCAGCCAGGACCCCAGATGAATCGTAATGACCTGCGGCGTGTCGACTTGAACCTGTTGATCGTGTTCGAAACACTGATGCATGAGCGCAGTGTGACCCGTGCGGCCGAGAAATTGTTCCTCGGCCAGCCGGCCATCAGCGCCGCGCTGTCACGCCTGCGCAGCCTGTTCGATGACCCCCTGTTCGTGCGCACCGGCCGCAGCATGGAGCCTTCGGCCCGGGCGGTGGAGATATTCGCCCTGCTCTCCCCAGCCCTGGATTCGATTTCCACGGCGGTCAGCCGCGCCGCGGAATTCGACCCGGCCACCAGCACCTCGGTGTTTCGGATCGGCCTGTCGGACGACGCCGAATTCGCCCTGCTGCCGATGCTGCTCAAGCGCCTGCGGGCCGAAGCCCCCGGCATCGTGCTGGTGGTACGCCGCGTCAACTACATCCTGATGCCCGGACTGCTGGCCTCCGGGGAAATCTCCATCGGCGTCAGCTACACCGACGACCTGCCGGCCAACGCCAAGCGCAAGGTCTTGCGGCGCAGCATGCCCAAGGTCCTGCGGGCCGACACCGCGCCGGGACGCCTGACCCTGGACGAGTTCTGCGCCCGCCCCCATGCGCTGGTGTCCTTCGCCGGCGACCTCAGCGGCTTTATCGACGAAGAACTGGAAAAGCTCGAGCGCAAGCGCCACGTGGTATTGGCCGTACCGCAGTTCAACGGCTTGAGCACCTTGCTGGCAGGCACCGACATCATCGCCACCGTGCCCGACTACACCGCCGACGCCCTCACCGCCGCCGGCGGCGTGCGCGCCGAAGACCCACCGATACCGGTGCGCAGCTTCGAACTGCACATGGCCTGGCGCGGCTCCCAGGACAACGACCCAGGGGAGCGTTGGTTGCGGTCGCGGATTCAGATGTTCTTCGGCGACCCCGATAGCTTGTAAATGGAGTTCCAGTGAATTCCATAAAAACATAGCTGGCCACTGACGTAGACCACCCCGCGGTGCACCACGTCGGGTACAGAGTCGCCGCGCGGCGCGAGCGGTTCGGGGAGCGCGACACCGATTTGGGCAAGCTTTGCGCACGAGATCATGTGGGTTCCTGGTGATAGACAGACCGTCGGGAGCCGACAGCCTACTATCCGGAAACCTGCGGTTTACTTGCCCAGAATGTTCTTCAACGCAGCGGTGTGGCCGGCCGGGTCGTTTTCGCTGGACATCACTTCGATGATGGTGATCTTCTGATCGCTCATCGTCATCAGCGAGGCCATCAGCAGTTTCAGGCCGTTGAAATCGTCGGTGCCGTCCAGGCGGTACATCCTCAAGCCGTTCACCTGGATGGTCTTCTCGCTCGTCATGCGAAAGTTGGGTGAGGCGGCCTGCTGCTTATCCTTCAAGGTATCCACGGCAATGCGAAACGCAGCGTCCGGGGTGGTACCCGCAGTCGGCGCCGGACCTTCGGTAACAATGATGGCCCGCTCGCTTTTCGGATCGAAGTACATCGTGCCGCCGTTCTCGCTGTTCAAGATACGGGCCTCGACGCCTTCCAGCACGAAGTTCAGCTTGCCGCCTGCCAGGGACACCGATTGCGTGTCCGATACCGCCGTAGCGTTAGACGAGGCAGCAACTGCCATGGTGGCCGAGCCGCTCAAGGCAGTAAGCACGCACAAGGAAAGGGTCCAGCCCAACAGCAAATGCTTCGACATTGATAGCGCCTTATTTTTCAGGCCGTCGAATGCCGATGACCTGTCGCGCGAACAGCCTAGCTTACTTGCGTGCTCACTTGTCCAGTGATGTTGTTCACAGCCGCAGCGTGTCGCTTATATTTGCGGCCAACATGGGGTTGATACCCTTCGCGAGGAGCGCCCGTAGTTCTCAACCCTCGACGTATTGAGTGCGTTTTCACGCAGCCTGGGCCGAAAGCTGCCATTCGCGGGAGCAGGTGTATTAAGCCAGGGATCACGTAATGTGGAGCTTTTATCTAACGCTCAGCTTGCGCTTCGTCTCAGCTAACTGGCGCATATGGAAGCGCTTTCAGCAGATACTTATGACGACGGACGTGGCGGGAAGGTTTTAGAGCCTTGTTCAGCCCAGAACGTCCGATCTTCAATCCTTGCTCAATTTGGGTATGGCCATACGGCTACCCGCTTTGATTTCGCGCAAAGCCAGACTCGACTGAATAGACGCGATGCCGACCTGGCGCCTCAGCACTTGCTCGATAAAGTCGCTATAGCTATCAAGATCCTCGGCCAACACTTGAAGTACATAGTCGGCATCTCCGGTGATCTTGTGGCAAGCCAATACCTCTGGCAATTGCGCAATCACTGCCTCGAAGGCGTCCGGAGCGTGATCGGCATGGGTGGAAAAGCGAATGTGCACGAATGCCATGATATCCAGCCCGAGCATTCGCCGATCAAGGTTGGCTTGATAGCCCTTGATGACACCCGCCTCTTCCATTCGCTTGCGCCGCCGCCAGCACGGAGTAAGGCTCAACGACAGCCGTTCACTGAGTTCGGCATTGGAAATGTTCGCGTCCTCCTGCAACAACTCAAGAATAGCCAGATCGGTTTCATCAAGACTGATGCGCTTGGATATTTTTTTCTGCATGAAACCACTCCTTAGTAAAAACTTCCGAATAATCCGCCAAATCGTGGAAAGAAAGCAAAGAAAGCGCAGCCATGCCGGAACAGAATATTTGCACTGGCTCACATTAACGGATGCGCAGAATGTTTACAGTTTTCAGTGATTCCCACCGGTTGCACCACGGCACCGAATTGAAAGACGGCGCGCTCAAACCGTCTTTCGAACAGCCGAGTCGGGCCGACACGGTGCACAACCGCGTCAAACAGGTTGGACTTGGTCAGATCATCGAACCGCGCGCTTTTGATCGCTCGTGCTACGTCAACGCGCACAGCGAGCGCTACGTCAGTTTTCTGGAAAATGCCTGGAGCGAATGGTGCGCAACCGGTCGCACTCACGATGCCTTGCCGCTGGTATGGCCGGTGCGCGATCTGGCCGGCGAAGAGGTGCCAACGTTCATCGATGGCAAGCTTGGCTTTTATGCCATGGACGCTGGCTCACCCATTACCGCAACGACCTGGCAAGCCGTGAAAACCAGCGCCGATATCGCCCTCACCGGCCTGGCCCTGCTCGATGAAGGCCACGACAGTACCTTCGCCCTATGCCGTCCACCTGGTCATCACGCCGCACGCGAATACATGGGCGGTTATTGCTACCTCAACAACGCCGCCATTGCCGCGCAGCAGGCCATCACCCAAGGCGCCAAACGTGTCGCGGTGCTGGACGTCGACTTCCATCACGGCAACGGCACGCAGAACATTTTTTATCAGCGCAGCGACGTCATGTTCGTGTCGCTGCACGGCGAACCGGCGGTGTCCTACCCGTATTTCTCGGGTTACGGCCACGAAGTCGGCGCAGGTGCCGGCGAGGGTTACAACGTCAACTATCCCCTGCCGAAAAACACCACCTGGGAGAGCTATCGCAACGCCCTGCTCCATGCCTGCAAAAAACTCCAGCAGTTCTCGCCGCAAGTGCTGGTGATTTCCTTGGGAGTCGACACCTTCAAGGACGATCCCATCAGTCACTTCCTACTGGAAAGTGAAGACTTCATTGGCATCGGTGAACTGATCGCGAGCGTCGGCTGCCCGACCCTGTTCGTGATGGAGGGCGGCTACATGGTCGATGAGATCGGCATCAATGCCGTCAACGTACTGCACGGTTTCGAGAGCAAACGCAGCTGAGCCCCCCACGCTCTACAACCTTTCAATGCCTGGATCGGAGAATAAGAACATGACGCTTTTTATAGATGTCGATGATGCTGCACGCTTGTTCACCCAAGTCGGTATCCGCCGCGCCATCCGCGAAATGGCGGGCTACATCGAAGCCGACTACGCACGCTGGGCGCAGTTTGATAAATCACCGCGCACGGCCAACCACTCAACAGACGGCGTGATCGAGTTGATGCCGACCGACGATGGCCAGCAGTACTCGTTCAAATACGTCAACGGCCACCCCAACAACGGCCAGCAGAATTTACTGACGGTCATGGCCTTCGGACTTCTGGCGGATGTGCAGAGTGGCTATCCTACCCTGCTCAGCGAACTCACCCTGACCACCGCCGTGCGCACAGCAGCCACCTCCGCGTTGGTCGCGCAATCGCTGGCTCGCCCCGGTGCGACCTCGATGGCCCTGATCGGCAATGGTGCCCAAAGTGAATTTCAGGCGCTGGCCTTTCATGAAATGTTGGGCGTCAACGAAATCCGTATTTTCGATATCGATCAAGAAGCGTCCCTCAAACTGAAGCACAACCTCGCGGCGTTCCCAGACATCGAAGTGATTCTGGCCAGCTCGGTGAAGGACGCGGTCAAGGGCGCGGACATCGTCACCACAGTCACCGCCGACAAAGCCTACGCAACCATTCTGACGCCCGAGATGATCGAGCCCGGCATGCACATCAATGCGGTCGGTGGTGACTGCCCTGGTAAAACCGAACTGCACGCCGACATCCTGCGCAACGCCCGGGTCATCGTCGAGTTCGAGCCGCAAACTCGCATTGAGGGCGACATCCAGCAACTGGAAGCCGGCTCCCCGGTGATAGAGTTTTTCCAGATTGTGCAGGGCGAAGTGGCCGGACGCGAAAACGATATGCAAGTGACGGTGTTTGATTCGGTGGGCTTTGCCTTGGAAGACTTTTCGTCACTGCGCTATCTCAACGACCTGGCTCAGGCACAGCAAATCGGCCAGCGTGTCCACCTGGTCCCGACGCCGGCCAACATCAAAAATCTATTCCAACTGCTGGATCCGCCACCGGCCAAAGCCTCGCGTCTACGCACCGTCAGTTGATCGGTGATGACCGCTCTTCGCCACTTGGCGAGGGGCCATTCACCCTCCAAGCATCGTCTTGATTAGCCGCTGCTTCTCTAACAAAAACGCTCGACACCTACTTTCTGCCAAAACTCAAAAACATAAAATCAAGAGGTTTTGCAATGAAATCGAACCCTTCCGGGCTGCTTGAACAGCCCGCGTTGCAGCGCACGCTCAGCAATCGTCACATCCAGTTGATGGCCATGGGCGGTGCCATCGGGACCGGCCTGTTCATGGGCTCTGGGAAAATTATCGCCCTCTCCGGGACGTCGATCATCCTCATCTACATGATCATCGGTCTGTTCGTGTTTTTCGTCATGCGCGCCATGGGCGAAATGCTCCTGTCCAACCTCAACTTCAAAACCTTTGCTGACTTCGCCGGCGCCTACCTCGGCCCGCGCGCAGCGTTCTTTCTCGGCTGGTCGTACTGGCTGAGCTGGAGCGTAGCGGTGATCGGCGACGCCGTCGTGGTCGGCGGATTCTTCCAGTACTGGTTTCCGGATATGCCGGCATGGATACCCGCCGTCGGCATGCTGGCGACACTGTTCGCGTTGAATGTGCTCACGGTCAGACTGTTCGGTGAGGTGGAGTTCTGGTTCGCGATCATCAAGATCATTGCCGTCGTGACCCTGATCGGCGTCAGCACCGTGTTGATTGTCAGCTCCTTCGTCTCCCCCAGTGGTGTCACCGCATCCCTGAGTCACCTGGTGGACAAACAGGCGGCTTTCCCTAACGGATTGCTTGGCTTCTTCGCCGGATTTCAAATGGCGATCTTCTCCTTCGCCGGCACCGAGCTGATCGGCACCGCCGCCGCTGAAACCCGCTCGCCGGAGAAGACCCTGCCCAAAGCCATCAACTCTATTCCGCTGCGGATCATCCTGTTCTACGTCCTCGCGCTGAGCTGCATTATTGCCGTGACATCGTGGCAACAGGTTTCCCCCGTCAAAAGCCCTTTTGTCGAACTGTTCCTCGTCGCCGGGTTCCCCGCAGCGGCCGGTATCGTCAACTTCGTGGTCCTGACCTCGGCGGCCTCATCGGCCAACAGCGGTGTATTTTCATCGAGCCGCATGCTGTTCGGGTTGGCGAATCAAGACAACGCTCCGGGTATTTTTCGGCGTCTATCAGGCAACAGCGTGCCTTTGCTGAGCCTGGCCTTCACAACACTATTGATGCTGCTGGGTGTGCTCGTGCTGTTCATCGTTCCGGAAGTCATGACGGCATTCACCATCGTTTCCACCGTGTCTGCGATCCTGGTGATCTTCACTTGGTCAACCATTCTCGCGTCTTACATTGCCTACCGCAAAAAGCGTCCTGAGCTTCATGCCAAATCTGCTTACAAGATGCCCGGCGGCGTTCCAATGGCATGGTTCTCAATGGCTTTTCTGGGCTTCGTTCTCTGCCTGCTGGCATTAAGACCTGACACCCGCGTTGCCCTGTTGGTCATGCCGGGGTGGTTCATATGGCTGGCAATTGCTTATCAGTTAACACGTAGGTGGAAGCCTGAAACCGCAGTTGAATCGGCAAACCAATTCGGTTGAGCTGCTCTAACGAACCCTCTGCGCTGGAGGGCTGTAACAAAGAGACAGCCCTCTATTTGAATCGCTGAGAAGTCGTCCTAGAGCCTAGTCAAAATGTTCTTCGGCGCCCCCGACAGCCTGTAATCGAGCGTCACCAACCGAACCCAGCAAACACGCTGACGGCGAAGTCCCTGATCTATGCTTGGAAGTCAGGGCATCGAGCAAGGTCGGCAAATCCCCCTCCAAGATTGGCGATTGAAGCATCCATTTTACTGCCACGTGTATTTGAGCATGGGGCGGCGTCGCACGCCGTGCTGATGGTGTTCGCCCAGAGCATGATGGGGGCCGCTCAAACCGCCTACCCTGCCACCCTGTCAAAGGCGTAATCCTTAAAAACTAACCACCCGATCCCATGGAAGCACCCTACATGCCTATCGACTTCAGACCCGCTCAAGCCTCGGACGCGCACGATATTGCGCGCTTCTTTCAACTGACATCGGAGGGCATGGCCGATTACATATGGAGCAAGCTTGCCGCACCGGGAGAAGCATTGCTGAGTGTCGGTGCGTCTCGCTATTCCAGGGAACACGGCGACTTTTCCTACAAGAACTGCCTGATGGCCACTTTCGAAGGGCGTGTCATCGGCATGATGCATAGCTATGTCTTGCGCGCGACCCCTGACGGGCCTGTCGAGACCGACCCGGTCCTCGCGCCTTATTCCGACATGGAAATACCCGATACCTTGTACATATCCAGCCTGGCTCTGGACGAGGCCTGGCGAAACCAGGGGCTGGGCGTCAAGTTTCTTCGCCACGCCCAGCAGCGCGCCGAAGACTCTGGGTTGGAGGGGCTATGCCTGATCGATTATGCAGAAAACCACGGTGCCCGCCGATTCTACGAACGGCATGGTTTTCAAATTGTTAAAACCTGCCAGATCGTTCCGCACCCGATGCTGGGCGTAACCGGTGAAGCCTACTTGATGTATCGCCCTACCCAAAACGTGCTCGAGAAAAAACCATGAACAAGAAACTGACCGTATTCCGCGAACTGGATATCCAACCGGTGCGCGACCTTCCCTTTTTTGAAGAAGTCCTGGAAGGCACCCCTCACACGCTGACGTCCAAGTACTATCACGATGAACAGCAAGGTCGCATTTCCGGAGAATGGGAAGCCAGTACCGGAGCGTGGCGCATCGACTACAAGGTTTGGGAGTTCTGCCATGTCCTGAGTGGGCGCTGCGTCATCGAGCTTGAAGGTTGCGCCCCGCTCACACTGGCCGCTGGCGACACGTTCATTATCGAACCGGGCGCCAAGGGGACATGGACCGTGCTGGAAGACATGAAAAAGAACTTCGTGATCCTCTTGCCCGCGCAATAGAGCCCTGTGTTCACGGTTGTATCGGAAACCATCGAGGGGCGACCATTCCAGGCCCCTCACCGCTCAGGACGACACAAACGAAAAACTGCGACGGGTCGCATGGCGTTCATACGCCAGGAGACACTCGTAGTCCGCCTCACTGGCTGGCAGGACCTCCGTGAGGGCCAGCGTTCGGGAAACCTCGGGAAGCTGTTTCAGCGCCTCGTTCATTGCGGCCCTGATTGAATCTGCGTCTGTCGCCGTCCGACGAATCGAGGTGATGTAAGGCAGGCAGGGGCTGCGCACGCTTTGCGCCAGGATCTTCAAGCCGTTTATCTCGTCACTGTTATCTCGGGCAAGGTAGTCGTAGGTGACGCTGTCGACGGAGGCCAGATCACCGTCGTGGTCCTTCAGCCTTCGCATGCTTTCCCTGTGCGACCCTGTGAGCGTCATTTTGGAAAAGAACCCGTGGTCGCTGATCCCCGCCAGCGTGTGGCGCAGTAGATTCATTCCCGAGTTGGAATCCTGGGCGTTGATCAGCCCATGGCTGCCCTGGAAACCGACCAGATCAGTCACCGTCGAATCCGCCCTGCAGAGCAGCAGGCTGCAATGATCGCCGCCCGAGCTATGAGCCAGCGCATAACTGGGGCGCCCCACCAGCCTCACGTTTGCGCGCAGTGACGTGATGAATGGGTAACCACAGGTCTGGGATAACAAGAGATCCGGGGCAAGCCACTGGGACGCAGGATCGACGATCCGTTTCTGCTCACGGCGTTCGCCCAGCAGCTCCAGGACGCGTTGCAGCCAGGCCTCCTGCGCCTGAACAACCCTGGCAGGCGCGAGGTACATGGACAGATCGCTGGTCATATGACAATCCCGTGGTGGACGTGATGAGCAGCTTGGCTGCCGATCACAACAAGAAGCTGTTGCCGGGTTTTTCCAAGCCCAAACGGTCCCTCAGCGTCCCGGGCGCGTACTCTTTGCGAAAAACGCCTCTGGCTTGCAGCAAAGGCACCACGCCGCGCACGAATGCTTCAAAGTCCGTCGGCAAAAACGGGAACATGAGATTGTAGCCGTCGACGGCATTTGACTCGTACAGCGCACAAAGCTTATCGGCAATCTGTTCCGCCGTTCCAATCAACAGCCAGGTACTGGAGCTCTTGACCAGGCGGCGCCCTATTTCGCGGATAGACAAGGATGCATCGTACTGCTTGAGGAGGGACAGCTCAGTTCGAATGCCATCAAACCCGGATTCGTCCGGCAACGCGGGCAAAGGTCCGTCGGGTGATAGCCCCGTCAAGTCGAGGCGGGTGTAGCTGGAGACCAGATCAATCGCCACAGCATCGATGATGAGGCTGTCCTCCAGTTGTCGGCGCCGTTCTTGCTCAGTCTCATCCTCCAGAACCACCGGAAGCACGCCGGTAATGATTTTCAGGTCGCGGCTATGCCTGCCCTTCGATTCCAGGCGGTGATTCAGATCGGCCCTGTATGCCAGGCCTTCTTCGACCGAATGGATGAAGCAGAAATGCACGTCCGCATGGGCCGCGGCCAGATCCTTGCCTGCTTCGGAAGACCCCGCCTGAGCCAGGACCGGATAACCTTGAGGTGGACGTGGCACATTAAGCGGCCCGCGTACGTTGAAGTGCACGCCTTTATGGTTGATCGGGTGAATTTTCGAGGGATCGGAAAAATCGCCAGTGTCCTTGGCAAACTCAAGTGCCCCCTCCTCCCAGGAGTCCCAAAGTTGCTTGACGACCTGGATGAACTCTTCGGCCCGACGATAACGGTCAGCGTGTTTTGTGAGGTCCGACAATCCAAAGTTGCGAGCCTCTTCTTCCAACCAGGAGGTCACGATATTCCAGCTGGCTCGCCCGCCACTGAGATAGTCCAGTGAAGCGAAGTAGCGTGCGAGGTTGAACGGCTCGTTGTAGGACGTTGACGCAGTGCCCATCAGTCCGATGTGCTCGGTAACGGCAGCCAGCGCAGACAACAGCGTAATGGGTTCAAGCCGGGCATTTGCATAGTGCCTCAGCCCGCTGGCCACGGAATCCCAGACCGCAACGTGGTCGGCGACAAACACCGCATCGAACTTGGCTGCCTCGGCAGCCTGCACCAACTTGACGTAGTAACCCAACGTCAGCACTTCATGGGTCGGTGACAGCGGATGACGCCAGGAAAAACGATGGTCCCCCTGGGGATTAAAAAAGAACAGATTCAATATCATGCTGTTATCGGACATAACGCCTCCGCGCCTCTCGCCATATCACGTTCAGTGGGTCGTTTTGCTGGTATGTTCGGCGACCCATTGCGCCGCTACCTTGGCGGGGTCCTTGTGATCGATATCCACGAGGCGGTTGAGTTGCTTGAGGTCGTCATCGGTCAGCTTTGCCGAGACCTCATTGAGCGCCCTGGTGACGTCGGGGGTCAGCAACGCCCTGCGTCCCAGCGGCGTAATGTTTTGCAGAGGTTGTTGATGCTTGTCGTCCTCAAGCACCACCCAAGGTTCCTTGGCCAGGATGCCTTGCGTGGAGACGACGGTAGCGACATCGATAGCGCCTGAATTCAACGCCAGCCGCGACAAGGGCCCGCCCATGTCCAGCGACTTGACGCTCTTGAAGTTGATGCCGTAGACCGCTTTCAAACCGGGCAGGCCTAATGCGGAAGTGGCGACTTCCGGTGGCCCACCCACGGTGAGTTCACCTGAGACAGGGGCCAGGTCGGACAAGGTGCGCAAGTTGTACTTTTGCGCGGTCTTTTGGGTCACGGCCCAAGCGGTAATGGACCCTGTCGAAGAGGATTCGAGCAATTGCAGGCCTGCCGGCAACTTCTGCTGCAAGGCGCTGACGATTTGCGTTTGGCTGGTGAGGGCCGTCTTACTGTCATAGAAACTCAGCAGCGATCCGATATATTCAGGTACGACATCGACATCGCCGTTTTCCAACGCCTTGGCGATGATCTGGCGATTCCCCAGGTTGAGCCGGGTCTTGACGTCAATCCCTTGATTTTTCAGGGCCGATGCATAGATGTTGGCCAGAATGGTCTGCTCGGAAAAGTTGGCCCCGCCGACGGTAATGGATTGCGCACTGGCAAACAGGCTGCCGAGCAACGCGCACAATCCCAGCAACAGTGAAGTGGCGCGCGGTAACCGAGCCTTCAAACGGTGTTTGTCGTTCATTTTGATTTGCACCTCTGCAAAAATTAATAGGCACGTTTAAATGCCATGATCATGTAGCACTCGGTTCAACATCATTTGCTCGCCATTTTTGAAGCATGAGTGTGTCTATCCGTGAGCACACCCACTCGCTGGCGATCGCCAGGGCCGATACCACCAGGGCGCCACCAATGATTTGCGGCGTATCGTTACGGCCAAGTCCGTCGATCAAAAACCTGCCAAGTCCACCGAACCCGGCATAGGCGGCGATGGTCGCCGTAGCAATAAGTTGCACCAGGGCCGATCTGAATCCAGAAAAGATCAATGGAAATGCCAACGGCAATTCGAGTTGAATGAACATCTGCCACCTGCGCATCCCCATTGATCTAGCAGCCTGCCTGAGGGACGAATCCACTTGATCGATGCCCACATAGGTATTGGTTAATATCGGCGGGATGCTCATGGTGACCAACGCAATAATCACCGTACTGGTTTCATAGCCAATGAGCATGATTGCAAGTATCACAATCCCGAGCGACGGCAATGCTCGCCCAATGTTGAACACCCCTATGGCCACCTGCGCACCTTTGCGGTAATTGGCCATGAGTACTCCGAGAGGCAACGCTATCGCACAAGCAATGGCGAGGCTCAACGACACGTAATAAATATGCTCCGCCAGTCGAGTCAGTATTCCGTTTTCACCCGACCAGTTTTCCGACAGTGAAAACCAAAGATAAACATCTGTGATCATGTCCATCAGCGCACCCAAGGCACCAGCCACTTATCGATTGAATAAAACAGATAATCGAAACATAAGGCCAACATCACCGTCAGGATAAGGCTGACCGCCACCGGCGTTGTAAAACTCTGCGCCAACCCGGTAATGAAGAGTTGCCCCAGCCCGCCTTGACCAATTAATGCGGTAACAGTCACCAGTCCGACCAGGGTCACCGAGGTGGTGCGCAGCCCAGCCAATAACGAAGGCAACGCCAGGGGAAGTTCAATCCCGAAAAACCGCTGCAGGCGCGTATACCCCAGCGCACTTGCCTCTTCCAGCACCTCCTGAGGGTTACTCGCCAGCCCCGCCAAGGTGTTCTGCAACACAATCAGCAACGAGTACAGACTCAAACCAATCACCGCCGTTGTCTTCGACAAACCGGTAAAAGGCATGATCAGGATGAACAGTGCCAGGGATGGAATGGTGAAAAGTACTCCACTGACATAAATCATCGGCCGCGCCAATCCCGGTTTCCACAATGTCAGGAGCACCATGACACTTGCTAACAGCAACCCAGCAATCAACCCCAAACTAACCAGTTGAACATGATCAATTAACAACTGCCCGATCAGTTGCCAGTTTTCCAACACCCAGGCTCCATCCATCATGGCGCACCTCCAACGCGGCGCTGATTGAGGGCGCTGTGAAGGCTGGCAATCGAGAGGCATCCTTCGTAGCCACCCTCTTCGTCAACTCGAACAACCACACCGATTGGAGCAGTCAGAATTTTAACCAGAGCATGGTGCAACGAGTCATTGCTCGACACGGTTGTCAGTTCGGGAACAGGCACATCCGATTCACTGACCCATTTCAACGGATTGGACTTGTCATCCAGCAAGAGTTTGAATTCGCAAGCGATGTCGTCGTTTGGAAGATCGGAGACTTTCATCAGCGAGAGTCTTTTTAACAGAGGGTCCTTGCCGATGAAGTTCCTCACAAAGTCACTGGCAGGATGAGCCAGGACATTGTGCGGCGTGTCGAACTGCACCAGCTTCCCTTCGCCCTCGAAAATGGCAATCCGGTCACCAATCTTGATGGCCTCCTCCATGTCATGGGTCACCAGGATGATGGTTTTATGCAAACGCCTCTGAAGTGCAACCAGTTCGTCCTGCAAGCGCTCGCGTATCACCGGATCAAGTGCGGCAAAGGGTTCGTCCATCAATACCACCGGAGGGTCCGAAGCCAATGCCCTCGCCAGGGCGACCCGACTCTTTTGACCGCCCGACAACTGATTAGGGTATCGATCGAGAAACTCCGGCTGAAGCCCCACCAGGGAAATGAGCTCACTCACGCGCTGGCGGATGTCCGGCTTGCTCCACCCCAAGAGCCGCGGTACGGCGCCGATGTTCTCTGCAACCGTCTGGTGAGGAAACAAGGCCGAACTCTGCATCATGAAGCCAATGCCGCGACGAAGCGTAACGACATCAAGCTCATCGGTGGCCACGCCATTGACACGGATACGGCCACTGTCCTGGCTATCCAACCTGTTGATCATTCGCAGGATGGTTGTTTTGCCACACCCGCTGGGCCCGACGAATACGCAGATCTCCCCTTCGCGGACATGCAGCGTTAAATCGCTGACGGCCATCCGTAGGCTGCCTTTATGCGTTTTATTGATGGCTTCAAAACGTATCATTTTCCGACGCCCAGATTAGCTTCAGTCAGTTCAGTGGCTGGCAGGATGACGTGGGCAATCCACCGGATTGACCAGATGTCGGTGCAGTAATTGGAAGTAACCGTGGATGACATAGCCGTTGTTTCGAGCGATCCATTGGCTACGCCTGGCCCAGTACACCCGTGGCAGATAAAACCAGGGCAAGCCGGGCAGATCGTGATGTACCAGATGAAGATTGAGGTTCAGGAACAGCCAACTCAACGGCCCCGACGATTCATTGATAACCGTGCGGTGTTCTGGAAGCGCTGATGGCCGGTGCTCGTAAAATGAGCGGATCATCGAAATGGACAAGGCCGGCAGTGATACTAGAAACAGGTACTGCACAGCGCTGATGGCGCTGTAGCGTTCAACCCAGCTCAGCACCATGACGACACTGAGCACGTGCACGACCCACATCCGCCCGGCGCTCCGCCCCGGGCTAAACAAACTTCTGACTTCGCTACTTAGAAGGGATATCACCGCGAAAGGCGCGCCCATCAGCAAGCGGCCGCCCACGGTCTTGTTCACCCATAGCAACGCTCTGACATAGCCCGGTGACTGTGACCAGGCTGCGCGTGTGACGTAGCGACTTTCTGGATCGTGCCCAGGCACCGTCAGCATCGCGTCGTCGTGATGCGCCAAATGCGTGTCTCTATAAATATCGTAGGGGTACCAGACCGCGAACGGCAGGAACCCGAGGGCCTTGTTCACGGCCGGCCAACGGGTTGGATGGCCGTGAATCAGTTCATGCTGAATAGACAGCCACAGCACGACCAGGGGAATCAGCAGAACAAGGGTGAACACTTCGCCAAGTGCCTGCCCATAAAAGATAATGCCGGCCCAGGCCATGTAGAAACCAACCAGCAATAGCCAGGTGGGCCATTCAGTCTGGCTGGCCAATGTCATGGTCAGTTTGCCGACTTCAGCGCGATGCGCTTCATCCAGGTAGTTTGGCATTGTTGTCAGTCGCGATAAGGAGTGTTCAGGTCAGGCATCCAGTCGCTCACGCGCCAAGTCGTGCCCTTATGAACCAGGGCAATACTTGGAGATAACGGCTGGACTGATGGCAGGGAGATATCCCTTAGCGATGCTTCACATGGCGTAAAGAAGAAACGCCAAGCCTTCGCTGATTGCACTGCTGGCTTCGCTGTTAGCCTGACAAGGCAGAGGTTTGCCGGTCACGGATGGAACGGCAATGGAGGCACAAGGACTGATGCAGGTATTGCCAGAGAGGAAAATCGCGGCCTGGGTTGCGTCATGAGACAGAACCTCAAGGCTGGTTTGTAAGAGTCGGGCGCCGGACATAGTCGTACCATTAAATAGGTTAAACATATCCGGCGGTCCGGTCAGCGCAATGTAGCAGAATGGTTAATGCGCCAAAGGAATATATTTTCTTATGCTTATTCAGTAAAAGAATAAGTATTGACCAGCATATCCCTCCCCCTGGTCATCCACGACCCCACCCCGTCATTAACCCTTCTTCACCTTCAGACTTCGTTAAGAAACGGCACGGATACTTCGCTCAAATCCATTGAGGGAGGCGTTCTGCCCATGCCCGAGTCCGATTGGAACATCCCCCTGCCCCTGCACTTTGGCCAGGCTGAAACACCCCTGATGAGCCTGTCCGGTGCAGAGCACGGTGACGCTCAGCGAGCCGTATTCGAAGCGTTTATCCAACAGCGTTTCCGCAAGGCCCACGGTGCCGACATCCGTCAGTTCATGCCCCAGTTGTTGGGCGTGCACAACGGCACTGGCGAGCTCTGCGCGGTGGCCGGCCTGCGCCGCGCGCACCTTGAGCCGCTGTTTCTCGAACGTTACCTGCAAGCGCCGATCGAGCTGCTGGTCAGCGCAGCCGCCGACCGTACGGTGGACCGTCGCGTGATCGTCGAGGTCGGCAATCTCGCGGCCAGTGACACCGGCAGCGCCCGTCTGTGCATCATCGCCATTACCTACCTGCTGGCCATGGGTGGGCTGGAGTGGGTGACTTTCACCGGCAACATCGGCCTGGTCAACAGCTTCCACCGCCTGGGCCTCAAGCCGGTGACGCTGTGCGCCGCCGACCCCGAACGCCTGGGCGAGGAGCGCCATCACTGGGGCAGCTATTACGAAAGCAAGCCCTGGGTGCACGTGGGGAACATCCGTGCCGGGTTCATTCATTTACGCAACATCGGCTTGTTCACTCGCCTCGGTTTGCCCACGTCGATTGAAGGTGCCTGCCATGTCGCTTGAACTGCAGCGTTTCCAGGAAACCTTGCGCAGCCATGCCGGACGAAACGACGGCACCGTGGCGCTGTGGGGCGACACCCAGAAGATCGACTACGTGACCCTGTACGCCCAGGTGCTGTATCGCCAGGAGCGCTTGCGCGAAGAACAGGCGCACGTCATCGCCCTGGCGCTGGACAATGGCATCGAGGCGATGCTGTGGGACCTGGCCGCGCTGTGGGAAGGCGTGGCCTGCGTGACGCTACCGCCGTTTTTCAGCCCGGCCCAGCGGGCCCATTGCTTGATGCAGAGCCAGGCGACACGGGTCGTTGCCGAGCCGGAGCTTGCGGACGAATTAATCGCCGCTGGCTACACCCGGCGCGGTGAATTCTGGTGTCGCACCTTCGAGGGTGGGCAGCGCCTGCCGGCCGGCACCGCCAAGTTGACCTTTACATCCGGCACCACCGGCACGCCCAAAGGCGTCTGCCTGAGCGCCGACAGCCTGCTACGGGTGGCCAGGGAACTGGAGCAGGCCAGCCTGCCCAGCGCGCCGCAGCACCATGTGGCACTGCTGCCGCTGGCGATCCTGCTGGAGAATCTCGGCTGCTACGCCGCCCTCTACGCCGGAGCCACGTTGAGCCTGCCAAGCCAGAAAACCCTGGGCATCCAGGGCGCCAGCGGCGTGGACGTGCCGCGCCTGCTGAGCAACCTCGCCGACCGCAAGGCGCAGAGCCTGATCCTGGTGCCCCAGTTGCTGTTGATGCTGGTCAGCGCCGCCGAACAACAGGCGTTCGACCCGCGTCACCTGCGCTTTGTCGCGGTGGGCGGGGCTCGGGTGGCGCAAGACCTGCTGCACCGCGCGCAGCGGCTCGGCCTGCCGGTCTACGAAGGCTACGGCTTGTCCGAATGCGCTTCGGTGGTGTGCCTCAACCGCCCCGGCGCTCACCGGCCTGGCAGCGTTGGCAAACCCCTGCCCCATGTTGAAGTACGCCTGGCCGAGGACGGTGAAGTGCTGATCAAGGGCTCGACCCTATTGGGTTACCTGGGCGAACCGCTGCACACCGAACAATGGTGGCCGAGCGGCGACCTGGGTGAATTCGACGCCGAAGGGTTTCTTTACCTCAAGGGTCGCAAAAAGCATCAGTTCGTCACCAGCTTCGGGCGCAACGTCAATCCAGAGTGGATCGAGTCCGAACTGACCCAGCGCCGCCACATCGCCCAAGCCTTCGTGTACGGCGAGGCCCAACCACTCAACCATGCCTTGCTCTGGCCCCATCGCCCTGATTGCAGCGACGAGCAACTGGCCGCCGCCGTCGCCGAAGCCAACCAGGCACTTCCCGGCTATGCCCAGGTGCACCGCTGGACCCGCCTGCCCCAGCCCTTCAGCGCCGCCAACGGTTTGCTCACCGCCAATGGGCGTCCCCGTCGTGACGCCATCGTCGCTTTGTATCGCAACCAACTGACTGAATCCGCCCTTTCCGAGGAGCCTGCATCATGAGTTTTTTCGACACCCTGCAAGAAGCCACGCAACAGGAACGCCACGAGTTGTTCAACCTGCCGATCATCGTCGATGCGTTGCAAGGCCGGGTCAGCCTGGACAGTTATCGCGCGTTCCTGGCCCAGGCCTACTACCACGTGCGCCACACGGTGCCGCTGATGATGGCGTGCGGCGCGCGCCTGCCAACACGCCTGGAATGGCTGCGCAAGGCGGTGTGCGAGTACATCGAGGATGAATATGGCCACGAACAGTGGGTGCTCAACGATATCGCCGCATGTGGCGGGGACCGTGACGCCGTTCGAGACGGCCAGCCTTCGCTGTCGATCGAACTGATGACCAGCTTCCTCTATGACACCATCGCCCGAGGCAACCCGGTAGGATTGTTCGGCATGGTCAATGTGCTCGAAGGCACCAGCATCGCCCTGGCCACCCACGCCGCCGGCAGCATCCGCGAACGCCTGGCCTTGCCGGAAACCGCTTTCAGCTACCTCAGCTCCCACGGCTCGCTCGACATCGAGCACATGCAGACCTACCGCCGACTGATGAACAAGCTTGAAGACCCGGAAGATCAGGCCGCGGTGATGCATGCCTCGAAGGTTGTCTATCGACTCTACACCGACATGTTCCGGGGCCTGCCCCGTGAAGCGCAGGCACACCATGCAGCTGCATGAGGCGCGAGTCGTGCTGACCGGCGCCAGCGGCGGCATCGGCCTGGCGATCACCGAGACCTTGTGCGCGGCCGGTGCGCGGGTACTGGCGGTGGCGCGGCACCAAGACGCGCTGCTGGCCTTGCTCAAGCGCTATCCGCAGAACCTCAGTTGGGTGGCCGCCGACCTGACGTTGGCGGCCGACCAGGGCAAGGTGCTGGCTGCCGCCGAGAGCGTGGGCGGCATCAACCTGCTGATCAATGCGGCCGGGGTCAACCACTTCGCCATGCTCGAACAGCTCGACGACAGTGACATCCAGGGGATGCTGGCGGTGAACGTCGGTGCGCCGATCTGCCTGACCAAACGGCTGCTGCCCATGCTCAAGCAGGCGGACAGCGCAATGGTGGTCAATGTCGGCTCCACTTACGGCTCGATCGGCTACCCCGGTTATGCCAGCTACTGCGCGACCAAGTTTGCCCTGCGCGGTTTTTCCGAAGCCTTGCGCCGGGAACTGGCGGATACCCGGGTCAGTGTCCTGTACGTCGCGCCCCGCGCCACCCGCACCTCGATGAACAGCGCCGCCGCGCAAGCCTTGAACGATGCGCTCAAGGCCAGCGTCGACGACCCACAAGCCGTGGCGTCGGCGGTGGCCCATGCCATCGCCGGGGAGCGCCGCGATGTGTACCTGGGCTGGCCGGAGCGCTTCTTCGTGCGCCTCAACAGTCTGCTGCCAAACCTGGTGGACCGCGGCCTGCGCAAGCAACTGCCGCTGATCCGCCGCCTCAGTGAAAAAACCGAGAACGAGCCACCAAAACCATGAAAAACATCCTCGCATGCCTGTTGCTAGGCGCCCTCAGCCAAGGTGCCTGGGCAATGGACACCGCCGATCAGCAACGCCTCGATGGCATCCAGCAGAGCTGGGCGCACATCCAATACGAAATGCCGGAAAAACAGCGCGCCGCCGCATTCGAGCAGTTGGCGGCGCAAGCCACACGCTTCACTGCCGAACGTCCGGCGGTCGCTGAGGCCTGGATCTGGAAAGGCATCGTCACCAGCAGTTGGGCCGGCGCCGAGGGCGGCCTCGGAGCGTTGGGCAAGGCCAAGGACGCCAGAGCCGACCTGGAAAAATCCCTGAGCCTGGACCCCAAGGCCCTGCAAGGCTCAGCCTACACCAGCCTCGCCGCGCTGTATGACCGGGTCCCAGGCTGGCCGATCGGCTTTGGCGACAGCGACAAGGCCGAGCAACTGCTCAAGCAATCGCTGCAACTGAACCCCGATGGAATCGACAGCCTGTACTTCTGGGGCGATCACCTTTACCGTCAAAAGCACTACGCTGAAGCCAGGGCGGCGCTGCAAAAAGCCCTGCAAGCCGCGCCCCGTCCGGGCCGGGAAAGCGCCGATGCCGGGCGGCGCAAAGAGATTGCCGCGCTGATGGTGGACGTGGACAAAAAACTCGACTGATGGGAGTCCAGGTGCGTTTATTACTGATAGAGGATGACGTGGCCCTCGGCGAGGGCATTCAGCAGGCACTGGGGCGCGAGGGCTACACCGTGGACTGGCTCAAGGATGGCGGTAGCGCCCTGCACTCATTGCTCAGCGAAACCTTCGACCTGGCCGTGCTCGACCTCGGGTTGCCGCGCATGGACGGCCTCGACGTGTTGCGCCGCTTGCGCAATACCGGCTCGAACCTGCCGGTGTTGATCCTCACCGCTCGCGACGCCACCGAGGATCGCATCGCCGGGCTGGATGCCGGCGCGGACGATTACCTGGTCAAACCTTTCGACCTCAACGAACTCAAGGCCCGCTTGCGGGCCTTGTTGCGACGCAGTGCCGGGCGGGCCCAGGCGTTGATCGAGCACGCCGGCATCAGCCTCAACCCCAGTACGCAGCAAGCCAGCTACCACGGCCAGCCCGTCGCCCTGACGCCCAAGGAATACCAGCTCCTGCACGAATTGCTGTCACCGCCGGGCCGGGTCATCACCCGGGACCAACTGATGCAACTGCTCTACGGCTGGAGTGAAGAAGCCGAAAGCAACACGCTGGAGGTGCACATCCATCACCTGCGCAAGAAATTCTCGGCCGATCTGATCCGCACCATCCGTGGCGTGGGCTACCTGGTGGAAGAACGCCGATGACGTCGATCCGCCGCCGCACCCTCACCTTGATCATCGGCCTGCTGCTCGCAGGGCTCGCGGTACTCAGCGCGTTCAACCTGCACGACAGCAACCACGAAATCGCGGAAGTCTATGACGCGCAGTTGGCGCAAAACGCGCGGCTGCTGCAAGGGGTGATGCGCATGCCGTTGGCGGCGCAGCAGCATGCCGACCTGTACCGGGCGTTCAACGACGCATTGGCCGACGCGCCGTTGCGCGGCGACGGCCATCCCTACGAGCGCAAGATCGCCTTCCAGGTATGGAACCGTGCAGGCGACGTCCTGGTGCACACCGCCAGCGCGCCCTCCTTCCGCTCGCCGCCGACCCAGCCTGGGTTCAGCGACGTGGTGGACCTGAACAGCCGTCACTGGCGCGCCTTCATCCTCGAAGACCCACAGAACGGCCTGCGCATCTGGGTCGGCGAACGGGGTGACGTGCGCGCGGATCTGGTCGACCGGATCGTGCGTCACACGCTGTGGCCGAACGCGATCGGTAGCCTGCTGCTCGCAGCGATGGTCTGGCTCGCCATCGGCTGGGGCCTCAAGCCGCTGGCGAACATGGCGGCGACCCTGCGCGCACGCCACAGCGGCTCCCTCGAACCCCTGCAACTGACGCCGCTGCCCAGCGAGCTCGAACCCATGCAGGCGGCGCTCAACCGCATGCTCGCGCAGATACAGGAAGTGCTCGGGCGCGAGCGGCGCTTTATCGCCGACGCCGCCCACGAGATGCGCACCCCGCTGGCGGTGCTCCGGGTGCACGCGCAAAACCTGCAGGAGGCCGGCACCGAACAGGAGCGACGGGAGTCCCTGGCGTTCCTCATCGCCGGGGTCGATCGCACCAGTCGCCTGGTCAGCCAGTTGTTGACCATGGCCCGCCTCGAACCCAAGGCCGGCGCACCCGTGCTGGAGCACATCGACCTCAGCGAGACCGTGCGCAACAGCCTGGTGCAGCTCACCCCGTGGCTGTTGAGCAAGCACCTGGAACTGGCCTTCGACGTCAGCGACCAACCGTTCCATGTCCTGGCCGACGCGGCCACTGTCGACATCGCCCTCAACAACCTGATCACCAACGCCGCCAATTTCTCCCCGGAACACGGCGTGATCACCGTACAACTGACCCGGGTCGACAACTTCTACCAACTGAACGTCGACGACCAGGGACCGGGCATCGACGAGGCGGATCGAGCACGATTGTTCGAGCGGTTCTACAGCCGCGGCAGTCCACAAGGCGCGGGCCTTGGCCTGACCATCGTCGCCACCATCGCAACGCGTTTGGGCGGACGGATCGAACTGCTCAACCGGCCAGAGGGCGGCCTTCGGGCTACGTTGTCGATCCCTGTCAGAGAATAATCGTGCAAGCGCGCCTGACTTCCTCGCGATGCTGTTGTCAGAGATGACTTGCAGGGGGCGTTCAAGCGGCTGGACATGGGCGCGGCCTGCCCGGCTCACAGAACATCGGGCCGTACGCCCCTCAAGGCAGACGTAACATGGGACAATCACCCCCGACTTGATCCTTTCGGAGGCCACAATGCTTCGTGTGTTCGAACGAAGACTCGACCCTTTCCCACCTGATGAAGCGCCCCCGCCCCCGGTCGGCCTGACCCGTTTCCTGTGGGCCTGCACGCGGGGTGCCCGCGGTTACATCCTTGTGTTCGCGCTGTTGAGCGCCGGCGTGTCGATTTACGAAGCCTGGCTGTTCTCGTTTCTCGGGCAGGTCGTGGACCTGCTTTCGACCTGGCAGGCCGGCGGTGATGCACAGGGCCAGGAGAGCCGTGTGCTATGGGGGATCGGCATCGTACTGATCACCAGCATCGGGCTGGTGGCGTTGCGGACCATGGTCCAGCACCAGGTGCTGGCGATCAATCTGCCGCTGCGGTTGCGCTGGGACTTTCACCGGCTGATGCTGCGGCAAAGCCTTTCGTTCTTTTCCGATGAGTTCTCCGGTCGGGTCACGACCAAGGTGATGCAGACGGCGCTGGCGGTGCGCGAAGTGTTGTTCACCGTCATCGAGATCGCCCCCGGGATTGGCGTGTACTTCATTGCGATCATTGCCCTGGCCGGCGGTTTCGCCCTGAAACTGATGCTGCCGTTCATTGCCTGGATCGTGCTGTTCGGGCTCGCCATGCTGTATTTCGTGCCGCGCCTGGGACAGGTCGGCCAGGAACAGGCTCACGCACGTTCGTCGATGACCGGGCGCATCTCGGACGCCTACACCAACATCACCACCGTGAAGCTGTTCTCCCACTCCAAGCGTGAGGCGCACTTCGCGCGGGCGGCGATGGAAGATTTCAAGCAGACGGGCTTTCGTCAGATGCGCCTGGTCAGCCAGTTCGAGATCGTCAACCAGGCCCTGGTGGTGGCGCTGATCATCGGCGCGGGCGGCTATGCCTTGTGGCTGTGGCACCAAGGTGAAGTCGGCACCGGCGCGGTGGCGGCGATCACGGCCATGGCACTGCGGATCAATGGCATGTCGCATTGGATCATGTGGCAGATGACCTCGCTGTTCGAAAGCATCGGCACCGTGCAGGACGGCATGGAAACCCTCACCCGGGGGCCCAAGGTCCAGGACGCGCCTGACGCCAGCGTGCTGGTCCCTGCTGGCGGCGCGGTCACGTTCGACAACGTGAGCTTCAACTACAGCGGCGAGCGTCAGGTGCTCGATGGCTTGAGCCTGAGTATCCGCCCGGGCGAGAAGATCGGTCTGGTGGGCCGCTCCGGTGCCGGCAAGTCGACGCTGATCAACCTGCTGCTGCGCTTCTACGACGTGGACAGCGGCGAGATTCGCATCGACGGGCAAAACATCGCCAAGGTGACCCAGGACAGCCTGCGCAGCGCCATCGGCATGGTCACCCAGGACACGTCCCTGCTGCACCGCTCCATCCGTGACAACATCGCCTATGGCCGCCCGGACGCGACCGACGAACAGATCCACCAGGCCGCGGTGAACGCCCAGGCCGACGGGTTCATCCAACAACTGAGCGACCGCCAGGGCCACACCGGCTACGACACCTTGGTGGGCGAACGTGGCATCAAGCTTTCCGGTGGCCAGCGCCAACGCATTGCCATCGCCCGGGTGATGCTCAAGAACGCGCCGATCCTGTTGCTGGACGAAGCCACCAGCGCCCTCGACTCGGAAGTCGAAGTCGCCATCCAGGAAAGTCTCGATGAAATGATGGAAGGCAAGACCGTCATCGCCATCGCTCACCGCCTCTCGACAATCGCGGCCATGGACCGCCTCATCGTCATGGATGACGGACGCATCATCGAGCAAGGCACCCATGCCGAACTGCTCGCCAGGAACGGCACCTACGCCCGGCTGTGGCAGCACCAGAGTGGCGGGTTCCTCGGTGAAGACCAGGGGCTGACCGAGGCCGAGGCGATGTGATCAAGGGCCGGGCGCCCTTCACGGCGCCCGGCCCTATAGCCTGGGATGCTATTCGCCCGCCCCTCGCGCAAACGCCGCCAGCGCTTGTCGCGCCTCCCAATTGAGCGGCCAAGCCGCCTCGATCGCCTGGCCGACCGCCAGGAGCTCTTCGCGCAAGGCCTCGCCGGCATCGGTCAGCGCAATCAGCACTCGACGCTCATCGTCCTTGTCCCGCGTGCGTGTCACCCTGCCCGACGCCTCCAAGCGCTTGAGCAAGGGGGTGATGGTTCCGGTGTCCATGCCGAGCCTGGCGCCGAGGTCGCCCACGGTCCTGGGGGCGTCATTGAACAGCTCCAGCATCGCCAGGTACTGCGGGAACGTCAGGCCCAAGGGATCCAGCAAGGGCTTGTGAAGGCGCATCATCCGATTCGAAGCGCTGTACAAGGCGAACGACAGATGGGCGTCGAGTCCGGTTGCTGACGCCTGTCGCTCAACATTATCTAGCTTGCTAGATATTGTTGCGACAGGTTGCTTGTAAGCATCACTGCTTTCCTCGACTGGCGCCGATGTTGTGGGCTCCTGCGCCTGCCGATCAGCGGCGAGCAGTTCTTCATGGGTCGCCCGCAGGATGCGTGCGGAAAATGCCTGATCGTCGACCGCTCGGGCCAGCACCATCGCCCCCACTATCGAGGCGACAAAGCTGGTGGCTTGGTCTTCCCTCGAGCGACCAGGCCGCCATGGCAGGCCGGACTTCAACGTCTCGACCATGCGCGCCACCCGCTGAGTAAAGGAGCGGCGCATGCCGGGCTCACGCGCCACGTCAATCGCCAGCGCGGGCATGGCGCAGCCGGTTTCCGGGTGGTCCCGGTGCGACTCGGCAAGGTACATGGCCAGGAACGCTTGCTTGGGCACGTCACTGTTCGACAAGGTCTCGCGCAGCTTCTGCGCCAACTGATCCATCGCCCGTTCGAGGCTGGCGCACGCCAACACTTCCTTCGAGTCGAAGTGCGCATAAAACGCACCATGGGTCAGCCCTGACGCCTTCATCACCTCGGCAATGCTCGCCCCGGCAACACCCTTGGCACGAAACAGCCGAGACGCTTCTTCAACAATGCTCTCGTAGCGCTCTGCTGTCTGGTCCGAGGAATACCTCATGGAAACCTCCGTTTTTGTGCTTGACGGATTGCATGATGATCATCATGCTTGCCGCTAAATATGATGATCATCATACATAACAACGACCTTGTTGGCTGATTTTTGTCTCCTGGTCGCTCACCACAACCGCTTCGATCAACAGGCTTAAAGGGATGACGACTTCCGTAAGCGACTCCACCCAGGCACTTCAGCCCCTGACCGGGCGGACCGTGGCGCTGCTGGCAGGCCTGGCCGCCATCGGCATGCTCTCCACCAACATCATTCTGCCGGCATTTCCAGCCATCGGCGACGAACTCGGGGTGACCACCCGCGAGCTGGGGCTGACCCTCTCCAGCTTCTTCATCACGTTCGCGCTCGGCCAGTTGATCGTCGGCCCGCTCGCCGACCGTTACGGGCGCCAGAAGCTGGTGTTGGGCGGGCTGTGCGTCTTTGTCGTCGGCACCGTCATCGCAGGTTTCGCGCCGACCCTGGAGGTCATGATCGCCGGGCGCGTGGTCCAGGCGCTGGGCGTGTGCGCCACCTCGGTCCTGTCCAGGGCGATTGCACGCGACCTGTTCGAGGGCGAGACCCTCGCCCGCGCGCTGTCGTTGACCATGGTCGCCACGGCTGCCGCACCGGGGTTTTCGCCGCTGGCGGGCAGTGTGCTGACCGACACCCTCGGCTGGCGCGCCATTTTCATCCTGGTGGGGCTGGCAGGCATCGCCCTCGCCCTCTTCTATGTCCGCGGCCTTGGCGAAACCCACCCCGCTGACCGCCGGGCACCGCATTCGGCCAGGAGCGTGCTGCTCGCCTATCGGCGCCTGGCCCTGGACAAGCGCTTCATCCTGCCGGCCGTTTCCATGAGCCTTTTGATGAGCGGCCTGTTCGCCTCGTTCGCCGCGGCCCCGGCCATCCTGATGAAAGGCCTGGGCCTGACGTCGCTGCAGACCGGCCTGTACTTCGCCTCCACGGTGTTCGTGGTGTTCGCGGCGGGCATGGCAGCGCCGCGCCTGGCTCACCGCCATGGCGCGGCGATCATCGCATTGCTGGGAATCATCTGCGCCATGGCTGGCGGGGCCTTGCTGCTGGTGGGCCCGGCCAATCCAAGCCTGGGTGGCTACGCCCTGTCCATGATCACCTTTCTTTGGGGCATGGGGCTGGCCAATCCGCTGGGCACGGCCATCGCCATGGGGCCTTTCGGCAAGGAGGCCGGAATGGCGTCGGCACTGCTGGGCTTTGTCTCCATGGCCGCCGCCGCACTGACCACCTGGCTGGCCTCGGTCCTGCCTTTTGCGCCGGTCACGGCACTGGGAGGCATTCAGGTCACGGCGTGCCTGATTGCCCTGGTCCTGTTCGTCCTGCGAGGCAGCCTCGTCAAACAACCCCTGCGGGGCTGATGCCTCGCTTTCTCTTTCGTCAACACCTGGAGATTCAACATGCAAATCAAAGGCAGTGTGGCCCTGGTCACCGGCGCCAATCGTGGCTTGGGCAAGGCGTACGTGCAGGCCCTTCTCGCAGCAGGCGCCACCAAGGTGTATGCCGCGGTCCGCGACCCCGCCACCGTCGAAGCCCAACCGAACGTGGTACCACTGAAACTCGACGTCACGCGCCCTGAAGACATCGCCGCGGCGGTCGAGAGCGTGCAAGACCTGACGCTGCTGATCAACAACGCTGGCATCCACGGCAACCAATCGAAAGCCAACATCAGCCTGGAGAACCTTCGCCAGGAGTTCGAGACCAACGCCGTCGCGCCGCTGGCCACCAGCCTGGCCTTCGCACCGATCCTGGCCGCGAACGGTGGCGGCGCGATCGTCAACATGCATTCGGCCCTGAGCTGGGTCAACCTGCCCAACACGGTCACGTATTCGGCAAGCAAGGCCGCCGTGTGGTCATTGACCAACGGCCTGCGTTTGCAACTGGCGAGCCAGGGCACCCTGGTGGTCGGCGTGCATGTCGCCTTCGTCGACACCGACATGACACGAGGCCTCGAAGGCGTGCCAAAGGCCTCGCCCCACGACGTCGTCCAGCGTGTGCTGGAGGGCGTCATCAATGATCAGCCAGAGGTGTTGGCCGATGAGACGAGCAACCAACTCAAGCAGAACCTGAGCAACGGCGTCTACCTTAGGCCGATTGCTTAAGGACGCGAATGCGGGCTGCCGGGGGGAGCCCACCTCCCCCTGGTAAACACTCTATCAGTCTGGCTTTTTGAGGAAATCGAAAGCCTCCCCGGGGATGGAACAAATCGCGAATCACCATCTGACTACCTGCAAAGCGCGAATACCTCGTATGAGAACTGGTCCAACAATCGACCAAACACGGCGGATTGGCCAGCGCATTTATCAGCCATGACGGCAGAAACCGGTCAGAGACAAACGTTTATGAACGACCGCCTGCAACCCAAGCGGCCTTTTAAACTTAATCATCTGGGCCTGATTTTATGAGCAATAACTCGTAGGTCAGATCTGCTTCATGAAAGGTGGCGCACCACTCTTGAAAGCCCGATCGAGGCTCGCATGATAGGCGGACGATGATTCCGGAATCCGTGTTAAATGTTTCTTTGACGACTGCAATATCTCCTGGCACTGCATCACGAACATTTATCCAATCGACGTACAAAGCCTTTGTAGAATCGACGTGAGTCAACTTTATAAAATTCCCTTTCACAAGTGTCATAACCTCGGTCGATACCTCTTACAGATCAGAGAGAGAGTTGTTCGAATGACTGCCTGGCGAGCGCTATCAGTCAAGGCAGGCTGAAAACGGCCGCCCGATCCGCACCTGCTTCCAGCCAAAGAGCGAAAACTCTCAATTTGTGAGAGCTAGCCTCTAAGGGCACGTAATATTTCTCGGACCAACGGCTTCGTGTTTTTCTCACTGGGGTCAGTCTCAGGCGGGTCGCTACTACGGATCCACTCGCCTTGATCGAACGCTTGATAAAGCGAGAATGCAGGCTGAGGCATTTCGTTGGTCATACCCACCTCAACCACGGCATTCACGATCCCGTTCATGACGTCATCGCAAAAATCGTAGATCAAAGATCCCTGTAGATAACCTTCTGCAACCGCAACGGACAGCTCGTTCAGCACATCTTGCGGTGTGACATCAAACTCCTCACAAGTGGCGGCAATATCACCCAGGGTTAAACCCTCTGCGCCAGCTTTCATCGAAAGCTTCTCGAGCTCATTCTTCGGCAACACCCTGATCATGAGCTTCTTCCGGTTGGGTACGAAGGTACGCTTGCATCACTCATAAGCTTTCTATCCAACAGAGCGGCCGCAGAGCCGCCACATGTTCAATGCCATGCTGCAATACGGTTTCATTGACGGTCAACTTCAAATCCAGGCAATGTCCGTTTCGGGTTAGCAGCCGTCATTCCTTGCACCAACCAAACCGGCTGGGTACGCTCTGAAATCGCTTATAGCCACGGGAGGTGCATATGGAAAGCCATGCAGCATTGGAAATCGAAAAAGCTGCTTACGATGAGTTTCTGATCCAATGGAATCAAGACGCCTTCCAACAACAGAGGCTCGGTCAAGCCTTCTACAATTTTTTCAACCTTCATAAGCTCACGGATCAGAGATTGCTGACTGGTCTATATGACGCTGACGGTCAAAAAGCTACAGCCTTGATCTCCCGAATGTTCAACATCAGGCAGTAGCCGACGACCGGCCAAGAACAACCGGTGGGATTGGATTGCACCGAGTTCTACTAGAGATTATTAACATGCTGGTCGAACGCCAAAGATGCCACCAAGGATACATACGAGCAATGCTTATCCGCTCTAGAAAAATCTCACTTTGGGTGTGCGAAGAATGTGAGGCGACGTGGAAGAGTCAGGTTGAAGTAAACGTCAGCAAGTTTGAAGACTACGGAACGTTGATGGCCGGTATCAGACGCAGTCCTTTATGGTCAGAGCTGGAACCACAGTAGTGGATGCCGGCCTGACCACCCCAGGAAAAGCTGTAAGCGCACTTAGGCTTCAGTGAGCCTTTTCCGAAGAAAGCTCAAAGCATCCCTGAAAACCTGATGCCAACTCTCAGAGGGCTCGCTCACGAGAGGATGCCAAAAGAATCTGAATTCATGGCCTCCATCATCTTCTGCAAAATGCACCCAAGTATCTGGAAGGTCTTGGGCAACATGACATTCATGAAATGCCCATGTTTGTCCAGTTACGATGGAGCGCCGCTCCCCCAAATGTCGCCCAACTGTCGAATGAATCCCTGCTTCTTCTTTCAGCTCTCGAACCGCAGCCAGGTCGGCTGACTCACCTGGCTCGACACTGCCTTTGACCAGCTGAAAGCCTGCTAATGGATGCTCGAACGCTAAGATTTCAAGCGTTTCGCGGACTCGCAGAACTACAGGACAAGATTTATCTGCTTCCATGCCGTCACACCTACCCCAATCCTTACGCGTGAGTCGGGAAGCATAAGCGAAGCAAGCTGTCATCGAAACCGGAGAGGACGAAAGATTCGCAAGGTGTGTTTAACATCCGCTTACCAACAATTTTCATAACGTGGCTATTCCTGTTCATCCGCGAGTCAAGATGGCAGGTGCATCAGGTTAGGGACTTCACTGTTCGCTTCTGGCCGAAAGCTGACGACCTCAAAACCCCTGAATCGGCCAGGCGAACGATAGGTTAGGATATGGAGTCCCCTCACGTAGGTCTTCATTACATGCATTTGATCTGCGAAGTTGAAGAAATCTTCGAAGTCAATGGTGTCGGTTGCGTGATTTGCCCTGGCATCCCTCATGACTTTCCGCACCCGGTACGTTCAAGCGTGGCACTTGTTATTGAAACACCAATGGGGGACAGAATCGAAACCACCCTACAAAATCTGATGTGGGTTCGTGGGGGCAAGCAACGTCTTCACGACCCGTTTAGCATAGCGGGTGACATTCAGAAGACAGATATACCGTTGGGTAGCCGTGTTTTTCTTCTTCACGGCTCCAAAACCTAAGAAGCAAAACAGAGGGACAGATTCATATTGTCCGCTGCCTCGGTAAATAAATCCGTCCCTTTACCGCTGGTGGTCGGCGTGCATGTCGCCTTCGTGGACACGGACATGACACGAGGCCTCGGCCCACGATGTCGTCCAGCGTGTGCTGGAGGGCGTCATCAATGATCAGCCAGAGGTGTTGGCCGATGAGACGAGCAACCAGCTCAAGCAGAACCTGAGCAACGGCGTCTACCTTAGGCCGATTGCTTAAGGGCGCGAATGCGGGCTGCCGGGGGGGGGGGGGGGGGAAAGTCCACTTTCCCCCCGGCAAACGTTCCCACGCTAACAGCTCACTGGAACATCAAGCATCCCAGCGCCGCAGCAACAAGCTGGCGTTGACGCCGCCAAAGCCGAAGCCGTTGGACAGCGCATGAGTGATCGGCATTTTTCGCGCGCTCAGGCCGACCAGGTCCAGCCCCTCGGCCGCTTCGTCGGGGTGATGCAGGTTCAGCGTGAGCGGCACGATCTGGTCGCGCAGGGCCAGCACCGTGAAAACCGCTTCGATCCCCCCAGCCGCGCCCAGCAAATGCCCGGTCGCGGATTTGGTGGAGGTGATCGCCACGCCGCGATCGCGCCCGAACACCGCGCCAATCGCCGCGAGTTCGCCGCTGTCGCCGACTTGAGTGGACGTGGCGTGGGCGTTGATGTGCTGCACGTCCGCAGGGCTGACAGCCGCCTGACGCAGCGCCTGTTCCATGGCGCGCCGGGCGCCGTTGCCGTCTTCCGGGCCGGCCGTCAGGTGGTAGGCATCGGCGCTGGTGCCATAGCCGACCAGTTCCGCCAACGGCGTGGCCCCACGGGCCAGGGCATGCTCCAGGGATTCGATCACCAGCACCCCGGCCCCTTCGGCCATGACGAACCCATCCCGATCCCGATCAAAGGGCCGCGACGCTTGCTGCGGATGCTCGGCGAAGCCGGTGGACAGCGCCCGGGCCGCCGCAAAGCACCCCAGGGTCACACGATCGATCGCCGCCTCGGTGCCGCCGCACAGGGCGACGTCCGCCTCACCGCTGCGGATCAGCCGCGCCGCGTCACCGATCGCCTGCACGCCGGCCGCACACGCCGTGACAGGTGCACCGAGCGGGCCTTTGAAACCGTGCCGGATGGACACGTGCCCGGCGGCCATGTTGGCCAGGAACGCCGGCGCGGTGAACGGTGACAAGCGACGCGGCCCGCGGGCATCCGTGGTGCGGACGGCGTCGGCAATGGCGCCGAAGCCACCCACACCCGACGCGATGATCGTCGCGGTGCGCTCCTGCTGCTCGCTGCTAGTCGGGTGCCAGCCCGCTTGCGCCAGCGCTTCATCGGCAGCCACCAGGGCGAACTCGATGAAGCGGTCCATCTTCTTGCGATCCTTGGCCGAAATCACTCGTTCCGGGGCATAGCCGGCGACGGCATCATCTTCCAGCGACGGCACTTGGCCGCCCACGGCAACTCCCGTGCCTTCGGTGATGGCGTCAGCCAGCCGACGGATGCCGGACTGGCCGGCCAACAACCGTCGCCAGGCCTCCTCCACCCCACAACCCAATGGGCTGACGAGGCCGACACCGGTGACGACGATTCGCTTCTGACCTGTGGGACTCAACATAAGCACCTCTTCGTTTTTCAATCGACCCGCCCTTCACCAGCCTGACGCACACTGGCCGCAGCCTGCTTCATTGCGCCGGATGACCGGGACGGATCTTGAACCAGATGGAATACATCGCCGGCAGGAACACCAGCGTCATGATGGTGCCGACGAACGTACCGCCGATCAGCGTGTAGGCCAGCGTGCCCCAGAAGACCGAGTGCGTCAGCGGAATGAACGCCAGGATCGCCGCCAGGGCCGTCAACAACACCGGGCGTGCACGCTGGACCGTGGCCTCGATGACGGCGTTGAACGGATCCAGCCCTTCCTGCGCGTTGTGATGGATCTGCCCGATCAGGATCAGCGTGTTGCGCATCAGGATGCCCGACAGCGCGATCAGCCCGACCAGCGCGTTGATGCCGAACGGCTGATGGAAAATCAGCAAGGTCGGCACCACGCCAATCAACCCCAGGGGCGCTGTGAAAAACACCATGATCATCGCCGAGATCGAACGCACCTGGATGATGATGATCAGCAGCGTCAGGGCAATCATGATCGGCACCAGCGGCACGATCGCCTTGCCGGCCTTGCCCGATTCCTCGATGGCCCCGGCCTGCTCGATCCGGTAACCCTGGGGCAGCGTGTCGATGATCGGCTGCAATTGCTTGATGATCGCGCTCGACACGTCCGGCGGCTGCAAGCCTTCGGCGATGTCGCCGCGCACGGTGATGGTGGGCGTGCGGTCACGCCGTCGCAGGATCGGGTCTTCCATGCGCACATCGACCTCGCCGACCTGGGACAGGGGAATGCGTTGGCCCGTGGCCCCTACCAGGGTAAAGCCTTCGATCCTGGCCGGATCGAGACGGATGTCCCCCGCGGCCCGACCGACCACCTGCACCGAGCGGATGTCCTCGCGCACCGCCGTGATCGGCACGCCCGCCAGCAGGAATTGCAGCTGCTGGGCAACGGCGCTGGAGGTCAGCCCGACCGCCTGCAAACGGTCCTGGTCCAGGTTGAAGTGCAGCGTCGGCGTCAGCGGTCCCCAGTCGGTGTTGACGGTCCTCATCAGCGGGCTGGTTTGCATGACGTCCTGGACGCGACTGGCGATCTCCCGCAGTTTCGACGGGTCAGGCCCCATCACCCGGTACGCCACCGGGAACGGTGAGTACGGACCGAAGACGATCTGCGTGGCCCTGACCCGCGCCTCTGGAGCGAGCCCTTCGGCCACCGCTTCGCGCAGCCGGAACTTGAGGGTTTCCCGGGCTTGCTGATCGTCTGTCAGCACCACGATCTTGGCGAACGATGGATCCGGCAGCTCCGGCGCGATCGCCAGGAAGAAACGCGGCGCCCCCTGCCCGACGTAGGCGGTGATGATCTTGGCTTCCGCCTGCTTCTGCAGCCACGCCTCGACCTTGGCGGTGGTGGCGCTGGTCTGCTCGATGGAAGTGCCATAGGGCATCTGCACTTCGATCATCACCTCGGGGCGGTCGGAGGTCGGGAAGAACTGTTTCTTCACCTGGCCCATGCCCAGGATGGACACGGCAAACAGGGTGATGACCGTGCCGGCCACCAGCCATTTACGCGCGATCACCCGCGCCAGGATGCGACGAAAGCGGTTGTAGCGTGGCGTGTCGTAGATGGCTGCGTGCCCGCCTTCGACCTTTTTGATGTCCGGCAACATTTTCACCCCCAGGTAAGGAGTGAACGCCACCGCGACGACCCAGGAGGCGATCAGCGCGATGCCGACGATCCAGAACATGTTGCTGGTGTATTCGCCGGCAGTGGACTGGGCAAAGCCGTTGGGCATGAAGCCGATCGCCGTCACCAGCGTACCGGAGAGCATCGGCGCGGCCGTGTGGCTCCAGGCATACGCGGAGGCCTTGATCCGGTCGTAGCCCTCCTCCATTTTCACCACCATCATTTCGATGGCGATGATGGCGTCGTCCACCAGCAACCCGAGGGCCAGGATCAGCGAGCCCAGGGTGATCCGGTCGAAGTTCTTGCCGGTGGCCGCCATCACCACGAACACGATGGCCAGGGTCAAGGGCACAGCCGCCGCGACCACGACCCCGACGTGCCAGCCCATGCTGATAAAGCACACAACCATCACCACCAGCAAGGCGACGAAGAACTTGACCATGAACTCGTCGACCGCCGAGCTGATGTTGACCGCCTGGTCGGTGACCTTGGTCAGCGTCATGCCCAGCGGCATTTCTTCATTGATCTTGCTGGTCTCGGCATCGAGCGCTTTGCCCAGATCCAGGCCGTTCCAGCCTTCGCGCATGATCACGCCCAATAGCAACGCCTCTTCGCCATTGTTGCGCACCAGGAAGGTCGCCGGATCTTCATAGCCGCGCTCCACCGTCGCCACGTCCGAGAGCTTCAAGGTCCGGCCCTGGATGGACAGCGGCGTGTCGCGGATTTTTTCCAACTTGTCGAAGGCGCCATCCACCCGCAAAAAGACCTGTGGCCCATGGGTTTCGATGGAACCGGCGGGGGTCAGCACGTTCTGGCTGTTCAGGGCGGCGAAGATATCCTGGGGAGACACCCCCAGGGTCGCCAGCCGATCGTGAGAAAAGGAAACGAAAATACGCTCGGCCTGCTCGCCGATAATGTTGACCTTCTTCACCCCTGCCACGTGCAACAGGCGCTGGCGCAGAACCTCGGCATCACGCGCCAGCAGGCGCTGCGGCTCGCCCTTGGCCTTGAGGGCGAACAACGCAAACGTCACGTCCGAGTACTCGTCGTTGACTAACGGCCCGATCACCCCCGTCGGTAACTTGGAGGCTTCGTCGTCGAGTTTCTTGCGCGCCTGATAAAACTCCTCCTGCACCTGTGAAGGCGGCGTGCGGTCCAGCAGCGACACCATGGTGAACGCCAGGCCGGGACGGGTGTACGTTTCCGAGCGGTCGTACCATTTCAATTCCTGCAGGCGTTTTTCCAGGGGCTCGGCCACCTGGTCCTGCATCTCCTGCGCCGTCGCGCCCGGCCAGGCCGTGATCACGGTCAGTTGCTTGACGGTAAAGGGCGGATCCTCCGCGCGGCCCAGCGTGAAGAAGGCCAGGGTTCCGGCGACAGCAATCAGAAAAATCAGAAAGACCGTAATGGAGCGCTCGCGCACCGCGAGAGCCGAAAGGTTGAGGCTCATTGGTGGCTCCCGGCGACCTTCACATCGTTTTGTGGCAGCAGCCTGACGGACTCACCCTCACGCAACAGATGGGCGCCCAGGCCGATGATCTGCTCGCCGACATTGAGACGGCCGGTGACGCGTGCCGCGTCATCGCTCAAGCCCAGGACCTGCACCGCTCGCCAGGTGACTTTGGCCGGCTCACCGTCGATGGCCCACACGCCTACGCCATTGCCCGGGTCGTACAACGCCGCGATCGGCACTTGCATCACCGGCCCCTGGGCCGCGCCTTCGGCGATGCGCAGCGTCACCGTCGAACCCAGCGGTGCGTTGGCCAGTGCGCCTTCGAGCACATAGCGCGCTTCGAAGGTGCGGGTCACCCGGTCTGCCGAATCGGACAGCAACCTGAGTTTCGCGGTGACAGCTGCGCTGGAGCGACCATAAAGCGTCGCTTGCGCACTCGAGCCGACGGCGGGCCGCAGGGTTTCCGGCAACTGCACGACGGCTTCGCGTTGCCCGGCTCGCGCCAGCCGGACCACCGGTTGCCCAGGGCTGACGACCTGCCCCGGCTCGGCCAGCGTTTCCATCACCACACCGTCGGCGTCGGCGACGAGCACCGCGTAGCCGGACGCATTGCGAGCCACGTCGGCCTGCGCCTCGGCAGCGCTGAGCTGGGCCTTGGCGGTGTCGGCGGCGGCTTTGATCTGGTCGTAGCCCGACGCCGAAATCGCGCCGGCGGCCACCAACTCACGATACCGCACTTCATCATCCGCGGTTTGCTTGGCCCTAGCGCGTGCGGCCGTGACCGCTTCTTGCTGGGCCCGCGCCTGCAAGCCCAGGTCGATCGGGTCCAGGCGCATCAAAGGTTGACCCTTTTTAACGGTCTGGCCCGCATCTACCAATCGCTCCAGCACCTTGCCGGAAACACGAAAGCCCAGGTCACTCTGAACCCGGGCGGCCACGACGCCGGTGAAAGAACGGGCACTGGCAGAGGCCCCCTGCACTTGCACCACCCTCACCAGAGGAGCAAGCGTGCGCGGATCGGTGGCAGTGGATGAATCGCCACACGCCGTGAGGACGAGAGGCAATACGCAAGCGGCCAGGGTGACAGGTCGGAGCCGGAGCATGGGTTCCCTTTATTGAGCAGAGGACGGGGAGCTCATTCTTGCTATCGTGACCAATTCTGTCAATGGTCACCATTTCAGGTTTTATTTTCAGTTCACCTCACATCTAGGTAATCCTAAGTAAACAGGGAGTCTTGGATCCGTTCGAGCGCGTTGCTCATCCATTGACAGCTTGTGACCGATCTATAATATGGTCACAAATATTGATCCTAAGGATACTTCAATGCCTCCCTTCCGCCCCCTTGCTCTGTTGGTAGGCGCCAGCCTGATGGCCGGCTGCGCGGTCGGTCCGGATTACCAGCGTCCAGACGCTGCGCTCTCGGATCGCTTCCTGGGCCAGTCCTCTGTCGAACAAAGGCGCGGTGCTGCGCACACCAACCTCGACACCTGGTGGGAGGGATTTGGCGACCCGGTACTGAGCGATTTCATCGCCAAAGCGCTGGAGCAGAACCTTGACCTTGCCCAGGCATCGGCGCGCGTTGCCCAGGCGCGAGCCGGCCTTGGCGCCGCCAATGCCGCCCTGCTGCCCTCGGGAAACATCAGCGGCCAGACCGCACGCGCCTATCAATCGGTCGAGACCCCGTTGGGCCGGGTGCTCGATTCGACGCCTGGCTTTGACCGATACGGCAATGCCTATGAGCTGGACCTGAGCGCGAGCTGGGAGCTGGATATCTTTGGTGGCCTGCGACGCGGACGCGAAGCCGCATTGGCCGACTACCAGGCCTCCGAGGCCGGTGTCGCCGCCACAAGACTTGCCGTCGCCGCGCAGACCGCTGACATCTACATCACCCTGCGCGGCCTGCAAGCGCGACTCGACATCGCGAACCGCCAGGTCAAGACCCAGCAGGACTTGCTCGAGAAAGTCCAACTGCTCTACAGCAAAGGCCTCGCCGCCCACTATCAGATCCGCCAGACCGAGGGCGCGCTCGCTCAAGTGCAGGCCACGGTGCCTGTGCTGCAGACTGGCCTGGATGCCGCGCTGAATGCACTGGATGTCATGCTCGGCACACCGCCAGGCACCCATCGCCAGCAATTGGCCGAGAGGGGCAGCATTCCCCTGCCCCCTCAAATCAACGAAATGGGGACGCCGGCTGATCTGCTGCGCCGGCGGCCGGACCTCATCGTCGCCGAGCGCCGGCTCGCCGCTTCCAATGCCCGCATCGGGGAAGCCATCGCCGAGTACTACCCGAAATTTTCCCTCAGTGCGTTGCTCGGCAGTGCCACCAGCGTGTCGGCCGGGCACCTGTTCTCCGGCGGCGCCAGCCAGGCTTCTGGCGCACTGGGACTGCGCTGGCGGCTGTTCGACTTTGGCCGGATCAACGCGCAGATCGACCAGGCCAAGGGGCAGGAAGCTGAAGAACTGGCGGCCTACCGCCAATCCGCGCTTCGGGCCACGGAGGATGTCGAGAACGCGCTCTCCGCCCTGGTGAACCGAGAGTCCCAGGCGACCACCCTCATTTCAGGCGAAGCGTCACTGAGCGAGGCTCGCCAGTCGTCCTTTATTGCCTATCAGAAAGGTGCGGCCAGCCTGATCGACGTCCTCAACGCCGACCAGACGCTGCTCCAGGCATCCGATGCACGGGCACAGGCACGAACCGAGGCGGCGCGCGCGGCAGTCGCGGCGTTCAAGGCCCTCGGTGGCGGCTGGCAAGCGCCTCAGCCGCAGCCCGTGGCGAGTCGATGATCTGACATGTTGTTTTCAATCTTTCTTTACCACCGGAGTCCAGCCACATGAAAAGCAACGACAATTCCTGGGTGCTCATCACGGGTGCTTCCAGCGGCTTCGGCGAGGAGTTCGCCCGGCAATACGCAGCCCAGGGAAAATCCCTGGTTCTGGTAGCCCGCAGGCTGGACAAGCTTGAAGCGCTGTCGGCCCAGTTGCGCGAGCGCTTCGGCATCGACGTCATCGTCGAGCAGGTCGACCTGTCTTCGGTCCCGGCGATCATCGAGCTGCACAAGCGGCTGGGTCAACAGGGTATTGTGGTCGATGTACTCATCAACAACGCTGGCCATGGATTGCAGGGCCCGTTCATGGACCACGCCGTTGACCAGTCCCTGGCAATGATCAATCTGGACATCGCCAGCCTCACGGTCATGACTCGCCTCTTCGCGCAGGACATGCGCATCCGCCGTCGCGGCCACATTTTGCAGGTCGCCAGCTTGCTGTCCTATCAAGGCGTGAAGCATTTTGCGGTCTATTCAGCCGCCAAGGCCTACGTACTCCGCTTCTCCGAGGCGCTGCACCAGGAGCTCAAGGCCGATGGCGTGGTCGTGACCGCACTGTGCCCGGGCATGTCCGATACCGGGTTTGCCCAAAGCGCCAGCCAGAAACTCACGCCGGTGCTGAGGAAGGTGATGATGCAACCTCAACCGGTGGTTCGCGCCGGCATCCGCGCGCTGCAAGCCGGGCGCATGAGTGTCGTACCCGGTTTCGGCAACAAGGCGCTCACGGTGTTGACCTGGGCCACGCCGCGCTGGCTCCACCAGCGCCTGATGGCCAATGTCATGGGTGTATGAAGGTCGCCGTGTGCCGGGCGCCGCACAGGCGCCCGGCACACGGCATGTCGCGTCAGAAGCGATAGCTGATCGAAGTACCGAAACCGCTGGCGCTGTTGCGGTATTTGGCACTGTACGCGCCACGGGTCGCAGAGGTTTCGTTGACCCGCACGCTCTCTTCCTGGAGATAGGAATACGCCAGGTCGATCGTCACATCCTGCACCGGCGTCCAGCCGGCACCGAAGCTGAGCACGGTGCGATCACCGGTTGGAATCCGCGGCCCGCGGTTGGTGTTGTTGGCCGGCGACTGATCCACCGACATGCCGGCGCGCAGCACCCACTGGTCGTTCAACCGGTATGCCGCGCCGATTGCATGGGCCCAGGTGTCATGCCAGTTCTGTTCTTCGCTGACAGTGCCCAGCGCGCCGCTCAACAGTGCAGGCAAGCCTGAGTTCTCGATGGTCAGTTCCTTGAAGCGACTCCAGCGTGTCCAGGTACTGCCCAGATAAAGGGTCCAGTCGTCATTGAGCTGATGAGTGAGCGAGAGATCGACTGACTCCGGGAGGTCCACATCCAGTGACGCGTCATAACTACGCCCGCTGACCCCGACGACGCTGAAAATCCCGCCGGTGAGCTTGGACTTCGCGTCCAGGTGATAACTGACCTTGGAGTGATACGTCAGCCCCAGGCGGGTCCGGTCGGTGGCCTGCACCAGGAGACCGGCATTGAAGCCGAGTGCGGTGTCGTCGCCGTTGCTTTTCAGCTTCCCATCGTTGCTGCCGGGGCTCAGAGGATTGGGGACCATTCCGGAGATCTCACCGCTGATCCGGTTGATGGTCGGCCCGAACCCGATCGACACCTTGTCGTTGAAGGCATAGCTGACAGTGGGCTGGAAGGTCAGCGTCGTCACTTCGCTTTTGTTGGCGTAGTAACGCCCGGCAAAGTCGCTGCCGTAATCGGTGATCAAGCCAAACGGCACGTAGAAACCCACGCCGACGGCCCAGTGCTCGTCCAGCGGCTTGACGTAGTAACCCATCGGCACCGTGGTGGTTGGCACCATGTCACCGTCTTGCTGGCCGCCGAATGTGCTGCGGGTCTGGCTGATATCGCTCTTGGCAAACAGCGTCGCTGCGCCGAGGCTGACCTGCTCGTGCTTCAAGCGCGACATGCCCGCCGGGTTACCGAAGACCGTGCTGGCATCTTCCGCTGAAGAGGAACGCCCGGCAAAACCCACCCCCATCCCACTGACGCTCTGTTCATTAAGGGCGAAGCCGCTTGCAAACACCTGGGAAGTGGCAAGGGTGACGGCGAGCCCCAAAGGGGCCTTGAGCAAGATTTTTTTCATTATTAGAACTCTAGGAACACTGGCTGAGGGGTGTAACGGTTTGCTTTTCTATCAGGTGAAAATGGCCACGGTCTGACGTGCCCAAAGCACTCGCCGCCCGCTCTCGTCCCAGACCTCCATGTCCTGTAACGAATAGCCTTCGAAGGCCTGGCGACTGAAGGAACCGATAAGAAACCATTCGCCGGCCACGGCGGGCTGCGGCAGATCGATTGTCCAGGACGCCGAGCTGATGGCGGCCGGCTCCGTGAAGCAGGTCATGGCGGCTGGCGGCAGACTGTCCGCGAGGGCGATCAGGGCCACCGCCGGGTCCACCCCTTGGGCATCCAGGTGACGGACCCACATCAATAGCTCGGGATTTTGCGCACCGGACACCGGCAACGAGCCGCCTGCGGGACGCATCTCGAAGTTGAAGGCGCAGGCCGGCGCAATGGCGCGGTCCAGCTCCAGCGTGGGGTATCGCGACGGGCCTTCCACCGGCGGGCAACCCCACGCCTCATGGGTAATCCGGCTGGCCCGTGGCTGCGCAAACAGCAAGGTCGTGCGCAACGCCAGCTCATCACCGGACGTGCAGTCGACCGACACTGAAGTCACGGATCGCCCTTCGCGCAACACGCTTGTGTGGAATGTCTGGGGTTGCGTGACGGGCCCAATGAATGACACCTGCGCAGACTTGAACGGCGGGAAGCCTTCAGGCCGCTCGCGCAAAACCGTCTCCAACGACAATGCCGCCGACAAGCCACCGAAGATCGTTCGACCTTGCTGCCAATTGGCCGGAGCCACAAATGGCACGCCCGGATCAAATTGCGCCAAAACCTCAGCGAAGCGGGTCATATCGACGTTCTCCTACGGAGCTGAACGAGAACCCGCACGAGCGTCGCAAACACATGCCGAAGCTGGATCGAGGGGATCTCTGGATCGTTGAAGCCATACTTATTCAAGTGACTAATTGTGTCAATAGTCACTATGCAGACAAAAAGCGACTTCTCGGTCAGGCCCCTACCGAAAGCGAGGAACGTGGTGTGGTTTGGGACGGCTGCGCGCGGCAGCCCTCCGTTCAGGGCATCAGGCTGCGCAGGATGAGGTTCGCGGTCAGCGTCGGCGCAACCTCGACGTGGTCGAGGCTGTACTGCAGCAACAGAGGATTGACGAAAGGTCGAAGGGTCAGGTGGATCGCTTCAACGGTTTCGTCCAGGGGAGTCTTGCGCTCGAACTCACCGCTTTCACGCCCTTCGCGCACCACCTGCACCACGAATTGCTTGATCCGTGCGTCATACACCTGGGAGCTGGGCCAGCGCTCCGACGCGGAGAATGCGGCAATGTCGTAGAGCTTGCGATCATTGAAGAACAGGTCGATTCCGGTGGTGATCAAGGTCTTGACCAGACGGCGAAAGCGCTCTGTCGAAGAGAGCCCTTGCTCGTTGATGGCCTCCTCCACGGCCTCGACGATCTTCGCAAGACAACTGGAGCAAATGGCCTCGCCAATCGCCTGCTTAGAATCGAAGAACTTATAGATGTACGCCTTGGAAAAGCCGATGGCCTTGGCCAAGTCGGACACAGTGGTCTTGGCGTAACCGTATTGACTGAAATGCTCGTTGGCCGCCGCGACAATCTGGTCGCGAATGTCATGATCGGCAGGGCCGCGAGTGCTGGGCGAAGGTGCTGGAGACTGGTTCATAGAAAGCAGCTTACGCATCCCAGCGAGCGATGACAACTTGTGACCACTTACGAATACCGTCACAAGGTAACCATTCGTCAGTTGCATAAGGGATGCGGTGAGTGGTTGCCCTGCGCTCGACCGCACACCCTGCTGTTAAGTCTGCCCGGCCACCTAGCGACCCAACTAAGTCTGCGGCCGTCGATCGGATCGAGATTGGCGCAAATAAAAATTAATTCGCAATAAGCCGCATCAATTTAAAGCGTAGCTCGCAATTGATTCTTTCCAGACAATTGACTAAATATTACACACGCAACACAGTAGACGCCGCTGGGACACCACTTCGCGCGCTACGGCAATGTATGGTAAGGAATACCAAATACTTGAAGTCAATGACGACTTCCTCTCAGGGAAAGAGCCTGTAACACCTAGCCTTCGCGGTTCCTCCAGCCCGCCCTGCTTTAGGCCTCCTCTACGATTTTTACTACAAAAATCTGAAGCTTTCCGATTAAGCCACGGCATCAATTTGAAATTTTGTTTCTCACTTTTTTTGAGGTCAGCTGCTGCGCAGCAGATTTCACGGTAGAGCGCCTCATATCCATATGAAAGGCGTATGGGCTGGCTTACCGATCGGACTGATCAAACAGATGTCGCCATTTTATCGATCTCAATCAGTCGCCCAATTCATGCTGGAAAGCGGTCGAGTAAAGGGGTAGCGGCTGTAACGCATTTATTGTTTCACTAGCCTATGACAGTGCAGTTCCATATAAGGACATTGCACTCTATGGAATAGCTCGTGGTTCTCTACGATTTTCCGTATCGCCCCAACGTGCCCTGAATCCCAGCTTCCGGGAGGAAACGTTAAGAGGCCGAACCCAAACGGCCCACCTCAACATCATCGCAGGTATGTTGACGCTGATATTGGGGCAGACGCCATCAGGGAATCGATACTCATCCTTCGAGTCGCTGACGTCAGTGATCGACGCCCTAGTCGCTTTCCACGGTCATCGTCCTGGCATAAGCGAAGAAACCCTGCTCGCTACGTTTGCGATGGACAAAAAAACTGCCCCCGCCAACGTGCCTGCGCGGGGGCAGCTTATTTAGATACCGCTCAATGTGAAAGGAACGTTTACGGCAACTTACTTCCAGTTTGCTGCCAGTACCGAGTCAAGCTGAGCTCGCTGATCCGTGGTAATGGTCATTTCAGCACCTGGAGCCACACCAAACGAAGCCATCGTGTCGACCAGACTCTGAACTTGACTATCAAGCAACGTCTTTCCGTCAGACAATTTCATGGCCTCAATGTGATAAACACCCCCTTGATACCAGTTACTGACTGTCAGCTTCTCGTCTCCGCCAACGACGCTTATTTCCAAATCAGACCCACTCCTGCGGAACCAAAGGTCTTGAGGGCTAAGATCCGTCCCAAGCGCTAAGGTATCGCTCATTCCATAGCCTGGATCATACTCATTGACAGTGTCCTGGCCATCGCCGCGGTTAAACAGATAGGTATCCGCGAAGTATCCGCCGGTCAATGTGTCGTCCCCTGCCCCTCCCGACAACGTGTTGTCTCTTGAGTTGCTAGACACCTGAATCACGTCGTTCCCAGCCTCACCGAATAACCGGTTAGTACCGGCTCCGCCGTCAAGCACGTCGTTACCAGCACCGCCATAGATATTGTCATTGCCGTTGGAGCCCGACAGGCTATCGGCTCCTGCTGTGCCTACCTGCCGCAGGCCCTTAGCTGCGATATCCGCCAGAGCCCATGACGTACCGTCGGCGAACTCGACACGCTCAAGCACGCTCTGTGTCACCACAGAAGCACTCGACGTCGCCCCGTCAAACCAGCCTTTAACTTTGACCTGGTCTATACCGTTGCTGTGCATGAACACGACGTCCGCCCCTGACTTGTAAGCTTGGATGTCGCTAGCCAGGATCCCTGTCCCAAACCTCAAGGTATCGATGCCACCATAACCAGGGTCGTACTCGGAGATCGTGTCCTGACCGTCTCCCAGGTTGAACACATAAGTGTCTGAGAAGTAGCCGCCCGTCAGAGTATCGTTACCAGTGCCGCCAACCAGGAGGTTGTCCCTTGAGTTCGTAGCAACCTGGATCAAATCGTTGCCAGCATCACCGAACAGTTGGTTAGTTCCGCCTGCCGCGTCTAGTGTGTCGTCTCCACTTCCGCCGTAGATAATATCGTTACCATTCCAACCGAGCATGGTGTCGGCATTGTCCGTGCCCGTTTGATTCAATCCTGTTGCAACCATGTCGGACCAAGTCCAATACGTGCCATCGGCAAACTCGACACGTTCGATGACGCTTTGACTTACAGAGCTTGTATTCGAGGTCACGCCATCGAACAAGCCTTTGACTGTTATCTGATCAGTCCCGTTTCGATGAAGAAAGGTCAAGTCGAAACCGGTTCTGCGCATGAGGATATCGCTGGCTTGGACTCCGGAACCAAACCGCAAGGTGTCGAGGCCGCCGTAACCCGGATCGTATTCGGAGATCGTGTCCTGGCCATCACCCAAGTTGAACAGATAGGTGTCTGAGAAATAACCACCGGACAACGTATCGTTACCGGTCCCACCGGCCAAGGTGTTATCCCTCGAGTTATAGGCGACTTGGATTACATCATCGCCGGCATCCCCGAACAGTTGGGTGGTACCGGCTCCGCCATCCAAGGTATCGTTTCCACTTCCTCCATGGATGATGTCGTTGCCATTAAAACCAACCAGGTTGTCCGCCCCCGCGTTCCCCGTCTGGCTCAGACCCGCTGCAACCATATCCGACCATGTCCAGAATGTGCCGTCTGCGAATTCAACGCGCTCAATGAGGGTCGAGGTGACGGCGCTCGCATCGCTACCATTGCGGTCGAACACCCCCTTAACCATTAGCTGGTCCGAGCCGTTACGGTGCAGAAACATTAAGTCAGCACCAGTCCGACGTATCACAATGTCGCTGGCGACAATATCGCTGCCAAAACGTAGAGTATCCGTCGCTACGTTACCGCCGTCATACTCGCTGATAGTGTCCTGACCATCACCTAGGTTGAACACGTATGTGTCCGAGAAATAACCACCAGTCAAGACATCGTTACCCGAGCCGCCGGCCAGTGTGTTGTTCCTTGAATTGTAAGCGACTTGAATAACATCATTGCCTGCATCACCGAATAGCTGATTCGTACCGGATCCGCCATCCAGTAGGTCATCACCGTCTCCACCATTGATGCTGTCGTTACCGCTCGACCCCGATAGGCTATCGTTCCCGGCTGTACCGACTTGGCGAAAGCCCTTAGTTGCGATATCAGCCAGAGACCATGAGGTTCCATCAGCGAACTCTACACGTTCGAGTACACTCTGAGTCACGGCAGCCGCACTGGAGCTCGTTCCATCAAACCAGCCTTTGATTCTGACTTGGTCGGTGCCATTGTTGTGCATGAAAACGACGTCAGCGCCTGACTTGTAGGCTTGAATGTCGCTAGCCAGAATCCCCGCCCCGAACCGCAAGGTATCGATGCCACTAAAACCAGCGTCGTATTCCGAGATCGTGTCCTGCCCATCTCCCAAGTTGAACAGATAGGTGTCTGAGAAGTAACCTCCGGTCAACGTATCGTTACCGGTCCCACCGGCCAATATGTTGTCCCTTGAGTTATAGGCGACCTGGATTACATCATCTCCGGCATCTCCAAACAGCTGGTTGGTACCGGTCCCGGCATCCAAGGTATCGTTTCCAGCGCCAGCGTGAATGTTGTCGTTGCCATTGAAACCGACCAAGGCATCGGCGCCCGCCGTGCCCGTCTGGTTCAGACCCGCCGCAACCATGTCCGACCATGTCCAGAACGTGCCGTCGGCGAACTCAACACGCTCAATGAGGGTCGAGGTGATAGCGCTCGCATCGCTACCATTGCGGTCAAACACCCCCTTAACCGTCACTTGGTCCGAGCCATTACGGTGCAGGAACATTAAGTCAGAACCAGTCCGACGCATCACAATGTCGCTGGCGAGAATACCGCTGCCAAAACGCAGGGTGTCCATCGCCGAGTGGCCGGCGTCGTACTCCGTGATAGTGTCCTGGCCATCACCCAGGTTGAATACGTAAGTGTCCGAAAAGTAGCCACCGGTCAATGTGTCGTTACCGGTCCCACCGGCCAATGTGTTATCCCTCGAGTTATAGGCGACTTGGATTACATCATCGCCGGCATCCCCGAACAGTTGGTTGGTACCGGCTCCACCATCCAAGGTATCGTTTCCACTTCCTCCATGGATGATGTCGTTGCCATTGAAACCAACCAAGTTGTCCGCCCCCGCGGTCCCCGTCTGGCTCAGACCCGCTGCAACCATATCCGACCATGTCCAAGTTGTGCCATCTGCAAACTCAATACGCTCGATGAGAGTCGAGGTTACGGCACTGGCAGCGGAAGTATCGCGGTCAAAGACTTCTTTGACCGTCACTTGGTCCGAGCCGTTACGGTGCAGGAGTACCAAGTCAGAGCCAACACGACGCATCACAATGTCACTGGCGAGAATACCGCTGCCAAAACGCAGGGTGTCAGTCGCCGAGTTGCCGGCGTCGTACTCGGTGATCGTGTCCTGACCATCACCCAGATTGAACACGTAAGTGTCCGAAAAGTAGCCACCTTTCAGCGTGTCCTTTCCAGTACCGCCAGCCAAAATGTTATCTCTAGAGCTAGAAGCGACTTGAATACTGTCGTCCCCTGCATCGCCGTACAGCCGATTGACTCCCGCTCCGCCGTCGATAATGTCATCCCCGTCCCCACCCCGAATGTTGTCGTTCCCCGAACCGCCAGCCAACACATCCCCCAGCTCCGTGCCAACTTGGCCCAAGCTGATGGAGGAAATATCTGAAAATGACCACACTGTGCCGTCGGCGAACTCGATACGCTCAAGAACGCTCTGCGTCACTACAGAAGCACTAGACGTCGTCCCGTCAAACCAGCCTTTGATTCTGACTTGGTCAGTGCCATTGTTGTGCATGAAAACGACGTCAGCGCCTGACTTGTAGGCTTGAATGTCGCTAGCCAGAATCCCCGCCCCGAACCGCAAGGTATCGATGCCACTAAAACCAGCGTCGTATTCCGAGATCGTGTCCTGCCCATCTCCCAAGTTGAACAGATAGGTGTCTGAGAAGTAACCTCCGGTCAACGTATCGTTACCGGTCCCACCGGCCAATATGTTGTCCCTTGAGTTATAGGCGACCTGGATTACATCATCTCCGGCATCTCCAAACAGCTGGTTGGTACCGGTCCCGGCATCCAAGGTATCGTTTCCAGCGCCAGCGTGAATGTTGTCGTTGCCATTGAAACCGACCAAGGCATCGGCGCCCGCCGTGCCCGTCTGGTTCAGACCCGCCGCAACCATGTCCGACCATGTCCAGAACGTGCCGTCGGCGAACTCAACACGCTCAATGAGGGTCGAGGTGATAGCGCTCGCATCGCTACCATTGCGGTCAAACACCCCCTTAACCGTCACTTGGTCCGAGCCATTACGGTGCAGGAACATTAAGTCAGAACCAGTCCGACGCATCACAATGTCGCTGGCGAGAATACCGCTGCCAAAACGCAGGGTGTCCATCGCCGAGTGGCCGGCGTCGTACTCCGTGATAGTGTCCTGGCCATCACCCAGGTTGAATACGTAAGTGTCCGAAAAGTAGCCACCGGTCAATGTGTCGTTACCGGTCCCACCGGCCAATGTGTTATCCCTCGAGTTATAGGCGACTTGGATTACATCATCGCCGGCATCCCCGAACAGTTGGTTGGTACCGGCTCCGCCATCCAAGGTATCGTTTCCACTTCCTCCATGGATGATGTCGTTGCCATTGAAACCAACCAAGTTGTCCGCCCCCGCGGTCCCCGTCTGGCTCAGACCCGCTGCAACCATATCCGACCATGTCCAGGTTGTGCCATCTGCAAACTCAATACGCTCAATAAGGGCCGAAGCAAGAGCGCTACTATCAGAAGTATTTCGATCGAACACTGCTTTTAGGGTTACCTGATCGATACCATTACGATGCATGAACACCAAATCGGAACCAGTCCTACGCATCAAGATATCGCTGGCGAGTATGTCTTCGCCGAAACGAAGAACATCCGTAGCGCTATAACCGGGATCATATTCCGAGATTGTGTCCTGACCGTCACCTAAATTAAACAAATAAGTGTCTGAAAAGTAGCTGCCGGTCAACGTATCGTTACCGGTTCCTCCGGCTAAAGTATTGTCCGTTGAGTTGTAGGCGACCTGGATTACATCTTCGCCCGCCTCACCAAAAAGCTGATTCTTACCAGTTCCACCATCAAGAATATCGTTTCCACTACCACCATGGATGATGTCGTCACCGCCGCCACCATAGAGAGTGTCGCTGCCGTCGTCCCCTCTCAAGCTATCGTTACTACCTTGGCCGTGCAAAGTGTCATTACCCAATCCCCCTACCAACGAGTCAGCAGCATCGGTTCCTGGCAGAAGGTCGTCCCCCTCAAATCCATTCTGGGCCATGGTGCTAATGAAATCTGACGTCCACACAGTTCCATCAGCGAAGTTAACTTGCTGAACTCGGTAAGAGAGACCACCCGACGGTTCAAAATAATATTTTATCGTCAGACGATCTGTTGTGCCCCTCAAGGAAATGACTAAGTCTGTGCCAGATTGGCTGAGTATAACATCCTCAGAAGTAATACCATCGGCAAATGTAATGGCATCGAATTCGGCGACGCCTAATTGAGGATTATTAATTGTATCCTGCCCCCAACCCTTGCCGAATTGATAAGTATCTGAACCTTCGCCACCCTCTAGGAAATCGTTCCCAAATCCGCCTATCAAGACGTCATTGCCAGTGCTTCCGTAGAGGCTATCATCACCCTCGCCACCTGCAAGCACATCATTTCCATCACCACCGTTGACTAAATCTTTCCCCTCATCCCCATCAAGAAGGTCATCATTAGCAAGACCATATAACTTATCATCGCCCAAGCCCCCCTTGAGGGTATTGATAGAGGCATCACCCCAAATGACATCATTCCCGTCGGTTGGACGTTGTACGACCATCTTTATTTGGTCAATTGTCCAAAAGCTGCCGTCATCAAATACGACGCGATCGACCGCGTAACCATGATTAGCAACAGTATCCTCGTCAAAATAACTCTGTATCGTAACTGAATCCGACGTACCCTTTATTTCCAAAATCAGATCATAGTAGTTGCGTCGAACTATAATATCCGCTGCGGTTATGCTTGGACCAAATAGCAGCTTGTCAATTTTAGAACCACTTACGTCTTGATCGGCATTAAAAATGGTATCCTTTCCATCGCCCCTACCGAATTCGTAGACATCAGCACCATCTCCACCGGCAAGATAATCTTCCCCCACACCGCCCGACAACAGATCATCGCCTAGACCTCCGTATATACGATCATTGCCACTGAATCCATACAAAGAGTCATCCAGGCCCGTACCATTGAGGACATCGTTCCCAAACCCACCAAAAGAACTATCTTTTCCGATATTCTTTAACAAGCTATCGAAAAGTCCGTCTTCGGTCGCAGGGGCAAGCTGGAGCCGTTCGATCAAACCACGCCCGAAATCTCCAAGCTCAGAAAGACTCCTTCCAAACTCAGTTATAGACACAGCTCCAGCTTCATGATCATTGTCGAACTGCACCTTCAGCTTAGAAATTATAGAGGACACATTCCAAACGCTGCCAGTTTCGGTCAATTCAATTTCCACACCATCAAACATTGATGAGAAATGAGTTTGCAGCATTAGCTTGCCGTAAACGGCCGCCATAAGATTATCAAAAGACTGGAGCAAGATTGCTGCCGCCGGGCCATGGGGATTGGGATCACGAGTTCCCCAACACCAAGTCCCCAAGTAATTCTCACCCAGAAACGCTTCTAATACCGCAAGTTTCCTCGCATCCCCGATTACGTTTCCATAGATCTGAGTTGCTGCACGGCTTTCAGGATCGATATCTTCGACCCCGGCCCAATGATATAGGATGTCAATGACCAAGTTTTGGCGCGTAGTTGAATCATTGGCATTGACAAACTGTTCAAGAAGCGACTTCAACTCCCCCGAAGCATCAAGCGCCATTGCGGTATGCAAATTATGTACATTCCCAAATCCATCCAAATTAGGGAGTATACTGATAGCGCTAGGTATAGTCGTTTCAGCTAGGTCAATCGTGTCCGCACCGTCCGCTATGAACCAGACGTCTTCCGCAATACCAATACTTCCGTCCGTGCGCAAAAAAGTTCCCACCTGACGATGTTGATTGCCACTAGCATCTATAACCGACGCTGAAACATCACCATTAGCATCAACAGCGCCAGGTTCTTCGTACCCGGTATTGATAGCGGCGACTCCCACACTTTCAAGAGAATAAAGCTCACCAGACTGGCTGACACCATCAGAATTATCATCTACCCAGACCCGCACTTGCGAAAAAGCGGAATCGCGCACATCAAATACGCCATCTCCATTTTCATCAAGCGCGCTTAATGATAGAAAACCATTTGCAGCCTTATTTCCGTTTGCTCCCATCGAGTTATTACCAAACAACTCGCTGCCGGCATCAATCGTACCGTTTCCGTTTCTGTCGAGAACCAATAACCCGTCATCTGGAGCCACCCAGCCTGACGCTTCGGAAAACTGATTACCATCGTGATCAAAATGGATGCCAGCAGATAGGCCAAGTGTTTCGACACCATCTCCATCTAGATCCAAAATGATCGGACTTCTCGTTATCTCTGCAGTACCGAATGCCCGTTTCATATCCAAGATCAACTTATTATTAAGTTCTTGAGTCCACGGCATAATAAGATGCGCCCTTAATGCCTCAATATTACTTGTCGGCCAGATTGCACCCTCGTACCCTTCAGAGTTAAGATCCACAAGACTTAGTGCTTTCCACACAAAATCAATGCAACTATTATTGATCCCTGAATACTGTAGACTGAAATTATATGCCTCTGGACTCTGCGCAAAATCGAGCAGGGTTTGATATTGATAGTCAGTTATATTTATCTGTTGACTATATTCAGTTCCTAAGTAATGTTCATCGTCATGACGCTTAACTTCGCCAGGCCCGTAGGGACTTCCGTCTTCGATGGGAGCAAAACCGAAGCTTAGAGCGCTTCCATCATCTGAAACCAACTCAAACCATAGATGCCCAGTTTGAGACGCACCTCCATCCGATAAAGGGGTGCCACGACTAGCGACGTTGACCATTAACTTAGGCATAAATTCCTCTATTTACCGTAAAACGCTTTGATAAAAGTAACTGTGGCGCTATTTGGCCTTATGCTTTCCGCGGAGCCATCGCGCCGAACAATCAAACGATAACGTCCCGACTTAAGAAATAAATCAGCAACTTCAGCATGCAAAACACCCTCACCCCAAGAGGATAACTTTGGATTTTTTTTGGTTGCTTTATATACTTGGCGACCAGATGATTCCTCTATAAGCTGAACTTGCACATCAAAAGGAGCTCCCGACTCAACGGCCTTACCAGGCGCCTCCATATGCAAGCCCCCCACCGCCCTCCACAAATCTGCCCGACTAGCCAGATTGTGCGCATCATAATAATAATCCACGCGAATTGAATAACGACTGTCTCGCGGCACATCGACTAGCTTCTCCGAAACACTGCTAGAGCCCTCAAGTCTGAGTTCAACGCGCTGCCCTTCCGCCCGTATATTTACCGTGGCAAAAAGAAATAGAATTGAAACAATCGACAGGACAACCAGCTTGTAATATTTTCTTATTTGCATCTTTGCCCACCCCTAATCCATACATCACTAGAACTCATAAGAACAACCCCACCTGGAACGACGTGACGACCACCCCCCAACCTAATTTGCGGAATAAACACATAGTTTTTAGCAACCATGCTCCTCCCACTATCGCTCTCGCAAACTTTCATTAACTGCAATTTGCAACGGACTTAGAAAGTACTCGATTATCCTACGCTGATCCGTTTTGACTTCCGCGGTGACCGCCATGCCAGGCAACAACCTTATATTTTGTCCTTTCACCGTTAAATGATCCGACTCAAGCCGTATCTTACCGCTGTAAATCAAACCACGTTTCTCGTCCTCAACGGCGTCATCAGAAATACTTATAACTTCACCGCCAACCGCTCCGTATTTGGTAAATGTAAATGTTTCGACTTTTACAGTGACGGCCTGCCCCGGATGCACAAACCCAACATCTTTATTTTCAAACACAGCTTCAACCTCAACCGGCTGCCCGGTGGGTACGATCGTCAACAGCGGCAGTGCCGGCGTCACCACCCCTCCCACCGTATGTACATTCACCTGCTGCACCGTCCCATCCACTGGTGCCTCCAGTGTCGTCAACCCATCCTGATATTCAGCTTTGGCAAAATCCTGCTTCAAGGACGCCACCTTCTGATCTGCCTGCTGTAACAAATCCAGCATAGACCGTCGGGTTTGGGCCACCACGCCAGCTCTTCTGCGTTCAGCCTCCTGCCGCGCCGCTGAGGACTGCAACAAACTGGCTTGTTGCACGCTCAACTGCCGTTCAATGTCCAACCGAGCCTGTTCTTTTTCCAGGTAGGCATGGCGAGCGATGTACTGCTTCTCCAAAAGATGCCGGTAGTCATCCGCGAGCTTCGCGACGATAGGTAGGGTCTTCTGCAAACTGGCGACCTGGCCCCGGGCCGACTGTATGTCGGCTTGGCGCTGAGCGATCTCGGCCTCAGCGGTCTCCAAGCCGCTGCGGTACTCTTGGTACTGGCCTTGCAGCCAACGCTCCGCAGCCAACACATGCTCGGGATCGGCGCCCGGAATCGCGCCATTCAGAGTTTTGGGCGCTCGCTGTTGATCAATGGCATCAAGCATGGCACTTGCCCGAGCGCTGTCGATTCGAGCGGCTAACAGGTCGCTTTGCACGCGGCCCACGTCAGCCTCTGCGGCAGTAGAGTCCAGCTCCAACAACAACTCACCGGCTTTTACAGTCTGACCATCGTGGACATGAATGGCTTTGACCACTGCCGTTTCACTGGATTGAATAACCTTGCTCTTGCCACTGGGGATGATCTTGCCGGTGGCGGTCGCCACGACATCGATCTTGCCAATACACGCCCAGGCCAAGGCTAATGCCGCGAAACTCATGATCGCCCACATGAACACCCGAGGTGCCGGATGTGTCGGACGCTCCTGTAGTTCAAGAGAAGCTGGCAAAAACTGTATTTCATGCGCCAGGCGCTTCGGCGCATCCATGCTTCGGCGGGCTCTCCAGGATTCGCGCAAGACGTGCCGGTACCGTCGCAGTAAGCCTGTCGTTTCAGCGTTAGACATTGCTGGCTCCTTGCTGCAAACGATACAAACGTGAGTAATGCCCAGCCTGATGGTTCAAGAGTTCGGCATGACTGCCCTGCTCCACAATCTGGCCGCGGTCTACCACCACAATACGATTGGCATCGCGCACGGCTGAGAGCCGGTGGGCAATGATGATGACCGTGCGCCCCTTGCAGATGTCCTTCATGTTCTGCTGCACAACGCGCTCCGACTCATAGTCGAGTGCGCTGGTAGCTTCATCAAAGATCAGGATCCTGGGGTTACCCATCAGTGCGCGAGCAATAGCGACCCGCTGCCGCTGACCACCGGACAGCGAGGCACCATGCTCACCCACTACGGTGTCATAGCCTTCTGGAAGCTCCAGAATGAACTCGTGGGCGCCTGCGAGCTTGGCTACCTGAATAACCTTCTCCAGCGGTACGCCGGGATCGGCAAGCGCGATGTTTTCACGGATGCTGCGAGCGAACAGCATGTTGTCCTGCAGCACTACACCAATCTGTCGGCGCAACGAAGAGACGTCTGCCAGCGCAAGATCCATTCCGTCCACCAATACCCGCCCTCGCTCCGGGACGTGCAACCTCTGAAGCAAGCGGGTCAAAGTGCTCTTGCCAGAGCCTGAGCGTCCGACAACGCCGATTACCTGTCCCGCTTCAATGCGAAGGCTTACCCCCCGCAGGATCTCCGCCCCATCAGGGCGATAGCGGAAGTGCACCTGATCGAACTCGACATGTCCGCGAATCGGCGGCAGCGAACTGCGCGTCGCCTGAGCCATCTCGGTGCGCGTATTGAGGATGTCACCCAGGCGCTGCACGGAGACGCCGGTCTGTTGGAAGTTGGTCCATAGCTGCGCAAGGCGCATGATCGGTTGCGCTACACGACCGGCCAGCATGTTAAAGGCAATCAGTTGACCTACAGACAACTGCCCATCGATGACCAAACGAGCCCCCACCCATAGGGTCGCCACCGTGACCAATTTGCCAATCAGTGACACGCTTTCGTTAGCGATGGTAGACAGCGTCTGGGTTTTGAAACCGGCCGCCACGTAACCGGCCAGTTGGTTGTCCCATTTACGGATGGCCTGGGGCTCGACGGCCATCGATTTGAGGGTGTCGATACCATTAACGGTCTCGACCAGAAACGCCTGGTTCTCAGCGCCTCTGGCGAAGCTGTCGTTCAACCGTGAGCGCAGTACGGGTGTAATCAGCACCGACACCAGAATATAAAGCGGCAACGACGCCAGGACGATGAGGGTCAACCAACCGCTGTAGTAGAACATCACCGCCAGGAACACGACCGAGAACAGTACGTCGAGGACCAAGGTGATCGCGTTACCGGTGAGGAAGCTGCGGATGTTTTCCAACTCCCTGACCCGCGCTACGGAGTCACCAACACGCCGGGCCTGGAAATAGGCCAGCGGCAACGTGATCAAGTGCCGGAACAGCTTGGAGCCCAACTCCACATCAATGCGACTGGCCGTATGGGCAAATACATAGCTGCGCAGTCCCGTCAGACCCGATTCGAACAGCATCACCACGGCCAACCCCACCGCAATGACGTCAAGGGTAGTCAGACCGTGGTGCACCAACACCTTGTCCATCACCACTTGAAAGAAGAGCGGGGTCACCAGCGAGAATATCTGCAACACGAACGAAACCAGCATGATTTCGCCCAGCAGCTTTCTGTATTTGACGATGGCGGGAATAAACCAGGTGAAGTCGAATCGAGATGATTCACCAGACGTATTTGCCTCCGAGCGAATCAGTAGCACCTGGCCCGTCCAGCGAGACTCAAGCGCCTCAAAAGTAATCACTTCGGGCCGCTGCACGGCTGGGTTGTGGATCAGCACCTTGCCTTGGTCCAGGCGCGCGATGATGAAGAATGCGCCATTCACATCCGTAGCGATGGCTGGCAACGGTGTGCGATGAAGTCGGTCGATGGTCGTGCTCGCGGCCTTAGCTTTGAGACCAAGCTTACGTGCCGCTAACAGCATGTCCGCCTGACAAAAGGGGCGGTCGACACTGCCGAACTCATGAGCGAGTTGCTCAGCGGAAGCCGCAACTTGATGAAACCGAGCGAGCATCACAAGAGAAGCTAATCCGGTGTCAAATAGGGGCGCATTTTCAGGCGTCGATTCGCCCGCTTCGCTTTCGATCATTGCGGTTACAGATTCCTTGCGCAGGCGACAGCCCGAGCCTCTGGCACGATAAAAATCACGATTAAGAAAACTTTGATGCCTGGGGAAGCATCAAACAAAATCCATTCAAACTCCCGGAGGAAGGAAATCTCGCTCCGGCACGTAATCCTGCTTCAAATAGACAGATAAGGATTTGAGGTCATCAACACTTAAAGTCCCTGCGGCCTGCTTCAGCTTCAGGTTGTCGATAATGTAGTCATAGCGTGCGTTGTTATAGTCGCGAACCACTGCATACAGTTGCCTTTGCGCAGTCAGTACATCCGCGATATTTCGCGAGCCGATATCAACTCCGACCTGATTGGCCTCGACGGATTTTCTGGCAGAGACAATGCCTTGGCGGCGGGAAGCAATTTGCGCGATATCAGTATTGACACTTCTGAACGCATTTCGAGTGTTCAGCACAATCTCACGACGTCGATCTTCCTTTTGGTCCTGACTTTCCAAAAGCCGCTCGGCTGACTCTTTAACTTTGGAGCGGGTCATTCCGCCTGAATAGATTGGAATATTCAGCTCAATGCCGATGCTGCTCTGCGAAACATCGTCACGATAGCCGTTGCGGCCAAAGTCGGTAGGGTTGCTGTAACCGAAACTATCGTTGTCACCCTTACGGTAAGAGGCTACCGCATCGATCGTGGGTAAATGGCCAGCCTTATGCTGCTTGAGGGTTTGGGCAGCAGCTTGCTCGGCTTGCTCACTGGCTTGGAACTGCAGGTTCTGACGAACCGCTGTGTCGACCCAGGACTGTGCCTCGTTAGGGATCGGGGATTCGACGGGGAGCTGATGTCCGATTCCAGAAATGGTGCTGTAGGATCGGTTGGTCAAACGACCCAATGCTTCATACGCATCGTCAACCTTTCGCTGCACCACTTGCCGATTCGCTTGCACGTTGTCATAGGCCGCTTGAGCGTCGTACACGTCAGTGATGCTCGATGCTCCGTCTTCCAACCTGCCTTGCGCCTGATCGCGCTGATGGAGCAAAGCGGCTTCTTCAGCCTGGACCGCTGCCAGAGCATCAAGCTGACGCAACGTCTCAAAGTATGCCTCAGCGGCAGTCAACGCCAACGATTGCACCTTAACCGAAAGCTCCAACTCCGCTTGAGCGACACTCGACTCTGCCGCCTTCAATTGAAACCATCGGTCGACGCGAAAAAGGGGCTGACTGAGATTGGCTCGAAACGTGGTCCCGCTGCGCTCTCGACTGAGCGAGGGTTCGTCGCGCTCCAAACGAACTGTTTCTGAGGTTGCACCAGCCGTCAAATTGGGCAGCAGACCGGAGCGAGCTTGGGGTACCGCTTCGCGCTGAGCCAGATAGGCGTGGCGAGCCGCAGCCAGTTGTGCATCGTTTTTAAATGCAGACTGGTACACACCAATAAGATCGGCGTGATCTGAAGACGAACGATCAAAAGAAAAAGCTAAAGGGCTCGATGCGCAGCCCGCAATAAGTACACATCGGCAAACCGAGTCAATGAGATTCATTACTGCTTATCCAGGAAGCGATCACTTAAAAATCCATTCCATTAGCTCGGCTCAACGCCTAAAAACTTTACTCCTTCCTACCTGTAGAAAAGATTTTTCGTTCCAGGATGTGCCCAATACCAAAGAGTCTAATTTTTTTCGGCAGCATTAAACGCTTATAAATGCTATAAAAATCACACACACTCGACTTTCGCTATATACCAAATAACAAATAATTCTAAATACCTTCGACCTGCCATACCAAACTCCCGCCAAAACGCAACGCCCATTCGTCAGATTGATTGGATTCTCGAAAACTATATATAGCACCACGCCTTATAACCAAACACGGCACAGCGCTTATCCGAATTTACGAATATGTGTTTATGGTTGGTATGGCAGCTTTTCTTGAAAGATATCAAAAAGCCATCACCCAATCCATGTGCTTCCTAATTGTGAGCTTCCAATGCAAATCGACTTTCAGGTCAGGTCAGCCAGTTGCACTCACATCTTTTTTATAAGTCATTGATTGTAATGATCTTTAGTAAGGATAAGCTGAGTTCGCTTCCTGCTTCTATTCCCATGAGACGGCATGTAAGGCTAATCGATTTTCGACCAACGGCAGGGTTTGGGTCTAAACGATGAAATTCCGAACAGTGTTAAATGGGCACGCAAGGAGTGGCCAGAACTACCATCACTCGCATGTCCTAGATAGTCAGGCGGAATGCTGAGGAATGGGCTATTGGCCTGCTCCTCCTAATGACTACTCAGCAAGCCGTAAGAAAGATGATGGGTGAACGATTCCGGGCACCGCCCGCATGTACGACCGATATCGACAGCCAGCGCAAGCAGCTCGCGACGTTCGTTCAGTAGATACAAACGCAAAAAAATAACTCCAGCGCCTGCGCTCCAAGCTATTCGAAAGCTCCGAAGCTGACCACGAACACCCGTTATACTTGGCGACATGGCCATGGTGTTGACTCTGTTCGCTATACATCAAATATCGAGCCCCTTCCGTCGTGATAGGCGAAACAACGAATCATGAAGACTCATTACTCCATTCAATCACGCCGCAGGGTTCCCTACCGACTTTCTATAGCATCGCTGAACATCTATGGGGGCGAGGATGTGATGTCGATACAGACGGTGATTGCGCTGGCCCAGATGATCATCAATGGACAGAACTGACTTTGTCGCTTCGCGGTTCATCGGGACAGCGCTTGGACATTGATCCCGTCTCACTCATGCCACTGAGGTTGGTAATCCGCTCATCGCACCCAAGGCTCTGCCAAAGAGCAGCCGAGTATCTCCTGTCTGTCTCGGGAAGCTCTGTCGCTCAGGAAGAGATGATCATCGAGTGACAAGGCTCGCCTTCCCTCCCCCGTTGCCAGCCACTCTTCACTCACGCTGAGCAAACGCGCCAACTGCTCTATACGCATTTAGCGAGCCAATTCGTCAGACACTGCGGGCTGATGCTAAGCAGCTCCGAAGAACTAGCGAAAGAGATGTAGTGCTCTCCTAGCGTGGCCCTCAAACGTTGCCCACTGGCCCGTCGGGAGCGTGAAAGCGAATGTCTACGCTGGTCGTTCTTACCGCTGGTCATTAACAATGCTCTGCCTACTGCAACTGCGAATAACCGGACCCAATGTAGGGGACAAAATGCAGGATGGGATAGGGTGAGCGCGCCTCGATTCGCATAAAGGGAATCGCCCCACAAAAGACGGTTAAAAAGACCTACAGACCGAACCTAAGCGAGGGATGCGCTGACGTATCAGGCGGCAGCAGACATGTCAGGAGAAGCTGATAATAAGTCCATCACCACGAGCAGGCACACCGACGTGGGCCCCAGACGAAGCCTGAATCGATGCAATCTGCCAAAACTCTTGTGAGAGCGAGTTCGAGACTCATCGACGGCGGGCTGTTACGACGTGATCTTGTACCGGCTATCCATCGAGCCGCTGCTCATCCAAATCCGAGGCTTGCGCCAAGTAAATGATCTATACCTTCAGAAACACGCAATCAGGCCAAGGTGGCACTACGGACGTGACCGGATGGAACGATCGTGGCGTATCCGAATCTCTGCCTCCTATAAAGAAGCCGGCCTGTAGACGTTGTAACCGGCGCCCCGCACGCCTGGATTGGCGCACCACTTTCAATGCCTGAAGTATCGTCCATGAGTCCGACCCAACGCGTTTTGAATGCCCCCAGCAAAGCGCTGTACCGAGTTTGCCTATTGCTGGCGCTGCTGGCTGCCCGCGCGGCGAGCGCTGAGCCTCCCGTCATTGAACTGCACATCCTCGATGCACCGCCGCTGACGTTCGTCGACGATCCCAGGGGCTACGGAATCGTCGGCGATGTCGCCGTGGCGGCCATGGCCAAGGCCGGCTATCCGGTGAAAATCCACGTGCTGCCCTGGGCCAGGGCGCAGAAACACGTGAGCGAGGAACACGATCACCTGATCACCCCGCTGTCGCGCATACCGGGCCGCGAGAACCGCTTCACCTGGATCGCGTCGATCATGCCCATGGAGCGGGCATTCTTCAGCCTGGAACAGCGGGTCGACAGCTTCGCCCAGGCGCGGGACACCTTCCACAAGATCGGCGTCGGCCTGGGCAGTGCGCAAGAAGAGATCCTGCGCACCGAGGGCTTTCGCGATGACCAGATCTACCCCTTGGCCATTGGCGAGAACCCGGCTCAACTCCTGCTGATGGGGCGCATCGATGCCTGGTTCAACGGCGTGCCCGAGAGCCGCTACATCTGGCCCAAGGTGTCCAAGCGCAAATTGCTCATGAGCCCGGTGGGCAGCAATGCCGATCTCTACCTGGCCTGCTCGAAGCAATGTTCCCCGAAGATGGTCGACGACCTGCGCAAAGCCGTGGACGCCCTTCGCGCGGAGGGCGCGATCAAGCGAATCCATGACGTCTACCTGCCGAGGTAGACAGCTGGCGAGGTCGCCCCTCGTCAGCCAGCCATCATTAGTTTTATTGATAGCAGCCTAACGAAAGCCCCGGACTAGAGGCGTTATCGATGGCTTATATCATTCCGAATGATAGTTACCTTTATTTCATTCGATTCGTTCCCTTGACGCACGCCACGCATCATCCGCCCATTCTCAATACATTGGCGGATGCTATCCATGGAACATTCACTTTCAAAACTGCGTTTTCCCCTCGCCCTGCTGGCGGTGCTGGTGATGAGCGCCTGCGGCAAGACCCCGGACACGGCGGCCTCCATGCCACCGGCCAAAGTCAGCGTCGCCAAGGTCCTGGAACAACCCGTCAACGAATGGGATGAATTCACCGGGCGCCTCGAAGCACCGGAAACCGTCGAGATCCGTCCACGGGTCTCGGGGCAGATCGACGACGTAGCCTTCACCGAAGGTGCGCTGGTCAAGAAGGGCGACCTGCTGTTCCAGATCGACCCACGCCCGTTCCAGGCTGAGGTCCGTCGGCTCGAAGCCCAACTGGCCCAGGCCCGCGCCACGGCGACCCGTAGCGAGAACGAAGCCCAGCGCGGCGACCGCCTGCGCCAGAGCAACGCCATCTCCGCCGAACTGGCAGACTCGCGCACCACCGCCGCCCAGGAAGCCCGTGCCGTCGTCGCGGCCATCCAGGCACAACTGGACCTGGCCAAGCTGAACTTGAGCTTCACCCGCGTCACCTCGCCCATCAGCGGACGCGTCAGCCGCGCGCAGATCACCGCCGGCAACCTGGTGACCGCCGACGTCACGCCGCTCACCAGCGTGGTGTCCACCGACAAGGTCTACGCTTACTTCGACGCGGACGAGCGGGTCTTCCTCAAGTACACCCAGCTCGCCCGCCAGGGCCAGCGCGGCCAGGCTACGCCGGTCTACATGGGCCTGTCCAACGAGGACGGCAACCCGCACCTGGGCCAGATGAACTTCGTCGACAACCAGGTCAACCCGCAGACCGGCACCATCCGCGGTCGCGCCGTGTTCGACAACAAGGACGGCGAGTACACCCCAGGGTTGTATGCCCGCCTGAAACTGGTGGGCAGCGGCACCTACTCCGCCGTGCTGATCAACGACGAAGCCGTCGGCACCGACCTGGGCAAGAAATTCGTGCTGGTGATGGACGCCGACAACAAGCCGGCCTACCGCGCCGTCGAGCTGGGGCCGAAGATCGAAGGCCTGCGCATCGTGCGCAACGGCCTGAGCAAGAACGACACCATCATCGTCAAGGGGCTGCAACGGGCACGTCCGGGTTCGCCGGTTACGCCTGAAACAGTACCGATGGCCAGCGACGACACCCTCGCGGCCCTGGCACAACAACGTAAAGCGCTCGAAGCCAGCAACCTGCCTCAAGTCGCGCCTTCCAAGGCAGCGTCCGGAGCGGCGGGCAAACTGGCCGCGACGACCCCACGCGGTTAAGGGACTGAATCCAGATGAAATTTTCCCAGTTCTTCATTTCGCGGCCGATCTTCGCAGCGGTGCTCTCGCTGCTGATCCTGATCGCCGGCGCCATCTCGCTGTTCCAATTGCCGATCAGCGAATACCCCGAAGTGGTGCCGCCGACCGTCGTGGTCCGCGCCAACTTCCCCGGCGCCAACCCCAAGGTCATCGGCGAAACCGTGGCCGCGCCCCTGGAACAAGCCATCACCGGTGTCGAAAACATGCTGTACATGTCCTCGCAATCGACCGCTGACGGCAAGATCACCCTGACCATCACCTTCGCCCTGGGCACCGACCTGGACAACGCCCAGGTGCAGGTGCAGAACCGCGTCACCCGGACCGAGCCCAAGCTGCCGGAAGAAGTGACCCGGATCGGCATCACGGTGGACAAGGCCTCGCCCGACTTGACCATGGTCGTGCACTTGACCTCGCCGGACAAACGCTACGACATGCTCTACCTGTCCAACTACGCCCTGCTCAACATCAAGGACGAGCTGGCGCGCCTGGGTGGCGTGGGTGATGTGCAGTTGTTCGGCATGGGCGACTACTCCCTGCGGGTCTGGCTGGACCCGAACAAGACCGCCTCGCGCAACCTGACCGCCACCGATGTGGTCACCGCGATCCGTGAACAGAACCGCCAAGTGGCCGCCGGTGCCCTGGGTGCGCCACCGGCGCCGAATGCCCAGGCCTTCCAGCTCTCGATCAACACCCAGGGTCGCCTGGTAAGCGAGGAAGAGTTCGAGAACATCATCATTCGTTCCGGCGCCAACGGCGAGATCACGCGCCTGAAGGACATCGCCCGGGTCGAGTTGGGCTCCAGCCAATACGCCCTGCGTTCGCTGCTGGACAACCAGCCGGCGGTGGCGATTCCGATCTTCCAACGTCCCGGTTCCAACGCCATCCAGATCTCCAACGACGTTCGCGCCAAGATGGACGAACTGAAGAAGGGCTTCCCGGCCGGCATGGACTACAGCATCGTCTATGACCCGACGATCTTCGTGCGCGGCTCCATCGAAGCGGTGGTCCACACCTTGTTCGAAGCACTGATCCTTGTAGTGCTGGTGGTGATCCTGTTCCTGCAGACCTGGCGCGCCTCGATCATTCCGTTGGTGGCGGTGCCGGTCTCGCTGATCGGTACGTTCGCCGTGATGCATCTATTCGGCTTCTCGCTGAACGCCCTCTCGCTGTTCGGTCTGGTATTGGCCATCGGTATCGTGGTGGACGACGCGATCGTGGTGGTGGAGAACGTCGAGCGGAACATCGAGTTGGGCCTGGCCCCTGTAGAAGCGACCAAAAAGGCGATGGGCGAAGTGACCGGGCCAATCATCGCCACGGCCCTGGTGCTGTGCGCGGTATTCGTACCGGCGGCATTCATCAGTGGCTTGACCGGGCAGTTCTATAAGCAGTTTGCGTTGACCATCGCGATTTCCACGGTGATTTCGGCAGTCAACTCCCTGACCCTGTCGCCAGCCCTGGCTGCGGTATTGCTCAAAGGCCATGACGCGCCCAAGGACCGTTTCTCCAAGTTCCTCGACAAGCTCTTTGGTGGCTGGCTGTTCCGTCCGTTCAACCGTTTCTTCGAGCGCGCCAGCCATGGTTATGTGGGCACCGTCGCTCGAGTGATTCGCAGTAGCGGCATCGCCCTGGTGCTCTATGCGGGCCTGATGGTGTTGACCTTCTTCGGTTTCTCCACCACCCCGACCGGCTTCGTGCCCGGCCAGGACAAGCAATACCTGGTGGCCTTTGCCCAATTGCCTGACGCCGCGAGCCTGGACCGTACCGAAGACGTGATCAAGCGCATGTCCGACCTGGCCCTCAAGCAACCGGGCGTGGAAAGCGCGGTGGCCTTCCCTGGCCTGTCGATCAACGGCTTCACCAACAGCCCGAACGCCGGCATCGTGTTCGTGACCCTCAAGCCCTTCGACGAGCGCAAGGACCCGAGCCAATCGGCCGGTGCCATTGCCGGGGCCTTGAACGGCCAGTTCGCCGGGATCCAGGAAGCCTACATGGCGATCTTCCCGCCGCCACCGGTACAAGGCCTGGGGACGATCGGTGGTTTCCGCCTGCAAATCGAAGACCGGGGCAACCTGGGCTACGACGAGCTTTATAAAGAAACCATGAACATCATCACCAAGAGCCGCAGCGTGCCGGAACTGGCCGGTCTGTTCACCAGCTACACGGTGAACGTGCCCCAGGTCGATGCCGCCATCGACCGTGAAAAGGCCAAGACCCACGGCGTGGCCGTCAGCGACATCTTCGACACCCTGCAGATCTACCTGGGTTCGCTGTATGCCAACGACTTCAACCGCTTCGGCCGCACCTACCAGGTCAACGTCCAGGCCGAGCAGCAGTTCCGCCTCGAAGCCGACCAGATCGGCCAGCTCAAGGTGCGCAACAACCGTGGCGAGATGATCCCGCTGGCGACCTTCATCAAGGTCAGCGACACCTCGGGCCCTGACCGCGTGATGCACTACAACGGCTTCATCACCGCTGAAATCAACGGTGCCGCCGCCCCGGGCTACAGCTCCGGCCAGGCCGAGAAAGCCATCGAGAAGCTGCTCAAGGACGAACTGCCCAACGGCATGACCTACGAGTGGACCGACCTGACGTACCAGCAGATCCTCTCGGGCAACACCGCGCTGTTCGTGTTCCCGCTCTGCGTACTGCTGGCGTTCCTGGTGCTCGCGGCGCAGTACGAAAGCTGGAGCCTGCCGCTGGCGGTGATCCTGATCGTACCGATGACCCTGCTGTCGGCCATCACCGGGGTGATCGTCTCCGGCGGCGACAACAACATCTTTACCCAGATCGGCTTGATCGTACTGGTGGGGCTTGCCTGCAAGAACGCGATCCTGATCGTCGAGTTCGCCAAGGATAAACAGCTCGAAGGCATGAACCCGCTGGCAGCGGTCCTGGAAGCGTGCCGCCTGCGTCTGCGGCCGATCCTGATGACCTCCTTCGCCTTCGTCATGGGCGTGGTGCCCCTGGTGTTCTCCAGCGGCGCCGGTGCGGAAATGCGCCATGCCATGGGTGTCGCGGTGTTCTCGGGGATGCTCGGCGTGACCTTCTTCGGCCTGCTGCTGACCCCAGTGTTCTATGTACTGATCCGTAACTTCGTCGAGCGCAGCGAGGCCCGCAAGGCCGCCCGGGTCTTGAAACTGGAGGCGCAACAATGAGTTTGAAAGCATTCGTGCCGAGCTTGCTGGTCCTGGCACTCAGTGCCTGTGCCGTGGGCCCGGACTACCAGGCCCCGCACACGGAGGCGGCGAACATCACCACCGCCACCGACGGTGCCGCCGGCCAGAAAAACTTCGACCGCGCCCGTTTCGAAGGCGTCTGGTGGCAGCAGTTCGAAGACCCGACGCTCAATGCGCTGGTCACTCGTTCGCTGGAAGGCAACCGCGAGTTGCGCGTGGCCTTCGCCCGTCTGCGGGCCGCGCGGGCGATCCGCGACGACGCCAGCAATGACGCCATGCCGACCATCACCAGTCGCGCCAGTAGCGACCTGGGCAAGGGCCAGATTCCCGGACAGACCACCGATCGGGTCAACACCGAGCGCTACGACCTGGGCCTGGACATGGCCTGGGAACTGGACCTGTTCGGGCGCATCCAGCGTAACCTGGAAGCCACCGACGCCGACCAGCAGGCGGCCGAGGCTGACCTCTACCAATTGCAGGTGACGATGATCGCCGAGCTGGTGGACGCCTACGGTCAACTGCGGGGTGCGCAACTGCGGGAAAAAATCGCCCTGGCGAACCTGAAGAACCAGCAGGACTCGCGCAAGATCACTGAAAGCCTGCGCGATGCCGGCGTCGGCGACCAACTGGATGTGGTGCGCGCCGATGCGCGCCTGGCCTCGGTGGAAGCCAGCGTGCCCCAACTGCAGGCCGAACAGGTGCGCCAGCGCAACCGCATCGCCACGTTGCTGGGCGAGCGCCCGGACAGGCTGAGCGTGGACCTGAGTCCCAAGCAGTTGCCGGCGATTGCCAAGGCACTGCCGATCGGCGATCCGGGTGAGCTGCTGCAACGACGTCCGGACATTCTCAGTGCCGAACGCCAGTTGGCCGCTGCCACGGCGCGCATCGGGGTGGCCAAGGCCGACTTGTTCCCACGGGTCAGCCTGAGCGGCTTCCTCGGCTTTACCGCCGGGCGCGGCTCGCAGATCGGCTCCTCGGCCGCCAACGCTTGGGCACTGGGCCCGAGCATTACCTGGGCAGCCTTCGACCTGGGCAGCGTACGGGCACGCCTGCGCGGTGCCAACGCCGAAGCTGACGGCGCCCTGGCGACCTACGAGCAGCAAGTGCTGCTGGCCCTGGAAGAATCGGAAAACGCCTTCAGCGACTACGGCAAGCGCCAGCAACGGCTGATCTCGCTGATCCGCCAGAGTGAATCGAGCCGTGCCGCCGCCGACCTGGCCGAAATCCGCTACCGCGAAGGCACCGTGGACTTCCTCGTGCTGCTCGACGCCCAGCGCGAACGCCTGGCCGCCGAAGACACCCAGGCCCAGGCCGAAGTCGACCTGTACCGCGGCATCGTCGCGATCTACAAGGCCCTCGGTGGTGGCTGGCAACCGGAGACCGTCGCCAGCAACTGAGCCCCTTTGTAACCGAGCTCCTTTGGTTGGCCGCAACCAACCAATTGCCTTGCCCCGCCTCTCATTCGGACGCGGGGCTTTTTTTGCCCGGGGATTGGAGAGGCCGCCTTCGCAAGCAAGGCTTCCCTACAGAAACCATTACAAGGTTTGACTCAAAGCCCGGCCTGACCGAAGCTTGCGACATTTCATGTTTCACGGTTATGGATTACCTGCATGTCCCCGTCTCGCCGCTATTGGCTTCTGAGCCTGTCCGCCCTGCTCGTGATCGGTCTGGTCGCGATCTGGCTCCGTAGCACCACCCCCCAGATTCCCGAAGCCGTCAAGCGCGGTTACAGCGAAGCCCTGGAACAGGCGCGCAACGGGCAACCGGGGGCGGCGCGGATGCTTTACCAGCAACTGGGCCGCCCGGACCTTTCGCCCAAGCGTCGGGTCTGGCTGCACGCCGAGCTGCCGAACTACCCCAGCCCCCAAGCCCTGAAGCTCGCCGATGCAGACCTGCACAGCGAATCGCCGCCAGTGCGCCGCGCCGCCATCGGCAGCATCGTCGGCCTGGTGCCGACCGGCCAACGCAGCCTGCTGCTGGGCCCCCTGCTCGATGACAACGACCAGCAAGTGCGCTTTGCCGCCGTGAACGCCCTCCTGGGCTTGTCGCCCGACGAGCTGGGCTTGTACTTCGGCGCCATGCAACTGGCGATCGACACCTGGGAACAGGTGCTCGAAGACGGCCCGCCAAGCGCCGAATCCCACTACCAGCTCGCCCGACTGCACCTGCACAACGCCGAGTTGAAAAAGGCCCAGCAAGCGCTGGAACAGGCGTTAAAGCTGCAACCGGACAATTTGCCGGCGCTGGTCATGCAGATCGAAGTGCTGGACAAGCAAGGCCAGGGCGAAGCGGCGCGACAACTGCTGGCTCGCCAGTTGCAAACCCAGCCGGACTCGGCTTATCTGCAACATGCCTTGGGCCTGTGGCTGTTGCATCACGGCCAAAGCGAATACGCGGTGCTCGGCCTCTCGAAAGCCGTGGAGCTTGAGCCTGACAACAGCACTTACCGTTATGACCTGGCGACCACGTTGCATGCCGAGCAGGAACTGGAGGCCGCGCAGAAACAGCTCCAGGAGATCGTCCAGCGCCACCCGGCCAATCGCAAGGCGCGGGTATTGCTGATCAATTACTGGAAGGAGAGCGGACAACTGCAGAACGTGCAGATCCTGCTGGCCAAACTCGAACAGCTCAACCCGGACGACCCGGCCTTGCAGCAAGGGCTCTAGCCATCGCAACGGCGGTGCGGACGTTACCTGCGAAGTTGTGCAGCAACGCTCGTTTTGTCAAAGGAAGCGGAACCGCCATCACCCCCCAAGGTCAAGTATTCAGGCAGCTCATTTTCAGGCCCCGCGAGGCCTGCTGCCACATCCCTAGTCATGAGAGGGCATTTTTTGTCTACATCCAACGAGTTGATCAGTGCCAAAGCCGCCACCGGTATCGAAGGGCTGGACGACATCCTTTCCGGTGGCTTGTCCCGCAGTCACGTGTTCCTGCTGGAGGGGGAACCGGGAACCGGCAAGACCACGGTCGCGTTGCAATTTTTGCTGGCTGGCGCCCAAGCCGGCGAGCGCTCGCTGTACATCACGCTGTCGGAAACCGAGCGTGAATTGCGCCAAGGCGCGGCGTCCCACGGGTGGACGATCGATGAAAACGTGCACATCTTCGAGCTGACGCCCCCTGAAAGCCTGCTTAACGCCGAGCACCAGCAAAGCCTGCTGTATTCCTCTGACCTCGAACTGGGGGAAGCGACCCGGCAAATCTTCGAAGTGGTCGAGCGGGTCAAACCCAGCCGCGTGGTGCTCGACAGCCTGTCGGAGATCCGCTTGCTGGCGCAGAGTTCGCTGCGTTATCGCCGCCAGATCCTGGCCATCAAGCATTATTTCGTGCGCTACGACGCCACCGTGCTATTGCTCGACGACCTCACCACCGAATCGCTGGACAAGACCGTGCACAGCGTCGCCCATGGGGTGATCCGCCTGGAAGAACTGACGCCCACCTACGGCGCCGAACGTCGACGCATCCGGATCGTGAAGTATCGTGGGCAGAAGTACCGCGGCGGGTTCCACGACTTCACCATCATGGGCGATGGCGTGCATGTGTTCCCGCGCCTGGTGGCCGCCGAGCACCGGGGTACCTACCAGCGCCTGCAGTTGTCCAGCGGCATCGCCGAAATGGACGCACTGCTGGGCGGAGGCATCGAAACCGGTTCGAGCACGCTGATACTGGGCCCTGCCGGTACGGGCAAGTCGTTGATCGCGCTGATCTTCGCCGCTGCGGCCGTACAACGAGGGGAAAAGGCTGCGCTGTTCATTTTCGACGAAGAACTCGGCCTGTTGTTCGAGCGCATGAGAAACCTTGGCATTGATCTGCAGGCCCTTCAGGACACTGGCAACCTGCTGATCGAGCAGGTAGACGCCGCCGAACTGTCTCCCGGCGAGTTCTCCCACCGGGTACGACGTTGCGTCGATGCCGGCGACATCAAGACCGTGGTCATCGACAGCATCAACGGCTACCAGGCCGCGATGCCGGAAGAGAACGCCCTGGTGCTGCACATGCACGAGCTGTTGCTCTACCTCAACCGCAAGGGCGCCGCTACATTCATGACCGTGGCCCAACATGGCCTGGTCGGTGACATGCAGGCCCCGGTGGACATCACTTACCTGGCCGACACGGTGATTCTGTTGCGTTATTTCGAAGCCCTGGGCAAGGTCCGCCGGGCCATTTCCATCATCAAGAAACGCACCGGCACCCATGAATCGACCATCCGCGAATACCGCATCAGCAGCAGGGGCATGACCATCGGCGAGCCGCTGGAAGCGTTCCAGGGCGTATTGCGTGGGGTACCGACCTACATGGGAGCGGATAATCCGTTGCTCAAGGATGAATCACAGTGACGTCAGTCGAGCCCGTGTCGGAGCGGGCGTTGATTCTCGCTCCGCTGGGACGGGACAGCCAGATCGCCCTGATGATTCTCAATGAAGCCGGTTTTGGCGGCCTCATCTGTCGGCACCTGGGCCACCTGTGCGAAGAACTGGCGCATGGCGCCGGGCTGCTGGTGATTTCCTCGGAAGCCCTGATGGGGCCTGACCTGGAGGCATTGTTCCTGCACATCGAGCAGCAACCGGCCTGGTCCGACCTGCCCATCGTCCTGCTGACCCATCACGGAGGCCCCGAACAGAACCCTGCGGCGCGCATTGGCGCGCAACTGGGCAACGTGACCTTCCTCGAACGGCCGTTCCATCCGGTGACCCTGGTCAGCCTGGTGACCACGGCCCTGCGTGGCCGCCGAAGGCAATATGACGCCCGGGACCGCCTGATCGACCTGAGCAACAGCGAACAGCGGCTCCAGACCACCCTCGAAACCCTCGAACAACAGGTGGAAGAACGTACCGCGCAGCTTCGCCACAATGAAGAGGCCTTGCGCCAATCCCAGAAAATGGAGGCCGTCGGCCAGTTGACGGGGGGCATCGCCCACGACTTCAACAACATGCTGACCGGGATCATCGGCAGCCTGGAACTGTTGCGCCGACGCCTGGCCCGGGGGCGCACCGAAGACCTGGACAGCCTGATCGACCTGGGGGTGACATCGGCCAACCGCGCCGCCGGCCTGACCCACCGACTGCTGGCCTTCTCACGCCGCCAGTCGCTGGACTCCAAGGCCGTGCAGATGAACACCCTGGTGCTGTCCATGGGGGAGCTGCTGCAACGTAGCCTCAACGAGAGCATTCGCCTGGACATGCAACTGGACGACCAGCTCTGGGTCGCCGAGGCGGACCCCAACCAACTGGAAAGCGCCCTGCTCAACCTCGTGCTCAACGCCCGGGACGCAATGCCGGATGGCGGCAACCTGGTGGTGCGGACCTCCAATCAGCACCTGGACACGACCTTTACCGACGCCTACAGCAACCTCAAACCTGGCGACTACGTGGTGCTGAGTGTGCAGGACACCGGCTGCGGCATGCCTGAAGCAGTGATGAACCGCGCGTTCGATCCGTTCTTCACCACCAAGCCGATCGGCCAGGGCACCGGGCTCGGGCTGTCGATGATCTATGGCTTCAGCAAGCAGTCGCGCGGTCACGTGGCCATCGACAGCACGGTGGGCGAAGGCACCACCGTGACCCTGTACCTGCCGCGTTTTGTCGGCGAAGAAATCCACGAACCCCAGGTCGCCGCCCAGCATCCGCCGTACGCACAGGATGGCGAAACCGTACTGATCGTCGAGGACGATTCCGCGGTGCGGGTGCTGGTCAGTACCGTGCTCAGCGAACTGGGCTATGCCTTCGTCGAAGCGGCAGACGCCAATGAGGCGGTGCCGATCCTGCAGTCAGGCCAGCGCATCGACCTGCTGATCAGCGACGTCGGCCTGCCCGGCATGAACGGCCGGCAACTTGCGGAAATCGGCCGGCAGATCCGCCCCGACCTGCGCGTGCTGTTCATCACCGGCTACGCCGAACACGCAGCGGTACGGGGCGGCTTCCTCGACCCCGGCATGCAGATGATCACCAAGCCGTTCACATTCGACCTGTTGACGGCAAAGGTGCAGGAAATGATCGGAGGCTGAGCCTAACGGCTTCGTGGCGACTCGTGGCGAGGGAGCTTGCTCCCGCTGGGCTGCGCTTGCGAGACCGCAAAGGCAGCCCATCCTTCCCGGATGGGCTTACGGTCAACCGCCCTGCCCCCGGTTTCTCAGGACAGCATCGACTGCATCATGTCTTGCAACACGTCCAGGTCGAAGGGTTTTTCCAGGATCGGTGCCTTGCGGGTGATGGGGCTGTCGGTGTCGCGTACTTCCTGGGCGTAGCCGCTGATAAAAATGACCTTCAATTCCGGGCGCAGCTTGACGGCCGGCTCGGCAATCTGCACCCCGGAGATCCCGCCCGGCAGGCGGAAATCGGTGATCATCATGTCCAGGTGCGGCTTGCTCGCCAGGATCTCGAACGCCCGCGCACCGTCCTCGGCCTCCAGCACGCGGTATCCCTCGCCCGACAGGTAAGCCGACAGCACCATCAGGATCGACGGGTCGTCTTCGACGATCAGTACAACATCTTGCGCATCTTCACTCATGAGAAGCCTTTGTTCGATCAATAGCTGCTGATACGACCCTGGGGTCACTCAGAGGTTGCGTTTGTCCGACAACTTTCTGAAGAGGCAGGGAAACACGAAACAACGCCCCTTCATTGAGGCGACTATTGACCGTAATGGTACCCCCATGGGCCGTCACAATCTGCTCGGAAATGAACAGCCCCAGTCCCAGGCCGGCGGTGACCGCCTTCGAAGAGACCCGCTCGAATTGCTGGAAGATGCGCCGCTGGTTTTCCTCGCTGATGCCAATGCCATGGTCCTGGACCTCGACACACGCGTGCTCGGGGGTCTGGTAGACCCGCACTTCGATCGGGCCCTTGCCGCCGTAGCGCAGCGCATTGGTCAGCAGGTTCGACACCACCTGCTCGATCCGGAACTCATCCCAGAACCCTTCCACCGCCGGGTCAGCCGTGCAAATCAGCGAGCACTCGGCAATCGCGATCTGCGGCTGGAAGTTGCGCACCAGGTTTTCCACCAGCGCCGTGAGGTTCATGCGCGAAGGTCGGATCGACAACTTGCCGGTGCGAATCCGTGACACGTCCAGCATGTCTTCGATCAACCGGATCAGGCTCTTGATCTGGCGCTCGTCGCGCTCGACCATGGCGCGCACCTTGTCCAGGGTGAAGGCTGCGGCATTGTCCCGGGCCAGGTGCATCTTGCGCAGTTGGGTCTCCAGGATCAGCCCATTGAGGGGCGTGCGAACCTCGTGGGCAACGATGGACATGAAATCGTCACGCATGCGCACCGCCTGCTCCAGCTCGCCGCGGGTGACCTGCAGCTGCTGCAGCAACGCCTCCTGCTCCCGGCGGCTCTGCTCAAGGGCGATCACCTGCTCCTTCATGGCCTTGCGCTGGCGGTAGAGCTCGACGAACACACTGACCTTGCTTTTGACGGCATGGGTGTCCAGCGGCTTGTGCAGGAAGTCGACGGCACCGTTCTCGTAGCCGGTGAACGCATAGTTGCGTTCACGACCGGCGGCGCTGACGAAGATGATCGGGATGCTGCGGGTCTTTTCCGTGCCGCGCATCAGCTCGGCCAGTTCGAAACCGTTCATGTCCGGCATTTGTACGTCGATGATGGCCAGGGCAAAGTCATGCTGCAGCAGCAGGGACAGCGCGCCGTCCGCCGAGAGAGCCTTGAAGACCTCGCGGTCGTCGCCCTTGATCAACGCTTCCAGGGCCAACAGATTCTCCGGCAGATCGTCGACGATCAGCAGTTTGGCTTGAATATCTCTTGGCATGTGGTTCATTCCAGCCCGGCCAGCAACTGGCCGATGGCTTGCAAAGTAAGAATATGATCGGGCTCGTGCAGGGCCAGCGCCGCTTCGGGCATGGTCGCGACCTGGGCTTCGCGGGGATCCTGCACCACCGTGTAGCCTCCCAGCTCGCGAACCTTCGCCAGGCCCTTGGCGCCGTCGCTGTTGGCACCGGTCAGGACCACCGCCAGCAGATGCCGGCCGTAGACATCGGCGGCCGACTCGAACAACACGTCAATGGACGGTCGGGAATGGTGCACCGGCGCTTCGAGGCTCAACGACAGGCTGCGGTCGGCCTCGACCGACAAGTGATAACCGGGCGTGGCGACATAGAGGGTGCCGGGCACGATGTCCTGCTTGTCCCGGGCCTCCTCGACCGGAACCGCGAGACGGTGGCCGAATACCTGGGCCAACTGGCTGTCGCGCTCATCGGGCAAATGCAGCACCACCAGGATCGGCAAGCCGAAGCCCTTGCGCAGGTGTCCGAACACCTTGAGCAACGCTTCGACACCACCGGCGGAGGCGCCAACGACAATCGCCTCGATGGGAAACTTGGGTCTGTCCATCGTCTCGTTCATAACTTGCGATAGATCCGTTCCGGTTTGACCAACGGCTCGAATGCGTTGCCGTAGGTCGAGAAATCCAGCGTTTCCTTACTGCCCAAGACCAGGAAACCACGGTGGCACAGGGATTCGTGAAACAGTCCAAATGCGCGATCTTGCAATTTTTTATTGAAATATATCAATACGTTACGACAAGAAATTAATTGAGTTTCTGAAAAAACACTGTCGGTCGCCAGGCTGTGATCGGCAAAGGTCACGTTCTGGCACAGGGTCTTGTCGAACATCGCGTAATCGTAGGCCGCGGTGTAGTAATCGGCAAACGAGCAGCGTCCCCCGGCCCGCTGGTAATTCTGGGTATAGCTGCGCACGTTTTCCAATGAAAAGATGCCCTGCTTGGCCTTTTCCAGCGAACGCGGGTTGATGTCGGTGGCGTAGATGAGCGTGCGATCCAGCAGGCCTTCCTCGCGCAGCAGGATCGCCATGGAATAGACCTCCTCCCCCGTGCTGCACCCGGCGATCCAGATCTTGATCGAGGGGTACGTCCGAAGCAGGGGCACGACTTCCTCGCGGATCGCCAGGAAATGCGTCGGGTCGCGAAACATCTCGCTGACAGGGATCGTCAGCAGCTGCAGCAACTGCATGAACGCCCCCGGGTCGTGCAGCACGCGCTCCTGCAACGCCGAGATGGTCTTGCATTCGAATTGGGTCAGCGCGTGGAGGACCCGGCGCTTGATGGAAGCGCCGGAATAATCGCGGAAATCGTAGCTGTACTTGAAGTAGATCGCGTCGATCAACAAGCGCAATTCAATGTCTGAGTCTCGTTCCACTAAATTCTTTCCATATTCGGCAACCACACGCGAATCAGCGAGAACAGACGATCCAGATCGATCGGTTTGGCCAGGTAATCGTTGGAGCCCGCCGCCAGGCAGCGCTCCTGATCATCCTTCATGGCCTTGGCCGTCACGGCAATGATCGGCAACTTGCGCCAGCGGGGGTCCTTGCGGATCAGCGCGGTGGCTTCGAATCCGTCCATTTCCGGCATCATCACGTCCATCAACACCAGGTCGATGTCGTCGACTTCGTTCAGTCGCTCGATCGCCTCAAGACCGTTGCGGCCGATGACCACGATCGCTCCCTTGGCCTCCAGGGCGCTGGTCAGGGCGAAAATGTTGCGCACATCGTCGTCCACCAGCAGCACCTTGCGGCCCTCGAATACCTTGTCACGGCTGCGGGCGGTCTGGAGCATCCGCTGCCGTTCATGGGACAACCGGGATTCGACTTTGTGCAGAAAAAGTGTGACCTCATCCAGCAGCCGCTCCGGCGAACGGGCGCCCTTGATGATGATCGAGCGCGAATACTTGCGCAGCTCGGCCTCTTCGTCGCGGGTCAGGTTGCGACCGGTGTAGACGATCACTGGCGGGAATGAACAGATGTCCTCGGTGGACATGCGCTTGAGCAGGTCGTTGCCGAGCATGTCCGGCAACTTGAGGTCGATGATCATGCAGTCATAGACGTTGTCGCGCAGCAGGTCCAGGGCTTGCTGGGCCAGGCCAACGGCGGTGATCTCAATGTCATCGTCGCCGATCAGGCGGGTAATGCTGTCGCGTTGCAGGTCGTCGTCTTCCACCAGCAAGACCCGCTTGACCTTCTGCGTGAGCTTGGCTTCCAGGCGGGCGAACACGTCCTTGAGCTCTTCGCGCGTGGTCGGCTTGACCGCATAGCCGATGGCGCCCATGTGCATCGCGGCCTCGACGCGGTCCTCGACGGAAATCACGTGCACCGGGATGTGCCGGGTGCCGGCCTGTTCCTTGAGGCGCTGCAACACCGTCAACCCGGAATGATCCGGCAGACGCATGTCCAGCAGGATCGCGTCGGGGCTCAGCCGTGACGCCAGGTCGAACCCTTCGTCGGCACCGTGGGCCACCAGGCACTGATAACCGAGTTCGTGGGCGAGGTCGAACAGGATCCGGGCGAACTTGGGCTCGTCCTCGATCACCAGGATGCAACGGCTGTCGAACGGCGCATTGTCCCGATCATCGGCGAACTGGGCAATGGGCGTCTCCACGTCGGCAATCAGCGCAGCCGGCGCCGGCTTGGGCACCACGGGTGCCGTGGTCGTCGGGGTGAATGTGCGCGGCGCGACCGGTTGCTCGCCAGCCTCGACATAGCGCTCCGGCAGTACCAGGGTAAACACGCTGCCCTGCCCCGGCTCGCTGGAAACCGAAATCGAACCGCCCAGCATGGCCGCCAGGTCCCGGGAAATCGACAAGCCCAGGCCGGTGCCGCCATAGCGCCGATTGGTGGTGCCGTCCGCCTGGCGGAAGGCCTCGAAGATGATCTGCTGCTGGTCAGCCGCAATGCCGATGCCGGAATCGCGCACGATGAAGGCAATGCCGGAGCCCGGTTGACCGGCCACAGTGAGCGAGACTTCGCCGTGCTCGGTGAATTTCACCGCGTTGGACAACAGGTTCTTGATCACTTGCTCCAGGCGCTGGCGGTCGGTGTACAGCATCGGCGGTGCGTCCGGCAGCAACTGCACCTCGAACGCCAGGCCCTTGTCCGCCGCCAGGGGCTTGAACATTTCCCGCAGCCCTTCGACCAGGCGCGGCACGCTGGTGTTTTCCGGACGCACTTCGAGCTTGCCGGCCTCGACCTTGGAGATGTCGAGAATGTCGTTGATCAGGTTCAGCAGATCATTGCCGGCGGAATAGATCGACTCGGCGAACTTGACCTGTTCCTCGGTGAGGTTGTGCTGCGGGTTTTCCGCCAGCAGCTTGGACAGAATCAGCGAGCTGTTGAGCGGCGTACGCAGCTCGTGGGACATGTTGGCAAGGAACTCGGACTTGTACTTGCTCGAACGCTGCAACTCTTCGGCGCGCTCCTGCAACTGGACCTGGGCCTGGTTCAGCTCGTTGTTCTTCTGGTCCATGGCGTCGCGTTGCTCGGCCAACTGCTCGTTGGTCTGCTCCAGCTCCTGTTGCTGGGCCTCCAGATGCGCCTGGGATTCCTTGAGGATGCGCGACTGCTCCTCCAGTTCTTCGTTGGCGGTCTTGAGTTCTTCCTGCTGGACTTGCAACTCTTCGTTCAACTGTTGGGTTTCGGCCAGCACTTCCTGCAAGCGCTGGCGATAACGCGCGGCCTCGATGGACGTGCCGACATTGCCGGCCACTCGCTCCAGCAACTCGATGTCGCGTTCGCCGAGCGGGCGCAGGAAGCCCAGCTCGATGACGCCGTTGATCCGTCCATCGTCGCTGGTCGGGACCACCAGCACACTGTTGGGCAACCCCTGGCCCAAGCCGGAGCTGACCTTCAGGTAGTCATCGGGCACTTCATCCAGGCGGATCAGGCGTCCTTGCTGCACCGCCTGGCCGGCGATGCCTTCACCGGCCTCGATGACCTGGCGCTGCTGTTCTTCATCCTGGGACATGCCATAGGTCGAGACGCGCCTCAGGAGGCCGCTTTCTTCGCGCACGTAGATCGCCGCCACGGCCGTGTCCAGGTACTGGGCAAAGAACTGCAGGATGTTGCGCCCCAGCAGGTTGAGCGTCAGTTGTCCCAGGACCTGCTCGGCCAACTGAGTCTGGCCGTTGCGCAGCCAGGCGAGTTTTTCCAGGTGCGCGGCGCTTTGTTGCTGGACTTTCAGGCTGGCACTGTAGCTGTTGGACAGCCCCAGCAGGTCCCGACGGCCGATGTACGCCAGCAGGCCGCTGACCAGCGCGACGAACACCAGGTACAGGGCGATGCTCCAGACGGTGGTGGCCCGTACCCGCTCGTTGCGTTCGGCGCGCAACTGCTGTTCGGTCTCGACGATGTCCTCGAAGGTCTTGCGGATTTCGTCCGTCAAGCGCTTGCCGCGCCCGGCCTTGACTGCGCCGCGGTAATCGCCGCTGCTGCGTTGCAGGTCGATCATGCTCTGGGCGTAGCCGGCCCATTCCGTCTGGAGTGCCTGGACCCGGTGCAGGCGGTCAGTCTGGATCGGGTTGTCGGCTGTCAATTCCAGCAATGTATCGAGTGCCGCTGAAATCTGTGGCTTGGCCACTTCATAGGGGTCGAGGAAATGCTCGTCGCCGCTCAACAGGTAACCGCGCATGCCGGTTTCCAGGTCCACGCTCAGTTTGATGGCTTCGTTGGCATTGTTGATCACCCGGTCAGTGTGGCCGACCCACTGGATCACCGACAGCAGGTAGGTGATCAGCACGACGAAAAACACCGCGCTGAGGGCGCCGATGCCCAGTGGCAGGCTGATGTTGCGGCTCAGGAGTTTACGAAAACTCTGCTCGTCGACCGAAGACGGAAGGGTCATGGAATAGGCCTTGGTGGACAGTTGAAAAGCGTGGAGTTTGCCCGAAAAATACCGGCTGATTCCACATTTTCCGACAAGTCAAAGGCGCAATTCCCACAGGCAGTCTGCCTTGCAGCGAAGAAGCGACTATCCTTGTCAGCTCTTGTACTATAGATCCTTTCTTGTACAACTCCGGGAACTTGTGCCACCTCGCCACTTACTGATGCATGAGGCGAATCATATTGATGCCCCACCCGTCCCTTTTTTCGAGAATGCCGATATGTCCACCCCTGTTCCCGCCACCCCACCCACCATTCTGGTCGTCGAGGACGATGACATTGTACGGATGCTGATCGTCGATGTGCTGGAAGAGCTGGAGTACCGGGTGCTGGAGGCAGATGGCTGTGACCAGGCGCTGGAATTTTTGCGCAACGAGCAGCAGCCCATCGCGCTGATGATGACCGACGTGGGCCTGCCGGTGATGGACGGCCGGGAACTGGCCAAGCAGGCCAGGCTGGTGCGCCCCGGGCTGGCGATCCTGTTTGCCAGCGGCTATGCCGAGAGCATCGACGTACCCGAGGGCATGGCGGTGATCGGCAAGCCGTTTTCCATCGATCAGTTGCGCGACAAGGTCCAAGGCATTCTTTCTTGAGCCCGGGCGTAATCTTGGTCACTATCGGCGCCCCGCGCGCCGACGGCGCCTGATTCGATCCAAGGAAGCGCCCGCCCATGCGTCACCCCACCGCCACCAAAGTCCTGGTTATCGGCTATGTCTGGCCAGAGCCACGCTCATCGGCTGCCAGCGGGCACGTCATGCAGATCCTGGAAACCTTCCTCGGCCAGGGCTGGGACATCACCTTCAGCAGCCCCGCCGGTTTTGGCGAACACCGCGCCGACCTCGCCGCCCTGGGCATCCGCGAGGAGCCGATCGAACTCAATAGCAGCAGTTTCGATACCTTCATCCGCGAACTGGCGCCCGATATCGTCCTGTTCGACCAGTTCCTGATGGAAGAGCAGTTCGGCTGGCGGGTGGAGAAGCACTGCCCCACCGCCGTACGCGTGCTGGAGACGTCCGATCTGCAAAGCCTGCGCCACGCCCGTCATCAACGCCTCAAGGATCGCCTGAAAGTCGACGACACCGCCCAGGACTTCAGCGATCTGTTCGCCCCGGCCCTGCGTGAGGAGTTCGAACGGATGGCCGACACCGACCTGGCCAAGCGAGAAATCGCCGCCCTGTACCGCTGTGACCTCAACCTGATGGTGTCCGAGGTCGAAATCGAACTGTTGGTGGAACACTTCAAGCTGCCTCGCAGCCTGCTGCATTGGTGCCCGCTGATGCTCGACCTGTCCAGTGAGGTGCCCGTGCCGTTCGAAGACCGGGCGCACTTTCTCAGCATCGGCAACTTCCGCCATGCGCCGAACTGGGATGCGGTGCTGTGGATGAAAAACGCCATCTGGCCGTTGATCCGCCAACAACTGCCGACGGCGCAACTGCACTTGTACGGTGCCTACACCCCGCCCAAGGCCGCCGCGCTGCACAACCCGGCGCAAGGCTTTCACATCATGAACTGGGCCGAAGATGCCTTGCAGGTCATGTCTGCCGCCCGCATCTGCCTGGCCCCCCTGCGCTTCGGCGCGGGCATCAAGGGCAAATTGATCGACGCCATGCTCTGCGGCACGCCGAATGTCACCACCCCCATCGGCGCCGAGGCCATGCAGGGCGAGAACCCCTGGCCCGGCGTGATCGCCCACAGCGCCGAGGCCATCGCCAATGCGGCGGTGCAGTTGTACCGCGACCAGGCACGCTGGACCCAGGCCCGGGACGCCGGCTTCGCCCTGTTGCAGGACCGCTACCGCAAACAGGTGCACGGCCCGGCGCTGATCGAAAGCATCGAGGCCTGCCGAGCGCAGTTGGCGCAACGACGCCGCGACAATTTTACCGGCAGCATGCTGCGCCATCACCAGCACAAGAGCACTCAGTACATGGCCCAGTGGATCGAGGAAAAAAATCGCAACGGCTGAGGCGCAACATCGGCTCCGGGCTGGCACCCGCCGTACGAAGGGGGCATTATCCAGCGGCGATAACAACAAAAGCGCCAGGCCCATGACCCGAACAGCGAGAGTCACCGACCCTTCCTATGAGTTGATGGATGACCATAACGGGCTGTCCATCATCTACCGCCAGCACGGTTTCCCGTGCCCGCTGGTGCGCTGGCATTTCCACAAGGAATACGAGCTGCACCTGATCGTCGCCAGTTCCGGCAAGGTGTTCATCGGCGACTACATCGGCAACTTCTACCCGCAGTCGCTGTTTCTCACCGGCCCTAACCTGCCCCACAACTGGATCAGCCAGGTGGCCGAGGACGAAGTGGTGCCCAAGCGCGACATGCTGGTGAATTTCACCGACGAGCTGTTCGAAAGCGGCCACCAGGTCTTTGCCGAGCTCAAGACCGTCGCGCCGCTGTTGGAGCGAGCCCAGTACGGCATCGAGTTCCGCTGCAAGCGCACCATTCGCCAGGCCATGATCCTGATGCAGCGCATCGCCGACGCCCAGGGCATGAGCCGCCTGGGGCATTTCTTCATCCTGATGGAGCTGCTGGCAGGCACCGACGACTACCAGTTGCTTTCCGGCTCCACCGCCTCGCAACCGGCAGACGAGCACAGCATCGACCGCACCAACCGCGCGGTCGACTACATCTTTGCCCACTACGCCCGGGAACTGTCCCTGGAAGAAGTCGCCGAGCACCTGGGCATGAAGCCGACTTACTTCAGTCGCGTGTTCAAGCAGGCTACGGGCCGGTGTTTCATCGAATTCGTCAATCGCCTGCGCATCAGTAAATCCTGTGAACTACTGGCCGACGGCGACAAACCGGTCACAGACGTATGCTTTGAATCGGGCTTCAACAACATTTCCAACTTCAACCGGCGCTTCCAGCAGCTCAAGGGCATGACCCCGTCCCATTACCGGCGCCTGGCGGTGCAACGTTTGACCGAGCAGAACCTGGGCTGAGACTTTTTTTGCATCGCCCCCTTCCTTCTGTGGCGAGGGGATTTATCCCCGCTGGGCTGCGAAGCGGCCCTCTCTCATTCCAACTGATACGCCGCAACGGCAAACACCCTGGGGCCGCTGCGCGACCCAACGGGGATAAATCCCCTCGCCACAGGTAAACCTTCTCACTTGGCTTTTTCTTTACAGTGCAAAAAAGTATCAGCACAAGTGCGACGGATGATTTGTCACGCCGTGCAGGGCGGGCTGTAATCAGCGCACATTCTTCCCTTCATCCGGAAGACACAAAAACAATAACTGTCCTTCTGCAGCCCCTGGCGCGGAAAAGGAGTGCGCGATGAAACCTTCGGTAAAAGCTCTGCTTGTCTCCACCTGCATGACCCTCAGCAGCGTCAGTTTCGGCGCACAGACCCTCACCATTGCCACCGTCAACAACAGCGACATGATCCGCATGCAGAAGCTCTCGAAGACCTTCGAGGCCGAGCACCCGGATATCCAGTTGAATTGGGTGGTGCTCGAAGAAAACGTCCTGCGCCAGCGCCTGACCACCGACATCGCCACCCAGGGCGGCCAGTTCGACGTGCTGACCATCGGCATGTACGAAGCCGCACTCTGGGGCGCCAAGGGCTGGCTGGAGCCGATGAAGGACCTGCCGGCATCCTACGATCTGGACGACGTCTTCCCTTCCGTGCGTGACGGTTTGTCCGTCAAAGGCTCGCTGTACGCCCTGCCGTTCTATGCCGAGAGCTCGATCACCTATTACCGCACCGACCTGTTCAAGGACGCCGGGCTGACCATGCCCGAACACCCGACCTGGACCCAGATCGGTGAATTCGCCGAAAAGCTCACTGACAAATCCAAGGAACAGTACGGCCTGTGCCTACGGGGCAAAGCCGGTTGGGGCGAGAACATGGCCCTGATCACCACCCTGGCCAATGGTTTCGGCGCGCGCTGGTTCGACGAAAAGTGGCAACCTGAATTCAATGGCCCCGAATGGAAGGATGCGCTGAACTTCTACGTCAGCAACATGAAGAAATCCGGCCCGCCGGGCGCGTCCAGCAACGGTTTCAACGAAAACCTGGCGCTGTTCAACAGCGGCAAGTGCGCGATCTGGGTCGACGCCAGCGTCGCCGGCTCGTTCGTGACCGACAAGACCCAGAGCAAGGTCGCCGATCACGTCGGCTTCACCTTCGCTCCCCACGAAAAAACCGACAAGGGCACCTCGTGGATGTACTCCTGGTCGCTGGCGATCCCCACCAGTTCCAAGGCCAAGGACGCGGCCAAGGTCTTCACCACCTGGGCAACTTCCAAGCAATACAGCCAACTCGTCGCCAAGACCGACGGCATCGCCAACGTTCCGCCAGGCACTCGTACTTCGACCTACAGCGACGAGTACATGAAGGCGGCGCCGTTTGCCAAGGTAACGCTGGAATCGCTGAAAGTCGCCGACCCGAAAGCGCCAACTCTCAAACCGGTGCCTTACATCGGCATCCAGTTGGTGACCATTCCTGAGTTCCAGGCGATCGGCACCCAGGTGGGCAAATTCTTCTCTGGCGCGCTGACCGGCCAGCAGAGCGTGGACCAGGCGCTGACCGCCGCGCAATCGACCACCGAACGCGAGATGAAACGCGCCGGTTATCCCAAGTAACCACGCTGCTTTCATTGTTTTGTAGGAGTTCCCGTGTGGGAGCGAGCTTGCTCGCGATGGCGGTGTGACAGCCACCTTGATATCGACTGTCAGGACGCTATCGCGAGCAAGCTCGCTCCCACACGGGACGGCCCCCACATTCAGGGATATTCATTCGCCTGCACACATCGGTCCAATGCCATGAATACTTCGACGACAACCACCAAGGCGCCCATCGGGGTTGCCCCGCCGGCGCGCAAGATCCGCCTGGCGAACCCTGGCTGGTTCCTGGTCAGCCCATCGGTGGCCCTGTTGCTGCTGTGGATGATCGTGCCGCTGGGCATGACCGTCTACTTCTCGATGATCCGCTACAACCTGCTCTATCCCGGCGAGAACGAGTTCGTCGGGCTGGAGAACTTCACTTACTTCCTGACCGACTCGGGGTTCATGCCCGGCGCCACCAATACCCTGTTGCTGGTGGGCAGCGTGCTGCTGATCAGTATCGTGCTCGGGGTATTGATCAGCGCGTTGCTGGAGGCCAGCGAGTTTTTCGGTCGCGGCATCGTGCGCGTGCTGCTGATCTCACCATTCTTCATCATGCCCACCGTCGGCGCGCTGATCTGGAAGAACCTGATTTTCCACCCGGTTTCGGGAATTCTCGCCGCCGTGTGGAAACTGTTCGGCGCACAACCGGTGGACTGGCTCGCCCACTACCCGTTGTTGTCGATCATCATCATTGTGAGCTGGCAATGGCTGCCCTTCGCGATCCTGATCCTGATGACCGCCATGCAGTCCCTCGACCAGGAACAGAAAGAAGCTGCACGGCTGGACGGTGCCGGCCCGATCGCGATTTTCTGGCACCTGACCCTGCCGCACCTGGCCCGGCCGATCGCCGTGGTGCTGATGATCGAGACGATTTTCCTGCTGTCGGTGTTCGCCGAGATCTTCACCACCACCAACGGTGGCCCGGGCTACGCCTCCACCAACCTCGCCTACCTGATCTACAACCAGGCGCTGGTGCAGTTCGACGTCGGCATGGCGTCGGCCGGTGGCCTGATTGCCGTGGTCATCGCCAACATCGCCGCCATCATCCTGGTGCGGATGATTGGCAAAAACCTCACCGACAAGCATTGAGGCCGCCACCATGACACTTCAACAATCGCGCCGCCTGCAAAGCCTGCTGCTGGGTACGCTGGCGTGGGCCATCGCCATCGTGATCTTCTTTCCGATCTTCTGGATGGTGCTGACAAGCTTCAAGACCGAAATCGATGCGTTCGCCACGCCGCCGCAGTTCATCTTTACGCCGACGCTGGAGAACTACCTGCACATCAACGAGCGCAGCAACTACATCAGCTTCGCCTGGAACTCGGTGGTCATTTCCTTCAGCGCCACCGCTCTGTGCCTGCTGATCGCGGTGCCGGCGGCCTACTCCATGGCGTTCTACGAAACCCAACGCACCAAAGGCACGTTGCTGTGGATGCTATCCACCAAGATGCTGCCTCCGGTGGGCGTGCTGATGCCCATCTACCTGCTGGCCAAGAGCTTTGGCCTGCTGGACACGCGGATCGCGCTGATCGCCATCTACACGCTGATCAACCTGCCGATCGTGGTCTGGATGATCTACACCTACTTCAAGGACATTCCCCGCGACATCCTCGAAGCCGCCCGCCTGGACGGGGCCACGCTGTGGCAGGAGATGGTGCGCGTGCTGTTGCCGATCGCCAAGGGTGGCCTGGCGTCCACCGTGCTGCTCTCGCTGATCCTGTGCTGGAACGAGGCGTTCTGGTCACTGAACCTGACATCGTCCAAAGCCGCGCCGCTGACGGCGCTGATCGCCTCGTACTCCAGTCCCGAAGGGCTGTTCTGGGCCAAATTGTCCGCCGTCTCGACCCTCGCCTGCGCGCCGATCCTGATTTTCGGCTGGATCAGCCAGAAACAGCTGGTGCGCGGTTTGTCTTTCGGCGCCGTGAAATAACGCGCCCTACACCCTTATAAGAAGTGGAGGCCCATCCTCATGGCCAACCTGAAAATCAAGAATCTGCAAAAAGGCTTCGAAGGCTTTTCCATCATCAAGGGCATCGACCTTGAAGTGAACGACCGCGAGTTCGTGGTGTTCGTCGGCCCCTCGGGCTGCGGCAAGTCCACGCTGCTGCGGCTGATTGCCGGACTGGAGGAAGTCAGCGACGGCACCATCGAACTGGACGGGCGGGACATCACCGAAGTCAGCCCGGCCAAGCGCGACCTGGCGATGGTCTTCCAGACCTATGCCCTGTACCCGCACATGAGCGTACGCAAGAACATGTCCTTCGCCCTGGACCTGGCCGGCGTGCCCAAGGCCGAGGTCGAGAAAAAGGTCAACGAAGCCGCGCGCATCCTCGAACTGGGGCCAATGCTCGAACGCAAGCCCAAGCAGCTGTCCGGCGGCCAGCGCCAGCGCGTGGCCATCGGCCGGGCCATCGTGCGCAACCCGAAGATTTTCCTCTTCGACGAGCCCTTGTCCAACCTCGACGCCGCACTGCGGGTGCAGATGCGCCTGGAGCTGGCGCGGCTGCACAAGGAACTGCAAGCGACCATGATCTACGTGACCCACGACCAGGTCGAGGCCATGACCCTGGCCGACAAGGTGGTGGTACTTAACGGCGGGCGCATCGAACAGGTCGGCTCGCCCCTGGAGCTGTATCACCAGCCGGCCAACCTGTTTGTCGCCGGGTTCCTCGGCACGCCCAAGATGGGTTTTCTCAAGGGCAAGGTCAGTGGGCTCGACAGCCTAGGCTGTGAAGTGCTGCTGGACGCCGGCACCCGGATCCACCTGCCCTTGAGCGGCGCCCGCCTGAGCGTCGGCGCAGAGGTCACCCTGGGGATTCGCCCGGAACATCTGAACCTGGCCCAAGCGGGCGATTGCACGCTGGCGGTCACCGCCGACGTCAGCGAGCGACTGGGCAGCGACACGTTCTGCCACGTCGTCACGGCCTCGGGCGAGGCCCTGACCATGCGAGTGCGTGGCGACCTGGCCAGCCGCTTTGGCGAGCAACTGAACCTGCACCTGGACGCTGAACACTGCCACCTATTCGATGCCGATGGCGTAGCGGTCCCCCGTGCGCTGCGCGCCGCCGCCTGATTGTCGAGAACCGCGATGAAACTCAACCGACAGAACCTGCACAACCTCAACCCGGCGGTCGCCCTGCCCGCCTACTCTTTGAGCGACGTCCGCCAAGGCATCGCCCACATCGGCGTCGGCGGCTTTCACCGGGCCCACCAGGCGTACTACACCGACGCCCTGATGAACACTGGCACCGACCTGGACTGGGCCATCTGTGGCGTCGGCCTGCGGGCCGAGGATCGCCGCGCCCGGGACGACCTGGCCGGCCAGGACTACCTGTTCACCCTGTACGAGCTGGGTGACACCGACGACACCGAAGTCCGGGTGATCGGCGCCATCAACGCCATGCTGCTGGCCGAGGACGGCGCCCAGGCGTTGATCGACAAGCTCGCCGACCCGCAGATCCGCATCGTCTCGCTGACCATCACCGAAGGCGGCTACTGCATCGACGACAGCAATGGCGAGTTCATGGCCCACCTGCCACAGATCCAGCACGACCTGGCCCATCCCGACGCGCCGAAGACCGTGTTTGGTTTCCTCTGCGCCGCGCTCGCCAAGCGTCGCGCCGCCGGCACCCCGGCGTTTACCCTGATGTCCTGCGATAACCTGCCCCACAACGGCGCCGTGACCCGCAAGGCGCTGCTGGCCTTCGCCGCGCTGCGGGACGCCGAGCTGGGCCAGTGGATCGACCGGAACGTCAGCTTCCCCAACGCCATGGTCGACCGCATCACACCCATGACCAGCGTCGCCCACCGCCTGCAACTGCACGACGAACACGGCATCGACGACGCCTGGCCGGTGGTCTGCGAGCCGTTCGTGCAATGGGTATTGGAAGACAAGTTCGTCAACGGTCGTCCGGCCTGGGAAAAGGTCGGCGTGCAGTTCACCGACGACGTCACCCCCTATGAAGAAATGAAGATCAAGCTGCTCAACGGCAGCCACCTGGCGTTGACCTACCTGGGCTTTCTCAAGGGCTATCGCTTTGTCCACGAGACCATGAACGACCCGCTGTTCGTGCGCTACATGCGCGCCTACATGGACCTGGACGTCACGCCGCAACTGGCGCCGGTGCCGGGCATCGACCTGGCCGACTACAAGGACACCCTGGTGGAGCGCTTTTCCAACCAGGCGATTGCCGACCAGCTGGAGCGGGTGTGCTCGGACGGCTCGTCGAAGTTTCCCAAGTTCACCGTACCGACGATCAATCGCCTGATTGCCGACGGGCGCGAGACACGTCGTGCAGCCCTGGTGGTGGCAGCGTGGGCCGTGTACCTCAAGGGCGTGGACGAAAATGGCCTGGCCTATACGATTCCAGACCCACGGGCAGCGTTCTGCCAGGCGCTGGTGGCCGACGATGCGCTGGTGACCCAGCGATTGCTGGAGGTGGAAGAGATCTTTGGCACGGCCATCCCCCGCTCGCCGGAGTTCGTGGCAGCCTTCGAATGGTGCTGCAACAGCTTGCGCGAACACGGGGTAACGCGAACACTTGAGCGAGTATTGGCTGACACGGAATAAACCTGCGGATCCGGCCGCTTTTTGTGGCGAGGAGATAATTCCCCCCGCCACAGGTTCCACCATGTCCCGGTCCAAACAGTTCTGTGCTGACGGTTCATTGATATCAAGGATTTCTATGGCAAACCAACAACTGTTCCTGGGCATCGACTGCGGCACCCAAGGCACCAAGGCGCTGGTTCTGGACGCCACCAGTGGCCAGGTCCTGGGCCTCGGTGCGGCGGCCCACTCCATGATCAGCGGCCCCAACGGCTGCCGTGAACAAGACACCGGGGAATGGCTCGAAGCCTTCACCCAAGCGACCCGGCAAGCGCTGGCCAACGCCGGTGTGGATGGCCAGGCCATTCTCGGCATCGGTGTGTCTGGCCAGCAACACGGACTGGTGCTACTCGACGAGCAAGACCAGGTGCTGCGCCCGGCCAAGCTCTGGTGCGACACCGAAACCACGCCGGAAAACGACCGGTTGCTGGCCCACCTGGGCGGCGAAAGCGGCTCCCTGGCGCGCCTCGGCGTGGTCATCGCCCCCGGCTACACCGTGTCGAAACTGCTGTGGACCCGGGAGCAGCATCCGCAGGTGTTCAACCGCATCGCCCGCATCCTGTTACCCCACGACTTTCTCAACCACTGGCTCACCGGCCGCCACTGCACCGAATATGGCGACGCCTCGGGCACCGGCTATTTCAATGTCCGCACCCGTCAATGGGATGAGCCATTGCTGCACCACATCGATCCCAGCGGACGCCTGCAATCGGCGCTGCCGGAACTGATCGAGGCGCACCAACCGGTCGGGCGCATCCTGCCGGCCATCGCCGCGCACCTGGGCATCAACCCTGACGCCGTGGTGGCCAGCGGTGGCGGCGACAACATGATGGGCGCCATCGGCACCGGCAATATCCAGCCCGGCGTGATCACCATGAGCCTCGGTTCCTCCGGCACGGTATACGCCTATGCCGCTCAGCCAGTGGTCAGCCCGCAACCGTCGGTGGCGACGTTCTGTTCCTCCAGCGGTGGCTGGCTACCGTTGATCTGCACCATGAACCTGACCAACGCCACCGGGGCCGTCCGTGAGCTTTTGGCGCTGGACATCGACGCCTTCAACAGCCTGGTGACCGAAGCCCCGATCGGCGCCGAGGGCGTGTGCATGCTGCCGTTCCTCAACGGCGAGCGGGTCCCGGCCCTGCCCCACGCCACTGGCAGCCTGCTGGGCCTGACCACCACCAACCTGACCCGGGCCAACCTGTGCCGCGCCGTGGTCGAAGGCACCACCTTCGGCTTGCGCTATGGCCTGGACCTGCTGCGGGCCAACGGGCTCCAGGCCCAGAGCATCCGGCTGATCGGCGGCGGCTCGAAAAGCCCGGTGTGGCGGCAGATCGTCGCCGATATCATGGACACCACGGTCATCTGCACCGAACAGAGCGAAGCGGCCGCCCTCGGTGCGGCCATCCAGGCTGCCTGGTGCCAGTCAGGTGCGCAACATGGCCTGGCCGAGCTGTGCGAGCGTTGCGTCAAGCTCGACCCGGCCAGCGAAACCCAGCCTGTCGCCGCGCATGTCGCGGCGTCGCAACAAGCTTATGAACGATACCGACAACACGTCGCAACCCTTTGAGAGCGGGCAACTATGTATCTGGTGTGTGGTGAAGCACTGTTTGATTTTTTCAGCGGGACCGAGGCGCAGACCCCTGCCTCGCAGGTGAACTTCAAGGCCCTGGCCGGTGGCTCGCCGTTCAACGTGGCCGTGGGGCTGCGCCGCCTGGGGATCGAGGCCGCGCTGTTCACCGGCCTGTCCACCGACTACCTCGGTCGACGCTTGCACCAGGTCCTGGTGGATGAAGGCGTCTGCACCCATTACCTGCGGGAGGTCGATGCGCCGACGACCCTGGCGATGGTCGCCGTGGGCGCCAATGGCTCCCCCCATTACAGCTTTCGAGGGGAAGGCTGTGCCGACCGCCAGTTGCACCTGGAGCACCTGCCGGCGCTGGGCCCCGAAGTACGTGGCTTGCACGTGGGCTCGTTTTCCCTGGTGGTCCAGCCGGTGGGCGATACGCTCCTGGCCCTGGTGCTGCGCGAAAGCGGCCGGCGCCTGATCACCCTGGACCCCAACGTACGACTCAACCCGCAACCGGACATCGAACTGTGGCGCTCACGGATGGCGATGCTGGTGGAGTACGCCGACCTCATCAAGGTCAGCGACGAAGACTTGAGCCTGCTCTACCCCGAACTCGATCCCCAAGCGGTCATCGAAGGGTGGCTGCAACACCGTTGCCAGTTGGTCTTCCTGACCCGTGGCGGCCAGGGCGCCACGGTGTTCAGCCGGCAGTATGGCGCCTGGTCAATGCCCGCCTTCCCAGTGAAGATGGCAGACACCGTCGGGGCCGGCGACACGTTCCAGGCGGCGTTGATTGCCTGGCTGACGGAACAGCGACTGGATTCGATCGAAGGGCTGCACAGCCTGAGCCGCGAACAGATTGGCGCCATGCTCGAGTTCGCCATGCGTGCCGCCGCCCTGACCTGCGGCAAGACCGGGCCGGACCTGCCCTACCGGCACCAGTTGAACTGATCCCCCAGCAACTGCCGCCCGCTCGGGCCTGGCAGTTGCCTGGGTGCCCCGCAGCCAAGCGCAGCGCTTAACCGCCTTTTAATCCCGCGATCCGACACTGACCCGGACCGCGCCCTCCTCACCCCAAGGCCCTGCGCGGCAGACCTCGGTGCCCAGGCACCCGGTCGTCCTCTCTCTGCTGCGGAGTTCTGATCATGAATATTCGTGCGTTAATCGCCGCTGTGTCGTTGCTCAGCCTGGCCGGCTTCGCCGGTCTGGCCCAGGCCGACGACCTACAGCCCACGCCCTATCGCTATGGCATGCCGTTGGAAATCAAGAAGGTGCTGTCGTTGACGGAACCGTCCACACCTTATTGCGAAGTGGTCACTGCCCAGATGGTGTACATCGACAAAGCGGGGCAAACCCGAGATATCTCGTACAACAAGCTGTCGCAGGCTTGCACGAGCGCGGACTGAACGCCAACGCCCTGAAAAAACTGGACGCCGGGTTCGGATGTTGACCGGACCCAGGCGTCAGGCTTACCGGGAAAAGGCCGCCGTTAGCGCCCGGTCATTCGGTGTTGCTGATGAACATGGCTGCCCATGTGGTGGCCGTGATCGAGTTCGGTACGCAACTCGGCAATCAGGTCGTTGATCGCCCGGCAACCGGTGAGCTTCTTGGCATCGATATCGGATTTGATCAACGCCACGCGATCGGTCTCATGATCGTCATAAATCTTGACCGTCATTGTCAGATCGGGTGACAAGCTGCATTGGGAGCGCTTGGGCAACAAGCTGCTTTCAATGATGTTTCGCATTTCGAGGGCAGATAAAAACATGGCGACTCTCTCCTGTTGAGGCGGCCAACTTATGTATACGACGGCGGTATTTTCGTCCGTTTCTTCCCTGCGGACTGGGACTACGAATGCCGAGCCGTTCGTTCGTCTTTTGGCGTTGTGATTCAATGAGTCCAACCAGCGGACTCCTGAACACTCTCGCTCCTGGACACTCTCGCAAAAAATATGCCTGCAATGCCGAAAACAGAGATTGATATCAATCAATGACTTAGCGACGTTGCCTGGCGCACCGCCCGTGCAGAATGCAAGGAAACGGCGCTTTCTTCATGCAAACTGCAATTGCATTCATCCTGTCGAAGCCAGAGTAGCCCCAATTTGGCTCGCGCAAGTGGGCGTCCGTCGCCTCGTTCAAAAAAAGTGTGACGTGGCGTAAAAATTCAAACGGCGTCTACCGCCGCGCGCTCCGCCACATGGCGCAAGCTGTCGAAATTGATGTTGGCCCCCGAGTTGATCGCCACCCAGGTCTGGCCTCGCAGACCGGTGCGGGCGGCGTACTGCTTGATGCCCGCCACCGCCAGCGCACCCGAGGGCTCGGTGATAGAACGGGTGTCGTCATAGATGTCCTTGATCGCCGCGCACAGTTGGTCGTTACTCACGGTGATCACTTCATCGACGCAGAACCGGCAAACCTCGAAGCTGTGGACGCCTATCTGCGCCACGGCGACGCCGTCGGCGAAAGTGCCCACTTCGGCCAGGATGACTCGCTCTGCTGCGCTCAACGCGGCGGCAAGGCACGCAGAATGCTCAGACTCGACCCCGATGATCCGCACGTCTGGCCGCAGGTACTTGATGTAGGCAGCGATCCCGGCGATCAATCCGCCACCGCCCACCGGAACAAAGACCGCATCCAGTTGGCCAGGGTGCTGGCGCAGGATTTCCATGGCGACGGTGCCCTGCCCGGCAATCACTTGCGGGTCATCGAACGGCGACACGAACTCGCGCCCCGTCTGCCGGGCCAGTTCCAGCGCATAGGCCAGGGCGAATGGAAAGCTCTCGCCGTGCAACAACGCCTCGGCGCCGCGGTTGCGCACGCCCAGCACTTTCAGCTCCGGGGTCGTGAGGGGCATCACGATGCTGGCCGAAATCCCCAGCTCCCGGGCCGCCAGTGCCACGCCCTGGGCATGGTTGCCCGCCGAGGCGGTGATGACACCCCGGGCGCGCTGCTCCGGGGTCAGTTGCACGAGTTTGTTGTAGGCACCGCGGATCTTGAAAGAAAACGTCGGTTGCAAATCCTCGCGCTTGAGCAGGATCCGGTTGCCCAAGGTTTCAGACAATGCCGGGGCCGCTTGCAGCGGCGTGCGCACCGCCAGCTCGTACACCGGCGCGGCGAGGATCTTCTTGACGTAGTGTTCCAGCAGGGTTTGCTCAGCGAGGGTAGCGGTCATGGCGGTCTCCTGGTTTGGACAGAACCCGGGAGACAGAAAGAAAAAACCCGCCTCCAGGGCGGGTTGGGTGCAGCCGACAGCTAACCCGCCAAATAAGGAATGGCGGTAATAATGCTTGGCTGGCTGCGCAGTACGGTGAAAGTCATGCCTGGAAACTAGCCGGGCGTTGGAGGCAAGTCAATTGCAATTTGCGCCCATGAGGTCTGCTTGTGGGAGCCTGGCCACGGCAACCCGACTCCCAACAGCCTCGTGGGCGCGACCTTATCTATTTCAGCCCGACTTTATACAACGCCCCGCTGGCCTCATCCGTCAGCACATACAGGTAGCCATCCGGCCCCTGGCGCACGTCGCGCACGCGCTCGCCGAGTTCACCCAGCAGGCGTTCCTCATGAACCACCTTGTCGCCTTCGAACTCCAGGCGGATCAGCTCCTTGGACGCCAACGCCCCGATGAACACGTTGCGCTGCCAGGCCTTGAAGCGGTCGTTGTCGTAGAACGCCATGCCGCTGAGCCCTGGCGACACTTGCCAGACATGCAGCGGGCCAAGGGTGCCTTCGACGGTCTTGCCCTGGGCTTCGGGAATCGGGGCACCCGAATAGTTGATGCCGTGGGTCGCCAGCGGCCAGCCATAATTCTGGCCTCGCTCGATGACGTTCAGCTCATCGCCGCCCTTGGGCCCATGTTCGTTCTCCCACAAGGTGCCATTCCAGGGGTTCAGGGCTGCGCCCTGGGGATTGCGCATGCCATAGGACCAGATCTCGGGACGGACGTTTTTCTGCCCGACAAAAGGGTTGTCGTCCGGGACCTTGCCGTCCGGGTAGATACGTACGACCTTGCCCTGCAGCTTGTCCAGGTCCTGGGCGGTAGGCCGGTCATTGTTCTCCCCCAAGGTAATGAACAGGTAGCCGTCCCGGTCGAACACCAGCCGTGAGCCGAAGTGATTGCCCGTCGACAGCTTGGGTTGCTGGCGGAAGATCACATTGAAATTTTCCAGGCGCTTGCGGTCTTCGGACAGTTGTCCCCGGCCCACGGCAGTGCCCGCCTTGCCATCGGCTCCCGCTTCGGCATAAGACAGATAGACGGTGCGATCCTGCAGGAAGTCCGGTGACAGTACGACGTCGAGCAAGCCGCCCTGCCCCTCGGCCCACACCTCGGGCACGCCGCTCAATGGCGCAGAGAGCTGGCCATCAGGGCTTACCACGCGCAGATTGCCCGTGCGCTCGGTGACCAGCATGCCCTGCTGGCCGGGCAGGAACGCTACAGACCAGGGATGTTGCAGCCCCTTGGTCAACGTGGTCACCTCCAGGGTGCCTTCCTCGCTCTTGAACTGTTGGGTCTGCGCGGCTGAAACCGGCGTGACCAGGGTGAGAACCGCGCTGGCGCAAAAGATCGCCAGGAGTGTTTTAGGCAACATGCACACGTCCTTCTGTAGTGGAAATAAGTCAGCCAGGCTCCACGCCTAGCGATGGCTGTCCTGGGTTCCTCTGGGGGGTGTCGGGGATTCGATGGTGGGCCGTGGCGAGCCCGTTGGCGGGCCGGAGCGTGGGTAGCCGTTGCCGATCCCGCCATTGTCCAGGGTGGGTGGTCGAGGCACCGGCACCGTCGGGTTGTTCTGGATCGTCGGCACACTCGGCCGGGTGCCCTGCATGCTATTGGGATTGGCCCGCCGTGTCGGGCTGTTATAGGGGTTGCTGTTGCCCGGCAGGTTCTGGGCGACGACGAACGCCGGGCTGGGCGATGGCGCGGCGGCCTGGGCCAGCGGGGCCATGAGTAGCGCCATGAGGGCGAGCATCAGCCGGTTCATTTCGGACACCTCCTGGATTCAGCCATATCGAAAGCACGCTACGCCGCAGGTTCGCCGTTGTTAAGCGAAATATCCCCGCGAAGATGTAACCAGGCATCTCTAAGACGGCCCCTGCGTCGCACTGACGACGCTTGCCAGCCAGCGCACGGTGGAAACTTTTCCAAAGGCCCGACGGTCACCAGAGAGACATCCATCGACAAGGACATCACCACCATGGCCAGGGCAATCTGGAAAGGCGCAATCAGTTTCGGACTGGTCCACATTCCTGTCGCGCTGGTGTCGGCGACCTCGTCCCAAGGCGTCGATTTCGATTGGCTGGACAAGCGCAGCATGGACCCGGTGGGCTACAAACGGGTCAACAAGGTCACGGGCAAGGAAGTGACCAAGGAGAACATCGTCAAAGGCGTCCAATACCAGAAAGGCCAGTATGTCCTGCTCGACGAAGAGGAAATCCGCTCGGCGCACCCCAAATCCACCCAGACCATCGACATTTTTTCCTTTGTCGACAGCGAGAAGATCCCGCTGCAAAACATCGACACCCCGTATTTCCTGGCACCCGACAAGCGCGGCGGCAAAGTCTATGCGCTGCTGCGCGAAACCCTGGTCAAGACCCACAAAGTGGCCCTGGCCCATGTCGTGCTGCACACACGCCAGCACTTGGCCGCGCTGATGCCGCTGGAGTCGGCGCTGGTGCTGGTGATGCTGCGTTGGCCGGCGGAGGTGCGCGAGCTGGACATTCTCGAACTGGGTGATGAGGTCACCAAGCCCCAGCTGGTCAAGGGTGAACTGGACATGGCCAGGCGCCTGGTGGAAGACATGAGCGCCGACTGGACGCCGGAAGAGTACCGCGACAGCTTCCAGGACAGGATCATGGAACTGGTCGAGAAGAAAGCCAACGAGGGCCGGCTCGAAGCGGTAGAGACCGACCCGGGCGAAGAACAACGCAAGAGCGCCGACGTCATCGACCTTACCGAACTGCTCAAGCGCAGCCTGGGCAGCAAAGGCAAGGCGCCGGACAAACCGACAAAAACCGCGGCAAAACCCTCTGCAAAAACAGCGAAAACCAGCAAGTCCGCCCCCGCAAAAAAAGCCACCAAGGCCTCCCGGGGCTAAGCCCCGGCTGCCAGCTATACAAGGGAACCTGTCATGGCCAAGGCCAAGCGCGAATCTGCCCGTGTGTCCGCTACCCATCGGGACAAAACCACCCGCCCCAACCGCCACCCGCTGCCCGAACGGCTGTTACCACAATTGGCAACACCCGTGGAACAGCCGCCCTCGGGCGAATGGCGCTATGAAGTCAAATTCGATGGCTACCGGCTGATGACCCGCATCGAGAACGGCAACATTCGCCTGCTCAGCGGCAATCATGAGGACTGGACCGCGCGGCTCAAGTTGCACGTCGACGCCCTGGCCGAATTGAACCTGGGGGACAGCTGGCTGGACGGTGACCTGATCCTGCTGGACGACGACGGTCAATCGGACCTCGCCGCCCTGCGCAACGCCCTCGATATTGGCCGCACCGTGGACCTGGTGTACGTGCTGTTCGACGCGCCCTTCCTCAATGGCGAGGATCTGCGGCAAACGCCGGTGGAAGAGCGCCGCGCCGCGCTGAAGCAGGTCCTGAGGGGCCACGCCGGCAAGCGCTTGCGGTTTTCCGAGGCTTTTTCCGCCAGCGAGGACGAAATACTCGAAAGCGCGAGCGCCCTGTCACTGGACCGAGTGGTCGGCAAACGCCTGGGCAGCCCCTATGTGTCGCGGCGCAGCAGCGATTGGGTCAACCTCAAATGCCGATTGCGCCAAGCCTTCGTGATTGTCGGCTTCACCCGCCCCCAAGACCGGCCCGACGGCTTCGGCGCGCTGCTGCTTGCGGTCAACAACGGTGCCGGACTGGTGTATGCCGGGCGAGTTGCCACGGGGTTTACCCGGGCGCAGAGGGAGCAACTGCAAGCGGCCTTGTCCGCGCGGGAACGCGACACTTCGCCCTTGGCCAAACCGGTCAGCCCCGTGCAGGCGCGTGGTGTGCAGTGGGTCGAACCCGATTCGGTGGGTGAAGTCGAATTCACCGAATGGACCGCCAATGGCCTGGTGCACCGCCCGGCCTTCGTCGAACTGCTGGCCGACATGCCGGCGGGCAAGATCGTCCGCGAGCACCCGTTGCCGCTCAAGCACCAAGCCTCACCCCCGCAACGCGGCCGCAAGCAGCGTACGGTGGAGGTGGCGGGTGTGAGCATCACCCACCCTGACCGGGTCATCGACAGCCTCAGCGGCGTGCAGAAAGCCGAGCTGGCTCAGTACTACGCCGACATCGCCCCGTGGATCCTGCCGCACTTGAAACAACGGCCCGTCGCGTTGCTGCGCGCGCCCGACGGGATCGGCGAGGAACAGTTCTTCCAGAAGCATGCCGATCGCCTGGAGATCCCCCACATCAGGCAACTGGACCAGGCGCTGGACCCGGGCCACGCGGCCCTGATGGAAATCGACAGCGTCCAGTCGCTGGTCAGCGCCGCACAGATGGGCACCGTGGAATTGCATACCTGGACCGCCACCCACGAGCGGATCGAAACGCCTGACCTGTTTGTCCTGGACCTGGACCCCGATCCGTCGTTGCCCTGGAGCGCCATGCTGGAAACCACCCGCCTGACCTTGTCGGTGCTCGATGAGCTGGGCTTGCAGGCGTTCCTCAAGACCAGTGGCGGCAAGGGCATGCACGTCATCGTGCCGTTGGCGCGCAGCGAAGGGTGGGACACCACCAAGGCATTCGCCAAGGCAATCTCCCAGTTCCTGGCGCGGGAGGTGCCGCAAAAGATCACCGCCACCCTGGGCCCGAAGAATCGGGTCGGCAAGGTATTCGTCGATTACCTACGCAACGCCCGCGGCGCCAGCACGGTGAGCGCCTACTCGGTTCGGGCGCGGCCGGGGTTGCCGGTCTCGGTGCCGATTGCCCGCGCCGAGCTGGATGGCCTGCGCAACGCCCAGCAATGGGACATCAACACCGCACTGGAACGGGCCCGGGGCCTGGGGGCCGATCCGTGGGAAGGCTATGCCCATCGCCAACGGATCGGCGCCAGGATGTGGGAGCAATTGGGCGCGAAGAAGCCCGTGCAATGATCACCTAGGCCAGGCGCGCCTTCAGATCCAGACGAAAATCGCCAGCAGAGCGCCGAAGAAGGCCCATTTCTGCAAGTAATACAGCTTGCGGTTGCGCTTCTTCAGCGCCTTGCCTTGCAGTCGGATCTTGTACAGCCTGGAAAACGCCCGGTTCAAGCCGCCGGTCTTGTCACCGGCGTCGTTGGGGGCACCGGCGGCGGCCATCACGGTGCGGCTGAACCAGCGGTTGAACGCCGTGGCCCAGCGAAACCTCATCGGCCGTTCCACGTCGCAGAACAGGATGATGCGGTTATGGGGCGTGGTGTTTTCGGCGTAATGGATGAACGTCTCGTCGAACACCACCGCCTCGCCATCGCGCCAATGGTAGGACTCGCCATCGACATTGATGTAGCAACCGGCATCGTTCGGCGTTTCCAGGCCCAGGTGATACCGATAGGAGCCGGCATACGGGTCGCGGTGGCGAACCAGCTTGGAGCCCGGCGGCAGCTCGGCGAACATCGCCGCCTTGATCGAGCCGATGCCTTGCACCAGTTCGGTGGTGCGCGGGCACAGCTTCATGGCCGACGGGTGGCTGTCGCCGTACCACTTGAGGTAGAAGCGCTTCCAACCGGTCTTGAAGAACGAGTTGAAGCCTACGTCATCGTACTGATTGGAACGTTTGATCTCCCCGGCCTGCAGCAGGCTCAGGCCTTCGGCGCGGATCTCTTGCCAATGGGTCTGCAACGGGCTCAGGTCTGGAAAGTCGGCGGGGCTCAGGTACGGCCGGTTGGGCAGCTTCGAGCACAGATAAAGCAGGCAATTGATAGGCGCGAGGAAAGACGAATGGTCGCTCAGTTGCCGCCCGAACTTGTGCCGCACGCGCCCCCGCAGGTGTACGTAGCCGATGGACAGGATGTAGATCGCAGCGAGAATGAGTTTCACGAAGTCCGTCGCAATACTGGAGTGAACAGGCTGCTTATCCCGCTCGATCAGACGACACGGGAGGTGGCATGAGTGAGATGGCATTCTAGCCAGAGTTTGTAACTGAAAGTTATCCTCATTTGTGAAAAACTGTCTTGCCCGAGCAATACCCTATCGTTAATGCGGCCAGACCAGTACAATCGCCGCCAAACTTCAGCGCCCCCTTTTTTGGCCGATACCGCGACCCCGGCTTCGGCGCACGTCGACCGGGCCAGGCGCTCCGTATGCTGCTGTCCTCTTATGCCGGATGGACCCTTGCGCTCGCCGCGACGCCTTTAGTGCGCTCCCGATCGGCGCAAACAGGTACTGAACAGGTACTGCCGCACCCTTAGCTACTCTGAATGTTCCGCAGGATAAACCTTTGATCTCTACAGCTAACATCACGATGCAGTTCGGCGCCAAGCCGCTGTTCGAAAACGTCTCTGTCAAATTCGGCGCGGGCAACCGCTACGGCCTGATCGGTGCCAACGGTTGCGGCAAGTCGACTTTCATGAAAATCCTCGGTGGCGACCTCGAGCCGTCCGGCGGCCAGGTCATGCTCGAGCCGAACGTGCGCCTGGGTAAACTGCGCCAGGACCAGTTCGCCTACGAACAATTCACCGTGATCGATACCGTGATCATGGGTCACGAAGAGCTGTGGAAGGTCAAGGCCGAGCGCGATCGCATCTATTCCCTGCCGGAAATGACCGAAGAAGACGGCATGGCCGTGGCCGAGCTGGAAACCGAGTTCGCCGAAATGGACGGCTACACCGCCGAATCCCGTGCCGGCGAACTGCTGCTGGGCCTGGGCATTCCATTGGAGCAACACTTCGGCCCGATGACCGAAGTCGCGCCGGGCTGGAAGCTGCGCGTGCTGCTCGCCCAGGCGCTGTTCTCCGATCCGGAAGTGCTGTTGCTCGACGAACCGACCAACCACCTGGACATCAACACCATTCGCTGGCTGGAAAACATTCTCACGGCGCGTAACAGCACCATGATCATCATTTCCCACGACCGGCACTTCCTCAACAGCGTCTGCACCCACATGGCCGACCTGGACTACGGCGAGCTGCGCCTGTTCCCGGGCAACTACGACGAGTACATGATCGCGGCCACCCAGTCCCGCGAGCAGCTGCTGTCGGACAACGCCAAGAAGAAAGCCCAGATCGCCGAGCTGCAGACCTTCGTCAGCCGCTTCTCGGCCAACGCCTCGAAAGCCAAGCAGGCCACCTCCCGCGCCAAGCAGATCGACAAGATCCAGCTCGCCGAGGTCAAGCCATCGAGCCGCGTGAGCCCGTTCATCCGCTTCGAACAGACCAAGAAACTGCACCGCCAGGCGGTGACCATCGAGCGCATGTCCAAGGGTTTCGACGGCAAGACCCTGTTCAAGAACTTCAGCTTCACCGTCGAAGCCGGCGAGCGCGTGGCGATCATCGGCCCCAACGGCATCGGCAAGACCACCCTGCTGCGCACCCTGATGGGCGAGCTGGCGCCGGATGCCGGCTCGGTGAAGTGGACTGAAAGCGCGGAACTGGGCTACTACGCCCAGGACCATGCCCATGACTTCGCCGACGATGTCAGCCTGTTCGACTGGATGGGCCAATGGACCCAGGGCGAGCAGATGATCCGTGGCACCCTGGGTCGCATGCTGTTTTCCAACGACGAGATCCTCAAGTCGGTCAAGGTCATCTCCGGTGGTGAACAGGGTCGCATGCTGTTCGGCAAGCTGATCCTGCAAAAGCCCAACGTGCTGGTGATGGACGAACCGACCAACCACCTGGACATGGAATCCATCGAGGCGTTGAACCTGGCGCTGGAGAACTACCCGGGCACGCTGATCTTCGTCAGCCACGACCGTGAGTTCGTCTCGTCCCTGGCCACTCGCATCATCGAGCTGAGCGCGGACGGCGTGGTCGACTTCAGCGGCACCTACGACGACTACCTGCGCAGCCAGGGTGTGATGTTCTAAGTCAGCCTCGAGCTGCAAGCTACACGTGAAAAGCCCTGTCCGATGTGACAGGGCTTTTTCATTTCAGCCGCACATCCCCTGTGGGAGCGGGCTTGCTCGCGAAAGCGGCCTGCCTGCCAACACTCTTATCAATGACACACCGTCTTCGCGAGCAAGCCCGCTCCCACAAGGGATCTGTGGTGACCTTCAATGTGCACATTTAGTTAGCCTGCTTTCTTTTATCCGTTCCCCGAGCCATGATGAAGCACTCTTACCGCCGCCCGCGAACGAGCCCCATGTCCACACCCTCTTCTTCGCCCAGTTCCCTGTCGATCACCCTGCAGATCGTCTCGATCGTTTTCTATACCTTCATTGCCTTCCTCTGCATCGGCCTGCCGATTGCCGTGTTGCCGGGGTATGTGCACGAACAGCTGGGCTTCAGCGCGGTGGTGGCGGGGTTGACCATCGGCTCCCAGTACCTGGCCACCCTGCTCAGCCGGCCCATGGCCGGGCGGGTGTCGGACAGCGTCGGCACCAAGCGTGCGATCGTCTACGGCTTGTCGGGGATTGTGCTCAGTGGCGTGCTGACCTTGCTCTCGACGCTGCTGCAAAGCCTGCCGCTGGTGAGCCTGGTGATCCTGATTGTTGCCCGCTTGCTGCTCGGCATCGCCCAGGGCCTGATTGGCGTGGGCACTATCAGTTGGTGCATGGGCCAGGTGGGCGTGGAGCATACCGCCCGCTCGATTTCCTGGAACGGCATCGCCTCGTACGGGGCCATCGCCATCGGTGCTCCGCTGGGGGTGGTGATGGTCGATGCGCTGGGGTTCACCAGCCTGGGGCTCGCGTTGTCGTTGCTGGCCGGCTTGGCGCTGCTGATGATTCGCCACAAACCTTCTGTGCCGGTCATCCGCGGCGAACGCCTGCCCTTCTGGGCGGTGTTCGGGCGCATTGCGCCATACGGCGCGAGCCTGAGCCTGGCCTCGATCGGCTATGGCACCCTCACCACGTTCATCACGCTGTTCTATGTCAGCCGCGGCTGGACCGGCGCTGCCTGGTGCCTGACGGTCTTCGGCATCTGCTTCATCCTGGCGCGGTTGCTGTTCATTTCCAGCATTGCCCGCTTCGGCGGCTTCAGCTCGGCCATCGCCTGCATGAGCATCGAAACCGTGGGGCTGGCGCTGCTTTGGCTGGCGCCGTCCACCGCATTCGCCTTGGTAGGTGCCGGGCTGGCGGGGTTCGGGCTGTCGTTGGTGTACCCGGCGCTGGGCGTGGAAGCGATCAAACAAGTGCCCAACACCAGTCGCGGCGCAGGGTTGAGCGCTTACGCGGTGTTCTTTGACCTGGCGCTGGCGATTGCCGGCCCGCTGATGGGGGCGGTGGCGCTGAACCTGGGCTATTCGTCGATCTTTTTCTGCGCGGCGCTGCTGTCCATCACCGGCCTCGGCCTGACTCTGCTCCTACGTCGGCGGGCCGAACAGAAAGGCTATTGATCGGCAGTATTCAAGCCCGCTCGGCTCGGCTTGCCCAAGGCGTCGCTGAAAAAGCGCCCGGCCTCGGAAATCATCGTCCGGTGGATGTCTTTACGGTCAACGCCATCGGCATCGGTGCACAGGGCCGGCATTGCGGCAATCTGCTCTTCGGTGCACGGCGCCAAAAAGACGAAATGCCCAGCGCCCGCCAGTGTCTTGAAGTCCGGTGCGATAGGCAGCTTGCGCGCCAGCGCGGCGGCATTCTTGTCGAAGGCCACGAGCTTGTCGCCGTCACCGCTGTAGAGCAGCACCGGCACATGGACGTCCGCCAGGGTGTGCCGGCCAAACTTCAGGCTCAACGGCGCCATGAGCAACAGCGCCCGAACCCTGGGGTCGGCCTCGGGTTGCAGGTCATCCCGGTCGGCGATCAACTCGCCCTGGGTGTTGCAGGCGTCACGGTCGTCAGGCCGCTCCTGGCAATAGCGGCGCAGGCGATTAAGGTCGGGCGTGGCACCGGACAGGATCAACGCGGTCTCGCCCCCGGCCGAATAACCGATGACCCCCACTTGCCCGGCATTGACGAACGGCGAGAGCATCGAATCGTTCAGCGTCGCGGTAATGGCGGCGGAAATCTGGATCGGCCGCCCGTACAGGTTGCTCAAGGTGCCGAGCCGGCTATGGTCCTGGGCGTTATCCCCGGGATGAATCACCGCCACCACCACGAAGCCCTTGCGCGCCAATGAGGTGGCCAGGTCGTGCAGGGCCAACGGCGTACCGGTATTGCCGTGGGACAGCATCAGCAGAGGGAAACGGCCAATGGCGATCTGGGCTTCCGGGGCGGCATCGATCTGGTAGCCACCCAGTTGGCTGGACTGGTCCCTGGCGGTAGACGGGTAGAAGGCAATGGCGTGCATCGGCTGGCGGTCCAGCGGATCGAGAAAGCTCAGCTCATGGAATCCGGCGCTCCAATGCGGATGCGGCGCCGGGGCGGCCTGCACTGAACCCAGGCTGCCGAGCAGGCAAAACAGTAATTGCGCACCAAGACGTATCATCGCATCTTCCACTTTCACCACCCGGCCAGATACCCGGTGGCTCGCAGCTTGGCGTGCATAACCTGCGCCAAAAGCCTTCGCCAGATGCAGGAAAACTCTGCACCCTGGCCGTCCATGACGATCAGAGTACAGAGTTTTACCGAAGTTGCCCGAAACGCTTGGCTTTTTTACCCAAGCTTTACGCAGCGGCGAACTGCTCGCCGATCTGGGCCTTGGCGGCAGTCATGGCCTTGGCGTGCATCTCCTCACCGTAGGCCAGGCCTTCGGCACGGATCACTTCGATGTCGGTGATGCCCAGGAAGCCGAACATGTGCTTGAGGTAGTCCTCATGGGCCAGGCCGCTGGGTTGACCGGCGTGCAAGCCGCCTGCGGTGGACACGATCACCAGCTTCTTGCCACCGCACAGGCCCACAGGACCGGCTTCGCTGTAGCTGAAGGTCTGGCCGGCCACGGCAATGCGGTCGATCCAGGCCTTGAGCTGGGTCGGAATGGTGAAGTTGTACATCGGTGCCGCGATGACGACCGCGTCAGCGGCCTGGAATTCGGCCAGCGTGGTGGCACTGAGCTCGGCTTCGTGCTGCAAGGCGGCGTCGCGCAGTTCAGCGCTGGTGCCGGCGGCAACCAAAGTCTGGGCCGAGAAATGGCTGATGGCGTCGGCGGCCAGGTCACGATAGGTCACCACAATGCCGGGCTCGGCGGCCTGCCAGGCCTGCACCACTTCGCGGCTCAATTGGCGGGAAGCGGAGCTGTCGCCCAGGATGCTCGAATCGATGTGCAGCAGTTTCATGTGAATGCTCTCCAAGTGAGGATCGCAACCAGGCGATCAATTGAGGACAATCCTATCGACGAAACCAATAGTCGATAAGACTGCATTGATGCGATAGTTCGTCCTACTGGCAGGACAATAGAGCGCCGAACATGCAAGACCTCAATGATTTGTACTATTTCGCCAAAGTTGTCGAAGCTGGCGGCTTTGCTGCCGCCGGCCGCACCCTGGGCATCCCCAAGTCACGCCTGTCGCGGCGCATTGCCGAGCTGGAAGAACGCCTCGACGCCCGCCTGCTGCAGCGCACCACCCGACAGCTAAAGCTGACGGCGGTCGGCGAACGCTACCTGCGCCATTGCCAGGCCATGTTGCTGGAAGCCGAAATGGCCGACGAGGCGGTGGCGAGCATGTCGAGCGAACCCCGTGGACGCTTGCGGGTGTCGAGCCCGGTCGGCCTGGCCCACCAGATCCTGCCGGGGGTGATCAGCGCCTTCCTGGCGAAATTCCCCCAGGTCCAGTTGGAAATGATCCTGGTCAACCGCCGGGTCGACCTGGTCAGCGAGGGCATCGATGTGGCGCTGCGGGTGCGCGACATCGGCGACGAAGACCCGCTGCTGATGACCCGCCGACTGCGCCAGGCGCGGCTGCTGATGGTCGCCAGCCCTGCGCTGATCGAAGGACGCCAGGTCAACACCCCGGAGGACCTCAAGCAGCTGCCGGTGCTTGGGGCACTGGAAGCCGATCGCCTGGTGCACATGCGCCTGCTCAAGGCCGATGGCCAAAGCGCCGAGCTGACCCTGGAGGCGCGCCTGGGCATCGACGATTTCATCGTGCGGCGCGCCTGCACCCTCGCCGGCCTGGGCTTCACTTTATTGCCCAGCATGTATTGCGAGCAGGAGTTGCTGGACGGCAGACTGGTCGAACTGTTGCCTGGCTGGTCGTCGCCGGACGGCTGGCTCCAGGCGGTCTACCCTCATCGGCGCGGCATGCTACCGGCAGTGCGCGCGTGGATCGATCATCTGGTGGAAGCCTTCGAGCTTTGTGGGGAACGAATGATATGAGTTTGAGCGAAGAGGATGTCGCGGCGTTCTGCCTGGGCTTGCCCGGTGCGCGAGAAGATTACAAATGGGGCGGCGTGCGGGTGTTTTCCATCGCCGGCAACAAGATGTTCGCCCTGCAAGGCCTGCGCAGCGATTCACTGGCGTTCAAGGTCGACAAGGATTTGTTCCTCGGCCATTGCGATCGGCCGGGCATCCACCCCGCTCCGTACCTGGCGCGGGCCCAGTGGATCATCATGGAGGTGCCTTACCCTCTGGGCGACGACGAACTGCGCAGTCTGATCCGGCGTTCCCATCAACTGGTGGTGAGTAAATTGCCCAAGCGCGTCCAGGTCGGCCTGCTGATGGACTGACACTCAGAACCGCCGCAACAGGCCGCCCAGGAACAACTGGTCGACCCAGAACACCTGGTGCAACAGCACGATGCACCAGAACACCAACTGGAACGAGACCTTACGGGTCTTGTGGCGGAACACCTGCTGGGCCAACAGGGCACCGGGCCAACCGCCCGCCAGTTCCACGGCGTGCAGCACGTTTTCCGGGGTACGCCAGGCATCGGCGCGAGCCTTGCGCTTGTCGCGCCAATACAGCACGAACGCCACCGCGCTGACGACGCCATAGGCCACCAGGGGCACCCACGACTCCGCCCGCAGCGCCAGCGTTAGCGAGCCGAACAGCGGCAAGCCACACAGCAACGCGAACACCACCAGTTTGAGCCGCCAGTGCTGCACCGCGCCATTGGCGGTGCGCTTGCGGGTGCCTGAATCGTTCATGGCTGGGCGGCAGACCAGTCCACCCAGCCGAACTGCCAGGTGGCCAGGATCAACAGACCGAAGGCAATCCGGTACCAGGCGAACACCGCGTAGCTGTGGCTGGCGATGAAACGCAGTAAGGCCTTGACGGCGATCATGGCGAAGATGAACGCGGTGACGAAGCCGATGGCAAACACCGGGAAATCCGCCGGGACGAACAATTCACGGTACTTGTAGCCCGAATAGACGGCGGCGCCGACCATGGTGGGCATTGCCAGGAAGAACGAGAACTCGGTCGCGGTCTTGCGCGAGAGGCCGAACAACAATCCGCCGATGATGGTGGCGCCGGAACGGGAGGTGCCGGGAATCATCGCGATGCACTGTGCCAGGCCAACCTTCAAGGCGTCCTTCCAGGTGATGTCGTCTACCGTTTCGGCGTGTACCCGATGCTGACGCTTCTCGGCCCAGAGCATCACCAGGCCGCCCACCACCAACGCCGCGGCGACCGTGATCGGATTGAACAGGTAATGGTGAATCCAGTCGGCCAGCAACACGCCCAGCACCACCGCCGGCAAGAAGGCGATCAGCAGGTTGGCGGTAAACCGACGCGCACTCGGCTGGGTCGGCAAGCCCAGCACGACGTCAAAGATTTTTTGCCGGAATTCCCAGACCACCGCCAGGATCGCGCCGAGCTGGATGATGATGTTGAACGCCATGGAGCGCTCGCCGCCAAAGTCCAGCAAGTCGGCGACCACGATCTGGTGCCCGGTGCTGGAAATCGGCAGGAACTCCGTCAAGCCTTCTACCACGCCAAGAATCAGTGCCGAAAAGGCGGTCCACAAATCCATTCATCCCCCAAAAAAGCCCTGTCTGCCAGGGTCTCATCAAAATTAAAGTGTCAGGCAGGTGCCCGCGGCGGGTGCACGATAACTGCGACCGCTCAAAAAAAACCAATGAAACATCAACTCAGGCTCAGGTTTTGCGCCGCGGGGCCGAAATCCTATCAGACAAGCCCGAATAACGCTGCCGCGTTATGGGGTTAGAAAAGTCAGGCGATACCGACGGATGCTCGAGCTCCGCCGGTCGTTGCTGACAAGAATAAGAAAACTGGAGTGACAGCGTATGAATAGCTTGCGCAATGTGTCGATCAGCCGACGCTTATGGCTCATCCTGGTCGTGGCCATCGTGATGCTGTTCACGTTGGGCGCCTTGATGCTCAAACAGATCCATTACGATCTGTATCAGGCCAAGGTACAGAAGACCCAGCACGTGGTGCAGACCGCCAGTGGCGTGCTGAGCTATTACCATGGCCTGGAAACCGCCGGCACGCTGACCCGCGACGCGGCACAGAAACAGGCGCTCAGCGCCGTGCGCGGCCTGCGCTACAACGACACCGATTATTTCTGGATCAATGACCTGACGCCGGTCATGGTCATGCACCCGACCAACCCGAAACTCGAAGGCCAGAACCTCTCGGCGATCCGCGACCCGAACGGTTTTGCCCTGTTCAACGAAATGGTCGCCATCGCCAAGTCCAAGGGCGCGGGCATGGTGGATTACCTCTGGCCGAAGCCGGGCGCCGATGCCCCGGTGGGCAAGACTTCCTACGTCAAACTGTTCGAGCCTTGGGGCTGGGTGATCGGCTCGGGGGTATACGTGGACGACGTGGCCGCGGAATTCCGCACCCAGTTGATCAAGGCGTCGCTGGTCGGCCTGGGGATCACCCTGATCATGGCCGTGCTGTTGACGCTGATCGTGCGCAGCATCGTGCGGCCCTTGCAGGAGACGGTGAACGCCATGGCGAACATCGCCAGCGGTGAAAGCGACCTGACCCGCACCCTCGACACCCATGGCCAGGACGAAGTCACGCAACTGGCCCGGCACTTCAACGCCTTTACCGCCAAGCTGCGCCAGGTGGTGAGCCAGTTGCAGGCCTCGGCCAGTGCCCTGGGGCAATCCTCCAACGAGTTGGGCAGCGACGCCGCACAGGCCCAGGAACGCAGCCAGCAGCAGTCGCAGCAAATGGAACTGGTGGCCACGGCGATCAACCAGGTCACCTATGGCGTGCAGGACGTGGCGAAGAACGCCGAACATGCCGCCAGCGAAATGCGCGACGCCGAATCCCAGGCGCAGCAGGGCCAGGTGAACATCGACGGCAGCTTGCAGCAGATCGATCGACTGTCCCAGACCATCGACCAGGCGGTGGAGGTGATCCGCACCCTGGCCAGCGAAAGCACCCAGATTGGCAGCGTCCTGGAGGTGATCCGTTCGATTGCCGAGCAGACCAACCTGCTGGCCCTCAACGCCGCGATCGAAGCCGCCCGCGCCGGCGAACAGGGCCGCGGTTTTGCGGTGGTGGCCGATGAAGTGCGGCTGCTGGCGCAGCGCACGCAGAAATCCACGGCCGAGATCCAGGCGATGATCGAGCGCTTGCAGAACCATTCCGAAGCCGCGGTCAAAGTCATCAGCGACAGCAGCCGGGCCTCGCAACTGACCATCGAACAGGCCGGCCTGGCGGGCGCCAGCCTCAACGCGATCGGCCAGGCCCTGCGCAACCTCAACAGCCTGAACGCCTCCATCGCCAGCGCGACCTTGCAACAGGCCCATGTGGTGGAAGACATCAACCAGAACGTCACCCAGGCTGCCGGCCTGTCCCACAGCACCGCCCTGGCCGCCGAACAGTCGAGCCTGGCGAGCACCCGGCTCAAGGCGTTGAGTGAGCAATTGAACGGGTTGCTCACTCAGTTCCGCGTCTAGCCGGTAGACCGGCTTCGCGGGCAAGCCCGCTCCCACAAGGGATCTACGGTGAGCACAAATCCTGTGTCCGCCAAGGATCAACCTGTGGGAGCGGGCTTGCTCGCGAACGCTCCAGCATTGAAGTTGGAGCTGCCCCCACCATACCGTTTACAATCGCCGCCCTCTCCACTTTCCCAAGGAACCACCATGTCCGGGCTCGAACTGTTTGCCGCGGCCCTCGGCGTGATCGCTGTCTGGTTGACCGTCAAGCAGAACCCCTGGTGCTGGCCGATCGGCCTGGTGATGGTGTTGCTGTACAGCTGGATTTTCTACGACGTGAAGTTGTATTCCGACATGTTGCTGCAGGTGATCTACGCCGTGCTGCAGCTCTACGGCTGGTGGCAATGGACCCGCGCCGGGCAGGCCCATGAAGGCCGTCAGGTCACGCGCCTGCAAGCGCCGTCGGTGTGGCTAGGCCTGGGCATCGGTGCGGCGGGAAGCCTGGTATTGGGCGCGGCCATGGCCCACTGGACCGACGCCGCGCAGCCCTGGCTCGACGCCGCATTGACCGGTTTCAGCCTGGTGGCCCAGTGGTGGATGGCGCAGAAACGCGTGCAATGCTGGCCGCTGTGGATCGCCCTGGACTGCATTTTCGTCGCCCTGTTCATCTACAAGGGCCTGTACCTGACCGCCGCCTTGTACGCGCTGTTCACCCTCCTGGCCGTGCAAGGCTGGCGGGAATGGCGTGCCGACCCGGCGCTGCGCGCATGAAAGTGGTCGTGCTGACGGGCCCGGAATCCAGCGGCAAGAGCTGGCTGGCCGAGCAGTTGCAGACGCACTTCGGCGGCCTGCGGGTGGACGAGTATGTCCGCCATTTCATGGAGCAGAACCCACGCGACACCTGCCTGGCCGACATCCCCGAGATCGCCACCGGGCAACTGGCCTGGGAGGACGCCGCCCGAGCCCGCCAGCCGGCGCTGCTGATCCTCGACACGCACCTGCTGAGCAACATCCTCTGGAGCCAGACCCTGTTCGGAGATTGCCCGACCTGGCTCGAACCGGCGTTGCTGAGCCGCCATTACGACCTGCACCTGCTGCTGAGCCCCGAGCAGGTCGAATGGACCGGCGACGGCTTGCGCTGCCAGCCGGAACTCGCCGAACGCATGGCCTTTTTCGAGGCGATCGAGCATTGGCTGGTTCGCCATGGGCAGCCCTACCAGTTGATCGAAGGCAACTGGGCGCAACGCCAGGAACGGGTTTTCGCCGTCGTAACCCAGTTGCTCCACCCGGATGTGTTGCATCCCTGAAACACCTCCCCCACGCCAACCCCGCCTGCAAAGCCGCTTCATCCAACGGTCATCAGGGTTGTAAAGCCGCTGAAACACCCCGCTGAAAGGCTGGATCCAGAGCCCTGGGACAGCGGGACGCAGCCTGATGGACACGGGCATTGTCTCAGCGCTGAAACAGCTGCCCTCCGCCGTGCCGCTTCGCTGACGACAACCCATTGAATCCAAAGCCGTTTCAAAACACGGCACAACACCTGCTCTGCACCACTTCGCAACGCTGGACCAGGGCCAGCCCACCGAAGAAGGAATCGCCGTCGTGGGGACTTTCGAAAGAAGTTTGACCTGTCTGCTGTTGATCGGCTGCGCCACCAGCGCAACCCTCAGCCCGCCGGTGCAGGCCGAAGGCAACGGCGTCATTGTGCTCAGCCGTGACGTGCAACCCATTCCCATCGGTCGCAATGGCGGCAAAGACCCCTACCCGACCACCGTCAATGCCAACCCATCCGAACGAATCCATCAGGTGACCACCAGCACCGAGCTGAGCGATGGCGAGTTCGCCAGCGTCGCCAGCGGCTCGTCGATCCGCGGCACCGTCACCCCGAACACCGGCATGCAAGGCCTGAATGTGGTGACCAACCCCAACGGCATGCCCGGCATGAGTGCCGGTCACGGCGGCGGCAGCGGCGGCGCGATCTCCGGCACCATCAACCGCTCGCTCAGCTCCGGCCTGGCCCCATTGGGTCGGCTGGCGGGAGGCCAATGAGATGAAGCCCGTCCTTTGCCTGCTGGCCTTGCTCGGCTCCTCCATCGCCCTTGCCGACCCAGGCGTGGCGGTGGTCAACAGCGCCAATCTGCAGGACTCCGGCAGTCGCTACACCGGCAACCTCAACATCAACCAGGCGGCCGGCGACCAGACCCAGCAGACCAATACCCGGGCCATTGCCATTGGCACCGACGCCCAGGCCACCACCACCGTACGCCAGCGTATCGACACGCCGGCCAACCCGAACATGAACGCCACCGCCCGTATCGGCGGCAACGCATTCACCCATGGCGACGGCGTGCTGGGCGTCAACCAGTCCGCCGGGGCCAACAACCAGATGGCCAATGTCATGCGAGTGGGCATCAGTGCCCACCCGCAGAGCATTGATGACAGCGCCCTTTCCCAACAGAACGTGGCGTTGCTACCGAACTCAGGAGCAACTGGCGCCCCAACCGGCAGTCGCCAGGTCGTGACCAGCGACCAGGCCTTCACCGGCAGCCGAGGGGTGATTCAGGTGAACCAGAGTGCCGGGGTGGGGAACCACATGGCCAACACCCTGAGCATCCGGGTCGCTGACTGACCCGGCGCAGTGTGCATAAGAAAGTACCGACACTTAACCAACGACACGCAAGGAGAAACACTATGAAACCTACAATGGCACTCAAACCATTGGTTTTCGCTCTCGCCGCTGTCATGGCCATGGCCGCGCAGGCTGGCGGTAACGATAACAATCACGGCAATGGACATGGCAATGGGCACGGCCATGGCAACCATGGCCAACAAGGTCCGACGCTGGATCAAATGCTCTCCATCAGTGCCGGCGCTGGGGCTACGGTGCTGGACGAGCAGAACAGCGACGGCAACGTGGTGACCAACCAGGCCACCCGCAACACCGCTGACGCCAAGGACTCGCTCAATGGCAGCAACGGCAACATGGGCGCCAACGTCGCAGGTGGCGACGGTAACCAGCAGGACAATGCCGCCGCCCTGGCCACCGCTGACGAAAGCTTCATCTTTGGCTCGGCCGTCGCCATGTCCAGTGCTACCCAGGTCAATAACAACAACTACGTCAAGAACAACTCCACCCAAAACAATGCCTCGCTCACCAACGCGGGCAACAACGGCTCCGGCAACATCGGCATCAACGTAACCGCCGGCAACTTCAACCAACAGAAAAACAACCTGGCCATCGCCGTTTCCGGCGGTCGCGTCGCCCAAGCCTCGGCGTCGGCCGACCAGACCTCCACCGGCCTGGAAGTGGACAACAAAGGCGTGCGGACCTACAAGACCGACACCCTCACCAGCACCTACAGCGCCTCCGGTACGTTCAAGGCAAAAGGCAGCGGCACCGCCGAAGACGACAATCATGGCGGCTGGGACAACAAGGGCGGCGGTTATGGCGGCGGCCACGACGACGACAAGTTCAAGTTCAGCGCCGTGGGCACCTTCGACCTGGCCGGCAGCAACACCCAGCAGGTGTTGACCCGCGATGGCTGGAAAAACCCTGTGATCAACAACGCCACCATGAGCAACTCCATGAACGGCTTCTCCGGTAACGGTGGCGCCAACGTGTCGGCCGGCGTGGGTAACCAGCAGAGCAACTCGCTGTCCATTGCCGCCGGCTGCAAGGCTTGCATGTAGATGCGCATGAAATGAAGCCCCCGGAACCGGTCGTGCTAGCCATTCACGGGATTTGAAATGGGCCCGTGGCGAGGGAGCTTGCTCCCTGGCCACAGGGTTCACAAAGACCTTGAGCCAATAGCGTTGTCCACGAACGGGGCTTTTTTTCCACGACTCCCCAGGCGTATCGATCATGCGTGCAATGGCCCTTTCCCTGCTGCTTTGCATGGCTTGCGTGGCTGAGGCCGCGCAGATGCCGGTGGCCGCCCTGCCTGGCGGCATGTTGGTCTTCAAGCCGGTGCAAAGCGTGCGCGAGCGCAAATTCAGCGACATCGTCGAGCAGAAAACCGATTTCAGCTGCGGTGCCGCCGCGCTGGCCACGGTACTGCGCCAGGCCTATTGGCTGGATGTCGATGAAGAACACGTCATCAAGGGCATGCTGGTCAATGCCGACCAGAACCTGGTCCGCACCCAGGGGTTTTCCATGCTCGACATGAAACGCTACGTGGAAACCATCGGGATGCGCGCCCGAGGCTACCGGATACCGCCCGAAAAACTCGAAGCGGTGACCATTCCGGTGGTGGTGCTGATGGAAATACGCGGCTACAAGCACTTCGTGGTATTGCAGCGCGCCGACAAGCAATGGGTCTATATCGCCGACCCGGTGCTGGGCCATAAACGCTACGCCCAGGAAGATTTCGTCAAGGGCTGGAACGGCATCGTCTTTGCCATCGTCGGGCCAGGCTACGACAAGACCAATGCGTTGCGCAGCCCTCCGCAACCGCTGACGGCACGTAACAAGCTGGACGGGTTCAACCCGGTCAGGGATGCAGAACTGATGGATTTCGGCTTCATACAGAGCGACTTCTTTTAATCGCCGACCAACGCCAACATAACGACAATAAGGAGCAGGACGCTCCGGGAGCAGTACATGAAAACGTCACATTGGCTGACGCTGGCCTGCCTGGCCGCGTCAGTCCCGGCCCATGCCTATGCCGGATTCAAACCCATCGAAGTCAAGGATCAGGAGCTTGCCGAACTGCGCGGCCGGTATGTCATGCCCGGCCGGATCATCAGCTTTGGCATCGTCATGAGCAGCACCTGGCGCAACGCCAGTGGTGACCTGATCGGCGCCAGCAGTTCGATGCAGATCCAGGCCGCCACCATCAAGCCCGAATTCTACGTCTCCACCATCAAGCAGACCGGCAACGGCAGCGTCCCGGACCAGGGCAGCGGCAACATCACCGGTGGCGCAGGCCTTGGCACGGGCCAGGGCGTGACCCAGAGCGTACGCGCTGCCGGCGACGGCAACACCGCGTACAACAACGTCGACATCAATGTGAAGGAGAGCAGCCAGGCACCTGCCCTGGCACCCGCCCAGGGCCAGTTGCTGACGCGCGGCCAGACCATCAGCGGCAGCAACGCCGCCGGCAGCGTCGCGGTCACGGCCACCAGCAGTGGCGTGCAGATGGCGATCCAGGCCAGTCGCAACCAGGGCAGCAGCCTGCAACAAGTCGCCCAGGGCGGGCTGTTGCAGAACACCCGCCTGCTGGGCAACAGCAACCTGGTCAGCAACATGACCCAGCTCAACGTGGTGCTGAACAACAACGGCCCCAGCGCCGGAGCGCTGGACTGCAACCTGACCCAATTGCGTGGCCTGCGTAACCTCGGTTATTGAACTACGCTGCCTTTCAACCACTGGGCAAATAGGGACGACATTTTCATGTATCGATCCGTATCGTTGCGCGCTGTGATGTGTTTGAGCACGTTGTTCCCGGCAACCTTGCTACACGCGGCGCCGGATGCGGACATCGAGGCCCTGAAACAGGAACTTCTCGAGCTCAAGCAACGGTACGAGGTCCAGCAAAAGGCCCTGGCGGTGCTCGAACAGCGGGTGCGCCAGGTGGAGGACCAGCCCGCCGCCCCACAACCCAAGCGCCTGGCCAAGTCGCCGGCCGACATGAAGGGCAATCAGAGCGTGGCCGGCAACGGTGCGACGACCGCCGGCGGCAGTGGCTACGGTCAATCCCTGGCCGATGACTCGCAACCGGCGCAAAGCGTGTCCAACCTCTATGACGAGGCCAGCGGCTTCTTCGGCGGCGGCAAGTTCAGTTTCGAGACCGGCGTGACTTACTCGCGCTACGACACCCGGCAATTGATCCTCAATGGTTTCCTGGCACTGGACTCGATATTCCTGGGCAACATCAACCTCGACCGGATCAAGGCCGACACCTGGACGCTGGACCTCACCGGACGCTACAACTTCGACAATCGCTGGCAGTTCGACCTCAACGTACCGGTGATCTACCGCGAGTCCACCTACCAGTCGGGTGGGGCCAATCAAGGCGCGGCCGGTGTAACCAGCGAAGAAACCGTGACCCGCGACCCCACTATCGGTGACGTCAACTTCGGCATCGCCTACAAGTTCATGGACGAGTCGGTCAACAGCCCCGACGCCGTGGTCACCCTGCGGGTCAAGGCGCCCACCGGCAAGGATCCGTTCGGCATCAAGCTGCGCCAGTCCCAGGCCAATACCAACCTGTTCGTGCCTGAAGACCTGCCCACCGGCAACGGCGTCTGGTCGATCACCCCGGGCCTCTCGCTGGTCAAGACCTACGACCCGGCGGTGCTGTTCGGCAGCCTGTCCTATACGCACAACCTTGAAGAATCGTTCGACGACATCAGCTCCACCGTCAACCAGAAGACCCCGGGCAAGGTGCGCATCGGCGACAGCTTCCAGATCGGCGCCGGCATCGCCTTTGCCCTGAACGAGAAGATGAGCATGTCGTTCTCGGTCTCGGACCTGATCCAGAAGAAAAGCAAGCTCAAGGAGGACGGCGGGGACTGGCAATCGGTGGTCTCCAGTGACGCCAACGCCGGCTACTTCAACATCGGCATGACCGTCGCCGCCACCGACAACCTGACCATCGTGCCGAACCTGTCCATCGGGCTCACCGACGACGCGCCGGACTTCACCTTCAGCCTGAAATTTCCGTATTACTTCTAGGTAGTGTCCCCAGTGGAAGCGAGCAGGCGCGCTCCCACTGCCTATCGCCTATAGGTTCCGGGAGGGTTCAGCGGATCTGATGCTTGTGCAGCAACCGATAGAACGTTGGCCGGGACACGCCCAGTACCCTGGCCGCGACGCTGAGGTTGTCGCTGTGGCGATTGAGCACGTCACTCAATGCCTGGCGCTCGGCACGGGTCTTGTAGTCTTCGAGGGTGCCCATGGGGGCGACCACCCCCTGGGGGCTGGCCAGGCCGAGGTCATGGGCCTCGATCTGTCGCCCTTCGGCCAGCACCAGCCCGCGCCGGACCCGGTTGGCCAACTCCCGCACGTTGCCGGGCCAGTCATGCATGCCCATCGCCACCAACGCATCCTCGCTGAAGCTGCGGGGCCGGCGCCCGGTTTCCTGGCTATAGAAATGGGAAAAATGACTGGCCAGCATCGCCAGGTCGCCATGGCGCTCGCGTAGCGGTGCCATGACCACCTGCAACACGTTCAAGCGATAGTACAAGTCCTCGCGAAACCGCTTGAGCCCGATGGCCGCTTCAAGGTCCACATGGGTGGCCGCCAGGATCCGCACGTCCACCGCGATGGGCTGGCTGCCACCGACCCGCTCGATGTGCCGCTCCTGCAAGAAGCGCAGCAAGTTGGCCTGCAACTCCAGCGGCAGGTCGCCAATTTCATCGAGAAACAAGGTGCCGCCATGGGCCGCCTCGATTCGCCCAATCTTGCGCTGGTGCGCACCGGTGAAAGCGCCCTTCTCATGGCCGAACAACTCGGACTGGATCAGGTGTTCCGCAATGGCCCCGCAGTTGATCGCAATGAAGGGCTTGTTGCGTCGGTGGGATTGGAAATGCAGGGTGCGCGCGACCAACTCCTTGCCGGTGCCGCTCTCGCCGCGAATCAGCACTGGAGACTCGGTGGGCGCCAGCTTGCCCAACAACTTGCGCAGTTCCCGGATCGGTTTGCTGTCACCCAGCAATTCATGTTCAGGCTGGTCGATGTGTATCGAACCTTGCCCACGCAACCGCGCCATGCCGAACGCCCGCCCCAGGGTGACCTGCACGCGGGAGACGTCGAAGGGCAAGGTGTGGAAGTCAAAAAACCATTCGCAGACAAAGTCACCGACGTTCTGCAGGCGCAACACTTCCTGGTTGAGCACGGCGATCCATTCGGCGCCGCTGCGGCTGATCAATTCCTTGACCGCTTCCGGGCGCTCCAAGTGAAACGGCTGCAACCGCAACAGGCCGACATCACAGGTGCGATCGCCGGCGTGTTCGAGGGCACAGCTGTCCACGTCCCAGCCGATGGACCGAAGGCCGGGCAATAGACGATGACAATCGTCGCAGGGATCAACCACGAGCAGACGACGCGACGTACTGGCTTCGAGCATGACTGATCCTTGGCGCCAAAATAAGGAAATATGATTAGAAACAGTCGTTTGGCAAACCTGCATGTAACAGTAGCAAGAAGTTGACACACCCTTGTATCAATTGATTATCGAGACGGCACAAAACTGGTTATAAGCGCGATTCTAATTAACGAATCCGTCATTGATTCTTTCACCACGCTTTCAAACAAAAGCCACCACGCCGGGTCTGAAAGAAAATCGAAATTTATTCAACAATTGTGTGACCCGCCCCCGGGTTCGGAACATCAGTACAAGTAACCAGCCGCACGGTACGCCCAACCGCCGGCACATCATTTGATTGGGCACCTTTTAAGAGAAGACGCCATGAACGCCCCGCTCCGTATCAACGAAGCTCTTTTGATTGCCGACCGCGCATTCCGTCCCTTCCAGTGCGTGGCCTGGGCCCCACAAGACGGTAACGGCGAACTCAGCCTGACCGTCATCGACCGCACCAATACCCACATCGGTCGCACCCAGATTCCAAGCAGTGCCTATACCGACCCGGCCCAACTGGCCAACTTGTTGAAACAAGCCCGCGCCGAATTGAGCCAGGAAGGCTATAAGTTGCAGTCCTGGTCCATGCCGGAATAACTCGCAGCCAGCGTTATTTATGGTGGCAGGCTTGGCACTGGATCAGAAAGCCATCGTTATGGCACGAAACGCCCCTGCATCTGCTGGACCTGACAGTTGTGCACTTTCACATTCAGGGTTTGAATGTTGCCTTCATGCCGTCGTCGCCCTTTCGGGGCGTTCGACGCACAAGGAGAGGCATGCATGCCCGATCAATCCGCATTGGCGTTTCCCAAGGCTGCGGCTCACGCAGGGCAACTTGACCCAGGCTTTGCCGACAACGGCAAAGCCTGGGTTCATTTCGTGGACAGTACGTCGAGCCTGCTCACCGGGCTGACCCTGGACCGTGCCGGTCGGGCCTTGGTAGCCGCCCGGGTCGAGACCGCCCAGGGCACCCGGTTCGGGCTCGCCCGCCTCAACCAGGACGGCTCCACCGATCCGGGCTTCGGGACGGGCGGCAGCGTGATCGGCTCGTTCGAGAACGGCTTCGACGCCACCGCAGGCAAAGTGATCGAGTTGCCCGACGGACAGATCCTGCTCTGCGGCCTGCACTACGAAAGTAACGACCACACCCTCCCCGCCCTGGCGTTGTTCGATCGGCAAGGCCACGCTGTGCCTGGATTCGGCAACGCCGGCCGACAGATCGTCCGGCTGTGCGGCAACCTTTCCCAAGGCCTGCGCGACCCTTGGCTTCCGCCGGGTGTGCCCGGCCTTGAAGCCTGTGACATGCAAGTGCAGGCCGATGGCCGGATACTCCTGCTGGCCAATCATCACTTCCAACTGTCCGACCATGTCGGCGTGCTGATCCGACTCCTACCGGATGGCGAACTGGACAATACCTTCAACGGACGCGGCTTTGTGATGGTCCGCCGCCTGCTGAAAAACACCTGGCTGGGCTGCCTGACGCTCCAGGCCGATGGCCACATCCTCGTCGGCGGGGCCATCGACCTGCCCCAGCATGGCCTGATCGCGCGCTACGACCCCCACGGCAACCTCGACAGCGGCTTTGGCGACGCAGGCTTCCTGTCCATCCTGGCCCAGGACCACAGCGTGATGGTCAGCCAGATCGTCGAACATGCAAACGGCGACCTGCAGGCGTTTGGCAGCAGTCGCGACCCGATGCACAGCCTGTCCCTGAAAGTGTGCCGCGATGGCGTACCGGATCACCACAGCAACCAGGGCCAATGCCGACTGTTGGAAATCGGTCGCGGCGCCAGCCAATGGACGGCTGCCCAGGTCCAGGCGGATGGAAAACTGTTGACCGCCGGCGCCACCCTCGGCGGTATCGAAGCCGACTTCGTACTGGCCCGGCATTTGCCGGACGCCAGCCTCGACCCGGATTTCGGCGAAGGCAACGGCTGGGTTCGCACGCGCTTGGGCTACAGCCTGGACACCGCTACCGGGTTGGCGGTGCAACCCGACGGAAGAATCCTGGTGGGCGGCTACTCACTCAACGGCAGCTACCGTGCGGTGGTGGCCCGGTATTGGGCCTGAGCCCCGTCGCATTTGAAGGACATTTGCTTCTGCGCTTGATATTGCGCATGTGTTACGGCAAGTTGCGCGCTTCTAATTAAAAGGAGCAGCCGATGTCCGGTCCAATGGCTCAGGCTTTCGCGCACAACTTTCTGGGGCATTCCCCACGCTGGTACAAGGCGTGCATCATCACCTTCCTGATTCTCAACGCCGTGGTGCTGTGGACGCTGGGTCCGATCGTTGCCGGCTGGATGTTGGTGGTGGAATTCATCTTCACCCTCGCCATGGCCCTCAAGTGCTACCCGCTGATGCCCGGTGGCCTGCTGCTGGTCGAGGCTCTGCTGCTGGGCATGACCACGCCCAAGGCGCTGTACGACGAACTGCTGCACAACTTTCCGGTCATCCTGCTACTGATGTTCATGGTGGCCGGCATCTACTTTATGAAAGACCTGCTGCTGTTCCTGTTCTCACGCCTGCTCCTGGGCGTGCGTTCCAAGGCGCTGCTGGCGCTGATGTTCTGCTTTCTCTCGGCGTTCCTGTCGGCCTTTCTCGATGCCCTGACCGTCACCGCGGTGATCATCAGCGCCGCGGTGGGCTTTTATTCGGTGTATCACCGCGTGGCCTCGGGCAACGATCCGCGCCAGGACAGCAGCGTCGATGAAGACCACGCCCTGCCTACCTTGCACCACGAAGACCTCGAGCAGTTCCGGGCCTTCTTGCGCAGCCTGCTGATGCATGGCGCCGTCGGCACCGCGCTGGGCGGCGTCTGCACCCTGGTGGGCGAGCCGCAGAACCTGTTGATCGGCCATGAGATGGGTTGGCATTTTGTCGAGTTTTTCGTGAAGGTCGCGCCGGTCTCGCTGCCGGTGCTGGTTGCCGGGCTGGTGACCTGCGTGGCGCTGGAAAAGCTGCGCCGGTTCGGCTACGGCACATTGCTGCCGGATAACGTGCGGGCGGTGCTGGCCGACTACGCCGAGCAGGACAACCGCGAGCGCACCTCACGCCAAAGGGCGGCGCTGATCGTCCAGGGCATCGCCGCGCTGATCCTGATCGTAGGACTGGCGCTGCACATCGCTGAAGTCGGCCTGATCGGCCTGATGGTGATCGTGCTGATCACTGCGTTCACCGGCATCACCGACGAGCACCGCCTTGGCAATGCATTCAAGGACGCCATGCCGTTCACTGCACTGCTGGTGGTGTTTTTTGCGGTGGTGGCGGTCATTCATGACCAGCAACTGTTCACGCCCTTGATCCAATGGGTGCTGGCCCTGCCCGCCGACCAGCAACCGGGCATGCTGTTCATCGCCAACGGCCTGCTATCGGCCATCAGCGACAACGTGTTCGTCGCAACCATCTACATCACCGAAGTGAAGCAGGCCTTCATATCTGGCCACATGAGCCGCGAACAGTTCGAAACCCTGGCGGTGGCCATCAACACTGGCACCAACCTGCCCAGCGTCGCCACCCCCAACGGCCAGGCCGCGTTCCTGTTCCTGCTGACCTCGGCAATTGCCCCGCTGATTCGCCTGTCCTATGGCCGCATGGTCTGGATGGCACTGCCCTATACCGTGGTAATGGGCGGGCTGGGTTGGTATGCAGTGACCTACTGGCTGTAACTGAAGAAAGACTGTGGGAGCGGGCTTGCCCGCGAAGGCGGTAGGTCAGTCAACCTCTTCATCGACTGACCCACCCTTTTCGCGAGCAGGCTCGCACCGGCGTGCTTGGGGTTATCGGGGCAGGATGTAGCGTTCGATTGCCAAGGCCGCACCGTCTTCGGTGTTGGCGGCGGTGACGACATCGGCCTGGCGCCGGATCGCTTCTTCCGCTTGCCCCATGGCAATCGACAAGCCTGCACGATGGAACATCGCCGGGTCGTTGCCTCCATCGCCCATGGCGGCGGTCTGCTCCAGCGGCACGCCGAGGAAATCGGCCAGTGTCGCCAACGCTTCACCCTTGTTGGCCTTGAGCGCCGTGACGTCCAGGTAGATCGGCTGCGAACGCGACACCTGGGCCTGGCCGTTGAGCAGCGGGTGCAGGCGCGCCTCCAGCTCCACCAGCAAATCAGTGTTGGCGCTGGTGGCGACGATCTTGTCGATGCGTTCCAGGTAAGGCTCGAAGCTCTCGACCTGCACCGGCGGATAGCCCAGGCCGCGGGTTTCCACCGGGACCATCGGCCCGTGGGCATCGCGCACCAGCCAATCGCCGTCGGCAAATACCCAGGCCTCAATGCCAGGCTGATCGGCGTACAACGCCAGGGTGGTCCGCGCTACCTCGGGCGGCAGGTAGTGCACCGCGAGGAAACTGCCGTCCGGATGCACCAGCGTGCCGCCATTGAACGCCGCGGTGGGCAGGTCGACACCCAGGGCCTCGATGTATTGCAGCATCGCCCGGGGCGGCCGACCGGTGGCGAGGCTGAACAACACGCCGGCCTCGCGCAAAGAACGCACGGCTTCGATGGTACGTTGGTTGAGGCTGTGGTCGGGCAGCAACAGAGTGCCGTCCATGTCACTGAGCAGGAAGCGGAAGGGGCGTTTCAACGGCTCGCTCATCCGAGGCCGTGCCAGACGCGACCATCGCGTGTCAGCAGGTCATCGGCCGCGGCCGGCCCGTCTTCCCCGGCCTTGTACGGCTGGAACGTCGCGTCCTGCTGCCAGGCGTCGAGGAACGGCTGCACCGCGCGCCAACCATTTTCAATATTGTCGGCACGCTGGAACAGCGTTTGATCGCCCGTCAGGCAATCGTAGATCAGGGTTTCGTAACCCGTGGACGGCTGCATTTCGAAGAAGTCCTTGTAGGCAAAGCCCAATTCTATGTTTGCCATGTCGAGGGCCGGGCCGGGCCGCTTGGCCAACAGGTCGAACCACATGCCTTCGTTGGGCTGAATCTGGATTCTCAGGTACGTAGGTTGCAATTCGTCGACGTCGGTGTCGCGAAACTGCGCATAAGGCGCCGGCTTGAAGCAAATGACGATTTCCGTGTCACGCACGCTCATGCGCTTGCCGGTGCGCAGGTAGAACGGCACGCCCACCCAACGCCAGTTATCGATCATCACCTTGAGGGCGACGTAGGTTTCGGTGGTGCTGTCGGCCGCCACGTTGGCTTCTTCGCGATAGCCGTTGACCGCCTTACCGCCCAGTTCACCGGCGGTGTACTGGCCGCGCACCGAGTTGGCGCGGGCCTGCTCCACCGACCACGGCCGGATCGCACCCACGACCTTGGCCTTCTCGCCCCGCACCGCATCCGCGCCGAAGGCCGCCGGCGGCTCCATGGCCACCATCGCCAGCAGTTGGAACAGGTGGTTGGGCACCATGTCCCGCAGGGCGCCGGTGCGTTCATAGAAACTGCCACGGGTTTCCACGCCGACGGTTTCGGCCGCGGTGATCTGGACGTGGTCGATGTAGTGGTTGTTCCAGAACGCCTCGAACAGGCTGTTGGAGAAACGGCTGACCAGAATGTTCTGCACCGTTTCCTTGCCCAGGTAATGGTCGATCCGGTAGATCTGTTTTTCGCTCATGACCTTGAGCAGGCAGGCATTCAGCGATTCAGCGGTGCGCAGGTCGGAGCCGAACGGCTTTTCGATCACCACGCGCCGGAACGCATCCGGCTGCTCCTGAAGCAGCCCGGCCGCACCGAGGCGGCTGACCACCTCGCTGAAGAAGCGCGGCGCGGTCGCCAGGTAGAAGACCGCGTTGCCGGTGCCGCTGGCGGCGATTTTCGCCGCCAGCGCGTCATAGGTGCTGTCATCGAGAAAGTCACCCTGCACGTAGCTGATGCCTTGCGCCAGGCTGGCCCAGCGCTGCGGGTCGAGCGCGTGTTCGGCGTCGCCGCCTTTGCTCGCCGCTTCGCTGCGAATGAACGCCTCCAGCTTGCTGGCGAAGTCCGCATCGCTGATGGCGTTATGGTCAACTCCAACGATCCGCAGCCCATCTCCCAGCAGGCCGTCACGACTCAAGTGGTACAGCGCCGGCATCAGCAGGCGCTTGACCAGATCGCCATGGGCGCCGAACAGGAACAACGTGGTCGGCGGTGCAGGTTCTGCCTTGGATTTGCTGCCGATCGCGGTCATTTTTTCGGTGTCTCCACGTGGCCGCCAAAGCCGAAGCGCATGGCCGAGAGCATCTTGTCGCCATAGGTGCTCTGCTGGCGCGAGCGGAAACGGGCGAACAACGAGCTGGAGAGCACCGGCACCGGCACCGCCTGCTCGATGGCGGCCTCGATGGTCCAGCGCCCTTCGCCGCTGTCGGCGACCTCGCCGGAGAAGCCATCGAGTTTCGGATCGCTGGCCAGGGCGTCGGCGGTCAGGTCCAGCAACCAGGACGACACCACGCTGCCGCGACGCCAGACCTCGGCGATATCGGCGACGTTCAAGTCGAAACGCTGCTCTGGTGGCAGGCTTTCGCTGGATTTGGTCTTGAGGATGTCAAACCCTTCGGCGAAGGCCTGCATCATGCCGTACTCGATGCCGTTGTGGATCATCTTGACGAAATGCCCGGCGCCCGCGGGGCCCGCGTGGATGTAGCCGCGTTCGGCACGGTCGTCGTCGGACTTGCGGTCGCGAGTCCGTGGGATATTGCCCATGCCCGGCGCCAGGCTGTCGAACAGCGGGTCCAGGCGCTTCACCACTTCGGCGTCACCGCCGATCATCATGCAGTAGCCGCGCTCCAGGCCCCACACGCCGCCGGAGGTGCCGACGTCGATGTAGTTCAGGCCCTTCTCCAGCAGGGCGTGGGCCCGGCGGATGTCGTCCTTGTAGTACGTGTTACCGCCGTCGATGATCACGTCGCCCGGCTCCAGCAGGCCGCTGAGCACGGTGATGGTGTCTTCGGTCGGCGCACCGGCCGGCAGCATGACCCAGACCGCCCTTGGCGCCTCAAGGGCGGCCACCAGCGCTGGCAGGTCGGCGACGCCAGTGGCGCCTTCCTGGCTGAGATTTTCGACGAACGCAGCGTTGCGGTCGTAGACCACGGTGGTGTGCCCATTGAGCATCAGGCGCCGCGCAATATTGCCGCCCATGCGGCCCAGTCCAATAATCCCGAGTTGCATGTGCTGATGCTCCCTACTACAAATAAAGGTAAGTCAAAGGTTTAGCTCAAAAGACAGTTGGGGGTTAGTCCAGAGCATTGCTGCATAGTTTCCGGGTAATTTGAGCGATCACAAGGGATAACGCTCCAATCCCGGCCAAAGACACAGCGACCATGAAAAATAAAAAAGTTCCAATCACAAGCAAAAGAAATCAGAATCGGCGCCGATAGTAGAGGTGTCGACCAAAATGCTGGCGACATCTCTATAGTTGATGTACGCCATTTGCGAGGTGAGCAATGGGCCCAGTCGTTACCGCACGTCCTCCCCAAACCCTTTATGTGACCATTCGTCGCGATGAATTGCGCCTTCTCAAGGAAGAGCGTGATCTGCTGCTAGATGAAGTGACGCAGTTGCGCATGCAGTTGCAGCACGCACAGCTGTCCCACCAGAACCAGGCTGTGGCGCGGTAAGCGTCCCAGAGGCACGGCATCAGGAAGGGACATTGGGCAACCCGGTGTCCTTCCCATGAAAAACAGCCCTCCCTCGTGTGGCAGGGCTTTGTGAAGCCACCTTGTGGGAGCCTGCTCCCACAAGCCTGATCCTCATCCTCATCCCCTTTCCCGATACCCGCCACCGTGGGTGCGAGCCAGCCTGCGGAAACCGCGTTTGCGTGAAACTCAATGGCGGCTGAACCAACACCTTCGCGAGCAGGCCCGTCTTCACAGGAAGGCGCCCTCCTTACGCACCTAAGTCAGCATTTTGTAACCAAAAAACTCACGAAGTTTTCACAAGCGGCTCGCGATACTGCCGACCTTTAGGGTTGCTCGGCGTGTGCCTGCGGTCACCAATCCGGTACCGCCAGGCGCGTCGATAACAGGCTGGAGCGCTTGATGAGTTTGTTCAAACGCAGCACAACGACTGCGAAAGGTTTTGACTGGGCCGGGCTTGGCTGGCTGTTCCTGTTCTTCTGGTATTTTTCGGGCATAACCCAACTGCTCATTCTGCTCAGCGACACGTCCGGCTTCACCGGGTTTCGCCAGGCATTCGTGATGAGTGCCCTGTGGCTGGCGCCCATGCTGCTCTTCCCCGCCCGCACCCGCCTGCTCGCGGCCCTGATCGGGATCGTGCTGTGGGCCTGTTCCATGGCGAGCCTGGGGTATTTCTTCATTTACCAGCAGGAATTTTCCCAGAGCGTCATCTTCATCATGTTCGAGTCGAACGTGGCGGAAGCCGGCGAATACATGACGCAGTATTTTGCCTGGTGGATGGTGCCGGCGTTCCTCGCCCACACCGTCGTGGGCTACCTGCTCTGGACCCGCCTGCGCCCGGTCTACCTGCCGCGTGGGCAGGCCATTGTCGCAGCGGCGGCCATCGTGGTGGCCGTGGTCGGCTATCCATTGATCAAGCAGACCCAACGCACCGGCAGCTTCGCCGGTGGCCTGGAAAAATTCGAAGACCGCATCGAGCCCGCCGTGCCTTGGCAGATGGTCGTGGCCTACCGACGCTACGGCGAACAACTGGAAAACATGCAAGGCATGTTGCACAGCGCCAGCAAGATCGCGCCGCTGAATCACCTCAAGGACGCCATGGCCGACCAGCCGGCGACCCTGGTGCTGGTGATCGGTGAGTCGACCAACCGTCAACGCATGAGCCTCTATGGCTACCCGCGCGAAACCACGCCGGAACTGGACAAGCTCAAGGACCAGCTCGCGGTGTTCGACAACGTGATCACCCCGCGCCCCTACACCATCGAAGCGCTGCAGCAGGTGCTGACCTTCGCCGACGAGGAAAACCCGGAGCTGTACCTGAGCACGCCTTCGCTGGTGAGCATGATGAAGCAGGCCGGCTACAAGACCTTCTGGATCACCAACCAGCAGACCATGACCAAGCGCAACACCATGCTCACGACCTTCTCACAGCAGGCCGATGAGCAGGTGTACCTCAACAACAACCGCAACCAGAACGCCGCCCAGTACGACGGCGACGTGATCGAGCCCTTCAACAAGGCCCTGGCCGACAGTGCCCCGCGCAAGTTGATCGTGGTGCATCTGCTGGGCACCCACATGAGCTACCAGTACCGCTATCCGCCGACGTTCGATAAGTTCACCGACCGCCAGGGCGTGCCGGCAGGTGTGCGTGACGACCAACTGCCCACCTACAACAGCTACGACAACGCGGTGCTGTACAACGACTTCGTGGTTTCCAGCCTGATCAAGGACTACGCCAAGAGCGATCCCAACGGCTTCCTGCTGTACCTCTCGGACCACGGTGAAGACGTCTTCGACTCCCAGGGCCATGACACCCTGGGCCGCAACGAAGCCAAGCCGACCGCGCCGATGTACACCATCCCGTTCATGGCCTGGGCTTCGCCCAAGTGGCGCGAAAGCCATGACTGGAGCTTTGCCGGCGACCTGTCGCGGCCCTACAGCAGCTCGCACCTGATCCACACCTGGGCAGACCTGGCGGGCCTGAGCTTCGACGAGCTGGATCACAGCAAGAGCCTGGTCAGCGACCAGTTCAAAGCGCGACCACTGATGATCGGCAACCCGTATGAAAGCCAGCACAAGGGCCTGATCGATTTCAGCCTGATCAAACCCAAGGCGCCTGTGGCTGAAATCGTCCAGAAATGATCGAAAACGGCAGAATGCCCCTGGCTTCTGCCATGACCATTTCCATTTCACATCGGTAGTACCGACGGCGTGGGGCCGACGGCGAGGGCCCGGTCAGGCGGGTTGACCAAAACGTTGCATCTGCATTTCCTGGAGCCGACTGAGCGTGCGGCGAAACGGGAATTGCAGATAGCCTTCGGTGTACAAGTCTTCCATCGGCACCTCGGCGCACAGGTACAGCGGCACCTTGCGGTCGTAGCACTCGTCGACCAGGGCAATGAAACGCCGCACGCCATCGTCATGGACTGACAATTGCGGCAGTTCACGGTCGCCGGCCTCCACCCGCTCGACCCCATCCTCGGTACCACGGGCAATGCGCCCTTCGCGCTGTTCGGCGCTCAGGCAAGGCACATCGCCGAGCAGGATGACGCTGAAACGGTCACACAAGGCCATGAAATCCAGCGCCGAGAACGGTTGCTCACAAAGATCGGCGTAGCGGCTCCAGAGCACCGTATCGCCAGCCCGGACGGGCTCGAGCAGGCGATGGCCGACTTCGATCGGCCCGCTGGCGAGCGTTTGCCCACCCGCCAACTGGTCAAAGACCGCGGCAAACGGGTCGGGTTGCCCGCAGTCGCGTACCCAGTAGCGTTGCTGCACCGTGCCCGGGTGTTGGCGATGGTCCTGCCACCCGTTCACCGGCACCACTTGCATGTATTGCTTGATCGCGCTGATGGTCGGCAGGAAGCGTTCACGGTTGTGGCCGTTGGCATAGAGTTCTTCGGGCGGCAGGTTGGACGTACTGACGATCACCATGCCTTGTTCGAACATCACCTGGAACAGCCGTCCGAGGATGATGGCGTCGCCGATGTCGGTGACGAACAATTCGTCGAAGCACAGCACCCGCACCTCGGCACTCAGCTCCCGGGCCAAGGCCTGCAAAGGGTCCGGTGTGCCGGTCAGTTGGAAGGAGCGCTGGTGCACCCAGGCCATGAAGTGATGGAAGTGCTGGCGGCGCGCCGGCACTTTGAGGCTCTCGTAGAAGCGGTCCATCAGCCAGGTCTTGCCACGGCCCACCGGCCCCCACAGGTAAACGCCCTTGATCGACTTGCGGCCTTCGCCCAATGCCTTGTGGCATTGTTCCAGGGCCATGATCGCCAGTTCCTGGGCCTCGTCCTGGACGAAGCCGTGGTGTTCGATGGCGTGCTGCCAGGCACTCAGGGGGGAGTCAGTCATGCGGCCCAGGTCCGGGGGAAGAAGGACCGGGAGTATGCCATGTGAAGGCATCGAAAAACCTGTGGCGAGGGGATTTATCCCCGTTGGGGCGCGTAGCGGCCCTGTCTTTTTGCGGTTGCTGCGCAACCGATCGGGGATAAATCCCCTCGCCACAACAGCGTTCACTTCAGAGCGACAGAAACACTAGACCGAGATATCCAGCCGGCTGATCTTGCCCTGTTCGTCGAGCCGGAAGGTGTAGCGCAACTCCAGCGGGCTGCCGGGAAAGGTGCCGGAGATCAGGTTCTGCACCAGCACCTTGCCGGTACGTTGCTGCACATTGAGCACTTGCACCCTTGGCTGGTAGCGCTGGGCGGTGTCTTCCATCCATTGGGCGATGGCCTGGGCACCGAGGCGGTGGTGGCCTTCATCGAACACGCTGGCGTTTTCGGCGAAGAAACGCGTCACCGCCGAGCTGTCACGGGCGTTGGCGGCGGCAATATAGCCGGCGATGGCCGGGGCCAGGGAAGAGACGGGGTTGGACATGGCAGGGCTCCTTGTTTTATCGATCTGGCGCCATGCTAGAACACTGCTGTGTCAGTTTTTGTCAGGAGTGAAGCGCCCGTTTTCGTCCAGTTGCATCAGTGCGAACCAGGCGCGCAACAGGTCGCTGCGCCGCCCGGGGTAGCGCTCGCCCTGCTCGGCGGCCGAGGCAATCCGGTCGGTGCGGAAGGTACGGTAGGCCCCTCGCAATTCGCACCAGGCCACCACTACCCGCGCCTCGTTGAAAAAGCCCAGGGCCAGCGGCCAGATCAACCGCTGGCTGGGGGTCTTGTTCACGTCGGCGTAATCGATGTGCAGCTTGGCCTGGGTGCGAATGGCCTGGCGATAGACATTCAACTGCACGGTGTTCTGCGGGTAGCCATAACCCGGCGGCCCGGGCAGCACCGTGGGATTGCGCAAGGCGTCACGAACGTCCGGGGCAAGCACCGCCTCCACCTTCGCCAACGCGTCGGCGGCAGCCTTGCCCAGCACGTCGTCGCCACGCTGGTCCACGTAGCGCAAGCCCAGCACGATGGCTTCGATCTCATCGGCGGTGAACATCAGTGGCGGCAGGAACAGCCCACTGCGCAAGACATAGCCAATGCCCGCCTCACCCTGGATCGGCGCACCGAGGGCCGTCAGCTCAGCGATGTCACGGTACAAGGTACGCTCGGACACGTTCAGCTCGACAGCCAATGTCGCGGCGGTAACCGGGCAACGCTTGCCCCGCAAGACTTGCAGCAAAGTGAGCAGCCGGGTAGTACGCGACACGATGGGCGATCCGCAGGGAAATAATTGCCGCAGATTAGCAGAGACGGGTGTCAGAAAATGTCAGGAGCCAGCCTTTTCATGGCCAGGCGCCGGTTGCCGATAATTGCGGTAGCCTGATGACTGCCAGCCCCCCTGATTTCCATTGCGAGAGTTGACCATGCGCAGATTGTTCGGCCTGTCCCTGCTACTGATGTTGCTCAGCCTGAGCGCCTGCGCCCTGTTCCCGCAGCGCGACCCGCTGACGATCAACGTGGTCGGCATTGAGCCGCTGCCCAGCCAGGATCTGGAAATGCGTTTTGCCGTGAAGCTGCGCGTGCAGAACCCCAACGACACCACCCTGGACTACAACGGCGTGGCGCTGGACCTGGAAGTCAACGGTCGGCCCCTGGCCTCGGGGGTCAGCGACCAGACCGGCTCCCTCCCCCGGTTTTCCGAAACAATACTGAGCATCCCGGTGAGCATCTCGGCGTTTTCCGTACTGCGCCAGACCCTCGGCCTGAGCCAGACCCAAAGCCTGGATAACCTGCCTTACGTGCTCAGGGGCAAACTCGCCGGCGGAGTGTTCGGCACCCGGCGCTTCGTCGACCGAGGCACCCTCGACTTACGCGGTTCCACGGCCACCTGGTGAATCATTGGATGAAACGCACACCCGGCTTGGCCCGTTCATCCACCACCAGTTCGAAGATGTCGGGCCGGGCGTAATGGCCGACCACGTCGTAGTCGTACCGCGCGCGCACCAGCTCATCGGTATCGATTTCAGCGGTGAGCAACCCGGCGCAGTCCTTCAAAGGCCCGGCCAGCACATCGCCCATGGGCCCAACGATCATGCTACCGCCCGCGATCAACGGGCGTTCGGCAGGCCAGTTCGCAACCTCGATGCCCAACGCTTGCGGCGAGGCCTGAACCTGGCAGGCACTGACCACGAAACAGCGCCCCTCGTGGGCAATGTGGCGCAGGGTCACTTGCCACATCTCGCGCTCATCCACCGTTGGCGCACACCAGACGTCCACGCCTTTGGCATACATCGCGGTGCGCAGCAACGGCATCATGTTTTCCCAGCACACCGCCGCGCCCACGCGACCGACCTGGCTGTCGATCACCGGCAGGGTCGAGCCATCGCCCTTGCCCCAGATCAACCGTTCGGTGCCCGTCGGCATCAGCTTGCGATGCCGGGCCACCAGGCCCGCCTCGGGTTCGAAGTACAGCGCGGTGCAGTACAAGGTACTGGCGCAGCGCTCGATCACGCCCAGCACCAGGCTGGCGCCCGTGCGTGCCGACAATCCGGCCAGGGCTTCGGTTTCGACCCCGGGCACGTCGATGGCATTGGCGAAATAGCGGGCAAACGCTTCGCGTCCTTCCGGCAGGCGATACCCCAGTTGAGTGCCGAAACCTTCGCCCTTGGGGTAGCCACCCAGCAGGGCTTCGGGCATCACCACCAGGCGCGCCCCCGCCTCGCGGATGGCGTCTTCATAGGAAAGGATCTGGGCCAGGGTGTCGCCCTTGCCGCCGGGCAATGAACCGATTTGCAGGGCCGCCACAATGGATTTGGGCATGGTGTTCAACTCCGTCATCAACAAGTGTTGCTGATTTTCCGGCGTCGACCGATCATGAATAAAGCCCCAACCGCTGCTAAATGATATGAGTCTCATGAATATCGCCGACATCGACCTCAATCTGCTCAAGACCTTCGAAGCGCTGCATGACGAGTCCAGTGCCAGCCGTGCCGCCCTGCGCCTGGGTGTGACCCAGTCGGCCATCAGCGCCGCATTGCGCAGGCTGCGCAGCCTGTATGACGATCAACTGTTCGTGCGCACCGGTCGGGGCCTAGCGCCGACGTTGCGAGCCAACCAGTTGAAGCCGGTGATCAGCGAAGCCTTGAACAAATGCCGCCAGAGCCTGGCGATGGTGGACCCGCACGCCAACCATTATCAGGGGCGCTCGGTCATCGTCGGGCTGTCCGACGACTTCGAGATCGCCTACGGACGGCGCCTGGTAGAAGAAGTGGCGCAGCGTGCACCGGGCCTGCGCCTGATTTTTCGCCAGACCCACAGCCAGATCGTTGGCCTGGCGCTGATGGAGCGTCACCTCGACCTGGCGATCACGGCCGGCGGTTTCGCCCAGCGGCTGCTCAGCCGCCAGGTGCTGGGGGAAGGCGACTACGCTTGCCTGGTCGACCCGGCCAGCCTGGCGCAAGCCTCGCCGACCCTCAGCCTGGAGGCGTTCGTGGCCCGCGAGCATTTGTTGGTGTCTTCCGGTGGTTTTATCGGCATCACCGATGAAGGGTTGGCCGGGCTCGGCCTGAGTCGACGGGTGTCTGCCTCGACCACCCATTTCGCCGCGCTGCCTTTCCTGCTCAAGGGCAGCCAGGCCGTGGCGACCATTCCGACCCATGCCGCCCAGGCCATCGCGGCCCTCGGCGGCCTGGCGTTGCTGCCCTGCCCTCTGGCGCTGCCTCGCTACCCCATCGAACTCGGCTGGCGAACCCAATTGCAGATGGACCCGGCCGTGATCAAGGTTCGCGAGGCAATTGTCGCCGCCTTCGCGTAGGGCTTACTTGTTGGCCGCCATCAGCCGGTTGACTTCACTGCGCACCATGTTGGCGTATTCCGGCGGCGACATGCCGTCCAGTTCGGCGCGCACCCACTCGGCCCACTTGCCCTTGCGCTTGGAACGCTCGCCGAACAGCCGCGCCGCATCACCCTTGGCCTTGCCCAGGTTGTTTTGCCACAGTTCAAAGAGTCGGGATTTTTCGTCTTCCAGGGCGGCGCGCTCGGCCAGGGGCTTGTCAGCCAGATTGAAGCTCATGGGAATTACCTGTTGCGTAAATAGGCGACATCTTACACCTTGCGGCGAACAGCCTTAACCCGCTTTTGGGAATGACCGGTTGCGAGCAGCCCCGTCGCAACTTTTAAGCCCGCGCAGCACTCCATAGTTCACTGCCATCATTTACAAGGAGATACACCATGGCGCGTAGAAGCACCGTGCAAGCAAACGGGGAGCAAATCAAGGACCAGGCCTTCAGCGAGCTGAAGGCGTTGATCGAAGAGTCGGAGAAGTTGCTCAAGAACAGCGCCGCACTGGTCGGCGAAGACGCGGAGAACCTGCGCGGCCAGATCTCCCAGAAACTGCAACAAGCCCTGGATTCCCTCGCCAGCGCGCGGGAGCGAACCCGCCCGATGGTCGACGCCACTGAAACCTACATCGGCGGCCACCCGTGGCAGACCGTGGCGATCTCCGCCGGGTTCGGGCTGGTGGTGGGCTTGCTGCTGGGACGGCGGTAAGCCACCCCTTGTGGGAGCGGGCTTGCCCGCGAAGGCGGTAGCACGGTCAAGTTCATCGCTGACTGACGCGCCGCTTTCGCGAGCAAGCTCGCTCCCACAATGAGGATGGCGGGCTGCTTGAGATTGAGACTCGACGCTAAACTTTGTGGGAGCGGGCTCGCGGTACAACTTGCACCCGCTAGCCCGCCCGCAGGATCGACGCATCCTCGCCCCGATACAGCGCCTCGACTTTCTCCGCCCGCCACTGCAACACCGCACGCTGGTTGAGCGAACCCTTGTCGGTGATTTCACCACGGTCGATGGAAGCCGGCTCATCGAGCAGGGCAATCCATTCCACACGGCTGGCATTCCCGCTGGCCTGATGATTCAGGCGCCGCAACCATTCAGTGAACCATTGGCGCACCGCCGAGCTGGCCAGCACCTGGGCATCAGTGGCATCGGCGCCCAGCCCCGACAGGCGACGGCACTCGGGGAGTCGTGGAAACACCAACGCGCCCAGGCATTCGCGATCAGGCGCGGTGACCACCAGGTCCAGGACATAAGGCGTGCCTTCCAGTACGGCGCGATTGCGCAGTGGCCCGACGCTGACGAACACCCCGGACGACAACTTGAAGTCCTCGGCGATCCGCCCGTCGAACATCAGCCCCAATTGCGGATTGCTCGGGTCGGCCAGCTTGATCGCGTCACCAGAGCAATAGAACCCTTGCTCGTCGAAGACTTCGGCGGTCTGCTGCGGTGAGCGCCAGTAGCCCGGCATGATGTGCGGTCCGCGAAACCGGCCTTCGAACTTACCGTCCACCGGTACCAGCCGCACTTCGCAGCCCGGGGCCGGCAGGCCGATGTAGCCGGCCATCGACAGCGGCCCGGTAGTGAAGGTGCAGGACGGCGCCGCCTCGGTCATGCCCAGCCCTGCCATCATGCGGATGCGTTCGCCGCAATGGGCCTCGGCGATCTTGTCGAGGCGGTCCCAGGTGCTTTGGGACAGGCCGGCGGCGGCAAAGAAAAACAAGCTGATGCGCTTGAAGAAACGCTCGCGCAGTTCGCCGTCCTGCTCCAGGGCGCTGACCAATTCTTCCCAGCCCTTGGGGACCGTCAGGTAGGCCGTGGGCGAAATCTCCTTGAGGTTGCGCAAGGTCTCGGCGAAGCCCTGGGCCGTGGGTTTGCCGTCATCCAGGTAAAACGTGCCACCGTTGTAGAGCACGATGCCGACGTTGTGGCTGCCACCGAACGTGTGGTTCCACGGCAACCAGTCCACCAGCACCGGCGGCGCCTCGCCAAACACCGGGAAGGTCTGTAGCAGCATCTGCTGGTTGGCACAGAGCATGCGCTGGGTGGTGATCACGGCTTTGGGCAACTTGGTCGAGCCCGACGTGAACAGGAACTTGGCGATGCTGTCCGGACCCGTGGCGGAGAACGCCCGCTCCGCCGCCTCGCCGCCAGGCTGGGCTAGCAGGCTGGAGAAGCGCGTCATGGCGCGGCCCGGCAGCTCGCCACGCACGCTGATCAAGGGCACGTTGGCCGGCAGCACGGTATCGATCGCCCGCTCGAAAGGCGCCGTGTCGCTGACGAACACCAGCCCGGGCTGCAGCAGGTCGCAGACGTGACGCAGCTTGGCGAAGTCCTGGGACAGCAGCGAATAGGCCGGCGACACCGGGCAATACGGGATCCCGGCGTACATTGCGCCCAGGGCCATTTGCAGGTGTTCGATGTCGTTGCCGGACAGCAGCGCCAAGGGTTTTTCCGCCGACAAACCAAAACCCAGCAGGCTTTCGGCGATGGCGCGGACACTGTCGAGCATCTGCGCGTAGCTGACCCGGCGCCAGCCACCTCCCCCGTCGCGGGCGGCGATGAAGGTGTGCTGCGGGCGGACTTCGGCCCAGTGCACCAGGCGATCGAGCAAGCGCGCCGGCAAGGGCGCCAAGGGTTCCAGGGAACGCATGTGCAAGATGCCGTGCTCTTCCCTGACTTCTACGGCGGGATGACCGATCGACACCTGGCGATAACGCCCGGCCGGGGTCCGGGAGGACGATCTGAACTCGGAACTCACGTACATTTCCTCCACCAAGGCACGGTCGGCTCGCATGAAACGAGCGGAGCGTGGCAGCGTCTGGCTGCGGCCTTGTCATTATTATTGGCCTGCATCGCGGCGGCGCTGGGCCGCCGACGATGCGACGGGTTTCAGATCGGGTAATGCCGGGCGCCATTCTGCAAGGTCACCCAGCGCAACTGGGTGAAATGCTCGATGGACGCCTTGCCGCCAAAGCTGCCATAGCCACTGGACTTGACCCCGCCGAAAGGCATCTGCGCTTCGTCGTGCACGGTCGGGCCGTTGATGTGGCAGATGCCCGATTCGACACGCTGGGCCAGGGCCAGGGCACGGGTGGTATCACGGCTGAAGATCGCCGCCGACAAGCCGAACTCGGAGTCATTGGCCAGGCGCAGCAGGGCTTCGTCGCCGTCACCGCGCAGCAGCACGGCCACTGGCCCGAAAGACTCCTCGCGGTACAAGCGCATGTCGGCGGTGACGTTGTCGAGCAAGGTCGGCTGCAGGATGCTGCCGTCCAACTGCCCGCCCGCCACCAGCTTCGCGCCCTTGCCCAAGGCATCGTCGATCAGCCCCTTGATGCGCTGGCCGGCACTGGCATCCACCAGCGAGCCCAGCACCGAATCACCGTTTGCCGGGTCACCGGCGCGCAACGTGGCGATCTTCGCGCTCAAGCGCTCGACAAAGGCATCGGCGACACTGGTGTCGACAATCAGCCGCTCGGTGGACATGCAGATCTGTCCCTGGTTGAAGTACGCCCCGAAGGCGGCCGCCTCTACCGCGGCATCCAGGTCGGCGTCATTCAGCACCAGCAACGGTGCCTTGCCGCCCAGTTCGAGCAAGGCCGGCTTGAGGTGCCGCGCCGACAGTTCACCGACAATCCGCCCGACGTGGGTCGATCCGGTGAAATTGACGCGGCGCACGGCCGGATTGGCGATCAGCCGCTCGACAATCGCCGGCGCATCGGCTGGCGCGTTGCAGATCACGTTGACCACCCCGTCGCCCAGGCCGGCGTCCTGAAGGACCTGGCCGATCAGCCGGTGCACCGCCGGGCTGATTTCGGACGCCTTGAGCACCACGGTGTTGCCACAGGCCAGGGGCATGGCGATAGCGCGAGTGGCGAGAATCACCGGGGCGTTCCACGGCGCAATGCCGAGCACCACGCCGCAGGGCTGGCGCAGGGCCATGGCAAAACTGCCGGGCACGTCCGAAGGGATGATTTCGCCGTTGATCTGGGTGGTCATCGACGCCGCTTCGCGCAGCATGTTGGCCGCCAGGTGTACGTTGAATCCGTACCAGTTGGCCATGGCGCCGGTTTCGCCGGCGGCGGCGATGAACTCGCCGCTGCGGGCTTGCAACTGTTCGGCGGCGCGCAGCAAACGCGTGCGGCGCTCGTTGGGCGCCAGCGCGGCCCAGGCGGGGAACGCGGCTTGGGCCGCGGCCACGGCGGCGTCGGCATCTTCCAGGGTGGCGGCGGCGACGCGCGAGACCACGTCACCGGTCACCGGGTTGCAGCGCTCGAAGGTCCGACCGTCACGGGCCGGGCACGACTGGCCGCCGATCAACAGGGGCACGTCCAGCATGGTGATTCCTCTTTATTGTCTTTATCGGGAATGCAGCGCAGCGGTGTAACAGTAGCGCCGGGGCGACGCGGCGAACAGCGGGATGCGGCCCGCTATCGCCTGTCGCCTCAGCGCTTATAGGTTTGCAAGCCAGGCTTGATGGTCTTGTCGTCCAGGAACTGCTTCATGCCCTGTTCGCGACCGCCTTCGGTGTCCAGCAGGCGCGACTGGTCGAGCTTGGCGTACAGGTAATCCTCGTTCTGCTCCCAGGTCAGCTCGCGGCAGCGTTTGAAGCCATGCTTGGCCGCCCGCAGCACCACCGGGTTTTTCTCCAGCAGGTTGCGCGCCAGCTCCACGGTAACTTCGCGCAGTTGCGCCAGGGGCACACTCTCGTTGACCAGGCCCATTTCAGCGGCTTTCTGCCCGCCGAACGTCTTGCCGGTCATGATGTAGTACAGCGACTGGCGATGACCCACTGTGTCGGCCATGGCCTTGCTGACCAGGTTGCCGGGCGGGATGCCCCAGTTGATTTCCGAAAGCCCGAAGGTCGCTTCGTTGGCACAGATCGCCAGGTCGCACGCCACCAGCGGGCTGAAACCGCCGCCGAAGCACCAGCCGTTGACCATGGCGATGGTCGGCTTGGCGTACATGCGCAGCAGTTTCCACTGCCATTGGGAGGCCTCGCGGCGGATTTTTTCCTGGAGGATTTCCGGCCCGGCATCCACTTCGCGGAAATATTCCTTGAGGTCCATCCCGGCGGTCCAGGCATCCCCTGCCCCAGTCAACACCAGGACGCCGGCGGCCGGGTCCTGCTCCAGGGTCTCGAGCACGTCGATCATCTCGCGATTGAGGGTCGGGCTCATGGCGTTGCGTTTTTCCGGGCGGTTGAGCGTGACCCAGGCGATGCCCTCTTCGATCTCGACCTTGACCGTTTTCCAGCGACCTTCGTAGTTGCTCATGATGCGGGCTCTCTTGTTCTTTGGCTGAAGATGAGCAAAAACTAAACCTGAAATTTAGTTATGTCAATTAACTATTAATCGATTTACCTGTGTTTTTCCAGCGATGCGAAGGCAGCTGCAAATCAGGAATTCGCGCTCGCCCATAGCCAGGGCGTCGCAACCTCGGCAAAATGCATAGCCTTATTAATTACTCATCCCAAGGATGCTCATTTCGATGGCCAAGTCTTCCAAGCTTGCCGAAACCGCCGAGCCCGCGGCCGCCGGTGCCGAGGCGCCGCTGGACACTGCGCTGGACGACCTGATCGGTTATGCCCTGCGTCGCGCCCAGTTGAAACTGTTCCAGAACCTGATCGGTCGGCTGGCCGTCCACGACCTGCGGCCCGCCCAGTTCTCGGCCCTGGCGATCATCGACCAGAACCCCGGCCTGATGCAGGCTGACCTGGCCAGGGCCCTGGCCATCGAACCACCGCAAGTGGTGCCGTTGCTGAACAAGCTGGAAAGCCGGGCCCTGGCCGTACGCGTGCGCTGCAAGCCGGACAAGCGTTCCTATGGGATTTTCCTGAGCAAGAGCGGGGAAACCCTGCTCAAGGAACTCCAGCAGATCGCCGCCCAGAGCGACCTGGACTCCACGACAGCGCTGTCGGACGATGAGCGGGAGCAATTGCTGCGGTTGCTGAAGAAGGTGTACCAGCAGTAAGGCCCGCACCCAGCCCTGTGGCGAGAGGATCATCCTCGCCACGGGTCTGGCGACGCTTCACCAGATCGGCACGTTGTAGGTCACCAGGAAGCGGGTCTGGTTCTCATCGCGAAACGCCGCGGTGCCCGGAAAGTCATTGCGGTAGATCGATTTGCGCGCCAGCAGCCCGACGTTCTTCAGCGGACCACTCTGGATCACGTAGCCCAACTCCATCTGGAACTCTCGCTCCTTGCGATCCTCGGCACCGAGGGCCGCCAGCTCGATGTGGTCTCCCCGGACATACCGCAGCCTTGTCCTCAGGCCCGGCACACCGACGGCGGCGAAATCATAGTCATGGATCGCCTGCCAGGTGCGTTCCTTGGCATTGAGGAAATCCGAACTCATGGTCATCTCGCTCAAGCCCATCAACTCGGTGCCCGACAAGTAGGGTGTGGCCGTGTCGCCGCTGGCGTGCATGTAGCCCAGGCTCAACCGATGCCCGCCCAGGCGATAGCCGACCAGTGCCGACACGTTGATGTTATCGACCTTGCCGGCCTTGGCAGCCCCGTCCTCGCCGCTGAAGAAGCTGCGCAGGTCGGTGGTCAACACCCCGTCGCCCAACGGCAGGTCATGCAGCAGCGCCAGGGTGTCCTGACGGTATAGGTCGGCCACTTCGGTGTGATAGGCGCGCAGGCTCAGGCTCTTGCCGACTTGATAGTCGCCGCCGACATAGGCCATGTGGGACGTCGTCGCCGCGCCATTGAAGCGCCGGTTGGGCGCGGCAATGCTCATGGGTTGGTAATCGGTGGAATCGCGTCGGTTGATGCGGTCGATGTAGCCGGTGTTCAAGGTCAGGCCGTCGATGTCCTTGCTACTGAGAGTCGTACCGCGAAAGGTCTGCGGCAACAGGCGTGACGGACTGGCAAAGGCGAACGGCAGGAAGATCGAGACATCGCCGGTCTTCACCGTCGTCTGGCCAACGCGCAACTTGCCGGTGATGGCCAGACGCGAATATTCATCGGCGGCACGCTTGTCACTGCTGGACACCGGCAATAACTCGGTGCCGCTGCGGTCCGGCGACGAATCCAGCTTGATCCCGAGCAAGCCGCGGGCATCCAGGCCGAACCCTACCGTGCCGGGCGTAAACCCCGACTCCATGTTTACGATCGCCGCCTGGGCCCACTCCCGGGCCGCGGTCTTGGCGCCGTCGTCCTTGTAGTCGCGGTCCATGTAGTAATTGCGCAGGGTCAGGGTGCCGTGGCTGTCATCGATGAATCCTTCTGCCAGCGCCGCGCTGGAACCCAGGCTCAATCCCAGGCAGGCCAGCAGTTGAACGAAGGGTGAAACAGGGGCCGCCGCCAGGGCGGCCCGCGCAAGATTCGGCATGTCCTATGTCCACTTATTGTTGTTGTTTTTGATCACCCTCGACGCCTTCGGGTCGGGGCTCTGGGCAAGGAGAATGGAAAGGCCGTGAAGGTTTCGTCAACTCAACCGTCCGATAATCGAACATTAATATCATTAATCAATTCAGCAAAATCTCTAGAAATACATTTCAACCTAATGATTTCACTGTTTATTTTTACCGCTCCAGCGATTTCCTCTCATCCATTCATTTTTTAGTTAGCTTTGTTAATCTAAATTGCGCTGGTCGCTCTCGGTCAGTGCCCCAGGACAAAAACAATAAGAGGATTTGCCATGAACCAGCCGACACGTCGTGCGACGCTGACCATTGCCTTGTGTTTCATCGTTGCGCTGATCGAGGGGTTTGACTTGCAGTCGGCCGGCACCGCCGCCGCGGGCTTGCGGCAGACGTTCACCCTCGACCCGAAAATGATGGGCTGGGTCTTCAGTGCCGGGATCATCGGCCTGCTGCCCGGGGCGTTCTTCGGTGGCTGGATCGCCGACCGCATTGGCCGCAAGAAAATCCTCATCGCCGCCGTCCTGCTGTTCGGCGTGTTCTCCCTCAGCACGGCCTACGTCGAGCAGTTCTCCAGCCTGCTGCTGGTGCGTTTCATGACGGGCCTGGGCCTGGGTGCCGCCCTGCCCAACCTCATTGCCCTGTGCGCCGAAGCCGTGGGTGAGCAGCGTCGCGGTACGGCAATCAGCGTGATGTACGCCGGGGTTCCGCTGGGCGGCGCGCTGGCGGCGGTGGTCGCCATGTTGTTTGGCGAGCACTGGCAGATGACGTTTTTCATCGGCGGACTGGCACCGCTGCTGGTGGTGCCGTTGATGCTGCTGTGGCTTCCCGAGTCCAGCGCCTTTCGCCAGGTCCGGGAGGTCGGTGGCGACGCGCGTGCTTCAACCGGCCAGGCACTGTTCGGCGAAGGTCGAGGCCGGACCACCCTGGCCCTCTGGCTGAGCTATTTCTTCACGCTGACGGTCATGTACATGCTGCTCAACTGGCTGCCGTCGCTGCTGCTGGAACAAGGCTTCAGCAAGCCCCAGGCGGGCCTGGTCCAGATGCTGTTCAACATCGGTGGCACCCTGGGTTCGTTGATTGGCGGCCTGTTGCTGGACCGCTGCAATGGTTTGAAGGTGGTGCTGTTCGTCTACGCCGGGCTTCTCAGTGCCCTGGCCGGGGTCGGGCTATCGGTGGGCATCGTGCCGATGGTCATCGCCGGATTCGCCGCCGGGCTGTTTGTCATGGCCGCGCAATTGGTGCTCTACGCACTGGCGCCGCCCGCCTACCCCACGGCCGTGCGCGCCACGGGCGTCGGTGCAGCGGTAGCCATCGGGCGCCTGGGCTCGGTCGCGGGCCCCCTGGCCGCCGGGCAGATCCTGGCGGCCGGCGCGGGAACCACCGGTGTGCTGCTGGCGACATCACCCGGCCTGCTGATTGCCGCCGTGGCCGCGATCAGTGTGATGGCCCGTGTCGTGCCGGTGGGTCAGGCGCACGTGGCCCGTTGAGCCAACAGCCGGCGATATTCGCTGGGTGTCTGGTTCATCTCGATGCGAAAGTGCCGGTTGAAATTGGACAGGTTGTTATACCCCACCTCGAAACAGATCTCGGTCACCGGCAATTCGCTGTGCAACAGCAAGCGGCAGGCACGCTGGACCCGCAGCTTGCGCATCAGGTCGACAAAACCATGCCCGGTGATGCGCTTGAAGAAGCGCGAGAAACCGGGCTCGCTCATGTTCAGCCGCCGGGCGATCTCTGACAGGCGCAGGTCACCGGTGAGTTCGGCGTGCAGGTATTCGAAAGCCTGATGGATGCGCTCGCTGCTGCGGGCATCGAGGGTCGGCGCATAGCAAGGGCTTGCCAGGCTCAGCACGTCGGTGTCAGGGGCCTGGCCCAGGGCTTCGAGCAACTCGAGGAACAGCGCCAGGCGCTTGAGCCCCCGGGCCGGGCCGATGGCTTCGAGCAACTGCGCGGCACGCCGTGCGGTGTCGCCGCTGAAGGCCAGGCCACGACGGGCGCGCTCGAACAGCCCCTGCACCTGCGCCAGCTCGGGCAAGGTCGGACGCAAGGCCAGCCACGCCGCACCGTCGAACTGCAGGACCACATCGCGCCCCGCCAGGTATTCGTCGGGGGCCAGGTCCGCCATCCAGTCGTGGGGCAAGCCGGGACCGATCATCGCCACATGGCCGGGACCGAAAGGCCCGATGTAGTCGCCCGCCAACAACTTCCCGCTGCCCTGGCGAATCAGGTGGATTTCGAACTCGGGGTGGTGGTTCCAGCGCGCCAGGGGGTACGGGTAATCGTGCTCGTACCAACGAAAACTGTGCTCGGGCTCGGGCAGGATGACCTCCAGCTCGGCCGGGCGCTGCTCGAACAGGGGGGCTCGGTGATCAGGCATGTCGCATCTCGTCTGGCCTCATGACGGCACCTTACGCCGGATGACCGGCGCCCTGCCAGCCGCGGCTTGACCGTTCACCGATACTTTTTTAACCCGCAGTGCCCTGCGTTAAAAAAGTATCGGTTGGCGATGCTGCCCGCGTTTGTCCGCCTTCGGGCTCGCTGCTGTAATCGGCCTGCCGCCGCCATGGCGACACCCCACCCTTTTGCCATAGAACACAGGACCATCCCATGAAACGACTGGAAGGAAAAAGTGCCCTGGTCACCGGCGCCGCCCGAGGCATCGGCAAGGCGTTTGCCCAGGCCTACATCAACGAAGGTGCCACCGTGGCAGTTGCCGATATCGACCTGGATCGGGCCCGGGCCACCGCCGCCGAGCTGGGCGAAGACGCCTACGCGGTCAGGCTCGACGTGACCGACCAGGCTTCGATCGACGCAGCCATTGCAGCGGTGGTGGCACGTGCAGGCAAACTGGACATCCTGGTCAATAACGCGGCGCTGTTCGACCTGGCGCCCATCGTGCAGATCACACGGCAAAGCTATGAACGGCTGTTCTCGATCAACGTCGCCGGCACGCTGTTCACGCTCCAGGCCGCGGCCCGGCAGATGATCGGCCAGGGCCACGGCGGCCGGATCATCAACATGGCAAGCCAGGCCGGACGCCGTGGCGAAGCCCTCGTGGGTGTCTATTGCGCCACCAAGGCAGCGGTGATCAGCCTGACCCAGTCCGCCGGGCTGGATCTGATCAAGCACCGGATCAACGTCAACGCCATCGCGCCCGGCGTGGTGGAGGGCGAGCATTGGGACGGCGTGGACGCGCTGTTCGCCCGCCATGAAAACCTGCCCCTGGGGGAAAAGAAACGCCAGGTCGGCCAGCAGGTGCCTTACGGCCGCATGGGCACCGCGCAAGACCTGACAGGCATGGCGGTTTTTCTCGCCTCGGCGGACAGCGAATACGTGGTGGCGCAGACGTACAACGTCGACGGCGGCAACTGGATGAGCTGAAGCTCGACGGATTTGCACCTTCAAACGCCGGTGATGGACTTATTTGCCTGAAAATTGATCCCAGTACTTGAGGATTGTCCCGAACGGTGCCCAGCGGTGCCGCTCAGGGAATTTCAAGAGAGCGTGAATACCGTTGCCCCAGCGGGGCAAAAATTGCGCATCATAGGCGCCGTCCGCTCAAGGGAGATTTACATGCGTGCCATTTCATCCGTCATGCGTCTTGTCGTGCTGTCGCTGGGGCTGCTGTTCGCCGCCAGCGCCGCAGCCACCGAAGAGACGCAACTGGTCGAGTCCATCAACCTTTACCGCAGCCAATCCCAAAGCTGCTCCGGGCAGGCTTCGCTGGAGTTGCCACCGCTGGCGATGGATTCCCGGCTGATCCTGTCGGCCAATGGCATCGGCGACCTGCAGCAGGCACTCGCGCGCACGGCCTACCCGATGGTCAACGTCCAGGCCATCAGCCTGTCCGGGCCACGAGATGCGCAAGGCGCGATGAAGGCCATCCAGGAAAGCTTCTGCCAGGTGGTCCTCGACCCGCAGTTCGTCGACATCGGCGTCAGTCGCATGGACCGTGAATGGCGCATCGTGGTGGCCCGGCCACTGCTGTCGGCGCGCCTCGGTGACTGGCAGGCCGAAGGCCAGAAACTGCTCAAGCTGATCAACAGCGCTCGGGCCCAACCGCGCCGCTGCGGCACCGAGACCTTTGCCGCCACCACCCCGCTGACCTGGAACGCGACCCTGGCCCTGGCCGCCGTGACCCACACCCGTGCCATGGCCAACAACAATTTCTTCGACCACAAGGACCGTGACAACCGCATGCCCGGCGACCGTGCCGAACTCGCCGGTTACCTGGGCCAGTTGATCGGCGAGAACATTGCCGCCGGGCAAGACACCGCCCTCAAGGTGGTGGACGGTTGGCTGGCCAGCCCCGGGCACTGCGCCAACCTGATGAACCCGCAGTTCCACGAGCTGGGCGCCGGTTACGCCACCGACCCGAAAAGCGATGCGGGGATCTATTGGACGGCGATGTTCGGCACCCAGTAGATGAAAAAAATGAGTGGCGAGCGGACTCATCCCCTCGCCACAAATTTGCCAACTTTCTTAAGTGAACAGCGTTACGCCAGACTGTCTGCCTCTAAAACTCCAGAGCAATAGTCCAATCGCTATAAAGTCCAAAAACATTATTCCGATCAGACATCAACAACTGTAATCCTTGACAGTAGAAACAATCCTCCGGGCACACCATGATCACCCTGGTCACAAACTGCTCTTGAGGAAAATAAAATGAGCACTGAATATCGATACTCAGCGTATGCGGATCGCGGTACCCATAACACTCAATACGGAACGATTACCGCAGACTCACCGGAGGCGGCTGTCCAGGCTGTAAAGGATAAATACAGCAGTTCCCACGTGGTCACCGTTTCCTTGTCGGTAAAAAAGACGTCGGAGGATCCAACACAGCCGACACAATATATCGAGATAGTGACCAAGGCATGAAGGACAGTCCTCTGCATAATTACAGCGCGACTTTCAACAGGGTCGCTTGATCTGGAAAGATATAATCAGCACCACCCAGGAAAACCAGGAACAGCACTTGATCTGGATACTGAACAGCGCATAAAAAAAATCCGGACCCCTCTCGGACTCCGGATTTTCCCTGACGAGTTAAGGTCAACAATCCCTAACTCAACCGCATAACACTCGACAAGCCGCGTTTTGCATTACACCAGACAACGTCAGGCTTACAGCGCCATGTCAGCCGCTGGATTGGCTTCGCGGGCAGCCGCTGGCTGGGCCGGGGCCGGGGTGCCTGGCTTGGTGATCACCGGCGGCGTGTCCAGTTGCAGGACTTCGCTGGTGTAGGCCCATTCCTGGGCAACGCGCTCAGGGCTGTCGTTGAGCTTGGTGCCATAGCTTGGCACGATCTGGTGCAGTTTTTCCTGCCAGGCCGGGGTGGCGACCTTGTCCTTGAAGACCTTCTCCAGCACGGTCAGCATGATCGGCGCAGCCGTCGAAGCACCTGGCGAAGCACCCAGCAGGCCGGCGATGCTGCCGTCCTGGGAGGCGACCACTTCGGTGCCCAGTTTCAGCACGCCGCCCTTCTCTTCGTCACGCTTGATGATCTGCACGCGCTGGCCGGCCTGCCACAGGCGCCAGTCTTCCTGTTTGGCCTCTGGGAAGTATTCCTTCAGCGCATTGAAACGATCTTCGTCCGACAGCATCAGTTGACCGGCCAGGTACTCGACCAGTGGGTACTGTTCGATACCGACCTTGGTCATCGGCCACACGTTGTGGGTGGTGGTGCTGGTCAGCAGGTCAAAGTACGAACCGTTCTTCAGGAACTTGGTCGAGAAGGTGGCGAACGGGCCAAACAGGATCACACGCTTGCCATCCAGCACGCGGGTGTCCAGGTGCGGCACCGACATCGGTGGCGCGCCGACCGAAGCCTTGCCGTAGGCTTTGGCCAGGTGCAGTTGGGCAACGGTCGGGTTTTCGGTGACCAGGAACGAACCGCCCACCGGGAAACCGGCGTACTCGCGCGCTTCCGGAATGTCGGACTTCTGCAGCAGGTGCAGGGCACCACCGCCAGCGCCGATGAACACGAACTTGGCGTCGGTCTCGGTTTCGGTACCGTCCTTCAGGTTCTTGTACGAAACGCGCCAGGTGCCGTCTTCGTTGCGGGTGATGTCTTCCACTTCGCTGGACAGTTTCAGCGAGAAGTTCGGTTTGCTCTGCAGGTAGGCAGCGAACTGGCGAGTGATTTCGCCGAAGTTCACGTCAGTGCCCAGGGGACTCCAGGTCGCCGCGACTTTCTGGCTCGGGTCACGCCCTTGCATCATCAGCGGCACCCACTTGCCGATCTGCGCTGGGTCTTCGGAATACTGCATGCCGGCGAACAACGGGCTGGCCTGGAGGGCTTCGTAGCGCTTCTTCAGGAACGCGATGTTGTCGTCGCCCCACAGGAAACTCATGTGCGGCGTGGAGTTGATGAACGAACGTGGGTTCTTCAGCACGCCGTTCTTGACCTGCCAGGACCAGAACTGACGGGAGATCTGGAAGGCTTCGTTGATTTCGATGGCCTTGGAGATATCGACCTTGCCGTTCTTGTCTTCCGGCGTGTAGTTCAGTTCGGCCAGTGCCGAGTGACCGGTACCGGCGTTGTTCCAACCGTTGGAACTTTCTTCGGCAACACCGTCCAGGCGCTCGACCATCTCCATGGTCCAGCCCGGCTCCAGCTCATTGAGCCAGACGCCGAGTGTCGAGCTCATGATGCCCCCACCAATGAGCAGGACGTCCACTTTTTTTGCCTCGGCGGCGTGCGTGGTCGCAAGACCCATCGCCATCGCCAGGCCCAGTAGCGCCGTGTGTGTTTTCTTCAACATGTGTGTATCCCTAGGATGGAACGCCATTCCGCCCTCCTGCCCTGATCAAGGATAGATCACGCCCGTAGCCGGCAGCGCCAGCGTGACAGGTTCGATAGGACTGGAGGATGGACCTACAGGACCGAGCAAATAGGTCGGCCTCAGATTTATGTCTCTCCGGCGCTGACTTCTTGTAGGTCTTGGCTTCAGCTGAGTGAGGGACACTGCAAAACGGTTGTGTTCGGGTCTGGTTTGACCGTGCCCGATTGTCGCAGCGGGGGGAGTTTACATAATGAAATAACCAGACCGAAGCATCTTTTTACATTACGGACGAAAAACGCCGGCCAGATGACGGCGTTTTATTGGCTCTGATCAGAAATACTTGAGCAGCGCGATGTCCCGTCGCCGTTGCTTCAGCTCGGCGAACCAGCGGGTCGGGAAGAACAGCACCACCCCCAGCAGCACGCTGCACACCCACACCAGGGGCAAATGATCGAAACCGAAGTACGCACCCTGGTTGGTGCCCCAGAAGGCAACCGCCAGCAGGTAAAGGGCCTTGAGCACGTAGAGATGCAACAGATAGAAAAACATCGGCGCGCCGCCGTAGACCGCCAGCAAGGCGATGGTGCCCCGCGCCTGAGCCTTCTCGAACAATGCCAACAGGATCAGGCCAACCCCCAGTGTCGGTAGCAGGAACATCAACGATGGCGGGTACTTCGTCGCACTCAGGAAACTCATGGCGGTGCGCAGCGCATCGCCGGTCTGCACCCAGGGCTTGTCGCCATAGACGTTCAGGTAGCGGATGACGACGAATGCCACCAGCAAGCCGATGCCCACCTGCAACAGCCGCCGCACTCGCACGGCGGGGTCCACCTGCCGGGCAAACCACGGTCCGATGGCCCAGCCCAGCAGGATCACGCCGATCCAGGGCAGCACCGGGTAAGTGGTGCGGGCGCGGGTGAATTCGGTGAGGTCGATGAACGCCCGCTGATGCAGGATCGACCAGGGCACGAAGAACGGCGAGTCAGGCCCCAGCACGATGCCGTCCAGCAGGTTGTGGCCGGCGACAATGGCGACGCCGATGACGATCAGCCAACTGCGCTTGAGGTGCAACAGCACGGCCAGGGTGATCATGCAAATGCCGATGCACCAGATCACCTGCAGCCACAAAGTCTTGGGGGGAAACTCGGCGGTCCAGGCGAAACACACGAACGTGAGTTCCAGCACGACCAGGAACAACCCGCGCTTGAGCAGGAACACCGAGGTTTCGCCGGCGGTGTGCTTCTGGCTGTAGAGCCAGGCCGACAAACCGGTGAGGAAGATGAACACCGGGGCACAGAGCGTGCTGAGCAACCGGGTGAAGAACAGGTCCGGGGGGACACTCAACGCATCGATCGGGTCGCTGACCTGCCGGTGCAGCAGGAATGTTTCGCGAACATGGTCGACCAGCATCAGCAACATCACGAACCCTCGCAGGGCATCGATGGCCAGCATGCGCACATGGGTTTTGGCGAGGCTCGTGGCGAGGGCGGGCGCGGCGACGCCGGACAGGCTCGTCACAGGGGAAGAGAGGCTCATGGCAATACTCGTCGGGGACCCGTACAAGACAGGGAATGAGAATCCCTGTCAAAAGAAAGCGGATAACATAACACAAAACATCGCGACGAATAGCCCTTCACGGTGGGCACGGGCCTGCTTGCGAAAACGGCGGTTCACTCAGGCTTGTGCCGGCTGATCCTCCGCTTTAGAAAGCCGCTCCCACCAATTCTTCGGCCGGTCCGGATGGCCTGCCCAACGCATATTCATTGTGGGAGCGGGCTTGCCCGCGAAGACGGCTGCACATCCGACATCTTGGTTGACTGACCCTCCGCTTTCGCGGGCAAGCCCGCTTGTGTCTGAGTAAGGGAATAAACTCTGGGGTGAGAGGGGTAGATGGCAAGCTGTGAGTCCGCGGTGCTTGAAGCACGAGTGGGAGCAAAGCTGCCATCTACCTTTCTACTCTGGCCCATAAGCCCGAACAGTTGGACGAGCGGCACTCGAATCACAAGCGTGGGCAAAGCCAGAGCACTCTCATTTCTGAGTGTAAGAGGGTTTTGCCATGATTTCCTGGGTCGGTATCGATATATCCAAATCAAATCTCGTCGTTTGGGTTCGACCACAGAACCAAGGCTACGAGGTCCCCAATACGCCTGAGGGTTTTGCACAACTGGTCGAACAGCTAAGCCCGTACACGATTGGCCGGGTGTTACTGGAAGCCACGGGCGGCTATGAACGAAAGGTTATGGCAGCACTGCAGGAGGCAGGTTTCAATGTGCTCAGGATCAACCCTCGTCGGGCTAGAGCCTTCGCCGTAGCAATGGGCAAGAATGCCAAGACCGACCCCATCGATGCGGCTGTTCTTGCCGATTTTGCCGAAGCTCTGCATGCGTCTCACGAAAAGCCCATTTCACCTGAGCGTGAAGCACTGCGGGAGCTGATTCAGCTGCGCGAACACTTCGTCCAGCAACGAGATGACAACAAGCGCCGGCTACAGCAGGCTCAGCTTCCGGCGGTTATCGAGGTGATCAAAGATCATATTCGCTACCTGCAAATCCAAATCAAGCAGTTTGGCAAAGCCATTAATCAAAGCATGCGTAAGCTGGATGCGGAGAAAGCCGACCGACTCACATCAGTTAAAGGGATCGGCACTGTGGCGACTGCTAGTTTGTTGGTTTACCTGCCTGAGCTCGGTGAGCTTGATCGCAGAGAGATCGCGTCCCTGGCGGGAATCGCCCCCTACAACGACGACAGTGGCAATCACAGCGGCAAACGTCAGATTTACGGAGGAAGAGCGCGGGTCAGACGTGCGCTTTATATGTCGTGCTGGGTTGTCATCCGCTATCACGCCGACTTCAAGGCCCGGTACGAAGCACTTCGAGGGCGAGGCAAGAGCGCGAAAGTCGCGCTCATCGCCTGCATGCGAATATTGCTAATCAGACTGAATGCCATGCTTCGAGACGGCACTGAATGGCGGTGACGGGTGGTAGAGGTAAGACAGTTGCTCCCACAGGTTCTTCGGCCGACCCGGATGGCGTGTCCGACGCCTATTCATTGTGGGAGCGGGCTTGCCCGCGAAGATGGCTGCACATCCGACATCTTGGTTGACTGACCCTCCGCTTTCGCGAGCAAGCTCGCGCCTACAGGGGATCCGTCGCAGGGGATGAGTACACCGCGCTAGCCGAGCAACTGGCTCAACACCGCCCGCAACTTGCCGGGCTTGACCGGTTTGTTGAGCAACGGCGCTTCCAGTTTGCGCAAGGCGCGGCGGCATTGGTCGCTGCGGTCGGCGGTGATGATCACGGCCGGGATCGCCCGACTGAAGTGCTCGCGCAAGCGCCTGACCACTTCACAGCCCACCACCCCATGATCGAGGTGAAAATCCGCCAGGATCAGCTCCGGCGCACGCCCTTGCAACACGTCGATGGCGCCCGCTTCGTCGGTGGCGGTCAACACTTCGCACCCCCACTGCCCCAGCAACGCGGCCATGCTCTGCAGGATGCTCAGTTCGTTGTCGATCACCAGCAGCCGACGGCCCGGTAGCGGATTGCCGGTCACCGCCTGGACGGGCATCTGCGACACAGGCAACGGTTTCTCAGTGGAGAGCGGCACCTCGATGCTGAACACCGAACCCCGTCCCGGACGCGAGCGAACCTGGACCCGGTAGCCAAGGATGTGGGCGATGCGCTCGACAATCGCCAGCCCCAGGCCTACCCCCTTGCGATCGGCCGCTCGGCCGACATCCAATTGGTTGAATTCGAGAAAGATCGATTCCAGGCAATCGGCGGCGATGCCGCGCCCGGTGTCCCACACCTCCAGGCTCAAGCGCCCTGCCCGGCGCCGCGCCGCCAGGAGAATGCCGCCCTGGTCGGTGTAGCGGCAGGCGTTGCTGAGCAGGTTACGCAGGATCCGGGTCAGCAGCCGAAGGTCGGTCATCACCGCCTCGTCGGCGAACCGCACCCGCAGCTCCAGCCCCGCCGCCCCGGCCACCGATTGAAACTCCGAGGCCAGGGGCGCCAGCAGCTCGTCCAGCCCATACGGCGCCAGGTCGGGCCGGACGGCGGCCTGGTCCAGGCGGGAAATGTCCAGCAGGTCGGTGAGCAGGTCTTCTGCACCTTCCAGGGCCTGGTGAGTGCGCTCCACCAGCACCCGCTCGGTGGCGGGCAGTTGCCGCTCGCGCAGCGTGGCGATCAACAGGCGCGCGGCGTTGAGCGGTTGCAGCAGGTCATGGCTGGCGGCGGCCAGGTATTTGTCCTTGCTGCGGTTGGCGGCCTGGGCCGCGTCCCGGGCGTCGCGCAATTGCCGCTCGACCCGCTCGCGCTGGGCGATCTGCTGTTGCAGGTTGTGGTTGGCTTCCAACAGCGCATCGGTGCGTTCAGCCACCCGTTGCTCCAGTTGGTCATTGAGTTGCTGCAAGCGCTGGCGGGCCAACTCCAGCTCATCGAGACGCGCCGCCAGCTCGGGGTAATGGCTCTTGCGCGTGGAGTGATTGCCCAGCCCGAGCAAACCGGCCAGGGCCTTTTGCTGCTCGTCAGAGGGCTTCGCCATAGACGACCTCGACATCCCGTTGGCTCGACTCCCGAGGGTTGGTGAGGATGCAGGGATCGTGCATCGCATGCTGCGACAGGAACGGGATGTCCGAGGTGCTCACGCCGTGCAGGCCCAGGGTTTCGTGAAAACCGATGGTGCGCTTGAGCGCGATCAGGTGTTCCACCAGCCGGCTGCGGATCTGCCGGTGATTGAGCCCACGGCAATCGATGCCCAGCGTCTCGGCGATCACCTTGAAGCGCTCCGGCGCCGAGTTGTAGTTGAACGCCACGACGTGTTCCACCAGCACCGCGTTGCACAACCCGTGGGGCAAGTCGAGGAAGCCGCCCAGGCTGTGGGACATCGCGTGCACCGCGCCCAGGATCGCATTGGAGAACGCCAGCCCGGCCTGCATGCTGCCGAGCATGATCTTTTCCCGCAGCGCGACGTCCGCCGGGTTGGCGATCATCTGCACCAGGTTGCTGTTGATCAGGCGCATCGCCTCCAGCGCATGGGGGTCGGTCAATGGCCCGTGGCCGGTGGACACGAACGCCTCGATGGCATGCACCAGCGCGTCGATGCCGGTACAGGCCGACAGGAACGGGTCCATGCTCAGGGTGGTTTCCGGGTCGATCAGCGACACATCCGGCACTGCCGCCTTACTGACGATGGAAAACTTCATGCGTTCCTGCTGGTTGGAGATGATCACGAACTGCGACACGTCGGCCGAAGTGCCGGCGGTGGTGGGAATCAGGATCAACGGCGGGCTGGGCACATGCAGGGTGTCGACGCCTTCGAATTCGAGAATGCTGCGGCCATGGGCAACGACGATGCCGATGGCCTTGCCGCAATCCATCGGGCTGCCGCCGCCGACCGCGACGATGACGTCGCAGTGGTTCTCCCGGTACAGCTCGGCACCGAGCATCACTTCCTCGACCCGGGGGTTGGGCGAGACCGCACTGTAGAGGGCATAGTCGATGGCCTGGGCCTGGAGGCTGGCCTCGACATCGGCCACCCAGCCGGCGGCGATCACGCCGGGATCGGTCACGATCAGGACCTTGCGCGCACCAAAGGTCTTGGCGTAGTTGCCAACATTGTGTCGGCATCCGGCGCCGAACATGATTTCAGGAGAAACGAACTTGCGCAGCGGGCTGAGACTCATCTTTGCAGGGGCGTGGCTCATTGGTAAGCCTGTTGTTATTGTCCGGGGATACTCTGAGCCTAAAGCATCCCGCCGTGAATGCAATCAGACCAATGGGTAGCCCGGCCTGGACGCGCCAGACCGGGCCGGCACTCATCGGTTGGCGAAGTACATCGTCACTTCAAAGCCAATACGCAGGTCGGTGTACGCGGGTTTAGTCCACATGGGTCTTTCCTCTTCTTGTACCGGACGATTCCGGTGACTCATTAATGCACGGTGCGCCCTGGGTTCGAATGCTACTTTCGCAGCGGTGGGCGGGGTGCGTTGGTAGCGATTTCAGGCATCACACAACACTCAATTGTAGGAGCGGGCTTGCTCGCGAAGGCGGTGGTTCAGCTTGCAGAAGTGCTGAATCTACTGACGCCTTCGCGGGCAAGCCCGCTCCCACAGGGTTTACTAGAAGAACCCCAGCGGATTGACGTCGTAGCTCACCAGCAGGTTCTTGGTCTGCTGGTAGTGATCGAGCATCATCTTGTGGGTTTCACGCCCCACGCCGGATTTCTTGTAGCCGCCGAACGCGGCATGCGCCGGGTACAGGTGGTAGCAGTTGGTCCATACGCGGCCGGCCTTGATCGCCCGGCCCATGCGGTAGGCGCGGTTGATGTCGCGGGTCCACAGGCCGGCGCCGAGGCCGAATTCGGTGTCGTTGGCGATCGCCAGGGCTTCGGCTTCGTCCTTGAAGGTGGTCACGCCCACCACCGGGCCGAAGATTTCCTCCTGGAACACGCGCATCTTGTTGTGGCCCTTGAGCAGGGTCGGCTGGATGTAATAGCCGCTCGACAAGTCACCTTCCAGGCGCTCGGCCGCGCCACCGGTGAGCAGTTCGGCGCCCTCTTCCCGGGCAATGTCCAGGTACGACAGGATTTTGTCGTATTGCTGCTGCGAGGCCTGGGCGCCGACCATCGTTTCGGTGTCCAGGGGATTGCCACGCTTGATCTTGGCGATCTTCTTCATCACCTCGGCCATGAACGGAGCGTAGATCGATTCCTGCACCAGGGCGCGAGACGGGCAGGTGCAGACCTCGCCCTGGTTGAAGAACGCCAGCACCAGGCCTTCGGCGGCTTTTTCGATGAAGGCCGGCTCGGCCTGCATGATGTCCTCGAAGAAGATGTTCGGCGACTTGCCGCCCAGCTCCACGGTGGACGGGATGATGTTCTCGGCGGCGCATTTCATGATGTGCGAGCCGACCGGGGTGGAACCGGTGAAGGCGATCTTGGCGATACGCTTGCTGGTGGCCAAGGCTTCACCGGCTTCGCGGCCGAAACCATGGACAATGTTCAGCACGCCGGGCGGCAGCAGGTCGGCGATCAGCTCGACGAACACCGTGATCGACAGCGGCGTCTGTTCCGCCGGCTTGAGCACGATGCAGTTGCCGGCCGCCAGGGCCGGGGCGAGTTTCCAGGCGGCCATCAGCAGTGGGAAGTTCCACGGGATGATCTGCCCGACCACGCCCAGCGGTTCGTGGAAATGGTAGGCGGTGGTCAGCTCGTTGATCTCGGCGGCGCCGCCCTCCTGGGCCCGGATGCAGCCGGCGAAATAACGGAAATGGTCGGCTGAAAGCGGCACGTCGGCGTTGAGGGTTTCGCGCACGGCCTTGCCGTTGTCCCAGGTCTCGCTGACCGCCAGCAGTTCCAGGTGTTGTTCGATACGGTCAGCGATTTTCAACAGCACCCGCGAGCGGTCCTGGACCGAGGTCTTGCCCCAGGCGTCGGCGGCGGCATGGGCGGCGTCCAGGGCCTTGTCGATGTCGGCGGCGCTGGAGCGTGGAAATTCGGCGATCACTTCGCCATTGACCGGCGAGGTGTTGGTGAAATATTCGCCGTGGACGGGCGCGACGAACTCGCCGCCGATGAAGTTGCCGTAGCGCGGCTTGAAGGAAACGACGGCGCCTGGGGTTCCGGGTTGTGCGTAGATCATGATGGGCCTCTGCCTGGTCGATGCCTGTCACGGGACAGGCGATAGGCCGATGGTAGAGAGCCCCGTGCGGCGGACGAATGCGTCGTTGGCAGGGAAGCTCTCGTTATTTGGTCGTAGGTTTTGCCGCGATCTGAGGATGACCCGGGCTTTTTTGTGGGAGCGAGCTTGCTCGCGATGGCGGCGGATCAGTCAACATCAATGCAAGATGTTCTGGCCCCATCGCGAGCAAGCTCGCTCCCACAGGTTCTACATTTTCCACAGGTTCTGCACTTGCCAGAGTTGGCTCAGTGCTTGGCCACCAAGTCCTTCGGCAACTTGAAGGTCCAGAGCATGCCGCCCTGGTTGAAGTCCTTCACCCGCTTGGCGACTTCGCCGCCCCACAGCGGCACCGCGCCGCCCCAGCCCGAGACCACGGAGACGTACTGCTCGCCGTCCATTTCCCAAGTGATCGGTGAGCCCAGCACACCGGAACCGGTCTGGAATTCCCAGACCTTCTCGCCGGTCTTGGCATTGAAGGCCTGGAGGAAGCCTTCAGGTGTGCCGGTGAACACCAGGTTGCCCTTGGTGGTGAGCACCCCGCCCCACAGCGGCGCGAAGTTCTTGTGGCGCCAGACTTCCTTGCCGGTCTTGGGGTCAATGGCCCGCAGCACGCCGATGTAGTCTTCGTTCAGCGGCTTGATGGTGAACCCGGCCCCGAGGAACGCCGCGCCCTTCTTGTAGGCGATGCCTTCGTTCCAGATGTCCATGCCCCACTCGTTGGAAGGCACATAGAACAAGCCGGTGTCCTGGTTGTACGCCATCGGCATCCAGTTCTTCGCCCCCAGGAACGCCGGTGCGACGAACACCGAGCTGCCCTTGGCCTCGCTGCCCGGCGCGCCCGGACGGCTGGCTTCGTTGTAGATCGGCCGTCCGTCCTTATCCAGACCCGTGGCCCAGGTGATCTTGTCGACGAACGGGAAGCCACGTATGAACTTGCCGTTGGTGCGATCGAGCACATAGAAAAAGCCGTTGCGGTCGGCCGTGGCTGCCGCCTTGATGTCCTTGCCGCCTTCCTTGAAGTTGAACGAGATCAGCTCGTTGACGCCGTCGTAGTCCCAGCCATCGTGCGGCGTGCTCTGGAAGTGCCACTTGATGCTGCCATCGTCCGGGTTCAGGGCCAGGCGCGACGAGGAATAGAGGTTGTCGCCAGGACGCAGGTGGGAGTTCCACGGCGCCGGGTTGCCGGTACCGAACAACAGCAGGTTGGTTTCCGGGTCGTAGTAACCGCCCAGCCACGGCGCGGCACCGCCCGTTTTCCAGAGATCGCCCGGCCAGGTCTTGCCGGCCTCACCGCCGGAGATCCCGTTCTCGATGGCCTTGCCATCCTTGTAGACATAACCCATGTGGCCTTCCACGGTCGGACGGGTCCACAGCAGCTCGCCGTTCTTCGGGTCGAAGGCGCTGATCTGGCCCACCACGCCAAACTCGCCACCGGCCACGCCGGTGATCAGCTTGCCGTTGATCACCAGCGGCGCGGCACTGATGGAGTAACCTTCCTTGTGGTCGGCGACCTTCTTGCTCCACACCACTTTACCGGTGTCCTTGTTCAAGGCCACCAGCTTGGCGTCGAGGGTGCCGAAGAACACCAGGTCGCCATACAACGCCACGCCACGGTTGATCACGTCGCAGCAAGGGCGGATGTCATCGGGCAGACGCGCGTCGTACTGCCAGAGTTTCTTGCCGGTGCGCGCATCCACGGCAAACACCCGCGAATAGGACCCGGTGAGGTACATCACCCCGTCCTTGATCATGGGCTGCGCCTGTTGGCCGCGCTGCTTCTCACCACCGAAGGAGAAGGCCCAGACCGGGCGCAAATCCTTGACGTTGTCGGTGTTGAGGGTTGCGAGCGGGCTGTAGCGCTGGCCCTGGACGCCCAGGCCGTTGGTCACGACCTGCTGCGGGTTCTTCGGGTCCTGGAGAATTTCCTGATCGGTCACGGCGGCCAAGGCCGAACCGGACAGCAGCATGGCACTGAGCAGCAAGCTCACGGCGAAGGGTTGGCGACGTGCGGGATGAGTCATGACGGCTACCTCTGCGATTATTGTTATACCCGGGAAATTTTCCCGGTCTGGCGCAGATTCTTGGGCCCGCAGCCCCTGCCAACAATTGCCCGCTGTGTTGAGTTTTCTAGTTCCTTGGTACATGTGATGCGCAGGCCGGAGCAAGCATATCCCCGTGGCGAGGGAGCTTGCTCCCGCTGGGCTGCGCTGCAGCCCCCATTTTTGGCCCACCTTGGGCTATCAGGTTTGGCTGGATATTTTCAGGGCCGCTGCGCGCCCCAGCGGGAGCAAGCTCCCTCGCCACAGGATTATCGAGGTTTGCTGTCCACCCGCTTCATCCCCGCCCGCTCATACCGCGGATACAGGTGGCTGACACTGCGGATCAACTCATACCGGCTCAGGCTGATTGCGGCGAAGCGCTCGGGGATGGGGCTGCGGATCATCTCGGCCATGTCGTCGCCCCGTGCGGCGCCTTCGCGCATCAGTTGATCAAGCCAACCGAGGTAATCGCGCATCTGCACAAAGGGGCCGCTGTCGCTTGCCACCGGGCCGTGGCCGGGCACGATCAGTTTCCAGGGCAAGGCCTGCAAGGTGTCCAGGTCGTGGACCCAGACATTGAGCCCGGGGCTGTTGGGAGTGGTCAGGGCGCGCTCGTAGAACACCAGGTCACCGGCGAACAATACGCCCGTGGTTTCATCGAGGATCGCCAGGTCCGCGCCGGTGTGCCCGGCCATCTGCAACAGCCGCAACGAATGATTGCCCACCTGCAGCGGGCCAGGCTCCAGCACCTGGGTCGGTAGCAGGACTTCGGTGCCGCGCATCCAGTCGCCCACCAATCGGTACATGTTCTCCGCCAGCGCATCGCCCTGCTCGCGCAACAGTTGCGTGGTGCCCGCCAGCGCGCCGATGGGCACGTCGCCGAAGGCCTGGTTGCCGAGCACATGATCGGGGTGATGATGGGTCAGCAGCACCTGGATGACCGGTTTGTCGGTCGTTGCCGCGATGGCCTGGCGCAGGGCCTCGCCGTAGCGCTTGGACGGCCCGGTGTCGATCACCACTACCCCGGCGTCGGTGACGATGAAGCCGCTGTTGACGATGTTGCCGCCGTTGGCCTTGGCAAAGTTCTCGGTGCTGCCTTCCAGCAGCCAGGTATCCGCAGCGATCTGCCGGGGCTTGAGCCCATAGTCCGAGCCGGCCCAGGCCGGCCAGCACAGGCCTATGAAGATCAGCAACAACCAGCGCATGGCGCACTCCTTGTGGTCAGGGGATCGCCGCTTCGAAAGCATTGCCGCTGTTGTCACGCAGCAATAACCGGGTGCGGCCCGGGCCTTGGATATCGAAACCCAGGTTGGGGTTTTCGCTGACGGCCGGGAAGAGCTCCAGGCGCGCCAACGCCTCGCCGTCGGCGCCCAGCAGTTGGGCCTGGTTGAGGTAGAACTCGGGGATACCGCTCACCAGGCCGTTGTCCATCGGGTGGGCAACCTGCACACGCAAGCGACTGCTGTCGCCCCGGGGATAGCGGGCCCCGAGCACTTCGCCCAGGTGTTCTTCCCAACCGGGCTGGGTGCGCACCACGCTGGGCGCGGTGCAACCGCCACCGGCCGCGTCGATCAAGGTCGAGCCAACGTGCCACAGGCCATCGCGGGTTTGCACGGCGGCACGCAACGGCGTGGCCTGCTCGATGCGAATGCGGATCGACAGCCAGGGCTGCACCCGCGCCACCGGCTGGAAATCGACGATTTTCGGCAACGGGTTCAGTTCAGCCCAGGCCAACACCCGCACCACGTCCGCGCCGAGGGCCCGGGCATCGATTTCCAGCGGCACCTGGCGCGCATCTTCGGCAAAGGGCGGGGCCACCAATCGGACGCGATCGTCGAACACGAACGGCGCATCGCCCAGCAGTTGCTTGTGATAGAACGCCCACATCACCGACGGCACCGGATCCTTTCCCGGCTCGACGGCCGCCAGCCCCATCATCGGCAGGCCAAGCCCCAACAGCCCACACACGAGCCATTTCATCCCTTGCGCTCCTACTGATACATCTGCGGCACGTCATACCGCAGGCCGTAATGGGCATAGATGGCCTTGAGGCTGCCGTCGCGGATCAGACCCTCCAGGGCCTCTTCCACCGCATAGGCCAACTGGCGGTTGCTTTCATGCACCGCCATGCCGATTTCCCAACGCTGCTTGCCCATGTTCGGGTAGGCGTTTTCCGCCAGCGCCAGTTGCGGGTCGGCGGCCTGGTGCACCTGCCAGTCAACCTCCCCGCGCATGGCCATGACCGCATCGACCTCCCCGGCCTGCATGGCCTTGAAGGCCTGGTTCACGCCGGGGTAATGATGGGTTTTGGCGCTGAGCATGCCGTTGAACACCGACGTCAGGTAGAACGACGGCACGCTGTCCACTTCCACGCCAATGGGGTGCTGCTGGAACACCGCGACACTCGCCACCGAGTCCAGGCGCCGACGGTCAAACGCCACCTGCCAGCACTCCTGCTGATAGGGACCGAACATCACCACCTGGGCATTCTCCAGCTCACCGACATCGTTGCGCTTTTGCACGTAGTCGTGATCGTAGGGCACCCGCATCATCAAGTCGGCAAGCTGGCGGTCGTGCAGCGGGCTGGCGCGCCAGATGTAGTCGCGTAGGTCGTCATCGAGCTTCTCGCCCGGCGGCGCCCAGATCAATTGCAGGCGCACGCCCAGGGCCTTGGCCAGGGCTTGCGCCAACTCGACGTCGACGCCCCTGGGTTGGCCCTGGTCTTCGAAGCTGTAGGGGGCGAAGTCCTTGTAGACCGCCACCTTCAACTCGCCGGCGGCGATCATCTGGTCGTAGCTGCGCACCTGCGCCTGCACCGCCTGGCCCCACAGCAGCAGGCTGCATATCACCCACGCGAACAGGCGCATGACGGTCACTCCTCGACGTGCACGCTGTCCAGGTAAGAGCGCACCGCCCACAAGGCCTCCTGGCTCAGGTAGTCGGCCATTTTCGGCATGTAGACCCGACCGTCGCGCACGGCACCGTGGCGCACGCGCTCGACGAACCATTCGTCTCCGGCCTCGGCGGCATCGAGCAGGCGCAGGTCCGGGGCGATGCCACCAGACTTGGCCTCCAGGCCATGGCAGGCCGCACAGTTCTGGTTGTACGCCGAAGCACCGATTTCCACCGCTTTATCGCGCTCGGGGGAATTGCGATAAGGGTTCTGGGAAGCCCAGCCGTCGGCGTCGAGCGGCAGGTTGCTGTCCTTGACCGGGGTCAGCCCTTTGGTTTCCACTGCCTGGGGCACTACGTTGCCGTGGGCCCACACCGGGCCTGCGCCGATCAGCCCCATCAGCAAGGCGCCAGCGATGATGGCGTTGCGTTTTGTTGTCATTGTTATGCCCTCTCAGATTGCACGCAAACCTCTCTGCAGAGGCCGTGCCGTCATCTTAGAAAGCGCCCGTTCCCCGCCGAATGCTGCTTTGGTGGCCGGGGTCTAGTTCCTTGGTAGCAAGCCCTCCGACGCAAGTCGCAAAGACACCCGGATCGGGAAGTCTTCCCGGCAAGGGCGGGACTTTTTCCGTATCGGCCAGGCATCGCCACGACCGACCCTAGTCAGGCCAAAACCTCACTGGGAATCGCTACCATGACAATAAGAACACTGCCCCCCTTCTCCCCCCTGGCCGTTGCCGTGCAGGCCCTGATGCTGGCCGGCAGCCTGACGCTGGGCACGCTGGCCCACGCCGCCGCGACCGCTCCGGGAGTGACCTGGGAAGACATCGCCAACGATCACCTGACCACCCGGGATGTCCTGCAGTACGGCATGGGCACCAACGCCCAGCGCTGGAGCCCGCTGGCCCAGGTCAACGACAAGAACGTGTTCAAGCTGACCCCCGCCTGGTCCTACTCCTTCGGCGACGAAAAGCAGCGCGGCCAGGAGTCCCAGGCCATCGTCAGCGACGGCGTGGTCTACGTCACCGGCTCGTATTCGCGGGTCTTTGCCCTTGATGCCAAGACGGGCAAGCGCCTGTGGACCTACAACCACCGGCTGCCGGACAACATCCGTCCGTGCTGCGACGTGGTCAACCGTGGCGCGGCGATCTATGGCGACAAGATCTACTTCGGCACGCTGGACGCCCGGGTGGTCGCTCTGGACAAGAACACCGGCAAGGTGGTCTGGAACAAGAAGTTCGGCGACCACGCCGGCGGCTACACCATGACCGGCGCGCCGGTGCTGATCAAGGACAAGACCAGCGGCAAGGTGCTGTTGATCCACGGCAGTTCCGGCGACGAGTTCGGCGTGGTCGGCCAGTTGTTCGCCCGCGACCCGGAGACCGGCGAAGAGGTCTGGATGCGCCCCTTCGTCGAAGGCCACATGGGCCGCCTCAACGGCAAGGACAGCACGCCCACCGGTGACGTCAAGGCACCGTCCTGGCCCGATGACAAGACCACCGAGACCGGCAAGGTCGAAGCCTGGAGCCATGGCGGCGGCGCACCCTGGCAGAGTGCGAGCTTCGACCCCGAGACCAACACCATCATTGTCGGCGCGGGCAACCCCGGCCCCTGGAACACCTGGGCGCGCACGGCCAAGGACGGCAACCCCCACGATTACGACAGCCTCTACACCTCAGGCCAGGTGGGCGTCGACCCGAGCACCGGCGAAGTGAAGTGGTTCTACCAGCACACGCCCAACGATGCCTGGGATTTTTCCGGCAACAATGAGCTGGTGCTGTTCGACTACAAGGACAAGGACGGCAAGGTGGTCAAGGCCACCGCCCACGCCGACCGCAACGGTTTTTTCTATGTGGTCGACCGCCACAACGGCAAGCTGCAGAACGCCTTTCCCTTCGTCGACAACATCACCTGGGCCAGCCACATCGACCTGAAGACCGGCCGCCCGGTGGAAAACCCCGGCCAGCGTCCGGCCAAGCCCCTGCCCGGCGAAACCAAGGGCAAGCCGGTGGAAGTCTCGCCGCCGTTCCTCGGTGGCAAGAACTGGAACCCCATGGCCTACAGCCAAGACACCGGGCTGTTCTACGTGCCCGGCAATCAGTGGAAGGAGGAGTACTGGACCGAAGAAGTGAACTACAAGAAAGGCTCGGCCTACCTGGGCATGGGGTTTCGCATCAAGCGCATGTACGACGATCACGTCGGCACCCTGCGGGCGATGAACCCCACCACCGGCAAGGTCGTCTGGGAACACAAGGAGCCCTTGCCGCTCTGGGCCGGCGTGCTGGCCACCAAGGGCAACCTGGTGTTCACCGGCACCGGCGACGGGTTCTTCAAGGCCTTCGATGCCAAGACCGGCCAGGAGCTGTGGAAATTCCAGACCGGCAGCGGGATCGTCTCCCCGCCCATCACCTGGGAGCAGGATGGCGAGCAGTACATCGGCGTCACCGTCGGCTATGGCGGCGCGGTGCCGTTGTGGGGCGGCGACATGGCCGAACTGACCAAGCCGGTGGCCCAGGGCGGGTCGTTCTGGGTGTTCAAGATCCCGAGTTGGGACAAGGCAACTGCGCAGAAATAACTCCTGACCTGTACGCCATCCCTGTGGGAGCGGGCTTGCTCGCGAAAGCGGTGGTTCGGTTGATATGGATTTTGACTGTGCCGACGTCTTCGCGAGCAAGCCCGCTCCCACACTTACCTGAGTTGATGCCATGAAACTCTTGCCATTGCTGCTTCTGCTCGTCGGCGCCTTTGCCCAGGCTGACGACTCTGACACCGTTCTGACGATCAACGGCTGCGTCATCGCCGAATCCAGCCAATGCCCCGGCGCCCATCTGCGGGGCGCCAAACTGGCGAACCAGGACTTGCGCAAAATGAACCTCAGTGGCGCCGATCTGCGCGATGCCGACCTGCGGCACGCACGCCTGGACCTGGCCAACCTGGAGAAAGCCCAGTTACAAGGCGCCAACCTGACCCGCGCCAGCCTGCAACAAAGCAACCTGCGCCTGGCCGACTTCAGCGGCGCCACGCTCAAGGCCATCCAGGGTTGGGGGCTGTTTGCCCAGGGCGCGCAGTTCCAGCGGGCCGACCTGAGCGCCGCCTACCTGCAATTCGCCCGCCTGTCCGGCGCCAGGCTGCAAGGCGCCAACCTGCAGGCCGCCGACCTGGAAATGGCCTGGCTGAGCAAGGCCGACCTCACGGCCGCCGACTTGCGCGACGCCAACCTGCAAGAAGCCAAGCTGGGGGAAAGCAACCTGGCGCAGGCCAACCTGAGCGGCTCACGCCAGCACTACGGCAATTTCCAGGATGCGAATATGGAGGGCTGCGAGGGGTGTCCAACCTCCTGGGATAAATGAAATATTGCAAACACTGCATTCACTGTGGCGAGGGGATTTATCCCCGCTGGGGTGCGCAGCAGCCCTAAAATCTGACACTCGGTGTATCAGGAACATTCGAGTGATTGTTTTATCGGGGCTGCTTCGCAGCCCAACGGGGATAAATCCCCTCGCCACAATGATTGATTCCAGGGAGGTCGGCTGTCACCCCGCCACCCGCACCACCCCCAGGTCGATCCCCAGGTGCACCAACTCGGCGTGAGAGCTGACCTGCAGCTTGCTCTTGAGCAGCGTCAGGTGGTTGGAGACGGTCTTGGCGCTGATGCACAACTGCTCGGCAATCGTGCGCGCCGGGGTGCCCTTGGCAAGCATGACGAAGATTTCCAGCTCGCGCTGGGTCATGCATTGCAGGCGCGGGTCGACGGCGTGCCGGGAGCTGGCGCAGGCCAGCTGCGTCGCCAGGGACTGTTCGATGTAGGCATGTCCGGCCAGCACCCGGCGGACCGCTTCCACCAGCACCTGGGGCGCCGAATTCTTGGTCAGGTAGCCCGCCGCGCCGGCGTCCAGGGCCTGGCGCACCAACGGCAGTTCGTCGTGCATGCTGAAAAACAACACCCGCAGTTGCGGCAGGCGCTGGCGCAGGCGCCGGGTGGTTTCCAGCCCGCTGATGCCCGGCAGGCCAAAGTCCATGATCACCAGGTGAGGCAGTTGTTCCTGGACCAGGTTCAGCGCCTCCTCCCCGGTGGCCGCCTCCCGCACCTGCAAGTCCGGCATCAGTGCCCGCAACAGGCTGGCATAGCCCTGCCGAACCACCGCATGATCATCCACCAGCAAAATGTTCATCAGCCCTCCAGAGGCATGTTCAAGGCCAGCGCCCAACCGTCGCCGGGCTGGCTGATAATGCGCAACTCGCCGCCGAGGCTGCGGGCCCGCTCCATCATCGAATGCAGGCCCACGCCAGCGCGCGGCGGCTGCTTCGCACCGCGGCCGTTGTCACGCACCAGCAGGCGCAGGCGCCCAGCCCGGTGTTGCAGGCGGATCCGCACCCGCGTGGCGCCTGCGTGCCGGGCCACGTTGGTCAACGCTTCCTGCAACAAGCGATACAGATGAGTCTTGTCCGCCCCCGGCAACGCCGGCAGCGCTTGATCGATGTGCACCTGGCAAGCGATGCCCTGGTTCTTCTGCCATTGCCCGGCGAGCAAGCCGACGGCTTCGTGCAACGACAAGTGCTGCAAGACCACCGGGTACAGGTCATGCACCAGCGCGCGGAACCCCTGCTGCAAATGCTCGCAGTGTTCCTCCAACTGACCGACCGTCTGCTCCAGCACCGGTGGCTGGTCCAGCACCAGGCGCAGCAGGCAGGCCCGAGCGCGAATGCCCGCCACATACTGGCCCAGGTCATCGTGCAGGGTCTGGGCCAGTTGGGTGCGCTCCTGCTCCTGCACGGCCAACAGCGCCTGGGTGAGCCGGGCATTGTCGGCCTGGGCCTGGGCCAGCGCGGCGGTCATCCGGTTGAAATGCCCGGCCAGTTGCTGGGCTTCAGGCACGCCTTCGGCCGGCAGGCGCACGTGCAAGTTCCCGGCTGACACCTGGCGCAGCGCATCGAGCAACTCATCCAGCAGGCGCATGCCCTGGCGCACCGCCCAGCGAATCACCAACAGGCTGACCAACAGAGCCAGGGCGCAGACGCCCAGCAGTTGCACCAGCGAGTCGAGGATCTCATCGATTTCGTCCCGAGGATCGACCGCAATCCAGGCCCGTCGACCGTCCCGCAGGTCCACCACTTGAGGGGCGGGCCCATCCTCCAGCAACCGCTGGCCGAGCCAGTCCTTGAGCCCGGCGTCGGGGTCGGCCGGAAACTGTTCCCCCGGCGCCAACCAACGGACGCGGACGTGGCGCAGGCTACCGGTGAGTCGCGGTTGCAGGCTGGCCGGGTCGCGTTCGGCGGTTTCGCGCAGGTAATGCACCACCGACCCGGCCGATTGCAGTTCGCGCTGCACATCGGCGACGGCCTGGTGCAACAGCAGCGTGGCGCAGGCCAGGGTCACCAGGGCGAAGAACACCGTGACCCAGAGATTGATTCGCCAGAGGGCTGACATGGTTAGTGGCCTGTTGTCGGAACTGACGCACAACCTTCATGCACGCCACAGCTCCTTTGTGGGAGCGGGCTTGCTCGCGAAAGCGATGGGTCAGCTTGCATCGGCATCGACAGGACTGCCGCCTTCGCGAGCAAGCCCGCTCCCACAGAGGGTTGTGGGTGTTTGCTGGTTTTGTGCTTGCCAGCCAACCGATCAACCCCGATCAAACTCAGGATCAGCAGAAACGGCAACAGCAGCGCTTTGATAATCCGCATGGTCTGTCCCCTTCTGGTCAATGACGATTGCCTGCATGCTAAAACCCCGGCACCCGCGGCGGGTTACTACCTTGGTACTGGCCCGGCGGTACTTTCTGCATATTTCCCCCGGCCCACCGGCTTCCTATGCTGGCGCTACCTGCAATGGAGGTGGTATGCGCCGGCTCGTCAGTTACGCCTTGATTCCCTTGCTGGCAACGGCCAGTGGCTGGCTGCCGGGCGTCATCCAGGCTGCTGAGAACACGCCCTTGCAAGTGCGCATCGGTTACCTGGGCTATCGCCCCGACCCAGGGCCATTGCTGTCCAACGTGATCGCCGAACCCACCGACGCGGGGCTGCGCGGCGCCGAACTGGCGGTGATCGACAGCAACAGCACCGGGCGTTTCCTGAAGCATGACTACCGCCTGGAAAGCGCCCAGGTCGACACCCCCGAAGCCCTGCTGCAGGCGGCCCGCGTCCAGCATGAACAGGGCTTGCGGCTGTTCGTGGTGAATGCACCGGCGGCGAGCCTGCGCCAGCTCAGCGCCGCGCTGCCCGACAGTCTGATCTTCAACGCCGGCAGCCCCGACGACAGCCTGCGCACCACCGACTGCCTGGGCAACGTGCTGCACAGCCTGCCCGACCGGGCCATGCTCGCCGATGCGCTGATGCAGTTCAGCGTGGTGCGCAAATGGCAGCGGGCGCTGTTGATCGTCGGCCAGACCGCCGACGACCAGGCCTACGCCGCGGCCCTGCGCCGGGCGATGAAGCGCTTCGGAATGAAAATCGTCGCCGAAAAGGCCTGGCAGTTCGACAACGACCAACGCCGCAGCGCCCAGGCCGACATGCCGCTGTTCACCCAGGCCGCCGAGTACGACGTGGTGCTGGTAGCCGATGAGCGCGGCGATTTTGGCGAATACCTGCCCTACCAGACCTGGTACCCGCGCCCGGTCGCCGGCACGCAGGGGCTGACCCCCACCGGCTGGCACAAGACCGTGGAAACCTACGGCGCCGCCCAGTTGCAAAAACGCTTCGAGAACCTGGCCGGCCGCTGGATGAACGACCGCGACTTCGCGGCCTGGATCGCCGTGCGCAGCATCGCCAGCGCGGTGAGCAAACTGCGCCAGGACGACCCCTTTGCCATCCGCCAACTGGCCCTGGGCGACCAATTGCCCCTGGACGGTTTCAAGGGCCGTAAACTCAGCTACCGCCCCTGGAACGGCCAACTGCGCCAACCGATTCCCCTGGTCCAGCCGCGAGCGCTGGTCAGCACTTCGCCCCAAGAGGGCTTCCTGCACCCCACCAATGAAATGGACAGCCTGGGCTACGACCAGCCCGAAGTGAGCTGTCGCTACCCCTGATCGCACACAACAATAAGGAAAACCGCCATGCGCCGCCCGCTGTTCCAACCGACCCTGCTCTGCCAGGTTCTCGCCCTCGGCGCTGTGTTGCTCGCCGCCGGCCCGGCCGCCGCCAGCATCGCCTGGGTCTCCAACGAAAAAGACAACAGCCTGAGCCTGATCGACATGCAGAGCCTGGAGGTCATCGAGACCCTGCCGGTGGGCCAGCGCCCCCGCGGCCTGCTGCTGTCCCACGACAATCGGCTGCTGTACATCTGCGCCAGCGATTCGGACCGGGTCCAAGTGATGGACGTGGCCACCCGCAAGATCATCAAGGAACTGCCCTCCGGCAAGGACCCCGAGCAATTCGCCCTGCACCCCAACGACCGCTGGCTCTACGTCTCCAACGAGGACGACGCGCTGGTAACAGTGATCGACACCCAGACCTCCCAGGTGCTGGGCCAGGTTGGCGTCGGGGTCGAGCCCGAAGGCATGGCCGTCAGCCCCGACGGCAAGTGGGCGGTCAACACCAGTGAAACCACCAACATGCTGCATTGGATCGACACCAGCACCCAGACCCTGGCCGACAGCACCCTGGTGGACCAGCGGCCGCGCTTCGTCGAATTCAGTCGCGACGGCACCCAACTGTGGGCCTCGGCGGAAATCGGCGGCACCCTGACGATACTCGACGTCGCCACACGTCAGGTGCTCAAGACCCTGACGTTCCAGATCAAGGGCGTGCACCCGGACAAGGTCCAGCCGGTGGGCATCAAGCTCAGCGCCGACGGCAAGTACGCGTTCGTCGCCCTCGGTCCGGCCAATCATGTGGCGGTGATCGACGCGAAGACCTTCGAAGTGCTCGATTACCTGCTGGTGGGCCGGCGGGTCTGGCAACTGGCGTTCACCCCGGACCAACGCCAATTGCTGGCAACCAATGGCGTGAGCGGCGATGTCTCGGTGATCGACGTTGAGAGCCGCAAGGTGCTCAAGTCGGTGAAAGTCGGGCGCTACCCCTGGGGCGTGGTGGTGACGCCATGAACGCGCTGGAGGTCAGCGACCTGAGCTTCGCCTACGGTGCGCGCGAGGCCCTCCGGCAGGTGAACTTCAGCCTGCCGGCCGGGCATTTCGCGGCATTGCTGGGCCCCAACGGCGCCGGCAAGTCCACGCTGATTGCCTTGCTCACGCGCCTGTACGATGTGCAGCGCGGAGACATCCGCGTCGGCGGTCATTCGTTGCAGGCCTCGCCCCGTCCGGCGTTGCGGCAACTGGGCGTGGTGTTCCAGCAAAGCACCCTCGACCTGGACCTCAGCGTCGAACAGAACCTGCGTTATCACATCGCCCTGCATGGCTGGTCGCGGCGCCAGGGCGCCACCCGGATCGACGCCGAATTGGCGCGCCAGCACCTGACCGAGCGGCGCCACGAACGGGTGCGCGACCTCAATGGCGGTCATCGGCGCCGCGTGGAAATCGCCCGAGCGCTGCTGCACGAGCCGCGCCTGCTGTTGCTCGACGAACCGAGTGTCGGCCTCGACCCGGCCAGTCGCCTGGCCCTGGGCGAACACATCCGCCAGTTGTGCCGGGTACAGGGTATCAGCGTGCTGTGGACCACCCACTTGCTGGACGAAGTGCAACCCAGCGATGACCTGTTGATCCTGCACCAGGGCCGCCTGGTCGCCCGCGGCCGCGCCGACAGCGTCAGCCAGGCCCATGGCGGCACCCTGGGCTCGGCCTTCAGCCGATTGACCGCTGCAGGAGCTGCGTCATGAACGCCTATTGGCAATGTTTCAGCGGCATCGTCATGCGCGAATGGTTGCGCTTCGTGCTGCAACGCACCCGCCTGCTCAGTGCCCTGGTGCGCCCGTTGCTGTGGCTGCTGGTGTTCGCCGCCGGCTTTCGCGCGGCCCTGGGCATCGCGATCATCGCCCCCTACGACACCTACATCCCCTACGAGGTGTACATCGTGCCCGGGCTGGCCTGCATGATCCTGTTGTTCAATGGCATGCAAGGTTCCTTGTCGATGGTCTACGACCGGGAAATGGGCAGCATGCGCGTGCTGCTGACCAGCCCCCTGCCCCGGGCCTTCCTGCTGGCGAGCAAGCTTGTGGCAACGTCGCTGATCTCGCTGCTGCAGGTCTATGCCTTTCTCGCCATTGCCTGGTTGTACGGCATCCAGCCGCCGGTCATGGGCCTGCTGCTGGCATTGCCGGCCCTGCTGCTGGTGGCGCTGATGCTCAGTGCCCTGGGCCTGCTGCTGTCCAATGCGATCCGGCAACTGGAGAACTTTGCCGGGGTGATGAATTTCGTGATCTTCCCGATGTTCTTCCTGTCCTCGGCGTTGTACCCGCTGTGGAAAATGCTCGAGGCCAGCCCCTGGTTGTATTGGCTCTGTGCGCTGAACCCGTTCACCCATGGGGTGGAGCTGGTGCGCTTCGCGTTGTACGAGCAATTCAATCCGCTGGCGCTGGGGGTGTGCGCCGGCCTGACGCTGGTGTTCGCCCTGCTGGCGGTGTGGACGTTCAACCCCCAGCATGCGGCGCTGCGCAAGGCGGGTTGATCGGCTCACGCCAATCCCTTGTGGGTGGACTCCTGTGGGAGCGAGCTTGCTCGCGATAGCGGTAGTTCAGTCAACATTAGAGATGACTGACAAACCGCCATCGCGAGCAAGCTCGCTCCCACAGGGTTTGTGTACCCCTGCATAGGCACAGCGCCTATCCGAAATTACGACTTTAGTACTGGTTTTCCTGTCTATGGTCGCATTCACAAGACCTCGACCCTGGCATGTAATGGGCGCATAACAAAAAGGATAAATCCTATGCCCCGTTTGCTGGCCATGGTCTTGCTGGGCCTGGCGCTGAATGCCGCGCAGGCCGACACGCTGCTGTTTTCCCCGCAGGGCTACCGCATTGCCCAGTACCGCAGCCCGACGCCGAGCACCGTCGACGGCGCCCAAACCCTCGACACCCCCGCCCTGCAGCACCTGCTCGAACAGGATCCGCCGCCGGTGCTGGTGGACGTCTACCGGCGGCCCTGGCTCCAGGGACGCTTCATCGACAATGAACCTCACGCCAACCTGCCCGGCAGCCTGTGGCTGGCCAATACTGGCGACGGTGAACTGGAGCCGGCCTGGCAGGACTACTTCAGCCGCCACCTGCGCGACGCCACCGCCGGACGCCTGGAGCAACCACTGGTCTTTTATTGCCGCTCCGATTGCTGGTTGAGCTGGAACGCGGTAAAACGCGCCGCCGCCATGGGCTATAAGCATCTGTACTGGTATCGCGATGGCCTCGATGCCTGGGAGGCAGCCAACCTGCCCCTGCAAGCGGCCCGCCCCCAACCTTTTCCCTGATCCTGAATGCGTGCACCTGCTCCAGCCACAACACAATAACGAGGTGAATGGCCATGTATAAAATTCTGATAGCCGACGATCACCCACTGTTTCGCGAAGCCATCCACAACGTCATCAGCGACGGTTTTCCCGGCAGCGAGGTCATGGAAACCGCCGACCTGGACAGTGCCCTGGCATTGACCACCGAACACGACGACCTGGACCTGATCCTGCTGGACCTGAACATGCCCGGCATGCACGGGCTCAATGGCCTGATCAACCTGCGCAACGAGGCCCCCACCATTCCCGTGGTGATCGTCTCGGCCGAACAGGACAAGCAGGTGGTGCTGCAAGCCATCACTTATGGCGCGGTGGGGTTCATCACCAAATCCTCGCCGCGCTCGCAAATGACCGACGCCATCGAGCAGATCCTCAACGGCAACGTCTACCTGCCGCCAGACATCATCCGCACGCAGAAAAGCCCGACGGGCCGCCGCCTGAACGAAACCCCGGCCTTCCCCGCCGAACTGCTCCAGGCCCTGACCCGCAAGCAGCTGCTGGTGCTCGAACGCATGACCAAGGGCGAGTCGAACAAACAGATCGCCTACACCCTGGACATCGCCGAAACCACGGTCAAGGCCCACGTCTCGGCGATCCTGCGCAAACTCAACGTGCACAACCGAGTGCAGGCGATCCTCAGCGCGGGGGATATTGATTTTGGGGCTTATCTGCGGCGTTGATGCTGTTCGAACCCTAAACATGCCGGTTGTGGCGAGGGGATTTATCCCCGCTGGGGCGCGAAGCGGCCCTAAAAACGGCAACTCGGTACACAAGATGGAACCAGGGGCTGCTTCGCAGCCCAACGGGGATAAATCCCCTCGCCACAGTGAGGTTCTACCTAGTGGCTCTGGCCCCCGCCTAACAAGTGGCTCATCGCAATCTTCAGCTTCATCGGGCGCACCGGCTTATGCATCAGGGTGTGGCCGCGCTCGCGGATCTGCTGCTTGAGTTCGTTGCTGTAATTGGCGGTAATCATCATGGCCGGGATCGGTGCCGGGCGCCGGGCGTTGATCCGGGCCACCGCGTCGACGCCGTTCTGGTCGTGGTCCAGATGATAGTCGGCGATCAGCAGATCGGCGCCGGCGGGGTCGTCGTCCATCTGGCGCGCCAGGTCCTGCTCCGACAACGCCGTCGTCACCTGACAGCCCCAGCCTTCCAGCAAGGTGCGCATGCCGGCACAGATCGCCGCATCGTTGTCCAGCACCCAGACCCGGGCACCGCGCAGGCGCCCCAGCATCGGTTCGCTCATGTCCGGGCACGGCAACGGCTTGGGCGCCGTGGCGCTCAGGGGCACGTCGATGGCGAACATCGAGCCCTTGCCCGGCCACGAGCGCACCTGAATCCGATGCCCGAGGATCCCGGCAATTTTCTCGACGATCGCCAGTCCCAGGCCCAACCCTCGGTCCTGGTTGGGCCGCTGCACATCGCCGCGCTTGAACTCCTGGAAAATTTCCTCGAGCCGGTCTTCGGCGATGCCGATGCCGCTGTCCCAGACCTGGATCGACACCTGCCCACGATGCCGTCGGCAGCCCAGCACGATGCGCCCGCTGGGGGTGTAGCGAATGGCGTTGCTCAACAGGTTGCGCAGGATCCGCGCCAGCAACTGCATGTCACTGCGCACCAGCACCGAACAGCCGACAAAGTGCAGCGCCAACCCCTCGCTGCGGGCCACCTGGGCATACTCGGCCGCCAGGTTGTCGAGCAGTTCGCTCAGGCCGAACGGCGCGACATCGGCCTTGATCACGCCGGCGTCCAGCTTGGAGATGTCCACCAGGGTGCCGAGCAAGTTCTCGACGTCTTCCAGTGAATTGCTCACATTGCGCACCAGGTGCGCGTTGGCGACCGGCTCGCGGCGCTCCAGCAACGCGCTGGTGAACAGCCGCGCGGCGTTGAGCGGTTGCAACAGGTCATGGCTGACCGCGGCGAGGAACTTGGTTTTCGACAAGTTGGCCTGCTCGGCCTCTCGCTTGGCCTCGCGCAGGCGCACTTCCACCCGGCTGCGCTCATCGATTTCACGCAGCAACTGGTCGTTGAGGCACGTCAGTTCGGCGGTGCGTTCCTGGACCCGCTGTTCCAGGTTCTGATAAGCCTGGTGCAGTGCCTCGGCCGTGCGGCGGCGTTCGGTGATGTCGCGGATGAGCACGAAGATCCCCACCACTTCACCGTTGGCCAGGCGGTTGGGCACGTAGGAGCGCAGCATGTAGCGCTCCTGGTTGTTGATGTTGGTTTCGGCGAACTCGAACGTCACGCTTTCGCCCGCCAGCGCGCGGGCCACGTAGGCTTCCAGGCGCTGGTAATGCTGCTCGCTGTGGGCCTCGCGCAGGCTCTGGCCGAGCATCACGCCACGGGGCCAGCAGTACCACTGCTCGTAGACTTTGTTGGTGAATTCATAGACCAGGTCAGCGTTGAGGTAGGCAATCAGCGCTGGCACGTGGTCGGTGATCAAGCGGATCCAGCGCTCGCTTTCGCTCAGTGCCTCGGCATGCTGGTAGCGCTCGGTGATGTCGGTGAACGTATTGACGTAGCCACCAGTGGGCAGCGGATGGGTGCGGATCTCCAGGACCCGGCCGTCCGACAGGCGCTGTTCGCATTCGTGGACCGAGCGGCCATTGCTGTCGCGGCTGGCCGGGGTCAGCAATTGCAGCTCGGAGTCGCCAATCACTTCGCTGAACGAACGATGGGCCGCCACGGGAGCCAGGCCGCTGAGTTCGAGGAAGCGCCGGTTCCACAGCTCCAGCACACCCTGGGCATTGACCATCGCCACGCCCTGGGACAGGTTGTCCACGGCCCGTTGCAGCAGGTGGGACTTCTGTGCGATGGCTTGCTCGCGACGCACGGTTTCACTGAGCTTGACGTCGGTGATGTCGGTGAACAGCATCACCCGCCCGCCTTCCTGGGTCGGCCGCTCGCTGACCTGCAGCCAGCGACCGTTCTGCATGCGGTACAGCACGTGCTCGTCGGCCTGCCCCCGCGGCTCCTCGCTGAACAGGCCGTTGGCGGTCATCAGGCGCTTGACCTCGCACAGGCGCATCCCGGCGATGATGCGCACCCGGCTGTGGGCCCAGAAAGCCTTGAAGCGGCTGTTGAACAGGACGATGCGCTGCTGCGCGTCGAACAGCACGAACGCATCGGAGATGCTCTCGATGGCGTCGATCAGGTGCCGATGGGCGGTTTCCGCCCGCAACCGCGCCTCGCCCAGCAGGTGATTGCCGGCCTTGAGCTCGGCCATGGCCTGGTTCAGCGCATCGGTGCGTTCGCGCACTTGTTCGGCCAGCACCACCGAATGCTGGAACGCCGCGTACGGGTCGTTGCCACGGGTCACCCCGGACTCCACGCGTTCGATCAGCGCCGCGTTGATCCGCCGCAGCTTGCGGTTCTCGTGTTCGAGGTTGGCCAGTTGGGCCTGCAGCTCAGCGATGGCCGGGGGCGCGATGACGGGCAATGGCAACTCCGGTGAACGTCTGGTTGATGTGCATGCCATTGAACTGTTCTCCATAGGTGTTGAACCCCAGCACCCGCTGTTCGCGCAGGAATTGGCCGATCTGCTCCAGGCCGCCGCGGTCTTCGAGCTCCAGGCGCCTCAGGAAACAATCGCAGCCGATGGTCAGCAGCACGTCGCCAAGCCGCGCCTGCAAGCCGTCGAACAGGGCCTGCAGGTTGTCCAGCAACGGCCCTGGCGTCATCGCCGTGAGGACGATGCCGTTCTCCACCGCACAATAGAAACTCAGGCTCAGGTCCGGGTGCACCTGCTGGATCGCCCGCACGTAGTACTGGTCGTTGATGCGCACCGCCAACGGATGTGCCGCGAACACCCGGTAATCGAGGGCACTCACCGGCACGCCGATATGCCGGGCGTACTCCTCGGCGGCGGGCTCGGCGTTGAGTTCGTAGACCCGTCGCGAGGCGCTGTCGGCGCCGGTCACCACCAGTTTTTCTTCCCGGGGCAGGATGTGGTGGGTGGTGAAGACCTCGAATTCCAGCCAGGTATTGATCAGCACCACCACCGCCGCGCCGCTGTGGAACTGGCCTTCGAAGTACACGTGGGTGTGGGTCAGGTGGTTGTCGTCGCCGGCCGAACCGCCGAAATGCGGGATGTCTCCCAACGCTGCGCTCAAGGCCGCCAGGACCATTTCTTCGCGACTGGACAGGCCGTCGAGCAGGGTCAGCGCAAAACTGTGGCCCTTGATCGGCGCCAGGGCGTTGCTGCGACACCCGCCGGCCAGACGCTCGACCATCTGCTGGGCGTCGATCAGGCTAAAGTGCTCCATTTCGCCGATCAGCTCGGCGGCGATGGAAAAATGCCGGTGGTCGAATCCCACCGCCGTCACACAATTGCGCCCGTAGCCCTGGGGGGTGATTTCACCCGCGCTGGTGCAACCCACCAGGCGAATCCCGCCAAAGCTCTGGGACAGTGCCTGACCGAGGGCCGGCAGGTCGTAGGCGGCGGAACAGAAAAACAGCACGAAACCCAGGTGCGGGTGCAACAACTGCCGCGCCAGCGCCTGGGCCACTTCCTGGACATCCGTCGCCGCGGACATGGCGCTGACCACGCCTTCTGCCTGCTGCATTTACGCCTCCGGCGGGTGCGTGATAGGGACCTTGAGTGTACGAAGATAGGCCGGGGCGACGAATGCTACTTGGGTAGTGGGTGGACGCTTCGATGGGATGAGACGACGGCGGCAAGCCCTTCGAGAGCGTGGCGAGGGCGCTTGCTCGCTCGCCACGACTGCCGTGCAGCTCATTGTCGTGCCGCACGATTCACGTGCTACACCAACTTCAGTGACTCATCGACGACATACCTCCCGCCTGCCCCAGCACCTTCTGGTCGATGTCCTCCAGGCGCAGGACCTGGCCGCCGGTCTCGGTAGCCAGCTTCTGCGCGGCCTGGGCTTCGGCGAACGAGGCCAGGACGACGCCCATGGCGCCCTTGAGCCCGGAGCCGACCACGAAATAGGCGCTGCGGGCGTCGATCAGGTGCGCGTCATCCGGGCTGTCCCAGTGGCTGCGGCCCATGTCATGGACGAGCAACTTGACGTCGGCCCGATGGTTTTCCGGTTGCAGCCACCAGCCGAGCATTTCCGCCGGGGAGCAGAACTTTTTCACCCCATCGGCCCCGACCGCCGCGCCCTTGGGCCCAGGAAAATCGGTGATGACCATGCCGCATACATGGCACTCGTCACTGCGATGGAACGCCAGCGGCGCCTCGCCGGCCGCTGGCGGCACGGCCTGGTCACACGCCACCAGTGCCAGGCACACCAGCATCCCGGCCAGCAGGCGGCTCGCCTTGGAATTCACCCTGTTCATCGTTGCAGGCTCCTTATCAAGATCAGACATTCACGGGCACCGGCGCTGGAACAGCCGATAGGCCAGCCACAACGGCACGGCCATCCACACCACCAGGCACATCCACAGCCCGGGCGCCGATACCGGCAGATCGCTGCCCAGGGTCAGCACGGCGGCGCCGTGGGTGGCCGAATCGAATCCGGACAGGTTGATCAGCCGATAGACATCGGTGGGGTTGAACAGCAGCAGCCATGGCAACAGTTGCGGGTTGAAGCGCCCTTCGCTCAGCACCAGCAGCGCCAGCAACGCCAGGTCGAACACCAGTACGAAGAAGAACCACACCCCCAGGGCCAACCCGGCGGCGGTGGATTTCTCCGCCGACAGGCAGCTCAGTACATAGGCCAGGCCGAGGAACACCCACCCCAGCAGCGTGCTGGACACCATGAAGCGCCCAAAAGCCCAGAGCAGCAGGCTCAGTTCGACGTCATCCACCAACAGGGCAATGGCAAGTATCGCGCAGCCGAAACCGATGAACGTCGCCAGGGCCAGGATCAGGCCGTGTCCGACGAACTTGCCCAGCAGCAACTGACCGCGCCCCAACGGGTAGGTCAGCAACAGCAGCAAGGTGCCGCTTTCGTCCTCGCCGACGATGGCGTCATAGGCCAGCAGCAAGGCGATCAGGGGCATCAGGAAGGTCGCCAGGCTCGACAGGCTCGCCACCGTCGCCGGCACCGAGGTGAAGCCCAACTGCCCCGACGCCGCGGCGCCCAGCCAGGCGATACCAATGGCCAGCACGGCGAACAGCAGACTGATCGCCAACAACCAGCGATTGCGCAGGCCGTCGCAGAACTCCTTGCGGGCCATGGTCTGGATCGGGTTCATTGATGGGCCTCCTCGCTGGCTGCACGGACCATGTAATGGCGGTACAAGTCCTCCAGGGACGGCGGCTTGATCTCGACGTCGGTCGGGTTGTGCTGCGCCAGCAGTTGGCGCAACAGTGCGAGCTTGCTGCCGTCCGGCGCCGACACTTGCAAGCCCTCGGCGCCCCAGCCCTGGGTGACATGCCCTTCGCTGCGCCAGTGCTGCTGCAACTGCTCGGCGCGGGCCAGGCCCGAGGCCCGGATCAGGGTCGGCAGACCGGCGTCCTTGCGCAGCCGGGCCAGGCTGCCCAGGGCCAGCAGGCGCCCGCGGGTGAGGATCGCGGCGCGGTTGATGTGGGCCTCGACCCCCGGCAGGACATGGGAGCAGAGAATGATGCTGGTGCCCTGCCAACGCAGGCGATCGAGCAGCTGATAGAGGTCTTGGGTGGCGATGGGGTCCAGGCCCACGGTGGGCTCGTCCAGCAGCAACAACCGCGGCTGGCCGAGTAATGCCTGGGCCAGCCCGAGGCGCTGGCGCATGCCCTTGGAATAAGTCCGCACCCGGCGCCGGGCCGCGTCCGCCAGGCCCACCTCCTCCAGCAACCGTTCGACCTGCTCCGGCGCCGCGCCCTTGAGCCGGGCAAAATGACGCAACGTCTCCAACCCGCTCAACTGCGGATAGAACATGACGTTCTCCGGCAGGTAGCCGAGCAGGCGTCGCACACTCGGGTCGCAGGGCTCGCGCCCGAAGACCCGCACCTGGCCCTCGCTGGCCCGCAGCAAGCCGAGGATCAACTTCATGGTGGTGGTCTTGCCCGCACCGTTGTGCCCGAACAGGCCGAGCACTTCGCCCTGGGCCAGGTTCAGGTTCAGCCCGTGCAGCACGGCAACGTCGCCATACTGCTGGCTGACGCCTTCGATCTCGACGACGTTCAAGACGCGTCCTCCTGAGCCCTGTTGCGTGGTGGGGGTTGGACCGGCGCCGCCATCAGCGGATGGCTGTCCAGCACCCCGGGGGATTTCATCACCGGGAAGGCTCGCTGTACCCAGCGCAGCAATTCGATGCCCGGACTGTTCATCAACAGCCGCACCTGCGGGTACAGCCACAGCAGGCGGTCGACGTTGTCGTTGGGCTCGTAGACCACATCTCCCAGGCCGTCGCCATTGCGATCCCACCCCAGGTAGTCACTCCAGTAGTTGCCGCGCCCGTCTGCCGACCACTCCTGCAGGCGGGTGGCGACGTACTTGACCTGGCGCTGGTTATGGACGAAGGCATTGCCGGCGATGCGGTTGTCCTCCGAGCCGGCGGTCAAGTGGATGCCCACCGCACTGCGCTCGAAATGATTGCCTTCGATGCGATTGAACAATGAGTTGTAGATGAACAGGGCCTTGCCCTCGGCACCGACGATCATGGTGTCGCCGGTGGACCCGTCGCGCACGTCGGTGACGACGTTGTCGCGCAGGGTTGAATAGGTGATGTAGTTCATCAGGATCCCGTAGTTCTGGTCCTGTTCGGAGCGATTGCCGATGACCGTCAACTGGCGGCTCTGCATCAGCGCATAACCGGTGCGGGTCCGCCGGGTGACGTTGTCCAGCAGGCGGTTATCGTTGGCGAACATGTAATGCACGCCGTAGCGCAGGTCCTCCAGGACATTGCCCTGGAGCAGGTTGCCGTTGGAGGTGTCGATGTAGATGCCGTCGCGGGTGTCGCGCACCTGGTTGCCGATGACCTGGGCCCCGTGGACCGCATACAGGTGGATGCCGTTGCCCCGGTCCTGGGAACGCAGGCTGGCGTCGCCCTGGATGCGATTGTCGATCAGGCTGACGTCCCGTGTGCCATCGACCCAGATACCGAAGCCCTGGCCCTGCATCCGGTTGCCACGTACCACCGCTCCCTGGGCGACAGGCTTGATGAACACCGCGGCGTTCATCGCCGTCAGGTCATGGCCCCAGTCCAGGAACGTACAACCCTGGATGCGCACGTTCGGCGCCTGGATGATCACGCCGTTGCCCTCGCCCTGCCCCAGGAATACCGCATCCGGCGCACAGGTGAGGGTCATCGGCTGATCGACGCTGAACGAGCCCCGGTACTGCCCCGCCGGCAGGCGCCATTGCTGGTCGCCCTCGGCCTGCAAGGGCAGGTCGGTGATCGGCTGCGGCGCGCCGAACGCGCCGCCCGATAACAGGCCCAGCATCAGCGCAATGACCGGTTGGCACGCGCGGCCCGTGGGTTGCTGCGGTTTCCCGGCCATTGGGCCTGTCTCCTCGTTCGGCCGACTCAGGCTTTTTCAACCAGCATGCGACCGACCATCTCCATGTGCAGGGCGTGACAGAACCAGCTGCAGTAGTACCAGTGCAGGCCGGCCTTGTCGGCGGTGAAGGTGATGGAGGACGTCTGCTGCGGGCTGATTTCCATGCTCACGCCGTGGTTGGTCATGACAAAGCCGTGGGACACGTCCTCGATCTGGTCGATGTTGGTGATGGTGACCGTCACTTCGTTGCCCTGCTTGACGGTGAATTCGGTCAAGCCGTAGGCCGGCGCCATCGACGTCATGTACACCCGCACCTGGTTGCCATCGCGGATGACCTTGTTGTCGGTCTCCAGGTTGATACCGTCCTTTTTCGCCAGTGCCACCGTCTCGGCGAAGAACGGGTCGTTGCGGTTCCAGATTTTCTGGGTCTTGATCTGGTCGCGCCGGGCGAGGATGCAATCGTGGGGTTCGGCGAAGGCCGGGCCGTCGTGCACCAGCTTCATTTCTTCGCCGGAGATGTCGATCAACTGGTCGTTCTCCGGGTGCAGCGGCCCGGTAGGCAGGAAGCGGTCCTTGGAGAACTTGCACAGCACCACCAGCCACTTGCCGTCCGCCTCGCTGGTCTCGGTCAGGGACGCATGGTTGTGCCCGGGTTGGTACTGCACGTCGAGTTTCTGCTTGATGTAGTTGACCTTCTCGCCCTTGTAGGCGCGGATGGCCTCGTCCATGTTCCACTTCACCACCTGGCTGTCGATGAACAAGGTGGTGTAGGCATTGCCGCGCCCGTCGAAGGTGGTGTGCAGCGGCCCCAGGCCCAGTTCCGGCTCGGCGACGATCACTTCCCGAGGGTCTTTGTAGCGGCCTTCGAACAGGTCATCCAGGCGGTCGATGGCAATCATCGAGACAGTCGGCGACAGCTTGCCGTTGGCGATGAAGTACTTGCCGTCGGACGAGGTGTTGCAGCCGTGGGGGTTCTTCGGCACCGGGATGTAGCGAGTGAATTCAGAGTCCTTGCCGTCGGTCTTGCGACCATCGACCACCGGCACCTTGGAGCCGTCCAGGGTGATGAACTTGCCGGCCTTGATCGCCGCCTCGATCCGCGGGATGTTGAACACCACCACCCAGTCGCGCTCGTTGCGCATCATGCCGCCCAGGTCGTAGGCCTTCTCGGAGTTGTAGCAGGTGCTGGCGGCGTATTTGCCGGTGTAGTCGGCATCGGAGTTATCCAGGTTGCCGTCGACGATCACCTGGAACGCCATTTCCATTTTCTCGGCATCGATGGCGTTGAACATCGTGAAGCTGTTCTTGTCCTGCAGGTCGAAGGTATGGCCATCGTTGGGATGCGGGATCACGAACTCGGCGTTGGCGAACACGTACTTGGTGTAGGGCACCTTTTGCAGGCGCAGGCCGTGGATCGCCTGCACGTTGGGCACGGTGAGGATCTTGTCGCACTTCATGATGTCCAGGCGAATGCGCGCGATCCGGGAGTTGGCCTTGTCGTTGATGAACAGGTACTTGCCGTCGTACTTGCCGTCGGTCATGGAGATGTGCGGGTGGTGGCAGTCACCGTTCTTGTACTTGGCGCTCTCCCCCAGGATGCGCTTGCTTTCGTTGGTCAGGCCCCAACCGGTGGCCGAGTCGACGTTGAACACCGGGATGCGCATCAGCTCGCGCATCGACGGCACGCCCAGCACCCGCACTTCGCCTTGGTGACCGCCGCTCCAGAAGCCATAGTATTCGTCCAGTTCGCCGGGGCCGACATGGACCTTGGACTTGGCCTCCTTGGCTTCCTTGGCGGCCGCCGCCCATGACTCCCGGGTGAAAGTCCCGGCGCCCAGCGCCGTGGCACCGGCCAGCACGGCGCCGGTGACCGCACCGGTGCCGAGAAAACTGCGCCGGCTCACGCCCCGCGGTTCTTCCACCACGTCCGGCGTGGCGTTTTTCTTGTCGCTCATGCTGTGTGCTCCATCAAGAATGAAAGGGTCAGGGGGCGGGTTTTTCCAGGTGCCTCAAGGCGCCGGGGTCACCTGCACCACGGGAATCAATTGGGGGTCGGCCACCGCGGCCTTGCCGCGTTTCTTGCGCTTGTTGATCAACGGCGGGCATTTGTTTTCGTTGTGCCAGGTCATCTGGCAATCGAGGCAGTAGTGGCACTCGTTGGCGTTGATGCGACCGTCGGGATGAATCGCCTGGATCTCGCATTCCTTGGCGCACAACTGGCAGGGGTTGCCGCACTCCTTGCGGCGCTTGAGCCAGTCGAACAGGCGCAGGCGTGTCGGCATCGCCAGGGCCGCGCCCAGCGGGCAGACATAACGGCAATAGACTTTGCGCGTGAACAGGTTGACCACCAGCAGGCCCAGGGCATACGCCACGAACCACCACTGGCGGTCGAACCGCAGGGTGACGGCGGTCTTGAACGGCTCGACTTCGGCCAGGCGTTCAGCGGTGGCCATCGACTCCAGCGAAACGCCGAACAGCACCAGCAAAATGATGTACTTGAGCGCCCACAACCGTTCGTGGACCGCGAATGGCAGTTCGTACTGGGGCACCTTGAATTTGCGCGCCAGCTCGTTGATCAACTCCTGCAACGCACCGAACGGGCACAGCCAGCCGCAGAACACCCCACGTCCCCAGAGCAGGATGCTGGCGGCGGTGAACACCCAGAGGATGAAGATCAGCGGGTCGGTGAGGAACAGCTCCCAGCGGAAGCCTTCGAACAGGGCATGGACGAAGGTCAGCACGTTGACCACCGACAATTGGGCCAGGGCGAAGCCGCCGAGAAACACCACGGTGAACACCAGGTAGCCGCGGCGCACCCAATGCAGCAGGGTCGGCCGCCGGGCCAGAGCGTCCTGGAAGAACAGGATGACGGTCAGCACCAGCAACGCCGCCCCCAGCAGGCTGATCTCCAGACTTTTCTGGTACCACAGCGTCAGCCACATCGGCCGGCTGGCCTCCTGCGCCGCAGCCAGTTGTTCGGCGCTGGGCAACGGCCGTTCCAGGTAGGCTTCGGGCAGTTGATAGGCCAGCTCGAAGCTGCTGAACGTACCGCTGACCGGCCCGGTCTGGCGGCGCACCAGCAACTCCAGGCTCCAGGGCGCGCCGGGGTCGAAGCGATGGGTGGCGCGGATGATGAAAATCGCCATTTCATCGAAGGCCGGCATGTCGTCGGCGGCGACATCGTCCAGGCGCTGGAAGTCCAGGTCGCGGAAGCTGATGGTGTCGCCGAACTGGCGCAGCACCACCCGATCGAAAATCCCGCCGCGCACATAACCCGACCCTTTGAACGAGTAGCGCCCGCTGCCCATGACCGCGATGGCCTGCTCGCCCGGCTTGAGTTCGCTCATCAGCGTGCGGTATGGGCCCTCGCCCAAGAGGTTGCGGCCGATGGTGGGCGGGTTGAGGTGGGTCACGTACAAGTCGATGAAGGTGTCGTCGGCCTGCTCGGCGCTGGCGACTTCCACCTGCTCGGCCTCGGTGCCCTTGAACGAGGCGTCGACCTGGCCCCGCGTCAGGTGCAGGCGACGCACCGCGCCGCTGCCGGTCAGCGTCGCCCAGTCGGCGGGTTCGAAGTTGTCCTCACGCACGCGGGCCGGTGCCACCGTCAACCCGGCGTTGCCCTTGACCAACCCCAGGGCAACCGCGACATCGTGGGCGGCGCGCATGATCACCTCGTTGACCACCATCGCCGTCACGGTGGCGCCGGCAATGGCATCCACCGTCACCGCATTCGGGTCACTGGAGTGCCCCACCACCACTCGCTGGCTGACCTTGACGCCGCTGTAGCGCGCGCTGAAGGCGTGGAGTTTTTCTTCGGCGATGCCGATCAACAGGATCGGCTCATGGTGTTCGAGCACGTAGGCGTCGAGGATCACACCGGCCGGATCGAGGATGACCTGCACGTTGATTGGCTTGCCCGAATAGGCCGGGATGTCCACCACGTCGAGGCTTTGGAACACGTAGCCTACGACCTTGCCCGCCGCCGACAGCGTGCGCACCTTGTAGGGGCCTTCAGGCTCGGAGATCGCGTCGCTCTGGCCCAGCACATGGTGGATGCGCTGCTGCTGGATGTCCCCGTAGTCCTTGGCCTGGGCGAGGCCCGCGAACAACAGCAGGAAAACCAACAGGCCACCCAGCCAGTGGCGGAACAGGTGCAGCATCGCAAAGGAAGGGGTCATGGACGCCAGGGCTTAGGACAGGATCTTGGCGAACATCCTAGGGGCCAACCTTTTTTTGGCCCTTGATTGAAATCAACTTGCTACAAAAGCGCTGTCGGAAGCCTGCGTGCGAAGCCCCCCAGTGCACCAGGCCCATCCCCTACAGCGAGCAAGCCCCCTCAATGCAACCCATAGGCGTAAATCCCCAGGTCATTGTTGTCGTACCAATTGCCCTTGGCCCAGAACACTCGATCCTGGCCCGGCTGGAAACCCAGCACCCCCAGGTAGCCGTCCACATTCAGCTTGTGCCAGGAACCGCCCCAGTCCGTGGAGTAAAACACCCCGTCCGCGGAAATGCTGGCGTCCGACCACCAGTAGAGCCAACGCGGTGGGTGATGCTCGCTGCTGGTGTTGATCAGCAAGGTGTTTTGCCCGACCCAAAAGTTATCGCCGCGCAAGCGGCTGTCCGAGGCCAGGGGCGCAAACACGCTGGGCAACTCGCCCGTGGGGCGCCAGTTCAGTGTGCCGGTGTCCAACTCGGCTACGACGTCCTGGCCCTGATGCCCCTGGTCGATCAGGCCAAACACCCGCCCGGCCTCGTTCTGCGCCAGTGCATCGATAAACAGGTTGTCGTCACGCTGCCTGGCCACCATCTGCCACTTCCCGGCCTGGCGTTGCAACTCGGCCCGCGTCGTGACATTGACCGCGACGTTGTCGCTTTTGCCATCCGGATGACTGCCCCAAAAACGTTGGGACAACCAGATGAACGCGCGCTGCCCATCGACCTGAATGACGTGACCACGGATTTCGCCCCGATCCTCCGAGTCGGTATGCCACTGCACGACGTCAGGTCGCTGGTCATGGGCGTACTGGGCGCTCACCAGCAGCGATTCGGCGATGACGATCGGGGTGCTGGTTGCGCCGCGATCGGCCGAATAGAACACGCCGGTAGCAATGCCACCGGGCACCTCTGCGTCCATCGCGCTCAACGAGCCCCAGGCCCACACTTCATCCGATCCGTGAAAATAAGGATCGAGGCTCCAGGCCACCTGATCGGCCTCGGCGAAGAAACCTTGCTTCAACCCTGTCCACTGCTTGCCCTGGTCATCGCTGCGCAGGACAACCGTCTGCCGCGGACCGTCAGTGGTCCACGCGTCGGGCCGGTCCAGGCCGGTGAGCAGGAACAGGCTGGCGCCATCGGGACTGGCGACCAGGCACGCGGCGCCGCTGACATGGGCTACCAGTTGGAACTGCCCCTGGGCGTCGAGCCGTGAGATGAATGAGGTTTCTGTCTCCCGCGCCGAGAAAACGCTGAAGGCGCTAGCGTCCTGCGCGGCCTCGATCTCCTTCGGTTTGCCGTAGACCACGGTGTCCAGGTTCACGACCTCGGCCGCAGGCTCCAACATTTGCGCATCGCCTTCCAGGCGCCCGACCAGCCAGGTGCCTTTCGGGGTCGCGACCACGCCCGTGCAATACTGGCTCATCGCCCGCTGGCGGGTGTCTTTCACGGCGCCCACGTCTTGCCGGCCTGGGCTGTCGCCGCCCCAATCCAGCTTGGCGCTGGTGATCGTCCACATGTACCACAGCGCCGCGGCGGCCAGCAGGGCAACAAACAGTTGAGTCAGAAGCTTCGATCGAGGCATGGGAGGTCCGTATCCTGGGAAAACTGGAAATGCTTTTCTCATCTCCCGGGGCCCGAGTAAATTTTTATCGCACGAGAACGGTTGAACCCGGTCGCATTATTGTCAGGGCTGTGACTCAGGTTGCATTCTTCAGCCGATCCATCACGCCACGTCACAAAAGCCCCGAAAGCCACGACGCCTCAAGCAGACGCACACAAGGAATTTCCATGCCCTCCCGCTCCGGCCCCGCCTCCCCCTCGTCCTTGCCCGAAAGCGCCGGTTGTGTCCGGGTGCGCGGCGCCCGCGAACACAACCTCAAGAACGTCGACGTCGACATTCCACGCGATGCCCTGGTGGTGTTCACCGGTGTGTCGGGCTCCGGCAAATCCTCGCTGGCCTTCTCCACGCTCTACGCCGAGGCCCAGCGCCGCTACTTCGAATCCGTCGCGCCGTATGCGCGGCGCCTGATCGACCAGGTGGGCGTGCCGGACGTGGACAGCATCGAAGGCCTGCCACCGGCCGTGGCCCTGCAACAACAGCGCGGCACGCCCAGCGCCCGTTCTTCGGTAGGCAGCGTCACTACCCTGTCGAGCCTGATCCGCATGCTCTATTCCCGTGCCGGCAGCTACCCGGCCGATCAACCGATGCTCTATGCCGAGGACTTCTCCCCCAACACGCCCCAGGGTGCCTGCCCGGAGTGTCATGGCCTGGGCCGGGTCTATGAGGTGACAGAAGCGTCCATGGTGCCGGACCCTTCGCTGACCATCCGCCAGCGGGCCGTGGCCGCCTGGCCCATGGCCTGGCAGGGGCAGAACCTGCGCGACATCCTCGTCACGCTGGGCTATGACGTCGATGTGCCCTGGCGGGACCTGCCGAAAAAGCAACGCGACTGGATTCTCTTCACCGAAGAAACCCCCACGGTCCCGGTGTACGCCGGGCTCACCCCGGCCCAGACCCGCGCCGCCCTCAAACGCAAGCTCGAACCCAGCTACCAGGGCACCTTCAGCGGCGCCCGGCGCTACCTGCTGCACACCTTCATGCATTCGCAAAGCGCGCAGATGCGCAAACGCGTGGCCCAATACATGCGCGCCAGCCCCTGCCCCGTGTGCGAAGGCAAGCGCCTCAAGCGCCAGGCGCTGACGGTGTCCTTTGCCGGCCGAGACATCGCCGAACTGTCGCACCTGCCATTGCTGGAACTGGCCGAGGTGCTCAAGGGCGTCCTGGCCCCCGACTACCTCGAACAAGCCGAAGAACCGGGCGCGGTGCTCACCCATCAGCAGACCCGGGCCGCCCGCGAGCAACGCGCCGCCCGGGGCGATAACCCGCACGCCGGAGGACCGGACGCACGACACACCCACAACCTGTCCCTGGAAAAACGCCTGGCGGCCCAGCGCATCGCCGCCGAGTTGCTGGAGCGGATCGTCACGCTCATCGACCTGGGCCTCGGCTACCTGGCCCTGGAACGCAGCACGCCGACGCTGTCCTCTGGCGAGCTGCAACGCCTGCGCCTGGCAACCCAGCTCAATTCCCAGTTGTTCGGGGTGATCTACGTGCTCGACGAACCCTCCGCCGGCCTGCACCCGGCCGACAGCGAGGCGCTGTTCGATGCCCTGCAACGGCTCAAGGCCGCCGGCAACTCGGTGTTTGTGGTCGAGCACGACCTGGACACCATGCGCCGCGCCGACTGGCTCATCGACGTCGGCCCCGACGCCGGCGAACAAGGCGGCAACATCCTCTACAGCGGCCCGCCCCAGGGGCTTGGGCAGGTGCAGGCCTCGCGGACCCGCGCCTACCTCTTTGCCGAAGACACCGCGAGCCCCCGTGCCCCTCGGCCACCCAAGGACTGGCTGCGCCTGGAGGGCATCACCCGCAACAATCTCGACAACCTGAGCGCCGCCTTTCCCTCGGGCTGCTTCACGGCGGTGACCGGCATCTCCGGCTCCGGCAAATCCAGTCTGGTGAGCCAGGCCCTGCTGGACCTGGTGGGCGCCCACCTGGGCCAGGCCAGCGCCAACGCCGAACCCGAGGAACAGAGCCTGGAGGACGAACCCGTGCAAACCAGCGGCGGGCACGTGACCGCCGGGCTCGAGGGGATCAAGCGGCTGGTCCAGGTGGACCAGAAACCCATCGGCCGTACGCCGCGCTCCAACCTCGCCACCTACACCGGGCTGTTCGATTACGTGCGCAAACTGTTCGCGGCCACGCAACAGGCCCAGGCGCTGGGGTTCGATGCCGGGCGGTTTTCCTTCAACGTCGCCAAGGGCCGCTGCGAGACCTGCGAGGGCGAAGGTTTCGTCAGCGTCGAATTGCTGTTCATGCCCAGCGTGTACGCTCCCTGCCCCACTTGCCACGGGGCGCGCTACAACCCGCAGACCCTTGAAGTCAGCTGGCAAGGCCTGGACATTTCCCAGGTGCTGCAACTGACCGTGAACCAGGCCCTCGACGTGTTCGCCGAACAAGCAGCGGCGCGGCGCACCTTGCAAGTGTTGCAGGACATCGGCCTGGGCTACTTGCGCCTGGGCCAGCCGGCCACGGAACTGTCCGGCGGCGAGGCGCAGCGCATCAAACTGGCGACGGAACTGCAACGCAAGGCCCGGGGCGCCACCTTGTACGTGCTGGACGAACCCACCAACGGCTTGCACCCCCAGGACGTGGACCGCTTGCTGGTGCAACTCAATCGTCTGGTGGATGAGGGCCACACGGTGGTCGTGGTGGAACACGACATGCGCGTCGTGGCGCAAAGCGACTGGGTCATCGACATCGGCCCCGGCGCCGGGACCCAGGGCGGGAACGTCGTGGTGTGCGGCACACCGGCCAAAGTCGCCCAATGCCAGGAAAGCCGCACCGCCCCATTCCTGGGCCGAGCCTTGCAACCTGGCACATCAACCCGGTGACCAGTTCCTCGCCACAGAAAGCTGGGCGTCACCCGTGGCGAGGGAGCTTGCTCCCGCTGGGCTGCGCAGCAGACCCAGAAGTGCTCGCCCCGCGCGCTATCTGATTGACTGCATCAAAACCCAAGGGGGCCGCTTCGCGACCCAGCGGGAGCAAGCTCCCTCGCCACGGAAAAGCGGGGGGCGGCAGGCTTTGAGGGGCGGACCGGGTTGGTCTGCTCCGCAAAATCCCCTAGCCACAGGTCCGTACCCTGCGTCACCCGTGGCGAGGGAGCTTGCTCCCGCTGGGCTGCGCAGCAGACCCAAAAGTGCTGGCCCCGCGCGCTATCTGAATGACTGCATCAAAATCCAAGGGGGCCGCTTCGCGGCCCAGCGGGAGCAAGCTCCTCGCCACGGAAAAGCGGGGGCGGACCGGGTTGGTCTGCTCCGCACATGCTTGACCACAGGTCTGTACCGCGCGATTACACCGTGCGCGAGTACTGGACCGTTCGATCCGCGCCCAGGTAGGCATCGAACGCCATGGCCACGTTGCGCATCATCAATTGCCCCTGGGGCAGCAATACCAGGGCGTCGTGGTGGATCTCCAGCAAGCCGTCGCCGACCAGTTCCTGGAGCGCGGCCAGGGCCTCGGCGAAGTAGGTGTTGAAACAAATACCGTGTGCCGCCTCGATCCGGGCGAAGGCGATGCGTCCGTGGCACATCAGTTCACTGATGATCTCGCGCCGCAGAAGGTCGTCAGCGCTCAGGCGGTAGCCCCTCTGCACCGCCAGCATGCCCTGGTCCAGGCGCGCGTAATACTGGGAGAGTTCCTTGACGTTCTGGTTGTAGCTATCCCCCACCTTGCCGATCGACGACACCCCCAGACCAATCAAGTCGCAATCGGCATGGGTGGAGTAACCCTGGAAGTTGCGCTGCAGCGAACCCCGGGCGCGGGCGAGTACCAATTCGTCGTCCGGCAGGGCGAAATGGTCCATGCCGATGTAGACATACCCGGCCTCGGTCAAGCGGTTGATGGTCAACTCCAGCAATTGCAGCTTGCGCTCGGGCGGGGGCATGTCTTCAGGGCGGATCATCCGCTGGGCACGCACCCGGCTGGGCAGATGAGCGTAGCTGTAGGCGGCAATACGGTCGGGGCGCAGGGCGATGATCTTGCTCAAGGTCACGTCGAAACTGGCGATGGTCTGCAACGGCAGGCCATAGATCAGGTCGACGCTGATCGACTTGAAGCGTGCGGCTCGCGCCGCCTCTACCAGCTCGGCCACTTGTGCCTCGCTTTGCACCCGGTTGACCGCGACCTGCACCTGGGCGTCGAAGTCCTGCACGCCAAAGCTCAGCCGATTGAAGCCCAACTGCCGCAGGCCCAGGACCTGCCCGGCATCGATCGTACGGGGGTCGACTTCGATGGAGAACTCGTGGGCATCGCTGTCGTCCATGTCGAACGATTGGTGCAGGCAGTCCATCAGGTCCGCCAGTTGCTCGTGGGTCAGGTACGTCGGCGTGCCCCCGCCCAGATGCAATTGGGTCAGCTTGCGCGAGCGGTCGAACAGCGCGGCCTGGAGGGCAATTTCGCGTTTCAGGTAGGTCAGGTACTCGGCCGCGCGAGGGGTCTTGCGGGTGATGATCTTGTGGCAGGCGCAGTAATAGCAAAGGCTCTGGCAGAACGGGATATGGATGTACACCGACAACGCCTTGGGCTGCGGCGCCTGGTTGCTGCGCTGGGCGGCCTGGCGGTATTCGTCCATGGCAAACGCCTGGTGAAACTGCGGGGCGGTCGGATAGGAGGTGTAGCGCGGCCCCGGGCGGTCGTATTTTTCCACCAGGGCACGATTGAAACCGGATACGGCGTTCATGAAGGATTCAACTTTTCCAGGGCGTGTAGGCTCGCGTCATTCGGATCCGGGTCGAACAGATTGCAGATCGCGTCCACATTCAGGCGCCCGGCAGGCAGGATGCCGATAAAACGGCTGGTCAGTTCGATCAATCCCTTGTCGTGCAACGCCTCCAGCAACGGCCAGATGGACGCGAAGTACTCGCGAAACACCAGGCCGAAACGTGTTTCGATGGCCGGGATATCCAGCTCCAGGTCGCAGGCCAGTTGCTCGGTCACGGTCGCCTTGACCTGATCCTGCGCCTCACAGCGCCAGCCGCGATACACCGGCAGTTGCCCGGCGTCCAACTGCTGGCAGTAATGCAACAGGTTGTCGGTGTTCTGCACATACAGATGCTCGATCTGCGTGACCGCCGACAACCCGAACCCCACGTGATCGCAACAGCCATGGCGGGTGAACCCCAGGCAATTGCGATGCAGGCGTCCATGCTCCTGGGCCACCGCCAGGTCATCGTCGGCCCGCACGAACTGGCCCAGGCCGATGTAGTGATAACCGGCGCCGATCAGTTGCTCGCAACAGATGCGGCGCATGGCGTCCTTGTCGGCCGGGCTGCAATAGGCGCCGGCCACGCCGGTGCTTTTCGAGCGATAACGATACGGCGCGCGGCCATAGTCAAAGACGTGCAGCCGGTCCGGCTCCAGCTCGATCAGCGTCGCCAGCTTCAACGCAAAGCTTTGCGGCGTTTGCCAGGCATGGCCGTAACCGAGGTCAATGTTGATGGACCGAAAGCCGAAGGTGCGCGCCGCATCGATCAGCGAATGAATCGGTGCCGGGTTCTGGTAGCAGTCGACGGACAGCTCGCTGTCGATGCCAATGTCGGGCACACCGATGCTGACATGGGTGAAACCCTGGTCACGGATCAGGCCCATGGTCGACCAGTCCGTGTGGTGCAAGTCCACCTCGATACTGTGGTCGCCGCTGTCGTACTCGCAAAAGTCAAAGCGCTTGCGCAGGTCGCCCATCAGCCGTTGCAGATGGGCGATGACCGGAGTACCGCCGGTCAGGCAGAACGCCTCGACCCGTCGTCCTGCGCCCAGATGGCAACCCACCAGCCCCATCTCGTACGTCAGGCGTTGCAGGTAGCCGTCGATTTCGCCGCAGCGACAGTCGTGGGCCAGGGGTGAACACGAGGCCAGGCGCAAGCGCGACGGCAGGTGCACGGCCAGGGACAGCGGCCGACGTTTCTGGCGGCTGTTGCGCAGCCCCCTGAGCAGGTCGAGCGAACCGATGCCGGCGTGGAATTTTCGTGTAGCGACCGGACAGTCGAAATCTGCCACCACTGGGGCACGTCCCGAGGGTCGCTCACCGAGGGTATTGAACAAATCGAACATGGCAATCTCCGAATGGCGGCGCGAGCACAGTGTCCGCTGTAACCCGGCCGGCCACCTTGACTTGTATCAAGCGCCTGGAAACCAAGGCGCCGCGCCTACCAGCCGATGTAGAACATGCCCTTGGCCAGCAGCACGATCGTCACCATGTGCAGGAACACGCTGGTGTGGATGATGTGCACGTAGCGGGCATTCATCCGCCCGCGCCGGAACAGCCACATCGCCCAGAGAAAATGCCCCAGCACGCTGCCGGCCAGCAGGATCTTCAAACCCAGCAGCAAGCCGAAGGACGACTGCAAGGGCGACATCAGCGCCGGCCAGTAGCGCAACCAGACCATCGCGGCCCCCGCGCCGAACAGCACCAGCAACACCCAGGGCATCAACTGCCGCGCGCGCCGGCTGATGCCCTGCTCCAGCAGCACCATGACCTTGACGGGCAGTTGCTTGCGAATGCTTTCGAGAAACAGCACTTCGAAAAACACCGTGCCGATGAACACCAGCGCGGCGAACAGGTGCAAGGTCAGAAACAGCGGATAACTCATGCGGCCCCTCGGATGCGCTCGATGGTTTATTGCAGGCTACCGCGTGGGACGTGGGGGGTGGTTGATGCCAATCAAGTAAACCGCAATCGCTGCGGTGCGCTTTGGGAGTGAGCAGGCTCGCTTAAATGCATTGGGACCGAACACTCAATCTGTGCTCACAACCGATCACCCTGTGGGAGCAACTGTCTTACCTCTGCCACCCGTCACCGCCATTCAGTGCCGTCTCGAAGCATGGCATTCAGTCTGATTAGCAATATTCGCATGCAGGCGATGAGCGCGACTTTCGCGCTCTTGCCTCGCCCTCGAAGTGCTTCGTACCGGGCCTTGAAGTCGGCGTGATAGCGGATGACAACCCAGCACGACATATAAAGCGCACGTCTGACCCGCGCTCTTCCTCCGTAAATCTGACGTTTGCCGCTGTGATTGCCACTGTCGTCGTTGTAGGGGGCGATTCCCGCCAGGGACGCGATCTCTCTGCGATCAAGCTCACCGAGCTCAGGCAGGTAAACCAACAAACTAGCAGTCGCCACAGTGCCGATCCCTTTAACTGATGTGAGTCGGTCGGCTTTCTCCGCATCCAGCTTACGCATGCTTTGATTAATGGCTTTGCCAAACTGCTTGATTTGGATTTGCAGGTAGCGAATATGATCTTTGATCACCTCGATAACCGCCGGAAGCTGAGCCTGCTGTAGCCGGCGCTTGTTGTCATCTCGTTGCTGGACGAAGTGTTCGCGCAGCTGAATCAGCTCCCGCAGTGCTTCACGCTCAGGTGAAATGGGCTTTTCGTGAGACGCATGCAGAGCTTCGGCAAAATCGGCAAGAACAGCCGCATCGATGGGGTCGGTCTTGGCATTCTTGCCCATTGCTACGGCGAAGGCTCTAGCCCGACGAGGGTTGATCCTGAGCACATTGAAACCTGCCTCCTGCAGTGCTGCCATAACCTTTCGTTCATAGCCGCCCGTGGCTTCCAGTAACACCCGGCCAATCGTGTACGGGCTTAGCTGTTCGACCAGCTGTGCAAAACCCTCAGGCGTATTGGGGACCTCGTAGCCTTGGTTCTGTGGTCGAACCCAAACGACGAGATTTGATTTGGATATATCGATACCGACCCAGGAAATCATGGCAAAACCCTCTTACACTCAGAAATGAGAGTGCTCTGGCTTTGCCCACGCTTGTGATTCGAGTGCCGCTCGTCCAACTGTTCGGGCTTATGGGCCAGAGTAGAAAGGTAGATGGCAGCTTTGCTCCCACTCGTGCTTCAAGCACCGCGGACTCACAGCTTGCCATCTACCCCTCTCACCCCAGAGTTTATTCCCTTACTCAGACACAAGCGGGCTTGCCCGCGAATGGGCCAGCAGCCACACCCCAAAATCACGCCCAAGCGTCAACAAAACGTTACACGTCGTTTTTCGAGTTCCGACCGTTGATCAGTTAGTCCAGATTTTTGACACTTGCCCGATGCGCGGTCACAACTTTCGCGCTCCGTTGGGTCTTAACTCGGTGGTCGCCGATGGAATATTGGCTCCTAACGAGGTTTTTAGCCTGATACGGAGATAAGCTCATGATTTTCAACGTACAAAATTTTGGCGCCAAAGGAGATGGCATCACTGACGACACGGCGGCGATACAAAGTGCGATTGATGCGGCGGCCGCCGCCGGGGGTGGGCAGGTGTACATGCCCACCGGCACCTACATTGTCTCCGGCGGCGAGGAACCTTCCGACGGCTGCGTGATGCTCAAGAGCAATGTCTACCTGTACGGCGACGGCATGGGCGAGACCACCGTCAAGGTGGCCGACGGCTCCGACACCAAGATCACCGGGGTCATTCGCTCCGCCTATGGCGAGGAAACCCACGACTTCGGCGTCAGCAACCTCACCATCGACGGTAACCGCGACCACACCACCGGCAAGATCGACGGCTGGTTCAACGGCTACATTCCAGGCCAGGAAGGCTACGACTCCAACGTCACCCTCGACAGCGTCGAGATCAAGGATTGCTCCGGGTACGGTTTCGACCCCCACGAGCAGACCGTCAACATGGTCATCAAGAACAGCGTGTCCCACGGCAACGGCCTGGACGGCTTCGTCGCGGACTTCCTCAGCGACAGCACCTTCGAGAACAACGTCGCCTACGACAACGACCGCCACGGCTTCAACGTCGTCACCAGCACCCATGACTTCACCCTGACCAACAACGTCGCCTACAACAACGGCGGCAACGGCATCGTGGTGCAGCGCGGCAGCGAGAACATCCCCTCCCCGAGCAACATCACCATCACCGGGGGCGAGGTCTACGGCAATGGCGCCGAAGGCGTGCTGGTCAAACTGTCGAGCGATGTCAGCGTCACCGGCGTCGACATCCACGACAACGCCAGCGCCGGGGTGCGCATCTACGGCAGCAACCACGTCGAGATCACCGACAACACGCTCAACAACAACTCCCTGGGCAGCCCGGTACCGGAAATCATCATCCAGTCCTACGACGACACCCAGGGCGTGTCCGGCAAATATTTCAACGGCAGCGACAACACCATCCAGGGCAACCTCATCAGCGGTAGCAATCAGTCGACCTACGGCGTTGCCGAGCGCAACGAAGACGGCACCGATCGCAACGCCATCATCGCCAACACCATCAGCCACACCAGCAAGGGCGCCACGCTGGTCTATGGCGATGGCAGCTACGTCAGCGCCACGGTCCCGATGACCACCGTACAAGGCACTGCGGGCAACGACACCTTGCAGGGCACCTCCGCCAGCGAGATTTTCTACGGCGGTGCGGGCAATGACATCATCAACGGCGCGGCCGGCAGCGACATCCTGGTGGGCGGTGCCGGCGTCGACAAGCTCACCGGCGGCACCGGCGCCGACACCTTCCGCTTCGTCGCCCAATCCGACAGCTACCGCAACGCGACCACCAGTTTCGACGACACCATCACCGACTTCGACGTCACCCAGGACAAGATCGACCTCGCCGGCCTTGGTTTCACCGGGCTGGGCAACGGCCGTGGCGGCACCCTGCAGATCAGCTACAGCGCCAGTAACGACCGCACCTACATCAAGGACTTCGACGCCGATGCCAGTGGCAACCGCTTCGAGCTGATCCTGTCGGGCAACCTTGCCAGCACCCTGACCGCCAGCAATTTCATCTTCAACCGAGTCGTCACCGGCACCAGCGGCAGCGACTCGTTGTTGGGCAGCGAGTCAGCCGACACGCTGCTCGGCCTGGCCGGCAACGACAGCCTCAGCGGCGGCGCGGGTGACGACAAACTCGACGGCGGCGCCGGCATGGACACCCTCACCGGCGGGGCCGGGGCCGACACCTTCGTGTTCTCCAATCGCCTGGACAGCTACCGCAACTACAACACCGGCGGGGCCAACCTGGGCGACCTGATCACCGACTTCAACGTGGCGGCCGACAAGATCGACCTGTCCGCCCTGGGGTTCACCGGCCTGGGCGATGGCAAGAACAACACCGTGTACCTGGTGCTCAACAGTGCCGGCACCAAGACCTACATCAAGTCTTTGACGGCCGATGCCGACGGCAACCGCTTCGAAGTGGCACTGGACGGCAATTACCTCAACACGCTGACCAGCGCCAACTTTGTCTTTGCCAGCACGTCGCCGACCAACCAGGCTCCAGTGCTGGCCACGCCGCTGCTGGATCAGAGCGCCACCGAAAACACCGCGTTCAGCTACGTGGTGCCGGCCACCAGCTTCACCGACCCGGACAACGACAGCCTGAGCTACACCGCCAAGCTGGCCGATGGCAGCGCCCTGCCCAATTGGCTGACCTTCGACGCCGTCACCCGGACATTCAGCGGCACCCCCAGCGACACGGCGTCCGGTACCTACGCCATCCAGGTCACCGCGACCGATGGCAGCAACGCGGCGATCAGCGACACGTTCACCCTCGCCGTACAGGACGTGCCCGCCGCCCCGACGGTGATCAACGGCACACCGAACAACGACACCCTGACGGGCACCGCGGCCAACGAGCAACTGTTCGGCGGTGCGGGTAACGACACCCTCAACGGTGGCGCCGGCAACGACATCCTGGTGGGCGGCACCGGCGTCGACAAACTCACCGGCGGCGCCGGCGCCGATGTGTTCCGCTACACCTCCAAGCTCGACAGCTACCGCACCGGCTCTACCAGCGCCAGCGACCAGATCCTCGACTTCGATGTGGCGGCCGACAAGATCGACGTCTCGGCGCTTGGCTACACCGGCTTGGGCAACGGTCTGAACGGCACGCTGCAAGTGACCTACAGCGCCTCGACCAACCGCACCTACCTCAAGGACCTCACCGTCGACGCCAACGGCAACCGCTTCGAGGTGTCGTTGGCGGGCAACCTGGTGAGCAGCCTGACGGCCAGTCACTTTGTCTTCGCCGACCAGAACACGCCCAGCAACGTGGCGCCGGTGGTCACCATCGCGCTGCTCGACCAGAACGCCACGGAGAACTCGCCGTTCAGCTACACCGTGGCCCACGACAGCTTCACCGACGCCAACCAGGACCTGCTGACCTACACCGCGACCCTGGCCGACGGCAGCGCCCTGCCCACCTGGCTGCATTTCAATGCCAGCAGCCTGAGCTTCACCGGCACGCCGACCAACACCGCGTCCGGCACCTACAACGTCCTGGTCAAGGCCACCGATCCGTCCGGGGCTTCGGTCAGCGACAGCTTTGCCCTCGCCGTGGCCGATGCACCGGCCAGCACCATCACCGGCACCAACAACGCCGAAACCCTCAACGGCACGGCGGCCGCCGACCTGATCCTCGGCCTGGGCGGCAACGACACGATCAAGGCCGGCACCGGCGCCGACATCGTCGATGGTGGTGCCGGACGCGACTCGCTGTACGGTGGCGACGGGGCCGATACGTTCCGCTACACCAATGTGCTCGACAGCTACCGCGACTACGACACCGGCGGCGTCACGGCCACCGACACGATCTATGATTTCACCGTCGGGGTCGACAAGATCGACGTGTCGAGCCTGGGTTTCCTCGGCCTGGGCGATGGCAGCAACAGCACGCTGTACATGACCCTGAACGAGGCCGGCGACAAGACCTACGTCAAGTCCGCCGAGGCCGACGCCGATGGCAATCGCTTCGAAATCGCCCTCAACGGCAACTACCTCAACACCCTGACCGCCAGTGATTTCGTCTTCGGCGAACGCGCCCAGCAAGACATCCTGTACCTGCCGACTCTCGGCCAGTCCAACGCGCGGCTGCTGCGCATGACCGAGGACGACGACCAGTCCGGCACTTCGATGCTGGTCAAGGACCTGGACCGCTACACCTCCTACGACGTGCGCAGCCAGTTCACCGATGCCGATGGCAACGGGATCGACATTGCCGTCGGCGGCAGCACGGTCAACGGCCTCTCGACCCTCGGCGCCGAGGAACTGAAGCTGTGCTGGTGGCTGACCGACACCAACCAGCCCGGTCCTGCGCTGTTGCGTGCGGTCACCTTGCTACGCGACCAGCTCAGCGAACTGCAATCGATCGACAACGTCACCATGGGCATTATCTGGGGCCAAGGCGAGGAAGCCGCCCAGGAAATCGCCCGTGCCACGGACAAGACAGCGGCGGCAGCAGCGTACAAGGCCGCGACCTTGAAGGTGTTCGACTACCTGCACGCGCAATTGGGCAACTTCAACGTGTACCTGATGGAGACCGGTCACTACGAGCAGGACGCGGCCCGGGCCCGTGGCTATTCGGAAGACAAGATCGCGGCCATCGTCGACGGGGTCGGCTACGTGCGCGCCGTCCAGGAAGCCATCGCCACCGAACGCGCCGACGTCAAGCTGGCGGTGGACTACACCGACTTGCCCCTGCGTTATGAAGTCGATCCGCTGGTGTACCCCGATGACGTCTGGCACTTGCACGAGGAATCGGCGGAAATCGTCGGCCAGCGCCTGGCCGACTACATCGCCGATGACCTGGGTTTCCACGGCAACCCCAACGACAACAACAGCGTGCAGGCCATCTTCGACGGCGCGCAAAACGAAGGCGGGATGATCTCCGGGACCGACCAGGCCGATACCCTGGTGGGCAGCTCGGGCAACGACACCCTGGACGGAGACCTGGGCGCCGACACCCTCACCGGCGGGGATGGCAACGACATCTACGTGGTCGACAACGCGTTCGACAGCGTGATCGAAACCAACACCTCGGCCTCGCAGATCGACACGGTGAAGGCCTCGGTCAGTTGGACCCTGGGCGCCAACCTCGAAAACCTGGTGCTCACCGGCGTCTCGGACATCGACGGCACCGGCAACGAGCGGCGCAACTTCATCACCGGCAACGCCGCCCATAACGTGCTCGACGGCGCGACCGGGGCCGACAGCATGAGCGGTGGCGATGGCAACGACACCTACTACGTCGACAACGCCAGCGACACCGTGATCGAAACCAACAGTGCCGCGTCCGGCGGGATCGACAGCGTGCACAGCAGCCTGGCGAGCTACACCCTGGGCAACAACGTCGAGAACCTCTACATCGACAGCGCGGCAGCCGCCAACGCTACCGGCAACGCTTTGGACAACACGCTGTTCGCCGGCGCCGGCAACAACGTGCTGGACGGGCGCGACGGCAATGACACGGTGTCGTACGAGCGCGCCCAGGCCGGCGTGACAGTCAACCTCTCGACCTCCGCGCAACAGGACACGCAGGGCTCCGGGCTCGACACCCTGAAGTTCATCGAGAACCTGACGGGCAGTGCCTACGCCGATACGCTGTCGGGCAACAGCGCCGGGAACATCCTCAACGGCGGTGCCGGCAACGACACCCTGGTGGGCGGTTCGGGCGACGATCGGCTGATCGGCGGCGCCGGCACCGACAACCTCACCGGCGGCACCGGCGCAGACACGTACGTCTTCGCCGCGCTGTCGGACATGGGCGTCGGGGCACTGCGCGATGTGATCAACGGCTTCAAGACGGCCGAGGGCGATCACCTGGACCTCACCGGCCTGGACGCCAACCCGCTGACGGCGACGATCGACGCCTTCACCTTCATCGGCAGCAACGCCTTCGACCCCACCAACGCCACCGGCCAACTGCGCTTTGCCGACGGCATCCTCTCCGGCAGCACCAACGCCGACGCCACTCCCGAGTTCGAGTTCGAACTGGTCGGCGTCAAGGAACTGCACGCCAGCGACTTCACCGCCTGAGTGAACCCAACCCTGTGGGAGCCCAGCTCCCACAGCGGCCCAGGCAATGCCCCCTGACAACCCACCACCCTCTTGCGAGAGCGAACTTGCTCGCGAAGACACCAGCCCATCCAAACTCCCCATCACCGACACCCCGCTTTCGCGGGCAAGCCCGCTCCCACACGAGGTTTGGCGTATACGCAGCCTTTGCATACACCGCCTAATCCTGTGGGAGCGGGCTTGCCCGCGAAGACGTCGGCACATTCAACATCTGCATAACAGACACACCGCTTTCGCGGGCAAGCCCGCTCCCACACAGGATTTGGGGTGTACTCTGCCTTTGCATGCACCAGCAAGATCTGTGGGAGCGGGCTTGCCCGCGAAGACGTCGGCACATCGAACATCTGCATGACAGACACACCGCTTTCGCGGGCAAGCCCGCTCCCACACAGGATTTGGGGTATTCGCAGCCTTTGCATACACCGCCTAATCCTGTGGGAGCGGGCTTGCCCGCGAAGACGGCGGCACATCCAACATATTCATAACAGACACACCACTTTCGCGGGCAAGCCCGCTCCCACCGTCCAAGTACGTGCTGTGCCGATTTCGTCATCGCTCGTGAATAAATCCATCAAGCCGGCACCCACCCCCGCGGGCGACGCTTGTGTTCAATCCATTGAACGGACGCGGCCCTCATGAAACGCATCACCGTGATCGACTCCCACACCGGCGGCGAGCCAACGCGCCTGGTCACCGGCGGTTTTCCCGACCTGGGCCGGGGCAGCATGGCCGAGCGCAGGCAGCGCCTGGCCGAGCAGCACGATGCCTGGCGCAGCACCTGTGTGCTGGAGCCGCGCGGCAGCGATGTGCTGGTGGGGGCGTTGTTGTGTGAACCGGTGGACCCGAACGCCTGTGCCGGGGTGATCTTCTTCAACAACAGCGGCTACCTGGGCATGTGCGGCCACGGCACCATCGGCCTGGTGGCATCGCTGGCGCACCTGGGCAGGATCGGCCCCGGCGTGCACAGCATCGAGACCCCGGTGGGCACCGTCCAGGCCACGTTGCATGAAGATCGCTCGGTCAGCGTGCGCAACGTACCGGCCTACCGCTACCGCAAAGCGCTGCGCCTGGAAGTGCCCGGCATCGGCCCGGTGGTGGGTGACGTGGCCTGGGGCGGCAACTGGTTCTTCCTGATGGCCGACCACGGCCAGCGAGTGGCCAGCGACAACCTCGACGGGTTGACCGCCTACACCTATGCCGTCCAGCAGGCCCTGGAGCAGCAAGGTTTTCGAGGCGAAGACGGCGGCCTGATCGATCACATCGAGCTGTTCGCCGACGACCCTCGCGCCGACAGCCGCAACTTCGTGCTCTGCCCCGGCAAGGCCTATGACCGCTCCCCGTGCGGCACCGGTACCAGCGCCAAGCTGGCGTGCCTGGCGGCGGACGGAAAACTGCAACCAGGACAGCTCTGGCGCCAGGCCAGCGTGATCGGCAGCGAATTCGAAGGGTCTTATGAGCCCGCCGGCGAGCGTATCGTGCCGACCATTCGCGGCCGGGCGCACATCAGCGCCGAAAGCACGCTGATCATCGAGCCGGACGACCCGTTCGCCTGGGGCATCCGTTCGTGAGCGAACACCCGGTCGCCGACGTGATCGTCATCGGCGCCGGCATCATCGGCGCCGCCTGCGCGCGCTCATTGGCCCAGCGTGGCTTGCAGGTGCTGGTAATGGACGCCGGCTGGCATGGCGCCACGGCGGCGGGCATGGGCCACCTGCTGGTGCTCGATGACAACCCAGCGGAACTGGCCCTCAGCCAATACTCCCTGCAACGTTGGCGCGAACTGGCCCCCGCCCTGCCCGCTGCCTGCGCCTGGCGCAACAACGGCACCCTGTGGCTGGCGGCCAATGCCGAGGAAATGGCGGTGGCCGACGGCAAGTACCTCAACCTGCTGGCCCACGGCGAGGCGTGCGAATTGATCGGCCGCACAGCACTGCGCCAGCGCGAACCCGAACTGCGCGAAGGCTTGGAAGGCGGGTTGCTGATCAAGGGTGACGGGATCCTGTATGCGCCGGCCGCCGCGCGCTGGATGCTCGAAACCGCCAACATTCGCCAACAGCGCGCCCAGGTCAGCGAAGTCGATGGCCACCGCGTGCGCCTCGCCGACGGACGCTGGTTGAGCGCTGAAGCGGTGGTCCTCGCCAATGGCATCCAGGCCACGCAACTGTGCCCGGAACTGCCCATCGAGCCGAAGAAAGGCCACCTGCTGATCACCGATCGCTGCCCCAACCGCGTGTCCCACACGCTGGTGGAACTGGGCTACGTCACCAGCGCCCACACGGCCAGCGGCCCTTCGGTGGCGTGCAACATCCAGCCCCGGCCGACCGGCCAACTGTTCATCGGCGCCTCCCGGCAGTTCGGCACCGTCGACCCACAGGTCGAAGGCTGGATGCTGGCGAAGATGCTCAAGCGCGCCACCGACTACCTGCCAGGGCTGGCCCAGCTCAACGGCATCCGCGCCTGGACCGGCTTTCGCGCCGCCAGCCCCGATGGCCTGCCACTGGTGGGCCAGCATCCGCAACGCAAGGGCCTGTGGCTGGCGGTCGGGCACGAAGGGTTGGGCGTAACGACCGCGCCTGCCACCGCCGACCTGCTGGTGGCACAGCTGTTCAACGAAACCTCGCCCCTGGCCCCGCAGGCCTACTTGCCACAGCGATTCCTCGGCGAGCCTACCCATGTCTGAAGCACACGGGTACCTCAGAATCCATTCAACTGAAGGTCTCAGCCCCATGCCTGAACTCCTCCTCGACGGCCACCCACTCTCGGTCGCCAGCGGCACCAGCGTCGCGGCGGCGCTGGCGTTGGGCTCCGACGGTTGCAGCCGCACCTCAATCAGTGGCCAGCGACGCGCGCCGCTGTGCGGCATGGGCATCTGCCAGGAATGCCGGGTGATGATCGACGGCCGGCAGCGCCTGGCGTGCCAGACCGTGTGCCGCGATGGCATGCACGTGCGGACCCGCCCATGAACGAGCTCACCGACCTGCTGATCATCGGGGCCGGCCCCGCCGGCATGGGCGCGGCGCTGGCGGCGGCCAGCAGCGGCATGCGCATCGTGGTACTGGACGACAACCCGCTGCCCGGCGGGCAGATCTGGCGCGACGGCCCCCAGGCCAACCTGCCCACCGAGGCGCGGCGCCTGCGCGAGCAACTGCAAGCCTGTGACAACGTGCAGTGCTACCCCGGCACTCGGGTGATCGCCTGCGCCGCCGACAAGACCCTGCTGGTGGAAGATACCGAGCGCGGCTGGTCCATCAGCTATGACCGCCTGATCCTCTGCACCGGCGCTCGTGAACTGCTGCTGCCCTTCCCCGGCTGGACACTCCCCGGCGTGACGGGCGCCGGAGGCTTGCAGGCATTGATCAAGGGCGGCTTGCCGGTGCGTGGCGAACGCCTGGTGATCGCCGGCAGCGGTCCGTTGTTGCTGGCCAGTGCCGCCACGGCGAAACATCAGGGCGCGCAGGTGCTGCGCATTGCCGAACAGGCCAACCGCGCCCGCGTGCTGGGTTTCGCCGCGCAATTGCCGCGTTGGCCAAACAAGTGGTTGCAGTCGTTCAGCCTGCTCGATGCCCACTACCGCACCGACAGTCATGTGCTGCAAGCCCTGGGTCGGGACCGCCTCGAAGGCGTGCGCCTGTTCCAGCAGGGCAAGACCGTGGAACTGGCCTGCGATCGGTTGGCCTGTGGCTTCGGCCTTGTTCCCAATGTCCAGCTCGGCCAGGCCTTGGGCTGCGGTGTGCAAGACCAGGCCCTGGCGGTCGACGCCTGGCAAGCCACCACCCGGCCCGGGTATTACGCCGCCGGTGAATGCACCGGGTTCGGCGGCAGCGAACTGGCGCAGGTGGAAGGCGCCATCGCCGGTTTTGCGGCGGTTGGCAACAGCGCCGCGGCCCAGCGACTCTGGCCGCGCCGGGCACGCTGGCAGGCGTTCGCCCGGGCATTGAATCGCGCTTTCGCCCTCGATGCCCGACTCAAGACCCTGGCTCGCCCCGACACCCTGGTCTGTCGCTGCGAAGACGTCCCCTACGCTGACCTGCTCGGCCACGAAAACTGGCGCGAAGCGAAACTGGCCAGCCGCTGCGGCATGGGCGCCTGCCAAGGCCGGGTGTGCGGCGCCGCGCTGGAGCATCTGTTTGGCTGGACACCGCCCACGCCTCGCCCACCGTTCAGCCCGGCGCGGATCGAAACGCTGCTGGCGCTGGGAGAAAACGCCCCCACCTGACACCAGACGGCGTGTCGGGCGAGCTTGATCGCCAATGGGGTGGGTCAGCGCGTCCAGGGAGGCAGGAGTAGCGTCTTCGCGAGCAAGCTCGCTCCCACAGGGCTTGGAGTGCAGCCGGACCAGCCTGCTCGCGAAGGCTACGTGACAAGCACCCCATTTCCATCCGACACTCCCGACACACACAAGCCCGCTCTGAAAAAGGCGTCGCTGAACCATGTACCCCTCGCTCAACAGCTTCACCCCCTGCGAGCTGGAAACCCTGCTGGGTAGCCTGCACCCCATCGCGCCGCTGCTGGACACCCTCGCCGACGTGGTGTTCTTCATCAAGGACCGCGAGGCCCGCTACGCCTTCGTCAACCAGACACTGGCCCGGCGCTGCGGCTTCAAACGCAGCGCCGACCTGCTCGGGCTCACCGCCGAACAGGTGTTCCCCGAGCGTTTCGGCCCGCTGTATACCGAGCAGGATCGCAAGGTCCTGGCCAGCGGGCGCGAACTGGCCGACCAATTGGAGCTGCACCTGTACTACGGCAACCAGCCGGTGTGGTGCCTGACCCACAAACTGGCCTTGCGTGACCCGAACGGCAGGATCGTCGGCCTCGCCGGCATTTCCCGCGACCTGCAACTGCCGCAATCCAGCCATCCGGCCTTTCAGAAACTGGTGGCGGTGGATGCCCACATCAAGCGTCATTTCGCCCACCCCATCAGCCTGGCCGAACTGACGGCCATCGCCGGGTTGTCGGTGGCCCAGCTGGAGCGTCACTGCAAGCGCATCTTCCAACTCACGCCCCGGCAGATGATCCACAAGGCGCGCCTGGAAGAAGCGTCGCGGCTGTTACGTGAGCAGGACGTGCCGATCACTGAGATCGCCCTGCGTTGCGGTTACACCGATCACAGCGCCTTCAGCCGTCAGTTTCGCGCCCTGACCAGCCTGTCGCCGAGTCAGTTCCGGGAAAACCATCGCTGACCCCTGTTCCTTTACGGGGCACTGCGCGGCGCGTTTGCTCCCATCTGTAACACCATCGGGCCTCCGCTGATCGCCTCCTTGTCAGCCACCTTTCCAGGCTAACGCCTCTAGACCGCTCCTCTTAACGCGTGCCCGCCTCCTGCCGGGAAATGGGCACGCCGCTTGCTTATTTAATATCGTATACGAAATCCTCAATACGATATTTCACCGCACTTATTCGACAGCGAGGCATATATGAAGAACCCTGCACTGGCCGTAGCCCTCAGCGTTGTCCTCACTCCCCTGTTCATCGCCCCGGCCCAGGCCGACAAACTCGACGACATCATCGGTTCCGGCAAACTGCGTTGCGCAGTGACCCTGGACTTCCCACCCATGGGTTTTCGCGACGAGAGCAACAAACCGGCAGGCTTCGACGTGGACTATTGCCAAGATTTGGCGAAAGTCCTGGGGGTAGACGCCGAAGTGGTGGAGACGCCGTTCCCGGACCGGATCCCGGCGCTCATTTCCGGGCGCGCCGACGTCATCGTCGCGTCCACCTCCGACACCCTGGAGCGGGCCAAGACCGTCGGCCTGACGGTGCCCTACTTCGCCTTCCAGATGGTGGTGCTGACCCGCGACAACACCGGCATCAACACCTTCGCCGACCTCAAGGGCAAGGCCGTCGGCAACACCAGCGGCACCTACGAAGCCATCGCCCTGGAAAAAGACCAGAAGAACTGGGGCAGCGGCAGCTTCCGCGCCTACCAGTCGCAGAACGACACGTTGCTGGCCGTCGCCCAAGGCCACATCGATGCAACGGTCGTAACCAACACCGTGGCGGCCGCGACCCTCAAGTCGGGTAAATACAAGAACCTGAAGATCGCCGGCGACGCGCCCTATGTCATCGACTACGTGTCCCTCGGCGCCAAGCGCAGCGAGTACGGCCTGCTCAACTACCTCAACCTGTTCGTCAACCAGCAGGTACGCACCGGTCGCTACAAGGAACTGTTCGTCAAATGGGTCGGCACCGATATCCCGCCGGCCAACCTGACCGTTCCCCAGGTCTACTACTGAGGATCGGGGCATGCCAAGCACGCCTGTGCGTGTCAAAGGCCGCAGCCTGGTGGAGGGTGCCGCCCAGGGCGCCCTGCTGTTCGCCGACGTCGGCCTGAGTTTCTGGGGGGGCGTGGACCCGGCCAGCGGCGAGGTCATCGACCGCCACCATCCGTTGAGCGGCGAGCGCCTGGCCGGGCGCGTGCTGGCAATTCCCAGCGGGCGCGGCTCCTGCACCGGCAGCAGCGTGCTGATGGAGTTGATCAGCAACGACCACGCCCCCGCCGCCCTGGTGCTGGCCGAAGCGGATGAGATCCTGACCCTCGGCGTGCTGGTGGCGCAGGTGATTTTCCAGCGTTCTCTGCCGGTGGTATGCGTGGGCCATGAGGCATTCAATCGCCTTCGCGGCCAGGGTTTCGTGCGCGTTGAAGGCGACCGCCTGACCTTGTTCGGCCGACGCCCTCAGGATCATTGGCGTGCGACGGACGTGCCGTGGCAGTCACCCGCGCCAGTGTCCCTGCACCTCACCGAACAGGACCGGGCGCTGCTCGACGGCGCCCACGGCAAGGCCGCCCAGGTGGCGATGCAGATTGTCCTGCGCATGGCCGAGATCCAGGGCGCGACGCGCTTGCTGGACGTGACCCAGGCCCACATCGACGGCTGTATCTACACCGGCCCGGCCAGCCTGCGCTTTGCCGAACAACTGGTGCAATGGGGCGCCCAGGTGCGCGTGCCCACCACCCTCAATTCGATTTCCGTGGACCAGCGCCGCTGGCGGGAGTTGGGCGTCGATCCGGCGCTCGGCGAACCCGCCAGCGCCTTGGGCGATGCCTACATGGCGATGGGCGCGCAGTTGAGCTTTACCTGCGCACCCTACCTGCTGGACACGGCCCCCAAGGCTGGCGAGCAGATCGTCTGGGCCGAGTCCAACGCGGTGGTCTACGCCAACAGTGTGCTGGGCGCGCGAACCCAGAAATACCCGGATTTTCTCGACATCTGCATCGCCCTGTGTGGACGCGCCCCGTCGAGCGGTTGCCATCTCGACGACCAGCGCCTGGCCGGGCTGCTTGTCGACGTGCCGCAGCCGGCGCACATGGATGACAGTTTCTACCCGCTGCTGGGCTACCACATTGGTGCCCTGGCGGGCCGGCGCATTCCGTTGATCCGCGGCTTGGAACATGCCATGCCCAACCTGGACGACCTGAAAGCCTTCGGCGCGGCATTCGCCACCACCAGCGCCGCACCGTTGTTCCACATCGCCGGAGTCACACCCGAAGCCCTCGACCCGAACGATGTGCTGGCGCCGGGTGTGCCGTTGCCGGTGGAGACGGTCGATACGGCTGGCCTGCTGGCCAGTTGGCGCGAGCTCAATAGCGCCCGGGACACGCGGGTGGACGTGGTGTCCCTGGGCAATCCGCACTTCTCCCTCAGCGAGTTCGCGGCGCTGGCGAGCCTCTGCGCCGGCCGGATCAAGCACCCGGATGTGGTCCTGGCCATCACCTGTGGCCGGGCGGTACTGGAGCAGGCCCGCGACGCCGGGCACCTGGCCGTCATCGAGGCGTTCGGCGCGGTGCTGGTGACCGACACCTGCTGGTGCATGGTCGGCGAACCGCTGATCCCCGCCCACGCCACCACCCTGATGACCAACTCCGGCAAGTACGCCCATTACGCCCCCGGCCTGGTCGGACGCGGGGTGCACTTCGCCGGCCTGGCGCAGTGCGTCGAGGCGGCGTGCGCCGCCAGCGCCCCTGGCCAGCCGCCAGCCTGGCTGCACCCCATCGTCCGCACGGAGAGCCCCACCGATGTTTGACTACAGCTTCCAGTGGCGCCCGGCCTTGCGGGCCCTGCCCGACATGCTCGCCGGGGCCTGGGTGACGTTCGAGACCGCGGCGCTGTCGATGATCTTCGGGGTGTTGATCGCCCTGGTCCTGACCGTGATGCGCCAGGCACGTCATCCGCTGCTGCGGGGCGTGGGCAACGGTTGGGTGTCCATCGCCCGCAACACGCCCTCGCTGTTCCAGATCTACATTCTGTACTTCGGCCTCGGCTCCCTCGGGCTGCACGTCAGTTCGTGGCTGGCCTTGCTGGCCGGGATCACCTTCAACAATGCCGGCTACCTGGCGGAAAACTTCCGCGGTGGCCTCAAGGCCGTGCCCGGCACGCAGATGCGCGCGGCCCGTTCCCTGGGGATGAGCGCCTTCCAGGCCTACCGGATGATCATCGTTCCGCAATTGCTGCGCATCGTGTTCTACCCGCTGACCAACCAGATGGTCTGGGCAGTGCTGATGACCTCCCTTGGCGTGGTGGTCGGGCTGAACAACGACCTGACCGGCGTCACCCAGGAATACAACGTCAAGACGTTCCGCACCTTCGAATACTTCGCCCTCGCGGCCGTGCTGTATTACCTGATCGCCAAGCTGATCGTCGGCCTCGCCCGGCTGCTGTCCTGGCGCCTGTTCCGTTATTGAGGGCTCGTCATGTTTGCCACCAGCCTCACCGTCAACGACCTGCTGTTCCTGCTCGACGGCGCCTGGGTCACGCTGCAGTTGACCGCGTGGTCGATCCTGCTGGGCACCTTCGCCGGTTTGCTGTTCGGCTTGCTGCGAGCGCTGCTGCCCCGTGCCAGCCTACCGCTGGCCTGGGTGCTGGACGTGTTTCGCAGTGTGCCGTTGCTGATCCAGTTCGTGCTGTTCAACTCGCTCAAGAGCATCGTCGGCCTGGACCTCAGCGCCTTTGCGGTCGGCTGCATGGTGCTGGGGGTCTACGCCGCGGCCTATTTCACCGAGATCGTGCGCGGCGGCGTGCTGGCGGTGCCTCTGAGCACGCGGCGGGCCAGTCGTTCCCTGGGCCTGAGCTACCTGCAGGACCTGCGCTTCATCGTCCTGCCGATTGCCACGCGCGTGGCGTTTCCCGGCTGGCTGAACCTGGTGCTGGGGGTGATGAAAGACACCGCCCTGGTGATGTGGATCGGCATCGTCGAACTGCTGCGCGCCTCGCAAACCATCGTCACACGCATTCAAGAACCCCTGTTGGTGCTGTGCATCGCGGGCCTCATTTACTACGTCATGAGCCTGGTGGTCGCCCGCCTCGGCGCACGCCTGGAAAGAAGGTGGCAGGAAAATGATTGAGATTGAAAACGTGCACAAATCCTTTGGCGACCTGGAAGTGGTCAAGGGCGTGAGCCTCACCGTGAACAAGGGTGAAGTGGTGTCGATCATCGGCGGCTCGGGTTCCGGCAAGTCGACGCTGCTGATGTGCATCAACGGCCTGGAGCCGATCCAGAAGGGCAGCATCCGCGTGGACGGGGTGGAGGTCCATGACCGCGCCACCGACCTCAATCACTTGCGACAGAAGATCGGCATCGTCTTCCAGCAATGGAACGCCTTCCCCCACCTGACCGTGTTGGAGAACGTGATGCTGGCCCCGCGCAAGGTCCTGGGCAAGAGCAGGCAGGACGCCGAAGCCCTGGCGGTGAAACAGCTGGAGCACGTGGGCCTGAGGGACAAGCTCAAGGCGTTCCCGAGCAAGCTGTCCGGCGGCCAGCAACAGCGCATGGCCATCGCCCGGGCCCTGGCGATGTCACCGCACTACATGCTCTTCGACGAAGCCACCTCGGCCCTCGACCCGCAACTGGTGGGCGAAGTGCTGGACACCATGCGCCTGCTCGCCGAGGACGGCATGACCATGGTGCTGGTGACCCACGAGATCCGCTTCGCCCGGGACGTGTCCGACCGCGTGGCGTTCTTCTGCAACGGCCGGGTCCACGAGATCGGGCCGCCGGACCAGGTGATCGGCAACCCAATGCAGCCGGAGACGGCGGCGTTTCTCCGGTCGGTGAAGTAGCCGGTGACGCCTTCGCGGGCAAGCCCGCTCCCACAGGGGTTTTGTGTTCAACCCCGAACCCTGTGGGAGCGAGCTTGCTCGCGAAAAGCCCGCGATGAACAACACAAGGAGCAGCCAATGCGCTCATCCAGGATCCTTCACATAGTCAGTTGCCACGCCGAAGGCGAAGTCGGCGACGTGATCGTCGGCGGCGTCGCGCCACCGCCCGGGGCGACGGTGTGGGAGCAATCGCGCTGGATCGCCCAGGACGAGATCCTGCGCAACTTCGTCCTCAACGAACCCCGGGGCGGCGTGTTCCGGCACGTCAATTTGTTGGTGCCGGCCAAGCACCCGAAGGCACACATGGCCTGGATCATCATGGAACCGGCCGACACCCCGCCGATGTCCGGTTCCAACTCACTGTGCGTGGCCACCGTGCTGCTGGACAGCGGCATCCTGCCGATGACCGAGCCCCAGACCCACTTGGTGCTGGAGGCCCCCGGCGGGCTGATCGAAGCCGTGGCCGATTGCCGCGACGGCAAGGTGCAACGGGTGGAAATCAAGAACGTGCCCTCCTTCGCCGACCGCCTCGACGCCTGGATCGAGGTCGAAGGCCTGGGCTCGCTGCAGGTGGACACGGCCTATGGCGGTGACAGTTTCGTCATCGTCGACGCCCAGCGCCTGGGTTTCGCCATCCAACCCTGTGAAGCCGCCGAGCTGGTGGCCGTGGGCCTGAAGATCACCCGCGCCGCCAATGAGCAACTGGGCTTCGTCCATCCGCTGAACCCCGACTGGTCGCACATTTCGTTCTGCCAGATCGCCGCGCCGCTGGTCATGGAGAACGGCATCGCCACCGGCGCCAACGCCGTGGTGATCCAGCCCGGCAAGATCGACCGCTCGCCCACCGGCACCGGCTGCTCGGCGCGCATGGCCGTCCTGCAGGCCAAAGGGTTGATGCAAGTGGGCGACCGATTCATCGGACGCTCGATCATCGGCTCCGAATTCCACTGCCGCATCGACTCGCAAACCGACGTGGCCGGACGCCCGGCGATCTATCCGTGCATCGCCGGGCGGGCGTGGATCACCGGCACTCATCAACTGCTGCTGGATCCGGCTGACCCATGGCCGCAGGGCTATCGGCTTTCAGACACCTGGCCCGGCGCATGATGACACCCCACCGTGGCGAGGGAGCTTGCTCCCGCTGGGGCGCGAAGCGGCCCCGCAATCTGGCTGATACCCCGAGTCGTCAGTTTTCAGGACTGCTCCGCAGTCCAGCGGGAGCAAGCTCCCTCGCCACATAAAACATTCGCTTCATTCATATTCGCCTACGTATACGAAATACCAAAACGGAGACAACCATGAGCAAACGCATCAACTGGAGCGGCGTATTTCCCGCCGTCACCACCCAATTCAACGATGACTTTTCCATCAACCTGGAAAAAACCCACCAGGTGATTTCCAACGTTATCCGTGACGGCGTATCGGGCCTGGTGGTCTGTGGTTCGGTGGGGGAAAACACCTCGTTGAGCGCCGAGGAAAAGATCGCCGTGACCGAAGTCGCGGTGGACGCCTCCCGTGGCCGGGTCCCGGTGATCTGCGGGGTGGCCGAGTTCACCAGCGTGCAGGCGGCCAAGGTCGCCAACGCGGTACGCAAGGTCGGCGTCGATGGCGTGATGCTGATGCCGGCGCTGGTCTACGGCTCCAAGCCGTTCGAGACCGCCGAGCATTTTCGCTACGTGGCGCGCCAGGCCGACGTGCCGCTGATGGTCTACAACAACCCGCCGATCTACAAGAACGACGTGACCCCGGACATCCTGATTTCCCTGGCCGACTGCGACAACGTGGTGTGTTTCAAGGATTCGTCCGGCGACACCCGACGCTTCATCGACGTGCGCAATGAAGTGGGCGACCGCTTCGTGCTGTTCGCCGGGCTGGACGACGTCGTGCTGGAAAGCCTCGCGGTGGGCGCCGAAGGCTGGGTCTCGGGGATGTCCAACGTGTTCCCGAAGGAAGGCGAAACCATTTTCCGCCTGGCCCGCGCCGGGCGTTTCGCCGAGGCGATGCCGATCTACGAATGGCTGATGCCGATCCTGCACCTGGACGCCCGCGCCGACCTGGTGCAATGCATCAAGCTCTGCGAAGCCATCGCCGGCCGCGGCAGCGCCCTCACCCGCCCTCCCCGCCTGGCCTTGCCTGAGGAAGACCGGGTGTATGTGGAGCAGATCATGGCCAAGGCCCTGGCCAACCGGCCGGTGCTGCCGGATGTCGGCCTCTGAAGCCCCCATAGATCAGCGCCTGTGAGAGATCACGGCCTGTGGGAGCGGGCTTGCTCGCGAAAGCGGTCTGTCTGACAAAACCATGCTGGATAGACCGCCATCTTCGCGAGCAAGCCCGCTCCCACAGGATTCCGGGCGGTTCAGTCGGGTAAAAAAAGGGCGATGACCGTCGCCGGCCATCGCCAAAAATCGCCTACCTCAGGCGCTCTCAGATCCGTGCGGGCGACACGATGATTTTGACGTTGTGTTCCTTGTTGTTGACCAATTCCTCGAACCCTTGCCCGACAATCTGCTCCAGTTGAATGCGCCCGGTCACCAACGGCGAAATGTCCAGGCGGCCATCGGCGATGAAGGCGATCACGTCGGCGAACTCGCCGTTGTAGGCCAGCGCGCCCAGCACCTGCTTCTCGGTGGCGACCAATTCGAAGAAGTTGAACTGGCTCGGTTCTTCGAAAATCCCCACCAGCACGCATTTGCCGGCCTTGCGGATCAGGTCGATGGCCAGTTTGGCGGTGTGTTTGTTGCCGATGCACTCAAAGCTCACATCCGCACCCAGGCCACCCGTCAAACGACGCACTTCGGCCAGGGCATCGCAGTCGTTCGGGTCGATCACATGGCTGGCGCCGACTTCCAGGGCCTTGGCCTTGCGCGCGCCGGACATTTCCAGGGCGATCACCTGGGCCGCGCCAGCCGCCTTGGCGCACATGATGGTGCAAAGGCCGATGGTGCCGGCGCCAACCACCACCACGTTCTGGCCCAACAGGCTGCCGGCCTTCTTGACCGCGTGCATGCCCACCGCCAACGGCTCGATCAACGCACCGGCCTCGGCCGGAAAGTGGGCGGGCAATTTGTACAAGAGGTTGGCCGGCACGTTGACCAGTTCCGCAAAGGCGCCGTTGTTCATCAACCCGGTGAAGGCCAGGTTCTCGCAGATGTTGTAGAGCCCGTGGGTACAGTAGTAGCAAGTGCCGCAATGCTGGCAGGCATCCGCCGCCACCGGCTCGCCGACGCTGAAACCTTCCACCCCGGCGCCCAGCTCGACGATCTCACCGCAGAACTCATGGCCGAGGATGCACTGCCCTTTGATCCCGGTCAGCGGGTGCGGCGCGTCCACCGGAATGAACACCGGCCCGGCCACGTATTCATGCAAGTCGGAACCACAGATGCCGCACCAGTGCACGCGGATCTGTACCCAACCGGCAGGCGGCGCCACCGGCAGTGGCACGTCTTCGACGCGGATATCGTTGCGGCCATGCCAGACGGCGGCGCGCATGCTGCGGGTAGGCGTGATTGAAACGTTCATCGTATTGCCTCCAGAAATTGAGGGGCCGCGATTCGCTCGCCGCCCGCATGGGTCAGTGCTGCTGGATGAACTCGAGGATCAGCCGATTGACCTGCTCGGCCGCCTCCATCTGGACCATATGGCCCTGGCCGGACAACACCTCGACCCGTGCCGCCAGCCCCTCGCTATGGGCCGCCGGGATGATCGCGTCGTCGCTGCCCCAGATCACCAACGTCGGTACGTGGCCGGCCTGCACCACCTCCCGCAGGTCGGTCTGTTGCCGGCCGTCGGTGAACAGCGTCGCCGCCAGTTGCTTGAGGGCTGCGTCCACCCCCTCCAGGCGCTTGTACTTGAGCATGTCGTCGAGCATCTGCCGGTTGACCAGCTCGGCATTGGAAAACAACTGCACCAGTTGCGGCTTGAGGGCGTTGCGGTTGGCGGCCTCGACGAAGCCTTGCAAGTAACCACCGTTGATCTGCGTGCCCAGGCCGGCGCTGCCGATCAAGGTCAGGGAGCGAACCCGCTGAGGCATCAGGCGCGCGGCGTTCAGCGACACCGCTCCACCCATGGAATGCCCCACCAGGTGCGCGACGCTGATGTCCAGATGATCGAGCAAGGCCAGCACCACGCCGCTCAGTTCATCCAGGTCGCCGCGTTGCAGGGCCTTGGCGGATTCGCCATGACCCGGCAGGTCCAGGGCAATCACCCGACGGCCCACCGCCAAGGCTTCATGGTTGAACAGCCAGTTGTTCAGGTCGCCGCCAAAGCCGTGCACCAGCACCAACGGCGTGCCCCCTTCGCCACGTTCGAAGTAGCGGATCACCCGGCCGTCCAGCTCGACTTTCTGCGGTTTCGGCCCGGTGTCCTCGGCGGCGGCATCGCCCGGCACGAAGCTGGACTGGAACTGCTCGATGACGGCGTCGATCTCGGCCTCGCTGGCCTCGCCCTCCACCACGATGCCGAGCAAGGCGCCGACCGCCAGGGTCTCGTCCTGGCGCGCGACCTGCCGACGCAAAATGCCGGAAAACGGCGCCTCGACGCTGCTGGAGATCTTGTCAGTCTCCACGTCCAGCACCTCATCGCCCTTGGTGATGGCCTGGCCCTCCTCCTTGAGCCAGGCATCGACCCGGCCTTCGGTCATCGACAGGCCCCACTTGGGCATGGTCAGGGTATGAATCTGGCTCATCAGCGCTTGCTCCACTCGATCACGTTGAGCACGGCTTGCTCGATCTTCGCCGCGTCAGGGATGTACAGGTCTTCCAGGGCATCGGAGAACGGCACCGGCGTGTGGGGCGCGGTGACCATTTCGATCGGAGCCTTGAGGGCACCGAAGGCTTTCTGGGCCACCAGCGCCGAGATGTCCGTGGCCATGGAACAGCGCGGGTTGGCCTCGTCGATGACCACCAGGCGGCCGGTCTTCTCGACGCTCTCCAGGATGCTGTCCTCGTCCATCGGGCTGGTGGTGCGCAGGTCGATGACTTCGCAGTCGATACCGCGCCCGGCCAGGCTGCGCGCCGCGTCCATGGCGGTATTGACCATGCGTCCGTAGGACACCAGGGTCACGTCCTTGCCGTCGCGCAGGAAATTCGCCTCGCCAAACGGGATGGTGTAGAGCTCTTCGGGGACTTCGCCCTGCAGGCTGTAGAGCAATTTGTGCTCGCAGAAGATCACTGGGTCGTTGTCGCGGATCGCCTGGATCAGCAGGCCCTTGGCGTCATAGGGCGAGGACGGGCACACCACCTTGAGCCCCGGGATGTGGGTCCACAGGGAAGTGAGCATCTGCGAATGCTGGGCGGCGGCGCGCAGGCCGGCGCCGACCATGGTGCGGATCACCAACGGCGTGGCGGCCTTGCCGCCGAACATGTAGCGAAACTTCGCCGCCTGGTTGAGGATCTGGTCCAGGCAGCAGCCGGCAAAGTCGACGAACATCAGTTCGCACACCGGACGCACGCCGCAGGTGGCCGCGCCGACCGCCGCGCCGACGTAACCGATTTCCGACAGTGGGGTGTCGAGCACACGCCCGGGAAACTGGTCGTAGAGGCCCTTGGTGACGCCGAGCACACCGCCCCAGGCGTCGTTTTCACCGGGCGCACCGGCACCGCCGGCGACGTCTTCGCCCATGATGAAGACGCTGGCGTCGCGGCGCATTTCCTGGGCCAGGGCTTCGTTGATTGCCTGCTGATAACTGATTTTTCTCGCCATGATGGAATTCTCTGTTCTTGTTTTATAGGGGCGTTCAGGGGTAGGAGACGTAGACGTCGGTCAGCAGGTCCGCCGCGGTGGGCTTGGGATCGGACTTGGCCTTGTACACCGCGTTCTCGATCAACAGGTCCACCTCCTTATCGATCAGGTCCAGTTGCTCGACCGTCAGCAACCCGGCCCGGGTCGTGCGTTCACGGAACTGCATCAGGCAATCCTGGTGCTCGCGGAAATGCTTGACCTCGTCGGGCGCCCGGTAAGTCTGGGCATCGCCCTCGAAGTGGCCGTAGTAGCGCGTCAGCTTGACCTCGATCAGCGAGGGCCCCTCGCCCGCCCGGGCACGCTCGACCGCGGCGCCGGCGGCTTCATGGACCGCGAAGAAATCAAAGCCATCCACCGTGACCCCGGGCATGCCGAAGCCGGCGGCGCGGTCGGCGATGTGATCGCAGGCCACCGACCAGTTGGAGGCGGTCGCTTCGGCGTAGCCATTGTTCTCGGCGATGAACAGGCACGGCAGGTTCCACACCGACGCCATGTTCATGGCTTCGAACACCGCGCCTTCGTTGGAGCCGCCATCGCCGAAGAACACCACGGCGACACTGTCGGTGCCCTTGAGCCGGGCCGCCAGCGCGGCGCCGACCACCAGCGGCGCGCCCGCCCCGACGATGCCGTTGGCGCCGAGCATGCCCTTCTCGATATCGGCAATGTGCATCGAGCCGCCCTTGCCCTGGCAGACCCCGGTTTTCTTGCCGTAGATCTCGGCCATCATCCCGTAGACGTCCACGCCCTTGGCGATGCAATGGCCGTGGCCACGGTGGTTGGAGGCGATGCAGTCGTCATCGCCCAGATGCGCCATGACCCCGGCGGCCGACGCCTCTTCGCCGGCATAGAGGTGGACGAAGCCGGGGATCTCGCCGGTGGCGAATTCCACGTGCAGGCGCTCTTCGAACGCACGGATGGTGCGCATCACCTGGTAGGCGTGCAGCAGTTGATCGTGGGTGAGCGGTGTCGACATTTTTATTCTCCTGGGGTGTCTTCTTGAAGATTCAGAGGGTGTTGCGGGTGTTCGCGGCCGATTGCCAGCAAACGGTGTTGCGCGGCGTAGGCCAGCACCGCATTGACGTCGATGCTCAGCGGGCCGCCGGCATCGAGGGTGACCGTTGGCCGGTCCTGCGCGTTGAATTCGATTTCCCGCTCACCGTCCAGGGCCAGGGTGCCGCTGGAAAGCGACAGGCCGTGGGCGATGCCAGGTTCCAGGGGCCCGGCAGCGAGCACGCCACAGCCTTGCAGCAGCCCTGGCGCGAGCGGCACCAGCAGCGCTTCGGGGGATTGCGGGTCCAGGCGCATCCAGGCGCCCCCCGGTGCCTGGCGTGAAACCGGAAACCACAAGCCGCACAGCGCCGACAGGCCAATGGATTGCGGTTCGGCGAAGGTCACGAAGACTTCGGCCAGGTCCTGTGCGCGACTGATGGCCCGGGCGCCGACGAAGCGCAGCGGCGACACGGCGACGTCCACCAAGGCGACTTCGCGCAAGCCACGTCCGGCATCACAGACCAACAAGCGCTTGTTGCGGCGCAAGCCGATCGAGTCCGGGATCCGGCCACTGGCGTACAACCCGCCGGCCAAGCCAGCACTGGTGGCCTCGCGCAGTTCGGGAAAAGCATTGTTGGTGCCGGTGGACAGGGTCAGCAGCGGGATGTCGCCGACCTCGGCGGCCACGGCCTTGTGGGTGCCGTCACCGCCCAGCACAGCGATCAGCGCGACCTCGCGTTCGGCCATCAACCGCGCCGCCCGTCGGGTGTCCTCGACGGTCTGGCGCAGGGTCAGGTCAAGGAACTCCAAGGCCGGCCAGTGGCTGCTGCGCGCCTGGCGGCCGTGGCTGTTCTTCAGCAAAGCGGCGGCCATGCCAATCATGTCGGTGGGCATCAACACCTGCTCAACACCCGTGGCGCCGAACGCGGCCAGCAAGCGCTGGATCACCGACACCTTGTCGGTGCTGGAAAACAGCCCGGCGTTGGCGGTCAGGCGCCGAACGTCACGGCCCGATGCCGGGTTGGCGATGATGCCCACCGTCAAGGGCCGGCGACTCATGACGTCACCGTCAGCGTGAAGGGAAAACGACCTGGGCAGAAAGACATGGGCGCACCTCGTTTTTATTATTCGAAGACCCGTCGAGCGGGCCCTAGGCACAGAGCAAGGCCGGTGCCAGTTCCTGAGAAAACCCGCTGAAAGCCCGTTCCAGAGGCCTCCAGACGAAATGAACGGGTGCCAGAGGCCAGGCCCCGTGAGACGCCGCATGTCAGCCTGCACGGGTGCTTGCCGAGACCGTGAGACGTGGCGTCTCACCCCAGCCCTGAGGCCGGCCAGGCTTGTCTGCTTCCGGCGAACGGCGCTTAATGGGCGCACAACGATAAGAAGCTGAATCGGAGGCCCCATGCTTTCCGCTCACTCCCGGGCGCATGTCGATTGCGTCAGCCGCGTGGTGAAGAACGCCGACCGGTTGCCCCAGTTGCCCGTGCCAGACCTGATCCTCGACTCCTGGCGTCGGTCCATGGAGCAACACCACCTGGACCCAGGCTCCTTGCAGGGCCCGCGCATCCTCTCCGAGGACGTGCTCAAGCAGTGTCGCGAGCGCTCCGAACTGTTCCTCAACATCGCCAGCGAAGAAGTCGCCCGCCTCCATGGTCGGGTGCGCGACGCCGATTACTGCGTGTTGCTGACCGACGCCCAGGGCCAGACCATCGACTACCGCGTGGAAACCACCCTGCGCAACGACTGCCGCAAGGCCGGGCTTTACCTGGGCACCTGTTGGTCGGAGGGTGAAGAAGGCACCTGCGGGGTGGCGGCCGTGCTCACGGCCAAGGCACCGGTGACGGTGCACAAGCGCGACCATTTCCGCGCCGCGTTCATCGGCCTGACCTGCTCGGCGGCCCCGGTCTTCGACCCTCAGGGGGAACTGCTCGGCGTGTTGGACGTGTCGGCGGTGCGCTCACCGGATGATCGGCGCTCGCAGCACCTGATCCGGCAAATGGTGGTGCAGAGCGCCCGGGAGATCGAACAAGCGTTTTTCCTCAGCAGCGCCCAGGGCTACTGGGTGCTGCGCGGTCACCGCAACGCCGGCTATGTCGACAGCCAACCGGACTTCCTCTTCGCCTGGGACGACGACGGTTGCCTGCAAGCGCTGAACCCGGCTGCCCGCCAATACCTGCTGGAACGCTACGGCCAGTTGCCGAGCCATATCAGCCAGGTCTTCGATCAACAGTGGCTGCACCGTGCCCGAGACGAACACCTCTACCCCCTGCTGGGCCACGGCAACGGCCCAGCCCTGCACGGCCGCCTCAGCGCGCCACGCCAGCGGGCCACCAGTCGGCCCCGGGTCGCGCTGGCACCGGCCGAGCTCGATCCACGCCTGGCCGACAGCCTGCGCCTGGCGGTACGGGTCAAGGACCGCAACCTGCCGGTGCTGGTCCAGGGCGAAACCGGGTCCGGCAAGGAAGTGTTCGCCCGTCAACTGCACCAGGCCAGCGAACGCCGCGACCGCCCGTTCGTAGCGCTCAATTGCGCGGCGATTCCCGAAAGCCTGATCGAGAGCGAGTTGTTCGGCTATGTCGCCGGGGCCTTCACCGGCGCGTCAGCCAAAGGCATGCAAGGCCTGCTGCAACAAGCCGATGGCGGGACGTTGTTCCTGGATGAAATCGGTGACATGCCGCTGGCGCTGCAAACCCGCCTGCTGCGGGTGTTGGCCGAAGGCGAAGTGGCGCCGCTGGGTGCTTCACGGCGCAAGGCCGTCGACATCCAGGTGATCTGCGCCACGCACCGCGACCTGGAGACGCTGGTGGCCAGCGGCGAATTTCGCGAAGACTTGTACTTCCGCCTCGGCGGCGCCCGCTTCCAACTGCCACCGCTGCGCGAGCGCACGGATCGACTGGCCCTGATCAATCGTATTCTCGCCGAGGAGGCGGCGCTGTGCGGCACGCCTGTGCAATGCAGCGACGCGGCCCTGGAATGCCTGCTCGGCTATCACTGGCCGGGCAATATCCGCCAGTTGCGCCATGTGCTGCGCTACGCCTGCGCGGTGTCCGACGCCGACGTGATCCAACTCCGCCACCTGCCCGAGTCACTGCACGGCAGTGACGTTGCCTTGGAGGCGTCGGAACCAAGCGCCAGCCCGGAACGCCAGGCGCTGCTCGATGCCCTGGTGCGCCATCGCTGGAAGCCCACCGCCGCGGCCCGCGCCCTGGGCATTTCCCGGGCGACCCTGTATCGACGGGTCCACCAGCATGGCATCGAAATGCCGGGACGCAGGCCGGCTTAGCGCAGTTGGTGCTCGATCATTTCTGCGCCAGCTCGTGGCGCACGCACTGCTCGTAGTAGGTCTGCTTGACTGCGGCGGGCTTGAGGCGCGAGGCACTGTTGTAGGTCTGCTCGGTGATGCCCAGGGCGGTCATGCGCATCCAGGGCCGGGGAAACTTGCGCACCTGCAGCTTCTTGCGTGCGCCGTACAGGGTGATCCCGGACAGTTTCGAGGCCTGTGCCCCTGCCGCGATGTCCGATCCCCAGCGACACACCGATTGCTGGTTTTGCGTCAGTGCCCTGGCCTGGACCTCAAGCGAGACGGCCGCCAGGAGAACCGTCACCGCGCCCCATCGCGCCAGGCTCGACATAGAAATTTGCATAGGTTTGTCGCTCAACATTCTGAAATAAAAGAAGTTTGACGACGTTTTCGCAAGCAAGGGGCCAGCACTGACGTGCGCCCCCTGTGGCGAGGGGATTTATCCCCGTTGGGCTGCAAAGCAGCCCCGTAGATCTATCTGACGCATCGAGTCGTCAGGTTTTGGGGCCGCTTCGCGACCCAACGGGGATAAATCCCCTCGCCACAGGGTTTGTGCACTATTGACCTTTGGTGTGATGAATTGCGGCTGCGTCCGCCTTGGCCTCTTGCAGCAACTGCTGGATCACCTGTTCCTGCTCGGCATAGCGCCCTTCGCCGAAGTGGCTGTAGCGCACCTGCCCCTTGGCGTCGATGAAGTAATGCGCCGGCCAGTACTGGTTGTCGAAGGCACGCCAGATCGCATATTGATTGTCGATGGCCACCGGGTAGTGGATGCCCAGCTTGCGCACCTGCTCACGCACGTTGTCGATGATCTTCTCGTAGCCGTATTCCGGGGTATGGACGCCGATGACCTCCAGCCCATCCTTCTCGTATTGCTTCGCCCAGCCGTTCACGTAAGGCAGCGTGTGCTGACAGTTGATGCAGTCGTAGGTCCAGAAGTCCACCAGCACCACCTTGCCGCGCAGCGATTCGGCGCTCAGCGGCGGCGAGTTCAACCATTGCACCGCGCCGTCCAGCGAAGGCATGTCTCCCTTGGCCTCAAGGGTCGGCATGGGGCTGGCGCTGGCCTTGCTGACCACGTAGTCGATCGCCTTGGGCACCTTGTCCAGCAGGCTCTGCTCCAGGCTCGCGCCCCCTTGGGAAGAGGTGTTGGCCAATAACCGATCATCGGCACCGGTGCCAATCGCCACCGCAGCCAACAGCACAACTACTCCGCTGCCCCGGCGCAGCCAGGCCGTCACCGGCAAGGACAGCTTCAGCCGGGAGACCACGCCGCGTCCGGCGAAGATCAAGGTGCCCAGGGACAAGGCGCTGCCCAGGCCATAGGCGAGCAGCAACAGGCTGGTTCCGGCGTTGGCGCCCTGCAGCATGGCACCGGTCAGGATCACGCCGAGTATCGGCCCGGCGCAAGGCGCCCAGAGCAGCCCGGTGGCGACGCCGATCAGCACCGATGCCAGCGGCCCACCCAGGCGCCCGGCGCCGGCGTCCACCCGGTTGCCCAGGTGCACCAGCGGCCGTGCCAGCCAGGTGCCGACCCGGCTGAAGATCAGCGACAAGGCAAACAGCACCATCACCGCCAGGGCGACTTGCCGGCCGACGTTGCTGGCGCGCAGCACCCAGTCGCTGCTGACCACCGCCAGGCTCGACACCAGGGCGAACGTCAGCACCATGCCGCCAAGGGTCAACAACATGGAACCTGGCGCACGATTGGCCCGAGCGAACAGGAACGGCACCACGGGCAGAATACAAGGGCTGAGGATCGTCAGGATCCCGCCGAGGAAAGCGATCAGAAGCATGGCATCACCTCAATAAACAAGCGTGACCGTGGCGAGGGAGCTTGCTCCCGCTGGGTCGCGCAGCGGCCCCAATCCAGGCGCCTCGGTGTCAAATCGTCGGGGGCTGCTGCGCAGCCCAGCGGGAGCAAGCTCCCTCGCCACGAGGTTGAGGGACTCAGTTCCCGTCACTGCAATGATCGGAAAACTTGCTGTAGTCCAGCGCCTGCTGGTGACCTGCCGAATCCAGGTAGGTCATGTGGGCGTTGACCACGCCGCAGTCCGGGCCGGCATCTTCGGTCATCGAGAGCACTTTCTGGATGTCCAGGTGGGTGCCGTAGGTGTAGGTTTGCGCCTGGACGTTGCCTTCGGCCCGGGCGGACAGCGTGCAGATGTTCAGGGCGGCGAAGAGGCAGGCGGCGTAGATGGCTTTGGTGTTCATGGCGGTGTCCTCGGTGCAGTCAATGAGTTTTCTGTCGAGGCCGGTTGCGTTGCCCCGTTGGACGCCATTGAATGCTGCCCAGGTATCGCGCCTGTATCGGGCCGGGGGGCTTTTTGCATTCCTGTGTATCCGTCGCGCGCCAGATACACTGCAATACAAACCGCCGCGGGCCGCGCCGGCTGGCGCCTGTAGACTGACCACACCGAAACGCCAAGGGGACTGGGCACCATGGATCATGTCGATCACGTATTGATTGTGGATGACGATCGCGAGATCAGAGAGCTGGTGGGCAACTACCTGAAGAAGAACGGCCTGCGCACCACCGTCGTCGCCGATGGCCGGCAGATGCGGGCGTTCCTGGAGACCACCCCGGTGGACCTGATCGTGCTCGACATCATGATGCCCGGCGATGACGGCCTGGTGTTGTGCCGCGAATTGCGCGCCGGCAAGCACAAGGCTACGCCGGTGCTGATGCTCACCGCCCGCAATGACGAAACCGACCGCATCATCGGCCTGGAAATGGGCGCCGACGATTACCTGGTCAAGCCCTTCGCCGCCCGGGAACTGCTGGCCCGCATCAACGCCGTGCTACGCCGCACCCGCATGCTGCCGCCCAACCTGGTGGTCACCGAAAGCGGTCGCCTGCTGGGGTTCGGTCGCTGGCGCCTGGACACCACCGCCCGCCACCTGCTGGACACCGACGGCACCCTGGTGGCCCTGAGCGGCGCCGAGTACCGTTTGTTGCGGGTGTTCCTGGACCATCCGCAGCGGGTGCTCAACCGTGACCAGTTGCTCAACCTGACCCAGGGCCGGGACGCCGACCTGTTCGACCGTTCCATCGACTTGCTGGTCAGCCGCCTGCGCCAGCGCCTGCTGGACGATGCCCGGGAACCGGCCTACATCAAGACCGTGCGCAGCGAAGGTTATGTGTTCTCGCTGCCGGTGGAAATCCTCGAGGCGTCGGTATGAACCTGCCGCTGCGCTGGCCACGCACCCTCGCGTCGAGGCTGTCGCTGATTTTCCTGGTCGGCCTGATCCTGGCCCAGGGCCTGTCCTTCGGCGCCCAGTACTACGAGCGCTACCAGAGCGCTAAGTCGACCATGCTCGGCAACCTGGAAACCGACGTTGCCACCTCCGTCGCCATCCTCGACCGCCTGCCCGCCGCCGAGCGTCCGGCCTGGCTGCCGAAACTCGCCCGGCGCAACTACGGCTACCTGCTGGAAGAAGGCCAGGCCGGCCAGCCGATGCAGACCGACGATGCGCCGATCTCGATGAGTTCGATCCAGGACGCCATCGGCCAGGCCTACGCCCTGACCTTCACCGACCTGCCCGGGCCGCAGAAGCACTACCAGGCTCACCTTCGCTTGAGCGACGGCAGCCCGTTGACCATCGACGTGCGCCCGGCAATGGTGCCGCTGTCGCCGTGGTTGCCGATGGTCTTGCTGGGGCAACTGGCGCTGTTGATCGGTTGCACCTGGCTGGCCGTGCGCATTGCCGTCGGCCCGCTTACCCGGCTGGCCCAGGCGGTGGAAACCCTCGACCCGAATGCCCACAGCGTGCGCCTGGACGAAAAAGGCCCCACCGAGGTGCTGCACGCCGCCAAGGCGTTCAATGCCATGCAGGACCGCATCGCCGCCTACCTCAAGGAGCGCATGCAGTTGCTGGCGGCGATCTCCCATGACTTGCAGACGCCCATCACGCGCATGAAGCTGCGCGCCGAGTTCATGGACGATGGCCTGGAAAAGGACAAGCTCTGGAGCGACCTGAGCGAGATGGAGCACCTCGTGCGCGAAGGCGTGGCCTATGCCCGCAGCATCCATGGCGCCACCGAGGCCAGCTGCCGAATCAACCTCGACGCGTTTCTCGACAGCCTGGTGTTCGACTACCAGGACACCGGCAAGGACGTGCACCTGTCCGGAAAAAACGCCGCGGTCATCGACACCCGCCCCCATGCCTTGCGGCGCGTGCTGGTCAACCTGGTGGACAACGCACTGAAATTCGGCGGCGCGGCCCAGCTCCATGTGCAGCCCACCGACAACGGGCAACTGTCGATCCAGGTCCTGGACCGTGGCCCCGGTATCGACGAACAGGAACTGGCCGAAGTACTCAAGCCGTTCTACCGGGTCGAAAGCTCGCGCAACCGGGAAACCGGCGGCACCGGGCTGGGGCTGGCCATCGCCCAGCAACTGGCAATCGCCATGGGCGGCTCGCTGACCCTGAGCAACCGCGACGGCGGCGGCCTGTGCGCCGAGTTGCGCCTGGGTCGCGACACCTCGATGAATTAACCGCGATCCAATGTGGCGAGGGGATTTATCCCCGCTGGGCTGCGCAGCAGCCCCAACGCAGCTGACTCAATCCTCTTGACACACCGAGGCGACAGGTTCCAGGGCCGCTTCGCCGCCCAGCGGGGATAAATTCCCTCGCCACATTGACTAATCCAGTGATCTTTTTCGTTACCCCTGCCGCCGGAAAAAATCGAAACCTTGAACCGCTTGCATCGGTCCAGTCCTGTATGACCGTCAACGCCGCGCGCCTGCGCGGCCTACCTACGAGGGACAGACATGAGCATGACCGTCGGTGATTTTCTGGTGGAACGCCTTTATGAATGGGGGGTTCGTCGTATCTATGGTTATCCGGGCGATGGCATCAACGGGGTCTTCGGCGCCCTGAACCGGGCGAACGGGAAAATCCGCTTCATCCAGGCCCGCCACGAGGAAATGGCCGCGTTCATGGCCTGTGCCCACGCCAAGTTCACCGGTGAACTGGGGGTGTGCATCGCCACCTCCGGGCCGGGCGCCTCGCACCTGATCACCGGCCTCTACGACGCCCGCATGGACCACATGCCGGTGCTGGCCATCTGCGGCCAACAGGCTCGCGCAGCCCTGGGCGGGCACTACCAGCAGGAACTGGACCTGGTCAGCCTGTTCAAGGACGTCGCCGGAGCGTTCGTGCAGCAGGCTAGCGCACCGTCCCAGGTCCGCCACCTGCTCGATCGCGCCGTGCGCACGGCCGTGGGCGAGCGCCGGGTCACGGCGTTGATCCTGCCGAACGACCTCCAGGACCTGGAATACACCGCCCCGCCCCACAAGCACGGCACGGTGCATTCCGGCGTCGGCTACCGCAAGCCCAGGGTCGTGCCGTACGAAGACGATCTGCGCAAGGCCGCCGAGGTCCTCAATGCCGGCAAGAAAGTCGCCATCCTGGTAGGCGCCGGTGCACTAGGGGCCACCGACGAAGTAATCGCCGTCGCCGAGAAACTCGGGGCCGGCGTGGCCAAGGCGTTGCTCGGCAAGGCCGCCGTACCGGACGACCTGCCCTGGGTGACCGGCTCCATCGGCCTGCTCGGCACTGAACCCAGCGACGACATGATGGCCGGCTGCGATACGCTGCTGATGATCGGCTCCGGCTTCCCCTACGCCGAATTCCTGCCTCCTGAAGGCCAGGCCCGCGGCGTGCAGATCGACATTCAACCGGACATGCTCAGCCTGCGCTACCCCATGGAGGTCAGCTTGCACGGCGACAGCGCCGACACTCTGCGGGCCCTACTGCCACTGCTCGAAACAAAGACCGATCGCACCTGGCGCAAGAAGATCGAGCACTGGCGCGAACGCTGGGACAAGACCCTGGAAAAGCGTGCCCTGGTCTCGGCCAAGCCGATCAATCCGCAGCGCGTGACGTTCGAGCTGTCGCCGAGGCTGCCGGACCGCGCCATCATCACTTGCGATTCCGGCTCCTGCGCCAACTGGTTCGCCCGGGATATCCAGATCCGGCGCGGCATGATGTGCTCGCTGTCCGGCGGCCTGGCGTCCATGGGTGCCGCCGTGCCCTATGCCATTGCGGCGAAGTTCTGCCACCCGGATCGGCCAGTGGTCGCCCTGGTGGGCGATGGCGCCATGCAGATGAACAACATGGCTGAGCTGATCACCGTTGCCAAGTACTGGCGCACCTGGGCCAACGGCACCTGGATCTGCGCGGTGTTCAACAACCGCGACCTGAACCAGGTGACCTGGGAGCAACGGGTGATGGAGGGCGATCCGAAGTTCGAGGCCTCCCAGGACATCCCCGACGTGCCCTACCACCTGTTCGCCGAATCCATCGGCCTGAAGGGCATTCTGGTGCTGCACGAGGACGATGTGGCGGCGGCCTGGGAGCAAGCGCTGGCGGCGCAACGGCCGGTGCTGATCGAATTCCGCACCGACCCTGACGTGCCGCCGCTGCCGCCGCACATCAAGCTGGAACAGGCGAAGAAGTTCGCCTCCACGCTCCTGCAGGGTGACCCGAACGAACGTGGCATCGTGGTCGAGACCGCCAAACAGGTGCTGAGCGCCCTGCTGCCGGGCACCAAAAAAGACTGAACCACAACACCAGCCTGGTTTCAGGCAACGCCAACGGCCGCCCCGCACGGGCCGTGTCGACTGTCAGGTCAATTAAGTTAATCGATCAGACAGCCGATACAGGGACGTGCGGGATATTTCGCGTTTAGCTGATGGCTTGTTTATGACTGAAGATGCTGGCAACGACTCAACTGTCCTCTCGGGCTCGCCAAGCCGAAACTTCACTCGCCGCACCTTCCCGGCCATCATGCTGGTGCTGTTTTTCATGTCGGCCCTGGCGATTGCCGTGTTGCTCAACATCACGGCCGCCCAGGACCAACGCGCCCGTGAACAGAGCCTGTTCTTCGCCCAACGGGCCATCGAGGGCATCCGCACCGGCATCGCACGGGACTTGAACGACTACTCCAAGTGGAGCGACGCCTACCGCCACCTGCATGTCGAAGTGGACAAGGCCTGGGCCTTCGACCAGGAAAACGTCGGCAGCAGCGTCTTTTCGCTCTACGGCTACCAGGCCGTGTTCGTTATTTCCCCGACCGGCAAGACCGTCTATTCGGTGATCGACGGGCAGCTGAGCGACGTCACCGCCGATGCCTGGCTGACCGGCAACCTGCGGGCCCTGGAGAAAAAAGCCAGCGCCGAGAACAATCGCGACGAAGTCATCGTCGAGATGTTGCACCACGACGGCGCCCCAGCGTTCGTCGCCACGTCCGCCATCACCACCGGCACGGATAACAGCGTGCCACACATTCCCGGCCCGCCCAGCCTGATGTTGTTCGTCAAGGTCCTCGATGGCGCGTCGTTGCAGAACCTGGCGCGGGACTTCGTCCTGCCCGATGCCCACGTCGCCCGCTCGCCCGGACCACCCGACACCGCCCAGTTTCTACTGAACGACCTGACCCAGGAGGCACTGGCCTGGCGCCCGCTGACGCCGGGCAGTGACCTGCGCAAGGCCTTGCTGCCGGTGCTGGCCGTGGCGCTGCTGGTGCTGGCGATCCTGGCGCTGGCGGTGTTGCGCCATGCCCTGGTCATGCTCCGCGCCCAGGAGCGCCAGTACGCCAGCCTGCTGGCCCATCGCAAGGCGCTGGAGCGCAGTGAAGAGCGTTTCCGCGACATTGCCGAGGTATCGTCCGACTGGCTGTGGGAAGTCAACTCGGCCGGAACCCTCACCTACCTGTCGGAACGCTTTGAACAAGTGACCGGCTTCAGTCCGGCGGAATGGCTGGGAAAGCCGCTGCACCGGTTGCTTCATCCCCATGACGGATCGATTTCCATCGCCCATTGGCTGCTGGGCGGCGCCAACAGTGCCGAGCCGACCGCACTGCTGTGCGAATACACCGCGCGCAACCTGCGCACACGCACCTGCAAGATCGCCGTGCGGGCCATCGAGGCCGGCACCCTGGGCTTTCGCGGCACCGCCACCGACATCACCGAGGAGTTGCGGGCGCTGGCGCAGATCAAGCACCTGTCGCTCCACGACCCGTTGACCGGGCTGGCCAACCGCAATCGCTTGTTCGACTGCCTCAGCGAACACCTCGGCCGCACCGACGGCGCACCGCTGGCCGTGCTGAACCTGGACATGGACCGCTTCAAGCCGGTCAACGATTCCCTGGGCCACGCCGTGGGCGATAAGGTTTTGAAGGAAGTGGCCCATATCCTCCAGCAGAACGTACGCAGCACCGACCTGGTGGCGCGCCTGGGCGGCGATGAGTTTGTCATCGTCATGCCTGAACCGGGCGAGGCCAGTGACCTCGACCAGCTCTGCCAGCGCCTGATCGATTGCATGCAGCGGCCGATGCACCTGGACGGCAACACCTTGTACCTGGGCGTGAGCATCGGCGTTGCCTGGGCGCAACCGGGCGACGAGCGCGCCCACGAGTTGCTGCGCCAAGCCGACATCGCCCTGTACGCCGCCAAGGCCGCGGGCCGCAACACCTGGCGCGTGTACGTGGAAGCCATGGGCAATGTCGCCCGCGACCGGCGCCGCTACGAACAGCAACTGCGCGACGCGATGCAGCAGGGCCAATTGGAACTGCGCTACCTGCCTCGCTTCGACATGAACGCCGAGCAATTGCATGGGTTCGAGGCGCAGGCCTTCTGGCACCACCCCGAGAAAGGTGAACTGGGGGGCGCCGATTTCATTCCCATTGCCGAGACTTCCGGCCAGTTGGAAGAACTGGGCACCTGGATGCTGATCAACGTCTGCGAAGAAGCGGTGAGCTGGCCGAGCGCGGTCAGCGTGTCCATCGCGGTTTCCCCCAGGTGGTTCAGCAGCAGCTTCCTGCTCAAGCAGGTGCAAGCGGCCCTCGATGCCAGCGGCCTGGCGTCGCATCGGCTGACCCTGGAGGTGGCTGAAGGGGTTCTGCTGGCCGATCACAAGGCGGTCGCCGCGACCCTCCATGCCCTGAAAAACCTGGGCGTACGGATCAATATCGACAAGTTCGGCACCAACATCGCGTCCTTGCGCGAAGTGCTGAACCAGCCATTCGATGGTATTCGCTTCGATCGCAACATCCTCTCGCAACTGGGCCTGGAGCAGGATGAGGAAGGCGTACTCGCCATGATCCGCCTGAGTCGCAGCGTGGGGTTGAGGGTGACCGCCGAAGGCATCGAGAACGCCCGGCAGTTTCGCCAGTTGCGCAGCGTGGCCTGCGACCATGTCCAAGGCCCCTACTTCGGCTCGCCCCTGGCCCGCTCGGAAATGGCCTCGTTCTTTACCACCCCGCGGTGGCTGTGAGCCCTGGCGGGCACTGACCGACCGCCTTCGCGGGCAGTTGGATTGGGGCCCACCGCAAGAGCCAGGCCGGCTGTCAGACCGCCTTCGCGGGCAAGCCCGCTCCCACAGGGATCTGTGGCGGGCACACACCTCAAGCCCACCACACAACACTGTGGGAGCGGGCTTGCCCGCGATAGCGCCAGGTCAGTCGACACCTTCATCCACTGACCCGCCCTCGTCGCGAGCAAACCCGCCCCCACACAGGGGAGCTGTGGCGGACACGCACCTCAAGCCCACCACACAACGCTGTGGGAGCGGGCTTGCCCGCGAAGGGGCAGGCCCGGTCTGCCCCGGTCACAGACTCAATCGCCCCCGCTCCTCTTCCGTCAAGCGCTGCCGGGTCTGTTCGTCCAGTGGCCCGGCGCCGAGCACTTGCACCGGGCTGGCCGGGTCGTAGGCGCGAGGGGCCTCGCGGCTGGCGCCGTCGCGGGACGGAGCCAACTGCTCGGAGCCGAAACTCACCACCTGCACGGTGAACACCGACGCCTGGTTCTGCCGCGCCGCGTTCTGCTGCTGGCGGGTCACGTCCTCGGCCGCCTGGGTGGCCGAGGTCGCCGCCGCGCTGGCGGAGGTGATGGCCCCGGTGTTCACCGAAGCCGCCAACGGCACGCCGGAGGCCTTGCCCTGGGTCTGGATGTTGGCCGCGTTCACCACGGTCAATGCCGCGATGTTGACGTTGCCCGACACCCGGATCCCCGCCTCGCCGGCATCGATGGTGCCCAACGGCGCGATCAGGTCGATATCCCCCGGCGCCACTTCGGCAATGGGGTTGAGGGTGGCGATACCGGCCCCGGTGCTCGGTACCGAAGGCGACAGCGTCACGTTGCCCCAGGTGTCGTACAAGCGCTTGGGCGGCGTGTACACCACGGTGGTCTTCGAACCCCGACCGGCGTTGATGTCGCCCTGGGCCGACCAGCCAAGGATCGAACCGCCAAAGGTGGTCATGATCCGGCTCTGCCCAAGCAGGATGCTGTTCTGCGCATACAACTGGATATCGCCCTCACCCTGGGTGATGACCCCGGCGGTGGACGGCGGCGCGTTGCCCTCGATACCGAAAGTCTGGCCGCCGCCCGGGGTCAGCATCTGGATACTGCCGCCGAAATCGGTGTGCACCCCCGCCCCGCCGAACATCGTGATGTCGCCCTTGTAGGTGATCGGATTGCCCGCCACGTCCTTGGTCGGGAACAACAAGTCGATAGCCTCGCGGCCCCGCAGGTAACTGCCCTGGCGCACGCCGCCCACTTCGTTGTACTCGCGGCCGCCGGCCTTGAGCTCGGCAAAGTACACGTCACGGGCAAACACCCGCTGTTGCTCGGCCGGCAGTGCCGCGAAGTAGCTGCGGGCCTGCTCGGTATCGCCGCTGAAACCGAAGCGCCTCTCCAGCCAATCCACCAATTCGGTTTCATAGGTCTTGGCGACCTTGCCGTCCTGGCTCGCCAGCGGCACACCGGCCAGGGCCTGGTTCGCCGGATCCAGGTAGGCCTTGACGAAGCGCTCGTAGTCCGGCCCGTCGAGGCCCGCGCCGGCCTGCAACACCAGGCTCGCGCCAGGGCGCGAATCCCCCGGTACCACGGCGCCGAGGCTGGTGATGCTGACCTTGTCGTCCATCAGGATATTGCGCCCGGCGGTGATCTCCAGCAGGCCGGGACCGGCGACGTTGAAGGTGCTGTAGAGGATGTCGCGCCCGGCTGACACGATGGAAATGTCGGTGGGGTTGTTGTGGATGAAGAGGTTGCCGGAGACGGTGTAGTTCCCCGCTTCAGCGTTATCACTGCGCGATCCGGCCAGCGGAACCCCGCTGCTGACGATGTCTCGCCCAGCCATCATCCGGACAGCTCCAGCGCCTTCATATGCAATTCGCCCCGGCCATCTGGCCGTGGAAACCGACGTCATCGACCGCCCGGTGGTGACTGCCAGCAAATCGCCTTCGAGTGCATAGAAGCGAGCAGGATCGGCATTGAGAGCCCATTCGCTGGAAGCGCTGCTAGTGTCGAAGGCAAACAGCGGCAGCATGTTCGAACTAAGGCGCACGGGATTACCGTCGGCCGAAAGATTGCTGACTTTGATACTGATGCCGTTATCGACAGAAGCGACATAGGCTGGCCGGAATGGCGTAGCCAAAGCGGCCGATGCGGCACCGGAACGACTGACCGACATGTCGCCGCCGTAGATGGAATCGCCGGCTAGGAATTGCAATTCACTGTTAGGGCCAGGTGCGAGCAACAGCGCTGGAAGATTGTTAGCGTCGTAGACTGCGCTGGTACCTATCGCCTTAGCCCTGCCGTAATACAGGCTACCACTGGCCGCCACAGCCCGCAGGATTGAGGGGTAGACCATTGCAAGGTCCGTATCCAGCCCCAACGTCAGAGGCGTCAGGTTACCTCCCGACGTCCATAGATCAATCGCCGTGTTGGCAGTCCATAGCGTAAACCAGCTCACACCCGATCCGTTAATCGCGTCACTTTTGAATGGAGATACGCTCATCATCAATGCCCGACCTGGGTCTGCAACGTCCTGAACGACGAGATCGCCCAGGGTAGATAGATTGAAAGTGGCGTCGCCCGGCATCAGAGTCAGCCCACCGGTGGCGTCGCCACGTGTGGATTTGAAGGAATCGTATGCCCGAGTCTCTCGAGGGGACTGCACAGTGGCGGCGTTGCCATAGCGAAGATCGATTCGGCCAATGGCACCGCTATCGATCTGCGCGTGCCCCCGCAGGTTGATGACCGCACCGTTGAGATGCCCGCTCGTGAACAAGCTCCCGGGATTCAAGGCACCGCCCACCCGCAGATTGAGATCGCCGCCGCCGGTCAATTGCAGACTGCCATCGGCGCCCACACGCCCGGTACTGCCTACGGCAAGCACCAATCCTTGACTGCGGCTGTTGCTGCGGGACTCAAGAAGGCTACCCGCCATTTGATCGATCACCCCGGCATCGCCCGCGACCTGAACATTCAGGTTACCGCCGCCCAAGGTACCAAACCCGGTAAATCCAACCATCAAATCAGCCTTGCCATTCTGTGCTGCGGTATAGCTCCCGAAATTGATCCACCAGGCAGCGGGTTGTGCCTGGGTATCGGTAGAAACCGAGCCGTTGCCTTGGCGCCACAGCCAGTTCCCGACATTCGCAGTGTCATAACCCAAATCGCCGGGATTGGGTCGCGCATTACCGCTGCTAGTCACCGCGTCCATTGTATTGCCGGTCAGACTCCCGCCAACGTTCAGAGTCAGGTTGCCGCCAAAATCCGGGTACCAAGCGCGGTAAAGACTAGTAGTACCGCCATTCACAAACTGCTCGTTGTCACCGAATGCATCGTTAAGCACCTTTCCTTCCGCACCCAGCGCCTTAGGTTGGTTGTAAGGATCGTTGGCATGAGTCGCGCTCGCCGAGCTGCCTGCGGTATAGACGCCGTACAGCGAATCCATTTTCACATCACCTGCCGAGAACAGCTCAAGGTCAGCCGCGCCGGTACGAACCACGCTCCACCGTTGGCTGCCAGCTTTGTAATCGGCTTGTCCGACTGCTTGGCAATAAGAGGGATTTTCGGTACACAATTCCGGGTACCCGATGGCACCAAAATCAATCGGTTGACCGGCGAGACTCGGATCCCCCCATTCGATAGCCCCTACTTCAGTCCATATATATCCACTGCTGGCCTTACAAAAATCCGGTAAATCAGTACATAGCCCTGGGTAACCAATCGCCTCGAAGTCAATCGGTTGGCCTGCCATGCTGGTGTCGCCAAAAAAATCCAATGACCCTGCTTCGGTCCACAACATCTCGCCAGCCTTAGGCACACCAAACATACCGTAATGACTATCCGCCAAACGAAGATCCCCGCCAGCCGTCACAGGCTTCACGACCCGACTGTCCGCCGCCTGCGTATCGGCGCCGGCCACCAGCCGTAGGGACCAGGACTGCGACCCCTCGGCCAACATTGGCGCAATGGCCCAATTGCTGCCCGCCACTTCCGGACGCAACTGCACCGACTCGACACCCGCCGGCAGCTTGATGTCGGTACCTGAAGGAATTTTCGAACCCACATTCAATGCCAGGGGACCGCTGAGACGCACGACGTTGGTCAAGCCATGGGGCGCGTCCGCAATGCCTGGCAGTGCAACGCCTTTAGGCCAGATCAGGCTGCCAATGGTTGCGCTGCTGCCCAGCAGGCTCCCAGCCCCCAGCACTGTGCCCGCATCAAGGGTCTGAGTCGAAGCCAACAAAGTGCCGGCGGCGAACAACAGATTACCCAAGGCGTCATGCACCGCCGCGGCAAGCACCGTGCCCGCCGGCAGTACCAAAGGTTGATCAAGCGTCGCGGCTACTGGCAGGCGCGTTCCCGCCGCCAATGTGGCGCCCTTGAGCGGCACGTCGAAGTTGAGCACCGAGCCGGCCGGAAACGCCGTGTCCTCCGCCAGGATCACGCCGGTACCGGGCACGACGATATCGCCTGCCGCAAAATCAATACCCGGCAATAGCACCCAGCCCTTGTCATCGTTGCTGGCCGGCGGCTGGGCGAAACCGTCGGTGATGCTGCCATAGATATTCAGATCGCCCCCGGCGCGCAACGTCAGGCTGGCGGATTCGCCGGAGCCATAGACATTGTCCAGTTGGTTATGCCGATTGAGGCTCTCATAGCGATAGCGCGACAGGTCCAGGTCGCCTTGGACCACCAGGTCGCCATCGGCCGTCGCGCTCACCACCTCCACACCAGGGCGCAGATGGAATACATCGCGATAGCGGCTGTTTTTCAGTCCGGCGAGTTTGCGCTGCAACAGATCGTCGTTGTCGTGGGCCTGAGTGATGAACGCGGTGTTGTCGTCATGCACATCGTCCAACCACGCTTGATTGATGACCTGATAAGGCTTGCCGCTGGCTGCCGGTACGTTGACCAACGGTGCATCGTCGTATTGCCACATGGCCACCAGCGCGATCGAACGGGCGCCTTGGACATCCACGGCGCCGCTGGCATCGATTGCCACGTCGCCGCCTGAAACACCGCCCAGTCGTGGTGCGTTGAGTTGCAATGTTCCGCGGGCGCGACCGTCATGCATGCCCGGCTTACTGCCCAGCGCCACCTCGGTGCCATGGCGCAGGTCGATACGGGCACCATTGCCCAGGGTCAGCAGCCCTTGGCGTGCGGTCAGGTCCACGATGGCGCGGTTCGGTGAGTCGATGATCTTGCCGTAGCTGTCCACCCGCAGGCGTCGGCCATGGGCATCGAGCACCGCTGCGCTGCCCAGGGTCAGGGCATTGCCGGCGGCCAGATAAATACTGCCAACGCGCTCACCGCTGGCGTCGACCTTGCCGTTGACCAGCAAGCTGCCGTTGTCCACCGACACATTGATCGACGAGGCCTTAAGCCCGTCGCCGATCACCAGGTCGCCCTGTTTGAGCTGGAAGCCACGGGATCCGTAGACCTGCCCATCGTTCAAGCGCTGATTCAACGCCGCGAACTGCTCACTGAGACTGCCGCTGCCGCCCAGACGCTGCGCCTGGATTTCCACGCTGCCGGCCAGGTGCGGCATGGCGGTGCCACCGGCGTCGTATTCGCCCGTGCTGCTGCCGAGAATCCGCCCTTGCAGGTCCACCACGCCCGCCGCCCCGTCCACAGCCACGGCGCTGAGCCGGCCGGCCTGGTTGTTGCGGGCCGAGAAGTCGATGGTCGAGCCATCGGCCTGGCGGATGTCGCCGTTCTGGCTTTGCAGAATCACCTCGCCACCGGCGCTGTAGCGCGTCACATCGTTGAAAGTCACCGTGCGACCCGCCACATCGATCAACGCCGCATCGGCCAGGGTCAGGTCGCGGGTCGCGCTCAAGGTCAGCTTGCCACTGGGCAGCACCACCGCACTGGCCAGGTTGAGGCTGGCACTCTTGAGGGACAACTCGCCACCGAGCCCGGAAACGGTGCCCGGCTTAGCGCTCGCGCCCGCCACGTTGATCGCCCCACCCGCGCTGATGCGGTTGATCGAACCGGCTTCACCGGTCAACAACGGAGTAAGAATATTCAGATTGCCGCCGCTGTAGGCAAAGCCCGTTTTCGGGTCGTATGCACCCTGGGTCTGATAGACCGCCAGGCTGCCTTTGTGATTGGCGGTCAGACGCTCGCTGGCGTTGAGGTTGACGTTGGCAAAGCCCAGGGCCAGACGGTCCAGGGTAGTGACCGAGCTGGGCTGGGCGAATTCACCGTAACCAAACTCGATGCGCTGGGCCTGGATGTCCAGGCGACCGGCGCCGGTGCCGGCCCCGTCGGCGATGACCGAACCCGGCGCGCCGACGGCACCGTTCCAGATCAGGTTGGCGGTGCGGATGGTCGCTGCATCGCCGGCGCCGCCCGCGCCATAAATTGCCGGGGTGCTGAGCATCAGGTTGTTCAGGCGCGACTTACCGGTGGTCGAATCATAGGTGTCGAGGCTGACGGTGCCATAGAAATTCAGCGCCTGACTGGCCGACAGTTCGAGGGTTTCCAGGGCCGGAGCACCATATTGGGTGTCCCCGCGCAACAGGCGATCCAGAACGGTCTGGCTCAGGGTCAGACCGGCAGGCAATACATTGCGCCCCGACGCATCGCTCAATGCCTGGGCGGTGCCGACGTTGATGTTGCTCAGGGCCAGGGTCAGGTGACGGGTGCCGTAACGCACCTGGTCGTCCAGTTCCAGGCTGCCAGCGGTGCCTGCAACGATACTGCCTTCGGAGTGAATGCGTGTGACGCCACTGCAAGGCGTCAGGCGGCAGCCACCGATATTGATGGAGCCTGCGCCGCCCGATGGAGGGGCCAGTACGCTGAGCAAACCATTGGAGGCGGCCAGCATATTGGCGTCGTTATTGAGACTGTAAACAAAGCCAGCTCGGGCGTCGTAAGCAGCCGCGCCACGACCGATGGTGTTGATGACAGCGCCCTGTTCCATCGATAACTCGCCGCCATTGGCCAACAGGAAAACCTCAGGTGCTGCTAAAGCCGCACCTTCACGCAATGTCACGCTACGCGACATCTCAGACACCGGAGTCACGTAATTTCCGCTTTGACCGTAACTAACCGAAAACAGGCCGCCTATGACCTGACGCGAAGCGTTCAATGCATTCAGGCTTTCGGCAGTGAGGGTCACGCCCTCGAAACCAGCCGTGGCCCCACGCCCATCCGCAACCACCTCCAGCGCGCTCCGGGCGTAACCAACCACTGAGACGGAACCGCCGAAGCCTCCCGCCTGAGGCGCGAACTTGCCGACACCCTTGAAGGAGAATGCTTGATCCCCTGCTCCAGGGGCCAGGTTCAGTTTCAAGGTCTTGGCGTCTACCGGCAACATTGCCCGGGGTACGCCCAGGCGAGCGGCATCGGCCACGGCGAACTGCGCGTAGCTCGTTTCGTTGTATTGCGAGTAGCGGCGCAGCACATCCCCCGACGTCAGAATGACCTGACTGGACAAACTGTTACGCTGACCGGTATTGGCCACCGACAACACCCCGGCGGTGGTCCAGGAACCGTTGCGCATCTGTTGCGCGCCCGTTGTGATGCCTTGCCCCGCCAAGCCATTGACCTCGACCCGGAACGCGCCCGGCAGCAACGCATAAGTGGACGGCATCAGGGTGTAAGTACCGGCAGCCAGCCCGGGCACACCGGCACCGATGGTGATCTGCTGACCGACCCTCGGATCCACCGCGCCACCTTCGGCAGCGACCGGCGCATACTGACTCTGGTTGCCCGGCACAATGGCGTAGACCGGGTTGCTGGAAAGACCAGGCAAGGTGAAACCGCCATTGGCACCCATTTGTACCAGCGGATTGAAACGGGCGTCAGTAGAACCACCACGGCCTGAGATAAAGCCAGCGCCGAGCAAATCACCGCCACCAGACAGGTCAAGCACCGAACCCTCCTGTGCCGTGACCGATCGCCCGCCCAGAATAACGCCGATGTTAATGTCAGCGTTTAGACTGGGTACTGCACCCTGTCCTAGCAACACCACCTTCTTGCCAGCGTACTCATAACTTTGACCGTCGACCGTGCCGCCATAGGGCAATCTCAGGCCCAAGCCGCTGACCGACGTCAGGCTGCCCGGCAACAGACTTACCCGATCGCTGATGGCATACCCCCCTACACCGCCGTTGGTGCCGACCTCAATCAATCCCAACGGCGCCCGAACCACGCCACCCTGTTCGATGTTCGCGCTACCCAGTTGCAAGCGCCCGAATACCGAATAGGGTACCTGGGGCGTCGTCTGGGTTGTGCGCCCGATTACCAGGCTGCGTGCCGGGTCGTAGAGAGGGGTACCATTATCCGATGTGCCCCAACCAGACCCCGCCAACACCCGAGCCCCGACTCCGGTTGCCGGATACAGCTGGGCCGCTTGCAACAGCATGTCCGAAGGGGTCAGCAATTGCGTGGTAAACCCCGTAGGCATATCGGCGCTCGAGAACCCGGCCAGGAATCGCAGATCACCCCGGCTGCTCAGCTGGACCTGATCGAAACCTGCGCGCTCAAGTCCCACAGTGCTGTCATCGGCCTGCCTCACTGTGCCTTTGCTGCTGAACATCACATTGCCTTGCACATCCAGCAGATCAGCATTGACGGAAAACAGCGCCTTGTTCGCCAATAGAGACACCCCGCCACCCTCGACCACTGGCCGGGTGTAAGGATCAAAACTCGGTCGAGTGGTCGCCAGCCCTGTCGCAGTAGACAGCAACACATGGGGTGCATTGAACTCGACCCGAGTATTGGCTGGCGCGGTTGCACTCAATCCAAAGCTGCGGGCGTACAGGCTCAGGCTTTGTCCGAGGGACATCGACAGGTTGCCATCGACGCTCATCAGTCCGTTGCTCAACAAGGACAAATTGTCGAAACCACCGGCCAGGACCTGATCGATACCTAGCTGGCCGTGACCATAAACCAACGAGTCCGCCGAGGTTTCAGCTGTATCGCCCAGCGGGCTTGCCTGCGCGACTTGCTTCAGAACCAGTTCACGAACACTCAACACTCGGGCATTGACCGCGCTTTTCAGGTAATAGGGGGTTTCCAGCGCCACCGACAGACTGCCACCTGCCGCCCCGCCGCCCCCCGAGCGGGCGCTGAACGCGCCGTCCAGGTACAGGCCATTGGCCGACGCCAGGGAAATACTGCCGCCATTGCTCGCTACCAACGTACGGCCCTGACCCGGAACATCCAGCACGGCCTGGCTGCCATCCGCTTGCAGACGGGCACCGTCGCGCACCACCACAAACAGCTCGGAGGCAGACGTCGATCCTTTCGCGGCATCGATCTGGCCGCCAATGACAATCTGCCCGCCGTCGCGCACCAGGCCATAGGTCTGGCCGCGCATATCCTGAGCTGTCATCGCCCGGCTCGATACATCGATCAGCGCCTGCTCGCCCAGCCAGATGGAACGACCGTGGCCCTGGGCATTGACCTGATCGCGAACCGCATCATCGACGCTCAACTCGGTAAGGCTGACCCGCCCGCCCCAGGCGTTAAGCGTGCCGTTGGCGGTCAATTGCCCGCTGCTCCGGACATCGATGCCCTGGCCTGGATCAACGGTAATCACACTGCCCTTGCCCAAGCTCAATACCGTACTGGCCATGTCGGCCGCGCCGGAGTTTGGCGTGCCTGCGGTGAGACTCAGGCTCGCGCCGCGACGCTGGGTCAGGACACCTTTGACCGCGTCTTCCTGATACAGCTCCGGCGTCCAGCGCTGCAAGGCAGCGGCCGGCTCCGCGTCGCTGCCGGTGACCAACGCCTGTTCACCAATACGGTACACCGGCATCGTCACATCGACCCGAGTCCCGTCGGCCACAGTCAGGCCTTCGTTGCCGGTGATGTCATAGGCCGAGAAACCCTTGTCGAAGAAATCGCCGTCCAGTTGCAGAGTGCCAGCTTCGAGGGGGGTGCCGCTGTTGCCGATCAGCACTTTGCTGGCCGCCAGCTTCAAGGTCCCGCCACCACTCACGCCAGTACCGCGCAGTTCACCTTCGAGGTTCAAGTCGCCGTTACCGGACGATGCACCGGTACTCGCGGTCAAGGTCAAGTCTCCACCCTTGCCGCCGCGAGTCTTGCCATCGGCCATCACGGCAGCGCCGGAGCTGACGTCGATCAGGCTGCCCTGCCGCACATCAATATCGCCACTGCTACGCACGGACACGCTGCCGCCGTTAATGAACGGCAGGCCTTGGCGGTCGTTGCCGTCGAGCAGCAGATTGCTCCAGCGTCCGGCGGTGTTCAGCTTGACGCCTTCGCCCAATGTGACCGTCGCCCGCTGTCCCGTAACGGGTGAAAGCGTGACGTCTCCCATCTGGAAATTGTCGGTCCTGACCTGCTTGAGGATGTTACCCAATACAATGCGACCACTGCGGGCCGTCAGGTCGGCGTTCACTTCCACCTGCGGCGCATAAAGCGTGATATCCCCGCCGTCGGCTACCTTGAGTGCGCCGTCAACCTTGATGCCTTCAGCCCCCGCTACCTTGACTGCGCCGAGCTGGAAGCCATTGAGCAGCGCGTTATCCAGCACCAACTTGCCTTGCCGGTCGCTGCCGACCGCCGAGGTCAGGTCCAAGCCTGCGGCAATCTTGTCGGTCACTTTGCCGACGGTGACCTGATCGAAGGTGGGGTTCAAGCCACTGTTGATCACGCCACTGGTCTTGTCATAGATCGGCGTGTAGCTGCCCACCCACAACTCGGCCCGACGGGCCACGGCGTTTTGCGATTGCTGGTAGCCGTCGAGGTTGAAGTTCGGCGCCTGGGTCTGGCGTTCGCCCTGGTACACCTCGCCGACGATATGGCCTTCCAGCACGGCGTTGCGGGTCGACACCACCAGCTTGCCGGCATCGCGACTGACGGTGTAGCCGGCTTCAAAACGTTCGCGCGGGGCAATGAGCGGGTTGTAGTAGTAATCAGTCTGGCCCCAGCGCTGGCTGTGGTCTTCGTAACCCTTGTAGATGCCGGTGTAAAGGATGTCACCCGGGGCCTTGGACAGCTCATACAGACGACCATTGGCACCCTTGAGCCAGGATTGGCGCAGGTACCCGCTCTGCACATCCAGGGTGCCACCGGACAGGTTCAGTTGCGCCGCCTGCTGGGTCACCACGTCGTTGCCGGTAAACGTCAGGGTACCGCCCTGGGCCGCCCATTCGCCGACACTGTGGCCCCGGGTGCCCAGGTAGCCGCCGACTTCCAACAGACCACCGGCTGTGTACCAGCGGTCGGTGGCGTAACCGTTGGTGCCTGCAGGGACGTAGACCAGGTCACGCACGTCCACCCACACATCGCTGTTGGTCAGCTTGCCGCCTTCGCGGTTGATCGGCGCATCCCGTTGTTCGTTGCCTTGGACGTTGACCTTGATGGAATTGGACTCCATCGCCACCTTGACGCCGATGGCGCCGGACACGTCGATCATCGCGCCATCGCGCACCAGGCTGCGCCCCGCGGCGCTGACCGCAACCTGCCCGCCGGTGGCCAGGGTGATGGAGCCGTTCTGGAAGTCGACGCTACCACCGCTGACGATCTCGACCCGCGACTGGTCGCTACGGTCGACCACGCTGCTGAGGTTGTTGAACTGACCGGTGATCAGGTTGTTCGGCGTGCCATCCAGGCCCGCGGGCCCGGCATTGCGTTGGCTATCCAGTGCACTGCCGCCCGCGGCGTCGAGCAGCACGGCGGTGGCACTGCCCTGCCCCAGGGTCACGCTGCCGGTGCTGTCGCTGAAAGCGTTGAGCAAATGCACGGTGCCGCGGGTGTCCACTGAACTGCTGGCCACCACCACGCCGTTCTGCTGCACATTGTGCCCGGTGAGGGTGATGTCGCCGGTGCTGGCCTGGATCAGACCGCTGTTGATCACCGTGCCGGCGCTGCTGCCCGGTTTGAGCGACGTCGCCACCTCATTACCACGAGTGGTGGAGCGCGAGTTGCCGCTGGTGCCCTGGCCGCGACGGATATAAAAACTGTCGCCAGCCGCGAGGGTGGTCTGGCCCTTGGCGGTGATGATGGAGCCGGCGTTCTCCACCTCGCTACCCAGCAGCAAGGCATAGCCACCGCCTGCGGTGGAAGTGGCGGCGCGGTGGGTTTCAATTTGCGCACCGCGTTGCACTTCGACCTTGCCGGCTGCATCGGTGAAGGTTGGCTGGGTGCCGGTGGCATCGACGTACAAGCCGCGCTGGCTGAACTGCTCGTCAGTGATGTTAGCCGCGACCGCCGCCAGGTTTCGCACGTTGACCTGGCTGCTGCCGCTGAAAATGATGCCGTTGCGGTTGACTAGCATCACCGTGCCGTTGCCCTTGATCTGGCCCTGGATCTGGCTCGGCCGGGCTTGAGGATCGTTGACCCGGTTGAGCACTGCCCAGTCCGCTTGCTGCTGGAAATCCACCGTGGTGTTACGCCCGACGTTGAAGGTTTCCCAGTTGAGAATCGCCTTGTCGGCGGTCTGCTCGATCTTCACCGTGGTCTTGCCGCCGGCCTGGGTCTGCTGCGGCCCCTTGGCGTTGAGCCAGCCCTGGGTCAGGCTGTTGTCGACCTTGAGGCCGCCCTCGCCCAGCCCGTCGGGCACGACCTGCACCTGCCCGAACGCCGCTTGCCGCCCGGCCGCCTGCGCCGCCTGCTGGGCCGCGATCGCGGCCACGGTGTTGTTGAGGTTGGTCAACGAGCGCTGCAACTGGGCATTGGCCCGCTGCTGCTGGGCCAGGGGCGGCGGCATCCCAGGCACCGCAGTGGTCGGCCGTGCCGCACCACCGGCGGGGGCCGCACCCTTCGCCGCAAACCAGGCCGAACTGAACGCCGTGGCCGCCTGGGCATTGCCGGCCACCATCAACAGCGCGATGGCCTGGGCCAGCGGCTTGAGCCGCCCCATCGACAGCTCGCCATCGCGACGTGGAACGTTCGGTTTCATCGGTTTGCAGCGCAGCATCCTACTCATCCTTTCGGGTTCGCTCTAAGGGGCGCAACGCAGTGCTATCAAGCTGCCAGCGTTGGTTATAGGGGTTAGGCGGTTACAGCCGCTCGGGACCGAACGGATGTCATGAAAATTTCATGTGGCTGTGTTGGTTCGGGCCTTACGCAAAAAATCAGCAACGACTTGCGCCGTTGCTGATCGGTGTTGCGTGGAACTGGAGCGAGTGCTTACAGCGGACGACCAATGCCGTTGCAAACGTTGGTGTTACCAATGCTGAGAGCGTTGGTGCTGGTGAGGAAGCTGCTACGAACGGCTTGCTTCCAGGCCGCTGGCAGCGGCACGAAGCGGTTTGCAGTGATGGCGGCGTCGTTGCTGCTGGCCGCAGTAGCATTGTAGTGACGGGTGAAGAAGTCACGAACCTGCGTGGTTTGTGCAGCGTCGGCATAGCACTGGCTGAAGATCAAGTTGGTGAAGCCCAGGATCGGATAACCGGTGGTTGGGTAAGCCACGACGCTTGGATCGTTAGGGTTAGTGGTTGCGGCGAACACCGGTACCCAGGCGTTCGGGTTGGCACGATTAGCAGTGGCCGGCACGGGTACCGCAGCGATGGCGGTCGAAACGTTGGCTGGGGCTGGAGACACACCGGCAACCCGCGCTACTTTGGTGGCGTCATCCAGACCAGCCAGAGTCGTCGCAGCGTAATCCGGGCTCATGTAGGTGATGCGGCCTTGGGCAGCGTTCAGCGCAGTCATCACAGCCTGGCTGCCGGTGGCGGCTACAGCGCCAGTCGGCAGGCCACCGCTGTAGCTGGAAGCGAAGGTGGTGGTGATAGCAAAAGTGCCGGTTTCAGCGCACTTGGCGTTCAGGAAGCGGGTGAACAGCTCGGTGGTGCCGCTGCTTTCAGCGCGATAGACCACGGTGATCGCGCCAGTGCGGCCGGAACCGGTGATCTGGCTCCAGTCGGTCAGGCGGCCGGAGAACACGCCGCACAGTTGGTTGACGCTCAGGTCGACGTTGGCAGTGCCGGTCTTGTTGAACGGAATAGCGACCGAGGTGGCTACCGAAGGCACCTGGATTAATGGACCCCAGGCAGCGCCGTGGGCAGTGACGTAGTTGCTCAGCTCAGTGGCGCTGAGTTTCGAATCGCTGCCCGCCCAGTGCACGTTCTTGCTGGTGTTGCCGGCCACGAACTTGGTGTAGTCGTTGTTCAGGAACGCCAGTTTGCCGTTGCCGCTGCCTACGCCGATGTAGGGGGCGAAACCGGCGGTCAGTACGCCGGAAGTCTGGTACAGCGGCTGAGGCAAGGTAGCACCACCGCCATTGACATCGGCCATGGCAGCCTGGGCGGCGCAGAGGCCGGCGAGGGTCAGGGATACTGCGAGAACGTTGCGCTTAAACATGAAGAATCTCCTTTCATCGTGTTCGTACGTAGGTTGGGTGACGCAGGCTTGCCGTCATGGCGCTCGGTCCGGTGCCGCAGGCGTTGGGGTGAGGCCATGGCGTAGAAATTCGCAGGTTCCGGTGACAGATAGAGGAAAAAACCTCGGGAGCTGGAGGCCGATTTCCGGGTTTTTTTCTCGGGTGTTCGAGGGCTCTGGACCGGCATTTTCAGCCTGTTCAACGGCGGCGTTTGGCAGGGCTGCGGTGCAGCGTGCGGCGGGTGGTCAGGACCAGGGGAAAATGACAGAACGAGGAACCCGAGTTTGATGGGGGGCGGGCTCGGGAGTTGAGGTGGAGGCCGTGATTTTTTTTGCCGGACGGTTTTGTGGCGAGGGGATTTATCCCCGTTGGCTGCGAAGCAGCCCATGACTGTTCACTTCGGTGGGGCAAGCCGGTCGCATCCAGTCTTTTGGGGTCGCTTCGCGACCCAGCGGGGATGAATCCCCTCGCCACAGGAACTGTGTTTGCCAGGCTGCCGTGGGCTCATTGCACCAACTGATTGATCTCGATGATCGGCAGCAGCACCGCCATGACGATCACCAGCACCACGCCGCCCATGATCACGATCATCAGCGGTTCCAACAGTGCGGTCATGCCCATGGCCCGGCGTTCGATGTCGCGGGACAGGGTTTGCGCGGCGCGTTCGAGCATCGGTGGCAGGCAGCCGGTTTTCTCGCCGCTGGCGATCAGGTGGATCAGGATCGGCGGGAAGACTTTTTCCACTCGCAGGGCGGCCGCCAGGTTGACCCCTTCGCGGACCTTGGCGGTGGCGTCACTGACACTCAGGCTCAGGCGTTCGTTGGAGAGTGTCTGGCGCGCCGCCTCCAGCGCCCGCAACAACGGCACCCCGGCACCGCCAAGGATCGCCAGGGTGGAGGCGAAACGCGCGGTATTGAGCCCCAGCACGAACCGCCCGATCAGGGGCAGGCGCAGCACCCGCGCATGCCAGCTGAGCCGCGCCGCCGGGTTGCGCAAGTACAGCCGCCAGCTCCAGAAACCGCCGGCCAGCAGGCAAAAACACAACCATCCCCAGGCGCGGATGAAGTCACTGGCGGTGAGCATGGCCAGGGTCAGCCCCGGCAGATCCTGACGGGCCTGGGAGAAGGCGCTGACCACCTGGGGCACGACGTAGCTGAGCAGGAAAATCACAATGGCGATCGACACCAGTCCCACCACACCCGGGTAGATGAATGCCGTAAGGATCTTGCCCCGCAGGTTGTTACGCTCCTCGATGTAATCGGCCAGGCGCTCCATGACCTGGGCCAGGTCGCCGGACTCCTCCCCCGCCGCGATGAGCGCCCGATAGATCTCCGGGAAGTCCCGAGGCCGTGCCGCCAGGGCTTCGGCCAGGCGCATGCCGCTGCGTACATCGGCGCGTACCGCGCCCAGGGTCTGGGCGATGTGCTTGCGCTCGGCCTGCTCCACCGTGGCGCTCAATGCCGCCTCCAGGGGCAGGCTCGCGCCGAGCAGGCTCGCCAGTTGCCGGGTGGCCCAGGCCAGGTCGTTGTCCGAGAGCCGGGCACTGAACAGCCCGCCCCCGCTGGCCTGGGCCGTGTTGCGTTCGGCTTCGACCTGCAACGCCGTCAGCCCGCGGCTGCGCAACAGGCTGAACGCGGCGCTCTGGCTGTCGGCCTCCAGATGCCCTGATTCGATCTTGCCCTGGGCGTCGGCCGCCTCGAAACGGTAGCGATTCATCAGGCGTCCCGTGTCACGCGCAGGATTTCTTCTGGCGCCGTGGCGCCGCTGCGCACCCAACGCTCACCGTCCTCGCGCATGCTGAACATGCCGGCCTCGCGGGCGGCGGCGCGCAAGGCCTGCTCGCCCGCGCCCTGGTGGATGAGCGTGCGGATGTCGTCGTCAATGCAGAACAGCTCATGGATGCCGGTACGGCCGCTGTAGCCGGTCTGGTTGCAACTCGGGCAGCCCACCGGACGCCAGGTGCCCGGCGTGGCCGGATCAGGTTGCTTGCAGTGCGGGCAGAGTCGGCGCACCAGGCGCTGGGCCAGCACGCCGAGCATCGACGAGGCCAGCAGGAACGGCTCCACGCCCATGTCGATCAGGCGGTTGACGGCCGACACCGCGTCGTTGGTGTGCAGCGTCGCCAGCACCAGGTGCCCGGTGAGGGAGGCCTGCACGGCAATCTGCGCGGTCTCCAGGTCACGGATCTCGCCGATCATGATGATGTCCGGGTCCTGGCGCAGGATCGCCCGCAACGCCAGGGCGAAGGTCATGTCGATCTTGGCATTGACCTGGATCTGGCTGATGCCCGGCAGGTCGTACTCCACCGGGTCCTCGACGGTGAGGATGTTGTGGACGCTGGCATCCAGCCGCGCCAGCGCCGCGTAGAGGCTGGTGGTCTTGCCGCTGCCGGTGGGGCCGGTGACCAGCACGATGCCGTGGGGCTGGCGGATCAAGTGGTCGAGCTTGCCCAGCACGGCAGCGTCCATGCCCAGCGTCTCCAGCTGCAGGCGCCCGGCCTGTTTGTCCAGCAGCCGCATCACCACCCGCTCGCCGTGCCCGGTGGGGACGGTGGAAACCCGGATGTCGATGGGGCGCCCGGCCACGCGCAAGGCAATGCGACCGTCCTGGGGCAGGCGTTTTTCAGCGATGTCGAGTTGGGCCATGATCTTGATCCGCGACACCAGCGCCCCATGCAGCGCCTTGCGCGGCGAGACTACGTCGCGCAGGGTGCCGTCGACCCGATAGCGCACCACCGAATGGCTCTCGAAGGGCTCGATGTGGATGTCGCTGGCCTCGTCCCGGGCCGCCTGGGTCAGCAAGGCGTTGATCATGCGGATCACCGGCGCGCCGTCCTGGGTGTCCAGCAGGTCGGTGATCTCGGGGATGTCCTGCATCAGCCGGTCGAGGTCCACCTCGTTCTCCGCCGCGCCCACCACGGCGGCGGCGCTGCCGGTGTCGGCGTAGGCCGTGTTGAGCAAGCCATCGAGCTCTTCGTCGCGCACCCGCTCCAGGGGCACCTCGCCGAATTGCCGGCGCACTTCGCTGATGGACCAGCCCGGCGTCGACGGACACACCACCAACACCGCGCCCGCCTCGCCCTGGCGCAACACCAGGCGCTGGGCCTTGGCCCAGGCGTATGGGAGGGTGGTCATGAGCGCACCCGCGCCATGGCCTGCATGCCTACCGTGGCGAGGGAGCTTGCTCCCGCTGGGCTGCGCAGCAGACCCGATGCCTGGCGCCTAGGTGTGTCCGGTCGCTCGGGTTCGACCTGATTGGGGTCGCTTCGCAACCCAGCGGGAGCAAGCTCCCTCGCCACCGTCGTCATTGTTTGATCGGCTCCGTTACAGGCACCGCCTTGATCGCCGCCCTGGGCGTTTGCAGCGCGGCGGGAGCGCTGCCGGGGATCGCCCGGGACGCCGCCGGCAGTTGCGGGGCCTGGATGTCGGGCATGGCCCAACTGCGTTCCGGTTGCAACAGGCCCTGGGCGCGGCGCATGAAGTCGTAGCGGTTGAGGGTGATGCTGCGCCCCGCCGCCGTGTCGCGGATGATGTAGGGCCGCAGGAACACCATCAGGTTGGTCTTGGTGGTCTGCCGGCTTTCGTTGCGAAACAGTGCGCCGATGCCGGGCAAGGTCGAGAGCCACGGCACCGCGTCGTTGCTCTGGCTGTAGCCATCCTGCAGCAACCCGCCCAGGACCATGATCTGGCCGTCGTCCAGCAGGATGCTGGTGTCGATGGCGCGCTTGTTGGTGACAATCCCCGTGGTGCTCGAAGCGCGGTTGTCGACGCTGCTGACCTCCTGGTAGATATCCAGCTTGACCGTACCGCCCTCGGAAATCTGCGGCCGGACGTTGAGCTTCAGGCCCACCTCTTCGCGGGTCACGGTCTGGAACGGGTTGTTGCTGGTGCCGCCGCCCCCGGTGACGTAGCTGCCGCTGACGAAAGGAATGGTCTGGCCGACGAAGATGCTCGCGGCTTCGTTGTCCAGGGTCAGCAGGTTCGGCGTCGACAGCACATTGGTGCCGCCCTTGCTCTTCAAGGCCCGGGCCAGGACCTTGAGGTCGAGGATCTTGCCGATGCCGGGAATGTCCACGGTGCCGTTGACCAACCCGAGGTTCAGGCCCTGGGGCAATACGTCAATGCTGGTCTTGCCGTTGAGGTTGAGCCCGCTGCCGCCCAGGTTGACTCCGCCGATCACCCCGCTGCCGCCGAGGTTGCCGGTCTGCCATTGCACGCCGAACTCACTGGCGTCGTCTTCGCCGACCTCGACGATCAGGCTCTCGATCACCACCTGGGCGCGCCGCTGGTCGAGCAGGTCGATGACTTCCCGCAGGTTGCGATACAACGGGTCGGGCGCGGAGATCAGCAAAGTGTTGGTAGTGGCATCCGCCTGGATAGTCACGCCACCCGCGCTGAAAGCGGTGTTCTGCTCGTTCTTCGTCGAGCTCGTGCCCTGCCCGCTGCTGCCCTGGCCGTAGCCATTCCCGTTGCTATGACTTGAAGAGCCGCTACCGGTGGAGGTGCTGGTGCCATCGGTGCTGCTCTGTCCGCTTTGGCCGTTGGTGCTGGCGCCCATGCCGCTGAGCACCGAACGGGAATTGTCGTTGCCCTCGCCTTCGCTTTCGCCAGTGAGCAAACCGCGCAGGGCCTGAGCCAACTTGCCGGCCTGGGCGTTGCGCAGGTACACCACGTGCAGGTTGCTCGGGTTGTTCTGGGCGTTGTCGAGTTTGTAGATCAGATTGCGCGCCAGCTCGGTGCGCTCGGGGCTGCCGGCCCGGATGATGATGGAATTGGAGCGCGGGTCGCCGATCACGTTGATTTTCTGGGTCTGATCGCCGCCCTGGGTTTCCAGCAAATCGGAGACCATCTGCGCGATGTCCACGGCGATGCCGTTCTGCACCGGCACCACATCGGTGTCGATGGCGCTGGGGGTGTCGATGCCTTCGATGAGTTGCGCCACCCGCGACAGGTTCTCGGCGTAGTCGGTGACGACAATGGTGTTGTTGCCGGGGTAGGCATTGATCGGGTTGTTCGGTGAAACGATCGGGCGCAGCACCGGGATCAGGTTGACCGCGTTCTCGTATTGCAGCCGGAAGGTGCGGGTCAGCATGCCATTGCCGGCCGGTTTGTCGGCGCTGTAGATCGGCCCGCCCAGCAGCTTGGCGTCGGCCTCGGGCACCACCTGGGCCACGCCGCCGACGTCCACCACGCTGAAGCCCTGCATGCGCAACGCCGCCAGCAGCATGGCGTAGGCCTGGCTTGCCGGCACCTGCCCTTCGGACACCAGCGTCAGGTTGCCCTTGACCCGAGGGTCCACCAGGAACTGCTGGCCAGTGGATCGGGACAAGGCGCGCACCACGGCCTGGATGTCCGCCTCGACGAAATTCAAGGTCACCGGCTGATCCCCCAACGGGTTGCGCGCCGGCGGCGGGTTACGCGATTCGCGGGCACGGGACGTCAGGTCGACCTGGTGACGCACCACCGGTTTCTGCTCACGCGCCGCCTGGGCTCGCTGACGGTCGAGCAACGCGTCGCCGCTGCGCTGCGTGCTGCCCAACGGAACGCCCAACTCGCTGTCCACCAGCAACGGTGGCTGCGAGGCCGGCGGCGTGCTGTTGCACGCGCTCAATGCCAGCAACAACAGCGGCGCGGCCTTGCGCCAATGACGTGGGTAACGGGCCCCCTTCATGAAGCTTCCTTAGCGCCTTGCGCCTGATGCATGCGAACGGTTCCGGACAGAGTGCCGGCGGTATTTTCAAGACCAGTGGAAGCGGCCGCAGCGGTGCGTTGCAGGCGCGCCTCGGACACTTCCAGGGACAATGGCCCGGGGTTGCTCAGCAGCCAGCCGATCACCCCGTCGGCCGGCGCGTCGGTGAAGGTCAGTTGCCAGGCGTTGGCCGTTTCGGCGCCGGGCGGCTGCAATTGGTAGTGATCGCCCAGCCCGCTGGCGTCCAGGGTCTGGCGCAGGGCTGCTTCCAACGGCTGGCCTGGCGCCGGCCCGGCGACGTCCCGCAGCAGCACTTCGAGGGCTTCGGTCTGTGAGCGCAGCTTCGGCGTTTCGGCCTGCCAATAGGCGATGGTCTTCAACGGCGGCTCGATCAACCCCAGCCAGACCAGGCTACCGCCGAGCACCAGCGCGCTCAGGGCCACGGCCCGTCGTTCGCGCACGGCAAGGCCTTGCCAGAAGGTCCGGCAGCGGCTGCGCAGGGTTTGCCAGCGGACGCTCAGCACGGCCAGGGACGGCTTATTCATCATCGTCTTCCGCGGTATCTTCGGGGGTGGCCTGGCCGGCCTGGGCCATGCGCAAGGTCCAGCCCTGGTCAACGGCGACGACATCGATGCCGGCCTGGACCAGGGGGCCTTTCCAATCGTCTTCGGCGGCGGCCTTCGGCGCGTCGGGCACGAGCTCCAGGCGCAACTCGCCGTTCTCGAACACCAGGGCCTGGGCGTTGCCGCTCATGAACGGCATGGCACTGCCGGCCTGCTGCATCAGGCTGACGAAGCGTTGGCTGAGGTCCGTCGCCGTACCGTCCTGGCGCGCGGCAATCTGTTGCCGGGCCTGTTGCAGCGGATTGAGCACCACCGGCAAGTCCGGGAACGCCTGCTTCACCCGTTGGCTCATTTGCGCCTTGAGCCGTTGCCCCTGGGCCGCCTCACGGGCGGCGTAAAGGTTCAGGCCCACCACCCACACCGCCACGGCCATGGCACACAGGGCCGCCGCCCGGCCCCAACCGCCGCGTCCGGCCGTGTTGCGCGACAGACCGGTATGCAAACCCCAGCCCGGCGCGCTGCCGGTCCAGCGTTGGATGTCAGCCAGGGGCGTGATCGACGCCTGGGGCGGCGCTGCGCCGATCCAGTGCAGACCGGGCCCAGTGGCCATCAACCACTCGTCCAGCGCCTGTTCTTGCAACGGCTGCACCTCGGCCTGCTGCGGACCATGGCGCAGCAACAGGTGACCGTCTTCGATGCAAGCCACCGGGCCGGCCAACACGGGCAAGGCATAGGCCGCCGGATACAGGCCGCGCAACTTGAGCCCGGCCTGGTGCAACAACTGGCCCAGCCGGGCGAGCGACTGCCGGTCCAGCCAGGCGATCTGGACCTGCCCGTCGGCACCCCGCGGGCTGTGAGCCACCTGCATGTGTTCGCTGGCGCCGAGCATCAGGGCCTGGGCCGCGCACGTCACCGCGGCGGTGATCTTCGCCGCCGGCAACAGCGGCAGCTCCAGGCGAGTCAGCAGGCTGTCGCGGGGATGAAGAAAGCACTCCACCGAGAGATTCCGGGCGCCCTGCCCCAACGCCCTGAGGCTGCTGCGCCCGTGCTCGCGCACCTGGCCCTGGCGGTCCAGCGCCGCGAACGCCACCGGGCTGTCGAGGTCCAGTTCGGCCAACGGCGCCAACGCCACGCGCAACCGTGTCATACGCCCACCCTCGACCAGATCACCCGGGGCAACCGGTCCTGGCTGCGTTGCAGCAACGCATCGACTTCAACCCGCCGTTGACCGCTGCGGGCCTGGCCGCGCAGGCGGAACCAGTCGCTGGTGATGCCCACCTTGACCGTGGCCGTTTCCAGCTCCGGCATGCGCAGGCGGTTGACGAAATCCCCGCGATTGACGAACCAATGGCCGCCCTCCCGCTCCCGCACCAGCGCCTCGGCCCGCTGCAACGACAACCCCGGCACAGCGGCGGCCAGTACCGGGGCGCTGGCGGTGTTGCCGTTGACCCAGGTATTGGCCGGCAGGATCGTCACGTAGGGCGCCAGCGCTGCCAGCACGGCAGGCGTGACGCCCTTGACGTCGCCCAGGTCGCGCACGGTGCGCAGCATCGGTCGGGTCGGTTTGAGTAATGCGGCATCCGCGTCAGGCGAGGTGTCCCGGCCACTGTCGAAGGTACGCCCCATGGGCGCTGTGTCCGCCCGTTCCGGGTTCAGCGTGCGCGGGTACGCTTCAATGACGCGCTCGATGATGCGGTCGCGCACGCTGGCGGCGATCCCCAACTGCCCGCAGAGCCGTTCGAAGGCATTCAATTGTTCCTCGTCGACACGTTCATTGGCGACAAGGTTGCGCAGGTTGAACTTGCCCTGCTCATCTTCGAGCTGCCCTTCGAACGGCGTATCGACCTGGTTCGAACCGGGCAGGACAATGGGTTTTGCCCAAGGCTGGCCGAAGCGCGTCAACGGGTCACGCTGGCGGGCCTCCCACAGCAACTGGCGACTCAGCGCCAGGCCGCCTTGCATCCGCGCACTGCCTTGGATGCGCAACTGCTCGGCTTCCAGGCTGCGGGTGAACAGGGCCTGGCGAGTGAGCATGCCACCGGCGATCACCGCGACCACGGCAGCGATCAGCAAGGCGCTGATGACCGCCATGCCGCGCTGCTTCGCCGCGACGGGCGAATTCGTTCCCATCACGGTCCTTAGAGCTGCCAGGAGCCAATGTCGGCATTCACGCCGTCGCCGTCGGGCTGGCCGTCGGCGCCCAGGGAGAACACGTCGACTTCGCCATTGGCGCCGGGGTTGAGGTAGTTGTAGGGACGGCCCCAGGGGTCGTTCGGCAGGCGTTCCAGGTACGAGCGCCAAGTGCCGTTCTTGGCGTCGGCGGGTTTCTCCACCAGCACCTTGAGGCCCTGGTTCATGCTCGGGTAGCTGCCGTGGTCCAGGCGATAAAGCTTCAAGGCTTGCATCAGCCCGCCAATGTCCTGTTTCGCCGCCGTCGCCCGGGCCTGGTCGGGACGGTCGAGCACCTTGGGCACCACCATGGCCGCCAGGATGCCAAGGATGACCACCACGACCATGATTTCGATCAGGGTGAAGCCCCGCTGCCCGCGTGGGCCTTGGGGACGGGCGTTGTAACGGGCGATCTGCATCTCGACGGTCCTTCGCTGGATTCGATACGAGGCGCAGTGTTGCAAGAAAATATGTCAGTGATATTGAAATTGCTCAGGAGCTTGCGTCGTCAATCGGTCACGAACGCGGGCTAACCTCAAGGGCTGCATTTGCCTTGAGCCCACCCCATGCCCCGCCCCGCCTCGCACGCCGGCTTCACCCTGATCGAAGTGCTGGTGGCCCTGGCGATCATCGCCGTGGCCATGTCGGCCGCGGTGCGTGTTGCGGCGGTGATGACCCAGGGCAATGGCTTGCTGCGCGACAAATCCATCGCCCTGCTGGCCGCCCGCAGCCAACTGGCGCAATTGCAATTGGAGGGCCGGCTGGCACCCGGCCTGAAGGTGTTCGACTGCGATCAGGGGCGCCTGTTGCTGCGCTGCGAACAGACCTTGCGCACGGCGCAGGACGGTCGGTTGTTGCGGGTGGAACTGAACGTGTCGGACCGCAGCCGCGAGGCCCCGCCGCTGGCGCGGCTGGAGACGTTGGTTGTTCGGGAAAACTGAACCACGGATGTCGTGGCGAGGGAGCTTGCTCCCGCTCGGTTGCGCAGCAACCGCAAAACGTTGGGGCCGCTGCGCAGCCCAGCGGGAGCAAGCTCCCTCGCCACAGTGTTCAGCGTGGCCGGGTCAGGACCGGCAAACTCACCGAATCCGGCAACTGCGCCAACGCCAGCCGGGTCTGCTCGCTGCCACGCTCGATCACCACCGCTTGCGCCTCGATCGCCACCAGCCGCACGCCTTGGGCCACCCGCTCGCCCACCAGGAAGCTGCGCGGCGGGCCCTCGTTGAGGCTCAGGATCGCCACGGCGCCATGGGCACCGGCCATCACCCCGCTGACCTTGATCTGCACCGGCGCCGGCTGGTTGGAGAACCATTGCAGCGCCGGGCTATCCGAACGCTCGGCCATGCGTTGCGGGGCGACATCCGGCGTGCGCGACTCGGCAGAGGTCAGCAACAGCGACGACCAGGTCGCCACCCCAGCCAACGCCGCCAACAACGCCAGCGCCTGGACGATATGCGCCGGGGATACCCGTTCGATGAACGCCATGGCCTGAATCTCCTTTTTAATTCCGACCCCCAGCGTACCCGGCAAATCTCTCCGTTTTATTTCACACCCTTATCATCTTGCCCGTGCAGGATGGTCCCGACGCAAAGGAGCGCGCGATGGCCCGGGACACGCAACGCGGTTTCACCCTGATCGAATTGATGGTGGTGCTGGTGATCATCGGCATCGCCAGCGCGGCCGTGAGCCTGAGCATCAAGCCGGACCCGCTGAAGGTGCTGCGCCAGGACGCCGAGCGGCTGGTGCAGTTGCTGCAACTGGCCCAGACCGAAGCGCGCACGGATGGGCGGCCGATCACCTGGCGCTGGGACGCCAAGGGTTTCAGCTTCAGTCGCCGCGGCGACCAGGACACCGCGCTGGATCGCTTCAAGGATGATCCCCAGTTGCATCCGCGTCGCTGGCAGAGCCCGTCGATGGACGTTCGCGTGGAGCCCAGGCAACGGGTGGTGCTCAACGCCGAGTGGCTCGGCGAGCCGTTGCAGATCCGCCTCTCGGATGGCCAGAACAGCCTGAGCGTGCAACGCAATGCCGCCGGGCGGGTGCAGATCCAATGAACGCTCGGCAAACAGGTTTCACCCTGCTGGAAGTCATGGTGGCGATTCTGCTGATGGCGGTGGTCAGCCTGATCGCCTGGCGCGGGCTGGACAGCGTGACCCGGGCCGACAGCCATTTGCAGGCCAGTACCGAGCAGACCGAGGCCTTGCTGCGGGCGTTGAATCAGTTGGAGCGCGACGTGGCCCTGCGCGCCAGCATCGAGTTGAGCGAGCCGCTCAAGCCCGGCATCGACGACGAACCCTCGACCGCTCCACCCGCCCTCACCGTGCGCAGCACCGACGGCCAGGGCTTTCGCCTGGATGTGATCCGCGTGGCCGCCGCCCGGGACGGCGCGCTGCAACGGGTGCGCTGGTGGCTAAAGGGCAACACGCTCTACCGCGCCCAAGGCCCGGCACGCGACCGCTATCCGCTGCCCGCGCCGGATGACGGAGTCGCCGTGCTCAATGAAGTCAGTTCGGCGGGACTGCGCTACTGGGACAAGGACAAAGGCTGGCGCAAGCTCAGCGGTAACCGCCAGGAGAACCCATCCGGCATCGAAATCAGCCTGACCCGCGAGACGCCCCAAGGCACTGAACGGTATCGACAGGTGTTAGGGCCGTTGGAGTAAGGCGAAGCTGATTCAACGGCAGCAGGATCAATGCCCCACAGCTGCATCCAGTGCAACCGCAGACGTTAGGTCGGCTGTCAGGCCGCCTTCGCGGGCAAGCCCGCTCCCACAGGGGATTGAGGTTTGGCCGCGAGAGTCATGCCGTCTTCGCGAGCAGGCTCCCACAGTCAATGCTCCACCGCGAACGCTGTGGGAGCGGGCTTGCCCGCGAAGGGGCCCGCCCAGACGCCGCCAGGCTCAACTCAGGACCACCACACCGCCCGGCAGCTCGGTGCATTTTGCCCCATAGGCATCGCGGATCAGCAGCGCCACGCCCGCCAGTTGGTCGAGGCGGAACCGCGCCTGGACCTTGCGCAAGCCCAGTTCGCGATTGAGCAGCAGCAACATGCCAGGGCGGTAGCGGTTGATTTCATCGATGACGCTGGCCAGGGTCGCGTCGTTGAACACCAGCACCTGGTCGCGCCAGGCAATGGCCGCCGAAACGTCGGCCTGCTGGGGCGTACCGACCCGGGCGGTGTCGTAGGTCAACTGCATGCCCGGTTCCAGGCGAAAACGCTGGCCCCGCACCTCGACCTGGACGATGCCTTCCAGGCAGGTCGCACAGACCCGCTGATCGGTGTAGCGAACGTTGAAGCGCGCCTTGGCGGCGCTGATCCAGCCGGCGCCGGCCTGGACGCTGACGGCCTGGGTGCTGCGCCCCAGCACTTCAATCTCGCCGCCGAGCAACTCCAGGCCGGCCCCGCCATCGTTCAGGGCACGACGGCTGAGGCGCGTCTGGGTGTTCAGTTCCAGGCTGACGCCATCGGCCAGTTCCACCCGGCGCTGCTCACCGACATCGGTCACATAGTCGGCGCCCAGGCCGGACACACCACCCGGCACCGTCGCCCGGATCAACAGGAAACCGGCCGACGCCGCAATCGCGCCCCCGAGCAAGGCCCGTCGACCGAAATGCCGCGGCGCCTGCAACGCCGCGACCGCCGGTTGCAAACCGTGCCACAGCGCCTTGGCGTCTTCGAACGCTTGCGCGTGTTCGGGGCTCTGCCCGCACCATTGGCGCAGGGCCCGGGCATCGGCCACGGTGGCGCGCCCCGAGGTGAGCAGGATCAACCAGTCTCGGGCCTCGCCGGCCAACCGGGCCCGGGGCGTGGCGTCAGGGGAAGTGATGCTGAAGATATTCAAGCGCAAACACACTCGCGAATGGGTCGGGTCTCTACTCTCAAGACGGTTTTCCCGCGCCGGGACCGAACCGCTGAATGACTTTTCTTTCCAGACGCAGGGCGCAATGCCCCAGCGCAGCCTTGACTTCCTTTTCCACCATGCGCGTGGAAATGCCGAAACGCTGGGAGATTTCCAGGTGCGGTGCTTCTTCCAGGCGCGCGGCAATGAAGATCCTGCGCCGCCGCGCCGGCAGCTCGTACAAGGCCTTGAGCAGGATCTGCAACTCCTTCTGCCCGCCCACCACCCGGGCCGGGTCCTGCGCTTCATCCGAGACCTGCAGCAACTCCTCGACCTCATCGCCGGTGAGCAGCCGGGCATCGGCCTGGCGGCGGTCGGCCGCGATGTTCAGGGCCATGCGGTACAAATAGGCGTTGGGCTGGGCGATCTCCTGGGTGTCGACCATGCGATCGACCCGCAGGTAGGTTTCATGCAGCACATCATTGGCCAGTTCCTCGGAACCCAGGCGCCGACGCAGGCGTACCTTGAAATCCTCATACGAGGTGAGGAACAGCTTCACCAATGGGCTGCGGCCGATCTCTTTCATCGCCCGGACACCCCTTCCCCTGCTGTGCATTCCATGCTTCTTCCTGATGAGTCGGGTAACAAGAGCAGGGTCACCGGCTGGCGCAGCGAACTGGGCGCCGGGCGGTCGATCCTGAGGTTTTGCAAGCTGTTGACCAACGCCTTGTCCCGCAGCAGATCACCCGTGGAACTGACCAGGCGACTGTGCTGGACCACCCCGTCACGGCCGATCCAGATCTGCAACACCGCCCGAAAGCTGCCCGGTTGGGTCAACGGCGAGCGACACAGGTTGCGTTGGATCACCGTCTGGATCGCGGCGGCGTAGTTGCTGTCGCTCAGGCCCGGCGTGACACCGGCAGGCAGCGCCACGTCGCGGACCTGCACCGGCTGCAACGTGAACGCGTCTGCCCGGGCGTAATGCGCCGCCAGCCCGGTCCCGCTGAGCAGCACCCTCAACCCGTCGGCGGGTGTGAACCGCCCCTGGACGCCCAGCGTCTGGCGTTGGCTCGACAGCTGATGGTCCACCAGCACCGCCATGCCCGTCGCGCGGCTGAATTGCTCCAGCGCCGTGGTCAGTGCCTGGGGCGCGATGTCCAGGTCCACCAGGCTCGCCGCCTGGACAGGCCCGGTCAACAGGCACCACGACACCACCAGCCAGCCCAAGGGCGCCCAGGTCAAACCACGTCTGCCCCCGCCCCCGGCTCTGCCCTGCTGCACGACTGACGTATCCGTTGAAAACCGTCATCCTGAGGGGTGTTTATGAATGTCGTATGACATCTGATACAAATCCCCCGCAGCGCACTAGACTGATGCCCTGACAACGCACCGTCCCCCTGGGACGGGCCAGGAGGTCGGTGATGAAACAGTGGATGCGCATGACAGCGGGCCTCGGTCTGCTGCTGGCCCTGCCCTGGGCCCAGGCGGAAGAGGCGCCGGCGTGTATCGAGGTGACGGTCGGCGGCTACAAGACCCCGGACTACAACTGCCTGAGCCGGCAGATGGGCAATGACCCGCAAGCGGCGGCTACCGCGCAACGGGCCCGGGAAGCGCTGGACGTACCCGTCAACGAACGCGCGCCGAATAGCCTCGGCCTGGTCACCCCGGCAGCCACCGGGGTGCGTATGGGCAATGCGTTTGGCAACTCGGTGAAACCGCAGCGCCCCCCTGCTGCGCCGAACAACTCACCGTTGCCCAAGTGACGATGCTGCCCTCGCCACAGGATGGCATCCAGATATGAGTTGGCAGGTCATCAACCGCCCGGACGCTGGCGAAAACTCACCGCCAGGCGGTTCCAGCTGCTGATGGTGCTGATCGCCAGGGTCAGGTCTACCAACTCTTCCTCGCTGAAACAGCCGCGGGCCAGGGCGTAGACCTCGTCCGTCACCTGGCTTCGAACCAGCAGCGTGACCGCTTCGGTCCAGGCCAGGGCGGCATGTTCGCGGGGAGTGAAGAAACCGCTGTCACGCCATACCGCTACGGCATACAGACGCCGCTCGGTTTCGCCCAGGCGGCGCGCCTCCACCGAATGCATGTCGGTGCAGAAGGCGCAGCCGTTGAGTTGCGAGGCGCGGATCTTGACCAGGTGCAGCAGCGCCGGCTCGATACTCAGGCGACTGGTCATGGCTTCCAGGCCGATCATGGCTTTCATTGCCCCCGGGGAGGCACTGTAGTAATCCAGACGCGGGCTCATGGCGGGCTCCGTGGCGATTGAAGCCTTTACGGTAGGCCCTGGGGGCGTTCGGCGACAGGTCCAATTCGTCGAAAAATCCGGGACCAGCACGCAGCAGGCCAATCGGCGGGATTTTCTCCACGCAACTTCAAAGCAGCGGCACAATGCGGGTAATCTTGCGCCTTTGACGCTGGCCGCCAGCAATCGCCCAGGAGCCTGCGGGTATGGAACTTCATGTTGTCATCAACGGCCGCAAGGACCTGGCGGGCCAGCTGTATCAACAACTGCGCAGCGCCATCGAAGGCGGTCGCCTGGCCGCCGGCACGCAGTTGCCGCCCAGCCGCCTGCTGGCCGAGCAACTGGGCATTTCCCGCAAGACCGTTTCCGACACCTACGCGCAGCTGACCTACGAAAACTTCCTCACCGGCATCATCGGCAAGGGCACCTACGTCAATGCGCGACCGGCCCGGATCGTGCGCAAGCAAAGCCACCGCGAACTGGCCGGCGCCGAGGTGGTCGAGGCCTGGCGCACCATGCCGGACCTGATGCGCCATCCGACCCTGGAAGGCGCCCTGCGCTACGACTTCATCGGCGGCGCCACCGGCAAGGGCCAGTTCCCCCTGGACGACTGGCGCCGCTGCACCGCCCATGCACTGCGCCAGATCGCCAGCGCCAAGGGTTTCTATAGCCAGCCCGAAGGCCTGCCGGCGCTGCGCAACGCCATTGCCCGGCACATCGCGTTTTCTCGCGGGGTCAATTGCCAGGACGATGACGTGGTGGTGTGCAACGGCGCGCAGCAGGCCCTGGACCTGATCTCGCGAGTGTTGACCCGCCCCGGCAGCCTGGTGGCCATGGAAGATCCGGGCTATCCGCCGGCACGCTTGCTGTTCGGTTCCCAGGGCGCGACGGTGACCGGGGTGCCGGTCGACGAGCAAGGCATGCGCGTGGACCTGATTCCTGACGGCACACGGCTGATCTATGTCACGCCGTCCCATCAGTTTCCCCTGGGGATGCCCATGAGCCAGGCCCGCCGCGAAGCCTTGCTGGCCCGGGCCTACGAACTGGGGGCAATCATCATCGAAGACGATTACGACAGCGAGTTCCGCTACGAAGGCCGGCCCGCCGATTCGCTGCAGAGCATGGACGAGCGCGGGATCGTGGCGTATGTCGGCACGTTCTCCAAGACGTTGCTACCCGAACTTCGCCTTGGCTACGCCATCCTGCCGCCGGCGATCCTCGAAGCGGTGATCCTGGCCAAGCGCCTCACCGACCAGCACACCTCCACCCTGCCGCAATGGGCACTGGCCAAGTTCATCGCCGAGGGTTGCCTGCTCAAGCACATCCGCCGCTGCCACACGCTGTACGCCGGCCGACGCGAGCGCCTGCTGGCGCGCATGGCCGGGGATCTGTCGCCGTGGTTCGACGCCGTGCCCACCACGGCCGGCTTCCACATGGCGGCGTTGTGCAAGGTGCCAATCGACCTGGCGCTGGTGATCGAACTGGCGAAAAAAGCCGAGATCGGGCTGTACAGCCTCGAAGGCTTCTTCAATGAAACGCCGGTACGACCGGGCCTGTTCTTTGGCTTTGGCGCCATCGAGACCCTGGACATCGACATCGCCCTGGACCGTCTGCGCGACATCTTGCAGCAAGTCGCCTAAGCCATTGGACTGGTGGTTTATCGGCCCATTGGCTGTTTGAGCATGGACCCGACGGGCTTATCCTGCACGGGTGTCATCAAGGGTTGAGTAACATCCGTCCGACTTGATTCAGGAGCCCGAACAATGTCTCGCCACGTGATCAATACCGTAGAAGTGCAGGCCGCCGCCGGGCGTTCGGAGGAACTGGGCCGGCAGTTGCAGCAGATCGTCGAAACCCTGCGGGCACTGCCGGGCTGCGATGCCTACCTGGTCGACCGTTGCCCGGAAGACGGCGACCGTTGGAGCGTCAGCGGCCGCTGGCAGTCGGAAGCGGCCATGCAGGCCCACTTCAACTGTCCCGAGGTACAGGGCTTCATCAGCCTGATCGACAACCGCCTGGCGCGCAGCGTGGACTTCAACAGCTTTCCGATCGTCTGATGCCGCGTCGTGCACACAAACCCGTGGCGAGGGAGCTTGCTCCCGCTGGGTTGCGCAGCAGCCCCTTTTATGAGCGCTTCGCACTCAAGCGGGAGCAAGCTCCCTCGCCACAGGTTCGGGGCTCGCCAATTGCGTATGGGTAGATCTCGATTGGTCTACCCACCTTCCGAAAGATTGGACGTTTGTTTGCCAGGACATGGGGCTTAGGGTGGGTTCATCGAGAACCACTCAACCCAAAGGTCCTACCGCCATGAAAGCCCTCTACCTGATCGCCGCCCTCAGCTTGCTGCCCGTTACCCCAGTGCTCGCCCACGACGTGGCCCCTTCGGAAAAGGTCAATGTGTTGCAGGAAAAAGCGCTGAAAAACCTGCCCGGCAAAAAAGCGATGATGCTGACCGTGGACTACGCCCCGGGCCAATCCTCCATCGCCCATAAGCATGAGGGCACGGCGATGGCCTATGTACTCGAAGGCGCCATCACCTCCCAGGTCAAGGGTGAGCCGGCGATCACTTACAAGGCAGGCGAGTTCTGGTATGAAGCCGCAGGCTCCGAGCACCTGGTGTCGAAGAATGCCAGCACCACCGAACCGGCGAAGCTGCTGGTGTTCATGGTGTTGGGCGAGAAAGAAGCGGTGTTGATTCCCCTGAAGAACTGACACGGGCTTGCTCGCGAGTGCAGTGGCTCAGCTGATGAAGAGGTTGACTGGCCCACCGCTTTCGCGGGCAAGCCCGCTCCCACAGTGTTATTGGGTGGGCTCAAGATGTGTGCCCGCCCCAGATTCTCTTGTGGGAGCGAGCTTGCTCGCGAATGCAGTGGGTCAGCTGATGAAGAAGTTGACTGACCCACCGCTTTCGCGGGCAAGCCCGCTTGTGTCTGAGTAAGGGAATAAACTCTGGGGTGAGAGGGGTAGATGGCAAGCTGTGAGTCCGCGGTGCTTGAAGCACGAGTGGGAGCAAAGCTGCCATCTACCTTTCTACTCTGGCCCATAAGCCCGAACAGTTGGACGAGCGGCACTCGAATCACAAGCGTGGGCAAAGCCAGAGCACTCTCATTTCTGAGTGTAAGAGGGTTTTGCCATGATTTCCTGGGTCGGTATCGATATATCCAAATCAAATCTCGTCGTTTGGGTTCGACCACAGAACCAAGGCTACGAGGTCCCCAATACGCCTGAGGGTTTTGCACAACTGGTCGAACAGCTAAGCCCGTACACGATTGGCCGGGTGTTACTGGAAGCCACGGGCGGCTATGAACGAAAGGTTATGGCAGCACTGCAGGAGGCAGGTTTCAATGTGCTCAGGATCAACCCTCGTCGGGCTAGAGCCTTCGCCGTAGCAATGGGCAAGAATGCCAAGACCGACCCCATCGATGCGGCTGTTCTTGCCGATTTTGCCGAAGCTCTGCATGCGTCTCACGAAAAGCCCATTTCACCTGAGCGTGAAGCACTGCGGGAGCTGATTCAGCTGCGCGAACACTTCGTCCAGCAACGAGATGACAACAAGCGCCGGCTACAGCAGGCTCAGCTTCCGGCGGTTATCGAGGTGATCAAAGATCATATTCGCTACCTGCAAATCCAAATCAAGCAGTTTGGCAAAGCCATTAATCAAAGCATGCGTAAGCTGGATGCGGAGAAAGCCGACCGACTCACATCAGTTAAAGGGATCGGCACTGTGGCGACTGCTAGTTTGTTGGTTTACCTGCCTGAGCTCGGTGAGCTTGATCGCAGAGAGATCGCGTCCCTGGCGGGAATCGCCCCCTACAACGACGACAGTGGCAATCACAGCGGCAAACGTCAGATTTACGGAGGAAGAGCGCGGGTCAGACGTGCGCTTTATATGTCGTGCTGGGTTGTCATCCGCTATCACGCCGACTTCAAGGCCCGGTACGAAGCACTTCGAGGGCGAGGCAAGAGCGCGAAAGTCGCGCTCATCGCCTGCATGCGAATATTGCTAATCAGACTGAATGCCATGCTTCGAGACGGCACTGAATGGCGGTGACGGGTGGCAGAGGTAAGACAGTTGCTCCCACAGTGCTGTTTGGTGGATTCCGGTCCGAACGGGGGTAAAAAAAAACCCGCATCTCTCGATGCGGGTTTTTTCATTTCAACGCCGGATCAGTTGGCCGTCACGACCGTCTGACCTGCCAGCGCCAGGTCCAGCAGTTCGCGGTTGGCGACTGCGTACATGGCGTAGTCGGTGCCGCTGGCGGCACGGATGTCTACCAGCATGGCGCGCCAGCGCTCGACCATGTCCTGGTGCTGCTCCAGCCACAGGGCCAGGCGGGTTTCCACGTCCTGGGAACCGTCGCCCTCTTGCAGGACCGAGATGGTGATCGCCCGTTGCTGCCAGTCGACATCATCGCGGAACGCTTCGCGGGCCAGGGCCTGCCAGTTGTTTTCCACCGGCAATGCGCTGATCTGTTGCAGGTACCAGGTGACGTCCAGGGCACTGCCCACGGCGAAGTAGGCCTTGGCCACGTCCGCGGCGTTCTGGCCGGTGACGTCCGACGCCTCGATGATCGGCAGCAAGGTGTACAGGTGGGTGGTGCCTGCAACCATGCGCGCCAGCAACTCCGGCACACCGGCGGCCACGTAGGCCTGGTAGCGGGTCTGCCAACCTTCGCGGGTCGGGCCTTCCAGCAGTTCGTCGAGCTTGAGGCCCAGCGCGGCCAGGTGCGGACCGAAGTGAGCGACGTCGCGGGCGGCGTTCTGCTCGTTGCGGCGGCTGCGCAGGAACCAGCGAGTGGCGCGGCGGCCCAGGCGCATCAGCTCATCCATCAGCTCCAGTTGCACGTCGGCGGAAACCTGGTGGTCCAGGGCCTCGATCTGACGGAACCAGTGCGGGAGATGGAAGATGTCACGCACGATCACGTAGGCACCCGCCACGTTCGCCGGGCTCATGCCCGTGGACTCCTTGAGCCGTTGAACGAAGGTGATGCCCATGTGGTTGACCAGGTCGTTGGCGATCTGGGTGCTGACGATCTCGCGCTTCAGGCGATGGCGGCGCATGGCCTCGGAGAACTTGCTCACCAGCGTTGGCGGGAACGCGGTTTCCATGTCACGGGTCAGGTAGTCGTCATCCGGGACCAGGGAGTTGAGCAGCGCTTCCTTGAGGTCGATCTTGCTGTAGGAGATCAGCACCGACAGTTCGGCACGGGTCAGGCCATGGCCTGCCGCAACGCGTTCGGCCAATTGCTCTTCGGTAGGCAGGAACTCGATGGCACGGTCCAGCTTGCCCCGCGCTTCCAGGTCGTTCATCAGGCGCTTGTATTCGGCGATCCGCACGAATGCACGGCGGGCCGCCAGGGACAGCGCCTGGGTCTGCTTGTAATTGTTGCCCAACACCAGGCCGCCGACTTCGTCGGTCATGCTCGCCAGCAACTGGTTGCGTTGCTTGTCGGTCATGTCGCCAGCCTGCACCACTTCGTTGAGCAGGATCTTGATGTTCACTTCGTGGTCGGAGCAGTCCACACCACCGGCGTTGTCGATGAAGTCGGTGTTGGTGGCGCCGCCATGCAGGCCGAACTCGACGCGACCCAGTTGGGTCATGCCCAGGTTACCGCCCTCGCCCACGACCTTGCAGCGCAGCTCGTTGCCGTTCACGCGCAACGCATCGTTGGCCTTGTCGCCGACGTCGGCGTGGCTTTCGGTGCTGGCCTTGACGTAGGTGCCGATACCGCCGTTCCACAACAGGTCCACCGGTGCCTTGAGCAAGGCGTTCAGCAGTTCGGTCGGGGTCAGTTTGTCGGCGCTGATGTCGAAGCGCTCTTTCATCTGTGGCGAGATGGCGATGCTCTTCGCGCTGCGCGAGAAGATACCGCCGCCTTCGGACATGATGCTGGTGTCGTAGTCGGTCCAGGCCGAACGCGGCAGGTCGAACAGGCGCTTGCGCTCGGCGAAGCTGCTGGCCGGTTCCGGGTTCGGGTCGATGAAGATGTGCAGGTGGTTGAACGCGGCCACCAGTTGCAGCTTGTCGGACATCAGCAAGCCGTTGCCGAACACGTCGCCGGCCATGTCGCCGACGCCCACCACGGTGATGCTGTCTTGCTGGACATTGATGCCGCGCTCGCGGAAGTGGCGCTGCACGCCAACCCACGCGCCCTTGGCGGTGATACCCATTTTCTTGTGGTCGTAACCGGCCGAGCCACCGGAAGCAAAGGCATCGCCCAGCCAGAAGCCGTAGTCGATGGCGATGCCGTTGGCGATGTCGGAGAAGGTCGCGGTGCCCTTGTCGGCCGCCACCACCAAGTACGGGTCATCGTCGTCATGGCGCACGACGTTGGCCGGCGGCACCAGGGCGCCGTCCTTGAGGTTGTCGGTGATGTCCAACAGGCCCGAGATGAAAATGCGGTAGCAGGCGATGCCCTCGGCCGCGATCTCGTCGCGGCTGCCACCCAGCGGCAGGCGACGCGGCAGGAACCCGCCCTTGGCGCCGACCGGCACGATCACCGAGTTCTTCACTTGCTGGGCCTTCACCAGGCCGAGCACTTCGGTGCGGTAGTCTTCTTCACGATCGGACCAGCGCAGACCGCCACGGGCAACGTTGCCGAAGCGCAGGTGCACGCCTTCGACCCGCGGCGAGTAGACGAAGATCTCGAACTTGGGCACCGGCTTGGGCAGTTCGGGGATCAGGTGCGGGTTGAACTTGAAGCTGAAGTAGGACTTGTTCTGGCCGTTGGCGTCGGTCTGGTAGAAGTTGGTCCGCAGTGTGGCCTTGATCAGGTCCAGGTAGCGACGCAGGATGCGGTCTTCGTTGAGCACCTGGACGTCGTCCAGCGCCGTGAGGATCGCCTGTTCCAGGCGCAGCTGCTTGTCTTCCAGGTCCTCGGCGCTGAGTTTGCGCGCCAGGTAGAAGCGGGTCTTGAACAACCGGGTCAACTCGCGGGCGATGTCGGTGTGGTTGTTCAGGGTGCTGGCGATGTAGCCCAAATCGAAGCCCAGGCGGATCTGCTTCAGGTAACGGGCATAGGCACGCAGCAGCGCCACGTCGCGCCATGGCAGGCCGGCGGTCAGCACCAGGCGGTTGAACGCGTCGTTTTCGGCATCACCGCGCACGATGTGCACGAACGCATCCTGCAACGTGTCGTTGAGCTGCTGGATATCCAGGTCCAGGCCTTCGGCGGCGGTGAACGCGAAATCATGGATCCAGAACTCGCGGCCATTGGTGTGGCGCAGGCGGTACGGGAATTCACCCAGCACCCGCAGGCCGAGGTTTTCCAGGATCGGCAGGACGTCGGACAACGCCAGCGGCGTGTCGGCGTGATACAGCTTGCAGTGCAGCTCACGCTGGCCGGAAACCTGGCCCAGCGGCTGGTAGAAGCTCATCACCAGCGGGTTCTTTTCATTCAGGCTCAGCAGGTGTTGCATGTCGACCACGGCCGAGTGCGCGGCGAAGCGCTCGCGGTAGCCGGCCGGGAAGCCTTTGGGGAAGTCGGCCAGTACATTGGTGCCCTGGGCTTCGCCGAAGCTCTCGATCACCAGGCTGGCGTAGTCGTCCTTCCAGCTGCGGCAGGCCTGGACCACTTCTTTTTCCAGCAGCAGCGGGTCGATGTCGATCCGGTTCTTCGGGTCCACTCGCAAGATCAGTTGCACGCGCGCCAGGACGGATTCGGAGAAGAACGTCCAGAACTCGCAGTCCGTGGCCTTCAGGCGGTCCATCAGCACCTGCTGGATCTTCTGCCGCACTTCGGTGGAATAGATGTCCCGTGGCACGTAGGCCAGGCAGTAGCAGAAACGCCCATACGGGTCTTTGCGCAGGAACACGCGGATCTTGTTGCGTTCCTGGATCTGCACGATGGACATCACGGTGCTGAACAATTCGTCGACCGGGGTCTGGAACAGGTCGTCACGGGGCAGCACTTCGACCACCTGGGCCAGTTCCTTGCCCAGGTGCGCCTTGGCCTGGAAGCCCGAGCGACGCTCGATTTCCTCGACCTTGCGCCGGATGTACGGGATGACCCGGACACTTTCGCCGTACACCGAGGAGGTGTACAGGCCCATGAAGCGGCATTCCTTGATGACCTTGCCGTTGGCGTCGATTTCACGGATCGACACGTAGTCCGGGTACGCCGGACGGTGCACGCGGCTCGGGTGCGCGGCCTTGGCGAACGACAGCAGGGTTGGTTCGCGCAGGTAATTGACGGCGTAGTCTTCGATGCGCAGGTCATCGGCGGTGAGGCCAGCGCGCAGCAGCTTGGTCAGGCCCAGGAAGGACTCGGGGTTGTACTCGATGTGGCCGCCATCGGCGTCTTCACGCACCACGAACTCTTCATAGCCGAGGAACGTGAAGTGGTTGCCCACCAGCCATTCCAGGAAGCTCTTGATCTCGCTCTTTTCGTCGGCATCGATGACGTGGGCGCTGTCGTCCAGGCCCGCCAGGATTTCCTGGACCTTGGCCTTCATCGGTTCGAAATCGGCCACCGCCACGCGCACTTCGCCCAGCACTTGCTCGAGTTCCTTGGTCAGGACACTGAGTTCGGTGGCGTTGGCGCAGCGGTCGATTTCCAGGTACATCAACGACTCTTGCAGGATGCCGTCGCCCTGGGTGCCCTTGGGCAGGATTTCCAGCAACTCGCCCTTGCTGCCGCGACGCACGCTCAGGACGGTGGTTTGCAGGGTATGGATGCTGTAGCCGCGACGGTTCAGTTCGGTGCGCACCGAATCCACCAGGAATGGCAGGTCGTGGTGCAGCACTTCCACTGCCGTGTGCGTCGACTGCCAGCCGTGGCGTTCGTAGTCGGGGTTGTAGACACGCACCTGCGGTTGCGCGTGGTCGAAGCGCTCAAGCAGGCGCCAGGCAGACAGGGTGCAGCCGGCGAGGTCGGACAACCGGCGTTGGGTGAGTTCATCGAGGGAAATGATGCCGAAGAATTGTTCAGCGAACAGCGCCACTTGTGGCAGTGCCTGTTCACTGATGTGCTGCGCCAGTGCCGCTTGCAGTTGGTGCTGGAAGTCGGCTTTGCTGGCTGCGGTGAAGAACGCCATCTGTGGTACTCCGCTTGGGCTTGTTATTGATGGAAGCGTCGCGTGCAGCCCCTTTCGGGGCCGTCGGCCATCCCGTTCCTGATTCTCGGGCAGAGGAAACAGGATGACAGGTGGGTGAAGCTGGACGGGACCCGCAGGTCACATTCCTTTTCCATGTAATTTCCATGTAATGAACACCTGCAAAAAACACCCTGGGGGCGGCCTTTGCAGGAGCACATCCGTTGCGCAGCTTAACGAGTGCGATCAGGTGCCTGCTTGCAGCGCTGCGACATATTCGGTCATCGGCTAGCTGTCTGGCACAGACGTCCTGAACAACCCTAGCAGCCCGAGGGCCAAACGGCACCCCGGGGCATGAAATCCCATGCAGGTTGTGCGCCGGTTGGCAGTAACCCTGCAGAAAATCATCGAGGCTGGCAAACTCCTCCTTTTGCACCCGCAGGGCTCATTGAGCCAGGAGCCATCACCATGCAAATGACCACCGCCCTTCTGATCGCCAACCCGTGCGACGACGAAGAAGACAACATGGCCATGCTCTGCTGCCACAGCACTCAAGGCGACATGTTCCTGATGACCCGCTACCCCGACGAAGACAGCCTGGAGATCGCCCTGGATGGCGAACCGTCGACCCTGGACGGGGTCAAGGTCACTCTCAGCCCGACCCGCTTGCTGATTGAAATTGCCGCGGCAGATGCCGATGCGTTGAATGGGGATGATGTGCTGGAGATCACCCATGACACCGATGAAGCGGACTTGGCCGAGGTGGAGCTGACGTTGCAGAACATTCTCAGGGATGTGGGGACGTACGTCAGGCTGGTTTGATTTCAGCGTTTGTAAGGCCGCCTTCGCGAGCAAGCTCGCTCCCACAGGGGATCGACACAACGCCTCCAACCATTGTGGGAGCGAGCTCGCTCGCGAAGACGTCAGGTCAGTCACCACCTTCTTCACTGACCCACCGCCTTCGCGAGCAAGCCCGCTCCCACAGGGATCGACACGACACCTCCAACAATTTTCGGCAAGCCCGAATCCGGATCACGCCCACACCGCCGGTCGCACCCCTCGCACAATGCCCTTGACGACCCATCGGGTTCTGAGGTTTCCTGAAACCGGTTTCAGAGCCGCTAATAACTCCAACAGGCAGGTTTACAACCGTGAATTCCTTTTCCGCCGCCCAGCGCAGCCGCGTGACCATGCTTGACGTCGCCGAACGCGCCGGGGTTTCCAAGGCCAGCGTCTCGCGCTTTATCGGCGAGGACCGCGCCCTGCTCTCCGAGGCCATCGCCCGGCGCATCGAGCAGGCGATCGACGAGCTGGGCTATCGCCCCAACCAGATGGCCCGCGGCCTCAAGCGCGGCCGCACACGCCTGATCGGCATGCTGGTGGCCGATATCCGCAATCCCTATTCAATTGCCGTGATGCACGGCGTGGAAACCGCCTGCCGTCGCCACGGCTACAGCCTGGTGGTGTGCAACACCGACCGCGATGACGAACAGGAACGTCAGCACCTGGCCCTGTTGCGTGCCTACAACATCGAAGGGCTGATCGTGAACACCCTGGGCCATCACCGTGACGAGTTGCTCGAACTGCGCCGCGAAATGCCCCTGGTGCTGGTGGATCGCAAAGTCGATCGGCTCGAAAGCGACCTGGTGGGGCTGGACAACCCGGCGGCGGTGACGATGGCGCTCGACCATCTCGAACAACGCGGCTATCGCGACCTGCTGATGGTGACCGAGCCGTTCGACGGCACCAGTTCGCGGATCGAGCGCGTCGACAGTTTCAAGTCGGGCATCGAGCAACGCCCTGCCTTGGCCGGCGTCGTGGTGGAAATCTGCGATCAGTTGAAGGCCCGGATCCAGGCCTTCCTGGCCCAGCCTGGCCCGGGTCCCAAGGCGCTGTTCTGCGCCAACGGCATCGCCGCCCTGGCCGCCACCCAAGCGCTGCGGGAATTGGGCTGTCACCTCTTCGACGACGTGGGCCTGATCGCCCTCGATGACCTGGACTGGTACCCGCTGGTGGGCAGCGGCATCACAGCCCTGGCCCAGCCAACTGCCGAAATTGGCGCCCGCGCCTTCGAGTGCCTGCTCAAGCGCTTGCGCGGCGACAACGGGCCGATACAAACCCTGGATTTTGCAGCGCAGCTGATCGAGCGCGGGTCGACGCGGGGGGTGGTTCGGTGAAAGTGCCTTTCGCGAGCAAGCTCGCTCCCACAAGGAATCGTCGATATGGCACTGCTCCCCTGTGGGAGCGAGCTTGCTCGCGATGAGCCTCTCAAGCAGAACCTTTTTTTTGATCAAAACTGAAACCGGTTTCAGAGGTGTAAAACAATGAACAAGCCACCCGTTTCCATCAGCCTGTCCAGCTACGGCGCCGACCTGGTGCGCCAGCAAGGCCAAGGTCGTTTCACCACGCTACTGGCTGCCGCCGGCGCCTCGCGCATCGAATGGCGCGAGGAACTGCTGACCCACGAACAACCCGCCGAGCTGGCTGCCGACGCCCGGGCCCAAGGCCTGCAGAGTATTTTCTCCTCGCCCCTCGAGTTGTGGCTCGCTGACCGCACCCAGCCCAATCCTGACCTGGCGCCGACCTTGCAACGGGCCGAGGCGTTTGGCTCGACATGGTTGAAGGTCTCGCTCGGGCATTTCACCGGCACCCATGATCTGACCGCCCTGGCGCAGGTGCTCGCCACCAGCGCGGTGCAATTGCTGGTGGAAAACGACCAGACGTTGCAAGGCGGGCGGATCGAGCCCTTCCAACGGTTTTTCGCCGCCCTCGAACCACTGGGATTGCCCATCGGCATGACCTTCGACATCGGCAACTGGCAATGGCAAGACCAGTCCGCGACGCTGGCGGCCCGCGAGCTCGGACGCCACGTGCGGTATGTGCATTGCAAGGCGGTGGCCCGGCGCGACGACGGCAAGTTGATTGCGGTGCCACCGGTGCTGGCGGATCTGCACCTGTGGGAGCAACTGTTCAAACACATGCCCGCCGGCGTGATGCGCGCCGCCGAATACCCGCTGCAAGGCGATGACCTGCTGCAATTGACCACTGAACACGTGGCCGCCCTGGCCGGTCTCGGACAACCTCGTCGGGAGCCTGCCCATGCCTGAGTTCGATGTCTTGTCGTTCGGCGAAACCATGGCAATGCTGGTGGCCGACCATTGCGGCGACCTGGCCTGCGTCAACCATTTCAGCAAGCGCATCGCCGGGGCCGACAGCAACGTTGCCATCGGCCTGGCGCGGCTGGGCTTCAACGTGGCGTGGCTGAGCCGGGTCGGCGCCGATTCCCTGGGACGTTTCGTCGTGCAGACGCTGGAGCGTGAAGGCCTGGATTGTCGCCATGTGACGGTCGATCCTGCGCACCCGACCGGGTTCCAGTTCAAATCCCGCACCGACGATGGCAGCGACCCGCAGGTGGAGTATTTCCGTCGTGGCTCGGCGGCCAGCCACCTGTCGCCCGAGGCCATCGCCCCCACCCTGCTGGGTGCCCGGCACTTGCATGCCACCGGGATTGTGCCGGCGCTGTCGGCCACGGCCCGCGAGATGTCCCTTGAATTGATGAACCGCATGCGCGAGGCCGGTCGCAGCCTGTCCTTCGACCCCAATCTGCGGCCCAGCCTGTGGGCCAGCGAGTCGTTGATGATCCGCGAGGTCAACCGCCTCGCCGCCCTCGCCCACTGGGTCTTGCCCGGCCTCGGGGAAGGCCGCTTGCTGACCGGCTTCGACGACCCGGCCGACATCGCCGCCTTCTACCTGGACCTGGGCGCCGAAGCCGTGGTGATCAAGCTCGGTGCCCAAGGTGCCTACTACCGCACGCGGCTGGACCAGGGCTTCGTCGCCGGCGTACCGGTGGCCCGGGTGGTGGACACGGTCGGCGCCGGGGACGGGTTCGCCGTCGGCCTGATCAGTGCCCTGCTGGAAAGCCGGGGGATCACCGAGGCGGTACAGCGCGCCAACTGGATTGGCAGCCGCGCGGTACAGAGTCGGGGGGACATGGAAGGCTTGCCGACCCGCGATGAGTTACTGACTGAATTTGACGACGCCCATCGCGAGCAAGCTCGCTCCCACAGGGGTTGCCGCTAGACCTGTAGGAGCGAGCTTGCTCGCGATAGAGGCCGCAAGTACACCCCAAACACACCTGCTGCAACAAAAACAACAAGCTCAGGAGTCACGACATGCAAACGCTCAACCTCGCCACCCGCCGCTGGTGGTACATCATGCCCATCGTGTTCATCACCTACAGCCTGGCCTACCTGGATCGAGCCAATTATGGCTTCGCGGCGGCCTCGGGCATGGCCAAGGACCTGATGATCACCCCGGGGCTGTCCTCGCTGCTCGGCGCGCTGTTTTTCCTCGGCTACTTTTTCTTCCAGGTGCCCGGGGCGATCTACGCCCAGAAACACAGCGTGAAGAAGCTGATCTTCGTCAGCCTGATCCTCTGGGGGTCGCTGGCGACGTTGACCGGCGTGGTCTCCAACGCCTACTGGCTGATCGTGATTCGCTTCATGCTGGGCGTGGTCGAAGCCGCCGTCATGCCGGCCATGCTGGTGTACCTGTGCCACTGGTTCACCCGCGCCGAGCGCTCGCGCGCCAATACCTTCCTGATCCTCGGCAACCCGGTGACCATGCTGTGGATGTCGGTGGTGTCGGGCTACCTGGTGCAGCAATTCGACTGGCGCTGGATGTTCATCATCGAAGGCCTGCCGGCGGTGCTCTGGGCCTTCGTCTGGTGGCGCCTGGCGGATGATCGTCCGTCCCAGGCCAAGTGGCTCAGCCCCCAGCAAAAGCAGGACCTGGAAAGCGCACTGGCGGCCGAACAGGTCGGGATCAAGGCAGTGAAGAACTACGCCGAGGCCTTCCGCTCACCCAAGGTGATCATCCTGGCGTTGCAGTTTTTCTGCTGGAGCATCGGGGTCTACGGGTTCGTCCTGTGGCTGCCGTCGATCCTCAAGGCCGGCCTGCAAATGAGCATGGTCGAGGCCGGCTGGCTGTCGTCGCTGCCGTACCTGGCGGCCGTCGTCGCCATGCTCGTTGTGTCCTGGGGCTCGGACAAGGCCCAGAAGCGCAAGCGTTTCGTCTGGCCGCCGCTGCTGGTGGCGTCCATCGCGTTCTACGCCTCGTACCTATTGGGACCTGAACATTTCTGGTGGTCCTACAGCCTGCTGGTGATCGCCGGCGCCTGCATGTACGCGCCCTATGGGCCGTTCTTTGCCATCGTTCCGGAAATCCTGCCGGCCAACGTCGCCGGCGGCGCCATGGCGCTGATCAACAGCATGGGCGCGCTGGGCTCCTTCGGCGGCTCGTACCTGGTGGGCTACCTCAACGGCTCCACCGGCTCACCGGGCATGTCCTTCCTGCTGATGAGCGGCGCATTGCTGCTGTCGGTGGTGCTGACCCTGGCCCTCAAGCCCGGTGCCAGCGACCGCGCCACCCCCAACTCCGTGGCGCCACACCCGGCGCCCGCCCATTCCTGAATCGAGATCCGCTCATGAAAAAGCACGTGGTGTTGTACAAGGCGCTGTCGGCGCAATTGATGGCCCGTTTGCAAGCGCAGGCCGACGTCACCCTCATCGACCGCCTCGACGCCCAGGGCCTGGCGCAACTGCGCGATGCCCTGCCCGGCGCCCATGGCCTGTTGGGCGCGAGCCTGAAGCTGGATGCAGGGCTGCTGGACCTGGCGCCGAACCTGCAAGCCATCGCCAGCGTCTCGGTAGGGGTCGACAACTACGACATCGACTACCTGACCGAACGCCGGATCCTGCTGAGCAACACCCCCGACGTGCTGACCGAGACCACCGCCGACACCGGCTTTGCGCTGATCCTGGCAACGGCCCGTCGCGTGGTGGAACTGGCCAACCTGATTCGCGCCGGCCAATGGCAAAAAAGCATCGGCCCCGAGCATTTCGGCAGCGATGTCCACGGCAAGACCCTGGGCATCATCGGCATGGGCCGCATCGGCGAAGCCTTGGCCCAACGCGGCCACTTCGGCTTCGGCATGCCGGTGATCTACCACAGCCACTCGCCCAAGCCCGCCGTCGAGCGGCGTTTCAACGCCCGCTACTGCTCGTTGGAAACCCTGCTGCGCCAAGCCGATTTCATCTGCCTGACCCTCCCGCTGACCGCAGAGACCCAAGGGCTGATCGGTGAACACGCCTTTGCGCAAATGCGCCCCGAATCCATCTTCATCAACATCTCCCGGGGCAAAGTCGTTGACGAAGCGGCACTGATCGACGCCCTGCGCAACGGCCAGATCCGCGCTGCGGGGCTGGATGTGTTCGAGCGCGAGCCCTTGAGTGCGGATTCGCCGTTGTTGCAGATGGACAACGTGGTCGCCACCCCGCACATGGGCTCGGCCACCCATGAGACACGCGAAGCGATGGCCCGCTGCGCGGTGGAGAATCTGCTGGCGGCATTGGCGGGTGAGCGGCCGGTGAACCTGGTGAATCCGGGGGCGTGGAAAGGCTAGAGGTTTGTCACCGGCATCACGGCCATCGTGAGTGGGCTTTGGTGGCGGTGATGCTGTTCCTACCGAGAACCCGGACCCGGCCTACGCCAACATCGGAAGCGGCGCCATAGCCCTTCCAGCGTCCCTGCTGCTATTCATTGATCACCGACGAAAACACGCCAGGTGGTGAGTTCGCAATGAAACAGACAAGGCAACCGGGGGTGATTGCATGCATGCCATACAGGTCATGATCAGGAGTGCCTACAAGACACATACCACTCTGCTGGTGTCCACGCTCATCACCCTGATAACGCTCAAACTGATCGTGCTCGCTTCACCGCTATTGCTGGGATGGGCAGGAGCAGGTGCGTTACTCGCTGCTGTACTAGCACTATTTTATCCCGCAGTTGCAGCATCCGCCCTTGGAATAGTAGCGGTAGCTCTATTAACAGCCACCATCTCGTCCATTCTCGATGCCAACCAGGTTGATATTATCAACAACGCAATTCTAAATGAATTTCGGGATCACCAACCCCAGTAACGGGAGTTCCTTGGTGCCGAATTTAGCCATATTGAATTCGGCACTATCTTGATTACATCAATGCCATAAACTGCCGATCAAATCAGGAGCATCATGAAGAAACGACCACAAGAGATACAACCTCCATATTGGTTGTTTGTCCTCGCCGCAACCCCTATCTTCTTCATTAACTTCCTGCTACCTTCCTACCCAATCACCCCTACAGAGTTGGCCATTGCCGCCTTCATAGACAACCACCTCTTTGGGCAAGTTGGTTTTTGGTCATCTCAATTCCCTTTCAGCTCAAAAGCAACCGCAAACTACCTTGCATGCATTGGCCCCGTATTTGCCATACTGGCCTTCTACAAGACTTATCAAACAATGAGGATCGACCCTAAACAGTACGAAAATTATTCACTATTAAAATACGCGCTCATCCCTCCCCTTGCGGCGCTTTATATATTGCTTTTTTTATTCATGTTCTATCTGACCTCAACCAACCTAGCCAGCAACAGCCAAAAATACAGTTTCTACGGGTCATACGCCCTCAGCTTTTCACTGTTCTCATCCTCCATGCTCATTATTTTTTACATAACACCTCTAATAGTGCATCGTTGCTTTATCTATTTACCTGCCCTATTACTTGAAAACTGGAGAGATAAGAGATCGCAGATTCGTCCTCCAAAATAATGCCTATAACGTTTTAAGAAACGGGATCATCCAAGTGGACAATACTGCATTTCAAACTATTTCGTACACAGCCTACAACGGCTGCAACTTGGGGTGATCGTGATGCATGAAGGAGCAATCGTGGACGATGGTCCGTGGCGGGGGCTGGTCGACAGGCCGGCGGTCAAGCTGCTAGTGGAGGCGATTCGGATGCAGAACTAGCGCAATAGGGTGCTGAGCTCCAGCCGTCATCGCGAGCAGGCTTACCTCCACAGGTTCCAGGGTGAACCTCGGATTCCGAAGGTGCCACAGGTCCCATGTGGGAGCGAGCTTGCTCGCGAAAGCGGTGTGTCAGTCAACATCAATATCAACTGATCCATTGCCTTCGGGCAAGCCCGCTCCCACAGGTTCCAGGGTGAGCCTCGGATTCCGAAGATGTCGCAGGTCCCATGTGGGAGCGAGCTTGCTCGCGAAAGCGGTGTGTCAGCCAACAGCAATATCAACTGATCCATTGCCTTCGCGGGCAAGCCCGCTCCCACAGGTTCCGCGGTGTGTACCGGTCCCTGGGGCTGTTACAACTTACGTCGGCTGACGGGTTTCGATGTTGTCCAGTGCACGGTTGGCCAACAGGCTGCCCAGTTCGATCAGTTGTTGGATGCCCAGGAGGAAGTGCCGGCGTGAACCCTCCAGGTCGAAGGCCAGGTCATTGACCATGACGTTGGCCGAGGCCAGGGTTTCGCTGAGGTTGGCAAGCAGGCTTTCGGTGTCGATGTCTTTGTTGACGGTGAAGAGTTGGTCGGGGGCAGGACCCGCTTCGGGTTTGTCCGGTTTCGGGTTCAAATAATGGTCGAGCACGCGGTCGGTGACTTTGTCGTGTTTTTGGGATTTGGTTTTTGGGCGCGGTGACGTTGGTTCGGTGTTCGGCGGGTTTGGAGTTGCTTTGAACATATATAAAGCTCCAGGTGAGAAATTGGAGCCATTCCTCTCGCTACCAAACGAATGGGTGATGGCCATACGGAGGTTGGTAGACCGGTCACCTGACAACCCGGCGCATCCGAAGACGCCCTACGCATGGCCACCATAAAACAGAGGGCGAAGAGCCCTTTGCATTCGATGGACTGCGCGTCAGGAGGCCGGGCTACCAAACCCGATCGCTGATTCATCAGCGACCCGAAAACGATAGAACCGGTCTCCCAGACGCACAAGCCGGCGGATTCTGGCGCAGTCGTAGGCAACGGCGCAAGACAACGTAGCCCAATACAGAACACTCCTACATCCAGATAAACACCCATTCACTTTGTGAGTGCTTCGCACCGGAGCGCCAGCCCGGTCAAGCGGGAGCAAGCTCCCTCGTCACAGCGTCAGTGCGCTTGTCCCGGCGGTATTCAGCGCAAGCGAGTCCACCCCACAATGTTCCCAAGCCGATCACAATTGTGCACACCCGATCAAAATCCTGTTAGTCGCCACCCCCCGCCATGCATTAAAGTAACGCCCCCAGCCCCGACGTTATCCGAACGCCAGGGGCCACCCTTTCCAGGAACAGTCACCGATGGAACATCGTGAAGCGCTTTTGGCGCTGCGAACCTTTCTTTCAACGCAGATTCTCGGCCAGGAAAAACTCATCGAGCGCCTGCTCATCGCCCTGCTTGCCGACGGCCACATGCTGGTAGAAGGCGCGCCAGGGCTGGCGAAGACCAAGGCGATCAAGGAGCTGGCCGAAGGGATCGAAGCGCAGTTCCATCGCATCCAGTTCACCCCCGACCTGCTGCCCGCCGACATCACCGGCACGGAGATTTATCGCCCGGAAACCGGCAGTTTTGTCTTCCAGCAAGGGCCGATCTTCCACAACCTGGTGCTGGCGGACGAGATCAACCGTGCCCCGGCCAAGGTCCAGTCCGCCTTGCTGGAAGCCATGGCCGAGCGCCAGGTGAGCGTTGGGCGCAGTACGTATGAACTGTCACCCCTGTTCCTGGTGATGGCCACGCAGAACCCCATCGAGCAGGAAGGCACCTATCCGTTGCCCGAGGCCCAACTCGACCGGTTCCTGATGCACGTCAAGATCGGTTTCCCGGATGCGACGGTGGAACGCCGGATCCTGCAACAGGCCCGGGGCGAGGCGCTCAATGGCGAGGCCAAGCCCGAGCGGCGGGTAAGCCAGCAGGCGATTTTCTCGGCGCGCAAGGAAATCCTCGGCCTGTACATGGCCGACGCCGTGGAGGAATACCTGGTGCAACTGATCATGGCCACCCGCAACCCGGCCAAGTTCGACCCGGAGATGGCCGAGTGGATCGCCTACGGTGCCAGCCCACGGGGTTCCATCGCCCTGGATCGCTGCGCCCGCGCCCACGCCTGGCTGGCCGGCCGCGACTTTGTCAGCCCCGAGGACATCCAGGCCGTGCTGTTCGACGTACTGCGCCATCGCATCATCCTGTCGTTCGAGGCCGAGGCCGCCGGTATCGACCAGGACCGGGTCGTGCAGCGGATTCTCGACGTCGTCGCTGTCGCTTGAGCAGGCGTCATGACTAACCCACTGGCGCCCGCACCGGGCATCCGCGTCAGCCTTTCGGAGCTGATCGAGATGCGTCATCGCGTGCGCGAAGTGCAGTTGTTCTCGACCCCGGGCCAACGCAGCCCGTTGATCGGCCTGCACCACTCCAAGCTGCGCGGACGCGGCGTGGATTTCGACCAGGTGCGGGTCTACCAGGCCGGCGACGATGTGCGCACCATCGACTGGCGCGTCACCGCCCGCACCCAGGAACCTCATACCAAGTTGTTCCACGAAGAGCGCGAGCGGCCGATCTTCATCATGATCGAGCAGAGCCACCGCCTGTTCTTTGGGTCGGGCCTGCTGTTCAAGTCGGTGCTCGCGGCCCAGGCCGCCAGCCTGATCGGCTGGGCCGCGCTGGGCCACAACGACCGCGTCGGCGGCCTGGTGTTCGGCAATAACACCCACTACGAGGTCAAGCCCCGGCGCAGTAAACAAAGCCTGTTGCAATTGCTCAACCGCCTGGTGCGGGTCAACCAGTCGTTGCACCCCGAGGGCGAGCCGGACCGCGATTCATTCGGCATTGCCCTGCGTCGGGCCCGGGAAGTGCTGCGCCCGGGCAGCCTGGCGATCGTGATCTGCGACGAACGCGCGCTGTCCGACAGCGCCGAGCAACAACTGAGCCTGCTGTCACGTCATTGCGACCTGTTGCTGCTGCCGCTCTCGGACCCGCTGGACCACGCCCTGCCCGCCGCCGGTTTGCTGCGCTTCGCCCAGCGCGGTGCGCAACTGGAGCTCGACACCCTGAATGTCGAACTGCGCCAGGCCTATCGCGCCCAGGCCGAGGCGCGCCAGGAGCGCTGGGAGTTACTGGCGCAGAAACTGCGGATCCTGATGATGCCCCTGAGCACCCAGGGCGACATGGTCGAGCAATTGCGCGAGTACCTGAACCCCAAGCGGGCCGGGATCAGCCGATGAACAGCCTGGACCAGTTGCAGCCACTGATGGCGCCGCCCCCCATTGGTTTCTGGCCACCCGCGCCGGGCTGGTGGTTGCTGCTGATATTGCTGCCACTGTTGGGCCTTGGGCTGTGGCAGTTGCGCCGTTTCCTACCCGCCAAGCGCGCCATCAGTCGCACCGAGCAACCCCTGGACCCGGTGCGCCTGGCCGCGCTGGCCGAACTGGCGCTATTGCCCAAGCCCTACGATGGCGCACCGGCCGGGGCCTGGTTGCAGCAGCTCAACGGCTTGCTCAAGCGCCTGTGTCGCAACCACTACCCCTACAGTCAGAGCCATACCCTGAACGGCCGCCAATGGCTGGCCTTCCTGGATAACCGCTGCCCGGCCGCCGGGCTGACCCGTTGGATGGTCCTGGTCGAAGGGGCCTACAAACCCGAATGCAAGCTGGACGACAAAGCCATTGCCGGCCTGACCCAGGCAGTCGACATCTGGATTCGCAAACATGTTTGAGTTCGCCTGGCCGTGGATCTTCGCGCTGTTGCCGCTGCCGTGGCTGATGCGCCTGCTGCTGCCCGCGGCCGACAGCGGCGAGCCGGCGCTCAAGGTCAGTTTCCTGGGGGAGCTCGAAGGCCTTGTCGGGCGTCGCGCCCGCACGCAACTGCCGAGCTGGCGCCAGCAAGCGCCTTTCATCCTGCTCTGGCTGCTGTTGTTGATCGCCGCCGCCCGTCCGCAATGGCTGGGCGAGCCGCTGCCCATCGCGGCCAGCGGCCGCGACCTGCTGGTGGCGGTGGACGTTTCCGGCTCCATGGACTTCCCTGACATGCAGTGGAAGGACGAAGAAGTCAGCCGTCTCGCGCTGGTCCAGCACATGCTCGGGGATTTTCTCGAAAGCCGTGAAGGTGACCGTGTCGGCCTGATCCTGTTCGGCAGCCAGGCCTATCTGCAAGCGCCCCTGACCTTCGACCGGCGCACCGTGCGCCGCTGGCTCGACGAAGCGCGCATCGGCATCGCCGGCAAGAACACCGCCATTGGCGATGCCATCGGCCTGGCCCTCAAGCGCCTGCGCCAGCGTCCGGCCCACAGCCGTGTGCTGATCCTGGTCACCGACGGCGCCAACAACGGTGGGGAAATCGACCCGCTGACCGCCGCCCGGCTGGCGGCCGACGAAGGAGTGAAGATTTACCCGATCGGTATCGGCGCCGACCCGGAGCAAAGCGGCACGGCGGGATTCCTCGGCGTCAACCCAAGCCTGGACCTCGACGAGGCGACGCTACGGGAAATTGCCCAGGCCACCGGCGGGCGTTATTTCCGCGCCCAGGATGGCGAACAGTTGCTGGCGATCAAGACCACCCTCGACCAGCTCGAGCCGGTGACCCAGCAACCGACCCAGGCCCGCCCGGCCCAGGCGCTCTATCACTGGCCCCTGGCCGTGGCACTGCTGTTGAGCATGCTGCTGGTGGCCCGCGAGCGCTGGCCGGACAACCCCTTGCAACGCCTGTTCAACCAGCCGCTGTTCCAATCGACCCCTCATGCCGAGTGGCGCCAGCGGCTCAAGCGCCTGCGCTTGCGGAGGCGTCGATGACTGCGCTCTGGCCGCACTGGTTGCGCCCCGTCTTTATCCTGCTGCTGCCGCTATTGGGCTGGTTGCTCTGGCAACTGTGGCACCGCCAGCGTCGGGTGGGCCGCTGGCAGATGATCCTGCCGGCCGCGTTTCATTCGGTGCTGCTCAGCGGTGGCAAGGGTCGCGAAAGCCGACTGCCGTGGATTGCCCTCGGCCTGGGTTGGCTGTTGACGGTACTGGCGTTGCTGGGTCCAAGCTGGGCACGGGTCGAACAGACCAGCCAGAAGCCTGCCGACCCGCTGGTGGTGGTGCTGGAACTGACGCCGGAAATGCTCGCCACCGACGTGCCGCCCACGCGCCTGGAGCAGGCCCGACGCAAGGTGCTGGACCTGCTGCACAACCGCAGCGACGCCCAGACCGCGATCATCGTCTACGCCGGCAGCGCCCACACGCTGGTGCCGCTGTCCGATGACCTGTCCACCAGCGCTAACCTGCTCGAGGCCCTCAAACCCTCGATCATGCCCCAGGGCGGCCATCGCGCCGACCTGGCGGTGATCAAGGCGATGGCCCTGCTGAACCAGGCCGAACTCGGCCACGGCCGGATCCTGCTGATCGCCTCGTCGCTGAACGAGCAGGAGCGCCAGGGTATCCACCAGGTCTTGGACGGTTCGCCCACGCAATGGCTGATGCTGGGCGTCGGCACCCGGGAAGGCGCGCCGGTGGCCCAGGAGGATGGCAGCTACCTCAAGGATGCCCAGGGCGCGATCCTGGTGCCACGCCTGGACAGCGCGGGGCTCAAGTCCTTCGCCAATGAACTGGACGGGCGTTATCGTCCGGCGCGCCTGGACGACAGTGACCTGCGCGGCCTGGGCCTGCTGGATGGCCCGCGTCATCTGCGCGAGGACGGCCAGATGCTGCGCCTGGACGCCTGGGCCGACCAGGGCTACTGGCTGCTCTTGCCACTGTTGCTGCTGGCGGCCTGCGCGGGCCGGCGCGGCTGGCTGTTCTGCCTGACGTTGCTGCTGGTGTTGCCGCAGACCAGCCAGGCCTTCGAATTCGAGGACTTGTGGCTGCGTCCCGACCAACAGGGCCAGCATTTGCTCAAGCAGAAACGCCCAGCCGAGGCCGCCGCGCATTTCGAGGACCGCCAATGGCAAGGCGTCGCTCTCTACGAAGCGGGCAATTACAGTGAAGCCGCCCGGCGCTTCGCTGAAGGCACCGACGCCCGCGCCCACTACAATCGGGGTAATGCCCTGGCCAAAAGCGGCGAGCTGGAAGCCGCGGTGGATGCCTACGAGCAGGCGCTGGAGTTGCAACCGGACCTGCGCCCCGCCCAGACCAACAAAACCCTGGTACAGAGCCTGTTGAACGAGCAGGCGGCGCCGGAGCAAACCCCGAAACCGACGCAAAACGAAGAACCGGGACCTGCCGAGCAAGCGCCGGACGCGGCGTCTTCCGCCCAGTCCTCGGAACCGGGCCAGCCCTCGGCTGAAACGGCGACGCCGCAGGAGCAACCCCAGGCGCACCCGGCACCGCCCTCGGGCGCCCAGGACGTGCCCGGCAGCGAACTGCCCGACGAGCAGACCACCACACCGCCGTTGCGCCCCGCCGCCGGACAGCGCAATGAAGAAGAACAGCGCCAGGCGCTGGAGCAATGGCTGCGCCAGATCCCGGACAATCCAGGCGAACTGCTCAGGCGTAAATTCTGGTACGAACAACAAAGCCATCAGGCCCAGGGAAAAACCCCATGACCCGCTTCACCGCCTACCTTCTCGTCCTGCTGTTCTGGGTGTGCCCAACCCAGGCCGCACAGCTGACGGCCAGCGTGGATCGCAGTCGGCTGAACTCCGGCGAAACGGTGGAACTGACCCTGGAATCCAATGACGCCACGTTGTTCGGCAAGCCCGACCTGGCCCCGCTCCAGGCACTGTTCGAGGTGCGCGGCACCCGGCAGGTCAACCAGTTGACCACCCTCGACGGAGAGAACCGCGCCACCACCCGCTGGATCGTGACCCTGCTGCCGCGCGAAAGCGGCACCGTGATCATTCCCCCGTTGCAACTGGGCGAAGTGACCAGCCAGCCCATCACCCTGCAAGTGATCGAAAGCGAGACCCGCAACGCGTCCGGCACCCTTGCCCCGGTGTTCATCGAGGCCAGCCTCGACCAGAACAAGGTGTATGTGCAGGCCCAGGCGATCCTGACCCTGCGCATCTACCATTCGGTGTCGCTGTACGACGACAGCAGCCTGACGCCGCTGCACATTCCCGACGCCCGCACCGAACAACTGGGCGAGTCGCGCACCTATGAAAAAGTCATCAACGACGTGCGCCACGGTGTCATTGAGCTGCGCTACGGCATCTACCCGCAACGCAGTGGCGAACTGACGATTCCGGCCCAGACCTTCAGCGCCACCCTGGTGGAACCGGTGGCCCAGGGCGCCGCGCCGACGGGCCCGAAACCCGGCCAGTTGATGCACGTCAGCTCCGAGCAACTGGTGCTGACCGTCAACCCCAAGCCGGCCAGCTACCCGGCCGATGTGCCCTGGCTGCCGGCCCGCAGCCTGTCGTTGAGCGAGAGCTGGAGCCCGGAGCCGACCCATAGCCAGGTCGGCGACTCCCTCACCCGCAGCCTGACCCTCGAAGCCGAAGGCCTGGCCAGCGCCCAACTGCCACCGCTGCCGGCCACCGAGATCAACGGCCTGCGACGCTACCCCGACCAACCGGTGCTCAGCAGCCGCAGCAGCGAGCGCGGCCTGGTGGGCAGCCGCGAGGATCGCGAAGCGCTGGTGCCCAACCGCAGCGGCACCATCGAGTTGCCGCCGGTGGAAGTGGTCTGGTGGAACACCCTGGAAGACCACCTGGATCGCACCAGCCTCCCGGCGCGCACCCTGCAAGTGGCGAACAACCCGAGTCTGATGGTCGATACCCCGCCGGGAGCCCCGCAGGTGGTGACCACCGTCGACAGCGAAACGCTGTGGTACTGGCAACTGGGGACTTTCATCCTGGCCTGCACGACCCTGCTCGGCTTCGGCCTGTGGTGGCGCGCACGCTCGCAGCCGGCGGTCCTACGCTCGGCCCAGGCCGGACCCAGCCCGCGCACGTTGCTGGACGACCTCAAGCGCACCTGCCTGGCCAACGACCCCCATGCCACCCGCCAGGCCCTGGACGCCTGGGCCCGCCAGCAGCCGGAAACCCTGGCCGACATGGCCGCGCGCTTCGTGCCGCTGTCCGACGCCCTCGACGGCCTCAACGGCGCCCTCTACAGCGAAACCGGCCAACACTGGCAAGGCGACGACCTGTGGCGCGCCATCCGCACCATCCCCACCGCAGAACGCGCCCAGGACCTGCTGGGCGACAGCGGCTTGCCACCGCTTTATCCCAAATAATCCCCGACACTTGTGGCGAGGGGATTTATCCCCGCTGGGCTGCGAAGCGGCCCTAAATACTTACGCCTCGGTGTACCAGACAGATTGAGTCGCCTGTTCTGGGGCTGCTTTGCAGCCCAGCGGGGATAAATCCCCTCGCCACAGGATCGGTTCTTCCCAGTAAACTCTGCACTTTTCCAGCCGCCCTCTTCACCCGCGGCCATCACCTGTTTTCTGGAGTTTGCCTTGCGTCTGTTTCACACCTCCGACTGGCACCTGGGGCAAAACCTGCACGGCCAGGAACGCGATTTCGAGCACGCGTGTTTCCTTGAATGGCTGCTGCGCCAACTGGCCGCCGAGAAGCCCGATGCCCTGCTGGTCGCCGGCGACATCTTCGACACCGTCAACCCGCCGGTCAAAGCCCAGGAGCGCCTGTACGACTTCATCGTCAGCGCCCACGAGCAAAACCCCAACCTGACCATCGTGATGATCGCCGGCAACCACGATTCCGGCTCGCGGATCGAACTGCCCGCGCCCCTGATGCGGCGCCTGCGCACCCATGCCTTGGGCCGGGTGCTGTGGCTGGACGACGGCCAGTTGGACGTCGAACGCCTGCTCCTGCCGCTGCCCGACGCCAAGGGCAAGGTCAAGGCGTGGTGCCTGGCACTCCCCTTCCTGCGCCCCGCCGAAGTCACCGGCGCGCACTTGGGCGACGATTACCTGCGAGGCATCGGCCAGGTCCATGAGTGGCTGATCGCCGCCGCCAACGACAAACGCAAGAAAGGCCAGGCACTGATCGCCGTCAGCCATGCGCACATGGCCGGCGGCTCGGTGTCCGAGGACTCCGAGCGCAGCCTGATCATCGGCAATGCCGAAGCGCTGCCCGCCAGCCTGTTCGGCCCGAGCATCAGCTACGTCGCCCTTGGCCACCTGCACAAGCCGCAGAAGGTCAACGGTGAAGAACGCATTCGCTACAGCGGCTCGCCGATCCCGCTGTCATTCTCCGAGATCGGCTATCAGCACCAGATACTCGACATCACCCTGGACGGCGACACCCTGGCCAAGGTCGAGCCCCGGCTGATCCCCCGGGCCGTCAATCTGCAACGGATGGGCCCGGCGCCGCTGGCCGACCTCCTGGTGCAACTCAAGGAACTGCCCGACGTCGACCTGCTGGCCGACGTCCAGCGTCACCCCTGGCTGGAGGTGCGGGTGCGCCTCGACGAGCCGCAACCGGACCTGCGCCATCAGGTGGAAACCGCGCTGCAAGGCAAGGCCGTGCGTCTGGTGCGCATCGCCGCCGAATACGCCGGCCAAGGCGACAGCGGGCGCACCGACGAGGACGCCGCGTTGATCGAACTGGATCAACTGAGCCCCGAGGAACTGTTCAGCCGCGCCTGGCAGGACACCTATGGCAACGAAGTGGACGAACAGACCCTCAAGGATTTCGCCGTCCTCCTGCAAGACGTGCAGTTGGAGGACGAGCAGCCATGAAGATCCTCGCGATCCGCCTCAAGAACCTGGCCTCCCTGGCCGGGCCTTTTGAAATCGATTTCACCGCCGAACCGCTGGCCAGCGCCGGCCTGTTCGCCATCACCGGCCCCACGGGCGCCGGCAAGAGCACCTTGCTCGACGCTTTGTGCCTGGCGCTGTTCGGCGCGGTGCCGCGCCTCAACAACACCGCGCGCGATGCCAAGGTGCCGGACGCCGACGGCGAGATTGCCACGGGCGACCCGCGCACGCTGTTGCGCCGTGGCACCGGCGAGGGCTATGCCGAGGTGGACTTTCGCGGCATCGACGGTCGCCGCTATCGCGCCCGCTGGGAAGCCAATCGCGCCCGGGAAAAGGCCGGCGGCAAGTTGCAGGCCAGCCGCCAGAGCCTACGGGACCTGGACAACGATCAATTGCTGGCCAGCCAGAAAGGCGAGTACAAGACGCAGCTCGAAGCCGTCCTGGGCCTGAACTTCGAGCAGTTCACCCGCGCCGTGTTGCTGGCCCAGAGCGAGTTCAGCGCGTTTCTCAAGGCCGATGACAACGACCGCAGCGAGCTGCTGGAAAAACTCACCGACACCGCCCTGTACACTCGCTTGGGACGTCGCGCGTTCGACAAGGCCAAGCAGGCCAAGGAAACCCACCGGCAGTTGCAAGACCAGGCCACCGGCGTCACCCCGCTGGCACCCGAGGCCCGGGCCGAGCTGGACCAGCGCTTCAACGACGCCCAGCAACAGCTCAAGGCCCAGCAGGCCCAACTCAAGCAACTGGAGTTGCAGCACACCTGGCTCAAGGACCTGCGCCAACTGCAGGATGAACACGCCCACGCCGCCGAGCAATTGCAACAGGCCCAGGCCGATGGGAACGCCCTGGCAGAGGAACGCCTGAAGCTGACGCGCCTGGAGCAACTGGCTCCCCAGCGCCATCAATTCATCCGCCAGGCGGAATTGGCTCGGCAGCTGGAGCCCCTGACGGCGCAGGTCCAGCAGCTCGGCCAGCAGCAAATCGACTTGCAGGCCCAACAGGTGGTGCTGGACAAAGGCCTGGAGGATGCACAGCAGGCCCTGGTCCTGGCCCGGCAACAAAGCAGCGACACGGCACCGTTGCTGCGCCAGGCCTTTGAAGAACAAAACACCCTGGCCCGCCTCGCAAAAGAGGCAAGCCAAGCCGCCGAGCGCCAGGAGCAGGCGCAACAGGCCTGCACCGAAGGCCAGAAAACCATCGATACGCTGCTCGACCAGCAAAAGCAGTTGGCCGAACGCCTGCAACGCATCAGCGGCGAGCTCGAACAGAGCAGCCACCTGGCGCCCCTCAGCGAGGCCTGGAATGCCTACCGCGATCGCCTCCAACAACTGATGCTGATCGGCAATCGCCTGAACCAGGGCCAGGCCGAACTCGCCACGCTGGAACAAAACGCCAGCGACGCGGCCCAGGCGCTGACGTCCCTGCGCCAGGCGCTCGACGTGCTCTACAAGGAAGCCGGCGCTGAATCGGAAGCGGTCGCCGAACAGATCCAGTTGCTTGGCAACCTGCTGCAGGACAACCGCAAGCAACTGCGCGCATTCGAAGCACTGACGCGACTGTGGGCCAGCCAACAAGACCTGGACAAGCGCGGCGCCGACCTCGAACAGCGCCAGCAACAGGCGTTGCAGACCCGTGATCGCCTAGTGCGTGAAGGCGGCGAAGCCAAGGCCGAACTGGCGCTGGCCGAGCAGGCCCTGACCGTGACCCGCGAATTGCTGGAACGGCAGCGCCTGGCCCGCAGCGAGAGCGTCGAGCAACTGCGCGCGCAGTTGCAGGACGATCAACCGTGCCCGGTCTGCGGCAGCGTCGAGCATCCCTACCATCAACCCGAGGCCCTGCTGGAAAGCCTCGGGCGTCACGATGAAAGCGAGCAAGCCAACGCGCGCAAGGCCGTCGAAGCACTCAATGAAAAAGTCATCGACTTGCGCGCGCAGTACAGCGGCGTCATCGCCCAGCTCAAGGAACTCAAACAACAGCACGAACACCTGGCCAGCCAGCAGCAAAGCCTGGCCCCGAGCCTGGAGGCCCATCCCCTGTCGGCGCAACTGCTGGCCCAGGATCCCGACCGGCGCGACGCCTGGCTGACCCAACAAGACAGCCAGTTGAACCAACTCATCCAACAGGACGAGCAACGGCAAACCGCCCTGCTGACCTTGCAACAAGACGCCGCGCGCCTGGCGCAGCAGCTGCGCCAAGCCGAAACGGCGAACCAGCAGGCGGCCCAGCACCTGAGCAACCAGCAACAGGAACTGGCCCGTGATCGCCAGCGCCTGGACGACGAGCTGGGCCATTTCAGCGCATTGTTGCCGGCTGATACCTTGCAGGCCTTGCGCACCGAGCCCGCCGCGACGTTCCTGCAACTCGACCAGCAGATTGCCCAGCGCCTGGCGCAATTGGAGCAGCAGCGCGACGAACTCGCCGAACAGCTCAATCGCCAGCAGACCCTGGAAAAAGAACAGGACCGCCAGCAGACCCGCGTGCAGCAGTTGGAATCGGCGCAACAGCAGTTCCAGGCCCTGGCCGAACAGCAGCAGGCCTGCCAGCAGAGGCTCGCGCAACTGCTGGGCGAACACGCCAGCGCCGAACACTGGCAGCAGCGACTTGACCAGGCCCTGGAGCAGGCGCGCACGGCCGAGGCCTCCGCCGGTCAACAGCTACAGGCACTGCGCAACGCCTTGGTGCAACGGGCAGCCGAGCTCAAGGCCCGGCAGGAACAGGTGCAAGCCTTGGAAACCGAGCAGCAGGCATTGGTCGCTGGCATCGCCCAATGGCGCGCGTCCCATCCCGAGCTGGACGACGCGGCGCTGGAGGCCTTGCTGGCGTTGGACGAGGCAGGCGTCAGCCAGCTACGCCAGCGCTTGCTCAACAGCGAAAAGGCCATCGAACAGGCCCGTGTGCTGCTCACCGAACGCGAGCAGCGTTTGCACAATCATCAGGCCCAGCACAATGGCAACCTGTTGCCCGAGCAGTTGGCCAACGCCCTTGCCGAGGTGCAGGGCCAATTCGCCGCCAGCGAACAACGTTGCGCCGAACTGCGCGCCGAACAGGCCGAAGACCAGCGCCGACAGAACGCCAACCAGGCCCTGGCGCAACAGATCGAGCAGGCCTATGCCGAGTATCAGCGCTGGGCGCGCCTGGATGCGCTGATCGGCTCGGCCACCGGCGACCGTTTCCGCAAGCTCGCCCAGGCCTACAACCTTGACCTTTTGGTGCACCACGCCAACGCCCAGCTCCGGCAACTGGTCCGTCGCTACCGGCTCAAGCGCGGCGGCAGCATGCTCGGGTTGCTGGTGATGGACACGGAAATGGGCGACGAACTGCGCTCGGTGCATTCGCTGTCGGGTGGCGAGACGTTCCTGGTGTCCCTGGCCCTCGCGCTGGGCCTGGCCTCGATGGCGTCCAGCACGTTGCGGATCGAGTCGCTGTTCATCGACGAAGGTTTCGGCAGCCTCGACCCCGAGTCCCTGCAACTGGCGATGGACGCGCTCGACGGCTTGCAGGCCCAGGGCCGCAAGGTGGCGGTGATTTCCCATGTGCAGGAAATGCACGAACGGATCCCGGTGCAGATCCAGGTGCGTCGCCAGGGCAACGGCTTGAGCACGGTGGAGGTGAAATGAGCCACGCCACGCTTTATTCCTTCCGGCGCTGCCCTTACGCCATGCGGGCGCGCATGGCCTTGCGCTACGCCGCGGTGGAACTGGAGATTGTCGAAGTCAGCCTGAAGGCCAAGCCGGCCGAGATGCTCTCGCTTTCCAGCAAAGGCACGGTGCCGGTGCTGTGGGCCGATGGCCGGGTAATCGATGAGAGCCTGGAGATCATGAACTGGGCCCTGGCCCAGCATGATCCGCAGGACTGGCGGTTGCTGGGCGATCCCGTCGGTCAAGCGGCGACGGCGGCGTTGATCGAGGAAAACGACCAGGGGTTCAAGCAGCACCTGAATCGCTACAAGTACCCCGAACGTCATCCGCAGCATCCGGTGGAACACTATCGAACTGAGGGTGAGGGGTTTCTACGCACGTTAGAAGCGTTGCTCGAAACCCGGCCCTTTCTGGTCGCACCTCACCAGAGCCTGGCCGACGTGGCCTTGATGCCTTTCATACGCCAGTTCGCCCACGTCGACCGCGAATGGTTTGCCCAGGCGCCCTACCCTCATCTGCAACGATGGCTGCAACGGTTTCTGGAGTCGGAGCTGTTCGTGGCGATCATGGCGAAGTGACTAACAGCCCACACATCACCCCTGTGGCGAGGGAGCTTGCTCCCGCTCGATTGCGCAGCAATCTCAAAGAAAGGTCTGCTGCGCAGCCCAGCGGGAGCAAGCTCCCTCGCCACAACAGCGGTCGCGTTCGATCCTAGGTCAATCGTTCAGCAAACTGAGTAATCGCTCCCGCGCCACTTCCAGTTCGCCGGGAACCGGCTGGGCTGCGGAGACGATCGGGGTGGAATAGAGGAACAGCAGCATCACTGCCAGACGCATCGCCATGGTGTCGATCCTTATCGGCAAAGGAGTCAATTTGTCAGCGTCAAATTTAAACACATGGCCAAGTGATATTACAGCAGGATTTCCGGCGAACCCCGAAAACGACGAAGCCTGCGATCTTTTCTCTTTTTGAAAGACGAAAAGATCGCAGGCTTCAGTTGCAGCAGGGTCGCTCAGTGTTGGGCCTTGTGGTCCAGCGCGGCGTAGAAATTGGCGCTTTGTTGCAAGTACTTCTGGGTGTAGCTCTGGGTGTGGTTTCTTTTCTCGCTGATTTCGACACTGGCACTGGCAGGCAGCGCGACAGTGGCCGAGATGGCGGAAGCGGCGATGACGGAGAAGAGATTGAAGTTCATGGCGGTAGTCCTCGGATTCAGTTGGCTTGTCTGCCCGGTTGGGCCGTGAAGCAAACTTACGCGCCGAGGCGTCCCGCTTTGAAATGCTTTGCGCTACTAGCGAATATCAGTCCCGTTGATACAACCACGCAGGCCCCGAAAATCGGGGCCTGCGGTCTATTGCCGCAGGATGAACTTCAGGTCGCTGGGGGCATCCATCGCCAGTTTCTGCACGGTTTTACCCAGCAGGCCGGTCTTGGGATCACGCTCGATCACGACAATCTGGTTGCTCTTCTGGTTGGCCACCAGCAAGAACTTCTCGCTCGGGTCGAGGCTGAACTCGCGAGGGTGATCGCCTTCCACGGAACGGCGTTGCAGCTCCTTGAGCGTCCCCGCCGCCGGGTCGATGGCGAACACCAGCACCTCGTTGGTGGTGCCGCGATTGCTGACGTAAAGGAACTTGCCGTCCCTGGACGCATGCAGCCCCGCCGCTGCTTTACCTGCCTGGGGCTTGCCGGCCGCCAGGTCCACCAGTTGTCGCTGGGCCAGGCGCCCGTCCTGATAGTCGAACACCGCCACTTGCGCGGTCATCTCCATGGTCAGCCAGGCGTGCTTGCCATCACCGCTGAACAACAGGTGCCGTGGCCCGCTGCCGGGTGGCAACTGCACAAACGCCGGATCCGCTGGCGTCAGTGGCAACTCAGGATTGGCCTTGGGGTCGTAGCGGTAGATGAACACCTTGTCCGCCCCCAGGTCGTTGGCGAACACATACTTGCCGTCAGGTGACGACACCGCCGAGTGAACGTGGGCCGACATCTGCCGCTCGGGGTTGACTCGACTCGGCTGATGGCTGCTCAACTGCACCACCGGCGCCAGCTTGCCATCGGCGCCGACCGGCAGCACCGCCAGGGTGCCGCCCGGGTCTTCCACGACCGAATAGTTGCTCACCAGCAGATGCCGGCCATCGCCGCTGAGGCTGGAATGGGTCGGCTCATTGCCCAAGGATTGCACCTGGTTGATCAGGCTCAGCTCATGGCTCTTGGGATCGATGGCGTAGCTGCTCACCTTGCCCACCGGGTCTTTCTGTCCCGGTCCGTTTTCGTTGACCGCGAACAGCCGGGTCATGTCCGGCGACAGGGTCAGCCAGGAAGGGTTGTCGGTCTTGACCACTTGCAAGGGCTTGGGATCGAGCTGACCGGTGCGGCTGTCGAATTGCAGGCGATAGATGCCTTGGCTCTGGCCGGCGGTGTAGGAACCCACCAACAGCGGGTAATGCTCATCGGTTGCGGCCTGCACACCCATGGCTCCCACGCTGCCAGCCATCAACAGTGGCCAGAGACTACGCATCTTCATGTTCGTCGTCCTCATCGTCGTGGCCGCTGGTCGCTTCCACGCATTCCAAGTGGTGGTCACCCGAATCGCTGGTGATGATCCAGTGCTTGCGGGCCGGGTCGAAGGTCGCGGCCTGCATCTGCGCCGGGGTAAAGCGCCAATGTTCGAGGGTACGGCCGTTCATGCACTCGACGTGCAACTGGTCCTGCTCGTCGAGGGAGAAATCGAATGCATGCAGCCCGTCGATGATCAGCATGTCGCATTTGTGAAGGGCATCGAGCAGAGTGTCAGTTACGGCAGTCATGGGCATCAGTCATTCATTGGGGAAGTGGACATGATAGCCCAATGGGCGAGTGGGCCGTGGCCATCACTTCAGAAGCGACGTTGGCTGGGTCGGCCTCTTCGCGGGCAAGCCCGCTCCCACAGTTGGATTTCCAGCGAACACAAACGCTGTATTCAAAAAGATCCCCTGTGGGAGCGGGCTTGCCCGCGAAGAGGCCGGCCCATTCAACATCAATGCCACGGCCCCACCGCGATCCTCAGAGCGCCTCGCGCCCCGGCACCCCGTCCACCAACCGCAGGATGCCCAGCGGGTTGGCGTTCTTCAACGGTTCCGGCAGCAGGCTGTCGGGGTAATTCTGGAAGCACACCGGCCGCAGGAAACGATCGATCGCCAGCGTGCCCACCGAAGTGCCGCGTGCATCGGACGTCGCCGGATACGGCCCGCCGTGGACCATCGAATCGCACACTTCCACCCCGGTCGGATAACCGTTGAGCAAGATGCGCCCGACCTTCTGCTCCAGCAATGGGGTCAATTCGCCGAACTGTTCGAAGTCCGTCGGCTCGCCAATGATCGTCGCGGTCAGTTGGCCGTGCAGGCCATTGAGCGCTGCGGTGAGTTGTGCCTGATCGGCCACTTCAACGAACACGGTCGTCGGGCCGAACACTTCTTCCTGCAACGCCTCGTCACCGTTGATCAGCAGGCTGGCGTCGGCCTTGAACAACTGCGGCTGGGCCTGGTTGCCCTGCTGCGCGCGCCCGGCCAAGTGCTCGATGCCTGGGTGGGCGAGCAACTTCTGCAAGCCTTTGCCATAGCTTTGCAGGGTCCCGGCGTTGAGCATGGTTTGCGGCGCCTGGTCACCGATCAGCGCCGCCACTTGCTGGGTGAACGCAGTGAATTGCGCTGAACGGATGCCGATTACCAGGCCCGGGTTGGTACAGAACTGACCGCAGCCCATCACCACCGAGGCCGTGAGGTCGCGGGCCACGCTGTCGGCGCGGGTTGCCAAGGCCTGGGGCAGGACGATCACCGGGTTGATGCTCGACATTTCGGCAAACACCGGGATCGGCTGGGGCCGCGCCGCCGCCATGTCGCACAGCGCGCGTCCGCCCTTGAGAGAACCGGTGAAGCCCACTGCCTGGATGGCCGGGTGCTTGACCAGCCACTCACCGACGCCACCGCCGTAGATCATGTTGAACACACCCGCCGGCATGGCGGTTTTTTCCGCCGCGCGGATGATCGCGTCAGCCACCCATTCGGCCGTTGCCATGTGCCCGCTGTGGGCCTTGAACACCACCGGGCAACCGGCGGCCAGGGCAGCGGCGGTGTCGCCACCGGCAGTGGAAAACGCCAGGGGGAAATTGCTCGCGCCGAACACCGCCACCGGGCCGAGGCCGATGCGGTACTGACGCAGGTCCGGACGCGGCAGCGGCGTGCGCTCCGGCAACGCGCGATCGATCCGCGCGCCATAGAAATCGCCCCGGCGCAGGACCTTGGCGAACAGGCGCATCTGGCCGCTGGTGCGACCGCGTTCGCCCTGGATGCGGGCCGCGGGCAAGGCGGTTTCACGGCAGACCACGGCCACGAACTCATCGCCCAGGGCGTCCAGCTCATCGGCGATGGCGTCGAGAAATTCCGCGCGGCGCGCGGCGCTCAGGCTGCGGTATGCCGGATACGCAGCGGCCGCGGCCTTGGCGGCGGCGTCGACTTCTTCGGCCGTGGCCTGGACGAACTCACCCGGCAAGGCTTCGCCGCTGCTGGCATCGAAACTCTGCAAACGCGTCTGGCCGGCCGCGCTGCGCGCGCCACCGATGTAGTTGTGGCCAAGGATCTGGTTCATGCAAGTCTCCTTTTAGAGTGTGCCGATAGTGCCTGGGGTGAACACCGCGTCCACCGGGGCGATGCCATTGACCAGCGGCGCGCCGAATTCGGCCTGGCTGATCTCGAACACGTCCCCCGGCTGGGTGCGGATGCCATCGGCGAACGACAGGGTCGCGGTGCCGAAGAAATGAACGTGGACGTCCCCCGGACGCAGGAACTGACTGTACTTGAAATGGTGGAACTCCAGGTTTTCGAGGCTATGGCACATGTTCGCCTCGCCACTGAGGAACTCGTTCTGCCACAGCACTTCGCCATTGCGCAGGATACGACTGCTCCCGGACAGATGTTGAGGCAATTCACCAAGGCGAAGTTCCGGACCAAAACTGCAACTGCGCAATTTCGAATGGGCCAGGTACAGGTAATTCTTGCGTTCCATCACGTGGTCGGAGAATTCGTTGCCCACCGCGAAGCCCACCCGGTAAGGCTTGCCGTCGAAACCGATGACATACAGGCCGCTGATTTCCGGCTCCTCGCCGGCATCCTCGGCGAACGGTGGCAAGGGGAACGGCTGGCCCGGGCGGACCACGATGCTACCGTCGCCCTTGTAGAACCATTCCGGTTGCACGCCCGCCTGTCCCGAGGCGGGCTTACCGCCCTCCACGCCCCACTTGAAGATGCGCATGGTGTCGGTCATGGCCGCTTCGTCACCGGCCTGCTGGTGCATCTTGTCCCGCGCCGACGCGCTGCCCAGGTGGGTCAGCCCGGTGCCGCTGACCAGCAGGTGCGCCGGGTCCGGGTGATCCAGTGGCGGCAGGATGCGCAGCTCGGCGAGCAACCGCGCGTAGTCGTGACCGGCCCCCAGGCCCAGGCCATTGACCTGTTGCTCAAGCTTCACGCCTGCCTTGATGGCCGCCAGCGCCAGCTCGCGCACGCTCGTCGCACTGTGCACTTCGCGCACCTGGTCGCCGTCGACCACACCGACGCGGCGCTCGCCGTTGGGCAATTCGAACTGAACTAAACGCATGGTTTTCTCCTGTGAAACAAAACGTGAATATGCAGTGAAACGGTCAGCCCCCTTGCCAGCTTGTGTGGCGAGGGAGCTTGCTCCCGCTCGACTGCGTAGCAGTCGCAAAACAGGCGATTATGTTTTGCCTGAATAAACTCGATGCCTGATATTAGGGGGCGCTTCGCACCCCAGCGGGAGCAAGCTCCCTCGCCACAAAAACGCGCTCCCACAGGCGATCGCAGTGACCTCAAGTACGCGTCGCCCCCCGGGCACTGGCCGCGAACTGGTCCGCCGGCAGCACGTGCTTGCGTTCCAGCAGGCGATAGACCACGCCGGTCAGCACCAGGCCGAACACCATCACGCACGACAGGAAATACAACCCCGACGCCAGGCTGCCGGTGTACTCCTTCAGCGCACCGATCACGAACGGCCCGATGTAGCCGCCCAGGTTGCCCACCGAGTTGATCAACGCAATGCCCGCCGCCGCACTGGCGCCGGCGAAGAAGCGCCCCGGCAATGTCCAGAACACCGCCGTGCAGGAAAACAGCGCGAACGCCACCAAGCACAACGCCGCCAGTTGCAACACCGGAACCGACAGCCAGGCACTGAGGAACAGGCCCATGGCACCCAGGACATAGAGCACCGCCAGGTGACCGTAGCGATCATTCAGGCGGTCGGAGCTGCGCGGGATGATCAGCAAGCCGAGGATGCCGAAGATGTACGGCACCGACGACACGAAACCGGTCACCAGGTCACTGCCACCGAACTGCTTGATCAGCGTTGGCAGCCACAGACCCAAGCCGTAGATGCTCAGGGTCACCGGCAGGTAGAACAGCGCCAGCAGCAAGACCCGCTTGTCCTTCAGGGCGTGCAGCGGGTTGCCGTGACGGGTCTGGCCGTATGCCTGCAAATCCTTCTTCAGCTCGCCGGTCAGCCAGTCCTTCTCCGCCTGGTCCATCCACTTGACCTGTTGCGGGCCGTCGGGCAGGTAGCGCAGCACCGGCCAGGTCAACAGCACCGCCGGCAGACCGATGACGATGAACAACCACTGCCAGCCATGCAGGCCCAGGACCCCGTCCATGCCCAGCAAGCCGCCGGACACGGGGCCGGTGATCATCATGGCAATGGGTTGGGAAAGAATGAACAGGCCCAGGATCTTGCCGCGATGGCGCACCGGGAACCACTGGGTGATGTAGTACAGCACGCCGGGGAAGAAGCCAGCTTCGGCGGCCCCGAGCAGGAAGCGCATCACATAGAAGCTGTTGGGCCCCTGCACGAACGCCATGCCAATGGTGATGGCGCCCCAGGTGATCATGATCCGGGCGAACCAGCGGCGCGCGCCGAAGCGTTCGAGCATCAGGTTGCTCGGGATTTCCAGCAGGAAGTAGCCGATGAAAAACAGCCCCGCGCCCAGGCCGTAGGCGGCGTCGCCGATGCCCAGGTCGGCGCCCATGTGCAGCTTGGCAAAACCTACGGCGGAGCGGTCCACGTAGGCGATCAGGTACAGCAGGATCAGGAAGGGAATCAGTTTCAGCGTGATGCGACGAATAAGCCGCAGTTCCTGGCTCATGGGACCGTTCTCCAATTGTTGTTGTTATAGAACTCGGGGGATTTCTCTCGCGCACGACCGCCAGGACAATCCCTCCGTTGAACCGGACTATATAGTAATACTATTTACCCAACAACACTTCCAAACGGCGCAAATTGCGCTTATGTTACGCTTCAGTTCGAACAATATAGTCATACAATAAGAGAATCGATCATGTCTGATAAGAAACCCTCCCTGCGCTCGGCCCAATGGTTTGGCACCGCCGACAAAAACGGCTTCATGTACCGCAGCTGGATGAAAAATCAGGGCATCGCCGACCATCAGTTCCATGGCAAGCCGATCATCGGCATCTGCAACACCTGGTCGGAGCTGACACCGTGCAACGCGCACTTCCGGCAGATTGCCGAGCATGTCAAACGCGGCGTGATCGAGGCCGGGGGCTTCCCGGTGGAATTCCCGGTGTTCTCCAACGGCGAATCGAACCTGCGCCCCACCGCCATGCTGACCCGCAACCTGGCGAGCATGGACGTGGAAGAGGCGATCCGCGGCAACCCGATTGACGGCGTGGTGCTGCTCACCGGTTGCGACAAGACCACCCCCGCCCTGCTGATGGGCGCCGCCAGTTGCGATGTACCCGCCATCGTCGTCACCGGCGGACCGATGCTCAACGGCAAGCACAAGGGCCAGGACATCGGTTCGGGCACCGTGGTCTGGCAGTTGAGCGAACAGGTCAAGGCCGGCACCATCACCCTCGATGACTTCCTCGCGGCCGAGGGCGGCATGTCCCGCTCGGCCGGCACCTGCAACACCATGGGCACGGCCTCGACCATGGCCTGCATGGCCGAAGCCCTCGGTACCTCGCTGCCGCACAACGCTGCGATTCCGGCGGTGGACGCACGCCGCTACGTGCTGGCCCACATGTCCGGCATGCGCGCCGTGGAGATGGTCCGCGAAGATCTGCGGCTGTCGAAGATCCTGACCAAGGAAGCCTTTGAAAACGCCATCCGCGTCAACGCGGCCATCGGCGGTTCCACCAACGCGGTGATCCACCTCAAGGCCATCGCTGGGCGCATCGGCGTGCAACTGGAGCTGGACGACTGGACCCGCATCGGTCGCGGCATGCCGACCATCGTCGACCTGCAACCGTCCGGGCGCTTCCTGATGGAAGAGTTCTACTACGCCGGCGGCCTGCCCGCCGTGCTGCGCCGCCTCGGCGAAGCGAACCTGATCCCCCACCCCGACGCCCTGACGGTCAACGGCAAGAGCCTCGGCGAAAACACCAAGGACGCGCCGATCTATGGCCAGGACGAAGTCATCCGCACCCTGGACAACCCGATCCGCGCCGACGGCGGCATCTGCGTGCTACGCGGCAACCTGGCGCCACTGGGGGCGGTGCTCAAGCCTTCCGCCGCCACGCCTGAGCTGATGCAACACCGCGGCCGGGCGGTGGTGTTCGAAAACTTCGACGAATACAAAGCGCGGATCAACGACCCGGAACTGGACGTGGACGCCAGCTCGATCCTGGTGATGAAGAACTGCGGGCCCAAGGGTTATCCGGGCATGGCCGAGGTGGGCAACATGGGCTTGCCGGCCAAGCTGCTGGCCCAGGGCGTTACCGACATGGTGCGCATTTCCGATGCCCGCATGAGTGGCACCGCCTACGGCACCGTGGTGTTGCACGTGGCGCCGGAAGCGGCCGCCGGTGGCCCGCTGGCGGCGGTGAAGGAAGGTGATTTCATCGAACTGGATTGCGCCAGCGGTCGCCTGCACCTGGACATTCCCGACGCCGAACTCGCCGCCCGCCTGGCCGATCTCGCCCCGCCCCAACAATTGCTGGTGGGTGGCTATCGCCAGTTGTACATCGACCATGTGCTGCAAGCGGACCAAGGCTGCGACTTCGACTTCCTGGTCGGCTGCCGCGGGGCGGAAGTGCCACGGCACTCTCATTGATCCAACATTGACTACTCCCACAGTGATTTTGAGGCGGTCCGGAAATCCCGTCCGCCAGAAATCCTTGTGGGAGCGGGCTTGCTCGCGAAGACCGCGGCACCGTCAACATCAATATCGACTGACACGCCGCCTTCGCGAGCAAGCCCGCTCCCACAGTTCTAATCCTCAGTGGATTCAAGTTCGCACTAGCGACCCGCCCACGCCGCGCCTGCTATCATGCGCAGCACCCCTCCCGCACAGGATCGCTTCGCGTCCATGGATTACCGCAAACCTTCCGACCGCAAAAGCATGCACGCGCGCATCGTCCAGGAACTGGGCATGCAGATCGTTTCCGGGCGCTTCAAGCCAGACGACAAACTGCCAGCCGAAGCCTTGCTGTGCGAGGAATACGCCGTGAGCCGTCCGGTCCTGCGCGAGGCCACCCGGGTGCTGGTCGCCAAGGGCCTGGTGTATTCACGCCCGCGGGTGGGCACGGTGGTCAAGGCCCGGCGCGAATGGCACATGCTCGACCCGGACGTGTTGCACTGGTTGATGCAAAGCAGCCCGCAAAACGAGTTCTTCGGCTTGCTGACCAGCGTGCGCAGCATCATCGAACCCGCTGCCGCCGCCCTGGCTGCGCAGTTCGCCACCGACGCCGACATCGCCGCCATCCGCGAAGCCTATGAACGCATGGACGCCGCCCCGACGCCCGAAGCCCTGCTGCAACCGGACCTGGACTTCCACAGCCGCATCGCCGACGCCACCCACAACGACCTGCTCGCCAACTTGTGCAACATGTTGTCGGTGGCCATCGCCGAAGCGCTCAAGCATTCCAACCAACGGCCCAACCTCCACGAGCTGGCGATGCCGCGGCACAGGGCGATCCTCACCGCCATCGAGAACCGCGACGCCCTCGGCGCCCGCCACGCCACGCTGGTGCAACTGGACGACGCCCGCAGCGCATTGAACGTTGTGCTGGGAGCCGATCCCGCTTGATCAGGTCAGAAAGCGCAACGCTTGGCTAACCGACATTGTTCTCAACAGGCGGTACTTATGTACCGCCTGCCCATGCCATGGAAGTCGATACTTTTCTCGCCGTCATCCCGACGGCCATGTTTCGTGAAAAGGACTTCTCATGAGCACTCCTTCCACCGCTGATTCGATCCCTGCGCTGGCCCAATGTGTCAGCCTGCAATTCGCCAGTCGCCCGACCCTCGAACAGGTCGCCCGGCGTCTGCTCGAACAGGCCCTCAAGAAAGCCGATCCGTGGCTGGACATCGACCTCTTAAAGACCCAACTGGCGACGCCGGACGTCACCACTCGCGGCTGGCACTTCCAACCCTTGATGGGCGTGGTCCTCGATTACCTGGCCAGCGGCACACTCCCGGACTTCACCTCGAAGGGAGCACTTGACTGCTTTCTTTCCGACGCCCCGCCACGGCGCCTCTGGTCAGGCGATCGACGCCTGGACATGCAGGTCATCCGGCGAGCGATCCTTGAACTGCCCTGGAGCGTACCGATCGACCTGGAAGATGCGCTGGTCGGTTACTGGAGCGCTGACATCAGCGGCGACGACCAAGCCAACGCGAGCCGCCACACCAGCCGCTGGTGCTGGCTCAGCGATGTGCTGCGCAACACCCTGAGCCTTCGTGGCCTGCAACAACCCGGGCTCACGGAGGTGGCGCGCGAGACCCTCGACCAGATCGTCCGGTGGCCGGACCACGAGCAACGTTTGTGCCTCAATCGACAAGCGCCGGTGTATGCCTACCACCTGGAAACCCAGCTCACCCAGGGTGGCAACCAGACGACATTGGTCGCCAGCGAGATCCTCCTGACCCGCGTCCATCAGGGCATGCGCGAATGGCTCTTGTGCAGCCCCAGCAGCGCAGTGTTGTCCTTTGCCTCCCTGGAGGCCTTCGAGCACCACTGGGGCAAACGCATTGCCAGCCAATACACCGTCGACACCATCACCTGCCAACGCCAAGAGATCAGTGGCAACGTCTTCGAGCACCAGGCGGCCATGCTGCTGGAGCAGCAACTGGCCGACCTGCAAGCGGTGCAGTTGCCCGCCGGGATCGACACCCAGGCGCTCACGCATCTCTACAGCGACCTGAGCGACCCGGCCCGCTCGCTGCTGGACGCCCCGCGGCTGTCACCCGACATGAAGGATCGCCTTGGCCCTCTGCTGCCCACCTGGCTGAAAGACGCCGCCATCGTCGACCAGACGACACTCCAGCACTACAGCCTGGCGCTGGCCAGCGCCAAGCGACGCCACCAGGGCCAGACCTTTCTCAGCGGCATCGACGACATCAAGGCCTTTACCACCAACGCCTTGCTCGAACACCTGGGAAAGGCCAACGACCGCAGTCCGAACCCGCTGCCAGCGAGCCCACTCCAACCCGACGACGTGGTGCTGACGTTCAGCGTTTCGGCGGGTTATCCCGGCACCATCGGCCTCAGCGAAAAGCGGCAGATGAGCCTGACCGAACTGGCCATCCACAACCTGGTCGGTCGCCCCAGCGGCACCTTCACCCTCAGCCATCGCCTGGGCCAGGCGCTGCCGACCTGGCTGACGCCGGCCTTTATCAACCCACTGATCGAACAGGTCGACATTGGCGCGACCTATCCTCGCTATCTGCGCGAGCATTTGGTCGACGACGTTCCCCGGGCGCAGGCGCGGCAACGGATCTTCGCCGAACAGCTCCCGGCGCAACTGATGCTTGAAGCCTTGAAACAGAAACTGGCCGGGGAGAACGGCATGACCGTCCAGGGCCTGCGCCTGCTGGAAGCCGTGCTCCAACCCGACGCGGCGAGCCAGCGGGTCGACGGTCGCCCGGTGGTCATTCGCCAGTTGCGGGTGTTGCGCCAACCCAAGGCCCGGCCCGACAGCGTGGCCAACATGTTCATCATCGAGGCTCAGGACATCGCCAACGGTCCGCACCTGTTGTATCGGCCGCTCTACGCGCCCTCGCTGCAGCAATTCCCGACCCGCGAGGCGCTGATGCAGGCCATTGCCACCTCCGGGGACCTGCAGGACAGCATCCTGACCTGGCTGCCCGACGCCGCACGCCCGATCTACGCCAACGGTGGGTTCCTGGAGCCTCACATCATGCGGTTCTTCAACGGTGACGAATTCAGTGTCCCGGACAAGCCTGCTCCCGCCACGCTCGCCCTCGACGACGCCCACGGCGAACTGCTGCAATCGCTGCACAAGGGCGAGCTGATGCAGTACCTCTACGGCTGCAACGCCCAGGCCCTGGTGACCCAGGCCGACCGGGATTCGGTGTCCAATCGCGAAAGTCGCTGGGCGGTGTTGCTCGAAGGCGGCGGCCTGTTGTTCAACACCTTGCTGTTCCCTTTGCTGCGCGGCCCGGCCATGACCACCGTCTGGCTCTGGAACCTGATGGCCAGCGCCCAGCAGGACATGCCGGCGCTGATCAGCGCCGACCCGGTGGCCCGCGAGTTTGCCGCGGTCGACCTGCTCGTCAACCTAGCCCTGCTGGTAAGCCAGTTGCCTGCCGGCCGTGGGCCGGTGCCGCGTGCCGCGCTGCCCGAGTCGGTGCAACAGGAGGCCATGCGCCCGCCCGCGCCGCGCGCCGTCGCCGAGCAATGGCCCGAACCGGCGGCGCCCACCCTCGTGGAGGGCACCGTGGCCGAACCTGACGCCCCCGCCGAGTCCAACAGCCGGCGCCTGGATTTCAATTTCGCCAGGGCCAGTGGCCAGCCGACGCCGCAACAACAGGCGCGATTGCAACAATTGCAGGTGCCCTCCCCCAAGACCTTGCCCGACCCCATTGAAAACGGCCCGTTCAAGGGCCTGTACGTGATCGACAACAAATGGCATGCCCAGGTCGAAGGGGCCTTCTATCGGGTCACGCCTGAATACGATGGCAGTGCAACCATCGTCGACCCCCTCGCTCCGCTCGACGCCGACAAGAACGGTCCGCCGTTACGAGTCGATGACCAGGGCCATTGGCACCTGGATTTGCGCCTGCGTCTGCTCGGCGGTTCACCCCCCAAGCGGGTGGACGCCCAGCGCCGTGTCAACCTGGAGCGGGCCAAGCAGTTGACTGATGAATCCAACCGGTTGGAAGCGCAAGATGCCGATCGGCAAAAAGCCCTGGACGTGGCTCAGCAAGTCATGACCCGGACCGAGGAAGGTGGCAACTACACCGAAGCCCAGCGGGCGGCGAAACGCAAGATTTTCTACGACCTGCTCAAGGAACAGACCGAGGCGTACCTGACGCTGGCGAACAGCGCGGCCGAACGCGCCAGCCTGGGCATCGGTTTCCCGTCCGGCTCCATGCATGTGCTCATGGAAAACGTGATCAACAATGCCCGCAAGGCGTTCGTGATCACTGAACAGGAGCTCCTGGCCCTCCAGCGAGCACATCCTCAGTTTAGAGAGTCTACCGACATCAGGGAAATGGTCATCCGTGACGTCGAGTCTTATATGAAATACCTCGACACCAAGAGCAACATCAATGACCAGGCGATCCATTGGCTGGAACTCAAGGACGACTACCTCGAGCGGCTATTGAACCTCGACGCCTCGGGCGCACGGGCGTTCGAACGGCTGACCCGCAACCGTCCCGCCAATGAGAGTAACGCCTTTGGCAGTAAAATCCGGCAACTCACCACGCTCCCCATGTTGTCGGTGAAAAACCGCCAATCCGCCCTGCCCGACCGCCTGCTGCGCATTCTCATACCACTGATGGAACACATCCGTTCCCACGATGACCTGCAAACCTACGACGTCTCCCCGTCAGACAGAATCGAAGTGCTGGAAAGCCTGACCGAGCACTACGGCAAGACCCTGGATACGTTGAAGGGGACAAAGGCCCTTTACCTGGACGACATCAACGAATCCTATTTCGACAGGTTGCTCAAACTGGTCGAGGGTCTTTACCAGGAGGTCTCCAACAAACTCGCCGCTGAAATCAAACCCGAGCCAAAACCGCGCAAGCGTATACCGAAGCGCCCCAGGACCGGCGCCGGGCTGCCGCAGAAAAAGTTGATCAGAACCCGCCACAATGGCGTCTTGATCGGCGACCTGAAACCCGCCGGCACGAGCCAACCCATCGAAGTTGTCGAAATGCACTCCAAGGGCAGCAACCAAATACTTGCCACCTATTCGCGCCACGAGGATGTCTGGGATGTGGTCGATGTACGCCGCCCGACCCCGGCGCCCCAGACCCGATCGTTCAAGGCCATCCGAACCCAGGCACGAGAACTGCTCGACGAATTGGACAAGCGCATGAGCCGCGCCGAAAGCTACAAGACACACTGTCGGCATCCTCAGGAAATAGAGGAAATCCTGAACAATGAGGCAAGTCACTTCCGCACGCTCGGCGAAGAACTCGACCGGGCGTTCAGTGCATCGCCCGCCTCGCGCACCCCGGCCAACGAGGAACTGAGCCGACAATTGTCAGACGCCGCCCACCAACTGACCACCAAGGGCAGCGACCTGCGTATCGAACTGAGCCTGAAACTGCCACCCACCGACGGCAACCTGCGGTTCCTGTTCGAGAAAAACCTGATACAGGTGGCCCGGCTCGGCGACCGCACGGCCCTGCAAGGCGCCCGCAAGGACTTCCTCCAGGAATACGCCATCAACGACCGAGACGGCTTCCCGATCTGGTACGCGCATTTTCATTACGAAGCGGCCGACACACCGAAGGACAACTTCAGCGTTGCGCACCTCAAGACCAAGGAGCAACGCAAGGAGCACTACCACTCACTGCTGGCCAAGGCCACCAGCCCCTATGCGGTGGTGAATGTACATCGAGGGCAGATCAGCAAGTCGCTGGCCCAGAGCCGGTTTCTGCCGTTGGCGCCTTGATCGACGAACACTGCAAACAACTGTGGCGAGGGAGCTTGCTCCCGCTGGGCTGCGCAGCAGCCCCTGAACCTGCCCCCTCGATGTATCAGATTGATGGAGGCGGCTCTTTTGGGGCTGCTTCGCAGCCCAGCGGGAGCAAGCTCCCTCGCCACGGGTTCTGCGCTGAACTTAACCGGTCAATGGGCAAACAACGAATTGCCCTTCTGCCCCGCCAGTTTTTCCGGCTTGATCAGGAATCGCGCCAGTGCCGGCAGCAGCCACAGCGCACCGAACATGTTCCACAACAGCATGAACGTCAGCATCAGGCCCATGTCGGCCTGGAACTTGATGGCCGAGAAGATCCAGGTGCACACGCCGATGGCCAGGCACAGGCCGGTGAACAGGACGGCTTTACCGGTGGACTTGAGCGTCTGGTAGTACGCTTCCTGCAACGGCAACCCGGCCCGCAGGAAGCTTTCCAGGCGGCTGTAGATGTAGATGCCGTAGTCCACGCCAATCCCCACGCCCAACGCCACCACCGGCAGGGTCGCGACCTTCACACCGATGCCCATGAACGCCATCAGCGCGTTGCCCAGCACCGAGGTCAGCACCAGCGGCAGCACGATGCACAAGGTCGCCGCCCAGGAGCGGAAGGTGATCATGCACATGGTCGCCACACAGATGTACACCAGGATCAGGATGGTCAGCTCCGACTCCTTGATCACCTCGTTGGTGGCCGCTTCGATGCCGGCGTTACCGGCGGCGAGGATGAACTCCAGGCCATCGCGGTTGTTTTCCTTGGCGAATTCCTGCACCGCCGTGACGGCGCGGTCCAGGGTCTCGGCCTTGTGGTCGTTGAGGAACACCAGCACCGGCGCCAGGGAGCAACTGTTGTTGTACAGACCATCAGCCCGGGCGATGGAGTTGTTCAGCACGTCAGGGTTGCGCGACAGGGTTTCCCACTTCAGGTTGCCCTCGTTCATGCCCTTGATCATCTGCTTGGACACGGTCACCAGGGAAATCGCCGACTGCACGCCCTCGGTGTTCTGCATCTTCCACATCAGCTCGTCGATCGGCGCCATGGCTTCGTAGCGCGAGCAGCCCTCGGCCTTGGTCTTGACCATCACCACCAGCACGTCGGAACTGGTGGAGTAGTTGCTGATGATGAAATTGTTGTCCTGGTTGTAGCGCGAGTCCGGCCGCAGTTCCGGCGCGCCCTGGTCGAGGTCGCCGATCTTCAGGTTCTGGCTGTACCACAGGCCGCCGCCGAAGGCGATCAGGGCCAGGGCAATGGACACCGGCGCGACCTTGGCGCTGGCGAAGTTCGACAGCACACGCCAGAACGGATGCTCGCGGGTCGCGTCCTTCTTGCTGCGCTCGATGGCACGCTTGCTGATGCCGACGTAGGAAATCGCCACGGGCAGCAGGATCAGGTTGGTGAACACGATCACCGCCACGCCGATGGAGGCACCGATGGCCAGCTCGCGGATCACGCCGATGTCGATGATCAGCAGGGTAATGAAGCCGACGGCGTCCGCCAGGATCGCGATCATTCCCGGCAGGAACAGCTGGCGGAACGTGCGCCGCGCGGCGGTCAGGGCGTTGTCCGCCTCGCTGGACTGCAAGGCGATGCCGTTGATCTTCTGCACGCCGTGGGAAATGCCGATGGCAAAGATCAGGAACGGCACCAGCATCGAGTAGGGATCGAGGCCGAAACCGGCGGCGTGCATCAACCCCAGTTGCCAGACCACCGCCACCAGCGTGGTGCTCAGTACCGCAATGGTGCTGCGCATGCAGTGGGTGAACCAGTACAACAGCACCAGGGTGATGACGAAGGCCACGCCGAAGAACATCACCACCATGATCAGGCCATCGATCAGGTCGCCGACCTTCTTGGCGAAACCGACGATGTGGATCTGCACGTTGTGGTTCTGCGCCTCGAACTTGTTGCGGATCTTGTCTTCAAGCTCGTGGGAGAACTTCTGGTAGTCCAGCGCCAGCAACTTGCCCTGGTCCTGCGGGTCCGGGTAGGACTCCAGCAACGGGATGTCGATGATGCTCGACTTGAAATCGTTGGCCACCAGGCGCCCGACCTGGCCGGACTTGAGAACGTTGTTGCGCAGCAGGTCGAGGCTGTCGGCCGAACCGTTGTAGCTCTGGGGAATCACCTCGCCACCGGCAAAGCCCTCCTCCGTCACCTCGGTCCAGCGCACGCTCGGGCTCCACAGCGACTTGAGCCCGGAACGGTCGACGCCGGAAATGTAGAACACCTCGTCGTGGATCTGGCGCAGGGTCTCCATGTATTCCTTGGAGAAAATGTCACCGTCGGTGGCTTCCACCGAGATCCGCACGGTATTGCCCAGGTTCGCCAGGTCATTGCGGTGTTCGAGCATCTTCTCGATGAAAGGATGCTTGAGCGGGATCATTTTCTCGAAACTGGTGGACGGCCGGATCAGCGTGGCCTGCCAGAACAGGAAAAGGCTGACCAGCAGGCAAATGACGATCACTGCCGGGCGGTTATTGAAAATCAGGCGCTCGAGGAACGTCGCCTTGTCTTGGTGATGACTGCTCATGGGGTCCGCCTTCTTGTTTTTTTGCCCGTCGTGCAGGCTCGACTCATTTGCTCAGTTCAGCACCGGTGGCCGTGGTGGCGCGCACGCCGCCTTGCCCCGCCAGGATCAGGTTGCCGTTGCCCGCCGCCGTGACCGCGGCCACGGAAATCCGGTCCGGACGGTTGTACACGCTGAAGCTCACGCCATCGTCGGTGCTACGCACCACGCTGCCGCCGTTGCCGACGATCACGATGGAGCCGTCCGCCAGCAGCGTGCCTCCCGACAGGCCGAACTCCAGGGCCCCGCGGGCGGCCTTGAGTTCGACCTGCTCCCAAGAGCCGCCGAAGTCGGTGGAGCGATAGAGATTGCCGCGCAAGCCGTAGGCCAGCAGCGTGGAAGGCTGGGCGGTGCCGATGACGCCGAACAGCGAGCCTTCATAGGGGCCTTCGAGCTTTTCCCAGGTCTGGCCCCCATCGGCGGAGCGGAACATGCTGCCGGCCTCGCCCACGATGAACAGGCCGGCGTCTTTCACGGCCGTGATGGCGTTGAGGTGGAACTGGTCTTCGTTGTCGAGGCGGTCGCTGGCGTCTTCCCAGTGCTTGCCGCCGTCGGTGGTTTCGAACAGCGCGCCATAGGCGCCGACGGCGAAGCCATGGCTGGGGTCCTTGAACCAGACGTCCAGCAGCGGCGCTTCGCGCTTGAGTTCTTCGAATTGCTTGGTCCAGGTGCTGCCACCGTCGTCACTGGCCAGGATCTGCGCGTCGTGGCCCACGGCCCAGCCGTGCTTGTCGTCGACGAAGAACACGGCGGTGAGCATCTGGCGGGTCGGCACCTTGGCCTGGGTCCAGGTAGTGCCCTGGTCGTCCGAGTAGACAATGTGGCCCCGGTCGCCAACCGCCACCAGCCGCTGGCCGGCGTGTACCACATCGAGCATCAGGGTCTTGCTGGCCTTGGCCGATTCGACGGAATAGATGACATCGGTGGTCGACGCCGCAACGGCCATCACCGGCGCCGACAACACGGCAGAGCCCAGCAGCGAGAGCGCCGAAGCCAGCAACGCCACTCTGCGCAGCACCGGCGGGCGACAGCGGCCCACCGCCATGACAGGCTCATTCATAGACCTTTCCCCCATTTATTATTGTTGGTCATTCAACCTTTCAGGGCGCCGTAAGCAACTTGATCGCGGCGCAAACCTGCAATCTAGAGCCACTTCGGAAGCTGACCTATCCTATCGGGCTTTCGAAAGGTCTGACAATCGACGCCACGTTATCTTTTGTTAACCATGGGGAGATCGGCCGAGGGTGAATCAGAAGGTATTCGCGAGGATGATGGATGTGGCGAGGGAGCTTGCTCCCGCTGGAGGCCGAAGGACTCCCTGCCCTGATTCATCCACTGTTTCCAGCGAGACGTGAGTCAGGATCGGGCCTGCTTCGCAGGCCAGCGGGAGCAAGCTCCCTCGCCACGACGGGTGATTTACGCCAGGCTCTTGCTCACCACCTCGAACACATCGCTGGACAGCCCGCCGGAGGCCAGGATGCGCTCCAGTTCGGCCTTCATCAGCGCCTGGCGAGCGCTGTCGTACTTGCGCCAGCGGGTCAGCGGCGCCAACTGGCGCGAGGCGATCTGCGGGTTGAAGCCGTTGAGCTGGATGACCAGGTCGGCCAGGAAGCGATAGCCCGAGCCGTCGGCGGCGTGGAAGTTGATCAGGTTCTGCCCGGCAAACGCGCCGATCAGCGCCCGCACCTTGTTCGGGTTCTTGATATTGAACGCCGGGTGTTCCATCAACGCCTTGACCCGCGCCAGGCCACCGGGCAGCGGGCTGCCGGCCTGGACGCTGAACCATTGGTCCATGACCAGCGGGTTGCCCTTGAAGTTTTCCGCGAACACTTCCAGGGCGCGGGCCTTCTCGGCCTCGAACGGCGAATTGACCAGCACCGCCAGCGCCGTCAGGCGTTCGGTCATGTTGTCGGCGGTGTCGAACTGCTCCAACGTGGCACTCAACACCTGCGGCTTGTCGGTGAGCATCAGGTACGACAGCGCAATGTTCTGCAAGGCGCGCCGGGCGAAATGCTCGGCCTCGGCCACGTACGGCGTACGCCTGGACAGGTCGCGGTTGGCTTCGTAGCGCAGCCACAAGGCCTCGAACAGGCTCTCGGCCAACTGCTGGCGGGCGAACTCGCGGGCGGCGTGGATCGCCTCGACGTCCGCCACTTCGCTGATTTCCGTCAGGTAGGCTTCGCTCGGCAGCGAAAGCATTTCCGCGACCATGGCCTGGTCCAGGGATTCGTCCGACAGCACCGTGCGCAATGCGGTGACCAGGCGCGGGTCCAGCACCAGGCTCGCCCCCTTCTGGTGCTGGCCGATCAACTCCTGCAACACCTGCACCGACAGTTGCTGGCCGGCGTCCCAGCGGTTGAAACCGTCGCTGTCGTGCTGCATCAGGAACATCAACTGGTCGCGGTTGTACGGGAAGCTCAGCTTGACCGGTGCCGAGAAGCCGCGCAGCAGCGATGGCAGCGGTTGTTCGGCGATGTCGACAAAAGTGAAGGTCTGCTCGGCCTCGGTCACCGAGATGACACGCGACGTGCCGCTCGCGGCGGCTTCACCGGCCAGGCGCAAGGGTATCTCAGCGCCCTGGCGGTCCAGCAGGCCCAGCTCGACGGGAATCACGAACGGCAGTTTTTCCTGCTTGTCCGGGGTTGGCGGGCAGCTTTGACTGAAGGTCAGGCTGTAGGTACGAGCCGCCGCGTCGTAGGACTCGGTCACCGCCAGCCGTGGCGTACCGGCCTGGCTGTACCAGCGCTTGAACTGGGTCAGGTCGACGCCGTTGGCGTCCTCCATGGCCTTGATGAAATCATCACAGGTCACGGCCTGGCCGTCGTGGCGCTCGAAGTAAAGGTCGCTGCCCTTGCGGAACCCTTGCGCCCCCAGCAGCGTGTGGATCATGCCGACCACTTCCGAGCCCTTTTCGTACACGGTCAAGGTGTAGAAGTTGGAAATCTCGATAAAGCTGTCCGGACGCACTGGGTGGGCCATGGGGCCGGCGTCTTCGGCGAACTGGTGGGTGCGCAGGTAGGCCACGTCCTGGATGCGTTTGACAGTGGCGGAGTTCATGTCGGCGGAGAAACCGGCGTCGCGGAACACCGTGAAGCCTTCCTTGAGCGACAACTGGAACCAGTCGCGGCAGGTCACGCGGTTGCCCGACCAGTTGTGGAAGTATTCGTGGGCGACGATCGCCTCGACCCGCTGGTGCGCGGCGTCGGTGGCGGTTTCGGCGCGGGCCAGCACGGCGCTGGAGTTGAAGATGTTCAGGCCCTTGTTTTCCATGGCCCCCATGTTGAAGTCGTTGACCGCGACAATCATGAAGATGTCCAGGTCGTACTCACGGCCATACACCTGCTCGTCCCAGCGCATCGACTTCTTCAGGCTGGTCATGGCGTGCTGGCATTTGTCGATGTTTTCCGGTTCGACATAGATGCGCAGCGCCACGCTGCGCTCGCTCGACGTGGTGAAGGTGTCTTCGACGCACCACAGGTCACCGGCCACCAGGGCAAACAGGTAGGCCGGCTTCTTGAACGGGTCTTCCCAGGTCGCCCAGTGCCGACCGTCTTCGCCAGGACCGCTGGCGATCGGGTTGCCGTTGGACAGCAGCACCGGGTAGCTGTGCTGCTCGGCCACCACGGTGGTGGTGAACTTGCTCATCACGTCCGGGCGGTCGAGGTAATAGGTGATCTTGCGGAAACCCTCGGCCTCGCACTGGGTGCAGAACATGCCGCCGGACTTGTACAGGCCTTCCAGGGCGGTGTTGGTTTCCGGGTGAATCCGGACGGTGGTGTCGACGGTAAAGGCCTGGGCCTTGGGCTGCACGGTCAGGTGGCTGTCGTCCAACTGATAGTCACCCGAAGTCAGGTCAGTGTCGTCGAGCTTGATCGAAATCAGCTCCAGGTGCTGGCCATCGAGCACCAGCGGCGGCAGGCCGGCACCGCGCTCGGGGTTGCGGCGCATCACCAGTTGCGCATGGACCAGGCTGTGGTCCTCGAACAACTCGAAGGTCAGGTGCGTCTCGTCGATCAGGTACTCGGGCGCCTGATAGTCCTTCAGGTAAATCATCTTCGGTTGTTCGGTGCGCATGGGTCGAATCCTTCTACTGATGCACGGCCAGCTGGTAGGCCGTGTATTTACGAATGTTGATCACGCCAGTGTCGAAAATCAGGTACTGGCCCTTGATCCCCAGCAACGTGCCTTCGGCGATCGGGTCCTTGTCCAGGTTGAAGCTGACGATCTTGGTCGGGTATTGCTCCACCGGATAACGGATCTCGAGGGGTTCGACGTCCGCTATGGTCTGGATCGCCTGCAAGCCGAATCGTTCCTGCAACCCCTGCAATCCCGGGGCGCAGCTTTCAAACAGCGCATCGCGGATCTGCGGCAGGTCCACCGCCACGGCGTCGCCCTTGAGCAAGGCGCGCCAATTGGTCTTGTCCGCCACCTGGCTGCGGAACAGGTCTTCGACAAACCCCGACTGCTGACGGGTGGCGACCCGCAGGATAGGCAACGCCTGGCTCGCGCCCTGGTCCAGCCAGCGGGTCGGCAGTTGGGTGGCACGGGTGATGCCGACCTTCACGCCGGACGAGTTCGCCAGGTACACCACGTGATCGGTCATGCAAAACTGCTCACCCCATGCCGGCTCGCGGCAGGTGCCCGCCTCGAAATGGCAGCGCTCGGGGCTCATGATGCACACATCGCACTGCGCCAGCTTGGTCATGCACGGGTAGCAATACCCCTGGCTGAAGCTGGTCTTGGTCCGGCGTCCGCAATGGCTGCAATGGATCGCACCGAGGAACTCCAGGCGCACCCTGCTGCCGATCAACGGATTGACCGGCACCTCGAGATCGCCCAGACGCAAGGCATAGTGAACGTTCGGCCCGTCAAGGCGCGCCGACATCTTGCTGATTGCACCGCGGCCAATCTCGATCAATGGATGGCGTCCGACTTGAACAGGATGTTCGGCACTTCGTGCGCCTTGGACTGGCATTCCTGCGGCCCCATGTAACCGGTGCGCTCTTCTTCGGGCAGGTTCTGGATTTCCCAGGCGATCATCGCCTGCAACGACAACTCGCGCTGTTCGGCGGTGAGTTTGTTGCCATCGGCCCATTTGCCGATCTCCACCGCCAGCTTCAGGCTGCGATAGATGTCGGGGGTGATGTTCTGGATCATTTCGTTGAACGAGGACATGGGTTCTCCGCGCGTTCGTTAGTGACAATAAAGATAAGTGGGCTATTGGTCATTCGTGGCGAGCGAGCTCCCTCGCCACAGGATCATGGTCGGGCCATTTTACGGCGAGCGAACAGCCCGCCCAACAAGCCCGTGAAGCAACCGATGAGCAGACCGCCCACGTGGGCGCCGTTGGCGATTTCTCCGAAACCGATCAGCGAAACCAGCCCGGACATGCACAGCACCAGCCACCCCAGCATCATCGCCAGGACGCCACGGGGCAGGCGGTAAACCGGATTCGGCGCCAGCCATTGATAAATCCAGCAATGCCCCAGCAGGCCGTACAACACGCCGGACAAACCGCCGAACAGTGATGCGCCGCTGACCAGGTACTGGACGAAATTGGACACCAGGCTGAACAGCAGCGTCAGCCCCAACAGATTGATGCCGCCCTGGCGCGCCTCGATCCGCCGCCCCAAGTCCCAATACCACAGGCCATTCATGGCAATGTGCAGGAAACCGAAGTGGATCAGCATCGGTGTCACCAGGCGCCACCACTGCCCCGCCGCCAGGCTGTCGGCCAGGGGGGTGAACTGGATGTAGTCACCGGCAACGCGAAATTCGAGGAAGGTCAGCCAACGCAATGCCTGGAGATTCTCGCCCAACAGGGTCACGACGCCGACCACCAGGCTCAACAGCAACACCAGGGCGGTCATCGGGCTTCGCGTCAATTGCTCGACGACGCCCGGTCTTTTCGGCGCAGGGCCGATGGCCGGCAGCTCCAGGGTCTGTTGGGGATCGCCCTGCGGAAAACGGCCATACAGGGTGCGCACATCTTCGCCCATCTCGTCCGGCACCCAGAGCACTTGCTCGCCCGCCTCCTCGCTGACCCGGTGTGGCACCTGCAGGCGTTGCAGCAACGTGACGAAACCGCTCAGGTCCGCTGTCAACGGCAAACGCAACACCGCGACCAGGTTCACGGCATCACCTCAGGCCGCTCGACATCGACCCAGACGAACTTATGCGGGTCCAGGCGGGTTTCCTGGTCGAGCCGGTAGGCCGCCAACTTGCCGTAAAGCACCGCGCTGTAGTCCAGGCACGCCAGGTTCGGACGGATCGGCGCGGGCTTGCCGCTGCGCCAATAGTGGCCGACGAACAACAGGGGTTCATCGATGCCATAGCGCAACAAGTTGTTCTTTTCGTCGGCCGACAATGGCCTGCGCGCCACCGGCTCGGGCAAGGCGTCGGGCTGGAACACGATGTCGCCGTAGGTCTTGGGATCGTCTTCCCAGAACTTGGTGCGGAAGAACGAGCGGGTCAGGCCATCGCCACCGGTGAGGGTCATCCCGTGGGGCAGGCGCATGTCGGTGCCGCGCAGCAGGCGATCGAACACCGTGCAGGCGAAGCTGCCCGGTTGCGCCGACGCCTGGAGGAAGTGCTCGTCGACGCAGCCGTCAGGGAACAGGCCGCGCAACGGTTCGATCAGGCCGGCGTCCCAACAGGCGTGCACAACCCGGAACCGGCCCGCGTCGACAAACAGCGGCAATTCATAGAACCACTTGAGGAAGTCATGCCAGTCGCCGGGGTGCTGCTCGAATTGCGTCAGGGTCTCGTGCAGCAGGCGAGCGTGGCGCGGGGTGTGCTCGCGCACGTAGCGCTGGCCGCTGCCGGGCAATGCCGGGGTGCTCCAACCCAGGGCGTTGAATTCGTGGTTGCCCATGATGCACAGCGCCTGGCCGGCCTCGACCATGTCGTGGACGATGTGCAGCGCTTCGCGGATCCGCGGGCCACGGTCGATGATATCGCCCAGGAACACGGCCATGCGCGACGGATGTCGCCAGACCCCGCCCTGCTTGTGATAACCGAGTCGGTCCAGCAGGTGTTCCAGAGTCAGGGCGCATCCGTGCACGTCACCGATCAGATCGTAACTGCGCGCAGGATCGAGCATCAGTCGCCTCCACCTCCGAGCCGACTGCCCCAGCCGAGCTTGGTCCGGCAGACTTCATAGTAATTGTGATCCAGCGGGTGGATCAGGCGCAGCTTCTGCGCTTTCTTGCTGACGGTGATGGTGTCACCCGGCGCGCAGGTGAAATGGTTCTGGCCGTCACAGGACACTTGCGGGTAGATCTGCATATCCTTGGACACGACGATTTTCAGCTCACTGTTGCCATCGACCACGATGGGTCGCCCAGACAAGGTATGGGGGTACATGGGCACAATCACAATAGCGTCGAGCTTGGGGTGCATGATCGGGCCGCCGGCGGACAGCGCGTAGGCCGTGGAACCGGTGGGCGTGGCGACGATCAGGCCGTCGGCCTTCTGGCTGCAGACGAACTGGCCGTCGATGTACAGCTCGAATTCGATCATCCGCGTGGACTTGCCCGGGTGCAGCACCACGTCGTTGAGGGCGTCGCCCTGGCCGATGGCTTCGGCGTGCCGGCGCACCTCGGCTTGCAGCAGGAAACGGTTTTCCACCAGGTAGTGGCCGTCCAGCACCTCGGCGACCTTGATCTCCAGCTCGTCCGGCCGGATATCGGTCAGGAAGCCCAGGCTGCCGCGGTTGATCCCCAGCACCGGGATATTGTGCCGCGCCAGGGCCCGCGCAGCCCCCAGCAGGCTGCCATCACCGCCAACCACGATCACCATGTCACAAACCTCGCCGAGCATCTTGCGCGACGACGTTTGCAAGCCGTGGCCGGGCAACACTTCGGCGATGGTGTCTTCGAGGATCACATGCAGGTGTCGCTCCAGGAGGAAACGTTTGAGACGGCGAACGGTGTCCAACACCTGTGAACTGCCCAGGCGACCGATGATGCCGATATTGCGAAATTGCTCCATGAGGCTCCTGCGAGGGTCTGCGGCGGGCGAAAATCACGATTATGGGCGAAAGCGCTCCATAGACAAAATTCTTTAAGCCTTCGCCGCAGCAGCTATGCTCGCAAAATGATCCTGTTCCCTGAATTACTGGACCTGCCCCGTCGCCTGCGCCACCCCGAGGTGCGCGACCTGGCGTGGGCGCTGCTGGCCCCACCGATGCTCATCGACACGCCCTGGCCCCAGCGCCATCCGCTGACCCGCAGCGATTGGGTGCGAAACCCCGACCGACTGGAACACTGGCTCAGGCAGCTGGACCGCGACAGCTATTCGTTGCTGCAGTGGTTGTCACAGGGACGGACGCGACGCCTGGGGCTGTATTACGAAAGGTTGTGGCAGTTCGCCGTACAGCACGCACCGGGCATCGAACTGATCGCCGCGAACCTGCCGATCCGGCGCGAGGGCCATACGCTGGGGGAACTGGACCTGTTGTTGCGCGACGACGACGGCATTCATCACCTGGAACTGGCGATCAAGCTGTACCTGGGCCCTCAACAGGGCGATGGGCAAGACGCCGCGCAATGGCTGGGCCCGGGCAGCCATGACCGGCTCGACCGTAAACTGGCGCACCTGCGCGAACACCAGTTGCCGATCTCGGCGCGCCCGGAAAGCCGTGAGGCCCTGGCGGCGCTGGGCATCGAACCCTCAGGCGACGAGCGGCTGCACTCCGAACTCTGGCTGGGCGGCTATCTGCTCTACCCCTGGCCGAACCACGCCGAACCACCCTTGGGCGCCCACCCCCGGCATCTGCGCGGCAGTTGGTTGCATCAGCGCGATTGGCCGGCATTCGTCGCCCAACGTCCGCCAGGGCGCTGGCAACCCCTGCCCCGCGCCGCCTGGCTGGCCCCGGCGCATTATCCGGCCGAACAGACCTGGAGCAGCGCACAACTGCAAGCCTGGCGACAGGCCCTGGACCCGATGGCGCCAGCGCAATTGCTGGTGCGCCTGGGGGAAAACAGCGCGGGCGAGTGGGAAGAAGCCGAGCGGGTGTTCCTGGTGGCGGATCTCTGGCCGGCTGTGCCGGGTAATGGCTGAACGTTGCTGTGCCTGGATGGCCGCCTTCGCGGGCAAGCCCGCTCCCACAGGGTTCTGTGGTTGCCAGCAAGATTGCAGGCGCTGCGGTCATTGTGGGAGCGGGCTTGCCCGCGAAGGCGGCCACCTCGCTTTAGAAGGACAACCGCACAGCCAGCGCCGCCAACGTCACCAGCAACACCGGTGCCGTCAGCACGATCCCGACCTTGAAGTAATAGCCCCAGCCGATGCGAATGTCCTTGCGCGCCAGCACATGCAGCCAGAGCAAGGTGGCCAGGCTGCCGATCGGGGTGATTTTCGGGCCCAGGTCGCTGCCGATCACGTTGGCGTAGATCATCGCCTCCTTCACCGCCCCGGTGGCCTGGCTGGCGTCGATGGACAAGGCACCGATCAGCACCGTCGGCAGGTTGTTCATCACCGACGACAGCAGCGCCGTCAGCACGCCGGTGCCCATGGCCGCGCCCCATACGCCGTACGCGGCAAAGCTGTCGAGCCAATGGGCGAGATAGCCGGTCAGCCCGGCGTTGCGCAGGCCATAGACCACCAGGTACATGCCGAGGGAGAAGATCACGATCTGCCACGGCGCTTCCTTCATCGCCTTGCGGGTGGAAATTTTGTGGCCGCGGGCCGCCACGCCCAGCAGCAACGCGGCGCACACCGCCGAGATCGCACTGATGGGAATGCCCAGCGGCTCTAGGGCAAAGCAGCCCACCAGCAGGATCACCAGCACCGCCCAACCGGCATAGAACGTCGCCTTGTCGTGGATCGCCGTGGCCGGATCGTCCAGTTGTTGCGGGTCATAATCGCCGGGAATGTCGCGCCGGAAGAACCACAGCAGAATCCCCAGGCTGGCCGCCACGCTCACCAGGTTCACCGGCACCATGACCGCCGCATAGCGGTTGAAGCCGATGCCGAAAAAGTCTGCCGACACGATGTTCACCAGGTTCGACACCACCAGCGGCAGACTCGCGGTGTCGGCGATGAAGCCGGCGCCCATCACGAACGCCAGGGTCGCCGCCGGGGAAAAGCGCAGCGCCAGGAGCATCGAGATCACGATCGGCGTCAGGATCAACGCCGCCCCGTCGTTGGCAAACAGCGCCGACACCAGCGCCCCGAGCAACACCATGTAGGCAAACAGCTTGCGCCCGCTGCCCCGACCCCATCGGGCCACGTGCAGGGCCGCCCAGGCGAAGAACCCCGCCTCGTCCAGCAACAGGCTGATGATGATCAACGCGACGAACGTGCCGGTGGCGTTCCAGATGATCTGCCACACCAACGGGATGTCGGCCAGGTGCACCACCCCGCTCAACAGGGCCAACAACGCGCCGAGCGTCGCGCTCCAGCCAACGCCAAGGCCTTTGGGTTGCCAGATCACCAGCGTAATGGTCAGCAGGAAAATCAATGACGCGATGAGCATGCGTTACAGCCTTGCGCAGAGGGATAGCTGAGGGGGGAAGAGGGGCGAATATAGGTAAACCTAGACATTCGGTAAAGCCAGGATCGAGCGCGCAGAGCACTTTTGTGGCGAGGGGATTTATCCCCGATGGGCTGCAAAGCAGCCCCAAAAAGTTGAGCAACGGTGTTTCAGACAGATTGAAGGGGGCGCTTCGCGCCCCAACGGGGATAAATCCCCTCGCCACAGAAGACCGCCTGAGGCCCCGGGGTTCAGGCCTTTTTATGCTGCTCGACCCACTGGCCATAGGCCGCGATAAATTTCTGCAGGAACGGCTTCAGCGACTCCGACAACTGGCCCGCCTCGTCGAACGCCGTACCGGCGCCGCTCAGGTAGCCTTCCGGTTGCTGCATGCAGGGCACATCGAGGAACACCAGGGACTGGCGCAAATGGTGATTGGCGCCGAAGCCACCGATGGCACCCGGCGAAGCACTGATCACCGCGCCCGGCTTGCCGCTCAGGCAACTCTGGCCGTAAGGACGCGAGCCCACGTCGATGGCATTTTTCAACGGTGCCGGCACCGAACGGTTGTACTCCGGGGTGACGAACAACAGCGCATCGGCCGCGCCCACCCGCTGGCGGAATGTCGCGTAGGCGGCCGGTGCCGGCGTCACGTCGATGTCTTCGTTGTAGAGGGGCAAGTCGCCAATCTCGACGATCTCCAGCTTCAAGTTGGCGGGTGCCAGGTCGGCCAGGGCCAGGGCGATCTTGCGGTTGATCGACGCCTTGCGCAGGCTGCCCACCAAAACGGCCACGGTGTAGACATTACTCATGAGAGGCTTCTCGACTGTCGGCTCAAAGGATCTGTAGTTATAGATGATCGGCGTTACATTTGGACCAGTGGAGCGACGAAATCCGGCCGGCTGGACTATTTTTTTCTTGTGGGAAAACTTACCGCGATAGACCAAGGTCTACAGAACCGCAAATCGAGTGATCTATTTCCAGAGGTTCTAAGCAATGGCAGCAGTACTTGTCGGACAATTCCATGCGCGAGACGCCGAAGGCCGCGTCTATTCGGTGCATGAGTTCCAGGAATCGACCCCGTCGCCCGAGGGATACGGCAAGGAGCCTGTCACCACTTATAAGCTGGCCATTGGTGATCGCGTCAACAAACTCGACGAAGACCGCTTCCTGCTGGTGCAGTCGGGTATCGAGCTCATCCGCGAACCTGAAACGCTAATCGCCTCGTAACCGTTGTTATGAGCAGAAGTCATGCCCGGACTTGGGTTAGGCTCTGTCTGAAAAGCCTTGATACTCGTTCATGCTGCGTTGAAAACCGGCTCGGAATGCTCACTTACTCCAGTAACCTCCGCTTCCTCGCCGGTTTTCGCCTTGCCTGACCTTCGTCTCAAGACTTTTCAAACAGAGCCTAGGATTCGGCCACCCAATGGCTTATCCGCCGAACACGGACTTCTTGCATGCGTTTACGCCACATCGAAGTGATCCAGGCGCTGCTGCAGACCGGTCATCTCGGCACAGCGGCCGAATGGCTGCAACTGCCAGTGGCAGAGGTCGAGGCAATTCTGCGTGATGCCGAGGCCCAACTGGGGTTCATGCTGTTTGCCAGTGTGCGCGGACGCTTGCAGGCCACCCGGGAAACCCTCGAACTGCGCGACGGCATCACGCGGGTGTACGACACCCTCGAACCGGTGCAGCGGCTGGCCAGCAGCCTGAAACACTACCAGGCGCCGCCACTGCGCATCATCTGCACCCCGCCCTTGGCCCAGCAATTGTTGCCCCAGAGCATCGCCGCTCTGCGCCGACGCTTCGCGGATGCCCCTTGTACCCTGCTCAGCCAGCCAACCCGCGGCATCGTCCAGAGCTTGCTCCTGCGCGAAAGCGACCTGGGCCTCAGCCTGCACAACCCGGAACATCCCGACATCCATTGCCAGGTGATCGCCCAGGGCAAACTGCAGTTGCTGGCTCCCCATGGCTGGCTGCAACCGCGGCAGAAGTACATTTCGCTCCAGGACCTGGCGGGACAATCATTGGTGGGGCTCGAAGGGCACGACCCGTTGAGCCCGGCGTTCGAGCACAAGTTGGCGGCGTTGCGCCCGGCACCGGTGATCCAGATCCGCGTCCAGACCCACCAGATGATGCGGGCCATGGTCGAGGCCGGCGAAGGCCTGGCCATCGTCGACCCTTTTACCGCGTCGGGCGCCAAGAGCGCGGGCCTGGACACCTGCCCGCTGGCACCCGCCATCCTGATTGACCTTTATGCATTGAGCCTCAAAGGCCGCGAGCCCTCGCCCGCCCTTGAATCACTGCTCGAACGGGTCAAGGAACAAGCCGAGGCGCTGCTGGGCCACTGATCGCCATGCCCAGCGGATCGTCGAACAGCCGATACCAGAACAGCGCCACCTCGGCGGTGTGGCGGTCGATGCCGCGATAGCGCAGGTGATCGATCCCACCCAGTACGTAACCGCAACGCTCGTAGAGCCGGCACGCGCCCAGGTTGTTGTTCTGGGTTTCCAGCATGATGCCCGGCAGCTTTTTCTTGCGACTCCAGAACTGCGCGACGTCGAGCAAGGCCTTGGCCACCCCATGGCGACGGGCCGGGGCATGCACCGCCAGCTCGTCGATGTGGGCGAACCCGTTCCAGTTAGTACTGACCACCAAGTGCCCCACCGGCTGGTCATCCAGGTACGCCATGAAGATTTCGCTGTCCGGAGCATCGCGGAAGCTGCTGAACTCCTCGGGATCGATGCCATAGCACTTGCGATAGGGAACGATCGGCGTCACCGGCCACTGGCTCACCGGGCGACCGACCTGCGCCGTGCCGTAGTCACTGACCTCGAAGCTGAAGTCACTGCCCCAGATATAGGCAGCGAAACCGTCATCGACAATGCGCACCGACAGCCCGGGGTGCTTGGGATTCATGACCGGTTGCATACTGGGAAACGTCCTCATTCCTTGAGACAACCAACGGCGCATAGCCATCCATTGCCCTGGTCTTTCAAATCTTCACTCATCAAGCGGGATCCGTAGCCTGCCCGTAACCTGAGGTTAGAAGGTCATGGCGATTGTGGCGAATGAACAAGGTGGGTCCGCGGGAGCGAGCGGGCTCGCGCCCACAGGCATTTATGCGCCAAAGCCCTCAAGCCTCAGCCAACTGCGTCCACAGTGCCGGAGCACCGGCCGACTTGGCGATGGCTTCCAGACGCGCGGCATGTTCGGCCAGGTCGCTTTCGCTGGCACGAATGATCCGGGCGGGACGGCGGTCTGCCGGCAGGCGACGGATTTCCGTGGCCTGGTTGCCCGACCCCTCGCCCGAACCGTTGCCATCGGAGGCGTTGCCCGCCAGGGACAGGCTGGTCTGCCCGCCGGTCATGGTCAGGTAGACGTCGGCCAGAATTTCCGAGTCGAGCAAGGCGCCGTGCAGCTCACGGCCGGAGTTGTCGACGTCGTAGCGCTTGCACAAGGCGTCGAGGCTGTTGCGCTGCCCCGGGTGCCGCTCCCGGGCCATCACCAGGGTATCGAGGATGGTGCAATGCTGGCTGATGTCGGCGCGGTCATGCTGGCCCATCAGCGCGAATTCGTTGTTGATGAACCCAACGTCGAACGCCGCGTTGTGGATGATCAACTGCGCGCCCTTGATGAATTCGAAGAACTCATCGGCCACTTCGGCAAACCGCGGCTTGCCCACCAGGAACTCGTTGGTGATGCCGTGGACGCCAATGGCGCCCTCGTCACTCTCGCGGTCCGGTTGCAGGTAAACGTGGAAATGGCGACCGGTCAGGCGCCGGCCAATCAGCTCGACACAACCGATTTCGATAATCCGGTGACCATCGGTCACCGGCATGCCGGTGGTTTCGGTATCCAGTACAACAGATCTGTTGGCCATCAGTGTTCAGCTCTCAACGGGCAGGCTTGCAAAAGCGCGGATGTTAGCACGCTCCCTTCGCCAAGGGATTCCCGAGACCCGGCTGGTGCAAATGAATGATGGCTCAGTGGCACTAAGCCACCCAGGTGCTAGCCTCACGCCACTGGCCTTCGCTCAACGCCAGGTCCCTAAGGAGCGTGACATGTATCACATCCCTCGACCCCATGAAAAAACACTCGGCGCTGGCGCCACGAAGTGGGCAACGTTCACCCTCGCCCTGTTATCCGGTTGCGCGTCGATCGACGATAAGCCCAACCTCGGCCGTACCGACGGCGAGCAACCCGATCCGGCACGCTACGAAGAAAGAAGCGCGGCGCTGAGGGCGGCCGAGAATTGCCTCCTGCGCTCGTATCGGCAACAGCTTCACACGCCACCCAACGCCATCGACGCCCCCTGTACCGGGCAGGAAATCGCCGGCTATCGCCCGGAACTCGGCCTGTCCCTGTCTGGCGGCGGGATGCGCTCGGCGACATTTTCCATCGGGGTTCTCGCGGGCCTGCAAAAACAGGGGCTGCTCGACAAGATCGACATTGTCTCTTCGGTATCAGGCGGCAGTTATGCCAACTTATGGCTCACCCACCAGCTCTTCGGCGCCAGGCACTACACCGCACACACTGTCACGCCTGACGAGTTGTTCAAAAGCTATTACGTGTACAAGGCCGTGCGGGATAGCCCGGACATCGAACCCATGGCGCGCCCCCACCATGCCGATCAAACAACCAGACGGTTCCAGACCTACCTTGAAAACAACAGCTACCTGATCACCAGGACGCAGGATTCGAATTACGGCGCGTTTATCAACCAGAGCAGCTACATCGGCGAAATGGTCGGACGCGGGGCGGTCTGGGTGCCTTCCGTGCCCCTCAATATTCTCGCGAACGGCCTCTTCAGGTGGCAGGTCAACTTGAACCCTTGGGAGTCGGCCTACCAGCACGGGATCGACCGGACGTTCGCGGCCTATCCGACAGACTGGCATTCAACCTTAAAAGACGCGCCGCCCAGTTACGGCGAATTGGCGGACGCGGCAAAACGCGGTGAGATACCGTTTTTCATCGTCAACACCACCGCCGCCTACGGAGGCAGCGTCGAATGGCTGCGCACCGCCGACTTCGCGGGCTTCAACTCCGACCTGGCGAGCGTCGTCTATGAGTTTTCACCGCTGGCCTACGGCAATACCGCGTTTGGCTACTGCGACTATCAGGACGACACAAAGAGGGCAACCTACGGAGTACCTTGCTACCCCGCCCGCGCGCCCAGGCTCTCCGAAGCCGTCATGATGTCGGGCGCCGCTGTCGACGACCTTAAACTGACCGACCAGCCCCTGGCCTATGTCCCCGTGGATGCGCTGGCCGACGCCCTGAATCTGTCGCTCGGCCGGTACGTGGCAAACCCCAGGGTTGAGCCGGCCACTCGCGCTTGGCACAAAGCCCTGCCGTTCCCTTTCTACTTCGCCACCAACCGGCGATATGACGAAACTCGAGACTCGGTTTACCTCAGTGACGGTGGGCACTCGGAAAACCTCGGGCTCTACGCCCTGGTGAAAAGACGGGTCAAGAACATCATCACGGTTGACGCAGAACACGAAGCCACCAGCCAGGGCGACCAGCGGATGGCCGTGTTCGACGCCTTGCAGCGCTTGCGGTGCCATCTGGGCAAGGAGGAAGGACTGAAGTTCTACAAGGTAGAAGGCTCGGCCACCGTCCCGGACAAGTTTCTCGACGCCGATGCCTGTGAAACGTTTAGCCGCAAGGATATTGGATTCAACTTCGTTAAATCCAACCCCTTCTTTCGGTTCGATATCTGCCCCGACCAAGGGTGCACGCCCGAAAACCGGATCCGGGTTCTGTACGTCAAACTGTCGACCCAGGAAGCGTCCATGCCGCCAAACCCGGACTGGAGTCGCCGGTTGTCGAACTGCGATGGCGACAATGACTTTTCCTGCGAAGCGGTCTGGCTCTACCAGCAGGGATTGTCTGCGTGCAAACACCAATGGCTTGGCGAATGTGATCGCTTTCCGCAAGTGGCGACCCAGGACATCAATTACCCCAGAACGCAGGTCAACGGTCACCGAGCGCTGGGTTATGACATTGGCCGCCGGATCACGCTCTCGGAACAGGGCCCCGCTGGGGAGCCCTTCAATCCCTGGCATCCAAAACCCGACGTGTCCATCAACACCACGGGGTTCTGATGCCGTTGACCGCCAGAAGTTGAGCCACGCCGGCCCGTGAAGGCTGGCGTGGTCTGGGCAGCACAGCCGCGGTGTCAGCCCTGCTTGTAGCCCCGCACTTCATCCACTCCGCGGTTGGCCAACTGGTCGGCCCGCTCGTTACCCGCGTGACCGATGTGGCCGCGCACCCATTTCCAGGTGACGTTGTGGCGGTTGACCTGCTCATCCAGCTGTTTCCACAGGTCGGCGTTCTTCACCGGTTCCTTCGCGGCCGTCTTCCAGCCACGCTTCTTCCAGTTGGCCATCCATTCGTTGATTCCCTTCATCACGTACTGCGAGTCGGTCACCAGCAGCACGTCGCACGGCCGCTTGAGCTCTTCCAGGCCACGAATGGCGCCCATCAGTTCCATGCGATTGTTGGTGGTATTGGCTTCGCCGCCCCAGAGCTCCTTCTCCACGCCCTTGCACACCAGCAACGCGCCCCAGCCGCCTGGGCCAGGGTTGCCCTTGCAGGCGCCGTCAGTAAAGAGTTCTACGCTATCGCTCATGCCAATCTATCCAGGAAAAAAATGCAAAGGCCCGCTGGTCGAAGCCAACGACGCCCGTGACCGAAATGTCGGCCGATCATCAGAAAAAGGTTTACGGCTCGATGTGGCGACGATTGACCTTGGCCATGGGCAAGGGAATCAGCTTGCCCATCGGCTCGCGGCGCACCTGGCGTACCGGGCGCAGCCCTACGGCGATCTTGCGCGCCACCAGCAGGTAGAAACCGCCGCCGGACAGTTGCCAGTCACCGGCCTTGCGCTCCCAGCCGGCCAGGCGGGCCTGCCACTTGGGCGACGCAAGCGGCGGACGATAGCACCCGAAGCGGCGTTTCTCCAGCGCGAAACCGAGCAGGTTGAGCCAGTCGCCCACCCGCGAGGCCGAGATGCAACGGGCCTGGCGCAAGGCGTCCTGGGCGAAGACGCGGCGCAGGCCCCAACTGCTCCAGGGGTTGATACCGATGATCAGCAGGTGCCCGCCGGGGCGCACGCTGCTCGCCGCTTCACGCAACAAGCCATGGGGCGACAGGCAGAAGTCCAGGCCATGCTGCATGACCACCACATCGGCGGCGTGCTCGCTGAGCGGCCAGGCCTGTTCCTCGCAGACAATTTCCACCCCGGGCAAGGGCGCGCCCAGGCGCACGTTGCGCTGGACCTGCGGCGCCGACGGCGGCGTCTGCGCCGAAGGCCCGTAGTGCACCAGGTAGCCACCAAAGAACCGGCCCAGCTCGTCTTCGAGCATGCGTCGTTCTTCATCCAGCAAAAATTGCCCGACAGGACCGGACAGCCATTCACGGGCGGCGCTGATCAACGCCAGCCAGTCGGGATCGGCCTGGGCGAACGCTTCATCAGTCATTGCATTCTCCAACGCGTCAGGAAGTTCTAAGATGCGCCTTTGTTTTCAGCTTGGCGAATTCCGCGATGATACAGATCAGTGCCCTGCCCGCGTTCACCGATAACTACATCTGGTTGTTACAGGATCACTCGACCCGGCGTTGCGCGGTGGTCGACCCGGGCGATGCCGCACCGGTCCAGGCATGGCTCGATGCGCACCCCGGCTGGGTACTGGGCGACATCCTGATCACCCATCATCACCATGATCACGTCGGCGGCGTGCAGGCGCTGAAAAAGGCGACGGGCGCCACCGTCCACGGCCCGGCTGGCGAGAACATCCCGGCGCGCGACACCGCGCTGAACGACCACGACAGGGTCAACGTGCTGGGCTGGGACTTCGAGGTCTTCGCCGTGCCCGGCCACACCCTGGGACATATCGCCTACTACCACCACGGCTTGCTGTTCTGTGGCGACACCTTGTTCGCCGCCGGCTGCGGCCGCCTGTTCGAAGGCACCCCGGCGCAGATGCATCACTCCCTCAGCCGCCTCGCCGCGCTGCCTGAAGACACCCTGGTCTACTGCACCCACGAGTACACCCTCAGCAACCTGAAATTCGCCGCGGCCGTCGAGCCGGACAACCCTGACATCGCCGCGCGCCTGGCCAAAGTCAGCCAACAACGCAGCGACGGCGTCACCACCCTGCCCTCGACCCTGGCCTTGGAAAAACTCACCAATCCGTTCCTGCGCACCACTGAAACATCCGTTAAACAAAAAGCAGACGAACGGAGCGGCCAGCGAAACCAGACGCCGAGTGAGGTTTTTGCGGCCTTGAGGGCTTGGAAAGATACGTTCTAAGGGCGCTACCGATTGATACAAAAATTCTGAATGGTTGACCTGTTGGGGTGCGCTTTCTAGAATCGCCCGACATTTTCGCCCGGAACTTACTTCCAGCCAATGTCGTCATCTATACGCAGGTCCGCCCAGTCAGACACATTGACCCGCTTGGCCCAGGCCATCGCGGTGGCTGTGTCCGCCACGCTGGCGGGCTGCCAGAGCACGAGCCAGGTGCCGCAAACCGACGCGGCCCACACGCCGAACCTCGCTGCCCGGGCCAAGCAGAAGCCGTTGTGGCTCAGCGAAAAACCCAGTCCCCAGGTGCCCCAGGATGTCTGGGAGCGCATGCGCCAGGGCTTCCAGTTGCAGGAAACGGCCGGCGTCAATCCCCGTATCGAGCAGCAGCGGCTCTGGTTCGCCAGCAACCCGTCGTTCCTCGAAGGGGCCGGTGAACGCGGCAGCCTCTACATCCACTACATCGTCGAACGCCTCGAAGAACGCAACATGCCGTTGGAGCTGGCCCTGCTGCCAGTGATCGAAAGCGCCTACAACCCCATGGCCTACTCCCGGGCCAACGCGGTGGGGCTATGGCAATTCATCCCGTCCACGGGGCGTTATTTCAACCTGCGCCAGACCCGTTTCTATGACGGACGCCGCGACATCACCGCATCCACCACGGCCGCCATGGACTACCTGACGCGGCTGCACGACATGTTCAACGGTGACTGGCTGCTTGCCCTGGCGGCCTACAACGCCGGCGAAGGCACGGTCAGCCGCGCCATCGAGCGCAACGAGAAGCTCGGCCTGCCCACCGACTACTGGAACCTGCCACTGCCCGCCGAGACCCAGGCCTATGTGCCCAAGCTGCTGGCATTGTCCCAGGTGGTGCTCGCCCCCGATGCCTATGGCGTGAACCTCAACCCGATCGCCAACGAACCCTACTTCCAGGTCGTCGAGATCAACCAGCGCATGGACCTGTCCAAGGTCGCGGCGGTGGCCAATATCGACGAGGACGAGCTGTTCCAGCTCAACCCGGCCTTCAAGCAGCGCACCACGATCGACGGCCCGCAACATTTGCTCGTACCCACCTCCAAGGCCCAGTTGCTGACCGCCAGCCTGTCGACCATGCGCCCGGAGGAGTTGATCAGCCCGCGCTCGCTCAAACCGGTCTTCGAAACCGCCGACGACAGCGAAGTCGAAGGCGCCCGGCGCAGCTACCGGGTCAAGCGCGGCGACAACCTGGCCCAGATCGCCAAGGCCAACAATGTCCAGACCAAGGACCTGCAACGCTGGAACAAGCTGAGCGGCAACAAACTCAAGGTTGGCCAGACCCTGGTGATGCAGGACACCAAGGCTCCCAAGGCCAACGGCAAGCGCATCAACACCGTGGTGGCCGCCAACAGCAAGGACCAGAAGAAGCAGACCCAGTACAAGGTCAAGCAAGGTGACTCGCTGTACGTGGTGGCCAAACGCTTCAACGTCGAGATGCAACATCTCAAGCGCTGGAACCCGCGGATGGGCAAGGCGCTCAAGCCCGGGCAGATGCTGACGGTCTACTCCCCGCACTGACAGTCATGTAGCCGGGGCAGCTTTGTGGCGAGGGAGCTTGCTCCCGCTGGGTTGCGCAGCAACCCCAAAAGCAGCGACTCAATCATCTCTCACACCGAGGTGCCAGGTTCGGGGTCGCTTCGCACCCCAGCGGGAGCAAGGCCCCTCGCCACAGCTCAAGCAAACCCTGAAGCTTTGAGCCCCCGCCTTTTTCCTGCCGATACAAGCTGTTACTGTACCTGCCATAACGCCCAAGCCGCCTGGATCGGATCTCAGACTTGATACGTCCCCTCCTCTTGCTCCTGATCAGCCTGGCCTTGAGTCCCTGCGCCAGCGCCACCATCAGCGAAAGCCATGGCTATGCGCAGTTCGGCACGCTCAAGTACCCGGCCAGATTCACCCACTTCGACTGGGTCAATCCGCAAGCGCCCAAGGGCGGTACCTTGCGGGTCATGGCATTCGGCACTTTCGATACACTCAACCCGTATACCTTCAAGGGCAGCAGTCCGGTTTCCACGCCTAATTTCCTGCAATACGGCATCAACGAGCTGAACGAACCGTTGATGGTCGGCACCGGCCAGTACGCGCCGTCCGGCGATGAGCCGACGTCCAGCTACGGTCTGATCGCCCAGTCGGTGGAGTACAGCGAAGACCGCAGCTGGGTGGTGTTCAACCTGCGACCCGAAGCGCGGTTCCATGACGGCGTGCCGATCACCGCCTACGACGTGGCCTTCTCCTACCGCACCTTGCTCAAGGACGGTCACCCGCAATACCGCACCAACCTGCAGGAAGTGCTACGGGTCGATATCCTCAACCCACTCAAGATCCGCTTTGTCTTCAAGCGCGCCGGCAACCCCCTGTTGATCCTGCGCCTGGGCGAACTGCCCGTGCTGCCCCAACATTACTGGAAAGGCCGCGACTTCAAGGCAACGACCTTCGAGCCGCCCCTGGGCAGCGGGCCATACCGCATCACCAAGGTGCAACCGGGCCGCCAACTGGTGTTCGAGCGGGTCAAGGATTACTGGGGCAAGGACCTGCCGGTCAATCGTGGCAAGTACAACGTCGACCGCATGGAGGTGGAGTTCTACCGCGACAGCGATGTCGCCTTCGAAGCCTTCAAGGCGGGTGAGTTCGACATCTACATCGAGCACCAGGCCAAGAACTGGGCCAACGGCTACGAGTTCCCGGCAGTCAGGCGCGGCGAAGTGATCAAGGCGCAGATCCCCCACCAGATCCCGACCCAGACCCAGGGCCTGTTCATGAACACCCGGCGCGCCACGTTTGCGCAGGTCAAGGTGCGTGAAGCGCTGGGGCTGATGTTCGATTTCGAGTGGACCAACCGCACGTTGTTCAGCAGCGCCTACAAGCGCACCCTCAGCTACTACCCCAACAGCGAATTTTCCGCCAGCGGCCTCCCTGTGGGCCATGAATGGCTGCTGCTCAAGCCCTACCGCGAACAACTGCCGCCGCGCCTGTTCACCGAACCTTTCAGCCTGCCCCAGACCGACGGTCGCGGCATTCCCCGGGAAACCCTGCGCAAGGCGCTGGGGCTCTTGAAAGAAGCCGGCTGGACGCTCAACGGCCAGCGACTGCTGGACGCCGACAGCCGCCCGCTGAGCTTCGAGATCCTGCTGGTGAACCCGAACCTGGAGCGCATCCTGCAACCTTACGTCGAGAACCTCGCCAGTATCGGCATCCAGGCCCGGTTGCGCACCGTGGACCGCGCCCAGTACAAGCAGCGCCTCGACCAGTTCGACTTCGACATGATCCTGCTGACCCTGAACCAGACCCTGAGCCCGGGCCTGGAACAATGGCAGTACTTCCATTCCAGCCAGGTCGGGGTCAAGGGCAGCAAGAACTACGCCGGGATCGCCGACCCGGTGGTCGACCATCTGCTGGAAAAGCTGCTGGCCGCCCAGACCCGGGACGAACAGGTCGCCGCCGGCAAGGCCCTGGACCGCGTGCTGCTCTGGCAGCACTACTGCATTCCCAACTGGTATCTCAACTATCATCGCCTGGCGTACCGCAACCGGTTCGCCTTCGTCACCACGCCGCCCTACACTCTGGGCCTGAGCGCCTGGTGGCTGAAGTCTTCGGAGAAAGATCAATGAAGCCTATACGTGCCCTGCTCCTGCATGCAGGCGGCCTGCTGTTCGCCGGGCTGGCCTGCGCCGCGCCGCAGCACGCCTTGACCCTGTACAACGAACCGCCGAAATACCCGGCCGACTTCAAGCATTTCGACTACGTCAACCCCGCCGCCCCCAAGGGCGGGATATTCCGCCAGGGCGGCTTCGGTGGCTTCGACAGCCTCAACCCGTTCATCAGCAAGGGTGTGCCGGCCGACGACATCGGCCTGATCTACGACACCCTGGCCAAACAGGGCCTGGATGAACCCTTCACCGAATACGGCTTGATCGCCGAGAAAATCGAACGGGCCCCGGACAACGCCTGGGTCCGCTTCTACCTGCGCCCCGAGGCCCGGTTCAACGACGGCCACCCGGTGCGCGCCGAAGACGTGGTGTTCAGCTTCCAGACCCTGACCAAGGACGGCGCCCCGATGTTTCGCGGCTACTACAACGACGTCGCCGAAGCCATCGCCGAAGACCCGCTCAAGGTCCTGTTCAAGTTCAAGCACACCAATAACCGTGAATTGCCGTTGATCCTCGGCCAACTGCCGGTATTGCCGAAACATTGGTGGGCCGATCGCGATTTCAACAAAGGCAACCTGGAGATTCCCCTCGGCAGCGGCCCCTACAAGGTCACCGAAGTGAAGGCCGGGCGCTCGATCCGCTATGAGCGAGTGAAGGACTACTGGGGCAAGGACCTGGCGGTCAACCGCGGTTTCTATAACTTCGACGTGCTGACCATCGACTATTACCGCGACAACACCGTGGCGGTCGAGGCCCTGAAGGCCGGGCAGTTCGACTTCTGGCTGGAGATGACCGCCAAGAACTGGGCCAACGCCTACAACATCCCGGCCGTCACCGAGGGGCGCCTGATCAAGGAACAGATTCCCAACGGCAACCCCACCGGCATGCAGGGTTTTGTCTTCAACCTGCGCCGGCCGGTGTTCCAGGATGTGCGGGTGCGCAAGGCCCTGAGCCTGTTGCTGGATTTCGAATGGACCAACAAGCAGCTGTTCAACGGCGCCTATGCCCGCACCCGCAGTTATTTCGAAAACTCGGAAATGGCCGCCACCGGCCTGCCCGATGAAGACGAACTGAAGATCCTCGAACCCCTGCGCGGCAAGATTCCCGAACAGGTCTTCACCGAAGCGTTCCAACCTTCGATGTGTGACGGCAGCGGCATGATCCGCGACCAGCAGCGCAACGCCTACCAACTGTTGCAGGAAGCCGGCTGGCGTATCGTCGACGACAAGATGGTCGATGCCCAGGGCAAACCGGTGGTGCTGGAGTTCCTGCTCGCCCAGACCGAGTTCGAACGGGTGCTGCTGCCGTTCAAGCGCAACCTGAGCGACCTGGGCATCGACCTGGTAATCCGCCGGGTGGACGTGTCCCAGTACATCAACCGCGTGCGCTCCCGGGACTTCGACCTGGTGGTGGGCAGTTTCCCGCAATCGAGCTCGCCGGGTAACGAACAGCGCGAATTCTGGATGTCGGCCGCCGCCGACAGGCCTGGCAGCCGCAATACCATGGGCCTCAAGGACCCGGCGGTCGACCAATTGGTGGAACAGTTGATCAACGCCGACTCGCGCAAGAGCCTGGTGGCCCATGCCCGGGCGCTGGACCGGGTGCTGCAATGGGGCTACTACGTGATCCCCAACTGGCACATCAAGACCTGGCGCGTGGCCTACTGGAACCACATCGGCCACCCGAAAGTGACACCGACCTATGACATCGGCACCACCACCTGGTGGGTCAAGCCCGACACCAAGCCTGCCGTGGAAGTAGAAAAACAAGTGATGGAACAACAGAACAACGCTGCTCCTGCGAGCGTGGAGTAACCCGATGCTGGCTTATACATTCAGGCGGCTGCTGCTGATCATCCCGACGCTGTTCGGCATCCTCTTGATCAACTTCGTCATCATCCAGGCCGCGCCTGGCGGGCCGGTCGAGCAGATGATCGCCAAGCTCGAAGGGTTCGAAGGCGCCACCAGTCGCATCGCCGGCGGCGGCGCCGAGGTGTCGGTGGCCGGGTCCAGCTATCGCGGCGCCCAGGGCCTGGACCCCAGCCTGGTCAAGGAAATCGAGCGGATGTACGGATTCGACAAGTCGGCTCCCGAGCGCCTGTGGATCATGATCAAGAACTACGCCCAGCTGGACTTCGGCGACAGTTTCTTCCGCGATGCCAAGGTCATCGACCTGATCAAGGAAAAGATGCCGGTGTCCATTTCCCTCGGGCTGTGGAGCACGCTGATCATGTACCTGGTGTCGATCCCGCTGGGGATCGCCAAGGCCACGCGGCACGGTAGCCATTTCGACGTCTGGACCAGCTCGGCGATCATCGTCGGCTACGCGATCCCCTCGTTCCTGTTCGCCATCCTGCTGATCGTGGTGTTTGCCGGCGGCAGTTACTTCGACTGGTTCCCGTTGCGCGGGTTGACCTCGAACAATTTCGAGACACTGACCCTGGGCGGCAAGATCCTCGACTACTTCTGGCACCTTGCCCTGCCGGTGACCGCCCTGGTGATCGGCAACTTCGCCACCATGACCCTGCTGACCAAGAACAGCTTCCTCGACGAAATCAACAAGCAATACGTCGTCACCGCCAAGGCCAAGGGCCTGACCCGCCGCCGGGTGCTCTACGGCCACGTGTTCCGCAATGCCATGCTGCTGGTGATCGCCGGCTTTCCTTCGGCCTTCATCGGGATCTTCTTCACCGGATCCTTGCTGGTGGAAGTGATCTTCTCCCTCGACGGCCTCGGCCTGATGAGCTTCGAGGCGGCCATCAACCGCGACTACCCGGTGGTCTTCGGCACCCTGTTCATCTTTACCCTGCTGGGGCTGGTGGTGAAACTGATCGGCGACCTGACCTATTCTTTTGTCGATCCGCGCATCGACTTCGAAAGTCGGGAGCATTGAGATGAACCTTTCCCCGCTCAATCGCCGCCGTTTCGAACTGTTCAAGGCCAACAAGCGTGGCTGGTGGTCGCTGTGGCTGTTCCTGGCGCTGTTCATACTTAGCCTGGGCGCCGAGCTGATCGCCAACGACAAGCCGCTGGTGGTGCATTACGACGACGGCTGGTACTTCCCGGCCCTCAAGCGCTACCCGGAAACCACCTTCGGCGGCGAGTTTCCGCTGGAAGCCAACTACAAGAGCCCGTATATCCGCGAACTGCTGGCCGCCAAGAACGCCTGGGTGCTGTGGGCACCGATTCCGTTCAGCTACCAGAGCATCAACTACGACCTGAAGGTCCCGGCACCGGCACCGCCCTCGGCCATGAACTGGCTGGGCACCGACGATCAGGGCCGCGACGTGCTGGCCCGGGTCATCTACGGCTTTCGTATCTCGGTGTTGTTCGCCCTGACCCTGACCGTGCTCAGTTCGATCATCGGCGTGATCGCCGGCGCCCTGCAGGGCTTCTACGGCGGCTGGGTCGACCTGGCTGGCCAGCGCTTCCTGGAAATCTGGTCCGGGCTGCCGGTGCTGTACCTGTTGATCATCCTGGCCAGCTTCGTGCAGCCGAATTTCTGGTGGCTGCTGGGGATCATGCTGCTGTTTTCCTGGATGAGCCTGGTGGACGTGGTGCGCGCCGAGTTCCTGCGCGGGCGCAACCTGGAATACGTGCGTGCCGCACGGGCATTGGGCATGCAGAACGGCGCGATCATGTTCCGCCACATCCTGCCCAATGCCATGGTTTCGACCATGACGTTCATGCCGTTCATCCTCACCGGCGCCATTGGCACCCTCACCGCCCTGGATTTCCTCGGTTTCGGCTTGCCCGCTGGCTCGCCGTCCCTGGGCGAACTGGTGGCCCAGGGTAAATCCAACCTCCAGGCCCCCTGGCTTGGGATCAGCGCGTTCGCCGTGCTGGCCCTGATGTTGAGCTTGCTGGTGTTCATCGGCGAATCCGCGCGCGATGCCTTCGATCCGAGGAAATGACATGAACACTGACAACCTGATCGAAGTCCGCGACCTGGCGGTGGAGTTCATTGTCGGCGAACGCCGCCAGCGCGTGGTCGAAGGCGTCAGCTTCGACATCCACCGCGGTGAAACCCTGGCGCTGGTGGGTGAAAGCGGCTCGGGCAAGTCGGTGACGGCCCACTCGATCCTGCGGTTGCTGCCCTACCCGCTGGCCCACCACCCCACCGGGACGATCCGCTACGCCGGGCAGGACCTGCTGGGCCTGAAGGAAAAGACCCTCCGCCACCTGCGCGGCAACCGCATCGCGATGATCTTCCAGGAACCGATGACCTCGCTGAACCCGCTGCACTGCATTGAAAAACAGATCAATGAAGTGCTCGGCATTCACAAGGGCCTGAGCGGCAAGGTCGCGACCCGGCGCACCCTGGAGCTGCTGGAGCTGGTCGGCATCCCCGAGCCGCACAAGCGACTCAAGGCCCTGCCCCATGAATTGTCCGGCGGCCAGCGCCAACGGGTGATGATCGCCATGGCCCTGGCCAACGAGCCGGAACTGCTGATCGCCGACGAGCCGACCACGGCCCTGGACGTCACCGTCCAGCTGAAAATCCTCGATCTGCTCAAGGATCTGCAGGCACGATTGGGCATGTCGTTGCTGCTGATCAGCCACGATTTGAACCTGGTGCGAAGAATTGCGCATCGCGTATGTGTCATGCAGCGCGGTTGCATCGTCGAACAGGCATCGTGCGAAGAATTGTTCCGCGCGCCGCAGCATCCGTACACTCGGGAACTGCTGGGTGCCGAACCCAGCGGCACCCCGGCGAACAACGTTGTCGGACCGCCGCTGTTGGAGGTCGAAGACCTGAAAGTCTGGTTCCCGGTCAAGAAAGGCCTGTTCAAGCGCACGGTAGACTACATCAAGGCCGTGGACGGTATCCGCTTCAGCCTGCCCCAGGGGCAGACCCTGGGCATCGTCGGCGAGAGCGGTTCGGGCAAGTCCACCCTGGGGTTGGCGATCTTGCGGTTGATCGCCAGCCAGGGCGGGATCCGGTTCGAAGGCAAACAGCTCGACAGCCTGTCGCAGCAGCAGGTAAGACCGCTGCGCCGGGAGATGCAAGTGGTGTTTCAGGACCCGTTCGGCAGCCTGAGCCCGCGGATGTGTGTCAGCCAGATTGTCGGTGAAGGCCTGCGGATCCACCGGATCGGCACCGAAGCCGAGCAGGAACAAGCGATAATCGCGGCATTGAAGGAGGTAGGCCTGGATCCGGACACCCGGCACCGCTACCCCCATGAATTTTCCGGAGGGCAGCGGCAGCGTATCGCCATTGCCCGGGCCCTGGTGCTCAAGCCGGCGTTGATCCTGCTGGATGAACCCACGTCGGCCCTGGACCGTACCGTGCAACGCCAGGTGGTGGAGCTGTTGCGGTCGTTGCAAACCAAGTACAACCTGACGTACCTGTTTATCAGCCATGATCTGGCTGTCGTCAAAGCGCTGAGCCACCAACTGATGGTGGTCAAGCATGGCCAAGTGGTCGAACACGGTGATGCCCGCAGCCTATTCGCTGCGCCGCAACACCCCTATACACAGCAGTTGCTGGAGGCCGCCTTCCTGGCCCCAACAACTGCCGAATAACCTGAAAGAGGAGCAACACATGGGTTTTCTCGCCGGTAAGCGCGTACTGATCGTCGGTGTCGCCAGCAAGCTGTCCATCGCATCCGGCATCGCCGCCGCCATGCATCGCGAGGGCGCTGAGCTTGCCTTCACTTATCAGAACGACAAACTCAAGGGTCGTGTCGAAGAGTTCGCGCAAGGCTGGGGTTCGAGCCCTGAGCTGTGCTTCCCGTGCGACGTGGCCAGCGATGAAGAAATCGCCAAGGTCTTCGAGCAACTGAGCCAGAAATGGGACGGCCTGGACTGCATCGTGCACTCCGTCGGCTTCGCACCGGGCGACCAACTGGACGGCGACTTCACCGAAGCCACCACCCGCGAAGGCTTCCGCATTGCCCACGACATCAGCGCCTACAGCTTCGTGGCCCTGGCCAAGGCCGGTCGCGAAATGATGAAAGGCCGCAACGGCAGCCTGCTGACCCTGTCGTACCTGGGCGCCGAGCGCACCATGCCGAACTACAACGTCATGGGCATGGCCAAGGCCTCCCTGGAAGCCGGCGTGCGTTACCTGGCCGGCTCCCTGGGCCCGGACGGCACCCGCGTCAACTGCGTCTCGGCCGGTCCGATCCGCACCCTCGCTGCCTCCGGCATCAAGAACTTCCGCAAGATGCTGGCCGCCAACGAAGCGCAAACCCCGCTGCGTCGCAACGTCACCATCGAAGAAGTCGGCAACGCCGGCGCCTTCCTGTGCTCCGACCTGGCGTCGGGCATCAGCGGTGAAATCATGTACGTGGACGGCGGCTTCAACACCACCGCCATGGGCAACATCGAAGAGTAATCTTCACCGCCCATGAAAACGCCGCGGCGCCTGCAAAGGCCCCGCGGCGTTTTTCATTGCGGCCCCAATGCAGCATGAACAAGTATCAAGGCTTTTCAGACAGAGCCTAGCGCCGATTCGCCTGTTTCTGGGTGTACATGGCAGCGTCCGCATCAGCCATCAGGCCCTCGATGCTGTGGTGGCGCTGCGGGTCGTATTCGATCTGGCCGACGCTGAAGCGAATGTCATAGCCCCGCCGCAACATCGCGTTGCGTTCATCGAGGATTTCCCTGAGGCGCGCCATGATCGCGGTAGTCTCGACATGGGACGAGCCGGTGAGCAAGGCCACGAACTCATCGCCGCCCAGGCGGCCGACCACATCACTTTCGCGAAACGCAATGCGCAGCACGTCGGCGAAGGTCTTCAACGCGGCGTCGCCCTCGGCGTGGCCGAATCGATCATTGATGGGTTTGAAGTCATTGAGGTCGAAAAACAGCAGCGTCGCCGGTCGGGACAAGCGCTCACACACGCCCAAGGCATGTTGGGCCAGGGTCATGAACCCGCGCCGATTGGACAGCAGCGTCAGTTCATCCATGCTCGCCATCTGCACGGCGATCATTTCCTGCTCGGCCATGCTCGCCAGGTCACGCAGCAGTTCACGCTCTTCTTCGTTGAGTGTGCGCGGACGGGTGTCGATCAGGCACAACGTCCCCAGTTTGCTGCCATCTTCCAGCCCCAGCGGGTGCCCAGCGTAGAAACGGATACCCGGCAGGCCCGTGACCAGGGGATTGTCGCGAAACCGCTCGTCCAGCTCCGCGTCGCTGATTTCCATGATGTGGTCCTGCAGGATCGCATGGCCACAGAACGACACCGACCGCGGCGTTTCCGTGGCGTCCAGGCCGGCGCTGGACTTGAACCACTGCCGGTTGGCATCCACCAGCGACACCAGCGCAATGGGCACATCGAACAGTCGCCGGGCAAGCCGGGTCAGGCGATCGAAGCGCTCCTCGGGCGCTGTATCAAGCAGTTTGAGCGACTGTAGATTCTTCACACGAACAGCTTCGTTGTCAGGTTTGCCTGGCTCGAGCATCGGGAACTCCATTGACGGAACTCCTCGAAGTCTAGACCAGACCCACGGTGCTTCCACCGTTGAAGCCGTGCGAGGTCGAATCGAGTGGGCATTTGCCTGCCAGCGCTTATACACTGCGACCCAGGTTCAACCGGAGCACATCGACCGATGAAGCACGCCACCCCTGACGCCGCCCCCCGCTTCTGGCGCGACGCGGCCCTGCCCTTCATCGAGGCCCGAGCCATCGCCGACGGGCGCAAGGTCTGCTATTCGCGCCACGCCCACGACCATTTCTCCATCGGCGCGATCACTGCCGGACGCAGCACTTACATTCACGAGCACTCGCACTTGCAGGTGGCAAGCGGCACGGTGGTGTTGATGAACCCCGGCGCCGTTCATGCCTGCAACCCGATCGACGACCAGCCTTGGTCATACCTCATGTTGTACGTGGACAGCCAATGGCTGCGGGACCTGCAACGGCGTATCGGCTTTGACCAGGGCCTGGAGTTCCAAGGCTTCGCCACCACCCACAGTCGCGACGTCGAGTTGTTTGCGGCGTTGCAGCGCCTGTATGGGCAACTGGTGGATGAACGGCTCGCCGCCCATCACAAGCACGCCGCCGCCGAAGCGTTCTTCACGGACCTGCAACAGCGCCTCAACCCGGCCGGTCGCCCGGACCGGGGCAGCCATCCGGGCTTGATGCGGGCGGCGCAATTCATTCATGACCACTGCACCGAAGCCCTGAAGCTGGAAGACATCTGCGCCGCCGCTCAGCTCTCGCCGTCCTACCTGAGCCGGGCGTTCAAGCGCCATTACGGGATGACGCCTCACGCGTTCCTGGTCAATCGACGGATCCAGTTCGCCCGCCGCCAGTTGCGCGAAGGCCGGCTGATCGCCGATGTGGCGCTGGACAGCGGCTTTGCCGACCAGGCGCATTTCCAACGGGCCTTCAAGCAACACCTGGCGGCCACGCCGGGCCAGTATCGCGGTTGATACTGCCCCACCACCTTGTTTGGACCAAAAACAGGTGGACCTCTGTGGCGAGGGAGCTTGCTCCCTCGCCACAACAGCATCCCGCCTCGAAAACACTTGTGCTCAAGGCAACAATAAATACACCGCACTGGCCACCAATAACACCGCCATCGCCCGGTTGAACAGGCGCAGGGTCGCCGGATTACCCAGCCAGGTGCGCAGAAAGCTCCCGGCATAGGCCCAACAGCCCACCGAGACGTAGCAGATCACCAGGTAGATCGCCGCGAACTGCCACACCAGCCGCGCCTCGCCGTCAGCCACGAACGCTCCCATCCCCGCGACGCAGGCCAGCCAGGCCTTGGGGTTGAGCCATTGCATCAGCGCGCCGTAGAACATTGAAGGCGCCCGACCCTCATCCGCCCCAGCCAGCTGCCCGTCGTCCATCGCCAGTTTCCAGGCCATGAACAATAGAAACCCGACGCCACCCAGTTGCACCACCCGGGTCAGTGCCGGCCAGCGTTGCAGCACTTCATGCAACCCCAGCCCCATCAACACCAGCAGCAGGACAAACCCCAGGGTCGCGCCGCCCACATGGCGCAAGGTGGCTCGAAAGCCATATCGGGCGCCGGAGCTGAGGGCCACGATATTCACCGGTCCCGGCGTGATGGAGGCCACCAGGGCAAACGCCGCCATGGATAGAATCAGAGTCATCGCATACCTTCTTCATGTCTGTGAGGTGGCGATCAGGGTAAAAGGCCCATGGCGGGGTGTATTGAAGAAAACTGCCTTGATCCGGCACAAAGAATTCACTGTCGATTTTGCGGTGGAGTCGTTGCGGACACGGTTCTATGCTCAACCCCATGAACCTACATGACTCGCTGCTCCCGCCCCACGCCGAAATGGTCCGCGCCATGCTCGAACGAGACACCGCCTACGAGGGGGTGTTCTTCACGGCGGTCAAGACCACTGGCATTTTCTGTCGCCCCAGTTGCACGGCGCGCAAGCCGAAGCCGGAAAACGTGGAGTTCTTCGCCCACGCCGACGAAGCCCTGTCCGCTGGCTACCGCGCCTGCCTGCGCTGCAAGCCGCTGGACGCCGCGGCCATCGCGCCGGACTGGATCCAGGCCCTGCTCAAGGCCGTGGACGCCGAACCAGACCTGCGCTGGACCGACGCCCTGCTGCTGGAGCAAGGCATCGAGCCGCTGAAACTGCGGCGCTGGTTCAAGCAGCATTTCGGCATGACCTTCCACGCCTACCTGCGTACCCGCCGCCTGGGGATCGCCCTGGGCGGGATCAAGGCCGGGGCGTCCATCGACCACGCGGCGTTCGATTCCGGCTACGAATCCTTGAGCGGCTTTCGCGATGCCTTCGTGAAATCCTTCCACATCACCCCAGGACGCGCCGCCCTCAGCGAACCCTTGCTGTTCACGCGCCTGACCACGCCGTTGGGACCGATGCTGGCCATGGCCGAACGGCGCGGCCTGGTGCTGCTGGAGTTCCTCGACCGCCCTGCCCTGACCAAGGAATTGGAAGAGCTGCAGCAGCGCTACGGCTACACGCTCGCACCGGGTCACAACGCCCACTTGCAGCAGATCGAAGGCGAACTGGCGGACTACTTCGCCGGCAAGCTCACGGCGTTCACCGTCCCGTTGCACATGCCCGGCAGCGCCTTCGCCGCCCGGGTATGGGCCGAACTGCTCAAGATCCCTTATGGCGAAACCCGCAGCTATGGCAGCATCGCCGCGGTGTTGGGCAGCCCCGGTGCCAGCCGGGCCGTGGGCCTGGCCAACGGGCAGAACCGCTTGGCCATCGTCGTCCCTTGCCATCGGGTGATCGGTGCGGACGGCGCGTTGACCGGCTATGGTGGTGGACAGCCGCGCAAAGCCTTTCTATTGCGGCTGGAACACGCCGCAACGCAAGTTTCATTGCCCCTGGCGTTTTGATCGACTTCACAAGAGCTGCCGATGCCCGTTCCCTACCATGACGCCAGCGTCTTCCTGGCCCAGCTCGACGAAGACTGGCAACGACACGTCGAAGCGACCGGCCCCTGCCTGTTGCAGCCGAGGCCAACCCGCGATCCCTACGAAGCGCTGGTGCGGGCGATTGCCTATCAGCAACTGCATGCCAAGGCCGGCGATGCGATTCACGGCCGCTTGCTGGCGTTGTTCCCGGGCCAGGCCTTCCCGACGCCCGAGCAATTGCTGGCCACCGACGTCGCGCAGATGCGCGGCTGCGGCTTTTCCGCCAGCAAGATCGCCACCATTCACGGCATCGCCCAGGCGGCGCTGGACGGAATCGTGCCGGATTACCCCACCGCGCTGGCCATGGACAACGAAGCGCTGATCGAACGCCTGGTCACCCTGCGTGGCGTCGGACGCTGGACCGTCGAGATGCTGTTGATCTACAGCCTGGAGCGCCCCGATATCCTACCGGTCGATGACTTTGGGGTTCGAGAGGGCTACCGACGGCTGAAAAGACTGGAACAACAACCCAGTCGCCGGCAGATGCTGGACATCGGCCAGGCCTGGAGCCCTTATCGGACGGTGGCGGCGTGGTACCTGTGGCGAATGCCGAAATAATGTTGGCTGCACCGACGTCTTCGCGAGCAAGCCCGCTCCCACACTGACCGAGAGCGGGCAGAAGACCCGACACAGATCCCCTGTGGGAGCGGGCTTGCTCGCGAAGGCGGTCTCATGGCCAGCCTCAACTCAACTGCCATGACACAGATTGTCTAGGCTGTACTGAGTCATTTCCAATCCCACTGGAGGCTCCCCATGCAGCTAGAAGGATCCTGCCACTGCGGCGCGGTGTCGTTCACCCTCGACAGTGCTCACCCCTACCCTTATCAGCGCTGTTACTGCTCAATCTGCCGCAAGACCCAGGGCGGTGGTGGTTTTGCGATCAACCTGGGTGGCGATGCGCGGACCTTGAAAGTGCGCGGGCGCAAGCACATCTCGGTCTACCACGCGCGGCTCAAGGACGAAGGCGATGAACGCGCCCACCGCAGCAGTGCCGAACGACATTTCTGTTCCTTGTGCGGTTCGGGGCTATGGCTGTTCAGCCCCGAATGGCCGGAGCTGATTCACCCCTTTGCCTCGGCCATCGACACACCGCTGCCGGTACCGCCGGAGCACACCCACCTGATGCTGGGTTCCAGGGCGCCGTGGGTGGAAGTCGAGGCGCATCCGGATGACCAGCTGTTCGAGGTTTATCCCGAGGAGTCCATTGCTCGGTGGCATGAGCGCCTGGGGCTGGTCACTTAGAAATGCAGTGCTGCATAAGGCCCCTTCGCGAGCAAGCTCGCTCCCACAGGGATTTGTGAACTTCCCAAGTCCAATGTGGGAGCGAGCTTGCTCGCGATGGCGTCAAGGCAAACAGCCCTATGCCGCAGGCACACCACTGTGGAAACGAAACTCCACATCCGGCGATTCGATCAGTTCCCGCTCGGCCTCGCGGACCTTGTCGATCACCTGGGCAATGTCCTTCGCGTCCCCGTACTGGTAGGCCAGTTTCAGATACCCCTGGAAATGCCGGGCCTCGCTTTTCAACAGGCCGAAATAGAACTTGCCCAGCTCTTCGTCCAGATGCGGCACCAACGCCTCGAAACGCTCGCAACTGCGCGCTTCGATGAAGGCGCCCACCACCAGGGTGTCCACCAGCTTGACCGGTTCATGGCTGCGCACCACCTTGCGCAACCCCGAGGCATAGCGCCCGGCCGAGAGTTGGCGCAAACCGATCTTGCGTTTTTTCATCAGGCGCATGACCTGCTCGTGATGCACCAACTCTTCCCGGGCCAGGCGCGACATCAGGTTGATCAGGTCGACGTGGGAATGGTACTTGGCGATCAGGCTCAGGGCGGTACTGGCGGCCTTGAACTCGCAGTTCTTGTGGTCGATCAGCAAGGTTTCCTGGTCGGCCAATGCCGCCTGGACCCAACCGTCGGGTGTACGGCAGCCAAGGAACTCGTGGATTTCGGGAAGGATCATGGGGCTCACGGACAAAGGTAATCGAGCGAAGGGCGCCGATTATACCGGCCCGCCTCAAGACCACCAGCCACGACTGTTGATATGCATCAAGTCGACGGTTGACCCACAGCAACTATAGTTGAGCAACGCCATGCCTTTTCATTGCAGGAGACGCCGATCATGCAAGCCATTCGCAGCATCCTGGTGGTCATCGAACCCGAACATGCGGAAAGCCTGGCGCTCAAGCGCGCCAAGTTGATCGCCGGCGTGACCCAGGCCCACCTGCATCTGTTGGTCTGCGACAAGCGGCATGACCATGCCGGCCTGCTGAGTGTGCTCAAAGCCGGGTTGGCGGCGGACGGCTACAGCGTGACGACCGAACAGGCCTGGAACGAAAGCCTTCATGAAACCATCATCGACGTGCAACAGGCCGAAGGTTGCGGCCTGGTGATCAAGCAGCACTTCCCCGACAGCCCGCTGAAGAAAGCCCTGCTCACCCCCGCCGACTGGAAACTGTTGCGCCATTGCCCGACTCCGGTGCTGCTGGTGAAAACCGCCGGCTCATGGAAGGACAAGGTGATCCTGGCCGCCGTTGACGTGGGCAATGCCGACGGCGAGCACCGCCACCTGCACACCACCATCATCGACCACGGCTACGACATCGCCGGCCTGGCCAAGGGGCACCTGCACGTCATCAGTGCCCACCCCTCGCCAATGCTCTCGGCGGCCGACCCGACCTTCCAGCTCAAGGAAACCATCGAGGCCCGTTATCGCGAACAATGCCGGGCGTTCCAGGCAGAATTCGACATCGACGACCAGCACCTGCACGTCGCCGAAGGCCCGGCGGACGTATTGATCCCGTTCATGGCCCACAAGCTGCAGGCGGCGGTGACGGTGATCGGCACCGTGGCCCGCTCCGGGCTGTCCGGGGCCCTGATTGGCAACACCGCCGAAGCGGTGCTCGATACGCTGGAAAGCGACGTGCTGGTGCTCAAGCCGCAGGAGGTGGAGGACCATCTGGTGGAGCTGGCGGTCAAGGATTGAAGCGAACCGATCTTGTGGCGAGGGGATTTATCCCCGCTGGGCCGCGAAGCGGCCCCAAATCAGGCAACCGAGCATGTCAGGTCGATCGTATCGACCACACTAGGGCTGCTTCGCAGCCCAACGGGGATAAATCCCCTCGCCACAGGTGTTTCTGCAGTTCCCAGGCGGCACATCACTGTCTCAACCGCCAAACGCATCCTTGAGAAACCCTGGCGCAATGTAGCGCTGGTAATGGGCTTCGGACAAAAGGAAAAACTCTCGATCGATGGCGTCCCGCAGGTCCGGCAGCTCCCAATCGCGGAACTCCGGCAGCAATACCATGCCGTAGGCTTCCAGATTATTGATGACCCGCGCGCCGCGGGCGATCAACTGATAGGCCCAGCAATACTCCGACTGGTGCGGCACGAAGCGGATCTTGCGATCTTCGAGCTGCCGGCGCAGCAGGCCGGGGTCGAACACCTCCAGCTTGGCCACCATCACCTGCACCAGCAACTGCTCCAGGCGCATCCACACCGCGCGCTTCTCGTCCTCGTTGTAGCCGTTCCAGTGGATCACTTCATGGTGGAACCGCTTGCAGCCCCGGCACACCAGGTCACCGTAGACAGTGGAGCAAAGGCCGACACAAGGGGTCTTGATGAGCTGGTTGGGCATAAGGAAAAACACACGCAAAAGCAGGACAGGCCGGCATGTTAGCCCTTTGTCTAAGATTGATCACCCCTCAAACTTCCCGCTCGAACTTACCTTTAATTTTTTTTTGCCGTAGAATCAGCCAGCCTTTTAAGGCGCCAATGTCCGTTAGAAGCTGTTTTCAAAGCGTCACGAGCACAGTCGTTCCTTCAGAGCGGTGTTGGCGGAGGGTCTTTCCAGCGGGGAAAGCCCAACGCCAACCCTCATCAGCTCCCCGTTCTGCAGGCGTAAAACTTTGAAAGCAGCTTCTGTGAGGAACCCCGGAAACTCTGGCGTGGTGGCCCAAAAAGCCCCCGACGCGCATGAGTACCGCGGGTTTCTGGATGAGCGTCCCGGACACCCATTTGGGACCACTGATGAGGGTAATAACTGTGCTTGAAGCCTACCGCAAACATATCGAAGAGCGCGCCGCACTGGGTATCGTTCCCCAGCCGCTTAACGCCGAACAAACCGCAGGCCTGATCGAGCTGCTGAAAAATCCTCCGGCGGGCGAAGAAGCTTTCCTCGTTGACCTGATCACCAATCGCGTTCCGCCTGGAGTCGACGAAGCCGCCTACGTCAAGGCCGGTTTCCTCTCCGCACTGGCCAAGGGCCAGGCCCAATCCCCCCTGCTGGACAAGAAGCGTGCCGTCGAGCTGCTCGGCACCATGCAGGGCGGCTACAACATCGTGACCCTGGTCGAGCTGCTGGACGACGCCGAACTGGCGCCAGTGGCCGCCGAAGAACTCAAGCACACCCTGCTGATGTTCGACGCCTTCCACGACGTGGCTGAAAAAGCCAAGAACGGCAACGTTCACGCCAAGGCCGTGCTGCAATCCTGGGCCGAAGGCGAGTGGTTCAAGAAGCGCCCGGTGCTGGCCGACAAGATCAGCCTGCGCGTGTTCAAGGTTCCTGGCGAAACCAACACCGACGACCTGTCCCCTGCCCCGGACGCCTGGTCGCGCCCTGATATCCCGCTGCACGCCCTGGCCATGCTGAAAATGGCCCGTGACGGCATCGTTCCGGACGAGCAAGGCAAGACCGGCCCGATGAAGCAGATCGAAGAAATGCGCGGCCAGGGCTTCCCGATCGCCTACGTCGGCGACGTGGTCGGCACCGGTTCCTCGCGTAAATCCGCCACCAACTCGGTGCTGTGGTTCTTCGGCGACGACATCCCGTACGTACCGAACAAGCGTGCCGGTGGTTTCTGCTTCGGCAGCAAGATCGCCCCGATCTTCTACAACACCATGGAAGACGCCGGCGCCCTGCCGATCGAATTCGACGTGTCGAACATGAACATGGGCGACGTGATCGACCTGTACCCGCATGCCGGCAAGGTCTGCAAGCACGGTACCGACGAAGTCATCACCACGTTCGAAATGAAGACCCCGGTCCTGCTCGACGAAGTGCGTGCCGGCGGCCGTATCCCGCTGATCATCGGCCGTGGCCTGACCGAGAAGGCGCGCGCCGAGCTGGGCCTGCCACCGTTCGACCTGTTCAAGAAGCCTGAAGCACCTGCCGAAAGCACCAAGGGCTTCACCCTGGCGCAGAAGATGGTCGGCAAGGCTTGCGGCGTAGCCGGTGTGCGTCCTGGCACCTACTGCGAACCGAAGATGACCACCGTGGGCTCCCAGGACACCACCGGTCCGATGACCCGTGACGAGCTGAAAGACCTGGCCTGCCTGGGCTTCTCCGCTGACCTGGTGATGCAGTCCTTCTGCCACACCGCGGCGTATCCGAAGCCGATCGACGTGACCACCCACCACACCCTGCCTGACTTCATCATGACCCGCGGCGGCGTTTCCCTGCGTCCGGGCGACGGCATCATCCACTCGTGGCTGAACCGCATGCTGCTGCCAGACACCGTGGGCACCGGTGGTGACTCGCACACCCGCTTCCCGATGGGCATCTCGTTCCCGGCCGGTTCTGGCCTGGTGGCGTTTGCCGCAGCCACCGGCGTCATGCCGCTGGACATGCCGGAATCGATCCTGGTGCGCTTCAAAGGCAAGATGAAGCCTGGCATCACCCTGCGTGACCTGGTTCATGCCATTCCTTACTTCGCCATCCAGAAAGGCCTGCTGACAGTCGAGAAGAAAGGCAAGAAAAACGCCTTCTCCGGCCGCATCCTGGAAATCGAAGGCCTGGAAAACCTGACCCTGGAACAGGCTTTCGAGCTGTCCGACGCCTCGGCCGAACGTTCCGCCGCCGGTTGCACCATCAAGCTGTCGAAAGAGTCGATCACCGAGTACCTGCAGTCCAACATCACCCTGCTGCGCTGGATGATCGGCGAAGGCTACGGCGATGCCCGGACCCTGGAGCGTCGTGCACAAGCGATGGAAGCCTGGATCGCCAACCCAGAGCTGATGGAAGCCGATGCCGACGCCGAATACGCCGAAGTCATCGAAATCGACCTGGCCGACATCAGCGAGCCTGTGCTCTGCGCGCCGAACGACCCGGACGACGCCCGTCTGCTCTCCAGCGTTGCTGGCGAGAAGATCGACGAAGTGTTCATCGGTTCGTGCATGACCAACATCGGTCACTTCCGCGCCGCCGGCAAGCTGCTGGATCAGGTCAAGGGCCAGCTGCCAACCCGCCTGTGGTTGTCGCCGCCGACCAAGATGGACGCTCACCAGCTGACCGAAGAAGGCTACTACGGCATCTACGGCAAGGCCGGTGCACGGATGGAAATGCCAGGTTGCTCGCTGTGCATGGGTAACCAGGCACGCGTGGAGCCGAACTCCACCGTGGTGTCGACGTCGACCCGTAACTTCCCGAACCGTCTGGGCGACGGCGCGAACGTCTACCTGGCTTCGGCCGAGCTGGCGTCCGTGGCTTCGATCCTGGGTCGCCTGCCGACCGTCGAGGAGTACCTGGAATACGCCGGCAAGATCGACAGCATGGCAGCGGACGTGTACCGCTACCTGAGCTTCGACCAGATCGCCGAGTTCCGTGAAGCGGCTGCAAACGCCAACATCCCGGTCGTTCAAGCCTAAGGCTTAGACGCTCGACTGAAACGCCGCCCTTCTTGCGAGGGGCGGCGTTTTTTTATGCCTGTAGATTGGTGCCAGCCGAACCATCGCCTTCGCGGGCAAGCCCGCTCCCACAGGGATGGAGGTGAACCTGACTCCCATCAACACCACAGAACCACTGTGGGAGCGGGCTTGCCCGCGAAGGCGTCAGCTCAGCCAACATCTTCGTGCCTGATCCAACGCTTTCGCGAGCAAGCTCGCTCCCACAAGGTGAGGGTTGCAGGTCAGGCGGCGAGGGAGTAGACCAGCGCGGTGATCGCCACCAGGCCTACCAGCACCACAAAGACATTCGACGCCTGGCCACGATAACGGGCCATGGCCGGGACTTTGCGGATGGCGTACATCGGCATCAGGAACAGGATGGCCGCGATCACCGGGCCGCCCAGGGTCTCGATCATGCCCAGGATGCTCGGGTTGAGCGTGGCGACGATCCAGCACACCACCAGCATGAACGCGGCCGTGAGGCGGTCCAGGGTCTTGGGAGCGGGACGACGGCCGCTCTTGACGATCAGCCCCTTGAGGCCTTCGCTCGCACCGATGTAGTGCCCGAGGAACGACTTGGAGATGGCCACGAACGCAATCAACGGCGCCGCAAAGGCAATGGTCGGATTACTGAAGTGGTTGGCCAGGTACGACAGGATCGACAGGTTCTGCGCCTTGGCCTCGGCCAGTTGCGCCGGGGACAGGGTCAACACGCAACTGAACACGAAGAACAGCACCATCACCACCATCAACACATGGGCACGCGACAGGATCTGCGCGCTGCGCGCTTGGGCATTGGCGCCGTAACGGCGCTTCTGGTCCACCGCAAACGCCGAGATGATCGGCGAATGGTTGAACGAAAACACCATCACCGGGATCGCCAGCCACAAGGTGTGCAGCAGCGCGGAAGGCTCAGGCACCGTCGACGCGGTACTCAGGATGCCACCATTCCAGTGCGGGACCAGGAACACCGCCAGGAACAGCAGCGCCACGATGAACGGGTAGACCATCAGGCTCATCGCCTTGACGATCACCTGCTCGCCGCAACGCACCACCGCCAGCAGGCCGAGGATCAGCACCAGCGAGAGTACCGCCCGGGGAGGCGGCTGAATGTGCAGTTGATGCTCCAGGAAGCTGCCCACGGTATTGGTCAGCGCCACGCTGTAGATCAGCAGGATCGGGAAAATCGCGAAGAAGTACAGCAGCGTGATCAGCGCACCGGCCTTGATGCCGAAATGCTCTTCCACCACCTCGGTGATGTCGGCGCCATCACGACCGGACAGCACGAAGCGGGTCAACCCACGGTGGGCATAGAACGTCATGGGGAATGCCAGCAGGGCCAGGATCAGCAGCGGCCAGAAACCGCCGAGGCCCGCATTGATCGGTAAAAACAGCGTGCCCGCACCGATGGCGGTGCCAAACAGCCCGAGCATCCAGGTCGTGTCCTGGCGACTCCATTGATCGAGAGTGGCTGGGGCTATCGTTTCAAAGCGCTCTTCGACGCTATTGGCCTGATCATTCATCCGGTCGGATCTCCGCGTTCCGGTCACATGCACCCGGCCAAGACGAGTCGGAAAACCCCGACAGGCAGCGCCCTGGCCGAAACAGGGGCGCGATTGTCCGGGATTAGCGAGCAGAAGCAAAGGCTTAGCTGAGGAGTGGTTGCCCATCACAACAAAAATGCCGGGGCACGCGCTGGCCAGGCTATCGCCGCTTTACACCAGCTCCTACACTCAGGACAAAATGCAACCTGTGGGAGCGAGCCTGCTCGCTCCCACGCTGATTGAGCCCGCCCGATCGCGCCAAAGCCCAAAGGAGCACAGCATGCCCGTCACCGTCCTGGTACTGGTTGAAACCGTCAATGAATACCTGCCGATCCTCGAGCGCCAGGGCTATCACCTGGAACTGGCGCCGACGCCGGCCGAGCGCAAGGCCGCGATTTTCGAACATGGCGAACGGTTCAACGCGGTGCTGACCCGTGGTCCCCTGGGCTTGACGGCGGAGGAAATGGCCGCCCTGCCCAACCTGCAGATCATCTGCGTGATCGGCGCCGGCTACGAGCAGGTCGACCTGCAGGCAGCGCGCAGCCGCGGCATCGTGGTGACCAACGGCGCCGGGGTCAACGCCTCCTCGGTGGCCGACCATGCCATGGCACTGCTGCTGGCGTTGGTGCGCGACATCCCCCGGGCCGACGCCAGCGTGCGCCGGGGCGAGTGGTCCAAGGTCATGCGCCCGTCCCTGGCCGGCAAGCGACTGGGCGTGCTCGGGCTGGGCGCCGTGGGCATGGCGATTGCCAAACGGGCCGCCCTCGGCTTCGACATGAGCGTCAGCTACCACAATCGCCGGATGCGCAACGACGTGCCCTATACCTTCTGCGCCACGCCGACGGAACTGGCACGGGCTTCGGATTTCCTGGTCGTCGCCACGCCCGGCGGCCTGGATACGCGCCAGTTGATCAACAAGCAGGCCCTCGATGCCCTGGGCCCGAACGGTTTTCTGGTGAACATCGCCCGGGCCAGCGTGGTTGCCACCGCCGAACTGATCAGCGCGCTTGAACACCGGCGGATTGCCGGGGCGGCCCTGGATGTGTTCGATCACGAGCCCGAAGTGCCGGATGCGCTGAAAAGCCTGCCCAATGTGGTCCTGACTCCCCATGTGGCCGGCCTGTCACCGGAAGCGACCCGTGGCACGGTCGAGTTGGTCGGCCAGAACCTGGACGCATTCTTTTCAGGCAAACCGGTGTTGACCCCGGTCCCGCTGCCCGAGTCCTACAGCTGATCGTGGCAGGGGCGCTCGCGCCCTCGCCACAGGACAGGGCTTACAGCACCCCCAGCAACGTCCACAGCCGTCGGGATTCGGCGTCGGCGCTGATCAACTCGCCCAGCAGCTCGCTCAACGGTTTGTTGCCCCACTCCACGCCCCGCCGGATCAAATAGGGCACCGGGCTGTGGGGCTCGGTGCGGGCCAGGTAACCGGCAATGACCAGCAGTTGGCGATAGGCTTCTTCGCGGTTGGCCGGTTCCTGGAAGACCTGGGCCGGCGCCACCTGTGACGGCTCGGCCGACGTCGCAGCCGTCGGCGCAGCGGGTGCCGGCGCGACGCTGGGTTGTTGTGGGTGCATCGCAATGAACTCCTCTACCAAGGCCAGCCAGGCCTGCATCACATCCTGCAGGGGTTTGTAGCTCGGGGCCAGTTGGTCCAGGCAGGCATCGCTCCAGGCTTGGAGCCGTTGCAGGTGTTGCAGGCTCAACATCAGGCTGCCCTGGCGATGCAACCAGAACGACAACGGCGTGCCGCGAATCAGTTCGTCGAGTTTCTTTTGATCGGTCCGCGCCGTCTCGACCGCGACCTTGGCGCTCTTGCTGTCATTGCCCAGCACCAGCCGGCGTTGCAGGCGTTGCCAGTCATGCAGGCAGAAATTGGCGTAGGTCGGGTCATCTCCATTGAGCAACGGCACCCGGGTCAGCAGCACCTCACTGTAGCGTCGCACCAACCACTCCAACGGCATCACCCGCCAGGAGCAGTCGCCGTCCTCGGCCTGGGGGTGCAAGTGCTCCGGGTAGCGTTCGCACAGGCCCGCCACCAGCGCCAAGCTGCCCGGCAAGCCCTCCAGGCCCGACAGGTGCAGCCAGGCCTCCCCCAGCCAGGCGCTGATCATCAGGTCCTTGCTGCGCTCAAGCAGCAGCAGGGTGGCGAGCCGTTCCAGCTCCGGCCATTGGGCGCGCTTGATCGGCGACTCCCAGACACCAGCAGGCAGACTGGTGTCGTCCTCGCGACGCAACTCGCGCAATCGGTCGTACACCGGTTCGTAGCGCAAATCCTGGCCACAGGGCGCCTGGGCGTCGAGCGGTTCCAGCAGTTGCGTGACCAATTCGGGCAATGGGCTGATCGGCAAGCTCATGGGGTCTCCTCACGGGTGGCGATGGTCGACGTCGACGAGGTCGCCATGAACGGCGAACGGGGCGCCCGGGTCGGCAGCGGCGGCATCGACAGCGGCAGCTTCGAGCCCTGGCTCATCAACGACACGCGCACGAACATCAGGGTTTGCTGGGCGACGCGATCCTGGGCCAGGCCCTGAGGCTGCGGGGCCTGCGTCGGATTGCGGGCGATCACCGGCAACTGCAAGGTCAACGGGAAATCGGTGTAGTCGACGTTGGGTTGGCGCTGGGCCGACACCAGCGAACGCATCAGGCGCAGCAATGACCACGGCCCCTGGTACTGCCAACCCGCCTCCAGGTCGCGCACCACCAGGTTCGGCTGCAGGGGGTCGTTGGCCGGACGCTGGTAGCCGTTGCGCGCCCAGCGCAGCGTCAGACTGACGGGTTGCCCGACCATCCAGCGCAGATTCTGCTGGGCCTCGCCCGGGTAGTTGATCTGTTGGTTGCCGGCGCTCAAATCCCAGGCGATCACCTGGTCGGCGCCACGTTCCTGCTCGCGATCGGTGCGCCAGCGCACGTCCATCTCCACGCCGAGAAGGCCACTCTTGTCCCGCACGAATAGAGGCCCGAGCCAGGTACCGGCCTGTTTCAAGCCCTTGAGAAAATCTTCGGCGGCCAGGCGGTCCGGGGTCTGGCTCAGGGTCAGCCCCGCCTGGGCCAGAGGCAAGCGGGTGTCGATCAACTCCAGCAGCCGCTGCACCCGCGCCGGGTCAGCGTCGCTGGCGCGCACATCCTGGGAAAACGGAAAGCGCCCGGCCAGGTACTGATTGAAGTAGTCGGCCAGGTCATTCCAGGCGGTCGCCGCCTGGTTCTGCTGCAGGTACAGGCAGCGTTGCAGGGCACTCTGTTGCAGTGCGACCGCACGCTGGGCCACGTCGCCGCGCCCGCCGGACAGGTTGGAGGTCTGCAGGATCTGCGCGCAGGAGGCCGTGTCCATCTCGATGAAGTCGCGGCTCACCAACTGTTCGAACTGCGCCGCCGAACTTGCCGGGTTCTGGCTCTTGTACTTGAGCAACTCGTCATTGAGGGCCATGAACCGAGCCACCTGGTCATGTTCCAGGGCCGACAGGTTGTCCTGCTGGACGATCAGCCATTCCAGCGCCGGCATACGCTGCTCGGCGATCTGCAACATGGCGGCGAACTGCTGGTTGAGGTTCAGCTTCAGGTCCTGGGGATCGGTGGCGCCATACAGTTGCAGGCCAAAGTTCTTCGACCCGTTCCAGCGCTGGACATCCGCCCGCTGGCTGAACAGCGGCTGGGCTTCGATCTCCTGCTGGGCGCTCCTGATCTGCGCCAGGGCGCGGCGATTGAGCAAGCGCTGCAAGCGCGTCGCCAGATCGCTGCGGTGCACGTCCATGAAGGCTTTTTGCAAGGCCACTGCCTGGGTGGTTTGCACGTTGAAGGGCATGCCCGGCAACTGTTCGTCGCTCTCATCCAGGCTCAGCCACATCGCCCGGGCCGCGGCGCCTTCAGCCGCCTGGATCAGGGCCTCCCGGTAAACCGGCGGGATGCGCGACAGTTCCTCGTTGGTGTAGCTCTTGTAGCTGGCGAAGTAATTCAGGGCCACGCTGAAGTCATCGCTGCCGCTGCCCTGCCCTGTTGGATCGGTGTCGCTGTCCGACGGGGCCTTCTGCAACGCCAACGCGACGAAATCACGTTTGAACAAGGCTTGGACCGCGCCGTTCAGCGCCGTGACGTGATCCTGCAACACCAACAGCCCACTGCCCTGTTGCACCAGCAAGTTGTCCCGGGAACCGGCCTGGACAATCCACTGGTCGCGAAAACTCTGCTGCAGCTTCGCCGCCTGGCTCTCCAGGTCCTGCTCGATGTCGGGACCAAGCAGCGTGCTGTGGCCGACCTTGTCCATCAGTTGTGTGTAACCGGGCACCAGGTCCTGACCCTTGCCGCGCCCCCAGGCCGCATTGGTCAGGCTCACCAGTGTTTGCAAATCGTCGATCAGCGCCATCAGGTCTTCGAGCTCGCTCAAGGAGTTGCCGCCACCGGCCTCCAGCCGTTGCAGGTGCAGCTTGAGGTAGCCGGCCTGGCGCACGAAGTTGTCCGCCAGGAAGTAATGATCGAGCCAGCGCTGCATCAGGCCGGTGAAATTGTCCGAGACCACCGGTCGCGCGGCGTTCAGGTCCAGCCCCTTCAAATCATCGTTGTGGGCGTCAAACAGCACCCGGTTGTAGAAGCGTGCGCGGCTCAAGGTGCCGGTGTTGAGGTTCAGCGACAACGCGTTGTCACTCAGTTGCACCAGTTCATCCAGGGGCGCCTTGGGGTTGTTCACCGCCTGGTTGAAGAGTTGGTTGTGCTGCTCCAGGCGTACCGCCCGCTCCACCAGGTCCTTGGCCTTCACGTAGCTCTGCCATTGCGCCGGGTCTTCACTTTGCACGTTGCCACGTCGCTCGGTGTTGCGGATCGCCTTGAGCTGCTCCAGGTCCGCCGCCAGCAGGTCGCGCAACGGCAGTATCCAATGGTGCCGGGCCGTCAGGCGCAAGCCCTCCTCCAATTGCGTGTCCACCGAGGAAAACCACGACGTCGGGAACACCACCGAGACGAAGCGCCAGCGCGGTGCCTTCTCCAGCATGCTCCAATAGTTCTGCACATTGTGTCGGGTCGGTTCCAGACGGGGCTTGTCCGGGTCGAGCACCCAATGGTTCTTGTGGGTGCTGAGGATCAGTTGCGAGAGCTCCTCGGCCTGTTCGATCGAGTCCTGCCAGACCCAGACCATGCCCCCCATCCAGGCCAACCCAACCACCAGCGCCACCGCACCGGCCAACCGATGCCAACGCTGGCGCAAGCGCAACAGTCGGGGCACCGGCTGCGCCAGGCCGCGCTCGGCCACCAGCCGCCGTGCCCACAACTGCCGGGCGAACACCGTCTGACGCAAGGCGCTGTCACTGGCGATCACGGCGTCGGCGCCAGTGGCCGACGCCTGGCTGGCGGTGAAATACACACCGCGAAAACGCGGCGCCTCGCCTTGGGCATTGCCTTGGAACACCGGCTCCAGAAGGATCTGCAAGGCTCGGCGCAAACCTTCGAAGCGCTCCGGCAGCCCATAGAGATCACTGCTCAATTGGCCCGACAGCGCCCCGATTTCGATGATCGATTGCGACAACGCGGCATTGACCTGATCCAGCGCCTGATCGCTCCATTGCGACTGCCACGCCGCCTCCGGCAGGTAGGGTGACGACCAGCCCAGCGTCGATTCCCGTGCCTCGGCGGGCAGTGCGCTGATCAATTCCTGGAAGCCGGGCAGTTCTTGCATCCCGGTAATCACCACGTACACCGGCAGACTCAGGCCGAAGCGTTGCAGCAGGTCGATGAAACTGCGCCGGACCTTAAGGCTAAAGTCGGCGGTGTGCTCGATGTCGCCGAGCCGGTCGAACGGCACGGTCCAGATCACCGCATCCAGTGGCCGCTTGCTGCGCAAGCGCAGGAGCAGTCCCAACAGGCGCCACCAATTGCCCCGCTGCCGGTTCATGCCTTCCTCGGGCAGAAACAACGCCTGGGGCACCACCAGCACCGCGCCCTCGGCATCCGACCACCAGCGGCCAAACCACGCCGCCTTGTCCGTCGGTTGCAGGCGCCATTGGGCGCACAGCTGGGCCCCGTCAGTGTCGTTGCCGAGCATCAGCAGCCAGGGCATCTGGTAGCGGTCCCGCACGCCTTGCTCTTGCTCCATGTGGCGCACGGCCCCATAGAAACTGCGGATCGCCGCCCCGCCCTGGGTGCGCAGCCACCAGAGCGCCGCCACCACCAACAGCACCAGGAGAATGGCGAGCACCACCAGCGCGACGATGCTCAAAGGGCTCATGAGTCCTGCTCCTGGACCACCGATTCGTTCAGTTGCAGCACCGGTTCGAGTGCCCCACGGATGTCGCGCCAGAACACCTGCCCCAACCCCGTCAGCAACACCACCATCGCCAGGATCGCCAGGCCCAGGCGCAACCCGTCCGGCAGCGATTGCTGCGCCGGCAACCGCAGCGGCGGTGTCGCCGCCGACAGCGCCAGGCGTTCGCTGACATCGACAAAGTCCGGTTCGTGCTGCCAGGCGAAGGTGAACAGCGCCACCCGCCATTTTTCATGCAGGACCTGGCCAGGCTCGCCCCGCAGGCGGCCCTGGAAACCGAGGATCAAACATTGCAGGTAGACATTGGCCAGGTCGCGGGTGCCGGGCATCTGCTCATCCAGCAGTTTCTTGATCGCCGCGGGCAAGCGCTCGCCGGCCTGGCGACTGGAATACATTCGCGATTCGAGCGGATGCTGCTGCCAGGCCAGTTGCCCTGGCCACGGGGTGAACAGCAGGGTTTCGTCCACCAGGGCGACGAAGGCATAGACCACCGACTTGACCTGCTCGCTCGCGGCGTCGCCAACGGTGGCGAACGCCATTCGCCACAGGCGCTGGGCGCAGCGCCCGGAAAACTCCACCACGCGGCTGACCACGACGGCGGGGTCGCTTTCCTTGGGCAGGTCCTGCCATTCCTGGGACCACTTCAGCCAGGCCTGGCGAAAAGCGCTGCTCAGCGGCGCCTCGTGCAGACCCCGAACCGCCCCGCCACTTCCGTCTGGCATACGACTCCCCTTTTGCGATCAGGCACTTTCACCGGCTTGCGCCACGAACAACACCACTTGCCACGGGCTGCTGGCCTGGGCCGACGCCGGCGCCACGATGTGCAGCGGCAATTGCCCGTCGAACCATTGCCCGCTGGCGGCCACCACAAACAGACGGGTGTCGTCGCCGACGCTGTAGGCGACCTGCTCATTGCGGCTCATGGCCTGGTGGGGCAACCCGCTCATGCGCTGTCGGCTCAGCAGCGGTACATGGGGCGCGGAGGCGATGATCGCGCCACGCAGCCATTCACCCGCCGCCTGCTCGCTGGCGCCGTTGGGCATGCGCAGGCCGATCACCAGGCGTTGGGTCGGTTGGTCGTCGGGCAACTGGATCGAGAAGACCTGTTCGTTACGTTCGAAGGCCAGGCTGCGATAGCCGGCGCGGATCAACTCCAGGGTGGTTTCCAGCCAGTCGAGCAACGGCTCGTAGCCGCGTTGCAATTCGAGGAAATCCAGCGGCGCGAAAGCCGGCACGCCCGCCAGCGGATCGAGGGCCGACCACGCGCCAGCCAACCCCAGCAGCGCGCCGTAAAGCGATTGCGGCGTCGCCACCCGGGTGTTCAGCGCCCCTTCGACTTCCGGCAGCCGCGCCCACAGCGCCGTCAATTGTCGACGGATCTCCAGGGCGTCGTCCTGGTTGCCGGCGGCCTGGGCCTGGCGCAACCGGCCGGCGAGGAACATGCATTTTTCCCGCGCCCGGGCGCACAGCTCGACGATGCGCCGGCCCAACAGCGATTCCGGCAACAGGACCGGCGTCGGTGGCGTGTAGGGCACGCGCCAGAAGCCGCCGCCCTCCTTGCGAATGCGCAGCAGCGGCAGGCAGATCGAGTCGGCCCGGCTCAACTGCGTGCACAGCCTGGGGTTGGGTCGCCAGACCGTGATCGACTCGGGAAACTCGCCGCTGGTCAGGTCTGGCAATGCCTCGCCGACCACCGATTGCAGGCGCCCCTTGAGCGGCAGCAGTTGCCCGGCACGCCAGAGCGGACTGACGGCCAGGTACACGGTCACGGTGGCGTCGTCGGTCTTGTTGACCGCCTCGTTGATGTCCAGCTCCAGGGTCGGCCCGACCCCGGCCTGCAGGTTGACCGCCAACCCGTCCGGCAAGGTGCCTTGCAGTTGCAGCAGTCGCACCTGGCCGGCGCTCAGGGCCGAGGGGTCGACGTCCAGTTGACTGACGCCCCAGAACCAGGGGTTGCAGGCACCGGCGAAATGCGCGGCCAGGGCCTCGGCGCGCAGCCCTTGCAATTGAAAATGCTGGGGCAGCAATTGCATGCCCTCATGCCAGCACACCGCGTCAGGTAACAGACTCATACGACTCCCTTCGACATCTCAATGTCGCCGCCCCCAGGGCGGCCCGCGGTCACTCGGGCTGGCCGTCATTGACCAGTGTCATCTCACGACTTTCGAACTTCAGCCAGGCCGTGCGCTGGTCGTCCAGCCGAAGCCGGTGGGCTCCGGGAGTGTTATAGCTGGCGAAGACCAAAAGTCCAGCGGCACGCCGCCCCTCCAAGGGGAAGGGCTGATGGTCGATGAATTGCCCCGGCACCAGCTCCAGTCCCCAGACCGCCATGCGTTGACGATAATCGCGCTGGAACTGTTCGCGTTCGGCAAACCATTGGCGGGCGGTGATCCCCGACAACTGCTTGAGCAGGTCCGGGTCTTCGACGGCGATGAAATCCACCGCGATCGGCGTGTTGTCATTGGCCCCGGAAGCGACGTCCAGGGTCAGGCTGTCCAGGTCGACGCTGGGAGCAAAGAGCGAGCAACCGGTGAGCACCAGGCTCAAAAAAAATCCGGAAAAAAACACACGCAAAATGAATCTTCCTTTTCTCAGCGGTCAAAAATTGTTTTTGCTTGCATTTTTATAGACCTGTTCTAGCGTCTTGGATAGTTCGGCCAGCACGGTCGAATGCGCCAGGTTCGTCAAGGGAATGACAGGTTTTCTGCCCTTCATTTGCAACCTGTGGATCAGCAAGGGATTGCGATGAGCGGGCCTCCCGATGCATTGCGCCCCACATGCATCGGAGACGGCCACCATGGCAGAAAGTACCCAGCACAAGCTCGACCGAGTTCGCCCTCCCCGCGTCCAGATCACCTATGACGTGGAAATCGGCAACGCCATCGAGAAAAAGGAATTGCCACTGGTGGTCGGCATCCTGGCCGACCTCTCGGGCAAGCCATTGGACCCGTTGCCCAAGCTCAATGAGCGGCGATTCACGGAGATCGACCGGGACAATTTCAACGAGGTGCTCGCCTCCATCTCCCCACGTGCCACGCTCCAGGTGAACAACACCCTCAGCGGCGACGACAGCAAGCTCAACATCGAACTCAACTTCCGCCACATCGACGACTTCGACCCGGTCAAGGTCGTGGAACAGGTCACCCCGCTGCGGCGCTTGTTCGAAGCCCGCCAACGCCTGCGCGACCTGCTGACCAAGCTCGATGGCAACGACGACCTGGACAAGCTGCTGCGCGACGTGATCGCCAACACCGAGGGCCTGCAGGAGATCAAGTCGGCGCGGCCCCAGGACGCCTCGCCGGAACTGCCCGCCGTAGCCGCCAACGATGACCCGGCCCCCGCCGAACCACAGGCCTGATCGCGCTCATTATTCAAGGGAGATAAAGCCATGCCTGCTTCATCCAGCGCTCAAACCAGCGAGAGCACGACCCAGACCCTGTCCCTGCTGGACAAGATCATCGCCGAGGGCCGCATGGCCCACGACGACAGCCAGCAGGACTACGCCCGCGACATGCTGGCCGAATTCGCCACCCAGGTTCTCGACGAAGGCATGGCCATCGACAAGGACACCGTGGCGATGATCAACGACCGCATCAGCCAGATCGACGAATTGATCAGCGCCCAGCTCAACGAAGTGCTGCACCATCCCGAGCTGCAGAAACTCGAAGCCTCCTGGCGCGGCCTGCACCTGTTGGTGCAGAACACCGAAACCAGCACCCGGCTCAAGTTGCGCCTGCTCAACGTGACCCAGAAGGAGCTGCAGAACGACCTGGAGAAGGCCGTCGAATTCGACCAGAGCGCGCTGTTCAAGAAGATCTACGAAGAAGAATACGGCACCTTCGGCGGGCACCCATTCAGCCTGCTGGTGGGCGACTACACCTTCGGCCGGCACCCGCAGGACATCGGCCTGCTGGAAAAACTCTCGAACGTGGCGGCAGCGGCGCATGCGCCGTTCATTGCCGCCGCCAGCCCCCGGTTGTTCGACATGACCAGTTTCACCGAACTGGCGGTTCCCCGTGACCTGTCGAAGATTTTCGAGAGCCAGGAACTGATCAAGTGGCGCTCGTTCCGCGAAAGCGAAGACTCGCGCTATGTGTCCCTGGTGCTGCCGCACTTCCTGTTGCGCCTGCCCTATGGGCCGGACACTCTGCCGGTGGAAGGCATCAACTACGTCGAGGACGTCAACGGCACCGACCACAGCAAGTACCTGTGGGGCAACGCCGCCTGGGCGCTGTCGCAACGCATCACCGAGGCCTTCGCCAAGTACGGCTGGTGCGCGGCGATCCGCGGCGCCGAGGGCGGTGGCGCGGTGGAAGGCCTGCCGGCCCATACCTTCCGCACCAGCTCCGGGGACCTTTCGCTCAAGTGCCCGACCGAAGTGGCGATCACCGACCGCCGCGAAAAAGAACTCAACGACCTCGGTTTCATTTCCCTGTGCCACAAGAAAAACAGCGACGTGGCGGTGTTCTTCGGCGGCCAGACCACCAACAAGGCCAAGCTCTACAACACCAATGAAGCCAACGCCAACGCGCGCATCTCGGCGATGCTGCCGTACGTGCTGGCGGCCTCGCGCTTCGCCCACTATCTGAAGGTGATCATGCGCGACAAGGTCGGCAGCTTCATGACCCGCGACAACGTGCAGACCTACCTCAACAACTGGATCGCCGACTACGTCCTGATCAACGACAACGCGCCGCAGGAGATCAAGGCGCAGTACCCGTTGCGCGAGGCGCGGGTGGACGTGACGGAAGTGGCCGGCAAGCCGGGCGCCTACAAGGCCACGGTGTTCCTGCGGCCGCACTTCCAGCTCGAGGAACTGACCGCGTCGATCCGCCTGGTGGCGACCCTGCCGCCACCGGTTGCGGCCTGACGACCGAAGCCTGCGGCGAGGGAGTTTTGTGGCGAGGGGATTTATCCCCGATGGGGCGCGAAGCGGCCCCGATTCCCGGCGACTCGGTGCTTGCGACAGATTGAGTCATCGGCACAAGGGGCTGCTGCGCAGCCCATCGGGGATAAATCCCCTCGCCACAAGGTTTGGCGTTCGTTCTTACGGTATTGGCACCACCTATTCGTTTTCTTCAGGAGTCCCACACCATGGATGCAATCATTCTCGACCTCGGCGGCGACATCAAGGGCGACAGTCTGCTGGAGGGCTTCACGGACAAGATCGAGGTCATGTCCTACAGCCACAACGTGGCCATGCAGGTCACCAATGACGTCAGCAACTCGGAGCGCACCTCCGGCCGGCCGCACATCGGTGAGTTCACCCTGACCAAGTTCATCGACAGCTCCACGCCCTCGCTCAACGAGTATTGCTGCGCCGGCAAGCCGATCCCACAGGCCGTCATCACCATCGGCCGCAACGCCGCCGAGGGCAGCGGCAAGATCATGCCGTTCATCGTCTACACCCTCACCAACGTCGTGCTGTCCAACGTCAGCGTCAGCGGCGGCACGGGCGGCAAGCCGGTGGAAACCCTGTCGCTGAACTTCACCAAGATCAAATGGGAGCTCACCGCCCAGAAAGACGACGGCACCAAGGAAGGTACGGCGGGCACGACCTGGGACCTGGCGGCCAACAAAATGACCAAGTAAGGAGGCTGCGCCATGGCCGGCTTCGGGTTTCGTCCGCCGCTGTTCGAACGCCTGGCCAGCCCGGCGGACGACACCGGTCGGGCGTTCGATCGCCAGGCGTTGCAGGACTCGGTCCACACCGAACTGTCGCGGCTGTTCAACACCCGGCGCGGGCCACGGGCACTGACCGAGCCACCGAGCATCCTCGACTACGGCATTGCCGACTGGACCGCGCTGCAACAGCAACGCAGCGATGATCGGCGCCAACTGACCCGGGAGATCCGCCAGGCGGTCAGCCACTTCGAACCTCGCCTGCGCCTGGGCGAGGTACAGGTCTGCCCGGTGCCCGGTCAGCCACAACAGTTGTGCATCCGGCTGCTGGGCGAACTGCGCGGCGACCCCCACGCCTGGCCGGTGGCCTTTGTGATCGAGCCCGCCGACGACGGCCTTGAGGTGCGCCATGAGCGACTCGATTGACCCGCAACTGCTGGACTATTATCAGCGCGAACTGACCTGGCTGCGTCACGCCGGGAGCCTGTTCGCCGAACGCTACCCCAAGGTCGCCCGGCGCCTGGAGTTGTCCCCTGGCGAATGCCCGGACCCCCACGTCGAGCGCCTGCTGGAGGGTTTCGCGTTATTGGCGGCGCGCCTGCAACGTCGGCTGGACGACGATTACGCCGAGTTCAGCGACGCCCTGCTCGAACAGCTCTACCCGTTGGCCATGCGCCCGTTGCCATCGTGTGCCATCGTCCAGTTCGAACCCGACCCGAGCAAGGGCAACCTCGACGAGGGCTACCCCCTGCCCCGCGACACGCCGTTGTTCGTCACCACTGACAAGGGCCAGAGCATTCACTTTCGCACCACCGCCGCCGTGCATCTGTGGCCGCTGGAAATCAGCGAGGCGCTGCTACTGGGCAGCGACGAGGCCCAAGCGCTGACCGGGGTGGTCCAGGCCCGTTCGGCCTTGCGCCTGAACCTGCGTTGCCTGGGTGAAAGCCAGTGGTCGACACTGGGGATCGAGCACCTGCGGGTGCACCTAGCCGCCTCGCCGATCATCAATGCCTGGCTCTATGACCTGTTGGGCGCCCACGCCATCAAGGTCCTCGCCGGGCCACCCGGCAGCGTGCCGGAGCCACTGGCCGGCCTGCCGCAAATAGTCGGTTTCGGCAGCGACCAGGCCTTGCTGCCGGACGAGGACGGCGTGCACCCGGGTATGCGTCTGCTGGCTGAGTACTTTGCCTTCCCCGACAAATTCGGTTTCTTCGACCTGCCACTGGCCGGCGCGAACAGCGACAACGCCTCCCTGTACCTCTACATCGTGTTCGACCGCGCTCCGGCCAGCCGCCTGCCGCTCCAGGCCAGCGACATCGCGCTGGGCTGCACCCCGGTGATCAACCTGTTCCCCAGAACTTCGGAACCGCTGCGCCCGGACGGCACTCGCAGTGAATACCGCCTGGTGGCCGACAGTCATCGGGAAAACAGCGTCGAGATCCACAGCATCCGTGGCATGCGCGCCAGTTCCAGCCAGGGCGTGCGCAAGGTGCCGGCCTACTACGGCAGCCAGCATGGCAACGACCCGTCGTGTTACTGGCATGCACGGCGGGTCAGCGGCATGAGCCCGAACCGGCTGGGCACCGACCTGATGGTCAGTCTGGTGGACACCCGGTTCGACCCACTGGCCGAGACTCGCGACTACAGCCTCACCGCCGAACTGCTCTGCACCAACCGACACCTGGCCCAGAGCCTGCCCGCCGGCACCCCGCTGGGCTTCGAGCGCCCGGGGCCGGTGGCCTGGGCCCGCCTGCGCAACCCACCCAGCCCCCAGAGCCTGCCGCGACTGGACGGCGAGTCGCGCTGGCGACTGGTGTCGCAATTGACCCTCAACCATTTGTCCCTGGTGGAAGGCCCCCAGGCGCTCGATGCCCTGCGCGAGATCCTGGAATTGCATAACCTGCGCGACGAGGCCAGCGCCCGGCGCCAGATCGACGGCGTGTTGGGGCTGGGCTGCGAACGGGTCATCGCCCATGTTGGCGAGGACGCCTGGCGCGGTTGGCGCAACGGCCTGGAAGTGCGCCTGCAACTGGACCCGCAGCATTTCGTCGGCAGCAGCGCCGTGCTGTTCTCCGGGGTGCTGGCGCAGTTCTTTTCCCTCTACGCCACCGCCAACCGCTTCGTGCGCACGGTGCTGGTCCAGTCCGACAAGGAGGTGAAGACATGGCAACCCCAAGCCGGCAAGCCCCTGACGCTCTGAACCTGAGCCAACGCCTGCGACGCGACCCGCAACGCTTCGAATGGCTCCAGGCGCTATTGGTGCTGGAACGCGAGCATCCCCAGGCCGAAACCCTCGGCAGCGGCACTGCCCCGCACGCCGAGGCGCTGCGCCTGCGCGGGCCGCTGACGCCCGTGTTCGCCGCCAGCGAAGTCGAGCGCCTGGAGCAGGACACCGGCTCACCACCGACCCTGACCACACCGATCTTCGGCCTCGGCGGCCCGGACGGTCCGCTGCCCTACGCCTACCAGGAATGGCTGCAACAACGGGCACGGGCGCGGGACCACGCCCCAGCGGAATTTCTCGACCTGTTCCAGCATCGTCTGCTCAGCCTGCTGTACAAGGTGATGCGCAAGCACCGCATTGCCTTGGGCTTCACCGCCCCCGGGGCTTCGGCCGTACAGGCGCAGTTGCGGGCGCTGACCGGCCTGCTGCCCAAGGCCCTGCAAGAGCGCCAGGCCGCTCCCGATTGCGCCGTGCTCGCCTGCACCGCGCTGTACGCCGACGGCCGTCGTTCCCTGGCCGGCTTCGCGGCCATTGTCCGTGAGCAATTCGGCCTGCCCGTGGAACTGACCGGCTATGCCGGGGGCTGGCGGGAAATCCCGCCGGCCAGCCGCAGCCGCTTGCAGGCCGGGGGACGCAACCTGTGCCTGGGTCGCACGGCCGTGGCCGGGACCCGGGTCTGGGACGAGCATGCCGGCGTGCGCCTGACCCTGGGCCCACTGAGCACCGTCCAGGCCAACGGCCTGCTGCCTGACGGCGACGTCCATCCGATGCTCGCCAGTCTCTATGCCTTGTATTTCGGCCCGGACCTGGACTGCACGCTGGTGCTGCTGGTCCGTGGCGCCGGGCCGTTGCAACTCGGCCACCCGACGGCGCCGCGCTTGAGCTGGAACGGCGGCCTGCAACGCCAGCCGAGCCTGGCCGTGCAACGCATCGAAACCCGCCTTCGTCAGCCGGAGATCGCCTGAAATGGAACTGGCCAGCCTGATCGGACGCCTCAACCCGGACAACCGCCGCGCCTTGGAACGGGCCGCGCAACGCTGCCTGCAACGCGGCCATCATTACGTCGAGATCGAACACCTGCTGCTGGAGCTGCTGGACATCGAAGGGGGTGACTTCGCCTGCCTGCTGCCGCGCTTCGGCCTGGAACGCGACGCCGTGGCGACCGAAACCAATCGCGCCTTGGAGCTGTTCAAGTCCGGCAGCACTCGCACCCCTGCCCTGTCGGCGCAGACCATCGGCCTGCTGGAGGATGCCGTGGTGCAGGCCAGCGTACTGGGCCTGGACAGCATCCGTTCCGGGCTGTTGTTGCTGGCCCTGCTCGATCGCGACGAGCGCCGCGGCTTGCTGCTCAACAGTGCCTCATCGCTGCTGCGCATCCCCCGGGACGCCCTGCGCACCCACCTGCTGGAGTGGACCGAAAGCTCCCGCGAACATACCGGCGGCGTACGCGCTGCCAAGCCTGGCGAGGCGCCGCAAAAGCAGGACCCGGTACTCGACCAGTACACCCAGGACCTGACCGCCGACGCCCGGGAAGGCCGCATCGATCCGATCGTCGGACGCGACAGCGAGATCCGCCAATGCATCGACATTCTGCTCAGGCGTCGGCAGAACAACCCGATCCTGGTGGGCGCCCCGGGCGTCGGCAAGACCGCCGTGGTGGAAGGCCTGGCCCTGCGCATCGCCGCCGCAGATGTGCCGCCGTCATTGCAAGAGGTGACGCTGCGGGTGCTCGACCTGGGCCTGTTGCAGGCCGGCGCGGGCGTCAAGGGTGAATTCGAGCAACGCCTCAAGGGTGTGATCGACGCGGTACGCAGCGCCGAAAAACCCATCATCCTGTTCATCGACGAAGCCCACACGTTGATCGGTGCCGGCGGTGCCGAAGGTGGCAGCGATGCCGCCAACCTGCTCAAGCCGGCCCTGGCCCGAGGCGAACTGCGCACCCTGGCCGCCACCACCTGGCTGGAGTACAAGAAATACTTCGAGAAAGACCCGGCCCTGACCCGCCGCTTCCAACTGGTGCAGGTCGAAGAACCAGACGAACTCACCGCCGTGGAAATGCTCCGTGGCGTCGCCACTAAATTGGAGCAGCACCACGGCGTGCAGGTGTTGGACGCGGCCATCCACGAAGCGGTGAAGCTGTCCCATCGCTACATTTCAGGACGCCAGTTGCCGGACAAAGCCATCAGCGTGCTCGACACCGCCTGCGCCCGAGTCGCCCTCGGCCAGCACGACGTACCGCCGCCGCTGGAAAGCCTGCGGCACCGCCAGAACAGCCTCAAGGATGAAGTCGAGCGCCTGCGACGCGAGCAAGCCACCGGCCTGGATCACCGCGAACGCATCACCCTGCTGGAAAGCGAATCGGCCAGCAACGTGCAGGCCATCCGCGAGCTGGAAACCCGCTGGGGCGAAGAACGCGAAGCAGTGCGCGAGCTGCTCGACACCCGGCGCGAACTGCTGGCCCTGAGCGAGCGGGCCGATGCTGAAAAACCCGACACCGAGGTCGATAACCGCATCGATGACCTGGCCGCCGAACTGCTGCGCCTGGAAGCCGGCCTCGATGCCATTCGCCAGGACGATCCCCTGGTGCCCGAACAGGTGGACAGCAAGACCGTCGCCGCCGTGATCGCCGGCTGGACCGGCATCCCGGTGGGCAAGATGCTCGCCGACGAGGCCCACGCCGTGCGCACCCTGGGCCAGCGCATGGGGCAACGGGTGATGGGCCAGGGCCCGGCGCTCGACACCATCGCCCAACGCCTGCAAGCCTACCGCGCCGGCCTCACCGACCCGCAGAAACCGGTCGGGGTGTTCCTGCTGGTGGGCCCCACCGGCGTGGGCAAGACCGAAACCGCCTACGCCCTGGCCGATGCCTTGTACGGCGGCGAACGCAACCTGATCAGCATCAACCTTTCGGAATACCAGGAAGCCCACACCGTCAGCCAGCTCAAAGGCGCCCCGCCCGGCTACGTCGGCTACGGCAGCGGTGGCGTGCTCACCGAAGCGGTGCGGCGCAAACCCTATTCGGTGGTGCTGCTGGACGAAATCGAGAAGGCTCACCCCGATGTGCTCGAAGCGTTCTACAACGTCTTCGACAAGGGGCTGATGGAGGACGGCACCGGCCTGGTGGTGGACTTCAAGAACACCGTGATGCTCGCCACCAGCAACGTCGGTGCTGAATTGCTGCTGGACACCCCGGCTGCGCAACTGGGCAGCGATGCCTTCAACGAAGCCTTGCGCAAGGTGTTGTTGCAAGCGTTTCGTCCGGCCTTCCTGGCGCGCATGACGGTGGTGGCGTACCGGCCGCTGGATGAGGCAACGCTGGAGGGGATCGTGTTGGCGAAGTTGGAAAAACTGCGTGCACGCTACAAGGCCGCGACGGGCAAGCCGTTCGAGTTCGACCCCGGGATCGTCAAGGCCGTGCTCGCCAAATGCAGCGCGGCCGGCGCGCGGGATATCGAAAATGTGCTGATGACGCAGGTGACGGGGAAGTTGGCGCAGTGGGCCCTGGAATAAACGCAACGCCGATGCAGCGCAGGGGGTGGCCTTATGAGAATTGGCAGTTTCAACGTGGAAAAAAACGGCAAGTCCTCCACGCTGGAAAAGCAGACGCAGGTGGATATCTTTCTCCACAACTGCTGCTCCAGCAATTACTGGGACGCGGACATCGTTTTCCTGTGTGAAATACATTCGGCGCAGATCGATAACTACCGTTCGAACCTGGCTGCCATTTACAAAAACTACAGCGTCTATTCCTTCACCGGCGGTCATTCGAATGCCTACATCGTCCTGGTCAAAAGCTTCGAGAGGTTGCAGGTGGTCAGCCAGGGCAGCCTCTTCACCTTGAACAGGGACCTGATTGCTGTCGAAGCCCACGGCGTGAAGGGCTACACCGGCTACGTATTTCTTGCCCATTTCAAGTCGGGACAGAACGGTGTGACCAAAAGCCAGCTCAAGTCCTGCACCGCCTTGGGCGGCAAGTGGGTGGCGACCGGCGATCTGAACCTGGATTACCAGAAGGTGGGAGAACTCGACACCGCCGGGCTGGCTTATGAGTGCTGGGGCGGCCAACAAACCCAAAGCAAGGGCGGCATCCTCGACTGGGTGCTGGCCTCCGTGGATGTCGCTGTCACGCCGGTCGACATCACGGGGCTCGCCCATGTGTTCGATATGTCCGGCCCCGATCACCGCCCCATCCTGTTCGATGTCAGAGGCTGAGCGCATGCCCCGCTCCACCGACAGCAACACCACCCTTTCCCTCACTGCCGCGACGCTGGCCGCACTGTACCCGGACTCGCTGTCCGGCGAAGAGCGTCTCAACGCACTGGGTTCGCACGTCCTCAACGGTCTCAACGACGGCGCCCCATTGACCCTCACCACGGCCATCGGTAGCCACGTCACCACGACCCTGCACAAGGACGCGCTGCTGCGCCCGCTGGACCTGCTGGTGGCCGAAATCCGCCAGTTGCCCGCCGACGCCACCGCCGAGCGCTATCAACTGCTGCTCAGGCCCTGGCTCTGGTGGTTGGGGCTGGCCAGCAACAATCGGGTGTTCCAGAACCTCGCGACATCGGACATCGTCACGACGATTTTCAAGGCCCACGGCTTTACCGACTTCAAGCTCGAGCTCACCGGCAGCTACAGCCCCCGCGAGTATTGCGTGCAGTACGGCGAAACCGACCTGGCCTTTGTCTCGCGCCTGCTGGAAGAGGACGGGATCTTCTGGTTCTTCACCCACGCGCAAGGCACGCACACGCTGGTACTGGCCGACAACAACGACGCCTTCGCGCCGATCCCTAACGGACCGACGGTGAACTACCTCGGGCAGAAAATTGGCGACCGCGAACTGCATGGCGTCCGGACCGGGCACGTGTCCCTGCAAGCGGTGGCCGGGGTCTACCAGGCGACCGACTACGAATTCACCACCCCCACCACATCGCTCTACAGCCAGGCCGAAGCCGTGGCCGGGCCGAGTTCGATGTACGAGCATCCGGGCGGCTACACCGCCAAGGCCCAGGGCGATGCACTGACCAAGCAGCGAATCGACGGCCTGCGCAGCCAGGCGCAGCGGTTTGTCGGCGAAAGCGACTGCCGCTGGCTGGTGCCGGGGTACTGGTTCACCCTGGCCGGGCATGAAGATCCGGCGCTGAACATCGACTGGGTGGTGACCTCGGTCAGCCACGAGGCCAGCCACGACAGCTACTACAATCGGTTCGAGGCGATTCCCAAGGCCACGGCCTACCGACCGGCCCGCCTCACGCCAAAACCGCGCATGCACCCCCAGACCGCGGTGGTGGTGGGCAAGGCCGGCGAGGAAATCTGGACCGATGAATACGGGCGAATCAAGTTGCAGTTTCCCTGGGATCGCACCGGCAAGAACGATGAAACCTCCTCCTGCTGGGTACGCGTGGTCCTGCCCTGGAGCGGCAAGGGGTTCGGCATGCAGTTCGTACCCCGGATCGGCCAGGAGGTCATCGTCACGTTCATCGACGGCGACCCGGACCGTCCGCTGGTGACCGGCTGCGTCTATAACGGCGACAACGCCTTGCCCTATGCGCTGCCGGCGAACCAGACCCAATCCGGGATCAAGACCCAATCGTCCAAGGGCGGCGGCGGTTTCAACGAGTTGCGCTTCGAGGACAAGAAGGACGCCGAAGAAGTGTTCCTCCAGGCCCAGAAGGACCTCAACATCAACGTGCTCAACGACACCACCGCCACCGTCGGCCACGATGAAACCCTCACGGTGCAGAACGCCCGTACCCGCACGGTCAAGGACGGCGACGAGACCGTCACCCTGGAGAAAGGCAAGCGCAGCGTGACGATCCAGACCGGCAGCGACAGCCTCGACGTCAAGGACACCCGCAGCGTGACCGTGGGTTCGGACCAGACCCACAGCACCGGCGGCAACTACGCGCACAAGGTCACCGGCAACTACGACCTCACGGTGGACGGAAACCTGACGATCAAGGTCAGCGGCACCCTGACCCTGCAAAGCGGCGGCAGCTTCGCGATCAAGAGCGGCGCCGACCTGGCGGCCCAGGCCAGTACGTCCATCAGCCAGAAGGCCGGCACGGCTCTGAGCAACCAGGCCGGCACTTCACTGGAAAACAAGGCCGGCACCACCCTGACCAACGACGCCGGCATCAGCCTGGTGAACAAGGCCGCCGCCGAACAGACCGTGGACGGCGGTGGCATGCTGACCATCAAAGGCGGCCTGGTGAAGGTCAACTGAGGGGAGCGCATCGATGGCCTCGAAAACACTCGACGTGGAACGTGGCGACAGTCAACTGAACGGCCAGTTGATCGACGGCCGGCTCGACGGCCCACTGCACATCGAAGAAGCCCGCCGTCCCCAGGCGAAACTCAACTACCACCGCGGTGAACTACAAGGCACCAGTACGTTGTATCACCCCAACGGCAAGGTTTCGGCGGTGCTGCCCTTCGTCAACGGCAAGCTGCAGGGTGTGGCGAGTTTCTATGCGGCCGAAGGCGGTTTGCAGCGCCAGGCCACCTACCGCGCCGGCTTGCTCCACGGCGAAGCCAATAACTACTTCCCCGACGGGCAACTGGCCGAGGCTGAGTTCTATCGCGACGGCGTGCGCGACGGCCGTTACCGCCGCCTGCACGCCAACGGCAACCCCGCGGTCGAGGCCCGTTACCTCAATGGCCAACTGCTGGAACCGGCCCACGCCTACGCCGAAGACGGCCGCCCGCTGGACGCCGAAGGCAAACCGATCTCCCGGCTGCGCTGGTGGCTGCGGCGCTGGAACGACCCGGCGCAGGCTTGAACTCCTTGCTTTTGCAGGGGGTGTACACCGCCTCTGCAGACACCACTGCCCCTGTGGGAGCGGGCTTGCCCGCGAAGACGGCGGTACATTCAACATATTCATGGCAGACACTCCGCTTTCGCGGGCAAGCCCGCTCCCACAAGGGATTTGGGGTGTACGCAGCTTTTGCTCGCACCTGCGCAGGAGACCACCAATAGCTGCACACCCAGCCAGTCAGGGAATCAACATCTGCACCTGCCCCGGCACGACAATCTTGATGACCCCGGCCCAGGAGCACATCAAGGTGCTGTTGGCATCGATGGCCGGCATGTTGCCCAGCAGCAGGGTCGGTGGGCCGCCCGGGATCCAGGGGGTGGCGGTGGCGGGGATGCAGGGCATGGGGGTGAGCACGCCCAGGGCGGCGGCCGTGGCGGCGGCGACGGTCGGGTTGGCCAGGCTCATGCACATGCCGAACGTGGTGACGTTCACCAACGGAATGTGATCCATGATGTTCGCTGCCGGCATCCCGCCAGTCAGCATTCGGTTGACCGGCAATACGTTGAGCACCGCTGGCGCGGCGCCGAAGCTGCATTGCAAGGTGGCGGTGCTGCAGACCTGCGGGCATCCCATCGCGGCGACTCCTTGAAGCGACCCCGAAACCATAGCTCACCTGGACGCATCAGGCCCGCTGATTATCCAGCAACACGCTAACCTATAAGACCCTGGCGTGCTTGTGACGCCTCCCGCGCGCCATTAGATTAGCCAATGATCGATGGCCTCCAAAATAAGCAGAAGGGATAAGCATGGCGTTTACTGATCAGTCCACCCGCGTGCGCGACGGTGAAGAACTCGATGCCAGTCTGATCGACCCGTACCTCAAGGCCCACATTCCGGGCCTCACCGGTTTGCCACGGATCAGCCAGTTCCCCGGTGGCGCGTCGAACCTGACCTACCTGCTGGAGTACCCCGAACAGGAGTTCGTCCTGCGGCGCCCGCCGTTCGGCCACAAGGCCAAGTCCGCCCACGACATGGGCCGCGAATTCCGCATCCTCAATCAGTTGCGCGAGGGGTTCCCGTACTGCCCGAAAGCCTACGTGCACTGCACCGACGAGTCGGTGATCGGTGCCGAGTTCTATGTGATGGAACGGGTCAAGGGCATCATCCTGCGCTCCGACCTACCGCCGGAACTGGGTTTCGACGCTGCCCGCACCGAAGCGCTGTGCAAGAGTTTCATCGACCGGCTGGTGGAACTGCACCGGGTCGACTACAACGCCTGCGGCCTGGCGGACCTGGGCAAACCCCAAGGCTACGTGGCCCGGCAGATCCGTGGCTGGAGCGAGCGCTACGAAAAAGCCCTGACCCCCGACGCGCCGCAATGGCAGGCCGTCAAGGACTGGCTCAACGACAAGATGCCCGCCGACCACCCGACGTCCAGCATCGTGCACAACGACTACCGCTTCGACAACGTCATCCTGGACCCCGAGAACCCGATGCAGATCATCGGCGTGCTCGACTGGGAATTGACCACCCTGGGTGATCCGCTGATGGACCTGGGCAACAGCCTCGCCTACTGGATCGAGGCCGACGACCCGGCGCCGGTGCAACTGATGCGGCGCCAGCCCAGCCACGCGCCCGGCATGCTGACCCGCCGCGAGTTCGTCGACTACTACGCCGAACGCGCCGGCATTCGCATCGACAACTTCGATTTCTACTACACCTACGGCCTGTTCCGCCTGGCCGGTATCGTCCAGCAGATCTACTACCGCTTCTACCACGGCCAGACCCAGGACAAACGCTTCGCGCAGTTCGTTCAGATGAACAAGCTGCTGGAGCAGATGAGCCTGCAGGTCATCCGCAAATCCACGCTCTGAGCGCACCTATAACAAGGGAAACCGCATGTCCAAGACTCAGTTGTTCGACCTCGACGGTAAAATCGCTTTCGTTTCCGGTGCCAGTCGCGGCATCGGCGAGGCCATCGCCAAGTTGCTGGCCCAGCAAGGCGCCCACGTGATCGTGTCCAGCCGCAAGCTCGACGGCTGCCAGCAGGTGGCCGACGCCATCGTCGCCGCGGGCGGCAAGGCCACCGCCATCGCTTGCCACATCGGTGAAATGGAACAGATCAGCCAGGTCTTCGCGGGCATCCGCGAGCAGTTCGGGCGCCTGGACATCCTGGTCAACAACGCCGCCACCAACCCGCAGTTCTGCAACGTCCTGGACACGGACCTGGGCGCCTTCCAGAAAACCGTGGACGTGAACATCCGCGGCTACTTCTTCATGTCGGTGGAAGCCGGCAAGTTGATGCGCGAGAACGGCGGCGGCAGCATCATCAACGTGGCGTCGATCAACGGCATCTCGCCGGGGATCTTCCAGGGCATCTATTCGGTGACCAAGGCGGCGGTGATCAACATGACCAAGGTCTTCGCCAAGGAATGCGCGCAGTTCGGCATCCGCTGCAACGCCCTGCTGCCGGGCCTGACCGACACCAAGTTCGCCTCGGCGCTGGTCAAGAACGACAGCATCCTCAAGACCGCCCTGGCCCAGATCCCGCTCAAGCGCGTGGCCGACCCGAGCGAAATGGCTGGCACGGTGTTGTACCTGGCCAGCGACGCGTCGAGCTACACCACGGGCGTGGCGCTGAATGTGGATGGCGGGTTTCTTTCCTGATACCCGCATATCCCAGATGTGGGAACGGGCTTGCCCGCGAAAGCGGTGTGTCAGTCGATGGAGATATTGGATAGACGGGCCTCTTCGCGGGCAAGCCCGCTCCCACAGGTTGATCCTGGGCGTGCACAGGATGTGTGTTCACCGTACATCCCTTGTGGGAGCGGGCTTGCCCGCGAAAGCGGTGTGTCAGTCGATGGAGATGCTGGATAGCCCGGGCCTCTTCGCGGGCAAGCCCGCTCCCGCAGAGATTTTCCATTGCATCAATGAATATTTATTCCAATATTTGCAATTAGGGAATTTTTATTCCATAAAGAGCCCTCTGACAATAACAACTCAAAGGGCTCTTCTCATGCGCGAACTCGGCATCGGTCTGATTGGCACCGGCTTCATGGGCCGTGCCCATGCCTTGGCGTTCCACCAGGCTAAGGCGGTCTTTGACCTTCCCCACCCCCTGACATTGGCGGCCCTGGCCGACGCCGACCCGCAGCGCGCCCGGCAATGCGCACAGAGCTGGGGCTTCGAGACGGCCCACAGTGACTGGCAACGGTTGATCGAAGACCCCAAGGTCAATCTGGTCGCCATCACCACTCCCAACCATTTGCACTTCCCCATGGCCATGGCGGCGCTGGCGGCGGGCAAACCGGTGTATTGCGAGAAGCCCCTGGCCGTGTCCCTCGACCAGGCCGACCAGATGCGCCAGGCGGCCAAGGCGGCGGGCGTGGTCACCCGGGTCGGCTACAACTACCAGCACAACCCGATCATCCAGTTGGCGCGGGAGATCATCCAGCGCGGGGAACTGGGCTCGATCGTCAGTTTCCAGGGCGAGTTCAGCGAAGACTTCATGGCCAACCCGGCCTCGCCCTGGTCATGGCGCTGCGAAGCGGCCCACGCCGGCGGTGCCCTGGCGGACCTGGGCAGCCATTTGCTGGCGATGGCCCGGCATCTGCTGGGCGATGTCGAGGCGGTGTGTGCCGTCAGCCAGACCGTGCACACCCAGCGCCCCGCCAGCGCCGGCAATCGCGAACAGCGCACCATCGCGGTGGACGACCATGTGCACGCGCTGCTGCGCTTCGCCAATGGCGCCTGTGGCACGGTGAGCAGCAGTTGGCTCAAGCACGGCTACAAGAACCACCTGGCCTTCGAGATCAGCGGCACCCTCGGCACCTTGGCGTTCGATCAGGAACGGCTCAATGAACTGCGCCTGTGCCGCGCCGGCGAAACCGGGTTCCAGCGCCTGCTGGCCGGCCCGGACCTCCCCGGCTACGCCGCCTTCAGCCCGGCCGCCGGGCACCAGTTGGGCTACAACGAACTGAAAACGCTGGAGGTGCAGGAACTGCTCATGGCCCTGGCCGGCGAAGCGGGCCACGGCACGGACTTCGAAGAGGCCTGGGCGGTGGAACGCCTGGCCGCGGCGATTCGCCTCGCGGCGCGGGAGCAGCGTTGGGTCAACGTGGATGAACAATGAGCGGTTGAGCCCCGGCTGTAGATAAACGGCGCTCGTGCGGGGGGATATACCTCCCGCACCATTTTCTTATTCCATTGATGGCTAGAAGACTGTCAACTCTGACAGTGGCTGGAGAGCCCCTGATCCGTGCAACATTAGCGCTCTGCACACCCGCACAGAGCCTGGCGATGGATCAACCGGACCGCTTGAGCATCACCCCTCCTTCACTGCCGAAGGGCGGCGGTGCCATTCAGAGCATCGGCAGCGGCTGGGGCGAAGTGGGCTCCACCGGCAAGGCGTTTTACGACTTGCCACTGCCAATCTCTCCAGGGCGCGGTTTCGCCCCGGCCCTGCAGCTCGGTTACGGCAGCAGCGTGGGCAACAGCTTGTTCGGGATCGGCTGGGTGCTGTCGCTGGGCTGCGTGGCACGGCGCACAAGCAAAGGGGTCCCGGCCTACACCGATGACGATGTCACGCTCGGCCCGGACGGCACCGTCTGGATGCCGGAACGCGACGATGACGCACAGATCATCCGCCGACCGGTGGACACCTATCAAGGCCTGGAACTGGGCACGGTCTATCAGGTGGCGCGCTATTTCCCACGCATCGAGGGCACCTTCGAACGGATTGAACATTGGCGCTCAGCCGAAGACCACCCAGGATTCTGGTTGATTCACGGGGCCGACGGCAGCCTGCACTTGTACGGCTTCAACGCCTCCTCACGCAGCACCGACCTCGAAGACGCGCTGCGTGTCGGCGAGTGGCTGCTGGAGGAAAGCCTCAATGCCCATGGCGAACATATCCTTTATGAATACGCTGGCGAAGATCATGCTGGCATGCCCGCCGATACGCCCCGCGACTTTCACGCGCAGTGCTACCTGAGCCGAGTGCGCTATGGCAATGCCGAGGCGAACGCTCACCTTTATCACTGGGCACCGACAGCACTCCGGCAAGCTCGCTGGCACTTCGACCTGATCTTCGATTATGGCGAACGCGACACCGGGCTGACGGACATTCCCGAGTACGAGCCGACGGGCGAGTGGCCCGTGCGCAGTGATCCTTTCGCCACCTACGGCTATGGCTTCCTGCTGGGCAACCTGCGCCTGTGCCGGCAAGTGCTGATGTTCCACCAGTTCGCCGAGCTGGGGAGCGCACCGCTGCTGGTGCAACGGCTGTTATTTGAGTACCACACCACGGACCTGGGCTACAGCCTGCTGTGCGCCGCGCACCAGCAAGGCTACGACCAGCAGGGCCGAATCGAGTCGCGCCCACCGGTGGCGTTCAGCTATTCGGCATTTTCGACCGAAGCCACCGAGTATCAGCCATTCGATGCCATGCCTGGCCTCAACGACGGCCAGCAATATCAGTTGGTTGACCTGTATGGCGAGGGTATCCCCGGCGTGCTCTATCGCAGCGACAAGGCTTGGTACTATCGCGAGCCGCTGCGCGCGCAAACGGCGCACACCGCTGATGAAGTGAGCTACGACACTTGGAAACGCCTGGATGCCATACCGGTGATGGACACCCGCAAACCGGTGCGCCAGTCACTGATGGACCTCACCGGCGATGGCCGACTGGATTGGGTGATCGCACAACCCGGCGTGAGTGGCTTTTTCACCCTCACCCCGGATCGCCACTGGTCGACGTTCGTCGCCTTCGGCGCCTTCCCCGTGGAGTTCTTCCATCCGCAAAGCCAACTGGCCGACCTGATGGGCGGTGGTTTGTCCGACCTGGCCTTGATCGGCCCACGCAGCGTGCGGTTGTATGCCAACCGTCGAGAGGAAGGCTTTGCAGCAGGCCAGGATGTCACGCACTTCGTCGAAACGGCCCCCGACGATCGCTTGCCCCTGTTGAGCCAGACGCAGACCGAATTGGTGGCCTTCAGTGATGTGCTGGGCACAGGCCAGCAACATCTGGTGCGCATTCGCCACAACGAAATCGTCTGCTGGCCCAATCGCGGCCACGGTCGCTTCGACCCGGGCATTCACCTCGCAAACCTCCCCTACGCCTACAAATCTTTCGACGCTTCGCGGGTACTGCTTGCCGATCTGGACGGTTCCGGCGCCGCCGACCTGATCTATCTCACCCACGAACACGCTGAAATCTTCATGAACCGCACCGGCATGGGGTTCGAGACCACCCCACGGATCCTGCCCTGGCCACCGGGCGTGCGTTATGACCGACTGTGCCAAGTCAGCGCCGCCGATTTGCAAGGCCTCGGCTGTTCCAGCCTGGTGCTGACCGTACCGCACATGAAGCCCCAACATTGGCGCTGCGATTTTGTCCAGGCCAAGCCGTACCTGCTGCACCGCACGAACAACAATATGGGCGCGGCCGGCGAGGTGATCTACCGCAGCTCGGCCCAGGAATGGCTCGATGAGAAAAAGGCCTTGCTGGCCGCGAACCTGGAGGTCGCCAGCCATGTGCCGTTTCCGATGCCCGTGTCCGTCCGGCAGATCCAGTTGGATGAAATCACCGGCAATCAACTGACCCAATGCTTTGAATACCGACAGGGCTTTTACGACGGCCAGGAACGCGAGTTCCGCGGCTTTGGCCTGGTCATGCAAACCGACAGCGAAACCACCGGTGACGAACAACACCAGGCCGGCTTTACCGCGCCGGTGCTGCGCAAGAGCTGGTTTCACACCGGGCGCATGCCCGACCTGCCGGGGCTCGATTACGACCCTTCGGACAACGCGGCGGTGCCCTTGGGCAGCGCCCTGCTGCTGGCTGCCAAAAGTGACGCAAAGGACGAAATCATCAGCGACGCCAATGACGAGACCTTGCACGACATGGCCTACGCATTGGCAGGCAGTCCGCTACGGGTGGAGGTATTCGGCCCCGACGATGACCCGCTGCAAGCCCGGCCCTATTCGGTGCAGCAATCCCGATACGCCGTGCGCCTGTTGCAACTGCGCGACGAGCACCAGCCCTATTGCAGGATGCAGCCGCTGGAGTTGGAGTCGATCGCCTACACCTACGAACGCCAACCCGACGACCCGCGCTGTCAGCACCACATCAACCTGGCCTGGGATTCCTACGGGGGATTGATCCATGACGTGACCGTCCACTATGCCCGGCGCAAGGATATCAATGACGAACCGCCGTTCAGCGAAGCCCATGAGCAAACCTGGTGGCGGGCCGCCCACGACGACGCGCAGCGCTTTCACTACCTGGAGGAAAACCGGGCCCGGTTCATTCATCTGGACGATCCACAAGCCGTTCGCCGGAGCTTGCCCTACCTGTCCCGTGGCAACGTCCTGGTTCTGCCAAAGACCGCGTTGCCACCGCAAGACATCCGTTACGAAGGCCTGCTCGAGCGCCTCGATGCACCGGCCTCGGACGACTGGCCGCGAGTCCTGAGCGCACTGGCCGAACAGCGCTATCAACACGCCGGCCAGACACTGCCGGCTGGCCAGGCCAGTTTCGAGGCACTGGCCGACTACCTTGAAACCGCCGAATTGGATGAGACGGCGCTCCAGGCCTATGCGGCGGTGCTCAGCCCCGATGAGTTGGCGGAAAAACTACCCAGGCTCGGCTACCGCCCCATGGTCGCCGCACTGCCGCCGGAACCGGACCGGATGTTGTGGTCGACGCGCAAGGGTTTCATGACCTACGCCGCACTGGAGGGGTTCTACCGATTGATCAGCGTCCGCCCCACTGAAAGCCAGGGGCCGACGGACGTTGTGTTCGATCCCTATCATTGCCTGCCGCTCAGCGTCACCACCGCTGACGGATGCAGCACACGCGTGGCCGAAGCTGACTATCGGTTCCTGTTGCCCCGGCGCATCGTCGATCCGAACCAGAACACCCAGGAAGCTTGCTTTGACGGCTTCGGTGAACTGTTGGCCAGCAGTTTCCATGGCACTGAGCGTGGCATCGAGGTCGGGTTCGACCCGATAGACGAGTACCAGCCGGTCATCCGTTTGCCCGCCGAAGCCATCGCCGCCCCCGACGCCGCCCTGCAAGGCGCGGCCAGCGTCTGTTTTCGCGATGCCTTCAGTTGGATGCAGCGCCGTGAACCGGTCCACGTGGCCATCCTGCAAGCCGACCGCTACCCGCACCCACCGGACAATCCCGGACGCAAAATCCGTATCGCCGTGCAGTGCTGGGATGGCTTTGGCCGCCGCCTGCAGAGCAAGCAGAAGGTCGAGCCAGGCATGGCCTATCAGATTGACGAGGACGGTGGCCTGGTGCTTGACGACGACCAGCCGGTGAGCGCGCCGGCCGCCGAGCGCTGGCGGGTCAGTGAACGGGTCGAATACAACAACAAAGGGCTGGCGGTGCGCGCCTACCGGCCGTACTTCGCCGATGGCTATCGCTACGTCAACGATGAATCGTTTCGTCGGTTCGGCCATTGCGACCAGCAGTTCTACGACCCTCTCGGGCGCCCGACCCTGACGATCACCGCCATTGGTTATTGGCGGCGTCAACGTTACCTGGGGTGGTACGGCATTGCCGAGGATGAGAATGACACGTTGGAAGAATCCCGGTTGAACAAGGCGTCGGGGGGGGCATGATGAACAGCCAGGCAGCCGGGCGCGTTCATGCCCATACGCCGACACTGACGGTCACCGACCCACGCGGGCTTGTCGTGCGGACGGTGGATTACTATCGATCCGTCGAAGGCGTGCAGGCCCAAGAGCGGGTCAACCGCAGTGCCTATGACGCGATGGGTCGCCTGGCCGGACAATGGGATCCGAGGTTGTGGCAGCTCACGGAGGAAGACGCCTCCACGCCGCCCAACCTGATCAACCGTCACTCGCTGTCCGCCAAGGTGCTGGGCTCGATCAGTGTCGATGCCGGTGAACGGATCAGCCTGTTCGGCGATGGCGACCAACGGGTCCAAACCTGGGACAGCCGAGAGACTGAGCAATGGATCGAATACGACGATCTGCTGCGGCCATTGGCCATTTACGAACAGGGCAAGGACGAAGCCTCGCGTTGCACCGAGCGTTATGAATACGCTGATGCCAGTGCCGATTTCGCTGCTCGCAATCAATGCGGGCAAATGATCCGGCATGATGATCCGGCGGGCACCCAAACATTGGACGAGTACGCGCTGACCGGTGGCGTGCTCGAACAGACCCAGCGGTTTTTACACTCGCTGCAAACGCCGGATTGGCCGCCCACACTGCCTGAGCGCGATACGCTACTGGAGCCGACGGCGCAGGCGGCAACCAGCGCGACGCGGTTCAGTCCGCTGGGCGATGTGCTGGAACGGATGGACGCCAAAGGCAATCGGCAACTGTTCGATTACACCGTCGATGGCCTGTTGTTCGCGAGCCATCTGCAACTGAGCGGCCAGGCATCGCTTCAGACGCTGGTCAGTGATATCGCCTACAACGCCTATGGCCAGGTCGAACAGGAAACGGCCGGTAACGGCGTTGTCAGCACCCTCGGTTACCGTGCCGAGGACGGACGCCTTCTGCGGTTGCACGCCGAGCGCAATGCCGAGGGTCCGCTGCAGGATCTTCGCTACGCCTACGATCCGGTGGGCAATGTGCTGAGCATCGAAGACGCTGCCTTGCCCATTCGCTACTTCGCCAACCAGCGGGTGGAACCGGCCAACCGTTATGAGCACGACAGCCTCTATCAGTTGATCCGGGCAACCGGCTGGGAAGCCGGGAGCGTCAGCCGAGGACCGCAATTCGACCGCTTCGCGGATCCACGCGCAGTCGCCAACTACCAGCAAACTTACCGCTACGACGCAGGTGGCAACCTGCTGGAACTGGTCCACACCGGCCCGCAACACCACAGCCGCACACTGACGGCCGCTCGCTACAGCAACCGTTGCCTGCCTGACCTGGATGACCGGCCGCCGACCGAAGAAGACATTGCCGCCGCGTTCGATGGCAACGGCAACTTGCTGGCACTGCAACCGGGGCAAGCGATGAGTTGGGATCTGCGCAATCAACTGCACGAGGTGCGCCCCGTCGAACGGGAAAGCGCTGACGATGACCGCGAACTGTACTGCTACGGTGGCGATGGCATGCGGCGACGCAAGGTCCGCTCCAGCCAAACCAATGCCCGTTCGCTGATTTCGGAAGTTCGCTATTTGCCAGGCCTGGAAATTCGCACTCACACGGGTACGGGCGAAGTGTTGCAAGTGATCTGCGTGCAAGCCGGACGCAGCGCCATGCAGGTACTGCACTGGGAAACCTCACCACCCGCCGGCATAAGCAACGACCAATATCGCTACAACCTGACCGACCATCTGGGTTCCAGCAGCCTGGAGCTGGATGGCGAGGCCGGAGTGATCAGCCAGGAAACCTACCATCCCTTCGGCGGTACGGCCTGGTTTGCCGGGCGCAGTGAGGTGGAGGCCAGCTACAAGACGGTGCGTTATTCGGGGAAAGAGCGGGATGCAACGGGGCTTTATTATTATGGGCTCAGGTATTACGCACCCTGGTTGCAATGTTGGATCAGTCCAGATCCACTGGGGAACGTGGACGGTTTGAATTTATTTTGTTTTGTCTCGAATTCACCCGTGAACTTTATTGATCAGCAAGGCGGCGTGAAATTTCCAGCCGCCTTGCTCGCTTCGGATGCAGTTCGAGGGCTCGTCAACGAAGCCCGATACCCCGAGGCTCTTTCAAGAGCACGCGCCGAGTCTGCTCCTGATGCTGCGGTAATCAATGCATGGGTACACTCTCTTATACCCTCGGTTGATATGACGTCTACGACCGTGTTTCAGTCAAGGAGCAGCAATAGCATTTATCAGGCTGATTCGGACGTGGAAGGAATACAGTTTCTCATCAAGAAAATGCAATCGCCGAAAGAATCCCAAAGCGAGGCGTTTGCTTATGAGGTCAGTGAACGACTGGGCTTTCATTTTGTACCACCCACCCAGTACAAAGCCAAATCGATGATTCAACAACGAGTCATCAATATAAAAACAAATACTCAGGAACAAAAAGCGCTGCCTGAGTCCGCCAAGCTTTTCTATTTCCTGATCAATGAGTTTGATGATAATTCGGGCAATCAGTTATGGGACGCTCATCAAAATGTTTATTTGATCGATCATGAGGCTGCATTTTCCGAGCAAAAAAACCCGGTTTTCAACCTGCAAACTATCAATTTGGCAAATATTTTCGACGCAGAGCGTTGGGAGAAATTCAATAGCGTCAGCATTAAGGAATGGAAAAGCTTGATTACTGAAAAATACTCAACTTTGTCAAAAGGTGAGACTAACGCTTTTCTGGGAAGAATCAGAGACGCGCAAGCGGCGGTACAGCGAGGGATTGATCGCGAAGTGTTGAGCTTTGGCGTGAAACGCGGTTTTCTACAGCGGGCTTTCGGACGTAAAGCCGCCTAGGCTGTGTACGAAATAGTTTGAAACGCAGGTTAGGCAAGGCAAAAACCGGCGAGGAAGCGCAGTTGACTGGTTGTCAATGAGCATTCCGAGCCGGTTTTTAACGCCGCATAACCAAGTTTCAAGCTATTTCGTACATAGCCTAGGCTGTGCCACGGGTGAAACGATTTGCGTCCCCCACCACGGAGGGACGCATTTAATCTGAAGTCAAGGTTCGCAGCCCAACCAATCGCCCTGCCAACACCTTAGCCTGACTCGCCACATCAGTCACGGCGGTACTTTCCCACCACATCCCCCGCAGTGGCGGACCCATGGCGAACAGCCGGTCGGCGGGCTCACCCCGGGCGTCGAGCACCGCACCGTCGGGCCTTGCGGCGATGCCCAGGGCCAGTGGGCCGGGCTGGATCAGGCCACGGGCCAGCAGTTGCTGCGGCAATAGCCGGGCCACCCGGCGCCAGTCGTATTCGATGCCACTGGAGTTGATCAACGCAGCGCCCTGCACCACGGTTGTCTCGGCTTCGCCGCGCCGACGGAGGCGAATTGCGACGGTGCCCTCGGCCGACTCGACCAGCCCCTTGAACGACGCCGCCTGAATCCGCAACCGCCCTTCCCCGTGCAGACGCGCCACCAGTTGCGCACTCAACGGCGGCGAACGATGGTGATGGCTCTCCCACCAGGGACGAATATGCCGCACGAACTGTCGGCGCTGTACATCGCTGGCCTGGCTCCACAAGCGCCCGATATGGGCGCGTACCGTGTCCAGCGGCGCCTGCCAATCGATGCCTTGGGCCTGGGCCTGGCGGCACTGGTGACGCAACGCGCGCATCAGTTGGCGCGGCGAACGCAGGCTGTGGTCTTCGGCAAGAAAGTCCGCCCACGCCGGCGGTTGGCGGCGCACATGCGGCAACAGCCCATGGCGGGAAAACACTTCGATGGGCCCACGGTGCCCGGCCTGTTCCAACGACACCACCGCATCGACCATGGTCAGCCCCGAGCCGATGATCAGCACCGTGGCCTGGGGATCGAGCTGGCGCATCGCGGCCACGTCCCAAGGGTCCAGGGCTGCGGCGTTCAAGCCGCTGGATTCGGTCTGCGGCGTTCGCGCCGCAGGGAACATGCCGGTGGCCAGCACGGCGAAACGCCCGCGCAGGACCTGGCCGTCATTCAGCGTCAGCAACACCGCACCCTCGACAAGCTGCAGATCCACCACCTCCCCGCGCACGTGCTCGGCCACGGAGCCGTGCTGAGCGCCGACCGCCCGGGCCTCGTCCAGGCGTTGTTGCACGTACAGGCCAAAGATTCCCCGCGGTGGAAACAGTTCGCTGATCGGCACGTGCTGCTGATCCGACTCGGGCCAGCCACCGGCCTCGATGAACGCGGTGAGCCATTGGGTCAGGTCATCGGCGTTGTCGGGATCGACGCTCATCCGCGCTGCGTTACCGTTCAGGGTATGCCCCAGTTCCACGGCGCTATAGGCCTCGCCTCGGCCCAGCTCGCTGCGTGGCTCGACCACCAGGACCTCACGGCGGCCCGGCAGGCGCAGCAATTGCGCCGCCAGCAAGGCACCGCTCAGGCCGCCGCCGACAATGATCACATCGGCTTCACGGGCAATGTCCTTCGCCTGTTGCTCCGGCGCTGTCTGCATACCGCTCTCCCCCCAGGCTTCAAATCACCACGTTGCGTACAAATCGCACCGCCACCGGCCCCTCATTGCGATAGGCGTGGGGCTGGTTGCTGGCGAACATGAAAAACTCACCGGCACCGATCTGCCGCGCTTCGTCGCCCAGCAGCAGCGTCAGGCAACCCTCGAACACATAGAGCTGCTCGCTCCAACCGTCGGCGTCGGGTTCAGAAGGATAATGCTCTCCGGGCTCCAGGCGCCATTCCCAGAGTTCGACCTCGCGGCTGGCAGTGGCCTTGGCCAGCAACACCGCCTTGCTGCCGGGGAAAGTACCGGCCCAGGCCAGTTCATTGATGCGGCTGGGGTCACGGGCATCGGGGGCCTGGATCAGGTCGCTGAAGGCCACGTCGAGGGCTTCGGCGACGCGGTCCAGGGTGGTCAGGCTGACATTCTTCTCGCCGGCTTCGATCGCCACCAGCATTCGCCGGCTGACCCCGGACCGCTCCGCCAATGCACTCTGGCTGAGCTGCGCGGCATGCCGCAGGCGGCGGACATTCTGGCTGACGTGTTGCAGGACGGACGCCCGCTGGCCGGATTCTTTGTGCACTATATTGCTCACATACTGGGGCTGCGCATTATACTGCCCAACTTCGGACGCATTGTGCGTCTGCCTCATGTGGCGCGCAAGGTCATGGCATCGGTGAACTCCCCTCAAGCTTCCCCTCGTTTCTCTCGATTCAGCAAGGCCGAATGCGTGCTGGTGCTGATCACCATGATCTGGGGCGGGACATTCCTGCTGGTGCAGCACGCCATGACAGTCAGCGGGCCGATGTTTTTCGTCGGCTTGCGCTTCGCCGCGGCGGCGGCCTTCGTGGCGCTGTTCTCGTGGCGTCACCTGCGAAACCTGACCCTGTTCGAACTCAAGGCCGGAGGTTTCATCGGTGTGGCGATCATGCTCGGCTATGGCTTGCAAACCGTTGGCTTGCAGACGATCCCCAGCAGCCAGTCGGCGTTCATCACCGCGCTCTACGTGCCTTTCGTACCGCTGTTGCAGTGGCTGGTGCTGGGCCGCCGGCCAGGCTTGATGCCCAGCATCGGCATCATGCTGGCGTTCACCGGGTTGATGCTGGTATCGGGCCCGGCCGGGGCCTCGTTGAATTTCAGCGCCGGTGAAATCGCCACGCTGATCAGCGCCATCGCAATTGCCGCCGAGATCATCCTGATCAGCGCCTACGCCGGCCAGGTCGACGTTCGCCGGGTCACCGTGGTGCAACTGGCAAGCACCGCCGTGCTGGCGTTCCTGATGGTGGTGCCCACCCAGGAAAGGCTTCCGGAATTTTCCTGGCTGCTGCTGTTCAGCGCCGTCGGCCTGGGGGCAGCGAGCGCAGCAATCCAAGTGGCGATGAACTGGGCGCAGAAAAGTGTCTCGCCGACCCGCGCCACGCTGATCTACGCCGGCGAGCCGGTCTGGGCCGGTATCGCCGGGCGCCTGGCGGGCGAGCGGTTGCCGGCGATTGCCTTGTTCGGCGCGGCCCTGATCGTGGCGGCGGTGATTGTCAGTGAGTTGAAAACCCGAGGCAAAGGCGTGATCGAGGCGGATGAAGTTCTGGAGCGCGAGGGCTGAGACAGCCCTCTGAACCGGCAAAGTCGGAAAACTCCACCTATCTTGTAGGATTCTGCGACACCCTCGCGGTTGGTGATCCGGGTCAGGGCACGTATGATCCTTGAGAACCTACCGCCGAATAGAAGCCTATGTCACTGATAGTTCTATTGCTTTTGCCCTTCATCGGCAGCTGTGTCGCGGCACTGCTGCCGCATAACGCCCGTAACGCCGAATCGCTGCTGGCAGGCCTCGTGGCCCTCGTCGGCACCGTGCAGGTGGCCTTGTTGTACCCGCAGATCGCCGACGGCGGTGTGATCCGCGAAACCTATTCGTGGCTGCCGAGCCTGGGCCTGGACTTCGTCCTGCGTCTGGACGGCTTCGCCTGGCTGTTTTCATTGTTGGTGCTGGGCATCGGTACGCTGGTGTCGTTGTACGCGCGCTACTACATGTCGCCGGACGATCCGGTGCCGCGCTTCTTCGCGTTTTTCCTGGCGTTCATGGGCGCCATGCTCGGCCTGGTGATCTCTGGCAACCTGATCCAGATGGTGTTTTTCTGGGAACTGACCAGCCTCTTTTCCTTCCTGCTGATCGGCTACTGGCACCATCGCGCCGATGCCCGCCGTGGCGCCTACATGGCCTTGATGGTGACCGGGGCCGGCGGCCTCTGTCTGTTGGCCGGGGTGATGCTGCTCGGCCATGTCGTCGGCAGCTATGACCTGGACAAGGTCCTGGCCGCCGGCGAACTGATTCGGGCCCATGCCCTCTACCCCATCCTGCTGGCGCTGATCCTGATCGGCGCCTTGAGCAAAAGCGCACAATTTCCCTTCCATTTCTGGCTCCCCCACGCCATGGCCGCGCCCACGCCGGTGTCGGCGTATCTGCACTCGGCCACCATGGTCAAGGCCGGGGTGTTCCTGCTGGCGCGCCTGTGGCCGTCGCTGTCGGGCAGTGAAGAATGGTTCTACATCGTCGGCGGCGCCGGTGCCTGTACGTTGCTGCTGGGCGCCTATTGCGCGATGTTCCAGAATGACCTCAAGGGCCTGCTGGCCTACTCCACCATCAGCCACCTCGGGCTGATCACCCTGCTGCTGGGCCTCAACAGCCCGCTGGCGGCCGTGGCGGCAGTGTTCCATATCCTCAACCATGCCACGTTCAAGGCCTCGCTGTTCATGGCGGCCGGGATCATCGACCACGAAAGCGGCACCCGCGACATCCGCAAGCTCAGCGGCCTGGTCCGGTTGATCCCGTTCACCGCGACGCTGGCCATGGTCGCCAGCGCGGCAATGGCCGGGGTCCCGCTGCTCAACGGCTTTCTGTCCAAGGAAATGTTCTTCGCCGAGACGGTGTTCATTTCCGCCACGGCCTGGGTCGAACTGGCGCTGCCGATCATCGCCACCATCGCCGGGACCTTCAGCGTCGCCTATTCCCTGCGTTTCACCGTGGACGTGTTCTTCGGCCCCGCCGCCACCGACCTTCCCCACACCCCCCACGAGCCGCCGCGCTGGATGCGCGCACCGGTGGAACTGCTGGTGTTCACCTGCCTGCTGGTGGGGATTTTCCCGGCCCAGGTGGTCGGTTCCCTGTTGGCGGCGGCGGCATTGCCCGTGGTGGGCGGCACGCTGCCCGAGTACAGCCTGGCGATCTGGCACGGCCTCAATGCGCCGATGATCATGAGCCTGGTGGCAATGTCCGGCGGCATCGTGCTGTACCTGCTGCTGCGCAATCAGTTCAGGCTGGGGCACATCAAGCACCCGCCATTCATTGGCCGGCTCAGCGGCAAGCGCCTGTTCGAGCGCTGCCTGGTGTTGATGATGCGCCAGGGCCGGCGCCTGGAGCGGCGGATCAGCACCCGTCGCCTGCAAGTCCAATTGTTCTGGCTGGTCCTGGCCGCGCTGCTGGCGGGGCTGATCCCGATGCTGCACAGCTCGCTGGTCTGGGGCGATCGGCCGAAGATCCCCGGCTCCATCGTGTTCGTCACCCTGTGGGTGCTGGCGATCGCCTGTGCCGTGGGCGCGGCCTGGCAAGCCAAGTACCACCGGCTGGCGGCCCTGACCATGGTCAGTGTCTGCGGGCTGATGACCTGCGTGACCTTCGTCTGGTTCTCCGCCCCCGACCTGGCCCTGACCCAACTGGTGGTGGAAGTGGTGACCACGGTGTTGATCCTGCTCGGGCTGCGCTGGCTGCCGCGACGGATCGAAGACGCCTCGCCGTTGCCCAATAGCGAACGCCGCGCACGCATTCGCCGCCTGCGGGACTTGTTGCTATCCATCGCGGTGGGCGGCGGCATGGCGTTGCTGTCCTACGCGATGCTGACGCGCCAGACGCCCAACGACATTTCCTCGTTCTACCTGAGCCGGGCCCTGCCCGAAGGCGGCGGCAGCAACGTGGTGAACGTGATGCTGGTGGACTTCCGCGGCTTCGACACCCTGGGGGAAATCACCGTGCTGGTGGCGGTGGCGCTGGCGGTGTTCGCCTTGCTGCGACGTTTCCGCCCGCCGAAGGAAAGCATGCAGTTGCCGGCGCAACAACGCCTGCTGGCGCCGGACGTGGTCACCGACCTGGTCAACCCGCGCCAGGCCAGCGACACCGCGCTGGGCTTCATGATGGTGCCGTCGGTGCTGGTGCGCCTGCTGCTGCCGATTGCCCTGGTGGTTTCGTTCTATCTGTTCATGCGTGGCCACAACCAGCCGGGCGGCGGTTTCGTCGCCGGATTGGTGATGTCGGTGGCGTTCATTCTCCAGTACATGGTGGCCGGCACCCAGTGGGTCGAGGCCCAGATGAGCCTGCGGCCGTTGCGTTGGATGGGCACCGGCTTGCTGTTCGCCACCGTCACGGGCCTGGGGGCGATGGCCGTCGGCTACCCGTTCCTGACCACGCACACCTGGCACTTCAACCTGCCGCTGCTGGGTGACATTCACCTGGCCAGCGCCCTGTTCTTCGACATTGGCGTATACGCCGTGGTGGTCGGCTCGACCCTGTTGATCCTCACCGCCCTGGCCCACCAATCGGTGCGCGCGCACAAACCGGGCCTGCAGGCCAAAGCCGCCCCTCTCAAAGGAGCCACTGCCTGATGGAAGAAGTCATCGCAATCGCAATCGGCGTGCTCGCCGCCTCCGGTGTCTGGCTGGTGCTGCGCCCCCGGACCTTCCAGGTGGTCATGGGCCTGTGCCTGCTGTCCTATGGCGTCAACCTGTTCATTTTCAGCATGGGCAGCCTGTTCATCGGCAAGGAGCCGATCATCAAGGACGGCGTGCCCCAGGACCTGTTGCACTACACCGACCCGCTGCCCCAGGCCCTGGTGCTGACCGCCATCGTGATCAGCTTCGCCATGACCGCGCTGTTCCTGGTGGTGCTGCTGGCGTCCCGGGGCCTGACCGGCACCGACCATGTGGACGGCCGGGAGCCCCGGGAATGACGTTGACGCCGCACCTGATCGCCGCCCCGATCCTGTTGCCGCTGCTGACGGCGGCGTTGATGCTGATGCTCGGCGAGAAACACCGACCGCTGAAGGCGCGGATCAACCTGTTTTCCAGCCTGCTCGGCCTGGGCATCGCCGTGTTGCTGCTGGCCTGGACCCAGGGCCAGGACCTGCCCGCCTCCATTGGCGTGTACCTGCCCGGCAACTGGCAGGCACCGTTCGGCATCGTCCTGGTGGTCGATCGTCTGTCGGCGCTGATGCTGGTGCTGACCGGGATCATCGGCGTCAGCGCCCTGCTGTTCGCCACGGCGCGTTGGGACCGCGCCGGCGCCAGTTTCCACGCGCTTTTCCAGATCCAGCTGATGGGCCTCTACGGTGCCTTCCTGACAGCCGACCTGTTCAACCTGTTCGTGTTCTTCGAAGTGCTGCTGGCGGCGTCCTACGGCTTGATGCTCCACGGCTCGGGACGGGCGCGGGTGTCGTCGGGCCTGCATTACATCTCCATCAACCTGCTGGCTTCGTCGCTGTTCCTGATCGGCGCGGCGCTGATCTACGGTGTCACCGGCACCCTGAACATGGCCGACCTGGCGTTGAAGGTGCCTTTGGTGCCGGAAGCCGACCGCGGCCTGCTGCACGCCGGGGCCGGCATCCTCGCGGTGGCATTCCTGGCCAAGGCCGGCATGTGGCCGCTGAACTTCTGGCTGGTGCCGGCCTACAGCGCGGCCAGTGCGCCGGTGGCCGCGCTGTTCGCGATCATGACCAAGGTCGGCGTCTACACCATCCTGCGCCTTTGGACCCTGCTGTTCTCCGGCCAGGCCGGCGCCTCGGCGTACTTCGGCGCCGACTGGCTGATCTACGGCGGCATGGCGACCATCGTCTGCGCGGCCATCGCCATCCTGGCGGCCCAGCGACTGGAGCGCATGGCCAGCCTGAGCATCCTGGTTTCGGCCGGGATCCTGTTGGCGGCCATCGGTTTCGCCCAACCGAACCTGGTGGCCGCGGCGCTGTTTTACCTGGTGAGCTCGACCCTGGCGCTCTGCGCGTTGTTCCTGCTGGCCGAACTGATCGAACGCTCGCGCTCGGCCAATGAACTGGCCTTGGAAGACGATTTCGACAGCTTGCCGCGCCCGCTGGAATCCTTGCAGCCGCCCAAGGGCATCAACCTCGATGACGAGCAGAAAGCCGTGGTCGGGCAAGTGATCCCCTGGACCATGGCGTTCCTCGGCCTGAGCTTCATTTTCTGTGCACTGTTGATCATCGGCATGCCGCCGCTGTCCGGCTTCATCGGCAAGCTGGGCCTGCTGAGCGCGCTGCTCAATCCCCAAGGGCTGGGGGCCAGCGCCGAGACGCCAGTGTCGAACCAGGCGTGGGGCCTGCTGGCACTGCTGATCCTGTCCGGGCTGGCCTCGCTGATCGCGTTCTCGCGCCTGGGCGTGCAACGCTTCTGGACGCCACAGGAACGACCGTCGCCGTTGCTGCGGCCCTTCGAATGCCTGCCGATCATCGTGCTGCTGGGCCTGGGCATCGCCCTGACCTTCAAGGCCGAGCCGCTGTTGCGCTATACCCAGTCCGCTGCCCAGGCGCTGAACAACCCGGAACATTACGTGATGTCAGTGCTGGCCACCCGTGCCATCCCCAGCCCCGAGGCGCGCGCCGCGACGCTGGAGATGCAGCCATGAAGCGCCTGTTCCCTGCCCCGTGGCTGTCCCTGGCACTCTGGTGGTTGTGGCTGGTGATGAACCTGTCCCTGAGCCCCGGCCACCTGTTGCTGGGGGCCGCGCTGGGCTTCCTGGCCCCGCTGATGATGCGCCCGTTGCGCCCGCGGCCGATCCGCATCCGCCGACCGTGGGTGATGCTGCGGCTGTTCCTGCTGGTGGGCCGTGACGTGCTGGTGTCCAACCTCGCGGTGGCCTGGGGCGTGCTGAACGCCGGTCGCCGTCCGCCGCGCTCGCGCTTCGTCAAGGTGCCGCTGGACCTGAACGATGCCAACGGCCTGGCCGCGCTGTCGATGATCACTACGGTGGTGCCAGGCACGGTCTGGTCGGAACTGGCCCTGGACCGCAGCATCCTGCTGCTGCATGTGTTCGACCTAGACGACGAGGCGGCCTTCATCGCGCACTTCAAGGCCACCTACGAGCGCCCATTGATGGAGATTTTCGAATGAGCCCGTTGCTGTCCAACGCGATTCTCCTGAGCCTGTTCCTGTTTTCCCTGGCGATGGTGCTGACCCTGCTGCGGCTGTTCAAGGGGCCGTCGGCGCAGGACCGGGTCCTGGCCCTGGACTACCTGTACATCGTGGCGATGCTGATGATGCTGGTGCTGGGCATCCGCTACGCCAGTGACACCTATTTCGAGGCGGCGCTGCTGATCGCCCTGTTCGGCTTTGTCGGCTCGTTTGCCCTGGCCAAGTTCCTGCTGCGTGGCGAGGTGATCGAATGAACGTGGAGTTATCGATGTGGATCGAAATCCCGGTGGCGATCCTGCTGGTGCTCGGCAGCCTGTTCGCCCTGGCCGGCGCCATCGGCCTGGTGCGGCTGAAGGATTACTTCCAGCGCATGCATCCGCCGGCCCTGGCGTCCACCCTGGGGGCCTGGTGCGTGGCGTTGGCCTCGATCCTGTACTTTTCGGGGCTCAAGTCCGGGCCGGTGTTGCACGCCTGGCTGATCCCGATCCTGCTGTCGATCACCGTGCCGGTGACCACCCTGCTGCTGGCCCGGGCGGCGCTGTTTCGCAAGCGCATGGCGGGGGATGATGTGCCGGCGGAGGTGAGCAGTCGCCGTGAGGGATAACGGGTATTTCGAGCGAACGCCTTTGTGGCGAGGGGATTTATCCCCGCTGGGTTGCGGAGCAACCCCAAAGCCTGCCACCTGTGTACATCCGATTGACCACGTTCAGCCGTTATAAGGGCCGCTTCGCGCCCCAACGGGGATAAATCCCCTCGCCACGGTGATGCCTTCAGTCGCCCTCCAGCGGGAGCAAGCTCCCTCGCCACAACAGCCTTGTCCTCAGACCCACGCCACCGCCAGCAACCCGGCCCCGAGCACCACGCACAACGGCGAATAGATCCAGGTGTCGAGCCTGGCAAACGTCGATTCCTTGAACTCCTTGAAGAAGCCCACCAGTTCCGACTCGCCGATGGCGCGGGCGAACATCAGCAAAGCGATCGCACTGATCAGCCATTGCAGCGCCCGGTGCGTGACCGGCGGTGCCAACAGCCCGCCCCGCAGGCTCACCAGAACCGCGATCAACAGCAGCGCCAGGGCCACCAGCAACGTCAACCAGCCCGACGGATCGAACGCCGGTCGCAACGCTTCGCCGTGCTTGGCCGGCACCTGGGGCACCACCGCCAAAACCGCCCAACGCCCACCCAGGGCCCAATACAAGTGAATCAAGCTGATGGTCGCAAACACTGCGACCAGCGACCGAGCCAAGAAAAGCGTCATTCGCCAGCCTCCTGAAAAAGGTTGAACAATCATCCTAGCTCGAATTTGGCAATTCGCCGGACGGGCGCAGACTGCCCGTTTGCGACGAAAGACGCATTGCCCAGGATCAAGAGTTCGAACGGCTGGCCATTCTTTAGAGACTGGCCGCGACTTTGTCCGCCACCTCCTTGGGCAGCCAGGCCTGCCAGACCTGCGGATGCGCCTTGAGGAACGCTTCGGCGGCCTCGCGCGGCGGTGTGCGTTTCTCGCTCATGTCGGCCAGGGCCTTGTTCAACGGATCGATGGGCAAATCGACCTTGGCGAAGAACTCGGCGATGTCCGGGTGTTGCTGCTGGAACGGCGTGGAGACGCCAATCGACAGTTTCGAGGCCAGGGATCGGGTCGGCTTCGGATTGGGATTATCGGCATCGGTGAGGGTTTTCCAGGCCTCGGCATCGAACGGCGGCTCCTGCAACTGCACCAGCTTGAACTTTCCAAGCAAGGGCGTGGGTGACCAGTAATAAAACAGGATCGGCTTGCCCCGGCGGATCGACGAGGTGATTTCAGCGTCCAGCGCCGCCCCCGAGCCACTGCGGAAATTCACATAGCTGTCCGTCAAGCCGTAGGCCTTGAGCTTCTGCTTGTTGACCACCTCGGACGTCCAGCCGATGGGGCTGTTGAGGAAACGGCCCTTGTCCGGGCTCTCCGGGTCCTTGAACACGTGCTTGTAGCGCGCCAGGTCCTGGACACTGCGCAAATCCGGCGCCACGGGCTTGATGCCTTTGGCCGGGTCGCCCTTGATGACGTACTCGGGCACCCACCAACCCTCGGTCGCGCCCTTGACCGTATCGCCCAGGGCGACCACCTTGCCCTCGGCCTCGGCCTTGACCCACACCGGACTGCGGCCAGCCCACTCTTCACCGATGACCTGGATGTCGTTGTTGGCCAGGGCGGTTTCCAGGGTGATGGTGGTGCCCGGCAAGGTGTCGGTCGGCAGGTCGTAGCCTTTTTCGACGATGATCCGCAGGATATCGGTGATCAGGCTGCCGCTTTCCCAGTTCAGGTCGGCGAAGTGGATCGGTGCCGAAGCCGCCGACGCCGGAAACGGCGCCCCCAACACAGCCAAGGTGGCCCAGGCAGCCAGCCACTGTCGAACTCGTTTCATGCTTTGCACCTCGTGCCAGATACAGACATAACCGAACGGCCCTGCGTCAGCGAACGCAAGCCTCTGAATAGTTCAGTCAATTGACTGTAGCCGAGGTTCCAGCGGCCCCCTGAGAAACTGCAAGCGAGCCAGGCACAATGGCCACCGCGCACACGGTTTTCGAGGCATTTTCAGCGGTGAAGCCGTATCACTCGCTGGCCTTGAAGGTCACGAGCTCGCCCTTGCGCCATTTGGCGGCCTTGGCGGTGACGGCTTTCAGGGTCTTGGTCAGGCCTTCCTGCAATTGTTCATTGGCGGCGAACACCGTCACCACGCTATGGCCTTCCTTGAACAGGATCGCATGGCCCGCGGGCGTCGTGACGAAGGCATAGTCACCCAGGCCATAGACCGTCAACTTGATTTCGCGAAAGCGGATTTCAAACTTGCCGCCCTCACGACTGGGCAACACCGCCGCGCGAAAATGATCACCGACCTTGAGTTCGAGCCTGGGCTTGTCATCGACCACCAGGGCCGACTCGGTGTCGATTTCGGCGACATAGATCCCTTCCGGGGTCTGCTCGGTGATGTAGACGAAACGCGACTGGAACAGTTTGACCAGTTTTGCCCGCAGGTCACCGAGTACAAACAACGCATGCATGTCCAGATTACTTACTGCCAAGGAAACATCCCCATCTTTGAAAACGGCCCGCCCGCTAAAAGGACGGACCACGAGAACCCGTGCCGACTGTAGTGTCGCAATGGACCTGTCTTTGAAATTCGAAATGAACGGCGCACCCCATCCCCGGCCGAGAGCAGACTAAAGGTTGCCGCGCTCGCCGTCTTTCCCGAGGGGGCGTCAGAGGCTGAAGGAAAACGCCACGCTGAGCATCGGAAAAGTGGGACGACTAACTTTAGGGAAATTTCTCACTTAGAAAAGCATTTTTCTGACATCGAGCCCAAAAAAAATTGCTTTAGATAGGCGCAGCCGTCTACACGACACTGCCGATTCTAGAGCAGCCGAAGGCGTGGAGACTACTCGCAGCACTCGACAATTCGTCGGTAAACCATAGAAAAGGAATTCGCATGGCTACTTTCATCCCGCTCCGGCCCCCTATCGTCCCTTGTGTCGTCGACACAGCCGATACCCTCGACGGTGTCGATTACCTGCCCATTTCGTTGATTCAACCGCGTTATCGAGTTGTCCTGGCCGGAAAGTGTTTCTTTCACATTGAAGAAACATCCACTGGGCGTGTAAGAGGTTTCCGCACCGACCATAACGAGGCCTGCTACCTGGTCAGGCGTCTCGAACAGAGTGCTTGAAGGCCTGATGTCGATCGAACTCCTGGCGCTCGCTTGTCTCTGATAGAAAGAAGCAACCCAGGCGTCATGACGGCGCCCGCCAAAGGAGAACCCCATGGAACAGCCTTCACACGAGCTCAGTACCCTGTTCGACCAACTCGGCCTGCCCTCGGACGGCAAAGCCATCGACGATTTCATCGTGGCCCACCCGCTGGCACCGGAGATCAAGCTGGTGGAGGCCGACTTCTGGTCGGATCAGCAGAAAGCCCTGCTGCGTGAATGGCTGCTGGCCGACGGCGAAGAGGCGGTCCTGGTGGACCAACTGAACGTGCGTTTGCACGACGGTAAATAACCTAGAGGCCATCGGTTGAGCCCCTGTGGCGAGGGGATTTATCCCCGTTGGGCTGCGTAGCAGCCCCTAGGTCACACATTGCGGCGTATCAGGTCGGCTGCAACCAGCCTTTTTGGGGCTGCCTCGCAGCCCAACGGGGATAAATCCCCTCGCCACGGGGTTTTGCGTTTATTCAATAGAGTGAACGTCAACGCGCCTTCTCAGGCTTGTAACCCAACCGCAACCCACCCCAATGACGGCCCTTGACCATGATCGGTACGGAGAGGTCGTGCATCAGTTCGCCCGTGTCGCGGGTGTAGGTCTGCAACAGCACCGGTTGCTGGTGACTGCCGCAGCGGATGCCGGTGCGGTCGGAGAACTTGCGCTTGGTGCGGTTGTTCAGGGTGTCCACCTGGGGATCGCCGGTCAACGGCTGGCTGAACACCTTGTTGTGGGTTGGCACATAGCCTTGCTGGGTGCAGGCGATCGCGAAGACCAGGCCTTCGTGCCGGGCGAGCAACGGTTCCTGGATCGGCGGCAGCACTTGGTCGGTGTAGCGGTCGAAGCGGGTCTGGAACTTGGCGGGCTGGGTATTGGGAATGGCCTGGTAGTTGCGGTCGAACAGGTCATCCAGGCTGACGCGGCCCTGGTCGATATCGGCCTCGAACTGCGCGGCAATCTGGCTCGCCCCTTCCCGTGCCAGGTCATAGACGCGCTGGTGATAGTCATCGAGGCCCACCTCGGCCAGGCGTTCGCTGATGGATTCGGCCTGGCCTTCCATCTGCACCGCCGCCTCGGCCAGGCGCTGGGTCTGCTGGTCGCTGATGGACAGGTCGCCGCGCATTTGCTCGATGGCATGGAACAGGCTGTCGAGCTGCTCGCGGTTGGCGTCGGTGCCCTGGGCGATAGCGCCGACCTGGGTTTCCACGCCTTCGGCGAGCCGGGCAATGTTCTCCAGGTGCTGGCCGGTGTGCTCGACCTGCTGCACGCCGCTGTCCAGGTCATCGGCCAGTTGACGGATCTGCTCCACCACCTGGGCCGTGCGCTGCTGGATGTCCGCGACCATCACCCCAACCTCGCCGGTCGCCGCCGCGGTACGTCCGGCCAAGCCGCGGACTTCATCGGCCACCACCGCAAATCCGCGGCCGTGCTCGCCAGCCCGAGCCGCTTCGATGGCCGCGTTCAGCGCCAGCAGGTTGGTCTGGCTGGCAATCGACTGGATCACCAGGCTGACCCGCTGGATTTCATCGCTGCGCACGCTCAAGGCTTCGATCAACTCGCGACTGTCGTTGGCCCGCTGGCTGAGCTGGTGCATGCGACTGATGGACTCCACCAGCTCGCTGCGCCCGGCCACGCTGCTGCGATGGGCCTCGCTGGCGGCACCCAGGGCCTGCTGGCTGAGGTGTGAAGTCGCCTGTTCGGTGGCAATCATCGATTCGGCGTTGCTGACGATCCGCGCCGCCGCATCGAGTTGCGACTGGACCTTGCCGGCCAGTTGCTTGACCGAATAGGCGACACCGGCGGCCGACAACGCGTTATGACTGGTGGTGTAGGACAAGTCGCGAGTCAGCTCGGACAGCCGGTCGGTCGCCGGCGCCTGGACCGTGGCCACCCGCGAGCGCAGGCGCGGCAACCAGACGATGAGCATCACCAACGGCAGGCCCAGGTACAGCGACCAGCCGCCCAGGGTCATGCCACACAACAGCAAGGTCAGGGCAAGGCTCTGCAAGGTCGGCGTCAGCCAGCGTGCCAGGCCTTTCGTCACCGGTACCGAGGCCGGCACCGCACCCGCCAGAGATCCTTCTGTCGCCATGTTCGTCACCCACGCTTATCGTTGTTATGAGCGCATTAAACGCCACTATGGGGCCATTATCCATGGTCCATTAGTCGCGGTTCTTGCATCAGGTCAACGGCAGGGAGGGTGAGATATTGAGCGAAGATCGCAACCTGCGGTGCGCGGTTGCGATCTTTCAAGAGGCGGGATCAGGCCTGGCGCTGGTGCTTGTCGATCTGCTCGTGGCGTTCCTGGGCTTCGATGCAGTACTTGGTGGTCGGGCTGATCAGCAGGCGCTTGAGGCCGATAGGCTCGCCGCTGTCGTCGCACCAGCCGAAGCTGTCATCGTTGATGCGGTCCAGGGCCTGCTCCAGTTGCGGCAGCATGCGCTGGTCACGGTCAATGGCGTTGACCAGCCAGGTGCGCTCTTCTTCTACGGAAGCAGCGTCGGCCGGGTCAGCCGGGGTGTCCAGGCTCTCAATGGCGATTCGGTTCTGTTCGATGCGCTCGTGGGTTTCGACTTTCATGTTCTGCAACAGCTTGGTGAAGAAAGCCAGCTGCTCGGCGTTCATGTAGTCATCCGCCGGCATGGCCAGCAACTTTTCCTTTGTCATTGATATCTCTATAAAAAAACGTGCATTAAGGCGAATTATGGAGCGTCCCGCAGCGCAGCTGCCACGCTCGTCAGGAAGGCGCCGTCTATTCCAAGCGCCACCCGGCACTCAATTTACGAGGGGCGGCAGTCTAAGGCCGAGTGGAGGCCTCAGCAACCGAAAACATAGGGAAAATGTCCGACAACCCCTGGAAATGTTCTCTGACACGCTTTCGGCGGTCATCGGAGTGCGTTTATAACAAGAAATTCGCTGCAATGGCTGTATTAAGAAGACAAATGGCAACGCCACGCGGGTCAGGCGTGGCGCTTTGTCGCATTACAAGGCTGTTTAACGCTTGAGTTTGCGTTTGTTGCGGTATTGGTCGATGACCACTGCCACCACAATGATCACCCCCTTGATGATGTCCTGGATGTAGGCGTCGACCCCGACAAAGGTGAACCCACTGGCCATCACCCCGAGAATCAGCGCCCCGATCACCGTCCCGGTGATGCGCCCTACCCCACCCGCCAGGCTGGTGCCACCGATCACTGCCGCCGCGATCGCGTCCAGTTCATAGGACATGCCCATGCCGGCCTGCCCGGTCGCCGCCCGCGCCGAGGCCACCACCCCGGCCAACCCTGCCAGCAGCCCGGCGATGCTGTAGACGATCACCAGGTGGCGCTTGACGTTGATGCCCGAGGTGCGCGCCGCCTGCATGTTGCCGCCGATGGCGTAGGTGTACTTGCCGTACTTGGTGTAACGCAGGGCGATGTGGAAGATCACCGCCACCACCAGGAAAATGATCACCGGCATCGCGCCATGGCCGATGGCCGTGTAGGAGTCCGACAACATGCTCACCGGCTGGCCTTCGGTGTAGTAGCGCGCCAGGCCACGGGCCGAGACCATCATGCCGAGGGTGGCAATGAACGGCGGGATGCCGGTGATGGCGATGATGCTGCCGTTGATTGCCCCGGCCAACAGCCCGACACCGAGCCCGGCCACCACCGGGATCCACGCCGGCAGGTCGGTCAGCGAGGGGAACACCGCCCGGGCGAAGTCCGACGTCTGGGCCAGGCTGGCGGCAATCATTGCCGACAGCGCCAGCACCGAGCCGGACGACAGGTCGATACCGGTGGTGATGATCACCTGGGTCACACCGATGGCCAGCAGGCCGATGATCGACACCTGCAGGATCATCAGCACCAGTCGCTGGGAGTTCATCAAAAAGCTCTGGTCACGCATGATCCAGCCGAACAGCTCGAACACCAGGCCGATGCCGATCAGCACCAGGAAGATGCTCAGTTCCGTCGGCAGGCGTCGGCGCGTCCTGGCCGGTGCGGCGGCGGGTTTGTTTTCCAGTATTGCGTTCATAGCCATTCACCTTTTTTTGTTCTTTGGCGAGGGGGTATTGCTTTTGGGTGTAGCCCCCTGAAAACGGGACCGCTTCGCGGCCCAGCGGGAGCAAGCTCCCTCGCCACAATTGCGCTCGACTTTGTGTTTTGAACGGGCTGCATCAGGACAGGCCCGACGCCAGTTGCATGACCCGTTCCTGACTCGCCTCGCTGCGGTCGAGGGTGCCCATCAGATCGCCTTCGTGCATCACCATGACCCGGTCGCTCATGCCCAGCACTTCCGGCAGCTCGGACGAAATCATGATCACCGCCATGCCTTCGCTGGCCAGATAGGCGATAAGCCGGTAGATCTCTGCCTTGGCGCCGACGTCGATGCCACGGGTCGGTTCGTCGAGAATCAGGATGCGTGGGTTGGTCATCAGCCAGCGGGCCAAGAGCGCCTTTTGCTGGTTGCCACCGGACAAGGTGTCGATGCACTGTTCCAGCGACGGCGTCTTGACCCGCAGCTTCTTGCACATGTCTTCGCACAGGGCGCGCAGGGCCTTCTGCTGGATGAAACCGTTGCCGACGTAATGGGGCAGCACGGCCATCTCCATGTTTTCCAGCACCGACAGGCACGGGAACAGGCCACTGAGCTTGCGATCCTCGGTCAACAGGGCGAAGCCTTTCTCGATGGCCATGTGCGGGTCGCTGATGCGCACCGGCTGGTCGTCCAGCAGGATTTCACCGCCCGTCGCCGGCGTGATGCCGAAAATCGCCTCGGCCACGTTGGTCCTGCCCGACCCCATCAACCCGGCGATGCCGAGGATCTCGCCGGCGTGCAGGTCGAAGGACACGCCCTTGAAAATACCGTCCAGGCTCAGGTCGCGCACCGACAGTACACGCTCGCCGATGGGTTTTTCCCGCACCGGGAACAACTGGCTCAGCTCACGCCCGACCATCATCGAGATCAGGCTGTCGCCGTCCATGCTGTCGGCCCGTTGCAGGCCGATGTAGGCGCCGTCGCGAAACACCGCCACTTCATCGGCGATGGCGAACACTTCATTCATTTTATGGGTGATGTAGATGATGCCCTTACCCTCGGCCTTGAGGTCGGCAATGATCGAGAACAGGTGGGCCACTTCCGTTTCGGTGATGGCCGACGTCGGCTCGTCCATGATCAGAACGTCCGAGTCATAGGACACGGCCTTGGCGATCTCGACCATCTGTCGCTCGGCGATGCTCAGGTTGCCCACTTGTTCCTCGGGGTCGAGGTTGATACGCAGGCGCTCCAGCAACCGGGCGGTGCAGCGATGCATCTCGCCATGGTCGATCATGTGCAGGCCGTTGAGTTGCTCGCGGCCGATCCAGATGTTCTCGGCGATGCTCATGTGCGGCATCAGGTTGAGTTCCTGGTGGATCATCGCGATCCCGGCCTGCAAGGCCGCCAGGGGTGTGTCGAACGTCACCGGCCTGCCCCGCAGGCGCAGTTCACCCGCGTCGGGCTGGTAAATGCCGGCGATGATTTTCATCAGGGTGGATTTGCCGGCGCCGTTCTCGCCCATCAGGGCCAACACGGAGCCTGGACGTACCCGCAGTTGCACATCGGACAGGGCCACCACGCCGGGAAAGCCTTTGCTGACATTGACGACTTCCAGCAGATACGGTTCGTCAGGTATTACGCCCGGCTGGACACTCATCGCCGGGGTGCTCGAAGCAGTCGCTGAAGCGAACATGATCAGGTACTCCCTCGGCAAGGTCGATGACGCGACCCTGCCTGCTTATTATTGTGGTGGAACCGCGGGGACGGCAGGCCTCACTTGAACTGGTCGACGTTTTCCGGGGTGATCAGGCGATAAGGCACCCACACGGCGGGTTCAACCGGCTGCTTCTTGACCATCTTCACCGCCGTGTCGATCGAGCCGTCGGCCTGCCCTTTGGCGTCCTGGAACACCGAGACAGCCATCTCGCCTTTCTTCACGGCGTTCAGGCCGTCCGGCGTGCCGTCGACCCCGGCGATCAGTACGCTGCCCTTCTCCTTGCCCGCACCCTTGAGGGCCATGGCGGCGCCAATGGCCATTTCGTCGTTGTTGGCGACCACCGCCTGGAATTCGCGGCCCTGGGTCAGCCAGTCATTGACCAGCGTCATGCCCTTGTCCCGCAGCCAGGTGCCCGTCTGCTCCTGCTCGATCTTGATGCCGGGGTACTTGGCCAGCACTTCCTTGACGCCCTTGGTGCGGTTGGTGGTGGAGTTGTTGGCGAGGTCACCGAGCAGGATCACGATGTTGCCCTTGCCGCCCATTTTTTCCGCCAGGTACTGCATCTGCATCCGCCCTGCCTCCAGGTCATCCGAAGCGACGGTGACCACGCCCGCCGGCAGCTTCAGATCGTCGGGGCGCCGGTTGACGTAGACCAGCGGAATGCCGGCGGCCACGGCGGCCTTGGTGATGCGCTGGGTCGCGGCGGTGTCCACCGGGTTGACGATGATGGCGTCGACCTTCTGGCTGATGAAGCTTTCCACCTGGCTCAGCTGCTTGACCACGTCACTGCGCGCATCTTCGAACTGCAGGCTGACGCCGTCCGGCAGGGATTTGGCTTTCTTGTCCATGGATTCACGCAGGTAGGTCAGCCAGGTGTCATCGAACTGGGACATGCTGACGCCGATCTTCAGGTCCGCCAGGGCTGCGCCGCTGGTGAGCATCAATGACAGGGCCAGCGAGGCGATACGAGTCTTGGTCTTCATGAACGGTCTTTCTCCACTTTTTTGTTGGTTTTATGGATAAGGCGTAGCGGATCAGGAGCGCGGCAAGCGCACGATGGGCGCGCCGGGGATGCAACAGACCACGGCGCCCTTGCGCTGGATGCACAGGGACCCGAAGAGGGATACGACAGAGGACAGGCTTGGCAAGTGAAACGCAGAGCGGCTGAAGGTTTTCATCGACGGTACCTGGCTGTGCTTCTTGTTTTTGTGAAGTCCCCTACCCGTTTAAGACTTGCTTGCTCGGATGGGAACCGGATGTCGGCAACCTGGAAATGACTTTATTGGAAAATATTTTCCATATCAACTTGTTTTAGAATTTTATTCGTTTTTTATTCCATGGCCCACGGGCGGGGACAGCGTCACCACCTGCCCCTGCTCGGCACTCTGCCGCGCAGCGTCCAGAATGCGCGTGGTCGCCAGGGCATCGCGGGCCTGCACCGGTAACGGCCCGCCCCCTTGCAGGGCACTTTGCAGGCGCTGGTAGAACGTCATCCAGCAACCGCGTTCCGAGGTCACCCGCTCCCGCTCGTTGCCGTGCTCGAACCAGCCCCAGCGCCGATGTTCCTCGGCGCCCCAGCGTTCGCCCGCGCTGGCCGGGCTCAATCCGGCCAGCGCCTGGGCCTCCTGGCCATCCAGGCCGTCGACCGTGTAGCAGCCGTGGGTGCCGCTGACCCGAAAGCGTGGGCGCGGGGCGTTTTGCAGGCAATGGCCGCTCAGGTGTGAAACGACCCCACCGACATGGGTCAGGGACATAAAGAAGCCATTGTCGAAAACCTGGCCGGGCGTTCGGTAATCCAGCTCGGCGTAGACTCGCGCCACCGACCCGAACAGTTGCAGTGCCTGGTCCACCAGATGGCTGCCGAGGTCGCGCAGGAATCCGCCGCCGCTGCCTTTACCCACCGACGAAGGCGAGTAACGCTCGACACTGGACTCGAAGCGCATGACCTGGCCGAGGGCACCGGAGGCCAGCAATTTGCGCAAGGTCAGAAAGTCCGAATCCCAGCGACGGTTCTGGTACACGCTCAACGGCACGTTGCCTCGCTCGGCCGCCACTACCAGCGCCTCGGCCTCGGCCGCGTCACGGGCAAACGGCTTGTCGCTGACCACCGCCACGCCGCGCTCGATGGCTTGCATCACCACCGCCGGACGACTGTCCAACGGCGTGGACACCACCACCGCGTCGACCCCCGCCGCCACCAATTGCTCAAGCGTGTCAAACGCGCGGGCGTTCGGGTAGTCGCCTGCCAGTTGCGCACGCCGCTCAGCCGAGCGCGTGACCACGCCGACAAACGTCGCCCCCGGCAAACTGCTGATCAACGGCGCATGAAAAAACCGCCCTCCCTTGCCGTAGCCGACCAGTCCGATTCGCATGAAACCCCCTTGAAAGTCATTGGATAAACATCGACCCTGTGGGAGCGGGCTTGCTCGCGAAGGCGTAGTGTCAGTCGACATCAATGTTGAATGTGCCGCCGTCTTCGCGAGCAAGCCCGCTCCCACAAGGATTGGGGTTAGCCGTAGAAACGCGGGCGCTCAGGCAATTCGATGGGAACGATCTGGCCGCTCTGCTGCGCCTGGATGCAGGCATCGGCCGCCACCGCCGCCGCGAAGCCGTCCCAGGCCGATGGCCCGCCCACCTGGCCGGCGCGCACGCCGTCGATGAAGGCTTGCAGTTCGACGTCGTAAGCGGCGATGAAGCGGTCCTTCCAGTCCATCAGGATCGCGTTGGACAACTTGGCCTCGCTGCGCAGTTGCACCTGGGACGGTTCCGGCAGCTTGGCGATGCCCGTCTCCCCCACCACTTCGCACTGGATGTCGTAGCCGTACTGGCAGTTGACGAACACTTCCACATCGATGCGGGTGCCCTTGACGGTTTCCAGCAGCACGATCTGCGGGTCACGCAGGTGGGCCAGGGCCTTGCTGGTCTTGCGCGGGAACACCACTTGCACCGAAACGTAGTCATCGGCCAACAGCCAGCGCAGCACATCCAGCTCGTGAATCAGCGTGTCGGTGATTGCCATGTCGGTCTTGTAGTTCTCGCCGACCCTGGGGTTGCGGTGGGCACAGTGGAGCATCAGCGGTTCGCCGATCTGACCGTTGTCGATCACCGCCTTGAGGGCCCGGTAGCCTTCGTCGTACGGCCGCATGAAGCCGACCTGTACCAGGCGTGTGCCGTGGGCCACCTCCGCGTCGACGATCCGGCGGCACCCTTGGGCGGTGACCGCCAGGGGCTTTTCGCAAAACACCGGTTTGCCGGCCGCAATCGCCGCCAGCACGTATTCCTCATGGCTCGGGCCCCAGGAAGTGACCAGGATCGCCTCGACATCCGGCGCCTTGATCAGGGCGTGCCCGTCCGGGTAGACCTCGGCGGTCAGGTTCAAATCCGCCACCACCTTCGCCGCCTGGGCAAGGTTGATGTCGGTCACCGCCACCACCTGGCTATTGAGCAACGTCTGGCTGCACCGCCGGATATGGTCCTGGCCAATGGCCCCAGTGCCAATGACGCCCAGTTTCAAAGACATGTGGAACTCCTTATTCGGTTGAGGCAGTTAATATTGGCGAGCTTCGGCCAATCGTTCATTGAGGGCTTTGGCGGCGGCGTCGGTGCGGGCGCTGGTGGACACTTGCGCCACGCCGACCCGCCACCAGGACAGGTAGCTGTGGATCATGGTCTTGGGCAGGACCTTGATGTCGATCAGGGTGGACACAGTCTGCAACCGTGCATCGGCCAGGGCCGCGTGCAGTTCGTCGAGGGTGCGGACCTTGTAGGTCTTGCAGCCGTAGGCCGCCGCGCTCATGGCGAAGTCCACCGGGACGAAACCGCCATTGAGCTTGCCGGTGTCCGGGTTACGGAAACGGAACTCGGTGGCGAAGCTGTCCATGCCGTTGCCCATCTGCAGGTTGTTGATGCAACCGAAGGTCATGTTGTCCAGCAACACCACGTTGATCTTGCGCCGCTCCTGGATCGAGGTGGCCAGCTCCGAATGCAGCATCATGTAGGAGCCATCGCCCACCAGCGCGTACACCTCTTTATCCGGCTCGGCGAGTTTCACCCCCAGCGCCGCATTCACCTCATAGCCCATGCACGAATAACCGTATTCGAGGTGATAGGTGTTCACCCCCTTGCTGCGCCAACTGCGCTGCAAGTCACCGGGCAAGCTGCCGGCGGCGGCGACGATGATCGCGTCATCGGCGAGGCTTTCGTTGAGGGTGCCCAGCACGCGACTCTGGGTCAGGCAGGAGCCGGTGAGTTCGATGAATTCGCGAAACACCGCCGGGTCCAGGTGATCGCGCACCTCCGGGACGAAATCCTCGACCTGGTAATCGGCCTGGTAGACCCGATCCACCTCGGCGTCCAACCGGGCCTTGGCGTCGGCGACTTGGCCGCCCCATTCGGCGCGATAGTCGCCGAGCACGCCGGCCAACGCCTCCAGGCCCACGCGCGCGTCGGCCAGCAACTGCACGCCGTCGAGCTTCACCGCATCGCACGGGCTGACGTTGAGGTTAAGGAATCGCACGCCCGGCTGGCGGAACAGCCATTTGGAGCCGGTGGTGAAATCGCTGTAGCGCGTGCCGATGCCGATGATCAGGTCCGCCTCCGCGGCCAGCAGGTTCGCCGCCAGGCAACCGGTTTCGCCCACACCTCCGACGTTCAGCGGATGGCTGGAGACCACCGCGCTCTTGCCGGCCTGGGTTTCGGCGAACGGAATCTGGAAGCGTTCGGCAAACGCCTGCAAGGCGGCATTGGCCCCGGAATAGCGCACGCCACCGCCGCAGATGATCAGCGGCCGACGCTTGCCCTTGAACAGCGCCAGGGCGTCGTCGAGCATCGCCTCGGTGGCCGGGCGACGGTCGATCCGGTGTACGCGCTTTTGCAGGAAGTAGTCTGGATAATCGTAGGCCTCGGCCTGCACGTCCTGGGGCAGCGCCAGGGTCACCGCGCCGGTCTCGGCCGGGTCGGTGAGCACGCGCATGGCCTGGATCGCGGCGCTCATCAGCTGCTCGGGGCGGTTGATGCGGTCCCAATATTTGCTCACGGCCTTGAACGCATCGTTGGTGCTGATGCTCAGGTCGTGGAACTGCTCGATCTGTTGCAGCACCGGGTCCGGCTGGCGGCTGGCATAGACGTCACCGGGCAACAGCAGCAATGGAATGCGATTGGCCGTGGCCGTGGCGGCAGCGGTCAGCATGTTCGCCGCGCCGGGGCCGACCGACGAGGTGCAGGCGTAGATCCTGCGCCGCAGGTGCTGCTTGGCGAACCCGATGGCGGCATGGGCCATGCCCTGCTCGTTACGGCCCTGGTGCACCACCAGGTCGCCGGCGTCCTGCTCCAGCGCCTGGCCCAGCCCCAGCACGTTGCCATGGCCGAAAATGGTAAACACTCCGGCGACGAATTTGCTCTGGACACCATCGACCTCGACGTACTGGTTATCGAGGAATTTCACCAGGGCCTGGGCCATGGTCAGTCGTGTTGTGGTCATGCTTGCACCTATCCTGGAATGCAAAAATCTGGCGGCTGGCGCAGAACCTTGTGGGAGCGAGCTTGCTCGCGAAAGCGGTGTACCAGGCGAACTCGAAGTTGAATGTGCCATTGCCTTCGCGAGCAAGCCCGCTCCCACATTTGGCTCTGCGTCAGGCCAACAATCGTGTCAGGCCTGCGGGTTCTGCAAATGGCTCATGCTCGCCCCCAGCGCCTGGCGGATGTCGGCCAATTCATGGATGCTCTCGGCGAAGGGCTCGAAGGACAGGTAGCCGTCATAGCCTCCGGCCCGCAACGCCTGGATCTGCGCGGCGTTGCCGAGAATGTCGGCTTCACCCACCAGCACCCGGTGGCCGTCGCGGATCGTCGCCAGCGGGGCCTGGGCGTCCTCGACGCCGGAGATGTGCACCAGGCCGGTCAGTTCGGGAAAGAACGCCTGCTCGCCCGCCAGGTGATGGTGGAAGGTGTCGTGCACCAGGCGGAACACATCCAGTCCGCCCACCGCCTCGATCGCCGCCACCGCCGTGCCCTTGCGCCGCAACGAACATTCTTCGAAACCCAGCGGCTCGATGAAACCGTAGATGCCGAAGGCCCGCAGGATCGGCGCCAGTTCACCCAACGCGGTGCGCAGGCCGGCCGCGCGTTGCGCTTCGCTGCGCGGATCGGCGCGATCGTTGAGCGGGCACATCACCAGCCCCTCAGCACCGCATTCGCGGGCGTAGTCGGCCAGCCGCACGGCTTGGGCACGGCGTTCGTCGTTCCACACATCGAAGGGGTACAGGGCATTGATCGACAACACCTTGATGCCGCGTGCCTCGCACAGCGCACGCACCTGGGCCGGCGGCATGCCGTCTTCGATCTCGACGCCCTCGAGGTCGTTGCGGATCTCGATGGCATCGGTCTTCAACGCCAGCGCCAGGTCGATGAAGGCCGGCAGCGACAGGCGCGGGGCGACCATTCGGTTCAGGGCAAAACGCAGGGGTTTGTTCATTGTTGTTATCCCTCCGGCATTCGTACGAGCAGGTTATTGGGCAGTCGGCATGCTGAACTCCGGGCCCTTGGCGATGCTGTCGGGCCAGCGTTGCATCACGCTCTTGTAGCGGCTGTAGAAGCGCAGCCCTTCTTCGCCATAGGCGTGGTGGTCGCCGAACAGCGAGCGCTTCCAGCCGCCAAACGAATGCCAGGCCATGGGCACCGGGATCGGCACGTTGATGCCGACCATGCCAACCTTGATGCTGCGGGCAAACGCCCGGGCGATGCCGCCGTCACGGGTGAAGCAGGACACCCCATTGCCGAACTCGTGGGCGTTGATCAGGGCGACCGCCGTGGCGAAATCCGGCACGCGCACGATGCCCAGCACCGGACCAAAGATCTCCTGCCGATAGATGCTCATCTCGGGGGTGACCTGGTCGAACAACGTCGCCCCGACAAAGAACCCCTGCTCGGCGCCGGGCACCTTGAAGCCTCGCCCGTCGACGATCAGGCGCGCGCCTTCGGCCACGCCCGAATCGATGAACCCCTCCACCTTGGCCTTGTGTTCGGCGGTGACCAGCGGCCCCATGTCGGTGCCCGGTTGCTGGCCGTTGCCGACCTTCAGTTGATCGATGCGCGGCAGCAGGCGGGCAATCAGTTCATCGCCCACGTCACCCACCGCCACGGCAATGGAAATGGCCATGCAGCGCTCGCCGGCCGAGCCGTAGGCGGCGCCAATCAGTGCATCGGCCGCCTGGTCGAGGTCAGCGTCGGGCATGACGATCATGTGGTTCTTCGCACCGCCCAGGGCCTGCACGCGCTTGCCGTTCGCCGTGCCCTGCTGGTGGATGTATTCGGCGATGGGCGTGGAGCCGACGAAGGAAACCGCCTCGATGTCCGGGTGCTGCAACAGCGCATCCACCGCCACCTTGTCGCCCTGGACGACGTTGAACACGCCGTCCGGCAAGCCGGCTTGTGTCAACAACCGGGCCATCAGCAGGCTGGCGGATGGGTCGCGTTCCGAGGGTTTGAGGATGAAGCAGTTACCGGCCACCAGCGCCAGCGGGATCATCCACAAGGGCACCATCACCGGGAAGTTGAACGGCGTGATGCCAGCGCAAACGCCCAGGGGCTGGCGCAGGTTCCAGTTATCGATGCCGCCACCGATGTTGTCGCTGAAATCGGTCTTGAGCAGGTTGGGCGCACCACAGGCGTACTCGACGATCTCGATGCCCCGGGTGACTTCGCCGTGGGCGTCGGACAGCACCTTGCCGTGTTCCCGGCTGATGATCGCGGCCAACTCGTCGTGATGGCGGTCGAGCAGTTCCTTGAACTTGAACATCACCCGCGAACGGCGCAGCGAGGACTGTTCGGACCACGCCGGGAACGCCGCCAGTGCCGAGGCCACTGCGGCCTCGACAGTGGCGGGTTCGGCCAGGGCGACCCGTGCCTGGACCGCACCGGTGGCCGGGTTGAAGACCGGGCTGAACCGCGTGGCATCGCGTTCCTGCACCTGTCCGTTGAGGTAATGGCCTACTACCGGGGCGTCGCTCATTGTTCCTGTTCTCCGTGGGGATGGTGCAATTCAGAGGTCCAGCAGCCAACTGTGCTGCGGGTCGTTGTGAAACTGCCAGACGCGCTTGGGCCCGGCCATGACGTTCAGGTAGTACGACTCGTACCCGTAGGGCACGCTGACCGGGTGATAGCCCTTGGGCACCACCACCAGGTCGCTGTTCTCCACGGCCATGGCCTGGTCGATGCTGCGGTCGTCGGTGTAGACCCGCTGGAACACGAAACCCTGGGCCGGATTGACCTGGTGGTAATAGGTTTCCTCCAGAAAGCTTTGATGCGGCAGGTCGTCGGTGTCGTGCTTGTGGGGCGGGTAGCTCGACGAGTGTCCCGATGGCGTGCGCACTTCCACCACCAGCAGCGAATGGGCCGGCTCGCTGTCCGGCAGGATGTCGCAGACGTAGCGGGTGTTGGCACCCTTGCCGCGCACGCTGCGCTTCATGCTGTCGGGGCGGATCAGCCGTGGAGCGTAGCGATCCCCGGCGGCCCCCGGCGCCGCACACACGGCGAGTTGCACGTCACTCAGGGCGGTGACCTGAGCCTGGCTGCCGGGCGGCAGGTACGCGGCGTAGGGTGACTTGTCCTCGAACACCGATTGGCGGTCGCCCAGGTTGTCCCAGTCGAACGCGCCCTGCCCTGGCGCCTCGCCCTTGAGGCTGATGCGACCGCTGAGCAGCACCAGGCACAGTTCCTTGTCATCGGCCGCCACCGCGAGGGTTTCGCCCAGGCTCAGGCGATAGGCGGCGAAGCCGACGTATTCCAGCTCGCCGGCGGGCAGCTCGACCATGGTCCGGCCGCTGGCGTGGCTCTTGATCAACAGGCTCATGACACACTCCTTTCCTGCAACAAGGCGCGCAGGGTCTCGTAGCCTTTTTTGGCGTAGGCGTAACTCGGCGCGACGGCGGGATCCTGCTCGGCTTCCACCACCAGCCAACCCTCGTAACGGGCAGCCAGCAACACGTCCAGCAACGCGGCAAAATCGATGTCGCCATCGCCCGGCACGGTGAAGGTGCCGTTGATGATGCAGTCGGGAAAGCTCCAGAGATGGTTGCGCGCCAACTGCACCACCGGCTTGCGCACGTCCTTGAAATGCACGTGGCAAATACGCTCGATGTGTTTGCGCAGCACCTGCAAGGGTTCGCCGCCGCCCATGTAGCAGTGGCCGGAATCGAACAACAGGCCCACCTCGCTGCCGGTCAGGACCATCAGCTTGTCGATGTCCGAGGGCGACTCGACGTAGGCGCCCATGTGGTGGTGATAGCCCAGGCGCACGCCCCTGGACAGGGTGAAGCGCGCCAGCTCGGTGAGTTTGTCGGCGTAGCGTTGCCAGGCGTCGTCGGTGTGAAAACGCGGCCGTTCGACCAGGGGAATCCGCTGGCCCTGGATCGAATCGGCCACTTCGCCGTACACCAGCACCGTGGCGCCGTTGTGCGCCAGCAACTCGACATGGCTGGCAATGGCGTCGATTTCCTCGGCTGCCGAACGCTGGGCCAGGCGACCGGAATACCAGCCGGAAACCAGGGCCAGGTCATAGGGCCGCAATACATCGCCAACGCCCTTGGCGTCCTTGGGAAACTTGCCGTTGAGCTCGAAGCCTTCGTAGCCGATGGCTTTGCCTTCGCTCAGCGCGGTGCTCAACGGCGTCTCACCGCCCAGGGAAGGCAGGTCGTCGTTGCTCCAGGAAATCGGGTTGATGCCAATTCGAATAGCGGGCATGGCTGCACCTTTTATTGTTTTCAAACTGAATGTCGAAAGCCATTTGTGAATACATAACTGTGGCGAGGGGATTTATCCCCGCTGGGCTGCGAAGCGGCCCCTCGAACGGCTGAATGTGGGCTGCCTGACACACCGAGTTGTAGGGTTTTGGGGCTGCTTCGCAGCCCAGCGGGGATAAATCCCCTCGCCACAAAAAAGCTCTTGCGCCGCTGTCACGCCCGTGCCGCCCGCCACGCCTCGATCAATTCCACGAACCGGTCTTGCACCTGCCGGATCAGCGTTTCATCGTCGATTTCCCCGGCCATCCACGCTCGGCTCGGTTCCTGGAAGATCGTGCGACCTACGGCGAACCCTCGGCAGGTGGTGCTCTGGCTGGCCTGGCGAAAACCATCGGCCAGCGCCGTGGCTGGGGCGTTGAGGCCCAGCAAAACCACGCCGCGGCAATACGGGTCGCGTTGCTGAATCAACTCGTCGAGCTGCTCCCACTCCTGCGCACTCTGGGCCTCGATCTTCCACCACGCCGGGTAGATGCCCAGGTTGTAGAGGCGCTTGAGGGCGCGGTACAGCACGTCGGGGTGCGGCGACGGATGATCCTTGGGCGGAATGACTTCCAGCAGCAATTCATGGCCGCTGACCTGAGAGGCCTTGTACAACCCCATCAACTGCGCTTCCTGTTCGAGGCGCAACAGCGGCTCGTCATCGGGGTGGAATTGCACCAGGCACTTGATGATCTGTTCCTGCGGCCAGGCGATCAGGTTGCTGCCGATGGAACGCCCATGTTCGAACGCCAGCGGGCGCGAACCCTGGACTTCCACCGGCCGCGCGACCCACCAACCGCGCCCGGTGGCCGCATTGAGCGAATCCTGGCCAAATCGCTGGTCAGCCAACAGGCCGACATCGGCCTCGACGCCCTGGCGTTGCAAATCGGCTTCGACCCGCTCCACCGCCTGGATGAACAGTTGCTTGAGCTGGCCGATGCTATTCAGGTCGCGGCCGCCCTTTTGCGCCAGTTCCACTAACTGTCCACGGTGGTCGAACGCGAAAATGAACAGTTGCTTCCAGGCTTTGCGCGGCACGCTGACCTGATGCAGGCGTTGCAGCACGGCGTCCTGGTCCGGCCGGGTGATCGGCACCGGGCTGCTGAACAGGTAGTCGAGCTCCGCCCGGGTCGGCATGGCCGGGGCGCAGGCATGGCGCGACACCACCAGGCCGCCGCAGGCATTGGCCAACTGGCAGCAACGCTCGTCACTGGCGTCCTCCAGCCAACCGGCGAGAAACCCCGATATGAAGGCGTCGCCGGCGCCCAGCACATTCAGGACTTCGACTCGAACGCCCGGGTAAATCGCGCCGTCTTCGAGCCGCGCCGGGATCGCCCCATGGATCACCGTGCAGCCCTGCGGGCCGAGCTTGACCACCAGGGTCGCCGCCGTCAGCGAACGCACGGTGCGCAGGGCCGTGAGCAAGTCTTCGCTGCCGCCAGCGATCAGAAACTCTTCCTCGGTGCCGACGATCAGGTCGAAACGCGGCAGGATGCCTTGCACGTGCCGGCTGACGTTCTGGTCGGCGACAAAACGGGTCTGCCCGTCGGCCTTGCCTGTCAGGCCCCAGAGCACCGGCCGATAGTCGATATCGAGGATGCGCTTGACCTGGTGCTTTTGCGCATAGTCCAGAGCCTGGATGCTGGCCTTATAGACGCCGTCGGTGGAGAAATGCGTGCCGGTGATCAGCAGGGTCTTGCTGGAGGCAATGTAAGACTCGTCGATGTCTTCGGCCCGCAGCGCCATGTCGGCGCAGTTTTCGCGGTAGAACACCAGGGGAAAGGTTTCACGGTCCTTGATCCCCAGCAGGACCATTGCTGTCAGGCGTTGCGGATCGGCCTTGATGCCGCTGACATCGCAGCCTTCGCGCGCCAGCGATTGCACCAGGAAACGACCCATGTGGTCGTCGCCCACCCGGCTCAGCATCGCCGACTTGAGCCCCAGGCGCGCCGTGCCGAACGCGATGTTGGCCGACGAGCCTCCCAGGTACTTGGCGAAACTGCTGACATCTTCCAGGCGTGCGCCGACTTGCTGCGCATAAAGGTCCACGCCCAGGCGTCCCAGGCAGATCACATCCAATTGACGCCCACTGGCAAAACGAGTCTGGCCCATGCTGGCTCCTGTTATTTTTATCAGCCTGCGCATGCCGCCGAAACCGGCGCCAACGCTCTTGGTGGGTGCAGACTAAAACGAGCCGCGGGCAATAATCAATAATTATTCTATATATTTTTTACGTGGAATATTTTTTCCAATACGCTATAGCCGAAGCGGACCAGACGCAGTGCATCGTTTCAGCAGCGGCGCCAACGTTGCCCTACCCATGATTTTCCCAGCGCCTACGCTGTAGACTGCGATCAGCCAACCTATTGTCGAGGGCCGTGTGTGACAGCCGCCCTATAAGAACAAAGCCAGAAGGATTTTCTATGACCCGCCCCGATGATCTGCCGGCACCGTCCGAGCGCGCGTCCGACGCCACGCTCCCGAGCCCTCCGATCAATGCCGAGCGTCTGCTGCAACTGATTACCGAGGAGTACGAAAGCCTGCCTCGCCAGCTCAAGCGCATTGCCAGCTACATGAGCCAGCAGAGCGACCGGATCATGGTCGACCGGATCAGCGACATCGCCCGCGAATGCGAAGTGCACCCCTCGGCCATCGTGCGCTTCTCCCAACGCTTCGGCTTCAGTGGCTTCAGTGAAATGCAGGCGCTGTTTCGCGAGGCGTACACCCACAAGACCACGCCGGTGCAGAACTACCAGCAACGCATCCGCAGCATGATCGCCAACAAGTCGCAGAAAGCCAGTGGCGGCGACCTGGCCCGCGAATGCGTCAACGCCACCCTGTCGGGCATCGAACGCCTGGGGCTGGAGCTCGACGACCAGGCCTTCGAAAAAGCCGTGGACCTGGTGGTCAACGCCGACAACATCTATGTGGTGGGCGTGCGCCGTTCGTTCGCGGTGGCCGACTACCTGGTCTACAACCTGCAACACACCAACAAGCGTATTCACCTGGTGTCCGGCCTGGGCGGCAGCTACCGCGAGCAGATGCGCAGCGTGCGGGCCAACGATCTGGTCATCGCCATCAGCTTCACGCCCTACGGCAAGGAAACCCAGCACTGCCTGCGCATCGCCCAGCACCACCAGGCCAAGACGCTGATCATCACCGACAGCAACCTGTCGCCCCTGGCCAAGCGGGCCAACGCGGTGTTGTTGGTGAACGAAGGCAGCTCGTTCGCCTTCCGCTCGTTGAGCGCCACGCTGTGCCTGTGCCAGGCGTTGTTCATTGCCGTGGCTTACCGGCTGGAGCTCAAGGTCGATGAGATCCATGAACAGGTCGGGTTCGAGGATTGACGTATCACCCACCGATAAATCGCTGAAGGAGAAGCCATGAAACTGATCGGCATGCTGGACTCGCCCTACGTACGCCGCACTGCCCTGTCCGCCAAATGCCTGGGCATTGTCCTGGAGCATGAATCGGTTTCGGTGTTCCGGCATTTCGAGCAGTTCCAGCGCATCAACCCGGTGGTCAAGGCGCCGACCCTGGTGCTGGACGATGGCAGCGTGCTGATGGATTCGACGTTGATCATCGATTACCTGCAAACCCTGGCAGCACCGGGAAAGCGCCTGATGCCAGACGATGCCGGGCAGCGGTTGCGGTCACTGCGCCTGATCGGGTTGGCGCTGGCGGCGTGTGAGAAATCGGTGCAGATCTACTACGAACGCAACCTGCGGCCCACAGACATCCAGCACGCGCCCTGGGTAGAGCGAGTGGAAGGCCAGCTCGCGGCTGCCTATGGGATGCTGGAACAGGAACTGCAGCGAGCGCCGCTGCCCACTGATGGCACGCTGGATCAGGCCGGTATCACGCTGGCAGTGGCCTGGAGCTTCACCAACCTGGTGGTGCCGGACCAGGTGGAGGGCCGGTCGTTTCCATTGATCAGCGCCTATACCGCCTATGCCGAAGGGCTGGAAGTGTTCATCGACACCCCGATGCAGTAGGCATCGGCGCCAGCATACCCGCGGTCATCGCGAGCAAGCTCGCTCCCACAGGGAATGCTTGGTATGTCGCACATTAAGCGTTCACCGCCGTCTCCTGTGTGGGAGCGAGCTTGCTCGCGAAGACGGTGGCACAGCCGGCAGCATCACCCACCGGTACACCGCTTTCGCGGGCAAGCCCGCTCCCACAGGAGATAGTGGATTTCACGCAAATGCTGGACATCCCCCGACGCTTTTGTGGGAGCGAGCTTGCTCGCGAAGACGGTGGCACAGCGAGCAGCATCGCCCACTGGTACACCGCTTTCGCGGGCAAGCCCGCTCCCACAGGAGATAGTGGATTTCACGCAAATGCTGGACATCCCCCGACGCTTGTGTGGGAGCGAGCTTGCTCGCGAAGACGGTGGCACAGCCGGCAGCATCACCCACCGGTACACCGCTTTCGCGGGCAAGCCCGCTCCCACAGGAGATAGTGGATTTCACGCAAATGCTGGACATCCCCCAACGCTTTTGTGGGAGCGAGCTTGCTCGCGAAGGCGGTGGCACAGCCGGCAGCATCACCCACTGGTACACCGCTTTCGCGGGCAAGCCCGCTCTCACAGGGGGCTTCACGCTGGTTCCATTGCCTTCGCCTGTTTGACCGGGGCGACCTCGAAGCGGTCTGCCAGGAACGGCGTGATGTCCAGCGGCAACGGTTCGTGGTTCACCAGTTTATCCAGCAGCACGCCGGTGATGGCCGAGGTGAGAATGCCGGTGCGGAAGTGGCCGCAGGCGTTGAGGTAGCCCTCTACCCCGCGCATCGGCCCCAGGATCGGCAACTCATCGGGCGAGCCTGGGCGCAGGCCGGCCCAGGTTCGCTTCAGGTTGATGTCGGCCAGTTGCGGAATGCAGCGCATCGCGCCTTGCACCAGTCCTTCGATTTCCGGGTAGGTGGTGGTCACGTCGAAGCCTTTGTCTTCGGTGGTGCTGCCGATGAGGATTTCGCCGTTGTCCTTCTGCGCCACATAACAGTCGCTGGTGGTCAGGCAGCCGTTGAGGATCTTCGGCATACGCTCGGTCAGCAGGATCTGCCCCTTGACCGGCTTGACCGGAATGCGCACGCCCGTGGCCTGCTCGCTCAGGTCCGCCGCCCAGGCACCGGCCGCGTTGATCAGGGTCCGGCACTGGAAAGTACCCGCCTCGGCGGTGTTCACCCCGGTGACCCGCGTGCCGCTGCGCAGCACCTCGATCACATTGGTATTGAAGAACAGGTCGACACCGTTCTGCCGCGCGCCTTCGGTGTAGGCGTCGGCCAGGCGGAACGGGCTGACCTGGTGATCGCACAGGAACTCCAGAGCGCCCTGGGCTTCATGGCTGACACTCGGTTCGGCCTCTCGCAGGGCCGCCTGGTCGAGCCAGCGCACCTGGTCCGCCAGGTGCGGGATGCAGGCGACGATGTGCTCGGCGTACGAGCGGTCTTCGTCGTCATAGATCACGAACTTGAGCCCGGTCTCCTCGAACTTGAAGTCCATGCCATGGTTCTCCATCAGCTCGCGGTGCAACTGGGGGTACAGCGCGTTGGACTGCAAGGCGAAATCGAAGAACGACTGCGGCAGGATGTGCGGCGTGCTGGCGTCCACCGCCACCGCGGCGCCCTGGGTCTGGCGCTTGCGGTTGGCCGACATCATCCGAAAGAAAATAACCCCGCAGCCCAGGCCCACCGACTCGCCGATGGCCCACAGGCCGCCCGCCGAGGCGCGGGTGGCGTTGCCGGGTCGCTTGGCATCGATCAGGGCGATCTTCAGGTGCTTGCGCTTGGACAGTTGATAGGCACAGGAGGCCCCGATCACACCGCCGCCGGCGATGACCACGTCATAGTCCTTGAGGTCTGGTTGCTTAGTCATGGTGGCTCTCCGTGCCAACGTCCTTGAACGCGGAAAAGGGAATCGGGTCGATCGGGAATCGCGGTCGCAGCCAACCCACATCGGCCCGCCCGGTGGCTTGACGCAGACGGTCGCTGCAATAGCCCACGCACATGCGCCCCTGGCAATCGCCCATGCTGACGCGGGTACGCATCTTCAGTCCGACCATGTCCTGCACACCCTGCTCCAGGGCGCGATCGATGTCGGCGCGGGTGGCGTGTTCGCAGCGGCAGATCACCGTGTCGGCCGCCGGCAAGGCAATTTGCCCGGCACCCCGCTGGGTGTAGCGATCCACGGCGGCGCGGAAGCGAATGATGCGATCGAGCTGTGCCTGGTAGCGCTCGCGCTGATCGAGGGCCGTGGCCGAATCCAGCACGTTGCGTTGCAGCAGGATCGACAGCGCGGCGATGCGAGCGCTGAGCATGGCGGCTTCACCGCCGCGAATCCCGCCCATGTCGCCGGCCAGATGGATGTGCGCCTCGCTGCTTTGTTGCCAGGCGTCGGCCACCGCCCGCAGGTAACCGTCTTCGCTGAAGCCGTGCTCCAGGCCCATCTGCTGGCTCAGTTGGGTGCGCGGGATGAACCCGTAGCCGACCGCCAGCGTCTGGGCCGGCACCTGTTCGGCGCGCGTCAGGTCCGGTGCCCAGTTGTCGGCATATGGCGCGACGGTCACGCTGCCCAGCTCACCTTCGCCATGGGCCTCCACCACGCCCCAGCCATAGTGCATGGGAATGCGCTTGAGCTTGAGGTAGGCCAGCATGCCCAGGCCATCGAGGAACAGTTGCGGCTTGTTCAACAAGGCCAGGCTTTCTTTGGCAATCCGGCCGAATGCACAGGCCTCATAGACCCCGGCCACGGCCACCCCCGCCGCGTGCAACTGGCAGGCCACTAGCGGCAGCAACGGCCCCGTCCCGGCGATCACCACCGGGCTCGGCGGCTTGACCACCCCGCTCTTGATCTGCAATTGCAGGCCACCCAACAGCATCACCCCCGGCAGGGTCCAGCCCGGGAACGGCACGCTGCGCTCATGGCAACCGGCCGCCAGGACCAGATGCGAATAGGCCACTTCCCGCAGGCGCTCCTCGGCATCGAGGACCATCAGCGCTCGAAAGCCTTCGGCGCCGATGACCCGGCAGTTTACGTGCACCTCGATCAGTTGCGCGTAACGTTGGAATTCCCCATGGAGTTTTTCCAGGGCTTCACTGTAGCGTGCCCCCAGGTAATCCAGCTGCACACCCTCGCGCAGCGGCCCGCGATAGACCACGCCACCGAGGCGCGGCGCCTCTTCGAGCAAGGTGCAGCGCACCCCGTGGCGGGCGAGCTCGATGGCCGCCGCCATACCCGCCGGCCCACCGCCGACAATCACTGGCCCCAGGCTCATGGCGCCTCCGATTCGGTGATGCGGTTGGCCCGGGTTTCGATCTGCATGCCCGGGCGCACCAGGGTCTGGCAGGCGCGCCGCTTGTGGCGCCCGTCGATCTTGACCAGGCAGCACTGGCACACGCCCATGCCACAATAGGCGCCGCTGAGTTGGTCGTGATCGTTGCGGGCCACCTGGCGCTGGCCCAGGGACTGGATGACGGTGAGGACGGTTTCGCCCTCGGCAGCGTTGACGGCCCGACCGTCCAGGCGCACCGTCATGTCGGCCCGGGCCAATGGCTGGATATCAAATTTTCGGCGTAGAAAGTCTTGAGGTTGCATCATGCAGCTCTTCCTTGAAGGTTCAGTGAGGACTAGGCTCCTTGCGGTACATCATCCAACGATTCATGTCCGTCCCCTGCTCGCGACAACGCGCCAAAACAGGGCAACGGACGCATCAGGATAATGCGCGCGAAATTTATGTTAGGGATTATTTGTGACCAAGTGTTGATCCAGGCCAGGGAATCCGGCCGCCGGGCTCATGAACTTTTTTTCAGAAAGCCGACAGGTTTTCTTTGGCAGAATGCTGCGCAATAGCGCGAATTTCTCAACACGGTACCGCCCATGAATCGCATCCTGACCATCGAAGACGACGCCGTGACCGCCCGTGAAATCGTTGCCGAACTGACCCGCAACGGCCTGGACGTCGACTGGGTCGACAATGGCCGCGAAGGCCTGGAACGCGCGGTGAGCGGCGACTATGACCTGATCACCCTCGATCGCATGTTGCCCGAGCTCGACGGCCTGGTGATCGTCACCACCCTGCGCACCATGGGCGTGGCCACGCCGATCCTGATGATCAGCGCCCTCTCCGACGTCGACGAGCGCGTGCGCGGCCTGCGGGCCGGTGGCGACGACTACCTGACCAAGCCCTTCGCCACCGACGAGATGGCCGCCCGGGTCGAGGTGCTGCTGCGGCGCAACAATGGCGCCCGGGAACCGGAAACCGTGCTGCGGGTGGCGGACCTGGAGCTGAACCTGATCAGCCGCGAAGCCAGCCGCAACGGGCAATTGCTCAGCCTGCTGCCCACCGAATACAAGTTGCTGGAGTTCCTGATGCGCAACTGCGGGCAGATCCTGTCGCGCATGATGATTTTCGAGGAAGTGTGGGGCTACCACTTCGACCCTGGCACCAATCTGATCGACGTCCACATCGGGCGCCTGCGCAAGAAAATCGACCCGCCGGGCCTGGAACCGCTGATTCGCACGGTGCGGGGTTCCGGCTATGTCATTGCTGAACCCCGCTAAGGGCTGGCGTTCCTCCAGCAGTCGCCTGCTGGCGCTGTACAGTGCGCTGTTCGTGCTGTGGAGCGCGATCCTGATGGGCGTGATGTATTACGAAGTGTTTGGCTACCTCGACAACCTGGCCAAGCACTCCTTGATGCAGCGCCAGCACCTGTTCGCCCGGATCCACGGCGATCAACTGGAAGACGCGCTGATGGCCAGCCTGACGCTGGACGAGCGTGGCGTCGACGCCTACGGTCTGTTCGACCCGCAACTGCGGCATTTGAGCGGGCCGATCATGCGCGTCCCCGCCGACCTGCCGCTGGACGGCAAAATCCACATGCTCGGCGGCTGCGTCGACTCCGACGATCCCAGCCTTCCTTCCGACAGTTGCGACGCGGTGGCGACCCGCGTGCAGGACGGGCGCTGGCTGATCCTAGCGCGGGACAACGGTTCGCTGTTCGCCGTGACGCGGATCATCCTGCATGCATTGTTCTGGGGCGTCTCGCTGACCATCCTGCCGGGCATTGCCGGCTGGCATTTGCTGCGGCGCCGGCCGCTGCAACGCATCCGCAAGCTGCAAGCCAGCGCCGAGGCCATCGTCGCCGGGGACCTGAAGCATCGCCTGCCGCTGTCGAGCCGGCGCGATGAACTGGACATGCTGGCGGCGATCGTCAACGCCATGCTCGATCGCATCGAACGCTTGATGAACGAGGTCAAGGGCGTGTGCGACAACATCGCCCACGACCTGCGCACACCGCTGACCCGCCTGCGGGCGCAGTTGTATCGCATCCAGCAGCAAGCCGCGGACGGCTCGCCCGAAGCGTTGCAGATGGACCAGGTGATCGCCGAGACCGACACCCTGATGGCGCGGTTTCGCGGCTTGTTGCGGATTTCCGAACTGGAAGACCAGCAGCGGCGTTCAGGCTTCGTGCGCCTCGATCCGTTGCAATTGTTGCAGGAGTTGCACGACTTCTACCTGCCACTGGCCGAGGAAGGCGAGTTGACGTTCACCTTGGAGGTCCCCGACACCCTGCCCCTGCTCACCGGCGACCGGGCCTTGTTGTTCGAGGCGGTGTCGAACCTGCTGAGCAACTCGATCAAGTTCACCCCGGCGGGCGGCACGGTGATCCTGCGTGGGGTCGATCAGGGCGACAGTACCCGCATCGAAGTGCTCGACTCCGGCCCCGGCATCCCTGAAGCCGAGCGCAAGGCGGTGTTCCGGCGCTTCTACCGCGCCGAAGGCAGCAGCCAGCACGGCGGTTTTGGCCTGGGTTTGTCGATTGTCGCGGCGATTGTCAACCTGCACGGGTTCACGCTGGACGTGGGCAGGAGCGAATATGGCGGGGCGCGGTTGCTGCTCGATTGTCGGGCGACGTTGTTGTAGCTGTAGCCGCCGCCTATCACCTGCAAACCGTGGCGAGGGCGCTTGCTCCCTCGCCACGGTGGGTGCAGTCAGAGTTTGTCGTCTCGATGCAACGGCGTGTTCTGCAACTCATAGCGCAGCTCGTCGATCAGCTTCGCCAGGCTTTCTTCGGAACGAACACTGTCCAGGCTCATGCCGCTGACCACGAGGTCTACCTCGCCACTGTCGCGGTGATAGAGGCGTACCGTGAGGGTGCCGTCGCCATTGAGGCTGCATTCGCAAGCGAGCGGCGAGAAGCTTTGTTCGAGGCGGGCGCGCAAAGGGGCCAATTGGGTCATGGGTTGCACCTCGGCATCAAGGTCGCAAGAGCGCGGTGGGAAAGTTCGGGTGGAGGACTTTTGCAGACATCCTGTCGATGGCACGGCTGTATCGTTTACTGCGCATTTAGGCGGTATTCCTTGATTGTTACGTAGGGGACGCGGCTTCACAAACATTGCCGCACTCTCCCAGCCTAGGGAGCCGGCATCCGCAGCAGAACCCGAATTTGCACCAACGCAGCCAGTGCATATGCACTGGCCATCAATGTGCCTTGTTGCGCCATTCGTTGGCGAACAAACCCCGCTCACGCGCCCAGACGATCGCCTCGCTGCGGCTATGGACATCCAGTTTGGAGTACAACGTCGCCACGTGATTGCGCACGGTATTGGGGGCCAGTTTCAGGCGTGCGGCGATTTCCTTGTCCGCCAGCCCCTGGCAGATCAGCCCCAGCACATCACGCTCGCGGGCCGTTAGCTCGGTGAACGACGCCGAGGACAATGGCGCGTTGATGCTCTTCACGTTGGCCAGTTTTTCGATCAGGGTGCGACTGAACCACGAAGCGTCTTTCATCACTTCCTCGATCGCCGCCACCAGTTCCAGCTCCGAGCGCTTGCGTTCGGTGATATTCATCAGCACCAGCAAGTAGCACGGCTTGTCCTGGATGACCACGGTGTCGGCCGCCACTTCACAGTCGATGCGCTCTCCCCCCTTCTTGTGCACCTTGACGTCGACACCGGAGACACTCGCGCTTTTTTCCAGCACGGCGAACAACGACGCACTGGCGTCCTTGTCGAGAAAGCCGATCTCTTCAACGGTCTTGCCCATCAACTCTTCGCTGGCATAACCGGTGGTGTTGACGAAAGCCTCGTTGACCTCCAGCAACAACTGCTCGGCCGTGCACACCAAGGTGGGCACCGGCGACAGGCGGAACGACTTGGCAAAGCGCTCCTCGCTCTGGCGCAGGGCGGTTTCGGCCTTGCGCCGGGGCTCCATGTCCATGAACGAAAACAACATGCAATCTTCGTCGTGCAGGTCCAGAGGCTGGCCGGCGACGATCACTTGCTTGCTGGTGCCATCGGGCAATTTCAACTCTGCCGCCATTTGCGGAATGGTCGCGCCCTGCCCCAGTCGCTCGACGGCCAGCTCACGCCGCTCGGCGGCTTCAAGGACGTCCAGCTCATACACCGAGCGCCCGATCACCTGCTCGCGGCTGTAGCCGGTCATTTCCAGGAAGCCCTGGTTGACCTTGATGTAGCGCAGGTCGCTGAGACGGCAGATCACTGCCGGCGCCGGGTTGGCGGCGAAGGTCCTTTCAAAGCGCTGCTCGGCGCTGGCCCAGTCGGTGGCGTCGCTGAGAATCAGCACCAGATACTCCGGCTCACCGCTGCGATCGGTCAGTACCATGCTGCGGATCCGGTGCACCCAGGTACGGTCTGGATCGGCCTCGGGCGTGACTTCCACCAGCACGTCGCTGAACTCATCGCCACGGGCCACCCGGGCAATGGGGTAGTTGTCTTCGGTGAGCGGGTGGTTGTTGCGGTAACGCAAGTTGAACCGCCGAGCGTACTCGTCGGCATTGGCGCCCAGTTCACTGATGTTCTTCACCCCGTGCATGGTCAATGCCGCGTCATTGGCCCAGGCAATGGTCTGGTCGACTTCGACCAGCATCACCCCGTCCGACAGGCCGGCGATGATCTGCAGCAATTGACGACGATTGGTATCGGTGTTCGGGACGTCTTGGTTCATCGGGTCTCCGTGTGATCAGCTCGCTTGGAAAATACGACCACTCGTCGCGCTGGCACGTTCCCTATCGGCATGGCTGAAATCCACGCCCATTGCCTGCGCGGGGTCGCGACCGGCAGTGCCTGGCCTGCTCGCGAAGAAGCCACCAACCCCACCCAAATCCCGCAAAACCTAACAGTTCTGCTAGTAGACGCCACCCCGCAAATCTCCGAGCCTGAGAGCATCGCCTGCCCCAGGAAGATCGCGCCATGCCCCCGTCATCAATGAAGGTCCTGTGCCGCTACCACTATGACCCTCTGGACCGCCTCAGCGGCCTGACACCGCTGCAAAGCCCAGGCGTGCAACGCTTCTATCAGAACGACGAACTGGTCAACGAAATTGAAAGCGAGGCCCAGCTGACGATTGTGCGCCATGGGGAACAGCCGCTGGCACAGCGGCTGAGTGTCATGGGTGTTAGCGAGACGGCGTTGCTGGCGACGGATCAACAGCGATCGCCGTTGACGGCTTTGACAGACGCGGATTTGCAGCGGATGGCTTATACCGCCTATGGACATCGTGCGGGGGAAAGTGGGCTGAGTTGTTTGTTGGGATTCAATGGTGAGCGGAGTGACTCGGTCACAGGGCATTATTTGTTGGGACAGGGGAATCGGGCTTTTAATCCGGTGTTGATGCGGTTTAACAGTCCGGATGAGTTGAGCCCCTTTGGGGAGGGTGGGATCAATGCGTATGCTTATTGTGGTGGGGATCCGGTTAATCGGTATGATCCGTCAGGGAACATTGCTTTTCATGTAATACAACGACTTAGATCCGCACTTCCACCAGCACAACAAGTCCCCTTGGACCTATCTATGCCTAGCGCGGCACTTGATTTAACTGTTTCTCGACATAATATCGCGCCATTATCCGCCTCGACTGATATTCTCAATCCTTCAGTTGCCCCAAGGACAAGTAGTGTGGCGGCAAATCTAGAGCCCGAAAAGCTGGGTAGACAACCTCTTTACCGAAATCCAAATCCAACTCCAGCTCAGCGACGACAACAGCGTTTTTACGATAGACGCGTACAAGATGCGCGGATGTGGGATCAATTTGTAAGAAACAATCCAGACACACCCATAGACGCTAAACCAAAATATCTAAGACGACTTGAATTCACTAACAAAAACCTGGAATTTTTCCGAAAGGGTGGAACTGTACGAGGTTCAAGAGGCCAAAAAATGACGGACTCAAACCTTACATCAGCAGTTGCGAAAGCTAAACTTGCAGTTAAGAGCGATGCTTTTCGAACAGCCAAACCAGAACTGTTTAGAAAGACTGAGCGGGCCAACAGGACAAACAGGAAAATTCGTCAGCGAACATGAACCGGTACGTTCCTCTATAGGCACTCAGAATTGAGTTCAAGACAGCCCTACAGTAAGTGACCAGGCCAGCGGACGCAGACGCTCTTTTGTGGCGAGGGAGCTTGCTCCCGCTCGGCTGCGCAGCAGTCGTAAAACGGACTGGCACAGCGTTTCAGGTACACCGCGTCAACTCATGTTGGGGCGGCTGCGCCGCCCAGCGGGAGCAAGCTCCCTCGCCACAAGGGGCTGCCAGAGCCCCTTGAAGGGTTTATTCGACTAATGTCTTAGACCAGTCATCGCATGACCACGCCATCTTCGAAGCTCCGCGATAGAGCCGTTGCCAGGCGCCCCTCCTGCACGCCCTTGTGCTGAAACCATTGACCCAGCCGTTCTTGAAGAAAGCGGCAATTGGATAATTCCGATCATGGCCAGTTGACAACGCTTAGCGCCGACCAATAATCTCCTGCATGTTGTACGACGACGTATGACAAATAAAAACAACAAAAAAATAGGGAGCCGTCATAGTGAGCACACGTGTCCGTTTTTCCCCCGACCACCGTTCGACCCGCCGTACCCTCCGCACTACCCGCCCCACCCTGATTTTGCTCGGTTGCAGCAGCCTGGCCGCATTTCTGCCTACCATGGCCAATGCCGAAGGTTTCGTCGACGATGCCAAGGCCACGCTGACCCTGCGCAACGCCTATTTCAACCGCAACTTCACCAACCCGAACAACGCCCAGGGCAAAGCCGAGGAATGGACCCAAAACTTCATCCTCGACGCCAAGTCCGGTTTCACCCAGGGCGTGGTCGGTTTCGGCGTGGACGTGCTGGGCCTGTACTCGGTCAAGCTCGACGGCGGTCGCGGCACGGCGGGTACGCAGTTGCTACCGGTGCATGACGACGGTCGTCCGGCCGATGATTTCGGGCGCCTGGGTGTGGCACTGAAAGCCAAGGTGTCGAAGACCGAATTGAAGGTCGGCGAATGGATGCCGGTGCTGCCGATCCTGCGCTCCGACGATGGCCGTTCCCTGCCGCAGACCTTCCGTGGCGGCCAGGTGACCTCCACCGAAATCAATGGCCTGAGCCTCTACGGGGGTCAGTTCCGCGGCAACAGCCCGCGCAACGACGCGAGCATGGAAGACATGTCGATGAACGGCCGCGGCGCCTTCACCTCCGACCGTTTCAACTTCGGCGGCGGCGAATACGCCTTCAATGAAAAGCGCACCCAGGTCGGGATTTGGTACGCCGAGCTGTCCGACATCTACCAGCAGCAGTATTTCAACCTGACCCACAGCCAGCCCATCGGCGACTGGACCCTGGGCGCCAACCTCGGCTACTTCATCGGCAAGGAAGACGGCAGCGCGCTGGCCGGTGACCTGGACAACAAAACCGCGTTCGCCATGCTCTCGGCCAAGTACGGCGGCAACACCTTTTACGTCGGCCTGCAGAAAGTCGGCGGCGATGACGCGTGGATGCGCGTCAACGGCACCAGCGGCGGCACCCTGGCCAACGACAGCTACAACTCCAGTTATGACAATGCCAAGGAAAAATCCTGGCAACTGCGCCACGACTTCAACTTCGCCGCCGTCGGCGTGCCGGGCCTGACCCTGATGAACCGCTACATCAGCGGCGACAATGTGCACACCGCCACCGTCGACGATGGCAAGGAATGGGGCCGCGAAACCGAACTGGCCTACACCGTGCAGAGCGGCGCGCTGAAAAGCCTCAACGTGAAATGGCGCAACTCGACGATGCGGCGGGATTTCAGCACCAATGAGTTCGATGAGAACCGCATTTTCATCAGCTACCCGATCAGCTTGTTGTAAGGCGGCTGCGGTGGGTCTGCTGATTCAGGTGGTGACGGTGCTACCGTCTTCGCGGGCAAGCCCGCTCCCACAAGGGATTTGTGCTGTACGTAAATTCCTGTGGCCGCTGAAGATCAGCGTGGGAGCGGGCTTGCTCGCGAAGGCATCGTCACATTCAACATCGATGCGGGCTGACCCAACGCTTTCGCGGGCAAGCCCGCTCCCACAGGGGATTTGTGCTGTACGTAAATTCCTGTGGCCGCTGAAGATCCCTGTGGGAGCGAGCTTGCTCGCGAAGGCATCGTCAAATTCAACATCGATGCAAGCTGACCCAACGCTTTCGCGGGCAAGCCCGCTCCCACAGGGGATTTGTGCTGTACGTAAATTCCTGTGGCCGCTGAAGATCAATGTGGGAGCGGGCTTGCTCGCGAAGGCATCGTCACATTCAACATCGATGCGGGCTGACCCAACGCTTTCGCGGGCAAGTTCGCTCCCACAGGGAAATGGCGGCGTAGATGGGTTCGGTCGTTACCACGGCAAGGACTTTTTCCAGCGGTCAAAACGGCAACCTATAACTGATACCTCTCACTGTTCGCTCAGGTAACTCCATGACTACCACACACATTCGTCATCCTTTCAATCGCCTGCTGTTGACCGGGGCCGCCGGCGGCCTGGGCAAGGTTCTGCGCGAACGCCTCAAGCCATTCGCCCGACACATTCGCCTGTCGGATATTGCCAACATGGCCCCGGCCATCGATGAAAGTGAAGAGGTGATGCTGTGCGACCTGTCCGACAAACAGGCCGTGCACCAGTTGGTGGAAGGCGTCGATGCGATCCTGCACTTTGGCGGCGTGTCGGTTGAACGGCCATTCGAAGAAATCCTCGGGGCCAACATCAGCGGTGTGTTCCACCTTTATGAAGCGGCCCGCAAGCACGGGGTCAAGCGGGTGATTTTCGCCAGCTCCAACCACGTGATCGGCTTCTACAAGCAGGACGAAGCCCTCGACGCCCTCTCCCCGCGTCGCCCGGACGGCTACTACGGTCTGTCCAAATCCTACGGCGAGGACATGGCCAGTTTCTACTTCGATCGCTACGGCATCGAGACCGTGAGCATCCGCATCGGCTCCTCGTTCAGCGAACCGCAGAACCGCCGGATGATGAGCACCTGGCTGAGCTTCGACGACCTGACCCAACTGATCGAATGCTCGCTCTACACCCCCGACGTCGGCCACACCGTGGTCTATGGCGTGTCGGCCAACCGCGACGTGTGGTGGGACAACAGCCACGCCGCGCACCTGGGCTACCAGCCCAAGGACAGTTCGGAAATCTTCCGCGCCAAGATCGAGGCACAGCCCATGCCGGCCGACGATGACCCGGCCATGGTCTACCAGGGCGGGGCCTTCGTCGCGGCCGGCCCGTTCGACGACTGATCCGACTGTTTTCATGGGATACGAATGCACAAGGGAAGCACCATGCAAGCCGAATTGATTGTCGATGCACGCAACGCCGTCGGGGAAAGCCCGGTGTGGGTGGCCGAGGAAAACGCCCTGTACTGGGTCGACATTCCCAGCGGCGGCCTGCAATGCTGGAACGCCGGGACCGGCCAGTTCAAGGGCTGGCAGGCCCCGGAAATGCTCGCCTGCCTCGCCCGGCATCAGGACGGTGGTTGGGTCGCGGGCATGGAAAGCGGATTCTTCCGCCTACACCCCCATGACGACGGCAGCCTGGACAGCGAACTGTGCGCCAGCGTCGAGCACAGCCGCCCCGACATGCGCCTGAACGATGGTCGCTGCGATCGCCAGGGACGCTTCTGGGCCGGCAGCATGGTGCTGAACATGGGCGCCAACGCCGAACAGGGCCGGCTGTACCGCTATGAGCGTGGGCAGCGCAGCCCGGTGGAGGCGCAGTTGAGCGGTTTCATCGTGCCCAACGGCCTGGGGTTCAGCCCGGACGGCCGCACGATGTACCTCTCGGATTCACACCCCCTGGTCCAGCGCATCTGGGCCTTCGACTATGACATCGACAGCGGCACGCCCTCCAACCGACGGCTGTTCGTCGACATGCAGCCGTTGCCCGGCCGCCCGGATGGCGCGGCAGTGGATGCAGACGGTTGCTACTGGATCTGCGCCAACGATGCCGGCCTGATCCATCGCTTCACTCCGGACGGCCGGCTCGACCGCTCGCTGTCCGTGCCGGTGAAGAAACCGACGATGTGCGCCTTTGGCGGCAGTCGCCTGGACACCTTGTTCGTCACCTCGATCCGCCCCGGTGACGACACCGACCCACAGTCCCTGGCCGGGGGCGTGTTCGCCCTCAACCCCGGCGTCAAGGGCCTGGCTGAACCGACTTTCGGAGGGTTGAACCACTCCGCGAGCTGACCTGCAGTGCCGCTTCACTGGATGAGCCCATAAAAAAAACAAGACTGGAGATGGACCATGAACTTCAAACGCACGCTTCTGATCGCAGCATTGCCCCTGGCCTTCCTGGCCCAGGCGGCGCACGCCCTGGAAATCAAGTTCGCCGATATCCACCCCGCCGGCTATCCCACCGTGGTCGCCGAGGAAAGCATGGGCAAGACGCTGACCAAGGAAACCAACGGCGAGCTGACCTTCAAGTACTTCCCGGGCGGTGTCCTCGGCTCGGAGAAGGAAGTCGTCGAGCAGGCCCAGGTCGGCGCGGTGCAGATGACCCGTGTCAGCCTCGGCATCGTCGGGCCGGTGGTGCCGGACGTGAACGTATTCAACATGCCGTTCATTTTTCGCGACCATGATCACATGCGCAAAGTGATCGACAGTGAAGTCGGCGACGCGATCCTCGACAAGATCACCCAATCCGAATTCGGCCTGGTGGCCCTGGCCTGGATGGACGGCGGCACGCGCAACCTCTACACCAAGAAGCCAGTGCGCAAGCTCGAAGACCTCAAGGGCATGAAGATTCGTGTGCAAGGCAACCCGATCTTCATCGACACCATCAATGCCATGGGCGGCAACGGCATCGCCATGGACACCGGCGAGATCTTCAGCGCCCTGCAGACCGGCGTCATCGACGGTGCGGAAAACAACCCGCCGACCCTGCTCGAGCACAACCACTACCAGAACGCCAAGTTCTATAGCCTGACCGGCCACCTGATCCTGCCCGAGCCGATCGTGATGTCGAAGATCACCTGGGAAAAACTCACGCCGCAGCAACAGGACCTGGTGAAGAAAGCCGCCAAGGCCGCCCAGGCCGAAGAGCGCGTGCTGTGGGACAAGAAGTCCATCGCCAGCGAGGAAAAACTCAAGGCCGCCGGCGTCGAGTTCATCACCGTCGACAAGAAACCCTTCTACGACGCCACCGCACCGATCCGGGCCAAATACGGCGCGCCGTATGCCGACCTGATCAAGCGTATCGAAGCCGTCCAGTAACGCCTCCCGCTCTGTATCCCTGAAGAAGGCCCGGCGCGCCTGATGTTCGAGGCGCGCCCGGTTACGGTGGAACCCGATGAAGAATTTGCTGCTGCGTATCAACGACAAGATCTACATGACGTGCATCTGGGTGGCCGGCCTTTCCGTTCTGGCGATCTCCCTGATGATCCCCTGGGGTGTATTCGCCCGCTATGTGCTGGGCACCGGTTCAAGCTGGCCGGAGCCGACGGCGATCCTGCTGATGATCGTGTTCACGTTCATCGGTGCCGCCGCCAGCTACCGCGCCGGCGCGCACATGGCCGTGGCCATGCTGACCGACCGCATGCCGCCCCAATGGCGGCGCGCCGCGTCGATTTTCTCGCAACTGCTGATGGCCCTGATCTGCCTGTTCATGACCATCTGGGGGACCAAGCTGTGCATGGCCACCTGGAACCAGTTCATGAGCGCCCTGCCCACCCTGCGGGTCGGCATCACCTACATGCCAGTTCCGGTGGGCGGTTTCCTGACGCTGATTTTCGTCTTGGAAAAACTCCTGCTCGGTGACCAGAGCAAACGGCGGGTCGTGCAGTTCGACCTGGTTGAAGAAAGTGAAGGGGCCGCTTAATGGACGCGCTTATCCTGCTGGGCAGTTTTATTGCATTGATCCTGATCGGCATGCCGGTGGCCTATGCCCTGGGCGCCGCGGCCCTGATCGGGGCGTGGTGGATCGACATTCCTTTCCAGGCCGTCATGATCCAGGTGGTCGGCGGGGTCAACAAATTCTCGCTGCTGGCGATCCCGTTCTTCGTGTTGGCCGGTGCGATCATGGCCGAAGGCGGCATGTCCCGCCGGCTGGTGGCCTGCGCCGGCGTGCTGGTGGGCTTCGTGCGTGGCGGCCTGTCGCTGGTGAACATCGTGGCGTCGACGTTCTTTGGCGCGATCTCCGGTTCGTCGGTGGCCGACACCGCGTCGGTGGGCTCGGTGCTGATTCCGGAAATGGAACGCAAGGGCTACCCGCGGGACTTCTCCACCGCCGTGACCGTCAGCGGTTCGGTCCAGGCCCTGCTGACCCCGCCCAGCCACAACTCGGTGCTCTACTCCCTGGCCGCTGGCGGCACGGTGTCGATCGCTTCGCTGTTCATGGCGGGCATCGTCCCGGGCTTGCTGATGAGCGCGTGCCTGATGGTGCTGTGCCTGATCTTCGCGAAAAAGCGCGATTACCCCAAGGGTGAAGTGATTCCCCTGCGCGAAGCACTGAAGATCGTCGGCGAAGCGCTGTGGGGCCTGATGGCGATGGTGATCATCCTGGGTGGCATCCTGTCGGGGGTCTTCACGGCCACCGAGTCGGCGGCCATTGCGGTGCTGTGGTCGTTCTTCGTCACCATGTTCATCTACCGCGACTACAAGTGGCGTGAACTGCCCAAGCTGATGCACCGCACCGTGCGCACCATTTCCATCGTGATGATCCTGATCGGCTTTGCCGCCAGTTTCGGCTACATCATGACGCTGATGCAGATCCCGGCGAAGATCACCACGATGTTCCTGACCCTGTCGGACAACCGCTACGTGATCCTGATGTGCATCAACGTGATGTTGCTGCTGCTGGGCACCGTGATGGACATGGCGCCGTTGATCCTGATTCTCACGCCCATCCTGATGCCCGTCATCCTGGGCATCGGCGTGGACCCGGTGCAGTTCGGCATGATCATGCTGGTGAACCTGGGCATCGGCCTGATCACCCCGCCGGTGGGGGCGGTGCTGTTCGTGGGCTCGGCGGTGGGCAAGGTCAGTATCGAAAGCACCGTCAAGGCGCTGCTGCCGTTCTATGCGGTGCTGTTCCTGGTGCTGATGCTGGTGACCTACGTGCCTGCGCTGTCGCTGTGGTTGCCGCATCTGGTGTTGTAACCCTCAGTCAATAAACAATCCCCTTGTGGCGAGGGGATAAATCCCCTCGCCACAACAGCGTTCGCATTAGAACTTCTGCTCAGCAGGCAAGATCATCATGACGCCCCCCCTATTGCACCTCAAAGACCAACTCACCCACCTCACCCTGGCCCCGCACCTGGGCGCCAGCCTCGTGGACTGGACCCTGCTCGGCAACGGCGCCCCGCTGCTACGCCCGAGTGCCCCCGACGCCGTGGAGAACGGCCTGCCCGGCAAGCTCGGCGGCTTCCCGCTGATCCCGTGGTCGAACCGTATCGCCCAAGGCGGTTTCGACTGCCCGTCCGGCTGGCTGGCCCTGGACGCCAACAGTGCCAACGACCCGTTTCCGATCCATGGCAGTGCCTGGCAGCAACCCTGGCAAGTGACCGAACACAGCGAACAGGAAGCGTTGCTGCAACTGGACAGCCGCACCCCGTTCGCCTACTGCGCCAGCCTGCGGATTCGCTTGGACGGCGGCCAGTTGCAAATCGCTTTGCACGTCACTCACCTGGCCGAACAGGCGGCGTGGCATGGGTTGGGCCTGCACCCGTACTTTCCGCGCACGACCGGTACACGCCTGCAAACCCGCGCCAGCGAAGTGTGGTTGTGCGACAGCACGAAAATGCCGACCGAACGCACGGACGTGCCGGCCGACTGGAACTTCCAGCAACCCCGCCCGCTGCCGGACACCCTGGTCGACAATGGCTTCGGAGGTTGGAACGGGCACTGCCTGATCCAGCAACCGGACTTGGGCTATGAACTGGAGTGCCGGGCCAGCGGCAGCGATTATTTCCTGCTCTACTGCCCGGTGGACCTGGGGTTCTTTTGCATCGAACCGGTCAGCCACCCGGTCAACGCCCACCACCTGCCAGGACGGCCGGGGTTGCGCTTGCTGGAGCAAGGGCAGTCGGTGGCGCTGGGGTTTTCGATGCAGTGCAGGCCGCTATAACCCCTCCTCGCCTGGACTGGGTTCTCACAAAAAAGCACATGCAGCTACGCCCGAACCCACATGTACACCGCCACCCCCAGGCAGATCGCGGCAAACCCCACTTGCAGCACCCGGGCCGGGACGCGAGCCGCCAGGCGCCGGCCCAGCACCATGCCAACGATGCTGGCCACGATGAACACCGCGCCGACCTGGTCGATACGCACCCCGGCATGAAAGGCCCCTACCACGCCGATCAGCGAAATCAGGCTGATGACCATCAGCGAGGTAGCGACGATCCCGCGCATCTGCACGTCGGTCAGTTGCTTGAACGCCGGCACGATGAGGAAACCGCCGCCCACGCCCAGCAGGCCGGACACCACGCCGGTCACCGCGCCGAGCGTTGCCAGCGTGGCGGTGCAGCGCGGGGTCCAGGCCAGGCGCCCGGTCTGGCGGTCGAGCATGCAATTCTTCTGGCCCCAACTGGCCGTGCCGTGGTCGCTTGGCCCGGACTGCGGGGTTTCCCGGCGCAACATGCGCGCCGCTACCAGCACCATCAGCAGGCTGAACAGGATCATCAGAATCTTTTCCGAGAGCTGATGGGCCAGGAAGATGCCCAGCGGCGAAAACACCGCCCCCAGCAGCGCGATCAGCAACGCCGCGCGATAACGCACCAGGCCATGGCGCAGGCCATCGATGGCGCCCACCGCCGCCGCACTGCCCACGGCGAACAACGCCACGGGCGCGGCTTGGGTCATGGTCAAGCCCAGCCCCAGCACCAACGCCGGAACCGCGAGGATCCCACCGCCCGCCCCCGTCAAACCCAGGACCAGGCCCATGGCCACGCCGAAAAAACTCGCCAGTAACATAAGTCTCTCTCACGCCGCGCGCACCTGTTGGCAGGTGCGATCGCATTTGCAGGACGCCGTGGCCCTCACTAAGCTGCGGACCATATGTTGTAAACCTTACGGGTTGCAACCGGTTCTTCCCCTACAGGTTCGCTGTCATGCCCGCGCAGATCCAAGGCTTTCTCGACCCCGCTTCCAAGACCTACACCTATGTCGTGTATGAGCACGACGGCGGGCAATGCGCAGTGGTCGATCCGGTACTCGACTACGATCCGGCTTCGGGGCGCAGCGCGACGACACAGGCCGACCGTATCGTCGCGTTCGTGGCCGAACACCGCTTGACCGTGCAATGGCTGCTGGAAACCCACGCCCATGCCGATCACCTGTCCGCCGCGCCCTATCTGCGCCGCGTATTGGGTGGCCGGATCGCCATCGGCCACGCCATCGACCGGGTCCAGCGGGTGTTCAAGACGCTGTTCAACCTCGAACCGCAATTTGCCGTGGACGGCTCGCAGTTCGACCACCTGTTCGCCGCCGACGAATCCTTCGCCATCGGCAACCTCAAGGCCACCGCCCTGCATGTGCCCGGCCATACCCCGGCGGACATGGCCTACCTGATCGATGGGGACATGATTCTGGTTGGGGACACGCTGTTCATGCCCGACGTCGGCACCGCTCGCTGCGACTTTCCTGGCGGCGACGCCCACCAACTCTACGCGTCGATCCGCAAGCTCCTGGCATTCCCCACCGGCGTGCGGCTCTACGTGTGCCACGACTACCCGCCAGAGCACCGCGAACCCCAGTGCATGAGCACCGTGGGCGAGCAGCGCCAACACAACATCCACATTCACGACGGCATCGACGAAGCCACGTTCGTGGCCATGCGCACCCAGCGCGACGGCACGCTGGGCATGCCGACGCTGTTGTTGCCTGCGGTGCAGGTGAACGTGCGGGCCGGGCATCTGCCGCCGGCCGAAGACAATGGCGTGACGTACCTGAAGATTCCGATCAATCAGCTGTAGCAGTATGGGGCTGCTGCGCAGCCCAGCGGGAGCAAGCTCCCTCGCCACAGGACGATGTTCGATCCGGTACCGGCCCGCCAGTTACCTTCCCCGTGGCGAGGGAGCTTGCTCCCGCTGGGCTGCGCAGCAGCCCCAATCTTCAGCTACCCAACGTCAACCCATTGGCCGGCAACGGCAACGCCGTCTTGTAGCGCACCTGCTTGAGGGCGAAGCTGGAGCGGATGTTCGCCACGCCCGGGACCTTGGTCAAAAAGTCCATCATGAAACGCTCCAGCGACTGGATCGTCGGCACCAGCACGCGGATCAGGTAGTCCGGGTCGCCCGCCATCAGGTAGCACTCCATCACCTCCGGCCGATCGGAAATCGCCTCCTCGAAGTGCTGCAGCGCCTCTTCCACCTGTTTCTCCAGGCTGACGTGGATGAACACGTTCACGTGCAGGCCCAGCAGGTCGGCGTCCAGCAACGTGACCTGCTCGCGGATCACCCCCAGCTCTTCCATGGCCCGCACCCGGTTGAAGCACGGCGTGGGCGAAAGATTGACCGAGCGGGCGAGATCGGCGTTGGTGATGCGGGCGTTCTCCTGAAGGCTGTTCAGAATGCCGATGTCGGTGCGATCCAATTTACGCATGAGACAAATAATCCTGTTTTTTATCGTTGTGCAGATTTTTTATCTGCAAATGATCTGAACAGCAAGCCAACAGAGAAAAATATTCTTCCTCGTCGAGCCTATGATTGTTGTAGGACAATTTCCCCGTACCACGGGGAATTCGTCAGCTAGCGCGCCCACTACAAGAAATTCACAAGATCGAGCGTAGAAAGCCATGAACCCAGCGTACGAACCGCTACGCCTGCACGTTCCCGAACCCTCGGGCCGTCCCGGCTGCAAGACCGACTTCTCCTACCTGCATCTGAGCGACGCCGGCACGGTGCGCAAACCGCCCATCGACGTGGAGCCGGCCGACACCATCGACCTGGCCCGCAGCCTGATCCGCGTGCTCGACGACCAGGGCAACGCCTTGGGTGAATGGGCCAAGGACATCCCCGTCGACATCCTGCGCAAAGGCATGCGTGCCATGCTCAAGACGCGGATCTACGACAACCGCATGGTGGTCGCCCAGCGTCAGAAAAAGATGTCGTTCTACATGCAGAGCCTTGGCGAGGAAGCCATCGGCAGCGCCCAGGCCCTGGCGTTGAACATCGACGACATGTGCTTCCCCACCTATCGTCAGCAAAGCATCCTGATGGCCCGCGACGTGCCGCTGGTCGACCTGATCTGCCAACTGCTGTCCAACGAGCGCGATCCTCTCAAGGGCCGGCAGTTGCCGATCATGTACTCGGTCAAGGACGCTGGTTTCTTCACCATTTCCGGTAACCTGGCCACGCAATTCATCCAAGGCGTGGGCTGGGGCATGGCCTCGGCGATCAAGGGCGACACCAAGATCGCCTCGGCCTGGATCGGTGACGGCGCCACCGCCGAATCGGACTTCCACACCGCCCTCACCTTCGCCCACGTCTACCGCGCACCGGTGATCCTCAACGTGGTCAACAACCAGTGGGCGATCTCCACCTTCCAGGCCATCGCCGGCGGTGAAGCCACGACCTTCGCCGGACGCGGCGTCGGTTGCGGCATCGCTTCGCTGCGGGTCGATGGCAACGACTTCATGGCCGTCTACGCCGCCTCGCGCTGGGCCGCCGAACGCGCCCGTCGCAACCTCGGCCCGGCGCTGATCGAATGGGTCACCTACCGCGCCGGCCCGCACTCCACCTCCGACGATCCTTCCAAGTACCGCCCCGCCGACGACTGGAGCCACTTCCCGCTGGGCGACCCGATTGCCCGCCTCAAGCAACACATGATCCGCGAGGGCGTCTGGTCGGAAGAGGAACACGCCGCCGTCAGCGCCGAGCTGGAAGCGCAGATCATCGCCGCCCAGAAAGAAGCCGAGCAGTACGGCACGCTCGCCGGCGGCCAGGTGCCGAGCGCCGCGACGATGTTCGAAGACGTCTACAAAGAGATGCCGGAGCACTTGAAGCGCCAGCGTCAGCAGTTTGGGATCTGACATGAACGATCACAACAACACTATTGCGCTGGATACCGCCATGACCACTACCACCATGACCATGATCCAGGCTTTGCGCTCGGCCATGGACGTGATGCTCGAACGCGACGACAACGTCGTGGTGTTCGGCCAGGACGTGGGCTACTTCGGCGGCGTGTTCCGCTGCACCGAAGGCCTGCAGAACAAGTACGGCACCTCACGGGTGTTCGACGCGCCGATTTCCGAAAGCGGCATCGTCGGCGTGGCGGTGGGCATGGGCGCCTACGGCTTGCGGCCCGTGGCTGAAATCCAGTTCGCCGACTACGTCTACCCGGCCTCGGACCAGATCATTTCCGAAGCGGCGCGCCTGCGCTATCGCTCGGCCGGCGAGTTCACCGCGCCGATGACCCTGCGCATGCCTTGCGGCGGTGGCATCTACGGCGGCCAGACCCACAGCCAGAGCATCGAGGCGATGTTCACCCAGGTCTGCGGGTTGCGCACGGTGATGCCATCGAACCCCTACGACGCCAAGGGCCTGCTGATCGCCTCCATTGAAAACGATGACCCGGTGATCTTCCTCGAACCCAAGCGCCTGTATAACGGCCCGTTCGACGGGCACCACGACCGCCCGGTAACGCCGTGGTCGAAACACCCCAGCGCGCAAGTCCCGGACGGTTACTACACCGTGCCGCTGGACGTGGCCGCCATCACCCGCCCCGGCAATGAGGTGACCATCCTCACCTACGGCACCACCGTGTACGTGTCCCAGGTGGCCGCCGAGGAAAGCGGCGTCGACGCCGAGGTCATCGACCTGCGCAGCCTGTGGCCGCTGGACCTGGAAACCATCGTCAAGTCGGTGAAAAAGACCGGCCGCTGCGTGATCGTCCACGAAGCCACCCGCACCTGCGGCTTCGGCGCCGAGCTGGTGTCGTTGGTCCAGGAACATTGCTTCCACTACCTGGAAGCGCCCATCGAGCGCGTCACCGGTTGGGATACGCCCTACCCGCATGCGCAGGAGTGGGCGTATTTCCCAGGGCCGTCCCGTGTGGGTGCGGCGTTGAAACGGGTCATGGAGGTCTGAATGGGCACGCACGTTATCAAGATGCCGGACATTGGCGAAGGCATCGCCGAAGTGGAACTGTCGGTGTGGCACGTCAAGGTCGGCGACCTGGTGGTCGAGGACCAGGTGCTGGCCGATGTCATGACCGACAAGGCCATGGTGGACATCCCCTCGCCGGTACACGGCCGGGTTATTGCCCTGGGCGGCGAGCCGGGCGAGGTCATGGCGGTGGGCAGCGAACTGATCCGCATTGAAGTGGAAGGCGCCGGCAACCTCAAGGAATCGGCACAGCCGGCCGCCGAGGTGCAGGCCGCGAAACCGGCGCCGGCGCCGCCCCCCGAGCCGGTGGCAGCCGCGCAACCGGCGACACAAAAGCCCGCCGCCCCGCGTCCGGCCGCCCAGGCACCGGTGGCCCGTGAACCCAATGAGCGTCCATTGGCATCCCCTGCGGTGCGCAAGCACGCCTTGGATTTGGGCATCCAGTTGCGCCTGGTCCAAGGCAGCGGCCCGGCCGGGCGGGTGCTGCACGAAGACCTGGAAGCGTACCTGGCCCAAGGTCCTTCGACGCAGGCCAAGGGCGGTTCCGGCTACGCCGAACGCCACGACGAGCAGCAGATCCCGGTGATCGGCATGCGTCGCAAGATCGCCCAGCGCATGCAGGAAGCGACCCAGCGCGCCGCCCATTTCAGCTACGTCGAGGAAGTCGACGTCACCGCCCTGGAAGAGCTGCGGGTGCACTTGAATGAAAAACACGGCGCCAGTCGCGGCAAGCTGACCCTGCTGCCATTCCTGTTACGGGCGCTGGTGGTGGCCCTGCGGGACTTCCCGCAGATGAACGCGCGCTACGACGACGAAGCCCAAGTCATCCATCGTTCTGGCGCGGTGCACGTTGGTGTGGCCACCCAGAGCGACGTCGGCCTGATGGTGCCGGTGGTGCGCCATGCCGAGGCCCGCAGCCTGTGGGACAGCGCGGCCGAGATCAGCCGCCTCGCCACGGCCGCCCGCAACGGCAAGGCCAGCCGCGATGAACTGTCTGGCTCGACCATCACCCTGACCAGCCTGGGCGCCCTCGGCGGCATCGTCAGCACGCCGGTGCTGAACCTGCCGGAAGTGGCCATCGTCGGCGTGAACAAGATCGTCGAGCGACCCATGGTCATCAAGGGCCAGATCGTCGTCCGCAAAATGATGAACCTCTCCAGTTCCTTCGATCACCGGGTGGTCGATGGCATGGACGCGGCGCAATTCATTCAGGCCCTGCGCGGCTTGCTCGAACAACCCGCCACCTTGTTCGTCGATTAATCATGGGAGCTGGCATGCAACAGACTTTGAACACCACCTTGCTGATCATCGGCGGCGGCCCTGGCGGTTATGTGGCGGCGATCCGTGCCGGGCAACTGGGCATCCCGACCATCCTGGTGGAAGGCCAGGCGCTGGGCGGAACCTGCCTGAACATCGGCTGCATCCCGTCCAAGGCGCTCATCCATGTGGCCGAGCAGTTTCACCAGACGCGGCACCACAGTCAGGGGTCGGCATTGGGCATCACGGTGTCGACGCCAAGCCTGGACATCGGCAAGAGCGTCGAATGGAAGGACGGCATCGTCGATCGCCTGACCACCGGCGTCGCGACGCTGCTCAAGAAGCACAAGGTCCAGGTCATCCAGGGCTGGGCCAAGGTCGTCGACGGCAAGACCGTCGAAGTCGGCGACACCCGCATCCAGTGCGAACACCTGCTGCTGGCCACCGGTTCGACCAGCGTCAACCTGCCGATGTTGCCGCTGGGCGGGCCGATCGTGTCCTCCACTGAAGCCCTCGCGCCGACCTCGGTGCCCAGGCACCTGGTGGTGGTCGGCGGCGGCTACATCGGCCTGGAGCTGGGCATCGCCTACCGCAAGCTCGGCGCCGAGGTCAGTGTGGTCGAAGCCCAGGAACGGATCCTGCCGGCCTACGACGGCGAACTGACCCAGCCGGTGCACGAGGTGCTCAAGCAACTGGGTGTGAAGCTGTACCTCAAGCACAGCGTCGAAGGGTTCGATGCACAGGCCAGCACGTTGCAAGTCCGTGACCCGGCTGGCGACAGCCTGAACCTTGAGACCGACCGGGTTCTGGTGGCCGTGGGGCGCAGGCCCAACACCCAAGGCTGGAACCTCGAAGCGCTGGATCTGGCGATGAACGGCGCCGCGGTAAAAATCGACCAGCGTTGCCAGACCAGCATGCGCAATGTCTGGGCCATCGGGGACCTGAGCGGTGAACCGATGCTCGCCCACCGGGCCATGGCCCAGGGCGAAATGGTCGCCGAACTGATCGCCGGTCGGCAGCGGGAATTCAACCCGGCGGCCATCGCCGCGGTGTGCTTCACCGACCCGGAGCTGGTGGTGGTGGGCAAAACACCGGACGAGGCCAAGGCGGCCGGGCTGGACTGCATCGTGTCCAGCTTCCCGTTCGCCGCCAACGGCCGGGCGATGACGCTGGAATCGAAAAGCGGTTTCGTGCGGGTCGTGGCGCGCCGGGACAACCACCTGATCGTCGGCTGGCAAGCCGTCGGCGTGGGCGTCTCGGAACTGGCCACCGCGTTCGGCCAGTCACTGGAAATGGGCGCGCGCCTGGAAGACATCGCCGGCACCATCCACGCCCACCCGACGCTGGGCGAGGCGGTGCAGGAAGCGGCGCTGCGGGCGTTGGGGCATGCGTTGCATGTGTGACCCCCCGAGGTTGATGAGCACCTGTGGCGAGGGGATTCATCCCCTCGCCACAGGGTTTGCGGAGCGCCAAACAGTCGGGTTTTCGCCCTTACAGGCTGCGAAACAACACCGGAATGAAGTATTGTTGTCCCCATCCAAAAAACGTCAGAAGCCTTGAACCGTTTCGACGGTTGTTAAGCAATAGAGGGTGTCATGGGTAACGAGAGCATCAATTGGGACAAACTGGGCTTTGACTACATCAAGACCGACAAGCGCTACCTGTCGCACTGGCGCGATGGCGCCTGGGACGCCGGCACCCTGACCGACGATAATGTGCTGCACATCAGCGAAGGCTCCACCGCCCTGCACTACGGCCAGCAATGCTTCGAGGGCCTGAAGGCCTATCGCTGCAAGGACGGCTCGATCAACCTGTTCCGCCCGGACCAGAACGCCGCCCGCATGCAGCGCAGTTGCGCCCGCCTGCTGATGCCGCACGTCGACACCGAACAGTTCGTCGAAGCCTGCAAGCAAGTGGTCCGCGCCAACGAACGCTTCATCCCGCCCTACGGCACCGGCGGCGCGCTGTACCTGCGCCCGTTCGTGATCGGCGTGGGTGACAACATCGGCGTGCGCACCGCGCCCGAGTTCATCTTCTCGATCTTCTGCATCCCGGTCGGCGCCTACTTCAAGGGCGGCCTGACCCCGCACAACTTCCTGATCTCCACCTTCGACCGCGCCGCCCCACAAGGCACCGGCGCGGCCAAGGTCGGTGGCAACTACGCCGCCAGCCTGATGCCGGGTTCCCAGGCCAAGAAGGCCAGCTTCGCCGACTGCATCTACCTCGATCCGCTGACCCACACCAAGATCGAGGAAGTCGGTTCGGCCAACTTCTTCGGCATCACCCACGACGGCAAATTCGTCACCCCCAACTCCCCATCGGTCCTGCCAGGCATCACTCGCCTGTCGCTGATCGAACTGGCCAAATCGCGCTTGGGGCTGGAAGTGATCGAAGGCGACGTGCTGATCGACAAGCTGTCGGACTTCAAGGAAGCCGGTGCCTGCGGTACCGCGGCGGTGATCACGCCGATCGGCGGCATCCACTACAAGGACAAGCTGCACGTGTTCCACAGCGAAACCGAAGTCGGCCCGATCACCCAGAAGCTCTACAAAGAGCTGACCGGCGTGCAGACCGGTGACGTCGAAGCGCCAGCGGGTTGGATCGTCAAGGTCTGATCCACTTGTGGCGAGGGAGCAAGCTCCCTCGCCACATGCCCAAGCCTTGCTTCAGCGCAGTTCCACGGTGGGCGCGAGCCTGCTCGCGACGGCATCGGCCGGTGCAACCGCTTGCTCGACATCCACGCCAAACCGCGCGGCCATTTCCTTGCGCCCGCTGGCGGTCAGCCCCAGTGCCCGGCTGTCCAGGTCCTGGAGCACCCATTTGCGCTTGATCGCCACTTGCAACAACGCCGCTCCCAAGGCGCCGCCCAGGTGCGGACGGCGCATGCTCCAGTCCAGGCAGGGGCAGGCGAACCGACGTCGTTGCGCGGCGAGCACCTGAACATCAATGCCCATCTCCGCGAATATTTGCTCGCCCGACTCGCTCAGCCCATAGCCCTGCCCTGCCTCCACCAGCCACCCGGCCTCAAGCAGGCGATCATGCAGCCGCACCGCCAGGGTGCCGGCCATGTGGTCGTAGCAGGTGCGGGCAAATTGCAGGCGATCCGGGGTGCGCGGGGTAAAGGTCGGCGCGGCGCTCTGGCCGATCACCATCAACGCTTCAAGGGCCTGGGCGACACGCTTGTCCGCCAGGCTGTAGTAACGATGACGCCCCTGCACATGCACGCGCACCAAGGCCAGGTCCTTGAGCTTCGCCAAGTGGGCACTGGCGGTGGAAGCACTGACGTCGGCAATGCTGGCCAGCTCGGTACTGGTCCGGGCGTGGCCGTCCATCAACGCACACAACATGCGGGTCCGGGCCGGCTCGGCAATGGCCGCAGCCACCTGGGAGACTCCCAGGTCATGCAGTTCCGCTTCCATATTTCGCTCCCTGACGAATAAAGCCATGCATCATCTGCAAAGAGTAGCAACACTTTCAACTGGAGGTTGCCGGCCCGCAGTCGACGCCGCTCAATCGTCCCGGGTCAGCACTTCCAGCAGCTCGATCTCGAAAACGAGGTTGGCGTTGGGCTTGATGTGCGCGCCCATGGAGCGCTCACCGTAGGCCAGGTGGGCCGGTACCCACAGCTTGCGCTTGCCGCCCACCTTCATGCCCATCAGCCCCACGTCCCAGCCCTTGATGACGCGACCGGTGCCGATCACGCACTGGAACGGCTTGCCACGGCTGTAGGACGAATCGAATTCAGTGCCGTCTTCGAGCGTACCGCGGTATTGGGTGGTGATCAGCGCGCCTTTGACTACGCTTTTGCCGTCGCCCTGTTGCAGGTCGGTGATGTGCAGTTCTTCGTTCATGGAGTCTGTCCGTGTTGTGTTTTTGTGGCGCAGGGATTATCCCCTGGCCACAGGTCCGTGTCCGTATCCATATGCAACTGTGGCGCATCGAGCGGGTCAGCAGTAGGGAACCGCTCAAGCCACTTCGGTTCACATGGGTATCGCCCTGCATTTCAGATAAGGATTTTCTGATGTTCGACTCTCGCCCGTTCTACGGTTTCATTCCTCCGTACATCCTCAATCGCATCATTGCCCACGGCTCCGAACAGCAACGTTCCAGCGCCCTTGGCACCCTGACCCACGTGCGCAGCCTGCGGCACAACCCCGGCCCGCCGGACCAGCCGCCCGCCGCGGCGAAACTGCCCAGGCCGGGCAAGGCCGGCCACCCGCAGCGCAGCGTGCACGACGCACAGAACACCATGGAACTGCCCGGCCAGCCGGTACGCCTGGAAGGCCAGCCGGCCAGCGGCGACCCGGCCGTGGACGAAGCCTACGATGCCCTCGGCGCCACCTACGATTTTTTCTGGAAAATCCTCGGCCGCGACTCCATCGACAACAAGGGCTTCGCCCTGGTGGGCAGCGTGCATTATGGACAAGGCTACGAAAACGCCTTCTGGAACGGCGCGCAAATGGTGTTCGGCGACGGTGACGGGGAAATTTTCCAGCGCTTCACCCGCTCCCTCGACGTGGTGGCCCACGAGCTGGCCCACGGCGTCACCGAAAGCGAAGCCGGGCTGGTCTACGCCAACCAGTCCGGTGCACTGAACGAGTCCATCTCCGATGTGTTCGGCGTGCTGGTCAAGCAGTACGTGCTGGAACAGACCGCCGACCAGGCCGACTGGTTGATCGGTGCCGACCTGCTCACCGACAAGATCAACGGCGATGGCCTGCGCAGCATGTCCAACCCCGGCACCGCCTACAACGACCCGCTGCTGGGCAAGGACCCACAACCGTCGCACATGCGTGAATTCGTCATTACCCGCGAGGACAACGGCGGCGTGCACATCAACTCCGGCATCCCCAACCGCGCCTTTTATCTGGTGGCGACCACGCTGGGCGGATTTGCCTGGGAAAAAGCCGGCCGGATCTGGTATGACACCTTGTGCGACAGAAAACTGGCCAACGACGCGTCCTTCAGCGACTTCGCCCGCCTGACCGTCGAGCATGCCCGCCAGCGCTTCGGTGCGCGGGAAGTGCAAGCGGTGCAAGACGGCTGGCGCCAGGTCGGCGTCGACCTGACACAGGAGCGTTGATGAAAACCCTTCCAGAGCTCGACGACAACGCCGTGGTACGGCTGTCACGCCAGGGTGGCGTGGCGGCCATCCATGCCCTGACCCGGCCACGGGAAATCGAATTCGCCCAATGCGACATCGACCAGCGCAGCCGCATCTGTTCGGTACTGGAGGGCTGCCTGCCGCTGGCCTCGCCCGCACCCGGGCGCGGCGACCAGCGCTTCTTCCAGATCGAGGTGCGTTACCGCACCAACGACCAGGACGATGAAATGGTGCTCAAGGTGCCCGAGGATCAGGCACCCGGCGAGCTGGTTCATCTGTGGGACAAAGGCGAATTGCTCTGATGGCCTAGCGCGTGGCGGGGGTGATCTTGAGGATCCGGCCAGACGCGATCACCACCATCACGTACTTGTCATTGATCTGCACCCATTGCGAACCCTCGTCGGGGGCTTCGAGGCCCTTCTCTTTCCAGTTCTTGATGGCTTTTTCCGGGCGCTGATACTCCGCCGGCGTCCGGTCGGCCTCCACCAGCCGGCGACCATTGTTGGGCGAGTGCTCCACCGCATCTCCGGTGGCTTGCGCCGCTTGCGCCACGGGGCCGAGGGCTCCGAGACCGGCGATCAGGACCAGGCTGGCGATCAGGGGGGATTTGCGCATAGAAAAGCTCCAGTTATTCGGGGTACTGGAACTGGGACTTCAACGGCGGCGAATCATTCCTTTTACTGTGAAGACAGGTGCCTGCCGCGCGCCCATTGTACAAGCGGGCAACTGTGGGAACGGGCTTGCCCGCGAAAGCGGTGGGCCAGCCAACATGATTGTCGTTTGACACGCCGCCTTCGCGAGCAAGCCGCCCCCACAGGATGACGACCGTGTGTCAGGCCATGGCGGCGCGTTTGACCTGGCGCAGGTCGTGCAAAAAGCGCTCGGCCGGGAGTGGATGGCCCAGCAGGTAACCTTGCAGGGAATCGCAACCCAACCGGGTCAGGAAGTCTTGCTGCAGGTCGGTCTCGACCCCTTCGGCAACGATCCGCAGCCCCAGGGCCTGGCCAAGGGCGACGATGGCGGAGACGATGGCCGCGTCATCGCTGTCGTGCTCCAGGTCGCGCACGAAGCCGCGGTCGATCTTCAGTTCATTGGCCGGCAGGCGCTTGAGGTACATCAGGCTCGAATAGCCGGTGCCGAAGTCATCGATGGACAAATCCACGCCCATGTCGGACAGCTGCTGCAGTACCGTCATGCTCGCATCCGCATCGCTCATGGCGGTGGTTTCAGTGATTTCCAGGGTCAGGCTGTTGGCCGCCAGGCAATGGGTTTCCAAGGCCTTGGCGACACTCTGCACCAACCCGGTGTGGCAGAACTGCAAGGCCGAGAGGTTCACCGCGATGCGCCAGTCGGTGTAGCCGAGCACGTACCATTCGCGCATCTGGCGGCAGGCTTCGTTGAGCACCCATTCGCCGATGGGGATGATCAGCCCGGTCTTTTCCGCCAGGTCGATGAACGTGGCGGGCATCAGCAGGCCCTGGGTCGGATGGGTCCAGCGCAACAACGCCTCGGCCCCCACCGGACGGCCGTTGGCGGCGTCGAACTTGGGTTGGTAATGCAGGCTGAACTGGCGCTGCTCGACGGCAATGCGCAAATCCTGCAACAACTGCAACTGCTTGCGGGCGTTGCTGTTCATCGACGCGTCGAAAAAGCTGTAGCCGTTCTTCCCCGCCCCCTTGGCGTGGTACATCGCCGCGTCGGCATTCATCAACAGCTCTTCGGCGCTGCTGCCGTTGCCGGGGTACACGGAAATGCCGACGCTGGCGGAGATCTGCAAATCGTGCTCGGCCACCCGAAACGTCTGGCCCACCAACCCGACCTGGCGGGCAGCCAGGCGCAAGGCGTCGTCCGGCTCGGCCAGTTGCACCAGCAGCACGAACTCATCACCGCCGATCCGCGCCAGGGTGTCCTGGCTGCGCAGATCCTCGCGCAGGCGCAGGGCCACGTCGCGCAGCAACAGATCGCCCATGTGGTGCCCGAAGGCATCGTTGACCGGCTTGAAGCCATCGAGGTCGATGAACATCAGGGCAAAGCAGCCGCCCTGCTCTTGCACCCGGTGCATGGCCTGGCCGATACGGTCGGCCAGCAACACCCGGTTGGGCAACCCGGTGAGCGGGTCGTGCAGGGCCAGTTGCGTCAGTTCGCGATTGGCCACGGTCAAGGATTGGGCCAGTTCGGCGGTGCGGGCCTCCAGGCGCGCATCGAGAATCGAGGTCAGCAAGGCGATGGCCAGCACCGCCAGGGTGGTGATCAGCACCACGTTGTCCAGGCCCTTGCCGCTCAGGCCGTCCAGGGCGCCGCAAAAGCTGCCGTCGCGAAACTGCGCCCCGGCCATGCCGGTGTAGTGCATGCCGACAATGGCGACGCCCATGATCACCGCGGCGCCGGCCCGGGCCAGGCGCACGTGAGGGGTGTTCTGGCGCAGGCGGAAGGCGATCCACAGGGCCGCCGCAGAAGCACCTACGGCAATCACCAGCGAGGCGCCGAACAGCGTGGGCTCGTAGTCGATGCCCGGCTGCATCCGCAGCGCCGCCATGCCGGTGTAATGCATGGCACTGATGCCGGCCCCCATGACCAGCGCGCCGAACGCCAGTTGACACGCCGGCAGGCGCGGCTGGCTGACCAGCCACAAGGCAAAGCCGCAGGACAAAATGGCGATCAGCAACGACAGCGCGGTGATGGAAGTGTCGTAGCCAAGCCGCACCGGCAAGGAGAACGCCAGCATGCCGATGAAGTGCATGGACCAGACGCCCACGCCCATGGCCAGTGCGCCGCCGGCCATCCACAGCTGCGCGGCGCGGCCCTGGGCGGTGGCGATACGCCCGGTCAGGTCGAGTGCGGTGTAGGAAGCCAGGACAGCAACGAACAGGGAAATGGAAACGAGCGCGGGGGAATACGTACCGATCAACATGGAGTGTTCTCGTAACGAAAGAGCCGGACTGCCTCCATGCCCGATTGTACGCCGCGATTGTACTCAATCGCGACGCAAGCAGGTATCAAAAAGCCATCACTCTTGGAGATTTGCGACGAAAGACATTCTGCTGCCAGACAAGCGGCGGTCAATCTAAATCTTGCCCCGCCAAAAAAGAAATGCGGGCTCGCTCCTACAGGTTGGCTACCTGGGGTCGCCTGAGCATACTAGGCGTCTCTTTTCCGGACAGTGAGCCCCCATGCCCTTCCTCGCCCGTACCCACCCGCGTCTGTCCAGCGCCATGGCCGTCGGCCTGGCAGTGGGCGTCCTGGCGCCTGCGGACAGCCTCATCAGCAAGGTCCTGATCGGCTGGAATGCCGGGGTCTGGACTTACCTGGTGCTGATGTTGTGGCTGACCGTACGTGCCAAGGCCCCCGACGTCAGGCGCATTGCCGAAATCGAAGATGAAAATGCCGGGCTGGTCTTGCTGATGGTCTGCATCGCCGCCTTGGCCAGCCTGGCCACCATCACCGTCGAACTGGCCGGCAGCCGCGACCTGCACGCCGCAGGCAAGCTGCTGCACTACGGCTTCACGGCCATGACGGTGATTGGCTCATGGTTGCTGATCGGCGTGATCTTCAGCGTCCACTATGCGCGGCTCTATTACACCTGGGAGGGCACCGAGCCGGCGCTGCGCTTTGCCGAAGGCCTGACCACGCCCAATTATTGGGATTTCCTGTATTTCTCCTTCACCATCGGGGTCGCGGTGCAGACGTCGGACGTGGGTGTCGCCACTCGCCAGTTGCGCAAGATCGTACTGGCGCAATCACTGATCGGGTTCGTATTCAACACGGCAATCTTGGGGTTTTCGATCAATATCGCGGCGGGGTTGTTCGGCTGAGGCTGAAGGGCCGCTGCGCACCCCAACAGGAGCACGCTCCCTCGCCCAGGGAACCACCTGGATCAGGACGATGGGGCGGGCAACCACAACCTGAACCGAGCCCCGCCCAGCGGTGAAGTCTCGACGGTCAAGGTGCCGCCCTGGGCTTGCAAGGCACGGCGGCTGATGGCCAGGCCTAGGCCGAACCCGCCGGTGGCGCGGTCGCGGCTGCGGTCCAGGCGGTAGAACGGCTCGAACACACGCTCACGCTCGTCATCCGGGATGCCGATGCCGTCATCGTCGACCCAGATCTCACAACCCTGGTCGCCCACCAACACACCGACCTGGATGTGCTTCTCGCAGTAACGCATCGCATTGCGCAGCAGGTTCTGCAAGGCCCTGGCGGTAAGGCGCGGGTCGAGTTCGAAGCGCTCCAGCGCTCCGTGCAGCAACACGTCGATCACCACGTCCGGGGCCGCCAGGTCTTCGTCGACACTGCCCAGGATGCTGTCGATGAATTCGTCCAGCGGCACTTCGACCCGCTCGGGCAAGCGTTCGGGGTTCTGCAGACGGCTGTAGGACAGCAGTTCCAGCACCAGTTCATCCAGCTCGCGAATGTGCGCCACCAACCCTTGCAGGCGCTCGCGACTGGCGGGCGGCAAATCCTCGGACAGCGCCAGGGCCAGGCCGAAGTCGAGCCGGGTCAGCGGCGTACGCAGTTCGTGGGACACCGCGTTGAGCAGGTCGCGCTGCTGGTTGAGCAGCTTCTCGATGTCACCGGCCATGGTGTCGAACACATGGGCCAGGCTGCCGATGTTCGAACTGGAGGCAATCTGCGTGCGCTCGCCCAAGTGGCCTTTGCCGAAACGCTCGGCGGTGCGCCTGAGGCGCTCCAGGTCACGCCAGTGCGGCCGCAGCCAAAGCAACAGGCACGCGAGCATGGTCGCGCCGATCAGCACGTTGATGCTCCAGTACAGCCAGTTGACGTCGGTCGGATCCGGCGGAACGATCATCTTGACCGCCATGCGCTCACCCAGCGGTGCCACCGCCAGGGTGCGCCAGGCCCAGTCACCGAGGCGCACGATGTTTTCGCCACGGCTGAGCTGCGCCCGCTCGGCTTCGCTGAAGCCCGGGTCATCGAGGCTCGCCAGTTCGATGCGCAGCGGCTCGAAGTCTTTGTCCATCTGCGCCGCCAGCGCCGGCCACTGCTCGCGGGGCACGGCGTGGAACTGCTTGACCATCAGGGTCTGCAAGCCTCGGGAATGGTCGAGGTTGTAGCTCACGAAGCGCTCATGGAACAGGCGGACCACCAGTTCCGGCATCAGGTAGATGGCCGCGCTGTAGGAGACGATGGTGACCAGGTACAGGCGAATCAGCAGTTTCCACATCGGCTCAGCATTCCCACTCGGAACGGCTGAACAGGTAGCCTTTGCCCCAGACGGTCTTGATCTTGCGAGCTTCGCCGGCGTTGTCGTCGAATTTGCGCCGCAGCTTGGAAATCGCCACGTCCACCGAGCGGTCGGTGCCGTTGAACTCGATGCCGCGCAGGCGTTGCAGGATCTGGTCGCGGCTCAGCACTTCGCCGGAATGCCGGGCCAGCACCACCAGCAGGTTGTACTCGCCGCTGGACAGCTCCACCGGCTGGCCGCGCCAGGTCACGGTGCGTTCGGACAGGTCGATGCACAGGTTGCCCATCAGAATGCGGTCGTTGGCCGTCTGCGGTTCGGCGAGGCTGCTGCGCCGCAGCAAGGTCCGCACCCGCGCCAGCAAGACCCGCGGCTCGCACGGTTTGGTGACGTAGTCGTCGGCGCCCATTTCCAGGCCCAGGACCTGGTCGTGACTGTCGTCCCGGGCGGTGAGCATCAGGATCGGCAAGGTCGCCGAATCGGCCCGCAGCAGGCGACACACCTGCAAGCCGTCCAGGCCCGGCAGCATCAGGTCGAGGATCACCAGGTCCGGCGGATTGACCCGCGCCCGCTCCCGCACGTGGTCGCCGCGGGCCAGCACGTTGACTTGATAGCCGTTGCGTTCCAGGTAACTGGCGATCAGCTCGGACAACGCGCAGTCGTCTTCGACCAGGAGGATGTTGGGCATGGGGTGTTCCAGAAAGTGCTGGGGTGCCTGGCAGGCCTTTATCTATCGCGAGCAAGCTCGCTTCCACAGGCGTTCGCATAATCATTGTGGGAGCGAGCTTGCTCGCGATGAGGCCCGGCAAGACACCGATGATCTCAAGTTGCCAAGGATATACGCCCTCGCCCAACCCGACGCAAAACCCTTACACAATTTCACACACCCCCAACAAAGCTTTACCAACGCCCAGGCTCGCCCGCCGTAGCATGGCATCGCTCATTATTGGGGATGCACCATGCCAAAGAATTCTTTCGCCACGCTGGGTCTGCTGCTCGGTGCGCTGTCGTTGAGCGCCTGCGACAGCGCCGCGCCGCCCACGGACGAAGCGCCGCTGCCCACCGTGGCCGTCGAAACCATCGAAGCCCGGCCACTGTCCATCAGCAGCGAATTGAGCGGACGCATTGCCGCGCCACGCACCGCCGAAGTGCGCGCACGGGTGCCTGGCGTGGTGTTGCAGCGGGTGTATCGCGAAGGCAGCGATGTGAAAAAAGGCGATGTGCTGTTTCGCATCGACCCGGCGCCGTTCAAGGCCGACCTGGACAGCGCCGAAGCGGCGTTGCGCAAGGCCGAGGCCAACGCCTTCCAGGCACGCCTGCAAGCGCAACGCTACGCGCGCCTGATCGAGGACAACGCCATCAGCGGCCAGGACTACGACAACGCCCGGGCCGCGGATCGCCAGAGCGCCGCCGATGTCGCCGCCAGTAAGGCCGCCCTGGAGCGGGCCCGGTTGAACCTCGGTTATGCCACGGTCACCGCGCCCATCGCCGGACGCATCGGCCGGGCGCTGGTAACCGAGGGTGCGCTGGTCGGCCAGAACGAAACCACGCCGCTGGCCCTCATCCAGCAGTTGGACCCGATCCACGCCGACCTCACCCAATCGACCCGCGAGCTCAATGAACTGCGCCGCGCCCTGCGCGCCGGCCAGTTGCAGCAGGTCGAGCCGGGCCAGGCCAAGGCTACGCTGGTCCAGGACGACGGCAGCCTGTACCCGCTGCCGGGCAAACTGTTGTTCGCCGACATCAGCGTCGACCCGGGCACCGGCCAGATCACCCTGCGCAGCGAATTCCCCAACCCCGACCTGGACCTGTTGCCGGGCAGCTTCGTGCGCGTGCGCCTGGAGCAGGCGGTCGATCGCCAGGGCATCAGCGTGCCGCAGCGGGCCATCCTGCGCGACAGCGCCGGCATCGCCCAGGTATTGCTGGTCGATGCCCAGCAGACCGTCAGCCTGCAACCGGTGACGCTGGGCGCCGTGCAGGATGACCGCTGGATCGTCACCCATGGCTTGAAGCCGGGCGACCGCATTGTCGTCGAAGGCCTGCAACACGCACGCCCCGGTGAAAAAGTCCGGGTCGATGACTCCCCTCTTCCACTTGCCCAGGTCCCTGGCCAGTAAGCAGGACGTTTGCCATGCCGCAGTTCTTTATCGACCGCCCGGTGTTCGCCTGGGTGGTGGCGTTGTTCATTCTGCTGGCCGGTGTGCTGGCAATCCCGCAGTTGCCGGTGGCGCAGTACCCCGACGTCGCGCCGCCGCAAATCGAAATCTACGCGGTGTACCCCGGTGCGTCGGCGCAAACCGTGGACCAGAGCGTGGTCAGCCTGATCGAGGAAGAGCTCAACGGCGCCGATCACCTGCTGTACTTCGGTTCCCAGAGCAGCCTGGGCAGCGCCACCATCACCGCGACGTTCCAGCCGGGCACCAACCCGGAGCTGGCCCAGGTCGATGTGCAGAACCGGCTCAAGACCGTGGAATCGCGCCTGCCCCAGGCCGTCACCCAGCAGGGCTTGCAGGTGGACAAGGTGTCGGCCGGTTTCCTGCTGCTGATCACGCTCACCTCCAACGACGGCAAGCTCGACGATGTGGCGCTCAGCGACTACCTGGCGCGCAACGTGATGAACGAGATCAAGCGTCTGGACGGCGTCGGCAAGGCGCAACTGTACGGCGCCGAGCGGGCGATGCGGATCTGGATCGACCCGCAGAAACTGCTCGCCTTCAACCTGACGCCGGCCGACGTCAATGCCGCCATCGTGGCGCAGAACGCCCAGGTGTCGGCGGGCAGCATCGGCGACCTGCCGGCACGCACCACCCAGGAGATGACCGCGACGGTACTGGTCAAGGGGCAGTTGTCGACGCCCGAAGAGTTCGCCGACATCGTACTCAAGGCCAACCCCGACGGCTCCACCGTGCGCATTGGCGACGTGGCGCGGGTGAAAGTCGGCAGCCAGGAATACCAGTTTTCCACGCGGCTCAATGGCAAGCCTTCCACCGCCGTTGGCGTACAACTGTCGCCGGGGGCCAATGCCCTCAACACCGCGACGCTGGTGCGCACGAAGATGGATGAGCTGTCGCGCTACTTCCCCGCGGGCGTCGAGTACAAGATCCCCTACGACACCTCGCCGTTCGTCAAGGTCTCGATCACCAAGGTGGTGTACACCCTGGGCGAGGCCATGCTGCTGGTGTTCGCCGTGATGTTCCTGTTCCTGCAGAACATCCGCTACACCCTGATCCCGACGCTGGTGGTGCCCGTGGCGCTGATGGGCACGTTCGCGACCATGCTCGCCCTGGGTTTTTCCATCAACGTGTTGACCATGTTCGGTATGGTCCTGGCGATCGGCATCCTGGTGGACGACGCCATCGTCGTGGTGGAGAACGTCGAGCGGATCATGGCCAGCGAAGGGCTGTCGCCCAAGGAAGCGACGCGCAAGGCGATGCGGCAGATCACCGGCGCGATCATCGGCATCACCCTGGTGCTGGTGGCGGTGTTCATTCCCATGGCGTTCATGCCCGGATCGGTGGGCGTGATCTACCGGCAATTCTCGCTGTCCATGGCGACCTCGATCCTGTTCTCGGCGTTCCTGGCCCTGAGCCTCACGCCGGCGCTGTGCGCGACCTTGCTCAAGCCCATCGACCAGGGCGAGCATCACGCCAAGGGCGGTTTCTTCGGCTGGTTCAATCGCCGCTTCGACCAATTGGGCGATCGCTACCAGGGCTGGGTCGCCTACGCACTCAAGCGCACCGGCCGCTACCTGCTGATCTACGGGGTGCTGCTGGTGGGCATGGGCCTGCTGTTCACGCGCCTGCCCTCCTCGTTCCTGCCGGTGGAGGACCAGGGCTACACCATCACCGACATCCAGTTGCCGCCCGGCGCGAGCAAGAACCGCACGGTGCAGGTGGTGGAGCAGATCGAAGCTCACAACGCCGGCGAGCCGGGCGTGAGCGACAGCACGGTGATCCTCGGTTTCAGTTTTTCCGGCAGCGGGCAGAATGCGGCCCTGGCGTTCACCACCCTGAAGGACTGGTCGCAGCGGGCACGCGACGATTCGGCCAGCTCGATTGCCGACCGAGCCAACCAGGCGTTCGGCGCGATCAAGGACGCCATGGCCTTTGCGGTGCTGCCGCCACCGGTGGATGGCCTGGGCACCTCCAGTGGCTTCGAGTTCCGCCTGCAGGATCGCGGCGGCCTCGGCCACGCCACGCTGATGCAGGCCCGCGACGAATTGCTCGCCGCGGCCGAGAAAAGCCCGGTGTTGATGAACGTGCGTGAAAGCGCCCTGGCCGAAGCGCCGCAGGTCCAACTGGAGGTCGACCGCAAGCAGGCCAATGCCCTGGGCGTTTCCTTCGCCGACGTGGGTAACGTGCTGTCCACGGCGGTGGGCTCGGCCTACGTCAATGACTTCCCCAACCAGGGGCGGATGCAGCGGGTGGTGGTCCAGGCACAAGGCGACCAGCGCGGCCAGGTGGCCGACCTGCTGAAGATCCATGTGCGCAACAACGCCGGGAAGATGGTGCCGCTGTCAGCGTTCGTCCAGGCCAGATGGACCCAGGGCCCGACACAATTGACCCGCTACAACGGCTACCCGGCCATCAGCATTTCCGGCGAACCGGCGCCCGGCCACAGCACCGGCGAAGCCATGGCCGAGATCGAGCGGCTGGTGGCCCAGGGGCCGACCGGCCTGGGGCAGGAATGGACCGGGCTGTCCCTGCAGGAACGCTTGTCCGGCAGCCAGGCGCCGCTGTTGCTCGGGCTGTCGTTGCTGGTGGTGTTCCTGTGCCTGGCGGCGCTGTACGAGAGTTGGTCGATCCCGACGTCGGTGCTGCTGGTGGTGCCACTGGGGGTGCTCGGCGCGGTGCTCGCGGTGTCGATGCGCGGCCTGCCCAACGATGTGTTCTTCAAGGTCGGGCTGGTGACCATCATCGGGTTGTCGGCGAAGAATGCGATCCTGATCATCGAGTTCGCCAAGAGCCTGTACGACCAGGGCCATGATCTGATCGACGCCACGCTCCAGGCGGCGCGCCTGCGCCTGCGACCGATCATCATGACCTCCCTGGCCTTCATCCTCGGCGTCGTGCCCCTGGCCATCGCCACCGGCGCCAGCTCGGCGAGCCAACAAGCCATCGGGACCGGGGTGATCGGCGGGATGATCACCGCGACCCTGGCGGTGGTGTTTGTCCCGGTGTTCTTTGTCGGGGTGATGAATCTGGTGCGCAAGCGTCCTGACAGCCACTGATCGGCCGGGGTGCGGCTTGCCTGGGATGGCGAGGCTGGATGGACGGCCGCCTTCGCGAGCAAGCTCGCTCCCACAAAGGGCCCCTCGGACACTTGGGAAACCTGTGGGAGCAAGCTTGCTCGCGAAAACGGTCGCGACGCACGGCGAGTCTCAGGCCCGCCGTGCTAGCAGCAGCCCCGCCGCACAGGCCGCGATGCGCTCGCAGGCCTGGGCCAGTTTCAGCTGGTCGACCACCAGCCCGATGCGGATATGCCCCGCCGCGCTGGGGCCGAAAGCCTCGCCGGCGAGCACCGAGACGCCATAGCCGTCCAGCAGGTGTTCGGCAAAGCCTTGGGCGTCGAGACCGGTCTGGCGGATGTCGACCATGACGAACATGCCGCCATCGGGTCGCACCGGCTTGAGGCCCGGACAGTCGCCAAGCATGGCGCACACCAGGTCGCGGCGCTGGCGATATTCTTCACGCATGTGCGCCACTTCAGGCAAATCTTCTTCGAGGGCCACCTGGGCCGCCCGCTGCACGAAATCCGGCAGGCCGAAGAGCATGCACAACGACAGGTTCGCCAAGTGTTCGGCCAGGGGCTCGGGCCCAAGGACCCAGCCAATGCGCCAACCGGTCATGGCATGGGATTTGGACAGGCTGTTGATGGTCGCCGTGCGTTCGGCCATGCCCGGCAGACTGGCCGGGCTGACGTGCTCACCTTCGTACAACAGGTCGCTGTAGACCTCGTCACTGATCAGCCACAGGTCATGCTCGATGCACAACTGCGCCAGTCCTCGCCAGGTCGCGAGCGGCAGGCTGGCGCCTGATGGGTTGTTGGGGCTGTTGAGCAGCATCGCCCGGGTCCGCCCGGTGATCAGGCCGGCCACATCGGCCGGTTCGACCCTGAACCCGTTCTCCGGGCGCACCGGCACCGGCACCACTGTCGCCCCGCAGGCACCGAACACCGCCTCGTAGGTGACATACATCGGCTCGGCGACGATCACCTCGTCGCCCGGGTCGAGCAGGCACTGCGCGACTGCATACACCGCGCACTGCGCACCGGGCAACACGGTGACATGCCCGGCGTCGACCGGCTGGCCGCAGCGCCGCTGGTGACGCCGGGCAATGCGGCTGCGCAAGGTGTACAGGCCACGGATGTCCGAGTAATGCGTATCCCCGGCCCGCAGGCTGCCCACCGCGGCATCGACGATGGCGCGCGGTGTGTCGAAATCCGGATCGCCCACCGACAACAGCAGCACGTCCATGCCCTGTTCGCGCATGGCCAGCGCCCGATCGTGAATGTGCCAGGCGGCGGCGCCATCGCCGGTGATGCGTTGGGTCAAGGCTGAAAAGCGCATGCATATCTCCTGATTGCGCGGTGTCCAGCCTCAACCCTATCTCAAATCACAAACCGCGCCACCATCGCGTTCAACGTCACCGCCAGGCGCGACAGTTCGTGGGACGCGTCGCTGGTCTGTTTCGCACCGCTGGCCGACTGGGTGGCAAGGTCGCGAATGTTGACCAGGTTGCGGTCCACTTCGCGGGACACCTGGGCCTGTTCCTCCGAAGCGCTGGCGATGACCAGGTTGCGCTCGTTGATCTGGTGGATCGATTGGGTGATCTGTTCCAGGGCCACGCCGGCGGCGCGGGCCATTTCCAGGGTGCTCTGGGTACGCTGGTTGCTTTGCTGCATCGACTGCACGGCCTCACCGGTGCCGTTCTGGATACCGGCGACCATTTTCTCGATTTCCTGGGTCGATTGTGCAGTGCGGTGGGCCAGAGCCCGGACCTCGTCGGCCACCACCGCGAAACCGCGTCCGGCCTCCCCGGCGCGGGCGGCTTCGATGGCGGCGTTGAGGGCCAGCAGGTTGGTCTGTTCGGCGATGGCGCGGATCACGTCCAGGACCTTGCCGATATCGCGCCCCTGCACCGCCAGGCCTTCGATCATCGCCGCGGTGCTTTGCACGTCGTGGGTCATGGTCTGGATCGCCTCGACGGTTTCCACCACCCGCGAGCGACCTTCCCGGGCCGCCTGGGTCGATTGGTTCGACGCCTCGGACGTGGACACCGCATTACGCGCGACCTCTTCCACTGCGGTGGTCATTTCGTTGACCGCCGTGGCGGCCTGTTCGATTTCATTGTGTTGCTGTTGCAGGCCACGGGAAGATTCCTGGGTCACCGCGCTCAACTCTTCGGCGGCGGCGCCCAACTGGGTGGCGGAGCCGGCGATCTGCTCGATGGTCTTGCGCAGGCTGGCTTGCATGTCGGCCAGGGCCTTGAGCAGCCGAGCGGGTTCGTCCTTGCCGTCGTCCGTGATCACCTGCACCAGATTCCCGCCGGCAATGACTCGCGCCGCCTCCAGCGCTCGGTTGAGCGGCAACACAATGCTGCGAGTCAACGCCAGCGCGAGCAGCACGGTGGCCAACGCAGCGACGAGCGACACGATGATGATGCCCGCCAGCGCGTTGTCAAAGTGCGCGCCCGCCTCGGCCGACGCCTCTACAGAGCCGGACACGTTGATCGCGATAAGCTTGTTGAGCTGCTCGCCCATCAGGTCGGTGCCTTCCTTGATTCGGCTATTGATCAGGGCGCGCAGCTCATCGACCTTGTTCTGTCGCGACAGGTCGAGCATTTCTTTCTGGGCTTGCAGGTAGTTGCCAAGGGTCACGGAAAAAGTCTTGTACAGCTCTTTTTCCTCGGCTTCGGCTGGCAACGCCGCGTAACTGGTGTCGGCCTTGTGCAGTTTCTCCACCAGCACACCGATGCGGGTTTCGGCCTCTGCCAGGCTGGCCGGCTCGCGGTTGACCAGGATACGGAACGACAGGATGCGCATGCGCAGCACGTTCTCCAGCACGTTGGCCAGGTACGCGACGCTGGGCACCTGGTTTTGCTCCATGTCCACCGAGGCCTGGCGGATCACCGACATGCGATTGGCGGCGAATAAGCCCAGGCCAATGACAAGCAGAGCAATGAAAGCGAAGCCAAGGAAGGCTCGGGGCGCGATGTTCAGGCTACGAAGGGACATGTAAAGACCTCGGGGCGATGGGGTCGAGCATCCATGCCAGTCAGTGTAGGGTGGGGTGCTGATGGGTACGCTTAACCCCTTTATCGGCTGGGCTGTAGGCTTTTTACAGGGGGATGTAAAAAAATATTTCAGGAACACTTATCGGCTGGCGACCTGCCACAGCCGGGCAATATCCCGGGCCCGCTCGCCCAGCAGGCGCGCCGCATCGGCACAGGCCTCTTGCAGCGTCATCGGGCCGCTGGCCAGGGCGAAGGCGGCATCGACACCGTGCTCATACAGCGCCGGGTAGCCCTCCCCCAACGTACCGGCGATGACCAGCACCGGCACGCCGTGCTGGCGGGCGATGCGGGCCACGCCGAAGGGCGTCTTGCCGCGCAGGGTCTGCGCGTCGAAACGGCCTTCGCCAGTGATCACCAAGTCAGCGCCCTGTACCGCAGCGGCCAGCCCCACCAGTTGGGCGACCACCTCCACGCCCGTGCGAAACCGCGCGCCCAGGAACGCCTTGGCGGCGAACCCGAGGCCGCCGGCGGCACCGCTACCCGGTTCGTCGCGCACATCCTTGTGCAGAGCCTGGGCACAGTGTTCGGCGAAGTGTCCCAGGGCTGCGTCTAGCCACTGCACTTGCTGGGCGGACGCACCTTTTTGCGGGCCGAAAATGGCGGAAGCCCCCTGGGGGCCGCACAGTGGGTTGTCGACGTCGGCGGCAATCTCGAAATCGACTTGGGCCAGGCGCGGGTCCAGTCCGCTGAGGTCGATGCGCGACAGGTTCGCCAGGGCCAGGCCGCCCGGCGCAAGCGCCTGGCCGCGTTCATCCAGCAACGCCACGCCCAGGGCTTGCATCGCACCGGCACCGCCGTCATTGGTAGCACTGCCGCCGATGGCCAGGATCACCCGCCCGGCCCCTTCATCCAGGGCGGCGCGAATCAGTTCGCCAGTGCCATAGGTGCTGCTGGAGCAGGCATCGCGCTGCCCCGGCGCGACCAATTGCAGGCCGCTGGCCTCGGCCATTTCGATGATCGCGGTGCGGCTCTCGGGCAACCAGCCCCAGCTTGCCTCGACCGCGCTACCCAACGGTCCCCGAACCCGGTTGCAGCGCCATTGTCCGTTGCAGGCCGCCAGCACCGACGCCACCGTCCCTTCCCCGCCGTCGGCCATCGGGCACTTGATCAACTGTGCAGCCGGCCAGACCTGGGCCAGCCCGGCGGCGATGGCGTCGGCGACGCCCTGGGCACTGAGGCTGTCCTTGAACGAGTCGGGGGCGATGACTATTTTCATATTATTCTCCGGTTCCGATGCCCAGCATGCTGCCAGCTGACCGCAACCGTGACGCCGGTCTGCCGCACAAAAGACAGGGGGGATTATTGTTCAATTTTACAAAGGGTGGGGTTGGTAAGGGGATGGTTGTTGGATGGGAGGGCCTCTTCGCGGGCAAGCCCGCTCCCACAGTTAATCAGCGTGAATACCGAATCCATGTACACCACAAATCAATTGTGGGAGCGGGCTTGCCCGCGAAGATGGCGGCACAGGCGACATAATTTCCCCAGTACAACCACCCTCGCGAGCACAGGGTTACAGCGGTGGGCTTTCGGTCTGCGGCAACAACTGCACCCCCAGGTACAACGCCAACATGCCATCCAGCCGCAACGGATCGACCCCACTGAGCTCGGCGATGCGTTCCATGCGGTAGCGCAAGCTGTTGCGGTGGATCCCCAGGGCCTCGGCGCAAGCCTGGCTCTGGCCGTCGTGTTCGCACCAGCTGCGCAAGGTCGTGAGCAACTGGCCGTTGCTGTCCTTGGCGATCACCTTGCGCAGCGGTGCCAGCAATTCGTCGAGGGCATCGTCGCTGCGATGACGCCAGAGCATCACCGGCAGGCGATAACGGGCAAGGCTCAGCAGCCGCAATTGCGGCAACACATCGCGACCGTAGGCCAGCAGGTCCGCGACCCGACGGTAGCACCGACGCAGTCCCGCCAGCCCTTCGGCCTGGCCACCCACCGCCACTCGCAAGATGCACCAGCCCAGCCCGTCGAGCTTGCCCAGCAGCCGCTCGTTTTCCACCGACGCGGTGACCGGCCGGCACCAGAGCAACGAGGACTTGGACGAGGTCAGGCACCAACTGTCCGGGTAGCGTGACATCAACCAGGCGCTCAACGTCTCGACGCTCTGCCCTGGCCCATGCTCCGGGCCCAGCTCGAACAGATACGGCACCCGTGACAGTTGCGGCTTGAGGCCCATCTGGCGGGCTTCGTCCAACAACCGCGGCGAATCCCCGGCGTCCCCCAGCAGCAAAGCCAGCAAGTCGTCACACCGTTGCCGGCGCCATTGCTGCTCGGCCTGCTGGTTGCGCTGGCCCACCAGCATCTCGGCGGTCATGCGTACCAGTTCGGCGTAGGTGCGCAACTGCTCGGGCTCGCCGGTGATGCCCAGCACGCCGATCAGGCGCTGATCGAGCATCAGCGGCAGGTTGATGCCTGGCTGCACGCCCTTGAGGTGCCTCGCCGTGTGCGCGTCGATTTCCACCACCCGGCCATTGGCCAGGACCAATTGCGCGCCCTCGTGGCGGGTATTGACGCGCCCGGGCTCACCGCTGCCGAGGATCAGGCCCTGGTTGTCCATGACATTGACGTTGTATGGCAGGATCGCCATCGCCCGGTCGACGATGTCCTGCGCCAGGTCATGATCCAGTTCGAACATGGGACGGTGTTCCTTGCAAGCGGCGTGGGTGAAGGTTTGGAGCGCAGGGCGCCAGGGCGATTGGTCAGGCGCACAGGGTCCTGCTCCAAACCCTGTGCTCAGGCACAAAGACACGGCCCCCGGGCTGGCCGAGACTCAAGGGCAGTCAACGTTACCCCTTGGCTCGTACAAATCATAATAAAGAGAGACCCGCCATGTCCCAGAGCGCAACGGCCCTCCTGGCTACGCACGACGAGAAAAACAGCGTCTACAAGCGCATCACCCTGCGCTTGATCCCCTTCATTTTCATCTGCTACCTGTTCAACTACCTCGACCGGGTCAACGTTGGCTTCGCCAAGTTGCAGATGCTCGATGCGCTGAAGTTCAGCGAAACCGTCTACGGCCTCGGTGCCGGGATCTTCTTCATCGGCTACGTCCTGTGCGGCGTACCCAGCAACCTGGCCCTGAGCAAGTTCGGCCCCCGGCGCTGGATCGCGCTGATGATGATCACCTGGGGCACGTTGTCGACCTGCCTGCTGTTCGTCACCACGCCCACCGGCTTCTACACCTTGCGGCTGTTCACCGGCGCGGCCGAAGCCGGGTTTTTCCCGGGTGTGGTGCTGTACCTCTCGCAGTGGTTCCCGACCTTCCGACGCGGCCGGATCATGGCGTTGTTCATGTCCGCCATTCCGGTGTCGGGCCTGTTGGGCAGCCCGTTTTCCGGCTGGATCCTCAACCACTTCGCCGCCGGCCAAGGTGGCCTGGCCGGCTGGCAGTGGATGTTCCTGCTGCAAGGCATCCCGACCGTGATCCTCGGTGCACTGGCGTTCTTTTTGCTCAGCGACACCTTCGTCAACGCCAAGTGGCTGACCGACCAGGAGCGCGCCGTGCTCACCGCCGACCATGCCCAGGACCTGGCGAACAAACCGAACACCAGCAGCGACTCCTTGCTGGCCGTGTTCAAGAACCCGGCGATCTGGGCCTTTGGCCTGGTGTACTTCTGCATCCAGAGCGGTGTGTATGCGATCAACTTCTGGCTGCCGTCAATCATCAAGAGCCTGGGTTTCAGCGATAACCTGGTGATCGGCTGGTTGAGCGCGATCCCCTATTTGCTGGCCGCGGTGTTCATGCTGCTGGTGGGCCGCTCGGCGGACCTGCGCAAGGAACGTCGCTGGCACCTGGTGGTGCCGATGCTGATGGGCGCGGCCGGGCTGCTGATCGCCGTCAACTTCGCTACCACGCCGGCCCTCGCCATCCTCGGCCTGTCCATCGCCACCATGGGCGCCCTCACCGGCCTGCCGATGTTCTGGCCGGTGCCTACCGCCCTGCTCAGCGCCGGCGCGGCGGCGGGCGGCCTGGCGCTGATCAACTCCATGGGCCAGATGGCCGGTTTCCTGAGCCCTTACCTGGTGGGTTGGGTCAAGGATGCCACCGGCTCCACCGATGCCGCGCTGTACGTGTTGGCCGGGGTGATCGTGGCCGGCAGCCTGCTGGCGTTGCGCATGACGCGTACGCTCAGGGCCTGAGCATTGCCTCTGTGGGAGCCGGCTTGCTCGCGAAAGCGGTGGATCAATGGCAGCTATGTCAACTGACACGCCCTCTTCGCGAACAAGCCTGCTCCCACAGTGAATGGGGGGGTGTTCGATAAATCTGTTTGATCCATGCGCCTGTTCTGGGGTTTGATTGGACCTTTCCCATGGATGAAGGATTTTGTCATGAGCTACCGCACGCTAGGCCATTCCGGGTTGCAGGTGTCCACACTGACCCTGGGCACCATGATGTTCGGCGAACAGACCAGCACCGAAGACTCGCTGCGGATCATCGACAAGGCCTGGGACCAGGGCATCAACTTCATCGACACGGCGGACGTCTACACCAACGGCCGCTCCGAAGAGATCGTCGGCGAGGCGATCGCCCGCCACCGCCACGAGTGGGTGCTCGCCACCAAGGTCGGCTTCGGCCCGGCAGACGGCGTGCCCAATCGCAGCGGCCTGAGCCGCAAGCATCTGTTCAACGGCATCGAGGCCAGCCTGAACCGCCTGGGCACCGACTACCTGGACATCTACTACCTGCACCGTGAAGACCACAACACCCCGCTGCACGTCACCGTCTCGGCCATCGGCGACCTGATTCGCCAGGGCAAGATCCGCTACTGGGGCCTGTCGAACTACCGCGGCTGGCGCATCGCCGAGGTGATCCGGATTGCCGACAGCCTGGGCATCGACCGACCGGTGATCAGCCAACCGCTGTACAACATCGTCAACCGCCAGGCGGAAACCGAGCAGATCACCGCCGCGCAGAACTACGGCCTCGGCGTAGTGCCCTTCAGCCCCCTCGCCCGTGGCGTGCTCAGCGGCAAGTACGCGCCGGACGCCGCGCCAGATGCCAACAGCCGCGCCGGTCGCCAGGACAAACGCATCCTGGAAACCGAGTGGCGGGTCGAGTCCCTGCGCATCGCCCAGCAGATCCAGCAGTACACCCAGGGGCGGGGCGTGGGCATCGTCGAGTTCGCCATCGCCTGGGTGCTGAACAACCGCGCGGTCACCTCGGCCATCGTCGGGCCTCGCACCGAAGCGCAATGGGACGCCTATGCCAAGGCGCAGGCGGTCAGGATCACGGCGGATGACGAAGCCTTCATCGATTCGCTGGTGACGCCGGGGCATGCCTCGACGCCAGGCTTCAACGACGTCGGGCATTTCGTGTCGGGGCGCGTACCGCTGACGTCATAGGCCTGCTACGCAACAAGCCCTTGCGGCGAGGGAGCGTGCTCCCGCTCGGCCGCGCAACGGACCCCACCGCTGCGCGGCCGGGCGGGAGCACGCTCCCTCGCCACAACAAGGGTCCGTCACACACGCCGCCACCCCGCTAACAAGAGGCCTCCGTGTCCAAAGGTATCGCTCTATCGGTCTCGGCGTCCGCGCTGTTCGCCGTCATGTACTACTACACCTCGCTGCTCACGCCACTGACCGGCGTGGAGATTTTTGGTTGGCGCATGTTGCTGACCATGCCCTGCATGACCGTGTTCATGCTGGTGGCACGGGAATGGAAACTGGTCACGGCGCTGCTGCGGCGCCTGGTCGACACCCCACGGCTGTTGATCGGGGCGATCGCGTCGTCGGCCCTGATGGGGGCGCAGTTGTGGCTGTTCATGTGGGCGCCGCTCAACGGCTACAGCCTGGATGTGTCGCTGGGGTACTTCCTGCTGCCGCTGTCGATGGTCCTGACCGGGCGCATCGTCTATGGCGAACGCCTGTCGTACCTGCAGAAAATCGCCGTGTTCTTCGCCACGCTCGGGGTGTTCAACGAGCTGTACCAGGCCGGTGGTTTTTCCTGGGCGACCTTGCTGGTGGTGATCGGCTATCCGATCTACTTCATCCTGCGAAAACGCATCAAGACCGACAACCTGGGTGGGCTCTGGCTGGACATGACGCTGATGCTGCCGGTGGCGCTCTGGTTCGTGCAGAGCGGCGAGCAAGGCTTCAACGTGTTCGACCAACACCCCTGGTTGTCGCTGCTGATCCCGGTGCTTGGGGTGATCAGCGCCTCGGCGCTGGTGTCCTACATCATTGCCAGCCGGCTGCTGCCGTTCAGCCTGTTCGGGCTGTTGAGCTACGTAGAGCCGGTACTGTTGCTGGGCGTCGCGCTGTTGCTGGGCGAGAGCATCAAGGCCGGCGAATGGCTGACCTACCTCTCGATCTGGATGGCCGTGGCAGTGCTGGTGTTCGAAGGCTTCAAGCACCTGACGCGACATCATCGGCGTAAAGCTTGAAGTATAAATAGGACCTCGTGGAAGCGAGCTTGCTCGCGATAGCGGTATGTCAGTCAACAGGCATTGAATGACGGGCCGCCATCGCGAGCAAGCTCGCGCCCACAACCGTGTGGCTCGCGGATTACTCCGTGGCCAACACCCCACGCCGCACCTGGTCACGCTCGATGGACTCGAACAGCGCCTTGAAGTTGCCCTCGCCGAAGCCATCATCGCCCTTGCGCTGGATGAATTCGAAGAACACCGGCCCCATCAGAGTTTCCGAAAAGATCTGCAGCAACAGGCGCTTGTCGCCCTGCTCGGACGCGCCGTCCAGCAGGATGCCCCGCGATTGCAGCGCCTCGACCGGCTCACCGTGGTTGGGCAGGCGGCCTTCGAGCATCTCGTAGTAGGTGTCTGGCGGCGCGGTCATGAAGCGCATGCCGATGGCCTTGAGCCGGTCCCAGGTCTTGACCAGGTCATCGGTCAGAAACGCCACGTGCTGGATGCCTTCGCCGTTGAACTGCATCAGGAACTCTTCGATCTGCCCAGCGCCCTTGGACGACTCTTCGTTCAGCGGGATGCGGATCATGCCGTCCGGGGCCGTCATGGCCTTGGAGGTCAGGCCGGTGTACTCGCCCTTGATGTCGAAGTAGCGGATCTCGCGGAAGTTGAACAGCTTCTCGTAGAAGCCGGCCCAATAAGCCATGCGCCCGCGATACACGTTGTGGGTCAGGTGGTCGATGATCTTCAGGCCGGCGCCCACCGGATTGCGGTCGACGCCTTCGAGGAACACGAAGTCGATGTCATAGATCGAGCTGCCTTCGCCGAAACGGTCGATCAGGTACAGCGGCGCACCGCCAATGCCCTTGATCGCCGGCAGGTTCAACTCCATCGGGCCGGTCTCGATGTGGATCGGCTGGGCGCCGAGCGACAGGGCCCGCTTGTACGCCTGCTGCGAATCCTTGACCCGGAACGCCATGCCGCACACCGACGGGCCATGCTCGGCCGCGAAGTACGACGCCACGCTGTGGGGTTCATTGTTGAGGATCAGGTTGATCGCGCCCTGGCGATACAGGTGCACGTCCTTGGACCGGTGGGTCGCCACCTTGGTGAAGCCCATGATCTCGAAGATCGGCTCCAGGGTGTTGGGGGTCGGTGATGCGAACTCGATGAACTCAAAGCCCATCAGGCCCATTGGGTTTTCGTATAGATCTGCCATGTCGGCGCCTCATCATGCTTATCAATTAACAAACGTTAGTTGCCAGTCATGCGAGGGCACGCGGTGGCGCGCAGGAAATGCCGCGAACGCTGCGGGCGAGGAAATCGCCGTAGATCAGTTGAAACCCAAGTATCTTCATTGTCGACCCAAGGCTTTTGCGGGCGAGGCTTCTGCTGCCAGAAGACGTTATTCTTATATGCGTAAATCGATTCTACACAGCGTAACCAGATTTGTCCGCCTTCCGTATCAAATCGCCTTTTTCCTCGACCGCGCAAGGGGTTTGTTGCACAGGAAAATGCCGCCCAGGATCAACCCGCCGCCCAGGCTCATCATGGCGGTGAACCGTTCGTCCAGCAGCAGTGCTCCGAGCAGCACCGCCGTCAGCGGATTGAGGGCGATGAACACCCCGGAACGGGTCGCACCAATCCGCCGGATGCCGTCGTACCAGGCAATGTAGGCCAGGGCCGAGCCCAACACGCCCAGGTACAACAGGCTCAACCACTGCTTCAGGTCCAGCGCGCGCAGGGTGTCGAGGCGAACCTCCCCGCCGATGGCGCAGGCCAGCCACAGCATCAACGTGCCCAGCAGAATCGACCAGGTCACGGTTTGCAGCGGCCCCAGGCGCTCATTCAGGTCCCTGGAAAACAGCGAATAGATGCCCCACCCCAGCACACAGCCAAAAATCAGCCCGTCGCCCAGCCAGCTTTGCGTCGCCCCCTGTAACAGGGCAGGGTCACGGCTCACAATCACCAGCCCCGCCCCACCGATGCACAGCACGATGCCCGCGACTTTCAGCGCCCCAAGGCGCTCCTTGAACAGGCCCCAGGACGCCAACCCGATCACCGCCGGGTTCAGGGCGACGATCAACGAGGCCCGCGATGCGCTGATGGACTGCAAGCCGTAGAAGAAACACAGGTTGTAGAAGAAGATGCCAAAAAAGCCCAGCGCGGCCAATTGCAGCCCTTGCTTGAAGCTGGGCCTGGCCAGGGGAATCCGCGCCAAGGCGAGAAACGACAGCAGCGCGAGGCTGGCGAGCAGGAAACGCAAGCTGGCCGCGAACAGCGGCGCCAATGCATCAGAGAGGATCCGGCCAGCCACGAACGTGCCGCCCCAGATCATGGTGACCATGGCGAGCTTGAAGTAGACCGGCAGGTCGGAGGGGGTTGAGACGGTTTGTTCCAACGCGTTCATGGTTCACCTGGAGGTCAATCGAACCGTGTCGAGGGGCGCTTGCTTCCTCACCACGGTATCGGACGGGGCTGGGATGCCGTATTGTTTGCCTCATGCCTGATCATCGTAAAATGAGCATTCACTCATGACCCTCACCCAACTGGAAATCTTCTCCGTGGTCGCCGAGCTGAGGGGGTTTACCGCTGCGGCTACCCGCCTGGGCATCAGCCAGTCGGCGGTATCCCACGCCATCAAGGCGCTGGAGCAGGAGTTGGGGGTGGAACTGCTCCGACGTCACCAGGCCCAGGTGGAGCTCAGCGACATCGGCCAGCAGTTACTGGCGCGGGCACGGGCCATGCTCGGGTTGGCCAACACATTGCGCCAGGAAGCCGCCGATGCCCGGGGCATGCGCCGTGGCACGCTGCGCATCGGCTCGTTCGGGCCGACGTCGTCCATGAAACTGCTGCCCGCCCTCCTGCGGCGCTACCGCGCCTTGCATCCGGGGATCGAAGTGCATATCGACGAAGGCCCGGACCGCCAGGTCATTCAATGGCTGGACGAGCGGCGGATCGACGTCGGCTTCGTGGTGCTTCCCGAAGACCGCTTCGACACCGTTCAATTGCTGGAAGACCAGATGGTCGCGCTGCTGCCCACGCAGCATCCCTTGGCCGCCCATGCCAGCCTGAGCCTCAAGGATTTGTGCAACGACCCGTTCGTGCTCACCGAGGCTGGCTCGTCGGAACTGGTCATGCGGCTGTTCAATGCCGCCCGGCTCACGCCGAACGTGCGCTTTCGCTGCTCGCAATTGCTCAGCACCCTGGACGTGGTACGACGGGGCGAAGCGCTGAGCGTGGTGTCCGAAGGCTCGCTGCCGGCGAGCGGAAACCCGGGTTTTGTCGCTCGCCCCCTGGCACCGCCGATCCCCCGCCAGATTGGCCTGGCGGTCCTGGACAGTCGCCAGGCGTCACCGGCCACCCTGGCGTTCATCGAACTGGCGAGGCAATCATTGCGCGGTCCGCGCGGGCAACTTCCACAACCTTAACTACTTGCAATTGATTAGCCATCAAGACTACTTGAAGCACCCGGCATAAGGCTAACTGCCCACCGTCGAGACATTGACGCCAGCGTTTCATTCATAAATACCGGCGCTATTGTTACATGGAGAAAAAGTTACGATTTACACTTTCGGGATTAACTACTACAATTTTTTTACCTGTGCTAGATAGCAGGAGAGTCATTTATCACCGAGTCGCTTCAAGCGCTTGGCTTGTGGCTTTGTTTGCGGTTGATATCAGCCAAACATTCTGATTGGAGTAACGATTTTGTCCAGACTCGCTGAATTTCGTGCAGCCGAAAAGGCCCTTCAAGAACAGCTCAAGCAGCTGGAATCACTGAAGAACGACGCCGGGCTCAAGAAAGAAATCGAATTCGAAGAAAAGCTCCAGGGACTGATGAAAACCTACGGCAAGAGCCTGCGCGACATCGTCGCGATCCTCGACCCGAACCCGTCCAAGGCCAGCCTGCAATCGAACAAACCCACCAAGACCCGCCGTGCGCGAGTGGTGAAGGTCTACCAGAACCCGCACACGGGCGAACTGATCGAGACCAAGGGCGGCAACCACCGCGGCCTGAAAGCCTGGAAAGAACAGTATGGCGCGGCCACTGTCGATTCCTGGTTGCGTGGCTGACAGCAAACGGCCTGCAAAAAAGCCCTGAATCATTCAGGGCTTTTTTATGGAGCACACTTTTGTTTAACACCGGCACATTGCGCTGAACGCCTTATAGTTTCAGGCTGTTTCGTACCGACTGCACTTCATCCTGGCTTTCAACAAATACCTGTGCCTGTCCCGCATAGGACAGCACATAAGCCTTACCCCCATTTAGTGCCGCAACGAGAGCCTGGGACAATACGTGTCGTCCGTTCTGGGTGATGGTGCAAGTGGTTTCCAATGCTGTTACTCCACCCAACATGGCGGCATGGATCTTATTGCAGACACTTTGGTAACCGCCCTGGAAAAAATCCTTCTGGATGGACTTGCGCATTTCCAGCAACACGCCTTGCAAGTTGACCTGATGATCAAGCTCGACGGGGGTCGTGGTCAGTTCCATAACCATCACTGCATTGCCGGCCGAATCGTTTTTAGTGGCTCGCTGGCGCAGGGTGCCCACTGCTGCCGGAGCATCGGTGGCGGCGGGCAGCGGTTCGACGACCCAGCCCTGGGGCCACGCCACCTGCGGCTCGTCCGCCTGGACGCCGGTGCCCGCAACGGTGGCAATGAGCAGGACAAACAGCGAAAGGAACGGTCGAATCATTGCGTTGGCACTCAAGGACGAAGCGTAAAGTCTGAAGCCCGCCGCCGGACCAGGCAATAGCCACGCGCGGTTTGGCGATGCCGCGCCCCTTGCGTATCATGGGCACGCCTGCAAGGAAGCCGTTTTACGCAAGCCCAGGAACCGTCGCGGCCTGCTGCGACGGCGTTTGCCCCACTTATTTTCCGGAGGGCCCATGAGCCTGCACGAACTCGATACTTTCCCTGGCGTCACCGCCCAACCGGACGCCGCCACGGCCCAATTCGTCTTCAACCACACCATGCTGCGAGTCAAGGACATCACCAAGTCCCTGGACTTCTACACCCGTGTGCTGGGTTTTTCCCTGGTGGAAAAACGCGACTTCCCGGAGGCCGAATTCAGCCTGTACTTCCTGGCCCTGGTGGACAAGAAACAGATCCCGGCAGATGCCGCGGCGCGCACCGAATGGATGAAGTCGATCCCTGGCATCCTCGAACTGACCCACAACCATGGCACCGAAAACGACCCGGCGTTCGCCTACCACAATGGCAACACCGACCCTCGCGGGTTCGGCCATATCTGCATCTCGGTGCCGGACGTCGTCGCGGCTTGCGAGCGTTTTGAAGCACTGGGCTGCGACTTCCAGAAGCGCCTGAGCGATGGTCGCATGAAAAGCCTCGCGTTCATCAAGGACCCGGATGGCTACTGGGTCGAAATCATCCAGCCGGCGCCGCTGTGAACCTCACCACCGCTCCCACTGGGTGATGCATGATCCAAAACAAAACCCCATGGGCCAGGCCCATGGGGTTTTGTTTTTTCCAGCGACAACCTACGCCGGCGCAGAGGTACGGATCAGGTGGTCGAAGGCACTCAGCGAGGCCTTGGCGCCCTCGCCCACCGCGATCACGATCTGCTTGTACGGCACGGTGGTCACATCACCGGCGGCGAACACGCCCGGGATCGAGGTTTCCCCTCGGGCATCGACGATGATCTCGCCACGCGGGGACAGCTCCACAGTGCCTTTGAGCCAGTCGGTGTTAGGCAACAGGCCGATCTGCACGAAGATCCCTTCCAGCGCCACGTCCCGCACGTCACCACTTGGACGATCTTTGTAGCGCAGGCCGTTGACCTTCTGGCCGTCGCCCGTCACTTCAGTGGTCTGGGCGTTGGTGATCACGGTCACGTTCGGCAGGCTGTGCAGTTTACGCTGCAACACCGCGTCGGCCCGCAATTGCACATCGAACTCCAGCAAGGTGACGTGGGCGACGATACCGGCCAGGTCGATGGCCGCTTCGACACCGGAGTTACCGCCGCCGATCACCGCCACACGCTTGCCCTTGAACAGCGGACCGTCGCAATGCGGGCAGTACGCCACGCCCTTGTTGCGGTACTGCTGCTCGCCCGGCACGTTCATTTCGCGCCAGCGGGCACCGGTCGCCAGGATCACCGTCTTGGCCTTGAGGCTCGCGCCACTGGCGAACCTGACTTCGTGCAGCGCGCCGTCCTGCCCCGGCACCAGCGCCTCGGCGCGTTGCAGGTTCATGATGTCCACGTCGTATTGCTTGACGTGCTCCTCCAGGGCGACCGCCAGTTTCGGCCCTTCGGTTTCCTGGACCGAGATGAAATTCTCGATCGCCATGGTGTCGAGCACCTGGCCGCCGAAGCGCTCGGCCGCCACACCCGTGCGGATGCCTTTGCGAGCCGCGTAGATCGCCGCCGAAGCGCCAGCCGGCCCACCGCCGACCACCAATACATCGAAAGCGTCCTTGGCGCTGATTTTCTCAGCCTGGCGTTCGATGCCGCTGGTGTCGATCTTGGCCAGGATTTCTTCCAGGCCCATGCGGCCCTGGCCGAAGTTCACGCCGTTGAGGTACACGCTCGGCACGGCCATGATCTGACGCTCATCAACCTCAGCCTGGAACAGCGCACCGTCGATGGCCACGTGGCGGATATTCGGGTTCAGCACCGCCATCAGGTTCAGCGCCTGGACCACGTCCGGGCAGTTCTGGCACGACAGCGAGAAATACGTCTCGAAGTTGAATTCGCCCTTGAGTGCGCGAATCTGTTCGATGACTTCAGCACTGGCCTTCGACGGGTGGCCGCCGACTTGCAGCAAGGCCAGTACCAGCGAAGTGAATTCATGGCCCATGGGGATACCGGCAAAGCGCAGGCTGATCTCGGCTCCCGGGCGATTCAACGAGAACGATGGCTTGCGCGCATCGGTGCCGTTGTCGAGCAAGGTAATCTTGTCGGAAAGACTGGCAACGTCTTTGAGTAAGGCGAGCATTTCCCGGGATTTCGCACCGTCGTCGAGGGATGCGACGATCTCGATCGGCTGGGTGACCCGTTCCAGGTATGACTTCAACTGAGCTTTAAGATTGGCGTCCAACATACGGGCGATTTCCATGTTTTGAATTCAGAAAAAACAACGCCCGAGCGAATCTCGCCCGGGCGTTTTTGGGGGCGAAGCGGCTTACTTAGATCAAGAGCTGGTTCGCCCTCGGATGATGCATGGACTTAGATCTTGCCGACCAGGTCCAGGGACGGAGCCAGGGTGGCCTCGCCTTCTTTCCACTTGGCTGGGCAGACTTCGCCTGGGTGAGCGGCAACGTACTGGGCAGCCTTGATCTTGCGCAGCAGCTCGGAAGCGTCACGGCCTACGCCGCCGTCGTTGATTTCAACGATCTTGATCTGGCCTTCAGGGTTGATCACGAAGGTACCGCGGTCAGCCAGGCCAGCTTCTTCGATCAGCACGTCGAAGTTGCGGGAGATGGCCAGGGTCGGGTCGCCGATCATGGTGTACTGGATCTTGCCGATGGCTGGCGAGGTGTTGTGCCAGGCTGCGTGGGCAAAGTGAGTGTCGGTGGACACGCTGTAGATCTCGACGCCCAGTTTCTGGAACTCGGCGTAGTTGTCGGCCAGGTCTTCCAGTTCGGTTGGGCAAACGAAGGTGAAGTCGGCTGGGTAGAAAAATACGACAGACCACTTGCCTTTCAGGTCAGCGTCCGAGACTTCAACGAATGCGCCGTTTTTGAAGGCGGTAGCTTTGAACGGTTTAACTTGGCTGTTGATGATAGGCATCGATGTTTCTCCGTCAGGGTTGAAAAGTTGATGGAGAGAATCTTACCCACTCATTCCCGGCCTGGCTCATTGGCAAAGCTCATGCGAATGATTGGTTTTGGCTATCAGGAAACGCTATAGATAGAAGAAATCTGTGGGCGACGGCGAAGGCTGCGATCCGACGTGCTTGCACGAAAGATCGCAGCCTTGTTGGCGCATCAGGCGGTGGGCGTACGCAGGGTAACGAACTCTTCGGCGGCCGTCGGATGCACGCCAATGGTTTCGTCAAAATCACGCTTGGTGGCGCCGGCCTTGAGCGCGATGGCCAGGCCCTGGACGATCTCGCCAGCATCCGGGCCGACCATGTGGCAGCCCAGCACCTTGTCGGTGTGGGCATCGACCACCAGTTTCATCAGGGTGCGTTCCTGACAGTCGGTCAGGGTCAGCTTCATCGGCCGGAAACGGCTTTCGAAAATCTGCACCGGGTGGCCTGCCTCTCGGGCCTGTTCCTCGGTCAGGCCCACCGTGCCGATGTTCGGCAGGCTGAACACGGCCGTGGGGATCATCCGGTAGTCCACCCGGCGATACTGCTCAGGCTTGAACAGCCGCCGCGCCACGGCCATGCCCTCGGCCAGGGCGACCGGCGTGAGCTGGACGCGACCGATCACATCGCCAATGGCCAGAATCGAAGGCTCGGCGGTTTCGTACTGTTCGTTCACCTGCACAAAGCCTTTGTCGTCCAGGGTCACGCCGGTGTTTTCCAGGCCGAGGTTGTCGAGCATCGGACGTCGACCGGTGGCGTAGAACACGCAATCGGTGAGCAAGGTACGACCGTCCTTGAGCGTGACCTTGAGGCTGCCGTCATCCAGCTTGTCGATGCGCTCGATATCGGCGTTGAACTGCAGGTCCAGGCCGCGGCGCGTCAGCTCTTCGGCCAGGTGCTTGCGCACCGCGCCGTCAAAGCCGCGCAGGAACAGCTCGCCGCGATAGAGCAGCGACGCTTGCGCGCCCATGCCATGGAAAATCCCGGCGAACTCCACCGCAATGTAGCCACCGCCGACCACGATGACCCGCTTGGGCAGTTCCTTGAGGAAGAAGGCCTCGTTGGAACTGATGGCATGCTCGCGCCCCGGAATGTCCGGGATCATCGGCCAGCCGCCCGTGGCAATCAGGATGTGCCTGGCGGTGTAGCGCTGGCCATTGATCTCGACTTCATTGGGCCCGGTCAGCCGTGCATGGCCTTCGTGCAGCACCACGCCGCTGTTGACCAGCAAATTGCGGTAGATGCCGTTCAGACGGCTGATTTCGCGGTTCTTGTTGGCGATCAACGTGGCCCAATCGAAGTTTGCCTCGCCGGCGGTCCAGCCATAGGCCGAAGCCTGTTCGAAGTCCTCGGCAAAGTGTGCGCCGTAGACCAGCAGCTTCTTCGGCACACAGCCGACGTTCACACAGGTCCCGCCCAGGTAACGGCTTTCCGCCACGGCCACCTTGGCGCCAAAACCGGCGGCGAACCGCGCGGCCCGCACCCCACCGGAACCGGCGCCAATCACGTACAAGTCAAAATCGTAGGCCATTTTCTATCTCCTTCGGCAGGCCATCAGCATACCTGCTGTTTCCAGAGAGGTCAGCGTTGCGTTGGGCATGGGAACGCAAAATGAAAAAGCCCATGTGAACGGCGATTTACCGTGGCGAGGGAGCTTGCTCCCGCTGGGCTGCGTAGCGGCCCTGTCTTTGTGGGCGCTGCGCACCCAAGCGGGAGCAAGCTCCCTCGCCACGGGTTTATCCCAAGGCGAATATCGGCGCAAAAAAAAAACGCCCCGAACCAGTCGGGGCGTTTTTTCAAGGCGTGGCGCAGGCGATCAGTAAGCCTTGCCCGTCTTGTAGAAGTTCTCGAAGCAGAAGTTGGTCGCGTCGATGTAGCCTTCGGCGCCGCCGCAGTCGAAACGCTTGCCCTTGAACTTGTAGGCCATGACGCAGCCGTTCTGGGCCTGCTTCATCAGGGCGTCGGTGATCTGGATTTCGCCGCCCTTGCCTGGCTCGGTCTGTTCGATCAGGTCGAAGATGTCCGGGGTCAGGATGTAGCGGCCGATGATCGCCAGGTTCGACGGGGCGTCTTCTGGCTTTGGTTTTTCAACCATGCTGTGTACGCGGTAGATGTCGTCGCGGATCATTTCGCCGGCGATGACGCCGTACTTGTTGGTTTCCTGCGGGTCGACTTCCTGGATTGCAACGATGGAGCAGCGGAACTGCTTGTACAGCTTGACCATCTGGGTCAGCACGCCGTCGCCTTCGAGGTTGACGCACAAGTCGTCCGCCAGGACCACGGCGAACGGTTCGTCACCGATCAGCGGGCGACCGGTCAGGATCGCGTGGCCCAGGCCTTTCATTTCGGTCTGGCGGGTGTAGGAGAACGAGCACTCGTCCAGCAGTTTGCGGATACCGACCAGGTACTTCTCCTTGTCGGTGCCCTTGATCTGGTTTTCCAGCTCGTAGCTGATGTCGAAATGGTCTTCCAGCGCGCGCTTGCCACGGCCAGTCACGATGGAGATTTCCGTCAGGCCCGCATCGAGGGCCTCTTCGACGCCGTACTGGATCAGTGGCTTGTTCACCACCGGCAGCATTTCTTTAGGCATGGCTTTAGTCGCTGGCAGGAAGCGAGTACCGTAACCGGCTGCTGGGAACAAGCATTTCTTGATCATATAAGTCCTTGAAAAGGCGGTGTGTACGAGTTTCGGCGCAGTCTAATCAGGCGGCGGGAACCTTACAATGCCCACGCTGGCCAACCGATGCCATCATAGAGAAATAAAAAACGGCGGATAGTTCAATCGTCTTTCATTTCGATGGCTGCGGGGCTCCACTCTACGCTCATGAGCCCTGTTTGCGAGCATTTGACGTATCATGGCGACCTTGATCCCGCCAATGAGGCAGCTAGATGTCGGCAACAAGAAACGCAAACGGTTATTCGGTCAGCCAGGGCAAGGACGGCCAATGGTGGATTATCAACTACCACGGTGAACAGGTCGCCGGCCCCTTGCCGACCAAGACGATGGGCGTGGAAGTGGCCGCAGTGTTCCAGGACGAGCGCCCTGCTCCTGCGGCCAAAGAGCGTGAGAGCGCCCCGGCCCGCCCTCGCCGCAAGAAATAAGCAGCCCAGCCTCAAGTAGATGCCTACCGGGCATCGAACGAGGCTGGTTTAGCTGTACCGAAATGGCCATTCGCTATAACCTCGCGACTGCCCTTTCCCTCTCGATGACGATCCCGATGAAAACACTTCTGGCGCTGTTTACAGTCCTGGCCCTGGCGGGCTGTGCCTCGGCGGAAAAAACCTACCTCGCCAACGGCGAGCAAGGCCTTAGCATCGACTGCTCGGGCGAAGCCAATTCCTGGGCCACATGCTATGAAAAAGCCGATGCTTCGTGCGCGGGCACCGGTTACCGCATCGTCGGCACCGATGGCACACCACAGGCAAAGGAAAGCGAAAAGACCCTGGGGGTCGACGTCGGTAACTACACCAGCCGCAGTGTCGTGGTGGTGTGTAAGTAACTCAGCCGGAAATACAGGCGTTGGCCGCGTCCTGCACATCGCCAGGACGCACCGGCACGTTGGACATGCTTTCGTGCAACTTGATGCTGCTGCCGCTGGAACGCTCGTCGATGTCGAACACCGCGGCCGGCAGGGACGACAGCTTGCCAGGAACGATCAGGCGCATGCCGTTCTTGTGCGGTTCCATCTGCAACGGGCCACGGCTGTTGGCCAGGTGGTCGGCAACGCACTTGGCGTATTCGTGGGGTTTCTTGCCGGAGATGACGCTCATGGTGGGCGGCGTCTGGTTGATGTCCGATACGGACGCACATCCACCCAAGGCCAATGCCAACACCCACACGCTGCGCTTCATATGTTTCCTCCGATAAAGATCGTCGGACAGTGCAAACGCTGTTTTTCTCCAGCGCCCACCGTCTTTTTTTGCGCTTCCTGCAATAAATGACCAAAGCCTGGGACGCGGGCCGGATATTACCCCTTGAGGCTGATAAACTGCACACCATTGTCCTTGCTATCGTTTGATTTTGTAGAAAAAGCCCTTCTGGAGGCGCCCATGAAATTCATCCACCAGCGCGAGCACCTGAACGAAGACGACATCGTCGTCATCGAATGCTCCCAAATGTGCAACATCCGGCTGATGAACGACGCCAACTTCCGCAGCTTCAAGAACGGCGGCCGGCACACCTACCACGGCGGTGCGTTCGATACCTTCCCGGCTCGGATTACCGCCCCGAGCACCGGTTTCTGGAACATTACCATCGACACCGTCAGCCGCCGGGCCATCAGCGTCACGCGCAAGCCGACCCTGACCCACAAGATCAAGATCATCCGGCGCTCCAGCTCCAAGCTGAGCTGAGCTGAGCTGAGCTGAAGCATCCTCCACCTTCATGACAGGCAAAACCGTGGCCCAGACGACCAAATACGTCATCAAGTACAAGCTCAACGACGAACGTCGTTTCGAATTCGCGCAACTGGAAACCGGCACCCAAGAAGAAGCCCTGGCCGCTCTGCAGGCGCTGCACGGCAAGACCGACGATGTGATCACCGACGTCAAGGTCAGCAAGGCGCTGTAGGCACCTGTGCAGTTAGTGGTCCAGGAGAGAGGTGTGGCGAGGATTGTCAACGCAAGATCCGGGGTGGCGGGCGATGGAACGCTCGGCAAACTGGCCCATCCTACGCGTTCAGGTTGGTCATCATGCACCCTCTCCCCCCTTCGCTCGCCCACTCCCTCGCCGCAATCGACTGGCCAACCCTGACAGACAGCCTCGATCAGGACGGCAGCGCTGTCGTGCGCAATCTGTTATCCGTAACGCAATGCCGACAACTCAGCGACTTGTACGCGCAGCCCGCGCTGTTCCGCTCCCGGGTGATCATGGCCCGTCACGGGTTCGGCCGCGGCGAATACCAGTATTTCCGTTACCCGCTGCCCGACATCGTCCAGCCACTGCGCGAATCGTTGTACCCGCTGCTGGTGCCGCTGGCGAACCGCTGGAATGAACACATGGGCCTGACGGTGCGCTACCCCACCACCCACGGCGACTTCATCCAGCGCTGCCATGCCGCCGGGCAGCAGCGCCCTACACCGCTGTTATTGCAATACGACCCCCAGGACTACAACTGCCTGCACCAGGATCTGTACGGCGAGCACGTGTTCCCGTTGCAAGTGGCGATCCTGCTGTCGGAGCCGGGCCGCGACTTCACCGGCGGTGAGTTCGTCCTGACCGAACAGCGCCCGCGCCAACAGTCACGGCCCCAGGTCGTCGATCTGAAACAGGGCGATGCACTGGTGTTTGCCGTGCACCAGCGACCGGTCCAGGGCGTTCGCGGGTATTATCGGGTGAACATGCGCCATGGCGTCAGCCGCGTGCACAGCGGCCGCCGCCACACCTTGGGAATCATCTTTCATGATGCGCAGTAACGACACGCCGGTCACCCTGGACCTGTTCGCGGACCAGGCCCCCACCACGTCCGGGCGGACCGAGCCGATCGGCCAGCAATCGTTCGTGTTGCGCGGGTTCGCCCTGCCATGGCTGGAGCGTCTGCTGCCCGCACTGGAAAAGGTATTGCAGGCTGCGCCCTTCCGGCAGATGGTCACTCCCGGTGGCTTTACCATGTCGGTGGCCTTGACCAGTTGCGGTGCCTTGGGTTGGACCACCGACCGCAGGGGCTATCGCTACACCGCCCACGACCCGCAGAGCGGCCAGCCCTGGCCCGAGATGCCGGGGGTGTTCCGCGAGCTGGCCCAAGCGGCCGCCCGCCACGCCCAGTTCGAAGGCTTCGAGCCGGACGCCTGCCTGATCAACCGCTACGTACCCGGCGCGCGGATGTCCTTGCACCAGGACAAGGACGAACGAGCCCTCGATGCACCCATCGTCTCGGTCTCCCTGGGCTTGCCGGCGGTGTTTCAGTTCGGCGGGTTCGAGCGTGGCGACAAGTGCCAGCGCATCGCCCTGCTCCATGGCGACATCGTGGTCTGGGGCGGCGTCGACCGGTTGCGCTATCACGGCGTGCTGGCGCTCAAGGAAGGCCTGCATCCGGCCCTGGGCGCCCAGCGGATCAACCTGACCTTCCGCACCGCCGGTTGAGGGTGCAGAATTCGACCGCAAGACCCGGAGTGCCGTCGCCTCGCAGGCTCGCTACTGTAGGCAAAACGGGCCAATGGACAGAACGACCATGAACAGCACTTCGAAACACCTCGCCGCCGAACAGGATCCACGCTGGGCCGCCGTGCTCGCCCGCGACCCTCGTGCCGATGGGCAATTCGTCTATGGCGTGAAGACCACCGGGATCTATTGCCACCCCAGCAGCCTGTCGCGCCGGCCCAACCCGCGCAACGTCGAGTTCTTCGACACCGCGCAACAGGCCGAGGCCGCGGGCTACCGTCCGAGCAAGCGCACCGCTCGGGACCAGACCCAGGTCGCCGCCCAGCACGCCGCGCGCATCGCCGGCGCGTGCCGGCAGATCGAGACGGCCGAGACGCTGCCGAGCCTGAGCGAACTGGCGCAGCACGCGGGCCTGAGCCCATTTCATTTTCATCGAGTCTTCAAGGCGGTCACCGGCCTGACGCCCAAGGCGTATGCCGCCGCTCACCGCTCACGCAAGCTGCGTGAACGCCTGGCCGACGGCAGCAGCGTCACCGACGCGCTGTACGACGCCGGGTTCAATTCCAACAGCCGCTTCTATGAGGCGGCCGACAAACTCCTCGGCATGAAACCCACCGACTACCGCGCCGCCGGCCAGAACACCGACATTCGCTTTGCCGTCGGCCAATGCTCCCTTGGCGCGATCCTGGTGGCACAGAGCGAGCGTGGCGTGTGCGCGATCCTCCTGGGCGATGACCCGGATGCCCTGGTGCGGGACCTGCAAGACAAATTCCGCCGCGCCAACCTCATCGGCGCCGACCGGGCGTTCGAGCAGTTGATCGCCCAGGTCGTGGGCTTCGTCGAAGCGCCGGCGCTGGGCCTGGACCTGCCCCTGGACCTGCGCGGCACGGCGTTCCAGGAGCGGGTCTGGCAAGCCCTGCGGGACATTCCACCCGGCAGCACCGCCAGCTACGCCGAGATCGCCCAGCGCATCGGCCTGCCCAAGGCCGTGCGGGCGGTGGCCCAGGCCTGCGGTGCCAACAGCCTGGCGGTGGCGATCCCTTGCCACCGGGTGGTGCGCAGCGACGGCAACCTGTCGGGCTATCGCTGGGGCGTGGAGCGCAAGCGTCAGTTGCTGGCGCGCGAACGCTCGTCGGGGGATTGAACGCCGATGTAGATCGCCACCGATTCAGGACCGCTGTAGACCTCGAAATCGGTGGTGAAACGGCGTACCGCTTGCGGGTTGTCGGCGAAATACGCCCAGATCAGGCCCCAGGTCTGGATCACGCAATCGGGCATCGGCCCCTTGGCCGAGAACACCAGGTAATCCCCGCCCTCGATGTCCACGGCGGGGTAGCCGGCGCTCGTCGCATCGACCTGCACGCCCGCCGTCACATCGAAGTGGCCAGTGGCGTCGGACTCATAGTTGGAATACACGCCGTAGACGAACGACTCCGACTGCCTGGCCGGGATCGCGTCGAACAAGCCTTCGGTGAAGAACCGCTGCCACATCGGGCCGATCCTGGCGGTGTCGGGCTGCTGCTCGTCGGCGTTGCGGGTGCGCACCTGCAGGCCGGCGACGCTGAAGGGTTCGACAGTCTTGAGTTTTACGTCCATGCCTCGGGCTCCTTGAAAGTGAACCTGCATGGTAACCCGCTCGCCATCGGGATCAAGCGCCAGGGCCGGATTGAAAAACTCGACTGGCCCTGGCCCGCTCACACCTGTTAAAACCGCTGTTTCCTTCTGCCGTCGGAGACCCGCACCATGAGCCAGTGGCCAGACACTCGCATCCTTGACCTGCTCGGTATCGAGCTGCCGATCATCCAGGGGCCACTGGCCGGGGTTACCGGGCCGGCCATGGTGGTCGCCACTTGCAATGCCGGCGGCCTGGGCTCGATGCCGGCGGCGATGCTCGACGTCGAGCAACTGCGCCAGGCGCTGACGACCATCGGCGAACAGACCGACAAGCCGTTCAACGTGAATTTCTTCTGCCACCAGCCGCCGGCGTTCGATGCACAACGCGCCGAGGCCTGGAAGCAGCGGCTCAAGCCCTACTACCAGGAACTGGGCGCCGATTTCGACGCGCCGACGCCGGTGTCCAACCGCACGCCATTCGACGACGCGGCCTGCCGCGTGCTGGAGCAGATGCGGCCCAAGGTGGTCAGCTTCCACTTCGGCCTGCCGGAAAAATCCCTGTTGGCGCGGGTCAAAGCCACCGGCGCGAAAATCCTCTCTTCGGCCACCACCGTCGAAGAGGCGGTCTGGCTGGAACAGCAAGGTTGCGACGCGATCATCGCCATGGGCTACGAGGCCGGCGGCCATCGCGGCATGTTCCTCAGCGATGACCTCAACACCCAGGTTGGCCTGTTCGCCTTGCTGCCGCAGGTGGTGGACGCGGTCAAGGTGCCGGTGATCGCCACCGGTGGCATTGGCGATGCGCGTGGGATCGTCGCGGCGTTTGCCCTGGGCGCCTCGGCGGTGCAACTGGGCAGCGCCTACCTGTTCACGCCGGAGGCCAAGGTCAGCCCATCCCATCACCGCGCATTGCGTACGGCCAAGGAAAGCCAGACCGCCGTGACCAACCTGTTCACCGGCCGCCCGGCCCGGGGCATCGTCAATCGGGTGATGCGCGAAGTGGGCCCGATGAGCCTGCTGGCCCCGGCCTTCCCCCTCGCTGGTGGCGCACTGATGCCGCTGCGCGCCAAGGATGAGGCCGATTTCAGCAACCTCTGGGCCGGCCAGGCGTTTCCCTTGGGCCGCGAATTGCCAGCGGGCGAACTGACCCGGCGGCTGGCCGACGAGACGCTGGCGCGGCTCCACGGCCCGGGTCGCGTCTTGGGTTGAGCGTCGCCGGGTAGAGCTGCTTCGCGAGCGAGCTCGCTCCCACAAGGGACCGGTTGAATCCAACACCCTCCCTGTGGGAGCGAGCTTGCTCGCGAAAGCTGCGCCGCCGCTTACGAACCTGTCGCAAAAAGTCGCATTCCGTTTGTCGGGCATTCGCTATATATTTCCGTATACAGCGAACTCACCCCACCCCTTGGAGTCTTCAATGCGTCCCACCCCTTTACTGCCGTTGTTGCTGAGCACCTTCCTGGCCGTCGGCACCGTCCAGGCCGATGAAGTACAAGTGGCGGTCGCCGCCAACTTCACCGCGCCGATCCAGGCCATGGCCGCCGACTTCGAAAAAGACACCGGCCACAAACTGGTGGCGGCCTATGGCGCAACCGGCCAGTTCTACACGCAGATCAAGAACGGCGCGCCGTTCGAAGTCTTTCTTGCCGCCGACGACACCACCCCGGCCAAGCTCGAAAGCGAAGGCGATACCGTCAAGGGCTCGCGCTTCACCTACGCCATCGGCACCCTGGCGCTGTGGTCGGCCAAGGACGGCTACGTCGACGCCAAGGGCCAGGTGCTCAAGGACAACGCGTTCCAACACCTGTCGATCGCCAACCCGAAAGCTGCGCCCTACGGGCTGGCTGCCACCCAGGTGCTGGACAAGCTGGGGCTGACCGCCCAGGTCAAGGGCAAGATCGTCGAAGGCCAGAACATCACCCAGGCCTATCAGTTCGTCTCCACCGGCAACGCCGAACTCGGCTTCGTGGCCTTGTCGCAGATCTACAAGGATGGCAAGGTGACCGGCGGTTCGGCGTGGATCGTCCCAGCCGAGTTGCACGACCCGATCAAACAGGACGCCGTAATCCTCAGCAAGGGCCGGGATAACCCCGCCGCCGCCGCGCTGGTGGATTACCTCAAGGGTCCGAAAGCCGCTGCCATCATCCAAGCCTACGGTTACCAACGCTAAATGCCACTGACCACCGCCGACTTCGCCGCCATCTGGTTGACCCTGAAACTGGCGTCGTTGACCACGGTGATCCTGTTGCTCGTCGGTACACCCATTGCCCTGTGGTTGTCACGGACACAGTCCTGGCTGCGCGGGCCGGTGGGTGCGGTGGTGGCACTGCCGTTGGTGCTGCCGCCCACGGTAATCGGCTTCTACCTGCTGCTGGCGCTGGGGCCCAACGGTTGGATCGGCCAGTTCACCCAGGCCCTCGGGCTGGGCACCCTCACCTTCAGTTTCACCGGGCTGGTCATCGGCTCGGTGATCTATTCCATGCCGTTCGTGGTGCAGCCGTTGCAAAACGCCTTTGCCGCCATCGGCAGCCGCCCCCTGGAAGTCGCCGCCACGCTGCGGGCCGGGCCCTGGGACACGTTTTTCAGCGTCATCCTGCCGCTGGCCCGGCCCGGGTTCGTGACCGCCGCGATCCTCGGCTTCGCCCACACCGTCGGCGAGTTCGGCGTGGTGCTGATGATCGGCGGCAACATTCCCGAGAAGACCCGAGTGGTCTCGGTGCAGATCTACGACCATGTCGAGGCCCTGGAATATGCCCAGGCCCACTGGCTGGCCGCGGCCATGCTGGTGTTTTCATTCGTGGTGCTGCTGGCGCTGTACTCCAGCCGCCGCAGCCGTGCCGGTTGGAGCTGATCGATGATCCACGCGCGTTTTCAGCTCGATCGCGGGGACTTTTCCCTCGACCTGGATGTGCAACTGCCAGGCCGTGGCGTGACTGCGCTGTATGGCCAATCCGGCTCCGGCAAGACCACCTGCCTGCGCTGCATCGCCGGTTTGGAGCGACCGGCACAGGGGTTCATCGAGGTCAACGGCGAGGTCTGGCAAGACGCCGCACGCCGGGTGTTCGTGCCGCCTCATCGACGAGCCCTGGGCTACGTGTTCCAGGAAGCCAGCCTGTTCCCCCACCTGTCGGTGCGGCACAACCTGGCGTTCGGCCTCAAGCGCATCGCCCCCGGCCAGCGCCGCGTGGTGATGGAACAGGCAACCGAGCTGCTGGGCATCGGTCACTTGCTCGATCGCCAGCCACACAACCTGTCCGGCGGTGAACGCCAGCGGGTCGGCATTGCCCGCGCCCTGCTGACCAGCCCGCAACTGTTGCTGATGGATGAGCCGCTGGCGTCCCTCGACACCCGCCGCAAGAACGAGATCCTGCCGTACCTGCAACGGCTGCACGATGAGCTGGACATTCCGGTGCTCTACGTCAGCCACTCCCAGGACGAAGTGGCGCGCCTGGCCGACCATATCGTCCTGCTCGAGGCCGGTCGCGCCCTGGCCAGCGGACCGATCGGCGAAACCCTGGCCCGCCTCGACCTGCCGCTGGCCCTGGGCGATGACGCCGGCGTGATGATCCAGGGCAAGGTCAGCGGCTATGACCCGGCTTATCAACTGCTGACGCTGAACCTGCCCGACAGCCAGTTGAACATCCGCGTGACCCACACGCCGCTGGGGCTGGGGCAACCGTTGCGGTTCAAGGTTCAGGCGCGGGACGTCAGCCTCAGTTTGGCGAACGATGCCCAGACCAGCATCCTCAATCGTCTGCCGGTCACGGTGGTCAGTGAGTTGGCCGCTGATAATGCCGCTCATGTGCTGATTCGCGTGGAGGCGGGTGGGACGCCGCTGCTGGCGCGTATCACGCGTTATTCCCGTGATCAGTTGAAGTTGCATCCGGGGCAGGCGCTCTGGGCGCAGATCAAGGCCGTGGCGGTGCTGGCTTAGGTCGCCGATCTACCATGGGAGCCCGCCTGCTGGCGAAGACGGCGGCACATTCAACCTCGATTCCAGCCGCCCCTCCGCTTTCGCGAGCAAGCTCGCTCCCACCAGGGTGACCGGCAGCTTCAGAAACTTGGCACGACCGCTCGGGCCCGCGGTCCATCCTCCATAGGCCACCGGATTTGCTGCCAAGGATTTTTTCATGCCCGACACCCTGTCCCCGGATGCCCTGCCGCCCGACCTGCATTACGTCGACGACACGGCGCCCGGCATCACCCGCAAGATGTTGCGGGGCAAATTCTGTTATTTCGACCCCGCGGGCCAACGCATTACCGACGCGGCCGAGATCCAGCGCATCAATGCCCTCGTGGTGCCGCCGGCCTACACCGATGTGTGGATCTGCACCGACCCGCGCGGACACCTCCAGGCCACCGGCCTCGATGCCCGTGGCCGCAAGCAGTACCGCTACCATCCGCGCTGGCGTGAAGTGCGCGACGCAGACAAATATTCGCGGATGCTGGAGTTCGGGCGTGCCCTGCCCCGCCTGCGCAAGCGCCTGGAGGAAATCCTGGCCCAGCCCGGCTTCAGCCGCGACAAAGTCCTGGCGACGGTGATCACCTTGCTGGACGTGACCTTGATCCGGGTCGGTAATCCCCAGTACGCCCGCGAAAACCGCTCCTACGGCCTGACCACCCTGCGCAACAAGCATGTCGAGGTCAACGGCAGCGCCATCGCTTTCCAGTTCCGAGGCAAGAGCGGCGTCGAGCATCAGATCACCGTGAAAGACCGGCGCCTGGCGCGGATCATCAAGCGCTGCCAGGAAATCCCCGGGCAAAACCTTTTCCAGTACCTCGATGAAGACGGCGAGCGCCACACCGTCAGCTCATCGGACATCAATGCTTACCTCAAATCGCTCACTGGTGCCGATTTCACCGCCAAGGACTACCGCACCTGGGCCGGCAGCGCGGCGGCCCTGGCCGGGCTGCGGGCCTTGCATTGGGAAACCGAGACCGAAGCGAAAAAACACGTTGCCGAAATGGTCAAGCAGGTCGCCCGGCAACTGGGCAACACGCCCAGCGTCTGTCGCAAATGCTACATTCACCCTGCGGTGCTGGAAGGTTTCCTGCTCGGCACACTGAAGGAACTGCCCAAGCCTCGGGTGCGTAAGGGCCTGAGCATAGAAGAAGCCGGGCTGACGATGTTTCTGAAGCGGGTGGCGCAAGCCACGCAAGCCTGCGAGGCGAAGTTCGGGTACTGACGGTCACGAACGACGGCTCGTCCATCAGGAACATCCGGCCGAGGCTGAACTCCCAACACTGTGCGCTCGCGCAACACCACACGCGTGAAATCGACAGGAGTCTCCGATGTCCGAACACATTGTCCATTTTCATTGCCAGATCGATCAGGGGACCACCGAGCGCTTCCGCGACAATTGCCTGGAAGCCATCGAGAAAGGCGCGGACTCGCTGATGCTCAATCTGTCCACGGTGGGCGGCAGCACCAACTTCGGGTTTACCTTGTACACCTTCATCAAGTCCTTGCCGGTGCCGGTGCGTGCGGTGAACGCCGGCAATATCGAGTCGATGGGCATCGTCATGTACCTGGCCGCCAGCGACCGCACCACCACGCCCCATTCACGCTTTCTGATCCATCCCATGAACTGGTATTTCGGGCAGAAATCGGTGGATCACTCGCGCTTGCGCGAATACCTGTCCAGCCTGGACAACGACGTGGCGCGGTACGTGGAAATCTACGTCAAGGAAACCGCCGGGGCCGCCACCCAGTTGGATATCTTCAAGTGCCTGTGCAACGAGGAGCGGGTCATCCCGGCAGAGAACTCCCTGGCTTTCGGCATCGCCCATCGGGTCGAGCAGGTGGTGTTCCCGGCGGACGCCAGGCATTGGAAAGTCAGCGGCGGCGAAGATTAAGCGCGCGGCATCATTCAACATGATAGTGCCGTCGTTACTGATAAAAACCCTCAATCTCCAACAACAACGAAACGAAGCGGAAAAATAACACCTTAATTAAAAAAGTACGACCACTCGTCGCCAGCACAACGCTTTTTTTAAACTTACTCCGCCGCTGGCCTTTCACATTTAATGCGAGGCACGTTGCTCGCTTTAAACCACACTGAGGATTCTCGAAATGGCTAACAGCGGAAACAAAAACCCAGGCAACTTCGCAAATGATCGTGATAAAGCATCTGAAGCCGGTAAGAAAGGCGGACAGGCGTCGGGCGGCAACAACACCAACGACCGTCAGAAAGGCTCTGGCGCCGGCAGCAAAGGCAACGAACGCGGCCAAGGCGGCGGTGGCAGGAAGTCGTAACCCCTGAAGATCCGCTGGGGCGCAGCCTGGCTGCGCCCTGGTGCCGGGCAATCAAACACATGAGCGCTGCGCGGTTTTATCGTCAACTTCAAACAGAACAATACCGCCACCGCGTTTAAACAATGCCGAATAACTATTCTTATGACAAACCGTCCCTTATGACAAACCGTCATAGCGCCCCCGTTATTCATGCGCTGGTACGCCCGCCGGCCCCTTGATTTGAAATACCTGTCCTCTTTGCCAGGCATCCGCGCCCTTATCTATCGCCGGAGTCTTTATACCGGCGCGTGCCGCTTTCCTGGCATCGCTGTCCACGTTCATCCGACTGTCCCGTTCACGCACAAGTTGCGGGTCGATCTGGCCATCGGCGGTAAACCCCATCATCAATTGCGGCACGCCATAAGGCAGGGCCTGGCCCGATTCGGTGTGCCAGGTATGCCAGGTCTTTCCGTAGGTGCCGATCAGGTTTTCCATCAGGCGGGTTTCGGCCACCTGGGGAATCCCGGGCGCGATCAACTGCCCGGACTTCACCTCATGCACGTGGCTATGCCAGAGCTGCTTTTCAGCGGCCGGCAACCCTTCGAACAAACGCTTGCTGATGATGTATTCCACCCCCATCAACTTGGCACCGGACGTATTGCCATCGAAGATCGCACACTGGAACACTTCCTCGTTCAGCGCCGAGCAGTAGTGATGCGCCTCCATTTGCCCGGACATCCGGCCGTTGTAGAAGTGGAAGCCGTCGAGGTAGGTGTCGAGCGCCCGCAGCGCAGGTTTGTCCTGCATCAGCCCCGCCCCCACTTCCAGCGCCGCGGTGGTCGGCGTTTTCGCCACTCCCGGCGCGCTCACTGGCGAGTCGGTGTTACCGCCCGCGCAGCCGGTCAAGCCGACCACTGCTGCGCACAGCACTGCCCACGTTGAATAAACGCTTTTACCTGGCATGTCGTTTCTCCTGTCCATGACAGGACATGAGAATGACGCTCGGTCACGCCGGTTTGATTTTCCTGGCGACCAACCGACGGGCGGGCCCCCTCGACCCAGTGCCTGCCTCCGGTCCGATCAACGCCCGCCCGGCACGCGTTTAACCGCGTCGATCCAGGCCGGATCCAGGCGGGGTTGTTCACCCTCCAGGCCCAGCGCCTGCATCTTCGCCAGGTGGTCATCGGCTTCGCGGGCCAAAGAGCCCTGGTCGCTGGAGTTGGCGTCCAACTGATACATCTGGGCCAGACCCAGGTGGTAGAACCGCAGCAGTTTCATCGCCGCCGGGTCCTCGGCCTGCACGCCGGCCTTCACCTGGTGCATGACATTGGTAACACTCATCAGGCTGCGCTTGAGCTGCCAGCCGTACACCGCCGCAGCCATCCACGGCTGCGACCAGAAGTACCCGCGCAGCAATGCGACCATCGCCAGCACCGCGACAATCACGCCCCCCAGATTGAAGCGCAGGTTGTCGCCTCCGGGCGTACCGAAGAACATCACGGCCAGGCTGGAGAGCAACATCGCCAGCGCCAGGAACGTCACGGCCAGGATGAAGGTGCTGCGTCGGGTCTGCTGCCGGTAGATCCCGGCGTCCCACGGTTTGATCTCGAACATCGCGGGGCAATTTCCTTGTATGGCATGAAAAGAGTCGCGCATTATCGCCTGCCCGGTCGATTTAGCTATGCTGGGGCGCATTGTGTGCGGCAACCGATCCGAAGGATCCGGATCAAAGCCCATGGCGATACCGCAAGGATCGTGCGATCTTTGCCCGTGGACGTATTTTTCAAGATGCCGCCTCTGTGTGCACGGCATCGTTTTCAAGGAACGCTGAATGACTCAAAGACATGTAATCAATGCCTCGGTGAGCCCAAAGGGCAGCCTGGAGACCTTGTCCCAGCGCGAAGTCCAGCAACTGAGTGAAGCCGGTTCCGGCAGTATCTACACCCTCTTCCGCCAGTGCGCCCTGGCTATCCTCAATACCGGCGCCCATGTCGACAACGCCAAGACCATCCTCGAAGCCTACAAGGACTTCGAGATCCGTATTCACCAGCAGGACCGTGGCGTGCGCCTGGAGCTGCTGAACGCACCGGCCGATGCCTTCGTCGACGGTGAAATGATCGCCAGCACCCGGGAAATGCTGTTCAGCGCCCTGCGCGACATCGTCTACACCGAAAACGAACTGGACAGCCAGCGCATCGACCTCAGCTCGTCCCAGGGCATCAGCGACTACGTCTTCCACCTGCTGCGCAACGCCCGCACCTTGCGCCCTGGCGTGGAGCCGAAAATCGTCGTGTGCTGGGGCGGGCACTCGATCAACACCGAAGAGTACAAGTACACCAAGAAAGTCGGCCACGAGTTGGGCCTGCGCAGCCTGGACATCTGCACCGGCTGCGGTCCGGGCGTGATGAAGGGCCCGATGAAAGGCGCCACCATTGCCCACGCCAAGCAGCGCATCCATGGTGGCCGCTACCTGGGCCTGACCGAGCCGGGCATCATCGCCGCCGAGGCGCCGAACCCGATCGTCAATGAGCTGGTGATCCTGCCGGACATCGAGAAGCGCCTGGAAGCCTTCGTGCGCGTCGGCCACGGCATCATCATTTTCCCGGGCGGTGCCGGCACCGCGGAAGAGTTCCTCTACCTGCTGGGCATCCTGATGCACCCGTCCAACCAGGACCTGCCCTTCCCGGTGATCCTCACCGGGCCGAAAAGCGCGGCGCCGTACCTCGACCAGTTGCACGCCTTTGTCGGCGCGACCCTGGGCGAGGCGGCGCAGAAGCATTACCAGATCATCATCGACGACCCGGCCGAAGTGGCGCGGCAGATGACCCAGGGCCTCAAGGAGGTCAAGCAGTTCCGCCGCGAGCGCAACGACGCGTTCCACTTCAATTGGCTGCTGAAGATCGACGAAGGCTTCCAGCGCCCGTTCGACCCGACCCACGCCAACATGGCCAGTCTGGGCCTGAGCCGCGACTTGCCGCCCCACGAACTGGCCGCCAACCTGCGCCGGGCGTTCTCGGGCATCGTGGCGGGTAACGTCAAGGACAAGGGCATTCGCCTGATCGAGGAACACGGGCCGTACGAGATCCACGGCGACCCCGCCATCATGGAACCCCTCGACCGCCTGCTCCAGGCCTTCGTCGCCCAGCACCGCATGAAACTGCCCGGCGGCGCGGCGTATGTCCCGTGCTATCGCGTGGTGACCTGACGGGTTTGCCCTAGGCTATGTACGAAATAGCCTGAAACTTGGTTATGCGGCGTTAAAAACCGGCTCGGAATGCTCATTGACAACCAGTCAAGTCGAGCGCGACCCCGGTCGTTCCTCGCCGGTTTTTGCCTTGCCTAACCTGCGTTTCAAACTGTTTCGTACACAACCTAGGGGGGGTGAGGTTGCTTTCGAAAGCGCTAGCCCCACCCTCCTCTCACTTCACGCTGACGGCGCCACCGTCACGTCAGCCTGCCCACTGGCGGCCAATGCGGCGTGGACAAAGCCTTCGGCTTTCTTACGCTCGATGAAATCCCGGACGTAGGCCGCTGCGGCTTCGCAGCGACGTGGCACGGCCATCGCCTGCCGGATGGACGTGAACGCGCCGTCGAGGACCCGGTACCGTGGGTTGCGCGCCGCGACCTGCTCCAAGGGCTGGCGTACGCCGGCCGCCGCATCCAGGCCCTGTTCAACATACAGATCCACCGCGCCCGCGGATGTCGGTGCGCGCTCAAGCTGCGCATGCTCCAGCGTCCGGGAAAGGAACAGATCGTAGGCCGCGCCCTTGCCGACGGCCAACCGCAGGCCCGGCCGGTCCAGGTCTTCCACCTGCCGGTAAGGCGAGTCCGCAGCCACCAGGTATGTCCCTTCGATGATCACGTAGGGTTCGCTGAACGCAATCTGCTCCTCACGCACCGGCTCGATCGCCAGGAAGGCGACGTTCCATACCCCCTCCTCCAGTGCCGCGAAGACCTTGCCGGCCGCATCGAACGTGATCATCTCCAGGCGTACGCCGAGTTCCTCGGCCAGCGCCCGTGCCAGGGCGACCGACACCCCTTGGGGCGATCCATCCCCAGCCTTTTGCGCCAGCACCGGATTGCCAAAGTTGATGGCTGCCCGCAGCAGGCCTTGCGGCGCCAACTGATCGATTACTGCTTGGCTGATAACACTCATTGCTTGCTCCTGGTTCAGTGAAAGCCTTGCCTGGACAAGGCGTCAGTCTCAATGGGCCTGGCGCCCCAAGGCCGCCCCGGCGTCGGGCGCTGGCCGGTTGGTCACCCGCATGAACAGCGTCATCAGGAAGCCAATAAGCAACAACGCGCTGAGGAACAACAAACCATTGGCGGCGCTGTGGCTGGTGCCCTTGACCAGGCCGATCAGTGACGGCCCGACGAAGCCGCCAAGGTTGCCGATGGAGTTGATCACCGCAATGGACACCGCCGCCGTGGCGCGGTCCAGGAACAGCGTCGGCAAGGCCCAGAACGGCGATTTGAAACTGTAGAGCCCGGACAGCGCAATGCAGATCATCGCCATGGCCAGGAATGGATTGCCCAGCACCGCCGCACCGACCAGGCCCAGCGCGGCCATCAACAATGGAAGGGCCGAATGCAGCTTGCGTTCATTGCGCAGATCCGAATGCCGCGACCAGAGAATCATCGCCGCCGTGGCGACGATGTACGGCAGCATTGCGATCAGGCCAATCTGCGTATGGGTCAGTGACTCGGAAAAGCCCTTGATGATCTGTGGCATCCAGTAGCCGACGCCGAGGCTGCCGCACTGGTAGACAAAATAGATGAACGCCAGGTACAGGACCTTGGGGTGGGTCATGGTCTTGTAGACGCCCAGGCTCTTGACGTCCTTGCGGCTCAGGCGATCGCGCTCCAACTCGGCGATCAACCATTGCTGCTCCTCAGGCTTCAACCATTTGGCCTGTTCGGGGCGGTCCGTCAGGTAGAAGAAGCAGGCAACACCGAGGAACACCGCGGGAATGCCTTCCAGGAACAGCATCCAGCGCCACCCGCTCCAGTCGAACCAGCTGACGTTGTCCATGATCCAAGTGCTCATGGGCGCGCCGATGATGTAGCTCACCGGGATCGCCGCTGTGAACAGCGCCACCGTGGTGGCCAGTTCCTTGGCGCGAAACCAGAAGGTCAGGTAGACGATGATGCCCGGGAAAAAACCGGCCTCGGCCACACCGAGGAAAAAACGCAGGATGTAGAGCTGGTTGGCGGTCTGCGCGAACGCGGTCAGGGCGGCGATGCAACCCCAGGTCACCAGGATGCGGGCGATCCAGACCCTGGCGCCGAACTTGTTCAACATCACGTTGCTCGGCACTTCGAACAGGAAGTAGCCGATGAAGAAGATCCCCGAAATGAAACCGAAGGCCTCGCTGGACAGGGCGAGCTCCTTGTTCATTTGCAGGGCGGCATAGCCGATGTTGGCACGGTCGAGATAGGAGACGATGTAGAGCAGGAAAACGAAAGGGATGATTCGCAGGGTAACCTTGCGAACGATCGCGGCTTCATCAGGATTGTTATTGTTCATGGCGACCTCGTTGAAGCAGGCGGTAACCTGCTGGTGTCATTGCAGGGTGTGGATCAGAACGCTCAGGGCGAGAAGACCATGCAGACAGGGCTGCCCGTCGAAATCGAAAACCCTGTCCTGGCAAGGCCACCCGTGTCCGGGTCCACGGCCATCGAGACAAGGGTGTCGCTGTCTTCGTTGAGTGCGAAAAGAAACTGCCCATTGGGTGTGAGCGCGAAGAAACGGGGCGTCTTGCCGTCGGTGGGCGTGAATTGCACCGGGCTCAACAAACCGCTGTCCGGATCGATGGCAAACACCGCCACGCTGTCGTAACCCCGGTTGGAGGCGTAGAGAAAACGGCCGCTGCGATCCACTTCGACTTCCGACGCCCGGCTGTTGCCGGTGAAGGTCGCAGGCAACGACGGCAGGTTCTGAAGCGCTGCCAGTGCCCCCGTCCGAGCGTCGAAGCGATAGGTGGTGACGGTGCTGTCCAGCTCGTTGATCACGTAGGCAAACGGCGCGTGGGGGTGAAACGCCAGATGCCGCGGCCCGGCCCCCTCGCGAGTCGCCACGAAGGGTTGGGCGGCCGGGTACAACTGGCCCGCGTCGAATCGAAAGCTGAACACCCGATCCAGGCCTTTGTCCGGCACCAGCACGAACTGGCCGGTGTGGTCGAAGACATTGAAATGCGGCTTGGAGAACGGCTGCTCGACCCGATGCGGGCCAATCGGCCCTTCCAGTTCGAGCAGTTGGTTGACCGCCCCGAGCGCCCCGTCCTCTTCCACGTTCAGCACTGCCAGCGAGCCGGTAAGGTGATTCGACACCACCAGGAATCGCTCGCCAGGGTCCAGCGCCAGGTGCACCGGGTTCTGGCCTTCGCAGCCCTGCCGGTTGAGGAAGGTCAGCCTGCCAGTCGTCTTGTCGATGCTGAAGGCGCTCACGCCGCTCTGGTCCCCGTGAACGGTGTAGAGCCGGTCACCGGCCTTGTTCAAGGCCAGGAAAGACGGGTTCACCAGCGCCTTGACCACTTGGACAAGCGCCAGCGTGCCCTGCTCCTGGTCCACTTTGTAGACACTGATGCCCTCGCCGCGAGCGTTGCGCTCGCGCGTGGTTCTTGATCCAACATAGGCAAACATAGGGGGCATTCTCCGGGTATCAGACGACGGGCCGCTGCGTGCGCTGGACCACCTTGCGGATCACGAACGGCAGCACACCGCCGTTGACCAGGTAGCGAATCTCCTGGAGGGAGTCGATACGCACGTTCAGCGACACCTGCAACGACTCGCCGTTGGCCCGCTGCATCACCATGCTCACGGGGTTGTCGCCCACATCGAGGTCATCCAGGCCGAAAAAGTCGAAGCGCTCGTCGCCCTGCAATGCCAGATCGTCGACCGACTGCCCGGGCATGAATTGCAGGGGGATGACCCCCATGCCGATCAGGTTGCTGCGGTGGATACGCTCGATGCTCCGAGCCACGACGGCCTTCACCCCCAGCAGGGCCTGGGCCTTGGCCGCCCAGTCGCGGCTGGAGCCGGCGCCATAGTTGATGCCGGCGAACACCAGCATGGGCGTGTGCTGGCTGGCATAGCTCTGGGCAGCCTCGAACAACGGCAGGCACTGGGTGTGGTCGGCGCTCCAGGCCCAGGCCCCCAGGCCCGGATGGCTGTCGCCCAACAGGCGATTCTTCACGGCCTTGTTGGTGAACGCGCCACGCAGCATCACCTCGTGGTTGCTGCGACGCGTGGAATACTGGTTCAGGTCCTCGGGGTGTTCGCCACGCTCCAGCAACCATTGGCCGGCCAGGCTATCGGCGGGAATCGAGTAGGCCGGCGAAATGTGGTCGGTGGTGACGTTGTCGCCCAACACCAGCAAGGTGCGCGCCGCGCGGATGGCCAGGCTGGACTTCGGCTCGGCGCTGATATCGGCCAGGTATTGCGGGCGGCGCAGGTAAGTCGAATCCGGGCTCCACGGGAACTGCACGCTCCCTTCCGCCGACAACGACTGCCAATGATGCGTGCCGTCCCACACCTTGGCCAGGCGTTGCTGGAAGAACTCAGGCTTGACCACCTTGACCACTTGCGCGGCAATCTCGGCATCCGACGGCATCAGGTCACGCAGGTACACCGGGCTGCCCTCGCGGTCCGTGGCCAGCGCCTGGGATTCCAGGTCGATATCGATGGTGCCGGCGATGGCGTAGGCCACGCACAGGGCCGGGGACGCCAGGTAGCCGGCAGGCACCTTGGGGTTGACCCGACCCTCGAAGTTGCGGTTACCCGACAACACCACGACACCCTTCAGGCCCTGGTCGGCAAACTGCTCGACCTGCGTCTGCAGGGACCCCGAGTTGCCGATGCAGGTCATGCAACCAAAGCCGGCAAGGTCAAAGCCCAGCGCGCGGAAATCTTCCAGCAGATCGGCATCCGCCAGGTAGTCGGCCACCACCCTGGAGCCCGGGGACAGCGACGTCTTGACCCAAGGTTTGCGGTGCAGGCCCAACTGGCGCGCCTTGCGCGCCAACAGACCGGCCTGGATCATCTGCGACGGGTTTGCGGTGTTGGTGCAACTGGTGATCGCGGACATGACCACCGCGCCATGGGTGATCGGCTCCTTGAAGGAAGGCTCGAAGAACGTCTGCTCGACCGGCCCGGCAATCAGGTTGGCGCCCCCCATGACTTCGTTGCGAAACGACGCCGCGGCATCGGACAGTTTTCGCCGCTGGTGCGGCTGGTGAGGTCCGGCCACGCTCGGCTCGATACTGTCGAGGTCCAACTCGATCCATTCATCGAACCGGGGTTCGGGCAACTCGTCGCGGCGCCACAACGGTTGGGCGCGCATGTAGCCCACGACACGGTTGCACAAAGACTCGGAACGACCGCTGAGTTTCAAGTACGCCAGCGTCTCGTCGTCGAACGGGAAGAACACCACCGTGGCGCCGTACTCAGGTGCCATGTTCGAGACCGTGCCGCGAGCGGCCCAACTCAACGAAGACAACCCAGGGCCAGTGAACTCGACGAACTTGCCGACCACCGAGCGCTTGCGCAAGATCTCGGCCACATGCAGCGACAGGTCGGTGGCGGTGACACCGGGGCGCAGGGCGTTGGTCACGCGGATGCCCACCACTTTCGGGAAACTGATCGGCACCGGCTCGCCGACCATCGCGGCCTGCCCTTCCAGGCCGCCCACGCCCCAACCCAGCACGCCAATCGCGTTGATCATCGGCGTATGGCTGTCGGTGGCGACCATGTCGTCCGGGTGCAGCAGACGCTGGCCGTCTTCGCTGCGACTTTCCCAGACCACCTGCGCCAGCGCTTCCATGTTCATCTGATGGATGATGCCGGTGCCAGGGGGAATCACCCCGAAGTTGTCCAGGCTCTTCTGCGCCCACTTGATGAAGCGGTAACGCTCACTGTTGCGTCGGAAGTCGATGTCCAGGTTCTGCTCGACGGCATCGGCCTCGGCGTAATGCTCGACGATCACCGAATGGTCGATCGTCAGGACGGCAGGGATCAACGGGTTCATCGCTTGCGGATCGCCGCCCAGCTCGGCCACCACATCGCGCATCCCGGCGAAATCCGCCAGCGCCGGCAGGCATGTGGTGTCGTGGAACATCAGCCGGTTTGGCTGGAAAGGCACCTCGCAATCAGGGCCCTCGCCAATGGCACGCGCCATGACCGAGGGCAGCGCTTGAGGGGAACAGCGCGCGACGTTCTCCAGCAGGATGCGTATCGAATAAGGCAGCTTCGATAGCTGCTGGGGTGAGAACATCTTGTTCAAATCGATGTAGGCATAGGGTGTGCCATCGATCTGCAGATGATTGATGAAGTCGCGGGCAGTCTCGGTCATGCTCTATCGCTCAGGCTTTTTTATAAGGTCGCGGGGCTCGGGTTAACCAGTCGTTACCGCTGATCAACCGATAGTAGGAGCAACCCCTGCGGGTGAAAATTGATCAATTGCCACGTCAGCGTTCTCTATCGGAGAACGCTCTGGTGTCGTGGCGATGACTCAGGTGTTCGATCAAGGCTTTGAGGGTGGGTGAAGCGGTGTCGTATTTCTTGCAGACCAGCAACAGCGAACGGCGCGCCCAAGGTTCATCCAGGGTCACGGCCTTGAGCCTGTGGCTGCGCAGGTATTGGTTGATCACGCTGCGTGGCAGCACGGCGAGCCCCAGGCCCGTCGACACCATGCGGCACATGCAGTCGAAGCTGCTGATACGGATCCTGAGCTTGAGCGCCCTGCCCAGCTTTTGCGCCTCGTCGGTCAGCAGCGTGTGCATCGAGCTTTCCAGGTGCGGCCCGACAAACTCATGGGCCAGGACCTGCTTGAAACGCACCGACTCGCGGGCCGCCAACGGGTGGCCTCCCGGCACGACCAGGGTCAGTTCATCATCGCGATAAGGCAGGGTTTCCAGGCCCTGGGCCGGCGTCTGGGCCGCGATGATGCCCAGGTCGGCACGACCATCGGCCACGGCCCGGATGACCGCCGACCCCACCCGTTCCTCGATGTCGAACTTGATCTGCGGATAGAGCGCCACGAAACGCGACACGTCGTCCGGCAGGAACTGGGAGAGCGCCGAGGTGATGGCATGGATACGGACATGGCCCTTGACGCCGGTGGCGTAGTCGCCCAGTTCATGGTCCAGTTGCTCAAGGGTCTGCTTGACCTGGCGGGCATAGAACAGCAGCGATTGTCCCGCCGGCGTGAGGTCCACGCCCCGTGCGTTACGTATCAACAGCGAGGAGCCCACCTGAGCTTCGAGCTCGGAAATGCGCTTGCTGATCGCCGACACCGCCAGGTGCCGGCGCCGGGCCGCATGGGTCAGGTTGCGCTCTTCGGCGACGGTGATGAAAAGGTCCAGGCTGGTAATGTCGTATCGCACCCGTTGATTCCTGGTGGAGAGGCTGGCGTGAGTGCCTTGCGGTCGTTGATCCATCGGGCTGGCGAGCCCGCATGCCTACTAGACGTCAGTCTAAATTGCTTTGCAAGGCAACAAAGTACAATTTTATGAAAAATCGGATAACTTAACGCCTGCGATGGCTCCCATCGGCTGAAATCTCCAAGCAGATTTCATATTGGCGTACCAAAATGCAATACTTGCGAAATACCTTTCCGGTCCAGCGAGGCCGAAGCAAGGTCAACCTTCCCTCAATGCCTTGAGTAACGACAGACATGGCTTCAAGCGCCCTGGTGCAACGAATCGCCGCACAGATCCGGCAGAAAATCCAGACCGGAGAATTGGCCACGGGCGATCATCTCAGCGCGCAGAAAGTGGCCGACCAGTTCAACGTCTCGCGTTCGCCTGCCCGCGAGGCCCTGGTGCTGCTGGCGGACCAATCGGCCCTCGAACAACGGCCCAATCGTGGTTTCTTCGTCCTCGACGCCCTCGCCCCCGTGGCAAATATCCACGATGAAGGGGTCCCGTTGGAGGAGCCAGAAGCCTATTACCGCCTCTCCGAGGATTGGCTGAACAACGCCATTCCCGCAGAAGTGACCGAACACATGCTGCGCACGCGCTACGACCTGACAAAAGCCCAGGTCGTCGACGTGCTCAACCGTGCCGCGAACGTCGGCTGGGTGACGCCGAAACCCGGTTACGGCTGGCGCTTGCTGGATGTGGCGAAGACCCCGGAAAGCCTCGAACAGATCTACAAGGTGCGCTCGCTGATCGAACCCGCGGCGCTGCTGGAACAGACTTACCAGCCTGATGCCAGCAAACTTCTGCAATTGAAGAAAGAGCAGCAGAGCCTGCTCGACGGCGGCATCGAGACCCTGCCCGCCGACGTGCTGCTCAAAAGCGGCATTCGCTTCCATGAAGCGTTCATCCAGCTCTCGGGCAACCCGCTCTACCACATGATCCTGGTGCAGATGAACAACATGCGGCGGCTGATCGAATACCGCTCGATGATCGACCGCAACCGCTTCTACAAACAGTGCGCCGAACACATCCAGATGATCGAGCGAGTGGAACAGGGTGACAACGTCGAGGCGGCGCGCCTGATGAGCCAGCACCTGAGCGGCTCGTTGGCGGAAAAATCCCCCATCCTGGCGCGGCGTGCATCATCAACCGACGCCCCAGGCCCACTCGACCCCGAGCACGGCGCTGTCACGGCCACCGAGGAACACCCACGATGAGTCATCACGAGCAACAACTGCGCGAAGAAATCTGCACCGTTGGCGCAAGCCTGTATGCCCGCGGCTATGCCGTTGGCAGCGCCGGCAATATCAGTGCGCGCCTGGAAGATGGCTGGCTGATCACCCCGACGGACGCTTGCCTGGGCCGGCTGGAGCCCGCGCAGATCGCCAAAGTCAGCCGGGTCGGCAGTTGGGTCTCCGGCAGCAAGCCGTCCAAGACCTTGGCGCTGCACCGGCAGGTGTACGACCGCAATCCAACCGTCAACGGCGTCGTGCACACCCATTCGACCGCGCTCGTGGCGCTGACCCTGGCAGGCGTCTGGCACGACGACGACATCCTCCCGCCCTTGACGCCCTATCAAGTGATGAAGGTCGGGCACATTCCCCTGATCGCCTATCAACGGCCGGGCTCGCCCGAGGTCGCCGCGCAAGTGGCGCTATGGGCACAGCGTGTGCGGGGCGTGATGCTGGAGCGCCTTGGCCCGGTGGTGTGGGAAAGTTCGGTATCGAAGGCCAGCTTCGCGCTGGAGGAGCTGGAGGAGACGGCAAAGCTCTGGCTGATGAGCGACCCCAAGCCGGCACCGCTGGACGAGCGCGCGATCGAGGAGTTGCGCAGCGTTTTCGCCGCCAACTGGTGACGCCGGCGCCCTCGCGCCCCGGATGCAACAGTGCCTGCCGGGGCCGCGCCGTGGTTTTCCGGCCTCACATGCGGCGATTGCGCAGATACTTCAGCCATGCGCCATGGATCGGCTCGGCACAGAGCATCACCACGACAAGCCGCATGATCTGCATCGCGGTCACCACCCCCACGGCCAGGTTCAATGCTTCGGCGGTCAGGTACATTTCCGTGCTGCTGCCCGGCATCATCCCGAGGGCCAGCGTCATCAGCGGGACATGAAGCCAAAGCCCGATGAGCGCCGCCAGCCCCACGGTCGACATGATCATGATCACCGTGAACACCGACACCTTGAGCAGGAAGGCCGGAGAGGAGCGGAAGAACTGCCGGTCGAAGTAACCGCCCAGGGCGCAGCCAATCATCAACTGCCCATAGTGACTGAGCTCCACCGGCAATGCGGTTTGCACGTTGCAGGCAGCCGTGACCACGGCACAGCAGGCCATGGGGCCGAACATCCAGGGGTTGGGCAACCGGCAGCGCTTCCAGATGACGGCCGTGAGCGCCCCGCCTGCCAGGAGCGGCAGCAACCAATGCCAGTCACTTGGCAGGCGCGCGGGAACCACCGAGGGTGAGACCTGAGCGGTGAAGAACATCGCCGGCGGCACGCACAGGACGATCAGCACCAGGCGCATGCTGTGCGCAGCGGCGATCTGGCTGACGTTGGCCTTGTGCCGGATGCCGGCCTGGATCATCTCGGAGAAGTTCGCCGGCATGAACGCGAAGAATGCAGTGGTCAGGTCCATGCCCCTGCGCTGCATGAAGGCGATGCCCAGCAGTGCCAGCAGCATCGTCAGGACCGCCGCGGACGCCATCATCACGAAATGCCCGAGGATCTGCTCCAGCACCGCCGGTGTGAAATGCAGGCCGATGGAGGTAGCGATCATCCATTGGCCTGACAGGCGGCCATAGGGTATTTCCCCCAGGGGCCCACCCAGGCAACGCACCAGGATGACCGCCAGCATCGAGCCAATGATCCAGGGCAGCGGCCAATGGAAGACGCTGGCCAGCCAGGCGCCCGCCGCACCGACGACCGGGGTCGCCCACCACCGCCCCAGTGAGGTGAACAACGCCCTAAGGCGCACAGGCCAACGCCTTCTCGAAGAAATCGACCGAGCCGAAATTGCCCGACTTGAGTGCCAGCGCCAGCGGATCGTCTCGCAGGCCGAGGGTCCAGGGCACACCGGGGTCGATCGTGATGCCGATTCTCAGGGCCTTGATCCCGAGCGCCTTGACGACCGCCCCAGACGTTTCGCCACCCGCCACCACCAATTTACGCACGCCCAGGTTGTAGAGCCCCACGGCGATGGCGGACAAGGCCTCTTCCACGAGTTGGCCGGCGGCTTCAACGCCAAGTGCCTGTTGGGCACGGTTCACCGAATCGGCAGCAGCGCTGGCGTAGATCAAGACCGGCCCGGCCGCGAGCAGGCCCTGGGCCCATTCGAGGGCGGCGCGCACCAAGTCCTGCCCATTGGCCAACTGCAACGGATCAATGGCGAAGCTTGGCCTCTCCTTGCGCCAATGCTCGACCTGCCCGTTGGTTGCCAACGAACAACTGCCCGACACCACCGCACCGAACCCTTCGAGCACGGGCAGCACCGAGGCAGCTTGAGCTTCACCGAGTAAACCGGCGCGCCGGAAATTGCCGGGCAAGCCCCGGGCCACGCCGGAGCCCCCCGTGATCAGCGGATGGTGGGCCAGCGCCGTGCCAATCGCATGCAGATGCTCATCTTCGATGGCATCGACGATGGCGTAGCCGAAACCCTGGGCCTGGAGAGACTGCAAGCGAGCTGAGATAGCGTCCGCGCCTTGCCTGACGACCCCGTGCGCAACCAACCCCACCGCCCTGCCCGTCTGCTGTTGCAGCACGCGCACCAGGTTGGCGTCGGTCATGGGCGTCAGCGGATGATTGCGCATGCCTGACTCGCTTAACAGCACATCGCCGACAAACAAGTGCCCTTGGAACAGGGTGCGCTGGTTCTCCGGAAACGCCGGGCACGCCACGACGAACGACACGCCCAGAGCCTGCGCCAAGGCGTCGGCGACAGGGCCGATGTTGCCCTGGGGAGTGGAGTCGAAGGTCGAGCAGTATTTGAAGAAAAACTGCCGACATTGCGCCCCGCGCAGCCACTGCAACGCTTGCAATGACTGGCTGACGGCGGCCTCGCTGGCAATGGTCCGGCTTTTCAGGGCGATCACGACCGCATCGATGTCCGCCGGCAGGGGCCCCTGTGGAATGCCGATCACCAGCAACGTTCGCATCCCGCCGCTCACCAGGGTACTGGCCAGGTCCGTTGCGCCGGTGAAATCATCGGCGATGCAACCCAGTAGTAATTGACTCACTGTTCGCTCCTCGGGCCCGGTCTCGCCTGAAGTGGGTGCGGGACCAGGCCGATGTAGTTATCCGACAGCCGCCGGCCGCCATGGCCGATGCGGCGTCCTCGCCGCTCAGCCCAGGATGAGGTTCGCGACCGCGTTGCCGAAGGCCTGGGTCCCGAAGGCGCCGCCAAGGTCAGGGGTGCGCTGGCGAGGGTCCTCCAGCACGGCATCGACCGCCTTGTCGATTGCCTGCGCGGCGTCGATCAAGGCCGGCCGACCGTGGTGCTCGCCCATCCACGCCAGCAACATGCCGACGGAAAGGATCATCGACACCGGATTGGCCTTGTCCTGGCCGGCGATGTCCGGTGCCGAGCCATGTTGGGCCTGGGCACAGCAATGGTGATCGCTGGCCATCATCGAGCCCGCAAGCCCGAGGCTGCCGGACAACTCGCTGGCCAGGTCGCTGAGGATATCGCCATAGAAATTCGTCGCGACCAGCACGTCGAAACGCTCCGGGTTGCGCACCAGGTGAGCGGTCGAGGCGTCGACCAGCAAGTCGTCGAGGACAACCTGCGGAAATTCCCTGGCCACGTCCCGAACGCACTCCAGGAAGAGGCCGTCGGTCATGTGGAAACTGTTGGCCTTATGGATGGCGGTGACTTTCTTCCCGCGCTTCATGGCCAGTTCGAACGCCCGGCGAGCGATGCGCTCACTGCAGTGGCGGGTGATCTTGCGCGTGGACAGGGCCATGTCCGGCGTCGGCATCACCTCACCCCAGCCACGGCTCATGTTGCGATCCGGGTAGAACCCCTCGGTGGCCTCGCGCATGATCACCAGGTCCATCACCTTGCCTTCCTTCATGTTCGAGGCCAGGAACGGTCGGGTACGGGCTGGCCGGACGTTGGCATAGAGGTCCAGGCCGATCCGGAAGCCGGCCGACACATTCCGCCCGCCCTTTTCAGGCGCCGGGTAATCCGCATGGGATTGGGTGCCGAGGATGATGCCGTCGTAGCCCTTGGCCTTTTCCAGCACTTCTTCGCGCAGGGTGGTGCCGTATTTGCTCAAGCTGGCAAAGCCGACATCGTCATAGTCGAATGTCAGCCCGAGGCCGAGCTTCTGATTGGCTGCTTTGAGAACCGACATCGAAGACTCGATGATTTCCGGACCGATACCATCACCAGGAAGTACCAAAATGCGCATCGCTAACCCCTTACCTTTTTATTGAGCGGATGTGTTTGCCGGGACTGAAACGACCTTTTATGTACATCGTCACTACAACGTACAATTTTGAACGAAGACCGGAGCACTGCTCAAGGGCCCCGCCAAGGCCATGAACCCGGACGCTATCGCCTTCGCAGGTCGACAGATTGCATTTTATTGCATGAATATACAATTTGCGCAATGCTTGAGTCCCACGAGCGTCCGATGTCGCATTGGCAAGCTGGCCGGACGCAAAACGGGGGCGACAGGCGTGCAGAGACGACTTAACGGCGGGCGGAAACCTCAAGGCTGCGCTGGTGCTCCAGCTCGTCCCTGGCTTCTTTTTCAGTTTTTTGCCGGCCGACGACATCGAGGTGGTTGCGCAAAAAATCCGCAGCCGCTTCACGCTGCCCACTTTCGATCAAGTCCAGGAGTTGGATGTGCTCCTTACACTGGTTGATCAACCGAGGCCGATCCACGTTGGCCTTGTAGGCCATGAAGCGACGCAACTGGTTCTGGCGGCGGATGGCTTCAAGAAAGAATGCGTTGCCCGAACAACGGACGATCAGCTCGTGCAACTGTGCACCGATCTGGAACAACTGCGAGCGCGACAGCTTGAAGATGTCGCCGTCGAGCAATTGCTGCTGCGCCGTGCGCGCCTTGGCGAAGGCCACCTTGTCTACCACGTAGCCGGGTTCGAGCAAGGCCGCAGGCTCGATGGCCATGCGAAAGCGGTAGCTCTGGATATGGGCCTTGGAGTCGTGCAGGAAACTATTGATCTCCCAGCCCTGCCCGGGCTTGCGCTCGACCATGGCTTCGTTGGCCAGGCGACTGAGCACCTTCAGCAGTTGCCCACGAGGCACTGCGTACTTGCGCATCAGCTCGGCTTCGAAAAACGTCGTGGGAATATCGCCACGGAGCACGTCGTCGACCACCCGCAGGTAGAAGTCTTCGAACGGATCGACCTCCAACGGCAACTTGCCGCTGTCGATACCCCGCGCGTCAGCGGTCAGGAAGTACCCGCGGTTGGGCTCCTTGACGGCCAGGCCAAGCTCGGCGAGCAAGGCGAATCCACGGCGTATCGGCGAGCGGGAAACCCCCAGCTCCTTGGCGAAAGATTCTTCGCGCAGGGGGTCACCGGCACGCATCGACCGGGCGCGGGCCATGTCGATGATCTTGGGCGCCAGTTGCTCCGCCAGGTCTTTCTTTATCTTGACCTTGACCCTGGACAGATCGCCCGCGGGTGGTTCAAGAGTCGGTTCTGCTGAATTCATGGCTATCAGTGATCAAAGAAGGTTAGGGTCGATACGCAGAGTGGACGCTGTCGCCACAGGCCAGGCCTTGCGAAAAAATAACACACAATCACACCACTACGACCCGGGGAACACATGACTGCACCGCTGATTTTTCTGATCCACGCCACTGCCGTCTCCATTGCGCCGATCAGTGACGCCTTCGCGCGCCTGTGGCCTGAAGCCAGGCTGGCCAACCTGCTGGAGGACTCGTTGTCCCGCGATCTGGCTGCTGCGGGCGAACTCACGCCGGCCTTGACCGAGCGCTTCGTGAAGCTGGCGAGCTACGCTTCGGCGTCGGGCGCCGACGGCATCCTGTTCACGTGTTCGGCGTTTGGTGATGCCATCGACCAGTGCAAACGTGCGCTGAGTATCCCGGTGCTCAAGCCGAACGAAGCCATGATCGAAGAAGCGCTGCGCAGGACCGGCAAGCTGGCCTTGTTGGCGACGTTTCCCCAGGCCATCACGTCGATGGTCGAGGAATTCGAACAGCATGCAAGCCAGCAGGGTCGGGAGCTGGCGTTGGCCACCTACGTCTGCGACAACGCCTTCGATGAGCTGCGTCGCGGCAATCAGGCGTGCCATGACCAACTGATCAGCGAACGGGCCAGCGACATCACAGGCAGCGACCTGCTGTGCTTTGCGCAGTTTTCCATGACCAGCGCTGCGGTGGCCGCCAGCAAGGCCAGCGGGCTCGAAGTGCTGACCACGCCTGACAGCGCGGTACTGAAGCTTCGGCACCTGCTGCACGCCTGAGGCCGGGACGAATAAACGGCAGGAAAATCAACAGGATCAGGTCGACTGCCGCCCTCGGCTACCCCTCGCACGGATAGCCGAGCACCCACCGTTCGTAAAAAAAGACGCCTGTTTTTTGGCAAATTGTACTGCGTTAGCTTGCAAAACAATTTGCAGTGGAGTCTATTAGCGGCCAGTGGCCCTTCATCGCCACCGGCACTACTCCCCACAAGAAAACACAACAGGAGTTAACGCATGAGCAAAAAAATCGCCTTTGTCACCGCTGGCATGGGAACACTGGGCACCGCTGTCTGCCAGCGATTGGCAAAAGACGGGTTTACCGTCGTCGCGGGATGCGGCCCGAACTCTCCGTTGAAAAATGCCTGGCTGGCCCAGCAGAAAGCGCTGGGGTTTTCCTTCATCGCCTCCGAAGGCAACGTGGCCGACTGGGATTCCTGCCGCCGGGCCTTCGAGGAGATCAAGCGCCAATACGGCCCGGTCGAAGTTCTGGTCAACAATGCCGGCACCGCTCGAAACGTGGTGTTCCACGACATGCAGCCCAACGATTGGGCCGCCGTGATCGATACCAATCTCAATTCGCTCTTCAACGTGACCAAGCAGGTCATCGATGCAATGGTCGAGCGAGGCTGGGGACGGGTGATCAACATTTCCTCGGTCAACGCCCAGTTGGGCCAGGTCGGCCAGGTCAACTACTCCACCGCCAAATCGGCGATCCGCGGGTTCACCCGGGCCTTGGCGCGGGAAGTCGGGCCGCGCGGGGTGACGGTGAACACCGTGTCTCCGGGATACATTGCCACCGACAAGCTCAAGTCCATCACCACCGCCGAGGTCATGGACCGGATCATCCAGGACATCCCTTCCCGTCGCCTCGGCACCGCCCAGGAGATCGCCTCCATGTGCGCCTGGCTCGCGTCCGATGAATCCGGCTACGCCAACGGCGCCGATTTCTCCCTGAACGGCGGCCTGCATATGAGTTGAGCCATCCTGGGCCCTCGACGAGCCATGCCCGCTTGGCAGATTCCAATCCTTCGGGAACCTTGATGCGCACCACGCGCAGATCCCATAAAAATAATTGTACTTTACGTCAAGGTGATACAAATGCTCTCACTACTCGGCTACGGCATGATCGTGACCTTCATGGCCCTGATCATGACCAAGCGGTTGTCACCCTTGGTTGCCATGACCACAGTGCCGATCGTATTCGCGCTGATCGCCGGTTTCGGCCCGGAGATGGGCGACATGATGATCGAGGGGCTGCGCAAGGTCGCACCGACGGCGATCATGGTGATGTTCGCGATCCTCTATTTCGGGGTCATGTTCGATACCGGTCTGTTCGATCCCATCATTCGCAAGTTCATTACGCTGATCAACGGCGACCCGATGAAGGCGGTCCTGTTCGCCACCTTGCTCGCGGGCATGGTGTCGCTGGACGGCGATGGCTCAACGACGTACATGATCACCATCACCGCGATGCTGCCGTTGTTCAAGCGCCTGCGCATGGACCCCTTGTGCCTGACGTGCGTGGTCATCCTGGCGGCGAGCGTGACCAACCTCCTGCCTTGGGGCGGCCCGTTGGCACGGGCGGCCGCGTCCCTGCAGGTCGACACCTCGGACCTGTTCCTGCCGCTGATCCCGGTGATGGTCGTGGCCTTCCTGGGCGTCATGGCACTGGCCTGTTTCATCGGCATTCGCGAACGCCAACGCCTGGGCAAGCTGCGGCTTTCGGCCGGCGCGGCGGCCACCCTTTTCGAGGATGATGGCGATGAAGGCTTGCCTTCGATGTCCGAGGAGAACGCCGAACTGCGCCGGCCAAAGTTGTTCTGGCTGAACGCCGGGCTGACCATCGCCTTGATGACGGGCCTGGTCACGGAAGTGCTGCCGCTGTCCATCCTGTTCATGGTCGCGTTCTCGATAGCCCTGGTGATCAACTACCCGCACATGCATGACCAGCGCCGACGAATTTCCGCCCACGCGCCAACGGCCTTGAACCAGATCGCGATCTTCCTCGCCGCCGGCATCCTGGCCGGCATCCTGTCGGGCACGGGCATGGTCAACGCAATGTCGGCCAGCTTCCTGGCGATGCTGCCAGAGACCTGGGGCCCGTACATGGCGCCGATCACCGCGCTGGCGAGTATCCCGGGCACGTTCTTCATGTCCAACGACGCGTTCTACTACGGCGTGCTTCCGGTGCTGGCCAAGGCGGCCGCGGTGTACGGCATCTCCCCCGCGGAAATCGGCCGCGCATCGCTGGTAGGTCAACCGGTGCACCTGCTCAGCCCGCTGGTCGCCTCCACCTACCTGTTGTGCGGGCTGGCGGGCGTGGAGTTCAGCGACCACCAGAAGTACACCCTCAAATGGGCGTTCGCGCTGAGCTTCCTGCTTCTAGGCGTGTGCCTGGTCATGGGGCTGTTCCCGCTCCAGGCAGGTGCTTGAGCCCCCCTCAAGCCGCCGATCCGTTGCACGTTCCAGTGACGGGCATTGCGGGGCATTCGTGCCTCGGGATGCCCGTCACGTTTATCCGCGCAGGCCCCAGGCTGGCGCATCAAGACCTCGTCGAACGCATCCGGCGGTGCCCGGATCCATCACTTGCGAAAGGGACATTTCTCATGCGCTTACGCCACCTCTCCATTGCCACTCGTGAACGCTCCCTCGACATGGCGGTTGCCCGCCCACGCCACTGCAACGCAGTTCAACACGCTGCTCGGCCAACTGGGCGACGCAAGCTGTATCGACGCCAGTGCCCTGGAGCGCTTCGACACGTCAACCCTGGCCCTGCTGCTGGAGGCGCGCCGACGTGCCAGGCATCGCGCCGAGCCCTTCAGGGTGACGAATGCGCCGCCGCGGCTGCTGGCCTTGGCACGGCTGCACGGCGTCGAAGCCCTACTGTTTGCCGAGCCCCCGATCTAGCTCATCGCAACGAAACGTTTCGGCACTCAACCCATACCGACTCATCTTGTTGTACAGCCCGCCCCGGGACACATTCAGTTGCCGGGCGGCGAGGCGGATGTTGCCTCGGGTTTCCTTGAGGGCCGCGACGATCGCGTTCATTTCGTGGGCGTCGAGCCCCATCGCCGGCGAGCGCTCAGTCGCGCTGCCGGGCAGTGACGGCCGGCCACGCTGCTGGAGTTCCAAGGGCAGGTCATCCGCCTGGATCAACTCGCCGACCGCCAGGTTGGTGGCTCGCTCGATGATGTTTTCCAGCTCCCGCACATTGCCTGGCCAGTGATAGGCAGACAGCACATCCAGCGCCTGCGGCGAGATGCCTCGCACCGCCTTGCGCAGTGAACGGGCGCAGCGGCCGAGGAAATGCTGCGCCAGCAACGGCACATCCTCGCGACGCATGCGCAGCGGCGGCACCGTCAGGTTCAGCACATTGAGCCGGTAGTAAAGGTCTTCGCGAAACGCGCCATCGGCCACGGCTTGGCTGAGGTTGCGGTGGGTGGCGGCGATGATGCGTACGTTCACCCGCTGGGATTTCTTCGCCCCCACCCGGGTGACCTCGCCTTCCTGCAAGACCCGCAACAGGCTGACCTGGGCACCGAATGACATGTCACCGATTTCGTCGAGAAAGATCGTGCCGCCATCGGCCAACTCGAACTTGCCGGCCGAGCCGCCGCGCGCCGAACCGGTGAAGGCGCCTTCGACATGCCCGAACAACTCGCTCTGCACCAGGTCCCGCGGGATCGCCCCGCAGTTGACCGCCACGAACGGGCCGCCGCGCCGCTCGCTGGCGTTGTGGATCGCCTGGGCGAACAGTTCCTTGCCGGTGCCGCTTTCACCAAGGATCAACGTGGTCGAGTCGCTGCGACTGGCGATGCGCCCCAGGTGCAGCGCGTCCTGGATCGCCCGGGAACTGCCCTGGATGGTGTCGAAGGTGTAGCTGGCCTGGGTGCCGATGAGCCGTCGCGTGATGTCCCGGATGCGCCGGTTCTCGCGCAGCGAAACGATGCGGCCGCCCTGCTCCAGCGCACACACCGACACCAGGCACGCCAGGTGACTGCGGTCATGCAGTTCGAACGTGCAATCCAGGTCTCGCAGCCCTTCTCCGCCACGCAGCAACATTTTGTCGCTCAGCTCGCTCTGGCCCAGGCGTTGGAACGGCTGGCCCAGCAGGTCGCGTCCGACGCCAAACAGCTGTCGCGCGTAGCCGTTGATGGCCCTGATGCAGCCGCGCTCGTCCAGCACGACCAAGCCTTCGTTGAGCACTTCAAGCACCGTCTGTTGCTCCTCCAGCAACGCCTGGAGTGCCATCTGTCGCGAGACGGCTTCAGCGGCGGCCTGGACGGTGCCCAGCGTATGGAAGTGAAACCAGCCCGGCTCTGCCGTCAGGGTCAGGATGGCCAGTGTCCGGCCCTGCGGGTCACGGATCGGGGCGGCGGCACAATGCATGCGCCGTCGACGCAGGCCAGTGCCGAAGTTCTCTTCGGCCAGCACGTAGACCAGGCGGTCTTCCGCCAGCGCCAGGCCGGTGCAATTGGTGCCTTGCACCGATTCCAGCAGGCGGCTGCCCACCGGCGTGAGGTCGAGGCCGCAGAAGTACAGCGTGGTCCCTTGGGCATCGGTCAGGTTGATGTGCCCCCTGGGGTTGTAGGCCAGCAATCCGCCCATGACCTCGGCGGCCACCGCAATCATCGCCCGGTGGGCGGCCAGCGTCGCGGTCAGCACGGCCGGCTCGACGAAGCGGTACACGCCATCCTCGGGATCGAGACCGGCCTCGACGCTGCGCAGCCAGGAGTTCCAGATCACCTGCCGGACCCCGGCGGGGCGCTCGACGCGTCCCGCCAGGCACGCCAGCCAGGCCCGTTCCAACTCGGGGATCGGCCCGTCACTCAACGACGCCGGACCGAGGGAAGTGATGTAGTCGAGGTCTTGCTCGCTGACAGCGATGGGCGCCGGTAGCACAGGCTTCTCCAATGTTCATTTTTTAGACATGTCCAGTATAGGCATGTCATTAGATTTAACACTTTTTCCATCAACTCAAAAATAAATCGTTATTTATCAATTGCTTATTAACTGGCACAGGGCTTGCTCTTTCTCAGCACAGTGCAACCACTGGCTCATAACAACAAGGAAGCCCGTTTCATGAACACATCCAAGATCATTCGCCTCGGCCTCATCGGTGCCGGTCGCATGGGCAGCTTTCACGGCCTGACGGCCGCCCGCCACATTCCCGGTGCCTGCCTGGCGGCCATCGCCGACCCGACGCCTGGCCAAGCCGCCCGCCTGGCTGCACAACTGGACGTGACGCGGGTCTATACCGACCCCCAGCAGTTGCTTGACGACCCCGAGATCGACGGCGTGTTGATCGCCGCTCCGGCCCGCAGCCACGCCGAGCTGGTCATCAACGCCGCCCGTGCCGGTAAGCATGTGTTCTGCGAAAAACCCATGGCCATCACCCTTGACGAAGCCGACCGCGCCATCGCCGTCGCAGCCAATGCCCGGGTCACCCTGCAAGTGGGTTTCAACCGCCGCTTCGCCAAGAGCTTTCGCACCGCCCACCTGGACGTGGCCGCCGGCCGCATCGGCACCCCACAACTGCTGCGCTCGCTGACTCGCGACCCGGCGTTGAACAACCCGGCCAACTCGCCACAGTGGGTCATCTTCCTGGAAACCCTGATCCACGATTTCGACACCTTGCGCTACCTCAATCCCGGCGCCGAAGTGGTCGAGGTCTTCGTGATGGCCGATGCCCTGATCGCCCCGGCATTCAAAAGCAAGGGGTTGCTCGACACCGCCACGGTGACCCTGCGTTTCGACAATGGCGCCATCGCCACCGCCGAGGCGAACTTCCAGGCCGTGTATGGCTACGATGTCCGGGGCGAGGTGTTCGGCAGCGCCGGCATGTTGACCATGGGTGGCGTGCACGATGGCGACCTGGTGCGCTACCTGGCCGATGGCATCCAGGCCGACACACAGCGCCTGGACACCGACCTGCTGCGCGATGCCTACGTGGCCGAGCTCAACCACTTCGTCGACTGCCTGCGCAGCGGTGCCAAACCGCTGGCCAGCGGCGAAGACGCCCGGGCCGCGCTGGCCATTGCCCGTGCGTGCATCGAGTCGTTCCAGCAAGGCCAGCCGGTGCGCGTGCAAGGAGGCCGGCCATGAGCTTTACCCCCTTCAAGCTGGCGGTCAGCGCCGAAATGGTCTTCCTCGACCGGCCCTTCATCGAACGGGTCGAACGGATTCATGCGCTGGGCTTCAGTGCTGAAATCTGGGACTGGACCCAAAAGGACATCGCCGCCCTGGTTGCCACCGGCGCCGACTTCACGTCGATGACCGGCTACATCGAGGGCAACCTGACCGATCCGCAGGGCATCCAGCAATTGCTCGACAGCGCGCGCGAATCCCTGGCCGTCGCCGCCCGATTGAACTGCCCAAGCCTGAACCTGCACGGCACGGGCCTGGGCGACCAAGGCCTGCCCGTCAAACCGGTGGCCCTCACCACCGGTCGCATGTGGCTGAGCGCTTGCAAGACCCTGGAAAAAATCGCCCGCCTGGGCGAAGACGCCGGCCGGGTCTTCCTGCTGGAAAACCTCAACACCGAGGTGGACCACCCCGGCACGCCGTTCGCACGCGCCGACGATACCCTGGCGTTGATCGAGGCCGTGGGCAGCCCTCACCTCAAGATGAACCTGGACCTCTATCATGCGCAGATCGGCGAAGGAAACCTGATCGAGCTGATCCAGCGCGCCGGCAGCGCCATCGGTGAAATCCAGGTCGCGGATGTGCCGGGGCGCAGGGAACCGGGCACGGGTGAAATCCACTACCCGGCCATTGCCAAGGCCTTGTTCGGCATCGGCTATACCGGTGTCGTCGGCCTGGAGGGCTGGGCCAGCGGTGACAGCGACATGGCCCTTGAACGCTTCCGACAAGCCTTCACACTGGACTGAGGACGACGCGGCGCCTCTGGGCCACGGGTCCAAGCGCCGCCGACCGCCACGCCTGATCGACTCATAACAACAAAAGGAACACCCTCATGCGTCGCTGCACTTTGTTTTTTGCCACGCTGCTACTCGTCTTCAGCCAATGGGCCAACGCCAGCTATCGCATCGGCGTCAGCATCGCCCGGGTTGACGATAACTTCATGACCTATGTGCGCAGCGGCCTGGAAGACGCCGCCCGGAAAGACAATGTCCAGGTCCAGTTCGAGGACGCCCAGGGCGATGTCGTGCGCCAGCTCAATCAGGTCCAGGGCTTCATCAACCAGAAGGTCGATGCGGTCATCGTCCTGCCCGTGGACACCGCCGCCACCACCAACATGACCCGCGCCGCCGTCGAGGCGAAGGTGCCGCTGGTCTACGTCAACCGGCACCCGGACGAGCGCTCCCTGCCCAAGGGCGTGGTCACCGTGGCCTCGAACGACATCGAGGCCGGCCAGTTGCAAATGCGCTATCTGGCGGAAAAACTCAAAGGCAAAGGCACCCTCGCGATCATCATGGGCGACCTCGCGCAGAACGCCACGCACGACCGCACCGAAGGGGTCAAGCAGGTGCTCAAGGACTATCCCGCAATTACCATCGTCGAACAGCAAAGTGCCGAGTGGCAGCGGGCCAAGGGCATGGACCTGACCAGCAACTGGCTGCTGGCCGGTGCCTCTTTCGACGCCATCGTCGCCAACAACGACGAAATGGCCATCGGCGCGGCCATGGCCTTGCAACAGGCCGGCAAGGCCAAGGGCGAAATCGCCATTGTCGGCATCGACGGCCTGCCCGACGGGCTGGCGGCAATCAAGCGCGGGTTGCTCGTCGCCTCGGTGTTCCAGGACCCCAAGGCCCAGGCGAGCATCGCCCTGCAAGCGGCCATCAAGATGATCAAGGGCGAGCCGGTAGAGTCGGAAGTCTGGGTACCCTTCCAACTGATCAAGCCGGAACAGGTGGCGACGTTCGAGCAGCATTACCAGTAGTCGTTGGCGCCTGGCCTCGACGCCGCTGTCCCGACCAAGGGTCAGCGGCGTTTTTCATCAGAGACGAAACGTTGGACAATCCGCGCCAGCCCAAGGGGATCTTCGGCGAGCATCAAGTGGCCACACGGCAACGAGAACAAGGCGCCACGGGGCAACTGGCGATACAGGGCCACGCTCACCGAGGGCGGAATCAAGCGGTCATCCAGGCCAATGATCACGGCCGTCGGGCATTCGAGCCGCGATAGCTGCGACGAGACATCCAACGTCAGGTTGAGCCGCATCTGGACGGCAACCGCCGGCCAGTGAACCCGCTGGTAAAAATCCTCGATGCACGTGGTCACCTGGGTTGCGGACATCGCCCGCAGGCCAGGGCTGGAAAAACCACGCGTCACGATCTCGGCCGCCAGCTTCATCGGGTGGTCTTCGAGCAGCCGTTGCCAATAGCCGAAGGTTCGCCGCACCTGCGGGTCACGGGCATTGTCGAACGGTGCAATCAGGCTCAGCGACAGCACCTGCGGCCCCAGCACGCTCGCCACTTCAACCGCCACCGCGGCCCCCAGCGAATACCCCACCAGGTGGACACCGCCCACGCCGCCATCGCGAATCTTCCCGGCAATTTGTCGGCCCAGGCCATCAAGGGTTTGCGCGACCGTGCTCTCGCGCTCCAGCCGCGACCAGTCAACGGCCAGGACCCGGTAAGGACCCTCCAGGTGATTGGCGAATGCCTCCCAGGTAGAGCGCGGATGGCCCGCCGTGCCATGTATCACGATCAGGCAAGCCTGCCCCTGTGCCTTCAGCTCAATGAGTTCCACCATCGGCGCACCTTTCAAGGATCGATCCCGACCGGATCTTAAGCGTTGCGCAGGCGTCTTCAGGTCATTTTTTCTAAAGCCAGGGTTCAGCTTTTGTGCGTTGTATCACCTGTGTGATCGACCTAAAAAGGTCAAAAGGAGGAACGCCATGCAGATGAACAATCCGATCTTCAACACGCAATCATTCCATGTCGACTGGAGCTACCCCACGCCAATCTGGTTTGGTGTCGAGCGGGTCGACGACCTCGTCAACGGCTGCGCCTTTCTCGGCAAGCATCGGCCGCTGGTGGTCATTGACGAACGGCTGGTCGAGCACCCCTTGATCTTGCGCGCCCTGGAGCGCTGCAAGCAGTCGGGTATCGACCTGCAGCTGTTCTCGAACTTCCGCTCCGACCCCGACACCGACATGCTCGAACAAGGCGTCATCGCCTTCAACGAATATGCCCGCGACATGGTGGTCGGCATCGGTGGCGGAAGCGCCCTGGACCTGGCCAAGGCGATTGCCTTCATGGCGGTGCAGACCAAGCCGATCTGGACCTTCGAGAGCCTGCCCAACCGGTGGCAGGCCGCCAATGCCGACGTGCCGCCGATCATCAGCGTGCCGACCACCGCAGGCACCGGGGCCGAGGTGGGCCGGGCCGCCGTGTTGCTGGACAGCCAGGAAAACCGCAAGCGGCTGATATTCCACCCCAGGATGCTGTCGTCGCTGGTCATCGTCGATCCAGCCCTGACCCTGACCGTGCCGGGGCCAGTGACCGCCGCGGTGGGGATCGATGCCTTCTCCCATGCCTTCGAGGCGTACTGCGCCAACAGTTTCCACCCCATGGGAGACGGCATCGCGCTCCAGGCCATGAACCTCATCAAGCAATGGCTGCCCATCGCGGTACAGGACGGCAGTGATCTCCAGGCCCGCTGCCACCTGAGCGCCGCGGCCCTGATGGGGGCGGTGGCCTTTCACAAGGGACTGGGTGCCGTGCACGCCATCAGCCACTCCATCGGCGGTGCGTATGGCACCCACCATGGCCTGACCAACGGCGTGCTGCTGCCCTATGTGATCGCCCACAACCGCCCGGTGATCGAAGCCAAGCTGGTGCGCCTGTGCGAAAACCTGGGCCTGGCGCAACCCGGCTACGAATCGTTTGTCGCCTGGCTCAAGGATTTTCTGGCCAGCCTGGGCATCCCCCCGCACCTGCGTGAGCTCATCCAGTCACCTTTCGATGCCGACCTCATGGCCCAACTGGCCGTCGCGGACCCGACCGCCCGGACCAACCCGCAGCCGCTGTCGGTACACGACTACAAAACCATCATCGACAACGCCTGGTCCGGACACTGAACGGGCACTTTCAAGGAGGGCATATGTACAAGGACATCGGTTTGTTCATCAACGGCCAGTGGCGCTACCCCGAGGGGGAAAGGCCCAGCCTCGACATCACCAACCCCAGCACCCAGCAAAGGATCGGGCGCCTGGCCTGCGCCGACCAAAACGACCTGGACCAGGCCCTGCAAGCGGCGCAGCAGGCGTTCGCACGGTGGAAGGTCAGCAGCGCCGAAGAGCGCAGCAAGGTGCTCTATGAAGCCTACCGGATCATCTTGAGCGAAGCCGAATCGATCGCGGCATTGATCACCCTCGACCAGGGCAAGCCATTGGCCGAAGCCCTGGCGGAAGTGCGGTTCTGCGCCGAGCACGCCAAGTGGCACGCCGAAGAATGCAAGCGGCTGTACGGCAGGCTGGTTCCCGCCCGAAACCCCAAGGTCCGCCAATCGGTGGTCAAGCGGCCGGTGGGCGTGTGCTGTGCCTTCACCCCCTGGAACTTCCCTTTCAACCAGGCGATTCGCAAGATCTGCGCTGCGCTGGGAGCGGGTTGCACGTTGATCCTCAAGGGCCCGGAAGAAGCCCCCTCGGCCGTCGCGGCGCTCGCCGACATCTTTCAGCGGGCCGGGTTGCCCGACGGTTGCCTGAACCTGGTCTGGGGCAACCCCGAGCAGATTTCCAGCTACCTGATCGACTCCGACGTGATCGCCAAGGTGTCCTTCACCGGTTCGATCGCCGTGGGGAAAAAGCTCGCGGCCCAGGCCGGGGCAAACATGAAAAGGGTCAGCATGGAACTGGGCGGCCACGCCGCGGTGATCGTCTGCGCCAGCAGCGACATCGACAAGGTCAGCACCGTGCTGGTGGACGCGAAATTGCGCAACGCCGGACAGATCTGCATCTCCCCTTCACGCTTCTTCGTCCACGCGTCGGTGATCGATGACTTCATGACGGCCCTGGTGGAAAAAACCCGTCGGTTCCAGGTCGGTGACGGCATGGACCCCGACACCCGCATGGGGCCGCTGTGCAACGCTCGCCAGATCCCGCGCCTGCAAGCCCTGATCGACGACAGCCTGGCCCAAGGTGCAAGCCTGGTAATGGGCGGCACTCGGCTGGACCGCCCGGGCAATTTCTTCCAGCCCACGATCCTCGCCAACGTCCCCCTGACCGCCCGGCTGATGCGCGAAGAACCCTTCGGCCCCATCATTCCAGTGGTTGCCTTCACCGACCTGGACAGCGTCATCGAGCAGGCCAATGCGCTGCCCTATGGCCTGGCCGCGTATGGGTTCAGCGAAGACCGCAGCGAATGCGCCCGGCTCGCCGAGGAACTGGAAGCCGGCATGATCTCGATCAACCACTACGGGCTGGGCATGCCGGAAACACCGTTCGGTGGCATCAAGGACAGTGGCTACGGCAGCGAAGGCGGCAGCGAGACCTACGACAGCTACCTGTCGACGGTCCTGATCAGCGAACTGACCCGCCCCTGACTCGCGAGGCAACGGAGGCATCACCATGAACGTTACCCTCAGACCCTTCCAGGCCAGCGACTTCGACACGGTCATGTCCTGGATCGATGGCCCGGAGACCCTGTCGCTCTGGGCCGGCGCGACCTTCACTTACCCCTTGGACAAGGAGCAGTTGCAGCGCTACCTGGACAAAGCCGGCGAACGCTACCCATGGCGCAGCCTGTTCGGGGTGCTCGACCCGGATGAAAAGCTGATCGGCCACATCGAGTTCTCGGACATCTGGCCGCACCTGTCGCTGCGCTTTGCGCGCATCCTCATCGGCGACCCCGACGCCCGCGGCAAGGGGCACGGCCAGGCCATCCTGCGCCAGGCTCTGGCCCTGGCCTACGAGCGGTTCAACGTCGCCCGGGTCGACCTCGGGGTCAAGAAGGAGAACCTCCTGGCGATCAATTGCTATCGAAAAGCCGGTTTCAAGGACATCGGCCTCTGGCCCGAGGCGATCGACACGCCCATCGGCTGGATCGACGTCCACTGGATGACCCACACCCGCAAGGAGCAAACACCATGACGTCGATCACCCTGTACGGCCACCCGGAGTCCGGACACAGCTACAAGGTCAAGTTGATGCTGGACGTGGCCAAGGTGGACTACACCTACCGACAAGTGGACATTCTCGTCGATCGGGATGCGCGCCCCGAACCCTTCAGGACGTTGAGCCTGGCGCGTTTTGGCGAGGTGCCGCTGCTGACCCTCGACGGTGCGCACTACGTGCAATCCAATGCCATCCTCATCGAACTTGCCGATGCCCTGGGGCTGTTCGGTGGCAGCGGGCGACGGGGCACCGTTACGTGCAAGGAATGGCTGCTGTGGGAAGCGAACAAGATCGGGCTGTCGCTGCCGCATTTGCGCCTGGCCCGCAATTACTTCCCGGACGACTACCCGCCGGGCGCCGTGCAGTGGCTGGCCAGCCGCTTCAAGGAAGACGTCGGCCGACTCGACAAGGAACTGCGCGACGGTCGTCGCTACATCCTCGACGACGAACTGTCGATCGCCGACTTCTCCCTGGCGAGCTACCTGTTCTGGAGCAACCAGGCCCAAGTCGAGCTGCCCGAGACCGTGATCGCCTGGCTGGGCCGGATCGCCAACCTGGACGGCTGGCAAAGTCCCTACGCCTGCCTCTCACAACAGCCGGGTTATGAAACCTTCGGCCTGGTCAAGGACGAGTTCGATCCCCGTCGCATCGCCCCTTGAGCCCGAGCCAGCCGCATCGGCGAGAAGACCTTCTTCTCGCCTTTTTTTCGGCGCCTGGCGCCTAGTGGCCTGTACGGTTAATTCGAGTACTCAAATTCGAGTGCCAGGGCTTGCCAGGCAAGGCGCCATGACGAGTCGTAGCCCCGCTACGGCAAGGAATGGCAACGCAGCCTGGCAAGTCCTGGCGCCGAAGTTGAGTAAACGAATTAGCCACACAGGCCACTAGCTAACCGATTGATCCATTTCCTGGGCGGGCCGTTCATGCCTGGGTTGCCCAACCCCGGCGGCCGGCACACCCACCACCGTGGTCCTGGGTGGCACCGCCTTGAGCACCACGCTGTTGGCCCCGACCTTGGAGCCGGCGCCAATCTCGATATTGCCGAGGATCTTCGCCCCGGCCCCGATCATCACGCCGGTCCTGACCTTGGGGTGACGGTCGCCACTGTCCTTGCCGGTGCCCCCCAACGTGACGCCTTGCAGGATGGACACGTGGTCTTCCACGACCGCCGTCTCGCCAATGACGATGCCGGTGCCATGGTCCAGCAGCACACCCCGACCGATCCGGCACGCCGGGTTGATGTCGATCCCCAGGACCACGTTGCAGCGGGCTTGCAGGTACAAGGCCTCCATCCGGCGGCCCTGCTGCAGTAACAGGTGCGCGAAACGATAGGTCTGCAACGCCGCATAGCCCTTGGCAAACAGAAACACCTCCAGCTCGTTCTGGAACGCCGGGTCGCGCTCAACTACCGCCTCCAGGTCAGCCGCCATGCAGTCTTCCAGGTCCCGGCGGGGACTGAGCTCAAGGAGCATGGCAAGCATCCAGCCACGCTCCCGGGCATCGTGCGGCACCAGCAGGTGCGCAATGCGCGTGGCCATGCCCGCGCCCAGGCCCGTGCACTCAAGCACCGGCTCGCCGACCAGGCAGCCAAGCCCGGGATGCTGCAACACCGCCGTCATCGCCTGCACCCGCAGGGCCTCCCACATCAATGCGCCCGCGCGGGTGTCCTGCTCCGCGGCCCCCGCAAATCCATCATCGTTCAGCAGAAACATCGCATTGACCTCCCAGGTCGTTGGTCGCACTCAAGGCTGCGAAACAGGTCCGCGCGAACCCGGCGAACCAGGCCGCGCCCGAATACAGGATCGCGTCATTGAAATCGTAGTGAGCCGAGTGCAAGGGCGGTTCGTCCGCGTGGCTGGCCGACCCGATAAAGGCGAAAACACTCGGTATGCGCTCGCTGAAAAAAGCAAAATCCTCGGCCGCCATGGTGGGCTCGGCCAGGGCGCTGATCTGCCCCGGGGCGAAAACCTGGCGGGCCGCGTCCACCGCCAACCCTACCATGAACGGATTGTTGACCAGCGCCGGGTAACTGCGACGAAAATCCACCCTGGACTGGCACCCGAACGCCGCGCCGATGCCTTCACTCAGACGCTCGATCGCCCCGGCCAGGCGGTCCACCGTGTGGCTGTCGAAGGCCCGTACGGTGCCGCGGATGGACACCTGATCGGGGATGACATTGAAGCCATTGCCCGCCTGCAATTGGGTCACCGTCAACACGGCGCTGTCGCTGGCCTTGACCTCTCCGGCCACCAGGGTCTGCAACCCGAGGCACAGCTGCGCGGCGGCGATGATCGGGTTCGTGGCGGTATGCGGTTGCGCCGCGTGACCGCCACGGCCTTCGAGGCAGATCTCGAACTTGTTGCTCGACGCCATCATGGCGCCGGGTCGTGTGGCGAAACAGTTGGCAGGCAATGAGGGCCAATTGTGCAGACCGGCCATGGCCTGGATCGAGAAGCGCTCGAGCAGCCCGTCGTCGAGCATGGCCCTGGCGCCGGCATGGCCTTCCTCGGCCGGCTGGAATACCAGGCACACCGTGCCGTTGAAATCCATGTGGCGGCTAATCAATTCGGCGCCGCCCAGCAACATCGCCATGTGCCCATCGTGGCCGCAGGCATGCATACAGCCGGCGTGCTGCGACACATGCTCGAAGCGATTGTGTTCGGTGATGGGCAAGGCATCCATGTCGGCCCGCAGCGCGATGCAAGGCCCGCCCTGGCCCTTGGTGATAAAGCCCACCACGCCGGTCCCGGCCATCCCCCGCAGGAACGGGATGCCCAGTGTCTCCAGGCGCTCACAGATCAGGTCGCTGGTGCGCACCTCCTGGTAGGCTGTCTCGGGAATGCGGTGCAAGCTGCGCCTCAGTGCGATCAGCCTGCTCTCAAGGTCTTGCCGTTGGCTTTCAGTCAGCATCATGATGTCGTCCTCCATCGCCTATGATGACCGCCGTCCCTTTGATGAAAACCGATTTGCGTTAAACCCAGGCGTGAAAAAAACTAAAGCCAGGGCGACATCCATTGTTCGATGCGCCTCGAAGTGAGCACGCCGCCAGGAGCATAATCTTTGAGCCCACATGGAGGAGATGGCGATGACACACACCCGTTTTTTTGGAAAGACCGTACTGACCTGCACGTTCATCCTGGCGATCATCGGCTGGGGGATCGGCTTCTATGGGCCGCCGATCTACATGCAGGCGGTGATGGAGCGCACGGGCTGGCCCATCGCCCAGGTGTCGATGGCCGTCACCCTGCACTTTCTCAGCGGCACCGTCGTGATCGCCAACCTGCCCAGGCTTTACGCGCGCTTCGGCATTCCCGCCATCACCCTGCTGGGCTGCATTGTCCTGGGCATCGGCGTGAATATCTGGGCCCAGGCCAACCAGCTCTGGGTGCTGTATGCCGGGGCGGTGTGCTCGGGCATCGGCTGGGTGACCTTGGGCGCCGCGGCCGTCAACACCCTGATCGCTCCGTGGTACGTCAAGGAGCGGCCCAAGGCCTTGGGCAAGGCCTATAACGGCGCCAGCATGGGCGGCGTGATCTTTTCGCCGCTGTGGGTCTTGCTGATCGAGCGATTTGGCTTCGCCACCGCGGCGCTGGTGATCAGCCTCGCTGCCGTGCTGCTGATCGGCGCCTTCGCCTTGCTGGTCTTCAACAAGAGCCCGCAAAGCCTCGGACAGCATCCCGACAATGCCGACCAGCCGGAACCGGTGACGCCCGGTTCCAGTGCCACGCCATGGACCGCCGCGCAGACCTTGAAGGCGGCCAATTTTCGTACCCTGGCCGCCGGCATGTCCCTGGGACTGTTCGCCCAGATCGGCCTGATCGCGCACCTGTACTCGATCCTGGTGGGACGCATGGGGGCCCACGACGCCTCCTTCGCCATGGGCCTGGCCACCGCCAGTGCCATGGGCGGGCGCTACATCGCCGCGCGCCTGATGACCCAGGGCATGAACCGCAGGCTGCTGGCTTGCCTGGGTTACGTCATCCAGATGCTCGGCACCCTGATGCTCCTGGGCCTGGACCTGCACCCGAGCGTGGCCTGGATGGCGGTGGTGCTGATCGGCTCGGGCATCGGCAACGCCACCTCCCTGCCGCCACTGATCGCGCAGACCGAGTTCAGTCGCGAACAAACCGCGCGGGTCATCGCGCTGATGGTCGCCATCAGCCAGGCCACCTACGCCTTCGCCCCGGCGTCCTTCGGCCTGGTGCGCGCCGCCTTCAGCCAACCGGACCAGGCGATCATCGCCGTCGTGACCGCCGCTGTCGTGGTGCAGGCGCTCGCCATCCTGTCGTTCTACCAAGGGGTCTCCGGCCGCCCTTTCAAGAAAACCGTGTTCTGACCCTTTCCCCTTGACCCTTCCCCCCTGGCCAGGCAGCGTGCTGCCTGGTCTCCCGCCGCTTGGATTTAGCCCTCCTTAACCCAGCGTTGAATAAATCTGCGTTGTCAATTATTCCCCCGGCAAACACCATCGAGTGACATCTCCACTCGCAGGGTTAAGCCGATGGGTTTTGAAATTTTCAGGAAAATGGATTGGTCCGCCTTGGTGCATGAGTACGACCTGGACGGAAAGCGCCTGTTGCCTTGGGACGGTTATCCCATGCCGTTCGCCGCCGGATGGTGCGTGGTCAGGCCACACACCCGCAGCGAACCCCACGTGCAAATCGACCAGGAAATCTTCATCGCCCTCAAGGGCCAGGGCCGGCTGGTCATCGGCGATACGCATTACCTGTTCGAGACCGGTGATATCGCCGCCATCCCCAAGCACACCAACCACTACGTCATCAACGACAGTGACGAAGACTTTCACTTCTACGTGATCTGGTGGGACAAGTTCATCGCCGGTGACTACATGAAGGCCGATATCGCTCACCTGGAGACCGAGAATGTCTAAATTCATCGTCACTATCACACCGCCAACCCCCAACGGCGACCTGCATATCGGGCACCTGGCCGGCCCCTTCCTGAGTGCCGATATCTTCACCCGGACCCAGCGCCAGAAAGGCCACGACTGCGTGCTGGTGTCCTACTCCGACGACTACCAGTCCTACATGTTGCGCCGGGGCCGCGAGCAAGGGCGCGAGCCGGCGCAGATCGGCGAAGAGAACACCCGCAAGATCAACCTCAGCCTGAAAATGGCCGGTATCGAAGTCGATCACTGGATGAGGTCCCTGGACAACACCTGCTTTCGCGACGCCGTGCTGGAGCTTTATCACCAGGGCGTCAACGATCGCAACATCTACCAGAAAACCGTGCTGGCGCCCTTCTGCCGGGCCTGCAACGTCTGGGGCTATGAAGCCTTCGGTCGCGGCCAGTGCAGCAGCTGCGGCCAGGACTCCGACGCCAGCCAGTGCGAAGAATGTGCCTGCGCGCCGAACTACCTGTACATGAAGAACTTCCGCTGCAAGCTCTGTGGTGGCGAACACGAGTGGGTGGAAAAGGACCATGCCTACCTGAACATCGGCAAGAATGTGCACAAGCTGCGCGCCTGGCTGGGCGACAGTGCCGTGCGCCTCAACTCGCGGGCCTTCGTGGAGCGTGAACTGGCCCCCACGCCCGAGGATTGGCAAATCACCCGCCATGGCGATGCGGGCCTGGACATCGGCCAGCCGCACCTGGGCAAGGTGCACACCTGGTTCATGGGCATGGCCGGGTACATCGCGGCGACCCGGGAACACTTCACGGTCAACCAGCAAACCCCGGAGCTGTTCGACAGTTTCTGGCGCAGCGACGACACGACGCTGGTGGGTTTCCTGGGTTATGACTGCCTCTACAGCCACGGGATCGCCTACCCGATCCTGTTGGCCGGCAGCCCGTACGCGAAGAAAAAACAGCGCCTCTACACCAACATGTTCCTCAAGCTCAACGGCCTGAACCTCTCCACCAGCCGTAACCACGCCATCTGGATCCGCGACCTGGTCAGCGACTACGACACCGATTCGGTCAGGCTGTACATGGCCTTGCTGGCGCCCGAGGAGCAAGAGAGCGACTTCGTCGAAACCCAATTCGTCGAATGGCACCAGACGTTCTACCAAAACACACTGGAGACGCTCACCGTCGCGGCCACGCAAGAGTCGCCGCACTTCTGGCTCGACGGCATGCAACGCAATGAACACAAGCTGTTGTGCGAGGTGTACAACCGCTGGTCCGCGGTCACCAGCGCCGACAGTTTCTCCAGCCGGAACCTGGCCGCGCTGGCGGTGGAGCTCTACGAGATGGCGTACGAACGCCTGCAAGCGGAGCAACCGCTGTACTACCTGGTGGCGCTGGCGTCGTGTATCTGCGCCCCGATCACGCCGACCTTGTCCCGGCAGATCCAGAAGCGCTGTTCGATCAACGAGGCGTTGGTCCTGGATAACCTGATGAACGCCAACTTCCTCGATTACTCCATCTAGGACGCCTGCCATGAACAGCGACTTCGAAGTGGCCGTCATCGGTGGCGGAATCATCGGGTTGACGACCGCCGCCCTGTTGTCGGAGCGCGGCATCGACACCTTGCTGGTGGAGCGGACCCGCTGCGGCTATGCCGGCGCGACCGCCCACACCGGCGGCATTTGCCGGGCGTTCGAGCCGAACCCGGCGTTGGCGCGGATGGCCCAGGTCGTCGGGCTCAAGCCCGGCGAAACCGAAGTGGAGGCCATTCTGCGCCGCCACGAAACGGTCACCGGCGCGCTTTATCGCCTGCCCGCCGACGGCCCGCCACCCTCCAGCGACGCGCCGTTGCGGCGGCTCTCGGCCCACGAGGCACAAGTGCTCGTGGGCCGCCCCGTCACCGACAGCGGCGCGTACTACCACGAGGCCACCGCCGCGGTCAGCGATGTGCACTCGACCATGAACGGCCTGAGAACGGCGTTGCGCCAGCGCGGTTGCCTGATCGAGCGCTGCGATGTCCAGCGCCTGATGGAGCGCAACACCCACGTCGAAATCCACAGCCAGGAAACCCTTTACCGGGCACGCTGGGTGATCAACGCGGCCGGCGCCGGTAGCCCGGCGCTGAGCCTCATCGACGACAGCCAGGTGCGCACCCTCCCGTACTTCAAGTTCCGCGGCCCGTCGGTTCCCACGCTGCCGTGCATCGACTTCGTCGCGGGCACCTATGCGCTGCCGCTGTCCGACACGCTGCTGCAAAGCACCACGGCCATCAGGCCGAGCCTGGAGGAAATCGAAGGCGACCGCAGGCACTTGCGCCTCATGGTCGAAGACTGTCGACAGCGGCTGCGGGGTCTGCTGGGCGAGACCGATGAGTACTCGTTGCTGTCGATGGACCTGGCAACCGACCTGTACACCGCCGACGGCTTGCCCCGGCTGGGCGCGCAGTACCCAGGCTCGCGTATCTGGCTGGCGACCGGCCTCAATGGGGTGGGCTACAAGTACGCCTACCCGATCGCATCGCGCCTCTACGACCAGATCGCCCGATCACGTTAACACCCCCTCGTCGCACACATTGAATCCACGTCCAGGGAGGGACAGCCATGCCCTTTTGCATCGGTATATCGGCCATTTTCGAGAGCGCCAGGACAGTGCACGCACGCACCTTCCTCGCGGCCATCAACCACTTCATCAACACCCACGACACCACCGGGTTGACGTTCATCTTCGAAGATGACGACGCCAGCCCCGAAGGCGGGCGTCGCGCGGCCCGGCGACTGATCAGCCGGGGAGCCGACGTGGTGGTCGGGCATTTCTCGTCGGACGCGGCGGCCGGCGCCCTTCCCCTCTACGAAGCCGCGGGCATCCCCGTGCTGCTCCCGGCAGCGACCAAGCAGGACCTGGTTGGCACGCTCACCCACGCCTTTCGCCTGTGCCCATCGGATAACGACCTGATGACGCTGCTGGCCAGGCAGTTGCTCACCCATGGCGAGAGCGCCAGCGTGCTGCTCACGCACGACTCGACCGCGCACGGTGAGTCCCTGGCGCGCAGCCTCACGGCCCTTCTCGAGCGCACCACCCTGCGCCTCACCACGTCGCCCGAGCGCGCCGACGCGGTGGTCTATTGCGGACGCCTGAACAACAGCATCCGCTACGTCAACGCGCTGCCGGAGCGGCTGCGCGACCGGCCGATCTACCTCACCGACGACGCACTCTCCAGTTGGTTCATCGAGCAGACCGATGCCCTGGACAGCCTCGGCATCGTTGGCCTGGCAACCGCCGGCGTCGGGCTGTCCGCCAGCGAAACCTATTACCAGGAAAGCCTGGCGGCCTTGCAGATCGCCAGCGCCCTGAGGCATGGCGGGCCGATGCTCGACGCCCTGCACACCACCACCTTCGCCACCGTCATGGGCGATGTGCAATTTCGTGACGGCGAGAACCGCTTTACCCGAGCCGCCCTCTGGAAAGTCCGCAATCAACGTTTCGTCCCATTCACTTTTGCTTGATCACAGGTGCCTCATGCAGGGAACTCCCGACTACTACGAAATGATCAATATCGGCTTCGGCCCCGCTGGCATTGCCCTGGCGTGCGCGCTCGAAGAAGCCCCCCATCGGCCACTGGAAACGGGTCAATGCCTGTTCCTGGAAAAACATTCCAACTGCGCCTGGCACCCGGAATTCCTGCTCGATGGCACTGACATCAATCACCACCTGTTGCGCGATCTGGTGACCCCGCGCAACCCACAAAGCCGGCACTCGTTCGCCATGTACCTGAAGGAGCACGGCCGGCTCTATCAGTTCGGCCTCCTGGGTCGCCCCGCCAGTCGCAACGAGTGGTCCGACTACGTGTCCTGGGTCGGCCAGGCGTTTGCCGCGCACGTGCATTATGAGGAAGAGGTCCGGGAGATTCGGCCGGTCATGGAAGACGGCGAGATCACGCTGCTGCGGGTCATGACTTCCAAGGGCCAGTACCTGACGCGCAACCTGGTGCTCTCCAGTGGCAGCACCCCCAACATCCCCCGGCAGTTTGCCCAGCTCGACAGCGCCCGGATCATCCACACCTCGCGCTATCTCAGCAGCCTGGGGCACCTTGACCGCCAGGGCGCCTGGTCCTTTGCCGTGATCGGTTCCGGGCAGAGCGCAGGCGAATCCATCGTCGACTTGTTGAACCGTTTCCCGAACGCCCAGGTCACCTCGATCCACCGCAGCAGCGGGTTCAAGATCGCCCAACTGGGACAGTTCCCGAACCAGGCCTTTCATCCCGAGCGGGTGGCGTACTTCCACAAGCTGGGCCAGGCCGAAAAAGCGATGATCCTCGAAGAGGTCAAGTCCACCAACTACTCGGGCATCGATGTCGACGAAAGCCAGGCGTTGTACTCACTGTTCTACGAAGGCCTGGTCAGCAACAAGCCACGGCTGGCGTTGAAAATCTTCACCCAGGTCGAATCGGCTTCGCCCACCGAAGCCGGAGTCACCCTGGACCTGTGCGACCCCTACACCCAGGAACACAGCAGCCTTGACGCCGACTACGTCATCCTGGGGACAGGCTACCAGCAAGACTACATCCCTTCGCTCCTGTCCCAACTGCAACCCTGGCTGAGCCTGGGCAGCGACAACGGCGTGCGGGTGGAACAGAACTACAAGCTGACGACCACTGCGTCGTTCCAGCCCGCGATTTTCGTCAATGGCCTTTCCGAACGCTCCCACGGCATCGGCGAGGGCCAGTCCTTTTCCCTGCTGGCGATGCGCGCCGGCATCCTGACCCATTCCCTGTTCTGAACGCCCGAAGGTGTCGACATGTATAACGCTTCCTCCGATATCGTGTTTGACAACGTATTCCTGACCATCAAGGGCCTGGGTATCCGTTGCGCCTTGAAACTCGACTACTTCAACGCCGCCGGCTCGATCAAGATGAAGACGGCCCTGGGGCTGGTCTTGAGCCTGGAACAACAGGGGCTGATCAACCGCAATACCACGCTGATCGAATCGTCCTCCGGCAACCTGGGCGTGGCCTTGAGCATGATCTGCGCCGAGCGCAAGTACCGGTTCGTCTGCGTGTGCGACCCGAACATTTCCCAGTCCAACCTGAAGTTGATGATGGCCCTGGGCACGCGGATCGTTCAGGTGGACACCAAGGACTCCAACGGCGGCTACCTGGGCACCCGCATCGCCTACGTCCGGCAGACAATCGCCGCCGACCCGAACTGCCTCTGGCTCAACCAGTACTCGAACCCGGCCAATCCGCAGACCCACGCCCGCACCACCGCCAGCTCGATCTTCAACAGCTTCACCCGGGTCAATTACCTGTTCGTGGGCACCGGAACCACCGGCACGCTGATGGGGTGCATCGACTTTTTCAAGAAGTACAGCCCCTACACCAAGATCGTCGCGGTGGACAGCCTGGGCTCGGTGACATTTGGTGGGCCGGCGGGGAAACGCCACATCCCCGGCCTGGGGTCCAGCCAGATGCCACCGCTGTTCCGCGCCGACGACCTGTACGCCATGGAGAGCATCAAGGAGGTCGACACCATCCGAATGTGCCGCTACATGGCCAGGGAAAACGGCCTGCTGTTCGGCGGCTCCACAGGCACCGTCCTGGCCGGCGTCATGGCCTGGAAGGACCGCATCCATCCCGACGCCACCGTCGTGGCCATCTCCCCGGATGCCGGCGAGCGCTACCTGGACACGATCTACAACGACGACTGGGTGCGCGCCCGCTTCCCGGACTACGACTTCAACCGCATCCGTCCCGACATCCTTGCCAGCGATAAGGAATACGCCCATGCATGACGCCACGCACTCGACCACACCCCCCTTGCATGTCGTGAAAGGCAGCACCGTTCGCGAAGTCCTCAGGCAGTTTCCCGACCTGGCCCAGGACACGGTACGGGAGACCTACCTGCAGCATCATCGCGGCGCTACCGAGAACCCGGACAGCTATTTCCTGCGGTTCAAGGACAGCCCGGCAGACCGGATCATCGCCCTGCCCGCCGCCTGCATGGACGGTGCGGACAAGGTCGCCGGGATCAAATGGATCGCGAGTTTTCCCGGCAACACACGGCACAACCTACAGCGAGCGTCGGCCACGCTGATTCTCAATGACCTCGCCACCGGCTATCCCATCGCATTGCTGGAAGCGTCGATCATCAGCGCCGTGCGCACGGCCGCCTCGGCGGTCTTGGCCACCCATTGCCTGCTGGGCCAACGCAGCGAGATCCCGCGGTTATCATTCGTCGGTGCCGGGGTCATTTCCCGCACGATCCTGGAGCAATTTCGCGTCTCGCGCTGGGCCATCGGCGAAGTGCTGATCCACGACACCGACGCCGATTCCGCCCAGGCCTTCAGGGCCCACGCCCTCGCGCTGGGGTTCAACTGCCGCGTGCTCGACACGCTTGAGCAGGCGCTGGAAAACGACGTCGTGGTACTCGCCACGAATGCCGCGCAGCCCTATATCGACGAGCGCTATGCCTTCAAGGCCGGGACCGTGCTGCTCAACATCTCCCTGCGCGACCTGGCGCCCAGCCAGATCCTCGGTGCGTTCAACGTGACCGATGACATCGAACACTGCCTCAAGGCCAACACCTCGCTGCACCTGACGGAACAACAGGTCGGCCATCGCGACTTCATCCACGGCACCCTCGCACAACTGGTGCTCGGCGAGCGCAACCCCGACCCGTCCCGGCCAATGATCTTTTCCCCGTTTGGCCTGGGCGTGCTCGACGTGGCACTGGGCAAGAAAATCTTCGACATCGCACAGGCGCAACAGCAAAGCGTGCCGGTGACCGATTTTTTTGAATCCACCCTCCGCTGGAGTTGAAACCATGCGCATTGCAATCATCGGAATGGGTGCCACCGGCCTGCTGGCCCTGGCCAAGACCTTTTCCATGGCCAAGCGTCACCCCAACATGTCCGTGATCGTCCACGCCTTCGACGCCCAGGCTCCGGGCCAGGGGGTGCATCGCTGCGACCAGGCGGACTACCTGCGCCTCAACACGGTGGCCGGCCAGCTCTCCATGTTCGAGGACGACGACTTTACCCTGTTCCCCCGGCACACCTTCCGGCCCTCGCTCTATGAGTGGGTCGCCCACCTGCACCCGGAGGCCATCAGTGGCGAACAGGATCGCTTCGCCTTCCTGCCCCGCCGGTACCTGGGCCTGTACCTGCAGTGGTACTTCACCCGGCTGCTGGAGCACATTCCCATCAACGTGCGCCTGGAGACGTCGTGCCGCCTGATCCGCGGCGTCGAAGAAGAGCCGGACGGACGCTTCAGGCTGCTCGCATCGCCCATCGTGAGCGGTGCCTACGACACCTTGCTGCTGTGCACCGGGCACGGGGTGCTGCCGAGCGGGACCCACGCCGCCCCCTTTATCCGGCCCTACCCGCTTCCGGCGAGCCTGGAAGACATCGCCAGCGATTCGAGCGTGGCGGTCCAGGGTGTCGGGTTGACCGCCATGGACGTGGTGGCGGCGTTGACCACGGGCCGTGGCGGGGTCTTCGAGCACACCGCCGGCGGCCTGAGCTACCGACCCTCCGGCCAGGAACCGCGCATCAGCCTGTACAGCAACTCCGGCATGCCCTACCGCGCCAGGCCGGAGGTGGACGATGCGGTCATCCGCTATCAGCCGCTGCTGCTGACGCACGCGGCGATCGACCGGCTCAGAGACCAGGCCCCGGGACGAAGACTCGATTTCGAGAAAGACCTGCTCCCGTTGCTCTACCAGGAGATGACGGCCGCGTACTACTGCGCCTGCGCCGGTCAGGACGAGCGCAACGCGTATCGCTACCAGGAACGTTACCAACAGGTCTGGGAGCAGGTGCAAACGGCCCAGGCCACTGGAACCCTATCGGCCACCTTTGATCGCCTGGCCAGCGAATACGGGCCCTACACGCCCCAGGACATCCTGACCTGCACGCCACCTCCCCACCTGACGGCCGACACGTACCCGCAGTGGTTCGTCAGCCAGCTCCAGGAGGACGTGCACGCCAGTGCCTTGGGCTGCCGGCGCAGCCCGCTGAAGAAGTCACTGGAAATCTGGCGCGACCTGCGCAATCAGTTATGCCACGCCATCGATCATCGGGGCCTGACCCCGGCGTCCCACCAGGCCTTTTTCACGCGGTATTGCCCGCTGATCAATCGGCTGGTGGCCGGCCCACAAAAAGAACGGCATGCAGAATTGATTGCCTTGATACAAAGTGGGGTGGTCGAGCTGCTCCCAGGCTATGCAGCGGCCGAGCATTACAATCCCGATACACAGACACTCACTGTCACGCTGGAAAAGCCCGACTACCAGCAGTTTAAGTTCGAGCACCTGATAAAAGCCAACCTCAGTACCCAAGCCACCCAGCGTGAGCTGCACACCCTGCTCAGTGCCATAACCGAGCAACCGTCGAGCTATTCTCCGCTGGCTTATGGCGACTTTTCGTCCGCCCACCACCCGGAATTCGTGCACGCGCATTTGCGTGAGCGGATTTATATATTCGGGCCGGTCCTGGAAGGTTCCAGTTATTACAATCACTACGTACCTTCCAATGCCCCTTCACGCATTTCAGCGGCACTTGACAAGAGCCTGAGCAATGCCGTCAACCATTTCAACCACCGCTTCAGTGAAATATTTTAAATATTCAGTTTCCTCTATCGCAAAACATAGAGGTTTTTAACACGCTTGCAACAGGCCTTCCTTTGAGATTAGCGTACGGAAACTTCGCCACTCTCATCCAGGCCCACCAGACTTTGGCGCCAGATATCTAACAACCGCTACCGGGGGACCCGGCGCACCACAACAGAGCAACGACACGCCATTAGAAAGGGACTCTCAATGCTGACTTCATTCAACACTTCCTGACCCCACGGACGTTCCTTTTCGAGTCATACCTTATCGCCCCGCTCACCCCTCTTGGAAGGTGGAGGGAGAAGTCATGCCTCGACATAACGGTACTTCTGATTAGCAGCACGGAACACGCCCCGGCTAAATTAAAACAAGGACTGAACGATGAGCCGATCAATGCCATTATCATCGCTCCATATATTTGTCGAGGTTTGCAAACACAACAGTATGAAAAAAACAGCTGACATACTCTGCGTTACCCCAGGCGCTATCAGTCAACAAATAAAAAGCCTCGAAGACCGAATGTCCGTCAAGCTGTTTGAACGCTCTCACCGAGAGATTAGCCTGACCAGTGCCGGAAGAAACTTGATGGATCAACTCGCCGTGTCTTTCAACAATATCGAAGCTGTCTGGGAAGACTTCGAATCTTTCAGAACCCGTTCCGCCCGACTGTCAGTCAATACCACCCTGTCCTTTGCCAGCGCCTGGCTGATCCCGCGACTCACCCGGTTTCAACAACGTTGGCCCGACATCGAAATCAACTTGTCGACCTCCCATTACCCGGCGGATTTACGCCGCGATGGCATCGACGTGGCCATTCGTCATGGCCAGGGCGTGCATCCGGGCCATCACAGCGAAAAACTGTGGACACCCAAGACCCTGCCCATCGGCAACCCGGCGTTGCTCAAGACAGGCCGACGAATAGAACAACCGGCCGATTGCCTGCACTACCCGCTACTTCAGGACGCCAGCCGCTCGAACTGGAAGCTCTGGCTCAAGGCCCACGGCATCGAAGACAGCCGCTCGCGGCGCGGTAGCAGCTTCACCGATGAGCAACTGTTGATTGACGCGGCCATCGCGGGCCAGGGGCTGGCCCTGGTCAGCGACGTCTATGCCCGGCCGGCGATCAAGGCCGGGCATGTGGTACCGGTCTTTGCGGCGTCAACCCATACCGAAATGGCTTACTACCTGATCAGCACGCTGGAACAGGCAGACGATTGGAAGATCAACATTTTCGCCAACTGGATAAAGGCCGAAGTCAGCCTGTTCCTGAAAGTCAGCGAGTCATCCGCACAATCCCGGCAACCCGATTACGCGTGTGACTGACGCGCCGACACGGGACAATCATTCCGTGGTGGTGAGCTGTCAGGATGACAGCTTCTCGAACGCAGGGACCAGGGTCAGACCAGTCGAGCACCGCCATCGACGTTGAGCACGGCACCGTTCATGAACGTGTTGCCCATCAGGAACACCACCGCCTCGCCGGCTTCCGCCGACGTGCCAATGCGCTTAAGCGGCAGCGCCTGCTCCAGGGACGCCACGTAAGCGTCACGACCTTCGCCCAATGCCTTGCTGAAAATCGGTGTATCGATCGGACCGGGCGACAGCGTGTTGACGCGAATCGGCGCCAACTCCAGGGCCAGGCCCCGCGCCAGCGACTCCATGGCGGCCGAGGCCGCGCCGATGACGGCAGTGCCATGGGCATTAGGCCGATCGGCGAGTGCGCCCGAGATGAAGGTGATCGATCCCGCCTTGGAAAGCCTGTCACCCAGGGCACGGATAGCGTTGATGGACGCCCAGATACGCTCATCGAACGCCCGGCGCAAATGTTCGACGTCAGCGCTCATGATGCTTCCAGTGACGAACGTACCGGCGAGCAGCACCAGGTGATCCACCACTGCGATATCCGCCAGCGCCGCTTCCAGCGCCTCACGGTGGGTCACATCGGCTGCGCGCCATCCATCCAGGCCATGTGCCTGCGCCGCCTGCTCGGCACGGGCCGCATTCGAGCCGATGACCACAACCTTGGCGCCGGCAGCCTTGGCCTGTATCGCGGCGGCCAGGCCGATGCCCGATGTACCGCCGAAGATGACCACGGTGCGGCCGAGAAGATTGGATGCAAGTGCTGGGGTGAGCGTCATGGGAGTCTCCAATGGAACGCCTGGATGGCGTTCGATGGAGGGAGCATTAGATCGTGAACGTAGATTGATAATTGGGGCGCAAGTCGCTTTACTAGTGCCATGAAGGCACATATTGGACTGGACCGGCTGACCGGCCTCATCGCATTCGCGCGCGCCGCTTCGCTGGGCAGCTACACCGCTGCGGCCCGGGCGCTCTCGGTATCCCCCTCGGCCGTGAGCAAGAGCGTGCAGCGGCTTGAGGAGCATTTCGGCTTGATGCTCTTCACCCGCACCACGCGCTCCCTGACCCTCACACCCGAAGGGCGGGACCTGTACGAGCGGGCGTTGCGAATCCTGCGAGAGGTCGAAGAGATCGACCAGGCCGCGGTCGCCTCCCGCGCCGAGCCTTCAGGTGTGCTGACAGTCACCGCCCCGCTCCCCATCGGCGTGAACATCCTGGCGCCGGCGTTGCCCAGGTTCCGTGAGCAATACCCCAACCTGGCCATCGACCTGCGGCTTGGCGACCCGTATTGCGACATCATCGAGCAAGGGATCGACGTGGCCATTCGCGTCGGCAACCCCAGCGACTCGCGCCTGGTATCGCGGCCCCTGGGGCCCCATCGAATCGGTGCGTTTGCCTCACCCCACTACCTGCACCGCAATGGCACGCCGACCACCGTCGAGCAACTGGCGCAACACGAGTGCGTGAATTTCCGCTACCAGAGTACCGGGCAGCCTTTGCGCTGGCCCTACCAGGCCGGCGACAAAATGCTGGAGTGGAGCCCCGACGCCGCATTCACCGTGGATGTCAGCGACGCGGTAGCCGCCATCATGGCTGCCGGAGGCGGCATCGGCATCACGCCGCACTACGTGGCCGCGCCTTATGTTCGCCGGGGTGAACTGGTTCCGATCCTGCCCCAGTTCACCGTGGAGCGCTTTTCCATCACCGCCCTGTGGCCGGAAAGCCGACGTGGGAGCCCCAACGTAAAAGCGTTCATCGCCTTTGTGCTTGAGTTGTTCCCTGAAACGCCCGCCTGGGATGAAGCGGTGAATCAGGCGGTCGCCGCGCGGCTGGGTTGATCAGGCGGCAGTTGGCTAACTGACGTTCAGGTCATCAGCCGTAGTTTGATCGCACGGCTCGCGGTCGAGCCGGACATCTCACCTTCGGCACCAACGCCCGAATGAACGGGTGTGCACTCATGTCCATCCCTCAAGTCGCAACGTGGCACGGACCAGGCGTTGCTCTTCGCTTTCGATTTCCCTGAGGTTGTCGCAGATGCTCTGGATATGCGCGACGGCGGCTTTACGCGCCTGCTCGGGAAGCCGCCCGGTGACCGCGTTGTAGAGCCTTGCGTGCTGGCGATCGATCTGCCGTTTCTGCGGCTCGCGGTGGTAGAGGTTGTTGACCGAGGCGAACACCGTGCTGAGCAGCAGGTCCGTCAACGAACGCAAGGTCTGCACCAACACCGGATTGTGCGACGCCTCGCAGATCGCCAGGTGAAACGCGTGGTCGAGCCGGGCGTGTTCAGAGGGCTCCAGTGAACGCGCATGGGCATCGAGCAGTGCCTCGTAACTGCGGGTGATCAGGACAAAATCGGCCTCCGTGCCACGCAAGGCGGCCAGGCGGGCGGATTCGCCTTCGAGCAGGCTGCGGACCTCGAACAGGTCGTACAGCGTGCGTGGTTGTGAGCTGAACAGGTGCATCAGCGGCGACGCGACGCTGTTGCCCGACAGGTCGGCGACGAATGAGCCCTTGCCCTGCGCGGTCTCGATGATCCCGCGGGCGCGCAACAGCTTCAGGCCCTCACGCAGCGCGGTGCGCGAAACACCGAGTTTTTCTGTCAGGCGACGCTCCGATGGCAGCAACTGCCCCGTCTTGAGCACGCCGTCCACGATCAAGCGCTCGATGCGCTCGCACACCACATCGGCCACTTGAAGCGCGTGACGGCTCCGGGTGTCGTCCATTCAGCCTCCCACTGGTATGACCAGCTAAGCCAGGGATCTCAAGCATGCAGTCCATGCCATTCAACCGATTGTTTTTAGATGGCTTTTCATCCTTCACAAAAAGATGGCCGGGCAAAAACTGGTTCGACCACCCTCGCAAGCCATAGACAGTAGATCGCCTCGGTCCAATCATGCAAGTCAGCTACCCCCGGAATCTGACTGCCCATAACAACAACGAGTGTCGTCAGCCGACTATGAACATTCTCTACGATGAACGCGTGGACGGCGTGCTGCCCGAGGTGGATAAAGCCGCGCTGCTGCAAGCCTTGCAGGCGCGCTTGCCGGCGCTTGAGATCCTGCACCAGCGCGAGGAACTCATGCCTTACGAATGCGATGGGCTGTCGGCCTATCGCACCACGCCCCTGCTGGTGGTGCTGCCCCGTCATGCCGACGAAGTCCAGGGCGTATTGGCGCTGTGTCACGAAAGACGGGTGCCCGTCGTCGCCCGGGGGGCCGGGACCGGTTTGTCGGGCGGCGCCCTGCCGCTGGAAAAAGGCGTGTTGCTGGTCATGGCGCGCTTCAACCATATCCTGCACATCGACCCGGCCGCCCGCACCGCCCGCGTGCAGCCCGGGGTGCGCAACCTGGCGATTTCCCAGGCCGCCGCGCCGTTTGGCCTGTACTACGCGCCGGACCCGTCCTCGCAGATCGCCTGCTCGATCGGCGGCAACGTCGCGGAAAATGCCGGTGGCGTGCATTGCCTCAAATACGGCCTGACCGTGCACAACCTGCTCAAGGTCGAGATCCTCACCGTCGAGGGTGAACGACTGACCCTGGGCAGTGATGCGCTCGATTCGCCGGGGCTCGACCTGCTGGCGTTGTTCACCGGTTCCGAAGGCATGCTCGGGGTGATCACCGAGGTCACGGTCAAGTTGCTGCCCAAGCCCCAGACCGCGAAGGTCTTGCTGGCGGCGTTCGACTCGGTCGAAAAAGCCGGGCGCGCGGTGGCGGACATCATTGCCGCGGGCATCATCCCCGGTGGCCTGGAGATGATGGACAACCTGGCGATCCGCGCCGCCGAAGACTTCATCCACGCCGGTTACCCGGTGGAGGCCGACGCCATCCTGTTGTGCGAACTCGACGGTGTCGAAGCGGATGTCCACGAGGACTGCGACCGCGTGCGCCAGGTGCTGGAACAGGCCGGCGCCACCGAAGTGCGCCAGGCCCGCGACGAGGCCGAACGCGTACGTTTCTGGGCCGGGCGCAAGAACGCGTTTCCGGCCGTGGGCCGTCTCTCGCCGGACTACTACTGCATGGACGGGACGATCCCGCGCCGGGAACTGCCCGGCGTGTTGCAGGCGATTGCCGCGCTGTCGGCCGAATACGGCCTGCGGGTGGCCAACGTGTTCCATGCCGGTGACGGCAACATGCACCCGCTGATCCTGTTCGATGCCAACCAGGCGGGCGAGCTCGATCGCGCCGAAGCCCTGGGGGGCAAGATCCTCGAGTTGTGCGTGAAGGTCGGCGGCAGCATCACCGGTGAGCACGGGGTGGGCCGCGAGAAAATCAACCAGATGTGCGCGCAGTTCAACAGCGACGAATTGACGGTGTTCCATGCCGTCAAGGCCGCCTTCGACCCCACCGGCCTGCTCAACCCTGGCAAGAACATCCCGACGCTGCACCGCTGCGCCGAGTTTGGCGCCATGCACGTGCACCTGGGGCAGTTGCCCTTCCCTGAACTGGAGCGTTTCTGATGCACAGCGCACTCGACAGGGACGCCAGCGACACGTTGCTCGAACAGGTCAACCAGGCGCTGGAAAACGCCACCGCGTTGCGGATCCAGGGCGGCAACAGCAAGGCCTTCCTGGGACGTCCGGTCACGGGCGAACTCTTGGACATTCGCCCGCACCGGGGCATCGTCAGCTATGACCCGACGGAACTGGTGGTGACCGTTCGTTGCGGCACGCCCTTGCAGGTCTTGTCCGAGGTGCTGGACGCTGCGCAGCAAATGTTGCCTTGTGAACCACCGTCGTTCGGCGACGCCACGGTCGGCGGCATGATTGCCAGCGGGCTCTCCGGACCGCGTCGCCCCTGGGCCGGCTCGGTGCGGGATTTCGTCCTCGGCACCCGGGTCATCACCGGCCAGGGCAAGCTGTTGCGCTTCGGCGGCGAAGTCATGAAGAACGTCGCCGGCTACGACCTGTCGCGCCTGATGGCGGGCAGTTTCGGCACCCTTGGGGTGATCACCGAAGTGTCGCTCAAGGTGCTGCCCAAACCTCGGCAAACCTTGAGCATCAGCCTTGAGATGGACAGCCAGCAGGCCTTGCAGCGGCTGGCGCAATGGGGCCAACAACCGCTGCCGATCAGCGCCGCCTGTCATGACGGAACGCGGCTGCACCTGCGCCTTGAAGGTGGCGAAGGTTCGGTCAAAGCCGCCCGCGACCGTTTGGGCGGTGAGCGGCTGGACGGTTCATTCTGGCGAAGCCTGAACGAACAGCGCCTGGACTTCTTCAATGAAGAGCATCCGCTGTGGCGCCTGTCCGTACCCCACAACACGCCGTGGCTGCCCTTGCCTGGCAAGCAATTGATCGACTGGGGCGGTGCCCAGCGCTGGCTCAAGTCCGGCGCCGAAGCCGCGTTCATCCGCCAGATCGTCGAAGGCGCCGGCGGCCACGTGACCTGCTACAGCCAGGGCCTGGTCGACAGTCCGTTCCAGCCGTTGCCGAGCGCCCTGCTGCGTTATCACCGCAACCTCAAGCAACAACTCGACCCCCGGGGCATTTTCAACCCCGCACGCCTGTACGCGGAGCTTTGAACCATGCAGACCACCTTGAGTGAAGCGGCTCGCCAACTGCCTCGCGCCGAAGAGGCCGAAAGCATCTTGCGCACGTGCGTGCACTGCGGCTTCTGCAATGCCACCTGTCCCACCTATCAGCTGCTCGGCGACGAACTGGATGGGCCGAGGGGGCGCATCTACCTGATCAAGCAAGTACTCGAAGGCAACCCGGTCACGGCGAAGACCCAGCAACACCTGGACCGTTGCCTGTCGTGTCGCAACTGCGAAACCACCTGCCCCTCCGGGGTCGACTACCACAACCTGCTGGACATCGGCCGCGCCGTGGTCGATGCGGCGGTGGCACGGCCGCTCGGCCAGCGCCTGCTGCGCGAGGGCTTGCGGACGGTCGTTCCCAACCCCGGTGTGTTCAAGGGGCTGGTGGGCGGCGGCCGGGTGTTTCGTCCATGGCTGCCCGACACCTTGCGCGCCAAGGTGCCGCGCCACGTGCCTGCCGCCAAGCCACGACCGGTCAGCCGCCATGCCCGGCAGGTGCTCATGCTCGAAGGCTGTGTGCAACCGAGTCTGTCACCCAATACCAACGCGGCGGCGGCGCGGGTCCTGGATCGCCTGGGGATCAGTGTGACGACCGTGGGCGAAGCCGGTTGTTGCGGTGCCGTGGACTATCACCTCGACGCCCAGGCCGCGGGCCTGGATCGTGCCCGGCGCAACATCGACGCGTGGTGGCCGAGCATCGAGAACGGTGCCGAAGCCATCGTGCAAACCGCCAGCGGTTGCGGCGCATTCATCAAGGACTACGGGCATTTGCTCGGCCACGACCCGGTCTACGCCGAAAAGGCGAAGGCTGTCAGCGCCCTGGCCAAGGACCTGGTTGAAGTGCTGCGCGAAGAACCACTGCAAACCCTGCGCGTGCACAGCGACCAGCGCCTGGCATTCCACTGCCCGTGCACCTTGCAGCACGCGCAAAAGCTGGGCGGCGCCGTCGAGGCAGTGCTGACGAAGCTCGGCTTCGAGCTCACAGAGGTCCCCGACAGCCACTTGTGTTGCGGCTCGGCGGGGACCTATTCGATTACCCAACCCGAACTGTCGCGACAACTGCGCGACAACAAACTCAATGCCCTGGAAAGCGGGCGCCCCGACGTGATCGTCACCGCCAACATCGGCTGCCAGTCCCATCTCGACGGTGCCGGCCGAACCCCGGTCCGACACTGGATCGAGTGGGTCGAAGCCGCGTTGCCTTAACCCACCCTGGAGCCGCCCATGAAAAGCAAAGCCATACTCGGCCAGAACGAAGTCAGCCGGATCCTCTCGGCCGCCCGCGATGAAGCCAACCGCAATCAGTGGGCCGTCGCCATCGTGATCGTCGATGACGGCGGTCACCCGCTGGCCCTGGAACGCCTCGATGGCTGTGCGCCCATAGGCGCCTACATCGCCACTGAAAAGGCCCGCACCTCGGCCCTCGGCCGGCGCGAATCCAAAGGTTATGAAGAGATGGTCAACGGTGGACGCCAGGCCTTTTTGTCCGCACCGTTGCTGACGTCACTGGAGGGCGGCGTCCCGATCATTGTCGACGGCCACGTGATCGGCGCCGTCGGCGTGTCCGGGGTCAAGGCCGAACAGGACGCCCAGGTCGCCAAGGCCGGCGCGCAGTGCCTGGGTTGAAGGGCACGCGACCCGCCTCGAGGGACCATTACCGGGCGTCCACCGGAGCGATCAACCCGCAGTGACGGTCATTCCCCCGTCAACCATGACCACCGAACCCACCATGAAACTCGCGCGGCCGGATGCGAGAAACGCGACGACTTCGGCGATTTCCTCGGGCTGCGCGGCACGCCCGATGGGGGCGGCTTCGCCGTGCCGGGCCAGGAAACCCGGACCGTCGTCGACCACTTCATCAAGGATGTGGGTGACCACGTCACCGACGCCAATGGCATTGACGCGAATGCCATGCTCGATCACTTCCAGCGCCAGTGTGCGGGTCAGTTGGGCCAACGCCCCTTTTGACGCGGTGTAGGCGGCAATGGTGGGAAAGGCAAAATAGGCGGCATAGGACGCGATGTTGACGATGGCCCCGGCGCGGTTGGGCATCATCGCCTTGACCGCTTCGCGGCAATGCAGGAACGCCGCAGTGGCGTTGACGGCCTGGATGCGCTCCCAATCGTCGCGGGTCATGTCGATGACCAATTTGTTGATGATGATGCCGGCGTTGTTGACCAGTATGTCCAGCCGCCCGAACTGCTCGACGGCCAGGCCGACCGCGCGCTCCGCGGCGCCGTCTTCGGTGATGTCGGCCACCAGGGGCACCAGCCCGGGACGGGCGAGGTCTTCGACGGCGGGGTTGCGGTCCTCGGCCACGACCTTGGCACCACGCCCATGCAGCAACAATGCAATCGCCTTGCCGATGCCGCTGGCGGCGCCGGTGACCAGCGCGACTTTGCCTTCGACTTCGTGGGGTAGACCGTGCTTGATATCCGTCATGATGTTCTCCTGCGTTGCGAGCCGGTGAGGTATTCGCCGGCTCGGCGCCCGTGGGGCGCTGTCGTGATCGACGGTTTCACTGTCTCGCAACCGGGCGCGCCGGGCTTTCGCAGGCTTGCCTGCGCTGTCGGGGTTTTGCGCTGGCGTGAATGCCTGGCTCGGCGTCTTCTGCGTTACCCTGTCGACGCCCGCCCTCTCTGAGGGTTTGTCGATGGAGCCTGCCGTGCACCCGCCTGAACATGATGACCTGGCCGCCCGTGATACGCCGCGCATCCCGGCCGAATCGATGCCGCAGCACCTGCCGGCCCCCCCGCAGGCGTTGCCTTCGCACCCGCAACTGCAGGACGTGGTAGTGCAGTTGTTCAGCCATCACAGCGTTGTCGAGCCGATACGGGTGCCGGCCGTGGTAGAGCCGCTGCTGGTGCTGGTCCTGGTCGGCCGGGCCAAGGTCGAGGAACGCGCCCTCGACGGGGCGTGGGAAGCCGCCGAGGTCGAGGCTGGCGACTTCTTCCTCACCCACACCCACGAACCCTACGAGATGCGCTGGCAAACCATCGACTGTGACGCCTTCGAGGTGATGCACCTGTACCTCGGTCTGCCACTGATCGACCAGGCTGCCCGTGACCTGCTGGGCGAGCATTGCGCACCAGTGAGCTTTGCCGACCTCTCCGGAGCACGGGACGAACGCGTGAGCTTCATCCTCGATCAGTTGCGCGTCGAACTCATCGAGGAACGCCAACCCAGCCCGCTGTTCGTGCACGGTCTGGCCCAGGCCCTGGCCGTGCACCTGATCCGTCGCTACAGCGCCGCGCACAGCGGCCAGCGACGCCACAATGGGTTGCAGGCCTACAAGTTGCGCCGCGTCCTCACGGCGATGAACGCGTGCCTGGCCGATGACTTCCACCTTGCACACCTGGCCCGGATCGCCGACTTGAGCGAGTACCACTTCAGCCGGGTGTTCAAGCGGGCCACGGGGTTGTCGCCTTCGCAGTATTTCATCCGGCTGCGGATGAGTCGTGCCCGCCATCTGCTGCTCGAGACCGATCGCAGCATCATCGACATCGGGCTGGAGGTGGGTTATTCCAGCGCCAGCCATTTCTCCCAGGTGTTCCGTCGAGAAGTGGGCATCACGCCCAGCGCCTACCGCCAGGCGTGATCGGTATATGGGACGCATGCCGGTCTCTGCATGGGCCGATTGTTCTTCGCTGTTGAATACACATGGCAATCGCACAGGGTTTATCGCCTGGGCCCAAACCGTAAAGATGCTTGCCAGCCCCTGTCACCCGCCGCCGCGCGAAGGACCTGCCATGCACCTTGCAAACCCAACGCTACGCGCCGCCCTGGCCGCCCTCAACGCCCGGGCCCTGCGCTTGGAACCGTACCTGTACGCCATGCTGCGAACTGTCTTCGCGCTCGTGCTGTTCACCCACGGACTGCCCAAGGCCCTGGGCACGGCCCACGGCTCGATGGCCGACCCGATGGCCGCATCGATCAACCTGATCCAGAACGTGATGGGATTGCCGTTCGCCACACAGTTGGCGGTTCTGGTCATGCTGCTGGAAACAGTGGGCGCCGTCATGCTGGCGATCGGTCTGGCCACCCGCGGGGTCGCGCTGCTGATCGCCGTTCAGATGCTTGCCATCAGTTACGCGCTCGGGCCGACCTGGCCCTGGATAGACCGGGGCATTGAGTTTCCCGTGTTGATGGGATGCCTTGCACTCTACCTCGTGGCGCGCGGCGGCGGAGCGTACTCAGCGGATGCCCACCTGCTGCGGGTTACAATCGGGCCTTCTTGGTCAAGGAAGATTCCTTGACCCACCCCATCACCACACCCGACGCCGTTCTATCCCATGACCCTATCGAGGCTCCGGGATATGCGGCGACGAAGTAGCGCCAGATGCGCGCGCCCCTACTTCGCGGTAATCACCGACAGCTTGGTGATCCCCGCCCGTTCGATCGAAGCCATCGCCCGTGCTACTTCACCGTAGTTCACCCCGTTGTCCGCCTGCAATTGCACGCGCACCTCGGGGTTCTTCGCCTTGGCCGCCTGCAGGTTGGTTTCGAGCAGATCCGCCTGGATTTCATCCTTGTCGATGAACACCTTGCCTTTGTCATCGATGCTCACCACCAGCGGGTCTTTCTGCTCCACCGGCGCCACCGACTCGGTCTTGGGCAGGTTGATCGGGATCGCGTTGGTCAGCAGCGGCGCGGTGACGATGAACACCACCAGCAGCACCAGCATGACGTCCACCAAGGGTGTGACGTTGATCTCGCTGAGCACTTCATCGCTGTCTTGTGTGGAGAAGGCCATGTCAGGAGGCCTCCTTGACAGCTTGGCCGGCGACGGTCGCCCCGGACTTGTTCAGCACCGGGTGCAGCAGCACTCGGAACGCGTGTTTTTGCGCCAGGCTGTAGAAGTCGTGGGCGAAATCATCGAGGTCGGCGGCGGCCAGCTTCAGGCGACGCAGCAAGTAGTTGTAGACCAGCACCGCCGGCACCGCGACGGCGATCCCCACACCCGTGGCAACCAGCGCCGCGCCGATCGGGCCGGCGACGGTTTCAAGGCTTGCCGAGCCCGCTGCGCTGATGCCTTTCAAGGCCGACATGATCCCCCAGACGGTGCCGAACAGGCCGATGAAGGGCGAGGTGCTGCCGACACTGGCGAGAATCGCCAGCCCGGATTCCAGCGAGCGCCGCTCTCGCACGATCTGCTGGCGCAGGGCCCTTTCGAGCCGGTCCTGATGGTTGATCGACTGACTGAGGTCGGCATTGGCCGGGTCATTGACCTGGATCGCCGCATAACCGGCCAACGCGACACGGGCGGCGGCACCGGGCTGGCTGTGGGCAAGCTCGGCGGCGGAGTCCAGGCTCGACGCTGCCCAGAAACGCTTGTGGAAGGTTCGATCCTGCCTCTTGAGACGGGTGAACTGCACGCCCTTGAACAGGGCGAGCCCCCAGGTCACGACGGAAAAAAGGATCAACAGCCAGATGACGGCGTGTTCGGTGGATTCGAAGGGGGATGCAATCAGGTTCATGCTCGGGTTCTCCAACAAGACAATGGATCGGTTTTAGCGATGCGCCTTTTGCCAGGTGGCCCGCGGTGTACGTGGTTAACTCGGGTTACTTGATCTTGAAATCGATGGGCACGCTGACCCAGCCGTCCTGGGGCACATCGCCCTGCTTGGCCGGAACAAAACTCCAGCCCTTGACCGCCGCCAACGCGGCAGCATCGAGCGGCTCGCGACCGCTGCTCTTCTGGATCTGGATTTCGCCGGGCTTGCCGTTGGCCAGCACATGCACGCGCAACAGCACCGTGCCTTCCCAGCCGCGACGCATCGCCAGCGAGGGATACTGCGGCGCCGGATTCTTCAGGTAACCGGCGCTGGCGGATGCCGGGGTCACCGGGGTCGGTGCCGGGGGAGCCGGCGGCGCGGGGGCGGCGACCGTGGGTGCTGGCGCAACGGGTGGCGGTGTGGGCGCCACGGGCTTGGCCACCGGTTTGGGCAGCGGCTTGACCACCGGTTTAGGCTTGGGCAAAGGTTTGGGCGGCGGTGGCTTCACAGCCAACTCATCCTCCACCGGCGGCGGAGGCTCGACCACTGGCGGTGGCAACGGCGCGGGCGGTGGCGGCACCACCACCGGGGGGGCCGGCTGCGAGAACTCGATCGTCATCGGTGGAATCTGCGGGGGCACCACGGGCAGCACGGTCGAGGGCGCCTGCCTGACCCAGATAATCACCGCGCCATGCAGCACCAGCGCAAACACGCCCAGCAAGACCCCTTCGCGACGACTCAAGACTCGCTTGGGCGTGCTGTGCAGGCGCGACAACCCCAAGGGTTCGCGCAAGACCCGGCCAAGCTCTAGCAACTCGCCGCGGGGTGCCGGGCGCCTGAACACCTCCAGGGCACTTGCAGCACTCTGTACATTGCCCATTCATTGACTCCTGTGAAGATTCAAATCGAACACGTCCCTGGCCCCGGACTAACGCGCCGGCTCCGACTGCGACACGGTCAAAGGCTTGAGGGAAAACACCTGGTCATCCGTCAGCGCCTGGACATCGACACGGTGAGGGAAGATGTTTTTTTCCACGAACAGGTCATCGACTTGCTGCAAGGCCTGGACATCCTGGGGTTCGAGCGGCAACAGCGCTTCATCCCCCCAACTGCGCAGGCGTCGCGAAACCTCCAGGGGAATGTCGTTGACCTTGGCAAAGACTTGGGCGTACTCGTCGGGATGTTCCCGGGCCCAGTCGAAGGCCTTGGCGAAACGCTGTAATACGTCACTCAGCGCCTTGCGCTTGCGGGGGTCGGCCAGGACCTCGTCGGAGGCGGTGATGAAGGTCAGGCCGGTGTTGATGCCCTCGCCGCTGATCAGCACCCGGGCGCCCTGCTGCTCGGCAAACGCCTGGTAGATGCCGAAGGTGGCCCAGGCTTCGATCTGGCCAGCGTTGAAGGCGGACAAGGCATCGGTCGGCAGGACAAACCCGACCTTGACGTCCTTCTCATCGACACCTGCGTTGGCCAGCGCGCGAATCAGCAGGTATTGGGCAATGCTGCCACGGGCCGATGACACCAAGACGTTCCGGCCTTTCAGATCGGCAACGGTGCGAATATCCGAATCAGCTGGAACCAGGATGGCGATGCCCCTCGACTGACTGCGCGGGACCGCGACGATCCGCAGTGGCGTGCCTCCGGTCGCGGCGGCGAGCACCGGTGTATCACCGGCCGGAGCCAGATCGACGGCACCGGCGCGCAGGGCTTCGAACAAGGGCGCGGCGCCCTGGAAGTTTGCCCACTGCACCTTATAGTCGATGCCCTCCAGGGCATTCGCCGCCTCGACCACGGTGCGCAAGCCCTTGGCTTGATCGCCCAGCATCAGGGTCACGCCGGACAGGTCCGTCGGTGCGGCGGATATGGATCGGGTCTCGACGGCGTCACCGCAACCGCCGAGCAGTAACGCAACGCCAGACAGCAACGCCATCGCCGATCGGCGGGCACGAATCGCCATGACAGAACACTCCGGGATCAATGAATGGAACGCTGCATCAACCATGGGCAAACCGCCGGACCGTACCCTGGCTCAGAGGACGCTCCGCCACGGCCACGGTGTCCACTTCGACACCCAGCAAGCCCAGCAGGCGCGCACGAATGTCCTGGAACCCGGCCTGGCCGGTGTCGCGTGCCCGCGGCAGGTCGATCGACAGTTGCTCGGCGATCTTGCCGTTGGCCAAGACGATGACCCGGTCGGCCAGCAGGATGGCTTCGTCCACATCGTGGGTTACCAGCAACACCGCCGGCTTGTGCTTGCGCCACAACTCGATGATCAGCCGATGCATGCGAATCCGGGTCAGGGCGTCGAGGGCCGCGAACGGTTCGTCCAACAACAGCAACTGGGGTTCGCGGACCAACCCGCGTGCCAGTGCCACCCTTTGCGCTTCACCGCCGGAGAGCGTCGCCGGATAGGCCTCCAGGCGATGGGCCAGGCCGACTTCCGTCAAGGCCTGCACCGCACGCGCCTTCGAATCCGGGGCGTGCAGACCGAGAATCACGTTCTTCCAGGCGCGCTTCCACGGCATCAGTCGCGGCTCCTGAAACACCGCGGCCCGCGCCTTCGGTACCCGCAGTTGACCGCTGTCGATGCTGTCGAGCCCAGCCAGGCTGCGCAGCAAGGTGGTCTTGCCGGAACCGCTGGCGCCGAGCAGCGCGACGAACTCCCCCGGAGCGATGTCCAGGTCCAGGCCGTCGATGACCCGCTGCTGGCCGAACTGGCGCACCACATTGCGCAATTGCACCGGCACTTGCGGCTGCGTTTTTTCTACCGTGATGGTCGTCATGTCAGTTCCTCACAAAAGATGGGCGCCAGGCCAAAGCGAAGCGTTCGAGGGTGCGGATCAGCCCATCGATCAGCAGACCCAGCACGCTGTAGATCAGCAGGCAGATGACAATCACGTCGGTGCGCATGAAGTCCCGCGCATCACTGGCCAGAAAACCGATGCCGGCGGTGGTGTTGATCTGCTCGACAAACACCAGGGCCAGCCAGGAGATGCCCAGGGAGTAGCGCAGGCCGACGAAAAACGAGGGCAAGGAACCCGGCAGGATCACGTGCCAGATCAGCTCGCGACGATTCAGGCCCAGGGTATTGGCGGCCTCGATCAACTTGGGGTCGATGTTGCGGATGCCGGCAAACAGGTTCAGGTACACCGGAAACGTCGTGCCGATGACGATCAGGGCGATCTTGGTGAACTCGCCGATGCCGAACCAGAGAATGAACAGCGGCACCATGGCCAGCGAAGGAATGGTGCGCAGCATCTGCATCGGCGAATCGAGGACCACTTCGCCGCGCTTGGACAGGCCGCTGATCAGCGCCGCGACCACGCCGATCGACACACCGATGCTCAGCCCCATGAGGGCCCGTTGCAGCGAGACCCACAAGTGCCTGCCCAACTCGCCCGAGGCGATCATGCTCCACAGCGTGCCGCCGATCTGCGAGGGGGCGGCGATGATTCGCGGTGGAATCAGGCCCCAGCGCGACGCCAGCTCCCAAAGCAGCAGCAACACAATCGGGCTGACCAACCGCAACAACGCTTCGGGTGTACGCCAGCGGCGCAAGCCCACCGGCAGCCACCCCGCGACACCCTTCCCTGACGGGTGCAACCCCTTGACGGAAAACGCGCTGGCGCCCTGTGTCTCTAATGTCTTGTCGCCCATAGGCTTCCCTCCTCCATCGACATGGTCAATCGCGCCATGCATCCACTTTGGATTCATGCTATTCGCATAAAAAATGTCAGTGAAATTCTTTTTGGGAATAACCTAATATGATTAGAAATCAGCCACTCAAGCCGTTAGATAAATATTTTGCATAATAAAAACCCACAGGCCGCGCCGTTCGCGGCGCACGGACATCCACCCACAAAATGCATAGAACTGATACACAAGCTAAATATTGATCAATATTTTTTATAATTAACATAGAACAAATCGGCATTTCACAGCACTTCCCGGCTGCGACTACCTTTTTGTCACGGACCGACCCCTTGCCCGGTGGAGGCTTCAAACACCCCATTCATTGAAAGGACCCCCACCATGAGTATTGAATTCATCGGCTTCATCGGCGGCCACCACGCCTCGGAAATCCACCCGCGCAGCGGCCCCGTGCTGCAGCCCGCGTATGTGGAGAAAGTGGCCCGCGCCCACGAGGAGGCCGGTTTCGACCGGGCTCTTATCGCGTTCCACTCCAACAGCCCGGACAGCACGCTGATCGCGTCCCATGCCGCCAGCGTGACGACGCGACTGAAGTTCCTCATCGCCCATCGCCCAGGGTTCGCCGCGCCCACCTTGGCAGCGCGCCAGTTCACTACCCTGGATGTGTTCAACGGCGGACGCACCGCCGTGCACATCATTACCGGCGGCGATGATCGCGAATTGCGTGCTGACGGCAGCCATATCGGCAAGGACGAGCGTTATGCGCGCACCGACGAGTACCTTGATGTGCTGCGCCAGGAATGGACCCGCGAGACGCCCTTCGATTACCAAGGCACGTACTACCAGGTCGAGGGCGCGCATTCCGACGTGAAGTCGCCACAGCAGCCGCATATCCCGTTGTACTTCGGCGGCTCATCGGCGGCCGCCATTGCCGTGGCCGGCAAGCACGCGGATGTATATGCGCTGTGGGGCGAAACCTACGAACAGGTGCGCGAGGTGGTGAACCAAGTGCGCGCCGAAGCGGCCCGGCATGGTCGCAGCATTCGTTTCAGCCTGTCGTTGCGGCCAATTCTGGCGGACACCGAGGACCAGGCCTGGGCACGCGCCGAACGCATTCTGCAAGAGGCAGGCGCACTGGCCGAGCGCAATGGGTTCGTGCGTCGCGAGCCACCCAATGAAGGCTCGCGACGCCTGCTGGCAGCGGCAGCCCAGGGCTCGCGCCTGGACAAGCGGCTGTGGACCGGCATCGCCGGCCTGCTCGGCGCGCAAGGCAATTCGACCGCCCTGGTGGGCACCGCCGAACAGGTGGCCGAAGCCCTGCTCGATTACTACGACCTGGGCATCACCACCTTCCTGATTCGCGGCTTCGACCCGCTCGAAGACGCCATCGACTATGGCAAGCGCCTGATCCCGCTGACCCGCCAATTGATCGCCGAGCGCGAACGCCAGGCGGCTGAAAAGGTCGCTTGAAACACGCGCCCCCCGAAAAGCCACGGGCAGGCTGCTGAGCAGCCTGCCCGTGCGATCACTCAATCCTTATAGTCGACATCGGTTCTTTCCAACTGCCGGATGAGCGCGTTCCAGTGCCGCGCGACACCCGGCCCGTCACCGCGCTTGAATGCTTCGGCCTGTGCCTCGACCTTGGCCACCACCTCGGCCGGAGGAAAGATCAGCTCGGCATTGCCCGCCGCCTGGGCCGCGATCTGGATGTTGCAGGCACGCTCCAGGCTTTGCAGCTGCTGGAAGGCATGCTCGACGCTGACACCCGCGGTCAACAGCCCGTGGTTGCGCAGGATCAGCACACTCTTGTCGCCCAGGTCCGCCACCAGTCGCTCGCGCTCGTCCAGGTCCAGCGCAATGCCCTCGTAACCGTGGTAAGCCACGCGCCCGGAAAAGGCGATCGAATGCTGCGAGATCGGCAACAGGCCATCGCGCTGGGCGGAAACGGCAATGCCGTCGCGGGTGTGGGTGTGCAGCACCGCTTGAAGGTCTGGGCGGGCGCCATGAATCGCACTGTGGATCACGTACCCGGCATAGTTGATGCCCAGGCCCGTCGGGTCGTCGACCAGGGTTCCGTCGATGTCGACCTTGACCAGATTGGAAGCGGTGATTTCGTCGAACAGCAACCCGAAGGCGTTGATCAGGAAATGCTCGTCAGGCCCCGGCACCCGCGCGGAAAAATGCGTGTAGATGTGGTCGGTCCACTTGAACAGGGCCGCCAGCCGGTAGGCGGCGGCCAGTTTGACACGCACTTCCCACTCTTCGGGACTGACGCGTTGGCGAACATGTTTCGAGACGCTGGATAGCGGGCTGACGCTGCTCATGGCAAGACTTCCTGGATGGCCTTAAGGATCTCCAGCAAGCCTAGGGGAAGGCCAAAAATAATAAAAAGCACATTTTAATCTAAGCTAATTATCATTTTTTTTTATTATATACAGCCTCCCCGGCAGCGTTACGCAGCGCTCTTGATCTTCTGCAACGATCCGGCGACCAGCTTGCCGAAGGCTTCCACCGGCCCTTGCAGGTTGCCGAGAAAATGCGGATAGATCAGCCACAGGTCCATCACCGGTTTGAAGTCCTTGAGTGGCATGGCCGCCAGTTGATCGAGATGGACACTGCGTTCCAACAGCGGGCGCGGCACCAGGCCAAGGCCCAGGCCATCGGCGACCAGGCCCAGTTGCAACTCGGTACCGAAGGTTTCCAGGTTGACCCGCAGGGCCAGCCCCTGGTCGGACAACGTGCGTTGCAGCCCGGCGCGGAAACCGCAGCCGTCCGGGTTGAGGATCCAGCCGTTCTGGTAGACGTCCGCCAGCTTGCTGGGGCGCTTGGGCAATTGCGCCTTCGCGCACACCACCACCAACTCCATCTTGCCGATCGACTCACCAATGATGTTGTCGGGGAAGATCTTGCCTGCGGGAAACAACGCCGCCGCGGCGTCCAGCTCGCCGCGTTCGATCTTGCCGACCAACTGGCTTCCCCAACCCGTCGCCACCTGCGCACGCAGTTCCGGATACGCGACGCGCAGATGCTTGAGCGCATCGAGCAGCACCACGTCGCCGATCGTTTGCGGAACGCCCAGGCGCAACAAACCGGTAGGCGGCGCATCGGTGGCGACCAGCTCGCGCAAGGCATCCATCTCCCGCAGGATCAGGCGACACTGCTCGTAGACTCGCGTGCCGATCAGGGTCGGCTTGAGCGGCTTGGTGTTGCGGTCGAACAACTCCACCCCCAGCGCCTGCTCGAAGTTCTGCACGCGCCGTGTGATCGCCGGTTGCGTGAGTTGCAACGTCTCGGCGGCATGGCTGATGGACTGACAGCGAATCACTTCGACGAAGGCGTCGATATCATCAATTTTCATTTGGCCCGCACATGGAACACAGTCGATAAAATGTTTGAAAAGCATAACCCATGGCGAAAAAGCATAGTGCCATTGCCCGTGACTGGATAGCCCAACGCAATGATCGATAACATCTAACTCTATTCACAAGGGTTCTAAATTCCTTTCAGCTATAACCTAATCATAAAAAAATAGCATATTAAGAAAAATCATTATGCTTAAATCATGGCAGATCCTTTCATAACGACGATGGAATCGCCATGACCCAGGCCCGACACCCGGAAAGACTCAGAGCATTCGTAGGCGCCTTGGCCGAGCTGATCGACGGCAACCCTCGCGAAGGCGACCTGCTGCATCGCGGCGGCAAGTTGCTCGCTCAATTGGTCAGCCATGACGACTGGCTGCCCGACACCTTTGCCCAACCAGACCCCGAGCGCTACCAGCAATACCTGCTGCATGCCGATTCCCGGCAGCGGTTCAGTGTGGTCAGTTTTGTCTGGGGGCCGGGACAACGCACGCCGATTCATGATCACCGGGTCTGGGGCCTGATCGGCCTGTTGCGCGGCGCCGAAGACTCTCAAGGCTTCGCTCGCCACCCTGATGGCAGCCTGGTGCCCGAGGGCTCGCCGATACGGCTTGTGCCGGGCCAGGTCGAGGCCGTCTCGCCCAAGGTCGGCGACATCCACCAGGTCAGCAATGCCTTCGCTGACCAGGTCTCCATCAGCATTCACGTCTATGGCGCCAACATCGGTGCCGTACGCCGCGCGGTGTACCAGCCCGACGGTAGCGAAAAGCTGTTCATCTCCGGGTATTCCAACACCCTGCTCCCCAACATCTGGGACCTGTCCAAAGAGAGCCAAGCCTTATGAGCACTGTACGTACCCGCTCCTACTCGGAGATCCGCCAGGCGTTGCTGAACCGCGAAGAGCTGGCCATCGTCGACGTGCGTGAAGAGGCGCCGTTCGCCCAGGGCCATCCACTGTTTGCCGCCAACATCGCGTTGTCCAGGCTGGAGCTGGAGGTGTTTGCGCGCATCCCGAGGCGCGACACCCCGGTGACGGTCTATGACCGTGGCGAAGGCCTGGCGGGCCTGGCGGCGCAGCGCCTGCAAGCGCTGGGCTACGTCGATGTCGCGGTGCTCGAAGGTGGCCTGGACGGTTGGCGCGACGCGGGTGGCGAGTTGTTCATCGACGTCAACGTGCCGAGCAAGGCCTTTGGCGAGCTGGTGGAAAGCCAGCGCCATACCCCCTCGATCGCCGCGCCAGAGCTTCAGGCGCTGCTCGACAGCGAGGCCGACGTGGTGGTGCTCGACGCCCGCCGTTTCGACGAATACCAGACCATGAGCATTCCTGGCGGCATCAGCGTACCTGGGGCGGAACTGGTGTTGCGGGCGCGGGCACTGGCGCCGGACCCGGCGACCCGCATCGTGGTCAATTGCGCCGGCCGTACTCGCAGCATCATCGGCACCCAGTCGTTGATCAACGCCGGCCTCGCCAACCCGGTGTCGGCCTTGCGCAACGGTACGATTGGCTGGACCCTGGCCGGCCAGGTGCTGGAGCACGGCCAGTCACGCCGGTTCGCCCCTACCCAGGAAAAACATCGCGACATCGCCGCCCGCGATGCCCGCCGCGTTGCCGATCAGGCACGGGTCGGTCGCGCCACCCTCGCGGACCTGCACCGCTGGCAAGCGGACGCGACACGCAGCACCTACCTGTTCGATGTACGCACCCCGGAAGAATTCGAAGCCGGCCACCTGCCCGGGGCCCGGTCTACGCCCGGCGGGCAACTGGTCCAGGAGACCGATCATTTCGCCAGCGTACGCGGTGCTCGCCTGGTCCTGGTCGACGATGACGGTGTGCGGGCCAACATGTCGGCGTCCTGGCTCGCGCAATTGGGGTGGGAGGTGCACGTGCTGGATGATCTGCACCCCGGCCACTTCAGCGAACAGGGCCCCTGGAAAGCCCCTGTGCCTGTCCCGCCGCAAGCCGAAGAGATCAGCCCTGACACCCTCGAACAGTGGCTGGCCGAAGGTGACACCGTGGTACTGGACTTCACCAGCAGCGCCAACTACATCAAGCGGCATATCCCGGGGGCAAGGTGGTTGCTGCGCAGTCAACTGAGCGAAGCCCTGGCCCAGGTGCCGTCGGCCCAGCGCTATGTCCTGACCTGCGGCAGCGGCCAGTTGGCCCGATGGGCAATCCCGGACGTCGAACGCCTGACCGGCCAGGCCGTGTTCCTGCTGCGTGACGGCACGGCCGGCTGGATCGCCGCCCAGCGGCCGCTGGCGCATGGCGAGACCCGGTTGGTGTCTGCGCCCATCGATCGCTATCGCCGCCCCTACGAAGGCACCGATAACCCGCATGAGGCCATGCAAGCCTATCTCGATTGGGAGTTCGGCCTCGTGGACCAGCTGGCCCGCGACGGCACCCACGGTTTCTATGTGATCTGAACCCAAAAGGGGGCGAGTGATCGCCCTGACCCGGACCAGCCGACCCCTTCTCCAGGCGGAGGCGCTGAATGCAACGCTTAGCCTGGAGTTCCACCCATGCGCCTGTCCCTACCCTTACTGTTAATCGCCCTCGTGTTCGGCACTGCTCACGCAGACGACCTGCAACCACTGCGGGTGGCCAATCAGAAATCCACCCTCAAAGCCCTGCTGGAAGTGTCCGGTGAACTCAAGGACGTGCCCTACGCCATCCAGTTTTCCGAATTCCCCGCCGCCGCACCACTGGGCGAGGCCTTGAACGCCGGCGCCGTGGACATCGGCGCCCTGGGCGATGCCCCCTACGTGTTTGCCTTGGGCGCGGGGGCCTCACTGAAGGTCGTCAGCATCATTCATGCGCAAGGGCGCAATACCACGGCCATTCTCGTCCCCAAGAACTCCCCCATCAGGGAGGTTTCGGACCTCAAGGGCAAACGCATCGTCACCACCCGTGGCTCGATCGGGCACTACCTGGCCATCAAGGCCCTGCGCAACGTCGGCCTCAGCACCCGAGATGTGGAATTCGTCTTCCTGTTGCCCAGCGAATCCAGGCTGGTGCTGGATAACGGCACCGCGGATGCCTGGTCTACCTGGGACCCCTTCACCACCGTGGTCACGGCCCAAAGCCAGGCCAGGGTCCTGGTCAGCGGCAGCCACCTGCTGAGTAATCACCTCTACCTGGCCGCCACCCAACAAGCCATCGCCGACAAGCGCCCGCAACTGGATGACTTTGTCGCCCGGATCGACCGCGCCTTCCGCTGGAGCAACGAACACCCTGCCGAATATGCCGCCGCCCAGGCCAGGATCACCGGCCTGCCATTGGCGGTGCACCTGGAGGTGGCCAAGGCGACCCAGATGCAGCCGGTATTGATCGACGACGCGGTGGTCAGCGGCTTACAGGCGACCGCCGACATCTACCGGGAAGAAGGGTTGCTGACCCGCCGCATCGACGTTTCCCAAGGCTTCGACAAGCGCTTCAACACCCAGCGAGCCCCACTGACCCAGGTTTCGCGTTAAAAGGAGCAGAACCATGAGCAAGCAACGCCAACTCAAATTCGGTGCAATGGTCCACGGCGTCGGCCATGGCTGGGGCGAATGGCGCCATCCGCAGGCGCAACCCGATGCCAGCACCAGCTTCGGTTTCTACAAGCAGCAGACGCAACTGGCCGAAGGCGCCAAGTTCGATTTCGTGTTCATCGCCGACAGCCTGCACATCCATGAAAAATCCAGCCCGCACTACCTCAACCGCTTCGAGCCGCTGACTATCCTCTCGGCCCTGGCGGCCGTGACGTCGAACATCGGCCTGGTGGCCACCGTGACGGTCAGCTACACCGAGCCCTACCAGGTGGCGCGCCAATTCGCCTCACTGGACCACATCAGTGCCGGGCGTGCCGGTTGGAACGTGGTGACGTCGTGGCTCAGCGGCACCGCCAACAACTTCGGCAAGGCCGAGCACCCGCCCCACGCGGTGCGCTACCGGATCGCCAAAGAGCACGTGGCAGTGGTCCAGGGCCTGTGGGACTCCTGGGAGGACGATGCCTTTGTCTACGACAAGCAACGGGGCGAGTTCTTTGCCCCCGGCAAGCTGCACGCGCTGGAGCACAAAGGTGAATTTTTTTCGGTCAAGGGCCCGCTCAACATCGCCCGCTCCCGCCAAGGCCAGCCGGTGATCTTCCAGGCCGGTACCTCCGAGGACGGGCGTAACTTCGCCGCCGAGAACGCCGATGCGATTTTCGTCAGCGCCGAAAGCTTTGAAGAAGCCCAGGCCTATTACCGGGACCTGAAGCGTCGCGCCAGCGGATTCGGTCGCGACCCCGAGCAGCTGTCGATCCTGCCTGGCATTCGTCCGATCGTGGGGCGCGATGAGGCGCAGGTGCAAGAGCGCTATCGACAAGCGGTGGCGCTGGTGAGTATCGAGGACGCCATCGTCGCGCTCGGCCGGCCCTTCAACGACCATGATTTCAGCCAGTACCCACTGGACGCTCCGTTCCCTGAGCTGGGCGACCTGGGCGCCAACAGCCAGAAAGGCGGCTCCGAGCGGATCAAGCAACTGGCCCGGGACGAAGGCCTGACGCTGCGCCAGGTCGCCCTGCGCTTTTCCCAGCCACGCCGGGACTTCGTCGGCACCCCCGAACAGGTCGCCGACGCCATTGAACACTGGTTCGACAACGGCGCAGCCGACGGCTTCATCATCAACGCCCTGCTGCCGGACGGCCTGCAGACGTTCACCGAATGGGTCGTGCCGGTCCTGCAGCAACGCGGGGTGTTCCGCCGCGAATACAGCGGCCACACCCTGCGCGATAACCTGGGCCTGGCGGTGCCGGCGAACCGGTACACCCATGACGTCCTTGAGCCGGCAACGGGCAGTGAGGCCGTCGCATGAGCAAACCTCCGGTCATGAAACAACACTTCGCGCCAGGGCAGCTCGATCGACGCGGCTTCCTGATGGCCGGCGCCGTCACCCTTGGCGCCCTGGGCCTGTCGACACTGGGTTTCGCCCCGCGCGCGTTCGCCCAGGGCAAGTCCCTGTCCGAGCTGACCCTCGGGGTGGCCACCTACCGTGGCCAGGACTCCTATTTCTTCGAGGATGCCGGCACCGCCGACACGCCCTACAAGGTCGAATACGCCGAGTTCGCCGGCGGCAACCTGATCGTCGAGGCGCTGGCGTCCGGCAGCCTGGACGTGGGTGGGATGAGTGAAATCCCACCGATCTTTTCCCTCCAGAGCCATCGCCAGCCGCGCCTGATCGCGGTGCTGCAAGGTGACGTGAACAACCAGGTGTTCCTGGTTCCCAACGAATCGTCGGTCGAGTCCATCGGGCAATTGCGCGGCAAGCGGGTTGGCTACGTGCGCTCTACCACCTCCCATTACTTTCTGATCAAGGCCCTGAAGGAACAGGGCCTGACCATGAACGACATCACCGCCGTAGCCCTCACGCCCCAAGACGGTTTCAGCGCATTCCAGAGCGGCCAACTCGATGCGTGGGTGATCTACGGCGTGTTCATCCAGTTGGCCAAGTTCCGCAGCGGCGCCCGGGTCCTCAAGACCGCCCTGGGCTACTTGTCCGGCAACTACCTGATTGCCGCGCGCCCCAAGGCGCTGGAAGACCCGCTGCGCCGGCAGGCGATCCAGGATTACATCCAGCGTGAGGCGCGCACCCTGGAATGGATCAACGACAACCCCGAGCCCTGGGCAACCAAGTCGGCGCGATTGCTGGGTGTCGACAAGGCGGTGTTTCTCGACATGCACAACCAACGCAGCCAGCCGTCGAAGATCATCGCCGTGAGTGAACAAGCCATTGCCTCGCAGCAGGAAGTCGCCGACCTGTTCTTCGACGCCGGCGTGCTCAGCGAAAGGCTCGACGTCAGCCCCCTGTGGGAACGCAATTTCCCCTTGCTCGCGCTGTGAGCCTGTTTCGCACCGACCTGCTCAGGCGCGGCAGCGGGTCGCCAGAACCGGGCATCCAGCTTCCACCTTTTTCGATCGAGTGAACTGACCATGAGCCTTTCTTCCTTACGCCCACCCCAGTTGCAAGCAGTCGTGGCCGCCGACTTCGACGCCGTGCTCGAAAGCATCGGTGCACAATTGGCGGCCACGGCCCACCGCCTTGACGAGAGCGGTGCCTTCCCCTGGGACAATTTCAAGTTGCTGCACGAGCATGGCCTGCTGGCCCTGACGGTGCCCAAGGCGCTGGGCGGTAGCGGCGCGAGCCTGGTGCAGGCCCGCAAAGTCATCAGCGCGGTCGCCAAGGGCGAACCTTCCACGGCGTTGATCCTGGTGATGCAGTACCTGCAGCATTCGCGCCTGCAAGACAATCGAAGCTGGCCCGAGGCGTTGCGCCTGCGAGTGGCCCGCGACGCCGTGAACGACGGCGCGCTGATCAATGCCTTGCGGGTCGAACCCGACCTGGGTACGCCGGCCCGTGGCGGGCTGCCCGCGACGATCGCCCGGCGCACCTCCGAAGGTTGGCGGATCAGCGGGCGCAAGATCTACTCCACCGGCAGCCATGGTCTGACCTGGTTCAGCGTCTGGGCACGCAGCACCGATGAAGACCCGCTGGTGGGTGCCTGGCTGGTGCACAAGGACACGCCAGGGATCAGCATCATCGAGGATTGGGACCACCTGGGCATGCGCGCCACCTGCAGCCACGAAGTGCTGTTCGACGACGTCCTGGTGCCCCTGGATCACGCCGTCAGCGTCAGCCCCTGGAGCGCGCCACAGCCCGAACTCGACAGCGATGGTTTCCTGTGGATGTCGGTCTTGCTCTCGGCGGTTTACGACGGTGTCGCCCAAGCCGCGCGCGACTGGCTGGTGGGATGGCTGGAGCAACGCAAGCCGTCCAACCTCGGCGCCGCGCTGTCGACCCTGCCGCGCTTCCAGGAAACCGTCGGCCAGATCGACACCCTACTGTTCGCCAACCGCAGCCTGCTGGATGCCGCCGCCGAAGGACGCACGCCGGCCCAGCACGCCGCACAATTGAAATACCTGGTGACCAGCAACGCCATTGCCGCGGTCGAACTGGCCATCGAAGCGTCCGGCAACCCCGGTCTGTCGCGGCATAACCCGCTGCAACGGCACTACCGCGACGTGCTGTGCAGCCGCATCCACACCCCGCAAAACGATGCCGTGCTGCAAGGCGTCGGCAAAGCGGTGTTCGCCCAACGCCAGAAAAAGGACACCCCATGAGCCCGCTCGTGATCGCCAGCCAACTGGACACAGAGTTCAACGACGTGATCCGCCAGCGCCTCGCGCAGGCGCACCCCGGGGCCAGGGTCCTCGACGTACCGGCCGGCGTGCCCAGCGACCTTCCCGCCGACGTCGGGGTACTGCTGGCCCGCCCGATCAACGTGCGCGGCTATCAGGCACCGGACACACCACCACCGGGCTGGCCCTACGGCTTGAACTGGGTGCACGTGGTGTCCTCGGGCATCGACTTCTATCCCCAGTGGTTGTTCGACGGCCCGCCCGTGAGCACCTCCCGGGGCAGCGCCGCCGAGAACATCGCCGAATTTGCCCTGGCCGCGATCTTCGCCGCCGCCAAGCACTTGCCGGACATCTGGGTGCACGACTCGCACTGGAACTTCACCGCGCTGACACCGCTCAAGGGCAGCACCCTGGGGATTCTCGGCTTCGGTGCGATTGGCCGCAGCCTGGCGACCAAGGCCCGTGCGCTGGGCATCAACGTGCTGGCGCTGCGCCAGAGCACGGCACCGTTCGAAGTCAAGGGCGTCGAAGCCGCGGAAGGGATCCATGACTTGTTCGCCCGCGCCGATCACCTGGTACTGGCCGCGCCCCTGACCGACGCGACGCGGCATATCGTCAACCCCGCGGTGCTTGCCAGCGCCAAGCCGGGCCTGCACCTGATCAATGTCGCGCGTGGCGGCTTGCTAGACCACGCTGCCCTGCTTGAGGCCCTGGACAGCGGCGCCATCGGCCTGGCCTCGCTGGACGTCACCGAACCGGAACCCCTGCCGGACGGCCATCCTTTCTACACTCATCCACGGGTGCGACTGTCGCCGCACACTTCGGCGATTTCCAGCAACAGCCGCCACGAGATTGCCGACAGTTTCCTCGCCAACCTCGAACGCTTCCTGTCGGGGGCGACACTGCAGAACCTGGCGAACGTACAGCGCGGGTACTAGCTGCACCTTTCTCCGTCATCGCGGGCAAGCCATGCTCCCATAAGGGCCACATGACACATGTGGGAGCACGGCTGGCCCGCGATTGCGTTTCGAGGGAGCCATATAATCATCAGAATTACGCATTTAATTTATTAACTTAATGTCTATTTTTTATAATTAACTTATAACAAATCGGACTTTTACAGCGATCCATTATACAAATACTGTTACAACCATCACCGACCCCTGACCAGGTGGAGGCTCGCGGAACTGTACGTTTTTCCGGCCGACACCACCCCACGGTCAATGCCACACCCAACCTGAAATCGGCCAACGCTCTCCTCGCCCTGCCTCCCGGAGCCAGGCCCGTGGCGACGCTTTGCCCGGAATAAATGCCAACGCCCACGCTGCACCAGACACCAGGGGTCCACCATGCACGATACCTTCACCTCAAACCGCCTGACGCTGGCCGTTTCGCTGGCCTTGCTCGGGTTGTCGGCCCACGCCGAAGAAGACACCCGGGACGGTGCGCTGGCGGTGGTCACCGTCACCGCCGAACACCGCAGCGAGGATTTGCAGAAAGCGCCCCTGGCGATCTCCGCGTTCGACGAAGCCGCCCTTGAAGACAAGCAGATCAAGAGCATTCGCGATCTTTCCGGACAAGTACCGAACCTGACCCTCAGCCGCCAGTCGATCTCTTACAGCGCGCAGACCTATGGGATTCGTGGCATCGGCGAAACCGACCCGATACAGGAAGCGGCCGTGGCGGTCTACGCCGACGACCTGTACATCCCCAGGGCGATTTCCTCGATGCTCGACTTCAACGATGTCGAACGCGTCGAGGTCTTGCGCGGCCCGCAAGGCACGCTTTATGGACGCAACAGCAGTGCCGGGGCGATCCGCGTGATTACCCGCGATCCGTCCCAGGAAACCCGCGGTTTCTTCGAACTCGGCGCCGGCAACTACAACGCGCAGAACGGCCGCCTGCTGATCAGCGGCCCGCTGGTGGACAACGCCCTGTTCGGCAGCTTCTCGGCCATTCGCCTGACCCGCGACGGCACCGTTTCCAACCCCACCCGCGGCGAAGACGTGAACAACGTCGACATCCAGGCCTACCGAGGCAAGCTTCGCTTCAACCCCATCGATTCGCCGTGGGACGTGCAACTGACGCTGGCCGGTACGTTCGACCGCGGCGATACCACCAGCTACACCCCCTTCGACGCCGACGGCCGCTTCGACAAGTTCAAGAGCTACAGCGGCCTCAACCCGAAGAACCGCCTCGACCAGGGCAGTTCGGTATTGCGGGCGATCTACAGCATCAACGATCACTTGAATTTCAAGTCGGTCACCGCCTACTCCGCCTTCAACCAACCGGTGGACTATGACAACTCCGGCCAGGCGGCCCTGATCCAGCACAGCCTGATCACCTACAAACAGGACTACGCCACCCAGGAGTTCCAGCTCAACGGCGATTACGACGACTTCACCTTCAGCACGGGCCTGTACCTGTACCGGGAAAAATTCGACGCCGAGCGCGACAGCCTGACTTATTCCATCGCGCGTAACCGGGTGATCGGCCAGGGCCAATACAGCACCACCAACACCGAAAGTTATGCGCTGTATGGCCAGGGCAGCTACAAAATCACGCCGCAACTGTCTCTGATCGCCGGGCTGCGGTTCACCCGCGAACACAAGAACTTCGACTACACCAACTACGTCGTCACCCCGGACCGGCAGATCACCGGCACCAACTTCAGCGCCGACTCGAGTAAATCCTGGCAATCCACCAGCCCGAAACTCGGCTTCGAATACGCCTGGACACCCCATCTCAATCAGTACGCCTACGTCGCCAAAGGTTTCAAGGCCGGCGGCTACGACAACCGTGCGCCGACCCAGGCCGCCGCCGAACAGGCGTTCTCACCGGAAGACGTGACCACTTGGGAAACCGGCCTCAAGGGCGACTTCTTCGACCGGCGCCTGCGCGCCAACCTCGCGCTGTTCTACAACGACTACAAAGACCTGCAAACCAATGCCTACGACCCGGCTCTGGGCGTCAGCCTGCGGACCAACGTCGGTCAGGCCCACACCTACGGCGTCGAACTGGAAACCCTGAGCGCGCTGACGCCCGACCTGCAACTGACATTCAACCTCGGCTACCTGCAAAGCCAGTACGACGACTTCGAGAACGCCAGCGGCGCCGGGATCGATGCCAACGGCCAGCAGTTGGTGTACTCACCGCGCTGGAACACCAGCGTCGGCTTCAACTACACCATTCCCGCCGGCCTGCCCGGCACCTGGCTGGCCGGCACCGATGCCCAGTTCCAGACCAAGTCCTATGCCAACGCGCTGAACGACGACGTGCAGGAAATTCCCCAGCAGACCTTCTGGAATGCCAATACCCGCTACATCTCGGGCGACGGCCATTGGACCACCACGCTGTCGGTGAAAAACCTGCTCGACCGGGCCTACCCCCAAGCGGTCGGCTATGTGCCCGCAAGCGGCGCCCGGTACTACTCCATCAACGATCCGCGAACCCTCTTGCTGTCTGTGCGCTACGACCTCTGACCCCGATGCGAATCCCCCAGGCGTGGCCGCGAACAGCGACGACGCCCAACTCATCACGTCAACATTCCAAGGAGCGACATCATGGCTTTCACCCGCAGGCAAATGATTTCCCGCATTGCCGCCATCGGTGGCTATAGCGCCGCAGTTGGCGCCCTCGACGCACTGGGCCTTACACCTCAGGCCGTCGCGGCGGGCTTTGGCCCGTTGCAATTGGGCAGCAGCGGCAAAGGCAAGCAGGTAGTGGTGGTTGGCGCCGGCATCTCCGGCCTGGTCAGCGCCTATGAGTTGCGCAAGGCCGGCTTCGCCGTGACGATCCTCGAAGCCCGCGAGCGAGTGGGCGGACGCAACTGGACCCTGCGTCGCGGCAGTCGGGTCGAGTTCGACGACGGTATCAGCCAGACCGTGGACTTCGATGACGGGCAGTTCTTCAACGCAGGCCCGGCGCGCATCCCCAGCCATCACCAGACGATCCTCGGCTACTGCCGCGAACTGGGCGTGGAGTTGCAAGTGCTGGTCAACAGCAGCCGCAACGCACTGGCCTTGCCGGACGCCCGCCAGCCGGCCTTCCAGCTGCGCCAAGCCGTCAACGATACGCGGGGGCAACTGTCCGAGCTGTTGGCGCGCACCGTCAGTCGCAAGGCCCTGGACCAGGACCTGAGCACCGAAGACCGCCAGGCGCTGCTGAATTTTCTCAAGGTCTATGGCGACCTCAATGCCGATTTCAAATACACAGGATCGGTGCGCTCGGGCTACACCCGCATCCCCGGCGCCGGCGATCAAACCGGCGTCACCCGCACACCCCTCGCGTTGCAGACGCTGCTCAACCCCAAGCTCTGGGGCGCACTGGTGTTCGATGAGATTCCCGAATTTTCTTCCACCATGTTCCAACCGGTCGGTGGCATGGACCGGATTCCCCAGGCGTTCCATGAGCGACTCAAGGACGTGGTGCGTTTTCATGCCGAAGTCAGCGACATCCAGACGTCGGAGCAAGGCAGTCGCATCACCTACCGCGACCGGCAGACGGGCAAGTCCCACACCCTGAACGCCGACTACGCCATCGTCACCGTGCCCCTGCCGCTGCTGGCCAAGCTGCCGAGCAATTTCACCACGCCCTTCAAGCAAGCGATCCTCAGCGCGCAAAGCGACCAGGCGAACAAGGTCGCGTGGCAGTCGCCGCGCTTCTGGGAAACCGACTTCAACATCTTTGGCGGGCTGTCTTACCTGGATCATGAAGTCAAAGGCCTGTGGTACCCCAGCGATCGCCTGAACAGCGCCGAAGGCATCCTGGTGGCCGCCTACAACACCAGTGAAACGGCGCAGTCCTTCAGCAGCAAATCCCTCGCCGAGCAGTTCGCCTCCTCAAGGCAGGCCGTCGAACTGCTGCACCCCGGCCACAGCGCCAAGTTGCAAAAACCGGTCGCCATCAACTGGTCGAAGGTGCCCTTCAGCAAAGGCCCGTGGATCGTCAACGACGAAGTGGGCGAGCAGGCCTACCGGATCCTCAACGAACCCCAGGGCCGCACCTACCTGGCCAGCGATGCCCTCGCCCACGGCGGCGTCGGCATCTGGCAGAACACCGCCGCCGACTCGGCGCGCCGCATCGTGTCGCTGATCGGCCGCCACGCCGAGCGCCAGCAAGCCGGCCTAGCCGCCTGATGTTTTTTCGATAAAGGACCTTGCGATGAAAACCACCCCGTTACTTACAGGACTTCTCATGACCGCCACCGCCTTCGCCAGCCAGGCCGACGACATCAAGCGCATCGCCCTGCCCAACTCCAACTTCCCGATTTCCCTGGCGGTGTCGGTGCCGGCACAAACCGACCTGCTGTTTGTCAGCGGCCTGCTCGCCGACCTGCACGATCCGAGCGCGCCCAAGAATTCCTTCGCCGCCTATGGCGACACAGCGACCCAGACCACATCGATCCTCAACAAACTCAAGGGTGTGCTGCAAGCCCAAGGCCTGGACCTGGCGGACGTGGTGCAACTGCGGGTGTTCCTGGTGGGCGATCCGGCCAAGGGCGGCCAACTGGATTTCGCCGGATTGCAGCAAGGCTATACGCCGTTCTTCGGCAGCGCCGAACAACCGAACAAGCCGGCACGCACCGCCGTGCAAGTCGTCGCGCTGCCGTTGCCCGGCGGCCTGGTGGAAATCGAAGCCGTCGCCGCTCGCAAGAAGTGACACGGACCTCAGCCGACAATCAGGAGCCCACCCTCATGCCTAACCGCCAAAGACACCTCGCCGCGCCCGCTTATCGCCCGTTGCTGCTGCCGCTGTCATTTGCCTGTGGCCTTGCCTCTTTCAACCTTGAGGCCGCCGAAAGCGGCGCGTCCACTCTCGATACCGTGGTGGTCACCGGCAACAGGGGCACCGTCGAACGCACCGTGACCAGCAGCCCGACGCCCATCGATGTGGTGACCGGCGCGCAACTGCAAGCGGTGGGCAAGCCAAGCCTGCTGGAGGCGCTGAGCAAATTCATTCCCTCCTTCAACCTGCCCGACCGCGCCGGCTGGGATGCCAGCGGCGTGGTTCGCTCAGCCACCCTGCGCGGCCTGACGGCGTCCCACGTGCTGGTGCTGGTCAACGGCAAGCGCCGGCACACCAGCGCGACACTGAACATCAACGGTATCAACAGCGGTGCCGCGCCCAGCGACCTGGACCTGATCCCGGTGGCGTCCATCGACCATATCGAAGTGCTTCGCGACGGCGCGGCGGCGCAGTACGGCTCGGATGCCATTTCCGGGGTGATCAATATCATCCTCAAGCAGACCACCGGCGGCGGTTCCGACACCACTCTTGGCCAGGGCTACGACGGCAAGCGCGGGACCGCGCAGCAAGCGCTCAACTATGGATTCCAAGTGGGCGAAGCCGGCGTGCTCAACGTCTCATTCGACACACGCTACCAGGAGCGCGACAACAAGGCCGGCAGCAACGGCTACAGCAACCATTACTACCCGCAAGCCGACGGCTCGCCCGACCCACGCGAGGCCGGCGCAAGCCACCACACCTACAAGGGCTACGGATTGCCCCGCAGCCAACTGGCCGATGTCGGCTACAACCTCGACCTGCCGCTGAGCGACGACGTGACGCTTTACTCGTTCTCCACCCTGGCCACCCGGGAAAACAACGACGGGCAAAACTTTCGCCTGCCCAACGGGCGCAACACCATTACCACCGGGCCCAATGGCTACCCCGATGGCTACAGCCCTTATTGGCTGGTGAACGAAACCGACTTCCAGTCCGCGTTCGGTGCCAAGGGTGAAAGAGCCGCCGGCTGGGCATGGGACCTGAGCAGCACCTACGGACGCAACTACGCCAAGCAACGCACCTACAACAACCAGAACCCGTCGCTGGGGGAAAACACGCCGAACAAATTCACGTCGGGCATCTACATCGCCGACCAGTTGACCAGCAACCTGGACCTGAAGAACAGTTATGAAATCGGCCTGGCGAAACCGCTGGATGTCGCCTTCGGCTTCGAACACCGACGCGAAAGCTACGAGACACGCGCCGGCTCCGAAGCCTCCTACATCGACGGCGGCTACGTGTTCCCGGCCGGCCATCCACGCGCCGGGGAGCGGCCCGATCCGGGTGCCCAGGTCACCAACGGCATCACGCCCGAGGACGCGCAGAAAGTCAGCCGCAACAGCGTCGCCAGCTACATCGACCTGGGTTTTTATCCCACCGAACAGTGGTACGTGGGGCTTGCCGCACGCTACGAGCACTACAACGAAGGCATCGGCGCGACCCGCAGCGGCAAGCTGAGCACCCGCTACGAGTTCAACCCGGTGTTCTCGGTCCGCGGCACCATCAGTAACGGCTTTCGCGCCCCTTCGCTGGCCAACCAGATCTTCACCGCCCGCTCCACCGGCTTCGACACCATCAATGGCGTCTACCAGCCCTACAACTATGTGATCCTGCCTGTGGATTCGGCGGGTGCCCAGGCGCTGGGAGCCGAGGCGTTGAAACCCGAACGCTCGACCAATTTCAGCCTCGGTTTCGCCCTGACACCCAGCGAGGACCTGAGCCTGACGGTGGACGGCTACGTGATCAACCTGCGCGATCGCCTGGTCCTGAGCGAACGCTTCCAGGGCCCGGGAATCGCCGCCCTGCTCGACGGCATTGGCGTGCCGGCGACCGCGGGCGCGCAGTACTTCACCAACGGTGCCAACACCCGCACGTCCGGGGTCGATGTGGTCGGCAACTACCGACAGAACCTGGAGCGTTATGGCTCGGTGCGCTGGACCGCGGCGCTGAACTACAACCACACGAAGATCCTCAGCGTCGCCGAAACACCTTCGCAACTGACCGCCCTGGGCAGCAATTTCGAATTGATGGGGCGCCAGTCGCGGGCCCTCATCACCAAGACCTCCCCCAGCAGCAAGATGATTTTCTCCGCCGACTGGGCAATCAACGACTTCGATGTCAACTTGCGCCTGACCCGCTACGGCACGTACACCGAGGTCAACAGCTCAAGCGACCCGAGCCTGGACCGCCGCTATAGCGCCAAATGGATCACTGATCTGGACGTGGCTTATGCAATCAACAAGCAACTGACCGTCGCCCTCGGGGCACAGAACCTGTTCGACAAATACCCCGATCATATTGGCGTCAGTAACGCTTCGTTCGGCGACAACTGGGGCAGCTACTCCCCTTTCGGCTTCACCGGCGGCTATTACTACACCCGCCTCCAGTACGCTTTTTGAGGCCCGGCATCGCTGCTTAAGCTAATGCCCAAAAAGTATTTATAAATTAGTTTTTAGAACCATAGGATTCTCCAGCGCCTCTCCTTTTTTCCTTGAATATCGAGCACGCCATGTCAAAACCCCTCAGCAAATACGCCGTGATACGGCGCCGCACCTCCCTGGCCAGCCTGGTCGTTGCGCTGGCCGTGTCCACTCTCGCGCTACCGGCCCAGGCTCAGGAAACCCTGCGCATCGGCTACCAGAAATCGTCGACCCTGATCACGCTGCTGAAAACCCAGGACACGCTGGACAAAGCCCTCGCCGAAGCGAATATCGAAGTCAGCTGGCATGAGTTCCCCAGCGGCCTGCCCTTGTTGGAAGCGTTGAATGTCGGCAATGTCGACATCAGCGCTGACGTGGCCGATACCGTGCCTGTATTCGCCCAGGCGGCGCAGGCCAAGCTGACCTATTTTGCGCAGGAAGCCCCTTCGCCTTCGGCCCAGGCCATCGTTGTCGCCAAGGATTCGCCCTTGCAGCAACTGGCGGACCTGAAGGGCAAGAAAGTCGCCGTCACCAAGGCCGCTGGAGCCCACTACCTGTTGATCGCGGCTCTGGACAAGGCAGGCCTGAAATTCTCGGACATCCAACCGGCCTACCTGTCCCCCGCCGACGGTCGGGCAGCCTTCGAGAATCGAAAAGTCGATGCCTGGGTCACCTGGGAACCGTTCCTCAGTGGCGTGCAACGACAGTTGCCCACCCGAACCCTGACCGACGGCAGTGGGCTGGCCAGCTACAAGCGCTACTACCTGACCAGCACCCGCTATGCCCAGGCGCACCCGCAAGTGCTCAAGGTGGTCTACGGGCAATTGCAGGAGGCCGGCAACTGGATCAAGAATCACCCGCGCGACGCAGCGCAGGTCCTGAGCCCGTTGTGGGGCAATCTCGATGTGGAAACGGTCGAAGCGGCCAATGCTCATCGCAGCTATCAGGTTCAACCGGTGAAAGCCGACCAACTGGATGAGCAGCAGAAAATCGCCGATGCTTTTTTTGCCGCAGGGCTGTTGCCCCGATCGGTGGATGCTCGTGATGTGGGGATCTGGGCAGAGTAAGGCTGCGAGCCGATCCCGCATGCCGTAAACCGGTCCTGAAGTCGCGCCCTCAGGGCCTCATCGCCTTGAGGCGCAAGGTTATTTTCCCTTCATTCGTTCGGTGCCTCGTGTGCCGTGGCCGCCACGGCCTGAAGCCCCCCGAGCGCATAGCTCACCATGTGCTCGATCAGCCCCTGCGGCTCGATGCTCAACCCTTGCAGCACATGCCGGGTCAAGGGCTGGTGTGCAATCAGCAAGAACAGGCACGGCGCGAAGACGCTGATCGCGCTGCGCAGCGTGGTGGGATGATCGGCCGGCAGGTTCATGATTTGCCCCAGCAGGCTGCGCAGTATGTGCGCCTTGGGAAAGGACTGCTCCCTGAGGACCGCCTCGAACTCGGGGGAAGGCGAAAGCAGTTCGCGCGTCAGCACTTTCAAGGCCCAACCATCCGGATGATTGTGGATGCGCTCGACGAGCAGGGTGATGAGTGCGCGCAACTTGTCCTGTGGCGAACCCGGTTGCTCGCTGAGCGAAACCAGCGTTTGCATCTGCAGGAATCGAGCATGGGCTTCGAGCAATACGGCCCGGTACAAGCCTTCCTTGTTGACGAAGTGATAATTCACGGCCGCGCTGTTGGCCTGCGAATGCTCGCAAATCTGTTTACTGGTGGTGTTGGCCAGGCCCTGTTCGGCGAACAACTCGCCGGCTTTCTCCAGAATCTGCAGCCGCGTTGCCCGCCCGTCGAGTCGCGAAGCGCGGGCGACGGAAGGCTTGCCAGAAGCATTGTCCATGAGCTCATCTCTCGATAGTTCTAATTCAAATTTGACTTTTTATTTTGACGTACCTATTTTGGTCCTGTCACTGCCCCTTTACAACCCTGCGTGAAGGCCTGCCTGGATGTGCGCAGGCTTTCTCGCCTCATCAAGGAATCACCGTCATGGAAGCGCGCGTAATGACACCTTTCACCTACTTCTCATTGCCCATGCAGAAGCAGTTCCTGGTCAATCAGAAAGCCGTTCAGGGTAAGCCCTACGCCGACTTTTTCCGTTCGCAGATCAACGTACCGCTCAGTGCCGTCGAGAAAATCCAACAAGGCCCGATGCCTTTGTCCGACACGCTGACGCCCAGCATCGAAGACCTCAATCGCATGCTGGCGGCGGACTTTGTCAGCGAGGAGGCTGGATACGCCCTGTTGCCCGGCCCGATGGCCTACGTGCAAAGCCGCAAATTCTTCCCCGGTTGCACGGCGCAGATGCTCAAGTGGTGGTTCATGTGGCACCCGCTCGAAGCCGAGCGCTACACCTTGTGGTTTCCCTATGCGCATGTTGAAAATCCCTGCGTGCATCATGAGCGGCTGGTCGACGACAGCTTGAGCTTCGAAGACAGCCTGTATGGAAACACCTTCTGCGCCTGCGAATATGTCGGCGATCGCCTCATGCACCTGCATATTCATTTCAGAGATCCCTGTGAACTGGGTTTCTGCCCGGACATGTACCGTGAATCGAAAATCGATGGCAGCGTCAGCGCTCTGATGAGCCTGGCGGACCAGCCGCAAGTGCCTGTCTCGCTGATGGTCCACCTGTTCAAGGAATGCCCCGAAGGCCTGTACCTGACCAGCCGTTACTGGGTCGGCAGCCACCCAGCCATGCAACGTTTTCCAGGCGCCGAGCAGGCCGCGCAGTTGCTGGAAAAAAACGGCTTTGGCGAAGCTGAACTGGAAACGCTGGCTTATGAATTTGCTGTGCATGATTTGTGTGAGTTCAACCACCTGGCCAGCATCCTGCCAAGCCTTCATGCACAGTTCAGTGGCGCCGCGTAACCCACTTCCCTCCCTTGACCAGGCTTCGGCGGCGCCTTAAACCGCCGCCGAAGTGGTCCGCAACACACCGTTCATCAGTAAAGTCGTGAACTCGTTGATATCCCCCTCTACTTCCAACTGCTCAGTCAACAACCTGTACCAGCAGAACCCGAAGATCATGTCCAACAGCAACTCACGGGACGTGTCCTTGGGCAGCTCCCCTTGTTGAATGGCGTTTTCCACCAGCTTGCGAGGCAATTCCCTACGCCGCTCCATGAATTCATCTTTAAGTTTGGGCAGCGTCGTGGGGTCGAGCTGGGCTTCAGCGATGACACATCGAAAGGCTTCCCCGCAAATCGTTTCCCGCCAGACCTTCCAGAGATTGAGCAACAGAAAATTAAGGTTTTCCTTGAAGGAACCTTTATCCGGCTCCTTGCGAATCTGCTCGCTTTCGCTCTCGTAGACCTCGGCTATCAAGGCCGCCTTGTTGCCCCACCATCGATAGATTGTCGGCTTGCTCGCTCCGGCGCGCCGAGCCACAGCCTCGATGCTCAACCCTGAATAACCGCACTCCTTGAGGGTTTCTATGGCAGAGATGATGATCGCTTTGTGCGTGTGTGGGCTCCTCAATGAGCCAATGGAGCTCCGAGACGGTTTACGGGCCATAATTCAAAATCTCCAATATGGCGCTTGACAAAAGAAAAGCAGGGTATAGGATTCTCTCGAAAAGCAATGAAACGGATCGTTTCGTTTTGTATGATTATTTGATCTCGACTTCTGCTTAACCGCGCACCTCGGTAGCGGTATGCACCGCATTGTGGAAAGAAAAGGAGAGAATAGTCATAAATTTTTAATGCGACCTTAACGATACGGTACGTTTCGTATCATACATAATAAAAAGGAGATAATAAACCCATCGCTCATCAGTGGAACGCCAGTTTTTTCCACTGAAGCCCCCGGTTTACGGGCATAGGACTGCCAATGACACTTTGCGGGCACCATTAGATAGTTTCTAAATATTTCATGCATCCGTCACGGCCACGCCGCTGGCAGGTGGAGAAAGGAATCTGGAGGAAGTACACGTGAATAAAGTAGGAATTGTGAGCTATGGCGCAGGCATTCCGGTGTGCCGTCTCAAAGTGGAGGATGTGATCCACGTATGGAAGAACACTGACCTGAGCCTGGTCACGAACCAGCTCGGTGTCATTGAAAGAGCCGTCCTTCAACCCGACGAAGATGTCATCACCCTCGGCGTACTCGCCGCTCAACGCGCGCTGGACAAAGCGCCCCTCTCCCACCTGGATGCCCTTTACCTCGGCACATGCACCAACCCGTATGACTCCCGCGCATCCGCGTCGATCATCCTGGAAATGCTCGGCTGCGGCTACGACGCCTTCTGCGCAGACGTACAGTTCGCCGGCAAGTCGGGCACCAGTGCCCTTCAAATCGCCTACGCCCTGGTCGCTTCGGGCATGAGCGGCAACGCCTTGGCCATTGGCGCCGACACGATCAACCGCAACACCGCCCCCGGCGACCTGACGGAGTCTTATGCCGGAGCAGGAGCGGCCGCCTTGCTGCTGGGCACTGACAACGTGATCGCGCAATTCGACGCCAGTTTTTCCTGCGCGGCGGATGTCGCGGACAACATTCGTCCCCAGGGTGATCGCTACATCCGTTCCGGGATGGGATTGGGCTCCGACAAAAACAGCATCGGCCTGGAAGAGCAGACCCACCGCGCCGCATCGGGCCTGATGACCAAGATGAAGCTGCAGGCCGGCGATTTCGACTATGTCGTCTTCCAGCAGAACCTGGTGTCGACGCCCTTCTCCCTCGGCAAGGGCATGGGCTTCACGACAGCGCAGATCGAGCCGGGCATCTATGCCCAGAGTGTCGGCGATACCGGCGCGGCGAGCCCATTGCTGGGCCTGGTGAACATACTGGATCGAGCGCGACCCGGTGAGAAGATCCTCATGGTGTCCTACGGATTCGGCGCGGGCAGCGATGCGATTGCCTTGACGGTGACGCCTGCCATCGAAACCTACCAAAAGACCAACGTCCCGCTGCGCACGCTGCTGGAGGATAAGTATTACGTGGATTACGGGACATCGATCAAGTACGAGTTCAAGTACTTGCGACCTGACTATGCCCTGACTGCCTACCTCTGATTTCTATCTATCCAGCAAGGAGCACCTTCTATGTGCGCACGACGCGTTGCTATCGTTTCGGCTGCCTATACCCCCAAGCCTGGCAGCTCCCGAGTTCGTCAGACCTTTAAAGAGATGATCGTCGAGTCCGCCTACCAGGCACTCAACGCCATCAAGATGCATCCCCGCGAGCTTCAGGCGGTCGCCTATGGCTACCACGGTGAAGGCATTTCCGAGTACGGCGGCCTGGGCCCGACCATCTCCGACGCCCTGGGCATCAGCCCTTCCCCGACGTTCATGAGCACTGCCAACTGCACCAGCAGTTCGGTGTCCTTCCAGATGGCCCACCAGATGGTCGCCTCAGGTGAATACGACATCGTCCTGTGCGGCGGCTTTGAAAAAATGACCGATCACTTCAACTACGCCGAATACATCGGCTCCAGCACGGAGTGTGAGTACGATTACTTCCTGGGGATTTCACACACCGACGCCTTCGCCCTGGCGACGGCCGAATACTTTGAAAAATTCGGCTATGCGGGACGTGAAGCGGATGTCCTGGCCACGTTTGGTCGGCAGATGCGCATCTATGCCCACAACACCCCCACCGCGACCCGCTTTGGCGTGCCGATTCCGTCCCTGGAAACCCTCAAGAACAGCGAGGCCTGCGGCTCGATGCTGGCCTGGGGCGAAGCCAGTGGTTGCGCGATCCTGGTGGCCGAACACCTGGCGCATCACTACACGAGCCAACCGGTGTTCATCCGTGGCTGCGCCTACACCGGCGTGTCGCATTACTTCGGGACGCGTTATCACAACCCGACCCTGAAACACGCGGGCCTGCCGAAAGACGTGGGCATGGCGGTTTCCGCCAACTCCATTGCCTGTGCCGAAATCGCGTACAAAAAAGCCGGCATCACCGCCAAAGACATTGACGTGGCACAGGTCTACGACTTGCTGGGGGCGGGCCTGATCCAGATGGAATCGATGGGTGTCTGCGGCCCGGGCCAGGCCGGTGACTTTGTCTTGGAAGGCGGTATCGCCCTCGACGGGCAACTGCCGTTGAACACCGATGGCGGCAATATCGGGCGCGGTCACGCTTCCGGTTGCGACGGCATCCTGCACATTACCGAACTGTTCCGACAGCTTCGTGGCGAGTCCAACAACCAGGTCAAGAACGCGCGCATTGGCGTCTCGCAAAACCTGGGCGGTTACGCCGCGCATAACAGCGTCATTGTGCTTTCCAACGATTAAGGAGCCGACCATGTCCCTGTACCCAGAACAAATCCACCGCATGACCACCGCCAGCATGTTGCGCGAATGGCGCGAGCACGGCGGCAAGTACCGTCTCGAAGGCAGCCGTTGCCAGGATTGCGAGGAGATTTTCTTTCCTCGGCGTACCGTATGCGGCGCCTGCAACTCGATGAACGTGCAGCCGTACCGCTGCGCGCGCACCGGCACGATTCAGGTCAGTGCCCATGCTGAAAACCCCATCCTCGCCGCCATGGGCTATGGGGAAACCGTACCGCGCTTCATGGCGATGGTGCGCCTGGATGACGGCCTGGTGATTGCGTCGGAAATCGTCGACGTGGTCGACCCACGACAGGTTGTCAGCGGCGCGCCTGTCCGCATGGTAGTTCGTAAACATGTCCGAGAAAGTAACTTGGCTTGGCAATATGCCTATAAGTTCGTACTGGTGAAATAACAAGCGAGTTGTCCGCCCTATCCCGCGTTATTAATAACAACAGTCGATATTTCCGGCCTATCAGCCCGTTACTTTGATTCTGTTCTTCAGAGTCCTGCTTCGCCATTGCCTTAAACGTGTTACCTAACTCTTTATTGGCTTTAAGCCGAGGACTTGTCATGTCTACACTTTGCAAACCCAGCTTGCTGTTCCCGCCACACAAGATTACCCAGCAACAAATGATCGACCATCTGGAACACTTGCACGATGACCATCCTCGCATGGCCCTTGCAAAACGGATGATCCAGAACACCCAGGTCAATGAGCGCCACCTGGTGCTGCCGATCGATGAACTGGCGGTGCACACCGGCTTCACCCATCGCAGCATCGTTTACGAGCGCGAGGCCCGCCGCATGTCGTCCCTTGCGGCACGGGAGGCCATCGAGAATGCCGGGCTGACCACCGACGACATCCGGATGGTCGCCGTGACTTCGTGCACCGGCTTCATGATGCCCTCGCTGACCGCCCACCTGATCAATGACCTGGGGCTGCGAACGTCGACCGTACAACTGCCGATTGCCCAACTGGGCTGCGTGGCGGGCGCTGCGGCCATTAACCGGGCGAATGACTTCGCCAGCCTGTCGCCGGAAAACCATGTGCTCATCGTGTCCCTGGAGTTCTCGTCGTTGTGCTATCAACCCGACGACACCAAGTTGCACGCGTTCATATCCGCTGCGCTGTTTGGCGATGCCGTATCTGCCTGCGTGATGCGCGCCGACGATAAGGCGCCTGGATTCAAGATTGCCAAGACCGGCTCTTACTTCCTACCGAACAGCGAGCATTACATCAAATACGACGTCAAGGACAGTGGCTTCCACTTCACCCTGGACAAGGCCGTCATGAACTCCATCAAAGACGTGGCACCCATGATGGAAGAGTTGAACTACGAGACCTTCAATCAGCACTGCGCCCAGAATGATTTTTTCATCTTCCATACCGGCGGACGGAAAATCCTCGATGAACTGGTCCTGCAACTGGACCTTGAACCCGGCAGGGTCGCGCAGTCGCGCGACAGTTTGAGCGAAGCCGGGAACATCGCCAGCGTGGTGGTCTTCGACGTGCTCAAACGTCAGTTCGACAGCGGGCCTGATGCGGGTGCGACCGGCATGCTGGCCGCCTTCGGCCCCGGCTTCACGGCCGAAATGGCCGTGGGCAAGTGGGTCGCCTGACACACCGAAACCACTGCACAGGTACCCAGCCGGGGGCACACCTGCCCCCGGCTACAGGTATTTGGTCGCAAGCATCCACCTCGTTCAAGAGGGCTTCCAAAGGGCTAAGGATAGAAGGGGAAGGAACATGGAGAGGAAGTATCTGGCCGCCCGACCTTGGGGTGGCTATGAAAGGCGCATGGTCGTCCTTTTGTCATTGAGCTTCGGGCTGGTAGGGCTGGATCGGTTCATCATCATGCCGCTGTTCCCGGTGATCATGCGTGACCTGGCGCTGGACTATCAGGACTTGAGCCTGTTGTCGGCGATCCTGGCATTCGCATGGGGCGGCTCGGCCCTGTTCATGGGCGCGGCCATCCGGCTGTTGGGCACCAAGCAACTGCTGGTGCTGTCGATCACCTTGCTGTCGCTGTTGGCCGGGGCTTCAGCATTGATCACCAGCCTGGTCGGCCTGGTGCTGCTGCGTGCATTGATGGGCGTTTGTGAAGGGGCGTTCACGCCCGTGAGCATCATCGTCACCGATGAAGTGTCCCAGCCCTGCCGACGGGGACTCAACCTGGGAATCCAACAAGCCCTGTTTCCCATCATCGGCCTGTGCCTCGGGCCATTGCTGGCGGGTGTCCTGCTGGAATTTTTCGGATCGTGGCGCGCGGTGTTCGCCATCATCTCGCTGCCGGGGCTGCTCGTGGCCTGGTACCTGTACAGAAGCTATCAACCGGCCCAGGGGCCGCACACTCCCCCCATCGACCGCCCCACCCACAGCCAGTGGCGAACAGCCCTGGCCAGCGGCAACGTGCGGCTCAACATTGCGTTGATGCTCTGCATACTGACGTGCCAGTTCGTTCTGTGTGCCCTGCTCCCCAGCTACCTCACCGACATCTTGCACCTGAGCGATTTCTCCATGGCCATGATCATTTCCGCGATCGGCCTGGGTGGTTTTTTTGGCCAGTTGGTCATTCCCGGGCTGTCCGACCAACTGGGTCGCAAGCCCGTCGTTTCCGTCTGCTTCATGCTCAGTGCACTGCTGGTGGGCCTGCTCATCGTCAGCCCGCCCTTGCCGTGGCTGCTGTTCCTCCAGTTGTTCTTCCTGTCCTTCATCAACTTCAGCCTGATCTGCATCACCGTCGGGCCGCTGACCAGCGAATCGGTGCCAGCCAGCTTGCTGGCCACCGCGACGGGCCTGGTGGTGGGCTGCGGAGAGATTCTGGGCGGTGGCGTCGCGCCCGTGGTCGCCGGCTACATCGCGATGAACTGGGGACTGACCGCCATCCTGTTCCTGGCGCTGGCCGGCAGCCTGACGGGCGGGGTGCTGTCGTTGCGGCTCAAGGAAGCCAACCCTGCGTTCGCCGGACGCGACGACTTCAGCCCCCTACCCGCTCACTTGACCCTGGAGGATAAGTCATGACGCATTACGTGATGTTACTGGACGCTCCGGAGCCGCAACGCGGCCTTGGTGTGTTCGATTTCAAATCCGGGCAGAGCCTGGAAGTGCGCCCGTCGCAGGGCAACCTGTACGAAGCGCTGACCCACTGCGCCCAGGGAAACCTGGATTGGGAAACCTACCTCAAGGAGCAGCCTTCGACCCCCTACCCGCTCACGTCCGCCGCGGTGAAATACCGGCCACCGCTCATGCCCGATAACAACCTGGCGGTGCAGCTCAGCGAAGTCACCCTCTGCACCGCCAAGACAGAACAAGCCTGGTACTACAAAGGTAACGGACGCCTGCTCAGGACGGATGGCGATCCCCTGCAGGTGCCTTACCATGCCCAAAGCATCAGCAGCGAGCCGTGCATCGTTTGCCTCTACTGGGTCGACCACTTTGGCGCGCTGCGCTTCATGGGCTTCACCCTCGGCAACGACCTCCATGATCATGTGCTGCACGGCCGTGATGCGATTTCTTCGGCACAGGCCCGCCTGCGCACCTGCGCCGTGGCCCCGGCATTGATACTGGGAGAAATGCAGGCCGACCTGGCCATCAACGTACAGGTGGAGCGCGACGGCCAACCACTGGCAGCCAGTCACCATCGAATGAGCTTGCATGGCTGGCAGAGCCTGCGTCGATACTCGCAGGCGTTCCTGGAGAAGCATGAGCAGTTTCTCGAACCCGGCCTCGTCCACTACGTCTTCCACAGCTTGAGCCACCGCACCACCCAAGTGTCGCTTCAGCACGGTGACTGCCTGAGCATCGACTGCCCTGAGCTGGAATTGACCCTGCGCAATCAGATCGTCGAAGAAGAACTCGCGGCACTGTTTCCCTTGCCCGCGCGGCGCGCACCGCACAGCCCGTGCATCGACCTGCCCTTGTCGGCCCCCAGGAAGTCCTGAGGGTGCAAAGGGGCTGGTCGCGCGCGGGCCGAGCTGAAACCGTTAGGGCCATCCAGCCAATCCGGCCCTAACGGTTATTGCGCCAGATGGAAAAATTCAACGCGGCGGCCACGCACAACCAGGCCAGGTAAGGAAACAGGATCAACCCGGTGATCACGTCCAGGCGCAAGGTCAGGACCACCATGACGGCCACGACCAGCCAGAGCAGTGTGATGATCACCAGGCCGGCGAACATCTGGTGCGCACCAAAAAACACCGGCGTCCAAAGTGTGTTGAGCGCGATCTGCGCCGCCCACAATGCGATCACGGTCTGGCTCCCCGGGATCAGCGCCAAGCGATAACCCGCCCAGGCCAGCAACAGGTAGATCACGGTCCATGCCACTGGGAACAGCCAATTGGGTGGCGTGAAGCCAGGTTTCACGAGGGACGCGTACCAAGGGCCCGGCTTGAAAATGATCCCCGTGCTCGCGGCGGCGGCACAAGCCAATAGAAAGATGAAAAAAGTCATTGTCGATCCTTAGGGCAGGCCCACTGCCTGGGCGAACAGCCAGGGGGCGGCTTCAAGAGTGGGGTACGAAGGTGCATCGCACCCTTCCCAATAAATGACTCGATCATCGGCGCATAAATTCAATGAGGCGTCGCAATCCGGGCAGCGGCACGTCAACCGGCCTGCCGTTACCCGCAGCACTACTCGCGACCACCGGTCCAGAGCCCCTGGCACATCAGGAGGACTGGACTAGAGTCAACGCTTTGCGAAGTTCAAAGGACCGACAACATGACCACGACCTACAGTGCCCCCGGCCTCCTTGTCGTCGACATCGCCGGACGTACAGACAACGCCCAGGACGTCGTCATACAGCCCGACGGTTCAATCCTGATCGCCGGTTTCAGCGACTACGGCAACGCGCTGGATGACGGTAGGGACTTTTCGCTCACCCGCCTCAATCCCGACGGCAGCGTGGACACCGGCTACGGTCACGCCGGGCGACAGGTGATCCATAAACAGATCCCCTTCGAAAAAGACTACAACCTTCAAGTCCAGGCTGACGGCGCGGTGGTGACGACCCACGCAGGCCACGATGACACCGCCATCGTCCAGCGTTGGGGCCCCGACGGCAAAGCCGATGCAGCGTTCAACAGCAACGCCGAGGCCAGCCTGCCCAGCGGCTTCGGCACCAAGTCCATCGTGCAAGCCAATGCCGACGGCAGCGTCCTGGTCAGCGCGGTGCAAGGCAGTCTTTTGAACGTGGCACAGTTGAATGCCGATGGCACGCGGGACACATCGTTCGGCACAGACGGTCTCCTCACGCTGCAAGCGCCCGCACCGTTCATCTTTCTGGAGAGCATTTTCAAAATGGCGGATGGCAGCCTGCTGGTCCACGGCTCACCCGGCGTCCAGAACAGCGTGCTCAAGTACACGGCAGACGGGGAGCTGGACACCCAGTTTGGCGGTGACGGTAGCGTCCCGCTGCCCATCTTCACCACGTTGCGTGGCGACATGGTCGTGCAGGATGACGGCAAGCTATTGATTGCCGGCTCCACCACATACGAGGATTTTGCCGTACTGCGGCTCAACGCCGATGGCAGTCCCGACCTCAGTTTCGGCCAGCAAGGCCTGGTCAGTATCAATCTGCCCGGCGAAGCGGCCTATGGCAGTGAAATTGCCTTGCTCGACGACGGCAAGATTTTGCTCAGCGGGGATACCTACACCAATGGCGGCTCCGATTACGCGGCGGTCCGGCTGAACGCCGATGGCAGCCTGGACACAACCTTCGCCAGCCCGGATGGCAACGCGCGACTGGTGGGTTCCTCCAGCACCGATAAATTGCTGGGCGTCAATACGGACGAGATCCTGCGTGGACTGGCCGGAGACGACCTGCTGCAAGGCAATCTTGGTCGCGACCTGCTCTCCGGCGGCGCAGGCCACGATGTCTTTCGCTATGCCAGTGTGGCCGACAGCTTTCGCACCGCGGACAGCACCGGCAGTGATCGCCTGCTCGACTTCAACCCCAGCGAGGATCGCATCGACCTCAGCGCCCTGGGTTTCACCGGCATCGGCAACGGATACGCCGGCACGCTGGCGATCCAGAACAACGCCGACGACACCCGCACCTACCTGAAAAGCTTCGAGGCCAATGCCGATGGCCAGCGTTTCGAACTGGTGATCGATGGCAACGTCACCGCCCAACTCAACGAAAGCAACCTGCTGTTCAGTGCGGCGAACAACGCAGGCGGCTCTCTGCCTGAGCAGGTGGAACTGACGTTGATCGGCACAGCCGGACCGGACCTGCATACCGACGTGATCTGATCAGGTGACCCGTCAGCGCCTAAGGATGCTCTATCATGAGCTTGTGCTCATGACGAGCCTTTCTGATGACCTGCCGGAACCCCCTCTACATGAGAGATCTGCCACCGACCGCCACTTTGCGTGCCTTCGAAGTCGCCACCCGGCACACGACCTTCACCGCTGCCGCGCAGGAGCTGCATGTCACGCAAAGCGCGGTCAGCCACCAACTCAAACACCTCGAGTCGCTGTGGGGATTGCAGCTGTTCGAGCGTGGCAAGTCCCTGAGCCTCACGGCCGCGGGGGCTACGCTGGCGCCCATCGTGCGGGAGTTCTTCATGAGCCTGGAGGCAACCCTCGGCGATCTGCGCGAGCAGAAAGACCGGGTCCGGCTCGAAGTCAGTACCACCTATTCCTTCGCTCTGAAATGGCTACTGCCACGCCTGCCCGGTCTCTCGCGCCTGCATCCCGAACTGCTCGTCTCGCTGGACACCACGGACAAGATCATTCATTTCTCCAACGCCCAGGCCGACGTCGCGATCCGGCTCGGCAAGGGGAGTTACCCCGGCCTGCATTCGGAGTTCCTGTTCGGCGAGCAGGTGTTTCCGGTGGCCAGTCCCGAGTTGCTGTTGCGCTTCGGGACACCGCAGAGCCCTGCCGAACTGTTGCACTACCCGCTGCTGACCCGCGATGGCGCCGAGCTGGTGCCGAAATGGGAAGTCTGGTTCCAGAAGGTCGGGTTGGAGTTCCTCCCGCTCAAGGAAAGCGTGAGGTTCGGCGACACCAACATGACGGTCGAGGCAGCCCTGCTCGGCCAGGGCATCGCCCTGGTGCGCAGCGGGCACGTGGAAAGCGAAATCAGCGATGGGCGTCTGGTGCGGTTGTTCGACGTGCCGTTTCCCTCCCCGCTTGCCTATTACTTTGTCTGTCCGAAAGGCATCGAGTCACAGCCACACATCGTCAACTTTCGCCAGTGGCTATTGAGCGAGGCGCTGAAAGCCCAGCAAGCCTATGGGTGATGCATGAGGTTTTGCTCATGAAACAATGAGGAGACTTCTCTGTAATCCGGGCACGGCGTTGCATACACTGGCCCGCATGCCTATCCACATCACACTCCTGGTTCTCTTCGCCGCACTCTTGCATGCCAGCTGGAATGCCCTGCTGCGTGGCGGCGCCGATCGACTCTGGTCCATGACGATCATGTGCATTGCCGTGGCCATCGCCAGCGCCGTGACCGCCGCGTTCATGGTGACGCCGGCGCCCGCCAGTTGGGGCTATGCGTTGCTTTCAGCGCTGCTGCACGTTGGCTACAACCTGTTTCTGGTACGCAGCTACCGGCTCGGCGACTTGGGGCAGGTCTACCCGATTTCCCGTGGTTCATCACCGGTCCTGATCACCTTGGGCGCCGCGGCCTTTGCCGGGGAAAGCATCTCGCCTGGCACGTTACTCGGCATCGCGCTGGTGTCGGGCGGCATCATTTCGCTGGCCTTGAGCGGACGCAAGCTGTCCACTCCGAGTCTGTCCTATGCGCTGGGAACCGGCTGCTTCATCGCCGCCTACAGCGTCACCGACGGCATCGGCGCCAGGCTCTCCGGCGCGCCACTGGCCTACACCGTGTGGATGTGCACCCTGTGGGGCGTGATGATGCCTATGGTGTACATCGGCCTGCGCGACGCCCGTAGCCTGTTCGCGGTGCGGCCCGGCCTGTTGACCGCCCTGGCCGGCGGGCTGGTCTCCCTGTTGGCCTACGCCATCGTCATCTACGCCATGAACGAAGCGCCCATGGGCGCGGTGTCTGCATTGCGTGAAACCAGCGTGCTGTTCGCGGCGTTGATTGGCGGCCTGTTCCTTGGCGAGGCGCTCACTGTCCGCCGAATCCTGGCCAGCGCAGTGATCGCCAGCGGCATCCTCATCATCGGCTGACACGACTTTTCTCACCGTCGCAGGAGGTAACCCCTATGGAAAACGTCTCGCAGGCACCGCTGATCCTGATCACCGGTGGCAGTCGCGGAGTAGGTGCCGCCACCGCGCGCCTGGCCGCCTCGCAAGGCTATGACGTGGCGATCAGCTACGTGGCCAACGAGCCTGCGGCACAAACTGTCGTGGCAGATGTCGAGGCGCAAGGACGTCGGGCACTGGCGATACGGGCCGACAGCGCAGACCCGGTGCAGGTCGCCGACTTGTTCACGGCCATCGACCGCACCTTCGGGCGCATCGACGTACTGGTGAATAACGCCGGTGTGCTGCAAACCCAGTCCCGCCTGGAAGACCTCGGCTTCGAGCGCATGCAGCGTATCTTCGCGGTCAACGCCATCGGCCCGATGCTTTGCGCCCAGCAGGCGGTGAAGCGCATGTCCCATCGACACAACGGACCGGGCGGCGTGGTGATCAACGTCTCCTCGGCCTCGGCCCGCCTCGGCAGCCCCAATGAATATGTCGACTACGCGGCGTCGAAGGGCGCCCTGGAAACCTTCACCATCGGCTTGGCCAAGGAAGTGGCCCGCGAAGGCATTCGCGTCAACTGCATCCGCCCCGGCCACATCTACACCGACATGCATGCCAGCGGCGGCGAGCCGGGACGGGTCGAGCGCGTCAAGGACTCGATCCCCATGGGGCGCGGCGGCCAACCCGAGGAAGTGGCACGGGCCATCCTGTGGCTGGCCAGCGCGCAAGCCTCCTTCGTGACCGGTACGTTCCTCGACGTGACCGGCGGCAAATGAGGGCTCAGGAAGGTACCGGCGCTTGGGCATCGATCAGTCCGTGACGTTTCAAATCATCCCAGAACGCCGCAGGAATACCGACCTTCATCGCCTGGATATTGGAAACGACCTGCCCCGACGAACGCGCCCCCGGAATGATCGCGGACACTTGCGGATGTGCCGCCGCAAACTGCAAGGCGGCAGTATGGATATCAATACCATGTCGACGGGCTATGGCCATGATTCGCGCGCGCTTTTCCACCGCTCCGGCGGGTAGATCCTGGCTGAAGTTGTATCGATTGCGTCCTCCCAGGAATCCATCGTTCAGGGGGGTTCCAACCACGACGCTGGTGCCCTTGCTTTTCAACGCCGGTAAGGTACTGCGCAAGGCATCGCCGTGGTCAAGAAGGGAATACTGGCAGGCAAGCAGAACGATGTCCGGAACCGGGTCATCACCGGCCAGTGCCCGGACCACGGCGTCCGGGGCATTGACTCCGAAGCCCCAGGCTTTGATGAGTCCCTCGTCACGCATCTTTTCAAGCTCGACCATCGCCCCCGTGCGCGCAATTCGATACGCCGCTTCCCAGCCGCCATCCAGTTCGGTGTTATCGGGTGAGAGATCATGGATAAAGACGATATCGATGCGTGGCAGGCCCAGACGCTGCAGGCTGTCTTCTACGGAGCGACGTGCGCCTGCCGCGGTGTAGTCATAGCGGTAGTTGAAGGGCGCCGGCGATTTCCAGATGGCATGGTCCGCACGCCGGCCACCCGCGGCCGTCAATACGCGGCCGACCTTGGTGGATACCACGTAGTCGTCTGGATCCTTGTCATGCAGGAAGCGCCCCAGGCGATATTCGCTCAAGCCAAACCCATAGAATGGCGAGGTATCGTAAAGACGTACGCCCTCGCCCCACGCAGCCTGCAGAACCGACCTCGCCTGCTCATCGCTGATGGGCGCAAAAATATTACCGATCTGCGTTCCGCCCATACCAAAGCGCAGGGGCGTCATGTACCTCATCGTATGCGAGGACGCATTGACCGGCAGGTCTGTGCGCACGAGTCGCCCTTCTGTACGCATGACGCTTCCGCGCTCTGTCAGCGCGGCGGCCGTGGAGGCGGTAGTCATTGAACTGGCCAGGCTCGAGGCTGGCAGTAGAGCGGCTGCAACAGCACCCGCCGCCGAGTAGGTAAGAAAATCTCGTCTGTCCATCCAACATTCCTTTCGCGACTGGGTTTCACGGGCTGTACACAGGCCAGAAACTAGAGCAACGAAGCGGAACCGGGTGAGCCAAATACGCCATATTTTCTGCACAATCCTGCCGATACCCTTGTGCCAGGCACACACGCTCAGCACACTCGGACACTCCGTGAACAGGACATACGTGATGACTAGCGGTTCTTTCTCGCAGTTCGGTCTGAGCCGCCCCCCGGGCGCAGGCGAACCCGCCCAGCCCAACGAACGCCTCCAGGCACTTGGAAGGCTCATCGAAAAAGTCACGAGCCAGATTGGCTTGAACGAGGTCTGCCCGACATCGATCCCAGGCCTGACTTTTTATCGAATGGCCGAGTTGGGTACGCCCACGTACTGCATTTATGAACCGTGCATGGCCATCATTTTGCAGGGGGCAAAGGAGATCACGTTCGGTGAGCAAGCCTGTGAGTTCGGACAGGGGGCGTTCTTCGTCACGTCAGTCGACATTCCCACACTGGCTCGCGTTACAGCGGCTGACGAACGAACGCCTTATTTATCCGTTGTGTTGAAGCTCGATCTTTCCATGCTCAACGAGGTGATCCAGGCCCTGGAATCCCCCAGGCAGGAAGTGGCATCGGTCGCACGCGGCTTCGCATCCGGAGCGGCGTCAGGCGAGATGCTCGACGCCTTCATTCGCTTGACCACGCTGATCGAACGGCCGCTTGAAGCGGGCGTGATGTCGGATCTTATCAAGCGAGAAATATGCGTACGTCTGTTGCTCAGCGGTGCGGGCCCGTGGTTGCGCAGCGTCGCTCGCGATGGTTACCGGGACAAAGGCACTGTGAGAGCCATTGAGTGGCTGAAACACCACTACGACAAGCCGCTGCATGTGGCCGATCTCGCTCAACGGTCAGGCATGGCCTGCTCCACCCTGCACCACAACTTTCGCAAACTGACGGGCACCAGCCCCGTCCAGTACCAGAAATCGTTACGGCTGCAGGCCGCCCGCAGCCTGATGTTGACCGAGCGGGTGGACGTGAACACCGCCGCGCTGAGAGTCGGCTATGAAAGCGTCGCCCAATTCAGCCGCGAGTACGCTCGACGCTTCGGCTCCCCACCGTCAAAAGACATCAAGCACACACGGGAAAATAGAACGTAGCGCCCTCCCCGATTGATTCGAAATTCCATTGGCGCATAGCTCACCGTTACCTGTCTCCACTGCTCATGGCGCAACAGTGCAGTAACAGACTGTTGGGCCTGCAACATCTTCCGGAGGGGGCTCACCCCGTTGAAGGTCCGGAAAATAGTCCTTTCCCAGCTATGGCACAGAGCCTGCAATCTTCCAGGCAAGCGGGATTTGCTCCTGCCTTCCGACCTTCTGGAAATAAAAAAATCGCCCTCTCGCCGCCTTGCCTGGAGCTGTTCCATGAACCCCGCCTCCCGCGTCTCCCTGGCCCGTGCCAGATTCCTGATCAGTGCCTGCATCCTGGCACTGGGCTTGCCGTCCATGACCCGGGCCGCAGAAAGCCCGCCTGCCGAGGTGCATCTGGATTACGCCTATTACTCGCCGGTCAGTCTGGTGCTCAAGCACTTGGGTTATCTGGAAAAGGCCCTGCCCCAGACCAAGGTGAGTTGGGTCTTGAGCCAGGGCAGCAACCGTTCCCTGGAATACCTCAACAGCGGCGGCGTCGATTTCGCCTCCTCCGCCAGCCTGGCGGCGGTGTTGAGCCGCGCCAACGGCAGCCCGATCAAGTCGGTGTATGTCTACAGCCGCGCCGAATGGACGGCCCTGGTGGTGCGCAAGGATTCGCCGTACCAGACGGTCGCCGACCTGAAGGGCAAGAAGATCGCCGCCACCAAAGGCACCGATCCCTATCTGTTTACCCTGCGCAGCCTGCAACAGGCTGGACTGGACAAAGACGACGTGGAGCTGGTGCACCTGCAACATCCGGACGGTCGCACCGCCCTGGAAAAAGGTGACGTCGACGCCTGGGCAGGCCTCGACCCGCACATGGCCGCCAGCGAAGTCCAGGCCGGCTCGCGCCTGCTGTATCGCAACCCCGCTTTCAACAGCTACGGCGTGGTCAGCGTCACGGAGAAATATGCCCAGGAGCACCCGCAGACCATCAAGACCGTGCTGGCCGCCTACGAACAAGCGCGAGAGTGGGCGGTCGGTCATCCGCAGGAGCTGGCCAAGTTGCTGGCCGACGAATCCGGATTGTCGCTGGAAGTGGCCAGATTGCAGTTGTCGCGCATTGACCTGGGTAACCCACAACTGAGCGCCGAGGATGTGCTGGCCTCCAAGGCTGCCGCGCCGATTCTGGTCTCCGAGGAACTGGTCCGTCGCGGGGTGAATGTGGACCAGGTGATCGACCAACTGCTCGACACCGGTCGCCAGCAGGCCGTGGCCCGTCAATAACCCAGGCAATAACCGATCCGCGCCTGGCGCGGATTCGCCATTGCCGGAGAACCACCATGAGCAGTCATAGCAAAGACCTTTCCAGCCCACGCCTGGCCCTGTCACTGGCGAGCAAAGCGCCCCCGTTCAACCCCGACTGGCGCCTGCGGCTCAAGGGGTTGGCGCTGCCGGTGCTGATCATCTTGATTTTGGAAATCATCGTGCGCATCGGTTGGCTGCCCTCCTACCAGATGCCCGCCCCCAGCGAGATCGCCCTTACGCTGGGCGATCTAGCCGAAGGTGCGCTGTGGAAACACATCGGCGCCAGCCTGCTGCGGGTATTGCTGGGCTTCGCCATTGGCGCCAGCCTGGCATTGATCTTCGCCGCCTGGGTTGGCTTGAGCCGGGAAGCCGAAGCCTATCTGGAACCCACCTTCGCCGGCCTGCGTTCGATCCCCAGCCTGGCCTGGGTGCCGTTGCTCCTGCTGTGGCTGGGCATCGACGAAACCTCGAAGGTGGTGCTGATCGCCATCGGCGCGTTCTTTCCCGTCTACCTCAATGGCGTGGCAGCGATTCGCAACATCGACCGCAAGCTGGTGGAGGTCGGCCATATGTACGGTTTCAATCGCCGCCGCCTGGTGCGCCGGATTCTCCTGCCCGCCGCCCTGCCCGGCCTGTTCACCGGATTGCGCAGCGGCATGAGCCTGGCCTGGATGTTCCTGGTCGCCGCCGAACTGATCGCCGCCACCAAGGGCTTGGGCTATCTGTTGAGCGACGGCCGCGAAACCTCGCGCCCGGATATCGTACTGGCAGCGATCATCGTGCTCGCCGTGCTGGGCAAGCTCAGCGACGGCATGCTTGCCGGCCTGGAAAAACGTTTCCTGGCCTGGCGCGACACCTTTACCGGCACCGAGGAATGAGCCATGACCCAAGCCCTGCTGGATATCCATGTCGAGCGCAAGACCTTCGCCACCACCACGGTGCTCAGTAACATCCACCTTCAACTGCAACCTCGGGAAACCGTGAGCCTGCTGGGTCCCAGTGGCTGCGGCAAAAGCACCTTGCTGCGCATCGTCGCCGGCCTGGAAAAAGACTTCGAAGGACATCTGCTCAGCGACACCGAACAACTGGCCTTCGTGTTCCAGGAGGCGCGATTGATGCCCTGGCTGACGGTGCAGCAGAACATCGGCTTCAGCGATGACAACGATTACGACGAAGCCTGGGTTGCGCAGTTGATCGACGAGGTCGGCCTCACAGGCTTCGCCGACGCCTTGCCCAAGGCATTGTCCGGCGGCATGGCACAACGTGTGGCGATTGCCCGCGGCCTGTATTCGCGACCACGGGTGCTGTTGCTGGACGAACCCTTCAGCGCCGTGGACGCCTTCACCCGGATGAAATTGCAGGACCTGCTACTACAACTGGCCGAGCGACACGCCATCGCTTTGTTGCTGGTGACGCACGATGTGGACGAGGCGCTGTACCTGAGCGACCGGGTACTGATGATGGACACTCGCCCCAGCAGCATTCGCCAAGAGCTGACGGTGCAACTGGAGCACCCGCGGGACCGGCGCGACCCGTTGTTGGCGCGGCTCAAGGCATTGGCCCTCGGCGAATTGCGCAACGCCCATGTCATCTGATCAGCCGCCCCAGAAAACAACCAAAAGGAATTAATAAATAAAAAATCAATATTTATGGTTATAAAAATAACCACGTAATCTCAACTCATTCCGCCACCGTCCACGACAGTGAAGTGCCTTATGAAACCGACTGACAACGTTATCGACTTCGTCCAATTCCGCAAACGCAAGCAGGCCCAACAACGGGCCCACGCCATGTGGGAAATGTACGCGCGTAATGCCGGTTACCCGACGTTCCAGTGGCTTCAAGCCTCTCAGCCCACCCGGACGTACCAGGCGTGAGCGCCCTGGAACCTTCGCGTTTTCTGGCGAGTTCCGACGACCCTGAAGTGGAACTGAATAACCTGCAAGCGCTGGACGAGGACCCTATCTGCGAACGGGTTGCGCAGAACCTGCAACGCCTGCGGGGCAAGCGACACCTCTCCCTCGACGCCCTCGCCCGCCAGTGCGGTGTCAGCCGGGCCATGCTCGCGCAGATCGAATCCGGGCGCAGCGTGCCCTCGATCAAAGTGCTGTGCAAAATCGCCAAGGGTTTGAAAGTTTCCGTGGCTGCATTTCTTGAGCACCGGGCTTTCGAGGGCGTGACGGTGCTGGCGGCCAGCCAGAGCAAACGTTTGGTCAGCGCCAATGGCGCCTTTGTCAGCCGCACGCTGTTCCCTTTCGACGTCGCACGTCAGTCGGAATTCTACGAGCTGCGCCTGAGCCCGTTGGGCGAGGAACAATCCGATGGACACGGCCCCGGCGTCCAGGAAAACCTGGTGGTATCCCAAGGCGTGCTGGAAATCAGCGTCAACGACGAACGCTACCTGCTCTCCACGGGCGACTCGATTCTGTTTTATGCCGACCAGGCGCACCGTTACCGCAACCCGGCCGACAGCGAAGCGGTGGCGTACCTGGTAGTGACCTATCCGGAACGCCTGGACTGAAAAGCAGGTGAACCTGCGGCGAGAGAGCTTGCTCCCTCGCCACAGGGGTCCTGGTAAGACTCAGCAGGTGCAGCACATCATCGGCATGCCATTGCAGCTCATCATCATCGGCATGCCGCAGTCGTTCATCATCTTCATCATCAGGTTGCAGCAGTTTTTCATCAGGTCCATGTTCATGCCGGCCATCGGCATGACTTTGCACATCATGCAATCAGCCATCACCGTGCATTCCATCACGCATTTCATCGATGGCATCGGCATGCCCATCATCGGCATAGGCATCATCATGTTCGCCATCGGCATGGCCATGCTCGCCTGGGACATGCACATCATGCTCATGTTGCCGCAGTGCATCATCATCGGCATGCCGCAGTTCATCATCATCTGCATCATCTCGGCGCTGTTCTTGAACATCGCCATGTCCATGCCGGCTGCCGGCATCATTTTGCACATCATGCCGTCATCCATCATATCGCAGGTCATGGTAGCCATCATCATCGGCATACCCATCATCGGCATGTTGGTGTTCATCGGCATTTGCATCTGCATGGCGTTCATCATGGTGTGTTCCTTCAAGGATCGAGAGTGGACAAGACTGATGGCGCGGATTCTAAGCCTTGAGCCGAGCCCAACAAGATGGCGATCCAACAGCGGGAATGAATGCTCGAGCAGTCCTGGCGAAGTCAAGAACGCCAGATCATCCGTCATTACACACATTTCGCTTTCATTGCAGAAACCCTGTCAGTGATCAATTCGATTAAGTGGTTATGGATATGCAATCAGAGCCTATGGAAATAACCGTAAGAAATAATCGTTCTAGACAAGGCCTCGAATGATGCAAGTCCGAAAACGAACGGTCGAGCGGCCCGCGCTTGGCGCAACGTCAGGCAGGCAAGGTGAAAAACAACGCCGATGTCCAGACCCGTGACTGATCCCGTTGCCGGGCGCAAATGAACAGAGGGTGTTCACGACCTCGCTCCAGATTCAACCCGGCAAGGTCGATCGCCCCTTGCAACTCGCGAGGCAGCGGCGCAGCCGTGACCCTCTCCAGGGACACCTTCAGTTCCGCACCCGGCAGCTCTTCAACCACCTCCGATAGCGCCAGCAATTGCTCGCCGGGCACTTCCATCCGCACCGTGGGCGCATGCACGTATGGCTGCGGTTGCGATGGATCGCCGACCTTGATGTAGTTGTCGATACGGCTATGGATCTGCAACGTGGCGCCGGCCAGTTGCGAGAGCTCGATCTCGATGCTGTCGGTATCGCCATTGGTGTCGGTCCGGAAGGCCAGGACCGTTGCATCCTGGCGCCAGACTGTTTGCTCGGGGTGATCCAGGCCCAACGCTTGAAAGCCCTTGATGACGGCGCCGGTGATGCGAATCTCGCCGCTCCAGTAGGCCCCGCGATAACGGTCCTTGATCCGCGCACCGCCCAGGCGAAGACGGATGCGTTGCGCGGAAAACCCCAGCTCCTGATGCAGGTTGCGCGACCAGATCAACTGGTCGCCGTCGAATAGGTCGACCTGTTCCCAGCCGGCCTCTCCCAACAGTCGATAGTCCAGCGTGGCGGTCGAGTCGGCGGTGAAGACCTCGCCCATGAAATGTTCGCCCTGGCGCAGACTGGCGAACGAACGCTCGCCGGTCGTGGCGAAGGTGCGTCGGGCGCGAAGCGCCTTGCCGACACTGGCCCGGTCAAAGCCATCGGCCAACACGCCGGTCAACCCGCCACGGGAGCCAAACACCGCCGTGGCCGGGACACCACCGCCGCAACGTCCCTGGTGTTCGTCGCTATTGGCCGCGGCTCCCACCCGATAACCACGGGCCAGCGCCTCGGCGTAGACCCAATGGAACTGTCCCCAGGCCGAACCGACTTCGATCAGTCGCTCAAGCTGCGGGTGGTGCCAGTCAAGATTGCAACGGCGTCCGCCCACGTGGGGCATCATCAGATGGCCTTCGGGATCCTTGGCATAAGCGGCATACAACTCATCCACCGGCCAGGCGCCCGGCTTGATGGTACCGGCGGTGAACTCGTTCCATTCGAAGGAGCGCACCAGGCGCCCTTGATTATCGAAGGGAAACTCGGGCTTGCGGTCATGCAGGAACACCACATTGCGATCCCCGCCCGCACAGGAGTTACCGCACCATTCGGTCCCGGGGTAGCAGACGAACCGGCCCGGCTCGTTGAGTTCATGGATCAGCTTGACCGCCTGGTCCCAGCGTTGCTCGGTGATATTGAAATCGTTGGCGGTGTAGCCCAGCACATCGAGCCCGGCAACGTCGCGGCCGTAGCTGAGGTTGTACAAGGTGTCGTTGGTGCCCACGGTGTCATCGGAATGCACATGCAGGTCTGCGTAGAGAGGGCGCAATGCTGTTCCCGCTGGATCGACCGTGACAAACGCCTGGGCCCCACGCACGGACCGCGCCTTCACCTCGGCCCGCAAGCGCCACTCGCCCGACGTGCCGAGGTCAACGGCCGCAATCCGGGCAATGGCCCAGCCATCAGTCGCCAGGGTGAACGGCCGCTGGCGCTCCACGCCTTCAGGATCAACCAACGTCAGGGTGCCGTTGAGCGGCAACTGGCGGCAGGTGTTGCCCCAGGCATCATCGGCCCGGAGCAGCACATCGAACGCCTCTCCCGCGCTGACCAGCCGTGGCACGATCAACTGCAGGCCGTGGGCAGGCCCCGGCACGATGTCGAGCAACGGATCACCCGGCACCTCGGCAAATTTCGAGCTGCCCAACGGGTCGATGAACAGCCGGAAGCGGAAGTCTTTTTCCACGAAACTCTGCACCCGCGTGCCCGCCCCGCCCTGACGGCGATCACCCAGGCGAATGATGACCTTGTCGCCTGGATTCAGATAGCCGTCGACGATATCGATGATGATCGCCTTCTGGAACGGCCGCTCATGGCCCTTCTGGTCGAAGCGCACCTTGAGGTGCTGCACGGTGGCCTGGCTCTGGCCCGGAACGAGCTCGCCGGCCTGGTACTCCGCGCTGACATAGTTGGGGCCGGCCGGGTTCGAGGTCTGGAACAGGGCCCAATCGGAGTAGAACTTGAAGGCCAGCTTGAGCCAGGCGCCGTCGGCCAGACCACTGCCACCGACCTCGTAGATCAGAGTGATTTCATCCCATTGACCGGCGACCAGCGTGTCACGGTCGCTGTGAATACTGCCCAGGAACGGCCGTTGCTTGTTGCGCTCGTACAGGCCCAGGGGGGCGATGTAATGCCCGGCGTCGCGGGGATCGAAAACGTTACTCACATGACACCTCGTGCAATGGTCCATTGAAGGTTTGAAGGGGGGCCAAGGTGCTTATTGCACTCGCCATTTCTGGTAATGACGCTCGATGCGCCGGAACACAAAACTCTCCATCAGCCAGGCAATCAGGCCGATCACGACGATGCCCAGCAGCACCTGGCTGCTGTTGCCAATCTGCCCACCGGTGGACACCATCCAGCCGATACCCTGGGAGGCGCCGATCATTTCCGCCGCGACCAACGCCCGCCAGCCCTGGCTGAAGCCGATGCGCAACGCGGCGGTCACGAAGGGCAACGAGGCCGGCAGGTAGACGTGGGCCAGCAGTTGCCAGGCGTTGGCGCCCAAGGTACGTGCCGCGCGGACTTCTCCACCACGGATGCTTTGCACGCCTTCCTGGATAGTCACCGCCATGGGGAACATCGCCGCGATGAAAATCACCAGGACGATGGAGACATAACCCAGGCCGAAAATAATCATGATCAGCGGCGCCCAGGCGATCGGCGGGATGGCCATGAACAGGCTGTTGAGCGGCGAACTGAAATCGCGAAAACGCGACGACAGTCCACCCGCCGTACCCAGCACGACTGCGACGACGACCGCCGCGCAGAAACCACCCAGCTCTTCCAGGACGCTGGCCCGCAGGTGTTGCCACAGCGAACCGTCACCTAGCCAGCGAACGGCCTCGCGGGCCACATCCCAGGGCTGCGGCAGGATGTAGGTGGGAAAGCGGCTGGCCAGGACCACCCAGATCAACAACAGGACCGGCAGCGAAGCCCATCCCCAATTCGGTTTTGGCAGGGACATGACGGACTCAGTACGCGGCTTTTTCCAGGTAAGTGGTGTCCACGATCTGTTCGGTCTTGAGCGTGGCATCGATAAAACCCAGGTCGTGGGAGTAATCCATCAGGCGCTGGATGAACTGGATATCCGAAGCCTGCAAATCCGCCGACCAGCCCAGCCGCGTACGTGCCTGGGCAACAATGGCCTCTGGGGCAATGGTCTTGCCATCCAGGCCTTGCACCGCTTCGAGCTTGAATGCCTCGGCAATGAGCCGGTTCGATTCGGCGGGATGCTCGTTGAGAAAGGCGATGGCCTTGCGATGGGCGCGCAACAGCTTGACCACGTCATCGGGTCGCTCCTGCAAGGTTTTCGGCAGGGCGATCACCACGTACCAGGGATACTGTGGCAGCGCCTGGTTGACATCCAGCAGGATCCGGCTCGAGCCGCGCAGCACTGACTGGCTGACAAAAGGCTCCCAGGAAAACGCCGCGTCGACGATGCCGCGCTCCAGGGCAGCGTTCATATTGCCGGGCGGCATGTCGATGATGTCCAGGTCCTTGTCAGGATTGAGGCCGGCTTTCTCCTTGAGCACATAACCCCGCAGCAGCACATCCATGCCACTGCCCTTCTTGACCCCGGCCAGCTTCTTGCCCTTGAGCGCGTCCAGGCCGGTGATCAGGCTCTTGCTATCGACAATCACGGCGGCCTGCCCGTAGTTGACCTTTGCCAGGATCCGGCTTTGCAAGCCTCGGGAAAACCACTGGTACACCGGCGGCGTCCCGACGTAGGCCACATCCAGCTCCCCGGAAGCCAAGGCCTGCTGGATCACTGGGCCATCGCCCAACGCCTTGAGGTCGACGTCCAGGCCTTCCTCGCGGTAGAACCCCTGCTTGTCGGCGATCAACGCCGGCGCGTTGGCCATGGCAAAGACGTAGCCGATACGCAAGGGTTTATCCTCGCCAGCCACGGCAAAAGCACTGCCTGCCAGCATGGCAACAGACAAGGAAAAGGCAAGCAGCGAACGTTTGGTCATGCTGTCATCTCAAGTCGGGGGGTGGGAAAAGCCGTACCCGGGGGCGCGTCCATGACCTGGGAAATGCGTTCCATCAGCTCATTGCGGTAATCGAGGAAGGCCGGCAAGCGGCGGGTTTGCAGGTTGGAACGCGGACGCGGCAGGCGAATCTCCAGTTCGCTGTGAATACCGCCAGGGGCGATGTTCAACACGATGACCCGGTCTGCCAGGAACACCGCTTCGTCGATATCGTGGGTAATGAACAACACCGTCTGGCCGAGCTCGGCCCAGATACGCAATGTCTCTTCGTTCATGCTGTTACGACTGATGGCGTCCAGCGCGGCGAAGGGTTCGTCCATCAGCAGCACGCTGGGTTCGAGCGCCAGGGTCCTGGCCAGGGAGACGCGCTGTTGCATACCGCCGGACAGCTGATGCGGCAGCTGATGCGCCGCTTTTTCCAGACCGACCAGGCGCAGGTATTGCAGCGCCTTTTGGCGCTGCTGCGCTTCGCTGGTCCGGGCACTCATCCGCAAGCCAAAACGGGCATTTTCCAGGGCACTCAACCAGGGAAACAATTGCGGCGCCTGGAACACATACCCCAACTCCGAACGCTCTGGCCGCACCGCGGTCTGGTTGATGGTGATATGCCCGCTTTGCGGTTGCACGAACCCCGACAACAAGTTCAGCAACGTGGTTTTCCCGCAGCCGGATGGCCCGAGGATCGCGACGAATTCACCGGGTCTGGCATTCAGGCTGAACGAGGAAAACACCCGATGCCCATTGGGGTAACTGAAGCTGATATCAGCGACGGTCAGGGCATCGGCTTGCAGCTGTCGGCGCGGTAAGGTTCTGAGCATGGCAAGTATCGTCGGGTCGTTTACAATGGCAATGCCCGACATAATACGTATTAATACAAGTACGCCCAATAACCTATTTTTATAACCTTAGAAGTGACGGCCCTGCCCCACTCAAAGCCCTGGAAGCTGACCGTGTCTACGTCCATTCTTCGCGACAGCACCACCTCGCTCTACGAACAGATCGCCCACCGGTTGCTGGAGGAAATTCAACGCGGCGACTATGAACCCAGCGGCAAGCTGCCGTCCGAGGCGCAGTTGGGCGAGCGGTTCGGGGTAAGTCGCGTCACGGTTCGCCTGGCGGTCGGCAAGCTCAGCGACGACGGCGTGGTGGAGCGCAAACAAGGCAAGGGTACGTTCGTCGCGGCCAAGCAGGTGCGCCACGGCCTGGACGCGTTGCGCAGCTTCCATGAGGCGTTGTTGCTGCAAGGACTTCAGCCCACCATGCAGGTGATCAGCCATGCCTTGCAGGCCGTTCCAGAAGCATTGCGGGAATTATTTGAAGACGCCGGGGATTGCCTGCTACTGGAACGGCTGCACTCTGTCGATGGCGAACCCATCGCCCTGGGCCGCAGCCATTTACCTGCCGAGCTGGCCGAGGTGGCCTGGGCCGAAGTCGAACATCAGCCGATTTACTCCATTCTCGAATCCATCATCGGCCTGCCGGTCATTCGCGCCGACCTGGCAATCCGTGCGCAGGAGGCCGACAAAAAGCTGGCCGACGCGCTGCAGATCAAACGCGGCGCAGCGCTGCTGGTCATGGAGCGCACGTCCTATTTCGCCGACGGCCGCTGCTGCGACCGCACGACGTTTTACATCCGACCGGAACGCTATGCCTTTGTCCTTAGTGGTGTTTTCAAATCCAGTTCGGGTAGTTGATGATCCAGGCCTGATCAATACCGGCTGTGCAATTGCATCGGCCTCTGGCGGGTGCCTGCAAAGGAATGCCCAAATCGTAGCGCAACGTTTCAGGCTTAAATCGCTGCCCGCAATTCACGTGGCGACAGCCCATAGTGTGAGCGAAAGCGCACCGCAAAACGTGAGGCCGAGGCGTAACCACTGGCCGCGGCAATTTCCCCGATAGGGCGAGAAGTTGTTTGCAACCCTTGCAACGCCGTGGCCAGTCGAACGCCCTCCAGAATGTTCCGGAAACTGTCCCCCTCATTCGCCAGCTGGCGACGCAACGTCGACTCACCCAGATTCAGGCGTTGTGCAATGGTCGCAACCGTCCAGTCTTTCTCCGGGCTGCCCATTACGATCTGCTGCACACGTTCACGAACGGGATCGTTGCGCCCCATCAGCAGAGGTCCGATCTGGCCACCAAGGCACAGACTCAGAAGAACCGCTTCCCCGTAGAGCGCGCGTAATGCGTCCGGGGAGTTCGCATGGATAGAGGCCAACAATTGATCCCATGCCTGTGTGGTGTGCCTGTCCAGAGGGACGCATAGATCGGTCTTCAGTACACCCTGACGGCTCATGATCTGCTGGCTATATCGGGCGCTGAAGTTACGCAATGCCGAGATGGGAAAGGTCACCGCATCGGCGATGTAGTGACCGTGAAGTCCGGGGAAGTTCGAGATACCCAGCTCGCGTCCGGCCGGCATCAGGATCAGATGTTGCGGCCCGGCACGCATCTCCCGATCATCCCATTGCAACAGCTTTTCCCCTTGCCGCACTCGACACAAGGTGGTCACGAACACCGGCACCCTTGGCAAGGTCAATGGCTGTCGCGCCCGTATGACACACGCATCGATAATGTTTTCCCGGTGCTGTATGCCGTCACAAGGGCGCATCGTTCTTAACGTCCGTAAGTTGAAGTAATGGTCGCTTTGGCAAGGGCGTTGGCATTGAGCATGTACCCTACCAAGGCACCGCTGGCCTCACTGTCGAGTGGTAGCTTATCTACTTTCAACGCCCATACGGTGAATTGATATCGATGGGGTTTATCCCCTACAGGTGGGCAAGCCCCGCCAAATCCCGGCTGGCCAAAATCGGTTCGCCCTTGTACTGCACCGGCAGGCAGGTTCGCTCCCACTCCTCTCGGCAAGCTATTGGTGGAAGTCGGCAGGTTAACCACCGTCCAATGCCACCAACCGCTACCGGTCGGTGCATCGGGATCATAGACCGTGATCGCATAGCTTTTAGTACCTGCGGGAGCGTTTGCCCAGGAAAGCTCGGGAGAAGTGTTGCCACCTTCGCAACCGAAGCCTTGGAACACTTCGCGCTTGGTCAGCGGACGTTTGTCAGCAATATCCTGGCTGGTCAGTGAGAAGTCGGCGGCATATCCACTGAATGCTACAGCCATGGTAAGTGCAGGCAGGACTGATCTGATGTTCATCGCGGCTCCATCTGAGTCTTAGAGTGAAGCTCGAGTCTAGGTTGAACAAAGCGTGGCTACTGTGCCGAAATGCTCGATAAGCGTGCCGAAATGCTCTTTTTTGTTTGGGAAGCGATCCCCTGGCTTCCGTGGGCGATTTCGCCTCTAACCCACAGTTGTGCTCAACCTCAACACTACCCGTTTCGCGCCGCGCAAACGCCAGTCGCCCTCGCCGCAGTGAGTTCCGCCCAGATACCACGGCCATCGGTCGAAACGGCGTGTGTAAGTGGTACTACTCCCCTCCGCGCTTTTGGTAGCAGGCGCTTTTGGACAATTGACGCTTCTGGTCAGCCCTCGCAACACTTCACGCCGCTCACAATAATAATTACTGCCGGGCGCCTAGGCGTGCGGATGAGACAAGGAGTTCTTAAATGCTTGGTTACTATGCGCAATACAGCAAGGAATACATCACAACCCTGATGGTGGTGACCACCCTCTTCTTTGCCTTGCCCATCTTTTTCGCCCCGCTCCAATGGGCCCGGCTTATGCGCTGGACCGTCCCCGAACACGAACATCTGGCTATCTATTTCGGCCGTTGCCTCGGTGCATTCATCCTTGTCGTTGAAGTAGCGATGTTGCGTTCAGCCACCACCGGCACCAGTTTCAGTTATGCCTTCGATATTCTTTTCGTGGTCTTCACGCTGATGTTCTTCGTGCATGTCTACGGCGCAATCAAACAGATCCAGCCTATTACCGAAACGCTCGAAATCGGTTTCTGGATGATCCTCTTCGTACTCAATATTCTGTTCTACCCAGCCGCCAGTATCACGCTGTAAAACCTTCACTGGCCCGCGACCGGAAGTTCGCCGGCCGCCGTTCAACCCTATTGAAAGTCAGCATTGCCTGGCGCCATCGCGTCGGCGTCCCCGTGTCCGCCGGACGCTCCGCCATGGTCGTTCAGCAACGCGATGACCACTGTCACCTACACCGCTGACTTTCTACTCTGCTCACTGCCTTGATGAGACATCACAATCGGACCTAGGATCGCAAAGGCAAGAACAGACATGAAGAGGAGAATCAGCCCCATGAGCCCGAACCTTGCCGATCTTTATAGCGACTACATCGCCTGCCTGAATGCACAGGACTGGGAAAACCTGGGCCATTTTGTGCACCCGGATGTGGTTCACAACGCAAAACCATTAGGGTTGCACGGCTATCGAAGCATGCTGGAAGCAGATTATCGGGCTATCCCCGACTTGCGCTTTGCGATTGCATTCCTGGTGATCGACCCACCTAAGTTGGCAGCTCGCCTGGCCTTCAATTGCGCACCGGTTGGGGAATTCCTGGGCCTGGCGGTGAATGGGACACGCATCTCGTTCGCCGAAAACGTCTTCTACGCGTTCGAGGACGGCAGGATCCGCGAGGTCTGGTCGGTCATCGATAAGGGAGCGATCGAAGCTCAGCTCCGATCAGCGTAGCGGATGCCTCAAGGCTGCAGATTATCCGCGGCCTACGTGCCGCAGGATAAAAGAAACGAGCGCCCCCTAAGAAGCGCTCTCTCAACACAACTTTCCGTAGCAGCGCACTGGCAAATGGGCGCATTGAGCAATACCCTGCCCATACCGACCCAACGTTACGAGCTGAAACATGTCAGGGATTGCGATATTTGAAAGCCCACGTTGGCTGCGAGATCTTCTGCGCTTCTTGCCTCTGAAGAGCCAATTCGTCCTGTCAGGCAACATCCGGGACCTACAGGCCAGTGAGGTGGCGCCCGGTACGGTGACCGCCCAGAGCTTCAACCAAACCCTTTGTAATGCCCTGCTCGATGCTGGCTACGCCCAAGTCATTGCCTGGGATCCGGTATCCGGTTTCCGGGCTGTCGGCAAACCTGGTTCCGACCCAGAGGCCGGCCTGACGGTGCTTCAGGAACTTGGCCTGACCCCGGTGAACGGCGTCGCACCGGCAGGTATCGACCTGCTGGGCGCCACCCTGTCACGGCTGGTGAGTCGTGCTGGTGAACCGGTCGCATTGATCATCGATTTCGCCTCGCGCCTGGCGGTCCGCAACGACGCCCTCAGCGCGGCTGAACATCATCTCTTTACCCAGGCCCTGGTGCAATCCCATCAGGCTCGCAGCCGTCCAGCCACAGAACTGCGCAAACCTTTCTTCAATACCTTGCTGTGGCTGGTGGAAAAAGAAGGTGATCTACCCGACTGGCTGCTGGTCGACAACCCGCGCTTGCGCCACATTCCCGTATCCAAGCCCGATCAACTGGCCCGTCGCGCACTGGCACCGGCGCTGCTCAAGGGGCTCAGTGGCAGCCAGGGCGCCAGCGAAGAGATCATGCATCAAGCTGTGGATGCCTTCGTACAGAATACCGAAGGCTTGCTGCTGCTCGATCTCAGTGCCATTGCTCAACTGGCGCGCGTCGAGGGTGTACCCATGCCGCAGATTGCCGACGCAGTGCGCCGCTACAAGATCGGCGTCACCGAGGATCCGTGGCTGAAGATCGACCGTCAGCGCATCCGGCAGGCGGATGCCCTCGTCCACCAGCGGGTCAAAGGCCAGGAGCATGCAGTGACGCACATGCTCGATATCGTCAAACGGGCGATGACGGGCGTCGGCGCCAGTCGCAAGGGCAATCGTCCACGGGGGGTAGCCTTTCTCGCGGGGCCGACCGGCGTAGGCAAGACTGAACTCGCCAAAACCATCACCAGCCTGCTGTTCGGCGACGAAAGTGCATACATCCGCTTCGACATGTCCGAATTCAGCGCCGAGCATGCCGACCAACGCCTGATCGGCGCACCGCCCGGCTACGTCGGCTATGACGTCGGCGGTGAGCTGACCAATGCCATCCGCGAGAAGCCGTTCAGCGTGGTGTTATTCGATGAAATCGAAAAAGCCCATCCGCGGATCCTCGATAAATTCCTGCAGATTCTCGACGATGGCGTGCTGACTTCAGGCCGTGGTGACCGTGTGTACTTTTCGGAGGCGCTGATTGTGTTCACCTCCAACCTCGGGATCTATCGCCAGGGCGACAATGGCGAACGCGTCGCGAACGTCCTGCCGGGCGAAGCCTTCGAGCAGGTCCAGGACAAGGTGCATAGCGAGATCGACCGGTATTTCAAGCTGGTGCTCAACCGACCGGAAATCCTCAATCGAATCGGCGAGAACATCATTGTCTTCGACTTCATTCGTGAAGACGTTGCAGTGCAGATCTTTGAACAGATGGTCAACGCCACTTTTAGCGATCTGCAGGGACAGAACCTGTTTATCGAATTAGCCCCCCAGGCACGCCAGGCACTGCACGGCCTCTGTCTGCAGGATCTGTCCAACGGTGGCCGAGGCATCCGCAACCAATTGGAGGCACGCCTGCTCAATCCCCTGTCGCGGGCGCTGTTTGATCAGGATGCTCAACCAGGCGAGCACTTCACCATCACCGAGTTGGACATCGCTGGGCTGAAGATGGAACGTCGCTGAACATGGACCTCAGTCTGTCGCGCGTACACTTTCCGGTCACCACCCTCGGCCCGGGACGGCGCCTTGGTATCTGGTTCCAGGGCTGCAGCATCCGCTGTCCTGGCTGCATCTCTGCCGATACTTGGGGGCCAGGACACCGGCGCTTGTCGCTAGAGCAATTGCTAGAACAGATCACCCCCTGGCTGCACGAGGCAGACGGGATCACGATTTCCGGCGGAGAGCCGTTCGACCAGTTCGACGCCCTGCGGTCGCTGCTCGAAAGCCTGCGTCAACGCAGCGATCTCGACATCCTGGTCTACAGCGGCTACTCCCTGGAGCAACTCGATGAGCCGTTGTTTCAAGCCAATGGCCTGATAGACGCCTTGATCAGCGACCCCTATATCGAAGCACTCAGCCAAACCATGGCCTTGCGCGGCAGTGACAATCAACGCCTGAGCCTGCTTACGCCCCTGGGGCAGGCACGCCTGGGCCGCTATGAACGCCTGCTGGAACCCGCCGACAAGGCGCTTGACCTGATGTTTGACGAAAGCGGCAGTGTCTGGATGGCCGGCATCCCACGACCTGGCGACTTATTGCGCTTACGCGATCTGCTGCATGAACAAGGCCATCATTTACAGACCAGCGCACACGCGTCGCGACGCCGCTGAGTGGAGCCCCCATGATACGTTTCTGCCCCAACTGCAAAACCGAGCGCGCTCTCCAGGAGATATTCTGCGAAGGGCTCATTCAGGAACAACCCTGCGGCTGGGACCTCGCCGGCGAACCCATTCGTGCCGCCGGTTGGCGGCCGCAAGCCGTCGTTACCGAAGAACCCCTCCCACCGGTCAGCCCCGCCCAGGAACAGACCCCGGTCTTGCTCTGCGAAAATGGTCATCCAATGGCCGATGGCGACCTGATGTGCCTTGAATGTGGCAGCTCACTTGCGCAAGCAACGCCCTCCGGCGCGCTGCCGGACACCAGCGAACCGGAAGGCATCACCCAGACCCTGATCGATGGCTGGCGCCTGATCCGCCAGATCAGCAGTACCGACGGCGTGCGTGAGCGATACGTCGCCGAGCACAATGAAACCGCGCAACGAGCAGTCCTGACCTTATATCGACCCGGTGCCGAACCGGACCCGGCGATCTACGATGTGATTCGCCGACTGCCCCGCGAGCATGTGCCTGAAATCATCGCCACCGGCCGCTGGGATGACCGTGCCTACGAGGTCATTGAAGAACTGACCGGCGGAACCCTGGCAGAACTCGGCAGCGTGATCCGCGACAGCGACAGCGTGCACCATGTCGTCAAGGAACTGGGGCAGGCGCTGCATGCTTTCAACGAAGCAGGCCTACGCCATCGGGACCTGCGCCCAACCAGCCTGCTGGTACGTTCCCGCGCCCCCCTGGACCTGGTCATCAGCGGTTTCGGTTCGGCACGCCTGTCCGAGTTCGACCTGGACATCGTCTCGCCTCTGGAAACCAGTCGCTACATGGCGCCAGAAGCTATCGCAGGTGGCGTTGCGGCCGCCTCGGACTGGTGGAGCCTGGGCATGATTCTGCTCGAACAACTGACCCAGGGCGCCTGCTTCGACGGCACCAATGCCAACGCTTTTCTTATTCACGTGCTGGCCAATGGCGTGCCGATCCCCGACGACCTCGACCCGCGTCTGAACCTGCTGCTGCGGGGTCTGCTGGCACGCGACCGTCATCAGCGCTGGCAATGGCAACAGGTCCGGGACTGGCTCAGTGGCATTGCGGTCGAGGCGCCGGCCTCCTCCGTCCAGCAAACGGACGAAGGTGAAGGCGCCACCCTACGGCTGGGAGAGCGTCGCTTCCACAAGCCCGGCGTATTCGCCCTGGCGGCGGCCCAGGCGGATAACTGGCAACAGGCCCTGGATCACTTGCTGCGCGGTGTGATCGTGACATGGGCCGAGCAAGTCGGTCTCGCCCCTTCCCTGGTCGCCGGCTTACGACAGGTCGTCCAGCACGAAGGGATCGAGGACGACTTCCGTCTCATGCTGGCGTTGAGAATCCTCAACCCGGAAATCCCGTTGATCCATCATGGCGACATCGTCACGCCAGGATGGCTGCTGGAGCATCCGCTGGAAGGCTATCGCTTGATCAGTGGGTCGGTCCCGGACCTGCTTGAGCAATTGCAGACCGACAACTGGCTATCGCGTCTCAAAACCCGCGCCGAAAACGTACGTCAGCGTGCTCTGCACCAACACATCGAGTTGGTCGAAGAGCAACTGCGGATATTCCTGCTATCGACCTCACGCGCCAAGCTGGCCACGCAGTGGCAGGAACGCCAACGCCTGTTCCCCGACACCGATCATCCGGGGTTGGCCTCACTGTCGGAACGCCGGGTGATCGCCGAAGAAGATCTGATTGTGCTGCTCAGCGCCGCGATCGGCCAGTTTCGTTCAGCGCCCTCGATCGTAGAGAGCGCCGCCGAGCTGGCCAGGAACGCCGATGTCGGCTGGTTCGACGCTGAAGCGGCAACCCAACTGCTGTTGCACTCTCGACTTGAGCTCTACCGTAGCGTCGATGAACACATCCAAGGCTTCGCCCGTTGTGGCGTGCCGGCGGTGGACGAGTGGGCCGAACAGTTCCGTCTAGAACGACGTATGCCGTTGGCTCAGACACTGGTGCTGCTGGCTATCCCGTCCAGTCAATGGCTGGAACCACAGAAACAGCAGTACGTTTCACAGATCCTCGATTTCTTCGAGAAGAAGGTTGTGACCGCCGTGATGCGCGGGCCGCTGGTACGCATGAGCATCGGCAAGACCACCGCACGGGTCGATCTCAACGAACTCAACAGCGAGCGCAGTCCGGCCGCGGCGCTGCTCGATCATCTGTTACAACGTAATGCCCGGGCCGTGAATCTCGATCCCGAAAGTTTTCAGCTCAACGGCCAACTGGAATCACGCTTGCATACCCTGTACCGGCAAAGCGCGCTCTACAAGCGCGACACCGGCATCGATGGTCTGTACCTGGGCTTCCCTTTCCTGCTCAACCGTGACCCTCGCGGCACCACGCGCACGCGAATCATCCCGCTGCTGCTGTGGCCAGTGAAGCTGCTGCTGGAGTTGGGTTCGCGTGGGCACGCCGCCTTGGCGTTCGACAGTGAACGTGAGGAAGTGCGGCTCAACCCCGCACTGGAAAGCGTACTCGGTGCCGAAACCTGCAAGCGCTGGCGCAAGACCGCCGATGAGCTGCTGGGTCGTTCTTCCATTCGCGCGGCGGATGTCATGGACGCCTTCGGAATGCTTGCCACCATTCGCTCGCGTGCCCTTGGCAATCTACCCGCCAGCAACGTGGAAATCGCGCCCTACCAGGATGAACTGGACTGCGCGGCGGTGCTGTTTCACGTGACCTTCATGGGACAAGCCATCGGTGAAGATCTGCGCCAACTGAAAACCCTTTCGCCTGCCGGCACCGGCCTGGAAACGGCGTTGCGCCTCAAGGCCGCCGACGAATCCGAACGCGAGGCGCCGCCAGGCGAGCTGCAACGCTACTTCACCGTGGCCAGTGATCCTTCACAGGAAGCCGCCGTGATCCAGGCCCGGCAGAGCCCGGGACTGCTGGTCGAGGGGCCGCCCGGAACCGGCAAGAGCCAGACCATCGTCAACATGGTCGCCGATGCTATCGGCCGCCAGCGCAGCTTGCTTATCGTCTGTCAGAAGCATGCAGCGCTGGAAGTGGTATACAAACGTCTGGTCGCCGAAGGCCTCGGTCAACGCATTGTCATGCTCAATGACGTCAACCGTGACCGCGAGCCCGTCATCCGCAGCATTCGTGAGCAGTTGGAAAGCCTGTTCACGGACGGCAGCCAGGCGCAGGGCTGGCAACGCCAGCGCGAACAGATCGCAGCTCGCATCGAAGCCCTGGAGGGCGAGCTCGACCGCTTCCACCAGAGCCTGCATCGCGTTGATGACAATACCGGCCTCAGCTATCGCAGGCTGCTTGGTGAATTGATCGAACTGGAGTCCGGCGCAGCGCCACTCGAGTTTCCGGCCTTGCGCCAACGCCTGGCATCCCTGGACCTCGCCAGCCTGACCCGCCTGGAAGAAAGCTGCGCGCCGCTGGTACGCCTGTGGTTGCCCGCACGCTACGAAGGCAGCCCACTGGCCCAACTACAGTCATTTGCCGCCGACCGAGCGACCTTGCAGGCCTTCACCGACAATCTGCACAGTTTCATTCAGGCCGAAAACAACCGTCAGGCTACGTTGCAGGCACACCCCGCCAGCTTCGAAATCGACGACCCCGCGCCATACCGCGACTGGATGACGACCCATGTCGCGACCCTCCTCGGTCTGAAGCAAGAGCAACGTCTGCGTCTTGCGCGCTGGCTGCCGCTATTCCGCAGCCGCGAAGAGGGCCAACTCCCACGGGGCGAGTCGATTCTCGCCGAACTGCAGCAACTGGATCAGCAACTCGGCCAACTGGATCAGGACCACTACGTCCCCGCCTTGTCTCCGGCACTCTGTCTGCTCGAAAACAAAGCCCTCAGGCATCTGGATCAGGACTGTACCAAGGTCATCGCCGCCCGGTCCTGGTTGGCGAACATCAACCCGCTGCATCTGCTGCGGCGCAAGCGACTGCGCAACTTTCTTCAAGAGCAAGGGGAAAGTCTTGTTGTTGAAGCGCTGCCCACGCTGCAGACAGCCATTCGCCTGGAAAGCCAGTGGCGACCTTTGCGCGCCGAGCTGAGTACCCTGCATCAGGCGTTAGAGCTGGAAACGGTGAACAGGCAAGCCTGCCTGGAATTGTCCAGCCTCGTGAAGAGCGACATTCGCCACCTGCTGGAAATCCAGGCACTGGCGCTGGCCCTGGCGCAATCGCCTCGTGCCCGACAGGCGGATGAAGCCGCCCTCGCCGGCGACAAACAGCACCTCGAGGCGCTGCTCAGCGATCTGGACGCGTCGCTGATACGCCATGGCGTTCGCCATTCCAGCCTCGAACAACTCAAGATACTCGGCGACTGGCTGGGTGATGAGCTGGTGCGACAACTGCAGCATGCCGTCGAACACAACCTGAGCAATCAACTGAGTCTTGATCGCCTGCATGAGGCGCTGCCCTTCCTGGCCGCCTACCAGACATTCCGCGGGCGCGCCGGTCAGTTGACGACAGCCGACCTCGAGTTGCTCGCCCTGCTGCGCCAACGCCAGGAACAGTTGGACAACATTGCACCCGAGCAACTGGAAGCCGAAGTGCGACGCCTGCTCAACCGCGAAGCCCGACTGGGTTGGAAACATCGCGTCGAGCAAGCCAATCCTGAACTGCTGTTCAGCCAGGACGAAGCCCGCGCCAAAGTCGCCAGCCTCGCGCAAGCCGACGCACAGATGCGACTGCTCAATCGTGAGCTGCTGGCCAAAGGCATCAACCTCGACCGCCTGGGCAATCGCAAGCAATGGGAGGATGTCACCCGCCTAACGGGCAAACGCTCGCGGCGTCTGCGCGAATTCATTGAACTGGGCAGTAATCTCGGCTTGATGAGCCTGCGTCCGGTATGGCTGATGAACCCGGACGTCGCCAGTCGTGTACTACCACTCAAGGCCAGCCTGTTCGATACGGTCATCTACGACGAAGCCTCGCAGATGCCGGTCGAGTTCGCCCTGCCGACCTTATTCCGCGGCCAAGTCACTGTTGTCAGTGGTGATGAGAAGCAAATGCCGCCGACGGCATTCTTTTCCAGTCGCATCGAAAGCGACGAAGCCGAAGTGTTCGACGGCGACGAGCCTGACGAGGACGCGGATGAGGAACAGCGCGAAGCGTTCGAAGACACCTGGAACCGACGTGAGATCAAGGACTGCCCTGACCTGCTGCAACTGGCGCGCAACGCCCTGCCCAGCACCACTTTGCAGATTCACTACCGTTCGGCCTACCGTGAACTGATCGGCTTTTCCAACGCCTCGTTCTATGGCAATCGCCTGAACGTTCCGGTCCGTCATCCACAGGCAAGCATCCAACGGATCAAACCGCTGGAACTGATCCAGGTCGGTGGGCTGTACCAGAACCAGAGCAATGCCCAAGAAGCCGAGCGGGTCGTCGAGTACCTCAACGAGTTGTGGCAAAAACCTTACGACCAGCGCCCCTCGGTGGGTGTCGTCACCTTCAACCGCAAGCAGGCCGACCTCATCGAGGAGCATCTGGAGCAGCGTGCCGAGCAGGATGAGCTGTTCCGCACAGCCTACGCCCAAGAACGCGAGCGCAGCGAAGACGGCGAGGACATGTCGGTGTTCGTCAAGAACGTGGAAAACGTGCAGGGCGATGAACGCGACATCATCGTCTTCTCCTCCACCTTCGGCCGCAACAGCCAAGGTACCTTCCGCCGTAGCTTCGGCGTGCTCGGGCAGACCGGTGGCGAACGGCGCCTGAACGTGGCGGTGACCCGTGCGCGACACAAGGTGGTGATGATCACATCGATGCCGATCGCCGATATCTCCGACATGCTCAACACGCACCGTGCCCCCGCCAGCCCGCGTGACTATCTGCAAGGCTACCTGGAATATGCCCGCGCCCTCTCCTCTGGCGAGTTCAGCAGCAGCGGCAAGTTGCTGGAGCGCCTGCAGACCGACCGCAGCAGCGTGCACCGCGAACAAGGTCAGCAACGTGATGGTTTTGTCAGGCTGGTCGGCGAATTCATTCAATCTCTGGGATGGCAAGCCGCTCCCGCCAGTGAAGGCGATGCTTTCGGCCTCGACTTCGCCATCGAGCATCCAGATACGGGTCTGTACGCCATTGGCATCGAGTGCGATGCGCCTTGCCACACTCTGCTCGAACGCGCCCGCGCCCGGGAGATCTGGCGCCCGTCCGTGCTGCATCGCGCCATCCCGCATATCCATCGCGTGTCATCGCAAGCCTGGTATCACAACGGCGACAGCGAGCGATCACGGCTGCGTGAAGCAATCGAACACGCCATGAAGGTCGAGCAGCCACTGCAACCCAATCCTGTTCCAGTTGATACGGAAATCTGCCCATGAGTGGTCCCAAGGTCGTTCGCATTGTCACTCGCGAAGAAATCATCGCCATCTGTGAAGGCCACCTGCAACGCCTGGAGCGCGCCGTGGAGCGTTGGCAGACACAAGCCACAAGGCTTGGCGAACTCAGTGAGCAGGAGCGCATCGCCGCCACGGCGCGACACGCTCGCCTGCGCGCTCTGCTGGCAGAAGATCGATTGGCCGAATTGCAGAAGGCCGTGCCCGTGGAGATTGAGCACCTGCGCCGAGATCTGGAGGACCGCGAAGAACGCGCGATCATTCGTGCCGCCGAGCGACGCCAACGCGACCGCCGCGTCCAGGAAAACGCCGCGACATTGCTTGACGCCTTGCACGCCAATCCCCAAAGCGCCGATCAAACCTTGCTGCAGTCCCTCTCACAATTGGCGAGCGGTGCCAATCGGGAAGATGCCGAACGTCTGCTGGCCGAAGGTTTCACCCACTTGACCAAGGCCACCGAGAAGCCGGTGCTGAGCGATACCCAACGCGCCCTGGCGCAGCAGCTCAAGGTTGCCGAACCCGAGCTTTCCCTGCGCGATTGGATAACGGCACGGGAACCGGAAGCCACGCGAGACATACGTCTGCTGCGCATCGACCGCCACATCGTGGAACTGCAACTGCTGCAAGGCGCAGAGCGTGCCGCACCGTTCCTTCTAGCACTGGAAAGAGCTGAAACGGAAGTCGACGCCAAACGGCGCAATCTGTTGCTCGACAGCTTGGTACTCGACCTCGGCACGTCCACTCGAAACTTCCAACGCCAGCGTGAGTGCCTCGAACAGCTGCAGGACCTGGCCAGCGAAATCGAAACCTGCATGGGCACCGAACACGCAACCTTACTGAGTCAGATTGGCGCCTGCACGACCGATAGCGAATTCTCGGTAATGGCTGGGCTGATCGAGCAGTGTAAAACGCATATCGCAACCCACTTGCAGACTCAAGCCGCCCTTGCCCGCCGCGAAGCCGTGCTCGGCGGCTTGGCCAGCCTCGGCTACGAGGTACGCGAAGGCATGGCAACCGCCTGGGCAGAAACCGGCAAGGTCGTGCTGCGCAAAGCCGCGACGCCCGGTTATGGCGTTGAAGTGGGTGGCAAAGCCGACAATGGCCGCCTGCAAGTTCGCGCGGTCGCTCTCAGCAGCGATCGCGACAAGACGCGGGATCGCGACGTTGAAACCATCTGGTGCGGCGAATTCCAGCGGTTACAAGCCTTATTGCAAGATAAGGGCTGCGAGTTGCTGATCGAGCGGGCACTTTCCGTGGGTGAAGTACCGCTTAAAGAAACGAGCGTTTCCGCACCAGGTGTAGAGGCAATCGCTGCTCAGCAAAAGACTCTTCATCAATGAACCGCTAACGACCCCGCCGCAAACCAAGCGATCATTCCCTGGTCCGTCATTGAGCGCTCGATCGCAATGCACAGCCTTGAACACACCGCCAGGGTGATCGTCCTGACGATCGCGATCAGCCAGCGCTACTCGTCGGCACTCTTCATATGAAAAATCGTGTACGGCAGGATCAGCGTATCGGCGACGAAACTGAACGGCAGGTCAATGACTGCAAACGGAGTCAGGGCACTCATGGCCCCAGCATTGTCGTGGCCTTTGATAATCTCGAGATCGACAGTAACGCCGCAGTAAGGATGGAGGCCACACATGTGCCCGTAGCTGGAGCTTTCGTTGACAGTCGCGCACCCTGTCAGCAGCGCCATGGTAAAAACCGTTAGCATGAGCCGCATGATGTACCCTCACCCTGGAAGGGCGAGACTGTAGCACTGAAACCGGCCCAACCCTCACTATTGTTACGGAAGGTTTTGCAGCGCGTCTTCTACAGCGCAGGACGTTGCGACTTGTCCCACTCCTCGCCGTGGCCGTCCTCTGCGAATGGGTAATCACTCCAGCATGGATCAACCGAGGACCAACCGAGATCGCCACCCACAAAGGCCTGCAGACTTGCTAAACAGATGAATATCGTTGATGGCGAGAACGATTGATCAAAAACCCGAGGGCCCACGTTTCATCCTACAAATCTCAGGCATAAAAAAAAGCCACTCATCTGAGTGGCTTTTTTCTGAATCCTGGAGCGGGAAACGAGACTCTTATCTGGCGTCCGACTCGTTGAAATCTAAGGGGTTTCTTTTCTTGCCGGGGCGGAAAAGACTTGATTCTGGACTTGTTTTCAGGGTGTATCAAGAGCAAAAAAAGATGACTCCAAGCCATGCTAGCGAGCTCTACCTACAGCCACTCGGAAGAGCAGTCGTCCGGCCGACGGTATCAATTGCGTAGGACCAATTCGAGACGAGTCCTAAAGCGAGCACGAAGCGGCAGGCCGGAGGACTCCACATTCCGGCTCTGCCTGTAGTGAGCGGCGTTAACTACTGTGCAGCGTGTTTGAGGTACCAGTGCTGTGTCGCATCCAAAGAAGCCGCAAAAACTCCAAGGATTTCATTTATATCCTTCTCCGTTGAGATCAACGGAGGACAGAATGCCAATGCATCTCCCATGACTCGGTTGATCATTCCGCGCTCCTGGGCCTGAGAGGACAGATACCGCCCGAGTCTGCCAACAGCCTCAAAAGGCTCTTTTGTGTGCCGGTCGGCTACCAACTCAACGGCAGCAATCAACCCCACACCACGAACCTCCCCAACCATTGAATGATCAGCAAACTGCTGAAGCCCTTTGCGAAGGATAATCCCCATTTCAGCAGCATGCTGAACCAGGCCCTCCTCTTCGATAATTTTAAGATTCTCTAGGGCGACTGCAGTAGCTACCGGGTGCCCGCTACCAGTGAAGCCATGACCTAAGGTGCCAATCGACTGGCTCTGGTCGGCAATACCTTGGTAAACGGCATCGTTAATCAATATGGCTGCAATGGGCTGATAGGAGGACGACAGCTGTTTGGATACAACCATGACGTCTGGTTTGATATCAAAAGTTTCGCAACCGAACATATTGCCGGTTCGACCGAAACCGCAGATGACCTCGTCCGCGACAATCAAGACGTCATGCTTGCGGCACACCTTCTGGATCTTTTCCCAGTAAGTTTTCGGCGGAACGATCACCCCCCCTGCGCCCATCAGCGGTTCGCCATAAAACGCTGCGACCGTCTCAGGGCCTTCCTTGATGATCAGATCATCCAGTTCTCGGGCGAGGCGATCGGCGAACTGCTCTTCTGTTTCACCCGCTCGACCATATCGGTAAAAGTGCGGGCAGCTGACATGCAGGAAGCCCGGCAGGGGAACGTCAAAACCGCGCTGATTTGCCGGCAGCCCAGTGAGGCTCGCACTTATGGTAGTGGTACCGTGATATGCGTTCTGCCGACTGATGAACTTTTTCTTGGCGGGGTTGCCCAGAGCATTGTTCCGGTACCACAAAAGCTTAACTACCGTGTCGTTTGCCTCAGAGCCGGAGTTGGTGAAAAACACTTTGCTCATCGGCACCGGAGCCATCTCCACCAATTTTTCGGCGAGCTCAATGCTGGGACGGTGTGCCTTACTGGAAAACACGTGATAGAACGGTAGTGTACGTAGTTGCTTTTCGGCAGCCTCTATCAGCCGTTGGTTGCTGAAACCAAGCGCTACACTCCATAGCCCTGACATCGCCTCGATGTATCGCTTATTTTGGTTGTCATATACATGAACTCCTTCTCCACGCTCGATGATGAGGGGGCCATCCGCTTCATGAAGTCGAGCATCCGTATAAGGGTGGAGGTGATTTTCAACATCTTTTTGTGCAAGCAAATCCGTCATGATTTTACCTCGAAGTGAAAGAGGATTCGTTAAACCAAGGGCTGTGTAGAAACCCAAATTAAATACCCAGGCAACCGCACCAGGCTCCACAGCTACAACAGCTAACTGTCGCCAATAGCCATGGAGTAAAAAGCGGCATAAACACCGTAATCGGTGTCCGGACTTACTTGACCAATTCAGGCTCGCCTACAGGTTGTGCGCTAAACCTGTGGGCGAGCCCGCTCGGGGAAAGGACTTTAGGGTTGTTGCCAAAAATCCGGATCAGAAGTAATAACCGATGTTCATGTACAACTGGTTTTCCCACTGATCACTACCACCAGCCCCCAGACTCTGGGTGAGGCTGCTGCCACCGATGACCGGATCATTCTTGCCGTACAACCATTCCGTGGCGATCCACAGTTTGCTGAGGGAGAACGAGGTGCCGAAAATCATCCGTTGCGAGGTCTTGAAATCGTCTGCGGATTTATCGAAGGCGCTGTAGTTGGCGTACAGCTGCACACCGCTGATCTGATCGAACAGGTACTTGCCGCCAACGTCGTAGCTCACATCCGCCACGTACAAGTTGCCGCGACTGGCGACGTTGTAAGTGGCGTCGTAACCGCCGAAAGTCACCAGTTCATCAGTGCCGGGGTTGCGCGGTGACATCTGCTGTCGCGCAGCTTGCAGTTGCACGCCCCATGGTCCGTTTTTACCGATGTAGTGCACCGCCACGGCATTGCGCCGGCCGTCGTTGTTGGTGTCGCGGTTCTCCAGGGATGAGGTCAGGCCAGAAATCCCGACTTCGGACTTCCACGGCCCCAGGTCCAGCGCCTTGGCCACCCGCAGTACCAAGGTGTTGCGTTCCTGGTTGTTGCTGCTGTCGATGACATAGCTGTCCGCTTCAGAGACAACGCTGGAGTAGGTTTCCCCCTTACTCGTACCTTTGCCCTGCGAGGCCGGGCGAAGGTAGTACCCAGCCTGGATGTTCCAGTCACCGCTTTGCTGGATGTACTTTGCGCCCAGTTCTTCCAAGTCTTCCAGCCCCACGACGTTGCCCAGGGTTTGATAAAACGTGCTGCCGAAGTACGGCTGCAAACCGAACGGTACTTGGTTCAGGCCGACTTGGACCTGCTGGTCGGGGTTGAACTTGTAGCCGATCCAGGCGAACTCGGCGAACTGGACGTCCCCGACGTTTTCTGTGTACTGGTAAGGGTAGGCTCGGCCGTAGAAACGGTACTTGACCTGGCCGATCCAAGCGTCGGAGTTATACTTGGCGGAAAGGATCACGGTATCAAAGTTGAACTTCTGGATATCGCGATCCGGGTCATAGTCCCAACGCGCCCGGACAGCGCCACCGAGATCGAGATTGTCGGTGACCTGGACCGCCTGCGCGTGGATGGAAAGTGCACCCGACAGCGCCAGCGGGATCAATGAGCGCAAGGCCCGAGTGGTGTTCAATTTCATGGTCGCTCCGTCTTTAAGTTTTATTTTTGGCAACAACCATCCCGGCCACGGCAAAGCGCGGTCTGGATGAAATAGGTATGGCCCGCCGAGACTGAAGCTGGAACAGCGTCCAGGTGCTAGCGGGCTAAACGCTGTTTAAGAAGCCGCAGTCGTTTAAACTTCGGCGTCAGTTGCGTTGAAGTTCTTCAACTACAGCGGCACAAGCACGGAAGGTATCCAACGTCCACTCCGGATTGATGAAGTCCGGCCAGCTGGAAAGCTTTACGATCGCCACTTCAGCAGCCGGATCCCAATAGATACTCTGACCAAATACTCCGCGCGCCGAGTAGGTGCCTTGCTCACTGTCCAATACCCAGCACTGATTACTGTAAGCCGCGGTCGGAAAGTGCTTGGTGTAGTAGCCGTATAGGACTTCAAAAGCGGGTGTGGAACCACGTCCGCATGCACGCACAAACGTCTCTGGGACGATCTGCTGGCTATTGAAATGTCCACCCTGCAAATACATCTGGGCAAAACGCCCGAGATCACGCAGCGTGGCGCTCATCCCGCCGTCGGCCAATGCAGTTCCAACACAATCGAGGGTGATATTCGCGTCTTGCTCTGCCCCTAGTCTTGACCAGATCTCCCGACTCAGCAAAACGGGGAGCCGCTCGCCGCAGGCCCGCTCACAGACCCAGGCCAACATGTCGGTATCCACCGAGCGATACTCGAAGAACTGATCATGCTCACGATCTTTACTCAGCGATTTCAACAAACCGTAAATGCTGTCAGGAGACTCTCGCTCTCCCCGTTCACGCCAACCCGAGGCGATATCCAACTGGATGAATTCAGCATCTGGATCGGTGTAGTCCTCCCTGAATCTCACGCCCGTTCGCATATCCAGCAGATCCTGCACGCGGGCGTCGCCGTAGCCGCTTGCCGACAGCTCGGGCACATAGTGGCTGACATGCGCTTGGGGATCGATTTTGCCCTGGCCTATCAACCTGCCGACCAGGCTGCCGACGACGGTCTTGGAGACCGATTGCAGCAGATGCAACGTGTGCGGCTGCATGCCGTTGAAATACTGCTCCGAAACCACCTTGCCTTGATTAAGTACCAAGAAACCATCGGTGTAGCTGTCGGTCAGGAAAGTCGCCAGATCGGTTTGTCCGCCGTCGACCCGCTGGAACGTGACATTGTCCAGGGAGCGTTCATTGCGCTTGAATTCACTGACCGGTCCGGGACCGCGATGAATGGCTGCCACCGGAAACAGCTGGCTCATATGCTGGAAAGACCAACGGTTATACGGCGGACTGTCCCAATTATGCTGACGGACCTGCTTTTCCTGGGGTGGCGGATAGCCCTGCATCAGCCTTAGGTCCTGATAACCAATACCAGGAGCGGTCATGTCGTTTTTATTGTACATAGGGGTCAGTTCTCATCGTTCAGAGGGTGGTGGCAAGAAAAGCGGTGGCCGTGATCCTCGATCTCGGCTGGCACCTCTCGGCGACAACGATCGCTAGCCCTCGGGCAACGGGGCGCGAAATGGCACCCGGTAGGCCTGTTCAAGGGGCTCGGGATCTCGCCGCTGAGGATTTGCAACTGGTCACGGCGTTCCGGGTCGATGGAGGGCACTGAATCGAGCAGAGCACGGGTGTAGGGATGACGCGGTCGACCGAACACCTGCCCCACAGGCCCGGCCTCGACGATGCGCCCCAAGTACATCACCAGCACCTGCTGCGCCAGGTACTCGACCGTCGCAAGATCGTGGCTGATAAACAGGTAGCTCAGTCCATTATCGGTCTGCAGCGTCTTGAGCAATTGCAGCACTTGGGCCTGGACCGACACGTCGAGCGCCGCCGTAGGCTCATCAAGGATCAGCAGTTTAGACTCCAGCGCCAAGGCCCGGGCGATAGCGATACGCTGCAACTGGCCTCCAGAAAATTCATGGGGATAGCGCTCCATGTGTTCCTCGCCCATTCCAACATTTCCCAACAGCGAAAGGATGCGCGCGTGCAAGGCGCTGCCGCGTAAACCAAAGGCAACCTTCAGCGGCTCGGCAACAATCGCCTTGATTGTCATTTTTGGATTCAGCGAGGCGTAGGGATTCTGGAACACCATGCTCAAGCTTCTGCCCCGCGCCCTGGCATCAGTCGGCAGCGGCCGACCTTCGACCAGAATCTGCCCACTGTCGGCTGGCAGCAGACCGAGCAAGGTCGCGGCAACCGTACTTTTGCCACAACCGGATTCCCCCACCAGCGCGACCGTCTCACCGGCCTGCACCTCCAGGCTGATGTGGTCGATGGCGGTCACCAGGCCGTCGCGGCTGGCGTAGGTCTTGTGCAGCTGAGTGACGCTCAGCAGTGCGGGCTGTTTGTTGTTATTCATAGCCGTTTACCTTTCAAAGAAGCCTCACACCTTGACCAACGTGTTGTGACAAGCCGCCCAGTGTCCCTCGCCGATCTCTACCCTCGGCGCAGCCTGAACGCATCGTCCAGTGGCGCGTTCACAGCGTGGATTGAAGGCGCAGCCTGCCGGAGGAGCCGCCATGTTCGGCACCTGCCCGGGGATGAAGCCCAGGGGCTGGGATCCCTGCCCCAACTTTGGCACGGTGCCCATCAATTTCAGGGTGTAGGGGTGTGCTGGTCGCTTGAACACCTGGCCCACCGGACCGCTCTCCACCACTTCGCCGGCATACATCACCGCCACCCGGTCACAGAGCGAAGCCACGACGCCAAGGTTGTGGGTGATAAACAGAATCGCAAGGTCCTGCTCCTGCGCCAGCTTGCGCAGCAGGGCGATGATTTGAGCCTGCACGGTGACGTCCAGCGCCGTGGTCGGCTCATCGGCGATCAGCAGTTTCGGTCGGCAGGCCAGCGCCATGGCAATCACCACTCGTTGCAACTGGCCGCCGGACATCTGGTGCGGATACTTGCCTAGCGCCAGATAAGGATCGGGCATGCTCACCGCCTCCAGCGAGCTCAGCGCCTCGGCGCGAATCTGGGCCTTGCTCAGTTGCCGATGGCAACCGATGACATCGAACATCTGTCGTCCGACCGTGAAGAACGGGTTGAGCGCCTTCATCGGATTCTGAAAGATCATCGCCGCCCCTCCGCCGCGCAAATCCGCTAGCTGCGATACCGACGCACCGTTGACCTGCTGTCCGGCGACCTTGACACTGCCGCCCAGCCGAGCGGCCTCAGGCATCAATCCAAGGCAGGACATGGCCGTCATGGACTTGCCCGAGCCCGACTCCCCGACCAACCCGAGGATCTCACCGCGCCTGACCTTGAGGTCGATGCCGCGTACGGCCTTCACGGTTTTGAACAAACCTGGGAAAGACACCGTCAGCCCTTCCACTTCCAGCACCAGGTCTTGAGCTGCATCGTTATTCGAAGCGGCGAGCTGTTCGAGCGTAGAAGGTTGCAAGGATTCGTTAATCATCAGCGCGTCCCCTTCTTTGGATCGAGCACATCGCGCAGCCCATCACCCACCAGGTTGACGGCCAGCACCAGGACAAAAATCGCCACGCCGGGAAACAGCACCGTCCAGGGATTTTCGAGCAATTGCGAGCGCGACGCCGCGGCCATCAGCCCCCACTCCACCATGGGCGGTTTGGCCCCCAGCCCGATAAAGCTCAGCGAGGCAGCAGCGAGAATGGTGTAGCCAAAGTCCATGGAGCCCTGCACGATCAACGGTGTGGTGGAATTGGGCAGTACATGGCGAAGCAAGATGCGGCAGTGACTGACGCCCATGGAACGAGCGGCATGGATATAGGTCTCCGAGCGAACCCGTACTACCGCGCCACGCATGATCCTCGCGTACCAAGGGAACCACGAGATTGCGAGCGCCAGCATGGCGTTGGCCAAGCCCGATCCCAGCGCAGCGGTAATAGCGATCGGCAACAACAGCGGTGGAAAGGCCAGAAACACGTCTGAGACGCGCATCAGCAGCGTATCGATTCGACCGCCGAAGTAGCCGGAAACAAGCCCGATCGGAATTCCGATCAGCATCGCGATCAACGTCACGCTCACTCCAATGATCAGCGAGGTGCGTGCGCCATAAAGCACCCGAGAAAGAATGTCGCGACCAAACTCGTCCGTGCCCATCCAGTGTGCCCAGTTGGGCGCCATTAATTTTTGGGAAAAGACAATCTTGTTCGGTTCATAAGGCGCGAGCCAGGGGGCGAAGATGGCCGCCAGGATGATCAGCAGCAATAACAGCGCGCCGAATACAAACAACTTGTTATCGCAGGCAAACGCCAGGGCCTTGATGCGCCATGAGGGGGCTCGCGAGGGCATGGCCAGGGATACGTCTTGGATACTCATTGGACTCGCAACCTCGGATCAACAAGGTGATACAACAGATCAACAATCAGGTTGATCGACAGATAGGTCGTGGCCAGCACCAGGGTGGCCCCCATCACGGCGGGAAAATCATTCTGGGCAATCGAAAACACCACGAAGCCGCCCAGACCGGGCCAATCGAAAACGAATTCGACAACGACTGCGCCTCCAAGCAGGTAGCCGAAGGTCAGGCCCACCACGGTCAGGAGCGGGATCATTGTCGCCTTCAAGGCATAGGCATAATGGATACGCCACTTGGGTACGCCGTAAGAAACGGCCGTACGGATGTACTCTTCGGAGAGCACCTCGACCATCATGTTGCGCGTGATACGGGTGACAGTGGCTAACGTCACGACCACCAGGGTGAGCACCGGTAGCGCCAGGTGTTTGATGGAGCTCCAAAGTGCTCCGAAATTGCCGGCCAGCAGCGTGTCGATCAAGTAAAAACCGGTCACACGCTCGAAGGGGCTATCGAGGAGAATGGAGGCATCGATACGTCCTTGCAGGGGCAACCAATTGAGCTTGCCGTAGAACAGCAATTGCAAGCCCATGGCCAGGATGAATACGGGAAATGCCGTCCCGGCAATGGACCCCGCTCGTGACACATTGTCGACCACTGAGTTCTGCCGCGCCGCCGAGATGACACCGATAGGCACCCCGAGCAGCACCACCCAGAACATCGCAAGGAATGTCAGTTCAAACGTCGCGCCTACCCGCCTGATGACCTCCTCCGCCACCGGCCGCCCGGTGCGCAAACTGGTGCCAAAATCACCCTGGAGAAGATCGCCAATGTAATTGAAGTATTGGATAGGCAGAGGTTTATCCAACCCCAGTTTTTCCCGCGCGACGGCTATCTGCTCCGTCGTGGGATGGTTCCCCAGCATCATCTCTATCGGAGAACCGGGAAGAGCTCGGCTCAAAACGAAGGTGATAGTCAACACACCCAAAAGAATGAAGAACATGACTATCAATCGCTGAGCTATATACTTCGCCATTTATACTACCTTTTGTGGCTAATAAACTTGACCCTGACTTCTTACGCCCAGCATAAATCCTCAAAAGCGAATTAACTTTTGAGGAATGACCAAGCCAATCAACCAACTATCGGATTACAGGGCAAATTAGGCATTACACCTATAACTTCATCGAGAACAACTCAGCATTCAACGATTTAAGTTGTAGTAGAGAATCGCCTCATAAGCCGGATTCAGGCTCTTTTCTATGCCCTTGATGTCTTTGCGGGAAACACGTATCTGCTGCACGTCTGCGTACCAGATCGCCGGGGCGTCCTTCGCCAGTATCTGCTGGGCCTGCTGGTACTTTTCAGTGGACTGAGCCCGATCACTGCCTTCTAACGCCGCCGCCTCTTCGATCAACTGATCAAAACTTGGATTGCTGTAATGAGACAGATTGAACAGCGTCGTTTTCTCTGTATGAAATTCACTGAATAGCCAATCACTCGGCGTCGGATACGTCGGCCACCAAGCCATGGATTGCAGGTTGGGAGCAGTTTCCAGCTTCTTCGCCTTATCCCAGATCACACCCCACTCTCCGGGGCGTAATTCCACTTCCACGCCAACCTGAGACGCCGTTGCCTGGAACAGCTCAGCGGCGTTTGCATAGATGCCACTGATGTACTGCATCGAGACCTTCCAGTCCTGCTTGGGCACACCAGAGGCTTCCAATAATTGTCGGGCTTTCTCCAGATCGTAAGAAGCCATGGGCACGCTGGCATGCCCCCAGATGCTACTGGGCAAAGGTCCCTTGGGGACACTGCCGTAGCCATGCAGAATATCGTTGGTGACACCTTCATAGTCCCAGAGATATTGCAGCGCCTGACGAAATGCCACGTTATCCGTAGGGTACTTCTGGGTATTGATCAAGAACTGGAAGTTCTTCCACGAAGGCGCGGTGCTCACCTTGATGGCGGGGTTCTCTCCCAACACCTTGAGCTGATCAAGAGGGATATCCCAAGCGACACCGGCCTCGCCATTCTTGATCATCTGGGTACGAGTCGAGGCTTCGGACACGACTTTCACGATGACCCGATCGAATTGCCCTTCTTTCCAGCCCCCCCAGTAGCCATCGAAACGTTCAAGCACCACTTGCTGGCCCTGTTCGACCTGCCCAAGCCTATAGGGACCGGTACCGATAGCGTTGGGAGCCATCATCCAGTCATGCCCCTTATCCACCGCCGCCGGGGCAATGATATAAGCAGCGTATTGACCTGCCGCGATCAGATTGGCCGGAGTGGGATTCTGGAACTTGAGCACCACGGTGTCATCAGCGACGACCTCGATGGAATCCAGCGCTTTCCATACATACGCAGCGCCTTGTTTTAGCGCTTTGACGTAGTCAATGGATTTTTTGACCGCCGCGGCGTTGAAGGGCGAACCGTCATGAAATTTAACACCGTGCCGCAGCTTGAAGGCCCAGGTCTTGCCGTTGTCGCTGCTTTCCCAAGACGTGGCGAGCCCAGGGGAAAATTCCTCGGCACTGCCGGGCGCGTTATAGACGAGAAGTGTCTCGTAGATATTGCCCAGCACTCGCACCTCTTCCGAAAAAGCCGAGGCCGGGTCCCAATCCTTGAAAGAGGCCCGATCAGCGACAACCAAGGTATTGTTTGCCGCACACACCAAGCCACTGGTCAACGGTGCAGAAACGGACAGCACCATCAACCCTGCCATCAATGTTCTTTTGAAGTTCATCGGTGTTCCTCTTATTTTTATGATGGGCGCAGCGGGTCACTTGCACAAACAGGCAGTAATCCAACTGGAATAAACGACAAGACGGGCCGTTCGTAAAACTGCCTGTTAAGCGGTGTGACCCATTATTCATCTGCCTCACGGCCAGCTCAATTTCGCGAGCGCTAAAAAAATAACGCCTGATGACGCTTGAAAGCGTCACCTAGCGTCTATTTTTAAAGCTGAGTCAGAACAACGGCGGAACGAGGTTGAACTCACCCTCGGATGGGCGAATCAGCAGCCGCGCCCTCACCTCGCTGGGGATTTCAGGGGAATCAATCGGGAAGCAGCTGCAACTGGAGAGTGCGTTACGCAGATCAATCGACTCGCCCAGATGTTCAAACACAATCTGAGCACCAAAAGGACGGCGAAAATTGTCGCCCGATACGCCGAGCACCAAGCCATTGAGAAAGCGGAAACGACTGCGATAGGAGGGGTAAAGCGCCGACCAGATATAGCCTCGAGACGATAGGTACTCACGCTCGACGATGTAAATCAAATCGGATGAAGCAAAGCAGAACCCCCGATATTTATTGATGCCAAAACTCTTCAGTTGGTCATCACCTAACCTCATTCGTTCGTAGGTTTTGCTGAGGATCTTGTTGCCGGAACGGGACAAGCGGGTAATCGACTTAATGACTTCGCCAGACCCGGAGGGCGACATCAAATAGACAAAGTAGTAACCCTGATACTTCGACAGCGCCTGTGCGGAGCTTGGAAAAAAATCGGCCGGTACCGCGCTGTCCGGCTCGCGCGCCGCGCGCTGCCTGCTGAGCAAAGCCCGGAAGGACTCATGTTCGGAGAAGATCTCGTCCTCATCTACCCCAAAAAAGGCGCATATCTTACGAAGGGTGAAGAGCGAGGGAGCCGCCTGCGCGCCCAAGTATTTGTTGAACTGCTGGCGGTTGATATCGAGGGAGCGGCACACCATCGCCACCGACTTATAGTACCCGCAGAGAAGGCGCAGGTTTTGACTGAAATCCTGCATCGACCGGGGTGAATTGGAACTCACCATTAAAATATTCCTAACGCCACCATTGACAACACACTGGACTGATCGTCGCTTGGATCAGGGCCTCAGAGCTTGGCCTTGCCAACCCGTGATTCGTCCGAGCATCAGCCCGACCATAGCGCCTGGCCGGAGGAGTATCCAACAAATACACGCCACGGTGTTTGTTTGATCACGTTGAGAATGCTCCAACTGACAACCAAGCAGTAAACCGTCGTCAGTAACACGCCTTTGCTTTGCGTCACGCCCCCTGGTCTGCATCGTCCCGCCTTTGACCATGTTTTTGCGCGATACCTACCAGCACGAATACCGATTGGTTTGCGGGATATCCACGGCCTTATATTTGGGTGTTGAAAAACAATCAGATGAATAACGACGCACTAAAGTGCATTTAAGTCAAAGATCCGTTAACCCTGCCAATAGCGAGAACGCCTCATGATCAAAATCCTAGCCGCTGTACGCAGAAAACCAGGAATGACGCATGCCGAGTTTATAAACTATGTAGAGCACACCCACGGAGAAATCGCTAAAGCCAAACCGTTAGGCGTCAAACGGTACGTGCAGAACCATGTCATCGACGCGGCTTTCGGGGTTGACGCCGACAGTGCCTACGCACAGTCCTTCCACAAAGACTCCATTACGGAGCTGTTTTTTGAAGACGTGCCAGGCTTGATTCGCACCTTCAGCGATCCCTATACCCAGCAAACCGTGGGCCCTGATGCAAAGAACTTCGCTGACCTTTCCGAGCAGCTCGCTCAATTGATGGATGAAGCGGAGACGGCTAGCACCGCTACAGCGCCTCTCCCATGGAAAGTGATGATCCTGCTGAAGAAAAATCCATCCATGGCGCTCGATCGTTTTTTCGACGCTTGGGACGCAGCTCACGAGAGCATTACCCGCGAACAGCCCGACTTCCAGAACGCCCTACGCCGGTATGTTCGCTCCCGGTATCTGCCCGAGGGTGACAAGGTGACGGCCTATTTCGGGCCAAACATCGCCGTATACGAAGGCGCCTCTAGCCTGTGGTTTGAAAATGAAGCGGATTTTTCGACCTTTCGGCAGTATCAGCGAGCGCTGTTTCAAAAACTTGCCGAGGACGGCGTGGCGCTGACGTCGGCGTCTTTTTTCGCTTACGTCAAAGAGGTCGTTATTTTCGATCACTGCTCCTAACGACCAGAAGCGCGACCCTTCTCATCCAGCAGGGTCGCAATCAATCAGATAGGCTCAGCCAGCGTCGCAGTGGACTCACGCATGATCTGCGCATGCTCTTCCTTGTCCCCGCCACTTTTCTCTATCTCGCACAGACGCGCGGAGTTCTCGACCACGAGTTGGCAACGCTCCCAGCGCCGCGTTTCGAACCGGCTCAGGGCCGTCTGTAGATTGCTATTGCCGAGCAACTCTTCGGCAAGCACGATGGCGCTCTCAATACCGATGCCAGCCCCGGAAGCCAGGTGCGGTGTGGTGGCATGCACCGTGTCTCCGATCAGCACGATTCGGCCCTTGTGCCAGGGCAACGGCACCAACAGATTGGACAGCGGACGATAGTCGATATTGGCGTCCGCCTCGTACAGTTGCGGCACCAGCGTTTGCAGGATCGGGGCTGGGAACTCACTCAACAGGCGCGCCATTTCACCCGGCCAACTGGCCGGGTCGATCCACTCGGAAAACTCGCGGCTTTCCATGAGGAACATGTACATGTGCGTTTCGGAGATTGGATTGACGCCAACCTTGGTGCTACCCAGCCAATGAGTGGGGCGCACGATTTCCGGCGGACGCTTCAGCACCGCGCGCCAGACGCTCTGATGAATGGGTTTTGGCGAGGGTGCTTCCGGGAAAAACTCCTTTCGCGTGCGCGAATGCACGCCGTCAGCGGCGACGACCAGGTCATAGCGTTCAGTGGTCCCGTCGGTGAAAGACACATCAATGCCATCATCAAGCTCGATGACGCTGTCGTAGGTGATGCCCAGGCGCACACGGGTCCCCACTTCCCGCGTCCTGTCGGCAAATATTCGAGCCAGTACCGGGCGCAGGATGCCGCCACCACAGGGAATCGGCTTATCGCTGACCGGCGGTCGAAGCGCCAATTGCACGATCAGGTCGCCCACCGGTGAAAACACATCGAAATTGGTCGACAGGTACCCTTCCCCGGCGACCCTTTCCAAAATCCCAACCGTATCAAGCGCTCGCAGCGTGGGCCCACTGAGCGTAATCCCCGCTCCCAAAGGACACCACAATGGATCGATTTCGACGAGGTCCACTTCGACGCCCTGGCGGGCGAGCTGGATAGCCGCGGTCATACCGGAGAACCCTCCCCCGATCACCAGGACCTTGTTGACTGCTGCAATCATCACGCTCTCCTAGTTATTCTTATTCACTCGGGTAGACATTGCATGGCGCACCAACGAGCGCTGCGGCGTCATTGCGTCAATGCCGCAGCAACATGGAATGCCGACGAAAAATGCCGGATCAGCCACGAGACTATCGAATCGGCTATCAGGGCTGAAATCGCTTTGCACAATCCGAGGTATCGCTGGCGGCGATGGGTCGCGCAGGTAAGCCGGGGGCATTGCTCGGAGTGCCTGTCTTTGCGGCAGAACAAATACAAAAGCCGATGAACGACGGCTCACACGAACCGCCGTCCACCGGCCTTTAACGACGGTTGTTTACACGCTTTCCAAGCCATCCCAGCAGAGGTATTTAACCTCTAGGAACTCGTCTATTCCCAGGTGAGATCCCTCTCGCCCAAGACCGCTCTGCTTCACGCCACCGAAAGGTGCGACCTCATTCGAGATCAGGCCACAGTTGATCCCCACCATGCCCGACTCGATGCGCGCGGCGTTGCGCCAGATACGCGCCGCGTCACGGCTGAACAGATACGCGGCCAGGCCAAACTCGCTGTCGTTGGCCATGGCAATGGCTTGGTCATCGGTGTCGAAACGCACCAGCGGCATGACCGGGCCGAAGATCTCCTCACGAGCAACCCGCATCCCATGGGTCACATCAGCCAACAAGGTGGGCTCGAAGAAACACCCGCCCAGCGCATGGGGCTTGCCGCCAGACAGCAGTCGAGCGCCTTGGGCCAGCGCATCATCAACCAGCGCCTGGGATTTCCGTACCGCCGCGTCATCGATCAGCGGCCCGACCTGTACACCCGGCTCCAGACCATTTCCCACTTTCAGGCGTGCCATGCGCTCAACAATGCGCTCGGCCAATGCGTCATAAACCCCGGACTGCACCAGCACCCGATTCGCGCCGATACAGGACTGCCCACCGTTGCGAAACTTGGCCAGCATCACACCGTCAGCCGCCGCATCCAGATCAGCATCGTCGAAGACAATGAACGGGGCGTTGCCGCCCAACTCCATGGAACATTTCTTGACCGTCTGCGCCGCTTGCGTCAGCAGCAGCCGGCCCACTTCCGTGGACCCCGTGAAGGTGAGCTTGCGCACCAGCGGGTTGGACGTGAGCTCACCGGCAATGTCGCGGGTGTCATTGCCGGTAATCACACTGAAAACACCCGCCGGTACCCCCGCGCGCAGGGCGAGCTCGGCGAGTGCCAGCGCGGTCAGCGGTGTCTGGCTGGCCGGTTTCACCACCATCGTGCAACCGGCCGCGAGGGCCGGAGCGGCCTTGCGAGTGATCATCGCAGCGGGGAAATTCCAGGGCGTGATCGCGGCGCAAACCCCGATGGGTTCACGCAGGACCACAATGCGCTGAGTGTCCTTTACGCCCGGAATCAGATCACCGCGCACCCGTGTAGCTTCCTCGCCAAACCAGCGCACAAAAGACGCCGCGTAATCGACTTCACCACGCGCCTCCTCCAGGGGCTTGCCCTCCTCCAAGGTAATCAGCGTGGCAATGTCCTCCCGATGTTCAACCATCAGCTCATACCAACGGCGCAACACCTCGCCACGGCGTTTGGCCGTCAGGCGACGCCATGGGCCAAAGGCCTCATGCGCCGCGTCGATGGCGTGCCGGACTTCAGTTTCACGGCAGCGCGGCAACTCGGCCAGTACCGTTTGGTCCACCGGATTACGCAGCGTGTAGTGACCGTGCGGCGTCTCGGCCAGCCACTCACCGGCGATATAGGCACCGTCACGCCACAGCGTAGGATCCTTAAGTAAATGCTTCACTGTGCAATCCTCCCGATCAGCACGGATGACGCCCGATCATGAAGGCGCTGTCAGGATCCGAAGTCACCGGCAACCCCGACGCGACCAACCCTTGACGCAGCGACTTCATGAAGCGATCCGGCACACGCATCGCCGGGGCACGCAATGGACCGCCATTGAAGCCGGCGAGCCAATCCTGGTATTTCCACATCGTGCGGTTGAGCACACCGGTACCGCCGGCATAGCTTTGCGCGGCGGCGCCGTTGGCGCTGCGGGCCGGATTGACCTTCCAGTACAGTTCCATCGCCTCTTCAAAGCGGCCCGTGCGGGCCAGTTCGAACGCTTTCGGGTAGTAGTCGCTCATCCAGGCGGTGTTGCTGGTGCCGGAAAACTGCAACTTCATCAGGCTCATCAAGGGGATTGCGTCGCCTTCGATCGGGCAACTGATCACCACCTGGTCACGGAAGTGGTAATACATCTCGCAAATGCCCGCCGGCAGCGGGAACCCTTGCTCGGACTTGATGGCCGCGATATTCGGGCAATCGGCCAACAGCCGACTGACCAACTCCAAGGACATCCCTGCCGGATGCACGCGCTCAAAGCCCCAGAGCGGAATCGGGAAGAGCATGACGGCGAGGTCCGTCGCGTCACAGAACGACTTGGTGTAGGCGTAGATTTCCTGCTCGCTGGTCGGCCAGAACTGTGGCGGATAGGAGAGCAGGACGATGTCGGCACCGGCATTCTCGGCGAGCTTCACCGCCTCGATATTCTCGGCAAGCGTGCCAAAGGCCGCATGGAAAAACAGGATCAGGTCTTTCCCTGACTCACGGGCCCAGGCAGTGAACTGGGCATTCTCCTGGATAGAAATCGCCAGTTCGCTGCACAGCAACGTAGCGCTGTAGCCCAGGCCAACCGTATGTTCGATGTCGTGGCGTATGCCACGTTCGTTGAGTCGCTTCAGATCGGCGCTGAAACTTGGGATGGTGACCGCCGAGCAGCCCACCAGGTTTTCCCGCGCCCAGGCACGGGCATCCGCTTTCTTGTATGTGGCCATGATGATTTTCCTTCGAACAGTGGAGGGGTTATTTCGAGACAGGGACAATGCTGGCAGGCAGCTCGATGCCGAGGCCTTGTTGCCTGGCGCGCTCGTATAGCGCTTGCGCGATGACGACGTCCTGCAGCGCCGAGCCCACCGACTTGTAGAGGACGATGTCGCTTGTGTTCTGGCGCGGGGTGACACGACCCGCGACGAGGTCCGACAGCGCGACCAATTTGTCGGCGACATAAACGCCGGCACTGATCGCCGCAATGGCGTCCCCCGTATCGTGGAGAACCTCCTGCGGCATATCGGCGACGATGCAGACGGCTCGTTCCATCGTGACCGGGTCAACTTCCCTTTGCTCAGGCAAGGTGGAACCCAACGACACGACCGTAGCGCCCGGGCAAAGCCAGGCGCCTCGCAGCACCGGAGATTCGTCACGGCTGCGTGCGGCACAAATCACCACATCGCAGTCCTGCACAGCTTCTTGCGCGCTGGTCACCGCTTGGATATCCAGCCCGGGTCTGAAGCTCTCGGCAAAACGCTCGCGGCTAGCGGGCGTTGGACTGAATACCCGGACATGCGCCACATCGCGCACGGACTTGAGGCAGTCCAATGCGCCACGGGCCTCAAACCCCGAGCCAATCACCCCCACCCGCAGCGCGCGCTTGGGCGCCAGTAAATCGACTGCCAGCGCAGCGGTTGCCGCGGTGCGCAAACCTGTCACCCGGTTGCCGTCGATCAGGGCACTGAGCGCCATGGTTTTCTGATCGAACAACGCAATCAGGTAGCTGGCGCAGCGCGCCCGCATGGAGGCTGCGATCAACTTGCAGCCCATATGGCCGCCAGCCGGAGGTACGGCAGTCAAACTGCGCAGCCAGATGCCATCGCCCCGGGCCATGGAGCGAGGCGGCACCATGGCATCCGATGCAGGGCGTGCATACGCCTCGGCGAGCGCGGCGACGGCGGTGCTCCAGTCGGCGAGCGAGGCCACATCGGCGTCACTGAGAAAAAGCGTCGGGGCAATGACTTGGAGTTCTTGGGCGTGATGCATGGCGCAAACCTCGCAATCGGGGATCAGTCGTTGGTTGACTGACACCCTACGAGGCGCGCCCCCCACCGAATACTGCTGGGGATGCAAAGCAGCTATCGCTTAAATCGATGGCATGGACAGATTGCAAATCAGCCGTCGCACTTCACGGGAAGCACGGGTCAAGGGGCGCCGGGGCGATTCGACCAGCACGACAAAGCGCTCTAACACGGGCTCTATAATGCGCGATGAAATAAGTCGGTGATCCAGCGAGCCCGGCAACACCGAGGCAATCGCATAGCCTCCGCCGGCCGCGACGACTTCGTACTGTAGCTGGACCGAGTCGGCTTCCACAGCCACGCACAGTTCCACGCCTTGCTCCGCAGCCAAATGATCGAGCCTGGCCCTCAGCAGATGCGGCCGCCCAGGCACGACCAATGGCAACCCAGATAGATTTTCCAGTGCAATATCTCGATTGCCGAACAGCGGATCGGCGGCGGGTCCGACCAGGTGCAGCGGTAGCCTGGCCAACAGATGAGCTTGGCCGATGCTCGCCTCGCTCTCGCGCAGCACCAGCGCCATATCCAGACGACCATCGTGCAACTGCTCTTCGAGCTGAGCACTCGCGCCTTCGATCAGGTGCAACCTCACCCCTGGCATCTGGGCACGCACCGCAGCAAAAAGCGTCCCCGCAAACCGACGCACCGCGGAAGGCAACATGCCCACGACCACCTCCCCCACCGGTTTGCCTCGCAGGTTGCGAATGTCATCGGCAAGGCTTTCAGCGTTCGCCAAAAGCGCCGATATACAGGGCAACAACTGCTCGCCAAATTCGGTCAGGACCACCCCGCGCCCGGTACGATGAAACAGCCGCTCCCCACATTGCGATTCAAGCAACGCAATGTTGCGACTCACCATGGACTGCGGCATGTCCAGCAGTACGGCCGCTTTGCTCAGGCTGCCAGCCGCCACGACCCGGACGAACAAGGTCCAGCGCGCATCGATTATTGTCAGAGCGGATGCCGGAGAGGGCGAGGCGTTGTCAGGCCTATCGACGCTCGTCATGTCATCAGCTCCTGGCGGGCCTGATGCAAGTATTCGCGACTGTCTTGAAGGTGCAGGCGCATCGCAGCGCGTGCGCATTCTGTGTCCTGATGGAAGATCGCCTGGTAAATCTGTTCGTGCTCGCTTTGCATCCGCTGCTCATAGTGCAGAGGCTCATCGTGAAACAGGCGCGCAGAATCCAGCCGGCTACGCGGGATGATCACCTCGCCCAGGTTGCGCAATGTGTGGGCGATGTAGTGATTGCCGGTCGCCTGGGCAATACCCAAATGGAACTGAAAATCCAACGCGGCCCGGTCATTGACGCTGACATTGGGCTGCCCGAGCTGATCGAGAAGCGCCCGCAACCCCGCCAACTGATCCGGGCCACGTCGCTGGGCGGCGAGCCCGGCGGCTTCCACCTCAAGACCGATCCGAAATTCCATGATCGCCAGCGAATCATTCAGGATGCCGATCGTCGCAAGGTCGATGAAGGCCTTCAGCGACAGGGTGCTACCGCGCACGAACGTGCCGATACCGTGGCGCGTCTCAACCATTCCAGCGGCCTGTAGACGCGACATGGCCTCGCGCACCACCGTCCTGCTGACCCCATGCTCCAGCATGAGGGCCGACTCGGTGGGCAACTGCTCACCGCCGCGCAGTCGCCCCGCGACAATGTGCTCCGACAGCAGCGCCTCAAGCCCCCGGGACAGGCTGGCGCGCTTTTTTTCACCGGCCGCCGGCGCGTTCATTCCTCGAAAATCGCGACGGCGCGGACGAAGCCGGCCGAGGCGTGCCTGATCTTGTAGGGGAAACACGACACCTGGAAGCCGTGGGCCGGCAGGGATTCCAGGTTGGCCAATTTTTCCATCTGGCCGTAACCGATGTCGCGTCCGGCCTTGTGCCCTTCCCAGATGATCGAGGCGTCGCCCGTGGCGGCGAAGCGTTCGCGGGTGTACTTGAACGGCGCGTCCCAGCTCCAGGCATCGGTGCCGACCACGCGCACGCCGCGTTCCAGCAAGTACAACGTGGCCTCGCGGCCGATGCCTACCCCGGCGTCCAGATACCCTGGCTGACCGAACAGCGCGCCGGCACGGGTGTTGACCAGGACAATGTCCAACGGCTGTAGAACATGGCCAATACGCTCCAGCTCGGCTTGCACTTGGGCGGCGTTGACCACATGGCCATCCGGTAAATGACGAAAGTCCAGCTTCACGCCGGGTTGCAGGCACCAGTCCAACGGCAACTCGTCGATGCCAAACGCCGGCTTGCCACCGTCCGTGGTCGAGGCGTAGTGCCAGGGAGCGTCCATATGCGTACCGCTGTGGGTGGTGATCTGCAGGCGCTCAGCTGCCCAGGATTCGTCACCAGGCAGTTGCGCCTTGGACAAGCCGGGAAACATCGCGGCCATCTCCGGCCAGCCTTGCTGATGGTCCATGTAGTCGATTTTCGGCAGCAACGGCGGCGGATCGGTGTAGGGGTTGTTGTCCAGGGTCACGGACAGGTCCACCAGGCGGCGTTTAGTTGATTGCATGTTCGCTCACTCCAAGTCCCACCCGCCCACGCGCACGACGCGTCGGGGTAGCGGCATTCAAACTGTTACGTATCAAGGCAGCTGCCGAGCCGTCATGGCGAAAGCCAAGGGCACGGGCCAGAGGGGTTTTCATTGCGGGAAAGCTGCCGAATAACGCTTGCAGCCCCGCGTCCGGTGCGAAGCTGATCAGCGCGCGGCGTTCCTGGCCGTAGGCAGCGGCCAGGGCATCGATGACCTGGGCAATGGACAGGCGCAACAGCGGCAGTTGCCAGACGCGTGACGCGCCGAGCTGGGCAGACGGCAGTTCGGCGGCCCGTAGCAGGTTATCCACGCAACACCGCACCGACATCCACCATGCCTGCGCCTGCGGCGACACCGGGCAGCAATAGGGCTGGCCTTCGGCGAAGGCGTGCAGCACGTCGCTCATAAACGCCGAGCGCAGCCCATTGGGTTCACGTGGACGGGCAACGATGCCGGGCAGACGCACGGCGCGACCGTCCACCTCGCCTCGTCGGGCAAGGTCATTGATCGCCATTTCCACCATCGCCTTGTGCGCACCGTAACTCAACTGCGGGTGCGGCACGGCACGCTCATCCATGCGGGCTGGCAGGTCGCCGCCGTACACCGCCACGCTGCTGGCGTACACCAGCACCGGCGCGCCTGGCTGTTCGCGCAACTGGTCAAGCAACTCCAGGCTCGCCTGCAAATTGACCTGATAGCCCAATGAATAATGCTGCTCGGCCGCGCCCCCCGGAATGCTGACCAAGTGAAAAACCACATCGATGCCATCGGCCAAGGCGCGGCGCAATAACGCGGCGTCGGTGACACTGCCGCAATGCCGGCGCAGGCGCTTGTCCTCGGCAAACCCCACCAACTCTTTATCCAGCAGGATCAACGCGCTGATCGAGCGGCCTTGTAACGCATTGGTTTCGAGCAACCGTTTCACCAGCGTCCGCCCAACAAAACCATTGGCCCCGGTAATCATCACGCGCATGGGAGGCCTCCGCGCACGATGCACTGGTCTATCGCCCCGAACACCGACTGACCTTGCAGATCGAGGACCTCCATGCGCACGCGGTCGCCAAAGCGCATGAAGGACGTCCGTGGTACGCCGTGCTCGATCATCTCAACGGCACGACGTTCGGCGATGCAGGCAGCGCCCACAGTGGGGTCAGCATTGGAAACCGTGCCGGAACCGATCAGGCAGCCCGCCCTGAGGCGCCGGGTCAGCGCCGCGTGAGCAATCAACTGATGAAAGCCGAAATGCATGGCACCGCCCTGGGCATGACCGAACCACTGACCGTTCCATTCAACCTTCAACGGCAAGTGCACGCGCCCGTCGCGCCAGGCCTCGCCCAACTCGTCGGGGGTGACCGCCACCGGGGCAAAACTGGACGCGGACTTGGCCTGGATAAAACCGAAGCCGGTCTTCATTTCTCGGGGGGCGAGCGCACGCAGGCTGACGTCGTTGACTTGCACAATGAGCCGAATATGCTCGACGGCGTCTTGCGCCGAGCAGCCCATGGGAACCTCATCGACCAACACCGCAAACTCGCCTTCGAAATCGATACCGTGGGTTTCGCTGGGCAGCTCGATGTCGTCGTGGGCGCCTAGAAAGTCGTCGCCACAGCCCTGATACATCAGCGGCGTATGTTCAACACCTTCGATCGGATCCAGCCCAAAAGCCTTCTGCATGCGCTCGCCATGACTGAGGAAAGACGAGGCGTCCAGCCACTGCCAGGCACGTGGCAGAGGCGCGGCGGCTTGCTGAGGATCGAAGGCGAAGGCACCGGCCAGCGTGCCTTCGTTCAAGGCGTCATACCGCGCGCGTAAAACGCTTTCGACATGCGCCCAGCGCTCAACGGCCTCCTGCAGCGTCGCGGCAATATCGCCGGCATCCACCGCCCAGGCCAGGTCGCGCGACACCACCACCAGGCGACCGTCGCGATTTAGGTTCTTGAGGGTGCTGAGCTTCATGGGTGTTCTCCTTGCAGTTCAGGAGCAAAGCGGCCATCGAGCAGCACAAAGAGCATGCGGGCCATCTGCTCGGTGCGATTGCTCCAGGCGTGGTTGGTGCCGCGCTGCACCACGATGTCGCCGCGTTTGAGATGCACCTCCTCGCCATCGAGCACCAGCCAGACCTCACCCTCGGTGACCACGCCGTAATCCAGCGTTTGGGTGCGATGCATCAGCTTGTGCCTGGAATCCGCCTGCCCCGTGCCGGCATGGGCCTGGCCAATTTCGGCGAAGGCCGCCGCGGCCTCCTCGGCGCTGACCTGGTTCTGCACACTGTCCGGGGGAATATCCACCACGCGGATGACACTGCCCAATGGCGCGGGGCTCAGTTGAAGCGGCTGGTGGGTGGGGTCGTCGCCGTTATCCAGCACGGCCGGGCTGGCGCCGCTGTTCCAGATCTCATGGAAGACCGTGCCGGGCACGGCCTTGAGCGGGAAACTGTTCGGCGTTGGCCCGCTGAGCGCGACCACCGCCTGGCCCTGGGCATCGTGCCCGGTTACCACGCGTTTGAAACCAGGAAGCTGTTGCATATTCGAGTCCTCAATCTGTTGGCGAAACGCGCCAGCGGGTAACGATGAATTCATGAAAAAACCTTAAAGATCGAGTACCAGCCGCGCGCTCTTCGCACGGGAGCAGCAAGGCGTGAACTGGTCGTTGCGGGCTCGCTCGGCATCGGTCAGGAACATGTCACGATGCTCCGGCTCGCCGTCCAGCACGCGCGTGATGCAGGTGCCACAGATGCCCTGTTCGCAAGACAGCGGGATGTCGATGCCAGCCTCCAGCAATACCTGGGCAACGCTGAGCGTGGCCGGCACTTGGAAGCACTGCCCGGTGCTAGCCAGTTGCACCTCGAACCCGCCCGCTTCACCCACCGGGGCAGCGGCGGCGGTAAAGTACTCATGGTGCAGTTGCGCCTCGGCCCAGCCTTGCGCGCGCGCCGTGCCAAGCACGTGGTCCATGAAACCGTTGGGGCCACAGACGTACAGATGACGGTCACTGGCCGGCGTGGACAGGACCCGAGCACTGTCCAGGCGCTGGGCATCCTCGCCATCGTCCATATGAACGTGCACGCAATCGGCGAACGCCGAATGACGCAGGTACTCAATAAAGGCCATGCGCCCGGCCGAGCGGCCGCAATAGTGCAGCTCGAAAGGCGCGCCGATCCGCGCCAGGCGCTCGGCCATGCAAAGGATCGGCGTGATGCCGATACCGCCGGCGAACAGCACGCTGTACCCGGCCCCATGCTCAAGCGGGAACAGATTGCGAGGTTCGCTGATGCGAAGTGGGCTGCCTTCGTGCACCTGCTCGTGCATGGCCTGCGAACCGCCGCGAGACGCCGGGTCGAGTAACACCCCCAGCAGGTAGCGGTGGCGTTCTTGCGGGTGATTGCACAGCGAGTACTGGCGCACCAGGCCATTGGGCAGATGCACGTCGATATGCGAGCCGGCACTGAAAGCCGGCAACATGGAGCCCTCGGCGGGGGCCAGTTCGAAGCTGTAGATGCCTTCGGCTTCGAGGCGCTTGCGAGTGACGATGACTTCAATCATCACTTGGCACCCGCAGGCTGCTCGGCAGCAATCATGCGGTCGAGTACACGCCGCGCCCGGACCGCTCCTGCATCACCGATCAGCAGCACCGGTTTCAAGTCCCAGAACGATGCAGCGCCCATCATGCGCTGCTGCGCCTCGAGCATTGGCAAGTCTTCATCGGCAAAGGGCCGGCTGATCGCGGCCGCCTGCTCATCAGCGAATCGCTCGGCAAATTTGCCCATTGCCTTGGGGAAACAGACTGAGAACCAGTAGTGAGTCGTGGTCTCGGTCTCTGGAGTGAACAGATGCGGAATCGGTGTGGAAACGCCCTTATCTCTTGGGAGACCGGTCGCCACTGCACCGGAAAACAGCAACATGTTCGCAGGCGCATCCCAACGTACATCGATCCAACGATCCACCGGCGTACCTTGGGGGATGTTCCAGGCGGTGTAGAGGAACTCTGGCATAATTTCCGCAACCGTCTGGCGGTTGGACCAAACGGTGTTGTCCTCCTCTTGCACGCTAGTCAATGCACCCTTGACGCCATCGCCACCCAACGTAGACGGATGCAAAAATTCGATATGACTCAGGTCCATGATGTTGTCGGTTTCCAGCACGTAGTTGGCTTTTGCGTGCAGGTAGCGTTTGCCGACATACCAATGGTCTTCATCCATGCAATTGAAATCCGGAATCAGCGCCGCATCGGCCAAGTGAGGATCCCCCATCCAGATCCACAGCAAGCTGTAGCGTTCAACCAGCGGGTAGGCCTTGACCTTAGCCGCCTTGGGAATGGCACCATCGCCGTGGGGGTTATGCACACAGGCGCCACTGCCATCGAATTCCAGGCCGTGGTACGGACAACGCACCGCATCGCCTTTGAGGATGCCCATGCCCAGGGGCGCGAAACGGTGGGGACATCGATCGGCAATGGCTTGGGCATTACCTTGGGTGTCGCGAAAAAACACCACGGGTTCATTGAGCAAGGTTCGTTGGAACAACTCGCCAGCCTTGATCTCGTTTCCCCAGGCGGCCGCGTACCAGACGTTGCGTAGAAAGCTCATCGCAGTTCCTCTTTTTCATAGTTTGATGACCGACTGGCTTGCGTCTCCGCTCGCTCGGCTTCCATCAATCGACGCAGAACACGTCGACAGCGCACGGCCCCTGCATCGACTGGCAGCAACACAGGGTTGAGGCCAAGCAGTTCAACCTCACCAATCTGGCGCTGTTGAGCCTCGACCATGGGTTTGTCTTCACCGGCGAAAATACCGATCAACATCTCCTGGACGAAGGCATTCAACTGCGCATTGTCCTGCTCGAAACTGCGCGTGTTGGCAAAGAAATAATGGGTGTTGGCCGCGTCCTGCGGCGTCATCAGATGCAGGTTCCATGTCACGGGTCCCTCTTCCCTGGGACGCCCTGGGGGCGTGGCACCACTGCCCAGCAACATCAGACCGGGCGCGTGCCAGATGACTTCTGCCCAGACGTCTGCCCGGCTCGGATCTTCAAGGTGAGCGCCGAAAGCCGGCGGGGGCACATCGTCCGGCGCCCACCAACTGATGCGTACGCGATCGTTGGGCAATTCCTCGATGGTGGCTCGGGTGTGTGACAACGCCCCGCCACCGAGCGTATCCGGGTGCAGGAAATCAACATGGCTCAGGTCCATGATGTTGTCGGACAGCAACTCGTAGTGCGCACGGGTCGGCAAATACCCATGCCCTTTGGCATGGGTGGGCGCCTGCTCGAAAAAGGAAAAATCAGGAATCAAGGCATCGCTGGCCAGGTGACGATCGCCCGGCCAGACCCAGATCGCCCCGTGGCGCTCAACGGCCGCGAAACCGCGAACACAGGCGGCCTTGGGGATGTTTCCTTCGCCATGGGGATTGTGCGTGCATTGGCCACTGCCATCGAAACGCAGGCCGTGGTACGGGCACTGGACGCTGTCGCCGACAACCTTGCCCCTATGCAGCGGGGCAAAACGGTGCGGGCAACGATCGGCGAGCGCCTGGATCACACCGTGGCTATCGCGAAAGAACACAATGGGTTGCTCGACGATGGTTCTGCCCAGCATGCCACCTTGCGCCAGCTCGTCTGCCCATCCAGCGATGTACCAGGTATTGAGCAAATAACTCATGCGGTTCTCCTCGTTGTTCTTATTGTGTTGAAGCGTCGAATGGGCAGGTCAGTGCTCAGGGTCTGCGGCCACCGCCGTGGCAAAAACAGACCCGCTGCCACGCAACCGGAGACAGGCCAGGGCTACCATCAATTGAACGCCCGCGACGATGCCCAAGGCCGCTGGCAAGGCGCCGATTACGCCGCCGGTGATCGCCAGCACCACCAGCGGGCTGGCGAACTCCCCGGCAAAGAACATCGCCGTGAAGCCGCCGGCGGCGCGGCCGCGCTGTTGGAAGTCGACCTGGCTCATGATCCAGGTGAGCAGGGTCGGCATCATCAGGCCGATGCCCAGACCGTTGATCAGGACGGCGATCACCACCAGCCCGTGACTGTCGGCTACCGCCAGCAGCCCGCCACCGATCCCGGCCGCGACGAAGGCCAGGAGCATCTGCCGCTGCGCCGGCACACCGCTCAACAGACGAAAACTCAGGGCGCCGACCAGTACGCCGAACTGACTGGCGCCCATGGTCAGGCCGATCTGCTGCGAACCTTCGACATGCAGCAGGTTAAGCAGGTAACCGACTTGTACCGGCACGATGAACAGGCTCAGGCCCGCCAGGAATGCCAGGGCATACAACGGTGCCAGCGGGCGCCAGGGGAATGCCCTGCCCGCCGTTGTGAGGGTGGCCGCCTGCGCACGCGGCTCCCACAGCAACCATGCCATCAGCGGCAGGAACACCAGCCCCAGCCCATACAGGGCAAACGGGGTACGCCAGCCGTGCTCGCCGAGCACTCCACCGATGGCAATGAAGATCGCCGCCGACAATGAGGTCGCGACCATTTGCAGGGCGAACATGCGTTCACGTCGCGCGCCGCTGTAGTAGTCGCCCATCATCGTGGTGCAGCAGGTCATGATCGCCGCTTCGGCCACACCGATGCCGGCGCGGCTGATCACGATGACCTGCAGCGACTCCAGCCATAGCGGCAGCACGCCGCAGACGGTGTAGAGCACCATCGCACCGATCAACAACGGTTTGCGCCCCAGTCGGTCAGCGATGATTCCGGCCACGGGAGCCAACAACGCAATCATCAACGCCGGCAGCGTCAGGGCAATGGGCACCAGCACGGCCACACCCGGTGTGTCGGCGAAGTGTTGCTGCATAAGCGGCAGGACGGGGGCCAGCAGCACCGCACCGAGCACTGGCAGGCAACTGCCGAGCAACAGCAACAATGATTGTGGCAAACCTGCCTGGCGCTCAACGCTCATCGTGCACCTCCGCAGGTTGCGCCGCGCAAAACGCCATGCCAAAGGCGCTCAGACCGGCGAAGAGGTCAAGCCATAGGGACCGCTGGAACAAATGCACACGAGGCATGGGAACGTCCTTTCTTGTTGTTATGACGCGACGGGATTGGCGTCTTTTATCGTTTGATCGTGCTCTGAAGTCAGGCGTAGCGAGTGCTTCACGCAAGCCCCCTCCTCGGCTACGGCAGGCATCAGCGGCAAGCTCGTCGAATGGCTGGGGTTGGCCTCGGCCGGCCCTGTACTTATCCGCTTGCTCGGCAACAGAAAGTGAGCCAGGGCCGGCAACAGGACCAGCGCGCCCACCATGTTCCAGACGAACATAAAGGCCAGCAGCACGCCCATATCGGCTTGGAACTTGATCGGCGAAAACATCCAGGTCGCTACGCCGATCGCCAGGGTCACACCGGTCAGCATCACCACCTTGCCGGTGGACAGCAGTGCCCGGTAATACGCCTGCGACAGGCTTGTGCCCTGGCGCATATGACCGAGCAGGATGCTCATCACATACAGCGCGTAGTCGACGCCGATGCCCACGCCGAGGGCGATTACCGGCAAGGTCGCGACCTTGACGCCGATGTTCAGCCAGACCATCAACGCCTCACAGAGGATCGACGTAAGCATCAGCGGAATCACCGCGCAAATCGTGGCGCGCCAGGATCGGAAAGTGATCAAGCAGAGCAGGATCACCGCGCCGTAGACCCAGAACAGCATTTCGCGATTGGCCTGCTTGACGACGATGTTGGTCGCGGCCTCGATCCCGGCATTGCCCGCGGCCAGCAGGAACTGGACCTCGTCGGTATTGTTCGCCGCGGCGAATTGTTCGACGTGATCCACCAGACGGTTCAGGGTTTGCGCCTTGTGGTCGGAGAGGTAGACGTACAGCGTCAGCAGGCTGCAATCTTCGTTGTACAGCCCGCGCGGCGCCCCGGCGGTGACCATGTTGAGCATTGCCTGGTTGTTCTGCAGCTCATACCACTTCGGGCTGCCTTCGCTCAGGCCAACCAGCATGCGGCGGTTGAGCAGTGCCAGGGAATTGGTCGAATCCACCCCTGGCAAGGTGCGCAACTGCCAATCGAGGGCATCGACCTTGTTCAGGATGTCATAGCGCGAACAGGCGCTGGCGGGGGTCTTGATCATGACCGCGAACAGATCGCTGCTGGCGCCGTAATGCCGGGTCAGGAATGCATCATCCTGGTTGTAGCGCGAGTCGGCCCGCAGCTCGGGCGCGCCGGCGTCCAGATCACCCACTTTCAGTTGCAGGCTGACGATGAAGCCGAGCGTCGCCAGCGCCAGGCTCAGCGCGATGCACAGCGCCGCCCACCGGCGCTGGGTGAACAGGTCGAGGAAGCGCCAGAACCCGTGGCGATTGTGGCCAGCCAGCTCGGCGTGCTCGCTTTTCAGGCTCAGTTGCGCCGCGCGGCCGCTGACCCCGACATAAGAAAGCAATATCGGCAGCAGGATCAAATTGGTGAAGATCAACACCGCCACGCCGATACTGGCGATCATCGCCAGGTCCTGGATCACCTGGATCTTGATGATCATCAGCACCGCGAAACCGACCGCATCACACAGCAGCGCGGTGAGCCCGGCAAGGAACAGGCGGCGGAAAGTAAAGCGTGCGGCGACCACCCGGTGCATGCCGCGCCCGATGTCCTGCATGATGCCGTTCATCTTCTGTGCGCCGTGGCTCATGCCAATGGCAAACACCAGGAACGGCACCAGCACCGAATAGGGGTCCAGTTGATAATTGAGCAGCGGCAGCAAGCCGAGCTGCCAAACCACCGCCACCAATGAGCAGAACACCACCAACAGAGTGCTGCGAATGCAGCGGGTGTACCAATAAAGCACCACCGTGGTGATCAGGATCGCCACGGCGAAGAACATCAGGATTTGCCGCAGGCCGGCAATCAGGTCACCGACTTTCTTGGCGAAACCGGTGATGCGGATGTCGATGCTGTCGCTCTGGTATTGGCTGCGCAGCGATTCCAACTGTTGCGACAGTTGGCTGTAGTCCAAGGGTTTGCCGTCGGGGGTGCGCTGCAACAGCGGTACCTGGATGATGCTCGAGGCCTGGTCGAACGCCACCAACTGGCCGATTTCGTTGGACAGCTGCACGTTGCGCCGCAATGCCGCAAGGCTCGCTGCGCCGCCATCGTAGTTATCCGGAATGACCGGCCCACCCTCCAGGCCCGCCTCGGTCACCGCCACCCAGCGGGTGGCCGGCGTCCATAGCGACTTCATGTACGCCCGGTCGACACCGGGCAGCAGGTAGATCTTGTCGCTCAACGCCTGCAGGGTCTTGAGGTAGGCGCTGTCGTAGATGTCGCCCTGCTTGTTGACCACCGCAATGCGCACCGCATTACCCAACCCGCTCAACTCCTTCTGGTGCTCAAGGTAGTTGGCGATGTAGGGCTGATGGGTGGGGATCATTTTTTCGAAACTGGCATTGAGTTCAACGCGAGCGGACTGCCAGCCCAGCACCAGCGTGGTCGCCAGGCACAGCAGCAACACCCACAGACGATGGTTGAACAATGCGCGTTCGAGCATCGAACCGGAGCGCGGATCAAAATCATCGAGCGCATTGGCAGGGGGCTGGAAAAACTTACCAGGAGACGTCATAACCTCACTCCGAAGCGGCAGTGGCTGGCCGCGCAAGACGCTGCAGCCCGGTGAAACCGGCAACGATCAGGCTGCCATCGGCGGCCTCGATCACACTTGAAACAGGTTTGCCCAAGGGCGCTCCCAACGGCAGCATCGCCGCGCCGGTCTGCTCGCTGTGGCGAAACAGCATGCCGCCCTGATTGACCAGCAACAGCTGGCCGTCGGCCAAACGGGTGGCATCGTTGAAGGAGATCGGTACGGGCACCGACAGACGCTGGAAACTGACGCCGGCGTCGCGGGAGACAAAGGCATTGCCCTTCAGCCCGGCAACCACCAGCGCGCCATCGTCACGACGTTGCAGCGTGAAATAGCTGCCTTCGTAAGGGCTGTCCAACTGACTGAACGACACGGCGTCATCGTCCGAACGGGCCAGGTAACCTTGCTCGCCAGCCAGGAACCAGCGGGTGCCCTGGTGACTGATCGCGTACAAGTGCATCCCGTTCGGGTTGGCGATATGCCCCATCAGCGAGTGCCAGGTAGCACCGCCATCGGTGGTCTGCAGCGCCACACCGTAGGCGCCGACGATGAGCCCACGGTGCGCGTCGACGAAATCCAATGCCAGAAAGGGTTTGTCCGGACCATCGGCCACCAGACGCTCGGCATTTTGTACCCGCGCCAGGGCGGCATCCGGGTCGGCAGCCGTGGCTTGCTCCGCCTTGGCGGAGTCCAGCTCCAGCTGTGCCACGCGCGCGCCGTCGAGCTGCAGCGTCCAGTGCTCGCCGCCATCCAGCGTCGCCAGCACCACGCCCGCGTGACCGACTGCCCAGCCCTTTTGCGCATCCACGAAGCGCACCGCCGTCAGGCTGACCGAAACCGGTACCCCAGCCTGTTGCCAGCTTTGCCCGTTGTCGTCGGAGAACAGCACCAGGCCGCGCTCGCCCACGGCCACCAGACGTGTGCCGGCACGCGCCAGGTCGATCAACACGCCGTTTTGTGCAACCGGTACCCGCATGGCCGGGGTATTGAGCGGCACGCCCACCGCAGCCGACCCGGCCAGGCACTCGCTCGTGGCGAAGGGCAAATACAGGGCCAGGAGCAACGCGCTCGCCTGATTGATTCTGTTCATAACCTACCTCGGACAAACACTCGTATCCCAAAGGCAGGCGACCGGCCTGCCCTTCACGCTCGGCTCAGGTCTAACGCACGCCGCGCCCCGCCATCGCTGCCGGCGAGAACTCCGAGGCCTTGTAGCGATCCACCGCGCGGTACTGCTCCGGCAACCCTGCATAGAGGTTCTGGATAAACCACGCACCGGACGTCAGGTCATAAAAACCTGAAGAGAGCTGCACCAGCCCCGGCAGGTCGGGCAATACCGACGGCAGCGACCAGAGGGTTTTGGCCAGTTGGCCGCTGGCATCCCAACGATCGCCGAGCAGCGCTTGCCAGGTGTCTTCATCGAGGTAGTAACGGCCCTTGGGCAGCTGGTGACGCTTGCCGGCGGCCACCGTCGATTCAAGCACCCAGACGCGGTGCAATTCCCAGCGCACGTAATCGGGGTTCAGATGGTGCTTGCCCAGCAGGTCCTGCGGCTGGGCAGCGTTTTGCACCTTGTTGGTGTTGTAGGGGACATACATCTCCTGCTTGCCCACCAGCTTCCAGTCGAACCGGTCTGTACGCCCCCCCCACACACTCAACTCATCGAAGGACATGACCCCAGCGGTGGACGGCGTCGGCGTGTCGCAGCAAGCGTTGGGCAGCGTGCGTACCCGGCGTTGGCCGCTCAGGTAGACATGGGCCTGGGATTTGTCACCGTTGATGTTCTCGCGCCCCAGGATTTGCTCGCCGGCACGAATCGCCGGGCCGAGATTGACAAAGTGCACCTGCCAGTAGTCGCCCGAGTAGTTTTCAGGGCCGCCCTCCTGGAAGTAGTAGGGCATTTCCTGGGTCAACAGGCCGTCGCTGGTCATCACCTGGTTGCCGTCGGCCGTCATCAGATAGTGGCGAAAATGCCCCGCCACCGAAGTGCCGCGCCAGTTCAGCACATGGTTCCAGATGGCTTCGGTACCGTTTTGTGGAATCGGAAACGGGATCCCGCCATAGGCGCCATCCGGGATCAGGCCGGCGCTGCTATTGACCAGCTTGGCGCGGGTCGCATTCTTCAGCGTGTTGTCATAAACCCACTGCGGCGCGGCCGCCGTGCGCCGGGTCGGATACACGTCGATGCGATAGGTGTCCGGAAAGCGCTTGAACAGCTCCTTGGTGCCGTCGCTGAGCTTGTCGGCGTACTTGGCCAGGTTCTGGGCGGTGATGCTGAACAAGGGTTTGTCTGCGGCAAACGGATCGCCGCGCTTGCCGCCCGGAACATAAGCCGGATCGACCTTGGTGTAGCCACCGTCCCAGGCCGGAATGCTGCCGTCGGAATTGCCGGCTTTCTCGGCACCGAAGGGCGTCAGGGTCTTGCCCAGCGCGGCCGCTTGTTCGGCGCTGGCGGCCAAGGCCATCGGCGCGGCGGCGACCAGCAGGGTTAAGCACAAGGCCTTTAGAGTGAACTGAATGGTCATGCGCAAATCCTCTTAGAACGTGGTCTTGACGGAGAAAGCCAGGTAGTCCCGGTCCTTCAACGACTGCTTGTAATTGAATTGGTTGGCGGCGTTGAGGCTGGTGTCCTCGGGACCGTAGAAGTGGGTGTAGGTCAGCCCCACGGTCACTTGGTCCAGGTAGGTGGCGGAGACGCCGATGTTCATGTCCCCTCCTCTGTCGGCGCCGAACCCGCTGATCACCGCCGACTTGCCCATGGGGAAATAGCTGATGCCCACCGGCAGGCTGATATCAATGCCTGGGAAGAACTGGCGGTAGGTTGGCGTGTACACCAGCTTCAAGCCCAGGCCGTCATCGGTGGCGTTGGGGTCCAGGGCTGCGCGATTGCGGGTCACGGCCAATAGGCGGTTCCAGGCCACCTCCGCTGTCAGGCTGGCTTCATTGGCGACGAAGGAAGGCCCCAGCGATGCCAGGACGTTGAGGTTGACGTGAGCCGTTCGGCCGACGGCGTACAGAGCGTCATCGTTGTTGTCCGCGTCGACACCCGCCAGGACGGTCTGGGCGTTGGAGACCAGCGGCATGTTCCAGCGCATCGATGCCTCGCCGGCAAAGCTGTACTCGTCCACGGAGGTGGCGAAACTGGCGCCCAGAACCCGGATGTCTTCCGGGTAGACCCAGGAATATTCGCCGATTTGCCCGGTACTGAAGTTCGGCCCGGTGGCATTCGGCTTCAAGTACAACGTGGGCGTTTTTTCGTGATACTGCAGCGCGTACAGGCCGTAATCCGTCGTCCCGGTGTTGTACTTGAGCTGCAGGCCGCCCTGGCCGGAGTTCCTGGCTTTCTTGTCTTTGCCATGGAAAAACGCAGCCGGGCTGTTGGCATTACCGCCCAGGAAATCCGGGAACGGCGCTCCGGTGATCAGCCTTTCATTGCCATCACCGATGGTATCGCTGGTGGAGAAATAGCTGCCGGCGCCCGGCAAGCGGGTGGCTTCCCACTCCAACTGATAGAAGGCGCCCAACGACACATCGTCGGTCAGTTGGTAGGCGGTAGACAGTTGGTTGACCGGCCGGGTGATTTCCTTGAATTGCGTGTTGGGCACCGATTGCGCCTTGACCACGTCCACCGGTGCCATAGCACCGGCAATGCCGTTGCCGCCGAAGAATAGGCTCTCGCCCCAGATCAGACCGTGGCGCCCCGCACGTACCGACAAGGCACGGTCGGCCAGTTCACCGTTCCAGTAGACAAAGGCATCCAGCAGTTCACTATCACCACCGTGCAGTTGACGGGTATCGCTGGTGAATTCATCGAAGCCCACCGAGCGCTGGTTGGCACTGGCCGCGTCGTGATTGTCGTTGCGTTCCTGGTAGACGGTGTCATACCAGGCGGCACCGCTCACACGGGCACCGAAGTTGTGAAAACCGATGTCCAGCTCGGAAAGAATATCCAGGCGATTGGAGATCAACCCCTTGCCGAAGTTGTGATCACCGTCATTCTGGTTCAGGGCCGTTTGCCCCTCGCTGAGTTTGCTGCTGGGCGCCTTCAGGCGCCAGGCCGCGCTGTACTTGAGCGTGTTGTCCCAGCGCAAGCTGAGATCGGGATTGCCGGTGTCGATCTGAAACGCCTGGGCTGCCGAAGCGCCAAGCCCCAGGCTTGCCGCAAGGGTCAGGGTGAAGGGGACGCGCCGCGACGCAGCGAACTTGCGAGTAGCCATCGAAGTAACCCTCTTATTGTTGTTGTATGTCAGCTCTTCTGGTGAAACGGCGCCCGCAGTCGAACCGGGCCAAGCCTGCACAGGCATGAAGCATCTATGGGAGAGTGAGTTTCAGGTTTGTCGGCGCCTCAGATGGGCGCAGCCGTGACGTCGAGAATCCGTCTGCGTTCATGCTTGTCTCACTCTTATTCTTGTTATTCACGCCAGCGTTCTGCCGGGGCAACCCCAGGCTTCACCACCGGCTGTGTTTGCACGCACTCGCTAACGCGTTGTGTTCACTTTCTCGGCAAAGCAGGCGTTTGACTAATCGCATGTAGGGATACGATGTATCAGCAACCGCGATACGTTAATCACGATGCATCGGCCCCCAGCTGACCCGCTTCGAGCACCAGCCAATCGGCCTCGGCACGCCATTTCAGCGCACTCAGGCGTTCCCCCAGGCACGGCCCGTAGACGCACAGGCCTGTGCCGGGAAGAAACCGCGCACCATGGGCGTAACAGACGATCTGGCGGCCATCGGCGCTGAGGAAACGATCCTTGCGGTACTCCAGGCGCACCGCCAAGTGCGGGCAACTGTTGCGATACACCCGCACCTGGTCGTCATGGCGCAGGGCAAATACGCTGTCCTTGCCCGACTCCAGAGGGTCGAACCCGCGAGCCTGCCCTTCGAGCAACTCATCCAGGCGACAGAGAACCATCGCGTCGTGGCTCATGGACGACCTCCGCATTCAGCCCTGCTTGGGCGGCGGGCCGCTCGGGAACCATTTTTCCCGGGACGTGAACAGGAACAGTTGCGAGTTATCCGCCGACAACGGTGCCTGGCGCGCTTGCCAGGCGTCATCGTGCTTGTCCATGTCGGCGTCGTATTCGATGTGACAGCCCAGCGGACTGTTGAAGTACCAGAACCAGTTGGAACCGAAGAGGTGGCGGCCCGGCCCCCAGAAACTGGTCCAGCCCTGCTGCTCGAAGCGCCGCCCGGCCAGCAGCACTTCCGTACCGCTGCCCATGTGGAAGGTGAAGTGCTCGCAGCCTTTCATGTGCGGCGGCGTCTGGATCATGAACAGGCAGTGATGGTCATCGGAACCGGCCGGCCGCATAAACGGGCCGGCGCCGACAAAGGTGTCGGTGGTGACGAAACCCAAGCGTTTGTAAAAAGCCTCGGCCTTAGCTGCATTCGGCACGAAATACACCACGTGGGACAGGGTCCGTGGCAGCGCCTGCATGTCGGGATTGATGCCAGGTTGGTTGACCGGGCGTTGAGGCGCATGGCCCGGCGCATTGGTCAGATCGGCTGGCGCGCTGTACGCACGCCGCACGCTGACCTGGAAAGCAAGGGCAAAGCCCATATCGTCCACACTGTGCACGGAGCCATCGGCACCGCGGGTCACCGGGCGATCGCGCCCCAGCTCATCAGCGATGGCCTCAAGATCAGCCTCGCTGGCCACGCCATACACCGTTTCACGTATCGAAGGCGCCGGCCCGATGGCCGCCGGCAGGCTGGCATCGTCTGCCCGGCGGATAATCACGGCAGTGCCGTCCAGCGCTTCAAAACGGCCCCCCTCGCTGTCGACATCGACAGGAAGCAGGCCGTAGTCACGCAGGCAATCGGTACAGGCTTGAATGTCGTCGACACCAAAAATAAGCGCGTCTAGGCCAATGATGCTCATTGAGTTACCACTCCATTGTCATTATTCAGCGCAGGCCTGGCGTCCCGCTATGGGAGCAGTGCCCGGCGGTACGCTGCCGAGGCGGGTCTTGGAGCCGATAAAGCGCCACGGCCAACCGACTGTGGGCTGATAGTGAAGGGCTAAAAACTCACTGACTAATCGCTTGTCAGAATGCGACCTATCGGCAAATGCGATACCTGGCCGCGAAGCGCAAAGGGCTTGAAAATCGAACACGGACCGCCCGATTCGCCCATTCACGCCTCTTGACGCCGCGATGGGAAGGTCGGAAGGTATTTACAAAATAAATACAAAAATCGAGACCGCCATGCGTTTTAACCACTTGGACCTCAACCTCCTGGTGGCGCTGGATGTGTTACTGGAAGAGCAGAACATCACCCGCGCCGCCGAACGCCTGCATATGACCCAATCCGCCACCAGCGGTGTACTGGGCAGGCTGCGCCTCTACTTCGAAGATGAGCTGCTGGCGCAGGTCGGACGCAAGATGCAGCCCACGCCTTATGCCCGTGAACTGGCGGCGCCGGTGCGCCAGGTGCTGCTGACGATCCAGTCCTCGATCACCGCCAAACCGGTGTTCGACCCCGCCACCAGCAAGCGCCATTTTCGCCTGATCACGTCGGACTATCTGATCAGCGTCCTGTTTGCCCGGGTGATCCAGAAAATCTCCCTGGAAGCGCCGCACATCACCTTCGAACTGCTGGGCCCCGGCGACACGTCCACCGAGATGCTGATGCGCGGTGAGGCCGACATGATGATCGTGCCTGAGCACTACCTCATTGAAGGTCACCCCTCGCAACTGCTGTTTGAGGAAGAGCACGTTTGCGTGGTGTGGGATGGCAACACGTTGGTTGGCGATAGCATCAGCCTCGATCAGTACATCGAGATGGGCCATGTCTCGGTGATTTTTGGGCGCAACCGGCAACTGAGCGTCGAAGAATGGCTGATGGGCCAGTATGGTTTTACGCGCCGCATGGAAGTTGTGACCCACGACTTTAACACCCTGCCGCAGTTGATCGTCGGCACCCAACGCGTCGCCACCATGCTCCAGCGCATGGCCAGGCTATACGCCAATTACCTGCCGCTGCGCATCGTGCAACCCCCGGTGAAAATCCCGGTGATGCGTGAGTTCATGCTCTGGCACCGGACCATGGAGGGGGATCCGATGCACCGCTGGCTGCGGGCAAAAATCAGTCAGATCATCAATGAGCTGGAGCAGTAGTCGACTCTATCTCCATTCGCAATACCTCCCATCCCGACTTGCGATTAGCCAAACTATGGGACTGCCCTTAGCCTGCTTCGAACCGTCAGGTCTAGCGATTCCCGTTCAGAACCTGGCCGCCAGCCTTTGCTTGCACAAGGACAATAACAATCATGTTTCGCTACTTCCCGACCAATTACGTGTGGAATCTTTCAGTCGACTTGGCCATTGAAATGGGCGCCCGTATCGGCGAAATCGAAGAGATGTGCGCGCCACTGCAAGAGGCCGCCAAACAACCGGACGCCGCCGGTAGCAAGGCCTTCCGTGAAACCTGGGCAAACATGGCCGACAAGCTGTGCAGCCTGGCGGAAGAAGACGAAGGCAAGGGGCGGATGCTGTCCGCCGGTGAAAAATATAACCGCGCCGCAACGTATTACCTGAGCTGCGAACGCCTGCAGGCCCATGGCGCCCCAGGCCGCACGGAGCTGTACCAGCGCTTTCTGCAGACGTTCCAGCGCAGTATCGAACTGGCACGAGAAAACTGCGAGCGCGTGGAAATCCCTTACGAAGGCAAACATATTTCCGGCCTGCTGGTGCGTGCCGAAGGTGTCAGCGGCCCGGCGCCGATTCTGGTGCAGGTCAATGGACTCGACTCCACCAAAGAAATGAAATACCGCGTCGGCCTGCCCGCCTGGCTGGCCAAACGTGGCGTGTCGTCGCTGATCATCGACCAGCCCGGGACAGGCGAAGCGCTCCGGCTACATAACCTGACTGCGCGTTTTGACAGCGAACATTGGGCCAGTCGCGTGGTGGATTGGTTGGAAACCCGCGACGACGTCGACGTCAAACGCATTGGTCTGGAAGGTGTGTCGCTTGGGGGCTACTACTGCCCGCGCGCGGTAGCCTTCGAGCCGCGTTTCGCGTGCGGTGTCGTGTGGGGAGCCAACCATGACTGGCGCGACGTGCAGAAACGCCGCTTGGAAAAGGAAGGCAGCTTCCCGGTTCCGCATTACTGGTCGCACGTCTCATGGGTATGGGGCGCCAAGGACACCGACGAATTCATGACCATCGCCGAAGATGTTCATCTGGACGGCATCCTGGATCGCATCAAGGTGCCTTTCCTGGTCACCCACGGTGAAAAGGATTCACAGATTCCCTTGAAGTGGGCACACCGCACCTATGAGCAGTTGGTCAACAGTCCCAAGCGCGAACTGAAAATTTTCACCGAACGCGAGGGTGGCGTGCAGCATTCGAGCTTCGACAACAGTATCAATGCGGGTCACTACATTGCCGACTGGGTGGCTGAAGTCCTCGGTGGTCGCATTGCGTGACGGGCATGACGTGGATGTTCCGTCACGCTGCGAGGGGTTGAGCTGCACGGTGTCACTGCGCAACCGGGCGATGGGCGTCAATGGGTTGGTTTGATCACCCCAATACTGCGCCGACTCATTAATCCGTAGTAAGCGCATGCCGGGAACAGCAGACCAACAAGCCACGCCAGATCGATACCCTGCAGTGCGGAGGCAATAGGGCCGACGTAGAGGGAAGTATTCATGAATGGAATTTCCAACACGATGGTCGCGAGGAACACGCAGATAGCAATCCCGTTCACCCGACCGTAAATCCCCGACGGGTCAAAGATATCCGCAATCTTGTATACGCCTTTGCGTAGCGCGTAGTAGTCGACCAGGTTGATTGCCGTCCAAGGGATTAAAAAATAGCTCATGAAAAAGATGAAATTCAGGAAAAATTGAATGAAGTCATCTTGAGCCATGGTGCATAACGCCGTTGCAACAGCACAGATAACGAGCATAAAGCTGGCGCGCACCTTCGGAGTGACCTTGAGCGCAGCAAAAGGCTCGATAACGGTAACCGTCGACATGAAGGCTCCATAGAGGTTGAACACGTTGATGGCGATCTGACCATAGAGCACGAAGGCCACGGCCAGCAAGGTGCTCCCCCCCAGAACACCGAGCAAATGGAGGCCAACGTTATCTGAGAAACCTGTGACGCCCTTGGTCAATACCGCACCCAGCAGCATCATCCAGCTTCCACCAATAACCGTGCCCGTGTAGCTGTACCAAAAGACCTGGCGTGCAGAAGTATAGGTAGGTAAATAGCGAGAATAGTCGGCCACATAAGGGGCGTAGGACAGTTGCCAAGTCACCGCAATGCTCACCGAGGCGAGGAAGCTCGCCAAATTGAAGCCCTGCGCCGTCCATTGGTCCGCGTCGACTGGCAGTGCAAGGGCGAGCAGGGTCGCGATCCCGAAAAAAACAACCGAAACCAACGACAGCACTTTTTGCAGGCGGTGGATGAGCGTGTAGCCAAACAGCGCTACCAGAAAGCAGAGTAAACCAAGCAGCACAATGTTCGCCTCACTGCTGAGGGGGCTTGAGGCGGCGACCGCTTGGGCTGCCAACAAGGTATTACTCACAAAAAAACCCAAGTAAATGAGCATGACGAACAACAGCGGAACAATGGCTCCAAATACCCCAAACTGCGCACGACTCTGAATCATCTGCGGGATGCCCAACCTCGGCCCCTGGGCAGAATGCGAAGCCATGAATACCGCCCCGATCAAGGAACCAAGCAGGATCGATAAAGCGCTCCAGAACAGATTCAGTCCCAGGCTGACCGGCAGCACACCGGCCGCAATCGTGGTGATGTTGGCGTTCGCCCCAAACCACACGAAGAACAGAGAACGGGGTTCGCCGTGACGTTCGGTTTCCGGGATGAAATCGATGCTTCTTTTTTCTACGTTCATCATGCTCTCCGCTCAGTCTTGGCAACGAGGCAGCTTTCCAGGCGCGCAATGGCTTGCATAAACTCTTCCGGCTGGAAGGCAAGGTGGTCTGGTTCCATCGTACGAAGTGAAGGTGCTGGCTCGCCCCTCCAGCGCCGCAACAGCTGTTCGGTAGAAAGCATGTCCAGTCCGTAAAGCCAGTTGGAGAGAATAAACAAGGCCGATTAATGGGCTGCGGAAGTTGTCGCCGTACAAGCGTCGGCCACGAGGCTCAAGTGGAAGTCGTTCTGATAGGCATCGAACAGGCTACTCATCACACAGACGTCAGTCAGCACGCCCATCACCACGAGATGTTTGATGCCGCGCTCCTTCAGCATCGGAGTCAGCCGAGTACCGTGGAAAGCACTGTAGCGTTGCTTATCAATGACAACGTCACCGGTTTGTGGGGCTAACACATCGATGATCTCTATGGCAGATGTGCCAGCGCGATAGCTTGTCGGTTTGCCCTCGGCATCTACGGGCTCGCCCAACGCCAAGCCGAAACCTTGGGCATCGTTGACATGACGGGTGTAGAACAAAGGGATGTTGTTTTTTCGAGCGCGATCAACCAGCGCTGTTGCGTTTTTGATTACTTGATCGAACCGCTCCAGAGGGAAGCCGTCTTCTTTCTGAAGGTCGATCACGAGCAAAGCCGTGTCTTGGGTCATCAGGTTTCTTCCAATTGCAGAGCACCAGGCGATAGCCGCAAGGCTCGCTGATAGCTATGAATAACCAGGCGCAGGCACCGCAATCGCGGGCTACGGAAAGTACGAGAAATATTCTCTAGGAAGGACTATCTGACTATTTGCCAAAAGCCGTTTTGCTTGGCGGCAACGCAGGAGGGAAGACGCTTCAGAGTCACATGGGAAGGCGCAACCGAACGACGTAGAAAGTTCTTCATGGCTCCGCACGGGACTAACGTTGCCCAGCCAAGTAGGCTGATGCACGTTATGCCGGGTCGAAATGCGAAACTGACCATGACGTAGACTCTTGGGGTAAGTCCCATCAGACAAGTAATATGCACGCCATAATATCGGAAGGCTCGGAAAGCGGCGGGATAGAGCGATATCAGAAATATCGTGATGTCTTATGGTATTCGGTATGCCGTAACACCACGCTACGAAACGTAGCACGCAACGCCGAAGTGCATCTTTGTGAACTTCCCGCTACAGGTGGGCAGCTTTGGCCACTTCTGTTCCTGGAGGTTTTGTCAGGCGCCCAGCATTGCGCTTCATACGCCGATAGTGTTTTCACGGGACGGCGCGGCAAAAGTCAAAGGGAGACTTTTCTTTGGACGAAAAAAATGGACCTCTTTTCAGAGATCCATTTTTTAATACTTGGAGCGGGAAACGAGACTCGAACTCGCGACCCCGACCTTGGCAAGGTCGTGCTCTACCAACTGAGCTATTCCCGCGTCTTGGTGTGGCGCATTCTATAGATTCAGATTACGCCGTCAACCCTTTGATTCAAAAAAGTTTATTTGGGGTCTACGTCGGTCCGCAGATGCGGCCAGGCGGCGCGCAGGTATTGGACCATCGACCACAGTGTAAGCCCCGCCGAAACCAGCAACAGCGCGTAGCCCAACAGCACCCAGAAACTGAAGTCCGACGGGTTGGCCAGCAGGATCACCAGCGCCAGCATCTGCGCGGCGGTTTTCCATTTGCCCAGGTTCGACACGGCCACTTGGGCGCGGGCGCCCAGTTCGGCCATCCATTCGCGAAGTGCCGAGACGACGATTTCACGACCGATGATCACCGCCGCCGGCAAGGTCAGCCAGAGGTTGCCGTGTTCCTGCACCAGCAGCACCAGGGCCACGGCGACCATCAGCTTGTCGGCCACCGGATCGAGGAAAGCACCGAAAGGCGTGCTCTGCTCCAGGCGTCGCGCCAGGTAGCCGTCAAGCCAGTCCGTTGCGGCGGCGAAGGCGAAGACCGAGGCCGAGGCCGCGTAGCTCCAGTGATACGGCAGATAGAACAGCAATATGAAGATCGGGATCAGCAGGACACGGAGAACGGTAATCAGATTTGGGATATTCATCGGCACAACTGGCTGCGAGGTTGACGGGCATTCTACTCGCTGTGCAGGTTTGCATAAATCGACTCAGCGAGCTTTTTACTGATACCGGGTGCTTTGGCTATCTCTTCGATGCTTGCACGAGACAGCTCCTGCAATCCACCAAAATGTTTCAACAGGTCGCGACGCCGTGTCGGGCCGACCCCCGCCACGCCTTCCAGCGTCGAGGTACGGCGGGTCTTGCCACGGCGTGCGCGGTGACCGGTAATGGCGAAACGGTGGGCTTCGTCACGGATCTGCTGAATCAGGTGCAAGGCCGGTGAATCGCCTTTCAAGGTGAATTCATGGGCCGCATCGTTCAGGTACAAGGTCTCGAAACCGGCCTTGCGCGTCGCGCCCTTGGCAACACCCAGCAGGATCAGGTCGGGAACCATCAATTCATTGAGCACGTCGCGGGCCATGGATAACTGGCCCTTGCCACCGTCCACCAACAGGATGTCCGGCAGCTTGCCCTCCCCGTCCTTCAACTTGCCGAAGCGCCGCATCAATGCCTGATGCATTGCCGCATAGTCATCGCCCGGCGTTACGCCTTCGATGTTGTAGCGACGATAATCGGATTTGATCGGGCCTTCCGGCCCGAACACCACGCAGGACGCCACGGTCGCTTCGCCGCTGGAATGGCTGATGTCATAGCACTCCAGCCGCTGCGGCGGCTCTTCCAGGTTGAGGACCTCGGCCAGGGCATCGAAGCGCGCGGCAACGTGCTGGCGGTTAGCCAGGCGCGCGCCCAGGGCCTGTTCGGCGTTGGTCACGGCCAGTTGCTGCCAGCGCGCGCGCGTGCCGCGAACGCGGTGGCTGATGGTCAGTTCCCGACCGCGCAGGGTCTGGATGGCTTCGGTCAAGGCCGCGAAGTCTTCATGGACCACGTTGACGATCAATTCGGCAGGCAAGTCGCGTTCCGGGCTGCTGACGTAGTACTGCCCCAGAAAAGCGGCCATGACCTCAGCCACGTCTTCCTCGATACCCACCTGGGGGAAGAAATTCTTGCTGCCCAGCACCCGGCCACCGCGCACACTGATCAAGTGAACGCACGCGCCACCCGGGTTGGTGAACGCGGCGATCACGTCGACGTCGCCGCTGCCGCCTTCCATGCTCTGCTGGTCCTGTACCCGGCGCAGCAGTCCGATCTGGTCGCGCAGCTCGGCGGCCCGCTCGAATTCGAGGTTGATCGCCGCCTCTTCCATCGCCGCCGAAAGCTCATCGGTCAACGCGTTGCTGCGCCCCTCCAGGAACATCACCGAGTGACGCACGTCGTCGGCGTAGACCTGGGGCTCGACCAGCCCGACGCAGGGCGCCTTGCAGCGCTTGATCTGGTACTGCAGGCACGGTCGGGTGCGGTTCTTGTAGTAGCTGTCTTCACACTGGCGAACGAAAAACGTCTTCTGCAAAAGGCTCAGGCTTTCCCGAATCGCCCCGGCGCTGGGGTAAGGCCCGAAGTAGCGGCCTTTGGCCTTCTTCGCCCCACGATGAATGCTCAGGCGCGGAAACGCCCCGTCGGACAGGAACACGTACGGGTAGGATTTATCGTCGCGCAGCAGGATGTTATACGGCGGCCGCCATTCCTTGATCAGCGTCTGTTCAAGCAGCAGCGCTTCGGTTTCATTGGCGGTGATGGTGGTTTCGACTTGCGCGATACGCCCCACCAAGGCGGCGGTCTTCGGCGCCAGGCCGGTTTTGCGAAAGTAACTCGCCAGGCGTTTCTTGAGGTTCTTGGCCTTGCCGACGTAGAGCAGGCGCGCCTCGCTGTCGAACATGCGATACACGCCTGGGCGGCCGCTGCAGGTGGACAGGAAAGCACTTGGATCAAACAGTTCGGTCATTGTCAGGCGCTGGCATCGACCATGCCGTGGCGCACCGCAAGCAGCGTCAACTCGACATCACTGCTGATCGAAAGCTTCTCGAAGATCCGGTAACGGTAGGTGTTGACGGTCTTGGGCGACAGGCACAGCTTGTCGGAGATGATCTGCACCTTCTGGCAACCGACAATCATCAGGGCTATCTGGATTTCCCGCTCGGACAGCGCATCGAAGGGCGAATCGTTGGTCGGCTGGAATGACTTGATCGCCAACTGCTGGGCGATCTGCGGGCTGATGTAGCGTTGCCCGGCAAAAACCAGACGAATGGCCTGGACCATCTCGTTCAACCCGGCGCCCTTGGTGAGGTACCCCGCCGCGCCCGCCTGCAACAAACGGGTGGGGAACGGGTCTTCCTCGCAGACGGTCACCGCGACCACCTTGATGTCCGGGTGGCTGCGCAACAGCTTGCGCGTGGCCTCAAGACCGCCGATGCCGGGCATCTTGACGTCCATCAGCACCACGTCAGGCTTGAGTTCACGCGCCTTGATCAGGGACTCTTCCCCGGATTCAGCCTGGCCAACCACCTGCAGACCGTCGATATCAGCCAGCATTCGTGTAATGCCCGTACGGACGAGATCATGGTCATCGACCACTAACACCCTAATCAAGCAGACACCTCACGATTTGGTCTTATTTGGGTTGATCCACACCTTAGCAAAAAGCATCCGGCAGACCTAGCGCAAAGGGGCATATAAAAATTACAACAAGTCTTATAGACAGACGAGCCGAAGCGTCAAGCGCCGACTTCTCGCTCCATCCTCAGGAAACACTCATCCTCGCCGACGACCCGCAGCCCCATGCGTTCGTACAGCGCCCTGGCCGGATTGTCCTTGAACACCGTCAGGCGCAGCGCCGGACGTCGCTCCTGGCCCACCAGGTCCCAGGCCTGCTTGATCGCCCAGGCCCCGGCGCCCTGGCCGCGAAAGGCCTCGCCAATCTGTAACTCACGAATATACAAGGCCCGCGCATCCCGGCTGAGGCTGACAAACCCCACGTCCTGGCCGTCGCGCTGGATGATCCAGTTCTGGCGGATAATCCAGGCCAGGTCGAAGGCGTCGTCCTGCCAGAGCAAATCATGTTTCAGGTAATAGCCAAGCATGTTGATGCAGGTCAGCCGCCGGGCAAAGCCGATGTCCCCGGCCGTCGCCGCGCGCCATTGGAAACTCATGAGCACCTCGTCAAAACCCTGCCACCGGCAAGCCCGTCAAACCCGAAGTTTGTCATAAACCCCACCGGACTCAAGCCAGGAGGGACGATTGCATCGCGCCCATAGCATTTTCTGATTGAACCGGCGCACCGCCCTCTAGTAAGCTCGGGACCATTGAAACGGAGACCGACCATGTTCAACGCCCCTTCACCCCTTCAGGCCACCCGCGCATCGCGCTCGGTTGCGGCTGCATGGGCGAATGGCGTCCAGGCTCCGGCCAGCTTTTATTTTGGGTATTGGTTTAGCCACTGGCGCGCCTGATACCCCACCGGCGCCCACTTCAAACGGGTCGCCTTCCAGAGTTTTCCAAACCCCCGGTCGGCCTCCCGACCGGGGGTTTTGTTTTTTCAGCTCCACACACATTCGCATCACCAGACACCTTGAGGATTGAGCCATGAACTACGCCACTTATTACCGTTACGACTTTTGCGCCTGGCGATTTACCAACCTCCGCTCGGGACAGCCTGCCGCCTCCGATCGGTCACCTATCGGTGGCATGCAAACACTCAAGGCCAGTACGGCCAACTGTCGAACACCCCAGTAGGGCCGGCGCGGGAAAAGAACCCGCTGCCCGCCCAGGAAGCCAGATCATGAATTCGTCCGTTTCCGCTTTGCCGCTGTCCACGCTCAACCCTGCCAATGAAGCCCTGACCCTGCGTCTGCCCAGCTCGTTGCAGCTCAAGCACCAGTTGCCGCTCACCCATGCGCTGAGCCAACAAGTCGACGCCCACCGCCGCGCCATCCGCGCCATCCTAGACGGCCATGACCGCCGCTTGCTGGTCATCGTCGGCCCCTGCTCCCTCCACGACCCGAAATCAGCCCTCGAATACGCCGCCAACCTGGCACGCGTGGCCCATGAGGTAAGCGACAGCATGCTGCTGGTGATGCGCGCCTACGTGGAAAAGCCCCGCACTACCGTGGGTTGGAAAGGCCTGGCCTACGATCCCGGCCTGGATGGCAGCGACGACATGGCCGCCGGCCTGACCCTTTCCCGGGAGCTGATGCGCGAAATGCTGCAACTTGGTCTGCCGGTCGCCACCGAACTTTTGCAGCCCATGGCCGCCAGCTACTTCGACGACCTGCTCAGTTGGGTCGCCATCGGCGCACGCACCACCGAGTCGCAGATCCACCGCGAGATGGCCAGCGGCCTGGGCATGCCGGTCGGCTTCAAGAACGGCACGGACGGCGGCGTTGGGATTGCCTGCGATGCCATGCGCTCCGCAGCCCATGCCCATCGGCATTTCGGCGTCGACAGCCAGGGCCATCCGGCAATCATCCAGACTCAGGGCAACCCCGACACCCACCTGGTGCTGCGCGGCGGCCATCGTGGCCCCAACTACGACCGCGACAGCGTCGCGCAGATACACGGCGACCTGACCCGCTTGAAGATTCCCGCCCGGATCATGGTCGATTGCAGCCATGCCAACAGCGGCAAGGACCCGTTGCGCCAGCCGCAGGTGTTCAACGATGTGCTGGAACAACGGCTGCAAGGAAACCGCGCGCTCATCGGCATGATGCTGGAGAGCCATCTGTTCGAAGGTTGCCAACCGCTAGGCCCGGCGATGCGCTACGGCGTCTCGGTCACCGATGGCTGCCTGGGCTGGGACGCCACCGAGCGACTGCTGCGCGAGGCTCATCGCAAACTGCAATCAGCCGTCTGAAATCCCGCGAACGCTTTCTACAGCAGTGGTGAGGGAGCAAGCTCCCTCACCACGACAAGCGTCTTCGACAAGCCCCCTAGATTTCTCGGCCAGGACAATCCTCGGCGCCTATACCGGGGAACCAACCTGGACCGTCAGGTCCCCCGAACGCTGGCTGACGTCATCCAGCCGTTCGATCTGATAGAACACCTGCACCGATCGACCCCGCTGGTCCTGCCAGAACGCCGCCGGAACGACGAAGGTCACCGGTTGGCCCGCCGTGGCTTCGATGATTTCCCGCTCTTCGACATGCGCGTAATGCCCATTGCATTGCAGCCACACCAACTCACCCGCTTCGAGCCCGGCACCATAGATAGCGACGGTGAGGCCATCCGGGTAATCGTCGATGTCCAACCATCCATCCTGCAATGCCTGGATTCGCGGCAACGCCAGCGCCGGGCGCACCAACGGACCGATGTGCAGTGACAACGCCTCGGCCCGACGCACCGAATGGCCGCGCCTGACCACATAGGCCAACGCCAGGTCATGACCGACATGGGTCGCGAATTGCGAAGGGTCCAGCCAGAACGAGACTTCCCGGCCAATGGCGTGGGCCTCAATCTCCAGCACGTCCCGCCAGAGTGGCTGGTCGTCCCGGCTGGCGATCAGGATCAACCGGTCGCCGACGGCCATTCGGGAATAGGGCCGAATACTCACGCGGGTGCCTTCCGGCACGCGGCCGGGGTCCAGGGCGCCTCCCACGGCATCGCTGGCGACGGCCGCCAATAGCTGCGGTGAGGCGTCGCCGATCTCCAGTTGCAGCGGCTCCGAGACCCAGGCGGCCGGCAACTGCCGCCCCGTCACCTGGTAGAAGATTTCCAGCGAACCGCCGTCCAGTTCGGCAATGTGCGGCTCGCGCACGACGAACACGAGGCCGCGGCCAACATGCCGTTCGGTCACGAACCCTCGCACTTCATGTCGATAGGGCTCGGCGTCGCCATTGAGGCCGTGCCAGCACAGCAACACCTCGTCCCCGCACGCCATCAGTGGATAGGCCTTCAGGGTGATGACAACCTTGCGCCAGGCCGGGTTGATCACCCCGCCCTTGGCCGCGGCCACGCAAGGCGCCGGAAGTTTCGCGGACGAGCCCGGCAGGGCTCGCTGGGAAGATCGGTAGGTGGTGGTCATGCAGTTGCTCCAGTCCTTGGAAAGCGGCAGCGTTGCCGGATAACGCAGCCCGATACCGCCATTAGAACCCGATCGGCGCCACCCCTCAGTCAGACAAAAACGACGGCTCGCGTCGTCTCCTACGCCCAAGGCTGTAGCTGCAAACACCGCAGCCTATCGGAAGCATCCGGACACCTTCGGCTCCACTGACTCCGGGCTCGACTCTTCCTGCTTTTTTTAATCCGCTTTCCTTAACTTACTGCGGGTTCTTCCTACACCACCCAACAAACGCCTGGATTAGAGTGAGGACGCAAATTCAACGTGAACCTCTTCGAAAAAGGTACGAACATGCAACGGAATGCAACCACCCAATTTCCCATCCTGCTGGTCCATGGGTTGTTCGGGTTTGACAGGATCGGCGGCTTCGAACTTTTCCACGGCATCAAGCAGGCGTTGCGGATTGCCGGCGCCCGGGTGTTCATCCCCTGCTTGTCGGCCACCCATTCCAACGAGGCACGCGGCGAACAATTGCTGGCCCAGATGGACCGGATCCTCAACGGGACCGGCGCGGCCAAGGTCAACCTGATCGGCCACTGCCAAGGCGCGCTCGCCGCACGCTATGCCGCTGCGCTGCAACCGGAACGGGTGGCGTCGGTGACCTCGGTCAGCGGCCCTAACCAAGGCTCCGAACTGGCCGACTTCCTGCGCAAGGCGCTCACGCCGGGGCGACTGCCGGGGCACGTGGCGAGCCACATTGCCACGCTGTTTGCCGACTTCCTTTCGTTGCTGGGCGGCCAGGCGCAACTGCCTTCGGCGGCCATTGCCAGCCTGGGCGCGTTGACCACCGAGGGCGTCGGCGCTTTCAACGACAAATACCCTCAGGGCCTGCCCAGCCATTGGGGCGACAACGGCCCGGAAAAGGTCAATGGCGTGCGCTACTACTCGTGGAGCGGCACGCTGCCCGCCGGCCAGCACGAAGAACGCGACGCGACGTCGCCCCTGCATGCCTTCTGCCGGGCCTTTTCCGAGTATTTCATCACCGAGGCCGGGCAGAACGACGGCATGGTTGGGCGCTTCAGCTCGCACCTGGGCAAGGTCATCCGCTCCGACTATCCCATGGATCACCTGGACGTCATCCACCAGGCGGGCAGGCCACGCGGCGGCGCCGACCCGATCGCGCTCTACCTGCGGCACGCCGAACGCCTGCGCAAAGCCGGCCTTTGATCGTCAGGTCCAAGGTTTTGACGCAATTTTGACAACAACCACTCGACGAATCCGGTAGGCTCAACACCTTTGAAAACAGCGAAGGAGATTTTCCCATGGCCAAAGCCACTGCCCGCCACATCCTGGTTTCCAGCGAAGAGAAGTGCAACGAACTGAAAGCCCAGATCGAAGGTGGCGCTGATTTCGCCGAAGTCGCCAAGGCCAACTCCTCGTGCCCGTCCAGCCGCCAGGGCGGCGACCTGGGCTCGTTCGGTCCGGGCCAGATGGTCAAGGAATTCGACACCGTGGTATTCAGTGCCCCGCTCAATGTGGTCCAGGGTCCGGTCAAGACCCAGTTCGGCTACCACCTGCTGGAAGTTACCAGCCGCCAGGACTGATGAAGACTGTGGCGAGGGGGCATGCTTGCGCTTGAGAGGCTGACAGCGCACTCCAACACGAGCATGCCCCCTCGCTACGATGGCCCAATGGCCACAACTCCCTCGCCACAGGGCTGGCGATCAGCGCGTCGCTCGCGTACAAATCGTGCTTATCGATCACCCGGCTTTAAGGCTGACAATGCGACTGGCGTTTCCTTCATTGCTGTTGACCGCCGTGGCCGTGCTGACAGGCGCCGTCGGTGTGGCTGCCGCACCGCAACACGCGCTGACCGTCTATGGCGAACCGGCCAAATATTCCGAAGGCTTCGGCCACTTTGCCTACGCCAACCCCCAGGCGCCCAAGGGCGGCACCTTGCGCCGCTCGGCCGTCGAGATCGGCCAGTTCGACCACGTCCTGCCCTACATCGACAAAGGCATCGGCGTCAGCCAGATCGACGGCTTGCTGTATTCGCCGCTGGCCCAGCGTTCGCTGGATGAACCCTACACCGTCTATGGCCTGGTGGCCGAGAAAATGGAGCGTTCGGACGACGGCCTGTTCCTGCGGTTCTACCTGAACCCCAAGGCCCGCTTCGCCGATGGCAAGCCGATCACCGCCCAGGACGTGCGCTACAGTTTCGAGCTGCTGATGAGCCAGGGCAGCCTGCGCTATCGCGCCCAGTTCGCCGCCGTCAAAGACGTGGTCATCGAAGACGAGCGCACCGTGCGCTTCGACTTCAAGAACAATGAAAGCCGCACCCTGCCCCTGGATATCGCCACCTTGCCGGTCTTGCCCGAACATTGGTGGAAGAGCCGCGACTTCGCCAGCGGAGGCGGCTACGAAGCACCGCTGGGCAGTGGCCCGTATCGCGTGGGCAAGGTCGATTCCGGCCGCAGCATCACGTTCGAACGCAACGCCGACTGGTGGGGCAAGGACCTGCCGGTCAGCCGCGGACTGTACAATTTCGACCATTTCAGCATCGAGTATTTCGGCGACACCGATGTCGCCCGGCAAGTGCTGCGCGGCGGCGCTTACGACTACAACCGGGAATTTTCCGCCACCGGTTTTTCCATCGGCTATGACAGCCCGGCCCTGCGCGACGGTCGCCTGCAAAAGGCCCACCTTGCCACCGAGGCACCGCAGACGGCCCAGGGGTTTGTCTTCAACCTGCAACGCCCGCAGTTCCAGGACCGCCGGGTTCGCCAGGCCCTGGCGATGCTCTGGGATTTCGAATGGAGCAACCGCCAGATGATGCGCAACGTCTATGTGCGTCAGCAAAGTTTCTTCTCCAACACCGACCTGGCCGCCCGGCAACTGCCTGATGCCGCCGAACGGGCGATCCTCGAACCCTTGCGCGGGCAAGTCCCCGACGAAGTCTTCGACCAGGTGTTCGAGGCACCGAAAACCGATGGCAGCGGCGTGATCCGCGACAAGCAGCTGCAAGCCCTGGCCCTGCTGGAACAGGCCGGCTGGAAGCCCGAAGGTGATCGCCTGGTGAATGCCGAGGGCGAACCGCTGAGCTTCACCTTCCTGAACACCCAGAACGGCATGGACCGCCTGCTGCTGCCGTACAAGCGCAACCTGGCGCAGATCGGCATCGACATGAGCATCCGCCGCATCGACCCATCCCAGTACGTCAATCGCCTGATGAGCCGCGACTACGACATGATCGTCACCGGCTACCCGGTCAGTACGTCGCCGGGCATTGAACTCTACAACTACTTCGGCTCGGCGGCGGCCAACGATCCAGGCGCCAACAATTACATGGCCTTGAAGAACCCGGCGGTGGACAGCCTGATCGACGGACTGGTCAGGGCCACCACCCAGGGCGACATGCTGCGCCATGCCCACGCCCTCGACCGGGTGCTGCAGTGGAACTACTACTGGATCCCCAACTACTACCCACCGGGCAGCTCCACCGTGTGGTGGAACCGCTTCGGCATTCCGAAGGTGCAGGCCAGCAATGACGAAGCCATCGAAAGCTGGTGGGAGATCAGCACCACGCCGCTGACCAACGAGCAGATGACCGCCGAGCGCATCAAGCGTGGCGCACCTGGAGGACGGCATTGATGTGGGCCTACATCGCACGTCGGCTGCTGCTGATCATTCCGACCCTGGTGATCATCCTGCTGGTGAACTTCGTCATCATCCAGGCCGCGCCCGGCGGGCCGGTGGAGCAAGCCATCGCCCACCTGCAAGGCATCGGCGGCGCCAGCGTCGGCAGCTCGGGCAACGCCATGACCGGCAGCTCCCGCGCCAGTCGGGGCCTGGACCCGCAACTGATCAAGGACATCGAGAAACAGTACGGCTTCGACAAGCCGGCCCATGAACGCCTGTGGCTGATGCTCAGCAGTTATGCTCGACTGGATTTCGGCAAGAGTTTTTTCCGCGGCGCCACGGTCACCGACCTGATCCTGGAGAAAATGCCGGTGACCATTTCCCTCGGGCTCTGGGCAACGCTGATCACCTACCTGGTGTCGATCCCCCTGGGCATTCGCAAGGCGGTCCGCCACGGCTCTGCTTTCGATGTGTGGAGCAGCACGGCGATCATCATTGGCTATGCCATGCCGGCGTTCCTGTTCGCGATGTTCCTGATCGTGATGTTCGCCGGCGGCACATCGCTGAACTGGTTTCCGGTGCGCGGGCTGGTGTCGGATAACTTCGAGTCGCTGTCGACACTGGGCAAGGTCGCCGACTACTTCTGGCACCTGGTGCTGCCGGTGAGCTCGCTGGTGATCGGCGGCTTCGCCACGCTGACGATCCTGACCAAGAACTCGTTCCTCAATGAAATCACTCGCCAGTACGTGGTCACCGCCCGTGCCCAGGGCATGAGCGAACGCCGGGTGCTGTACGGGCATGTGTTCCGCAATGCCATGCTCCTGGTGGTCTCGGGGATTCCCCAGGCGTTCATCAGCGTGTTCTTTGCCGGGTCGTTGCTGATTGAGGTGATCTTTTCCCTCGACGGCCTGGGACGCATGAGCTACGAAGCGGCGGTGTCCCGGGATTATCCGGTGGTGTTCGGCTCGCTGTTCATCTTCACGCTGTTCGGCCTGCTGATCAAACTGATCGGCGACCTCTGCTACACCCTGGTGGACCCGCGCATCGACTTCGCCGCGAGGAACGCCTGATGTTCAGACTTTCGCCCCTGGGCCGCCGGCGCTTCGAGCGTTTCAAGAAAAACCGTCGGGGCTGGTGGTCGCTGTGGCTGTTCATTGGCCTGTTCACCCTCACCTTGGGCGGCGAATTGATCGCCAACGACAAGCCGCTGGTGGTGAGCTACCAGGGTTCGCTGTACTTCCCGGTGTTCAAGCGCTACACCGAGCAGGCGTTCGGCGGGCAGCTGCCGTTCCAGGCCGACTACCGCAGCAGCTACGTGCAGAACCTGATCCACAAGGACGGCGGCTGGCTGCTGTTCCCGCCGATCCCGTTCAGCGACGACACCCCCAACTACGACCTCACCCAACCGGCGCCGAGCCCACCCACCTCGGTGAACTGGCTGGGCACCGATGATCAGTCCCGGGACGTGTTGGCCCGGGTGATCTTCGGCGCCCGGGTGTCGATCCTGTTCGCCCTGGCATTGACCGCCATCAGCGCGCTGATCGGCATCGCCGCCGGTGCATTGCAGGGCTACTACGGCGGCTGGGTCGACCTGCTGGGGCAACGCCTATTGGAAGTCTGGTCCGGGCTGCCGGTGCTTTACCTGTTGATCATCCTGTCCGGTTTCGTCGAGCCGAATTTCTGGTGGTTGCTGGGGATCATGGCGCTGTTTTCCTGGCTGGCCCTGGTAGACGTGGTGCGGGCCGAATTCCTGCGCGGGCGCAATCTCGAATACGTGAAAGCCGCCCGGGCCCTGGGCCTGTCCGATCGCAAGGTGATCGTGCGGCACATCCTGCCCAACGCGATGAATGCCACCCTTAGCTATCTGCCCTTCATTCTCACCGGCGCGATTTCCACCCTCACCGCCCTGGATTTCCTCGGCTTCGGCATGCCAGCCGGCAGCGCTTCGCTGGGCGAGCTGATTGGCCAGGGCAAGCAAAACCTGCAAGCACCGTGGCTGGGGCTGACGGCGTTCTTCACCCTGGCGCTGATCCTTTCGCTGCTGGTGTTCATTGGGGAGGCCCTGCGCGATGCGTTCGATCCACGATCCTGATCCGGGAATGAGCGACAACCTGATCGAAATCCGCGACCTGAGCGTGGCCTTCAACGACCACACCGTGGTGCGCAGCCTGTGCCTGGACATCCGCCCCGGCGAGTGCCTGGCGCTGGTGGGCGAATCAGGCTCCGGCAAGTCGGTGACGGCCCATTCGATCCTGCAACTGTTGCCCGACACCGGCACCCGCACCACCGGCAGCATTCGCTATCGCGGCCAGGAACTGGTGGGCGCCGACGCCAAGACCTTGCGCGAGTTGCGCGGCAACCGGATCGCAATGATCTTCCAGGAACCGATGACGTCCCTGAACCCGTTGCACAGTGTCGAAAAACAGATCGGTGAAACCCTGATGCTGCACCGTGGGCTAGGCGGCAAGGCGGCGCGCGCGCGCATCCTGGAACTGCTCGCCCTGGTGGGTATCCAGAACCCCACCGAACGGCTCAAGGCCTATCCGCATCAACTGTCGGGCGGTCAGCGACAACGGGTGATGATTGCCATGGCCCTGGCCTGCGAGCCGGAACTGTTGATCGCCGACGAGCCGACCACCGCCCTGGACGTGACCGTGCAGCGCAAGATCCTGTTGCTGCTCAAGTCCCTCCAGCAGCGGCTCGGTATGTCGCTGCTGTTGATCAGCCACGACTTGAACCTGGTGCGCAGCATCGCCCAACGGGTGTGCGTGATGAAGGCCGGCGAGATCGTCGAGCAAGCGCCGTGCGAAACCCTGTTCAGCGCACCGAAACACCCCTACAGCTGCGAGCTGCTGCACGCCGAACCGGAAGGCGAGGCGCTGCCCCGGGATGATCGCGAGGACGTGCTCCAGGTCCAGGACCTGCGCGTGAGTTTCGCCCTTGGCGGCGGGCTGTTCCAGCGCAAGCAATACCTGCGCGCCGTGGACGGCATCAGCCTGAATATCCAGCGCGGCAAGACCCTGGGCATCGTTGGTGAGTCCGGCTCCGGCAAGTCCACGCTCGGCCAGGCGATCCTGCGGTTGATCGAGTCCGAGGGCAGCATCCGTTTCCAGGGGGAAGCCCTCGATCATCTATCACAGAAGGCCCTGCGCCCCTGGCGCAAGCAGATGCAGGTGGTGTTCCAGGACCCATTCGGCAGCCTCAGCCCACGGATGTCGGTGCAGCAGATCATCAGCGAAGGCCTTGAGGTCCATAGCCCCTCCAGCGCCGAGGAGTGCGAGGCACGGGTGATCCAGGCTCTCAAGGAAGTCGGCCTGGACCCGCAGAGCCGGCATCGCTACCCCCATGAGTTTTCCGGTGGCCAGCGCCAGCGCATCGCCATTGCCCGGGCGCTGGTGCTCAAGCCGGCACTGATGCTGCTGGACGAACCGACCTCGGCCCTGGACCGGACCGTGCAAAAGCAAGTGGTCGCCCTGCTCCGCCAGCTCCAGGAAAAGCACGGGTTGACCTACCTGTTCATCAGCCATGACCTGGCGGTGGTGCGCGCCCTGGCCCACGACGTGATCGTCATCAAGGATGGCAAGGTGGTCGAATGCGGCGCCAGCCATGACGTCTTCGACGCGCCCCGCCATGCCTACACCAAGGAGCTTTTGGCGGCGGCGCATCCCGGCTAAGCCCGCCGTTCAGGCGCCCCGTCGCTGGTCCAGGGTGCTGGCGAAATCGCCCATCACCGTCACGACCTGCTGCGCGCCCCGGTGAATATCCTGGATGACCGCCCCCGCCTCGTTCGCCAATGTGACCCCCTGCTCTGCCTTGAGGGTACTCGACTGCATGCTGGTGACCGCTTGCCTGGCGAGCTCGCGGTTCTTGCCGACCACCTCAGTGATGGCGACGGTGGCCTGGCTCGTACGCCGTGCCAGGTTGCGCACCTCATCGGCCACGACTGCGAAGCCACGCCCCTGCTCCCCCGCGCGGGCTGCTTCGATGGCGGCATTGAGGGCCAACAGATTGGTCTGTTCGGCAATGCCCCGGATGGCATCGACGATGGTGCCGATTTCCTCGGACTGCGCGCTCAGGGCCCCGATGCCCGTGGCCACTGCCTGGAGTTCATCGGCGATGCTCTGCACGACGGTCACGGTTTCCTGCACAACGGCGGTGCCGAGCCGGGTGTGTTCATCGGTCTGCCGCGACGTCTCGAAGGCCAACTGCGCCGCCCTCGATTCGCGCTGGCGCTGTTCGATCTCAGCGGTGCAATCGGTGGCGAACTTGACCACCCCATACAAATGACCCTGGGCATCATAGAGCGGGTTGTAGGTGGCCTGCAGCCAGAGGGTCGCCCCGCGCTTGTCGACCCGCTCGAAAAGCCCTCCCATGTATTCGCCCCGGTTCAGTGCAGCCCAGAAGCTGCGATAGGCTTCGCTCTGCGCCTCGCTGGGTTTGCAGAACAAACGGTGGTGCTGGCCGCGCACCTCTTCCAGGCCATAGCCCACCACCTTCAGGAAATTCGCATTGGCATTGACCACCTGCCCGTTCAGGTCAAACTCGATGACCGCCATCGAGCGGTCGATCGCCTGCGTGAAGCTGGACTCGGCCTGGGAGCGAAGCACCTCATCGTTGACGTCGCGAACGATGCTGATGATGCGCTGCACACCCGTCCCCGCCTCTCGTACCGGGACATAGTCCGCCTCCACCCATGTCCAGCGTCCATCACGGGTCAATTGCAGAAACCGGTCGCTGGCACTTTCACCTCGCACCAAGCGCTGCCACAGCGCTGCGTACTGCGGGCTGCGGGCGTAGGCCGGCGGGCAAAAGGTCTGGTGGTGCTTGCCCAGGATCTCGTCGAGCGAGTGCCCGGTCATTTGCAGGAACAGGGGACTGGCGCCCAGTACCTCACCGGTCGGCGCGAGCTCGAGCACGGCCATGCAGGCATGCAGCGCCAGGTGCTGCGCTTGAAGATAAGCCTCCCTGGCCTGGATTTCATGCAAGACCTGCTGATGCTTGCGGGTACGAATGAACATGGGCGCCACTCTGGAACGTTGGATGCGTGGGTCGAGCGACCTGAAGGCTCAGGTGCCTTTTGGTTGGAGAGATGCCATTAAGCCATGACTGCAACAATAATTGTACAAGTTTTTATTTATGTACAACTTAAAGCCCTTCTTGAGGCGCCTTCAATCACCAAGCCCCTTTCATTTCCAGCCCATGCGCCAACGCTTGTCATCGCGCAACTCGCGCCAGTCCAGCCGCTCGGCACGGCCACTGTAGACCGCTTGCAATTCGACCTGCAGCGGCACGCCGACCTCGTCACAGATCAGTTGGGTGACCAGGAAATGCTTTTCCTTATTAACCGGCGCGCACGCCGTCCATTTCGAAAGCGCGAGTTTACGAGGATTGAACGGATTCATAGAGGGCCCCCAAAAATGTACAAATCAAAAATAACTGTACAATTTTCCCGCCGCGTAAACCACGGATCTCAATCAAAGGGTTCTACGGCATAATGCCGCTGCAACAGACTCGCCAGAGGACACCACCCCCACCTCTTTCTGGAAACGCCCGATGCGCCCGACCGAAAATCTCAAGGACTACCAGCGCGTACGCACCCTGGCGATCCGTTCGTTGTTCGAAATCATCGAGCAATCCAGCGAAGGCACGGTCATCGTCGACCGGGACGCGAATATCGTCTGGATGAACGAACGCTACGCCCGGCGCTTCGGCCTGAACTCGGCACAGGAAGCGATCGGCCGAGCCTGCGAGAGCGTAATCCCCGGTAGCCTGCTGCGGGAGGTGGTGCGTACCGGGCAGCCGATATTGCTCGACATGCAGGAGATGCCCAAGGAGCCGCTGGTGGTGATGCGCCTGCCGATCCATGACAGCGCCGGGGCGGTCATCGGCGCCATCGGCTTTGCCTTGTTCGGGGAACTGCATCGCCTGTCGCCGATGCTCAAGCGTTACTTGAGCATGCAGGAAGAACTGGCCTCCACCCGCTCGCTGCTGCGGGCGCGGCAGACCAAGTACAACTTCGCCCATTTCATCGGCACCAGCAGCGCCGGCCTGGAGGTCAAGCGTCGTGCCCGGCGCAGCGCCAGCACCGATTCGCCAGTGCTGCTGCTGGGCGAAACCGGCACCGGCAAGGAACTGCTGGCCCAGGCGATCCACAGTGCCTCGCCCCGGGCGCACAAAGCCTTTGTCAGCATCAACAGCGCGGCGATCCCCGAGGCGCTGCTGGAGGCCGAGTTCTTCGGCACCGCGCCCGGCGCCTTTACCGGGGCCGACCGCAAGGGCCGCGCCGGCAAACTGCAGATTGCCCAGGGCGGCACCTTGTTCCTCGATGAGATCGGCGACATGCCGCTGCCGTTGCAAAGCAAGCTGCTGCGGGTGCTCCAGGAAAAAGAGTACGAGCCGGTGGGTTCCAACGCAGTGCTGCAAAGCGATGTGCGGGTGATCGCCGCCACGTCCATGGACCTGGAAGCGGCCATCAAGCGCGGCGAGTTCCGCGCCGACCTGTATTACCGTCTCAATGTGCTGCCGATCCAGGTTCCGCCCCTGCGCGAGCGCCTCGACGACTTGCCCGCCCTGAGCGAAGCGATCCTCGAAGACCTGCGCAGCCAGCACGAACTGAACCCCGACGCCCTCCACCTGCTGGGGCAGCACGCCTGGCCGGGGAACATCCGCGAACTGCGCAACGTGCTGGAACGGGCCGCGTTGCTCAGCGACAACCTGCTGCTCACCGCCACCGACATCCGCGCGGCCATCGGTACTTTCACCCCCGTGACCCGCAGCGCCAGCCCGGTACTGGAACCGCTGCCCCAGGAAACCTTCAGTCAGGCCCGGGCGCGATTCGACCGGCAGTTGATCGAAACCACCCTCGCGCAATGCGGCGGCAAGGTGGTCGACGCGGCGCAGCGATTGGGACTGGGGCGGTCGACACTGTACAAGAAAATGGTGGCGCTGGGGATTGCCGAGTCTCAATAACGAGACGATTGTCTCTTTTTTTAGATCATGCCTTTGTTGAGCGCTCCGCGCTCTTCGCGGGCAAGCCCACTCCCACATTTTGACAAGACACCACGGTCTAATGTGGGAGCGGGCTTGCCCGCGAAGAGGCCAGCACACCCCCTGAAAATCTCAAAACAGAGACAAATCCTTTCCAACTCACACTGCTCACAAAATAATTCCTTAAATTTCAGCAAGTTACCTACCTGGCACAGAACTCGCTAAAGCCTCCGTCACCGCTTCACCACAACAATAACAATCCCAGGAGACACACCATGAGTGTGATCATTGCCCTGGCAGCCCTTGCGCTGCTGATGGTCGCCGCCTACCGTGGCTACAGCGTTATCCTCTTCGCCCCCATCGCCGCCCTCGGCGCCGTCCTGCTCACCGACCCTGCCGCCGTGGCCCCTGCATTCACCGGGGTGTTCATGGAGAAAATGGTCGGTTTCATCAAACTGTACTTTCCGGTGTTCCTGCTCGGCGCGGTGTTCGGCAAGCTGATCGAGTTGTCGGGGTTCTCCCGCTCCATCGTCGCGGCGGCCATCCGCTTGCTGGGCACTCGCCAGGCGATGCTGGTGATCGTGCTGGTCTGCGCGCTGCTGACCTATGGTGGCGTGTCGCTGTTCGTGGTGGTGTTCGCGGTGTACCCGTTCGCCGCCGAGATGTTCCGCCAGAGCGACATTCCCAAGCGGCTGATCCCGGCCACCATCGCCCTTGGTGCGTTCTCCTTCACCATGGACGCGCTGCCCGGCACACCGCAGATCCAGAACATCATCCCCAGCACCTTTTTCAACACCACGGCCTGGGCCGCGCCCTGGCTGGGCGTGATCGGCACGCTCTTCGTGTTCAGCGTCGGCATGCTGTTCCTCCAGCGCCAGCGCAACAAGGCCCAACGCCTGGGCGAAGGCTATGGCACACAGTTGCGCAACGAGCCGGAAACCGCCGAAGACATCCAACTGCCCAACCCGTGGATCGCCGTTTCGCCGCTGCTGGCGGTGGGCATCATGAACCTGCTGTTCACCCAATGGATTCCCCAGTGGTACGGCAAGAGCCACAGCCTAGCGCTGCCGGGCATGGCTGCCCCGGTCACCAGCGACATCGCCAAGCTCACCGCGATCTGGGCCGTGCAGGCGGCCTTGCTGGTGGGCATTCTCATGGTCCTGGCGTTTGGCTTCCGGGCCATTCGCAGCAAGTTGGCCGAAGGCAGCAAAAGCGCGGTGGGCGGTGCCCTGCTGGCGGCGATGAACACCGCATCGGAATACGGCTTCGGCGCGGTGATCGCTTCGTTGCCAGGGTTCCTGGTCCTGGCCGACTGGCTCAAGAGCATCCCCAACCCGCTGGTCAATGAAGCCGTGACCGTCACACTGCTGGCGGGCATCACCGGTTCCGCCTCGGGCGGCATGAGCATCGCCCTGGCGGCCATGTCCGAGAGTTTCATCAGCGCTGCCCACGCCGCCAACATTCCCCTGGAAGTGCTGCACCGCGTGGCCGCCATGGCCAGTGGCGGCATGGACACCCTGCCGCACAACGGCGCGGTGATCACCCTGCTGGCGGTCACCGGCCTGACCCACCGTGAAGCCTACAAAGACATTTTCTGCATTACGCTGATCAAGACCCTCGCGGTCTTCGTCGTGATCGGCGTGTTCTACGCCACTGGCATTGTGTGAGGTTCCCATGACGACAACCCTTTCGGGCAAGACTGCCCTGGTCACCGGTTCTACCAGCGGCATCGGCCTGGGCATCGCCTTGGGCCTGGCCAAGGCCGGCGCCAACCTGATCCTCAATGGCTTTGGCGATGCCTCGGCGGTGATCGCCGAGGTGCAACAGTTCACCGGCCGGGTCGGCCATCACCCGGCCGACGTCAGCGACCCGGCGCAGATCGCCGACATGCTCGCCTACGCCGAGCGCGAGTTCGGCGGCGTCGACATCCTGGTGAACAACGCCGGGATCCAGCACGTGGCCGCCGTGGAAGACTTTCCGGTGGAGCGCTGGGACTCGATCATCGCCATCAACCTGTCCTCGGTGTTCCACGCCACTCGCCTGAGCCTGCCGGGCATGCGCGCCAAAGGCTGGGGCCGGATCATCAACATTGCGTCGGTGCACGGCCAGGTCGGCTCGGTGGGCAAGGCCGCCTATGTCGCGGCCAAGCACGGGGTGATCGGCCTGACCAAGGTGGTCGGCCTGGAAACCGCCACCAGCAACGTGACGTGCAACGCCATCTGCCCCGGCTGGGTGCTGACGCCGCTGGTGCAGAAACAGATCGACGACCGCATCGCCAGCGGCGTCGACCCGCAGCAGGCCCAGCATGACTTGCTGGCCGAGAAGCAGCCGTCCCTGGAATTCGTCACCCCGCCGCAGTTGGGCGAACTGGTGTTGTTCCTGTGCAGCGAAGCCGGCAGCCAGGTGCGTGGCGCGGCGTGGAATATCGACGGTGGGTGGCTGGCGCAGTAAGTCCCCATCTCCAAGGCGAGAACGCCTTTGTGGCGAGGGAGCTTGCTCCCGCTGGGGTGCGTAGCGCCCCCGATTTGCGGCCGCTTCGCAGCCGAGCGGGAGCAAGCTCCCTCGCCACAGAAGCACTTCTCACAGCAAGCTCCCTCGCCACAAATAGCACCTTGTGCTGCAATGTTTGTAAGCCCCTATAAAAGAATAAGAGGCACGCCATGTCCGACACCCTCTGGCAACCCACCCCCGAACGCATCGCCCAGTCGCGAATGGACGCCTTTCGCCGGTTCGTCAACGCCCGACACGCTCTGCAACTCGACGACTACCCGGCCCTGCACGCCTGGAGCATCGACCAGCGCGAAGCCTTCTGGCAGGCCATCGTCGATTTCTTCGAGATTCACTTTCACCAGGCGCCCCGCGAGGTTTTGGTGGAAGGCCCGCAAATGCCCAGTGCCCGGTGGTTCCCCGGCGCCACCCTGAACTTTGCCGAACATCTGTTGCGCCGTCGCGACGAGGCCGTCGCGGTGGTGGCCATCGATGAAGACGGCGGCCAGGAACAACTGACCTGGGCCGAACTCGCCGCCCAGGTCGCCGGCCTGCAACGAAGCCTGCGGGCCGCCGGCGTCACCCAGGGCGATCGCGTGGCCGCCTGCATGCCCAACACCTGGCAGACACTGGTGGGCATGCTCGCCACCACCAGCCTGGGGGCGATCTGGTCTTGTTCGTCACCGGACTTCGGCACCCAAGGCGTCATCGATCGGTTCGGCCAGATCGAACCCAAGGTACTGATCACCTGCGCCGGTTACCGCTACGCCGGCAAGGTCATCGACCAGCGGGCCAAGGTCAACGAAATCCTCCAGCGGCTGCCGTCGCTGCAGCAACTGATCGTGCTGCCCTACGCCCAGCCGCAAGCACGCCCGGACGACTTCAAGACCCCGGCCCGCGTCGCCTTGTGGGCAGACTTCTACCACAGCGGCGGCGAACCGGAGTTCACCGGCGTGCCCTTCGACCACCCGCTGTACATTCTCTATTCCAGCGGCACCACCGGCGTGCCCAAGTGCATCGTCCACGGCACCGGCGGTGTGTTGCTGCAGCACGTCAAGGAACACGGCCTGCACGTCGATCTCGGCCCCCAGGACCGGCTGTTCTATTACACCACCTGCGGCTGGATGATGTGGAACTGGCTGGTGTCGGCCCTTGCGGTGGGCAGCGCCGTGGTGCTCTACGACGGCTCGCCGTTCCATCCAGGCCCCGAGCGCCTGCTGGACCTGATCGACCAGCAGCGCATCAGCGTGTTCGGCACCAGCCCGAAATTTCTCGCCGCCCTGGAGAGCCAGGGCCTGAAGCCGCGGCACAGCCATGACCTGGGCAGCCTGAAAACCCTGCTGTCCACCGGCTCGGCGCTGGCGCCCCACAGCTACGATTATGTGTACCGTGACGTCAAGCCAGACGTCTGTCTCGCCTCAATGTCCGGCGGCACCGACATCGTCTCGTGTTTCGTCAATGGCAACCCGCTGTCAGCGGTGCGCCGGGGCGAAATGCAGGGCAAGAGCCTGGGCATGGCCGTGCAGGTCTGGAACGACGCCGGCAAAGCGGTCATCGGCGAGAAAGGCGAACTGGTGTGCACCCGGCATTTCCCGGCGATGCCCATTGGCCTGTGGAACGACCCCCAGGGGGAAAAGCTGCGCGCATCCTATTTCGCCCAGTTTCCCGGCGTGTGGGCCCAAGGCGATTACGCCGAGGAACTGCCCCACGGCGGCCTGCTGATCCACGGGCGCTCCGACGCGGTGCTCAACCCCGGCGGCGTGCGCATCGGCACGGCGGAAATCTATCGGCAGGTAGAAAAGATCGAGCAGGTGCTCGACAGCGTTGCCATCGGCCAGCAATGGCAGGGCGACGTGCGGGTGGTGCTGTTCGTGCGGTTGCGCGACGGGGTGGCGTTCGATGAGGACCTGGCCCAGCGGATCCGTCAGGTCATCCGCGCCAACACCACGCCGCGCCATGTTCCGGCGAAGATCCTGCCGGTCACCGACATTCCACGAACCATCAGCGGCAAGGTGGTGGAGCTGGCGGTGCGCAACGTGGTGCATGGCGAGGCGGTGAAGAACACCGACGCCCTGGCCAATCCCGAGGCGCTGGAGCAGTTTCGGGAGCGGCCGGAACTGGCCAGTTAGGCACGGCCAAGCGCTTTTGTGGCGAGGGAGCTTGCTCCCGCTCGGGTGCGCAGCAACCGCATCAGGCCTGCTGCGCAGTCCAGCGGGAGCAAGCTCCCTCGCCACAGGAACACGCCTTGGGTTGTGTCAATCCACCAACCCCCACTCCCCCGCCGCCGGATCAGCCGGCGGCGCGGCGCCCGACTCGGCATGCAGCTTCAGGCGCAAGCGCAGGTTGTTCGCCGAGTCGGCATTCTTCAGCGCCTGCTCCTCGTCGATGGCACCTTCCACCACCAGGTTGAACAGGGCCTGATCGAAGGTTTGCATGCCCAGCTCTTCCGATTTCTCCATGATGCCCTTGAGCTCGCTCAGTTCGTTGCGCCGGATCAGGTCGGCCACCGTGGGCGAGCCCAGCATCACCTCCACCGCCGCGCGGCGCTGGCCGCTCACGGTGCGCACCAGGCGCTGGGAGATGAAGGCCTGGAGGTTGTTGGCCAGGTCGCTGAGCAGTTGCGGCCGGCGCTCTTCGGGAAAGAAATTGATCACCCGGTCCAGGGCCTGGTTGGCGTTATGGGCATGCAACGTGGAAATCACCAGGTGCCCGGTGTCGGCGAAGGCCAGGGCGTGTTCCATGGTTTCCCGGTCGCGGATTTCACCGATCAGCACCACATCCGGCGCCTGGCGCAGGGTATTTTTCAGGGCGGCGTGAAAGCTGCGGGTGTCGACACCGACCTCACGCTGGTTGATGATCGATTTTTTGTGCCGATGGATATACTCCACCGGGTCCTCGATGGTGATGATGTGGCCACTGCTGTGGCGATTGCGGTAATCGATCAACGCCGCCAGGGACGTCGACTTGCCGGACCCCGTGGCGCCGACGAACAGGATCAGCCCCTGTTTGCGCATCACGCTCTCCAGCAGCACCGGAGGCAGCTTCAGGTCTTCGAAGCGCGGGATGTCCAGCTTGACGTTGCGGATCACCATGGACACGTCGTTACGCTGCTTGAAGACGTTGACCCGGAACCGCCCGACGCCGGCGAGGGAAATTGCCAGGTTCATTTCCAGCTCTCGATCGAACTCAAGGCGCTGTTCGGCGTCCATCAAAGACTCGGCGAGCCCGGCAATGTCGCCAACCTTGAACGCCTGGGAACCCAGAGGCTTGAGCACCCCCTCGAATTTCGCGCACGGCGGTGCACCGGTGGACAGATAAAGGTCGGAGCCATCCTGGCTCGCCAGGATTCGCAACAAGGGATCGATTTCCATGGACTGAAACTTCCGCGAGACATCAATGAAACAAGCTGACCCGAGCATGCACCTCTTCAGATCAACCCGCGCTTACCGTCCTCGAAGGATAGTAGACACCGCCACACAGACATGATTTCCAGGGATTCCGTGATGAACGCAACACCTGTCGGCAGCGACACCCAGGGCCTGATTGCCCGCCTGGACTGGGCCTCGAGCCCGCTGGGCGCTGCCCACACCTGGCCCCAGAGCCTGCGCACCGCCGTGGACATCATGCTCCATTCGCCGATGCCGATGGCCCTGCTGTGGGGCCCGCAGCTGTGCCAGTTGTACAACGACGCCTTTGCCCGACTCATCGGCGACAAGCACCCGCGCACGTTCGGCCAGCCGACCCACCTCGCCTGGCCCGAGCTCAAGGCCGCGACCGAGACGATTTATGAACGGGTATTGCAAGGCCATGGCCATGCCTGCCGCGACCAGCAATGGCGCGTGCCTTTCGCCGGCCGCCTGTGCGACGTGTGGCTGGACCTGACCTACAGCCCGGTGCATGACGAAGGCGGTCACGTCGCCGGCCTCCTGGTCACGGCCATCGAGACCAGCGAACGCCGACGCCTGACCCAGGAGTTCGAGCGCCGCTCCGAAGCCAGCCTCAAGGCCCAGCATGAAAGCGAAGAACGCCTGCAACTGGCCCTGGCCGCCGCCGATGCGCTGGGCACCTGGGACTGGGACATCCGCGAAGACCGCTTCGTGGCCGACGCGCATTTCGCCCGCCTGCATGGCGTCGACCCGAACCTGTCGCGCCAGCTCCCCATCAGCGCCTACCTTGAAGGCGTGCACCCCGAAGACCGGGCCATGGTTGCCCGCAGCATCAGGCACTGCATCAGCCACGGCACCGAATACGCCGAGGAATACCGCCTGGTGCAGCCCACCGGCGAAATGCGCTGGGTGTTCGTCCGGGGCCGCTGCTACAAGGATCGCCACGGTCGGCCGAAGCGCTTTCTTGGCGCCGCCCTGGACCTCACCGAGCGCAAGCACGCCGAGCAGGCGCTGCGCCAGAGCCAGAACGAGCTGCAACTGATCATCAACGCCATGCCGATCCTCATCAGTTACGTGGACCGCGACGAGCGTTTCCGGCTGAACAACAGCGCCTACCTGGACTGGTACGGCCTGACCCCACAAGAACTCTACGGCAAGACCATCCGCGAAGTGCTCGGTGAAGAAGCCTATGCCTTGCGCGCCGCGCACATCGCCGAGGCCCTGGCGGGCCACCCGTGCAGTTTCGCCATCGAGTCGGCCCACCGCGATGGCCGGCCGCGCCATGCCCTGACCAACTACCTCCCGCGCCGTGGAGCGGACGGCGCGGTGAACGGCTTCTACATCTTCGTGATCGACGAAACCGAGCGCAAGAAGACCGAAGAAGCCTTGCGCAACCTCAACGAGACCCTGGAAGACCGGGTGATCGCCCGCACCCGCCAACTGGCCGAGGCCAACCAACGCCTGCAAGAAGAAATGTTCGAACGCGAGCGCGCCGAAGAAGCGTTGCGCCACGCCCAGAAGATGGAAGCGGTCGGCCAGCTCACGGGCGGCATCGCCCATGACTTCAACAACATGCTCACCGGGATCCTGGGCAGCCTTGACCTGATGCAGCGCTACATCGCCAATGGCCGGGTGGCGGAAATCGGACGCTTCACCGAAGCGGCCGTGTCCTCGGCCAACCGCGCCGCCGCGCTGACCCATCGGCTCCTGGCGTTTTCCCGTCGCCAGTCCCTGGACCGCAAGCCGCTGGACCCCAATGACCTGGTGCACTCGCTGGAGGACCTGCTCCGGCGCACCACCGGCGAGCACATCGTGCTGCGCCTGCAACTGGGCCACGAGCTGTGGCCGGTCAGCACCGACGCCAGCCAGCTGGAAAACGCCCTGCTCAACCTGGTGATCAACGCCCGGGACGCCATGCCCGACGGCGGCGAGCTGGTCATCGAAACCGCCAATGTCTACCTCGACGGCAATGACATCGACACCCTGGAACCGGTCAAGGCCGGCGACTACGTGATGATCGCCGTCAGCGACAACGGCAGCGGCATGACCCCTTCGGTGCTGGCCAAGGCCTTCGATCCGTTCTTCACCACCAAGCCCATCGGCCAGGGCACCGGCCTGGGCTTGTCGATGATCTACGGCTTTGCCCAGCAGTCCGGTGGGCACCTCAACCTGGACAGCGTGCCAGGCCTGGGCACTCGGGTGCAGTTGTACCTGCCACGCCTGCGCATGACGCCCGCCGAACAGCCTGCGACAGCCGGGACGGTGGAGGTGCCAGCGGCGATCGCCGGGGAAACCGTGTTGCTGGTGGAGGACGAGCCCGCGGTGCGGATGCTGGTGCTCGACCTGCTGGAGGCGCTGGGCTACACCGCCCTTGAAGCCCGCGACGCGAGGACCGCACTGCCGTTGCTGGAGTCAGGACAACGCATCGACCTGCTGGTGACGGACGTCGGCCTGCCGGGCATGAATGGCCGGCAACTGGCGGAAATCGCCCGCCAGCACCGGCCTGACCTGAAGGTGCTGTTCATGACCGGTTACGCGCAGAAAGCCGCCGAGCGCCAGGGGTTTCTCGACCAGGGCATGGACATGGTGGCCAAGCCGTTTACCCTCGACCTGCTGGCGACCAAGATTCGGGCGATGATCAACCATGACAGCTGAGTTGAGGCATAATCGCCGCCCCGTTACGTTCAGGTCCGCGCCACCATGAAAGCCCAAGCCCGCCATATCCTGGTGAAAACCGCCGAAGAAGCCGAACAGCTCAAGCAGCGCATCGCCAAGGGCGAAGCCTTCGACGTACTGGCGAAGAAGTATTCCACCTGCCCTTCCGGCAAGCGCGGCGGCGACCTGGGTGAGGTCCGGCCGGGGCAGATGGTCGGCGCAATCGACGCGGTGATTTTCAAGAAGCCGTTGCGGGTGGTGCACGGGCCGATCAAGAGCAAGTTCGGCTATCACTTGGTGCAGGTGTTTTACCGGGATTAGCCTGGAAACCGCCACTGTGGGAGCGGGCTTGCTCGCGAAGGCGGTGTGTCAGGTTGTATCAATGTGACTGACCCACCGCCTTCGCGAGCAAGCCCGCTCCCACATGAGGTTCTGTGGTGATTCATGGGCGAGGGATCAGCGCTCCCGGCACCTGGATCACCCGGCTCGCCAACAAATGCCCGGCCTCGGCGGCGTCCACCGGGCTGCCGCCCAGCAAGCGGCTCGCCAGGTAGGCGGCGCTGAACGAATCCCCGGCCGCCGTGGTGTCCACCACGCGCTCGACGCGTTGGGCGGGCACCTCGTAAGACTGCCCCTCGTAGCGGATCAAACAGGCCTCGGCGCCGCGCTTGAGCACCACCTCAGGCGTGCCCAGAGGCGCATAGGCGGCAAACACCGCGTCGCTGTCCTGATGACCGAATAGCGCCTGCTCGTCGTCCACCGTCAGCAACGCCAGCGTCACATGGGGCAGGACGCTGCGATACGCCGCCCGAGCCGCGTCAATCGAGGCCCAGAGCCTGGGCCGGAAATTGTTATCGAACACCACCTGCGCCCCGCGCCGGCGTGCCTCGACCAAGGTTTCGATGAGCTTGACGCGCCCCTGCTCCCCCAGCACCGCCAGGGTAATGCCGCTGAAATACAGCACGTCATAGCCTGGCAGCGCCGCCAGGATCGGCGCGGCGGCCGGGGTGGTGAAGCAATCACGCACCGCCGCCTCGTTGCGCCAGTACAGAAACCGCCGCTCGCCGGCCGCGTCGGTCTGGATGCAATACAAGCCCGGCAGGCGGCCAGGCAAGCGCTGGACCCGTTCCAAGCCGATGTTTTCCGCCGCCCAGCCCTGGCACATGGCGTCGCTGAAACTGTCATCGCCCAAGGCCGTGACGTAATCCACCGCGCCCCTGTCGCCCAAGGCACGGGCCAGGTACACCGCGGTGTTCAGGGTATCGCCGCCGAAACTCTGGTGCAGGCTGCCGTCGGCGCGTTGTTGCAGTTCGATCATGCACTCGCCGATCAGGGCGATGCGGGGTTTGGGGTTGCTCATGGATGATCCTGATAATTCAGCGGTGTCTGGCAGGCCGCTATCGCGAGCAAGCTCGCTCCCACAAGGGGATCATGGCGATCACAAATTTTGTATTCACAACAATCCAGTGTGGGAGCGAGCTTGCTCGCGATAGCCGCAACTCGGTTCAAAGACTAGAAACACGTCTCCATGCTCTCGACCACCCGCAACTGCTCATCCACCAGGCACCCGACCCGCCACTTATCAAAGGTCAGGCACGGATGCGAGGTGCCGAACGAAACGATATCGCCGACCCGCAACGCCACCCCCGGCGCCACGGTCATGAACGCATGCTGGTCCATCACCGCCGTCACCTGGCAACCGCTCACGTCGTCGCCCGCCACCGAATCCGAACCCGGCGTGTAGCGCTTGAGCGGCACCGGCAAGCCGGCGTCATAGGCCACGTCGCGCTTGCCCAGGGCGATCACCGCGAAACCCGGCTCCGGCAGCGATTGCACGTGGGCCCAGACTTCCAGGGCCGGGCGCAAGCCTTCGTGCAGGTCATTGCGACGCTCCAGCACGCAGCACTGGGCCTCTTTGTAGATCCCATGGTCGTGGGCCACGTAACTGCCGGGGCGCAGCACACTGAGGAAGCGCCCATGGGCGTTCTGGGCCTCGAACGACTCGGCGATCAAGTCGTACCAGGCCGACCCCGAGGCGGTGATGATCGGTCGATCGATGGCAAACGCGCCGCTGTCTTGCAACTGCACCGCCAAACTGACCAGGGACGCGGCGAACGCGCGGATGCCGCTGATGGCGTGGTCACCGTGGATCACGCCCTCGTAACCCTCGATACCGGTCAGTGCCAGCGCCGGTTGCGCCCGGATCGCCTCGGCCAGGGCCAGCACTTCAGCCTCCGTACGGCAACCACAACGCCCACCGACCACGCCGTACTCGATCATCACGTTCAATGTCACACCGCGAGCGGCAAAGAACGCGCCCAGGTCGGCCACGTTGTCTGGGTGATCGACCATGCAATGGAAGTCGAACGCCGGATCGGCGAGCAAATCGGCGACCAGGGCCATGTTCGGCGTGCCCACCAGTTGGTTGGCCATCAACACCCGGCGCACGCCATGGGCGTACGCGGCACGGGTCTGCACGGCGGTGGCGAGGGTCAGGCCCCAGGCGCCGGCGTCGAGCTGACGACGGAACAGGGCCGGGGTCATGCTGGTCTTGCCGTGGGGCGCCAGTTCGGCACCGCTATTGCTGACGAACGCTTGCATCCAGCGGATGTTGTGCTCCAGGGCCTGGCGATGCAGCACCAACGCCGGCAGGCTGACGTCGCGCAACAGGTGAGCACCCACGGTGGCGGCGCCCTTCTCTACGGCTGCGTCCTGAATGGCAGAAGACATGGTCGAACTCCTATCGCGGTCGCGGGTGACCGCTATTGTCTATTCATTGATGCGCCGGGCCAGGTGGTTGGCGCTTTCGATCAGCACCCGGCGATAGTCGGCGTAATTGTTCTTGGCGTCGGCCCGTGGGGCGACGATGCACAGGGTGGCGATGGCGACACCGTTCGGGTCTTTGACCGGTGCGGCGAAGCAGTGGGTGAAGGTGTCGGCCACGCTGTCGAACGAGAAGAACCCCTCGTCGCCGGCCTGGCGGATTTCCCTCAGGAACTGCTCCAGAGGCAGGCGCTCGCCGTCTGGCAGGATGAAGTCATCGGGGTCGATCAGGTCGACGATCTGCTGGTCGCTCAGATGCGCCAGCAACAGGCGACCGGAGGCTGTCCAGGGGATGGGCGCGTTTTCGCCGATGTCCGATGAAATACGGAAATGCCGTTCGCCCTCCTTCATCAGCGCCACGGTGTATTTGCGCCCGTTGAGCAGGCACATCTGCGCGGTTTCCCGGGTCTGGCGCACGATGTCCTGCAAGGCCTGGTCGGCCTCGCGGCTCAGGTCGAAATGACGCAGGTGCGCCTGGCCGAGAAAGTACAACTGGCGGCCCAGGTAAACGTGGCCATCCTTGCCCACCGGTTCGAGGATGCGTCGCTCCAGCAGCGACGCCACCAGCTCATAGACCGTGGACTTGGGGCTGCCGATGCCGCTGGCGATGTCGTTCGGACGCAGCGGCTGGCCGATTTCCTTGAGGAAATCGAGGATATCGAACGCCCGATCCAGTCCCCGGGCCCGGCGTTTGATGGTGTCTTCGGTCATGTCTTGGGTTTCCGATCATTCACTCGTAGGTGGCCAGTATTCACTGTGGCAAGGGCGCTTGCTGTGGCGAGGAACTGTGGCGAGGGAGCTTGCTCCCGCTGGGTGGCGTAGCCGCCCCAAAAGCTCAGGGCCGCTGCGCGCCCCAGCGGGAGCAAGCTCCCTCGCCACAGCAAGCTCCCTTGCCACCGTTCCTCGCCAGAGTAAGCGCCCGTGCCACAGCAGCGCTCTTGCCACGATGAATCAAACAAGCCCGCAGTGACAGTGCTTTCGCTGGACTCAGGCTTTCTTCTTGTACGCAATGCAATCGATCTCGACCTTGCAATCGACCATCATGCTGGCCTGCACACAAGCCCGGGCCGGGGCGTGTTCCGGGCTGAAGTATTCGCCGAACACCTTGTTGAAGCTCCAGAAATCCCGCGGGTCGTCCAGCCACACGCCACAGCGCACCACGTCTTCCAGGCCATAGCCGGCCTCTTCGAGAATGGCGATCAGGTTCTTCATCGTCTGGTGCGTCTGCTCGACGATCCCGCCAACGATGATCTCACCGTCCACCGCCGGCACCTGGCCGGACACGTGCAGCCAGCCATCGGCCTCCACGGCCCGGGCGAAGGGCCGAGGCTGTCCGCCGCCTGCGCTGCTGCCAGTGCCGTAACGGGTAATGCTCATGGGTGTTTCTCCTTATGCAATGCAATTAAAAACGGGTGTTCTTGAGAAATTCCGCCAACCGTGGCGATTGCGGGCGTTCGAACAATTCCTTCGGCGGGCCCTGCTCTTCGATGCGGCCCTGGTTCATGAACACGATCTTGTCGGAGACCTCAAAGGCAAAGCGCATTTCGTGGGTCACCAGCAGCATGGTCATGCCGTCTTCGGCCAGGCCCTTGATCACGCTCAGCACTTCACCCACCAACTCGGGGTCGAGGGCCGAGGTCACCTCGTCGAACAGCATCAGGCTGGGGTTCATGGCAATTGCACGGGCAATCGCGACGCGCTGCTGCTGGCCGCCGGACAACTGACCGGGAAAGTAATTGCGCCGTTCCAGCAGGCCGACCCGCGCCAACCACTTCTCGGCCAGGGCCACCGCTTCGTCCTTGGGCAGTTTTTTCACCTTGAGCAGGCCCAGGGTGACGTTCTGCAAAGCAGTCAGGTGGGGGAACAGGTTGAATTGCTGGAAGGCCATGCCGGTCATGGCCCGGTGCCGGGCAATGACCTTCTCGGGGTGGCGCACGCGCTTGCCGTCGATCTCGTCGTAGCCGATGGCCTCGCCGTCGAGCATGATCCGCCCGCCCTGGAACTCTTCCAGCATGTTCACGCAGCGCAACAGCGTGGTCTTGCCCGAGCCGCTGGAGCCGATCAGCGTGACCACGTTGCCGCGCTGCAGGCTCAGGTCCACGCCCTTGAGCACTTCGAGCGGGCCGTATTGTTTGCGCAGGCCACGAATGTCCAGCAGCGGCTGGGCGTTGGAGGAAGTCGAAACATCAGTCATGGCAAGGCCACCCGTTTTTCAATGTGCCGACCGAGTAACTCGATGGCGTAATTGATGATGAAAAAGAGAAAACCGGCGAACAGGTAGAACTCCAGCGTCATGAAGGTCCGGGCAATGACCTGCTGGGTGCTGAGCAGCAGTTCGGCCACCCCGATCACCGACAACAGCGTCGAGGCCTTGACGATCTCGGTGGAGGAATTGACCCAGGTCGGCAGGATCTGCCGCAACGCCTGGGGCAACAACACATAGCCCAGGGCCTGGTAGAACGTCAGGCCGATGGCCTGGCTGGCTTCCATCTGCCCGCGGGGCAACGCCTGCAAGGCACCGCGCACGATCTCGGCGACATGGGAGCCACAAAACAGCGTCAGGCCCAGGACACCGGCCTGGAACGCGCCGATCTGCCAGCCCAGCGCCGGGGCCATGTAAAAGCAGGCCAGCACCAGCACAAACACCGGCGTGCCACGAATCAGGTCGACATAAAAACGAAACGGCGCGCGCATCCAGATTCGGCCATAGGTCAATACCAGCCCGGCGACCAAGCCGATCAAGGTGCCCAGCAAAATCGCCAGTACCGAACACTGCACGCTGGTCACAAAGCCCGCCCACAAGGTGTCCCGCGCAACCCACAACTCATGCAACCAACTGGGGGATTCGTACATGGGAAGCTCCTAACGGCGGATCGCCAGGCGCTGCTCGAAGTACCGCAGCAGCATGGCAATGAGGTAACAGGCCGCGACATACAGGGCCGTGGTCACCAGCCAGGTTTCGATCACCCGGTAGCTCTCCACGTTGATCTTGCGGGCGTAGTAGGTCAGCTCCGGCACGGCAATCGCCGCGGCCAGGGAAGTGTCCTTGAACAGCGAGATGAAGTTGTTCGACAAGGCCGGCAGCACGTTGCGCAGCATCACCGGCACGGTGATGTAGGCCTTCACCTGCCACTCTCCCAGGCCGATCGCCAGGCCCGCTTCACGCTGGCCCTTGTGAATGCTCATCAAGCCGCCGCGGAACACCTCGGTCAGGTAGGCCCCGGCGTACAGCGACAGGGTGATGACAAACGACGGCAGCTTGTCCAGGCGAATGCCCAGGCTCGGCAAGGCGAAGTAGATCAACAGGATCAGCACCAGGATCGGCGTATTGCGGATCACCGTCACATACACCGAGGCCAGCACACGCAGGAGGCGGTGCTTGCTCAGCAGCGCGAATGCCATCGCCAGGCCGATCACGCAACCGATGGCGATCGACACCAGCGCCAGGGAAAGCCCCAGCCCGAGCCCCGCCAGCAAGGTGTCGAAATCGCGCCAGACGGCGGCAAAGTTCAACTGATAGTTCATGGTCGACAGTACCTTCGGCGGGACGCCCGCGACGGGCATCCCGGGCTCACAGGGTCATTTGTATTCAACGGGGAAACCGATGGCCGGCGACGGCAGGTCCACGCCGAACCATTGCTTGAACGACGCCGCGTAGGTGGGGAATTCCACGCCGGTCATGGCTTCATGCAAGGTGGTGTTGACGAAGTTCAGCCAGTCCTGGTCGCCGCGCTTGACCGCACAGGCATAGGTTTGCGGGCTCCAGGCGTAGGCCGGGCTGCGATAACGGCCGGGGTTCTGCACCATCAGGTACTTCACCGAGGACTGGTCCGTGGCGGCGGCATCGGCACGGCCGGAGTTCACCGCCTGGTACATCAGGTCGACGCTGTCGTACTGGTCGACCTTGGCCTTGGGCAGTGCCTGGTGCACCAGCTCTTCGGCGTAGACGTTCTGCAGCACCGCCACGGTGACACCGTCGCCGGCGGCCTTGAGGTCTTCGATCTCCTTGTACTTGCTGTTGGCCGGCAACAACAGGCCGACCCCTTCGCGGTAGTACGGCAAGGTGAACGCCACCTGCTGGGCACGGCTGGCGGTGACGGTGATGAACTGGCAGCTCATGTCGACCTTGTCGGTCAGCAGGTTGGGGATCCGCGCATCGGAAGACTGCACCACGAACTCGACTTTCTCCGGGTCATTGAACAGGCCCTTGGCGACCATCCGCGCAATGTCGATATCGAACCCCTGCAACTTGCCATCCGCTCCCTGGAAGTGCCACGGCGCATTGGTGCTGCCCGTGCCCACGATCAATTTCCCGCGTTGCAGCACGCTGTCCAGCTTGCTGTCCGCCGCCTGGGCGACACCCAAGACCGCCATCGAGGCGGCGAAGAGAAAAACACACGCTTTGAACAAGGAAGGTCGGCGTTGCATGACTAGCACTCCAGGATGAGTTTATTCCGCTATACCGGAACACGGTTTGTAACAACGGAATAGACAGCAGAAAGTGTGCCACAGGCTTGGCGCCGATGGGCCAGGAAAATGGAAAGTGAATGGAATCAGATAGATGGAGAAACCAGCCGCGCATGGACGACTTAGGACACTGTCCCACCATTGCTACCGTTGGCTACGAGGTGCGGGTAGCGAGGCCCCAAATCGGTGCCACGCCATACCCTGTGGTAGCGAGCCTGCATCCCTACATGGAGTCAGGCCACCTACCGCTTGGCGGCCTCATCGTAAACTTGACCGCGCTCACGCTTACCAACAGCAATCACCGTAACGACCAGTACTTCGTCCACCACACGATAAACCAGCCGATAGCCTGCGCTGCGCAGCTTGATTTTATAGGCATTGCCCAAACCGTGTAGACGGTCGGCCTGGACATGCGGATTTACCAGTCGCTCTTCAAGCTTCTTTTTGAACTGCTCTCTTAGCGTTGCTCCCAGCTTTTGCCACTCCTTCCACGCTTTGTCAGAAAACTCCAACTCATAGGTCATCGAGAGAAACCTTGATCGTTGGGTCGTTTTCACGCTCGCGGCAAAGAGCAGCCAGCTCCATGTCCTCCAGCCTGTCCATCATGGCCTCATACTCCTTGGCTGGGACACAATAAAAAGCCGGCTCGTTACGGTTGAGGATCGCCACGGACAATCCTCCACCTGCCGCAACGGTACCCATCGGATTTTTCTTGAGTTCTGAGATGCTGGCGACTACTTGAGAAAGTACGACATGCGTCATGGAATGGTCCTTCGAGTACTTTTAATGGTGCTAAAAGTAGCACTCCAAAACATCGCTTACCACCCATCAGCGCCCGCAAAATCTCACCCTCGACAACATCCGCAAATCCCCCTCGCGGTAATAGTCATCGCTCCAACTGTCGTCCACTGCCAGCGGCCTGACCTGCTTGAGGGCGAGTTGTTTCGCGAAGTAGCGAAAGCGGTAATGCTCATAGAAACGCAGCAACTCCAGCCCGTAACGATCGGCCAGATCGGTGTCGCCCTGGATGATGAGGTAGTTCTCGTCATTGCCGTTGCTGGCGGCGGCGCTCAGGTTGTGGCTGCCGCTGATGATGGTCGGTGTGTCGCTGGTGAAGTCGGTGACGATGGCCTTGGTGTGAACCAGCAGGTTGCCTTTCTGGCCCTTCATGTTTTCCCTGAGCCAGCCTTCCAACCCGGTGTTGAGCAGCGCGGTGGCGGCGAATTGGGCGGTGCGGTCGGCATGGAAACCGGTGATGCGGCTGGCGGTGTTCTGCAGACCGTAGCGCAGTACGTCATCGTTCGGCTGGCCGAGCAAGGCATCGAGGATCCGCTCGGGCAGGACGAACGCGGTGACGAACAACAGGTCCTTGCGGGCGCCGTGGATGATGTCGACGAAACGGTCGAGGTCGCCTTCGCCCGTGCGCGGTGAGAAACCGGCGAACAGTGGCTCTTGCGGCGCCATCGGGTTGTTCAGGGTCAGCCACTGGCGGGTGGCGTCGACGTCCTGCGGTGCGGCCCAGATCTGCTCGAACACCTGGCGATAGCTGTCGCTCACCCGCGGCTCATCCAGCACGTGCACGACATTGGCCTGGCGATAGACACCGTTGGCGGTGAAGTTGGTGCTGCCGCACAGGACCGCTTCCGGTTGCCGCGAACCGGCGCCGTCCACCCGGCTCAGGACGATGAATTTGTCGTGGAAGATGTTGTGGGTGACCCGCCCGCGCTTGTTGGCCGCCGGCAGTTTTTCGAGGCTGGCCTCGTTGCGCTGCGTGGTGTCGTCGCCCGGCTCGGCGTGGTACAGCACCCGCACCTGCGCGCCTCGGGCGAAAGCGGCGTTCACCGCGTCGACGATCACCGGCAGTTCGTATTCGTAGATGGCAACGTCCAGGGCCCAGGTGGCATCGAGGGCCCGGTCGATGAAGCCGATCAGGCGTCCCAGCAGGCCGTTTTCCAACCAGCGACGCGGCGCGTCGGGCCAGTCATCGATGGACAGGTTGCGATTGGCGCTGATCAACGCATCCAGCTCGGGGAACTTGCGCTGGAACGCCTGGCTGGCGGCCACGGCTCGGTTGAAGATCACGCGCTGGTTGACCGGCTGCCCGTTATCGCTGGTGACGCTGATGTCCAGGGACTCGCCCAACTGCGGCGCGTCGGGGCTGCCGTAGGCCAGGTGCACGCGGTAGTTCATCGTCACGCCGGGGTTGACGGCGTAGTCGGCCCAGCGAAATTTCTGCAACGGCGCCTGGTCGCTGGGTGTGGCGTGAAACTGGGGGAACGTATGGGCCTTGCCGGGGAAGGTCAGGCTGTTGAACAGGAACAGCCAGGGCTTGTCGCCCTGCTGTTTCTCGATGGCAAAACCCAGCAGCCCCTTGCGACGGGATTCGGCCAGGTCCATGGCGAGCAGCACGCCGTTGGTGCCAGCGTAGGCCTTGACCCGAAAATCATCCTGGGGATTGGTGACGAGTACGCGCATGGTTCACTCCTGTGAAGTCGCCTCAGCATAGAACAGAGTGGGCAAACCGATTCCGAGGTGATGCCTTCGCGGGCAAGCCCGCTCCCACAGAGACTGCGACAGGCCGCCGATCAAGTGTGGGAGCTTGCCCGCGAAAGCGTCCGCCCAGACACCTCGGAAACAAGCGCATCAAACCTGGTCGATATGCCGATACTCGGCTCCCAACTGCCCCGCCAATTGCCGGGCACGGCCCAGGCGGATCGGGCCGCGTTCGATGTCGATCAACAGGCTCGGGCAGTCGAGAGGTGACGGCGCCAGGCCCTCCTTCAGCCGTCCATCCGTCATCACCAGCACCCGCTGCTGCTCAGCCGGGTAGCGCTTGCGCCGGGCTTGCAGCCAACGCCCGGCCTCTTGCAACGCGGCCAGCAACGGCGTGCCGCCGCCGGCGCCGAGTGCATCGAGCCAGTGTCGCAGCCCAGTCGAGGCCTTGAGCCCTTGCACTTGCCAGTGCGGAACACTGCCACTGGCGGTCAGCAAGGCCAGTCGCGCGCGCTGCCGGTAGGCGTCATCGAACAGTTGCACCAGCAGGCCTTTGCCATCGCTCAAGGCACGATGACGACGGGTCGAGGCCGAGGCATCGACGATGACCAGCCACAGTTCATGGGGCGAGCGATGACGGCGCTGAAAGCGCAGGTCGTCATAGCGTTGGGGACGGCCCTTGAGCAAAGTGCCCGGCCAGTTCACCGCGCCACTGGAGGCGACTTTGCTGCGCCCCTGGCGTCCATCGTCCAACCGCCCCGCCCGGGGCCTGGCATCCGCCCCCACGGCCGAACGGGGGCGAATGCCTAAGGCTTTTTTGGCCAGCTCGGCACGTCACGCCGTGCACCGGTGGGCAAGGCCTGGGCCGGCAAGTCGCCCCACTGGCCCTGGCCTTCATTGGGCTGGGCCGCGCGATCGCCCGTCGAGGGTGCCTGGGACGGCGCAGGGGCCGGGCTCGAGTGCCCGCGCCGCCGATGGCGCAAGGCGAACTCGGCGACGGCGTCGATATCTTCATCAGCGATGGCCTGTGCCCCACGCCAGGCCGCGTGGGCCCTGGCGGCCCGCAACCAGACCAGGTCGGCACGCAGGCCATCGACCCCGGCGGCAAAACAGCGTTCGGTGATCTGGGCAAGCGTCAGGTCATCCAGGGCGATCCCGGCCAGGCGGTCGCGGGCCTGCTGGCAGCGTTCACGCAGGGCCTGCTGGGCGCTCTCCCAGTGCGCACAGAACGCCGCCGGATCAGTGTCGAAATCCAACCGCCGCCGAATGATCTGCCCGCGTTCAACTGCCGGGGTTTGCCCGTCGAGGGCCACGTTCAGGCCAAACCGGTCGAGCAACTGCGGGCGCAGTTCGCCCTCTTCCGGGTTCATGGTGCCGATCAGCACAAACCGCGCCGGGTGCCGATGGGAAATGCCATCGCGCTCGATCAGGTTAGTGCCGCTTGCCGCCACGTCCAGCAACACGTCCACCAGATGATCGGGCAGCAGGTTCACTTCATCGACGTACAACACGCCGCCGTCGGCCTTGGCCAGCACACCGGGAGAGAACTGCGCGCGCCCCTCCCCCAGCGCCGCGTCCAGATCAAGGGTGCCCACCAGACGCTCCTCGGTGGCGCCCAAGGGCAAGGTGACGAACTGACCGCTGGCCAGCAGGTCGGCCAGGCCCCGGGCCAGGGTGGACTTGGCCATGCCCCGCGGCCCCTCGATCAGCACACCGCCGATCTTCGGGTCGATGGCGGCCAGGCACAGCGCCAGTTTCAGGTCATCAGCGCCGACCACGGCGGAGAGTGGGAAATGAGGGGTGTCGATCATGTGGAGGATCTCATAAATGTTCGATAGTCCGCTGTGGCGAGGGAGCTTGCTCCCGCTGGGGCGCGAAGCGGCCCCAAACCGGCCAACGCGGTGCACCTGAAGTGTCGCGTTGCCTGGATTACGACTGCTGCGCAGCCGAGCGGGAGCAAGCTCCCTCGCCACAAGTGCACCTCAGCCATCTTCTTCAATGTCCAACAGCAAATTCTCCAACGCCTCGCGGTAGTCGCCTGGCGCCTGCCACATGCCCCGCTGTTGCGCTTCGAGCATGCGTTCGGTCATGTCGCGCAGGGCATCGGGGTTGTGCTGGCGGACAAACGCCCGGGTGTCCGGGTCGAGCAGGTAGGCGTCGGCCAGCAACGCGTACTGATGGTCGTCGATCAGTTGCGTGGTGGCGTCGAAGGCGAACAGATTGTCCACCGTCGCCGCCAGCTCGAACGCGCCCTTGTAGCCGTGACGCTTGACCCCGTCGATCCACTTCGGGTTGGCCGCCCGGGAGCGGATGACGCGGTTGAGTTCTTCCTTCAGGGTGCGGATCCGCGGCAGGTCCGGCTGGCTGTGATCGCCGTGGTAACTGGCCGCCTTTTGCCCGCTCAAGGTCTCCACCGCGGCCAGCATGCCGCCCTGGAACTGGTAGTAATCGTTGGAATCGAGCACGTCGTGTTCGCGGTTGTCCTGGTTCTGCAACACCGCCTGCGCCTGGCTCAAGCGCCGGGAAAACGGCTCCCGGGCGGCGGTGCCTTCGTCGTGAGCACCGTAAGCGTAGCCGCCCCAGTTCAGGTACACCTCGGCCAGGTCCTCGCGGCTCTGCCACAGGCGCCCGTCGATGGCACCCTGCACGCCTGCGCCATAGGCACCCGGCTTGGCGCCGAAGATCCGCCAGCCAGCCTGCCGGGTCGCTGCCTCCGGGGCCAGGCCCGACGCCAGCAAGCTGTCACGCTCGCTGCGCACCTTGGCGGCCAGGGGGTTCATGTCGGCCGGTTCATCGAGGCCCGCGACCGCTTGAACCGCCGCATCGAACAGGCGAATCAGGTTGGCGAAGGCATCGCGGAAGAATCCGGAGACCCGCAGCGTCACATCGACCCGAGGCCGGTCCAGCAGGCTCAGCGGCAAGATCTCGAAATCGTCCACCCGCTGGCTGCCGGTGGCCCAGACCGGGCGCACGCCCATCAACGCCATGGCCTGGGCGATGTCGTCGCCACCGGTACGCATGGTCGCGGTGCCCCACACCGACAGGCCGAGCTGGCGCAGGTGGTCGCCGTGATCCTGCAAGTGCCGTTCGAGTATCAGGTTGGCCGACTGGAACCCGATGCGCCACGCCGTGGTGGTGGGCAGGTTGCGCACGTCTACCGAGAAAAAGTTACGCCCGGTGGGCAGCACGTCCAGGCGGCCGCGACTCGGCGCACCGCTGGGGCCGGCCGGCACGAAGCGCCCGCCCAAGGCATCGAGCAGGCCGCGCATTTCCGCCGGGCCGCAGGCGTCCAAGCGCGGGGCAACGACGGCGCGCAGGTTCTCGATGATGCTACGCACCGTTTCCCAGCCCGGCGCCTCCAGCCACTGGACGTCGCCTGCCAGCGCTTGCTCGATCAAGCACGCCGCGAACAGCTCCAGGCGCTCGCGCGTATCACCGGCGGTGCGCCAGGGTTCGGCGCTGACCTGCTGCAACGCCTCGGGACAAGGGCCAACCCAGGCCTCGGCCAAGGCGCAATCCAGCGGATCGAAGCCCAGTTCAAAGGCGTTCGACAGCGCCCGCAGCAGGCTCGACTGTGCACCCTTGCCGTCGCCGCGGGGAATGCGCAGCAACGCCAGCAACGTGTCGATGCGCAGCCGTCCGCTAGGCGACTCGCCGAAGATGTGCAGGCCATCGCGGATCTGCGACTCCTTCAGGTCGCACAGGTAGGTGTCCAGGCGCGGCAGCCAGACCGCCGCGTCGGCGTCAGCATCCAGTTGCAGTTCGCGGTCGATGTGGGTTTCGCGCACCAGGTTCAGGATGTCCCGCTGCAATTCTCGGGCGCGGCGCGGATCGAGCAGTTGCGCCTCGTAGTACTCGTCGGCCAGCCGTTCGAGGTCGCGCAGCGGCCCGTAGGTTTCGGCGCGGGTCAGCGGCGGCATCAGGTGGTCGATGATCACCGCCTGGGTCCGGCGCTTGGCCTGGGCGCCCTCGCCCGGGTCGTTGACGATGAACGGATAGATATTCGGCAGCGGGCCCAACAGCGCGTCCGGCCAGCAGCTTTCCGACAAACCGACACCCTTGCCTGGCAGCCATTCGAGGTTGCCGTGCTTGCCGACATGGATCACCGCGTGGGCGCCGTAGGTGTGGCGCAACCAGAAATAGAACGCCAGGTAGCCGTGGGGCGGCACCAGGTCCGGGTCGTGGTAGACCGCACTCGGGTCGACCTGATAGCCCCGCGCCGGCTGGATGCCGACGAACGTCAGGCCCAGGCGCAGGCCGGCGATCATCAGGCGGCCGTCGCGGAACATCGGGTCCTGCTCGGGCGCCCCCCAGCGCGCCAGCACCGCCTGGCGATTGGCATCAGGCAGTGCGTCGAACAGCGCCTGGTAAGCCTCGACGGCCAGGCTCTGGTGACATGGTCGCAGGTCGAGGCTGTCCAGGTCGTTGCTGACCCCACCGAGCAACTGCTGAATCAGCGCGGTGCCGCTCGCCGGCAGTTCGGCCGGCAGCGGGTAACCCTCGTTGTGCAGGGCCCGCAGGATATTCAACGCGGCGGCCGGGGTGTCCAGGCCCACGCCGTTGCCGATGCGGCCGTCCCGGGTCGGGTAGTTGGCCAGGATCAGCGCCACCCGCTTTTCCCCGTTGGGCACCCGCGCCAGGGCGCTCCAGCGCCGGGCCAGTTGCGCAACGAAGTCCATGCGCTCGGGCACGGCCCGGTAGCAGACCACATCGCTCTGGCTGCGCTCGCTGCGCCAGGCCAGGTCCTTGAAACTGATGGGCCGGCTGATGATTCGCCCGTCCAGCTCCGGCAAGGCAATGTGCATCGCCAAGTCCCGCGGCCCCAGGCCTTGTTCGCTGGCACGCCAGCCGGGTTCGTTGTCCTGAGCGCAGATCGCCTGGATCACCGGAATGTCGCGGCGAAACGGCCGCAAGTGAGGGGCTTCCGGACTGGATTGGGCGAACCCGGTGGTGTTGAGGATCACCCCCGCCTCGACCTCATCCAGCCAATCCTCGACCTGCGCCAGGCAGGCCGGCTCCTTGAGGCTTGCGACGGCCATGGGCAACGGGTTGAGCCCCGCTGCTTGCAGGCGCTGACAGAATACGTCGATGAAGGCGGTGTTCGCCGCTTGCAGGTGCGAGCGATAAAACAGCAGGGCCGCCACCGGCTGGCTGGCCTGCCAGTCGGCTTGCCAATCGCCGAGGCTGGCGTTGGTGTTTTGCGGGTGATAGATCGCCGTACGCGGCAGGGCCTGCGGTTCGTCCCACGGGTAATCGCGACCGAACCATTGGCTGGCCAGGTTATAGAACAGATTCAGGGCATTGCCCAGGCCACCCTGGCGCAAGAACTGCCAGAGCCGGTCGCGCCCCTCGAAGGGCACGTTGCTGAGATCACTCAGCTCCGGGTCAGGCCGATCGTCACCCGGCACCAGGATCAACGTCACCCCGCGCCCAGCCAATTCCATCAGCCGTTCAATGCCGTAGCGCCAATAGCCGATGCCGCCGTGCAGCGACAGCAGGATGACCTTGGCGTGGCGCAGCACGTCGTCGAAATACAGGTCTACCGAGGCGTGGTTCTGCACCTGCATCGGGTTGGCAAGGCGAAACGGCGGGTAGTCGTCCGGCAACTGCCGCGCCGCTTCGGCCAGCAGCGCCAGGCTGGAGTCGCCGCTGCACAGGATCACCAGCTCGGCGGGGGTTTGCCCCAGGTCGGCAATGTTGTCGTCCGCTACAAAGCCGCCCGGCTGGGTCCTGAGCAGGTGCATGGCTTAGACGCTGAGGGCGGCGCGCAGCTGCACTTCGAGCAGACCGGCGTCCAGCGCCTGGCCGATCAGCACCAGGCGGGTGACCCGCGCTTCATCGGCGCCCCATTGGCGATCGAAATGCTTGTCGAAACGCGTGCCGACACCCTGGACCAGCAAGCGCATCGGCTTGTTCGGGATGGCCGCGAAACCCTTGACCCGCAGCACGCCATGTTGCACCACCAGTTGAGTGAGCGCGTCCAGCAACAGGCTCTCGTCAGCCTGGGGCAGTTCGATGGAGATGGAGTCGAAAGCGTCGTGATCATGGTCATCTTCGTCGCCATCATGGTGATGGTCGTGATGGCTGTGGCGAGCGTCGATGTGTTCTTCGGAGCCGGCGCCCAGGCCGATCAACACGTCCAGTGGCAGGCGGCCGCTGCTGGCTTCGATGACCTTGACCGCCGGCGGCAACTCCTCGGCCACTTCCAGACGGACTTTCGCCAGGTCTTCGGGGCTGATCAGGTCGGCCTTGTTGAGGATCACCAGGTCGGCGCTCGCCAGTTGATCGGCGAACAGTTCGTGCAGCGGCGATTCGTGGTCCAGGTTCGGATCGAGTTTGCGCATGGCGTCCACCTGGTCGGGGAACGCAGCGAAAGTGCCGGCCGCCACGGCGGGGCTGTCGACCACGGTGATGACCGCGTCGACGGTGCAGGCGCTGCGGATTTCCGGCCACTGGAAAGCCTGGACCAACGGCTTGGGCAAGGCCAGGCCGGAGGTTTCGATGAGGATGTGGTCGAGGTCGCCACGCCGGGCCACCAACTCACGCATCACCGGGAAGAACTCTTCCTGCACCGTGCAGCACAGGCAGCCGTTGGCCAGCTCGTAGACGCGGCCGTTGGCTTCTTCTTCGGTGCAACCGATGGAGCACTGCTTGAGGATCTCACCGTCGATGCCCAGTTCGCCGAATTCATTGACGATCACCGCGATGCGGCGGCCCTGAGCGTTGTCGAGCATGTGCCGCAGCAACGTGGTTTTACCCGAGCCGAGGAAACCGGTGACGATGGTGACGGGGAGTTTGGCCAGTGTTTTCATCGGATGCCCTTTGGCAAGGTGGCGGGCAAACGGGACGACAACCGCAGGCACAGGGGTGCGCGGAAGATTTCGCCACCGGATCACCCCGCCCGGTTGTAGTGAGAATCTGTCTCGAGGCAGGTCTCCTGGCTGACGGCGGGGCCGGCCCGGCTTTGACAAAGCCTGGGCAGGCAATTCCTGCGCCTTCCCGTGCACATGCACAGTGGCCCGGCAGGAACGTCACCGTTCACAGTTGCGGGGGCAGCCGCGGCTTGGACCGCGTTCCCTTCTTAGCTTCGGCGCGAACCGAAGAACCTCGAAGGCGCAAGGCTACGCAGGGTGTGCAGGCGGGTCAATCTCCGCAAGCAAGATGCAGAATGCTGTTGTGGCGAGGGAGCTTGCTCCCGCTCGGTTGCGCAGCGACCGAAAAGAGCCGGGGGCCGCTGCGCTGCCCAGCGGGAGCAGGCTCCCTCGCCACAACAGCCCGCTCGTCTGCCCTTGTACATTGACGCCCGCCCCCGCCCATGCTCTCCTGTGCGCCTAGTTACGGGTGCCCTTCACAGGGTGAAACGGGAAACCGGTGAATCGTGTGCTTTACTTCAAGGCCACGTCAGTCCGGTGCTGCCCCCGCAACGGTAAGCGAGCGAAGCGTCTTAACCACTGTGCCCATGGCATGGGAAGGTGACGCTTGCCGGCAAGGCCCAGCCCCTGCCCCTCGCGAGCCCGGAGACCGGCCCATGACTCAAGCATCAACAAACCCGCGGTGGGCGGGCGCTGTTCGAACCTTGGCGACCTGCGCCAGGGTTTTCATTGCGCTCGATTTCCCCACTGGACAAGACAAGAACAGAGGGAAGCGCCATGTCGACCATCAGCAGCACCGTCCGCACCGCCAGCAGCACCACCACCCTGAGCCAGCGCCTGAGCGCGGCGATCCTCGCCTCGATCCTGGGTGCCGGGCTGGTCTATTTCGCCGGGTTCTCCCACATCGAAGCGGTGCACAACGCTGCCCACGACACCCGCCACAGCGCCGCCTTTCCGTGCCATTGAGACCTGACGACATGATCAAGCGTATCGCCCAGACCGCCGGTTTCAGTGGATTGCTGGCCGCCCTGCTGCTGACCCTCCTGCAAAGTTTCTGGGTATCGCCGCTGATTCTCCAGGCAGAGACCTATGAAAAAGCCCCCGCGGCCGAAGTCCACGAGCACGCGGCCGGGGTCGCCCATACCCATGACGCCGAAGCCTGGGAGCCGGAAGACGGCTGGCAGCGCGTGCTGTCCACCACGGGCGGCAACCTGGTGGTTGCGGTGGGCTTTGCGTTGATGCTGGCCGGCTTGTACACCTTGCGCGCACCGACCCGCACCGCCCAGGGCCTGCTCTGGGGGCTGGCCGGCTATGCCACGTTCGTCCTGGCTCCGACCCTCGGCTTGCCGCCGGAGTTGCCCGGCACGGCGGCGGCTGACCTGGCCCAGCGGCAGATGTGGTGGATCGGCACCGCCGCCTCCACCGCGGTGGGCATCGCCCTGATCGCCTTCGGCCGGCACTGGCTGCTCAAGCTGCTGGGCGTGGCAACCCTGCTGGTGCCCCACGTCATTGGCGCACCGCAACCGGAGGTCCACTCGATGCTCGCACCCGAAGCCCTTGAAACCCAGTTCAAGATCGCCTCGCAGCTGACCAACGTGGCGTTCTGGCTGACCCTGGGCCTGATCAGCGCCTGGCTGTTCCGCCGTGACGGTCAAGCCCACCACGAGGCATGAATAGCCGCTCTTCCCAGGCTGCGCCGACCCTGGTGATCGGCCTGGGCTGCCAGCGTGGTTGTCCGGCCAGCGCGTTGCGCGCTTTGCTGGAGCAAACCCTGCAAGCCCACGGCATCGACCTTGATCACGTGCAGGCCCTGGCCAGTATCGACCTCAAGCAGAACGAAGCGGGCCTGCTGGAGCTGGCCGAGCATCTGGCGCTGCCGCTGGTGTGCTTCAGTGCCGAGCAGTTGGCCGGTTATCAGGACCGTCTCAGCCACCGCTCCGACATTGCCTTCGAACGGACCGGCTGCTACGGCATCGCCGAAAGCGCCGCCCTGGCCCTGGCCGACCGCTGGGGCACGGCACCGGCCACGCTGCTGATTACCCGCCAGCGAGGCCTCAAGAGCACGCTGGCCTTGGCGGTCGTGGCGTAAATCCCGATAATCCACGCCCAGGATCATGAGCGATCTTCATCCAAGCGCCACTCACCTACCCTGCAGGAGCCGGTCATGACCGTTTACTTCATCGGCGCCGGCCCCGGCGACCCGGAACTCATCACCGTCAAGGGCCAGCGGCTGATCCGCGGCTGCGCCGTGATCATCTACGCCGGCTCCCTGGTGCCGGCCGCCGTGCTGGAAGGCCACCGCGCCGAGCAGGTGATCAACAGCGCCGAACTGCACCTCGAACAGATCATCGAATTGATCAGGGCGGCCCACCTCAAGGGCCAGGACGTCGCCCGGGTGCACTCCGGGGACCCGAGCCTGTACGGCGCCATCGGTGAGCAGATTCGCTGCCTGCGGGCGTTGGAGATTCCGTTCGAGATCATTCCGGGCGTTACCGCAACGTCCGCCTGCGCCGCCCTGCTGGGCGCCGAGCTGACCCTGCCGGACGTGTCCCAGAGCGTCATCCTGACCCGTTACGCCGACAAGACCGCCATGCCCGCCGGGGAGGAACTGGGCAGCCTGGCGCAACACGGCGCAACCCTGGCGGTTCACCTGGGGGTCAATCATCTGGAAAAAATCGTGGCTGAACTGCTGCCCCACTACGGCGCGGATTGCCCGGTCGCCGTGATCCACCGGGCCACCTGGCCGGATCAGGATTGGGCCGTGGGTACGCTGGCGGACATCGCTGCAAAGGTCCAGGCCAAGGGCTTTCGCCGCACCGCACTGATCCTGGTGGGACGAGTGCTGGGCAATGATGTGTTCAGCGAGTCATCGCTGTACCGCGCCGGGCATGCGCACCTCTACAGGCCCTGAGCCGTCAGCCGGATCGACCCGAATCCCTGTGGGAGCGGGCTTGCTCGCGAAAACGGTGTATCAGGTGGCTGACGTGCTGTATGTACCGCCGCCTTCGCGAGCAAGCTCGCTCCCACAGGACTCACCGCAATCCTTGTGGGAGCGAGCTTGCTCGCGAAGCGGTAGCCCAGCCTGCGCCAATCAGTAGTAGGCGTTCTCTTTCTGAGTGTGGTCGGTCACGTCACGCACGCCCTTGAGCTCAGGGATGCGTTCGAGCAGGGTGCGCTCGATGCCTTCCTTCAGGGTCACGTCGGCCTGGCCGCAGCCTTGGCAGCCGCCGCCGAACTGGAGCACGGCGATGCCGTCTTCCACCACGTCGATCAGCGACACCTGGCCGCCGTGGCTGGCCAGCCCCGGGTTGATTTCGGTTTGCAGGTAGTAGTTGATGCGCTCGTTGATCGGGCTGTCGGCATTGACCATCGGCACCTTGGCGTTAGGCGCCTTGATAGTCAGCTGGCCGCCCATGCGGTCGGTGGCGTAGTCGACCACGGCATCATCGAGAAACGCTTCGCTGAACGAATCGATGTAGGCGGTGAAGCTCTTGAGCCCCAGCGCGGTGTCTTCGGGTTTCTCTTCCCCAGGCTTGCAGTAGGCAATGCAGGTTTCAGCGTACTGAGTGCCGGGCTGGGTGATGAAGATACGGATCCCGATCCCCGGGGTGTTCTGCTTGGACAGCAGGTCGGCCAGGTAATCGTGGGCGGCATCGGTAATGGTTATGGCGGTCATGGAAACTCCTCGCAGGCTTGCCGGCAGTTTACGCCAATCATCGCGCCGGACAAAGTCCCAGTATTTTTGTCAGGAAAGCAGCCGGCGACACGATCCGCGAAGCCGGCCGTTCACGTCAGAGGTTCTGGTAGCGGTTCATGTCCAGCACACCGGCTTCCAACGGCTCCGTCTCGTGGATGTACTGGCTCAGGTCGTGGAAGTAGAACCAGAACTGCGGGTGACTGCGGCGAATCCCCCAGCGCTCGACAATCCGCTCGAACGCCGGCTCGTCCTGGGCGCTTTCCATGGCATCGACGAACGCCGGCACCTGCCCGGCCGGGATGTTGAAGATAAAGTTCGGGTAGCTGCTGAGCACCCCCGGGTACACCGTCAAGGTGTCCAGGCCGGGTTGGTAACGCAGTTCCTCGCCCAGCAGGAACGCCACGTTGCTGTGGGCCCGGTTGCGCATCAGGCTGTAGACCTCACGATGGCCGCCAGGGGTTTCGACCCGCAGCAGGGTCGCTTCGGGCAGTTGATTGATGACGCTGAGCCCCGCCGCCGGGCGTGACACCAGGCGGCTGAGGGCCTGCTCGGCGTTCTGCAGGGCCGGATCGATGTTCGGCCGCGAGCAATAGGCGCCCTCGCAGCGGTTGATCGGGTCGGGCCGCGCGTTCAGCTCGCCATAGCGAGCCAGCAATTGGCGGGTGAAATCGCGCATCGGGTCGTGTTCATCGAGCTTGAGCGCGGTCGGCTTGTCATCGTCGATGGCCTCGTAATCGAGCCACATCTTGAACTTGCCCCCGGACTGGTACCAGTCGTCAAGGTAGGCTTCGCGGGAATCGGCCGGCATCAGGCGCAGGAAGTTCTGCTCGGCGCCGTTGCGGATCAGGTCGAAGTACAGCCGGGTCTGGGCCTGGTGGGACACATTGCCGAACACATCGAAGTTCACCGCCAACTGGTAATAGGTGCGCTCCAGCAGCGGGAAATCGAACAGCCACATCGTCTGCGGCACGTCGCCGATCAATCCCTTGGTCACCGAGGCGCTGTCGAAATGCCGGAAGATGCTCAACAGCGCATTGTCATTACCGGCCCACAACGTCGACCAACTCGGCGGCGGCAGCTCGGCGTAGTTGTCGCGGCGCAACGCTTCGTACGCGTTGCGCTTGTCGCGGTAGTCGCGCCACAGGCTCAGGACGCTGCCGACGTCGTCATTCTGTCCCGGCATCGCCAGCAACGGCGTGGCCTGGCCGCGATAGTTCGGGTCGGTGATGTACAGGTCATGCTCGGGGGCCTGGAACAGCGCCCAGAAATTGTCGCGGATCACATCCGTGGCGATCTGACCCCGGCACACCGGCCCACGGATGAAGGTGCGCACGAAGTACTCGGCGTTATCAAGCATGAACTGGTAGCGCGCCTGGGCCGGGATCGCCTCGAAGGTGGAGAACGGATTGGCCCGACGCTCCGGCCCATAGCCCGGCAACGCGCTGACCTGCCACTTGCCGCTGTAGAACAGGCTCTTGATCCGCGCCATCTTGGCCGGGCTCAAGCCATAGGTGATGTGGGTCTTGTGCACGATCACCCCCTGCACCGGCCACAGCCGGTAATAGATGCGGGTGCCGGGATCGTCGTTCGGGCGGCGGGTGTTGATCAGGTCGATGGGCTGGCCGGTGGGCGTGCGTGAGCGCACCCACTGGAAGAAATGCCCCGGCTCGCCGTCCTTGAAATAGATGTGCGCCAGAAACCAGTGCTCGAACAACCAGCGCCCCACCAGGCTTTCCCGGGCGCCAGGCGCATTGAGCAGGTTCTCCCACTGCACCACCTGCAAGGCCTCGGCAGCGCTCGGGGCCAGGGCCTGCTGGTCGATGGGCGCACCGGCCGCCAGCCAGCGCTGCAACGTCTGGTACTGCTGGTCGGTCAGACCGGTGACGGCCAGGGGCATGCCTTCGCGCGGATGTGCGGCGGCATACTCGTCGAATTGCCCCGGCACCGCGCAACTGTTGTCGCGGTTGAGCCCGAGCACGATGTCTTCGGGCAGCTTGGCGTTGGGCGTCAGTGGCGTGCGGTGGCCCAGTTCCAGCATCCGCGCCATCAACGCCGCCTGGCTGCCCTGGGCATCGAGTACCGAATAGAACCCCTTGCGCTGCCAGGCCCGCTGGCCGGACGCGTCATAGAACAACCGGGTCGGCTCCGCCGCCACTCGCCGCTCACCGTCATACACCGACAGTTTGCTCGCGCCCCGGGCCACGCCTTCGCCGCTGCCCAGGTTCAACTGGCAGGCGGAGTCGTAGCAGGCGTGGCAGGCCACGCATTTCTCCGTGAAGATCGGCTGGATGTCGCGCGTGTAGGAAAGTGCCGGGACGGGATCCCCGGCCACTGCAATGAAAGACCACAGCAGCAGCAGACTGCCGACGAAAACCCGGTACGGCATGTCGCGGATCCTGAAAGAAAGTCCGGCGATTCTACCGGGCCAGCACTCCCTTGCAAACATGAGCGAGATTCATGCAAAAGGCACCTGCGATCAAATACCGCACAGGTTTGCTATCATCCCGGCTTTCGTCATCGTCATTTTTCCAGGTAGTCCTATGTCTGATCGCAGCGCTCGCCTTTATCTTCTCCAGCAAGCCCTCAAGGAACGCATCCTGATCCTCGACGGTGGCATGGGCACGATGATCCAGAGCTACAAGCTGGAAGAGCAGGACTATCGCGGCAAGCGTTTCGCCGACTGGCCGAGCGACGTCAAGGGCAACAACGACCTGCTGGTGCTGAGTCGCCCCGACGTGATCGGCGCCATCGAAAAAGCCTACCTGGATGCCGGTGCCGACATCCTGGAGACCAACACCTTCAACGCCACCCAGGTGTCCCAGGCCGACTACGGCATGCAGGGCCTGGCCTATGAGCTGAACGTCGAAGGCGCGCGCCTGGCCCGTCAGGTGGCCGACGCCAAGACCCTGGAAACCCCGGACAAGCCACGCTTCGTCGCCGGCGTGCTCGGCCCGACCAGCCGTACCTGCTCGCTCTCACCAGACGTGAACAACCCCGGCTACCGCAACGTGACCTTCGATGAACTGGTGGAAAACTACACCGAGGCCACCCGGGGCCTGATCGAAGGCGGCGCCGACCTGATCCTGATCGAAACCATCTTCGACACATTGAACGCCAAGGCGGCGATTTTCGCCGTACAAGGGGTTTATGAAGAGCTGGGCGTCGAGCTGCCGATCATGATCTCCGGCACCATCACCGACGCCTCCGGCCGCACCCTCTCCGGCCAGACCACCGAAGCCTTCTGGAACTCCGTGGCCCACGCCAAGCCGATCTCCGTGGGCCTGAACTGCGCCCTTGGTGCCCGCGAGCTGCGGCCTTACCTCGAAGAGCTGTCGAACAAGGCCAACACCCATGTCTCGGCGCACCCGAACGCCGGCCTGCCCAACGAATTCGGCGAATACGACGAACTGCCGGCCGAAACCGCCAAGGTCATCGAGGAGTTCGCCCAGAGCGGCTTCCTGAACATCGTCGGCGGCTGCTGCGGCACCACGCCGGCGCACATCGAAGCCATCGCCAAGGCCGTGGCCGGTTATGCCCCGCGACAGATTCCGGAGATTCCACGGGCCTGCCGCCTGTCGGGCCTGGAACCGTTCACCATCGACCGCAACTCGCTGTTCGTCAACGTGGGCGAGCGGACCAACATCACCGGCTCCGCCAAGTTCGCCCGGCTGATCCGCGAAGACAACTACACCGAAGCCCTCGAAGTGGCCCTGCAACAGGTCGAGGCCGGCGCCCAGGTGATCGACATCAACATGGACGAGGGCATGCTCGACTCGAAGAAGGCCATGGTGACCTTCCTCAACCTGATCGCCGGCGAACCGGACATCTCCCGCGTGCCGATCATGATCGACTCCTCAAAGTGGGACGTGATCGAAGCCGGCCTCAAGTGCATCCAGGGCAAGGGCATCGTCAACTCCATCAGCATGAAGGAAGGCGTCGAGCAGTTCATCCACCACGCCAAGCTGTGCAAGCGCTACGGCGCCGCCGTGGTGGTGATGGCCTTCGACGAAGCCGGCCAGGCCGACACCGAGGCGCGCAAGAAGGAAATCTGCAAGCGTTCCTACGACATCCTGGTCAATGAAGTGGGCTTCCCACCGGAAGACATCATTTTCGACCCGAACATCTTCGCCGTGGCCACCGGCATCGAAGAGCACAACAACTATGCCGTGGATTTCATCAACGCCTGCGCCTACATTCGCGACGAGCTGCCCTACGCGCTGACCTCCGGCGGCGTGTCCAACGTGTCCTTCTCGTTCCGCGGCAACAACCCGGTGCGCGAGGCGATTCACTCGGTGTTCCTGCTGTATGCGATCCGCGCGGGCCTGACCATGGGTATCGTCAACGCCGGCCAGTTGGAGATCTACGACCAGATCCCGGTGGAGCTGCGCGACGCCGTCGAAGACGTGATCCTCAACCGCACGCCCGAGGGCACCGACGCCCTGCTCGCCATCGCCGACAAGTACAAGGGCGATGGCAGCGTCAAGGAAGCGGAAACCGAAGAGTGGCGCGGCTGGGAGGTCAACAAGCGCCTGGAACATGCGCTGGTCAAGGGCATCACCACCCACATCGTCGAAGACACCGAAGAATCGCGACTGTCCTTCGCCCGCCCGATCGAAGTCATCGAAGGCCCGCTGATGGCTGGCATGAACATCGTTGGCGACCTGTTCGGCGCCGGCAAGATGTTCCTGCCCCAGGTGGTCAAGTCGGCGCGGGTGATGAAACAGGCCGTGGCCCACCTGATCCCGTTCATCGAAGCGGAAAAAGGTGACAAGCCGGAAGCCAAGGGCAAGATCCTGATGGCCACGGTCAAGGGCGACGTCCATGACATCGGCAAGAACATCGTCGGCGTGGTCCTCGGTTGCAACGGCTACGACATCGTCGACCTGGGCGTGATGGTGCCGGCAGAAAAGATCCTGCAGGTGGCCAAGGACGAGAAGTGCGACATCATCGGCCTGTCCGGCCTGATCACCCCATCGCTGGATGAAATGGTGCACGTGGCCCGCGAGATGCAGCGCCAGGATTTCCACCTGCCGTTGATGATCGGTGGCGCCACCACCTCCAAGGCCCACACCGCGGTGAAGATCGAGCCCAAGTACAGCAACGATGCGGTGATCTACGTCACCGACGCCTCCCGCGCCGTGGGCGTTGCCACGCAGTTGCTGTCCAAGGAGCTGAAGGCGGGGTTCGTCGAGAAGACCCGCCAGGACTACATGGACGTGCGCGAACGCACCGCCAACCGCAGCGCCCGCACCGAGCGCCTGAGCTACAGCGCTGCCATCGCCAAGAAGCCGCAGTTCGACTGGAGCAGCTACCAACCGGTCAAGCCGACGTTCACGGGCGCCAAGGTGCTGGACAACATCGATCTTGACGTCCTGGCCGAATACATCGACTGGACGCCGTTTTTCATCTCCTGGGACCTGGCCGGCAAATTCCCGCGCATCCTCACCGACGAAGTGGTCGGGGAAGCCGCCACCGCGCTGTACGCCGATGCCCAGGCCATGTTGCGCAAGCTGATCGACGAAAAGCTCATCAGCGCCCGCGCCGTGTTCGGCTTCTGGCCGGCCAACCAGGTGCATGACGACGACCTGGAAGTCTACGGCGATGACGGCAAGCCGCTGGCTCGCCTGCATCACCTGCGCCAGCAGATCATCAAGACCGACGGCAAGCCGAACTTCTCCCTGGCCGACTTCGTCGCCCCCAAGGACAGCGGCGTGACCGACTACGTGGGCGGCTTCATCACCACCGCCGGCATCGGCGCCGAGGAAGTGGCCAAGGCCTACCAGGACGCTGGCGACGACTACAACTCGATCATGGTCAAGGCTTTGGCCGACCGCCTGGCCGAGGCCTGCGCCGAATGGCTGCACCAGCAGGTGCGCAAGGAACACTGGGGTTATGCCAAGGACGAAAGCCTGGACAACGAGGCACTGATCAAGGAGCAATACAGCGGTATCCGCCCCGCTCCCGGCTACCCGGCCTGCCCGGACCACACCGAGAAAGCCACCCTGTTCCGCCTGCTCGACCCCGAGGCCAGCGAACTCAAGGCTGGACGCAGCGGCGTGTTTCTCACCGAACACTACGCCATGTTCCCGGCGGCGGCCGTCAGCGGCTGGTACTTCGCCCATCCGCAGGCGCAATACTTCGCCGTGGGCAAGATCGACAAGGACCAGGTCCAGAGCTACACCGGCCGCAAGGGCCAGGACCTGAGCGTGACCGAGCGCTGGCTGGCGCCGAACCTGGGCTATGACAACTGAGTGAAGGGATCACGGTCGGCAACGGCCGTGATCCTTTTTTTCACGGGTTGTCTATGCTTGTCCCAGACCCATGGCAGACGAGAGATTTATGGACGATCCAGTCGACAACAAGCCGCCGACCCTGCTGCAGATGATGCACAGCGTGCTGGCCGCCGCTTTCGGCGTGCAAAGCGGCAAGAACCGCGCCCGTGATTTCACCCACGGCAAACCGAGTCACTTCGTGATACTGGGCATCGCCTTCACGGTGATCTTCGCCCTGACGCTGTTTGGCATCGTCAAGCTGGTGGTGCACCTGGCGGGGTTGTAGCGCCCCCCCAGCCACCACACCCTTCTGTGGGAGCGGGCTTGCTCGCGAAATGCGGTGATTCAGTCAATATGAATGTTGGCTGACATACCGCATTTCGCGAGCAAGCCCGCTCCCACAGGTTTTTCATCGCATAGTCGATCGATTACTGATGGCTGACCCAGAAAACCGCGGTGCCCACCACCAGGATAATCAGGAACAGAATGGCCCAGGCATCGACAGTACTGTCGCTTTTCCTTGCTTTGGTCGGATTGCTCATTGCATCGCCTCTTGTCGGTTTTTTAGGTGATTGCAGAAAGACTCGACCACAGTTAAGACGATGATTGCCCATACGACAAATGTGGGTTACGCGCCGATAGATCTCATTAGGCCATTTGGTTCTTTACATATACTCAAACATCACTTTTGCGCATAACTCAAAACAGGTATCTTGCACCGGCTCCTTTAGGAGTGCGCGGCCGTGCGCGCAGAATTGCCGAGGCAGAACCCGATTCCAGCGAGCCAACACGCAGCTGTTTCTGATCGGCCCAAGCCTGAGACCGAGACTTATATGTACGTATATGACGAGTACGATCAGCGGATCATCGAGGACCGCGTCAAGCAGTTCCGTGATCAGACCCGACGCTATCTGGCAGGCGAGCTGAGCGAAGAAGAATTCCGCCCTCTGCGCCTGCAGAATGGCCTGTATATCCAGCGGTTCGCCCCGATGCTGCGTGTGGCCGTGCCTTATGGCCAACTGACCTCGCGTCAGGTGCGCAAGCTGGCCCAGATCGCCCGCGACTACGACAAGGGCTATGCCCATATCAGTACCCGGCAGAATGTCCAGTACAACTGGCCAGCCCTGGAAGACGTGCCTGAGATCCTGGCCGAACTGGCGACCGTGCAGATGCACGCGATCCAGACCAGCGGCAACTGCCTGCGCAACGTCACCACCGACCAGTTCGCCGGCGTCGCCGCCGATGAGCTGATCGACCCGCGCCCGTGGTGCGAAATCGTCCGCCAGTGGACCACCTTCCATCCGGAATTCGCCTACCTGCCGCGCAAGTTCAAGATTGCCATCAACGGCTCGTCCTCGGACCGCGCCGCCATCGAGGTCCACGACATCGGCCTGGAAACGGTCTACAACGCCGCCGGCGAACTGGGCTTCCGGGTGCTGGTGGGCGGTGGCCTCGGGCGTACGCCAGTGGTCGGTGCGTTCATCAACGAGTTCCTGCCGTGGCAGGACCTCTTGAGCTACCTGGACGCCATCCTGCGGGTGTACAACCGCTACGGTCGTCGGGACAACAAGTACAAGGCGCGGATCAAGATCCTGGTCAAGGCCCTCACGCCTGAAGTGTTCGCCGAGAAGGTCGAAGCCGAGATGGCGCACCTGCGCGGCGGCCAGACCACCCTGACCGAAGCCGAAGTCCATCGCGTCGCCAAGCACTTCGTCGATCCGCAGTACAAGGCCCTGGGCAACCAGGATGCCGAGCTCGCCGCCCTCGACAAGGAACACCCAGGATTCGCCCGCTGGCGCAGCCGCAACACCCTGGCCCACAAGAAGCCAGGTTACGTCGCGGTGACGCTGTCGCTGAAACCGACCGGCGTCGCGCCGGGCGATATCACCGACAAGCAGCTCGATGCCGTGGCCGACCTGGCCGAGCGCTACAGCTTCGGTCAATTGCGTACCTCCCACGAGCAGAACATCATCCTGGCGGACGTTGAACAGACTCAACTGTTCACCCTCTGGGGCGAGCTGCGCGAACAAGGTTTCGCCACGCCGAACATCGGCCTGCTGACCGACATCATCTGCTGCCCGGGCGGCGACTTCTGCTCGCTGGCCAACGCCAAGTCGATCCCGATCGCCGAATCGATCCAGCGTCGTTTCGATGACCTGGACTACCTGTTCGACATCGGCGAGCTGGACCTGAACATTTCCGGTTGCATGAACGCGTGCGGTCACCACCACGTCGGCCACATCGGCATCCTCGGCGTGGACAAGAAAGGCGAAGAGTTCTACCAGGTCTCCCTGGGCGGCAGCGGTAGCCGCGACGCCAGCCTGGGCAAGATCCTCGGCCCGTCCTTTGCCCAGGACGACATGCCTGACGTGATCGAGAAGCTGATCGACGTGTACGTTGAACAACGGACCGAAGACGAGCGCTTCATCGACACTTACCAACGTATTGGCATCGACCTCTTCAAGGAACGCGTCTATGCAGCGAATCATTAAGAACAACGAGGTCATCGACGAAACCTGGCACCTGCTGCCCAAGGACGCGACCCTCGACGGTATCTCCAACTGCGACGACCTGATCGTGCCCCTGGCCCTGTGGCGCGACCATGCGCATGCCCTCAAGGCCCGCGACGGCGGCCTGGGTGTCTGGCTGGATGCCGACGAAGAAGCGGAAGAGATCGGTGATGACGCCAATCAGTTGCAAGTCATTGCGCTGAACTTCCCGGCGTTCACCGACGGCCGTAGCTACTCCAACGCCCGCCTGCTGCGTGACCGCTATGGTTTCAAGGGCGAGCTGCGGGCGATTGGCGACGTGCTGCGCGACCAGTTGTTCTACATGCGCCGCTGCGGCTTCGACGCCTTCGCCCTGCGCGCCGACAAGGACCCGTACGAAGCCCTTGAAAGCCTCAAGGACTTCTCGGTGACTTACCAGGCCGCCACTGACGAACCGCTGCCGCTGTTTCGTCGTCGCTGAGCCTCAAGCAATAAAAAAGCCCTGGACCGGGTGACTGGTCCAGGGCTTTTTCATGGGTGGACGAGGCTCTTCAAACCACCTCGCTCCCTGTGGGAGCGGGCTTGCTCGCGAATGCTGTCAGCACAAGCAAAATGGATGTCGCCTGACCCACCGCTTTCGCGGGCAAGCCCGCTCCCACATGGGTAGTGGCGAGAGCAGGCTTGGTGGATTACCAGAACCGCTGCTGGGTCAGGCGGCTCCACCAGCTCAACAGCACCCGGTCCACCGACCCGCTGGCCGCCATGCCGATGCGTTCCTGCAGGCTTTTACGCTCGGCGTAGTGCAGGTGGTAAAGCTCGGCGCCCTTGGCCCGTTCGGCCAGGTATTCGTCGCTGGTCTTCAGCTCGTCCACCAGGCCTTTGCCCAGGGCCGCGACGCCCAGCCAGACTTCGCCGGTCGCCACTTCGTCGATGGCCAGTTGCGGACGGTAGTTGGAGACGAAGTTCTTGAACAGCTCATGGGTGATGTCCAGGTCTTCCTGGAACTTCTCCCGGCCCTTCTCGGTGTTTTCGCCGAACACCGTCAAGGTGCGCTTGTATTCGCCAGCGGTCAGCACCTCGAAATCGATGTCATGTTTCTTCAGCAGGCGGTTGACGTTGGGCAACTGGGCGACGACGCCGATGGACCCCAGGATGGCGAAAGGCGCGCTGATGATCTTCTCGCCGATGCAGGCCATCATGTAGCCGCCGCTGGCCGCCACCTTGTCGATGCAGACTGTCAACGGCACGCCGGCCTGACGGATCCGCGCCAGTTGCGACGAGGCCAGGCCGTAGCTGTGGACCATGCCGCCGCCGCTTTCCAAGCGCAGCACCACTTCGTCCTTCGGCGTGGCCAGGGTCAGCAACGCGGTGATTTCATGGCGCAGGCTCTCGGTGGCCGACGCCTTGATGTCGCCGTCGAAATCCAGCACGAACACCCGGGACTTGGGCGCCGGCTTGGCCTTCTGCTTTTTCTGCGCCTTTTCAGTCTTGCCTTCGGTCTTGCGCAGGGCCTTGAGCTGGTCCTTGTCCAGCAGCGTCTGTTCCAGGCGCTCGCGCAGCCCCTTGTAGAAATCGTTGAGCTTGCTCACCTGCAACTGGCCAACCGACTTGCGCCGCCCCTTGCTGCGCAGCGCCGCGAAACTGGCCAGCACCACCAGGATGGCGATCACCAGCGTCACGGTCTTGGCCAGGAACCCGGCGTACTCGATGAAAAACTCCACAGCGACTCCTTAAATGCAATGCGCCACTGAACGCAGGCGCGTAACGCCTCCAGCATACCCATGCGCCTGCGCCGCGGCCAGCCAAGAAACCTATGGTTACCTTCGTCCGAGCGAGGCCGAACAAAGCTCCAACGGACATTTCAAACAAGCGTATGTTTTTTCATTGACAGCTCACCGTCATCCTCATAACCTCGCCAAACCTTCAACGTACCGGGATGACGCGGACGTGGGCAGCATCTATCTGATTCGACATGGCCAGGCCTCCTTCGGTGCGGACGACTACGATGTCCTTTCGCCCAACGGTGTGCGCCAAGCCCAAGTGCTGGGTAATCACCTGGCAGAACTGGGTGTCGTGTTCGATCGCTGCCTCTCGGGAGACCTGCGCCGCCAGCAGGACACCGCCTCCGGTGCCCTGGGCCAGATGAGCGCCGCCGGGCTGCCGGTTCCCGTGCTGGAAATCGACGCAGCCTTCAACGAATTCGACGCCGATGCGGTCATCCGCGCGCTGTTGCCGAACATGCTCACACAGGAGCCCGAGGCGCTGGATGTCCTGCGCAACGCCGCGCAGAACCGTGCCGAGTTCCAACGCATCTTCGCGCTGATCATCGAACGCTGGCTCGAAGGGCGATATGACCCGCCCGGCCTGGAAAGCTGGCTGGGTTTCGTCGAGCGGGTCCAGGGCGGCCTGCAGCGGATCCTCGAACAGGCCGACAACCGCCAGAAAATCGCCGTGTTCACGTCCGGCGGCACCATCACCGCCCTGCTCCACCTGATCACCCGGATTCCCGCCCGACAGGCCTTCGAACTGAATTGGCAAATCGTCAACACCTCGCTCAACCAGCTTAAATTCAGGGGGCGCGAGGTGGCCCTGGCGTCCTTCAACAGTCACGCCCACCTGCAACTGCTGAAGGCCCCGGACCTCATCACCTTCCGCTGAGGCCGAATTACCCAAGACCCTTGCTGTACAACCCAAATAAGGATCGACACCATGACCTCCGTAGCCGACGCCGTACAAGCCATGAAAGCCAAGTTCAACCCAGCCGCCGCTGCCGGCCTGGACCTGGTCTTCGGTTTCCGCATTGACGATGACAAGCACTTCTCGCTGATCGTCAAGGACAGCACCTGCGAGCTGCAGGAAGGTGAGAACCCGGACGCCCAGGTGACCCTGGTGATGGACGGCGAAACCCTGGAAGGTATCGTCGACGGCAGCACCGATGGCATGCAAGCGTTCATGGCCGGCAAGCTGCGCGCCGAAGGCGACATGATGCTGGCGATGAAACTGTCCGAGCTGTTCCCAGGCTAAGACCAGGCCCGCGCGCAACACGCGCCTGCTGCCTGCAAACGAATCCCGCCCCCATGGCGGGATTCGTGTTTCTGCGCGCCCCTCAACGCCTCTCGGCGCACGCAACCTTGACCCCTGTCAGCTTCGCCCCCTCCTTCAACCGCTAACGTAGCGCCTCCATCAGCCAGGGACGGCTCATCGGGAGCCTGTGCCTGCATCTCTCAAGGAAGGGAATTTCATGTCTGCACTGAAGATCATTCTGCTGTCGACCGCGTTCAATGGCCTGACCCAGCGCGTCTGGCTGGACCTGCGCGAAGCCGGCTATCGCCCCAGCGTCGTACTGTTCACCGACCCGGACTCGGTCTGCCAGCAAATCGAAGACAGCGGCGCCGACCTGGTGATCTGCCCGTTTCTCAAGGACCGCGTTCCCCAGCGACTGTGGCGCAATCCGCGGCGGCCGGTGGTGATCATTCACCCCGGCATTGTCGGTGACCGCGGCGCCAGTGCCCTGGACTGGGCCCTCATGCGCCAACCCGAGCGCTGGGGCGTCACGGCGCTGCAGGCCGTCGAGGAGATGGACGCCGGACCGGTCTGGGCCACGTGCGAATTCCACCTGCCCGAAGGCCTGCGCAAATCCGAGCTGTACAACGGCCCGGTCAGTGATGCCGCGATCCAGTGTGTCCGCGAGGTCGTGCAGAAATACCTCAACGGTTTCACCCCGGTGCCATTGGACTACAGCCGCCGTGAAGTTGTCGGACGCCTGCAACCGAATATGACCCAGGACGATCGCACCTTCAGCTGGCACGACAACAGCGCGTTCATCAAGCGTTGCATCGACGCCGCCGACGGCCAGCCGGGCGTGCTGGCAAGCCTGGCCGGCGGCCAGTTTTATGTGTACGACGCGCACCTGGATGTACGCCGCGGCGTGCCCGGAAACCTGTTGGCCGTGCGTGACGACGCGGTGCTGGTGGCGACAGGCGATGCCAGTCTGTGGATCGGATCCCTGCGCCTCAAGCCGCAGCCCGGCGAACAGACATTCAAACGGCCAGCGCGTCATGTGCTGGCCCAACGGCTCGCGGGCGTTCCGATACTCGACGGCTCACTGGCCCGGCAGCCGTTCAGCGACGAGCCTTACCAACCCATCCGTTACCGTGAATGCGGCCACGTGGGCGAACTGACATTCGAGTGCTACAACGGTGCGATGAGCACCGAGCAATGCCAGCGCCTTGTGGCGGCGCTGCGCTGGGCCAAGACGCGGGATACCGAGGTGTTGCTGATTCGCGGTGGCCGCGGCAGCTTCTGCAACGGTGTGCACCTGAACGTGATTCAAGCCGCCGCCGACCCCGGCCTGGAAGCCTGGGCCAACATCCAGGCCATCGACGACGTCTGCCTTGAACTGTTCAGCGCCCGGCAACTGGTGGTCAGCGGTTTGACCGGCAACGCCGGGGCCGGCGGCGTGATGCTGGCCCTGGCGGCGGATATCGTGCTGGCGCGCCGCGACATCGTGCTCAACCCCCACTATGCGACCATGGGCCTGTACGGCTCCGAATACTGGACCTACAGCCTGCCTCGGGCCGTTGGCCCGGACAGGGCCTACGCACTCACCCAGGACTGCCTGCCCGTCAGTGCCACCCAGGCCTTGCGCTACGGCATGGTCCAGGAGATCGGCCCGCGCTGTCCCGACGAGTTCGGCCTATGGCTGCTGCAACGGGCCAACAGCGCCCTGCTCGATCCGGCCTACGAAAGCCTGCGGGTCCGCAAGGCCGAGCGAAGCCTGTCGGCGATCCAGGCCTGCCGCGACGGCGAGCTGGCGCAGATGCATCGCGACATGGTGGACAACCGCCACGGCTTTGCCGAGAAGTGCCATCGCTTTGTGTTCAAGCACCGCGCCTGCCGCACGCCGCAACGCCTGGTGGCGCCATGGGCGCGAGCCGAACGGGTCCAACCCGTCCAATGATTCGCGGTATCGGGCAAGCGTGGCAGCTCTTACAATGCCCGCTTCCCCTGTACCGGCCTGAACATGGACATCGACCTCGCCCGCACTTTCCTGGAAATTGTCCGCCACGGCAGCCTCGCTGCCGCGGCTGAGAAACTGCACGTCACCCAGACGGCAATCACCGCCCGGGTACAAAAACTCGAAAGCCAGCTCGGTTGCGCGCTGTTCGTGCGCAATCGCGCCGGCGCGCGGCTGACCGCCGACGGCGAAGCGTTCGTGGTCTACGCCAACCAGCTCGTGCAAACCTGGGAGGCGGCCCGGCGAGACCTGCCCTTGCCCGAAGGCTATCGCAACGTCCTGCACCTGGGTGGCGAGGTCAGCCTGTGCAACCCGTTGATGCTCGCCTGGGCCGGTGCACTGCGCCAGAAGATCCCCGGACATGCCCTGCGCATGGACATCCGCGATGGCGAGAAGCTGCTGCAACAGCTGGAGCTGGGCCTGTTGGACGCGGCGGTGGTGTACCAGCCCGAATACTGGCCACGGTTGCAGGTGGAACAACTGCTGGAAGAAAAACTGATCATGGTGCGTTTGGCGGCACGCCCCGAGCCCTATGTCTACATCGATTGGTGCGCCGACTTCCGCCGCCAGCACGACACGGCGCTCCCCGACAAAGCCAAGGCTGCCGTGACCTTCAACCTCGGCCCCCTGGCCTTGCAGTACATCCTGGAGCATGGTGGCAGCGCTTACTTCCGCACCCGGGTCGTGCAGAGTTACCTGGACAGCGGCATCCTGGAACGGGTGCCCAAGGCGCCTGAATTCAATTACCCGACTTACCTCGTCTATTCCCGGGACAGGGATTCAGCCGCGTTGCAACAGGCGTTCGAGGTGCTGCGAGAAATTGTCAGGGCCGGCAGCGATTGGTCGCAGCGTTGGGATCCGCTGAGCTGAAGGGGTTGTGTGGGGGCCGCTCCGCAGCCCAGCGGGAGCAAGCTCCCTCGCCACGACGGTTCGGACGGCAGACCGGTCCAATAGGAGGGCCCCTGCAAACGCAGGAGCCTTCGGGGACATCCGTCACTGCATCTGCAAGTGCTCGACGATCTCGTCCTTGATCAACAAGCGCTTTTTCTTGAGCGTCTCCAGGGCGTCATCGGACAGGGCTGGGGAAGACGGCTTTTCGGCGTCGACCACCTCGGCATCAAGTTGGGAGTATTTGTGAAGTAACGAGTCGAGCCTTGGGTTCTCGCTGCGTTTTTGCTGGATGTGGTCTTTTGTGCAGTTGAGATCCTGGCACAAATCGTGAGACACCGGCATGGAACACCTCCTTTTGGTGGGTCGGTGGCAGACGCTTTTTGCGGCGCCCGTCGATTATCAGGATGGCCTCCTCGACGGGGTTCTGTCGACCGCCTATCCGACCAGCGGTGACCGTTCGTCGTGCCGCTACGCTTTCCAGGCAAACCTTTATTCGCGCCCAGACCTCCATTGAACAGAGACGAAACAATCGTCCTATCACCCTCAACGGAGACTTACCTATGGACGGATTTACCCTGCGTCAACTCGGCCTGGCCATTGCCTTGAGCACCAGCATGGGCACTGCCTGGGCTGCCACTTCCAACGACTTCGTCGACAACGCGGCGGCCGGTGGTATCGCGGAAATCGAAACCAGCAAACTGGCCCTTGAAAAAAGCGCCTCGGCGGACGTGAAAGAATTCGCCAACAAGATGATCACCGATCACACCAAGGCCAACCAGGAATTGATGGCCCTGGCGAAAAAACACGACATTGAAGTGCCGGATGAAACCACGCTGGTGAAAAAGGCCAAGGCCAAGATCCTCGACATGCGTGATGAATCCTTCGACGCGGCCTACGCCAACAACCAGGTGAAAGCCCACGAAGAAACCATCGCCCTGTTCAAGAAAGAAGCCGAGACCGTGACGGACGACAAAAAGGCCGGCAACACCGAACTCAAGGCATTTGCGCAGAAAATGCTGCCGGACCTGCAACACCATCTGGATGCCGCCAAGAAGCTCCAGGCGGCGCATCCTAGTAAGTAATACAAAGCCGGGCTTGCTCTCAGCAATGACCGCTAAGCCTTGCAGGCCTATGCCTGCAAGGCTTAGTGATTGGTTCACTTATGAAAGCCGGCTTTGCGCGAACATTCTGAATAGGGTTGGCGCCTCTAATATCCCCTCATCTTATCGCTTGAACATTATTCCACTCTAGCTGATACCTGCGTTCGCGTTATTACTTCATCAAACAATAGGTGTGACGCTGACAGCAGGGCTGAGAAAGTCGATATGATAGCCGCTTGACCCATCTCCGATAGCCAAGTGCACACCGTCTATACCTTCGTTCAACTGCGAGTTCATTTTGTAATCGATGAGTGGCTTTATTTCACTATTTACGCCAATTGCAAATTCGGTCAATCGAAGACCCCGAGCACCAGCAGCAACCGTCAATAATTCCATGTACTCCCTATTATCAACTCGCAAAGATTTAACTTCGTTATCAATAACAACCAATAAACCTCCCTTCTCAAAAATCTTATCAGATAGCAATCCAAGCCTCATCCCGATATCTTTGGGTAGTATCGGATTAGGTTTTCTCAGCACAGTCAAAACCCCCGAAACCTCCAACACTCCATTAAAAGAGAATGGGCAAGCCTCCTCAGGATTCATATGGGCATAATGAACCTCGAAAAATTCCGCAACAGAATGGATAAAATAACCAGAGACATCTTCCGCGATCAATGCGTACGGCTCCGCTTTAGGAGATAGAGCCATCTGTCCAGTGGAGCCGTCGCCGGTCAACAAAAACAAATAATTGGAATTAAGCATATTCAAAACCACCCGCTGCCTTTTTAAAGCTTCCTGAAAATCACTATTCAGAAGCAAACTCAAACTGTAATTTGCGCAGTGCAACGAGGGTTCGAAGACCTGAGTGGCGCAGAAAACGCTTCTCTTTTTCTGCGTAGACTGGGCAAGTGCCAACGTAAGCTTAGCGGCGCTATTACTAAAGGAGAAAATCACACTATTGAGAGGAAGCTGCTTCACTTCGTTTATATCCGCAGCGTTCAGCCCTCGCTGCGAGCATTCATCAAGAAAAGGTATTGAATCTGCGAGAACCCAGAACTCTTCATCGCCAAAAAGACTAGGAATACTTATTGTGGTTGACATAAAAAACTTCCTTTTATAAAAGGGTGGCCTGTCCATGCCACCCTCTCAGTCAGTAGCAATCAATCATCTATATAGGCCCAAGCCAGCGGTGCCCATCCAAAATTTTCAGGACCCGAAGTAATCCTGTTCAATTTTTCCTGATTAATTTTCTGCTTTTTCATATTTAATCCTCTTTTTTATTGGGCTCCCCTGCAGCGCAAAGGAGTAATTCATTAATTCAAATTTATTTTGTTTTTGGAATGCCTTTCCCAAATCTTTTTAGAATCAATAATTCTAATTTTACTGAACGAAAGACATAAACAGATATTTATGTAGGAACCATCTGTAATCATCTTCTGAAAATTCAAAAAATTACCTTCTTTTATTGTTTGACTGAGCTAAGGTTGATAGTTTTTTTACTGGCTACCCAAGCTTAATCAAACAATTCGAAAGGAGGACATTACTAATGAGCGATAGTAAAAAATACCTGACTGATGCCGCACTTCAGCAGGCCTTGTCCATTGCAGATCTGACCGAAACCCACTCCACCGCCCATGCGGTCCGGTTGATCATGAACGAGGTACTCGAAGGGTTGGCCCGCGCCGGTTGGCCACAAGCCCAGATACAGAGTGGTCCAAGGGTCGTATCTGCCGAAGAAAACTATGGCTTGCTCGGATATGACCCGTCGGAAGTAACTTTAGGCAGCGCGCACACGCGTTGGGTGGATGAGCATTCGCTGTTGCGTACGCAAACCACCAGTCAGATTCCGATTGCGCTGAAGCATGCCGCTCAGAGCCGCAAGCCTGGAGCATTGATATTGCTGGCGGCTCCGGGGATCACTTTCCGTCGCGACAGTCGTGATCGTTGGCACTGCGCCGAGCCGCACCAGATGGATATATGGGTGCTGGGAGAGCCGGAACTCTCATCCCGTGAACATCTTCTGCGCCTGGTCGGCGATGTTCTCAATGCGGCGACTCCGGACAAGCCCTGGATCTATAGCGACAGCCCGCATCACTATACCGAAGGAGGTATCGAGGTGAATGTGATGAACGATGGCTCTGCTGTCGAAGTGCTGGAGTGTGGGCTTATCGCTACTTCATTGCTGCAACGACTGGGGATCGATCCTCAGCGCCACGGAGGTCTGGCGCTGGGAATGGGGTTGGACCGATTGGCCATGTTGCGCAAGGGAATCCCGGATATTCGCCTGCTGCGCGACCCTAATGAACGGGTCCAGGCCCAGATGCATGATTTACGACCATGGAATGCAGTGTCACGTCTACCTTCGATCAGCCGAGATATATCTGTGGCAGTGACGCCAGGGTTAAGTGAGGAGGTATTGACTGAAAAGATGCTACAGGCAGCCGGCGACTGCTCGGGATGGATCGAAGAGATGCAGGTCAAGGGCCGATGGATTTCGTCCGAGTTGCCGTCACAAGCCATTGAAAGACTCGGGCTGTTACCCGACCAGGAGAATATTCTACTGAGGGTTGTGTTACGTGACTGCTCGCGATCGATCACGACCGCCGAGGCCAATGCGTTGTATGAAAAAATCCAAGCAGCGTTACATGAAGGTGCACCGGGCGCGGGCTATAGAATGGAATTGTCGACACCGTCATCCATTCCATAAAACTCCACTCCACTGGAGGGCGACTTACGGGGTTCAAAAGTGCCGTTTAAGAAACGGGACTTTTTGTTGGCTAGCCACCATCCGTATCAATACAGGCATCCGTGCTTCACCGAGTTCGGGCCGGTTCGGGCTTGGCCTGAAACCGAGGCTGAAGGTGTTGTCGTTGTCTGGTGTTGGTTCTTCTGGTCGACGTCACTCGTCGCGCCCTGGACCTGGTCCGTGACGGCGCGGCGGGCCTTGTTCGAAGGCATTCCCACGCAAAGCGTGAGAACGCTCTTGTGCGAAAAAACTAACCACCATCCGTATCAATATCGGCATCCGTGCTTTCGCCGGGTTCAGGCCGGTCCGGGTCTGGCTTGAAGCCGGGGCTGAAGGTGTTGTCGTTGTCCTGGTGATGGTTCTTCTGGTCGACTTCAGTCGCCGCGCTTTGGGCCTGGTCCGTGCCGGCAGGGCTGGCAGGTTGGGTGCCCGGGGGTGTCGGCTGGACCTGGGGGTCGATGGCCGGGTCGTTGCGCGGTTGGCCTTGTTGCTGGTTGTTTGCAGGATCTTCGTTCATAGCCACCTCATTCATGACAGGGCCGGTTGGTGACCGACCTTGCTTATTCGAAGGTGTGGCGAAGGCTTCGGTTCCATTTGTTTGCCGGGACGTTCATTGGCCCAGCACCGACCTGACCATGGCGGTCAGCGCTTCGGGCCCATAGGGTTTGCTCAACAAATGAGTGTCGGGACTCAATTGGTGGTTCTGGGAAATGATGTCGCGGGTGTGGCCCGAGGTGAACAACACCGGCACCGGCGGCACCTGCATTTTCGCCCAGGCCGCCAGGTCTGAACTCTTGATCAGGCCGGGCATGACCACGTCGCTGAAGATCAGGTCCACCGAGGCGCCGTCCAGCAGCAGTTTCATGGCCACGTCGGCGTTGGCGGCGGTCAGCGTGCGATAGCCGGACTGCTCCAGCAGTTCCACCGAGGCGCTACGCACCTCGTCGTTGTCCTCCACCACCAGGATCGTCTCCTGCTCGCCGGCCTGAAGCGGTTCGCGTGGGCGTTGCTCGTCGGTTTCCGGTTGGCAACTGCGGGGGAAGTACATGTGCGCTCGCGTACCTTTGCCCAGGTCGCTGGCAATCTCGATATGGCCGCCACTCTGTTTGACGAAACCGAACACCATGCTCAGCCCCAACCCCGTTCCCTGGCCTTCGGTCTTGGTGGTGAAGAACGGCTCGAACACCTGGTTCAGGATGTCGGGCGGCATGCCCGCGCCACGGTCGATCACCGACAGCCGCACATACTCGCCTGGCGCAATGCCCTTGCCGGCGCAGGAGGCTTCGTCGAGCACGATGTTCTCGCCGACCATGCGGATGGTCCCCTCCCCGCCCATGGCATCGCGCGCGTTGATCGCCAGGTTCAACAGGGCATTTTCCAGCTGGTTGCGGTCGACGTGGATGCACCATGGGGTCTCGGGCAAGGTCACTTCGATCAGGATGGTTTCGCCCAGGGCCCGTTGCAAGAGTTCGACCAGGCCGTCGTAGATGCGCCGTGGGTTGTAGACCGCCGGTGACAACGGCTGGCGCCGGGCGAAGGCCAGCAATTGCGTGGACAGCTTGGCACCGCGCTCCACGGCTTCGATGCAGGCGCCGACCCGTCGTTGCACGTTGACGTTGTCCGCTTCATGGCGAGCCAGCAGGTGCAGGTTGCCGGCGATCACTTGCAGCAAGTTGTTGAAGTCATGGGCCACGCCGCCGGTGAGGCCACCAATGGATTCGAGCTTCTGCGACTGGCGCAACTGCTCTTCGGCGTTCAATCGCGCCTGCACTTCGTCTGCGACGCGCCGCTCCAGGTCGCGGGTGAACTTGAGCAGCGACGCTTCGGCGGTCTTGCGCTCGTTGATGTCGATCAGCACACCGGGAAAACGCAAGGGCGTGCCCAGCTCGTCGAACTCGCACCGACCGCTGGCGAGCACCCAGAGGTAGTCACCGCTCAGGCGGCGGATTCGATATTCGGCGCTATACGGGATGCCGGTGCGCACGGTCAGTTCGACCCGCTGGTTCACTTCCTCGAGGTCGTCGGGGTGGATGCTCTGGCGGGCGATCTCGATGGGCAGCGCGTCCAGTGGACAATCCGGCGGATAGTTGAAGCTGCGGGCGAAGCGCTCGTCACCGGAGAGCCTGTCGGCCTGGATGTCCCAGACGAACGACCCCAGCAGCGGGCCGGCCGACAACGCCAACTGGATCCGCTCGTTGACGGCGCGGTAACTGCGCTCGGCTTCTTGCCGGGCCCGCTCGGTCAACACATGCTCGGTGGTTTCCACCACGACCGCCAAGACCCCTGCCGGCGCCTGGTCCTCACCGGGCACGGGGCTGTAATAGAGGTCCATCCAGACGTCTTCGGGCTTGCCATCGCGCAGCAGCACCAGTTCTTTGCTGCGATAGGACAAGGTGCCGCCGGCCAGGCAAACGTCCAGCACATGGCGGTTGAAATCGGCCACTTCCGGCCAGCCCAGCTCCACCGGGCAACCCAGCAGGTACGGGTGGCGGCCGCCGGCAAACTCGGCATAGGCATCGTTGTAGATCATGAAACCCTGGCGCCCCCACAACATCACCATCGGCAGGGGTGACGCGAGCAGCATCTGGACCGCGTTGCGCAGGCTCGCGGACCAGTGCTCGATAACGCCCAACTCGGTCTGGCGCCAATCGAACGCCCGGATGCGCCCGGCCATTTCACCGCCCCAACCGAGGCATCCGTGATTGTGGGATAAAAACTCCATGAGAAGACTGTGAACCTCAACAGGCTTGCTGGGAATCGGCATACCACGAGTCCCTTGTGCTCAGTGCTTCGAGCGCGGCGGCTGCGTTTGGTTTCATACTCGCCGATTCAGACGCTCACCGTTGCGAGGGACCTCGCTCCCGCTGGGCTGCGTAGCAGCCCTAAAATCGGCGATCCTTCAGGCAGACCGCGCCAGGCTGTTGACGACGGCTGCACCGCCGAGCGGGTGCAAACTCCCTCGCCACAGCAGCGGCAACGGTTGGAGATGACAACCGCGTCAGCGAAAATCACGGCTTTGCACCTGGATGCCGGCCAGCAATTCGGTCAGGTCGCTCAGGCGTCCGGCGATCAGGTGGCGGACTTCGCCCACGCTTTCCCAGCGCCCATCGACCCGCAGCAGTTGCGAGCCCACCAGAGTCTTGCGTTGGCGTTCCGCCAGGTCACGCCAGACCACCACGTTGAGGTTGCCGAACTCATCTTCCAGGGTGACGAAGGTCACGCCGCTGGCCGTGCCCGGGCGTTGGCGGCCGGTGACCAGACCGGCAACGCTGACGTTGCGGCCATGTTCGACGTCCTGCAATTCCCGTGAGCTGCGGCACCGCCGGGCACGCAGCTCGGTGCGCAACAAGGCCAGCGGATGCGGCCCCAAGGTGGTGCCAAGCGTGGCGTAGTCGGCAAACAGGTTTTCCCCCAGGGTGGGTTTCGGCAAGCTCACGGGGGGTTCTTCCTGGCTGGGCAAACCGGCGAACAGGCCCAATTGTTTCTGCACGCCAGCGACGGCCCAGCGGGCGCGATGCCGGTCGCCCGCCAAGCCGTGCAAGGCGCCGGCATCGGCCAGTTGCGCCTGGGCCCGGGCATCGAGTTGCGCCCGTTCGCCCAAGTCGGCCACGTCACTGAAAGGCCGATGCCGGCGAGCCGTTTCGATGCGCCGGGCGTCCTCCTCGCGAAACCCCTTGACCAGGCGCAACCCCATGCGAATCGCCGGTTGCCGGCCCTCCATGGGTTCGAGGCTGCAATCCCAATCGCTGGCGCGCACGTCCACCGGGCGGATCTGCAATTGATGCCGGCGGGCGTCCTGCAGAATCTGGTCCGGGCTGTAGAACCCCATGGGCCAGCTGTTGATCAGGGCGCAGGCGAATGCCGCCGGCTCGTGGCATTTGAGCCAACTGCTGACGTAGGTCAGCAAGGCGAAACTGGCGGCGTGGGATTCGGGAAAGCCGTAGTTGCCGAAACCCTTGATCTGCTCGAAGATCTGCGCGGCGAACTCAGGGGAATAGCCATTTTTTTCCATCCCCCGGGCCAGGCGAACCCGATGCGGCTCAAGCCCGCCGTGGCGCTTCCAGGCGGCCATGGAACGCCGCAACTGGTCGGCCTCGCCGGGGGTGTAGTCGGCCGCGACCACGGCAATCTGCATGACCTGCTCCTGGAACAACGGAATGCCCAGGGTCCGCCCCAGCACCGTCTCCAGCTCGGGCGAGGGGTACGTGACGGCTTCCTCGCCATTTCGCCGCTTCAGGTACGGGTGCACCATGCCGCCCTGGATCGGCCCCGGTCGCACAATCGCCACTTCGATCACCAGGTCGTAATATTTCCGTGGCTTGAGCCGGGGCAGCATCGCCATCTGCGCCCGTGATTCGATCTGGAACACACCGATGGTGTCCGCGCGGCTGATCATCGCGTAGGTCGCCGGATCGTCCTTGGGCAGCGATGACAACGTATGGCGCTGACCCCGGTAGTGTTCGATCAGGTCGAAGCATCGCCGGATCGCACTGAGCATGCCCAAGGCCAGGACATCCACCTTGAGCAGCCCGACCGCGTCCAGGTCGTCCTTGTCCCACTGGATGATGGTGCGCTCGGCCATGGCGGCGTTTTCCACCGGCACCAGGGTGTCCAGGGGTTGCTCGGAAATCACGAAGCCGCCGGGGTGCTGGGACAGGTGACGGGGGAAGCCGATCAGTTGCCGGGTCAGGCCGAGCACCCGGCGCAAGATCGGGCTGTCCGGGTCGAAGCCGCCCTCACGCAGGCGATCCACGGGCGGCGCCTCATCGCTCCAACGACCGCAGCAGTCGGCCAGCGCGTTGACCTGGTCCGGCGGCAGGCCCAGGGCCTTGGCGACGTCCCGCACCGCCCCGGCGCCGTGGTAGCTGCTGACCACCGCCGTCAACGCCGCGCGATGGCGACCGTAGCGCCGGAAGACGTATTGCAGGACTTCTTCACGCCGCTCGTGTTCGAAATCCACGTCGATGTCCGGCGGTTCGTTGCGCTCGCGAGACAGGAACCGCTCGAACAACAGGTTGCTCTGGCTCGGGTCGATCTCGGTGATGCCCAAGGCGTAACACACCGCCGAGTTGGCCGCCGAGCCACGTCCCTGGCAGAGGATGCGCTGCTGCCGGGCGAAGCTGACGATGTCCTGCACGGTGAGGAAATAGCTGTCGTAGCCCAGCTCGGCAATCAATGCCAGCTCCCAGTCGATCTGTCGTCGAACCTTGTCACTGACCCCGTCAGGCCAACGCGTGCACATGCCGCGCTCGGTCAATTCCCGCAACCACGACGCCGGATCATGGCCCTCGGGCACCAACTCACGCGGGTATTGATAGCGCAACTGACCCAGGTCGAAGGTGCAACGCCGGGCGATCACCAGGGTTTCATCGAGCAACGCACGGGGGTAGAGATCGGCCAGGGCCTGGAGGCTGCGCAAGTGCCGCTCGCCGTTGGGGTGCAGGCGCTGGCCGGCCTCGGCGACCGTCACGTGGTGGCGGATGGCGGTCATGGTGTCCTGCAAGGCCCGACGGCCACGCACGTGCATGTGCACATCGCCCGTGGCGACGGCGCGAAGACACATGCGATCGGCCAGCGCCAGCCAATCCGCCAGTCGACGCCGGTCGTCCTGCCCGCAATGCAACTGGACCGCCAGCCACAACCGCTCGGCGAAGATCGACTGAAGCCAGCGACCCTGTGCTTCGTCGTCTTTGCCGTCTGGCACCCATAGCGCCAATAGGCCCGGCCAGGGCTCGTCGAAATCTTCGCGAACGACGCGATAGTGGCCCTTCTCGCTGCGCCGGCGAGCGCGGGTGATCAACCGGCACAAGGCCTGATAGCCCTCGAGGTTTTCCACCAGCAGCACCAGTTTCGGACCGTTTTCGACCTGGATCTCGCTGCCGACGATCAGCGGTAATTGCAGTTCCCTGGCCGCTTGCCAGGCCCGGACGATCCCGGCCAATGTGCATTCGTCGGTGATCGCCAGGGCCTGGTAGCCTTGCTCGCTGGCGCGCCTGCACAACTCCAGGGCACTGGAGGCACCCCGCTGGAAGCTGAAGTTCGACAGACAATGCAGCTCGGCATACCCAATGCTCATGCGAACCACCCCTGCAACCACAGCGGCCCACCCTCGCCCACCGGCCGATAGGCCCAGCCCCGTTGCCCGCTGCGGGTCTCGACCAGGTAGTAATCGCGACGCACATCGGCGCCGTCCCACCAGCCCGTCTCGATGCGTTCCGGGCCCATGAGGATCTGCGCCTGGCTGGGCGACAAGGCCTGGGGTTCACTGAGCAACCAGCCGGGGCGTTGCACGTCTTGCACCCGGCAAGCCTGTGGCCGAGGCTGGGCGCTCATCTGCCAGGCACATTCGGGGCGGTGATCATCGCGAAACCCCAGGCCCTGCACCGCTTCGTCCCCCAGCCGGGCCCGCAGGCGCTCGCGCAATTGCTCCCAGGGCAAGGACTGTTGCGGGCGCTCATCGAACAGCTCCAGGCGTTGGGGCACGAAGCTCGGCAGGTCTTCGGCGCACAAGCGAAAGCCGCGCACCGGGCCTTCGACCTGAACCTGTTCCAGGCGACCACGGGCCAGTTCGAACAGCATCGAAGGCTCCCGCTCGGCGCTGAGCAGGCCGACCTTGATCACCGTGTCCGGCAGTCCGGCGTGTTCCAGGTGCAGGTCAAAGCGCTGTACGCCACTGTCACGCCCGCACAGGAACGCCGACAGGTCACCGGTCAAGCGGCGCAACGGGAACAACAGCGCCTGGTGGGACTGGACGTCGTAGTTGAGCTCGATGCGCACATCGAAACGGTCCGGTGGCAGGTAGAACGACAGCGCCAGGGTGCGGCTGCCGGTGAGCGCATCGAGGTGCTTGAGCACCTGGGCTTCAAAGCGCCGCGCCAGGGTATGTCGGGGCAAGGCCTGAACCTGGCTCAAACGACGCAAGCCCATGCGTGACAACGCCGTGGCGACTTCGGCTTGCAGGCCGATCCGTTCCACCGGCATCTGCCCCAGGCACGCTTGCAGGGCCTCGTCATCGGGCACCACCAGGGCGTCGTAGGCATTGGCCAACACCCGCGCCGCCACCGGGTTCGGCGCGGCGACGATGCGATGGCGGAACCCCAGCGCCGTCAACTCAGCCCGCAACCGCGCCTCGAACACCGGCCAGGGACCGAACAGGCCGAGGCTCGACTCGATCTCGAACAGCACCGTGCGCGGGTAATGCACGCTGACCTGGGCGCTGAAACGGTAGGCCCAGGCAGCCAGAAATTGCTGCCAGTGTTCGATCTGCGCGGCGTCGTACTCGGCGGTGGCAAAGCCTTTGCTCAAGGCTTGGGCAGCGGTCATGGTCTGGCCCGGACGCAAGCCCAGAGCTCGCGCCGACGCATTCACCGCTTGCAGCACCCGCCGCTGAGCCGGGCCGGTCAGCAGCGCCAGTGGCTCGTCGGGATCGGGTCGCTGACGCAGCGCGGCATCCAGCGCCAATTGCGGAAAGAGAATACAAACCCAGCGCATCGCAACCTCAGTGCCTTGTGGACGCGGCAAAGGCAATCGGCGCCGAACGGGCCAGCCCGCCTCGACACTTGAGCACGCGCAACTGCGCGGGTCGGGCGTCGATGGCGATGCGCAAGGCCGCCGGCGACGGGTTGATGGCTTCCTGCATCGAGCGCCAAGCGAACGCCAGGGTCTGGCCGGTTTCGGCCGCCACTTGCAGCCGGCGCAGAGCCCGGTCGTCTGCCTGACGAGGCCAGCACAACACCGCGCCGCAACTGCCCGAGCGCAGGCATTGTTCGGCGGCCCACAAGGCATCGCGCTCATCGGCCTGAATCACCGACAACTGGCGCAGGTCCACCCCGGCGTTCTGCCAGGCTTGGGGGTAAGGCACGAACGGAGGCGCCACCAGCACGATGCGCTCCCCCGCGCTCGACAATCGGGCGAGGGTCGGCCACACCACTTGCAACTCGCCCACGCCCGGGGCGGCGATGAGCAATTCCGTCAACGCCGCTTCCGGCCAGCCGCCACTCGGCAAGGCCGCATCCAGCGCAGCATGCCCGGTAGGTTGCGGGCTGGCGGCTGGAGGCGCGGGCCGGCCCTTCCAGACCTGGCCCGCATTGAACAGCGTGTCCAGCGCGACGACAGCGCCCATCAGCCTTGCCTCAACAGGCCGCAGAACACGCCTTCGATGGCCAGGTCCTGATCGGCTTCGACAATGATCGGCTGATAAGCCGGGTTGCGCGGCAGCAGGCGCACACGCTCGCCGATCCGCTCGAAACGCTTGATGGTGACCTCACCGTCGAGCCGCGCCACGACAATCTGGCCATTGGCGGCCTGGGGGGTGCGTTGTACACCCACCAGGTCACCGTCGAGGATGCCGTCCCCGATCATCGAGTCGCCCTGCACCCGCAGCAGGTAGTCCGGCGCCTTGGTGAACATCGCCGGGTCCAGCATCAGGCGGCTGTGGACGTCGGCGTCGGCGCCAATCGGCAAGCCGGCCGCCACCCGCCCCAGCACCGGCACGTCCAGCAGTTCGGGCCGCGGTGGCTGGTTCAACAACCGGATGCCTCGGGCCTGGTGTGGATTGACCTCGATGAAACCGGCTTCGGTCAGCGCCAGCACATGCTTGCGGGCGACACTGCGCGAGGCAAAGCCGAACGCCTCGCTGATCTCGGCGAGGCTGGGAGACTGGCCATGATCGGCGATGCGTTCGCGGATGAAGGTCAGGATGGCGGTGCGGCGGGGAGTGAGAGTCGTCATGGAGTACATTTGTACTCCTGTCGGTTTTTTCTGACAAGCGCCGTCAGTCAGCTCACAGCCATGCACCTCCCTGTGGGAGCGGGCTTGCTCGCGAAAGCGGTGTGCCAGTCAAAGAAAGTGTTGAATGCGCCGGCGTCTTCGCGAGCAAGCCCGCTCCCACAGTCAATGTCCAAGCCCTGCCAGGTAAGCCCATGGATAAATCCCGCGCCCATGGCCATCGCTGAAGACCAGCTGGACCCCATACCCCTGGGCATTGACCTCCACCACCCGAACCCGTGGATCGACCTGCACCGCCAGCCCTTGCAAGCGAAACGCCCGGCACTGGGAACAAGGACACTGGCGGCGCAGTTCAGTGTGGTCCAGGCGTTGTTCGCGGCCATCGGGCCAGTTCAACCTCAACTGGCCTTTGTCAGGGCTGTTGCCCATCGCCAGCGGGCTCATTGCACTTGCGCCAGGGCGATGCGCACGGCCTTGCGGACTTCAGGGTCGCCATCGTCCTGGGCAGCCTGCAATGCCGGGATCGCAGCGGGGTCGTTCAACTCGCCCAAGGCCAGGGCGGCTTCCTTGCGCAGGTTGCTGATGCGATGGCCCAGGGTCTCGATCAACCCCGGCAACGCCGGGGCGTAGCGCAAGCGGCCGAGGCTACGGGTGGCGCGCAGGCGCACTTGCCAATAATCATCCCCCAGGGCCTCGACCAGCGCTGGGCCGGCATCGGCGTGGCCGACCTTGCCCAGGGTGGTGGCGGCTTCTTCGCGCACCGCCCAGGCAGGGTCCCGCAGGGCCTGGCGCAAGGCCGGCAAGACGTGTGCGTCAGAGCCCAGGCCGAGGGCACCGGTGGCCGCCCGGCGCACCTCGGTGTCCGGGTCGGCGCTGGCCAACCGCGCCAGCGCCGGCAACGCGTCGAGGTGCTTGAGCCAGCCGAGCACGCCAACTGCCTCACGGCGGACGCTGGCATCGGTGTCGGCCAGGGCAATGAGCGCGACCGGTGCCGCGTCGGCCAGGCGCAATTCGCGCAAGGCCCTGAACGCGGCGACGCGCACGCTGACGGTCTCATGGGCGGCCCAGGGCAGGATCACCCTCCCCGCCGCCTCGCTCTTGAGCAGGCTCAGACTCTGGGCGGCGGCGCCCTGCACCGTCGGGGACGGATCGGTGAGGGCCTGGCACAACGCGGCGACCACCGGCGCGTCTTCCCAGGCTTCGAGCAGTCGCGCGGCCTCGGCCCGGACCTCGGCACTGGCATCGTGGGCCAGGCGATCCACCAGCCACAGCAGTCCTTCGGGTTCCTCGAGGTCAGCCAGTTCAATCAGGGCGATGCGGCGCACACCAGGGTCCTCGTCCACCAGGCGCGGTTGCAGGGTGAGGATGTCATCGTTGTCGGTGTCTTCAAATAAAGAGGTCATAAGGCAAATCGCGGCAAGGAGGTTTCAAGGGGAAGCCCGAGGGGATTGAGGCGCGGCAAGGGCTGGCCGTCCTCATGGCGCAACAACTCGAGGCAGTGGCGCTTCAACAGGGAAAACTCGGGACGGGTGACCAGTTCAGTGGTGCGTGGCCGGGGAAAATCCAGGCGCAAGTCCTCGATGATCCGACCCGGGCGCGGGCTCATCACCAGCAGTCGATCGGCCAGGAACAGTGCCTCGTCGATGTCGTGGGTGACGAACACCACGGTGGTGCGGATGCGGGTCCAGATCTCCAGCAGCAACTGCTGCATGTTCAACCGGGTCAAGGCGTCCAGGGCACCGAAGGGTTCGTCCATCAACAGCAGTCGTGGCCGATTGACCAGCACCCGGGCGATCTCCACCCGCTGCTGCATGCCCCCGGACAGTTGGTCCGGCCAGTGCCCGGCGAATCCGTCCAGGCCCACCAGGGCGAGGATTTCATCCGCCGCCCGCTGCCGTTCGGCTTTGCCCAGGCCCCGCATCTTCAGGCCGAAGGCCACGTTGTCGCGCACGCTGCGCCACGGGAACAGCGTGTGCTGCTGGAACACCATCCCGCGCTGGGGCGATGGCCCGGCCACCGGCAAGCCGTCGACATGCAAGGTACCGGCGCGCGGTTGCAGGTGCCCGGCCAAGGCACCGAGCAAGGTGGATTTACCGCAACCGGACGGCCCCAGGACGCACACGAACTGGCCCGCCTCGATCTGGCAATCAAGGCCCTGGACGGCCTCGAACGCCTGGGCTCCCTGGCCCAGGACAATGGACAACTGACGGATATCGATCCGTCCCTCAGGCGTTTGCATCACACTCATCAGGCTTTACCTCGCGGTCGGTGCCAAGGCGTCAACAGCCCGCCCAGGCGCTTGATCAACACACTGCTGCCCATGCCCAGCACACCGATCAACAGCATGCCGACGACAATGTCGGCGTAGTTCTGCACGGTGTAGGAGGACCAGGTGTAGTAACCGATGCCGTACTGGCCGGCGATCATTTCCGCCGTCACCAGGCAGAACCAGGACGTGCCCATGCCGATGGCCAGCCCCGTGATGATGCTCGGCGCGGCGCCCGGCAGAATCACTTCCAACAGGATCGCGCAGCGCCCGGCCCCCAGGCTTTTCGCCGAGGCGATCAGCCGCCGGTCCACCGCCTCGACGCCGTGCACGGTGTTGAGCAGGATCGGGAACAGCGCCCCGGTGAAGGTGATGAACACCATCGACAGCTCCGAGGAGGGAAACATCAGGATCGCCAGGGGAATCCAGGCCACCGCCGGGATCGGCCGCAGGACTTCCAGCGGCGGCAACAGCAGGTCTTCGGCCCATTTCGAGCGACCAATGGCCAGGCCCAGGGCCACGCCGGTTAACACCGCCGCGCCATACCCGGCAAACACCCGGCCCAGGCTGGCGCCCAGGTGTCGGCCAAGGCTGCCCGACTCCCCCAGGCCGAGCGCAGCTTGGATCACCGCCAGCGGCGTCGGAACGTTGGCAAACGTCACCAGGCCCAGGTCCCAGTGATGAGTGGCGGCGAGCTGCCAGAACAACAGGCAGAGCACCAGGGAAGCGGCTCGCAGGAGCCAGCGAAAATAAGATCGGGACACAACTCTTCCTCTCAACCGAGATCCCTGTGGGAGCGGGCTTGCTCGCGAAAGCGGTGGTTCAGTCGACATCAATGTTGGATGTCAGACCGCATTCGCGAGCAAGCCCGCTCCCACAGTTCACTGAGTATTCTGACGATCAGCGCGCAGCAACCGACTGTGCCGTAGCTTCGGTAAAGTCCAGGACCTTGCCGCCCTGCTGCGCGGCAAACTGCTCGGCCTGGCCCTTGAGCAGGAACGCACTGAGTTGCCCCTGGGCATCGCGGGCGAACCACGCCTGCTCGGCCAGCAGCTTGATCCCGCTGTCGCTGGCCTGGGCATACACGGCACGGATGCCCTTGCCTTGCTGCTTGAGGTTCGCCAGCGCGGCGAAGGCCGACTGCGCCGAGGCGTAGTGGCGCACTTTCGGTTCGCCCCGCACCCAGATCTCGGCGACGCGGCTGAAGTCGCTGATCGCCTGGCCCGTCGCGGCGTCGGGCGTGGTCAGTGGCGTCTGGGCGTAGTTGGCCAGTTGCGCGGCGTAATCCAGGTTCGAGGCCTTGAAGGCGGCGCGGATGTACTGGTCATCGATGAAGGTATTTAGGTCCAGGCCACGATCGGCCTTCTTCAACAGCTTGAGGGTGTCGATGGCGGTGCCGACGGCTTGCCGGTATTCCGGCTTCCAGCTCAGGTCGCGGGTCTGTACGCCCAGCGGCCCATGGAACAGGTAATTGACCTCGGCATCCACGCCGGTGACCTGGGCGATCAATTCGCTGTACTTCTCAGGTTCCGCGGCCAGCAGTTGATTGGCCTCCAGGGACGCACGCAGGTAAGCGACCACGATTTCCGGGTAGCGCCGGGCATAGGCCTGGTCCACCAGCGCGCCATGGAACGTCGGCGCACCGGCCTGGGCGCCGTCGTAGATCTTGCGGGCGAACCCGCGGCTGGGGAACAGCTCGGCGAATGGCACGAAGTCGGCGTGGGCGTCGATCTTGCCCGCCTGCAACGCCGAGCCGGCCACTTCCGGCGGCTGGGCGATGATGTTCACGTCCTTGAGCGGGTCCCAGCCCTGGGCCGCCACGGCGCGCAGCAACATGCCGTGGGCGGTGGACGCAAACGGCACGGAGATCGTCTTGCCTTTGAGCTCGGCCAAGGCCTGCACGCCCGAGGCACTCGGCACGACGATGCCGTTGCCGCTGCCCCGGGTGCTGCCCGACAGCACGCTGATGAACAGGCTGTGCTTGCCGGCGGTCTCGAACGCCACGCCGTTGAACGCCCCCGGGAAATCAGCCATGGCGCCGAAGTCGAGTTTGCCGGCGACCATCTCGTTGGTCAGCGGCGCGCCACTGGTGAAGTTCTTCCACTGGATGTCGTACTTGGCGTCCTTGTAGGCGCCGTCATGGGGCAGGTACTTGTCCAGCAGGCCCAGTTCACGGATCAGCAACCCGCCGGCGGCGCAGTTGATGGTGGTGTCCTGGGTGCCGATGGCGATGCGGATGGTTTCTGCCTGGGCAGACAGGGTCAATGAAGCCAGTACCAGACCGGCGAGTGCTGCACGCAACATGGGGGTTCCCCTCGAATCATTTATAGGAGGTTCGTCTCCGCCACGATCAGGGCGCGGTGGGAAACGAGGGGTGGTTTTGAATCAGGCGTCCGGGGGTGGCCGGATGGCTTCTTGGGTGTCAGGGCTGGCCTCATCGCGGGCAAGCCCGCTCCCACAGGTTTATGGGTGCACACAACAACCGCGACTAGACTTGATCCACTGTGGGAGCGAGCTTGCTCGCGATGGCATCCTCCCAGTCAACGCAGTAGGTACGGGATCTCGACTTTCACCGCGCCGGTCGGGCAGTCCTTTTCACACGGCATGCAGTACCAGCATTCATCGAACGCCATGTAGGCCTTCTGGGTGGCCGGGTTGATCGCCAGCAGGTCCATGGGGCAGACATCGACGCACACGGTGCAGCCTTTGTGGGCGATGCATTTGTCCTCGTCCACGGTGACGGGGGCATTGGAGCGGAAGAAGATTTCCTGGGGTTGATAGGCCATGGGCGTTCTCTCTGGGTGGAAGGTTCACGCCGCGCTGGCGTCGACCCGCAGCCGGTCGTAGGCCTGCAGCTCTTGGGCATCGAGGGCGATGATGTAAGGCTCGACCGCTTTCTTGAAGGAGGTCATCGCGCCGTCGTCGCCTTTCTTCAGGTGGCAATGGCAGAACCAGTCGCTGTCGTTGCGCTGCGGGTGATCGACCCGATAGTGGTACAGGCCCCAGCGGCTTTCGGCGCGAAATAGCGAGGCGCGAGCGGCCATCTCGGCGCAGTCGCGGATCACGCTGACCTCCATGGCGCGCATCAATTCATGGGCGTCGTGGGCCTTGATCTGGTCCAGGTCGCGCTGGATATCGCTGAAGCGTTGCAGGCCGATCTCCATCTTGCGGGTGACCTTGGGCGGTTGCAGGTAATCGTTGACGAAGCGCCGCAGCTTGTATTCCACCTGTGCCGGCGGCAAACCGTGAGCGCGCGTCAGGGGTGCGTAGACGCGGGCCTTTTCCCGTTCGACCTGGCCGGCATCCGGCGTCGAGAAATCCTTCCCGGCCACGAAGTCTGCGGCGTTATGGCCGGCAAACCAGCCGTAGGTGAACGCCCCGAGCATGTAATTGTGCGGCACCGCCGCCATGTCGCCCGCTGCGTACAGGCCCTTGACCGAGGTTTCGGCCCGCTCGTTGACCCACACGCCCGAGGCCGAATGGCCGCTGCAAAAGCCGATTTCGGAGATGTGCATTTCCACCATCTGCGTACGGTAGTCGGTGCCGCGATTGGCATGGAACTGCCCGCGACTGGGCCGCTCGTTGCTGTGCAGGATTTCCTCGATGTTCTGGATGGTTTCCTCGGCCAGGTGATCGAGCTTGAGGAAAACCGGGCCATTGCCGCCCTCGAGTTCCTGGTGGAACTCCCACATCATCTGCCCGCTCCAGTAGTCGCACTCGATGAAGCGCTCGCCCTTGTTGTTGGCGGTGTAGCCACCCAGTGGCCCGGTGACATAGGCGCAGGCCGGGCCGTTGTAGTCCTTGATCAACGGGTTGATCTGGAAGCACTCTAGGTTCGCCAGCTCGGCCCCGGCGTGGTACGCCATGGCGTAGCCATCCCCGGCGTTGGTGGGGTTTTCATAGGTGCCCATCAGGTAACCGGAGGACGGCAATCCCAGGCGCCCCGCCGCGCCGCAGCAGAGGATGACCGCCTTGGCCTTGATCACATGGAAGTCGGCGGTGCGGCAATCGAACCCCATGACGCCGTTCACCGCGCCCTCTTCATCCGTCAGCAAGCGAGTGCAGACCAGCCGATTGGTGATGCTCACCCGCGCACGTTTCAACTGGCGGTAGAGCACTTTCTTGATGTCGTGCCCTTCGGGCATCGGCAATACATAAGCGCCCATGTGGTGGACCTTCTTCACCGCGTAGTCACCGGTTTCGTCCTTCTCGAACTTCACGCCCCAACGGTCCAGTTGCTCGATGGTTTCGAAGCTGTGCGTCGCATAGGCGTACACCGCCGCCTGGTTGACGATGCCGTCGTTGGCGATGGTGATTTCCTTGGTGTACTGCTCGGGTGTCGAGTGCCCGGGGACGATCGCGTTGTTCAACCCGTCCATGCCCATGCTGATGGCGCCGCTGCGCTTGACGTTGGCCTTGTCCACCAACAGCACGCGCAAGTCACGGTTGCGCTCCTTGGCCTTGATCGCCGCCATGGGCCCGGCCGTGCCGCCGCCGATCACGACGATGTCGTATTCCTGTTCCAGGGTGCTTCCAGTCACAGCGCTGTGGGTCATGCTTGCGTCCCTTTTTGCCGGTCGATCCGCAGGCGGTACTGGAAAGCATCGCCGCGGTAATAGAGGTATTCGAAGTCCAGCGGCTGGCCGCTGGCGTCATGGGTCAGGCGTTCGATGCGCATGATCGGCGAGCCCGGCTCGACCTCCAGTGCCTGGGTCAACTCGGTGTCGGCCAGCACCGCGTCGATGGCCAGGTCGGCATGGCCGAGGGTCAGGCCGCAGTCGTTTTCCAGGATCAGGAAGATGTCGCGGGTGACCAGGTCGGCCTTTTCCAGACGTTCGCCGAGGGCCTTGGGCAGGTAGGTGATCTCCAGGGAAACGGGCTCGCGGTTGATCAACCGCACCCGCTTGACCTGCGCCACCGTGTCGCCTTCGGCAAGGCCCAGGCGCTCGGCCACGCGTTTGTCCGCGGCAACGAAGCGTAAGCTGTGCAGCCGGTTGATCACCTCGAAGCCGCGCCCGGTCATGGACTCGGCCAGGCCCTGGAGGGTACTGACGTTCTGGAAGGTCTTGGGCTTGGCGACGAAGGTGCCTTTGCCATGGATCTTGAAAATCAGCCCTTCCTTTTGCAGATCACCCAAGGCCTGGCGCACGGTGATGCGACTGACGCGAAACAGCGCACCGAGCTCGCTTTCCGAGGGCATCTGGCTGCCCTGGGGGTATTCGCCGTCGAGAATCCGCGCGCGCAGCACGTCGCGCAGTTGGGTGTGCAGCGGCACGCTGTCGAGGGAAAGAACGTTGTTGGACATGGACCCCATCACTTGTCATAACGAGTTATGACGTGATCTTAGGGAAACCGCCCGTGGCTTGAGAAATACCGTTTGGACATAACCTTAGAGCCGCGCCTCGGCGCCCTCGCTACGAAACGCGCTGGGACTCATGCCGGTCCAGCGCCGAAACGCCCGACGAAAACTGCGCACATCGCTGTAGCCCACCTCTTCGGTAATACGCTCGATGGACAGCTCGGGGTTCGCCAGCAGGTTCAGGGTCCGACCGCGCCGGACCTGTTCGAGCAAGGCCTCGAAGGTCAGGCTGTGCTCCGTCAGGCGCCGGCGCAGGGTCCGGCTGCTCATGTTGAGGTCGCTGGCGATTTTCTCGATGTGGCTGCCCCGGGTCAGGTCCCGGGCAATCGCCCGTTCCACGGCCTGGATCAAGTCGATCTTCTGGTGAACCTCGGCGGCCTCCTGCTCCAGCAGGGCCAAGGCCTGGCGCAAGGCCAGCGGATGATGATTGGGCAGGCGCATGTCCAGCCAGCGAACGTTGATCAACATGCGATTGTGCCGGCAGCCGAAGCGCACCTCCGGCCCCAATATGCGCTGGTATTCCCGGGCATAGGACGGCGCCGCGTGCATGAACTCCACGGCCTCTGGCTTGAAATCCGGGCCGGCCAGCGCTCGGCCGTAGACCATCAGGCTGGCAAAGAACTCCTCGACCGCAAACACCTGGATCTCGGCGAACGGCAGGCGGCAGGTCGCCTCGACCCTGATCTGCTCGGCGGCTTCCTCGACACTGGTCACCGCGATGCCACCCGTGGTGTGTTGGTAACGCACGCCCAGGGCGAAGGCATCGCGCAGGGTTTCGCACAGCGACAGGACATGACCCAGCAGGCCCAGGGTGCCCAGCACGTTCCGGTCGCCGACCCACAGGCCCAGGCCTTGGTCGGGCAGCAGCTTGAGCGCACGCTGGATCATGATCACGGCCTGGCGATAGGAAATCCGCTGGGCGGGGTCCTGCAAATCGTCGAGGCCAAAGCCCAGGCCGCGACACAGGCTGGCCGCATCGAAGCCTTTGTCCGCCACCACCTCGGCCAGGGTTTGCAACAGGAAGGGCGAGACCAGCGCCAGTTCATAGGTGGGGTCGATGACTTTCATCTGCATGGCGGGTTCCGGAGCACGTTAGGTGGCGTTTTTGTAACCGGTTGTTTCATGAACGTTAGCATGCGCCGGCGCAATGGGGGACACAAAATCTGGCCGCCCAAGTCCCCTGCGTGGCCGCCAATACCCTGCCCTGGCCGCCACTAACGGCTTATTTCTATGGCTCGGACTTTCGGTGCATCACCAACAATAATAATGAGCCCCCCTATGAACCCGATCCGCACGCGCTTTGCCTTGCCCCTGGCCTTCGGCCTGGCCGTTACGCTGCCCGCCCTGGCGACGGAATCCGGCGTCGACAACATCGGCCCCGGCACCGACGGCTTCTTCGTGTTGCCGCTGGAGGTCGACAGCCTTCCCGACAACATGGTCGCGTTCAACCTCTACTACAACCATTACAAGGCACGAAAATTCAACATCAGCTCATTGGGCGGCGACGTGCCGAAGGTTGAAATCGAATCCACGGCGGTGGTCCCGCGGATCGACTACCTGAGCCCATTGCGGGTGGCCGACGGACGGCTGGGCATCTACGTCGCCCAGCCGTGGCTCAAGCAGGAAGTGTCGGTGTTCGGGTTGCACGACACCCGCGAGGGCATGGGCGACACGACCATTTCACCGATCGTGCTCTGGGACATGGGCAAGAACCTGACCTTGGCCGCGGCGGTGGAAATCACCGTGCCGACCGGCGAATACAGCACCGATCGACTGGCCAACACCAGCAACAATTTCTACACCTACAAACCGCTGTTCTCCTTCACCTGGTTGCCCACCGAGGCCACCGAGGTGTCGATGAAGACCACCTACAGCTTCAACCGCGAGAACAAGGACACCGACTACCGCTCGGGGCAGATCTTCCACTTCGATTATTCGGCCAGCTACCGGGTCACCGACAACCTGCGGCTCGGGCTCAACGGCTATTACCTCAAGCAGACCACCGACGACAAACAGTACGGCCGCACGGTGCAATTCGCCGGGCAGGACGTCGACGACGGCGTGCGCGGCCAGGTCTTCGCCATCGGCCCGGCGGTGCACCTGACCTTCCTCAAGTACGCCAGCGCGGAAATTCGCTGGGCCAAGGAGTTCGACGTGGAGAACCGCCCGGAAGGGGAAATGCTGTGGGCGAAGGTGAGTATTCCGTTTGCGTTCTAGGGCTGCTTTGGTGTTCTAGAGGCGCGCTGGGCCCCCGTGGCGAGGGAGCTTGCTCCCGCTCGGCGGCGCAGCCGGCGTAAAACCAGCTGACGCGATTGTCCTGGAAAATCACCTTCCAGATGGGGCGGCTGCGCCACCCAGCGGGAGCAAGCTCCCTCGCCACAGGGGGTCTTTCCAGGCCCGGCTCATTGCAGGCAGGCTCAGCTATAGACCGGCCACCGCTCGACAATCAGTCCACCGCGCACCGCCAGCAAGTCACCGAACTGCAGCAACACCGACTCTGTCTGGGTGGGCCGCAGGAACACCTGGTCTTCCAGCTCCAGCCCCACCGCTTCGGAACCGTTGACCATTTCCTGGTTGGAGCTGCGGCCATAGAGGCTGTTGCTCTTCAGGCCGGGGGGCGATTCGAAGTCGGCCATCCAGTTGCCGCCGTAGATGAAAAACGTCGCCCGCTGGTTCACATCCCACCAGGAAAAGACCCGTGACTTATCGTCCAGCGCCGGGATGTTCACCGCGCCGGTGCGCTTCAACACCGGCGTGGCGATGTAGGCCGCCGGCACGTGCTCGCTCAGGGATGGCAGGTCGTAATGGCTGGGCTTGAGCATGGCCGTGCCCACCGACACTTCAGTGCTGAGGTTTTCCTGCTCGTGCAGCCGATAACTGGGGCTGCCGGCGGTGTTGAAGGTCAGGCTCGGGTGCCACAGGTCCGGGTAGCGCAAGCGAACGAAATCCACCCGCGCGGTGTAGATCGCCATGACCCGGGCCAACAGCGTCTGCGGGCTCGCCAACACCTCGGGCACACCCATGCCCACGAACGGGTCATAACCCATGAACCCGGCGAACTCCAGTTGCGCCGGATGGGCCCGGATCAGCTTGAGCATGGCGTCCAGGCTTGCTTCGTCGGTCACGCCCCCCCGGTGCAGACCAACGTCCAGTTCGATATTGACCCGCAACCGCGTGCCCAGGCCTTGGGCCAGGGCGCGGTACTGTTCGAGCCGTTGCGGGGTGTCCAGCAACCACTGCAACTGCCGCGCGGGGTCGAACGGCCCCTTGTGCAACTGGTAGAACAGCTCGGCGGAGCGCACCGGCAGCGGCTTGCCCAGCAGGATATCGGCGTCGGGAAACTGCATCGCGTCGTGGTTGAGAAACGGCTGGTGGAACGACATCAACCGCCGCGTCTCGGCCCGCTGGCCGATGTAGGCCAGCAACCCGGGCGACGGCAATGATTTTTCCACCAACCGCAGTTGCTTGCCGGTGCGCCGGACCGACGCCTTGACCACATCGACGTTGTGGTCCAGCCGATCGAGGTCCACCAGCAGCACCGGGCGCATCGGGCCGTTGGCCTTGAGCTCGCGGTTCAACTGGCGGAAGTAATCACTGTACGGCCCGCCCTTGTCCTGCGGGCGTAACAGCACGGCGGCCCCGGCGAGCAGCACCCCCGCACCCAACGTTCCCTTGAGAAACCCTCGACGATTGAAGCCCATCAGCTCACCCCCAGGATCGTGGACAGATGCCCGTTGAGAAACTTGCCGGCGGGGTCCAGGGCCTGGCGCACCTCGGAGAATTCCTGCCAACGCGGGTACAGCGCCTGGAGCGCCCTGGCGTTGAGCGAGTGCAACTTGCCCCAATGCGGACGGCCCTGGTACTTCCAGAAGATCGGCTCGATGGCGGCAAAGAAATTGTGGTGGTCCATCTGGTAATGCTGGTGCACGGAGATCGAGCAGCTGTCGCGCCCCTCGAACATGCTCAAGGCGATGTCGTCGGCCTTGACGTAGCGGTACTCGATGGGAAACCAGGTGCGCAGGTCCTTGTCGCGGATCAGCGCAAGAATCTCCCGCAGGCACGCCGGGCCGTGTTCGGCCGGCACCGAGTATTCCATCTCGTTGAAGCGCACGGTGCGGGCGTTGGCGTAGATGTCATGGGAGTCGCCGACGCGATCGTCGAAACTGGCCAGCAGGCGCAGGTTGTTCAGCAGCATTCGTCGGGCCGCGGGAAAATCGCTGCCGTACTTGTCGAGTTTTTCGATCAGGGTGACGAACTCGTTGCCGCCCTCTTCTTCCGGGCTGATGGGCGGCGTGGCCGGGTCGCTGGTTTCGTTCAGCGCGATGGCCAACGCATAGTCGGAATGGGTGACGACCTGCATTTCCCAGTGCTGGTTGTCGCGGGTGTGGGCGTCGATGTCTTCGAGCAACTCTTCGGTTTTTGCCACCCACTGACGCTCGCGCAGCCGATAGGCCGGGCGATTCTGCAAGCGCACCCGGGTCACCAACCCCAGCGCCCCCAGGGAAACCCGCCCGGCCTTGAACACCTCGGGGTGGCGATGGGCGTCGCAATCGAGAACCTCGCCACTGGCGGTCACCAGTTGCAGGCCAACGACCTGGGACGCGTAGGAGCCGAACGCCTTGCCGGTGCCATGGGTCGAGGTGGCGATGGCGCCGGCCAGCGTCTGGTAATCCACGTCGGCCATGTTCGGCAATGCCTGGCCGACGGCCTTGAGTGCCAGGCCCATGCGCGACATGGGTGTACCGCCTCCGAACTCCGCTTGCAAGCTGGCGGCGTCGTGATCGAGCAATCCGCTGAAAAAGCTCAGCGACAGCAAGGTCCCGTCCGTGGGCACCAGCGCGCTGAAGGAATGCCCCGAGCCCACCGGCCGAATGCGACCTTCGGCGCGGGTCACCACCTGCACCAGTTCATCCAGGTCCTTGGGTGCCAGGCGCGCCAGCGGCAGGCAACTTTGCCCTCCCGACCAATTGCGCCAGGGAATCAGGCGCGGCGCGCGCATCAGCTCGGCCAGGGCGCCCTGGCTGCCGAGCGCAGTGAACGCCGCGACAACGCCGGCCCCTTGCAGCAACCGGCGCCGTGAAAAATCCATCGTCATGCCGTCGTACCCTTGTCTGTTATTGGAGAGATTGGCCGGACATGAAGGCGATCAGGGCCAGGAACTGTTCTTCGGAACAGTGCATGCACAAACCCATCGGCGGCATGCCGTTGTAGCCATTGATCGCGTGGTCCAGCAGGGTGTCGGCGCCCTGGGCCACGCGCGGCGCCCAGGCATGGGTATCGCCGGTCAGCGGCGCCCCGGCACCGGGGTTGGCGTGGCAGAGCTTGCAACTGCTGTCGTAGACCTGGGCCAGCGCCGCATCGGCGGGCATGGCCGTGAACACCGTGGGTGCGGGTGGCTTGGGTTCCTCGCCGCAGCCGGCGAGCAGCGCGCCGAGCAGCATGACGGCGGCGGTATGAAGCAATATCGGTGGTGTGGTTGCCGGCATAGGGCCCCTCTTCGCGGCGCATGGCTGCGCCTTTCTTGTTGTGGGTCAGGCAGTTCCCACGTTAAGGCACGCCGGCGTGCCGGCTGAGGTCATTGGGGGCCATAAAAGGGGACTTGGGCGGCCAGTGCTTGTCGCACCGCCGATTGGACTGGCCACTGCCCCTGTGGCGAGGGAGCTTGCTCCCGCTGGGTTGCGAAGTAGCCCCAGAGATCGACTTAACGGTGGCTCGGATGCAATGAGCTCACTGATTCAGGGGCTGCGTTGCAGCCCAGCGGGAGCAAGCTCCCTCGCCACAAGAAAGGCTGTGCGGCTTGCGCGGCTAAGGAAGTAACAGCCCCTGCTCCCGCTCGCACAACTGCACCACGTAATCCCACAACACCCGCAAGCGCACCGACTTGTGCAGTTCGCGGCGGGTGCTGATCCAGTAGCTGCGGCGCAGGGTTTCATCCGGCAGCAGCGGCACCAGCGTCGGATCGCCGCTGGCCATGTAGCAAGGCAGCACGGCAATGCCCAGGCCGGACCGTGCGGCCTGCTGCTGAGCGATGACACTGGTGCTGTGGAACACCACCCGAGGGTGGCGGCAGAAGCCGTTGAGGAACATCAACTCCTGGCTGAACAGCAGGTCGTCGACGTAGCCGATCCAGGCATGGCGGGCCAGGTCTTCACGGGTGCGCAACGGTGGCGAACGGTCCAGGTAGGCCTGGCTGGCGTACAGCGCCAGGCTGTAGTCGGTGAGTTTGCGCGTCACCAGCAGGTCCGCCGCCGGGCGTTCGAGGTGGATGCTGATTTCCGCCTCGCGGTTGAGGATGCTGACGAACCGCGGCACCGCCACCAGCTCCACTTCCAACCCCGGATAACGCTGGAACAGCCCATCCATGCGACTGGCCAGGAACATGATGCCCAACCCTTCGGTCACCCCGAGGCGAATCTTGCCCAACGGCGCGCTGGACTGGGTGATGTCCTCCTGGGCCAGCAATGCCACGTTTTCCATGGCCTCGGCATGCTTGAGCAGCGTCTCGCCGGCGGGGGTCAATTCATAGCCCTGGGCATGCTGGACGAACAGCGCCGTGCCCAGGCTCTTCTCGATGGCCTCGATGTGCCGGGCGACGGTCGCGTGGGTGGTGTTGAGCCGCCGCGCGGCCGTCAGCAAGCGGCCACTGCGTTGCAGCTCCAGGAAGTACCGCAGGTCATTCCAGTCAAACATGGTCGCTCCTTGCACATTGCTGTTCATAAACGCACAGCCGCTGCGCAAAAACTAACATTCTTTAAACGAAAACTAACAACTAGGATGAATCCCACAACAACAATAAAGAGGTCGCGGATGCAACCTGTCGTCGATGAATACGATTACGTGATCGTGGGCGCCGGCCCTGCCGGATGCCTACTGGCGAACCGACTTTCAGCCAACCCGCAACACCGGGTGCTGTTGCTCGAAGCCGGTGGGCGCGATAACTACCCGTGGATTCACATCCCGGTCGGCTACCTGTTCTGCATCGGCAACCCGCGCACCGACTGGTGCTTCAAGACCGAAGCACAACCGGGCCTGCAAGGACGCGCCCTGAGCTACCCACGCGGCAAGGTCCTGGGCGGCTGCTCGTCCATCAACGGTATGATCTACATGCGCGGCCAGGCCGCGGACTACGACGGCTGGGCCGCCGAGGGCAATCCAGGCTGGACCTGGAACGATGTGCTGCCGCTGTTCCGGCAGAGCGAGAACCACTTCGCCGGCGCGTCGGAGCTGCATGGCGCCAGCGGCGAATGGCGGGTCGAACGCCAGCGCCTGTCATGGCCCATTCTTGATGCATTCCGCCGCGCCGCCGAACAGAGCGGCATCCCCAACGTCGACGACTTCAACGGCGGCGACAACGAAGGCTGCGGCTACTTCCAGGTCAACCAGAAGGCCGGGGTGCGCTGGAACGCGGCCAAGGCTTTCCTCAAGCCGATCCGCCAGCGCCCCAACCTCACCGTGCTGACCGAGGTCGAAGTCGATCGCGTGTTGTTGCGCGACGACCGTGCCCATGCCGTGCGCGCCCGCTGGCAAGGCAAGGGCATGACCTTCAAGGCCCGCAGGGAAATCGTGCTGTGCGCCGGGGCCGTGGGGTCGCCGGGAATCCTGCAGCGCTCGGGGATCGGCCCCCGCGCCCTGCTGCAACGCCTGGGGATCGGCGTGACCCATGAACTGCCCGGCGTCGGCGGCAACCTGCAGGACCACCTGCAACTGCGGCTGATCTATCAGTTGGAAAATGCCCGGACCCTGAACCAGATCGCCGGCACCCTGTGGGGCAAGATGGGCATGGGCCTGCGCTATCTGTACGACCGCAGCGGACCGCTGTCGATGGCGCCCAGCCAACTCGGCGCGTTCGCCCGCTCCGGGCCCGAGCAGACGTCGGCCAACCTTGAGTACCACGTGCAACCGTTATCCCTGGAGCGATTCGGCGAGCCGCTGCACAGCTTTGCCGCGTTCACCGCATCGGTCTGCGACCTGCGCCCGCAAAGCCGTGGCCGGGTCGACATTCGCTCGGCCGAGCCCCATCAGGCGCCGCTGATCCAGCCCAACTACCTGAGCCATCCGGAAGACCTGCGGGTGGCCGCCGACGCCATCCGCCTGACCCGACGCATCGTCGCGGCACCGGCCCTGGGCGCCTTCAAGCCGGTGGAATACCTGCCAGGGCCCAGCCTGCAAACCGAAGAAGAACTGCACCAGGCCGCTGCCCGTATCGGCACGACGATCTTCCACCCGGTCGGCACCTGCCGAATGGGCCAGGACCGAGACGCCGTGGTGGACGCCCAGTTGCGCGTGCACGGCATCCGCGGCCTGCGCATCGCCGACGCCTCGATCATGCCGCGCATCACCTCGGGCAACACCTGCTCGCCGACGCTGATGATCGCCGAGAAGGCGGCGCAGATAATGCTTGAGCCGCAGGCTTGGAACGCCACCCTCCAGAAGGAAACCGCCTCAGTCTAAAGAACCACACTATCCCTTGTGGGAGAGGCGGCGTATCAGTGAGCGATGATGTCGGCTGACACACCGTTTTTCGCGAGCAAGCCCGCTCCCACAGGGGAAATGTACCGATCCAAGGAACGCAGCACGCTACAAACGCCCACCGGCGTCGACAGTGGAACAACAAAAACAATCACTGTGAGGGATATCGCTATGTCGGAACATGTTCAGCCCCTGGAAGCCACGCGCAGCGCCGGCACCAGCCGGGAAACCCAGAAGGTCATCTTCGCCTCGTCCCTGGGGACGGTGTTCGAGTGGTACGACTTTTTCCTCTATGGCGCCCTGGCGGCGGTGATCAGCAAGCAGTTCTTCGCCGGGGTCAACGACACCACGGCGTTCATCTTCGCCCTGATGGCCTTCGCCGCCGGCTTCATCGTGCGCCCCTTCGGCGCGCTGGTGTTCGGGCGGCTGGGGGACATGATCGGGCGTAAATACACGTTCCTGGCAACCATCGTGCTCATGGGCCTGGCGACCTTCTGCGTCGGCCTGCTGCCCACCTACGCCAGCATCGGCATCGCCGCGCCGATCATCCTGGTGGTGCTGCGCATGCTCCAGGGCCTGGCCCTGGGCGGCGAATATGGCGGGGCCGCGACCTATGTCGCCGAGCACGCGCCCATCGGCAAGCGCGGCTTCCACACCAGCTGGATCCAGTCCACGGCCACCCTCGGGTTGTTGCTCTCGCTGCTGGTGGTGCTGGGCTGCCGCTACTTCACGGGCGACCAGTTCGAAGTCTGGGGCTGGCGCATTCCGTTTTTGCTGTCGATCCTGCTGCTGGGCATCTCCACCTGGATTCGCCTGAGCCTGCACGAGTCGCCAGCCTTCCTGAAAATGAAAGAAGAAGGCAAATGCTGCAAGGCGCCGATCCGCGAATCGTTCGGCCAGTGGGAAAACCTCAAGGTGGTGCTGATCGCGCTGTTCAGCATCAACGCCGGGCAAGCGGTGACTTTCTACGCCGCGCAATTCTACGTGCTGTTCTTCCTCACCCAGTTCCTGAAAATGGACCCGGCCCTGGCCAACAGCCTGCTGATCGTCAGCGTGGTCATCGGCGCGCCGTTCTTCATTTTCTTTGGCTGGCTCTCGGACAAGGTCGGGCGCAAACCGGTGCTGATGATCGGTCTGCTGCTGGCGACAGCGCTGTACTTCCCGATCTTCAAGACCCTGGCCCACTACGCCAACCCGGCCATCGACCAGGCGAGTCGCCAGGCGCCGATCAGCGTGATCGCCGACCCGGCCACCTGCACCTTCCAGTTCGACCCGGTGGGCAAGGCGCGCTTCGACAGCCCCTGCGACAAGGTCAAGACCTTCCTGGTCAAGCAAGGCCTGCCCTACACCAGCGTCGCCGCGCCGGCCGGCAGCCTGGTGCAGGTCAACATCGGCGACGTGAAGATCGACGGTTACGACGAAGCCGCCCTGCGCGGCGCGGTGACCTTGGCCGGCTACCCGCAACAGGCTGACGCCCAGCAGATCAACCGGCCGATGATCGTCGCCCTGATCGTGGCGCTGATCATCATTTCAGCGATGTGCTACGGCCCACTGGCGGCGTTGATGGTGGAACTGTTCCCGACCCGGATCCGCTACACCTCCATGTCCCTGCCCTACCACATCGGCAACGGCTGGTTCGGTGGCTTCCTGCCCACTGTCTCGTTCGCGCTGGTGGTCTATACCGGGGATATCTTCTACGGGCTGTGGTACCCGGTGGTAATCACTGGCGTGAGCCTGGTGGTGGGCATGATCTGCCTGCGGGAAACGCGGAATGTGGATCTCGACAAAAACTGAGGACCTGCGCTCATCCCGTGGCGAGGGAGCTTGCTCCCGCTGGGTTGCGCAGCAGCCCAAACGGTTCAATCGATAAATGCTCACGCATTACACAAAGGGGCGCTTAGCGCCCCAACGGGGATAAATCCCCTCGCCACAGATCCATCATTGCTTGTCAATGCACCGAATGATTCTTCACTGTGCTCTCCACCAGGTCCAACATCTGCCCCAGTGCCCAGGGCTTGGCGATGAACGAGGCATGGTGCTTGATCCCCGCGCTTTCCGGCGTCTCGAAGCCCGACATGATCAGCAGCGGTATCTGCGGCCAGCGCTCCCCGGTGAGGTTGGCCAGGTCCGCACCGTCCAGTGTCCCCGGCATGGTGATGTCGGTGAGCAACAGGTCGACATAGTCGGAGTTTTCTTCGAGAAACGTCAGCGCTTCGTCAGCGCTTTCCCGGGGCTCCACGACGAACCCTTCTTCCTCAAGGATTTCACACAGGAACTCCAGGATCGTCGGGTCATCCTCAACGACGAGAATCAAACGTGTGGTCGTCTGCCCGTCGCCCTTCGGCATCGAATTCATGATCAGTGACTCTCCTAGACTTCATAGCTTTCTTTGCGGTTGCACCCGCTCTGAAGGTTATGAGCGATGCCTCTTCGAGAAATTCATTTTTGCCTGCACAGATCCCGCCGAACGTCACGCCAGAGGCCCTGGGGCAACGCAGCGCAACGTTTTATCTGTATATCCATACAGATAAAACTTGCCGCGACGCTCATCCATGACCATGCTTAGCACCCATCAGACCCGCCAGAGGAAACGGTCGCTATGCAGTTGTACCTGTGTGAGAAGCCCTCCCAAGCCAAGGACATCGCGGCCGTGCTCGGTGCCAAGCGCCGTGGCGACGGTTGCTGGTTGGGCGCGGGCGTCACGGTCACCTGGTGCATCGGCCATCTGCTCGAAACCGCTGCGCCCGATGCCTACGACGCGCGCTACAAGCGCTGGGTACTGGCCGACCTGCCGATCGTGCCCGCGCAGTGGAAAATGACCGTCAAGCCGAAAACCGCCAGCCAGTACAAGGCGGTCAAGCGCTTGCTGGGGGAAGCCCGGGAACTGGTGATTGCCACCGACGCCGACCGCGAAGGCGAAATGATCGCCCGGGAGCTGGTAGAACATTGCCGCTACCGCGGGCCGATCCGCCGCCTGTGGCTGTCGGCCCTGGACGAAGCGTCGATCCGCAAGGCCCTCGCCGCCCTGCGGCCGGGGGCCGATACCTTCAACCTGTATCACTCGGCCCTCGGTCGTTCCCGCGCCGACTGGTTGATCGGCATGAACATGAGCCGCCTGTTCACGCTGCTGGGGCGCCAGTCCGGTTATCAGGGTGTGTTGCCGGTGGGCCGCGTGCAGACACCGACGCTGCGCCTGGTGGTGGACCGCGACCGCAGCATCGCCGACTTCGTGCCGGTCGCCTATTGGGCCATCGACGTGCAGCTCAGCCACCAAGGCATCGCCTTCACCGCCCAGTGGCGCGCCGACCCGCAGGCCTGCGACGACCAGGAACGTTGCCTGAATCCGAGCCTGGCCCGGGATGCCGCCCAGGCCATGGGCGACGCCACTACCGCCCGGACCCTGAAGGTGCGCACCGAGCGTCTGCGCGAAGCGCCACCGCTGCCATTCGACCTCGGCACGTTGCAGGAAGTCTGTTCGAAGAAGCTCGGCCTGGGTGCCCAGGAAACCCTGGACATTGCCCAATCGCTTTACGAAACCTACAAACTCATCACCTACCCGCGCAGCGACTGCGGTTTCCTGCCCCTGAGCCAACACAGCGAGGCGCCGGCCATCCTGGCCGCCCTCGCCCAGGCCGACCCGAGCCTTGCGCCCTTGCGTGAACACCTGCAACCGCAGCGCAAATCCCGGGCCTGGAACGACGCCAAGGTCAGCGCCCACCACGGCATCATTCCCACCGCGGCGGCAAAAAACCTCGATAAACTCGCCAGCAAGCAGCGGGCCGTCTATACGCTGATTCGCGCACGTTACCTGGCACAGTTCCTGCCCAACCACGAATACGACCGGACCCAGGCCGACTTCGACTGTGCCGGCCAGGCCCTGCGTGCCGTGGGCAAGCAAATCATCGAGCCTGGCTGGAAGCGCGCCCTGCCCGAGGCCCTGGCGCCGGCCAAGGGCCGCGAAGCGCCCGCGCCGCAAACGCTTCCCGCACTGGTCGAAGGGCTTGACTGCGCGGTGGACGAGGTCCGGCTCAAGGACCTGTGGACCCAGCCCCCGAAGCCATTCACCGAAGGCGACCTGATCAAGGCCATGAAGAACGTCGCCAAACTGGTGGAGGATCCGCTGCTCAAGCAAAAACTCAAGGACACCACCGGCATCGGCACCGAAGCGACCCGGGCGTCGATCATCCAGGGCCTGCTTGATCGCGGTTACCTGGTGAAGAACGGCAAGGCCCTGTCCGCCACCCCGGCGGCCTTCAGCCTGATCGATGCCGTGCCTCGGGCCATCGCCGACCCAGGCACCACCGCCATCTGGGAACAGGCCCTGGACATGGTGCAAAGCGGTGAGATGAGCCTGGAAGAATTCGTCACCCGCCAGGCCGCCTGGATGAGCAAGCACGTCGCCCGCTGCCAGGGCATGAACCTGACCATCAGCGGCCCCGCCAGCCCGGCCGGCCGTGGCGCCACCCCGTGGAAGAACAAACGCAAGCCGGCCAAGCGCAAGGCCGCCAAAGCCAAGGCGACCTGACAGTACCTGTGGCGAGGGGATTCATCCCCTCGCCACAGGTAAGTCCAAAACCTGCCCTGCCCCAGTGCACTCCTCAAGATTTTTCATACCCAAACCATTTTGTCCGACAATATGTAGTGACCAAAAATAATCACTACAAAACCGTTGACGCCTACGATTTGCCCTTGCATGATGCAGACGTCTCCCCGATCGGGAGTACAGGCAACCGTTGGAGCAAGCTCGTCTGACCGCCGAGCTGTTTTTTGGATAAGGGACTGCCCACAAGGCAGATTGAAGGTGCTGACCTGGCCTGACCGTCCGGTAACAAGGACGAGAAACGTCGGTGAAGATCCTCATGACGCACGTGGTCGACCCTGCAAGGTTGACACTGACTGAAGATTCTTCGCTGTTTCTCTTCGTTGTAGCGCATTTGCGTAGCAGCCCTTCGATAACACTACATAACCACTGCATGACCCCGTCGACGTCTGACGGACGAATGCTGACGACCTGGTTTCGGTACCAGGCAGGCACTTACCGATAGCGAAGTTTGCGAACCACCAGACAGATCAACCAAATGGTCAAGGGGCTTACACATGAATCTGAATGATCAACCAACTATTGATGAACTGGCTCGCATGTTCGCAGCACACAAAGACACCCTGGACAGCCATATCCTGTGGATCAGCAAGACAGGCCAGGTGCACATGGACTGCCTGTCGCCCTTCACCGAGGAAGGCGAGTTCGAGAGGAACAAGCAGGAGCTGTGTGCCCGCTTGAAGATGTACCGCCGTGGCCAGGGCTACGTTGGCAAGAAGGCTGCCGCCGACAAAGACTTCATCGGTCGCGTGCTGCAGACGCTGACCCAGGCCTGGCAGTCGATGCACAACACCTCGCAGGTACAGGTCATCGATCGCCTCTGCTGATTGCGCCTGAATGAAAGGGCCCGTTCCGTCACCCGGAACGGGCCCTTTTTCGTCGACCCTAGAACACCGACCAGCCGATCCGCTGGCTGAGCAATTCCAGCGCCGCCATGCCGGCCAGGGAGTTGCCGGCGGTGTTGAGTTCAGGTGACCACACGCACACCGAAAACTGCCCCGGCACCACGGCGACGATCCCGCCTCCCACGCCGCTCTTGCCCGGCAGGCCCACGCGATAGGCAAAGTTGCCGGCCTCGTCGTAGAGCCCGCTGGTGGCCATGATCGAGTTGACCTGCTGGGTCTGCCGCGCGCTCAGGATCTGTTCGCCGCTGTGCTTGCAGAACCCGTCGTTGGCCAAAAAGCAAAAGGCCCGGGCCAGGTCGATGCAGTTCATGCGCAAGGCGCAGTGGCTGAAGTAACTGCGCAGCACCGCTTCCACGTCGTTGTGGAAGTTGCCGAAAGACTGCATCAGATAGGCCATCGCTGCGTTGCGTGCGCGGTGCTGGTATTCCGAATCGGCGACCTTGCCATCCACCATCACCAGCGGGTTGCCCGACAGGCGCCGGACGAAATCGCGCATCGACAGCGCCGGAGCGGCGAAGCGCGACTGATTGATGTCGCAGATCACCAGGGCGCCGGCGTTGATGAACGGGTTGCGCGGCCGGCCCCGTTCGAACTCCAACTGCACCAGCGAATTGAAGGGCTGGCCGGACGGCTCATGGCCGAGCCGTTCCCAGATCGCCTCGCCAGAATGCTCGATGGCCTGCACCAGGCTGAAGACCTTGGAAATACTCTGCACCGAAAACGGCGTTTCGGCGTCGCCTGCGCAGTACATCTCGCCGTCATTGCTATACACGGCAATACCCAATTGATTGGGCGCCACGGTCCCCAGGGCCGGAATGTAGTCGGCAACCTTGCCCTGACCGATCAGGGGGCGAACCGCATCGAGGATCTCGTTCAACAGTGCTTGCATAAACGCGGGGTCCAGTCATTCCCCGTTCGAGTGCGGGGATACAGACGCTAGACGCTGATCGACGGGACCAAAGCACATCGATGTGCGGGCCGCAAATCGAGCGGTCTATAGTTCAAAGGCTCAACCGAACGGAGGTGACCGATGCGCCAGATCATGCACAAAGAACCCTGGTGGGCCTCGCCGCCCCAACCGGGGCAGGATGAAAGCGAGCTGGAATGGGGATGGCTGGTGATCTACAGCGAAGGCGAGCCGCGCTTCGAATTCGTCAAGGAGCGGCCCTCGGACGAAGAGATCCGCCACCGCAAGGGGTGTCGCGTCACCCTCGACGTGCAATGAGCCGCCCGCTCATGGCGTGAGCGGCGGCAGGACCACCGCCCGGTTGGCCAGGTCCGTTTCCACCAGATTGCCTTCGATTTCCTCGTCCAGGTAGTACACCGGCGCCATCACCCCGCTGAGGGGATGCTTGAGCGACTTGAACCAGGCCTCGTCGAACGCCGCGCTCAGGCTCTTGCGGATCTGTGCTTCCATTTCCGGCCGCTCGCCTTCATGAATGATCGCGCGAATACCGGCCACGCCCACGGAAATCAGCGCCCCCGCCGCCTTCCCGGCCACGGCCGCCGCCGCGCTGGTCGCCCCTCGCGTGGCAAATTGTGCCTGGATTTTTTCACTGGTGCGTTGCGCCACCGTGGCAATGACGGCGTCCGACGGGCCCGAACCGGTGGCGGCGGCCTTGTTGACGTGATCGATCAGCGCGGCATAGGCCGGCAAGGTGTTCAGCGGTTGGGCGTGGACCATCTCGTACAACGACGCATTGCGCGCCGCCGGCGGCCCCAGGTTGATGGCGGGAATGCCATGCAGGCGTCGATTCATCAGCTCATTCGGGACTTGATTGCGCAGCGCGATCACCTGGACCTGCTGATTGAGCAGGCGCAGGTAGTAGTCGGTCGCGCTTGCCCTGATCGCCTCGGGATCGATGTCCACCGCCACCGGTGCCAGGACCCGCTCGCGATACTGCTCTTGCAGATAAAGCGCCAGGCGCCTGGCAGAGGCATCGTCCTCGCCTTGGGCACTGGCCGAGTACCAGCTGACCTTCACCGCCAGCCATTCCTGGGTCCAGTAGCTGCTGAACCAGGGGATGAACTCGGCCTCGGTGCGCTCGTACACCAGCACCCGCCAATGCTCCATCGAACCGCGGGCATAGAGGCCAGCCTGTTCGATGGCGCTTTTCGACGCGGCGATGATCTGCCGGTCAACCTGCCGCCAGGTTTCCTGGGAAATAGCCACAGTAACGGCCTGTTGTCCGCGCTGCGGCGTGGCGCACCCCGCCAGAACGAGCAAAACGGCCACCATCAGCGAACGCCACACAGTCGCGCCACCCCGGTTTCAGGTCACCCCACGAGATGAGTATAGGCCTCGCAGCCCAAGGCCATCTCTGCCAGCCTTCGAATCTGCGGGCACCGCCAACACCCTGTGGGAGCGGGCTTGCTCGCGAAAGCGGTCTGCCTGTACCGGTGATGTAGAAAGTGCCGACGCCTTCGCGAGCAAGCTCGCTCCCACACGGAATCGTGAACACCCACAGCATCCAGCCACCCCACCTAACCTGTGGGAGCGGGCTTGCTCGCGAAAGCGGTCTGCCTGCAACATGATACTGGAAGTGCCGACGCCTTCGCGGGCAAGCCCGCTCCCACACGGGATCGTGAACACCCACAGCATCCAGCCACCCCACCTAACCTGTGGGAGCGAGCTTGCTCGCGAAAGCGGTCTGCCTGTAAAGGTGATGCTGGAAGTGCCGACGCCTTCGCGGGCAAGCCCGCTCCCACACTGGATCGTGAACACCCACAGTATCCAGCCACCCCACCTAACCTGTGGGAGCGGGCTTGCTCGCGAAAGCGGTCTGCCTATAACGGTGATGTAGAAAGTGCCGACGCCTTCGCGAGCAAGCTCGCTCCCACACGGGATCGTGAACACCCACAGCATCCAGCCATCCCCACCGTTCGGCAGGCCGTCAACCCAGCGCCGTATCGAGGAACATCATCACCGCAAACCCCATCATCAACCCGAGGGTGGCCGGGGTTTCGTGACCGTTGCGGTGGGTCTCGGGAATCACTTCATGGGACACCACGAAAATCATCGCCCCCGCTGCCAGCCCGAGGCTGATGGGATACGCGACTGCCACGCCGGACGACATGCCCAGGCCAATCACCGAGCCCAACGGCTCCATCAGCCCCGACCCGACCGCAATCAGCGCAGCCCGCAGGGTGCTGATACCGGTGACCCGCAAGGCCATGGCAATGGCCAGGCCTTCGGGGATGTCCTGGAGGGCGATGGCGGTAGTCAGCGGCAGGCCGACCTTGAAATCACCGTCGGCGAAACTGACGCCGATGGCCATGCCCTCGGGCAAGTTGTGCAGCGTGATCGCGAGCACGAACAACCAGACGCGATTGATGCGCTCGGCCTGAGGGCCGCGTCGGCCGCTCAATTCGTGTTCGTGGGGCACGAAGCGGTCCAGGCCGATCATCAGCGCCACCCCCAGCCCGAGGCCGACCACCACGACAAACGCCGCCAGCAATCGATTGCCACAGATGACCTGGGCGGCTTCGATCCCCGGCAGGATCAACGAGAAAGAACTGGCGGCGAGCATCATGCCCGCGGCGAAACCCAGCATGATGTCCTGGGTGCGCGACGAGATGTCCCGCAGCACCACGGCCATCACCGCGCCCAGGGCGGTGGCGGCAAAGCCGGACGTTCCGCCCAGTACCGCGTAGCCCAGGTTGTGTCGGTCAGCACCGACCAATGCGTTGTAGCCGCTGTAGAGCAACAGCGCGGTGATCACGGCCAGCCCTAGCCAGAAGCTTACCCCCAGCACCAGATTGTTTTGCACCGGGTCCAGCCAAGTGCGCCAGGGGGAGCGGATCCGGGAGGTGGGCTGGTCCATCGAATGTCCTTACTGGCTCTGGCCAGGCAATGCCTTATCGCTTCTCCAAACGGTGGAAGCGATCGGGCGTGATGTCCAGGCGAGGGAGCCCTGCCCCCTCGCCAAGTTTTTACAGTTTGTCACCTTGCATCCCCGAACCCAAGTCTGCGCCAGTGGTGGGATCGCTTTCAGGGTTGGACATTGTCCGCGCCTTCATGTCCATCAACAACGCTTCGTCTTTCTTGCTCAATTGCACGCTGGCCATGCCGTCGCCACCGTCCACGGCCGGGGTGGGATTCTCGACGAATTCCCAATCGTCACCCTGGTTCCACGGCCCGCGCACCGTCGGCTCACCCTGGGACATATTGAAGTACACGTTGGTGAACTCCGGCATGCCAGGCTGCTTACCTTGGGGGAAATTGGGCTGGATGGCATGCAAGGCCTTTTCGAATGACAGTTGATGAGCGATTTCGCGAGTCATCAAGAAACCCAACGCCTCCTTGACGCCAGGATCGTCCGTGACGTTCATCAGCCGCTCGTAGACGATTTTTGCCCGGGCCTCGGCAGCGATGTTGGAACGCATGTCTGCGGTCGGCTCGCCAATGGTATCGACATAGGCGGCCGTCCAGGGCACCCCGGCCGAATTGGTCAACGGTGAACCGGCGCCGTACAGCAGGCTGGTGATGTGGGAGTCGTTACCGGCACCGTTGATGTCCCGATACAACTGGCCTTCCTTTTCCACACCTTCCGCCATCTTGCCCTTGGCCCCTTTGTTGAGCATCACGATGATCGAGCCGATCACTTCCAGGTGGCTGAGCTCCTCGGTGGCAATGTCCATCAGCAGGTCCTTGCGCCCCGGATCGTCCTCGGACAACGCCTGGGTGAAATACCGCGAGGCGGCCGCCAGTTCACCCTGGGCACCGCCGAATTGTTCGAGCAACAGGTTGGCAAGTCCTGGATTGGGTTCAGCCACACGCACGGTGTATTGCAGCCGCTTATTATGTAGAAACATGATTGAAACTCCTCGATCAAGGCACACAAACGCGAGAGCACTGCCAGAAACACAATGCCCTCAAGTTTCTGAAAAAGTTAAATGAATAAAATTTGTTTTTTATTCGACAAACAAGACGAATGGCCCATCATCCCCCGCTGGGAGACGGCAGGTGATTTAATCAATGAAACATCCGACTTGAATGCCAACGCTCAACCAATGAACATGAACGGCCCGGACCCCGTATCTCGGCACAGGCCGGCGAAGTCATGGAAGTTACGAGGTGCGTCCACCACCGCGGCTGTTTTCACCGCCTTTGCGACCGGCCTCGGATGCCTTCTCCCGGTCATTGGCAAAGTTGCCACCGGAGGCTTGCCCGCCCTTGCGGCCCGCCTCGGCTGCGCGCTGCGGGTCATTGGCGAAATTGCCGCCGGAGGCCCGTCCGCCCTTGCGCCCGGCCTCAGATGCACGGCCCGGGTCGTTGGCGAAATTGCCGCCGGAGGCCTGTCCACCTTTCTTCCCGGCTTCCGATGCCTTCTCACGATCGTTAGCGAAATTGCCAGGGTTTTTATTTCCTGTGTTAGCCATTTCATTCACCTCGTTAGTTGATGTAACGAACCTTCGATGGCTCGTCTTATTCGGAAAATCCGACGCCTCGAAGGTTTGAACAAAAACCGCCAGCGGCGACGAACGGTCAATTGACCGTTTGTTTTAATTACGCAGCGTCATTCATATAACAACGAACTATCAAACAAGCGGCGGATGATAAATAACTTCAACGCCGCCTGCGCAGCGGTACACCCGCTATTGATCGTCCACAAAAAACAGTGCGTGTCTTTCCACGCTGTCCGCCAAAGGCCGGATGACGCCGGCACCCCACTGCACCGGTCTCGTCACCCTGGCCTCGCGCCGTTCCAGGAAGCCAAAACTCGCGGGCTGCCGGCGTTATCCTGCACCACCGCACTGACCGGCTTGCGGCGTCCGGATACCCTGTCGCCGATATCCGGATTTAGAGATAGTCACGGTGAAACAATGGAACGGCGGTGCCCTCAGGAAGACCCCACCAACAACTGGACCTCCAGGTTCGCTGCCGCCACACCGTGGTTGGCGACGTACACGTCGGCGGTCCAGCCCTTGGTCAGGTTGTGATAGGCCTGGGTGCCCAAGGCCGTGCCGCTGGCCCACTCCAGGATGTCGCCAATGTCGATATCACTGGCAGAACGCAGTTCGAGCACGGTGTGACCGTCCTCCTGCGCCACGTACACACCGACCATTGCGCTCTGTCGATTGATGGCCCGTACTTCACCTGTGGTCTGCTTCATACGTTTGCCCTTCTCGGCAGCTTCAACAGCGACCGACACCGGCCGGTCGCTGCTTACCTCAGCGCTTGGCTTCGGTGTGGGGATTGTCCGAACGTTCCAGAAACGCCTGCGTGATCTGTGGCAAATGGTCACGCAGCCACTCGGCCATGGCGATTTCCTGCGGCAGGATCTGCTCGCAAGCTCGCTGCGTTTCCACATCGCCGGCCACTTTCGCGGCCTCGATCAGCACGGTATAGGAAGCGATTTCGAGGTTCTCAAAGACGTAACCGCTCATGGCGCCCTTGACCACTTCGTCGCTCATGGTCATGCCGCCCACCGCCTGGCCGAAGGCCATGAGCTTGCCAGCCAGATCCTTGAGCGTCGATGTGCTGCCGCCCAGGCGCTCGATGCATTGCTCCACCAGCTTCTGCTGACCCAGGGTTTCTTGCAGATGCTCCTCGATTCGCGCCTTCAGCACCGGATAATGTTCGAGACGTTCGGCCTGGGCCTTGAGCATCTTTTCCGCCTGCTGCTCCATGGCATGGGCGTCCTTGAGCCAATCCAACAGGTTCTCTTTTGGCGTTGCCATTTCTTTCTCCTTTAGCCGTGGTCGACACTGCCGCGCAGCGCGACGGTTCTGAAGTACCGCACATAAAAATGGATAGCGCGGCGTCGGGGAAAGTTTGAAAAGACCGCGAGACAGGGCGACGAAAGGCGCCGCAAGCGCTCCCGCGCGTTGGAATGCTAACCTCAACCGCTCCAGGCCAACGGAGACCTCCCATGCCCGACGACCTTCACCTCGAACCGCTCGATCGATTGCTGGCGCACATGAGCGGACGCCGTTTCCTGGTGCTCACCGGTGCGGGCATCAGCACGCCGTCCGGCATCCCCGACTACCGCGACAGCGAAGGTGTTCGACGGGGGCGACAGCCGATGATGTACCAGGAGTTCCTCGCCCAGGCCGACGCCCGTCGGCGCTATTGGGCGCGGGCGATGCTCGGCTGGCCACGGGTGCGCCAGGCCAGGCCGAACGCAGCCCACGCGGCCCTGGCCCAATTACAGGCTCAACAGCGCATCATCGGGCTGATCACGCAAAATGTCGACACACTGCACGACCAAGCCGGTAGCCACGACGTCATCGAACTCCACGGCAGCCTGCACCGGGTGTTGTGCCTGGATTGCAACCAACGCAGCGAGCGACAGCAGATCCAGCAATTGATGGAAGCGCAAAACCCCTACCTGGCCGGCGTCGATGCGGTCCAGGCGCCCGATGGCGACACGCTGCTGGACTCGGCCTTCGAGGCGCGCTTCCAGGTGCCCTATTGCCCCCATTGCAACGGCAACCGGTTGAAACCCGACGTGGTGTTCTTTGGCGAGAACGTCGCCCCGCAAACCGCCGCACGCGCCAGTCAGGCCGTGGAGGCCGCGGACGGCCTGCTGGTGGTGGGCTCGTCACTGATGGCCTACTCGGCGTTTCGTCTGTGCCGCAGCATCAAGGATCAGGGCAAGCCCCTGCTGGCGATCAACCGGGGCAAGACCCGCGCCGACGAATTGCTCGATCTGAAACTGGAGGAGCCGTGCGAGGCGCTGTTGCCGTTGCTGGCCCGCACGCTCACCTGATCACACAAACCCTGTGGGAGCGAGCTTGCTCGCGAAGGCGGACTGTCAGCCGACATCGATGTTGAATGCGCCAGCGTCTTCGCGAGCAAGCCCGCTCCCACAGGGCTGAGTGGCCAACTCCTGGTCCTTGAAGGTATCGAACAGCGCCTGGGCCGCCGCCGACAGTTCATGCCCAGGCTTGGTCAGCACACCGATGGCCCGCTCCACCACCGGATCGCTCAAGGTGATGCAACGGGCACCCAGCTCGTGCATCTGGCCGACACACAGCGCCGGCACCGCGCTCACCCCCAGGCCACTGGCGACCATCCGTCCGACCGTCGCCAGTTGATGGCTCTCGAACTCCACCGGCAGCTTCATGCCCCGCGCCTGCAAGTGCTCTTCCAGCATCACACGGACGGTGGACGGCCGTTGCAGGGTGATGAACGGCTGTTCGAGCAAGGTCTTCCAATCGACGTCACGGCGCTGGGCGAGCGCTGAATCCTGCGGCACCACCGCGACGAAACGATCGAGGTACAACGGCGTGAACGCCAGCGACGAACCCTGCAGCGGCTCGAACGCCACGCCCAGTTCGACATGCCGATCGCGGACCATTTCCAGCACCTGCTCGTTGATCACGTCGTTGACCGTGACATTGACATTCGGGTAGCGGGCGCGGAAGGTCTTGAGGATCGGGGGCAACAGGTTGCCGGCGAACGAGGGCATCGCCGCCAGCGTTACCCGGCCCCGCTGCAAGGTGAAGCGCTGGCGCATTTCATCCTCGGCGTTGTCCCAGTCCGCCACCAGCCGGCGCGCCAGTGGGAACAGGGACTCACCTTCGGGCGTCAGCGCAACGTTACGGGTATTGCGGCTGAACAGGCGCCCGCCCAGGCCTTCTTCCAAGGCCTTGATGGTCAGGCTCAAGGCCGACTGGGACAGGTGCAGACGCTCGCCCGCCACGGCAAAGCTCAGGCTCTGGGCCACGGCGAGGAAGGCGCGGATCTGCTTGAGGGTCATGGGGATCGCTTCGCTCCAGCGGCAAGCCGTAAGTTTCGAGCCGCAAGTGGACGGCGGCGACTATTGAGATTTATCAATTAATCCAACCTAAAAATCAACTTAACAAATATATGACTTGGCGCAACACTGCACTTCATTGCGACCCCATCAAGAATAAAAGAGGTGTCTATGGCAGGTTTCGACAAACGCGTGAGCTCCTATGAGCAAGCCCTGGAAGGCCTGAAGGACGGCATGACCGTCATCGCCGGCGGCTTCGGCCTCTGCGGCATCCCGGAAAACCTGATCGCCGAGATCAAACGCAAGGGCATCCGCGACCTCACCGTCGTCTCCAACAACTGCGGCGTCGATGGTTTCGGCCTGGGCGTGCTGTTGGAAGACCGGCAGATCCGCAAGGTGATCGCCTCCTACGTGGGCGAAAACGCCCTTTTCGAGCAGCAACTGCTCAGTGGCGAAATCGAAGTCCAGCTCACGCCCCAAGGCACCCTCGCGGAAAAAATGCGCGCCGGCGGCGCAGGCATCCCGGCCTTCTTCACCGCCACCGGCGTCGGCACGCCAGTGGCCGAAGGCAAGGAAGTGCGCGAATTCCATGGCCGCCAATACCTGATGGAAGAATCCATCACGGGCGACTTCGCCATCGTCAAGGGCTGGAAAGCCGACCATTTCGGTAACGTGGTCTACCGCCACACGGCGCAGAACTTCAACCCGCTGGCGGCCACGGCCGGCAAGATCACCGTGGTGGAAGTCGAGGAAATCGTCGAGCCCGGCGAGCTGGACCCGACGCAGATCCATACCCCCGGCATCTACGTCGACCGGATCATTTGCGGCACGTTCGAAAAGCGCATCGAACAGCGCACCGTACGCAAATAATCCCTAGCCCTGCGGCCCGAATGAAGGAATAACAACATGGCACTTTCCCGCGAACAAATGGCTCAACGCGTCGCCCGCGAAATGCAGGACGGCTACTACGTGAACCTGGGCATCGGCATTCCCACCCTGGTCGCCAACTACATCCCCGAAGGCATGGAAGTCATGCTGCAATCGGAAAACGGCTTGCTCGGCATGGGCGCTTTCCCTACCGAAGCCGAAGTCGACGCCGACATGATCAACGCCGGCAAGCAGACCGTCACCGCGCGCATCGGCGCCTCGATCTTCTCTTCGGCCGAATCGTTTGCGATGATCCGCGGCGGCCACATCGACCTGACCGTGCTCGGTGCGTTCGAGGTGGACGTCGAAGGCAACATTGCCTCGTGGATGATCCCCGGCAAGCTGGTCAAGGGCATGGGCGGTGCGATGGACCTGGTGGCCGGTGCCGAGAACATCATCGTGACCATGACCCATGCGTCCAAGGACGGCGAGTCTAAACTGCTGCCCCGTTGCAGCCTGCCGCTGACCGGTGCCGGCTGCATCAAGCGCGTGCTGACCGACCTGGCCTACCTGGAAATCCAGGACGGCGCCTTCATCCTGAAAGAACGCGCCCCGGGCGTCAGCGTCGAGGAAATCGTCGCCAAGACCGCCGGCAAACTGATCGTGCCGGACCACGTCCCTGAAATGCAGTTCGCTGCCCAGTGAGGAGAGATTCGATGCAAGAAGTCGTGATTGTCGCCGCTACCCGTACCGCCATCGGCAGCTTCCAGGGTTCGCTGGCCTCCATTCCTGCGCCGGAACTCGGCGCCGCGGTGATCCGTCGCCTGCTGGAGCAGACCGGCCTGTCCGGCGAGCAGGTGGACGAAGTCATCCTCGGCCAGGTGCTGACCGCAGGCTCCGGACAAAACCCGGCCCGCCAGGCGTCGATCCTCGCCGGCCTGCCCCACGCGGTGCCGGCGCTGACCCTGAATAAAGTCTGCGGCTCGGGGCTCAAGGCCCTGCACCTCGGTGCCCAGGCGATACGCTGTGGCGACGCCGAGGTGATCATCGCCGGCGGCATGGAGAACATGAGCCTGGCGCCCTACGTGCTCCCGGCCGCCCGCACCGGCCTGCGCATGGGCCACGCGAAAATGATCGACAGCATGATCACCGATGGCTTGTGGGATGCCTTCAACGACTACCACATGGGCATCACCGCCGAAAACCTGGTGGACAAATACGGCATCAGTCGCCAGGAGCAGGACGCCTTTGCCGCCGCATCCCAACAGAAAGCCGTCGCGGCCATCGAGGCCGGTCGGTTTGCCGATGAGATCACGCCGATCCTGATTCCCCAGCGCAAAGGCGACCCGGTGGCCTTCGCCACCGATGAACAACCGCGTGCCGGCACGACCGCCGAATCCATGGGCAAGCTCAAGCCGGCCTTCAAGAAGGACGGCAGCGTCACCGCCGGCAACGCCTCGTCGCTCAATGACGGCGCCGCCGCAGTCGTGTTGATGAGCGCTGAAAAAGCCAAGGCGCTGGGACTGCCGGTGCTGGCGAAAATCAGTGCCTATGCCAATGCGGGCGTCGACCCGGCCATCATGGGCATCGGCCCGGTCTCGGCCACCCGCCGCTGCCTGGACAAGGCCGGCTGGTCGCTGGAGCAACTGGACCTGATCGAAGCCAACGAGGCCTTCGCCGCCCAGTCGTTGGCCGTGACCCGGGAACTGGAATGGGACCTGGCCAAGGTCAACGTCAACGGCGGCGCCATTGCCCTGGGCCACCCTATCGGTGCATCCGGGTGCCGGGTGCTGGTGTCGCTGCTGCATGAAATGATCAAGCGCGACGCCAAGAAAGGCCTCGCGACCCTGTGCATCGGAGGCGGCCAGGGCGTTGCCCTGGCGCTTGAGCGAGCCTAGTCACACCCGGTTCAACGGTGGCTGCGCGGACCCACGAATATCCGCGCCGCGACCGGCAACACCACCGGCACAACCTCGGTTGCGCCGGTTTTTTTTGCCCGTGTGTTTAGCGGGATACTTGCCGGCCCCATCGCGAGCAAGCTCGCTCCCACAAGGGAATCTGTGGCGGACACACCTCTCCAGTCCACAAAACAACACTGTGAGAGCGGGCTTGCCCGCGAAGGCGGTGGGTCAGTTTGCTCCGGTGCTGGATGGACCATCGCTTTCGCGAGCAAGCCCGCTCCCACAAGGGGATCTGTGGTAGGCACACCTCTTCAGTCTCCCGCAAGGGGAGCTCAGGACCTGGCGCCAAACCGGTCGCGGCTGTTGGTCAGGTGCAACCACATGGCTGCGCGGGCGGCGTCCGGGTCTTGGCGCTTGATGGCGTTGAAGATCGCCTCGTGCTCCAGGTTCGCCAATTGCGCCAGCTTGCCCAGGTCCGCCTGGCCCCGCTCGATCACGTTCACCCGGGTCCTGGGGATCATCGCACTGCCCAGGTGCTGCATGATCTCGACAAAACAGGCGTTGTCCGTGGCTTCGGCAATCAGCAGGTGAAAGCGCCGGTCGGCTTCGACGCAGCTGTCGTTGTTGCTGGACAACCGCTGGTAGTCATCCAGCGCCTGGCGCATCTGCTGCAGGTGGTCTTCGCTGCGCCGCTGGGCGGCCAGGGCGGCGGCCTGGGTTTCCAGGCCCAGGCGCAACTCAAGGATGCCACGCACCCCCGCCGCCGTGTCGACGTTGAGCCGCAACCCTGGCTCGCCGGTGGGCTCGAGCACAAACGTCCCGATGCCGTGACGGGTCTCCACCAGCCCCGAGGCCTGCAACTTGGAGATCGCCTCGCGCACCACCGTGCGGCTGACGCCATGCTCGCGCACGATCGCCCCTTCGGACGGCAACTTCTCTCCTGGCTTCAACTGCCCCAGCAGAATGCTCTGGCTCAGCTTCGCGACCAAGTCGTGGGCCAGGTTATGGGTACGCTTGCGCACGGGCGCTTCGGTGTCTTGCATCGCCGGGGTTCCTCGAAGACAGGCTGAGTGATCCTACCACCAGTGGTAAGGCGAGTAATCGGCAATGCAAGGTCCAACTTGTATGACAACATACTGAAAACCTACGAAATACTGTAAACCTCGCCTTTAAAATTCGCTGCTCTTGCCGCTCCCCCACTCGCCTCCGCCAATGTAACCATCCAAAAAAACCTAACAAATACGGCATAAGAACCCATCCCACCCGAGCCAATCATCATCAAAAAGCGCTTGTCAGCGAAAAAAATCGAGTTGTATGATGTCTAGCAACATCGGCACCTGCACGATGCCCCGCATAAAAATAACGAGTGGGAGAAAAACCAGTGAACACATCCATCCCCCAGGCCAACGCCGGTGCGGATCCCGTGCTGCTTTCGGCCATCGCCAAGGTCAAGCGCCACATCCTGCCGCTGTTCGTCATCATGTTTATCGTCAATTACATCGACCGGGTGAACATCGGTTTCGTGCGCGCCCACATGGAGCACGACCTAGGCATCGGCGCCGCGGCCTACGGCTTTGGTGCCGGCCTGTTCTTCATCGGCTATGCACTGTTCGAAGTACCTTCCAACATCCTGCTGCAACGCATCGGCGCCCGCATCTGGCTGACCCGCATCATGCTCACCTGGGGCCTGGTGGCCGCCGGCATGGCGTTCATCCAGAACGAAACCCACTTCTACATCCTGCGTTTTCTGCTCGGCGTGGCCGAAGCCGGCTTTTTCCCGGGGGTGATCTACTACTTCACCCGCTGGCTGCCAGGCGCCGAACGCGGCAAGGCCATCGCCATCTTCCTCAGCGGCTCGGCCATTGCGTCGTTGATCTCCGGCCCACTGTCGGGGCTGCTGCTGCAAATCAACGGCCTGGGCATGCACGGCTGGCAGTGGATGTACTTCATCGAAGGGATGTTCTCGGTCGGCCTGTGCGCCTTCGTCTGGTTCTGGCTCGACTCCAAGCCCCACGACGCCAAATGGCTCAAGCGCGAAGAGCAGGACGCACTGGTAAACGCCATCGACGATGAGCAACGGGCCCGCGAGGCCGCCACGCCGATCAAACTGTCCATCGGCCAACTGCTCAAGGACCGCCAGATCCTCCTGTTCTGCCTGATCTACTTCTTCATCCAACTGACGATCTACGCCGCCACCTTCTGGCTGCCGAGCATCATCAAGAAGATGGGTGACCTGAGCGACATCCAGGTCGGCCTGTTCAACTCGATCCCGTGGCTGTTGTCGATCGTCGGCATGTACGCCTTCGCCTCGCTGTCGTCGAAGTGGAAATTCCAGCAGGCCTGGGTGGCCGCCGCCCTGTTGATCGCCGCGGCCGGGATGTTCATGTCCACTACCGGTGGGCCGGTGTTCGCGTTCGTCGCCATCTGCTTTGCGGCCCTGGGCTTCAAGTCGGCCTCCTCGCTGTTCTGGCCGATTCCCCAGGCTTACCTCGACGCCCGGATCGCCGCCGGCGTGATCGCCCTGATCAACTCCGTGGGCAACCTCGGCGGCTTCGTCGCCCCCACCACGTTCGGTCTGCTGGAACAGCACACCGGCTCGATCCAGGGCGGCCTCTATGGCCTGGCGACCACCTCGATCATCGCCGCGATCATCGTCTTCGCCGCCCGCAATACGCCCAAGGCCAAGTCGGCAACGACGCCTACCCACTCAGCCGCCAGCCACGTCTGACCATTCGATTGCTCAAGGACTCGCACCATGAATTCTCAAGAAACCAGCAACGCCCCGATCATCACCAGCATGCAGGTCGTGCCCGTGGCCGGTCATGACGGCATGCTGCTGAACCTCAGCGGCGCCCATGGCCCGTTCTTCACCCGTAACGTGGTCATTCTCAAGGACAACGCCGGCCACACCGGCGTCGGCGAAGTGCCCGGCGGCGAACGCATTCGCCAGACCCTCGAAGACGCCCGCTCGCTGGTGGTCGGCAGCCCCATCGGCACCTACCAGAAGATCCTCAACACCGTGCGTCATGCGTTCGCCGACCGCGATGCCGGCGGCCGCGGCCTGCAGACCTTCGACCTGCGCATCACCATCCACGCGGTGACCGGCCTTGAAGCCGCCCTGCTGGACCTGCTCGGCCAGCATCTGGACGTGCCGGTGGCAGCCCTGCTCGGCGAAGGCCAGCAGCGCGACGAAGTGAAGATGCTCGGCTACCTGTTCTACGTCGGCGACCGCCAACAGACCGACCTGGCCTACCGCAGCGAGCCGGACGCCGACATCGACTGGTTTCGCGTGCGTCACGAAAAAGCCCTGGACGCCGACGCCGTGGTCCGCCTGGCCGAAGCCGCCCATGCCCACTATGGCTTCCAGGACTTCAAGCTCAAGGGCGGCGTGCTCAAGGGCGACGAAGAAATCGAAGCGGTCACGGCCCTCGCCGAGCGCTTTCCCCAGGCACGCATCACCCTCGACCCGAACGGCGCCTGGTCACTGAAGGAAGCGATCCGCCTGTGCCGCGACCAGCACAAGGTCCTGGCGTATGCCGAAGACCCTTGCGGTGCCGAGCAGGGCTATTCCGGCCGGGAGGTCATGGCCGAGTTCCGCCGCGCGACCGGCCTCAAGACCGCGACCAACATGATCGCCACCGACTGGCGCGAGATGGGCCATGCCATCACCTTGCAGTCCGTGGACATCCCCCTGGCCGACCCGCACTTCTGGACTATGCAGGGTTCCGTGCGCGTGGCGCAGATGTGCAACGAATGGGGCCTGACCTGGGGTTCTCACTCCAACAATCACTTCGATATTTCATTGGCGATGTTCACCCACGTGGCCGCCGCCGCGCCGGGCGACATCACGGCCATCGATACCCACTGGATCTGGCAGGACGGCCAGCGGCTGACCAAGGCGCCCTTGCAGATCCAGGGCGGCTGCGTGCAAGTGCCGAAAAAACCGGGGCTGGGGATCGAGCTGGACACCGATCAACTGGCCAAGGCCCATGAGCTGTACAAGGGCATGGGACTCGGGGCACGGGACGATGCGGTGGCGATGCAGTACCTGATTCCGGGCTGGACGTTCAACAACAAGCGGCCGTGCCTGGTGCGCTGAAGGAATCACAAAAGTCCTTCAGGTGAGCACATCCATGTGGGAGCGGGCTTGCTCGCGAAGAGCGGTCTGACGGTCAATATCGATGCTGACTGTCAGGCCCTCTTCGCGAGCAAGCCCGCTCCCACATTGGAACTGCGGTGATCTTTGATTCTGTAACCGCCACAGTTGGCCTTTATGTAACCCCTAACCCTCCGGCCGCAGGATCAGCACCGCCAACGGCGGCAGGTTGAGCTCCAGCGACAGGGCCTGGCCATGGCTCGGCACCTCTTCGGTGCTGGCACCGCCACTGTTGCCATAGTTGGACCCGGCGTAGGTCGCGGCATCGCTGTTGAGCAGTTCCACCCAACGCCCAGGGAACGGCACGCCCACCCGGTAGGCCTCACGCGGCACCGGGGTGAAGTTGGCGACCACCAGTACCGGCCGGCCTTCCTTGCTCCAACGCAGCCACGCATAGACGCTGTTCATCGCGTCGTCGCCAATCAGCCATTGGAAACCCTGGGGCGCATCGTCCTGGTCGTGCAGGGCCGGTTCCTCGCGGTACAACCGGTTCAAATCCTTGACCAGTTGCTGGACACCGCGGTGCTCAGGGTATTGCAGCAGGTACCAGTCCAGTTGCTGATCGTGGTTCCACTCGCGCCACTGGCCGAACTCGCAGCCCATGAACAGCAGTTTCTTGCCCGGATGCCCCCACATGAAGCTTAAGTAGGCGCGCAGGTTGGCGAACTTCTGCCAGCGATCACCGGGCATCTTGTCGATCAGCGAACGTTTGCCATGGACCACTTCATCATGGGAAATCGGCAGGACGAAGCGTTCCGACCAGGCGTACACCAGGCCGAAACTCAGTTCATTGTGGTGATGGGCGCGGTACACCGGGTCCTGCTGGATGTAGTGCAGCGAATCGTGCATCCAGCCCATGTTCCACTTGTAGGAAAAGCCCAGGCCGCCCTGCTGCGTGCTCTGGCTGACGCCCGGCCACGCGGTGGACTCCTCGGCGATGACCAGCGCGCCCGGCGCCTCCAGCGCCACCACGTCGTTGAGATGACGCAGGAAATCGATGGCTTCCAGGTTCTCGCGGCCACCGTGGCGGTTGGGCACCCACTCGCCAGCCTTGCGCGAATAGTCGCGATAGAGCATCGAGGCGACGGCATCCACACGCAGGCCATCGATATGGAAATGCTTGAGCCAATGCAGCGCCGACGCCAGCATGAAGCCGTGGACCTCGGTGCGCCCGAGGTTGTAGATCAGGGTGTCCCAATCCTGGTGGAAGCCCTCCAGCGGGTTGCCGTATTCGTACAGCGCGGTGCCATCGAACTGGGCCAGGCCGTGGGTGTCGGTGGGGAAATGCGCCGGCACCCAGTCCAGGATCACCCCGATGTCAGCCTGGTGACAGGCGTTGACGAACGCGGCGAAATCATCCGGCGAACCGAAGCGTGCGGTCGGCGCGAACTGCGACAGCGGCTGGTAGCCCCAGGACCCGCCGAACGGGTGTTCCATGATCGGCATCAGCTCGATATGGGTGAAGCCCAGGTCCTTGACGTAAGGCACCAGGCGCTCGGCCATTTCATGCCAGTTGTATTGCCGGGCAACTTCCCCCGCCTCGTCGGTCTCGCATTGCCAGGAACCGGCGTGCAACTCGTAGATCGACAGCGGCGCGCCGGGCAATTGCCGCTCGCGGCGCCGTTGCATCCAGTCATCGTCTTGCCAGTCGATCTTCAATGGCGAGGCGACTTTCGAGGCGGTGTCTGGCGGCATCCGCGTGGACAACGCTACCGGGTCGGCCTTGAGCGGCAGGATGCCGTGGGCACCGAGGATTTCATACTTGTAGGCTTCGCCCGCTCCCAGTCGGGGAATGAACAGCTCCCACACGCCGGAGGGATACCGGATGCGCATCGGGTGCCGACGACCGTCCCAGACGTTGAAATCCCCCACCACCGAGACCCGCCGCGCGTTCGGTGCCCACACGGCGAAGCGTACGCCGTCGACACCGTCCACCGTGGTCAACTGCGCGCCAAGACAGGAACTGAGGTCGCGATGGTTGCCCTCGGCAAACAGGTAAAGGTCCATCTCCCCGAGCAAGGCGCCAAAACTGTAGGGGTCTTCGGCCACTTGCTCGCCGCCGGCCCAGCGGGTACGCAGCAGGTACGCCTGGGCATGGTCGAAATGCCCGACGAACAGGCCCGGAGTTTCGGTCAGTTGCAGCTCCCCCAGTTCCTGGCCACCGTCGCGGGCCAGCACATGCACGCTCAGCGCACCCGGCAGGTAGGCGCGGATGAACTGCCCGCCGGCCCCGTCGCCGTGGGGGCCGAGGATGGAAAACGGGTCGTGGTGTTCGGCACGCACCAGCGCGTCGATGTCCTTGGCGGACGGCAGCAACACGTCCTTGGGCTGCCCTTGGGGTTCTTTGTTCGAGACGCTCATGATTCTCTCCACTAAATCGGTCCGGCTAAATCGGAAAAGGGTTCCAGCCCACTCAACAACCCGTACAGACCGTGCAACGGCACGGGCAGCCAGGCGGGGCGATTCTCGGCTTCATAGGCCACTTCATAGGCCGCCTTCTCCAGGCCGAACAACGCCAGCGCGGCGTCTTCGCCTTCAGCATTTTTCCATTCATGGGCAAGACTAGCTGCCGCCAGCCGGTATGCCTCGACAAATGCCTGACGAGCCTCTTTGAGGTAACGATCGGCCACCCGTTGCCGGGCCGCATCGGCGTCGGCCGTACTGTCGACCGTGTGCAAGTGGATCGCCATCGCCGCCGCATAATCGAAGGACCGCAGCACCCCGCTGACGTCCTTGTACGGGCTGTGCTTGCCCCGACGCTCATGCAACGGCCGCGCCGGCTCGCCTTCGAAGTCGATCAGGTAGGCATCGCCCTTGATCACCAGCACCTGCCCCAGGTGCAAGTCGCCATGCACGCGGATACGCAAGCCACCCACCGCCTTGCCAGCCAGCTCCTGGACATGGGCCAGGACGGTTTTTTTGTGCTCCAGCAAGCGTGCGACCATGGCCTGGTCGGTGGGGTTCAATTGGCCCTGGTGCTGCTTGAGCAGGCGCAGGGCATGTTCCACCTGGGCAGCCACATCCTTGCCAATGGCCTGGGCTTCCTTGGCCGTGGTGGTTTGCGCGGTGAAGTCCGGGTCATCGGTCGGCTGGGCCAGCACCTGGTGCATTTCTCCCAGCCGCTGGCCGAGCATGCCGGCGAAGTCCTTCAACTCGCCCAAAGCGTTGTAGTGCTGCTCCTGCTCGGACACGGCGTCCGCCAACTCGTCGCGCAGCGCGCGCTCCAGATTGTTCTGGGTCCACTCCCACGCGTCGCCCTGGTTGCTCAGGTAACCCTGGGCGATCATCAGCAGCGCGTCTTCGCCCTCGGCGTCGCGACGTACCACCGAACCGAGCAACGGCGAAATGTTGCTAAAGCCCGCTGCGGTCAGATAGGCGCTCATTTCCAGTTCCGGGTGGACGCCCGAGGCGACCTTGCGGATCAGCTTGAGCACCAGGCTGCCACCGACCACCACCGAACTGTTGGATTGCTCGGCGGACAGGTAGCGCACCTCCGGTTCGTCACCCAGGTTCAAAGCCGCCAGGCCTTCGGTGGGTTCGAAACGCAATTCGCCTTCGGCGCACGGCAGCACCGTACCAGCCTGCATGTTCTGCAACACCGCCCGGATGAAGCTTTCCAAGCTGAAGGCATCGGTGATCAGCCCGACCTGGCGGACCCGCCGAACCCGCGACAATGCCAGTTGTTGCGGCAACGCCGCGCCCACCTGGTCTTCGGCCAGCAGCCCGAACGGCAGTTGATAACGCAGGGTCTGGCCGCCGCTGGTGACGTCGATCTCACTGAGCAGCACCGGATGCTGCGGGTCACCGAAACGCACGCCATAAACGATGTCGACCTTCTCGATGGCGCTGTCCTTGCCGGCGAACCAGCGCCGGTTCTGCAGCCAGCTCGGCAGGATGCTTTGCTCCAACGTGGTGCGCGACGGCGCTTCGAGCAACTCTTCCAGGCGTTTTTTCAGTACCAGGGTGGTGAAGTCCGGCAGGCTCTGGGCCGGCTCGACGTGCCAGCTCGGCATCTGGTTTTCCGCCGCCAGGGCGAACCAGTAAAAACCGTACGGCGCCAGGGTCAGCAGGAAATTCAGCTGGCCGATGGGCGGGAACGCATTACCGCCGAGCATCTCCACCGGCACCATGCCGGCGTAGGCCGACAGGTCCAGTTCGGCCGCCTGGGCACTGCGTGACACGTTGGCCACGCACAGGATGATTTCGTGCTTGCCATCGGGGCCGGTGTATTCGCGGGTGTAGGCCAGGATCCGGCGGTTGCTCGGCGACAGCATCTTCAGGGTGCCACGGCCGAAGGCCTTGGACTGCTTGCGCACCGCCAGCATCCGCCGGGTCCAGTTGAGCAGCGAATGAGGGTCGCCGGCCTGGGTCTCGACGTTGACCGACTGGTAGCCGTACTGCGGGTCCATGATCGGCGGCAGCACCAGGCTGGCCGGGTCAGCGCGGGAGAAGCCGCCGTTGCGGTCGATCGACCACTGCATCGGCGTACGCACGCCGTCGCGGTCGCCCAGGTAGATGTTGTCGCCCATGCCGATCTCATCGCCGTAGTACAAGGTCGGCGTGCCGGGCATCGACAGCAGCAGGCTGTTGAGCAGTTCCACGCGACGCCGGTCGCGCTCCACCAATGGCGCCAGGCGCCGGCGGATGCCCAAGTTGATGCGCGCGCGCCGGTCAGCCGCGTAGTAGTTCCACAGGTAATCGCGCTCCTTGTCGGTGACCATTTCCAGGGTCAGCTCATCGTGGTTGCGCAGGAAAATCGCCCACTGGCAATTGGCCGGGATCTCCGGCGTCTGGCGCAGGATGTCGGTGATGGGGAACCGGTCTTCCTGGGCCAGCGCCATGTACATGCGCGGCATCAGCGGGAAGTGGAACGCCATGTGGCATTCGTCACCGTTCAGGCCCTGGGCATCCACATCGCCGAAATACAACTGAGTGTCTTCGGGCCACTGGTTGGCTTCGGCCAGCAGCATCCTGTCGGGGTAGTTGGCATCGATCTCGGCGCGGATCAACTTCAGCACGTCGTGGGTTTCAGGCAGGTTCTCGTTGTTGGTGCCGTCACGCTCGATCAGGTACGGAATGGCATCCAGGCGCAGGCCGTCGATGCCCATGTCCAGCCAATAGCGCATCACCGACAGTACCGCCTTGATCACCTGCGGGTTGTCGAAGTTGAGGTCCGGCTGATGGGAATAGAAGCGGTGCCAGAAGTACTGGCCGGCCACCGGGTCCCAGGTCCAGTTGGACTTCTCGGTGTCGAGGAAGATGATCCGGGTGCCGTCGTACTTGTGGTCGTCATCGGACCAGACGTAGAAGTCCCGCGCCTTGGAGCCGGGCTTGGCCTTGCGGGCGCGCTGGAACCAAGGATGCTGGTCGGAGGTGTGGTTGATGACCAGCTCGGTGATCACCCGCAGGTTGCGTTTGTGAGCCTCGGCAATGAACCGCCTTGCATCGGCCATGGTGCCGTAGTCGGGGCTCACGCCACGGTACTCGGCAATGTCGTAGCCGTCGTCGCGCCGTGGCGACGGGTAGAACGGCAACAGCCAGATGGTGTTGACGCCCAGGTCGGCGATGTAGTCGAGCTTCTCGATCAGGCCGGGAAAGTCGCCGATTCCGTCATTGTTGGAGTCGAAATAGGACTTCACGTGGACCTGGTAGATCACCGCATCCTTGTACCAGAGCGGGTCTTTGATAAAGGTGGCAGACCGGGGTTTCTTCGCCATTTGCAACTCCTGATCAATTCAATAAAGCCGCTGGGACGGGCTTGCGAGGTCTTTGTGGCGAGGGGATTTATCCCCGCTGGGTTGCGAAGCGACCCCAAAAAAGCTCAATGCAATCTGGCTGACACACCGAGGTGCCTTGCTTTGGGGCTGCTTCGCAACCCAACGGGGATAAATCCCCTCGCCACAGTTAAATCCCACTTGGCTCACAGGCTTGTTTGCCTCAAGACACACTGATGCGCCAGATCCCGAACGGCTGGTACCCTGGGTCGATGCGCATGAACTGGTACTTGCCATACCAGGTCCAGCGATGCCCGTTCATCAAATCCTCGCCCTGGGTCTGGGCATCGTCCGGCAGGCCCATTTCCCACAGCGGCAACTCGAAATTGGCTTCTTGCGGGTTGTGCGGGTCAAGGCTCACCGCCACCAGGATGAAATTGCTGCCGTCGGGCGTGCGCTTGCCGAAATAGAGGATGTTGTCGTTCCACGCGTTGTAGACCGTCAGCCCCAGGTGCGTATGCAGCGCCGGGTTCTGGCGGCGGATGCGGTTGAGCTGGGCGATCTCGGCAATGATGTTGCCCGGCGCGGTGAAGTCCCGGGGGCGGATCTCGTATTTCTCCGAGTCGAGGTATTCCTCCTTGCCCGGTACCGGCGCCGACTCGCACAGTTCGAACCCCGAATACATGCCCCACAAGCCCGAGCCCATGGTCGCCAGGGCGGCACGGATGAGAAAACCGGCGCGCCCGGAGTGATGGAGAAACGCCGGGTTGATGTCCGGGGTATTGACGAAAAAGTTCGGCCGATAGCATTCGCGCAACGGTGACTCATTGAGCTCGGTGAAATAGGCAGCCAGCTCAGCCTTGGTATTGCGCCAGGTGAAATAGGTGTAGCTCTGGGAATAACCGACCTTGCCCAGGCGTGCCATCATCGCCGGGGTAGTGAACGCCTCGGCCAGGAACATCACCTCCGGGTACTGGGCCCGGACATCGGCGATCAGCCATTGCCAGAACGGCAACGGCTTGGTGTGGGGGTTGTCGACGCGGAAAATCTTCACGCCCTCGTTGACCCAACCGACCACGATGTCCCGCAACTCCAGCCACAGGCTGGGAATCGCATCCGCCGCATAGAAGTCGACATTGACGATGTCCTGGTATTTCTTCGGCGGGTTCTCGGCGTATTTGATCGTGCCGTCCGGGCGCCAGCTGAACCAGCCCGGATGCTGCTTGAGCCAGGGGTGGTCCTGGGAACACTGGATGGCGAAGTCGAGAGCGATTTCCAGGCCGTGGTCGGCGGCGGCCGCGACCAACCGGCGGAAATCCTCGCGGGTCCCCAATTGCGGGTGGATCGCCTCGTGCCCGCCCGCCTCGCTGCCAATGGCATAAGGACTGCCCGGGTCCTCGGGGCCTGCGGTGAGGGAGTTATTGGGCCCCTTGCGGAAACTGCGGCCGATGGGATGGATGGGCGGGAAGTACAGCACATCGAAGCCCATGTCCTGGATCATCGACAGCCGTGAGTGCACGTCGTTGAAAGTGCCGTGGCGCTTGGGGTCATCGGTGATCGAGCGCGGGAACAGCTCGTACCAACTGGCGAACTCGGCCAGCGGACGCTCGACGTCCAGGTGGTATTCGGGGCTGAGGCTCAGGTATGGCCGGTGGTCGGCCTGGGCCATCAGGTCGGCGCTGCGCGGCGCCAAAAACAACGCCACCTGCTCCGCCGGCAACAGGCCGGAGAGCTCATCGTGCAGCGCGCTCAACTGGTCGCGCAACTCGCCGTCACTGCGCTCGGCCGCCAGGTGCACATGATTGCGCCCTTCCTGCAGTTCGAGGGCGATGGGCACGCCGGCGCCGTACTTCTTCTCCAGCTCATAACAGAAGCTGGCGTATTGATCGAACCAGGCCTCGATGCAAAACACGTAGCGTCCCTGCTCCGGCACAGTGAACTGGCCGCGCCACCCGTTGTTGCCCAGGTCGGTCATGACCTCGCTGTTCCAGCGTTCCGCTTGCAGCGACCGCCAGCGGATGCGCACCGCCAGCTTGTCGTGTCCGTCGGTGAACACCTTGCTGGTCACCGTTACGTCCCGCCCGGCCACGACCTTGGCGGCAAACTGTCCGCCATCGATCGTCGGCATGGTGTTTTCAATCGCAATCCGAGGCAACAACAAGGCCTGAGACAATGGCAAGTGCGGGTTGTACACAAGGTCGGTCGGCTGTTCAGCAGTCATCGAGCATCGCTCCTTTTACGCCCAATGGACGCGCTTGTGGCGGTAAAGGCCCAACGGGTCCCGTGAAAAAACTCACTTAAACTCCGAACCGAATCGACGGCCAAAAGTTCAGCAAGATTTGGCCCGCGATGCGCTGGGGATAAAACCTGGCGCAAGGGGGTCAACAACCATAAGCACGACTCAAGCCATCTGTATTACGGAGACCCGTCCTGATGAATATTCCGATCCCGGCCGAAACCCCGGACCCCAATATCGACGACCCCACCCTGCCCCCACCGGGGCCTGATCCGGAGCCCATCCCCGAGAAAGACCCGCCGCTGGATCCCCAGCCGCCGTTGGGCGACCCACCCAGCGAGGCGCCCCCGGAACGGGTTTGATGCTCAAGCTTAGTAGGAGACTTGCGAGAGCGAGCCTGCTCGCGATAGCGGTGTAGTCAGTTGAGGTGAACGCTGGCTGGTCGGACGCCTTCGCGAGCAAGCTCGCTCCCACGGGGATGCGTTGGTATCCGTTCCTAGGCTCTGTCTGAAAAGCCTTGATACTCGTTCATGCTGCGTTGAAAACCGGCTCGGAATGCTCATTTACTCCAGTAAAGTCGAGCGCGACCCCGGCCGTTCCTCGCCGGTTTTCGCCTTGCCTGACCTTCGCCTCAAGACTTTTCAAACAGAGCCTAAGGTTGGTCGTCGTTTTCCAGTGCCCGGACAATCAGCGGCATCACACTGAAGATCACCAGCGCCAGTATCGTACTCACCACGGCCGTGGCTTCGCGGCCCAAGCCTGCGGCGACGCCGATGGCCGCGGTCATCCACAGCCCCGCGGCGGTGGTCAGGCCCTTGACATGGCCGACATCGCCCTCGGTGTTCTTCAAGATCGTACCGGCGCCCAAAAAGCCGATGCCGGCCACCACCCCCTGGATGACCCGGCTCATGGCGTCGGCCTGGGAGCCGGACAGTTGCGGCACCAGGACAAACAGCGCAGCGCCCAGCGCCACCAGCATATGCGTGCGCACACCGGCGGCCTTGCCCTTGTGTTCGCGCTCGAAACCCAGGATGCCGCCAAGCAGCGCGGCCATCAGCAGGCGCACCGTGACGCGGGTCATCTGTTCCACATCGGCAATGTCGGCGAATTCCGCTTGCAGGGTCATCCAGATTCGTTGCCACCAGGTTTCCATCGACCACGCTCCTTCCATTTCGTTAAACGATGGACCGCAAGCGGCGCCAGAGGTGCGCCCGACCGCTGATCCGGCGCAACGAACCCTGCGTACCGCCAGGCGCCTAATGCACAGGACCTCAAGAAGGAGCACCACCATGACTGTGCGAATCGTTGACCAGACCTGTTACTTCGACACCCCCAACGGCCAGGAACAACGCGCCGCTGGCGAACTGACCATCATCACCTGCGAGGAAAAAGCCATGTCGGCGGTCGATCTCAATGGCGCCCGGGTCTACATCACCGAGGCCGAAGCCGATGCCCTGACGGTGGCCGGCGCGGTGGACGGGCGCCAGAACCTCAAGGCGACCGACAGCGGTTCGGTGATCTAGCCAACCTGCCGTACTGCTCCGAGGGGGTCTGCCCGATCCCCGGGGCAGGTACATGTTTGTCAGTTCGCTCCTGCATCAAACTGTCGCAGGGCCTGGCTTCGAGGGCATCTGATCCGGTTTTTATCGACTCACCTGAGTCTGTTATGCAAACAGTTCGATGGTCATAGTGCCCCGGCCAGATAGCGGCTGATGAGCGACCGACCATGAGCGATAGAATCCCCGTCCAGTTGATACAGACCTTCGAACCTGCGCCGGCGAAGATAAAGGCCAGGACCACCGACAACCTGATCCACACCCGCAGTTTCACCGGCTTGTTCCGCACCTTGCGCCTGAGCGGCGCGGGCGTGCTGTTCCTGCTGTTCTTCGGCACGGTGTGGCTGGACTGGGGCGGCCGCCAGGCGGTGCTCTGGGATCTTTCCGAAAGCAAATTCCATATTTTCGGCGCGACCTTCTGGCCCCAGGATTTCATCCTGCTGTCGGCGCTGTTGATCATCGCCGCCTTCGGCCTGTTCGCGATCACCGTGTTCGCCGGTCGCGTGTGGTGCGGCTACACCTGCCCGCAGAGCTCCTGGACCTGGATCTTCATGTGGTGCGAGAAAGTCACCGAAGGCGAACGCAACCAGCGGATCAAGCTGCAGGCCGCGCCCTGGGGCCTGAACAAACTCCTGCGCCGTTCGGCCAAGCACACCTTGTGGCTGGCCATCAGCCTGCTCACTGGGTTGACGTTCGTCGGCTATTTCACCCCGATCCGGCCGCTGGCCGAAGCGCTGCTGACCCTGCAGATCGGCGGCGTCAGCCTGTTCTGGGTGCTGTTCTTCACCGCTGCCACCTACCTCAACGCCGGCTGGCTGCGCGAGGCGGTGTGCATGCACATGTGCCCCTACGCGCGCTTTCAGAGCGTGATGTTCGACAAGGACACCCTGACCATTTCCTATGACGCCGCCCGTGGCGAGATCCGCGGGCCGCGCAAGCGCGACGTGAAGCCGGCCAACATCGGCCTGGGTGACTGCATCGATTGCCAGATGTGCGTGCAGGTCTGCCCCACCGGCATCGACATCCGCGACGGCCTGCAAATGGAATGCATCGGCTGCGCGGCCTGCATCGATGCCTGTGACTCGATCATGGACAAGATGGGCTACGCCCGCGGGCTGATCAAATACACCTCCGAGCATCAGTTGCAAGGTGGCAAGACCCATCTCTTGCGGCCACGCCTGATCGGCTACACCGCCGTGCTGCTGGTGATGATCGGTGCACTGGCCGTGGCACTGGTGGAGCGGCCCATGGTGTCCCTGGACGTAAGCAAGGACCGCGGCTTGTTCCGCGAGAACAGCCAGGGCCAGATCGAGAACATCTACAGCCTGAAGATCATCAACAAGACCCAGCAGCGCCAGGCCTACACCCTGTCGCTGCAGGATGGCGAAGGCTTCACCTTGCAGGGCAAGACGCACCTGAGCCTGGCGCCGGGTGAGATCGTCGACGTGCCGGTGTCGGTGGCGATGCTCAGCGAGCGTCCGAGCAGCAGCTCCCAGGAATTGACCTTCAAAGTGACCGACAGCGACGAGCCGCGCACCTACAGCGTGGCCAAGAGCCGTTTTGTCGCGCCGATGAACCGGTGAGGCGATAAGATGCCCGACGCACAGCTCCAGTCTGACCTCGAACCGCTGCAAAATGGGCTCGCCATGAAACGCTACGAGAAATTCGCCGACGACATCGCTGAACTGATCCGCTCCGGCATGCTGGGGCCGGGCCAGCGAGTGCCTTCGGTGCGTTACGCCAGCCAAACCTATGGCGTCAGCCCGTCCACGGTGTTCCAGGCGTATTACCTGCTGGAGCGACGCGGCCTGATCCGGGCCCGGCCACGCTCGGGCTACTTCGTCAACGCCCATGCGCCGACGCCGTTTTCCGAGCCGGCGATCAGCAGCCCCGTGCACGAGTCCACCGAAGTCGACGTCAGCGAACTGGTGTTCTCGGTGCTGGAATCGATCAAGGACCCGACCACGGTGCCCTTCGGTTCGGCGTTCCCGAGCCCGACGTTGTTTCCGCTGCATCGGTTGTCGCGCTCGCTGTCCAGCGCCACCCGAGACATGGACCCGCGAGTGGTTGTCACGGACATGTCGCCGGGCAATCCGCAGTTGCGCCGGCAAATCGCCCTGCGCTACATGGTCGGCGGGCTGATGTTGCCGATGGAGGAACTGCTGGTGACCAATGGCGCGCTGGAGGCCCTGAACCTGTGCCTGCAAGCCGTGACCGAGCCCGGCGACCTGGTGGCGATCGAAGCACCGGCGTTCTACGCCAGCCTGCAGGTATTGGAGCGACTCAAGCTCAAGGCAGTGGAAATTCCTGTCCACCCGCGCGACGGCATTGACCTGGAGGTGTTGGCGCAGACGCTGGAGCGCCACCCGATCAAGGCCTGCTGGTGCATGACCAGTTTCCAGAACCCCATGGGCGCAACGCTGCCCGAGGCCCGCAAGCAGGCACTGGTCGAGCTGTTGCGCCGGCATCAGGTGCCGCTGATCGAAGACGACGTGTACGCCGAACTCTACTATGGCCAACAGGCCCCCAAACCCGCCAAGGCGTTCGACACCGAAGGCCTGGTGATGCATTGCGGCTCCTTCGCCAAGAGCCTGGCACCGGGCTATCGCATCGGTTGGGTCGCTGCCGGGCGCTATGCGCAGAAGATCGAACGGCTCAAGCTCATGACCTCCCTGTGCGCCTCGATGCCGGCCCAGGCGGCCATCGCCGACTACCTGCAACACGGTGGCTACGACCGTCACCTGCGCAAGTTGCGTTATGCCCTGGAAGAACAGCAAAGTGCGATGCGCGCCGCCATCGCCCGTTATTTCCCGGCCCAGACCCGCGTCAGCCAGCCGGCGGGCGGCTACTTCCTGTGGCTGGAACTGCCCGAGCAGATGGACTCGCTGAAGCTGTTCCAGATGGCCCTGGCCCAAGGCATCAGCATCGCGCCGGGGCCGATCTTTTCACCGACCCGGCGGTTCAGGAACTGCATTCGCCTGAACTACGGCAGCCCGTGGACCGAGGCGTCGGAAAAGGCCATGGAAACATTGGGGCGGATTATCCGCTCGTTCTGAGATCAGGGTAGCGCCCTTCGCGAGCAAGCTCGCTCCCACAACGGATCGTTATCGCAGACGATCCATGTGGACGCGAGCAGGGTCGCGAAAGCGCCGCAACAGACAGGCTGAGCTCAGCGCCCGCCCCCCAGGTCCACGAACGTCCCGGTGGCGTACGACGCCTTGTCCGACAGCAACCAGATGATCGCTTCGGCCACTTCATCCGGCCGCCCGCCCCTTGCCATGGGGATCGCCGACTCAAGTTTGCTGACCCGGTCCGGGTCGCCGCTGAGGGCATGGAAATCGGTGTAGATGTAGCCTGGCCGCACCGCGTTGACGCGAATGCCTTCGCCGGCCACTTCCTTGGACAGGCCAATGGTGAAGGTGTCCAGGGCGCCCTTGGAGGCCGCGTAGTCGACGTACTCGCTGGGCGAGCCGAGGCGCGCGGCCACCGAGGAGACGTTGACGATGCTCCCGCCCTGCCCGCCATGCCGTGGCGACATGCGCAGCACCGCGTGCTTGGCGCATAGGATCGGCCCCATCACGTTGGTCCGCATGACCTTGAGGATGCGGAACTCGGACATTTCATCGAGGCGAGCCTTCTGGGCGACGGTGCCGGCGTTGTTCACCAGAGCGGTAACGCGGCCCAACTCGGCATCCACCCGGTCGAACAGCGCGATCACTTCGTCCTCGATGCTCACGTCGGCCCGCACGGCAATCGCCTGCACGCCTTTGGCCCGGACCTGTGCGAGCACCTCCAGGGCAGCGCTTTCATCGGACTGGTAGTTGATGCAGATCCGATACCCCAGCTCGGCAGCCAGCAGCGCCGTGGCAGCCCCGATCCCGCGGCCGCCCCCCGTGATGACGATGACTTTATCCACGCTTGCTTCTCCCGTTCCACGGATAGAGGTCCGGCCCAAGAATAGCGTTCACCTCACGCTTTGCACAAACCGTTGCGCTTAGCGAGCCAGGGCGCGCAGGTCCAGGCGTGCGTCCAGCCGTGGCGGGCACCAGTAGTAGCCCCCGGTGATCGGCCGGCTCATGCGATACAGGCCGTCCGTAATGCCGTCCTCCAGGCCACTCATGCGGCGCAATTGCGCCTCGAAGGCATCGAGGGAGAAACCGAACGCCAGGAACATCAGGCCCGCGCGGTCGCCTTCGATCCAGGGCATGGAGCGGCGCACGACGAAAGCTTCGGGCGCGAAGCTCTCCTGGGCAGTGCGCTTGACGTGGGCCGACTCCGGCGCCTCGTCGATTTCTTCGTTGTCGCTCAGGCGCCGGCCCATGATGTTGTCGCGCTCACCGGGCGACATCGCCGCGAAGCCATCCAGGTCGTGCTGCCATTGCTGGATCGCCGCGAAACTGCCCCCGCGCAGGCCGTCTGTCCCTTGGGCCAGGGCGGCCGCGACGGCCGCTTCGTCGTGGGGGTTCTCGGTGCCGTCCTCGTAACCCGTGAGGTCATGGCCGGTCATGTGGCGGAAGGTTTCGTTCATCTGCACCAAGCGCAAGGCCGGGGCCAGTGCCGCCTCGATGGCGCGGCTGCGGTGCAGCAACTCACCGCGGTCTTCGCCATGCAGCCAGCACCACAGCGCATGCTGGGTGGAGGGGTTGTCGACGCCCACGCCGGCCAGCGCGGGAAAGGCCCGCAAACCTTCGATCTGGGCGCCCAGGGCCTTCACCAGCGGCTCACCAAAGCCGATCACCGCGCGCTCATCCAGCAGCAACACGAGTTTGTCTATCGCAGCCGGCAGTGCCTCGACCGATTCCAGGGCAAAAAACAGATGACGGGCCTGAGGCGGAACAGGGGTGGCGAGAATGCCAGGCTGGTAGTAACTCATGTGAACTCCTTTAGAAAGAGCGCAAGTTTACCCGGCGGCCAGGAATTTGTGTGGTTTGCCATGCATGGCCAATGGCCTGGGATTCGCAGCGATTTCGTAGGATCTTTCCGACGCCCAGGCCAGACAACTCGGAACCACGCCTGGCAACGTCCGGCCACCGATTGCCGAGCCGCGGAAAACGGCCTAGATTGACGCCCCTTCAGGTGCACCCCACGCACCGGACACTCAAGGAGACGGTCCGACATGCACATGGCCAGATCAACCCTCGCCGGCGCTTTCCTGCTGCTTTGCGGGGCAACCACGGGCTTCGCCCAGGACCGCATTGAAGAGACGGTCAACGCCGCCATCGAGCCCTTGATGAAGCAACAGGACATCGCCGGCATGGCGGTGGCGATCACCCTCGACGGGCAACGTCATTTCTTCAATTATGGCGTGGCCTCCAAGGACACCCGGCAGGCGGTCACCGACCAGACCCTCTTCGAAATCGGCTCGGTCAGCAAGACCTTCACCGCGACGCTCGGCGCCTATGCCCTGGCCCAAGGCAAGCTGTCGCTGTCGGACCCCGCCAGCCGCTTTGCTCCCGAGCTGCGCGGCAGCGCCTTCGACGGCATCAGCCTGCTCAACCTCGCCACCTATAGCGCCGGCGGCCTGCCGCTGCAGTTCCCCCAGGAAGCGGACCATCCGGAGCGGATGTTCGACTACTTCAAGGCCTGGAAACCGCTCTACCCGGCCGGCACCCAGCGGCTCTACTCGAACCCCAGCATCGGTTTGTTCGGCTACCTGGCAGCCCGCAGCCTGGGCCAACCGTTCGAGCAAGCGATGGAGCAGACGCTGATGCCGAAGCTGGGCCTCACACACAGTTATCTACGGGTACCGCCAGAACAACTGGAGCGCTATGCCCAAGGCTACGCGAAGGATGGCAAGCCCGTGCGGGTCGGGCCGGGGGCGCTGGATGCGCAGGCCTACGGGGTCAAGACCAACTCAGCGGACCTGATTCGTTTCGTCGAGGCCAACCTGCAGCCGGAAAAACTGGACGCCGACCTGCGCCAGGCCATCGCCACCACCCACAGCGGTTTCTACACGGTGGGCGGCATGACCCAGGGCCTGGGCTGGGAGTTCTACCCCTACCCGGTGACACTGGACGCACTGCTGGCAGGTAACTCAGTGGAGGTCGCCATGCAGCCGAACAAGGTGCAGCCCCTCGAACCGCCCCGCCCGGCGCCGGACGATGCCTGGATCAACAAGACCGGCTCGACCGGCGGCTTTGGCGCTTACGCGGCGTTCGTGCCGGGCAGGCACATGGGGATCGTGTTGCTGGCGAACAAGAATTATCCGATCGAGGAACGGGTGAAGGTTGCGTATCGGATACTGACGGCGCTGGAAAAGCAATGATCGACCGTGGCGAGGGAGCTTGCTCCCTCGCCACAAACAAAAGCCTATGGATCTGTCATCAATCATCCAACGGCTTCGGCGCCGCCGCAGGTTTGCTCGCCTTGCCAGGCTTGGCGCCTTTGGCATCCTTGGCCGGGGCTGCTTCTGGCGCGGGAGGAGGAGGTGTTGGGGCGGCCGCTTCCTTTTCCGCGGCCGGCAGTTTGTCGACAGTGTCGAAAACGTCTTTGAGCTCGATCGCCCCGGAATGCTCAAGCTTCTTTTCCCCGTCCTTGCCCACCAGGATGATCTTGGTCTGGGCACCGGCGCCCAGCTTGAGCGAACGGATCAGGGACATGGTGCTTTGCGGGTCCAGGTCCTTGCCGTCCCGCTGGCCGATGGTGTTGAGCACCGTGTAGAGCACCATGTTGCGCTCTGCAAAACCTTGCTTGCCGGCTGGTTCTTCCAACGCTTTCTTCAGGCTGACCCAGGCCGGGTCTACCGTGCTGGGCGCGATGACGATCAAGGGGCGGGTCCTGCCCACCTCCGCCACCAGGGGTGAGTCGCCATCAGCGGCGAACAGCGGGCTGGCGACGGCCAGCAAGGTAGCGAAGGTCAACGACCGAATGAGCATGCGCCTCTCCTTTTGATATCTACGCTGTACTGATTGCGCATGGCGGCAATTGTTCCGCGAGTCGGCCAATACTGCGCCCGCCTGTGTTGAAGCTTAGGCCAGCGGGTTCATTGCGCAACTGAGTGCGAAGCCGACATGGACCGGCCAGCATGGACCGCCAAGGAAGAAACCCTGTGGGAGCGAGCCTGCTCGGCAAAGCGGTGTGCCGTGCAGGCACGTGCTCACCGGCAGGCCTCAGAACGCCAGCTTGAACCCGATCATCGCCAGCATCACCGCCAGGCACGGGCGCAGCAGTTCATCGGAGATACGCCCCGACAAATGACTGCCCAGGTAGATCCCCGGCAACGAGCCGACCAGCAGGAAACCGAGGATGTGCCAGTCCATGTTGCCCATGCTCGCATGGCCGAGGCCAGCGACCAGGGTCAGCGGCACGGCGTGGGCGATTTCGGTGCCCACCAGGCGCTTGGTGACCAGGAAGGGATAGAGGATGAACAGCGCGACCGTGCCCAAGGCACCAGCACCGATGGAGGTCAGCGCAACCATGGTGCCCAGGATCAGGCCGGTGATGACGGTCAGCACGTTGAGGCGCGAGCCGGACGGGTTGTAGTGACCGCCAGCGCGGTCGTGGGCGAATTGCAGCAGGCGCTTCTTGAACAGGATCGCCAGGGCCGTGGCGAACAGCACGAAGCCCAGGGCCTGCTTGATCACCGCGTTCATGGCGTCGGGCGAGCTGTGCAGGCTGCTGAGAAACCACAGGGTCAAACCGACCGCCGGCACGCTGCCCAAGGTCAGCCAACCGGTGATGGCCCAGTCGATATTGCGATTTTTGGCGTGGACCAGCACACCGCCCGACTTGGTAATGGCCGCGTACAGCAGGTCAGTGCCCACCGCCGTCGCCGGGTTGATGCCAAACCACAGCAGAATGGGCGTCATCAACGAACCACCGCCGACGCCAGTCATCCCGACGATGAAGCCGACCACCAGGCCCGCTACGACTAAACCGACATTACCGAAATCCATCAAACCCGTCTCAGCGCAACCGCGTGGAAAATCTGGCCGCGAGCATAGCGATTTTTCTTATAACCCCCTATATCGATGTGATCTATCTTTATTCCTTTTTTAACGGTCGCTATTGAACCGGCAGGAAGTTCAGGAACAGCAGGCTCTGGGCATAGTTGAGCCCGATCCGGCGATAGCGCTCGTCCAGCATCTGCGTCAACAGGTCCAACCGCGCGACAATTTTCCCGAACTCCACGGCAAAGCTCAGGTTGCTGCCTTCCTCCGAGATCTCGTTGGAGAACAGCAGCGGCTTGCCGTCCTTGCCTTGGCGCTGGCTCAGGATCCAGGTGGCTTTCTCGATGTTGCGCGCGGCATTGCTGACGAAGCGCGGGTCGATGCTATCGGTCATGTAGAACTCGAGGCGATTGCCATGGGCCGTGACCAGCATGCTGCCGATGGCATAGATGAAGGCCCCGACCCGGTCCCCGAGGAATTCCGGACTCATTGCATAGCTCAACGCCGCCAGATCCTTCTTGCCTCCCAGGGTCGGCAAGGGCTGCTGCTGCTCGATGGCCATGCGCACCTGTTTTTCAGCGGTACGAGCGTCGAGAAAGCCCGACTTGCGCAGTTCGTCGGGGTTGCGCAGGTACAACTTGCTCATCAACAGGTAAAGGCTTTGCAGGTTGTCATGCATCGCCAACGTCGCCATGCGGTCGACGCTGGTCTGCAGGAACTCCTGGGGACGGGTGTTACCCAACTGCGTGACCATGTCCTGGCCTTGCTGGTGGCTGCAGCCGCTGAGCAGGGCCAGCACACCGATCAACACTGCTGCGCTGCGTCGTCGCAACGCACGCATCGAATAAAAAGCACCGGCCATCGAATCTCGGTCTGGGCAGGGGGACGCGGCGGGGGTCGCCGCTTCCAGGCCATGGATAGAGCGACAAAAACCGTAAAAGTGCAGTGGACGGTGCAACACCGTCCTCTGAAGGAAATCTCCCAAACGTCAATTAGTCTTACTTTTTAATTGATAAATCCCAATTTATGGCTATAAATCCAGTTTCCATCGACAAATAGAAAGACTACTGAACAGCAAAGCCTTCATCGTCGTCCGACCAGTAACGGACTCGACCCGCGTTCAAAACAACAACAAAACAACAGGAAGGAAGGTCAAACCATGCTTGAATCCAGACATCTGCTCACGGCCCTCGGAGTGTCTCTGATGATCGCCACCTCTGCCTCCCAGGCCGCCGGCCTGACTCAACAGCGCGCAGCGTTCGGCAAGACCGACGACGGCACGGCCGTGGAAAAATTCGTGCTTCGCAACAGCCACGGCATGGAAGCCACGGTCATCACCTACGGCGGGATTCTCCAGTCGCTGATCGTGCCGGACAAACACGGCAAGCCCGCCGACGTGGTGCTCGGCTTCGACGATGTGCAGGGTTACCAGAAGAACGGCAACGTCTACTTCGGCGCAACCATCGGCCGCTTTGGCAACCGCCTGGCCGACGGGGCCTTCGAACTGGACGGCAAGCGTTATCAAGTGCCGCAGAACGACCACGGCAACGCGTTGCACGGTGGCCCGCAAGGGTTCGACAAGCGGGTATGGAAAGCCGAACCCCATGAGGGCAAGGATTCGGTGGGCGTGACCCTGACCTACCTGTCGGCGGACGGCGAGATGGGTTTTCCCGGCGCGCTGAAGACCGACGTCACCTACAGCCTCAACGAAAAGAACGAATTGCGCATCGAGTACAAGGCCACCACCGACAAGCCGACGGTGTTGAACCTGACCAACCACAGCTATTTCAACCTGGCCGGTGCCGGCAACGGTGACATCCTGAAACAGGTCGCCACCCTGCACGCAGCCCGCTACACCCCGGTGAACGGCAAGCTGATCCCCACCGGCGAACTGGCCCCCGTGGCCGGCACACCGATGGACTTCACCCAACCCACCGCCATTGGCACCCACATCAAGGCCGATCACCCACAACTCAAGTTCGCCGAACCGAAACAGGGCGGCTTTGACTTCAACTGGGTGCTGGACGCCAAGGGGGACGTGGGCAAACTCGCCGCCGATGCCTACGACCCGCAATCGGGACGCTACTTGCAGCTCTTTACCAGTGAGCCTGGCGTGCAGTTCTACACCGGCAACTTCCTTGATGGCACGATCAAGGGCAAGCAAGGCAAGGTCTACCCGCACTGGGGCGCCTTTACCCTGGAAACCCAGCACTACCCGGATGCGCCCAACCAGCCGAACTTCCCGTCGACGCGCCTTGATCCGGGCCAGACCTACACCCAGACCATGGTGCTGAAGTTCTCCACCAAGTAATCCCCCCGCTCGCCCCCATGGGTCCGGCTCAAGCCGCCAACCTGTGGGAGCGGGCTGGCTCGCGAAAGCGGTGGATCAGCTCGAATCGATTTTGGATGTACCGCCGTCTTCGCGGGCAAGCCCGCTCCCACAGGGAAGAGGCGTTGACCGCAACATTCGCCACCGCCTGAATCACCTTTGTGGGAGCGAACCTGCTCGCGAAGAGGTCGGCGCAGACAGACCGCTTCGCGAGCAGGCTCACTCCCACAGGCCTTGAACCCTTGGTCTATCCTGCTGCCACATGCCTGACGTTCAACCACACAGGAGACAGTCATGAAGACTCTGGAATTGGCCGGCGTATCCGTACCCGTGATCGGCCAAGGCACCTGGCACATGGGCGAGGAACCGTCCCAGCACAAGCAGGAAGTGGCCGCCCTGCGCCTGGGCATCGAACGGGGGATGACCCTGATCGACACCGCGGAAATGTACGCTGAAGGCGGCGCCGAGGCTGTCGTGGGCGAGGCGATCACCGGCCTGCGCGACCAGGTGTTCCTGGTGAGCAAGGTCTACCCCCACAATGCCAGTCGCAAAGGCATTCCTCTGGCCTGCGAACGCAGCTTGCGACGGCTCGACACTGACTACATCGACCTTTATCTGCTGCACTGGCGCGGGCAGTACCCGCTGGAGGAAACCGTCGAGGCTTTCGAGCGCCTGCGCGAGGAAGGCAAGATCGGCCACTGGGGTGTGTCGAACTTCGATGTCGCCGACCTCGAAGAACTGGCTGCGCCGGCCTGCGCCACCAACCAAGTGCTGTACAACCTGCAAGCACGCGGCATCGAATTCGACCTGCTGCCCTGGTGCCAACAGCGCAGCATGCCGATCATGGCCTACTGTCCGGTCGGCCAGGGCGGGCGCCTGCTCAAGGACAACACCCTGCGCCAGATCGCCGAGCGCCACGGCGCGACACCGGCGCAGATCGCGCTGGCCTGGCTCCTGCGCCAGGACAATGTCATTGCCATTCCCAAGGCGGTGCAGCCCGAGCACGTGCGGCTGAACGCCGAAGCGGCCGATCTGCAACTGGCCCCCCAGGACCTCGCGGCCCTGGACCTGACGTTTGCGCAACCCCAGGGCAAGCAGCGGCTGGCGATGGTTTGATTGGCGGGGCAATCGCGAGACACACAATAGCTCTGTGGCGAGGGGATTTATCCCCGATGGGGCGCGTAGCGCCCCCAAAGAACATCGCAGCCACCTACCAAATAGACGAGTGCTGCGCACTCGAACGGGGATAAATCCCCTCGCCACAGGGTCGGCAAACCAATGAACGTTCTCTAGAACAACCCCATCTGCCCACCCACCAACGTCGAGAAGTCATCGTCCACGAACGGCAGGATCGCGTCCGCCACCGGTTGTAGCTGCTTGCTCACGTAGTGGTCGTAATCGATCGGGGCGCTGCGGGCTTCCAGCGGTTCCGGGCCGGCGACGGTGATGACGTAGTTGATCCAGCCACCATTCTGGTATTGCCGCGGGCGGCCCTGGCGCTGGTTGAACTCGTCGGCCAGCCGCGCCGCACGCACGTGGGGCGGCACGTTGCGTTCGTAGTCGTCCAGCGGACGGCGCAGGCGTTTGCGGTAGACCAGGCGTTCGTCGAACGCGCCGGCCAGGGTCTGGCGCACGTAATCACGCACGTAATCCTGGTAAGGCTTGCGGTGGAAGATGCGCTCATACAACTCCTGCTGGAACTGCCGGGCCAGCAGCGACCAGTCGGTGCGCACGGTCTCCAGCCCCTTGTAGACGATTTCGTCATGGCCGTCGGCGCGGGTCACCAGCCCGGCGTAGCGTTTCTTGCTGCCCTCTTCCGCGCCGCGGATGGTCGGCATCAGGAAGCGCTTGAAGTGGGTTTCGAACTGCAACTCCAAGGCACTCTCCAGCCCGAACTCGTCACGCACCTGCTCGCGCCACCACTGGTTGACGTGTGCCACCAGTTCGCGGCCGATCTTCGCCGCTTCCTCCTGGCCATGGGCGCGCCGCAGCCAGACGAACGTGGAGTCGGTGTCGCCGTAGATCACCACGTGCCCCTGGGCTTCGATCAACTGTCGGGTGCGCTGCATGATCTGGTGGCCGCGCAAGGTGATGGACGAAGCCAGCCGCGGATCGAAGAAGCGACAGCCACTGGAGCCGAGCACGCCATAAAAGGCGTTCATGATGATTTTCAGGGCCTGGGACAGCGGGGCGTTGTGTTCGCGCTTGGCCGTCTCCCGGCCTTCGGCGACCCGCGCCACGATGGCCGGCAGGCAATGCCGGGTGCGGGAGAAGCGTGCTCCGCGAAAGCCCGGCACCGACTCGCGCTCGCCTGGGTGGCGCAGGCCTTCGATCAAGCCCACCGGGTCGATGAGGAAGGTGCGGATGATCGACGGGTACAGGCTCTTGTAGTCCAGCACCAGCACCGATTCGTAGAGCCCCGGTTGTGAATCCATGACAAAACCACCCGGACTGGCCTCAGGCGGGCGTTGTCCCAGGTTGGGCGCGACGAAGCCCTGGCGGTGCATCAGCGGCATGTACAGATGCGTGAAGGCCGCCACCGATCCGCCGCTGCGGTCCGCCGGCAGGCCGGTGACGCTGGCCCGCTCCAGCAGGAATGTCAGCAGTTCGGTCTTGGCGAAAATCCGTGTCACCAGTTCGCAGTCCTTGAGGTTGTAACGCGCCAGCGCCGGCTTGTCCTCGGCGAACATGCGGTTGATCTCGTCCATGCGCTGGTACGGGTTATCGATCGACTTACCCTCCCCCAACAGCGTCTGGGCGACGTTTTCCAGGCTGAACGAGGGGAAACTCCAGGTGGCCGAACGCAGCGACTCGATGCCGTCGATGATCAGCCGGCCCGCCGCCGAAGCGAAAAAGTGATTATTGCGCGCGCCATGCTCGCGCCATTGCATCTCTTCACCGCCGCGCCCCAGACGTAACGGCACGGCCAACCGGCGGGCATGTTCATGCAGCACGCGCAGGTCGAACTGCACCACGTTCCAGCCAATGATGGCGTCGGGGTCGAAGCGGGCGAACCACTCGTTGAGTTTCTTGAGCAGCAGCGTGCGCGATTCGCAGTATTCGAGCTGGAAATCCACGCTGCTGTCGTCGCCATTGGGCGGCCCGAGCATGTAGACCTGGCGCTCGCCGCAGCCTTCCAGGGCGATGGAGTACAGATCCCCCTGGGCGGTGGTCTCGATGTCCAGGGACACCAGGCGCAGCGCCGGACGGTAACCGGGCGCCGGTTTCATCTGCGCCTCCAGCAGCAGGCCATCGGCCCCCGGAGTGCCACCGAACCACACCGGCGCGGTGATAAAGCGCTCCATCAGGTAGCGCTCCGGCGGCCGGATGTCGGCCTCGAACACCTCGACACCGGCACGGCGCAGCGTGGTGTCCAGGCGCATCAGTTGGGCGTGTTGCTGGCAATACAGGCCCAGCACCGGGCGGTGCTGGAAATCCAGCAGGTCCAGGGGCCGCAGCTCGATGTCCTTCTCCCCTTGCAACAGGTCCTGGAGCTGGTCGCGCTGGGCCTGCGGCACGAACGCCACCGACGGCTGCACCGGCAGGCGCACGCGCCGGGGCCCGGCATCGGTGGCCAGCCAGAACTCGACTTCGGTGCCGGCCGGGGTGTCGCGCCAATGCCGGGTCAGGACGAAGCCCTGCTGTAGATCCACCACTGCAACCTCGAATTTTACGTAGGGGCTGATTCTACCTGCGGCGAGAGATCTTCACCTGCCCAACCGACATAGCCACCGTATTCCTGTGGCACTGTGGCACTGTGGCACTGTGGCACTGTGGCGAGGGAGCTTGCTCCCGCTGGGGTGCGAAGCAGCCCCGAAGGTGTTCATCTGATGCTTGGCCGCTTTGGGGCCGCTGCGCAGCCCAGCGGGAGCAAGCTCCCTCGCCACAAGGTGAATGACATGCCATCAGGGGAAATTTTGCTTGCCCATGACGTTATTTGACGACTGGCCGCCGCTTTCCCGCTTGCTCTGCGCCGCCGGGTCTACGATTCTTTAAGCACACCTGCAAAAACAACCCGAGGCCCACCATGAAAACCGTCGCGCAATTGCTCCGGATAAAAGATGAGAAGAACCAGCAAGTGCACACCATCTCACCGGACGACATGGTATTGCAGGCCCTGATGCGCATGGCCGAGAAGAACGTCGGCGCCTTGCTGGTGGTGAAGAACGGGGAAGTGCTGGGGATCATCAGCGAACGTGACTACGCGCGCAAAATGGTCCTGCACGGGCGATCGTCGGTGGGGACCAAGGTCAGCGACATCATGGTATCCCCGGTGATCACCATCGACCCGCACCAGAACGTCGAGACCTGCCTGAGCATCATGACTGAAAAGCACCTGCGCCACTTGCCGGTGGTGGACGACGGCAAGCTCGTCGGCCTGCTGTCCATCGGCGACCTGGTCAAGGAAGCCATCGCCGAACAGGCCGACCTGATCCGACAACTGGAGCAGTACATACGCGGCGAATGACCGGTTCGGAGCATGGTCAACACGCTGGGAGCGAGCGGGCTCGCTGCCAGCGTCACTGCCACAGCTTGCTGATTGGCCGTTCACTTCTATATTGAAGGGGTTGCCTCTGCCCGAGCCTCTCGATGGCCACCTCCGCCCGACTGATCATCTGTGAGCATTGCGATGCGGTGTACGAGCCGGTGGTCCTCGTGCGGCATCAAAAAGCCTCGTGCGTGCGCTGCCACGCGGTCATCCAGCGCTACAACGGCCTGAGCATCGAGCAACGCCTGGCCCTGACCCTCACGGCCGCGGTGCTGTGGGCGTTCACCAATGTCTATCCGATCATGAGCATCCGGTTCAAGGGCCTGAGCAACAGCGCCACGCTGTGGGACTCCATCGTCGCCCTGAGCCAAGGGCCGATGACCTTCATCGCCCTGGTGGCCGCCGTCGCAATCATCGTCGCACCGGCCCTGCAATTGGCGCTGCTGCTCTGGGTACTGGGCTACGCCCACGCCAACCGACGGGCGCCCGGCTTCAACCTGTGCATGCGCAGCCTGGAGAGCCTGCGGCCCTGGAGCATGCTCGAAGTGTGCCTGCTGGGTGCCCTGGTGGCGGTGATCAAGCTCGCCGGCTTGCTGGACGTGCTCCCCGGCATCGGCCTGTTTACGCTGGCGGCCTTGAGCCTGCTGATGATCCGCATTGCCGGGCGCGATGTCCGCGACCTGTGGGACAGCCTGTGAACGGCCTGCCGTCGGCCGACCCGCCCAAGGCCGACGACCTGAACCTGTGCCTGTGCCACGGCTGCGGCCTGGCCTGCGACATGAGCGACGAACCCCAGGCCTGCCCACGCTGCGACGCCGACCTGCATCGCCGCAAACCCAACCCCATCACCCGCACCTGGGCCTACATGCTGGCCGCGCTGGTGTTCTATATCCCGGCCAACCTGCTGCCGGTCATGAATACCCAGATGCTCGGCGACGGTGCCGACAGCACCATCATCAGCGGCGTCATCGAGTTCTGGCAAGGCGGCGCCTGGGACATCGCCCTGATCATTTTCATCGCCAGCATCGCGGTGCCGGGCATCAAGTTCGTCGTGCTGACTTTGCTGCTGGTCACCGTCCAGCGCCGCAGCACCTGGGCCCAGGTCCAGCGGGCCAAGCTCTACCGGCTGGTGGAGGTGATCGGCTACTGGTCGATGCTCGATGTGTTGGTGGTGGCCCTGGTGGCCGCGCTGGTCAAGTTCCAGGCCCTGAGCGACATCGAGCCGCGCCCGGGCATTCTGTTCTTCGGCCTGGTGGTGCTGTTCACCATGTTGTCGGCCATGAGTTTCGACCCCCGGCTGATCTGGGACACCCAACCCTGCGAGGAGGCGCTGGATGAAAACGCAAGCCACTGACGGGCAACGGCCCGGGCCAGGACGCGCCAACGTCACCACCCGCCGCTGGACCGTTTCGCTGGTGTGGATCGTACCGATCATCGCGGTGCTGGTGGGGCTGTCCCTGGTGGTCCACGACTGGCTGCAGGAAGGCCCGACCATCACCATCACCTTCAAGACCGGCCAGGGCCTGACTGCCAACAAGACCGAGGTGAAATATCGCAATGTGGTCATCGGCCAGGTCACCGACGTGCAATTGAGCAACGACCAGAAAAACGTCACCGCCACGGTCAAACTGGCCAAGAACGCCGACACTTTCACCCACGAAGACTCCGTGTTCTGGGTGGTTCGGCCGCGCATCGGCGCCGGCGGGATCTCGGGGATCGACACCTTGCTGTCCGGTGACTTCATCGGCGCCGACGCCGGCCAGTCGAAGGTGCGCGCCAAGTCCTTCACCGGCCTGGAAGCCCCGCCGCCGATCACCTACGGCGAACCGGGCAAGCGCTTCACCCTGCACTCCCAGGACCTCGGCTCGCTGGACATCGGCTCGCCGGTGTACCTGCGCAAGATCCCGGTGGGCCAGGTCGTGTCCTACGCACTGGACGCCGAGGGCAAGGGCGTCGACATCGATGTGTTCGTCAACGCGCCCAACGACGCCTACGTCACCGAAAACACCCGGTTCTGGAACGTCAGCGGCGTGGACGTCAACGTCGGCGCCAACGGTTTCGCGGTCAAGACCGAATCCCTCTCGGCCCTGCTGCTGGGCGGCATCGCCTTCCGGGCCCCGGATTACAACCCCAACGACAGCCCGGCCAGCGCGGACAAGACCTTCGAACTGTTCGCCGACCAGCAGAGCGCACTCGCGCCGCCCAACGGCAAGGCGCAATACCTGGCGTTGCGCTTCGATCAGGCGCTGCGCGGCTTACGGGTCGATGCGCCGGTGGAATTCCTCGGTGTGGAGGTCGGCCGGGTGGTGGCGATCAACCTGGATTTCGACGAGAAACAACGCAGCTTTCCGGTCAACGTCGGCGTGGTGATCTACCCGCAACGCCTGGGCAAGGCCCATGAGAAACTGCTCAAGGCCCTCAATCATAACCCCGACGACGAAGCCGCTGGCGCACGCCTGATCGGCAGTTTCGTCGAGCGCGGGCTGCGCGCCCAGGCCCGCAGCGGCAACCTGCTGACCGGGCAGTTGTACATCGCACTGGACTTCTACCCCAAGGCGGAAAAAGTCGCCTTTGACCCCAATGCCCGGCCGGTCCGTATCCCGACCATTCCGGGCAGCCTGCAGCAACTGCAGGAACAGCTCCATTCAATGGTGGAACGGATCAACAAGCTGCCGCTGGAGAGCATCGCCAGCAACCTGGATGGCAACCTGGTGGAACTGCGCAAGGGCCTGAAACAGATCAACGGCAAGACCCTGCCCGGCGTGCAAAGCACCTTGCAGGACGTGAGCAAGACCCTGCAATCGGCCAACTCGACCCTCGCCGAGGATTCACCCCAGCGCGAACAACTGACCGAGACCCTCGACGACCTGGGCCGCATGTCGCGCTCGCTACGCGAGTTGTCCGACTACCTGAGCCGCCATCCCGAATCGCTGCTGCGTGGACGTCCCAAGGATGCTCCGGCGCAGAACCTCACGTTGCCGCCAAACGAATGATCACAGGAGCACACCTGATGCCGCTGAAACTCATAGGGCTCGCCATCGCCCTGTTGCTCGTCGCCTGTCGCAGCGATCCTATCCACTACCACACCCTGAGCCCCGCCCAGCCGGCCGGCCCGTCGCGGTCCAACGCGGACATCCAGGTCGAGCAAGTCAGCGTACCGCCCCAGGTGGATCGCACCCAGATGGTCATCCGCCAGGGCAACAGTGCCCTGGCGATCCTGGAAACCGAATGGTGGGGCGCCAGCCTGGCCGATGAACTGCACAGCAGCCTGGACGAACAGTTGAATAATCCCGGCGCGGCCAAGCGTTTGCTGCGCGTGGACGTGAAGCGCTTCGACTCGATTCCCGGTCGCTACGCCCGCATGGATGTGCAATGGCGACTGCGGGGCACGCAGTCCCCCACCCTCACCTGCCGCAGCAGCCTGCAAACGCCGGCGGGTGGCAGCATCGACGCACTGGTGAGCGCCCATCAGAACAACGTCCGTCAGTTGGTGGGCCTCGTCGAGCAGGCCGCCACGGCAAACGCCTGCCCCTGATTCACTCGGCCCAGTGCAGCGACAACACGGGTGCCACCCGTGGATGGCGGTCGATGCGCGCCAGCAAGCCGTGGAACTCGGGACGAGCACTCAGCATCGCTTCCCGCGTGCCGCTCCAGCGAGTGATCACCGCGGCCAGGATATCCAGGGCTCCCGGTTCGGCACCGCCGAAAAAAGGCCTGGCCGCGAACTGGTCGGCAAACAAGGCCCAGTTGCGATACAGCCGTTGCTGGGTACCTCGGACCAATGACTCGGCGCAGGCGTCATCACCACCGTCCAGCCAGCGCTGTGGAAAATCGATGATGCCGATGGGCGTGTAGCAATTGGCGGCGACATAGACCAGGCCGCGCAGGGTTTGCGCGCGTTCGAGGGGATCGTCAGGCAGCAGCTTCGACGCGGGAAAGCTCAGCCCGAGGTGAATCAGGATCGCGGCCGCCTCGGTCAGCACCGAGCCATCCGGTAATTGCAGGGTGGGCACTTGGACTTGTGGGTTCAATGTCTTGAGCTCGCGCGTTGCCTCGCTGTCCTCCGTCGAATAGGCATCGATCCGGCGAAACGGCACGCCGCACCACTCCAGCGCGATCTCCACCGCCGCCGACCCGGACTGACGGTGACCGAACAACTGATACATGAGGGGTCTCCTGAGGAAGGGGTTATGGGGTAGAGCCCGCCAACTCCGCGGCGTTCCAACCAACACCACTGTTGCGGTATCGAGCTGATCGGCTGCACACCAACGAGCTATCACCGCGGTCGATATCCACCATCATTTCAATGAAGTTCTTATTGACGGTGGTCGGACGCAACAATGGCGCCACACCAACCACTGCACCCCGGAGCACACCCTCATGAAACGCCAAATCATCCTCAGCCTTGCTTTCTCGGTCCTGGCCGCCAACGTATTCGCCGCCACCGCCCAACCTGTTGTCGCCGAAGGCGGCTCCGATCGCCTGATCGAAAAACGCGTTGCCGAAGGTGGCGCTGATCGCCTGATGGAACGCCGCGTCGCCGAAGGTGGTTCCGATCGCCTGCTGGAACGCCGCGTTGCCGAAGGCGGTGCCGATCGCCTGCTGGAACGCCGCGTCGCCGAAGGTGGTGCTGATCGCCTGCTGGAACGCCGCGTCGCCGAAGGTGGTGCTGATCGCCTGCTGGAACGCCGTGTCGCCGAAGGTGGCGCCGATCGCCTGCTGGAACGCCGCGTCGCCGAAGGTGGTGCTGATCGCCTGCTGGAACGCCGCGTTGCCGAAGGTGGTTCCGATCGCCTGATCGAGAACCGCGCATGAAGGAGGCCCATGCAACCCAGGCCCCAGACAATGCAACACCCACCGTGGCGAGGGAGCTTGCTCCCGCTGGGCTGCAACGCAGCCCCCGACAATAACCGCGAGCAAGCACCCTCGCCACGGTCTCTTCTCAAATACCCAAGCCCCGCCATCGACCTCGCGTCATCGCTACCGCCCCGACGCCCGCGCCATACACCGCTGATAACGCTCATCCACCCGCTTGGCAAACCACGCCGTCGTCAACGTGCGTGTGATCTTCGGGCTCTTGAGCACGATCCCCGGCAACACCGCCCGCGGCAACGGCTTGCCTTCCGCACTTTCGGCCAGCTCGAACACCCGCTTGTAGAGCTTGCTGTCCTCGAACGCCAGGCTGTCCCCCAGCTCCAGTTGATCGCGAATGGTCGGGTTGCGCATTCCCAACGACTTGCCCAGCGTGCGTACTGCCAGCTCCGTGCTACCCGGCATGATGGCGTCATGCAGGATCAGATCACCGTCCAGCGCCAGGGAAATGCCCGACGCCCGACTCACCGCATGCTGGAACGCGGCGTTACGACTGGCGTACCACCCGGCATTGAAATCGGCGAAACGGTACAGCGGCTCGGTGTAGCTCACCGGATAGCCCAACAGATGGGCGATGCCGAAATACAGGCCGCCGCGACGGCTGAACACCTCGCGACGAATCGAGCCATCCACCGTGTAGGGGTAATTGCGGGCATTGGCCTGGGCAAAGGCGATGCTGACCTGCATCGGCCCACCGGTGTGCACCGGGTTGAAGCCGTCGAACAGCGTCTTGCCCAGCGGCACCATGCCGATGAAATCATCGAAGATCTCGCTCAACGCCTTCTCACTGCGCACCGCGTTGAGCCGGTCGGCGTAGCTTTTGCCGTTGGGCGAGCGCAGCTCAAGCGCACCGCTGATCAACAGCCTGGGAATGTGCATCTTCGCTGCGCGGCGATCGATCTCTTCCCGGGCGATCTTGCCCAGCCCCGGCACGCTGGGGTCGGCCTGGAAGGTTGATTCCTGCTCGGTCACCGCCAGGACTGCACAGATATTCTGCGTCGTGGTCGAGATCTGCTGGGCCGAGAAGGCCACATAGATGTCATTGGCCCACCCTTCGCGATCCGCGGTCTTTGACGGCAGCAACCGCACGATCTGCCGTTTGACCTCGTCCGGTTGGCGTTCAGGCTCCTGGGCCTGGCGACTGCCGCAACCGGCCAGGGCCAGTAATGCGACAAGGCTGATCATCCATCGACTGAGTTGCATGTTGCCCCATGAGGTCCGTTGGTCCGCAGCCACCATACGACCAAATGCCGGACGAGGCTACGTTCGCTCGCTCGGGACGACGGGTCACCACACCCTCCCCTCGGAATCGACCGGTTGCACCCTGGCGGGATGTGCCGACGCCTTCGCGAGCAAGCTCGCTCCCGCAGGTGTTTTCACTCTGGATCCGTGGTCAGATCCCGCTTGACGCCAGGTCCATCGCAAAATAGGTGAAGATCAGGTCGGCCCCTGCTCGCTTGATCGCCCCCAGGCTTTCACGGACCACCCGGGCTTCGTCGATGGCGCCGGCCTGGGCGGCGAACTTGATCATCGCGTATTCGCCACTGACCTGATAAGCCGACAGCGGCAGGTTCGACGCCTGGCGGATGTCGCGGATGATGTCCAGGTAGGCACCGGCCGGCTTGACCATCAACGCATCGGCCCCTTCCTGCTCATCGAGCAGCGATTCGCGCAGGGCTTCGCGGCGGTTCATCGGGTTCATCTGGTAGCTCTTGCGGTCGCCCTTCAAGGCGCTGCCGCCGGCTTCGCGGAACGGCCCATACAGCGCCGAGGCGAATTTGGTCGAGTAAGCCATGATCGCCGTCTGGCTGAAACCGGCTTCGTCCAGGGCCCTGCGGATGGCCTGGACCTGGCCGTCCATGGCCGCCGACGGGGCGATCACATCGGCGCCGGCGCGGGCCGCTGCCACGGCCTGCTTGCCCAGGTTGACCAAGGTCCGGTCATTGTCCACTTCGTGCCCGTGCAGGACGCCACAATGGCCATGATCGGTGTACTCGCAAAAGCAGGTATCGGACATCACGATCATTTCCGGCACGGCGTCCTTGCAGATGCCGGCCATGCGCGACACCAGGCCACGCTCGCTCCAGGTATCGCTGCCGTCGCCGTCCAGGTGGTGGGAGACGCCAAAGGTCATCACGGCCTTGATGCCGGCCCGGGCGTAGCGTTCGATCTCGCTGGCCAGTTTCGATTCAGGGATGCGCACCACGCCCGGCATGCTCTTGATCGGCACGAAGTCGTCAATTTCCTCTTCGACGAAAATCGGCAGCACCAGGTCGTTCAGGGTGAACTCGGTTTCCTGGAACAGGCTGCGCAAGCTGGCATTGCGACGCAGACGGCGTGGACGTGCTTCGGGGAACTGGCTGGACATGGGACTCCTGGGCAATTGGGGGCTCGATCACAGGGGGCAAAGCTTATGCCCTGGTCGACCCGGGCACAAACGCCGGCTGGAAAACAGAGTGTTACCGGCCGGGCAATAATCGCTCTACAGGGCCAACGTGCCATTGATGCAAATCACCCCAGCACTGCCCGGACGTCATCAGCCGCTCATTCCGGAATCTTCAGCCCACGAACCACCGCCGGTCGCGCCAGGAAGCGCTCCAATACCCGCGTCACGTTGGGAAAGTGCTGGATGCCCACCAGGTCACCGGCCTCGTAGAAGCCGATCAGGTTGCGCACCCATGGAAAGGTCGCGATGTCGGCGATGGTGTAGCGCTCGCCCATGATCCAGTCGCGTCCTTGCAGGCGCCCGTCGAGCACTTTGAGCAGGCGTTTGCTTTCCTCGACGTAACGGTCACGGGGGCGCTTGTCCTCGTAGTCCTTGCCGGCGAACTTGTTGAAGAACCCCAGCTGCCCGAACATCGGCCCGATCCCGCCCATCTGGAACATCAGCCACTGGATCGTCTCGTAGCGCGCCGCCGAGTCCTGGGCCAGCAACTGGCCGCTCTTGTCCGCCAGGTAGATCAGGATCGCCCCCGACTCGAACAGCGCCAGCGGCTTATCCCCCGGCCCGTGGGGGTCGAGAATCGCCGGAATCTTGTTGTTGGGGTTCAGGGACAGGAACTCGGGGGATAACTGATCATTGCTGCCGAAGTCCACTTTATGAGGCTCGTACGGCAGGCCGATCTCTTCGAGCATGATCGAGACTTTCACGCCGTTGGGGGTCGGCAGCGAATAGAGCTGGATCCACTCAGGGTATTGAGCGGGCCATTTGCGGGTGATGGGAAATGGATTCAGGTCAGCCATGGTCGCAGGTTCCGAGAAGAATGGATGAGCGAGGATAATCCAAATCCGGAAAGACCTCATAGGCGTGATCGGGCCCTGCGCTGTTCTTAATTTCGCAACATCCTGTCGCTAATGTTCAGTGCATCGCTGGGAAGGAACCGGCCGCAGGATCGAACCAAAGGGCCTCAATGGACTCTGAGCAATGCCCTTAAGGGAACCGAGGCGGCGTCATGACAAGGAAAACACCCGAGGCCATCCGCCTCGTGGTGCCAGGGTTTGTCAGCCTGACTCAAAGAAGACTGAAGAATCGATCCGATGATGAACCCACTGAATTTCGCCAAGCGCCTGCAGCACCGTTCGTGGCTGCTGCTGCCGACCTTACTGGTGGTCTGCGGCCTGGCGCTGTCGCTGGAGTCCAGCGTCAGTCGCGCCCAGCCAGTCGACGGTGTCCAGACCCTGGTGTTCCTGCGCCATGCCGAAAAACCGGCCGGCGGCCTGGGCCAACTCAATTGCCAGGGCCTCAACCGGGCCATCGACCTGGCCACCCTGCTGCCGGAAAAATTCGGCAAGGCCGACTATGTGTTCGCGGCCAACCCGACCCGCAACGTCGAAGAGGGCGAACTGGATAACTCCTACAGCTACATTCGCCCGCTGATGACCATCAGCCCCAGCGCCATCAAGCTCGGGCTGCCGGTGAACATCAATTATTCGGCCAACGACACCAGTGACCTGGCGGATGAGTTGCTGCACGACAAGTACCACAACGCCACCATCTACACCGCCTGGTCCCATGGCTACCTGCCGGAGCTGATCAACAAGGTCGCCGGCGAGGCCGTCGGCAAGAAGCAGACCATTACCGAAGACTGGGAATCCGGGGATTTCGATTCGTTGTATGTGCTGACCCTGACCTGGCACAACGGCAAGGCCAGCCTCTCCAGCCGGACCTACAAGCAAGGCCTGGATAACGGCCAGGAAACCTGCCCGACCTGAGGCATCAGCCGCGGTGGCGGGGGCGTCAGGTCCTGACCGACGGGAGGACGTTGCTCTCGGCGGGAGTCAGTGCCGCGGGGTATGATGCAGCCATTCTCCCGCTACCCGGATTTTCTCCATGTCTTCATCCTCTGCCGCTGCTCACCGGGGCTGGTCGTTCTGGTGCAAGCCTGCCCTGTTCCTGCTGGTGGCCTGCGTCGGCCTCTATTACGTCAAGTGGTCGCCCTACTACCTCAAGGCCTTTGTCGCCGCCGACAACCACAGCATCGGCGGCTCGATCCTCAATGATGCCCAGACCGCGCCGCTGACAGCGGCCCTGGCCTACGCCCAGGTGTACTTCCTGGCCATCTGGAAGGCGGCGGTGCTGGCGGTGATCCTCGGCTCCCTGCTGCAAGTGTTGATCCCCCGTGACTGGTTGCTGCGCCTGTTCGGCCGGGCCGGCTTTGCCTCGACCTTGCGCGGTGGGCTGTTCGCGCTGCCCGGCATGATGTGCTCGTGCTGCGCCGCGCCAGTGGCGGCCGGCCTGCGTCGGCAGAACGTTTCGGTGGGCGCGGCACTGGCCTTCTGGATCGGCAACCCGGTCCTCAACCCGGCGACGCTGGTGTTCATGGGCTTCGTGCTGGGCTGGGGTTTCACCGCCCTGCGTCTGGTGGCCGGTATCGTGCTGGTGTTCGGCGTGTCGATGGTGGCCCAGCGCATTGCCCGCCCCGAGACCCTGCCCGAAGCCGCCGTGGAAGCGGTGGCCGAAGCCAGCACGGTGGATGCGCAGCCGTTCCTGATCCGTTGGGGCCGGACCTTGTGGCAGTTGTTCTGGAGCACCATCCCGATCTACGTGCTGGCGGTGCTGGTGCTGGGCGCGGCGCGGGTCTGGCTGTTCCCCCACGTCGACGGCGCCATGGCCGACAGCCTGGTGTGGCTGGTACCGCTGGCCATTGTCGGCACGCTGTTCGTGATTCCTACCGCGGCGGAAATCCCGATCGTGCAGACCATGATGACCCTCGGCATGGGCACCGGCCCCGCCGTCGCGTTGCTGATGACCCTGCCGAGCATCAGCCTGCCGTCGCTGTTGATGCTGCGCAAGGATTTCGATGCCCGCGTGCTGGTGACCGTGGCGCTGCTGACCATGGTGGTGGGGATTGTTTGCGGGTTGATTGGGGCGGTGGTGCTCTAGCAGGCTGGCACCTGAATGCCGGACAGCCACAAACCCTGTGGGAGCGGGCTTGCTCGCGAAGGCGTCGACACATTCAAAAGAGATGCGAGCTGACACACCGCTTTCGCGAGCAAGCCCGCTCCCACATGGGGTTGCGGTGAAATTCACTGTTGAGGCTGACCCACGCTCGCCGCCCGCTCCCGCAAATACTCCACCACCGCCGCCTGCTCCCCCGAGAACTCGATGCGCAGGCCTTTCTTTTCACGCTGGTACACGTACATCGGGTCGTAGTACTCACGCAGCAGGCCTTCGATCCAATCCCGATGCAGGTCGACCGCGCCGCTGCGAGCCTGCTCCGCCAGGGCGGCTTCCAGGATGCCCATCAAGCGCCGGTGACGGTCGCCCCCCAGGCGCTTCTGGATGTTGCCCAGGCTCGCCAACAACCGCTCGGCAAACGCTGAGAACCCCTGTTCGCCCTGGACCGCGACGAACTCGGCGCACAGGTTGACGATGTAGTCCCGCAGGATCCGCTCAACCCGCCGCTCTACGCTGTCTTGCAACCAGACCATCGGCACCTGCTGCATGCGCTGGAACAATGACAGGGGCAAGGCGCAACTGCCGATCATGCGGTTCTCATCTTCCAGCACGAAGTGCTCGATGCCCGCCGCGCGCTTTTTCAACACGTCCACCGCCAGGCGGTTCTCGAAATCGATGTTGGACGGCTGCCCAGTGGCGCGCTTGCCGAAACTCGAACCGCGATGGTTGGCATGGCCTTCCAGGTCAAGGCTGTTTTCCAGCTGGGCCAGCACGTCGGTCTTGCCGGTGCCGGTCATGCCCCCCAGCAACACCAGGTCGCACTGGCTGACCGCCTGCTCGACCGTCTCCAGCAGGAACGTGCGCATGGCCTTGTAGCCGCCGGCCACCCTGGGGTACTCGATGCCCGCTTCGTCCTTGAGCCACTGCTGGACGATCTGCGAACGCAAGCCGCCGCGAAAGCAGTACAGAAGACCCTCGCGATGCGTGTGGGCAAACTCGGCCCAGGCCTGGATGCGTTGTGCCTTGGTCTGGCCGGACACCAGCTGATGACCCAGCACGATCGCCGCCTGCTGCCCTTGCTGCTTGTAGCAAGTACCGACGCGTTGCCGCTCGCTGTCGGTCATCAGCGGCAAGTTGACCACGCCGGGGAAGGCCCCCTTGATAAATTCGATGGGCGCCCGGGTGTCCATCATGGGCCGGTCGTTGAGGAAGATGTCGCGGTAATCGGTGATGTCATCGGCCATCATGACACCTCGACCGCGTGGGTCTGTCGCTCGACCAGTTCGCCAATCGGCTCCAGCGCCAGGCCGAGCTCCGCGGCGACCCGCAGAAACTCCGCTTCGCCCTGCGCGGTGACGGCGATCAGCAGCCCGCCACTGGTCTGTGGGTCGCACAAGACCCGCTTGTGCAATTCCTGGACCCGGCCCACCCGGCTGGCGTAGCTGTCGTAGTTGCGCAACGTGCCGCCCGGCACACAGCCCAGGTCGAGGTAATACTCGACGCTCGACAGGCGCGGCACCGCGTCATAGCGGATGCGCGCCGTCACCTGGCTGCCATCGGCCATTTCCACCAGATGCCCGAGCAGGCCGAAGCCGGTGACGTCGGTCATCGCCGTTACGCCATCGAGCTTGCCGAAACGGCTGCCAGGCTTGTTCAGGGTGCACATCCAGTCACGGGCCAGGCCAACGTCGGCGGCCCGCAGCTTGCCCTTCTTTTCAGCGGTGGTGAGGATGCCGATGCCCAGGGGCTTGGTCAGGTACAAGCGGCACCCCGCAGTGGCGGTGTCGTTGCGTTTCATATGGCGCTTTTGCACCAGGCCGGTGACCGCCAGGCCGAAGATCGGCTCCGGTGCATCGATCGAATGCCCGCCCGCCAGGGGAATGCCCGCCTCGTCACACACCGAACGCCCGCCGCGAATCACCTCCCGGGCGATTTCCGGGGCTAGCACGTTCACGGGCCAGCCGAGAATCGCGATAGCCATCAGCGGATCACCGCCCATGGCGTAGATGTCGCTGATGGCATTGGTGGCGGCGATGCGTCCGAAATCGAAAGGGTCATCGACAATCGGCATGAAGAAATCAGTGGTCGAGACGACCCCGCGGGTTTCGTCGATGGCGTATACCGCGGCGTCATCCCTGGACGCATTGCCGACCCACAGGTTGGGGTCGAGGTTCTGCGCACCGCTGCCGGCCAGGATCACTTCCAGTACCTGGGGCGAAATCTTGCAGCCGCAGCCAGCACCGTGGCTGTACTGGGTCAGGCGAATAGGCTCGCTCATGGGCATACCTCTTGTCAGTCAAGGTGACCGAGTCTACCAGCATCCCCCGTGCCCCAGAGCCGCACACGATGAGTGCCAGGCAACAGGGCCTGCCACCCTTTGGTGCCTCTTCAAATGGCGGCACGGTGACCACGGCATGAAGATTGACCAAAAGGCCAGAAAAAACGGCCGTTCCCTTTGTTTTTCAAGCCTGTACGAAAATCTGGTACAGGATATGCAAACGTTTGCGAAGCCAGTCGCTCGCCGCGAAACGACGACGGTTTCTTCAATCACGGAACACGGGCTTCGGCCCGCTCGGACAAGGATTTTCCATGCACCACACTTCCCGGCGTTGCACCTCGCCCGGTCCTTGGGCAGCCTGCCTGCTACTGACCGCCGTTACCGGACTACTCAGCACTACTACCCTGGCGCAGACGAACGAAACGTCCGCCCAGGGCGAAGCCCTCAGCCCCGAGGCCACCCAGCCGAAAAAAGGCGTCTACCTGTCAGACTGGTACAACCAGGACCTGACGATCATTGGCAGCAAAGACATCAGCTTCGGCCCACAACCCACCGACGACGTGTACCTGGAGTACGAATATTTCGGTCGCAAGGGCCCGTTCGAACTGTACGGCTACGTCGACATCCCGAAGCTCTTCACCATCGGCAACAGCCACGACAAAGGCGTGTGGGACCATGGCTCGCCGGTGTTCATGGAGCATGAGCCGCGCATTTCCATCGATATCCTGGCCGGACGCAGCCTGGCCATCGGACCGTTCAAGGAATGGTACGTGGCGTTCGACTGGATCTACGATCACGGCAGCAACAGCGCCAATCGCGCCAACACCTTGTACAGCGGCCTGGGCACCGACATCGACACCCATTCGAGGGTCAACCTGTCGGCTAACCTCTATGCTCGCTACCAATGGGAAAACTACGGCGCCAGCAATGAGTATTCCTGGGACGGCTACCGCGCCCAGCTCAAGTACATCGTGCCGATCAGCCAGTTCAGCAACGGCGCTTCGCTGACCTACATCGGCTTCACCAATTTCGACTTCGGTTCGGACCTGCACAAGGACAACCCGGCGCGCACCGCCAACGCCACGGTCGCCACCAATGTCCTGCTGTACTCGTTCACGCACTTGCGCTTTACCCTGGTGGGCCGCTATTTCCACAACGGGGGCAACTGGCAGGACGGCAGCGAGCTTGATTTTGGCGAAGGCAGCTTCCGCGCCCGATCCGATGGCTGGGGGTATTACGCGGGGGTTGGCTATCAATTCTGATCCGATACCTGCCCACAAAAGCATCTGTTTCGATTCCACGGAGGTCACGAAAGCATGATCAATCGCCTGTGTGTTCCATTCGGCCTGGCAACGGCCGCCCTGTTCAGCACGACCGCCGGAGCAGCCCCGCCGCTGCAGCCCAAGGTCATGCTGATCACGATGTTTGCCCCCGAGGCACAAAACTGGATCGAGCGCCTGGCGCTCAAGGATGAAATCCGCATCCCCGGGCTGTCGGCCGAGTACCCGACGATCCGTTGCAACACCGAACGGGTCTGTCTGATGATCACCGGCATGGGCCAGACCAACGCCGCCGCCTCGACATTGGCCCTGGCCCTGTCGCCCCGCGTCGACCTGCGCAAGAGTTATTTCCTGGTGGCCGGGATCGCTGGGATCAACCCGCATCACGGCACCCTGGGCACGACCGCCTGGGCCCATTACCTGGTGGAATTCGGCACCCAGTGGGAGCTCGACTCGCGGGACGTGCCCAAGGACTGGCCCACCGGCTACCTGGGCATCAACACCAAGGGTCCCAACGAAAAGCCGCCGCTGGACTACAAGACCGAAGTCTTCGAACTCAACCCCGCGCTGCAAGCCAAGGCCTTTGCCCTCAGCCAGAACGTGAGCCTGACGGAAAGCGAGGCGTCGGCAGCCTGGCGCGTGAAATACCCCTACGCTCCGGCCAACCAGCCACCGGTGGTGACCCGCTGCGACACGCTGGCGGGCAACACCTGGTTTTCCGGGACGCGCCTGAGCGAACGGGCCGAAGTCTGGACCCGCCTGCTCACCGATAACAAAGGCGTGTATTGCACCACCCAGCAGGAAGACAACTCCACCTACGAGGCCTTGTTGCGGGCCAGTCGTGAGGGTCGGGTGGACATCAATCGGCTCGCAGTGCTGCGCGCCGGCTCCGACTTCGATCGACCCGAGCCCGGCGGCAATGAAGTGGACAACCTGCTCAAGTACGCCGACCAGGGCGCGTTCGTCCCCGCCCTGGAAAACCTGTTCCGCACCGGCAACCCGCTGGTGCAGGACATCGTCAAGCACTGGTCGACCTGGGAGCACGGGGTGCCCAGGTCCTGATCCTCGCGCCTGTGGAGGGCGTTGCGACGCGGGCATCGATCCCGGCTAGCCCTCGCAGCCCCGCCGACCTCACTGCGATGGAATTTTCCATTGCCTGGGGGATCACTTGAACATCATCCCAGCGTACCCATCCAGGAGACTGTGATGCCCAATGCCCCTGCCGCCGCCGACAGCACCCACCTTGACTACGGTCTGGACACCCTGTTTGGCCGCGAAACCAAAACCATCGAGTGCCAGCTCGACGTCAAGCGCCTCGACGACGGCGAACCACCCTGGTTCGCGCTGCACGTCAGGCCACCGCTGCCGGACGACCTGCACAAGGCTCAGATCGTGGTGTTCAGCGCCGAGGGCCGGCGCATCAGCGGCATCGTCCGACGCACCGAGCGCCTGGCCGACGACAGCCTGCAACTGGACGTCGAACCCGACTGAGGCGCTCAGGCCTGCCGCGCGCTGCTGCGATACATGAACACCAGCGCCAGTGCCAGGCAGACCATGGCCAACATCCGGCTGCCGGACAACTCGATGGCCGGGTTGCCCAGCCAGCCGAAGTTGTCGATCAGCATGCCCATGCCCAGTTGGCCGACGATCACCGCAACTGTCGCGACGGCGGTGCCGACCCTGGGCACCGCCCCTACCATCACCATCATGTAGACCACGCCGAACAGCGCGCCACTGAGTTGCCATTTCGGCACCTCCAGCAAGGTGACCGCGTGGGCCGGCTCGAAAAACACGATCAGCAGGCCAGTGATCACCGCGCCCACGACAAACGTCAGCAAGCTGCTGCGCAACACCCCGACCGTCTGTCCCAGGCGACCATTGATGGCGGCCTGCACGCTCAACACCGCCCCCGCCGCGACCACCACCAGCAACAAAAGAACCAGATTCATCATCAACCTCGGGCAATCAGGACAAGGGCCACGACAATCAGTGCCAACGCCAACCAGCGCTCGCCATTGACGCGCTTACGGGTGGCACCGAACCAGCCGAAGTGATCGATCAGCACGCTTTTGCCCACCTGGCCGGAAAGAATCGCGACCATGGTCATGGCAATCCCGATGTGAGGCGTGGCGAGCGTGAGCACCACCACGTAGACCGGTCCCAGGAAACCGCCGATCAGTTGCCAGCGCGGCAGTTCACTCAACGCCGGCCCTGGCTGCCGGCCACTGAGCAGCAACAGCAGGAACAGAACCGCCGAGCCCACGCCGAAAATGCTCAAGGTGGCCCACAAATGACCGACCTGAACGCCCAGCGGCCCCAACAGGCCCGCCTCCACCGACAACCCCATGCCCGCCAGGATCACCAGCGGCAGCAACAGCCAGCGCAAGAACGGCCGGGGTTTGGCGGTAGCCGTCACCGATTCGGCCTCGCTGATGGAAGACGCTTGCATAGTCACACCCTGTTCCAGGAAAGAAGGGCCGGCATTATCGGCTGGCATCGCTGTGCGATAAATGGGAGCATCCCGACAACACTTTTGCGTATTACGCACAGAAGGAATCGCCCATGCAGGGGCTTGACGAGCTTGGCTTCAAGGCACTCCGACTCTTTGTCGCGGTGCTCGACCACGGCAGCTTTTCCGAGGTGGCCCGACGCGAAGGCCTGGCGCCCTCCTCCATCTCCCGGCAGGTCCAGCTGATGGAGCAGGCCCTGAACCAGCAACTGCTCTATCGTCACACCCGTGCGGTCTCCCCGACCGAGGCCGGCCGCCTGCTGGGCCACCACGCACGCCTGCTGCTGGTGCAGTTGGAAGAAGCCGAACAGGCCTTGCAGGAGCAACACAGCGAGCCGTCCGGCCTGGTGCGGATCAATGCCCCGGTGGTGTTCGGCCAACGCCACCTCAGCCCTTGGCTGGGACCGCTGTGCGAGCGCTATCCGAAGCTGCAACTGGAGATCCAGCAAACCGACAGCTACGTCGATCCGCTCCAGGAGGGGGCCGACCTGCTGTTTCGCATCGGTCCGCTACACGACTCCGGCATGCAGGCGCGGATCATCGCCGCCCATCGCTTCCAGATCGCCGCCAGCCCGGCCTACCTGACCCGCCACGGCACGCCCCTCAAGCCCCAGGACCTGGCGCACCACCAATGCCTGGCCTACAAAGGCGTCACCGGCCAGCAGCGTTGGTTTTTCCGCCGCCCCGGCCAGGCGTGGACGCCCTACAGCGTCAAGGGCCCGATCACCGGCAACCACGCCGACACCTTGACCCAGGCCGCCGAGCAGGGCCTGGGGCTGGTGATGTTTCCGTCATGGCTGATCGGTGAAGCGGTGCGCAACGGCACATTGGTGTCGGTGCTGCGCGACTACGAAGCCTCCAACAGCCTCGAACCCCAACAGATCGCCATGCTGTGGCCAGGCAGCCGCCGGTTGTCCGTGAAGGTGCGCACGGTGATCGATTTCTTCTTCGAGTGTTTTGGCGAAGTCCCCTATTGGGACCGCTGACAGGGGCCACGCCTGAACACGGTGGGCGCGGTTCACTGGCCAGGGGCTGGGTGTTAACGTGGCACTCCGAGAAGCGACAAGGACGACTGCGTGCTACTGCTCAAACTGCTGGTGATTCCGGGTTTCCTGTTGCTGATTTCCCTGGCCGGTCGACGCTGGGGCCCGAGTGTGGCCGGTTGGCTGTCGGGATTGCCGGTGGTGGTGGGGCCAATTCTGTTGTTCCTGGCCCTGGAACAGGGCGAGGCGTTCGCCGCCCGATCGGCGACGGCGGCGTTGTCGGCCATGTTCGCGATGATTACGTTTTGCGTGGTATACGCCCAGGTTGCCCAGCGCCGAGGTTGGCCTTGGGCGCTGGGCATTGCATTGGCGGCCTGGGCCTTGGTGGCACTGGTGCTGTCCTGGCTGCCGGCCTCGCTGCCATTGGCAAGCCTGTTGGCGGCAGTGGCTTTGCTGGCGGCGCCTTATCTGTTCCCGGCGGTCCGGCCCGTGATGCAGAGGCCAACGCGCACGTCCGACAAACTGATGCTGCGCATGATCGCCGGCGCGTTGCTGACCCTCGCGGTGACGTGGTTGGCCAGCACCGTGGGCGAACGCTGGAGCGGGTTGCTGGCGGTGTTTCCGCTGCTGGGCAGTGTCATGGCGGTGTTTTCCCAGCAAACCCGCGGGCCGGCGTTCACGGCGGCGCTGCTGCGAGCCACGGCCACCGGCATGTATTGCTTCGCCGCGTTCTGCCTGACCGTGGCCCTGACCCTGCCGCGGCTGGGCCTGCCGACCTTTGCCCTTGGCGTTGCCGTCTCGGCGGTCATGCTTCTGGTGACCCGACGCCTGTTGGTGCGCACACCTCCATCGGCCTGCGTAGCCGCACCGAAATGACCGACGTGCCTGCCGTTGCGCTGGAGTCAGGTGCGATGCCCATGGGATGATCGCCGCTCAAGCGCGACCACCTGTGGAGAGTGTCAATGTCAATGCCGAGTCAATACGCTGCCGCCCTGCTGCTGGCGGTCATCGCCAGCCTGGCCGGAGTACCTGCCCAGGCCGCCCAACCCAAATCCACCGGCGAGGCACCGGCGCAGAAGGTCTCGATGCTGTCCGGCAAGTTCGTCTTCACCTTGCCCAAGGGCTTCACGGCAACGCCACTGCCCGCCGGCGAAGCAGCCCAGGGCACCGCTGGCGCGACAGGGACGATGTACAGCAACGCCACCAGCCGAACGGTGGTGATCGCTGCTGAAAACACCATTGCCGATGGTACGTCCGTGAAGGATAACGATGGCGCGTTTCTCGACACGACCATGGCCGGCTTCGCTGCCCAGCGCACCCAGGCCCTGCCGAACGCCAAGATCCTCAGCGAAAAAAGCCTGACCCAGAAAGGCAGCGGCCTGGGGTTGCGCCAACTCGACACCCGCGCCACCCAGGGCGGCGGGCCGACCCTCGACACCACCTTGCTGGGCGCTTCCGGCACGCGCATGGCGGTGGTGCAGATCATCTCCCGCGCTAGTGACAAGGCCGGTCATGAGGCGCTGGTGAAACGGATCGCCAGTGGGCAGTGATGGGGCTGTGATTCCAGGAGACCGCGTCGCTCCGATCGCGAGCAGGCTCGCTCCCACAGGGGGATGGTGTACGGCGCGGAAGTGAAGCCCACCCCGATTAAAATGTGGGAGCGGGCTTGCTCGCGAAGACAATGGCACATTCAGTATTGATGCAAGCTGACACGACGCATTCGCGGGCAAGCCCGCTCCCACAGGGGCTTGTTTCGGCCGAAGTATCGAAGCCCACCCCGATCAAACTGTGGGAGAAGGCCTGCTCGCGATGGCATCGCCACATCCAACCGGGTTTTCTAGGGATTGAGCCGTTCCAACCACGCCCGTAAGTCCTGCACTTCCTGCGCACTGATGTTGTGACCAAGCCCAAGGTAGGCATGGAATTCCGGTTCCAGCGCCAGGGTCTTCAGGAAGGAATCGGCCTCGGTGCCGTCATGGTAGGGAATGATCGGGTCTACCGTGCCATGGCCGATGAACACCGCCAGCGTGCGGCGCGACTCTTCCGGGCTCAATTGCCCGCGCAGCACCGACAGGACCCGCCCGCCCATCGCGGCAATGCCACCGACGGCCTCGGGGTGCCGCAGGGCCACTTCATAGCTCATCATCGCCCCCTGGCTGAACCCCACCAGGTAGACATTGCTCGCATCGGTGGGGTACTTGGCTCGGGCCTTTTCGATGAAGTCCAACAGTAACTGGCCGCTGGCCTTCAGGTCCGAGGCGTCACCGTCGTAGGCGCCCTCGCCGGCCTTGGCAAACCATTGGTAGTGCCCCGGCTCCATGGTTTTCGGTGCGCGCACCGAGAGGTAGTTATAGTGCTGGGGCAGCTCGTCCTTGAGTGCGAACAGGTCCTGTTCGTTGCTGCCGGAGCCGTGCAGGAAGATCACCAGCGGTCGGTTGCGGGCCTGCTCATCGGCCTGGGCCAGGTAGTTGAGCGGCAAGTCCGTTTGCAGTGACGGTTGCGCCTGCAACCCGGACGAAACCAGCAACAGAAACAGGGTGAGCGCTTTATACATCGGTCTTCCTCCATCGTTCGATAACCCCACGGCAGACACCGTGCCGGCGGTAGACAGCGGTTATCGGCGGTTGCTCAATTCTATCCGGCACTGCGCTATGATCAGCGGCGACCATCGACAAGCGAGTCAGACAGTGCGCTCATTACCACGGATTGGTATCGGCCTCAGGGCCCCTCATTATCAAGCGTTCCTCGACGGCCATCCCCCCGTTGACTGGCTTGAAGTGCATACGGAGAACTACCTGGGGCCAGGCGGCAAGGACCTGCATATTCTTCAACGCCTGGCGCAACGATATCCCATCAGCCTGCACGGTGTCGGCCTGGGGATCGGCTCGGTGCATGGTTTTTCCAGCGCCCATGTCGAACGCATACGACACCTGGCGGCTCAGGTGCATCCGTTTCTGGTTTCCGAGCACTTGAGCTGGGGGGCGATTGAAGGCCGGTGCCTCAACGACCTGCTGCCGCTCCCTTTGGTTGAAGCCTCGCTGGAGCTGGTCTGTGATCGGGTCGACCAGGTCCAGGATGCATTGGGCCAACAGTTGTTGCTGGAAAACATTTCCACCAGCCTGCGCTACCACGGCGATACCCTGGGCGAAGCCCAGTTCCTCGCCGAAGTGGTGAAACGCACCGGCAGCGCGGTGCTGCTCGACCTCAATAACCTTTACGTCAACCAGTGCAACCACGGCGAATGCGCCCTCGCCGCCCTGGAAGCCCTGGATGATTCGGCTGTCCGCGAATTTCACCTGGCAGGCCACAGCCAGGAAGAGGACTTGCTGATCGACGATCACGGCAGCGCGGTGGCGGAGCCAGTCTGGTCGCTGTATCGCAGCGCATTGCGCCGGTTTGGCCCGGTCCCGGTACTGGTTGAATGGGACACCCGCCTGCCGCCCCTGGGCGAACTGCTCGACCAAGTCGAGATCGCGCGCACGATCGCCCGGGAGGTGTTGCATGACACGTGAAGAGCTGGCGGCGCTGCAACTCGGCTTTACCCAGGCGCTGGATGATTGTTCATCGCCCCCGGCCCTTCCACCGGGATGGTTAGAGACCGCAAGCGCGGGCAATCAGCGACGCTTCGCGCGTTATCGCAGCGGGCTCTGGCGGCACCAGGAACAGTCGTTGGCCTTGACCTATCCCGTCATCAAGGCGCTGGTGGGCGATCCGTTCTTCCGCTCGCTCGCCTACGAGTATGGACGGCGCTACCCATCGCAGCATCCCGACCTGGGCATGTTCGGCGAGCGTCTGCCGAGTTTCCTCGAACACTATGGCCCCGTAGCGCCCTACCCTTACTTTGCGGCGGTGGCGTCGTTGGAATGGGTCATTCATCTGGCCGCTGCCGCCCGCGACGCCACACCACTTGGTCCCCACGCACTGGCCGCAATGAGCAGCGCTGAGCTGGACAGCCAAAGGTTCACCCTGCCGCCGAGCTGCAGGTTGCTGCCCTGCGAATGGCCGGTGGTCGCGATATGGTCCGCCCATCGCCGGCAGGGCCAGCCTCTACCCTCAGTGAACCGCCACGCCTGCACCGCCCTCGTCTATCGAAACGGCTGGAATGTCGAAGCACGCGAGGTCGAACCCTGGGAAGCCGCCGCGCTGGAGCGCTTGGCGCAAGGCGCGACCCTGGGCGAAGCGTTACTCGCCGCCCAGGCGTGTTACGGCGCGCAGGGTCAGGCGCACCTTGTCGACAGCGCGGCCCTGCTCACCCGCTGGCTGAACGATGGTTTGCTGACTGCCGTCCCCTGAGCCCAGTCCACGCACCTGTATCGGTCACCTGTGTCCCCATGAACCCGTCCTGCTGGGGCCCAGGCCCCTGCTGTGAAAGGACGGGCAAATCCTGTTACATCTTGAAACATCTTATAAGCTTATATCGATTAGACATATCCTGACCGTGGACTACAAATAGAAAGCACCTTGCAAACTCGCACTAAAGCAATACATTTGATTTCGCGGTGAAGATACGACAGACCCATGGCTGTTTCGATAAACGAACGAGCGATGCAGTCGGTCAGGAACGGATTCCGAACAAGTTGCCCGAGGCGACCTGTACAAAAAGGGAGCGGTAAATGTATCGAACCAGCTACTCGAACGAATCAACTTTGCGCAAACGGCGCCAACGTATTGCAACCTTCCGCCTTGTCATTCCTGATTTCTTGCAAACACAATGCCGGCACGCCGTGCTGATCAAGTTTGCTTGTCGCAGCACTGTCAAACCCTGATTGAACATCGATATTGCGCCGAACGTTGAATATGTATGTCCAGACGGACAGCCGTACGGCCCGTTCGCGTGCGCGATGGGCTTATAAAAATAAATGACTGTATAAAAACCTTGACCGGGAACTTGCGTGATGAATCTAAAGGATATTCTGGTAGCCACTGCGTTGGCCTCCATCAGCAGTGCTTCGCTGGCCGAGGTGGCCGCTGAGAAACCGGCAGAAACCGAGGTGTGCTACGGCGTAGCCAAGGCAGGCCACAACGATTGTTCCGACAGCAGTTGCCTGCATGACTGCTCGGAGATGAGCAAGGTCGACAACGATCCACGCGAGTGGGTCGCCGTGCCCAAAGGCACCTGCACACAGATGGGGGGCGTCGTCAAAGCCCAGCCAGACGCCTGCCCATTCGACGAACCGGCTGTCTCCGCAGCCGTTGACGTCGGGGCCGGGGAACGGCTCTTCAACGGGGGCGACCACACCCGCGGCATCGTCGCCTGCTCTACCTGCCATGGCACGGCTGGCGCGTCTGAAAACGCCGAGTACCCCAAACTGGCGGGACAATTTGCCAAGTATGTGGAGACGCAACTGCGCGCCTTCCGTGATGCCTCGCGTCCATCACCGGTCATGGTGACGGTAGCCAAGTCCCTCAGTGACCAGGACATCGCCAATGTGGCGCAGTACCTGGTGCAATCTTCCGCGACCCCGTCTTCAACCCCGGCACAGCCTCAACCAAACGTTGTTGCGGCCTCGACGGCAGTCATTCATCAAGAAGCGAAATCGGGCACCGTGCCTAATTAAAACGATCGCTCATCTTCAATAACCCTTTCAGGCGCCCCTGAGTAGCGTAGATCATTACGCACTCGATAACAGCGCTTGGCCTGGTTATGTCCGAGGCAAAAAAAATTGCAATCAGCTTTATGCAATACGAACACTTTCGCCTTTAAAAAAGTGCTGAAAAATAAATAAAACGGCACCTTGATTCGAAATAAATATTAAGTATTGTCAGTCTATGGACGCCGCCACTTGAAAGGGACGACAACAAATGTCAAGTAACATTGTGGATTATGACTTTGCTGACTTTCAACTAAAGTCATTGATTGCCCATTCTTCCCAGGGCCAGCGTCTGACACCCTTGTTATCGCTGCGCTATGCTTTTCGAAGTGATGAGTTCTGGCGCGACCTGGATCATTGGAAAGATATTGACGCCGAGTTGTTCCTCAATCATCTGTGGCAAGAAAAAAATGCCATTACCAGCGTCGGCGCACTGGGTGCATTGATCAAGAACAGGATCAGTGCCGCGTTCCTGAAAGACCTTGAAGAAGGTCATCGGATGGCGCCGATGTCTATCCGACTGACGCCTTACATCCTCTCGCTGATCGACTGGGACAACCCCTACCTGGACCCGTTGCGGCGCCAGTTTCTGCCGCTGGCCTCGGAGATCTGTGTCGATCATCCCATGGTGAAACTCGACCCCATGGGCGAACAGAACGACTCTCCGGCCCCGGGGCTGACCCATCGCTACCCCGATCGCGTGTTGTTCCTGGCCACCAACGTATGCCCGGTCTATTGCCGCTATTGCACCCGCAGCTACGCGGTGGGGCTGGACACCGATGCGGTGACCAAGACGAAGATCAACGCCCCCGGCGAGCGCTGGGAGCCGGCCTTGCGCTACATAGAAGCCAACGCCAGCGTCGAGGACGTGGTGATCTCGGGCGGCGATGCCTATCGACTCAAGGCCCGTCAGATCACCGAGATCGGTGAACGACTGCTGGACGCTCCCCACGTACGGCGTATGCGTTTCGCCACGAAGGGGCTGGCTGTATTGCCGATGAAGATCCAGAGCGATCACGACTGGACCGATGCCATCTCACGCTTGTCGGACCGGGCGAGGAAGATGCACAAGTCGATTGCGATACACACGCACTTCAACCATCCGAACGAAATAACGGCGATCACCGCCAAGGCCCTGGGGATGCTCTATGAGCGTGGCGTCGAGGTCAGGAACCAGGCCGTCATCCTCAAAGGCGTCAATGACAACCCGCAGACCATGCACCGTCTGAACGAATGCCTCGCCTACTTGAACGTGCGTCCCTATTACTGCTTTCAGGGGGACATGATTCGTGGCGTCGAAGCACTCAGAACGAGCCTTGGGGATTCGATCGCCCTGGAGAAATCCACCCGTGGCCTGATTGCCGGACACAACACCCCGCACTTCATCGTGGATCTGCCCGGCGGTGGCGGCAAGCGCGATATCCATAGCTTCGACTACTACGACCCCTACCTGGGTATCGCCGCCTATCGCGCGCCAGCCGTGAAGAAAGACCAGGTTTTTCTCTACTGCGACCCGCTCCACACCCTCACCGCGGATGCCCAAGCGCTCTGGACGAATCCGGCGACGCGGACACAACTGCTCGACGATGTCCTGAAATCCGTCAAATAAATGTTCAACCACCGTGAATGGAAGCATAGAAATGAGCGAAACCAACAAGATTGACTGGATCCACCACACGTCTTACGTCCACGCCATCGAGCAGTCCAAATCGACTGGCAAGCCGATCCTGATTTATTTCCATAGCCAATCCTGCGGTGGTTGTAACCGCTTGGTGGACAATGTTTTCAACGACACCCAGCTTATCGGCGCGGTCAATGACTCAACGATTCCGGTATGGGTTGAAGTGGAAAACTCCAAACCCGATCCACGCATTTCCGAGTTGGTGGGAAGCCACATCTTCATCATGTCGCCGGTTCTGCAACTGATTTCCAGCGACGGGGACATCTACCATAAATTCCTCGGTGCTCCGCTCCATACGCGACTCGACCTCGGGTACTGCCGCGTGCATCACGATGTCGAAGGTGACATCGACGCCAGCGAAACCGCTTCTCAACTGTCGGTCGGCCTGGCCAAGCAGGCCATGGCCAGCTTCAACTACTCCATCGCCGAATCGAAGTTGCGAAAAGCGCTGAACGCCAGCAATACGGCCAGCGTGGCGGTGCGCGAAGCGGCTTATTGGCTGCCTATCGTGCAGGCCCGCGGACAGTATCCTGAAGACAGCGTGTCTGAAGACGGTATCGCGCAGACCGCCATTGCCCGCGAAGTCCGGCGCTTCTGCAATACGCTGATCCAGGTGCCGGACCATGAGTTGATGGTCGACTGGCCGGGCGTCCAGGGCGAAGGTGGCTGGGCCCATTACACCGACTGCCTGCGTGAGTTGTGCCTGGGCATCTACCAGATGCTGCTGGATGTCGCGACCGATGCGGCGCAGAAACGCGCGGCACAAGGCCGCAGCCTGACTCGTGCGCAAATGATCATCCGCGATTGGCAGGTGTCCTTCCGGGACCTGCAGGCCAGCCTCATTGGCCTGAAGGGTCCAGAGTACGATCAGCAGCACCTGCATCAGAACTACACCCTCGGCAAGCAGCGGACGATCCGCAACAACATCGTCCACTGCGTGATGGCCGAGTTCTGGGCTCACTCCCCTGCGATCCGTTCCACCCTGGAAGCCAGCCGGACGGGCATCCGCCACTCTGAAAACGTCAGCCCGGCGCTGGTCAACTGGAAGATCCATGGCCCGGCGCCCTATAACTTCGGCAGTATCCAGTCGTTGCTGACCCTCTGGGAAAAACGCCACCAGCAATTGGTGGAAGAGTTCTCGGGGATCACCGACGCCGAACTCGACGCCTCGCTGAACTGGTGGGAAGACTCGCCTGTCTCGGTGAAATTCCGTCTTTGCCGCTTGGGCTGGCACTTCCACGATCATGCCGCGGTTGTCGAAACCATCTGCCAGCGCATCGGCCATGAGCGCTCGGAAACCGAACTGCTCGCCAAGCTCCTGTTCAACGCACTGGGCCGCGCCGAGGGTGAAATGGTCGGCCTGTCGCGAGACGAGCAACAAGCGCTTTTCGCCAGCGCCACCCATCAGCTGAAAACCCGCAGCGATGAGCTGGCCCGCGTCTACGAGGGCTACCTGAACAAGCGCGCCGACGCCGCCTACGCCACCACGCAGGCTCAGCCAGTGGCCGCGGCCGTGTAATGAAAAAATGCGGCGCGCCCTGCGCGCCGCTTCGAGGATAGAAAGCGTGATGAATATTCTGCAGCAGATGTTTGGCGACCAGACCGAGGTGTTCCTCGACACATGCTGGCCCAAGCGCTCATACGTCGCCGACGGTGCCATGAGCCGCTTTACACAATTGTCGGCCCTGGAAGAATTCCAGGACATCCGCGCGTTGTTCAAGGCCCTGCCAGGGCCCGTCGACCTGCTCTTTCCAGGTGGCAAGCGTATTACCGTGGCCAGGTCCGCCGATGCCCTGGCGCCGTACAACGATGGCGCCGCGATGGTTTACATAAAGGATCTGGAAGCGCTGCCCGCGATCTCCCTCGCCTGCGATGAACTGGCCAAGACACTCGACATCCCGCGGCACTATGTGAGCTGCGAGGCGTTCGCGGCCAACCATGGCGTGGAAGTGGCGACGCACTTCGATCATGAAACCAACTTCATGATCCAGATCAAAGGCGAAAAGACCTGGAGGTTTGCCGAAAACACTTCGCTGCCGGACCCCATCTACCCGTTTTTCCCGAATAACCCGAACCGCTTCTACCAGCAAGGCACGCATCCCTACACCGGCGCACAACTGCCGCGGACAATGCCCGAGGGCCACGAGGAGCGGCTGGTCAGGCCCGGGACCACGACCTTCATGCCCCGGGGCTATTGGCATGCCACGGTCGCCCATGAAGAGTCCTTTTCCATCGGCTTCGTGATCAACCCGCCAACGGTGGCCGACATCATTACCTATGCCCTGCTGGAGCATTTACACGGGAATGAACGCCTCAGGGCCCACCCGCTCGACACGCTGTCGGAGCCTGCACTCGCGCGCATCCTGGGCGACATTCAGAGCGGCCTGGACGAGGTCGGGAAGTTGTCCAGGACATTGCCGGCACAAACCCTGCTGCAACGCTACAAGCAATCGAGAAAAGGGAACATTCGCACACTCACTGCCCTATGACCGCGTTCTTGATTGGAATCCGTACCATGCGCACTGCACACGCTCTGTTTGTAGGGATCACGGCGTTGATGCTCGTCAACGTGATCGATGGGCTCAAGGAAGTGTATTTCGGGATCCTGCTGCAAAGGCTCGACAGTGTCATCGCGACATTCGTGTTGTTCGCCGTCGCCTGGCCGGTGTTCTTTTTCGGCTACATGGCCCGGAAACGCTCGACGCCTGCCCTGCTTGCCAGCCCTGCAAAAAAGGCTTCCGTGCGCCGGTGCCTGGTGATGTTGAACATCAGTTCCGCCGCGCTCTGGATATCCTTTCTGCTGGCATTGAAATGGGTGGAGCCGGCCATCGTCAGTGCGCTGGTGGGCGGGGTCGGGATCATTTCGACGCTGGTGCTGAACAAGCTGTTGCGTCCCACGGCGATCATGATCCCGGCCGACTATATCGCCGCGCTTGTCATCGCACTGGCCAGTGTCTACCTGGGGTGGGTCTCGATGGACGGACGCACCGCCGTCAAGGATGAGGTCGACAGCGACCAGGTGCTGCTGGGCTACCTGATGATGCTGGTGTGCGGTGTCGCCATGGCCTTGACCAGCATTCTCTCGAAGGTCGTCGCGGATCATGGGGCGTCGAGCCACTATCTCTATGCCCATCGGTTCTACCTGTTGCTGGCGGTGACCGGCGTCTACACCTGTTTGAACCTGAGCAAGGTCGGCGCCGTCATCGATCATCTCGATGCCTTGGTCCTGTTGGCCTTCGTCGGCGTGATCCTGCCGTTGCTCTTGCTGCAAGAAGGCATAAAGCGCTGCGAGCCCGTGACCACGGAAGCCATCCTCGCGGCCGCCCCGTTGTTCACCATCATTTTTCAAACCGTTGATTCGAGACTGGCCTTTTCAGCGTTCAGTTTCGCCGGCGTGGTCCTCATCTGCCTGGCCGCGACCTACAACGGCTATTCCCACCTGAGTCGCCTTTCAGTCGAAGGAGTTAGAACATGAAATACGCGGTTATCGTCGATGCCTACTCGACCGGGGCAAGCCTGGCGGACGAACTCAAGTTGTATGGCATAACCTGCATCCATGTGCAGACATCCGCCGAAATACTCGAATATGACGTGGACAGTTACAGGCCGGGGGATTTCCAGCAGCGATTCGTCGCGACGCAGGACCTCAAGGCGCTGACGGATGCCTTGGCCGAATTCGACCCGATGTTCATCATTCCCGGATGCGAGTCCGGCGTGGAGCTGGCCGACCAGCTCAGCGAACTGATGGGCACGCCTGGCAATGGCACGGCGCTGTCAGCCTGCCGCCGGGACAAATGGCACATGGCCAAGCGGCTGCATCAGATGGGCATCCCGGCGGCCCGGGTCGCCTTGATCCATCAGATGAGTGAGGTCGAGACGGCGATCGAGACGATCGACGGCTGGCCGGTGGTCATCAAGCCGGTCAACAGCGCCGGGGCGGACGGTATCCATTTCTGCTACGAGATCGCGCAGGTGCGTCACGCGGTGGACAAGGAGCTGGGGCGCCTCAACGAAATGGGGCTCATCAACGACACGCTGCTGGCGATGGAGTACCTGGCTGGCCAACAGTACCTGGTGCAGGCGGTGTCCCGAGACGGTGAACATTTTGTCTTCGAGATCTGGCGCGACACTCGCAAGCCCGTGCCAGGCGCCGGGGTGGTCAACGACCGTGAAGTGCTGATCGACCTGCTCTCGGAGGAAGCGGCCCCCATCATCGCCTACGTTCACCAATGCCTGGATGCATTCGGCGTCGACATCGGCCCTTCGTTCCTGGAGGTGATGGTGACGAACAACGGTCCGATGCTGATCGAGTGGGCAGCCCGGATGATGGGAACCCAGGAGCTCAGCGCGATGACGCGCGTGCGCGGCGTCAACGCCGTCAATCTCTGCGCGGCCTGCTATGCCGATCCCGAGGTGTTCCATTCGATGCTGGAGAAAGTCAACCGGTCGAACGCGACGTGCGAAGTCATCGGGATGATCAACAGCGTTTCCGGCCAGGTGATCCATCGTCGTTGGCTTGACGAACTGAGCGCCAGGCCAAGTTTCTTCAAGATGATCAGGGCCCCGGAAATTGGCGCCAGCGTTGCGCCTACCATCGGGATCTCGACCAACTACGGCTTCATCTATCTGGTTCACGAAGACCCTGCGGTCACCTACGCCGACTACCTGTGGATCCGGCAAAAAGAGGCCGAGGACACCGGTTTCTTCGACGTGCAACTCAGCCAGGCAGCGGTCGCACAAGCCTGCTGACCTTGATCGGGATGGAGCAAGACTCAATGAAGCTATACGTGGATCATCAATGCACGTCGCCCTTTGCCATGTGCGCGTTCGTAGCGCTCAAGGAGTGCCGGTTCGATTTCGACCTGCACTACCTCGACCTTTCCCAAGGCGATCACCAGCGGCCGCCATTCACCGGGATCTCGCTCACCCACCGCGTGCCGACGCTGGTGGATGGGGCGTTTTCGCTGGCTGAATCGTCCGCCATCGCCGAGTACCTGAACGACATTGCGCCGCAGGCCCGGCTGTTTCCGGTTGACGTTCAAGCCCGAGCCCAAGCCCGGCAAGTCCAGGCCTGGCTGAGAAGCGACTTCTTCAACCTGCGCGGCAACCGGCCCACCGAGACCATCTTCATCGCACCGTCAAAGGAACCGCTGGGGCCATTGGCGGTGGCCGATGCCCGGCGACTGGTCGAGACCTTGTCCCATAGCCTGCGGGACGGCAAGGCGTTTCTTTTCAACGAGTGGTGCATCGCCGACGTCGACGCCGCCGGCATGTTGAACAGGCTCATCTACAACGGCGATCCGGTTCCCCAGACGTTGAAGGATTATGCGCTGCGGGCCTGGGATCGCGAGAGTGTCCATCATTGGCTGGATCTCGACCGACAGGGCAATACGACTTCCTCCGGGCGCTGAACCGGATGGCCAGGGGCGTCGATGCCCCCTCAACGCAAGAGTTGGAAAATGGAACTATTCAATACCCTGGGAAGGACCGTCGTCCCCTTCACGCCGATCGTTGAAAACCAGGTAGGCCTGTATGCCTGCGGCCCCACGGTCTACCACTATGCGCACATCGGGAACATGCGCACGTACATCTTCGAAGATGTGCTGGCCAAGACCCTGCGTCATCGCGGCTGGACGGTCAAGCACGTCATGAACATCACCGATGTCGGGCACCTGCAATCCGACGCCGACGCCGGCGACGACAAATTGATGGTGGGTGCCGCTCGCGAGAACAAGACCCCTTGGCAGATTGCTCAATTCTACGAGGACGCCTTTTTTCGCCACTGCGGCCTGTTGAATATCACCCGCCCGGACGTGGTGTGCCGGGCGACGCAGCATATCCCCGAAATCATCGCGCTGATCGAACGCCTGCTGGAAAAAGGCGTGGCCTATGCAAGCGCCGGGAATGTCTATTTCAGCGTGGAAAAATTCCCGGCCTATCACGAACTCGGGCAACTGGTGCTGGACGAGCAACGCGCCACCGAACGCGTCAGTCACGACCCGTTGAAGCGCTCGCAAGCGGACTTCGCCTTATGGTTTTCGACCTCGAAGTTTCCGGGCCAGATCATGAAGTGGGAATCTCCCTGGGGCCTGGGATTTCCCGGCTGGCACATCGAGTGCTCGGCCATGGCCAGCAAGTACCTGGGTGACAGGATCGATATCCATTGCGGCGGTATCGATCATATCAACGTCCACCATTCCAACGAGATCGCACAATCGGAATGCTGCTTCGGTCACCGCTGGGTCAACTACTGGTTCCACTGCGAGTTCCTCAATGTGGAGACAGAGAAAATGTCCAAGTCCAGCGGGGAATTCCTCACGGTGGACTCGCTGGTGGACAAAGGCTACGACCCCTGCGCGTTCCGCTTGCTGGTGCTGGGCTCGCATTATCGCAGCGCCCTGGCTTTTTCATGGGAAGCACTGGATGACGTCGCCACGGCCTTGCAGAAAGCTCGGCGACGGATCAGCAGCGCCCTGGAAAACAGCGGCCCTGTCGGCGAGGCTTTTTCGGCCAGGCATGCCGCGTCCTATCGAAGGTTCTTCGCTGCGCTGGAAAAGGACCTGCACACCCCCAGCGCCATGGCCGAGTTCTGGTGGGTGATCAAGTCCAGTGAGCTGACTGAATCGGAACGCATCGACCTGCTGCGCAGTTTCAACGCGGTGCTGGACATCGGTTTGTTCGACGCCCAGGCCACCCGCCTGACATCGGAACAAAGCCAATTGATCGCCGCGCGTAACGTGGCCCGTAACGAAAGGAACTGGGCGGAATCGGATCGGATCAGGGACTTGCTGCTGGCCCAGGGCATCAGCCTCAGCGACTTGAAAGCCTGAACAGCCTCAGTCGCCATCACGAAGGATCGACATGTTGGATATCGAGCGTATCAGGCAACAGTTTCCGGTGTTCTCCCTGGCCTCGGCGCGTGACAGCGTGTTTCTCGACAGCGCCGCCGGCACCCAGATGTGCAAGCGTGCCCTTGCGGCCAGCGTCGAGGCCGCGATTGAACACAACGCCAACCTGGGCGGCCATTTCTCGACATCGGTCATGGCACAAGACGCCATCGACCAAGCTCGGTGCGCAGCCGCCGCACTGGTCAATGCCCACTGTGCCGAGGAAATCGTGTTCGGCCAGAACATGACGACGCTGACGTTCCATCTCTCACGTTGCCTGGGGCGAAGCCTTGGCAAAGGTGATGAGATTGTCCTGACCCAGTCCGACCATGAAGCCAATATTTCGCCCTGGCTCGAATTAGCCAAAGACCTGGAACTGAACGTTCGCTGGCTGCCGTTCGATCCCCTTGCCTACGGTTTCAGCATTGCCGACATGGACTCGATCATCACGGATCGGACCAAGGTCGTCGCGTTGAGCTATGCGAACAACGTCACCGGCACGATCAATGATGTCGCCGCGGTGGCCGCCCTGGCCAGGCGCAAAGGCGCGGTGGTCTATGTCGATGCGGTTCAGTTCGCGCCCCATGGGGTGATCGACGTGCAGGCCCTGCAGTGTGACTTCCTGGTGTGTTCATCGCACAAGCTCCACGGCCCCCATCACGCGATCCTCTGGGGCCGCCTGGCCTTGCTCGAAAGGCTCATGCCCTACAAACCCCGGCCCACGACCGATAAACCACCCTATAAATTCGAAACCGGGAGCAAGAGCCGCGAGGCCATCGCCGGAATCCTCGGTGCCATCGAACACCTGGCCTGGATCGGCCGCGAGTTTGGCACGGGCGGCGAGCAGACGGGCAAGCGGCAGCAGATTGTCGCTGGGATGCACGCCATCATCGAATACGAGCAACGGCTGGTGCAGTCAGCCCTGGAGGGGTTGGGCAGCTTCAAAGGCGTTCATATCCATGGCTACCACGCAGCCCAGGCACGGGAACGCCGGGTGCCGACCGTGGCCTTTACCCTGGCGTCGACACCCAGCGAGATGATTTCCCGGTACATGGCCGAACAAGGCATTCGTCTCTGGCATGGTCATCACTTCAGCCCGCAGACCGTTCGGGCCCTGGGTGTTGACGAGCATGACGGCGTGGCCAGGATCAGCCTCGCGCATTACACCTCTCAAGACGACGTTCAACGCTTCCTGTCGGCCATGGATGACCTCGTTCGAATGCGGCGCTGAGCAAACGCCCGGCCAGCCGGGGGGCCCGTATCAGCAATCGCAGCGCACGGCCTGGTCCGCCACTCGCTCCACCAGGCCGGTCAGGCGAAACCCTTCATCGAGCCAGCCCATGACGCCGCCGATCATTTCCTTGACCGGGTAACCCAAGGTCGCCAGGCGAACCGCCGCCTTGTTCGCACCGTTGCAATGCGGGCCGGCGCAATACACCACGAACAGCGTGGCCTTGGGGTACGCCGCCAGGGCCTGGGCGGTGAGCGTGCGGGTCGGCAGGTTGATCGCCCCGGGCACATGCCCGCGCTCGTAGGCCGACGGTCCGCGGACGTCCACCAGGACAAAGTCGAGCTCGCCGGCCTGCTGGCTGGCGTGGACGTCGGAACAATCGGTTTCGAACGACAGGCGCCGGCGGAAATGCTCCAGGGCGATATCGGACGGGGCGGCAGGCACTTCGCGAACCAGGCTAGTCATCGTGTGTACTCCAAGGTGATGAGGGCATGGACAGACTTTATCCGCCCCTGGGTTACCGCTACAGTGGCGCATACGACACTCTCTGGGAATTTTCCGACAAATGCAGCCTACCTCCGGCCTGGTCGCGATCCTTGCCTACGACGGCTTGTGCACCTTCGAATTCGGCGTCGCCGTCGAGATTTTCGGGCTGGAACGTCCCGAGTTCGAGTTTCCCTGGTACGTGCACCGGATCGTCGCGGTGGATGACGGCCCGATGCGTGCCATGGGCGGCTTCCAGATCCTCGCCGATGGCGGCATGGAACTGCTCGACACGGCCCGGACCATTGTCGTGCCCGGTTGGCGCAGCCGCAGCGAGCCGCCGTCCGAAGCCTTGCTGGAGGCGCTGCGCCGGGCCCACGCCCGTGGCGCGCGGCTGTTGTCGATCTGTTCGGGGGCGTTCGTCCTGGCGGCGGCCGGCCTGCTCGATGGGCTCGGCGCCACCACTCACTGGCGCTACACCGACGAACTGGCCGAGCGCTTCCCCGCCATCCGGGTGGACCCGGACGTGTTGTACGTGGACTCCGGCCAGGTCATCACCTCGGCCGGCAGCGCCGCCGGCATCGATGCCTGCCTGCACCTGGTGGCGCGGGACTATGGCGTCCAGGTCGCCAACACGGTGGCACGGCGCTTGGTGATGTCACCGCAAAGGACCGGCGGACAGGCGCAGTTCATTCCTTCGCCGGTCAGTCGCACGCCTCGCAGCGACCTGTCGAGCGTCATGCAATGGGCCCGCGAGCGCCTGCACGAACCCCTCGGCGTGCGCGAACTGGCCAGCCAGGCGGCCATGAGCGAACGCACCTTCCTGCGCCATTTCACCCAGGCTTGCGGCGTGTCGCCCAAGGCCTGGCTGCAACACGAACGCCTGGCCCGCGCCCGCGAGCTGCTGGAAAGCACCGAAGACAACACCGACAACATCGCCCAGTTGTGTGGCTACCGTTCGGTGGAAAGCTTTCGCGTGGCGTTTCGCAGCGTGGTCGGGTTGGCGCCTTCGGTGTATCGGGAGCGGTTTGGGCGGGGGTGAATGCAGTGGATTAGCAATAGCGCCCGCACAAACAATGGACAGCTTCAGGGCTTGCGCAACAAGTAAGTATCCATGATCCAGCCATGCGCCTTGCGCGCGGCCTTGCGGGTGCGTTCGATGTCGTCGGCCACGTCCCCCAGCCGCCCCTGGATCAGGATTTCATCCGGCGTCCCGACATAAGCGCCCCAGTAGACCTGCGTATCCGGATCGCTCACTTGGCGATACGCGTCCTCGGCATCGAGCATCACCACCACGCTGGCGGCGTCGCTCACCTGCCCCGCCGCCAGGCGCCGCCCGGTGGTGATCTCCAGCGCGCCGCCAATGCTGTTCAGCGGCACGCGATGGCGAGCCGCAAGGGCCTGGACACTGCTGATGCCGGGGATCACGTCAAACTCGAAGGCACAACGGCCCGCGTCGAGGATCGACTGCAGGATGCGCACGGTGCTGTCGTACAGCGAAGGGTCGCCCCACACCAGGAAGCCACCGCACTGCCCGTCGGACAACTCATCATTGATCAGCCGTTCGAAGGTGGCCTGTTTCGCGCGGTTGAGGTCTTCAACGCTGGTCGGATAGTCCACCTCGCCACGCTGGCGCTCGGGACTGTCGGCGGTGACGAAACGGTATGGGTGATCGACGATGTAGCGCCGGCAGATCTCATGACGCAAATCCAGCAATGTGCCCTTGGCCGGGCCCTTGTCCATGAGAAAGAACACGTCCACTCGGTTCAGGGCTTTGACGGCCTGCATGGTCAGGTGATCCGGATCGCCGGCACCGATGCCGATGACCAATAGCTGCTTCATGCTGACGTCTCCTGGCCAGGGCCCTGGGTGCGCCATCGCCAGACGCCATTGAAGCGCAACTCGACGGCGGACAGTGGTTCGATGTCGATCCGGTTGAAGGCGGCGCTACAGCCCAGGACATGGACCAGCGCCGCGCGAATCACAAAGGGATGAGTGACGGCCAGCACGTGCCCTGGCCGGGTTTCCAGGTTCGCCAGCCAGTCGCCGACCCGGCGGCACAAAGCGGCGACGGACTCACCGCCGTGGGGTGCCGCCTCAGGGTCGTCGAGCCAGGCTTGCACTGCGCGCGGCTCGTCCTTGAACAGCTCGTCGATGGACCGCCCGCGCCAGTTGCCCAAGTCGCAATCGGCCAGGGCCTCGGTCACCTCAGGCTCGAGGCCGAACACCGCGGCGGTCTGGCGCGCGCGCAACTCCGGTGCGCACAGCAGGTGCCGAACGTGGCGGTAGTCATCGCCGACGCTGCGACGCTGTGCCAGCCAATCGGCGTCCAGCGGCTCATCCAGGCCGAAACGCGCGTGTTTCTGGGCGACGGTCCGGGCATGGCAAATCAGGGTCAGGCGAGTGGCTTGCACGCAGGAACTCCCACACATTCAAAAGCGGTTCATCGCCGGCATATTCAGGCTTTTACTTGTACAGCACCTTATACGAAATCAAATAACCGAGACAAAATGGCGTTATTTCTTACACAACAAAAAGCATTGGCTGACATACCGAGTCACTTCGACCAAAGCCATGTCCTACGGCGCTTTCGGACCCTACCCGGTCATTTTAAACGGGACGTAAAAAGCGCTGGACATGTAGCACCAGCTACATAAATACTATTTTCAGGAGTTATGAAAGAAATCCAACACCCATCCCGGCAAGGAGCACGGATGCCGCCTCTCAGAGACCTGATCACCGATCCCGGCCTGGTGTTGACGCCGTCGGAACGCAAGGTCGTACGCGCCCTGCTCGACCACTACCCACGCAATGGCCTGGGGCCGATGTCGCGCCTGGCGGACCACGCTGGTGTCAGCGACCCGACCATCGTGCGGCTGGTGAAAAAGCTCGGCTTTGGTGGCTATGCCGAATTCCAGGAGGCGTTGCTCAGTGACATGGATCACCGCCTGCGCTCCCCGCGCACGCTGTTGCAACCGCGGGCCAAATCCCAGCAGGGCGATACCTGGAGCCACTACCTGGCGGTCAGTCAACGCAACCTCAGCGACACGCAGGCCCTGACCCAACCCGAAGACGTGCGCATCCTGGTGCAATGGCTGCTCGACAGCCGCCATCAGGTGCATTGCTTCGGCGGGCGCTTCAGCAGTTTCCTCGCCCACTACCTGCTCAACCACCTGCGCCTGCTGCGCGCCGGCTGTTTTGCCCTGGAGGACAACGCCCAACTGCCTGATCGCTTGTTCGACGTCCAGCGCCAGGACCTGGTGCTGATCTTCGATTACCGGCGCTACCAGGCCCAGGCCCTGCGAGTGGCGAGCGCGGCCAAGGAACGGCATGCCCGGGTCGTGCTGTTCAGCGACGTCTACGCTTCGCCCTTGCGCGAGCTGGCCGACCTGATCATCAGCGCCCCGGTCGAGTCAGTCTCGGCGTTCGACAGCCTGGTCCCGGCGCTGGCCCAGGTCGAGGCCCTGGTCGCCTGCCTGACGCTGCAATGCCCCGACCTGGCCGAACGCCTGGACGGCATCGACGCCTTGCGCTCGGCATTCAACACGCACCTGTTGGAGGAAAAATAAGGATGTTCTCGCTCCCCCACCGTTCGCCCCGGGACCTGCCGTTCACCCGCGACCACACGGCCTTGCTGCTGGTGGACATGCAACGCGCCTGGCTGGAAGTGCAGTTCGATGCCCACCTCGCCAGCCCCGAGGCCGAGTACTTCATCCGCCGCGCCCGCCAACAGGTGATCCCCAACCAGCAACGCTTGCTCGCCGCGATGCGGGCGGCGCGGCACAACGTGCTGCATACCCACATCGAAAGCCTCACCGCCGATGGCCGCGACCGCTCCCTGGATCACAAGCTGTCGGACATGCACCTGCCCAAGGGCAGCCCCGAGGCGCAGATCATCGCCGAGCTTGCCCCGCAGGAAAACGAGATCGTGCTGCCGAAGACGTCCTCCGGGGTCTTCAATTCCACCAACATCGACTACGTGCTGCGTAACCTGGAAACCCGCCACCTGATCGTCGCCGGCATCGTCACTGACCAATGCGTCGACATGGCGGTCCGCGACGCCGCCGACCGCGGTTACCTGGTCACACTGGTGGAAGATGCCTGCGCCACGTACACCGAACAGCGCCACCTGGCCTGCCTGAACGCGATCAAGGGTTATTGCTGGATCACCGACACCGCCACCGTGCTCGCTCGCTTGCAGGAGATGCAGCCATGAGCCGCCCCGATACGGCGCCACGCCTGTTACCGCTGCCCCTGACGACACTGGTGAGCACCGACCTGATCGGCGTGACCCGCGGGCGTTCGCTGCCCAGCGACGAACTGGCCCACTACGTCAGCGCCGGGTGTGGCTGGGTGCCGGCCAACAGCGCGTTGACGCCCCAGGACATCATCGCGTCAAGCAACCCTTGGGGCGCCCATGGCGACCTGCGGCTGATACCGGACCTGTCCAGCCGGGTGACCGTCGACAACGGCCCCGACAGCGCCGCGCCGGCCCTGGACTTCATCCACTGCGACGTGCGCGAGACCGACGGCCGGCCCTGGGGCGCCTGCCCGCGCACGCTGCTGCAGGACGAAGTGGAGCGTTACCGCACCGGACTGGGGCTGCAGGTTTTCGCCGCGTTCGAACATGAGTTCAACCTGAGCGCCACGCCCGCCCTGCCTGATCGCCTGGCCTTCAGCCTCCAGGCCCAGCGCCAGCAGGCCGGGTTCGCCGGCTGGCTGCTCAGTGCGCTGCGGGCCGGCGGTGTCGAACCGGAGATGTTCCTGCCCGAATACGGCAAGCACCAGTACGAGATCACCTGCCGCCCGACCCTCGGGGTGGCCGCTGCCGATCGCGCGGTGAACGTGCGGGAAATCAGCCGGGAGATCGCCCGGCAGATGGGCCTGGACCTGAGTTTCGCGCCCAAGACCGGGGAACACGCCATTTGCAACGGCGTGCACCTGCACCTGAGCCTGCAGGACTTGAGCGGCGACCCGATGCTGCACGACGACGCAAGCGCCAACGGCCTGTCCAGCCTCGGCCAGCACTGGGCCGCTGGCGTGCTGCACTATCTGCCGGCGCTGTGCGCCCTGACCGCACCGACCCCGGTGTCCTACGAACGCCTGCAACCCCATCACTGGAGCGCCTCCTATGCCTGCCTGGGACAGCGCAACCGCGAGGCGGCATTGCGCATCTGCCCCACGGTGAGCCTGGGGGGCAAGTCGGTGGCGAGCCAGTACAACCTGGAGTTCCGCGCCATGGACGCCACCGCCTCACCGCACCTGGCGATGGCCGCCGTGTTGATCGCCGGACGACTGGGCATCGAACAGCACCTGCCGTTGAACGCGGTGACCGATGAAATACCCGATGAGCTGGATGAAGCACAGCGGCGCGAACGTGGCATTATCGCCCTGCCAACGACCCTGGCCCAGGCACTGGATTGCCTGCGTCACAGCGGGGCGCTGCTTCAAGCCCTGCCCCGCCCGCTGGTCGAAACCTATTTCGCCTTGAAGGCCCAGGAGCTGGCCTTGACCGAGGCGCTGTCACCTGCCGAGCGTTGTGAGCACTATGCGCGAATCTATTGAGTGTGCCGAGTCGGGGCTCTACACCGAGCCGGCCTACCGGTTGCTGCGGGAAGAGTCCGAACACCCGCTGGTGCTGGTGTGCGAACACGCCAGCCGCTACATTCCCCCTGCCCTGAGCGACCTGGGCCTGGATGAAACCGCCTCCCACGAACACATCGCCTGGGACATCGGTGCCCTGGCCCTGGCCGAACGCTTGTCCGAGACCCTCGGCGCGACGCTGCTGTCGGCCCGCTATTCGCGCCTGCTGATCGACCTGAACCGCCCATTGCACGTGGCCGACAGCATCCCGCCACAAAGCGAGATCTACCAGGTTCCGGGTAACCAGTCCCTCGACGACGCCACCCGCGCCTACCGCCAGCAATGCCTGTTCCATCCGTTCCACGATTGCTTGCGCGCGCTGATCGACCGCCGCCTGGCCGACAACCGCCCAGTGCGGGTGGTGGGCATTCACAGTTTCACCCCGGTGTTCTACGGCCAACCACGCGCATTGGAAGCGGGCGTGCTGTTCGGTGAAGCCCGGGACTATGCCCAGCGCATCGTCGATGGGCTGACCCGCCACTCCCTGCGGGCGGCCGGTAACCAACCCTACAAGATCAACCCGTTGACCGACATGACGGTTCCGGTGCACGGCGATGGACGCGGCCTGGATTCGGTGTTGATCGAGGTGCGCAACGACTTGCTGCGCAGCCCCGAAGCGGTACGCACCTGGAGTGCATACCTGGCCCCGCTGCTCTAGGCACAGCGGCAAGCCAGCACAACCTACACAGCTGAAAAGGAGAACGGCTCATGAGTATCGAGGCATTTGGCTACAAACAGGAGTTGAAACGCAGCCTGTCACTCACCGACCTGGTGGTGTACGGGATGATCTTCATGATCCCCATCGCGCCGTTCGGCGTGTATGGCTACGTGAACGCCGAGGCGCCGGGGATGGTGCCGCTGGCGTACATCATCGGCATGGTGGCGATGCTGTTCACCGCGTTGAGCTACGGGAGCATGGCCAGGGCCTTTCCGGTAGCCGGCTCGGTCTATTCCTACGCGCAAAGGGGTCTCAACCCACACGTCGGCTTCATCGCCGGCTGGCTGATGTTGCTGGACTACCTGCTGATCCCGCCGCTGCTGTACGTGTACGCGGCGATGGCGCTGAATCATTTGTACCCGCAGATCCCCAAGGTTGGTTTCATCCTCGCGTTCCTGCTCAGCGCGACCTTCGTCAACCTGCGGGGCATTACCTTCACCGCGCGGATGAACATCCTGTTCCTGCTGGCCCAACTGGTGGTGCTGGGGATCTTCCTGTCGTATGCCTGGACAGCCCTGCACGGTGGCGCCGGCAACGGCCAATTGACCCTGGCGCCGCTGTACAGCCCCGAACACTTCAACTTCGCCCTGCTGATGCAGGCCGTGTCCATCGCGGTGTTGTCGTTCCTGGGCTTCGACGCCATTTCCACCCTGGCCGAGGAAATCAAGCACGAGCCGGGCCGCAGCATCGGCAAGGCGGCGCTGGTGACCCTGCTGGTGATGGGGGTGATCTTCGTGGTGCAGACCTGGATCGCCACCGACCTGGCGGCCGGCATGGGCTTCAAGTCCGCCGACACCGCGTTCTATGAAATCGCCGAGCTGGCGGCCGGCAGTTGGCTGGCCACCTTGACCGCTGTCGCCACGGCCCTGGCCTGGGGCGTCGCAGTGGCGATCACCTCGCAGGCGGCGGTATCGCGCCTGCTGTTCGGCATGGCCCGGGACGGCCAGTTGCCCAAAGTGTTGGCCAAGGTTCATCCAAGGCACAACACCCCGTACGTGAGCATCTACCTGGTCGCGCTGCTGTCGCTGCTGATCTGCTACCTGTTCATCGACGCCGTGGACACCCTCACCTCCCTGGTCAATTTCGGCGCCCTGAGTGGCTTCATGTTGCTGCACATCACCGTGATCAACCACTACTGGAGACGCCAGCGCTCGGGCCAGTTCATCCGTCACCTGGTCTGCCCGCTGGTGGGCTTCGCGATCGTCGCGGCCATCATGTACAACATGGGCGTCGGGGCGCAGAAACTCGGCCTGATCTGGATTGCCGCCGGCGTGATCTACCTGTGTGCGTTGAACCGATTCGGCGGACGCACCACCCTGCCCGACCCGACCGGCCAATGAGGGGCGGCGGTCGAAGGGTTCGACCGCCGGTGATGACAATGCGTGGACATCGACAGTGATCGTCAAGCCCGGTGCCAGGCACCGGGCCCTCTGGAACAGGAGTGCAATCCATGCTGGCTTTACGTCCAGTGCAACTTAGCGATCTGCCGCAACTGCAGCAGTTGGCCCGGGACAGCCTGGTGGGCGTCACGTCGCTGCCAGACGACACCGAGCGCCTGCGGGAGAAAATCCTCGCCTCGTGCGCCTCGTTGGAGGCCGATGTGCAGAAGGCCGGCGGGGAGAGTTATTTTTTCGTCCTGCAAGACCTCGATGACGGGCGCCTGGTCGGCTGCTCGGAAGTGCTCGCCAACACCGGTTGCAACGAACCGTTCTACAGTTTGCGCAACCGGCCGTTTTCCAGCGAATCCCGGGAGTTGAACATCCAGCACGGGGTCCCGGCACTGTCGCTGTGCCAGGACCTCAATGGCCAGACGCTGCTGCGCAGCTTTCACATCGATGCCGAGCGCGTGCGTACACCGGCCTCGGAGCTGTTGTCCCGGGCCCGGCTGATGTTCATCGCCGCCCATCCCCAGCGCTTTGCCGAAGGCGTGATCACCGAAATCGTCGGTTTCAGCGAAGACGGCCAGTCGCCGTTCTGGGACGCCATCGGCCAGCACTTCTTCGACCTGCCCTACGTCGAAGCCGAACGCCTGTGTGGTTTGCAAAGCCGCACCTTCCTCGCCGAGCTGATGCCGCAATACCCGATCTACGTGCCGATGCTGCCGCCCGCGGCCCAGGCGTGTATCGGCCGGGTCCATCCCGACGGCCAGGACGCTTTCGACATCCTGGCGCGCGAGGGCTTCGAAACCAACAACTACGTGGACCTCTTCGACGGCGGACCGACACTGCATGCGCGCATCGCGAACATCCGCTCCATCACCCAGAGCCGGCTCGCCATCGCCAGCCATAGCCCGCAGATCGACGCCAGGGGCCGGTACCTGGTGAGCAACGAAGGGCTCGGCAACTACCGCGCCGTCGTCGCCGAACTGGATGTGAACCCGCAAGGCCCGGTGGCCCTGTCGCCGGACCTGCTGGCTGCCCTGGGCGTCGCGCCAGGCGACCCGATCCGGGTGGTGACCCTATGAACCTCCCGCATCGGCACCGGAACCGACACGACGAAGGAGCAGCATCATGATTGTCCGCCCGGTCGCCCTCACCGACCTGCCTGCGCTGCTGGACCTGGCCCGTTGCGCGGGCCCCGGCTTCACCAGCCTGCCGGCCAACGAAGAGCGCCTGGCCCATCGCGTGCGCTGGGCCCAGCGCACCTTTGCCGGGCAAGTGGAACGCGCCGACGCTGATTACCTGTTCGTGCTCGAAGACGATGACCACCAGGTGGTGGGCATCAGCGCCCTGACCGGCGCGGTGGGACTGCGCGAGCCCTGGTACAACTACCGGGTCGGGGTGACCGTCGGTTCGGCACCGGAACTGGGCATCCAGCGACAGATCCCGACGCTGTTCCTGAACAACGAGATGACCGGGCAATCGGAAATCTGCTCGTTGTTCCTGCACCCCGAACAACGTCATGGCCACAATGGGCGCCTGTTGTCCCTGGCACGGTTGCTGTTCGTGGCCGAGTTTTCCCAGCTGTTCGGGGAAAAACTGATCGCCGAGCTGCGTGGCCATGCCGACGAACAGGGCTGCTCGCCGTTCTGGGACAGCCTGGGACGGCACTTTTTCCGCAGGGACTTCAGCTATGCAGACCAGTTGTCCGGCATGGGCAACAAATCGTTCATCGCCGAGCTGATGCCACGCCAACCGCTGTACACCTGCCTGCTCACCGAACAGGCCCAGGCGGTGATCGGCAAGGCCCATCCAAACAGCGAGCCGGCCATGCGGATTCTCAATGCCGAAGGCTTCAGCCATAAGGGCTACATCGACATTTTCGACGCAGGCCCCGTGATCGAAGCGCCGGTGGCGAAGATCCGCACCGTGCGCGACAGCCAGTCGCTGACCCTGGCCGTGGGCGCACCGGACGAACAGTCGCCGGTGTGGCTGATCCATAACCGACGCCTGGAAAACTGCCGTGTCACCAGCGCCCGGGCCCACCAGCACGGCCACAGCCTGCTCGTCGACCGTCTCACCGCCAAGCGCCTGCAAGTGCAACCCGGCGACACCGTGCGCGCCGTGGCACTCCTCAAGCAGGGGCAACAGGCAGTGGCGGCGTAGCCTCGCCGCCTACTCGACAATGCACCGCAGGCATGGCCCATGCGCATTCGTCATCATCTTTATACCTGCCACGTGATAGCCTTTGATTCTTTCGGCGTTGACACTTTTGCTCAAGCCGTTCCATTCCAATGGTGGAACTCACATGTCCAGGCTTTCCCATCAAGATTTACGCCGCAACTTTCGTCAACTGCTGGCTTCCCAGACCTGCTACCACACCGCGTCGGTGTTTGATCCGATGTCGGCTCGGATCGCCGCCGACCTGGGCTTTGAAGTAGGGATCCTGGGCGGCTCGGTCGCGTCGTTGCAAGTGTTGGGCGCGCCGGACTTTGCCTTGATCACCCTCAGCGAGTTCGCCGAACAGGCCACCCGTATCGGTCGCGTGGCGCAACTGCCGGTAATCGCCGACGCCGACCATGGCTATGGCAACGCCTTGAACGTGATGCGCACCATCATCGAGCTGGAGCGCGCCGGCGTGGCGGCGCTGACCATCGAGGACACCTTGCTGCCGGCCCAGTTTGGCCGCAAGTCCACCGACCTGATCAGCGTGGCCGAAGGCGTCGGCAAGATTCGCGCGGCGCTGGAAGCCCGGGTCGACCCGGAAATGGCGATCATTGCCCGGACCAATGCCGGGATCCTGCCGGTCCAGGAAATCATCAGCCGGACCCAGCAATACGAACGAGCCGGGGCGGACGGGATCTGCATGGTGGGCGTGCAAGACTTCGAGCACCTGGAAAAGATCAGCGAGAACCTGACCGTGCCGTTGATGCTCGTCACCTACGGCAACCCGCTGCTGCGCGACGACAAGCGCCTGGCCGAACTGGGCGTGCGCGTCACCATCGACGGCCACGGCGCCTACTTCGCCGCGATCAAGGCCACCTACGACAGCCTGCGCGAACAACGCCAGATCTTCACCCAGGCCTCGGACCTCAGCGCCACTGAACTGACCCACACCTACACCCAGCCCGAGGAATACATCCGCTGGGCCGAAGAGTACATGAGCGTCAAGGAGTAGTCCTGGAGCCGCCATCGCGAGCAAGCTCGCTCCCACAGGGGATCTGGGTGGCCGCGATATCGGTGACCGCCATATTCCTCTGTGGGAGCGGGCTTGCTCGCGAAGGCGGTGGGTCAGCTTGCATCTCTTTTGAAGGTACCGCCCTCTTCGCGGGCAAGCCCGCTCCCACAGTGGGTTTGCGGTGCGTCGTCCATCTTGGACACATACTCATTCCCCGTGGGAGCGGGCTTGCTCGCGAAGGCGGTGGGTCAGCTTGCATCTCTTTTGAAGGTACCGCCCTCTTCGCGGGCAAGCCCGCTCCCACAGGGCTCTTATGGCGGCGGATGCAAGCTGGTCTTCAGCGCCCGCTGCGCAACATCTCCTTGGGCACGTACTTGCCGATCTCGAACTTGCCGATGGCTGCCCGATGCACTTCATCCGGGCCGTCGGCCAGGCGCAGGGTGCGCTGCATGGCGTACATGTAGGCCAGCGGGAAATCGTTGGAAACCCCGGCGCCCCCGTGGATCTGGATCGCCCGGTCGATGACCTTCAACGCCACGTTCGGCGCAACCACCTTGATCTGGGCGATTTCACTCTTCGCCACTTTGTTGCCCACCGTGTCCATCATGTACGCCGCCTTCAAGGTCAGCAGGCGCGCCATGTCGATCTCCATGCGCGAGTCGGCGATCTTATCGACGTTACCGCCCAGGCGCGCCAACGGCTGGCCGAACGCGGTGCGGCTGACGGCGCGCTTGCACATCAATTCCAATGCGCGCTCGGCCATGCCGATGGAACGCATGCAGTGGTGGATCCGGCCTGGGCCGAGACGCCCCTGGGCGATCTCGAAGCCGCGTCCTTCACCCAACAGAACGTTTTCGTACGGCACCCGCACGTTGTCGAACAGCACTTCGGCGTGGCCGTGTGGCGCATCGTCGTAGCCGAACACCGGCAGCGGCCGGACGATTTTCACCCCGGGAGTGTCCACCGGCACCAGGATCATCGAGTGCTGGGCGTGGCGCGGCGCATCGGGGTTGCTCAGGCCCATGAAGATCAGGATCTTGCAACGTGGATCGCAAGCCCCCGACGTCCACCATTTCTTGCCGTTGATCACCCACTGGTCACCGTCGCGCTCGGCGCGGGCGGCCATGTTGGTGGCGTCCGACGAGGCCACATCCGGTTCGGTCATGGCAAAGGCCGAACGGATCTCGCCGCGCAGCAGCGGCGCGAGCCAGCGTTGTTTCTGCTCCTCGTTGGCGTAACGCACCAGCACTTCCATGTTGCCGGTGTCCGGCGCCGAGCAGTTGAACGGCTCCGGTCCCAGCAGCGAGCGGCCCATGATTTCTGCCAGCGGCGCATATTCCAGATTGGTCAGGCCGGCACCCAGCTCCGACTCAGGCAGAAACAAATTCCACAGGCCTTCGGCCTTGGCCTTGGCCTTGAGCTCTTCCATGATCGCCGTGGGCTGCCAGCGGTCGCCTTCGGCCACTTGCCGCTCGAACACCGCTTCAGCCGGATAGACATAGGCATCCATGAACGCCGTGACGCGTTCACGCAATTCCTGAACCTTGGGGGTATAGGCAAAATCCATGGACAGCACCTTCTTGGCAGAGGTTGATTTCAGGTCATGAAATCGATGCTAGTTCAGCTACGAAAATTTACCTAACCTATTCTCGGCGTGTATTAACATTCATCACCGATATATGTTTCACTGATTCGCATCGTTACCTGGCACCCACAACAAGTCCAAGAACCCGCCCGAATACAAGAGTGCAGCGCCATGAATCTGAGCAAGGTCGACCTGAACCTTTTCATCGTCTTCGACGCGATCTACACCGAAGCCAACCTGACCCGCGCCGGCCAAATCGTCGGCATCACTCAGCCCGCCGTGTCCAATGCCCTGGCGCGTTTGCGCGAAACCTTCAACGATCCGCTGTTCGTGCGCACCGCCCAGGGCATGGTGCCCACGCCCATGGCCCAGAACATCATCGGCCCGGTGCGCAACGCGTTGTCGCTGCTGCGGGTGTCGGTGCAGGAAAGCCGCATCTTCAACCCCTTGCAGGCCGTCAAGACGTACCGCATCAGCATGACCGACCTCACCGAAGGCGTGATCCTGCCGCCGCTGTTCCAGCGCCTGCGCCGCCTGGCGCCGACCGTGGCCATCGAGAGTTTCCTGTCCAAGCGCCGTGAGACCACCAAGGAACTGGCGGCCGGTCGCCTCGACTTCGCCGTCGATGCACCGCTCAACACCGACCCGCAGGTGCGCCACGTCAAGCTCATGGAAGACCGCTACGTGTGCGCCATGCGCAAGGGGCACCCACTGGCGGGCAAGGAAAAGATCAACCTCGACGATTACCTGGCCCAGACCCACGTGCATATTTCCAGCCGGCGCAATGGCCTGGGCTATGTCGACCTGGCCTTGGGCAAGATGGGCATCCAGCGCAAGATCGCCCTGCGTTCCCAACATTACCTGATGGCGTCCCAGGTGTTGCAGCAGACCGACATGGTCATGACCGTGCCCGAACGCTTCGCCCGCCGCCACGACCTGCACGCCTTCCAATTGCCGGTCAACGATGTGCCGCCAGTGGAAACCCACCTTTACTGGCATGAAAGCACCGACCAGGACCCGGCCAACCGCTGGATGCGCGAGCAGATGATCGAGCTGTGCCAGCAAGTGACGGCCCATGAGAAGAAGCTCGACAAGGTTTAGGCGACCAACATTGTGGGAGCAAGCTTGCTCCCACAGGTTTTGTGTACAGAACCTCCTTGCTTGACGCGAACGTCAACCTGCCTTTAGCTTAGCGCCAGCCCCCTTCGTTTCGAGCGCTTCCATGAGCAGCCAGACCTACAGCATCTCCGACCTCGCCCGTGAGCTGGACATCACCACCCGCGCCATCCGCTTCTATGAAGAGCAAGGCCTGTTGAGCCCAGAGCGTCGCGGCCAGGAACGCATCTATTCGCCGCGAGACAAGGTCAGCCTGAAGCTGATCCTGCGGGGCAAGCGCATCGGCTTCTCCCTGGCCGAGTGCCGCGAGCTGATCGAGCTCTACGACCCCACCAGCGGCAACCGGAAACAACTGCACAGCATGCTGGCGAAAATCGCCGAGCGCCGGGAGCAGCTCGAACAGCAATTGCTGGACATCGAACAGATGAAACTGGAACTCGACACTGCCGAAGAACGCTGCATCCAGGCGCTGGAGCAGACGATCGAGGGTGAGAAAATCGTCCAGTAACACTTTCCCCTGTGGGAGCGGGCTTGCTCGCGATGACGGCACATTCAACATCGATGCAAGCTGATCCAGCGCTATCGCGAGCAAGCTCGCTCCCACAATGGGTTCATCATTGCGCTCAACATATTGGCAACTCACTACAGGTCAACCTCTATGTCCCTCCCCTCCTTTGTACGCTTGATCGAAGTCGGCCCCCGCGATGGCCTGCAGAACGAGGCACAACCCATCAGCGTCGCCGACAAGGTGAACCTCGTGGATGCCTTGAGCGCCGCCGGCCTGGGCTACATCGAGGTCGGCAGTTTCGTTTCGCCCAAATGGGTGCCGCAAATGGCCGGCTCCGCCGAGGTCTTTGCGCAGATCCAGCGCAAGCCCGGTGTTACCTATGGCGCCCTGGCGCCAAACCTGCGGGGCTTTGAAGACGCGCTGGCGGCTGGCGTGAAGGAAGTGGCGGTATTTGCCGCCGCGTCCGAAGCATTCTCCCAGCGCAACATCAATTGCTCCATCAAGGAAAGCCTGGAGCGCTTCGCGCCGATCATGGCGGCTGCCCGGCAGCACGGTGTCAGCGTGCGTGGCTATGTGTCCTGCGTGCTGGGCTGCCCGTATGAAGGCACGGTCAAGCCCGAGCAAGTCGCGTGGGTCGCGCGTGAGCTGTACGCGATGGGCTGCTATGAAGTGTCCCTGGGCGACACCATCGGCACGGGCACCGCCGGCGCCACCCGCAGGATGTTCGAGGTGGTCGGCGCGCAAGTGCCGCGGGACAAGCTCGCCGGGCATTTCCATGACACTTACGGCCAGGCCATGGCCAACGTGTACGCCAGCCTGCTGGAAGGGATCGCGGTGTTCGACAGCTCCATCGCCGGATTGGGGGGCTGCCCCTACGCCAAGGGCGCCAGCGGTAACGTCGCCACCGAGGACGTGCTCTACCTGCTCAACGGCCTGGGCATCGAGACCGGTGTCGACCTGGAGGCATTGATTGCCGCGGGCCGGCAGATCTGTGACGTGCTGGGCCGTCCCACCGGTTCACGCGTCGCCAAGGCACGCAGCGCACAGTGAGGTGTTACCGCTGGGCTTTGTAACGGCGGCGAAACGAGTAACACGGAAACAATTTGTCAGGTTTGGCCCGCCAGATTTTTTTGATAAAAAATTCAACTCATTGATTTATATAGAGTTTTAAAAGTTGGCACGGCACCTGCTATATCTCTGGTACAACAAGAATAAAAAAACGCAGCAAACCCAATAAAAACAAGACGAAACGACTCTGACATAACAAAAACAACACGGCAGAGACGCAGCTAACAGATTTTTTTGGAGAAGATGTGCTTTTCAGGGTGCTTTCAGGAGCAACCCGCAACCGGGCAGAGAACAATAAAACTACCTTCAGGTAGCGCCCGAATCGGTTGGATCGCAAAGCGAAAAGGCAGATCAGCGCTCAAAAAAATACGTTTGCTCTTGATCCCGGATGGGGATCGCCAAAAACAGCGGTAAAGGGCCACGGCTGCCAAAAACAACAACAGGCCGCCCCTCAATAATAAAAAAGAGCACGCGACGACAAAATTAAAGGGGAGCTTCGGCTCCCCTTTGTGCTGTCTGGCGTTTGGTTTCCGGGGATCGGCTGGTGGGAGCGAGCTGGCTCGCTCCCACAGGGCTCACTGCCCATTGGCTTGCTTGTTCAGTCCTCGTCCCTATCGCACAGCTCTTGGATGCTGATTTCGCGCATGCGGAATTTCTGCACCTTGCCCGTGACCGTCATCGGAAACGCATCGACGAACTTGAAGTGACGCGGCGTCTTGAAGTGGGCAATGCGCTCTTTGCACCAGGCGTGCAGCTCCTGTGCGGTGGTACTGTGGCCGGGGTGGCACTTGATCCAGGCGACGATTTCTTCGCCGTAGCGGGAACACGGGATGCCGATCACCTGCACGTCCGCCACCGCCGGATGGGTGAAGAAGAACTCTTCCAGCTCACGCGGGTAAACGTTCTCGCCGCCACGGATGATCATGTCCTTGTTACGCCCGACGATGCAGACGTAGCCCTGCTCGTCCATGGTCGCCAGGTCGCCGGTGTGCATCCAATGCGCCTGGTCGATCGCTTCGGCGGTGCCCTTGGGGTTGTTCCAGTAGCCGAGCATCGCGCTGTAGCCGCGGGTGCACAGCTCGCCAATGGTGCCTCGGGGCACGATTTCACCGGCTTCGTCGATGATCTTGCTTTCCAGGTGCGGCTGAGTGCGGCCGACGGTGGTCACGCGCACTTCCAGTTCATCCGAAGGGCCGGTCTGCAATGACACCGGGCTGGTTTCGGTCATGCCGTAGGCAATCTGCACCTCGCGCATGTGCAGCTCACCGATGACCCGCCGCATCACTTCGATCGGGCACGTGGCCCCGGCCATGATGCCCGTGCGCAGGCTGGACAAATCAAACTCGCCTCGCTGCGGCTGATCCAGCAGGGCAATGAACATGGTCGGCACGCCATACAGCGCCGTGGCCTGTTCCTCGGCCACGGTGGTCAGGGTCAGCAAGGGATCGAACGCATCGTTCGGGTAGATCATGGTGCTGCCGTGGGTCACGCAGCCCAGGTTGCCCATGACCATGCCAAAGCAATGATAGAGCGGCACCGGTATCACCAAGCGGTCGGCAGCGGTCAGGCCCAGGCTTTCGCCGACCATGTAGCCGTTGTTGAGAATGTTGTGATGGCTGAGGGTCGCGCCCTTGGGAAAGCCGGTGGTGCCGGAGGTGTACTGGATGTTCACCGGCTGGTCGAAATGCAGACTGGCTTCGCGCTCGGCCAACTGCCCGGCTGTCACCGCGGTGCTCAGGGCAGCCAACTGTGACCAGGGCAGGAAACCCGAAGGCGGCTGTGGATCGAGACTGATGACACCCCGCAGATCCGGCAGGCGCTCGCTGTGCAACTGGCCGATCGGCTGTTCCGCCAGTTCCGGCGCGAGTGCCTGCAACATGACGTGGTAGTCCGACGTCTTGAATGACCCGGCACACACCAGCCACTGGCAACCGGACTGCTTGAGCACGTACTCCAGTTCGGACACCCGGTAGGCCGGGTTGATGTTGACCAGGATCACACCGATCTTCGCGCTGGCGAACTGGCTGATGCACCACTGGGCACAGTTGGGTGCCCACACGCCGAGGCGGTCGCCGCTTTTCAGGCCCAGTGCCAACAAGGCCCGGGCGTGCACATCGACGGCTTCAGCGAGCTGTTGCCAGGTGTAGCGCAACGATTGATGACGCACCACCAGCGCCTCGCCCTCGGGAAATCGAGCCACGGTGTGGTCGAACGCCTGGCCGATGGTTTGCACCAGCAAAGCCTTGGCCTCGGAACCGCGGGTGTAGCTCAGTGGCGACTGCAAACCGGGTTGATCCATGACGCGCCCTCTTGTCTTTATTGGTGGGGGTATCGGTGAACCGTGTGCACCCAGGCTTTTGTGGCGAGGGAGCAAGCTCCCTCGCCACAAAGAGCTGTAAAGCGAACTTACTCTGGACCAAGTTGACGTTAACGTAAAGGTGATTGACAGGCATTTATAGCAGGCTTACGTTAACGTCAAGGTGAGAGCGAGCCCTTCCCTCTCCGCACCCGACAAAAAAGCCAAAGGTGTCCCATGAGCTACCCATCCCTGAACTTTGCCCTCGGCGAAACCATCGACATGCTGCGCGAACAGGTGCAAGCCTTCGTTGCCAAGGAAATCGCCCCGCGGGCAGCTCAGATCGATCTCGACAACCTGTTTCCCGCCGACTTGTGGCGCAAGTTCGGTGACATGGGCCTGCTGGGCATTACCGTGCCGGAAGAATATGGCGGCGCCGGCCTGGGTTACCTGGCCCACGTGGTGGCCATGGAAGAAATCAGCCGCGGCTCGGCGTCGGTGGCCCTGTCCTATGGCGCCCACTCCAACCTGTGCGTGAACCAGATCAACCGCAACGGCACCCACGAGCAGAAAGCCAAGTACCTGCCCAGCCTCATCAGCGGCGAACACATCGGCGCGCTCGCCATGAGCGAACCCAACGCCGGCTCCGACGTGGTTTCGATGAAACTGCGGGCCGACAAGCGTGGCGACCATTACGTCCTCAACGGCAGCAAGACCTGGATCACCAACGGCCCCGACGCCAACACCTATGTGATCTACGCCAAGACCGACCTGGAAAAGGGCCCCCACGGCATCACCGCGTTCATCGTCGAGCGCGACTGGAAAGGCTTCAGCCGCAGCAACAAATTCGACAAGCTCGGCATGCGCGGCTCCAACACCTGCGAGCTGTTCTTCGATGACGTGCAAGTGCCGGAAGAAAACATCCTCGGCGTGCTCAACGGCGGCGTGAAAGTGCTGATGAGCGGGCTCGACTACGAGCGCGTGGTCCTGTCCGGCGGCCCGACCGGGATCATGCAGGCCTGCATGGACCTGATCGTGCCCTACATCCACGACCGCAAGCAGTTCGGCCAGAGCATCGGCGAATTCCAGCTGATCCAGGGCAAGGTCGCCGACATGTACACCCAGCTCAATGCCAGCCGCGCCTACCTCTATGCGGTGGCCCAGGCCTGCGAGCGCGGTGAAACCACCCGCAAGGACGCCGCCGGGGTGATCCTCTACAGCGCCGAACGCGCCACGCAAATGGCCCTCGATGCGATCCAGATTCTCGGTGGCAACGGCTACATCAATGAATTCCCGGCCGGTCGCCTGTTGCGCGACGCCAAGCTGTACGAAATCGGCGCTGGCACCAGTGAGATTCGCCGCATGCTGATCGGCCGCGAACTGTTCAACGAAACAAAATGATTTTCGTCAGCTACAAGGCACAAGCTTCAGGCGGCAAGCGAACTGCGCGCCTGCTTGCAGCTTGTGGCTTGAAGCTTAGAGCTGCTACGGAGTAGCCCATGATTCTGCACACCCAGCTCAACCCACGTTCGGCGGAGTTCGTCGCCAACCGCGACGCGATGCTCGAACAGGTCGAGGCCCTGCGCACCCTGCTCGCCCAAGTCCAGCAAGGCGGCGGTGCCAAGGCCCAGGAGCGGCACACATCCCGAGGCAAATTGCTGCCGCGCGAGCGCATCAACCGGTTGCTCGACCCCGGTTCGCCGTTCCTGGAAATCAGCCCCCTCGCCGCTCACGACGTGTACGGCGAGGACGTTCCCGCCGCCGGCGTGATTGCCGGGATCGGCCGCGTGGAAGGCGTCGAATGCATGATTGTCGCCAACGATGCGACCGTCAAAGGCGGTTCCTACTACCCGCTGACGGTGAAGAAACACCTGCGTGCCCAGGCCATCGCCCAGCAGAATCGCCTGCCCTGCATCTACCTGGTGGACTCCGGCGGCGCCAACCTGCCGCGCCAGGATGAAGTGTTTCCGGACCGCGAGCACTTTGGCCGGATCTTCTTCAACCAGGCCAACATGAGCGCCCAGGGGATCCCGCAATTGGCCGTGGTCATGGGCTCCTGCACGGCCGGCGGCGCCTATGTGCCGGCCATGGCGGACGAGGCAATCATGGTGCGCCAGCAGGCCACCATTTTTCTCGCCGGCCCGCCACTGGTGAAGGCCGCCACCGGTGAAGTGGTCAGCGCCGAAGACCTGGGCGGTGCCGACGTGCATTGCAAGATCTCTGGCGTGGCCGACCATTACGCCGATAACGACGAACATGCCCTGGCCTTGGCCCGCCGCAGCGTGGCCAACCTGAACTGGCGCAAACTCGGCGACGTGCAGCGGCGCCAGCCCATCGCCCCGCTGTATGCGGCGCACGAGCTATATGGCGTGGTGTCGGCAGACCCCAAGCAGCCTTTCGATGTCCGGGAAGTGATCGCGCGCCTGGTGGACGGTTCGGTGTTCGATGAGTTCAAGGCGCTGTTCGGCACCACGCTGGTCTGCGGGTTTGCCCACTTGCACGGCTATCCGGTGGCCATCCTGGCGAACAACGGGATCCTGTTCGCCGAGGCTGCGCAGAAAGGCGCGCACTTCATCGAACTGGCCTGCCAGCGCGGCATTCCCCTGTTGTTCCTGCAGAACATCACCGGTTTCATGGTCGGCCAGAAATACGAAGCCGGTGGCATTGCCAAGCACGGCGCGAAACTGGTCACGGCCGTCGCCTGCGCCCAGGTGCCGAAGTTCACCGTGATCATCGGCGGCAGCTTCGGCGCGGGCAACTACGGCATGTGCGGCCGCGCGTACGACCCGCGGTTCCTGTGGATGTGGCCGAATGCGCGGATCGGCGTGATGGGTGCCGAACAGGCGGCCGGCGTGCTGGTGCAGGTCAAGCGCGAACAGGCCGAGCGCAGTGGCCACCCGTTCGGCACCGAACAGGAAGCCGAGATCAAGCAACCGATCCTCGACCAGTACGAAGAACAGGGCCACCCCTACTATTCCAGCGCACGGCTGTGGGATGACGGTGTCATCGACCCGGCCCAGACCCGCGACGTACTGGGGCTGGCCTTATCGGCCTCACTCAACGCGCCCATTGAATCGAGCCGCTTCGGCGTGTTCCGGATGTAACGGGGAATGCCCATGGATAACTTCAACACCCTCGAATTGATCACTGACCCACGCGGTTTCGCCACCTTGTGGCTCAGTCGTGAGTCGAAGAACAACGCGTTCAATGCCCAGATGATCCGTGAACTGATCCTCGCCCTGGATCAGGTCGGCAGCGATCCGAACCTGCGCTTCCTGCTGATCCGTGGCCGCGGCAAGCATTTCAGCGCCGGCGCCGACCTGGCCTGGATGCAGCAATCGGCCGAGCTCGACTACCACACCAACCTCGACGACGCCCGGGAACTGGCGGAGCTGATGTACAACCTCGCCAAGCTGAAGATCCCCACGCTGGCCGTCGTGCAGGGCGCCGCCTTTGGCGGTGCGCTGGGCCTGATCAGCGCCTGCGACATGGCCATTGGTGCCGACGAGGCGCAGTTCTGCCTGTCGGAAGTGCGCATTGGCCTGGCGCCGGCGGTCATCAGCCCGTTCGTCGTCCAGGCCATCGGCGAACGGGCCGCCCGGCGCTACGCGTTGACCGCGGAACGTTTCGGCGGACAGCGTGCGAGGGAGATCGGTTTGCTGTCGGAAAGTTACCCGGCCGATGCGTTGGATCATCACCTCGAACAATGGATCGACAACCTGCTGCTCAACAGCCCGGCGGCCATGCGCGCCAGCAAGGACTTGCTGCGTGAGGTCGGCCACGGTGCCCTGACCCCGGCGCTGCGTCGCTACACCGAAAACGCCATCGCCCGCATCCGTGTCAGCCCCGAGGGCCAGGAGGGCCTACGCGCCTTTCTGCAAAAGCGCGCGCCAAACTGGCAAGCCGAGTCGAATAACAAGGAGCCGCGTCGATGAGCGCCCCCGCCCTCACCACATTGTTGGTGGCCAACCGTGGCGAAATCGCCTGCCGCGTGATGCGCACCGCCAAGGCCATGGGCCTGACCACCGTAGCCGTGCACAGCGCCACCGATCGCGATGCCCGTCATAGCCGCGAAGCCGACATCCGTGTCGACCTGGGCGGCAGCAAGGCCGCCGACAGTTACTTGCAGATCGACAAACTGATCGCCGCGGCCCAGGCCAGTGGTGCCCAGGCGATCCACCCCGGCTATGGCTTCCTGTCCGAAAACGCCGGGTTCGCCCGGGCGATCGAAAACGCCGGGCTGATCTTCCTCGGCCCACCGGCCTCGGCCATCGATGCCATGGGCAGCAAGTCCGCGGCCAAAGCCCTGATGGAAACCGCCGGCGTGCCCTTGGTGCCGGGTTACCACGGCGAGGCTCAGGATCTGGAAACCTTCCGCGACGCCGCCGAACGCATCGGCTATCCGGTGCTGCTCAAGGCCACGGCCGGTGGTGGCGGCAAGGGCATGAAGGTCGTCGAGGACGTCAGCCAGTTGGCCGAAGCCCTGGCCTCGGCCCAGCGAGAGGCGCAATCTTCGTTTGGCGACTCGCGGATGCTGGTGGAAAAGTACCTGCTCAAGCCACGCCATGTGGAAATCCAGGTCTTTGCCGACCGCCACGGCCATTGCCTGTACCTCAATGAACGCGACTGCTCGATCCAGCGTCGCCATCAGAAAGTGGTGGAAGAAGCCCCCGCCCCTGGCCTGACCCCGACCTTGCGCCGGGCGATGGGTGAAGCGGCCGTGCGCGCGGCCCAGGCGATCGGCTACGTCGGCGCCGGCACGGTGGAGTTCCTGCTGGATTCGCGGGGCGAGTTTTTCTTCATGGAAATGAACACCCGGTTGCAAGTCGAGCATCCGGTCACCGAAGCGATTACCGGGTTGGACCTGGTGGCCTGGCAGATCCGCGTCGCCCAAGGCGAGCCGTTGCCGATCACCCAGGACCAGGTGCCGTTGCTGGGCCACGCCATCGAAGTGCGCCTGTACGCCGAAGACCCGGCCAACGATTTTCTCCCGGCCACCGGGCGCCTGGCGTTGTATCGCGAATCGGCCGACGGGCCGGGTCGGCGGGTCGACAGCGGCGTGGCGCAAGGCGATGAGATCTCGCCGTTCTACGACCCGATGCTCGGCAAGCTGATCGCCTGGGGCGAAGATCGCGAGCAGGCGCGATTGCGGCTGTTGAGCATGCTCGACGAGTTCGCCATCGGCGGGCTGAAGACCAACATCGGCTTTCTGCGCCGCATCGTGGCCCACCCGGCCTTCGCGGCAGCCGAACTGGACACCGGATTTATCCCACGCTACCAGACGCAATTGCTGCCAGAACCCGGCGAACTGGATGACGACTTCTGGTTCGCAGCGGCCCAGGCATTTGCCCTGGGCCTGGCACCGCAGGTGCGTGGCGACGACGTGCATTCGCCTTGGGCCCACACCAGCGGTTTGCGCCTGGGATTGCCAGGGGAAACCAGCCTGCACTTGAGCTGCGAAGGACAAGACCGTGCGATCACGCTGGTCCCTAACATCCCAGGCGTCGAACTCGTCGACGAGCGATTGACCCTCGAGCACAACGGCCTGCGTCGCAGCCACCGTGCCATTCGCCAGGGCGACAGCGTGTATCTGCAATGGCAAGGCGACCTGCATCGGATCGACCGGTACGACCCACTGGCCGCCGCCGAAGCCAGCCACAGCCATCAAGGGGGCCTGACGGCGCCCATGAACGGCAGCATCGTGCGGGTGTTGGTGAGCGTGGGCCAGACGGTTGAGGCCGGGGCCCAGTTGGTGGTGCTCGAAGCGATGAAGATGGAGCACAGCATTCGTGCACCCCAGGCCGGCGTGATCAAAGCGCTGTATTGCCAGGAAGGCGAAATGGTCAGTGAAGGCAGCGCGCTGGTGGCGTTCGAAGAGTAGTCATCGGCCCGCTTGCAGGGCCGATGCGCTCAGAAACGGATGGTGGCCTGCACCACCACGCCGATCATGCGGCATTGCTCGGTGTACAGGCTTTTCGGGTAAGTCGGATTGAGCGGGACCAGGTAACGCTGGCCGCTCTCCTCGATCAGTTTGCGAAAGGTCGCGTCGCTGCTGCCAGGCAAGTAGGCCACCACCAGCTTGCCGGGCACCGCTTCGATCGCCGGGTCCACCAGGATCGACATGCCCTCGGGAATGCTCAGGCCGCTCGGGGCGGTCATGGCATCGCCCATCACCACCAGCCAGAACGCTTCGCCCTGGGCGTGGTAATCCGTCAGCTCATAGCGGACCTCGCCCTCGCGCACATGGCCGACCTGGTGCCACTCACTGACCGGGTAGCGGAAGTACGGGTTGTACTTCTGCGCCAGCGCCAGCCCTTCCTCCGTGGAGGTGTCCGGCTCGCGAATCACCATCGCCACTTCGAGGAATTCCAGCCCCAGCTCCTGCAGGACCCGATTCATGTCGTCGACACTGGGTTGCCGGCGCTTGGTCAGCCAATGGCCAACGCCGCCCTGGGACATTCCCAACCGTTCTGCCAGCACCACTTGCGTGATGTGCAGCTCCTTCATCTTGGCCTTGACCAACTCTATCCATTTATCCATGTGCGGCACGATACGTGGCTGGCTCCGACCATCAAAACACAAAATGTAGTATTTAAATTATCGTCACAATTACGATGGGTACTATTCTGGATTCAGGATTTTCAGCCCCCACACGGAGAACCGCGAGACCATGGACACTTCCAACAAGGAACAGCCCAACACCCCGTACGACAGCTCATTCGCGTCATTGCAGGACTGCCCGGCGGCGCAACGCGCGCTCGATTACTACTTGAAACCGGGTGTGTCGAATGCCCCGGCGGAACATCGCTTCTTCGACGTCAACCACAACATCGGCGCGGAGGAAGCCCTGGTCCATGCGTGCGACCTGCTGCGCTGCGCGGCGGCCACGGCCCACGAATCCGCCAACCGATTGGACGGTTCCAGCCGCGACCTGGCCTTCTCGGTAGTGCACATGATTGATCTGGTCAAGGTGATGCTTGACCGATCCCTGGATGGCTACCCGACTCGTCAGGCGTAGCAAGGGAAGGTTGGCGCGGAACGCGGGCAACAGGAAAATTTTTCCAATCGATGCGATAAAACCATTTGACTTGCAAATGATAATGATTATTATTGCATCAACTGGTCGCGAGATCAGTCGATAGTCCAGAAGACCTTGGTCGGACTTCTGGAATATCTCCTCATCAGGCTAATCACGGTTTTTGACCCGGCTTTTTGCCGGGTCTTTTTTTGCCGATTTTCGGCTTATGGCTTCAGGCTAATGAAGTCTTTGGGTGTCGCTGAATCTGTTGGCGGCGATGATAGCAAATGAACATCTATTTTCAAGCATCCCAGTCCGCGCAAGCCGAAACGATCGACTGCCAGCACTTGAGAATCAATTGCGGACTCTCTAATCTGATTCGGCGTCCAGGGAGGACGCCCCCGCTCTTTGCTTGATGTAAATCGTCCTGACTTTCCCTTCCCAGCGTGTAAAGTAACGGCCATAAAATCCTGTTCAGGAATCGTGACCGTGGCTAAATCTTCCTTCGATATCAGCGCCAACTTCGACAGCGGCAACATTGAAGTCGTCGACATCAGCAACCCGTTGCAGTCGCTGCTCAAGATCCGGCCCGATACCCGCAGCCCGCATTTGCAGTGGTTCCACTTCAAGGCCAGCGGCCTGCATGTCGGCCAGGAATATTCCTTCCGCCTGCTCAATGCCAGCCAATCGTCGTACAACAAGGCGTGGACCGGCTACCAGACCGTCGCGTCCTACGACCACGTCAACTGGTTCCGCATTCCGACCCAGTTCGAGGGCGACGCCCTGCGCTTTCACCTGGAAGCCGAACAGCCCCACGCCTGGTTCGCCTACTTCGAACCCTACAGCCGTGGTCGTCACGACTGGCTGATCGAACAGGCACTGCACAAGGCCGGCACCGAGCTGCTGGCCGTGGGCAAGAGCGTCGAAGGCCGTGACATCCAGCTGCTGCGCAAGGGCAATGGCAGCGACGGCCGGCGCAAGATCTGGATCATCGCCCAGCAGCATCCCGGTGAACACATGGCCGAGTGGTTCATGGAAGGCGTGATCGAGCGCCTCCAGCACACGGATGATGCGCAACTGAACCGGCTGCTGGACAAGGCCGACCTGTACCTGGTGCCTAACATGAACCCGGACGGCGCATTCCATGGGCACCTGCGCACCAATGCCAATGGCCAGGACCTCAACCGCGCTTGGCAGAACGCCAGCCCGGAGATCAGCCCCGAGGTGTTTTTCGTACAGCAGCAGATGGAAAAGTACGGCGTCGACCTGTTCCTGGACGTGCATGGCGACGAGGAAATCCCCCACGTCTTCACCGCCGCCTGCGAGGGCAACCCCGGCTACACCCCGCGTATCGCCCACCTTGAAGAACGCTTTCGCAGCCACCTCAAGCACCAGACCAAAGACTTCCAGACCACCCACGGCTACGTCCGCGACGAACCGGGCCAGGCCAACATGACGCTGGCCTGCAACGCGGTCGGGCAGAAATACGACTGCCTGTCACTGACTCTGGAAATGCCGTTCAAGGACCACAACGATCATCCGAACCCGCTCACCGGCTGGTCCGGCAAACGCTCGATGCAGTTGGGCAAGGACGTATTGAGCACCCTGGGCGATTTGGTCGACGAATTGCGCTGATCCTGCGCCGGTCCCCATGATCGGTGGCGAGGGAGAGAACGCCCTCGCCACCGATGTTTCAACCCTTGCCGCGCAACATACTGTCCAACACCTCGTCCCGACGCACCCAGGCGTGAAACAACGCCGCCGCCAGGTGCACCAGCACCGTCAGGAACAACAGGTAAGCCAGGTAGCCATGAGCCTTGCGCAACAGGGCGAAGGTCTGCGCATGCGCGGGCAGGATCGACGGCAGTTGCAGCCAATGGCCGAGCATCACCGGGTCACCCGCCGCTGAAATCATGCCCCAGCCCAACAGCGGCAGCACCAGCATCAAGGCGTACAACAGCACATGCGAAGCCTTGGCCGCCAGCACCTGCCAACTCGGCAGATCGGCCGGCAGCGCTGGTTGCCGAGTACTGAAGCGCACCACCAGGCGCACGATCACCAGCAGCAGAATCGCGATGCCCAAGGGTTTGTGCAGTTGCAGTAACCATTCATGACGTTCGGACACCGAGGCGACCATGCCGGCGCCGATGAACAACATGGCGATGATCATCAGCGCCATCAGCCAGTGCAGCAGTCGGGCCAGCGGAGCAAAGTGACGAGGGGCGCTCATGGGCGGGCCTCCTGGGTGGCGGGCAGTTGGCTCACTTCGCTGGTGCGCCGCAGGTAGGAAGTGGCGTACGCAGCGGAGCGCGCCGCCAACAATGGATCATCGGACCCTTCGATGCCGGCTGGCAGGATCAGCGGGTCATAGTTGATATCGCGGCACTCGCCTTGGTCCTGCGCCTGGGAGCGTTCCAGCACCAGCGTACCGGCATTGATCACCTTGCGCTCCGTCGGCCAGGGCTTGCTGGCATCGTTCACCGGGTCGCCCGGATCGGCCAGGGTCATCCTCAACTGCCAACGCAGTGGCCCGGCCGCGAGCCGCTTCACCAGATCCTGCTCAAGGAAATCGGCCCCCTGGGGCAGCGTCGCATCCGCGGCGTCCTGGCTCTGCGGCACCACGCCCCAGCGCACCGCCTGGCGCTGGCCGGCAGGGTTGACCAGGTAAAAGGCATTGATGCCGTTATAGGTCTCGGTGGCATAACTGGCCGATGGCTTGGCGGTCTTGATCCATTGCAGGAACGGCGTGGCCTCCGGGTGCGCGGCAAAGAACGCCGACGCCGCGGCAGGGTTCGGTTTTCCCGTGGCCGGATCCGGCGATTGAGCCTGTTGCAACTGGTAGAACGCGTCGGGCGTGCCCACCGGGAACACCGGCATGCTGTTCATGCCGGTGCGCCATTGCTGGCCGTTTTCCTGGGTGAACCGCAGCGCCAGGCTGCGAATCGGGACACTCGCGTCCGGTGCATACGGGTTACCGCTGGGCAAGGCGAAACGCCCGACCACTGGCGTGCGCGCCTGCGTGAAGACCTGGGCGCTGGAATAGGCCGCGGCCTCGCCACTGCTTTCAAAATAGCCCGCCACGCAGACACCTTTCGAGTGATTGCGGCGAAAGCCCGGATGCACGCCGTTGTTTTTTTCCAGCACGTTGACCAAGGCATTGGGCGTCAGGCGCTGTGGGTCGAGGGTGCCGTTGACGTAGGCAAAAGCCCCGGCCAGCGCCGCGACAATCACGCCAATGCCGGCCAGACGCAGGGTCAGGCCGGCGGCACCCAGCGGCGGCCTGCTCGATGAGGAGGAAGGGTCAACCATGACGAAGCTCCAAGGCTCAAGGCCGTTTGAGGAAATGGACCCGTCAGACGAAGGGCCAGCAGGTTTATTCCCACGCCTCGTATTTATTTTTCCTGTGCTGGAATAATCTCGTTCGTGGGTCGTCTTTCCAGTCCCGGCGCAGTGACTGCCCCAGAAGCCACACTCCCATGAACGAATTCGATGAACAGTTGCGCGAACTCATCCCCAGGCTCCGGCGCTTTGCCGTGTCGCTGACGCGCAACCCGAGCAACGCCGACGACCTGGTGCAGGCATGCCTGGAACGGGCGTTGTCAAAATGGGGCGACAAGCGTCCGGAAGGCGACCTGCGGGCCTGGCTGTTTTCGATTCTCTACCGGCAGTTTCTCGATGCCCATCGCCGTTCCCGACGGTATGCACGCATGCTCGAGTTTTTCACCGGCCGCGAGGAGGCCCACCCTTCGGCCGAACGCAGCGTGATCGCGCAGGCGTCCCTGCAGGCTTTCGATCAACTGACGACCGAACAGCGTGCACTGTTGCTGTGGGTCTCGGTGGAAGGCCTGAGCTATCAGCAAGTCGCCGACATCCTCGGCGTGCCGACCGGCACGGTGATGTCCCGGCTGTCCCGCGCTCGCCAGGCCTTGCGCCAACTCAGCGATGGCGAAATCACCCGCCCTGCCCTGCGGATACTCAAATGATCAACATGCCCCCCAACGACAACGACCTGAACGCCTACGTCGATCGCCAACTGAGCGAAGCCGACCGACGCCTGGTGGAAACCTACCTCGCCCATCATCCCGAAGTCGCCGCCCGGGTCCGGGCCTGGCAACAGGACGCGCAACACTTGCGCACGGCCCTCGGCAGCACGCTGCAACAACCGGCCAATCCAGCCCTCGACCCGGCGATGATTCGCCGGCGCCTCAATCACCGGCTCCGGCGTCACCTGGCCAGCGCGGCGGTATTGCTGTTGGCCGTCAGCGTCGGGGGATTCAGCGGCTGGCAGGCGCGGGAAATGACCCTGCTCAGAAGTGCCGCGCCCATGGCCGACGCCTTGCAGGCGTACCGCCTGTTCGCCCAGCAAGGCGTTTTGCCGGCCGATTACCAGACGGGCGATGAGCACAGCATGCAAGCCTGGCTCGACCGCTACTTCACCCAGGCCAACCGCCTGCCGGACCTGTCGAACGCCGGCTTCAAGCCAGTCAGCGGCCGCCTGCTCAGCACCGAACAAGGCGCGGCGGCCATGGTGGTCTACCAGGACCCGACCGGGGAAAAGATCAGCTTCTACGTGCGCCCACCAGGCCCGAAGAATTTCCTGCTGCCGCGCGGCAGCCGTCGCGACGGCGAACTGCAGGCCGAGTACTGGTCCGGGCCAGGCTACAACTATGCGATGGTCATCCCCAGCGACACGCCGACAGCGCAGCGACTCAAACAGACCCTGAACTTCTGATCATGGCGGGGAAATCCTGAACCACGGATGCCATCGCCCTGCTCTGTGGAAGCGGGCCTGCTCGCGAAGGCAATGTGTCAGGCAACCTCATTGTGTTGCGGCCATCGCCTTCGCGAGCAAGCTCGCTCCCACAAGGGCTCCGGGCGGCCTCAACCCTGTCCAAACACCTGCGAAGGCCGGCGCAGCAGTGGGTCGAACGGGTTGATTCGCGGCCCGATCGACGCCGCCTCGCGCTTGAGCATTTCCACCACCGTCGGCAGGCGATCAGGGCCCAGGCGGTCGCTGATCGTCGCCACACTCAAGGCCGCCACGGCTCGGCCATCGCGGTCCAGGATCGGCACCGCCACGCCGGCCATGCCCTGCAGCACGCCGGTGTTGCGCCCGGCGTAACCCTGGGCACGCACGTTCTCCACTTCCGAACGCAGGAAGACTTCGTCGTACAGGTGGAAATCCTTGAGCCGCGGCAGGTTGTAATGAATCACCGTGTCGCGCTCTTCCTCCGGCAGGAACGCCAGGATCGCCAGGCTGCCCTGGCCCACGCCGAGCGCCACCCGGCCACCGATGTCGCCGGTGAACGTGCGGATCGGGAACGGCCCTTCACTGCGGTCCAGGCAGATGGCATCGAACCCGCAACGGGCCAGCAGGAACAACGAATCCCCTAGGGACGCCGACAGCCGCAGCATGGCCGGCCGCACCAGTTCGCGCAGATTGCCGGTGTTGCCTGCGCGGGCGGCCAGGGCGAAGAAGTCCAGGCTCAGCCGGTAGCGCTTGGTGCGCGCGTCCTGCTCGACCATGCCCTCGTCCATCAGGCTGCGCAACAAGCGATGGGTCGTCGGCTGGGACAACCCGATGCGCTGGGCCAGTTGGGTCACCCGTTCGCCACCCTCGACGGTGTCGCCCAGGCTGCGCAACACGGCAAACAGCCGGGAGACAGCGCCTACGCCCACTTCGTTCTTTTCATTATTCCGATCAGTGGAATTATTCATTCAATATCCATGCAAGAAATTTACTCAACGAATGAAACTGAAAATAGTCATCGCCTCAGTGAAATAGATCATTGAGCCCATCCTATTCTTCGTCCTACTCTGCGTCCATACAGGGGCGATTCGAACAACAGCGGCAGCCGACCCACGTCGAGCGCCAACGCACCCGCAGCACTTTTTTCGTATCTGCCCATACAAAAAAGCGCGCCTTACGGCGACGCATAACAATTCCAGGTGGAGCGCAGCGATGGCTTTCGTGCAACTTGAAGGACTTGGCAAACGTTACGGCGACATCGACGCCGTGGTCGCCACCGACCTCTCGGTGGACAAAGGTGAATTCGTCTCCCTGCTCGGCCCCTCCGGCTGCGGCAAGACCACCACGTTGCAAATGATCGCCGGCTTCGTCGAAGTCAGCAGCGGGCGCATCCTGCTGGACGGCCGCGATATCACCCACGCCAAGCCCGCCAGTCGTGGCCTGGGAGTGGTTTTCCAGAGCTACGCCCTGTTCCCCCACATGACCGTCAGGGATAACGTCGCCTTCGGCCTGCGCATGCGCAAGGTGCCCCAGGCGGACCTGCAACAACGGGTCGCGCAGGTGCTGAAACTGGTGCGCCTGGACCTGCACGCCGACCGTTATCCTCGGGAATTGTCAGGCGGCCAGCGCCAACGCGTGGCCCTGGCCCGGGCGCTGGTGATCGAACCCCCGGTGCTGCTGCTCGACGAACCGCTGTCCAACCTCGACGCCAACCTGCGCGAGGAAATGCAATACGAAATCCGCCGCATCCAGCGCGAAGTCGGCATCACCACGTTGATGGTGACCCACGACCAATCCGAAGCCTTGTCCATCAGTGACCGCGTCGTGGTGATGCAGGCCGGGCGCATCACCCAAGTCGACGCGCCCTACACCCTCTACGAACACCCGCGCACCGAATTCATTTCAGGCTTCGTCGGCAAAGCCAACCTGCTGCCCGGCGAGCGCGACAGCAACGGCGTCGTCCAGGCCTCGCTCCACGGCCAGGGCGACCTGACGCTGAGCCTGCGCCCGGAAAAAATCGACCTCTGCCCCGCCGGCTCCGGCCGACTGCAAGGTACCCTGGCCAGTCGCTTTTTTCTTGGCAGCCAATGGCTGTACGGCGTCTCGACCAGCCTCGGCGAACTGTGCGTGGTGCGGCGCAACGACGGCGGAGCACCACTGGCCGAAGGCACCGCGGTGGGCCTGGACTGGGACCCGGCGTTGCTGCGGGTGCTGAGCCGCGACGAGGTGCCGGCATGAAGTGGATCGCGGCCATGCGCCGCGCACGCAACGGCTACCTGATGTCTGCGCCCGCCCTGGCCTTGTACCTGGGCCTGCTGGTCGTCCCGCTGGGCCTGACGCTGGTGCTGTCGTTCAATGTCTTCGACTACGGCTCGGGTATCGACAGCAACGCCTACACCGTCGACCACTACGCCAGCCTGCTCGGTGACCCGTACTTCTACGAGATCTTTTTGCGCACCTTGTGGATCAGTGCACTGACCACCCTCCTGTGCGTGCTCATCGGCGTGCCCGAAGCCTACGTTCTCAGTCGCATGGGCGCGCCGTGGCGCTCGATTTTTCTGATCCTGATCCTCACGCCGTTGCTGATATCCGTGGTGGTCCGCGCCTTCGGCTGGAGCCTGCTGCTCGGCGCCGACGGCCTCGTCAATCAGACGCTGCAGGCCTTCGGTGGCTCACCGATGAAACTGCTCTACACCCCGTTTGCCGTGGTCATCGCCCTGGTTCACGTGATGCTGCCGTTCATGATCATCCCGGTCTGGACCTCGCTGCAGAAACTCGATCCCGCCGCCGAACAGGCCGCGCTGTCGCTGGGGGCGAGTCAGTTCACGGTGATCCGTCAGGTGGTGCTGCCACAGATCATGCCCGGCGTGCTGTCGGGCACGCTGATCGTGTTCGGCCTCGCCGCCAGCTCGTTCGCCATCCCCGGACTGCTCGGCGGGCGTCGCCTGAAAATGGTCGCCACGCTGATCTACGACCAATACCTGTCGGAACTCAATTGGCCCATGGGAGCCGCCATCGCCGTCGCGCTGCTGCTGCTCAACCTGCTGATCATGCTCTCGTGGAACCGCATGATCGAAGGCCGCTACAAGAAGTCATTGGGGTAATTCGTCATGTCCAGGAACGGTCCTTTCGCCCTGTTGTTCCATGCCTTGGTGGTGGTGTTCATGCTCGCGCCGCTGGTGGTGGTGTGCCTCGTGGCCTTCACCCCGGAAAACACCCTGAGCCTGCCGACCACGACGTTTTCGTTGCGCTGGTTCCGCGCCGTGTTCGAACGCGCAGACTTTGTCGATGCGTTCTACAACAGCCTGATCCTGGCGTTCTGCGCCGCCTCGCTGGCCACGGTGATCGCGTTGCCGGCGGCCCTGGCGATCACCCGGCTCGAATTCCCCGGCCGGGACTTCTTCAACGGCCTGTTCCTGTCGCCGATCATCATTCCGCACCTGGTGCTGGGGGTGGCGCTGCTGCGTCTGTTTGCCCTGATGGGCGTGAATGGCAATTTCACCTGGCTGATCTTCGCCCACGTGCTGGTGATCACGCCGTATGTACTGCGCCTGGTGCTCGCCTCGGCCATCGGCCTGGACCGCAGTGCCGAGCAGGCCGCGCAATCGTTGGGGGCCGGGCGCTTTACGCTGTTTCGGCAAATCACCCTGCCGATGATTCTGCCGGGGGTGGCCGGGGGCTGGTTGCTGGCGTTCATCAACAGTTTCGATGAGGTCACGTTGTCGATCTTCGTCACCTCGCCGGCCACGCAGACCTTGCCGGTGCGCATGTACGTCTACGCCACTGAATCCATCGACCCGATGATGGCGGCGGTATCGGCCCTGGTCATCGCGCTCACGGCACTGACGATGATTCTGCTCGATCGGGTCTATGGCCTGGATCGGGTCCTGGTAGGTAAACAATGAGGGCGCCATGGCTCTGCTGAAACGACTGGCCGAAGGCGACCGCCCGGCCCTGCACTTTACCCTCGACGGCGCACCGGCCACCGGCCTGTTGGGCGACACCCTGCTCACGGCCGTGTTGACCTGCAGCGACCACCTGCGCGGCAGCGACTTCAGCGCCGAACCCCGGGCCGGCTTCTGCCTGATGGGCGCCTGCCAGGATTGCTGGGTCCGCCTGGGCGACGGCCGCCGCGTCCGGGCCTGCTCGACCCTGCTCGAAGCAGGCCATCAGATCAGCCGTGAACCGGGGCGGCGCGTATGAGTGCCGCCTTCGCTGAATGTGCCGCCGCCTTCGCGGGCAAGCCCGCTCCCACAGGGAATGGGTGGCGAACACAGCATCGAGGATCACCACTAGATCATTGTGGGAACGGGCTTGCCCGCGAAGGCGGCTTCACCCGCGCCGCAAATCCCCACCCCCAACCGAGGAGGTGGCCATGAAACCCATCGCCATCATCGGCGCGGGCCCGGCCGGTATTCGTGCTGCGCAAACCCTGGTCGCCCACGGTGTCTACCCCGTTCTGCTGGACGAGGCAGCCCGCGGCGGCGGACAGATCTATCGGCGCCAACCGGCCAATTTCAAGCGCTCGCCAGCCAAGCTCTATGGCTTCGAGGCGCAAAAGGCCAATGCCCTGCACCAGACCCTCGACGACCTGCGCGAACAGCTCGATTACCGTCCCGACACACTGGTATGGAACGCCGAGGGCGGTCTGCTGGACACCTTGCACGAAGGGCACGCCGAGCGCCTTGAATACGCCAGCGTGATCGTCGCCACCGGCGCCACCGACCGCATCCTGCCCGTGCCGGGTTGGACCTTGCCGGGGGTGTACAGCCTCGGCGCGGCGCAGATCGCCCTGAAGTTCCAGGGCTGCGCCATCGGCGAGCGGGTGGTGTTCGCCGGCAGCGGACCGCTGTTGTACCTGGTGGCGTATCAGTACGCCCGCGCGGGCGCCCAGGTGGTCGCCGTGCTCGACAGTTCACCGCTCAGCGCCCAGGTCCGCGCCCTGTCCGGCTTGCTGGCTCAGCCCGTCACCCTGGCCAAGGGGCTGTATTACCGCGCCTGGCTGACGGCCCACGGCATCAAGGTGCTGCAAGGCGCCCGCCTGTCGCGCATCGACGGCACACGCCAGGTGCAATCGCTGCGCTGGCACAACGCCAAGGGCGAGCACACCCTCGAGTGCGACGCGGTGGCCTTCGCCCATGGCTTGCGCAGCGAAACCCAGCTGGCCGACCTGCTCGGCTGCGGGTTTTCCTGGAACCCCCTCAACCGCGCCTGGCTGCCGCAACGCGACGGTGCCGGGCGTAGCAGCGTCCCCGGGGTCTACCTGGCCGGCGACGGCGCCGCCATCATGGGCGCCGACGCAGCGGAAATGGCCGGGGAGCGCGCCGCCTTGGCCCTGCTCGAAGACCTTGGCTACCGGATCGATTCGCAGCGCTGCCACCAACTGGAGCAGGCCCTGGAGCGCATCGGCCGGTTCCGGCAAGGCCTGGAGCGCGCATTTGCCTTCCCCGAAGGCTGGGCCGCCGACGCCGCCGATCAGCTGATGATCTGCCGCTGCGAAGAAGTCAGCGTCGGTGATATTCGCCGGGTGGTGGGCGAAGGCCATTGGGAGATCAACCGGGTCAAGGCCCATTGCCGGGTCGGCATGGGCCGGTGCCAGGGCCGTATGTGCGGCGCCGCGGCGGCGGAAATCATTGCCTGCGAGAGTGGCCGCCCGGTCTCCGACATCGGCCGCCTGCGGGCCCAGGCGCCCATCAAACCCGTGCCGTTCGGCCTGGAGGTGGCGCCATGAACGACGTCGACGTGGTGATCATTGGCGGCGGTATCGTGGGCGCCTCGGCCGCGTTGTTCCTGAGTCGGGCCGGACGCCGGGTGGCGCTGCTGGAGCGGGATTTCTGCGGGTCGCACTCAAGCGGCGTGAACTACGGTGGCGTCAGGCGCCAGGGTCGTCCCTTGTCGCAACTGCCGTTGTCGCAACGGGCCCATGAAATCTGGAGCCAGCTCCCCCAGTTGATCGGCATCGACGGCGAGTACCAGCGCAGCGGCCACCTGAAACTGGCCCGCAGCCTCGACGATCTTCGCGCCCTGCACGACTACGCCGCCAGCAGCCAGGGCTTCGGCCTCGACCTGCAACTGCTCGATCGCGATCAATTGCGTGCCCGCTTCCCGTGGGTCGGCGCCGTGGCGGTCGGGGCATCGCTGTGCCCGGATGACGGCCACGCCAATCCGCGCCTGGTGTCGCCGGCCTTTGCCCAGGCCGCCCGCCGGCACGGCGCACAAGTGCACGAACAATGCGCCGTCGACAGCGTGGACCATGACGGCCATCGCTTCACCGTTCACACCCGGCCTGGCTTGGTGCTCCATACGCCCTGGTTGCTGAACTGCGCCGGAGCCTGGGCGAGCCACTTCGCCGCGCAATTCGGCGAAGCGGTGCCGATGCACGCCGGGCATCCGGCAATGTTGGTCACCGAACCCCTGCCCGTGGTCATGGATGCCAGCACTGGCGTCGAAGGCGGCGGGATTTACGCACGCCAGGTCGCACGGGGCAATTGTGTCCTGGGCGGCGGCCAGGGTTTTGCCCTGGACGAAGCGCGCGCCCGGCCCGGGCAGAATGCCGTGGTCGAAATCCTGCGCCAGGCCGTGGAACTCTATCCATTTTTGGAAGGCGCCCAGGCGATTCGTACCTGGAGCGGCACCGAAGGTTACCTGCCCGATCGCCAGCCGGTGATCGGCCCCAGCAGCACCCAACCCGGCCTGTTGCATGCGTTCGGCTTTGCCGGCGCCGGCTTCCAGATCGGCCCCGCGGTGGGCCAGGCGCTCACCGAGATCATCTGCAGCGGCGCGTCGAGCACGCCGCTGGATGCGTTTTCCATCACCCGGTTTCACTCCATCTCCGTTGCTTGATAGAGGAAGGTCGCGCCATGAATAACGTCAAACGCACTGCACTGCTGGGTTGTGCCTGCTTGAGCGCATCGCTCACCGCCGGCCAGGCATACGCCGAGCCAACGCTTTACCTGGGCATGAACGGCGGCACCATGGAACGGCTCTACGCCGACAAGGTCCTGCCGGCCTTCGAGAAAGCCAACAACGTCAAGGTGGTGATCGTGCCCGGTACGTCCGCCGACATCCTGGCCAAGGTCCAGGCCAGCAAAGGCAACCCGCAGATGCACGTGATGTTCCTCGATGACGGCATCATGTACCGCGCCATCTCCATGGGGCTGTGCGACAAACTCGAAGACAGCCCGACCCTGGCACAGATCCCGGCCAAGGGTCGTATCAAGGACCAGGCCGTGGCCGTCAGCCTCGGGGTGACGGGGCTGGCCTACAACACGCGGTTGTTCAAGGAAAAAGGCTGGAATGCACCGACCTCCTGGATGGACCTGGCCGACCCGCGCTTCAAGGACAAAGTGGTGTTCCAGTCGATGGCCTCGTCGACCTTCGGCCTGCACGGTTTCCTGATGTTCAACCGGATCCAGGGCGGCAGTGAAAACGACGTCGAACCGGGCTTCAAGGCCTGGCCGAACACCGTCGGGCGCAACGTGCTGGAGTACATTCCAAGCTCGGCGAAGATCTCTGAAATGCTGCAGACCGACGAAGCGGCGCTGTTCCCGCTCACGCCGACCCAGGTGACCGCGCTGAAACTCAAGGGCATGCCGGTGGAATACGCGCAGCCGAAGGAAGGCGCGGTGGTCCTCAACGTCGCCGAATGCACCATCGCCCAGAACACCCAACCCGAACTGGCGCAGAAACTCGCCGCCTTCCTGCTGACGCCTGAAGCCCAGGCCATTGCCCTGGAAGAAGGCGACCAGATCCCGTCCAACCCCAACACCCCGACCACCGACAAGACCCGTGGCCAGGTACAAGCGATGAAGCAGTACCTGGAAACCGCCATTGCCGTAGACTGGGACCAGGTCAACGAACAGCGCCCCGCCTGGAATGCGCGGTGGAACCGCAGCGTCGAGCGCTAACCGGTATGGCGCGTGTGGCGAGGGGATTTATCTCCCTCGCCACAGGGTTTTGTAACAGAATAGCGGGCATCAGACGCTTCTGGATCGACAGCGACCGCTCCCCATGGATACCCTCACACGACTTCGCGCCGGCCAGCTCTCGGGCGTCACCCGCCTGGACCTGGCCTGCGGCCTGACACAGTTTCCCCCGGAAATCTTCGACCTGGCCGACACGCTCGAGATCCTCAATCTCAGCGGTAACCAGCTCGACGCGCTGCCCGACGACCTGCATCGGCTGACCCGTCTACGGGTGTTGTTCTGCTCGGACAACCGCTTCACCGAACTGCCCGAATGCCTGGGTCGATGCGACGCATTGACCATGGTCGGTTTCAAGGCCAACCGCATCGAGCGTGTCACGGGCGCCGCCCTGCCGCCACGGCTGCGCTGGCTGATCCTGACGGACAACTGCATCAGCCAGTTACCCGATGAGCTGGGCCAACGCCCGGACCTGCAAAAACTGATGCTGGCCGGCAATCGCCTGCGCCAGTTGCCGGCCAGCCTGGGCCAGTGCCAACGTCTCGAGCTGCTGCGCATCGCCGCCAATCAATTGGACGAACTGCCGCCCGGCCTGCTGCAACTGCCGCGTCTCAGTTGGCTGGCCTACGCCGGCAACCCGCTGGAAACCCAGGCCGACCTCGCCGCACTGAACACCACGACACCCATTGACTGGTCGCAACTGACTCTGCAACACACCCTGGGCGAGGGTGCATCGGGCGTGATCCATCAAGCGCTGTGGCAGGCCCCGGGCCAGGCGCCTCGGACCGTCGCGGTGAAGCTGTACAAAGGCCAGATGACCAGCGACGGCTCGCCCCTGCATGAAATGCATGCCTGCATCACCGCGGGCCGGCATCCGCAGTTGATTGAGGTGTTGGGCCAGGTCGTCGGGCATCCCGAGCAACAGGCCGGGCTGGTGATGGCGCTGATCGAGCCCCGCTACCGCAACCTCGCCGGGCTGCCGAGCCTGGCCTCGTGCACCCGTGACGTGTACGCGGACGAATTGCGCCTCGATGCGCCCGCCGCCTTGCGCATCGCCCACGGCATCGCTGCGGTGGCAGCCCACCTGCACCGCCAGGGCATCACCCATGGCGATCTGTACGCTCACAACATTCTTTTCAATGACCAGGGCGACTGCCTGTTGGGGGATTTTGGCGCAGCGTCGTTCCACGCCACCACCGACACCGTGCAGACGCGTGCCCTGCAACGCATCGAAGTGCGTGCCTTCGGGATCTTGCTGGGGGAACTGCTGGCGCGCATCGAGCCGACGCCCGAGGGGGCGATGCAGGCAACGTTGCAAGGCTTGCAGTCACGTTGCTGTCAGCCGGAGGTGCTGGCGCGACCGGGTTTCGAGGAAATTGAAGCGCTTTTGAGCGGGTTGAAACGCTGACCGCGGCGAGGAAGCGTGCTCCCTCGCCACCCAAAGGGCTGCTTACCCCGCCAACCCGACAAACATGTCCTGCACGTCATCGTGGTTGTCGAGGCCTTCGAGGAAGGCTTCGACTTCAGCCATCTGCTCGTCGGTCAGGCCGCTGACCGGGTTTTTCGGCTGGTAGCCCAGTTTGGCCGACAGCACCGTGAAACCCTGCTCCGGCAAGGCCTTCTGCACGGCGTCGAGGTCGGCAGGGTCGGTAAGGAACAGGGTCGCGCCCTCTTCGCCCGCCTCGAAATCCTGGGCACCGGCCTCGATGGCGGCCAGTTCCGGATCGGCATCCGGGCTGTCCGGCGCGGCTTCGATCATGCCCACATGGTTGAAGTCCCACGCCACCGAACCCGAAGCCCCCAGCTGGCCCTTGCGAAAGGCCACACGGATCTCGGCAACGGTGCGGTTGATGTTGTCGGTCACGCACTCAACGATCAGCGGCACCTGATGCGGCGCGAAACCTTCGTAGGTGACACGGTGGTACTGCACGGTTTCACCGAGCTGGCCCGAACCTTTCTTGATCGCACGTTCCAGGGTCTCGCGGGGCATCGAGGCCTTTTTCGCCTGCTCGACCACCAGGCGCAGGTGCGCGTTGGTCGCTGTATCGGCGCCGTTGCGCGCGGCAATGGTGATTTCCTTCACCAGCTTGCCGAAAATCTTGCCCTTGGCGTTCGCAGCCGCTTCTTTGTGTTTAACCTTCCACTGTGCGCCCATCACTCACTCTCTTGTCTGACGCGCCGAGACATCTGCTGGCCGGCGCTGTGGCGCCAGTTTATACGGCCTAAACCGGCTGATCGACCAAAAAATTCGGCCTGCTGGATCGACATTTGCGCAGCATCTTGTAGGGCCTTTCTGAAATAGCGCCGCACAGGCCCCGTTCCCGTCCACGGTTTCGTACCCTCTGCGCTTCTCCCCGCCAGTAAGAGCCGCGATGCGCAACGACATGGAAAGTCCTTTCAGCCTGACCTTCACGCAAAGCGATTTGCAGCTGCAAGTGCTACGGTTCAACGGCCGCGAAGCCCTCAACCAACCCTACCGCTTCAACCTCGAACTGATCAGCCTGGCGCCACCGATGAACCCCGACACGCTGCTGGGACAACCGGCCTTCCTGCGCCTGGACGCCGAATCGGGCATCCACGGGGTCGTCCACAGCGTCCACCTGAGCGCGCGCGCGCCCCATCGCATCGGCTATCGGGTGACGCTGGTGCCTTACCTCCAGCGCCTGGAACAAGGCCCGCGGCGGCGGGTGTTCAACCGGCTCAGCGCCGTGCAGATGCTGCAGCGCCTGCTGGACGACCACGCCCTGCCCGCCGACAGCTACCGCTTCGAACTGCCCCATGGGCAATACCCGCGCCGTCCGTTCTGCATCCAATACGAGGAAAGCGACCTGGCCTTGCTGCAACGGCTGTGCGAGGAAGAAGGCATCCACTACCACTTTGAGCACAGCCCCCAGGGCCATGTCCTGGTGTTTGCCGAAGACCCGCAGAGCTTTCCCCCTGCGCCGCTGGCATTGCCCCTGCGGCCGGACGCCAGCGCGGAGCCGGCGATCCAGCGGTTGTACCTGCGCCACCAGCCCATGACCCCCACCCCGCCCGGCGGGTTCAGCGACCGGGCCATGGGCGAGACCGAGGCCTTCGCCGCCAACCACGCCTTTGACAGCCCGCCTCACCAGGCCCTGCGGGGCGACCCGGCCCTGGCTCACCGTCACCAGGCCGGTCGTCGCCACCTTGAACGGCTACGCTGCCGGCAACGGGAGATCCACGGCCAAAGCACCCAACCGGCCCTGCGTGGCGGCCACCTCGTCCAGATCGACGAACACCCGGTGTCAACCTTCAACGATCAATGGCTGATCGTTGACGTGCAACATCGCGGTCGACAGTTTTCCATCCTTGAACCGAACCTGCCCGCCACCCCGTCGACCCGGCAGTACCGCAACCGATTCACCGCCATCCCCTGGTCCACCGTGTTCAGGCCCGCCCTCAGGCATCCCAAGCCCCGCATTCCTGGCTATCACCTGGCCCACGTGCTCGGTCACGCCGGCCAACCGGCCAGGCCCGATGAACACGGCCAGGTCAGTGTCAGCCTGTGGGCGCCGGACCAGGAAGCCATCGCCCTGCCGGTGTCGCGATTATCGCTCGGCACTCCTCCTGTACTGACGGCGGGCAGCCAGGTGCTGGTGAGTTTTCTCGACGGCGATCCCGACCGGCCGGTGCTCTGTCCCGGCGTTTTCGACACCGGCGCCGGCTCGACCGCCGCACCGCAATCACCACAGCACACACCGGATGCCGGGCTGCTTTTGGACTGGCTTCTGAACCCGCCCGACCTTGCTCCCTGACAAAACGTGATCCAGCACAAGCAAACCCAGCGAAACGGGCTTACAGTAAACACAACGCCGCAAAAGACGGCGCTCTACCCTGATTGTTGGAGATACCTGCAATGCCCTGGAAAAACTCAGAAAGCCGCTACAGTACCGTCACGGTCACCTTGCATTGGTTGATGGTGGTCCTGCTGGCCGTGGTTTATGCCTGCATCGAGTTCCGTGGAATCTTCCCCAAGGGCAGCGGCGGTCGAACCCTGATCAAGGAAGCCCACTTCATGCTCGGCCTGACGGTGTTCCTGCTGGTCTGGCTGCGCCTGTTCGCCCGCAGCATGGGCAAGGCGCCGGCGATCTTCCCGGCATCGCCTGTCTGGCAGACCTTCCTCGCTCGCCTGATGCATTGGGCCCTGTACCTGTTCATGATCGCCATGCCGCTGCTGGGCTGGCTGATCACCAGCGCCGAAGGGCACCAGGTCATGTTCTACGGTTTCGACCTGCCGCTGATCACTCATCAGGACAAGGATTTCGCCAAACAGCTGGAGGGCTGGCACGTGCTGGGTGGCACCATCGGCTATTGGTTGATTGGCCTGCATGCCCTGGCGGGGCTGTATCACCACTACGTGGTGCGCGACAACACGCTGCTGCGGATGATGCCCAAGCGCGGCTGAAGACGGTCTATTCAAGCCCCCGGCGGCCTTGCAAGCCGCCGGTGTGCACAAAGATCAGGCGCGTACCTCGGGCGAACCGCCCGGCTTCGATCTGAGCCTTGAGCAGCATCAGCGCCTTGCCGGTGTACAGCGGTTCCAACTCGATGGCGCCCGTGGTCGAAATGAAGTCGCTGAGCTGGGCATCGACCCGGGCAAAACCGCCGCGGCTGCCGTCGAGCAGTTCATAACGCGCCCGAGTCAGCCCGGCCGCCGTCACGATGCGCTCGACCTGCGGCGCCACCCCGTGGTCCTCGGGCACGGCCAGCACCCCATACACCGGGCGCTCCCCCGCTTCGGCCAGCACCAGCCCCGCCAGCGACGTCCCCGTGCCGCACGCCAGCCACCAGCCGTGATAATCCGCCCACCCCAATCGCGTCAGTTGTTCGCGGACACTGGCCACCCACGCCATGCAACCTTGGGCGCCGGCCAATCCTGAGCCGCCTTCGGGCACGGGATACAACTGTGGATAACGCGCCTGCCAGGGCCCCCAGAAATCCGCCGCGTGGCGCTCGCGGTAGCCGCCATACCCCAACCAGTGCAATTGCATGCCGAACGCGTTCAGGTCCCGCACCGTGGGCGTGTCCATGGGGTGGCCGCGCAGCAGTCCGAGCGTCGGAAAGCCGAAGCGCTTGCCGGCAGCCGCCAACGCATGCAGGTGATTGGAATAGGCCCCGCCCAGGCTCATCACCCCCTCGGCTCCCGCCTCCTGCGCCGCGCGCAAATGATGCACCAGCTTGAACCATTTGTTGCCGCTGATCAGCGGGTCGATCTGGTCCAGGCGCAACACCGCCACTTCAACACCGGCGAGGGCGAGCCAGTCGAGGGGCAAGGGGTCGAGTCGAGGTTGGGGATGCCAGTCGAGGGCGGGAAGCAGCATGGCGGCAGGCCGAAGAGAAAGACGCCGGAATCTTAACAGCTTGGCCGCAATGGGCCGGACAATACACAAACCTGAGGGAACGAACCGGCTCGCGAAAACGCTTGGTCAGTCACGATTGCAGTGACTGATTGGACGCCTTCGCAAGCAGGCTCGCTTCCACACATAGAGTCAGGTGAGCCCGCCCCCCAATGGACAGACCTTACAACTGCGCCGCCAACCGCGACCCCTGGTTGATCGCGCGCTTGGCATCCAGCTCCGCGGCCACATCGGCACCGCCGATGAGGTGAACGGTCTGCCCCGCCGCTTCCAGGCCTTGCTGCAATTCACGCAGCGGATCCTGGCCGGCGCAGATCACGATGTTGTCCACCGGCAGCACTTGAGGCTCGCCGGCTTCACCGATGCGAATATGCAGGCCCTGGTCGTCGATCTTCAGGTATTCGACGCTGTTGAGCATCTGCACCTGCTTGTTCTTCAGGCCAGTGCGGTGAATCCAGCCGGTGGTCTTGCCCAGGCCGTCGCCAACCTTGGAGGTCTTGCGCTGCAACAGGAATACCTGGCGCGCCGGGGCATGGGGTTCGGCCTGGATCCCGGCCACACCACCGCGGGCCTGAAGCCGTGTGTCGATCCCCCACTCCTTCCAGAATGCCTCGCGGTCCTGGCTCGTGGCGACGCCCTGATGCACCAGGAACTCCGACACGTCGAAGCCGATACCGCCAGCGCCGATCACCGCGACGCTGCGGCCCACTGGCTTGCGCTCCAGGATCACGTCCAGGTAGCTCAACACCTTGGCATGCTCCACACCGGGAATCGCCGGCACGCGCGGCGCAATGCCAGTGGCCAGGATGATCTCGTCATAACCGCCGTCCACCAGGGTCGCCACATCCACCCGAGTGTTGAGGCACAACTCGACATTCGTGGTCTGCAACTTACGATTGAAGTAACGCAGGGTCTCGTAGAACTCTTCCTTGCCCGGTACACGCTTGGCGACGTTGAACTGGCCGCCGATTTCGCTGGCCGAATCGAACAGGGTCACCTGGTGCCCCCGCTCGGCCGCCACGGTAGCAGCGGACAACCCGGCCGGCCCGGCCCCCACCACGGCGATCTTCTTCACCTGGGTCACCGGCAGGTAGTTGAGCTCGGTTTCATGGCACGCCCGCGGGTTCACCAGGCAACTGGTGAGCTTGCCGCCAAAGGTGTGGTCGAGGCAGGCCTGGTTGCAGCCGATGCAGGTGTTGATCTCATCCCCACGCCCCGCCGCTGCCTTGTTGACGAACTCCGGGTCTGCCAGAAACGGCCGCGCCATGGAGACCATGTCGGCATCGCCTTCGGCCAGGATCTGCTCGGCCACTTCCGGCGTGTTGATCCGGTTGGTGGTGATCAGCGGAATGCCGACCGAACCGCGCAACTTGGCCGTGACCTTGCTGAACGCGGCTCGCGGCACCTTGGTGGCGATGGTGGGAATCCGCGCCTCGTGCCAGCCGATACCGGTGTTGATGATCGTCGCGCCAGCCTGCTCGATGGCCTTGGCCAGTTGGACGATCTCGTCCCAGGAACTGCCACCCTCCACCAGGTCGAGCATCGACAGGCGAAAGATGATGATGAAATTCGGGCCCACCGCTTCGCGTACCCGGCGAACGATCTCCACCGGCAGGCGCATGCGGTTTTCATAGCTGCCACCCCAGCGGTCGGTGCGGTGGTTGGTGTGGGCGGCCAGGAACTGGTTAATGAAATACCCTTCCGAGCCCATGATCTCGACGCCGTCGTACTCGGCCTGCTGGGCCAGCACCGAACAGGTGACGAAATCGCGGATCTGCTTCTCGATGCCCTCCTCGTCCAGCTCCTTGGGCTTGAACGGGTTGATCGGTGCCTGGATCGCGCTGGGCGCCACTTGCTTGGGGCTGTAGGCATAGCGCCCGGCGTGGAGAATCTGCATGCAGATCTTGCCGCCGGCCTCGTGCACGGCGCGGGTCACGATCCGGTGCTTGAGGGCTTCTTCTTCGGTGGTCAGCTTGGCCGCCCCGGAGTAGACGCCGCCCTCATCATTCGGCCCGATCCCGCCGGTGACCATCAGGCCCACGCCGCCTCGGGCACGCTCGGCGAAATACGCCGCCATGCGTTCGAAACCACCCGGTTTTTCTTCAAGACCGGTGTGCATCGAGCCCATCAGGGTACGGTTGCGCAAGGTGGTAAAACCCAGGTCCAACGGAGCCAGCAGGTGCGGGTAATGGGCGGCGGTCATCGGTAACTCCACAACGGGCGATCACGGAAAAGGTGGAAGCTCTGCGGCCTCCCTCAGTCATGCCCCACAGCCTAAGAGCCGGACTGCGAGCGCTCAATGACCGTAACTGACAACTTCATGATCCAAATGTGCAGCGCGTGGACCACTGGCGCCTGAGGCCCATCTGCACTGCCCCTGGCAAGGGCGCTTGGCCCCGGAGGGCTGTGAAGCTCGCGCTTACCTGCCGGCGGCCACCCCCTCTGCATACGCCTGCATGCACTTTGGAACATGTGCATCCTTTGGCGAATGGCCGGTTTTACCGTACCCTGCGCCGTAATAACCGCACACGGCCGCTGACTGTTTACCCCATGCGCAAATTTCTGTACCTGCTGTTTTCCCTGGCCTTGGTCGCCGTCCTGATCACCTATGCACTGTGGACGGCGGATCGGCCGGCGGGTCATTACCTGTCGGACCTGCGCATCAACCTGGCAGTCGACCAGGGCACGCCCGCCGACCGCGGCAACCTGCTGGGCATCCAACCCGAACTGTTCCCCACCGATTACCAGACCCCCGAGCGCCTGCACCGCAAACTGGCGGCCTACCTGCAGGCCGCGCGCGCGCAGGGTTTGCTCAACGAAAAAACCATCGTGGTGTTGCCCGAGCACATCGGCACCTGGCTGATGGTCAGCGGTGAAAAGGACGAGCTGTACCAGGCCACGACCTTCAAGGAAGCCATGAACTGGCTGGCGGCGAGCAATCCACTGGCGTTTATCCGAGCGCTGCTCAGCACCCACGGCGAGAACCGCCTGGACGATGCCTACCTGCGCATGAAAGCCCAGCGCATGGCCCACGACTACCAGGCGCTGTTTGGCGGGTTGGCCAAGGAGTTCGGCGTCACCCTGGTGGCCGGCTCCATCATTCTCCCCGAGCCCAGCGTCAGCGAAGATACGCTGAAGGTGGGCGCAGGCGCGCTGTACAACAGCAGCCTGGTGTTCGGCAGCGATGGCCTTCCGATGGGCCAGCCACAACGCCAGCGACATCCGGTGTTCGAGCAACGGGACGTGTTGGAGGCTGACCGCCCGGACGCCATCCATGTCGTCGACACCCCCGCCGGGCGCCTGGGCGTGCTGATCGGCAGCGACAGCTGGTACCCGGTCCACTACCGACAGCTCAACGAGCTGGGCGCACAACTGATCGCGGTGCCCGCCTTCGTCATCGGGCGCGATACCTGGGACAAACCCTGGAGCGGCTATAAAGGTCTGTCCACGCCCAGCGAAGTGAGCCTCAAGCCCGGTGAAACCAGCGAAGGCCAGGCCTGGCATCGCCTGACATTGACCAGCCAGTTGCCCATCAGCCAGGCCCGAGGCGGCGTCAGCGTGTTCCTGCGGGGCCAGTTCTGGGACAGTGGCAGCAGCGGCCAAAGCTTCATCAGCCACGACGGCCAGCATTTCCCCGATGGCCAGGCCCGTGGCGCACGCCTGCTGAACCTTTGGCTGTGACCATGAAGCCGCAACCGATGCGCCTGGGGGATTTATCGGTGGGCTTCGTCCATAGCCTGGCAGACGCGATCGCCAGCCATGGGCATGATCCCCAACCGTTGCTCGAACAGTACGGCCTCGATGCCACGCGCTTGGCCGAACCCGGCGCACGCCTGTCGATCCCTCGTTATATGCGCCTGGGTCACGCCGCCATCCAGCAGACCGGCAACCCGGCTCTGGGCCTGCGCATGGGCCAGCTCAGCCGATTGAGCCAGGCCGGGCTGGCAGGTGTTACCGCCGCCCAGGCACCCACCGTGCGCGAAGCCGCCCGCTGCCTGATCCGCTTCGAGCCACTCTATGGTTCCAACTACCGCGGCCAATCCAGCTTCCACGAGGATGCCCGGGGCGCCTGGCTGCGGTTCTATTCCATCAGCCCGTACAACGCCTACAACCGCTTCGTGGTGGATTCGATCGTCGCCGGCTGGCTCACCCAACTGTCCAGCGTGAGCGGCATCGCGCTGCGACCGGAGCGCATCGACATCGAATTCGAAGAGCCGGCGTACCTGGAAGCCTACCGCGTGCTAGGCGACGGCCCGATCCAGTTCGGCGCCGAGCAGAATCAACTGCGCCTGGGCCTCGACAGCCTGGCCCAGCGAAACCCGCAGCATTGCCCCAGTACCTGGCAACACCTGGTTCAGTTGTGTGAACGGGAATTGGAACAGCTGACCCGCACCCGCAGCCTGCGCGAGCGCATCATCCAACTGTTGGGACCCTTGCTTAACGGTGGCCGGGAGCCCGACCTGGAAGAAGTGGCGGCGCGCCTGAAGCTGCCCACCTGGACCCTGCGCCGCAAGCTGGCCGAAGAAGGTACGCAGTTTCGCGCCATCCTCAACGACACACGCCGCGACCTGGCCATGACTTACATTCGCGATACCGAACTGGCGTTCGGTGAGATCGCCTACCTGTTGGGGTTTGCCTCAGCCGAGGCATTCCAACGAGCCTTCAAGCGCTGGAACGCACAAACGCCGGGAGAGTTCCGGCGCAGTCACAGGGCACATTGAGTCCAAGCGCCCGTGTAGGGTTCATGCTGTGCCGAGGGCTTACAGCTCCGTTGCATCTTCGGCAGGTTCCAGCGGGTCCAGTTCGTACGCCTGGTATTCCAGCAGCTCTTCCTGATAATCGTCCATTGCGTGTCCTTCCCCTTTCATTGAAACCAATGCCTGATGGCCTTGGAGTCAGAATAAAGCTGCTTTATGAATAAAACATGAAGCCTAGGCTTCATGTTTTAAACGTAGCACAGCGCCGGGAAATTAGCGCAAGCAGGTGTAACAGCACGTGCCAGGCTGACCACCCACCTCAATATCAAGGAAGCGGCTGGATGGCCTCGGTCGGGGGTGGCAGGTCGCTGGCCGGTGGCGGCGTGATGACCTCCATCGTCGACTCCGGAGCTACCGAGGGTGCGTATTCGGCAGGCGCAATCGGCGCGGGTTCGCTTGGCGGGGCCACCGGTTCGGAGGCGGTCGGAGCGGTGTCCGCCGGCGCGGCGCTATCCGTCGGCGTGGCCGGTGCGGGCGCGGGCGCTGGTTGCGACTCGGCGGCCGGCGCAGGGGCCAGCGCAGCCGGTTCCGCCTTGGGTTCCGGCATCCCCAGTTCAGCTTTCGGCTTGTCGGCATTCTCGACGTTCTTCTTCGCCTCGGGCGGCAGGAACACCTCCACCAAGGCAAAGAAGCGCTCATAGAACTTGGCCGCCGACACGGTTTCGCTGGCGACCTTGACCATCGCATCATCGGACGAGCCGATCGGCATCGACACCGAACCCAACACGCCGACGCCCAGGCTCGCAGAGTTGTTGGTCTTCTTCAGGGCATAGCGGTCCTGCAAGGCGTTGGCGAACATGGTCGCCCGATGCCCCGGCCCGCCATCTTCGGCACAGACCAGGTTGAAACTGATCTCCAGGTGGGTTTCACCGGTCTGCTGGAAGCTCTTGTGGCCACTGACCAGTTTCGGATCGCTGCTGGTGATGATGTAGCCCTGGCTGAGCAACGCCCGACGCCCGGCCTCGCAGGTCGCCGTATCGCTGACGGGATAAGTGCGCGAGAACGTACCGGAATCATCGAAGCTCTCGTGCTCGTAAATCGCGGTTTTCTTGGACGAGCAACCGGCTGCGGCGACCAGCGCCAGTGCAAGCCCGAGTGTGCGCATTTGAAATGATGTGAACATTGAACATCCTGAGGAAAACGATCCGGGGCGTATTGTGCAACAGAACGCGACCTGACAGCGTGAGTAATCTTGTTTCAAGGGGGTTACAAGTCTACTGAGGGTTGTTTGCAGGAAAAAGACGCCAATCCAGTGTATCGACGAACGCCCCTTCGAAAGCAACAAGCGGATACAAAAAGACCCCGGCGTTTCGGCCGGGGTCTTTTTGTAGGCAACCGTCAAGGCATCAGAAACGCTTGATGTCCGCCTGGCTTTCCAACTGCTTGCGATAAGCCGCGAAGTCCTGCTGGCCGGCACGCGATGCAAGGTAGCGACGGTACTCGGCTTTCTCTGCATCGGTCGGAGCCGCTGCTTCGTTGACGCCGTTCAGGCGTACAACCGCCAGGCTACCGTCGGGCAACGTCACGCTGGTGAACGTCGGCTTGTCCTTCGATTCCGGCTTGGGCATGCGGAACAGCGCCTGCAATACCGCAGGGTCGATGCCCTCCTGGTTGCGATTCGCCGCTTCGGTGACTTTCCAGGCCTGGCCGTCGACAGGCTTGTCCAGGGCAGCCTTGCCATCGCGCAGGTTGGCGATCAGCTCATCCGCCTTGGTCTTGGCAGCCGCGCTGGCGTGTTCCTTGGCCAGTTGGGCACGAATCGGGCCGGCCACGCTTTCGAGCGGCAACTGCTCAGGCTTGCGGTGCTCCTTGGCACGCAGGACCACGACCGTCTCGGGATCCAGCTCGATGGCGGTACTGTTGGCACCCTCCTCCAGCACTTCGGGGCTGAACGCGGCAGTGACGACGGCACGGTTGGCCGCAATCCCTTCCCCGCCTTCACGGCCGAACGGGGCCGAGGTGTGGACCGTCAGCTTCAGGTCCTGGGCTGGTTGAGCCAGATCGGAGGCTTCGAACGAGGCATCCTCCAGTTGCTTGGTCGCCTCGACGAAACGCTGCTCGACCTGCTGGGTCTTCAGCTCGCGGGTCAGCTTGTCCTTGAGGCTGGCAAAGGTCGGCACTTCAGGCGCTTCGACCCCCAACAGCTTGATCAGGTGAAAACCGAAATCGGTGCGCACCGGTGCCGAAATCTGATCCTTGGTCAAGGCATACAGCGCCTTCTCGAACTCGGGATCGTAGACACCCGGACCTGCATAACCGAGGTCACCGCCGTTGTTCGCCGAACCCGGGTCCTGGGAAAACTCCTTCGCCAGGGCTTCAAACGACTCGCCCTTGGCCAGGCGTGCCTGGACCTCTTCGATCTTCGCCTTGGCCTGGGCTTCGCTGACCTTGTCGTTCACTTCGATCAGGATGTGAGCGGCACGACGCTGTTCGGACAGGTTGGCGATTTCCTTCTGGTACGCCGCCTGCAGGTCTTCATCCTTGACGCTGACCTGGTCGAAGAACGCGGCCTTTTTCAGTTCGAGGTAATCAATGACCACCTGGTCAGGCGTCATGAATTCCTTGGCGTGCTTGTCGTAGTAAGCCTTGACCTCGTCGTCGGTCAACTTCACGGCTGACGGGTCGGCCTTGATGCTCAAGGTGGCGAAATCACGGGTCTGCTTTTCCAGGCGGGCGAAGGCCAGTACCTGAGCGTCGGTGACGAAGCCGCTACCTGCCAGGCCTGCGCGCAACTGACCGATCAGCATTTCCTGGGCCAGCATCTGGCGGAACTGCATCCGGTTGTAACCCAGTTGGCGGATCACCTGGTCGAAACGTTCGGCGCTGAACTTGCCATCGACCTGGAACTCAGGCGTTTGCAGGATCACTTGATCCAGCGCGGCTTCGGAGAAGGCGAATTTCGCATCGTGTGCGCCTTGCAGCAGCAGCTTGCGATCGATCAGGCCCTTGAGCGCCGAATCACGCAGCATCTTTTCGTCCAGCAGGGAGGCGTCGAAATCCTTGCCCAGCTGTTGCATGAGCTGGCGGCGCTGCATGTCGACAGCCTGACTCAGCTCGTTCTGGCTGATGTTCTCGCCGTTGACCTTGGCCGCTTCATTGCGGTTGGAAGAGGCTTGGAAAATGGCATCGAAACCGGTCAACGCCATCAACGCGACGATGACCCCGATGATGGTTTTGGCAATCCAGCCTTGTGAATTGTCCCTGATATTCTGCAGCATGCGTCCCCCAGAAACGGTTGAACTTCAAATTTAGGCAACCGTGGAGCGTGGGTAGAATCCGGATAGAAGAAAGGCGCATCCGAGGATGCGCCTTCTCGTAACTGGCGGAGCGGACCAGACTCGAACCTGCAAGCCCTGGCGTGCCAGGCCGGTCGTAACCGGCCGTATTACCGCTCCGCTGCCAAGCCAGGCATGACCCCGACCCGGATAAACTCAACGAAACCTTAGTTAACGGCTTCTTTCAGCGCTTTACCGGCTTTGAAGCCTGGCTTCTTGGCAGCGGCGATTTCCAGTGTCTTGCCGGTCTGCGGGTTGCGACCGATACGAGCTGGACGGTCAGTCACGGAGAAAGTACCGAAACCTACCAGAACAACGGAGTCGCCAGCCTTCAGAGCGCCAGTGACGGATTCGATTACAGCGTCCAGCGCACGGCCAGCAGCAGCTTTCGGGATATCAGCGGATGCAGCGATAGCATCAATCAGTTCCGACTTGTTCACTCTAAGTCCCCTTATATCTATTTGAGATGATTCTAAGTTTTTTTGGTGAAAGCAAAAACGAGTGCTGAATGGCCTGCAGACACTTAAGAGCCGCTTTATAACAAGGGCTCTAAAAAACTGTCAAGGAAGCCCCCCAGGCAAATGCGTATTAATGCGTGCTAATTCTTTCCTTAGAGTCAGACTCGCGCTTTTCGTCCTTCGCGACTATCTCCGGAGCCACATCCGGCAAGGGCTCCGGCGCGTATTGCAGCGCAATTTGCAGGACCTCGTCAATCCATTTAACCGGTTTGATCTGAAGATCTTGCTTAATGTTGTCAGGAATTTCCTTCAGATCACGGACATTCTCTTCCGGAATGATCACGATCTTGATCCCGCCACGGTGTGCCGCCAGCAGTTTTTCTTTCAAGCCACCGATCGCCAGTACCTGGCCACGCAACGTGATTTCCCCCGTCATGGCCACGTCGGCGCGCACCGGAATCCCGGTCAAGGCCGACACCAGCGCCGTGCACATGCCCACGCCGGCGCTCGGGCCGTCCTTGGGGGTCGCCCCTTCAGGCATGTGGATATGGGTGTCGCGCTTCTCGTGGAAATCCAGGGGAATGCCCAGGCTGCGGGCACGGCTGCGCACCACCGTCAGCGCCGCGGTGATCGACTCGACCATCACGTCCCCCAAGGAACCGGTCTTGATCAGTTGACCCTTGCCCGGTACCACGGCTGCCTCGATGGTCAGCAATTCGCCACCGACCTGGGTCCAGGCCAGGCCGGTCACCTGGCCGATCTGGTCCTGCTGCTCGGCCAGGCCGTACTTGAATTTGCGCACACCCAGGAAGTGCTCCAGCAGGTCGGAAGTGACCTTGACCGCGAAGCGTTTTTCCAGCGCATGTTCCTTGACCGCCTTGCGGCAGACCTTGGCAATCTGGCGCTCCAGGCCCCGCACACCGGCTTCGCGGGTGTAGTAGCGAATGATGTCGCGGATCGCCTCTTCGTCGAACTCCAGCTCGCCTTTCTTCAGGCCGTTGGCCTGGATCTGCTTGGGCGAAAGGTACTTCACGGCGATGTTGATCTTCTCGTCCTCGGTGTAGCCCGGCAGACGAATCACCTCCATCCGGTCCAGCAAGGCTGGCGGGATATTCATGGAGTTGGAGGTGCAGAGGAACATCACGTCCGACAGGTCGTAGTCGACCTCCAGGTAGTGATCGTTGAAGTTATGGTTCTGCTCCGGATCGAGCACTTCGAGCAACGCAGAGGCCGGATCGCCGCGCATGTCGCTGCCCATCTTGTCGATTTCATCCAAAAGGAACAGAGGGTTGCGTACACCCACCTTCGTCATCTTTTGAATCAATCTTCCTGGCATCGAACCGATGTAAGTACGGCGATGACCACGGATTTCCGCTTCATCGCGCACGCCGCCGAGGGCCATGCGGACGAATTTACGGTTGGTGGCGTGGGCAATCGATTCCGCCAGGGACGTCTTACCCACCCCGGGAGGACCGACCAGGCACAGCACCGGGCCACGAATCTTTTTCACGCGTTTTTGCACGGCGAGGTATTCGAGGATACGTTCCTTGACCTCTTCGAGGCCGTAATGGTCGGCGTCGAGGATGTCCTCGGCACGCGCCAGGTCCAGCCGCACCTTGCTCTGGGCCTTCCACGGCACCTGGACCAGCCAATCGATGTAGGAACGCACCACGGTGGCTTCGGCAGACATCGGCGACATCTGCTTGAGCTTGTTCAGCTCGGCCTGGGCCTTGGCCAGGGCATCTTTTGGCAGCCCCGCGGCATCGATGCGTTTTTTCAGCTCTTCGATTTCGTTGTGGCCTTCGTCGCCATCGCCCAGCTCCTTCTGAATGGCCTTCATCTGCTCATTCAGGTAGTACTCGCGCTGGCTGCGCTCCATTTGCTTCTTGACGCGCCCGCGGATGCGTTTCTCGACCTGCAACAGGTCGATTTCGCCGTCGAGCAATGCCAGCACGTGTTCGACACGGGCCGACAGATCGATGATCTCGAGGATTTCCTGCTTCTGCTCGATCTTGAGGGCCATGTGGGCCGCCATCGTGTCGACCAGGCGTCCAGGTTCGTCGATGCTGTTCAGCGAAGACAGGACCTCGGCGGGCACCTTCTTGCCCAATTGCACATACTGTTCGAACTGGGACAGCAGGCTGCGGACAAACACCTCCGATTCACGCTCGGGCGCATCGACCTCTTCGATCAGCGACACTTCGGCACGGCAGTGCCCGTCCACTTCGCTGAAGCGCTCGACCGTACCGCGCTGCTCGCCCTCGACCAGGACCTTGACAGTGCCATCAGGCAGCTTGAGCAGTTGCAGAACCGTGGCGATCGTACCTACGCGATAGAGTGCGTCTTCGCCGGGATCGTCGTCGGCAGGGTTTCTCTGAGCCAGCAGGAGAATCTGCTTGTCGCCCGTCATCGCAGCCTCGAGGGCTTCGATAGACTTCTCGCGCCCCACGAACAGCGGGATAACCATGTGCGGATACACCACGACATCGCGCAATGGCAGGAGAGGCAATTCGATGGTTGTCTTCATGATTTCGCCTCTACGGCGGCCCTAGGGCCGGAAACAGATGGAAGTAAGCTTGAAACCAAGATGGGGGCAGCCTTGAAAAAAAACAAGCGCTAAGGCTGATGCCTGACGGTTAAAAGAAATAAAAGTCATGCACAACCCTATGTGGCGAGGGGATAAATCGCCTCGCCACATAAAAGCAAAGGGGCCCGAAGGCCCCTTCTTTGTTCCGGCAGCGGGACGCTTAGGCGTCCGGCGCGGCCTTGGCAGCCGGCTCACTGTTTTCGTAGATATACAGTGGCTTGGACTTGCCTTCTATGACGCTTTCATCGATCACGACTTTACTCACCTCAGACTGCGAGGGGATTTCATACATCGTGTCGAGCAAGACGCCCTCGAGGATCGAACGCAACCCACGGGCACCGGTCTTGCGCTCCAGGGCACGTCGGGCGACCGATTTCAGCGCGTCGGAACGGAACTCCAGGTCTACACCTTCCATTTCGAACAGCTTGGCGTATTGCTTGGTCAGGGCATTCTTCGGCTCGGTCAGAATCTGCATCAACGCCGCTTCATCCAACTCGTCCAGTGTCGCCAGGACCGGCAGACGACCGACGAATTCCGGGATCAGGCCGAACTTGACCAAATCGTCAGGCTCGACTTCACGCAGGGATTCACCAACCTTCTTGCCCTCTTCCTTGCTGCGCACTTCGGCGTTGAAACCGATGCCGCCGCGAGTGGAACGGTTCTGGATGACCTTTTCCAGGCCGGAGAACGCACCGCCGCAGATGAACAGGATGTTACGGGTGTCGACCTGCAGGAATTCCTGCTGCGGATGCTTGCGACCACCTTGGGGCGGTACGGAAGCGACCGTGCCTTCGATCAACTTGAGCAAGGCCTGTTGCACGCCCTCGCCGGAAACATCCCGGGTGATGGACGGGTTGTCGGACTTGCGGGAAATCTTGTCGATTTCATCGATGTAGACGATGCCCATCTGGGCCTTTTCCACATCGTAGTCACACTTTTGCAGCAACTTCTGAATGATGTTCTCGACATCCTCGCCAACATAACCCGCTTCGGTCAGCGTGGTTGCGTCAGCAATGGTGAACGGAACGTTCAGCAAGCGGGCCAGGGTTTCGGCAAGCAGGGTCTTACCCGAGCCTGTCGGGCCGATCAGCAGGATGTTGCTCTTGCCGAGTTCGACCTCGTCATTCTTCTTGTCACGCTGGTTCAGGCGCTTGTAGTGGTTGTACACCGCTACGGCCAGTACCTTTTTGGCACGTTCCTGACCAATCACATACTGATCAAGGATGCCGCTGATTTCTTTAGGCGAAGGCAATTTATGCGCGCTGCTTTCGGCCTGGGCTTCCTGCACCTCCTCGCGGATGATGTCATTGCACAGGTCGACGCACTCGTCGCAAATGAAGACCGAGGGGCCGGCAATCAATTTGCGTACTTCATGCTGGCTTTTGCCACAGAAGGAGCAATAAAGCAGTTTGCCGTTGTCCTCGCCGTTGCGGGTGTCAGTCATTCGATCGATCCAAATCCGATAGGCTTGCAACACAAGATGAAGGCAATTGCGGGCTTTTTCAAGCCCGCAGGCGGCCGGTCATCCCAACCACCTGCATTTTGAGCGGCTTAGGCAGGCATTTGACGCTTGTTGATCACCGAGTCGATCAGGCCGTACTCGGCGGCACGCTCGGCGCTCATGAAGTTGTCACGCTCGGTGTCACGCTCAATGGTTTCGAGGCTTTGGCCGGTGTGATGGGCCAGCAGCGAATTCAGGCGCGAACGGATGTGGAGGATTTCCTTGGCATGGATGTCGATGTCCGACGCCTGGCCCTGGAAACCGCCCAATGGCTGGTGAATCATCATGCGCGAGTTCGGCAGGCAGTGACGCTTGCCCGCTGCGCCACCGGCGAGCAGGAACGCGCCCATGCTGCAGGCCTGGCCGATGCAGATGGTGGAAACGTCCGGCTTGATGAACTGCATGGTGTCGTAGATCGACATACCCGCCGTCACCGACCCGCCAGGCGAGTTGATGTAGAGATGGATATCCTTGTCCGGGTTTTCCGCTTCAAGGAACAGCAGTTGCGCCGCGACCAGGTTGGCCATGTAGTCTTCAACGGGGCCGATCAGGAAAATGACGCGTTCCTTGAGCAGGCGCGAGTAGATGTCATAGGCACGTTCGCCACGGGCGGACTGCTCGATAACCATCGGGACCAGGCCGCCTGCGGCTTGGATGTCAGAGCTCTGCTGATAAAAAGAATTGCGGGACATGTCTCGCAGTCACTCCCAAATAGTTATGTCTTGAATACGCATAAGCCAGCACGAAGGCTGGCTTATGGTGTGTATTTCCTACCGCAAAACAATCAATCGGCTTGTGGAGCTTCCACCGGCTTGACCGCTTCTTCGTAAGAGACCGCTTTATCGGTCACGCTAGCTTTCTGCAGAACAGTATCCACAACTTGTTCTTCCAGCACAACCGAACGGACTTCGTTCAGTTGCTGCTCGTTCTTGTAGTACCAGGACACGACTTGCTCAGGCTCCTGATAAGCCGAGGCCATTTCCTGGATCAGCTCGCGAACGCGGGTTTCGTCAGGCTTGAGTTCGAACTGCTTGACCACTTCGGCAACGATCAGGCCCAGCACGACGCGGCGCTTGGCCTGCTCTTCGAACAGCTCGGCCGGCAGTTGGTCCGGCTTGATGTTGCCGCCGAACTGCTGGACGGCTTGCACGCGCAGACGGTTCACTTCGTTGTCCAGCAGAGCCTTTGGCACTTCGATCGGGTTGGAGGCCAGCAGACCGTCCATGACCTGGTTCTTGACCTTGGACTTGATGGCCTGGCGCAGCTCACGCTCCATGTTCTTGCGAACTTCGGCGCGGAAACCGTCAAGGCCGGTTTCCTTGATACCGAACTGGGCGAAGAACTCTTCGTTCAGCTCAGGCAGCTTCGGCTCGGAAACGCTGTTGACGGTCACGGTGAACTCGGCGGCCTTGCCGGCCAGGTCCAGGTTCTGGTAGTCCTCTGGGAAGGTCACGTTCAGCACGCGCTCTTCACCCGCCTTCGCACCGACCAGGCCATCTTCGAAGCCTGGGATCATGCGACCGGAGCCCAGCACCAGCTGGGTGGCCTTGGCGGAGCCGCCGGCGAAGACTTCACCGTCGACCTTGCCAACGAAATCGATGTTCAGCTGGTCTTCGTTCTGGGCAGCGCGATCGGCCACTTCGAAACGGGTGTTCTGCTTGCGCAGGATGTCCAGCATCTTGTCCAGGTCAGCATCCGACACATCGGCGCTCAGACGCTCGACGGCAATGGAGTCGAAACCGGCAACGGTGAACTCCGGGAACACTTCGAACGTTGCAACGAACTCCAGGTCCTTGCCCTTTTCCAGCACTTTAGGCTCGACGGACGGCGCGCCGGCCGGATTCAGCTTCTGCTCGACCACCGCTTCGTAGAAAGAAGACTGGATCACGTCGCCCACGGCTTCCTGGCGTGCATCAGCTTCGTAACGCTGACGGATCACGCTCATCGGCACTTTGCCTGGGCGGAAACCTGGGATTTTGGCCTTTTGGGCAGTCTGCTGCAGACGCTTGTTGACCTGAGTCTCGATGCGCTCAGCCGGCACGGTGATGCTCATGCGGCGCTCAAGAGCAGAAGTATTTTCAACAGAAACTTGCATGGATATTCCTCGTTGCACAGACGTTGGCCGGGCGTTTCCGACCCCAGAATCAAGGGCATGCATTCTAGTAGGTCAAACTCAAGAAGTCACCCTACTGAAAACGGGTAGGAAACAGGCGCCGAATTTAGGAGCGGGGCAAACGGTGATGCCTCGCACGAATTACAAATACAGCTGATCAGCCAAAGGCTCTGCACCAACGCTTCCTTTATATAGAAGCGCAGGCTCGACACACGCGACACCCAGCCCCACGAGGAGACCAACGGGCATCCTGCGCATCATCACGAAACACAATCGTGACCAACCTCCCCCTGCACACCACCCGAAAACGGCGCCAGCGGACAGGCACAGAAGCCCCGAAAACAAAAACGGCGCAGCCCTTTTCAGGTACTGCGCCGTTTTCTGCTATTAAATAGCGACTTGTATGGTGCGGACGGAGAGACTCGAACTCTCACACCTTGCGGCGCTGGAACCTAAATCCAGTGTGTCTACCAATTCCACCACATCCGCGTATCAAGCTTTTAAAGCAAAGGCGCCAGATGATTACATCTGGCGCCTTTCTAGAATATGGGGTGGACGATGGGGATCGAACCCACGACAACGGGAGTCACAATCCCGTGCTCTACCAACTGAGCTACGCCCACCATATTGCCTTGTTGCGTTACTTGTGCCAAAGCTGCCTAAATGGCGCACCCGGCAGGACTCGAACCTGCGACCATCCGCTTAGAAGGCGGATGCTCTATCCAGCTGAGCTACGGGCGCCTTTTTAATCTGTATTCTTGGACGATTACAAACTAAGTGCTTTCAGCTTTACCGAGTTGAAACAACCAACTCTGCGCCGCCTTCTTAACCAGTGCTAGGCTGTGCCCGACAAGTGCGACGAATGTTATAGACGGCCTGATAGGTCGTCAACTCTTTTTTAAAAAAAATTCATTTAATTAAAGGGGTTAGGGGAATTTGCAGACCAAGCGCCTTTGCCCTCACGTCCCGGCATGCGAGAATGCGTTCTCTTTTTTTCCCCTCTCGATGGTTAACCACGCGCAATGACTGCACAACTTATCGACGGCAAATCGATCGCCGCCAGCCTGCGCCAGCAGATCGCCCAACGAGTCACCGAGCGCCGCCAGCAAGGCCTGCGCACGCCCGGCCTTGCGGTGATCCTGGTCGGCAGCGATCCTGCCTCTCAGGTTTATGTCTCGCACAAGCGTAAAGACTGTGAAGAGGTCGGCTTCCTTTCCCAGGCCTACGACCTGCCTTCCGAAACCACTCAGCAAGCGTTGGCCGATTTGATCGACCGCTTGAACGAAGACCCGAACATCGACGGCGTGCTGCTCCAGTTGCCACTGCCTGAACACCTCGACGCCTCCCGGCTGCTGGAACGCATCCGTCCGGACAAGGACGTCGACGGCTTCCATCCTTATAACGTCGGCCGCCTGGCCCAACGCATCCCACTGCTGCGCCCCTGCACCCCCAAGGGCATCATGACGTTGCTGGAAAGCACCGGCGTGGATCTCTACGGCCTCGACGCCGTGGTGGTGGGCGCCTCCAACATCGTTGGCCGGCCGATGGCCATGGAACTGCTGCTGGCCGGCTGCACCGTCACCGTGACCCATCGCTTCACCAAGGACCTGGCCGGCCACGTCGGCCGTGCCGACCTGGTAGTGGTCGCCGCCGGCAAGCCTGGCCTGGTGAAGGGAGAGTGGATCAAGGAAGGGGCCATCGTCATCGACGTGGGCATCAACCGCCAGGAAGACGGCAAACTGGTAGGCGACGTGGTCTACGAGACCGCCCTGCCCCGCGCCGGCTGGATCACGCCAGTGCCCGGCGGTGTTGGCCCGATGACCCGCGCCTGCCTGTTGGAAAACACGTTGTACGCAGCAGAAACGCTGCACAGCTGATACACGTTAAAAAAACCTGTGGGAGCGAGCTTGCTCGCGATAGCGGTGTGTCAGTCAACTGGATGTTGGCTGGTTCATCGTTATCGCGAGCAAGCTCGCTCCCACAGATGTTTCTGGCGACGGATTTTGCCGCCAAATTACATATTTTTCAGATTCGTTTCGCCAAAATCCCCCTCCATGAAACTTTATTTATTCACAAGCCTCGGCGACACAGGCATGTAGCGCTGCTGTCGCCCATACTCCTAAAATGCGACGGTTTTTTAAAGCCGTTACTCAACGGCACCTTCAACTCCATCGAGTCTACTCGCGTGAAAATCCGTCTTTCGATCCTCAGCCTGCTCTTCGCTTTCACAGGCACCTTTATCACGCACACTGCCAGCGCACAGGAAACGATCGCGGCCCCACGGGACACCACCAAGCTGCAAGTTGCCTCGGGCAGCGCGCTGCTGCTGGACCTGCAGACGGACAAGGTGGTCTATTCGAATAACCCGGACGTGGTGGTCCCCATCGCATCGGTGACCAAGTTGATGACCGGCTTGATCGTGCTGGACGCCAAACAGAACCTCGACGAATACATTTCCATCACCATCGCCAACACCCCGGAAATGAAAGGGGTGTTTTCCCGGGTCAAGCTCAACAGCGAACTGTCGCGCCGGGACGTCCTGCTGATCGCCCTGATGTCATCGGAAAACCGCGCCGCCGCCAGCCTCGCCCACCATTACCCGGGCGGCTACGCCGCGTTCATCGCCGCCATGAACGCCAAGGCGAAGGCCCTAGGCATGACCAGCACCCACTACGTGGAACCCACGGGCCTGTCGATCCACAACGTTTCCACCGCGCGCGACCTGACCAAGTTGCTGATCGCCGCGCGCAAGTACCCGCTGTTGAGTGAACTGAGCACCACCAAGGAAAAGACCGTTACCTTCCGCAAGCCCGTCTATAGCCTCGGTTTTCGCAACACCGACCATTTGGTCCACAAGGCCAACTGGGATATTCAACTGACCAAGACAGGCTTCACCAACGAAGCCGGCCATTGCCTGGTGCTGGTCACGAAAATGGGTAATCGGCCAATGGCGCTGGTGATCCTCGATGCGTTTGGCAAGTACACGCACTTCGCCGACGCCAGTCGGATTCGCAGTTGGGTGGAAACCGGCAAAAGTGCGAGCGTGCCGGCGGTGGCGCTTCAATACAAGGCCGCCAAGAACCTAAAGAGCCGCCAGACCGGCGTGGTAGAAGCGTCCAAGTAATCTGTCCACGCCAGCCTGGACCCGTGGCGAGGGAGGCTTCAAACAGCCCGGCGCAAGCCAACCCTTGCCACGACCTGCCGGTTCAGGGTTTCAGATCGCCCAATGGGTCGTAGGCCCGGGATTGCGCCTTATCCCGCTTTTCCTTGTCCAGCGGCGCCTTGGCCGGGCCGACCGGATCGACCTGAGGATCATCGAGGTCTGGCGAATCCGGGTCGAAACCCAGGTCATCACCGGACGAATGATCTGACGAATGTGGGCCCGTAGGTGTTTTCGACTGTGCCATCGCTGCCTCCTCAAATCATGGCCGGGAACGTCCCGACCCTGACGGTAAGAGCCTCAGGCGTGCCGGGTCGTGCCCGGCAAGTGACGAACGGGGCCGCCATCAATGTGCGGCATTCAGCGTCTGGGTGGCCCGCGCAGCGGCTTGTTCCTGCCCCGCCCCGGCCAACTCCTGCGCCGCCTTCAACCAGCGCTGGGCGTCGACATTGGCCGGCAGCTGGGTCGGCCGCTGAACCAGCACCGCCCAGGCGCCTGCGTTCTGGTAGTCCGATTCGAAAGCGCCGAAGCTCATCGTTTCACGGCGATTCATGCCGGCTCGCAACAGGACCGTCTGCTTCTGACGGTTGTAGCCGGCCAGGATCCCATACCGTAGCTCAGGCCAGAACGGTGTACCCGCGTTATAGCGCACCAGGACCGGGTAGCCGGCGGCGACCTGTTCCAGCAACGCAGGCAACTGGGCACGCAGTGGATACACCACGAATCCGTACTGGCGCGCCAGGGTTTGCATGTTCTGCTGCAAATCAGCCTCGCCGCCCGGCAGGTGCAAGGGTTTTTCCAGCAACCCAGGCGTGATCACCGTGCCTTGGAACGTCAACAGCGCCGCCAGGGATTGCGGCGCGCCCTGATACATCTCGCCTCGGTAAAACGGCACGCTGTTGAGCTCCACCCGCTCAGGCAGGCTCCGGATCCGGGGCGACACATCGCTCGCGCAACCCGCCAGGGTAGCCAGGCAAACCGTCGCCAGGACCAGTGATCGAAAAGAGGGAATGAGCGGCAACATGAAGACTCTCTTGTTCAGGCACCCGACGTTAGAGCCGGGCTGGGGCTGTCGATCATAAAGCGCCCATGGGCCAGGGTATAGCCTTAAACAGCAGTCCCCATGGCTGGATAGAACGAACCGGTCCGTTCTGGCCGCCACCGATCGACTGCCTGAAACACTGCATGGACTAGACTGTCCATTGAACTGAGTGCGTTGTCCCGGAACGGGATAAAAGGAGGCACAGATGAGCCTGACGACGACAATTCTGATGCTGATATTTGGCTGGCTGAGTGTGGCGACCGCCATGTTGTGGGGTGTGCTTCGCATCGCTCGACGCCACCATCACGCGCCGTCCGTCCAACCGAAAAAAACCGCAGGACCCGCCCGGCGCCACGCTGCGGCACACTGACGTTTCTTTCCCATACATCGCGATCACGCCCACGCAGAGGTGGAAACGAGCCGCCCGGACCTGAGTCCGGGCGGTTTGCATGCGCCTGGAATCAGGCGTTGTCGGTCAAGGTCTTATGCGCCCTCTGCTTGGCGCGGCGGGACATCATGTTCAACACTTCGATGGCGGCCGAGAAAGCCATGGCGGCGTAGATGTAGCCTTTAGGCACATGGGCACCAAAACCTTCGGCGATCAGCGTCATGCCGATCATGATCAGGAAGCCCAGGGCCAACATGACCACCGTCGGGTTGTCATTGATGAACTTGGCGAGCGGTTCAGCCGCCAGCAGCATCACCAGCACCGAAACCACGACGGCGATGATCATGATCGGCAGATGCTCGGTCATGCCCACGGCAGTGATGATGCTGTCGATGGAGAACACCAGGTCCAGCATCAGGATCTGACCGATCGCGGCAGCAAAACCCAGGGTCACACCGGACGACGCGGTCTTGGGATCGTGGGGCGCCGGGTCCATGCTGTGATGGATTTCGGTGGTGGCTTTCCACAACAGGAACAGGCCACCGGCGATCAGGATCATGTCTTTCCAGGAGAACGCCTGGCCCAGGATCTCAATGACAGGTTCGGTCAATTGCACAATGAAGGCGATGGTGCTCAACAGGCCCAGGCGCAGGATCAGCGCCATGCCGATACCGATTCGCCGTGCCTTGGTACGGTGCTGCACAGGCAGCTTGTTGGTCAGGATCGAAATGAAGATCAGGTTATCGATGCCGAGCACGATCTCCATCACGACCAATGTTGCCAAGGCGATCCACGCGGTGGGGCTGGCGGCGAGCTGTAAAAGATAATCCATGAGTCAGTCCTGGCTGATGTGCGGGTTAAAGGGTCTTGGTCGAGGTTTCGGGTTCTTCGGCGTCGTCCGCCGGCTTTTTGCCGGGGGTGATCAACCCACCGCTGGCTTCGCTGAGGGCCTGTTCGGCGGCCTTGTGGGTATCGTCGATGGCCTGCTTAGCCGTTTCTGCGGCCTGCCCCATCAGTTGCTGGGCGCTTTTTTCGGCTTGCTCGCAACCTGCCAGCGCCATGGAAGCTGTAACGAGCATCGCGGCAAGACCCAAGGATTTATAGCTCATGAATGAATGCCTCTTTAGAAATACCAAGCGCACGAAAGGTGGCCCTCCAATGGCAGGGCATTCTAGAGGCGACAACACTTCAGGAAAATTCGTATTTTTAGCGGTTATACTTCGTTTTTTACGAACTATGTGACCCCATGCTCAATTACCGACAATTGCATTACTTCTGGGTCGTGGCAAAAACCGGCAGCATCGTACGCGCCTGTGAACAGTTGAACCTGACACCGCAAACCATCAGCGGCCAGATCGCCCTGTTCGAACAGACCTATAACCTCAAGTTGTTTCGTCGTGTCGGGCGGCAGTTGGAACTGACCGAAGCCGGCCGCCAGACGCTCCCCTATGCCGAACACATGTTCCAGATTGGCGGGGAATTGGAGTTGATGCTGCGGGCCCAGCCCAACGAACAGCAGACGCTGTTTCGGGTGGGCGTGGCGGACGTGGTGCCCAAGTCCATCGTCTATCGTCTGCTGGCACCGACCATGGAGCTTGCCGAAGCGCTGCGTATCACCTGCCGCGAGGACAAGCTCGAACGCTTGCTGGCGGACCTGGCGATCCAGCGCTTGGACCTGGTGATTTCCGACAGCCCGATGCCAACCCACCTGGACATCAAGGGCTACAGCCAGAAGCTGGGCGAGTGCGGCATCAGTTTCTTCGCCACCGCCGCGCTGACCGAACGCTACGGGCAGGATTTCCCCCACGGCCTGCATGACGCCCCGCTGCTGATTCCCGGGCCGGAAACCGTGGTGCGCAGCCGCCTGCAACGTTGGTTCGCCGAACAACAGATCCAGCCGCGCATCGTCGGCGAGTTCGACGACAGCGCCCTGATGCAGGCCTTCGGTCAATCAGGCAGCGGGATTTTCATCGGCCCGAGCGTGATCGCCGAAGAGGTCAAGCGCCAGTACGGCGTCGAGGTGATCGGCCAGACCGATGCGGTCAGCGAATCCTTCTACGCCATTTCGGTGGAGCGCAAAGTCAGCCACCCGGGCATCGTCGCGATCGCAGAAGGCGCGCGGCGCGAACTGTTCAGCGCCTAGCCGTTGGAGCACACGGCGCGGGGCTTGAAGGTCATCAGCAGCATGGCCAGCAGAATCGAGACCAGGATAAACCCGGCCGCGGCAAAACCCACCTTGCCCAGGCCGAGGGTATCAATGACCCGGCCACCGACCATTGCCCCCAGGCCAATCCCCAGGTTGGCCCCGGCGATGTTCAACGATGCTGCAAAGGCCGGGGCTTGCGGCGCGGCCTTCATCAACCGGACATGGCTGACCAAGAACAGCGCCGCCTGGGTCACGCCCCAGATGCCCATCGCCGCCGCCAGGCCGAGGGTCGAGTGGATGCTCGGCACCAGCGCCACCATGCCGCCGATCATGAACAGGCAGAACACCATCGAGGCGATCAACGGGTGCCGGTCTACCGCCCGCCCGCCCAGGGAGTTGCCCACCAGGCCCACCGCGCCGAAGCCCATCAGGCACCAGCCCACCAGCGTGCCATCGAAGCCGGCGAGGCGTTCGAGGATGTCCGCCAGGTAGGTGTAGGCGGTGAACATGCCGCTGAAGACCAGGATCGACAGCAGCACATGCCCTTGCATCAATGGGCTGCGCAGGATCTTGAATTGCGAGCGAAAGCTCACCTGATGCTGGTGCAGGTTGGTTTTCGGCAGATAGATGAACAGCAGCAAGGCCTTGGCGAAGGCAATCACCGACAGGATCGCGAAGGCGCTGCGCCAGCCGAATGCATCGGAAATCAGCGTACCCACCGGAATGCCGAATACCGTGGCGCAGACGATGCCGAAACCGATCCGGGCGATGGCACGCCCGGCGTGCTCCGGCCCGACGATGTCCACCGCCGTTTCACTGGCCAGCGCCCAGAACACTGGCAGGCCCAGGGCCGGCAGCAACCGGGCAATGGCCATCACCCAGATGTTGGGAGCAAACGTCGCCAGCAGGTTGGCCAGGCCGAACATGACCAGCACGCTGATAAACAGCTTGCGCCGCTCGAAGCGAGCGAACCAGGCGGTCAGGAACGGCCCGAACGCCGCCACGGTAAACGCGAACAACGTCACCAGCAGCCCGGCCTGGGGGATGCTCACCTCCAGATCACGGGCAATGGATGGCAACAGGCCAACGATGACGAACTCCGTGGTCAGCACGGTGAACCCGGCGGCCGACAACAGGAAAATCGGTAACAACATGCAAACTCCAGCAAAACGACGACACCAGCGGTAGCCCAAGGGCTCGCTGGCGGAGATAGAAAGTGAGAGGGGCACAGCCTAACAGAATGCGTCCGAGAGAAAAACGCAGTTGAACCGCGCAGTGACGGATCGTCACAGGTCCGTCAGACTTTTCGGCGGGCTGTGATAAAGTCCGCGGCCTGCAAACGCCGTCTTTCCCCCGGTCCGCTCATGTGGCCTGCCCGCTTGTTGCCCTGACGCGTCGACCGTCGCACACAATAAAACCAGAGATGCCGCTATGACTGCTTCGTCCCCGTCCGTTTTCCAACGCCTCACGCGCACCAGCCTGGTGACGCAAATCATCATCGGCCTGATCGCCGGTATCGTCCTGGCATGGCTGGCGCCCGAGCTGGCGAAATCCACCGCCTTCATTGGCAAGGTCTTCGTCTCCGCGCTCAAGGCCGTGGCGCCGATCCTGGTGTTCGTGCTGGTCATGGCGTCGATCGCCAACCACAAGCATGGCCAGGAAACCCACATCCGGCCGATCCTGTTCCTCTACCTGCTGGGCACGTTCGCCGCGGCCGTGGTTGCCGTGGTGGCCAGCACGCTGTTTCCGTCCAGCCTGGTGCTGTCGAGCCAGGATGTTGCCGTCACCGCTCCCGGCGGCATCGCCGAAGTATTGCAAAGCCTGGCGCTCAGCGTGGTGGACAACCCGGTCCGGGCACTGATGGACGGTAACTTCATCGGCATCCTCGCCTGGGCCATCGGCATGGGCATCGCCATTCGTCATGCCGGCGAAACCACGCGCACCGTGCTCGACGACCTGTCCAACGGCGTAACAGTGATCGTGCGCCTGGTGATTCGCTTCGCCCCGCTGGGGATTTTCGGCCTGGTGGCTTCGACCCTGGCCACGTCCGGCTTTGGCGCCCTGCTCGGCTACCTGCACCTGCTGACCGTGCTGATCGGCTGCATGCTGTTCGTGGCCCTGGTGGTGAACCCGCTCATCGTCTTCTGGAAGCTGCGTCGCAATCCGTTCCCGCTGGTGTTCACCTGCCTGCGCGAGAGCGGCATCACGGCGTTCTTTACCCGCAGTTCGGCGGCGAACATCCCGGTGAACCTGGAGTTGAGCAAGCGCCTGGGCCTGCACGAGGACACCTATTCGGTGTCGATCCCGCTGGGTGCGACCATCAACATGGCCGGTGCTGCCATCACCATCACCGTACTGACCCTCGCCGCCGTACACACCCTGGGCATTGCGGTGGATGTGCCGACCGCCGTGCTGTTGAGCGTCGTCGCGGCCATTTGCGCCTGCGGTGCTTCCGGCGTGGCGGGCGGTTCGCTGCTGCTGATTCCCCTGGCGTGCAGCCTGTTCGGCATTCCCAGCGAAATCGCCATGCAAGTGGTTGCGGTGGGGTTCATCATCGGCGTGCTGCAGGATTCGGCCGAGACGGCGTTGAATTCGTCCACCGATGTGCTGTTCACCGCAGCGGCTTGCCTGGGTGAGGAAGAGAAGCTCGCGCGCGCTTAGGTAGGGATGGGGCCTCCCCGACGTAACAAGCCAGCACAAAAAAGCCCGGAACGGTTCACACCGTTCCGGGCTTTTTCATGGCCGCGAGTTTAGAACGCGCCCATGTAGTCGCGCTTGCCCACTTCCACACCGTTATGGCGCAGCAAGGCGTAGGCGGTGGTGACGTGGAAGAAGAACTGCGGCAGGCCGTAGGTCAGCAAGTAGTTCTGGCCGCTGAAGCGCTTTTCCTTCGGGGTGCCTGGGCGAGTGACAATCTCGATGCCTTCCTTGCCATCGATCTGCGCGGGGCTGATGCCGTCGACGAAGGCCAGGACCTTGGCGATCAGGGCTTGCAGCTCGGCGAAGGTGGTTTCGCTGTCGTCATACTTCGGCACTTCGATCTCGGCCAGGCGCGCGGAAACGCCCTTGGCGAAGTCCACTGCGATCTGAACCTGGCGCACCAGGGGAAACATGTCCGGGTACAGGCGCGCCTGCAGGAAGGCTTGAGGGTCGATGTTCTTTGCGGTGGCGTGGGCTTCAGCCTTGTTCAGGACGTCGCTCAAGGCGTTGAGCATCTGCTTGAAAACCGGGATGGAAGCGGCGTACAGGGAAATGGTCATGGCGATCTCTTGCAGGTGGCTGGAATGGAGCGAATCAAACGGAGGCGATTATAGCCACGGCTTGTTGCATCGCTTGTCTTTTATTGCGCAAGGATTAGGCTAGGCGGCTTCCACAGCATAGGGAACGCGCGATGAGCATCGAAGAACAAAACCAGGCCGAAGAACCACGGCTCACCAGCACGGAAATCCGCATCCTCGGCGCGCTGGTCGAGAAACAGGCGACCAACCCCGAGACCTACCCGCTGACCCTCAATGCCCTGGTCCTGGCCTGCAACCAGAAGACCAGCCGTGAACCGGTGATGAACCTCAACCCGGGCCAGGTCGGCCAGAGCCTGCGGGCGCTGGAAGGCCGCGGTTTCACCAGGCTGGTCATGGGCAGCCGCGCCGACCGCTGGGAGCACCGGATCGACAAGGCCCTGGAGCTGGTCCCGGCCCAGGTGATCCTGATGGGCCTGCTGTTTCTGCGCGGCCCGCAAACGGTCAACGAGCTGCTGACCCGCAGCGCTCGCATGCACGACTTCGAAGACACCGAACAAGTGGTGCATCAACTGGAGCGCCTGATTGCCCGTGGCCTGGCGCTGCTGGTGCCACGTCAGGCCGGCCAGCGCGAAGACCGCTACGTACACGCCATGGGCGACCCGGCGGACATCGAAGCGATTCTCGCCGCCCGCCACCAGCCCGCCGAGCGTCATGCGGCGGGCGGGGTGTCGCTGGAACGCATCGAAGAGCTCGAGGCGCGGATCGCGGCACTGGAAGAGCGCCTGGCAAGGCTGGAGTGATCAGGACCGGGCGAAGGCCACGGCTTTTTCAAACTGCTCAAGGTTGGGCCGCACCCCGGTATACAGCACGAATTGCTCCAGGGCCTGGAGCGCAATCACTTCCAGCCCGGTGATGACCCGCTTGCCTTCGGCCCGGGCGCGCACGATCAGCGGCGTTTCCGAGGGGATTGCCACCACATCGAACACGGTCTCGGCGGCGGCGATGGCCTCGGGGTCGAACGCCAACTGGTCGGCCTCCGGGCCGCCGGTCATGCCGATCGGCGTGACGTTGACCAGCATCTGCGGCCGCAGGCCACCCAGTTCGGCCTGCCATTCGTAGCCCAGGGATTCGGCCAGCGCCCTGCCGGCGGTTTCATTACGGGCCACGATCAACCCCTTCTTGTAGCCGCCGTCGCGCAAGGCACTGGCCACAGCCTTGGCCATGCCGCCGCTGCCGCGCAGGGCGAAGGTCGAATCCTTGGGTACGGCGTGGGTCTGAAGCAATTGCTCAACGGCGATGTAATCGGTGTTATAGGCCTTCAAATGGCCATTGGTGTTGACGATGGTGTTGATGGACTGAATCGCCGCCGCAGAAGGGTCCAGCTCATCGACCAGCGCGATGCAGGCTTCCTTGAACGGCATCGACACTCCACAGCCGCGAATACCCAGCGCGCGAATCCCGCCCACCGCACCAGGCAAGTCCTGGCTGCTGAACGCCTTGTAATAGAAGTTCAGGCCCAGTTGCTCATAGAGATGGTTGTGGAAGCGCAAGCCGAAGTTGCCGGGCCGCCCCGACAGGGACATGCACAACTGGGTGTCTTTGTTGGGATTGATCTGCATGCGGTTCTCCTTGCATTCACTTTCAGACAGACGGGATCACTGCCCCGGCCGACCTTACACAATATTTACCCAACGGCGTTGTGAATCCTGAGAAAATTGCTGTCATAGCCAGTAACCCCGCGACCCTCATCGGGTCTGCTACAGACCACAGGCGACGGGGCCGGAACGAGGAACAGCCATGAAACGTAAACTTCCCATCATCGCCCTGCTCGTGGGGGCACTCGCGGTCACCGGCCAGGCTAGCGCACATGGTCGTGGTGGTTGGGAGGGGCCCGCAGTGTTCGGCGCAATCGTCGGTTCGGCCATCGTTGGCTCGGCCATCATCAACCGTGACCGGCCGGTGTATGTGCAGCAACCGGTCTATGTCCAACCGCAGCCGGTCTATGTGCAGCAGCCACCCCCCGTCTACTACCAACCCCAGCCGGTGTATGTAGAGCAACCCATCTACTATCGCCCAGCGCCGGTGTATTACGGGCCACCACGTGGCTATTACTACGGCCCACCTCGCGGTCATTACGGCCGCTGGTAACCCAATTTTTGTGACAAAAAAACCAGCCTGTGACCGCGCGTCACAGGCTGGTTTTTCAGTTATGGCGCAAAAAAGCAGCGTGATGTGGGAGCGAGCTTGCTCGCGAATGCAGTGAGCCTGTCACATCTTCATCACCAGACAAGCAGCCTTCGCGAGCAAGCTCGCTCCCACAGGTCAGTGCCGTTTATGGGTCAGACGTGCTCGCTGCTTTTCTGGCGCACCGGAGCCTGTTCGACTGGGTGGGACGGTTCGGCCACCACCGGGATTTCGTTGCCATCGCAGTCGTGCAGCTTGCCATCGCTGAAGTAATCACCTTCGCGCAGCGCCGCCAGGTCCTGGTAACGCAACACCCGCTCGGTACCCGCGGCGAAGACCGACTGCTGGTCGGAGTTGCCCGTGGTGAAGTGGTTGAACGCCAGGTTCAGCACGATCGCCATGATGGCCGAGGAACTGATGCCCGAATGGAAGATGGTCGCGAACCAGCTCGGGAAATGATCGTAGAAGTTCGGGGCCGCGATGGGAATCATGCCGAAGCCAATGGAGGTGGCAACGATGATCAGGTTGACGTTGTTGCGATAGTCGACTTTCGACAGCGTACGAATGCCACTGGCCGCCACGGTGCCGAACAGCACGATACCGGCACCGCCGAGGACCGAGGTCGGCACCGCTGCGATGACCCGCCCCATGAACGGCAGCAGGCCAAGCACCACCAGGAACACCCCGCCGGTCGCGACGACGAAGCGGCTCTTGATCCCGGTCACCGCCACCAGCCCGACGTTCTGGGCGAAGGCGCTCTGGGTGAAAGAGCCGAAAATCGGCGCGATCATGCTCGATAGCATGTCTGCCCGCAAGCCGTTGCCCAGGCGTCGGGAGTCGACCTTGGTGTCGATGATCTCACCCACCGCCAGGATGTCGGCGGAGGTTTCCACCAGGGTTACCATGATCACGATGCACATCGACAGGATCGCAGCGATGTGGAAGGTCGGCATGCCAAAGTGGAACGGAGTCGGGAAGCCGAACATCGGGCCCTGGCTGACCGCGGAAAAGTCCGCCATGCCGAGGAACACCGCAATCACGGTGCCGATGACCATCGCCAACAGAATCGACAGGCGCGAGATGGTGGCGCTGCCCATTTTGCTCAGCAGCAACACCAGCACCAGGGTCACCGCCGCCAGGCCGATGTTGGCCAGGCTGCCGAAATCGGCGGCGTGGCTGTTGCCCCCCATCGCCCAACGCGCCGCCACCGGCATCAGGGTCAGGCCGATGGTGGTGATCACGATGCCGGTGACCAGCGGCGGAAAGAACCGGGTGATGCGCGAAAACACCGGCGTAATCAGTAAACCGATCAGCGAGGCGGCGATCACCGCGCCGAGAATGGCTTGAAAGCCGCCCTCACCGCCGCTGCCGACAATCGCCACCATGGTCGCGACCCCCGAGAACGACACGCCTTGCACCAGCGGCAACTGGCAACCGAAGAACGGCAGGCCGAGGGTCTGCAACAGCGTCGCCAAGCCCCCCGCGAACAACGACGCGGCAATCAGCAGGCCGATGTCCGCCGGCGACAGCCCGGCCGCCTGGCCGATGATCAACGGCACGGCGACGATGCCACCGTACATGGTCAACACATGTTGCAGGCCGTAGGCCATATTCGCGCCGACACCAAGGTTCTCGTCCTCGGGCCGTGGAAGTGAAACATGGGGCGTTTTCATGGTTCGGGGGTTCCCTGTTTTTTGTTATGCGCACACTGTATTCAAAACTTAGGACAAATGTCCATAGAGTTGTATACAACTTACCAGTCGCATCATGGACAGAGAGTCAGCGCCAGGATCAGGCGCTCCCCACTGCCCTGCTCAGAGCAACCCCATCACAGCCGGACGCAAGAGGTCCCGGGGCGGCAGTCGCAGGTCGAACTCGGTTTCCAGCAGCGCCATCAATTCATCGGCATCGGCGATCACGCGTCGCTCGCTCTCCTGCCCTATCCGGTGCACGGCATAGCTATTGCCGTTCAGGGTCTTGCGCAAACCGTCACCGGTGCGGGCCACCATCAGGCGCCCCATGAACGGCGAGTCCGGGTGACTGCACACGTACCAGTTGCCGACGGTGTAGTCGATGTCTTCCTGGCGTTGCAGGTCGAACAGGTACATCGGTCGCCATTCGTCACCGACCTTGGCACGCAACAGGTAGCCGTCCTCGTGCACGTCGATGCGGTACGGTTCATGGGGGGTGAATTGGCTGTCCCGGCTGTCCAGCAGCAGCGGCGCGGTGGGCACCATGCCGCCAAAGCCGACGTCGGTGATGTAGCGCACACCGTCGAACGTCACCAGGCTCAGACGATGGGTGCGCGCAGGCCAGGCACCCTCCGGAGCGTTCATCACCACCCGTCCGGTGATGCTCCGGGCTTCAAAGCCCAATGCCTGTAACAAGGCCAGGAACAGTTGGTTGAGCTCGTAGCAATAGCCACCACGGCCTTGCTCGAAGACCTTTCGCTCAACCGATTCGAGGTCGATGGCCACCGGCTGGCGCAGCAATGTCGAGATCGTTTCGAAAGGGAATTGGGCGGTGTGGCGTCTTTGAAGTTGCCCTAGCGTCTCGAGCGTTGGGGCGGGCGGCGTGTCGAAACCCAGGCGCCGCAGATAGCGGGCCGTATCGCTCAGTTGTGCACGACTCATGACGGTGTCCTTTACCGGTCTGGCGCAGCGCTACCAGACAGCGCGCTGCGGATGGCGCCAGGTATAAGCCATTACCCGTCGGGTGACAACGCTTCGCTGCTCAGCGCCGCTTGCGCGAAGCCAGGCGGATCCAGGTGGGCGCATGGTCGCTGGGGTGTTCCTCGTTCCGGACCCAGGCATCCACGCCCGCCTCGCTCAGGTAAGGACTGGCCACCGGGTTGAGCAGCAAGTGATCGATGCGCAGTCCGGAGTTTTTCTGCCAGTGCTGGCGGAAATAATCCCAGAAGGTGTAGATCCGCTCGTCCGGGTATAGGTGGCGCAACGAATCGGTCCACCCCTGGTCCAGCAGACGCTGGTAGCACTCGCGGCTCTGCGGTTGCAGCAACGCGTCCTTGAGCCAAGAGCGCGGGTTGTAGATGTCCAGGTCGGTGGGCACCACATTGTAGTCGCCGGCCAGCACCACCGGGTGATCGCTGGCCTGAAGCCCTTGGGCGTACTCGATCAGCCGCTCGAACCAGGCCAGCTTGTACTCGAACTTCGGCCCTGGCTGCGGGTTGCCGTTGGGCAGGTAGAGACACCCCACCAGCACGCCGTGCACCGCGGCCTCCAGGTAGCGGCTGTGGCTGTCGCCTTCGCCACCGGGCAGGCCGCGACGGCTCTCCAGCGGCTGCGCATCACGGGCGAGAATCGCCACGCCGTTCCACGACGCCTGACCGTGCCAGATCGATCCATAGCCCACCGACTCGATCTCCGCCGCCGGAAAGTCCTTGTCGAGCGCCTTGAGTTCCTGCAGGCAGACGACATCCGGCTTCTCTCGCTCCAGCCATTGCAACAGGTTCGGCAGCCGCGCCCGGATGCCATTGATATTGAAGGTCGCGATACGCAGGTTTTTCATGGGCCAACACTCGAAAGACCGGGACACTGGCTGTGACCGGCGACAGCGCCCGGTGGTTGCAACGCGTCCTCAGGAACCGGTTTTCGACAACGCCTGACGGTCTTGCAGCAGGTGCGCGAAGGCCTGTTTGTCGATCGGGCGGCTGAGGAAGTAACCCTGCACTTCATGGCACTGGTCCGAGCCCAACGAGCCCAGTTGGGCCAGGGTCTCGACGCCTTCGGCCGTCACCGTCAGGCCCATGGCCTTGCCGAGGTTGATGATCGCCTGCACCACCGCCCGGTCATTGCTGCTGTTGCTCATGGAGGCGATGAAGCGTTTATCGATCTTGATGCCGTCGAACGGGTACGTGCGCAGGTAGCCGAGGGACGAATAACCGGTGCCGAAATCGTCCATGTTCAAGCGCACACCCAGTTCCTTCAGGGCGTTCATGGTGTGCAGCGCGCCGTCCACGTCGTTGAGCATCACGTTCTCGGTGATTTCCAGTTCCAGGCGGCTGGCCGGGAACCGCGTCTCGATCAACACCAGGCGCACGTCTTCCACCACGTCGCTGCGCTCGAACTGCGCTGGCGACAGGTTGACCGACACCATCAGTTCGCCGGGCCAGCTCAGCGCGGTCTCACAGGCTTCGCGCAATACCCAGTGGGACAGCGGCACAATCAGGTCAGTCTGTTCGGCCAGCGGAATGAACGCATCGGGGCCCAGTAGCCCCTGGGTCGGGTGCTGCCAGCGTACCAGCGCCTCGACGGCGACGATGTCACGCCCATCGACGGTGTAGCGCGGCTAGAAATGCAAGACGAATTCGTGTTGGCGCACGGCTTGGCGCAGGTCGCTTTCCAGTTGCCGACGGTGCTGGATCTGGTCGTTCATCTGCGAGGCGAAATAGCACCAGGTTCGCTTGCCTTCGGACTTGGCCTGATACAAGGCAATGTCGGCGCAACGGATCAGCTCACCGGGCACGTGGCCCTGGCGACGACTCACGGCGATGCCGATGCTGGCACCGATGTGCAGCGAATGGGTTTCGTAATGAATCGGTTGCTGCAGGCTCCCGATCAAGCGCTCGCAGAATCGGTCGATCTCGGTGGTGTGCTCCATGCCACTGAGCACCACCACGAACTCATCGCCGCCCAGCCGCGCCACCAGGTCCTGCTCGCGGGTACAGTCGCGCAGGCGCTGGGCCACTTCCAGCAATACCGCGTCACCGGCCGGGTGACCGAGGGAGTCGTTGATCGGCTTGAAGTTGTCCAGGTCCACCATGAGCAACGTCAAGGGTGGGGCATGCTCCTTGGCCAGCAGCGCGTCGTCCAGGTAGCGTGCCAGCTTGTTGCGGTTCGGCAGGCCCGTCAGCGCATCGTGCAACGACAGATGCTGGACCTGGGCGTGGGCCGCCACCTCGTCGGTGATATCACTGGCGGTGCCGCGGTAGCCCACCACCGCGGCCTTGTCGATAATCGGCCGCGCCGACACCCGGCAGAAGCGCAATTGCCCGGAATGATCGCGGTAGGAGCAACGCAGGTTGCTGGCGCTCTGCTCCTGGGTGAGCGTGCCCAACCAGAGGGCGATCGGCGTCGTGTCGCAGTACAGCAGTTGTTCGATGTCCTGCCCCAGCCATTGTCGATCGGAGAACCCGGTAACGGTGCCGAAGCGTCCGGACAAGTAGGTGATATGCCCTTCGCCGTCGATTTCCCAGATCCAGTCGGAGGCCGCTTCCGCCACGGCGCGAAAGCGTTCCTCGCTGGCTTCCAGGGCCTGCGTCGAGCGCTCCAGGCTGTCGTAGCTGGCATCCACCTGGCGCGCCGTGCGCAGGGCATAGCGGAAGAAATAAGCCGTCAGCAGCGCCAGGATCAGCAGCGCACCGCCCAACGGCGGCAACAGCGACCACAGCAGATGCTGGCCCGGACGCTCCAGGCGCGAGACCAGGCTGTAACCGGTGCTGTCCAGCGGCACGGCGGGCTGGCCGGGCGCCAACTCGGAATCCTTGACCAGGTGCAGGTCGGTCAGCCCGTAGTTCTGGCCCAGCGCGCGCAGCTTGACATGGGTCAGTTGGTCGACGAACACCAGCACCGATGTACCTTGGGGCGCGACCCGAGGGCGCTCGTCATTGGGCAGGATCACCGAGGCCGTGACGATGGCCGGCCAGCCCTCGAACAGGGTGTAGCGGACCGCCGGGGCGGTCAGGTCGGCCTGCGCCTGTAACTGATCCACCAGCGGCTCCAACGGCATGTCCATGTGGGCGCGCGCGTCAGTCTGCTGGTGCTGCCCACGTACCACGGCGTACTTGGTGCGCTCACGGTCGATGACGAACACGCCTTCATAGCCGTCATTGGTGAACAGGGTCTTGCCCATGTTCTGGTCGGCATAGGCCCATTGCACGTCGACCTCGCCGTTGAGGTGCTCGTAGGCCGTGGTCCAGTAGGTGTAGCTGGTGATGTAGTTCTTCGACGCCGTGATTCGGTTTTCCACCGCGCGTTCGGTGTAGAAAAAGTTCTTGCGCACATCTTGCGCGTCGAGTTGCCGTGCAATGTTGAACAGCGCGACGACGGCCACCAGCACCCCCAGTACAAACAGCCCACCGACGGCCGCCACCAGGCGACGGGTGATCGGGGTGTGACGAGGGGTGTTCGAACGCGTAGTCGTGGCTGCAAAATCCATTGGCCTGCTCCTGTCCTGTCGACACCGGCTTCGATGTCAAGAAGCGCCGTGTCTGAACAATGGACCCTGGCCAGGCCTCGATGATTCCAACCAATCTCAGCGGTCCGAGCGCTCCAGCGCGTCGAGGCCGCCTTCCATGGACAAGGCCGCCACGCGATTGCGCCCATTGTGTTTGGCTTGATAGAGCGCCGCATCGGCCCGCTGGATGAACACCTCGATGCTGTCCAGGCTGCTGGGGACGAAGGCGTAGCAGCCCAGGCTCACGGTCAGGTAGCCGGTGGGGGAACCGGAATGGGTGATGTGCTTGTCGATCACCCGGCAACGGATCTGCTCGGCCAACGCCAGGGCGCCTTGCAGGTTGGTGTCGGGCAGCAGCACCCCGAACTCCTCGCCGCCATAGCGCACCGCGAGGTCGGCCTTGCGGTGGCAGCAGTCCTTGAGCACCTTGGCCACCTCCGCCAGGCAATGGTCCCCGGCAACGTGCCCGTAGGTATCGTTGTAGCGCTTGAAGAAGTCGATATCGAGCATGATCAGGCTCAGCGGGCTGCGCTGGCGGGCGCCGCGGCCGAACTCGACATCCAGCGCCCGCTCGAACAGCCGACGGTTCGCCAGCCCGGTCAAGCTGTCGTGGGTGGCGATCATTTCCAGGGTTTTCTGGGCCTTGCGCAAGTCCGCCTCGATCCGCTCGCTGTTGCGCACCTGGCGCACGAAGACCCAGCCGAACAGGCAGATCCCCACGACCACCAGGGCCACGATCAGGCTGGACTGGAATGCCCTGTCGTGCCATCCGGCCAGGATCGCATCTTCAGACATTGCGGCGGTGACCATCAGCGGGTAGCTGCGCAAGTGATCGTGCCCGTAAAGCCTGACCACGCCATCGACGGTAGAGCGGATGATCGAATCGCCCGACATCGCGCCCGGCAGGTCGTGATTGAACAAGTTCTCCTCGGACAGTGGCCGGCCGATCCGCGCCTCATCGAAGGGGCGACGGGCCAACAGCGTCCCGTCGGACAAGGCCAGGGCCATCTCGCCTTTATCGTCCAGGCTGAAGCTTCTGAAGAACTTCTCGAAGTAGGACATCTTGATGCCGGCCATCAGCACGCCCTGGAAGTCACCGTTCGCATCGTTCAGGCGCCGGGAGATCGGAATGATCCATTCACCGTTCTGGCGGCTGTGAATCGCCGGCCCGATGTGGGCGATCAGGGACGCATTCTGTTGGTGGAAAAGGAAGTACTCCCGGTCTGCCACCCCTGCCCCCCTTTGCAGATTGTCAAAGGAGGTCACGACCCAGTGGCCGTGCTTGTCGAACAGAAACAGACCATGCAACTGCTCGAGCGATTGCACCCGGCGTGCGAAGTTGTTTTGCAGGCGCGACTGCAAGGCCGGGCCGAACCCATCGACCTGGATCCAGTCCGCCAGGCTGTCGAGGACCACATCGGCCTGCAGGAACGTGTCCTGGGCCTGTTGGGCCATGGCCCGGGTCAGGTTGGCCGAGGCGATCCGCGCCGTCTCCAGGTCGTGACGGCGGGACTGCTCCACTTGCAGGTAAAGCAGACCACACAGGCACAGGCACACCGCCGCAATGAAAATGACTGCGGCCTTGAGCAAGGGTAGGCGTTTGAGGGCACCGCCGGGGGGATGGAACGGGTCGATAATGGGGATAGGCAAGCGAATTCCTGAGGGGGGCAAAACCCTGGGCAAACCGCTCAAAGCCCCCAATGCGCAAGAGCTTAGCCTACCGCTTGTGGAGCAGCAATTTGCCTGTATTTGCCAGCCGATAGGTGGCGTAATGGATCCAAAATCCGCCCGTGGGTCGCGACACGTTACGGGCAAAAAAAGCGCATGGTCTTGCTTGACTGCCCGACATCAGCCCGGCTATCTAGGTCAACCCGCGCCTGCCGGCGCAACTCGTCCTCGACTGCCAAGTGCCCTCGCCGACCATGAACACACCGACCCGAACCGTCGACGAAGCCTTGTCCCGCCCTTCTGCCGTCGGCCTGCGTGAAGCCTTCTGGTTTTGGCTCAAACTGGGTTTCATCAGCTTCGGCGGCCCCGCCGGACAGATCTCGATCATGCACCAGGAACTGGTGGGGCACCGGCGCTGGATCTCCGAGCGACGCTTTCTGCACGCGCTCAACTACTGCATGCTGTTGCCCGGGCCAGAAGCCCAGCAACTGGCGACCTACCTGGGCTGGCTGATGCATCGCAGTTGGGGCGGCGTCATCGCCGGAGCGCTGTTCGTGCTGCCCTCGTTGTTCATTCTCATCACCTTGTCGTGGCTGTACATCGCCTTTGGCGAAGTGCCGGTGGTGGCGGGCCTCTTCTACGGGATCAAGCCAGCCGTGACGGCCATCGTGGTGCATGCCGCCCACCGGATTGGTGCCCGCGCGCTGAAGAACAGCTGGCTGTGGGCGATCGCCGCCGCCTCGTTCACCGCCCTATTCGCCTTCAACGTGCCCTTCCCGCTGATCGTGCTGGGTGCCGCTGCCGTCGGTTACCTGGGCGGCCGCTGGGCGCCGGAAAAATTCAGCCTGGGCGGCCAGGATGCCAGGCACTCATCCTTCGGCCCGGCGCTGATCGATGACGACACCCCGCCCCCGGACCATGCCCGGTTCAGCGCCTTCAGGCTCGCTCGGTTGGCGATCGTCGGCGCCCTGCTCTGGATCTTGCCAATGGGGCTGCTTACCGCTGTGTTCGGCTGGGACGGCACCCTGACGCAAATGGCCTGGTTCTTCACCAAGGCCGCGCTGCTGACCTTTGGTGGCGCCTACGCGGTCTTGCCCTACGTGTACCAGGGCGCCGTCGAACACTTCGGCTGGCTGACGCCGACCCAAATGATCGACGGCCTGGCCCTGGGCGAAACCACTCCTGGCCCGTTGATCATGGTGGTGGCATTCGTCGGTTTCGTCGGCGGCTACGTGACGCAAGTGTTCGGCCCCGACCAGGCTTTCCTCGCCGGCGCCGTGGCCGCCGCGCTGGTGACCTGGTTCACCTTCCTGCCGTCGTTCCTGTTCATCCTGGCGGGTGGCCCCCTGGTGGAATCGACCCACAACGCGCTGACATTCACCGCACCGCTCACCGCGATCACCGCCGCCGTGGTCGGGGTGATCCTCAACCTGGCCTGCTTCTTCGGCTACCACGTACTCTGGCCCCAAGGCTTCTCCGGTGCCTTGGACTGGCCCTCGGCAATCATCGCCTGCGCCGCGGCCGTGGCCCTGTTCCGCTACAGGCGCGGAGTGATCCAGGTGTTGCTGGCGTGCGGGCTGACCGGGTTGGCGGTGCATCTGTTGCGTTAGTTTTATCCAGGATAACGTCGGCTACCGCCTCGGCCAACACAACCGCCCAGCAGCGCTCATGACGCAGCGCAAGACGGACGCCGGTGTCCTTAAGCTAAGCTCAACCCCATCATCACGACAGGGACAATCGACATGAGCAAGGCAGACGAACTGGCCGCCAAACTGAGGCAAGCCCAGCAGACCCAGGCCGACAACGACCACTGCGCCGACCTGGCAATCGAACACTGGCCCGCCCAGGTCAACGAGCTGTACCGCCAGATCGAAGCCTGGCTGGCCCCGGTCTGCGAAGCCGGCCTCGACATTCGGCGTAACCCTACCCACGTCTTTGAAAGTCATTTCAGCGGGTCGACATACAACTATGCGATCGATCAACTGGTCATCGAGGGCAATGCCCGGCGCCTGACCTTCGATCCCGTTGCCCGCTTCACCCCAGGCGGCGCCGGGAGCATCGACATTCACATGACCGGCCAGCAAAGCTGCCTGCTTCGCAGCCTGGGTGAACATGGCGAATCGGTGTGGCACATAAAGACCGTGGATCAAGCCGCGCAGTCGCAGCCTGACCCCATTGCCATGGACGAAGAGGCGATGCTTTCGGTGGTGGAAAAAGGCCTGGGCCTTTAACGAAAAGGGGCGACCTTCACAGGTCGCCCCTTTTCATTGAACAGAACCGATCAGCCGCCGGTTGGCGTGGCGGTGGCGACGAGCACATCAGGCAGGATGTCGATCGACGACGGTGTCACGCGCGTCGTCGACCTGCCCATTAGCAGGTTCAAGGCGTTGTCGATTTCGTCCGCCGCGCCTTGGGCGTAATGGGCGTTCGCCCAGCTCCAGTAGCGTTCGGACACCAGCCCGCCGACCGCCTGTGCGCACAATTCGTCACTGCTGAGACCCATCTTTCCCGCAGCAGCGATCACGGCCATAAGGGCTTGTTCTAAATGGGAAATACGCTCGGTGGTCACAACGAAAAACTCGGAAGATCACGAGCACGAAGTTTACCAGCATATCAATATGCCACCAACCACAGGCGCTCAACGGTCGTCGCCTTTCGCCGCGCGGGAGCGCCTTCGTAGGCCGGCGGGCATTGGTTATGAATACACTCTTTAACAATTTAATCACTGCTGGCGCCTAAAGTCCCTCGTTAGCGAGCCGATAGCCTCGAACACCTACACATTCAGGCGTGAGCATGATCAACATCAACGCACAAATCTCCAGCAGCCTCCAACAATCGCTGATCAAACTGGAGCCCAAGAAGTCCGAAGATGAATCGCAGACATCGGCGATCGCCCCCACCACCGGCGCGCCAGTGGCGGGCGTGAAGGTCTCGCTGTCGGGTGTCGGCCTGCAAAAATCCGCAGATGAACGCGCAGCCAATGCCAACAAGGACATTGAAGAAAGCGGGCTGCCTGACACCGTGCAGAAGGTCCTGAAAATGATCCGGGAACTGAAGCAGAAGATCGCAGAGAAGCAATCGGAAATGCAGGCGCTGATGGCCGACCAGAGCATGACTCCAGAGACCAAGCAGACCAGGATGGGCGCGCTCCAGGCAACGCTTTCCACCCTGACCGCCAGCCTGCTGACAGCGACCGCGTCCCTGGACAAACTCACCAAGAACGGCAACTTGTCCGCTACCCAGGTGCAACAGGCCAGTCAGTTGGCGATGAAGGGCTAAAGCGCGAACCCGTTACGCTCACAAAACCCTACCCATGGTGCGGATGGGAGGGATTGAAAAGCAGCTAGCAGCCCTGACGAAGGAGTTGCATAGAATGTTGGCAACGCCCAAGCCTGGCCAATTCAGAGCCCAGGCCTGGATGTGAGCTGAAAAGCCCAATCAATCAGGCGTGAGGCACACGCCCAACGAGGTGCCATCATTTCTCGCGGCCACCACAATCCGCTTGCCGGCCTGCTCCTTCACCTCTATCGCCTGCCCATCGCGCTGCTTACCCTGGCGCGCCTGCCCGACCAATTGGGGAATCAATCCGCCCTCCGGCAGGTGCTGCCAGAAGCGCCCGGGCATGTGCTGGCGCAGCGCCTGGGGATTGAGCCGCGCCGGGTTGAAGATGTGTCGGTAATAGGTGCGCCACAGCTCGGCGCCCGGATCGTCGGCGTGACGTGCCCACTGTCGCCACTGCTCAGGGCACTGGCGCCGGTAGTCAAGCGACTGGCCGTCGAAGCGGATACCGTCGCGGGGCGTTGCGATCAGCCAGCGTTGCCGTCCCAGTCGTTCGGCAAAATGACCACTGGCGCTCTCGAGGATGTCATGGGCGGGCTCATGGAACGACACAAGGTCCAGTTGCAGTCGCTCGGCCAACGCGGGTGGCAAAGGAACGAAGCGCACGAAGGCGTGCAGGTGATGAGCTTCGCGACTGACCTGTTTGATCCGTCGCTGCAGTTCACTGCCCAGGCGATCGCCGGCGAGCATGGCGGTGCGGTCGCCATGGGCCACGCGCCAGAGCACTTCATACAGCAGGTTCCAGCGTTGTTCGCCGAGGTAACGGCCCGCCTGTTCGAGTTGCGCCAACAAGGCCGCCGGCACCCGCGTGCGGAACGGGCCAGGGCCTGATGGCAGCGGCGTCGGCACGGCCAACAGGTCGGTGATGGGACCTTGGGCCCACGTCACGTCACTGGGGTCGATGCCATGCCCAAGCAGCGTCCGGGCCTGGTCGCGCCAGGTCGAGAAGTCGTCATCGCAATCCAGCGCGATCATCCCCATAGCCCCATCTGCACAGGTCGCTGGGGATCGCGCAGACGCGCCCGCAAAAGGCCGCTGCGCACCTGGGCTTCAGCGGGCCGGTAGTCGCTGGTGATGATGAACGGCCGCGCCTTTTCCAGTACGCAACGCAACTGCACCAGGTCGTCATAGCGGACCCGACGCTCCCGCCGTAGCGCCACCAGTCGTTGCACGCTGCGCAGGCCGATCCCGGGAATACGCGCCAGCAACGCAGGCTCGGCGCGGTTCACATCCAGCGGGAAAACCTCCCGGTTGGCCAGCGCCCAGGCGAGCTTGGGGTCGATGTCCAGGTCGAGGTTGCCGGCGTTACCCAAGAGTTCGCCGGCCTTGTAGCCGTAGCCGCGCATGAGAAAGTCAGCCTGGTAGAGCCTGTGCTCACGCAACAAGGGCGGCGCTGCCAACGGCACGCTGGCGGGGCTATCGGGAATAGGGCTGAACGCCGAGTAATAGACCCGGCGCAAACCATAGCCCTGGTACAGCGATTCGGCGTTCTGCAAGATGGCATGGTCATCGGTGGCATCGGCGCCAACGATGACCTGGGTACTTTGCCCGGCTGGCGCGAACCGCGGCGCCCTCGCCTCCCCGGCCACCGCCTGCTGTCCGTCATGGATGGTGCCCATGGCCTGGCGAATCGTGGTCAGCTGCTTTTCCGGTGCCAGGCGCTTGAGGCTCGCCTCGCTGGACAGCTCGATATTCACGCTCAAGCGATCGGCCAGCCGCCCGGCCTCTTCGATCAACAGCGGGTCGGCGTCGGGAATGGTCTTGAGGTGGATATAGCCACGAAACTGATGGTCCTCGCGCAGCAACCGTGCCACCCGCACCAATTGCTCCATGGTGTAGTCAGCCGAGCGAATGATGCCGGAGCTCAGGAACAGGCCACTGATGCAATTGCGGCGATAGAAATCGAGGGTCAAGCGCACCACTTCCTCTGGCGTGAAGCGCGCTCTCGGCACGTTGCTGGTACGACGGTTGACGCAATACTGGCAGTCATACAGGCAGAAATTGGTCAGCAGCACCTTCAACAGCGACACACAACGCCCATCCGGCGTATAGCTATGACAAATACCCATGCCATCCGTAGCGCCCAAGCCATCGCGCCCCCGGGAGCTGCGCTTGGGGGCACCACTGCTGGCGCAGGACGCGTCATACTTGGCAGCGTCGGCGAGAATGCCGAGCTTGGCGATAAGTTGCATGAAGGCCTCTCGATACTGGTTATAAACACAGTATTTTGAGATGCATGGCATTGCAAGGGCCATTGATCAGCTCACTTCCCCCAGGAAGGCCCATAGCGGCTGCGTCATAGGTCCGACCTCGCGAGATGGGCTATAATCGGCTTACGTTCGCCATTGAGATCAAGCCCATGGGCACTGTCAGCCTTGAAGCGAAAAAAGCCTACGCGGCCAGGACACGTCGTTCCAACTATGCCGCCAGCCTGCGCCTGGAAGGTTTCAAAGTGAGCTTCTCCGAGAGCGATTGCAAAATGCCAACGCGCGAAGAAGTGTTGAAAACCTTCACCAAGACCCGAGCCTGATGCCGGACAAATATGGTGTCGGCGAAGACGCCTATTGCTACCCCGGCTCTACAATCCTGCGTAATAAACTCGATATCCGTGACGAATCGACCTTGAGCGAAGCCGAACAACAGCTCTCGGCCATCGCCGCGGACAACGTCGAATTCAGCCCTCCCCCTTATAGCCTGGGTTATCTTCAGGGCATTCATCAGGTGCTCTTCTGCGACCTGTATGAATGGGCCGGACAATTGCGAACCGTTGGAATGGCCAAGCAGGACACCCGTTTCTGCCAGCCGTCATTCATGGAGGCGCAAGCCGGGAAAATCTTCAAGGGCATGGCTGCACAGAACTGGTTTGAAGGCATGGGTCGCGCAGACCTGATCAACGCCGTGGCAGAGGCCTATTCAGAGATCAACGTCATCCATCCTTTTCGCGAAGGCAATGGCCGCGCTCAAAGGATTCTCTTCGAACACCTCATCATGAACGCCGGTTTTGAGATCAGTTGGTGGGGCATTGAGAAAGAACAGTGGATCGACGCCAACATCGCGGCTTATCACTGCATGCTCGAGCCCATGCAGCACGTGTTTGAAAAATGTATTGGCAGCCCGATTCGCCCGTAAGATAGCACCGGTCATCTGAAACGCGTTTTCCACAGTCTTGCGACTTCCCCCCTAGAACACCGGCATGAATACGATAAGCACATTCCCCTCCAACCCAGAAGGCCGCGACTTTGTCGTGGGGGACGTTCACGGCCACTTCAAACTTTTAAGCATCCTGCTGGAACGCTCGAAGTTCGATGTGGAACGGGACCGTCTTTTCTCCGTCGGCGACCTGATCGACCGCGGCCCCGACTCCCTGGAAGTGCTCGACTGGCTTTCGCAGCCCTGGTTTCATGCTGTGCGGGGCAATCATGAACAGATGCTGATCGACTGCATCGGCGGCGACGGCGACATTCCCAGGCATACCCGCAACGGCGGTGCCTGGCTCTATGAACTGCCGCCCCCCGTCCAGCATGAACTTTCCAAGGCTCTCCAGGCGCTGCCATGGATCATTGAAGTCGACTTGCCGGACGGCAACACCGTCGGCATCGTGCATGCCGAAGCGCCACAGACGCAGAAAGGTGACGACTGGCAGACAGCCAAAGCAGCCCTGCAAGGGCAACTGGGAGAAATTTGCCGCCTGCGCGCGCTAAGCATGGCGCTGTATGCCAGGGAAAGGATCGAGGAGCAAAACAGTGAACCGATCAAGGGAATACACCAGCTCTACGTCGGCCACTCGACCGTACCGAGCGTGAAGCGCCTGGGCAACGTCATCTACATCGACACCGGCTGCTCCTTTGGCGACGGTGCCTTGAGCCTGATCGAGCTCAACAGCGAAACCGTCACCCACCTGCGCATGAGCCCATGATCGCTGCGCCGCACAGAATTCCATGCCCATTCAATCGGCTTTGAATCAACGATATTCAACTCGCGCCGCCGTGAACAGGAGAACGCCATGCATGAGCAGCCTCAAACCCACCGCATTCACGAACTGCTGACCCTCGTCGGCCTGCGTGTAGCGCCGCAAGTGGCAGCCACGTTTCGCCCACCCGCCACTCACGCAGATATCACCCGGATCGAACAAACCCTGGGCGCGCCGCTGCCGCCGAGCCTTGCTCAGCTATTGCTTTGGCATGACGGACAAGAATGGAACGCGCCACTGCGCGACAGCGACAATCGCCGCCTCCTTGCAGCCCATGAAATTGTCGAGGTGATGACGTTTTTCCTCGACCCAGAGGAGGAATTTCTCGAGCCATGGGGGCGCTATTGGGTGCCGTTTTTGACCAATGACTCGGGCGATTACGTGGTAGTTGATGCCTCGCCAACCGGTAGCGGGGAGCTCATCGCTTACTGGCACGACTGGGAAAACCGGGATGTTGAACATCACTCCCTGCTGGAATGGGCGCAGGGGCTGGTTGAAGAGCTGGGCTGATTACCAACACTCCCTCTGTTCCAGCATGCCGCTCGACGCTACGACGAGGGCATGCTGGAACAACGACCTTGTCAGACCTTGAAGCGAGCAACCAGGCGATTCAACTCAACCGCCAGGTTGGCCATCTCACTGCAGGCACTGGCGGTCTGACTGGCGCCCGCCGAGCTCTGGACAGAAAGCTCGCGAATACTGGTCAGATTCTGGTCGACCTCGCGGGCCACCTGCGATTGCTCTTCGGAAGCGGTGGCGATCAACAGGTTACGCTCGTTGATCTGGGTGATGGCCTCGGCGATCTGCTTGAGCGACATATCGGCTTTCTGCGCCACCGAGATTGAGCCGTTGGCCATCTGGGCGCTCACGCTCATGGCCCCCACCGCCTGGGTCGAATCGGCCTGAATCGCGCTGATCATTTGTTCGATTTCCTGGGTGGATTGCTGGGTGCGGTGTGCCAGGGCCCGCACTTCATCGGCCACTACCGCAAAGCCTCGGCCTTGCTCACCGGCGCGGGCGGCTTCAATCGCCGCGTTCAGCGCCAGCAGGTTGGTCTGCTCGGCAATCGCACGAATCACCTCGACCACCTTGCTGATGTCCTGGGCCCTGCCTGACAACGCCTTGACCTGGTCACCCGTGGAAACCACGTTACTGGCCAGGCCTTCAATCGCTTTTAGCGTTTGTGCCACATTCTCGATACCCGAGTGTGTGAACGCCATAGACTCGCGAGAGGATTGCGCGGCGGCTTCGGCGTTACGGGCAACTTCGTCTACCGCGGCGCTCATTTCAGTCACCGCGGTGGCGGCCTGATTGACTTCATCGTTCTGCTGCACCAACCCGCGACTGGCCTCTTCAGTCACTGCGGTCATTTCTTCCGAGGCCGACGCCAGCTGGGTGGAGGAATCGGCGATATGGGCGATCGTTTCCCGCAGATTGCTCTGCATCTTCGCCAAGGCCCCCAGCAGGCGCCCAGCTTCATCGCGACCCGTGATCCCGATCTCTCGGGAAAGGTCGCTGCTGGCAATCCGCTCTGCAACCGCCAGGGCGTCGCTGATGGGCGAGGTGATGCTGCGGATCAGCACTGCCGCCAGCGCCACGGTGAGTACCACGGTCACCACAAGCAGGCCGATCACCAGCGTCACGCCATTGCTATAGGTGGCGGAGGCATCCAGGCCTGCACGCTTGGCGCCCTCCTCGTTAACGCTCAAGAGCGCGTCCGTCTTGTCCTGCAGGGTGTTGGTCATCGGGCTGATGCGTGTGTTGATCAGGGCAATGGCTGCGGTGTTGTCACCCTTTTGCAGCAGCGGCTCCAGCTCATCCAACAGTTTGAAATACTGCTGCACATCAGCGGACACCGCCTGGTAACGCTCACGTTCTGCCGGCGAGGAAACCAAGGGCTCGTAATCGCTCACAGCGTTCTGCAGCGTGCTGCGAAAGCCGCTCAACGAAGTAATGCGGGCTTGGCGCTGTTGTTCATCGGTGGTCACCGTGATGCGGATGCTTTCAAGCCGCAGGCGCAAGATAGCTGTCTGCATCTTGCCGGCCTGCCGGATGCTCGCCATCCAGTTGGTTTCGACATCCTGCTCCGAGTCCCGAAGCTTACCCATTTGCATCACGGCAACAATGCCCAAGACAAAAACCACCAGGACAATGAGTGAGAAGAAGGCGGCAGACCTTGGGGCAAGGTTCATAGCTCTAACGTTCATGTTTTTATCTCTTGAAAGGGTCGATACGTCGCTGCTGTCATTCCAGGCTATCGACTAAGGTGCTCTGCCCTGCACACCACCCGTCAGGTCAGCCCCTTCTAGACATCCACCCCCTCGCCTTACCGTCCAGATTCCCGATGCCTCTATACCCAGCTCCCCCGCAGCAATTGTCTCGTCGCCTCAGTGTTGCACCCATGATGGATTGGAACCTCTCAAAAAAGGGCACAAAAAAGGGGGACAGATTTATTTAGTCTCGACCTCGTACCTACACGGATCACAGAGAAAAAGATCGCCGACAAGCGAAGCCCCGGACAGTCGCCTCCTGTCCAAACCTCACCGACCTCTTTCCTGATAAACTGCGCCCCTCGCCTTACCGTCCAGATTCTCCGATGCCTCTATACCCAGCACCCCAGCAATCCTTGTCCCGGCGCTTCAGCGTGGCCCCCATGATGGACTGGACTGACCCCCACTGCCGCTACTTCCTGCGCATCCTGTCCAAGCACGCCCTGCTCTACACCGAGATGGTCACCACCGGTGCCTTGCTCAACGGGGACCACGAGCGTTTCCTGCGGCATCACGAAGCCGAACACCCCCTGGCGTTGCAGTTGGGTGGCAGTGTTCCGGCCGATCTAGCCGCTTGTTCGCGCATGGCCCAGGAGCACGGTTATGACGAGGTCAATCTCAACGTCGGCTGCCCCAGCGACCGGGTGCAGAACAATATGATCGGCGCGTGCCTGATGGGGCATCCGGGGTTGGTGGCCGATTGTGTGAAGGCCATGCGTGATGCGGTGTCGATTCCGGTGACGGTCAAGCATCGGATCGGGATCAACGGGCGTGACAGTTACGAGCAGTTGTGCGAGTTCGTGGGGACTGTGCGTGACGCTGGCTGTACCAGTTTTACCGTTCACGCGCGGATCGCCATCCTGGAAGGCCTGTCGCCGAAGGAGAATCGCGATATCCCGCCGCTGCGTTATGACGTGGTGGCGCGGTTGAAGGCGGATTTTCCAGAGCTGGAAATCGTGCTCAACGGCGGAATCAAGACACTGGCGGCCTGCCATGAGCACTTGCAGACCTTCGACGGGGTGATGCTGGGCCGCGAGGCATATCACAACCCGTATCTGCTGGCCGAGGTGGACCAACAATTGTTCGGCAGCACCGCGCCGGTCATCAGCCGGGCCGAGGCATTGGCGCAGTTGCGACCTTATATCGCCAATCACCTGGCCGCCGGTGGCGCGATGCACCACATCACTCGCCATGTGCTCGGGCTGGGCACCGGCTTTCCGGGGGCGCGGCGGTTTCGGCAATTGTTGTCGGTGGACATCCACAAGACCCAGGATCCGTTGGCCCTGCTGGACCAGGCCGGACAGTTACTGGAAGGACGCTAACCGTCACTTGCTTTGAACCTGCGTCCGCTTTTGGCATCGTATCTACCGATACCGCCCCGGCCTTTCAAACAGCCGTTTTCAGGTTGTTGCCGCTGGGGCCTTTCGATACCTCTACACGCCCTTGAGTGGCTGCCGGCCCTCGGGTAATGTCAACAGACCCATAGGACAGAGCACGCTCATGACTTCCAAGCTGGAACAACTCAAGCAATTCACCACCGTCGTCGCCGATACCGGCGACTTCGAAGCCATCGCCCGCATCAAACCCGTGGACGCCACCACCAACCCTTCCCTGCTGCTCAAGGCCTCGGCCATGAGCGGCTATGCCGAGCTGCTCAATGCCTGCGTGGCAGACTGCAAGGGCGATGTCGGCCTGGCCAGCGACCGTTTTGGCGTGGCAGTGGGCGGGGAAATCCTGAAGGTGATTCCGGGGCGCATTTCCACCGAAGTGGACGCACGTCTTTCGTTCGACACCGACGCCATGCTCAAGCGTGCACATCGTCTGATCGACCTGTATGAAAAGGCTGGCATTGGCCGTGATCGCGTGCTGATCAAGATCGCATCCACCTGGGAAGGCATTCGTGCCGCCGAGCAGTTGGAGCGTGAAGGCATCCAGTGCAACCTGACCCTGCTCTTCTCCTTCGCCCAGGCCGCCGCTTGCGCCGACGCGGGGGTCTTCCTGATCTCGCCGTTCGTGGGCCGTATCTACGACTGGTACAAGAAAGCCAATGGCAACGACTACACCGGCGCCGATGATCCGGGCGTTCAGTCGGTGACGCGCATCTACAACTACTACAAGGCCAATGACTACAAGACCGTGGTCATGGGTGCCAGCTTCCGTAACCTCAACCAGATCGAACAACTGGCCGGTTGCGACCGCTTGACCGTCAGCCCGGAACTGCTGGAGAAACTGGCCGCCGACGAAGGCAAGCTGGAACGCAAGCTGGCGCCAGGGCAGGCTGGGGAAGCACGCCTGAACCTCAATGAAGCGCAATTCCGCTGGTTGTCCAACGAGGACGCCATGGCGACCGAGAAACTGGCCGAAGGTATTCGTCAGTTTGCGCGGGACCAGGAAAAACTGGAAGCGCTGCTGCAAGCCAAGCTTTGAGGTGAGGCACTAGCAAGCAAAAGGGGCGAACCTTGATAGGTTCGCCCCTTTTGCGTTTGTGGAAGCGGGTTTACTCGCGAAGAGACCAGCACTCCAGCATTGATGTCGCCTGTTATCCCCTCTTTGCGAGCAAGCCCGCTCCCACAGGGTCGAGGGGCTTCAGCCGCCTGGGCGCTCCAAGGCGTTCACCAGGTCATGGAAAGCTTCACGATTGGAATCGTTCAGGCCCATCAGGATCTTGTGGGCTTCGAGCACCTTGATTCGCACTTCTTCCTCGGACTGGTCCTGGTCAGGCAGGTCGTCCAGGCATTCCGGGCACGGCACGGGGTCGCCAACGATGTTGAAGACCTGGTCGAAGCCCATCGATTGCAAGAGGCGGGTGATGTCGTTATGGGTGGTGACAACCGTTGGCAACAGGCCGACCTTCTGCCGCGACAGGATCGACAGCTTGGCCAGCAGGCCCAGGGTGGTGCTGTCGATGCTGCGGGTTTCGGTCAGGTCAATCACGATGGCGCTGAAGTTCAGCGCCGTGAAGATCCGCTCAATAGTCGCATCCAGCGCCGAACACAGGGTCAGGCGCACTTCACCGACAAACTTCAGGACAAAGGTGCCGTCCTGCTCGGCGAACTGGATTCTACCGGTACTCATCAAAGGTTCCTGCTCAACACTAACAGGGCGATATCATCCGGCATCTCCCCGAGCGTGGCTAATCCAAACACTTGGCGCAAGCCTTCCAGGCTGCCGCCCGCTGCACTCACCCGCTCAGGCAAGGCCGCTTCTTTCTCTTTGAGTGTAGGCTCTGTCAAAAGATCCAAAATGCCATCAGACATCAGCGTCAGGCTGAACGTCGGCGGCAGTTCCAGTACGTGGTCTTCGTAGGTGGCCTCGTTGAACAGGCCCACCGGCAAGCCACGCCCTTCCAGGTAACGAACACTGTCTGGCGTATACAACACAGGCAACGGCAGGTGACCGCCGATGCTATAGGTCAACAAACCAGTCTCCTCGTCGATGACTCCACCGACCATTGTGACGTGTTTGCCCAGCTTACAACTGATCAGGCCTCGGTTGATATGCCCAAGGACCTCAGAAGGCTTGAACTCCGGCAACGTGCCATTGCGCTTGGACTCGAACAGCAAGCGCGTGGTCATGAACTTCAGCAGCACCGTGACGAACGCCGACGACGCGCCGTGGCCGGAAACGTCCGCCAGGTAGAATGCCACGCGTCGCTCATCGACTCGGAAATAGTCGACGAAATCCCCCGACAGGTACAACGACGGGATGATCTGGTGGGCAAACCGGAAGCCATCGACGGTCCAGGGGCTGACCGGCAGCATGTTCATCTGCACCTGGCGGCCGGCGTTCTGGTCTTCCTGCAGCAGGTTCAGGCTGGCTTCCAGCTCGCGGTTGGCGGTCTCCAGCTTCTCGCGGTAGCGCTGGTTCTCCACCAGCAGGCGAGAACGGTCCAGGGCCCGGCGCACGGAGTGCTCGAGCACCGCAAGGTCTTCAAGGGGCTTGATCAGGTAGTCGGCCGCGCCCAGGCGCAATGCCTCGACCGCGTCGTTCATCACGCCCGCGCCCGAAACCACGATCACCGGGGTCTGCGAGGAGATCCCGCTGACCTGGCGAATGAGTTCGAGTCCGCCCATCTGCGGCATGCGCAGGTCGCAGATGACCAGGTCGGGCTTGTCTTGCTCGAATACCTGAAGACCCTGTTGGCCATTGCTGGCCTGCAGGACGCTGAAACCACTGTCTTCCAAGTAGGCCGCGAGGCTCGCTCGCACCACTTCGTCATCATCGATTATCAGCAGCGTGGCACTGGTTTTTGACATGTGGGCAAACGGCGCCAGAATTAGGTTGGCGTAGCGGGCTGGACCGTCAGGCCTTTGCACGCACTACTGGATTCGCTTTCTAGCCTCTCTGTCGTACCGGTTTCAGGTCGCTGCCCTGCACGCGGATTCATCAGAGGTGCCCTTCTAAGGCGCAGACGGTACTCCCATCCGCGGGGCGTTTCAAGCTCAGGCGGATCGCCGCTTGCCGTCTTTATTTGTCAAAGTACAGAGAGTTATAAGAACCGAGCGAAGCGTAACCCAATGGAAGGATCACTCCCCTTGAACGCACCACAAAAACACAAAAGGCGGCCCCTGGGCATTCATGCCAGGGCCGCCTTTCGCTCAGTCGGGAGCCGATATCAAAAATCGTCTTCGACCTGGCCGTCCTTGACCTTGAATTCGCGGTTTTGCAGATAGGCGTTGCGAATGAAGACGTATTTGTCGCCGCTCACCAGCTTCTCGGCCGACAGCAGGCTGGCGCGCGTGTCGACGATGTTCAGGCCGAAGATCGAGTTACGCACCGAGACATTGTCGATATAGCGATAAGGCGCGACGTAGCTGTCGACATACTTGGCCGGCGCATCACGCAGGGTGCTTGGCCCCAAGAGTGGAAGCACCACATAAGGACCGCTGCTCACGCCCCAATAGCCCAGGGTCTGGCCGAAATCCTCGTCGCTGCGTTGCAGGCCCATCTGGGTGCCCACGTCGAAGAAGCCCAGCAGGCCGAAAGTGGTGTTGAAGATCAACCGGGCGGTGTCGACCCCGGCAGCGGCCGGTTTGGCCTGCAGCACGTTGTTGGCCAGGTTGCCCACGTCACCAATGTTGCGGAACATGTTGTGGATACCGTCTTCCAGGAACTGCGGCGTCACGTACTGATACCCCTGGGCCAGCGGCTTGAGCGCATAGGTGTCGAGGGTGTCGTTGAAGGTAAAGATCGGACGGTTGATGCTTTCCCAAGGATCTTCTTCCGTGGCGGCCTGGGCTGCAAACGGAACCAGCAGGACGCTGGCGGACAGACTCAGCTGAGCTAGACGATGGCTCCAGCGCATAGGGGAAAACTCCTCGGTTTATTCAGGCAAGGGCGCCGAGCCCAGGCGGTAAGGTCGCTAGTATAAGACGGAAAGCGAGGATAGGCAGCATGGAAAAGAGAAGGCGGCTGTAGGACGTTTCTGCTGCCGAGCACCTTCACAACTCTGTCACCGGACTGTCATTGAGGCCCGTTAGGCTGCAGGTTATTTCAAGGACGTTCCCATGCCTCGCGCCGAAGCCCTGCCCTTCCCTGTTCCCGGCCTGACTGCGGTCCTGTTCGGCCTGAGTGGTTGCCTGGTGGACTTCGGCGCCAGGGTTCGTCAGCCGGGCGCCAAGCCGACCGAGCACGCGCAACCGACGCCGGGGGCGCTGGAAAGCCTGCATCACTTGCAGCAACTGGGTATTCCCTGCGCCTGGCTCGACGACTTGCCGCCGGCCACCAGCCATGGCCTGGCGGCGGCCCTGCCGACTTGGGTCAAACCCCCGCAACTTCCTGCAACAAATAATCCTTGGCCCGCCCCGCACGCCTGCTGGCAGGCACTCATGGCGCTGAACGTCCAGCAATTGGACGGTTGCGTACTGGTCAGTGGCGAACCGGGGTTGCTGCAATCGGGGCTCAACGCCGGACTGTGGACCATCGGCCTGGCGTCCTGTGGCTCGCTGTGTGGCCTGGCACCGGGCGAGTGGCAGGCGCTGGGGCAGCAGGAACGCGAGTCCAGGCGCGCCAGGGCCACCGTGCAATTGTTCAGCCTGGGCGTGCATTCGGTGATCGATCACCTGGGCGAGCTCGACACCTGTCTGGCCGACATCAGCCTGCGCCAGCTCAAAGGCGAGAAGCCATGACCGGGATCATGCAGGGTGCGTGAGGGTGGATTACTCTTAAGGCAGGCCACGGACTTTTGACGCACCGTCGCGGTCCATGGCTGTGCCTATCAATAAAGGGAGTACGCCAATGCCTGCCCGCCGCGAACTGCAAGCTCAACTCGATACCCTGCGCGAGCAATTGGACCAGAACCCGCCACTGTCCGAGCCAGAGCGCGAGAGTCTGCATCAACTGATGGCTCAGATCGAGGCTGAGATCCAACTGGAAAATCAGCTTCAGGACAGCAACCTGGTCGACGGCGTGAACCTTGCCGTGGAACGCTTCGAACTGGAACACCCGACCATTGCCGGGACATTGCGCAACATTGTGCAGACCCTGGGCAACATCGGGATCTGAACCTCTCGGACAAAAAAGCCCCGCGCCATGGCGTAACGCTGTTCACTTGAGATTTATCACTGATCGTGGCGAGGGAGCTTGCTCCCGCTGGAGCGCGCAGCGGTCCCACGCTTTTGGGGCCGCTACGCAGCCCAGCGGGAGCAAGCTCCCTCGCCACGGCGGTAACGTGCTTAAGTGAACGGTATTACGCGCCATGGCGGGGCTTTTCTATTTCCTGCCACCTGAAATGCCATTCGCCGTGGGAGGATTCGCTATTACCGTGGGTTATTGGCGAACCAGGCGCTGGTTGGGCAGTTGCACCGCTTCAGTGCTGCGATACGGGTTGATGTCCAGGCCGCCACGGCGCACATACCGCGCGTACACCGTCAACTTCTGCGGCTTGAGCAGTCGCTGCAGGTCAAGGAAGATCCGCTCCACGCATTGCTCGTGGAAATCCGAATGCTGGCGGAAGCTGACGAGGTAGGCCAGCAGGCTCGCATGATCCAGTGCCGCGCCACGATACTCCACCGCCACGCTGCCCCAGTCCGGCTGGCTGGTGACCGGGCAGTTGGACTTGAGCAGGTGGCTGTGCAGGCTTTCCTCGATGATGCGCGATTCATCGCACCGCAGCAGTTCCGGGCGTGGGTGTTCGTACGAATCGACACGGATGTCCAGGTCATCGATGCACACCCCCGGCAACGCGACGACGCCTTCGTCCTCCACGTCCTTGAGACTGCGAATCCGCACGCCCACCGGCTTGCCAGCGGCGGCCGAGAGGTCCTGGCGCAGTGTTGCCTCCAGACTCTGAGTGGTGTCGAACGGCGTCTGGTTCAAGGAATTGAGGTACAGCTTGAAGGATTTGGACTCGATGATATTCGGTGAGTCCGCCGGGATCGCGAATTCCCCGATAGCCACCACCGGCTTGCCGGACGGCAACAGCCATGACAGCTCGAAACAGTTCCAGAAATCCACGCCCTTGTAGGGAAGGGTCTCGGCCGTCAGGCCCAGTTCCGCCCATTTCGCGGTGCGCGGGATCGGGAACAGCAATGACGGCGTGTAAGTGGCGATGTATTCACTGGACTTGCCCAGCGGCGAGTGTTCGGCTGCGGGATGCATGACGGAAACCTGACTGAAGAATCAGCCGATTCTATCAGCCTTTGCCGCAGCCTTTGAGTGCTTACTGACTGACTGTCAGGTCTCCCTTCATTCCGGCCTGGTAATGCCCGGGGATGTTGCAGGCAAATTCAAGGCGCGTGGCCTTGTTGAACGTCCAGGTCAGCTCGGCGGACTTGCCCGGCTCCACCAACACGCTGTTCGGGTCATCGTGACGCATGCCGGGCGAGCCTTGGCCCATGTCGCCATGGGCCATCCCGTGCGTCATGGCGGTCGGCGTCAACTGGCCGCTCTGTTGCATCTTGAGCATTTCCTGCTGGTGTTCGGCGTGCATGGCGGCATCGCCGAGGTTGAACTCGTGCAGCAACCGACCTTTATTGATGAGCACGAACCGCACGGTTTCACCGGCTTTGATCTGGAGCGCGCCGGGGTCGAACGACATGTCCCCCATCACCACTTCGATACTGCGTCCGACCGTGGCCGCCGGCGCAGGCTGGCCAAAATCAAGATGCCCAGGCGACGCCCATGACGGTACACCGAACATCAGCGTGCAGGCGGCCAGGGCCAGGCGACTTCCCCTCAACATGTTTCAAACTCCATTCGGATTCAGCTTGTGGGAAACTCTAGCTCGCCGCGCCTGCCAGCCGGCTGACGGCATGATTACAACTTTGTCAGGTTGCGCCACCGCCCCGCCTGCCACGGTATAACGCCCCCGTCCCAACCTGTCTTGAGCTGCCCATGAAACTGCTGATCGTCGAAGACCAAACGAAAACCGGCCAATACCTGCGCCAGGGCCTGAGCGAAGCCGGCTTCAACGCCGACCTGGCGGCCGGCGGCATCACCGGCCAGCAGTTGGCCCTGAGTGGCGAATACGCCGTGTTGATCCTCGACGTGATGCTGCCCGGCCGCGATGGCTGGCAGATTCTGCAAGCCGTCCGCGGGGCCGGCCTGGACACGCCGGTGCTGTTCCTCACGGCCCGGGACGCCATACAAGACCGGGTGCACGGCCTGGAACTGGGCGCCGATGATTACCTGGTCAAGCCTTTTGCCTTTTCCGAGTTGCTGGCGCGGGTCCGCAGCCTGTTGCGTCGTGGCGGCTCGACACCCCAGGAAACCAGCCTGCAACTGGCGGACCTGCGCCTGGACCTGATCCGCCGCCGCGTCGAGCGCGCCGGCCGACGCATCGATCTCACCGCCAAGGAATTCGCCTTGCTGGAAATGCTCCTGCGCCGCCAGGGCGAAGTGCTGCCCAAGTCGCTGATCGCTTCGCAGGTCTGGGACATGAATTTCGACAGCGACACCAACGTCATCGAAGTGGCGATCCGGCGCCTGCGCCTCAAGATCGACGACGAATTCCCCAGCAAACTCATCCACACCGTGCGCGGCATGGGCTATGTGCTTGAAGAGCGTGGCCTGTGAGGGGGCCATGGTCGCTGAGCAGTCGCCTGGCCTTGCTGTTCGCCGCCTGTACCGCCGTGGTGTCGCTGTTGGCCGGGGTGCTGTTCAGCCGGGCCAGCGAAGCGCACTTCATCGAACTCGACCAGCAACTGCTGGAGGGCAAGCTGATCGGCCTGCGCCACGCGTTGCAAGACCTCGACGCCGAGCAGGCCCAACGCCGCCTGGAAGATGAACTGAGCCGCCAGGCCGACCTGGCCCTGCGCATCAAGGGCAGCGACGGTGTGCGCTGGTACGACAGTTCGATCCGGATTCCGGCCCGGCTGCCGGAGCGTCCCGGCCTGTCGACCGTCAGCGAAGCCGACAGTGACTACCGCGTGCTGAACGCGCCGCTGTACCCCGAGCGCGCACACTCGCCGCAACTGACCCTGCTGCTGGACATCACCCACCACCAGCATTTTCTCCAGCGCATGCAACGGCTGATCTGGCTGACGGTCGGCCTCTCGGCCCTGGCCACCGCCCTGCTCGGCGCCTGGACCGCCCGGCGCGCCCTGCGACCCTTGCGGCGCATGGGGGTGATCACCGGCGGCGTTTCGGCCCACTCCCTCAACGCCCGTCTACCCGAAGCGCAAATGCCCGCCGAGCTGGCGGAACTGGCCCACAGCATCAACGCCATGCTCGGACGCCTGGATGACGCCTTCCAACGGCTCTCGGCGTTCTCCGCCGACATTGCCCATGAACTACGCACCCCGCTGTCGAACCTGCTGACCCATACCCAGGTCACCCTCACCCGCGAGCGTTCTCTGGAGGATTACCGCGAGGCATTGCACAGCAACCTCGAAGAACTGCAGTGGATGGCGCAACTGGTCAACGACATGTTGTACCTGGCCAAGGCCGACCATGGCCTGCTGGCGCCGAATCGCGAGCCGCTGGCGTTGGCCGAGGAAGTGGACGTGTTGCTGGAATTCTTCGCGCCCCTGGCCGAGGACGCCAACGTGCGCTTGAGTCGCGAGGGCGATGGCGGCCTCGACGGCGACCGCAACATGTTGCGCCGGGCCCTTTCCAACCTGCTGGACAATGCGCTGCGCTTCACCCCCGAAGGGGGCGACGTGCGGGTGCGCATTGTCGATGAGGTCCAAAGAGTCCGCGTCAGCGTGGAGAACAGCGGCGAGGAAATCCCGGCAGATCGTCTGCCACGCCTGTTCGACCGTTTCTACCGCGCCGACCCGGCCCGCCAGGAAAGCCGCAGCGAACACGCCGGCCTGGGCCTGGCCATCACCCGCTCGATCATCCGCGCCCATGGCGGAGAGATCCGCTGTGAATCAGCCGATGGCTGGACCTGCTTTCTGATTGAGTTGCCAAAGCTCCATCAAGCCTGACACATCCCCTTCTGTGGCGAGGGAGCTTGCTCCCGCTTGACCGGGCTGGCGCTCCAGTGCGCAGCGCTCGCCATCTTTGGGGCCGCTACGCAGCCCAGCGGGAGCAAGCTCCCTCGCCACAGGGGGCTGCGCCGGCCTTACGAATACCGCAACGCCTGCGCCGGCTCGATCTTCGCCGCGCGCCAGGCCGGGTAGACGGTGGCGAGGAAACTCAGGATGAACCCGGCCGAGCAGATCAACACCACGTCGCCGCGTTGAAGCTCCGACGGCAGGTTGCTGACGAAGTACACATCGGAACTGAAGATGTGCTGGCCGCTGACCCGCTCCAGCCAGCCCACCAGCGCACTGACATTCAGCGCTGCGATCACCCCCAGCACGCCGCCAATCAGCGTACCGACGATGCCGATCACCGTGCCCTGGACCATGAAGATCGCCATGATCTGTCGTGGCGTGGCGCCGATGGTACGCAGGATCGCGATGTCCGCGCCCTTGTCGTTCACCACCATGATCAGGGTGGCGATGATGTTGAATGCCGCCACCGCGACAATCATCAACAACAGCAGGCCAATCATGGTCTTTTCCATTTTCATGGCACTGAACAGGCTGCCCTGGGTATGGGTCCAGTCGTCGGCCTTGTAGCCGGAACCCAGGCTCGCGGCGATGTCACCGGAAACCTTCGGTGCCGCGTACAGATCCTTCACCGCCAGGCGCACGCTCTGCACCTGGTTCGGCTGCCAATGCTGCATCTGCGCGGCGTCGGCCAGGTGGATCAGGGCCATGGAACCGTCCAGCTCGGCGCCCACCTTGAACACGCCAACCACGTTCAAGCGCTGCATGCGTGGGGTGATGCCACCGGGTGCAGTGCTGACTTCCGGCACAATCAGGGTCAGCTTGTCGCCGACGTTCAGGCGAAAACGCCGGGCGGTGATTTCACCGATCACCACGCCAAACTCGCCCGGTTTCAAGGCGTCGAGGCGGCCTTGGACGATATGCTGGGCAACGATGGACACCTTGCCTTCCTGGGCCGGGTCGACACCGCTGATCTGGATCGGCTGCATCGAACCCTTGTAGCTCAACATGCCCTCCAGCTCAGTGAACGGCACGGCGGCGGTCACTTCGGGATTCTTCAGCGCGGCCGTGGCGACCGGTTGCCAGTCGTCGATCGGATTGACGCCGACGATAGTGGCGTGGGGCACCATGCCGAGGATGCGCGAACTCATTTCGCGCTGGAAGCCGTTCATCACCGACAGCACCACGATCATCGCCAGCACACCCAGGGCGAGGCCGATCATCGAGGTCATGGAGATGAACGAGACAAAGCGATTGCGGCGCTTGGCGCGGGTATAGCGCGTGCCGATAAAGATCGATAACGGTCTGAACATTCGCGGGGCACCGTATGAAAATAAATGACCCGGCACGTGCATCGCGTGCCGGGTTGCGGTCGGTCAGATGGGCGTCAGGCAGCCTTCCTGCAAGTGCAGGACGCGGTCCATCTGCCGGGCCAGGTTCATGTCGTGGGTCACCACCAGAAACGCAGTGCGCATCGAGGTGCTCAGCTCCAGCATCAGGTCCTGGATGCCTTGGGCGGTGTGGGAGTCGAGGTTGCCGGTCGGCTCGTCGAGCATCACCAGCCCAGGCTTGTTGACCAGGGCCCGGGCAATCGCCACGCGCTGGCGCTCGCCACCGGACAGTTCGGCGGGTTTGTGCTCCAGGCGATGCCCCAGCCCTACCCGCTCCAGCAATGCCGTGGCCCGTTGGCGGGCTTCAGGAATCGCGGTGCGGCCAATCAGCAGCGGCATGCAGACGTTTTCCAGGGCGGTGAATTCAGGCAGCAAATGGTGGAATTGGTAGACGAAACCCAGGGCGCGGTTACGCAGCAGGCCACGGGCCTTCTCGTTCAGCGCCGAAAGCTCTTCGCCCGCCAGCCAGACGCTGCCGGAGGTCGGCGTATCGAGACCGCCCAACAGATTGAGCAAGGTACTTTTGCCAGACCCGGAGGTGCCGACGATCGCCACGCGCTCGCCAGGGTGCAACTCCAGTTGCAGGCCCGACAACACCACCACCGACTCCGGGCCTTCCTCGTAGGATTTGCCCAGGTTGCGGCAACTCAAGATCGCTTTTTCACTCATGCCCGACTCACTCATAACGTAACGCCTCCGCCGGCTGGGTGCGTGCGGCACGCCAGGCTGGATACAGGGTGGCGAGGAAACTCAGGACCAACGCGGCGCCGCAGACCATCAACACGTCATCGGCTTGCAACTGCGACGGCAGGTAGTCGATGAAGTACACGTCGGCGTTGAGAAACTTGTGCCCGATCAGGCCTTCGAGGGCAGCGATCGCGGCGCTGACGTTCAGTGCGGCGAACATGCCGACCAGGGCGCCGACGACCGTGCCGATCACGCCGATGACCGTACCCTGGACCATGAAGATCCGCATGATCTGCCCCGGCGTGGCGCCGAGGGTCCGCAGGATGGCGATGTCGCCCTTCTTGTCGTTGACCACCATCACCAGCGTGGAAATGATGTTGAACGCCGCCACGGCGACGATCAGCAGCAACAGCAGGCCGATCATGGCTTTTTCCATGCGGATCGCCTGGTACAGGTTGCCGTGGGTGCGAGTCCAGTCACGGGCGTAGTAGCGGTCTTCGCCGAGCTGCTGGGCAATGTTCCAGGCGGCACGCGGCGCCTGGAACAGATCGTCGAACTTCAACCGCAGGCCCTGGACCTGGTCCGGTTTCCAGCGATGCAGGCGCGCCAGGTCCTGGAGGTTGGTCACGCCCAGGTAACCGTCCAGCTCGCCGGCGCCGACGTGGAAGATGCCGACCACGGTAAAGCGTTTCATGCGCGGGAACATGCCCCCGGGCGTCACGGTGACTTCCGGCGCGACGAACGTCAGCTTGTCGCCGATGGCGGCGCCGAGCTTGGCCGCGGCCTTGTCGCCGATGACGATGCCGAAGCTGCCGGGCGCCAGGTCATCGAGTTTGCCCTGCTTCATGAAGTTGTCGATGATCGACACCTGTCGCTCCAGCCCGGGGTCGATACCGTTGAGCAGCACTTTGGAGACCTTGCCGTTGTTGGTCAGCAACCCCTGCATCTGGGTGAACGGCGCAACGGCCAGCACCTGCGGGTTCTGCTTGACCTTGGCGGCCAGGCTCGGCCAGTCGCTGATGGCCTCGCCGGATTCGAGGGTCGCGTGCGGGACCATGCCCAGCACACGGGTGCGCATTTCATGATCGAAGCCGTTCATCACCGACAACACGACGATCATCACGACCACGCCAAGGGCCAGGCCGATGATGGAGGTCAGGGAAATGAACGATACGAAATGGTTGCGACGCTTTGCACGGGTATAACGCGTGCCGATAAATACGAAGAGAGGTCTGAACATGTCGGGGCTTGTTCGGAGGGAAAAGGAACGTCCTTGTGGCGGGGGTCACAAACCAGCTTTACACTCAGACCACCGCCGCTACCATGGGTTCGCCATGTCGACATTAGATGAAGAAGATCGCCGCGAATACTACCGTATCGAGGACATGATCGCACTGGAAATTCGGCCCCTGTCCATTCCTGAAGCTGCCGGCCAGGAAGTGTTGCAGGATGCGTCTCCATTGTTCAACTTGCTCAGCGAACTGCACCTGAGCGAATTCGAGTCCCAGCATCTGCTGCGCCAGATCAGCGAGCGCGAACGCAGCATCGCGGCGTACCTCAAGGCCATGAACCGCCGCATCGACCTGCTCAGCCAGGTCGTGGCCCTGACCGTGCTCGGCGAGATCGGCGAACCGCAGCCGGTGATCATTTCCGAAGGCGGCATCGATTTCCAATACCCCACGCCCGTCGCCGTCGGCGCCCACCTGTCGATCAAGCTGGTGCTGATGCCCCAGGCCCTGGGCCTGTTGCTGCGCGCTCGGGTGACCCATTGCGATCCCAAGGGCGATGGCTATGACGTCGGCACCGAATTTGAACGCCCGACCGACGCCCAGCGCCAGTTGCTGGCCCGCTACATCCTGCAGAAACAGGCGCAAGAGCGGCGCCTGGCGCGGGAACTGAACGAATCAGGTATCAATAAGGAAGAACCGTGACCCTCATCTATGGCCACCGCGGCGCCAAGGGCGAAGCACCGGAAAACACCCTGACCGGTTTTCAGGAATGCCTCAAGCACGGCGTGCGCCGTTGCGAACTGGACCTGCATTTATCCATGGACGGCGAGTTGATGGTGATCCACGACCCGACCCTCAAGCGCACCACGGATCGTCGGGGCAAGGTGGTGGAGCATTCCGCTGCCGAGCTGGTGACCTACGATGCGCGCAAGGGTGGCCCGGGCTGGATCAAGCCATGCCCGATCCCACGCCTGGAAGAGCTGTTCGAGCAATGTGATTTCGAGCACTGGCAACTGGAGGTCAAGAGCGCCTCGCGCACCCGGGCGGCGGCCACGGTGCTGGGCATCCGCGAAATGGCCCAGCGCTTCGGCCTGCTGGACAAGGTCACCATCACCTCCAGTTCCCGGGAGGTGCTCAAGGCGGCCCTGGAGCTGACCCCGGACATTTCCCGCGGCCTGGTGGCCGAATACGCCTGGCTCGACCCGCTGAAGGTTGCCCAGGGCTATGGCTGCGAGATTCTGGCGTTGAACTGGACCTTGTGCACCCCCGAGCGCCTGATCAAGGCCCAGCGCCAGGGTTTGCATGTGTCGGTGTGGACCGTCAACGAGCCCGCGCTGATGCGCAGGCTCGCCGACTTTGGCGCTGACAGCCTGATTACAGACTTTCCCGGTTTGGCCACCGCCACGCTCGGGAATGGCTGAAATCGGTCTCCCCGGCCGGCTCAGGCCACCGGCCGGAGCCGCTCAAAAAAGCCGGTTGAGCCCGTCGTAAGCCGCTACCCGATAGGCTTCGGCCATGGTCGGGTAGTTGAAGGTGGTGTTAACGAAGTACTTGAGCGTGTTCAACTCGCCCGGCTGGTTCATGATCGCCTGGCCGATGTGCACGATCTCGGAGGCCTGGTAGCCGAAGCAGTGCACGCCGAGCACTTCCAGGGTCTCGCGATGGAACAGGATCTTGAGCATGCCTTGCGGCTCGCCGGCGATCTGCGCCCGCGCCATGCTCTTGAAGAAGGCCTTGCCCACTTCATACGGCACCTTGGCCTGGGTCAGTTCCTGCTCGTTCTTGCCGATCGAGCTGATTTCCGGAATGGTGTAGATGCCGGTCGGCACGTCGTTGACGAAGCGCCAGCTGCCGTTGTCGACGATGCTGCCGGCGGCCGAGCGACCCTGGTCGTGGGCGGCACTGGCCAGGCTTGGCCAGCCGATCACGTCACCGGCGCCGTAGATGTTCGGCACACAGGTGCGGTAGTTTTCGTCGACTTCGATCTGGCCGCGGCTGTTGACCTTCACGCCGATATTTTCCAGGCCCAGGGTGTCGGTGTTGCCGGTACGCCCGTTGCACCAGAGCAAGGCGTCGGCCTTGATCTTCTTGCCGGATTTGAGGTGCAGGATCACGCCATTGTCGACACCTTCGACGCGATCGTAGTCTTCGTTATGACGCACCGTGATGTTGTTGTTGCTGAAGTGATAGCTCAGGGCCTGGGAGATTTCCGAGTCCAGGAAGCTCAGCAACTGGCCGCGGTTGTCCACCAGTTCCACCAGCACCCCCAGGCCGCTGAAGATCGAGGCATATTCGCAACCGATCACGCCGGCGCCGTAGACGATCAGCTTACGCGGGGTATGGCCCAGGCTCAGGATGGTATCGCTGTCGTAGATACGCGCGTGGTTGAAATCGATGTCGGCCGGACGGTACGGGCGCGAACCGGTGGCGATGATGATGTGCTTGGCCACTAGTTTTTCGACCACGCCATTGCCGCAGACCACTTCCACCGTCTGCTCGTCGGCGAAGCTGCCGGTGCCGAAGAACACGTCGACCCGGTTACGGGCGTAGTAGCCGGTACGCGAGGCCACTTGCTTGGAGATGACCTTCTCGGCGCTCTTGAGCACGTCCGGGAAGGAGAACCAGCGCGGCTCACCGATGGCCCGGAACATCGGGTTGGTGTTGAACTGCATGATCTGCCGGACCGAGTGACGCAAGGCCTTGGACGGGATGGTGCCCAAGTGGGTGCAGTTGCCGCCGACCTGCCGACGGCTGTCGACCATCGCCACCTTGCGCCCTGCCTTGGCGGCGTTCATTGCCGCGCCTTCCCCCGCCGGGCCGGAACCCAGTACCACCACGTCGTAGTTGTAGACAGCCATGCGTACTCCTCAGAACAGGCCGCGGCACCCGGTATGGTACCTGCGGCTAAATCATGCCGGGTCGCGGCATGAAGGAACAATTTTCAGGCCGGTTCACGAGCCCGGCCACAGTCTATAGAAGCGTCAACGCCGCGCACATTACCCCTTGGTCGCGTCAGAGGCTAGTTTTGCCTGCGCTATTTCGCCACAGGTAGCCTTTCGTCAAGCTGTCATCACTGGGTTTTCCCGCTACTGATCCGTTCAAACGCATCATTGGTACGCGTGACAAAACGCTCGCCATCGCGCATCACGAAAAATACCCCGATGCCGTGTTTCTCGGCATAGTCCCACCCCCGTTCAGGCCCGAGGATCAGCAACAGCGTCGACAGTCCATCGGCCATCAGCGCCGAAGGATGAATCACTGTGACCGACGCCAGGTTGTGCAGGACCGGTGCACCGGTGTGTGCATCGAAGGTGTGGGAATAGCGCGCGCCGTCCTGTTCGAAATATCGGCGGTAATCGCCAGATGTTGAAACCCCGTAGCCATCGACTTCGATAACGCGTTCAGCCACCTGCCGGTCATCCCGGGGCTCTTCCAGGGCGACGCGCCAGGGCGAGCCATCGGGCTTGCGCCCAGCCGCCTTGAGTTCGCCAGTGGCTTCGGCCAGGTAACTGTCGATGCCCAAGGCCTGGAGCCGGGCAGCGATCCGGTCGACCGCGTAGCCGGCGGCGATACTGTTGAAGTCGACTTCCACCGCGGCGTCCTTGCACAACCGGTCGCCCTCGATGCGCAAATGACCATGACCGACGCGCTGGCGGGCCTGGGCCAAGGCCTCGGCGCTGGGCACTTGCTCGCCCCGGGACTGCGGGCCGAACCCCCACAGGTTCAGCAACGGTTCTACCGTCAGGTCAAAGGCGCCGTCGCTCTGGACGGACAACTGCTCGCCCACCCGCACCAACTCCAGCACCGCAGCCGGCATCACCTGGCAACTGTTGGCCGGCAGCGCGTTGAAGCGCTCGATGTCCGAGTCGCTGCGGTAGGTCGAAAACTGCCGATCCACATCGGCGAGGATACTTTCCACCTCGGCCTGCACCGCTTCCGGACGAGGCGTGGCCCGATGGCTGACGTATTGAATGGAATAGCGACTGCCCATGGTCGGACCGTCGAAACGCTCCAGGGTGTCGCCGTTGCCACAGCCGGACAGGATGCCCACGAAAAACACAAGCTTGCGCCAGCGTCCAGTTAACAAATCTTCATCTCCCCTCAAAACCACGCCCGCCATTATGGGCTTGAGCGCCAGTCAGTCCAGACGCAAAACCTGTGGGAGCGGACTTGCGCGCGAACGCGATTGCGCGGGCGGCATCTCTCTTGGATGTGTCGCCCTCTTCGCGAGCAAGCCCGCTCCCACAGAGAGATACAACCCCCTACAAGATTTGCCAGAGTGAGTACCCCTTCATGTCTTCCAATACAAGCAACGGCAAGGCGATTTTCCGCGTTGTCAGCGGCAACTTCCTGGAGATGTTCGACTTCATGGTCTATGGCTTCTACGCCACGGCCATCGCCAAGACGTTCTTCCCGACCGACAGCGCGTTCGCCTCGCTGATGCTGTCCCTGGCCACGTTCGGTGCCGGGTTCCTGATGCGCCCCCTGGGGGCGATTTTCCTCGGTGCGTACATTGACCGCCACGGCCGGCGCAAAGGCCTGATCATCACCCTGGCAATGATGGCCGCCGGCACGATACTGATCGCCTGCGTGCCCGGCTACGCCACCCTGGGCGTGGCGGCTCCCTTGCTGGTGCTGCTGGGCCGCCTGCTGCAAGGCTTCTCCGCCGGGGTCGAACTGGGTGGCGTATCGGTGTACCTGGCGGAAATCTCCACGCCGGGGCGCAAGGGCTTCTTCGTCAGTTGGCAATCGGCCAGCCAACAAGCGGCCGTGGTCTTCGCCGGCCTGCTGGGGGTGGGCCTCAATCACTGGCTCAGCCCACAGGAGATGGGTGAATGGGGTTGGCGCGTGCCGTTCCTGGTGGGTTGCATGATCGTCCCGGCGATTTTCGTGATCCGTCGCTCCCTGGAAGAAACACCTGAGTTCCAGGCGAGAAAACATCGCCCTACCCTGTCGGAGATCATCCGCTCCATCGGTCAGAACTTCGGTATCGTCCTGGCCGGCATGGCACTGGTGGTGATGACCACGGTGTCGTTCTACCTGATCACCGCCTACACGCCGACCTTCGGCAAAGCCGAGTTGAACCTGTCGGACTTGGATGCATTGCTGGTCACCGTGTGCATTGGCCTGTCGAACTTCTTCTGGCTGCCGGTGATGGGGGCACTTTCGGACAAGATCGGACGCAAGCCCTTGCTGCTTGCCGCGACGATCCTGGCCATCCTGACCGCCTACCCGGCGCTGTCCTGGCTGGTGGCGAACCCCAGTTTCAGCCATTTGCTGATCGTCGAATTGTGGCTGTCGTTCCTGTACGGATCGTACAACGGCGCCATGGTGGTGGCCTTGACGGAAATCATGCCGGTGGAAGTGCGCACCACCGGTTTTTCCCTGGCCTACAGCCTGGCGACCGCAACGTTCGGCGGGTTTACGCCGGCGGCCTGTACTTATCTGATCCATGTGCTCGACAACAAGGCGGCGCCGGGGATATGGCTCAGTGGTGCGGCGGTGCTGGGGCTGATTGCAACCCTGGTGCTGTTCAAGGGCAATCGTCATGCGTTGCGCACTGCGCAGGCTTCGGTAGTCGGAGGCGCCTGATCGATCGCCTTCGCGGGCAAGCCCGCTCCTACAATTTGTCCGCTTATTCTGTGGGAGCGGGCTTGCCCGCGAAGACGGCCTACCCGTCACTGCAAAAAACCCAGACAAAAAAAACGCCCCGACAAGTCGGGGCGTTTTCATGTGCGGCGAGAGCTTAGCGCGGGAACGCTGGCGGGTTCACACCGGCCATGTCTTCCATCACGCGAACCACCTGGCAGCTGTAACCGAACTCGTTGTCGTACCAGACGTACAGCACAACGCGGTTGTCGTTGCAGATGGTGGCTTCAGCATCGACCACACCGGCGTGGCGCGAGCCCACGAAGTCGGTGGACACCACTTCCTGCGAATTGACGAAATCGATCTGCTTGTGCAGGTCGGAGTGCAGCGCCATGTAGCGCAGGTACTCGTTCATCTCTTCACGGCTGGTGGCTTTCTCAAGGTTCAGGTTGAGAATGGCCATCGACACGTTTGGCGTCGGAACGCGGATCGCGTTGCCGGTCAGCTTGCCGGCCAGCTCAGGCAGGGCCTTGGCAGCGGCGGTGGCCGCACCGGTCTCGGTGATGACCATGTTCAGCGCGGCGCTGCGGCCACGGCGATCGCCCTTGTGGAAGTTGTCGATCAGGTTCTGGTCGTTGGTGTACGAGTGAACCGTCTCAACGTGACCGTTGACGATGCCGAACTTGTCGTTCACGGCCTTGAGCACCGGCACGATGGCGTTGGTGGTGCAGGAAGCGGCGGAAACGATCTTGTCGTCAGCGGTGATATCGCCATGGTTGATACCGTGGACGATGTTCTTCAGCTTGCCTTTGCCAGGCGCGGTCAGGACCACGCGGTCGATACCCGGGCAGGCCAGGTGCTGGCCCAGGCCGTCGGCGTCACGCCATACGCCAGTGTTGTCCACCAGCAGTGCATCCTTGATGCCGTACTGGGTGTAGTCCACCTCGGTCGGGTTCTTCGCGTAGATCACCTGGATCAGGTTGCCGTTGGCGCAGATGGTGTTGTTTTCTTCGTCGATGGTAATGGTGCCATTGAACGAACCATGGACCGAATCACGGCGCAGCAGGCTGGCACGTTTGGTCAGGTCGTTCTCGGCGCCCTTGCGCACCACGATGGCCCGCAGGCGCAGGCCGTCGCCGCCACCGGTCTTCTCGATCAGGATGCGCGCCAGCAGGCGGCCGATGCGGCCGAAGCCGTACAGGACCACGTCGGTGCCTTTACGCGCCGAAGCGTTCTGCTGGCCAACCACGTCGGCCATTTCCTCGCGCACGAACTGCTCGGCAGTACGGCCGTTGGCCTGGGTCTTGAACTTGACGGCCAGCTTGCCCAGGTCCACCGAGGCGGCGCCGAGCTTGAGCTCGCTCATCGCCTTGAGCAGGGGGAAAGTTTCGTGGACGGACAATTCGCTGTCGTCGGACTGACGGTGGCGAGCAAAGCGGTGGGCTTTGAGAATCGCGATGACAGACTGGTTGATCAGGCTGCGGCCATAGATCGAGCTCACCACGTTGTTATTGCGGTAGAGCTGACCGATGAGAGGGATCATCGCTTCGGCGAGCGCTTCACGATCAATCCATTCACCAAGACACTGGTCGGGCTTCTGAGTCACGGGAACCTTCCACATGTAGGGGCTGAAAAAAGGGGCTACATTATGCCGCCGAGTCCACGGCGGAGCAATGCGCGCCTGTCGCACCATGGTTTTCCTGCCTGCCAGGCCAGTCTGCGACTGACAGCAGCCCCCTTCCCCCGCTACACTTGTCGACTTTGTCGCAACGCTGGAGCTCAATCTTCCGTGCCCGTTCTGCGTCTTCCGCATCTCCCTGCCGCGGCAGGTAAACAGCACTGGGGCAACCTGCCCGGTGCCGCCCTGAGCCTGGCCATCGCCGAGGCTGCCAGCGCTGCCAAGCGCTTTACCCTGCTGCTGACCGCCGACAGCCAAAGTGCCGAACGGCTGGAGCAGGCGCTGGGGTTCTTCGCGCCGGACTTGCCCGTGCTGCATTTCCCGGACTGGGAAACCCTGCCCTACGATCTTTTTTCGCCCCACCAGGACATCATTTCCCAGCGAATCGCCAGCCTCTATCGGCTGCCGGAGCTCAGTCATGGCGTTTTGGTAGTGCCAATCACCACGGCCCTACATCGCCTGGCACCGACCCAATTTCTGCTCGGCAGCAGCCTGGTGCTGGACATCGGCCAGAAGCTCGACGTCGAGCAGATGCGCACCCGCCTGGAGGCCAGCGGCTATCGCTGCGTCGACACGGTGTACGAGCACGGCGAGTTCGCGGTACGCGGCGCGCTGATCGACCTGTTCCCGATGGGCAGCAAGCTGCCGTATCGCATCGACCTGTTCGATGACGAAATCGAGACCCTGCGCACCTTCGACCCGGAAAACCAGCGTTCCATCGACAAGGTCCAGTCGATCCGCCTGTTGCCGGCCAAAGAGTTCCCGCTGCAGAAAGAGGCCGTGACGCGCTTCAAGGCGCGCTTTCGCGAACGCTTCGACGTGGACTTCCGGCGTTGCCCGATCTTCCAGGACCTGAGCAGTGGGATCACTCCCGCCGGCATCGAGTACTACCTGCCGCTGTTCTTCGAAGAAACCTCGACCCTGTTCGACTACCTGCCCCAGGACACCCAGGTGTTCTCCTTGCCCGGTATCGAACAGGCGGCGGAGAACTTCTGGAACGACGTGCGCAACCGCTACGAAGAGCGCCGCGTCGACCCTTCCCGGCCTCTATTGCCGCCGGCCGAACTGTTCCTGCCGGTCGAAGACTGTTTCGCCCGCCTCAAACACTGGCCACGCGTGGTGGCGAGCCAGCAGGACGTGGAAACCGGCGTTGGTCGTGAGCGCTTTCCGGCCAGGCCGTTGCCCGACCTGGCGATCGAAGCCAAGGCCTCGCAACCGCTGGCGGCGCTGGCGGGTTTTCTCGACGGTTTTCCTGGCCGCGTGCTGTTCACCGCCGAAACCGCGGGGCGCCGCGAAGTGCTGCTGGATCTGCTCGAACGCCTGAAGCTGCGGCCCAGGACGGTCGAAAGCTGGCCGGACTTCATCACCAGCAAGGATCGCCTGGCGATCACCATCGCGCCGCTGGATGAAGGCCTGGTACTCGACGACCCGGCGTTGGCCCTGGTGGCCGAGAGCCCACTGTTCGGCCAACGTGTCATGCAGCGTCGGCGCCGCGAGAAACGCGCCGACGCCGCCAACGACGCCGTCATCAAGAACCTCACCGAGTTGCGCGAAGGCGCCCCGGTGGTGCACATCGACCACGGCGTGGGCCGCTACCTGGGCCTGGCGACGCTGGAAATCGACGGCCAGGCCGCCGAATTTCTGACCCTCGAATACGCCGAAGGCGCCAAGCTCTACGTTCCCGTGGCGAACCTGCACCTGATCGCGCGCTACACCGGCAGCGACGATGCCCTCGCCCCCCTGCATCGCCTGGGCTCGGAAACCTGGCAGAAAGCCAAGCGCAAAGCCGCCGAACAGGTGCGCGACGTGGCCGCCGAATTGCTCGACATCTACGCCCGCCGCGCCGCCCGCGAAGGGTATGCATTCGCCGACCCGAAAGCCGACTACGAAACCTTCAGCGCCGGCTTCCCGTTCGAGGAAACCGTCGACCAGCAGACCACCATCGAAGCCGTGCGCGCCGACATGCTCGCACCCAAGCCGATGGACCGCCTGGTGTGTGGCGACGTGGGCTTCGGCAAGACCGAAGTGGCCATGCGCGCCGCGTTCATCGCTGTGCACGCCGGCAAGCAGGTAGCGATCCTGGTGCCCACCACCCTGCTCGCCCAACAGCATTACAACAGTTTCCGCGACCGTTTCGCCGACTGGCCGGTGACCGTGGAAGTGATGAGCCGCTTCAAGTCCGCCAAGGAAGTGAACGCCGCCGTCGCGGACCTGGCCGAAGGCAAGATCGACATCGTCATCGGCACGCACAAGCTGCTGCAGGACGATGTGAAGATCAAGAACCTCGGGCTGGTGATCATCGACGAAGAACACCGCTTCGGGGTGCGCCAGAAAGAACAGCTCAAGGCTTTGCGCAGCGAAGTCGACATCCTCACCCTGACCGCCACGCCGATCCCACGCACGCTCAATATGGCGGTGTCGGGCATGCGCGACCTGTCGATCATCGCCACGCCACCGGCCCGGCGCCTGTCGGTGCGTACGTTCGTCATGGAGCAGAACAAGAGCACGGTCAAGGAAGCCCTGCTGCGCGAGTTGCTGCGTGGCGGCCAGGTCTATTACCTGCACAACGACGTGAAGACCATCGAGAAATGCGCCGCCGACCTGGCCGAACTGGTGCCGGAAGCCCGCATCGGCATCGGCCACGGGCAGATGCGCGAACGCGAACTCGAACAGGTGATGAGCGACTTCTACCACAAGCGCTTCAACGTGCTGATCGCCTCGACCATCATCGAGACCGGCATCGACGTGCCGAGCGCCAACACCATCATCATCGAGCGGGCCGACAAGTTCGGCCTGGCCCAGTTGCACCAGTTGCGTGGTCGGGTCGGGCGTAGCCACCACCAGGCCTACGCCTACCTGTTGACACCGCCGCGCCAGCAGATCACTCCGGACGCGGAAAAGCGCCTGGAGGCCATCGCCAACACCCAGGACCTGGGCGCCGGCTTCGTGCTGGCCACCAACGACCTGGAAATCCGCGGCGCCGGCGAATTGCTGGGCGACGGCCAGAGCGGCCAGATCCAGGCCGTCGGCTTCACCCTGTACATGGAAATGCTCGAACGGGCGGTCAAGTCGATCCGCAAGGGCGAACAGCCGAACCTCGACCAACCGCTGGGCGGCGGACCGGAAATCAACCTGCGGGTGCCGGCGCTGATACCCGAAGACTACCTGCCGGACGTCCACGCGCGGCTGATCCTCTACAAACGCATCGCCTCGGCCAGCGACGAGGAAGGCCTCAAAGACTTGCAAGTGGAGATGATCGACCGCTTCGGCCTGCTGCCGGAACCGACCAAGCACCTGGTCCGCACCACGCTGCTCAAGCTCAAGGCCGAGCAACTGGGGATCAAGAAAGTCGATGGCGGCCCCAATGGCGGGCGCATTGAGTTCGAGGCCCAGACACCGGTCGACCCACTGGTGCTGATCAAGCTGATCCAGGGCCAGCCCAAGCGCTACAAGTTCGAAGGCGCCACGATGTTCAAGTTCATGGTGCCCATGGAACGCCCGGAAGAGCGTTTCAATACCGTAGAAGCGCTGTTCGAGCGCCTAACCCCGACCACTGCTTGAAGGACGCCACATGCGCCTGTTTCGCTCACTGACCTTGTTGATGACCCTGGTCGCTCCCCTGGCGTTTGCCGACGACCTGTATCAGGTTGAAATGATCCTGGTGCGGCAGAACGCGGAGCCGGCAATCATCAGCCGCGCCGCGCCGGAAGACTGGGACGCCGGCGCGCGACGCCTGGACGCCAATGCCCAACGCACACCGGCACTGGGCGCCATCGTGGAAAAACTCAACGCCAGCGGCCAATACACGGTATTGATGCACAAGGCCTGGCAGCAGAACGTCGGCGAACAGGGCAGCAAGATTGCCATCAGCGAGGGCACCGAACAGTTCGGGCAATTCCCCATCGAGGGCACCCTGGAACTGAAACTGGGCCGCTTCACCGACGTCGACGCCGACTTCTGGATCAACCAGATCGACGCCAATGGGCTGGTCACCGCCAGCGAACGCCTGAAACAGCAGAGTCACACCAAGAATGGCCAGCTGAACTTCCTCGACAATGGCCACCTTGGCCTGCTGATCAAGCTCACCTCGCTGACCGCGCCTGCACCCCGCCAGTCCCCTGACGTCATTCCGGACTGAGTGGCGCACCTATGCCCTCGCCCCTGAGCAAACCCCTGGCCCCTTCCTGGGTCAATCGATTCAAGGAACAAAGCCTGGAGCGTGGGCGCCGCTATGCGCTGGAAAACCGGGTCAGGATCGTCGAGGCCGGCGACAGCACCATCACCGCCAGTTGCGAAGGCTCTGGCAGTAGCGTCTACCGTCAGACCATTCGCCTCAAGGAGTCGGCCAAAGGCACGCTGATCCTGCTTGACGCCGCGTGCTCCTGCCCGGTGCGCATCAACTGCAAGCATTGCGCGGCGGTTCTTCTGCAAGTGCAGGAAACCCTGGCCTACCCGGCTGCCGAAAAAGACGCGCAGTTGCTGGAAAAACTCCAGTCGGTGCTGGACAACCGCAGCCCCAAGGCACCGCCCCAGGTGCTGGTGGACAACGTGCAACCACTGCCACGCCTGTGGCTGGCAAGCATCGAGTTCAGCGCCTTCGAGCCGCGCAACGGCAAGATGCAACGCTACATCCAGCACCGTGCGGCGCTGTCCTTCAGCTACTTGGGCGAGTATGTCAGCGGCCAACGCAACAGCGACGTGCTGCTGCGCCAGGAAACCCAGACGCTGCGGATAAAGCGCCATACCGATGTGGAGCAGTCCTACCGCGAACAACTGCGAATCCTCGGATTCAAGGTCGCGACCCGACAGAGCAAGGCGTTGCCGGAAAGCGCCGGCGAGCTGTATGAGATGGTCAACGACAGCGCCTGGTTGACCTTCACCCTCAATGACCTGCCCAAGCTTCGTGAGCAAGGCTGGGAGTTGCAGATCGACGAGGAATTCGGCTTCGACCTGACCGCCGTGGATGACTGGTATGCCACGGTGGAGGAAACGCCGGAGCGGGACTGGTTCGACCTCGAGCTGGGGATCATCGTCAACGGCGAACGCCTGAGCCTGCTGCCAATCCTGTTGAACCTGATGCGCTCGCACATCGAGCTGTTCAACCCGGAACGCCTGGCCAGGCGCCGCGACGACGAGCTTATCCTGGTCAACCTGCCCTCTCGCCCGAACGCCGAGTTCGGCCCGCAACAAGTGGCCCTGCCCTACGGTCGGCTGAAACCGGTACTGGCGACCCTGGGCGAGTTCTACCTGCAAGAGCCCGGCACCACCAAGCTGCGCTTGAACAGCGCGGACGCCTTGCGCCTGAACCCGCTGCAAGACATGCCGCTGAGTTGGGAAGGCGGCGAATACATTCGTGGCCTCGCCCAACGCCTGCGCGACATCAAGGACTACACCGCCGCCGCGCCCGAAGGCCTGAACGCGACGCTGCGGCCCTACCAGCTCGAAGGCCTGAGCTGGATGCAGTCGCTGCGCCAGCTGGAGGTCGGCGGCATCCTGGCGGATGACATGGGCCTGGGCAAAACCCTACAGACCCTGGCGCACATTCTCAGCGAAAAAAATGCCGGGCGCCTAGACCGGCCGTGCATGGTGGTGATGCCCACCAGCCTGATTCCCAACTGGCTCGACGAAGCGGCCCATTTCACGCCGCAGCTCAAGGTGCTGGCCCTGTATGGCGCCGGGCGCAAGAAACACTTCGAGCGACTGGCCGACTACGACCTGGTCCTCACCACCTATGCGCTGCTGCCCAAGGACGTCGAGCGCCTGGCTGCACAGCCGCTGCATGTGCTGATCCTCGATGAGGCCCAATACATCAAGAATCCCACCAGCAAGGCCGCCCAGGCCGCCCGTGAGCTCAATGCGCGGCAACGGCTGTGCCTGTCCGGCACACCGCTGGAAAACCACCTGGGTGAACTCTGGTCGCTGTTCCACTTCCTGTTGCCGGGCTGGCTCGGGGACGTCAAGAGCTTCAACCGCGATTACCGTACCCCCATTGAAAAGCGCGGCAGCGACGTCAGATTGCAGCACCTCAACGGTCGGATAAAACCTTTCCTGCTGCGCCGGACCAAGGAGCAAGTGGCGACCGAGTTGCCACCCAAGACCGAGATCATCCATTGGGTGGAACTCAGCGACGCCCAGCGGGACGTCTACGAAACCATGCGCCTGGCCATGGACAAGAAAGTGCGCGACGAAATCACCCGCAAAGGCGTCGCCCGCAGTCAGATCATCATCCTCGAAGCGTTGCTCAAGCTCCGCCAGGTGTGCTGCGATCTGCGCCTGATCAACGATGCCGCCCTCCCCACCCGAGGCAGCACTTCGGGCAAGCTCGACAGCCTGATGGGCATGCTGGAGGAACTGTTCGAAGAAGGCCGGCGGGTGCTGCTGTTTTCCCAGTTCACCTCGATGCTGGCGCTGATCGAAGATGAGCTGAAGAAACGCGGCGTCGACTACGCCATCCTGACCGGACAGACCCGCGACCGACGCACCCCCGTCAAGGAATTCCAGAGCGGCAAGCGTCAGATTTTCCTGATCAGCCTGAAGGCCGGCGGCGTAGGCCTGAACCTGACCGAAGCCGACACGGTGATTCACTACGACCCATGGTGGAACCCGGCCACCGAAAACCAGGCGACCGACCGCGCTTACCGTATCGGCCAGGAAAAACCGGTGTTCGTCTACAAATTGATTGCCCGGGGCACGGTAGAAGAAAAGATTCAGCTGCTGCAAAAGGAAAAATCCGACCTCGCCGCCGGCGTCCTGGATGGACGCGTGGCCGGCGACTGGAAGTTGCAGAGCGACGATATCGAAGCGTTGTTTGCGCCGTTGCCGGACAAGCTGGAAAAGCGCTGAGGCGGCGCAGTGTTGCGTTGACCTTGATGGCGCCTGCTCGCGAATACGGGAGGTCAGTCGCCACGGTACTGACTGACCTCAATCCTTGCGGGCAACCTGCCCCAGCCCAGCGCCCCTCAATCGATCAATTGCGCCGCTTTCAACGCCCCGACCGCGGTCAGCCAGCGAGGGTCCTGGCGGTACTCGGTGGAGGCAAAGGCGCGGCCGCGCATCCGGGCGATCCGCGCCGAGGGCGTGACCTTCAAGCGCTGGGCGGCACTCAAGGCCAGCTCGGCGGCCGCGCGATCGTTGCACACCAGGCCCATGTCGCAACCGGCCGTCAAGGCGGCTTCGATACGACTGGCGGCATCGCCCACCACATGGGCGCCGGCCATCGACAGGTCATCGCTGAAAATCACCCCGTCAAAACCCAGCTCGCCGCGTAGGATATCCTGCAGCCAGCGCCGGGAAAATCCGGCCGGGTTGGGATCGACCTGAGGATAGATCACATGGGCCGGCATGACCGCCGCCAGTTGCTGGCTGAGCCTGGCAAAGGGTACCAGATCGTTGGCGCGGATCTGTTCCAGGCTACGTTCGTCGTTGGGGATCGCCACATGGGAATCCGCCTCGGCCCAACCGTGCCCGGGGAAATGCTTGCCGGTGGCGGCCATTCCGGCGGCGCTCATGCCACGGATGAAGGCCCCGGCCAATAGGGCTGCGCGCTCGGGATCACCTTCGAAGGCGCGACTGCCGACGACCGCGCTGCGCTGGTAATCGAGGTCCAGCACCGGCGCGAAGCTCAGGTCCAGGCCAACCGCCAGCACCTCGGTCGCCATGATCCAGCCGCACTGCTCGGCCAGGTATTCGGCATTCGGGTTATCGGCGATGGCCCGCATCGCCGGCAAGCGTACGAAGCCCTGGCGCAGGCGCTGGACGCGGCCGCCTTCCTGATCCACCGCCAGCAGGAGGTCGGGCCGGATGGCACGGATCGACGCGCTCAACTCCCGCACCTGACGCGGGTGCTCGATGTTGCGGGCAAAAATGATCAGGCCACCCACTTCGGGCTGACGCAACAAGTGGCGATCTTCGGCCGTCAGCCAGGTACCGGCGACGTCCACCATCAACGAGCCTTGCAGGCCAGCAGTCATAGGATTTCCTTGATAAAGATGAACCCGCGCGGCAACACACACGCAACAACACTGCCAGGAGCCAGGCCCGGCAGGTCGCGGTGACGCAATGGAAGATAGGACGGATTCGAAACGAGAGTCGGCATGGGCGGCTAGCTTAGCGGATGTAGGCCGCTGCGCCCACCCATGCCCTTACGCCTTGGCGAGCGCCGGGGCGGATTTGCTGCGCGGGCGCAATTGCGCGGCCGCCATGGCTTCATCGGTCACGCCGGTTTCGGCGCGCATGCCGGCAGCCAAAAACGGCACCATCAGCCGCATCACCTGCTCAATCGAGGTGTTCACGCCGAAATCGGTTTCCGCGATGGCTCGCAGCGCCTTGATACCGGACATGCTGAACGCGGCGGCGCCGAGCATGAAGTGCACGCGCCAGAACAACTCGATCGGCGGGATACGCGGCGCCGCCTCATTGACCAGCAACATGTAACGGCGGAACACCTTGCCGTACATGTCTTCCAGGTAACGCCGCAAGTGCCCCTGGCTCTGGCTGAACGCCAGGCCCAACAGGCGCATGAAGATGGACAGGTCGTTGCCGCTGCGAGGTTGCACGACAAGGGCTTGCTCGACCAGGATTTCCAACAGCTCTTCCAGGGTCGGCTTGACCTCGGGCTTGGCCTGGCGACGCTCCAGCTCGCGGTCGAGGCTCAGGCAGAACGGCCCGAGGAAGCGCGAGAACACGGCCTGGATCAAGGCCTTTTTCGAACCGAAGTGATAGTTCACCGCCGCCAGGTTGACCCCGGCCTTGCTGGTGATCAGGCGCAACGAGGTTTCGGCGAAACCTTTTTCCGCGAACAACTGCTCGGCAGCATCGAGGATGCGTTCAACGGTTTCCGACTGGGCCATGACTACTCCGCCTGACAAACACTTGTTTGAAACATACGTTTCAGCCTGTGGGTTGTCAAGTCTGCCGGGGCGTTTTGCGAACGCCCGGTCAGCTATTTAACCACACCTTTGAACGGGCTGTAGCCATGGCGCGGGCGACCGTCCAGCGCCTGGTGAAAAAAGGAGGATTGCCAAGCGTCGCCCACTGTATATAATCCCAGTCACTGTATAAAAAGACAGAGCGATCAATATGCTAAAGCTGACGCCACGCCAAGCAGAGATTCTGGCCTTCATCAAACGTTGCCTCGAAGACAACGGCTACCCGCCGACCCGTGCGGAAATCGCCCAGGAACTGGGGTTCAAGTCGCCCAATGCGGCTGAAGAACACCTCAAGGCGCTGGCCCGCAAGGGTGCAATCGAAATGACCCCGGGGGCCTCCCGCGGCATTCGTATCCCGGGCTTCGAAGCCAAGGCCGACGACACTACCCTGCCGATCATTGGTCGCGTGGCCGCCGGTGCTCCCATCCTCGCCGAGCAACACGTCGAGGAATCCTGCAACATCAATCCTTCGTTCTTCCACCCGCGAGCTGATTACCTGCTTCGGGTACACGGCATGAGCATGAAGGACATCGGCATCTTCGACGGCGACCTGCTGGCCGTTCATACCACTCGCGAAGCCCGTAATGGCCAGATCGTGGTGGCGCGCATCGGCGACGAGGTGACCGTCAAGCGCTTCAAGCGCGACGGCAGCAAGGTCTGGTTGATTGCCGAGAACCCCGAGTTCGCGCCTATCGAAGTAAACCTGAAAGATCAGGACCTGGTCATCGAAGGCTTGAGCGTCGGCGTGATCCGCCGCTAAAGGAGGCTTTATGCAATTCCCTCACACCCCACAACACACACAACTGCCGCTGTTCGAGGCATTCATGGCCCAACCGCTGGTTCCAGTCCTGAAAGAGGTCATCGAATCGCCCTGGGGCGTCGAACCCGAGGCTTTCAGCGAACTGTCGTTACGGGGTGCAGCCGGGAATTGCCTGAACCTGCTCGCGCCGATCCTGCGAGAGTTGAGCCAGGACCAGGATGCTCGCTGGTTGACGCTGATCGCCCCACCGGCCAGCGTCACTCAAGCCTGGTTGCGCGATGCCGGCCTGAATCGCGAACGGATCCTGCTGCTTCAACCACGCGGGACCCAAAGCGCGCAACAATTGACCTGCGAAGCGTTGCGCCTGGGCCGCAGCCACACCGTCGTCAGTTGGATCAATCCGTTGACCGCGACCGCGCGGCAACAATTGATCAGCGCCGCTCGCACCGGGGACGCACAAAGCTTGAATATTCGATTGGGCTAAGACAAGCGCAGGGCTTCTCCAGAACAGAGAAGCCGGTCAGTACAGTGCTTCTAAAAAGCCGACGGACGGGATCAATGAAGAACCCGAGGGCCCTCTTCCTTGTTGAGGTCGCCTTCAACCAGGCGCCCCGCCATCTGGACACCCACGCTCAGCATCGCCTTGGCGACCTCGACGTGCTGGCCCTGAAGGAATGCCTTGGCGTCTTCGGAGAAGTTCAGCGTCACCAGGGAACCCTCATCCTCGGCCCTGCGCAGCTCGATGCGGCCATCAGGAAGTTCGACAATTTCTAGAAAGGACGTAGGCATAAAAGTCTGTTCTCCACGAAAGGCGAGGATTATATAGTCATCGGAACCGCTTCGCTCGGGATCTTGACCAAGCGTTGTCAGCGAATGTCTTGGGCCGAGCCGTAACTCAGCACTCATTCAGCCCTTCGCGAAAGCGTAGTGCCAGGCTCTTGAGGTTCTGCCGCCAGCTTTCCAGCTCCTCCCGGCTCAACACCTGCTCAGGCTCTTCTTCGTCCAGGTTGACCGCCACGATCAACGGCTGGGTCACGTCCCCCTTGGGCTTGCGAGGGGCCCGTGGCGGCTGGAAGAGCGCCGCATGGGCAGCCAACAGTTTCGCCAGCCAGGTTTCCGGGTTGTGGGCCAGCTCGACCATTTCGGCCAATTCCGGGATGGCGAGGGTTTCCAGCACTTCGCGGGTCAGCAGTTGTTCGGCCCGGGACGCATTCGCTTGCGGCAGGCGATAGAACCCCGCAATTTCATGGCACAACCCCAATAGAGCACCGTAAAGGTGGAACAGCACGGACTCACGCCCCGCCTGCAGCAGCGCCGGGGAATTCATCGCGCGCCCATCCTCGGCCCTGGCGAGCGCTTCGAGCGACAGGCCGGCGAAATAAATCTTTTGATTGGTGCGGGTATAGAGTTCGTGGGCCATGGCGGCACCTCTCCAACAAAATAAAAGCGTCACGCAAGGGCGACAGTGTCGTGGATCGACCGAAGGCCCGCAAGCCAAAAACAGGAAGGCCGCATGAAAACCCCGGGGTTGTCATGCGGCCTTCCTGTTCACTGGGGCTTACAAGAGGGTTCTCACCCGACAAGCAGCCGCCCTATCGGTCAGCGCTTGTCTTCAACGGTCCACTTGCCACCGTCGTAGAACGCCTTCCAGCCGGTTGGCTTGCCATCGACCTCGGTCTGCACGTACTGCTCCTTGGTCTTGCGGCTGTAGCGGATGACCGCCGGACGACCCTCCGGGTCCTTCTGCGGGGCTTCGCAGAGGAAATGGTACTTCGGATCGATCTCGTCCTTGTGCGGCACGATCTCCATCACCAGTGGCGCACGGGTCTCGCGGTTTTTCGGGAACTGGCTGGCCGCCAGGAACAGACCGGAAGCACCATCACGCAGGATGTAGGTGTCGTTGACCTTCTCGCACTGGAGTTCGGGCATCTTCACCGGGTCCATCTTCGGTGGCGCCGCATCGCCGCTCTTGAGCAGTTTGCGGGTGTTCTTGCAGGTTGGGTTGGTGCAACCGAAGAACTTGCCGAAACGACCGGTCTTGAGCTGCATCTCGCTGCCGCACTTGTCGCATTCCAAGCTAGGGCCTTCGTAGCCCTTGATGCGATAGGAGCCCTCTTCGATCTCGTAGCCGGCACAGTCCGGGTTGTTGCCGCAGATGTGCAACTTGCGCTTTTCATCCAGCAGGTAGGCGTCCATCGCCGTGCTGCAGATCGGGCAGCGATGCTTGCCACGCAACACCAGGGATTCGGACTCACCCTCGTCGTCCGCAGCGATTTCATCGCCAGGCACCAGGTTGACGGTCGCCTTGCAGCGCTCCTTGGGTGGCAGGCTGTAGCCCGAGCAACCGAGGAACACGCCGGTGGACGCTGTGCGGATCTGCATCGGACGACCGCAGGTCAGGCATGGAATGTCGGTCATGACCGGCTGGTTCGCCCGCATGCCACTTTCCGGGCTTTCGGCCACTTCGAGTTTTTTCTTGAAGTCGCCGTAGAACTCGTCGAGCACGTTCTTCCAGTCGCGCTCGCCCTGGGCCACGTCGTCGAGGTTCTCTTCCATGCCAGCGGTGAAGCCGTAGTCCATCAGGTTCGAGAAGCTCTCGGACAGGCGCTCGGTAACAATGTCACCCATCTTTTCCGAATAGAACCGACGGTTGTGCAGCGCCACATAGCCACGATCCTGGATGGTGGAAATGATCGCCGCATAGGTCGAAGGACGACCGATACCACGTTTTTCCATTTCCTTGACCAGGCTGGCTTCCGAATAGCGAGCCGGCGGCTTGGTGAAATGCTGGGTCGGATCAAGCTTGATCAGCTTCATCACGTCGCCCTGGGCCATGTCCGGCAGGACGTCGTCATCCCCAGGCTTGGTGATTTGCGGCATGACGCGGGTGTAGCCGTCGAACTTGAGGATGCGGCCCTTGGCGCGCAGCTCGAAATCGCCAGCACCCACGCTGACCGTCGTCGACAGGTATTGCGCCGGCAGCATCTGGCAGGCCAGGAACTGGCGCCAGATCAGCTCGTAGAGACGCTCGGCATCGCGCTCCATGCCAGACAGCTTGCTTGGCTCGGTATTGGCGTCGGACGGACGAATCGCTTCGTGAGCCTCTTGTGCGCCTTCCTTGCTGCTGTAGACGTTGGGCGTGTCCGGCAGGTATTTCTTGCCGAACTCGCTTTCTATATAAGTGCGCGCCATCGCCACGGCATCGGCCGAGAGGTTGGTCGAGTCGGTACGCATATAGGTGATGTAGCCGGCTTCGTACAGACGCTGGGCCATCATCATGGTTTTCTTCACGCCAAAGCCCAGGCGGTTGCTCGCGGCCTGTTGCAGCGTGGAGGTAATGAACGGCGCCGACGGCTTGCTGCTGGTCGGCTTGTCCTCGCGCTTGACGATGCTGTAGCTGGATGCCTTGAGCTTCTCCAGCGCGGCCATGGCCTGGGCTTCATTGAGCGGCTTGAAGGCCTCGCCCTTCTCGCGGGCCACTTCGAAGCGCACGGTAGCGCCCTTGGCGGTGCCGAGGTCGGCGTGGACTTCCCAGTATTCCTCGGGGATGAACGCACGGATTTCCCGCTCGCGCTCCACCACCAGCTTGACCGCCACGGACTGTACGCGTCCGGCCGACAGGCCGCGGGCGATCTTGGCCCACAGCAGCGGCGAGACCATGTAGCCCACTACACGATCGAGAAAGCGCCGTGCCTGCTGGGCGTTGACCCGGTGGATATCCAGCTCGCCCGGCTGGGAGAAGGCTTCCTGGATCGCCTTCTTGGTGATTTCGTTGAACACCACGCGCTTGTAGCGGCTGTCATCCCCACCGATGGCTTCGCGCAGGTGCCAGGCAATGGCTTCCCCTTCGCGGTCCAAGTCCGTCGCGAGATAGATGGTGTCGGCGTCTTTGGCGAGCCGACGCAGTTCTTCGATGACCTTTTCCTTGCCTGGGAGGATCTCGTACTTGGCTTTCCAGCCGTGTTCCGGATCAACCCCCATGCGCGAGACCAGCTGCTTGCGCGCCTTGTCTTTCGGCGACAGCGCCGGCGCTTCACCGGCAGCCGCCTTGCCGCGCTTGGCGGCTGGCTCCTTGCTGGCGCTAGCCGAACCGCTGGTGGGCAGGTCTCGGATATGGCCGATACTCGACTTCACCACGTATTGGTTGCCCAGATACTTGTTGATGGTCTTGGCCTTAGCCGGGGATTCCACAATGACCAGCGATTTGCCCATGGATCAGAAAATTCCTGAATGCTAAAAAGTGAAAGGCGGTTGGCGCCTGACGCGGCACCGCTATATATAGTGGCTGCAAGGTGAGGTCAAGCGCAGGGTTGCCCGCAGGTTGGCCTCAACGCTTGGGAAAAATGCTTTCCTCGGCCTGCACCAAAGCAAAGCGTGGCACCTGTTCGCCGTCAACCTCGACGGACTCCTGGAACATGCTCAAGGGACGCACCCAGAAGCCGTAATCGCCATACAGGGCTTGATAGAAGACCACTTCTTCCTCGGTCTCGGAATGCCGCGCAATACTGAATACGCGGTACTGCGGACCCTTGTAATGTTGGTAGAGCCCAGGTTGTATCGGCATGCTTTGGCCCTCACTGAATTCTTTTCAAAATAAAAACAAAATTTCTTTCTACTAAACCCGGAAAAACAAAAACCGGGGCACTTGGCCCCGGCTTCCATCGACGCAACGCTTAGACGCGTTCGAAGACAGTGGCGATGCCCTGGCCGAGACCAATGCACATGGTGGACACGCCAAACGTGCCGCCGTTCTGTTTCATCACGTTGAGCAACGTGCCGGAGATACGCGCACCGGAGCAACCGAATGGGTGGCCCAGGGCGATCGCGCCGCCGTGCAGGTTAACCTTCTCGTTCATCTTGTCGAGCACTTTCAGATCTTTCAGCACCGGCAGGGCCTGTGCGGCGAACGCTTCGTTGAGCTCGAAGAAGTCGATATCGGAGATGCTCAGGCCGGCACGCTTCAAGGCTTTCTGCGTGGCCGGTACCGGACCATAACCCATGATCGCCGGATCCACACCCGCCACGGCCATGGAGCGAATTACCGCCATCGGCTGGATGCCCAGGTCTTGGGCACGCTGGGCCGACATCACGATCATGCACGAGGCACCGTCGGTGATCTGCGACGACGTACCGGCAGTCACGGTGCCACCCTTCGGGTTGAACGCCGGCTTGAGGGTCGCCAGGCTTTCCAGGGTGGTTTCCGGACGAATGGTTTCGTCGTAGTCGAACAGCTTCAGGAAGCCGTTCTCGTCATAGCCCTGCATCGGGATGATTTCGTCCTTGAACTTGCCTTCCACGGTCGCCTTGTGGGCGAGCTGGTGGGAGCGCACGCCGAAGGCGTCCTGCTGCTCACGGGTAATGCCGTGCATCTTGCCGAGCATTTCCGCGGTCAGGCCCATCATGCCCGAGGCTTTCGCCGCGTACAGCGACATGTGCGGGTTCGGATCGACGCCGTGCATCATGCTCACGTGGCCCATGTGCTCGACACCGCCGACGACGAACACGTCGCCGTTGCCGGTCATGATCGCCTGGGCGGCGGTGTGCAGCGCGCTCATGGACGAACCGCACAGGCGGCTGACCGTCTGGCCGGCTGCCGTGTGAGGAATCTGGGTCATCAGCGACGCCATGCGGGCGATGTTCCAGCCCTGCTCCAGGGTCTGGTTCACGCAGCCCCAGATCACGTCCTCGACTTCATTGGGGTCGACCTTGACGTTGCGTTCCAGCAGTTTGCTGATCAGGTGCGCCGACATGTCTTCGGCGCGGGTGTTGCGGTGCATGCCGCCCTTGGAGCGGCCCATCGGCGTACGACCGAAGTCGACAATCACGACGTCTCTAGGATTCAAGCTCATAAATGTTCTCTCGCTCTAGTCGTTGGGCGCTTAACCGAAGAAGCTCTGGCCGTTCTTGGCCATTTCACGCAGCTTCGCGGTCGGGTGGTACAGCGCGCCCAGATCAGCGTACTGGTCAGCCAGGGCAACGAACTCGGCCACACCGATCGAATCGATGTAGCGCAGCGCACCGCCACGGAATGGAGGGAAGCCGATACCGTAGACCAGGCCCATGTCGGCTTCGGCAGCCGTTTCGACGATGCCGTCTTCCAGGCAACGCACGGTTTCCAGGCACAGCGGGATCATCATCCAGTTGATGATGTCCTCGTCAGTGACCTCGCGCTGCTCGTAGACGATCGGCTTGAGCACTTCCAGCACCGACGGATCGGCGACTTTCTTCTGCTTGCCGCGCTTGTCGGTCTCGTAGGCATAGAAGCCCTTGCCGTTCTTCTGGCCCAGGCGCTTGGCTTCATAAAGCACGTCGACAGCCGAACGACGGTCGTCTTTCATGCGGTCCGGGAAGCCTTCGGCCATGACGTCGCGACCGTGGTGGCCAGTGTCGATGCCGACCACGTCCATCAGGTACGCCGGGCCCATCGGCCAGCCGAATTTTTCCATGATCTTGTCGATGCGCACGAAGTCCACGCCCGCGCTGACCAGCTTGGCGAAACCGCCAAAGTACGGGAACAGCACGCGGTTGACCAGGAAGCCCGGGCAATCGTTGACGACGATCGGGTTCTTGCCCATTTTCTTGGCGTAGGCCACGGTGGTGGCAATCGCCTGCTCGCTGGACTTCTCGCCACGGATCACTTCCACCAGCGGCATCATGTGCACCGGGTTGAAGAAGTGCATGCCGACGAAGTTTTCCGGGCGCTTGAGGGCCTTGGCCAGCAGCGAAATGGAGATGGTCGAGGTGTTCGACGCGAGGATGGTGTCCTCTTTGACCTTGTCTTCGACTTCAGCCAGTACCGCCTGCTTGACCTTCGGGTTTTCCACGACCGCCTCGACCACCAGGTCGACATGGCCGAAATCGCCGTAGGACAGGGTCGGACGAATGCCGTTGAGCACTTCGGCCATCTTCGCAGCGGTCATGCGACCTTTATCGACGCGACCCACCAGCAGCTTGGCTGCTTCGGCCAGGCCCTGCTCGATCCCGTGCTCGTTGATGTCCTTCATCAGGATCGGCGTGCCCTTGGACGCCGACTGGTAGGCGATACCACCACCCATGATGCCGGCACCGAGTACGGCTGCCTGCTTCACGTCACGGGCGATCTCGTCGTAGGCCTTGGCCTTTTTCTTCAGTTCCTGATCATTGAGGAACAGGCCGATCAGGCTCTGTGCAGCCGAGGTCTTGGCCAGTTTGACGAAGCCGGCGGCTTCGACTTCCAGGGCCTTGTCGCGACCGAAGTTCGCGGCTTTCTGGATGGTCTTGATCGCTTCGACCGGGGCTGGGTAGTTCGGGCCAGCCTGGCCGGCAACGAAGCCCTTGGCGGTTTCGAAGGCCATCATCTGCTCGATGGCGTTGAGCTTGAGTTTTTCCAGCTTCGGCTGGCGCTTGGCCTTGTAGTCGAACTCGCCGCTGATGGCGCGCTTGATCGTCTCAAGGGCCGCAGCCTGGAGCTTGCCAGGTTCAACCACGGCGTCCACGGCGCCGACTTTCAGCGCGTCTTCGGCACGGTTTTCCTTGCCGGCGGCAATCCACTCGATGGCGTTGTCGGCACCGATCAGGCGCGGCAGGCGCACGGTCCCGCCGAAGCCTGGGTAGATGCCCAGCTTGACTTCCGGCAGGCCGATCTTGGCGGTGGTGGACATGACGCGGTAGTCCGCCGCCAGGCACATTTCGAGGCCGCCACCCAGGGCGATGCCGTTGATGGCCACGACGGTCGGTACGTTGAGGTCTTCGAAATCGCTGAAAATGCGGTTGGCTTCGAGGTTGCCAGCGATCAGCTCGGCATCGGGCAGCTTGAAGTTGTCGACGAATTCGGTGATGTCGGCGCCGACGATGAACACGTCCTTGCCGCTGCTGACGATCACACCCTTGATCGAAGCATCTGCCTTGATAGTGTCCACGGCCTGACGCAGTTCATTCAGGGTAAGACGGTTGAACTTGTTGACGGACTCACCCTTGAGATCGAACTTCAGTTCGACGATGCCACTTTCAAGAGCCTTAACCGTGATGGCTTTACCTTCGTAAATCATCAACTGATCTCCACGATATGGAAGCTGAACAGTACACGTTGAACGCTGACCGCTGGTTGGGCATTGACGTTACCGTCGATGCTACGCCAATCCGCCAGGCACACCCGTCAACGCGATAGTCGGGTTCTGTAGGAACGTTCTGAAAATACAAACGCTCAATTCATACGCCCGTTTGATTTGGGTACGTCACCTTCACGGAATTTCCGACAATTGTCAATCGCCCTAAACAGAGGGCGCGAACACGACTTTACGGTCATTTTCGTACCGTACGGATCCGCAACACCCGGCCGCATGAGCAGCCATTCATAAGATCAATTATTAGAAAAGTCGCCCTAATCCCGGGCAAAGCCGGCACAACCGACTACGCTGTCGCAAACACGTTGCAATTGTTCGAGCAAGGGCGTTACGAACGAACGCCCGGAAATGACATTTGATTACCGGCCTGCCTGGCCAACCCGCCCGATGAGTCTGTCGGGCTTTTTTACGACTCAGGCCAGGGCCTTGAGCACCTCGGCAATATGCTGCAAAACACTGGTTTCGCCCTTTTCGCCCCAATACAAGGCGATCATTTGCCGATCAGCCTCGACCTTGTAGACGTTGGCCGGCAACTTTTCGAAATGCACAAGCAACGCCTCATCCTGGCAAACCTCTCGCCACTGGTTGACCCACACGCCGGGCGCGGACTGCCAGTAACTCCAGCTGTCCGGCTGCTTGCCGCGCCGCGGCCGATGGTACTGGGCACAAGGGTTTGGCGGCTGCTGGCCGAGCCAGTGAGGCCATTCCTGCGGCGCCAGTTGCATGGCCAGGCCAAGGCGCCGTGCCTCCATGCGCAGGGCCATCCGACCACTCTGAACACGGGAGGGCCGCAACCATGCCAGAGGACTTAACACCACCAACAGGATTGACACCACTATCCAGACCGTCATATTCGTACTCCCGAATTTTGAGGAGCCATTGACTGCGTCGCCGTCAATGCGCTTGAAACCAGCCATACTTACCGTATCGCAATTCTCTGGAGTGCCTTCCATGTACTACGAACACGTTCTGGTCGCCGTCGACCTCACTGAAGAATGCGATCCCGTCGTCAAGCGCGCCCTCGCCCTTTGCGAAGGCCGGGAGACCAAGCTGTCGCTGGTGCACATCGTCGAGCCGATGGCCATGGCCTTTGGCGGCGACGTTCCCATGGACCTGTCCCAATTGCAGCAACAGCAATTCGACCAGGCCAAGGAGCGCCTTGACCGGCTGATCGTGAAGTACCCGGCGCTGAAAAAGGAATTCAGTCACTTGACCTACGGCCAACCGCGCCAGGAAATCCATCACCTGGCCAAGGAACAGGGTTGCGACCTGATCGTCGTCGGCAGCCATGGCCGCCACGGCCTGGCACTTCTGCTGGGCTCCACCGCCAACGACGTGCTGCATGGCGCACCGTGCGATGTGCTGGCGGTGCACCTGATCAAGCGCAGCTGATTCACCAAGGAACTCAGCTCAATGACCGTGGCGAGGGAGCTTGCTCCCGCTGGGCTGCGTAGCAGCCCCCTGGCGGTGAGTGCCTCGCCCTCAGGCGGCAGCAAATCCCCTCGCCACGGTCATTGAGCGTGCGGGCTCAAGCGTCCAGCTCGGCCCAACGCTCGACCAATGCATCCAGCTCGGCCTGCAGTTGCTCCAGGTGCGCAATCACTTTGGCGGTTTCAGCAGCAGGTCGCTGGTAGAACCCGGTGTCGGCCATCTCGGCTTCCACCGCTGCGATCTGCTGCTCCTTCGCATCGATATCACCGGGCAAGGCTTCCAGCTCACGCTGCAGCTTGTAGCTGAGTTTCTTCTTCACCGGGGCCGGAGCGGCGGCAGCGGGCACCGGGGCCGGCTCGGCCTTGACCACGGCCGAGTTCAGGTCGGCCTTGCCGGACTTGCTCTCGGTCACGCCCAGAAGACGCGGCGAACCGCCCTGGCGCAGCCAGTCCTGGTAACCGCCAACGTATTCGCGAACCCGGCCTTCGCCTTCGAACACCAGGGTGCTGGTGACCACGTTGTCGAGGAATGCCCGGTCGTGACTGACCATCAGCACCGTGCCATTGAAGGTCAGCAGCACTTCTTCCAGCAGTTCCAGGGTTTCCACGTCCAGGTCGTTGGTCGGCTCGTCGAGCACCAGCAGGTTCGCCGGCTTGCTGAACAGCTTGGCCAGCAGCAAGCGCGCGCGCTCGCCACCCGACAGCGCCTTGACCGGCGTGCGGGCCCGCTGCGGGCTGAACAGGAAATCGCCCAGATAGCTCAATACATGGCGGCTCTGGCCATCGATCTCGATGAAATCGCGGCCTTCGGCGACGTTGTCGATCACGGTTTTTTCCAGATCCAGTTGATGGCGCAATTGGTCGAAGTAGGCCACGTCGATCTTCGTGCCCTCTTCCACCTTGCCACTGCTCGGGACCAGGCCACCGAGCATCAGCTTGAGCAGGGTAGTCTTGCCGGTGCCGTTGGCACCCAGCAGGCCGATGCGGTCGCCACGCTGCAGGACCATGGAAAAATCCTTGACCAGGAACGGCCCGCCGGGATGGGCGAAGCTGACGTTCTCCAGCACCATGACCTGTTTGCCGGATTTTTCGGCCGTTTCCAGTTGGATATTGGCCTTGCCGGTGCGCTCACGGCGTTCGCTGCGCTCCACGCGCAGCGCCTTGAGGGCACGTACCCGGCCTTCGTTACGGGTACGACGGGCCTTGATACCCTGGCGGATCCAGACTTCTTCCTGGGCCAGGCGCTTGTCGAACAGGGCGTTGGCGGTCTCTTCCGCCGCCAGCACGGCTTCCTTGTGCACCAGGAAGCTGGCGTAGTCGCCGTTCCAGTCGATCAGGCCGCCACGGTCCAGCTCAAGGATGCGGGTGGCCAGGTTTTGCAGAAAGGAACGGTCGTGGGTGATGAACAACACCGCACCCTGGAAGTCCTTCAAGGCTTCTTCAAGCCAGGCAATCGCACCGATGTCCAGGTGGTTGGTCGGTTCGTCGAGCAGCAGCAGGTCCGGCTCGGACACCAGGGCCTGGGCCAGCAAAACGCGACGACGCCAGCCGCCGGACAATTCGGCGAGGGTCTTGTCGGCCGGCAGTTGCAGGCGGCTCAGGGTGCTGTCGACCAGTTGCTGCAGACGCCAGCCATCACGGGCTTCGAGGTCCTGCTGGACGTGCATCAGCTTGTCCAGGTCCGCGTCGGTGACGATGTTCTGGCTCAGGTGGTGATATTCGGCCAGCAGCGCGCCGACACCGTCGAGGCCCTCGGCAACCACGTCGAACACGGTCCGCTCGTCGGCTACCGGCAGTTCCTGAGGCAGTTCGCCGATTTTCAGGCCTGGCGCACGCCAGACCGAGCCGTCATCGGGCTTCTGATCGCCCTTGACCAGCTTCATCATGCTGGACTTGCCAGTGCCATTGCGGCCGATGATGCACACCCGCTCACCACGGGCGATCTGCCAGGACACCTTGTCCAACAACGGCATCGCGCCGAAAGCAAGGGACACATCGCTGAATTTGAGCAGGGTCATGAGCTTCTCCAAAAACCGGGCGCGCATTCTACCTGAGAAGCGCCCGGCCAGGGCCGCCAATTTCGTCGCCAATGCGCCCTTTAGCGGTTATGCCGCACAAATGTTGCGAACTGATACCAACGGCCCCGCAAAGCTTTCGCCGGTTGCTGGCAAAAGGCTAAGCTACAGACAGTTACCCCAGGTTCCCCCTGGGCTTGTCATGTTTTTTCTGCCCGGATGTCTCATGCGCAGTCGCCTTTTCAGTGTTCTATCGTGTCTATTTGTCTGTGCCACTGCCGTTCAATCCGCCCAGGCCGTGGATATTTCTACCCAGCGCCAGTATTACGATGAGGCCAAGCGGGCCTTGGCCAAGGGCGATTCGGGCCCCTACTTGCGCTACAGCCAGGCCCTGCGTGACTATCCGCTGGAACCGTACCTGGCCTACGACGAACTGACCGCTCGCCTCAAGAGCGCCAGCAACGCCGAGATCGAGAAATTCCTCGCCGAACACGGCGACCTGCCCCAGGCCAACTGGATGAAATTGCGCTGGTTGCGCTGGCTGGCTGATCGCGGCGACTGGGACACGTTCGTCAAATACTACGACCCCAAGCTCAACTTCACCGAACTGGACTGCCTCAACGCGCAGTACCAGCTCAGCCATGGCTTGAAGGCCGAAGGCTACGCCAATACCGAAAAACTCTGGCTCACCGGCAAATCCCAGCCCGACGCCTGCGACACCCTGTTCGGCATGTGGGCAGCCCAGGGCCAGTTGACCGAACAGAAGCGCTGGGAGCGCGCCAAACTCGCCGCCCAGGCGCGTAATTACCCATTGGCCAACAGCCTGGTCAATGCCATGACCACCCTCGCCCCCCGTGGCAAGCTGCTGGTGGATGTGGCGCAGAAACCCGAATTGCTCAACCAGCCGTCGCGCTTCCTGCCGGCCGACGAACCGATGTCCGATATCGTCAGCCTGGGCCTGCGTCGCCTGGCACGCCAGGACCCTGACAAAGCCATGGCCCTGCTGGACGGCTATGCCAGCACCATGCGTTTTTCCCGGGATGAGAAAGTCGCGATCGCCCGGGAAATCGGCCTGACCCTGGCCAAGCGTTTCGACAGTCGCGCCCTGGCCGTGATGACCCAGTACGACCCGGAACTGCGGGACGATACTGTTTCCGAATGGCGCCTGCGCCTGCTGCTGCGCCTGGCTCGCTGGGACGACGCCTACCAATTGACCCGCCACCTGCCCGAATCGCTGGCCAGCACCAACCGCTGGCGCTACTGGCAGGCCCGCACCCTCGAACTGGCCCAACCCCAGAACCCCGAGGCACTGACGCTCTACAAGCACCTGGCCCGCGAGCGCGACTTCTACGGTTTCCTGGCCGCTGACCGCTCCCAGTCGCCCTACTCGCTCGTCAACAAGCCACTGGTGATGAGCCAGGCGCTGATCAACAAAGTACGCAACACCCCTGGCGTGCGCCGTGCACTGGAATTCCACGCCCGCGGCGACATCGTCGATGGACGCCGCGAGTGGTACCACGTCAGCCGGCATTTCAATCGGGACGAAATGGTCGCCCAGGCCAAACTGGCCTACGACCTGAAGTGGTATTTCCCGGCCATCCGTACCATCAGCCAGGCCAAGTACTGGGACGACCTGGACATCCGCTTCCCGATGGCCCACCGCGACACCCTGGTGCGCGAAGCCAAGGTCCGCGGCCTGCATTCGAGCTGGGTGTTCGCGATCACCCGCCAGGAAAGTGCCTTCATGGACGACGCCCGCTCCGGCGTCGGTGCTGCCGGCCTGATGCAACTGATGCCCGGCACGGCCAAGGAAACCGCACGCAAGTTCAGCATTCCGCTGGCCTCGCCGCAGCAAGTGCTGAACCCGGACAAGAACATCCAGCTTGGCGCGGCTTACCTGAGCCAGGTCCACAGCCAGTTCAACGGCAACCGCGTCCTGGCCTCGGCAGCCTACAACGCCGGCCCAGGCCGCGTGCGCCAATGGCTGCGCGGCGCCGATCATCTGAGCTTCGACGTCTGGGTCGAAAGCATCCCCTTCGACGAAACGCGCCAATACGTGCAGAACGTCTTGTCGTACTCGGTGATCTACGGCCAGAAACTCAACTCACCGCAGCCGTTGGTGGACTGGCATGAGCGGTATTTTGATGATCAGTGATTATTAGCGGAAGCTGTTGCTGAGAAGAAAAATGCCCGCATCGAAAGATACGGGCATTTCTTTTTGCTCGCTTGCTGGACCCTGTGGGAGCGGGCTTGCCCGCGAAGAGGCCCGACCTGTCCAACATCTCCATCGACTGACCCACTGAGGTGGTCAATTTTTTCCGGACACCTCAATCGGTGTTTTTCAGGCTGCTTGCCGCTCATACTGATTGGGCGGCAAATAGCCCAAGGATGAATGGATTCGCCTTCCGTTATAGAACCGCACGATGTAGTCCGTGATGTCTTTGATCGCTTCGCCATGGTTGGCGTAATCCTTGCGCCAAACACGCTCCATCTTCAGATTCAAGAAGAAGCGCTCCATGACCGCATTGTCCCAGCAGTTGCCCTTGCGACTCATGCTGCAACGCATTCCATGTCGCGTCAGCAAGTTCTGGTAATCCGTACCGGCATACTGGCTGCCTCGATCCGAATGAGCGATCAAGCCCGGTTCAGGTTGTCTCTGCGCGATGGCCAGTTGCATCGCACTGCATACCAACTCTGCTCGCATGTGGGGTGCCATGGCCCAGCCCACGATTTTGCGTGAGTACAGGTCCATGACGGCCGCCAGGTACAGCCAGCCGCTGCGGGTACGGATGTAGGTGATGTCAGCGACCCACGACTGGTTGATGCGCTCGGGATTGAACTGGCGATTGAGCAGGTTCTCAGCCACCGGAAAATTGTGATTGCTGTCAGTGGTATGAACGAACTTGCGCTTCCAAATCGGACGCAAATCCTGTTGTTTCATCAGGCGGCGGACCTTGTTCCGTCCAACGGAGACGCCAGTGTCACGCAGCGCTTTCACCAAACGACGGCTGCCATAACAGTGTTCATTGGACACGAAGGCAGCCTTGAGCTGAGCGGAAACCGAGCACACAGGTTTTGGCTTCAAACGCCGCTGACGAGCTTCGTAAAACCCCGAACGACTGATCCGCAACACCCGGCAGATACGCGCCACCGGGTAGGCCTTGCATTGGACTTGGTGAACCAACTGGTGGATCACTTCAACTCGCGGGCAAAGAAGGCCGTAGCTTTTTTTAATATGTCATTATCCGTCTTCAGTTCGCGGACTTGCTGTTCAAGCTGGCGAATACGCTGCTGGTCGCTGGTCAATGGTTTGCCAATCCCCGTACCGCCCGACTGCTCGGTTTGATACTGCTGAACCCAGCGGCGCACGGCGGTATCGCTCAGGCCTAAATCGGTACAAACCGAGTTCACGCTCAGACCTTGATCAACAACCATCTTGCAGACCTTCAGCTTGAACTCGGCGTCGAATTTTCTGTACTTCTTAGTCATGGAATATTCCTCAATGAGTGTAGTTTCACCCATTGAGGTGTCCGGGGCTATTAGACCAGCTCACACCGCCTTCGCGGGCAAGCCCGCTCCCACAAGGGATGTATGGTGAACACACATCTTGTGCCCGCCAACGATCAACCTGTGGGAGCGGGCTTGCCCGCGAAGAGGCCCGACCTGTCCAACATCTCCATCGACTAACACACCGCTTTCGCGAGCAAGCTCGCTCCCACAAGGGATCTACGGTGAACACACATCCTGTGCCCACCCACGATCAACCTGTGGGAGCGGGCTTGCCCGCGAAGAGGCCCGGCCTGTCCAACATCTCCATCGACTGACCCACCGCCTTCGCGAGCAAGCTCGCTCCCACAAGGGATCTACGGTGAACACACATCCTGTGCCCACCAACGATCAACCTGTGGGAGCGGGCTTGCCCGCGAAGAGGCCCGGCCTGTCCAACATCTCCATCGACTGACACACCGCTTTCGCGAGCAAGCTCGCTCCCACAGGAGACCTTTGGTGAACCTGAATCCGCGAACACTCAGGAGCCTGCTGTGCTTAGTCGGTCGCCGCTTCTACCCCCACATTGAACTGCAACGCCGCCAACCGCGCATACAGCGCGTTGCTGGCGACCAGTTCCTGGTGGGTTCCCACGGCAACGACCTTGCCCTGATCCATCACTGCGATCCGGTCGGCGTTCTTGACCGTGGCCAGGCGGTGGGCGATGACCAGGGTGGTGCGGTTTTTCATCAGGCTCGGCAGGGCTTGCTGGATCAGGTGTTCACTTTGCGCATCGAGGGCGCTGGTGGCTTCGTCCAGCAGCAGGATCGGCGCATCCACCAGCAGCGCCCGGGCGATGGCCAGGCGCTGGCGCTGACCGCCGGATAACCCCAGGCCACCGTCGCCCAAGTGGGTTTGATAGCCGTCGGGCATTTTCTCGATAAAATCGTGGGCGTGGGCGATCTGCGCGGCTTCGCGCACCTGCTCGGACGTCGCCTGTGGATTGCCGTAACGGATATTTTCTTCGACCGTGCCAAAAAACAGCGCCGGGTTTTGCGAAACCAGGGCGAAATGGCGACGCAGGTCCAAGGGGTCGAGTCGGGTCAGCGGCACATTGTCGATGAGAATCTGCCCCTGCGCCGGGTCGTAGAAGCGCAGCAACAGGTCATACACCGTCGACTTGCCCGCCCCGGAAGGCCCGACCAGGGCCAGTGTCTCGCCAGCCTGGACGGTCAGGTCAAGGCCATCGACCGCATAGCTGTCCGGCCGGGACGGGTAGGAAAAACGCACGCCCTCCAGGCGCAGATCGCCTCGGACCCGTTCCGGCAGCGTCACCAGGCCGGTGCTCGGCGGCTGGATGATGTTCTCCGAACGCAGCAACTCGGCGATACGCTCCGCCGCGCCAGCCGCCCGTTGCAACTCGCCGATCACCTCGCTCAGGGTTCCGAAGGCACTGCCGACGATCAGGCTGTAGAACACGAAGGCCGCCAGTTCGCCGCCAGAGATACGCCCGGCGATCACGTCCATGCCGCCCACCCACAACATCACGCCCACTGCCCCCAGGACCAGTACGATCACCAGGGTGATCAGCCAGGACCGCTGGACGATACGTTTGCGTGCGGTATCGAAAGCCTGCTCCACTGTGACGGAAAAACGTTGCTCATCCTGGACCTGGTGGTTGTAGGCCTGCACGGTCTTGATCTGGCCAAGGGTTTCGGAAACATAGCTGCCAACGTCGGCGATGCGGTCCTGGCTCTGGCGCGAGAGGCTGCGCACCCGGCGACCGAACAGCAGGATCGGCGCCAGCACCAACGGCAGCGCGATCACCACGATGCTGGTCAGCTTGGGGTTGGTGACGAACAGCAGCACGATGCCGCCCACCACCATCAAGGCGTTGCGCAGGAACAAGGACAGCGACGAGCCGATCACCGACTGCAGCAACGTGGTGTCGGCGGTCAGGCGCGACTGGATTTCCGAACTGCGGTTGTTTTCGTAGAAGCCCGGGTGCAGGTATACCAAATGGTTGAAGACCTGCCGGCGGATGTCGGCCACCACCCGCTCGCCGATCCACGACACCAGATAGAAACGGGCAAAGGTGCCCATCGCCAGCGCGATCACCAACACCATGAACAGGCCGATGGACTGATTGAGCAGGTGCGGTGATCGGGTCATGAAGCCCTGGTCCACCAGCAATCGGATGCCTTGCCCCATGGACAGGGTGATGCCGGCAGTGACAACGAGTGCCAACAATGCGCCAGCCACTTGCTTGCGATACGGCGCGATGAAGCCGCTGGCCAGGCGTATGGCACGGCGATGTTGGGAAGAAAGCATCAGAAACGTCCGATAAAGGGAAAAAGGCCGCCAACGGCATCGAAAAACAAGGGAACCAAGTTGAATCAGAATGAGTCCGGTTGAATATGACCGCAACGACTAGCGGCTAGATGTTATCGGTCTAAAGTCTGGCTGGAAACGCGACTGTGTTTCTGGTTGAGTACAGGTGTCGCCATGAACCCACAAGGAGTGTCATGGCTCGGTCACCTGGCGACATTACAGTAGGCACACAACCTGATGAGGAGACAGGCCATGTCCTTGCAACACAGCAGCGACGACAAGATCCAAGTAATCCGCACGCAACCGGACCAGTCCCTGGGCTGTTCGTTCATCGATGCCCAAGGGCGCGAAGTACCGATCACCGAGGACATGATCCAGAAGGCTTGCAGCGAACTGGAAAAACGACTGGTCAAACCTGCCGAACAAAAGTGATACAGCCCGTCTTCGCCTGAACCCGACCTTGGTGTCGGGTTTTTTGTGCCTGATTACAACAGGGTGGCGCCCAGCGCGGTCACGATCTGTTGCAAGGCCGGCGACTGCCCTTCGATAGCCACGTTCAAGCTGTCGATCTCCCGGCGCGGCGGATAGTGCTTGCGCAACGCATCAAAGGCGCTGCGCTGCTCACTGACCGTGCCCACCAGGCTGCGGCGAAAATCCGCATCGTCGCGGCGCGGGTCGTACACACCGCGGCACAGCGCGGCCAGGGCCCAGGCGGGGTCGGTGTCGGCATCCAGGGTGACACCGCCAAGCCAGGGCCGGGGCAGCAGGTCGCTCAGGCTGACAGCCACCGGTTGTTGCAGGAAATCGCACAAGGCCTGGTAGATCTGCGCCGTGCCGCGCTGGCGGCCATCGAGACTGTAGCCGGCAATGTGCGGGGTGGCGATGACGCACAGGTCGGCCAGGTCCACGTCCACGGTCGGCTCCTGCTCCCAGACGTCCAGCACCGCTTGCAGGTCTTCGCGCTCCAGCAGCACCTCGCGCAACGCCGCATTGTCGATCACCGGGCCACGGGCGGCATTGATGAGCCAGGTCCCGGGCTTGAGCCGGTTCAAACGCGCTTCGTCGAACAGGTGCCAGGTCGGTTGCTCGCCGTCACGGGTCAGCGGTGTGTGCAGGCTGATGACATCGCACTGCTCGATGATCTGCTCCAGGCTGACATAGTCACCGCCCTCGGCGGCCTGGCGCGGTGGGTCGCAGACCTTCACGGTCCAGCCCAGCCCCTGGAGCACCTTGATCAAGCGCCCGCCCACCTGGCCCGCGCCGACCACGCCGAAAGTCCGTTGCTCAAGGTTCGCGCCCTCGATTTCAGCCAGGGCCATGAGGCTGCCCAGCACGTAGTCCACCACGCCCCGGGCATTGCAGCCCGGAGCACTGGCCCAACGGATCCCGGCTTCGGCGAAATACTCCAGGTCCAGGTGATCGGTGCCGATGGTGCACGTGCCCACGAAGCGTACCCGGCTGCCTTCCAGCAGCGCTCGATTGACCTGGCTGACCGAGCGCACCAGCAGCACATCGGCCTGCTCGACCATCGCCCGATCGATCCCCCGCCCGGCCACTCGGCGGATTTCACCGAAACCTTGGAAAAATGCATCGAGCAGGGGGATGTTTTCGTCGGCGACGATCAGCATGGCGAAGCTCCTGTGGCGGGGTGGGCAGTGTAGGCGTTCCGGTAGGCCTGCGCATTACCAAGAGCGAATGATGTTGTGGCGAGGGGATTTATCCCCGCTCGACTGCAAAGCAGTCGCAATGATAGCAAGGGGTGCTACGCACCCAACGGGGATAAATCCCCTCGCCACAAAAACTCACGCGCCGAGTGCATGATTACAAATCCCTAACACAGGTTTTTTCCTGACCACTGCGTCAACGCGTAGAATTCGCCGCCTTGCGCTTATTCTTTCGGACGCTTCGCCTGTGAAACCTGTGATCGACACACCCGCCCTCCTCTCCCGCCCGGCCCGGGTCCGCCTGGAGTTCAAGACACTGCTAGCCCTGGCATTGCCGATCATGGTGGCGCAACTGGCGACCACCGCCATGGGCTTCGTCGATGCGGTGATGGCCGGCCGTGTCGGCCCGCGGGACCTGGCGGCGGTGGCGCTGGGCAATTCGATCTGGGTGCCGGTGTTCCTGTTGATGACCGGTACGTTGCTGGCCACCACCCCGAAAGTCGCCCAGCGCTTTGGCGCCGGCGCGTTTGGCGACATCGGCCCGCTGGTGCGCCAGGCACTGTGGCTGGCGCTGGTGGTGGGGCTGATCGCCACGCTGGCGCTGTTCAGCGCCGAGCCGATCCTGCACATCATGAAGGTCGACCCCGAACTGATCGGCCCGTGCATGGAGTACCTGCGCGGCATCGGTACCGGCCTTCCGGCGGTGGCGCTGTATCACGTACTGCGCTGCTTCAGCGATGGCCTGGGACGCACCCGGCCAGCGATGGTGCTGGGGTTGTGCGGGCTGGCACTGAACATTCCGCTCAACTACATCTTCATTTATGGGCACCTGGGCGTGCCGGCCATGGGCGGCGTCGGTTGCGGCTGGGCCACGGCCATCGTGATGTGGGTCATGGCCCTGGGCATGGCCGGTTGGGCCCGGTGGGCGCCGGCCTATCAATCGAGCCATCTGTTCAGCCGTTTCGACTGGCCGCAGTGGGCCGTCATCCAGCGCCTGCTCGGCATCGGCCTGCCGATTGGTATCGCAGTATTCGCCGAGTCGAGTATTTTCGCGGTGATTGCATTGTTGATCGGCAGCCTTGGCGCCACCGTGGTCGCCGGGCACCAGATTGCCCTGAACTTCAGCTCCCTGGTGTTCATGATCCCCTACTCCTTGGGCATGGCCGTGACGGTTCGGGTCGGTCAGGCACTGGGACGCGCCCAGCCCCGTGAAGCGCGCTTCGCCGCGGGCGTGGGCATGGGCACCGCGCTGGCGTATGCATGCCTGTCGGCGAGCCTGATGTTCGCCCTGCGCGGCCCCATCGCCGCGATCTATACCGCCGACCCGGTGGTGATCGAGGTCGCGTCGATGCTGATCGTCTACGCGGCCCTGTTCCAGTTTTCCGACGCGATCCAGGTGACGGCGGCGGGCGCGCTGCGTGGCTATCAGGACACGCGGGTGACGATGATCCTGACGTTGTTTGCCTATTGGGGCATCGGCCTGCCGGTGGGCTATGCCCTCGGCCTCACCGACTGGCTCGGCGCGGCCAGCGGCCCGAGCGGGTTGTGGCAGGGTTTGATCGTAGGCTTGAGCTGCGCGGCGCTGATGCTGTCGATCCGCCTGGCACGCAGCGCACGCCAGCAGATTCGCATCAGCCGTACGCGAGGCTAGGCGAGTTTCTTGCGGATCCAGTAGCGGTAGGTGCCATCCACTTCGTCCTGGCCCACCAGTTCGTGGTCGAGAAACACACAGAACTTGGGGATGTCGCGACGCGTCGAGGGATCGGTGGCGATCACTTTCAGCAGCCCGCCGGGCACCAGGTCGCGGATGTGTTGGTGCAGCATCATCACCGGCTCGGGGCAATTGAGGCCAGTGGCATCCAGCGTGCCGTCGACCGGTGTGTCGTTCATTTCACTCATGTTCTACTCCAGATACTGACCGGCATTGTCGCGCAATGCCGGGGCTCTTAACAAATGCGCCTAGCCACAGACCCGTCCTAGCGGGACTTGGGCTTGCCGGCGTCCAACCGCCGCAAATGACAGGTCACTTCCTCGCGGTCGTGGTACAGCTGCTTGCAGCCGATCTCGACCTTGATACCCCGGGCCTTGAAGCCCTCGGCGATGCGTTCGAGCAGGCGCTTGACTTCGGCATAGCGCTGTTTCATCGGCAACTTGAGGTTGACCACCGCCTCGCGACAGTGCCCGTCGCCGATCCACTCTTCCAGCATCGCCGCGTTGCGCGCCGGTTTCTCGACGATGTCGCAGACCATCCAGTCCACCGGCTGCTTGGGCTTGAAGGTGAAGCCATCCGCCATCAGGTGCTGCACCAGGCCAGTCTCCATCAGGCTCTCGGCCATCGGACCATTGTCGATGGCCGTGACCAGCATGCCGCGGTTGACCAACTGCCAGGTCCAACCGCCCGGCGCCGCGCCCAGGTCCACCCCGGTCATGTCGCTGTGCAGGCGCTCGTCCCACTCCTGGCGAGGAATGAAATGGTGCCAGGCCTCTTCGAGCTTGAGGGTGGAACGACTCGGCGCCTCTCGGGGAAACTTCAGGCGCGGGATGCCCATCGGCCACATCGCCGAATTATCGGCCGGCGCCTGCCCCAGGAACACTTCGCGGCCACTCTTGAAGGTCAGCAACAGGCGAGGCTTGTGCGGGTCGTCCACCAGCCTGCCGGCGGCGGTCAGCGCCTTGCGCAGCGGGCCTTCGAATTTCTTGCAGAAGTTCGACAGTTCCTTGCCATCGTTGGTGTCGACCACCTCCAGCCACAAGCTGCCACAGACGGGGAACTGCGCCATGTGCGCCAGGATCACGCTGATGCGGTCGGTTTCCGGCAGCTCGATAAAGGTGCCGCGGGCCCACTGACGCGGAAAAATCAGCTCGGCGAAACGCAGGCCGCGCATCAGGCGCTCGGCGCCGTCCTCCTCGGTGCAAACAAATTCGGCACAGGCACTGGCCGGCTTGGCCTTGGCGTAGCCGGCCACGTTGAGCCGGGCCGCGTGTTCGGCGATCTCGGAGCAGACTTCGCCCTCGAAGCCGGGCCGGCAGTGCATGAAAAGCGTGTTCATTGAAACTCCGTAGCAAAGCCTGTCACGAAAACCGCCGCATGATAGCGGACTTCGGAACCCCGAACCTGTCCATAGAGTCCAGTGATTAGTCATACGCTCGAAACAGGGCTAGGTTAAAGGCTCTGTCCGTCCCCGTCAGTCCGTAGCCGTGCGGACTCAAAGGAGTGATTTCAATGCCGTCCCTCGATAGCCTGAAAACCCTTAAAACATTGCAAGTCGACGCCAGGACTTACCACTATTTCAGTCTCCCGGACGCTGCCCGCAGCCTCGGCGACCTGGACAAGCTGCCCATGTCCCTGAAGGTGCTGCTGGAAAACCTGTTGCGCTGGGAAGATGAAAAAACTGTCACCGGCGCCGACCTCAAGGCCCTGGCCGGGTGGCTCAAGGACCGTCGTTCCGACCGCGAGATCCAGTACCGCCCCGCACGGGTGTTGATGCAAGACTTCACCGGCGTCCCGGCGGTGGTTGACCTGGCGGCCATGCGCGCCGCCGTCGAACAGGCCGGCGGCGACCCGCAGCGGATCAACCCGCTGTCACCGGTGGACCTGGTGATCGACCACTCGGTGATGGTCGATCGCTTCGCCAGCCGCGACGCATTCGAACAGAACGTCGACATCGAGATGCAGCGCAACGGCGAACGCTACGCCTTCCTGCGTTGGGGCCAGAGCGCCTTCGATAATTTCAGCGTGGTGCCGCCGGGCACCGGCATTTGCCACCAGGTCAACCTCGAGTACCTGGGCCGCACCGTGTGGACCCGCGAAGAAGACGGCCGCACCTATGCCTTTCCAGACACCCTGGTGGGCACCGACTCCCACACCACCATGATCAATGGCCTCGGTGTACTGGGCTGGGGCGTCGGCGGAATCGAGGCCGAGGCGGCGATGCTGGGCCAACCGGTGTCGATGCTGATCCCCGAAGTGATCGGCTTCAAGCTCACCGGCAAGCTGCGCGAAGGCATCACCGCCACCGACCTGGTGCTGACGGTCACGCAGATGCTGCGCAAGAAAGGGGTGGTGGGCAAATTCGTCGAATTCTATGGCGACGGCCTCGCCGACCTGCCCCTGGCCGACCGCGCCACCATCGCCAACATGGCCCCGGAATACGGTGCCACGTGCGGTTTCTTCCCGGTGGACGACGTCACCCTGGATTATTTGCGCCTGTCCGGCCGGCCGACGGAAACCGTGAAACTGGTGGAAGCCTACTGCAAGGCCCAGGGCCTGTGGCGCCTGCCCGGCCTGGAGCCGGTATTCACCGACACCCTGGCCCTGGACATGGGCAGCGTCGAGGCCAGCCTCGCCGGGCCGAAACGCCCCCAGGACCGGGTCTCGCTGCCTAACGTCGGCCAGGCCTTCAGCGACTTCCTGGGCCTGCAGGTCAAACCCACCAGCAAGGAAGAAGGTCGCCTGGAAAGTGAGGGCGGTGGCGGTGTCGCGGTGGGCAACGCCGATCAGGTCGGCGAAGCCGAGTATGAGTTCGAAGGCCATACCCATCGGCTGAAAAACGGCGCGGTGGTGATCGCCGCCATCACGTCCTGCACCAATACGTCCAACCCCAGCGTGATGATGGCCGCCGGGCTGCTGGCCAAGAAAGCAGTTGAAAAGGGCCTGACGCGCAAACCCTGGGTCAAGAGCTCCCTGGCGCCCGGCTCCAAGGTCGTCACCGACTACTACAAGGCCGCCGGCCTGACCGAGTACCTGGACCAGCTCGGCTTTGCCCTGGTGGGCTACGGTTGCACCACCTGCATCGGCAACTCCGGGCCGCTGCCGGACCCGATCGAGAAAGCCATCCAAAAAGCCGACCTGACCGTGGCGTCGGTCTTGTCGGGCAACCGCAACTTCGAAGGCCGGGTACACCCACTGGTGAAGACCAACTGGCTGGCCTCGCCGCCCCTGGTGGTCGCCTACGCCCTGGCGGGCACCGTGCGCATCGACATCAGCAGCGAGCCGCTGGGGAACGACCAGCACGGCAAGCCGGTGTACCTGCGGGACATCTGGCCCAGCAGCCAGGAAGTGGCCGAGGCCGTGGCCAAGGTCAACACCAGCATGTTCCACAAGGAATACGCCGCCGTGTTTGCCGGTGACGAGCAGTGGCAGGCCATCGAGGTGCCACAGGCGGCAACCTACGTCTGGCAGGACGACTCGACCTACATCCAACACCCACCGTTCTTCGACGGCATTGGCGGACCACCACCGGCCATCAAGAACGTCGAAGGCGCCCGGGTCCTGGCGCTGCTCGGAGACTCGGTCACCACCGACCACATCTCCCCGGCCGGCAACATCAAGACCGACAGCCCCGCCGGTCGCTACCTGCGCGAACAGGGCGTGGAACCGCGGGACTTCAACTCCTACGGCTCAAGGCGCGGCAACCACCAGGTGATGATGCGCGGCACCTTCGCCAATATCCGCATACGCAATGAAATGCTCGACGGCGAAGAAGGCGGCAACACGATCTATATACCCAGCGGCGAAAAAATGCCGATCTACGACGCCGCCATGCTGTACCAGTCCACGGGCACGCCACTGGTGGTGATCGCCGGCCAGGAGTACGGCACCGGTTCGAGCCGGGACTGGGCGGCCAAGGGCACCAACCTGCTGGGGGTCAAGGCGGTGATCGCCGAAAGCTTCGAGCGCATCCACCGCTCCAATCTGGTGGGCATGGGCGTGCTGCCGTTGCAGTTCAAGCTCGACCAGAACCGCAAGCGCCTGAACCTCACAGGCAAGGAAACCCTGGACATCCTTGGCCTGGATGGCGTCGAGCTGACCCCGCGGATGAACCTGCCCCTGGTGATCACCCGTGAGGACGGTCGCCAGGAGCGGATCGAGGTGTTGTGCCGGATCGATACACTCAATGAAGTGGAGTACTTCAAGGCCGGCGGGATCCTGCACTACGTGCTGCGGCAGTTGATCGCCAGTTGAACGCAATCTCTTGTGGGAGCGAGCAAGCTCGCTCCCACAAGGCTTTCCCCCCGGATGAACGGTTCAATCGCCGTTTTTGTATCGACCTGCTTATAATCCCCTCCCCACTGACGCTCACGGAACGGTGTCAGCCGCGAGGTGCCCGCGCGCGTCCATGAGTCGGCGTGGACACCCTTTGTGCTCTTTGCGTGACATGGCAGCGTCGTAGACGCGGCGACCACGTTCGCCCAAAGCGCCACCGCCTAAAAGGATGTTATATGCCTGCTCTCCCCTGGCCTTACCTGGCCCTTCTCTCTCTTGGCTATGCCTTGGCCCTGGTCTACGGGCATTTGGCGTGGACGGCCGCCATTACGCTGGTATTACTACTGTTCGCCGGTTATGCCGTTCGCCAGCAAGCGATGCCGGTCGGCCGGTTTCTCGGGCACGTCCTGTTCCTGGTGATGGCCCTCGCGTTGGCGATGCATTGGATGCCTGGTTTTTTCAATGGCCGGGTGATCCCTCCACAGCGCCTGAGTGACGACGCCGCGCGATTCGCGCTGTACTTGAACCAGGACAAACCCCTGATCGGCTTTTGGCTGCTACTGGCCTGCCCGTGGGTCGTCGGCCGGCGCTCGCTGCGCCTGTCGGTCTTCGCCACGGCCCTGGGCCTGGGTCTGAGCGCGGTCCTTGCGTTGGGCGGGGCACTGCTGCTGGGCATGATCCACTGGGCGCCGAAATGGCCGGACCAGGCGTGGATCTGGCTGGCCAATAATCTTTTACTGGTGACATTGGTGGAGGAAGCGCTGTTTCGTGGCTACATTCAGGGAGGCCTGAGCCGGCGTTTCAAACATTTGGCCTATGGCGACAGCCTGGCCTTGCTCCTGGCCTCGCTGGTATTCGGCCTGGTGCATGCCGGCGCTGGCTGGCAATGGGTGTTGCTGTCGGGCCTGGCGGGGATCGGTTATGGCCTGGCGTACCGTTTCGGTGGCCTGGGCGCGGCAATCGCCACGCATTTTGCCCTCAACCTGCTTCATTTCGCCCTATTTACCTACCCGATGCTGGCGTGATAGCGACAGGCAAAAATAACTTCAACTTAAACCTGACGACGCCGACAACCTTTCAAAACCTTGCGGATCTACACACCATGCGTAATAACCAACCCATTACACAACGCGAAAGGACCTTCCCGGCCCAGCAACGATTGATTTCCACCACCGACGCCAAAGGTGTGATCACCTACTGCAACGACGCATTCGTCGAAATCAGCGGGTTTTCCAAGGAGGAACTGATTCGTTCACCGCACAACCTGGTACGCCATCCCGACGTTCCTTCCGCCGTGTTCGCCCATATGTGGGGCACGCTGAAACAAGGCTTGCCATGGATGGGCATCGTCAAGAATCGCTGCAAAAGCGGCGACCATTACTGGGTCAACGCCTACGTCACGCCTATATTCGAAGGCAACCAGGTGATCGGCTACGAGTCGGTACGGGTCAAGCCGACCGCCGAGCAGATCACCCGGGCCGAGGCGCTGTATCGCCGCATCAACCAGGGCAGGCCCGCGGTTCCACGCAGCGACAAGTGGCTGCCCATGCTGCAGGACTGGCTGCCGTTCATCCTGGTCAGCCAGTTGAGCTTCGTCGTCGGCGCGTTCCTCAACTCCCACTGGGGCTTTGCCCTCGCGGCGGTGCTGTCGGTGCCGTTGGGCCTGATGGGGCTGCAATGGCAGCAACGCGGGATCAAGCGCCTGCTGCGCCTGGCCGAACAGACCACTTCCGACCCGCTGATCGCCCAGATGTACACCGACAGCCGGGGCGCCCAAGCACGCCTGGAGATGTCGATCCTCAGCCAGGAAGCGCGCCTGAAAACCTGCCTGACCCGCTTGCAGGACACCGCCGAGCACCTCAACGATCAGGCTCGCCAGTCCAACTCCCTGGCCCACGACAGCTCCAGTGGCCTGGAGCGCCAGCGAGTGGAAACCGAGCAGGTGGCTACGGCGGTGAACCAGATGGCGGCGACCACTCAGGAAGTCGCCAGCCATGTACAGCGCACCGCCGATGCGACCCAGGAGGCCAATCGCCTGACCGGTCGCGGCCGCGACATTGCCGGGGAAACCCGCGAGGCCATCGAGCGACTGTCGGTTGTCGTGGGTGAAACGGGCCAGACCGTGACCCAACTGGCCAAGGACAGCGACGAGATCGGCGGCGTGGTGGACGTGATCAAAGGCATCGCCGACCAGACCAACCTGCTGGCCCTGAACGCCGCCATCGAAGCGGCCCGTGCCGGTGAGATGGGCCGCGGTTTTGCCGTGGTGGCCGACGAAGTGCGGCAACTGGCGCAGCGCACCAGCGAATCCACCGGGCAGATCCACGCCCTGATCGCCAAGCTCCAGCAGACCGCCACCAACGCCGTGCAAACCATGGACGCCGGCCATCGCCAGGCCGAAGAGGGTGTGGCGCGGGTCATGGAAGCGGACCAGGCATTGGTGGGCATCAGCGAAGCGGTGGCCAACATCACCGACATGACCACCCAGATCGCCGCAGCGACCGAGGAGCAAAGCTCGGTGGCCGAGGAGATCAGCCGCAACATCAGCAACATCTCGGAACTGGCCGACCAGACTTCGGGGCAGGCTCACAGCTCGGCGCTGCTGAGCGAAGAACTGACCCGCACGGCCAATACCCAGTACTCGCTGGTGGAACGGTTCAACCGCTGACAGGGCTTAGCGCGATAAAAAACCGGGAAGACAGTGCTTCCCGGTTTTTTTGCCCGCTCAAAAGTCGTGTTGCGTTACAAACCTTCGCGAACACGCCCGTTCCCACATTTGCAATGCGCTCGCATGAACGCCGCATTCCTCTGTGGGAGCGGGCTTGCCCGCGAAGAGGCCCTGCCAGACACGCTCAACGGCGAAGAAGAAACCCAGCCACCGCCTGCGCCGCCGTCTCCAAATGCTGCCCATGACTGAACCCCGAAGCCTTCAACGGCTTGAGGTCATGATCCCCCGCCTCCAGCCACACCACCTCGATACTGGCTGACAACGCATACCCCGCCACCGCCTCGCGATTGCCCAACGCGTCGCGCTCGCCCTGGATGATCAGCGTTGGGGCCTTCAATTCGGCCAGATGCTCGACCCGCGGCTTCTCCGGTTTGCCCGATGCATAGAACGGATACCCCAGGCACACCAGCGCGTCGCACCCCAGTTCGTCGACCAACAGGCTCGCCATCCGCCCACCCATGGATTTGCCGCCAATCGCCAGCCGGCCCGCGACATAAGGCCGCACGGTGGCGTACACCTCGCGCCAGCATTCCAACAATTTCGGTGCCGGGTTGGGGGGGCGCTTGCCGCCGTCCAGGCGTCGTTGGGCCATGTAGGGAAACTCGAAGCGCAACACGTTGACGCCCTGCGCAGCAAGACGTGCGGCCATGTCGTCCATGAAACCGCTGTCCATCGGCGCACCCGCACCATGGGCCAGGATCAGGGTCGGCGGCTCGCCGTCGTCCACCGATTGTGCCGGCGTCCACAGCCAACCGTGTTGGGCCACGCACCGTGCCCATTGATCCCCGTCAATACTGGCCTTGTGCTGTTTGTCCATGCTTGCCTCGCTTTTAGTCTGCCTATAACTCCAGGCGAAGCACGCCGCCCTGCCTTGCGCAGGCGCTCACTTCGGCTGAACCGTGGATGGGGAACCATGAACACTTCTATCAGTACCGCCTACAACTACAAGGTGGTCCGCCAATTCGCCATTATGACGGTGGTGTGGGGCATCGTCGGCATGGGGCTCGGGGTTTTTCTCGCCGCCCAATTGGTCTGGCCACAGCTCAACTTCGATTTGCCCTGGACCAGCTTCGGCCGCCTGCGTCCGCTGCACACCAACGCGGTGATCTTCGCCTTCGGTGGCTGCGCGCTGTTCGCCAGTTCGTTCTATTCGGTGCAGCGCACCTGCCAGACCCAGCTGTTTGCGCCGAAAATCGCCGCTTTCTGCTTCTGGGGCTGGCAACTGGTGATTCTGCTGGCGGCCATCAGCCTGCCGCTGGGCTACACCAGTTCCAAGGAATACGCCGAGCTGGAATGGCCGATCGACATCCTGATCACCATTGTCTGGGTCGCCTACGCCATCGTCTTCTTCGGCACCGTGGCCAAGCGCAACACCAAGCACATCTACGTCGGCAACTGGTTCTTCGGCGGGTTCATCCTGACCGTGGCGATCCTGCACATCGTCAACAACCTGGAACTGCCGGTGAGCTTCACCAAGTCCTACTCGGTGTACGCCGGGGCCACGGACGCGATGGTGCAATGGTGGTACGGGCACAACGCCGTAGGCTTCTTCCTCACGGCCGGGTTCCTGGGGATGATGTACTACTTCGTGCCGAAACAGGCCGAGCGTCCGGTGTATTCCTATCGTCTGTCCATCGTTCACTTCTGGGCGCTGATCACCCTGTACATCTGGGCCGGTCCTCACCACCTGCACTACACCGCGCTGCCGGACTGGGCGCAGTCGCTGGGCATGGTGATGTCGCTGATCCTGCTGGCACCGAGCTGGGGCGGCATGATCAACGGCATGATGACCCTCTCGGGCGCCTGGCATAAGTTGCGCAGCGACCCGATCCTGCGGTTCCTGGTGGTGTCCCTGGCGTTCTACGGCATGTCGACCTTCGAAGGCCCGATGATGGCCATCAAGACCGTCAACGCCCTCTCCCACTACACCGACTGGACCATCGGCCACGTACACGCCGGCGCACTCGGCTGGGTGGCGATGATTTCCATCGGCGCGCTGTATCACATGATCCCGAAAGTCTTCGGCCGGCCACAGATGCACAGCATCGGCCTGATCAACGCGCACTTCTGGCTCGCGACCATCGGCACCGTGCTCTACATCGCCTCGATGTGGGTCAACGGCATCGCCCAGGGCCTGATGTGGCGCGCGGTGAACGAGGACGGCACGCTCACCTACTCCTTCGTCGAGACGCTGGTGGCCAGCCACCCGGGCTTCATCGTACGGCTGGTGGGCGGGGCAGTCTTCCTCACCGGCATGCTGCTGATGGCCTACAACACCTGGCGCACCGTGCGGGCCTACCAGCCTGCCGAAGCCGCCGCTGCCGCGCAGATGGCCTGAGGAGTCCGCCATGAAACACGAAACAATCGAAAAAAACGTCGGCCTGCTGATGCTGCTGATGGTGCTGGCCGTGAGCATCGGCGGCCTGACCCAGATCGTGCCGCTGTTCTTCCAGGACGTGACCAACAAGCCGGTGGATGGCATGAAGCCCTACACCGCCCTGCAACTGGAAGGCCGTGACATCTACATCCGCGAAGGCTGCGTCGGCTGCCATTCGCAGATGATCCGTCCGTTCCGCGCCGAAACCGAGCGCTACGGCCACTACTCGGTCGCCGGTGAAAGCGTCTGGGACCACCCGTTCCTGTGGGGTTCCAAGCGTACCGGCCCGGACCTGGCCCGCGTCGGCGCACGCTACTCCGACGACTGGCACCGTGCGCACCTGTACAACCCGCGCAACGTGGTGCCCGAGTCGAAGATGCCGGCCTACCCATGGCTGGTGACCCAGGCCGTGGACAGCAGCCACACCGAGACCAAGCTGCGGGCCATGCGCACCCTTGGCGTGCCGTACACCGACGATGACATCACAGGCGCCGTGGCCTCGCTCAAGGGCAAGACCGAAATGGACGCCCTGGTGGCCTACCTGCAAGTGCTCGGCACTGCCATCAAGAGCAAGAGGTGAGCCCCATGTTTCTTGAAATGAGCACTGGAATGATCCGCGGCCTGGGCACGATCGTGGTCTTCGTCGCCTTCATCGGCCTGCTCCTGTGGGCGTTCAGCAGCAAGCGCGGCCCGGAATTCGCCCAGGCGCGCCTGCTGCCGTTCGCCGACGAGCCACCCGCCGATACCGCCAATCCCCAAGACCCTGCAACAAGGAGTACCCGGCCATGACCACCTTCTGGAGTACGTGGATCTGCGTACTGACCCTCGGCAGCCTGATCGGCCTGACCTGGCTGCTGATCGGTACCCGCAAGGGCGAGACCAAGGGCAGCGTCGACCAGACCATGGGCCACAGCTTCGACGGCATCGAGGAGTACGACAACCCGCTGCCGCAATGGTGGTTCCTGTTGTTCGCCGGCACCCTGGTGTTTTCCGTCGGCTACCTGGTCCTGTATCCGGGCCTGGGCAACTGGAAAGGCATCCTGCCCGGCTACGAGAATGGCTGGACCGGTGCCCACGAATGGGAAAAGGAAATGGCCAAGGCCGACGCCAAGTTCGGGCCGATCTTCGCCAAGTTCGCCGCGATGCCCGTGGAAGAAGTCGCCAAGGACCCGCAAGCCCTGAAAATGGGCGCTCGCCTGTTTGCCTCCAACTGCTCGGTCTGCCACGGCTCGGACGCCAAGGGCGCCTTCGGCTTCCCGAACCTGGCCGACAACAACTGGCGCTGGGGCGGCGCGGCCGACACCATCAAGACCACCATCATGGGTGGCCGCATGGCGGCGATGCCGGCCTGGGGCGAGGTGCTTGGGGACGCCGGGGTCAAGAACGTCGCGGCGTACGTGCGCCATGACCTGGCCGGCCTGCCGTTGCCAGCGGACAGCGGCGCCGACCTGCAAGCCGGCCAGCAGGCCTTCAACACCACCTGCGTCGCCTGCCACGGCGCCAACGGCCAGGGCACCGAAGCCATGGGCGCGCCTAACCTGACGCAACCGGCCGGTTTCATCTACGGCACCAGCCTGGCCCAGTTGCAACAGACCATTCGCCATGGTCGCCAGGGCCATATGCCGGCGCAGAATGAAATGCTCGGCAATGACAAGGTGCAACTGCTTGCCGCTTACGTTTACAGCCTTTCCAAAAGTGATACGCAGTTGAGCGGCAAGCCGCAGGCTGCAAGCCTCAAGTAACAGCAAAAGCAAAAGCTGCAAGCGACGCGTGCTCGCTTGCAGCTTGCAGCTCGAAACGCGTAGCTGCTTCTATTTGTCGCACCCTCCCAAGGTCTTTCTTTCGGTTCCTGCGAATCGGGTCTAAGCTTGCCTCTGCGTGCATTGGCGACTGCCTGTTTCAGGTCGACCCGACCCGATGTGTCCGACAATCGTTCGACAAGAAAAGCCGCAAAGGCAGGGAATACCGGCTGTTGCGACAATTGCCCGGCATCCCTCGAACGCAGCGTTTGAACACACCCCGTTACAACCGACCTGAACCCCTCGCCGCTTTCCTTTGTCGCGACATTTTTCCGTGGGCCGATTTTGTCCCTACACGGAACATGGAAAGGCCGCAGAATCAGCGTCGGAAAGCATTGACCCAGGTCATGGCGCGTTGCAATGACCCCCCGCTTTCTCCATACTTGCGACCGATTTTTATCCTAATAAAACACCCAAACCGTGGAACCTTAGAATGAGCACAGCAATCAGTCCGACTGCTTATAACTATAAGGTAGTCCGCCAGTTCGCCATCATGACGGTGGTCTGGGGGATCCTTGGCATGGGGCTCGGTGTCTTCATCGCCTCGCAACTGGTCTGGCCGGAGTTGAACTTCGATCTGCCATGGACGACATTTGGACGCCTGCGCCCGCTGCACACCAACCTGGTGATCTTCGCCTTCGGTGGTTGTGCGTTGTTTGCCACTTCTTACTACGTCGTGCAGCGAACCTGCCAAACGCGACTGATCTCCGACAGCCTCGCCGCCTTCACCTTCTGGGGTTGGCAAGCGGTCATCGTCGGCGCGATCGTGACCTTGCCAATGGGTTTCACCACCACCAAGGAATACGCGGAACTGGAATGGCCCCTGGCTATTCTGCTGGCCATTGTCTGGGTGACCTACGGTCTGGTGTTCTTCGGGACCATCGTCAAGCGCAAGACCAAGCACATCTATGTCGGTAACTGGTTCTACGGTGCCTTCATCGTCGTGACGGCCATGCTGCACATCGTCAACCACATGTCGCTGCCGGTCAGCCTGTTCAAGTCGTACTCGGCCTACTCGGGCGCGACCGACGCGATGATCCAGTGGTGGTACGGCCACAACGCCGTGGGCTTCTTCCTGACCACCGGCTTTTTGGGGATGATGTACTACTTCGTGCCGAAACAGGCCGAGCGTCCGATCTATTCCTATCGCCTGTCCATCGTCCACTTCTGGGCGCTGATCACCCTGTACATCTGGGCCGGTCCGCACCACCTGCACTACACCGCGCTGCCGGACTGGGCGCAGTCCCTGGGCATGGCGATGTCGATCATCCTGCTGGCACCCAGCTGGGGCGGCATGATCAACGGCATGATGACCCTGTCGGGCGCCTGGCATAAATTGCGCACCGACCCGATCCTGCGGTTCCTGGTGGTGTCCCTGGCGTTCTACGGCATGTCGACCTTCGAAGGCCCGATGATGGCCATCAAGACCGTCAACTCCCTGTCCCACTACACCGACTGGACCATCGGCCACGTACACGCCGGTGCGCTCGGCTGGGTGGCGATGATTTCCATCGGCGCCATCTACCACATGATCCCGAAACTGTTCGGTCGCGCGCAGATGCACAGCACCGGCCTGATCAACGCGCACTTCTGGCTCGCCACCATCGGTACCGTGCTCTACATCGCCTCGATGTGGGTCAACGGCATCACCCAGGGCCTGATGTGGCGTGCGATCAACGACGACGGCACCCTGACCTACTCGTTCGTCGAAGCGCTGCAGGCCAGCCATCCTGGCTACATCGTGCGTGCCCTGGGCGGCGCGTTCTTCGCCAGCGGCATGCTGTTGATGGCCTACAACGTGTACCGCACCGTTCGTGCCTCTGACCCGGCTGAAGCTGAAGCCGCCGCCAAGATCGCCGTAGTTGGAGCTCACTGATGAAGCACGAAGCAGTAGAGAAGAATATCGGCCTGCTGGCCTTCTTCATGGTCATCGCCGTGAGCATCGGCGGCCTGACCCAGATCGTTCCGCTGTTCTTCCAGGACGTCACCAACAAGCCGGTCGAAGGCATGAAGCCGCGCACCGCCCTTGAACTGGAAGGCCGCGACATCTACATCGCCAACGGCTGTGTCGGCTGCCACTCGCAGATGATCCGTCCGTTCCGCGCCGAAACCGAACGCTACGGCCACTACTCGGTCGCCGGCGAAAGCGTCTGGGATCACCCGTTCCTGTGGGGTTCCAAGCGTACCGGTCCGGATCTGGCCCGCGTTGGCGGCCGCTACTCCGACGACTGGCACCGTGCGCACTTGTACAACCCGCGCAACGTCGTGCCGGAATCGAAGATGCCGGCCTACCCGTTCCTCGTAGAAAACAAGCTCGACGGCAAAGACACCGCGAAAAAAATGGAAGTCCTGCGCACCCTGGGCGTGCCTTACACCGACGAAGACATCGCCGGTGCCAAGGATGCCGTCAAGGGCAAGACTGAAATGGACGCGCTGGTGGCCTATCTGCAAGGCCTGGGCACCATCATCAAAAGCAAACGGTGATTCTTAATGGATATCGGGATGATTCGCGGCCTGGGCACCGTCGTCGTGATGGTGGCTTTTATCGGCCTGGCCCTGTGGGTGTTCAGCCCCAAGCGCAAGTCGGAGTTTGACGACGCGACCTTGCTGCCGTTCGCGGATGATCCCGAAGCCATCAAGCACGTCGAGCAAGCTTCTAGGAGTAACAAAGAATGACTACGTTCTGGAGTCTGTACGTCACAGTCCTCAGCCTGGGAACGATCTTCTCCCTGACCTGGCTGCTGCTGTCGACCCGCAAGGGCCAGCGCAGCGAAGCCACCGAAGAGACGGTCGGCCACTCCTTCGACGGGATCGAGGAGTACGACAACCCACTGCCCAAATGGTGGTTCATGCTGTTCGTGGGCACCATCGTGTTCGCCCTCGGCTACCTGGTGCTCTACCCGGGCCTGGGCAACTGGAAAGGCCTGCTGCCAGGCTATAACTACCTGGACACCGAGAAACAGACCGCTTTCGCCAACGGCCAGACCGGCTGGACGGGCGTTCACGAGTGGGAAAAGGAAATGGCTCGTTCGGATGCCAAGTTCGGTCCGATCTTCGCCAAGTTCGCGTCCATGCCGATCGAAGAAGTCGCCAAGGACCCGCAAGCCTTGAAGATGGGTGGCCGCCTGTTCGCCTCCAACTGCTCGGTCTGCCACGGTTCCGACGCCAAGGGTGCCTACGGCTTCCCCAACCTGACCGACGCTGACTGGCGCTGGGGCGGTGAGCCGGAAACCATCAAGACCACCATCATGGGCGGTCGTCACGCCGTCATGCCGGGCTGGGCTGCCGTGGTCGGTGAACAAGGGGTTGCCGACGTGGCCGCCTACCTGGTCACCAGCCTGCACGGTCGCAAACTGCCGGAAGGCGCCAAGGCCGACCCGGCCAACGGCCAGAAGCTGTTCGCGGCCAACTGCGTGGCGTGCCACGGTCCGGCCGGCAAAGGCACGCCGGCCATGGGCGCCCCTGACCTGACCCACCCTGGCGCGTTCATCTACGGTTCGAGCTTCGCGCAACTGCAACAGACCATCCGCTACGGTCGCCAGGGCCAGATGCCTGCCCAGGCCGACCTGCAAGGCAACGACAAGGTCCACTTGCTGGCCGCCTATGTCTACAGCCTGTCCCACGGCGAAAAGGCTCCGGCCGCTGACGCCCAGTAAGGCTTTCGCCTGAAACACCAAAAGGCCCCGTCAATGCACATTGACGGGGCCTTTTCGTTCTCGGTGTCGCGAAACCTGTCCTGCTGCGCTTGTCGGCCATTGGCGCAAGTAGTAACGTGCCTACATTCAAGCTCAATGAGGGGCACCGCCATGTCCATCACCACACTCTCCAGCCGTGAATTCAACCACGACACAAGTGGTGCCAAAAAAGCCACCCGCGACGGGCCGGTTATCATCACCGACCGTGGCAAGCCGGCCCACGTGCTGCTAAGCATTGAGGAGTACCAGAAACTGACCGGCGTCAACGCCAGCATTGTCGAGTTGCTGGTCATGCCCGATGCGCCGGATATCGACTTCGAGACCGAGCGAGCCGTCATCACTCCCCGCTCGGTGAACCTGTCCTGAATGTTCTTACTCGATACCCACGTCATTTCGGAACTGCGCAAACCTCAAGCAGATAGAAACGTCCAAGCCTGGGCGCGCAGCGTTCCTGCCCCCAGCCTGTATGTCTCGGCGATTACCGTACTGGAACTGGAAACCGGCGTATTGCGCTTCGAACGCAAAGACCCCGTTCAAGGCAGCCGCTTGCGTGAATGGCTGGATAACCATGTGTTGCCTGCGTTCGCAGGTAGAATCCTGACGATCGACCGCGCCGTCGCGCTGCGCTGCGCCCGGCTGCAGGTACCGGACCGCTGCAATGAATGCGACGCACTGATCGCCGCAACCGCGCTGGTCCACGGGCTGACCTTGGTCACCCGCAACGTGAACGATTTCCAGGGCAGTGGCGTGGCGCTGCTCAATCCGTGGTCAAGCTGAAATAACGTTACAACGGATCCTCAACTCATCGCCAAGGAGACAGGCGTAGTGATAGGTATAGACCCCTTCAAGCAAATGGCCGTCAAACATCCTGGGCTCCGGCATGTCTGACGCACTTTGGGCTGCCCGCCTGGGCGATGCGCTGGAACACACCTCGATGATGGCCGACATCCTCGGTGGTGTGCTCGAAGTAGCCGCGAACATCGCCATCACGGCCCTGGCCACCGCCGCCGTGGTGGCCGCCACGGGCATCACCGTGGCCACCGGTGGGCTCGGTTGCTTCCTGCTTGGCGCGGTGGTCGGTGCAGTAGTCGGCATCGCCATGAGCAAGACCGGAGCCGACAAAGGCTTGAGCCATTTATGCGAGGGCATTGGCAACGCGCTCTTTCCGCCCACGGTGCAGGCCAACATCCTCACTGGCGCCACCAACACCCTGACCAACAACATCCCCGCCGCCCGCGCCGCCGGCGCCATCGAGTCCCATGTCGCACCCGCCGGCACCGAACTCGAGGAGCCGCAGCCCGAGCCCAGCTACCTGGACATGGCCGAGAGCTTCTTCTCGCAGATGTGGCGCCCCACCGTCGCCACGCCCGCGCCCGGCGCCGTGCCCAAGCCGCTGGACATGATCACCTGCCTGAAGCACCCGCCGATGCCGCCGCAGTTTTTGGCCGAAGGCTCGGACAAGGTCACCATCAACGGCCAGCCCGCCGTGCGCAGCGGTGACCGCAGCACTTGCGACGCCAAGGTTGTGTCATCGGGGCTGATTTCCCCTGACGTGACCATCGGCGGCGGTACTGTGGTGGTGCGCGAGATCCGCAGCGGCAAGACCCCGGGCGTGGGGCTGGCGGTCACGGCGCTGCTGATGCTCAAGGGCGGCAAAGGCAAGTTTTTCAGTAAGCTGCCGTGCATGCTGGCCGGTGCCGCCGCGTCGATGGCCGTCAGCAGCGCAATGGGCGCAGCAGCCAACGCTGCCATGGGTTCGTCGAACCCAGTACACGCCGCCACCGGGGCCAAGGTACTGGGGCGCGATGAAGAGCTGGACTTCGCCCTGCCCGGCATCCTGCCGATCGACTGGCAACGTTTCTACAACAGCCGCGACGAGCGCCGTGATACGTTGTTCGGCGCCGGTTGGAGTGTGGCCTATGAAGTCTGCGTGGAGATCCTCCCCCACCCTGACGGCGGCGAAACCCTGATCTACACCGACGAACAGGCCCGCCCTATCGACATGGGCGCGATCCCCTCGGGCGGCGCGGTGTTCAGCGCCGGCGAAGGCCTCGCCGTGCGCCGGCACGTCAACGGCCAGTTGTTGATCGAAAGCGACGACGGCCTGTACCGCCTGTTCGAGCCGACCCCGGGCCGGGCCGCGCTTCTGCGCCTGAGCCAACTGGGCGACCGCAACGACAACCGCATCCACCTCGACTATGACGACGCCGGACGCCTGGTGCGCCTGCGCGACACCTTCGACCTGGTGCAGGTCGAACTGATCCGCGAAGGCGAGCGTGTCACGCGCATCGAGCGCCTCTACCCCGACCAGTCGCGGGACATGCTGGTCAGCTACGCCTACGACGCGGCGAACAACCTCGCCGAAGTACGCGACGCCACCGGCCAGGTGCAACGGCGCTTCCGCTACGACGCCGAGCGGCGCATGGTGGAGCACCAACTGCCCACCGGCCTGCGCTGCTTCTACGAATGGGCGCTGATCGAGAACCAGGAATGGCGCGTAATCCGGCATTGGACCGACGAAGGTGACACCTATCAGTTCGACTATGACCTGGCGGCCGGTACCACGTGCATCACCGACAGCTTGCAACGCACCAGCACCCGCCACTGGAACAACCAGCACCAGATCATCCGTTCAACCGACAACCTCGGCCAGACCTGGCTGTTCGAGTGGAACGACGAACGCCAGTTACTCAGCGCCACCGACCCGCAGGGCGGCGGCTATGCCTTCAGCTACGACGAAGCCGGCAACCTGGTCAGCGAAACCGACCCCTTGGGCCGCAGCGATTCCACTCTGTGGCTCGAACACTGGGCCTTGCCGCTGGTGGACACCGACGCCGCCGGCAACGGCTGGCAGTATCGTTACGACTCGCGGGGCAACTGCATCGCCGAGACCGACCCGTTGGGCCACGTCACCCGCTACCGCTACGACGCCCACGGCCAGGTCATCGAGATCATCGACGCCACCGGCAAGCGTAAGAAGCTGCGTTGGAACCCGTTCGGGCAACTCGTCGAGCACATCGATTGCTCAGGCTACCCGACGCGCTTCAGCTACGACTCGCGCGGCTATCTGCAAACCATCACCGATGCCCTCGGCGAACGCACCCAGTTCAGCTATGACGCTCAGGGCCGCCTGCTCAGCAGCCAGTTGCCGGACGGGCGCACCGAGCATTACCAGCGCGACGCCGCCGGCCAGCTCACCGGCTACACCGACCCGGCCGGACACACCACGCTCTACCAACACAACCGCCGCGGCCAAGTGCGCCAGCGCACCGATGCCCAGGGCCGGCAGGTGCAGTTTGCGTACGACAGCTACGGACGACTGCAGGCCCTGGTCAATGAGAATGGGGAAAGCTATCGGTTTGCCTGGGATGCCGGGGATCGGCTGGCTGAACAGCGCAATCTCGATGGCAGCGTCAAACGTTACACCTACGACGCTCTTGACCACGTAACAAGAGTCGAGACCGTCGCAGCGCTGCGAAATGATCATCAACCCCTCGAAGAACCCATCGTCCAGCATTTGGAACGCGATGCGGTAGGCCGACTAATCACTCGACTCACGCCTGACGGACAGTCTCGGTACAGCTATAGCCCGCTGAACCAATTGATCGAAGCCGTCACTGCCAATAAAGATGGCGATGAACAGCGATTGGGCTTCGCTTATGACGCGTTGGGATATTTGATTGAAGAACAGAGTTCGACAGGGCTTTTGCAGCACCATTACGACGAACTCGGCAATCTCATCCGAACCCGACTCCCTGACGGTCGCTGGATTAACCGCCTCTACTACGGCAGTGGCCACCTGCATCAGATCAATCTTGACGGTCAAGTCATCAGCGATTTCGAACGTGACCGGCTGCATCGTGAGGTGATGCGCACGCAAGGCCAAATCCACACGCGTAGCGACTACGACCGTAGCGGACGCCTACGCAGTCGCCAACGCCGCCTCGCAAGCCCTTCTTCGCCGATGGCCAATGCCGAACAGATCCATTTTGAATTCGACCCCAGCGATCATCTTGTAGGACGCCTCGAACGACTGCCACAAGGTCAGCAACGTCAACTGCTGCACTACGACGCGACGGGACGAATCATGGCGAGCCAGGGAAGCCGCCAAGGACAGAATGAAACGTTCTCCTTCGATGCGGCTGCCAATCTCCTCGACGGCTCCCGGGGCGCAGCCGGACGGGTTATGCACAACCAATTGCTGACTTATCAGGATAAGCGTTATCGATACGACGGCTTCGGACGAATAATAGAAAAACGCAGCCAACGGCACGGGTTGCAACGATTCAGATATGACTCGGATCATCGTCTGATTGAGGTTCGAACGCAGAAAGTGGAGGGAGAAAGCGTCGTCAGGATGCGCTATGACCCCTTGGGCCGAAGGATTGGGAAAACTGAACATGACAGCAAAGGTCAACTCATCGCTTCCACGCGCTTCGACTGGGATGGTCTGCAATTACTAAAAGAGCAAAAAAGTGGCCTGACCAGCCTGTACCTCTACGCTGATAACGGTCACGAGCCCTTGGCAAGGGTCGATGGCATCGAAGAGAATCAACGCATTCGCCATTACCACAACGATCCCAATGGCCAGCCATACGCCTTGACGGAAAATGACGGGCATCCGCTGTGGCATGCCCGCTATCAAGTATGGGGCAACACTTTTGAGGAGGTGCGTGAACCGTATTACGTCGAAGAACAGAACCTTCGATTCCAAGGGCAATATCTGGATCGGGAAACTGGCCTGCACTACAACACCTTTCGCTTTTACGACCCCGACATCGGACGCTTTACTACGCCCGACCCTCTGGGCCTGACCGGTAGCCTTAATCTCTATCGCTACTCACCGAATCCGTTTACCTGGATCGACCCACTGGGGTTGAAAGAAAACGAGATTATCCGCTACATGGGCGAAAGCGAAACGGTTTCCTCAAAGGCCGCCAATGGCGGTAAAGGGGGCTTGGTACCGAATATCCGGGGAGAGAAGGCGGTTTGGGTCAATCAAGACAGCAACCCAGGATTCAACCCAGGCAATGAAAAATATCGAGTCGTCGCTACCGTCAACAATGAAGGGGTCAGCATGCTCAATAACCACAAAGATATCTCTACTGTTGACTATAAGGAGACCGGGTTGAAAGATGGCGTGCTTTCCAAAACGAATGAACCCAAGGCCAGAGGAATCGGTTTCCGGTTGTTGGATAAATTCAATAAAACCATCACGTCATTTCGTGTCGAGAAAAAAGGCCCGAATGGAAAGTGGAAGACATGTGGGTAAGGCTAAATGGACATATTCAACCTCCTCTCCTATAAGCTTGAAAATTTCCTGAACGCCCGCCCCTACCCTAAGGCGCTGGGCGCCATTTTCTATGAAGAAGACGAGCCCTCATTACTCCGAGTCGTGGCCAGGAAACGCAACGGCTCAGCCTTCAGCGTGAGCCGTTGGCACGATTTGTTTTCAGTAAGCGCTTTCGAAAAATCCATGGCGAAAATCGGTTTCACGGAATTGGATTGCTATGCCCTGCTTCTGGTTCTCTCACGCCTTGGTTACCTACTTGAGATCGACAACCGCCAACGAACCAACAAGGACTATTTTATTTTCTTCTACTTGATCCAGTTGATCAGCTTGAAGAACAGCACGATCGATTCCAATGCGCAACTCAGAAACCACATGTTCAGGTTCCTGCTCTTCGAGTTGAGCATCGACGACGAGGTGTATCGTCGGTTCAGCATCGAGGGTCATCAATTGATGATGACGACCGATGCCTTGGGGCCTGTGCCTTTTCTGGAGATCATCGACCTGGTCTACAGAACGATCAAGGCGGATGCCAGGAAAGAGCATGAGCTGCTGAGCCATTTGAAAAACTATCAGACAGCCGTTATCCGGTTACTGACCGAACCTGACGCAGACACTTATCGCTTCAAGCTCAATGACCGTCACAGCGAGCTCATGTATCCCGACCTTTTCCTGAACACTTATGCTCAGGACAGGCAGCGGGTACTCAACGCGTTGATTGATACAATCAACCCGCTCCAATCAACGGAAAACCTGTTCGTCTCGAACATGATTCTGATGAACTACTCCTTTCACATCCTGAAAAACCGACCCCGTGAACTCCTGAAACTGAAGAAATACGTCAATGATGAGGTGCTGTTTGGTAAGCTGCTGGAGGCCATCATCCTACGTCGCATGAGCGTCACCAAAGCGCTGTTCGAAAAAATCCCCACGGGTCATGACCTGTCTTTGCTAAATGACGACCCCGCTTCGTTCTACAACATCCTGTACAGGCAGTAAAATTGCGGCGAATTTAGCCAGGGCAGGCTGTACTTCCCCAAGCGAAGCATCTTCGTGGCTCAGCGAAGATCTTCCGGATGTACGCCACCGAAATTGTCCTGTTATCTCACTGACACAAACACTATCAATGCCACCGCCCTCCACTCTGGCACGCGTAAGTTCATCTCGCTACAGTCGCCCCTGGAACAAACATCCATTATTCATAGAAAAGGATTTCCATGAAAAAACTGACTGACTTGAAACTTCTATCCGCCTTGTTAGTGCTCTACGGCGTGCCGGCCGCTCATTCATTGGCGGCGGATGTAGCACCCAGTGCTATCGTATTTGCCGCCAGCCCGAAGTACCCCTCCAGCGAAAAATCCGAAAACGGTGAGGCCGAATCGGCCAGCGACACGGCGTCCCGCTCCCGCTGGCTGATCGACGCGCAGTACACCAGCATCGCCGAGTTCCGTGCGCAATCAGGAGGACCCGCCGCGGTGCCTGTCATGATCAACGGCAACTTGACCCGGTCAGGTCAGGCCAGCGAGCGTTCTTATATCAAGACGGTTTTGCAGAACAAACTGAACAATATCTACGACTACGGCCTGGGCAATCATGACTACGACTTCAATGTCGAAAGTTGCGCCAGTTGTGCGGCCGGAAGTGTCGACGACTTCAAAGAACGCTACTGGGGAAAAACCCGGAACATGGACTTGTCGGCCAGGGCTTCAGGCCTGACGAAAACCTGGTATGGGAGCCTGGCCTATGCCAGGGATTTTGGCGATGTGCACCTGGTTCAATTGCATAACCAACCCACGTATTCGGTGAATTTTTCCACCCACGCCGTGTTCAATACCACCGCCTACGAAATTACCGCGTCCCTCGATTGGCTGGAGCGCGACCTGCAACAGGCGCGCTCTCAGGGAAAAATCATTCTGTTGAGCCTGAACCAGCCGTTCCGCTGGCCAGTCCCGGTGGCTGAGATCACCCGTTTCAAGCAATTGATCGAGGATCATGGCGTGACCGCTGTATTTTCCGTCGATGGGAACAACAAGCCCGGGGCCCATCCGCCCAACTACACCTACGGCGACGTGCCTTTGTTCACCAGCGGCTCGGCTGTCCGGAAAACCTGGCTGCATGCCAAGCTCTCCGACGACAGGAAACACCTGACCGTGCACATCATTGCCGACAACGACTGGCGCAATCCTGTCGCCAGTCACACCGTTGAGGTCCGGTAGCCTTTCAAGCGGCGTCAAAGGGGGTTCCCATTGGCGCCGTCCGCCGCGGCTGGACGGCTATACTCGACAAGTCAATTGATCTGGATCATGACTTGTTACATCCGCTACACCATTCGACCCTTGCGCCCAACGCGACCAAAGGTCGCACCCTTGAGCTAGAGCGACAGGCGTATCATTGCGCCACTGCAACACCCCTTTGTGACCGTGGTCGGCACGTACTGGCCTTGGCACTTTTCCACTGCCGTGGGATGCATTTTGATGAGTAATCAGATTCCGGTACATGACGTCACCCCGCCTGCCAAGGACGCGAACAAAAGCGTCGACCTGTACGCCTCTCGGGAAAAAATCTACACCCGTGCCTTCACCGGCCTGTTCCGCAACCTGCGGATGGTGGGTGGAGCAGTCCTGTTCCTGCTGTACTTCGGTACGGTCTGGTTGAACTGGGGCGGCCACCAGGCCGTCTGGTGGAACCTGCCTGAACGCAAATTCTTTATTTTTGGCGCGACCTTCTGGCCCCAGGACTTCATCCTGCTGTCCGGGCTGCTGATCATTGCCGCCTTCGGGCTGTTTTTCATCACCGTCTATGCCGGACGAGTCTGGTGCGGCTATACCTGTCCGCAAAGCGTGTGGACCTGGATCTTCATGTGGTGCGAGAAGGTTACCGAGGGTGACCGCAACCAACGCATCAAGCTCGACAAGGCGCCCATGGGGGCCAACAAGTTCCTGCGCAAGTTCGCCAAGCACAGCCTCTGGTTGCTGATCGGCTTCGTCACCGGCATGACCTTCGTCGGTTACTTCACACCGATCCGCGAGCTGGTGTTCGAGTTTTTCACCGGCCAGGCCGACGGCTGGTCGTACTTCTGGGTCGGTTTCTTCACCCTCGCCACCTACGGCAACGCCGGCTGGCTGCGCGAACAAGTGTGTATCTACATGTGTCCTTACGCTCGTTTCCAGAGCGTGATGTTCGACAAGGACACCCTGATCGTTTCCTACGACCCGCGTCGCGGCGAAAGCCGTGGCCCGCGCAAGAAAGGCGTCGACTACAAGGCCCTGGGCCTGGGCGATTGCATCGACTGCACCATGTGCGTCCAGGTCTGCCCGACCGGGATCGACATCCGCGACGGTCTGCAGATCGAGTGCATCGGCTGCGCGGCCTGCATCGACGCCTGCGACAACATCATGGACAAGATGGATTACCCCCGCGGCCTGATCAGCTACACCACCGAACACAACCTGTCCGGGCAAAAAACCCATAAACTGCGTCCGCGCCTGATCGGCTACGCCCTGGTGCTGCTGGCCATGATCAGCTTGCTGGTGGCGGCGTTCTTCATGCGCTCGCTGGTGGGTTTCGACGTCAGCAAGGACCGTGTGCTGTACCGCGAAAACGCCGAGGGGCGGATCGAGAACGTCTACAGCCTGAAGATCATGAACAAGGACCAGCGCGACCACACCTACGTCCTGGAAGCCGCCGGCCTGCCCGACCTGAAGCTGCAAGGCCGTAGGGAAATCAAGGTCGCGGCCGGCGAGATCTTCAGCCAGCCGGTCGAATTGTCCAGCGCACCGGAGCAATTGCCATCGAGCACCAACGAGGTGACCTTCATCCTCAAGGATGCCGATGACGAAAGCGTTCACGTTGAAGCCAAGAGCCGATTCATCGGCCCACAAACTCGTTGAGAGAACTGAACATGCCTGCAGCAACCGCCACCAGCCCTTGGTACAAGCACCTCTGGCCGTGGATCATTATCGGGATCTTGACCTGTTCGGTGACACTGAGCCTGACGATGGTGACCATTGCGGTGAAAAACCCGGACAACCTGGTCAACGACAACTATTACGAGGCTGGCAAGGGCATCAACCGTTCGCTGGAGCGCGAATTGCTGGCCCAGACCCTGCAACTGCATGCCAATGTGCAACTGGACGACTTCACCGGCGAAGTGAACCTGCACCTGAACGGCAACAGCCGCCCGCAGACGCTGGCATTGAGCCTGATCTCCCCGACCCAACCGGAGAAGGACCGCAAGATCGTCCTGACCCGCAATGACAGCGAACCCGGTCGCTACGTCGGCCAACTGGCGGACAAGATCGAGGGCCGACGCTTTGTCGAATTGCTGGGGGTGGAGAACGACAAGACCTGGCGGTTGTTCGAAGAAGAACAGGTCAACCATGGCCAGGACATCCTGCTGGGCGATGAACCGCTGCAAGGCGCCGAAGACCTGAAGAAGTAAATCGCTTCTGGGTGGCGGGGTCGCGAAGCGGCCCCGCTCTTCGTCTGACCGGCTCATCCGACTACGACTGCTGCGCAGCCGAGCGGGAACAAGACCCTCGCCACAACAGCGCCCATAAACCCGCAAACGCCCCAGCCATAAAGGCCTTCATGCGACAACCATGACCACTCCCCAGCCCTGCTACCACTGCGCCCTGCCCGTCCCTCCCGGCAGCCGCTTCACCGCCGTTGTCCTGGGTGAAACCCGCGAGATGTGCTGCCCGGGTTGCCAGGCGGTGGCCGAGGCGATTGTCGCAGGCGGCCTGGAGAGCTATTACCAGCACCGTAGCGAAGCGTCGGCCAACCCCGAAACCCTGCCGGTACAGTTGACCGATGAGCTGGCGCTGTACGATCGCCCGGACGTGCAGCAGTCGTTCGTGCACCATGAAGGCGAGCTGGCCGAAACCACCCTGTTGATGGAAGGCATCAGTTGCGCCGCCTGCGGCTGGTTGATCGAAAAGCAACTGCGCAGCTTGCCGGCGGTGGCCGAGGCGCGGCTGAACCTGTCCAATCATCGCCTGCATGTGCGCTGGGCCGACGCTCAATTGCCGCTGAGCACGCTGCTGGCCCAGTTGCGCCAGATCGGCTACGTCGCTCATCCGTACCAGGCCGACCAGGCCAGTGAGCAACTGGCGGCCCAGAATCGCCTGGCCCTGCGCCAGTTGGGCGTGGCCGGCCTGCTGTGGTTCCAGGCGATGATGGCGACCATGGCCACCTGGCCGGAATTCAACATCGACCTGAGCCCGGAGATGCACACCATCCTGCGCTGGGTGGCCCTGTTCCTCACCACGCCCATCGTCTTCTATAGCTGTGCGCCCTTTTTCAAGGGCGCGATGCGCGACCTGCGGACCCGGCACCTGACCATGGACGTTTCGGTGTCCCTGGCCATCGGCAGTGCCTACATCGCCGGGATCTGGACATCGATCACCGGCGCCGGCGAGCTGTATTTCGATGCCGTGGGCATGTTCGCCCTGTTCCTGCTGGCCGGCCGTTACCTGGAGCGCCGGGCCCGGGAACGCACGGCCGCGGCCACCGCGCAACTGGTCAACCTGTTGCCGGCCTCATGCCTGCGTCTGGCGGATGACGGCCAGAGCGAGCGGATCCTGCTCAGTGAACTGCGCAACGGCGACCGAGTGCTGGTGCATCCAGGGTCGGTGCTGCCGGCCGACGGCAGGATCCTGGAGGGCCAATCCAGCATCGATGAGTCGCTGCTGACCGGCGAATACCTGCCCCAGCCACGCCAGGCGGGCGATGCGGTCACGGCAGGCACGCTCAACGTCGAAGGCGCCCTGACGGTGGAGGTGCTCGCGCTCGGCCAGGACACCCGCCTGTCGGCCATCGTGCGCTTGCTGGAGCGAGCCCAGGCCGAGAAACCGCGACTGGCGGAGATCGCCGACCACGCCGCCCAGTGGTTCTTGCTGTTCTCCCTGGTCGCCGCAGCGGCCATCGGCTTGCTGTGGTGGCAACTGGACGCGTCCCGGGCCTTCTGGATCGTGCTGGCGATGCTGGTCGCCACCTGCCCTTGCGCGCTGTCCCTCGCCACGCCGACCGCGCTCACCGCCGCCACCGGCACCCTGCACAAGCTCGGCTTGCTGTTGACCCGCGGCCATGTGCTGGAGGGCCTGAACCAGATCGACACGGTGATTTTCGACAAGACCGGCACGCTCACCGAAGGTCGCCTGGCGTTGCGTGCCATCCGACCGCTGGCCGCCCTCGACAGCGACCAATGCCTTGCCCTGGCCGCTGCCCTGGAAAATCGCTCCGAGCACCCCATCGCCCGCGCCTTCGGCCGCGCGCCCGTGGCCGCCGAGCACGTACAAAGCACCCCCGGGCTGGGCCTGGAAGGCCTGGTGGAAGAGCAACGCCTGCGCATCGGCCAACCCGGTTTCGTCTGCCAATTGAGCGGCGCAACCGTACCGACGATGCCGGACGAACCCGGACAATGGCTGTTGCTGGGCGATGCCGGCGGGCCGCTGGCCTGGTTCGTCCTGGACGACCGCCTGCGCGCCGACGCCCCGGCCCTGCTGGCCGCCTGCCAGGCCAGGGGTTGGCGGACACTGCTGTTGTCGGGCGACAGTTCGCCGATGGTGGCCAGTGTCGCCGCCGACCTGGGCATCGACGAGGCGCGGGGCGGCCTGCGTCCGGACGACAAGCTGGCGGTGTTGCAGCAGTTGCACCAACAGGGCCGCAAGGTGCTGATGCTCGGCGACGGGGTCAACGACGTGCCGGTACTGGCGGCGGCGGACATCAGCGTCGCCATGGGTTCGGCCACCGACCTGGCCAAGACCAGCGCCGACGCCGTGCTGCTGTCCAACCGCCTCGACGCCCTGATCCACGCCTTCAACCTGGCCCGACGCACCCGCCGGGTAATCATCGAGAACCTGGTGTGGGCAGGCCTGTACAATGGCCTCATGTTGCCGTTCGCCGCCCTCGGCTGGATTACGCCGGTGTGGGCGGCGGTCGGCATGTCCATCAGTTCGTTGACCGTGGTGTTGAACGCGCTCAGGCTGACCCGTCAGCCTCGCACGCCAGTGTTCGACACCACGCCCGATACCCGCCCGCTGCCGGCCTGAGCCGCGCGGGCATGGAGTTCCCAGATGCCAGCTCTCTACGTGATGATCCCGGCCGCGCTGCTGATCGTGGCCATCGCCGTGTACATTTTCTTCTGGGCCGTGGACAGCGGGCAGTACGACGACCTCGACGGTCCGGCCCACAGCATCCTGTTCGACGACCAAGACCCTAATCACCAGGCCGCGGTGGACGAAGCCGACGGCCAGGCCCGCGGGCCGGACGACAAGGCCCCGCCTCATGCTTGACCTGGCACCCTTGCTGGTTTCGGCGGTGATCCTCGGCCTGCTGGGCGGCGGCCATTGCCTGGGCATGTGCGGCGGCCTGATGGGCGCCCTGACCCTGGCGATCCCCAAGGAACAGCGCAGCCGGCGCTTGCGGCTGCTGCTGGCCTACAACCTGGGACGGATCCTGAGCTATGCCTGCGCCGGCCTGTTGATCGGGCTGGCCGGCTGGGCCGTGGCCAACAGCCCGGCGGCGATGTTCATGCGGATACTGGCCGGCCTGCTGTTGATCGCCATGGGCCTGTACCTGGCGGGCTGGTGGAGCGGCCTGACCCGCATCGAAGGCCTGGGCCGCGGCTTATGGCGGTACATCCAACCCGTGGCCAACCGCCTGCTGCCGGTGTCGAGCCTGCCCCGGGCCTTGTTGCTCGGTGCGCTGTGGGGCTGGCTGCCTTGCGGGCTGGTCTACAGCACCCTGCTGTGGTCCGCCAGCCAGGGCAATGCGCTGGACAGCGCCCTGCTGATGCTGGCTTTCGGTCTCGGGACCTGGCCGGTGCTGCTCGCCACCGGCCTGGCCGCCGAACGCATCACTGCCCTGCTGCGCAAACGCAGCGTGCGCATGGCCGGCGGCTTGCTGGTGATACTTTTCGGCCTCTGGACGCTGCCAGGGCCGCACCAGCATTGGCTCATGGGGCACTGACAGGGATTCCCCGCCCCACCCCTATGGGAGCGGGCTTGCTCGCGAAAGCGGTCTATCTGTTTCGGTAATGTTGGATGTACCGCCGCCTTCGCGAGCAAGCCCGCTCCCACAGAGAACTTGCAGTCCTTGCCGGTCGCCCCCGTTGATGCAAATCAACACGCCCCGCCGTCGGCCCCCCTAGACTCCGCCCATGCCAGCCTATCCGGGGAACGCCCGCATGCTCGACGCCATTCGTTGGGACTCAGACCTGATCCGCCGCTACGACCTGGCGGGACCGCGCTACACCTCGTACCCGACTGCGGCGCAGTTCGGCAGCCAGGTGGGCACCTTCGACCTGCTCCACGCCCTGCGTGACAGCCGCAAGGCCCTGCGACCACTGTCGCTGTATGTGCATGTGCCGTTCTGCGCGAACATTTGCTACTACTGCGCCTGCAACAAAGTCATCACCAAGGACCGGGGCCGTGCCCACGCCTACCTGCAACGCCTGGAGCAGGAAATCCAACTGATCGGCTGTCACCTGGACCCGGCCCAGCGGGTGGAGCAGTTGCACTTGGGCGGTGGCACCCCGACCTTCCTCAGTCACGACGAACTGCGCCAACTGATGGGCAAGCTGCGCAAGCACCTGAACCTGCTGGACGACGATTCGGGCGACTACGGCATCGAAATCGATCCCCGGGAAGCCGACTGGTCGACCATGGGGCTGTTGCGGGAGCTGGGGTTCAACCGGGTCAGCGTCGGCCTGCAAGACCTCGATCCCGCCGTGCAACGCGCGGTCAACCGCCTGCAAAGCTTGGACGAAACCCGCGCCGTGATCGAAGCCGCGCGCACCTTGCAGTTCCGTTCGATCAACATCGACCTGATCTACGGCCTGCCCAAGCAGACCCCGGAAAACTTCGCCCGCACCGTCGAAGAAGTCATCCACCTGCAACCGGACCGTCTTTCGGTGTTCAACTACGCCCACCTGCCGGAACGCTTCATGCCCCAACGGCGCATCAACGGCCAGGACCTGCCCAACCCGGAGCAGAAACTGGCGATGCTGCAAGGCACCATCGAACAACTGACCGCGGCCGGCTACCGCTACATCGGCATGGACCACTTCGCCCTGCCCGACGACGACCTGGCGATCGCCCAGGAAGAAGCCACCCTGCAACGCAACTTCCAGGGCTACACCACCCACGGCCATTGCGACCTGATCGGCCTCGGCGTATCGGCCATCAGCCAGATCGGCGACGTGTATTGCCAGAACAGCAGCGACCTGGCCCATTACCAGAACACCCTCGCCGACGGCCAACTGGCGACCAGCCGCGGGTTGATCTGCAACGCCGACGACCGCCTGCGGCGCGCGGTGATCCAGCAGTTGATCTGCCATTTCGACCTGACCTTCGCCGACATCGAGCACGCCTTCGGCATCGATTTTCGCGCCTACTTCGCACCGCTGTGGCCGCAATTGCTCAGCATGGCGCAGGACGGCATGATCGAACTCGACGACCACCACATCGCCGTGCTGCCCGCCGGACGCCTGCTGGTGCGCGCCGTGTGCATGGTTTTTGACGCCTATCTGGAGCAGCACACCCGACAAAGATTTTCCCGCGTCATCTAAGCGCGACAATTTGACGGTAAAACCACACTGGCCCAACCCCCTGTGCTGGGGTACCCTTACGGCCTATGTGTGTTTTCCCACAAGGATTTAAGAAATGTCCGAGCCAGTCAAACTGCGCGCCCACAACCAGGCTCATTGCAAGGATTGCAGCCTGGCCCCCCTCTGCCTGCCACTTTCGTTGAACCTGGAGGACATGGACGCGCTGGACGAGATCGTTAAACGGGGACGCCCGTTGAAAAAAGGAGAATTCCTGTTCCGCCAGGGCGACACCTTCGATTCCGTCTACGCCGTGCGCTCGGGCGCTTTGAAAACCTTCAACCTGAGCGATGGCGGCGAAGAACAGCTCACCGGTTTCCACCTGCCCAGCGAGCTGGTCGGCCTGTCAGGCATGGACACCGAGAGCCACCCGGTTTCGGCCCAGGCGCTGGAAACCACTTCGGTGTGCGAAATCCCGTTCGAACGCCTCGACGAACTGGCGCTGCAATTGCCGCAGTTGCGTCGCCAGTTGATGCGGGTGATGAGCCGGGAAATCCGCGACGACCAGCAGATGATGCTGCTGCTCTCGAAAAAAACCGCCGACGAGCGCATCGCCACGTTCCTGGTGAACCTCTCCGCACGGTTTCGCGCCCGGGGCTTTTCGGCCAACCAGTTCCGTCTGAGCATGTCGCGCAACGAAATCGGCAACTACCTGGGCCTGGCGGTGGAAACCGTGTCCCGGGTCTTCACCCGCTTCCAGCAGAACGAATTGATTGCCGCCGAAGGCAAGGAAATTCACATCCTCGACCCAATCCAGCTCTGCGCCCTGGCCGGCGGCTCGATCGACGGTTGATGGACGAGCGCGGCTGAGGGATTGCCCTAGCCGCGCTATACTGCCGCGTTTGCAGCCCTGCCAGGACACTTCGACGATGGTCTTCGATTCCTTCGACATCAAATCCCTGATCCGCCCCGTGATCGACTTCCCCAAGCCGGGCGTGATCTTTCGCGACATTACTCCGCTGTTCCAGTCCCCGACCGCCCTGCGCCTGGTGATGGACAGCTTCGCCCACCGCTATGTCGAGGCCGAGTTCACCCACATCGGTGCGATGGACGCGCGCGGCTTCCTGATCGGCTCGATCCTGGCCTATCAACTGAACAAACCGCTGGTGCTGTTTCGCAAGCAAGGCAAGCTACCAGCGGACGTGCTGGCCGAGGGTTACCAGACCGAATACGGCGAAGCCTTCCTGGAAGTGCACGCCGACAGCCTGTGCGAAGGGGACTCGGTGGTTATGTTCGATGACCTGATCGCCACCGGCGGCACGCTGATCGCCGCCGCCAACCTGATCCGCCGCATGGGCGCCAAGGTCCACGAGGCGGCAGCGATCATTGACCTGCCGGAACTGCTGGGCTCCCAGCGCCTGGAAGACATGGGCATCCCTACGTATTGCCTGACGCAGTTTTCCCTGAGCGAACGCTAATCGACTGTGGGAGCAACTGTCTTACCTCTGCCACCCGTCACCGCCATTCAGTGCCGTCTCGAAGCATGGCATTCAGTCTGATTAGCAATATTCGCATGCAGGCGATGAGCGCGACTTTCGCGCTCTTGCCTCGCCCTCGAAGTGCTTCGTACCGGGCCTTGAAGTCGGCGTGATAGCGGATGACAACCCAGCACGACATATAAAGCGCACGTCTGACCCGCGCTCTTCCTCCGTAAATCTGACGTTTGCCGCTGTGATTGCCACTGTCGTCGTTGTAGGGGGCGATTCCCGCCAGGGACGCGATCTCTCTGCGATCAAGCTCACCGAGCTCAGGCAGGTAAACCAACAAACTAGCAGTCGCCACAGTGCCGATCCCTTTAACTGATGTGAGTCGGTCGGCTTTCTCCGCATCCAGCTTACGCATGCTTTGATTAATGGCTTTGCCAAACTGCTTGATTTGGATTTGCAGGTAGCGAATATGATCTTTGATCACCTCGATAACCGCCGGAAGCTGAGCCTGCTGTAGCCGGCGCTTGTTGTCATCTCGTTGCTGGACGAAGTGTTCGCGCAGCTGAATCAGCTCCCGCAGTGCTTCACGCTCAGGTGAAATGGGCTTTTCGTGAGACGCATGCAGAGCTTCGGCAAAATCGGCAAGAACAGCCGCATCGATGGGGTCGGTCTTGGCATTCTTGCCCATTGCTACGGCGAAGGCTCTAGCCCGACGAGGGTTGATCCTGAGCACATTGAAACCTGCCTCCTGCAGTGCTGCCATAACCTTTCGTTCATAGCCGCCCGTGGCTTCCAGTAACACCCGGCCAATCGTGTACGGGCTTAGCTGTTCGACCAGTTGTGCAAAACCCTCAGGCGTATTGGGGACCTCGTAGCCTTGGTTCTGTGGTCGAACCCAAACGACGAGATTTGATTTGGATATATCGATACCGACCCAGGAAATCATGGCAAAACCCTCTTACACTCAGAAATGAGAGTGCTCTGGCTTTGCCCACGCTTGTGATTCGAGTGCCGCTCGTCCAACTGTTCGGGCTTATGGGCCAGAGTAGAAAGGTAGATGGCAGCTTTGCTCCCACTCGTGCTTCAAGCACCGCGGACTCACAGCTTGCCATCTACCCCTCTCACCCCAGAGTTTATTCCCTTACTCAGACACAAGCGGGCTTGCTCGCGAAAGTGGTGTGTCTGCCAGATAAATGTGGCTGATCCACCGCTTTCGCGGGCAAGCCCGCTCCCACAGGAGTTTTCGGGTGTTTGTCAGAGGGTAATCGGCTTGCGCCCGGCAAACGAGTGCGCCAGCGTCCCGCCGTCCACCAACTCAAGCTCCCCGCCCAGCGGCACGCCATGGGCGATGCGAGAGGCGATGAGGCCCTTGTTGTTCAGCAGTTGGGCGATGTAATGGGCGGTGGCCTCACCTTCGACCGTGGGGTTGGTGGCGAGGATGACTTCGGTGAACGTGCCCGCCTCGTCGATGCGCGCGATCAATTGAGGGATGCCGATGGCTTCCGGTCCCAGGCCATCGAGCGGCGACAAATGCCCCTTGAGCACGAAATAGCGCCCGCGGAACCCGGTCTGCTCCACCGCGTACACATCCATCGGCCCTTCCACGACGCATAACAGGCTGTCGTCCCGGCGCGAATCGGCGCATTGCGGGCACAGGTCATCTTCGGTGAGGGTGCGGCACAAACGGCAATGCCCGACCCCCTCCATGGCCTGGCTCAGGGCCTGGGCCAAACGCAAACCGCCACTGCGATCACGCTCGAGCAATTGCAACGCCATGCGCTGGGCAGTTTTCTGACCTACACCCGGCAAGGTTCGCAGGGCATCGATCAGTTGGCGAATCAAAGGGCTGAAGCTCATCGAGGAAATGTCCGACATGACAACGAGACGCGGTTTATACCCGCGCCTCCGATTAGCGTCAAATACTCAATCCTGAGCGACCCGTACCACCAACTTGCCGAAGTTGCGCCCTTCCAGCAGGCCGATGAAGGCTTGCGGCGCATTTTCCAGGCCATCGACCACGTCTTCGCGGAACTTGACCTTGCCGTCCCGGACCCAGGGCGCCATGGCGCTGATGAACTCCGGCTGCCGGTCACCGTAGTCGTCGAACACGATGAAGCCCTGTATCCGCACGCGCTTGGTCAGCAACGTCCGCTGCAATTGCGGCAAGCGATCCGGGCCCCTGGGCGGCTGATGTTCGTTGTAGGAGGCGATCAGGCCACAGAGTGGAATCCGTGCCTTGGCGTTGAGCAATGGCACCACGGCATCGAAGACCTTGCCGCCGACGTTTTCGTAATAGATGTCGATGCCCTTGTCACAGGCCTGGGCCAGTTCTTCGGCAAAATGTTCGCTGCGGTGATCGATACAGGCGTCGAACCCGAGCTCGTCGACCACGTACTTGCATTTCTCATCACCGCCGGCCACGCCGACCACACGCAGGCCCTTGATCTTCGCCACCTGGCCGACCACCGAACCGACGGCACCCGAGGCTGCCGCCACCACCAGGGTTTCCCCGGCCTTGGGTTGGCCGATGTCCATCAGTCCCATGTAGGCGGTCATGCCTGGCATGCCCAACACGCCCAGGGCCATCGACGGACTGGGCAGCCCGGACGGGACAGGGATCACGTTGCGTCCGTCGCTGATGCTGTGGCTCTGCCAGCCCGTGGCCCCGACCACCAGGTCGCCCTCCTGGAATTTCGGGTGCCGCGAACGCTCCACGCGACTGACCGCCCCACCCGTCATCACCTCGTCGATTTGCACCGGCGCCGCGTAGGAAGGCGCATCGCTCATTCGCCCACGCATGTAGGGGTCGAGGGACAGGAACAAGGTCTTGAGCAAGATTTGTCCGTCCGCCAGGTCAGGCAACGTCACTTGCTCGATGCGAAAGTTCTCCGCGGTGGGAGCCCCCTTGGGACGGGACGCGAGGACGATGCGCTGGTTGGAGGTCGATGCTTGTGACATGGAAGCGTCTCCTTGATCGTTGAGTGAACCGCTATAGGGAGCAGACCATTGCCGGGGGGGTGGCGTTCGATGTTTGTTCGCAGGGACTCCTTCGCGAGCAGGCTCGCTCCCACAACGATGCCCGCTGCGCAGCAGAAACAAAAATGCCAGGCGCGATGCCTGGCATTGTGTGTAGCCCATCCCGAACGGGATGGCGAATCAGAACGGCAGTTTCATGCCCGGTGGCAGTTGCATGCCAGCGGTCATGCCGGACATCTTGTCCTGGCTGTTGGCTTCGATCTTGCGCACCGCGTCGTTCACGGCAGCGGCGAACAGCGCTTCGAGCATTTCCTTGTCATCTTCGCTCAGGCCTTCGACCACGCTCGGGTCGATGCTGACGCGCTTGATGTCATGGCGGCCGGTCATGACCACGGTCACCATGTCGCCGCCGGACTTGCCGGTGACTTCGGCGTTGGCCAGCTCTTCCTGCATCTTGGCCATTTTTTCCTGCATCTGCTGCGCCTGCTTCATCAGGCCGGCCATGCCACCTTTCATCATGGGAATCACCTCGAAAGTACTTGGGTAAACAAAACGTCGGCCCGTTCGGCCGGCGCCCTCAGTTATGAGCCCTGGGTGACCGGGGCCTCGACAGGTTCGATAGTATCGTGACGCACCACCGCGCCGAACTGTTGCATCATCTGCTGGATGAACGGATCACCGTGGATCGACTCCTCGGCCTCGCGCTGACGGTCGGCACGGCGACGGGACGCGGCCTGGGCCGGGGTTTCCTGCTCAGGCTTGATCAGCTCGATGCTCAGCGTCAGGGTGCGCTGGTGGTACTGGTTCAACGCCTCGTTCAGGCGACGCTGTTGGGTGGCGTTGAACAATGCGCTGTGGGCCGGGTCCAGGTGCAGCAACCAGTGGTCCCCTTCCACGGAAATCAACGTGCAGTTGGCGGCGATGCTGCCGGTCATGCCGGTGATCGGCAGTTTCGGGAACAGCTCCAGCCATTGCAAGGCCAGCCCGGTGGCCGGCATCGCCGCCGGTTCCGGTTCAGGCTCGGGAGCCGGTTCGGCGGCGTGCTCGCTGGCCAGCTCGTCCAGGTAGCTGTAAGCCGAGTCCAGGTCCGGCTCGATGTAGTCTTCGTCCAGCGGCGGTTCGTCATCCAGGTCCACGCCCGGCGTGGCGATCGCGACGTCGGCCACTGTCGGCTCCGGCACCGGGGCGGCGACCCACTCGGGCGCCTCGGGCACCACGCTGTCGGGTGTCGGCAAGGGCATCGGCGGCAACTCGGGCTGCTCGGCGACGGTTTCCAGTACGGGCTCCACCGCTGGCTGCTGGACGATGGGCGGCTCGACCGGGTCGTTCCAGGGCAAATCGATCACCGCTTCGGCGACTGGCTCGGGTTCAGGCTCAGGTTCGGCCTCGAGCACTGTCTCAGGCTCGGGCGCGGCAGGTGCGACGACCGGCGTCGGGACCGGGGCCGGCGCTGGCGGAGCAGAAGCCACTGCCGGCGCAACGACGGGCGCGGCAGCCACTGGCTTGGCGGAATCAGCTGTGGCCTGGCTGATCCCCACTGGCTTTAGCGGTTGCCTCGGGGCGTCCGCCGTGTCGGCCGGGCGGAACGCGAGCATCCGCAGCAGGACCATTTCGAAGCCACCGCGCGGGTCCGGCGCCAGGGGCAGGTCGCGTCGGCCGATCAGGCCCATCTGGTAGTAGAACTGTACGTCTTCGGCCGGCAGTGCCTGAGCCAGGGCCAGCACCCGGTCACGGTCGCCGTGGCCATTGTCGACGCCCTCGGGCAAGGCCTGGGCGATGGCGACCCGGTGCAGCACGTTGAGGATTTCCGAAAGCACGCCACTCCAGTCCGGGCCTTGCTCGGCCAAGTGACGCACGGCTTCGAGCAGAGCCTTGGCATCGCCTTCGATCAGCGCCTGCAACACGTCATAGACCTGGCCATGATCGAGGGTGCCGAGCATGGCCCGCACATCGGCCGCCATGACCTTGCCTTCGCCGAACGCGATGGCCTGGTCGGTCAGGCTCATGGCATCGCGCATCGAGCCATCGGCGGCGCGACCGAGCAGCCACAATGCATCGTCTTCGAAAGGCACGTTCTCCACGCCCAGGACGTGGGTCAGGTGCTCGACCACCCGCTCCGGGGTCATGTTCTTCAAGGAGAACTGCAGGCAACGGGACAGGATCGTCGCAGGAAGTTTCTGCGGGTCGGTGGTCGCCAGGATGAACTTGACGTAGGGCGGCGGCTCTTCGAGGGTCTTGAGCAACGCGTTGAAGGAATGACTGGAGAGCATGTGCACTTCGTCGATCAGGTAGACCTTGAAGCGCCCACGGCTCGGGGCGTACTGCACGTTATCGAGCAGCTCGCGGGTGTCCTCGACCTTGGTGCGACTGGCGGCGTCGATCTCGATCAGGTCGACGAAACGGCCTTCGTCGATTTCCCGGCAGACCGAACACTCGCCACACGGGGTCGAAGTGATACCGGCTTCACAGTTCAGGCATTTGGCGATGATCCGCGCGATCGTGGTCTTGCCCACGCCACGGGTTCCGGTAAACAGGTAGGCGTGGTGCAGCCGCTGGCTGTCCAAGGCATTGATCAGAGCCTTGAGCACATGGGTCTGGCCGACCATTTCGCGGAACGAGCGCGGACGCCATTTACGTGCAAGAACCTGATAACTCATCGAAAACCGTCGCAACGAAGGAACATAAGCGGCTAATGCTAGCGGAGCAGGGGCGAAATTGCATCCGGTGCGCTCGTCTAATATGTCTAAGCTTGGGTCTGGGGCTCGGTTGTCGACACGGTTTGGCTTGGTCAGGAGAGTTTATGCGCACAGCCATGGGGGCTTTGCTGTTGCTGGGGACCAGTTGTCTGGCAGAAGAAGTACCCTTGCGTATCGCCATCACCGACGGCTGGGCCATGCCCATGGTGCAGATCGAACGCGGCCGTCCGACCCAGGGCATATTGCCCGACATCATGATCAGCCTGGCCACCCAGGTCGGCATGCCGGCCGAATTCCACGTGCTGTCCCGCGCCCGCCTTGACGGCGCCATGAAAAACGGTGAAACCGACTTGCGCTGTTATGTCACCCCGGAATGGGTGCATGACGACAGTCGCAATTACCTCTGGAGCATCCCGTTGTTCTTCCAGCGCGACCTGCTCGTCGGCCCCCCTGGCGGCCCCGAGCGCGTGGTACCGGCGCGACTGGAACCGCAACCCATCGGCACCGTGCTCAGTTATTCCTACCCAACCTTGCAACCGCTGTTCGACAGCGGCCAGCTACGGCGGGACGACGCCCGTAGCCAGGACCAGGTGCTGGCGAAACTGCTGGCCGGGCGGTATCGCTATGCGGTGAGCAACCAATGGGCGCTGGACTGGTTCAATCAACGGCACGCCGCAGAACGGCAATTACAGGAGGTAGCGGTGCTCCAGGAGCGGGAACTGAGCTGTTATGTGCGCAACGATCCGACAATCCCCGCCCAACGCATCCTGCGTACCCTGTTGAAAATGAAACTGTCAGGGGAAATCGACGCGATCATCCAGCTCTACACCGGTCGCGACGTGGAGTCGGCGAGCGACACCCGATCGCCTTGACCGTCCGGTCGCTGCCGCCATTGCGTCGGTGGACTGAAGCCCGACACCCAGCCCGGCACCCGTTCGGCCGGCATGGGCCGGGCAATGAAGTACCCCTGGGCGACCTCGCAGCCCAGGCGCAACAGCAGTTGCCCATGTTCGAGGCTGTCCAGCCCCTCGGCCACGACCTCGCGGCCAAACGCCCGGGCCAGGCCAATTACCGCTTCGGTCAGCGCCAGATCATCCTGATCATGCAGGATGTCACGGACGAACGCCTTGTCGATCTTGATGGTTTGCGTGCGCAAGTGCTTGAGGTCATTGAGCGAACAAAAACCGGTGCCGAAGCCGCCCAGTGAAAACCTTACACCCAGCGCCTGGCAGGCCTGGAGGCAGGCGCTGACATTGACGAGGTTTTCCACGGCGACGGACTCGACGATCTGCAGGTCCAGCAAGCGCGGCGATACCGCCGGATGCCGCTCCAGCACCTGCCGCAGCCGCTCGACGAAGTCCGCCCGCTGGAAATGCCGGGCCGAGATATTGATGCTCACCGGCCACCCCTGCCCCGCTTGCTGCCACTGTTGCAGTTGGGTCAGGACCTGCCCCATGACCCACTCGCCGATCTCGACGATCAGGTCGGTTTCCTCCACCAGCGGCAGGAACTCCCCAGGCGGCACCAGGCCCCGTTGCGGATGCTTCCAGCGCAGCAACGCCTCCAGGCCGACCACGGTGCCACTGCGCATGTTGACCTTGGGCTGGAAATGCAGGCGCAACTCATCGTTCACCAGTGCCTGCCGTACCCGCTCGACCGTTTGATAGGTGGCGCGCACTTCCTTGTCGCGGGATACATCGAACAGGTGGAAACGGTTGCGGCCGCTTTGCTTGGCCACGTACATCGCCTGGTCGGCGTGGCGCAACAAGGTCTCGGCGTCTTCGTCATCCCACGGGAACAGCGTGACGCCGATGCTGGCGAAGACCTTGACGCTCTTGCCATCAATGGCATACGGCATGGAAACGGCGATCAACACCCGGTTCAACGCCGCGTTCAGTTCATCGATGCCGCGCACATGGCGCAACACCAGCACAAATTCATCCCCAGCCAGCCGCGCGACCACGTCCTCGCCACGCACAATGCTACGCAGGCGCCGGGCGACCTCCACCAACAGTTGATCGCCACTGGCATGGCCATGCCCGTCGTTGACGGCCTTGAATCCATCGAGATCGAGCATGCAGACCGCCAGGGGCAGGTTTTCCGCCCGGGAAAACGCCAGGGCCTGGTCCAGCAATTCGGAAAGGTAAGTGCGATTGGGCAAGCCTGTCAGCACGTCATGGCCGACTCGCCATTGCAACGAGTGCAGCAGCCGGCGCTTTTCGCTGACGTCAAAGCGAATCGCCAGGTAGCGCTCGATTTGCCCCGTATCGTCGTCGATCACCGGCACCAGGGTGGTATCGACCCAATGCAACGTACCGTCCTTGGCCCGGTTGCAGATCTCGCCTTTCCAGACCTGCCCCAAGGTAATGGTGCGCCACATGGCACTGAAGAACTCGTCAGGGTGCTGGCCGGAATTGAGCAGGCGATGGTTCGCCCCCAGCAGCTCGTCACGCGAATAGCCGAACAGTTGGCAGAACGGCTCGTTGACGTAGGTAATGCGCCCGCTCAAATCGGTTTCGGAGAAAATCGCGGCAGCGTCAACGGCTCTGCGGTACTTCTTATCCATCGAAGCAGTCATCCATGAGTCAGGCTCATTTGGCGCGCGCGGTTGCCGCCCTCGCAGAGGCGAAAATCAACTAGGCTCAAAGACCTTGAGGTAAGCTGGATCCGGGCCCTGGCAGCACGATCCGGGGGACCAACCCCCATGCCGTTGGTCACGAGCTGACGTGCATGGCGCATTCTTTTCGCGCATGCCGACCTCTGCAGCAGGTCACCAAATGCCCATACCAAAGGCCGATTCTACGAAACACATCACATTTTGCAAAGCAAGGTGATGAATCATGCGGTTGCCTAATGCAAAAATCTATCGTTAAGTTCTTGATTCTAAATGGGAATTAAGCGATGCAAATTTCAAGTTTGGGTCCAGCCATCAGACGCTATCGCAAAGTAGCGGGGCTAACTCAGGCTGAACTTGGCGAAAAAACCGGTTTTGACCCCAAAACCATCAGCCGTTTCGAAACCGGCACCTACACCCCCAGCGTCGAAGCCTTGTTCATGCTTGCCGACGTACTGGATGTGCAGTTGAAGGCCTTTTTTAGCGACATGGCCGATGAAGAAGAACAGCGAGCGTATCTGTTCGGTGTCATACACAAAGCCACCCCGAAGGATCTGGGAAAGCTGATCGCAGCGGTTGACCAGGCCATGTCCAAGCCTTGATGCAGTTGTGAAACACAAAAAAGCCTGGTTTGCCGGCGAGACGGCAGCCAGGCTTTTGCGTGGGCAATCGGTTGCCCTGCCAGCCGATGTCCGGGCAGCAGAAAACAGCGATCTGTCGATCGGGCAACTAAAAAAGGGAATTTCACGAACCTTGCGAACGAAGGCTTGAGAGCGTTATGGAGGCAACCCCACCAGCCACACCCCGGCACACAATGTTCCCGCTGTGGCTGCTTCCTTCCGGATCTGACCAGGTTCACGGGTAATCGTTGCGGGGGGACCGATGGGGTCACCATAACGACGCTGCCTGACGGCGAGCCGCGCCATTGTACCTATCTGGCGAGAAGTTACAACCGTTCGCCATGGATTAAAAATCGAAGGGGCTCAAGCACTTGCTGGGGGAGCGGCGGTCGCTTGGGAAGGTGACGCCGGGTTCGGCATCGGGGTCGCCTGGGAGCGGGCTATCGCGAGCAGGCTCGCCCCCACGCATTGCTACTCTCGAAGTCAGGGACAGGTGTCTGGATTTACAGCAACCCGAGCAAAATTCAACAAGTGACTCCCCCTGAATCCCCACCCCCCTCAAGAGGAAGTTGTGCACACCAGTGCAGGACAAAAAGGACCATATTCCCCGTTGAGTGCCTGGGCTCTGACTTGGACATTGAAAGACACGGGTTGGGCTCCCCCGCTGACGCGTATTTCGTGCCGGTACCAGCCTCGGCCGTCCGGGCGCACGGTGGTTGCAGGGACGTGCTGGGGCTGCCCTGTAGCCAGCGCAGTCACCTTGAACGTGTGAGCAGCCACCTGTTCGGGCCGGACGTTATCGGGAATCTGCCACGCCAATATAAGGCTGTAGCGGCTTTGGCCGGCCTGGGAAAGTCGGCGCGGCGCATTGGGAATGATCGTGGTTTGATGCTGTTCATGAAGTTTCATCGTTTCATCCATAATTAGTAAGCCATCGTCCATGGCGGCTCGCATGGTAAAAGAAACTTCAAACGCAAAGCGCCGTATACATAAACGGCATTACTTAACTGTCTTCAATGGACTACGCCAAAGAGGCTACAACAACACCTCATCCGCTCGACCACCCTCCTCCTGAATCACCAGATGAATGAAATGCAACTTGGTGATGACCGCAGCCGGCACGACGAAGGGGTAGAAGTCCGGCTGGCCCATGCTGCGCGAAAGTTCGTTGAGCATGCCGGCCAGTTCGATCCAGGCGTTGACGAACGAGAGAAAGGCCGCGCCCCCGGCATGCCCCGGGTCGTACAAGGTCTCGGGCGGGAACGGTTGGTAGTCGAAATCCATTTCCCGGGCGCTCATGCCGAAGCCTAGCGCGGTGTCCACGGCGTCCATCATGTGCAGGTAGTGCGCCCAGGTCTCGGCCCAGTCTTCCCAGGGGTGCATAGTGGCGTAGGCGCTGACGTAGTGCGTTTGCCAGTCCAGCGGCGCGCCCTGCTGGTAGTGGCGATCCAGGGCTTCGGCATAGCTGGCGCGCTCGTCGCCGAACAGCGCACGGAACGCTTCGAGCCAATGGCTGTTGGCGATCAACCGATCCCAGTAATAGTGACCCACCTCGTGACGGAAATGCCCGAGCAAGGTGCGATAGGGTTCGCGCATCTGCTGGCGCACGTATTCGCGATGGGCGTCGTCCGCCTCTTTGATGTCGAGGGTGATCAGCCCACTGGCGTGGCCGGTCATCGGCGGTTTTCCGTCCGGGTCGACACCGATGAAATCGAAAGCCAGGCCGGCCTTTTCGTCGACGGTTTTCGCGACGACCGGCAAGCCGAGGGTGATCAACTGCGCTACCAGGCGACGCTTGGCGATCTCGACCTTGCGCCAGCGCTCGGGGTTCTCCGGGATCGACAGGTCGGGGATGGTGCGGTTCAGGCGGCAGGCGATACACAAGGTGTCGTGGTCGTTGGCTGGCAGCAACCAATTGCACCCGGCCGGGGTGTCCAGATTGGCGCAACGACGGAACAACCCGGCTTGCGGGTCGGCATCCAGGGTCCAGGTGCCGGGTTGTTCGCCTGGTTGCAGGGACGAAAGACGACTCTGCTCCGGTTGATACCCCAGCACCGCCAGGCACGCCAGGCATTGGCTGTTGCGAAAAAACAATGACTGCCCGCACCGACACGGCCAGACCTTGCTGTTACGCGAACGGTCCCCCAGGAACGGCGCGGCGATGCGTGAGCTCAGTTGTTCGAAGAAGCGGTACATGGCGATCTCTCCCGGGAGTCTGCAAGACTAGATCATCCACATCCCCCGATCGTTCCCATGGCGAGGGAGCTCGCTCCCGCTGGGTGGCGCAGCCACCCCGGTCGCTGCCAGCTAGACCGTGATGCCATGCTGGCCAAGAAACGCGACAAACGCTTCTTCATCCAGCACCTTGAGCCCCAGCTCATTGGCCTTGGTCAACTTCGAACCCGCGCCCGGCCCGGCCACGACACAATAGGTCTTCGCCGACACGGAACCGGCGACCTTGGCCCCCAGCCCCTCCAGCTTCTCCTTGGCGACGTCGCGACTCATCAGCTCCAACGAACCGGTCAACACCCAGGTGTGACCCGCCTCGGGCAACCCTTCGACGACTTTCTTCTCGCTCTGCCAATGCATGCCGAAATCGCGCAACTGCTGCTCGGCGGCCTGCGCTTGCTGGCGATTCTCGGCGATGGCGAAAAACTCGCGCACGGCGTTGGCCTGTTTTTCCGGCAACGCCTGGCGCATGTCCAGCCAGTCGGCGTCCATGACTGCTTCGAGCGAACCGAACTTATCCGCCAGTTTCTGCGCCCCGCCCGGCCCGACCGACGGCACGTGCAACTTGTCGAGGAAGCCACCGAGGGTGGTACAGGCAGAGAACTCGGCGCCCAGCTCGCCCTGATCCTGGATGTCCAGGCCATGGCGCAGCAGGTCCTTGATCACCTGGCCGTTGTGCGGGTCTTCGAAGAAGCTGTGGATCTCGTGGGCCACTTCCAGGCCGATATCCGGCAGGTAGGTGAGCACTTGCGGCAGGGCCGCCTGGACGCGCTCCAGGGAGCCGAGGGAGCGCGCCAAGACCTTGGCGGTTTCCTCGCCCACGTCCGGGATGCCCAGCGCGTAGACGAAACGCGCCAGGCTCGGTTTCTTGCTGTCGGCAATCGCCGCCAGCAGGTTCTTGCTCGACAGCTCGGCGAAGCCTTCCAGATCGACCACCTGCTCGAACGTCAGCGCATACAAATCCGCCGGCGACCCCACCAGACCTTCATCCACCAACTGCTCGACGCTCTTCTCGCCCAGGCCTTCGATGTCCATGGCCCGGCGCGAGACGAAATGGATGATCGCCTGCTTGAGCTGCGCCCCGCACGCCAGGCGACCCACGCAGCGGTACACCGCGCCTTCGCTGATGGTCTCACGGCCTTTGCTGCGCTTGATCAGTTGCGTGCGCTCCACATGGGAACCGCACACCGGACACTGCTGGGGGATTTCCACCGGGCGGGCATGTTCCGGACGCCGCTCGGTGACGACTTGCACCACCTGCGGGATCACGTCACCGGCGCGACGGATGATCACCGTGTCGCCGATCATCAGGCCCAGCCGCGCCACTTCGTCCATGTTGTGCAGCGTGGCGTTGGCCACGGTCACGCCAGCCACTTTCACCGGTTTGAGCCGGGCCACGGGCGTGACCGCGCCGGTGCGACCGACCTGGAACTCGACGTCCAGCAGTTCGGTGAGCTCTTCACTGGCCGGGAATTTATGGGCGATCGCCCAACGTGGCTCACGGGCGCGAAAACCGAGTTCGCGCTGGGAGGCGATGCTGTTGACCTTGAACACCACGCCGTCGATCTCGTAGGGCAGTGCGTTGCGCCGCTCGCCGATGTCGCGGTAGTAGTCCAGGCACTCATCGATGCCATGGGCCAGCTTCAGCTCGCGACTGATGGGCATGCCCCAGGCCTTGAGCTGCTTGAGATTGCCGATGTGCGTGTCGGCGATGTCGCGACTGACCTGGCCAATGCCGTAGCAGCAGAATTCCAGGGGACGGTTGGCAGTGATCTTCGAGTCCAGTTGTCGCAAGCTGCCCGCCGCCGCGTTGCGCGGGTTGGCGAAGGTCTTGCCACCCACCTCCAGCTGCGAGGCATTGAGGCGCTCGAAGCCGGCCTTGGACATGTACACCTCGCCACGCACCTCCAGCACCGGCGGCCAGCCGCTGCCCTGCAACTTGAGCGGGATGTTGCGCACGGTGCGCACATTGACGCTGATGTCTTCGCCGGTGGTGCCATCACCGCGCGTGGCACCGCGCACCAGCACGCCATCCTGGTACAACAGACTGACCGCCAGACCATCGAGCTTGGGTTCGCAGCTGTACTCCACCGCCGCCCCGCTACCCAGCAGATCGCCCATCGGCAAATCGAGGCCTTCGGTCACCCGGCGGTCGAATTCGCGCATCGTGGTTTCGTCGAAGGCGTTGCCCAGGCTGAGCATCGGGATCTCGTGCCGCACCTGGCTGAACGCCGACAGCGCCACGCTGCCCACCCGCTGGGTCGGGGAGTCGCTGGTCACCAGCTCCGGGTGTTGCTCTTCCAGGGCCTTGAGCTCGTGGAACAGGCGGTCGTACTCGGCGTCCGGAATACTCGGCTCATCGAGGACGTGGTAGCGGTAATTGTGCTGATCCAGTTCGGTGCGCAGCTCTAGGATGCGGGTTTCAGCGGCTTTCATAGTGTTCTCTCATAAAGCAAAAGAGCAGCCTAGGCTGCTCAATCTTTTAAAATCGTCGGCAGTTCGCACCCGAACCTACCCATACAGAACCTGTGGCGAGGGGATCTATCCCCTCGCCACAAAAGTCCCTCAGCTACACGTCTCTGATGACTTCAGCGCTTCTGGGTCAACGCCCGACGCTCGAACTCGACGATGCGCTGGCGGTAGTGCTCGATGGTCTGGGCGGTCAGCACGCTGCGCTGGTCATCCTTCAGTTCGCCATTGAGCTCCTGGGACAGCTTGCGGGCTGCGGCCACCATCACATCGAAGGCCTGCTTGGGATGACGCGGGCCCGGCAGGCCGAGGAAGAAACTCACCGCCGGCGTGCTGAAATGGTCGATGTCGTCCAGGTCGAATACACCCGGCTTGACGGCGTTGGCCATGGAGAACAGCACCTCGCCGTTGCCGGCCATGCTCTCGTGCCGATGGAAAATGTCCATCTCGCCAAAACGCAGGCCGCTTTCCAGGATGTTCTGCAACAGCGCCGGGCCCTTGAAGCCGGCCGGGTCGCGGCAGATCACGCTGATCACCAGCACTTCCTCGGCCTGGGCCTGATCCTTGTCGGCGTTCGATGTCCTGTTCTCGTCCGGGAAGTCGTCGTCACGGCTGTTCAGGCTCGGGCCGCCGTCCAGGTCCAGGTTGAGGTTCAGGTCGCCCTGGGATGGCTCGCTGTTGCGCTTGCCGCGCTTGGAGCCAGACTCCCGGGGCTCGCGCACCGGGGCGCTCATCGACGGCAGGTCGTGCTCATCGAGCTGTGGCTCTTTATGCGTGTCGAGCACTCGGGGCGGGCCCAGCAGTTCGGCGTTGCCATCGTCATCCGGCAGGTTCGACAGGCTGCGGTCCAGGCGAAACTTCAGTTTCCCCTTGCCACCGCGCATGCGGCGCCAGCCGTCGAAAAGAATACCGGCAATGACAATGATGCCGATGACGATCAGCCACTCGCGCAGACCGATTTCCATGTAATCCCGTGCCTCTATAAAAATGCTGAAAAATAAGGGGCTTAGCTAATTGCAAACCGCTTTAAAACGTGGCGCCAACTCTATGTTCTGAATGGCCTTTTGCCCACGCATACGAAAAATTGACATTAAACTAGCACGACCAAAGATAACTTTACACCGTCTGTCGCATGGCCTTGTGCCAATCTGTGAAGGCGTCAGGGTAAAAAATACCTACAGCGCTCCAAGTAGATGCCCTACAGGCCCACCCTTCACGCATCCACCATTGCCATGGCCTCCTCCACATCCACTGCCACCAGCCGCGAGCAACCCGGCTCGTGCATGGTCACGCCCATCAACTGGTCGGCCATTTCCATGGCGATCTTGTTGTGGGTGATGTAGATGAACTGCACCGTTTCGGACATTTCCTTCACCAGTCGTGCGTAACGGCCCACGTTAGCGTCATCCAGGGGTGCATCGACTTCGTCGAGCATGCAGAACGGCGCCGGATTCAGTTTGAAAATGGCAAAAACCAGGGCCAGGGCGGTCAACGCCTTCTCGCCACCGGAGAGCAAATGGATGGTGCTGTTCTTCTTGCCAGGAGGACGCGCCATGATTGTCACCCCTGTATCGAGTAAATCTTCACCCGTCAGTTCCAAGTACGCGCTGCCGCCACCGAAAACTTTTGGGAAAAGGGCCTGCAAACCGCCGTTGATCTGATCAAAGGTATCCTTGAAGCGGTTGCGGGTTTCCTTGTCGATCTTGCGGATGACGTTTTCCAGGGTCTCCAGCGCTTCCACCAGGTCATCGTTCTGCGCGTCGAGGTAGCGTTTGCGTTCGGACTGCTGCTGGTATTCGTCGATGGCCGCCAGGTTGATGGCACCCAGGCGCTGGATGCGCTGGGCGATGCGTTCGAGCTCTTCCTCGGCGTCCTTCTCGTTCGCGCCGGCCACCAGGGTGGCGAGCACGCCGTCGAGGTCGTAGCCATCCTCCAGCAACTGGTCCTGCAAGGCCTTGCGGCGCACGGTCAGGGCTTGCCATTCCAGGCGTTGCTGTTCCATCTGGGTGCGGATCAACTGGGATTGCTGCTCGGCCTGGCTACGGCGCTTCTCGGCGTCACGCAGCTCGCGGTCGGCGTCTTCCAGGGCGATCTGCGCCGTCTTGAGTTCTTCGTCGACGGTCATGCGCTTGTCGAGCAACTCTTCGAGCTTGAGGCGCAACTCTTCCAGCGGCGCCTCGCCCTCCTCCAGGTTGAGACTCAACTGCTCGCGTTTTTCGGTCAGGCGCTCGGACTGCATTTCCAGGCGTTCCAGCGCCTGGCGCGTGGAATCGTATTGCGCCTTGAGCGAGCCCAGGCGCACGGCCAGTTGATGGGCGTGATCCTTATGCTGCCGCGCCTCTTGGCGCACCCGGTCCAGGCGCTCGCGCAGGCTGTCGCGCTGGGCCAGCAGCAACTCGCGCTGCTCGGTGTCCTGGGCCATGGCGTCGAGGGCTTCCTGCAATTGCAGGCGCGCCTCGCCGATCTGTTCATGCTCCAGCGCCCGCTGCTCACCCAGCTCGGCGATCTCTTCCTCAAGCCGCGTGCGGCGCAGCGCCAGTTGTTCGACCTTGGCCTTGCCCGCTGACAACTGAGCCTTCAGTTCGCCCTGCTGGCGAGCTTCGTCCTGCAACAGCCGTCGCAGGTGTTCGCGGCCGTTCTCCTGCTGACGCTGTTGCGCCCGCAGGTTCTGCAATTCGCTTTCCAGGGCTTCGACGCTGGCCTCGCGCTCTTCGCGCTCGGCACCCAGGCGCTGGATTTCCTGGCCCCGGGCGAGCATCCCGCTCTCGGCTTCGCTGGCCCGGCGCACCCGCAGGAAATGCCGGCCAACCCAGTACCCGTCGCGGCTGATCAGGCTCTCGCCCGGCGCCAGTTGCCCTCGCAGCGCCAACGCCTGTTCGAGGCTGTCCACCGGCTTGACCTGGCCCAGCCAGGGCGACAGGTCGACCTGGGCCTCGACTTTGTCCAGCAAGCTGCCGGGCACGCGCACCCCGTCGCCCGCCGGGCTGAGCAGGCGCAGATCGCCCTGGCTGAAGCCCGACAGGTCGAAGCCGCCGAAATCGTCCACCAACACCGCTTGCAGGTCGGCACCCAGCACGGTCTCCACCGCCAGTTCCCAACCGGCATCGACCTTCAGGCCCTCGGCCAGGCGCGGCCGCTCGGCCAGGTGCTGGTCGCGCAGCCATTCGGCGGTGCCCGTGCCCGGGTCCAGCGCGGCCTGCTGCAAGGCTTCCAGCGAGGCAAGACGGCCATTGAGCCGCTGCAATTCGCCCTGGGCCTGCTGCTGGTTGTGCAAAGCCGCCTGCAAGGCCTGGCGCAACTGCTCCAGGCGCTCGACCTGGGCGTCCTCGCTGGCCTGCAAGTCTTCGAGGGTGGCTTCGCTGGTCGCCAGTTGCTCGCTCAGGTCCAGGATCGCCGCGTCTTCCGGGTCCGCCGCCAGCAACGCGCGCTCTTCGGCCAAACGGCGCTGGCGCTCGGCCAGGCGCTCCATGCTGGTTTCCAACTGTTGGATGCGTGACTGCTGGACCTCGGCCTGGCGGCGTGGCTCGGCCGAAGTCAGGTTGAAGCTGTCCCATTGTTCCTGCCAGCCATGCATGGTCACTTCGGCTTCTTCCAGGGCCGCGGCGGCTTCTTCGGCGGCGGCACTGGTGATTTCCTGCTCCGGCGTGAGCCGTTCCAGCTCTTCGCCAAGGGTCAGCAGCAGCGTACGGTCATGGCCCAGGTGGGATTCGGTTTCCAGGCGCGCGCGTTCGGCTTCCTTCAAGTCATCCTGTAACTGGCGCAGCCGCTGCTGGCCATGCTGGATACTCTGTTCGACCCGGGCGATGTCGCCGCCCACGGAATAGAAGCGTCCTTGCACCAGATTGAAGCGCTCGGACAGGTCATGGTGCCCGTCCCGCAGCCGTTCGATGGCCGCGTCGGCGTTGCGCTGCTCGGCCACCAGCGCTTCGAAGCTGACCTCCTGGTTGCCGATGACCGCCTCACGCTGGCCGACCTGTTCGTTCAACGCCTGCCAGCGCAGGGCCGAGAGCTGGGCCTTGAGCTGACGCTCCTCGCCCTTGTATTCCTGGTATTTCTTGGCCGCCTCGGCCTGACGGTGCAAGCGTTCGAGCTGCCGTTCGAGCTCTTCGCGCAGGTCGGTCAGGCGGGCGAGGTTTTCATGGGTGCGGCGGATACGGTTTTCCGTTTCCCGGCGTCGTTCCTTGTATTTGGAAATACCGGCGGCTTCTTCGATGAAGTTGCGCAGGTCTTCAGGCTTGGCCTCGATCAGCTTGGAGATCATGCCCTGCTCGATGATCGAGTAGCTGCGCGGGCCCAAGCCGGTCCCCAGGAAAATGTCAGTGATGTCCCGGCGCCGACACTTGGCACCGTTCAGGAAGTAACTGTTCTGGCTGTCGCGCGTGACCTTGCGGCGAATGGAAATCTCCGCGTAGGCCGCATACTCGCCCACCAGGGTGCTGTCGGAGTTATCGAACACCAGTTCGATGCTGGCCTGGCTGACCGGCTTGCGGCTGGTGGAGCCGTTGAAGATGACGTCGGTCATCGACTCGCCGCGCAGGTTCTTGGCCGAGCTCTCGCCCATCACCCAGCGCACGGCGTCGATGATGTTCGACTTGCCGCAACCATTGGGCCCGACCACCGCCGCCATGTTACTGGGGAAGTTCACCGTCGTCGGGTCGACGAAGGACTTGAACCCCGCCAGCTTGATGCACTTGAGTCGCACGTCAGGCCGCCGTTAGGGCAGAAACCACCAGGTCGCAACTGCGCTGGGCGTAGGCCGTCAGCACGATGCGGATCTGCGGCAAATCACGGGCCAGCACGGCGACGAGCAGGCGCTGGAACAAATCGAGGAACTCGCTCATTTCGGCCTTGCGCTGCTCCAGCGCCAGGAAATAGGCACGGCTCATGGCCGGTTGCAGGTTCTCGACGGTTTCCTGCAAGTACGGGTTGTTGGCAAAGGGGTACGCCGCGCGCATCACGCTGAAGCTTTCATCGACGAAGGTGCGGATGTCCTGGCGCTGGAAGGCGTCCGTCAGGCGCTGCTGGATCGCCACGAACGGCGCCATGTCGGCCGGTTGCTGCCAGCCATGGGCCACGGCATTGCCCAGCAGGATGTACAGCTCGCTCATCAGCGTGCACAGGCTGCGCACCTTGTGTTCAGTGAGTTCGGTGACGTGGGCGCCACGGCGCGGCAGGATCGCCACCAGGTGGCGCCGCTCCAGGATCAACAAGGCCTCGCGGACCGACCCACGGCTGACATTGAGCGCCAGGGTGACCTTCTGCTCCTGGATGCGCTCTCCCGGTTTCATTTCACCGCGAATGATGCGCTCGGCGAGATGATGGGCGATTTGCTCGGCGAGGCTGTCCGGGGCCTTGAACGTCATGGTTTTCCTTCAAACTCTTCGATTTGCACAAGCGGCGCAGTGTAGCGCACTCACTACGTCATGGCGCAGGGCCTGTACCGGGTTTTGGCACGATATAAGCAAAAAAGCAGGGTATGGCCCGAGGGTCAATACTCAATTCACCCCGTTGTAAATCGACAAACCGAATTTTCCTGACCTTTAAGTCAGAAAATCATTGACCGAAAAGTCAGACCTGCTAAATTCGGCCCACGTCGATACAACAATAATGAGTCTGCGAGGCCTTCCGTGATCCAGTTTTTACTCAACCAGGAGCTCCGTAGCGAGCATGCCCTGGACCCGAACCTGACCGTGCTCAATTACCTGCGCGAGCACCTCGGCAAATCCGGTACCAAGGAAGGCTGCGCCAGCGGCGACTGTGGCGCGTGCACCGTGGTGGTGGGCGAACTGCACACCGACGAGAACGGCCGCGAAGGCCTGCGCTATCGCAGCCTCAACTCATGCCTGACGTTCGTCTCGTCCCTGCATGGCAAACAGCTGATCAGCGTCGAAGACCTCAAGCACCAGGGCCAGTTGCACAGCGTCCAGCAAGCGATGGTCGATTGCCATGGCTCGCAATGCGGCTTCTGCACGCCGGGCTTTGTCATGTCGCTGTTCGCCCTGCAGAAGAACAGCGCCCAACCCGACGCCCACAAGGCCCATGAAGCCCTCGCCGGCAATCTGTGTCGCTGCACCGGCTACCGGCCGATTCTGGCCGCCGCCGAACAGGCCTGCTGCGCCAGCCAGCCGGATCAGTTCGACGCTCGCCAGGACCAGACCATCGCCCGCCTCAAAGCCATCGCCCCCACCGAAACCGGCGAACTCAACAGCGGCGACAAGCGCTGCCTGGTGCCCCTGACCGTGGCCGACCTGGCCGACCTCTATGACGCCTACCCCCAGGCGCGCCTGCTGGCGGGCGGCACGGACCTGGCGTTGGAAGTCACCCAGTTCCACCGCACCCTGCCGGTGATGATCTACGTCGGCAACGTCGCCGAACTCAAGCGCGTCGAGCGTTTCGACGATCGCCTGGAGATCGGCGCCGCCACCGCGCTGTCCGACTGCTACGAAGCCCTGAAGGCCGAATACCCGGACTTTGGCGACCTGCTGCAACGCTTCGCCTCCTTGCAGATCCGCAACCAGGGCACCTTGGGCGGCAACATTGGCAACGCTTCGCCGATCGGCGACTCGCCGCCCCTGCTGATCGCCCTCGGCGCGCAGATCGTCCTGTGCAAGGGCCAGACCCGCCGCACCCTGGCGCTGGAAGACTACTTCATCGACTACCGAGTGACCGCCCGCCAGGAAAGCGAGTTCATCGAGAAGATCATCGTGCCCCGGGCCAGCGCCGAGCAGGCGTTCCGCGCCTACAAGGTGTCCAAGCGCCTGGACGACGATATTTCCGCCGTTTGCGCGGCGTTCAACCTGCGCATCGACAACGGCGTGGTCCGCGATGCCCGCGTGGCCTTCGGCGGCATGGCCGCGACCCCCAAGCGCGCCACCCATTGCGAAGCCGTGCTGATCGGTGCGCCGTGGAACGACAGCACCGTCGAACGCGCCTGCGCGGCCCTGGCTGAGGACTTCACGCCTCTGTCGGACTTTCGCGCCAGCAAGGAATACCGCCTGCTCAGCGCCCGCAACCTACTGCGCAAGTACTTCATCGAACTGCAAACGCCGCACATCGAGACTCGGGTGACCGCTTATGTCTAACCATCACGCCGTAGAGAAGACCCAAGCCGAACTGGCCGAGCTGTTCGCCCGCGACCTGAGCACCGGTGTAGGCCGCAGCGTCAAGCACGACAGCGCCGCCAAGCATGTGTCCGGCGAGGCGCAGTACATCGACGACCGCCTCGAATTCCCCAACCAGTTGCACGTCTACGCGCGCCTCTCGGACCGTGCCCATGCACGGATCCTGCGCATCGACACCACGCCTTGCTATGCCTTCGAAGGCGTGCGCATCGCCATCACCCACGAAGACATCCCGGGCCTCAAGGACATCGGCCCGTTGCTGCCCGGCGACCCGCTGCTGGCGATCGACGATGTGCAATTCGTCGGCCAGCCGGTGCTGGCCGTCGCTGCCCGGGACCTGGAAACCGCACGCAAGGCAGCCATGGCGGCCATCGTCGAATATGAAGACCTGGAACCGGTGCTGGACGTGGTCCAAGCATTGCGCAAGCGCCACTTCGTGCTCGACAGCCACACCCATCAGCGCGGTGACTCGGCCGGCGCACTGGCGAGCGCCGAACATCGCATCCAGGGCTCGTTGCACATCGGCGGGCAAGAACACTTCTACCTGGAAACCCAGATCTCCTCGGTGATGCCCACCGAAGACGGCGGCATGATCGTCTACTGCTCCACCCAGAACCCCACCGAAGTGCAGAAGCTGGTGGCCGAAGTGCTGGGCGTGTCGATGAACAAGGTGGTGGTGGACATGCGCCGCATGGGCGGCGGCTTCGGCGGCAAGGAAACCCAGGCCGCCAGCCCGGCCTGCCTGTGCGCGGTGATCGCCCACCTCACCGGGCAGCCGACCAAGATGCGCCTGCCGCGGGTCGAAGACATGCTGATGACCGGCAAGCGCCACCCGTTCTACATCGAATACGACGTGGGCTTCGACAGCACCGGGCGCCTGCACGGCATCGCCCTGGAACTGGCCGGCAACTGCGGCTGCTCGCCGGACCTGTCGGCCTCGATTGTCGACCGGGCGATGTTCCATGCCGACAACGCCTATTACCTGGGCGACGCGACCATCAACGGCCATCGCTGCAAGACCAACACCGCCTCGAACACCGCCTACCGCGGCTTCGGCGGTCCCCAAGGCATGGTGGCCATCGAAGAAGTCATGGACGCCATCGCCCGGCACCTGGCGCTCGACCCACTGGCCGTGCGCAAGGCCAACTACTACGGCAAGACCGAGCGCAACGTCACCCACTACTACCAGACCGTCGAGCACAACATGCTCGAGGAAATGACCCGCGAACTGGAAGAAAGCAGCCAGTACGCCGAACGCCGCGAAGCGGTGCGGCGCTACAACGCCAACAGCCCGATCCTGAAAAAGGGCCTGGCGTTGACGCCGGTGAAGTTCGGTATTTCGTTCACCGCCAGCTTCCTCAACCAGGCCGGTGCCCTGATCCACGTCTACACCGACGGCAGCATCCACCTGAACCACGGCGGCACCGAAATGGGCCAGGGCCTGAACACCAAGGTCGCGCAAGTGGTGGCCGAAGTGTTCCAGGTGGAAATGGACCGGGTACAGATCACCGCGACCAACACCGACAAGGTCCCCAACACCTCGCCCACCGCCGCCTCCAGTGGTGCCGACCTCAACGGCAAGGCGGCGCAGAATGCCGCCGAGATCATCAAGCGGCGCCTGGTGGAGTTCGCCGCGCGGCAGTACAAGGTCAGCGAGGAAGACGTGGTCTTCCACAACGGCCATGTGCGGGTGCGCGATCACATCCTGACCTTCGAGGCGTTGGTCCAACAGGCCTATTTCGCCCAGGTCTCGCTGTCGAGCACCGGCTTCTACAAGACCCCGAAAATCTACTACGACCGCAGCCAGGCCCGTGGCCGGCCGTTCTACTACTACGCCTATGGCGCGGCGTGCGCCGAGGTGATCGTCGACACCCTCACCGGCGAATACAAGATGCTGCGCACCGACATCCTCCACGACGTCGGTGCCTCGCTGAACCCGGCCATCGACATTGGCCAGGTCGAAGGCGGCTTCATCCAGGGCATGGGTTGGCTGACCATGGAAGAGCTGGTGTGGAACGACAAGGGCAAGCTGATGACCAACGGTCCGGCCAGCTACAAGATCCCCGCCGTGGCCGACATGCCGCTCGATTTGCGGGTCAAGCTGGTAGAAAACCGCAAGAACCCCGAAGACACTGTATTCCACTCCAAGGCCGTGGGCGAGCCGCCGTTCATGCTCGGCATCGCCGCCTGGTGCGCCATCAAGGACGCCGTGGCGAGCCTGGGGGATTACCGGCACCAGCCGAAGATCGACGCGCCGGCGACACCGGAACGGGTGTTGTGGGGTTGCGAGCAGATGCGTGGGTTGAAGGTCGTTGCGACTGAACCCGCTGAAACCGAGTTGGCTTCGCTGTAGACCGCAGCGCCGCCTTCGCGAGCAAGCCCGCTCCCACAGGGAAACGTATTCCAAAGTGTGGGAGCGGGCTTGCTCGCGAAGGCCGCCGAACAGACAACAAAGATGTCGAGGTGAACATGTACAACTGGATCAGCGCCCTCGCCGACCTGCAAACCCGCGGCGAACCCTGCGTGCTGGTGACCATCATCGAAGAGCTCGGCTCCACGCCGCGCAACGCCGGTTCGAAGATGGTCATCAGCGCCAGCCAGACGTTCGACACCATTGGCGGCGGGCACCTGGAATACAAGGCCATGGAAATCGCCCGGCAGATGCTTGCCAGCGGCCAGCAGGCTACCCACCTGGAACGCTTCAGCCTCGGCGCCAGCCTCGGCCAGTGCTGCGGTGGCGTAACGGTGCTGCTGTTCGAACCCATGGGCCAGGTGCAGGCGCAGATTGCCGTGTTCGGTGCCGGCCATGTCGGCCGCGCCCTGGTGCCGTTGCTGGCGAGCCTGCCCTGCAAGGTGCGCTGGATCGATTCGCGGGAGGCGGAATTCCCCGAACACTTGCCCCACGGCGTACGCAAGATCGTCACCGAAGAGCCACTGGATGAAGTCGACGAACTGCCCGCCGGCAGCTACTGCATCGTCATGACCCACAACCACGCGCTCGACCTGGAACTGAGCGCCGCGATCCTCAAGCGCAACGACTTCGCCTACTTCGGCCTGATCGGTTCGAAGACCAAGCGGGTCAAGTTCGAACATCGCCTGCGCGATCGCGGCTTCGACAGCGGCACCTTGCAACGCCTACGTTGCCCGATGGGCATCGGCGAAGTCAAAGGCAAGCTGCCTGTGGAAATCGCCATCTCCATCGCCGGCGAAATCATCGCCACCTATAACGCCGACTTCGGCCAGCACACCGCGCGCGCCGAACCGATCGCCAAGCTGCTGCCGGCCTCGCGCCGCAGCCAGGCCAACCGTTGATTCTTCATTGAGAAACCTTTCATGCCCCTGACACGCAAAGCCTACCGCGCCGCCCTGCTCCACAGCCTCGCCGACCCGGCCGAAGTAGGGATCGAAGCCTCCTATGAGTATTTCGAAGACGGCCTGCTGGTGGTGGAAAACGGCCAGATCAGCGCCATCGGCCACGCCCATGACCTGTTGCCGACCCTGGCCGCGGACATCGAGATCAACCATTACCCCGACGCGCTGATCACCCCCGGCTTCATCGACACCCACATCCACCTGCCGCAAACCGGCATGGTGGGCGCCTATGGCGAGCAATTGCTGGACTGGCTCAACACCTACACCTTCCCCTGCGAAAGCCAGTTCGCCGACCCGGCCCATGCCGCGGCCGTGGCCGATCTTTTCGTCAAGGAACTGCTGCGCAATGGCACCACTACGGCGCTGGTGTTCGGCAGCGTGCACCCACAGTCGGTGAATGCCTTCTTCGAAGTGGCCCAGAAGCTGGACCTGCGGATGATCGCCGGCAAAGTGATGATGGACCGCAACGCCCCGGATTACCTGACCGACACCGCCGAATCCAGCTACACCGAGAGCAAGGCGTTGATCGAGCGCTGGCACGGCAAGGGCCGCCTGCACTACGCCGTGACGCCCCGCTTCGCCCCCACCAGCACCCCGGAACAATTGACGCTGGCCGGGCAGTTGCTGAGCGAGTACCCCGACCTGTACATGCAGACCCACGTCAGTGAAAACCTGCAGGAAGTGCAATGGGTCAAGGCGCTGTTTCCCGAGCGCAAGGGTTACCTGGACGTCTACGACCACTACCAACTGCTGGGCGAGCGCTCGGTGTTCGCCCACGGCGTGCATCTGTGCGACGACGAATGCGCACGCCTGGCCGAAACCGGTTCGGCCATCGCCTTCTGCCCGACGTCGAACTTCTTCCTGGGCAGCGGCCTGTTCAACCTGCCCATGGCCGAGAAGCACAAGGTGAACGTCGGCCTGGGCACCGACGTGGGGGGTGGCACCAGTTTTTCACTGCTGCACACGCTGAACGAAGCTTACAAGGTGATGCAGTTGCAGGGTGCGCGGTTGAGCCCGTTCAAGTCGCTGTACCTGGCGACACTCGGCGGCGCCAGGGCACTGCGCCTGGAAGAGCGGATCGGGACCTTGCAGCCGGGCACCGATGCGGATTTCCTGGTACTGGACTACAACGCGACGCCACTGCTGGGCTATCGCCTGAAACAGGCCAACGACATTGCCGAGCGGTTGTTCGTGCTGATGACCCTGGGGGATGACCGGACGGTGATGCAGACTTACGCGGCCGGTAAATTGGTGCATCAGCGGTAGATTTCCTTCGCCTGTTACACCGCTTTCGCGAGCGAGCCCGCTCCCACATTTGATCCGCGTATGTCATGACAACACGGTCGAATGCGGGAGCGGGCTTGCTCGCGAAGGGGGGAACTCGGTGCCGCTGACTCAACTCAATCAGAGCTTGGCCGTCGACCGTCCTGGCTTCTTGCTCTGCAACAGGTGCGAGAACACCGCGTGCAGGTCGTCCGAGGCGCTTTCTTCGTCGAGGTTGAGCTTGCTGTCGATGTGGTCCATGTGGTGCATCATCAGGTCCACCGCCAGCGTCGCGTCGCGCGCCTCGATGGCGTCGATCAACTGGGTGTGCTCGTCATAGGAGCAGTGGGAACGGTTGCCGCTTTCGTACTGGGCAATGATCAGCGAGGTCTGGGACACCAGGCTGCGCTGGAAGCTGATCAACGGCGCATTCTTTGCCGCTTCGGCCAGCTTGAGGTGGAATTCGCCCGACAGGCGGATGCCGGCGCCACGGTCGCCCCGGGAAAAACTGTCGCGCTCGTCGTTGACCATCTGCCGCAGCTCGGCAAGCTGCTCGGCGGTGGCATGCTGCACCGCCAGTTCGGTGATAGCCCGCTCCACCAGGCGCCGGGCCATGAACACCTGGCGAGCCTCCTCGACACTCGGGCTGGCGACCACGGCGCCGCGGTTGGGCCGCAGCAGCACCACCCCTTCATGGGCCAGGCGCGACAACGCCCGACGAATGATCGTGCGGCTGACCCCGAAAATCTCCCCCAGTGCCTCTTCGCTCAGCTTTGTACCGGGCGCCAAGCGTTGTTCGAGGATGGCCTCGAAGATATGCGCGTAGACGATATCGTCCTGGGTACCGCTGCGACCGGCCTTACCGGCTCGCGGTTGTTTCTTGAGGGGCTGCAACTGTTCGTTCATGGGCACTCGAGTCGGGAGAACTGCGGCGAATTGACCGTGACTGTAATACGGCACAGCCGGTCGCTGGCAAGTATCGCGTAAAAAACACCTCGATTGTACACAACCTCTGATGGCAACACGACTGTACGGCTGTTTGCGGGCCTGGCTGTATTGCAATCGCTCACGGGGTTGAGTTTAGGCTTAAACCGCAACCCTGTGGCGAGGGCGCTTGCTCCCTCGCCACAGGGTTGTTCCTGGCTTTGCCAAATTTATAACAAGGATCATCGCCCGCCATGACCGAAGTCACGACTACGCCACTTCGTCCGCTCGCCGACACATCGCCATCGGCCGTCGTCGCCGGGTTCATTGCCATGATGACCGGCTACACCAGCTCCCTGGTGCTGATGTTCCAGGCCGGGCAGGCAGCAGGGTTGACCAGCGGGCAGATTTCATCGTGGATCTGGGCGATTTCCATCGGCATGGCCGTGTGCACCATCGGCCTTTCGCTGCGCTATCGCACGCCGATCACCATTGCCTGGTCGACACCCGGCGCGGCGCTGTTGATCACCAGCCTGGGCGGCGTGAGCTACGGCGAGGCCATCGGTGCCTACATCACCTGCGCGGTGCTGGTGACGATCTGCGGCCTGACCGGCAGTTTCGAGCGCCTGGTCAGGCGCATCCCGGCGTCCCTGGCGGCAGCCCTGCTCGCAGGCATCCTGTTCAAGATCGGCAGCGAGATCTTCGTCGCCACCCAGCATCGCACCGGCCTGGTCCTGGGGATGTTCTTCACCTACCTGGTCGTCAAGCGCCTGTCGCCGCGCTACGCGGTGCTTGCCGCGCTGCTGGTGGGCACGGCCTTGTCCGGCCTGCTCGGGCTGCTGGATTTCAGCGGGTTTGCCCTGGAAGTCGCGACACCGGTCTGGACCACGCCGCACTTCTCCCTGGCCGCCACCATCAGCATCGGCATCCCCCTGTTCGTCGTGGCGATGACCTCGCAGAACATGCCCGGCATCGCCGTGCTGCGGGCCGACGGCTACAACGTTCCAGCCTCGCCGCTGATCACCAGCACCGGCATTGCCTCGCTGCTGTTGGCACCGTTCGGCTCCCATGGCATCAACCTGGCAGCCATCAGCGCCGCCATCTGCACCGGCCCGCACGCCCACGAGGATCGCGACAAGCGCTACACGGCGGCGCTCTGGTGCGGGATTTTCTACGGCATTGCCGGGGTGTTCGGCGCCACGCTGGCGGCGTTGTTCGCGGCGTTGCCCAAGGAACTGGTGCTGTCCATCGCGGCCCTGGCATTGTTCGGCTCGATCATCAATGGCTTGACCATCGCCATGAGCGAAGCCCGGGAACGGGAAGCGGCGCTGGTGACGTTCATGGTCACCGCGTCGGGGTTGACGCTGTTTTCCATCGGGTCGGCGTTCTGGGGAATCGTGGCGGGGGTGTTGACCTTGCTGATCCTCAATTGGCGCAAGGCCTGATCGCCTCTGAAAGCTTCGCGAGCAAGCTCGCTCCCACATTGGGTTTGCGTCGTTCGCATGACCCTGTGGGCGCGGGTTTGCTCGCGAAGACGGCCTGGCAATCACCCGATAAGCAGGCACAAAAAAGCCGGCACCCTGAAGGGTTGCCGGCTCAGATCATCACGCCTTGGCGTTGATCGGCTTTTCCGGGTACCACACGTCCATCAGCGGGCTGACTTCAACGCTGGTCAGCTCAGGACGCGCCTTGAGCCAGGCCTCGACGGCCGCACGCTGCTCTTCGGAAACCGAGCCACGCTTCTGCAGGCAAACCAGACCGTAGTCGTCGCCGCCCACGTAGCCCAGGCCATTGGCTTCCATGGCTTGTTTCAAGAAAGCGTCGAGGAAAGCGTCAATAGCCTCGTCGGCCAGATCTTCTTTGAAATCCAGGTTCAATTCGAAACCCAGCTCTTGAAATTCATCCACGCACAGTTTTTTGCGCAGACGCTGGGAACGGTTAGTCGCCATTGGAACAATCCTCTTAAGTAATAACGGCCGGCACTTTACCAGTTTGGTGCATCAATTGCCCGACTGTTCGGGGGGATCGACCTACCGTCGGTAAAAAATAGCGTCGCGAAGGGCCAGGGTACGGGCCAAGCCGTTGCAGCTTGGGGCATAATGCCGACACTTTCATGACCGTTGAGGGCGTTCATTTTCATGTCCTCGTCTTTTCCCCCTCGCCTGTAGGGTTTTATTTCAAATGATCAAATCTTTGCGTCCACTGCTTCTGGCCAGCCTTCTTCTTCCCCTGGCCCTCCCTGTTTCCACCAGCGCCGCCACGATCAACACCGCCTTGTCACCCAACGTGCAGAAGGCCCTCAAGACCAGCAAACTGCAAGACAACGCCTTGTCCCTGGTGATGGTGCCGCTCAACGGCCCCGGCACCCCGACCGTCTATAACGCCGACGTCTCGGTCAACCCGGCGTCCACCATGAAACTGGTGACCACCTACGCGGCCCTGGAGATGCTCGGCCCCAATCATCAGTGGAAAACCGAGTTCTACACCGACGGCACCCTCAACAGCGGGATCCTCAACGGCAACCTGTACCTCAAGGGCGGCGGCGACCCCAAGCTGAACATGGAAAAACTCTGGCTGCTGATGCGCGACCTGCGGGCCAATGGCGTGCAGCAGGTCACCGGCGACCTGGTGCTGGACCGCGGTTTCTTCATCCAGCCGCAACTGCCGGAGTTCAACGACGACGGCAACGACGAGAACAAACCGTTCCTGGTCAAGCCCGACGCCCTGCTGGTCAACCTCAAGGCCCTGCGTTTCGTCGCCCGCAATGACGCCGGCCGGGTGCTGGTGTCGGTGGAACCGCCGATCGCCAGCATTCGCATCGACAACCAGGTCAAGGCCGTCAACGGCAAGCAATGCACCGGCGGCGTGCGCTACAACCCGGTGCCCCAGGCGGACGGCAGCGTGACCGTGACCGTCGGCGGCCAGCTCGGCGAGGGGTGCAGCTCCCAGACCTACCTGTCGCTGCTGGACCACGCCACCTACACCGCTGGCGCCGTGCGAGCCATCTGGAAGGAACTGGGCGGCAGCATCCAGGGCAAGGATCGCCTCGCCGCGACTCCGAGCGGTGCAAAGCTGCTGGCCCGGGCCTTCTCGCCGGACCTCGCGGAAATCATCCGTGACATCAACAAATACAGTAACAACACCATGGCCCAGCAGTTGTTCCTGAGCCTCGGCGCGCAGTTTCGCAACGAAGCCGACGGTGACGACGCCAAGGCCGCGCAGCGGGTCGTGCGCCAGTGGCTGGCCAAGAAAGGCATCACCGCGCCACACCTGGTGATGGAGAACGGCTCCGGCCTGTCCCGCGCCGAACGTGTCAGCGCCCGGGAAATGGCGGCGATGCTGCAAGCCGCCTGGCGCAGCCCTTATGCCGCCGAGTACATCAGCTCGATGCCAATCGCCGGCACCGACGGCACCATGCGCAAGCGCCTCAAGACCACCGCCATGGCCGGCGAAGCCCACGTCAAGACCGGCACCCTGAACACCGTCCGCGCCATTGCCGGCTTCAGCCGTGACATCAACGGCAACACCTGGGCCGTGGTAGCCATCCTTAACGACCCCAAACCCTGGGGCGCTTCGTCCGTACTGGACCAGGTCCTGCTGGACCTGTACCGCCAACCGAAACTGCCACAGACCGCCTCGGTACTCTGACCGGGGACCGCCCCCGGTTCCCAATGGGTAGCCGGGGGCAACAAAACTCGGAACTCACCCCAATCCAATGGTGGGACCGAGCTTGCTCGCGAAAGCGGCCTGTCTGGACCGGTGATGTTGGCTGGGCGGGCGCCTTCGCGGGCAAGCCCGCTCCCACGGGGATCTTTGCCAGGCGCAGGTTTTATGGACATCCCCCATTTAATGGTGGGAGCGGGCTTGCTCGCGAAAGCGGCCTGTCTGGACCGATGATGTTGGCTGGGCGGGCGCCTTCGCGGGCAAGCCCGCTCCCACAGGGATCTTTGCCAGGCGCAGGTTTTATGGACATCCCCCATTTAATGGTGGGAGCGGGCTTGCTCGCGAAAGCGGTCTGTCTGGACCGGTGATGTTGGCTGGGCGGGCGCCTTCGCGGGCAAGCCCGCTCCCACGGGGATCTTTGCCAGGCGCAGGTTTTATGGACATCCCCCATTTAATGGTGGGAGCGGGCTTGCTCGCGAAAGCGGCCTGTCTGGACCGATGATGTTGGCTGGGCGGGCGCCTTCGCGGGCAAGCCCGCTCCCACAGGGACCTTTGCCAGGCGCAGGTTTTATGGACATCCCCTATTTAATGGTGGGAGCGGGCTTGCCCGCGAAAGCGGTCTGTCTGTTCAGGTGATGTTTATCAGTGAGCAAACACTGCCCTCAATCGTTGGGCGATGTGTTGCTGAGCCTCTTCGGCGTCGTCGACGATGGCGCCCATGCGGATGAAGTCATGGGTCATGCCGGCATACACCTTGAGCTCAACTGCCACCCCGGCCTGTTGCAGGTGCTGCGCATACGCCACGCCTTCGTCATGCAGAGGGTCGCATTCGGCGAGGATCAGCAGCACCGGCGGCAGGCTCGGCGGGATCTCGCCCAGCAGCGGTGAGAAGCGCGGGTCGTGGCGGTCGGTGGTGTCGCGTTGGTAATGGTTGTAGAACCATTCCAACGATGCCTTTTCCAGCAAATGACCTTCACCGTAGCGCTCGATGGACGGCCTGCTGCGGCTGGCATCCGTCACCGGATAGATCAGCACCTGCAACAGCGGCGCAGTGTCCAGCGGTTGCGTCGCCAGCACCGTGGCCAGGCTGCCGCCGACGCTGTCGCCGCCCACCGCCAGGCGCCGGGTATCGATGCCGAGCCTGTCCGATTCGGCCACCAGCCACATCCAGGCGTCCAGGGCATCCTCGACAGCGGTGGGAAAACGAAACTCCGGCGCCCGTCGATAAGCCACCGACACCACCACGCAGTCGGCCATCGCCGCCAGGTTGCGGCACAGTGAATCATGGGAATCGAGGCTGCCGACCACATAGCCGCCCCCATGGAAATACATCAGCGCCGGCCGGGCCAGCCCTTGCTTCAGCGGCCGACTGCTGTACAGCCGGGCTGCGAGACGGTCACCGTCGCGGGTTGCAATGTGCAGGGGCTCGACCACCTCCAGCGCCTCACCACCGGCATCCATCAACTGCGACGACTGATCGAATTGTTCACGGGCCTGGTCCGGGCTCATCTGGTGCATGGGCACGCGCTTGCCACTGGCGCGGCCATTGCCCACCAGTTCCAGGAATGCAGCGATATCAGGGTTCAACGACATTGAGCACACTCTCCACGCCGACCGGGCACAACGCCCGGCCGGCCACAGGTTCAGGACAAGACTTCTGATTCAACGATCTCGGCAAGGATTTCTTCAGCCCTGGCCAGGAATCGTTCATCCCGGGGAATCTGGAAGTGACCGCAGTCGATCCGCTCACCCTGCACCGGCTGCCCCACCTGCGCAGCCAGTTCCAGCCCTTCGGCTTCGCGCCCCGGCGTCCACCAGCACGTCGGCTCCACCGCCACCGTCGGGCACCGGTCCAGTTGCAGCGACAGGTGCTTGAGGTGGCGGGCGACGCAAAAGACATGGGCCAGCTCATCGGCACCCAAGGCCAGGTAGGTGGAGGCAACGCCCTCGCCGGCCATCGCCGTCGCCAGCAACGCGCGCAGATTCGTCGCCGTTTCCTCGCCCTCGATCAACTGCGGCAACCTGGCGTCGGGCAACGTCACCCGCACGAAATCCCGCAGGTCGGCGCGCCAGTCATCCACTGCGTGGCGATCCACCGCGGCCGAAGGCACGAAGCTGTCGACCAGGCCGACGAACTCGACCTGCTGCCCTTCGCGCTCCAGTTGCGCGGCCATCAACAAGGCCAGGGTGCCACCCAGGGACCAACCCAGCAGCGAATACGGCCCTTGCGGTTGCCGTGCGCGGATCTGGGCCACGTAGGCGCTGGCCATCGCCGGCAGCGATGCGTCGCGCCACGCCGGATCCAGCAGCATCGCCGACTGCACCGCCAGCACCTGGCGCACACCGCTCAAGCGCCGCGCCAGCGGTTCATAGTCGAACACCGTGCCAAACCCGGCATGGATGCAGAACAGCGGTGCCGTGCCCCGCACCTCGGCGTTCATCGCCAACACAGTGGAAGGCGTCGAGGCTTGGCCCTGCAAACCCGCCACCAACTGGGCGATGGTCGGTTTCTGCATCAGGTCGCGCAGCTTAAGGTTCAAGCCCTGGGCCTTGAGCCCCCGACTGCGGGCCACCACTTGCAGGCTGAGGATCGAGTCACCGCCCAGTTCGAAGAAGTGATCGGTCACCCCGACCCGCTCGACTTTCAGCACGTCCTGCCAGATGTCCACCAGGGCTTTTTCAAGCGCGCTGTCCGGTGCCACGTAGCCCTGGCGCGCCGGATCGGCGCCCGGCGCCGGCAGTGCCTTGCGGTCGAGCTTGCCGTTGGGTGTCAGCGGCAGGCGTTCGAGCAGCATCAGGTGGGCCGGCACCATGTAGTCCGGCAGGCTCGCCTTGAGCTGTTCGCGCAGGCCCTCGCACCACTCCCCGGTCGATGTCGAATCGACGGGCAGCACGTAGCCGACCAATTGCTTGCCGCTGGCGCCGTCACGCGCCACCACCGCCGCGTCACGCACCCCCGGCAGTTGCTTGAGACGGGCCTCGATTTCCCCCGGTTCGATACGGAAGCCCCGGATCTTCACTTGCTGGTCGATGCGGCCCAGGTAGTCAAGGGTGCCATCCTCGCGTTGTCGCACCAGGTCGCCGGTGCGATACAGGCGGGCACCGGCGCCGCCGAATGGATCGGCGACAAAACGTTCGGCCGTGCCGCCGGCGCGCCCCAGGTAACCTCGGGCCAACGCCCCGCCCAGGTACAGCTCGCCCGCCACGCCGACCGGCAGGCGATTGAGGTCGTGGTCCAGCACGTAGCCACAACGCTGGCCGACGAGCGTGCCGATGGGAGCATACGCCGCGCCGCACGTCTGCTCGGCGCCCGCCTTCCAGATCAGCGGCGTGACCACGGTTTCGGTCGGACCGTAGCCGTTGATGATGTAGCGCGGCTTGAGGGCCCGCCTGGCCAGCTCGAAACTCGCTTGCGGCACCGCATCGCCACCGAAGCAGTAGACCCGCACCGGCGGTGGGTTGCCCTGTTGCTCGGCGTGCTCGGCCAGTTGCTGCAAATACACCGGCGGGAACGCCGCCACCGTCACGCCATGCTCATGCAAGGCGTTGAAGGTCTGCTCGGCAGTCCAGAGGCTGTCGTCGCGGATCAGCAACCGCGCACCATGGGTCAACGGGGTCAGCCAACGCTCATGGGCACCGTCGAAGGCGAACGACATGAAGTGCAACTCGCAATCGGCCGTGCTCATTTCATAACGCTGGCCGATGGCCTGGCAGTGCATCGCCAAGGCACCATGGCCCACGCCCACGCCCTTGGGCAAACCGGTGGAGCCGGAGGTGTAGATCACGTAGGCAAGGTTTTCCGGCTGCACCGTCACCTGGGGCGCCGTGCCCGGCAGGTCGTCGAGGTTCAGACGGTCCAGCGCCAGCACATGAAGATTGGCCCGGGTCGGCAATACGGCGTCCAGGCGCGAGTCGCTGAGCAACAGGGCAATGCCCGAATCGTCCATCAGGTAACTCAGGCGCTCCCGTGGATAAGTGGCGTCCAGCGGCACGTAGGCACCGCCCGCCTTGAGCACCGCCAGCAAGGCGACAATCATCTGCTCGCTGCGGGGTAAGGCCACGCCGACCCGCACGTCCGGCCCGACCCCTTCGGCTATCAGGGCGTGGGCCAGGCGATTGGCCCGGGCCTCGATCTGGCCGTAGCTGAACCGCTGGCCGTCGAAGATGACCGCCGTCTGCTCACTGTCGCGGGCAGCCCATTGGCCGATGCGCACGTGCACCGGCACTGGCACTGGCACCAGCGATGGCTCGGCCGCCTGGGCCGCCAGTGCCTGCCCGGTGACCAGGCCGAGACGGCCCAGGGGCCGTGCGGCGTCCTCGCACAGCGCCGCCAACAGCCCTTCCATGTTGGCGCGGATGCCTTCCACCGTGGCCCGGTCGAAATGCTCGCGCAGGAACATGTATTCGATCACCAGCCCGTCTTCGAGGGTGACCATCAGGTCCATCGGGAAGTTGGTCAGGCCGGCAGCGCTGCTCTCGCCAAACTTCAACGAGTCATCGCGCCACTCGCGCAGCGCCTGGTCGATGGGGTGGTTCTCGAACACGATGATGCTGTCGAACAGCGATTGCCCGGCGCGCCCGGCCCAGCGCTGGACGTCGGTCAGCGGCGTGTATTCGCGCTCGCGCATGTCCAGGTTGTAGTCCTGCAGGTCACGCAACCACGGCCCCACCGGTTGCTCGGCGCACACCTGCTTGATCACCGGCAGGGTGTTGATGAACAACCCCAGGATCGATTCCGACGCCGGCAGGCTGGCGGGACGGCCGGCCACCGTGGCACCGAACGCCACGCAACGCTGGCCGCTGTAGCGACTGAGCAGCACCAGCCAGGCGCCTTGCACCAAGGTATTGAGGGTGACTTGCTGGTCCCTGGCAAACGCTTTGAACTGTTCGGTCCGGGCTTCGCCCAGGCGGCTGTAGAGCGCCTCATGCCCCCTGCCCTGCCCTTCTTCTTTGCGCGGCACGGCGTCGGCCAGGTAGGTCGGTTCGTCGAGGTCGGCCAGGTGCCGGCGCCAGAAACGTTCCCCGCCGCTGGCATCCTGCTGGGCGAGCCAGTTGATGTAGTGACGGTACGGCACCGCCTCGGGCAGATCGCGCCCCGAGTAGAGGCTGAGCACCTCACCGATCAACTGCGAACTGCTCCAGCCGTCGATCAGGATGTGGTGGTAGGTCCAGATCAGTTGATAGCTGTCCGCGCCGATCCGCACCAGCAGCAGGCGCTGCAACGGTGGGCGATCCAGGTCGAAGCCCCGGGCCCGCTCACGGTCGGCCAGGTGTTGCAGGGCTTGGGCCGAAACGTCCTGCTCGCGCCAGTCCAGCAGGCTGATGGGCAACGGCGCATCGGCGAGGACGAACTGCAACGGCTCGGCCATGTCCTGCCAGAGGAAACCGCTGCGCAGGATGTCATGGCGCCGGCTCACCGCCTCCCAGGCAGCCTGGAAACGCGCCGGCTCCAGGCCCTGGACCGGGATGCTCAACTGGTTGATGTACAGGTCGGCTTCCGGCGAATTCAAGCCGAGGAACAACATGCCCTGTTGCATCGGGGACAGACGGTACAACCCGCCCAACTGCCCTTGCGGCAGCGGCAACTGGCGCACCTGCTGCTCGGTCAGGCCGTGCAGCGGCATGTCCACCAGGGCGCTGGCCGCCGAAGTGACAGGTTCCGCCGACATGACCCGCTCGGCCAGTTGGCGGACGGTGGGGTGCTGGAAGATGTCTTTCGGACTCAGGTCGATGCCCTGTTCACGGGCGCGGCTGACCACCTGGATCGAGATGATCGAGTCGGCGCCCAGATTGAAGAAATTATCCGTGACGCCAACGGATTCGACGCCCAACACGCCCTGCCAGATCTGCACCAGCGTGCGCTCGGTGGCATTGGCCGGCGCCACGTGCTCTGCGGCGGCCAGCTCCAGGGCCGGCAGGCGCTTGCGGTCGAGCTTGCCGTTGGGGCTCAGCGGCATCTGCGCCAGCCATACGCGGTGTGCCGGGACCATGTAGTCCGGCAGGCTTTCCCCCAGCCAGGCGTCGAGTTGCCCATTGAGTGGGGGATGGCGTGCCGGCTCGGCCGGATCGACGGCCACCAGGTAGGCCACCAGTTGCTGGCTGCCCGCTACGTCACACGCCACGACGACCGCTTCACGCACTGCCGCATGGGCCATCAGCCGCGCCTCGATTTCCCCCAGCTCAATGCGCAGGCCGCGCAACTTGACCTGATGGTCGATGCGACCGACGTACTCTATCACCCCGTCGGCGCGATACCGCGCCAGGTCACCGGTGCGGTACAGACGCTGGCCGCCGCCCAACGGGCTGGCGACAAAACGCTCGGCGCTCAGGCCCGGGCGACGGTGGTAACCCCTGGCCAGGCCCACGCCGCCCAGGTACAACTCGCCGGCCACGCCGACCGGCAACGGGTTCAGGCCGCTGTCGAGGATATGGGTCGACAGGTTGGCAATCGGCTGGCCGATGGGCACGCTGTCGCGGCCTTCTTCGCGGCAGGTCCAATGGGTGACGTCGATGGCCGCCTCGGTCGGGCCGTACAGGTTGTACAACCCGGCCCCCGGCAGCTTGGCGAACACCTGCACCTGCACCTGCACCGGCAGTGCCTCACCGCTGCAAACGATGCGGGTCAGGCTGGTGCAACGCTGGACGTCGGCAGCCTGCAAGAACGCCTGGAGCATCGACGGCACGAAGTGCAGCGTGCTGACCTGCTCGCGCTCGATCAACTCAATCAGCCGCGCCGGATCCCGATGAGCCCCGGGCGCCGCGACCACCAGCCGCGCACCGACCATCAGCGGCCAGAAGAACTCCCACACCGACACGTCGAAACTGAACGGGGTCTTCTGCAAGACCGTGTCCGCCGGCGTCAGCCCGTAGGCCTGTTGCATCCACACCAACCGATTGACCAGCGCCCGGTGGGCATTGCCGGCGCCCTTGGGCTGGCCGGTGGAACCGGAGGTGTAGATCACGTAGGCCAGGTTCTCCGGCTGCACCGCCACCTCGGGGTTCGCCCTCGGGTAGGCGTCGAAGGCCTCGCCCGCGGGTGTCAGGCACAGGCTTGGCAAGCCCTGGGGCAGCGGCAAGGCGTCGAGCACCTGCGGCTGGGTCAGCAGCAGGCCGATGCCGCTGTCCTGGATCATGTAGCCGAGCCGCTCACGCGGGTACTCCGGGTCCAGCGGCACATAGGCGCCGCCGGCCTTGAGGATCCCCAGCAGACCGACCACCATTTCCAGGCTGCGCTCCATTGCGATGCCGACCAGCGTGTCCGGCCCGACCTGACGCTCGATCAGCGCGTGGGCCAGTTGGTTGGCCCGTTCGTTGAGCTGGCGGTAGTCCAGTGCCTGGTCGCCGAACACCAGGGCAATGGCGTCGGGCGTGCGCAGGGCCTGGGCCTGGATCAGACGGTGCACGCCCTGGTCCAGGGCGAACGGCTGGGCAGTGGCGTTCCACTGTTCGATCACTTGCACCTGCGCACTGTCCAGCAACGCCAGTTCGCCCAGGGTCGTCTCGGCCGACTGGGTCATTTGCCGCAGCAGGTTGCCCAACAGGCTGCTCAACTGCTCGACCACGCCCTCGGCGAACGCTTCGCGTCGATAGCTGTACTGCAACGCCAGGGTCTCACCGGCGTTGACCACCACGGTCAGCGGGTAGTTGGTCTGTTCGTGATTCTGGATGTGGCTGAAGCGCAGTTGCCCGGGGGCGCCCTGCTCCAGCGCCTGGGACACCGGGTAGTTCTCGAACACCAGGATGTTGTCGAACAACGCCTCACCGTTCTGGCCGGCCCAGCGCTGGATGTCGAACAACGGCGTGTGCTCATGTTCACGCAGCGCCAGGTTCTGCGCCTGGACACTCTGCAACCACTGGCCCACGGTCTGCGCCGGCAGCGGGCTGGCGATCACCGGCAAGGTGTTGATGAACAGGCCAATCTGCTGCTCGACCCCGGCCAGTTCGGTCGGACGGCCGGCCACGGTGGCACCGAACGCCACGGTCTGCTGCCCGGTCAGGCGTTGCAGCAACAACAGCCACGCGGCCTGGACCAAGGTGTTGAGGGTGACCTTCTGCTGGCGGGCGAACTCACTCAACAGGCGCGTCTGCAGCGCATCGATCAGTTGATGACGCTCGCCATGGCCCTCACGCGGCTGATCGTCGGCGGGCCGCTGGATCGCGTGGGCCAGGCGTGTCGGCTCTTGCAGATCGGCCAGTTGGCTGGCCCACCAGGCCTGGCTGAGCTGCGGATCCTGGCGCTGCAACCAGTCGATGTAGTCGCGATAGCGCCCCGCCGTGGCCGGCACCGGCTGGCCGGCGTAGCGCTGCAACACTTCGCCCAGCAGCTGCGAGTTGCTCCAACCGTCCATCAGGATGTGGTGGTTGGTGTAGATCAGGTGGCAACGCCGCTCATCCAGTTGCACCACCGTCATGCGCAGCAACGGCCCCTGGGTCAGGTCGAAGCCCCGGGCCTGTTCGGTCTCGGCCAGTGCGTCGAGGCCGGCGTGGGTGTCGCCGCGCTCACGCCAGTCGAGCACGGTGAACGGCATCGCCAGTTGCTTGTGCACCACTTGCACGGCCCGCTCCAGTCCTTGCCAGACGAAGCTGGTGCGCAGGATGTCGTGACCCTCCACGGCGGCCTGCCAGGCCTGCTGGAAGCGTTGCGGGTCCAGGCCTTCGACGTCGAGGCGCACCTGGTTGATGTAGTCGCCGGCGGCGTGTTCATAGAGGCTGTGGAACAGCATGCCCTGCTGCATCGCCGACAGCGGGTAGACATCGACCACCTGCCGCGCCGGCATCGGCAACCCGTCGAGCTGCGCCTGGGTCAGGCCGGCCAGGGGGAAATCCGATGGCGTCAGGCCGACGCTGCCAGGCTTCATGCAATGGCCGATCAACAGCGCCAACTCCTGGGCGTACTCGTCCGCCAGGCGTTCGAGGGTCGCGAGGTGGAAGCGCTCGCGACTGAAGTTCCAGGCAATGCTCAGTTCGCCGCCATAGACCTGGCCGTTGAGGGTCAGCCAGTTGCCCATCGGCGCATCGGCGCTCTGGTCGAGGCCGGCGTTTTCCTGGGCCGGAGTGAACAACGCGCCGTCATCGCCGGCGAAACTGCCGTCGAACTGGCCGAGGTAGTTGAAGGTGATGCGCGGCGTGGGCAGGTTGGCAAAAGCTTGCCGGGTGGACGCATCGCCGAAGTGGCGCAGCACGCCAAAGCCGATGCCCTTGTTCGGGATCGAGCGCAACTGTTCCTTGATCTGCTTGATCGATTCGCCCGGCCCTTCCAGCGGGGTCAGGCACACCGGGAACAGGCTGGTGAACCAGCCCACCGTGCGCGTCAGGTCGATGTCGTCGAACAGCGCTTCGCGGCCGTGGCCCTCCAGTTGGATCAGCACCGAAGGTTGCCCGGTCCAGCGCCCGATCACCCGCGCCAGCGCGGTCAACAGCAGGTCGTTGACCTGGGTGCGGTAGGCGCTCGGCGCCTCTTGCAGCAGTTGGCGGGTCAGGTTCGCATCGAGGCGAGTCACGACCGTGGCTTGCAGCCGGTTCTGCTGGCCGGCGTCGAGACGCTCGCACGGCAGGTCGTTGCCGCAGGCACCCAGGCCGTCCAGCCAGTACGCCCGCTCCTGCTGCAACGCCGGGCTGGCGGCGTAGCGCTGCAACCGTTCGCTCCAGTCCTTGAAGGCATGGGTCTTGACCGGCAGTTTCAAGGCTTGGCCCTGGTGCACCTGTTGATAAGCGTTTTGCAGGTCTTCCAGCAGAATGCGCCAGGACACGCCGTCCACCACCAGGTGATGAATCACCAGCAACAGACGCTGGCTGCCGTCGGCAAGGTTGGCCAGCACCGCCCGCAGCAGCGGGCCGTCTTGCAGGTCAAGGCTGCGCTGGGCCCGGTTGCCCAACGTTTCCAGTTCCGCGCTGTCGGCCACGTCGGCCTGCCACAGCCAATCGTCGGATGGCTGCTCAAGGGGTCGATACACCGCCACCCAGCCGGATGGCTGCTGGGTAAAGCCCAGGCGCAGCGCGTCGTGGTGATTGACCAGGGCACGCAGCACCTGTTCGAGCTTGTCCGCCTCCAGGGCGATGCGAGGCTTGAGCAGCACCGACTGGTTCCAGTGATGACGCGTGGGGATCGCCTCGTCGAAGAATTGCTGCTGGATCGGCAGCAGCAACGCCGGCCCCTCGACCGGTTGCTGGTCAATCCCGGCCTGATCGTCCTCCAGCGTCGCCACCAGGGCCAGGCGCCGCACGCTCTGGTGCTGGAACAGGTCTTTGGGGCTGAGGCGAATACCGGCCTGGCGGGCACGGCTGACCACCTGGATCGAGATGATCGAGTCGCCGCCCAGCTCGAAGAAGTTGTCGTCCAGGCCCACTTGCGGCCGTTTCAACACCTCTTGCCAGAGGCTTGCCAGACGCTGCTCCAGCTCGCTTTGCGGGGCCTGGTAAGCCTGCGTCACGGTGCCGGTGTCCGGCGACGGCAATGCATTGCGGTTGAGCTTGCCGTTGGCGGTCAGCGGCAGTTGCTCCAGCAGCACCAGGTGCGCCGGCAGCATGTGCTCGGGCAAGGTCGCCCGGAGTTCGGCGCGCACTGCATCGCGCCACTGGCCTTGGCGCGACGGGTCGCCCGCCAAGGTGGCGTCGGTCGGCACTAGGTAGGCCACCAACTGCGGCCCGCTCAGGCCGGGTACCGCCAGCACGGCCGCGGCACGGATCGACGCCAATGCCAGGAGCCGGGCTTCGATTTCCCCCAGTTCGATGCGGAAGCCGCGGATCTTCACCTGATGGTCGATGCGCCCGACGTATTCGATCACGCCATCGGCGCGGCAGCGCGCCAGGTCGCCGGTGCGATACAGCCGGCCGCCCTCGCCGCCGAACGGGTCGGGGACAAAGCGCAGGCAGGTCAGGTCGGCACGGTTCAGGTAGCCCCGCGCCAGGCCCGCGCGGCCGATGTACAACTCGCCAATGCACCCGGCGGCCACCGGGTTCAGGTCGCCGTCGAGCAAGTACCACGACAGGTCGCCAATCGGCTCGCCGATCGGGCTGCTGACGTCGCGCTGCAAATCGGCTTCGCCCAGCGGACGGTAGGTCACGTGGACCGTGGTCTCGGTGATGCCGTACATGTTGATCAGTCGCGGCGCGCGGTCGCCGAAGCACTCGAACCATGGCCGCAGGTGCTTGACGTCCAGCGCCTCGCCGCCGAACACCACATAACGCAGCGCCAGGGCTTGCGCATCCGTGGCTGAGGCGCAAGCCACCTGCATCAGCGGCTTGAACGCCGACGGGGTCTGGTTCAGCACGGTGACGCCTTCGCGGCAGAGCAAGGCATGAAACTCTTCCGGCGAACGGCTGGTGTCGTACGGCACCACCACCAACCGGCCGCCGTACAGCAACGCACCGAAGATTTCCCAGACCGAGAAGTCAAACGCAAAGGAATGGAACAGGGTCCAGACGTCGTGTGCGCCAAACTCGAACCACTGCGCGGTGGCCTCGAACAGCCGCAGCACATTGTGATGGGCCAGCAACGTGCCCTTCGGCTGCCCGGTGGAACCGGAGGTGTAGATCACGTAGGCCAGGTTGTCCGCAGACATGGCCACGCCCGGGTTGGCGTCGCTGTAGCCAAGCGGATCCTCATCCACCAGCAGGCTGCGCACGCTGTCGGGCACCGGCAAACGGTCGAGCACCTGGGCCTGGGTCACCAGCAGCCCGATCCCGCTGTCGGCGATCATGTAGGCCAGGCGTTCCTCGGGGTAGCTGGGGTCCAGCGGCACATAGGCGCCGCCGGCCTTGAGGATGGCCAGCAGCCCCACCACCAGCTCCAGGCCGCGCGCCATGCCCAGCCCGACGCGCACGTCCGGCCCGACACCGGCCTCGATCAGCCGATGGGCCAGGCGATTGGCCCGGGCATTGAGCTGGTGATAGCTCAGGTGCTGGTCCAGATGACTCAACGCAATGGCGTCGGGGGCTCGCAGGGCCTGGGCCTCGATCTGCTGGTGCAGGCATTCATGGCTCGGGAAATCCGCCCGTTGCGGGTTCCACAGGCCCAACATGGCCTGCTGTTCGGCAGCATCGAGCAGCGGCACCTGGCTGATGCGTTGTCCACAGTCGGCGACCAGCGCCTGGAGCAGGTTCGTCCAGTGCCGGCCCAGGCGTTCGATGGTCGCGGCCTCGAACAGGTCGGTGGCGTAAGTCAGTTCGGCCCAGAGCTGGTCCGCCGATTCGTAGGTGTCCAGGGTCAGGTCGAACTTGGCGGTGTCGCTGTCCCAGGTCAGGGCCTGGACATCGACGTGCGCCAATTGCGCCACCGAACCGCGGGGCTGGCGCGCCTGGTGGTTGTGCAACACCTGGAACAGCGGACTGTGGCTGAGGCTGCGCTCCGGTTGCAGCGCGTCCACCAGTTGTTCGAACGGCAAGTCCTGGTGGGCCTGGGCCCCGAGCACGTTGTCGCGCACCTGCTGCAACAGGCTACGCAGGCTTTGCTGGCTGTCGATGTCGGCCTTGAGCACCTGGGTGTTGACGAAGAAGCCGATCAGCCCTTCGGTTTCGACCCGGTTACGGTTGGCCACGGGCACGCCAACGCGAATGTCGGGCTGGCCGCTGTAGCGATGCAACAGGGTCTGGAACGCCGCCAGCAACACCACGAACAAGGTGACGTTTTCCCGCTGGGCCAGTTGCTTGAGGTCGGCGGCCAGGGAGGCACTCAAGGGCACTTGCAAGCGTGCGCCGCGATGGCTTTGTTCGGCCGGTCGCGGCCGGTCGGTGGGCAATTCCAGCAACGGTGGGTTATCACCCAGGCGTTGGGTCCAGTAGCTCAACTGACGCTCGCGCTCACCGGCGTCCATCCAATGTCGCTGCCACGCGGCATAGTCGGCGTACTGCACCGCCAGCGCTGCCGAAGCCAGTGCCTGGCCAGTGCTGAAGGCGGCGTAGGTGTCCATCAGCTCATCGACCATGACCTGCATCGACCAGCCATCGGAGACGATGTGGTGCTGGGTCAGCACCAGCACGTGGTCCTCAGCCGCCAGACGCATCAGCGTGACCCGCATCAGCGGGCCCTGGTGCAGATCGAACAGGCCGCGGGTTTCTTCCGCCACCCGCATCAAGAGCGCCGCGTCGTCGAGGTCGGCGGGCAACGCCTGCACAGCGATGTCCAGCGAGGCAACCGGGTCGATGGTCTGCCACGCCTGCCCATCGTGCTCGACGAAGCGCGTGCGCAAGGATTCGTGACGGGCCAGCAGCGCATCGAAACTGCGCTGCAACGCCGGCAGGTCCAGCACCCCGCGCAGGCGCAACGCCGCCGGGATGTGATAGGCGGTGCTGGTGGGCTCCAGTTGCCAGAGAAACCATTGGCGCTCCTGGGCATACGACAACGGCATCAACGGCTGTCGCGGCAACGCCACCAGCGGCGGCTCCCGATGCGCTTGCTCCACGCCCAGGGCCGCGACGAAATCCCTGAGCACGCTGTGTTCGAACAAGGTGCGCAGCGGCACCTGGACCTTCAACGCCTGGCGCACCCGGGTCATCACCTGGGTGACCAGCAACGAGTGGCCACCGAGCTCGAAGAAGTGGTCGTCCAAGCCCACCCGCTCAAGCTTGAGCACGTCTTGCCAGATGCCGGCCACGATGTGCTGGGTGGCGCTGCGGGGGGCCGCGTAGGTGCCTTGCGACGGGCTGGCTTGCGGGGCCGGCAGCGCCTTGCGATCGACCTTGCCGTTGGGGGTCAGCGGCAGGTTCGCGAGGAACACCAGGTGCGCCGGAACCATGTATTCCGGCAACTGCGCCTTCAACGCGGCCTTGATGTCGTTGCGCAGCGCCTGTTGGTTTTGCGCATCCGGCATGGCCTGGTCACGGGGCACCACATAGCCCACCAGTTGCGCACCGGTCGCCCCTTCGTGGGCCACCACCACGCTTTCACGCACCTGGGCGAGGGCCAGCAGCGCCGCCTCGATTTCGCCCAGTTCGATGCGCAGGCCACGGATCTTCACCTGATGGTCGATGCGGCCGATGTACTCGACCACGCCTTCGGCCCGATAACGGGTCAGGTCACCGGTGCGGTACAGGCGCGCGCCGGTGCGGGAGAATGGGTCCGGCACGAAGCGCTCCGCCGTCAGGGCCGGGCGCTGGAAATAGCCGCGGGCCAGGCCGTCGCCGCCGATCAGCAACTCACCGGGAGCGCCGGGCGGGTTGAGCGCCAGGTCGCTGCCGACGACGTACAGCGCGGTATTGTCCAGGGGGGTGCCGAGGAACGGCCGGCTGTTGTCCAGGCTCAGCGGGTGCACGACCGACCAGATCGTGGTCTCGGTCGGGCCGTAGAGGTTCCAGACCTTCGGCGACAGGGCCAGCAGTCGTTGCGCCAACGCCAGCGGCAAGGCTTCGCCGCCGCACAGCAAGGTGCGTCCGGCCAGTCGTGCCGCGTGTTCATGGTCCAGCAACATGCGCCAGCTCGATGGCGTGGCTTGCAGCACCGTCACAGCGTGGCGCTCGACCAGCGCCAGCACCGCTTGCGGGTCCTGGTGAACATGCTGCCCGGTCAACACGACGCAGGCCCCGGCGGACAACGGCCCGTAGATTTCCAGTCCAAAGATATCGAACGAAAACGTCGTCAGCGACAGCATGCGGTCGCTGGCGTCCAGGCCCGGCCGGGCGATCATGCTGCTGATGAAGTTGCCCAGCGCGCCATGGCGCACCATCACGCCCTTGGGCTTGCCGGTGGAGCCGGAGGTGTAGATCACGTAGGCCAGGTGCTCGGCATTCAGCGACACTACCGGACAGGTGTGCGGAGCCTGCTGCAACGCCGCGTCGGGCTGGTCGAGCAACAGCGTCGGCAAGCCGGCCGGAATCGGCAGCACGCCTTGCAGGCGGGCCTGGGTCAACAGCAACCGCAAGCCACTGTCCTCGATCATGTAGGCCAGACGATCCTCGGGGTACGCCGGGTCCAGGGGCACGTAGGCGCCCCCGGCCTTGAGGATCGCCAGCAGGCCGACAATCATCTCGGCGCTGCGCTCCACCGCGATGCCCACCGGCTGGTCGGGCGTCACGCCCAGCGCAATCAGCCGATGGGCGAGCTGGTTGGCGCGCGCCTCCAGTTGGCCGTAGGTCAGGACCTGCTCTTCGACGATCAAGGCGACCGCCTCCGGCGTGCGGCGTGCCTGTTCGGCGATGCGCTGGTGCACGCAGGCCGCGTCGCCATGCTCGACCGTGCGCAACCAATCCTGCCGGGCCACTTGCTGCTGGGCCGCATCGAGCAGCGGCAGTTCGCCGATGCGTTGCTGCGGCGTCTCGACGATGCCGCGCAACAGGTTCAGCCAGTGCCCGGCCAGACGCTCGATGGTCCGGGCGTCGAACAGGTCGGTGGCATAGGTCAGTTCGGCGGCAACGCCCTGCTCGGTTTCATAGGTGCCCAGGGTCAGGTCGAACTGAGCGGTGCGCCCTTCCCACACCAGGTCCTCGATGCTCAGTTGCGGCAGTTGCCGTTGCCGGGCCTGTTCTGCGCTGGCGCTCTGGTGGTTGAACATGACCTGGAAGATCGGGCTGTGGCTGAGGCTGCGCTCCGGTTGCAGGGCTTCGATCAATTGCTCGAACGGCAGGTCCTGGTGCGCCTGGGCGGCCAGGGCCGACTGCTTGACCTGGTCGAGCAGCCGGTCGAACGGCAACTGCCCGTCGACCTCGGCACTGAGCACCTGGGTGTTGACGAAGAAACCGATCAGGCCTTCGGTCTCGACCCGGTTGCGGTTGGCCACCGGCACGCCGACGCGAATCTGCGACTGGCCGCTGTAGCGGTGCAGCAGTGCCTGGAACGAGGCCAGCAGCACCATGAACAGGCTGGCCCCTTCGCGCTGGGCCAACTGCTTGAGGGCCGCGCCCAGCGCGGGTGGCAGGTTCAGGTCCAGGCGGGCGCCGCGAAAGCTTTGCACGGGCGGGCGTGGCCGATCGAGGGGCAGCTCCAGTACAGGTTGTTCACCACCCAGGGTCTCGACCCAGTAGGCCAGTTGCCGCTCACGCTCACCGGCCTCGAGCCAGTGCCGCTGCCAGATCGCGTAGTCGGCGTATTGCACCGGCAGTTCCGGCAACGCCAGGGCCGCATCGGCACCGTCGGCGGCCGTGAGGAACGCATAGTGGCGCACCAGTTCATCCACCAGCACCTGCATCGACCAGCCATCGGAAATGATGTGATGCTGGATCAACACCAGCACATGGTCGTCCTCGCCGACTTCCAACAGCGACACCCGCAGCAATGGCCCCTGGCGCAGATCGAAGGGACGCGCGGTTTCATCTTCGACGAAAGCCTTGATGCTCTCGTCCTCGCTGGCCGGCGCACCGCCCGCCAATGACTCGATCGCAATGCGCAGCGACAGGTGCGGGTGGATCACCTGCACAGTCTGCTCGCCGTGTTCGATGAAGGTGGTGCGCAGGCTCTCGTGGCGCTCGACCACGGCGTTGAAGCTGCGCTCCAGGGCCGGAACGTCGAGGCGGCCCTTGAGGCGCAAGGCCGTGGGGATGTGATACGCCGGGCTGTGGGGGTCCATCTGCCACAGGAACCACTGGCGCTCCTGGGCGTAGGACAGCGCGATGTGCTCGAACCCGGAACGCACCTCGGGAATCGGCAGGTTGGCCGGCGAGACGCCCTCTTCGAGCATCTTCTCCAGGTACAGCCTGCGTTTGTCCAGCGGCAGAGTGATAAAGCGCTTGGCAATCCTCAAAGCAACACTCTTGTCCATCAGACTTCCTCCATTTCATCAAGCAGGGCTTCCAGCTTGTTCAGTTTCTGTTCATTGATTGGCCCGTCCGCGGTGTCCAGTTGCGCGACAAACGCCTTGAGGACGGGGTGCTGGAAAATCAGTTGCGGGGTCAGGCTCAGCCCCAGTTCGAGGGCCATGCGCGAGACGGCATTGACCGCCAGCAGCGAATGGCCGCCCAACTCGAAGAAGTGATCGTCGCGGCCAACACGCTCCACCGTGAGCACCTGGGCCCAAATCGCGGCCACCTGCTGTTCGAGTGCGCTGGCCGGCGCGACATAACCGGCCTGGGACAGGCCAGCGTCCACCGCCGGCAACGCCTTGCGGTCGAGCTTGCCGTTGGGGGTCAGGGGCAGTTGGTCGAGGAACAGCAGGTGGGCCGGGATCATGTAGTCGGGCAAATGGGCCTTGAGGCCGGCCTTGAGTTGATCGCGCAAGCTGCGCGCCTGCTCGCTGGCGTCCCGGTCGAGTGCCGGGACGACCACGTAGGCCACCAGTTGCGGGCCGCCCGGAGCGTCCTGGGCCAACACCGCCACTTCGCGCACCTGGGGTTGCTGCTGCAGCCGCGCTTCGATTTCCCCCAGCTCGATGCGGAACCCGCGGATCTTCACCTGATGGTCGATACGGCCCAGATATTCGAGCACGCCATCGACGCGATAACGGCACAGGTCGCCGGTGCGATACAACCGCTCGCCCGCAGTGGAAAACGGATGGGGCACGTACTTCTCGGCGGTCAGCGCAGCCCGACCCAGGTAACCCCGGGTGATGCCTGCGCCGCTGAGGTACAGTTCCGCCGAAACACCTTGGGGCACCGCTTGCAGGTCGGCATCCAGCAGGTAACTGGCGGTGTGCTTGAGCGGGCGGCCGATGTTCGCCGTGCCACCGACGGTGCGCCGGGTCCAGGTGGAATAGGTGGTGTCCTCAGAGGGGCCGTAGAGGTCGTAGACATGCTCAAGGGTCGGCGACTCATACAGCGCCTCCACCAGGCTTTGCTTCAGCGGCTCTCCCGCCAGGTTGATGATCCGCACACTGGCCGGAATCTCACCGCTGCGCTGCAACGCGGCAATCGCCGACGGCACCGTGTTGATCAAACGCACCTGATCCCGGGCCGGCAGTTGCGGCAGCTCCAGCGCATTGCGGGCGATGATCAGCGAGCCACCGTTGGCCAGGGTCACGAACAGCTCCCACACCGACAAGTCGAAGCACACCGAGGTGGACGCCAGCACACCCTGGATATCTTCGCGACGGTACACCGCGCGCGACCAATCGATCAGCGCCAGCACGTTGCGATGAGCAATCGCCACGCCTTTGGGCAGGCCGGTGGAGCCGCTGGTGTAGATCACATAGGCCAGGTTGTCCGGGGTCACGCCGGTGTGGGGGGCAGCGAGGGAATAACCGTCCAGGTCGAGGCGGTCGAGCATCAGCACCGCCGTCGCCTCAGGCACCGACAAGGTCGCCGCCACTGCCTGTTCAGTCAGCAGTACCCGCGCACGGCTGTCGTCGAGCATGTAAGCCACGCGCTCGGCCGGGTAATCCGGATCGAGAGGCACGTAAGCACCACCGGCCTTGAGCACCGCCAGCAAGGCGATCAGCAACTGCTCGGAACGCGGCATCGCGACGCCGACGCGGACTTCCGGGCCAACGCCCAATTCGATGAGCTTGTGGGCCAGGCGATTGGCACGGCCATCCAGCTCGCTGTAGCTCAGTGACGTGTGGGCGAAGGTCACGGCCAAGGCATCCGGCGTGGCTACCGCTTGACGGGCGATCACCTGGTGAATGCACAGGCTGTGCTCGAACGACCCATCGACCGGGTTCCAGTCGTGGATCAGGCGTTGGTACTCGTCGGCTTCGAGCAGTGTCAGCTCAGCCAGCCGGCGCTCGCCGCCATCGACCATCTGCGCCAACAGTTGCGCCAGGTGCGCGGCCAGTCGCGTGACGGCGGCCGGCTCGAAACTCGAGCGCTGGTAACTCAGGTGCACCGACAGTTGCCGCTCCAGGCTCACCAACAGCGTCAGCGGGTAGCTGGTTTGCTCCCGGGTGGCCGCCGGGCCGAAGCGCAAGCCGTCCGGCGCGCCCTGTTCCAGGGCCTGGGCAATCGGGTAGTTCTCGAACACCAGCAGGCTGTCGAACAACGCTTCACCGCCCTGCCCGGCCCAGCGCTGGATGTCCAGCAACGCCGTGTGCTCGAATTCGCGCAGGGCCAGGTTCTGCTCTTGCACCGCGTGCAGCCAACTGTCCAGGGTCTGCTCGGCCCGTGGGCTGGCGATCACCGGCAGGGTGTTGATGAACAGGCCTATTTGCTGCTCGATGCCGGGCAACTGCGCCGCACGCCCGGCCACGGTGGCGCCGAAGGCCACGGTGTCCTTGCCGGTGTAACGCTGCAACAGCAGCAGCCAGGCGGCCTGCACCAGTGTGTTGACGGTGACTTTCGAGGCGCGGGCAAAGGCCTCCAGGCGCCGGGTCAGCGCTTCGTCCAGGCCATGCACGTGATCGCCATACCCCGTCTCATCCATCGCCGGTTTTGCCAGCACCTCGGCCAGCCGGGTCGGCGTCTCCAGGCGGCGCAGGGCCGGCGTCCAGAACGCCTCGCTGGCCGTCACGGCCTGGCGTTGCAGCCAGGCGATGTAATCGCGGTAGCGGCTGACCGGCACGGGCACGTCCTGGCCGCTGTAGCGTTGCAGCACTTCGCCGAGCAATTGCGAGTTGCTCCAGCCGTCCATGAGGATGTGGTGATGGCTGTAGATCAGGTGATAGCGCTGTGCGTCGAGGCGCACGATCGCCAGCCGCAGCAGCGCCGGCGCGCCCAGGTCCAGTTGCCGGCGTTCGGCCTCGGCCAGGGCCGCCACGGTTTCATCGCGCTGCGGATCGTTGCGCAAGTCGTGCAGGCAGTAAGGCAATGCCAGGTGTTTGCTGACCACCTGCACCGGATCAGGCAGGTCGCCTTGCCAGACGAAACGCGTGCGCAGGATGTCATGGGCGTCCACTGCCGCCTGCCATGCCTGGTGGAAGCGGTCCGGGTCCAGGCCTTCGACGTCCAGGCGCAACTGGTTGATGTAGGCGCCGCTGGCCTGGCCATAGACGCTGTGGAACAGCATGCCCTGTTGCATCGGCGACAACGGATAGAGGTCGGCGATCTGCGCCGCCGCCATCGGCAGGCCGTCCAGTTGTCGCTGGTCCAGGCGAGCCAGCGGGAAGTCCGACGGCGTGACGCCGCCATGGGTGCCGTCACAGCAATGCTCGATCAGCCCTTGCAGCTCCCGGGCGTAGTCATCGGCCAGGGCCTGCACGGTGGCCGCGTCGAACTGCTCGCGGCTGAAGGTCCAGCCCAGGTTCAGTTCGCCGCCAAACACCTGGCCGTTGAGGGCAAGGGTGTTGGACAACGGCGCATCGGCGTGCAACTCGTCGCCGGCGCCTTCGCTGGCCGGCACGAACAAGGCGCCGTGCGCCTCATCGAAACTGGCGTCGAACTGGCCCAGGTAATTGAAGGTCAGGCCCGGCGTGGGCAGCCCGGCCAGGCAGGCTTGCGCCGTGGCATCCCCTAGTTGAGCCAGGGCCCCGAAGCCCAGGCCCTTGTTCGGGATCGAGCGCAGTTGCTCCTTGACCTGTTTCAGTGAATCCCCCAGGTCCGCCGTCGGCGTCAGGCGGGCCGGGTACAGGCTGGTGAACCAGCCGACGGTACGGGTCAGGTCGACGTCGGCGAACACCGCTTCGCGGCCATGGCCTTCGAGCTGGATCAATGCGCTGTCGGTGCCGGTCCAGCGCACCATCACCCGGGCCAACGCGGTCAGCAGCAGATCGTTGACCTGGGTGCGATACGCCTTGGGCGCGTCCTGCAGCAATTGGCGGGTCAGCGCTGCGTCAAGGCGAGTACGCACGGTGAGGGCGTGGCGGTTCGGCCGTCCGCCCTGGGGATTGTCCAGCGGCAACCGGCCGTCAGCACCGTCGAGGTGCGCCTGCCAGAACGCCAGTTCCTCCTGTAATGCGGCACTGCGGGCGTAGCCTTGCAAACGGTCGGCCCAGGCTTGTGCCGAGGTGGTTTTCGCCGGCAGTTGCAGCGCCTGGCCGGCAGACAACTGACGGTAGGCGCTCTGCAGGTCTTCCAGCAAAATCCGCCACGACACACCGTCCACCACCAGGTGATGGATCGCCAGCAGCAGGCGCTGGGTGCCATCGGCGAGGGTCGTCAGCGCGGCCCGCAACAACGGCCCGGCTTGCAGGTCCAGGCTGCGTTGCACTTCGTTGGCCAGGTGTTCCAACGCCGCGGCATCGGCCACCTCCGCCACCCACAGCAGACCCTCGGACTGCTGGGCCAGCGACCGATAGCTGGCCTGCCAACCTTTGCCGTCATCGGCAAAGCTCAAGCGCAGGCCGTCGTGATGCACCACCAGGGCGTCCAGGGCCTGCTCCAGCGCACGGGCGTCCAGAAGCTGGGTCGGCTTGAGCAACACCGACTGGTTCCAGTGCTGGCGCTCGGGGATCGACTCCTGGAAAAACAGCCGCTGCACCGGCAGCAGCGTCAGCTCGCCGGTCACCGGCCCCTGGTCGACCCCTTGCGCGGTTTCGCCCTGGCGCGCCATCGCGGCCAACGCTTCGATGGTCTGGAGCTGGAACAAATCCTTGGGCGTGAAGTGAATCCCGAGCTGGCGGGCGCGGCTGACCACCTGGATCGAAACGATGGAATCGCCACCCAGCTCGAAGAAATTGTCCCGCAGGCCCACCTGCCCCAGCTTGAGCACGTCCTGCCAGATGGACGCCAATTGCTGTTCCAGCAGGCTGCGCGGCGCCACGTAGGCGTGTTGCAGTTGGCTGACGTCGGGCTTGGGCAGGTTCTTGCGATCGAGCTTGCCGTTGGGGGTCAGCGGCAGGCGTTCGAGCACCAGCAGATAGGCCGGGACCATGTGCGCCGGCAGGCTCGCCTTGAGCTGCGCGCGCAGGTGTTCGGCGAACGCTTCGTCCCGAGGGGCTGGCGCGTCGGCGACCACGTAGGCAACCAGGCGTTTGCCGCTGCCGGCGGTGCCTTCCTGGGCCACCACGACCGCCTCGCGCACGCCGGCCAACGCTTGCAGGCGGGCTTCGACCTCGCCCAGCTCGATACGGAAGCCGCGGATCTTCACCTGGTTGTCGATACGATCCAGGTAATCGAAGGTCCCGTCGGCGCGCTGGCGCACCAGGTCACCGGTGCGGTACAGCAGGCCGCCGCGGCCACCAAACGGATCGGCGACAAAGCGCTCGGCGGTCAGGCCCGGACGGTTCAGGTAACCCCGGGCCAGCCCGCTGCCGCCCAGGTACAGCTCACCGGCCAGGCCTTGGGGCAACAGGTTCAGGTCGGCGTCCAGCACGTAGGCGCTGCGATCGCCGATGCGGCTGCCGATGGGCGCGTAAGCGGCGCCACAGCTCACCTCGCGGCCGGCCTTCCAGATCAGCGGCGTGACCACGGTTTCGGTCGGGCCGTAGCCGTTGATGATGCAGTCCGGGTCCAGGGCGCGCTTGACCCGCTCGAAACTGGCGTTGGGCACCGCGTCGCCGCCGAAGCAGTAGATGCGCACCTTCGGTGGGTTGCCTTCGCGCTCAGCGTGTTCGGCCAACTGTTGCAGGTACACCGGCGGGAACGCCACCACCGTCACGCCGTGTTCACGCATGGCGTTGTAGGTCTGCTCCGGGGTCCACAGGCTGTCGTCGCGAACCAGCAGCGAAGCGCCGTGGGTCAGGCTGGTGAGCCAGCGTTCATGGGCGCCGTCGAAGGCGAAGGACATGAAGTGGAACTCGCAATCGCTGGCCAGCATCTCATAGCGCTCGCCGATGGCCTGGCAGTGCATCGCCAGCGGACCATGGGCCACGCTCACCCCTTTGGGGTTGCCGGTGGAACCGGAGGTGTAGATCACGTAGGCAAGGCTTTGCGGATCGATGGACACGACAGGGGCGTCCATCGGTTGCCGGCTCAGGTCGAGGCCATCGAGTTCCAGCACCTGGGCGACGCCTTCGAGGGGCAGTTGCGCCGACACCCGGGAATCGGTGAGCAACAGCGCCAGCCCGCAATCCTCGATCAGGTAGGCCAGGCGCTCACGGGGATAACCGGTGTCCAGCGGCACATAGGCAGCACCGGCCTTGAGCACCGCCAGCAGTGCGACGATCACCCCTTCGCTGCGCGGCAAGGCAACGCCGACCCGGCTTTCCGGGCCGACGCCACGAGCCATCAAGGCATGGGCCAATTGGTTCGCCCGGCGATCGATGTCGCCGTAGCTGAACGATTCGCCGTCGAACTTCACCGCCGTACGCTGCGGGCTCAACGCGGCCCACTGGGCGATGCGCTGGTGCACGGCGACGTCGGTCGGGTACGGCTGTGGCGCATTGGCCGCCAATTGTCGGGCCTGCTCTTCGGCGCTGACCAGGGCAATGTCCCCCAGTTGGCGCACGGCTGACTCGGCGAAGCGCTCCAGCAGATGCACCAGTTGGGCGGCGATGCCCTCGATGGCGGCCAGGCTGAACTGCATGCGGTCGAAACACAGGTGCAACGCCAGCGTCTGGCCGAGGGTCACGGCCACGCTCAACGGATAATGGGTCTGCTCCAGGTGGCTGACCTCGCCGAACACCACACCGTCTTCGGCACCTTGTTGCAGGGCCTGGGCAATCGGGTAGTTCTCGAACACCAGGATGTTGTCGAACAGTGCCTCGCCGCCCTGCCCGGCCCAGCGCTGGAGATCGGCCAGGGGCGTGTGCTCGTATTCACGCAGGCTCAGGTTCTGCGCCTGCACGGCTTGCAACCAGGCCGCGACCGACTGGTCCGGGCGCGGCGCGGCGATCACCGGCAAAGTGTTGATGAACAGGCCGACCTGCTGCTCGATGCCCGGCAGTTCCATCGGACGTCCGGCCACGGTGGCGCCGAAGGCCACGCTGGCATGGCCGGTGTAGCGCTGCAGCAGCAACAGCCACGCCGCCTGCACCAGGGTGTTGAGGGTGACTTTCTGCGCGCGGGCGAATTGTTCCAGGGCCTGGGTTCGCGGGGCATCCAGGGTCAGGTAATGATCGCCATGACCACTCTCGGCTTCAGCGCCGGGCAGCACCCGCGCCAACCGCGTCGGCTCTTGCAAGGTGGCCAGTTGCGCCGTCCAGAACGCTTCACTCTGGTGCGCGTCCTGGCGTTGCAGCCAGGCGATGTAGTCGCGATAGCGTCCGCCACTGGCCACGACTGGGCGAGCGCTGTAGCGCTGGAGCACTTCACCCAGCAATTGGACGTTGCTCCAGCCGTCCATCAGGATGTGGTGATGGGTGTAGATCAGGTGCCAACGATCGGCAGCGGTCTGCACCAGCACCAGGCGCAGCAACGGCGCCTGGGCCAGGTCGAAACCCTCCCGGCGTTCGGCTTCGGCGCGTTCATCCAGGGCATCGGCCAGCCGCTCGTGCCCGCGCCAGTCGAGGTGCGTGAACGGCAATTGGACCTGGCGCAGGACGATCTGCACCGGCTGTTCGAGGTCACCCTGCCAGGCAAAGCCGCTGCGCAGGATGTCGTGGGCCTGGAGCGTGGCCTGCCAGGCCTGGCGAAACCGTTGCGGATCGATGCCGTGCACGTCCACCCGCAACTGGTTGATGTACGCCCCCGCCGTCTGCTCGTACAGGCCGTGGAATAACAAGCCCTGCTGCATCGGCGAGAGCGGGTAGAGATCGTCCAGTTGCCCGGCGTCCACCGGCAGGCTGTCGAGCTGCGCCTGGGTGATCCGCGCCAGGGGGAAGTCCGACGGGGTCGCTTGCGGCGCTTGCAGGCCACAGCAATGCTCGATCAGCGCGCTCAGCTCGGCGCGATACGCCGCCGCCAGGGTTTCGATGGTCTGGTGCTTGAACATCCGCTCGCTGAAGCCCCAGTTCAGCGTCAGCTCGCCGCCGTAGACCTGGCCTTCGACCGTCAACCAGTTCGCCAGCGGCGCCCGGGCATGCTGGGCGGCACCGCTGCCTTCGCTGGACGGCACGAACAGCGCGCCGTCGTCGAACTGACGGTCGAACTGGCCCAGGTAGTTGAACGTGATGCGCGGCGCCGCCAGGGCCGCCAGCTCGGCGCGCACCGCCGGTTCGCCCAGATAGCGCAGCACGCCATAACCCAGGCCCTTGTCCGGCACGGCGCGCAGTTGCTCCTTGATGGCCTTGAGCGAGGCGCCCAGTTCGGCGGCCGGTCGCAGGCTGACCGGGAACAGGCTGGTGAACCAGCCGACGGTGCGGGTCAGGTCAACGCCGTCGAACAGGTCTTCGCGGCCATGCCCTTCCAGTTGGATCAGCGCGTGGTCCTGACCGGTCCAACGGCACAGAGTGCGCGCCAGGGCGGTCAGCAACAGGTCGTTGACCTGAGTACGGTAGGCCTTGGGGGCCTGTTGCAGCAGTTGGCGCGTCTGTTCGGCGTCCAGCTTCACCTGGACCTTGCGCTCGTCGCGAGCCTGCAGGGCCACCTGCGGGTAGTCACACGGCAAGTCATTGCCGGTGCCCGCCTGGGCACGCCAGTAGTCGAGGCTGTGCATGAACCGGTCGAGGTCGCCGTGCAGCCGGCTCGACCACGCCCCGTAGGCGCTGGTCCTCGCGGGCGCCTGGAGCGGCTGGCCGGCATGTAGCTGGCCGTAGAAACGTTGCAGGTCGTCCAACAGCACGCGCCAGGAAACACCGTCCACCACCAGGTGATGAATTGCTAGCAACAGGCGCTGGCTGCCGTCGGCCATGTCCACCAGCAACGCCCGCATCAATGGCCCGTCTTCCAGGTCCAGGCTGCGCTGGGCGTCATCACACAGGGCGTTGAGCTGTTCCACCGAGCTCGCCTGGCGTTGCCACAATAGGCTGGCCGCCGACGGTTCGACATAGGCCTGCTGCCACTGGCCATTCACCTGGGTGAAACGCAGGCGCAAGGCGTCGTGATGCCCGGTCAGGTGAGTCAGGGCCATGTCCAGTGCAGGTGCGTCGAGCCATTGGCTCGGCACCAGCAACAGCGACTGGTTCCAGTGTTGGCGTTCGGGGATGTCACGCTCGAAGAACCAATGCTGCACCGGGGTCAACGGCACCACGCCCGTGGCCGGGCCCTGCTCGACCACTTGCGGGTCGCCCGCGCCTGCCACCTGCGCCAGGCTACGCAGGGTCTGATGTTGAAACAGCGCCTTGGGGTTGAGCGTGATTCCGGCCTGCCGCGCGCGGCTGACCACTTGCATGGAGACGATAGAGTCGCCGCCCAACTCGAAGAAGTTGTCGTCCAGGCCGATCTCGGCGAGGTTCAGCACCGACTGCCAGATCGCCGCCAGGTTTTTCTCAACGGGGCTGCGCGGCGCCACGAACGCGCGCTGCTGGTCGCTGCCGTCCACGGCTGGCAGCGCCTTGCGGTCGAGTTTGCCGTTGGGGGTCAGGGGCAGGCGTTCCAGGAACACCAGGTACGTCGGCACCATGTAGTCCGGCAAGTGTTCGCGCAAGGCAACCTTGAGGGTTTCGCGCAGGTGCACCTGGGCTTCGGCCTGGGTCAGCACGGCAGCGTCGCTCGGCACGATGAACGCCGCCAGTTGCTGGCCCTGCTCGCTGTCCTGGACCAGCACCGCCAGCTCGCGCACCTGGGGCTGCTGCAACAGCCGCGCTTCGATCTCCCCCAGCTCGATGCGGAACCCGCGGATCTTCACCTGATGGTCGATACGGCCCTGGTATTCGAGCACGCCATCGACGCGATAACGGCACAGGTCGCCGGTGCGATACAACCGCTCGCCCGCAGTGGAAAACGGATGGGGCACGTACTTCTCTGCGGTCAGCGCCGCCCGACCCAGGTAACCCCGGGTGATGCCTGCGCCGCTGAGGTACAGTTCCGCCGAAACACCTTGGGGCACCGCTTGCAGGTCGGCATCCAGCAGGTAACTGGCGGTGTGCTTGAGCGGGCGGCCGATGTTCGCCGTGCCACCGACGGTGCGCCGGGTCCAGGTGGAATAGGTGGTGTCCTCAGAGGGGCCGTACAGGTCGTAGACATGCTCAAGGGTCGGCGACTCATACAGCGCCTCCACCAGGCTTTGCTTCAGCGGCTCTCCCGCCAGGTTGATGATCCGCACACTGGCCGGAATCCCGCCGCTGCGCTGCAACGCGGCGATGGCCGACGGCACCGTGTTGATCAGGCGCACCTGATCCCGGGCCGGCAGTTGCGGCAGCTCCAGCGCATTGCGGGCGATGATCAGCGAACCGCCGTTGGCCAGGGTCACGAACAGCTCCCACACCGACAAGTCGAAGCACACCGAGGTGGACGCCAGCACGCCCTGGATATCTTCGCGACGGTACACCGCGCGCGACCAATCGATCAGCGCCAGCACGTTGCGATGGGCAATCGCCACGCCTTTGGGCAGGCCGGTGGAACCGCTGGTGTAGATCACGTAGGCCAGGTTGTCCGGGGTCACGCCGGTGCGGGGGGCAGCGAGGGAATAACCGTCCAGGTCGAGACGATCGAGCATCAGCACCGCCGTGGCCTCAGGCACCGACAAAGTCGCCGCCACTGCCTGTTCGGTCAGCAGCACCCGCGCACGACTGTCGTCGAGCATGTAGGCCACCCGCTCGGCCGGATAATCCGGATCGAGAGGCACATAAGCACCGCCGGCCTTGAGCACCGCCAGCAAGGCGATCAGCAACTGCTCGGAGCGCGGCATCGCCACGCCGACGCGGACTTCCGGGCCAACGCCCAATTCGATGAGCTTGTGGGCCAGGCGATTGGCACGGCCATCCAGCTCGCTGTAGCTCAGTGACGTGTGGGCGAAGGTCACGGCCAAGGCATCCGGCGTGGCTGCCGCCTGGCGGGCGATCACCTGGTGAATGCACAGGCTGTGCTCGAACGACCCATCGACCGGGTTCCAGTCGTGGATCAGGCGTTGGTACTCGTCGGCTTCGAGCAGCGGCAGTTCACCGATGAGCGCACGGCTGTCGGCCACCATGCCTTGCAGCAAGCGCGTCCAGTGGCGTGCCATGCGGGCGATGGTGGCGGCGTCGAACAGGTCATCGGCGTAGGTCAGCGCCGCGTGCAGCTTGCCGGCCTTTTCCCAGGTGTCGAGGGTCAAGTCGAACTGGGTGGTGCGGCTCTGCCACGCCAGCATCGACAGCTCCAGGCCCGACGCGGTGTGAAGGCTGGCGATGTCGGCCACTTGCGGCTGGTGGTTGTACATCACCTGGAACAGCGGCGTATGGCTGAGGCTGCGCTCCACGTTGAGCGCTTCCACCAGCCGCTCGAAGGGCAGGTCCTGATGGGCCTGGGCGCCCAGCGCCGCGTCCTTGACCGCGCGCAGCAGCTCATCGACACGAGTCTGGCCGCCCAGCTCGGTGCGCAACACCTGGGTGTTGACGAAGAAGCCGATCAGCCCTTCGGTCTCGGCCCGGTTACGGTTGGCGATGGGCACGCCGACGCGGATGTCGGTGTGGCCGGTGTACCGATGCAACAGCACGTTGAACGCGCCGAGCAGGAGCATGAACAAAGTGATGTTGTGCTGCTGGGCGGTGGCGCGCAGCTGCTCGGTCAAGGCCGGTTCCACGTCGAACGTGTAGCGGGTGCCACGGTAGCTGGGCATCGCCGGACGCGGATGATCGAGGGGCAACGCCAACACGGGCTGCTCGTCGCCCAACCGGGCCTGCCAATACGCCAGTTGTCGCGCCTGCTCGCCGGCCTCCAGCCAGCGCCGCTGCCAGAGGGCGTAGTCGCTGTACTGGATCGGCAACTCGGCCAGTTGCGGCGTGGTGCCTGCCTCGAAGGCGTCGTAGCTGCGGATGAACTCGTCGATCAGCACGTTCATCGACCAGCCATCGGAGACGATGTGATGCAAAGTCAGCAGCAGCACGTGCTCCTGGTCTTGGAGCGCGAGCAGTTCGACCCGCAGCAAGGGCCCGGTGGACAGGTCGAAGGGGCGCATCGATTGCGCCTCGGCCGCACGGCGCACCGCGTGCTCGCGCTCGGCGGCTGGCAAGGCTCGCAGGTCCTGCCGCTCGATCTCCAGGGCGGCGCTGGCGGGCACTTGCACCAGGCTGTCGTCGGCCTGGCGCTGGAACACCGTGCGCAGGGTTTCATGGCGCGCCACCAGGCTGGCGAACGCCTGCTCCAGCGCCGACAGGCTCAACGCGCCCTTGAGGCGCACCGCGCCAGGCAGGTTATAGGCGCCACTCGCCGGCTCCAGTTGCCAGAGAAACCACATGCGTTGCTGGGCATAGGACAGGGCCTGGCGATCTTCGGCCTCGACGCCCCGAGGGATGGGAAAGCCGCTGAACGCCACGCCCTCCTTGTCCAGCGCCGCCAGGAACGTACGGCGCTTTTCCAGGGGCAACCCGATAAACCGGCGAGCAAGTTTCAAGGCGTCTTCAGCATTCATTTGAGGGGTATCCGGAATCAGTGGGCACAAGGCACAGAGGCAAGTCGTCCCTATAAAACGAATGCAGACCGGAAAAATTAGCGTTTGAGAATAGGTATCAGGAAGGGCTTAAAACGAGGGGCACGGATTGATGGGTAGGTGGAAGCGAGCGTGCTCGCAAAAGCTCTGGGTCAGCCAGGGAGGCGGTGACTCATTGATGCTTTCGCGAGCAAGCTCGCGCCCACAGGAGAGGGTGCAGGGAATAATGATCAGGCGCTGATTGCCAGCCCGTGTCGGCGATGATGCACGCTCAGTTGATCCTTGATCAGCCGCAGCACCCTGGCCTCGTGCTCATGGATAAAGAAGTGCCCGCCGGCCAGCATGTCCACCGAGAAACTGCCGGACGTCTCGCGGCTCCAGCCGATCAGTTGTTCGGTGCTGGCCCGGTCGGTGGTGCCACCGAGCACGTGCACCGGGCAAGTGAGCGGTGGGCGCACCCGCGGCTGGAAACGCCCGCACAGCAGGAAGTCTGCGCGCAACACCGGCAGGGTCAGGGCCATCAACTCTTCGTTGGCCAGCACCTCCTCGCTGGTGCCGTTGAGGGTGCGCAACTGGTCGATCAGTTCGGCGTCGGTTTTCGGCTCGGCGAAACCCCGGTCGTAGTCGGCTCGCATCGTTGGCGCCGCGGTGCCCGAGGCAAACAAGGCCACCGGCTCCGGGCAACCGAGTTCGCGCAAGGCATGGGCCATCTCACAGGCCAGCAGCGCCCCCAGGCTGTGGCCGAACAAGGCATAAGGCGCCTGGAGGGTCGGGCGCAGCTCCCGCGCCAGTTGCATCGCCAACGGCCCCATCTCGGTGTGCAGCGGCTCACCGAAACGCGCCCCGCGCCCCGGCAACTCCACCGGCTGCACGCCCAGCCATTGCGGCAACTTGCGCCGCCAGCGGCTGTAAACCATCGCGCTGGCGCCGGAATAAGGCAGGCACAGCAGGGTCAGTTGAGTCACTGCGGTTTTCTCCGATCGGTCGTGTGTAGAAGATAACGAAGCAACATGACAAAAAATTAGTCACCCGCCAAGCGCTCGCGCTATCGCCTTCGCACCCCCTTATACTGACGACCCTGGACTCACGCCGACCTTGAAGGAGAACGCCATGAGCTGGTCCGCCAGACAGTACGTCACGTTTGAACAGGAACGCACCCGCCCCGCCCGGGACCTGCTGGCCGCCATTGCGACCCGCGAGGCACGCTCGGTGATCGACCTAGGCTGCGGCCCCGGCAACTCCACCGAACTGCTGGTGGAACACTTCCCCGGCGCAACGGTGCGCGGCCTGGACAGCTCCGGTGACATGATCGAGGCCGCTCGCCGCCGCTTGCCCGCCGTGACCTTTGATATCGCCGACATCGGCCAATGGCATGAGCCCGGACCGTTCGACGTGATCTTCGCCAACGCCGCGCTGCAATGGCTGCCCGACCATGCCACGCTGCTGCCCGCCCTGGTGAACAAACTCGCCCCCGGCGGCAGCCTGGCGATCCAGATGCCCGACACCCTGCACCAGCCCTCCCATCGCCTGATGCGCGATATCGCGGCGAACGGTCCCTGGGCCAGCCAACTGGCGCAGGCCGCGCAGAGCCGCACCGAGGTCGAAGACCCCAGCACCTATTATTCGATCCTCAAGCCCCACTGCGCCCGCGTCGACGTCTGGCGCACGGTCTACCATCACCCGCTGGCCGACGGCGCGGCGGGCGTGGTGGAGTGGTTCAAGGGCAGTGGCCTGCGGCCGTTTCTCGCCCCTCTGGATGAGCCGCAGCGCGAGCAGTACCTGGCCCAGTACCTCAAAGCCGTCGAACAGGCTTACCCGACCCTGGACGATGGCTCGGTGCTGCTGCCGTTCCCCCGCGTGTTCATGGTGGCGACGCGTTGAAGCAAAGGCCGGCGCGGGACTAAATTCCTGAACCAGGCGCTCGTCCTCTGCTAGGACCCAAACCCACAAGAGTGAGCGCCGTGGACCTGCAAACCATCCTGGGCAAACTGTTCGCCAATGCCGGCGCCGTCGGTATCGAGGGCGTCTTCCAATTCGTGTTCGGCCCGCACCAGGCGTACTGGTCCGAGGTCAAGGCCGGCAGCCGCACCCAGGCCGGTCGGCACACCAGCCCCGACGTGACCATCGACGTGGCAGAGAAGGACTTTCTCGCAATCATGGGCGGCATGGCCAACGTCGAAGAATTGTTCGCCAGCGGGCGCCTGAAGATCGGCGGCAACATGGGCCTGGCGACGTTGCTGCCGCAGATCATCGACCATGCCCGGCATGGGGGTGGCGTGGTAGAAAAAGTCGACATGAACAAGCGCTACCCGACCCCGTCGCGCTTCAGCGAAAAACTCACCGCCAGCCTGCCGGTCCAGCGCAGCGTGGAGCGTCGACCGCGCAGCGGTTTGTCAGTGCAGGAGTTTCGCGCTCGCTATCTGCCCCACGGCATCCCGGTGGTCATCAGCGATGCGCTGCAGGACTGGCCGTTGTTCAAGCTCAGCCGCGAGGAGTCCCTGGTGCACTTTGCGCAACTGCAAGGCATCACCCGCCATGGCGACTACGTGAAGAAAACCTTCTCCACCGAGCGGGATTTCCGCTCCACCTCCATGGCCGACTTCATCGCCTCCCTCGACAGCCCCGCGGCCACGAGCGCCAACGGTGAGCCACCGGCGTACATGGGCAACAACATCCTGCCCGCGCAATTGCTGGAGCAGATCAAGTACCCGCCCTACTTCGACCCGGCGCTGTTCATCCCGCCGCGCATCTGGATCGGCCCCAAGGGCACGCTGACACCGCTGCACCGCGACGACACCGACAACCTGTTCGCCCAGGTCTGGGGCCAGAAAACCTTCACCCTCGCCGCGCCCCATCACCGCGAAGCCCTCGGCACCTGGTCCACCGCGCCCCAGGGCGGGCTCGACGGTTGCGACTTCAACCCCGACGCGCCGGACTACCAGCGCTTCCCCCACGCCCGGGACGTCACGTTCATGCGGGTGACACTGGAGGCCGGGGACTTGCTGTTCCTGCCTGAAGGCTGGTTCCACCAGGTAGCGTCGGTGTCGACTTCGTTGTCGGTGAATTTCTGGGTGAATTCGGGGCGGGGTTGGTAGCGGCAGATACCTTGGCACAATGCTCTTGTGGCTGATCACTCTTTCAACCGCCGATAACTCTGCACCGCCGCGCCCAACACCACCGCGCCGGCCACTATCGCCAGCCAGAACCCACTGCGCGCGCCAAAGGTGTCCACCAGCCAGCCGGAGCCGGCCGCACCGATTGCCACGCCGATGCTCAGGCCGGTCACCAGCCAGGTCAGGCCTTCGGTCAGCCTGGCCGGCGGCACGAGGCGCTCCACCAGGGCCATGGCGACGATCAGCGTCGGCGCAAAGGACAGCCCAGCGACGAACATCGCCGCCGACAACCCGGTGATATTGGACGCCAGCAACAACGGCAGCGTCGTCAACCCCGTACCTGCCCCACCGTACAAAAACAGCAGCGGCAAGGGCAGCTTTGAACGAAGCGCACCGAAGGCCAATCCCGCCAGGCACGAACCGAAGGCATACACCGACAGCACGATACTCGCCGCCGCCGGTTGCCCCTGTTGCTGGGCGAACGCCACGCTGACCACATCCACCACGCCGACGATGATGCCCATGGCTATCATCAACAGCAGCAACAACAGCACGTCACCCGAAGCGATGATCGAACCTTGGTGCTGGGCCTGATGCGGGTGCACCGGTGGCTCGGTGCCGCGCTGCAAGACAAACGCCGTCACCCCAAGCGCCAGCGCCAGCACCGACGCCAGCGGCCCCGCCTCCGGAAACGCCACCACGCACAGACCCACCGACAGCGGCGGCCCGACGATGAAACACACTTCATCGAGCACCGACTCCAGCGCATAGGCGGTGCGCAATTGCGGCTGGCCGCGGTACAACTCGGTCCAGCGCGCCCGCACCATGGCCGACATGCTCGGCATGCAACCGGCCAGAGCGGCGAACACGAACAGCGTCCATTGAGGCGCCTGCAAGTGCGTGCACAGCAACAGCAGCGCCAGCGCCCCGCCACCGAGTAGCGCGGCGATCGGCAAGACACGTCCTTGGCCGAAACGGTCGACCAGGCGCGACACCTGCGGTGCACAGAACGCGGTCGCCAAGGCAAACGTCGCCGCCACTGCACCGGCCAGGCCATAGCCGCCCTGCAATTGCGAGAGCATGGTGATCAGGCCGATGCCCGTCATGGAAATCGGCATGCGCGCCACCATGCCGGCCAGCACGAACCCCAGGCTGCCGGGGGCGTTGAACAGTTCGCGATAGGGGTTTGCCATGGGCTACGGGCCTTAACAGGGGGCCTGCAACTTGCCACAAAGGACGACCACGGGGGAAGCGCCCAAATGTGGTGAGAATGTGAAGACTGTCTGGCACGAGTGAACTCTCCAGGCCTCACGCCAGTCAGCCTATAAAGCCGTCCAGTGAAGGTGCCCATTCATGCAGATTTCCCTCGCCCAACAAGTCGCCCTCGTCACCGGCGCCAGTTCCGGCATTGGCGCCGGTGCCGCCAGGGCGTTGGCGGACGCCGGTGCCGCCGTGGTGCTCAACTACCATTCCAGCGCCGGCCCGGCCGAAGACCTGGCTCGCGAGATCAATGACAACGGCGGGCGCGCCCTGGCCGTGGGGGCTGATGTCTCCCGGGAAGAGGACGTCGAACGGCTGTTCGCCAAGACCCTGGAGGCCTTTGGCACACTGGATATCCTGGTGGCCAACTCCGGCCTGCAAAAAGATGCGGCCGCCGTCGACATGAGCCTGCAAGACTGGAACACCGTGATCGGCACCAACCTCACCGGCCAGTTCCTCTGCGCCCGCGCCGCCCTGCGCATCTTCACTCGCCAGGGCATTCGCCAGGGCGTGTCCCGGGCAGCGGGCAAAATTATCCACATGAGCTCGGTGCACCAGCGCATTCCCTGGGCCGGTCACGTCAACTACGCGGCCTCCAAGGGCGGTGTCGACCTGCTGATGCAGAGCCTGGCCCAGGAAACCAGCCACCAGCGCATCCGCATCAACAGCATCGCCCCCGGCGCCATCAGCACGGCCATCAACCGCGACGTCGTCGAAGGTGAACAGCGGCAGAAGCTGTTGGACCTGATCCCCTACGGCCGCGTCGGGGATGTGGAGGACGTTGCCAACGCAGTGGTGTGGCTGGCGTCGGATCTGTCCGACTATGTGGTGGGCACCACCTTGTTCATCGACGGCGGGATGAGCCTTTATCCGGGGTTTCGCGGCAATGGCTGATCATGACGAACCGCAAAGCCCCATCGAGAACCACGGCATCATCGGCGACATGCGCACCGCCGCCCTGGTCAACGACCGCGGCAGTGTCGATTTTTTCTGCTGGCCGGAATTCGACAGTCCGTCGATCTTCTGTTCGCTGCTGGACACTCCGGCGGCGGGTATTTTCCAACTCGCGCCAGACCTGCCGGACGCGCGTCGCCAGCAGATCTACCTGCCCGACACCAACGTGCTGCAAACCCGTTGGCTGAGTGACGGCGCCGTGGTGGAAATCACCGACCTGCTGCCCATCGGCGACACCGAGGATGACCTGCCCGTACTGATGCGCAAGGTGCACATGACCGTGGGCAGCGCGACGTTTCGCATGCGCTGCGCGGTGCGCCACGACTATGCCCGCGCCGCCACCCAAGCGCGCCAAGACCAGGCCCATGTCTGCTTCGAGGCGCCGGGGCAACCGAGCCTGCGCTTGTGTTCCGATCAGGCCATGACCCTGGACGGCGATGCGGCAGTGGCCGAATTTACCCTCGAACAAGGCCAGAGCGCCGAGTTCCTCTTGGGCGGCATCGACGACCCGCGGCTTCAGGACGACGTCAGCGGCATCTGCCTGGAACGGACCCTGGCGTTCTGGCGTGGCTGGATCGGCCAGTCCAACTATCGCGGGCGCTGGCGGGAAATGGTCAACCGCTCCGCCCTGGCCTTGAAGCTGCTGACCTCGCGCAAACACGGCGCCATCCTCGCCGCCGCCACCTTCGGCCTGCCGGAAACCCGCGGCGGCGAACGCAACTGGGATTACCGCTACACCTGGATCCGCGACGCGTCCTTTACCGTCTATGCGTTCATGCGCCTGGGCTTCGTCGAAGAAGCCAACGCCTACATGCGCTGGTTACGGGGCCGGGTCAGCGACTGTTGCGAACAGCCGACCAAACTCAACATCCTGTATGGCCTGGACGGCCGGCTGGAGCTGCCCGAAAGCGAATTGCCGCACCTGAGCGGTTTCGGCAATGCGCAGCCGGTGCGCATCGGCAACCTGGCCTACCAGCAGATCCAGTTGGATATCTTCGGCGAACTGATGGACGCGGTTTACCTGGTCAACAAGTACGGCGAGGCCATTTCGCACCAAGGCTGGAAACACACGGTCGAGGTGATCGACCAGGTGTGCGAGGTCTGGCAGGACGCCGACGTCGGCATCTGGGAAATGCGCGGCGAGAAACAGCATTTCCTGCATTCGCGACTGATGTGCTGGGTCGCCGTCGACCGCGCCATCCGCCTCGCCGAAAAACGCTCCCTGCCCGCCCCGTTCGCCCGCTGGGATGAGACCCGCCAGGCGATCTACGAAGACATCTGGACAAACTTCTGGAACGACGAACATCAGCATTTCGTCCAGCGCCTGGGCAGCACCGCCCTCGACGGCTCGATGTTGCTGATGCCTTTGGTCCGTTTCGTCAGCGCCCGCGACCCGCGCTGGCTCTCCACCCTGGACGCCATTGAAAAGAGCCTGGTGCGCGACGGCATGGTGTACCGCTACCGCAACGACGACAGCCCCATCGACGGCCTCAGCGGCACCGAAGGCTCCTTCGCCGCCTGCTCGTTCTGGTACGTCGAATGCCTCGCCCGCGCCGGCCGCGTGGAAAAAGCCCAACTGGAGTTCGAACAACTGCTGCGCTACGCCAACCCCCTGGGGCTGTACGCCGAAGAATTCGACAGCCACGGCTATCACCTGGGCAACACCCCCCAGGCCCTGACTCACCTGGCACTGATCAGCGCGGCAAGTTTCCTGGATCGCAAGTTGAGTGGGGAGAAAAATCATTGGCAGCCGTGAGCTGCATAACCACGCGCCCAAATAGATACCTTGTGGCGAGGGAGCTTGCTCCCGCTCGACTGCGCAGCAGGCGCAAGATGCCTGGGGCCGCTGCGCAGCCCAACGGGAGCAAGCTCCCTCGCCACGGGACGGCGGGTCAGTTAACGGGGCAGCTCCACATCATCCAGCGCCCGGTCAGCCAGCAACGCACCCAACTCGATCAACTGCAAAATCCCCAGTGCCACATGCCGTCGCGAGCCCTCCAGTTCGAATGCCAGGTCACTGACCATGGCGTTGGCCGAGGCCAAGGTTTCGCTGAGGCTGGTCAGCACCGATTCGGTATTGAGGCCCGGGACCACTGAAAATACCTGCCCATCCTGGGTGTCGGGCTTGGCCGGGGTCGCGGCAGACAAATGCGCGTCCAACGCCCGGTCGGCGGCTTCGCGGAGTTTTTGGGTATTGAAGGTGGTGTAGGCGGAAAGGTTTTCGGCTTTTGGAGGGTTGGGGGTGATCTTGACCATGACATGAATCTCCATTCAACGGTGGAGTTCGCCATTCCGCGACCAAGCAGAGGGTGGCGAACTGTACGCAGGTTGGTCGACCAGGGAATGGAAACCCGGCAGGGCCCAAAGCCCTCCCACGCACAGTCAGCCATAAAGCAGACAACCGCTCACGCGGCATCGTGCGCCATTCTAAACCCGGGCGACCAAACCCGGTCGCTGATTTTGCAGCGACCATCAAAGCCTATCCCCGGTGTTTCCTAACCGACAACCGCCACGACTCGTCAGAAAATTCCTTTCCACCCAATTTTTTGTAGGACACCCACCCGTGGCGAGGGAGCTTGCTCCCGCTCGACTGCGCAGCAGGCGCAAGATGCCTGGGGGCGCTGCGCAACCTGAGCGGGAACAAGCGCCCTCGCCACAGGTGCAGTACCTCGGTTGTGCGGGTCCCTTTATCTGCGACTAGGTTGCGAGCCCCCCAAACCCCTCCTAAGATCGATGCACCCATGGGTGCAGCGGAGCTGCCCGACAACCCGACTCAAGGATCCGACATGTCCCGTATACAACGCCCCATCACCACTGCGCCCCGAACAGGCCTGACTCGCGAAGACCTCTGGGAAGGCCAGGACCGGGGGCTGATCAAATGCTGGGAAATCGGTCGCGAGCGCGCGACGCGGTTTCCCGAGCTGGCCCAACGCTGCCTGGCCGGCGAGTTGCCGGTGCTGGGTTGGAAAGGCGGCGTGAGCCGCAGCCTGAAGAAGAACGAAAAATTCGGCTGCCTCAAGTACCTCGCCCAATGGCAAGGCCTGCGGGGCGAAGACCTGGACATCGACTTGTCCCAGGAGCGTACGCTGACGTGCTCCAGCACGAACATGATCGTGACATTCACGCCGGATCGGACCAAATACGTGAACCAGGAACCCGCCTGAGCACCGCCAGGCGCTGCCGGAGACCGATATGAACCTAGCGCCAACCGTCAGCTACGCGGTGACACCGCTGCTGCGCATCGCCTACGAGGAACACGGGCCGGCCAGCGGCGAGCCAGTGATCCTGCTGCACGGCTTCCCCTACGACCCCAGGGCCTTCGATGACGTCGCCCCGGCGTTGGCCCAGCGCGGCTATCGAGTCCTCGTGCCCTACCTGCGCGGCTATGGCCCGACCCGGTTCAACAACCCGGCGATCATGCGTTCCGGCCAACAGGCGGCGCTGGCCCAGGACCTGCTGGACCTGATGGACGTGCTGGGCATCGGCCAGGCGACGTTGTGCGGTTATGACTGGGGCGGCCGGGCGGCGTGCATCGTCGCCGCGTTGTGGCCGGAGCGCGTGCGCGGCCTGGTGACCGGCGATGGCTACAACCTGCAGGACATCCCCCACTCGACGCAACCGCTGGCCCCGGAAACCGAATATCGCCTGTGGTACCAGTATTATTTCCACACCGCACGGGGCGTCGAAGGGCTGACGAAAAATCGCCGTGAGTTGTGCGAATTGCTCTGGCGCCTGTGGTCACCCACCTGGGCCCGGGGCGCGCAATGCTATCCCCTCAGCGCCCCGTCGTTCGACAACCCGGACTTCGTCGAGGTGGTGATTCATTCCTACCGCCATCGCTTCATGTATGCGCCGGGGGACCCGACCCTGGAATGGATGGAGGAACGGCTCGCGGCACAACCGTTAATCAGCGTGCCGAGCATTTCCCTCTGCGGCGCCGACGACGGCGTGGGCCCCGCCCCTGAACAAGATGAGGACGCGGCACATTTCAGCGGTGCTTATGAACGGCGGGTGCTGGCCGGCGTGGGCCACAACATCCCCCAGGAAGCACCCGAAGCCACGCTCAAGGCATTGCTGGATCTGCTTGAAGGCTGACCGAAAACCGCTCGCGATACGCCTGGGGCGTCACCCCCATGGCCCGCAGGAAGCTGCGGCGCAGGGTTTCTTCGCTGCCAAAGCCGCACTGCATCGCCACCCGCTTGATCGGCACCACAGTATCGGCGAGCAGGCGGCGCGCGGTTTCCACACGAATCAATTCGACGGCCCGCGCCGGGGTCTGGCCGGTGTCGGCGCGGTAGTGACGCACGAAACTGCGCTCGCTCATGCCCACCTCGGCGGCCAGGCTCGGCAAGCCCAGGTCACAGGTCAGATGCTCGGCGATCCAGGCATGCAGTTCATCAAACCGGCCGCCGTTTTTCTGCAGTGACAGGGTCACGCTGAACTGCGACTGCCCGCCCGGCCGCTTGAGGAACACCACCAGATGCCGGGCGACCTCCAGGGCCACGGCGCGCCCCAGGTCATCCTCAACCAGGGCCAGGGCCAGGTCGATACCGGCCGTGACACCCGCCGAGGTCCAGACCGGGCCATCGTTGATGAAGATCGGGTTGGGTTCGACTTTGAGTTGCGGGTGCTGTTCGGCCAACTGTTCGCAGCGGGTCCAGTGGGTGACCACGCGCCGCCCGTCCAGCCATCCGCTGGCGGCCAGCAGGAACGCGCCTGTGCACACGGACGCCACCCGCCGCGAACGCGTGCCGTGATCCTTGACCCAAGCCACCAGCGCCGGATCCTTCGCCGCCTCGTACACGCCCCAGCCACCGGCAATCAGCAGCGTGTCGCTGCGCTCGGTCGGCAGCGGTTCGGCCATCAGCGCCAACCCGGCAGAAGACATCACCGCTCCGCCGCCTGCGGCGACCACCGTCGGCGCATAAGGCAACGGCAGGCCTTGCTGGCGAGCCAGGTCATTGGCCGATGCGAACACCTGCAACGGCCCGGTGACATCGAGCACTTGCACGTTGGCGAAGGCCAGGACATGAACGGATTTAGGGGTGTTGGGCATATTGGCGTGATTCGTGGGGTTATTGGCGTATTCGCCAGAGCCTAAGGGCCTAAAGTGAAATCGTCCAGCCCCCGGGCATTACTCAAGGAGAAAAGCATCATGACGCTGCACATCGGTTTACTGCTGTTTCCCCAAGTCCAGCAGTTGGACCTGACCGGACCGTATGACGTGCTGGCCTCGCTGCCGGACGTGAAAGTGCACCTGATCTGGAAAGACTTGGCGCCAGTCACCTCCAGCACCGGCCTGGTGCTGCTGCCAACGACCACATTCCAAGACTGCCCGAGGCTCGACGCGATCTGCGTCCCGGGTGGCACCGGTGTCGGGGCATTAATGGAGGATGAGCAGGTCCTGGACTTCATCAGGCAACAGGCTAGCCATGCGCGGTACATCACCTCGGTGTGCACCGGTTCGCTGGTGCTCGGTGCCGCTGGCTTGCTGCAAGGGAAACGAGCCACCACCCACTGGGCCTATCACAGCTTGCTGCAAACCCTGGGTGCGACCCCGGTCAAGGAGCGCGTGGTGCGTGACGGCAACCTGATCACCGGCGGTGGCATCACGGCGGGCATCGACTTCGCGTTGACCCTGGCAGCCGAGCTGTTCGACCAGCCCACGGCCGAGTTGGTCCAGTTGCAATTGGAATACGCTCCGGCGCCGCCGTTCGATGCCGGCAGCCCCGAGACCGCACCGGTGTCAATCCTGGAGGAAGCGCACCGGCGTACGGCGGAATCGTTCCGGGTACGCTCGCAGATTACCCAACGCGCCGCCGCACGATTGTCCATCACCGCCTAGTGACCGGTGGCGAGCGGAGCAGTCCGCTCGCCACCGAAGGCCACGCTCAGTAAGGGCTGGCGGTAGGCCGCACGATCAACTCGCTGACGTCCACATCCGCCGGTTGCTCGATAGCATAGGCAATCGCCCGCGCGATGGCTTCGGCGGGGATGGCAATCCGCCGGAATTCGCGCATCTCCGCGCGCCCCCCTTCATCGGAAATGCTCTCGGCCAGTTCCGACTCCGTTACGCCGGGAGAAATCACCGTCACCCGCACATCGCCGCCCACTTCCTGGCGCAAGCCTTCGGAAATCGCCCGCACCGCGTACTTGGTGGCGCAGTAAACAGCGGCGGTCGGGCTGACCGCGTAGGCACCAATCGAAGCGATGTTGATGAACTGGCCACTGCGCTGACGCTGCATCAGCGGCAAGCCGGCGGCGATGCCGTGGAGTACGCCGCGAATGTTGACGTCGATCATGCGATCCCACTCCTCGACTTTCAGTGCTTCGAGCTTGGAGAGCGGCATGACGCCAGCGTTGTTGATGATCACGTCAACCGTGCCGAAACGTTCGACGGCGAAATCGATCAGGTCCTGGACCTCTTCACGGCGGGTCACGTCCACGGTCTTGCAAGCGGCTTGCTGGTCGGCGGCTTCGAGTTCCTGCACCAACGCCTGCAAGCGGTCGATACGCCGGGCGCCAAGCACCACACGGGCGCCACGGGCGGCCAACAGTCGTGCGGCGGCTTCACCAATCCCGCTGCTGGCACCGGTGATCACCACTACTTTGTTTTGAATATCGGACATGATGGTTTCCTCGTCTGGGTGTGTTGGCTCCCGGTAGGAGCGCTCTGACAAATCCAGATTAGGGAACCGACAAGGGTTGGGGTTAGCCGAATCCTCCTGTGCACTTGCACGATCCTGTAGCGATCACACCACCCCTGGCCGCCCGCCGCGCAATCGGTTTTACTAGCGCAGTTCACTCATCGGGTCAGGGAGATTGATCAGCATGTCGGTATCGCCCATGCACAGTGCGCCAGACGATGGCGTCAACCAGCGCCGCGCTGAACTGGCGGAGTTGATGAAGCGCTTCGCTCCGCAAGACGGTGTCTACGCCACCGCCATCGACACCTTGAACATTGTTCGCTGCGACCAGCCCACCGATGCCTTGCACGTGGTGCACAAGCCGGGCTTGTGCGTGATCGTCGAGGGCCGCAAGGAGGTGCGCCTGGCGGACGAACGCTACGTGTATGACCCGCTCAATTACCTGGTGGTCTCCGTCACCCTACCACTGGCCGGCCAAGTGGTCGAAGCCTCTCCTGAGCGCCCTTACTTGTGCGTTCGCCTCGACATCGACCCGGCGCAGATCTGTCGCCTGATTGCCGACGCCAGTGCTATCGGCGTACCGCCTCCGAAAACCGGGCGCGGCCTGTTCCTCGACCGCATCGACTCGCCCTTGCTCGACGCCGTATTGCGTCTGTTGCGGCTGCTGGACAGCCCGGACGATATCGCCACTCTGGCGCCCCTGGCCCAGCAGGAGATTTTCTACCGGCTGCTGCGTGGCACCCAAGGCCAGCGCCTACAAGAAATTGCCATCCCCGATACCCAGACCCACCGCATCAGCCGCGCCATCGAATGGCTCAACACCCATTACGCCGAACCGTTGAGCATCGACAGCCTCGCGCAAATGATCAACCTCAGCCCTTCGGCATTGCATCACCGCTTCAAAGCCGTAACAGCCATGAGCCCGCTGCAATACCAGAAGCAGCTGCGCTTGCAGGAGGCCCGGCGATTGCTGCTGGCAGATAACAGCGACGTCTCGTCAATTGGCTACAAGATGGGGTATGAGAGCCCGTCGCAGTTCAGCCGGGAGTACAGCCGCCTGTTCGGTGCTTCTCCGAGCAAGGACATTGCCCGGCTGCGGGCCCAGGCGTTGCAGGTCGACAGCGCTTGAAGCCAGGCCGACGGATCGGCATTTTTCCACAGGCGAAAAAAAACCCGCCGAAGCGGGTTTTTTGAGGACCAATTTGACTTCCTGTCTGGCATTCCTTGCCTGGTCCCATCATCCATGACCCCAAGCACTCCCTGTACTCAGTGGATGGACACAGATTAGGCCCACCGGTGATTCGAAAAAAGACGAGAAAGCAGCAGCGGCGTGTAAGCAATTCGCTATACCGCTCTTTCTGACTTTTTGATGGACGAAAAAAAAACCCGCCGAAGCGGGTTTTTCCAAGACCATTACGACTCCCTGTCGATAGCTATCCTTGCAAGGTCGATCGTCCCTGATCCTGAGCACATCCTGTGCATCAGTGGATGGGGCCAGATTACGCTTCGGATCCAAAGTGCAATAGACGACATAGCTACTATTGCGTGTAAGACATTCGCTATACCGGTACCCTCCAAAACCTTGCATATGCTCAGGTATGACAGCCAAGCCAGCTCAGGACTTGCTCAGGAACGCCTCGATATTGGCCATTTGCTCGTCCCAGCCACGGCTGTCCATACGAAAAGCCTTGAGCCGACGCGCCTCGGGAATGGCGTTGAAGCCGGACTCCACCACCTTCAGCAAGGTGCCGCCGTTCATGTCTTCGAGTTCGAATTGCACCCGTGTCTCGGGCTCCTGGGAGTAATCCACGTCGGGCTCGATAGCGTAGGGATGCCAACGAAACGAGAACACCCGCTCGGGCTCCACCCGCTCCACCGCCACGTCCCAGATGAGGTGTTGGTAACCTGGATAAGTGATTTGCCCCTGGGTACGCTCACCCGCCACGAACCGCTTCCCCTCAAGCGCGACACCGAACCACTGCCCAAAAGCTTCGGCATTGGCCAAGGCTCGCCAGACTTGAGCCCGCGGGACCTTGAGCAGGATCTTTCTTTCAATGCGATCGGATGAATGCATGGGTCACCTCCTGTGTTCAACAGTAGGCTTGTAAGACCACAAGGCCAACCGGAAAGTTGTATCAGGTCGTTGTTTCCAGCCCGGTGCCCCTGACCGATGTAAACTTCCCCAGCCATTTTTCATCCCTCAAGGAGAGACCCGGTATGTCCCCACGCCTGCTTCTGGCCCTGACACCTCTGCTTTTCATCAGCCCTGCCCAAGCCGACGACTGCGCCGCTGCCATGACTCAAGGCGATATGAACCAATGCTCGGCCCAAGAGTACAAGGCGGCCGACAAAGAGCTGAATGACCTTTACAAGCAGATCACGGGACGCCTGAAGGACAATCCCGAGGCCAAGCAGATGCTGGTCAAGGCACAGCGCGCCTGGATCGCTTTCCGTGACGCCGAATGCGACTTCTCCACCTCCGGGGTCGAAGGCGGCAGCGTTTATCCACTGATCTACAGTACCTGCATGACCACGCAGACCAAGACACGGGTTGAAGCATTCAAGGCCTACCTCAACTGCAAGGAAGGCGACTTGAGCTGTCCAGTGCCCGAGGCTTAAGCGCCCTGCCAACAAAAAGGATGGCCTCTTCTACAGGTCATCCTTTTTTGGGGCTGACTTTTTTCAGCGCAAAAACAAAACCCCAACTGCTTTCGCAATTGGGGTTTCGGAATTTAATCTTGACGATGACCTACTCTCACATGGGGAAACCCCACACTACCATCGGCGATGCATCGTTTCACTGCTGAGTTCGGGATGGGATCAGGTGGTTCCAATGCTCTATGGTCGTCAAGAAATTCTTGAGCCAGCGCGCTTTTCAGCGTTCCAGCAAATCGGGTATGTGATCAGGTGTGAGCCGCAAACTTTCGGTTCGTTTCGTCTTCACCACACCGCAATCTGGCTTTCTAAGCGCAAATTGCTTGGGTGTTATATGGTCAAGCCTCACGGGCAATTAGTACAGGTTAGCTCAACGCCTCACAGCGCTTACACACCCTGCCTATCAACGTCGTAGTCTTCGACGGCCCTTCAGGGAGCTCAAGGCTCCAGTGAGATCTCATCTTGAGGCAAGTTTCCCGCTTAGATGCTTTCAGCGGTTATCTTTTCCGAACATAGCTACCCGGCAATGCCACTGGCGTGACAACCGGAACACCAGAGGTTCGTCCACTCCGGTCCTCTCGTACTAGGAGCAGCCCCTCTCAAATCTCAAACGTCCACGGCAGATAGGGACCGAACTGTCTCACGACGTTCTAAACCCAGCTCGCGTACCACTTTAAATGGCGAACAGCCATACCCTTGGGACCGGCTTCAGCCCCAGGATGTGATGAGCCGACATCGAGGTGCCAAACACCGCCGTCGATATGAACTCTTGGGCGGTATCAGCCTGTTATCCCCGGAGTACCTTTTATCCGTTGAGCGATGGCCCTTCCATACAGAACCACCGGATCACTAAGACCTACTTTCGTACCTGCTCGACGTGTCTGTCTCGCAGTCAAGCGCGCTTTTGCCTTTATACTCTACGACCGATTTCCGACCGGTCTGAGCGCACCTTCGTACTCCTCCGTTACTCTTTAGGAGGAGACCGCCCCAGTCAAACTACCCACCATACACTGTCCTCGATCCGGATAACGGACCTGAGTTAGAACCTCAAAGTTGCCAGGGTGGTATTTCAAGGATGGCTCCACGCAGACTGGCGTCCACGCTTCAAAGCCTCCCACCTATCCTACACAAGCAAATTCAAAGTCCAGTGCAAAGCTATAGTAAAGGTTCACGGGGTCTTTCCGTCTAGCCGCGGATACACTGCATCTTCACAGCGATTTCAATTTCACTGAGTCTCGGGTGGAGACAGCGCCGCCATCGTTACGCCATTCGTGCAGGTCGGAACTTACCCGACAAGGAATTTCGCTACCTTAGGACCGTTATAGTTACGGCCGCCGTTTACCGGGGCTTCGATCAAGAGCTTCGCGTTAGCTAACCCCATCAATTAACCTTCCGGCACCGGGCAGGCGTCACACCCTATACGTCCACTTTCGTGTTTGCAGAGTGCTGTGTTTTTAATAAACAGTCGCAGCGGCCTGGTATCTTCGACCGGCGTGGGCTTACGCAGCAAGTGCTTCACCCTCACCGGCGCACCTTCTCCCGAAGTTACGGTGCCATTTTGCCTAGTTCCTTCACCCGAGTTCTCTCAAGCGCCTTGGTATTCTCTACCCAACCACCTGTGTCGGTTTGGGGTACGGTTCCTGGTTACCTGAAGCTTAGAAGCTTTTCTTGGAAGCATGGCATCAACCACTTCGTCACCCAAAGGGTAACTCGTCATCAGCTCTCGGCCTTGAAACCCCGGATTTACCTAAGATTTCAGCCTACCACCTTAAACTTGGACAACCAACGCCAAGCTGGCCTAGCCTTCTCCGTCCCTCCATCGCAATAACCAGAAGTACAGGAATATTAACCTGTTTTCCATCGACTACGCTTTTCAGCCTCGCCTTAGGGACCGACTAACCCTGCGTCGATTAACGTTGCGCAGGAAACCTTGGTCTTTCGGCGTGGGTGTTTTTCACACCCATTGTCGTTACTCATGTCAGCATTCGCACTTCTGATACCTCCAGCAAGCTTCTCAACTCACCTTCACAGGCTTACAGAACGCTCCTCTACCGCATCACTTACGTGATACCCGTAGCTTCGGTGTATGGTTTGAGCCCCGTTACATCTTCCGCGCAGGCCGACTCGACTAGTGAGCTATTACGCTTTCTTTAAAGGGTGGCTGCTTCTAAGCCAACCTCCTAGCTGTCTAAGCCTTCCCACATCGTTTCCCACTTAACCATAACTTTGGGACCTTAGCTGACGGTCTGGGTTGTTTCCCTTTTCACGACGGACGTTAGCACCCGCCGTGTGTCTCCCATGCTCGGCACTTGTAGGTATTCGGAGTTTGCATCGGTTTGGTAAGTCGGGATGACCCCCTAGCCGAAACAGTGCTCTACCCCCTACAGTGATACATGAGGCGCTACCTAAATAGCTTTCGAGGAGAACCAGCTATCTCCGAGCTTGATTAGCCTTTCACTCCGATCCACAGGTCATCCGCTAACTTTTCAACGGTAGTCGGTTCGGTCCTCCAGTCAGTGTTACCTAACCTTCAACCTGCCCATGGATAGATCGCCCGGTTTCGGGTCTATTCCCAGCGACTAGACGCCCTATTAAGACTCGCTTTCGCTACGCCTCCCCTATTCGGTTAAGCTCGCCACTGAAAATAAGTCGCTGACCCATTATACAAAAGGTACGCAGTCACAGAACGAAGTCTGCTCCCACTGCTTGTACGCATACGGTTTCAGGATCTATTTCACTCCCCTCTCCGGGGTTCTTTTCGCCTTTCCCTCACGGTACTAGTTCACTATCGGTCAGTCAGTAGTATTTAGCCTTGGAGGATGGTCCCCCCATATTCAGACAAAGTTTCTCGTGCTCCGTCCTACTCGATTTCACTTCTAAGATCCTTTCGCGTACAGGGCTATCACCCACTATGGCCGCACTTTCCAGAGCGTTCCGCTAAAATCAAAGAAGCTTAAGGGCTAGTCCCCGTTCGCTCGCCACTACTAAGGGAATCTCGGTTGATTTCTTTTCCTCAGGGTACTTAGATGTTTCAGTTCCCCTGGTTCGCCTCTTGCACCTATGTATTCAGTGCAAGATAACCATCTTATGATGGCTGGGTTCCCCCATTCAGACATCTCCGGATCACAGTCTGTTTGCCGACTCCCCGAAGCTTTTCGCAGGCTACCACGTCTTTCATCGCCTCTGACTGCCAAGGCATCCACCGTATGCGCTTCTTCACTTGACCATATAACCCCAAGCAATCTGGTTATACTGTGAAGACGACATTCGCCGAAAATTTGCATGCTCAATTAAGAACGCTCACAAATTTTACCTTAGCCTGATCCGTTACCAGTGAAAGTAACGTTCAGTCTATCTTTCTATCACATACCCAAATTTTTAAAGAACGATCCAGTCAAAAGACCAGAAATCAACATTCACCATCACGTCGATGGAATGCTCATTTCTAAGCTTTCAGTTTCAGAAGCAGTAGTGGTGGAGCCAAGCGGGATCGAACCGCTGACCTCCTGCGTGCAAGGCAGGCGCTCTCCCAGCTGAGCTATGGCCCCGTATTTCTACAGGCGTTTCCCACACAAAATTGGTGGGTCTGGGCAGATTCGAACTGCCGACCTCACCCTTATCAGGGGTGCGCTCTAACCAACTGAGCTACAGACCCAATTTCGAGCTTGTAACTGTTAGCGTGCGCTATCAGCTTGGAGCTTAAAGCTGCTTCTAATCGTCTTCTTCAATGAATCAAGCAATTCGTGTGGGAGCTCATGGAGCCGCTGCTGTCGTCGATTAAGGAGGTGATCCAGCCGCAGGTTCCCCTACGGCTACCTTGTTACGACTTCACCCCAGTCATGAATCACACCGTGGTAACCGTCCCCCCGAAGGTTAGACTAGCTACTTCTGGTGCAACCCACTCCCATGGTGTGACGGGCGGTGTGTACAAGGCCCGGGAACGTATTCACCGCGACATTCTGATTCGCGATTACTAGCGATTCCGACTTCACGCAGTCGAGTTGCAGACTGCGATCCGGACTACGATCGGTTTTATGGGATTAGCTCCACCTCGCGGCTTGGCAACCCTCTGTACCGACCATTGTAGCACGTGTGTAGCCCAGGCCGTAAGGGCCATGATGACTTGACGTCATCCCCACCTTCCTCCGGTTTGTCACCGGCAGTCTCCTTAGAGTGCCCACCATAACGTGCTGGTAACTAAGGACAAGGGTTGCGCTCGTTACGGGACTTAACCCAACATCTCACGACACGAGCTGACGACAGCCATGCAGCACCTGTCTCAATGCTCCCGAAGGCACCAAACCATCTCTGGAAAGTTCATTGGATGTCAAGGCCTGGTAAGGTTCTTCGCGTTGCTTCGAATTAAACCACATGCTCCACCGCTTGTGCGGGCCCCCGTCAATTCATTTGAGTTTTAACCTTGCGGCCGTACTCCCCAGGCGGTCAACTTAATGCGTTAGCTGCGCCACTAAGAGCTCAAGGCTCCCAACGGCTAGTTGACATCGTTTACGGCGTGGACTACCAGGGTATCTAATCCTGTTTGCTCCCCACGCTTTCGCACCTCAGTGTCAGTATCAGTCCAGGTGGTCGCCTTCGCCACTGGTGTTCCTTCCTATATCTACGCATTTCACCGCTACACAGGAAATTCCACCACCCTCTACCATACTCTAGCTCGACAGTTTTGAATGCAGTTCCCAGGTTGAGCCCGGGGCTTTCACATCCAACTTAACGAACCACCTACGCGCGCTTTACGCCCAGTAATTCCGATTAACGCTTGCACCCTCTGTATTACCGCGGCTGCTGGCACAGAGTTAGCCGGTGCTTATTCTGTCGGTAACGTCAAAATTGCAGAGTATTAATCTACAACCCTTCCTCCCAACTTAAAGTGCTTTACAATCCGAAGACCTTCTTCACACACGCGGCATGGCTGGATCAGGCTTTCGCCCATTGTCCAATATTCCCCACTGCTGCCTCCCGTAGGAGTCTGGACCGTGTCTCAGTTCCAGTGTGACTGATCATCCTCTCAGACCAGTTACGGATCGTTGCCTTGGTGAGCCATTACCTCACCAACTAGCTAATCCGACCTAGGCTCATCTGATAGCGCAAGGCCCGAAGGTCCCCTGCTTTCTCCCGTAGGACGTATGCGGTATTAGCGTTCGTTTCCGAACGTTATCCCCCACTACCAGGCAGATTCCTAGGCATTACTCACCCGTCCGCCGCTCTCAAGAGGTGCAAGCACCTCTCTACCGCTCGACTTGCATGTGTTAGGCCTGCCGCCAGCGTTCAATCTGAGCCATGATCAAACTCTTCAGTTCAAACATCTTTGGGTTTTGAGAAAACCCTAAACTTGGCTCAGCAATCGTTGGTTACATCTTTGATTTCTCGCGGAGTAACTTGTGATGCTGATAATCTGTTGACTAGCAGTCTGACTCCACAAGCACCCACACGAATTGCTTGATTCAGTTGTTAAAGAGCGGTGGCTGATTCTTTCGTCTCAACCGAGGCGCGCATTCTACAGCGCCTGGTGTTGCTGTCAAGCGGTTATTTAAGAAGTTTTTCAAAGTTTCCCGTGGGAAACACTAACAACTTCAACCACTTGCGCTTTCGATCTCTCGTTAGCGGGAGGCGAATTCTACAGCGTTGTTCGCTGCTGTCAACACCTCTTTTTCACCGCTTTCGATCGAGAGGATCGAACCGTTGATAAAGCCAAACTACAGCGCCTTATCCACGGCTTCCGGACTTCGATGAACTGAAGCCCTGCACTGCCTAAAATCGCTTAGCTCATTGAAAATCAAGGAGTTTTTCGTTTCGACTGCGCCGGAAGTGGGGCGAATTATAGACGTCTGGAATCTGCCGTCAACACTTAATTTAACTTTTCTATCAACACGCAAGCCGTTCTTCTAAATTCACGTCCGTATATAGACGGAAGGCTTTCGAATGCGCAATATACTGCTCAAATCTGCCTTCCTGCCTTTATCTCTGGACGACCGTTAGTAATGACTCCCCCTTCTCGCAGCCTGGTAACCACCTTGTTCCCGGTTGCCCTTCTATTAGTAGCCATGGCCTCCATCCAGTCCGGCGCCTCCCTGGCCAAAAGCATGTTCCCGATCGTGGGTGCACAAGGAACCACGACACTGCGCCTCATCTTCGCCAGCATCATCATGCTTATATTGCTGCGCCCCTGGCGCGCCAAGCTCACCGTGCAGTCCCTGCGCACGGTGATCGTCTACGGGATGGCACTGGGCGGCATGAATTTTCTGTTTTATATGTCGGTGCGTACGGTTCCCCTGGGAATCGCCGTGGCGCTGGAGTTCACCGGCCCCCTGGCCGTGGCGATCTACGCGTCGCGCCGGGCAATCGACTTCCTCTGGATTGCCCTGGCAGTGATCGGCCTGCTGCTGTTGATACCTACAGGCGCCTCCAGCGCCGGCATCGACCTGGTTGGTGCCGGTTACGCATTGGGCGCGGGCGTCTGCTGGGCGCTGTACATTCTGTTCGGCCAGAAGGCCGGTGCCGACCATGGCGTGCAAACCGCCGCACTCGGTGTGGTGATCGCCGCTCTGTTCGTCGCGCCGATCGGCATCGTCCATGCGGGCGCTGCATTGCTGACACCGAGCCTGATCCCCGTCGCCATCGGTGTGGCCGTACTGTCCACCGCCCTACCCTACACCCTCGAGATGGTCGCAATGACCCGCATGCCGGCGCGTACCTTCGGCACCCTGATGAGCATTGAACCCGCGATCGCAGCCATGTCCGGTTTCCTTTTTCTCCAGGAGTTCTTGTCCTTGGCACAATGGTCCGCCATTGCCTGCATCATTCTGGCGTCGGTCGGCGCAACACTGACCATGGACAGCAAGGCAACGCCAGCCGTCGCGGCGGATTGAAGCAGGATTTAACGAAGGTCTGGCATTTGCCGCGCATTTAGGCCATGTTTAGGTCCGTAACCCAATGTCAGACATGGATTTTTCATACAGGACGTCATGAACGCTTCAAGCGCAAGCGAACGCAACCGTACGCAGGCATAAGACCCACGACGGTGTTAAGGACGGGAATGAAACGAATTTTGATACTGATCGCCGTATTGGCCGTTGCTGGCTGCGCGGCGACGACGAAAACCGAAGTCAAGCGCGGTAAAAAAGGCCTGCATATCAATTGCTCCGGCCTTTCCTCTTCCTGGGATCAATGCGCTGCCAGTGCTGCCAATTCCTGTGCCCCCAAGGGCTACAAGGTCATTGCCAAGTCGGGTGATGCCGTGGAAGAACCCGGTGACTATCCCTTCGGGCTCAACCCCGCCGGCTACACCAGCCGTAGCATGATCGTGATCTGCAAGTAAGCACGTCAGTCGAGCCCGGCCAGCCGAAGAGTAATTTCGGCACGGCTGGACTCGAGGACCTCCTGCTGGACCTCAGGTGCAGCCATCATCCGCGCAACAACCATCGCCCCCACGCATTGGGACAGGATGGCCCAGGCCAGGGCTTCACTGCCCAACACCCGCGCCCAGCTTTCATGCAAGCGACAAACCCACGTTTGCGCCACGTCTCTCACCTGCTCATCCGATCGCGCAATCTCGGCGCCCAGCACGGGTAACGCACAGCCCACCTCGGGTTGTTCGACGTGGCTCATGCTCAGGTACTGCTTGAGACAGCGCGCCAGCTTCGCCTGGTCCATGGCCCCTTCGCCACTCAGGCGATCCAGGCTCTGGGCCAGCTCACGCTCGACGATGGCCTTGAAAAGCTCATCCTTGGATGAGAAGTGGCTGTAGAACGCCCCGCCGCTCAAGCCGATCGCTTTCATCAGGCCATCGACCCCCACCGTGGAGAACCCCAATGTCTTGGCGGACGCGGCGCTGCTGGCGAGCAGCTTCTCTCGGGTTTCCATCTTGTGATTGGCTGAATAACGCATGGTCCTGCCCCTGATTGCCTGTCTTGACGCTTGCCGGATCTTAGCATAACGTCCGTTTAGCTAACGATCGTTTACCAATGAGGCTAATCATGAATAACAACAAGGTCGTACTGGTCGTGGGCGCGGGCGATGCAACGGGTGGAGCGATTGCCCGGCGTTTCGCGCAGGAAGGTTTTATCGCCTGCGTCACCCGCCGCAGCGCCGACAAGCTCGAACCGTTGGTGGAAGGGATCCGCGCCCTGGGCGGTGAAGCCCATGGCTTCGCCTGTGATGCACGCAAAGAAGACGATGTCATCGCGCTGGTCGAACAGATCGAGCAGCAGATCGGCCCGATCGAAGCCTTCGTGTTCAACATCGGCGCCAACGTCCCTTGCAGCATCCTCGAAGAGACCGCCCGCAAGTACTTTAAGATCTGGGAAATGGCCTGCTTTTCAGGCTTCCTCAATGCACGGGAAGTGGCCAAGCGTATGGTCACGCGTCAGCGCGGAACGATTCTGTTCACCGGCGCAACGGCAGGGCTGCGCGGCGCTTCAGGGTTTGCCGCGTTCGCCGGGGCCAAGCATGGCATTCGGGCGCTGGCCCAGAGCATGGCGCGTGAGCTGGGTCCGATGAACATCCATGTGGCCCATGTGGTGGTGGACGGTGCCATCGACACCGACTTCATTCGCGATAACTTTCCGGAGAAATACGCGACCAAGGATCAGGACGGCATCCTGGACCCCGAGCACATTGCCGACAACTATTGGTATTTGCACAGCCAACCCCGTGACGCCTGGACCTTCGAACTGGACCTTCGCCCCTGGAACGAACGCTGGTAAACCCTCCCGTACAAATAACAAGAGAGCAGCGCCATGAGCAAATCGGTGGAGTTCTACTTCGATCTCGGCAGCCCGACCACGTACCTGGCCTATACCCAACTGCCAACGCTGTGTGCAGAGACCGGTAGCCAGTTGATCTATCGCCCGATGCTATTGGGTGGGGTGTTCAAGGCCACTGGCAACGCGTCCCCGGTGACCATACCGGCCAAGGGCCCTTACCTGTTCAAGGATTTGAAACGCTTCGCCGACCGTTACGGCGTCCCCTTCAGGCTCAACCCCTACTTCCCGATCAATACGTTGCTGCTGATGCGCGCCGTCACCGGCATGCAATTGCACCGGCCCGAGCGCTTCGAAGCCTTCCTCGATTGCCTGTTCCGCGCCTTGTGGGTGGAGGCGCGCAACCTAAACGACCAGGCGACGGTGGCGGCGGTGTTGGAAGAAGGCGGTTTCGATCCTGAGTACGTGCTGGCCCTGACCGCCAACGATCAGGTCAAGCAGGCGCTCAAGACGGCCACCGAAGCCGCCATTGAACGGGGCGTGTTTGGCGCCCCAAGCATGTTTGTCGACGACGAGCTCTACTTCGGCCAGGATCGGCTGGACTTCGTCCGTGAAGCCCTGGCCTGATCCTGCCGGTCAGATGGCCACCGTCCGCTCGTTCAGCCATTGCAGCGCCGCCCCGTCCAGCAATGGGCTCAACCGACGCTGAACCTCGGCGTGGTAGGCGTTGAACCAGTCCTTTTCTTCCTGGGTCAGCAACGATGGTTCCAGGCAGCGAGTGTCGATCGGGCACAGGGTCAGGGTTTCGAATTCGAGGAACTCACCGAACTCGCTGCTGCCCGCCTCGCGGTTCAACGCCAGGTTCTCGATGCGCACGCCCCAACGACCGGGACGATAGGTTCCCGGTTCGATGGAAGTGATCATGCCCGGCTGCATCGCCGTTTGCGGCGTGGCCGCGGCCTGGTAGGCAATCACCTGCGGACCTTCGTGGACGTTGAGGAAGTACCCTACCCCGTGCCCGGTGCCGTGACCGTAATCCACCTGTTCGGCCCAGATCGGCGCGCGGGCGATGGCATCCAGCAACGGCGACAGGATGCCCCGCGGAAACCTGGCCCGGGACAAAGCGATCACGCCCTTGAGCACACGCGTGCAATCACGCTTCTGTTCGGCGGTGGGTGTTCCGACCGGCACCATGCGCGTGATATCCGTGGTGCCGCCGAGGTACTGTCCGCCGGAGTCGATCAGCAACAGGCCATCACCTTCGATGACCGCATGAGCCTCTGGTGTGGCGTGGTAATGCGGCATCGCGCCGTTGGCATTGAACGCGGCGATGGTATTGAAGCTCAGCGACACATAATCCGGCCGGCGTGTGCGGGCGGCAGTCAGGTGTTCATCGATGGTCAGCTCGGTAATGCGCTCGCGGCCCCACGCCGTTTCCAGCCAGGCAAAGAACTCGCAGAGCGCCGCGCCGTCCTGCTCCATGGTCTTGCGGATGTGCTCGGCGTCAGCCAGGCTCTTGCGGGACTTGGCCAACGTCGTTGGGTTGAGACCTTCGACCAGCGTTACATCGCTGCCCAGGTTATCCAAAAGCCCGACCGTGACCCGCGCCGGATCGACCAGCAGGCTCGCCCCGCCTGGCACTTCACGCAATGCAGGGGCCGCTTCGTTGTAGTCACGCAGGCACACCCCGTCCTGTTCAAGCACGGCACGCAGCGCTGCATCCACTTTGTCCAGGGCCACGAACAACGTGGCCTGCTGCTGATTGATCAAGGCAAACGAGACGAACACCGGGTTGAACGACACATCGGCGCCGCGCAGGTTGAACAGCCAGGCGATGTCGTCCAGCGTGGCGATGAAATGCCAGTCGGCCCCACGTTCCTTGAGGGCCTCGCGCAACTTGGCGAGTTTCTCGACCCGGCTGACCGTCGCCTGGGGAGGCAAATGCGCGTAGACCGGTTGATTGGGCAGGCTCGGGCGATCGGTCCAGATTTCGTCAAGCAGGTCGATGTCCGTACGCAACCGCGCACCTCGTTCCGCCAACTTGCCGCTCAGGGTCCGGGCCGAAGCCACGGCCATCACCGCACCGTCCACCGCCACGACCCCACCCTTGGGCGTTTGCTCGGCGAGCCAATCCAGGGGGCCGGGCTGGCCCGGGATCAGCTTGACCAGCTCGATACCGCTGCCTTCCAGCTCATGGGTGGCCTGTTCCCAGTACCGACTGTCGGCCCAGACGCCGGCAAAACCGGCGGTCACGATCAACGTGCCCACCGAGCCATGGAACCCCGACAACCACTGCCGCCCCTGCCAGTAACCCGGCAGGTATTCCGACAGATGCGGGTCGGCCGATGGCACCAACAGCGCATGGATACCCTGCTGATTCATCCGTTGGCGAAGTCGGGCCAGGCGCTGGGGAACCAGTCCGTGGGTCAAAGGCTCGGTGCTCATCGTTTCTCCTGCTCATTAATGTTGTTGTTCGCTGCCGAAGACGCTCGGCTCATGGGGTGGTGGCCCAAAACGCCGGCGCCGTCGCACATGCAGCCTTGATCAGCCGTACCGCTTCATCGATGTCCTGCTCGGTGGTATAACGCCCCAGGCTCAGACGGACGGTGCGTCCCGCCGCGCGTGCATCATGCCCCAAGGCCAGCAGCACGTGGGACGGCGTGTTATGCGCCGAGTTGCAGGCCGAGGTCGCGGAAAAGGCAATCGACGCACCCAGGGTCGCTGGGTCGAACGTCCCTTCATTGAACGTGAGGCTTAATGTGTGGGGAATTCGCCGGGTGGCGCTGCCGTTGATACAAACCCCGGGCAAGGCCAGCAGCGGCTCCAGCAAACGATTGCGCAACCGGGCGATCTTGGCCAGCTCTTCGTCGAACGCCTGGGCGGCCAGTTCGAACGCGGCGCCCATGGCAGCGATCTGATGGGTCGCCAGGGTCCCGGAACGCAGGCCGCCCTCGTGCCCGCCACCGTGAATCTGCGCCGCCAGCCGCGGCCGGGCACGGTCGCCGACGTACAGCGCACCGATCCCCTTGGGGCCATAGATTTTATGGGCGGAAAACGACATCAGGTCCACCGGCCAGCGGGCCAGGTCGATCTTCACCTTGCCGGCACCCTGGGCGGCGTCGACATGAAACAGCGCACCGTGCTCACGCAAGATCTCGCCCGTGGCCACGACATCATTGACGGTGCCCAACTCGTTGTTCACCAGCATCAGCGACACCAGGAACGTGTCTTCACGCAGAGCGTCGCGAACCGCCTGCGGGCTGATCAGCCCCTCGGCGTCCGGCGCCAGCCATGTGACCTCGACGCCGCTTTCCTCGAGCTGTCTTGCCGTGTCGAGGATCGCCTTGTGCTCGATCAGGCTGGTGATGACATGACCACCGCCCCCGGCGCGGGCCTGGGCAACGCCCTTGAGGGCCAGGTTGTTGGATTCGGTAGCGCCGGAAGTCCAGACGATCTGCTCGGGCTGGGCGCCCACCAGATGCGCCACTTGCTGGCGGGCCCGATCGACCGAGAGACGGGCCTCCTGGCCGAAAGCATGGGAACTGGAAGCCGGGTTGCCGAAGTTGCCGTCAAAGCCAAGGCACTGGACCATGACCTGTATGACCCGCTCATCCACCGGCGTGGTGGCGGCATAATCGAAATATAGCGGACGTTTTTTCATGGGAAACTCGCAGAGCCTGCTCCGGGATCAGGCGCCCTCGTTGGGATTCGAGACAAGCAATACCTGATCAAAGACCTTAAAGAAGTCGGACTTCGTTTAAAAGTGCGTAGGAACGCTCCTGAACAGCGAGCTTAGCAGGCATCGCGTCGAAGCTCAGCCCTCAACTGATGCTTTCGAGCAACAGCGGATACAACGAAGCGACCAGCAACAGCGCCATGCCCCAGTTGAACAGGCGCAGCCAGCGACGATCACGCAAGAGGTTGCGCAACAGGCTGCCGCAAACCACCCAGAGGCTCACGCTCGGCAGGTTGATCAGGGCAAACACCGCGGCGATCACCACCACATTGAAGAAATAGCCCTGCAAAGGGGTGTACGTGCTGATGGCACCGATGGCCATGATCCAGGCCTTCGGGTTGACCCACTGGAAGGCCGCCGCCCCCCAGTAGCTGATGGGCGTGTGCGCTCCCGGCTGGCTGTCCGATACCGGGCCGGAGTGGGCGATTTTCCACGCCAGGTACAACAGGTACGCCGCCCCGATGTAGCGCAATGCGGTATAGAGCAACGGGTATGCCTGGAACACCGCGCCCAGGCCTAGGCCTACCGCCAGCACCAGGGAAAAGAAGCCGCAGGTGATGCCTAGCATGTGAGGAATAGTGCGGTTGAAACCGAAATTGACACCCGAGGCCAACAGCATGGTGTTGTTGGGACCCGGCGTGATCGAGGTCACCAGGGCAAACAGGGCGAAGCCCAGCAAGAGGTCGAGCGAGAGGGTCATGTGAAGTCAGTCCATCGGGGCGGTCAGTCAAGCCATGACCCTACCCCACGTCCTGGCGCAAACCCATGGACAGTTGGGCAAAACTTCGAGCAGTACAGTCCCTCAGCTTGAGCGGCCAGGTGTCTGCACACCCAGTTCGGCGCTCATCTCGCCCTGGTCGTCGAAGCCGACATTCTTTTGCGCGGTGCCGAGCAACTCGGTTTTCTTCGCGTGGTATTCCTCGAACGAAAGGCCGCGGCGATTCAAGGCCTCAAGGGCCAGCTCGCGGGTTTCATCGGCACTGTAGGGACGCAGCTCCGGCGACGAGGTGGCGCAACCGCTCAATACGGTGGCAGTCAACAGCAGCAAAACGGCAAGGGTACGGTTCATGGCAAGTGTCCGGTGTTCTGGAGTTGGGCGATGAACAAAGGCTACTCGCGGGCCCTGCCGGGCAGAAATCAACCCTCTCGATAGTGGGTATCGCGTCCTCGAATCGACCGTTGCGCTTAATCGACCAACTGGCAATGCAAGGCGTTATCGAGGCTGCGCTCGATGTTGCACAGCACCTCGAATGAGCCGAACGTGACGGCCTTGGCCCGGTGCACCAACCGCCAGAAGTCCTGCTCGCCGGCTTCGACACTACGAAGCGCTGCTTCGCCCGCCTCACGGGTTTGCCACTGCAAATAGTTGAGTACTCGCCGACCGTCTTCGCTGGCCTGGATGCTGGCGCTCAGCAATCCCTGATGGTCACGGGCCAGGCGCTCGGTCTGCTCCGACAGCGCCGAGACCAAGGCTTGCTGCCATTGAGGTTCGATGTTGAACTCCATCAGCTGGGTGAAACTGCGATTGTTCCTTGGCATCTGCATGAAAGGTCCCCGATTTGTGTAAGGCGGATCTTGAGATCCGAAGGCCTGCAGGGTAAAACCTCTAGTTAAGTCAAGGTCAAGCGAGAAATTCAGGCCAATGAAACCGATCGATGTCCACAAGGAACTCACCGTCGGCCAAGTCGCCGCCCGCAGCGGCGTGGCGGTCACCGCCCTGCACTTCTATGAAGCCAAGGGCTTGATCAACAGCACGCGCAATTCGGGCAACCAACGGCGTTACCCGCGCGAAGTGTTGCGCCGCGTGGCGCTGATCAAGGTTGCCCAGAGCCTGGGCATTCCCTTGGCGGAAATTGGCGAGGCCTTGAAAAACCTCCCGGACAGCCGCGCGCCCACGGCGACTGACTGGCAACGCCTCTCGGCGCAATGGGGCCAGGCGCTGGATGAGCGCATCAACCAGCTAGTGGCACTGCGCGACCGGCTCAACGGCTGCATCGGCTGCGGCTGCCTGTCGATGGAGCATTGCCCCCTGCGCAACCAGGGCGATGTGCTGGGCAAGCGCGGACCGGGCGCTCATCTGCTGGACGCACCGTGAGACGTTCGTCGGCGCGCGACCAGGTGCCAGAACGCTGTCCTATAGTGGATGGGCGCCAGCCAGCGAAGGTGCTCTTCGCCCTACCCCACAAGGAGAAACGTCATGGGTGCCAAAGCCATTCCTGAAGGTTTCCATTGCATCACGCCCTACCTGGGCATTCAAAAAGCGGCCGAAGCCATCGAGTTCTATAAAAAGGCCTTCAACGCCACCGAGGTCATGCGCCTGCCGATGCCCGATGGCAGCGTCGGACACGCCGAACTGCGGATCAACGACTTCCCGATCATGCTCGGTACGCCTTGCGACCAAGGCCCGCTGCGCAATCCGGACGCATCGCCCTCGGTGGGCCTGCACCTGTACGTCGAGGACGTGGACAGTGCATTTGCCCAGGCCATCGACGCGGGCGGTACGGTGATCTCGGAGGTGAAAGACCAGTTTTATGGGGATCGCACCGGCAGCCTGAAGGATCCCTATGGGCATGTGTGGTTCCTGGCAACGCACAAGGAGGACCTGACCCAGGAACAGATCGAGCAACGGGCCCGGGAGATGTTCCAATCAGGCTGACCTGAAGCCCTTATCCGCTGTGGGAGCAAACCTGCTCGCTCCCCACGGACAGGACTAAAACTGATTGCGAAACATTTTCTTTCATCTTTCCCTTCGGGATTTCAGTTTCTCGTTCGTCTTAATTAGATGCAGCGGGCCGCGTCGGCAAAAGCCACGGCCCGCCCGTCCAGGGTTCACCGTGTTGCGAAGCCCGTAATACAGAGCCTTTCATCGAATCAAGACGTTCAATCATGTCCAAGAAGTCCCGCTCCAAACTCTGGTTCCTGGTCCATAGCTGGCTGGCATTGCCCATCTGGTTTTTCGTCCTCATCGTGTGTGTCACCGGCACTCTTGCCGTGGTCAGCCAGGAGATCGTCTGGCTGGCCAACCCGGAGATGCGCGCCAGCAAGCCGACAGACGATGCACCGCTGCTCGGCTACGAGCAGGTGGTCGCGGCGATCAGGCAAGCCCAACCGCTTACCCAGGTGCAGAGCATCACCCGCCCGGATGAATCGCATTTCGCCCTGGAGGTCCGGGTCACCTACCCTGATGGCCGTCCCGACACGGTCTACGTCAACCCCTACAGCGGCGTCATCCAGGGCTCGGCGCCGACGTTCAACTTCCAGGCGTTCACCCGCGCCCTGCACGGCTGGTGGCTGGTCCCGTTCACCAACGGTTTCAGCTGGGGCTGGTACCTGGTGTCGTTCCTCGGCCTGCCGCTGCTGGCGTCCCTGGTCACCGGGCTGGTGGTCTACAAGCGCTTCTGGAAAGGCTTTTTTCGTCCAACCCTGCGCATTCGCCACGGCGCGCGGATTTTCTGGGGCGACTTCCACCGCCTCAGTGGCATCTGGTCGATCTGGTTCATCGCGGTCATTTCCATCACCGGTACCTGGTTCCTGATCCAGGCCTTGCTGTTCGACAACCAGATTTCCATTTCCAGCGAGCCCGTGCTGCCGGTGGTCGCCCGGGAAAGCGTGCCTCTGTCGGCCGACGGCACGGCACCGCCCCTGTTGAACCTGGACCGGGCCCTTGAAATTGCCCAGCAGCGAATCCCCGGCTTGGAAGCGAGCTTCATCAACCTGCCCGGCAATGCCTACAGCCATCTGGAAATCAGTGGACGCGGCTGGTACCCGCTGATGTTCCAGACCGCCACGCTCAACCCCTACGACGGTGACGTGGCGGCCTTGCGGCTGCTGTCGGACCGCACCACCCTGGAGTTCGTCACCGAATCCATGCGGCCGTTGCATACAGGGGATTTCGGCGGGCTGTGGATCAAGCTGATCTGGTTCTTCTTCGGCCTGATCCTGAGCATGATGGTGCTCAGTGGGTTGCTGATCTGGACCAAGCGCACGGCCCTCGCCACCGCCAACGCCTTCAAGCGCAGCCAGAAGCCCAGCCGAGGAGCACGGGCTGCACGGTCACTGCAGCCGTCCATGGGCAGTGAATCATCGGAGGGCAGCCTGTGAGCCAGTCCACTACCCACCCATCGACACCGTCACGCCTGAACCTGATCTGGCGTAAATGGCGCTTTCACCTCAACGTACTGCTGTTGCTGATTCCCCTGGGATTCATGCCCAAGTATTTCTCCGAAGCGGCGTTGTTCCGTGGCGACGAGGGGCTGGGTCAACGGGACGTCGGTGAAATCCAGGTCGGGCCCTGGAGCCTGCGCCTGGCCGAGTTTCGCAATGAAGCGCCACGCCAGGAGGGCCCAGCCGGGCCCATGAAGCATTTCAACGCGGCCCTGTGCCAACGTTGCATCGGCCAGGTCAAGGCCACCTACCTGCGCATCGGCAAGCCTCGCAGCCTGCGGGCCGCCGGGGTGATTTTCTTCGGCTCGCCCTATCGCATGGGCGCCTTGCTGCCGGTGCCATCCAAGACTCAGCCGGACGCCGAGCTGTGGATAACCCTCGAAGGTTGGGACGGCTCGATGCACCAGGCTTCCATTCCCCTGAGCCAGGCGTCACCGGCCACCGTCGCCTGGCTGAACACCCAAGGAACCCAACGATGACTTCCCGCGCCTGTTTCAAGCGCCTGGCGCTGCTGTTCTGCGCTGGCTTCAGCTCCAGTGTCCTGGCCCACAACCCGATGTGCGAATGCAAGGCCATCGACGCCGAGCAGATCCAGTGCACCGGTGGCTTTTCCGACGGCAGCGGCGCGCCTGGGGTGACCCTGGACGTCATTGGCTACGACGAAACCATCCTGGTTCCGGGCAAGCTGGGGGCGGATTCAACGCTGACCTTCAAGAAACCGAACGCTGAATTCTATGTGCTCTTCGACGCCGGCCCCGGCCACGTGGTGGAAATCGACCAAGCGGACATCGAGGCCCCATGAACCCGTCCACGACTCAAGTCGTCCGGCCTGCCGGCGCGGGCCATGAAACCCTCTACGTCGCGCTGTTGTGCCTGGTCATCGTGCTGGTGGCCGGGTCGGTCGTGACATGGCACCGCAAGGCCGAAGACACGCACGTCCTGGCCTCGAACCAGCTCGACGCCCGCCGCGACCTCAGCGCCGCGGAACAAGGCCTCTATGCGGACCTGCGAGTGACCCTGGATGAAATTCGCCTGTTGCGCGAAGAACACCCCTCGCTGCCCACCCCGCAGGCATTGGCGGATGAAGGCTTTGCCCCGTTCGCCCAGGACGCCAGTTCCGTCAGCCGCGGCGGCCACGCCTGGCAGTCGCTGGGGGATCGGGCCTACTTCGGTACGAGCGGCAATCCCGCCGTCGCCGGTTCGTTTCTGATGCGCATCGGCGAAGCTTCCGACGCTGCACCGGACATCTGGCTCAACCGTGGCAATCGCCCCACGGCGCCTACTGCACTGGACGATGCCGCGCTGTCCGCCGCCGGCTGGCAGCAGATCGTCGCGCAATTCGACGCCGGCGTGACCCGCCAGCATCGGCACTGACCCACGCCCCTGATTCGAGAGAAGACCCTTCGCCCATGCCTATCGCCCCTCAACGCCGCTCCTTGCTGCGCCTGCTGCTAATCAGCCTGCTGGCCTGCCTGTTCACCGCGCCGGCCAGCGCCGAAACAGCCAAGCGCCTGCGCATCGGCATTACCCTGCACCCTTATTACAGCTACGTGGCGAACATCGTCGGCGACAAGGCCGAGGTCGTCCCGCTGATCCCGGCCGGTTTCAACCCCCACGCCTACGAGCCTCGCTCCGAAGACATCAAACGCATCGGCGGCCTCGACGTGATCGTGCTCAACGGCGTGGGCCATGACGATTTCGCCGACCGCATGATCGCCGCCAGCGAAACCCCGGACGTGAAGGTGATCGAAGCCAACGAGAACGTGCCGCTACTGGCGGCCACCGGTACCGCGGCCCGCGGCGCGGGCAAAGTGGTGAACCCGCACACGTTCCTGTCCATCAGCGCCTCCATTGCCCAGGTCAACAACATCGCCCGGGAACTGGGCAAGCTCGACCCGGACAACGCCAAGACCTACACCCAGAACGCCCGTGCCTACGGCAAGCGCCTGCGCCAGATGCGCGCCGCCGCCCTGGCGAAACTGACCCAGGCGCCCAACGCCGAGCTGCGGGTGGCCACGGTGCATGCCGCCTACGACTACCTGCTGCGTGAATTCGGCCTGGAAGTGACCGCGGTGGTCGAGCCCGCCCATGGCATCGAGCCGAGCCCCAGCCAACTGAAGAAGACCATCGATCAACTGCGCGAGCTGGACGTGAAGGTGATCTTCTCCGAGATGGATTTTCCGTCCACCTACGTCGACACCATCCAACGTGAGTCCGGCGTGAAGCTGTACCCGCTCTCGCACATTTCCTACGGCGACTACAGCGCCGAGAAGTACGAGAAGGAAATGACCGGCAACCTCGACACGGTGGTCCGGGCCATCCAGGAGTCCGGCGCATGACCGCCCAGCAAACCCTCACCCGGCCTCACACCGGGCCGTTGATTGAATTCGCCGGCATCCGCCTGGACCTCGGTCGCACCACCATCCTCGATGAGGTGGCGTTCCAGGTGGCGCCCGGCAGCATCCACGCCCTGGTGGGGCCCAACGGTGGCGGCAAGAGCTCACTGATCAAGACATTGCTCGGGCAGATGCCACACCAGGGCCGCTTGAGCCTGCAATGGCCGGGCGAACCCGGCGTGATTGGCTACGTGCCCCAGGCGCTGGAGTTCGACCGGGGCCTGCCCATGACCGTGGATGATTTCATGGCGGCGATGTGTCAGCGACGGCCCGCCTTTCTCGGCCTGAGCCGGCATTACGCCGGTGCCATCGGCGCGGCCCTGGAACGGGTCGGCATGCAGGACAAACGCAAGCGACGCATGGGCGCGCTGTCTGGCGGCGAACGCCAGCGAGTACTGCTCGCCCAGGGTTTGATCCCACCGCCGCAATTGCTGGTGCTGGATGAACCGATGTCGGCGCTGGACGAGGCCGGGATCCAGGTCTTCGAACGGTTGCTGCGGGACTGGCGCGAAGCCGGGATCACCGTGCTCTGGATCGAGCATGACCTGGAAGCCGTCGCGCGCCTGGCCGACCGGGTCACCGGCCTGAACCGCCGGGTGCTGTTCGACGGTCCACCGCACCAGACCCTCACCCCCGAACGCTTGCTGTCGCTGTTTTCCACCCATCCACGGACGAACGGGAGCGCCGCCTGATGAGCTATGAAGCCTTTCGCTTGATGGTCCAGGGCTGGGCCTCGTCCGGCTACCTGCCCGAGGCGCTGGCCTACGGGTTCGTGGTCAATGCGCTGCTGGCCGGGCTGTTGATCGGACCGGTGCTGGGCGGCCTGGGCACACTGGTGGTGGTCAAGCGCTTCGCGTTTTTCTCCGAGGCGGTGGGCCACGCGGCGCTGACCGGCGTCGCCATCGGCATCCTGTTGGGCGAGCCCTACACCGGGCCGTATGGCAGCCTGTTCGGTTACTGCCTGTTGTTCGGCATCCTGCTCAACTACCTGCGCAACCGTACCGGCCTGGCACCGGACACCTTGATCGGCGTCTTCCTTTCCGTGTCCCTGGCCCTGGGCGCCAGCCTGCTGCTGATCCTGGCGGGCAAGATCAACGTGCACATCCTCGAAAACGTGCTGTTTGGCTCGGTACTGACGGTCAACGGCAACGACCTGCTGGTGCTGGCGGTGGTCGGCTCGCTGGTGATGGCCCTGGCGTTGCCACTGTACAACCGCATCATGCTGGCCAGTTTCAACCCGCAACTGGCGGCGGTGCGAGGCGTGGCGGTCAAGACCCTGGATTATCTGTTCGTGGTCCTGGTGACGTTGATCACGGTGGCGGCGGTGAAAGTCATCGGCGCGATCCTGGTCGGCGCCTTACTGGTGATCCCGGCCGCGGCGGCGCGCTTGCTCAGCCAGTCATTGAAAGGCTTTTTCGGCTGCTCGGTGCTGATCGCCACCGTCAGTACCTTGTGCGGAATCCTCGCACCGATCGTTTTCGACCTGCCGATCCCCTCCGGTGCCGCGATCATCCTGGTGGCCGGCATCGCCTTCGCCTTGAGCGCCATCGCCCGCGGTGTCGTCCCCAGCCTCAAAGGGAACCTTGGATAAATGATGATGCTTCGACGCTTGAGCCTAGCCGTGGCGCTAGGCGGCCTGATCACCCTCCCCGCATTCGCCGCCGAAAGCAGCCGGCCCGTGCACCTGCTGGCCTCGCTGCCTGTCACCTACGGGTTGAGCGAGACCTTGCTCAAGGGCACTGACGTCAAGCTGGACCGAGCGGCCCCGGCCAACTTGCCCGGCACCCGGCAGAGCGCCTATTTCAGTGGCCGGGGCGCTCCAGCACTGAACACACTGGCCCGTGACGCCGACGCGGTGATCGGCCTGCGCTCACTGTGGCCAGACGATCCGCTGTACCCCATGGCCCGGCGCAGCAACATCCGCATTGTCGAAGTCGATGCCGCCCGCCCGGTGGACGGTGCCTTGCCAGGGATCGCCGTGCAACCGGGCACGGCCGATGGCCTGGCGAGCCAGCCGTGGATGGCCAGTCATAACCTCGGGCGGATGGCCGATGTGATCGCCGCCGACCTGGTACGCCTGGCGCCCTCGGCCAAGCCCAGCATCGACAGCAACCTGGCGACCCTCAAGCAACGCCTGCTCAAGCTCAGCGCCGACAGCGAAAAACGCCTCGCCAGTGCCGACAACCTGAGCGTGGTCAGCCTGAGCGAACACTTCGGCTACCTGATCAGTGGGCTGAACCTGGACACAATCGACACCGACGCCCGCCCCGACGCCGAATGGACACCCGAGGCCCTCGCCCAACTGACCGCCCAATTGAAAGACAACGAAGTGGCGCTGGTGCTGCACCATCGCCAACCGTCGGAGGCCGTGAAAGCGGCCATCCGCGAAGGCGGTAGCCAATTGCTGGTGCTGAGCACCGACGCCGCCGACCCGGTGGCGGAGCTGGAGGGCAATATTGGACAAGTCATCGCGGCACTGGCAGGAGACTGACAGCGCCCCTGTGGGAGCGGGCTTGCTCGCGAAAAAACCAGCGCCTCCAACCTTTGTGCTGGCTGATACACCGCTTCGCGGGCACGCCCGCTCCCACAGGCTTTCAACTTAGTTCAGGGCATCCCCCGGCACACGCACGAACCCTTCCATCAATACCCGCGCGCTGCGGCTCATGATGGCCTTGGTCACGGTCCATTCGCCGTTGACCTGGCTGGCTTCGGCGCCGACGCGTAAGGTGCCGGAGGGGTGGCCGAAACGTACGGCGCTGCGTTCGGTGCCGCCGGCGGCGAGGTTGACCAGGGTGCCGGAAATGGCGGCCGCGGTGCCGATGGCCACGGCCGCGGTGCCCATCATGGCATGGTGCAGCTTGCCCATGGACAACGCCCGGACCAGCAAATCAACGTCGCCGGCAGCCACCGTCTTGCCACTCGACGAGACGTAGTCCGCCGGCGGTGCGACGAACGCCACCTTCGGCGTGTGCTGGCGCTGGGCAGCTTCGTCCAGGTGCTTGATCAAACCCATGCGCAAGGCGCCGTGGGCCCGAATGGTTTCGAACATCGCCAGTGCCTTGGCGTCGCCATTGATCGCGCCTTGCAATTCCGTGCCGGTATAACCGACGTCTCGGGCATTGATGAAAATCGTCGGGATCCCGGCGTTGATCAAGGTCGCCTTGAACGTACCGACACCCGGCACCTCAAGGTCGTCCACCAGGTTGCCGGTGGGGAACATCGAACCGCCACCGCCCTCCTCGTCAGCCGCCGGGTCCAGGAACTCCAACTGCACTTCAGCCGCCGGAAAGGTCACGCCATCGAGTTCGAAGTCGCCGGTTTCCTGCACCGCGCCGTCGGTGATCGGCACATGGGCGATGATGGTCTTGCCGATATTGGCCTGCCAGATCCGCACCACGGCCACGCCGTTGTGCGGAATGCGCGCTGCCTCCACCAGGCCGCTGCTGATGGCGAACGAGCCCACCGCCGCCGACAGATTGCCGCAGTTGCCGCTCCAATCCACGAATGGCTTGTCGATGGAGACCTGGCCGAACAGGTAATCGACATCGTGATCGGCGCGTGAGCTCTTGGACAGGATCACCGTCTTGCTGGTGCTGGACGTCGCACCGCCCATGCCATCGATCTGTTTCTCGTACGGGTCGGGGCTGCCGATGACTCGCAACAACAGGGCATCGCGCGCCGGCCCCGGGACGCGGGCGGCCTCGGGCAGGTCTTGCAGGCTGAAGAACACGCCTTTGCTGGTGCCGCCACGCATGTAGGTGGCGGGGATTCTGACTTGTGGTGCGTGAGCCATGGACGCTCCTACTCCCTATCGTGAGATTTAAACGGCGACCGCCGATTCAAGAAAGTCCTGGGCGAAGCGTTGCAACACGCCCCCGGCTTCATAAATCGACACCTCTTCGGCGGTGTCGAGACGGCAGGTCACCGGCACCTCGACGCGCTCGCCGTTCTTGCGCGTGATCACCAGCGTCAGCGTCGCCCGCGGCGTACGCTCGCCGATCACGTCATAGACCTCGCTGCCGTCGATACCCAGGGTCTTGCGGTCGGTGCCGGGCTTGAATTCCAATGGCAACACGCCCATGCCCACCAGGTTGGTGCGATGGATGCGCTCGAAGCCCTCGGCCACAATCGCCTCGACACCGGCCAGGCGCACGCCCTTGGCCGCCCAATCCCGGGAGGAACCCTGGCCGTAGTCGGCACCGGCGACGATGATCAGCGGCTGCTTGCGCTGCATGTAGGTTTCGATGGCTTCCCACATGCGCATGACCTGGCCTTCCGGCTCGACCCGGGCCAGGGAGCCCTGCTTGACCTTGCCGTTTTCCTGGACCATTTCGTTGAACAGTTTCGGGTTGGCGAAGGTGGCGCGCTGCGCGGTCAGGTGGTCGCCCCGGTGGGTCGCGTAGGAGTTGAAGTCCTCTTCCGGCAGGCCCATTTTGGCCAGGTATTCACCGGCGGCGCTGTCGAGCATGATCGCGTTGGACGGCGACAGGTGATCGGTGGTGATGTTGTCCGGCAGCACCGCCAGCGGGCGCATGCCCTTGAGCGGCCGCGCACCGGCCAGCGCGCCTTCCCAATAAGGTGGACGACGAATGTAGGTGCTTTGCGGACGCCAGTCGTACAGCGGCGTGACTTTCGGCCCGGTGTCTTCCTGGATAGCGAACATCGGGATGTAGACCTGGCGAAACTGTTCCGGCTTGACCGAGGCCTTGACCACCGCTTCGATTTCTTCGTCGCTCGGCCAGATGTCCTTGAGGCGGATTTCCCGACCGTCCACCACGCCCAGCACGTCCTTCTCGATGTCGAAACGGATGGTCCCGGCGATGGCATAGGCCACCACCAGCGGCGGCGACGCGAGGAACGCCTGCTTGGCGTACGGATGAATGCGGCCGTCGAAGTTGCGGTTGCCCGACAACACGGCGGTGGCGTACAGGTCGCGGTCGATGATTTCCTGCTGGATCACCGGGTCCAATGCACCCGACATGCCGTTGCAGGTGGTGCAGGCAAAGGCCACGACACCAAAGCCCAGTTGCTCCAGTTCTTTGGTCAGGCCTGCCTCATCCAGGTACAACGCCACGGTTTTCGAACCGGGCGCCAGGGAGGACTTGACCCACGGCTTGCGCACCAGGCCCAGGCGGTTGGCGTTGCGCGCCAAGAGGCCGGCGGCGATCACGTTGCGCGGGTTGCTGGTGTTGGTGCAACTGGTGATGGCGGCGATGATCACCGCGCCGTCGGGCATCTGCCCCGGCACTTCGGTCCATTGCCCGGCAATGCCATTGGCCGCCAGGTCCGTGGTGGCCACGCGGGCGTGGGGGTTGCTCGGCCCTGCCATGTTGCGCACCACCGACGACAGGTCGAAACTCAGGCCGCGCTCGTACTGCGCACCCTTGAGGTGATCGGCCCACAAGCCAACTTGTCTGGCGTATGTCTCGACCAGTTGCACCTGCTGGTCTTCACGACCGGTGAGCTTCAGGTAATCGATGGTCTGCTGGTCGATGTAGAACATCGCCGCCGTGGCGCCGTATTCCGGGGCCATGTTGGAGATGGTCGCGCGGTCGCCCAGGGTCAGGGCCTGGGCACCTTCACCGAAAAACTCCAGCCAGGCGCCGACGACCTTTTGCTTGCGCAGGAACTCGGTCAGTGCCAGCACCATGTCGGTGGCGGTGATGCCCGGTTGCAACTTGCCGGTCAGTTCGACGCCGATGATTTCCGGCAGGCGCATCCACGAGGCACGGCCGAGCATGACGCTTTCCGCTTCCAGGCCGCCAACACCGATGGCGATCACCCCCAGGGCATCGACGTGAGGCGTGTGGCTGTCGGTGCCCACGCAGGTGTCGGGGAATGCCACGCCGTCACGCTGCTGGATCACCGGGGACATTTTCTCCAGGTTGATCTGGTGCATGATCCCGTTGCCGGGCGGGATCACGTCGACGTTCTTGAAGGCCTTTTTGGTCCAGTTGATGAAGTGGAACCGGTCCTCGTTGCGCCGGTCTTCGATGGCGCGGTTCTTGGCGAACGCCTGGGGATCATAGCCGCCGCTTTCCACGGCCAGGGAATGGTCGACGATCAGTTGCGTCGGCACCACCGGATTGACCTGCGCCGGGTCCCCGCCCTGCTGGGCGATGGCATCACGCAGGCCGGCCAGGTCCACCAGGGCGGTCTGGCCGAGGATGTCATGGCACACCACGCGGGCCGGGAACCAGGGGAAGTCCAGGTCACGCTTGCGCTCGATCAGTTGCAGCAGCGATTCGCCCAGCGTCGCCGGGTCGCAGCGGCGCACGAGGTTCTCGGCCAGCACGCGGGAGGTGTACGGCAGGCCGTCATAGGCGCCGGGACGGATGGCCTCGACGGCCCCACGAACGTCGAAATAATCCAGCGAAGTGCCGGGCAGCGGTTTGCGAAATTCTGTGTTCATCGTCAGGACTCGGGTCACGGTGGTTTCAGAGGGGCCGGCGCAGCTATTGAAGTGAACCCGGTCAACTGTGGGAGCGGGCTTGCTCGCGAATGCGGTGTGTCAGTCGACATCAATCTTGAATGTCAGTCCGTCTTCGCGAGCAAGCCCGCTCCCACAAGAGAAGGCGGTTCCTTCAGTTACAGCGCCAGCGCCCTCCAGCTCAGCGTTGTTCGATTGGCACGAACTTGCGCTGTTCGACGCCGGTGTATTCGGCGCTCGGGCGGATGATGCGGTTGTTGGCGCGTTGTTCGAACACGTGGGCGGCCCAGCCGGTCAAACGCGAGCACACGAAGATCGGTGTGAACAGCTTGGTCGGGATGCCCATGAAGTGGTAAGCCGAGGCGTGGTAGAAATCGGCGTTGGGGAACAGTTTCTTCTGCTCCCACATGGTCTTGTCGATGGCTTCGGAGACCGGGAACAGCACCGTATCGCCCACTTCGTCGGCAAGCTTTTTCGACCAGCCCTTGATCACCTCGTTACGCGGGTCGTTGTCCTTATAGATCGCGTGGCCGAAGCCCATGATCTTGTCCTTGCGCTCAAGCATCGCCAGCGTGCCCTTGATCGCCGCTTCCGGCGAGTCGAAGCGCTCGATCATTTCCATCGCCGCCTCGTTGGCCCCGCCATGCAGCGGGCCGCGCAGCGAGCCGATGGCCGCGGTGATGCAGGAGAACAGGTCCGAAAGGGTCGAGGCGCAGACCCGGGCGGTGAAGGTCGAGGCGTTGAACTCATGCTCGGCGTAGAGGATCAGCGACACGTTCATCACCTTGACGTGCAGCTCGCTCGGCTTCTTGCCGTGCAACAAGTGCAGGAAGTGGCCACCGATGGAGGCTTCGTCGGTGACGCACTCAATGCGCTGGCCCTGGTGGCTGAAGCGATACCAGTAGCACATGATCGCGGGGAATGCGCCCAACAGGCGGTCGGTCTTGTCCTGCTGCTCGGTGAAATCGCGCTCGGGTTCCAGGTTGCCCAGGAACGAGCAGCCGGTGCGCATCACGTCCATTGGATGGGCGTCGGCGGGGATGCGCTCGAGCACTTCCTTCAGGGCCTGGGGCAGGTCCCGCAGCTGACGCAGCTTGCGGGTGTAGGCGTCCAGTTGCGCCTGGGTCGGCAGCTCGCCGTACAGCAGCAGGTACGCCACTTCTTCAAATTGCGCCTCTGCCGCCAGGTCGCGAACATCGTAGCCACGGTAGGTCAGGCCGGCACCGGACTGGCCCACGGTGGACAAAGCGGTTTGCCCGGCCACCTGGCCACGGAGCCCGGCGCCACTGAGTACTTTTGCTTCGGCCATTTGCTGTCTCCAATTGTTGAATTTGTAGGGAATCGGCAAGTTTCGGGAGCGGGCCTTATTTCTTCGCCGCGAACAACGCATCGAGCTTCTGCTCGAAGGTGTGGTAGTCGATACGATCGTAAAGCTCCATGCGGGTCTGCATGGTGTCGATGACATTCTGCTGCGTGCCGTCGCGACGAATCGCGATGTAGACGTTCTCGGCCGCCTTGTTCATGGCACGGAAGGCCGACAGCGGGTACAGCACCAGGGACACGTCGGCACCGGCCAACTGCTCGGTGGTGTACAGCGGGGTCGCGCCGAACTCGGTGATGTTGGCCAGGATCGGCGCCTTCACCCGGCTGGCGAACAGCTTGTACATCTCAAGCTCGGTGATCGCTTCGGGGAAAATCATGTCGGCACCGGCCTCGATGCACGCGGCGGCACGGTCGAGGGCCGACTCCAGCCCTTCCACGGCCAGGGCATCGGTACGGGCCATGATCACGAAACTGTCGTCGGTGCGAGCGTCCACCGCCGCCTTGATGCGGTCGACCATTTCCTGCTGCGAGACGATTTCCTTGTTCGGCCGATGACCGCAGCGCTTGGCGCCGACCTGGTCCTCGATATGCACCGCCGCCGCGCCGAACTTGATCATCGACTTGACCGTGCGCGCCACGTTGAACGCCGAGGAACCAAAACCGGTGTCCACGTCCACCAGCAGCGGCAAGTCGCACACGTCGGTGATGCGACGCACATCCGTCAGCACGTCGTCCAGGCCGGTAATGCCCAGGTCCGGCACACCGAGGGAGCCGGCCGCCACGCCGCCGCCCGAGAGATAGATCGCCTTGAAGCCGGCGCGCTTGGCCAACAACGCGTGGTTGGCGTTGATCGTGCCCACCACCTGCAGCGGATGCTCCTGGGCGACCGCGTCGCGGAATCGCTGGCCTGGCGTGCTCTTGCTGGAACTCATGACTCACCTCGTTCAGTGGCGGCGCTGTCCTGGAAATGACGCGCGATGTTGCGTTTGGAGGCGCCGATGTGCCGGCGCATCAGTAATTCAGCCAATTCGCCGTCACGGTCGGCGATGGCATCGAGAATCCGGTGGTGCTCGGCAAAGGCCTGGCGCGGACGGTTGGGCGTGGTGGAGAACTGGATGCGGTACATGCGCACCAGTTGATACAACTCGCCGCAGAGCATTTGCGTCAGGGTGCGGTTGCCGCTGCCCTGGATAATCCGGTAGTGGAAGTCGAAATCGCCTTCCTGCTGGTAGTAGCCGACACCGGCCTGGAACGCCGCATCGCGCTCGTGGGTTTCCAGGACCCGGCGCAGTTCGTCGATTTCTTCCAGGGTCATGCGCTCGGCTGCCAAGCGGCAGGCCATGCCTTCGAGGGATTCGCGGATTTCATAGAGCTCCAACAGCTCGGCATGGCTCAGGGACACCACCCGCGCGCCGACATGGGGCACTCGCACCAGCAGGCGCTGGCCCTCCAGGCGATGGATGGCCTCGCGCAACGGCCCGCGGCTGATGCCGTAGGTGCGGGCCAGCTCCGGCTCGGAGATCTTGCTGCCGGGGGCGATGTCGCCCTGGACAATGGCCGCCTGGATACGCCGGAACACGTTCTCGGAGAGGGTTTCCGAGTCGTCCTGGGCCATCACCGGGGTTTCGAGCTGACCGAGCATATTGTCGACACCTTTAAAAGCAATGTGCCAAAAACTAACCAATAAAGAACTATTCGTCAAAGTAAAAATCCATATTGTCGACAATCGTCTAATAACGACCTTCTCCATAACCGCTCGCATGGTTCAATCGTAGCCTCCGGCCAGCGGTGGCGTCAGAAAACCACCGTGCTAGAATGCCGCCGCTGTTTGCCGCTCTCCTCTATATAGGGAAAGCGCCTGAAGGAGCTTGCGCAGTAATGCCAGGGCCTGAACCGATGAACGGAATGCTGCGCACCAGGATCTATGACACTCAAGCCCTTATCTGCTGCTCTCTATCTCATGTGCCTGCCGGGGCTTGCCGCGGCGGGCGAAAAAACCGTGTACGGCCTCAACGAATACGCGGCCTTGCAGGGCATCGACCTGGAAGTGGCCGCCAAGCTCGACACCGGGGCCAAGACAGCGTCCCTCAGTGCCCGCGACATCAAGCGCTTCAAGCGCAACGGCGAATCCTGGGTGCGTTTCTACCTGGCCATCGACGCGGCCCACTCGCACCCCATCGAACGTCCGCTGGCCAGGGTCAGCAAGATCAAGCGCCGCGCCGGTGACTACGACCCGGAAGAAGGTAAGAAGTACACGGCTCGGCCGGTCATCGAACTGGACATCTGCATGGGTTCGGCCCTGCGCAGTATTGAAGTGAACCTGACCGACCGCAGCGCTTTCCAATACCCGTTGCTGATTGGCTCCGAAGCGCTCAAGCGCTTCGACGCGCTGGTCGACCCCAGTCTCAAATACGCTGCCGGCAAACCCGCCTGCGCCAATGCCGCTCAAACCGCAGAGTAATTCCAATGCGCTCCCTGACCCTCCATTTGAAAATGCTGATCGCCATCCTGGTGGTGCTGGGCCTGTCGGTGACGGCCTATCAGATTTTCGTGCTCGGCATCCCGGTGACCGAAGACGCCACCGACGACTTGTGGAACATCGACGCCAAGGTCGAGTTCGTGCCCAACGCCAAGGATCCGGTCAAGGTCCAGATGTTCGTGCCGCCCCTGAGCCGCGACTACGTGAGCCTCAACGAGAGCTTCATTTCCAACAATTACGGTGTGGCGGTGAACCGGGTCGACGGTAACCGCAAGGTGACGTGGTCGGCCCGTCGTGCCAAGGGTAACCAGACGCTCTACTACCGCCTGGTGCTGACCAAGCGTTACAGCGCCGAAAAAACCAAGGTCAAGGGCCCGACCTTCCGTGACAGCATCGCCGTCGAGGGCCCGGAAAAACTCGCCGCCGAAGCCCTGCTCGCCCCAATCCGCCAGCATTCGGCCGACGTCGAGACCTTCATCAGCGAGGCCATCAAGCGGGTCAACAACCTCAACGACGACAACGTCAAGCTGCTGCTGGCCGGCGATCCGTCGTCGAGCAACAAAGCGCGCATCGTCGAACTGGTGCTGTCGATTGCCCACGTCCCGGTGGAAAAAGTCCACACCATCCGCCTGGTGGCCGACCAGCCGCAGACGCCGGAACTGTGGCTGCGCAGCTTCAACGGCACCGATTGGCTGTATTTCAGCCCTGACACCGGCGAGCAGGGCCTGCCCACCGACCGGCTGTTGTGGTGGACCGGCGATGAAAACCTGATCACCGTCGATGGCGGCAAGAAAGCCACCGTGACCTTCAGCATGAACAACAGCGAGATGAACGCAATCCGCCTGGCCAAGCTGACGGACGAGAACACCGACGCCAACTTCCTCGAATACTCGCTCTACGGCCTGCCCCTGCAGACCCAGCAGACGTTCATGATCATGGTGATGATCCCGATCGGCGTGCTGGTGATCCTGGTGCTGCGCAACCTGATCGGCCTGCAGACCCTGGGAACGTTCACCCCGGTGCTGATTGCCCTGGCCTTCCGGGAAACCCAACTGGGCTTCGGGATCATCCTGTTCACGGTGATCACGGCGCTGGGGCTGTCGCTGCGCTCGTACCTGGAACACCTCAAGTTGCAGATGCTGCCCAGGCTCTCGGTGGTGTTGACCTTCGTGGTGGTGCTGATCGCCGCCATCAGCCTGTTCAGCCATAAGCTGGGCCTGGAGCGCGGCTTGTCGGTGGCGCTGTTCCCGATGGTGATCCTGACCATGACCATCGAACGCCTGTCCATTACCTGGGAAGAACGCGGCGCCGGCCATGCGATGAAGGTCGCCATCGGCACCCTGTTCGCCGCCTCCCTGGCGCACCTGATCATGAGCGTGCCGGAGCTGGTGTATTTCGTGTTCACGTTCCCGGCGATCCTGCTGATCCTGGTGGGCTTCATGCTGGCCATGGGGCGCTATCGCGGCTACCGCCTGACCGAGCTGGTACGGTTCAAGGCCTTCCTCAAGGCTGACTCGTAATGTTCGGTTTCTGGAAGACCTGGAAGGCCTTGGAAGCGCGGGGCATCATGGGCATCAACCGGCGTAACGCCGACTACGTGCTCAAGTACAACAAGCGCAGCCTGTACCCCATCGTCGATGACAAGATCATCACCAAGGAACGGGCGATCGAGGCCGGCATCCATGTGCCGGAGTTGTACGGGATCATTTCCACCGAGAAGGAAATCGACAAGCTCGACGGGATCATCGGCGGGCGCACCGACTTCGTGATCAAGCCGGCCCAGGGCGCTGGCGGCGACGGCATCATCGTCATCGCCGACCGCTTCGAGGGCCGCTATCGCACGGTCTCTGGCAAGATCGTCAGCCATGAGGAAATCGAGCACCACATCTCCAGCATTCTCACCGGCCTGTATTCCCTGGGCGGGCACCGGGACCGGGCGCTGATCGAATACCGGGTGGTGCCGGACCAGATCTTCAAGAGCATCAGCTACGAAGGCGTGCCGGACATCCGCATCATTGTGTTGATGGGTTATCCGGTAATGGCCATGCTGCGTCTGCCGACCCGCCAGTCCGGCGGCAAGGCCAACCTGCACCAGGGCGCCATCGGCGTGGGCGTCGACCTCGCCACGGGCTTGACCCTGCGCGGCACCTGGCTGAACAACATCATCACCAAGCACCCCGACACCACCAACGCGGTGGACGGCGTGCAACTGCCCTACTGGGACGGTTTCATGAAGCTGGCCGCCGGTTGTCACGAACTGTGCGGGCTGGGCTACATCGGCGTGGACATGGTGCTGGACCAGGAAAAAGGCCCGCTGATTCTGGAACTCAATGCCCGGCCGGGGCTGAACATCCAGATCGCCAACGACTGCGGCCTGACCCTGCGCACCCACGCCGTGGAAGCGCACCTGGAAGAACTCAAGGCCCGTGGCGTGGTTGAGACCGTGGAAGAACGGGTGGCCTTTGCCCAAGAGTTGTTTGGGCATATTCCGCCGGTTGAAGGTTGATCCTTTTTAGAATGCTCTATGCAAGATCTGTGGCGAGGGGATTTATCCCCGCTGGGGTGCGGAGCAGCCCCAAAACCTACCATTTCTGTACATCCGCTTGATCACGTTCAGCCGCTATGGGGCCGCTTCGCGACCCAACGGGGATAAATCCCCTCGCCACAACATTTGTCCACAACCTTGCTATTTCGGTCGCCAAACTTACCCATCTCCGACATCCCTCTAGGTGCAAATCCTACACAGGGATTACAATCGCTCCCCCGCCTCAATGGCTGATCCGCCCCGCCCATGCCGACCTGTTCCGTACACCCACTGCCCTACCGCGCCAACCCCGCCGAGTACTTCGCGGCCATCCGTCATGCCCCTGGCAGCGTGCTGCTCGACAGCGGCCGGCCGAGTGCTGAACGCGGGCGTTATGATGTGCTCAGCGCCTGGCCACTGGCGCAACTGGCGGTGCTGCCGGACGAGAGTGGTCGCGATTTCCTGCAACGTTTGCGCACCCAACTGACCCGGTTGGGGCATGCTGTCCTGCCGGCCACGGTGCAATTGCCCTTCGCCGGTGGCCTGATCGGCTACCTGAGCTACGACTTCGGCCGACACCTCGAAACCCTGCCGTCCCATGCGAAGGACGACCTGCACCTGCCCGACGCGCGTTTCGGCGTGTACGACTGGGCGCTGGTCAGCGACCATCAGGCCGGCACCAGCCAACTGGTGTTCCACCCCCATTGCGCCGAAGCCGAACGCCAGCGCCTGATTGCACTGTTCAGCCAGGCGGCCCCACGGCCTGTGGACAACTTCAGCCTGGCCGGGCCGATGACACCCGACCTGAGCGCCGACGCCTATCGCCAGGCGCTCGCACAGATCCACGCGTACATCCAGGCCGGCGATTGCTATCAGGTGAATTTTGCCCAGCGCTTTCGCGCACCTTGCCAGGGCGATGCCTGGGCGGCCTACGTGGCACTGCGGGCTGCGTGCCCGACGCCTTTTTCCGGGTTCCAGAGCCTGCCGGAGGGCGGCGCCGTGCTGAGCCTGTCACCCGAACGCTTCGTCAGGGTCAGCCAGGGCCACGTGGAAACCCGGCCGATCAAGGGCACCCGCCCCCGGGGCACGACGCCCGCCGAGGACGCCGCCCACGCCGCCGACCTGCTGGCCAGCCCCAAGGATCGCGCGGAGAACCTGATGATCGTCGACCTGCTGCGCAACGACCTGGGCCGCACCTGCCGCATCGGCACGGTGCAGGTGCCGGAGCTGTTCAGCTTGGAAAGCTACCCGAACGTGCACCATCTGGTCAGCAGCGTGACCGGCGAGCTGGCCGCCGACAAGGATGCCCTGGACCTGATCGCCGGTAGCTTCCCCGGCGGCTCGATCACCGGCGCGCCGAAGATCCGCGCCATGCAGATCATCGATGAACTCGAACCGACCCGACGTGGCCTGTATTGCGGCTCGCTGCTGTACCTGGACGTGCGCGGGGAAATGGACAGTTCCATCGCGATCCGCAGCCTGCTGGTCAAGGATGGGCAGGTGTGCTGCTGGGGCGGCGGCGGGATTGTCGCGGATTCGGACTGGCAGGCGGAGTATCAGGAGTCGATTACCAAGGTAAAGGTGCTGCTCGATACCCTGCAGAACCTTTAGTGACCACACATCTTCTGTGGGAGCGGGCTTGCTCGCGAATGCAGTGTGTCAGTCACCATCATCATTTCTGACACACCGCATTCGCGAGCAAGCCCGCTCCCACAAGGGATTGGGGTTACAGGTTGAGGTTGCGGTTCGAAGCCTTGAGGAATTCCTGCTTCAACTCGGCAAAGCTGTGCACCGCCGGGAACTGCGGGAACTCCCGGATCACATTGTCCGGCGCATGGAACAGGATGCCGGCGTCGGCTTCACCGAGCATTGTGGTGTCGTTGTAGGAATCTCCGGCCGCAATCACTCGGTAGTACAGGCTCTTGAAGGCCAGGACCGACTGCCGCTTGGGATCTTTCTGACGCAGTTGGTAGCCCGTCACTCGCCCGCTGTCATCGGTAATCAAACGATGGCAGAGCAAGGTGGGGAAACCCAACTGACGCATCAGGGGTTGGGAGAATTCATAGAACGTGTCCGAAAGAATCACCACCTGGAAGCGCTCGCGCAGCCAATCGACGAACTCGATGGCACCGTCCAGCGGCTTGAGCGTGGCAATCACTTCCTGGATGTCCGACAGCTTGAGGCCGTGTTCGTCGAGGATGCGCAACCGCTGCTTCATCAGCACGTCGTAGTCGGGAATGTCCCGAGTGGTTGCCCTGAGGGATTCAATCCCGGTTTTTTCGGCGAAGGCGATCCAGATCTCCGGGACCAGCACACCTTCCAGGTCGAGACAGGCGATTTCCACAGGACACTCCCATTTATTGATGTTTATCGGTTGAGGGAACAAAAGGCCTGCCGACTCTAGCCATTCACCGGTGCCGGCGCAACGCACAGGGCGCGCCAGTGCCGACAGCTTTTGTTACCATCAGCCCCCTATAGAGCGCTCAGCGCCACCGACCTGTAGGAAACCGCCCTGATGAGCCCATCGTTTGACGTCGTGGAACTCGCCACGACTTATGCCAACAAGTCCCCGCAGGACATTCTCAAGCTGGCCTTCGCCGAGTTCGGTGACGAGCTGTGGATATCCTTCAGTGGCGCCGAAGACGTGGTGCTGGTGGACATGGCCTGGAAACTGAACAAGAACGTCAAGGTGTTCAGCCTCGACACCGGTCGCCTGCACCCGGAAACCTATCGGTTCATCGACCAGGTGCGCGACCATTACAAGATCGACATCGAGCTGATCTCGCCGGACCACGCCAAGCTTGAACCCTTCGTGAAGGAAAAAGGCCTGTTCAGCTTCTACAAGGACGGTCATGGCGAGTGCTGTGGCATTCGCAAGATCGAGCCGCTGCGCCGCAAACTCACCGGTGTGCGCGCCTGGGCCACCGGCCAGCGCCGCGACCAGAGCCCCGGCACCCGCAGCCAGGTGGCCGTGCTGGAAATCGACACGGCGTTCTCCACCCCGGAGCGCACCCTGTACAAGTTCAACCCGCTCTCGCAAATGACCAGCGAGGAAGTCTGGGGTTACATCCGCATGCTGGAGCTGCCTTATAACAGCCTGCATGAACGCGGCTTCATCAGCATCGGCTGTGAACCCTGCACCCGCCCGGTACTGCCCAACCAGCACGAGCGCGAGGGGCGCTGGTGGTGGGAAGAAGCGACCCAGAAGGAATGCGGGCTGCACGCCGGCAATATCATCAGCAAATCCAAGGCCTGATACCGCACAGACCGACGCCCGCCTCGACCTTGTACACAGAAATGTCACCACAGGTGCCATTTTTGTGTGCACTTTATCCATCAATGCCCTGAAAAGTTACACCTATCTCCCTACCCCGCCTCCCTTCTGCACCCTGCCACGCCCACTAAAAAAATAAATACCTGTTCAAATGGTCAATTTATACCGTCTATTTTTCAGCTACTTATTCAAAATCAATAACCAAAAGAAATGACAGGCGCGTCGTTTAGATCCGCGGCTGGCATAGATCTGGCTTGAGTCGACAAGTGTTTTGTATACAACCCAAATAAAACCTACACACACTTTTAGATCCGCAAGCCTGAAGCGCCCTATCCCGTACAGGCTGCAGATGCCCCATAACCAAGATGCTCGCCGCGCCGCGACGAAGATTGTCGAGCCTTGCGCTCATGCCCAGTCATCGCTGCGCCGAGAATCAGGAGCCTGCCGGAATGCGTACAAGTCTCTCCAATAACATCGCGCTGGATCTGCCCTCCTCCACTACCGCCCATACTGACAAACAGGCGGCCTCCCTGGCCCTGAGCCCCCGGCTGCATAACAAGGACCTGGCCCCGACCAAGGCCGAAGGTCGGCGCTGGGGCCGCTACAGCATCTTTGCCCTGTGGACCAACGACGTTCACAACATCGCCAATTATTCGTTCGCCATCGGCCTCTATGCGCTAGGCCTGGGGGGCTGGCAGATCCTGCTGTCCCTGGGGATCGGGGCGGCGCTGGTGTACGGTTTCATGAATCTGTCCGGGTACATGGGGCAGAAGACCGGGGTGCCGTTTCCGGTCATCAGCCGGATCAGCTTCGGTATCCACGGGGCGCAGATCCCGGCCTTGATCAGGGCGGTCATCGCCATTGCCTGGTTCGGCATCCAGACCTACCTGGCGTCGGTGGTGTTCCGTGTGCTGCTGACCGCGATCCATCCAGGCTTCGCCGAATACGACCAGAATTCGATCCTCGGCCTGTCGAGTCTGGGCTGGGTGTGCTTCGTGGCGATCTGGTTCGTGCAACTGGTGATCCTGGCCTACGGCATGGAAACGGTGCGCCGCTACGAAGGCTTTGCCGGCCCGGTGATCCTGGTCACCGTCGCCGCCCTGGCCGGCTGGATGTACACCCAGGCCGGCGCAACCATCGCCTGGTCGATCCGCGAGCCCCTCACCGGCGGTGAGATGTGGCGCAACATCTTTGCCGGCGGCGCGCTGTGGCTGGCGATCTACGGCACGTTGATCCTCAACTTCTGCGATTTCGCCCGCTCTTCGCCGTGCCGGCGGACCATCGTGGTCGGCAATTTCTGGGGCCTGCCGGTGAACATCCTGGTGTTCGCCGCGATCACCATCCTGCTGTGCGGTGCGCAGTTCCAGATCAACGGCCAGGTCATCGAAAGCCCGACGCAGGTCATCGCCTCGATTCCCAACACGTTTTTCCTGGTGCTCGGTTGCCTGGCGTTCCTGATTGTCACCGTGGCGGTGAACATCATGGCCAACTTCGTCGCCCCGGCGTTCGTGCTCAGCAACCTGGCGCCCAAGTACTTGAACTTCCGCCGTGCCGGGCTGATCAGCGCCGCCATTGCCGTGCTGATCCTGCCGTGGAACCTGTACAACAGCCCACTGGTGATCGTGTATTTCCTGTCGGGCCTGGGCGCCCTGCTCGGCCCGCTGTACGGCGTGATCATGGTCGATTACTGGTTGCTGCGAAAAGGCCGTATCAACGTGCCGCAGCTGTACAGCGAAGACCCGAACGGCGCGTATTTCTACAGCAACGGCGTCAACCTGCGGGCCGTGGCGGCGTTCATTCCGGCGGCGCTGATCGCGATCGTCCTGGCACTGGTGCCCGGCTTCGACAGCGTCTCACCGTTTTCCTGGCTGATCGGCGCGTCGATTGCCGGCCTGCTGTACCTGATCATCGCCAAGCGCCAGCCCTACTACGAAGACGTCAGCGGTGAATCCATCGCTGTGGATAACGTCAGCCATTGATCCATAAGGCGGCCCCAGCGCGGGTCGCCGTCTTTTCTGCGTTAAGGAAACTGCTCATGCGAATTCTTGTGGTCAACGTCAACACCACCGAGTCCATCACCCAGGCCATCGCCCAACAGGCCCAGGCCATGGCGGCGCCGGGCACCGAGATCATCGGGCTGACGCCGCACTTTGGCGCCGACTCGGTCGAAGGCAACTTTGAAAGCTACCTGGCCGCGATCGCGGTGATGGACCGGGTGATGTCCTACGACCAACCGTTCGACGCGGTGATCCAGGCCGGTTACGGCGAGCATGGCCGCGAAGGCTTGCAGGAGTTGCTGAACGTGCCCGTGGTGGACATCACCGACGCCGGCGCCAGCACCGCGATGTTCCTCGGCCATGCCTATTCGGTGGTCACCACCCTGGACCGCACCGTGCCGCTGATCGAGGACCGCCTCAAGCTATCCGGCCTGTTCGACCGCTGCGCCTCGGTGCGGGCCAGCGGCCTCGCGGTGCTGGAACTCGAACAGGATCCGCAACGGGCGGTAGAAGCCATCGTGCAGCAGGCGGAAATGGCCGTCAGCCAGGACAAGGCCGAGGTCATCTGCCTGGGTTGCGGTGGCATGGCCGGGCTCGACGAACAGATCCGCCAGCGCACCGGGGTGCCGGTGGTCGATGGCGTCACCGCCGCCGTGACCATCGCCGAGTCCCTGGTACGACTGGGGCTGTCGACGTCGAAAGTACGCACCTATGCAACACCCCGGCCCAAGACCATCATTGGCTGGCCGGGGCGGTTTGGGCGGTGAGTTCCAGCCTTTAACCGAGTTGAGCTCTTCGCGAGCAAGCCCGCTCCCACAATGTGTCTGTGTCGCACACAAATGCGGTGATCAACACAGTTCGATGTGGGAGCGAGCTTGCTCGCGATAGGCGCACGTCGGCCTGAAGCCAGGCTCAAACCGCGCTGAACCGCGCCGCCAACCCCTGCTGCGCGAACTGTTCGATGATGAAGTCCACGAACGCCCGGGTCTTGCCCGGCAGCAACTTGTGCTCGGCGTAGTAAATGGAAATGTTGCCATCGTCGACGTACCAGTCCGGCAGCACCCGCAGCAACGCGCCGGAATCAAGGTAAGGCACTGCAACCGGCATGCTCACCAGACCGATGCCCAATCCTTGGGCCGCGGCGGCGCAGTCGGCTTCCGAGTCGCTCATGGTCATGCGCGCCTTGAGCACGAGCGGGCTGTGCTGCCCGCTGCGATGGGTCAGTTGCCAGGAACGGACGCGCCCGGTCTGCGGTGAACGGATCAGGATGCCCTGATGGTGCGCCAGATCGTCCGGCTCGATCACCGCGGCATGGTCCTGCAGATAATCCCTGGAAGCCACCAGCATTCGATGCGCCACCGCCAGCTTGCGCGCCACCACCCCTTGGGGCAGCTCGAAACCACCGCCGATGGCCGCATCGAAGCCCTGGCCGATCAAGTCCACTTGCCGATTATCGAAATGCCAATCGGGATTGATCGCCGGGTAGCGCCGTAGAAAACTGCCCAGCAACGGCACCACGTACAAACGGCCGAACGCCGTACCCATGCTCACCTTCAGCGTACCCGCCGGTTGTCCGCCCGCACTGGCGAGGTTGGCGACGGCGTTCTGGATGGTGTGCAGGCTGCCGCTCACTTCGCTCAGGAACAACTGGCCGGCTTCCGTCAGGGTCAGTCGACGAGTGCTACGCTGGAACAGCCGCACGCCCAGCCGCGCTTCAAGCTTGGCCACGCTCTTGCCCACCGCCGCCGGGGTCAGGCTCAAGCGGCGGGCTGCTTCGGCGAAGCTGCCGACCTCGGCGCTGCGGACGAAGCATTCGATACTACTAAATGTTTCCATGGGCGCCATTCCAAACTTTTGGTTTACACAGACTATAGCAAGGGCGGTCTACACAACCCACGACGCGATGTCGATACTCCTCCCATCACCGCGGCATCTCGCCCCGGCACCTTTTGGAGAACACCATGAACACGCAAGCACTGAACGGTAAAGTGGCCCTGGTCCAGGGCGGTTCCCGCGGCATCGGCGCCGCCATCGTCAAACGCCTGGCCGCCGAGGGCGCCGCCGTGGCGTTCACCTACGTCAGCTCGGCCGCCAAGGCTGAAGAGCTGCAGCACAGCATCACCGCAGCGGGCGGCAAGGCCCTGGCCATCAAGGCCGACAGCGCCGACGCCGAGGCCATCCGCAATGCCGTCGCGGCCACCGCCGAGGCCTTCGGCGGGCTGGACATCCTGGTCAATAACGCCGGCGTCCTGGCCATGGGACCGGTGGAAGAATTCAACCTCGAGGATTTCGACCGGACCCTGGCCATCAACGTGCGCAGCGTGTTCGTCGCCACGCAAGCGGCCGCCCGCCACATGAGCGAGGGTGGCCGGGTGATCAACATCGGCAGCACCAACGCCGATCGCATGCCCTTTGCCGGCGGCGCCGCCTACGCCATGAGCAAATCCGCCCTGGTGGGCCTGACCAAAGGCCTGGCACGCGACCTCGGGCCTCGTGGTATCACGGTCAACAACGTGCAGCCCGGCCCGGTGGACACCGACATGAACCCGGCCGACAGCGACTTCGCCTCCAGCCTGCTGTCGCTGATGGCGATCGGGCGCTACGGCAACGTGGATGAAATCGCCAGCTTCGTGGCCTATCTGGCGGGCCCGGAAGCGGCCTATATCACCGGGGCCAGCCTGACCATCGACGGCGGCTTCGGGGCTTGATCGAGGCACGCAAAAACGCCGGCCAGGGTTCTCGACCCTGACCGGCGTTCTGCTGTCTCGCGCTGTCCCGTCAGGCCCATTCCAGCTCGGGCAAACCGCAAAGGCCTGGCTGGAACATCTTCAACGAGCGAATGATCCCGTCGGCATGGGCGTATTTTTCATCCGCCATGGCCGGGTCCGGGATCGCGATGGCGGTCATGCCGGCCGCCTTCGCAGCCGTCACGCCAAATGGAGAATCCTCGAACACCAGGCAATCCGCCGGGGCGACGCCCAGGCGACGGGCCGCGACGAGGAAAATATCGGGGGCCGGTTTCGCGGCGCCCACTTCCGGGTCGTCCGCCGTGACAATGAAGTCGAACAACGCGAACCAGTCCCGGTGCAGGGTGGTTTTCAAGGCGAAGGTGTGCCGAGAAGAGCTGGTGCCCACCGCGATGGGCACGCCGCTGGCCTTCAGGTGCCGCACCAGTTCCTCGGCCCCCGGCATTGCCAGGGCATGGGGGAAACGCTCGCGCATCAGCGGCTCGCGAATCACCAGGAACTCTTCGGGGGTGATCGGCAACTCCAGGGCCTGGACCACATAGCGGGCCAGGTCGCCGGCGCCGCGGCCGATGATGTTCTGCTTGACGCTCCAGTCGAACGTACGCCCGTAGCGCTCGGCGATGATGGACGTGACCTCGGTGTAGATACCCTCGGTGTCCAGCAACAACCCGTCCATGTCGAAAATCACAGCCTTGATCGGGCCAAACTCTTTCAGCGGTGCATTCATCGCATCTGATCCGTTATCAACACAACATTCCAGGGATGGCTCAGGTGCGGCCAGGGAAGGTATTCGCCTTAAAGGATTCAGCAGCATAACGAGGGGGGCTTGGAGCAGGCAACGGGTAATCGACGATACCGCCCCTGGGAGCTGGCTCCTACGGGCGGCCTCGCAGTTGAAGGGCGTTAACGGTTACTGGCCGGAACCGCCCGAGCCACCGCCCGAGCCGCCACCGCTGCCCCCGCTGTCGCTGGTGCCCGTGCCGCCACTGGTGCTGGCGCCGGCCGAATCACCGCCCATGGTGCTGCTGCCGCTGGTCGAACCGCCGCCGGTGCCAGGGCTGGTGCTGCTGCCACTGGCGTCGCCGCCATTGCCGCCGCTCACGGAGCCCGGTGGCAAGGCATTGCCGTTGGCGTCGGCATTCATCTGGGTGGAAGGTGGCATGCCACCCTTGTCCACGGGCGGGTTGTCGCTTGAGGACTGGGCGAAAACGCTCAGGGAGCTGGCCGAAAGAATCCCGGCGAGTGTCAGCGCTGTGAGATTGGACTTCATCATGGTGAGTCTCCTTTTCGAGGTACTTACCTGATGTGTGGCAAGGGCAGCACGCTGATGGTGCCGCCGGATCGACAGGCGGTGGACCGGGCTGATCAGCCCAGCCCGGCCTCGCCGTCATCATCGTCCTCGGGAGGCGCCTGTTCTGCCGCGGCGTCATCATCGGGCGGAAGCTGGTCGCGACTCAGCGGATTGGTGGGTGATGGCAGCGGGTATTCCGGGGTTTCGTCATCGGGCGCGGGCGAATCGGCAGTCATGACAGCCTCCAGAGGCGGATCGAACCCGCCTCAATCGTAGGACTCATCCTCAAGCTCGGCGTCTTCGTCGTCGATCAGCGGGACCTGGGCGTCGTCCATCAGCGAACCGGGGTCTTCATTGCCCGGGTCATTGACGAAAGGAAGACCCGACGGGCCTTTTTCTTCCTTGCCTTCGGTTTCCGGGGTCATGGCACACCTCGCAATTGTTGATGGATGTAACAATTCGAGGCGAGAGAACGCTAAACGTTCCGGATGATTTCAGGTGCTCAGATGCAAAACAGTGGGGCCAAGCGGCGCTTTCTCTCGTGCTTCTTGCCGCTGGGAAGGCCGTCGTTTTATGACAGGCAAAAAAAAGCCCGCTGGGGAAACGGGCAGGTACTGCTTTCTAACGGATGAGTTCAGCCTACGTGCCCGCTTGTGAAAGAAACGTGAAAGAAACACTCCGTTGAAAAAAGATGAAAAATATTTTCGGCAACTCAACAAAAAGCCCCGTTCGATAACGTAATACCCTTCACTTAAGGTAAGGACGTCACCGGCCCGTGGCGAGGGAGCTTGCTCCCGCTGCGCTGCGCAGCAGCCCCAAAAGCTTGGGACCGCTGCGCGCTCGCAGCGGGAGCAAGCTCCCTCGCCACGACAAGTGATAAACCTCAAGTGAACAGCATTACCGTTCGATAACGGGGCTGCGCGATTACTTCTTGACCGGAATCCTGGGCAGGAACTTGGCTTTTTCGCCTCGCTGCACCTTCGACACCTTGGTTCTGATGGACTTGATCGGTTCATCGCCAAAGTCCGACCGATAGGCCGACTGACCACACTGCAGCCCTTCGTTGATCGGATACACGGCTGCATTGTCCTCGCTGTACGCTGCTCCCATTGCCATTCCCCTTTCATCGAGGCCCATACCGGCAACAACCATTGCCTGGAAAATATCGGCCCTACGCGCTTCAGACTAGTCGGTCAGCAACAGACTGACAGTCCGATAACGCCCTTCACCGACGAATGGAACTCACTGTTTCAGAAAGGAAACGGTCATTCGGAGCCCAGCAGGGTCCGATGTAAAATCCGCGAAACCTGATCGGCCGAGTAGGGTTTGGGCAAGAACTCGAAGCCTTCATGCCCCTTCAGCGCCAGCTCTTCGCTGTAGCCGGACGTCAGGACCACCGGCAAGTCCGGACGGCGCGCGCGCAGCTCCTTGGCCAAGGTGATCCCGCTGATGCCCGGCATGACCACGTCCGAAAAGATCGCATCGAAGGCCATCGCATCCGGCCCCACCATTTCCAGCGCCTGCTCGGCGTTGGTAGCCCAGGCCGTTTCATAACCCAGGTCCTGGAGGATCTGGTTGGCAAAACGCCCCACTTCGAGGTTGTCTTCCACGACCAGCACGCGCCGAGTGCCTTTTTCCAGCACCAACTGGGTGACCTCTTCCCGGCCAGGCTCTTGAACGTCCTCGGCCTCCACTTCCGGCAGGTACAAGGTAAACACCGTGCCGCCGCCGACGACGGTGGAGACATCGACGTTACCACCGGACTGCTTGGCGAAACCGAACACCTGGGACAACCCCAACCCGGTGCCCTTGCCCACTTCCTTGGTGGTGAAGAACGGCTCGAAGATGTGTTCGAGCACGTGCGTCGCGATGCCGGTGCCGGTGTCCGCCAGGGCGATGGCGGCAAACGCTTGCCGGGCCCCGGCGTGGCCGCGGATGGGGGGCATGCCGTTGCCGCAATGAAGCCTGAGACACAGCGTGCCCTGCCCGTCCATGGCGTCCCGGGCATTGAGCGCCATGTTGATCAGGGCCGTTTCGAACTGGCTCAGGTCGGCGCGAATGTAGCAAGGACGCCCGCACAGCTCGACCTTGACCTGAATTCGCGCGCCGGTGACGGTTTCCAGCATGTCACCCAGGCTCTGCACCTGCTTGCCCACCTCGAAGACTTCCGGCTTCAGCGGCTGGCGCCGGGCAAACGCGAGCAACTGGCTGGTCAGTTTCGCGGCGCGCTCCACCGTCTCGGAGACCGCGGTCATGTACCGTTGCCGACGCTCTTCGGACAGGTTGGGCATGCGCAGGAAATCGACCGAAGAGCGAATGATCGTCAGCAGGTTGTTGAAGTCGTGGGCCACGCCGCCGGTGAGCTGACCAATGGCCTCGAGCTTCTGGGACTGGCGCAGCGCCGCCTCGGTCTGTTTCAGCCGTGTGGTGCGCTCTTCGACCCGCTGTTCCAGCGTTGCATTGAGCTCAGCCAGTGCGGCCAGGCCTTCACGCACCGCGGCGTCCGCCCGAGAGCGCTCGATGTGGGCCCAGGATCGCTCGGTGACTTCCATCAACAGCGCCAGGTCGTTGGAGGACCAGACGCGCGGGTTGTTATCGTGGATCGCCATGAGCGCCGTCAAACGCCCGTTCTTGATCAACGGGACGCAGATGGTCGCGGCAATGCCAATCGCCTGGAAGGTCGCCGCTTCTTCCGGTGCCAGCTCCACCTGGTTGTCGTTGATCACCAACGGCTTGCCGGCGCGCAGGTTGCCGACCGCCAGCCGACCGAAATCGGCCAGGCGATAATGTCCCAGAATATGCGGCGATCCCGCACGGGCCCAGTCACCGCGGATCGTGAAACCGTCCTCGTCCTCGTCCACGTCGGCATAGGCGCAGTTGGACAGGTTCAGGTGCGCCGCCAGGATGCGCGTGGTGGTGGCCATGATGACCTGCGGGTCGGTGGCATTGGCCACCGCGTTACCAATGGCATCCAGCACGGCCAGGCGCTGGGTCATGAACACCGTGGAGGTGGTCTCGGTGACGGTGTCGACCATGCCCACGACCTTGCCGAACTGGTCGCGAATAGGGCTGTAGCAGAAGGTGAAGTAGGCCTGTTCCGGGCCGCCCCCGCGCTCGATGACCAGGGGAAAGTTCTCGATGTAGGTGGCCTGCCCCTCGAAGGCGGCCCGCACAATGGGGCTGATATCGCTCCAGACTTCCCGCCACACCTCATCGAACCCCCGCCCCAAGGCCTCGGGCTTGTTTCCCAGGATGGGCAGGAAGGCATCGTTGTACAGCGTGATCAGGTCTGGGCCCCAGATAATGGCCTGGGGAAAATGCGAGGCAAGGCTCAGCGCAACGGTCGTCTTCAACACATCGGGCCACTGTTTCGGTGGTCCGAGCGACGTGTTGTCCCAATCATGGCGGCGCACCCGTTCGGCCATCTCTCCGTAGCTCTGCAGCCAATCTGTCATTGCGTTCGATCCTTGCGTACTGCAATTGCCATCAGGGAGCGCTTGAGACTCCATACCGGCCCGTATTATCCCGTGCCGGGTTCGAATGCGCGATTGTATTGTGGAATACAACGCGCCACCCTTCGCGATTCCTGGGTGAAACGGCGCACAAACCTACAGCCAAGTCCTACACGTTCAGTGGAAACATTCTGCCCAATGAACCCAGGGAGCAAACCTGCCGTCCCATCAGCCGTCCGTGCAACGTCTTATTTCGCAACAGAAAAAGACAGGTGTTGATACGATGGCACCTTTCGCAGATCCCGGAGATCCAACCCCTATTGGCCCCTGTTCCTGCGCGCTACCTGGACGTAGCTTCCCTATCAGTGCCGCAGCCCGGCAAACGGAGTGATGAAGTTGGAAGCAGTGCAACTGGCCGCCACGGATGAGCGGCACAAGACACCTCGACGCGATGAGTGTGATGTGGTCATCGTCAATTACAACGCGGGAAAACTGTTGGTTGAGTGTGTCGATTCGGTCTTAGCCGCGGGTGCAGCCCGGGTCATCGTGGTGGACAACGACTCCCGCGACGACAGCCTGGCCAGGCTGCAAAGCGCCCACGGCAGCGGCCGCTCGCTCCAGATCGTGAAGAACACCGCCAACCTCGGCTTCGCCGTCGCGTGCAACCAGGGTGCACGCCTGACGACGGCACCCAATGTGTTTTTCCTGAACCCGGACACGGTGCTGGCCGTCGACGCCATAGACCGCCTGCTGCTGGCGCTGCACAGCTCACCGGGGATCGGGATGGTTGGCGGCTTTCTGTGTAATCCGGACGGCAGTGAACAACCCGGTGGCCGTCGGGTATTCCCCACCCCACGACGGGCGTTCATGCGGGCCTTCGGGCTCTCACGTATGGCCACAATCTTTCCCTCGGCCTGTTCCGACTTCCTGCTCCATAAAGAGCCGCTACCGGCCGCCCCCGTCGTCGTCGAAGCCATCTCCGGCGCGTGCATGCTGGTCAGGCGCGAGGCCATCGAGAGCGTCGGGCCATGGGATGAGCAGTACTTCCTGCATTGCGAGGACCTGGACTGGTGCATGCGTTTTCGCCAGGCCGGCTGGAACGTCCTGTTCGTACCGGATGCCCGGGTCATGCATGTGTTCGGCGGCTGCAGCCGGCATCGTCCGTATTTCGTCGAGTGGCACAAGCACCAGGGCATCCTGCGGTTCTATGGCAAGTTTTTTCGCCAGAAGTACTCGGCGTTTCTGTGGGTCAGCGTGGTCGTTGGCGTCTGGTTCCGATTTGGCCTGATGGTCTGCCGTCACGCTGTCAGCCGACTGGTGAAGGCCTTGAAACGACTGGCAGGCGCCTGAAGTTGCGCGTCGGCCTATTGGGAGCTTCCAGCGTATGGGGTGAGCGTGCCGTGGCGCTGCTGGGCCACGCGGGTCATGCCGTGACCCCCTTTACCCGAGCGCTGCCCAACACACCGCTGCCTGGCGCCGGCTGGCGACACACCGATGACTGGCAAGGGCTGGTGCTGGATGCATGCCTGTCCTTTGCGCCCCTCTGGGTTCTGCCGGACTATCTGCAGCGCCTGGCCGACACACAGCTCAAGCGCATCGTTGTCTTGTCCTCCACGAGCCGCTTCGCCAAGGCGATGTCACCGGATCCCAGGGAAAGGGACATAGCACAACGTCTGGTCGATGCCGAAACGCACCTTGAACGATGGGCAACGGCACGAGGGATCGAGTGGGTCGTTCTGCGACCGACGCTGGTCTATGGGCTGGGCCGTGACAAGAGCGTTGCGCAAGTGGCGCGGTTCATCCAGCGCTTCGGCTGCTTCCCGCTCGTCGGTGGCAGTGTCGGGTTGCGCCAGCCGGTGCACGGCGACGACGTGGTCCAGGCGTGCCTGGCCGCGATGAGTATCGACGACCTGCCCAGTGGCGGCTACAACCTCTCGGGAGGCGAAACGCTGCCCTACCACGCCATGGTCAGCCGGATCTTCCAGGCCCTGGAGCGCCCGGAACGCACCCTGCCCCTGCCCGCCCCGGCGTTGGGCATGGCGGTTTCGCTGATGCGCTGCCTGCCGCGTTACCGGCACCTTTCAAGCGCGCTGGTGCAGCGCATGAACCAGGACCTGGTGTTTGACCACTCGCTCGCTCGTGATCGACTGGGCTTTTCACCCAGGCCGTTCCACTTGACCCACAAGGACCTGCCCGGGCGCTGACGCCATTTCAGCGCTGCACGTGGGCCTGCCAGCGTCCCCATTTGCTTTCGAAGTACGCCTGGTTCTTATCCCAGAGGGCCTGGTACTCGCCACTGGCGATCAGTTTTCGAAACGAAGCCTGCCCGTAATGATGGATGAACGCATCTTCGGCGCAGACGGTGCGGTAGCCCTTTTCCTGGACACGGCGACTGTAGTCATCGTCCTCGAACATGCCGATGCCGAAAGCTTCGTCCAGCCACCCCACGGCCTCGAGGACGTCCCTGCGCAAGGCGACGCAAAACATGGCAAGCATCGCGATGTCGAAACACTGCCCCGCATGGGCGGCCGTGTACTCATCGGCGAAACGCTGCATCCGCGCCATGTCGGTATAGCTCACCGGGACCTTCGCTTCGTTGCCCACGGCATTCGTGACAGGGCCGACCAGGCCGACAGCGGGATCGCGTAAATGACCGACCAGCGGGTCCAGCCATCCCTTGGGAACCACGGTGTCATTGTTGAGCAGCACGAGAATGTCGCCGTCGGCTTGCCTCAAACCCTGATTGTTGGCCGCCGCAAAGCCGCGGTTCTCGTCGTTGAGGATGATCTTCACCCACGGCACGTGCTGGTGCAGGCGCTCCAGGTAGTCACGGGTGCCATCGTCAGAACCGTTATCGACCACCACCAGTTCGTAGTGGGGCCAGGTGGTGTTGCGCAAGAGGCTGTTGATGCATTGAACCGTCAGCGCGAGGTTGTGGTAGGTGACCACCACGATGGAGACTTTTTCGTGCAGCGCCACCATCGCCTGTTGCGTGGCGGCGAATCGATCCTTCCAATCATTGGCCCGGGCCAGCTCGAGGCGTTTCTTGTAGGTGGCCAGATCGCGCTCGGCCAGCGCCCGCTCGAGCTGGGCGACGAACTCATCGACACCGGTGGCGAAATACAAAACGTCCTCATAGAGGCTCATTTCCTTGAGCGGCGTGGAAACCACCGGTTTGCCGGCACTGATGTACTCGTAGAACTTCACCGGATCTACCGCATGCGTCACGTTATAGAGCCGGAAAGGGATCAGGCAGGCATCGAAATGATGCAGGTACAAAGGCATTTGGGTGTAGGGCCTGATGCCCAGCAGATGCACGTTGGGCTTGTGCTCCAGGCCTGCCATGTCGTCGACGAACACATCGCCCAGGAATACGAAGTTCCACTCCGGTCGCCGGTCCGCCAAGGCCGCCAGCAGGGGAAAATCCAGCCACTGCGCCAAGGCGCCATAGTAGCCAATGACAGGGCCGACGAGCCCTTCCAGCACGTCATTGGCGAAACAATGCTGATGGAAAAAGTTGAAGTCCACGGCGTTCCTGACCAGGACGCATTGGGCGGTACTGGCGCACCATTTTTCGTGCAGCAAGGCGGAAGACACCGTCACCAGGTCGGCCTCGGCCACCAGGGTCTGCTCTTCTCTGAGCAGCGGCTCGCCGATGTTCGGAAAACCGTCCCAGTCGTCCATGCAGTCGTACTGGATCCGCCAGCCGCGCTCGGCGCGCAATGCCAGAGCCAGCGGGCTCCAGTAAGGCAGGTGAATCACCGAGAGCGCCGTCTTTATCTGCCAATCGGCAGCCAGCGCGGCCAGGGCCTGCCGATAAAGCTCGACACCCTGGGGCGAGAGCGTGGTTTCGTAGTACTTGTCCTGGGTGTCGCGTTGCAGCGCGACCTCATAGACATTCGGCGCCACGGCGGTCAGTTGATAGGGCTGGCCCTGTTCGGGCACGCTGGACGGCACGACATAGAACACCCGGTAGCCCTGCTGCGCGAACTGGCTCATCAACTGCTGGGGTCGCTGGAATCGCGCCGCCCAGGCGATGTTGGCGAAACAGAGGATGTCCAGGCGCCCCGAGGCCTCGAAGTCCGGTTCAACCTCGGGTATCGGCCACAGCTCCTGCCCGGCCGGGCGCACGATGGCTTCCATCAGCTTGGGCGGGTCTCGCCGGGCGGCAAAGCCATAGCGCAGCAACTGGGCAAGCGTGCGCAGCGGTTGGGTAAAACGCCAGGAACTGGTCTTCTGCAGGAAGTCGACTTTCGCCAGGGCGATATCGCGTTCATGAAGGGCGGCATCCCGTTGGGCCACGACACCCTCGCGCTCGGCCAACTTGCTGTCGGGCTTATGCACGTGGGTAGCCATGCAACGCCGGCGTCTCACCTTGCGGCCACATGGAACTGACGGAGCCAGGGCGATAGAACGTTGCCGTCAGGCTGCGGCGCGAGGCGTTGCAGTTGCCCACCACCTGCGACACGGCATGCCAGGAATTGGCCGAACGCACCAGGACCGCCGAATTGCCCACCAGGGGCTCGATCTCGGCCACCACGGCGGTGGGGTCGTTGCTGCTCAGGATTTGCAGGCAACCGCCGTCGTCACGGTTCCAGGACTCGTTGAAATAGAGGATATGGGTCACCAGCTTGTCCGGGAGATCCGGGTGTGCACCGAGGCTGGCACCCAGGCCGTAGTGAAAGACATTGACCTCCATCGGTACGCTGCGCAGGTCGATCCCGGTCAATCGCGACATGGCTTCGCGATAAGGCGCCGAACCCAGGTCCCGGGCCAGTTTCAGCCAGACATCGCTCAGTGACTCGGCAAAGGCGATGGTCTGGGTGCCCATCTCCACCAATGCCCGCGCCTCGTAGTCATAGTTTTTCTCGCCGCCATAGCCACTCACGGTCTTGAAGTGATCATGGGGAAAGGTCTCGGCCAACGCCGCGGCGTCCTTGGCCGAATACAGATTCGCGATTTCAGCCCAGGAGAATGGATAGGACTTCAGTGCAGTCGATTCGAGGCGAAAAAGTTCTAGCATTATTTATTCTGGGTCGCTGTCAGTTTTCGGATACCACGGGCAATGGAGCGCAGTGGTGCGGTCATTCGGAACGAACTGGAACCTTCTAGTTGCAGAACCCTAGCATTACTCGACGCCAGTTGCTGGCTGAGCTGGGAAATAAGCGCCTGCTGGGCAACTTCCTGGGCCGACGGGCCGGGGACTGGAGCGACGACCCGAGGCGTGATCGGCTCCGGCGCGCACTGGGCATGCGGGGCAGCGCCGCGCTCGGCGGCTCCTTCGAGCAGATTGGGCAGGTGCTGCAAAAACGCGCCCAGCGCCGGCCTGGACGCCGTGCGGCCCTGGCGAATGATGTCGGCCACCCGGTCCCAATGCGCCACCAGGGTGTCCGCCGCTGCGCGCGCCGCCGGCGACGGGGCCGTTTTGCCAACGCGCGAGAGAAACCACTGGGGATCGATCGTCGCCACGTCGGGCAACGCATGGAGCGAGTCGAACTCAGCCAGGGCCGTGTACTTGCCCGTGGTCAGGTCCGCCGAGCAAAACACCGGGACCCCGAACGCCAGCGCGCTGATCGCCAGGTGATAACTGTGCCCGATCACCGCTTGCGCCTGGCTGAGTATCTCGGCCATCAACAGCGGTTGCGGCCAGAACGGCAAGGTGACGGCCCCCGGCAGGCGTGCGGCAATGACCGACGGGTCGTCGCCCAGCACCGGGCCGATGGGGACGACCAGGAAGCGATAACCCTCGAATGCCTGGGGATGCTCTTCGAACAACCGGACGAACGACTCGACCACATGAATGGCGTGGATCACGATGTACGGCCGGTCCAACCCCGCCTGTTCGCGCAGTTGCACGAACGCTGGGGAAGGCTGCTGCTCATCGATCAGGCGCGGCAGGCCGAAGGCGGTGTCCGGCAGCACGTCGATCTCGGCCCGCGAGGTCAAGGCGGCCAGGGCATCGCGGGTCGGTACATCGCGCACGCGCACGTACCGACTTTGCTCCAGGGCCATGGTCAACAGCGGCCTGGCCCAGTCGGGAACATGATTGCAATGCATCCCTGGGGCATTCCACAGGACCGGGATCCCATGCTGCAACCCGACCAGCGCCGGCGTGAGCCAGTACCCCGTGGGGTGATGGATGTCCGTGGTCGTCGGGCCATAGCCAGGGGCGACGACCTTGTCAAAACGGATCAGGAACCCACCGCCGATCAGCACGCCGTCCAGGTCCTCGGCAACACGGGGCAGCTCGGTCAGCGAGGTCACCGCATAGGGCCACTCGGCCGGGGTCTTGGCGTGATAGGAAAACCGATGCAGGTGGACGTTGCCCAAGCGCCGTGCCAACTCGGCCTCGGCGAGGATGGGGAACAGCAGGTCACCGTAATTCTCGACATCGAAGGTGCCGAATATCGCGACCTGCCAGTCGGGCTTGCGGGTGGGCTCGGCCAGGCACGCTTGCGCACCGGGGCCAACGCTGTGCAGGCCCAGGTCGACCATGCCGAGGAAATGGCGGGCGCTGGGCAACACGTCGAACGCCAGCGGCGCGACCTGTTTTTCGATCAATTGCGAAGTGTCTTCGGTCACCCCGTGCAACAGCTTCAGGGTCACATGGTAGCGCCCCGCGGCGAGATTGGCCGGGAAGCGCACGTTGATCGCCGCCCGTCGCCAGCCATTTTCGACGGGGCCCATCGGCAAGGCAAAGTTCGCTCCGCCGATGACCAGCAGCCGCGCCTCCTGGATGGTGAAGCTGATGTTGGGCTGGCGAATCGACTCATGCAGCACTGCCTCCACGCGAATCTCGATGTCGTTCCCATACAAGTAGCTGGAGGTAAGCTGCTGGGTATCGGTGAAGCAGGCCGTCGTGATGCGCCCTTCCTCGGTGCCGAACGCGATGCCGTCCAGGCCGCCCATGAACGGCTTGCGGGTCACCGGTATGACCCCGCCGCTGGCCCAGCGACGCTGCTCGTCACGCATGTCGAGCAGGTACAGCTCGGCCATTTCGTCCGGCGCGCCGCTGGCGACCACCTGGCCTTCGCGCAGGTAGATGACCCGGTGGCAGAACCGCTTCACCATGCTCATGTCATGGGAGACGAACAGCAACGTGGTGCCCTTGGCGGTCAGCTCTTCCAGACGGCTCAGGCACTTGAACTGGAAGGACGCATCACCGACGGCCAGGGCCTCGTCGACGATCAGGATATCGGGCTCCACGCCGACGGAAACGGCGAAGGCCAGGCGCACCAGCATGCCGCTGGAATAGATCTTGGTCGGCTGGTCGATAAAGTCGCCGATGTTGGCGAAGGCCAGGATGTCCTCGAAGCGCGCGTCAATTTCCGCGCGGCTCAAACCCAGCACGGCGGCGTTCATGTAGACGTTGTCGCGCCCGGTGAACTCCGGATTGAAACCGGCTCCCAGCTCCAGCAATGCCGCGATCCGGCCGTTGCCCCGGACACTGCCGTGGGTCGGCATCAGCGTCCCGCAGATCAGTTGGAGCAACGTCGACTTGCCACTGCCGTTGCGGCCGATGATGCCGACGGTCTCTCCCCTGGCGACGCTCAGGGAGACATCGTTGAGCGCCCAGAACTCGCGATAGAAGCGCTTCTTGCCACGCATCACCATCTGCAACAGGCGGTCCTTGGGTGCATCGTAGATCTGGTAGCACTTGCTCAGGTTTTCGGCGTTGATCGCCACTTCATTCGACATCGGCAAAAAGACCCATCCGTGAATCACTGCCGTTTGTACCGGCGTGCAGGAACATGCGCTGTAACAGGACGTTGCGGGCAGTTAAGCACAGACGCCACGAAAAAAAAGCCTTGCGTGCGTGGCGCCGACAATTAATTCACGTTCGCCGCGGCGGGCTCGTCCAGGTCGATCCGGCACAAGGATCTGGCGTCAATTAACCGCCCTGCCCGCGCCCATTGCGCTCACGCGCCTCCTATCCAGAAAGACGTCTGCAACCGGGAGTTTTTATTGTCGACAGGCCCCAACGGACGTAAGGTGTAGCCCTCTTGCAGGCTGTACGACAGTGGCCTTGGGGCCACGAATAACCACTAGAACCCGCCGTCTGGACAGGAACGCCGGCCCCCTGCCTTTGAGGTGATTCGATCCGTCGATTCACCTGTGCATGACGATGTTCGTCAGGGCGCCTGTGATCGATACTGTCTTAAGGACCCCGCCACTGATGCAGCCGTTCAACGCTTCGCCCATCGCCATGATCAAGAGTGCGTTCACCCATCGAAACCTGATCAGGACCTTGATTGGCAGAGAAGTCAGCGGTCGCTACAAGGGCTCGGTGCTGGGCATATTCTGGTCGTTCTTCACGCCCGCGCTCATGCTGGTGGTCTACACCTTCGTCTTCAGCGTCGTGTTCAAGGCCCGCTGGGCCGGTGGCGGCGAATCCAAGAGCGAGTTCGCCCTGATCCTGTTCGCGGGCCTGCTGGTGTTCAACCTGTTTTCCGAATGCGTGAACCGTGCGCCGGGGCTGGTGCTGGCGAACACCAACTACGTCAAGAAAATTGTCTTTCCCCTGGAGATCCTCCCCCTGGTGTCACTGGGCGCGGCGCTGTTCCATGCAGCGGTCAGCCTGCTGGCGTGGCTGATCTTCTACGTCCTGCTGTTTGGCATGCCGCCCGCGACCCTGTTCCTGCTGCCCGTGGTGGTACTGCCCCTGGTGTTGCTGACACTCGGTGTTTCCTGGTTTCTCGCCGCCATCAGCGTCTACCTGCGGGACGTGGGCCAGTTCACTGGCATCGTCACCACGGCCATGCTGTTCCTCTCACCGATTTTCTACCCACGCTCAACGCTCCCGCAAAACTACCAGGCGGCCTTGCAGGCGAACCCGCTGACCCTGCCGGTGGAAGTCGCCCGCGACCTGCTGTTCTGGGGCAGGATGCCGCAATGGAGCAGCTTGGCAATTTACGCGGCGGCGTCTGTACTGATCGCATGGGCCGGATTTACCTGGTTCCAGAGGACACGCAAAGGCTTTGCCGATGTCATATGAAAATGTCGCCCGCCAACACTGAGCCAACAGCATTAACCAAGGGATTTTAAACCGCATGGAACAGCTCAACCGCCTGGCTGATTGCATCGACCAACTGAGGCGCTCGACAGAAACCCGGTCCGTGGAAGCCGTCCAACTGGTCAAGGAAATAGAGAACCGCGACCAGCTTATCGCTCAGTTGCGTCGGGACCTGAAAGAGGTCACTGCCCGCGCGGCATCCCAGGAGCGCGAGACCGGGCGGCTGCGCGTGCAGTTGCGCGAACAGCAACAGCAGTTGGCTGCGGCAACGACGTCGCTACAGGCAAAAACCGATGAAGCGGCCGCTCTCGCCGACCAGGCCACGGACCTGCAGGATCGCCTGGCCGGCAAGCATGCCGAACTCCTCAAGTTGTCGGACTGGAGCCACGCCATCGAGCGCGCTCCGCTGCGCTATTCGATCCGCAAATTCCTGTATGGATGGTCCCGGCGGGTCTTCGCCTTGCTGCCGCTCGATGCCCAGCGCAAAAGCCGGCTGGCGAGCCAGCTTCGACGCTGGCTCAAGCGACGCAAACCCGTGCCCGGCCAGTCAGCGGCATCACCGGAGCAAGCGTCCCAGCCGCTGCCAGCCCTGCTGGTGAACCTTCCACCGCCGCCTCTCACTACGCAACCCTGCGTGGTGATGTTCGGCGTCATCGATTGGCACTTCCGCATCCAGCGTCCGCAGAACCTGGCCAAGGAACTGGCCAAGGCCGGCCAGACGACCTTCTACATCTCGAACAATTTTATCGACGATCAGGCGCCCGGCTTCGAGGTCGAGGCGCTGGATGCCTCCAGGCGGTTGTTCCAGATTCGCCTCAAAGTCTGCGGCGCGCCGGCCATTTATCACGCCCCGCCTTCGGCCGCCGCAATCGGCCAGTTGTGCCAGAGCATCGCCATGCTGCTGCGCTGGGCAAAGGTCGGCGCGGTGGACTGCATTGTCCAGCATGCCTACTGGTTTCCGTTGGCCAGGCGCATCCCCAACTCCACGCTGATCTATGACTGCATGGACCACCACGAAGGCTTTGGCAACGTGGCGCAGGAACTGCTCGACCTGGAAATCGCCCTGATGCGCCGGGCAGACCTGCTGGTCGCCACCTCCGATTGGATCGAACAACACGCCCGGCGCGAAAACGCCAACGTCGCGGTGATCCGCAATGCCAGTGAATACTCTTTCTTCAGCCAGCGTCCCGAGCAGATTTACCAGGACGCCAAAGGCCGCAAGATCATTGGTTATTACGGCGCTATCGCCGAATGGTTCGACCTGGACCTGATTCAGCACGTCGCCCAGACTTTTTCACAGCACCTGATACTGCTGATCGGCAATGACACGACCCAGGCGAAAAAAGCCCTCAAGGCCTGTCCGAACGTGGTCTTCGAAGGCGAGGTCCCCTACGCCTCGCTGCCTTACTACCTGCATGCGATGGACGTGTGCCTGCTGCCGTTCAAGGTCATTCCACTGACCCTCGCCACCAACCCGGTCAAGGTCTATGAATACCTGAGCGCGGGCAAACCGGTGGTCTCGGTGAAACTGCCGGAACTGAGCAAGTTCGGCGATCGGGTGCGGGCGGCCGAAAACCCGACGGACTTCGTCGCGGCCATACGCGAGGTTCTGCAGGCCCTGCCAGAGGCGCAGTCCACGCTGCAGGCGCGTCGCTCGTTCGCCCAGCAGCAGACCTGGCGACATCGCGCCGCGAGCCTGCGCCAGGCCATCGACACCTTGCCTCAACCCAAGGTCAGCGTCGTGGTGCTGACCTATAACAACCTCGCGCTCACCCAGGCCTGCCTCGACAGCCTGGTGACCCACAGTCACTACCCGAACCTGGAGATCATCGTCGTCGACAACCACTCCAGCGACGAAACCCCTGCCTTCCTCACTGACTGGGCGAAGGGACACCCAGACCGGATCGTCATCCTCAACCCCGACAACAAGGGGTTCGCGGCGGGCAACAACGTGGGCCTCGCCGCAGCCAGCGGCGACTACCTGGTGATCCTCAACAACGACACCGTGGTCACGGCCGGCTGGGTCAAGGGCCTGCTCCGGCACCTGCGGGACAACCAGAACATCGGGATCATCGGCCCGATCACCAACAACATCGGCAATGAAGCCAAGGTCAGCACCCGCTACAAGCTGATCGAGGACATGCACGTCGAGTCGGCAGAGCTGACCTATGGGCGCATGGGCGAGAGCTTCGAGATCAACACCCTGGCTTTTTTCTGCGTGATGTTCCCGCGCACCACCTACGCACGGATCGGCGGCCTTTGCGAAGAGTATGGCCTGGGCTTTTTCGAAGATGATGACTACTGTCGCCGCGTCCAGCAGCTTGGCCTGCGCGCCTTCTGTGCCGAGGACGTGTTCGTCCACCATCATTTGTCCGCCTCGTTCAACCAGTTGGGCGCGCAGAAGAAACGCGTGCTTTTCGAGAAGAACAAAGCCCTCTACGAAAGCAAATGGGGGCCTTGGGTCCCGCATGTGTACCGGGACGTATAGGCCGCCCATGGTTCCTCCCAAGCCACCGACGTGTTGAACCGCAGAGACGATACCTTGCACACAGACAGCTTGAAGTACGCGACGGTGGTGTTGGTGCTGTTGGCCAGCACGGTGGTCAGCCTGTACGGTTTCTCGACGCTGCCATGGCCGTCGATGAACAGCGCCACCCGGACAATCCTGTTGGCCTCACTGGCGATTGGCGCGCTCACCGCCCTCACCCGCAAACCGCCGTTTGTGCTCGGCCTGGGCCTGATCGCGGGCTTGTCCATCGCCGGTGGCCAGGCCTGGCCGATGATCGTGGTCGCCGTGCTGGCGCTGTCCGCCCACACCCTCGGCAAATGGATACTGGGCCAGCGAACCCCCACCGACTGGACGGTCCCGTTGCTGGTCGGGATGGGCACGTTCGGTACGCTGACGGGCCTGGCCGCCTACTTCCCGATCAATTACCCCGGGCTGTATGCCGCGCTGCTGTCGCTGCCCCTCGTGTTCGGACATACCGACGCCGCGGCGAGTGTTCGCCGAATCCTGGCGCAGGTCCGCACCGAACGCGCGCCGCAGGCACCGCTGGCGACCCTGCTGGATAGCCTGTTGGTCGCCATCGCCTGCCTGCACGCAGCGGTCGCCTTCATGCCGGAGGTCGGCTACGACGCCCTGGCAATGCACCTGTTCGTCCCGTCTCAACTGGCCCAGCGGCACCAATGGGGTTTCGACGCCAGCACCTACGTGTGGGCGGTCATGCCCATGCTGGCCGACTGGATCTACAGCATCGTCTACATGCTGGCCGGCGAAACCGCTTCGCGCCTGACCAACTGCGCGTTCACGCTGCTGGTGGCGTGGCAGGTCCGAAACCTGACGATCTGGGCCGGCGGCACGGCCACCAGTGCCCGATGGGCGAGCCTGTTCTTCCTGTCCACGCCCCTGGCCTTCGCCGAGAGCAGCAGCCTGTTCATCGAATCAACGTGGACCGCGTTCGTCCTGGCCGGGTCATTGGCCATCCTGAACGCCTCACGCTTCACCTCGCAAGTTGCGCAGCGTCATTCACAGCTGATCCTGGCCGGGCTGCTGCTGGGGTTTGCCCTGGCGACCAAAGCGGTGACCCTGAGCATTCTGCCGGTCCTGCTGGTGCTCCTGCTGGTGCAGTACCGGGCCTGGATCCGCCCCGGCGTCATCCGGGCGCTGCTGTTGGGCAGCCTCGGCCTGCTGGTGGCGGGGCTCACACCGTACTTCTCGGCGTGGTTCCTGACCGGCAATCCCGTGTTCCCGTTTTTCAACGCGATTTTTCAATCGCCACTCTGGCCAAGCGTCAACTTCGAGGCGCCGGCCATCTTCGACAAGGGGGTCACGTGGGACACCCTCTATCGCATGGTCTTCAAGGCCCCCCGGTTCATCGAGGGGAAGGACGGTGCCGCCGGTTTCCAATGGCTGCTGGTGCCCACCGCGGCCGTCGCCCTGCTGCTGGGGACCAACCGCAAAGCCTGGTGCCTACTCCTGCTCGGCGCCGGTGCGATTGTCCTGTCGTTCCACTCGACGGCCTACCTGCGCTACATATTCCCTTCCTTTGCCCTGTTTGCCGTGGTCCTCGCCCTGCCCTTTTCCGACCACAGGCACTTCCCGAGGACACTGGGGATGATCGTTGGCGCCGTGCTGGTGCTGGCCAATGTGCTGTTCATCCAGGCGGCCACCTACTATGGCCAGATCAAGCCGGCCGCACTGTTCAGTGCGGCCGGGCGGGATGCCTATCTGGCGCAGAACCTGCCGATCCGCAAAATGGTCGACGTCGTCAACGCGCTGAACGTGGGCAATCGGCCCGTGGCAGTCTTTGCGCCACCTTCGATGGCGGGCCTGAAAAGCGATGCGTTATACGCCTCCTGGTACAACGTGAAATGGACCCGTGAAGTCGACCAGGCAACCACGCCGCCGGCCCTGCTGCAGCGGTTGCGACAGCGCCAGGTGAACTGGTTGATCATCGACCATGCCAGCACACCCACCGCGCAGCGCGAGCGTCTGCTGGCCGTGTCCGAGCCGTATGCAAAAATGGGCGGGCTGGAGCTGCGCAAAGTCCATCAGGTCCCTCTCGAACGGTTGCTCAACCCCGACCTGTCCGACCTCGAAGGCTGGCACCTGACCGAGCCCTCGTCCTATGACGCATCGCGCAAAACCCTTACGGTCACGGTCAACACGCCGGCCACCCAACGTGTCGAGGTGGCGCCAGGGCAGAGCTTCACCAGCGCAGTGTCGGCACGCTGTGCGACGCAGCCCACGTCCGGAAGAATCCAGACCAACTGGATGGATGCCCAAGGCCGGTTCATTTCCGCCAGCATCGAAACGTTCGATTGCACGCCGCAATGGGCGACCCATGAAATGACCGTGGTGGCACCTGAGGAAGCCGTCGTCGCGATCGTCTATGCCTCCGGGCATACCGATACGCCCGTGGCGTTCAAGTCCCTTTCATTCAGACAATAGCCAGCGATATCGATGAACTCAAAAACAGAGCTTTTCACGGAAGAACCTCGAGTCGCGGTCGTCATCCCCTGCTACCGGGTGACGGCGCACATCATCGATGTCATCGAGGCCATCGGCCCGCAGGTGTGGCGCATCTACGTGATCGACGATGCCTGCCCGGACGGCTCCGGCCAGCATGTGCTGCAGGCCTGCACCGACCCCAGGGTCAGGGTTTTGCCCCATGCCGTCAACAAAGGTGTCGGAGGGGCCGTGATGACCGGGTACCGGGAAGCCATCGCGGACAACGCAAGCATCATCGTCAAGATCGATGGCGATGGTCAGATGGACCCGGCCCTGATCCCGCTGTTCATCGAGCCGATCCTGGCCGGCGAGGCCGACTACACCAAGGGCAATCGCTTTTTCAACCTGGAGCAAGTCCAGTCGATGCCACGGGTCCGGCTGTTCGGCAACGCCGTGTTGTCACTGATGGCCAAGCTGTCGACGGGTTACTGGGACCTGTTCGACCCCACCAACGGGTACACCGCGATCCATCGTGACGTCGCCCGGCTCCTGCCCCTGGACAAGGTCAGCGAACGCTACTTCTTCGAGACCGACATCCTGTTCCGCCTCAATACCGTGCGCGCCGTGGTGGTCGATATTCCGATGGAGGCGCGCTATGGCGACGAAACCAGTCACCTGGCGGTCTCGAAAATCATTGGCGAGTTTCTGTTCAAGCACCTGCGCAACTTCACTAAGCGCGTGTTCTACAACTACTACCTGCGGGACATGTCCCTGGCCTCGATCGAATTGCCCATCGGGCTACTCATGCTCCTGTTCGGCACCGTGTTCGGCAGCTACCACTGGTACGAATCGGCGCAAAATGGCGTCCAGACCCCCGCAGGGACCGTGATGCTCAGTGCGCTGCCGCTGCTGCTGGGGCTGCAACTGGTCATGGCCTTCCTCGGCTACGACATCGCCTCGGTGCCCAACCGGCCAAGGCATTCGAGACGCCGCCATGCCACCTCGTTGCGGAAAAAGCAGCCGTGAAGGCGCTCAGGGATTTTCTGGCCGACCCTTCGCTCAAGACATTAGATGTCGACGGCGTCGAGCGCCTTGAGCTGCATAAGCGAATTCTCGAACGCAAGCGGATGCTCAAGGACGTGTTCGTCGAGTTCCACCATGCCTTTCATCGCCTGGCCGAGCGTCACTTCAAGGTCGAAGGCCTGCAAGTGGAAATCGGCGCCGGGATCGCGCCAATGCGCGACACCTACCCTGGCGTGTTGGCCACCGACATCGTCGCCACCGAGCACCTGGACATGGCCCTGGATGCAGAATCGATGAGCCTGGGCGATCACTCGGTCAGGGCGTTCTACGGCCAGAACTGCTTCCACCATTTTCCTCACCCTGATCGGTTTTTCAGCGAGCTTGAACGCACCCTCGTGCCCGGTGGCGGGGCCATCCTGATCGAGCCCTTTCACGGCCCGCTTGCCGCGTTCCTGTACAAGCGCCTGTTCAAGTCCGAGGGCTTCGACAGGCACTTCCCATCGTGGGAAACACCCTCTACCGGCCCCATGAACGGTGCCAACCAGGCGCTCAGCTACATCGTTTTCGTGCGGGACCGCGAAGCCTTCGAACGCAAGTACCCTGGCCTGGAAATCCTCCACCAGGAAATCTGCGGCAACTATCCTCGGTACCTGGTCTCGGGCGGCTTGAACTTCCGTCAGTTGCTGCCCGACGCGCTGGTCCCCTTGATGAAAGTCGTTGAAAAACTACTTTATCCCCTGCGACGGGTGCTGGGCCTGCATCACATTGTCGTCATCAGGAGCAAGCCTTGACCTTCGTTCGGTATGGCGCCATCCAACTGCTGGCCTATGCCCTGGACATGGGCACGTTCCTGCTGCTCCTGGTTTTTTTCCGGGATGAGCCGGTGCTGGCCAATATCGCCGGCAAGGTCGTCGCCGGGCTGTTCGCGTTCTTCCTGCATCGCCACTTCACGTTCAAGTCGAACCAGGGCAACGGCAAGGCCCAGGCACTGAGCTACTTCGCGTTGCTGGCGGTCAACATTCCGCTCGCCTCGGCCCTGCTCAGCGCCGGCCTGTATGTCGTCGACCACCCCAGCGCGGTGAAATTCGTTGCCGACGTGGCCTGCGTCTTCGTGACGTACTCGATCAGCAAGTGGTTCGTGTTCACCGCCAAGACGCCTGCGTCCGAGCGGCCCGACCGCGTGGAAGGCGCCTGATCATGAAGCTGCTGATTACCGGTGCAACGGGTTACATCGGCCTACCACTGGCCGAGCGCGCGGCAGCGGACGGCCATGAGGTGATCTGCGCCACGCGCACGCCGTGCGCTCGCGCCCATGCCTGGCTCCCCTACGACCTGCGGGACCCCGCCCCGCAATGCCCGGCCGGTGTCCAGGCGTTTATCCACCTGGCGGCCAATACCGCGCCTGAGTCCGGCATGGGCGCGGACGCCGAGGTCCAGGCCGCCGAGGCGCTGATCCAGTGCGCCCGGCAAGCCTCGGCCAGGTTCATTTTCATGTCTAGCCAGACGGCCCAGGCCAGCGCGCCAACGGTCTACGGCCAGGTCAAATGGCGGATCGAACAAGCGGTGCTGGCGGCCGGAGGCGTGGTGATTCGCCCGGGCCAGGTGTATGGCGGTCCCGAGCGTGGGCTCTTTGGCCTGTTGTGCAGGCTGGTGCGCCGCTTCCCGGTCATCCCGATGCTGGTACCGGCGCCTTGCGTACAGCCGATTCATGTCGATGACCTGGCCGCCTCGATCCTGGCCGTGGTCGAGCGTGAGGACATTCGCGCCGAGGTGCTGAGCCTGGGTGCGGTGCAGCCGATTTCCTTTGGCCGCTTTCTCATGGCGATCGCGACACACAGGGTCCACACGATGCGCCTGCCCGTTCCCGTGCCGGTAGCACTGCTCGCCCTGCTGCGCCGGTGCCTCGGCCAATCGCTGGGCACGAAGCTGGGGCTGGAGCGGATCTTTTCGCTGATCCACCTGCCCACCCTGGACACCGCCCCCAGCCTGCAAAAACTCGGCATCGTGTTGCGGCCCCTGGCGGACGGCCTGCACCGCTCCGGCCGGGGACAACGTCGGCAGTGCCTCGAAGAAGGCAAAGTGCTGTTGGGCTACCTGCTCGGCAGCACACCGCCGAGCAGTTTGGTCAGCCGCTACGTCAAGGCCCTGGAACAGGCTGGCAAAACCCGACCGGCCATTCGCTCGCCCTTGTTGAAACGCTGGCCGGTCCTGGTGAGCCTGCTGGACAACCCCGGCGTCCTCGCGGCGACCGGTGGCCAGGACCTTTCCTGGCGCCTGCAGGCCGCGCTCGCCCTGGCCGAAGCCAGCCCCGTCGGCGCCAGGCGGTTTCTCGGCACGCATCAGCCCCGTGGCTTCGTCCTGACGTTGATGACGCTGGGATGGATCGCGGCCAAGGCCCTCGCATGGCGGGCCGTGACCCCGCTGTGTCGTCCACTGGCGCGCCGGTTGGTCCTTGACGCTGGAGCCCCGCGTGACGCCTGAATTCGATGTGATCATCGTCGGCAGTGGCCCTGCCGGCACCTCGGCCGCCTACCCCTTGGTCAAGGCAGGCCTGACCGTGCTCATGGTCGATGCCCAGGTCGACGGCGGCATCTCGGCTGCGCCGCTGGCCCCGTACCTCACGAGCCGCACCCGGGACGAAGCCCAGTGGAAATGGTTGATTGGCGAAGACTTCCACGGCCTGAACCAACAGGAAGCGGTCTCCCCCAAGCTGAAGACGCCCACCCACGCGCATGTGTTTCGCGGGTTCAACGAAAGCAACCGCATCGACACCCGGCACTTCATCGGGGTCGGCTCATTGGCCACCGGCGGGCTGTCGAATGCCTGGGGCTGTGGCGTGGCGCGCCTGGACGCCAGCGACTTGCCCGCGCTGCCCTTCGATTACGCCGAACTGGAACGATCCTATGCAGCGGTGTCGCGGCGAATCGGGATCAGCGGCCAAGCCGACGATGATCTTTCCAGCTACTTCGGCCTCGATGAGTGGTCCCAACCGCCCTTGCCGATGGACCCTTTGCATCAACGGCTGCTTGATCGCTACACACGCCGTCAACCGAGTTTTCCCGCCCTGGGGTTTCGCCTGGGCCGTTCGCGGGTGGCGGCGTTGAGCCAACCGCTGGGGGAACGCAAGGCGTGCGATCTGTCCGGCAATTGCCTGTGGGGGTGCCAGAACCAGGCGCTGTACAGCGCAGCGCAGGAACTGGCAACGCTCAAGCAGTACCCAGGCTTCCAGCACATCCAGGGTGTGCTGGTGGATGATCTTTCGCGTCAACCGGACGGCTCGTGGGTGATCAGCGACCGTCATGCCTCCCGACGCGTGGGCGCACGGCGCCTGCTGCTGGCGGCTGGCACGCTGGCCACTACCCGGCTCGTGCTCAAGCAGTTGAACCACACCGCGGCGGTGCGACTGCTGTCCTCGCCCACGGCCGCCTTCCTGCTCTGGCTGCCGAGCATGCTCGGCACGCCGAGGGTTTCGACATTTGGCCTGGGTCAGCTATCGTTCGCCCTGGAGCTGGCGGCCGGCACCTGTGCCTTCGGCTCGACGTTCAGCACCACGGGCTTGCCGATGAGCGAATTCGTCAGCCGGATCCCGATGAGCAAACGCTTGGCCATCGAGCTGTCGAACAACCTGCTCAGTGCCTGCCTGGTCGGCAATATCTTCCTGCCTGGCCATCTGTCCAACAACACGGCGAGGTTACGCCCCGATGGCTCGTTGAGCGTTAACGGCGGCCTGCAACCCGAGGCGCCAGGGCTCATGAAGAACGCCGAGGCCAGGCTGCGTCGGATCTACTGGAAAATGGGTGCGCTGCTGATGCCGATGAGTTTCACCCTGGCCCAGCCGGGGGCGGACATCCATTACGCGGGCACCCTGCCCATGCGGGCACGGCCCGACGTCGGAGAGACCGACAGCCTGGGAGAGGTCGCCGGGCTGCCCGGCGTGCACGTTGTCGACGGTGCTTGCCTGCCTGGTCTCTCCGAGAAATCCCACACCCTGACCCTCATGGCCAACGCGGACCGGATCGGACGCGCCCTTGCAACACAACAATAGGACATCAACAGGCATGACCCGCAAGGTACTTTGCATCGTCGGCACCCGCCCGGAAGCCATCAAGATGGCCCCGGTGATCAAGGCACTCCAGGCACAGGACGGCATCGACTGCCGGGTGCTGGCCACCGCCCAACACCGAGGCATGCTCGACCAGGTGCTGGCGTTTTTCGCAATCACCCCGGACCTGGACCTGGACCTCATGCAGCCCGACCAGTCGCTGGCGACGTTGACCGCACGATTGCTGCTGGCACTCGACGATGTGCTGAAGGCCGAAAAACCGGATGTCGTCCTGGCCCAGGGCGACACGACCACCGTGATGAGCGCGGCCCTGGCATGCTTCTACTTGCAGATTCCCTTCGGCCATATCGAGGCTGGCCTGCGTACCGGGGATATCCACAACCCTTTCCCTGAAGAAGCCAATAGGGTGATCGCCGGCAAGCTGACCCGCTGGCATTTCGCGCCGACCCAGGGCGCGGTGGACAATCTGCTGCGTGAAGGCGTCGCCCCCGCCGATGTCATCCTGACAGGCAACACCGTGATCGATGCTTTGTTGATGACCGCGGCACACCCCGTGCCCCTGGATATCGAACTGGACGCCAGCAAGCGCCTGGTGCTGGTCACGGCCCATCGTCGGGAAAACTTCGGCGCCCCTTTCCTGCATATCTGCCAGGCGCTCCGCTGCCTGGCCGAACGCAACCCGGACATCCAGATCCTGTACCCCGTACACCCCAACCCCAACGTCCAGGCAGTGGCCCACCAGGTGCTCGGCCAGGTCCCCAACATCCTGCTGTGCGCACCCCTGGACTACGCCCCGTTCATCGCGGCCATGAAACGCGCCTACCTGATCATCAGCGACTCCGGTGGCGTGCAGGAAGAAGCACCGGCGCTGGGCAAGCCGGTCCTGGTGCTGCGCGAGGAAACCGAACGCCCGGAAGCGGTGGACCTGGGGGTGGTCAAGCTGGTGGGCGCCAACCCACAGGCGATCCTCGAACAGGCCCAACGCTTGCTCGATGACCCTCAGGCGTACCAGAACATGGCCCGGGGGATTTCCCCCTACGGCGATGGCCAGGCCGCCGGGCGGATCGTCGATGTGCTGAGGCAGCACCTGTCGCCATGCGCCTGATCTATCTGTCGCCGGTGCCATGGGCCAGCTTCAGCCAGCGCCCGCATCATTTCGTCCACTGGTATCACGAGCAGACCGGAGAACCGGTGCTGTGGATCGACCCGTATCCGACCCGCCTGCCCTCGCTGAACGACTTCAGGCGCAAGCCTCCATCAGCCGGCCCACAACACATCGCCGTACCGCCCTGGTTGCGCCTTTGCCAGCCCCCGGCGCTGCCCATCGAACCTATCCCCGGCGCGGCGCTGGTCCTCAAGCCGTTATGGCGCAAGACGTTCAGGCGCGTCGCACAGTTCTGCGCCGAAGGGCCGAGCATGATCTGTGTCGCGAAGCCTTCGGAACTGGCGCTGCAGTTGCTCGCGCGCCTGCCGGACAGCCCGGCGGTGTATGACGCCATGGATGATTTCCCGGCCTTCTACCAAGGCCTGTCCCGACGGTCGATGGCACGGCGCCAGGCGCAGTTGATTCGACGGGTGCCTCACCTGCTGGTGTCCTCCACGGCCCTGCGCGACCGGCACCAGGCTGTGGCAAAGCGTGTCGAACTGGCCCTCAACGCTTGCGACCTGCAGCATCTGGCACCGGTGGAGCAACTGGACCTGGGTCCCAAACAACAGGTGCTCGGTTATGTCGGCACGATGGGGCACTGGTTCGACTGGGACCTGGTCATTGCACTGGCCCGCGCCAACCCGGCCAACCCGGTTCGCCTGATCGGCCCCGTGTTCACCCCGCCGCCCGGCGCGTTGCCGGCCAACATCGAGCTGATTCCCGAGCGCGCCCATGCCGAGGCCATTGCCGCCATGGCGACGTTCTCGGTAGGGCTGATTCCCTTCAAGCTCAACCAGCTGACCGCCTCGGTGGACCCGATCAAATACTATGAGTACCGGGCCCTCGGCCTGCCCGTGATATCCACCCGATTCGGTGAGATGGCCCTGCGCGGCGAAGCGCCGGGGGTCTGGTTGGTGGATGAAGGCACCGACTTGCGTCAAGCCGCCCTCCAGGCACTTGCCTGCCCCAGTGACCGCACCGCCATCGGGCAATTTCGCCAGGACAACCGCTGGGCAGACCGTTTCGCAGCGACGCAGGTCCTCGCGCCCACCTGATGGGGCTCGGTTGACCATGCCACCGCCGCCCCTCGCCACGACGAACGACTGGAGCTTGTTCTCCAACGTCTGGATAATGGCGCGCGGACCAAATCGGTGTGAAGCGGTGGGTGAATTAAAGCGCCTGGCCGGCGCTGCCGATAACCCCAGCCAGGGTGCTGCGCCCTCCGGCGTAACTGTAATGACTGACCCGCGACCAGGGCGCTGCATGGCCCGGCGCGTCATTTAAGGAAAAGTGACTGTGATCATTGGTATCGACCTGGGCACCACCAACAGCCTCGTGGCGGCGTGGGATGGCGAACATGCCCGGATCCTCCCCAACGCCTTGGGCAACTTCCTGACGCCGAGCGTCGTGGGCCTCGACGATGAGGGCCAGTTGGTCGTCGGGGACATCGCCCGCGAGCGGTTGCACACCCACCCCCAACTCACCGCGTCCCTGTTCAAGCGCTACATGGGCAGCGCCCGTGAAACGCGACTCGGCGCCCGCGTCTATCGCGCCGAAGAACTCTCGGCGATGCTGCTGCGCAGCCTCAAGGCCGATGCCGAGCGCGCCTTGGGCGAGCCGGTGCACGAAGCGGTGATCAGCGTGCCGGCGTATTTCAGCGATGCCCAGCGCAAGGCGACGCGTATCGCCGGCGAGCTGGCGGGGCTGAAGATCGAGAAGCTGATCAACGAACCCACCGCTGCCGCCTTGGCCTACGGCCTCGAACAGCGGGACGAAGCCACGTTCCTGGTGTTCGACCTGGGCGGCGGCACGTTTGACGTGTCGATCCTGGAACTGTTCGAAGGCGTGATGGAGGTTCGCGCCAGCGCCGGCGACAACTTCCTGGGCGGCGAGGATTTCGATGACTTGCTGGTGGAGCACTTCATCGCCAAGATCGGCGCCGCCGACCTGCCCGACCTCAACCAGCCGGCCATCACCCAGCGTTTGCGGCGCGAAGCACAGCGGGTCCGCCATGCCTTGGGCCAGGCCCAGGCTGCGCGCTTCACCCTTCGCGAACAATCCCGTGAATGGCACCTGGAACTGACCCAGGGCGATCTCACGACGGTCGTCCAACCCTTGCTGGACCGCTTGCGCGCGCCGATCGAACGGGCGCTGCGCGATGCCCGGATCAAGGTCGCGGACCTGGATGAAATCCTCCTGGTAGGCGGTACAACGCGCATGCCACTGGTGCGCAAGCTGGTCGCCACGCTGTTCGGGCGGATCCCGGCCATGCAGCTCAACCCGGACGAAGTGGTTGCCCAAGGGGCGGCCATCCAGGCGGCGCTGCAGGCACGGCATGCGTCCCTGGAGGAAGTCGTCCTGACCGACGTCTGCCCTTACACCCTGGGCATCGAGACGTCCATGCAGGTGGGCGGCGGTTTCCAGAGCGGCCATTACCTGCCGATCATCGAGCGCAACACCGTGGTGCCAGTGAGCCGTTCTCGCAACGTGTCCACCCTCAGCGATAACCAGAAAGTGGTGCGGCTGGGCATCTACCAGGGCGAAAGCCGCCTGGTGAGCAACAACATTTTCCTGGGTGAGCTGGAGATCCCCGTACCGCCGCGCAAGGCCGGTGAAGTGACCCTGGATGTGCGCTTCACCTACGACAACAACGGCTTGCTCGAAGCCCAGGTCCACCTGCCGATCAATGGCGAAACCCGGCGACTGGTGATCGAGAACAACCCGGGGGTGCTGGCCCCCGAAGAGATCGCCCAGCGGCTGGCCGCCCTCGAAGCGCTGAAAGTGCACCCACGCGACCAGCAGATCAACACCCTGCTGCTCGCCCGGCTCGACCGGCTGTACCAGGAAAGCCTCGGGGAGGGCCGCGAGTACATCGCCAGCCTGGCGAACCATTTCCAGCAAATGCTCGACACCCAGGATGAACACCAAATACGCGAAGCCCGCAGCGACATTACCCAGCGCCTTGTGCACTTCGAGCGGGAGATTTGAGCCATGAGCCACTGGCAGCTGCTTAGCCTGACCCCGGACGCGGACGAGCGCAGCATCAAGCGCGCTTATGCGCGGCTGCTCAAGGTCCACCGCCCGGACGAAAACCCCGACGCATTCCAGCGCCTGCGTGAAGCCTATGAAACGTCGCTGGCCGAGGCCCGCTGGCGCGCGCAGGCCGATGAAGAAACCGTTGAGACACCGTTGGCCGAACCCCTGCCGCCCGCCCCCGAGGAAGTGGAGATACCCGTGCGGGACATGCACGTGGAGCGGATCGAAATCCCCACGGTTGTCAGCCCTCCGGAGCCATCATTGGGGCAGATGGCGCAATGGTTGGTCGAAGGCAAGGAGCGCCAGCTCATGGAGGCCCTGCGTCACTGGCTGAGCAGTGAGTGGCTGGTGCCGTTCGAGCACCGCCAGCAGTTCGAGCAATGCGTGCTGGACTGGTTCGAGTCCGCCCCGAGTTGGTCGCCGGCCTTCTTCGAGGGCGTGTGCCAGGCCATGGGCTGGAACGAAGACCAGGGCAACCTGCCCTGCGCCTACTGGCGTTGGGATCGACTGATCCGGCACTGCGAAGTACAAGCCTTCGAGGAAACCCTGCGCAGTGACCTCGACCGTTTCGACGCCGATAAACTCCATGGACAGGCCGCCGCCCTGCTGCTCAAACCCATGAGCGACGCCCGCCGTCGTGCAATGGCCGACCACTTTACCGGCCTCGACTGGCAACGCTTCACCCAGCTCGCTGAAACCATCGAGTACCAGTACCCCGAGGTTCCCGAACGCCTGGAACTGCAACCCTTGGACAACTGGCGGGACTGGCTGCCGGCCACCAGCTATCGAGGGGTCAGCCTGTTTCTCTGGTTCGCGTTGTCCGCGTTACTCGTGGCAACGTTGTTCACCGTGCCGGTCAACCGGGATGAACCGCTGGCGGTGCTGCTGATGCCGTTCCTGATGCCGATATTGCTGTGGCTGGGCGTCAAGCTCTACCACGTCTGGACCTACGTGGCCGTGGCCGCCGCACAGTTCGATGTGTGGCTGAGCCAAAGGCTGGTCCCCCGCCGCTGGTACCGGCAAGGCGCCGGCCTGCTGGTGTTGCGTCACGTTGTCCCTGCTGCGGTGCCCGCGGCCCTGGCCTGCGCCTGGTCCGACGGTGCGCCGTGGCTACGCTGGGTCAGCCCGGCGGTGGTGTTCTTCGGCACGTTGTATTTCACCCAATTGGCCCTGAGCGGCGGTCGGGTCTCGATCTGGGATCGGGCAACGCGAGCCATCAAGTTGAAAATCGGACGGTTGCCCTGGCACCTGCTCAAGCGCGAAGGCGTCCTGGCCGTGCTGGCAGTGGCGGCGACGGCGGCGTGGGTGTATTCGAAGTTGAAGGCGGTGGCTTAGGCTATTTCGTACATAGCCTAGGACGGACTACCCCACTCAGTGCCAACCGGCATTGAACGGTTTTTTGCGTCTATGCTTATCTTGGCCCCCTTCTCAAAACCGCCCTCAACGGCGAAAGGCCCCCAGGTGAATACGTGAAACATTCGGCACCGACTGCAGTGCTGCTTTGTCTGTTGCTCGGCACGCAGGCCCGGGCCGAGCAGTACCAGGTCGTGACCGAAGAGTGGGCACCCTACAACTATCGGGAAAACGACCAGCTTACCGGCATGACCACGGAAATTGTCCGGGCCATCATGGCGCGCACCGGAGACGCTTTCGAGGTGTCGATGGTGCCCAGCATGCGCGCCACCCAGGCGCTGAACACCCGGGACAAGACCATCATGTACTCGCTGTTCCGCACCCCGGAACGCGAGGCGTTGTACAAGTGGGTCGGGCCGATCGTGGAAGAGTCCATCCACCCCTACCAGTTGAGCAGCACGCCGCCGGTGAACAGCCTCGAACAACTGCGGCACGTCCCGCAGATCACCACGCGGCACGCCGGCTCGGTGCCCGCCAGGCTGCAATCGATGGGCTTCGGCAACCTCGACAAAAGTGCGACGTCGAGCCTGCAGCTCTACCGCATGCTGCTCGCCGGACGCACGACCATCATCGTCGGCGACACCGATGCCGGGGTGGCCTACTACAGCCGCCAGTTGGCCATCGCTCCCGGCCTGCTGCGACAGATCCCCGTCGAGATCTACCGCTCATCGCTGTACATCGCCTTCAGCCCCGACTCCGAGGACAAGGTCGTCGCTGCCTGGGCCGCCGCCTTGGAACAGTTGCGCCAATCTGGTGAGCTGGCGCGTATCAAGCAGCGCTACACACAGCCGGTCGGGCAGTGATATTCACCCGACCAGGAACTTGAACCCCCACAACGCCGCCATCCCCACCGCCAGGGTCAACAGCGTATTGCGCCAGCGCCAGGCCACCCACACAGCAACCATCGCCGCCGGTACCTGGGGATTGTTAAGCACCCATTCAGCCTGCCCGGTCGGGTACACCACGGCAGGCAGCACCAGGGCCGCCAAGACGCTGGCCGGTACGTACATCAATGCCCGGCGCATCAGCGGCGGGATGCGCCAGCGGCCATAGAGCTCGACAAAAGACAAGCGCATGGCGAAGGTGCCCAGGCCGGCCGCCAGGCACAACCCCCACAGGGCCAGGTCGCTCATTGGGCTTCTCCTTCGGCGCCCTCGACACTCGCGCTGTTTGACGAGGCCTGAAGACGCTCCACCACCAGCCCGGCCAGCACGCCCCCGAGGGAGGCGGTGACCAGGCCAAGGTTATAGGGCAGCTTGATCGCCAGCACGGCAAGCGTCCCGCCCACCGCCGCCGCGCACCAACTGGCGCGGCTTTGCAGGCCGGGAATCAACAACGCCAGGAACGAGAGCGGTATGGCAAAGCTCAATGACCAGTCCTGGGGAATGCTCGCGCCCAGGTACACCCCGGCCAGGACCGAAACTTGCCAGACCAGCCACATGGTCACCGCGGTACCGGCATAGAAATAATGAGCAAAGGGCCCCAGCTCCCCGGACGACAGCTTCAAAGTACAGAGGGCGTAGGACTGATCGGAAAGCAGGTAGGACAGCGGCCACGTCCAGCGTCGGGGCAAATGGTGCAGGTGAGGCGCCAGGGACGCGCTGTACATGATGAAACGCAGGTTGATGATCAGGGCCGTGACCACGATCGCCACGGGCAGCACGCCGTTGTGCAGCAACTGCAGCGCGACCATCTGGGCAGAGCCGGAGTAGAACAGTATCGTCATGCCCATGGCCATGCCCGGCGACAGGCCCATTTCGATCGCCATGACCCCGGTCACCAACCCGAACGGAATGACGCCCGGCGTCAACGGAAGGAGCGCCCGGGCCCCTTGCATGAAGGCGTATGCGCCACTGCGGTACGGCATCTGGTTTCCTCGTGCGGGGTTCGTTCGGACACAGGCCACTGGCGTTGCCCTGAGCATCGTGAGGTAGAGTGTAGGCATGCGGGACCGACCGGCAGAACCAACTTTTTTTCCGAGAAAGCAGGTAGTTTTTGTTATGGCCAGAAACGATCCGCCAGACCAGGCGCTGATGAAAATGCCTTCGTTCAAGGCCATGAGATCCTTCGTGGCGGCCGCCCGGTACCGCAACTTCACCCGTGCGGCCGAGGCGTTGTGCGTCACCCAGGCGGCCATCAGCCGACAGATCCGTGACCTGGAAACCTACCTGGGCACCGAGTTGCTCATCCGCAACGGCAGAGAACTCAAGCTGACGCCGTCGGGCGCCGCGCTCTTCGATGCAGCGCAGTTATCGCTGCTCAATATCTTCCAGGCCACGGAACGGATCCGCCGGGAGAAAAGCGACAAGCACGTCCTGACCCTGTGCTGTACCCCCGCATTGTCGACGCTTTGGCTGGCCCACCGGCTGAAGGACTTTTTCAGCGCCAACCCCGACATCGACCTGAAGGTCATCACCACCCAACATTTCCTGGCCATGGAGTCGGGCATCAACCCGGACCTGTTCATCGCCAAGTTCAACGACCACTGCCCCGGCTACCTGCGGGTGCCGTTGCTGCACGAAGTCGTCTATCCGGTGTGCACCCCACGCTATCTCCAGGCCCACCCGGAACTGGGAACACTTGCCGGCCTGCGCAGCAACACGTTGCTGGACCTCAACCCCCATGGCCGTTCGCAACTCTCGGAGCTGATCGACTGGAACGTGTGGTTCGCCTACCAATCCCACGACCTGCAACTGTCGGTGTCGGACAGCCCGCAATCGTTCAGCAGCAACGACTACAGCCTGCTGGTGCAAATGGCCCTGGATGACCAGGGCGTCGCGCTGGGCTGGGACCATTTGGTCCGGCACCTGGTGCAACAGGGCCGCCTGGTCCGACCCGTCCCGCAAGAGCTGGCGCTCAGGGAGTCGATCCAGTACCTGATGATCAACGAAGACAAGGTGGATGATCCGGCGTGCAAACGCTTGAAGGCGTGGCTGGTGGATCAGTTCCAATAGCGTGCGTGACGACCTCGGGAAGCCTGTGCTCCCTGAGGTCGCCCGACATTCAGCCCGTCACACAGCCCTGCGGCACCTTCCCGGCAAAACTGTCCACCAGGCTGGCCACCACCATTTCGCCCATGCGCGTGCGCGTTTGCAGCGTCGCGCTGGCCCGATGAGGCTGCAGCACCACGTTTTCATGGGCGAACAACGCCTCGGGCACGTTGGGCTCATCGACGAACACATCCAGCCCGGCACCGGCGATGTCACCGGCAGCCAGCGCCGCCACCAGGTCGGCCTCGTTGACCAGTTTGCCCCGGGCCACGTTGATCAGGTAGCCGCCCTTGCCCAACGCTTGCAGCACGCGTGCGTCAATGATGGCGTGGGCGTTGTCGGCGGCGGCCGCCAGGATCAACGCGTCGCTGTCGGCCGCCAAAGCCTTGAGATCGGCAACGAAGGTATAGGGCACGTCGCTCATCGGCTGTAGATCGGTGTAGCTGATCGGGCACCCGAACGCCGCTGCCCGGCTCGCCACGGCGCGACCGACCCGCCCCATGCCGACGATGCCGATGCGCATGCCGGAGACCTGGCGCGCCAGTGGCAACGGGGCCAAGGGCGTCGGGCTCTGCGGCCATTGACCCGAGCGCACGTAGCGGTCACCGGTGCACAGGCCACGGCACACGCCGATCAACAGGCCCATGGCCAGGTCGGCGACGTCCTCGGTCAACGCGCCGATGGTGGCGGTCACGCGGATGCCGCGATCCCTGGCGTAGGCCAGGTCTACCGCGTCGGTGCCCACGCCGTTGACGGCCACCACTTCCAACTTGGGCAGTTGCTCCATGACAGCCCGGCTGATGCCGGTGTGCCCGCCGGTGATGACCCCGCGGATGTTGGCGCCATGCGCCTGCAGATACGCCGGTTTATCGGCCTGTTCGAAATAGCGCCGCACCGTGAACAGCTCGCTGAGCCGGGTGTTGATTTCAGGGATCAGGATCGGGCTGAGCTGCAAGACTTCTGGCTTCATGTGGACCTCGTGTCGCTAAATAAAAAAATCGATCGAGCACCTTGCTGCTCGCGTACGGCGTGCTGGATGCCATTCATGAGCAGCGTTACGGCTCAACCGCGACCGGCAAACGGCATGGCCGTGGCCATGACGGTCATGTTCAGGACGTTGGCCGACAACGGCAGGCCGGCGATGTAGCGCACTGCGTCGGCCACGTGCTTGACGTCCACCATCGGCTCGACCGCGATGGTGCCGTTGGCCTGGCGCACGCCCTTGGTCATGCGCACCGACATCTCGGTGAGGGCGTTGCCGATGTCGATCTGACTGCAAGCGATGTTGTACTCGCGCCCGTCCAGCGCCAGGGATTTGGTCAAGCCCAGCACCGCATGCTTGCTGGCGGTGTAGGCACTGCTGAACGGCCGCGGGGTGTGGGCCGAAATCGAGCCGTTGTTGATGATCCGCCCGCCCTGGGGATGTTGCCGGCGCATCAGGCCGAAGGCGCCACGGGCGCAGAGGAAAACCCCGTTGAGGTTGGTGTCGATCACGTTGCGCCATTGCTCGAACGTCAATTCATCCAGTGGCACCGCCGGCGCGTTGACCCCGGCATTGTTGAAGACGACGTCCAGGCGTCCGTAGACCTCGGCGATGGTGGCGAACAGTGCATCGACACTGGCCGGGTCACGCACGTCGGTGGGCACGGCCAGGGCCTGGTGCCCCTCGCTCGCCGCCGATTCGACCAGCGCCTGCAAAGGCTCCGGCCGCCGACCGGCCAGTACCAGGGTGTAGCCGTCAGCCAACAGCCCCAGGGCCACCGCACGACCAATTCCGCTACCGGCACCGGTGACCAAAGCCACTTTCAATGGGTGGGACATAGTGTTCCTTCCTTTCTCGAATCAGTTGACGCGCGCAGGGCTCAAGGCCGCTGGCCGACGCGCATTTCCAGTTGGCCGAGGCCATCGATGCCGGCGTTGATGACATCGCCCGGCTCCAACAGGTCCACGCCTGCCGGGCTCCCGGTCATGATCAGGTCGCCGGCCCGCAGCGCCACCGACTGCGAGATCCGGCTGATCACTTCACTGACCGACCAGATCTGGCTGTCGAGGCTGTCGCGCTGGCGCTCCTGGCCGTTCACGCTGAGCCACAATTCACCTTCGGGGTGCCCCGCCCGCGAGACCGGCACGATGGCGGTCATCGGCGCTGCGGCCTCGAATACCTTGGCGCCTTCCCAGGGCAGGCCGTTGCGCTTGGCCCGGCGCTGGACATCACGCCGGGTCAGGTCGAGCCCGACGGCGTAGCCCCAGACATAGGCCAGCGCCTGGTCCTCGGGAATATTCGCGCCACCTTCGCCGATGGCCACGACCAGTTCGATTTCGTGAACGAATTCCTCCGTCACCGACGGGTACGGCACTTCACCGACCGCATCCACCACACTGCTGGCCGGCTTCATGAAGAACACCGGCGGCTGGCGGTTCTGGCCCTGGGTGTCGGGCCACGGGTAGTTGCGACCGACACAAAACACCCGGCCGACGGGAAAGCGTTGCGCAGTGCCGACCACCGGCAAGGTCACTGGCAAGTCCGGGGTAAAGACGTACTCGGGCATGTTCATCCTGATAAAAGTCCTCTTGGTTGTGTCAGCGTACGGCGACGATCCGTGGCGAAGTTGGAGGAATGCCGCCTTGTCTTGGAGAAAAACGGTTTTCTTGGCTCAGCGCGTCCGCAGTTCGATGCGGTACAAGCGGCCGAGCAGCAGCGAATAGGACAACGTGCCCATCAGTGCCACGCCGCCAATGAACCAGAACGCCAGGGCAAACGAGCCGGTGCTGTGGACGATCGCGCCGATCACGATGGGCGTGACGATGCCGCCGATGTTCGCCGCCAGGCTGGTGATGCCTCCGGTCAGCCCGATCAGTTCCTTGGGCGCCACCTCCGACACCGCCGCCCACGAGGACGAGGCAATGCCCTGGGCGAAGAAGGCGACGGTCAGGATGGCAATGCAGATCACGTTCGAATCGGTGAAATTGACCAGCACGATGGACATGCCCAGCATCGACCCGACCACCAGCGGCAACTTGCGTGCAAAGGACAGCGAATAGCCGCGACGGATCAACAGGTCGGAGATGATCCCGGCCAGCAGGATGCCGACGGTCGCGCCCACGAACGGCAGCACGGCGAAGATCCCGGCCTTGATCATGGTCAGTTGGCGTTCTTCGATCAGGTACGTCGGGAACCAGGTAAGGAAGAAGTACAGCGCCGAGGTGCTGGCGAACTTGCCAATGCAAATCGCCCAGACCTGCCGATAGCTGAACAGCTCGGCAATCTGCCGCCAGTTGAAACGGGTACGCTCCTGGCTGCTCTTGACCAGCCCACCGCCGGCTTCGATGTACTTGAGTTCCTGCGGGCTGACTTTCTTGCAGTTCATCGGGTCGCGATAGAGGTACAACCAGGCCACCCCGAAGACGATGCCGAGGGCGCCGGTGCTGTAGAACACATGCCGCCAGTCGTAGGTGGTGGCCAGCCACAGCAGCGCACCGGTGAACAACGCCGTGCCCAGGTATTGGCCACAGACATAGATGCTGCTGGCCATGCCCCGCTCCCGCGCCGGGAACCACACCGTGACGGCCCGGCTGTTGGCTGGAAACGCCGGCGCCTCCATCGCACCGACCGCCAGGCGCAAGCCGAACAACGAGGCGAACCCGGTGGCAAAGCCCTGGCACACGGTGACCGTCGACCAACTGATCAACGACACCCCGTAGGTGAACCGTGAGCCGAAGCGATCGGCAATGAACCCGGCGGGAACCAGGGCGAGCGCATAGGTCCAGGCGAAGGCGGAAAAAATCAGGCCCATCTCGATCTTGTCCAGGCCCAGGTCCTTGGCCAGGAAAGGCGCGGCGATTGAGATGTTGACCCGGTCGATGTAGTTGATGATGGTTGCGATCAACAGCAACGACAGCATGAACCAGCGCCGCCGTGACGGCAGTCGCCCAGGCACTGCGGCGTCCCGGGCGGCGGCGATCACCGGCGCCGAGGCGGTCTGGGAGGTGTGGGAATTCGACATGGGTGGACCTCGTTATTGTTAGAAGCGTCGAAATATCTACGAGCAGCCGAAGCCATTGCCCTCGATGTCGGGGCAGCACAATCGCTACTGGAATAAGGAAATGCGAACAGCCTGTATCAGGCGGGCGAAGATGCCTGGCGCCAGGGGTTGCCGGGGGAAACGGCAGGAGGATCTGCCAACGATGGGAACCACGTCATGATGAGCGCACCTCTGGATTGTTTTTGGATAAAGGTCGGGTTGCGTGGCACCTACAGTGGTCGTACAACCTTGCAAAATCAACCGAGGCGTTAGATCGTTTTTTTCGAAGAAAGCCCTGACGATGGGCCCTGTCCAAGAAAATGCAAAACCGCCGGTTTTTCCATGATCTTTTACGATCAAAGTTAACCAACTGTTTTATAAAGAAAAATATTAAGAGACTGGCCTTTCTGGTTTTGGACACTCGCCTTGCGTCCAAGCAGGGCAGAAAATCACCGCCCTGCGCATCTCATCGTATAACTTCTTGAAAACTCGCCAGATGCACCGTCACAATCACCGTCATCGCCATGCCCTGCAGAGGATTCCCAGGAGATGCCAGCACCGAGCCGAGTCCCCACTTATGTCATGCAGCAACGCAGCGAACTGACGGACTTCTACATACGTGACAAAAAAGGCCGGCGCGCTGAAACCAGCCCCCATCGGCACGAGTATTTCCAGATCCAGATCAACCTGGGCGGCGATACGGTGCAGCACATCGGCAACGTCGAGCGTCCGTTCCCGCGCAACACCCTGGCCTTCATCCTGCCCCACCGCGTGCATGTGATCCCGCATCCGGCCAACAGCAACTTCATGGTGATCAATTTTTCCCAGACCTTCCTGTTGCCGCACCTGCAGTGCGACCCGATGGACCTGGAGGAAGTCTCGATCCTCCTGGCACCGGAGTTGTCGCCGTTCCGCTTTCAGGAGCACCTGGACTTCATCCTGGCCGACGAGGATTTCGCCCGGGTCTGCGGCCTGATCGAGCAGATGCGCGTGCTCGATGAACACCGCCAGTTCGGCACCCGCGAAATGCTCAAGGGTTTGCTGTTGCAACTGATCGGCAGCGTCTGTGCGCTGTACGCCGAACCGCTCAAGCGCTTGGCCGAGGAAAATGCCGCTGAAGTCAGCCGCCGCGATGCGTTGGGCCGCATGTCCGAATACCTGCGCAAGAACATCGCCGATCCGGACCTCAACCTGATCAAGGTGGCCGCCGCGACCTACCTGTCCCCCACGTACCTGACCCACTGGCTGCGCAAGGAAATCGGCAAGACGTTCACTGAGCTGGTGCTTGAGCGACGGATGCACGCCGCCCGCAATTACCTGCTCAACGGAACGCGCCCGGTGGGCGAGGTGGCGCGCCTGTGCGGGTTTGCCGATGAGGCCTATTTCTCCCGGCGCTTTCGCCAGATCCACGGGCAGCCGCCGGGACAGTTCAGGAAACAGCAGTTGAATCCGGACACGCCGCAGCTGCCGTTGAACACCTGATCCGCGGCGAGCGGGCTGCGTGCATGTATCGCTTTGTATCAGGCAGGCTTCCCGGTACATAACCTTTCACCCAGCCCCCTGGCCCGACACAGCCCGGATACCTCGTCGCGTTCAAATGCCTCCACGGTTTGAAGGGGTTCGACCAGCACCCCTGGCCACGACACGCGACGGAGGCATCACCATGAACAAGGCATTGCAGCACAGCACACCCCAGCGTCACCTGCTCGGCTCATCGATTCTGGCGCTCGCCCTGTTCGGCGCTTTCGGCGCAGCCAACGCGCAATCGGTAACCGCGGCGCAGCCCGCCTCGACCGAAGCGAGCGCTCCCCAGGCAACACCCTCGCCCTTCGGCCCGCTGAAGCATGTAAAGGCCGGCTTGCTGAACGTGGCGTATGCCGAGACAGGTCCGGCGGATGGGCCGGTGGTGATCCTCCTGCACGGCTGGCCCTACGATATCCACAGTTATGACCAGGTCGCTCCCTTGCTGGCCGCCAAGGGCTATCGGGTGTTGATGCCGTATGCCCGAGGCTATGGCGATACACATTTCCTGTCCGCCACCACGCTGCGCAACGGCCAGCCAGCCGCGCTGGCCAGCGACGTCATCGATTTCATGGATGCACTGAAGATCCCGCACGCCGTGCTGGGCGGCTACGATTGGGGCGCACGCTCGGCGGACATCGTTTCGGCGCTGTGGCCGGAACGGGTCAAGGCCCTGGTGTCGGTCAGCGGCTACCTGATCGGCAACCAGGCGGCCGGCCAGAACCCGCTGCCGCCCAAGGCCGAGTTGCAATGGTGGTATCAGTTCTATTTCGCCACCGATCGCGGCCGCGCCGGGTATGCGAAGAACACCCACGATTTCGCCAAGTTGATCTGGCAAACCGCTTCGCCGAAGTGGACGTTCGACGACGCCACGTTCGACCGCAGCGCCAAGGCCTTGGAAAACCCCGACCATGTCGACATCACCGTCTTCAACTACCGCTGGCGCCTCGGGCTGGTCAAGGGTGAAGCCCGCTACGAGGCACTGGAGCAGAAACTGGCCACGGCGCCGGCCATTAGCGTGCCGACCATCACCCTGGAGGGCGATGCCAACGGCGCACCGCACCCGGCGCCCGAGGACTATGCCAAGCGCTTCACCGGCAAATACGAGTTCCGGTTGATCAACGGCGGCATCGGCCACAACCTGCCGCAGGAAGACCCGCAGGCCTTCGCCAAGGCCGTGATCGATGCCGATCATCTGTGAGGCCAGGCCGAACGTCGGGGAAAACAGCGCCGGGTAGCGCCTGAGGCACCCGGCGCTGGAGCCCAGGGCAACCCTGCGGGAGCGGGCGCCATCGACCCGGGTGAGCGGCGCTGGGGTTTCGCCCGCAACGCCAATCGAACCCCTCGCAACACCATGGGTCTGCTCCTGTATCACGTCTACGGAATCGCAACCCATGTCCCCACACCAGAGCCTGGTTTTACTGGCCCGCGGTGGCTATGCCGCTCGTGGCGTCATCTACCTGATCATCGGCCTGTTCGCCCTGCTCGCCGCCAAAGACTCAAGCAACCCGAAAGACAGTCACAAGAGCCTGGAAGCGTTGCTGAGCCAACCTTTCGGCCACGCGCTGGTGGGACTGGTGGTGGCAGGGTTGCTCGCTTTCGCCGGCTGGCGCGTGTTGCAAGCCACCCGCGATGTCGACCACCACGGCCACGATCTCAAGGGCTGGGTCATTCGTGCAGGCTTGTTCGCAGGAGGCCTGGTCAACGGTGCGCTGGCATTCTTCGCATTGAGCCTGCTCATCAGCGGCCTCAGGCGGTCGAGCGGCTCCGGCGGTGATCACACCCCCGACCTGCTCGCCCGCCTGCTGTCCTGGGACCACTCGAACCTGCTGATTTACCTGATCGCCCTGGTGCCGCTGGGTGTAGGCATCGCGCACATCATCAAGGGCTGGAAAGCATCGTTCGAAAAGTACTTTGAAGTTGACGAAGACGTCATGCGTTATGTGCGCCCCGTGTCGCGCTTCGGCCTGGTCGCGCGTGGCGTGGTCTTCATCGAGATCGCCCTGTTGTTGATGGTCAGCGGCTCGGCCTACGAGGCCATGGACCCACCGGGGATGAAAGAGGCCCTCAATGCGCTCCAGAACCTGCCGGCCGGCGGTGTAGTCCTGATGGTGATGGCCTTGGGCTTGATCGCTTTTTCGGTCTACAGCTTTTCCGAAGCCGCCTGGCGCAAGATCAACATGGACGTGCCTGGAGTGCCGGACACCTGACACTGGCTTATTGCTGTGCAGGTTCCACGCGACGCATAAGATCGTTCAGCGCATACGTGTCGAGAAAAGCCTTTACCTCGGTGATCTGCCCCTGCGTGAATGTCATGTGCCATAGGTACGTGTTGTTATAGGGTTTACGATCCAGTGCGGTTGCCTGGCCGCTCCACAGCACGACCACAACGTCGTCTTCGGCAACAATGCTTTGAACGGTGGGCGAAATAGGCGTCGCCAACCGAGCACTGATCGGCCGTACGGCTTGTTCCATTAAATCGGCCTTGCTCTTGTACACGCCCGACACAGGACTGGATCCGGCGACCGTCCATGTGGCATTGGGCGCCAATAGATCGAACACGGTGCCTTTGCCTTGCTGCCAGTTCGTGAATGCCTGGCGCAGCCGATCTGCATTGGCGTTTTCCGACGCCCAGGCTGAGCTCATTGAAAAAGCCAGCGATAGTGCGATAGCTAGAGGGCGCAAAGCCGAACTCATCCGAGTGGTCATGTTGTTCTCCCAACAATGCCGTTGATAGGAAGTCGCAGGAAAACCTTAACGGCATGCGCCGGGACCCTGTAGCTCGATACTGTTGCGAATTTGCCTGATGCTGCCTGGAGAGGAGTGCTGGCGCGATTGGAGACCGGACACAACGTTGCCGACCTCAAGCCAGCTGTCGCCGATTCATCGAAGCCCGCAAGGGGTTTCTCGGCCAAGCCGTTCAAGTGGAATAAAACCGCTCTCCTTTGGAACGTTTCTTCCGTCATCGCCACTCAGGGCAAGGATGTCGCCGCTCATAGCGTCCAGATCGAGATGTGTCGGGGCGGGGGAAATGATGGCGGGTGGGCGCGTAGGCCACCGAATTCATTTGCATGCTTCTATCTGCCGATCACCAGAGGGTAATGCCATGGATACGATTAATGTGAGTGCAAACCGCGAGATGACGCGTGTACCTGATGAGCTACAGCCCGATGCAGCGCCACAGGTCTCCCACTCTCCCAACCTCGGCCCTACCGGGCTGGCGATGAGCAGCCGGCTTCAAGACCATTTCGAGGCTCACCTGGAGAGAGATGCCGACTCCGGCCACCCCCTTGCCTCGACCGCAAGCCCCCACAACAGGGAGCTGAACGCGATTCGCGATGACCGTGCCCAACGGTTAGAGGCGAAGGGCTACAACGTCCACGACATGGAGAAGGTGGAAAAAAACGCAGCCAGAGCCGACAGATTGTTTGCATCAATAAAGTCGGGGATGGGGGGGACGCCCTTTGCAGCGCTTACCGAGGCAGGTAATTTCAGCCCGTCCATCCTTCAGGTAGGGGGCCAGCATGCCAATACCGTACGCCAAGCGGCGATAGAGAACGCTATGTCATGCTTGTATGCCGGTATGGCTGATGCTGCCGGCAACAAGATGATTGCAGGCCTCAAGCCGGGTTACTACCTTAAGCCCGATAGCCAAACACTGCACCCGGCGCTTCAAGCGTCAGTGGCGCAAAAGCTGCTGGCATTGGACAAAGGCCCATTGCGCAACGCCTTCGACGAAGCCAATAAGTGGCTTGTCGGGTTTGCCGTCCGTAATACTGCGATGTACGCATCGACGCTGGCCATGACGGCTGCCGGCCGAGAGGAGCTGGATGCCATCCTGCAGCCCGCCCTACGCCCCGTCACGGCTATCCTCGTGGGCATCGCAATTGAGCATTACGCTGTGAGCCGCGATCGCACGAACCACTTGGCCGAGCCAGCAATGCTCTATGGTCGTCGAGATGCTGTACCGCAGGGGCAGCCTCATAAGCCTCTTGATCAAGAGACCGAATGGCTGGATGACTTCGAGACTTTAAAGGATCTCGATGCCACTGCCCTGGTCAAGATGGTCTCCGCGCGGCTTGGTGAAGGCTCGGCTACAGCTCTGAATGCGATCATCAGCGGCGATGCCCTGAAAGAGATCCTGGACCCGGTCAGTGTCCTGGGAAATGGCCTCCTGACTGGGGGATTTTCTGCGATGGGCGCGGCTACAACCGCCACAGCCAACTTGGCCAAGTCCAGGCAACTGGGAGCAATGGCCGCTACCGCTGCCTCGGAGGGGGTAAAAAACGTATTGGGTACTCTGGCTTTCGGGCTGTGGGCAGCCGGCGCCTCGCTAGGTGGCTCATTACCGAAAAAAGCCACCGAGGCTGTCGATGCCCATGTACCCAAAGCAGTAGAAGGGAGCGCAGATGCCGTGGGCAGAGTGGCCGTCAAAGGCGGTGAGCTTGCACTCAAGACATCGCTCAGCGGCGCCAAGTTTGCCAAAGAGGTCGCTGTTTCAGGGGCCAGCCACACCAAAAGTGCAGTTCAAGCGGCAGGGGATGGAGTCATCAGCGCCGCTGGCGTCATTGGCTCCACCTCCCAATCGGCTTGGGACAAAAGCATTGGAGCGCTGAGGCAACGCACGGTGGCCTCCTCCCAAGGCCCAGCCGTTCAAGGTCAGAACATACTCCTGCAGCCGCTCACCGCTGCGCAGACCCCAGCAACGTCCTCAGCGCCCACACGCCCCGCCGCCCAGGATGATGGAGACATTGTGTAAGGCCCGCTGGCGCCTTTAGTTCCGAGGGGAAAGCACGGATATGGACCGCCTCGGCTTGGCGCGAACAGGGTCGCTCGGTTCCGGATCGCTTTTTTCAGACGCCAAAAACCACAAACCCCCGACTTTCTCTAGGAAAATCGGGGGTTTGTGTTTATAGAATTTGGCGGTGAAGGAGAGAGTTGAAAGCACCCGATTGGGATTTTCGCGATGTCGCCCCCCCGATTTATAAGGGTTTCAGGGCGATAGTTTGCGCGCAAGTATTCCCATGGCAGTCCCATGGAATCTGTTCGGCACCAAGGGGCACGGTCACGTAAGCAGACTATTGCGTTTTTGGGGAGCAGCGTCGGCAGTGGGTAACTTTAGTAACTCACTCGTGTTTTTATGAACATCCAGAAAGCCTTGAGAGCAGAAATAACCGTTTAAGTCTCAACGGTATTGGCAGCGGTCTGCCCTTCGAGCGGTTCGTTCTGCAATGCGTGGAAGTAGGTGAACTGGCGGCCGCCTGGGTAATGGTCTTGCGGATTGCCATGAGCGACTGGGCCATGTCGTTCCAGCCGGCATCGAACTCCAGCCTTCCCTTATGGATCACCTCGTAGGCCTTCAACACCAAGCGGGTTTTAACCTCGGGCGAGTAGTTGAAGGTGGTCACAGCCCGGGCTGTGCTTGCCGATCGATTTACCCATGCACGCCAGTTCGAAGACATGCGTCAATGCGGCACCCATAACCTCACCCCGGTGGATATCCTCACCGCCGGTTTCTCCTGCCAGCACATCAGCATCGCCGGATGAAGGGAAGCAATCAGGCCACCCGAGGGCTACGCAGCGGCCTGTTTTGGGAATCCTCAAAGAGATACAACCTGGCTGGGTGGTCCTTGAAAACGTCGTTAACTTGCTCGCTGTCGACGATAGCGAAGACTTTGAGACAGTCATTCGGGCCCTTGCGGACTGGGGCATGTGGGATTTTGCCGAGTGCTTAATGCTCAATATTTCGGAGTCCCCCTGCAACGTCGTCGAATATTCCTGGTCGCCGGTTATCGACGCATGCCTTCTTCGAGTTCCTAGCTGACGCCGCGCCAGTGGACGCAATACCTCCAGCGTCTCGCTCGAGACGATGGCCATGCCCCGCGGACGCCTGGGCTGCCAATACTCTATTGGCAAACAAGGCCGGATACCAAATCGCTTAGGGCTGTACCACTTTCGTCGCTCACCCGAACGGGTGGGATCAGATAGTTGAGCGGCAACGAGCGTCTGAAATGATGGGGTTTGCATCGGACTGGATGCGGCCAACCTTGAAGAGGTTTTCAGTGCCGGAAACGCCGTTTTACGCAGGTTGCGGAGTGGGTTGGGCGGGAGCTGATGAGGAATTGACGTATCAAAAATATTTGGTCTGCAGCAGATGCGTAGCGGACTTTTAGTCAGACCACGGCAGTCAAATTTTAATTTTTCATAAATTTCAATAACTTACATAAAATAAAAAACATTACATTATTTCCCATCAATAATTTGACACTTCTCTGATTCCAGCTTTAATCAATCTCAACCAGAGAGGTGTTAAATGAGAAAACAATCGGTTTATACAGCCTGCCTCTTGCTTGCCTTTACTGGATCAACACTAGCGATTATGAAAATCGCTTATGTACCTTATAAAACAATGGGAAAAAACAACCTGCCGGTTTTGTTCGGCCATACATTCACCAACGAATACAACCCTTCAGCCTCCACCAAATTCGACCCTCAAAAATACACTCAGATAATTGCAGAGGCTACACAATTGGGATGCAGAGGAGGAGATGGACTTTCAACGCAAACGAACAAGCCACACGCAGTGCTAAGCTGTTTTCAAAAAAATAATGGCGAGGATAAAAAAACAACAATAATATACAACAAACTCAAAGATGGGATTACATCAATCACCTTTGACAGCAGCCATTTCTGCATGGCCTCCTATGCTGGAAATGGAAAATGGGTTACTGCAGGACATTGTTTTTCCGGCAAAACAGAGCCCTATGAAAACTACAAAATCCTTCTAGACAAAGCCTACTCCATCAAAGTCACAAACTGCGGCCCACTTAATTGTGACATAGCAACAGTAGAAGCGATTGGGAGCAAACTTTCTGAAACCCCTCCTGCCCCCATCATTGGTGATTTAAGCTCAGTATCAGAAGAAACACCTTTATTCATACCGGGCATAGAAATAGGAACAAAAATTCCGGGCAACAACCTTCAAGGAGTGTCACAGGTTGTGATGTGGAGCAAAATTAAAAACGCTTGCATTCCCTATGAAGTAAAACATGGATGCATAGCCTACACATGCAGCACGCTGACTGGCTTTTCTGGATCACCTGTTTACTCCATAAGCGCGGATTATCCCAAGCTTGTTGGCGTGCACTCTGGCGTCGAGCTTGGTGGTAGTTGTACCAACCATACCGTAAACCTAGCAGTAACTACTGACATTTTCGCGGGGATGCTAAAATGAAAAATGGCTTACTGATACTTTCCTCAGCTCTGCTGGCTTCCTGCAGCTGGGGCCCTAAAACCGTGAGCACTAAAAGTTACGATATCTCCGATATACATCGTAATGAATCAATAGAAGAACTTAGGGTTTTTACCAAGATCGGGGAAAAATGCGCTACAGAAACCCTAGGCAAAGAGACAGTCCTTCCCTTGGGGGCGGTAGTCCTTGGTTCAGCAATAAAACAAATTGCGGCTTACGGAAAAGAGCAAGTTGATATCGCGATAAAATACCTACAAGGCGACGTCAAAATATCCGGAAAATCGCTTTTAAGCAACGCAAATATGACCCCTGCGCCAGCACCGACTCCTTCGCCAAAATTATGCATGCTTGCAATATATGGAACATTCAAAACGACCCCTACATCAGATGACAAAAACAAGACAATACAGACCTTTAAAAAAATCCAAATCCAAAATAAAATTGATGAACGAGACAACGTTTTTATAGAAGACCTCAAAGAGTATGAGATGGCCGGAGTAAACTCAGAAAACCCTGTCGACAGCCTAATAGGCAATCCGGTATTTATGGTAGAAATGAAAGCCTACGTAGTGACGGGATCTGATCCTTCCTCCTCCAAATACTTGTATAAAGTTACTCCTACCTTTTTGTGGTACCCACACTCATTGCACAAAGGGGTATTTCAACGGGCCAAACGCGATCTCAGCGTAGAAGTAGCGTTTGCAGATGTTAAATCCATTTCTCCCCTAGATGGATTTCCTGCCGGGTTTATGTATAAAGGGAGCGATTTTGCATCTCGGTTTTCATTGGTTGAAGGCAGCAAAAGCGCGACTGTTAACGTCGTGAGCGTTACAGTAATCGAAGGACCTGACAAGGTTCCTACAGATAAAGCTCTCGCTATTGTTAACGACGCCATTAAGGCGAAAGCCGAGGAACTCTCCAAGGAAATCGAGGACAAAAACAAACCCGAACAATAAAAATTAGACTAATGCCGAATATACAACCCAGCTTGAGATCGTTTATCTCATGGCCTAATTTCTAGGCGGACTCGAGGGGATCAGTCGACGAACGTGAAAATTTTTCCGACATCGACCCTATCGAAGAGACTGACCAGATGAGGTTGAGCGCTTCCCTGCGGCGAAAACCGTAACCGCGCAAGGCGATTCGCGAGCGGTGCCCGAACCTGCTTTCCGAAAACGAAAAAAGACGCCTACCGCGTCTTTTTTCTACTCCCAGCGTTTTGTTGTCGTAGGCTGCCGCATGTGGTCTTACCGCAATATGAAGCCCATTTGGCCCAGTAATCGAGGCGGCTTGTCAGAAATAGGAAAGGCCTCACCCTGAGTATAGGTGGGACCCTTTATTTGCTAGTAATCACCAAAGCCTCGACGAAACGCCTGCGGGTGCTGACACGACCGCATGAGAGTCGATTGCACTTGTTGGCCGAGGTCTACCGCTTCTCCCCAAAGTCAAACGCCCTCATCCAGATCGGACTATCTCTCCAAAAAGTGAAGCTAGCGCACACGCTTCGGCACTCCTAGGGACGAAAACACCCTCATATTTCCCCATATCGCCCTTTTCCAGACGCCAAAAACCACAAACCCCCGACTTTCTCTAGGAAAATCGGGGGTTTGTGTTTGTAGAGTTTGGCGGTGAAGGAGAGATTCGAACTCTCGATACAGTTTCCTGTATACACACTTTCCAGGCGTGCTCCTTAAGCCACTCGGACACTTCACCGTGTCTCGGCAAACTGTTCAGTCTGTCGAGGCGCGCTAATGTAGTCGAAAGGCTTTCCGATGGCAAAGGTTTTTTTCAGAATTTTCATGCGGTTAAGGTGTTCGGGCATTTCAAACGCGTCGGAACATGGCAAACCGGCCAATCTCCGGGTGTGCGTGGAGATGAGGCCAGGGATGAAGGTAAGGCCGGATGGGCAGGCCAGAGGTTTGTCGATGTCAGGGCTGACCGGTGAGTCAGTCACGGCGCTTTACCTGGCCTGCGGCGGTGGGTAACGTCTGCCTCACTTCTCTTACAAGGAATAGCGTGATGAGCGACCTGATTGGCTACCATCTCGAAGACGGTATCGCGACCCTGACCTTGAACAACGGCAAGGTGAATGCCATCTCGCCCGATGTGATTGTCGCGCTCAACGCTGCGCTGGACCAGGCGACGGCGGATCGGGCGGTGGTGATCATCACCGGGCAACCGGGGATCCTGTCCGGTGGCTATGACCTGAAGGTCATGACGGCCGGCCCTCAGCAAGCGGTGAGCCTGGTCACGGCCGGCTCGACGCTGGCCCGTCGCCTGTTGTCGCACCCCTTCCCTGTCGTCGTCGCGTGCCCGGGGCATGCCGTGGCCAAGGGCGCGTTCCTGCTGCTGTCGGCGGACTACCGCATTGGCGTGGACGGACCGTTCAGCATCGGCCTGAATGAAGTGCAGATCGGCATGACCATGCACCACGCCGGTATCGAGCTGGCCCGTGACCGCTTGCGCAAGTCGGCCTTTCACCGCTCGGTGATCAACGCCGAGATGTTCAACCCGCAGGACGCAGTGGGTGCGGGCTTCCTCGACAAGGTGGTGTCGGCGCAGGAACTGCAAGAAGCCGCGCTGGAGGCGGCGCGTCAGTTGAAGAAACTCAACATGACCGCCCACAAGAACACCAAGTTGAAGGTGCGCAAGGCGCTGTTGGAGACACTGGACAGTGCGATCCTGCAGGATCAGGAACACTTGGGTTAACCCCTTCCACCAGCCAACATGGCTGGATCAACCCCGTGGCGAAGGATCATGCGCCTTCGCCACGGTCCTCTGTCGACTTTTCCCACCTGCCCTGTTTGAAAATCAGCGACCGGCTTAGCCTGTTTCCGCCATGCCTTCGGGGAGCGTTCCCCGTGAACGTCGTCCATCTCCTACCTCTATAGGGACAATTGCCGAAAACAGTGCACAACCGTACACTGCGCCCACTTTTGTCGCAACAGGGCCTGTAGATGCTGTTTGTACTGCGTATGTTGTTGATGGGACTGCATTTTGTCCTGGCAGGTGTGCTGGGGTTGATCCTTGGTATCTGCCGGCCGTTCAACCCGGACAACAGCCGTCTGTGCGCCCGGCTGTACGCGCTGCCGGCGATGTGGATCCTGCGCCTGCGGGTCAGGGCCGACGTCACCTCGTTGATGGATAAACCCCCGAGCTGCGTGATCATCGCCAATCATCAATCCAACTATGACCTGTTCGTGTTCGGCAACGTGGTGCCGTACCGTACCGTGTGCATTGGCAAGAAGAGCCTGAAGTGGGTGCCGCTGTTCGGGCAGTTGTTCTGGTTGGCCGGCAACGTGTTGATCGACCGTGGCAATGCCATCAGGGCACGCCGGGCGATGCTGACCACCACCCATACGCTGCAACATGAGGACACCTCGATCTGGGTGTTCCCGGAAGGCACACGCAACCTCGGGGCCGACCTGCTGCCGTTCAAGAAAGGCGCCTTTCAGATGGCCATCGCGGCCGGGGTGCCGATTATCCCGGTGTGCGTGAGCAACTACGTCAAGCACATGCACCTCAATCGCTGGCGCAGCGGTGATATTTTCATACGCTCATTACCGGCAATTCCTACAGCCGGGCTGAGCATGGATGACATGCCCCAGCTCATCGCCCAGTGCCGTGAACAGATGCGCGAGTGCATCGCCTCGCTGGACCGGCAAGCGCAAACCGCTTGAGTGCAAACCCGCCTGATGGCGGGTTTTCTTTTGCCCGCGGAAACTCGGCAGATTTTGCTGACTCTCAAATGACAGCGCACGCTAAGCTGGACGTTGCGTGCCACTGCCATTTTCCAAGAAGTGAACCATCACCATGGGTAGAGTCGTTGCTGCTGCGGTATACAGCGCCGGTAAGAAAGTCACCAATATCACCCTCGACGAAGGCAGCGCCTGGGCTGCGAAACCTGGCCATTTTGTCTGGATCGGTCTGGAAGAACCCAGCGCCCAGGAGCTGAACAACTTGCAACGCCAGTTCAACCTGCACGAACTGGCCATTGAAGATGCGATGGAAAAGCACAGCCGCCCCAAGCTGGAAACCTTCGGCGATGCCCTGTTCATCGTGACCTATTCGCCGATTCGCAAGGACGGCAAGTTGCAGTTCATCGAGACGCATATCTTTGCCGGCAAGGGCTACATCATCACCGCCCGCAACGGCCACTCGGCATCCTACGCCCACGTCCGACAACGCTGTGAGGCGCGTCCACTTCTGCTGGAGCACGGGGAAGATTTCGTGCTCTACGCCATCCTCGATTTCGTGATTGAAAACTACCAGCCGATGGGCGAAGCCATTCATGCCGAGATCGATGAACTGGAGCACCACGTGCTGTGCAGCGCCTTGAACGAGCGGGACATCCAGAATCTGCACAGCCTGCGCCGTGACGTGTTGCGCCTGCGTCGTTATGCGGCGCCGATGGTGGAGATCAGCGAAGAGTTGCAGAAGCTCAACTTCCCGTTCATCGACAAGAACATGCGCCCATACTTCCGCGACGTGCAGATTCACGTCACGCGGCAGATGGAGGACCTGACGACCCTGGCGGACATCGCCAGCCAGACCATCGAAGTCGGTGTACTGCTCGAGGCCTCACGCCAGAGCGTGGTCCAGCGCAAGTTCGCGGCGTGGGCGGCGATCCTGGCGTTTCCGACGGCGGTGGCCGGGATCTACGGGATGAATTTCCAGGACATGCCGGAGTTGAGCTGGCACTACGGCTACTTCACGGTGCTGGGGGTGATTACCATTGGGTGCACGGCATTGTGGGCCAGCTTCAAGCGCTCGGGTTGGCTGTAGCGGTTCAGCCCGCGGCGCGGGGATTGGGCCGACCTCTTCGCGAGCAGGCTCACTGCCACAGTGACTGGGGGTCACTGTGGCACTTGGGTCAGCCCAATGGCATCAACCCTGGGTCGCGGCCTCGGGCTTGTGGGCAACGAAGCGCATCATCCACTCCGCCACGGTCGTGCCATGGTGCTCCTGGTCGAGGCTGGCCACGCCCTGGCTGTAGACCTGCTCGCCCAGGTGCTGCTGCCGAAGCTCCAGCAAGGCGCGGGAGTAATCGTGGATGAATTCCGGATGCCCCTGGAAGCACAGCACCTGGTCGTTGATGTGGTAGGCGGCGTACGGGCAGAAATCGCTCGAAGCGATCACCGTGGCGTTTTCGGGCAATTCGGTGACCTGGTCCTGGTGGCTGATCAGCAGCGTCAGTTCTTCTTTCACCGGGCTCATCCACGGCGCCTTGGCGGCGAGTTTGTAGCGATGGGTGCCGACACCCCAGCCCTGGGTGGCGCGCTCGGTCTTGCCGCCCAGCAGCAAGGCCAGCAATTGATGACCAAAGCACACGCCGAGCAGCTTGTCGCCCCGCTGGTAGCGGTCCAGCAGGTAGGTCTTGAGGGTTTGAATCCAAGGGTCGGTGCCAAAGGAGTCGGCCTTGCTGCCGGTCACCAAATAAGCGTCGAACTGTTCGCTATCGTCGGGGTAATGCCCCTCCATCACGTTGTACACGATAAATTGCGCCGCGATGGGCTGCTGTGAAAACAGCCGCTGGAACATCTGCCCGTACCCCTGATATTGGTCGACCAGTTCCGGACGCAGGATATCGGTTTCCAGAATGCAGATGCGTAACGACATAAAAAATACCTGACACGTGATGGGAATATTGCACACCCCAGAGCCTGCCCTGAAACACGGTCCCAAGGCAAGCCCCTCACGGCGTCTCAGAACAGTTCCTGGCGAGCGGCTTTTTCCAACAGCAAGGCCGGCGGCGAGAAGCGTTCACCGTACTGCTCGGCGAGGTATTGGGCGCGAGCGACGAAATCCGGCAAGCCGTACTGATTGATGAACTGCAAGGCGCCACCGGTCCAGGCCGCAAAGCCGATGCCGAAGATCGAGCCGACGTTGGCATCGGCGGTCGACGTGAGCACACCTTCCTCCACGCAACGCACGGTTTCCAAGGCTTGGATAAACAGCAGGCGATCGCGGACATCCTGCGGTGAAATCTGCCCGTCGGCTTGCTCGAAGCGGCTCTTGAGACCCGGCCAGAGATGCTTCGACCCGGTGGTCGGGTAATCATAGAAACCACCGCCCGCGGCCTTGCCCGGTCGCTTGTATTCGTTGAGCAGTACGTCGATCACGGCGAAGGCCGGGTGTTCGCTCGGTGCTGTCCCTTCGGCCTGCAGGTCCTTGGCGGTTTGCACGCGGATATGGTTCATCAGGCTGAGGGACACTTCGTCAGCGATCGCCAGGGGACCGACCGGCATTCCGGCCTTGCGCGCCTCGGTCTCGATCATCGGCGCGCTCACACCTTCGCCGAGCATGGCGATGCCCTCGCTGGTATAGGTGCCGAACACCCGGGAGGTAAAGAAGCCGCGGCTGTCGTTGACCACTATCGGCGTCTTGTTGATCTGCAGGACAAAGTCGAAGGCCCGCGCCAAGGTTTCATCGCCGGTGCGTGCCCCCTTGATGATCTCCACCAGGGGCATTTTCTCCACCGGGCTGAAGAAATGCAGGCCGATGAACCGGCTCGGGTCAGGCACCGCCGTGGCCAGGCCGGTGATGGGCAAGGTCGAGGTGTTGGAAGCGATCACCGCCTCAGGCCCCGCCACGGCCTGGGCGGCCGCCGACACCTGAGCCTTCAAGGCGCGGTCCTCGAACACCGCCTCGATGATCAGGTCGCAACCGGCCAGGTCCGCGTCGCTGCCGGTGGCATGGATCCGCGCCAGCGTGGCGTCGCGCTGCTCGACAGTGAGCTGGCCGCGGGCGATCTTCTTGTCCAGCAGCGCCGCCGAACGGGCCTTGCCCTTTTGCGCTGCGGCCAGGTCGACATCCTTGAGCACCACGTCGATACCGGCCACGGCGCTGACGTAGGCAATGCCGGCGCCCATCATGCCGGCCCCCAGGACGCCAACTTTCTTCGTCAGAGACTGCGCAAAACCGTGTGGGCGAGAGCCGCCAGCCTTGATCTCGTTGAGCTGGAACCAGAAGGTCCCGATCAGGTTCTTGGCCACCTGGCCGGTGACCAATTCAGTGAAATAGCGGGTTTCGATCAGGTGAGCGGTGTTGAAATCCACCTGAGCGCCTTCCACGGCCGCGCAGAGTATCTTCTCCGGCGCGGGCAGGCAGCCTTGGGTCTTGTTGCGCAGGATCGAAGGCATGATCGCCAGCATCTGCGCCATTTTTGGCTCGGTCGACGTGCCACCTGGGATCCGGTAGCCCTTCACGTCCCATGGCTGGGCCACGCCGGGGTTGGCCAGGATCCAGGCCCGGGCCTTGGCCAACAGCTCGTCACGGTCTGCCGCCAGCGCGTCGATCAATCCTGCCTGCAACGCCTGTTGCGGGCGAACCTTCTTGCCTTCCAGCAGATACGGCAACGCCTGCTCCAGGCCGAGCAGGCGGACCATGCGCACCACCCCGCCGCCGCCCGGCAACAGGCCGAGGGTGACTTCCGGCAGGCCGATCTGCACCGACGGATGATCCAGCGCCACCCGATGATGGCAAGCCAGGCAGATCTCCCAACCACCCCCCAGCGCCGCGCCGTTGATCGCCGCCACTACCGGTTTGCCGAGGGTTTCCAGGGTGCGCAATTGCGCCTTGAGATCCAGGACGCTGGCGTAGAACGCCTGGGCCTCGGGCTTGCCGACCTTGACCAGCTCGTTGAGGTCGCCGCCAGCAAAAAAGGTCTTCTTGGCCGAGGTGATGATCACACCGGCGATTGACGCCTTCTCGGCGATCAGACGGGACAGGCAGGCCGCCATGGCCTCCCGGTACGCCGCATTCATGGTGTTGGCGCTCTGGCCCGGCAGGTCGAGGGTCAGGACGACGATCCGGTCGGCGCCGGTTTCGTAACGGATGGCATCGGTCATGAAAAGTGTTCCTTGAAGTCGGGCTCAGAGGCGTTCGATGACGGTGGCAATGCCCATCCCGCCGCCGACACACAGGGTCGCCAGGCCATAACGCAGGCGCCGTGCCTCCAATTCATCGAGCAAGGTGCCGAGGATCGCGCACCCGGTGGCGCCCAACGGATGCCCCAAGGCAATGGAGCCGCCATTGACGTTGACCTTGGCGGGGTCAATGGCCATGTCCTTGATGAACTTGAGCACCACCGAGGCGAAGGCTTCGTTGACTTCGAACAGGTCGATGTCCTCCACCCGCAACCCGGCCTTGACCAAGGCCTTGCGAGTGGCCGGGGCCGGGCCGGTGAGCATGATGGTCGGGTCGGTGCTGGTGACGGCCGTGGCGACGATGCGCGCCCGCGGTTGCAGGCCCATTGCCCGCCCCTTGGCTTCGGAGCCGATCAACATCGCCGCCGCACCGTCGACGATGCCGGAACTGTTGCCCGGCGTGTGCACATGGTGGATGCGCTCGACATGGCTGTAGACCCGCAGCGCGGTGCCGTCGAACCCCATCTGGCCCATGGCTTCGAAACTCGGCTTGAGCTGGCCCAGGCCTTCGAGCGTGGAGTCGGCACGAATGAATTCATCATGGTCCAGCAGCACAATGCCATTCTGGTCCCGTACCGCCACCAGGGACTTATCGAACGCTCCCTCAGCCCGGGCTCGCGCCGCCTTTTGCTGGGAATGCAGCGCATAGGCATCGACTGCCTCGCGGCTGAAACCTTCGAGCGTGGCGATCAGGTCGGCGCCAATCCCCTGGGGAATGAAATGACCGTGCAGGTTGGATTGCGGGTCCAATGCCCACGCGCCGCCATCGCTGCCCATGGGCACCCGGGACATCGATTCGACGCCGCCCGCCACCACCAGGTCCTCGAACCCGGAGCGCACCTTCATGGCCGCCAGGTTCACCGCTTCCAGGCCGGAGGCGCAGAACCGGTTGAGCTGTACACCCGCAACGCTGACATCCCAGTCGGCCACCAGCGCGGCGGTCTTGGCGATGTCGGCGCCCTGTTCGCCCACCGGCGTCACGCATCCGAGCACGATGTCGTCGACCTGGCTGGTGTCCAGGTCCATGCGTTGCTGCAAGGCGCCGAGCAAGCCGCCCATCAGGTTCACCGGCTTGACGCTGTGCAAGGCACCGTCGGCCTTGCCCTTGCCACGGGGCGTGCGCACGGCATCGAAAATCAAAGCTTGGGTCATGACGTCCTCGGGGCGTAATGCGAGGTCTTCACCATAAGCCCAACGGCGTCGGATTCAATGACCGCAGCGCTCAATGACGTTGACGGCCACGCTCAGACGAACGGTAGTGAGCTATCGGGTTAACCGTTTCAGGAGAGCGAGCTGTCTAGCCAAAGGGCCTTCAAGAAGGTGGCAATAGGCCTCATGCCGTTTTAATAGAAAAAATACAGCCATTGATACGAATTGGATCTAAGCCAAGCCGGCTGCGGCCCCTAATGTAATCCTTGTACAAGAAAGTCGTCGGGTTTTGCCGAGGCACTTGTCAAACAGGAAGTGCAACGCCAGCCGTCATGGAGATGCAGGCTGGCCTCAGGAAATAACAATAAAGGCGGGTCAGCCATGTTCAAACATTCGAAAGTTCGTCAAGCCGGGCTCATTCTCTTTGCCACGACGCTGCTGTTGATCTTGCCGAACATCACCAAGGTGATCGGCTGAGTCGTACGCGCGCCGCCTGCATCCAGACATCTGCATCACCAAAAAAGTAGCGGGGCTCGTTGTTCGGGTCGGGGTGGCTGTGCCAATCTTTGCGCTCCCCTCGACACGGAAGGCGACCCCCTTGAAAGCTCTCCTCATGATCGGGGCGCTGCTGCTCAGCTCGCCCTTGTATGCCGCGCAGTTGGTGCTGGACCTCGGCGCGAATGCGCGCACCTGGCAAACCGAGGCCTTGCTCAAGCACCCCGAAGCCCGGACGATCCAGATCGCTGAGGACGTTTCCTACAAGAAGCCAATGACATATCGCGCCGTGCCGCTGGCGGCGCTGTTGACGGGGGTGCAGCCAAGCGATCATCTGCAGGCCGTTGCCCTGGATGGCTTCGCGGCAGAAATGCCCGCCGCGCCGCTGCTCGAACGCCACGGTGCGCGAGCCTGGCTCGCGATCGAAGACCCGGCCAGCCCATGGCCGCCGCTGAGTGAAGGCAAGTCCAGCGCCGGACCTTTCTACCTGGTCTGGACGGATCCCCAGGCGGGCCCCATCAGCCCCGAGCAATGGCCCTACGCGGTCGCCACCATCAAGCGCTTGCCGGCGGTGGCCGAACGCTTCCCTGCCCTGCTGCCGGCCGCCAGCCTGGCGAAGGACGACCCGGTCAACAAAGGTTTCGAACTGTTCCAGAAGCATTGCCTGGCGTGCCATCGACTCAACGGCGCAGGCGACGCGCAATTCGGGCCGGACCTGAACATCCCCTTCAATCCGACCGAGTACTTCTCCGGCGATTTTCTCAAGCACTACATCCGTGACCCGCAAGGCCTGCGCCGCTGGCCCCAGGGCAAGATGCCGGGGTTTTCGGCGGCGGTGCTGCCAGATTCGGAACTGGACCTGCTGGTGGGCTACCTCAAGCACATGGCGGGGCGCAAGCAACCCCAATGACCCTGGCGCGGGCGGGCCGTGCTCGACAGCGGTTGCGGGGCCAGCCCGGGCCACACATGAAAACGGCCGACCCCAAGGTCAGCCGTTGTTCGGGTTACGCAGGTAGGCAATCAGCCCTGCAGGCGTCGGATCTCCTGCTTGACTCCCCACCCCTCGATGACGCCGCCCAAGGGTTCCACGACGGCCTCGAAATCTTGCTCGAAGTCTCCAATGTCATCGTAGGTCGCGTACATCACCCGGCTCAATTCCAACGACCATGCCCCGTCGTCCCGGGCACTGACCTGCGCGTTCAACGACTCGCCCCGAAATTGACCTGCCGCCCTGCGCGCCCGCTCCTCGTCCGGGAAAATGGCGTAGAACTCGATGGGATGGAATCGGGAAAAATCGAAACCGCCTTCTTTCATGCGGCGCAACACGTGGGTGCTGATGTCTTCTTGATAGGCTGTGCTCATGAAACGTCCTCCTAACAGATGGATAGACTTTCCGTCTTCCCGTGCGTGCCACCCGGAGGTTGCAGGCGATACGGCATCAAATTGCCGTCGGGACACAAGCATGTAGCTGACAAGACCGGACCTTGGCGATCCTTTCGCTGATCTCAATTGCAGAGTAGCTTCAAGTGATGGCCACTGCCAAGCGAGGCCAGCCAACGATTTCATGAAATCGATTTAATGCTGATGATTTCAATACTGTGCTGGGACTTGAGATTCTTGACCGTCGGGTCCTCGGTGCGCCCTTCCAGATCGTTGAGGTCCAGCTTTGCGGGCACCGGCAGCAGCTTTTCGCGAATCAATTGCGCCGCCTGTTCCATCGTGGGCTCCTGTTCATAGTCGAACTGCTCGGCGATGGCTTCGCCATGATCATCCACGAAAGTGATTTCCCACTTTTGCATCGGTATCTCCTTGATCAATTCAGGGCCGGGATTACCTTTATCTCGACATTGAGGGCTGAACAATCGTTCCACCAGGCCGGTGGACGGCACACATGAAAAGACCGCCACGTGGGCGGTCTCGCGAGGCTCACGCGGCGATTATTTTTCGGCGCGGTCCCTCAGGGCTTTCAAGGTGTTGAACGGCGCATCCACCACGAACTTGTTCGCCAGCCAGGACGGTACATCGCCTCCTGGTTCGGTGTGGACCTGATAGGTCACCTCGATCTGGTCGGCGCCCTTGGGCGCGAACTTCCAATAGCCGTCGACCTGGGTGACGCGCACGAAACCCTTTTCTTCCGGCAGGTAGGTCGGCACGCCCTTGAGCTTGCGGGTCAGGCTGCCATCGGCGCCTTCTTCGGTGGTGACTTCCAACACCGAGTCCCGGGAGGTCACCGGCCATGGCGTGTTGAACTGGGTGTAGGTCCAGCTCTGATTGCCTTCGTGCTTGAGCAGCTTCTGGCTCTTGCATTCATGAATCCACGCACAGGCACCCGGCACGTCTTCCTGCAGGGCGCGCAGCTTGGCCATGGTGGTTTTCATCACGGTCACGCCGCGATAGGCCTTGTACTTGGAGCCGGCCACTTCGCTGAGCGAAACCTTGATGCCGTCCTGCTCCTTGGCGACCTGCCAGTCTTCCGCCTGAGCGGTTGCGGTTGCCATCAACACGGTCAACCCACACAACATGGCCATACGATGCAGCGAACCCATGGTTTTTTTCCTTATTGTTCGTTCATTTGAATTGCGCACAGTGCCCCATTACGCCGCCGTGACTTGCTCCCACCAGTCGATCAGGCGGATGGCTTCTTCACGGCTGCTGCCGCACACCTCGATGTCTGCCTGGAACCCCGAGCACACGGCCGGACGCTGCGGCTGACCGAAAATCAGGCACAGATTATCGACCGACAACTGCACGCAACGTTCTCCCGCCGGCTTGCCGTCGGGCATGCCAGGGATCGGTGAACTGATGGAAGGGGCGATGCAGCAGGCGCCACAGCCTTCACGGCATTTCATGCGACGACATCCTCACGGCGGTAATGGTTGGTAACAAACACAGAGTAACGGCTAAAACACCTGTTTTAAATTACTGGCTGCGTGTTTTTTTGACCACGGCACGCATGACCGATCGGTCAGCGACGAACTGCATGATGGCACCGGTTTATTGCTTGAATTCGAAGTCCAGTGCCGCGCCCTCCAATTCACTGCGCTCGGGGTTGCGCAGGGGCAGTTGCATCTCGTTGCTCAGCAAACGGCCATTGAGTTGGAAGGGACCGGGCTTCTGGCCGAACATGGACGGCAACAGCGGCTCATGCTTGGGCGTCACCACCTTGCCCGGCGGCTGCAACGCCTCGACCATGTCGTGGGGCAGGCTCAAGTCCAGCTTCGCGGGGGGCAACGGGGTCTTGGCGACCTCACGGGCGGATTTGCTCTTGGACGCGATGGGCGCGCGTTTTTTCTTCGTCGCGGCGGGTTTCTTCACCGGGGCTTTCTTGGCCACGACGGGTTTCTTCGAGGCATCGCGGGTGGCGCTGGCGGCCGGTTTATCCTGCGCCGAAGCCGCCATGACACCTCCCGCCTGAAACGCGGTGAGCAGGCCGATCAAAACCCAGGCAGCAGGAGCAATGGCTTTCATAACACACAACGGCAATAACGGCAGAGGCCCCCATGCTCGCCTGATAATGAGGCGCTGACAAGCACATCAGGCTAAGGTGCTGATTCCTATAAAAACCCGTTGGCGGTCTCTTGGCACAGTTGGGTGGCCAATAGCCCCAGTGTCATCAAGGCCCGCTCTGCCTCGCGGTTCCACGGCGTACCGCAGTTCAGGCGGATGCAATGGTTGAACTGCTCGGTGTTACTGAAGATCAGCCCCGGCGCAATACTGATGCCCTGCTGCAATGCCCGGACGTGCAGCTCTTGGGTGTTGACCCGGCCCGGCAGGCTGACCCACAGGATGAAACCGCCGGTGGGACGGCTCATCTGAGTGCCTTCGGGGAAGTACTGCTGCACCGCCAACTGGAAAGCACTGAGGTTCTTTCGGTACTCCTGGCGGATATAGCGCAGGTGGCGGTCATACCCGCCATTTTCCAGGTACGCCGCGATCCCCATCTGCGTGACGCTGCACGCCGAATGGGTGCTGAAGGTCTGCAAGCGCTGGATTTCCTGCTGGAACTTGCCGGCGATCATCCAACCGATGCGTACGCCCGGCGACAACGTCTTGGAAAAACTCGAGCAATATATGACCCGGTCCAGCCGATCGTAGGCCTTGAGGGCCTTGGTCCGCCCTTGCTCGAACATCAGTTCGCCGTAGATATCGTCCTCGACGATCTGGATGTCGAAGTCCGATGCCAGGCGCAACAATTGTTTCTGCCGCTCCTCGGGCATGGTGCCGCCCAACGGGTTGCTCAGGCGCGTGGTCAGCACCAGCGCCTTGATCGACCATTGGTTGGCCGCCAGTTGCAGGGCTTCAAGGCTCATGCCGGTAACCGGGTCGCTGGGGATCTCGATGACCTTGAGGCCCAGCAGGTCGGCCAGTTGCAACAAGCCATAGTAAGTCGGCGACTCGGCGGCGATCAGGTCCCCCGGTCGGGTCAGTACCCGCAAGGACATCTGCAAGGCATCGACGCAACCGTGGGTGATCACTACTTCGGAGGGGTCCACCACCACGCCGGCATCGCGCATGCGAATCGCCACCTGGCGTCGCAACGGCTCGAAGCCCGGGCTGAACATGTAGCTGAAGGCCCGTGGGCTGTGGAAGCGCGTGACCTTCGCCAACTGCTGATGCAACGCCCGCACCGGTAAGTAGTCGACGCTAGGCACCGCCGCTCCCAAGGGAAACACCCCCTCGCGGCGCGATTCGACCAGTACCTGCTGGATGATGCTGCTGCGCGTCACCAGCCCCGGCCGCTCTACCCGGGCGATGTCCGGCGTCGGCGCCGTCAGGGCCGGCGTCTGGTGCACGTAGTAACCCGATTGCGGCCGCGCGCGAATCAACCCCTGGTCTTCAAGGTTCGCGTAGGCCTGCAATACCGTGGCGTGGCTGACATTGAGCTGCGAGCTCATCTTGCGCACCGACGGCACGCGCTCCCCGGGCTGGTACACACCGCGCCGGATGTCTTCAGCCAGCTGTTGAGCAATACGTTGATAGAGCAGAAGGTTGGTCATGACGCAGCACTCGATTTCACGGGCATTTTATTCTTGTCGGAAACGATACCGGAACAGTTTAGAAGTGTACTGGGACAGTTGCCAGATTACTCGACCGTACAGTGCAGTGACAGCCCCAACTGTACTCATTGCCCCGATTCACTGGCAAAAAAAACCCGGCACCTTCAAGGCGCCGGGCTTTCCAGTGACGCCGCCCTCAGCGGGCGGCGCCGAGCTGGCCTTTCTCGTCGGAGAACACGATCTCGACGCGACGGTTCTGGGCCCGGCCACGCTCGGTGGCGTTGACGTCCACCGGGTAGTCGTCACCGTAGCCCTGGACTTCGATGCGCTTCTCATCAATCCCTAAGTCCACCAGCACATCCGCCACCGCCTGTGCGCGGTCGCGGGACAGCTTGAGGTTTTCCTGGCGACCGCCAGTGCTGTCGGTGTACCCCTCGATGCGCACCACGCGCTTGGGGTTGAGCTGCAGGAACTGGACGATCTTGAGCACGACCCGATTGGCCGAATTCTTCAACTCCGCTTCGCCGGTGTCGAACAGCACATCGCCCAGGGTCATCACCAGGCCGCGATCGGTCTGGGTGGTGGCCATGGCCATGATCTGTTCCTCCAGCCACTTGCCCTGCTGTTGCACGCTGAGCAGCTTGGATTCGCGCAAGGCCAGTTGCAGGCGCTGGCGCTCCAGTTCGAGCTTCGCCGCACGCTCTTCGTTGAGCACCTGGTTGCTGTGTTCACGGGCGATCGCGCTGTAGCGCTGGCTCAAGTAAGCGTAATGCTGCACGTCTTCCCCGCTGCCCCAGTAGGTGGACAAGCGATCGGCACGGGCCAGGGATTCGCCGGCGCGGATCACATCCCGGGGCGCGGCGCGCAATACATTGGCGTCTTCCTTGACCTTCTGGAAATCGGCACTGGCCTGGTCGAGCGCGGCTTCGCTACGCTGGCCCGCACAGCCATACAGACTCGCCAGGCCGGCAATAACCAGGCCGCCGAGGACTTGGGACGACTTCATTGGGCGTCCTCCCTCAGTTGTTTGCGCAAGCGCTTGATACGCGTGTCGAGCACGTTCAGTTGTTCCTGGCTCTTGAGGGTCAACACCTTCGCTTCCGCCAGGCGTGCATCCAGTTCAGCCTGCTCGGCGCGCATGCGCGCCTTCTTGTAGGACTCGTCGGCCATGTTGGATTTGGCCCGGGCGAACTTTTCTTCAGCCAGTTTCAACTCGGGCACTTCGTCGGCGTTGGCGCCCACGGCCCGGGCCTGCTCCAAGGCCTGTTCGGTCAGGCGGATCTGTTCATTCGGCGCCGGATCGGCTGCGCAACCCGCCAGAGCCAGAACGGCCAGGGCAGCGAAAAGAGGTCGAATAGTCACTAATGTTCCCTACTGTTTTGGGGCACCGACAGGAGACTGCAACTGTGTGTTCCAGCGCTCTAGATTGCGTTGCAACACAGCCTCTGCCAGGCCGGACGCGGACAATTCTGTCATCTTTTGCGCCAGCTGTCCGCGTAACCATGGGTCATTGCAGGCCGAGTTATGGGAAACCGCGAGGAACAGGCCAGGCTTATCCACCGGTTGCGGCGCGGCCTGCAGGTCATTCGCCATCCCCAGTGTCTGCGCCATGGCCAGGCCCGAGTAGCGTCCCGCCAGGACATATTCCACCTCTCCCAACAGCAATTTCTGAAAGGCCTGGGTCAGGTTTGGCGTACGGGTGAGGGACAATTGCTGCTCTGCAAAAACGCCGAATCCTGCAGTCATACGTGACTTTTCCGACAAGGCGCCGGTATGTCCATGAAGGTCTTCGGGGCGGTTGATGACCAGCGTGGAGTCCTTGCGGGTCCAGACCAGGTAATCGTTTTCCAGCAGCGGCGGATGCACGTAGTCCAGGGCTTCGAGCCCGGTCGTGGTCAGCGGTGCATCGGTGAGCAAGTCCATGCGCCCGCTGCGCACTTCGTCCAGCGCCTGGGCACGCTTGCCGGCATAGAGCAGCTCAATCTTGATGCCCAGTTGCGCCGCCACTTGCGTCAGCAGGTCGGCACCGGCGCCAATCAGATGCTTGGGGTCCTGGGGGTCTTGCCAAAGATAAGGCGGCGCATCCGGGCTGCCGGTGGCGATCAGTCGTTCACACTTGCCGGCAGCGAGCGCCAACCCAGGCCCGACCATCAACAGGCCCAACAACGGCCAGCCGGCCAAACGGCGAAGATCCATGGCGACACGCTCCCCTTCAAAATGCAGACGATAAAAAGCCCGGCCAGGCCGTAGCGTTGTCATCAAGGGAATGGATCTGTGGCGAGCAAGCTTGCTCCCTCGCCACGATGATCCAGACAACCCTCAAATGAACACTGCTACCGCCAAAGCCGGGCTCTTTATAAGTGAAGAAGCCGGATTAGACCAGCTTCTCCAACTCGGGGACTGCTTCGAACAGGTCAGCGACCAGGCCGTAATCGGCCACCTGGAAGATCGGCGCTTCTTCGTCCTTGTTGATCGCAACGATCACTTTGGAGTCTTTCATACCGGCCAGGTGCTGGATCGCGCCGGAGATACCGACGGCGATGTACAACTGTGGCGCAACGATCTTGCCGGTCTGACCGACCTGCATATCGTTCGGAACAAAACCGGCATCGACCGCGGCGCGGGAAGCACCTACGGCAGCGCCCAGCTTGTCGGCCAGGGCGTACAGGTGCTTGAAGTTGTCACCGTTCTGCATGCCGCGGCCGCCGGAAACGACGATTTTGGCAGCGGTCAGCTCAGGACGGTCGGACTTGGCCAGTTCTTCGTTGACGAAGCTGGAAATGCCGGCGTCGTGGGCAGCGCCTACGGCTTCGACGGCAGCCGAGCCACCTTCGGCGGCAACCGGGTCGAAACCGGTGGCGCGCACGGTGATGACCTTGATCGCGGCAGTCGATTGCACGGTGGCAATGGCGTTACCGGCGTAGATCGGACGCTTGAAGGTGTCGGCGCTTTCTACCGAGATGATCTCGGAGATCTGGTCGACATCCAGGGCAGCGGCAACGCGCGGCAGGATGTTCTTGCCGTTGGACGTGGCGGCAGCCAGGATGTGGCTGTAGCCCTTGCCCAGCTCGGTGACCAGTGGCGCAACGTTTTCCGGCAGCTGGTTTGCGTAGGCGGCGTTGTCGGCCGACAGTACTTTTGCCACGCCGGCAATTTTCGCGGCGGCTTCGGCTACGGCGCCAGCGCCCTGCCCGGCGACCAGTACGTGAACGTCGCCGCCGATTTTGGCCGCGGCAGCAACGGTGTTCAGCGTGGCCGGAGCCAGCGCCTTGTTATCGTGTTCGGCGATTACCAAGATAGTCATAGTTAGATTACCTTCGCTTCGTTTTTCAGTTTCTCGACCAGTTCAGCCACCGACTTGACCTTGATGCCCGCGCTGCGTGCCGCCGGCGCTTCGACTTTCACGGTCTTGTTGGTGGAGGCGGTGGAAACGCCCAAAGCGTCAGGCGTCAGCACTTCAAGCGGCTTCTTCTTCGCCTTCATGATGTTTGGCAGGGACGCATAGCGCGGCTCGTTCAAACGCAGGTCGGTGGTGACGATGGCTGGCAGCTTCAAGGAAACGGTCTGCGCGCCGCCGTCGATTTCACGGGTCACGGCAACGCTGTCGCCGCTGACTTCGACCTTGGACGCGAACGTGCCCTGACCGTAGCCGCTCAATGCAGCGAGCATCTGGCCGGTCTGGTTGTTGTCGCTGTCGATGGCTTGTTTGCCGAGGATCACCAGCTGTGGTTGTTCCTTGTCGACAACGGCCTTGAGCAGCTTGGCCACGGCCAGGGAGGTCAGGTCTTCGGCGGATTCGACGAGGATGGCGCGATCGGCACCCAGCGCCAGCGCAGTGCGCAGTTGCTCCTGGGCGGTGGTCGGGCCGATGGAGACAACGACGATCTCAGTCGCCACGCCCTTCTCTTTCAGGCGTACGGCTTCTTCTACGGCGATTTCGCAGAAAGGGTTCATCGACATCTTGACGTTGGCGAGGTCGACGCCGGAGTTGTCCGCCTTGACGCGAACCTTGACGTTATAGTCGACCACTCGTTTGACAGCTACAAGAACCTTCATGGATTCCTCGTTACTCTCCGGTGAAAAGAAAGTCGCCTAGGCGAACCTGGCGGTTGATGCTCATGGGCGCAAGGGCACCTCTAAAAACGCCGGCATGAACCACACATGACCCTGCTCACGGGAGTGAAGACCATTGGTCGGCGAGACCGATGAGTCATTCAATATCGCGGCGTGTAAACTGCGCATCCGAGCCACGCAATACGTCACTTTGTGCTGCCTTCGCCCTGTCTTTAGAGGTGCTCTTGAAACCAACAGTCAGCCTACGGCGAGCGCAAAACCGCCCGTATCTTGACCGGAACGCCTATTCCGGTCAATACGGCAAAATGGCCAGGCATAAGCCGTACGTCAGTGATTTATCTGGGCTGCGGCAATTTCAAACAAACGTTTGTATTGGACCCTGAGAGTGGTGTAGATATAATGCGCCACCCAGAGAGACCCGCGTCTGATCCGTTGTCACTTTCGTCAGTTTTGCGAGTCAACAACGGATGCAACGCCCAACCTCCAATTAGAAAAAAACCGTGAGCCTTGAGTAGGAGATAGCCTGTGGAACGCGAATACATGGAATTCGACGTGGTCATCGTCGGTGCCGGCCCCGCTGGCCTGTCTGCCGCTTGCCGACTGAAACAGAAGGCTGCCGAAGCCGGTAAGGAAATCAGCGTCTGCGTGGTCGAAAAAGGCTCCGAAGTCGGTGCGCACATTCTCTCCGGTGCGGTGTTCGAACCCCGTGTCCTGAACGAACTGTTCCCCGACTGGAAGGAACTGGGCGCGCCGCTCAATACCCCGGTCAAGCGCGATGACATTTATGTCCTGAAGAACGCCGACAGTGCGAGCAAAGTCCCTGACTTCTTCGTGCCCAAGACCATGCACAACGAAGGCAACTATATTATTTCCCTGGGCAACCTGTGCCGCTGGCTGGCCCAGCAGGCCGAGAACCTGGGCGTGGAAATCTACCCAGGCTTCGCCGCCCAGGAAGCGCTGTTCGACGAAAATGGCGTGGTCCGCGGGATCATCACCGGCGATTTGGGTGTCGACCGCGAAGGCCACCCGAAAGAAGGCCTGTACACCCCCGGCATGGAACTGCGCGGCAAGTACACGCTGTTTGCCGAAGGCTGCCGTGGCCATATCGGCAAGCAACTGATCAAGCGCTTCAACCTCGACAGCGACGCCGACGCCCAGCACTACGGCATCGGCTTGAAGGAAATCTGGGAAATCGACCCGGCCAAGCATCAACCGGGCCTGGTGGTGCACACCGCCGGCTGGCCGCTGGACATCATGGGCACCGAGAACACCGGCGGTTCGTTCCTTTATCACCTGGAAAACAACCAGGTGGTGGTCGGCCTGATCGTCGACCTGTCCTACAGCAATACCTACCTGTCGCCCTTCGACGAGTTCCAGCGCCTCAAGCACCACCCGGTGCTCAAGCAGTACCTGGAAGGCGGCAAGCGCGTCAGCTACGGCGCCCGCGCCATCTGCAAGGGCGGCCTGAACTCGCTGCCTAAAATGGTCTTCAAGGGCGGCGCCCTGATCGGCTGCGACCTCGGCACGTTGAACTTCGCCAAGATCAAAGGCAGCCACACCGCCATGAAGTCCGGCATGCTCGCCGCCGAGGCGGTGGCCGATCGCCTGTTCGCCGAGTCCGAAGGCGGTGATGAACTGACCGCTTACGTCGACGGCTTCAAGAACAGCTGGCTGTATGAAGAACTGTTCGCCAGCCGTAACTTCGGCGCGGCGATCCACAAGTACGGCGCGATCATCGGCGGCGGCTTCAACTGGCTCGACCAGAACATCTTCGGTGGCAAGCTGCCGTTCACCCTGCACGACAACAAGCCTGACTACGCCTGCCTGAAGCTGGCGGCCGATTGCAAGAAGATCGACTACCCGAAACCGGACGGCAAGATCAGCTTCGACAAACTCAGCTCGGTGTTCATCTCCGGTACCAACCATGAAGAAGAACAGCCCTGCCACCTGAAGCTGACCGATCCAAGCATCCCGCTGGCCAAGAACCTGCCGCTGTACGACGAACCGGCCCAGCGCTACTGCCCGGCCGGCGTGTATGAGGTGGTGACCAAGGAAGACGGCGAGAAACGCTTCCAGATCAACGCCCAGAACTGCGTGCACTGCAAGACTTGCGACATTAAAGACCCGGCCCAGAACATCACCTGGGTGACCCCGGAAGGCGCTGGCGGACCGACCTACCCGAACATGTAAGCCGACCCGCTGAACATCAAGGCTCCCGCAATGGGGGCCTTTTTGTTGCGTGCCCATCCAAGAACATCGCAGACCAACGTGTGGGAGCGAGCTTGCTCGCGATGACGGCAGCCCATTCAACATTGATGCAAGCTGAACCGCCGCTATCGCGAGCAAGCTCGCTCCCACAGGTGAACATCACAGGATCAGGCGGCGCGTTCTTCCCCGGGACTGCGCTCGAAATAACGCTTGTACTCCCGGCTGAACTGCGACGAGCTCTGATACCCCACCTGATGCGCCACCTGCGCCACCCCCATGCCATCGATGAGCAACAGCCGCTGGGCCTTGAGCAAACGCAAGCGCTTGAGGTACTGCACCGGCGAGAGCAGCGTGCTGCGCTTGAAATGCTCATGAAACGTCGAAGCACTCATGTTGGCGCAGTTGGCGAGGGTCTCGACGTTCAGCGGCTCGGTGAAGTGCGCGTGCAGATGGCTCAGGGCCGCGGCAATCCGGGCGAACTGGCCGTGCTGTTCCACCAGCGCCCTGAGCACATCGGCCTGGGGCCCGCGCAAGGCGGCGAAGAGTAATTCGCGCAGTCGCGCCTGGCCCATGACCTGGCACTCCAGCGGATCATGCAAGCATTGCAGCAGACGTTCGACGCAGCCGCGCATGGCGCCATCGAGCACGGCACTGGTCATGGACTCCGGCGTCTGGGCCGCGAGGCTTCGCCCCGGCATCAACCCCATGGCCAGCACCAACTCGCCCAACAGCGCCCGATCGATCGCCACGGATATCCCGAGCAACGGAGCATCGGGCATGGCATAGGTTTCGCACTCGAACGGCACCGGCAGTGCCTGGATCAGGTAATGCCCGGCGCCGTACTCCAGCGTGCGCGGGCCCAGATAAGCCAATTTGCTGCCTTGGGCGATGATCACCAGGCTCGGTTCGTAGAGCTGCGGGCCACGGGCAATGTCCTGGCTGCACCGCAGCACTTGCACGCCCGCAAGACGTGTAGGGATAAAGCCGTCACGGGTCGCCAAGGGTTCGATCAGCGAAACCAGCGCCGCGTTGGCATCGAGATGACGAGTCAGCAACATGGGGAAAACTTCACGGAAAAAGGGATGAGGACATCATCGCAGGTCTGGCGCCCCATAGGAGCAATCCACGGCCAAGGTCGGAGGATTAGGCATGACACCCGTAGGAATCGCCATCGCCGCAGGCCGCCACGGCTCCCAGAATAGATCACCTCACTGTTCACTGCTTAGCGAGGTCCATCATGTACACCGCCATCGGATACGCCGCTCAATCACCCACCGCGCCCCTCGCCCCTATGAAGTTCGAACGCCGCAGCCCACGGGCCGACGACGTGGCGATCGAAATTCTCTACTGCGGCGTCTGCCACTCCGACATCCACCAGGCGCGCAACGAGTGGGGCATCGCCGTCTACCCGCTGATGCCTGGCCACGAGATCGTCGGCAAGGTTACCGCCGTCGGTGCGAATGTGACCCGCCATAAGGTCGGCGACGTGGTGGGCGTAGGCTGCATGGTCGACTCCTGCCGCGAGTGCGAAGCCTGTCATGCCGACCTGGAGCAATACTGCTATCAGGGTATGACCCAGACCTACGCCAGCCCGGACCGCGTGAGTGGCGGCCATACCATGGGTGGCTACTCCAACAGCATCGTGGTCCAGGAGCACTTCGTGCTGCGCATCCCGGCTGGACTGGACCTGGCCAGCGCCGCACCGATCCTCTGCGCAGGCATCACGACCTACTCCCCGCTCAAACACCACGGCGTGAAAGCCGGCGACAAGGTCGGCGTGTTGGGCATGGGCGGCCTCGGCCACATGGGCATCAAGTTCGCCAAGGCCATGGGCGCGGAAGTCACGTTGTTCACCCGCTCGGCCAGCAAGGCCGAAGAAGCCCGTCGCCAGGGTGCCGATCATGTGATCGTATCCACCGACGCCGCGCAGATGGCCGCCGCAGCCGGACGCTTCCACTTCCTGCTGGACACCATTCCGGTACAGCACGACCTCAACCCCTACCTCAGTACCCTGCGCTTCGACGGCGTGCACATCCTGGTGGGCCTGGTCGAGCCGATCGATCCGCCAGTGCATGCGGCCAACTTGATCATGGGTCGCCGGGCCCTGGCCGGCTCGCTGATCGGTGGCATCGCTGAAACCCAGGAAGTGCTGGACTTCTGCGCCGAACACAACATCAGTTGCGACATCGAGATGCTCGACATCCGCCAGATCAACGAGGCCTACAGCCGCATGATCGCCGGTGACGTGAAGTATCGCTTCGTCATCGACATGGCCACGCTCAAGGCCTGACGCAGTGGCCTGTACGGTTAATTCGAATACTCGAATTAGCCACACCGGCCACTCATCAGACCTTGGCGCCCAACTCCGCCGAAAGCCGGGCTGTGACCCCTTTGACCAGGGGAATCAGCTCGGCCATTTTTTCCAGCGGCATGTACGGCACGGTGCTGGCGATGCTGATACCGGCGACAATCCGTTTGCCGGCGTCACGAATCGGCGCCGCCACGCAGCGAATCGACGGTTCGTTGTCTTCCAGGTCGAACGCATAGCCCCCCGCCACGTACTCCAGCATCCGTTGCTGGAACTGCTCCCAGGATTGCTCCTGATGCTGGGGCCAGAATTGATGCTTGCCGCCGGCCGGCAGACTGATTTCATACAACCGCTGCCACATCTGCGGAGAATCATCGAGCATCAACGCCTTGCCGATCCCGGTGCGCGCCAAGGGCATGCGATGGCCCACCCGTGAGCGCATTTCCGGGCCGTTGCGCCCCGGATTCTTCAGCAGGTACAAAACCTCGTCGCCTTCGCGGATCGCCAGGTGCACGGTGTCCCCGGTGAGCGCCGACAATTCGTCCAGGTACGGCCCCGCCAGGTTCACCAGCGGCAGTTCTTCCCGGGCCTGGAAACCCAGCTCGATCAACTTCGGCCCCAGCAGGTAACCCACTTGTGGCACCACGCGCAGGTAACGTTCCTCCACCAGGCAACTGGCGAGGCGATGGGTGGTGCTGCGGGTAGTGCCGATCAGCCGGGCGATTTCCTTCAGGTCACGGGCGCCGCTGGCGACTGCCTGGACCACCCCCAGGCCGCGCAGCAATGTCTGGGTGCCCGTAGGCGCTGCGTCCTTGGTGGTTTTTGGTTCGTCTTGCTGCATAACCGGCCTTCAACAGTGAGCGGGGAACGGGCGGCATTATGGTCGCCCGCCCCGTCGGACTACAACTCGATGCGCTCGACCTTCCCGACCAGCAGAATGTAGGACAGCGCGCCAACCAGTGCCAGAACGGCGATGTAGGTGATGGCCGGGGCGAACGAATCGCCACTGGCCAGGAAGCCGATGACGATGGGCGTGGCGATGGCCGCCAGGTTGCCGATGAAGTTGAACACCCCACCCGTCAGCCCGAGCAGGCGTGCCGGCGCCAGGGTGGAAACCAACGACCAGGTGATCGACGCCAGGCCATTGCCGAAGAACGCCAGGGCCAGGAAGGCGATGACCAGCGGTGTCGACTCGACGAAGTTGGCCCCGATGATCGCGGTGGAGATCAGCAACCCGCCAATGATTGGCAGCTTGCGCGCGAACCCCACGGTGGCACCGCGCCGGATCAGCCAGTCGGAGAAAAACCCCGAGCACAACACGCCAACAAACGCCGCCAGGAACGGCAACGACGCCAACAAGCCAGACTTGATGAAGTCCATCCCGCGGTATTTCACCAGGTAGGTCGGGAACCAGGTCAGGAAGAACCACAACGTGGAGTTCAGGCAGAACTGCCCTAGGTAGATGCCCCACAGCTTGCGCTGGGTCAGGACGATGCCGAGGTCGGCCCAACTGAACTTCGCCTTGGCCCGGGTGGTTTCGGCCTGGATGTCCACCAGCCCGCCGCCCTCGCGGATTAACTCGATTTCGGCGGCGTTGGCGCCTTTGAAATCCCGTGGCTCGCGATACACCGCGTACCAGATCGCCGCCCAGATAATGCCCACGGCACCGGTCACCACGAACACCATGTGCCAGCCGAAAGCGTGTTGCAGCCACGCCAGCACCGGAGTCAGGAAGGCCAGCCCGACGAACTGCCCGGAGGTGTAGAAACCGATGGCCGTGGCCCGCTCGCGCTCGGGAAACCAGGTGGTCACCACGCGGCTGTTGATCGGATACGCCGGCGCTTCCAGGGCACCGACCGCCATGCGCAACACGAACAGCGCGATGAAGCTGGCGGCGAAACCGAGCATCACCGTGGCCGCCGACCATAACAACAGCGCCACGCTGTACAGGATGCGCGGCGGCACGCGGTCCACCAGCCAACCGCCAGGAATCTGCATGGCGGCGTAGGTCCAGCCGAATGCCGAGAAAATCAGCCCGACATGAATCGGGTCGATGCCCAGTTCACTGGTCAGTGCGGGAGCGGCGATCGACAGGTTGCTGCGGTCCAGGTAGTTGATCACCACGGTGATGAACAGCAGGACCATGATGAAAAAACGCTTGCGGCTGGGCGTCACCAACGACGCCTGCGCGCTCAGGGTGTGCGCTTGCATGTGAGGTGCCTCTTCTTATGGTTATTGAGGGGGCGGACGCTTGATGAGCGATCTCCTGACCTACGGAGATCAAACTGTGGGAGCGGGCTTGCTCGCGAAGAGGGAGTGTCAGCTGACGAATGTGCGGCTGACACACCGCCTTCGCGAGCAAGCCCGCTCCCACAGGGATTGGCGGAGTGTCAGGCAGTTACCACTCAGCAAAACTCCCATCGGCATGCCGCCAGATCGGATTGCGCCAACGGTGGCCGATGGCCGCGCGCTCGATGACGTACTCCTCGTTGATCTCGATGCCCAGGCCCGGGCCATTGGGGATCTTCACAAAACCCTGGTCATAGTCGAACACCTGCGGGTCCTTGATGTAGTCCAGCAGGTCGTTGCTCTCGTTGTAGTGGATGCCCAGGCTCTGCTCCTGGATGAACGCGTTGTAGCACGCGGCGTCCAGTTGCAGGCACGCCGCCAGGGCGATCGGCCCCAGCGGGCAGTGCAGCGCCAGCGCCACGTCGTAGGCCTCGGCCATGTTGGCGATCTTGCGGGTTTCGGTGATGCCGCCGGCGTGGGAGGCGTCCGGTTGGATGATGTCGACGTAGCCTTCACTGAGCACCCGCTTGAAGTCCCAACGGGAGAACAAGCGCTCGCCCAGGGCAATCGGCGTGCTGGTCAGCGGCGCCAGTTCCTTGAGCGCTTCGTAGTTTTCACTGAGCACCGGCTCTTCGATGAACATCAGCTTGTACGGGTCAAGTTCCTTCATCAGCACCTTGGCCATCGGCTTGTGCACCCGACCATGGAAATCCACGCCGATGCCGACGTTCGGCCCGACCGCATCGCGCACGGCGGCGACGTTGGCCAAGGCCAGGTCGACCTTCTCGAAGGTGTCGAGGAATTGCAGCTCTTCGGTGCCATTCATCTTCACCGCCGTGAAGCCACGGCCCACGGCCTCTTTGGCGGCGCGGGCGGTGTCCGCCGGCCGGTCACCGCCGATCCACGAATACACGCGGATCTTGTCGCGCACCTGGCCTCCGAGCAAATCGCTGACCGACACGCCCAGGGCCTTGCCCTTGATGTCCCACAACGCCTGGTCGATGCCGGCCAAGGCGCTCATATGCACGGCGCCGCCGCGGTAGAAGCCGCCGCGATAGAGCACGGTCCAGATGTCTTCGATGTTGCGTGGGTCTTTGCCGATCAGGTAGTCGGACAATTCTTCAACGGCTGCCGCCACAGTGTGGGCACGGCCCTCGACCACGGGCTCGCCCCAACCGGTGACACCCTCGTCGGTCTCGACCTTGAGGAAGCACCAGCGCGGCGGAACGATGAAGGTGGTCAGTTTGGTGATTTTCATCTTGTTGTCTCTCTTATCGGATGCAGCGCCTGCAGCGCCGGAAAAATCTTCAGTTCAGGGCATTCCACGCGGCCACATAGGCCTTGGCGCGCACCGCGACCTCCTCGGCCGTCAGGCCCGGCTTGAACAGCCCGGAACCGAGGCCGAAGCCCTTGACGCCAGCCTCGACGAACACCGCCATGTTGTCCGGCGTGATCCCGCCCACCGGCACCAGCACAGTCCCGGCCGGCAGCACGGCGAGCCAGGCCTTGACCACTGCCGGGCCCATTTGCTCGGCGGGAAACAGCTTCAGGACATGGGCGCCTTCGGCCAGTGCGGCGAAGGCTTCGGTGGGCGTGGCGACCCCCGGCGACAGGTACAGCCCTGCCGCTTTCGCCGCACGCAAGACTTTCGGGTCGCTGTGGGGCATGACGATCACCTGGCCGCCGGCGGCCTTGACCTGTTCCACCTGCTCAGGCGTAAGCACGGTGCCGGCACCGATCAGGCAATCGGCAGGCAAGGTACTGCGCAGAATGCGGATACTTTCGTACGGCTCGGGGGAATTGAGCGGTACCTCGATGACGCGAAATCCGGCGCTGTACAGGACTTCGCCGATGGCTGCCGCCTCTTCGGGACGCAGACCACGCAGGATCGCGATCAGCCCGTTGTGCGCCAGTGCTTGAGTGAGCATGTCAGACCTCCAGTCAGGGTTAACGCGATGCGGTGGAATCGAGCAGCCCGGCCGCCACGGCCAGTTGCCACAAACCACGTTCGGTGGCCTGTTCGGCCAGGGTCACCCGGGTAAAACCGCAGGCGTCGAGCGCTCGTTGATAACGGGCGCAGAGTTGGGAATTGCCGATCAGCACCACCGTTGGCAGGTGGACGCTGTTGCGCCGCTGGCGTTGCACGGCGGCCAGCGCCGTCAATTCGTGGCCGATCAACAGGCCGGAAAGGTAGTCCGCTTGGGCTGCGGCGCCGAGTGCACCGGTCAGGCCGAGGCTACGGGCGCTGAACACCGTCGACAGCGGGCCGATCTGACCGTCCGTGGACAACGCCACCTGCACGCCGCGATCGAAGGCCTCGCCGTCGAACGTCGCGCCCCGCTGCTGGGTCCGACCGAGAATGCTGTGATCACTGAGCACGGCGAAGATCTCACCGGTCATGAAGGTATCGAAATGCACGATGCAGCCGGCAGCCACTTCTACCCATTTCGAGTGGCTGCCGGGCAGGCCGATCAACACGGCTTCGTCCGGCAGGCTGTGCAGGGCACCAAGTACCTGGGTCTCTTCACCCCGCATCACATTGGGCAAGCGGGAACGTTGGATCACGCCGGGCACGATGTGCACATCGACACCGCGAAGACTGCGAACGGTTTGTAGGGAATGTCCGAGATTGGCCACGTTGGCCGGCGTGTCGCAGTAAGGCGCTTCGCGCCAGCCTTGGGCGCTGCCCACCATGCCGCAGGCAATCACTGGCAAGCCTGGCTGTGCATCGAGCCAGTCGCCACAGGCCTCGTCGAACGCCAGCTCGAAACCATCGCTGCATAGCCGACCGGCCACGGTGCGCGGCCCGGCGGGCAATTGCATGATCCCCGACGACAGCGCGCGCTGTTCCAGCACCTCGCCGCCGGCAGCGAGTTTGTAAGCCCGTAATGAGGTGGTCCCCCAATCGAGCGCGATCAATTGCGCCTGCATCCGCTTCACCTGTTCTGTTTTTTGGCAGTGAGTGAGGCGGACTATAAACCTGAGCACAGAAAAATCTCAATATATAAATAACACTCCCATATATTGGGAATAAAACCACCCTCCGCCAAACCCATCGCCATCCGCCCGCGACCCTGCTACGTTCTGCGTCGGATGCCTCTACTCTCAGGGAAAACGTAATGGGACAACTGTTGAAAATTCTCGGTCGGACCTCTTCGATCAACGTCAGGAAGGTGCTGTGGACCTGCCAGGAACTGGCCATCGACTACGACCGGGAAGACTGGGGCATCGGCTTCAATTCGACCCAGAACCCGGAATTCCTGGCGCTGAACCCCAACGCCCAGGTGCCGGTGATCATTGACGAGAATGGTGTGCTCTGGGAATCGAACACCGTCTGCCGCTACCTGGTGGGCAAGCATGGACGCAGCGATCTGCTGCCCGTCGAACCGGCTGCGCGGGCGCGGATCGAACAGTGGATGGACTGGCAGGCGACGGAGCTCAACCCGTCATGGGGCTACGCGTTTCACGCGCTGGTGCGCAAGAACCCGGCGATGCAAGACCCGTCGGCCATTGCCGCAGGCATCAAGGGCTGGAATGAGAAGATGGGCCTGTTGGAGCAGCAGTTGAACCGCACCGGCGCGTACGTGGCGGGTGCCGATTTTTCCCTGGCCGACGTGCTCATCGGCCTATCCGTGCACCGCTGGCGCCAGGCGCCCATGGAGCGCCCGCACTACCCGGCCGTTGCCGCGTATTGCAAGCGCCTGGAGCAGCGACCGGGATTTGCCCAGTGGGCGTCCAACGACCACTCGTGAGCCGTTCAATGGCCCTGGGCGAAATCCCGTAGCACCTTGCCGTCCATGCGGTAGCGCACCCATTCTTCCTGAGGCTGCGCACCCAGGGACTTGTAGAACTCGATGGCCGGCGTGTTCCAGTCCAGGACACTCCATTCGAAACGGCCGCAATCGTTGTCACAGGCGATCTTCGCCAGATGCCGCAACAGCGTCTTGCCCGCCCCGCCGCCGCGCTGGTCGGGGGTGATGTACAGGTCCTCCAGGTACAGGCAATTGCTGCCCAGCCAGGTGGAGTAGCTGAAGAAAAACACTGCGAAACCGATCGGCACGCCATCGCGCAGACAGATCAAACCGTGGGCGGTCGCGCCTTCGCTGAACAGGCTGCGCTCGATGTCGGCCACACTGGCGATGACTTCGTGACGAGCCTTTTCGTAATCGGCCAATTCGGTGATGAAGGCAAGGATTTGCGGCGCATCGCTGGGTTGCGCGGGACGGATCTCGATCGACATGGACAGGCCTTGTAGCCAATTGAAAACGCCATACTAAGCCGCTACGTCGCGCTCGTCACGGGCAGCGTCCAGCTTCTGGCAGATAGACAGGCGGTTTTCCAATGCGCCATTCGTCGCCCTCCAGGCACCAACCTCGAACCGCCAAGGCCCAAGATCAGGCAAGCATTCAAAAAAATGGAGGCGACACCATGATCACTTCAAGGCTGACTGCATTTACCCTCGCCACGCTGCTGTCCTCGGCGGCGTTCGCGGCGACCACTTCCGGCACCGGGCCGACCGACCCCGTGCAGGCGCCCAACTCCCCGGCCACCCAAGGGCTGCCCAAGTTGAACACCGACGGTACCGGCGGCGGCACCTTGAACAATGGTCAGCCACCAGCCGCCGGCACCGACCCGCGCGTGCAGGGCAATGACACGGGGCGCCAGGGCGGGATGAATACCCCGGACGCCACCGCCCCCGACAACGCCGGCACCGGCGTGGGCTCGAAAACCACCACCGGGGGTTCGGGTTCCGAAGGCGGCGGCGCCAGCCAGTAAGCGCGGCTCACACACCGGAGGAGGAAGATCCCATGCCTCGTGGAAGCAAAGACAAGTACACCGCCGAGCAAAAGCGCAAGGCCGAGCACATCGAGGAAAGCTACGAGAAGAAAGGCTTGTCCGAAGAGAAGGCCGAGGCCCGGGCCTGGGCGACGGTGAACAAGCAATCGGGGGGTGGCGAACGCGCCGGCGGTTCGGGGAAGGACAAGCCGGTGGCGCGGAAGAAAACCGATCGCAAGGCGTCCGCCCGCCGCGCCGCCAAGACCCGCGAAGGCCATCCGCGCAGCAGCAAGGCCTCCCACCAGACGCAAACGGTGGACAGCCTGATGAAGGAAGCCCGGGCGAAAAACATCCCCGGGCGTTCGAAGATGCGCAAGCAGGAACTGGTCGAGGCGTTGCGCAAGGCAGGGTGATGGTTGAGCGTCAGGGATGACGCCTTCGCGAGCAAGCTCGCTCCCACAAAGCCCAGGCCGGCACAAGATTCGCACCCACCACAAAATCACCCACCACCGCAGCCACTGTGGGAGCCGGGCTTGCCCGCGAAGGGGCCCGCCCGGCCGCCGCAGGGTTCAGCGCTGTTTCAGGCGGTCGATCACCACCGCCAGCAACAGGATCGAGCCGCGGATGACGTATTGGTAGAAGGTGTCGATGTTCTTCAGGTTCATCGCGTTTTCGATGATCGCCAGGATCAGCACGCCGGCAATCACGTGGCGGATCATGCCGATACCACCGCTGAGCGACACTCCACCCAGGACGCAGGCCGAAATCACGGTCAGCTCGAAGCCCTGGCCGATCATCGGTTGCCCCGAGGTCATGCGCGAGGCCAGGATCACCCCGGCCAGGGCGCCGATCACACCGTGCACGGCGAAAATGATGATCTTGGTGCGATCAACGTTCACCCCCGCCAGCAACGCCGCTTCCTGGTTGCCGCCGATGGCCATGGTGTTGCGCCCATAGGTGGTGTAGTTCAGCAGCCAGCCAAAAAACAGGAAACAGGCAATGGTGATCAGGATCGGCACCGGCACGCCGAACAACTGGCCGTTGCCGTACACGAAGAACGCTTCCTGGGACACGCCCACCGCTTTACCGTTGGCGAAGATGTAGGCCAGGCCGCGGACGATCTGCATCGTCGCCAGCGTGGTGATCAACGCATTGACCCGCAGCTTGGCGATGACGATGCCGTTGATCAGGCCGACGATCAGCCCCATCACCAGCGCCGCGCCGACGCCCAGCAACACGCTGTCGGTGTCGCGCATCACCACGGCCGCGACCACGCCGGCACAGGCGATCACCGAGCCGACCGACAGGTCGAAGTGCCCGGAGGCCAGGCAATACAACATGGTGCAAGCGGCGATGCCGGTGGTGGAAATCGCCAGGCCCAGGCCGCGCATGTTCAAAGGCGACAGGAAGTTGTCGATCAACAGCGTGCAGAGCACGAAGACCCCGATGGCCGCCAGCAACATGGCCCAATCGTCGAGGAAACGCCGCATATCCAGGGGTTTGCGCGCCGTTGGCAGTGCATTGTTTTGAATGGTCATGATTACCTCTCAGTTCGCCGCGTCGGCAACGCGTTGGCGTGGCAGCGCCAGTTGCAGCAGGTTGGATTCATTGGCCTGGTCGCGCGGCAACTCGCCACGCATGGCCCCTTCGCAGAGCACCAGGATCCGGTCGGAAATACCCATCACTTCCATCAGGTCGCTGGACACCACGATCACCGCGATACCGTCGGCTGCCAGGTTGTGGATAATCTGGTAGATCTCGGCCTTGGCGCCGATGTCGATGCCGCGGGTCGGCTCGTCCAGCAACAACACCTTCATCGGCATCGACAGCCAGCGACCGAGAATCGCCTTCTGCTGGTTGCCGCCGGACAGGTACATGATTTTTTGCCCCGCCGTCGGGGTCTTCACTTTCAACGCCTTGATCTGTTTGTCGGCGTTGCCCCGCTCCCAATCGCCGCGCAACAGGCACCCCAGGGTGGAATGGGCGCTACGGGCGCTGATGTTGATGTTCTCGCCCACGCTCGCCAGGGGCATGATGCCTTCCTTCTTGCGGTCTTCCGGGCAAAGCAGCACGCCGGCACCGATGGCGTCCCGGGGCGAACGCAGTGTCAGTTCCTGGCCATGCAAGACCAGGCGCCCTTCGGTCTGGCGCTCCAGACCGCTCAGCAAGCGCAGGAGCTCGGTGCGACCGGCCCCCACCAACCCGAACAGGCCAAGGATTTCACCCTTGTGCACCTGGAAACTCACCGGCTCGCGCAGCCCCGGCCCGAGCAGGCGCTCGACCTGCAACGCCACTTCGCCGCGCTCGCGCGCACGGTAATCGTAGATGTCCTGGATATCGCGGCCGACCATGCAGGTGACCAACTGGTCGTGGGTCAGCTCGCCCATGTTCTCGAAGGTGCGCACGTAGCGACCGTCCTTGAACACCGTCACCGCGTTGCAGATGCGGAACACCTCTTCCATGCGGTGGCTGACATACAGCACCACTTTGCCCTCATCCCGCAGGCGCGCGATGATCGCCATCAACCGGTCGATCTCCCGGGCCGACAGGCTGCTGGTGGGTTCGTCGAAGGCGATGACATGGGCGCCACGGGACAGCGCCTTGGCGATTTCCACCAATTGGCGCTGGCCGAGGGACAGGCGGCCGACCTTTTCGTGCGGGTCGATTTCGTCGGCCAGGCCCTTGAGCAGGTTCAGCGCCTGCTGGCGCAACAACCCACGGTTGACCAGGCCGAAGCGAGCCGGCAGATGGCCGAGGAACAGGTTCTCGGCGACGGTCATTTCCGGCACCAGGTGCAACTCCTGGTGAATCACCGCCACGCCGCTGGCGATGCTGTCGGCGGTGGATTTGAAGGCCATCGTCTGCTCGCCGATCTGCAGCTCGCCGCTGCTCGGGATGTAGGCGCCGCCGAGGATCTTCAGCAACGTGGACTTGCCCGCGCCGTTCTCGCCCATCAAGGCATGAACCTGACCCGGATGCGCGACGAAACTGATGTTGGCCAGCGCCTGCACGCCGGGAAAGGATTTGCCGATCCCGTTGAACCGCAAGCTGCCGCCGATGTTGTGTTGTTGTGTCGCTGTTTGCGCTTGCATAACCACCTCGAACTCACAGAGATCAAGCGGCCCCGTTACCAGGGCCACTCTTGAATCAACCGACCGTCAGTTCCACAGGCCGATTTTTTCCAGCTCCTGCTTGAAGTTCTCGCGGGTGATCAGCGTCACCTCGTCCATTGCGGTGTACTTCGGCGGTTCCTTGCCGGTGGTGATCCACTCGTACATCATCTCGGCGGTCTTGTAGCCTTCGATGTGCGGGCTTGGCAGCATTGACCCAAAGAAGCCGCTGTCGGGTTTCTTCAGCTCGCCAATGGCGTCGGTGCCGTTGATACCGATCCCGATCACGTTCGCTGCCTTGAAGCCGGCACTTTCGGTGGCGCGCACGCCGCCCAGCACGGTGTTGTCGTTCATGCCGCCGATGATCAAGTTCTTCGCGCCGCTGGGCAGTTTCACCAGGGCGGAGTTGGTGGAGTCCATGCTGCCTGGTACGTCGAGGGTCTTGAGCGCCGAAAAGAGGATATGGTCTTGCGGCATCCCGGCCTTCTTCAATGCATCGACCGAACCGTCGGTGCGCTTCTTACCGGTGTCCAGCTCGTTGAAGGTGTTGATCACCGCGTAGGTGTCCTTCCAGTCCCAGTTACGTTTTTTCGCTTCGGCAGCCATGGCGGCGCCCTGCTTCTGGCCTACTTCGAACGCGGCCATGCCCAGGTACGGGACGTCTTCCATGAACTTGCCGCTGGCGTCGACGAAACGGTCGTCGACGGCAATGACCTTGAGGTCGTTGAGCTTGGCCTTGGCCATGATGGCCGGGCCGAGGGACACGTCCGGCGGGCAGATCACGAAACCCTTGGCGCCGTTGGCGGCCAGGCTGTCGATGGCCGAAAGGGTTTTCTCGCCATCGGGCACGGCAATCTTGATCAGTTCGAAGCCTTTATCCTTGCTCGCCTTCTCGGCGAACGCCCATTCGGTCTGGAACCAAGGCTCCTCGGCCTGCTTGACCAGGAAACCGATTTTCACGGGATCAGCCGCCAGCAAGCTGCTGCTGAGGCTGACCGCGGTAACCGCCAGGGCGGCGCGGCACAGGGAACGGATCCCACGACGATGCTTCATAGTTGACTCCTTGTTTTTTTTATTGAAAGCCAGACGTCCAGGGCCCTGCTCCACCGTCGGTGAAAAAACGCAGGCTGGGCGGTTACAGCACGTTGCTACACAGCATAGGCCTAAATAGTCATATCGTATGATGATTGGATGACAGGCGAAATTTCACCCGGCCATCCAGGTTCGTTCAGTCGTGGTACATGACCGAACGCCCACCATCGATGGTGATGCATGAGGCATTGATAAAAGGTGCTTCATCGCTGGCCAGGAACACCGCCGTCATGGCCACTTCGATCGGTTGCCCGATACGCCGCGGCGGGTGCAGGTCCAGTGCTCGCTGGCGTTCGGCATGGGGATCGGCAAAGCCGTTCCAGTAGTCGACGTTCAGTTGGGTTTCGATATACCCCGGGGCGATGGCGTTCACGCGTACCCCCTTGGGTGCGTATTCGATGCCCAGGGCGCGGGTCAGGCCCAACAGGCCGTGCTTGGCCACCGGGTATGGGAAACAGCCGGGAATAATGTGGGACGAATGGGTCGAGGCGATGTTGATGATGCTGCCAACGCCCTGCTCGATCATCTGCGGCAACACCGCCTTGCAACCGTACCAGGCACCATCCAGGTCGATGGCGAAACAGCGCCGCCAGTCTTGCTCGGTCATTTCCAGCGGGTCACGGAAGACGTTGACGCCGGCGCAGTTCACCAGCACGTCGATGCGACCATGCAATTCGACAGCCCGGCGGGCCATGGCGTCCAGGTCCTGCGGGTTCGACACGTCAGCCCGCATGGCGTGGACGTCCGCCCCGCGCTCACGCCAGAGCGCGGCCACTTGCTCGACCTTCTGCGCCTGGATGTCGCTGATCACCAACCGTGCCTGTTGCGACGCGAACGCGGCGACGATCGCCTCGCCAATCCCCTGGGCCGCCCCGGTGAGCAACACGACCTTGCCCTTCAGGCGCTCGCCCTTGGGTGGCTCCGGCACGGGCGGCAGGCGAAGCGCATCAGCCATGGATCAAATCTCCTGTTTCCAGGCATGACGAAAACCGGGCATCCACGGATGACCGGTCCAGAGGCACTTGGAAAAACACTGGCTCGCGTACGCCACCGGGGCGCACGGGGGAGGATCGTTGCATCACTTCACCTGTCTTGTTTTTTTAGTGTGAGTGCGTCTTGCTGATGGAGCCGACTATAAACCCGGCCGGCCAACAATCTCAATATATATATTTACATCCCATATTTTGGGATCTAACCAGCAAACCTCGTACACGCTATCCCTGGCACATCGACCCGCATCGACAGCACGGCACCGTCCAGCGGGTGGCCCAGCGGGCTCGCCGCGCTGGTGATGTACAGCGTCTTGAGGTCTTCGCCGCCAAACACACAGCTGGTCGGGCGGCTGACAGGCAACTCGATCACCTGGTCGACATGGCCGTCCGGGTGCAAGCGCAGCAGGCAACTGCCATCCCAGCGCGCGTTCCAGATGTAGCCACGGGCGTCCATTGCCGAACCATCGGGCCCGCCGCGCGGGTGGGGGCCGAACCAGACCTCGGGCGGCGCCAAGTGGCCTTCGGGGTAGATAAAGTGCCGATACAGCGTGCCGTCGAGGCTGTCGCCGAAGTACACCGTGGTGCCGTCGGGGCTCCACAGCAACGTATTGGGAATGCCCAGCCCACGTAACAGCGGCATCACCCGGCCGTCGCTACCGACGCGAAACAACCCGCCGGAACGTCGTTCGATGGGCAAGTCTTCGCCGGCTTCGCCGATGTTGTTCTGCATGGTGCCGAGCCAGAGCTGGCCCTGGGCATCGCAGCGGGCCTCGTTGGGGCGGTTGCCGGGCTGGGGATCGGCCATGCACAGCAGCGTCAGGCGCGGTTGCAGCCCAGGCGAGTCGAGGTCCAGCCGATAGACACCGCTGCTCAGGGTCACCAGCGCGTCGCCATTCTGGGTTGGGATAAAGGCCGAGACATGCTCGGGCATCTGCCAGATCTGCACATTGGCGCCGATCAACCGAAGCGCCTGCTTGCCGGCGATGTCGACCCAGTACAACGCCTGGGTCGGTTCATCCCAGAAGGGCCCTTCGCCCAATTGCGCACGGTGTTCCGTCACAGCCTTGCACTTCATTGAAATCTCCTGTTCCCGATGGGTCCGGCGGTCTCCGTGCGACCGGCCATGACATTGGGGTAAAAGCGTTTGATCGCCAGGTCGGCGTTATCGATCAGGGTCATGCAGGCCCACACGCCTCGCGCCGCGTCACGGGCGGCGATGGCTTCGGCGATGTCCTTATGGATGGGTAATGTGCGCCGCAGTTCATCCGGGTCGGCGGCCGACACCTCGAACGACACGGCCAGCAACGCCCCGAGGGCCGGGACCATCTGTTCGATGAACTGATTATGACTGGCGGCGAGGATGCACTCGTGGAAGAACTGGTCGGCACGGTTGTAATCGGTGCCGCTGTCCACCGCCCGTTCCAGGGCATGGTAGGCCAGGCGAATCGCCGTCACCTGGTCGGCCGTGGCGCGCTCGCAGGCCCAGCGGACCGCCATTGGTTCGATGGTACGACGCAGGTCCAACAGGTCATCGACAAAGTTTTCCGGCAGGCCGCTGCGCGACAACCAGCCGACCACCTGCGGGTCGAACAGGTTCCAGCGGCGCACGGGCAATACCCGGGTACCGACTTTCGGCCCGACCTCCAGCATGCCTTTGGCCACCAGGGTCTTGATCGCCTCGCGAATCACCGTACGGCTGACGCCCAGCTGTTCGCCCAGGTCCGCTTCGACCTTGATGGTTTGCCCAGGCTTGACCTGGCCGGCGGCTATCCAGCCACCCAACCAATCGACGGTCGATGCATGAAAACTGCTGGACATGGAGACCCCGTGGGCTGTTCTTGTGGTGGCCCACGCTAATCATCATACGATTGGGTGTCAATCCGAATCTTGCACAAAACAATGTGGGAGCGGGCTTGCCCGCGAAGGCGGTAGATCGGCAAACATTGATTTGACTGACTTATCGCCTTCGCGAGCAAGCCCGCTCCCACAGGATCTAAGGCTCCAGGCCTATCGGGTAGAACTCGCCACCACTCCACACACCCAGCCAGCGCTGCCCATCCATCTCACGACTGACCGCCAATTCCACCAGTTGGTAAAACACATTGCGGTGGATCAGCGCTTCGAGATTACTGCGCACATGGACGTAGGGCGCGGGTTCCTGGGTTTGAGGATCGATCACCACTCGCATCGGATGCTCGGGGCCGGCTTCGGTGGTTTCCTCGACATTGGTGGTAAAACGCAGGAGCTGCCCTTCCCCCTCGCCTTCGACGTCCAGGGTCACGGCCACGAACGGCGCGTCGTCGACCTGGATGCCGACTTTTTCCACAGGGGTGATCAGGAAATAATCATCGCCGTCGCGGCGGATGATGGTAGAGAACAGTTTGACCATCGGCTTGCGCCCGATGGGAGTGCCCAGGTAGTACCAGGTGCCGTCCCGGGCGATGCGCATATCGATGTCGCCGCAGAAGTCGGGGTTCCACAAGTGGACCGGTGGCAGGCCTTTGGTCTTGGGGATCTGCCCCAGCAAGTCATTGGCTTTTTGCGGTCCGCTCATGGTGACTCCTCGTGGTTACTCGTCGCTCATCCCCAGCAGGCTGCGGGCATACTCACGCAACGGCGTGGCGATGAGGTCTTGGGGCTGTTTGTCGTGCAACGTCAGTAAACCGCCACGACTCTTGATGCGTGCAGTATCAATCAAATACTGGGTGCTGGTCTCGATCAACATGATCTGAATCACACTGGTGTCGACCCCCAGGCGATCCACCGCTTCCTCGTCCGCCCATTCGTCGGTGTTGCCGATGCGGTTATCCGCCTTGGCGAAACGGGTGTACAGCAGGTAATGAGCGCCGGCGGCGCGGGCTTCGCCCATGGCCTGGTCGAGGCCTTCGGGGGCGCGGGCGCGACGAACCATGGGGAAGTATTCGATGAAACCGTTGAAGGCCTCCTCGGCCACCACGTTGGGCCGCGGATAAGCGCCACCTGGCGGGGCGAAGGCTCCCTGGGCGATGAAGATGAACGAGTCCGGCTGAATACGCAGGTTGTTCACCCGACGGCTGTCGCTGTGGTCCAGCAGGCCGGCATCACTCATGTGGTAACGAACGCCCTCTCCCATGTCGCTGACATTCATACAGCCGCCAAGCGCCAAAACGGCCAGCAGCAAAACCAGGCTACGCATCCTACCCTCCAAGAACCGGTGTCGGAAAACCGGCGAATGGCCGTGGGATGCAGCTTTTGCGCCAGCTCAGGAACTTGTCGGAATTTCAGCCTCGGATATCCGTGGCGAGGGAGCAAGCGCCCTCGCCACAACGGCCGTCAGCCGCCGATGATTTTCATGATGGTTGCACCGCCGGAAAACGCGACTTCCTGCTTATCCCCCAGCGCCTTGACCAACAATCGTTGAAGGGCAGGCAACGCCTGGTGACGGGGTTTGTCGAGCAGGTCGCCGACAAAGTGCCGATTGCTCGACGACAGGCAGCCGTGCAGCCAACCCGTGGACGACAACCGCAGCCGCGAACAGGTCCGGCAAAACGGCACGCTTTCGTTGGCAATCACGCCGAAATACCCCAGCCCCGGGATCTCGTAGCGCACCGCCGTGGCGTCCACGGGCGCGTTGGCCTGCAGGTATTCGTATTGGTCGCCGATCAGGCTGAGCAGTTGCTGGAGGCTGACGAACTGCTGCAAGAATGCATTCGAGTCGCTGGCCAGGTGCCCCATGCGCATCAGCTCGATGAACCGCAGTTCATAGCCGCGCGCCAGGCAGTATTCGAGCAACGGCATCACCTGGTCCAGGTTCTGCCCGCGCAACGGCACCATGTTGACTTTGATCTTCATCCCGGCGGCCCGGGCCTGCTCCATGCCATCGAGCACGGTCGCCAGGTCACCGCCCCGGGCGATACTGCGAAACGCCGCGGGATCCAGGGTATCGAGGGAAACGTTGATGCGGCGAATCCCGGCGTCAACCAGTAAGGGCAGCTTTTTCGCCAGCAACTGGCCATTGGTGGTCAGGCTGATGTCTTCCAGGCCCATCTGCCCCACCGCGGCCATGAATCGCTCAAGCTTCGGACTGACCAACGGCTCGCCACCGGTAATGCGCAGCCGCTCGATGCCGGCCGCCTCGATCAGGTAGGCCACGCCCCGCGCCATCGCGTCGGCCGACAGTTCATCCTGCGCAGCCACCAGCCGCTTGCCGTCGGGCACGCAGTAGGTACAGGCGTAATTGCAGGCTGAAGTCAGGCTGATCCGCAGATTGCGGAAACGCCTGCCTTGACGGTCAACGATCATGGATCACTCCGGCGAAAGGATAATGGGGCTGATAAAACTTGACCTAGAAATCAAGTCTGCGCAAGGCCCATGCCTGAGTATATTCCTGGGGCACTGCGCCATGTAAGCGGACATGGCGCAATCAGGCAGCTGAATGTCAGTTGCTCGGCACGTCCGTATCGCGCTTGCGCTTGTTGCCCATGCGCACGCCGATGTCCATCAGGAACTGGAAGAAGCCTTCCTGATCTTCCAGCACGTTGCTCCAGAACGGCGAGTGATACAACGCCACCGCGCCATGCACCAGCGCCCAGGCCGCGCAGTAGTGGAAATAAGGCGGCACGTCTTCGAGCTTGCCTTCAGTGATCCGACCCTTGATCAACAACGTCAGGCGCTCGAAGTTCGAGGCACGGATCTTGTGCAGCTCCTCGACCATTTCCGGCACCTGGTTGCCCTTGACCACCTTCTCTTCCAGGCGATCAAACAGGCGGTAGCGCTGCGGGTCGCGCATGCGGAACTCGAAGTAGGCCCGCGACAGCGCCTCCTTGTCCTTGTCCACATCGGCCGAATGCAGCAGCTCGTTCAAATCGCGCTCGTAGTCGAGCATCAGGCGCAGGTAGATCTCCGCCTTGGATTTGAAATGTTTATAGATCGTGCCTTTGCCGATACCCACGGCATCCGCAATCATCTCGACGGTGACACTGTCTTCACCCTGGTCGAGGAACAACTTGAGCGCGGTGTCGAGAATTTCCTGCTCGCGGCGGCGAAACTCACGGACCTTACGGGGTTCTTTGTGCATAAGAAAAAGGTCTGAAGGGTCAAAATTCGAAGCCGGGTATTATGCCTAACTTACGCAAAAATGCACGGATCATCCGTTCTCGGCCGCAGTTCTTCAGAAAACCGCGCATGCCAGGCTTCCCAGGATTCACCTCGATACGCTCTACCTCCCTGGCCGCAGCCACAGTGAGAACCTATCCGAAGCGAGCGTATTCCAAATTTGTTTAAAAACCGTCCGGGCCCGACTGGACGCGTCGGCATAGTGATCAATACTTCAACTGTCGGCGCGACATCTCCCCCAAGTGACGCGCTGATAAAGGTACCAAAGGACCGCGTGCCTTTGTTTTACTCCTAATGGTCTTAACCCGGATTCACCCCCCAGAACCCGGGTTTTTTTTGCATGAAATTCAGGCCTGCGCCGCGCGGACGTGGGCCAGTGGAAACAATTTCTTAAAATTCTCCGTGGTCTGCTCGGCGAAACGCTCGTACGACTCGCCACGCAGCATCGCCAGGAACTGCGCCACTTCCCGCACGTATTGCGGCAGGTTGGGCTTGCCGCGATAGGGAATCGGCGCCAGGTAAGGCGCATCGGTTTCCACCAGCAGGCGGTCGGCCGGCACCTTGCTGGCCACGTCACGCAAGGCATCGGCATTGCGAAACGTGACGATCCCGGACAAGGAGATGTAATAACCCATGTCCAGCGCAGCCTTGGCCATGTCCCAGTCTTCGGTGAAACAGTGCAGCACTCCGGCCTGAGGCAGCGCAGCCTCGCGCAGCAAGGCCAGGGTATCGGCCCGGGCACCTCGGGTGTGAATGATCACCGGCTTGCCAGTCTGCCGAGCCGCTTCCAGGTGCAGGCGGAACGATGCCTGCTGGACGTCGGCGGCTTCGGGCTCGTAGTGGTAGTCCAGGCCGGTCTCGCCAATGGCTACCACCCGTGGATGATCGAGCTCACGCAGCAGCCAGTCGAGCGCAGGGGCGGCGTCAGGCTGGACATCCAGCGGGTGGACACCGACCGAACAATCGACATCGGCATAACGCTCGGCCAGCGCCTTGACGTCGGCGGCGTTGTCGGCGCTGACGCCGATGCACAGGAAATGGCCGACACCTCGCTGGCGGGCGGCGTCCAGGGCGGCATCCAGGGAGCCATCATGGGCGGCGAGGTCGAGGCGGTCGAGGTGACAATGGGAATCTACAAGCATAAAGGGCTGGGCTACATCGTATGGGTAGGACGGTCGGACTTCAGGGAGCCGGCCAAGTGGGTTTCGATCTGGTTGCGGGCGCTATTGTCGCCATCGCTGAACTGCACGCCAACACCGGCGGCGCGGTTGCCCTGGGCGCCCTTGGGCGTCATCCAGATCACCTTGCCGGCGACCGGGATTTTTTCCGCTTCATCCATCAGGCTCAGCAGCATGAACACCTCGTCGCCCAAGCGATAATGCTTGTTCGTGGGAATGAACAGGCCGCCATTCTTGATGAAGGGCATGTAGGCAGCGTAGAGCACCGACTTGTCCTTGATGGTGAGGGACAGGATGCCATTGCGTGGGCCGGGACTGACAGGTTCGTTCATGCTGATCTCCGCTGCGATTGAGCTCAGTCTAGGCGGTGTCTGTCAGTTGCGACCAGGCAAACTCGCCCACTGCACCAACAGCGCTTCGAGCAACAGTACCCGATTGAGGTTCGCCTTGCTCAGCACCTTCTGACGTTGGGCAAGTATCCAGTCCTGAATGTTCAAGATTTTGTCCTGGCTGCTTTTTTGCGCCAGGTACTGGATCACCTTGCGCATGTCCGCCAGCCCAAGGCCGGCCTCGTCTTCGGTGAGCTGGTAGCGCAGGACCAGGCTCGACCAGTCGCAGAACCAGTCGAACAGCAGGAGCAACGGTATGGCGTTCCAGCCTTCGGCCAGCTGCGTGGGCGATTGCTGTTGCTTGAGCAGTTTCTTGACCCCGTCCACCACCAGCGCTCGCTGCTCGCGCACGCCCTGGGCCTGGAGGCTGGCCGCCGCCAGGGGCGAGCCGGCCGCGAGGGTCAGCAACTCGGCACGCTCCTCGTCGGTGTTGTCGGGCAGGGCCTGGGCCAGCCATTGCAGGCTCATCGCCTGGCTTGGCAGCGGGCAGGCCTGTTGCACGCAACGGCTCTTGATGGTGGGCAGCAAACGGCTAGGCTGGTGGCTGACCAGCAACAGCACGGTGTCGCCGGAAGGCTCCTCCAGGCTCTTGAGCAGGGCGTTGGCGGCATTGATGTTCATCGACTCGACCGGCTCGATCAGCACCACCTTGCGCCCGCCCATCTGCGAGGTCTGGACCACGAAACTGACCAGGTCGCGAACCTGGTCGACCTTGATCGCCTTGTCCGCCTCTTCCGGCTCCAGCACGTAATTGTCCGGATGGCTGCCGGCCTTGAGCAACAGGCAGGATTTGCACTCGCCACACGCGTTCGAGGCCGTCGGGCGCTGGCACAGCAAGCTCGCCATCAGGCGCTCGGCCAATGCCCGCTTGCCGATCCCGACCGGGCCGTGCAACAGATAGGCGTGGGCATGCTGGGCACGACCGGCCAGTTGCTGCCAGAGCCCGTCTTGCCAGGGATAGGCTTCAGCCACGGGCGCGCTCCAGCAAACCTGGCAACAACGCGTCCAGGGACTGCTGGACCTGGGCCAGCGGCTGAGCGGCGTCGATCAACAGGTAGCGCGCCGGATCGGCCTTGGCACGGCCCAGGAAGGCGTTGCGCACCGCATTGAAGAAGGCCTGGCCTTCCAGCTCGAAGCGATCCAGCCGGCCACGGGCGCTGGCGCGGGCCAGGCCGATTTCCACCGGCAGGTCGAACACCAGGGTCAGGTCCGGCCGCAGGTCGCCCTGGACGAAGGTTTCCAGTGCGCCAATACGCTCCAGCGACAAGCCCCGGCCGCCGCCCTGGTAGGCATAGGTCGAATCGGTGAAGCGGTCGCACAGCACCACCGCGCCACGGGCCAGCGCCGGGCGTATCACTTCGGCCAGGTGTTGCGCGCGTGCGGCAAACACCAGCAACAGCTCGGTGTCCGGGTTCATGACTTCTTCGATCGGCGCCAACAGCACCTCGCGAATCCGCTCGGCCAAAGGCGTGCCGCCCGGCTCACGGGTCAACACCACTTCGATGCCGGCGGCCCGCAGGCGCTCGGCCAGGTAGTCGCGGTTGGTACTCTTGCCGGCGCCTTCCGGGCCTTCCAGCGTAATAAACAAGCCAGTCACGGGCAGTCCTTAATCAGAGTCATTGCGGGCTCGGCGGCTCGCTGGCGTCCGGCTCGGGGGCCGGTTGCTGCGCCGGTACCTGGGGCACGGCTTCGGGTTGCGTGTCGGGCGAGGCCGCCGGAATCGGGGCCTGCCCGTCCGGCGCGGTCGGGGCCGGGCTGGAACGGTAATCGGCACGGCGCTTGAGCTGGAACTCGCGCACAGCGTTGTTATGCGACTCCAGGTCGTCGGAGAACACATGGCTGCCGTCGCCTCGGGCGACGAAGTAGAGGCTGTCGCCCGGAGTCGGGTTCAACGCCGCATGAATCGCTTCGCGGCCCACCATCGCAATCGGCGTGGGCGGCAAACCCGGAATCAGATAGGTGTTGTACGGGTTTTCTTCTTTGAGGTGGGCACGGGTGAGCTTGCCGGTGTAGCGCTCGCCCAGGCCGTAGATGACCGTGGGATCGGTTTGCAGCAACATGCCCAGGCGCATGCGCCGTACGAATACGCCGGCGATCTGGCCGCGTTCCTGGGGCACCCCGGTTTCCTTCTCCACCAGCGACGCCATGATCAGCGCCTGATAGGGCTGGGTGTAAGGCACATCGGCGGCGCGCTGGGCCCATTCCTTGGCAAGCACGTCTTCCAAGCGGTCATAGGCTTTTGCCAACAGCTCGACATCCGATGTGCCGCGCACGAAGCGATAGGTGTCGGGGAAGAACCGCCCCTCGGGGAACACCCCGGGATGCCCGAGACGCTCCATGACCTGGCTGTCGCTCAGACCAGCAAGGGTCTGCTGCAGCTTGTCGGTCTTGGCCAGCGCTGCACGCACCTGGCGGAAATTCCAGCCTTCCACGAAGGTCACGCCGTACTGCACCACTTCGCCGCGCTTCCAGACACTGATCAGGCCTTCCATGGTCATGCCCGGCACCATCCGGTACTCACCGGAGTGCAACGGCTGGTCGGCCAGATTGAAGCGCCAGTAGATGCGCAGCCAGAAAGCGTCCCTGATCAGGCCGTCGGCCTCCAGGCGCTTGAGGGTCCCGGTCGGGGTGGTCCCGTTGGGTACGTCCAGCATTTCTTCCTGGGTGATGTTCAGCGGCTGTTGCAGCGCCGAATGAATCTTCCAGGCAGAAACGCCCATCAGCAGCCCTGCCAGAACCAGTCCGGTCTCCAGCAGCAGCAAGAATTTACGTCTCACGAATCAGGCATCCAATAACGCGCGGGCAAGGGTCTGCAGTTTACGGGTGAGCGGCCCAACCGACCAGCGTGCCGAACCACATGCGCGCACGGGCCACACGCCATAGACGCTGTTGCAGACGAAGACTTCATCGGCCTGGTGCAGTTGTTCGAGGGGAATATCGGTGATGTCGGTGGCGATGCCCAGGGACTCGGCTTGAAACAATAATTCCGCGCGCATCACCCCGGCCACGCCGCAGCGGCTCAGGTCAGCGGTGATCAATGCACCATCGCGCACCAGGAACAGGTTGCTGAACACCCCTTCGATCACTCGCCCGGACGCATCCAGCATGAGGCCTTCGGCGTACTGTGCATCGGTCCATTCGGCCCGGGCCAGCACCTGCTCCAGGCGATTGAGGTGCTTGAGGCCTGCGAGCAAGGGCTGCTCGGACAAGCGTACGGTACAGGGAAACAGGTGCACGCCTTGTTCGGCATGGGCGGCAGGATAAGCCGGCGGCGGGTTACCCTGCAGGATGCGCCGTACCGGGGCGGATGGGTCCGCCGCATAACCGCGCAGGCTGTCGCCGCGGGTCACGATCAACTTCAGCACGCCGTCACCCAGCCTTAGGGCGTAGGCCTCCAGCTCGATGCTCAGCGCCACCGGGTCAACCTTCAGCGCCAGCCGCCGGCAGCCATTTTCCAGGCGTTGCAGGTGGCGCGCCAGCAGCAGCGGTCGGCCGCCGCGCACGGCGATGGTTTCAAACACTCCATCGCCATAAGCCAGGCCGCGATCTTTCAGCGACAGGACGTCGGCCGGCAGACCGTCGACCCAGCTCTCCATCAACCGGCGAACCGGCGGAACACCAGCGAGCCGTTGGTCCCGCCGAAGCCGAAGGAGTTGGACAACACCACGTCGATGTCCATGCCGCGGGCCGTGTGCGGCACGAAGTCCAGGTCGCAGCCTTCGTCCGGCTCGTCCAGGTTGATGGTCGGCGGCGCCACCTGGCTGTTGATCGCCAGCACGCTGAAGATCGCTTCAACCGCCCCTGCCGCACCCAGCAGGTGACCGGTCATGGACTTGGTCGAACTGACCGCCAGCTTGTAGGCGTGATCGCCGAACACCGTCTTGATCGCCTGCGCCTCGGCCAGGTCGCCGGCCGGGGTCGAGGTGCCGTGGGCGTTGATGTACTGCACCTGGTCGCCATTGATCTTAGCGTCACGCAGGGCGTTGGCGATGCAGCGGGCCGCACCGGCGCCATCGGCGGGTGGCGAGGTCATGTGGTAGGCGTCGCCGCTGGTGCCAAAGCCGATCAATTCGGCATAGATGGTCGCGCCGCGCGCCTTGGCGTGCTCCAGTTCCTCAAGCACCAGTGCTCCAGCACCGTCGGACAACACGAAACCATCGCGGCCCTTGTCCCATGGCCGGCTCGCGCGGGTCGGCTCGTCGTTGCGGGTCGACAAGGCACGGGATGCGCCGAAGCCGCCCATGCCCAGGCCACAGGCCGCCATCTCGGCACCGCCGGCAATCATCACATCGGCTTCGTCGTACATGATGTTGCGCGCGGCCATGCCGATGCAGTGAGTACCGGTGGTGCACGCCGTGGCGATGGCGTAGTTGGGTCCCTGTGCGCCGAGGTGGATCGACAGGAAACCGGAAATCATATTGATGATCGAGCCCGGCACGAAGAACGGAGAAATCCGTCGCGGCCCCGAATCGTGCAGCGTGCGGCTGGTTTCTTCGATATTGGTCAAGCCGCCAATACCCGAGCCCATGGCCACGCCGATGCGTTCACGGTTGGCGTCGGTGACCTCCAGGCCAGCGTTGCGCACTGCCTGGAAACCGGCTGCCAGGCCGTATTGAATGAACAGGTCAAGCTTGCGGGCTTCCTTGACCGACAGGTATTCCTCGACATTGAAACCCTTTACCGAGCCGCCAAAGCGGGTGGAATAGGCAGAAAGGTCGGTGTGTTCGATCAGACCAATGCCACTGCGGCCAGCCAGAATGCCCTGCCAACTGCCCGGCACATCCGTGCCCAGTGGGGACAACATACCCATACCGGTGACTACGACGCGTCTACGCGACACAGCACTCTCCTTTTTCTAATGACGACTTTGCATCAGGCCTAAAGAAAAAACCGCACGCCGTTATGGCAGTGCGGTTTTTCCATGACAGCGAGCAACGACTAAAAACGATTACGCCTGGTGGCTGGTAACGTAGTCGATAGCAGCTTGTACAGTAGTGATCTTCTCAGCTTCTTCGTCAGGAATCTCGGTCTCGAATTCCTCTTCCAGAGCCATCACCAGCTCAACGGTGTCAAGGGAGTCGGCACCCAGGTCTTCAACGAAGGAAGCGGTGTTCACAACTTCTTCTTCTTTAACGCCCAGTTGCTCGGCAACGATTTTCTTGACGCGCTCTTCGATGGTGCTCATACCTTGTTTTCACTCCTAATGGACAAATTCAGGCAGCTGGCCAGTGGGTAAGTGTATAGAAGAACTTTTCGGTTTTTCAACCGAAAGCTTCACTCCTCAAACCCTGTGGCCCGCTGTCTATAAATTGATTGCAGCTTTATAACGGATTTTAGACAGCTCGTATGACATTTTTTTGAAGCAATCCGTCACATTTAACTCATGTACATCCCGCCGTTCACCGGGATTGTAGCCCCGGTCACGTATGCCGCACCGTCCGACGCAAGAAAAGCGACCACGGACGCGATTTCTTGAGCTTGCCCCAGACGACCCAGCGGAATCTGCGTCTGCAGGGCTTCACGTTGCGCTTGCGGCAGTTCGCGGGTCATGTCGGTGTCGATGAAACCCGGAGTCACCGAGTTTACCGTAATCGACCGCGAACCCACTTCACGCGCCAGTGCACGGCTGAAGCCTTCCAGGCCGGCTTTCGCCGCAGCATAGTTTACTTGGCCTGCGTTGCCCATGGCACCCACAACCGAACCGATACTGATAATTCGGCCCCAACGAGCCTTGGTCATGCCACGCAACACGCCCTTGGACAGCCGGTACAGACTGTTCAGGTTGGTATCGACAACGTCGAACCATTCGTCATCTTTCATGCGCATCATCAGGTTATCGCGGGTGATGCCGGCATTATTGACCAGGATCGCCGGTGCACCGAACTGCTCCTGAATGCTGGCCAGCACGGCCGCAACGGATTCGTCACTGGTGACGTTCAGCTCAAGGCCGGTACCTTGGATGTCATGTTCTTTCAGGGTCGCGGCGATGCGCTCGGCGCCCGCGGCGGAGGTCGCGGTGCCCACGACGATGGCGCCTTGGCGACCCAGTTCCAGGGCGATGGCCTGGCCGATGCCACGGCTTGCACCGGTCACCAGTGCAACTTTACCTTGCAGACTCATGCAAGCTTCTCCTGTTCAGGCCTGCGCTGCACGGGCGGCAGCGAAAGCGTCTGGGGTGTTGAGGTTGGAAGTCGACACGCCTTCGGCGCAGCGTTTATTCAGGCCAGCAAGCACTTTGCCAGGGCCGCATTCAACCAGTTCAATGGCGCCCTTGGCGGCCAGGGTCTGTACCGACTCGACCCAGCGAACCGGCTTGTAGAGCTGTTCCAGCAGGTCACGCTTGAGCGTCTCGAGGTCCGCCGCCACGCTGGCGCTGACGTTCTGCACCACAGGAATCTGCGGCGCCTGCCAATCGATGGCCGCGATGGACTCGGCAAAGCGCTCGGCGGCCGGACGCATCAGCTCGCAATGCGATGGCACGCTGACCGGCAACGGCATGGCGCGCTTGGCACCACGGGCCTTGCAACCTTCGATGGCGCGCTCGACTGCCGCCTTTGCACCGGCGATCACCACCTGGCCCGGCGAGTTGAAGTTCACCGCGCTGACCACATCACCTTGCGCCGCTTCGGCACAGGCAGCCAGCACATCGGCATCTTCCAGGCCCAGGATCGCGGCCATGCCGCCCTGCCCGGCCGGAACGGCCTCCTGCATCAGTTGACCACGACGCTCCACCAGCTTGACGGCCTCGCCAAGGCTCAGGCTGCCGGCGGCTACCAAGGCGCTGTATTCGCCCAGGCTGTGACCCGCGACGAATGCCGGGCGCCCACCACCTTCAGCCAGCCACAGGCGCCAAAGCGCGATCGAGGCGGTAAGGATGGCCGGCTGGGTCTTATCGGTTTGATTGAGCTGTTCTTCCGGTCCCTGCTGGGTCAGCGCCCACAGGTCATAGCCAAGGGAATCGGAAGCTTCTTTGAATGTTTCAAGGATCAGCGGGTATTGCGCGCCCAACTCGGCCAGCATGCCGAGGGACTGCGAACCTTGTCCTGGAAAGACGAATGCGAGGGAAGCAGACATGAAAACAAAGCCCCTAATGATCTTGTCGTCAGAAAGTGACGCCCCTGGAGGCGCTAGGAAACTGACAGTTGGATGGCCGGTTGAACCAGCCGGTCACATTTAAGCATTGTCGGAAGAAAACGCCTAAGTTAACAAATCTTCGAGGCGACCATACAGGCGCTCGGGAAGGTTCTCCTGGATCTCGATCACCGCGCGATTGATCGCACTCTGAAACCCCTGCACGCCCGCCGAGCCGTGGCTCTTGATCACAATGCCCTGCAATCCGAGAAAGCTGGCGCCGTTATGCCGAGCCGGCGCCAGGTCGGCCTGCAACCGGCGCATCAAGGGCAACGCCAGGGCGCCCACCACGCGCGAGGCCAGGCTTTGCCTGAACAGTGCTTCGATGCGCTCGCTGATCATCGTTGCCAGGCCTTCGCTGGATTTAAGCAGGATGTTGCCGACAAAGCCGTCACAAACCACCACGTCCGCCTCGCCGCGATACACCCCATCGCCTTCGACGAAACCGATGTAGTTGATGCCCCGGGCGTTTTGCAGCAGGGTGGCCGCCAGCTTGACCTGCTGGTTGCCCTTGATGTCTTCGGTGCCAATGTTCAGCAGCGCCACCCGTGGGCGCGCGATGCCCAGGGTCTGCGCCGCGACCGAGCCCATCACGGCAAACTGCAGCAGATGCTCGGCACTGCAATCGACGTTGGCACCCAAGTCGAGCAGTTGACAGAAACCGCGCTGGGTCGGGATCGCCGCCACCATCGCCGGCCGGTCGATACCAGGAAGGGTCTTGAGCACATAACGTGACAGCGCCATCAGTGCACCGGTATTTCCTGCACTGACACAGGCCTGAACCTTGCCATCGCGCAGCAGCTCAAGGGCCACCCGCATCGAGGCGTCGGGCTTGCCGCGCAAGGCTTGCGCCGGCTTTTCGTCCATGGTGATGACTTCGGACGCCGGGGTAATCGTCAGGCGCGCGCGATCGACAGCCGATTGGCCGTTGAGCATGTCTTCCAGGAGGGAGGGTTGACCGACGAGGGTCAGGTGCAGCGAGGGCGTAGCATTCAGACAAGCAAGGCTGGCCTGAACAATGCTGCGGGGACCGAAGTCCCCGCCCATTGCGTCAATCGCGATGACTTGAGCGGACAAGGATTACTCGTCAGCGCCCTTGTCGATCACTTTACGACCACGGTATACGCCTTCTGGCGATACGTGGTGACGCAGGTGAACTTCACCGGTGGTTTTTTCTACAGACAGGGTGCTAGCCTCGAGAGCGTCGTGCGAACGGCGCATGTCACGGGCAGAGCGGGATTTTTTGTTCTGCTGAACAGCCATAATTGATTAACTCCTAAACGTTTGGGTCACGCTTTAACTGCGCCAATACACTGAACGGGTTGGACCGCGTTACCTCGTCCTCGCTCGGTTCGGGCTCATCTGCTCCCGCCGGCTGCTGGCATTCTTCCGGATGATGAGCAGGCACAATGGGCAAGGCGAGCAGAAGCTCCTCCTCGATCAGTGACTGCAGATCCAATGGATCTTCGCCCAGTTCCAGCACGTCATAACCTTTCGGCAACGACTGGGTATTCGCACCCTCCTTCACCACGGCGTAACTGCATTCGCTGTGGATCGGCAGGGTGACCAGCTCAAGACAACGCTGGCAAACCATTTTGACTTCAGTGTCGATAAAGCTGTGGATCACCACAGATTTACGTTCATCTCGTTCAAAAACGAATTTAGCCTGGACCGTCCCGACGTCGTCGGAAAGCGGGTCGCAGAGTCTCTTCAAATCGGCCAGCAGCAGTTCACCCTGGAGGGTGGTGCCACGGTCAGCCAATTTGCGCGGGTCAACGTGAGGTGGAATCGGGTCATTCAACATAGGCGCAGCATTATAGGGATACACCCTGCCATGTCAAAGGAAATTCAGCCCTGTCCGTCACTTGCGCGCCTCGCTAGAATTCGCCCCTGCCTATCGGAGATGCCCATGCTGCCTTTATTACTTGCCTCCAGCTCAGTCTATCGCAGGGAATTGCTGGCCCGCCTCGGACTGCCATTCGTCTGCAGCTCGCCAGACATCGACGAAAGCCACCGCCCTGGCGAGCCCGCCGAGGAGCTGGTCAAGCGCCTGGCCAGGGAAAAAGCCCTGGCACTGGCCGGCAGCTATCCGGCGCACCTGATCATCGGCTCAGACCAGGTGGCAGTGCTCGGCGAACGCATTCTCGGCAAACCGCACACCTTCGAAAACGCCCGCGAACAACTGCTCGCCGCCAGCGGCACCCGGGTCACCTTCCTGACGGGGCTGGCGCTGCTCAACAGCCAGACCGGAGCCTGCCAGGTCGATTGTGTTCCGTTCACCGTCAATATGCGCACCCTGGACGCGGCACGCGTCGAACGCTACCTGCGGATCGAACAACCTTATGATTGCGCCGGCAGCTTCAAGGCCGAAGGGCTTGGCGTCAGCCTTTTCCAGAGCACCGAAGGCCCTGACGCCACCAGCCTGGTCGGCCTGCCGCTGATTCGTCTCGTGGACATGCTGCTGGCCGAGGGCGTGCAAATCCCCTGACTCATCAGCTCACAACAGACACTGAACCTGTGGCGAGGGGATTTTATCCTCTCACCACAGGAGACAGCGCACACCAATCAGCGCAGCGTCGGCCCCTGGAAGCCCATCCACATCGCCAAGTGCTCGGCGACGCTGGCCCCCAGCTTTTTCGAGAAGCGGTCGAACGGCGACTCTTCGACAGTGAAGTCCACCAGGTCTTTCTGACCGATGACATCACGCGCTACCGAGCTGGCACTGCCCAGGCCATCGATCAGGCCCAGTGGCAGCGCTTGCTCCCCCGACCAGACCAGCCCGGAGAACAGTTCGGGATGCTCCTTGTCCTTCAGGCGCTCGCCTCGGCCTTTCTTGACGCTGGCAATGAATTGCTTGTGAGTGGTGTCGAGCACACCCTGCCAGAAAGCGGTTTCTTCCGGCTTTTGCGGCTGAAACGGGTCAAGGAACGATTTGTGCTCACCAGAGGTGTACACCCGACGCTCCACGCCCAGCTTTTCCATGGTCCCGACAAAGCCATAGCCGGCCGCCGTCACACCAATGGAGCCCACCAGGCTAGCCTTGTCGGCGTAGATCTGGTCCGCCGCACTGGCGATGTAATAGGCGCCGGATGCCCCGAGATCGGAAATGACCGCGTACACCTTGATATCCGGGTGCAACCCGCGCAACCGCACGATCTCGTCATAAACGTAGCCCGACTGCACCGGGCTGCCGCCAGGGCTGTTGATGCGCAGCACCACGCCCTTGACCTTCGGATCCTCGAACGCGGCTCGCAGACTGCCGACGATATTGTCCGCGCTGGCGGGCTCCTTGTCGGCGATCATGCCTTCGATGTCGATCAGCGCGGTATAGGCCGAGCCGCTGACAGCGCTTTTCTCCATGTCCATCAGCGGCGTGAACAGCGCCAATGCCACAAAGAGATAGGTAAACGTCAGTAACTTGAAGAAAATGCCCCAGCGACGGGAGCGACGCTGTTCCTGCACGCTGGCCAGCAGGGTCTTTTCCAACAGCTTCCAGCTTTTGTCATCCCCGCCCTCGGCGCTCGCCTTGGCAGGTGCCTTCCATTCATCGGTCATGCGTGGTTCCCCAGCAAACTTAATGGGCCCGCCGGCTCAGCCAGGCGTGCAACTCAGGAAAATGATCAATGGCCAACCGTGGTTCGAATGCCCGCAGCGCCTCGATCGACTGGGCCCCGTAGCTGACCGCCACCGAACCCATGCCGGCATTGCGCGCCATTTGCAGGTCGAACGACGAGTCGCCCACCATCAGCGCTTGCTCCGGGCGCATATTGCAGTGCGCCAGGATCTGCTCAAGCATCAGAGGGTGCGGTTTGCTGGCAGTTTCATCGGCAGCGCGGGTGATATCGAAATAATCGTCCCAGCCATGGGACTTGAGCACCCGATCCAGCCCGCGACGGGCCTTGCCGGTCGCCACAGCCAGTCGATAGCCTTCGGCGCGCAAGGCATGCAGGGTATCCGCCACGCCATCGAACAACGGCGAAGGCTCGGTCTCCAGCGCTATATAGTGGTCGGCATAGTGCTGACGAAAAACCGGCAACGCAGCGTCATCTATCTCCGGATAAAGGCTGCGGATGGCTTCCGGCAATCCCAGGCCGATGATGCCCTTGACGGCACTGTCGTCGCACCGCACGAACCCCATGCGATCCGAGGCGGCATGCATCGCCTCCACGATCCGATCGATGGAGTTCGCCAGCGTGCCATCCCAATCGAAGATCAGTAGCTTGTAATCAGGATGCACTCAACCGCTCCACGGTCTTGGCCCACACCTCATCCACAGGGGCCTGCAATTTTAGCTCGCTGCCATCGGGCAACGGCACAGTGAGCATGTAGGCGTGAAGGAACAGGCGCTTGCCGCCCAGTTCGCGGATTTCCTTGGTGAAATCCTCATCTCCGTACTTGCTGTCACCGGCGATGCTATGCCCGGCGTGCAGGGTGTGGACACGAATCTGGTGGGTGCGACCGGTCACTGGCTTGGCCTCGACCATCGTGGCGAAGTCACCGAAGCGGCGCAGCACCTTGAACACGGTCAAGGCCTCCTTACCCTCTTCATTGACCTCGACCATGCGTTCGCCGGACCGCAGGTTGCTCTTGAGCAACGGTGCACGCACTTGCTTGACGGACGTCTCCCAACGCCCGCGCACCAGGGCCATGTAGCGCTTATCGACGCCATCGCCGCGCAGTTGCTCGTGCAAATGCCGCAACATGCTGCGTTTCTTGGCGATCATCAGCAGACCGGAGGTGTCGCGGTCGAGGCGATGGACCAGCTCCAACTCCTTGGCATCCGGACGCAACTGACGAAAGGCTTCGATCACACCGAAGTTCAGCCCGCTGCCACCGTGAACCGCAATGCCTGCGGGCTTGTTGATCACGATCAGGGCTTTGTCTTCATGGACAATCGAGGCTTCGAGGCGCTGCAAGAGACCTTGGGCCAGGGGCACCGGCTCATCGCGCTCGGGCACCCGGACGGGCGGCACGCGCACGACATCACCGGCCTGGAGCTTGTATTCGGGCTTGATCCGTCCCTTGTTCACCCGCACTTCGCCTTTACGCAAAATGCGGTAGATCAAGGTCTTGGGCACGCCTTTGAGCCGGGCCAGCAGGAAATTATCGATTCGTTGGCCGGCATATTCCGGCGAGACCTCAAGCAGTTGAACGCCAGGGGTCGAGGGGGCAGTCGTTGTCATGGCGGCGATCATAACAATTTTTTATGGAATTGAAGCACTTAATCATTGCTGCTATAGTCGCGAACGCCGCCAAAAGTGGCTGGACAGCGGACTAACGGTCAAAAACCGGCCCTGACCAACGCAATTCACGAGGACGAGAGGCCGTCCTACGGGGCTTTCGCTACGAACGGTAGAGTTTGCAGGTGTAACGAGCGCAGGTGACATGAGGCCTGAAATACGCCGCAAAGCAGAGTTCTGACTCGCCTTGCGCGCCACATTCACGGCCAGTTCACAAAGTGCAGTCAGCTACGAACGACCCCGAGCGAGAGCTTCGGAAACAACGCCTAAATTAGCCATGATGCGTGACCTCCCCTTTCGGAGCTCACGGTAAATGCCAACCCGCTGCGGATTCTGCGCGCGGCAGCACCCGAATTATCAGGGATACGTGTAGGGTGGAGATGTACAACCGTCGGACTGTGTAGCACTAGGCTTATATTTAGACGCTTCATCTCGTCCACAGGCGTCGGTTGATTCCTCCTCCTGACTGAGTGCTTGAGTACCAGCAAGCAGGACGCGTCCGTCGCGACTTCGCCATCATTGGGTCGAACTCGCTGGACACTGGGGTGGCACTGCCACTTCCAGGACGCACCTGACACCGACCGTGAGAAGTCGTGTGTGCCGAACGCCGTTTCCGGCAGCCCGGAAACCGACGGTACTACATGAAAAGAATGCTGATTAACGCAACTCAACCCGAAGAGTTGCGTGTTGCACTGGTAGACGGCCAGCGCCTCTACGACCTGGATATCGAATCCGGTGCACGCGAGCAGAAGAAGGCCAACATCTATAAAGGCCGGATCACTCGCATCGAACCAAGCCTTGAGGCTGCCTTTGTCGATTTCGGCTCCGAGCGCCACGGCTTCCTGCCCCTCAAAGAAATCTCCCGCGAATACTTCAAGAAGGCCCCTGAAGGCCGCGTCAACATCAAGGACGTCCTGAGCGAAGGCCAGGAAGTCATCGTCCAGGTCGAGAAAGAAGAGCGTGGCAACAAGGGCGCCGCCCTGACCACCTTCATCAGCCTGGCCGGCCGTTACCTGGTCCTGATGCCGAACAACCCGCGCGCCGGCGGCATCTCGCGTCGCATCGAAGGCGAAGAGCGCAACGAACTGCGTGAAGCCCTCAACGGCCTGGTCGCCCCCGCCGACATGGGCCTGATCGTGCGCACTGCCGGCCTGGGCCGCAGCAGCGAAGAGATGCAGTGGGACCTCGACTACCTGCTGCAACTGTGGACCGCCATCAAAGAAGCCTCGCTGGATCGCTCCGCGCCGTTCCTGATCTACCAGGAAAGCAACGTGATCATCCGCGCCATCCGCGATTACCTGCGCCAGGACATCGGCGAAGTGCTGATCGACAGCGTCGAAGCCCAGGACGAAGCCCTGACCTTCATTCGCCAGGTGATGCCGCAGTACGCCAGCAAGATCAAGCTCTACGAAGACAGCGTACCGCTGTTCAACCGTTTCCAGATCGAAAGCCAGATCGAGACCGCCTTCCAGCGCGTCGTCGAACTGCCGTCCGGCGGCTCCATCGTCATCGACCCGACCGAAGCCCTGGTGTCCATCGACATCAACTCGGCCCGCGCCACCAAGGGCAGCGACATCGAAGAAACCGCCCTGCAGACCAACCTTGAAGCGGCCGAGGAAATCGCCCGTCAATTGCGCCTGCGCGACATCGGCGGCCTGATCGTCATCGACTTCATCGACATGACCCCGGCCAAGAACCAACGCGCCGTGGAAGAAAAAGTCCGTGAGTGCCTGGAAGCCGACCGCGCCCGCGTCCAGGTCGGTCGCATCTCGCGCTTCGGCCTGCTGGAAATGTCTCGTCAGCGCCTGCGTCCATCCCTGGGCGAAAGCAGCGGCATCGTCTGCCCACGCTGCAATGGCACCGGCATCATCCGTGACGTCGAGTCGCTGTCCCTGGCAATCCTGCGCCTGATCGAAGAAGAAGCCCTGAAGGACCGCACCGCCGAAGTGCGTGCCCAGGTGCCGATCCCGGTGGCCGCGTTCCTGCTCAACGAAAAACGCAACTCGATCACCAAGATCGAACTGCGCACCCGCGCCCGTATCGTCATCCTGCCGAACGATCACCTCGAGACGCCGCACTTCGAAGTGCAACGCCTGCGCGATGACAGCCCGGAAGCCCACACCAACCAGTCCAGCTACGAAATCGCCGCTGCCGCTGCCGAAGTGGAAGACGTCCAGCCGGCCGCCGCCACCCGCACCCTGGTTCGCCAGGAAGCCGCGGTCAAGACTGCACCGGCTCGCGCCAACGCTCCGGTGCCGACCGAAGTGGTTGCCCCGGTTGCCGCACCGGCCGCCGCGCCGGAGCCAAGCCTGTTCAAAGGCCTGGTGAAGTCGCTGGTCAGCCTGTTCGCCACCAAGGAAGAGCCCGCCGCACCGGCCGTCGTTGCCAAGCCTGCCGCACCCGAGCGCCCTGCCCGCAACGAGGAACGCCGCAACGGTCGCCAGCAGACCCGCAACCGCAACGGTCGTCGCGACGAAGAGCGCAAGCCGCGTGAAGAACGTGCCCCTCGTGAAGAACGCGCCCCACGCGAAGAGCGTGCACCGCGTGAAGAGCGCGCCCCACGTGAAGAGCGCCAGCCGCGCGAACTGCGTGAGGACGCACCCGCCGTAGCCCGCGAAGAACGCGCACCGCGTCCGCCGCGTGAAGAGCGCCAGCCGCGCGCACCTCGTGAAGACCGCAAGCCACGTGGCGAGCGTGAAGAACGCGTGCGCGAGCTGCGTGAGCCACTGGATGCCGCCCCGGCTGCCGCCGCCCCGACTGAAGAGCGTCCGGCCCGCCAGCCTCGTGAAGAGCGCGCACCGCGTCCTCCACGCGAGGAGCGTCAGCCACGTGCCGAGCAGGCCGCCGCCGCGGCCAGCGAAGAAGAAGTGCTGAACGCCGAAGAGCAACTGCAGGAAGATGGCCAGGACACCGCCGAAGGCGATCGTCCACGCCGCCGTTCCCGTGGCCAGCGTCGTCGCAGCAACCGTCGTGAGCGTCAGCGCGACGCCAACGGCAACGTGATCGAAGGTTCGGAAGAGTCCGAATCCACCGAGAACGCCCCGGCCCCAAGCGCTGCCGACCTGGCTGCCGGCCTGGCCGTGACCGCGGCCGTTGCCAGCAGCGCCATCAGTGCCAACGCCGAAGCCGAGGCTCACCAGCAGGCCGAACGCGCCACCGCTGCCGTGGAAAGCGCCTCGGTTGCTGAAGCACCCGTGGTTGAAGCCACCACGCCGGTAGAAGCAGTCGCTGCACCGGAAGTGGAAGTCGCCCCGGCGGTTGAATCCCAACCAGAAACGCCAGTCGCCGCCGAGCCTGCACCGGTCGTCGAGCAGCCTGTGGTTGCCGCTGAACCGGCCGTTGAAGCCCCCGCTGTCGAACAAGCAGCGGAGCCGGTGCGCGAAGAGCAAACCGCGTTCAACTGGAACGCCGAGCCAGCCGCATCGGCACCGGTGGTCGAGCCAGAGCCGACGCCAGAGCCAGTGAAGGCGATCGAGCCTGCCGTGGTCGAGGCAGCGCCAGTCGTCGAAGCACCCGTGGTCGCCCCGGCGCCCGCCCCCGTGCAAGAGCCGGCACCTGCCAGCGCCTTGACTGAAAACGGCCGTGCACCGAACGATCCACGTGAAGTGCGTCGCCGCAAGCGTGAAGCCGAGCGTCTGCAGAAGGAAGCCGAACAAGCTGCCGCTGCCGCTGCTCAAGCGCCTGCCGCCGAGCCTGCGCCGGTCGTGGAAGCCGTCGAGGCACCAGCCCCGGCCGCTGAAACCGTCGCTGAATCGGCCCCGGCTGAATCGACTCCAGTGATCGACGAAGCGCCTCACAGCGCTGAAGAAGTCGCCCCGCGTCACACTGAAGCCCTGGAAAAAGAGCACGAGCCTAAACCTCACGCTTGATTCCAGCGCCCAGTAAAAAGCCCCGCCCGGTCATGCCCGGCGGGGCTTTTTTATGCCTTGTCGCGCCCCAATCAGACGCTGCCGGATTTGAACAGCCGATGGGTCAGCGTGCAGGGTGGTTGGCTGTAACGCCGCCTTCGCGAGCAAGCTCGCTCCTACCTTGGATCTTAGGAAGCATAAAATCTGCGTTCGGCACAAAGGCCCTTGTGGATTGATGTATGTCGACTGTTACTTGAAAACCAGCGCTTCGGGTACGTCGATATCCCAGGTCACGCCCGGATCATCCACCGGCACTTCAACCACTCGCGCCCCGGCAAACAAGGCCTTGGCGCCACGGTCTCCGGTCAATGCCATCAGCTTTGAAGCGAACGCCCGGCCGAACCCTACCGGGTGTCCATACCCTCCTGCAAAAACCGGCACGCTGATGCCATCCTCGCGGATCCCGGCCGCCACCTGTTCGATACTCGCTGGCAGGATGAACGGCATGTCCCCCAGCACCATCAGCCACCCGCCAAGGTCCGGGCAGGCCTGGACACCGGCGGCAATGCTGTCACCGAGGCCGGGGGAATCCAGTTCCACGCAATCGCACCCGTAGGCCTGGGCCATGCGCACGGTCTGGTGACGGTCTTCGCGGGTCACCAGCACGCGCGTGTCCAGATGGGCCGGCAGATTCACCAGCACCTGCTCGATCACCGAGCGCATGCCGCCGTCCCGCCCTGTACAGTCAGCCAGCAGCTTGTCCTTGTCCGGGCCCGCCACCTGGCGGAACCGACTGCCCGCCCCGGCGGCGAGAATGATCACCCCAATGGACTCCTGCATACGCCCTCCTTGCCTGCGACCTACAGCGATTTTTTCTGACGCAGTTCGACGCCATTCTTGATCGCCACGATTTCAGCCAACAGCGACACGGCGATTTCCGCCGGGGTGTGGCTGCCGATGTGTAAGCCGATCGGCCCATGCAGCCGCTCGATGGCCTCCTCAGACAAGCCTAGCTGAGCCAGGTTATCCCGGCGCTTCTGACTGTTGACGCGCGACCCCAGGGCACCGACATAAAACGCCCTGGAATCCAGTGCCGTGAGCAAAGCCATGTCGTCCAGGCGCGGGTCATGAGTCAGGGCGACAATGGCCGTGCGCTCGTCGGTCCGGATATTCAACACGGCTTCGTCGGGCATCCCCGGGACGAAGCGTCCATGCTGCTCTTCCCAACCGTAGACGAATTCCTTGCGCGGGTCGCAGATCAGCACTTCAAAATCCAGCAAGCGGGCCATTTCCGCCACGTAGCGCGACAGTTGTCCGGCACCGATCAACAGCAGACGCCAGCGCGGACCATAAATGGCCCGCAGCACCTGGCCGTCGAAAACCAGCGCGTCAGTCTTATCGGCCGGCGTCAACGTCACCTGGCCGTCGGCGATATTCAACTGGCGGGCGACAATTTCGTGGGCATCGCAACGTCGCAGCAATTCGGCGACCCATTCAGGGTCGCCGACCCGTTCCTCGGTCAAGCGCAGGGTGCCTCCGCACGGCAGGCCAAAGCGCGCCGCTTCTTCACGCGTGACGCCATACGTGATCATCTGCACCGGCGGACCGTCCGCCGGTATGCGACCGTCGTGCAGCCGAGCGATCAAGTCATCTTCGACACAACCGCCCGACACCGAGCCGATCACCACGCCATCTTCGCGCAGGGCCAACATCGCCCCCGGCGGCCTCGGCGCGGTGCCCCAGGTCTGGACCACCGTGAACAACACCACTCGCTGCCCGGCGCGGCGCCATTGGAGCACGCTGCGCAGGACATTCAGATCAACGCTGTCCATCAGGCACCGGCCTGCTGCCAACCCTGCAACTGATAACGCACGGGCAAGCTGCGAATGCGCTTGCCGGTAGCAGCAAAGAGCGCATTGCACAGCGCCGGCGCAATCGGCGGCACACCCGGTTCACCGACGCCACCCAGCGGCACCTCGCCTGGCGGTGTCACCAGGTGCACTGCCACCTCCTTGGGCGCCAGGGACATGCGCGCCACCTCGTACATGTGGAAGTTGTCCTGCTGGACCTTGCCGTCCTTGAAGCTGATCTCCCCCACCATCGCGTTCCCCAGGCCCATGACGCAGGCACCTTCGAACTGCGAACGAATCCGCTCGGGGTTGATCTGCGGGCCGCAGTCCACCGCGATATCCGCCTTGTGCACGATCACCGTACCGTCGTCCTTGACCTCTACCTCGATCACCGCGGCGACATAGGTAACAAAGCTGTAGTGCACCGCCAGGCCAAGACCCCGACCCTTGGGCAGTTTACGGCCCCAACCGGCGGCCTTCGCCGCGGTTTCCAGCACGGTGCGGATCCGCGCCGTGTCGATGGGATAACGGTCGGGCGATTCGCCGTAGTTCCATTCATCACTCACGGTGCGCGGGTCGATCTTGCGGTCCGGGCCGAGCAGCTTGAGCTGGTACTTCAGCGGATCCTGGCCCGCCTTGTGGGCCAGCTCGTCGATGAAACTCTGGATCGCGAACCCGTGGGGGATGTTCGACACCGAGCGGTACCAGCCCACCCGGGCGTAGGCCGTCGCCTCGGGATTTTCCATGCGCATGTTCGGCACGGCGTAGGCCATGTTGGTCACGCCCATGCCTATCTCGAACGGTGCTTCGTGGGTCATTCCCGGCGCGAACAACGCGGTGATGCTCGGCGCCACGGTGCGGTGCAGCCAGCCGGACGGCAGGCCGTCCTGGTTCAGGCCGGCCTTGAGGTACTCGGCCGATACGGTGTGGAAATACGAATGATGGATGTCGTCCTCGCGGGTCCATTGCACCCGGATCGCCTGGCCGGGAAACTCCTTGGCCAGCACCGCGGCCTCAACGACGAAATCCGGCTTGGACTTGCGGCCGAAACCGCCGCCCAGCAACGTGATGTTCACCGTGACCTTGTCGAACCCAATGCCCAGGCGCTCGGCGATGCGCTCGCGCGTCACCTGCGGGGCCTGGCTCGGCGCCCAGGCTTCGCACTGGCCGTCCTTGAAGCGAGCGACCGCGACCATCGGCTCCATCGGTGACTGGGACAGGTGCGGCAGGTAATACGCCGCTTCCAGGGTCGAGTCGGCCTTGGCCAGCGCGTCGTCGAGGTTGCCGCTGCTGCGCACGACCTTGCCGGGCTTGAGCGCCGCCGCTTCCAGCTCCTTGCGATAGGCAATGGAGTCATAGCCGGCGTTCGGCCCATCGTCCCACTCGATTTTCAGCGCTTCACGGCCCTTGATCGCCGCCCAAGTGTTCTTCGCCACCACCGCCACGCCGCCCAGGGGCTGGAATTCCGAGGGCAACGGGCGCCCTTCGATGGCCACCACCTTGACCACGCCGGGTACTTTCAGCGCCGCGCTGCTGTCCACGGTCCTGACCTTGCCGCCATAGACCGGCGGACGGGCCACGACGGCGTAGAGCATGCCCTCAAAATGCACATCGGCACCGAACACCGCGCGACCATTGACGATGTCCGCACCATCGATAGCCCGGCTCGCTTGTTTGCCGATGTAGCGAAACTCCGACGCCTGCTTGAGGCGCAAGCTGTCCCGGGCCGGCACCGGCAAGGCGCTGGCGGCAGCGGCCAGCGCGCCATAACCCAACTCCCGACCGGACGGCTGGTGCAACACTTTATGCAGTTGCGCCCGGCATTCAGTCACCGCAACGCCCCACTGCGCGGCAGCGGCCTGCTCCAGCATGGTTCGCGCGGCGGCTCCGCAGCGACGCATCGGCTCGTACCAATGCCGCATGCTGCGCGAGCCATCGGTGTCCTGGTTGCCGAAACGCGCTTCATCGGCCGGCGCCTGTTGCACCTTCACCAAGGCCCAGTCGGCGTCCAGTTCATCGGCCACCACCATGCTGAGGCTGGTGCGCACACCCTGGCCCATTTCCGAACGATTGCAGATCACCGTCACGCTGCCGTCGGCGGCAATGCTCACGTACACCTTCGGGTCGTCGATCACGCCATGGGGCATGCCTTCGGCACCGAACTTCTTGTCCTCGGCAAAGGCATCCGGCAAGCCCCAACTGGCAGCCAGCACAAGTACACCGGTGGCGCTCGCGCCCTTGAGGAAACCGCGACGGCTGAGGTTGCTCAGCACAAAATCCTTGGGCAAGCGGCTCATGCCTTGGCCTCCTTCAGGTGGGTGGAGGCTTGGCGGATGGCGGTCTTGATCCGGTTGTAGGTGCCGCACCGGCAGATGTTGCCGACCATGGCCTCCTCGATCTGCTCATCGCTGGGGTTGGGGTTGCTCTTGAGCAAGGCCGTCGCGGACATGATCTGCCCACCCTGGCAGTAACCACACTGGGCCACGGCGGTATCGAGCCAGGCCTGCTGTACGACCTGCCCGACCGGGTCGGCGTGCAGCGCATCGATGGTGCTGATGGCCTGCCCCTGCACCGAGCCGATGGGGGTGATGCAACTGCGCGCCGGGGCGCCGTCGATGTGGATGGTGCACGCGCCGCACAGGCCCATGCCGCAGCCGAACTTGGTGCCGTTGTAGCCAGCGACATCGCGGATCGCCCAGAGCAGCGGCATGTCCTCGGTCACATCCAGTTGATGGTCTTTTCCATTGAGTTTCAGGGTAATCATGGGCACGCCCGCATAGTGGTCGGGTTATGGGGTCGAGCAATCTGCCGCGTGGGGAACGGTTCGGGTACCGCAGACTGGCTCAGGCTATTGGGCTCTCTTATGCACACGCACACAGGCGTCTGCACGGGGCCTTGCAGATGCAATGGTCGCATCGGTTGGAGGCTAAATTAACCCAGGATCACGCAAAACGCCCTGCACAATCCTGCACAAATGATCCATGTGCGCGATGGGACAGGGCGTTTTCAGATGATTACAAATGACAGGTTCAGTACCGGTTGGGTTCCATTTCCAGCTCGACCTGGAACCGCTCGGCGATGTCCTTCTGGATACGCAGGGCCAGGTCCAGCAGTTGCGGCCCCGTGGCGGCTCCATAGTTGACCAGCACCAGCGCCTGCAACGCATGCACTCCGGCGTCGCCCTCGCGAAAACCTTTCCAGCCGGCCCGCTCGATCAGCCACCCAGCGGCGATTTTCAACTGCCCTTCGGGCTGTGGATAAGCCACCAGGTCCGGGTACTGCACCTTGAGTTGCGCAACGTGCTCGGCCGGCACCAGCGGGTTCTTGAAGAAACTGCCGGCGTTCCCCAGCACCGCCGGGTCCGGGAGTTTTTCGCTGCGGATACTGCAAATCGCCCGGCTCACATCCATGGGCGTTGCCTGGTCGATGCCTTGCTCGGTCAACCGCTGGCGGACCGGACCGTATTCCAGGTGCAGGTGGGCGGCGCGACTGAGGGCAAAACGCACCCGCAGGATCAACCAGCGCCCGGCCTGTTGCTTGAACAGGCTGTCGCGGTAGGCGAAACGACACTCTTCGAGGCTGAACTCGCGTTGCTGGCCGGTATGGCGGTCGAGCGCCGTGAGGCCGGCAAACACGTCCTTGATCTCCACGCCATAGGCGCCGATGTTCTGCATCGGGGCCGCGCCAACGGTGCCGGGAATCAAGCTGAGGTTTTCCAGGCCCGACCAGCCCTGCGCCAGCGTGTACTGGACGAAGGGATGCCAGGGTTCCCCGGCTTCGGCTTCGACCACCACCCGCTCGCCGTCATCGCTGAGCAAGCGAACCCCCCGGCTGGCCATGCGCAGCACCAGGGCGTCAATGTCACCGGTCAGCAGCAGGTTGCTGCCGCCGCCAATCACCAGCAGCGGCACCTCGTGCTCACGGGCATAGGCCAGGGCCTCGCGGACATCGCCATCGTCGTGGGCCTCGGCGAACAGGCGCGCCGTCACATCGACGCCGAAACTGTTGAACGGCTTGAGGCTGACGCCGGCCTGTATCTGCAAGGTCATAACCGTCCCTTCAATTCGATCACCAGGCGATCAGTGGCCTGCTCGATCAAGTCCAGCACCTGCTCGAAGCCCTGTTCGCCGTCGTAGTACGGGTCCGGCACCTCGTCCAGTTCCGCTTCGTAGCGGCGCAGGAACAGGTCCAGTTCGGCCCTGCCGTTGGCCGGTTGCAGGGCCTTGAGGTTGCGCAGGTTGCTGTTGTCCATGGCCAGGATCAGGTCATAGGTGGCGAAGTCGGCGCGAGTCACCTGCTGGGCCCGCTGGGCCGACAAGTCGTAACCCCGGCGCAAGGCAGCGGCCTGGCTGCGTTTGTCCGGGGCCTTGCCGACATGCCAGTCGCCGGTACCGGCAGAGGCGACTTCGACCTGGCCGGCCAGCCCGGCCTCGCGCAACTTGTGCCGCAGGATGCCTTCGGCGGTGGGCGAACGGCAGATATTGCCGAGACAGACGAACAGGACCCGCATCAGGCCTCCAGCAGGCGACGAACGCGTTCGAGGTCTTGCGGGGTGTCGACACCGGTCGGCGGGGCGATCAGCGCATCGGCGACATGGATCCGCACGCCATGCCACAAGGCACGCAATTGCTCCAGCGCCTCGGTGTTTTCCAGCCAGCACGGGCCCCAGGCGACGAAGTCCTGGAGGAAGCCGGCGCGGTAGGCATAGATGCCGATGTGGCGACGGTACGGGACGCCTTCGGGCATCACGTCGCGGCTCTGGGCGAATGCATCGCGGGCCCATGGCAATGTCGCGCGGCTGAAGGTCAGGGCTAGGCCGTTGAGGTCGCTGACCACCTTGACCACGTTGGGGTTGAACAAGGCTTGCACATCCTCGATCGGCTCGGCCAGGGTCGCCATGCGCGCCTCGGTGTGGGCCGCGAGGTTGGCGGCGACCTGATCGATCACGCTGGGCGGGATCAACGGCTCGTCACCCTGCACGTTGACCACGATGGCTTCCGGTTCCAGACCCAGCTTCACCGCGACTTCCGCCAGGCGATCGGTGCCGGAGTTGTGGTCCTCGCGCGTCAGCACGACCTCGGCGCCAAACCCCTTGCAGGCCTCGACGATGCGCGCATCGTCAGTCGCCACCACCACGCGCTGGGCGCTGCTTTTGCAAGCCTGTTCCCAGACATGCTGGATCATCGGCTTGCCGGCGATCGCCAGCAACGGTTTGCCGGGCAGGCGCGTCGAGGCGAAGCGCGATGGGATGACAACGGTGAAGGCGGTGGTCATTTATCCAGGCGCTCGTCGGTGCTCAGGGTGCGGGCTTCGCTTTCGAGCATCACCGGGATGCCATCACGAATCGGATAGGCCAGGCCAGCGCCCTTGCTGATCAGTTCGGTCTTGTCGGCGCTGAGCTTGAGCGGACCCTTGCAGACCGGGCAGGCCAGGATATCGAGCAGTTTGGTGTCCATGGAAATTCCCTTGGGTAAAAGGTGTTTAAGGCAAAAGGCGATCCGGCAACAGGCGCATCAGCTGGGTGTCGAACCAGGCCGCGAAGGCCGGCGACGGCGCAGCATCCACCGCCAGGTACCACCAGTGCGGGCCGGCGAAGGCGCGGCATTTGACCGCGTCCTTTTCCGTCATGACCAATGGCAGCGCAGGCGAGAAGTCCAGGGCCTGGGCACTGTACTGGGCATGGTCGGCAAACCCGTGCGGTATGGGTCGCCAGTGTAGCGTTTCGAGGGTCTTGAAGAAACGCTGGGGATTGCCGATGCCAGCCACTGCGTGCACCGCCTGGCCGGGCGGGAAATGGTCGAGGTCGCGCCGCTCGCCGCTGGCCAGGTTCACCAGGGCGGTGGGCCGCAGTTCAAAGGCGAAGCCGTCGTCGCGATCCGCACTAGCGCCGTTGTACAGCACGGCGTCGACCGATTGCAGGCGCTCGACCGGTTCGCGCAACGGCCCGGCAGGCAGGCACCGGCGGTTGCCCAGGCCGCGGGCGTTGTCGATCAGCACCAGTTCGAGGTCCCGGGCCATCCGGTAATGCTGCATGCCGTCGTCGGACAGGATCAGGTCCAGCGGTTCGGTTTCCAACAGCGCCTGGACCGCGCGGCTGCGCTGCGGGTCGATCATCAGTGGCACGCCGGTGCGCTGGACGATCAACAGCGGCTCATCGCCGGCCACGTCGGCGCCCTGGCTGGCTTCGACCCGCCAGGGCAATTGCGGCGGCTGGGCGCCGTAGCCCCGGCTCACCACGCCAACCCGCAGGCCGCTGCGCTGGCAATGCTGGATCAGCCACAGAATCATGGGCGTCTTGCCGGTCCCGCCGACCGTGATATTGCCGACCACCACCAGCGGCACGGGCGGTTGGTAGATCGGGCCGTCACCGGCCAGGAAGCGCTCGCGCTTGCGCACCACCACCCGCCGGTACAACCATTCCAACGGCCGGAGCAGCGCCAGGGCCGGATGCCCCTGGTACCAGGCGGCAAGCAAACGATCGGACATGGCCATCAGGGTGCGGGCGCCGCCTCGACGGTGGTCATGCGCAGATGACTGAAGCCGAGCTTGCCGGCCGCATCCATCGCGGTGATCACCGATTGATGCGGGGTCTTGCCGTCGGCGCTGATGGACAGCGGCAGGTTGGTGTCGCCGCCGGACTCCTTCTGCAAGGCGTCGATCAGGCTCGACAAATCACTCTTGGGCAACAACTGGTTGTTCACCGAGAACGCGCCTTCGGCGCTGATGGTGACTTCCAGGTTCTTCAGCTGCTGGTCCTCGGCCGGCGAGCCACTGACGGCCTGCGGCAATTCGACCTTGAGCTGGGTTTCCCGGGTGAAGGTGGTGGTCACGACGAAAAACAGCAGCAGGATGAACACCACGTCGATCAGCGACGCCAGGTTGATCTCGATGTTTTCCCGGGGTTTGCGGCGGAATTTCACTTCTTGTCCCCGGCCAGGTCTACATCACGGTCACCCTGCACCACCTCGACCAGCTTGATGGCCTCCTGCTCCATGCCCACCACGAGCTCGTCGACGCGCCGTTGCAGGAAGCGATGGAAAAACACTGACGGGATACCCACCATCAGGCCGGCAGCAGTGGTGATCAGCGCCTTGGAGATGCCCCCCGCCAGCACGGCGGCGTTGGTGGTCATGCCGGAGCCGGTGAAGGCGCTGAAGATATCGATCATGCCCAGCACCGTACCCAGCAGGCCCAGCAACGGAGACATGGCGGCAATGGTGCCCAGGGCATTGATGTAGCGCTCCAGCTCATGGATGACCCGGGCGGCGGCTTCCTCGATGCACTCCTTCATGATCTCGCGACCATGCTTGGAGTTCGCCAGGCCGGCGGCGAGGATTTCCCCCAGGGGCGAACTGGCGCGCAGTTCCTTGAGCTTGTCCTTGTTCAGTTGCTTGTCCTTGATCCAGACCCAGACCTGCCCGAGCAGATGCTCCGGGGTCACACGGCTGGCCCGCAGGGTCCACAGGCGTTCGGCAACGATACCCAGTGCCGCGATGGAACTCAGAATGATCGGCAACATCATCCAGCCGCCGGATTTGACCAATTCCCACACAGTGACTGCCCCCTCGAAAAAGTGCGCCACTTTATCACACAGACTCGCCTTGGAAGACCCGACTCGCCGATAGGCGCTTGCCCGTTTGCGCTGGATCAATGTCGGCCCGGGGGGCCGGCGGGCAGTGGATCACGCCAGTAGCGGCGATGCCCGGCCTCGGTACGCGGCCGGGCGAAGGCCCCCAGTTGCAGACGAATGGCACCCTGTTCGGCGCTGTCGTAGATCGTCATCCCCGCCCGGCGGTAACGGGCCATCACCTGGGGATGTGGATGGCCGAAGGCATTGCCCTGTCCGCGGGAAATCAGCACCGAGTGAGGCTTGAGACGTGCCAGCAGCGCCATCGACGATGAGCTGCGGCTGCCATGATGAGGGGCGGCCAGCCAGTGGATCGGCACCGCCAGGGGGCCATCGAGCAAGGCGCGCTCGGCATGTCGGTCGATGTCGCCGGTCAACAGCAAGCGCTCGCCGCCCGCCTCCACCCGCAACACGCAGGACTTCTGGTTGCTGTCCTCGGCCGATGACCATTGCCACAGCGCGAAACCGACCCCGTCCCACTCCCAGCGCTGGCCACTGTCACAAGGCCCGGCGTGCAACGCCTCGGGCAGCGCGTCGGGATCGCCGCTGATCAGCTGCCGGGTGGGCAGCCCGTTGCGCACCGCCAGGGCACCACCGGCATGATCGGCATCGGCATGGCTGAGCAGCATCAGGTCCAATTCGCGCACCCCCAGCTTGCGCAAGGTGGGCAGCACGACACGCTCGCCCGCATCGGCGTCGCCCCAGCGTGGCCCGGCGTCATAAAGCAAGGCATGGCCATGGGTACGCACCAGCACCGCCAGCCCCTGGCCCACGTCCAGTTGCCAGATTTCGGCCTGCCCGTGCGGCAGGTTTTCCCGCGGTGCAAAGACCATCAAGCTCAACATTGGCCAACCCAAAAGACGCAGCGGCACGCCCTTGGGCAACAGCAGCACAAACGCACCGAGGGCGGCGATGCCCAAGGCCCACGGCGGAACCGCCGCCGGGGTCCAGGCGGGCAGTTGCCCGGCCACCCACGCCAGCCCCCTGAACCACACGTCGAGCAGCCCACCGGCGATCCATAGCAGGCCCTCGCCCACGAACGGCACCGGCAACAACAGCGTGCCGAGCAATGCCGGCGGCAGCACCAGCAGGCTGATCCAGGGCACCGCCAGCAGGTTCGCCAGCGGCCCGCTGAGGCTCACCGGCAACCCCAGGATCAACAGCAACGGACACAGGCCGAGCGCAACCAGCCATTGGGCGCGAGTCCAGGTCTGCCACCAGCGCCAGGGCCCCAGGCGGCCGCCAAAGGTGAACATCAGGATCGCGACGGCGGCGAACGACAGCCAGAATCCGGGCCGCAGGCAGGCCAGCGGATCGAACAACAGCACCCCGTCGAACGCCAGCAACCAGGCCCACCAGGAGGCCGCAGGCTTGAAGCGCAAGCGCCACAGCAACACCAGGCCGATCATCGCGCAGGCCCGCCGCACCGGCACCTCGAACCCAGCCAGCAAGCCGTAGCCCAGCGCCGCCATGAAGGCCAGGCCGCAGGCCCAGGGCAACCATGGCAGCCTTGCCGGCCACAAGCCATGGCGCGCCGCACCCGCCACCATCAGGTACACCAGGCCGGCGAGCAGGCCAATATGTTGCCCGGAGATCACCAGCAGATGAACCGTGCCGGTGTCTTGCAACGCCCGCCAGTCTTCGCGGCTCAACCCGGCACCATCCCCCAGCACCAAGGCCATCAGCGCACCGGAGCGGCCCTGGGCATCGACCCGCGCCAGCGCCTGGCGCACCCCGTCACGCCAAGCGCCCTGAGCCGGCTGCAGCAGGCGACCGTCCTTGATGGTTCCGGTGGCGCCGATGCCCCGGCTCAACAGCCAGGCCTGATAGTCGAAACCGTGAGGGTTCAGCAGCCCGGCGGGCCGCTTGAGCTTGACCGCCAATCGCCAACGCTCGCCACTGCTGACCGGCGGCCCACCGAACCAGGCGAGGCGCATCAACGCCGGCAACCGGTCGCGACGACCATGGGCATCGGCCAGTTCGAAGCGCACCACGCCGTCGCTGTATTGCGGCAAGCCGACGACACGCCCTTCGACCCAACGGGTTTCTCCCTCCAGCGCGGCAGGCAACCGATCGTCCAGCGCACACTGCGCCGACAGACAGGCCCAGGCCAATCCGCCCAGGAAGAAGCCCAGCGGGTAGGTTCGAAACGGCACGGCCATCAGTGCCAGCACCGGCAGCGCCACCATCAGCCACGGCGGCGGCAACGCCGGGAAAAAAACCGGGGCCACCAGCCCCAGCGCAAGCGCGACCAATCCTGTGCGCATGACCCGTCCTTGAGAGTGCCCTCTCAAGGCTTAGCCGTTGTGCGGCACCCCGGGCGTTATCAATTGTCACAAAGTCTGAATCTGCCAACCGTAGAATCCGGACATACTTGCCGCCTTACTGCTTTGAACCGACCGAGAAGCCTTATGCCCCGGCGCCTATTCAAACGTTACATGCCTGACCCGCAGAGCATCCGGGAACACAAATCCTTACGCTTTCTCGGCACCTTGCTGCATGACCCCAACCTCTGGCACCTCAACCGTCACTCCGTCGCGCGCGCCATGGCCGTCGGCCTGTTCGCCGCATTCCTGCCCATTCCCTTGCAAATGCTGCTGGCTGCCGCACTGGCCGTCGCGGTACGCGGCAACATGCCGATTGCCGTAAGCCTGGTGTGGCTGACCAATCCGATCACCATGCCGGCGGTGTTCTTCTGCACCTACCAGACCGGCGCCTGGCTGATGGACGTACCTGCCCGGACGCTGCCGGAAGAACTGACCTGGGAATGGATCAGTGGCCAGTTGTCGACCTTGTGGCAGCCGTTCCTGCTCGGTTCGGTGGTCACCGGCCTGGTGCTCGGCGCCCTGGCCTACTTCGTCACCATGAGTTACTGGCGCTGGTGGGTGACCCGGCAGTGGAAACGGCGCAAGAAAAGCCGGATGTGAAGGGGGAAAAAAAGGGCCTTCATTGCTGGAGGCCCTTTTTTTTGGGGCGTGCTGGCTGACGCCTTCGCGAGCAGGCTGGCTCCCACAAGGGGAGTGGCGCCGGCGTCATTTTTTGCCTACAGCCCCCTTGTGGGTCAGGTGCGCATGCCGCGCCCGCTGACCAGCAACCGCGAGCAACCGATGTACAGCACCACAGTGGCCACCAGCATGAAGGTGATCGCAATGCTGATCTTGATGTCGGAAACCCCCAGGATGCCGTAGCGGAAGGCGTTGACCATGTGCAGCACCGGGTTGGCCAGGGAAACGGTCTGCCAGAACGGCGGCAACAGGGAAATCGAATAGAACACCCCGCCCAGGTAGGTCAACGGCGTGAGCACGAACGTCGGGATGATGGAGATGTCATCGAAGTTGCGCGCGAACACCGCGTTGATGAAGCCCAGCAGCGAAAAGATCGTCGCCGTGAGCACCACCACCAGGACCGTCACCCCCAGGTGATGCACCTGCAGATGGGTAAAGAACAGCGACAGCAGCGTCACGATCAACCCCACTGCCAGGCCACGCAGGACGCCGCCCAAGGTGTAGCCGATAAGGATCGTGTGGGGGGAGACCGGCGAGACCATCAGCTCTTCGATCGAACGCTGGAACTTGCTGCCGAAGAAGCTCGACACCACGTTGCCGTAGGAGTTGGTGATCACCGACATCATGATCAGCCCCGGCACGATGTAGTCCATGTAGGTGAAGCCACCCATGTCGCCGATCTGCCGGCCGATCAGGTTGCCGAAGATCACGAAGTACAGAACCATGGTGATCGCCGGCGGCAGCAGGGTCTGCGGCCAGATGCGCATGAAGCGCCGCACTTCACGGTAGACGATGGTATTGAGGGCAATCAGGTTGGGGCGCAGTTCGGAACTCATACCGCCACCTTCGCCAGGTTTTTCTCCACCAGGGACACGAACAACTCCTCGAGGCGATTGGTCTTGTTGCGCAGGCTCTGCACTTCGATGTTCTGCAAGGCCAACTGGCCGAACAGCCCGGTGATGCCGACGGCCTTGTCCACCTGGACCTCCAGGGTATGGCTGTCGACCAGGCGCGCAGGGTAACCAGTGAGCTGGGGCGCGGCCTTCAGGTCGTGCTTGAGGTCCAGCACAAAGGTTTCCACATGCAGTTGGCCGAGCAACTGCCGCATGCTGGTGTTCTCGACGATGGTGCCGTGGTCGATGATGCCGATGTTGCGGCACAACTGCTCGGCCTCTTCCAGGTAATGGGTGGTCAGGATGATGGTGATGCCTTTCTGGTTCAGCTCGGTCAGGAAGGTCCACATCGAACGACGCAGCTCGATGTCCACCCCCGCCGTCGGTTCGTCGAGGATCAGCAGGCGTGGCTCATGCACCAGCGCGCGGGCAATCATCAGGCGGCGCTTCATGCCGCCGGACAACGAACGGGACGGCACGTCGCGCTTGTCCCACAACCCCAGCTGGGTCAGGTACTGCTCGGCGCGCTCGTTGGCGATCTTCGGCGGGATGCCGTAGTAACCGGCCTGGGTCACGACGATGTCGAAGGTCTTCTCGAACTGGTTGAAGTTGAACTCCTGGGGCACCACGCCAATGCAACGCTTGAGGGCGGCGGGCTCGCGGTCCAGGTCATGGCCGAAGACATTCACCGTGCCGCTGGTCTTGTTCACCAACGTGGAAAGAATGCCGATGGTGGTGGATTTGCCGGCGCCGTTAGGACCGAGCAAGGCAAAGAAATCGCCTTCGGCGACGTCCAGATCGATACCACTCAGGGCCTGGAAACCGTTGCCGTAGGTTTTGGTTAGCTGCCGGATGGACAGAGCGGAACTCATATCGGATTACGCACCAAGAAGGGAAGAAAGAAGTACATGAGGGCGCGCGGCGAGCAAAACAACCACGGCGCACGATGGCCATGGTGCTGGGCGTCGCCGCACAAGTACAGTCACGCGTGTCGATAGTAAGTATTAAGTCAACGCGGTCATGACCGCCTTGCGGTAGGCCGGACGCTGTTTCAACTGCTGGTACCAGGCTTCCAGATTCGGCCAGGCAGCCCGCTCGATGGGCATTTCGAACCAGGCATAAATGAAGCTGCCCAAGGGAATGTCGCCCATGCCGATCTGCGCGCCGCTCAAATAAGGCTGCTCGCCCAATGCACGGTCGGCCATCGCCAGCAAAGCGTTGCATTCCTTGATAGCCGCATGGATGGCAGGCCAGTCCTGTTGCTCGGCCGGGGTGCGCAGCACGCCCCAGAACACCGTCCGAAACGGTGCGGCAAAGGACGAAGTGGTCCAGTCCATCCATTTCTCGGCGGCGGCCCGTGCCTGGGCATCGGCCGGGTACCAGGCCGAATCCGGCGCGTGGCGGGCCAGCAGGTAGCGCACGATGGTGTTGGATTCCCACAGCACGAAACCGTCATCCTCGATCATGGGCACGCGGCCGTTGGGGTTCTTCGCCCGGTACTCAGGCGTGTCCACCACGCCAAAAGCGCCGCCCGCATCGATGGCCTCGTAGGCCAGCCCCAGCTCTTCGGCACACCAGAGCGCCTTGCGCACGTTCGACGAATTCTTGCGACCCCAGATCTTCAGCATCACGGTTTCCTTCAATGGACAAAGTGCCGCAGCAGCATACGCCGGATCAGCCGCGACTCAAATCGTCCCGCATATCGCCGAGCAAGGACGGCGCCTGATCGCCGAACAAGTGTGGATAACATTTCTCCAGGTGCTCGAAAAAGAACGCTTCGGGGACATCGGCGAACTGCCCATGGTCGGTGATGTATTCCATCAGCTTCGCGCCTTGGCGATTGAACGGGTGGAAAACGCTGTCGTGGCGGCCATCGAACTCCAGCGGCGCGACGTCGAACAGCTCGCACAAGCCCTGGTTGAACGCCGGCGTGGCCTTGACCCAGCGGCCGTCCAGGTACAGCTCGGTGTAACCGTGCATGGCGAACACGTCGCTGCGCAGCAACGCCAGCAAACGGGGCGTGGACAGGTGGTTGCGCACATCCGCCAGGCCGATGCGTGCCGGGATACCACAATGCCGGGCACAGCCGGCGAGCAGCGTGGCCTTGGGCACGCAGTAGCTTTCCCCGTGGCTCAGCGCATGGCTGGCACGCAGGGTCGCCGGATCGCGACTGAAGGTATACGGGTTGTACCGCACCGCCTCGCGCACGGCGTAGTAAAGGTTGACCGCCTGCGCCACAGGGTCGCGGTCGGCACCGCGATGCGCCTCGGCAAAGGCGATGACCTGTGGATGATCGCTGTCGATGAAGCGGCTGGGCGTCAGGTAGGACTGCATGCAGGAAGGCCTCCGGGAAACGCCGGCCATCGTGGCTGGCATCGGCAAAACCCGAGTCTATCCACAGCCCCGTTGCAGCGATAACGACGTTTCGGCCAAACAATGGCGTTTTCTCACCTGGATAACGAACGATTTCCCACGGCTGTTGCCAACCAGACTGGCGCACTGCATCCAGGGTTTCCCACGAAATCAATCACATCGCGCCGACCGCCGGTTTTGCAGAGGCCGTCTAAGCTCTGTGGGTCGGTTTTGCCCTGGTTCACGGAGGATTACCTATGCTGTTGTTGTGGATACTGGTCCTGGTCATCGGGATCGCCTGGCTGGCCCATCGGCGCACCGCCCCGTTGCCCGCACTGGGCATCGTCGCGGTCTACCTGCTGGCCATGGGCATTTTCAGCCGCGCCCCCGGGTGGCTGATGCTGGTTCTGTGGGTGATGCTCGCCGCCGTCGCGGCTCCCCTGCTGCTGCCAGACCTGCGTCGCCGGTATTTCAGCGCGCCGATGTTCGACTGGTTCCAGAAAACCCTGCCGCCCATGTCCCAGACCGAACGCGACGCCATCGACGCCGGCACGGTGTGGTGGGACGGCGAACTGTTCAGCGGTCGCCCGGACTGGGACCTGCTGCTGTCCTACCCCAAGGTGCAGTTGACCGAGGAAGAACAGGCGTTCCTCGACGGCCCGACGGAAGAACTCTGCGCGATGGTCAGTGACTGGCAGATCGGCCAGGCCATGGACCTGCCGCCCGAAGCCTGGGCCCATATCAAGACGCACGGTTTCTTCGCCCTCATCATTCCCAAGGAATACGGCGGCAAGGGCTTCTCCGCCTACGCCCACTCCCAGGTGGCGATGAAGCTGGCGACCCGCAGCGGCGACCTGGCGTCCACGGTGATGGTCCCCAACTCCCTCGGCCCGGCGGAACTGCTGCTGCACTACGGCACCGATGAACAACGCGACCACTACCTGCCACGGCTGGCCCGGGGCGACGATATCCCCTGCTTTGCCCTGACCGGGCCGCTGGCCGGCTCCGACGCCGGGGCGATGCCCGACACCGGCATTATCTGCAAGGGCGAATGGCAAGGCCGGGAAACCCTGGGCCTGCGCCTGAACTGGGAAAAGCGCTACATCACCCTCGGCCCGGTGGCCACCCTCCTCGGCCTGGCCTTCAAGGCGTACGACCCCGACCACCTGCTGGGTGACGAAGAAGACCTGGGCATCAGCCTTGCACTGATCCCCACCGACACCCCGGGCGTACACATCGGCCGCCGCCACCTGCCACTCGGCGCGGCGTTCATGAACGGGCCGAACTGGGGCAAGGACGTGTTCATCCCGCTGGACTTCCTCATTGGCGGCCAACCGATGCTCGGCAAAGGCTGGATGATGCTGATGAACTGCCTGTCGGTCGGGCGTTCGATTTCCCTGCCCGCGGTGGGCACCGGCGCGGCCAAGTTCACCAGCCTGGTGACGGGCCAGTACACCCAGGTGCGCGAGCAGTTCAACGTCCCGCTGTCAGCGTTCGAAGGCATCCAGGAAGCCATGGCGCGCATCGGCGGCAACGCCTGGCTGATGGACGCGGCCCGCATGCTGACCGCCAACGCCGTGGACCTGGGGGAGAAACCCTCGGTGCTGTCGGCGATCCTCAAGTACCACCTGACCGAGCGCGGTCGTGAATGCATCAGCCACGCCATGGACGTGCACGGTGGCAAGGGCATTATCATGGGCCCGAACAACTACCTGGGCCGCAGCTGGCAAGGGGCGCCGATCTTCATTACGGTCGAAGGCGCGAACATCCTCTCGCGCAACCTGATGATCTTCGGCCAGGGCGCCATCCGCTGCCATCCGTTCGTGCTCAAGGAAATGGCCCTGGCCACCCGTGAGGACAAGGACCAGGCCCTGGTGGAATTCGACGGCCTGTTGCTCAAGCACATTGGCTTCGCCATCAGCAATGCCGCCAGCACGCTGGTGTTGAACCTGGGCCTCGGCCGCTTTGAACACGCACCGGGCAATGCCTTGAGCCAGGGCTACTTCCGCGCCCTCAACCGGCAGGCGGCGGCATTCGCCCTGCTGGCGGACCTGAGCATGATGCTGCTGGGTGGCGAGCTCAAGCGTCGTGAACGACTGTCGGCACGCCTGGGGGATGTGTTGAGCAATCTTTACCTGGCGTCCGCGGCACTCAAGCGCTACCACGACCTGGATTCGCCGGACCACATGGCGCCGCTGTTCACCTGGGCCATGGAGGAAAGCCTCGGCCAGTCGGAACGTGCGCTGGACGAACTGCTGGCCAATTTCCCGAACCGGGTATTGGGTTGTCTGTTGCGTGGAGTGGTGTTCCCGTTCGGCCGTCGCCACAAGGGCCCGAGCGACAGGTTGGATGCCGAGGTGGCCGCGGTGATAGGCCGGGCCAAGGGGGACCCGACCCTCGAAGAACTGCTGCAGGGTTGCTACCGTCCACAATCGGCGGACGATCCGGTAGGTGCCCTGCAGCACGCCGCCGACCTGCTGGGCGCCGCCCATCCGGCGCAGAAAAAACTCCACGTCGCGCTCAAGCAAGGTCAGCTCGACCCGGCGCCAGGCGAACCCCTCATCGATGCCGCCCTCCAAGCCGGGGTGCTGCAAGCCGGCGAAGCCGAGGCCCTGCGCGTGGCCGAAGCGGCGCGGCGCAAGGTCATCGACGTGGATGACTTCGACAAGGAGGCGCTGACACTGGCCGAAGCCAAGGTCCGCTGAGTCCGTGACGAGGGGCCTGCTGCACCGTCCCGCGGGAGCAGGCGCCCCTCGCCGCGATGTCCCACTGATCCGCGGCCATGTAAAAGCCGGCGCGGGGGCTTTATACTCCTGCGCCCGTTTTGCTCTTGAGGACTTATCTCGTGTCCAATGTCGTTGCCGATCATCTTGTCCTGCTCGACCACTTGCGCAGCATCCTGGTCGCCGTAGGTGAGGCCGAACAGGTTCCCGAAGAAAGCCATGCCCTGTTCCTGGAGCGCTTCGACGAACTGCGTGCCCAGTTGCCCGTCGACCCGATCGAAAGCCAGTACCTGGGCCAGGACCTCTTGTGCCAGGTGATCGTGCGCTATCCACAGATCGCCCACCTGGTGCCACGCGACCTGCTCTGGTACTTCGGCGGTGATTGCCTGCACTACATGCCCGATGAAGAAATCGACCTGTACCAGGCCCTGGAGGAGCGTCGTTTCGAAGCCGAACAAAACGACGAGCCGTTCGACTGGAACCAGGAAAAGCAGTTGCTGGCAATGTCCGACCAGGACAGCAAGCATTGATTGCGCCGTGACACACAAAGGCCCGCCTGGATCACTCAGCGGGCCTTTTTTTATGGCTTGTCGGCGGCGATGGTCATGGGCCCGCTGGCGAGCAGGATCGCTCCCATAACCACTCGCCCCCCTGCTCGCGAAGCGCTCCCAAAGATCCCCACCTCACCAAAAAGACAGTTTATTGACGCGCAATCTGTCATGAATTTCACCACCGCCACTTTTCAGACGTTTTTTTCATTTTTGACGTGGCGCTTTGCCATAGGTGAACTACCGTCAACAGAACCGAGCACGGTGGCTGGCAAATTGCCCTTCAAGGGAGCCGTCCATTGCAGCCGTCCGCTCGTCCACCCGGCCTTGTCCCGGGTGATGCGATAGGGGGCAGCCCGGGCCCATCGATGATCCGAGGCAATTGGTTAAGCCTAGGGACGGCCAGTCTGTCGAGGATCATCCTATGAACCAGCGTACCGCGCTTGCTTTGAAACACGTTATCCATGGTCTGTTCTGGATGGGCTTCGGCCTGGAAACGGCGCAGGCCGTTGCCGCCGATTGTTCCCAGTTAGACAGCCTGCCAGCGACCTTCGAGGTCGGCCAGGGTTTGCAGAACGAACTGCGCATCCTCGCCCCCGTGACGAAGTTGGCGGTGGGTGACCCGAAAATTGCCGATGTACAACCCAGTGGCAGTGACGCTTTCATTCTCACCGGCCTGGCACCGGGCGCCACCAGCCTGATGGTCTGGACGGATTGCTCGAAAATACCCCGCCAGAGCATGGTTTTCGTCAAGGGTCGGGCCACGGCCGCGCTGACCAGCGTGGCGAGCGTGCCCTCCGAAGACCCGATGCTGCTTGCCCAGGTCCAGACCGACATCCGTTTCGTCGAGGTCAGCCGGACCAAGCTCAAGGAAGCCTCGACGTCGCTGTTCGGCACCCGTGGCAACTTCCTGTTCGGCTCGCCGAGGACCCTGCCCACCATCGGCGGGGTGGTGCGCCCTTCCCTGCCGGTCAACAACGACATGTTCAACTTGTCGTTCGCCACCGGTAAAACCCTGCTGATGATCAATGCCTTGGAGGGCAGCGGTTTTGCCTACACCCTGGCACGGCCGAGCCTGGTGGCCCTCAGCGGACAGAGCGCCAGTTTCCTGGCCGGCGGCGAAGTGCCGATCCCGGTGCCCAGTTCCGGCAGCGATAACGTGTCCATCGAGTACAAGGAGTTCGGTATTCGCCTGACCCTGACCCCCACTGTCATCGGCCAGAACCGCATCGCCCTGAAGGTCGCGCCGGAAGTCAGCGAGCTGGATTTCACCAATGCCGTGAACATCGCCGGGACCCTGGTGCCAGCGCTCACCGTGCGCCGTACCGATACCAGCATTGCCCTGGCCGACGGCGAAAGCTTTGTCATCAGCGGCCTGATCAGCACGCGCAACAGCTCACAGGTGAACAAGCTTCCGGGGCTGGGTGATATCCCGGTGCTGGGCGCGTTCTTCCGCGACCACTCTATCGACCGCGAGGAACGCGAGCTGTTGATGATCGTCACGCCGCACCTGGTCCAGCCCTTGGCCGCCAATGCACAACTGCCGACATTACCGGGTGAGCAACTGCGCAACTACGACCCGAATTTCTATCGCATGTATTTCCTCGAACATGGCGAGTTCGATAACCGCAGCGGGCTTTCCCAATGAGCCGGCGCCCTAAGTACCTGGCGCCTGGCGTCCAACCCATTGCGAGGGGATATTCCATGAAAGCAGCAATCGCGGTAGCCGCAACATTGATGCTGGCCGGCTGTTCCAGCCATGGCGTGGTGGCGTCGGACCCGTCCCATTGCGCCAAGCCCAGCGCCGATCAGGAGCTGGCCCTCAACATGGCCGACGACATGGCCAACGAGGGGCGCTTGTACGCCAGCCTGGCGAACCTGGAACGCCTGCCCGAGGACCTGGTCCAGGTGCGCCTGCGCAAGGCCCGGGTATTGCGCCTGATGGGGCGCAGCGAGGCGGAGCCCTTGTATAGAAGCCTGCTCGGAACCTGCCTGGCCGCCGACGGCGAACATGGCCTGGGCCAACTGGCCGCCGTCAAGAACGACAACGCGAGCGCCACGGAGCACCTGGAGCGGGCCGCGAAAATGGCCCCGACCGAAGGCAAGATCCGCAATGACCTGGGGGTCGTCTACCTCAATCAGAAACGCATTCCCCAAGCGCGCTTCGAGTTCATGACCGCCATGGAGCTCCAGCAATCCGACGCCCTGGCGGCGCTCAACATGGTGACCCTGTTGATCTACCAGGACAACTGGAAGCAGGCGGCCGAACTGGCAAGCATGGCCAAGCTCAGTCCCCAGCAGATCGCGGACGCCCAGGCCCGCGCCGAAAGAATCAGAGGCTCGGCCCCCAACGCAGCAACGTCGCAAGCGAACCGCCTGGAAGAGGTCGTCGATGCCTCATCCGGCGCGGTCAAGTAGAGCGTGACGAGGAGTCCATGAGATGAAAACCCAACAACTGATGATCGTGTGCACGCTGTGCCTGTCCACCCCGGCCTGGGCGATCGACCCGGGCCCCTCCTCGACAGCCCAGCAAGGTACCGAAAGCTGGATGCAACTGCAGATCCGCGGCGTGGTGGCGTCCACCCACTTGCAGACCGCCTCGGCCGCCGAGCGCGAACTGGCCATGCAGCGCTGGCTCAATAGCTTCAACTATCCCATTCCGGAATTCTTTGACCAGGACACAGGCGGGGACATCAGCAGCGGCAGCAAATGAAGTACGAGGTGGGTTGAACAAAGGTTTCAAACCGTACCGTGGCGAGGGCGCTTGCTCCCGCTCGGGTGCGCAGCAGCTGCCAAAAGCAAGGGCCGCTGCGCCGCCCGAGCGGGAGCAAGCGCCCTCGCCACATGTTGTGTTTAGCCGGGATAGGTCTGTTGTCACTCTACTTTGTAGCGAGGGGATTCATCCCCGTTGGGCGCGCAGCGGCCCTGAACCTGGGCGCTCGGGGTATCTGTTCGAAGGGGATTGGCATCGAGGGGTGGCTGCGCACCCCAGCGGGGATGAACCCCCTCGCCACGGGGGCATGCTGAGTCCTGGAAACAGGAGGTACGCCGTGGCGAGGGCGCTTGCCCCCTCGGGTGCGCAGCCGCCGCCAAGGAGCGAGGGCCGCTGCGCTGCCCGGCGGGAGCAAGCGCCCTCGCCACAACTGTTCGGCTAATGAAGGATCACCCGCCTACATGTTCCCGAACGCCCTGAACACGCCAATCATCGCAGGGCCGATGGCGACCAGGAAGAAGCTGGGCCACAGGCAGAAAATCAGTGGAAAGATCAGCTTGGTGCCAATTTTCGCCCCCATTTCCTCGGCGGCCTGGGTGCGCCGGTCGCGGAATTCGTCGGCATAGATGCGCAAGGTATCGGCCACGCTGGTGCCGAAGCGAATGCTCTGCGCCAACAGGCTGACCAACCCCTGGATGTCTTCAAGCCCAGTGCGCATGGCCAGTTGCCGGAGGGCCTCGGTGCTGGTGATGCCGGCGCGGATCTGCGCGTTGACCAAGGCCAGTTCTTCGGCCAGTTCGGCCTGGCTGACCGCCATTTCTTCGGCCACTCGCTCGATGGTCGTCGGCAAGGCCAGGCCTGATTCGACGCACACCACCATCAGGTCCAGTGCATCCGGGAACGCGGCACGCAGCCGGCCCTGGCGCGCCTGCTTGCGCTTGCCGACATACAGCGACGGCAGCAGCCAGCCGAGACCGGTCACCGTCGTCACCGCCAGCAGCACGACCACCCCGGACACCTTGATCAACGGCATCACCAGTACCGCCAGGCCGAGCAGTGCCAGCGGCATCATCAGGCGCACGGCCCAGTAGACCTGCACCGCCGATGCAGAGCGGTAACCGGCATGGGTCAGCAGGGTCTGGGTCGCCGAGGTGCGGGCCGGGTCGGCCGAAGCGAAGCGCTGGCCCACCCGCTCCAGCAGCAGTTGCAGGTTACCCGGTGCCTCCTGCGCCGCCGAACTGCCCGAATAACCCCGCTTGATCAGCGCCAGGCGCCGCTGCACCGGGTCTTGCAGGCCCACCAGCAGCAGGAGCACGGCCACCGCCGCCAGCACGGTACTCACGCCAATCGCAGTAATGAACAACAGGCGCGCCAGTTCCTCGCTCCCGGTAAACCGACTGAACAACCCGAGCAAATAATCCATGACTGATACCTCGTGTCAGGGCAGCGATCAGACCTGGATCCGGATGATTTTGCGGATCCAGAAAATCCCGACCAGCATGGCGCAGAAGGCGCCGATGATCAGCTTGTGGCCGATCGGATCATTGAGCAGCACCGGCATGTAGCTGGGGCTGGTGAGCACGATGGCGATCGCCAGCACAAAGGGAATCGCCACCAGCACCCAGGCCGACATGCGACCTTCGGCCGACAACGTGCGGATCTTGCGCTGGAAGCGGAAGCGCCCGCGAATCAACCGACTCAGGCGTTCCAGCACTTCGGTGAGGTTGCCGCCGGTCTCGCGGTGGATGAGGATCGACGTCACCAGCATCATCACCGTCATGCTCGGCATGCGCTCCAGCAGGCCCAGCATCGCCCGGCGTACGTCGTTGCCATAGTTGATGTCGGCGAAGGTCAAGCCGAACTCCTGGGCGACCGGCCCTTTGTGCTCGTCGGCAACCAGGCGCAAGGTTTCGTTGAACGGATGGCCGGCGCGCAGGGCCCGGCACATGGCGTCCAGCGCGTCCGGCAGGCCTTCCTCGAACGCGTTGAAGCGCTTGCTGCGGTCACGCAGGATCTTCAGCACCGGCAACCAGGTGACGGCCAGCGTGGTCAGCAGCGCCACCCACCAGAGCGGCGTCACCATCAGCACCGACGCTCCCGCCACCGCACCCAGGACCAGGCCCAGCAGCATCACCCGGTAGGCGCGGTACTCGTGGCCGGCCTGCTCGATCAACTGCGTCAGGCTGGCCATGAACGGCAACTGCTCGAGTCGAGCTTCCAGGGGCGACAGGCGTGTCAGGTACTTGTGCCGCAACACGGTCTGCATATTGGGCAAATGGTTGGCCTTCTCCAGCACGTGCAAGCGCCCACGAATGCGTTTGCGCATCTTGCCGGCCTCGCCGAACACCGGCACCACCACGCCCTGGGACAGCAGAAAGACCGCGATGAAGACCATGCCAAGGAAAATCAGGATGAATTCGCCGGGAATACCGTTCATGACTGCCGCGCCTCCATCCATTCAGGGCGGAACAGGCTCAGTGGCAACTCGATGCCGCGCTTGGCCAACACCTCGCGGAACGCCGGGATCATGCCGCTGGGTCGATAATCGCCGAGCACTTCGCCGTGTTCACCGATGCCCTGGCGCACGAAAGAGAAAATCTCGGTCATGGTGATGACCTCCCCTTCCATGCCGTTGATCTCCTGCATGCTGACCACCCGTCGCTTGCCATCTTCTTGACGCTCCAGTTGGATCACCACGTCGATGGCCGAGGCAATTTGTTGACGCATCGCCTTGATCGGAAACGTAGCCCCGGTCATCGACACCATGTTCTCGATGCGCCCCAGGGCATCGCGAGCCGTATTGGCGTGGATGGTGGTCAGGGAGCCGTCGTGACCGGTGTTCATGGCCGTGAGCATGTCCAGCGCCTCGGCGCCGCGCACTTCACCGATCACGATGCGATCGGGGCGCATCCGCAGGCTGTTGCGCACCAGTTCACGCTGGCTCACCTCACCCCGCCCCTCGATGTTCGAAGGCCGGGTTTCCAGGCGGACCACGTGGGGTTGCTGCAGTTGCAGTTCGGCGGAGTCCTCGATGGTGACGATCCGTTCGTTGTGGGGAATGAAACTGGACAGCACGTTGAGCATGGTGGTCTTGCCACTGCCGGTTCCGCCGGAGATCAGCACGTTCAGGCGTCCACGGACGATGGCCTTGAGCAGCAAGGCAATGGCCGGGGTCATGGTGCCCACCTGGATCAGGCTGTCGGTGTTGAGCAGGTCCACCGCGAAACGCCGGATCGACATGCTCGGCCCGTCGATGGCCAACGGCGGGATGATCGCGTTGACCCGCGAGCCATCCTTGAGCCGGGCGTCCACCAGCGGCGAGGATTCGTCGATGCGCCGGCCAAGGCTGGAGACGATCCGGTCGATGATGTTCAGCAGATGCTGGTCATCGCGAAAGCGCACATCGGTGCGTTGCAATTTGCCGAAGCGCTCGACGTACACCGAGGCAAAGCCATTGACCAGGATGTCGGACACGCTGTGGTCGGCCAACAGCGGTTCCAGCGGGCCAAGGCCCAGCACCTCGTCGGTGATCTGCTTGATGATCAGTTGCCGGCTGGCGGAACTCACCGGCGCCGAATGTTCGTCCAGCAGGCGCTGGCAGATGTCGCGAATCTGCCGCGTGGCCTCGACCTGCTCGAGGGCATCGAGCAGTGACAGGTCCATCACCTTGAGCAACTGTTGGTAGATTTTTTCCCGCCACTCGGCTTCCACCGGTGTCACCTGGGTGCGGGTTTCGTAGAGCACGTCCGGGACGGCCTGTTCCCAGGCCATCAAGGCTTCGGCCGGCTCCGCGAGGCTGTCGCCGTGGACGCTGGAAGGGCCGGGTTTGGCGGGCTGTTTGCGCAAGCGGGTGCGGAAGTCGCTGATCATGGGTCATCCCCCGAAGAAACGGTTGAAGGCGCGTTTGAACAGGCCTTTGTTCGTGGCCATCTGGTGACCGACCAGGTCTTCGGTCAAATCGCGCAAGGCGGCGGTGATCGCAGCTTTCGGCGCATGCAGCCCCAACGGCACGCCAGTGTTCTGACTCTGGCTGACCAGGTTGAAGTCATTGGGTAATTTCGACAGGTTCGCGCAGCGCAGGGCCTCGCCGATATCCTTGAGGCTGATCGTCGTCGACTTGTCGTAGCGGTTGACCACGATCTGCAACTGGTCGCCGCGCACGCCCAGGTCCTCGCGAAGTATCCGCACCAGGGCGCTGGCATCGCGCAGGTGGCTGACGCTCTGCTGCACCACCACGTAGACCCGGTCCACCTGCTCCAGCACAGAGCCGGTGAGCGAGTCGATCTGGCGCGGCAGGTCCACCACGATCCAGTCGTAGCTGGCGCGGGCCAATTGCAGCAAGGCATCGAGTTGTTCGGGTTGGGCGTCCTGGGGCAGGCACAATTCGCCGGCCCGGCCACCGAGCACGTGCAAGGTCGGGCTGAAATGACTGCAGAAACCCCGCAGGGCAAGGCTGTCCAGATCTTCGACCTGTTGCAGCACTTCCAGGTGGCTATGGGTCTGTGCCACGTCCAGGTAATGGGTCACGCTGCCGAACTGCAGGTCCATGTCCAGCAACAGGGTATTGCCCGCCCGGGCGCTGAGTTGCTGGGCCAGGTTGCACGCCACCAACGTTGCGCCGGAACCGCCCTTGGCACTGATCACGGCGACCAGCTTGCCTTCGGCGCCGTTGCCCAGGCGCACCTCCGCCACCAGGCGATTCAGGGCGGCCACCAACTCCGTTTCGGCGACCGGTTCAGGCAGCACATCCCGGGCACCGGCCTGCATCGCCAGGCGCATGCCGTCCTGTTCGCCCAGCGGCCCGCACACCAGCATCGGTGGGCGTTCATGGGCCGGGCGTTGCAGCAAGGCCGCCAACTCCTCGCGCCACAGGTGGCTGACCCGCAACAGCAACAAGTCGGGCATCCGGTCCAGGCCGTAGAGTGGGTCGACATGCCCGTTGCTCACCAGCCGCGTGCTGACTTCCAGGCAGGGCATGCGTTGGCAGACACACTGCAGGTCGCGCAGAGACGTGGCGTCGCGGCTGCTGATCAGTAACCGCAGCCCGGCTTTGCCGGTAACGGTCGCAAGTGGGTTTTCCCTGGTACTCAGCATGGTGTGATCTCCGCGGAGTCGGAATGACGCCCAAGGCTTTCGCGTGGCAAGGTTGCCTGGAACGCAGGCAAGGTAATGGGCACGCCCAGCCCGGGAATGAACAGATTGAAAACGTAGTTCTGCACGCTCAACCGGACGTAGCGAATGGCCCGGAAGCCGGTGGCGCTGACCGTGTCGGCGGGGTTCGCCACCACGGCGCCGTTGACATCCAGGTAGGTCAGCGCCAGGTTCGAGGTCGCCAGGCTGCTGATCAGTTGGCTGGTGCCGGCGTCGGTCGCGGCATTGAAGATCGCCCGGCGCAGCACCACCGGGTCGCTGATGTTGCACACCGCTGCCAGGCGCGCACCGCGTCGCGCGGCCTCGTCCAGGGCATTGGCGGTGAAGTACAGCCGGCCCATCTCCACCACGCCGAACAGCAGGACGAACACCAGCAGGCCGACGAAGGAAAACTCCACGATGTATGTACCGCCCATGTGCTTGCCGTTCATCACAACGCCCTCATGACAGTGGTCGCCACCAGCGAGATACCCAGCGGGATGGCGGCGCCGAACAACCCCGGGATCGACCCGGTGCAGTTGCCCGCGCCAATCACCGGGCAGAAGGTGTAGGTGATGGTGACGCGCACGTGGTCGGTGCCGACGGCGGCGACCTGCACGTTGGCCGTGGTCAACCCCGACAGCACGGCGCTGCCGGCCTGGCTGGGCACGCCATACACCGCCACGTTCCGGGTCTGGGTCTGGAGCGTGTTGCTCAGGGCGACGCCACCAAGGGTGCCATTCCAGGCCTGGCTGGCGACGAAACGATCAGCATCGCGGCTGGCCTGCAGCAGCACGTTGTACTGGTAGAGCATCCGGCCGAACTCGCCGAAGGCCAACAGCAACAACAGCAACACCGGCAGCACCAGGGTGAACTCCACCAGCGCCACCCCTTGCTGGGCGCGGGGTGATTGAAATCGGGCAAGTCCCATGGCGCCTCCTACGAGTCGGTGCTCGGCGTGCCGCTGCCGTTGAGATAGGTCTTGTAGAGCTGGATGATCTGCGGCCCGGCATCGCTCGAAGGCGTGGGGCCCGGTACGCCGTCGCCTTCGCACTCCCGGACGAATTGACCGAACACCAGCGAGTCCGAGCCGCCGCCATCCACCGGCTGCACGACGAAATAGCAACCGAACCCCAACACCGGGATCGACGTCGAACCACCCTGCTTGCCGGTGCAGTTGCCGACCACGATCTTCAGCATCCGGCGCTCGAACACGCCGTTGCTCTGGCAACCGCTCGCGCCACCGGCCACACAGGCGGCAACCTTGGTCCGCCAGTCGTTGTAGTCCTGGATCGCCTCGCCACCGGCCGAGAGATCGCCGTTGCTCGACGTCACAGGCTTGCCTTTGTATTGCGCCTGGGAGAGCGTGTCGTTGTAGGTCATCGCCGGGGTGCTCGAGGCGGTGACCAGGTCCGGTGGATAGTCCGACGCACTGACCGGGCCGTTGTAGATCCCAAAACGTGTATTCATGCCTTGGGACGTCGGGCCGGCCTTGTTACCGGGCGCGGTCTGGACGTTGTCCCCGACGCTGCGGCAGACCGAACCACCGCCCGCCAGGTCTTCGCGCACCGCGCTGCCGCCTGAGCCGAAATCGAGCAACTGGAAATTGCCGGGGCCGATGGGCGACGTGTTGCCTGCGGCCGTCTTCAAGACTTCCAGGTCACCGAAGTGATACCCCCAGAAATTGCCCGCCCCCGGGTTGTACTGCGTGGGGTCGCCGCAAACCATCAGCGGGGCCAGGTCGCAGGGCGCGGTGGGACTGGGGCCGGCAGTGGCGATGGCGGCCACGCTTTTGGCGCCCAGGCCGGCGCTGCCCATCGACTGCACGAAATTCCAGAAAAAACCATTCAGCTGATAGCTGGACACCGACACCCGCACGTACTTGGCATTCGCCGGGCCGGGATAGGAAAACGGTCCGTAGACACTGCTGGCCAGCTCCACCACGGCAAAGGCACCCGGATTACCGCCAACAGCGGTGGCCAGTTCAGCGTTGCCCGAGGCCTGGGCGTTCTTGTTCAAGGTGTCCAGGGCCGCTGTCCGGGTCGTGCTGGCCATGTTGAGGCCGCCGCTGACCTGGCTCAGGGTCTTGGCGCCGCTCAGGGCGGCGGCGTCCACCGCATTTTGCAGGCGCGTCTTGTTCAGCAACATGTGTCCGCCGTCCAGGGCCAGTGCCGCCATCATGGAAATCGCCACCAACGCGATCACCATCAACACACTCACCGCCCCTCCCTGGCGCCGAGGCACCGTGAAAGGCTGCCGGATACTGGGTTTCATCGTCGCATCCTCGCTGACTGAGGGAGAGGATCGGCATTGCCATCGCCTGGCCAGCCCGATGGCGCCGGGGCCTGCTAGCGAAGGTTGATGACGCTGCGCTCGACCCCACGGATCACCGTGATCGAACTGTCCTGCGCCTTGGCGATGCGTTGCACCACAGGCCTTGGAGCCGGTGCGGCCACCGCCACGACCGGTGCGGCCGGTGTCGGCGCCACGGCCACGGCTTTTTTCTCCAGGTTCAACGGGTTGCGCAGGGCCAGTTGCAGCTTGCCTTCGGTCTGCGCGGTCACCAATGCCTCGGCTTCAGTGGTCGTCATCTCCAGCGTCACCGCCCGCACCACCACCGGCTGGGTCTTGTCGGTGCCGGCCGTCTGGTCCACCGCCAGTACCCGCAGATTTTCCAGGAGCGTGCGGGACACGGCGTTGTTGCTGCCGGCCGCGGTGTTTTTCGTCGCCAGAACGTCGACCCGGTTACCCGGCAACAGGAAACCGCCCACGCCGACCACATCATCCACCCGTACCGAGATGGCACGCTTGTCGGGGGCGATCAGCGAGGCCAGGGTGCTGCCGCCCAGGTGCTCGCTCAAACGGGCACTGCGCACAATGTCGCCGCGCAGGATGTCGAACGTGGCGATCTTGCCCACGGCCTGCTCGCTGGAGTCGAAGGCGTCGTCCGGAATCGTGTCCATGGGCATTCGCACGGTCGTGACCTGCTGGGCCTCGACCATCTGCCCGAAGGGGATTTCCACCGTGGCCACCACCACGCTGCGCAAATGGTCATCGGGGGTGGCATTGAGTCGTGCGTTCAGCCAGGAATCGGCCATCCATGCGGCACCAAGGCCCATTACCAGAGAAACGCCTATCAGCGAAAGCGTACGGGAGCTCATGTCGGTATCTCCGAATCAAAGAAAGTCGAGCTGGACAAAATAGTTGTGCCAGGCCCATTCCAACTCCTGCGGCAACAGCGGTCCGGAACCGCCCAGGTAACGCTGGCGATCGAGCGCCATGTTCAGCAGATCGCGAGGATGGCAAGGCACCAGCGGCATGCCTTCACCGGCGTACAAACGCTGCAGCACATAGCGCACCAGCAACGGGTCATGGGCGATGCCCAGGCGCTCGCATTCCTGGCGCCAGATGCGCTCGTACTCCTCGGGCCTGAGGTAGCCGAACTGCACCTTGTAGCCAATGCGCCGCAGGAAGGCCTCGTCGGCCAGTTCCAAGGGATTGAGGTTGGTGGAAAACACCAGGACCAGGTCGAACGGCAGCTCACAGTGCCGGCCACCGCCCAGGTTGATGAAGTCGCGCTTCTCTTCCATGGGCACGATCCAGCGATTGAGCAGCTCGGCCGGCGCCATGCGCTGGCGGCCCATGTCATCGATGATGAACAACCCATTGCTGGCCTTGAGCTGCAAGGCCGCCTGGTACTGGCGGGTAAAGGGGTCATAGCGCACGTCCAGCTGTTCCATGCTCAACTCGCCGCCGGTGATGACGATCGGGCGTTTGCAGCAGAGCAACCGGCGGTCGATGCCCTCATTGAGCATCAGGTTGTTCGATTGACGATTGTCATCCAGGCGCTGGTGCACTTGCGGGTCGTAGATCTCGATCACCGACTCGTTGATGACGATGGCGTGGGGCACCCAGATCGCTTCGGCAAACAGACGGATCAGCCGGCTGCTGACATAGGTCTTGCCGGTGCCCGCCGGGCCATAGATCATGATCGCCCGGCCGGAATTGAGCGCCACGCCCAACTGGTCGAGCATCCCCTGGGTCAGCACCACGCCTGCCAGGGCGCGATTCATGTCAGTGGCGGTGATGCGGCCGTGGTGAATGGTCTGGATCTTGATCAGCGAACGATAGGTGCTCACCGGAAACGGCGCCGCCCCGATGTAGCCGCTGCGCGCCAGGGCGTCACGGGCAAAATTGCGACCGCGCTCGGTCAGGCCGTAACGCAACGACTGCACACTGGCCTGGCCGACCTGGCCGAGGACTTCGACACGACCGTCCTTGCGCAGGAACGCCAGGACTTCTTCCAGCACGGCGCCCGTCAGGGCCAGGCGCTCTACCAGCCGAGGCAGGTCCAGCACGCCGGCGTCATGCAGGTGCTTGCACACCAACTCACCCAGGAAACTGTCGCTCAGGCCGGTGTCGCGGATGGTGCACGGCTGGGGTGCCAGGCGTTGCACCGCCTCCCGCTCGCTGGGGTAGGCATCACTATCATTGATGACGTGCATGACTACACTCCCCAGCCGCCGGCGACCAACTGCCAGTAAACGCTGTTCAAGGTGCCGATCAGGATCGCGATCGAGTAGGGAAACGGCTTGCCGGCCACCTCATCCGAGCCAGGCGCCAGGTACGCCTGGGCCCGCAGGATCAACCAGTAGCGCCCGAGGGTCTGCAACAACTGACCGCGGGCCAGCACCATCAGCAAGCCACACACGCCACCGGCAATCAGGCTGAACAGCGCGGCCCACAGGGCGTAATGAAAGGGCAGGAAACTGCCGACCATGGTCATCAGCTTGACGTCGCCGGCCGCCATGCCGCCGACGGCATACATGGGCAGGAACAGCGCGAAGCAGATCAACATGCCCAGCACACTGTCGCCCACTGCACCGAGCCCGCCTGCATTGGCCTCGCTCGCCAAACCCAGGGCCAACCCTGCCAGGACCAGCGCGTTGGGGATGCGATGGCGACGCAGGTCGCTCACCACCGCCAAACCCAGCAACCCCAGCAGCAGTAACGTCGACACCAGCAACTCCATGGACATGATGCGTCTCCCTCATCTAATGATCATTGGCAGGCGACACTGCACCTGAGGAAACCTATCAAGCGGTCATCCGCCGCGTGGGTCGGCGAAAACGAAAACCGGTGGCCTCGATAGGCTTCACTGCACGCTTGGTAGCAATGACGGTCAGCAGGCCGCACCTTTCACGGCGGCACACAGTGCAGTGATCCGGTCATTCACGGCTCCGCCCAGCAGGACGAACATGGCGGCCACCGCCACGGTGATCAGCCCGCCGGCGACGGCGTACTCGACGATGGTCAGGCCATCTTCATCCCTGGCGAACTTACTGATCGAAGTTCTGATTGTTTGAAGGGTCATGTCAGTTACCTCACATCAATCGCAACACATCGCGGGAAGGAGCGGCGTAAAACCCAGCAAGACGTCATCGAAGCTTCAACCCTCGACGAAACCAGCGCCTCGATGGGCTTCACCGCGCTTCCCGACCGGGGTGGCCGTTAGCACGCAGCGCCTTTGACCGCCGCACACAGGGCGGTGATCTTGGTGTTCACGGCGCTGCCCAGCAGGATAAACATCGCGGCCACGGCCACCGTGATCAACCCACCGGCCACGGCGTATTCCACAATGGTCAGGCCGTCTTCATCTTTGGCGAACTTCAGTACCGAAGCCTTGATTGTTTGAAGAGTCATTTCGCGCACCTCATCGGGTTGTTTTCGCAAGGGGGCAGCACATTGCGAACTGCCTGATGCAACCCTAGTCATGAGGGGTGGAGGGTCGTTAGGAGGATTTTGCACATCCCTAGGATTATTTTGCGCCCCAGGCCAGGTGTGGGTCGGCGGGGGGCGCAGGCGGTCCGCGGCCTGGCGCCAAGGGGGGCGGGCTTATGAAAATTTATTCGGCGAAGTGATAGCACATTGGCAATACTGCTAGCTAAAGGGCAGCAAGAACCGCTGGGTAGTCGTCCTATGGCGCCACATCTGACTGGAAAGCCAAAGCTGTTGTGGTTCGATCTGACGCACGATCGCTCCACCCGGGAACTGGTCGCCCAGTTCGAGGACGCTTGCGACTGCACGCTGGCCAAGAACGCCATGTTGCCCAGTGGCGAACAGGTCGACATGATCTGCATCCATTTCGACCGGCCCGACACGCCGGGGCTGCGCCGGCTGCTGGAGATCAAGCGCACCGCGCCCACGATTCCCATCACCATGTTCACCGTGCAGCACTCCGAAGAGCTTGCGGTCTGGGCGATGCGCTCCAGCGTCTGGGAATACATGGTGCTGCCCCTGCCCGCCAACGAGCGCAAGCGCTACCTGACGGCCGTGGTGCAATTGTGCGAATTGCGCCGTACTGCCAATGGCCGGGGCAAGACCTCGCAGATCGACCACGCCCCCACCCTGCCCGACAGCATTCGCCTGACCTCCGGACACCAGAAGCACCAGGCCCTGAGCCACATCATGCTGTACATCGACCAGCATTTTCGCGAAAGCATCGACCAGCGCGATCTTGCCAAGCGTTGTGGCATGACCACCTTTCGCTTCAGCCGCCTGTTCAAGGAGGCCAACGGGCTGGGCTTCACCGATTACGTGCTGAACAAACGCATGAGTTTCGCCAAGGAACTGCTCGACAACAGCCAGATGCCGATCACCAGCATCGGCTACGAGGCCGGTTTCAAGGACCCGTCCTATTTCGCCCGGGCGTTCAAGCAATACGCCAGTTGCACCCCCAGCGAATACCGCTCGGCACAGCAACTGCGCGTCGCGAGCCCATCGCAAGCAGTGCCCGACGAGGCCAGCACAGCGGCGCTCGACAGCTTGGTGCAGAGCCTGGAGGGATGACCCCGGCACGCCCCAGGGCTCATTGGGTTATCCACAGTCGGCTCGATGACTTTTCTCCAGGCATAAAAAAACGCCGCTCAATGAGCGGCGTTTTCTTGAATTTGGAGCGGGAAACGAGACTCGAACTCGCGACCCCGACCTTGGCAAGGTCGTGCTCTACCAACTGAGCTATTCCCGCAAATGGCGTCCCCTAGGGGACTCGAACCCCTGTTACCGCCGTGAAAGGGCGGTGTCCTAGGCCACTAGACGAAGGGGACACGCTGCCCGGAACACATGGTGTGTGTTCCAGTGCCCAGACCCGCATCCGAAAATGACGTTTCTGGTTTCACTCAGCCCTGCCCGAAAGCAACGCTGTTTAAAATTGGAGCGGGAAACGAGACTCGAACTCGCGACCCCGACCTTGGCAAGGTCGTGCTCTACCAACTGAGCTATTCCCGCATTGGCGTCCCCTAGGGGACTCGAACCCCTGTTACCGCCGTGAAAGGGCGGTGTCCTAGGCCACTAGACGAAGGGGACACACGTACAACATTCACTGCTTATCGCGTTTCGCTGAGTGCTTTACGCTGTAAGTGGCGCGCATTCTATGGATGGATTGGGAGGTCGTCAACCCCCAGATATAAATTTATTTAAATCAATGACTTCCCAGGGTTTGAGGGCGATTCGCCGATTTTGCTCGCCCGGTCTCTGACGTCTATATTCTGTCGCCCGCCAAGGCGCTATAGTCGCATCCGGCAAATAGTGGCAATGTGCAGCCATTGAGCCGCATTCCCTATAAACAGCACGACGCCCGTCTAATCGCGCCGCTCAGGCCTATGCGCTTAAAAGCCAAGCCACTACACTCATGACATGCGTACCCCAATAAAGAGGTCTTACCGGTGACACCACTCATGATCACCCTGCTCGTCGTAGCCGGGATCGCACTGTTGATCGCCATTGGCTACATGAACCATGTGGTGGAAAACAACAAGCTGGAAAAGGTCCGCACCAAGGTTGAACTCAACGACCGGATGCGGCGCTGTGGCGAGCTCACCGAAACCTTCCCCGGGCAATTGATGACGCCGGCCTTGAAACTGCTGCTGACGCGCCTTGAGATGAACGTCTGCCAGCGCCTGCTGAACCTGGACAAGACCAATACCGCGGTCAAGGCACGCCTGGACGAACTGACCGCATTGGCAGCACAAGGTGAATCGATCCCGGTGGGCAATCCGCCGGCACCGATCCTGACCGAAGCCAAGGCCAAGGACGTTCGCTTCCTGCTCGAAGCCCTCCACGGCCAGATCACCCGTGCCGCCCAGGACGGCTTCCTGCCGCCCAACGAAGCCAAGCGCTGGGTCCGCGAAGTGCGGCATATCCTGGTCCTGCTGCACATCGAGTTCTTCAACAACCTCGGCCAGCAAGCCTTGCAACAGGAACAACCGGGCCAGGCCCGCCTGGCGTTCGAACGCGGCGTGCAGTATCTGCGCAAACAGCAGGAGCCCCAGGTCTACGCCGAACAGCTCGACTACCTCGAAAAGCTCCTGGCCCGCGCCAACGCAATGGTCCTGGCCAGCACCAAGCCGGTCGAAGGCGAGGTCAACCAGTTGACCGAAGGCTTGAAGGAAGACGAAATGAACGACGAGTGGAAGAAGAAGAAGGTCTACGACTGAGACCTCGTCGAACCTCAGGGTGACGAGGGGATTTATCCCCGCAGGGCTGCGCGGCAGCCCTGAAATGTACGAGCGCTGCGTGCTCGACAGTGGATCCCCTCCTCGCTACGTGCTCCTCCATCGGTGAGCCAGCTATGGCGGCTCACAGCCTGAAATGCCCCACCATCCCCTTCAACTCAACCCCCAACTGCGCCAGCTCGATGCTGGAAGCGGCATTGCCTTGCATCGCCAGGGACGATTGATCGGCGCTGGCACGGATACTGGTGACGCTGCGGTTGATCTCTTCGGCCACCGAACTCTGCTGTTCGGCGGCCGCCGCGATCTGCTGGTTCATCTGCTGAATCAACGACACCGCCGCGGCAATACTGCCCAAGGCACTTTCGGTTTGCAGCGCATCGCTGACAGCCATCTTCACCAGCTCGCCGCTGCTCTGGATCTGCTGCACGGAAGCCTGGGCCGCTGAACGCAATGCGCTCACCAACCGCTCGATCTCTTCGGTGGACTGCTGCGTGCGTCTGGCCAGGGCCCGCACCTCGTCAGCCACCACCGCAAACCCCCTACCCTGCTCGCCAGCGCGTGCGGCCTCGATGGCAGCGTTGAGCGCCAGCAGGTTGGTTTGTTCGGCGACGCTCTTGATCACGCTCAGCACCGTGCCGATGTTCTGGATCTCGGCACTGAGGCTTTCGATACTGGAACTGGCCGACGTGGCCGAGTCGGCCAACTGCTCGATACGCACCATGCTCTGGCGCACCACCTGCTGACCGCTCTCGACCTTGTCATCGGCCGTCTGCGCCGCCAGGGCCGCTTCCTCGGCATTGCGGGCCACGTCATGCACCGTGGCGGTCATCTGGTTCATGGCCGTGGCAACCTGCTCGGTCTCCTCTTTCTGGCTGCTGACTTCCAGGTTGGTCTGTTCGGTCACGGCCGACAGCGATTGCGCGGAGTTGGCGAGCTGTTCGATACCCGCCTGCAAGCCGCTGACGATGCCGCTCAGCCCCGCGCCCATCTGCTGCATGGCGAGCATCAACTGGCCGATCTCATCCCGGCGCGTCACCTGCACCGTGGCGCTCAGGTCCCCCGCCGCGATCTGCTGGGCCACGCGGATGACGCTGCGCAGCGGCGCAACGATCAGCCGGGTAATGACCCAGGCGGCAATCAACCCCACCAGCAGGGCAAGGGCCGACGAGCCGATGATCAACAGCGAGTTCTTTTTCAACTCCGCCTGCATGGCATGGTCTTCGGCGGCGTAGGCCTGGTTGACCCGCTCCACCACTTGGCCGGCACGCTCGTGAAGTTCCTGGTAGACGCCTTTTTCCTTCGCCAACAGGCCGGTGTACTCGGCCAGTTGCGTGTTGAAACCGGCAATGTGCCCGGCCACCTCGTTGAGCACGGTCTGGTAGCCCGGATCCTTGACCTGGGTCTTGAGCGCCTCGGCCTGCTTCATGGCTTGCTCGGCCTGCTCGATCGGGCCTTGCCCGGCGTCCTCGCTGCCTTTGCGGCTCTGGTCCAGGCGTACGCGCGCTTCGTTCATGGCCTGCAGCATCAACCGTGACACTTCGCTGACCTGGTTGGCCTGCTCGATGAACTCGGCGCCCTCCTTGCCCTCGGAATCCTTCAGGGTGTAGGCGCCGTCGTCCGCCAGACCGGCCTGCAACACGTCCAGGTTGTTGGCGACACTGGACACCGACCAACTGGCCATTTCCAGCGCCAGGTCCTTGCTCTGGCTCAACCCGACGAATTCATCGAACGCCTTGCGGTAATCCGCCAGCGCCTGTTGCACATCGTTCATCACCGACAGGTTTTCAGGTGTCTGGGCCTTGAGCGCATCGGCCTGGGCCACCAGGCCGTCGACCCCCTTGCGCAGGGTGTCGGCCGTCTTGGGGTCGGAGCGCAAGGCGTATTCCTGCTCGAGCAAGCGCACCTTCAGCAGTTCGCTGTTGAGGGAGGACATCTGCTTGAGTCCGTCGAAACGCAGGCTGATGGTGCGCAAGGACCACACGCCAATGGCCGCGACCACGGCCGTGAGCAACAATACCAGGACAAACCCGATACCCAGTTTCTTTGCCATACCCAGGTTGGCAAAACGTCCTTGCACGGCCGAAATCATTGCGCTCAGTCCTCTGCCAGTGTGTGTTGTTCGCAGATTCGCAACGAGACGCCCTGCAACACAAGATGCTGGCGTCGGAATAATGGCAAAAAGCTACAGCCGCGTCGTTTTCAGGACACTCGAGGTCGATCCAGGGCCGCGCCCCGGAAAAACGCCAACGCCCTCGGATCACAGGCATAAGCCACATTGATCCGCAGCCACTGGCTGTCGGCGCCTGAAGGGCTGAAGGCCGTGGGCGAAGACAGCTGCACACCGAACCGTTTGGCCAGACGCTGCACTCCAGCGTAGTCGCATAACGGTGGGCGTGCCCAGATGAACAGCCCCCCGGTCGGCTTGCCGAACACCTCCCAGTCGGCCTCCTCCAGCACCTGCAACACAGCCGCCATGTCGCCCCCCAAACGCTGCCGCTGGCGCTGCACCAGCTTGCGATAGGCACCGTTGGCCAGGAGATTGGCCAGCACCGCTTCGCTGAACCGTGAAACGCCCAGGCTCGTGACCTCCTTGACCTCACTGAGCCGGGCGATGATGGGCACAGGCGCCACCACGAACCCGACTCGCAACGAACTGCTCAGGGTTTTTGAAAAACTGCCTACATAGATCACATCGGCATCCAGGGCCGCCAGGCGGGTGCGTGTCGAACCCTGGAAATCGGCGTAGACATCGTCTTCGATCACCAGCATCCCGTGTTCCCGGGCCAGCGCCAGCAAGCGTTGCGCCACCCCCAGGGACAGGCTGCTGCCGGTCGGGTTATGGCAGGCGCTGTTGACGAACAGCGCACGGGGCCGATGCGTCGCCAGCAGAGTCTGCAAAGCCTCGACGTCCGGGCCTCGAGGGGTCCTGGGCAGTTCGAGCATGTCGATGCCGTGCAGCCTCAGCAGCTCGAACAGTTTCGGGTAGCCGGGGCTCTCCACCACCACGCAACTGCCCGGCGCCAGCTGTGTCCGCACGATCAGGTCCAACGCCTGGGTAGCGCCGTGGGTGGTCAGGATAAGGTCTTGCGCGGCCTCGATATTGAGTTGCTTCAAGCGCCGGGACAGTTGCTCACGCAGGGCGGGCAAGCCCAACGACGTGCTGTAGCTGAACAGCCCCGCCATGTCGGTGCGGGTGACCTGGCGGATCGCATAGCCCAGGTCGTCGCTTTCGCGCCAGCGCTCAGGCAGCCCGCCGGCCCCCAGCTTCAGCGCCCACGCCGAGTTGTCGGCAAGGCCGCCGCGTGCCAGCGGCGGGTGTTCCGGGCAGGTTCCGTCGTTGGATGCGAGGCCGAGGGAAGGCGGTGGCGCGACGAAGAAGCTTGAGCCATGCCGGGACGCCAACACCCCTTGGGCGACCAGACGCTCACAGGCCTCGTTGACACTCGACTGGCTGAGCAGGTTCTGCCGTGCCAGTTGCCGGATAGACGGCAAGCGCGTGCCCGGCTGCACGGCGTCCTGGCGGATCCAGCCGGTCAGCGCGTCGACAATTTGCTGCACGACAGGCACCAGGGCCTGTCGGTCGATTCTCAATTCCATGAGTGACCAGACTCCTAAGCGTTTGTTTTATTTCCGGAAACAGTTAAGCACAGGCGGCCCTGCGGCGATGTACGACAAACCCGCCAAAGCAGCCGTTTCACACCCTTTGAAATACTTTGATGGACCGCGTCGGTGCTTTTTCGACCAACCAAGAAAAAGCCCGCAACCAGTGCGGGCTTTTTCCTACAAGCCAGGTGACACGTCCTCAGAACGCCGTGACACCGCCGTCCACCGCCAGGGAATGGCCGGTGGTAAAGGCCGCGCCATCGCTGCACAGGTACAGCACGGCGCTGGCAATCTCTTCGACTTTACCGATCCGTCCCACCGGGTGCATGGCATTAGCGAAGTCAGCTTTCTTCGGGTCCGCTTCATAGGCTCGCCGGAACATGTCGGTGTCGATCACGGCCGGGCACACCGCATTCACGCGGATTTTTTTCTTGGCGTACTCGATGGCCGCCGATTTGGTCAGGCCGATCACCGCATGCTTGGAGGCCGCATAGATGCTCATTTTCGGTGCCGCACCCAGGCCCGCCACCGAGGCCGTATTGACGATGGCCCCGCCGCCCTGGGCCAGCAGCAAAGGCAACTGGTATTTCATGCACAGCCAGACGCCCTTCACGTTGACCCCCATGATGGCGTCGAACTCATCGACGGTGCCGTCGGCCAGCTTGCCCTTCTCGATCTCGATCCCGGCGTTGTTGAAGGCGTAGTCGAGACGACCGTAGGCGTGGATCACCTCATTCATCAGGTTCTGCACATCGCTTTCCTGCGTCACGTCACAACGCACGAACACCGCCTCGCCGCCCGCCTCGCGAATCGCCTGCACCGTGCCCTCGCCGCCCGCCACATCCAGGTCGGCCGCCACCACCTTCAAGCCTTGCGCGGCGAAGGCCTGGGCGGTCGCCCGGCCAATGCCTGCGGCAGCGCCCGTGACCACGGCGACCTGCCCGGAAAACGTCATGCTCATTGTCAGTTCCTCGAAGAATGCGATGTTTCGCCAGTGTAGCCACGGCCCCGTGCAGCGCGGCAGCACTATCCAGGCGCCGGTGGGTGGCTCATGGGCGCCAGTGATAACGAGCCCGGCGCCACTATCACTGCGTTGGATCGAAGTGCATTCGCTGGGCCGGCAAACCTTGCGGCAATTGTCTCGAAGGGCTATCAACAAGGCTTCATTCATCGTGAGTGCCAGCCATGACTGCCCAGACCAATCGCCAATTCCTGCTCGCCAAGCGCCCGGTGGGCGCGGCGACCCGCGAGACGTTCACTTATCAGCAAGTACCGGTCGGCGAACCGGCCGCCGGCCAGATCCTGGTGAAAAACGAATACCTGTCCCTGGACCCGGCCATGCGCGGCTGGATGAACGAGGGCAAGTCGTACATCGCGCCAGTGGGCATTGGCGAAGTGATGCGAGCCCTGGGGGTTGGCCAGGTGATTGCGTCGAACAACCCGGGGTTTGCGGTGGGGGACTACGTCAACGGCGCGCTGGGGGTGCAGGATTACTTCCTCGGCGAGCCACGGGGTTTCTACAAAGTCGATCCGAAACTGGCCCCGCTGCCGCGCTACCTGTCAGCGCTGGGCATGACCGGCATGACGGCCTATTTCGCCCTGCTGGATGTGGGCGCGCCAAAGGCCGGCGAGACGGTCGTGCTGTCGGGCGCCGCCGGTGCGGTAGGCAGCATTGCCGGGCAGATCGCCAAGCTCAAGGGCTGCCGCGTGGTGGGGATCGCCGGCGGGGCCGACAAATGCAGGTTCCTGATCGATGAACTGGGCTTCGACGGGGCCATCGACTACAAGAGCGAAGACGTCCAGGCTGGCCTCAAGCGCGAATGCCCCAAGGGCGTGGACGTGTATTTCGACAACGTCGGCGGCGACATCCTCGATGCCGTGCTCAGCCGCTTGAACCTCAAGGCCCGCGTGGTGATCTGCGGCGCCATCAGCCAGTACAACAACAAGGAAGCGGTCAAGGGCCCTGCCAACTACCTGTCGCTGCTGGTCAACCGGGCGCGCATGGAGGGCTTCGTGGTCATGGACCATGCCGCGCAGTTCGCCGCCGCCGGCCAGGAAATGGCGGGCTGGATGGCCAAGGGGCAACTCAAGAGCAAGGAAGATATCGTCGAAGGCCTGGAGACGTTTCCCGAAACCCTGACCAAACTGTTCAGCGGGGAGAACTTCGGAAAGTTGGTACTCAAGGTCTGACACAAAACACCTGATGTGGGAGCGGGCTTGCTCGCGAAGGGGCCCTGTCAGTCAACATTGATATTGACTGACATACCGCTATCGCGAGCAAGCTCGCTCCCACATCAGGGATCTTCGGTATCAGGTCAGGCCAGTTCGGCCACGACCGCCGCCAGCGCCTGGGCCGGATCGACGGCCTGGCTGATCGGACGGCCGATCACCAGGTAGTCGGAACCGGCGTCCAGCGCCTGGCGCGGGGTCAGGATACGGCGCTGGTCGTCCTGGGCGCTGCCCGCCGGGCGAATCCCCGGGGTCACCAGTTGCAGCGACGGGTGCGCGGTCTTCAGTGCATTGGCTTCCAGGGCCGAGCAGACCAAACCGTCCAGACCCGCTTTCTGGGCCAGCGCTGCCAGGCGCAGCACTTGTTCCTGAGGCTCGATGTCCAGGCCGATCCCGGCCAGGTCCTCGCGTTCCATGCTGGTCAGCACGGTTACGCCGATCAGCAGCGGTTGCGGGCCACTGCGCTGGTCCAGCACTTCGCGGCAGGCCGCCATCATGCGCAGGCCGCCGGAACAGTGCACGTTGACCATCCAGACGCCCATCTCGGCCGCGGCCTTCACGGCCATGGCGGTGGTGTTGGGGATGTCGTGGAATTTCAGGTCCAGGAACACCTCGAACCCCTTGTCACGCAGGGTGCCGACGATTTCAGACGCGCAACTGGTGAACAGTTCCTTGCCGACTTTGACCCGGCAGAGCTTGGGGTCCAACTGGTCGGCCAGCTTCAGGGCGGCGTCACGGGTAGGGAAATCCAGGGCGACGATGATGGGCGTCTGGCAGGCGGACATGAGCGGGCTCTCAGGCAAGTCGAAATCGGCGCGCATTGTAGCGGAACCAGCGCCGGTGGGGGACCCGATGATCGGTAAATCTCACCGCGTCACCCCGAGCATGGACGATCCCGACCTTTGTGTCGAAGTCGATACAGGGCTGACACGCCCCCAATACGCCGGCACGCTACCGTCTGCCGCCGCACCCCGTCCTTTCAGCGCTTCACGCCTCGCGGTCCGAAGCCTATGCTGAAGCCTCAACCTTGCCGCCTCCTTTGCGATTGGCAGCTTACCTGGCAGATGATGCATCCATGCAGAACACCCCTGTTGCAAATGCCGATGATCACAAAGCGTGCGACGACGACAAGCGCTGGAACACCCGGGCGCTGATCGTCGACGACGATGTGCCGATCCGCGAACTGCTGATCGATTACCTGGCCCGCTTCGGCATACGCGCCAGCGGTGTGACCGATGGCGCGGCCATGCGCCAGGCGTTGCAGGCCGAGCACTTCGACGTGGTCGTGCTCGACCTGATGCTGCCCGGTGAAGACGGCCTGCAATTGTGCCGCTGGCTGCGGGCCGAATCGGACATCCCGATCCTGATGCTCACCGCCCGCTGCGAACCCACCGACCGCATCATCGGCCTGGAACTGGGTGCCGATGACTACATGGCAAAACCGTTCGAGCCCAGGGAGCTGGTGGCCCGTATCCAGACCATCCTGCGCCGGGTACGCGACGACCGCAGCGAACAACGGGCCAACATCCGCTTCGATAACTGGCGGCTCAACAGCGTGCTGCGCCAACTGATTTCCCTCGACGGGCTGGTGGTGCCGCTGTCCAACGCCGAGTTCCGCCTGCTATGGGTGTTCATCGAACGACCGCGCCGGGTGCTCAGCCGCGAACAACTGCTGGACGCCGCCCGTGGACGCTCCATCGAGGCGTTCGACCGCAGCATCGACCTGCTGGTCTCGCGCCTGCGCCAGAAACTGGGCGACGACCCGAAGGCCCCGCAATTGATCAAGACCGTGCGTGGCGAGGGCTATCTGTTCGACGCCCGGGACATCGGTTGATGCGGCTGCGCCTCGACTCCCTGTTCGGCCGGCTGTTTGGCGTCCTGCTGCTGGCGATTGTCCTGGCGCACCTGTTGGCCTTTGCCTGGTTTTCCGTCTACGACAAACCGCCGCCCGGACCGCCACCCGAGTTTACCCAGCATGGCGACGGCCCTCCGCCCTTCGGCCCTCCGCCCGAGCATGCCGAGCGTCCGTGGTTCGGCGGGCCGGTGGTGCCGCTGACGTTGCAGTTCGTGTTCCTGATCGTGGCCGCCTGGTATGGCGCCAAGCTGTTGACCCGGCCGATCCAGCGCCTGAGCAACGCCGCCGAACGCCTGAGCGAAGACCTCGACAGCCCGCCGCTGGCCGAGGACGGCCCACGCGAGGCGCGCCAGGCAGCCCATACGTTCAACCTGATGCAGCAACGGATTCGCGAGCAGGTGCAGCAGCGTTCACGCATGCTCGGCGCGGTGTCCCACGACCTGCGCACGCCGCTGTCGCGGCTCAAGCTGCGCCTGGAGCAGATCGACGACGTAAAGCTGCAAGGCCAGATGCGCCAGGACCTGGACGACATGATCGGCATGCTCGATGCCACCCTCACCTACCTGCATGAACAGCGCACCAGCGAAGCCTTGCAATGGATGGACGTGCAGGCCCTGGTGGAATCGCTGAGCGAAAACGCCCAGGACCAGGGCGCCGACGTACAGGCCAGTGGCGCGTGCGCGCCGCTGCACGTGCAGCCGATGGCGCTGCGCTCGTGCGTCAACAACCTGATGGACAATGCCCTGCGCTATGCGGGCCACGCCTTGATCACCCTGGACGACCAGGGCGACCGGGTGCTGATCCGGGTCATCGACCACGGCCCCGGCATTGCCCCAGACAAGCGTGAAGCGGTGTTCGAACCCTTCTATCGCCTGGAAGGCTCGCGCAACCGCAACTCCGGCGGCGTCGGCCTGGGCATGACCATCGCTCGGGAAGCCGCCGAACGCCTCGGCGGGCAGTTGAACCTGGAAGAAACACCGGGCGGCGGATTGACGGCCGTCATCCACCTGCCACGCACCTGAGCCCCCAGTTCCCACAGGGTTCAAGGGTGAGCCGGGGCTGTGTATGGCCTGCGATACAAACCCCACACACCCACGACAACTGGCCCGCCGACGCTGCTTGAGCCGGTGCACCCGCCGGCAACACCAGCCCAAGGAGAGTGCCCATGATCGGCAGCGTCAGCGCCAGCAATTACGCGTCATACACCAGCACCAGCAATACCTCGACCCACAGTGCCCACGGCCAGTCATTCCAGAAGGAACTGCTTGGCCGGCTCGACAGCAACGACGACGGTTCGATCGACCAGGATGAACTGAGCAGCGCCCTGTCGCAAAAAAGCGACGACGGTATCCTGGTCAGCCTGAGCGACAACTTCGACGACCTGGACAGTGACGGCAGCGGTGACTTGAGCAGCGAGGAAATGGCGGCGATGGCCCCGCCACCACCGCCACCGCGGAGCCAGGCGCCCGATACCGAACTGGCCGATGCGTTGCTCAGCGCCCTGGACACCGACGGTGACGGCGTGGTCAGCAGCGACGAATTGAGCAGCGGTCTGGCCAGTGCCGGCAGCAATGCCGACAGCCAACAGGTGTTCTCGGCCCTGGACAAGAATGAGGACGGCACCGTCAGCGCCGACGAACTCGCCGCCAGCCTCGCCCCACCGCCGCCCCCTCAACAGGCCTCCAGCGACGAGCTGTTCAGCCAGCTCGATGCCGATGACGACGGCAGCATCACCGCCAGCGAACTGACCAGCGCCTTGCAGGCGAACCGCGACAGCGACAGCACCACCGACCAGGACAGTGCCAGCGAGGCCTTGGGCAGGATGATCGCCAACCTCAGCCGGCAGTACTCGCTGGACAGCGTCGCGACCGTGGGCAAGCACCTGAACGTGGCGACCTGAGACGACGGCGAACCTGGCGGCGAGGGCGTCAGGCTACGCGTCGACCTCAGGGCTTAGAAGACTCCGTGGCGAGGGCGCCGGCGCCCGCTGGGCCGCCCGATTCGCCACGGTTTTGGGTTCCGGAAGGTGCTGTTCAAGCTAGCGTGCCTGGCTTTTGCTCCAGTCCGTCAACAGGCTGTACGCCACCGCCAGCAAGGTCGGGCCGATGAACAGGCCGATGAAGCCGAAGGCAATCAACCCGCCGAACACGCCCAGCAGCACGATGACCAACGGCAGGTTCCCGCCCCGGCTGATCAGGTAGGGCTTGAGCACGTTGTCCACGCCGCTGATGATGAACGTGCCCCAGATGCCGAGGAACACCGCCATCCCGTACTCGCCTTTCCACGCCAGCCAGGCCGTGGCCGGAATCCAGACCAGCGGCGGGCCCATGGGGATCAGGCTGAGCAGGAACGTGACGATCCCCAGCACCAGCGCGCCCGGCACGCCAGCGATCAGGAAGCCGATCAAGGCCAGCAGGGCCTGGGCCGCCGCAGTGCCGATCACGCCATTGACCACCCGTTGTACCGTCCCGGCCACCAACTCGATGTAGTAACCGGCGCGGTCGCCGATCAGGCGCTCCAGCAATCCATGGACGAACGCCGCAAGGCGCGGGCCATCGCGATAGAAGAAAAATACGAACACGATGCTCAGGGTCAGTTCGAGCATGCCGCCACCAATCTGCTTGCTGCGGGCCAACAACCAGTTGCCGACCTGTCCCAGGTACGGCTTGAGGGTGACCATCATCGCCGCGCCCTGCTGGTCGATGCTGTTCCAGATCGCCACCAGCCGCCCACCCACCAGCGGCAAGCCGCCCAGCCAGGCCGGTGCGTCGGGCAGGCCATCGACCTGCACATCGCGGATGAACGCCGTGGCATCGCGCACATGATCGGCCAGGTTGAACCCCAGCCACACCAGCGGCCCCGCCACCAACAGCATCCACCCCACCGTCAACAGCCCCGCCGCGAGGGACTCGCGACCATTGACCCAGCGGGTCAGCAGGCGCATCAACGGCCAACTGGCAAACGCCAGCACCGCCCCCCAGAACAGCGCCGACCAGAACGGCGCCATCACCCAGAGGCTTGCGCCGAACAACACCAGGAGCAGAATCTGCACCAACAGCCGATCGTTATTGAGCATGTAAGGTCTCGAAAAATGTCCAGGGCGGGCCACGGCGTGAGGCCCGCGACCCGCCACAGCTTATCGCAGCAGTTCCAGATGCAGGCCCGGCGCGTCGCCACTGGCGGCTTCCAGGCGCGCGGCCCGCACCCCCTGGCCCGCCAGCGCCTGCCGCCACTCTTCGGCCCGAGGGCCGGCAATACTGACCCGCAGCCCCGTATCCAGGTTCAATGCCCGGGACAACAGGCGCAGCCAGGTATCGTCCGGCTCACCGCCAAGGCGCGGCAAGTCGAGCACCCCGGTGTCCTTGAGCTGGCGCAGCAGGGTCGCCGAAGTGGGCAGCAAATCCCCCAGCGCGGCATTCGCCGCAAACTGTTCGACGTGCAGGTAGGCCTTGCGATTGCCGCGGGTGATGCCATAGAGCGCAATCAAGGTGTTGTCCGCCGGGGGCGCCAGGCGCAACAGCAGGTAGGCCTGGCCGTTGTCGGCACCGTAGAGCTTGGCGTTGCCGAAGACCTCGTTGGCCCACAGGCTGCTTTCGCCGCAATCGCGGGCCTGGCACCAGAACAACAGCTCGGCACCCTGCTTCTGCAACGCTTCGCGCGCCGCCGTGAAGGCCTGGGTCGCGGAATGTTCGGGCGGCAGTTCGTAGGTGACCGAGGTCACGTTGCCCCGGGCGTCGACCTGGCCGTCGAAACGCAACTGGCCACTGATTCGGCGGATCGAGCCCATGGGATAGACGCGTTCCAGGTCATTGGTTTGCCGGTAATCGACGATCTGGGCATCGGGCATGCGTGGCACGCCCTCCAGGTCGCGACTGCCCGGCACATCGGCAGCGAACGATACCGGGCTGAAGCAGGCCAGCGCCAGCAGGACGAGTGAATGGACGGATGATTTCATCGGATCGACGTGGCCTGGAGCGCCCGGACGCGACAAGCGTCGTCGGTGCACCACGGGGCGGGTAAGCAGCGGTCTGTCATGGTTGTCTCCCTTTCAACCCGCCCAGCCTCGACAGTTGCCCGGCGCAAGTCAAGAAACGCTGAAGAACCGATTGAAACAGTCTGCTACAAGCGCGGCGCCGCCTTCGTCATTCAGGTGCAAATGATGGCCGCCCGGCAACTGCTCATGACTGAAGGGTAGACGCTCCAGCAACTCCGGGTGCCGCGCCAGCATGCCGTCGGCCGCCACCACCAGGTGCGCGGGACAGGCGACCCGTGCCACGAACGCCATGGCCTGCTCGTCGGTCAGGCGCAGCGGCGATGGCAAGGTCAGGCGGTTGTCGGTGCGCCACGTGTAGCCACCAGGCACCGGCATCAGTCCGCGCTGGGCCAGCAGCTCGGCCGCCTCGCGACTGACCGCCACCAGGCCTTTCATGCGTGCCTCGATGGCCCGGTCGAGGGTTTTGTAGACCGGTTTGCGTTTGTGCTGCAAATCCATTTGCGCTTGCAGGGCCATGCCCATGCGTTCGGCCGCGCCATCGCCCTGGGCGGTGGGCGGGATGACGCCGTCGATCAGCCCCAGGTGCGTCACCCGCTCCGGCAAGGCGCCGGCCAGCACCAGCGAAACAATGGCGCCCATGGAGTGCCCCAACAGGGCGAAACGTTTCAAGCCCAGTTGTTCGGCGACGTGCAGCACGTCATGGGCATAGTCCCAGAGCGCGTAACCGGCACCGGCCGGCCGATGCCCGGAATGACCATGGCCGGCCATGTCCAGGGCGATGACCCGCAAGCCCGCCAGCCGCGGGGCCAGCCGGGCGAAACTGTTGGCGTTGTCCAGCCAGCCGTGCAGGGCGATCACCGGACGGCCCTCTTCCGGGCCGAACAGGTGGGCTGCCAACTCGATATGCGGCAGGCTCAGGCGGACCTCTTCGACCGTGCTCATGGGCAATGCCCCTGCCAACGCTGGAACAGGTCCTTGAGCAGGTTGGCCGTGTCTTGCGGCCGCTCCAGGGGGAACATATGGCCGCCGGGCATGCTCAGGGCTTCGCCATGGGGCATGCGCCGCACCGATCGAGTGTGATGGCGCATCACCACGCGACTCTGCCGGCCACGCACCACTGCCAACGGCACCTGGAGCGTGCGGGGCCGGCCCGGGCTGGTGTGCGGCACGCCGCGATAGATGCTGATTTCCGTGGCCGGGTCGAAGCGCAACCGCAAGCGGTCGCCCACCGGCTGCAGGCCGTGTTGCAGGTAAGCGTCAAAGCAATCCGGGTCGAAGCCGCGGAACAGCGTCTTGCCGGCGAAATACTGCCGCGCCGAGGCCATGTCGGCGAACTCCTCGCGCCGGCCCAGGGTCCGGCCGGCCGGGGTGAGGCGATCGATGAAGCCCAGGCGCTTGGCGGCCAGGATCACCCACCGGTCGGTGCGGGTCAGCACCGGCGAATCGAGCATGACCACGCCTCGATACAAGTGCGGGCATCGCAACGCCGCGTGCAGGTGCAGCACGCCACCCAGGGAATGGCCGACACCCCATACCGGCGCCGGCTGGCGTTCCAGGTGATGGATCAATTCGTCCACCAGGTTGTGCCAGTTGTCGTCCACCGGAAAGCGCGGATCGTGGCCGTGCAGTTCCAGGTGCGCGACCTCGTACTGCGGCGCCAGCGCGGCGAACAGCTTGCCGTAGGTGGCCGAGGGGAAACCGTTGGCGTGGGCGAAAAATACCTGTTGCGACATGACAGCCGATCCATTGGGGGAACTGGCACCGATTCTGCGCACAAGCCACCGACGCGGCAATGACCGTAACTGCCAGGAATGATGACAGTCGAGCTTGGGCTATAGACAGAAGCTGCAAGCCTCAAGTTGATAGCTTGCAGCTCCCAGCGCTTCACCGCGCCGGCGGTTGCTCGCCGAGCGGCACCACCGCCATGGTCAGGCGCGATACGCAGTTGAGCTTGCCGTCGTCGTTGGTCAAGCGGATGTCCCAGACCTGCGTGGTGCGGCCCAGGTGGACCATCCGTGCCGTGGCGGTGACCCGTCCGCTGCGCACGCCACGCAGGTGGTTGGCGTTGATCTCCAGGCCCACGCAGTAGAACTTGCTGGTGTCCACGCACAGGTAAGCGGCCATGGACCCGACCGTCTCGGCCAACACCACCGACGCGCCGCCATGCAGCAGGCCGAAGGGTTGGTGGGTGCGGTGATCGACCACCATGCTCGCGGTCAGGGACTCGTCGTCGAACGACTCGAAACGAATGTCGAGCACTTCGCTGATGGTGTTTTTACCGGCGGCGTTGAGTTGTTCGAGGTTGGGGGTGTTGCGCCACAGACTCATCGTGTTCATTCCTTTATCGTTGTTATTGTGGCCGCTTGCATTTCGTACACAGCCTAGGCTCTGTCTGAAAAGCCTTGATACTCGTTCATGCTGCGTTGAAAACCGGCTCGGAATGCTCATTTACTCCAGTAAAGTCGAGCGCGACCCCGGCCGTTCCTCGCCGGTTTTCGCCTTGCCTGACCTTCGTCTCAAGACTTTTCAAACAGAGCCTAGGGGTGCCGCAGGGCCTTGAGCGTCATCGCCCCGGCCAGCGGCAGGTCGCCTTCCAGTTCGGCCAGGCCGGCGGTCTGCACCTGTTCGGGTTGTTGCAGGTGGCCGTGTTGCAGCAGGCCCAGCAGGCTGCCCACCAGCGGGTTGTGGCTGACCAGCAGCACCGGGGCCTGGTCCGCCAGGTGTTCCAAAACCTTTTGCGGCCGTGTCTCCGGCGTGAGCCAGTTGACCGTGATCAGCTGCGGCTCGAACCCCAGCGCTTGGCGCACCAATTGCGCGGTCTGCTGGGCACGCCGGTACGGGCTGACGTAAATGGCCGCCAACGGCTGGCCGATCAGGTGCGCGGCACTGTGCAGCACTTGCTCGCGCCCGTGTTCGGTCAGGGCCCGCTCGGGATCGGGACAGTTGCCGTAGGGCTCGGCCTCGCCATGACGCAATACCCAGAGTTTCATAGCTTGGGCTCTTCGTCCCGGACCGGATGCGCGGCCGGCGCCACGACGTGCGGCGCTTCACCTTCGGGCGTGCGCGGAGTGGGCCAATCGGCGAACGGCCATGGCTTCTGGTCGCTGTGGAAAGTGCCAAAACGGCCGATCTGCGCCAGGAACTGGCTCAGGCTGTCACCGAAATTCATCAGGCTGGCGCTGGGCGCGCCGTAGATCAGCCGATAGATCAACTGCACCAGCACCACGGCGCCCAGGATGAACTGCGCCACCTGCCAGACCAGCAGGTAGATCACCATCCACAGCACACGCAGCAGGATGGATTCGTATTGGGGTTGTCCTTTCGGATCGTTCATGGCTCGCTCCTGCTTGCGGTCAAAAGACTCAGTTGAAACCGCTGGTGGAAATGAAATCGACGTCGGTCTTCGGCTCGCCGCGCATCAGCAATTCGATCACCTGTTCCAGCGTACGCCCCTCGAACAGAATTGCATGCAACCCGGCCACCAGCGGCATGTACACCCCGGCCTCCTGGGCCTTGGCCTTGAGCACCTTGAGGGTGTTGACCCCCTCGGCCACTTCGCCCAGGCGCGAGACGGCTTCTTCAAGGCTCAGGCCCTGGCCGAGGGCAAACCCGACCTGATAGTTGCGGCTCTTGGGTGACGAACAGGTGACGATCAGATCGCCGACCCCGGCCAAGCCCAAAAACGTCATCGGGTTGGCGCCCTGGCTGACGGCAAAGCGGGTCATTTCCGCCAGCGCCCGGGTGATCAGCATGCTCTTGGTGTTCTCGCCCATGCCCAGCGCCACCGCCATGCCGGCGATGATCGCATAGACGTTCTTCAGCGCCCCGCCCAGCTCCACGCCAAAGCGATCGGCACTGGCATAGACGCGAAAGGTGCGGCCATGGAGCGCAGCCTGGACCTGCTGGCACAGCGCTTCGTCTTCACTGGCCACCACCGTCGCGGTCAACGCGTGCTCGGCGATCTCGCGCGCCAGGTTCGGCCCGGAAATCACCCCGATGCGGGCCTTGGGGGCGATGTCTTCGAGAATCTCGCTCATCAGCTTGAACGTCTGCGCCTCGATGCCCTTGGTCAGGCTCACCAACGACTTGCCGCTCAGGCGTTCAGCGTGGGGCGCCAGGACCGCGCGCAAGGCGCTGGACGGCAAGGCGACGAAAAACAGCTCGCTGTCGTCGAGGGTCGCCTGCAAGTCGGTGACCGGTTCCACTTCCGGGCGGATCTTGATGCCCTTGAGGTAACGCGGGTTCTCGCGGTTGACCCGGATGGCCTCGGCCTGCTCCGGGTCACGCATCCATTGGCGCACCGGGTGGCCATTCTCGGCCAGCAGGTTGGCCACGGCGGTTCCGAAGCTCCCGCCTCCCAGGACCGCAATCGGGCGCTGATCAGTCATATGCAATCCGTTCATCCATACCAAGTGGCAATGCGGGGCATTATACGGAGCGGCCGCAGCGCGACCAGCCCCGGCAACAATTACCGACGACTGTAGGAAGCTGACCATCAATTCCTAGGAAAATGCTGTCAACGTGAATGGAAAAGTCGTTCAGCTCAGTTACCATGCGCGCCATTCTCCTATTATCAAAGGCTGCACCGTGCCCGTTGGCCCTTCCCGCTCCGGTTCGACCCTGCTATTGGCGCTGATCATCAGCCCGCCAGTGCTGGGCGACGACCTGTTCGTGGACAGCCAGCCCCTGCCCCAGGTGCTGACGGCCACCCGGCTCAAGCAATCGCCGGCGGCCGTGCCCGGCAGCATGACCGTGCTCGACAGCGAATTGATCAAGGCCAGCGGCGCCCGCGACATCAGCGAGCTGCTGCGGCTGGTGCCGGGCATGATGGTCGGCAACATCAGCGGCAACCAGGCCGCCGTGAACTACCACGGCACCAACGCCAGCGAAGCCCGGCGCATGCAGGTGCTGATCGACGGCCGCTCGGTGTACCGCGCCGGCCTGGCCACCGTGGACTGGAGCGACATTCCGGTGGCCATGGAAGACATCGAGCGAATTGAAGTCTTCCGGGGCCCCAACACCGTCAGCTACGGCGCCAACGCGCTGATGGCCGTGGTCAACATCATCACCCGCGCCCCGGCCGACAGCCACGGCACCCGCCTGAAGATCACGCGCGGCCAGCGCGGCATCAGCGACTGGTACGCCAGCCAGGGCAGCGGTTGGGAAGGCGGCGACCTGCGCCTGTCGTTGTCCGGCCAGGAAGACGACGGCTTCGACAGTGACCGCAACGGGGCGGACTACCGCGACAGCCGTCGCCTGGAGCGCTTCAACCTGTCGGTCAGCCAGACCCTGGACGAACGACAGAGCATCGACTGGCAATTGAACGCCAAGGACGGCACCAACCAGCGGCCCTACACCTACCACCCGGTGTTTGCCGGGATCACCGCCGCTGGGGATAACTCCGACGTCATCGCCAAGGACTACGCCGGTTCGCTGCGCTGGAACCTCGACCTGGACCCCGACCACAGCCTTTATGTACAAGGCTCGATCCAGCACTGGGATCGCCAGCAGACCTGGCGGGCCTGTGACGCCGAAGTCTCCTTCAGCCCGCAACTGACCGACCTGTGGCAGCTCAACCCCAACTACGCCGAGAAGCTGGCGCGCAACATGCCGTCCTTCACCCGCACCGGCGCGCCACCCGGCGGCACGCCGCAGGAACAGGCACTGGCCAACCAGGTGATCGACCAGTGGCGCAACGGCGCCTCTCAAACCCTGTGCGGGGACATCGACCAGAGCACCCGTGAATCGCGCTACGACCTGGAAATCCAGGACACCCTGAGCCTGTCCGACAGCCTGCGACTGGTGACCGGGGCGAATTACCGCTACGACCGGGCCGACTCCGAGACGTACTTCAACGGCACGCTGGACGACACCACCTGGCGCCTGTTCGGCCAACTCGAATGGCGGGCCAGCGAACACTGGCTACTGCAGGGTGGCGCCATGTTCGAGGACGCGCGCCTGACCGGCAGCTCGCTGACGCCCCGGGTGGCCGTCAACTACCTGATCACCCCGCGCCATGGCCTGCGCGCGGTGTACTCCGAAGCCGTGCGCTCGCCGGACATGTTCGAGAACAACGTCAACTGGAGCTACCAGGTCACCAATCTGCAGCCGTCCGCCTTCGGCCAGCGCAGCGCCCGCTATTTCGTCGTGACCCGTGGCCCGGGCAACCTGGAACAGGAACACATGCGTTCCCGGGAGCTGGGCTACAACGGCTATTTCATGGACCTGGGCCTGACTGTCGATGTCAAGCTGTTCCACGACGAAATCACCGGCATGATCAGCGAACCGCTGCGCAACAACCAATACATCGCCAGCAACAGCAACCAGTCACAGTTCTCCGGGGCTGAAACCCAGTTCGACTGGCGCATGACCGGCGCCGACCGCCTGCGCCTGACCTACGCCTACGTCGACGCCCAGGCGAGCAACCCCCTCGACGAGCAACTGACCGCCCGCAACAGCGGTTCGGCCGGCTGGCTGCGGGACTGGGGCCAGGGCTGGAACAGCGCGGTGTTCTATTACGCCGCCAACGCCCTGGACGGCTACCGCTTCGAACGGGTCGACACGCGGGTCGCCCGGCGCATTCCCCTGGGCAAGGCCAGCCTGGAATTGGCGGGCACCCTGCAACAGCGCCTGGACGACGAACCGACCACGTTCGTCGACAACCGCTACGATTCCCGCCATGTGCTGTATTTCAGCGCAGAGTTGTCCTTCTAAATGTGCCGGGCCCCTGCACGAAGGACGCCATTGCGTGGCTGCCGAAGGCTGGCGCTGGGGCTGTTGCTCATGGTCGGGCTGACGGCGATCCAGGCCCGGGCCGCCGAGATCGTGCTCACCGGCGCCGAGGACAGCCCCGGCGTGCAGTCCTTTACCCAGGCCCTGAAAGCCCTGCGTCCGGAAGACAGTGTGCGATTCACGCCGCTGGCCAGCCTGCCGACGCCCGATAAGCTGCCCGCCAATGTCCGCCTGGTCCTGCTCGACCTGCCCAGCCTGGACTGGCGCCTGCAAGACACCCGCGGGCCGGCCACGCTGGTGCTGCGCATCAGCCGCCTGCAAGCCCGCGACCGCCTGGGCGAGGCAACGCCCAATCACCTGAGCCTGCTATGGAGCGACCCGCCGGTGGCGCGGCAGTTGCGCCTGATCCGCGCGATCCTGCCGCAGTTGCGCCGGGTCGGCGTGCTGTACGACGGGCACAGCGAGTTTTTGCTCAACGACATCCGCCAGGCCGCCGCGCCGCTGGGCCTGGAAATCGTCACCGAACGCTGGGACGACACCGCTGACAGCCGCCCCCTGCAAAACCTGCTGGGCCAGAGCGACGTGCTGCTGGGCCTCGACGACCCCGACCTGTACAACCCCAAGACCGTGAAAAACCTGTTGCTCAGCAGCTACGCCCGGCAACGACCGTTGATCGGCCCCAGCGCCGCCTTCGTCAAGGCCGGCAGCCTGGCGAGCACCTACAGCGACCAGGACGACTGGCTGGCGATCCTCGACGAACTGCTCGATCGCCCCGCCACGACTTGGCCGCGCACGTTGTACCCGGCCCGTTTCAAAGTCCTGGGCAACCGCCAGGTCACCCGCTCGCTGGGGATCGAACCGATTGATGCCGAATCCGTCGCTGCAACGTTGGCCGAAGGAGAACACCGCCCATGACCTTGCGTCGCCGTTGGGACATCAACACCCGCACCCAGCTCATCGCCCTCGGCCCGGCGTTGCTGCTGACCGTCCTGTTGATCAGCTTCTTCACCTTCGTGCGGATCCAGGACTTGCGCCAGGAACTCAATCACACCGGGCAACTGATCGCCAACCAACTGGCGCCGGCCACGGAGTATGGCGTCATTTCCGGTAACAACGATGTCCTCGAAAGCTTGCTCACGGCGACCCTGGCGACGCCCCACGTGCGCTTTCTCGAAGTGCAGGACAGCACCGGCAAGGTGCTGGTGTACGTCGAACAGCCCGAGCAGGCTCGCAGCCACTCCCAGCAGATCGAGGTCTTCCAGTCCCCGGTGCGCCTGCAACGCATCACCCTGAACAATGACTTCCTGCAGGGCAACAGCACATCCGTCGAGGCGCCGGTGGAGGATTACCTGGGCCGAGTGATCGTCGGCATGTCCAGCGACGCCTTCAGCCAGCGGCAACAGGAGATCCTGTTCAAGGCGGCGATCCTGGCGCTGTTCGCCCTGCTGTTCACCTTCCTGGTGGCACGCCGCCTGGCGACCGACCTGTCGCAGCCGATCCGCGACATCGGCAACGCGGTCAAGGCCATCCAGCAAGGGGACTACAGCACCCCGCTGCCCATCGTCGACGATGCGGAGCTGGGGGCCTTGTCACGGCACATCAACAACCTGGCCGACGGCCTGGAGCAAGCCAGCCGGGAACAGCACCAGACCATCGCGCAACTGATCCAGACCCGTGAGGAAGCGGAAAAAGCCAACAGCGCCAAGTCCGAGTTCCTGGCGATGATGAGCCATGAATTGCGCACGCCCATGAACGGCGTGCTGGGCATGCTGCAACTGTTGGAAACCACCCGCCTGAGCGACGAGCAGCACGAGTACACGACCCTGGCGTCGGAGTCTACCGAGCACCTGCTCAAGGTGATCAACGACATCCTCGACTTCTCGCGCATCGAACGCTCGGCCCTGGAACTGGAACACATTGCGTTCAACCTGGCGGAACTGGTGGGCAGTTGCGCCCAGTCGTTCCAGCACAGCGCCGCACAACGCCAGCTGGGCCTGGAGTTGCTGATTCCCGAGGACATGCAGGCCTTGCAGGTCCAGGGCGATCCGACGCGCATACGCCAGATCCTGGTGAACCTGATCGGCAATGCCCTGAAGTTCACCGAGCAAGGCCAAGTGACCGTGCAATGCCAGTGGCAGGCCCTCGACCACGAGCTGCTGTGGTTCACCTGCACCGTGCGCGACAGCGGCATCGGGATTGCCGCCGAGACCCTGGAGCGCATGTTCGACGCCTTCCAGCAGGCCGACAGCTCGATTTCCCGGCGCTACGGCGGCACCGGCCTCGGTCTGCCGATCGCCCGCACCCTGGCCGAACGCATGGGCGGGACGCTGCGCGCCCAGAGCGAGGAAGGCCACGGCTCGGTGTTCACCCTGGAGATCCCGCTGGCGCTGTCGCGGCAGACGCCGCCGGTGCTGGCGGCGCAGCAGCCGGCCGACAAAGGCGACGGCGCGGGCCGCAACATCCTGCTGGTGGAAGACAACCCGGTGAACCAGACCGTCACCCAGGCCATGCTGCGCAGCCTGGGCTTCACCGTCAGTGTCGCCACCGACGGCGCCCAGGCCGTGCGCAGTGCCGAAAGCCAGGCATTCGAGGCGATTCTCATGGATTGCCGGCTGCCGATCATCGATGGCTACGAGGCCACGCGCCAGATCCGCCGGTTGCCGGGGCGCGACGCAGTACCGATCATCGCCCTGACCGCCAACGCCTTGCAGGGCGACCGCGAAGCCTGCCTGGCCGCCGGCATGAACGACTACCTGGCCAAGCCGTTCAAACGGATTGACCTGCAGCAGATTCTGCAGCGCTGGATGGGCTAGGACCATCTGCGACTGGCGTGAAAGGCGAAAGTGCGGCAGTCTTAGGCACCCGAACATGCCTCGATTGGGGCTTGAATAAAAATTTCAGTGCACAGGTGTACATTCATTTCCCGTGTGCTGTGACTTTCACTACAACGCAATAGTCTATGAGTAGGCTGTCGATTCGAGGCATGACCGCTTCGATCGACCGGGAAGATTTGCCCCACCCTGCCGCAGGGGACTATTGAGGAGCTCGCATGACCAAACAAAACGCCTTTACCCGGGAAGATCTGCTGCGCTGCAGTCGCGGTGAGCTGTTCGGCCCAGGTAACGCGCAACTGCCCGCCCCGAACATGCTGATGGTGGATCGCATCACCCATATCAGCGAAGAGGGTGGCAAGTACGGCAAAGGTGAATTGGTCGCCGAGCTGGATATCACTCCGGACCTGTGGTTCTTCGCCTGCCATTTCGAAGGCGATCCGGTGATGCCGGGCTGCCTGGGCCTCGATGCCATGTGGCAACTGGTCGGTTTCTTCCTCGGCTGGCAGGGTCTGCCGGGCCGTGGTCGCGCCCTGGGTTCGGGCGAAGTGAAGTTCTTTGGTCAGGTCCTGCCGACCGCGAAGAAAATCACCTATAACATTCATATCAAACGCGTCCTCAAGGGCAAGCTGAACATGGCCATTGCCGATGGTTCGGTGGCCGTGGACGGGCGCGAGATCTACACCGCCGAAGGCCTCCGGGTTGGCGTTTTCACCTCCACTGACAACTTCTAAGGGTTATCCGCATGCGCCGCGTCGTTATCACTGGTCTGGGCATCGTTTCGTGCCTGGGCAATGACAAAGAGACCGTCACCGCTAACCTGCGTGCAAGTCGCCCTGGCATCCGGTTCAACCCGGAATACGCCGAAATGGGTCTGCGTAGCCAGGTTTCCGGCTCCATTGACCTCAATCTCGAAGAACTGATCGATCGCAAGATCTACCGTTTCGTCGGCCACGCGGCGGCCTACGCCTACCTGGCCATGAAGGACGCCATCGCTGACTCCGGACTGACCGACGAGCAGGTTTCCAACGTGCGTACCGGCCTGATCGCCGGCTCCGGCGGTGCATCGACCCTGAACCAGATGGAAGCGCTGGACATCCTGCGCGAAAAAGGCGTCAAGCGCGTGGGCCCGTACCGCGTCACCCGCACCATGGGCAGCACCGTTTCGGCGTGCCTGGCCACCCCGTTCAAGATCAAGGGCCTGAACTACTCGATCTCCTCGGCCTGCGCCACCAGTGCCCACTGCATCGGCACCGCCATGGAGCAGATCCAGATGGGCAAGCAGGACATCGTGTTCGCCGGCGGCGGTGAAGAAGAACATTGGAGCCAGTCGTTCCTGTTCGACGCCATGGGCGCCCTGTCCAGCCAGTACAACGACACGCCGGACAAAGCCTCCCGCGCCTACGACGCCAAGCGTGACGGTTTCGTCATCGCCGGCGGTGGCGGCATGGTGGTGGTCGAGGAGCTGGAACACGCCCTGGCCCGTGGCGCGAAGATCTACGCCGAAATCGTGGGCTACGGCGCCACGTCCGACGGCTACGACATGGTCGCGCCAAGCGGTGAAGGCGCCATCCGCTGCATGCAGATGGCCATGTCCACCGTAGACACGCCAATCGACTACCTGAACACCCACGGCACCTCGACCCCGGTCGGCGACGTCGCGGAAATGAAAGGTGTGCGCGAAGTGTTCGGCGACAAGGCCCCGGCCATCAGCTCCACCAAGAGCCTGTCGGGTCACTCCCTGGGCGCCGCTGGCGTTCACGAAGCGATCTACTGCCTGCTGATGATGGAAGGCAAATTCATGGCCGGCTCGGCCAACATCGACGAACTGGATCCGGAAGTGGCCGACATGCCAATCCTGACCAAGACGCGCGAAGACGCCACCATCGACACCGTGATGAGCAACAGCTTCGGCTTCGGCGGCACCAACGCCACCCTGGTCCTCAAGCGCTGGCAGGGCAAGTAAGCCCCACTGCTACGTCACACAGAAAAACGCCCCGACTGGTTCGGGGCGTTTTTTTATGCCGGCTGAACGCAGCGCAGTCCCGCTGTGGGAAGGGTGCATTCACAGCGATTCCCTGTGGGAGCGGGCTTGCTCGCGAAAGCGGTGCATCAGCTACAGACAGGCTGGCTGACACTCCGCCTTCGCGAGCAAGCCCGCTCCCACACTCCAATAGATGAATGGGTATCAGCGCACCACGAACCGCTGCTGCGTCAACAAGCGATCCCCTTGGAACACCATGAACCGCCACTCCCCCGGCACCACCTCATGGCTTTCGGTGAACTCATAGGCCATGACATCCTGTGGCGCACCAGGCACCAGCTTCTGCACGACTTCGAATTTGTCGTGACGCACGCCATCGGGGGTGCGGATCCCCGGAGTGAAGTACAGGAGCGTCAATGGCTGGTCATCCGCGACCTTGCCCGCCAACTGGTAACGCATGCCGAACTTGGTGCCCAGCTTGGCCGGTACGCTCTCGGTCTGGCGGATCTGCTCGTTGCTGCGACGCAGGACCCGCTCCCCCGATTGCAGTTCGGCCTTGGGCCCTTCGAACACGCCGTATTCCACCGGGCCTTCGACACGGACTTCGGCCTGCGCCAGGCCGCAGGTCAACAACAGCGCGACCAGTGCGCTTGAACGGGTGAGGTGCATAGTGCGCTCCTTGATTGAGATGAGCGCGAGGGTATGACGCCGTGGTGACAGGCTGATGACAAAAAGTCATTCTCCATTGCTACAACGCTTGCTCATTTGGGGACGGAGCGCGGCAACACCGCCAGGAAATTATCCCGCGCCACCTTCCTGGCCACGTCTTCCGGCAAGGCATCCAGGAACGGGTCGAAACTGCGCAGCTCCTTGCCCACCTTGTTGAAACGGCCCACCACGTCCGACCCCACCATGAACCGCTCTGGAAAACGCTCTACCAGCTCCACCCAGGCCTGACGGGGCTTGCCTGTCTCGTCCAGCAGATACGGCGTGAGCAGGCTCCAGGACAGGTCGATGTACAGGTTCGGGTAGGATTCCAGCAGCCGGGTCAGGGTCGGCAGGAGAAAATCCAACTGCTTCTGGTGTCGATGGATTTCCTTGCTGGTGCCGGCGTGGGCCCAGATGAAGCGCGTGTGCGGGTGATTGCGCAGCGGCTCTTCGATTTCGGCCAGGTAAAGCGGATTTTTCTCACGCTTGGAGGTGATGTTCGAATGCAGCATCACCGGCAGGTCGTTCTCGGCCGCCAGATGATAGATCCGTGTCATGGCCTCGTTGTTGGCGCGCGGCGTGTCGCCCGAGGTCAATGCCGTGAGGTCGTCATGGCGGGTGAACACTTCGCCGATGCCCTGCCACAGCCCCGGGTACAGGTCGAGCATGCGTTGGATGTGGGCGTCGGAATTCTTGTCGTTGGGGTTGAAGCCCGACAGGAACGGATGGAAATGCGGGCGTTGCTCGGCGGTCAGCTTGCTCACCGCCGCGGCCACGATCACATCGGTGGCGCTGTACCAGTAGGCGTCCGCATCGTCACCGGCGTAGTAGCGCGGGCGCTTGGGCTCGTCTTCGTGCCATTTCTTGGCCACCGGAATGCCGGAGATCATCACATGTTCGATGCGATTGTCGGCCATCGCCTGGAGCAGCTTGGGCATCCCGGCGGTTTCCTGGAAAAAATCGACATAGTGCAGGTGCGCATCGCTGTAGGCGTATTCGCGGGCCAAGACGGCGTTGCTGGACACCGCCAGCAACCCGGCAACCATCAGGCGGGACAAGGACACAGGCAGACTCCAAAGGCCATGAACAGCATAGACCCCTCTCGTCCCGCTCGGGTTCAGCCGCCTGTGCCGTGGAAGGCGATGGCGGGTTATGCTGCGAGCCTCCATTGCTCAACCTGGAAGCCCCATGACCGCCCCCCTGATCGTTCGCCCCCGCGCCGAAGATGTCGAAGGCCAGCCGATCCTGCGTCCGCTGCCGTCCGCCCAATGCCGCAGCGTCGGGCCCTTCGTGTTTTTCGACCACATGCTGCAGACCCGCTACCCGGCTGGTACAGGCATGAACATTCGCCAGCATCCCCACATCGGCCTGTCCACCCTCACCTACCTGTTCGAGGGCCAGTTACAGCACAAGGACAGCCTCGGCTCCGACCAGGTGGTGAACGCCGGGGATGTCAGCTGGATGACCGCCGGCAGCGCCATCGCCCATGTCGAACGCACTCCCGCCCCGTTGCTGGCCAGTGGTTTCAGCCTCCACGGCCTGCAAGTCTGGCTGGCTTCGCCCAAGGCCCACGAACAGGGCCCCGGGCACTACAGCCATCATCCGGCGCACAGCCTGCCGGTCAGCGACAACCTGGGTGTGCGCATCCGCATGATCGCCGGCTCGGGTTTCTGCCTGGAGTCGCCAGTGCCGGTGCTGTCACCGACGCTGTATGCCGAACTGAACCTGCAAACCGCGACGACCCTGCTGATCCCCACCGAACATGAGGAGCGGGCACTGTATGTGTTGAGCGGCGAGGCGCTGCTGGACGGCGAGCCGCTGGAGCCCCATGCGCTGGTGATCCTGCCGGCCGGGCAAACAATGACCCTGTTCGCCGACAGCGACTGCCATGCCGTGCTGTTCGGCGGCACGCCGCTGGACGGGCCGCGACGGATGAACTGGAATTTCGTCTCCAGCGACCCGGCCCGCATCGATGAAGCCCGCCGGCGCTGGGCGGCCGGGGACTGGCCGACAGTGCCAGGGGAAAACGAGCGGATCGAGTTGCCCTGAATCCCATGTTGGATGTCAGGCCCTCTTCGCGAGCAAGCCCGCTCCCACAATGATCGAGCTACCCATACCGTGTGGGTAAGCACAGATCCAATGTGGGAGCGGGCTTGCTCGCGAAGGGGCCAGCCTTGACACTAAAAACGTGCCAAGCCGGGCACAACATCAGCCCTTGAACACTTCGTCCAGCAGGTTATGCATCGACCTGAACGCGCGAGCGGCAACCTTGGCGTTGTACATCATCTTACCCGGGACGTTGGCGTGAGGGTCGGTGAACGAATGCACCGCGCCGCCGTAGCTCAGCAGTTGCCAATCCACACCGGCAGCGGTCATTTCGTCTTCGAAGGCCGGCAGTTGCTCTTTCGGCACCAACGGATCGGCCGCGCCGTGCATCACCAGGACCGCGCTCTTGATATTGTGCGCATCCGCCGGGTTAGGCGTATCCAATGAGCCATGGAACGAGACGGCGGCCTTGAGCGGTGCACCGCTGCGGGCCAGTTCCAGGGCGCAGCAGCCACCGAAGCAGAAGCCGAACGCAGCCAGCCTGGACGTGTCGACCTGCGCCTCGCCCTGGCTTTGCAGTTGCTCGAACGCCGCTTGCATGCGCTTGCGCAGCAGGGCGCGATCATTCTTGAGGGGCATCATCGCCGCCCCGGCCTCGTCGGCATTGCCCGGGCGCACCGTCTGCCCATACAGGTCGGCAATCAATACCACGTAGCCATTGGCCGCCACCGACCGGGCGATCTCTTCGGCCCCTGCCCCCACGCCCATCCAATTGGGCGCCATCAACAACCCCGGACGCGAACCCTGTTGGCTGACGTCGAAGGCCAGGCGACCTTCATAGGTTTGGCCTTCGATCTGATAGACCAGCGGACGAACCGTTACCTGACTCATGATCCACTCCTTTCTAAATGGAACACCAGAAATGAAAAAACCCGCCGAAGCGGGTTTTTCCTGCACTGCTTAAGCTGACAACTCAACCAACAGCTTGTTCAGGCGGCGCACATAGGCCGCCGGGTCCTTCAGGCTGTCGCCCGCCGCCAGGGCGGCCTGGTCGAACAGGATGTGGGAAAGGTCGCCGAAGCGCTCTTCGCTCTGTTCGTTGTCGAGCTTCTCCACAAGCGGGTGGGCCGGGTTGAATTCGAAGATCGGCTTGGAGTCCGGGACTTTCTGGCCGCTGGCTTCGAGGATCTGGCGCATCTGCAGGCCGAGGTCCTGCTCGCCGATGGCCAGGATCGCCGGGGAGTCGGTCAGGCGGTGCGAGACTCGCACTTCGCTGACGGCATCGCCCAGGGCGGTCTTGATCCGCTCGACCAGGCCCTCCTTGCTCTTGGCGACTTCCTCGGCGGCTTTCTTGTCTTCTTCCGAATCCAGGTTGCCGAGGTCCAGGTCGCCCCGCGCCACGTCCACGAAGCTCTTGCCGTCGAACTCGCTGAGGTAGCTCATCAGCCATTCGTCGATGCGGTCGGTCAGCAGCAGCACTTCGATGCCTTTCTTGCGGAAGACTTCCAGGTGCGGGCTGTTCTTGACCTGTGCATAAGTCTCGCCGGTCAGGTAGTAGATCTTGTCCTGCCCTTCCTTGGCGCGAGCCAGGTAATCGGCCAGGCCCACGATCTGCTCGCCGTCGTCACCCTGGGTCGAGGCAAAGCGCAGCAGGCCGGCGATTTTTTCCTTGTTGGCGAAGTCCTCGGCCGGGCCTTCCTTCATCACCTGGCCGAAGTTCTTCCAGAAGCTCTTGTACTGCTCCGGCTCGTTCTTCGCCAGCTTCTCCAGCATGTCCAGGACACGCTTGGTCAGCGCCGACTTCATCGAGTCGATGATCGGATCTTTCTGCAGGATTTCCCGCGAGACGTTCAGCGACAGGTCGTTGGAATCCACCACGCCCTTGATGAAGCGCAGGTACAGCGGCAGGAACGATTCGGCCTGGTCCATCACGAACACACGCTGCACGTACAGCTTCAGGCCGCGTGGCGCTTCGCGCTGGTACAGGTCGAACGGCGCGCGGGCCGGCACGTACAGCAGCGAGTTGTATTCCAACTTGCCTTCGACCTTGTTATGGCTCCAGCTCAGCGGGTTTTCGTAGTCGTGGGCGATGTGCTTGTAGAACTCCTGGTATTCCTCATCCTTCACCTCGGTGCGTGGACGGGTCCACAGGGCACTGGCGCGGTTGACGGTTTCCCACTCCACTTCAGGCTTCTCTTCGCCCTCGGCGGCGGTGACTTCCTTCGGCAGCTCGATGGGCAGCGCGATATGGTCGGAGTACTTCTTGATGATGTTGCGCAGGCGCCAGCCATCGGCGAATTCGTCTTCGCCGGACTTGAGGTGCAGCACGATGCGGGTGCCGCGATCAGCCTTGTCGACGGTGGCGACTTCGAACTCGCCCTCGCCCTTGGACGACCAGTGCACGCCTTCGCTCGCGGCGAGGCCGGCACGGCGGCTGAACACTTCCACGCGATCGGCAACGATGAACGCCGAGTAGAAACCGACGCCGAACTGGCCGATCAGGTGGGAATCCTTCTTCTGGTCGCCCGACAGGTTCTTCATGAAGTCGGCGGTGCCGGACTTGGCGATGGTGCCCAGGTGCGTGATCACCTCTTCGCGGCTCATGCCGATGCCGTTGTCTTCGAGGGTGACGGTCTTGGCGTCCTTGTCGAAGCTCACACGGATTTTCAGTTCGGCGCCACCTTCAAGCAGCTCAGGCTTGGACAGGGCTTCGAAACGTAACTTGTCGACGGCGTCAGAGGCGTTCGAGATCAGCTCGCGAAGGAAAATTTCCTTATTCGAATACAGCGAGTGAATCATCAGGTGCAGCAGTTGCTTCACCTCGGTCTGGAAGCCCAGGGTTTCCTTTTGAGTTTCCACGCTCATGGTCATCAAACTCCAAGTGGATGGTGGTGTCCGCCTCGCTGAGATTGGCGGCGGGATGTCCACAAGGTGGGGGCAACCCGGATGATTTCAAGGGCGATCGGCTTTCCCGGGCTCCTGGATCTTGAAATGCGCCCGAGCGGTGGCGATCGGTTCGGCCTCGACGTCCTGCCAGGCCGTGATCGCGACGTTGGCAACCCGGCGCCCCTGGCGCCAGACCTGGCACCGGGCGTACGTGTCGCGAAACTGGCCGGCGCGCAGGTAATCCAGGGAAAAATCGATGATCTTCGGCACGCTCGGCACGCCGGTGGCGATCAGCAGATGAACGGCCGCCGCCAGCTCCATGAAGCCGGCGATGACCCCACCATGGATCGCCGGGAGTAAAGGGTTACCAATGTTGTCCTGGTTGGCTGGCAGGCGAAACAGCAACCCGTCGCCCTCGCGCGAGCATTCGACGCCAATCAGCTGTGCGTAAGGGATCGAGGCCAGCAGCAGCGCGTAGTCGCCCTGCTCGCAGGCCTGGCGCAGGTGTTCGCGGGTGATCTCGCTCATGGCGTGCCCACCGCGACGGACGGGCTGCGCGGGGGGATGCCCCTGGCATGCTGGCCCAGGCGCATGAACGTGCCCACCACATGGGCGATGGGTTGCTCGGGATCGTCCTGGTAGGCGATTCCACGGGTGAAGATCACATCCGGCGTCACCCGATAGCATTGGGCAAAACCGTAGACGTCCTTGTGGGGTTCGGCGGCGTGCATATAGTCGATGCGCAGGTCCAGGGTCGGGCAGACCTCGAATTGCGGGAGCACGCACAGGGTCGACATGCCGCACGCGGTGTCCATCAGAGACGTCAATGCGCCACCGTGGATGATGCCGGTCAGGGGATTTCCGACGATTCGGGGGCTGAACGGCAGGATCACCGTCAAACCTTCAGGGCTGGCACTGTGCAGTTTCAAACCCAATACCTGGCAATGCCGCAGCGCCGACAAAAAACGTGTCGCACGCTCAAAAACGGGGTCTTCGGCCATGTGATTAATGCTCGGATAAGTGACGAAAGCTGATATCAGCCGTGACCGATAAAGTTCCATTGCACGGCAACGTTATATATCTGTGACAACGCTGGAACTTAATCTCCGGGGCTGTGCTCAAAAGGCCAGTAGTTATTTCCATAAGGAGAAACACCCCATGCGTAAGACTTTAGCTATTGCCTTGATGTTGGCCGCCTCCCTGGGTCTCGCTGCCTGCGATAAAAAATCCGAGGACAAAGCTCAAGATGCCAACCAACACGCTGAGCAAGCTCAGCAAGACATGAACAAAGCACAGGATAAAGTGAACGACGCCGCGAAAGAAAACGCCGAAGCTGCCAAAGATCAGGCCGAAGCGAACAAAGCCGCCGCGCAGGAACAAGCCCCCGCTACAGCGCCTAAAACCAACTGATCCGGTTTTAGCGGCAAAAGAAAACCCGCCTGGTGCGGGTTTTTCTTTGCCTGCCGTTCAGCGAACGAAACCGTTATGCCACGTCCTTGAGGACTTCCGGGGCCGGGACTTCAGTCGGCGTATAGACCATGACATCCAGTACATCGGAGTGAAACTCACGCTGATACAGCACAAACACCACGCCCGCACTCATCAACATGAATAACCAGGGGCTGACGAACCAGGCCAACATGGTCATGCCGAAATAATAAGAGCGCAGGCCGAAGTTGAACTGGTTGGCGGCCATCGAAATAACCCGCGCAGCCCGAAGGGCGAAGGCCTTGCGCTCCTGCTCCGACACATGGCGCTCGCCGATCATCGGCGCCGACCCTACCAAAACCGCCGCGAAGTTGTATTGGCGCATGCACCAGCTGAACGTGAAGAACGCATACACGAACACCAGCGCCAGGCACAGCAACTTGACTTCCGCCATGCCCTGGGACGCCTGCTGCACCATCGGCAGGTCCGCCAGCAACGACACCGCTCGGTCAGACGCCCCCAGGACAGTCAGGATGCCGGCGAGGATGATCAACGTGCTGGAGGCGAAGAAGGACGCGTTGCGCTCCAGGTTGCCGATCACGCTGGCATCGGCGATGCGGTTCTCGCGCAGCAGCATGCGGCGCATCCAGTCCTCGCGGTACAAGTGCATCACACTGGCCAGGCACGCGGTGTCGCGGGCCTTCCAGGTGGCATAGCGGGTATAGCCGGCCCAGCAGATGATGAACCAGGCGGCGGCAAGCAGATGGATCAGGTTGGCTTGGATGAATGACATTCGATTTCCTGTGTGTCCAAAAACATGACGTCTAAAGCCAGACGTATCTTGAAATGCCGACCTTGTGGGAGCGAGCTTGCTCGCGATTGCGGTCCATCAGACACATTGATGTTGGCTGATCTGGCGCTATCGCGAGCAAGCTCGCTCCCACAAGGTTGTGTGCAAGCCTTTCGAGACACTGCTTCGACGTTAGCCCACGAAAAAAGACACCGCACACAAAAAAAATGCCCCGTATCGATTGATACGGGGCATTTCGTCATTGGCGCAAGAGCCGGGTCAGGCCAGCGCTTCGCTGCGCTTGCCCAGCAGCCGGTCGCAGACCACGGCCACCGCCAGGGTCATCACCGACGGCACCAGCCAGGCCAGGCCCTGCTCGCTCAGCGGCAGGTGGGCCAGTTGGGCCGGCATCCAGTCCGCCAGCCCGGCGCCCTTGAGGGCGTCGATCAGGCCAAACAGGAACGACACCAGCATCACCGGGCCAACGATGCGCCCTTGCTCGTGCCAGAAGTCCTTGCAGAAGCTCAGCGCCACCAGCGCGATGCACGGCGGGTAAATCGCCGTGAGCACCGGGATCGAGAATGCGATCAGCTTGGTCAGGCCCAAGTTGGACACCAGCAGCGAAAACGCCGCCAGGATCACCACCAGGGTCTTGTAGGACAGTGGCAGGACGCGGCTGAAATACTCGGCACAAGCGCAGGTCAGGCCAACCGCCGTCACCAGGCATGCCAGGGAGATCAGCACCGCGAGGAAACCGCTGCCCAGGCTGCCGAACGTATGTTGCACGTAGGCATGCAGCACCGCCGCACCGTTGGTCGCCCCCGCCGCCACCTCATGGCTGCCCGAACCCAGGCGGAACAGGCTGACGTAGACCAGCGCCAGGCCCACCCCGGCGATCAACCCGGCAATGATGGCATAGCGGGTGATCAGGGCCGGGGACTCGACGCCCCGGGAACGGATCGCGTTGACGATGACGATGCCGAACACCAGCGCACCCAGGGTATCCATGGTCAGGTAGCCATTGATGAAACCTTGGGAAAACGGCGCCGCGACGTACTCGGGAGTCGCCACGCCGATGTCGCCCGCCGGCAAGGCGAACGCGGCGATGCCCAGCACGGCCAGAGCAATGATCTTCAGCGGCGCGAGAAAGCGCCCGACGGTGTCCAGCAGGCGGCCCGGGTAAAGTGAGATGAAGAACACCAGCAGGAAATACACGGCGCTGTAGAGGAACAACGCCAATGGGCTTTCGCCGGTCAGCGGCGCCAGGCCGACTTCGAACGAAACGGTGGCGGTACGCGGCGTGGCGAACAGCGGACCGACGGCCAGGTAGCACACCGCTGCCAGCAAGCCTCCGGCGATCTTGCCGATGGGGCTGCTCAAGGCATCCATCGCGCCGCCGACCTTGGCCAGGGCAACGACGGTGATGACCGGCAAGCCGACTGCCGTGATCAGAAAGCCCAGCGCCGCCATCCAGACATGAGGCCCGGACTGCAAACCGACGATAGGTGGGAAGATGATGTTGCCAGCCCCGACGAACAGGGCAAATGTCATGAAACCAAGCGCCAGGATATCCTGGCCTTTCAACACTTTCATTTAAGGAAACCACACTACTGAATCGGAATTTAGAGAGGGATTTCCCTTAGGGGTAGAGGGAAATGCTGCCGATCCGCATCAGACCGACCCGTTTAGTACGTCGCCGCCTTGTGGGCCGCGAGCGCAAAAATGGCTGCTAGCCTAACGAATTTGCCTGACAAACGCACTGTTACGGGGCGAAGTATCCGATACACGACATTTTTGTGTCGCGTTTACGTATCTATTTTTCGACTCGCGGCGCAGTCTTCAGGACCCAGCCTGCCCCGTGGCGAGGGAGCTCGCTCCCGCTGGGGTGCGGAGCAGCCCCTACAGGCGAGCGTATCTATCAGACGAAACGCATTGCCTGGTTTACGGCTGCTTCGCAGCCGAGCGGGAGCAAGCTCCCTCGCCACAGGAACCCGCCGCCACAGCACATGAATTCTCAAAGGCCGAAAACGACAAAGGCCACCCGAAGGTGGCCTTTGTTGCTGGAACGAATCAGTCAGCCGAAGCTTACTTCTTCATTTCCCAGCCAGTCAGCTCGGCCAGGGCCTTGCCGATGTCTGCCAGCGAACGCACGGTTTTCACGCCTGCGTCTTGCAGTGCAGCGAATTTCTCGTCTGCAGTGCCTTTGCCGCCAGAGATGATTGCGCCAGCATGGCCCATGCGCTTGCCCGGAGGAGCAGTCACACCAGCGATGTAGGAAACAACCGGCTTGGTCACGTTTGCCTTGATGTAGGCAGCCGCTTCTTCTTCGGCCGAGCCGCCGATCTCACCGATCATGACGATCGCTTCGGTCTTCGGGTCTTCCTGGAACAGCTTCAGGATGTCGATGAAGTTCGAGCCTGGGATCGGGTCACCGCCGATGCCGACGCAAGTCGACTGACCGAAACCGGCGTCAGTGGTCTGCTTGACCGCTTCGTAGGTCAGGGTGCCGGAACGGGAAACGATACCGACCTTGCCTGGCAAGTGAATGTGACCTGGCATGATGCCGATCTTGCATTCGCCTGGAGTGATCACGCCTGGGCAGTTAGGGCCGATCAGGGTGATACCCAGCTCGTCGCACTTGACCTTGGCTTCCAGCATGTCGATGGTCGGGATGCCTTCGGTGATGCAAACGATCAGCTTGATGCCGCCGAACGCTGCTTCAAGGATGGAGTCCTTGCAGAAAGGAGCTGGAACGTAGATCACGCTGGCGGTGGCGCCAGTCGCGGCTACAGCGTCCTTCACGGTGTTGAACACTGGCAGGCCCAGGTGCTCGGTGCCGCCTTTGCCTGGCGTTACGCCGCCAACCATCTTGGTGCCGTATTCGATGGCTTGCTGGGTGTGGAAACTACCTTGCGAACCGGTAATACCCTGGCAGATAACCTTGGTGTCTTTATTGATCAGGACGCTCATTATTTGCCCTCCGCAGCTTTGACAACTTGTTGAGCAGCGTCGGTCAGGCTGGTAGCAGCGATGATGTTCAAACCGCTTTCTGCCAGTACTTTAGCGCCCAGCTCAGCGTTGTTGCCTTCGAGGCGAACAACAACCGGGATTTTCACGCCCACTTCCTTCACGGCGCCGATGATGCCTTCGGCAATCATGTCGCAACGAACGATGCCGCCGAAGATGTTGACCAGTACTGCAGCGACGTTGGTGTCGGACAGGATGATCTTGAACGCTTCGGTTACGCGTTCCTTGGTAGCACCACCGCCTACGTCGAGGAAGTTGGCTGGCTTGCCGCCATGCAGGTTGACGATGTCCATGGTACCCATGGCCAGGCCGGCACCGTTGACCATGCAGCCGATGTTACCTTCCAGGGCCACGTAGTTCAGTTCGAACTTGGCAGCGTGCGCTTCGCGCGGATCGTCCTGGGACGGATCGTGGAAAGTCTTCAGCTTAGGCTGACGGTACATGGCGTTGGCGTCGATGTTGATCTTGGCATCGAGGCAATGCAGGTCGCCGTCAGCCTTGATCACCAGCGGGTTCACTTCCAGCAGCGCCAGGTCGTGGTCCTGGAACAGCTTGGCCAGGCCAACGAAGATCTTGGCGAACTGAGTGACTTGCTTGCCTTCCAGGCCCAGCTGGAAAGCCAGCTCGCGACCCTGGAATGGCTGTGCGCCAACCAGTGGATCGATGGTGGCCTTGAGGATTTTCTCAGGGGTGTCGTGCGCGATCTTCTCGATGTCCACGCCACCTTCGGTGGAGGCCATGAACACGATGCGACGGCTCGAACGGTCAACGACAGCGCCCAGGTACAGCTCTTTAGCGATATCAGTGCACGACTCGACCAGGATCTTGGTGACTGGCTGACCGTTGGCGTCAGTCTGGTAAGTCACCAGACGCTTGCCCAGCCACTGCTGTGCGAAGGCTTTGGCGTCTTCTTTGCTGCGAACCAGCTTGACGCCGCCCGCTTTACCGCGACCACCGGCGTGAACCTGGGCTTTGACAACCCATTCGCTGCCGCCGATTTTGTCGCAAGCTTCTGCTGCCGCTTCCGGGGTGTCTACCGCGTAGCCTGTGGATACTGGCAGGCCGTACTCAGCGAACAGCTGCTTACCCTGATACTCGTGAAGATTCATGCTTATTACCGTCTTCGTTAGGTACTGCGCATTCGGTGCTGCACCATTGAGTGCCGCACCACCTGTGACTGCTGCTTGCGTAGCGTTCCGGTCGCCCGGTTCGGCTACGCAAGACTGCGTCCAGCGGACATTCCGCGGTGAGTCTTGCTCGCAAGGCTCACGACGGGCCGAACCGCCGTGGTTTCTTATTGTTTATTAACGCTTCTTGCGGTTGGCCACGTGGATGGCGCCGCCATTCACGGCCAGGGCCGCTTCGTGCAAGGCTTCGGACAGGGTCGGATGGGAGAAGACCATCATGCCCAGGTCTTCAGCGCTGGTGCCGAATTCCATACCGATCGCGCCTTGCTGTACCAGCTCGGCAGCGCTTGGGCCAATGACGTGAACGCCCAATACGCGGTCCGTCTTGGCATCGGCGATGACTTTCACGAAACCGCCGGTGTCGTTGGCAGCCATGGCACGGCCACTGGCGGCGAACGGGAAGGTGCCGACGTTAACTTCAACGCCTTCGGCTTTCAAGGCCTGCTCGGTTTTACCGACCCATGCGATTTCCGGGTGGGTGTAGATAACCGACGGGATCAGGTCGTAGTTCATCTGGGCCTTGTGGCCCTTGATGCGCTCGACAACCATGATGCCTTCCTCGGACGCCTTGTGCGCCAGCATCATGCCGCGAACCACGTCACCGATGGCGTAGACGCCCGGTACGGTAGTGGCGCAGAAATCGTCAACCTGGATGAAACCACGCTCATCGATTTCAACGCCGCTATCGGCAGCCAGCAGATCGGTGGTCACCGGACGACGGCCGACCGCAACGATCAGTTTGTCGAAAGTGATGGTCTGTTCGCCATCGGCGTCGGTGTAGTTGACCACGACTTCTTCGCCGTTGACTTTCGAACCGGTCACGCGAGCGCCCAGCTTGATGTCCAGGCCTTGCTTGGTCAGGGTCTTCAGCGCTTCCTTGGAGACTGCGGTGTCGGCAGCCATCAGGAAGGTGTCGAGGGCTTCCAGCACGGTCACTTGCGCGCCCAGGCGCGACCATACCGAACCCAGCTCGAGGCCGATCACGCCGGCACCGATGACGCCCAGGCGCTTAGGCACGGACTGGAATTCCAGGGCGCCGGTGGAATCGACGATCACGTTCTGATCGACCGGGGCTGGCGGGATGTCGATCGGGCGCGAGCCCGGTGCCAGGATGACGTTCTCGGCTTCGATGACTTCAACCGAACCGTCTGGCTTGGTCACTTCGACCTTCTTGCCCAGCAGCAGCTTGCCGTGGCCCTGGATCGAGGTTACGCCGTTGGCCTTGAACAGGGTGGCAACACCGCTGGTCAGGTTCTTGACGATGCCAGCCTTGCGGCCAACCATCGCGGCGACGTCCATCTTCACTTCGCCGGTGGAGATGCCGTGGACGTTGAAGCTTTCTTTCGCTTCCTTGTATTTCCAGGAACTGTCCAGCAGCGCCTTGGAAGGAATGCAGCCGACGTTCAGGCAAGTACCGCCGAGGGCCTGTTTGCCCTCCGCGTCGGTGTATTTCTCGATGCAGGCAGTGCTAAGGCCAAGTTGTGCAGCCTTGATGGCCGCTACATAGCCGCCAGGGCCCGCACCAATCACTACCACGTCGAATTTCTGAGTCATGAGTCATTCCTTTTCGAATCAAACCGGACGGCCGCTTGTGGCGACCGTCGTGGGACGAGACCGATTGTTTCAGCAAGAGGCCGGTCGACAGACCGGCCCTCGCGGCGAGATCAGATGTCCAGCAGCAGACGAGCCGGATCTTCAAGCAGGTTCTTGATGGTTACCAGGAAAGTCACGGCTTCTTTACCGTCGATCAGGCGGTGATCGTAGGACAGCGCCAGGTACATCATCGGACGAATCACAACCTGGCCATTGACCGCCATCGGACGCTGGATGATGTTGTGCATACCCAGGATCGCCGCTTGCGGTGGGTTGACGATCGGGGTCGACATCATCGAACCGAATGTACCACCGTTGGTGATGGTGAACGTACCGCCGGTCATCTCGTCGATGGACAGCTTGCCGTCACGGGCCTTCTTGCCGAAGGTGGCGATGCCGCCTTCGATTTCGGCCAGGCTCATCAGCTCGGCGTTACGCAGCACCGGAACCACCAGGCCACGGTCGCTGGAGACCGCGACACCGATGTCGGCATAGCCGTGGTAGACGATGTCGGAACCGTCGATCGACGCGTTGACGGCCGGGAAGCGTTTCAGCGCTTCGGTGGCTGCCTTGACGAAGAACGACATGAAGCCCAGGCGCACGCCGTCGTGGGACTTCTCGAACAGGTCCTTGTACTTCGAACGCAGGGCCATGACTTCGGTCATGTCGACTTCGTTGAAGGTGGTCAGCATGGCCATGTTCGACTGGGCTTCGACCAGGCGCTTGGCCACGGTGGCGCGAACGCGGGTCATCGGTACACGCTTCTCGGTGCGGTCGCCGGCGGCAAACACAGGCGCAGCGGCGGCCGGAGCGGCAGCCTTGGCCGGAGCAGCGGCCGCTGGAGCGGCTTTCTTCGCGGCAACGGCAGCCACGACGTCTTCCTTGGTCACGCGACCGCCTTTGCCGGTGCCGGCAACGGAAGCGATGTTGATGCCGTTTTCTTCAGCGATCTTGCGGGCAGCCGGCGCAGCGACTGGATCGTCTTCGCCGTCGGCAGCCGGAGCAGCAGCCTGGGCGGCGGCCGGCGCGGCAGCAGCGGCCGGAGCAGCGGCGGCAGCGCCACCTTCAACGATCGAGCCCAGCACTTCGTCGGACAGAACGGTGTCGCCTTCGTTCTTGACGATCTCGCCCAGCACGCCGTCGGCGGTCGCCAGGACTTCCAGCACGACCTTGTCGGTCTCGATGTCGACGATCAGTTCGTCACGCTTGATGGCCTCGCCCGGTTTTTTGTGCCAGGTGGCAACGGTGCCATCGGCAACCGATTCCGGGAAAGTGGGGGCTTTGATCTCGATAGCCATTATCTGTGGTTCCTTAAATTCGGTTTCAGGTGCGCGAAGGCATTAAACAGTGAAGGCATCTTGCAGCAGTTTTTCCTGCTGCTCGGCGTGCATCGACGCATAACCACACGCAGGTGCAGCAGAAGCATCACGGCCGGCATATTCCAGGCCCAGGGCCTTGTTATGGTTGCCGATGCTGCGACGCAGGTGATGCTGGCTGCTGTACCACGCGCCCTGGTTCATCGGTTCTTCCTGGCACCACACCACGTGGGTGAGGTTGGTGTAAGGCGCGATGGCCTCCATCAGGTCTTCTTCCGGGAACGGATAGAGCTGCTCGATACGCACGATGGCGATGTCTTCGCGGCCTTCGGCACGACGTTTTTCCAGAAGGTCATAGTAGACCTTGCCGCTGCACAGGATCAGGCGAGTCACCTTGGCCGCGTCCAGCGTGTCGATTTCTGAAATAACGGTCTGGAACGAGCCTTCGGCCAGGTCCTCGAGCGTGGAGATCGCCAGTTTGTGGCGCAACAGCGACTTGGGCGTCAGCACGATCAGCGGCTTGCGCAGCGGACGGATGACCTGGCGACGCAGCAGGTGGTAGATCTGCGCCGGGGTCGTCGGTACGCACACTTGCACGTTGTGCTCGGCGCACAGCTGCAGGTAACGCTCCAGACGTGCCGAGGAGTGCTCCGGCCCCTGCCCTTCATAACCGTGTGGCAACAGCATGGTCAGGCCGCAGAGACGACCCCACTTGTGCTCGCCGCTGGTGATGAACTGGTCGACAACCACCTGGGCACCGTTGGCGAAGTCGCCGAACTGGGCTTCCCAGATCACCAGCGCATTCGGCTCGGTGGTGGAATAACCGTATTCGAACGCCAGGACGGCTTCCTCGGACAGCAGCGAATCGTACAGGTCGAAACGTGGCTGGCCCTTGTACAGGTGTTGCAGCGGAATGTAGGTGCTGGCGTCTTTCTGGTTGTGCAGCGCCGCATGGCGGTGCGAGAAAGTACCGCGGCCTACGTCCTGGCCGGTGATGCGGATCGGGTGACCTTCGAACGCCAGGGTCGCGTACGCCATGGTTTCGGCATAGCCCCAGTTGATCGGCAGGCCGCCGGCTTGCATCTTCTGACGGTCTTCGTAGATCTTGGCGACCTGGCGCTGGACCACGAAGCCTTCCGGGATTTCCAGCAGCTTGGCGGACAGTTCCTGCAAGGTCTTGAGGTCGAAACGCGTGTCGTGACGAGCGGTCCAGGCGTGGCCCAGGTAAGGACGCCAGTCCACGAACAACTCTTTGTTCGGCTCCTTGACCAGGCTTTTCACCACGTGCAGGCCATTGTCCAGGGCGTTGCGATATTCATCGACTTTTTCCTGGACGCGCTCGGCGTTCAGCACGCCGGCCTGGGTCAGGCGCTCGGCATACAGTTCACGGGTGGTGCGCTGCTTGGCGATCTGTTGGTACATCAGCGGCTGGGTGCCACTTGGCTCGTCGGCCTCGTTGTGGCCACGACGACGGTAGCAGACCAGGTCGATCACCACATCGCGCTTGTACTGCATGCGGTAGTCGATGGCCAGCTGGGTCACGAACAGCACGGCTTCCGGATCATCACCATTCACATGGAGGATCGGCGCCTGGATCATTTTCGCGACGTCGGTGGCGTACTCGGTGGAACGCGAGTCCAGCGGGTTGCTGATGGTGAAACCGACCTGGTTGTTGATCACGATGTGCACGGTGCCGCCGGTCTTGAAACCGCGGGTCTGCGACATCTGGAAGGTTTCCATGACCACGCCCTGACCGGCGAATGCCGCGTCACCGTGGATGGAAATCGGCAACACCTTCTCGCCGGTCGGATCGTTGCGACGATCCTGGCGGGCGCGAACCGAACCCTCGACCACCGGGGAAACGATTTCCAGGTGGGACGGGTTGAACGCCATCGCCAGGTGGACTTCGCCACCGGTGGTCATCACGTTGGACGAGAAGCCCTGGTGGTACTTCACGTCGCCGGAACCCAGCTCGACCTTCTTCTTGCCTTCGAACTCGTCGAACAGCTCGCGCGGGTTCTTGCCGAAGGTGTTGACCAGTACGTTCAGGCGACCACGGTGGGCCATGCCGATGACGACTTCCTTGGTGCCGTAGGAACCGGAACGCTGGATCAGCTCGTCAAGCATCGGGATCAGGCTTTCACCACCTTCCAGGCCGAAACGCTTGGTACCTGGGTACTTGGTGCCCAGGTATTTCTCCAGGCCTTCACCGGCCGTGACGCGCTCGAGCAGGTGGCTCTTGATGTCGGCGGAGTAGGTCGGACGGCCACGAACGCTTTCCAGACGCTGCTGGAACCACTGGCGCTGCTCGGAGTCGGTGATGTGCGTGAACTCAGCGCCGATGGTGCGGCAATATGTCTGCTGCAACGCTTCGTGAATTTCGCGTAGGCTCGCTTCCTCTTTGCCGATGAACAGGTCGCCGGCACGGAAGGTCGTATCAAGATCGGCATTGGTCAAGCCGTAATGAGTGATCGACAGGTCTGCAGGTGCAGGACGCTGCCACAGCCCCAGCGGGTCCAGCTGGGCTGCCTGGTGGCCGCGCATCCGGTAGGCCTGGATCAGTCGCAGCACTTCGACTTGCTTCTTCTCGTGCTCACTGCTCACGCTACCGGCAGATACCGGTTGGGCGCGGCGCTGGTTCTTCGCCAGCAGCACGAAATGATCGCGAATCGTCGAGTGCGAAACATCAGTGGCAGAGTTACCGTCAGCCGGCAACTTCTGAAAGTAGGTGCGCCATTCTTCTGGCACAGCGTTAGGGTCGTGCAGGTAGAGCTCGTAGAGCTCTTCCACATAGGCAGCGTTACCACCGGAGAGGTGGGCACTGTTCCACATGCGCTGCATCACGCTTTCTTGCATGCTTGGTCACCCTCGATTAGGGGAACACCACCGGCGAAAACACCGAGCAAACTTGCAGAAGTCCGAGTGCAGCGACTAAAACAAGCCACTTAGGATCACGCTGATAGTCCGGGTACCAGCCCGGATGCCCCTGCTTGTCTCATTTCTTCAAAATAAGAACCGCCGCTTTGTGAGCGGCTGTTCTGGTTATGCTACGACGCGGGTTGAAGCCCGCGCCCTAGCCTCTACGGGTACAGCGGTTCTACGGGTACAGCAGCTGAATCACACGCCGTTTTGCAGCAGCATGTTACGTACGTGACCGATGGCCTTAGTCGGGTTCAGGCCTTTCGGGCAGACGTTGACGCAGTTCATGATCCCGCGGCAGCGGAATACGCTGAACGGGTCATCCAGTGCGGCCAGACGCTCGGACGTCTTGGTGTCACGGCTGTCTGCCAGGAAGCGGTACGCTTGCAGCAGGGCGGCCGGGCCCAGGAATTTGTCCGGGTTCCACCAGAAGGATGGGCACGAGGTCGAGCAGCAGGCGCACAGGATGCACTCGTACAGACCGTCGAGCTTCTCACGCTCTTCCGGGGACTGCAGACGCTCGATGGCCGGAGCCGGCGTGTCGTTCTGCAGGAATGGCTTCACCTTCTCGTATTGCTTGTAGAAGATGCTCATATCGACGACCAGGTCACGGATCACCGGCAAACCTGGCAGCGGACGAACGATCAGCTTGTTGCCCTTCACAACGGCCGACAACGGCGTGATGCAGGCCAGGCCGTTCTTGCCGTTGATGTTCATGCCGTCGGAGCCGCAAACGCCCTCGCGGCAGGAGCGACGGTAGGAGAAGCCCTCGTCCTGTTCCTTGATCAGGGCCAGCACGTCCAGCACCATCAGGTCCTTACCACCGGTATCGACCTGGAAATCCTGCATGAACGGCGCAGCGTCCTGATCAGGGTTGTAGCGATAAACACTGACTTGCAACATAGCGGTCACCCTTAATAAGTCCGGACTTTTGGTTCGAAAGTCGGAACAGTCTTCGGCGAGAAGTTCACGGCACGCTTGGCGACGCGTTTTTCACCCGGGAAGTACAAGGTGTGGCACAGCCAGTTTTCGTCGTCTCGGTCTTCGTAGTCTTCGCGGGCGTGGGCGCCACGGGACTCTTTACGCACTTCTGCGGCGATGGCGGTGGCTTCGGCCACTTCCAGCAGGTTCTGCAACTCCAGCGCTTCGATACGGGCGGTGTTGAACGCCTGCGATTTATCGTTGATCTTCACGTTGGCGATTCGTTCACGCAATTGCGCCAGCTGGGCAATACCCTTCTGCATGTATTCGCCGGTACGGAATACACCGAAGTAGTTCTGCATGCAGCTTTGCAGCTCGCGACGCAGGGTGGCGACGTCTTCGCCATCGGTGCGCTCGTTCAGGGCGGACAGACGGGCCAGGGCCGCGTTGATGTCGGCGTCGGTGGCGTCGTCGTATTCGATACCGTCGCTCAGCGCCTTCTCCAGGTGCAGGCCGGCGGCACGACCGAAGACCACCAGGTCGAGCAGCGAGTTGCCGCCCAGGCGGTTGGCACCGTGGACCGATACGCACGCCACTTCACCCACTGCGAACAGGCCAGGGATGATCTGGTCGACGCCTTCGGCGTTCTGGGTGATTGCCTGGCCATGGATGTTGGTGGCAACGCCGCCCATCATATAGTGGCAGGTTGGAACGACCGGCACCGGCGCGACGACCGGGTCGACGTGGGCGAAGGTCTTGGACAGCTCGCAGATGCCTGGCAGGCGGCTGTGCAGCACTTCCTCGCCCAGGTGGTCGAGCTTGAGCATCACGTGGTCGCCATTCGGGCCGCAACCGTTGCCGGCGATGATTTCCTTGACCATCGAACGGGCAACCACGTCACGACCGGCCAGGTCCTTGGCGTTCGGAGCATAACGCTCCATGAAACGCTCGCCGTGCTTGTTGATCAGGTAGCCGCCTTCACCACGGCAGCCTTCGGTGACCAGTACACCGGCGCCGGCGATGCCGGTCGGGTGGAACTGCCACATTTCGATGTCTTGTACCGGCACGCCAGCACGCAGGGCCATGCCAACGCCGTCACCGGTGTTGATCAGGGCGTTGGTGGTGGAGGCGTAGATACGGCCTGCACCGCCGGTCGCCAGCACGGTGGCCTTGGAACGGATGTAGGTGGTTTCGCCGGTTTCGATGCAGATCGCGATCACGCCGACGAAGGCGCCGTCCTGGTTTTTCACCAGGTCAACGGCGTAGTACTCGTTCAGGAACGTGGTGCCGGCCTTCAGGTTGCCCTGATAAAGGGTGTGCAGCAGCGCGTGACCGGTACGGTCGGAGGCCGCGCAAGTACGGGCAGCCTGCCCGCCCTTGCCGTAGTCCTTGGACTGGCCACCGAACGGACGCTGGTAGATGCGGCCGGTTTCGGTACGGGAGAACGGCAGGCCCATGTGGTCCAGCTCGAACACCGCGGCCGGGCCTTCCTGACACATGTATTCGATAGCGTCCTGGTCACCGATGTAGTCGGAACCCTTGACGGTATCGTACATGTGCCAGCGCCAGTCATCGTTCGGGTCGGCCGAAGCGATGGCGCAGGTGATGCCGCCCTGGGCGGAAACAGTGTGCGAACGAGTCGGGAAAACCTTGGTGATCACGGCAGTCTTGTGACCGCCCTGCGCCAGTTGCAGCGCTGCGCGCATGCCGGCACCGCCGCCACCAATGATGATGGCGTCGAAAGAAATCGTAGGAATGTTAGCCATGAATCAGATACCCCAAAGAATCTGCACACCCCAGACGAAGTACGCGAACATCGCGACGCCGCATACCGCCTGGAAAAGGAAACGTATGGCAGTCGCCGACTTGCCGAACGCCATTTGCGTCAGGTAGTCGGTGGCGATGGTCCACATGCCGACCCAGGCGTGAGCGCCCAGTGCGACAAGGGCCAGCAGACTGAAGATACGCATCCAGTTGTTTGCGAACAGTTCATGCCATTGGGCATAGCCAAGGCCAGGGTTTGCCACGACATATCCGATCAGGAAAATGAAGTAAGCCGCGAGAACGACCGCAGACACACGCTGCGCCATCCAGTCATAAAGGCCCGAACGCGAGAGGTTCGTAACGTTGGTTACCATATCCAGACTCCTGCCAGAACAATCACCACCACGGAAACGGCGATAACGATTTTCGAGCCCAGCTTGCCGCCTTCCAGCGTTTCACCGATGCCCATATCCATGATCAAGTGGCGCACACCGGCAACCAGGTGATACAGCAAGGCGGACAGGATGCCCCAAATCACTAGCTTGGCTAGCGGACTGGTCAGACACGCTTTCACCTGACCGAAGCCTTCTTCCGAGTCGAGCGACTTGTCCAATGCGTAAAGCATGATGGCCAGGCTGACGAAGAGGATGACACCGGAGATACGGTGAAGAATGGACGTGTAAGCAGTGACTGGGAGTTTGATGGTCCTTAGGTCTAGGTTTACAGGTCGTTGGCTTTTCACGGCTTTTTTTTCACACTGAAGAGCCCCTAACAATCAGGGCAAAGTTGTTGCGGCGCGCACTGGTCAGGTACTCACCACCCAGGGAGTGACGACCCCCAAGAAAGCAGGCCCAAAAGCCCCTGGCGGTCGGTGGCCGAGTATAGACAGTTAGGCTACTAATGACAACGCGTTCACCTTCCCCTAATAGCGCATTGCACATACCAGACAAAAGGCGTAAACGGCAGGTAATTTCGCGGAAAAAGTCCGGTTAAAGCCTTCTGGAGCAAGACTTTAGGCAAATTGACTTTCGGATTTATCTCACTATAGTGGTGCGGGCCCTGCGTGGGGGGTCTGTCTGATGATTCCAAGCATTAATAGGAGGCCACATGGCTGACAAAAAAGCGCAGTTGATCATCGAGGGCGCAGCCCCCGTCGAGCTGCCCATTTTAACCGGCACCGTTGGTCCCGATGTAATCGACGTACGGGGCCTGACGGCCACGGGCCGTTTCACCTTTGACCCAGGTTTCATGTCGACCGCCTCGTGCGAGTCGAAAATCACCTACATCGACGGCGACAACGGCATCCTGCTGCACCGCGGCTACCCGATCGAGCAACTGGCTGAAAAATCGGACTACCTGGAAACCTGCTACCTGCTGCTCAACGGCGAGCTGCCAACCGCAGAGCAAAAGGCCCAGTTCGTCAGCACCGTGAAGAACCACACCATGGTTCACGAGCAGCTGAAGACCTTCTTCAACGGCTTCCGTCGCGATGCCCACCCGATGGCCGTCATGTGCGGCGTTGTCGGCGCCCTCTCGGCCTTCTACCACGACTCCCTGGACATCAATAACCCCCAGCATCGCGAAATCTCCGCGATCCGCCTGGTGGCCAAGATGCCGACCCTGGCGGCCATGGTCTACAAGTACTCCATGGGCCAGCCCATGATGTACCCGCGCAACGACCTGAACTATGCAGAAAACTTCCTGCACATGATGTTCAACACCCCGTGCGAGATCAAACCGATCAGCCCGGTGCTCGCCAAGGCCATGGACCGGATCTTCATCCTCCACGCCGACCACGAGCAGAACGCCTCCACGTCCACCGTACGCCTGGCCGGCTCGTCGGGTGCCAACCCGTTCGCCTGTATCGCCGCCGGTATCGCGGCACTCTGGGGCCCGGCCCACGGCGGTGCCAACGAAGCGGTACTGACCATGCTCGATGAAATCGGCGATGTCTCGAACATCGACAAGTTCATCGCCAAGGCCAAGGACAAGAACGATCCGTTCAAGCTGATGGGCTTCGGTCACCGGGTCTACAAGAACCGCGACCCGCGCGCCACCGTCATGAAGCAGACCTGCGACGAAGTGCTCAAGGAACTGGGGATCAAGAACGATCCGCAACTCGAACTGGCCATGCGCCTGGAAGAGATCGCCCTGACCGACCCGTACTTCATCGAGCGCTCGCTGTACCCGAACGTCGACTTCTACTCGGGGATCATCCTCAAGGCGATCGGCATTCCAACCAGCATGTTCACCGTGATCTTCGCCCTGGCGCGGACCGTCGGCTGGATCTCCCACTGGAAGGAAATGCTCTCCAGCCCGTACAAGATCGGCCGCCCGCGCCAGCTGTACACCGGCTACGAGTCGCGTGACATCACCAAGCTGGAAGATCGGCACTAAACCCCAGCCAGAAAAAACGGCCTCTTGAAGAGGCCGTTTTTTTTGGGCTGGGGTTTAGAGCTGCAAGCTGCAAGCTGCAAGCTGCAAGCAAAAAAAATACCCCTGCCTCTCAACAGGGGTATTTTCCTACGCTGCACCGCATCTAACTTGCAGCTTGAAGCTTGAAGCTCGCAACTGCTTCTTAGTGATTTACCGCCCCACTCGCCCCCAGGCCCGTCTGCGAACGCACGAACTGCGGGAAGAACAGCGCCCGCTCGTTGGCCGCTTCAGCCGACTTGTCGGTGATGGAGAAGAACCAGATGCCCACGAAGGCAATGGCCATCGAGAACAGCGCCGGGTACTCGTACGGGTAGATCGGCTTCTCGTGACCCATGATCTGCACCCAGATGGTCGGGCCCAGGATCATCAGGCCCACGGCACTGACCAGGCCCAGCCAGCCGCCGATCATGGCGCCACGGGTGGTCAGCTTCTTCCAGTACATCGAAAGCAGCAGCACCGGGAAGTTGCAGCTCGCCGCGATGGAGAACGCCAGGCCCACCATGAACGCGATGTTCTGCTTCTCGAACAGGATGCCCAGGGCGATTGCCAGCACCGCCAGGGCGATGGTGGTGATCTTCGAGACGCGAATCTCGTCCTTTTCGTTGGCCTTGCCTTTCTTGATCACGCTGGCGTACAGGTCGTGGGACACCGCCGAAGCGCCTGCCAGCGTCAAGCCGGCCACCACCGCCAGGATGGTCGCGAAGGCGACCGCCGAGATAAAGCCGAGGAAAATACTGCCACCCACCGCGTCGGCCAGGTGCACCGCCGCCATGTTGTTGCCACCGAGCAAGGCACCTGCCGCGTCCTTGAAGGCCGGGTTGGTGCTGACCAGCAGGATCGCGCCGAAGCCGATGATGAAGGTCAGGATGTAGAAGTAGCCGATGAAGCCTGTGGCGTACAGCACGCTCTTGCGCGCTTCCTTGGCGTCACTCACGGTGAAGAAGCGCATCAGGATATGCGGCAGGCCAGCGGTACCGAACATCAGCGCCAGACCCAGGGAGAAGGCCGAAACCGGATCCTTCACCAGGCCACCCGGGCTCATGATCGCTTCACCTTTAGGGTGAACCTTGACCGCTTCGGAGAACAGCATGTTGAAATCGAAGTTCACGTGCTTCATGACCATCAAGGCCATGAACGAAGCACCCGACAGCAACAGCACTGCCTTGATGATCTGTACCCAGGTGGTGGCCAGCATGCCGCCGAACAGCACGTAGAGGCACATCAGGATGCCCACCAGGATCACCGCGACGTGGTAGTCCAGGCCGAACAGCAGCTGGATCAGCTTGCCGGCGCCCACCATCTGCGCGATCAGGTAGAACGCCACGACCACCAGCGAGCCGCTGGCCGACAGGGTCCGGATCTGCTTCTGCCCCAGGCGATAGGACGCCACGTCGGCGAAGGTGTATTTACCCAGGTTACGCAGGCGCTCGGCGATCAGGAACAGAATGATCGGCCAGCCCACCAGGAAGCCGATCGAGTAGATCAGGCCGTCGTAGCCGGAAGCGAATACCAGGGCGGAAATCCCCAGGAAGGATGCCGCCGACATGTAGTCACCGGCAATCGCCAGGCCGTTCTGGAAACCGGTGATCCGGCCGCCAGCGGCGTAGTAGTCACTGGCCGACTTGCTGCGCTTGGACGCCCAGTAAGTGATGCACAGGGTCAGGCCGACGAAGGCCACGAACATGATGATGGCCGAGACGTTGAGCGGTTGTTTCTGCACGGCCCCGGTCAGGGCCTCAGCCGCCCAGGCACCCGGGGCGAACGCTGCAATGCTCGAGAGAGCCAGTAGACGCCGGATCATTGCTGAGCCTCCTTGAGAATCGCATTGTTCAGGTCGTCGAACTCGCCATTGGCACGTCGCACGTAGATACCGGTCAGGATGAAAGCCGAGATAATCAGGCCGACACCGATGGGAATGCCCCAGGTGATCGTCGACTCGGGCGCGATCTTGGCCCCGAGCACGTGTGGCCCGTAGGCAATCAGTAGGATGAATCCGGCGTACAGCCCTAGCATGATCGCCGAGAGAATCCAGGCGAACCTTTCCCTTTTTCTCACCAGCTCCTTGAAGCGCGGGCTGTTTTGAATCGAGAGGTAAATGCTGTCGTTCATTGTTTTTATCCTCGCAGCACAATTTAAGTTGGAACGACTCTACTCTATGCGGCCCAAGGCCAGGTTCCAGACGACCTTAGTATTAGAACGACATGACGGTTTTGCCAGTTTCCCGCAAACTTTTGCCATGGCTCTTCTGTGGGAGCGAGCTTGCTCGCGATTGCGGTCGCACATTCAATATAAATGCAAGCAGATATACCGCTATCGCGAGCAAGCTCGCTCCCACTGGAAATTGGCAAGACCGAAAGGTTGCAGACATAAAAAAACCGCATGACACGACGTCATGCGGCTTTCGGGATCACTGGATCAGGCGGATTACTTGCCAGTCCAATCCTTGACGCGGTCCGGGTGCTTGGCGACCCAGTCCTTGGCAGCGGCTTCAGGCTTGGCACCCTCCTGGATGGCCAGCATGACTTCACCGATTTCGTCTTTCGAAGCCCACTGGAATTTCTTCAGGAAGGCAGCCACTTCCGGCGCTTTGGTGTCCAGTTCCTTGCTACCGATGCTGTTCACGGTCTCAGCCGCGCCGTAGACGCCTTTCGGGTCTTCCAGGAAGCGCAGTTTCCACTTGGCGAACATCCAGTGCGGTACCCAGCCGGTCACGGCGATGGATTCGTTCTTCTTCTCGGCACGGGTCAGCTCGGCGATCATGCCGGCGCCGGAACTGGCCTTGAGTTGGTAGCCGGTCAGGTCGTAGTCCTTGATGGCCTGCTCGGTCTTGAGCATCACGCCTGAACCGGCGTCGATGCCGACGATGCGTTTCTTGAAGGAGTCGTCGGTCTTCAGGTCCTCGAGGGACTTGGCCTTGACGTATTCAGGCACGATCAGGCCGATCTTGGCGTCCTTGAAGTTGGGACCGTAGTCGACCACCTGGTCCTTGTTCTTGGCCCAGTAGTCGCCGTGCGTCACCGGCAGCCAGGCCGAGAGCATGGCGTCGAGCTTGCCGGTAGCCACGCCTTGCCACATGATCCCGGTCGCCACCGCTTGCAGCTTCACGTCGTAGCCCAGCTTCTGCTTGATGACTTCGGCCGCGACGTGCGTGGTCGCGACGCTGTCGGACCAGCCGTCAACGTAGCCGATGCTCAGGGTTTTGGTTTCGGCACTGGCCAGTGTGGAGCTGATCGCCAGTACCAGTGCGGCACCTGCGCCCAAGAGTCGTCGCATCTTCATCGTTACTTCCCCGAAAGTGCTGCGCCCGACGGATGCCGAGCAGCGTCAACGTGTTGTTATGGTCACAGCGCCCCCATCACGCTCGCTCACCCAAACCGGTTCGAACGCCAGTGGAGTACTGACGCGTCGATCATCAACCTGCGCCGATCCGTATCCTGCTCTGTCAGCGACCTCGATAAACCGAGAAACGACATCAGAACGCCAGCTGCGACACGCAGCGCCCAACTAGCCATCACCGGGGCCGAACGTGTATCGTCCCGCTACTATTGCACCCACTGCGCGCCTGTTTCGTGCCGATCATGGCACTTGGCTTCGCTTCGGTGGTCATAGGCTGCGAACCTCATTCGGCACCTTCCTCTTAGGGATCTCGTCATGCTCCGTTCCTTGCGCTTCGCTGCCCTCTTCGGCGGCCTTATCCTGAGTGCGTCCGCGCTGGCGGCAGATATTGACGCCGCCAGTTATGGCTACCCCTTGACCAACCCGTTCGAGGCGACCATTGCCACCACCCCGCCGGACCTGCGCCCGGAGTTGCCGCTGATCGAGGACATCAATCAGTCCGACCACAGCCTGAAACTGCGCCCGGAACGCGAGTTCATCCTGCCGGACAACTTCTGGCCGGTGAAAAGCCTCACCTACCGCCTGGCCACCCAGGACAAGCCGGCACCGCTGATCTTCCTGATCGCCGGCACCGGCGCGCGCTACGACAGCAGCCTCAACGAATACCTCAAGCGCCTCTACTACAAGGCCGGCTACCACGTGGTGCAGCTGTCATCGCCCACCAGCTTCGACTTCATGAGCGCGGCTTCACGCTTCGCCACACCGGGCATTTCCAAGGAAGACGCCGAGGACATGTACCGGGTGATGCAGGCCGTGCGTGCGCAAAACCCCAAGCTGCCGGTGACCGAGTATTACCTCACCGGTTATAGCCTGGGCGCACTGGATGCGGCCTTCGTCGCGCACCTGGACGAAACCCGGCGCAGCTTCAACTTCAAGAAAGTCCTGTTGCTCAACCCGCCGGTGAACCTCTACACCTCGATCACCAACCTGGACAAGCTGGTGCAGACCCAGGTCAAGGGCATCAACAGCACCACCACCTTTTATGAGCTGGTGCTGAACAAGCTGACCCGCTACTTCCAGCAAAAAGGCTACATCGACCTCAACGACGCCCTGCTCTACGACTTCCAGCAATCCAAGCAACACCTGAGCAACGAGCAGATGGCGATGCTGATCGGCACGTCGTTCCGCTTCTCGGCGGCCGACATCGCGTTCACGTCGGACCTGATCAACCGTCGCGGCCTGATCATCCCGCCCAAGTTCCCGATCACCGAAAGCACCAGCCTGACGCCGTTCCTCAAGCGCGCACTGCAATGCGACTTCGACTGCTACCTCACCGAGCAGGTGATCCCGATGTGGCGCGCGCGCACCGACGGCGGCAGCCTGTTGCAACTGGTCGACCAGGTCAGCCTGTATGCATTGAAGGATTACCTGCAGGCCAGTTCGAAGATCGCTGTCATGCACAACGCCGACGACGTCATCCTCGGCCCGGGCGACCTGGGCTTCCTGCGCAAGACCTTTGGCGATCGCCTGACGGTTTATCCACTGGGCGGCCACTGCGGCAACCTTAACTACCGCGTCAACAGCGACGCCATGCTGGAGTTCTTCCGTGGCTAAATATCTCCTGCTTATTGCGGCGCTCCTGGGGGCGGGCATGGTGCACGCCGACGACGGCAAGACCGCTGCGCCAGCGGTGGTGGACCCGGATGGCTTCAAGGAACCACTGACCAAGCTCAAGTTCAACCCGGGGCTGGACCAGCGCGAATTCGAGCGCTCGACCCTCAACGCCCTGAACGTGTACGACCCGCTGGAATCCTGGAACCGCCGGGTCTACCACTTCAACTACCGCTTCGACCAATGGGTGTTCCTGCCCGTCGTCGATGGCTACCGCTACATCACCCCGAGCTTCGTGCGCACCGGGGTCAGCAACTTTTTCAACAACCTGGGCGACGTGCCGAACCTGATGAACAGCCTGCTGCAGTTCAAGGGCAAGCGTTCGATGGAAACCACCGCGCGGCTGCTGCTCAACACCACCGTCGGCATTGCCGGCCTGTGGGACCCGGCCACCGCCATGGGCCTGCCGCGCCAGAGCGAAGACTTCGGCCAGACCCTGGGCTTCTACGGCGTGCCGGCCGGCGCGTATTTCGTGCTGCCGATCTTCGGCCCGTCGAACCTGCGCGACACCTCGGGCTTGCTGGTGGACTACACCGCCGAATCGGCGATCAACTTCCTGAACGTCGCCGAAGTCAGCGCCAACCACCCGGAACTGCTGCTCCTGCGAGGCGTGGACAAGCGTTACCAGACCAGCTTCCGCTACGGCCAGCTGAACTCGCCGTTCGAGTATGAAAAAGTCCGCTACGTGTACACGGAGTCGCGCAAGTTGCAGATTGCCGAGTAAATCCCGGTACACCTAAAACTACTGTGGGAGCGAGCTTGCTCGCGATAGCGGTCTTTCAGGCAACGAAGAAGTTGAATGTCAGGCCCTCATCGCGAGCAAGCTCGCTCCCACAGTTTTTGTTTTGCGTTGCCAGGTCTAGCCCTTCAACGCTTTCCAGATCTTGCCCACTGCCATCACCCCCGCCAACACCACCGCACCCGCCACGATCCCCGCCACCGCATTGAGCAACATCGGCACGATGAACCCCGCGCCGCCGGCGCTGGCCGCCACACCTTCGATCCAGTGGTGCACCACCGGCACACCGTGGGTGAGGATGCCGCCGCCCACCAGGAACATCGCCGCCGTGCCGATCACCGACAGGCTTTTCATCATGTAGGGCGCGGCGCGCAGGATGGCGCCGCCGATACGCTGGGCGGCCTGCCCCGGCTTTTGTGTCAGCCAGAGCCCCAGGTCGTCGAGCTTGACGATCCCCGCCACCAGGCCATAGACGCCGGCGGTCATGACAATGGCGATGCCGGAAAGCACGATCACCTGCTGGGTCAGCGTGGCATCGACCACCGTACCCAGGGTGATGGCGATGATTTCCGCCGAGAGGATGAAATCGGTGCGCACCGCGCCCTTGATCTTGTCCTTTTCGAAAGCCACCAGGTCGACCGCCGGGTCAGCCACTGCCTGGGCCAACTGCGCGTGTCCGGCCTGGTCCTCGGCGGGGCTGTGAAGAAACTTGTGGGCCAGCTTTTCAAAGCCCTCGAAGCACAGGTAGGCACCGCCCACCATCAGCAGCGGCGTCACCAGCCAGGGCACGAAGGCACTGATCGCCAACGCCGAGGGCACCAGGATCAACTTGTTGATGAACGAGCCCTTGGCCACGGCCCAGACCACCGGCAGTTCCCGCTCGGCACGCACGCCAGAGACTTGCTGGGCGTTGAGCGCCAGGTCGTCGCCCAGCACACCGGCGGTTTTCTTGGCGGCCATCTTGGTCATCAACGCTACGTCGTCGAGCACGGTGGCGATGTCGTCGATCAGTACCAGCAAACTGCTTCCAGCCATGGAGGGGCTCCTTGAACAATAATGCCGCGCAGCATACCGCGAGCCGCGGCCCTCGGGGCATTCTTGAGCGCCGCGCGAGGCCGGTGCTACCATGCGCCACCGCCAGAACAGGCAAGGAACCCCTGGGTTTATGAGCACTATCCGCGAGCGCAACAAAGAACTGATCCTGCGTGCCGCCAGCGAGGAATTTGCCGACAAGGGCTTCGCCGCGACCAAGACCAGCGACATCGCGGCCAAGGCCGGCCTGCCCAAACCCAACGTCTACTACTATTTCAAATCCAAGGAAAACCTCTACCGCGAGGTCCTGGAAAGCATCATCGAGCCGATCCTCCAGGCGTCCACCCCTTTCAATGCCGACGGCGTACCGAGTGAAGTGCTCAGCCACTACATTCGCTCCAAGATCCGCATCTCCCGCGACCTGCCCTTCGCCTCGAAGGTCTTCGCCAGCGAAATCATGCACGGCGCCCCCCACCTGAGCCCCGACCTGGTGGAACAACTCAACGCCCAGGCCCGGCACAACATCGACTGCATCCAGACCTGGATCAACCGCGGCCAGATCGCCCCCATCGACCCCAACCACCTGATGTTCAGCATCTGGGCCGCCACCCAGACCTACGCTGATTTCGACTGGCAGATCACCGCCATCACCGGCAAGGCGAAGCTGGATGAAGCCGATTACGAAGCGGCGGCGCAGACGATTACCCGGTTGGTGTTGAAAGGGTGTGAGGTGGGCTGATACATCGAGTCGCTGCCTATTCGCGAGCAAGCCCGCTCCCACAGGTGCTGATGGTTGATACGAAAGATATGGACACCGCAACCCCCTGTGGGAGCGGGCTTGCTCGCGAATGGGCCGACTCGATTCAAGCTCAAACCCAGATCGCATCCCACAAAGGATAGTCGCCAAACCGTTTGACCAAACCGGCCCGCAATGGGTTGGCCACGACATACCGGGCAAGCTTGACCAGATTTTCTTCCCGTCGCAGCGCCCGGTCATGGTAGCCCTGCTGCCAGAGACTCCCCGTTCTCCCAGACTTCTCGTTGACGCCCCTGACACTTAAAGATTTCACCTGACACATCAACTGCCCTAAAGAGCCGCGATGCAGTTGGATCAACCAATGAAAATGGTCAGGCATTACGACGAAAGCCAACGAGTCTGCAATGCCACATTTCTCTATTGCCCTGAACTGGTGGATAACTATTCTGCCCAGACCGTAGTCCCTGAAAACAGGTTCGCGCTCCAACGTGTTGGCTGTCAGCAGATAGATGCGATTTGGCTCTGCCCATCGACCGATGCGCAGGCGATGCGAAGCTGAACGTGCAGGCATTCCATCGAGTCCTTTCCTGGATGAAGTCCTGAAAGGCTAGCTTTGGAATTGGAGAATCCTGGGGCCAACCTTTAGCCGGATGTGTCTGGTCGATCGCCTTCGCGAGCAAGCCCGCTCCCACAGGGGGTTTCTGGTGTTCATACATTTTGTGTCCACTAACCTGTGGGAGCGGGCTTGCTCGCGAAGGCGTTCGTCAACTCACCACCGCATCAAGCGCTCATCCCCACATCCGCTCCCAACCCCAACGCCTCGACAGCTCTCACCGCGCACTGCTCATCCACATCCGAAACATCACCACTCACACCAATCGCCCCTAACACCCTCCCGTCCTGATCCCTGATCAACACCCCACCCGGAACCGGTACCACGCTGCCCTGCCCCAGGCTGTTCAGCGCGGCAATGAAGGCCGGGCGTTGTTGGGCGTCCTGGGCCAGCAGGCGCGAGCCCTTGCCCAGGGCGATGGCGCCCCAGGCCTTGCCGATGGCGATGTGGGGACGAAGCAGGCTCGCGCCGTCTTCGCGTTGCAGGGCGATCAGGTGGCCGCCGCTGTCGAGGATGGCGACGGTCAGGGGGGCGGCACTGATTTCGCGGCCGGCGGCAAGGGTTTGGCCGGCCAGGTTGACGGCGACGTTCAAGGTTAGAGCGCTCATGGGTGCTGTCCTTTTTTTGTGATGGGAGAGCCTTTCGGGTTTCACTTCAAGCAAAACCGAACACCACAAATAGAACACAACAAAATATATTTTTGTATACAATAATTATCACAAAGCCCCTACACTGACGAAAAACACCCTTCCCCGTGGGCTTTCGACGAATAAAACAGGCGCTTGAGAAAATGGATTGACCTGCGCCGCTTAGCGTGAATACACTCGACGCACAGCCACTTGTATACAATTACAAAACGTAAGAGGCACAAAACCATGAGCAAAATGAGAGCAATCGAAGCCGCCGTCCTGGTGATGCGCCGTGAAGGCGTGGACACCGCCTTCGGCATCCCGGGTGCGGCGATCAACCCGCTGTACTCTGCCCTGCAAAAAGTGGGCGGCATCGATCACGTCCTCGCTCGCCATGTGGAAGGTGCCTCGCACATGGCCGAGGGCTACACCCGCACCAAAGCGGGCAACATCGGCGTGTGCATCGGCACCTCGGGCCCGGCCGGTACCGACATGGTCACCGGTCTCTACAGCGCCAGCGCCGACTCCATCCCGATCCTGTGCATCACCGGCCAGGCCCCCCGCGCCCGCCTGCACAAGGAAGACTTCCAGGCCGTGGACATCACCAGCATCGTCAAGCCGGTGACCAAGTGGGCGACCACCGTCCTGGAGCCTGGCCAGGTGCCCTACGCGTTCCAGAAAGCCTTCTATGAAATGCGTTCCGGTCGCCCGGGCCCGGTGCTGATCGACCTGCCCTTCGACGTGCAGATGGCCGAGATCGAATTCGACATCGACGCCTACCAACCGCTGCCCCTGGCCAAGCCTGCCGCCAACCGCGTGCAGATCGAGAAGGCGCTGAGCCTGCTGAACCAGGCCGAGCGGCCATTGCTGGTAGCGGGCGGCGGCATCATCAACGCCGATGCCAGTGAGCTGCTGGTGGAGTTCGCCGAGCTGACCGGCATCCCGGTCATCCCGACCTTGATGGGCTGGGGCACGATCCCCGACGATCACCCGCTGATGGTCGGCATGGTCGGCCTGCAGACATCCCACCGCTACGGCAACGCGACGCTGCTCAAGTCCGACGTGGTGCTGGGCGTCGGCAACCGCTGGGCCAACCGTCACACCGGCTCGGTGGATGTCTACACCGAGGGCCGCACCTTCATTCACGTGGACATCGAGCCCACGCAGATCGGCCGGGTATTCACACCTGACCTGGGCATCGTTTCCGACGCAGCCTCGGCCCTGACCTTGTTCATCGAAGTCGCCCGCCAGTGGCAAGCCGCCGGCAAGTTGAAGGACCGCAGCGCCTGGGTGCAGGACTGCCAGCAACGCAAGGCGAGCCTGCAGCGCAAGACCCACTTCGACAACGTGCCGGTCAAGCCCCAGCGCGTGTACGAGGAAATGAACCAGGTGTTCGGCAAGGACACCTGCTACGTCAGCACCATCGGTCTGTCGCAGATCGCCGGCGCGCAATTCCTGCATGTCTACAAGCCGCGCCACTGGATCAACTGCGGCCAGGCAGGCCCCTTGGGCTGGACCATTCCGGCCGCGCTCGGGGTGGTCAAGGCTGATCCGAGCCGCAAGGTCGTGGCGCTGTCGGGCGACTATGATTTCCAGTTCATGATCGAAGAGCTGGCGGTGGGCGCGCAGTTCAAGCTGCCGTACATCCATGTGGTGGTGAACAACTCTTACCTGGGCCTGATTCGCCAGGCGCAACGCGGGTTCGACATGGACTACTGCGTGCAGCTGTCCTTCGATAACCTCAACGCGCCAGAGCTCAACGGTTATGGCGTGGACCACATCGCCGTGGCCGAGGGCCTGGGGTGCAAGGCGTTGCGGGTGTTCGAGCCGTCCGGCATCCAGCCGGCGCTGCGCCAGGCCCAGGCCATGATCGAGGAGTTCAAGGTGCCGGTGATTGTCGAGGTTATCCTGGAGCGGGTGACCAACATTTCCATGGGCACCGAGATCAACGCCGTCAACGAATTCGAAGACCTGGCGCTGGTGGGCAACGATGCGCCGACGGCCATTTCGTTGCTTGACTGACACTGACGCCTCCACAGGCACTGCTGTTCATGAAGGACATCACCGGACCTGTGGCGAGGGAGCTTGCTCCCGCTGGCTGCGCAGCAGCCCATTTTGTGAGTGCTTTGCACTCAAGCGGGAGCAAGCTCCCTCGCCACAAGGGTCCCTACACCTCTACAGGAGATTGTCATGCCGCGTTTCGCCGCCAACCTGTCCATGCTGTTCACCGAGCAGAATTTCCTCGCCCGTTTCGAAGCGGCCGCCAAGGCCGGTTTCAGCGGGGTCGAGTACCTGTTCCCCTACGACTACAGCAGCGCCGAACTCAAGGCGCAGCTTGACGCCCATGGCCTGACCCAAGTGCTGTTCAACCTGCCGGCCGGCGACTGGGCCAAGGGCGAACGCGGCATTGCCTGCCTGCCGGACCGGGTCGAGGAGTTCCGCGCCGGTGTCGACCTGGCGATCGCCTATGCCCAGGTGCTGGGCAACACCCAGGTCAATTGCCTGGCCGGGATCCGCCCGCAGAACTGTGACGAGGCCCTGGTGCAGAAAACCTTCGTCGCCAACCTCAAGTACGCGGCCGAGAAGCTGCAAGCCAAGGGCATCAAACTGGTGATGGAAGCCATCAACACCCGCGACATCCCCGGCTTCTACCTGAACAACACCGCCCAGGCCCTGTCGATCCGCGAGCAGGTGGGCAGCGCCAACCTGTTCCTGCAATACGACATCTATCACATGCAGATCATGGAAGGCGACCTGGCCCGGACCCTGGCCGCGCACCTGGGCGAGATCAACCACGTGCAACTGGCGGACAACCCCGGACGCCATGAGCCGGGCACCGGCGAGATCAACTATCGCTTCCTGTTCGAACACCTGGACAGCATCGGTTATGCCGGTTGGGTCGGCTGCGAATACAAGCCCCTGACCACCACCGAAGCGGGACTGGGCTGGCTGAAAACCCATAACGCGATCTGATGCCGCGCGAGCTTTTGTGGCGAGGGAGCTTGCTCCCGCTCGGCTGCGAAGCAGACGCATGATTTTACCCGGCACGATTTCTGGGGCCGCTTCGCGACCCAGCGGGAGCAAGCTCCCTCGCCACAGAAACACCGGGCCCTAGACAACAAGAGGATTTTCCCCATGGCTAAAATCGGATTCATCGGCACCGGCATCATGGGCCACCCCATGGCATTGAACCTGCAAAAGGCCGGTCACAGCCTGTTGCTGTCCCAGCACCACGACGCGGCCCCGGCCGACCTGCTGGCCGGCGGCGCGGTGGCGCTGGCCAACCCACGGGAAGTGGCCCAGGAAGCCGAGTTCATCATCGTGATGGTCCCGGACACCCCTCAGGTCGAGGACGTGCTGTTCCGCGCCGATGGCGTGGCAGCTGGCGTCGGCGCGGGCAAGGTGGTGATCGACATGAGTTCGATCTCCCCCACCGCCACCAAGGCGTTCGCGGCGAAGATCAATGAACAAGGCGCGCAGTACCTCGATGCGCCAGTGTCTGGCGGCGAAGTCGGCGCCAAGGCGGCCACCCTGAGCATCATGGTCGGCGGCGACAGCGCGGCGTTCGAACGCGCCCTGCCGCTTTTCCAGGCCATGGGCAAGAACATCACCCTGGTGGGCGGCAACGGCGACGGCCAGACCGCCAAGGTGGCGAACCAGATCATCGTCGCCCTGAACATCCAGGCCGTGGCCGAGGCATTGCTGTTCGCCGCGAAGAACGGCGCCGATCCGGCCAAGGTCCGTGAGGCCCTGATGGGCGGCTTCGCCTCGTCGAAGATCCTGGAAGTGCACGGCGAACGCATGATCAAGGGCACCTTCGACCCAGGCTTCCGCATCAGCCTGCACCAGAAGGACCTGAACCTGGCCCTGCAAGGCGCCCGGGAGTTGAACATCAACCTGCCCAACACCGCCAACGCCCAGCAAGTGTTCAGCACCTGCGCGGCCCTCGGCGGCGGCAACTGGGATCACTCGGCGCTGATCAAGGGCCTAGAGCACATGGCGAATTTCTCGATCCGCGATAACTGATCCACCACAAAACCCTGTGGGAGCGAGCTTGCTCGCGAAGGTGTGTCAGCCACACATATGCCGTCTGGCACACCGCCTTCGCGAGCAAGCCCGCTCCCACAAGGGTTTCGCGCTGAATTCGAATAACAAGAACTCCGGGAGCCCGCCATGTCGGTCGATCCGCAACAATTGCTGCGCGAGCTGTTTGCCACGGCCATCGACGCGGCGCATCCGCAGCACGTCCTTGAACAATACCTGCCCCGCGACCGCAGCGGCCGGGTGATCGTCATCGGTGCCGGCAAGGCTGCCGCCGCCATGGCCCAGGTGGTCGAGCGCTGCTGGGAGGGCGAGGTCTCGGGCCTGGTGGTAACCCGCTACGGCCATGGCGCGCCCTGCGAGAAAATCGAAGTGGTGGAAGCCGCCCACCCGGTGCCCGATGCAGCCGGCCTGGCGGTTGCCCGGCGAGTGCTGGAACTGGTCAGTCACCTGACCGAGGACGACCGGGTGATTCTCCTGCTGTCCGGTGGAGGCTCGGCATTGCTGGCACTGCCCGCGGCCGGCATCACCCTGGCCGACAAGCAATCGATCAACAAGGCCCTGCTCAAGTCCGGCGCCACCATCGGCGAGATGAACTGCGTGCGCAAGCACCTCTCGGCGATCAAGGGCGGGCGCCTGGGCAAGGCCTGCTGGCCGGCAACGGTCTACACCTATGCGATTTCCGATGTGCCCGGGGACCTCGCCACGGTCATCGCCTCCGGCCCTACCGTGGCCGATCCGAGCACCTCCGCCGAGGCCCTAGCGATCCTCAAGCGTTACCACATCGAGGTCCCCGCCTCCGTGCGCACCTGGCTGCAAAGCCCGGAGTCGGAAACCGTCAAGCCTGGCGACCCGAGCCTGGCCCGCAGCCATTTCCAGCTGATCGCCCGGCCCCAGCAGTCCCTCGAAGCCGCGGCCGTGAAAGCCCGTCAGGCCGGCTTCAGCCCGTTGATCCTCGGCGACCTGGAAGGCGAATCCCGGGAGGTGGCGAAGGTCCATGCCGGCATCGCCCGGCAGATCGCCCTGCACGGCCAGCCCTTGCCGGCCCCGTGCGTGATCCTGTCCGGCGGCGAAACCACGGTCACCGTGCGCGGCCATGGCCGGGGTGGCCGCAATGCCGAATTCCTCCTGAGCCTGACCGACAACCTCAAGGGGTATCCCGGCATCTATGCCCTGGCCGGCGACACCGACGGCATCGACGGCTCCGAGGACAACGCCGGCGCCCTCATGACCCCGGACAGCTATCGCCGCGCCGCCGAACTGGGCCTGAACGCCAGCGATGAATTGGACGACAACAACGGCTACGGCTACTTCGCCGCGCTGGACGGGCTGATCATCACCGAGCCGACCCGCACCAACGTCAACGACTTTCGCGCCATCCTGATTCTCGAGGCCCCCAAACATGACGCCTGACAAGAAGGTCAAGATCCTCGCCACACTCGGCCCCGCGACCCGTGGCATCGATGACATCCGCGACCTGGTGCAGGCCGGCGTGAACATCTTCCGCCTGAACTTCAGCCACGGCGACCACGCCGATCACGCCCAGCGCTACCGCTGGATTCGTGACGTCGAACGGCAGTTGAACTACCCGCTGGGTATCCTGATGGACCTGCAAGGCCCGAAACTGCGGGTCGGCCAGTTTGCCGACGGCAAGGTGCTGCTGCAACGCGGCCAGGCCCTGCGCCTGGACATGGACCCAACGCCGGGCGATCAACGCCGGGTCAACCTGCCCCACCCGGAAATCATCGCGGCCCTGGAGCCCGGCATGGACCTGCTGCTGGACGACGGCAAGTTGCGCCTGCGGGTGACGGCCCGACACAGCGACGCCATCGACACCGAAGTGCTCAACGGCGGCGAGCTGTCCGACCGCAAGGGCGTGAATGTGCCCCAGGCCGTGCTCGACCTGAGTCCGCTGACCCAAAAGGACCGGCGCGACTTGAGCTTCGGCCTGGAGCTTGGCGTGGACTGGGTGGCACTGTCGTTCGTCCAGCGTCCCGACGACATCCGCGAAGCCCGGGCCCTGATCGGGGACAAGGCGTTCCTGATGGCGAAGATCGAGAAACCATCGGCGGTGAACCAACTGCGGGAAATCGCTGAACTGTGCGACGCGATCATGGTTGCCCGCGGTGACCTGGGCGTCGAAGTGCCAGCCGAAAGCGTGCCGCAGATCCAGAAAAGCATCATCGGCACTTGCCGCGCCCTCGGCAAACCGGTGGTGGTCGCCACGCAGATGCTCGAGTCGATGCGGTTCTCGCCGGCGCCGACCCGCGCCGAGGTCACCGATGTGGCCAACGCCGTGGCCGAAGGGGCCGACGCGGTGATGCTCTCGGCGGAAACCGCGTCGGGCGACTACCCCCTCGAGGCGGTGCAGATGATGAGCAAGATCATCCGCCAGGTGGAAAACGGCCCCGACTACCCGGCGCAACTGGACGTCAGCCGGCCGAAAGCCGAGGCCACGGTGTCGGACGCCATCAGTTGTGCCATCCGCCGCATCAGCAGCATCCTGCCGGTGGCGGTGCTGGTGAACTACAGCGAGTCGGGCGCCTCCAGCCTGCGGGCGGCGCGGGAGCGGCCAACGGTGCCGATCCTCAACCTCACGCCGAATCTCGCCGCCGCGCGCCGCCTGACGGTGGCCTGGGGCGTGCACTCGGTGGTCAACGACCGGCTGCGGCAAGTGGACGAGGTCTGCTCCACCGCCCTGGAAATCGCCCAGGCCCAAGGCATGGCCCAGCGTGGCGACACCCTGCTGATCACCGCAGGCGTGCCGTTCGGGCAACCGGGGTCGACCAACTCGTTGCGTATCGAGACGTTGATCTAGCGCCTGTACTGGCCTCTTCGCGAGCAAGCCCGCTCCCACAAGGACGTCACCGCCCCGTGGTAAGTGATGGACCTTGAGTAAACAGCGTTACGCTCCGATAGGGGCTTGGTGAACGCTGCGGCGGGCTTGCTCGCGAAGGGATCACCCTGGTTTAGCAGACACACAACCATGCCCAACACCCACTGCCCCGACTGGGCCACCGCCCTGCTCAACGGCTTCAGCCAGATTTTCCTCCAGCGCCATCCCCTGTGCGGCCTGTTGTGCCTGCTGGCGATCCTGCTTGGCGCCCCGGCCTTGTTCGCAGGGGCGTTGCTCGGCGGCGTGGCCGGGTTGCTCACGGCCCAGCGGCGCGGCTACCCCAAGGCGGATCGGCAAGCCGGACTGTTCAGCTACAACGGCATCCTGCTGGGGTTGTTGTTGGGCCTCACCTTGCCCGGGTCCATCCTGTTGCCGCCGTTGGTCATCGCCGGCGGCGGTCTCGGCGCGATGCTGACCCAGCAATGGCTCAAGCGAACCCGCAGCCCCCGCAGCCTGCTCGCCTACACAGCGCCGTTCGTGGGACTGGGCTGGCTGCTGCTGGCGTTCGCCACGCCGCCAGCGTCGCCCCCCCCGGCGGCCCTGACGTTGCCCAACCTGCTGGCCGCGCCGTTGAACGGATTGAGCCAGGTCATGCTGCTCGACGGCCCATGGGCCGGGGCACTGATTGCCCTGGGCCTGTTGCTCGCCAACCGACGCGCCGCAGGCTGGGCCCTGTTCGGTTCGGTCGCCGGCCTGGGCGGCGCCCTGCTGCACCCTGACCACGCCGCCGCCCTGTCCGGCCTGGCCGGCTACAATCCGGCGCTGGTGGCTTTGGCCCTCAGCCCGCACCGCCGCCGGCCGTGGCTGCCGTTGACGGGCATCCTGCTGGCGATCCTGCTCACGCCGGGCTTCGGCGCCCTCGGCCTGGCGCCGCTGACGGCCCCTTTCATCCTGGCCTGCTGGCTGGTCCAGGCCAGCCGTCGCACCTGGCACCAGGCCCGTCTCGATGCTGCGCCTTGCGCTCTGCGGGGCAATCACCCTAGGCTTCGCTGATTCCGAGATCAGGCGATGGGTATGGACAGCAACAACAATTGGCGTGAACGCCTCTACATCATGATTTTCCAGACCGACACCGTGGCCGGCCGGCGTTTCGACAGCACCTTGTTGTTGATCATCCTCGCCAGCCTGGTGATCGTGATGCTCGACAGCATCGACAGCGTGCATCAGGACTATGCGTCCGTGCTGGCCGGCATCGAATGGGGCTTTACCTTCATCTTCATCGTCGAGTACGGCTTGCGCCTGTATTGCTCGCCCAAGCCGCTGCGCTATGCCTTCAGTTTCTATGGGCTGGTGGATCTGCTGGCGATCGTGCCGGGGATCCTGGCGCTGTACTACAGCGATGCCCAGTACCTGCTGATCATTCGTATCATCCGCATGCTGCGGATCTTCCGCGTGCTCAAGCTCAGCCCCTACCTCAAGCAGGCCAACTACCTGATGGCGGCATTGCGGGGCAGCAAGCAGAAGATCATCGTGTTCCTGGTCAGCGTCTCGACCCTGGTGACGGTGTTCGGCACCTTGATGTATGTCATCGAAGGCCCCGAGCACGGCTTCACCAGCATTCCCAAGGGCATCTATTGGGCTATCGTGACACTGACCACCGTGGGCTTCGGCGACATCGTGCCCAAGACGCCGCTGGGCCAGGTGGTGTCCTCCATGGTGATGATCACGGGTTACTCGATCATCGCCGTGCCCACCGGCATTTTCACCGCCGAACTGGCCACCGCCATGCGCGGCGATCAGCTCAAGCATGACTGCCCGGTGTGCAACAAGAACAGCCATGAACAGGCGGCGGCCTTTTGTGCCCGTTGTGGCAACGCGCTGTTCAAGAAATTGGAATAAGCAAAGTACTTTTAAATGCTTGAAGACCTATGCGCTTGCGGCTAGTTTGCCCGGCACTCCCCGTCCCAATAAAAAGGAATTCGCAGTGAAGAACTTCTTTGGCGCCTCCCTTCTCGCCGCCGGCCTGGCCTTCGGCAACCTGGCCCATGGCGCCCCGACCCTGCTCAACGTTTCCTACGACGTGATGCGCGATTTCTACAAGGACTACAACGCGGCCTTCCAGAAACACTGGCAAGCCGAGCACAACGAAAACATCGCCGTGCAGATGTCCTTCGGCGGCTCCAGCAAGCAGGCGCGCTCAGTGATCGACGGGTTGCCGGCGGATGTCATCACCATGAACATGGCCACCGACATCAACGCCCTGGCGGACAACGGCAAGCTGGTCCCGGACAACTGGGTCACCCGCCTGCCGAACAACAGCGCCCCGTTCACCTCGGCCACGGTGTTCATCGTGCGCAAGGGCAACCCCAAGGCGCTGAAAGACTGGCCCGACCTGCTCAAGGACGGCGTGCAGGTGATCGTGCCCAACCCGAAAACCTCCGGCAACGGCCGCTACACCTACCTGTCGGCCTGGGGCTATGTCCTCAAGAACGGCGGTGACGAGAACAAGGCCAAGGACTTCGTCGGCAAGCTGTTCAAGCAGGCACCGGTGCTGGATACCGGCGGCCGCGCCGCCACCACCACGTTCATGACCAACCAGATCGGCGATGTGCTGGTGACCTTTGAAAACGAAGCGGAAATGATCGCCCGGGAGTTCGGCCGCGACCAGTTCGAAGTGGTCTACCCCAGTGTCTCCGCCGAAGCCGAGCCACCGGTGAGCGTGGTGGACAAAGTGGTCGAGAAGAAAGGCTCCCGCGCCGCGGCCGAGGCCTACCTCAAGTACCTCTGGTCGCCGGAAGGCCAGGAAATCGCCGCCGCCAACTACCTGCGCCCACGGGACCCGGCCGTGTTGGCCAAGTACACCGACCGCTTCCCGAAAGTGGATTTCCTGTCGGTGGAAAAGACCTTCGGCGACTGGCGCACCGTGCAGAAGACCCACTTCAATGACGGCGGGATTTTCGACCAGATCTATAGCGGCCAGTAAAGCACCGCAAATCCCCGTGGCGAGGGAGCTTGCTCCCGCTGGAGCGCGCAGCGGTCCCCAGCTTTTTGGGGGCCGCTACGCAGCCCAGCGGGAGCAAGCTCCCTCGCCACGACGATCATCGACACCCGATCGGTCCGCCAGACGATTATCAACACCAGGCATGTCTGTTATCAGCCTCAAAGCCTGTCCCTGGGCGCCATAACGCTTTAGCCTCTCGCCATCCCACCTGTTGACTGACGAGTTTGCCATGAGTGCCCATCCCCCCACCCTGCACGCCGGCGCCAGCCTGACGCGAGGCATGGTCCTGCTCTTTGCCTTCTGCTGTGGCGCCATCGTCGCCAACCTCTACTACGCCCAACCCATCATCGAACTGATCGCCCCCGACGTGGGCCTGAGCAGCACCATGGCCAGCCTGATCGTCTCGCTGACCCAGATCGGTTATGCCCTGGGGTTGTTTTTCCTGGTGCCATTGGGTGACTTGCTGGAAAACCGCCGCCTGATGATCGTCACCACCTTCGTATCGATTGCCAGCCTGCTGGGCGCGGCGTTCACCGACCAGCCCAACGTGTTCCTGCTGGTCTCGCTGCTGGTGGGCTTCAGTTCGGTGTCGGTGCAGGTACTGATCCCCCTGGCGGCGCACCTGGCCCCGGAGCAAACCCGCGGGCGTGTCGTGGGCGGCATCATGGGCGGCTTGCTGCTGGGGATACTGCTGGCGCGGCCGGTGGCGAGCGTGGTGGCCGACCACTTCGGCTGGCGCGCGATGTTCATGATCGCGGCTGCCTTGATGGCAGCCATCAGCATCGTCCTGGCGCTGACCGTGCCCAAGCGCCAGCCCGACCATCGTGCCTCCTATGGTCAGTTGCTGCGCTCGCTCGGCACCCTGCTACGCCAGCAACCGCTGTTGCGCCAGCGCGCGCTTTACCAGGCCGGCATGTTCGCCACCTTCAGCCTGTTCTGGACCGCCGCGCCGTTGGAGCTGGCACGCAACCATGGCTTGTCCCAGTCCGAAATCGCCTTGTTCGCCCTCGTCGGTGCCCTGGGTGCCATCGCTGCGCCCATTGCCGGTCGCCTGGCGGATGCCGGCCATACCCGCGTGGCTTCGCTGCTGGCGATGCTGTTCGCCAGCCTGAGCTTCCTGCCGGCGTTCATCCATCCGCTCTACAGCGTCATCGGCCTGGCCGTCACCGGCGTGGTCCTGGATTTCTGCGTGCAAATGAACATGGTGCTGGGCCAACGCACCATCTACACCCTCGATGCCAAAAGCCGCAGCCGTCTGAATGCGCTGTACATGACCAGCATCTTCGTCGGTGGCGCGTTCGGTTCATCGATTGCCAGCGCGGTGTACGAACACGGTGGCTGGCTGTGGGTGGTGATTGTCGGCAGTGCATTCCCGCTGCTGGTGCTGCTGAGCTTCTTGAGTGCTTCGCGCAAGGCATCCCTGGCGACGGCTTGAGGATCGAGCGGCAAAAAAAATGCCCGGGCGCCATCGCGACCGGGCATTTTTCATCGAGGGTCAGACCCGTACATTGCCACGCGGCCCGGCGATCGCCCAGATGATCAGGCCCAGCACTGGCAACAGCAGGATCAGCAGCACCCACAGGACTTTCATCCCCACTTCAGCACCGCTCTTGAGCACATTGATGATCGCCCAGATATCGAGCGCCAGGATAATCAGGCCGATCAGGCCATTGAAGGTGGAACCCATGGTGTCGCTCCCTAATAGTGATAGCCACACTTAGGATAGCTGGGCCGCGCCAAGGGTTCCGTTTATTGCCTCAGACGTGGACCGCGACCTTGAGGGCTTCCAGGGCCGGCGCAGCGGCGATGCCCACTTGCGCGCACAATTGCAGCACCCGCGGCACGTCGTCGCCGAACACCAGCACCATCTGCAACTCATCGTCCAGCAGTTGGCTGAAGTTCATCAGCACATAGCCGCCGCTTTCCTTGCTCAGGCTGCTCATCTGGATCTGGATGCGGTTGAGGGCGGTCAGCGCCTCGGTTTTCGCCAGTTGCTTGGGCTTGAGGTTGAACGCCACGCCAGGGCCGAACGAGGCGACGATCTGTTCGAACAGTTCGACGTAGGTGTCGGCCTGGAACAGCACGGTATCCGGCAGGCTGCCCACCACGACCCACTCACCCAGCGGAATCGGGAAGGTGTCGTCGTAGTTGACGTCCGGATTGGCCGCCAGGAAAGCCGCCGGATCGGCGTAGGCCTGGGCCGCTTCGTCGGCGATTCGCGCAATGTCAGCCTCGCCGAGGCAGCCGGAGCTGATTTTGCTGATGAGTTCGACGAGGGCGGCTTTCATGGGGTGGGTCCTGTGGATGAGGGGATGCGAGGGCGCGCAGGATACTCCATCGCGTCCCTGGCGTCAGGCAGTTGTGGCGAGGGAGCTTGCTCCCGTTGGGCTGCGAAGCAGCCCTGGCGTCAGCGCTCGTAATCCAACAGAGGTGCCCCGTTCATTTGCGTTACGACTGCTACGCAGCCGAGCGGGAGCAAGCTCCCTCGCCACACAATCAACGGCCTGCGCCCCCAACCGCCAGTACCGTCCGAGGCGTCAGCCCAACAACTTCTCCAACTGCGCCGTCGTGTCCACCGCGCCCATGGTCCGGGCGGCGTCCAGGGCCGAGGCGCCGTTGGCGTCCTTGGCTCGCGGATCGGCCCCCTTGCTGATCAGGTAGTCGACGATTTCCACTCGATTGAACATCGCCGCCATCATCAACGCGGTGCGACCGTCGAAGGATGAGCCCTCCACCTGCGCGCCACCGTCCACCAGCGCCGACACCACGGCCAGGTCGCCCTTGAACGCCGCGCCGGCAATCGGGCTCTGGCCGTTATCGTTGCGCACTTCCGGGTCGGCCTTGTGTTCCAGCAAGACTTTTACCGTTTCCACATGCCCGTGGTAGGCGGCCAGCATCAGCAAGGTGTCGCCCTTGTGGTTGCGCAGGTTGGGCGGCAGGCCCTTGCTCAGCAACGCAGCCATCATGGCGGCGTCACCCTGGCGGGCGACGTTGAACACCTGCTCGGCAAACTCCGCAGCCTCTTCCGGGGTCATCTGGCGGCTTGTATCGGACATGGGTCACTCCCTTTGGGCATTCGCAAAGCGGCTAGTTTCCCGACGGACCCGGACCCTGTCATCCCTTTTTTCTCTGTACCGCCGATAGCCAGGATCAATAGCGCCATTGCCCGCCCTGGATCTGGTCGGCCAGCGACCGGTCCACCCGCACGTAGGTCGTGGTGCCGGGCAGCCACGCATAGACCGGCTCGTCACCGGTGACGCAAGGGTCGAACGCTTCAGCCTTGAGGCGAGTCTTCTGGTACTTGAAGGTGCAGGTGGTGTCCATTTTCACCTTGATGCGCAGGAACAGTGGCACCGCGTACGCCGGCAACTTGCCGTGCAGGAATTGCAGCAGCTCGCTGAAATCCAGGGTCGCCAGGGATTCGGACGGGGTAATCGCCGCCATGCCGGCCCGGCCGTTGGTACCCTGGATCTCCACGCCATAGGCCACCGCCTCGGCCACTTGCGGATGTTGCAGCAGCACGTTTTCCACTTCCGTGGTGGAGACGTTCTCGCCCTTCCAGCGGTACGTGTCGCCGAGGCGATCGACGAACTGCCCATGGCCGAAGCCGATGTTGCGCAGCAGGTCGCCGGTGTTGAAGTAACGATCGCCAGGCGCGAAGACATCCCGGTAGATGATCTTCTCGGTCTTGGCCGGGTCGGTGTAGCCGTCCAGCGGTGCCTTGTCGTCGATCCGTGCCAGCAACAGGCCCGGTTGGCCCTTGGGGACTTTCTGCATGCGCCCTTGCAGGTTGCGCAAAGGCAGGCCGCTGTCGTGGTCGTATTGCACCAGCTCCCAGCCCATCAGCGAGAAGCCGACCGTGTTGTCGAAATTCAGGACGTTGGTGAAGCCGATGTTGCCGTCGCTGGCCGCGTACAGCTCGCAGACGTGTTCGACACCAAAGCGCGACTTGAAGGTTGACCAGGCCCCCGGTCGCAAGCCGTTGCCGACCATTTTCTTCACCCCGTGCCGGCGGTCCTCGCTGCCGGCAGGCTGGTCGATCAGGTAACGGCACAGCTCGCCGACATAGCCCAGGGTGGTCGCCCGGTAACGACGCACATCGTTCCAGAACTGGCTGGCGCTGAACTTGCGCCGGATCGCCAGGGCCGAGGCTCCGCAGATCGCCGCGCCCCAGCACACGCACAGGCCCGTGGCGTGGTACAGCGGCAAGGTGCAATACAGGACATCGTCGGGCTGCATGTCCAGGGCAATCAAACCGAAGCTGGTGGAGGTGCGCATCCAGCGCCCATGGCGAAACACCCCGGCCTTCGGCAAGCCCGTGGTGCCCGAGGTGTAGAGATAGAAGCAAGGGTCGTTGAAGAACACCTGTCGACTGCACGCCGGGTTTTCGGCGCACGCGTCATTGCTGCCAGTCATCAGGTCGACGAACCCGGGCGCAACACCGGCGCTGTCCTCGTCCGCCACCCACCAGGTTCGAGCCTGCGGCAGCCCGACACGGCGGCGCACGTCGTCGAACGCCGCGACCCGTTCCTCGCCCACCACGATGGCGACGGGCGCAACGAGGGCCAGGCTGTGTACCAGGGCGTCTCCCACCTGGGCGGTATTGACCATGGCGCTGACTGCGCCGACCTTCGCCACCGCCAGCACGGTGATCAACAACTGGGGCCGGTTCTCGATGAACACCGCCACGCAGTCGCCCTTCCCGATGCCCTGCGCCAACAGGTAGTGGGCGATGCGATTGGCCTGCTCATTGACCTGTGCATAACTCAACACGGTATCGCCATACAGCAGCGCCGCGCCCCGGGGGTTGCGTTGGGCGGCCTGTTCGAAGCACCAGCCCAGGCCGCAAGGCTGGGTCGGGTCCTGGACGTTGGCCAACTTCATGCCCTTGACGATTCGCGGCACGACCCTGGCAATGGCGGGCAACTTGCGCAACATCATGCCCCAGGTGATGGCATCGCCGGTTGTCCGACTCATGGTGTTCTTCCCTGTCCGACCCTGTGGGCCTGTTTTTGTGTTGGCGGGGACTGCAGCTCGATTGCGCTCGAAAGTACGCCTGGGCTAGCGACGCTGTACATGCGGTTTTTGCAATGTTTTGTATCTGCAAAACAGCCGCAGGCGAAGCGGGAGCGCCGGGAGGGCAATTGGTTCCCAAAAAGTTGGTTCCACCCCGCAAAATGCAGGATGCACGATGGCTATTCATGCAAGATGCACGAAACCAAAAATCGAATATTTTTTTAAGCTGTTGTTTTTAAAGTATTTTTTAAATCAAGCGAGGCTGGCACAGACACTGCAACTACCCCTCCACGGTTTGCTAACAAGACCATGGAGCAGTCAAATATGAACATGATTCAAGAGAAGTTCGCGTCCCTGTTTTCCAACTATGAAGTGACCACCCAAGCCCGCCCGGATGGCGGCATCCTGCTGACCTTGCGCAACAGCGAAGGCAAACTGTTCAAGCGCACGATTTCCTATGCCCAGCTGCATGCCGGCGACCAGCTGTCTTGGGCCATCAGCGCAATCCGCCGCGACCTGGCCGAACAAGCCAGCGAGTTGCCACAGATTGCCATGCTGCAAAGCCAGCACCGTTTCGCCCTGCCGACCTATCACAGCGCCTGATCCTGGCCCCTCAGGAACCAGCAGAAACACCCCTTTGTGGGAGCGATCCCGCTCGCGAAGACGGAACATCAGCCAGCCTATCCGCCGACTGACCCACCGCTTTCGAGCAGGCTCGCTCCCACGGTTTTTTAGTCTTCCAGGCGCGGGAACCGGCCGGCAATGTCGTTGCCGGTGAATTGCGCATCGGCGCACTCGGCGTTCGCCAGGCGAAGCGCAATGAAATGCGGTTGCTCGCCCATGTCGAACCAGCGCGGCATTCCAGCCGGCAAGGTAATCAGGTCATTCTTTTCGCACAGCACGGCGTAGACGTAATCGTCGATGTGCAGAGCGAACAGCCCACGACCCGCGACGAAAAATCGTACTTCCTCTTCTGCCTGGCTGTGCTCGTCAAGGAACCGGGCGTGCAGCTCGGCGTCTTGCCGATCCTCACGGGTCACGCGCATGACCTGCACCGAGGCGTAGCCGCGCTCGGTCATCAGGGCATCGATCGAGTGGCTGTAGGCCGCGATGATGTCTTCCTGGCGAGCGCCGGGGGGAATGCTCGCCGCAGGCTGCCACCGATCGAAGCGAACGCCCTGTTCGGCCAGGGTCGCGACGATGTCTTCGAAGTGAGTCAGCACCTTGTTCGGCAGATCGGGGGTCGAGACGTGGTAGACGGACAGGCTGCTCATGACAATGGCTCCAGGAAAATAATGGTTCGAAGGCTCATGGCCGGTGCTCTTGCATGCGTGTCGCAATGATAACGGCAGCAGCAAGGGCAGCGAGACTGGCCAGGCTGAATGTCCAACTGGCGCCCAGGGCGTTCCAGCTGTAGCCGGAATACAAGGCACCCAATGCCCCGCCGGTGCCGGCCAACGCCGCATACAGCGCCTGGCCCTGGCCCTGCTGGCGAGGGCCGAAACTGCGTTGCACGAAATGGATGGCCGCGGCGTGGAAACTGCCGAAGGTCGCCGCGTGCAGCACCTGGGCGAACAACAGCACCCAGAGAAACTCCGCCAACGAACCCAGCAGCAACCAGCGCAACGCCGCCAACAGGAAACTGGCCAGCAGCACACGGCGCACCGAAAATCGCGCCAGGATCCGGCTCATCAGCAGGAACACCAGCACTTCCGCCACCACGCCGACCGCCCAGAGCAGGCCAATCAGCCCACGGCTGTAGCCCAACTGCTCCAGGTGCAATGTCAGGAAGGTGTAATACGGCCCATGGCTGACCTGCATCAGGCCCACGCAGATGTAGAACGCTAGCACGCCGGGGTTGCGCAATTGCCGCACGAAGCCCTCCCCCGCCACCCGCGGCCCCTGCAACGGCTGGGCGTTGGGGACCCAGAAGCTGGCGAGCACGATACCGGCCATGATCAGCACTAGCGCCACCGGGTAGATGTCCAGGCTCAGCCATTGGAACAACCGCCCCAGCAACACCACCGTGATGATGAAGCCGATGGAACCCCACAGGCGGATCTGGCTATAGCGCGAAGCCTGCCCGCTCAAGTGCGCAAGGGTGATGACTTCGAACTGCGGCAGCACCGCGTGCCAGAAGAACGCATGCAACGCCATCACCATCGCCAGCCAGGCGTAGCTTTTGTCGATGAAGATCAGCGAAAAGGCCAACAACGTGCAGAGGGCGCCAAAGCGCACGATGGCCAGGCGTCGGCCGGTGTAATCTCCCAGCCAACCCCAGATATTCGGCGCCACGCAGCGCATCAGCATGGGGATCGCCACCAGTTCACCAATGCGCGCCGCGTTGAACCCCAGGTGATCGAAGTACAGCGCCAGGAACGGCGCCGTCGAACCGAGCAACGCGAAATAGAACAGGTAGAAACTGGAGAGCCGCCAGTACGGCACTGCCGCCATGGTCGTCAGGCCACGGCGGCCGGCAGGTCAGCCATCAAAGCTGACCCAGCACCGGGGTGCTCACCCGTACATCGGCGTTCTGGCCACGATGGCGCAGCAGGTGATCCATCAGCACGATCGCCATCATGGCCTCGGCGATCGGCGTGGCACGGATGCCGACACAGGGGTCATGACGGCCCTTGGTGATGACGTCCACGGGGTTGCCCTGGGTGTCGATGGAGCGGCCCGGCGTGGTGATGCTGGACGTGGGCTTCAACGCCAGGTGCGCGACGATCGGCTGGCCCGAGGAAATGCCGCCGAGGATCCCGCCGGCGTTGTTGCTGAGGAAGCCCTGCGGGGTCAGCTCATCGCGGTGCTCCGTGCCCCGTTGGGCGACGCAGGCGAAACCGGCGCCGATCTCTACGCCTTTCACCGCGTTGATGCTCATCAGCGCGTGGGCCAACTCGGCGTCGAGGCGGTCGAAGATCGGCTCGCCGAGGCCGGGCATGACCCCTTCGGCCACCACGGTGATCTTCGCGCCCACCGAATCCTGGGCACGACGCAGTTGGTCCATGTAGGCCTCCAGTTCCGGCACCTTGTCCGGGTCGGGGCAGAAGAACGCGTTCTGCTCCACCGAGTCCCAGGTCTTGAACGGGATTTCGATCGGGCCCAACTGGCTCATGTAGCCGCGGATGACGATGCCCTGGCTGGCCAGGTATTTCTTGGCGATGGCCCCGGCCGCCACGCGCATGGCGGTTTCCCGGGCCGAACTGCGGCCGCCGCCACGGTAGTCGCGCTCACCGTACTTGTGATGGTAGGTGTAGTCGGCATGGGCCGGGCGAAACAGGTCCTTGATGGCCGAGTAGTCCTTGGACTTCTGGTCGGTGTTGCGGATCAGCAGGCCGATGGCGCAGCCGGTGGTGCGCCCTTCGAAGACGCCAGACAAGATTTCGACCTCATCGGCTTCCTGGCGCTGGGTGGTGTGGCGGCTGGTGCCGGGCTTGCGGCGGTCGAGGTCACGCTGCAGGTCCTCCAGGGCAATCTCCAGGCCCGGCGGGCAGCCGTCGACAATGGCGACCAACGCCGGGCCATGGCTTTCGCCCGCGGTGGTGACGGTGAACAGCTTGCCGTAGGTATTGCCGGACATGCAGGGTGCTCCGTGAAATCGCTGAGAAACTCAACCTTGGATTCGTAGTGGACGCCAGTATACGCAGGCTCCCCGCGTAGTTCATCCTCGAACCTTCTCGGTCGGCGCCAGTCCAACCGGCACCTTCGCAACTAATGGCGTGATGATGTTAAACCTGCTTGTCTTGAGCGTTACCCTGTTCATCGGCCTGTTTTCCGGCCTGGCCCAGGCCACGGTGCTGCAACGTCCGATCAGCCTCGATACGGGCAACGGCGAACTGTTCGGCTCGCTGCTGCTGCCCAAGTCCGACACGCCGGTGCCGGTGGTCCTGATCATTTCCGGGTCCGGCCCGACCGATCGCGACGGCAACAACCCGGAGGGCGGGCGCAACGACAGCCTCAAGCGCCTGGCCTGGCTCCTGGCCAGGCACGACATTGCCAGCGTGCGCTACGACAAGCGGGGGGTGGCCGCCAGCCTGGCCGCGACGCCGGACGAGCGTAACCTGAGCGTCGAAGCCTACGTGGCCGATGCCGTGGCCTGGAGCCGCAAGCTGGCCGCCGATCCGCGAATGGGCCCGGTGATTCTGCTGGGTCACAGCGAAGGCGCCTTGATCGCCAGCCTCGCCGCACCCCAGGCCAACGCCGCGGGCGTGATTTCGTTGTCCGGCAGCGCCCGCCCCATCGACCAGCTCCTGCGCCAACAACTGGCCAGCCGCCTGCCGGCACCTTTGATGTTGCGCAGTAACGAATTGCTCGACAGCCTCAAGGCCGGCCGGCCCGACGCGAACGTGCCGCCTGCGTTGCAAGTGATTTTCCGCCCCAGCGTGCAGCCGTACCTGATCTCGCTGTTCCGCCAGGACCCGGCCCAGGCGTTCGCGGCGCTGAAGGTGCCCGCCCTGATCATCCAGGGCAGCCATGACATCCAGGTCAGTGTCGACGATGCCCGGCAGTTGAAAGCCGCCAAGCCCGACGCCGAACTGGCGCTGGTCGAGGGCATGAATCATGTCCTGCGCATCGTGCCCAAGGACGTGAAACAACAACTGGCTTCCTACAAGGACCCCAACCGTCCCCTGGCCGCTGAACTGGGCACGCGCATCCCGGCGTTCATTCGCTCGATCGCTACCCGTTAAACGCTTTTAGCCCTCCAGTCCCGGCGAAAACGGCCGATAAACCGGTGTCGGGCAGCGCAATCGCTGCCGACCCGCCGGCCAGGACAGGATTTGCCGTTATGACTGAAACACCCACTTCACCCGATACCGAAGCCCCTACTGAAGCGACCGCCACGCCTGCGGAGCAGTTGCCTTGGGCGGACGTGCAAGCCGAGCATCACAAAATGCTCCGGCTGGCCCCGCTCAAGACCGACCGCGCCACCGGTGCGCGCCCGCTGCGCTTCGTCGAATTCAGCTATGCCGAACGCCACAGCAAGGAGCGCAGCCTGTTGCGCTTGAGCATCAAGTTGCCCGGCCAGCGCGTGCGCAAGGAACAGAATCACCTGGATGTCTGGGCCGATCACGTCGAAAAGCGCCTGACCTTTTCCCCGGACAACCTGCAGATCGAGCCGATGAACCGTGGCATCGGCCGCTTCCTCGCCGCCCATGGCATCACCTGGGCGAAGAAACGCTGGTCGGGCTACCGGGTCGAAGGCAGCGACCTGAACAACAAGGACGCGCTGAACGAAGACACTCGCCTGCGCCGTGACCGTTTTCTCAAGGCCCAGGGTTTCGAAGTGGTCTACGCCGACGCCCAGCACCTCAAGGGCAGCGTCAAGGCGACCCACGTCGGCGACCTGGTGGGAGACTGGAATACCGAGAAGCTGCAGCTCGTGGAGATCCTCGAAGCCGCGCAGATGTTGCAACAGGCCGAGCAGAACCTGGCGGAACAGGAAGTCCGGCTCAAGCAGCAGGAAGAGAAGGTCAACAAGTTCAAGCGCGAAGACACCGGCCTGCGCTTCACCATCACCTGCCTGGTGGCATTTGCCATGTTCCAGGCGGGATTATTGATTTGGATTGCGACGCGGCATTGATGACCGGCTGGGAGGGGGCTGGCAAGCTCCCTCGCCACAAAAAGCGATCGGCAATCCAGAAGATCAAACCCGTGAAGCGAACAGCCCCTGGTGCTGGCGGCACTGCTCGGCGCTGAGCATGAACACGCCATGGCCGCCCCGCTCGAAGTCCAGCCAGGCGAAATCGACCTCAGGGTACAGCGCCTCGACGTGGACCTGGCTGTTGCCCACCTCGACGATCAGCAAGCCCTTCTCGGTCAGATGATCAGCCGCCTCGGCCAGCATCCGCCGGACCAGGTTCAAGCCATCCTCGCCACAGGCCAGGCCCAGCGCCGGCTCGTGCTGGTATTCCTGGGGCATGTCGGCGAAATCCTGCGCGTCGACGTAGGGCGGGTTCGACACGATCAGGTCAAAACGTTGCCCCGGCAGGCCGTCGAAGCCATCACCCTGGACCGTGAACACCCGCTCGTCGACGCCATGGCGCTCGATGTTCTGGTTCGCCACCTCCAGCGCTTCGAACGACAGGTCGGCCAGCACCACTTCGGCTTCCGGGAACTCGTAGGCGCAGGCAATCCCGATGCAGCCGGAACCGGTGCACAGGTCGAGGATTCGCGCAGGCGCCTGGCCCAACCAGGGCTCGAAACGTTTTTCGATCAGCTCGCCAATCGGCGAACGCGGGACGAGTACGCGCTCGTCGACAATGAACGACATCCCGCAGAACCAGGCCTCGCCCAACAGATAGGCCGCCGGGATGCGCTCGTCGATACGCCGGCGCAACAGGCGCTGCAGATGGACCAGTTCCTCGTCTTCGAGGCGGCAATCCAGGTAGCTATCGGCAATTTCCCACGGCAGGTGGAGTGCGCCCAACACTAGTTGGCGGGCTTCATCCCAGGCGTTGTCGGTGCCATGGCCGAAAAACAGATCCTCCCCATGGAAACGGCTGACGGCCCAACGGATATGGTCGCGCAGGGTGCGAAGGCGGGAAGTGATCACGGCGGCAAACTCCAGAAAAATCGACGGGCGAGTCTACCAGTCAAACACGCCCCACCCAAACACGCCTCAAAGACGAAAGAAAAACTCCGAGGCATTCGTAGGATCTATCCGTTTTTTGCGCAACCTATTGAACAAGACGAGCATCTTGACAAGGCTGTAGGCCAGCAACGGCGCCGCTTGCAATCGAAGCGATTCACAGAACCGCTCAGCCAGAGGACAATGTCGCAAAAGCCCCACCCGAAGGAGCCCCAGAATGTCCGTTCCAAAAACGATGTTTCAACTCAGCGGCCGCGGCTACGCAGCAGCCAACCTGAGTCAAGCGACCCTGATCATCATCGATGCCCAGAAGGAATACCTCGCCGGCCCCTTGGCCCTGAGCGGCATGGATGAAGCAGTCGCGAACATCAAGCAGCTACTCGGCGCGGCCCGGGCAGCCGGTCGGCCGATCGTGCATGTGCGCCACCTGGGCACCCATGGCGGGCTGTTCGATCCACAAGGCGAACGCGGCGAGTTCATTCCGGGCCTCGAGCCCCAGGACGACGAAACCATCATCGGCAAGCTGCTGCCCAGCGCCTTCCACGGCACCGAACTGAAGAAACGCCTGGAGGAGTTCGGCCCCCTGGACCTGATCGTCTGCGGCTTCATGAGCCACTCCAGCGTCAGTACCACCGTGCGCGCGGCCAAGAACCTGGGCTTTCGCTGCACCCTGGTGGAAGATGCTTGCGCCACCCGCGACCTGCCGCACAAGGGCGGCGTGCTCAGCGCCGAGCATGTGCACCAGACCGAAATGGCGATCATGGCGGACAACTTCGCCACCCTGGCCCTGACCCGGGACTTCATCTGATCGATCCTTCGATGAGCGGCCACTTTCGCCGCTCATCCGTAAAAGCCTCTCATTTGCCTCAATTGCCCTGGTGTCAGGAACAACCCGAACATCTTCCGGTCGAAGGGCCGATACCCATTGAGGAAGATCGGAATGAAGTTATCCGATGGTTTTGACGCACGTCGCTTGCGGCCCAAAGGCCCGAGCAACTGGCGATTTCGTATTGGCGCGGCGATCGCTGCGCTGCTGGCAACACTTGGTGTCCTGCTGGCCATGGCCGGTGCCGCCAGCCTGCTGGGCCGTCCGCCCGCGCTGGGCGACTTGAACGCCACCCCGCTCGGTTCGGCCATCATCCTGGCGGTCGGCCTGCTCGTCCTGTGGCTGGGCGTCTGGCTCTGGCGCCGCTGCCGCCGTCGCGCCCGTCAATCCCTGGAGCTGGCCATGGCTCCGCACCTGATGAAAAAACACGACTGAGCCGCCATCCGACGTTTTGTCGCGCCTGATCCCGCCAGAGTTGGGTAAACTGGCCGGCTTCGCGGAGGCTGACATGCAAGACGACGACTTTTCCCTGTTCAAAAGTGCGATCCAGGGCGTAAAACCGATCAAACACGACCGTGCCGAGACCGGCAAGCCCAAGGCCGATCGCGCCCAGATCGCCAAGCTGCGCCAAGCCGCCACCGTGCGCAACGATGCCACGACCGTGGACGGCCTGTCCGACCAGTTCGTGATCGACGTCGGCCCCGAAGACGAACTGATGTGGGCGCGCGACGGCGTCCAGGAAAGCCAGATGCGCAAGCTGAAGGTCGGCCAGATCCCTTTCGAGGGCAGCCTCGACCTGCACGGCATGAGCGTCGAAAAGGCCCGGGAAACCCTCTGGGCCTTCCTGGCCGAAGCCACCCGGTTCGAAATCCGCTGCGTGCGCGTCACCCACGGCAAGGCCGTGCGCCTGGACGGCAAGCGGCCGATGATCAAGAGCCACGTCAACACCTGGCTGCGCCAGCACCCTCAAGTGCTGGGTTTCACCTCCTGCCAGGCGAAACATGGCGGTGCCGGGGCGGTCTACGTGATGCTCAAGCGCACCATGATGGAAGGTCGCGACGAGTAGCCCGGAAAATATCCAGACGTCTAAATCGCTAGAAAATCTTTTCCCACGGGACGTTTCCAGCTAAATATCCAGTTGCGACTACTAGCCCGAGTAAGCAAAGCAAAACGAACCGCCAGGCAGGCATTTTGATAGCTAGCAATAAAATCGAGCGTATAACTTTGCTGATGTCCAACCCTGCACTCCTCTTGATCCTGACGGGGTTGAAACAAAACAAACCCGACACGTTTTGAGCATCCGGGATTTGCTTTATGGCCCGGCGATCCTTCGATCCTCACCGAGCTTGCGTGTCGGTTTCCCGACTATTTAATAGTCCCTGCTCAGTGCGCAGTTTCGTCCTTGATTGGTAGCCAAACCTTTTAATCAAGTTTAAAGAATCAGGTTTGGTCTTCTAAATGAGCTACCGCGCTGAAGATCCAGCCGTCCTTGGCACTGACTCCGTCCAGAGAGTTGCCCTTAAACCGCTGATTATCCAGAAGAGAAAAAACCGCCCGAAGGCGGCTGGAAATAATTTAAGAGCTCAGAACGTTGGATCTGTTTTTCGAGACTTGCCTACCCGTCGTCGCGATGGGGTAGTACTTTTCCAGACCCCTAATATCAGTCAGTTCTCGTCTCGAAACTTTTTCGCCAGTATCCCAAGCCTAGTCATCACGGCATCAACTTTCGCCTTGTCATGGGCATACGGCGCGAAGAACGCAAGGATCATGTATCGATCTTCGTATAGCTCGCCTTGTACGTAGACAAGAGCCGCGTCCAGCTGTGGCCGCTTTATGTCGCATTTTCTATAGGCCTGCCGATCAGTAGCCCTGAATGTCTGGGGTGGAAGAGCGATGTGAATATGTCGCAACTGACCGGATCGAGCCGCCGCGGGCTCGTGATACGGCTGATCACATCCCATATAACTCGGGAGCGTCTGGCCTTTGCTAGCCATACAGGCCGTGAAGTCTCTAACTATCTGATCTAGTAAAAAAGGATGGCCTGCGAGCGCCGATTCGATATCAGCCCGCAATTCAGGATGAACTTCGACTTGGATAGCCACTATCCGGCTTGATCGATCAGGCGTTTAGTAGTGCGAGCGGTGAGGGCTTTCAGCCCCTCCAGGTCGATATCGCTTTCAAGGACATCTGGAGTGGTGGTGCGTTGCCGGATCAGAGAGTCATTCATGGCCGCAACCGAGCGAGCTTTCGCTACCGCCCGAATCAGCCTGCTGAAGTCTTTCTCTCGACCGACCGGAGTGCCGAAATCACGGAGCTTCTTCTCAGCGAATCGCAAGTTATCCGCAATCAAGCCAAAAGGCTGATCCTCCAGATAGCGTTCCGGAACGTTATCCTGGCACAAAATAGTCGTGTACTTGGCCATGTCGGCTTCGAGTTTGCCTAGCTCGGCGACAGCTTTTTGCACAAGATCCTGCACCCGTTTTGCTGCGGCCGGCTGCTTGGCTGGGCTTACTGGCGCTCTGGCTGGCACGCTCATCTCAGCAAACGCCATTTGGTCTGTCATAACCAAGCATGCTGCAGCCATAGCCATGGCCATGGTCGGCCCCGACCAAGAGCCTTTGCTTTGAACCGTTACGGCGGTCATAAACGTCACCAAACCTGCGAAATTGCTCAAATACTATACAGAGAAGCCAAGCGCTGATGCTATGGCATCGTGTAGCCGGTAGTAAAGCCAACCAGGCGAGCGCGTGCTTGACAAAACATTTCGAGGCACCGTTCATCGCGTTGCAGAGCTGGGCAAGACGGCGATACAACTGCCAGCATACATACGCTACCATGTGCTCCATGGCAGGTATGAACCTTGAGTTCATTGCGAATCAGCCCAGTTACAGCAACCGCTGTTGACGACTTACACCCGATAAACCGAATTCCAGTGAAGATTGGAGAGCGAGTCGGGCAGCTGGAGCACAGCCTGATTGGTAAAAATTGGTACAGACAGAATCCGTACCCCTCTAGAACCCATACGGAATAACGCTCTGTGACACTGGAACAGAATTACACCGCGATTCTCGGCCAACTGGGCGAGGACGTCTCCCGCGAGGGCCTGCTCGATACGCCCAAGCGCGCTGCGAAGGCCATGCAGTACCTCTGCCGCGGCTACGAACAGACCCTGGAAGAAGTCACCAACGGTGCCTTGTTCAGCTCTGACAACAGCGAAATGGTGCTGGTCAAGGACATCGAGTTGTACTCGCTGTGCGAACACCACCTGTTGCCTTTCATCGGCAAGGCCCATGTCGCCTACATCCCGAGCGGCAAGGTGCTGGGGCTGTCGAAGGTCGCGCGCATCGTCGACATGTACGCACGTCGCCTGCAGATCCAGGAAAACCTCAGCCGCCAGATCGCCGATGCGATCCAGCAGGTGACCGGCGCCCTGGGCGTGGCGGTGGTGATCGAGGCCAAGCACATGTGCATGATGATGCGCGGCGTGGAAAAGCAGAATTCCTCGATGATCACCTCGGTGATGCTTGGCGAGTTCCGCGAAAATGCCGCGACGCGCATGGAATTCCTCAGCCTCATCAAGTAAACCGTTTCGCGAAGAAAACCGGCATCGATGGCCGGTTTTTTTTCGCCCGTGAAAATCAGGTAAGCTGCGCGCCCTCTTCCCGTGCCACGAGACTTATACCGTGATCGTCAAAGCGCTTCGAGTTGGCCTGGGCCAACTGATCATCTTCATCGACTTCATCACCCGTCCCGGCAAGAAACAACGCCCGGCGCAAGCCCAGGCGCAGGTCGACCAGGCTGCCCGCGGCTTGACGCTGTTCCAGTTCCACGCCTGCCCGTTCTGCGTGAAGACCCGCCGCACCCTGCGCCGCCTGAACGTGCCGGTGGCGTTGCGCGATGCGAAGAACAACGCACAGGATCGCCAGACGCTGCTGGAGCAAGGCGGCAAGATCAAAGTGCCGTGCCTGCGTATTGAAGAAGATGGCCAGACCACCTGGATGTATGAATCCAAGGTGATCATCGAGTATCTGGATAAGCGGTTTTCGGCAGTCTGATGATTTTGCAGTGAATGCTGGGCCTCTTCGCGGGCAAGCCCGCTCCCACAACGGTTCAGTGTGAATGCAGGATTTTATTCACATCCATTCCTGTGGGAGCGGGCTTGCCCGCGAAGAGGCCCGCACAGCCCCCGCAAAACTGCGCGTTATCAAGCCGCCTGCGCAGCCAGCGCCGCCCGCACCACCCCCGCCAATCTACGCAACCCTTCATCCAGTCGCGCCGGGTCAATGTGGCTGAAGTTCAGGCGCAGGTGCCCCGGATGCTGGTCCGGCTCGGGGAAGAACGGCTCCCCGGGCATGAACGCGACGTCGGCCGCCAGCGCGGTGGCGAGCAACGTGCGGGTGTCCAGCGGTTGCTTGAGGGTCAGCCAGAAAAACAGCCCGCCCTGGGGTACGTTCCAATCGGCGATGTCGCAAAAGTGCGTTTGCAGCGCCGCCTGGAACCGATCACGCCGGTCCCGGTAAAAATCCCTCAACTCACTCAAATGATGACGGTACTGCTCGGTGCCGATCCATTGCAGCGCCTGCCACTGGCCGATGCGATTGGTGTGCAGGTCAGCCGACTGCTTGAGCCGCAGCAGGTGCGGGAACAGATCCGGACTGGCGATCAGGTACCCCACCCGTAGCCCCGGCAGCAGGGTTTTCGACACGGTGCCGGTGTAGATCCAACTGGCGTTCTTCAGGCGACTGGCAATCGGCGTAGCACTGGCACCGTCGAAGGTCAGTTCACGGTACGGCTCGTCTTCCACCAGGGTGACCCCGAACTCGTCCAGCAGCGCCGCCACGGCATCGCGCTTGGCCTCGCTGTAGCGTACCGCCGACGGATTCTGGAACGTCGGGATCAGGTAGATGAACGCGGGCCGATGCCGCTCCAGTCGGGCGCGCAGCGCGTGCAGGTCGGGGCCATCGGTCTCCAGGGGCACGGTGATGCAAGCGGCACCGAACAACTGGAAAATCTGCAGCGCCGCCAGGTACGTCGGCGCTTCCAGCAGCACTTCGGTGCCCACGTCGATGTGCAACTTGGCCGTGAGGTCGAGGGTTTGCTGGGAGCCGCTGACCACCAGCACCTGGCTCGCTTCACAGGCCAGGCCCAGCGAACGCGCCTGCGCTGCCAGGGCTTCGCGCAGCGCCGGCTCACCTTCGCTCATGCCGTATTGGCCCATGGACAGCGGCATGGCAGCCCACTCCACCTTCGGCAACATGGCTTCGGCCGGCAGGCCACCGGCGAACGACATCACTTCAGGGCGCTGCGCCGCGGCGAGGATTTCTCGGATCAAGGAGCTTTTGAGGCGCGAGACACGTTCGGAAAAAGCCATGGAGTCACCTGTAGCCGGTCGCTGGGAAAATGAGTCAAACTGGTTGACCGAAATTACCTCGCTCTTTCTGGATACGTCAATATGCTTGACCTTAAAAACCCGACTTCACAGCAAATGGCCATGGAAGCGTTCTTCTTCGGTTACCAGGCGTTCACCGCCAAGGCCGATGAAATGCTTGAGCGCCGCGGATTGAGCAGGGTCCATCAGCGCATCGTTTTCTTCATTGCCCGCTACCCGTCGTTGAGCGTGAAAGAACTGCTGGCGCTACTCGGCGTCAGCAAGCAGGCGTTGAACATGCCGTTGCGCCAGTTGATGGAAATGCATCTGGTCAACAGCCTCGCCTCCGAGACCGACAAGCGTAAGCGGCTGCTGGAATTGACGTCCGAGGGCGAGCGGTTCGAGCAGGCGCTGCGACGTGAGCAGGTGAAATTGCTGGAGCGGGTGTTCGCCGAGGCCGGGGAGACCGCGGTCAATGGCTGGCTCGCGGTTAACCAGGCGCTCGGCAAGGGGCCTGCGGACTGATTCCGGCCCGCAGTTTTCCGGGCTGACGCTTTCGCGAGCCTGCTCGCGAACGCCGATATATCCTTCTCCCCCCGTTTTTTAGTCCACAACACAAAAAACATTATTTGCTTTATTTGTATACAAAAGCATAATTCGCTTCGTGCGAGTTCCTGACCAATAGGTCAACAAAACGTCGCCAGCCTTACCTGCCTCAAAGCCTCGCAGCCCTCCTCAGGGTCTGCGGTGCTGGAAATAACAATAAAACTGTTGAGGAGTACTCGCTGTGGAAAGCCGCAAACCCGAAGCCCAGACGCTGGACCTCTCGCCGCCATCACGCAGTGGCTGGCTGGAGCGCATCTTCAAACTCAGCGTGCACGGCACCACGGTGAAGACCGAATTGATTGCCGGCCTGACGACCTTCATCACCATGGCCTACATCATTTTCGTCAACCCCAACATCATGGCCGACGCCGGCATCGATCACGGCGCCGCGTTTGTCGCCACCTGCATCGCCGCCGCGCTGGGGTGCCTGTTGATGGGGCTGTACGCCAACTGGCCGGTGGGCCTGGCGCCAGGCATGGGTCTGAACGCATTCTTCACCTACACCGTGGTCGGCACCATGGGCTACAACTGGGAAACCGCGTTGGGCGCGGTGTTCATTTCCGGTGTGTTGTTCATGTTCCTGACCCTGTCGCGGGTGCGCGAGTGGCTGCTCAACAGCATTCCGGTAAGCCTGCGGTTCGCCATGGGCGCCGGGGTCGGCTTGTTCCTTGGGTTGATCGGCCTGAAAACCGCCGGGATCGTCGTCGACAGCCCGGCGACCCTGATCAAGCTCGGCTCGCTGCGTGAACCCGGCCCGCTGCTGGCCGCCGTGTGCTTCCTGATGATCGCGGTGCTCAGTTACCATCGGGTGTTCGGCGCGATCCTGATCAGCATCATTGCCGTGACTCTGGCCGGCTGGGGCCTGGGGCTGGTGCACTACAACGGCGTGATGTCGACGCCGCCGAGCCTGGCGCCGACCTGGATGGCCATGGACGTGGCCGGCGTGTTCAACATCAGCATGATCAGCGTGGTGCTGGCCTTCCTGTTCGTGCACATGTTCGACACCGCCGGCACCTTGATGGGCGTTGCCCAGCGCGCCGGGCTGGTGAAGGCCGACGGCAAGATCGAAAACCTGTCCCGCGCCCTGAAGGCCGACAGCGCCTCCAGTGTCTTCGGCGCCATGGTCGGCGTGCCGCCCGTGACCAGCTACGTAGAAAGCGCCGCCGGTGTGGCCGCGGGTGGTCGCACGGGGCTTACCGCCGTGACCGTCGGTGTGCTATTTATTGCCGCGATGTTCTTCGCGCCACTGGCGGGGATGATCCCGGCCTACGCCACCGCCGGCGCGCTGATCTACGTCGCCATGCTGATGATGGGCGGCATGGCGCACATCGAATGGGACGAACCGACCGACAGCATCCCGGCCATTGTCACGGCCATCATGATGCCTCTGACATTCTCGGTGGCCGACGGCATCGCACTGGGCTTCATCACCTATGTGGTGCTCAAGGCCGGCACCGGCAAGCACAAGGACATTTCCGTCAGCCTGTGGGTGCTCTGCGCGATCTTCATCGCCAAGTTCATCTTCTTGTAAGCGGCCCCCTTATCCACCGCCTCACCCTTGGGTGAGGCTTTTGTACATCAGGAGCAAAGCAATGAATCTGGAAACCTGGCTGTTGTTCAGTGGCGCCGCGCTGGTGGTGATCCTCATCCCCGGGCCCCTGTCGCTGTTGATGATCGGCAACAGCCTGAACTACGGCCTGCGACGCTCGTACCCGGCATTCCTTGGCGGGGTGATTGCCTCGATCTGCCTGCTGAGCGCTTCGGCGCTGGGGCTCGGCGCATTGCTGCTGGCCTCGGAAAAACTCTTCAGCGGCCTGAAAATCGCCGGCGCGCTGTACCTGTTCTACCTGGCCTGGCAGAGCTGGCAGCAATCGCGCCAGCCCTCCCAGGGCGCCGAGGTGCCCCAGGCCGCCGCCGTGCCGCGCTTTCGCGCACTGTTCGGCCGGGCCTTCGTGTTGGGCGCCAGCAACCCGAAGGACATCCTGTTCTTCGCCGCCTTCCTGCCGCAGTTTCTGAGCGCCGAACAGCCGTTCCTGCCCCAACTGTTGATCATGATCGCCACCTGGACCGTCCTCGACCTGCTGTGCAAGCTGGCCTACGGGCTCGGCGCCCACGGTGCGGCGCGGTACCTGCGCACGGGCAAGGGCCAGAGCTGGTTCAACCGCATCAGTGCCGGCCTGTTCGGTGGCGCGGGCGCGGCATCGCTGATGTCCGCCCACTGAGCGTCGTTCACCACGGATGGCCTGCGCCCTTCGAGCCCAGACCTTGGCAAAACATGGCAACAACCCATCGATATACACCCCAGGGAAAACACCTTACATAGAAGGCCATTCACGTACCGTTGAACAAGGAAGTTCACCATGGCCGAGGTTACCCCGCCCCACTCCGCCCCTGACGACCACGGTGTCGTTGTCACGGACCTGGGTCTGCACACGAATGAACACAGCCCCCAGACACTCGATTTTCGGGCAGCCGATACGACGCCGCCCAGCCCCGAAGACGCCCACAGGCACGCCCAGCTCAAGGTCGTCGATCAACTTTACGGCCCGCTCCACATCGGCTCCGTAACCGTCACCCGTTCAGCCCTGGACGCACTGGGTGCGACGACCGATGGGCAGCCGCTGAACGGTGACAACACGTTCTTTCGCATCCCCAGCCGCTTTTTCCTGGATTCACTGCAGCTCGACCCGGATGCCCTCGAAACCCGCCTGACACTCACCGCCGATGCCAACGACTATCGCCTGCCCACCCTGCTCTTCGAAATGGCCAGCCTGCGGTCCCGGGCCGCGCGCCCATTGCTGGGGCAACCCAGGCAAATCCAGGTTGAGCCGGGCAGCAACCGGAGTACGCTGGAGCGGCTCTTGAAACTGGCCCAGAACCTCGACAGCCGTGGCCTGGCGCAACAGTCGCTGAGCTGGTTGAGCCAGACCAAGAGCCATGTGCTCATTCCTACCGGCCTGGGCCTCCAGGCTTTCGGTATCTATAGCGGCCTGCGAGGCCTGCAAGACGCCATCCGCGACCAGGACGCCTACCAGACGCTGTTCAACGGTGCCAGCGTGAGCGCCGAGGTGGCGTCCATCGGCGTCGAGGCACTGGTGACCCGACAAGCCACCCAGATGATCAAGGCCGGCCAACGCTCTCTGGAGGACTTCGGCAAGACCATGTTCGCCATCCGCCTGGCCCGTGGAAGTGGCCTGATTGCCAGCGTACTGACCCTGCCTTTCGACATCATCGCCGCCGTCGACGCCTTCAAGACCGCCGCCTCCGCCACCGGCAGCGAGGCCACCGATCACTACGTCAGCGCCGCGTTGAGCGTCACCAGCGCCGCCATGGCCGTGACCCTGGGTGTCGCCGCGCTGGCCGGGTTCACCTCGGCCGGACCCGCGGGCCTGGCCGCAGGGCTGATTCTGGTGGTTGGCTCACAAATCTGGGGCGCCATCCGTCAAGTCGATGAAATCGACGACTACCTGCAGCTCACCGTCCATGAACGCTTGCGTACGGGCTGGTTCGCCTTCTGGATGATCAGCCCGGATGACGAAATCCGTGATCGCTACCTGGTCGCCAAGGCCACCGCCGAGCACACCCAACGACTCCAGGCCAACGCCTTGAAGCTGCTCAGGGGGCCGTTGAAGGACAGTACCGAGGCAATCGTGAACGGCACGTTCACCGTGGAACTCGAACCGGTGACCTACAACACCTGGAACTGGTGGACCGGCAAGCGCCAGCCGGCGACGACCGTGCGCCCGCGGATCCAGGACAGCGATGACACGATCGATGCACGCGACGGCGTCACCGCCGAGACGCCCGGTGCCGTCATTGAAGCAGCGGAGGATCACAAAGGCATTCATTGGTACATCGGCGGTGGCAACGACACCCTCCTGGGCGCAGAAAACAAACCCAACGTGTTCCATTACGCCAGCGGTCTGAAAACGCTGACCGGCGGGACGAAAGATGACGTGTTCATTTTCGAGGGCTCGCCGCAGATCCTCGCGCAGGAACCGGCGCCTTCGCCCAATCGCCTGGTGGGCGGCGCGGGCAGCGACACGCTGATCCTGGCCGGCCGAAACAGCAACTCCCCGGCGCCGCGACTGGGTTATCACGTCGACCTGGAGGCCGGGCAAGTCAGCGTCATCGCCGGAGCGGCGAGCGGCGCCTACCGCGCGACCGTCCTGGAAGGCATCGAACACGTCGAGATCCGTGAGGGCGGCACCAGCGTCATCAAGGGAACGGCCGGCTCGAACACCCTCAAGTCCCGCGGCCACGATTCAATCGAGGCCGGCGCCGGGGATGACCGGATTTTCATCCTCGGCGCCAGCAACCGCAACGCAGATGGCGGCCCGGGGGCCGACGTCTATGCCATCGCCCATCGCCCCGGCCATGTCTGGATCAGCGAAGACGGTGTGGACCACAGCATCATCGCCCTGGACTGGCGCGCGGACCTGATCGAAAGCTGGGCCATCGAAGCGGGCAACCTGGTGATGACGGCCTGCTTCGATGCAAACGACTGGGACGTTCGCACTGTGACCGTCAACAATGTCTACAGCGACACGGCCTACCCAAGGGCACTGCAAAACAGCCGGCTGACCTTCGTCACCCAGGACGGCTTCCATTGGGTGCCCGACCTGCCCGACACCCTCGAGGATGGCAACCGGCTCGCCGTCGAAGCCATCATGGTGCAGCAAGGCACACCGCGAAACCCGAGCATCCTGAATGATCACAGCGAGCTGTCGATCGCCCACGACAGAGACACCAGCCATTACGTGTCCCGGCGAGTGGAGCTCACCACCCTTAACGTCAGGCACAAAAGTGACTGCTCCACCACGCTTCACCTGGACTACAGCCACGCGGCGTTGACCCGGATCGAGGCCCACTACAACGCCCATGTCACCCAGGACGACGAAGGGGACAGCGTCAGGTACGGCGAATGTGGCCTGACGCTGCACTTTGGCAAAAACCGGGTCGTGCTGAACAATCTGGCCAGTTCCGACGAGCGCTACACCGCGCGCGACAAGCCAACCGGGCGCCGGGCCTTTTCCGCCCTGGTGTCGCAGCACGTGTTCATCCTGGTCATGAATGACGGCGCGTCATACCGCCTGGCCCAACCCACTCCCGACTACGGCCTGTTGCTGGACAAGCGCTTCATCCACAAAGCCCCCGTGAGCTGGAAAACCGAAGCGCCCCAGGCGCTCACGCCCACCCGAAAGCGTTACGCCTACCTCCAACCCCTGGATAAAACGCCCCATTACATGGGCCACCGGGCGACCTGCGCCAAGCTCACGGCCTCTGCGCACCAAAGCGGTGTCGAAGTCCTGATCGGCCAGGGCGCGACGTACCTGGTTCACCTGAGCCCGAACGTGACGCTGCGCCTGTCCACGCCGGGCGCGCTGGCCAATGCCAACCCCCGCTTGCCCCATGCCTCCACCTGGGAGCTCGATGCCACGGCCCTCGGCCAGGTCGAGATCACCCTCGCGTCCAACCGGTTGCACATCGGCGCAACGGTCATCCATCTACCTGCCCATGAAGCGCAAGACCTGGTCGACCGGATACGGGTGATTACCGCGCAGGGCGTCGTCTATGGCGTCGACAGCCTGTTCGAGCGGGTCTACGTCGAATCGCTGGATGGCCGCTACCTGGCGCCCATGATCGATGCCGACGCGCCATTGCCTAGCGAACTGGCCAAGCTGTCGTCCGAGTCCTTGAAGGTGTCCCACATGGCCCTCAAGGACGGTTCACCCGGCACCTTGAGTTATCACCTTCAGGCTCGTCAATGGCGCCTTGATACGGACCCCTCGCGGGTCATCACGGCGCATCAGCTGAAAAAGACCGAGCTGTGCGACCACCATCTCCAGGTCTATCAGGACCTCGTCCGCGAAGGCCTCAGCCAGCACCCACCCCTGGGCGACAACGCCCTGCGCCTGTTGCGGGAACAGTGCGTGAAACTGGTGGAGGGCTTCACGCTGAGCAGGTCGCTGATGCTGGCCTACGCCGTCAGCCTGAGCCCGACGTTCGGCGCAGAACTCCCCTATTCCACCTGGGTTCGCACGCTCGATGCGGTGCTATCCGAGCAATCGCCGTCTTGATGCGGATTTTGCCGAAGGTTCGTTCGAGCGCCATATCTATGTAGTGCACCCGCCTGCTCTTTTTCACTGAACATCTTCAAGGCCCCAGCCTGTCAGCGCGACAGGCCGCAGGCTCGACCATTTTGTTCAACTCAAGAGCAGACACATTCCATGAGTCCAAAACGCCCTATCCGGCCTACGGTGCCAGGCCAACCGCCCGAAGCGCCCCACAGCCAGCGCGACACGCAGGCACAAACATTGCCCAGGAACCCCGTCAGGGGAGATGGCGTTGAGACGACCTCCAGTTCGTCATCGGGAAGCGACACCCAGGCGCCAGAGCCTCTGCACAGCCCTGTCCATCTCTCCGACATCAGTTCACCGGCGCCCGTCGACACGCTGCCCGGCGCCCTGTCGCTGGACCCCTACTACCTTTCGCCGGAACTGGTGCCCCTGTTATCAGCGCCCGACGCCACCTCGGGCATCCGCACATTCAGGACACGCACGTACGTCGAACTGGAAGAAGGCGGGACGGTGCTGCTGGGCCACGATGCCGAAGGCCACCACAGGGCCCGCTCCAGCGCCGAGCTGGTCGCCTCCGGGCCACGCCTGGAACAAGTGGCAGGCAGCCTGCTGTGGCGGCGGGTTGCCGTTGCGGTCGAGTCGGACAGCAGCGACGCCTCGCTGACCATGACCTTGCACAGCCTGTCGGACGATGATTCATACGAAGCGACGGCGCCCAAGCGCCAGCGCACGACTCCGGCACCGACACCGCAAAACGAAGCCAGCGTAGAACCCCCGCCAGTGTTCAGGCCGGAGTGGGCGTTCAAGCCAACGCTCGCACTGCCCCAGTTCATCACCGTGAGCGGTGTCCACTACAAGGTGATGAGCCGCATGGACGCGCGGGAATTCCCGATCCTGTACATCCAGCCGCCCCTGCATCCGGCCTATGATTTCGATGTGCTGGAGGCCATTCTCAGGCACACGCCCGAAGAACAGCCCAGGGCCGTGATACGTGTTCCGCCGCACGATCACTGGGAAATCGACGCCCGGCTGCCGTTCGAAAAAACATTGACGGCTCACGTCAGGGACATTTTTCCGGAGGTCACCACCGTTACCCTGGAAAACATCGCCAGGAGGCAGTTCGAACTGGCCAACAGCTCCCCGTATGCCGACGCCGCAGGACTGACCGCTCTGCGGCAGATTTTCCACAGCTGGAAACACGCCACTCCTTCCCCTCACCCGCAATGGAGCGATCCGTTGCTGATGCTGTCGACGCTTCCCACCACGGCAGGAATCACCAACACCTCCCGCGCCATCGACCTGCCCGCCCCGTCCTCGACAGGTGCATTAAACCGGCTGGACTTCGACCCCATGCGGTTCAGGCAGCAGTGGGAATACTTTCTCTCGACCTACTCGACCATAGACTTCAAGCGCTTCATGGCCGGCCTGTTGACCCGCAATGGTTACACGGTCATGGAGCCCAACAACTTCAACAGTTTTCCGGCATTGGTCTTTCGACGCACGGGGCACGACTATCTGTTTTTCATGAGCCTGCACCGCACCCGGATCCCGAAGCTGTCCTTGCCCACGCACAACAACCCCAACACAACCGGCATGAACCTGGAAACCCAGGTCGGCGACGCCGCCGCGCAAGCCGTCAAGGACGCCCACGAGGCCAACAGGATCGTCTGGCTCAAGGGTGGTTCGCAGATCCTGCCAGGCGTCGCCGACACCGTCTTCATCATCCGCGATGACAACGCCCGGCTGTAAACCTGCAAGCAAAAAAAAGCCCGCAGTGTGGGCGGGCGAAAAACCAGGGAAGCTACATGCGCAATGGCTTCCAGGACCAGGCTGCTGCTTGGGGTCAGCTGCCTCGATAAGTTGAATAGGCATACGGCGAAATCAGCAGGGGCACGTGGTAGTGCTCCTGCTCGGCTGAAATGCCGAAGCGCAACACCACCACGTCGAGGAAAGCCGGATCGGGCAGTTGCACCCCCCGGGCGCGGTAGTAGTCACCGGCGTGGAACTGCAACTGATAGACCCCCGAACGGTAGTCATCCCCTTGCAGCAGCGGCGCGTCGCAACGGCCATCGCTGTTGGTCAGCGCGCTGGCGACCTGCTGCAGGTGCGAGCCTTCCACGCGGTACAGTTCAATCTTGATCGAACTGCCCGGGCAGCCATGTGCAGCATCCAAAACGTGAGTAGTCAAACGTCCCATTGATTGTGCGCGCCTCGCTGCAGGGCAGTCCGGCCCGACGCCTCCTGATCGGTTGAAAGACAGGCCGCACCGTTTCGGAGCACGAACGGGCGCGGCGATGAGCGAATTAAGACACTTTAAAAGAAAATTGTACACAATAAAAAACAGAAACTTTTCCGCCGACTCCATCGTCCCTGGGTCCGCGCCAATCTGCCGCCAAACCAGCAGATACGCTAAGCTTCTATCGGTTAATTGACCAAACGGGCAGATTTCTTGCAGTGTAGGCCTATACCGGGCAAGTGCGAAAATTGCGAAAATTCAGGCTTACAAACTGCACATAAAGTTGTATACAATCACTCCATCGTCGTGACGCCAGCCCAAGATCCATCACCGGGGCGCCACCTACATGGTTCGAACAAGAAGGAAGACTGCAGTGAGCGCTGACTACCCACGCGACCTGATCGGTTACGGCAGTAACCCTCCCCATCCCCAGTGGCCGGGCAATGCCCGTATCGCCCTGTCCTTCGTCCTCAACTACGAGGAAGGTGGCGAGCGCAACATCCTGCATGGCGACAAGGAATCCGAAGCGTTCCTGTCGGAGATGGTCGCGGCGCAACCGCTGCAGGGCGAGCGCAACATGAGCATGGAGTCGCTGTACGAGTATGGCAGCCGTGCCGGTGTCTGGCGGATCCTCAAGCTGTTCAAGTCATTCGACATCCCGCTGACCATCTTCGCCGTGGCCATGGCCGCCCAGCGCCATCCGGACGTGATCCGCGCCATGGTCGCCGCCGGTCACGAGATCTGCAGCCATGGCTACCGCTGGATCGACTACCAGTACATGAACGAAGCCCAGGAACGCGAGCACATGCTCGAAGCGATCCGCATCCTCACCGAAATCACCGGCGAACGTCCATTGGGCTGGTACACCGGGCGCACCGGTCCCAACACCCGTCGGCTGGTGATGGAAGAAGGCGGTTTCCTCTATGACAGCGACACCTACGACGATGACCTGCCCTACTGGGAACCCAACACCCCCAACGGCAAGCCGCACCTGGTGATCCCGTACACCCTCGACACCAATGACATGCGCTTCACCCAGGTGCAGGGGTTCAACAACGGCGACGACTTCTTCCAGTACCTCAAGGACGCCTTCGACGTGCTGTATGCCGAAGGCGCCGAAGCGCCGAAGATGCTCTCCATCGGCCTGCACTGCCGCCTGATCGGCCGCCCCGCCCGCCTTGCCTCGCTCAAGCGTTTCCTCGAATACGCCAAGCGCCACGAGCAGGTCTGGTTCAGCCGCCGCGTCGACATCGCCCGTCACTGGCAACAGGTCCATCCCTGCCCCGGCGCATCGAAGCCAGGAGCGTCGAAATGACCGCGTTCCAGACCCTCAAGCCGTCCACCCTGAGCCGCGAAGCCTTCATCGAGGCCTTCGCCGACATCTATGAACATTCGCCATGGGTGGCCGAGAAGGCGTTCGACCTGGGCCAGGATCCGTCGATCGACCAGATCGAAACCCTGCACCAGCGCATGAGCGACATCCTTTTGAGCGCCGATCACGCCAGCCAACTGGCCCTGATCAACGCTCACCCGGACCTGGCCGGCAAAGCGGCCGTCCAGGGCCAACTGACCGAAGCCAGCACGCATGAACAGGCCGGCGCCGGTATCCACCAATGCACCAGCGAAGAGTTCCAGCGCTTCACCGAGCTGAACGACGCCTACAAGGCCAAGTTCAGGTTTCCCTTCATCATGGCGGTAAAAGGCAGCAACCGGCACCAGATCCTCGCGGCATTCGAAACGCGCATCCACAACCCGGTAGACACCGAGTTCAAGTGCGCGCTGGCGGAGATCAACAAAATCGCGTTGTTCCGATTACTGACCCTTTAGCGAGCAGCCACCTCCAGGGCTTGCAAGCATCCCCAGCCAACTTATTCAAAGGCAGACAAGAAGAATGAAAGCTTACGCCGTACCTTTCGAGAAGTTCGTCAACCTGGCCGACGCCCGTCTCGGCACCAAGATCATCTCGGTCACCGACGACTGGTTCGCCGACGCCAATCGCCTGTTCCAACCGACCCCGGCCGTCTGGAAAGAGGGCGTGTTCGATGACAATGGCAAATGGATGGACGGCTGGGAATCGCGTCGCAAGCGCTTCGAAGGCTACGACAGCGCCGTGATCCGCCTGGGCGTGGCCGGCACCATCAAGGGCGTGGACATCGACACTTCATTCTTCACCGGCAACTACCCGCCGTCGGCATCCCTGGAAGCCTGTTTCCTGGCCGAAGGCGAGCCGGACGACAACACCCAGTGGACTGAAGTGCTGTCGGCCGTCGAACTGCAAGGCAACAGCCACCACTACCACGAGATCAGTAACGACCAGGCGTTCAGCCACCTGCGCTTCAACATCTACCCCGATGGCGGCGTGGCCCGGCTGCGGGTCTACGGCATTCCGCATCGCGACTGGTCGGCGGTGGGCGACAACGAACAGATCGACCTGGCCGCCGCCCTCAATGGCGGTCGCGCCCTGGCCTGCTCCGACGAACACTTCGGCCGCATGAGCAACATCCTCAACCCAGGCCGTGGCGTCAACATGGGCGACGGCTGGGAAACCGCCCGGCGTCGCACCCCAGGCAATGACTGGGTGATCGTCGCCCTGGGCCATGCCGGCATCGTCGAGAAAGTGATCGTCGACACCCTGCACTTCAAGGGCAACTACCCGGACAGCTGCTCGATCCAGGGCGCGTTCGTCAAGGGCGGCACCGACAGCCAGATCGAAACCCAGTCGCTGTTCTGGCGCGAACTGCTGCCGAGCCAGAAACTGGAAATGCACGCCGAACACACCTTCGCCGAGCAGATCAAGGCCCTGGGGCCGATCACCCACATCCGCCTGAATGTGTTCCCGGATGGTGGGGTGAGCCGCCTGCGCGTGCTTGGCAAGGTCGCGAAGTAAACTCCGCACCCGTGGCGAGGGAGCTTGCTCCCGCTGGGTTGCAGGGCAACCCCAAGCTTTGAAAAGGGATTGCTGCGCAGTCCAGCGGGAGCAAGCTCCCTCGCCACAAAAGCTGAACCAACAACACAGAATTTTGGATTGAGAAAACCAGCATGCGCACACTCAAGATCGAACCCTTGACCAAAGAAGCCTTCGCCCCGTTCGGTGACGTGATCGAAACCGACGGCAGCGATCACTTCATGATCAACAATGGTTCGACCATGCGCTTCCATCGCCTGGCGACGGTTGAAACCGCGCTGCCGGACGACAAGGCGATCATCAGCATCTTCCGCGCCGACGCGCTGCAGATGCCGTTGACCGTGCGCATGCTGGAGCGTCATCCGCTGGGCAGCCAGGCCTTCATTCCGCTGCTCGGCAACCCCTTTCTGATCGTGGTCGCGCCACTTGGCGATGCACCTGTATCAGGCTTGGCCCGTGCCTTCGTCACCAACGGCAGGCAGGGCATCAATTACCATCGCGGCGTCTGGCACCACCCGGTGCTGACGATCGAAAAGCGGGATGACTTCCTGGTGGTTGATCGCAGTGGCACAGGCAATAACTGCGATGAGCATTTCTTCATAGAGGATGAGTGTTTGATCCTCGATCCCCACCAATAAGAGAAGCGTCCGATCACGCGAAAACAAGCGTGACGGGCGAGAGGTAAAGACTGTGGAAGCACATATGCTGGAATGGCTGAACCTGAGCGTTCGCTGGGTTCATATGATCACTGGCGTGGCCTGGATCGGCGCGTCGTTCTACTTCGTCTGGCTGGAAAACAACCTCAACCGCGTCAACCCCAGGAGCGGCCTGGCCGGCGACCTGTGGGCCATCCACGGTGGCGGCATCTATCACCTGGAAAAATACAAACTCGCGCCACCGGCCATGCCGGACAACCTGCACTGGTTCAAGTGGGAAGCCTACTTCACCTGGATGTCGGGCATCGCGCTGCTGTGCGTGGTGTTCTACTGGAACCCGACCGTCTACCTGCTGGCACCGGGCAGCAGCCTGAGCGGCCCGCAAGGCGTGGCCCTGGGCCTCGGCTCGTTGCTCGCCGGCTGGTTCATCTATTCGTTTCTCTGCGACTCGGCCCTGGGCAAGCGCCCCGCCCTGCTCGGCGGGATCCTGTTCGTGCTGCTGATCGCGGCGGCCTATGGCTTCAGCAAGGTGTTCAGTGGTCGTGGTGCCTACCTGCACGTCGGCGCGGTGATCGGCACGATCATGGTCGGCAACGTGTTCCGCATCATCATGCCGGCCCAGCGCGCCCTGGTGGCCGCCATCGCCGAGAACCGCACGCCCGATCCGGCCCTGCCGGCCAAGGGGTTGCTGCGCTCGCGCCATAACAACTACTTCACCCTGCCGGTGCTGTTCATCATGATCAGCAACCACTTCCCGAGCACCTACGGCAGCCCATACAACTGGCTGATCCTGGCCGGTATCGCCGTGGCCGCGGTGTTGGTGCGTCATTACTTCAACACCCGCCACGACAGCAACCGGTTTGCCTGGACGTTGCCGGTCGGCGCCCTGGCGATGATTTGCCTGGCGTATGTCACCGGGCCCAAGCCTCCATCGAGCGCCCCGGAGGTCGCCAAGGCCCCGGCGACCATCGAGTATCAGCCACTGCCGGAAACCGCCGTGGGCGGGGGTGCCAAGCCGGCGACCACGCCGGCCGCACCGGCGGCACAACCTGCCCAGGCCTCCAACGTCCAGGGCCCGTCGTTCGAGAAGGTCCACAACGTGATCCAGGAGCGCTGCTCGGTCTGTCACTCGGCCAAGCCCACCAGCCCGTTGTTCAGCGCGGCACCGGCCGGGGTGATGTTCGACACGCCGCAGCAGATCAAGGAACAGGCCGCGCGCATCCAGGCCCAGGCCGTGACCAACCAGATCATGCCCCTGGGCAACATCACCCAGATGACCCAGCAGGAACGTGACCTGATCGGCGCCTGGATCAACCAGGGCGCGCAGACCCACTGAAGACCGCGCCACGCGATACCGCTGACGGGCAGCCGGCACACGACCGGCCGCCCGCCAGCGACGGCCTGCCTCAACAATAAAAACAAGAGGAAAGCACCGGATGATCCAACCCTGCCTCCCTGCCCCAGGCCCGTCGTCCAGGCGCCGCCGCACGGCACTTGAGCCCGTCGAGACAAGCCCGTATCCTGCGCGCCCGTTCGACCCCGAACGCCTCATAACAATACTCAGACCCTGACCCACACGCCCGCGTGTTCCAACGCTGCGCGCAGGCGTCCTGAAATCCCTTTTCGACTGTTGCAACACGGCTGATCGAGCCTTCGCCGCCATGGCGGAACAGGCACGACGCTCGCTGTCAGCGCTTCTCACGAGCAAAAAGCTGACCGAACGGATGTTTTAATTCCGTGAAAAAAGGCGCCACACCAGAGCGCTGACTGAAAAAAGCGGTACCAACTTACCTTTGGGAGCAAACCGAATGAAACGCACGTGCACCAGCCTGATCGTCACAGGATCCTTGCTGGCCGGCGGCCAGGCCATGGCCGACGACCTGTTCCAGTGGCAGAACAACAGCCTGACCTACCTGTACGGCAAGGATTTCCAGGTCAACCCGCGCATCCAGCAGACCGTGACCTTCGAGCACGCCGATGCCTGGAAATACGGGGACAACTTCTTCTTCCTCGACCGGATCTTCTACAACGGCAAGGAAGACGGCCAGGCGGGACCGAACACCTACTACGGCGAGTTCAGCCCACGCCTGTCGTTCGGCAAGATCTTCGACCAGAAACTGGAACTGGGCCCGATCAAGGACGTGCTGCTGGCGATGACGTATGAGTTCGGCGAAGGCGACAACGAGTCCTACCTGATCGGCCCGGGCTTCGACCTGGCGATTCCCGGCTTCGATTACTTCCAGCTGAACTTCTACAACCGCCAGACCGAAGGCCCACGCGCCGGCGACAACGTCTGGCAAATCACCCCGGTCTGGGCCTACACCCTTCCCGTGGGCTCGTCCGACATCCTGATCGACGGTTTCATCGACTGGGTAGTCGACAACGACCGCAATTCCAAAGGCACCTATCACGCCAACCTGCACATCAACCCGCAGATCAAATACGACCTGGGCAAGGCCCTGAAGCTGGGCGACAAGCAGTTGTACGTGGGGGTGGAATATGACTACTGGAAGAACAAGTACGGGATCGAAGACAGCGAAGGGTTCAAGACCAACCAGAGCAACACCAGCTTTTTGCTGAAGTATCACTTCTGATATTCAGCCCGCAGCTAATCCCCCTGTGGGAGCGGGCTTGCTCGCGAAGACGGCAGCACATCCGGCCTGGATGCAAGCTGACCCGACGCTTTCGCGAGCAAGCCCGCTCCCACAGGGATTCTGAGTTGACTGACCTTCTTTGTCATTCCTGAGCCAACCGCAAAAACCGACTCAACGCCTCGCGTTGGGCCAGCGCATCCTGGCGGCCCAGCTCGATCAGTTCGCTGCAATACCCCGCCTCGAACAACAGGTAGCTCAGCACGCCCGCGCCGCTGGTCTTGGTCGCGCCCGGGCCGCGCAGGAATACCCGCAGCGCACGAGGCAGCTCCTGGCGATGGCGCGCGGCGATTTCGTCGATGGGCTGGCTCGGGGAAATCACCAGCACGTCCACGGGTGCCGCCCCCAGGGCATGAGCCGGGACGTCGTCGGGCAACAGGTGGCTGAAGCCGTTCAAACGTTGAAGCAACTCGATGTCGCTTTCCAGGCTGTCGATGAAGGTACTGTTGAGCATGTGCCCACCGATCTGCGCCAGGGTCGGTTGCAGGCCGGTGTAGCTTCGCTCCGAGGGGGTTTGCCCGCCAGCGCCCCGAGGGTTGCCGCTGACGCCGATGACCAGCACGCGGTTGGCGCCCAGGTGCAGGGCCGGGCTGATCGGCGCCGATTGCCGCACCGCACCGTCGCCGAAATACTGCGGGCCGATCTTGACCGGCGCGAACAACAGCGGGATCGCCGAGCTGGCCAGCAGGTGCTCCACCGACAACAGCGCCGGCACGCCAATGCGCCGATGCCGCAGCCAGGCATCGATGGTGCCGCGGCCCTGGTAGAACGTCACGGCCTGGCCGGATTCATAGCCGAAGGCCGTCACCGCCACCGCCCGCAGTTGTTGCTCGGCGATGGCCTGCTCGATGCCCGAGGCGTGGAACTGTGCCTCCAGCAGCGCCCGCAAGGGCGAACTGTCGATCAGCGCCACCGGCAACTTGGCCCCCAGGCCCAGCAAGCTGTGGGTGATGAAGCGTGTCGCCTGGCCCAGCACGCCGCGCCAGTCGCTGCGCATGACCTGGTGGCTGCGCACCGTTCGCCAGAATGCTGTCAGCCGTTCGATGGCGCTCTTGAAGTCCATCGCCCCGCTCGCCAGGCTGACGGCGTTGATCGCCCCCGCCGACGTGCCGACGATCACCGGAAAGGGATTTTGCCCGCCCTCGGGCAGCAACTCGGCAATCGCCGCCAACACCCCCACTTGATACGCTGCCCGAGCCCCGCCACCGGAAAGAATCAAACCTGTAACGGGTTCAGCTGGGGTCATCGCCATGCTCCGTGCTCAAGGGATATCAAAAAAAACTCAGCCGCGTTTGTCGTACAGCTTGGGCTCGCCCGGTGGGCGGCTCTTGAAGCGCCGGTGGGCCCAGAGGTACTGCTCGGGACAATCGCGCACCGATTGCTCGACCCATTGATTGATGCGGATGCAATCGGCTTCCTCGCTCTCCCCTGGGAAATCCGCCAGCGGCGCCTGGATCACCAGGCGATAACCGCTGCCATCGGCCAGGCGCTCCTGGGTGAACGGCACGACCAGCGCCTTGCCCAGGCGGGCGAACTTGGTGGTCGCGGTCACCGTTGCCGCCTGGATACCAAAGAGTGGCACAAACACGCTTTGCTTGGCGCCGTAATCCTGATCCGGCGCGTACCAGATCGCCCGGCCGGCACGCAGCAGCTTGAGCATGCCGCGCACGTCGTCACGCTCCACCGCCAGGGAATCGAGGTTGTGCCGCTCGCGGCCTCGGCGCTGAATGAAGTCGAACAGCGGGTTCTTGTGTTCGCGGTACATGCCATCGATGGTGTGCTGCTGGCCGAGCAAGGCTGCGCCGATTTCAAGCGTGGTGAAGTGCAGCGCCATCAGGATCACGCCCTTGCCTTCGCGCTGGGCCTGCTTGAGGTGCTCCAGCCCCTCGACATGGGCCAGCCTGGCCAGGCGCGAACGCGACCACCACCAGCTCATGGCCATTTCGAAGAAGGCAATGCCGGTGGACGCGAAGTTTTCCTTGAGCAGGCGCTTGCGCTCGGCAGCGGACTTTTCCGGGAAACACAGCTCCAGGTTGCGGCGGGCAATGCGCCGTCTGTCGCCGGCGGCCCGGTACATCAGTGCACCCAATGCACGACCGACCCGCAGCAGCAACGGATACGGCAGCTGGACGACCAGCCACAACAGCCCCAGGCCGCACCACAGCAGCCAGAAACGCGGATGAAAAAAAGCAGCTCGAAAACGCGGGCGATCCATTACAGCTTCCACAAAGACATGGGCCGCGCATTCTACATCGTTCGACCCGGCTTGCGGCTCGCGGACGATCTCGTTATAAGTCTCGGCACTTTTAGCGACAAGTCGTTGTACACCGACCATGAGCCAAACCGAACCGCTAGACCAAGATCCCGTGTTCCAGTTGAAGGGCAGCATGCTCGCCATTACGGTGCTGGAGCTGGCCCGCAACGACCTGGAGAGCCTTGACCGGCAGTTGGCGGCAAAAGTCGCCCAGGCACCGAATTTCTTCAGCAACGCCCCGCTGGTGCTGGCCCTGGACAAGCTGCCGCCCGGCGAAGGCGCGGTGGACCTGCCAGGCCTGATGCGCGTGTGCCGCCATCACGGCCTGCGCACCCTGGCCATCCGCGCCAGCCGCATCGAGGACATCGCCGCCGCCATCGCCGTGGACATTCCGGTGCTGCCGCCGTCCGGTGCCCGCGAGCGGGTGCTGGAACTGAGCCCGGTCGACACCAGGAAAACCCCGGAAAAACCACCCGAGCCAACCGTCAAGCCGACACGGGTCATCACCTCGCCCGTACGCGGCGGGCAACAGATTTATGCCCAGGGTGGCGATCTGGTCATCGTCTCGTCGGTCAGCCCGGGTGCGGAACTTCTGGCCGATGGCAACATCCATGTATACGGCCCGATGCGCGGTCGCGCACTGGCCGGCGTCAAGGGCGATACCAAGGCCAGGATCTTCTGTCAGCAATTGAGCGCTGAACTGGTTTCCATCGCCGGACAATACAAGGTCTCCGAAGACCTGCGCCGCGACCCGCTGTGGGGCGCCGGCGTACAGATCAGCCTGTCGGGCGACGTGTTGAACATCATTCGGCTTTAACGGATACTGCCGCATTTTCCAAGCATCTCTAAAACGTAGCGAAAACGGCTTAAACGACGCAGGAAACAGGACCAGGCAGTATTTACCGGAGGTAAATCCCGCCCCCGTCCGATTCCCGCCAGGCCTGTCCACTTGCAGCAGTTTTCCAGAGATGTTTTTCAGGGGCTGACAAAGTCCTTTTTCCTTAGGGGTGAAACACCTTGGCCAAGATTCTCGTGGTTACATCCGGCAAGGGTGGTGTGGGTAAGACCACCACCAGCGCCGCTATCGGTACCGGCCTCGCTCTGCGCGGGCACAAGACAGTCATCGTCGACTTCGACGTCGGCCTGCGTAACCTCGACCTGATCATGGGTTGCGAGCGTCGCGTGGTCTATGACTTCGTCAACGTGGTCAACGGCGAAGCGAACCTGCAACAGGCCCTGATCAAGGACAAGCGCCTTGAGAACCTCTACGTGCTGGCCGCCAGCCAGACCCGTGACAAGGACGCGCTGACCCAGGAAGGCGTGGAAAAAGTCCTGATGCAACTCAAGGAAGACTTCGAGTTCGTGGTCTGCGACTCCCCGGCCGGTATCGAGAAAGGCGCCCACCTGGCCATGTACTTCGCCGACGAGGCGATCGTGGTGACCAACCCGGAAGTGTCGTCGGTACGTGACTCCGACCGCATGCTGGGCCTGCTGGCGAGCAAATCGCGCCGCGCCGAAAACGGCGAAGAGCCGATCAAGGAACACCTGCTGCTGACCCGCTACAACCCGCAACGGGTCAGCGACGGCGAAATGCTCGGCGTCGAAGACGTCAAGGAAATCCTCGCCGTGACCCTGCTGGGTGTGATTCCCGAATCCCAGGCCGTACTCAAGGCTTCCAACTCGGGCGTGCCCGTGATTCTTGACGACCAGAGCGACGCCGGCCAGGCGTACAGCGATGCCGTCGATCGCCTGCTGGGCAAGACCGTGGAGCATCGATTCCTCGATGTAACGAAGAAAGGTTTCTTCGAGCGCCTGTTTGGAGGTAGGTAATGAATCTTTTTGACTTCTTTCGTGCCAACAAAAAGCCCAGTACCGCCTCGGTCGCGAAAGAGCGTCTACAGATCATCGTGGCGCACGAACGCGGCCAACGCAGCACCCCTGACTACCTGCCGGCCTTGCAGAAGGAACTGGTGGAAGTGATCCGCAAGTACGTCAACATCGGTAGCGATGACGTGCACGTGGCACTTGAAAGCCAGGGCAGTTGCTCGATTCTGGAACTCAATATCACCCTGCCGGATCGCTGATAGATCCTGCGGGAGCCACGGCGGCTCGGGTCCCCACAGCCTTTTTTGTGGGAGCGAGCTTGCTCGCGAACGCGGTTTTCCAGACACATTGATCTTGAATGTGCCACCGCCTTCGCGAGCAAGCTCGCTCCCACGAGGGCCGGGCCCGAGCCGCCGTTGGCGTTTGTAAAGAGACTGTCTGCAATGCCCCTGTCCAACATTCGCATCATCCACCAGGACGCCGCCGTGCTGGTGGTCGACAAGCCGACCCTGCTGCTGTCCGTGCCCGGTCGGGCCGACGACAACAAGGACTGCCTGATCACCCGCCTGCAGGAAAACGGCTATCCGGAAGCGCGAATCGTGCACCGACTGGACTGGGAAACCTCCGGCATCATCCTGCTGGCCCGCGACCCGGACAGCCATCGCGAACTGTCCCGGCAGTTTCATGACCGCGAAACCGAAAAAGCCTACACCGCCCTGTGCTGGGGCCAACCGGCGCTGGACAGTGGCAGCATCGACCTGCCGCTGCGCTACGACCCGCCGACCAAGCCTCGCCACGTGGTGGACCACGAACACGGCAAGCACGCCCTGACGTTCTGGCGCGTGCTGGAGCGCTGCGGCGACTGGTGCCGGGTCGAACTGACCCCCATCACCGGGCGCTCGCACCAGTTGCGCGTGCACATGCTCTCCATCGGTCATCCGTTGCTGGGCGACGGGCTCTACGCCCACCCGCAAGCCCTGGCCGCCTGGCCACGCCTGTGCCTGCACGCCAGCATGCTGAGCTTCACCCATCCACTGAGCGGCGAACGCCTGCGCTTCGAATGCCCGGCACCCTTCTGAGCACCGCGGTACACAACAGATGGCTCCCCTCGATTTAAGGTTTGGCAATCCGGTTATGGCTCTACACGAAACCCCTGTCGACAAAGTCCCCCACCAGTTGCTCTACCTGGTCTACGGCGACCAGGACGTCTACCGCCACGAGGCCAAGTTCAGCATCCTGACCGCCCTGGCCCACGGCAAGCCGTCGACCCTGCCGCGCATCCGGGTTCTCACTGACCGCCCCGAGGACTTCCAGGGCTGGCCGGTCGAGACCCTTGCCCTGAGCGCCGAACGGCTGGCGCAATGGCAGGGCGAGCATGGCTACATTCACCGTCGTAAGGCTTGCGCCATCGCAGCGGGCCTGACGCTGGCGCAAAAGACCCTGTTCGTCGACACCGATACGCTGTTCCTCGACGACCCCGACCTGTTGTTCCAGCAGATCCAGCCGGGGCAGTACCTGATGGACAGCTTCGAGTACGACTGGGACTACGTCTGCGAGCGCGAGGATTACCGTCGACTGGGCACGCACCTGGCCGCCCACGGCGTGAACCGGGGCAACGGCTTCAAGCTCTACAACAGCGGTTTGTGCGGCGTGACCGACAACGATGCAGGCCTGCTGGCCCAGGCCATCGAACGGATCGATCAGTGGACCGAAGGCGGCTTCGACATCCACACCATCGAGCAGATCGCCATTTCGTTCGGCTTGCGACACGCGACCGTGCGCGAAACCAGGCGGCAGGTGTATCACTACTTCGCCGAGAAGCGCTTCTTCCACACCATGCAGGCACACTTCTTCGCCCAGCACGGCGAAGCCTTCAGGCCAGCGCTGGTGGAGCGTTGCCATGAAGTACCGCGCAGCAAGCCGTTCCCGACGGCCTGGCGGCGTCTGACAATCAAGTGGAAGTTGCGCAACCAGCGCGGCGCGGCGCGCAAGATCGGCCGCGACCTGTTGTATGGCAGCGCGGCGCCGAGCCATCCGTACTACGACCTCTGCCGGCATCACTGGTGGGATTCGGCCGCACGGGAAATTCAGCGCCTGGACCCACAGCGCCAGCAGCGGCTGTTTGGCCAATTGGAACGCTGGCCACGGGACCTGCCGGAACCGTCCAGGCCACAGGACAAGGCCCTGATCATGGCTCACCTGCGCGAGCGAGTCGCCACTTCGGGCTGATGGCGAGCAAGACCCCGGCGAGGCTCGCATCGCCGGGATTGTGCCTGCAATGCAGACGGTCGATGGGGTAAACTGCCGCCCATTGCTGTCTGGAGTTACTTATGCGCGCAGAGTTGAACCAGGGCCTGATCGACTTCCTCAAGGCCTCCCCCACCCCTTTCCATGCCACCGCCAGCCTTGCCCAACGCCTGGAGGCGGCGGGTTACCAGCGCCTGGACGAACGCGACACCTGGACCACCGAGGCCAACGGTCGCTACTACGTCACGCGCAACGACTCCTCGATCATCGCCTTCAAGCTGGGTCGCAACGCCCCGCTGCATGACGGCATTCGCCTGGTCGGCGCCCACACCGACAGCCCGTGCCTGCGGGTCAAGCCGCAACCGGAACTGCAACGCCATGGGTTCTGGCAACTGGGTGTGGAAGTCTACGGCGGCGCGTTGCTGGCGCCGTGGTTCGACCGCGACCTGTCCCTGGCCGGGCGCGTGACCTTCCGCCGCGATGGCAAGGTCGAGAGCCAGCTGATCGACTTCAAGGCACCGATCGCGACGATTCCGAACCTGGCCATCCACCTCAATCGCGAAGCCAACCAGGGCTGGGCCATCAACCCGCAGAACGAGCTACCGCCGATCCTCGCCCAGTTCGCCGGCGACGAACGCGTCGACTTCCGCGCCGTGCTCACCGATCAACTGGCCCGCGAACACGGCCTGAACGCCGACGTGGTGCTCGATTACGAGTTGAGTTTCTACGACACCCAAAGTGCCGCGGTCATTGGTCTGCACGGCGATTTCATTGCCGGCGCGCGCCTGGACAACCTGCTGTCGTGCTATGCGGGGCTGCAAGCCTTGCTCAATGCCGACACCGAAGAAACCTGCGTGCTGGTGTGCAACGACCACGAGGAAGTCGGCTCTTGCTCGGCGTGTGGCGCCGACGGGCCGATGCTGGAACAGACCCTGCGTCGCTTGCTGCCGGAAGGTGAAGAGTTCGTACGCACCATTCAGAAATCCCTGCTGGTGTCGGCCGACAACGCCCACGGCGTACACCCCAACTATGCCGACAAGCACGACGCCAACCACGGCCCCAAGCTCAACGCCGGGCCGGTGATCAAGGTCAACAGCAACCAGCGCTACGCCACCAACAGCGAAACCGCCGGGTTCTTCCGCCACCTGTGCATGGCCGAAGAAGTCCCGGTGCAAAGCTTCGTGGTGCGCAGCGACATGGGCTGCGGCTCGACCATCGGCCCGATCACCGCCAGCCAGTTGGGCGTGCGCACCGTGGACATCGGCCTGCCGACCTTCGCCATGCACTCGATCCGCGAACTGTGCGGCAGCCATGACCTGGCGCACCTGGTGAAGGTGTTGAGCGCGTTCTATGCGTCTCGCGAATTGCCCTGATCAGAACGATTCCCTGTGGCGAGGGGATTTATCCCCGTTGGGCTGCGCAGCAGCCCTAAAACCAGCCACCTCGGTGTGTCAGGTCCCATCAAGTGGCTGCTATTGGGGCTGCTGCGCAGCCCAACGGGGATAAATCCCCTCGCCACAACAGCGTTCGACCCAAGGCACTGACTGGGATCATCACACCCCAGCCAAACCCCAACTAGACTGACCTTATCGCCCTCTCCGACAAGGCCGTCGCCATGATCTCGATGTCTGCTTTCAATGCCATGCTGGTGCCGATCATCGCCGGCATGATCCTGCTGGCCATCGGTTTCAACTTCCGTGACAAGAACGTCGGCGTGTTTGCCATGTGGATCGGCATGCTGCTGATCCTCGCCACGGTGGTGTTCAAGATCCTGACCAAGCTCAACGAGTCGCTCTGACCTTGCCCTCAGGTCTGCGCCGGTTGCTCCGGCACGTCGACGCCGACATGGATCGCATCGTGTCGCCAGAACTCCAGGTCGCAGTCGATCAGCCGCTGATGCTGGTCGTAGTTGACCCGAGCAATGCGCAACCCGGGGCTGCCCACCGACACCTTCAGCGCCGCCGCGGCTTCCGGTTGCAATGAGGTGGGCACGATTTCGAACTTCACCCGACCGTAGTGCAGGTCGTAGTGCCGGGCGTACAGCTCGGTCATGGACTGGTTGAGGTCGAATTCGAGGATGCCCGGAAAGTACTGCGGGTTCAGGTAATGCTCGACGTACAACACCAGGCGCTCATCGATACGCCGCGCCCGGCAGATCTGGATCACGCTCGACAGCGCCGGCAACTGCAACCAGGCACACACCGCCGCCGAGGCCGGTTGCAGGCGCGCCGAGATCACCTGGGTGGAAGGCACCCGCCCTTGCGCCGTGACCATGGCGTGGAAATGGCTGCGCTGCATCAGGTTGTAGGCCAGCCGAGGGGGCGAGACGAACCAGCCCCGGCGCTCTTCCCGATAAATCTGCCCCTGGGCTTCCAGCTGTAGCAAGGCTTCACGCACGGTAATGCGCGTGGTGCCAAACAACTCACTGAGCTTGCGCTCGGCCGGCAGCTTGCTACCCGGCGCCAGTAACCCATGGTCGAGCTGCTCTTGCAGGACCTGTCCGATGGCTGTCACCGCCTTGGTTGCATCGATGCGCATCAACGTTACCTATCTGGACTAGACCAGCACTGTTCCGGGGCGCGATCGTCCATCTGGCGACCCCGCTGCTTCTTCCAGCAAGCCTAGGCATTGCACATGACTGGCAGATGACAAAGGCGCCGAACGGTAGGCCTTGCACTGTGCAAACAACCGGCCAAGTCCTTTCAGATCAGCTGTTTAACCATGGTCTACGCTTACTCGGTGGCCAACCCGCACGCACCTGGGATTTGCCGGCCCCCGCGGCGCCGACATCAAAATGTCACAGGGCTCGCCTACATTGGCTCAGGTATTGCTGACCTAGACCAACACAACCGCAATCGCAGCGTAGAAAACGCCCATAGGAGCTTCGGATGAAACAGCTTTTCCTGGCATCACTGTTAGGCTCGACCATTGCCATGTGCACCGCCGCCATGGCCGCTGATACCGATCTGAAAACGTTGGAAGCCGCTGCGAAAGCGGAAGGCGCCGTCAACAGCGTCGGCATGCCCGATGACTGGGCGAACTGGAAAGGCACCTGGGAAGACCTGGCGAAACAATACGGCCTCAAGCACGTTGACACCGACATGAGCTCGGCCCAGGAAATCGCCAAGTTCGCCGCCGAGAAAGACAACGCCAGCGCCGACATCGGCGATGTCGGTGCCGCCTTCGGCCCTATCGCGGTCAAGCAGCGCGTGGTCCAACCCTACAAGCCAAGCACCTGGGACCAGGTCCCGGCCTGGGCCAAGGACCAGGATGGCAACTGGGCGCTGGCCTACACCGGCACCATCGCATTCATCGTCAACAAGAAACTGCTGCACGGCTCCGACGTACCGACCAAGTGGGCTGACCTGAAGGGCGGCAAGTACAAGGTCTCCATTGGTGACGTGAGCACCGCCGCCCAGGCCGCCAACGGCGTGCTGGCCGCCGCACTGGCCAACGGTGGCGACGAGAAGAACCTGCAACCGGCCCTGCTGATGTTTGCCGAGATTGCCAAGCAAGGTCGCCTGTCCATGGCCAACCCGACCATCGCCACGATGGAAAAGGGTGAAGTGGAAGTCGGCGTGGTCTGGGACTTCAACGGCCTGAGCTACAAGGCCAAGATGGCCAACCCGGATGACTACGTCGTGCTGATCCCGTCCGATGGTTCGGTCATCTCCGGCTACACCACCATCATCAACAAATACGCCAAGCACCCGAACGCCGCCAAGCTGACCCGCGAATACATCTTCAGCGACGCCGGCCAGATCAACCTGGCCAAGGGCAACGCCCGGCCGATCCGCGCCGAGCACCTGACCCTGCCGGAAGAGGTCAAGGCCAAGCTGTTGCCGAACGAGCAGTACAAGCACGTCACGCCAATCAAGGACGCCGACGCCTGGGAGAAAACCTCCAAGGCCCTGCCACAGAAATGGCAGGAAGAAGTGATCATCAATATGCAGTGAGGCGCTAGTCAGCCCCGCTCGGATATCCAACGGAGATCCAATTGTGGGAGCGAGCTTGCTCGCGATAGCGGTGTATCAGCCAGCATTGATGTCGACTGACACGCCCTCATCGCGAGCAAGCTCGCTCCCACATTGGACCTGCGGTGAATCCGAGCTTTCTGGTGTCCATCCGGAGTTTTGGTATCCATGAAGCACAACGTCATCCTGGTGCTGCTCGACGGCCTCAATTACGAAGTCGCCCGGCACGCCATGGGACATTTGCAGGCTTATGTCGGCGCAGGACGCGCGGCGCTGTACAAACTGGAATGTGAACTGCCGGCCCTGTCCCGCCCACTCTACGAATGCATCCTCACCGGCGTCGCGCCCATCGACAGCGGTATCGTGCACAACAACGTCTCGCGCCTGTCCAACCAGCGCAGCATCTTCCACTACGCCACCGACGCGGGCCTGAGCACGGCGGCCGCGGCCTACCACTGGATCAGCGAGCTCTACAACGCCTCACCGTTCGCAGCCGGTCGGGATCGGCATGTCGAGAACCCCGGGCTGCCCATTCAATACGGGCATTTCTACTGGAATGACCACTACCCCGACTCGCACCTGTTCGCCGACGCCGAACACCTGCGCCAACGCCACCAGCCGAACTTCCTGCTGGTGCACCCGATGAACATCGACGACGCCGGGCACCAGCACGGCCTCGACACGCCGCAGTACCGCAACAGCGCCCGCTCGGCCGACATCAACCTGGCGGTCTACCTGCAAGCCTGGCTCGACGCTGGCTACCAGGTGCTGGTGACCGCCGACCACGGCATGAACAATGACCGCTCCCACAACGGCCTGCTGGCCGAAGAACGGGAAGTGCCGCTGTTCGTCCTCGGTGACGGCTTCAGCCTCGACCCCGCCGCGACGCCCCGGCAGCTCGAACTGTGCGGCACCGTGTGCCAGTTGCTCGGCATCGACCACGACAAACCCTATTGCCAGGAATTACTCAAGTGAACGCCATGACGCGCGGCAAATGGCTGGCAGCGTTGTGCCTGGTGCCCTTCGCGATTTTCTTCATCGTGTTCCAGATCGCCCCGCTGCTCTGGGTGCTGGTCAACAGCCTGGAATCGGAAGAGTTCGGCTGGGGCCTGGCCAACTTCAGCAAGATCTTCAGCTCCAAGTTCTACCTGCAGGCGATCCAGCACAGCCTGGAGATCAGTTTCTGGTCCAGCGTATTCGGCATCATCATCGCCGTGCTCGGCAGCTACTCCCTGCGCCGGGTCGATTCGCGGCTGCGCAACTTCGTCAACGCCTTCGCCAACATGACCAGCAACTTCGCCGGCGTGCCCCTGGCCTTCGCCTTCATCATCCTGCTCGGCTTCAACGGCAGCATCACCCTCATGCTCAAGCAGGCGGGGATCATCGAGGACTTCAACCTGTATTCGAAAACCGGGCTGATCATCCTCTACACCTACTTCCAGATCCCCCTGGGTGTGCTGCTGCTCTATCCGGCCTTCGACGCGTTGCGCGAAGACTGGCGCGAGTCCGCCGAACTGCTGGGCGCCAACGGCTGGCAGTTCTGGCGGCACATCGGCTTGCCGGTGCTGACCCCGGCGTTGCTGGGCACGTTCGTGATCCTGCTGGCCAACGCCCTGGGCGCCTACGCCACGGTCTATGCGCTGACCACCGGTAACTTCAACGTCCTGCCGATCCGCATCGCCGCGATGGTTTCCGGCGACATCTCCCTGGACCCGAACCTGGCCAGCGCCCTGGCCGTGGTGCTGGTGGCGCTGATGACCCTGGTGACCATCGTCCATCAGTTGCTACTCAAGAGGAGCTACCATGTCTCGCGCTGAATCGAGCCCCGCCGGGCTTTATCATCGGGCGGTGGTGTACCTGCTGTTCGCCGTCCTGCTGCTGCCCCTGGCCGGCACGCTGGTGTACTCCATCGCCAGCAGTTGGTCGGCCACCGTGCTGCCGGCGGGCTTCACCTTCAAGTGGTACGTGCAGCTGTGGAGCGACCCGCGCTTTCTCAGCGCCTTCGGCCAGTCGCTGATCGTCTGCGTGGGCGCGCTGGTGCTGTCGGTGGTGCTGATCCTGCCGCTGCTGTTCGTGGTGCATTACCACTTCCCGAAACTCGATGCGCTGATGAACATCCTCATCCTGCTGCCCTTCGCGGTGCCGCCGGTGGTGTCGTCGGTAGGGCTGCTGCAACTCTACGGCTCCGGGCCGCTGGCGATGGTCGGCACGCCCTGGATCCTGATCGGTTGCTACTTCACCGTCGCCCTGCCCTTCATGTACCGGGCGATCACCAACAACCTGCAAGCCATCAACCTGCGTGACCTGATGGACGCCGCCCAACTGCTCGGCGCCAGCACGTTCCAGGCGGCCGTGCTGGTGGTGCTGCCAAACCTGCGCAAGGGCTTGATGGTAGCGCTGCTGCTGTCGTTCTCGTTCCTCTTCGGCGAGTTCGTGTTTGCCAACATCCTCGTTGGCACCCGCTATGAAACCTTGCAGGTTTACCTCAACAACATGCGCAACAGCAGCGGACACTTCACCAGCGCGCTGGTGATTTCCTACTTCTTCTTCGTACTGGTCCTGACCTGGGCGGCCAACATCTTGAACAAGGACAAAAGCCAATGAGCTACGTCAGCGTCCAACACCTGCAAAAGACCTACGCCGGCACGCCGGTGTTCAGCGACATCAACTGCCAGGTCGGCCAGGGCGAGTTCGTCACCCTGCTCGGCCCGTCCGGCTGCGGCAAGTCCACGCTGTTGCGCTGCATCGCCGGCCTGACCGCCGTGGACGCCGGCCAGATCCTGCTGGACGGCCAGGACATCGTCCCACTGAGCCCGCAGAAGCGCGGGATCGGCATGGTGTTCCAGAGCTACGCCCTGTTCCCCAACATGACCGTCGAACAGAACGTCGCCTTCGGCCTGCGCATGCAAAAGGTCGAGGCCCAGGACAGCCGCCAGCGGGTGCTGGAGATCCTGCGCCTGGTGGAGTTGCACGATTTCGCCGCGCGCTATCCCCATCAGTTGTCCGGTGGCCAATGCCAGCGTGTCGCCCTGGCCCGCTCCCTGGTGACCCGCCCGCGCCTGTTGCTGCTGGACGAACCGCTGTCGGCCCTGGATGCGCGGATTCGCAAGCACCTGCGCGAACAGATCCGTCAGATCCAGCGCGAACTCGGCCTGACCACAATCTTCGTCACACACGACCAGGAAGAAGCACTGACCATGTCTGATCGGATTTTCCTGATGAACCAGGGAAAGATCGTACAGAGCGGCGATGCCGAAACCCTGTATACGGCGCCCGTCGATGTGTTCGCCGCCGGCTTCATCGGCAACTACAACCTGTTGGACGCCGACAGCGCCAGCCGCCTGTTGCAGCGGCCAGTGAACGGGCGCATCGCCATTCGCCCGGAAGCCATCGAGCTGAGTCGCAACGGCGAACCGAACGCACTGATCCGTAGCCACAGCCTGCTCGGCAACGTGATCCGCTATCGGGTCGAGGCCCGTGGCGTGGAACTGGTGGTGGACGTGCTCAATCGCTCGGCCGCCGACCTGCACCCTGATGGCGCCCGCCTGGCGCTTTCCATCGATCCGTCGGCCCTGTGTGAGGTAGCCTGATGGCCTTGTTGATTCTGAAGAGAGAAGCGCGCTGATGGCCCTGGCAATTTTTGATCTGGACGAAACCCTGATCCACGGCGACTGCGCCACCCTCTGGAGCGAACAGATGGGACGCCTGGGCTGGGTCGATCCCGAGTCGTTCATGCGGCGCAACAACGAACTGATGGACGCCTACAGCCACGGCAAGCTGCGCATGGAAGCGTACATGGACTTCAGCCTGGAACCGATGATCGGCCGCACGCCGGAGGAAATCGAACACCTGGTGGCGCCGTGGGTGGAGGACGTCATCGAGCCGATCATCTTCAGCGACGCCACCCGCACCATCGCCGAACACCGCAAGGCTGGCGACCGGATCCTGGTGATCTCGGCCTCGGGCACGCACCTGGTCAAGCCGATTGCCGAACGCCTGGGCATCGACGAGGTCCTGGCGATCGAGCTTGAAGTGGCCCATGGGGTCTACAGCGGCAAGACCGTGGGCACCCTGACCTACCGCGAAGGCAAGATCACCCGGCTGCTGGACTGGCTGGACGCCGAGGAAGAAAACCTCGAAGGCGCCAGCTTCTACTCCGACTCACGCAACGACCTGCCGTTGTTGCAGCGGGTGGACCATCCCCATGTGGTCAACCCGGACCCGGTCCTGAAGGCCCATGCCGAAGCCGCCGGATGGCCGATTCACACCTGGAAGTAAATGCTTTCAGAGTCTGTGACGCACCTGTGGGAGCGAGCCTGCTCGCGATAGCGTCGGGTCAGCAATGGATGATTTGACTGATACACCGCTATCGCGAGCAAGCTCGCTCCCACAAGGACCAGCGTGGCTTCCATGCCTTGCCCTAGTACGCGCAAGACACCTGCATCGCGTTGAGGGCCGTATCATCGCCGTTGCCTTGGTCGGGTTCCACCCGGGTCCGAAACCCATTCACTTTCCCGCCACCAGGGCCGTCGAGGCAACGGTAGAATCTGGTCCAGTCCCCCCATGCGGCGGGCGGGTCACCGACCAGGGTTTGCGAGCCACAATCCATCTTGATATTGCCGGCGGCGGTATCGTCCTTCGAGCCCTTTTCCTTGTCCAGGCCCTGAAACCGCTCCACCTGAATGGCAAACCCTATGACAGGATGTTCGCGGCAAACGTGATCCTTGCCCCAGCTTCCCCACTTTCCTTCAAGGCTCTGGATGTAGGTTGGCGTTCCCGTGGCGCTGCTCTTGCAGATCAGCTGGATCGCATTCAAGGCGGTATCATCGCCGTTGCCCTGATAGGGCTCACTCTTGAGCCGGAAGCCCCAGACATATTGCCTCTGCGGGCAATACGCCGTAGGTCCCCAATTTCCCCATTGGCCTTGTTCCGAAGTATCCGGAGGCACTCTTCCGGTCTCTTGTCCCTGGGCGCCCTCATAGGCCAACAGGGAAAGCGTGAAAACCAGCATGCGCAAAGCGGCGTAATCGGACATGACAGAGCCCTGCCTGGATCGGGAAAAGACTGGCCAGAGAGACCTTCTCTCGCCTCGACTCTAGAGTCAGGCATTTGAGAGCGTCTACTGTCAGATCCGACAGGGTGTACGCCTATCCAATGTGCCGAATCAGCCCAGGCTCCCATCGATCACCAGCACCAGTTTCCCCGACACCGTGTTGGTCGCCAGTTCCTTGAACGCCGCTTCGGCATCCTCGATGGCAAAGGTGCGGGCCAACTGCGGACTCAAGCGACCCTCGGCGAACAGCGGCCAGACCTGCTGGCCCAACTCGCTGATCAGGTCGGCCTTGAACTGATCGTCGCGGCTGCGCAGGGTCGAGCCGAGCAACTGGATGCGCTTGCCCAACACCTGGCCCAGGTCGAACTCGGCCGTGCGACCGCCCATGAGCCCGATCATGACCCAGCGCCCGTCAACTGACAAAAGTTTCACGTTGAGCTGGGCATAGCTCGCCCCCACCGGATCGAGGATCACGTTGAAGGGGCCAAGGTCGTTCAGCCGCTCGATATCATCGGTGCGCACCACGCCGCCCTGGGCGCCCAACGCTTGGCAATAGGCCAGTCGATCAGCCGAGCCGACACTGACCCAGCACGGGTTGCCGAACGCCTTGCATAGCTGGATCGCGGCCGAACCAACGCCGCTGGCGCCCGCGTGCAACAGCACTTTTTCACCCGGCTTGAGCGCCGCCAGTTGAAACAGATTCAGCCACGCGGTGCTGTAGACCTCAGGCAGCGCGGCGGCTTCAGCCAAAGACAGGCCTTCGGGCACCGGCAACACATGGCGACCGTCGACCACCACTTCCTCGGCCATGCCGCCGCCGGCCAGCAACGCGCAGACGCGGTCGCCCACCTGCCAGGAGGCGCCCGGGCCGACCTCGCTGATCACCCCGGAACATTCCAGCCCCAACACCTGGCTGGCACCGGGCGGCGGCGGATAATGCCCGGCTTTTTGCAACAAATCGGCTCGATTCAAGCCAGCCGCCGCCACACGAATGCGCACTTGTCCTACATCGCACACGGGACTTGGCTCATCCGCCCATACCACTTGGCCTTCAACGCCTTGCAATGCTTTCACGGTGCCTCCATAGTGAGTCTCGACTGGGCCCGCTGCTGTAACGCCGGGCTTTCTTGCATTATGCGCCCGGGCCACATGGAACCGGCGACTTCAAAGACGGCCTAATATGCGTTATCAATTGTCCCTGCGTCGAATCAGCATGAAGCAACTGTTCCCCAGCACCGCCCTCGCGCTTGTCATTGGCCTCGGCCTGTTGCCACTGTCGAGCGATACGTTCGCAGCCAACAGCTGGGACAAGCTTCAGCCTGATCGCGACGAGGTGATCGCCAGCCTTAACGTCGTCGAATTGCTCAAGCGTCATCACTACAGCAAACCGCCGCTCGATGACGCGCGCTCGGTCATCATCTATGACAGCTACCTGAAGCTGCTTGATCCCTCGCGCAGTTATTTCCTGGCCAGCGATATCGCCGAATTCGACAAGTGGAAAACCCAGTTCGACGACTTCCTCAAGAGCGGCGACCTGAACGCCGGGTTCATCATCTACAAGCGTTACCTGGACCGCGTGAAGTCGCGCCTGGACTACGCCTTGGCCGAGCTGAACAAGGGCGTCGACAAGATCGACTTCAATGCCAAGGAAACCTTGCTGGTGGACCGCAAGGACGCCCCTTGGCTCAAGAGCACCGCCGAACTCGATGACCTGTGGCGCAAACGCGTCAAGGACGAGGTGCTGCGCATGAAGATCGCCGGCAAGGAGCCCAAGCAGATCCAGGAAACCCTGACCAAGCGCTACAAGAACCAGTTGGCCCGCCTGGACCAGACCCGTGCCGAAGACATCTTCCAGGCGTACATCAACACCTTCGCCATGTCCTACGACCCGCACACCAATTATCTGTCGCCGGATAACGCGGAAAACTTCGACATCAACATGAGCCTGTCCCTGGAAGGCATCGGCGCCGTGCTGCAAAGCGACAACGACCAGGTCAAGATCGTGCGCCTGGTACCAGCCGGCCCGGCGGACAAGACCAAACAGGTCGCCCCGGCGGACAAGATCATCGGGGTGGCCCAGGGCAACAAGGAAATGGTCGACGTGGTCGGCTGGCGCCTGGACGAAGTGGTCAAGCTGATCCGTGGCCCGAAAGGCTCGGTGGTGCGCCTGGAAGTCATCCCGGCGAGCAATGCACCGAACGACCAGACCAGCAAGATCGTGTCCATCACCCGTGAAGCGGTGAAGCTGGAAGAGCAGGCGGCGAAGAAGTCGATCCTCAACCTCAAGCAGGACGGCAAGGACTACAAGCTCGGCGTCATCGAGATCCCGGCCTTCTATCTGGACTTCAAGGCGTTCCGCGCCGGCGACCCGAACTACAAGAGCACCACCCGCGACGTCAAGAAGCTGCTGACCGAGCTGCAGAAAGACAAGGTCGACGGCGTGGTCATCGACCTGCGCAACAACGGCGGCGGCTCCTTGCAGGAAGCCACCGAGTTGACCAGCCTGTTCATCGACAAGGGCCCGACCGTACTGGTGCGTAACGCCGACGGCCGGGTGGATGTGCTGGAAGATGAAAACCCAGGTGCGTTCTACAAAGGCCCGATGGCGTTGCTGGTCAATCGCCTGTCCGCCTCGGCCTCGGAGATTTTCGCCGGCGCCATGCAGGACTACCACCGTGCACTGATCATCGGCGGCCAGACCTTCGGCAAGGGCACGGTGCAGACCATCCAGCCGCTCAATCATGGTGAGCTGAAACTGACCCTGGCGAAGTTCTACCGGGTTTCCGGCCAGAGCACCCAGCATCAGGGCGTGCTGCCTGACATCGATTACCCGTCGATCATCGACACCAAGGAAATCGGTGAAAGCGCCCTGCCCGAGGCGATGCCGTGGGACACCATCAAGCCGGCGATCAAGCCCGAGCTTGACCCGTTCAAGCCGTTCCTGGCCCAGCTCAAGGCCGAGCATGACAGCCGCACGGCTCAGGACGCGGAGTTCGTGTTCATCCGTGACAAGCTGGCCCTGGCGCAGAAATTGATGCTGGAGAAAACCGTCTCCCTCAACGAAGCCGACCGTCGCGCACAACACGCCGATATCGAGGCCAAGCAACTGGCCATGGAAAACCTGCGTCGCAAGGCCAAGGGCGAAGAGCCGCTCAAGGAACTGAAGAAAGAAGACGAGGACCTGATCACCGAGCCGGAAAAAACCAAGCCGGAAGACGATGCCTACCTGAGCGAGACCGGGCGGATCCTGCTGGATTACCTGAAACTCAACACGGCGATCGCCAAACACTGAAGATGATGGCCATTTAATGGTGACACTCGTCGAGCTGTCATCAAACTGACATCAGTCTGTCGTGAAATACAGGACTGGGCGCCCCGGCAGGGGTCGCCCGGTCCTTTTTTTATCGCCAGAGATCGCCATGACCACGACAGAACAGCTGAGTGCCTTGAGTTCAATTCTGGCTCAAAGCGGTTTGCACAGCCTGTTCCAACCCATCATCTGCCTCTCTGAACGACGCATCATCGGCTATGAAGCCCTCACGCGCGGCCCCTCGAACAGCCCGCTGCACTCCCCCATCGCCCTGCTCTCCGTCGCCCGCCAGGCCGGGCGTCTCAGCGAACTGGAACTGGCCTGCCGCCGCAGCGCCTGCCAGCGCTTCAACGAGCAAAAGCTGCCGGGCAAGCTGTTTCTCAACGTCTCGCCCGAATCCTTGCTGGAATCGGCCCATGAGACCGGGCGCACGCTGCAACTGCTACAGGATTTCGGCATCCCGCCCAGCCAGGTGGTGATCGAACTGACCGAACAAACCCCCATCGATGATTTCCAACTGCTGCAGACCGCCCTGCATCACTACCGGGCGATGGGGTTTTCCATTGCCCTGGACGACCTGGGCGCCGGCTATTCGAGCCTGCGGCTGTGGTCCGAATTGCGCCCCGACTATGTGAAGATCGACCGGCATTTCATCGACGGCATTCACCAGGATGCGCTCAAACGCGAGTTCGTCGGCTCGATCCTGAAGATCGCCCGCACCTCGCGGGCCCAGGTGATTGCCGAAGGGATAGAACTGCCGGAAGAACTGGCGGTGCTGATCGAAATGGGCGTCGACCTGGTCCAGGGTTACCTGCTCGCCCGCCCCCATGAACAGCCTTCACGCGATGCCCGGGCGTTGATGCCCCGCCAGGACGGCGGCGCGGTGACGCTGACCGATGAAGTCAACGACCTCGGCGCGTTGCTCAACGAACAACCGGCCGTGGCTCACAACACACCGACGGCCATCGTGCTGGACGCGTTCCGGCGCCAGGCCAATCTCAATTCCCTGGCCGTGCTGGACGACCAGGGCCAGCCCTGCGGCATCGTTCATCGCCATTCACTCTCGGACGCCCTGCTCAAGCCCTTCGCCACCGACCTGTTCGCCCGCAAGCCCATCAGTCGGCTGATGAGCGATGATTTTCTCGCGGTGGAGTTGAACCAGTCGCTGCAGCAAGTCAGCCGCCTCATCACCAGCCGGGCCCGACAGCGCATCGAAGAAGACTTCATCATCACCCTCAATGGCGGCTACATGGGCCTGGGCCGGGTGATCGACGTGCTTAAGCTGATCACCGAACTGAAGATCCAACAGGCTCGCTACGCCAACCCGCTAACCCTGCTGCCGGGCAACGTACCGATCCAGCAATGCCTGACGCGCCTGCTCCAGCAGCGCCAAGAGTCGGTGATCTGCTACGTGGACATCGACAGCTTCAAACCCTTCAACGACATCTACGGCTACGGCCGCGGCGACGAAGTGCTGCTGTGCCTGGCCCAATGCCTGAACGAACGCATCGACCCCAGTCGCGACTTCGTCGGCCACATCGGCGGCGACGACTTCCTCCTGGTCCTCGGCCCGGAAGACTGGCGCAAACGCCTGGACCAGCTACTCAGCGACTTCCAGACTCACTGTCGCCGCTTCTACCGCCCGGAACACCTGGAAGCCGGCTGTTTCACGGCGTTGAATCGACAGGGCGTACGCCAGGAGTTTGCACTGCTGTCGTTGTCCATCGGCGTCGTGCACCTGCGCTCGGACGCCTGCGAGGCGTTGGATGCCAGCCAACTGGCGGAACTGGCTTCGCAGGCGAAGCATCATGCCAAGGAGATTTTGGGGGGGAGTGTGTATTTGGTTGATGGTTTGGTTGAGCGGGAGGCTGTAGTGGAGTTGGGGTTATCGGTTTGAGCGGATTCCCCACTGCCGCCCTCGGCCCGAACGCCTGACACTAACCTTGTGGCGAGGGAGCTTGCTCCCGCTGGGCTGCGTAGCAGCCCCTTCTGAACAACACCTCGGTGTGTCTGGTAGATCGAGTAGGCTATTTTGGGGCCGCTTCGCAGCCCAGCGGGAGGAAGCTCCCTCGCCACAAAGTGGATTGGTGGCGCATGTTAGTTAAACAATAGAAAAACTCAACTTCTTCCTCTAAACTACCAGCATCAGCCATTTTCCTTATCTGAACTACCAGTTTGCAGGGTCTTCTTGGCTGGCTTTATCAAGCTCTTCGCTCCACTCTTCTGCTAGATATTTATAGATATCCTCAAAGAAAACTCTGGAATCCTCCATTTCATCCCATCCCGGTGGAAGGGCTGAATGTGAAACCACTTCGTGTTCGAACGCTTCACCAAAGTCATATGCCGGATCGTCGAGTGCAATTGCAAGTACACCAAAAAACAAAAACTTGTGACGATAACTCAGCTTCCTAAAACGATGAACCACGTATTTATAAATCAGCTCTTTCCGATCTCTGGCACAATCGACATTATACTGCGACAGCTCCTCCCCCAAAGACTCTTCGCAATCATATATTTCGAAGCCGCCGAGAAAATGACTTATCTGAGGATCATAGGGCCGATCAAGAAACGGATGCATCAACATTAAAACCTCCTACAGGATAAGCAGTGATCGGACGTAGTGTTTCGTAATCGAACCTGACTTCAAATACATTAATTTCACTTTGAAATATTGGATTCTCTCTATCATTTATATTGGGTATATACCCCTGCCCAACCTTGGGCAAATACATACGCACTACTGGATTCCCTCTCTTGTCTTCCCCCGTAAAACGTGGAAGCCCTCTTTCCTCTCGGCTCAGTGCCTCATTTATGGCTTGATGCTGTATTCGAAAACTATTGAACTTGGTACTACAGTTAGCGTACCACTGCCTTGGCTTGGGGGATTTTACATTTCCGGCGCGGCTTTCTGTTGAACTTTCATTAGGTGTATACGAACCATATTTTCTAAACTTTCTCAACTTCAATTTCTCTATGACTTTAGGCTTATGGAGCATTCTCTGAGTGATAGCGCTTGAGGCAGCTCAGCAATACTTCCATAAAGTGTCGCCGCTCATGAATTTCTTGATCAAAATATGTATCCACATCTTCAAACAAATCATCAAAACTATCGCCAATCTCCAGATAATAGCTGATTGTTTCAATATACTTACTCTGCGCGCCGGATGGATAACGCAAAAACTCCGGCTTAAGCAAAATATCAAACAACTCACAGAGCTCGGAATCGACATTTATGTTTTTTGAAACTATCAGCGCCTCCCGCTTTTCGTCACAAACATTCTCAATATTAAATACAAACAACAACCCGATCAGCGGCATCATGCTTGGTTTGGGTTTCATTTTTTCGGCCCTGTATAAGCTGTTATTGGATCACCATTTTCATTCAATATAGCTATCGCATGATCGCATGATCGCATGTATTGTATTATAAACCGTCTCGGTTATATTTCCTCTCCAATCGGTCACCCAAAATCGACTGACTTAGTACTTTCAAACAAATCATTACGCCTAAAAACGAGCATCACCCTATATTGCGTTCAATTGATATCTAGAACCATATCAGGGACAAACCACGACTAAGAGTTGATTGGCAAAGCTAGTCTCTTGATCCTGGCCTGCCGCTGAATCTTCTGAATTTCCTCCTATTTCTTGCTTACCCCCATCAAATATTCTCATTACCTACACATAGTCCCAAGTAGATCTATCTTCAGCTTCAGCTTTGCGGAGATCGTCTGCCCATACTTTACTTGCGAACTTATATATATCTTCAAAAAAAACCCTAGGATTGTTCATTGTATCCCACCCGTTAGGGAGCGATGAGCAGGCCTGATCATCATGTTCCAATAGGGCCTGAAAGTCATAACTGCTATCTCGCAGCGCATCTTCTAAGCTTTTATAAAGGAGAAATTTTTGTCTATAGGTAATTCGCCAACTCTTGGTTAGCGAATAGTTTAGAATTAAAACCTCTCGATCCAGCGGATTATTTGGATCAAACTTCTCAAGCTCTTCACCTAACGTTTCCTCCCGATCGTATATATCGAAACAACCTAAAAAATATGCAGGTGTTGGCATGTAAGGCCGGCCAGTACTAGGATCAACCAATTTACATCTCCTATTTAATTGGGTACAGCGTAAATGGGGCTTCGGTATCCCGATCAAACTTCATTTCTATACGATTCATTTTTACCAGCTTCGGATTGGTTGGATCCTTAGGATTTGGAATATACCCCTCTCCTGCACCCGGAAAATCCGCTCGTAGATATTTGCTTCCGCTCTTATCCATTAGTAGCACATGACCGCTATTTTTCTTTGACATTGCTAACTCATAAGCTTTTAACTGTAACTCCCAACTGTAAAATCTCGAACTTGGATTCCCTTTCCTATGCCAAGGAGTCTTGCCGGTAATGGGATCCGTACCATCAATTGCTCGCCGCTTCCACTTCTGGTCTGGAACCGCTGGACTATGCTTACCAACCATGTGCATGCCTTGTTCCCTGTCTAAACGTCTGACCTCTTTCTCAGCCAACTCAGCAGCGGTTGGCTTTGGCAACCGCGGCTCACCCTCATCTACCCAGACCTTATCCGCCGGATCCTGCTCCCCAACCGCCGGTCTGCACCCGCCCTTCCCCGGACAATCCACCAGCCCCAACGGATCCACCCACCCCGTCGGGTTCAGAGTGTATCGATACCCATTGAGCCCGCCCGCCAACTTACTCGGGTCGGGTGTCAGGTAGCGGCCGGTCTCGGGATTGTAGTAGCGATGCCGGTTGTAGTGCAGGCCGCTTTCCGGGTCGAAGTATTGGCCCTGGAAACGCAGGGGCTGCTCGAGTTGTTCGCCGCCGCCGTGCTCGAGTGCGATGAGTTTGCCGTAGCCGGTGTAGCGCGCCGACCAGACCACTTCGCCGGCGTGGTTGGTCAATTCCTGGGGGGTGCCCAGGTGGTCGAGGTGGTAGTGGAACGGGCAGGCGTTCAGGCCCTTGCCGTCGAGCATCGCCAGAGGGCGGAAGGTGCCGGGTTCGTAGAGGTAGCTGCGGTGGTGGCGCGGGCTGCTTTCGGCGACGATCTGGTCGCCTTGCCAGAAAAACTCCGTGGTCAGGCCGTCCACGGTCTTGCTGATGCGTCGGCCGAAGGCGTCGTAGCGGTAGGACGTTTCGCGACCGTCCGCCGTGGTAACGCCGATCAGGCGATGCTGGCAATCGTAGCGATAGTCGGCGACAAGGCTGGGGACGTTGCCACGGCGCTCGCGGATCAGGTTTCCAAAGGCGTCGTAGTCGTAGTGGCGGTCTCCCTCCGTCAGCAGGCGGTTGCCCTTGAGGGTGGTCGGGCCCGGACGGTCGTGCAGCAGCACGTTGCCGGCCGGGTCGTGGGCAAAGCGTTCCGGCGGGTCGGTATGGGAATACTGGATGCTGACCAGGCGATCCAGCGGGTCGTACTGGTAGTGGCGGCGATTGCGGTGGTTGGCCAGGCTTTCAAGGTTGCCCTTGGCGTCGTAGGCATAATCGCGCCAGAACAACTGCTGCTGGTGTTGCCACACAGTCTGGGCCTTGAGGCGACCCTGCTCGTCGTAACCGTATTCGCTGAGCAACAGGCCCTGTTGGCGTTGCACTTCCCGGCCGCCCTGGAATCGATGGTCGGTGAGTCGCTTGCCATTGAGGTCGATGGCGGTCAGCGCACCGCCCTTGGCGTGGTGGAAGTCGAGCTGGCTGTGATCCGGCAGGCGCAGGTGGTTGAGGCGCCCGCAGAGGTCGTAGCGATAGCGCAGGGTGCCCCAGCCCTGGTGTTCGGCGACCAACCGGTCCTGGGCGTCGTATTCGAAGGCCAGCGGATGATCGGTGCCGTCATCGACCTGCACCAGCCGGCCCCGGCCGTCGTAGCGATAGTGGATCGCCTGGCCGTCGGCCAAGGTCTTGACCAGCAATCGCCCGGTCGCATCGCGCTGGTAAGCGGTGACCCATTGCGTGCCGTCCTCGCCGTGCTCGGTTTTCTCCAGCAGGTGGCCGTTGAGGTCATAGACGTAGGCAGTACGCTGCCCGTCGAAACCGACTTGTTGTCGGATCAAACCGTTGGGCGTGTAGTCCAGCCGATATTTTTCGCCGGATTCGTTTTCGATTTCCGTCAGCAACAGCCGCGCCGAGTCGTAGCGGTACTTCAGTTCGCTGCCATCGGGATTGCGCCGGCGGCTGACCAGGTGCAGGTCATCGGCGTATTCGTAACGGGTGACACGCCCCAGTTCGTCGCGCTCGGAGGTAACCTTGCCGTAGGCGTTGTAGGTCCAGGCCCGGTTGGCGCCGTTGGGCAGGGTCGTCTTGAGCAGACGGCCCACGGGGTCCCACTGGTAATGCGTGAGGGCGCCGTGTTCGTCCTGGCGGGTCAGTAAGCGCCCCAGCACATCGTAGGAAAAACGCCGGCGACTGCCGTCGGGCATGACCTCTTCCGTCAGTTGGCCGAGCGGGTTCCAGGCGAAGTCATGAAAACTGCCGTCAGGGTGGCTGATCTCCACCAGGCAGCCGCGGGCATCGTATTTGTAGAAAGTGCTGTTTCCTTCGGGGTCGATGGACCTGACCACGTCGCCCTGAGCGTTACGCCGGTAAGTCCAGACAGACCTGTCGCGGCCTGTGCCTTGGGTGCGGGCGTGCAGGAAACCGTTGCGGTACTCGTAGGAGGTGGGCTCATCCATAGGCGGAATCAGCGCCACCAGTTGACCGACTTCGTCGTAGCGATATTCGGTGACGGCCCCTAGTGGATCCTGTTCGGCCACCAATCGGCCTTGTTCGTCATAGGCCTTGAGATGTTCGGCACCATCGGGCTCGACCTTGCGCACCAACCGCGCGCGGTCATCGTGGACGTACACTTCTTCACTGCCGTCGAGGTGCCGGACCGTGACGCTGCCGTCGTCGCCCCAGGTGTAGCGGCTGTCCATCTGTGCGAACGAAGCCCAGTGCCGTACGCAGCGGGCCGCCTGCCCGACGCCCTGCCACTCCCAGTAGAAACTCGCGCCACCGGCCAGTTGTCGCTGGAGGATGATGTGCTGGTCGTCATAGTCGTAGCGTTCGCTTTCACCTGCTGCATTGGTCGCTTCGATCAGTCGGAAACGTCCGTCATAGCGGTAGGACGCCAATGTCTGCTCAGTTCGCCAAGGGTCATCCAGGGTGGTGGCGGGCTGAAAAGACTGGTAATCGACGGCCATCAGGTGCCGCTGTTGATAACGCAGGCGCAGCGCGCGGCCGGCGCCGTTGTCCAGGCGGCAGATGTCGCCGTAAATGTTGCGCTGGATCGTCAGGCGGTTGTCGTAGCGGTCGCTGAGGGCGGCCAGGTGACCGTCGCGAAAATGCAGGAAAGGCGCCCGTTCGCCCGGTTGGGCGATGATCAGTTCGTCGGGCTCGCTGCCCAGGTAAATGGCCGCCCGCGCCAGGCTGTTATGGATGGCCGGGCGCCGGGCATTGGGCCGTGGGAACGTGGTGCGGCGGTTTTCCTGATCGATCCAGGTGACCTGCTCATCCTCCAGTTGCAGGCGATGCGCCAGGGCATGGCTCCAGCCGCGCCCCAGGCCGATGTCCAGTTCAACGGCGCTGGTGCGGTACAGGCGGGTGAAGATAAACGGCAAGCGCCCCTCGAGCGTGCCGTCCTCCAGGGTCAACAGCTCTTCGCCAGTGACCATCGACACCGGGCACCCGCTGGTACGGGTCAGGGCCGCGCTGTCGGCGCTGTCACCGTTGGGGTTCTTCGATTGGGCGGGGACATCGTCGTGGACTTCGTTTTTTTTCAGCGTGGTGTTGCGCTGGGCGTCCCAACGCAGTTGCATCCGCCCCTTTTTCACCGCGCTGGCAACGCCTCGGGCCGCGACGGTCTTGTAGCGGTCCACATAGACGATGAAGCCGTTGACCACGGCGAACATCGCGCTGACGAAGCGCTGGGCGGCTGCCAGCACACGTTCCCCCACGCGAACCAGGCGCAGCGACAGGTAAGCGATTGCGGCACCCGCGCCGGCAAAGGTCAGGACGACCCCGATCAGCAGGTCAATCACCAGTTGCACCGCCCCCATCGCCATGGCCTCGGCGGTTGCGCCGGCGACTTCGCTGGGCGGCAACATCTCCAGCCAGAGGCTGGCGGTGCGCACCAGCAGAAACAGCGCCGCTTCGTCGCTGGCCAGCATTTGCAGCTTGGCCATCACCTGCGGCGCGTCCTGCGCCAGGTCTTGCAACTGCGCGGCACTGGCGCCCAGGCGGTCAGGGAACCGGGCAGGATCCTTGAGGATGTCGCTGAGCAGGGTGATGCTGTCCCACACGCTTTCAATCGCTGCCCAACTGCCGGCAAGCAGGCCATTGCCGACCGCCGCCGCCGAGTTGGCCGCAGACTGCTGCGCCCACTGAGGCTTGAACCCCTGCCACTCGCCGCGCAGCCAGTCCGTGAGCTCCTTGCTCAGGCCATCGTAGGAAGAAAACAGGGCCTGGAGCTGCGCCGGTGAAACTTCGTCCTGGACATGCACCCGATAGCGCTTGCCCGCCTCGCCGTTGAAGGTGCCCAGGCCCTGGGCATCCAGGGTGACCGGCGTGACCTCGCCGGTGTCCACCGCTACCACGTGCACCACGATGTCGCCCAACGGAATGTCGTACACCGACTCCAGCTTGCTCTCGATGGTCATCACCCCGCCCTGTGGGCATTGGGTGACCGTGGAGAGAAAATCTTCGTCGCCGGTGCTCACCGCGGTGAGGCTGTCGCCGAAGCGGATCAGTCGCTCCATGCCCATCAGCGAGGGCACGTCGGCGGCATGACTGGCCCGGTCCGCAGCCCGGCTGTACCAGCGTTCGAGCTGTTCGCGGTAGACCGTCAGGGTGTCCTTGAAGCTGTCGAGCGCCTGCTCGACGCGACTCACCTGGTCCATCAGGCCATCGCTCGTTCAAGGATCAGCAGACAAAAACAGTCGAACATGGGCAGACGTCTCGCAGCGCTCAGGGAGCGCGAGACTTTGCCGGGGATAAAAAGGGAAATAAGTCAGGAAATACAGCAGGGACTGTAGGCCGATTCTCTAAATACACGCATCCAGAACAACCCGCAGTGGCGGCGCTCGCGCAAACGGCGAGCGCCCGGCAAGCTTGGATAACCTAACGGTCGCCGGCTTCGAGCGCTTTGAGCTTGTCCTCGGCCAACGGGTGCCCGGCCTTGGCTGCCAAGGCCCACCAGCGGGCGGCTTCAGCCGGATCCGGCGCCTTGCTGGCGCTGCCGGCCAGGCTGATCACGCCAACCTGATAGGCCGCCTTGCCATCCCCCGCCAGGGCCGCCAGCCGCAGCAGGCGCAGGCCTTCCTCACGTGCGCCAAGCCCCTGGCCACGGAACGTCAGGATATGCCCGTAGAAACTTTGCGCCCCTGCGTCACCCAGGTTCGCCATGCGCGCGAACTGGCCTTCGAGCCAAGCCCAGCCACGCGGCTGGCGGACGAACCATGACCAGTGAAACAAGCGTCGCGCCAGCCAATAGCCGGCCCGCGCCTTGAGTCGCCAGAGCACTCAGGCCTCCGCCGATTCGGGGTATTCGTATTCAAACACTCGGACCACTTCCGAGGCGTGCCAGGACGCGGCGGCCACACCATCGGAAGGCCCGGAAAACCGGCCCAGGCGCTCGACGCATTCGAAGAAACCGGTGCGCGGCAACCGGCTGGCGCCCTGGCTGATCACCAGCGAGCTGCGCAGCGGTTGTTCCGCCCGGGCGTCCAGTGCCGCCAGGTGCTCCAGGGCGGCGGTCAAGGTCTGCATTGCCGGGCTGGGCAGCTGCAAGCGCTCCAGCAAGGCGCGGTACGTCAACAAATGGCGCTGGCGGCGCGCCTGGTCCAACTCCCCCAACAACCCATCCCAATGTTGCCGACTGATGCGTACACTCACGACTCGTCCCTCCAACCCGGCACCGTCAACTCCCAGGCCAGACTGCGCCGAATCGCGGCATCGGGCTGACGCTCGCCGCTCTCGATCAAGGCCAGATAAGACGGGCTGATACCTACCGTGCGGGCCAGCGCCTCGATGGCGATGCCCTTCCCTTCGCGCAAACTGCGTAATTGATCCAGGCCAGGGAGAACCTGGTCGGGTGCCGCCGCGTGCCGGACAGAAGCTTCGCGCGACGGTGCTTGATCGAGGCCGGCGGCCTTCAACAACGACTGATACTGATCCCACGGCAAAACCGCGTACTCGGGCTCTCCGTCGCGGGTGATTATTTGAATATCCATGTCTACCCCGTAGGACAACAACACTTAGCGAGTCAGCCTTTTTCCTTGGAAGTGTAATCCTAAATGACGGCTGAGGTCGCGGGGCGATGAATTCTCTGGGGCAAGCGGCGCGGGATCAGGATTTTTCGTGGCGCTGGAGCTGGAGTTGCTCCGGCGTATCGGGCAGCCTTTCGACCCGGGCCAGCTTCTCGGGGGATTGTCGGTAACGCCAGGCCCGGAACGCTTCGAGTTCGGTGTCGAGGGTTTTCATGACCCAGGCCAGTACGGCGATGTCGTCGAACATGCCAAACATCGGCAGGATGTCCGGGATGGCGTCCAGCGGGCTGAGGAAATACATGAGCCCCGCCACCACCGACAACATCGACTTGGCGCTGACGGCCCGGTACTCGCCCCGCCAATAGGCCAGGCACAAGGCCTGCAACAGGCGCAGGTCCTCTTTGAGCTTGCCTAGCCGGCCACCCTCCCGGGCGCCTTTGCTGGCGACGGCGAACAACAGGGTGGGCAAACGACCACGGGCCAGCAGACGCCCGGCCAGCGGTAGAAATCGCGCAAAATTCCACGGCGCCTTCATTTTTTCTCCCACTGAAATGTTATCCACACAAATTGTGGATAACCTTGTGAACAGAGCTGCATTTCGCCGCTGAAGCCCCCGTATCATAAGGCCCCGGCTCAGATCGGGCGTTTTTTACTCACTAAAAAAAACCCAATATTTCATTGACTTGACCGGCTGTCTACGGCTAGCACAGCGCCCGTATTGCCTATGACTGTAGCCTGCGAGGTGCGTTCGGTTTTTTTAAATTTCCAATGCCCGGATGCAACAACGCCCCGCATGAGCGAGGCGTTGTCTTGGCGCAGACGCGATTACTTGGCAGCGTCTTCCTTGGCCGGATCCTTGATCGCCAGCAGCTCCAGGTCGAACACCAGGACCGAGTTGGCCGGGATCGCCGGGCTCGGGCTCTGGGCACCGTAGGCCAGGTCACTTGGGATGTACAGCTTGTACTTCTCGCCGACGTGCATCAATTGCAGGCCTTCGACCCAACCCGGGATCACGCCGCTGACCGGCAGATCGATCGGGCTGCCACGCTCGACGGAACTGTCGAACACGGTGCCATTGGTCAGCTTGCCGGTGTAGTGCACTGTCACCACGTCAGTCGGCTTAGGCTGCGGGCCATCGGCTTTCTTGACCACTTCATACTGCAGGCCGGAAGCGGTGGTGGTCACGCCAGCTTTCTTGCCGTTTTCCTCGAGGAATTTCTTGCCGGCCGCTGCCGACTCCTCGCTCATCTTGGCCATGCGCTCTTCGGCACGTTTTTGCAGTGCGGCAAAAGCCTCGACCAGTTCTTCGTCTTTCAGCTTCTGTTCTTTCTTGCCGACGGCATCTTCAATGCCCTGGGCAACCGCTTTGGAGTCCAGGTCATCCATACCTTCCTGAGCCAGGCTCTTGCCCATGTTCAGGCCGATCCCGTAGGAAGCTTTCTGCGCCGGGGTTTTCAGCTCTACGCTGGTCTGCGAATCGCAACCCGCGAGTACCAGGCCAACCAGGGCCACCGCCGCCGCCAACCGATGCTGTTTCATGCTATTTCCTTGTTCATGCGCCTAAAGGGCAATCGAGTAAAGCCGCGAGCTTATCAGGCGGCCACGACCAATGGCTACCGGCATGTGAGCCACAAAGCGAGGATAAGTTCAGGTCGGCAAACGCTTTTTAATCCTCGGCAGATGAAGGCTCTGTCATCTGTTACCTACACAGACAAATGAGCACCTCGCCGCAACGCAAAGGATAATGGCCACTTGCCCGTAAAGCGGCACTGAGGCATAAGGGCATATCAAAAAAACAAGGACGTTATCGTGCGCCTTCTCTCTCGTCTTCTCTGGCTGCTCCTCGCGCTGCTGGTCATTGCCGTGGCCGTGGTCCTGTACTACGTTGCCAACCCTCGCCTGCCGTTCTACACGCCCGTCGAAAAGGTGCACTACCTGGATCAATGGAGCGCCGCCGAGCGTCAGACCTACTACTTCACCCCCCAAGGCACCCAGGTGAAAGGCCTGCGCTACAACTGGTTCACCGCCCTCGAACTGCCGTTTTCGCAACAGCGGTTCGCTTCGCCTGAGTACCTGGCGCGTTTCGGCTTCCTGGTGGACCCGGCGCAGAAAGCCTCGCCCGATAACCCCGGCAACCTGCCAGTGGGTTTCGCCCGGCATCAGAACCTGGGCGGTACCGACGAATACCTGGACATCACTTGCGCGGCCTGCCACACCGGTGAACTGCGCTTCAAGGGCCAGGCGATACGGATCGATGGCGGTTCGGCACAACACGTCCTGCCCTCCAGCGTGCCGACGTTGCGCGGCGGCAGTTTCGGACAGGCACTGGTCGCCAGTCTTGTTTCTACTTATTACAACCCGTGGAAATTCGAACGTTTCGCCCGCCAGGTCCTGGGTAACGACTACGACGCCGGTCATGAAGACCTGCGCAACGCGTTCAAGGCCTCCCTCGACACCTTCTTGCGGGTGGCCTGGAATGACACCCATCGCGGCCTCTACCCGACCGAAGAAGGTCCCGGCCGTACCGACGCCTTTGGCCGCATTGCCAACGCCAGCTTCGGCGACGCCATTTCGCCGGCCAACTACCGGGTGGCCAACGCCCCGGTGGATTACCCGCAGTTGTGGGAAATGTGGACGTTCGACTGGGTGCAATGGAATGGCTCGGCCCAGCAACCGATGGCCCGCAACGTCGGCGAGGCGCTGGGCGTTGGCGCCACGTTGAGTTTCTTCGACGCCCAGGGCAAACCGCTGCAAGGCGACGCGCGCTACCCTTCCAGCGTACGCGTACGCGACCTGAACAAGATCGAAGAGACCTTGCAACTGCTCAAGCCACCCGCGTGGCCGGAGTCGCTGCTGGGCGCGATCGACAAACCCCTGGCCGCCAAGGGCCGCGCCCTGTTCAACGAAAATTGTGCAGGCTGCCATGTGCCCCAGGTGATCCAGGGGCCCGACCGGCCGGTGCAACAACTGCACATGCTGCCCGTGCAGGTGATCGGCACCGACCCGGGCACCGCCAATAACATCGCCGACCACCGCTTCGACCTGACCAGCCTGCAGTGGGATCCGGCCGAGCTGGCGAAGCTTGAGGTGCAACTGCACCCGACCCCGAAAGAGCCGCTGGACCTGAGCCAGCTCTCGGTCGCCAAGGGCTTGGCTTATGTCACCGCGTTCGTCGAGAACCGCGCCTACCGCGACGCCGGCGTCACCCCCGCCGAGCGTCCGGCCCTGGACGGTTTCGGCCTGCCCATCGGCGTGCGCGAGCTGCGCGCCTACAAGGCCCGGCCACTGGCGGGCGTCTGGGCCACGCCACCGTTCCTGCACAACGGCTCGGTGCCGACGATCTACCAACTGCTGTCGCCCCAGGACGAGCGGGCCACCACTTTTTATAAAGGCAACTTCGAGTACGACCCGCGACACCTCGGTTATCGCACCGAAGCCTTCCCCAACGGTTTCCTCTTCGACACCCGCATAACCGGCAATCACAACAGCGGTCATGAGTTCCGCGCCGGTGAAAAGGGCAACGGCGTCATTGGCCGGCTGTTGCAACCGCAGGAACGCTGGGCTTTGCTGGAATACCTGAAAGTGCTGGGCGGACCGCTGGAGTCGCAACTGTAATGATGAACCTCACCCGCAAAAGGATTTCTCCATGTTGACCACGCTCTGGCTGCGCCTCGGTGCCTTCTTGGGCAAGACGCTCCTGTGGCTGCTGGGCCTCGGGCTGCTCGGCTGGGCACTGGCGACGGCCTGGTACGCCTGGCACCACAGCGGCCCGGTGCCTGACCAGGAGCAGGTACCGCCCGGCGAAGCCGCCATGACCCAGGAAATCATCCAGACGGCGATCCGCATCGTCGATCAGCACCGCGAAGGCACGCGCTACCTGCGCGACGCCCACGCCAAGGCGCACGGCTGCGTCATGGCCGAGGTGCAGGTGCCAAACGATCTGCCGGCCGTGTTGCGCCAGGGTGTGTTCGCCGAGCCGGGCAAGGTCTGGCAAGCGACGATGCGCCTGTCCAATGGCAACGCTTACCCTCAATTCGACAGCCTGCGGGATGCGCGCGGGATGGCGATCAAGCTGCTGGACGTGCCCGGCAAGCAACTGCTGGATGACCGCCAATCACACGGCGAACAGGATTTCGTGATGTTCAACCATCCGAACTTCTTCGTCAGCGATGTCGCCGAGTACCGTCAGAATGTGGCTGCCCAGGCCGATGGAAAGAAAGCCATGGCCTTCTTTCCGAGCGTGGATCCGCGCAGTTGGCAGATTCGCCATCTGTTCATCGCCCTGGCGACCCTTTCACCGCCACCGGCCAGCCCGACCCAGACCACGTACTTTTCGGTATCGCCCTACAAGTTCGGCACGGCCAATGCGAAGTTTCGCGTGGCGCCAGACCCGGACAGTTGCCCGACCTATACCCTGCCCGCGCAGAACCAGGCATTGCCCAACTTCCTGCGCAGCGCCCTCAATCAGCAGTTATCCACAGACCGCGTGCCGGCGTGCTTTGTCTTGCAGGTCCAGCGCCAGGACCCGCGCAAGTACATGCCGATCGAAGACACCAGCATTGAATGGCGCGAAAGTGATGCCCCGTTCGAGACCGTTGCGCGCATCAAGGTGCCCGCCCAGGACTTCGACACCCCCAAGCTGAACCTGGCCTGTGATAACCAGTCGTTCAATCCGTGGTTCGGCCTGGAGGCGCACCGCCCCATCGGTGGTATCAACCGTCTGCGCAAAGCGGTGTATGAAGCCGTCAGCGATTACCGGCACAGTCGCAATGCCGAGCAGTAGACACGCAAAGCATTCTGTCGAGGCGCTCCCGCGCTGAGCGTGGGAACGCCCTCTTGATAAACGTCAGGCAACAAAAAGCCCGCTCAATGAGCGGGCTTTTTTGTGGGTGACCTGGCGTTCAGTGCTCCAGGTGACCGAATATGGCGCAGCGGACGGGACTCGAACCCGCGACCCCCGGCGTGACAGGCCGGTATTCTAACCGACTGAACTACCGCTGCGCGTAACATTGAAAGTTGGTGGGTGATGACGGGATCGAACCGCCGACATTCTGCTTGTAAGGCAGACGCTCTCCCGGCTGAGCTAATCACCCTGCACTTTCGATGCGGGGCGCATTCTCTCACAGTTTTTTGTAACGTGCTGATTTAATTGCAAAATTCAGCAAAAAAACTGAAGAACACGCACCGCGTAAACCACAGACAGCAAAAAGCCCGCGTTAGCGGGCTTTTCGGGGTGACCTGGCGTTCAGTGTTCCAGGTAACCAAATATGGCGCAGCGGACGGGACTCGAACCCGCGACCCCCGGCGTGACAGGCCGGTATTCTAACCGACTGAACTACCGCTGCGCGTAACACTTGAAACGAATGGTGGGTGATGACGGGATCGAACCGCCGACATTCTGCTTGTAAGGCAGACGCTCTCCCGGCTGAGCTAATCACCCTTCGCTTTCGGTGTGGCGCGCATTCTACGGAGCACTCTTCAAGCTGGCAAGCACTTTTTAAATTAATTTTTTCAGGCCTTCCAAAGGCTTAGCGAAGGGTTGGCCTATGGCGCCGCGCAGAGAATAATGCCCCCCTTTGTATAAAGGAGAGACTCACCCCATGTGGTTCAAGAACCTGCTTATCTATCGCCTGACCCAAGATCTGCCTGTTGATGCCGAGGCGTTGGAAACTGCACTGGCCAGCAAACTGGCGCGTCCATGTGCAAGCCAGGAGTTGACCACGTACGGTTTCGTCGCGCCGTTTGGCAAAGGCGAAGACGCGCCGCTGGTGCATGTCAGCCAGGACTTCCTGCTGATTGCCGCTCGCAAGGAAGAACGCATTCTGCCGGGCAGCGTCGTACGCGATGCCCTGAAGGAAAAGGTCGAGGAAATCGAGGCCGAGCAAATGCGCAAGGTCTATAAGAAGGAGCGTGACCAACTCAAGGATGAAATCATTCAGGCGTTCCTGCCACGTGCCTTCATTCGCCGCTCGTCCACCTTCGCCGCCATCGCGCCGAAGCAAGGGCTGATCCTGGTGAACTCCGCCAGCCCGAAACGCGCCGAAGACCTGCTGTCGACCCTGCGTGAAGTCATCGGCACCCTGCCCGTGCGCCCGCTGACGGTCAAAATGGCCCCGACCGCCATCATGACCGACTGGGTCAAGACCCAGAAGGCTGCCGACGATTTCTTCGTGCTGGACGAATGCGAACTGCGCGACACCCACGAAGACGGCGGGATCGTGCGTTGCAAGCGCCAGGACCTGACCAGCGACGAGATCCAGTTGCACCTGAACACCGGCAAGGTGGTCACGCAACTGTCCCTGGCCTGGCAGGACAAACTGTCCTTCGTGCTCGACGACAAGATGGTGGTCAAGCGCCTGAAGTTCGAAGACCTGTTGCAGGACCAGGCCGAGCAGGATGGCGGCGACGAAGCCCTCGGCCAATTGGACGCCAGCTTCACGCTGATGATGTTGACTTTCGGCGAGTTCCTGCCGGCGTTGGTCGAGGCGCTGGGCGGGGAAGAGATTCCGCAGGGGATCTGACGGCTGATGACTTCTAGTGTGGGAGCGGGCTTGCTCGCGAAGGCGGTGTGTCAGACAGCAATTTCTCAGCTGACACACCGCCTTCGCGAGCAAGCCCGCTCCCACAATGGTTTCGTGTAATCCACTAATAACAAGGATCTGGCCATGCGCGCATTGGCAGCATTGAGCCGCTTCGTCGGCAATACCTTCGCTTATTGGGTACTGATTTTCGCGGTGGTGGCGTTCCTGCTACCGGCCTGGTTCATCGGCCTGAAAGGCGCCATCGTGCCGCTGCTGGGGCTGGTGATGTTCGGCATGGGCCTGACCCTCAAACTCGAAGACTTCGCCGAGGTCGCCCGTCATCCCTGGCGCGTGGCCCTGGGCGTGGTGGCGCATTTCGTGATCATGCCCGGCGTGGCGTGGTTGCTCTGCCAGGTGTTCCACCTGCCGCCGGAAATCGCCGTCGGCGTCATCCTGGTGGGGTGCTGCCCGAGCGGCACCTCGTCCAATGTCATGACCTGGCTGGCCCGTGGCGACCTGGCCCTGTCGGTCGCCATCGCCGCCGTCACCACCCTGCTCGCGCCGCTGCTGACGCCGGCACTGATCTGGCTGCTGGCTTCGGCCTGGCTGCCGGTGTCGTTCATGGAGCTGTTCTGGTCGATCCTGCAAGTGGTGTTGCTGCCGATCGTCCTGGGCGTGGTCGCACAACGCCTGCTGGGGGACAAGGTTCGCCACGCGGTGGAAGTGTTGCCCCTGGTGTCGGTGGTGAGCATCGTCATCATCGTCACTGCGGTCGTTGCCGCCAGCCAGGCGAAAATAGCCGAATCGGGCCTGCTGATCATGGCGGTGGTGATGCTGCACAACAGCTTCGGCTTCCTGCTGGGCTATTTCACCGGCCACCTGTTCAAGCTACCGCTGGCCCAGCGTAAATCCCTGGCGCTGGAAGTGGGCATGCAGAACTCCGGGTTGGGAGCAGCCCTGGCCAGCGCGCATTTTTCGCCGTTAGCGGCGGTGCCCAGTGCGTTGTTCAGCGTCTGGCACAACATCTCCGGGGCCTTGCTCTCCACTTATTTCCGGCGCATGAGCGAAAAGCAGGACCGCGAGGCGCTCGCCGCGAAGCAGGCGGTGGATTGAACGCAGGCTTGATCGAGTGCTCGAGAATGGGCACTCTACCCCTTGAGCGCGGGGACGACCCCGCCACTTGAATCGTCCGTCGATCAAGTCTCAATCCGGGGACGACCCCATCTTCGATGGAGGTTTGCGATGTCCTGGATCATTCTGTTTTTTGCCGGCCTGGCCGAAGTTGGCTGGGCGGTCGGCCTGAAGTACACCGACGGTTTCAGCCGCCCGCTCCCCACTGCACTGACGATTGCCGCCATGGTGATCAGCCTCGGCCTGCTCGGCCTGGCCATGAAGGAATTGCCCCTGGGCACGGCCTATGCGATCTGGACCGGGGTCGGCGCCGTGGGCACGGTCATCGCCGGGATCATTCTGTTTGGTGAGTCGATGGCGCTGGTTCGGTTGGCCAGCGTGGCGCTAATCGTGGCGGGGCTGATCGGGCTGAAGGTCAGCGCATAATCGTTGAGGGAGCGAGCTTGCTCGCGAACGCGGTGTATCAGTTAACCATTATGTCGACTGATACATCGCTATCGCGAGCAAGCTCGCTCCCACAGGAGCTCTGTGCTACCTGACACTCCCGCGCAACTCGCCTACCAACGCCTGCAACTTGGCCGGCTCCGCCAGCTCCACCGCCACTGCCGGCCCTGCCACCAGGGTCACACGCGACCACAACCGGCGAAACAGCCCCTTGGCCGGGTCACGACTGAAGAAGCTGCCCCACAGGCCCTGCAATGCCAGCGGAATCACCGGCACCGGGGTTTCCTGGAGAATGCGGGTCAGGCCGCTCTTGAACTCATTGATCTCACCATCGGCGGTCAGTTTGCCTTCCGGGAAGATGCACACCAATTCGCCCTCCGCGAGGTACTGGGCGATGCGCTTGAAGGCCTTTTCGTAGATGTGGATGTCTTCCTGGCGCCCGGCAATCGGAATCGTCCCGGCCGTGCGGAAGATGAAGTTCAGCACCGGCAGGTTGTAGATCTTGTAGTACATCACGAAGCGAATCGGCCGACGCACCGCGCCGCCAATCAGCAAGGCATCGACGAACGACACGTGGTTGCAGACCAGCAACGCCGCGCCTTCATCGGGAATCGCGTCCAGGTTGCGATGCTCCACGCGGTACATCGAATGGCTCAGCAGCCAGATCATGAAGCGCATGCTGAACTCGGGCACGATTTTGAAGATGTAGGCGTTTACGCCGACGTTGAGCAGCGACACCACCAGGAACAGCTGCGGGATCGACAGCTTGGCGACGCTCAGCAACACGATGGACACGATGGCCGACACCACCATGAACAAGGCATTGAGAATGTTGTTGGCGGCGATCACCCGGGCCCGCTCGTTTTCGGCGGTGCGGGACTGGATCAGCGCGTACAACGGCACGATGTAGAAGCCACCGAAGACACCGAGGCCGAGGATGTCGATCAGCACCAGCCAGGCATGACCGAAGCCGAGCACCTCGAGCCAGCCATGCCCCTGGACGCTGTCGGGAATCCCGCCGGAGTGCCACCACAGCAACAGCCCGAACACCGTCAACCCGAACGAACCGAACGGCACCAGGCCGATCTCGACCTTGCGCCCGGAGAGCCGCTCACAGAGCATCGACCCCAGCGCGATCCCCACCGAGAACACCGTCAGGATCAGGGTGACCACGGTTTCATCACCGTGCATCCACTCTTTGGCGTAGGCCGGGATTTGCGTCAGGTAGATCGCCCCGACGAACCAAAACCACGAGTTGCCGACAATCGAACGGGACACCGCCGGGGTTTGCCCCAGGCCCAGTTTCAGGGTGGCCCAGGATTGGCTGAAGATGTTCCAGTTCAGGCGCATCTGCGGCGAGGCCGCCGCCGCGCGCGGGATGCTGCGGCTGGCCAGGTAGCCGAGCACGGCGATGCCGACGATGGCGCTCGACACCACCGGCGCGTAATGCGCCGAGGACATCATGATCCCCGCGCCGATGGTGCCGGCGAGGATCGCCAGGAAGGTGCCCATTTCCACCAGGCCATTGCCGCCGACCAGCTCATCCTCACGCAAGGCTTGCGGCAGGATCGAATATTTCACCGGGCCGAACAGCGCCGAATGGGTGCCCATGGCGAACAGCGCCACCAGCATCAGCGACAGGTGATCGAACAGAAAACCCACCGCGCCGACCGCCATGATGACGATCTCGCCCAGCTTGATCAGGCGGATCAACGCATCCTTGGCGAATTTTTCCCCAAACTGCCCAGCCAGAGCCGAGAACAGGAAGAACGGCAGGATGAACAGCAACGCACACAGGTTGACCCAAATCGAACGGTCGCCCTCGATGGTCAGCCGATAAAGGATCGCGAGAATCAGCGACTGCTTGAACACGTTGTCGTTGAACGCACCCAGGGACTGGGTGATGAAGAACGGCAGGAAACGCCGCGTGCGTAGCAAGGTGAACTGCGAGGGGTGACTCATCTTCCGTGTTCCTGAGTGGCCTGGACGCTTATTGGAATAACGTTTTTCGATCCAGGCCACACATTACCCCACGCCATGCATGGCTTGGAGAGGCGCGGCGATTATTTTGCCAATCCGGCAATGCACGGTGACACAAACAGCTCGCCGTGCCAGGCCCCCATCACCGTGCGCCGGCCGACAATCAGCCACATCAGCGCCAGCAACACCACCAGCACGCTGCCGAACACGTCGAAGAAACCCAACCCCAACAGGTCCGCCAGTTTCAGGGTGGTCAGCGCATACACCCCCAAGGGAAAGGTAAAGCCCCACCAACCGAGATTGAACGGGATGCCCTCACGCAGGTATCGCGCGGTGATCAGCAGGGCCATCAACATCCACCAGAACCCCAGCCCCCACAGGGTGATGCCCGCCACCAAACCGAGTCCGGCGGCGATTTCACCCACGCCTGGCAGGCCATTGGCAGCGAAGATCAACGGAGCCTCGCCACCCAGCAGCAACATGCCCAGGGCACCGGTGCCGATTGGGCCAAGGGCCAGCCAGCTCGACGCCGCCATGTTTTCGTGAGGCAGTTTGTGCAAGGCCATGCGCAGTAGCAGGATCGTCAGGATGCTGAACGCCACCGGCAGGGAAAAGGCCCAGAGCACGTAGCTGGTGATCAACATGATCAGTTGCGCGTGGGCGTCGGCCAAGTGCGGCGCCAACAGCCCGCCGCTGGCGGCGGCGACTTCAGCGGCCACCACCGGCAGCAGCCATACCGCGGTCATCTGGTCGATCCGGTGCTCCTGGCGAGTGAACATCAGGAAGGGAATCAGCACACCGCAGGCCAGGGACATGGCTACGTCAACCCACCACAGCGCTTGCGCCAACGGCACCACGGCGTCACCCCAGCGTGGCAGCCCGAACACCAGCAGGCCGTTGATGAGGGTCGCCAGCCCCATGGGAATGGTACCGAAGAACATCGAAACCGTTGAGTGGCCGAAAATCCGTCGCGCTTCGTCGAAGAACAACAGCCAACGGGCCGCATACAGCCCGGCGAACAGGATGAACAGCAGCGTATTGAACACCCACAACCCTTCACCCACCACACGCAAGGCCGGCACGCTCCCCGGCCATTGCGCCAAGGCCAGCGCCAGCACGCCGGTGCCCATGGTGACGGCGAACCAGTTGGGGGTGAATTGGCGAATGGCTTCCAGTGGCCTGGGCAAATGGCTCAGGGGACGCAAGCGGGTCTTGGCGGCACAGCATGGCATGGCAGAACTCCTGTCCTCGGTTGAGGTGAGGCCATGCTATAGCCGACTCGAATATCTATATAACGGGTAATTTCTCTATCTGTTATCGATTTTGCAAATACCTTCAGGCACTGCTTCCAGTCTTTATGGCCACGGTTTGCGATTGGCGCAGCAAACCCCACAGTGCAGCGACCGCCAGCACGATCAACACAGCGCCATAGCCATCGGTGGTCGGGATCAGTCCGAACACGCGCACCAGGTTTCCGGCCAGCAGCGAAGGCAGGCTGAATGCCAGGTAACTGAGGACATAGAACGCCGACATCAAGCCGGCGCGTTCATGGGGCAAGGCCAGCGGCATGAGGCTGCGCAGCGCGCCGAGAAAGCCCCCGCCAAAACCGCTGCCGGTCACTAGCGTGCCGATGAAGAACAGCGCCAGGCTGGCGCTGTGAGCCGCGAGCAACACCAAGGCCAGGCCGATCACCAGCAAACCGGCCGATAGGCGCAGGATTCTCTCGGCCGCCTGGTTACGCAGCGTGAAGATGGACAGCGCGCCGCTGAGTGTCAGGACGGCCACCAGTGCACCGCCGATCAGGTTGGAGGTCGATCCCGTCGCGGCCCGCACCAAGGACGGCGCCAAGGACAGGTAGAACCCGCCCACCGCCCAGGCCGACAGGTTCAAGGGCAGCGTCAACCAGAGGGCTCGACGCGCTTGCACCGGCACATGCAAGCTCGGGCGCAGGGAACGCCAGGCGCCTGGTTGTGGGCTGACGCTTTCGACCAGGCGCCAGAGATAGATCGCCTGGCCCAGGAACAGCCCCAGCAGCAGCCAGTATGTCAGTTGCAGCGGCAGCGGCGCGAACTCCGCGAGCAGGCCGCAGCCCAATGCCCCGCACGCCATGCCCAGCAAGGGCGCGACACTGGTGATCAGCGGCCCCTGGCGACGGTCGAAGTCTAGCAACGCAGCGCCCAGCACGCTGGTGGCCATGCCCGTGGCGAAGCCCTGGATCAACCGGGCGCCGATCAGCCAGCCGATGCTGCCGGCATTGATGAACAACAACATGGCCACGATGTTGAGCAGCAGGGCCGCGAAGATCACCGGCTTGCGCCCCAGGTAATCCGACAGCGACCCTACGATCAGCAGGGCCGCCAGCAGACTGAACGCATAGACCCCGAAGATCAGCGTCAGCACCGCCGCAGAAAACTGCAATTGTTCTTGATAGAGGTGATACAGCGGCGTCGGCGCGCTGGACGCGGCGAGAAAACCGAGCAAGGTAAGCGCCAGGAACATCAGGCTCGCTCGCGTTGAAGCTGGACGGGACATGGGCACGCTCCATCAAATCCACAAAAGCTAATAATTTGCTTTTGTGGAGTCTGCACTCGCCCCCTGCTTAAAGCAAATTCTTTGTGTTAAGGTCCGCCTCATGGCTATCAAAGAAGGTTTACGCCCCGGCGGCAGAAGCGCCCGGGTACAGGAATCGATTCATTCGGCGGTCCGCGACCTGCTGCAAACGCAGGACCGCGCCACCCTGACCGTGCCGCAAATTGCTGCGCGCGCGGGGGTGACGCCGTCTACCATCTACCGGCGTTGGGGAGACCTGGCGGCGCTGCTGGCCGACGTTGCCATCGCCCGCATGCGGCCCGACAGTGAGCCGGCCAATACCGGCAGCCTGCGCGGCGACCTACGCGCCTGGGCCGAACAGTACCTGGACGAAATGAGCTCCGAACCGGGTCGCAACATGATGCGCGACATCCAGGCCTGCGCCACGCCGGGGCACTGCGTGGGCATCATCGGCGCTCAGTTGCAGGTCATCTTCGACCGCTACCCCGACGAACCCAACCCGGGTGTCGAACGGTGGATCAACCTGGTGGTGGCACCGACAGTGTTCCGCATCCTCTTTGCTACCGCACCACTTGAGGTTGGGGAGTTGTATCGGTTAGTGGATATGGCTTTGGCTCAGTAAGACCGCCATCGCGAGCAAGCTCGCTCCCACATTGGGTCCTGGGCGAACATAGATTTTGCGTTCGTGGCAGATCAAATGTGGGAGCGAGCTTGCTCGCGATGAGGCCCTACCCTGCATAACCTAAGAGTCCCCCCGCCCGCGACAGCCCGCCACGCCTCGACCTTGGTCGACACTGACGAACCCGAGCGGGCATGCGAGACTGTCCTGCCGGGCCCGAGTCCCGGTGTCTTTGTCCGGGAGTCTCCATGTCGTTGTCCAGCGGGCTGATCGCCGTTGTCGCCCTGGCCTATATGGCCATCATGTTCGCCATCGCCTTCTACGGCGACCGCCGCAGCACGCCGCTGCCGCCGCGGGTGCGCGCCTGGGTCTACAGCCTGTCGCTGGCGGTGTACTGCACCAGTTGGACGTTCTTCGGCGCCGTGGGCCAGGCCGCCGAACAGCTCTGGTCGTTCCTGCCGATCTACCTCGGGCCGATCCTGCTGCTGGTGCTGGCGCCGTGGGTCTTGCAAAAGATGGTGATGATCAGCAAACAGGAGAACATCACCTCCATCGCCGACTTCATCGCCGCCCGCTACGGCAAGTCCCAATCCCTGGCGGTGGTGGTGGCGCTGATCTGCCTGGTGGGCGTGCTGCCGTACATTGCCTTGCAGCTCAAGGGCATCGTCCTGGGTGTGAACCTGTTGATCGGTGCCGGCGCCGACGCCATGGGCACGCGCGCCCAGGACACTGCGCTGATCGTCTCGCTGATCCTGGCGCTGTTCACCATCGTGTTCGGGACCCGCAACCTGGACGCCACCGAACACCACCGCGGCATGGTGCTGGCGATTGCCTTCGAGTCCCTGGTGAAGTTGTTCGCCTTCCTGGCGGTCGGCGCGTTCGTGACGTACGGCCTCTACGACGGCTTCGACGACCTGTTCGACCAGGCGATGCTCGCACCACGGCTGGAGCAATACTGGAAGGAAACCATCAACTGGCCGTCCATGGTGGTACAGACCGGCGTGGCGATGATGGCGATCATCTGCCTGCCGCGACAATTCCACGTGACCGTGGTGGAGAACATCGAGCCCCAGGACCTGCGCCTGGCCAAATGGGTGTTCCCCGCCTACCTGGCCCTCGCCGCGCTGTTCGTGGTGCCCATCGCCCTGGCCGGGCAAATGATGCTGCCGCGATCGGTGCTGCCGGACTCATTCGTCATCAGCCTGCCTTTGGCACAGGCCCATCCGGCGCTGGCGTTGCTGGCGTTCATCGGCGGCGCCTCGGCAGCCACCGGCATGGTGATTGTCGCCAGCGTGGCGCTCTCCACCATGGTCTCCAACGACATGCTGCTGCCCTGGCTGCTGCGCCGCAACAACGCCGAGCGGCCCTTCGAGGTGTTCCGCCAGTGGATGCTGTCGGTGCGTCGCGTGAGCATCGTGGTGATCCTGTTGCTGGCCTATGTCAGCTACCGGCTGCTGGGCTCGACCGCGAGCCTGGCGACCATCGGCCAGATTGCCTTCGCCGCCGTCACGCAACTGGCCCCCGCCATGCTGGGCGCGCTGTACTGGAAACAGGCCAACCGGCGCGGTGTGTTCGCCGGCCTCGCCAGCGGGATTTTCCTGTGGTTCTACACCCTGGTGCTGCCGATCGCCGCCCACAGCCTCGGCTGGTCCCTGGACAGTTTCCCGGGCCTGGCCTGGCTGCACGGCAACCCGTTGAACCTGCCGATCAGCCCGTTGACCCAGGGCGTGGTGCTGTCCCTGGCCGGCAACTTCACCCTGTTTGCCTGGGTCTCGGTGCTGTCGCGCACCCGCGTGTCGGAACACTGGCAAGCCGGACGCTTTATCGGCCAGGAAATCAGCGCCCGCCCCAACGCCCGCTCGATGCTGGCGGTGCGCATCGAAGACCTGTTGCAACTGGCCGCCCGCTTCGTGGGCGAGGAACGGGCCCGGCAGAGCTTCATCCGCTTCGCCTACCGCCAGGGCAAGGGCTTCAACCCGAACCAGAATGCCGACAACGAATGGATCGCCCACACCGAACGCCTGCTGGCCGGTGTCCTCGGTGCCTCGTCGACGCGGGCGGTGGTCAAGGCCGCGATCGAAGGCCGCGAGATGCAACTCGAAGACGTCGTGCGCATCGCCGACGAAGCCTCGGAAGTGCTGCAATTCAACCGCGCACTCTTGCAAGGCGCCATCGAGAACATCACCCAGGGCATCAGCGTGGTCGATCAGTCGCTGCGGTTGGTGGCGTGGAACCGCCGCTACCTGGAACTGTTCAACTACCCGGACGGCTTGATCAGCGTCGGTCGGCCCATTGCCGACATCATCCGCTACAACGCCGAACGCGGCCTTTGCGGCCCCGGCGAGGCGGAGGTGCACGTCGCCCGGCGTTTGCACTGGATGCGCCAGGGTCGCGCCCACACGTCCGAACGGATGTTCCCCAACGGGCGGGTCATCGAGCTGATCGGCAACCCGATGCCTGGCGGCGGCTTCGTCATGAGCTTCACCGACATCACCGCGTTCCGCGAGGCCGAACAGGCGTTGACCGAGGCCAACGAGGGCCTGGAGCAGCGGGTGGCCGAGCGCACCTGGGAACTGTCGCAACTGAACCTGGCGCTGACCGACGCGAAAAGCACCGCTGAAGCGGCCAACCAATCGAAGACCCGCTTCCTCGCCGCCGTCAGCCATGACCTGATGCAGCCGCTCAACGCCGCACGCCTGTTCTCCGCCGCGCTGTCCCACCAGCACGACGGCCTGCCGAGCGAAGCCCGGCAACTGGTGCAACACCTGGACAGTTCGCTGCGCTCGGCCGAAGACCTGATCACCGACCTGCTGGACATTTCCCGCCTGGAGAACGGCAAGATCAATCCCGAGCGCAAGCCGTTCGTCCTCAATGACCTGTTCGACACCCTCGGCGCGGAATTCACCGTCCTGGCCCAAGAACAGGGCCTGAAGTTCCGGGTGCGCGGCTCGCGACTGCGCATCGACAGCGACATCAAGCTGCTGCGGCGCATCCTGCAAAACTTCCTCACCAACGCCTTCCGCTACGCCAAGGGGCCGGTGTTGCTGGGCGCCCGGCGACGCAACGGCGAGCTGTGCCTGGAAGTCTGGGACCGCGGGCCGGGTATCGCCGAGGATAAACAGCAAGTCATCTTCGAAGAATTCAAACGCCTGGACAGCCACCAGACCCGCGCCGAAAAAGGCCTGGGGCTGGGCTTGGCGATCGCCGACGGGCTATGCCGCGTGCTCGGCCACACCCTGCGCGTGCGCTCCTGGCCCGGCCAAGGCAGCGTATTCAGCGTCAGCGTGCCCCTGGCCGCGGCCCAGGCCAGCGCACCTGGCGCGGTGGTCGAACCCAACGGCCATCTGCCCAGCGGCGCGCGGGTGCTGTGCGTCGATAACGAAGACAGCATCCTGATCGGCATGAACAGCCTGCTGACGCGCTGGGGTTGCCAGGTGTGGACCGCGCGCAACCGTGACGAATGCGAGCATTGGCTGGCCCAGGGAGACCGGCCGCAACTGGCGCTGGTGGATTTTCACCTGGACGGCGGTGAGACCGGCACCGAGCTGATGGCCTGGTTGCGCACGCGCCTGGGCGAACCGGTGCCCGGGGTGGTGATCAGCGCCGACGGCCGGCCGGAAACGGTGGCCCAGGTGCACGCCGCAGGCCTGGATTACCTGGCCAAGCCGGTGAAACCAGCGGCATTGAGGGCGTTGTTGAGTCGGCATTTGCCGTTGTAGGTACTGGAGTTCTTCAGCCGAGCACTGAGCCTGTGGCGAGGGGATTTATCCCCGTTGGGTTGCGCAGCGACCCCAGTCCTGGGCACTGCGATGCAGCAGATGAACCATACAAGCCGGTTTACGACTGCTGCGCAGCCGAACGGGGATAAATCCCCTCGCCACAGGTTTTGCACCAAGCCCAAGGATTTCATCAATCCTGGGTTTCTTCCGGCAACTCCGGCAACCCATCCCCATCCGTCATCGCCCGCTCCAGCAAATCGGCCGGCAGGTTCTTGCTGGCCCGGGCGCCGAGGAGCTTGAGTTGTTCGCTGCGGCTGATCAGGTTGCCGCGCCCTTGCGTCAGCTTGTTGCGTGCGGCGCTGTAGGCCTTGTCCAACTGCTGCAGACGACTGCCGATCTCGTCCAGGTCCTGGATGAACAACACGAACTTGTCGTACAGCCACCCGGCCCGTTCGGCGATTTCCCGGGCGTTCTGGCTCTGGCGTTCCTGTTTCCACAAGCTGTCGATCACCCGCAACGTCGCCAGCAAAGTGGTCGGGCTGACGATCACGATGTTGCGGTCAAAGGCCTCCTGGAACAGGTTCGGCTCGGCTTGCAGGGCAGCGGAAAACGCCGCCTCGATCGGCACGAACAACAACACGAAATCCAGGCTGTGCAAACCGTCCAGGCGCTTGTAATCCTTGCCGGCCAGGCCTTTGACGTGGGCACGCAACGACCCCACGTGTTGCTTGAGGGCGAGCAGGCCAATGGCGTCATCCTCGGCGGCCACATACTGTTGGTAAGCCGTGAGGCTGACCTTGGAATCGACCACCACTTGCTTGTCGCCAGGCAGATAAATCAGTACGTCAGGCTGGAAGCGCTCACCATCCGGGCCCTTGAGGCTGACCTGGGTCTGGTACTCGCGACCTTTTTCCAGGCCGGCGTGTTCGAGCACCCGCTCCAGGATCAGCTCGCCCCAGTTGCCCTGGGTTTTCTGGCCCTTGAGCGCGCGTGTGAGGTTGGTAGCCTCGTCGCTCAGGCGCAGGTTCAGCTGTTGCAGCCGCTCCAGCTCCTTGCCCAGCGAGAACCGCTCCCGCGCCTCGGCCTGGTAACTCTCCTCGACGCGTTTTTCGAAGGACTGGATGCGCTCCTTCAAGGGGTCGAGCAATTGGCCCAGGCGTTGTTGGCTGGTTTCGGCGAAGCGCTGTTCACGCTCATCGAAGATTTTCCCGGCCAGCTCGGCAAATTGTGCCCGCAGTGCGTCCCGCGAACCTTGCAGGTCATCCAGGCGTTGCTGATGGCTTTCCTGTTGCTCACGCAGCTCGGCTTGCAGCGACGCCGCCTGGGCATCGAGGCGGCGCAGTTCCGCTTCCTTGTTGGCACGTTCCAGGTTCCAGGCGTGGGCTGCGTCGCGAGCGTTGTCCCGCTCGATCTGCAACAGCTCGACTTCCCGGGACGCAGCGGCAAGCTCGGCCTGCTTGGCAGAGTTGGCCTGGCTGAGGTCGCTGATCTCGTCGCGGCAGGCATCGAGCTGGGCGTTGAGGCCGTCGTGGGCCATGTGCGCGGTGGCCAGGCGCTCTTCCAGCAAGGCCTGTTCGGCCTGCGCGGTGCTCGCCTGGCGTTGCAGGTGCCAGGCCAGGCCCAGCAACGGCACTGCCGCGCCCGCCAGGCCGAACAACAGGCTGGTCAAATCCATCGCCATGACAATTCCCGCGTAAGAGATAAAGCCCGAAGGTTACCCAAGCTGGCGGGGCATTGCCCAGCGCGGTCTTGAATTTCAGTCGTCGATTTCACCGAGGGCCTGACGGGCGCGAGAATCGCCGGCCCGGGCAGCCTGGCGCAACAGGTCATGCCCGATCCGCCGATCCCGGGCGTTTCCGCATTCACGGCACATCAACTGTCCAAGACGACTTTGCGCGGCGACCACCCCTTCACGGGCCGGTTGCTTGAGCAAACGACCGGCCAAGTGCTTGACGCTGGGGTTTTCTCCCAGGCGCGGGCTGTCGAGCAGCCATTCGGCAACCCGCATCGAAATGCGCTTGGTTGGGGTAACACTGAGAGGGGTACCGGTAACAGGATTTGATACGGAGCGAAACTTCATAAAGCACTGCGGGACAGATCGAAAGGCGCGCCACTCTACTCCTTTTTTCCCACGGGTAAAGTCGAAAAAAACCGGCACGCCCGTGCTAGAGCAAGCGCTTGGGACAATCCACAGAAGCTGTGGATAACTCAGTGGACAACCCCCCTCGAACTCGCCGAAAGCCCTGTGGAACGGGGCCTGCGCTCAAACTGACGATTTTTTCACCAGTAAAAAAAAGCGATGTTTTTCATTGACTTAAATTTTCGATGCAGGCACTGGCAAGGGTTTGTTTCGACATGACAGTACGGTGACAAGTGGTGCAGCAAGTGTGCACAAGTAACACCCGAAGCGGTTATAAGCGCCTGCTTTTTTGTGTCATCGCGCAGTGGAAGCTGGGGATAACCCTGGTGTAACCCACGGCGGGCATGGCCTCGAGCCATCAGCGAACACTGCGCCGTTTGTGCTAGAGTTAGTGCCCCTTCGCCCTGTCTCTGCGGGCATTTGAATATTTTTTAACCAATTCCCTTTCCTTCGGTCATTCGATCCGTTACTATCCGCGGCGTTAGTACCAAGCTGAAAGTCAATTCCGGGTCGAACACTTCTCTGCGGTCAGCCATCCCAACACGGACGCCTGACCGAAAAAAAGAGACCGGCCCCCTCGATGGTTTCCAGGTAACGCTTGCGCCAACACAGCCTTTGATCGAATGCGAAGGGTGTTGCCAGGCTCACTGCTCTGACCGAACCAACCTGCAAATTGATCAGGATCTTCACCCCGGGCCCAGAACCTTTGCCCCTGATGTGTTGCCTGCCCTCCTAAGTACCTACCTGCCAGCCCAAGCGCGCACTGTCTATAGCGCTCAAACTGGCTGCTTTGTTCCAGTCGGGTTCTTCGTTCGACCAATGGTGGTCGACGTTACTGGAACGTTTTAACGTTGCACGGTTCTTAACCGTGTCATTTGTAGGAACACCCATAACATGTCGACTCAAATCCAGACCCAGGATGCCATCCGCACCCTAACCAACGCTTTTGCCCCAATGAACTGCCTGATCATGGCCGCTCGCAAAGGCTGCTTCAGCTTCACCGTGGTCAACGAACACGGCATCGCCCGTCACAGCGAACGCCTGTATCCCGATCAGTACTCCAGCGCAGAACCGCTGCAGGCCGTGATCGAGCGTACTCGTCAGGCACTGGTTGCCTGATTCGCCGCCAAGGCTGACACCTCAAAGGCCCCGCCCAGAAAGCGGGGCTTTTTATTGCCTCATCATTCCCACGCTGGGCGCGCAAACGCCTCGGCCAATGCCCAACATTCAGCCGTGCTAAGCCGGGAAAAGCGAAACGGCGTAAGCACCAAGGGATATAAGGGTTATAACCGTTGGCCGAAGATGTTTTAAAAACAGTCCTTTACAGCGCAAATATGACACTAGACTTCAACTCAAGCGGCATGATCCGCTTCCGGCGGAGCCTGAACCGATCCACCGCTGCCAAGCCCACACCCTTCAGGCTCCGCCCTTTTCACGCTTCGAGGGTCTTATGGGTATCGCTGCCAGCGAACTGTGTCGATATGTGATCCGCCCGACGCTCCTCTACCTGGAGCGCCACAGCGCAACGGCGGAATCCTTGTTACTGGGCATTGCCGCCAGCCAATCGGGCCTCGGCTCTGCACTGCACGACCGGCGCGGGCACGGCCTGTATCGCATCACCGAACCCCGCCACCGGGCGCTGTGGGACCATTACCTGGCGCTGGACCCGGAACGCGCCAGCCTGGTCCGTGGCCTGGCCAGCCAGCACGCCTTTCTCAGCGGCCCGCACCTGGAACTGACCGTCAACCTGCGCTACGCCACCGCCATCGCCTGGCTGCTGGTGGAAGAACAGAACACCGCCCTGCCCGACGCCGACGATCTGCTCGGCATGGCCCGCATCTGGCGCCAGACCTTTCACCCGCAGGGGCGCCTGCGAGACTTCACCTTCGCTTGGCAAAACTGCGTTTCATCCATGAATCCGGTCGCTTGCTGATGGGGAATTTGGAAACTTCCTACAACGGACGTAAATCTGGTCGGATTGTCCTACAAAACCGCTCTAAATCAAGCCATACAGGCTATAGCGCTTGGACGAAAATGTTGGTAATTTTCGCCCCGGTGACCATCAGGAGTTCTAACAATGAAAAAAATCATGCTCAAAACCACCCTTGGCCTTGCCGTTACCTTGGCATCCACTCAACTTTTCGCCAGTGGCTTTGCCTTGAACGAACAAAGCATCAGTGGCATGGGCACTGGTTTCGCCGGTCGTTCTTCTGCTGCCGATGATGCGAGCACCGTGTTCGGCAACCCTGCTGGCATGTCGCGCCTCAAGCGCCAGCAAGTGACCGGCGGCTTCGCGGCTATTGATGCCTCCACCGATATCGACGATGCCAGCGGCACTCACGCCGGCACCAACAAGGGCGACATGGTCCCGCTCACCGGCGTTCCGATGGGCTTCTACGTCAAACCGATCGATGACCAATGGGCCTTCGGCCTCGGTGTGTACGCACCGTTCGGCCTCATCACCGATTATGAAAACGGCTTCCAGGGCGGCAACTTCGGCAGCAAGAGCGAAGTGAAGGTCGTGACCTTCCAGCCTACCGTCAGCTATGCCTTCAACGACAAGGTCTCGATCGGCTTCGGTCCGACCGTCAACCGTATTTCCGGCGCGCTGGAATCGACCCTGACCACCCCACTGTCGCCGAATGACGGTGATGTGAAAATCAAGGGCGACGACATCGGCTACGGCTACAACATCGGCTTGCTGGTCCAGGCGACCGACACCACGCGCGTCGGCCTGACCTACCACTCCAAGGTCAAGTACAAGCTCGAAGGTCACACTGAAGTGAACCCAGGCGCCGGTACCCCTGCCTTCCTGCTCAACAACGGCCGCTACGACGCATCGCTGGATATCACCACCCCGGAATCGGTGGACTTCTCGGTGACCCAGGAGATCAACGATGCCTGGAAGGTCTATGCCGGCAGCACCTGGACCCGTTGGAGCCGCCTGAAAGAAATTACCGTGAACAACGAAGGCGTAACGGCAGCTGGCGGCGCCCTGGCCCCTGCGTTCCTGGGCAGCATCACCGAAGAACAGAACTGGCACGACACCTGGGCCTACGCCATCGGTACCTCCTACCAGTTGAACAAACAGTGGGTCCTGCGTACCGGCCTGTCCTTCGACCAGTCGCCTACCAACAATGAAGACCGCTCGCCACGCATCCCAACCGGCGACCGGACCATCTTCAGCCTGGGTGCTGGCTGGAGCCCGACTGACGACCTGACCATCGATGTGGCGTATTCCTACCTCAAGGAGGAAAAAGTCAGCATCAATCAAACCAACGCCCTGGGCCAATCCTACAGCGCTGAATACAAAAACAGCGCCAACGGCTTCGGTGTCGGTGCAACCTACCGCTTCTGATGGTTCACGGCGAAGCTGAACCCTCCGCCGACTGAAGCAAAAAAAGCCCCGCACTCTGCAAAGACGCGGGGCTTTTTCGTGGCCGGCGATCAGGGCTTGGAGGCGATGGCGGCTTCCACGGCCTTGATGAACTCGGGGTCATCGGGCTTGATGCGGCTGGAGAAACTGGCGACGACCTTGCCCTGGCGGTCGACGACGTACTTGTAGAAATTCCATTTCGGCGCGCCAGACTGTTCCGCCAGGTGCCTGAACAACGGGATGGCGTCGGCGCCGCGCACCGGTTGCGGCTCGGTCATGGTGAAGGTCACGCCGTAATTGACGTAGCACACCTTGGCCGTTTCAGCGCCGTCCTTGGACTCCTGCTTGAAGTCATTGGAGGGCACGCCCAGCACTTGCAGCCCTTGGTCCTTGTAGCGCTGGTTCAGCGCCTCGAGGCCTTTGAACTGTGGGGCGAAACCGCAGAAGCTGGCGGTGTTGACCACCACCAGCGGCTTGCCGGCGAAGCGCTGGCACAGGTCGATGGTTTCCTTGGCCCGCAGCTTGGGCAAGGAGCCCTCCAGCAACGGTGGGCAATCGGCGGCCCATAGGGGGCCGGCTACGGCCAGTAGGAGCGTCGGAACAGCAAGCCAGCGCATCAGCATGTCGGCATTTCCTTATAGGCATTCAGCCTACGACGTTACTCGCCGAGCCCGACCTCGTCCATCGTTCAACAGGTTCCCATGCCCAATTGCATCAACGCCAGGCCGCCCTGCTGCCAGCCCCACCAGGCGAAGGTCAGCAGCAAGCCGGCGCCGAGCGCCACCAACCACGGGCCGACGCGGCTCATGCGGCACCGGCCTGAACTTGCAGGCGCGCCACCGGACGTTCACGCACAGGCCAGTTCAATGCCGCCGCCAGCAGGCTGAGGAGGATCGACACCTGCCAGATCAAGTCATAGCTGCCGGTGCGGTCGTATACCACCCCACCCAGCCAGCCGCCGAGGAACGAACCCAACTGGTGGAACAGGAACACGATCCCACCCAACATCGAGAGATTTCGCACACCGAACAAGGTGGCGACGGTGCCGTTGGTCAACGGCACCGTGGACAGCCACAGCAAGCCCATCGCCATGCCGAACAGATAGGCCGTGGTGGTGGTCACCGGCAGCCACAGGAACAGGCCGATCACCACGGCCCGCAACAGGTACAACCCGGTCAACAAGCGCGGCTTGGACATGCGCCCGCCCAGCCAACCGGCGGTGTAGGTGCCGAAGATGTTGAACAGGCCCACCAAGGCCAGCACCGTCGTGCCAACGCTGGCGGCCAAATGCTGGTCCACCAGGTAGGCCGGCAAATGCACGCCGATGAACACCACCTGGAAACCACAGACGAAAAACCCCAGGGCCAGCAGCCAGAACCCCGAATGACTGCACGCCTCGCGCAGCGCTTCGGACAAGGTTTGCTCGGGGCCGGTCACCGGCAACGGCGCGTCCTTGAGCATGCTCACCAACGGCACGATCAATGCCACCAGCAGGCCCAGCACCAACAAGGCAGCCGACCACCCCAGCCAACCGATCAGCCCCAACGTGCCCGGCAACATGGCGAACTGGCCGAAGGAACCGGCGGCACTGGCGATGCCCATGCCCAGGCTGCGTTTCTCCGGCGGTACGGCCCGGCCGACCACGCCCAGGATCACCGAGAACGAGGTGCCGGACAGGCCGATGCCGATCAACAATCCCGCGCTCAACGACAACGACCAGGCCGAATCCGACAGCCCCATGAACACCAGGCCGAGGGCATACAGGACGCCCCCGACCAGCACCACTTTCGCCGCGCCGAAACGGTCGGCCAACGCCCCGGTGAAGGGCTGCGCCATGCCCCAGATCAGGTTCTGCAAGGCGATGGCAAAGGCGAACACCCCACGCCCCCAGCCGAACTCGGCGCTCATGGGTGAGAGGAACAGGCCGAAGCCATGCCGCACGCCCAGGGACAACGCCAGGATCAGCGCGCTGCCCACGAGGACCCAACCACAGGTACGCCACATCGATGTCATTATTATTCTCCGCTCGCGGGTATATACCCGCTTGTATTCGAACGAACCGGCGTTACGCCAGTTCGTCCAGCAAGGCCAGCAACGCCGTGCGCTTCTCAGCGCCCAGCTTATCGATCAAGCGTTGTTGCGCCGCCTCCCAGGCCGGCAGCGCTGCCGCCAGCCGGGCATGCCCGGCGTCGGTCAGCACGACAATGCGGTTACGCAGGTCCTCGCCCTCGGCCAGCCTCACCAGGCCCTCGCCCTCCAACACCCGCAGGTTACGCCCCAGGGTGCTGCGGTCCAGGCCCATGGCCTCGGCCAGGGAAGAAATACTCGGTTGATCCAGGCGAGCCAGGTTGCTCAGCAAAGAATACTGGGCAACGTTGATCCCGAAGCCATCGAGAGCGCCGTCGTAATACCTGCTGACGCCACGGGCGGCACGACGCAGGTTGATGCACAAGCATTGGGAAGGAAGCATGGGTGCGTGTATATACCCGCGATGGACTGATTGCAAATTTAAAATCAAGGTTGAGAAGACCCGTTGCTCACGAGGTCCAGCCAGCAAAGCGTAAAAATTCCTACAATATCAATCGCTTCAGCTGACAGCCTTTTCGACAATTCATCATTAGAGTCCTCGCACCTGTCATGTCTGACAGGTTTCAGGGATTTTGAATCGAGCTATAACGAACCCGTGCCTCCAGCCCTACGGGGTCTGAAGGCGGGACGTGCGAACCATGCCATCCAGTAGTAGGAAGATTCCGCCGCCCCCACGCCATCAATGAGGATGAATGGGAGATTTCGCTCATGTACCACACCACCGCTGTTTCAGCCCCCTCATCGCCCTATCAGGCCCGCTTCCAACCTACGGAGAGCAAGCCCGCTCAGAAAATCTGCCTTACCAACCGGGAAAGAGAGTTCCTGCAATGGAGCGAGGCCGGTAAATCTTCCTGGGAAATCGCCGTAATCGTCGATTGCAGCGAAGCCAACGTTAATTACCACTTCAACAATATCCGCCGAAAATTCGGCGTCAGTTCGCGTCACCTCGCGGGGAAAATCGCGCGCGAACAAGGCTTGCTCTAAGTGCCCGGACGTCTGCCTCCCAGCGCCCGGGCTGTTGACGGACCCTGTCGAGAACTCAATGCATCCGAACCACACGCCTGTACACCGCGACACCCCCAGCCTCTGGACCTGTGACGATACGCGAGTGTCGCACAGGCACCCTGCCGATAAGCCGGTTCGCATCATCCTCGCCGACGATCACCCGGTCGTGCTGGCCGGCATCGAAATGACCTTGGTGCAACTCGGGTTTGCCATCGTTGCCACCGCCCGCAATCCCGATGAACTGATCCAGCACCTGCAACGCACTCCCTGTGACCTGGTGATCAGCGATTATTCGATGCCGGATGGACAGTTCCCGGACGGGCTGGCCTTGATGGGTTACCTGAAGCGGCATCATCACGGCTGCCCGCTGATCGTGATCACCATGCTGCGCAATACTTCCGTGCTGCAGGCCCTGCTCAATGGCGGCGTGAACGGCTTGTTCGACAAACGCAGCCCACTGCGCAACCTGAAGCGAGCGATCCTGGCGGTCATCCAGGGACAACGCTATGTATGCCCAGGTTTCGCGGCGCTCGTGCAAGCCCAACCCCTGGCGGTCGCCGGACCCGAAGCGGCATCGGTGAGCCTGTCGGAACGAGAACTGGAGGTGGTAAGGCTGTTCGTGCGGGGGATGTCCGGCCGACAGATCGCGGCCCAGCTCAATCGCAGCGAAAAAACCATCAGTCGACAGAAACGCACCGCCATGGACAAGTTGGGGCTTGGCCATGACGGTGGGTTGGTGGAGTTTGCTCGGGTGAGTGGGTTGGGATAAGGCTCAGCAAGACTGGGGTGTCGAACTCATGCTGAATTAGACATCGAAACTGGGAGGCAACAACTTACCTAATGCCTTCCAGTTCAAGTACCCACCTCTCAATTAAACTCACTCAGTCCATATCGCGAAACCTACCCCCCCTATCCCTCCATACAACACGCGCAACCGTTTGGCGAACATTAAGGCCAAATTCGGAATCGTAATTCACTATAAGATCGGTCGTTATTATCTTAGAACCGTGCGCAGTTGTCCCGACCTCATTGCCCGGTTCACTTAGCAGTAGAGCCTTTTTATAAGCTTTGGGATATTTTTTCAGATTTCGCAACTGCCTTGCTTTTTGCTTTGCCTGTATCTCAGCTGGCGTTCTAGGCCGGCGCAATGGATCTTTTTGTTTCACTGCCGTACCTTCAACTGGCCTGGTAGCCCCCAAATCAGCCCTACCTGGCGGAGGATTGGCGCCTGCTGCTGGGATCTCTGTCTCCAAGCGGGGAGGAGGTTTGCCCACGGAATATGACGAACCATCATATAAAGGGTTAGTTGAAGTATTTGTTCCAGGCTGCACAAACCGGCCTTGATAAGCAGGATCCGCCACGTTAAAAGCCGAAGCCTGGCTAGCAGCCGGAGATTTAGGTTTGAAGCCAAATATTTTCTTTACCCACGTCCAAACACCAAAATGCCCCGTCGGATCCACGAAATTAACCGGATCCCCCAAGCAATAAGCATAGGCATTCAGCCCTCCCTCTCCAAACGGGCTCCAGCTGTCCGGGCTATGAAACCTCAGCAAACACGGATTGAAAGCCCTGTAGCCACTGCCCAACAAATACCACCCGGTCTCATCCCTGACCTCACCGTTGAAGCCCATGCGCCCACCCACCGGCTGTGCACCATCGCGATCACCATAAGCGCTGTAGGCAATTGCGCTGACCTCGCCCTCGTCTACTTCCCGGAGCACGCTCCCGCTTTGATCACTGGCCAGCAGCAACGACTTTGGGAGCGCACCCTCCTGCCGCTCCGCGAGGGGCACGCCTTCGACCGACACATAGGTCCTGCTCTGCGCGGCGCCAACGGAATTGACCGGTTTGCCATCGCGGTAAAACTGCTGCTCGCGATCAGTATCATTGGCGCTGACCGACAATTGATCGCCGCCGTCATACCCGTAGGTTCTGGTGTCATCCGAGCCGGAACCGCTCACTTCGACCAAACGGGACAGCAGATCATAGACCAAGGTCCGCCCTTCTTCGTCCTTGATCAGGTTGCCGTTGGCATCGTATTCCAACTCGATATCCGGGTAATCGGCATGACTGTTGGTGACGCGTGTCAGTTGAACCGGGTCCAGGTTTTCGTAGAAGAAACGCGCGGTGTTGCTTTCGCTGGCCTGGCCTTTCTTGAAGGTCGTGCGAACTTCTTCGTGATTATCCAAGGCATCGAAGAAAAATAGTTGCCGGGACATCGGGTTGCCGAAAGGATCCGCCGGCACTTGCGGGCCTTCGCAACGGTATTCCTCAAGACGTCCGCGCAGTTCGTATCGATAGGTCTCGTTACGAAGCACGGTTTCGCCCACGCTCGCGCCTTCGCTCAACTCACGCTGTTCGATCTGATCCAGACTATTCCAGCATTGCTTCAACCAGGACCGGCTGCCGTTAAGGTGGAAAGTGCGCAATGTTTCACGCCCCTGTGCATCATACTCAAGCTCGATGGTCGCGCTGGTGTTGGCTGCGTCCACCGTGGCGATACGCGCCATCAGACCCTGATCGTTATAGGTAAAGTCGCTGCGGATATAGCTGTTGGCGCCCGGCTCGGCGAGTTGGGTATGGGTCAACCTGCCATTGGTGCGGTCGTACTCGAACGACTGAACCTGCCCTGTGACATCGTGATAACGAATCAGTCTTCCGAGCCGGCTGTGGACATAGGTCATTTCATACGGCTCGGCGACATCCGTCACAGTACGCGTTTCGGTTTTTATCTGGCCTTGATCGTCGTAAGTTCGTCCCAACTCGATATCGATTTCCGACGAGCTGACGAGCCGCGCATCTCGCGGATCGTAGCCATAAGTCGCTTTGATCGGCGCGGGCACTTGTTTCAGGCGGCCGATGGTTTCTTCCCCCGCGACGGCGTTCCGGGTCAGCGGCTCATCCGTCAGCTCATAAGCGTACGCGTAGTGGATCACATCACCACTGGGCTGAATGACGCGATTGGCTTTGCTATACGTGGTGTCGTACTCATGCCGGGTGATCCGCCCTCCGGTTATCGACTGGCTGATCCGCTCCAGGCTGTCGAACGCCTGCGTGCCCAGCTCCGTATTGCCGACCTTGATCAGGGTGGGCAGATCGTTGCGGCTATGGCCAGCGTATTCACGTACGACCTTGTCCTGGGTCGGCAACGTGGTTTCAAGCATGCGATCGAAAACGTCGTAGCTGTAGGACGTCTTGTAGCCCGCCGCGTTTTCTTCCTGAGCCGTACGGCCCAGGCCGTCATACAGATAGCCGTGAATACCGAGGGAGTTTCCGGCAAGGTCGAAACGCTCGACCTTGACCGGCTTTTCCAGGCGATTGGTGGTCGTGACGGTCTGGCCCTGGCCGTGCGTCCACTCCGTGGTGGTAAAGGCAATCGGATCCTGCACGGTGTATTGGGTTACGCCTGCCGGGTCGGTACTGCTGGATTGCTCGCCCCAATCATCGAATGCGTAAGTGGTTTTCAACGCAAGGGGAGTGAGCTCCAGCCAGTCGATTTCCTGCTCTTCGATCAATTGACCCAATGCGTTGTAGGTCGAGCGGTAAATGTCTCGAAATGCGCCGCCCGAGAAGTCCGCGTCCTGCTGTTCTTCCCTGACCGCCCTGTTCAACCCATCGAACCAGGTGCGAGTCTTGAGACCCTTGACGCTCTCGACCTCCTGGAAAGCCTGCCCGGTAACCGGTGCCTGGTCTTTATCCGCCGGGCGGATAAGCGTGTAGCTGTAACTACGCGTGGCCGCGTAGTCCGGATCATCGGGCGCGACCGTTTCCGTCAGCACCCGTACCAGGGCGTCATAGGTCATGCGGATCCTGATGTCCTTGTCCCGGGTCAGCAAGGGCTCACCATTGAGCAGCGAGCGCTCGGCGCTGACGACCTTGACCAGATTGTCATGGCCGGTGAATGTCTCGGTCGTCTCGAACACGGTTTCACCGAGAAGAATGTCGTTGCCGTTGGTTGCCTTGTTACTTTTCGCTTTTTCCTCGTCCGTCCTGATCCGGTATTCGTAACCGGTCGTTGAAACGTAGTCGCGGCCCTCCCCCACCAAGCTGACGGTTTTGAGTCGCTCAAGCCCATGGATCAATGGATCGACCGGAGTGTTGAAATACTCATGGCGGGTGGTCTCCAACAACACTTCGGTCTGACCAACGACTTGCTGCTGGCTTTCCTCGGATACGACCACCGACGGTACGCGGATATAAACGTCATCCAGCGCCGGCAATTCGACATAGCTGTAGCGAGTCCGAAGGGTCGGCGCACCAGCTTGCAGGTCGGGCACTAGTTCCGGATCCGTCGCCGGGCTGACCGTTGTGTGCTCGATATGTTTGACGAAGCCGTAGGGATCCTCCGGACACTTGCCGGGAATTCCGCCAGCCGGATAGTAGGTGGTCGCCTCGGTGACGCCACTGGGTTGCACGCTCAGGGTCTGGTTGCCGTGGATGTCATACTCACTGCGCTCGACATCTTCTCGCCACTTACGCGCATCATCGGTCAACTCCCAGCGAGTCATCACCTCTTTGGGCAACTGGCACTGACGCGGTTGTGCATCGAACGCCAACTTATCGTCTTCATCGGCGTAGTAACGGGTCTTTTGGGTCTGTTGATGCGTGCCCTGCAAGGTGGTCTCCGAGACCAGCAAGTGGAAGCGGTTGAACTTACGGGTCACGCTGCGAACCGTATCGGTTCCGACCATCAATGCTTCGGTAGACTCGTACTCGTAGGCGTCGAGCATCTTATACAGGTTATCCAGACCATCCTCGCTCCACCCGATGCCACTGTTGAAACCCAGAAAATTATGGCCATTGGCACTGTAGGTGTATTTCACCGTGATGGGCCCCTGGCCGCCGCCAGGGTCGGTGACATGGTCGGTCACCCTGGGCAACTTACGCTGTTCATTACCGCTACCGGGAAGGCCGTGCCCATCATCGTTGTACTGGACAGTTTCGTGGGCGCCCAAGGGTGTCCAGACTGCGCTGATGCAATCCAGACCTTTCTCCGGGCGGTATTCGAAGCGCCAACCGGCATTCTCGGTCGTCGGCAAGGTAATCCGGTCGACGCGACCATCCTTCATGTTCAGGACCACCTCGGCCAGCGCCGTGCCATTGACGGGCTTGTAGCCGATGTGGACGGCATTGGTGATGAGGTTGCGGGTAATTTCAAGCAGCAGGCCGGTGTCGTCGCGAATAGTGCGCAGCATCGGCGCGCCAGCGACAGTCACGTAGTCCAGGGTGATCTCATGCCCCTGCTCGGAGTACATTTTCACCGGCATCGCCACCTGGGGGCTGGCCCCCTTGAGCTCCAGTATTTCCACCAGCCCGGACTTATGGACGATCTTGAACTGGTCATCCGGCAATTGAAAAAACTGAAAATCCTCGATCTTCTGTTCTTTCATGCGCTTACGATTGGCCACGCCTTCGTACGGGCCGGTCACCTTGAATGTCTGTCCCGAGTACACCGAGACGATCTGGGTACTTGGGGTGTACTGGCTTAGCGCAAGATTCCAACCGGTGCCAAATCCACTGTCATTGGTATTCAACGGGTTGTAGTTGAGTGTCAGAGGCACCAATGGCCCGCGCAGGTAATTACTTAGTAATTCTGGCAACGATAATGACACGGTATAAAAACCGGTTCGCGGATCGACGCCCGTCTGGACAAAACTCAAAAAGTTGAAGGCATTGGAGTGCACAGCAGTAGACGCAGTCATCGTTAACCTCACAAACAGCTCAATAAGCAGTGATAGGCGAGCGAAGGCACGCTCATTCAGTGCTTACTTGAATGCAGCGAACTTCGCTTGAACTTCCAACTTCACGAGAAGGGCCCGCGAATACTCGGGCCCGTTGTCGCTCTAACCATCAAGATGGTCGACATACAATCGATTGCGGTCTGACGATTTGAAACCAATGGCAAGTTTGTGATGGTTACCTTCATCATCGGTCAGGTAAACCTTCAGTTTCTGAGACCGTAATGGGTATAGTTTCACCCGTTGGTCCTGTCGAACACCGTCGGCATGTTCGCAGCGAAACAAACCGATCCGGAACTTGCCTTCGTCCAGCGCCTCACCCGGTTCCATCTCGGTTTTGAGTGGTAAGCCCAGGTGCTCGACCAACAGCGGGTCATAACGCATGACATTGGCATCGTTAGGCTTGGCCGGATCATTGAAGCCATAGCCGGTGTAACTGAACATGGTTTCATTGGGGGCGGGACTCTCCCATTGCACGATCGACTGCAGCCCTCGCACTTCAGCCGTCATGAAATCCACACCGACCTGACCCGAGCGACGATACGTCAACGCCCAGTAATCGATCGTCTTCAAGTACCAGTCGAAATCATAATCACCGTCCGAATCACTGCCGCCGCCCCCGTCCACACGCTTACGTATCAATGCATAGTCATCGATGTTGGGAGTGGGCGAGGGCATGGGTTCAAGGGTGATAATCCCATCGGTATGCCCCGGGTCACGGTCCGAACGCCAGGGGTTTCCCAACGAATCATTAAAAACCGCATAAAAATGGGTCGTCTGTCCGGAATGCCCTACCAAGAACAAGTTCACTCGATCCGTTATTGCCGTCGTCCCGCCAGGTTGCGTTTGTGCTGCAGGTGGCCCAGCGTAAGGTTTATAACGATTGGCGATCCTCGTCTGCGCCCACAGTCTATGGGTGACCGGAATATCGTCCTTCTCTATACCGTCTTGCAACGCCGGCACCTCGGGGACGTATTGGTTCGAGGAGACATAGACCATCTTCAGCGAGTCCATTTCTTCCTGGGTCAACCTGGCGCCATTGGTTTCAATCACGGCTTCCAGGGGCAGTTGCTGATAACCGTTGGCGAACAATCGCAGGGAGCGCAATGCCTCCAGGCTGAACTTCGAAAGGCCCGTCCAGCCAGGCTCTTCATTGTGGGTGGCCAGTTTTACGATGCTGTAGCCAGCATACAGAAGCATCCCCGCGCCGAAGATTTCGCACCGGACAATGGCATAGGGCCGAACGGCGGTCGCTGGAGCGGTATAGACCCCAGCGTTGCTGATCGTTCCCTCGCCGATCACCTGCCAGATACGCTCCACCGCTTCGGGAGCACCTGACTTCTCGGTGAATGTTATGGTTCCAGAGCGACGCACATCACTGGCAAATCGCGGTTCTATTTCCAGCGTTGGCGCCCCCCGGGTCAACACCACCGAGGCCTCGACCGACTCGCCCAGGCCATCTTCGACAGCGATGGTGTCGACGACGGTGAACTCGGGCAACTGCAGCAACTGAGCAGCGGAAGGGGGGGTATAGACGGCACTGCTGCCTTGTGCAGACAGTGTTCCATAAGTGGGCTGCCGCCAGGTCAGCGTCGTGCCGCTCAGGGCCGTCGCGACGAAGGTCACGGTATTCGTCGTCTGCCCCTCGATACGCGACACGACTGCCGGGGAAATCTTCATCGACTGGGTCGTTACCAGTAACAAGGCCTGGACTTCATGAATCAACCGCGTCTGAGGATCGACATAGGTGGCCTTAACGATGTTGCGCACCAGCTCCCTGCCCAGGTTGGCGGCGGAGACGGGTCGGTAAACGCCGGTCACCGGGTCGATCATACCGGCCGACGTATTCGAGTTGAGGCTGCTGACGCTCCACTCGACATCCGTCGCGACCCCATCGAGGTAAGCCTTGTATTCGACAGGCCCGCCGCCGGCTTTCACTACATGCACGCCAGGCTCTATGGTCAGCGATGTCCTGGAGGGGTCCAGGCTGCCGAATATCACCAGGTCTTTGGGCTCACGGCGGGTATGCTCCACGAATACGTTTTTTTCCCCAGGGAACAACAGGCTGTGGATCAGTTCCAGCTTCTCGTTATCGGATCGACTGACATACTCCTGGGCCAACACGATGGTGGCCGAATAGTCACCGTCATCGGGTATCAGGTAAGGAAAGCGTTCCGGGGAGGGAATCTCCCCGCCATGCTCGCTGCCCCGAAGCTTGACCATGACCACCACGGCGCCGTCGGCCGCATTTTTCGCGCCTGCCACTTCGGCACCAGGGGCTCGCTGGGTCAGCACGATGAAGTTGGTCGGGGTCAGGTCGCTGCCGCCCTTCAGATCAAGGATGCCCAGGACATACACCTGCCGTTCGGGCGGCAATGCCTTGAAGCGCTGGTCGAAGTACTCTCCGAGCTTCTCCCGGCTGGCCGCCGGCCCGGCGAGGTTGCAGGAAAACTTCGTGCCCTTGGACAAATCCAGCGTCACCCGGCCCAGGCGATCGACCACGCCCACCACCAGGGACAGGTCCAGCTCCACCGTCAGCGTATAACCGTGGGCTTCGGTGATGTCGAACTCATACAACAAACCACGGTTTTTTTCATGAACGCTGAAATTGCCGCCCAGAATACTCAACGTCAGCTTTGCCTTGGAGGTATCCAGGCGTGCGGGCTCGAACGACAGCAAAGGCTTGCCCAGCAGGACATTGGTCATCACACCATATTCGGTACCGGTGGCGTTCAGGTCCATCGTGCCGGAAAACACAGGTAGATAGCCGGTGCCGTCGTATTTCTCCAGCCATTGTTGCTGGAGTATCCGGTTGAGTTTCTCGCGATTGAAGACACATACCGCCCCCCAACCACGCGTGATCGAGCCTTCTTTCATTTTTTCAACAATGTCGGCAAGGGAATTACTGGCCATTTTGAGCGTCCTCGGCGAGTGCAGCGATGTTATCCAGATATCCTTTGGCCTTTTTGCGGACGTCAGTGTCCAGGTTGGTAGCTTCGAACTTGTCGTAGACCTCCCCGAGCAAGCTGCTCAGTTCATCGAAAGCGGAAGTTTGCGGGATTTCCGGTTGGGCTGGTTTTGGCGGAAGGGAGGCGAGAGGTAAAGGCAGTATGATGAACCCGTCGAACGTCATGCCCATCAAGTCGAGCAGCACGGTAATCAAGACAAACTGGCTGTTGGTCGTTTCACTGGCGGTGAATATCATGGTTGCAGGATCGATCGACCCAGCACCAGCGGGTAGGCAGGACCACGTCAAATACTGCGGGTCTGGATTCTGAGCGTTGAATGTTGGAATCAACTTCGTTTGGTTGGGGGGTAACCCTTGCAAATCGAAATCGATCACTATCATGGGCAAGCGATGCTTGAGCACTACCAGGGACGTCTGCTGTTGAGCGGTAGCGACGTTCTCCACGACGATTTCATCCACCGTAAAAGACGGGGAGCCGGTATCCTGCTTCGGTGGGGCGCGGTAAGTATTTTCCCCATTTTCATCAGCCCTTTCGTCGATGTCTCCGTCGCCATTGACACGCCACTTCAGCGCACCGCTCATGCTATGGGCGGAGAATTTACGGGTTTCGGGTTGCGCGCCTGAGGAAGCATTGCAGATCTCGATCAGGGGATTGAGGGTGATAGCCCTTGCCACCACCGTGACCAGCGCCCTGCTGATATGGCGGTCGCTGCCGCTACCGGGCCCGGTGGCAATGATCTTGACCCGTTTATAGGTCCCGTGGATGTCCGCCAATGGCGGCGCGGTATAGAGGCCGTTGGCGTCAATTCGCCCGGCCCCCGTGGCATTGCCGTCCAGATCCTCTACACGCCAAGTGACCCCTGAAATCTGGGGTTCGGTCCTGAACTGACGGGTTCCACCGTAGCCCAGCATGACTTCCACAGGGTCGATGGAGAACGTGGTCAAGCGGGGGTTGATCGCCCCGAACATGACCATTTCCCCGGTCAGATCGAGCGTCTTGAGTTGTACGGCATCTTCGGAGTTGAAAAAAAGTGTATGCAAGACAAAAACGTCGATGTCTTCCAGCCCATTGAATAGCGTCATCGCTGCGTTAGCGACATTTTCGCCCACACGAAACTTGAACTGGTCAGACTTCATGAAGTCCCTTACATCTGCGGGAAACTCCCCGAGCTCCGTATCATCCACTTGTAAATAGGTCTGATACTCTCTCAATTTCACTTCAAGTCGGCGCGAGCTCGGATCTATCGCAAAATTGTACTTAGCACTGAAGCCGAGCCCCATATTGAATGACTTTGCACCATTCAGATAAAAATTCATCTGACGCAGCCTATGCTCGCTTCCCATACCCACTTCAAAATAAGGCTCGCCACCGGCAGTATGATAAAGCGTCATGGTCAGCAAACTATCGGCATCTATATAGATGGGTATCGTGTAACCAAAAAAAGTCAAATATCGGCTACCAACTATGACTTGAAACTCCGGAACTTTTAAATAACCTTCAGTCCCTTCCTTAGCCTTGATCCTGAGCGTGAAACCCTGGCCATTGGTATCTCCCACGAACTCAGCCGTGGGCGCCTCGAATGCTCGCGCCGTCCCCTTACCAATAATGCCGTGCATGAAAAAACGACTGCCAAATATCACCAATGTATTGAGGTCAGATCGGTCAATGGGCAAGGGATAAGCCCAATCCTCTCCAGGGAAACCACCCTGCGGTTCGTCGTCCATGGCGATACGCACTTCGACGGCACCGTTGCCGAAATTCGCCGCCCCCCGCGTCGCCGCCCCTTGTTCCATGATGGTGCGCAGCTTGAATGACTGAGGTTTCATGAACTCCTGGGTGGTGTGTGCCAATTTCCCCAGGGAAAAAGTCCGTTTCTGCGGGTCGGCCTCCTTGAACTTGCGCTTGAAGAAAGCCCCGGCCATCCGCCGCTGATGCTCGATCCGATCGCCCTTCACCTCCCAGATATAGAGTTGGGACTCGGGCAGGCCCAAGTCCAGCACGACCTCGCCGTCCTTGTTCACCGTGCCCTGGATGTCTTTGAGCGGTACCCGGTTGGCCTCCAGTTTCGGATAGTCCAACGGGTCGAAAGAGCTGATCCGGTTGACCTGGGCAAAGCCTGCCAAATCGTCCAGCGATACGTTCTTGCCGCCGACTACCGCCATGCTCATGTTGACTTCGGCCGACGTTGTGTCGGGGTTGTTCTCGAAACTCAAGCGCGGTGCATCGGTGACATAGTCAATCAGCCAGCTCCAAGTGGTTTCCGATGACCCATACGCTTCATTGATGGGGGGCATGATAGAATGCTTGTCATGCTTCTCGATGTATTCCTGCAACAGCAACTGGTTGCACTTGCCCCGGTCGTACGCCACCAGCGCACTCCACTCACTGGTACGAGGTTTTAATTTGGCCCATTCCAGGTACTCATCAAGTGTTTTTCGGATCCCGGCCATGGTTTTCATCCTCTTTTAATTAAATGAAACGGCTCGACTGGACATAGGTGTCCGGACACCCTGTGCACAGGCAACTGCCCCTGTACTGGCGTGTAGGGCTTCCGGGGCAGGCTTGGGCGGAAACGGCGCAAGCGGCAACGGAAGGATGGTGAACCCATCGAACTCGATGCCGCCAAGTTCCATGAGCACCGTGATCAGAACGAACTGGCCTGCGCCCTGCTCGTTGGCGGTAAACAGGCCGGTGGTGGAATCAATGGACCCGGCCTCGGGGGGCATACATCTCCATGTCAAGGGCGCCGGTGGCGGCTGCCCGCCCACCAGGGCCGTCAACTGGGCTTGGTTGGGCAATACACCACTAAGGTCGACATTCAACGCCATCGCTTGCCGGTGATGATTCACAACGATCAAGGAACGTTGTCGTTGGCCGGTCGTGATGTTTTCAACGACCACTTCATCCACGGTGAACGTGGGGACACCTGGCGCTCGTACCGGCGGGGCGTGGTAGGTATTTTTCCCTTCGGCATTGGCCGTTTCATTGATGCGGCCATCACCCTCGACACGCCACCTCAAGGTGCCGCCAGCGCTGTGGGCCGACAGCTCCCGGGTGTCGGGAGCGGCATTGCAGGTATCGATCAATGGATTGAGGGTAATCGCCCGGGCCACTACGGTGATCAACGCCCTGCTGATGTGCCGCTCACTGCCTTGGCCAGGAGCGGTCGCGATGACCTTGATCCGTTTGTAGGTGCCTTGGATATCCGCCAGCGAAGGAGCGATGTAGGCGCCGGTCTGCGCATTCATTTGCCCGACACCGCAGGTGTTGCCGTCAAGATCCTCGACCGTCCAAGTGACCCCAGGTGTCGAGGGTAAGGTCTTGAACAGTTGGGGCTGGCCGTGGCTCAAGAGGGCCTGCACAGGATCGATCGTAAACGCGGATGCACGAGGACTGATCGAACCCAACAGGATCATTTCACCGGTCAGGTTGGCGGTCTTGAGCTGTACGGCATCCTCGGCATTGAAATAAAGCGTGTTCAACGTGAACAGGTCGATCTCGTCAAGGCCGTTAAATATTTGCAGCGCCTTGAGCGCAACGAGATTACCCAGGCTATTGGCGAACTCAATGCTGCGCACATAGCTGGCGACACTCGGGGGCAACAGCAGGTTAGGAATAAAATCTACATAGGCGTTAAACGAGTTCAGGTTCACATCCAGCCGGCGCGAGGTAGGATCGAGAGTAAAGCGGTAGATGGAACTCATGCCGAAACCCAGTGAACAGCGATAACGAATGCCATTCATCTTGCATACGATCGAGCTTTTCGAATTTTGCGCGCCCATGCCCACTTCCAGGCGTGGCGAACCGTCCGCACCCCGGTACAGGCTCATCGTGAGGCGGTGATCCTGGTTGATGTAGATCGGTACTCTGTAATCGAGGAACGTCAGGGTCTTACCGTTGGCGGTGACCTCCAACGGCGGGACCTCCAGATATCCACCACTTACCGGCCTTACCCCCAGCCATTCGACGAAGCCTTTCGCATCCGTCCTGCTGTCGAACCGGGCTTGCGGAACGTTGAAGGCCCGGGCCGTGCCCTTGCCGATCACGCCATGCATGAAAAAATGGCTGCCCAATATCGTCAACGTATCGAGATCAGACCGGTCGGAGGGCAACGGATAAACCCAGTCCTGTCCCGGTGAGCCACCTGCGGGCTCATCATCCATGGCAATGCGCATCTCCAGGGCGCCGTCGCCGAAATTCGCCGCGCCACGGGAAGCGGCGCCCTCTTGCATCACCGTGCGCAGCCTGAATTTCTGCGGTTTCATGAAGGCTTGGTTGGTGGGGGCCAGCATCCCCAGGGTAAAGGTTCGTCGGGCTAGGTCGGCTTCCTGGAACTTGCGTTTGAAGAAGGCGCCGGCCATGCGCCGTTCATCCTCCGTTCGCTCCCCTGTCACGCGCCAGTCGTGGCGCTGGGAATCGGGATCGCCCAAGTCCAACAACACTTTTCCAGCCTGGTTGACGCTGCCCTGGACGTCCTTGAGCAACACTCGCTCGGCCTCCAGGCATGGATAATCCAAGGGGTCGAAGGCACTGATATTCGTGATCCGGGCGTAGCCAGCGCTGTCGTCCAGGGTGACTTTCTTCCCGCCCACAATGGCTATGCTCAGGTTGACCTCGGCCACATTCGAAGCAGGATCGTTCTCGAAGCTCAGACGCGGGGCATCGGTGACATAATCGAGTAGCCAATGCCAGGTGGTTTCCGAGCTCCTGTAGGCTTCATTGATAGGGGGCATCACCGATTGTTGGTGATGTTTTTCGATGTACTCCTGCAACAACAGTTGGTTGCACTTGTTCCGGTCATAGGCAATCAATGCGCTCCACTCACTCGTACGGGGTTTGAGTGCGGCCCATTGCAGGTACTGTGCAAGTGTTTTCCGAGGCGCGGACATGATGCCTATGCTCTTCCCAGGGGGCGAAGTGAGTGACTCATCGAACGGACCTGAATCATCAAGTCGCCAATACGAACGTGGCGGGCTCGTATACGGTTTCCGCCCCTTGTTCATAGGTGAGGGTGACTTGCACACGCACACTTCCAAGTTTCAAAGGCTGGAAAGCAGAGGCCGCGAGCGTCGTCGAAATGGACCGGCCCGTGGCTTCCGGGCCGGTGACCGAATGGTTTGTAAAGATGGAAACGGTCAGCGGCTCATCATTGCTGTCCTTGCCCTCAATGACTGCGTTGACGATCTGGCCTTGGCGCATATATGGCCAACCCGGCAAGGTGAACAATTCACCCCCGGCGGGAATCCGGCTGATATGAATCGTGCCGTTGGTCTGCTGGGCTTGCGCCGATTGGATGGTTGGATAACGGCCTTTATCGATCGGCAATATGCGAACAGTGAACACTTGCGAAGGGACAGGTCCCGGATCTCCGTCCTGCAGAACGGTGTAATAAACCCGCACCGCCTTGCCCAGGTTGGCGGGAATATATTCCGGCGGAATATTGTAAGTTCGCCCACCCGAGGTCACGGGTGCCAGGGCAACATACTTGCCGCCGGTACCGTAACCGTCCCAATGCACTTTGACTTCGTCGTCCGGGCCGTAATTGGCGAGCGGGTCTATATCGATGGTCACACCGGACGCGCTCAGGCTCAGGACATCCAGCACGCCTTCGCCCGGTACCGGGTCGTCCGGGTCGGGTCGGGCGTTCTTGACGATGACCATCGGCAAGTCCAACGGCGTACGCACGTTGGCCTGGTACGGTGTGGCAGAAAGTGCGGTGCCGATCCAGGCGTATTCATAGCGCAGGTCGATTCCCGCGCCTTGGCTGGCGCCGAGCCATTTAGGGTCCAGCAGAAACTCGAAAAAACCCTTGTCCAGGGTCGACGCATCGACACTGGCCCGCAGCACCAGTGGCATCACACCGGTGGCTGACGAAGTGGCATGGCAGAGCAGTTCATCGCCGATGCTCATGCCGGGATATCCCTCGATGCGCAACGGCAAACCATCGGGAAACAGCAGCGGATTGATCGTACTGCCGTCATGCCCTTCGATGGTCAAGGCCGGCAGCAGCGCCGTGTTCGGAGCGCTAAGTTGCAAGGTTTGCCGGGCAGAGAACGTGGTTGCCTGGGCCGTACCGACGTACTGGATGCCGTAGTGCAGCTCAATGGAACCGTCTTCGACCCGCAGCAGATCGGAACGGTTGAGAAACAGGCCCAGGGGTTTACCCGCCTCGCCTTCCTGGATCACTTTCGGGTAGGCCAACGCTGGCGTGTATTCGCTGCCGTCGGGGTAGAACCTGCGGCAGTGCAAGGTGACCGTATCGCCCACCGCCATTGCCTGGTACGGCACCACCCAAGGCGTGATGATCGAATCCACCGCGTTCAGATCCAGGTGCAGGTCATGGGAATCCTTGATCTGGACCACTGGCAGTGCGATGACCGCCCTGGGGCGACGGCCGATGAAAAAGAACCGACGCAACGACTCGTCCCCCGGGGCCCCTCCCGGCTTTTTCACGCGATACGAATAAAACACACTGCCGTTGCGCAGCGCGTTCAGGACGCTGTACTCGATCATCACCGGCATGCCGTCGGGTGTGAGGGCATCGTCACGCACCTCGGTCTCATCGTTGAATTTGTCGATGATTTCACCGTGCTCGCCACAGCCGAACCAGCTGATGACGATTATGTCGGCGTCGGCGATCGTGTCGTACTTGACGAACGTTTCCAGATCCTGTCCCCCAAGACTGTCCAGGTCGAGAGCATTGTCCGGCCCCAACGTGGGGATGGTCGGCATTGGATTGGAGTCGGCTTGCGTCCGGATCGTCATGCTTCAGCGTCCTTATGCTTGGAGGGGCTGGGTCACTGTTTTTCGGTTTCTTTCTCCATAGGTGTACGCCCGAACGAGGGGGTTTGGAACTATCAGAAGTGTTAGGTTTGCGGCGGTGGATTTTCTGTTAGCGTTTTATGGACGCTTCACTTCATAAACCTTGGCAGCCAGGAAAAGGATTTATAGAAATGAATACTTTTAGACGAGGTTTTCCAGCTCTTTTCATTAGTCTTCTTATCTCCGGCTCCGCGTTGGCAAATGATCCTGGCACTAGCGATTCTACTGTTGAAAGTTCCGGGGTGGTAAAAGTTCGAGAGAATGATGGTGTTCGCGAATGCAGTATCCCAACTACTCCTGGAGACCATCATGTCAAAGACTATGGTTGTACAAATGACCAGGCGTATACGGTTCGTTTTGTCAACGTACCTTCTGCGCTGCATATAACCTTCTTTGACAATTCCGTACATGGATACTGCCAAAAAGATAAAAGCTGGGAAATAGAGGTTCGTACCCTCAAGAACCCCACCACTACAGACGATTATTTAAACCTCTCGGCAATGTACGGAGTCCCTGATAACACACTCATCGCGCCCGGTGTACTGAAAGTAAGAAGGCGCGATGGCGGCCCCATCAACGGTAGGCTGACTTGCGTACGCGTTGAAGAAGGAAAGTAAAAAATAACTCTAAAAGAGACCGTATTCATGGCCGCCAACACCGCCGTCCACTCCACCGCGTTCAACTTCCTCAGCTTCGTCAGATCCGGAGTCGACGCCCGCACCGGCCTGTACACCGTTTCCCTGTCACTACCGGAAGTGAAGACCTGCGAACTCAGCGGCCCCGTCATTCCGCTGTCGTTGAACTTCAATCCGTTGAATACCACCGATGCCGGCTTTGGCGTGGGCTGGGAGTTGGCCCTGACCCAATACGAACCCAGCACCCAGATCATTTCGGTGCATTCCGGAGAAACCTTCAGGGTGACGGGCCCTTATCCCGGTTTCGCCGATCGCTTGCGGATGAAAGAGCAGAAGATAGAGAACTTCAAGCTGTTCTCCCTGCCCGACAACCGGTTCAAAGTGGTCCACAAATCAGGACTTGTGGAAATCCTCGAACCCAAGGGCGCCACGCCCCAGGTGGCCGTGCCGGTGAAGATCTATTCCGCGCAAGGGCATGAGGTCACCCTTGAATACATCTCCGCCAATGGCAAGCCGATGCTCAGCGCGATGCGCGACAATACGGGCGCCGTGCTGCGGGTCACGCGCGAAACGGACAAGAATACCGTCACGTTCGCCCTGGGCATCGTCAATGGCACGCCTTCAGCCCAGGTGCTACTGAACCTCAAAAGCGATCGCGTCGATCGGATCACCCTGCCGACCACCGAGGGAGCCGGCTGGCGCTTCGAATACCGGCGGGAGAAAGGCCTGGACTGCATCAGCGAAGTCTGGACGCCACTGGGTGCCCATGAAACCGTCCTGTATAACGACAACGGTCATGGTTTCCCTGGCAACGACACGCAACGCAAATTACCCAGGGTGACCGACCACACCCTCGACCCGGGCGGTGGTAATCCGCCAACGGTCCTGAAATACACCTACAGCCCCGAGGGTCACAACTTTCTGGGCTTTGGCAGCGGCGTCGACTGGGATGACGATGGCCTGGACAACCTGTTCAAAGTCCTCAAGCCCTATTTCTACACCACGACTGAAAGCCTGATGGAGGGGACCGATACGGTGCGCAGCATCACCCGCACCTTCAACCGCTTCCACTTGCAGACCCAGGAAATCATCGCCCAAGGCAATCATCAGAAAACCATCCGGACCCGCTACTACGCCGACGATGACGACAAGCTGTCCTTTGACAACCAGCCACGGCAATGCCAATTGGCAAAAGCAACATCGACGCTATGGTCGATCAGTGACGACCCGCGTTTCTGGCGCATGGACCGGGAATTCAGCGAGTACGACATCCATGGCAATCAGACACTGCAGGTGGCGTCCAGCGGCATGACCGAAAGAATCAGCTATTACCCGGCTGAAGGCGTCAATGGTCTCTGCCCCCCAGACCCCCACGGTTTTGTGCGACATGTGCATGAGAAGACCGTAACGCCCGCCAGCAACCCCGAGCAGATCGCAGACCTTGCGCCCGGCGCGCCAACCCTGCGCACCCGGTTTCGGTATGAGTCCTTGCCACCTATCACCCCTGTCAACGCAAGCCCGATCACGGAACGCTGGTTGTGCGTCGTAGAGGAGCGTCTGTACGAAGTGCCTGATACGCCAGGCTCACCCTCCAACTCCCTGGCTCAGGAACCGATGGAGCGCCAGCTTTCCCTGACGGTCTTCGACTACATCGATGCGCCCGCCAACTCACTGACTCATGGCCGCCGTTCGCGCCAGGCCATTACGATGGGCGACGACAACGGGCCCACGTCATTTATCGACTACAGCTACACCAAGAACACCGCGAACCTGTCGTTACGCACCGAACAACGCTCTTCGACGGATTTCGACAGTACTGAACGCACGGTGGTGGACGAGCGCTCGATGCTCAACGGCGAACCGTTGCTGGTCACCGAAAACGGCATCCAGCACAGTTATCGCTACGACGCCCTGAACCGGGTGCTGAGCGAAACCCAGGCCCCCGACAGCGAATACTCCGCCTCGCGACGCTACAGCTACCGTTTGATCCGCCCTGCCGACGCCGGGCAGAACCCGGTCACGACCCAGGCGTACCAGCAACTGGAAGACGTCAAGGGCGTCAGGGTGCGCACTCACTTCGACGGGCTGAGCCGGGTCGTGCGCGAGGAAATGGAAGATCCCGATCACTCCAACGCCAGCTTCCGCGATATCTACACCGCGAAATACAACGCCAAGGGCTTCTTGATCGAAGAAACCGAAATCGACTGGCTGGAGACCACCGACCTGCGCCTGACCACGTCGTATACCTACGACCTGTGGGGGCTAGAGGACAGCCTGACCCGGCCCGACGGGGTCAAACAATGGACGCTCAACAACCCGATAGCCTTCACCACCGAAGAATGGATCGACGGCACCGCCCGCACCCGTACCGTCACCAATCGTTTCGACAAACCGGAGCGCATTGAACAAGTCGGGGTGGATGGACGCCTCATCAGCCAGACCGCGTATCAGTACGATGGACTCGGCAACTGCACCCAGGAGATCGACGAGCTCGGCCAGATCACGCGCTACCACTACGATGCTTCCGCCCGACTGACCAGCACCACCCTGCCCGACCTGACGATCATCCATAACACCTACGCTGCGCACTCCCCTGCCGAGCTGCGAACCGCAATTGAGGTCGAACCGGGCAATATCCAGATGCCCTTTCGCCAGGTCGGCGCGCAACAGTTCGATGGCCTGGATCGGCTGGTAAGCCTCACGGTAGGCCCCAGGACCCAGCAGTTGGTGTACGACGCCGGCCACTACCAACCCAAACACCGCGTCACGCCATCTGGTAACCAGATCGACTATCAATACAAGCTCGGCTTGAGCGAAACACCGACGCTGATCAGCACGCCCGATGATGAGTCCTCTTTCGAAATCGATCTGTTGGACGCCCGGCTCGACAGCTCGAAGAACAGCCAGGGCGAATACCAGTTCTCCTACGATGAGGCGGGACGCCTCATCGGCGAGAGCTGGACCGATGCCGTCGACAACAAAACCTACACCACCCGTTACAAGACCTCGCTCAAGGGCAGGCGCTTGAGCCGCACCGACATTGGCAACCACCAGACCCGGATGGATTACGACCCGCACAACGGACGGTTGCGTGGCATTGAACAAGGTCAGTTGCAGGCCGCGTTCGAATACGACGGGATCGGTCGTCTGTTCCGCACTACCAGTACCGACAAGACGAGCGGCAATACGCTGACCACCACCTTGGAGTTCGATGAACGCGGACGCGAAACCTTGCGCACCCTGGTGCTACTGGACGCACAAGGCCAACCGCTCGAAGCCGAACGCACCCTCGAATTGACTTATCTGGCCGACAGCAACGTGCAGAGCCGACACCTGAAGGTCGGCGGTGCCAGCGCCCTGCTGGAGACCTACAGTTACGATCTGCGCGGGCGCCTGGAGCGTTACCGGTGCTCGGGCAGCGACCTGCCCACGGACCGTTACGGCAACGCAATTATCAGCCAGTACTTCGAATTCGATGCCCTGGACAACATTATTTTTACGCGAACGGTCTTCAGCGACGGCCGGCTGGACATCGCCCATTTCACCTTTGCCGAAGATGACCCTTGCCAACTGGTCAGCGCTAGCCACAGTCACCCTGACTATCAGCACTTGGAAAGCCGTTTCAGCTACGACCCGGACGGCAACCTGGAACACGACGAGTTGGGCAAACGGCTGAGCTATGACAGCCTGGGGCGCCTGGTGCAAGTCAAGACGGCGGCAGGCGTCTCTCTGACGGCGTACCGCTATGACCCCCATGACCAATTGCAGGCGATTACCCCGCAAGGCGAGGCCCAGACCCTGCGTTTTTATCAGGGGACGCGCCTCACCGATACCCTGCACGATAATCATCATGTGCAGTTCCTCTACCATGAAGGCCAGCCCTTGGGCCAACAGACACCCGGTGACAACGACCAGACCCTGCTGTTGCTGACCGACGCCAAACGTTCGGTCATCGCCGAAAACCAGGGCAGCGAGGTGCGCAGTACCGTCTACGGTGCTTATGGCGAACGTGACGAAAATACCGCCATGCAAAGTCTGCTGGCCTTCAACGGCGAAGCGCTGGAAAGCACCGGATGGTATTTGCTGGGCAATGGCTATCGGGTCTACAACCCGAGCCTGATGCGCTTTCACAGCCCTGACGCCCTCAGTCCGTTCGGCGCCGGTGGCTTGAACTGCTATATGTATTGCGCCGGCAACCCGATCGTCTTCAGCGACCCGACAGGGCACGAGGCCCAGGGGCAGCTCCTCGATAACCCTTGGGTCAGCGCTGGCGCAGGGGTATTCACCATGCTCCTGGGTATTGCCATCTCCGTCCTGACACTTGACCCCGCTCCTTTCATCGCCGCAGTGGCGACCGCTGCCGGAGTGTCGTCGCAAACCGCCACGATAGCGACAGTGGCAGTGACTACGGCCGTCAACTCTTTGATAGTACCCACTGCGGTGGGCTCATCGGTCGCAGCGATAGGGGTGGATGTCGGATCGATGTTTATGCAGGATCCAGGCCTCGCCAGAGCTGCCATGTGGGCGGGAACAGCTATCGGAACAATTGGGATACCCAAGTTCAAGGTACCGACAATAAAGGTACCGGCGATAAAAGCACCGACGATAAAACCACCGACAAACTGGATACTGAAAGCACGGCAGCCGCAGCAATTGCGCAAACCGCTGCCACCCGCAAAACGAAGAGTATGGGAAGAAGGCTTCCCCACGCCAACAGCGCGTCCCTCTCAACGTGTAGATACCCCTCCCGTTTCTAAGGCCCCTACCCCCAGAGAGGGTCCAAGTCGGGCAGGCTCTTTAACCGTTGACGACAATTCAGTGTCCGTCACTCAGAGCGTGGAATCGCTAGGCAGCAGCGGTCCAACTCGGACAAGAGCCAGCGGCGAACTTCCTTCTGCCGTGAAAGATCTGTTAGCGAGAGACCAAGCCCTCCTGGAACGGAATGTAGTCTCAGGCGGCCAAATGTGGTACGCAGGTAGGCGAGCGGGCATGGCAGCCGAGATCGTGGGTATCCATATTGTCAACGCCAAACCCACCGCCTGACTCCAGGCCCTCTCGGAGGGCCTGGGTCCTGAATGAAACATCATCCAACAAAGTGCCACCTTCACCCCGCGATAAGTGAGAGTTCTCTCATATCCCCCTCGCCCCACCCCTTCCTAGAATCCGCCCCCGAGACACCGCCCGAACGGCGATGTCTCGCCTGCACCCTCCTGTCTTATCAAGGATTCGAATCAGATGAAAATCTCTGTACTGGCCGCCTCCCTGGGCCTGGTCGCCGCCGTGGCCGGCCATTCGGCGTTTGCCGCCACCAGCACTGGCCAAGTCAATTTCACCGGCATCATCAACGCCAATACCTGCCCCATCGACCCGATCGATCCGGGTACCGGCGCGCCGGGCCCGATCAACCTGGGCAGCGTTGCGGCCGTCGATTTCGGTGGGGTCGCCGATGCCGAGGCCGGTGGCCGCGAGTTTGCCCTGCGGGTCAAGGACGGGGCCGCCTGTGGTTTCGGTGCCAGTGATACCGCGCGGGTGACCTTCACCAGCACCCACGGCAACGCCGGCACCGGTGGCCGTTACTACGCGATCCAGATGGGCGGCGCCACCGGTGTTGCCCTGACCATCAAGGATGACGACAACACACACATCGACAGCGGCACGCCCTCCAAGGCCTATCCGCTGAACGCCACCGGTGAAACACGGATGATGTTCAGCGCCCGCTACCGCTCGACCAGCGCGACGGTGGTGCCCGGCCCGGTCATCGCCAACATCAACTTCGTCGCGACCTACCCGTAATGCCGGGCCCCGGGTCGCAAGGCCGACGGTCGTGCGACCCGGGGCATCGTTCGCCGAGCCATGAACGCCGCATCGACAGGGATCAACCATGTTTGCATCATTCAAGAAAACCCGCGCTGCCCGGGCGGTGCTCCTGTGCGCCTTGACCGCGCTGGCGTATGCCTCTTCCAGTCACGCCTCCTTGACACTGAGCACCACCCGCGTGATTTTCGACAGCGACAAACGCAGCGTCTCGCTGACCGTCGCCAACCCCAGCGACAAAGTGTTCGCAGTGCAGTCGTGGGTCAACACCCGCGCCGACGATACCACCACGGTCGTGCCGTTCCTGACGTCGCCCCTGCTGTTCAGCATTGGCCCCGGCAAGGAACAGCACGTGCAGATCAACGGCCTGCCCAACACGCTGCCCGATGACCGCGAAAGCCTGTTCTACTTCAATGCCCAGGAAATCCCCCAAGCCGAAGCGGGCATGACCAATGTGCTCAACGTCGCCATCCGCACGCGCATCAAGTTCTTTTACCGCCCTGCCGGGCTCAAGCAAAACCCGAGCGAACGCCTCAAGGATCTGCAGTGGTCCCTACGTTCGGTAGACGGCCAGACCAGTCTGCTGCTGCACAATCCGACCCCCTTCCACTACACCTTCCAGCGCCTGGAAGTCAGCGGCGGTGGGCGCTCGAAAGCCATCACGGAACCCACCATGGCCGCGCCGTTCAGCCATGAGGTTTATCCCTTGGTGGGCTTAAAGGCTGGTATCGCTGCGCAGGTGTCCTTCACCACCATCAATGACTACGGCGGCATCACACCGCTCGTGACCATGCCCCTCGGGCAGGACCGCTAACGCCCGCCTTCGCATTGCCAGGACACATGACCATGATCAGATCTTCCGAAGGTCGACGCGCGCGCGCGCGCCTGCGTCTGGCCCATTACCTGTTGGCCGGTGGCAGCGGTGTGCTGATTGGCACCGGGCAAGCGATGGCCCAGGCCCACACCGCATTTGTGTCGGGCTTCATGCGACAGGGGCCTGACCAAGCCGCTGACGCCGGCCAATTGGCCTTGCAGGCCATCGCCAACGAACAAGGCGTGCTGCCGGGTCGCTATCGGGTGCAGGTCAGGCTTAACCAGCAATTCATGGGTGAGCACGACATCGAGTTCATCGAGGCTGATTCAGCCGCCCTCTCGCCCTGCCTGAATCGCGTCCTGCTCGATCAGTTCGGCGTGAACGTCGAAGGTGTCGCTGATGCGAAATTACTCGAGCACGCGTGCATCGATTTGCCACGTCTGATTGCCGGTGCCCGCAGCGATTTCGATGCAGGGCTCCTGCAGCTCGACCTGTCTGTGCCGCAGCTCGCCATGCGCCGCAAAACAGCCGGGTATGTCGACCCGCAACGTTGGGACTACGGCATCAACGCGGCGTTTCTCAACTATCAGGTTTCGGCACAACAGGGCACTACCCGCTACGCGGGGCATAACGACAGCCAGGACCTGCTGCTCAACGGTGGCATCAACCTGGGAGCATGGCGCCTGCGCACCAACCAGAGCGCACGCCAGGACAGCGCAGGCGGCAGCCACTGGACACGCGCCTACACCTACGCTCAGCGCGACTTGCCTGGCATGCACGCGAACCTGACGCTGGGTGAGGCCTTCAGCGGCGGCGACGTGTTCAAGAGCGTTGCGCTCAAGGGTGTGATGCTCAACTCGGATTCGGGCATGCTGCCCGATGTCCTGCAGAATTATTCGCCTGTCGTACGCGGCGTGGCCTTCAGCCGGGCGCGCCTGGAAGTGCGCCAGGGCGGTTTTCCGATCTATGCCACCTATGTCAGCGCCGGCCCGTTCGAAATCGACGACCTGAACACCGGGGGCGGCAGCGGCGAACTGGAAATCATCCTCACCGAGGCCGACGGCCAGGTCCGGCGCTTCACCCAGCCTTATGCCTCCCTGGGGAACCTGCTGCGGGAAAACGTCTGGAAATACAGCGCCGCCATCGGTCGCTACAACGCCACCGGACACATCGATGCCCCTTTACTCTGGCAAGGCACGCTGGCGGCCGGCATCGGTTGGGGGGCGACCCTCTACGGCGGACTTCAAGCGAGCGAGTACTACCAGGCCGCCAATCTGGGGGCGGCCAGGGATTGGGGGGCGATGGGCGCCCTGGCACTGGACGTGACCCGCTCCAGCGCCGACATCAATACCCAGGACAACGGTTCCGTACAAGGCTTGAGTTATGCGATCAAGTACGGCAAGACCTTTGACTCACGGATCAGCCTGCGCTTTGCCGGTTACCGCTACTCCACCGAAGGCTATCGCGATTTCGATGAGGCCGTGCGCCAGCGCAGCCTGGACTCAACGTTCCGAGGCAGTCGGCGCAGTCGCCTGGAGGCTTCCCTCTACCAGGGCCTGGGCCAACAAAGCTCCCTGGGCCTGACACTGTCCCAGGAGGATTTCTGGCGCAGCGACTATCAGCTTCGCCAGTTTCAATTCAACTTCAATACCCGCCATCAAGGCGTGAACTACAGCCTGTACGCCGGCCAATCGTTGCGCAGCAGCCAACAGTCGAGCGATCGGCAAATGGGCTTGAGCGTGTCCTTCCCCCTGGACATCGGCCACACCAGCTCCGTCAACCTGGACCTGCAGAAAACCGGCCAGACCTTGAGCCAACGCGCCAGTGTGACCGGCAGCATGGATCAGAACCGCCTCGGTTATCGTGCCGGGGTCGTCAATGAGGACGGTCGCCAGCAAGCCGCCGAACTGTCGATGAGCTACCAGATGCCCGCCGGCAATGTCGGCGCGGGGCTGAACTACGGCAGCGCCTACCGCAACCTGTCGGTCAACGCCGCCGGCGCCGTAGTGATGCATGGCGACGGGGTCGAGTTCGGCCCCTACCTGGGGGAAACCGCCGGCTTGGTTGAAGTGCCCGGCGTGAAGAATGTCGGCATCGTCAGTTCACCGGGAGTGCGGACCAATGCCCGCGGTTATGCCCTGGTGCCGTATCTGCGCCCTTACCGGGTCAACCAGATCGAACTGGACACCGACGAACTGGGGCCGGACATCGATCTGGACAATGGCACGACCCAGGTCGTGCCTCGACGAGGAGCACTGGTCAAGCATTCGTTCGCCGCCCGCAGCGTCCAACGCGTGGTCATCACCGCAACCTTCCAGGGGCGCCCGCTGCCGTTCGGTGCCCAGGTCAAGGATGCGCGAGGCCAGACCGTCGCCGTGGTCGGTCAGGGGGGCGTGGCGCTGCTCAACACCGACGGCCATCCGCAGGCGCTCGACGTGGCCTGGGGCGACGAACCCGGGCAGCAATGCCGCCTGTCCATCGCTCCCCAGGACATGACGCTGTCCCAGGGCTATCGCTTGCAATCAGCCGACTGCCAATGACGCACTTCATCCAGGCGGTTGTCGTCGCTGCAACTGACGCCGTTATTAATCGCAGGAAACCTATTTGATGAAATCAGCATCAGGACCTTTGTTCGCCATGATCGGCGTACTGGCTGGCTGCCAATTAACTCAATCCGCCCAGGCCAACACGTGTCGCTGGGACGCCGCACCGGGCCCGATTAATTATCAAGCCAACCTGGGCACGGTCTATGTACCCCGTGACGCAAGTATCGGCAGTGTCATCGGTGTCATTGACCAATTCGTCTTCAGCAACAGCCCCGGCCCCTCTATCACTTGCAACAACGACGGCAGCGTAACGCTGGACTTCAATGCCTTGAACGTGGCGCCCCTGGAACATCGGGTCCGCAGCCTGTTGGGCGGTGCGGGCAGCAGCGACAAGATACTGGCAACCAACGTACCGGGCGTCGGTGCACGCATTACGCTGGACGCCGGGTTCGATGGACAGTCAGGTAACGCGTTCGTACCGATCGGCAGCCCGGTGGTGCCGTTCGATGCGCGATTGGCCCAGAACCTGATCGTCCCGTTCAACCTGTCCAGGCTCAGGAGCAAGGTTACCCTGATCAAGACCGGCCCCATCGCGCCCGGTCCCCAGGTGGTGAACCGCCATATGTTCGACGGGTATTTTTCCACGATTGGAAAGGGCTTCGGCTACAGCTTGAACGCAACGGTCATGCAGGCCCAATGCGCGGTGGGCGCCAACCCGGTGAGCGTCGACCCGGTGCCGCTGGGTGATTGGCAGGTCTCGGACTTCACTCACCCAGGCTTCACCACGCCGCCAAGCCGATTCACCATCACCTTGTCCAATTGCGAGGCGGACCCGACCCAGGCCAACCAGGCCAATGCCCACATTCGCCTGGACGGCGCCGATGGTTCGCTGCCTGAAGGTGACGGCAGCAACGGCGTGTTCAGCCTGGGCAACGGCTCGACCGCCAGCGGCGTGGCCATCCAGGTATTACGCGGCGACGGTGTGACACCCGTACCCCTGGGCACGGATGTGTCCTTTGGAGCGATTGAAGACGGACGCAACAAAAGCCTCGACTTCAGCGCGAACTTCTACCAGACCGGCAACATCGGGCAAGTCGCGCCAGGCATTGCCCGAGGAGCCTTGAGCTTCACGATCACCTTCCAATAACGCACCTATCCCCACACAGAAGGCCTGGGCCGGGCACAGGCTTCTGCCGCCCGGATCACTCAAGCAGCGTAGGGGTCAATGTATCGAACCGGATCCAGTTGGCACCTTGATCAAAACTGACCTTGGTCTCGACGGTGAATTTCTGATTCGCCACAAGAGACGACATGAACCTCTGCGATACCTTCACATGAATGCCCGCAGACACTTGTGCCGGCAAGACCTGATGCGCATTGAGGACGACCTCGCTCACAGTCTGGGCATTGGCATTCCTGCCCGTGACCGTGACGGTCACCAGACTGGCCTCGCTTATAAAGGCCCACGCTCGCTGATGAACGGGCAACCCCGCCGCGGGGATGCTTGTCTTGGAAACGGGATCGGTAAAGGGAGACTCAAGCTGCGGCACATGGAATCTGTGGGTCGGGTATGAGAGAACCTGCAGCGTCAACGTCCCGGATTTTTTTTTCGAAGTGTCCGCCAGGACTACGTCGTAATACACCGGCAGTTGCTTGTTGAACGCCGCGGCGATATTGGCCGCCGGCACGCGCACCTGTTTGGTCCCCCATGGCACGGGAATGGCGATCGCCCCCACCGTGCCCGGCTCGCCAAATTGCATGTGGACGACGTCATCGTCGTAGTAGACGGCGTCGTCAGGGATCTGCGCCGTAGCACCGGCAACGGCTTTCTGTGGATCCAGGTCCGCATACTCGGCAGGGCTGCCTTCGGCCTGAGTGATCCACGGCCGTGGAACGAAATGCGGCGCGCGCACCACTGAGACCAGTATGGATACCGCCGTGGACTCGACGGATCGATTGCCCGCCCGGTCGGTCACGTGATAGGAAATCGAGCGCATGCCGTCGCCCATGGCGCGTATCAGCGCCTCGGGAAACTCAAGGTGAATGGGGTCTTCGTAATTATCCCGGTCGAGGTCCTTGGTGACCTCCTGGTAGTGACCATTGTTCTCGTTCAACCACTTGGCGGTGATCCTGTCGCCAGGGGCCGGCTCGTCCAGGTATGAGGGGACCGTCACGGTGACGACCCCGTTATGCTCGTCGAGGTACTGTTCGGAGAGGCCGTTCTGGATGAGGTCCGGATCGATCAACAACGAGTCGTTGAACGCCAGGACAGGTGCCTGGGTATCGAGCGTGATCACCAGTTCCAGGGAGTTGTCGGGCTCGCCGTTGTAGGCCTTTGCCGTGTAACGCAATCGACGCCGCCCGTCGTTGTTGCGCAACAGCCTGGCGGGCACCGTCACATAACGGTCCGAGGCCTCGATCGGGGCATTCCAGGTACGGCAATCGATCGAAATGTCATCAAGAAACAACTCAACCGATTCCTCACCCTTCTCCGGATCAGAGTATTCCCAGAGTTCGAACCAGACTTTCAGGTCGTCGTGGGTGGCGGCTTCCGGCAGCAGATTGAGTTGGCCGCCGGGGATGTTGTCGAGCAATTCCACCACGCTGGGCTCAGGCAATGTTCGGGAAGCATTCGAAGATGTTGTGTTTGCTGGCTCGCTCATGAACAGGACTCCTCAATAAAACGCGAGGACCACGGCCACCGCCGTCCTCCTCGCATCGTGTCAGGAACCTTGAACGCGTCGTGCTGCGTCAGCCCATCGAATTACCAGCTATAACGCACGCCCACGTTGGCTCCCCATGGTTGGTCGATCTTATTGCCGTTGCTGTAATCGAAATCGGCGTGGACCGACACCTTGTCGGTCAAGCTCATGGCCACCCCCGCACCCAGTTCGCCACGAGAACCGGAGAGGTCGTTGTTGAACGCGTTATCGTTGACCTTCACTTCGTTGTTCTTGGCGAATTCGTGTGCGTAGGCGGCACGAAGATAAGGCTGCACCACTTTGCCTTCGCCCAGGTTGAAGTTACGCCCGACCGTCGCGCCGACTTTGCCCAACAGCGAATGCGTGCGGTCGCCTTCGGCGGACAAACCGTTGTCCAGGTCGTAATCCTTGCCCTGGATGATCACGCCCGACAATTGCGTATAGGGTTCGACGAAATAGTCGTCAGCCAACTTGATGTGGCGGCCAAACTCCAGGGATGCACCGACGCCATGGCTGTCATAGTTGCCCTTGGTCTTCTTGCCGTCGCTGAGCTGGACCTTGGATTCATTCTGGAAGCGGTTGAACTTGAGCACGCCGTCGAAGTAGTAACCACTCTCGTCATCCAGCCAAGTGGTGTAGGCACCGAGGTAGTAACTGTCGACTTCGCCCGTCGTCCCGCGATTCAAGTCCAGGTCAGATTTGCTGTAGCCACCCAACACCCCCACCAACCATTGGCCATCACCCATCGGCAACGGTGCGTCGGCACCGAACGACAGGCCCTGTTGGGTTTGTTTGTAAGCCACCCCGGAACTGGCGTTGACATCGAACTTGTTGCCGTAGGTCCGAATCCACCCACCGGCCTTGCCCTGGTCCCTGCGCACTTCGCCCATGCGGCTGCGCAAGGTGGAAAGCTCGCCGTACCAGACCGTGGGAGCGGCATTGAACAGTGCGATCACCGATTGGGTGCCGGGGCTGATGATTTTCGAAGCAGTGTTCAGGTACCAGTCGTTGTCACCTTGCTTGATCAGGTTGTAGGAGTAGGCACCCAGGTCCACTTCGCCACCGTACAAGGAAAACTGGGCATCGCCACCGCCGATGTGAACCACCGGAATGGAAGCGGCCGTGCCCGGCTCCGAACCACTGCTGTCCAGTGCCACCAGATGGTTGCCGGTGGCTGTTCCGGTCACGGTCAGCGTATCGACCTGGCCCGTGGCAAAGTTGGTATGCATAAAGAACGTGCCGTTGCCCGACAGCTCGCCCACGGTCAGTTTGAAGAACTCCCCAGGGTTGCCGAACTGGATGCCGCCACCGTTCATGGAGAGCTTTTCCACTTCGCCATCGCCGACCATGATCCAGCGGGCTTCGTTGTTGACCGCCAGGCTCTGGACGTTTTCCAGGCGACCGGTGAGCGTCGCAAAATTGTCGAAAACCACATCAGCGCTGCTGCCTTGCTCCACGATGATGTCACCGATCAACTGACTGTTATCGGCCTTGAAGTTCGCCGAAGAGCCATTGACCACTTCCACCAGCTTGCCGTTGCCGCCCACCAGGGTCGAGCCGTTGTTGACTTCGATATTCACCCGTTCGTTGTTGGTCTGGGTCTGGCCGTCGACGAGGATCGCCGAGCCGGCCAGGCCTTCGACGTGGGAGTTGTTCAGGATCAAAGCGTTGTCGGCGGACAGGTTCAGGTCAGCGAACAGGTACACTCCGTTGCGCCCCCCCACGATGGCGCTGTCGGTGGCGGAAATCCTGCCGCCGAAACTTTGCACGCCGGAGCCATTGGCGTTGCTGCCAGTCACGATGGAACCGGCCTCGAGAATCAATTGGCTGCGGGCGCTGACGAGGGCCCCCACTCGCCCACCGATGATCTCGCTGTCGCTGACCACCGCGGTAGATCCACCAGTGGCTGCTGTTGCCAGACGCAGCCCGACGTTGCTGCTGACGACTTTACTGCCGTTGGCGATGTTCGCTTCGCTGCCCGCCAATTCGACGCCGTGGGCATTGCCTTGAGCGGTAACCTGGGTATCGCTCAGATTGATCGTCGACCCGCCGGATGCACTGATCTGGTAAGTCGTGGCGCCATTGGCCGTCAGCTTGCTTTCGGTCTCCACCAGGTAATCGTCAGGCGCCGTGTTGGCATCGAGGGTCTTGGACGCACCGTTTTCGATGAGCGTCTGCGCCAGGCCGGTCGGGCTGAGCAGCAATAACGGCGCGAGGGTCACGAGCTTGAGGAAACGCGCAAGTGGCGTGATAGAGAATGCGTGGCTGACGGGCATGGATAACTCCTGGATGAACAAGCTGTCTGGCAACCGTCAAGCCTGGCGTTTTACTGCCTGGACCCGGACGATCAAAAGGCGGCAATCCTAAGCACTCGCTTCCCGGATATATGTAGGATTTATCCCTGCATTCGTGAGACTTTTCTCATTACATCCGTATGAAATATCAATGTAGCGCCCCTGCCATGCGTCCGCATCAGCGTGCAGACCCGGGCGAGCAAACGCCCGGGTACCGCTTGAAAGTCAAGGCTTCGGTGGCCTTGGGATTTCGCACGGCGTGTTCGGCATGTGGAAAGCCGTGATGATGGTCAGAGGCTCCGATTCAATTTTTTCCGTGCCGTCATGGTGGGAGTACTGGACTTTCACCCGCCCCCTGCGATTCGTTGCCGCGTTCTCGTCATAAAGCGGCAGGATGTGCGTCACATACGGTTCTACTCGCCGAATGAAGCCGGTAAGCGGTGTACCGGCATCGCCCAGTGTGTAGTTTCGCGTGAATATCGCACCGGTGATCGGGTCCTCCGGGTCGTTCAGAAACTCCCCTCTCATGGGGGTGAAGACGAACTCGATTTCGTCGCCATCCTTGAGCAATCCGGTGAGGTCAGGGATCGCGACCTGGAGCGCGCCATCGTCATCAAGCGCCGAGCAGCCTGGATAAAGGTTAGAGATGGTGGGAAAACTCGCAGGCGGCAGTTCAACCGCAATGGCATTGACGTTGACCAGGGTTGGAGTGGATTCCAGATCGTTCTCGATGCCTGCCGCGCTCAATTGATAGTGCACCGGCACCTCGAGGCCATTGCCACCGTCCTTGATGTAGGTCCAGGGGATATCGACGGTTTGCTCAGTGCCCGGCGTATGAATCGAATCATCGAAGGTTAACTGGGCTTCAACGACACGCGCGCCATTCCAGAAGAAATCGATGACATGGCCGTTGACCGCCTCGGCGTACCAGGTAAAGGTGAATCTCGCCAGGTTGTTCTTGTCGGCCCGCGTCAACTCGTTGGTCCGGCTGCCATCCATATTCTTGACCACACCTAGCAACAGGCTTGGATGCACCGGATCCGGCCAGTCGATAGGCGGCCAGGGGATCCAGGGGATCGGTACCTGGAAGTTGACGTCGATATCGATGTCTTCAGGTCCGAACAGCCGGCTTTTACGCACGACGTGATAACTGATGTTGGTCTCCTTGTCGCCCGTGGTGTTCTGGCCGTATTCCTGAAGCATGAGGAGTTTCGGCTCCACCGGAATCTCGATCCTGGCCGGCGGGTTAGGTCCAACGGAAACGTCCTCCAGCGTCGTCCCCCCCCACTTCAATCGAATGAAGTCATAGTTCTTGTGATTGTCATACAGGGGGATCCAGACACTCACCCCCGACAACGCATGCTCGACCACCAACGGCCCCGGATCCGCTTGGGGGACCTCCGGTGCTTGCAGGTTGGCCGGTAGCGGTCCGAAAGTGAGGCTTATTTTCTGCCAAAGCGACAGCACGCTGGTATTGGTCGCCTTGTCGATCAAAACGTAGATGAACACGCATTCGGCATCGCCAAACTCACGCACGAGGTCGCCATCGATTTCTATCTCGGTGTCCGTGATGCCTGGGGCGGGGACATTTTCCAAGAAAATCGGGGTAAGCCCGGTGGGTTCGTCAGGAATGTGGGCAGCGTCCACCAGATAAACGGCGATTCGATCAGTCGCTTGCCAATCGGCATAACCAGGGATCGTGGCCTTCAGCTTGCTGCCCGGGGACAGGTTGTCGTCATCGAGGTAGGTGGTTGCGAAGGTCAATGCTTGCGGCGGAGCACGGTCGTAAGGTGGCACTCGGTCGCAAAAGAGTGGGGTTGTAGGGGATGGGTCTGGTTCGGTTCCGTTATAGGTGTAATGGTCATATCTCACGCGGCAGGGGGAGTTTAGTGGAAGATCCTCGATCGGGATGAGCATTGGGTAGGGGAAGGTTTCCGGAAACTCGGTACCGCCCGCGGGTATGACGAATTCGTGTTCTGCCACGACCTCGAAACGACCGGCGCCAGTGCGATCGAACATTACCTTGATTGTCTCCGGGGTTTCCGGAGGTGGAAGGGTAGACCACTCAGGAATTTTCACTCTCAACCCGTTACTCAGACTGGGGCCGTTGAGCAGACCCGTACTGATGTCCATTATGGGATGATCAATGATTATGGAATGCTCGCCCAACCCCGCCTGGTGCTCGGTGCGCTCCCTGAGATAAGTGCTGTTTGCCTCACGTCGCGCCCGTTTATTACCTGCATTTGCCATGCTATCGCTCTCCCATTGACGACGTTCAGCCATTGAGACGCCAATGGCCATCCAAATTCCTGGCAGACCGATAACACCGGACACGACACAACCCTTCCCATCGCTCTGCGTGGCAGCTAAGGCCTTGAGCGAATTAAGCACCGGTTCTCAACGAGGCGATACTGTCAGAGTTGACAGGTCACCCAGCCCGGTTCAACCCAACACCACCCCCACCAACACCGCCACCTCCAGCAACTCCAACAACGCCCCCGCCGTATCCCCGGTGCAGCCCCCCAGCCGGTTCACCATCATCCGGCGCACGCCGATGAACACCGCCGCGACCACCAGCAGGGCCAGCACACCCAACCATCCCGCCAGCCACACGCAGCCCAGCGCAGCGCCCAGCAACACCCGCCAACCGGCGCGCCGTGGGAGATGATCGGCCAATGCCTGCCCCAACCCACCGGCGCGCACGTAAGGCGTGGTCAGAAACAAAGCGAGCAACGCGCCGCGCCCCAATACCGGGACGATGAGCAGCGCCAGGGACTGGCCTTGCTCGATCAGCGCCAGCAGCGCGGTGAATTTGAGCAGCAGTACCAGCACCAGCGTGATGACGGCGATCGGTCCGCTGCGTGGGTCTTTCATGATGAGCAAGGTGCGTTCACGGTCGCCGAAGCCGCCGAGCCAGGCATCGGCGCTGTCGGCCAGGCCGTCGAGGTGCAGGCCGCCGCTGAGCAGGACCCAGGCGCTCAACAGCAATGCGGCGTGAAGCGGTGGCGGCGACCCACCCAGCAGCGCATCGAGCAACCAGAGCAGGCCGCCGAACAACAACCCTACCAACGGATAGAACAGCAATGAGCGGCCCAGTTGTTCGGGCTCGGGCATGCCCGGCAAGCGCACTGGCAGACTGCTGAGAAATTGCAGGGCGATCCAGAACGGCAGCATCGGCTCAGGCCTCTTCCGTCAAGGTCGGGCCGGACGTCACCCGCAGGGCGAACAACGCGCCGTGGCCGACCTCGACATTGAGCAGTTGTTCGCGCGGCAGGCCCCGGGCCTGGGCCAGCAGCAAGCGCATCACGCCACCGTGGCTGACCAGCAGGACCCGCTGTCCGGCATAGGCGCAGTGCAAGCGTTCGATGGCCGCCAGGACACGACTGGAAAACGCCAGCACCGGCTCACCGTCGGGGGGCGTGAAGCCATAGGGGTCGGCCCAGAATCGGCCCAGGGCGTCGGCATCGGTGTCCATCAACGCCGCCGCGCTGCGCCCTTCCCAGGCGCCAAAATGCAGTTCCTGCAGGTCCTTGTCCACCTGCACCGGCACGCCGAGGCGGGCACCGAGCTGCTCGGCGAAACGGGCGCAACGTTGCAGTGGCGAACTCACCAGCCGATCCCACGGGCCGCCCGTTTCGACCGCCGCGTGCATCTGCGCCCAGCCCTTGGCGGTCAGGGCATCGTCGAGGCTGCCGCGCAAGCCGCCACCCAACTCGGTTTCGCCATGGCGCAGCAGGTCCAGGTGCAAGATCATGCCGGGCGGTCCGCCACGGCCGCTTCGGCAAACGTCGCCATCTGCCCGTGCAGGTCACAGGCCAGGCGCAACAACGGCACCGCCAGCGCCGCGCCACTGCCCTCGCCCAGGCGCAGGCCGAGGTCGAGCAGCGGTTCGGCGCCGAGGGTTTCCAGCACATGGCGATGGCCGGGCTCGGCGCCGCGATGGCTGAACAGCAGCCATGGCCGACATTCAGGGTTCAGGCGCACCGCCACCAGCGCGGCGACGCTGCAAATGAAGCCGTCCACCAGCGCCGCGACACCCTGCTGGGCGCATGCCAGGTAAGCCCCGGCCAACGCGGCGATTTCAAACCCGCCGAGGTTGAACAGCGTCTGCAACGGGTCGTGGCGCTGGGCCGCGTGCAACGCCAGGGCACGTTCGATCACCTGGGCCTTGCGATTGACACCGGCTGCGTCCAATCCGGTGCCGGGCCCGACCAGATGCGCCACCGGGCAATCGAGCAAGGCGCAGGCCAAGGCGCTGGCGGCCGTGGTGTTGCCGATGCCCATCTCGCCGCCGATGAACAACTGGCTGCCGGCGGCGACAGCCCGCAACACACTGTCGCGTCCGGCCTGCAATGCCTGCTCACCCTGGGCCACGGTCATGGCCGGGCCCAGGGCGAAGTTCGCCGTGCCAGGCCCGACGCGCAGATGGCGTACACCGGGCAGGTCCAGCGCCGGCGTCACCGTACCCAGGTCCACCACCTCCAGCGTGGCTCCCAACTGCCGCGCCAGGACGCTGATCGCCGCCCCGCCGCTGACGAAGTTGAGCAGCATCTGCCCGGTGACTTCCTGGGGAAACGCCGACACACCTTCGGCCACCACGCCATGGTCACCGGCGAAAATCGCAATCGACACGGCCTCCAGCCTCGGCTTGACCTGTCCTTGCAGCCCCGCCAGCTGCACCGCGACCGTTTCCAGTTGCCCGAGGGAGCCGGCCGGCTTGGTCAATTGTTGCTGACGGGCCGCGGCCTGTTCCAGGGCCTGGGTGTCGAGGGGCTTGCACGGGTCCCGCCACCAGCGGTGATTCATAACGCACTACCTTTGAGAGTCAGGGGCAGGCCGGCGACGGTCAGCACGACGCGCTGACAACGTTCGGCCAGGGCTTGATGCAGCCAACCGGCTTCATCGACGTAACGGCGAGTCAGCTCGCCCAGCGGCACGACACCCATGCCGGTTTCGTTGCTGACAAAAATGATTTCACCGGGCAGCGCAGCGAGGCTGTCCAGCAGGGCCTCGCGTTCGGTGTTCAATTGTTCGGGGTTGTCGAGCATCAGCAGGTTGGTCAGCCACAGGGTCAGGCAGTCCACCAGCAGGCAGCGACCAGGCGCGGCGTGTTCTCGCAGCACTCGGGCCAGGGCCAGCGGCTCTTCCACCAGCACCCATTCGGCCGGGCGCCGGGCACGGTGCTGGGCGACGCGGGTGCTCATCTCGCCGTCCAGGGGTTGGCTGGTGGCGATGTAGGTCACGGGCAATTGGCTGTCGGCGGCGAGTTTTTCTGCCAGGCGGCTTTTGCCGGAGCGGGCGCCGCCGAGGATGAGTTGGAGCATGGTGCATTACCTTCAAAATTGGCGCCGTGACGGCTGGCCTCATCGCGAGCAAGCTCGCTCCCACAGGAGATTGTGAACACCGTCCCATTGTGGGAGCGAGCTTGCTCGCGATGAGGGCCTCACAATCACCCTAGATCCCACAGAGTTCACGCAACACCCCAACATCCAGATGCTGCTCCACCAGGTCCGCCAACCGCTCGATGTCCCGCTCGCGCAACCCGTGGTAATCCACCGCCTGTACCTCCGCCAAACCGGCCCAACGCAACAAGGCGCTGCTGGCCGCAGGCGATTCGAACAATCCATGCAGGTAGGTGCCGAAAATCTGCCCGTCGAGGCTCTGGGCGCCATCGCAACGGCCATCATCCAGTTGCACCGCTGGGTGTTCCAAGGCTGGGCCTGTGGTCACGCCCGCGTGGATCTCATAGCCGCGGACCTCGGCGTCTTCCAGAGTCAGCCGTCCTCGCACATTGCGCAGTTGCTTCTCGCATTCCAGCGTCGTTTCAACGTCCAGCAAACCCAGGCCGGCACTGGAGCCCGCCGCACCTTCCAGGCCCAACGGGTCGTGGACCTGCTCGCCGAGCATCTGCAAGCCGCCGCAAATGCCCAACAGCTTGCCGCCGTAACGCAGATGCCGCTGCAACGCGGCTTCCCAGCCGTTGGCGCGCAGGTAGGCCAAGTCGCTGCGCACGCTTTTGGAGCCCGGCAGGATGATCAGGTCGGCCGGCGGGATCGCCTGGCCGGGGCCAATGAATTGCAGGTCGACCTGCGGGTGCAGGCGCAGCGGATCGAAGTCGGTGTGATTGCTGATGCGCGGCAGCACCGGCACCACCACCTTGAGCACCTGTTCGACCTTGTCGGCCTGGCGCTGGTCGAGGCCGTCCTCGGCTTCCAGGTGCAGGTCCATCACGTAGGGCAACACGCCCACCACCGGTTTACCGGTACGCGCTTCGAGCCAGTCCAGCCCCGGTTGCAACAAGGCGATGTCGCCACGAAAGCGGTTGATGACGAAGCCCTTGACCCGCGCCTGTTCGCTGGGCGACAGCAACTCCAGGGTGCCCACCAGATGGGCGAACACCCCGCCGCGATTGATATCGGCGATCAGCAGCACGGGGCAGTCCACCGCCTCGGCAAAGCCCATGTTGGCGATGTCGCCGGCGCGCAGGTTGATCTCCGCCGGCGACCCGGCACCCTCCACCATCACCACCGGGTAGGCCGCGCTCAAGCGCGCGTGGGAAGCCAGCACCGCCTGCATCGCGATGGCCTTGTAATCGTGGTAGGCCACGGCGTTCATGCTGGTGACGGCGCGGCCATGGATGATCACCTGGGCGCCGGTGTCGCTGTTGGGCTTGAGCAGCACCGGGTTCATGTCGGTGTGCGGCTCAAGGCCGGCAGCCTGGGCCTGCACCGCCTGGGCGCGGCCGATCTCGCCGCCGTCGGCCGTCACCGCGCTGTTGAGGGCCATGTTCTGCGGCTTGAACGGCACCACGCTGATGCCTTGGCGCCGAACCCAGCGGCACAGCGCCGTGACCAGGGTACTTTTGCCGGCATCGGAGGTGGTGCCTTGCACCATCAGGGTGGTCATGGAGTGTCCTTGGCGTAGGCCTCTAAAGCCTGTTCGAGGCGCAGGAATTCGCGGTCATCGGCCGGGAGCCCGAAGCGCAGGCTGCTGGTGTTCACGAACACGCGCAGGAGAATGCCGCGCCGGGCCATGAACCCGTGAAGCGGTTGGGCGTGTTCGGTCACCAGCCATTGGAACAATCCGCAACCGCCCTGGGGCTTGAAGCCATGCCGCTCCAGCGTGGAGGCCAGGCGCTGGCTGGTGTGCTCACAACGTTGGCGCTGGCGCAGTTGGGCGGCGGTGTCCAGCAGGCACGTCTGGCCCAGCACCCGGGTCGGCCCGCTGACGGCCCACGGCCCGACTTGTTCGGCGAGCAGCCTGAGCAAATGCCGCTCGGCCAGGACAAACCCCAGGCGCACCCCGGCCAGGCCAAAAAACTTGCCGAAGGAACGCAGCACGATCAGCCCGACCTGATGGCTGTGCCTGGCCAGGCTGTGTTGCGGGGTGACATCCATGAAGGCTTCGTCCACCACCAGCCAGCCACCGCGCTGGGCCAGCCGGGCGTGCCAGTCCAGCAGGCGCTCGGGGTCCAGGCTCACGCCGGTGGGGTTGTTCGGGTTGACCACCACCAACACGTCGAGGCTGTCGAGGAAGAAATCCACTTCGGCTTCGAGCACTTCGCGCACGATGTAGCCGCTGCGACGCCAGGCTTCGGCGTGCTCGGCATAGCACGGTGATAACACGCCGACCTTGCCGGCCCGGCGCAAGCGCGGCAGCAGTTGGATCGCCATCTGCGAACCGGCCACCGGCAACACCTGCGCCGCACCATAGTAGTCGCAGGCTGCCTGCTCCAGGCCGTCGTCGGTCTCCGGCAAACGAGCCCAGGCGCGCGGCGGTATCGGCGGAATGTCGAATGGCCACGGCGCAAGGCCACTGGACAAGTCGAGCCAGTCAGCCTCGGCGATGCCATAGTGCAGGGCCGCGTTGCGCAGGCGCCCACCGTGCTCAAGCATAGAACTCAGCTCCCAGGCAAAGAATCAGCAACCACAACCATACCCCCCGCTGGACCAATTGCCAGCCGCGATCGATGGAGTCGGCACTCGCCGGCACGCCCTCGCCCAGCGGCGGGCGCTGGTGCAGTTCGCCGTGATACACCGCCGCCCCGCCCAGCTCGACCCCCAGGGCACCGGCACCGGCGGCCATCACCGGCCCGGCATTCGGACTGTCCCAGGTCGGGCCCTGGCGGCGCCAGCACGTGAGCGCCAGGCGGGTCTTGCCGAGCAGCGCGTAGGTCAGCGCCACCAAACGCGCCGGGATGTAGTTGAGCAAGTCATCGATTTTTGCCGCCGCCCAACCGAAGCGCTCGAAGCGTTCGTTGCGGTAGCCCCACATGGCGTCGAGGGTGTTGCTCAACCGGTACAACACCACGCCAGGCGCGCCGGCCACGGCGAACCAGAACAGCGCGGCGAACACTGCGTCGCTGCCGTTTTCCAGGACCGATTCGGTGGCGGCGCGGGCCACGGCGGTTTCGTCCAGCTCGCGGGTTTCGCGGCTGACCAGGTAGCCGACGCGCTGGCGCGCCTTTTCGAGATCGCCGCTGCGCAACGCCTGGGCCACCGGTTCGACGTGCTCACCGAGGCTGCGCAGGCCAAGGGCGCAGTACAACGCCAGGATCTCCACCAGCCACCCCACCATCGGTGCCCAGGACAGTGCCGTGGCAAGCAATGTCAGCGGCACCACGGCGATGATCCAGGCCGTCACCCCATGGCTGCGCCAGCCACGCCCTCCAGCATTGAAACGCCGTTCGATACGCTCGGCGAAACCGCCGAATGCCACCAGTGGATGGCCGCGCCGGGGCTCGCCCAGCAGCGCATCCAGGGCCACCGCGGCGGCACTGAGCAACGCCACGCTCATGGGCTCACTCCCCAACGGTTTTCATACAGCAGTTCATTCAGCGGGCGCGGCTGCGCCCAGCCTTCGAGGGCGAGCATCGGCGCCGGATAAAACCCCTCGACCGGGCCCAGGCAGAGGATCGCCAGCGGCTTGGCGCCGGCGGGCAAGCCCAGCAGATCGGCCAGGGCCTGGGGCTCGAACAGCGACACCCAGCCCATCCCCAGCCCTTCGGCGCGGGAGGCCAGCCACAGGTTCTGGATCGCGCAGGACAGCGAGGCCAGGTCCATTTCCGGCAAGGTCCGGCGACCGAAGATGTGCCGCTCGCGGCCGTCCATCAACGCTGCCACCAACACTTCGGCGCAATCGTTGATGCCTTCGACCTTGAGTTTCATGAACGCATCGCTGCGCTCGCCCAGGGCCTCGGCGGTGCGCACGCGCTCCTGCTCCACCAGCCGGTGGATGTCGCGGCGCAAGGCGCGGTCGCTGATGCGGATGAAGCGCCAGGGTTGCATCAGGCCGACGCTGGGCGCTTGGTGCGCAGCCTCCAGCAAGCGGCGCAACAAGGCCGGCTCGACCGTGCCGCCGCTGAAATGGCGCATGTCGCGGCGCTCGCCGATGGCGCGGTAGACAGCGTCGCGTTCGGCCTGGGAGAAAGCGGTGTCGGTCATGGGCTCTTCGCGAGCAAGCCCGCTCCCACAGGGGTCAGGTGTTCAAATGTGGGAGCGGGCTTGCCCGCGAAGGCGGCCTCAAGATCAGGCGCAAACAACGCGGCAATCGCCCGCGGATTGGACGGAAAATAAAAATGCACATAGGAAGCCGTCATCCGTCCTTGCCGGAAAACCGCTTCCGCGCCACGCCCGCCATTGGGACTGTGCCCCCGGGCAATCGGCGCAAGCTCGGTGCTGGTCAACGAATGATGATAAGTGTGCCCGCGCAAGGTGCCTTCCGGCAGCTCCACCGATTGCAGCGCCAGGGCCGCCAGGCGTTTTTGCATCTGCGCTTCGCCGGCCAGCAAGCCCAGCAGTTCAGCGCGGGTGCCGTCGACGTCGGTCAAGGAATCCAGCAGATAGAGCATGCCACCGCACTCCGCGAGCAATGGCTTGCCGGCTGAATGATGAGCCCGGATCGCCGCCAGCATCGAGGCATTTTCAGCCAACGCAACGTGGTGCAGCTCGGGGTAACCGCCGGGCAAGTAAAGACTGTCAGCCTCAGGCAGCTCGGTGTCATGAATCGGCGAAAAGAAGTGCAATTGCGCGCCCATGGCCCGCAGCAGGTCGAGGCTCGCGCCGTAGGTGAAGGCAAACGCCTCGTCGCGGGCCACGGCAATGCGCACACCGTCGAGCCACAGCTCGGGGTTGATGACTTCAGGCGCGGCGAACTCGACGGCGGGCGGCAACGCGACCTCGCAACTGCCGGCCAGGGCATCGGCGGCGGCATCGAGACGCAGGTCGAGGTCATTCAACTCGCTGGCCTGGACCAGCCCGAGGTGGCGACTGGGCAACTCGATGCCGGTTTCCCGCGACAGCGCCCCGTACCAACGCAGGCCTTCGGTCACGCTGCCTTCGAGCAACTGCGCGTGGCGCAAGGTGCCGACACGGTTGGCCAGCACCCCGGCGAATGGCAGGTCCGGCTGGTAAAGCGCCAGGCCCAGGGCCAGGGCGCCGAACGTCTGGGCCATGGCCGTGCCATCGATCACCGCCAGCACCGGCACGCCAAAGTGCCGCGCCAGGTCGGCACTGGACGGGGTGCCGTCGAACAACCCCATCACCCCTTCGATCAGAATCAGGTCCGCCTCGGCGGCGGCTTCCCATAGCAGTCGCCGGCTTTCCTGCTCGCCGACCATCCACATGTCCAACTGGTAGACCGGCGCGCCGCTGGCACGCTCGAGGATCATCGGGTCGAGGAAGTCCGGGCCGCACTTGAAGACGCGCACCTTGCGCCCCCGATTGCGATGCAGGCGCGCCAGGGCGGCAGTGACGGTGGTCTTGCCTTGGCCCGAAGCGGGGGCCGCGATCAGCACCGCCGGACAGTGGCGGCTCAGGGCGACATCACTCACAGTTCGACGCCCTTCTGCGCCTTGATCCCGGCCTGGAACGCATGCTTGATCATGCCCATCTCGGTCACGGTGTCGGCCAGCTCGATCATCTCAGGCTTGGCGCCGCGTCCGGTCACTACGACATGCTGCATCGGCGGACGCGCCTGCAAATCACTGAGCACCTGATCGAGGTCGAGGTAACCGTGCTTGAGGGCGATGTTCAACTCGTCGAGCACCACCAGGCCGATGGCCGGATCGCTGAGCAATTGCCGCGAGACGGCCCAGGCCGCTTCGGCGGCGGCGATGTCGCGCTGGCGGTCCTGGGTTTCCCAGGTGAAGCCTTCGCCCATGACGTGAAAGCGCACCTGCTCGGGGAAACGGCGGAAAAACAGTTCCTCGCCGGTGCTGTTGCGCCCCTTGATGAACTGCACCACGCCGCATTGCATGCCGTGGCCCATGGCCCGGGCCAGCATGCCGAACGCCGAGCTGCTCTTGCCCTTGCCGTTGCCGGTCAGCACCAGCAGCAGGCCGCATTCATTCGGCGAGTTGGCGATGCGTTCGTCGATCACCGCCTTCTTGCGCAGCATGCGCGCCAGGTGGCGCTCGTCGCGATCGGGCGCGTCAATGTGGGGGGAACCGGACATGGGGGAAGCCTCCGTTGGGATGGAATAACGGCGGGCAGGCACGAAAAAGGACGGCAACAAAGCCTGGCATCGCCCACCGTGACGCCGTTGGATGAATCAGGCCGGTCTCCGGGCTCATGAGCGGCGTGTGCCGGGCTGCGCGCCTTCCCATGGCTAGGCTATGTAACTACTTCGTACACATCCTAGGACACAGTGGCCTGTGGGCAACCTTGACTCATTTACCGTTGCGGGGGCAGCGCCGGGTTCGTGTGCACTCACCGGCTTCCCTGTTTCACTCTGTCGGCCATGGCCACAAAGCACCTGAAACAAGCGGCGAAGGTTAGAGGGTTGGGGGTGGAGCGTCAATTAAAGCTGGTTTACCGGTCATTGGCCCGGATCAATAAAGTGACGCCAATCTTGTGTCAGGCTGCAGCAAGTGATATCAAATAGACATTACCCCGATATCACAAGAATAAGAGGGCAAAATGTATGCAAGGCATGATCATCAGCAATCCGAAGCTGGAATTCCTGCGCCCGATGCTGGAGCGCTGGTTTGACTGCATCGACCGCTACAACGCCCTGCGCGGCGATAACGACACGCCCTACTGGCACGATGAAAAGGCCAACCTCGGATTGCTGTCGGCTGCGGCTTGGATGGCCGAGATGGTCACGCTGCAAGACACCCCCACCCGCAAGCAAAACGAAGAAGGCGAACGCAACGCCAGCGCCGATCTGTTCATTGCCAGCAGCGAGGAGCGCGCCTTCATCCAGGCCACCCAGCGCTGGCCCAAGGTCAGCCACCTGAACCTGACCCAGCCTCTGGCCGAAATCACCAGCGATGCCAAGCGCATCAGCTATGCCAGCGACTTGAAGCTCGGCTGCCTGTTCGTGGCGCCGCAAAAAGCCCAGCAGAGCGCCACGCCGGAAGAATTGCAGGACATGCTCGACGACCTGCAGAAGGAAAACACCTGCGCCGTGGCCTGGTACTTCCCCTACGCCTATCGCAAGTTGCGCAACGAGAGCGGCCATTACCATCCGGGCATTGCCGTGCTGTTCAAGCAGGCCCACGGCTGATGGGTTGAACCATACGGGCATCTACGCTTCTCTATGAATAACCACATGCATTCATAGGGAAGCCAGCATGCTCAAGCCACCCCATTTACTGATCCTCGCCCTTGCCGTCGGGCTCGCCGCCTGTGGCGAGTCTTCTACCTTGCAGGTGTCCGACGGCACCGGCCCGGCGCCGAAACTGCCCGAGCCGAACAAGACCCTGATTCCCACCGTCAACATCGCCGAAGCCATCGGCTGGCCACAGGGTGCCAAGCCGACCGCGGCCCCGGGCCTGCAAGTGGGCGCATTCGCCCAAGGGCTGGACCATCCGCGCTGGCTCTACGTCCTGCCCAATGGCGATGTGCTGGTGGCCGAGACCAACGCCCCGCCCAAACCGGATGACGCCAAGGGCATCCGTGGCTGGGTGATGAAGAAGGTCATGGGCCGCGCCGGTGCCGGGGTGCCCAGCCCCAACCGCATCACGCTGCTGCGTGACGCCAATCACGATGGCGTCGCCGAGACCCGCACCGTCTTCCTGGAGAACCTCAACTCGCCGTTCGGCATGACCCTGGTGGGCAATGACCTGTACGTGGCCGACACGGACCGGCTGATTCGCTTCCCCTACAAGGAAGGCGACACGCAAATCACCGCTCAGCCGACCAAGGTCGTCGACCTGCCCGGCGGCACCCTCAACCATCACTGGACCAAGAACGTCATCGCCAGTCGCGACGGCAGCAAGCTGTACGTCACCACGGGCTCGAACAGCAACGTGGCGGAGAACGGCATGGAGGCCGAAGAAGGCCGGGCGGCGATCTGGGAAGTCGATCGGGCCAGCGGCAGCCACCGCATCTTCGCTTCGGGCCTGCGCAACCCCAACGGCCTGGCCTGGGAGCCGAGCAGCGGCGCGCTGTGGACGGCGGTGAACGAGCGGGATGAGATCGGCAGCGACCTGGTGCCGGACTACATCACCTCGGTCAAGGACGGCGCCTTCTATGGCTGGCCCTACAGCTACTACGGGCAGAACGTCGATGTGCGCGTCGAACCGCAGAACCCGGCGCTGGTGGCCAAGGCCATCGCCCCGGACTACGCCGTCGGCCCCCACACCGCCTCACTGGGCCTGACCTTCGCCGAAGGCAGCCACTTGCCCGCGCCCTTCACCGAAGGTGCCTTCATCGGCCAGCACGGTTCCTGGAACCGCAAGCCTCACAGTGGCTATAAAGTGATTTTCGTACCGTTCAGCGGCGGCAAGCCGGTAGGACAACCGGTGGATGTGCTGACCGGATTCCTCAATGCCGACGAAAAAGCCCAGGGCCGGCCGGTAGGCGTGGTAATCGATAAACAGGGCGGGCTGTTGGTGGCTGACGACGTGGGGAACAAGATCTGGCGGGTGTCGGGTAAGTAACGCCGCTCACCTTTGTGGCGAGGGGATTTATCCCCGTTGGGCTGCGCAGCAGCCCTAAAAATAGCTGCCTAACCGCGAGAACCCGACACAACGGGGTTTCCGGCTTTAGGACTGCTTCGCAGCCCAACGGGGATAAATCCCCTCGCCACAAAGGTCAGCGCAACCACTCAGGGATTACGCGCCAGATGCTCCGGCTGCAATACCCGCTTGGCACCCAGGTAGGCTTTCTGCCAATAGGCCTTGGACAGGCTGTCGAGCTTGACCGTCCCGCCTGTGGCCGGCGCATGCACGAAACGCCCCTCCCCCACATAGATCCCCGCATGGCTGACCTGTGAGCCGCCATTGGTGGCGAAGAAAACCAGGTCACCGGTCTGCAACGCCTCCTTGCCGACGTCCGGCGCGCGCATGCCGATCATTTCGCGCGTGGAGCGCGGCAACGAGATACCGGCGGCGTCGCGATAGACGTAGCCGATCAGGCCACTGCAATCAAACCCCGAATCCGGCGTATTGCCGCCCCAGCGATACGGCGTGCCCACCAGGCCCAACGCCCGGAAGAGCACGTCTTCAGCGGCCGGGGAAAAGGTTTGTGAGGGGGCAAAGACCACCGGAGCCCGTACCGGCGCGGGTGGCGGAGTACGGCTGGCGCAAGCGCTGAGCAGCGCGGCGAGACACATGAGAGCAAGGCGGGCCGACGTCGACATATGCAGAACAATCCTGATCTGGATGCGGCTTTTCTGCCGTGGGCATGAAAACAAATCCGCCTGCGAGGTACGCAGGCGGATTGCCATCAATCAATGATCATGGATTCTAGCGGCTATGAGGCAAACTTCAAGTAAGACTTTAAGTTTGCCTTACAAACTGTGCGCTTACTTGCGAGCGGTGACCACAGTCGGAGCCATGGCGAGGGCGCGCTTGGCTTCGATGAAGGTCTTGCTCCAGTAGCTGTCGCCCAGGCTGTCGATTCGCACGCCGCCGCTGCGGCGGCTGCTGGAATGGATGAACTGGTTGTCGCCCAGGTAGATACCGGCGTGGCTGACGCGCCCGCGACGGCCGCTGGTGCTGAAGAACAGCAGGTCACCAGGTTCCAGTTGATTGCGCGCTACCAGCGGGGCGTTCACGTTGATCATTTCCCGCGTCGAACGTGGCAGGCTCATGCCGGCCTCTTCGCGGAACAGGTAGCCGATGAAACCGCTGCAATCGAAGCCGGCTTCGGAGGTGCCGCCAAAGCGGTAACGGGTGCCGATCAACGACATGCCGCGTTCCAGGATGCTGTCGGCCAGCACCGGAAGCTGGTAAGGCTTGTTGCCGGCGAACGCTGCCAGCTCTTTGTCGTTGGCCATCTCTTCCTGGAAGGACACGGAGGAAGACTGGGCGGTAACGGTGTTCTGAACCTGTGGTTGTTGTACTTGCTGAGACACTGGAGTGTGGGCAGCGCAACCGAACAACAGGGTAACGAGTGCGAGAGGCACGAGGGGTGCGAAGCGATTTAGCATGGGCACGACCGTGGCTGAAGTAGTAAAGATGGCGAGACTATGCCCTCTATCAACCTCATTTGCAAATTCAATCGATGAAAATGTGACTTCCCGGTTTTGCGTTTACATCTAAGCGCTTAAGCCCATTTTGAAAGTCACGTGGCCTGCAACCCAGCAGGACCGCGGGTTTCGTCGCGTCCGGACACGGCCAAGGGCCACTACAGACAACGGTTCTACCAGCCCAAAGTTTCTTTCAAAAAAGGAATAGTCAGCTTGCGCTGAGCCTGGAGGGAAGCCTGGTCGAGGCGCTCGAGCAATTCGAACAGCGCGCTCATGCTGCGGGTGCCACGGGTGAGGATGAAATGCCCGACTTCGTCGGTCAGGTGCAGGCCACGACGGGAAGCGCGCAACTGCAAGGCACGCAGCTTGTCCTCATCGGACAGCGGGCGCATCTGGAAAATCAGTGCCAGGGTGAGCCGGGACTTGAGATCCGCCAGCTTCACTGGCAGCTCCCGTGGCGACGTCGAGGCGGCGATCAGCAAGCGCCGTCCGCTGTCACGCAAGCGGTTGAACAGATGGAACAGGGCTTCTTCCCAGTCGGCCTTGCCGGCAACGGCCTGGAGATCGTCCAGGCAGACCAGTTCGTACTGTTCAAGGTTGTCGAGGATTTCCACACCGCGGTCCAGCAACTCGGCCAGCGGCAGGTACACCGCCGGCTCGCCCAACTGCTCGAACCGCAGGCAAGCGGCCTGCAACAGGTGCGTGCGCCCTACTCCGTCCTTGCCCCACAGATAAATCAGACTCTCGGTCCAGCCAGCGTCGGCTTCGCAAAGCCGCTCGACATAGCCGAGTGCAGCGGCATTGGCGCCTGGGTAGTAGTTGATAAAGGTGGCGTCATCACGCAGACGCACACCTAGGGGCAGCTGAATCGGTTTCATGCTGACTGAGCGGCTGCGGGGAGCCGCGAGTGGCCTCTGTGTAAAGTTGGCAAAGTTTATACCCGTGGCGCGGACCGCACAATGCGCCGGACCACGAGCAAAATCAAAGGTTTGCAGCGACAGCACCAAGGATCGACGGTTTTCCTGACGTTGTTCCTACAGCTCGGGGTCTTCGGTGCCGCTGTAGATGTCCGAATCCTTGTACAGGTCGTGCATGTGTCGCACCAGCACCATGATCACCGCCGCCACCGGTAGCGCCAGCAGGATTCCGGTGAAGCCGAACAACTCGCCGCCCGCCAGGATCGCGAAGATCACCGCCACCGGATGCAGGCCGATCCGGTCGCCCACCAGCAACGGTGTCAGCACCATGCCTTCCAGCGCCTGGCCCACCATGAACACCGTCACAATGCCCACCATGGGGTACAGGTCGCCGCCGAACTGGAACAACCCGGCAATCAATGCCGCGCCGATACCGATCACGAAGCCCATGTACGGCACGATGGCCGCCAACCCGGCGATCATGCCGATCAACAGGCCCAGTTCCAGCCCTACCAGCATCAACCCGGCCGCATAGATGAAGCCCAGCGCGACCATCACCAGCAGTTGCCCACGCACGAACGCCCCCAGCACCTCGTGGCATTCGCCGGTCAGGGCCATGATGTGTTCTTCGCGATGACGAGGCAGCAGGCTGCGGATCTTCGCCATCATCAGGTCCCAGTCCCGCAACAGGTAGAAGGCCACCACCGGAATCAGCACCACGTTCGCCAGCCAGCCGATCAGCGCCAGGCTCGAGGCCGTGGCCTGGCTCAGCACCACGCCGACGATGTCGGTGGTCTGGCCCATGTGCTCGCTGATCGCCGCCTTGACCTTGTCGAACTTCCAGAAGCCGTCCGCCAGCCCCAGCTTCGACTGCACCCAAGGCATCGCGGTGTGCTGCAACCAGTCCAGCATCTGCGGGGCCAACTCATACAGGCGCACCAACTGCTTGGCGAGCATCGGGACCAGCACCAACAACAAGGCGCTGACAATCAAGGTGAACAGGGCGAACACCGCCACCACGCCCCAGGTTCGCGACAGGCCGAATTTTTCCAGGCGATCGACCACCGGATCGAACAGATAGGCCAGCAGCAACGCAACCAGGAACGGCGTGAGGATCGGGTGCAGCAGATAGATGAATGCAAACAGCAGGGCGACCCCACCCAACCAGAACCAACGCCGCGTATCACCCATGAACCACTCCTAGCTATATAAAGAAAGAAAACCTACCAGCGGAAACGCAGATTGGCGGTTGGCGCCGGCGCAGGCGCCGCTACCGGGGCCGCGCCATCGACGGCGGGTGGCGTCTGTGGTGCGGGTGCCGGGGCTTCACCGGCCGGGACCTCTTGCAGTTTCGCCAGGGCCAATTGCGCCTTCAACTGGTCGGCACTGCCGTTGACCCGATAGAGGACCCGGTCAGCGTCGACCCGCTGCAACTGCCCAGCGAACGGTTCGAGCAGGCGCGACAGCGCCGCGTAGCGCTCAAGGTTCATGCCCTGCACTTCCAGCAGTTGCTCGCTGGCCAGGCCCGGCTTGGCGACGAAGCGCGGCGCCAGGCGTTGGCTCACCGCCAGCATGACCGCGTCGGCCAGCGCCGCCGGATCGGCCCCTTGGGCCGTGCCTTGCTCGCGCTGGTCGCCCAGCCACAGGCGCCAGGTGCCGTGCCACTGCCCGCCCTCTTCCTTGGCATGGACTGCCAGCAACGCATCCGCCGCGTAACGCTCCGACGCTGCCTGCAACGGCGCCGGGTCGGTGCCTTCCAGGTTCGGCGCGGTGGCGACGATCTGCTCGCTCAGGTCCGCCAGCGGCAGGTGCAACGCCAGGCCCCGATGTTGCGCGGCACGCCGTAGTGGCGCCGCGCTGGCCTGGCCATCACCCACCAGGCTGGAGCCCTCGACCGAATCGTTCAGCCACCAGCCCAGGATCGACGGCCGGTTCGCGCTCCACAGCGACAACCCCGCCGAGCGCAGCGCACGGTCGGTGCTCGCCGGGTCGAAGTCGACCTTCAGGCTTTCCGGAGGGCCCGCGTCGTAGCCGTACTGGAGAATGATTTGCTGCGGGTCCTTGCGGACCGCCGCCAGGCCGGGATTCTGTGCGGCCTTGGCGTCGCCGGTCAGGCGCAGCACCAGCGTGTCCAGGGCGCGCAGCGTCGCCTGGTTGCGCTCCTCCGGCGTCTGGTTGCTGACCGGCTCGAATACTTGATAGAGGCCATTGACGGTTTCGGCATGGCTCGCCAGGCTGATCAGCGACAGGCAACCCACGGACAAGAATTTGAACAAACGCATGGAAGATTCCCGGACATAACGGCTGGAACAGGCCGTGTGGAGAAGATTGAGCATGGCTGTGACCACGGCATCGGGCAAAACATTCACCCACCCGATGGAAGTTTCGCACTGTCATCACCATAGCCGGTTACCGCTCCACCTTATACAGCCGCGTCGCGCAGTACCAAAATAAGAAATATCGGTTTTTTTCCGTGGATATGTCCCTGCCCGTCGGCGCGAGGATGGCCGCTGCCCCACAAGCCTGATAAAATCGCGCGCCTTCGCAGACCGGCAACCGTCGGGCATCCGGAATAATTCGTACAACGGTTATTCAATGGCCCCGGCAGTCGGTCGTTACCCAGAAATCCCCCCTAAAGGCCTGGATCATGAGCAAGCAACCCTCCCTGAGCTACAAGGACGCCGGTGTAGACATCGACGCCGGTGAAGCATTGGTCGAACGCATCAAGAGCGTCGCCAAGCGCACTGCGCGCCCGGAAGTCATGGGCGGCCTGGGCGGTTTCGGCGCCCTCTGCGAGATCCCGGCCGGCTACAAGCAACCGGTGCTGGTGTCGGGCACTGACGGCGTCGGCACCAAGCTGCGCCTGGCCTTGAACCTGAACAAGCACGACAGCATCGGCATCGACCTGGTCGCCATGTGCGTGAACGACCTGGTGGTCTGCGGCGCCGAGCCACTGTTCTTCCTCGATTACTATGCCACCGGCAAGCTGAACGTCGACACCGCCGCCCAGGTCGTGACCGGCATCGGTGCCGGCTGCGAACTGTCGGGTTGCTCCCTGGTGGGCGGCGAAACGGCTGAAATGCCTGGCATGTACGAAGGCGAAGACTACGACCTGGCCGGCTTCTGCGTCGGCGTGGTCGAGAAAGCCGAGATCATCGACGGCTCGAAAGTCGCCGCCGGCGATGCCCTGCTTGCCCTGCCGTCTTCCGGCCCGCACTCCAACGGCTACTCGCTGATCCGCAAGATCATCGAAGTCTCGGGTGCCGACATCGAGAACACCCAGCTCGACGGCAAGCCGCTGACCGACCTGCTGATGGCCCCGACCCGCATCTACGTCAAGCCTCTGCTCAAGCTGATCAAGGACACGGGCGCCGTCAAGGCCATGGCCCACATCACCGGTGGCGGCCTGCTGGACAACATCCCGCGCGTGCTGCCAAAAGGCGCCCAGGCCGTGGTCGACGTGGCGAGCTGGACCCGCCCGGCGGTGTTCGACTGGCTGCAGGAAAAAGGCAACGTCGACGAAACCGAGATGCACCGCGTGCTGAACTGCGGCGTGGGCATGGTCATCTGCGTGGCCCAGGAGCACGTCGAAACCGCCCTGAACGTGCTGCGTGAAGCCGGCGAACAGCCTTGGGTGATCGGCCAGATCGCCACCGCCGCCGAAGGCGCTGCCCAGGTCGAGCTGCAAAACCTCAAGGCGCACTGATGCACGAACGGATGCCTGCAACCTGTAACGTCGTGGTGCTGCTGTCCGGCACCGGCAGTAACCTGCAGGCCCTGATCGACAGCACGCGGACCGGCGACAGCCCGGTCCGTATCCGCGCGGTGATTTCCAACCGCGCCGACGCCTACGGCCTGCAACGCGCCCGGGACGCGGGTATCGACACCTGCGTCCTCGATCACAAGGCCTTCGAAGGCCGCGAAGCCTTCGACGCCGCGCTGATCGAACAGATCGACACCTTCAATCCGCAACTGGTGGTGCTGGCCGGCTTCATGCGCATCCTCAGCGCCGGCTTCGTGCGGCACTACCAGGGCCGCTTGTTCAACATCCATCCCTCGCTGCTGCCCAAATACAAAGGGTTACACACTCACCAGCGTGCCCTGGAGGCCGGAGACACGGAACACGGCTGCTCCGTGCACTTCGTCACCGAGGAACTCGATGGCGGACCACTGGTCGTACAGGCAGTAATACCGGTAGAGTTGCACGACACGCCGCAAAGCCTGGCGCAACGGGTTCACGCCCGGGAGCACCAGATCTACCCGATGGCCGTGCGTTGGTTTGCCGAAGGACGGCTTACCCTCGACGATCGTGGGGCCTCACTGGACGGCCAGTTGCTCGCCGCCAGCGGCCATTTGATTCGACACTAGGAGATTTTATGCGTCGCGCCCTGCTCTTCGCTTGCGCTCTGCTTGCCCTGCCCCTGGCACAGGCTTCGGAACTTCAACCGTTCTCCGCCAGCTACACCGCCGACTGGAAACAGCTGCCCATGAGCGGCACCGCCGAACGCAGCCTGACCAAGGAAGCCAACGGCACCTGGAAGCTGAGCTTCAAGGCTTCGATGATGATCGCCAGCCTGACCGAAGAAAGCACCCTGACCCTGGACAAGGACACCCTGCTGCCCCAGTCCTACCACTTCGAACGCGGTGGCCTGGGCAAGGCCAAGAAGGCCGACCTGGACTTCGACTGGAACACCAAGATGGTCACCGGCACCGACCGTGGCGATGCAGTCAAGCTGCCGCTCAACCGGGGCATGGTCGACAAGTCCACCTATCAACTGGCCTTGCAGCACGACGTCGCGGCCGGCAAGAAAAGCATGAGTTATCAGGTGGTCGACGATGGCGAAGTCGACACCTATGACTTCCGCGTGCTGGGTTCGGAAAAAGTCGAGACCAAGGCCGGCCAGATCGACGCGATCAAGGTCGAGCGCGTGCGCGACCCGACGCAAAGCAAGCGCATCACCGTGCTCTGGTTCGCCAAGGACTGGGACTACCTGCTGGTGCGCCTGCAACAGGTCGAGACCGACGGCAAGGAGTACAACATCATGCTCCAGGACGGTACGGTCAACGGGAAGGCTGTGAAAGGCAGCTGATCCATACCGCGATCAAGAGAGCCCCGCCAACGCGGGGCTTTTTGTTGCCTGGATTTCATGACCACCCAATGACCCTGTGGGAGCGGGCTTGCTCGCGAAAGCAGTGTGTCAAACAACATTGAGGTCGACTGACACTCCGCCTTCGCGAGCAAGCCCGCTCCCACAGGGTTGCGCTTTCACTCAAGGTTTACCGCTACAACATGAAAATTTCTTCATGAAAAACCACCTGCGACCGAATGCCGCGCCCTGCCTGGCCTGCAGGACTGCTGCACTTTTCATGAAAACTTCTTAACGCTTCCAGGCATTTACTTAGCTGGCTATCCAAATCTATAACAAAGTCCTGCACACGCCTTGCTGCAGATGACAGAGATTGGAGCTTGCAAGATGACTGTGAAAGTAAATGAACGCGATGATGCCCACATGTCTCACGAAGCCATTGCGGCGGGTATCCGGATCTGGGATGTGCATCAACAGGATTTGCTGGTGGGGATGTTCCACTCGGAGACCGAGGCGAACCGTTACAAGGCCGAGCTGGAATACCAGGAAATGACGCGCTCGCGGGAGACGGCTGAATCCTGAGATCAGCGCTGAACACTTGTGGGAGCGGGCTTGCTCGCGATAGCAGTGGGTCAGTCGACACAATCGTTGCCTGACACACCGTCTTCGCGGGCAAGCCCGCTCCCACAGGTTCCGCGTTTACCTCGCCGTCCGGCTTACCACATCAAATCATCAGGAATCTGATACGCCGCGTACGGATCGTCCGCGTCCACTTCTTCGGTCTGGGTGTTGAGCTGGACGATGCGCTTGGGGTCGCGCTCCTGAATCTTCAGGGCCGCCTCGCGCGGAATCACTTCGTAGCCGCCGGCATGATGGACGATCGCCAGCGAGCCGCTGCTCAGCTTGTTGCGCATCAGGGCGTTGACCGAGAGGCGCTTGACCTTCTTGTCGTCGACGAAGTTGTAGTAATCCTCGGTGTTCAGCTTCGGCAGGCGCGAGACTTCGATCAACTGCTTGATCTGCGCGGCCCGGGCCTTCTGCTCGGCTTTTTCCTGCTGCTGGCGATTAAGCTCCTGGTCGCGCTTGACCTTCTCGGCCATGGCTTCCTGGGCGGCACGCTGTTGGGAGTCATCGAGCTCGATCTGGCCTTTGTGGGCCAGGCGCTGCTGCTTCTGTTTCTCTTTGCCGACCTGCTTGGCCTGCTTTTGGTTGACCAGCCCTGCTTTGAGCAACTGGTCGCGAAGGGAAAGGCTCATGGTGCTTACTCACTTAGGCAACGGCCTCAGCCACAGCTGGGCAAATTCTTTTCCTGACGTTTGGCTTCGCCCCACAAGGCGTCCAACTCTTCGAGGGTGCAATCTTCCATGGGACGGCGGGTGTCGCGCAATGCCTGTTCGATAAATCGGAACCGCCGCTCGAACTTGCCAATGGCGCCGCGCAAGGCTGTTTCCGGGTCCACCTTGAGGTGGCGGGCCAGGTTCACCACGCTGAACAGCAGGTCGCCGATCTCGTCGCTGATGGCCGCCGCGTCGTTGTCGGCCATGGCTTCAAGCACTTCGTCCAGCTCCTCCCGGACCTTGTCGAGCACCGGCAACGGGCCGGGCCAGTCGAAACCGACCTGGGCGGCACGCTTCTGCAATTTCGCCGAGCGCGACAGCGCCGGCAAGGCACCGGGCACATCGTCGAGCAACGACAATTGCTCGGGCGCCAAGGCTTTCTCGGCCCGCTCCTCTGCCTTGATCGCTTCCCAACGCTGCTTGACCTGTTCTTCATTCAGGCGCGGCACATCCAGCGGCGCGTATAGGTCGCCAGTGGGAAACACATGGGGATGGCGACGAATCAGCTTGCGGGTGATGCTGTCGACAACGCCAGCGAATTCGAAACGGTTTTCTTCCCGCGCCAACTGGCTGTAATACACCACCTGGAACAGCAGGTCGCCCAACTCTCCCTGCAAATGATCGAAGTCCCCGCGCTCGATGGCATCGGCCACTTCATAGGCTTCTTCCAGGGTGTGGGGGACGATGGTTGCGTAGGTTTGCTTGACGTCCCACGGGCAGCCGTATTGCGGATCCCGCAGGCGGTTCATCAGGTGGAGCAGGTCTTCAAGGCTGTACATCAATCCATCCCATCCAATGAATCTCTGTGGGAGCGAGCTTGCTCGCGATGGCGCCTTTTCAGTCACTGCATCTTTGACTGCCAGACCCTCATCGCGAGCAAGCTCGCTCCCACATTTTTGATCGCGCCGGACCTTTAACCCGGCGTCCGATTACGCCGGGTCTCGATGATGTTCGGCAACTGGGAAATCCGCCCCAACAACCGCCCCAGCGCATCCAGCCCCGGAATCTCGATGGTCAGGGACATCAGCGCCGTGTTGTCCTCCTTGTTCGAGCGGGTGTTGACCGCCAGCACGTTGATCCGCTCATTGAGCAACACCTGGGACACGTCACGCAGCAGACCGGAGCGGTCGTAGGCGCGGATGACGATGTCCACCGGGTAGGTGAGCACCGGCACCGGTCCCCAACTGACCTGGATGATCCGCTCCGGCTCGCGGCCGGCCAGTTGCAGCACCGAGGCGCAATCCTGGCGGTGGATGCTGACGCCACGGCCCTGGGTGATGTAGCCGACGATCGCGTCCCCCGGCAACGGCTGGCAGCAGCCGGCCATCTGGGTCATCAGGTTGCCCACGCCCTGGATCTGGATGTCGCCGCGCTTGCCGGGCTTGTAGCCGGTGGCCTTGCGCGGGATCAGCTCCAGTTGCTCGTTGCCGCGTTCCGGCTCCACCAGTTGCTGGGCCAGGTTGACCAGTTGCGCCAGGCGCAGGTCGCCAGCACCGAGGGCGGCGAACATGTCTTCGGCGGTTTTCATGTTGGCCTTTTCGGCCAGCTTGTCGAAATCCACCTGGGGCAGGCCCAGGCGACTGAGTTCGCGCTCGATCAGGGTCTTGCCGGCGGCGACGTTCTGGTCGCGGGCCTGCAACTTGAACCAGTGGACGATCTTCGCCCGTGCCCGCGAAGTCGTGATGTAGCCCAGGTTCGGGTTCAGCCAGTCGCGGCTCGGCGTACCGTGCTTGCTGGTGATGATCTCGACCTGCTCGCCGGTCTGCAGGCTGTAGTTGAGCGGCACGATCCGCCCGTTGATCTTGGCGCCACGGCAGTTGTGGCCGATCTCGGTGTGGACCCGGTAGGCAAAGTCCAGCGGCGTCGCGCCCTTGGGCAGGTCGATGGCGTGGCCGTCGGGGGTGAAGATGTAGACCCGGTCCGGCTCGATGTCCACGCGCAGTTGTTCCGCCAGGCCACCGATGTCGCCCAGTTCCTCATGCCACTCAAGGACCTGGCGCAGCCAGGAGATTTTCTCTTCGTAGTGGTTGGACCCGGACTTGACGTCGGTGCCCTTGTATTTCCAGTGCGCGCAAACACCCAGCTCGGCTTCCTCGTGCATGGCGTGGGTGCGGATCTGCACTTCCAGCACCTTGCCCTCGGGGCCGATCACCGCGGTGTGCAGCGAGCGATAGCCGTTTTCCTTGGGGTTGGCGATGTAGTCGTCGAATTCCTTGGGGATGTGCCGCCACAAGGTGTGGACGATCCCCAGCGCGGTGTAGCAATCGCGCATTTCCGGGACCAGCACCCGAACGGCGCGAACGTCGTAGATCTGGCTGAATTCCAGGCCCTTGCGCTGCATTTTGCGCCAGATCGAATAGATGTGCTTGGCCCGGCCGCTGATGTCGGCTTCCACGCCGGTGGCCTGCAGCTCTTCGCGCAACTGGGTCATCACGTCGGTGATGAAGCGCTCGCGGTCCAGGCGCCGCTCATGCAACAGCTTGGCGATCTGCTTGTACTGATCCGGCTCCAGGTAGCGGAAAGACAGGTCTTCCAGCTCCCACTTGATATGACCGATGCCGAGGCGGTGGGCCAGGGGCGCATAGATGTCGAACACCTCCCGGGCGACCCGGTTGCGCTTTTCATCGTCCGCCGCCTTGACGGCGCGGATGGCGCACGTGCGCTCGGCCAGCTTGATCAGCGCGACGCGCACGTCATCGACCATCGCCACGAGCATCTTGCGCAGGTTCTCCACCTGGCCCTGGGTGCCCAGGACCATGGAGTGGCGCGGGCTGAGACTGGCGCTGATAGCGGCCATGCGCAACACGCCGTCGATCAGCTTGGCGACCACCGGGCCGAAGCGCTGGCTGACCACCGAGAGCTGGATCTGGCCTTCGCGCACGCCGCGGTACAAGACCGCCGCCACCAGCGAATCCTGGTCGAGCTTGAGGTCGGCAAGGATCTCGGCGATCTCAAGCCCCGTCTGGAAACTCGAGGTGCCCTCGGACCAGAGGTTCTTCGCCGCATTGTGTTGTTGCTCGGCCTCACGAGCGAACTCGCAGGCCTCTTTCAAGGCTTCACGATCGAGCACCATGTCGATACTGACCGTGTGATCGAGCCAAGCCTCGAGATTGATACTGCCGTCGGTGTTGATCGGCTGGTGCGCTCTCACCTGTACCATCTTTGCTTACCTTCCCTACGACGCAGATTCAATGCGTCAACATCGCTGACCTTCATTGCCCGTGTGTCCGCCCAGGACCGTGGCGGGGTGGCACGAACGGGTCAGTCGGACAAGCCATCCTGGCTCGCTTCAAATAACGCCATGGCCTCGACATGCGCCGTCTGAGGAAACATATCGAGAATCCCGGCACGTTTTAACCGGTAGCCCTGCTTGATCAGTTCGACCGTGTCCCGGGCCAAAGTTGCCGGGTTGCACGATACATAAACCAACCGTTTGGCGCCCAGGGACGCCAGCTTGCGTACCACCTCGAAAGCGCCGTCACGGGGTGGGTCCAAGAGTACCGCAGAAAAGCCTTCGCCGATCCACTGCGCAGCCATCAGGGGCTGGGATAAATCGGCCTGAAAAAAGGCAGTGTTATTCAAATTGTTGCTGACAGCGTTGGCCGCCGCACGGTCCACCATGGTCTGCACGCCTTCCACGGCTACCACTTCACGCACCGTCCGGGCCAGCGGCAAAGCGAAATTGCCCAGGCCGCAGAACAGGTCCAGCACCCGCTCATCGGGCTGCGGCGCCAGCCATTGCAAGGCCTGAACGATCATCGCCTCATTGACGTGAGCGTTCACCTGGATGAAATCCCCCGGCCGGTAGGCCAGCTCCAGCGCCCAGGTGTCCAGGCGGTAACCCAGGGCCTGGCCCGGCGCCACCGGTTGCGGCTCGCCCTCGCCGTGCAGCCACAGCTGGGCCTGATGGAAGTCGCAAAAATCCTTGAGGATCGTCAGGTCGGCCTCGGACAGCGGCGCCATGTGCCGCAGCAGCACTGCCAGGGACGAACCGGCGAACAACTCCACATGTCCCAGCGCCTGGGGTTTGCTCAAGCGCCTGAGCATGTCCGGCAAGCGGCTCATGATCGGCTGCAAGGGCTGTACCAGCACCGGGCAATCATCGATGGCGACGATGTCCTGGCTGCCAGCGGCGCGAAACCCCACCTCGAGTCGTTTCGCCTTCTGATCCCAGCGCACGGCCACGCGGGCACGGCGCCGATAAGCGAATTCGGCGCCACTCAGTGGCGCGGCCCATTGCTCCGGTTCCACACCGGCCACCCGCGACAATTGCTCGGCGAGCATGCGCTGTTTCAGGGCAAGCTGTTCGGCGTGGGGCAGATGCTGGACGCTGCAACCGCCACAGCGACCGGCGTGCACGCAAGGCGCCGGACGCCGCAGTTCACTGGGCAGGAACACACGCTCGGTGCGGGCCTCGACCACTTTGCCGTGGGCCCCCAGCACCCGTGCCTCGACCTCTTCGCCGGCCAGCGCGCCGATGACGAACCAGGTGCGCCCGTCGACAAAGGCGATGCCCCGGCCATCGTTGGCCAGGCGCTCGATGGTCAGGCGCTGCTTTTTACCGGTGGGCACTTGCGGGGCCCGGCTTCCACCGCTGGGCTGGAAGCGCAGGCCTCTTTCTTGCTTGGCCATCAGTTGGGCGCGTCGAAAATGCCGGTCGACAGGTAGCGGTCGCCGCGGTCGCAGATGATCGCGACGATCACCGCGTTTTCAACCTCCTTCGACAAGCGCAGCATGCCTGCCACGGCACCGCCCGAAGAGACGCCGCAGAAAATGCCCTCCTCGCGCGCCAGGCGACGAGTCACGTCTTCGGCTTCGGCCTGGGCCATGTCGATGATGCGGTCCACACGATCGGCCTGGTAGATCTTCGGCAGGTATTCCTCGGGCCAGCGACGGATGCCGGGGATGGCCGCGCCTTCCATCGGCTGCAGGCCGATGATCTGCACGTTCGGGTTCTGTTCCTTCAAATAGCGCGAGGTGCCCATGATGGTGCCGGTGGTGCCCATCGAGCTGACGAAATGAGTGATGCTGCCGCCGGTCTGGCGCCAGATCTCGGGGCCGGTGGTGGTGTAGTGGGCCTCGGGGTTATCGCCGTTGGCGAACTGGTCGAGCACCTTGCCACGGCCCTCGGCCTGCATGCGTTCGGCCAGGTCCCGGGCACCTTCCATGCCTTGCTCCTGGGTGACCAGGATCAGCTCCGCACCGTAGGCGGTCATGGCCGCCTTGCGCTCGGCGCTCGAGTTGTCGGGCATGATCAGGATCATCTTGTAGCCCTTGATCGCGGCCGCCATGGCCAGGGCGATGCCGGTGTTGCCGGAGGTCGCCTCGATCAGCGTGTCACCCGGCCGGATCTGCCCGCGCAATTCACCACGGGTGATCATCGACAATGCCGGCCGGTCCTTGACCGAACCCGCCGGGTTGTTGCCTTCGAGCTTGAGCAAAAGCGTATTGCTGGTGGCGCCGGGCAAGCGCTGCAAACGGACCAGCGGAGTGTTGCCGACGCAATCGGCGATGGTGGGGTACTGCAAAGTCATGGCGTATTCGCAATCCGGGCTGCGGGGGCGCCTATCATACCGGCAAACCCGGCGAGGCCATATCACGCAAAGTGAGGTGGTTATGGCTTATGGGAATAAGCGCATAAGCTGCAAGCTGCAAGCTGCAAGCTGCAAGCTGCAAGCTGCAAGCAAGGAGCGCAGTGCACACATTTTTTTGTGGCGAGGGGATTTATCCCCGTTGGGGCGCGAAGCGGCCCCCGATAACCGATCTGACACACCGAGGACTCAGGCCTGAGGGCTGCTTCGCAGCCCAGCGGGGCGGTGCGACGTTTCGCTAAATCCCCTCGCCACAGGGGCCGTGCAGGGCTCACTGGCGATTAGCAGCAGGTTAAGGCGTAATCCCTTTCTCGCGTTCTCGGCCCACATCCCCCCGCCCTGACGCAGCACCGCATTGCGCGCGATGCTCAGGCCCAACCCGAAACCACCGTCCCCCGGACGGGAGCCGTCGAGGCGGATGAAGGGGTCGAAGATGCGTGAAAGATCCTGCTCGGCCACCCCGCCGCCCTCGTCCTCCAGCCACAGATGCCAGTGGGCGCCGTCGCGTTGGCCGGCCAACCGCACGACGCCGCCGGGCGGTGAGTGGCGGATGGCGTTGCGCAAGACGTTTTCCAGGGCCTGGGCCAGGGTGTTGAGGTTGCCCTGGACCCAGCAATCGGCAGGCACGCTGCAATGCAGTTGGTCAGCGGGCCAGCCGCTTTCGTAGCAGGCATTTTCGCTGAGCATTTCCCACAGCGCCTGGACCTGGATCGCCTCGCCTGGCAACGGCGCGCGCTCGGTGTCGAGCCAGGCCAGTTGCAACGTGTCGTCCACCAGCCGCTGCATGCCGGCGACTTCCCGCGCAACGCGTTCGCGCAGTTGCGGCAGCGCCTGCTCGCTTTCGCTGGCCACCTGCAAGCGGCTGAGCGGCGTGCGCAGTTCATGGGACAGGTCGCGCAACAGCTGTTGTTGCAGGGCAACCGTGGATTGCAGGCGCTCGGACATGTGATCGAAGGCGCGTCCCAGCTCGCCCAGTTCATCGGTCCGGTTGGTCGTGTGGCTGGACAGGCGCACGTTCAATTGGTCGGCCCGCCAGGCGTTGGCCTGTTCGCGCAGTTGGTTGAGCGGCACCACCAGCAGGCGATACAGGCCCACACATAGCAGCAGGGTGAACAAGCCCGGAATCACGCCGTTGGTGATCACGCGCCAGAACACCCGGTACTGCCCTGGCAGGAAACGCTCTGGCAGCTCGATCACCAGGCTACCGACGGACGGGTCACCGGGAAACGGCACCCGCAGCCACGGACGGCCCTTCTTGTGGATCGGCCAGTCGAGCCCGCGCAGGAACGTCAGGCGTTGGGTTTCACTGTCGGTCAGCGGGCGGTCGCCGAGCGATTGCAAGTCACCGCCAATGACCCCGACCCAACTCGCTTCCCGCTGCTGCATGCCTTGCAGCCATTGCTCGACGCCCGCCTGCTGGCCGGCAGACCAGGCTTGCTCGGCCTCGGCGGCATAATGGCTCAGTGTGTGGCGGGCTTCGTCAGAGAGGAACTGGTTGCGCACCTCCATGTAGCGGCCCCAGGACCAACTCAGCCAGATCATCAGCAGACAGAACGCCACCAGCAGGCACGCCAGTTTCCAGAACAGCGAGTGCCGGCCCGGCAGGTCAGACCATTTCATCGTCGGCACTCAACACGTAGCCCTTGCCCCACACCGTGCGCACCTGGCGCGCGCTGTAGTCGATCGCCTTGAGCTTGCGCCGGATCTGGCTGACGTGCATGTCCAGGCTGCGGTCGTGGGGGGCGTAGCCGCGTTGCAACACATGCTGATAAAGGAAGGCCTTGCTCAACACTTCATCGCCGCTGCGCTGCAGGACATCGAGCAGGCGGTATTCGCTGCGGGTCAGGCCGGCCCATTGCCCGCCGACGTGTACATCGCCACGCTCTTCGTCGAAGGCCAGGTCCCGGGCCTGGCGACCGCTCGCCGCCAGCGCCGGTCGTCGGTCCAGCGCCACCCGCCGCAGGATGGCTTCGATACGCACGTGCAGCTCTGCCATGCTGAAGGGCTTGGGCAAGTAATCGTCGGCGCCCAGGCGAAAGCCACTGATGCGATCAGCCTCGGCCCCCAGCGCCGACATCAACAGCACCGGGGTCGAGTGGCTCTGGCGCAGGCGGGTCAGCGCCGCGAGGCCATCCAGGCCCGGCAACAGGATGTCCATCAGCACCACGTCGAAAGCCTGCTGGCAGGCGATGTCCAGGCCTTCCTGGCCATTCTGGCACCAGGTCACGTCGAACCCGCTGCGGCCCAGGTGCTCATGCACGTAGGCGCCCAGCACGGGATCGTCTTCGATGGACAGGATGCGCGGGTGAACGGCGGAAGTGGGAGTCATGACTATCTGCAAATAATTCTCAGTTGGCGATTATTCAAGATCAACCCCCAAGAGGCAACCACCGTCTACGCCCTTCGCCCGGCGGCCGCGATGCGCGGCGACTTGAATTTTACGAAGATTGCCCGCCTGCAAATCGCTACACTGCGCAGGTACTGCGTGCCGGATGCGCGCAACGCTTAATCGAACCGCTGGATGCAGGAGACAAGTGTGCTCAAGAAACTGGGAATCAAAGGCCGCGTGCTGTTGCTGACCCTGTTGCCGACCAGCCTGATGGCGCTGGTTTTGGGCGGCTATTTCACCTGGATGCAGCAATCTGACCTGCATGCCCAGTTGCTGCAACGTGGCGAAATGATCGCTGAACAACTGGCCCCGCTGGTCGCCCCCGCCATGAGCCGGCAAGACACCGAGCTGCTGGAGCGCATCGCCACCCAGTCGTTGGAACAAACCGACGTACGCGCCGTGACCTTCCTCGCCCCCGACCGCTCGCCGCTGGCCCACGCCGGCCCGACCATGCTCAACCGGGCGCCTGAGGGCAACAGCACGCAATTGCTGCAACGCACCGGCAACGACGCCACGCGCTACCTGCTGCCGGTCTTCGGCAAGCACCGCAACCTGGCGGGCGAACTGATTCCCGAAGAAGCCGACCGCCTGCTGGGCTGGGTCGAGCTGGAGCTGTCCCACAGCGGCATGTTATTGCGCGGTTATCGCAGCCTCTTCGCCAGCCTGTTGCTGATTGCCGCCGGCCTGGGCCTGACCGCGCTGCTGGCCCTGCGCATGGGCCGCACGATCAACCGCCCGTTGAGCCAGATCAAGCAGGCCGTGGCCCAGCTCAAGGACGGTCACCTGGAAACCCGCCTGCCGCCCTTGGGCAGCCAGGAGCTGGACGAACTGGCGTCGGGCATCAACCGCATGGCCGGCACCTTGCAGAACGCCCAGGAAGAACTGCAGCACAGCATCGACCAGGCCACCGAGGACGTGCGCCAGAACCTGGAAACCATCGAGATCCAGAACATCGAGCTGGACCTGGCGCGCAAGGAAGCCCTGGAAGCGAGCCGGATCAAATCCGAATTCCTGGCGAACATGAGCCATGAGATCCGCACCCCGCTCAACGGCATCCTCGGCTTCACACATCTCTTGCAGAAAAGCGAGCTGACCCCACGCCAGCTCGACTACCTGGGCACCATCGAAAAATCCGCCGACAGCCTGCTGGGCATCATCAACGAGATCCTCGACTTCTCGAAGATCGAGGCCGGCAAGCTGGTGCTCGACAACATCCCGTTCAACCTGCGGGACCTGCTGCAAGACACCCTGACCATCCTCGCCCCCGCCGCCCATGCCAAGCAGCTGGAGCTGGTGAGCCTGGTGTACCGCGACACGCCGTTGTCGCTGGTGGGCGATCCGTTGCGCCTCAAGCAGATCCTCACCAACCTGGTGAGCAACGCCATCAAGTTCACCCGCGAGGGCACCATCGTCGCCCGGGCCATGCTCGAAGACGAACACGAAGACAGCGTGCAGTTGCGCATCAGCATCCAGGACACCGGCATCGGCCTGTCCGCCCAGGACGTGCGGGCGCTGTTCCAGGCGTTCAGCCAGGCCGACAATTCACTGTCGCGCCAGCCGGGCGGCACCGGGCTGGGCCTGGTGATTTCCAAGCGCCTGGTGGAACAGATGGGCGGCGAGATCGGCGTGGACAGCACGCCGGGCGAAGGCTCGGAGTTCTGGATCAGCCTGCGCCTGCCCAAGACCCGCGACGACGCCGAGGACCTGCCCGGCCCGCCGTTGCTGGGCCGACGCGTGGCGCTGCTGGAAAACCACGAGCTGGCGCGCCAGGCCTTGCAACACCAGCTCGAGGACTGCGGCCTGCACGTCACGCCCTTCAACACCCTGGAAAGCCTGACCAACGGCGTCACCGTCGCCCACCCGACCGACCAGGCGTTCGACCTGGCCGTGCTGGGCATCACCAGCAACGACATGCCGCCGGAACGCCTCAACCAGCACATCTGGGACCTCGAACACCTGGGCTGCAAGGTGCTGGTGCTGTGCCCCACCACCGAACAGACGCTCTACCACCTCTCGGTGCCCAACCCCCACAGCCAGTTGCAGGCCAAGCCCGCCTGCACCCGCAAGTTGCGCCGCTCGCTGTCCGACCTGGTGAACCCACGGCCAACCCGCAGCGAGCCGAACGAGCCGGTGGCCAGCCGCGCGCCCAAAGTGCTGTGCGTGGATGACAACCCGGCCAACCTGTTGCTGGTGCAGACCCTGCTCGAAGACATGGGGGCCAAGGTGCTGGCGGTGGAAAGCGGCTATGCCGCGGTCAAGGCCGTGCAAAAGGAAACCTACGACCTGGTGCTGATGGATGTGCAGATGCCCGGCATGGACGGGCGCCAGAGCACCGAGGCGATCCGCCAGTGGGAAAGCGAGCGCCACTGCACGCCGCTGCCGATCGTCGCCCTCACCGCCCATGCCATGGCCAACGAAAAGCGCGCTCTGCTGCAAAGCGGCATGGACGACTACCTGACCAAACCCATCAGCGAACGGCAACTGGCCCAGGTGGTGCTCAAATGGACCGGCCTGGCCTTGCGCAATCAGTCGCCGGAGCGCCACGGCGACGCCCAGACCGGCGGTGAACTGCTGGTGCTCGACCACGAGGAGGGCCTGCGCCTGGCCGCCGGCAAGGCCGACCTGGCGGCGGACATGCTGGCGATGTTGCTGGCGTCCCTGGAAGCCGACCGCGAAGCGATCCGCCAGGCCAGCGAGGCCAACGATCACAACGCCTTGATCGAACGAGTCCATCGCCTGCACGGGGCGACGCGCTACTGCGGGGTTCCGCAACTGCGCGCCGCCTGCCAGCGCAGCGAAACCCTGCTCAAGCAACAGGACCCCAAAGCCGCCGCCGCCCTGGAAGAACTGGAGCGCGCCATCAATCGGCTGGCGAGCGAGGCCCGTATCAGCGCCTGACCCAGCGCAATAACCGTCGGGGCCATCACGGCTAAGCTGATGCCATCCAAGCCTCAGGAGGCCGCCATGCGTGTGATTCTTTTCAGCAGCCAGACTTACGACCGCGACAGTTTCAGCAAGGCTGTAGCCCCCGCCGGCCTTGAACTGCAGTTCCAGCCGGCGCGCTTGAACCTGGACACCGTCGCCCTGGCCGAACACCACGAAGTGGTCTGCGCCTTCATCAACGACGACCTCAGCGCCCCGGTGCTGGAGCGGCTGGCAAGCGGCGGGACCCGGCTGATCGCCCTGCGCTCGGCCGGCTACAACCATGTCGACCTGATGGCCGCCCAGCGCCTGGGGCTGGCCATCGTCCGGGTGCCTGCCTACTCGCCCCACGCCGTCGCCGAACATGCGGTGGCGCTGATCATGGCCCTCAATCGCTGCCTGCACCGCGCCTACAACCGTACCCGCGACGGTAACTTCAGCCTGCATGGCCTCACCGGCTTCGATCTGGTGGGCAAGACCGTCGGGGTGATCGGCACCGGGCAGATCGGCGCGACGTTCGCGCGAATCATGGCCGGCTTCGGTTGCCGGTTACTGGCTTACGACCCCTACCCCAATGCCCAGCTCGAAGCGCTGGGCGCCCATTACTTGCCGCTGCCGCAACTGTTGGAACAGGCGCAGATCATCAGCCTGCACTGCCCGCTCAACGAACAGAGCCGCCACTTGATCAACGCCCAGTCCCTGGCCGCGATGCAACGCGGCGCCATGCTGATCAACACCGGGCGCGGCGGGCTGGTGGATACGCCGGCGCTGATCGAAGCGCTGAAGAGCGGTCAGTTGGGCTACCTGGGGCTGGATGTCTATGAAGAAGAGGCCCAACTGTTCTTCAAGGACCGCTCCGACCAGCCCTTGCAGGACGATGTCCTGGCCCGGCTGCTGACTTTTCCCAACGTGATCGTCACCGCCCACCAGGCCTTCCTGACCCATGAAGCGCTGGCGGCGATTGCCATGACCACCCTGGACAACATCGCCGCCTGGGCGGCTGGCACGCCACAGAACCTGGTAGATGGCTGACCTGCTCTATCAGCCAACACATAACTCCCACAGGATGGAGTTTCGTCGGCAAGACTCGTGGTTGCCCATCCCCAGCCATGCCCCCGTGCTAGCATGTCGCGCCTATTTGGAGGACCCATGGCCGAACACGATTTCCGCTACACCCTGATGAACCCGCAGCACACCCTGACCGAAGTCCGCGCCTTGGCGCCGGGCCGCTATCAGGTCACCGGCAACGGCGGTTCGATCCAGGCCAACGATGTCTTGCTGGTCACCCTCAAGGGTAGCAAGGACCTGTCCATGCGACTGACCGTGGACACCGTCCGGCACCTGCTCAAGCCCATGGGCCAATGGACTGCCATGACTACCGGCCCTGTGTTCGGCGAACTGGCGATTCACACCTGGCAGGTCAACTGCGACGGCTGCGCCAAGGCACTGAGCTTCGAGTTCGCCGTCGATGCCCAGCTGGGCGTCAAGGCCCAGAAGCCAGCCGCCAACGCGCGTATCGCCGAGTTGGGCTGGACCACGGTCGGTGAAAAACACCTGTGCCCGAAATGCCAGGAAGCAGCCTGATGAAACACACGGCCCTGGCCGCGTTGATCGGCATGAGCCTGATGGGTTGCGCCGCTGAACCTGTGCAACTGCAGCACAATCGCAGCTACATCCTGGAGTGGATCGGCGAACGGCCGTTGATGGACTACAGCCACCTGACCATCACCCTCGGCGACGATGGTCGCGCCTATGGCAACGGCGGCTGCAACCACTGGTTTGCCGCCTACACCCTGGAAGGCCACCGCTTGAACTTCGGCAAGATCGGCAGCACCCGCAAGCTCTGCGCCCCGGCCGTGATGGAGCAGGAAGGCCGCTTCTTGCAGGCGCTGGAAAAGGTCGAGCGCTGGGACATCGCGCCCAACGAGCAGATGCGCTTCTGGCCCGCCCAGGGCAAGCCGCTGCGCTGGTGGCTGGAAGAAGGCTGAGACCGCCCCCCTGTGGCGAGGGAGCTTGCTCCCGCTGGACTGCGCAGCAGGCCCTGAGTCTAGCCGGCACATCGCGGTTGGCAGATGGATTGGGGCTGCTTCTCAGCCCAGCGGGAGCAAGCTCCCTCGCCACAAAAGCGCATCTTAGGCTATTTGAGCGCCTGCAACGCCTCCAGCTTCGCCATCACCCCCGCCGCCGTCTGCTCCCCGAGCAACTGCTCGCGCAGCTTGCCCTGGTTGTCGATGATGTAGGTCACCGGCAGCCCTTCACTGCGTGGCAGGTCGAAGATCTCGGCCGGGTCGCGAGCCAATACGGTGAAGCGGATGCCCATCTTGTCGCTGGCGCTCTTGAGCTCCTCGCCCTGCACCTGGTCGAAATTGACCCCGAACACGCCGACGTTGCGGCCCTTGAGCTGGTCGGCCAGGGCATTGAACTCGGGAATTTCGGTGCGGCACGGCGCGCACCACTCCGCCCAGTAGTTGAGCACCAGCCATTGCTTGTCCAGCCGCTGCGAGGCGACGGCCTGGCCGTTCTGGTCTACCCCGTAGTCGTTGCCGCAGCCGGCGAGCAACAAAATGCCCATGAATGTCATTGCCGCCGTCAGTCGCCTTACCATGTGCCGATCCTTGTCTGAATGTGAGCTGCCGCGACCCGTTGCCTCTGTTGGGTGCTTGGGGCCTCGCGGCACAGTAGAATAGCCGCCACCTTACGCAAGATGCGACCCGCTCATGACCGATCTGACGCTTTATCACAACCCGCGCTGCTCGAAATCCCGCGGTGCGCTGGAACTGTTGGAGGCCCGCGGCCTGACGCCCACCGTGGTCCGCTACCTGGAAACCCCACTGGACGCCGCGCAACTGGAACGCCTGCTGGGCAAGCTCGGCATTACCGCCCGGCAACTGCTGCGCACCGGTGAAGAGGCCTACACAGACCTGAACCTGGCCGACGAAAGCCTGAGCCAGGCGCAGTTGATCGCCGCCATCGCCGCCCACCCGAAACTCATGGAACGGCCCATCCTGGAAACCGCCGACAAGGCCGTGATCGGTCGTCCGCCGGAGAAGATCCTGGAGATCCTGCCGTGAGCACACCGTACATCCTGGTGTTGTATTACAGCCGCAGCGGCTCGACCCATGAGATGGCCCGGCAGATTGCCCGTGGCATCGAGCAGGCCGGGCTGGAAGCCAGGCTGCGCACGGTGCCGGCGATTTCCACCGAATGTGAAGCGGTGTCGCCGGACATCCCCGAGCAAGGCCCGCTTTACGCCACTCTCGATGACCTCAAGCACTGCGCCGGCCTGGCCTTGGGCAGCCCGACCCGTTTCGGCAACATGGCCGCGCCGTTGAAGTATTTCCTCGACGGCACCAGCAACCTGTGGCTGACCGGCGCCCTGGTGGGCAAGCCGGCCGGGGTGTTCACGTCCACGGCCAGCCTGCATGGCGGCCAGGAAACCACCCTGCTTTCGATGATGCTGCCGCTGTTGCACCACGGCATGCTGATTACCGGCCTGCCCTACAGCGAGTCGGCGCTGATCGACACCGAAGGCGGCGGCACGCCCTATGGGCCGAGCCATCACGCGGGAAGCGACGGCAAGCGCGGCCTGAACGAACACGAAGTCGCGCTGTGCCGGGCCCTGGGTTCGCGCCTGGCGAAGACGGCACAGTTGCTGGAGAAAGGCCGTGGCTAAGAAGCCCAAGATCCTGCCGCCCATTGCGTGGCTGGAACCGCGGGTGCGCATCGCCCGCCTCCTCAGCCTGCTGTGCTTCTTTGGCCTGGTGGGGTTACTCAGCGCCTATTACCTGCTGATCGCTGACCTGCACGGTGCGCGGCCCTGGGTCATCCTGCTGATCGAGCTGGTGCCGCTGCTGATCCTCGCCCCCGGCATGCTCACCGGCAGCGCCCGCGGCCACTCGTGGATGTGCTTCGTGGTGAACCTGTACTTCATCAAGGGCGCGCTGGCGGCCTATGACCCGAACCGGCAACTGTTCGGCCTGCTGGAAATGGCGGCGAGCCTGGCGGTGTTCTGCTCGGCGTTGTTGTATGTGCGGTGGCGGTTTCAGTTGAACCGGCGGTTGGCGGGGGAAGGCGAGGTCCCTGTCGCCTGAGAGGCCGCCATCGCGAGCAAGCTCGCTCCCACATGAGGTCTGTGGTGTTCACAAATCCCCTGTGGGAGCGAGCTTGCTCGCGATGGGCGCGACGCGGTCTCAATGATTGACGGTGTAGGCCAGCATCATCGAAATCTGCGACATCGGCCGTCCGCCGCTCTCTTCATGCCAGCGGTTGAAGGCATTCTGCACCGTCGCCAGGTCCCGCAGGCTGGTGGGGACTTTGTCGATGATCTCCTGGGCATTGAGCGCGGCCACCACGTCATAACTCGGTACAAAGGTGTCCTTGCCCATCATCCGCAGGAAGCGCGGCGCCGACAGGCCGCCCAGTTGATGGCCGTGTTTCTTCAGGTAGGTCCACAGGCCGACGATGTCGGTCACCGGCCAGTCGGCGATCAGCGCACCGAAGCTGCCTTTTTCGTGGGCCACATCCAGGATCAGTTGGGCGTTGCGCGGCACGCTCTTGAGCTTGCCCAGGTGGCGGATGATCCGTGCGTCCTGCATCAGTCGCTCCAGGTGCTCGGCACTCATGAGCACGACTTTTTCCGGGTCGAACTTGAAGAACACCTCTTCGAACGCCGGCCACTTGGCATCCACCAGGCTGTGCTTGAGGCCCGCGCGAAAGACCCGCAGCGCCAGGGTCGAGAGGTAGCGGTCGTCACTGATCTTGCGCAATTGCGCCGGGGTCTTGGGAACAGGCAGGTGGGCTTCCAGTTCAGCCGCCGAACCGAAGCGGTTCAGACAATACTCGTGCAGCCACTTGTAATCGCGCATGCCCTCTCCTGGGGTCAGAAATGAAAACGGCGCTCGCGAGCGCCGTGAAACAGAGGCCTTGGCCGTGTCAGAGGTTCACCACGTTGACGAAGCGCGGCGTGGCGTTTTCGTCGATGCGCAGGCTGGTGAAGTCGAACAGGTTGCGATCCGCCAGTTGCGATGGGACAACGTTCTGCAGGCCTCGGAAGATGCTCTCGGTACGCCCTGGGGTCTTGCGTTCCCATTCCTGGAGCATTTCCTTGACCACCTGGCGCTGCAGGTTCTCCTGGGAACCGCAGAGGTTGCAGGGGATGATCGGGAATTGCTTGAAGTCCGAATAGGCCTGGATGTCCTTCTCGTTGCAATAGGCCAGCGGCCGGATCACCACGTTGCGCCCGTCATCGGCCCGCAGCTTGGGCGGCATGGCCTTGAGCGTGCCGTTGTAGAACATGTTCAGGAAGAACGTCTCGACGATGTCGTCGCGGTGGTGCCCCAGGGCCATCTTGGTCGCGCCGATCTCGTCGGCGAAGGTGTAGAGCGTCCCGCGCCGCAGGCGTGAACACAACGAGCAGGTGGTCTTGCCTTCGGGAATCAGTTCCTTGACCACCGAATAGGTGTCTTTCTCGACGATGTGGTATTCCACGCCCAGCGACTCGAGGTAGGCCGGCAGCACGTGCTCGGGGAAACCGGGCTGCTTCTGGTCCATGTTCACGGCGACGATGTCGAACTTGATCGGGGCAACCTTCTGCAAGTGCATCAGCACATCGAGCAAGGTGTAGCTGTCCTTGCCGCCGGACAGGCAGACCATGACCTTGTCACCGTCCTCGATCATGTTGAAATCGGCGACCGCCTCACCGGCCAGGCGGCGCAAGCGCTTTTGCAGTTTGTTCTGGTTGACCGTAAGAGTGCCCATGACGCGAAATCCGTGAGGTGTGACGAAAGGCCGGCATTTTACGCAAAAAATCCCGAATGTGGCACCGTCCCCTGTGGCGAGGGAGCTTGCTCCCGCTGGGCTGTACAGCAGCCCCTGAGCTTTAGCCGACACATCGCGGGTGGCAGATGCATTGGGGGGCTGCTTCGCACCCCAGCGGGAGCAAGCTCCCTCGCCACGGGGATTTCCTACAGGCCTAGGTGTGCACAGACCCATCGGCGATTAACACCCCGCCCCACAGCGCAATTTGCTCTAAGCCTCCCATCCCGCTGGCGATAACTCCTTTCTATACTGCGGCATAAGGTCGCACACACATACAGACCTTTACTTACTTGGCCATTTGGCCCGTAGGCGCTCCGTTGGGGGGCGATGGCAATAACAAAGGAGTGACTGACTATGATCCATCATGTCGTGGGACTCTTTACCCACCCTGATCAAGAATGGAAGGAGATCCGTGGCGATCAGGAGGAAAGCATCAGCCACATGTACCTGACCCACACGCTGATCCTGGCGGCCATCCCCGCCATATCGGCGTTCATCGGTACCACGCAGGTGGGCTGGGTCATCGGCAACCGCCCTCCGGTGATGCTGACGCAGGAAAGCGCGCTGTGGATGACGGTCATGTCATACCTGGCGATGCTGGGCGGCGTGGCGGTGATGGGCGCCTTCATCCACTGGATGGCCCGCACCTACGACGCCAACCCGAGCCTGGCCCGTTGTGTCGCGTTTGCCACCTACACGGCAACCCCTTTGTTCATCGGTGGCCTGGCGGCGCTCTACCCGCACATGTGGCTGGGGATGATCGTCGGCACGGCGGCCATCTGCTACACGGTCTACCTGCTGTACGTGGGCCTGCCGACCTTCATGAACATTCCCCAGGACGAAGGCTTCCTCTTCTCCAGCTCGGTGCTTGCCGTCGGCCTGGTGGTGCTGGTTGCCATCATGGCGTTCACGGTGATCGTCTGGGGCCTGGGCGTTGGCCCGGTGTATACCAATTAACCGCAAGAAGCCCCTCCGATAACAAGCAATCCTGCCAACACAGGCCGCCGCAAGGCGGCCTTCCTGTGTTGGCAATGACGAAAACGACCGCTGGGCGCCCCGGCGATTCGCAACGGTCGATGCTTGCGGCATACTCGGGTTTCTGGAGACCCGTACAGCATGCTCGAGCAACTCAATACCCGCGTCGAAGAGTGTTACCAACAAGCCGAAGCCTTTTTCAAACGTCCTTTCAAACGCCCGGTGGTCAGCTTCAAATTGCGTGGCCAGAAAGCCGGGGTCGCTCACCTGCATGAGAACCTGCTGCGCTTCAACCCACAGTTGTACCGGGAAAACGCCGATGACTTCCTCAAGCAGACCGTTGCCCACGAAGTCGCACACCTGATCGCCCACCAACTGTTTGGCGAGCGCATCCAGCCCCATGGCGAAGAGTGGCAACTGATCATGCGCGGGGTGTACGAACTGCCGCCCAATCGCTGTCACACCTACGCCATCAAACGCCGCAGCGTGACTCGCTACATCTACAAATGCCCGTGCGACGGCAGCGACTTCCCGTTCTCAGCCCAGCGCCACAGCCTGGTACGCCAGGGACGCAGGTACTTGTGTCGCAGTTGCCGGGGGACGTTGGTGTTCAGTGGGGAGACGCGGGTGGAATAGCCTGATTTTGCGGTGCCTGGACTGACCTCTTCGCGAGCAAGCCCGCTCCCACAGGGGACTTGTGTACACCGTAGGTCCGATGTGGGAGCGGGCTTGCTCGCGAAGGGGCCCTAAAAAGCACTACAAAATCACCTTGTCACCGCGCAATTGGGCAATCTGCTGCGCACTAAACCCCAGCTCCCCCAACACCTGGTCCGTATGCTCCCCAACCTTCGCGCCAATGTGCCGGGGCGCGGGCAGCCCATCCGAAAATTTCAGCGGACACGCCATCTGGGCCTGGTGCGAACCATCGCCCCGAGGCACCTGGGTCACCACCTCGCGCGCCTGCAACTGCGGGTGCTGCAACGCTTCGTCCAACCCCAGCACCGGCTCGACACAGGCATCGATGCCCGCGAACAACCGGCACAACTCGGCGAAATCATGTTTTTCGAACTCGACCTGCAGCGCCTGCTTGAGCGCCCGCTGTTGCGCGGGGTCGGGCGAGAGGCCCTGGGTCGCCAGTTCCGGTCGCCCCAAGGCCTCGCACAGGGCCTGCATGAAACCCGGCTCCAGGCTGCCCACCGACATCCAGCGGCCCTCCCGCGTGCGGTAATAGTCATAGAAACTGCCGCCATTGAGCATCTGGCTTTCAAACCCTGGCACCTGACCGCAGGCCAGGTACCCGGCACCGGCCAGGGCGTTCAGGCTGAAGACACAGTCGGTCATGCTGATGTCCAGGTGCTGGCCCCGCCCGGTCTGCTGCCGGGCGATCACCGCCGCCAACAGCCCGATCACCCCGTGCAGCGAGCCACCGGCGATATCGGCTGCCTGGATCCCCAGCGGCAGCGGCCCGCTGTCGGCGCGGCCGGTGTGGCTGGCCAGGCCTGCCACGGCCAGGTAGTTGATGTCGTGGCCGGCGCGTTCCTTGTACGGCCCGGTCTGGCCGTAGCCGGTGATCGACACGTAGATCAGCCGCGGGTTGATGGCCTTCAGCGCTTCGTATCCCAGGCCCAGTCGCTCCATGACCCCGGGCCGGAACTGCTCCAGTAGGATGTCGTGGTCGGCGAGCAAGGCCTCGATCACCGCCAGCGCCTGTGGTTGCTTGAGGTCCAGGGCGAGGCTGCGCTTGTTGCGGTTGAGGTACGCGTGGCTGGCCGACATCCCGTGGTCATGGGGCGGCAGCATCCGCAACAGATCCGCACGGGTCGGCGACTCGATGCGCAGCACCTCGGCGCCCATGTCGGCCAGCAGCAACGAGGCGAACGGGCCGGGCAGCAGGGTCGAAAAGTCCAGAACCTTGAGCGATGCCAGTGGGCCTTGCATGAGCGATCTCCGAGGGGTGATGGCTCAAGCCTAGGCAGGGATGAGAGGCGGGGCAATTACCGCGGGTGTTGTTTGGGGTGACCAATGCGCTCAAGAAGCGAGCCGTGGCGAGGGAGCAAGCTCCCTCGCCACAGGGGATGCAGTGGCCTTTTCGTCAGTCATGAAAAAACCCGCCGAGGCGGGTCTTTTCAGTGCAGGCTGACGCTTACTTCACAGCGCCCGGTGCTTCGGCTGCCGCAATCTGCTCGTCCTCTTCGCGGACGTCGGAGATGCCGCGACCACCGGAAGCCAGTTCGGCGTGCAGTTGGTCTTCGTCCAGTTCCTTGACCCACTTGGCAACCACGACCGTGGCAACGGCGTTGCCCACCAGGTTGGTCAGGGCGCGGGCTTCGGACATGAAGCGGTCGATACCCAGGATCAGCGCCAGGCCAGCCACCGGCAGGTGACCCACGGCCGACAGGGTGGCGGCCAGTACGATGAAGCCGCTACCGGTCACACCGGCGGCCCCTTTGGACGACAGCAGCAACACCAGCAGCAGGGTGATCTGGTGGGTGATGTCCATGTGGGTATCGGTGGCCTGGGCGATGAACACCGCGGCCATGGTCAGGTAGATCGAAGTACCGTCCAGGTTGAACGAGTAGCCGGTCGGGATGACCAGGCCAACGACAGACTTCTTGGCGCCCAGGCGTTCCATCTTGATCAGCATGCGTGGCAGGGCCGATTCCGACGAGGAGGTGCCCAGCACGATCAGCAGCTCTTCACGGATGTAGCGAACCAGCTTGATCACGCTGAAGCCGTGGATGCGGCAGATGGCACCCAGCACGACCAGCACGAACACCACGCAGGTGATGTAGAAGCAGATCATCAGCTGGCCCAGTTGCACCAGCGAACCGACACCGTAGGCACCGATGGTGAAGGCCATGGCACCGAATGCACCCAGGGGCGCCAGTTTCATGATCATGTTGATGATGATGAACATGACGTGGGCGAAGCGGTCGATGAAGTCCAGGACCGGCTTGCCGTAGGCGCCCAGGCGATGCAGGGCGAAACCGAAGATCACCGAGAACATCAGCACTTGCAGGATGTCGCCGTTGGCGAACGCGCCGACGATGGTGTTCGGGATCACGTTGAGGATGAAGGCAACGATGCTCTGGTCTTTACCGGCGGAGATGAAGCCGGCGATCTTGCTGGTGTCCAGGGTCGACACGTCGATGTGCATGCCGTTACCCGGTTGCACGACGTTGACCACGACCAGGCCGATCAGCAGGGCGATGGTGGAGACGATCTCGAAGTACAGCAGCGCATAGCCGCCAGTTTTGCCGACCGACTTCATGTTCTGCATGCCGGCGATACCGCTGACGACGGTACAGAAGATGATCGGGGCGATGACCATTTTGATCAGTTTGATGAACCCGTCACCGAACGGCTTGAGGGCAACACCGGTCTGCGGGTAGAAGTGGCCGAGCAAAATACCGATGGCAATGGCTACGATCACCTGGAAATACAGGGATTTGTACAGGGGCTGACGAGTCGTCATGGCAAACCTTCCTCAAGCGTCCCGTGCGACAACATCCACCTGTCGTCCACGAAACCTCAATCTGCGAACCCTCCTGCACTGGAGGGATTTGTTTTGTCGGCTGCACGCGGCAGACCTACCTAACGCATCGCAAAGCGCGTGCCATTTTTGCGAAACCTCCTACATCCGGTATAGCAGACGGGATGGCGCATTCCACAAGGGTTTAAACATGGCGTGTAAGGTGGCGGATTTCCGCCTGATGGCCGCTTCCCGCTCCGGAATTTGGCGGATATCCGCCTTGTCCAGGTCCGTCGCGCTGCTACCATCGCCGGCTTAACGGACGGATTTCTTGCCATGCGCCAACGCACGATCGCCAGCCATTTCGCCCGCGCAGCCCTGGGTGGCGCGCGCCGGCAAGGCTTCGATTACCTTCCCCTGCTGCAACAGTTGGGCATCAGCTCCCAATTGCTGGAGGAGTCACGGGCGCGCATCGCGCCGGAACAGTTCGCGCGCCTGTTGCAGGCGCTGTGGCAACAACTGGACGATGAATACCTGGGGTTCGGCCGGGCGCCGAGTAAACCCGGGACGTTTGCAATGATGTGCCACGCGTTGATCCACTGCCGAACCCTGGGCAAGGCGCTCCAGCGCGGCCTGCTGTTCTACGGCCTGTTCCCCGACGCCCCGCGCCTGTCGCTGGAAGCCGAAGGCGAGCGGGTCCGGCTGGTGCTGGACGACTCGACGCTGTGGGACCCGGATCACTTCCTGAGCGAAAGCCTGCTGGTGATCTGGCATCGCCTCGGCAGTTGGTTGATTGGCCAGCGGATCGGCCTGGAACAGGCGACGTTCGGCTACGCGAAGCCCGCCCACGCGGCCGAGTACGACTTGCTGTTCCCCTGTCCGTTGGTGTTCGGGGCTCCCAGCAGCAGCTTGTTGTTCCACAGCCGCTACCTGGACATGCCGTTGCTGCAGGACGAACGTACCCTCAAGCATTTTCTCGAACGCTCCCCCGCCGACCTGCTGTCGCGCCCCGACGATGGCCACAGCCTGAGCAGCCAGCTGCGGCGCCTGCTCAGCCGCGACACGGCACGCTGGCCCGACCTGGACACCGTGGCGAGCCACCTGCACATCAGCCCCCAGACGCTGCGTCGGCACCTGCGCGAGGAAGGCACCAGTTTCCAGGCGCTCAAGGACCAATTGCGGCGGGATATCGCCATCTATCATCTGGGACATGCGCAGCTGTCATTGCAGGAGATTGCCGAGCAGTTGGGGTTCTCGGAACCGTCGGCGTTTCATCGGGCGTTCAAGAAGTGGACGGGGGTGACACCGGGGGCTTATCGGGAGCAGGAGAACTAGGGGGTAACATCCAACCTCTGTGGCGTGCTGCCGGCCCCTGTGGCGAGGGAGCTTGCTCCCGTTGGGCTGCGAAGCGGCCCTAAAAACTTGCGAGCGCTGCGCACTCGAGCGGGAGCAAGCTCCCTCGCCACAGGCCCCGCCGACACAGCAAAAATGTCAGTCACACCACCGGAAAATGAATCCGGAACGCCGCGCCGCCCAGTTCCGAATCCCCCAGGGTCAACGTGGCGCCGTAGCTTTCGATGATGTCCTTGACCACCGCCAGGCCAATCCCCTGCCCCGGGTGCTGGCGGTCCAGCCGTTCGCCACGCTGGAGGATCCGCGCCCGCTGGTCCGGCGGCACGCCTGGCCCGTCGTCCTCGACACACAGCTCCATGCCGCCGAGGGTCTGGTGCACGCTGACCCGCACCTCACCCAGGCATAGCCGGTAAGCGTTTTCCAACAGGTTGCCGAGCATCTCCAGCAAGGCGCCCTGCTCGATCGGCACCTGGCAGTGCTCCGGCAGGTCGAAACCGACGTTGACCCGTTTGTCGCGGTAGACCTTGTCCAGGGTGTCGCACAGGCTCTGCAATACCGGACGCAGGCGCACCTGATGACGCACCAGCCCGCTCTTGCGCAGGCTGGCCCGTTGCAACTGGTAACCGATCTGCTGGCTCATGCGTTCGATCTGGCTTTGCAGCACCCAGGCCTGTCCACGCTCCTCGGGGCGCCGAGCCATGTCTTCGCTGACGCCCTGCAACACCGCCAGCGGGGTTTTCAGGCTGTGGGCCAGGTCGTCGAGGGAGTCACGATAACGGCTGCGCTGCTCGCGTTCGCTGTACAACAGGCGGTTGAGAGAACCGGTCAGGCGCAGCAACTCCCGCGGATGCTCGGTGCTAAGACTTTCCCGGGCGCCGCTTTCGATTTCGTCCAGCTCCTGGCTCAGGCGCCGCAACGCCCGAAGGCCCCAGGTCAGGCCGATCCACAACAGCGCCAGCAATACCAGCAGGGCCGCGCCAAAACCCAGGTAGAGATTGTCCCGCAGGCCTTGCAGGGTCACCTCGTAGTCGCGGACCGGTTGCAGGGTGACAATACTGAAGGCCGCGTTCTGCCCGCCGAGCAGTTGGATCTCGACGTCATAGACGAAAAACTCCTGGCCATCGTTCTCGCGGATTCGCGCGAACTGGTTGCCCTGGCCGTCGTAGCGCGGCGTGTAGTTGATGTTTTCTTCCCGCGTGGCCTTCGAGCGCCACACCAATCGCCCGTCGCGGTCATAGATGTAGCCCAGCAACCGGGCATCGGCGAGGTTGAAGCGCTCGTCGGGCAGTTGCGTCGGCATCTTCAAGCGGTTGTTTTCCACCCGGGCGGCGGAAATCAGCGTGGTCACGTCCGACGCCAGGCGCTGCTCGATGGACTCCTGCAACGCCAGGCTGAACGCACCTTGCATCGCCGGCAGCAGCGCCAGCATGAACAACACCGCCAGGGTCATGGCGGCCAGCATCAAGCGCAGGCGTAGCGAACGAATCACTGGCAGCGCTCGTTGAACAGGTAGCCCAGCCCGCGCACGGTGTCGATCGGCTTGAAGCCACCGGGGGCCTCCAGCTTGCGGCGCAGGCGCCCGACCAGCACTTCGATGACATTCGGATCGCGCTCGTCGTCATCGGGATACAGCTGTTCCATCAAGCGGTCCTTGGCGACCACCTGCTGGTGATGACGCATCAGGTACTCGAGGATGCGGTACTCGTAGGCGGTCAGGGCCAGGGGTTCTTCGTCGAGGGACGCCTGCTTGCGGTTGAGGTCCAGCAGCAATGGCCCGGCAACGATGGTCGACTGGGTGAAGCCGCTGGAGCGCCGCAACAGCGCATTCAGGCGGGCTTCCAGCTCTTCGAACTGGAAGGGCTTGACCACATAGTCGTCGGCCCCGGCGGCCAGGCCCTCGACCTTGTCCTGCCAGTTGCCGCGGGCGGTCAGGATCAGGATCGGGAACGTCTTGTCCTGGGAACGCAGCCGGCGGATCAGCTCCAGGCCGCTGATGCCCGGCAGGCCGAGGTCGACGACGGCCAGGTCATGGTTGAATTCCGCGACCTGGTACAAGGCCTCCTCGGCATTGGCGACGGCCTGCACCACGTGGCCGCTGTCGGTGAGACGGGTTTGCAGGTGATGACGCAGCAGAGCCTCGTCTTCGACGACCAGTAATTTCATGAAGCCTCTCCCCAGGCAAATCAAACGATCCAGTGCTGTATACCGCAACGAAAGGCGCCGGATCGTCTTGGGCCGATCCGGCGGGATACGCTCACCCCACGCCGCTTAGAACGTGTAGTTGGCCGACAGGTAGGTCTGAGCGCTGCTGGTCAGGTCCAGCGAGCCGACCTTGTCGCCGCCGTGGGGGCTCATCTCGGTGCTGGCGTTGCTGCGCAAGTAACGGTAACCCAGTTCTACCGAGGTGTTCTGCGAAATTTGTTGCAGGACGCCGCCCTGCAAGCCCACGGCGTAACCGATGTCGCTGTCGCGGCTGTAGCCGGGGGAATCCTGGGTCAGCTTGGTCAGGCCCGCTGTGCCACCGCCGAACAGCTTGGTGGTGCTGGTGACCGGATAGAACACGTCGTAGCTGCCCAGCAGGTTTTCCTGGCGCAGCTTGATGCCGTTGTGAGTACCCGAGACATTGTCATAGGTGGCGTAGTAGCGACCCTGATCGTTCTGCTTGCCCAGGCGAATGCCATAGGTGGTGTCTTTACCGATGATGCCGTCGGCGTTCGGGTGGTTCAGGTTGTCGTTCAAGGCATCGGACTTCTTGACCTTGTCGCTGGTCTGGCCCAGGGTCAGGCTGGCGAAATTGTCATCGGCGTGGGCCATGGCGCTGGCGCCCAGCACGGTGAAAGCCAGCAGCAGTTTCTTCATCGCAGTCATGATCAAATTCCTTTCAAGCGTGGGTGGTGGGTGAAGTCGCAGTCACGTTAACCAGCGGTCCCTGAACACCCCTTGAACGTTCTCTGAACCTTGGCTGAATGAATCGGCTAGAGTGTCTTGTCCCATACGCCCCCCTCTCAAGGAGATCCACCATGCGCAGGTTGCTTGCCGTTGCACTTCTGGCCCTCAGTGGCATGAGCCACGCCGCTGTCCAGACCCAGGAGATTCCCTACACCAGTGCCGACGGCACGAAGCTGATCGGCTATTACGCTTTCGACGACGCCGTCAAAGGACCGCGCCCGGGCGTGGTGGTGGTGCACGAGTGGTGGGGGCTGAACGATTACGCCAAGCGTCGCGCCCGTGACCTCGCCGGCCTGGGCTACAGTGCCCTGGCCATCGACATGTACGGCGATGGCAAGAACACCGAGCATCCGAAGGACGCCATGGCGTTCATGCAGGCCGCGCTCAAGGATGGCAAGGCCGCCAGTGCGCGCTTCCAGGCCGGGCTCGACCTGCTGAAGAAGCAGCCCCAGACCGACCCGGACAAACTCGCCGCCATTGGTTACTGCTTCGGCGGCAAGGTGGTGCTGGACGCCGCGCGCCAGGGCGTGCCGCTGGCCGGCGTGGTGAGTTTCCACGGTGCCCTGGTGACCAATACCCCGGCCACGCCCGGCAGCGTCAAGGCCAAGGTGCTGGTCGAGCACGGCGCGCTGGACAGCATGGTCACTGAGGAGAACGTGAAGGCGTTCAAGAGCGAGATGGACAAGGCCGGCGCCGACTATAAGTTCGTCAGCCTCGACGGTGCCAAGCACGGCTTCAGCAACCCTGACGCCGACCGCCTGAGCCACGGCGAGCACGGCGGGCCGGACATTGGCTACAACAAGTCGGCCGACGAAAAATCGTGGGCGGACATGCAGGCGTTCTTCAAGAAAATCTTCGATTGATCCTGTAGATCCGTGGCGAGGGAGCTTGCTCCCTCGCCACAAAAGCCTTGTTCACTCAGGGCATCATTGCTCCCACTACCCAGCTCCCGGGCAACCCGGCAAAATGCCCGCCATGAACGCACTCCCCACCCTACCCGCCTGCTGCTCGCCCCTGGATGAACACTGGCCGTTGCCCGAACCCCTGCCCGGTACGGTGCTGCTGAGCACCCGCTTCGATCCAGCACGGCTGGGCGCGGATGACTTCCTGAACAGCGCCATCGAGCCGCCGGCGAGCATCCAGCGTTCGGTGGCCAAGCGCCAGGCCGAATTCCTCGCCGGGCGCATCTGTGCCCGGGCCGCTTTGCAACGGCTCGATGGCCAGCCTTGCGTGCCGGCCATTGGCGAAGACCGGGCCCCGGTGTGGCCGGCCCATGTCAGCGGCTCGATCACCCACAGCAACGGCCACGCGGCCGCCATCGTCGCCAGGAAAACCCACTGGCGAGGACTCGGCATGGACCTGGAAAACCTGCTGGAACCCGAGCGCGCCGAGCGCCTGTGCGGTGAAATCCTCACCCCACCCGAGCTGCTGCGCATGGCCACCCTAAGCCGCGATGACCGGGCCCTGCTCGTGACCCTGACCTTTTCCGTGAAGGAAAGCCTGTTCAAGGCGCTGTACCCCCTCGTTGGGCAACGCTTTTATTTCGAGCATGCCGAGGTGCTGGATTGGACGCGCGATGGACAAGTGCACCTGCGCCTGCTGACGGACCTGTCGACCGAATGGCGCCATGGCAGTGAGCTGCAGGCGCAGTTTGGGGTGCGGGATGGGCAGTTATTGAGCCTGGTGGGGATCAAGGCCTGAGGTTGTTGGGTTTGGGAAGGCCTCATCGCGAGCAAGCTCGCTCCCACAGGTCGAGCGCGCGCCAATGTGGGAGCGAGCTTGCTCGCGATGAGGCCAGTACAGACACCCCACCTATCAAGACCGATCCTGATGCCGCGGCCAGCTCAAGCTGAAACATGCCCCGCCCAGGCTCTTGCTCTTGCCGATCAACGCCCGGCCGTCGTGCCAGTGGATGATCCGCCGCACGATCGACAGGCCCAGACCATGCCCGCCCGAAGCGCGGGCGCGGCTGTCGTCCAGGCGCAGGAAGGGCTTGAAGATGCGCTCCCAGGCCGCCTCCGGCACGCCTGGCCCGTCATCCTCCACGTCCACCCGACAACGTAACTGGCCCACCTGGTAGCTGACGGTCACCCGCGAGCTGGCGTGGCGCATGGCGTTGCCCACCAGGTTCTGCAAGGCCCGGTGCAGGAACCGTGGCTCGGCCTCGACCCAGGCGCCGTCACAATCGGCGGCCGACAGGCATAGCCCGCGCTCGACGGTGATACCAGCGCGCAACGGGCCCAGTTCATCGATCACCTGATTGACCAGCGCGTCCAGGTCGACCCGCTGGAAATTCAACGCCGGCGAACCCTGCTCCAACCGGGCGTAGGTCAGCATCTCGTCCACCAGCCGGTCGAGGTCTTCGATGTCGTGGTCCATGCCCGCCAGGTATTTGTCCCGGGCCTGGGGCGTGGAGGCCGTGCCGAGCATTTCCAGGCCGAAGCGCAGGCGCGCCACCGGGGTGCGCAGTTCGTGGGACACCGCTCGCACCAGCTCACGTTGGATCGCCAACAGTTGTTGCAAGTGCTCGGCCATGCCGTTGAACGCAGCGGCCAGGCGCCCGACCGAGTCGGCGCCGCGAGCCGGCACCCGGGTTTCCAGGCTGCCCTGGGCGATTTGCGTAGCGGCCGACTCCAGGCCACGCAGGCGCCGCTCCAGTTGACGCACCAGCAGGTAGACGATCAGGCCAATCAGGCTCAACCCCAACGCCGCGATCAGCACCAGCCATTGCGGCGGATAAGGGTTCATCTGGTACAGCGGCCCGATCTCCAGGACCCACGGCGTGCCGACCATGCCGGCGAACACGCGGATCGAATCGCCGCCCTTGCCCAAGGCCATCACCGTATCGCCCTCGGACACCCGGCGGCGCTGGTCTTCGTCCATGTCCGCCTGCTCGGCGGTCATGAGGCGCAAATCGAAACCAAAGCCTTTTTCCTCCTTGAGTTGGGCGAGCCTCCGGGGTTGCTCGGCCACCGGGTAGCGCACCAGTTCGTCGGCCAACAGGTAGATGGTCGCCCGCGCCAGTTGCTCGCTGATCTGCTGGACTTCCCCCACCAGCACCAATTGCTCGCCATCGCTGACCAGGCGGTAGACCTTCGCCGCGTGGGGCCCGGTCTGCTCGACCAACGCCTGGCCCCGCAGCACGCGGGTGCGTTGACTGAGGTCCAGGTGGGTCTGGGTGAATGTCTGCACCGTCAGGGGAATGCCCAGCAGGCGCTCCCAGACCAGCAGCGCTCGGTGCCGTTCGGTGTCGTTCATCGGCCGCAGGTTGTCGGCCATCAACGAGAACGTGCCGTGGGCCAGGCGCTCGCGGTATTGCTCGCTGCGGGCCTGGTTGAGCAGGTGCAGGGCCAGCACGCCCAGCACCGCCACCAGCACCAGGGCCGCGCACATGCCGCCATAGATACGCAGGAAGATCGAGTTCACGGCGCCGCGTCTACACAGGCTTCGGGCACGAACAGGTAGCCTTTGCTGCGCACGGTCTTGATCAGCCGTGGATGGTCCGGGTCGTCGCCGATCTTGGGACGGATGCGCGAAATGCGTACGTCGATGGACCGGTCCTGGCCGTCATAGCCGATGCCGCGCAGCGCGGTGAAGATTTCTTCCCGGGACAGGATGCGCCCGGCGTTCGACACCAGCAGCCACAGCAGGTCGAACTCGGCGCTGGTCAATTCGATGCCATTGCCCTGCAACCAGGCTTCGCGCAGGGCATTGTCCACCACCAGCGGGCCGAACTCCAGGCGGCGCGGCTTTTGCGTGGCGGACGGTTCCGGCTCACTGCGTCGCAGCAGGGCCTGGATCCGCGCCAGCAGCAGGCGCGGGCGCACAGGCTTGCAGACGTAATCGTCGGCGCCCAGGTCCAGGCCCTGGATCTGGTCGGTGTCGTCAGTGCGGGCCGTGAGCATCAGGATCGGTCCGTCATACTGCTCGCGCACCTTGCGGCAGATGCTCAGGCCGTCTTCGCCGGGCAGCATCAGGTCGAGGATCACCAGGTCCGGTTGTTCGGCAATGATCCGCGCCGCCGCCACCGCCCCATCGCCCTCGATGGCGACGCGCAAGCCGTTGCTTTCGAGGTACTCACGGGTCAGCTCGGCCAGACGCTGGTCATCCTCGACGATCAATACCTGCCAGGCTTCTTGTTCCACTGGGGGCCTCGTCTTGCTGTGAGTATAAAAAAGAAGGATCAGCACTTACCTGTGGCGAGGGAGCTTGCTCCCGCTCGATTGCGCAGCAATCGCAAAAAGCGGGGCCGCTTCGCAGCCCAGCGGGAGCAAGCTCCCTCGCCACAACAGTGCTCGCTCCAAAGGTTCGAATACAGCCCCCTCTTTTTGTCATATCAAAGGAGGATAAACATGCCAGCACACCGGCCGATTGTATAAACGCCACCCCCGGAGAAAACAAGCCATTAAATGCGTGCGGTCAGCCGGGATTTGTGTGGTAACGTCCGCGCCCGCAAAAACCACCGGACTGTTTTCGGCTGGTTGAAAACGATGAAAAAAGCCTCGCTCCAGCTAGGTCGCGGCCTACAGCGTAGTTCCATGTTTCGCACACAAATTACGCACAGGCTTATCCACAGGTAGTACGTTGCATCACCCCCCAAAACGCATTATCTTGTAGCCCGCCGCGCAAAAAACCCTACATGTAGGGGTTCAGGCCAAAAACCAAACACTAGTTGGACAGAGATTTCAAGCGCTTTTCTTGCTTCTGTCCAACTGAAGCACCGCGTTTCCCCAAGCCCAGACCGCCCCTGCGGATGGCGACCGTTTCGAGGTCGAAAACGACCACAACGGTACGGGTGTTGCAGTCCATTGCTGCCACCCGCAAATCCGGTTCCGAGCCCCGGCTCGCAACCCGAGAACTTCGGATGGAAACAGCGCCATACGCCTGTTTCCTACTGTCCCGAAGTTGTTATACCCGGCGCGCCAGCCGGTTGTAGTGCTTCAGGACGGAACGGTGGGCACCGTGATGGTGCCCAAACAAACATAGAGACTGTGGAGACACCCATGCACACCGACACAACTCGCGAGAACCCGCAGGGCACCGCGCCGCTGGCCGCCGATTCGAGCCCGGATCTGTCCGCCACCGCACCGGGCCAACTGCGTGTGATCAAGCGTAACGGCACTGTCGTCGCTTACACCGATGACAAGATCACCGTCGCCATCACCAAGGCCTTCCTCGCAGTTGAAGGTGGCACCGCCGCCGCTTCGTCGCGAATCCACGACACCGTGGCCCGCCTGACCGAACAGGTCACCGCGACCTTCAAGCGTCGCATGCCATCGGGCGGCACCATCCACATCGAGGAAATCCAGGACCAGGTCGAACTGGCCCTGATGCGTGCCGGCGAGCAGAAAGTGGCCCGCGACTACGTGATCTACCGTGACTCCCGCGCCAAGGAACGCGCCACCCGCGCCCCCAGCGAAGCCCCGGTACAAGCCCACCCGTCGATCCGCATCGCCCGCACCGATGGCAGCCTGGCACCGCTGGACATGGGTCGCCTGAACACCATCGTCACCGAAGCCTGCGAAGGCCTGGAAGAAGTCGACGGCGACCTGATCCAGCGCGAAACCCTGAAGAACCTCTACGATGGCGTCGCCCTCAAGGACGTCAACACCGCCCTGGTCATGACCGCGCGGACCCTGGTGGAGCGCGAGCCGAACTACTCCTTCGTCACCGCCCGCCTGCTGATGGACACCCTGCGTGCCGAAGGCCTGAGCTTCCTGAACGTCGCCGAGAGCGCTACCCACCACGAGATGGCCGACCTGTACGCCAAGGCGCTGCCGGCCTACGTGGCCAAGGGTATCGAATTCGAACTGCTGAACCCGGTGCTGGCGTCCTTCGACCTGGAAAAACTCGGCAAGGCGATCAACCACGAGCGTGACCAGCAGTTCACCTACCTGGGCCTGCAAACCCTGTACGACCGTTACTTCATCCACAAGGACGGTATCCGCTTCGAACTGCCGCAGATCTTCTTCATGCGCGTGGCCATGGGCCTGGCCATCGAAGAGAAGCAGAAAGAAGACCGTGCCATCGAGTTCTACAACCTGCTGTCGTCCTTCGACTACATGGCGTCGACCCCGACCCTGTTCAACGCCGGCACCCTGCGTCCACAGTTGTCCAGCTGCTACCTGACCACCGTTCCGGACGACCTGTCGGGCATCTACGGCGCGATCCACGACAACGCCATGCTGTCGAAATTCGCCGGCGGCCTGGGCAACGACTGGACCCCGGTGCGCGCATTGGGCTCGTACATCAAGGGCACCAACGGCAAATCCCAGGGCGTCGTGCCGTTCCTCAAGGTGGTCAACGACACCGCCGTCGCGGTCAACCAGGGCGGCAAGCGCAAAGGCGCGGTCTGTGCGTACCTGGAAACCTGGCACATGGACATCGAAGAGTTCATCGAGCTGCGCAAGAACACCGGTGACGATCGCCGTCGTACCCACGACATGAACACTGCCAACTGGATCCCTGACCTGTTCATGAAGCGCGTCTTCGACGACGGCAAGTGGACCCTGTTTTCGCCGTCCGAAGTACCGGACCTGCACGACCTGACCGGCAAGGCCTTCGAAGAGCGCTACGAGTACTACGAAGCCCTGACCGAGTACAACAAGATCAAGTTGTTCAAGGTCGTCCAGGCCAAGGACCTGTGGCGCAAGATGCTCTCGATGCTGTTCGAGACCGGCCACCCATGGCTGACCTTCAAGGATCCGTGCAACCTGCGCAGCCCGCAGCAGCACGTGGGCGTGGTCCACAGCTCGAACCTGTGCACCGAGATCACCCTGAACACCAACAAGGACGAGATCGCCGTCTGCAACCTGGGCTCGATCAACCTGCCGAACCACATCGTCGACGGCAAGCTGGACACCGCCAAGCTGCAACGCACCGTGAACACCGCCGTGCGCATGCTCGACAACGTGATCGACATCAACTACTACTCGGTCCCACAGGCGAAGAACTCCAACTTCAAGCACCGTCCGGTCGGCCTGGGCATCATGGGCTTCCAGGATGCGCTGTACCTGCAACACATCCCGTACGGTTCCGATGCCGCGGTCGAGTTCGCCGACAAGTCCATGGAAGCGGTCAGCTACTACGCGATCCAGGCGTCCTGCGACCTGGCCGACGAGCGCGGTGCCTACGAGACGTTCCAGGGCTCGCTGTGGTCCAAGGGCATCCTGCCGCTGGACTCGCAACAGATCCTGATCGCGTCCCGTGGCGAGAAGTACATCGACGTTGACCTGAACGAATCCCTGGACTGGGCACCGGTTCGCGCCCGTGTTCAGAAAGGCATCCGTAACTCCAACATCATGGCCATCGCCCCGACCGCCACCATCGCCAACATCACCGGCGTGTCGCAGTCGATCGAACCGACCTACCAGAACCTGTACGTGAAATCGAACCTGTCGGGCGAGTTCACCGTGATCAACCCCTACCTGGTCCGTGACCTCAAGGCCCGTGGCCTGTGGGACTCGGTCATGATCAACGACCTGAAGTACTACGACGGTTCGGTGCAGCAGATCGAGCGCATCCCGCAGGAACTCAAGGCGCTCTACGCCACCGCGTTCGAAGTGGACACCAAGTGGATCGTCGACGCCGCCAGCCGTCGCCAGAAGTGGATCGACCAGGCTCAGTCGCTGAACCTGTACATCGCCGGCGCCTCGGGCAAGAAGCTGGACGTGACCTACCGCATGGCCTGGTACCGTGGCCTGAAGACCACCTACTACCTCCGTGCCCTGGCCGCTACCAGCACCGAGAAGTCGACCATCAACACCGGCAAGCTGAACGCTGTTTCCAGCGGCGGCAACCACGGTGACGACTCGGTCCTGGCCGCTCCCGCCGGCCCGGCGCCAGTGCCAAAGGCCTGCGCGATCGACGAGCCGGATTGCGAAGCTTGCCAATAAGCTGAGCCGGCGGGCGTTGCAAAGCGCCCGCTGAAAGAAGCCCCCGATAGACCGCTGGTTTATCGGGGGTTTTCTTTTGTCTGGAGGAAAGTAGCGCCTGACCTGGCCCCATCGCGAGCAAGCTCGCTCCCACAAGGGAACGCATTCCAATGTGGGAGCGGGCTTGCTCGCGAAGGCGTCGGTACATCCAACAATTGTCATTGACTGAACCACCGCTTTCGCGAGCAAGCCCGCTCCCACAGGGATCTGAATGAACACAGGTCTATTCGCGATACGGCCAAAACAAGCGGAGCAGAAAAAAGCCCCTCTTGCGAGGGGCTCCTTGTGCAGCCTTCAAGCCACCTGAGGCATCAGGTCATCTGAATGATGGTCTGCATGATGGTGCTTTGGGTGGAGATGGTCTTGGCGTTCGCCTGGTAGTTGCTCTGCGCCTTGATCAGCTCGACCAGTTCGTTGGTCAGGTTGACGTTGGACTCTTCCAGGGAGTTGGAGACGATCGAACCCAGGGTGCCAGTGGTTGGAGCGTCGTAGCCCGGGATACCCGAGTCGAAGGTTTCCTTCCAACTGGTGCCACCTACCGGTTGCAGGCCCTGCTCGTTGGTGAAGCTGGCAAGGGCGAGCTGGCCGATCGGCTTGGTCTGGTTGTTGCTGAAGTTGGCCAGCAATACGCCGCTGCCGTCGATGGTCAGGTTGGTGATCTGGCCGGTGGCGTAGCCGTTCTGGGTCGGAATCGAACGCGCAGTGTCGGCGTTGAACTGCGTGGTGTTGGTCATCGAGATCGTGATGCTTGGCGCACTCGCAGCTCCATTGGCCGCCCACACGCCGTTGGTCACGGTGCCCGGCACCCAGCCCGTCAGCACCAGGTCGTTGTTGATGGTCGCAGGAGGCGTGCTCACCTGGGTCAGCTTGCCGCTCGAATCGAAGGTCATGGTCGAAGGCACCGGTGCGGTCGCCCCCGTCGTGGTCGGCAAGCTGCCGTTGAGGTTACGACCGTCGATCAGCGTATAGACGTTCCAGGTGTTGCCAGCCGTCTTGACCATGTACTGGTCCATGGAGTGCTGGTTGCCCTGGGTGTCATAGACCGGGGTGGTGAACTGCTTGGTGAAGGTCGCCGTGTCGCTCGGGTTGAACGCCGCGGTGATCGCCGGCGCCGTCGAGTTCAGGTTGATGGTCGACGACACCAGGCTGGTCGCTTGCGGCGGCAGGTTGGAGGTGTCGATGCGCAGGTCGGTCAGGATGCCGTTCTGGATCTTGCCGTTGGCGTCCACACCGTAGCCTTGCAGGCGCGAAGTGCCATCGGTGTTGGTGATGAAGCCTTCCTTGTCGGTCTTGAAGGTACCGGCACGGGTGTAGCTCAGCGAACCGTCGTTGCTCAGGACGAAGAAGCCCTGGCCCTGGATGCCCATGTCCAGCACGTTGCCGGTGTTGTTGACGTCACCCTGGCCGAACTGTTGGGAAACGTTGGCCAGGCGCACGCCGTTGCCGACGGTCTTGCTGCCCGAACCCAGCTTGGTGGCCGAGTAGACATCTTCGAATTCCGCGCGAGACGATTTGAAACCGGTGGTCGCCACGTTGGCGATGTTGTTGCCGGTAACGTCCAGCTGCTTGTTGGCTGCATAGAGACCGCTAAGGCCGATGTTGAAAGACATTTTCCACTCCTTTGCCGGGTTAGTCGGCTCTTACATACCAATAGTTTGTACTTTGGACAGGGCGATGCTGCCCAGCCCGGCGAGGTTGAGCATCAACTCACCGCCCGTCTGGCTGATCGTCACGCTGCTGACCGTTGCCGGCAGGTTGGTGATCAGCGACGTGGCCTGGCCGTCGATAGTCGTCGAGGCCGCGAAGGTATAAGTGCCCGACTCGACCGTCGTGCCCGCGTCGTTCTTGCCATCCCAGATGAAGGCGGAGTTGCCGGCCTTCTGGCTGCCCAGGTCGATGGTGCGCACGGTCTTGCCGTCCTTGTCGACGATCTTGACCGCGACGGAGGAAACCGATGCCGGAACCACCACCGTGCCGTTGAGGCTCTTGGAGGTATCGACCACGGCCTTGTCGCCCGGGGCAATGACCGAGCGCCCGACCAGCGACGACGCCTGCAAGGCTTGGGACGAGTTGTAGTTGCCGGCGATACCGCTCACCGTCTGGTTGAGGGTGGTGATGCCTTCCAGGCTGCTGAACTGCGCCAGTTGGGCCACGAACTCGCCGTTGTCCTGGGGCTCCAGCGGGTTCTGGTTTTTCAGCTGGGTAACGAGCAGTTGCAGGAACGCATCCTTGCCCAGCTCCTTCTTGCCGGTCGCCGCGCTGGTGGCCGAGGTCAGGCTGTCGCTGGCGCTAGTGGTCTTGACCGACGAGTTCGCCAGGATCTCGTTGAGACTCAGACCACCGGTGGTGTTGGTAACACTCATGTGACTCGCCCCTTATCACTGACCGAGGGTCAGGACCTTCTGCATCATGGTTTTGGCGGTGTTCATCATTTCGGCGTTGGTCTGGAACGAACGACTGGCGGAAATCATGTCGGCCATTTCCTCGACGACGTTGACGTTCGGGTAGTAGACGTAACCCTTGGCGTCGGCAGCCGGATGGTTAGGCTCGTAACGTGCTTCGAGGTTGCTCTGGTCTTCGACCACGCCCAACACCTGCACGCCCTGCCCGGCCGCGTCCTGCTCCTGGAACAGCGAGTCGCTGCCGCCGTTCTGGCCAGCCTGGAACATGGTGGCGAACACCGGGTGACGAGCACGGTAGGTCTGGTCGATGCTCGACGACACGGTCTCGGCGTTGGCGATGTTACTGGCGACGGTGTTCAGGCGAGTGGTCTGGGCACTCATGGCACTGCCGGCGATGTTGAATACGCTCGCGATCGACATGGATTACTCTCCGCGCAGGGCCGATACCAGCCCTTTGAATTTGCTGTTGAGCAGCGTGAAGCTGGCCTGGAAGTTCACGGAGTTCTCCGCGTAGTTGGACTGTTCCAGTTGAGCGTCCACGGTGTTCTGGTCGATGGACGGTTGCATCGGCGTGCGATACATCAGCGACTCGTCGCCATTGCCCAGGCCCTCGGCCTCGATATGACGGCTGTTGGTCATGTTCAGGGCGAAGCTGCCGTTCTTGGTCTTCTCGTTCTGCTCGGCGAGCACTTTGGAGAAGTCCAGATCCCGGGCCTTGTAGTTCGGGGTATCGGCGTTGGCGATGTTGTTGGCCAGGACTTCGGCACGCTGGGCGCGGAAGCTCAGGGCCTTTTCATGGATACCGAGCGCTTTATCGAAGCTGATGCTCATGGCACAAACCTTTGGGTGACCAATGTACGTACGATGGCTATAGCAAGCGTCGTGCCACTTTCCAAAAGCCCATAAACCGGGGCTTTGCGGGCAGCGGCAAGGCGGCAATGCCAGAAAAGCGGCAATGGGCTTCCGCTTGGCTGCCGCTTTTCTGCCGCTCTCAGCGTCAACGGCGATTAATGGTGGGAGCGGGCTTGCCGCGAAAGCGGTGTATCAGTCGGCATCAATGTCTCTATTGGATCGCCTTCGCGGGCAAGCCCGCTCCCACAGGAGATTGGGGGGATTTGATGAAAGGTGGCAGGCAAAAAAAGGGAGCCTTAAAGGGCTCCCGTTTTTTGACACACCGGCCAATCACTTCGCCTGGTAGATGATCCCCGGGCTGCACTGGACCATCTGGTAATGATCCGGCAAGCCGTTCAACGCCTCGGAAGCCCCGAGGAACAGGTAGCCACCGGGCTTCAGGGTGCCGTGGATACGCATCAGGATGTCCTTCTTCACTTCGGCCGAGAAGTAGATCAGCACGTTGCGGCAGAACACGATGTCGAACTTGCCCAGGCTGGCATAGCTGTCCAGCAGGTTGAACGAGCGGAACTCCACCCGATTCTTGATCGGTGCCTTGACCACCCAACGCCCCGGCCCCTTCGGATCGAAGTAGCGCTGCAAGCGATCGGGCGACAGGCCGCGACCGATGGCCAGGCTGTCGTACTCGCCGGTCTTGCAGTTGTTGAGCATGGTCCCGGACAGGTCGGTGGCGACGATCTGCACGCCCCCCTTCAACTGGCCGATGTTGGTCCGCTCGAACTCGTCGATGGACATCGACAGCGAATACGGCTCCTGTCCCGACGAGCAGGCCGCCGACCAGATCCGCAGGCGCTGGCCCGGACTGGCCTTGATGGCCGCCGGCAGCACTTTGTTCTTCAACACCTCGAACGGATAGGTGTCGCGAAACCACAAGGTTTCGTTGGTGGTCATGGCGTCCACCACCATCTCGCGCAAGCCACTGCGCGGCTGGGTCTGGATGCGCTGCACCAGCTCGCCCAACGTCTTGAGGCCCTGTTGCTCCATCAATTTGTTGAGACGGCTCGACACCAGGTATTGCTTGTTTTCACCAAGCAATATGCCACAGGCTTTTTCCAGGAAGACCCGGAACTGTTCGAAATCCAAATTACCCGTAGACAAGATACCGCCTCTTTCATTGTATTGATGTGCCGGGCGCACAATGCGCCCGACCTTTTATTCTACTGACTTGATTCGATCGACCACCCGGGACGCCAGGTCATCGGGCCGGAATTTTGCCAGGAAATCGTCGGCACCGACCTTCTTGACCATCGCCTGGTTGAACACCCCGGACAACGACGTGTGCAAGATGATATGCAGTTTCTGCATACGCGGGTCGCTGCGGATCTCCGAAGTGAGGGTGTACCCGTCCATCTCCGGCATCTCGATGTCGGAGATCATCATCAGGAACTCCTCTTCCGGCTTCTTGCCCTCGTCGACCAGCGTGCGCAGGTAATCCAGCGCCTGCCGACCGTCGTTCAATGCAATCACCTCGACGCCGATGGTTTGCAGGCAACGGGTCACCTGCTTGCGCGCCACCGACGAATCATCCACGGTCAGCACCCGCAGCGAAATCGCCTTGTGCTGGGTTTCGGCATCCACCACACCCTGGGAAATCGTTTCCGTGGTCGGCGCCACTTCGGCGAGGATTTTCTCCACGTCGATGATTTCCACCAACTGGCTATCGACCCGGGTCACCGCCGTCAGGTAGTGATCGCGACCGGTGCCCTTGGGCGGCGGATGGATCTCCTCCCAGTTCATGTTGACGATGCGTTCCACCGAGCGCACCAGGAAACCCTGGGTCTTGGTGTTGTACTCGGTGATGATCACGAACGGATTGCTCTGGTCCATCAACCGCCCCGAACCGGTCGCCATCGCCAGGTCGAGGATGGGGATGGTCGCTCCCCGAATGTTTGCCACACCGCACACCACGGGACTGGACTTGGGCATCAGGGTCAGCTTGGGGCATTGCAGCACCTCGCGCACCTTGAATACGTTGATCCCGTACAACTGCTGGCCGTCGAGACGGAACAGCAACAGCTCCAGGCGATTCTGACCGACCAGCTGTGTCCGCTGGTTTACCGAGTCCATTACTCCCGCCATGCCCTGACTCCTACCTAACGCTAATGGGTCCGACGCGCATTCATCACTAAACGGCACGGGGCTTGCTATTCAACCGGCATGAACGCACAAACGACATTTTCTCGACGCCTGACCACTCACTGCCGCCACTGGCTCGGTGCACTGTTGGCTGCCTGCCTGTTCACCTGGGGCAACCCGGCTCTCGCGGAGGCTCCGGTTACCTTGCCTGATCTCCTTATCGGCGTCACTCAAGGCTTTCTTGAATTCACCGTAGAAGACTATCTGGCAACCAGTCAAACCGAAGGTCGCTACGAAATCGAAGTCAACCAGCTCGACCCACGCCTGCGCATGCCGATGTGCGACAAGGAATTGACTGCCTCGCTGGAAAGCCCGGCCCGCCCGCTGGGCCGCGTCACGGTGAAGGTGCGCTGCGACAGCGCCGCGCCCTGGACGGTGTTCGTGCCCGCCCAGGTGCGCCTGTTTCGTGAAATCGTCACGACCACTCGTCCGCTCAAGCGGGCCGGGATCGTCGAGCCGCAGGACGTGGTGCTGCGCGAACGTGACGTCAGCCAGATCAGCCAGGGCTTCCTGACGTCGGTGGATGAGGCCATCGGGCAGAAACTTGTCCGACCAATGGTCGCCGACCAGGTCATCACCCAGGTGCACCTGGAACAGGCCGAAGTGGTCCGCAAGGGCGACCAGGTGGTCATCACCGCCCGCAGCGGCACCCTGGCCGTGCGAATGCCCGGCGAGGCCCTGTCCAACGGCGGCATGCGCGAGCAGATCCGAGTGAAGAACCTCAACTCCCAACGGGTGATCAAGGCTCAGGTCATCGCCCCCGGCCAGGTGGAAGTGGCCATGTAGTACTTTACGCAGGCAGGTAGAAAGCTGGCGCTTGACCTCGCTGTTCCCTAGACTGTGCCTTACGCAAAGGCAAGCGCAGACGTGCGCACGTTCATTGGATAAATGAGCCTAAAGTTTTTTTAGGGATGGCCGAAAACATGGCAAGCGTCCAAATATCCAGAGGTTTTCTACCATGGTCATCGACTTCAATCGTTTAAACAGCTCTTCACCGTTGACAGGCACTACGCGTACCAGCGCCAGCAAGGAAGCCGACAAATCCGCGCCGTTGTCTACGCCGGCCGAACAAGTCAGCAATGGAGAGTCGGTTCACCTCAGCAATGAGGCTCAGCAGTTGCAGAAGGTCACTGACAAGCTGCGCGATCAACCTGTCGTCGACAACGCCCGCGTGGCCGAGTTGAAAGCAGCCATCGCCGATGGCAGCTATAAAGTCGACAGCAACCGCGTAGCCAGCAAACTGCTCAACTTCGAAGCCCAGCGCTAGGCCGCCGCCTGCGCCAGGCTTTTGGACGCTTAAGACCTAAGGCCAGCCATGCACGACACGACTTTATTGCAACTGATCATCGACGACTTTGTCCCAGCGCAACAATTGCTGGAACTGCTGCAGACCGAATCACTGGCGCTGCACGGTCGCGACATGCCCTTGCTGGAAAACATCCTGGCACAGAAGCAGGCATTGATCATTTTGCTCGACCAGCATGGCCGCAAGCGCAGCGAGATCCTCGCCAGCCTCAACCTGCCCGCCAGCCCCGACGGCCTCGAGCAGTTGGCCAGCCAGTCGTCGATCGGCGACCAGCTCCTCGCCCAGAGCGCTGTCCTGACTGACCTGCTCGCCCAATGCCAGGCCGCCAACGCGCGCAATGGCCAGTCGATCCAGGTCCAGCAGGCCGCCACCGCCAATCAGTTGCGCATCCTCAATGGCGGTGAAATCCCGACGCTGTATGACGCTCGCGGTTCGACCGCCAAGATGGTCAAGCACCGCCCGCTCAGCCAGGCATGAAACGAACCATGCCGGCGCTCTATCAACGCGCGATACATGCTGGCAAAATGCTGGCTCTTTGTAGTCGTATTTTGCCTGGAGATTGACCCACCGTGTTCAATGCCTCAAACGCGGATGATGCTCCGCAACCGCCCAAGGTCCTTACCACGCCCCTGGAAATCTCCGGCAACCTGCGGATGCTGCAAGATAGCCATGACCCGCTGATCATCACCTTCCACGAACGCACCCAACGCTTCCAGAGCTACCTGGTGGACGTGAACCGCGAGAACAACTCCCTCGCCCTCGACGAAATGATCCCCCGGGACGGTGAACGGTTCCTGCTGGCGGGCGAGCCATTTCGCGTCGAGGGCTTCCACGACGGCGTGCGCATCGCCTGGGAAAGCAACGGCCCGCTGACCATCAGCGACACCAGCGACGGCCGCTGCTACCGCGGCGCCCTGCCTGACGAAGTGGTCTATCATCAACGTCGCAACGCCTTTCGTGCCGCCCTGAAGCTGGCACAACTGGTGGACGTCGAACTGGGCGGCGAAAAGCTCAAGGCGGCAGTAAACGGCAAGTTGCTGGACATTTCCGCCACCGGCTGCAAGCTGCGCTTTGACGGCGACATCACCGAACGCCTGCAACTGGGCCAGGTCTACGAGCGCTTCATCGCTGCCCTGCCCTTCGGCAACATGACGGCCCCGGTCGAATTGCGCTACCTGCATTTCGAAGAAAGGATCAACACCACCTTCGCTGGCGTGCGCTTCCACAACATCAGCGGCCTGGTGCAGCGCCAGGTCGAGCGGTTCGTCTACCAGCTCCAGCGCGAAGCCCGTCGTTTCGACAAAGATGATCTCTGATCCGCCGCATTAAAAAAACGGGCAGCCCCTTGCGGTGACTGCCCGTTTTTTTATGCGCGATTACGGCCTGGCTTGAGTAAAGCTGGGGGCCTGCGGCTCGTCATCGGCCGCTTCGGCTTCTGCAACCGGTTCAGGCTCGGGCTCAGGCTCGGGCTCAACGTCCGATGCGGCCGGCGCCTGCATCTGCTCCTGCACCACCTGCTCATCCACCCGAGGGTCAAGGCACGCTACCAGCGGCGAGCTCGACATGCTGTCGGGCATGGCCACGTGGTGCAGCGGAGCGTCGTCGACCTGGTGCAGGTTGGTGACCGCTTTCGGCCGAATCCGCCACACCAGTATCAAGGCGAAGAAGGCGGAAAACGCATACAGCATGTGGCTGCCGAACAGCTTCATCAGTACCCCGGCCACCAACGGCCCGATACTGGCACCGACGCCATAGGTCACCAACAGCATCGCCGTCAGCGACACTCGCCGATCCGCCTCGACGTGGTCATTGGAGAACGCCACCGCCAGCGGATACAGGCAGAACTGGACCAGCGAGCAGAAGAACCCGGAGATGAACAGCACTTCCAGCGGCACACTCGACAGGATCGCCAATGGCATCGCACAGATTGCCAGGGCCAATGCAAAGCAGCGGATCAGCAACGCCCGGTCGTAGCGATCGGACAGCCAGCCCAAGGGCCACTGCACCAGCAGGCCGGCGAAGATGCAGCTCCCCATGAACAGGCCGACCTGCTCGGTCGACAGGCCCTGCTGGGAGGCATACAACGGCGCCAGGCCATAGAAGGAACCGACGATCAACCCCGAGCCCAACACCGTGCTGAGCGACTGCGGGACGCGCTTGATGAAGAACCGCGGCTCCATCGGCGCCGGACGCAGCGGCGCCGGGTGAATCCGTCGGGTCAGCGCCACCGGCACCAGGCACAAGGTGAAGCACAGCGCCACCAGCATCAGCAATTCCAGGCCCAGGGCCGGATGGATCACCAGGATCAACTGGCCCAGCACCATCCCCAGGTACGAGGCGATCATGTAACCGCTGAACACCACCCCGCGCTGCTTGGCGTCGGCCTGCTCGTTGAGCCAGCTCTCGATGACCATGTACTGGCACATCATGCCGAGGCCGACAATCATCCGCAGCACGATCCAGGCCGGCAGCCAGTTCACCAGCCCGTGGCCCAGGACTGCCGCCCCGACGATCCCGGCGCAGGCCGAGTAGGCGCGGATATGCCCGACGCGGGCAATCAGCCGATGGCCGATCTTGCCGCCCAGCACCAGGCCGAAATAGTTGGCCGCCATCAGCGCACCGACCCACAGGCTGTCCACGTGGTCGGCGGCCAGGCGCAAGGCCAGGTAGGTACTCAAGAGGCCCGAGCCGATCAACATCATCAGCGAGGCGAAATAAAGCGCTCGAAAAGGTTTCCAGACTTGGCGCATCGGCGTTCCGAGCGGCTCCTTGAGGTGGGGTAAGGGCTACCCTTGAAGATAGCCCGGATACAACGATTCGTTATGCCTGGGCCGCCAGAATGCGGCGTTCCCAGGGTGTGATCTCATCGAAGAAGCTGGCCAGCTCAAGGGTCTTCGAAGCAACGTAGCCTTCGATGAACTCCTCACTGAACAGTTCCTTCGCCAGATGACTACGTTTCAGACGCTCCAACGCGGCATGCAAGGTACATGGCAGCGAGAGATTATCCGGCACGTCGAATTCACCCTGGATCGCCTCGCTGGGCTCCAGGCGATTTTCGATGCCATGCAGCCCGGCGGCCAGGCTCGCGGCGATCGCCAGGTACGGGTTGGCATCCGCCCCGGGCAAGCGATTCTCGACCCGACGGGCGACCGGTGAACTGGCGGGGATCCGCAGCCCGGCCGAACGGTTGTCGTGGGACCAGCAGGCATTGTTCGGCGAGGCGCACGGCTGGTAGAGGCGCTGGTAGGAGTTCACGTTCGGCGCAAACAGGGCGGTGAAGTCGGCCAGGCCGGCCTGTTGCCCACCGATGAAATGCCGGAAAGTGGCCGTCGGCTCGCCAGCCTCGTCACTGAAGACGTTGCGACCGCTGCCCAGTTCCACGACGCTCTGGTGGATGTGCATCGAACTGCCCGGCGTATTCGCCAGGGGCTTGGCCATGCAGACCACGATCAGCCCATGCTTGAGGGCCACTTCCTTGAGCAGGTGCTTGAACAGGAAAGTCTGGTCGGCCAGCAGCAGCGGGTCGCCATGGAGCAGGTTGATCTCGAACTGGCTCACGCCCATTTCGTGCATGAACGTATCGCGGGGCAGGCCCAGTGCCGCCATGCAGGCGTACACCTCATTGAAGAAAGGTCGCAGGCCATTGTTGGAACTGACACTGAACGCCGAATGCCCGTCCTCGCGTCGCCCATCCAGGCCCAGCGGCGGCTGGAACGGCTGGGTCGGGTCCGGGTTGGGCGCGAACACGAAAAACTCCAGCTCGGTCGCCACGACCGGCGCCAGGCCACGGGCGGCATAACGCGCGATCACGGCCTTGAGTTGGCCGCGCGTGGAAAGTCTTGAGCTTTCACCGGTCAGCTCATCGGCATCGCAAATCGCCAGGGCGCGAGGCTGTTGGCTCCAGGGCAGGCGGTGGATCTGTTGCGGGTCGGCCACCAGGGCCAGGTCGCCGTCGTCGCTGCCGTAAAATCGCGCCGCCGGGTAACCGCCCATGATGCATTGCAGCAGCACCCCCCGCGCCAGCTGCAACCGTCGGCCCTCGAGGAACCCTTCGGCGGTCATCACCTTGCCTCGCGGCACGCCGTTCAAATCCGGCGTAACGCATTCAATCTCATCAATGCCCGTCAATCGCTGCGCGAGTGAACACTGGCCATCGGTCGTCATGACGCAATCCTTGTTATATGCGAGCCGCGAACGGCAACCCGTACAAAATAGGCTTCGGCTGTTCGGAATATCAAGCAGGCTGGACGAATAAAAACCGTCAGAAAATACACAGCCTACACCGTAGGAGCGAACCTGCTCACGAAGGCAGTCTGTCAGCCTTTGCGTAGCGACTGATGCACCGCCTTCGCGAGCAAGCTCGCTCCCACAGAGGGGTTATGCGCAAGGAATGCCTCAGGGCAGGTAGATCCGGAACACCGCGCCGCCCAGCACACCGCCATTGGCGATCTCGGTTCGCCCGCTCACGCCGCCGCGCTGGTGCAGCCCGGCGATACGCGCCGCGAAGTACAGGCCCAGCCCGGTGCTGCCGCTGCTGTGGTTGATGCCTTGCACGTACTCAGCCTGGCGTTCGATCATCTCGGCCGGATAGCCCTCGCCGTCATCGTTGATGGTCAGCACCAACTGCCCGGCCTCATCGCTCGCGCTGATCAACAAGGCCTGGCGCCCATGGCGAATGGCGTTGGTGATGCAATTGTCGAGCACCGACGCAATCAACTCGCGGTCGAAAAAGCCCAGCGGGCTGAGGGGGTCGACTTCATAGGTGGCCATGATCCCGCGGCTGCGGAACACGTCCTCATGGCCGGCCAGTTGCGCCTCGATGAAATCGTCCAACTCGTGGTAGGCCGGATGCAGGGGCAACTGGTTGACGCCGAGCTTGTACAGCCCCAGCAGTTGCACCAGCAACCCATTGAGGTGGGCGAATTCGAAGTCCATGACGCCCTGCTCCGGGGTCTGGCGCTCGGCGTCGGGCAAGCGCTCGAGCCACTGCGCATGCGCCTGCATGAGCAGGGTCAGGGAGTTCTTCATGTCATGCACGGTCGACGCGATCACCGTGGAAAAATCGAGTGCCTGTTCGCTGTCATTCATCGCCAAACGCCTTGCTTCGCAGTTTCTGGTAACGCGCAAACCGCGCGTCGGTGTCGGGCATCATGCCCACCAGCTTCAGACAAGCGCGGCACTCCTGCAGCAGTTCCGATTCCACGCTGGTATCGGTGCCGTGCAGCAGGGACTGCGCCATGTTCAGGGCAATACTGATGTTCTTCGGCTGCATCTTCAGGGCGCGGCGGAACAGCTCCCGCGCCTCCGGCAAGGCGCCGGTCTTGTAGACGCGCACGCCTTCGCGGTTCAGCTCGGCCGCCGCATTGCCCTGGTTGAGGATGTTCGGGTCGTCGGTGAGCTTGGCGATGCCTTGCATCACCGTCGGGTCATCGCCGTAGATTTCCGCGCAGTTTTTGAGCATCGACTCGCCGGCGCTGGCCTGACCAAGCATTTGCAGTTGCTTGGCCACCAACAAGGCCGCCTCCGCGCTCATGAACTGCTCCATGCCGTCGAGGCGCTGCAAGGCCTGCTCGGTGAGCTTCTCGGCGGTTTCGGCATCGTTGAGCAGCAGGCTCGTGGCTTTCATCAGGCGCGCCCGGACCTGCAGGCCCGGGTCGTTGAGGTTTTCCTTCGCCACGGCGCTGAGGGTCGTGTTGATCTCCAGCCGCGTGCGCGTATCGAGGCCCTTTTCGCTGCCCTTGCTGATCAACGCATGAGCCAGGCCCAGGTTGGTCTCCGGATCCTTGAAGCGCGACTGCGCGCCCTGCCCGACCGCCTGGCGATAGGCCCTGGACGCGGTGTCGTAGTCTTCGTTGGTCATCGCCAGCTTGCCCAGCAGCGCTTGTCGACGCACCGCCAGGGGCGACAGGCGAACCGCCTCTTCCAGCACCCGCTGCGCCTGTTTCGTGTCGCCTTCGGCCACCAGCACATCGGCCATGCCGTCGTACAAGGCCGGCATCATCGGAAAGGTTTTCAGTGCCTTTTCGTAGACCTCCTTGGCCTGCGCCACCTGGCCGCGCTTGAACAGCAACTTGCCCAGGCCCGCATAGGCCCAGGGCAGCGGACGGTCGGCCAGGATGGTGTTGTACAGGCGCTCCAGGGCTTCGTTCTGGTTCAGGTCGCGCAACGCGTCGGCCCGATAGCGCAGGCACAGCGGCCCGTAGCGCGGATCCTGCTTGCACAGGGCGATGCAGGCATTGAGCACTTCCAACGGTTTTTCGCGATCCAGCGCCTGGAGGATCGGCTTGAGCAAAGTCTTGCGCTGCTCCAGCCGTTCCAGCCGCTGGGCCAGGCCGGAGCGGTTGAACGGCTTGGTCAGGTACGCGTCGGGCTCATGCTCCAAAGCGCTGAGCACCATCGCCTGACTGGTCTCGGCGGTCACCATGAGGAACACGCTTTCATGGCTGATCAGCTTCTCGACCATCAGGTCTTCAAGCACCTGCTGACCGTTCTTGCGCCCGTCGCCGAGGTGATAGTCCTGCAGGATGAAGTCATAGCGCTTCTGCGAGCACATGCGCAACGCCACTTCACCGGTGTCGGCGGTATCCACGTCCTTGACGCCCAGCTCACGCAACATGGAGCGGATCGAACTGCGGAAATCCGAGAAATCATCGACGATCAGAAAACTTTTTTGGTGGTACGCCAGCATCGAGGATGTCCAGGCAAGTAAAAAAGATGCGCCCAAACGGGTGCTCATCAGCTTATCGGCCGCAAGTGGCGTTCCGTTAACCGATCGTATGGGAGAGGTTTAGTGCGAGAAAGGCGCCAATGCCAGTCCGCCAGAAGGAACTGGCAGCCCCCAGTGGAATCCGTGGCGAGGGAGCTTGCTCCCGCTGGGGCGCGAAGCGGCCCTTGCCTTGTCGGGCCGCTGCGCAGCCCAGCGGGAGCAAGCTCCCTCGCCACAGCGTGCCCACTTTGGATTCGCTGAAACGGCAGTGCCATGCCCGGCTTTGCTCGTCAGATCGTCACTTAGCGACGTCCCAACAGCCTTCCCCAAAATCCCACTTTAGTCTCCGCGACCACTGGCGCAGGTGGCACGATCTCTTGCCTTACCGGATGCGTACTCGGACCATCGGGCCGGAGTAGATCCCCTGGATAATGCTCAAGCCCCAGGCACTGTGAATCATCCAGCCCAAAAGCCTTCACCGCCGCCACAGCTTCCACGCACCAGCGACCGAAATATGCGCCACCTTCAAAATTCTCGTCGCCATAGGTGTACCAGTAGGGATGCTTGTAACTGACTGCCTGGGGATCGGAGCCGGATTTCGCCCCTGTTCGGACTTCCTGATACCAGTGACTGACAAAGGCTTCCAACTTGGAAGCCTGCGTCTCCACCGGCGCATCCACCGCCGCCAACAGTCGTCCATAAGGTTTGGGATAAAGGAGAGCGGCCCCCACTTTGCGCTCGGGACTGCGACTCGCGATGACCCGGTCGAGCAACACGTCCTCGCCTTCATTGCCGATAAGGGCCAGCAGCCTTCGCCATTGATCATCGGGAATCTCCAGAGCCAACCCCAGGCCCACCAGCCAGAAGCAGACGATGTAATGGTCATAGTTGACGCGCCAGCTGTGGCGGGTGAACTGTTGCTCAGGGGTCCAGACCGATGCACCTAGGCGTTCGGCCTCTTCCCAGGCATCGAGTAGCCCAGGGAAATAAGGAGGCAAGTCGGCGACAGGGCATCCGGCAGAGTAGCGACTTAGCATCTGGTGCCAGTGGTCTTGGGCAATGGTATAGACGTACTGCGGCGCGTAGTCGGGATCGCGTGCCGGGGCCCGCGCGTTCTCCAGCGCTCGGGCAATGCGTTCGTCACCATACGCAACCCATTCAGACCAGTAGCGGGAATCTCCCAGTGGTGCCCGAACCATTTAAGTTTCCTTCACAACCCAATATCGTGGAAATTTCTGGCATTTAAATTAGGAACCAGTAACCACTCTCGCTGCTAAAGTACGAAGAAACCCTCGTAGGCTGCCTCCACCCGCTCAACAAGCTGATCAGAAATGATGCCCACGCTCTCTAACTCGGCAGCTTCGGCGAATAACAAAGGACTCGACACAACTGGCGTAGTCAAACCTAATTGTTGTCGCACACGAAAAATTGCGTGAATCTCTAAAGGTAGCAGATCGAAAGGCGCATATTTGAATTCAGGGTCCCACGCCCCACCGCTGTCCTCAAAATTGGAGAGATGATACTTACATAGTTTTTCCAGCGCTTGAGCGAGCCCTTGCTCATTACTCCATTCGTTTATCACCTCTTGATAAACACCTAAATTCATCGACTTAATTTCTGGAAGCGTCTCTCCTTGCGAATAGACTGAATAAAGCCAGAGCATGAAAGGTTCGAATCGACGCTGTTCAAGATAGCTAGCATCGACAGCGCCATTGATAGCCAGCATCCCGGCCAAAACATCGGCTACGGAGGCGGCCAGGTCTCGACGATCAGCCACTATCAATCCTGCCAATAGGCATCCAGCGAGGCTCAATTGATTAGTCAAATTGGGGACAGTTTTGACGCCTTGCAGAAAACTCGTCTTGGAGAAAGCCTTCGCTTTGAGCATCAGGGCCCAATAACGGTACATCATCGAACGCGAGACGTGCTCCCAGCCAGCGGGATCTCGATCACTAATAGCAACTTCTCCCTGAACACCGTAGTAGGTCGCCAGCATCCCCAACGAATCAGCCACGTTGTCCAATCCACCTAACGAGTCGCTAGCCAGATCCTCATCAATGTAGGCAAGCTCTTGAGCCGTCATGTCTCCCGACTGGGATAGCCAACGTCGATGCTGTTCAAGCAGAGTATTGATTTTTTCCATTTCAGTGCGGTTCCCATGTAACTCAAAAACGTCTTGCGTGCCCAAGGAAAACTCTTAGTACTTCTCCCTTCAAATCAACGCCGATCAAATTTCCGCTCACACTTTCAGGTGATTGCCTAAGTTCAGGCGCTTGGCGGCAGCATCAATTAACGGGGAGTTGGTGTCCGGTTTGGTAGGGGCAAGTCCACTTGCTCCCTCGCACAAAAGGATGGTGTCAAGCTTCATCCCATCAGCAAATAACTTCACCCTCACCATTCACCCCCTCCAATAGCATGCCTCTGAGACCCGCACGCTCCAGCCGAAGCTTCACATCCTCGCTAACGATCAATGCTCCCAAGTGTTTCTTGATACGAAAAATATGTTTTCCCTGGGCCTTGGCAGGATCAATGACAAGATTCAGAAAAACGCTGTATTCGCCAGCTCGATCAGGTCGTACGGGATCATTGACCTCATATTTTTTGAAAGCGGAGCGTGATTCGTCTACGCAATCCAATTGGGTCTCGACAATCATCACATAGTAACGACCATGAGCTTGCTCGCCTGCAACCGACACAGGCTCGAGCACGACATTCATATACGGTTCATCAACATCGGGAAAGCCCAACAATGCATCCCTGGCTTTTTCACTCAAAACCGGCACAGAGGCATAGCCAGCCAAGGAAAAATCCAGACTCCCACCTTCCTCAAGAACCTCAAGGGTGTAGGTACACGGCTCCATGTACTCAGAAGGGGGGTCGATGAAGAGCCAGTTGTTGCAGTGCTTTATATCTCCCAAATACCAGCGTTCAGGAAACTGCACATCTTCCCGCAACAAGTAATACTTCATTTCAGCTCATCGCATGTCGTTGCTTAACTGAAAAAGGGGCCTGTAAACCTGCTCGAAACCGCTAACGACGCCCCAACAACTTCGACCAAAAACCAACCTTATTCTCAACAACCACCGCAATAGGCGCTTCAGCGTCCTGCCTGAGCGGGTGTGTACTCGGGCCGTCGGGTCGGAGTAAATCCCCGGGATAATGCTCAAGCCCCAGGCACTGTGAATCATCCAGCCCAAAAGCCTTCACCGCCGCCACGGCTTCCACGCACCAGCGACCGAAATATGCGCCACCTTCAAAATTCTCGTCGCCATAGGTGTACCAGTAGGGATGCTTGTAACTGACTGCCTGGGGATCGGAGCCGGATTTCGCCCCTGTTCGGACTTCCTGATACCAATGACTGACGAACGCTTCCAACTTGGAAGCCTGCGTCTCCACCGGCGCATCCACTGCCGCCAGCAGTCGTCCATAGGGTTTGGGATAAAGGAGAACGGCCCCCACTTTGCGCTCGGGACTGCGACTCGCGATGACCCGGTCGAGCAACACGTCCTCGCCTTCGTTGCCGATAAGGGCCAGCAGCCTTCGCCATTGATCATCGGGAATCTCCAGCGCCAACCCCAGGCCCACCAGCCAGAAGCAGACGATGTAATGGTCATAGTTGACGCGCCAGCTGTGGCGGGTGAATTGCTGCTCAGGTGTCCAGACCGATGCACCCAGGCGTTCGGCCTCTTCCCAGGCATCAAGCAAGCCCGGAAAGTAGCGCGACAAATCAGCTATAGGATTGCCAGCGCTGTAGCGACGCAGGATCTGGTGCCAATGTTTCTTTGCAGTGTTGAAGGCGTATTGCGGCGCGTAATCCGGGTTACCCGCAGGTTCCCTCATGATTCTTTGAGATTCCAGGAGATAGCCGTCATTGTCCTCGACGACCTGATTCCAATAACTGACATTGCCAAGAGGAGCACGGATCATCTACTTGTTTCCTAGAAGCTTGGACGCTGCAACTGGGTCAGCGAAAAACTTTCCGCGGGCATCCAGTACACCCACTGTGACATTACCAAAAGGGTCGGTATGTACTAACCATTTTTCCACCCGCCCAGCCTGCAAGGCGTTTTCAATACTTTGCGCCATTCCACCGTTACCACTGACCGACTCCAGAATACGATCATAATTTGTGGCAGTCCCCTGCAACCAGCTATCGCTCATCTGCAAACCATCCTTGGTCGGTTTCAACGCAGACGAACCAAACTTGTACTCCACGATCAGGTAATCCACACCCGGCTTGTTGACCTTGTACAGGTCATCAATACCAGTCTGCCCGATGTCCGGCGCTCGGCCGATTTTCTCGGCACCCGGCACCAGGGATTTGATCCGCTCGCCGCCCATGACATCACCGATGATGCTCTTCTGCGCGTTGGTCAACGCCCGGAAATCCATCAGCGGCGTGCCATTGGGGTTGAACTGCCCGCCACGGGCGACCAGCTTGTCGAACTTGGCCAGGCCAGCCATCGCCTCAAGCCCTTCGGCCCCGACCCTGATCCCGGCCTTCGCCAGCGCCACGCCACCTTTGGCGGCGCCGCCAACCCCCGTCGCAATACTACCCACCTGCCAAACCAGTTCGCCAAGGTCCTGGCCCAACTGAACAGCGCGGTCGTCGCCGCCATTTTCCAGGGCATCCTTGACGCGATCGAGTTTGGCGTTGAGTTCATTGACCATGCCATCGCCGAACTGCTTGCGGGCCTCGGGGTCGTTGATCAGGGCCTTGAGTCCGTTGATTCCGTCAATCGGATGAAGAAGGAACTGTGCCAGGCCTTCGACGTCGCTCCATCCCGCCTGCACCAGGCCTTTGCCCACGCCGAAGCGGGTCAGTACGTCTTGCTTCTGGTTGATGTACGCCCATTTGGCGATCACCTGCGCCTTGGCCGCCAGCCCATCGGCTGCGCTGTATTCCTTCTCGGCCTGGACCAGTTGCTGGGTCGCCAGCCAGTTGTTGTCCACCGCCGCGCCAGCCGCGCTGTTGGCGGTGGCCGGGTCGAGCGAGGCGCTGCTCGCGGCCAGCCCGGTGACCAGGCTGACGATCAGGTTTCGCTTGGCTTCGCGCTGGGCTTCGCTTTCGTTGGGGCTGGCTTCGGAGAACAGGCCGGTGAGCAGGCTCGACGCCGCCGCGCCCGCTGCGCCACTGCCGCAGCTCTGACTGCTGGCCGCGGCGCCCGCGCAGGCAACGATGCCATGCAGCGCGGCATGCAGCGGCGAGCCTTCGGTGAGTTTGCCGTCCGCCACCAGGTCGCCGATGTAGCCCGCGCCTTGCTGTTGCACGTAGTTGACCACCAGGCTCTGGACGAATGCGCCGTTGCTGCCGCTGATGTTGCCGCTGGCCGCGCCCACCAGGGCGGTGGTGATCTGGCGGTAGGTGCCGCCCGCGCCCCACTTGTCGGCGATACCGCGGGCTTCGACAGTCAGTCGCTGGGAGTTGTTGAGCAACGCCAACCGCTCGGCATCGGTCAGGTTCGCATTCGGATCGAGGGCCTTGGCCCTGTCTTTCTCGGCCTGGTTGCGCTTGGCATCGACCTCCTTGGCCTTGTTGGCGAGCAAAGTGCTGGCTTCGTTGGCGAACGCGCCGACAATCTCGAAACCGGCCCGGATCTCATCTTCGTCGAAGATCGGCTTGAGCGTGTTGCTGGTATCGCGATCGCTGGAGACGTCGCGATTGAGGCTGGCGACGGTTTGCTCGCCATTCTTGCCGGTGCGCTTCTGCTGCTCGGCATCGTCGGTGATGACGACCGTGCCGCCACTGATGCCGCTGCGGGTGACGCTGCTGGCGTCGTCGCTGGCACTGATGGCAATCGGCATGGTGGCGCTGAGCTCATTGCCGTTCTGCGGCAGCCCGGTGCCCGGGGTTTGCGTGCCGCCGCTGGTGGCATTGCCTTGCTGGTCCTTGCCGACTTCGCGATAGCCGCCCCCGACGCTGACGGAGCTGGCGTCGTACTCGGCCTTGTTCTTGATGTCGCGGCTGGTGAGGCTGGCGGTGACCAGGCGATTCTTGCCGTCCTGCACCGCCTTGTCGCTGCTGGCGATCACCCCGCCGACCAGGTCGGTGTTGCCGCCCACGCGAATGTCGAAGCCCTCGTCGCCGGCCTTGATCCCGGATTGCTCGATCACGCTGGCGTAGTTGGAGTCGATGTCCGTGGCCCCGAAGCTGCCACTCATGCCGTTGACCGAACTCATGCCGTAGCAGAACGGCGGGACACACAAGCTGATGCCAACACCCAGGCTCTTCTCATCGACGACGTAGGTGTTGGTGTCTTGCAGGCTTTCGATGTTCAGGTCGCCGCCGACGTCGGCCAGTACCTGTTTGCCACTGGCCACCGCGCCCTTGAGGTTTGTGTCACCGCCCGAGGACAGCAGCAACTGGTTGCCCGCCTGGACATGGGTATTGGTGTGGGTGAGGCCATCGCCGTCTGCCTGGCCACGGCTGCCGGACGCTCCCAGGTCCAGGGTGAAACCGTTGCGAGCACCGAGGGAAAAGCCGATGCCGATGCTCGCGCTGCTGCCTTTGCTGTCGGTCTCCTGCTTGTCGACATTGCGGGCGGCGAGCAGGTTGATGTCGCCGTCCGCCAGCAGGCTGGCGTTGCGTCCGGCCTTGATATCGCTGCCTTGCACGGTGATGTCGCTGGCCGCCCCCGCGCCAGTGGCACGCAGGCGGATGTCGTTGCCGGCGGTCATGGTCGAGCCGGCCGCGCTGTCGCTGGTGTAGGTAGTGGTGCTTTCGTTTTTCTTGGTGCCCAGCGACAGGCTGATGTTGATCCCGCCGGCCGAGCCTGGGTCCATCGCCACGGCGGTGGCGGCGTTGTTGGTCGCCAGCACGGCGGTCGCGGCGGCCAGGGCCTTCATGCGTCCGTCGTCGGTTTTCTCCGAGGCCCGTTTCATCTGCTGGTTGGTTTGAATCGCGCTGATCACCGGGTTGGTCACGGTGAGGGTGAACCCGGTTTGCTTGAACAGGGTTTCACGCTCGCGTTCACGGGTGTTACGGGCTTCGACGACATCAATGGTCTGCGCCGTGACGTCGATGTTGCCTTGGGGCGCCGACACCTGGCTGCCCACCTGACGGTAACCCTTGCCCGCTTCGATCAGCACATCGCCGGTGGTCGAGCCCACGGTGCTTGCCACGGCCGTGTGCTCCGTGGCGAGGTCCTTGACGCTCTGTTTCTGAGTACCGAGGGTCACGGCGATGCCGCCGCCGCTGAACAGGCCGCTTTTCTTGACGGTCTTGTCGTGGCGTTCGCTGCTGCTGGCGGTGGCCGCTTCGATGTTGACGTTGTTGTCCGCCACCAGGATGGTCTTGGTGGTGGAGACCACGTTGCTGCCACTCAGGTTGATGTCTCGACCGGCCTGCACATACGTCTGCTCGCCACTCAGGGTGGAGCCTTCGGCCTGGGTCTGGCTGACGGTGTCACGGGTGGTGGTGGTCTTGCTGGAGAACCACCCACTCTTGCCTTTGACCTTGTGCGCTTCGTCGGCGAACTGGTAGTTCTGGGCCGTGGTGAGGTTGACGTCACGCTTGGCCTCGGCAAACACCGCGCCCTGCTCGCTGGTCACGTGGGCGGCGCGGGCGTTGAGGTCCTGGCCCGCGCTCAGGCGGACATCGCCCTGGCCCTGGATCAGCGAGCCGACTTCGGTCTGGCTGGCGTCGTTGCGCCAGTTGCTGCTGTTCCAGGTCAACGCTTGCTGATGCGCCTCGCCCACGGTGCCAAGGTTGAGGTTGTTGCCGGCCTCCAGCGACGTGCTGCCGCCCTGGCCTGCATTGACGACCTGGGCCCCGGTGAGATTCAAGTCCTTGCCGGCGCTGACATTCATCGTGCCCTGGGCACCGCTGACGAACAGCCCGGCCACCCGTGACAACTGCGTCCGGGTACCTTGGGCGCTGCTGCTGTCGCGACTGCTGGAAATGACGTTGATGTCCTGCCCAGCCTTCACCGACAGGTTGTCCACGGCGCCGATCAGGCCACCGAGGTTGTTGAGGTTGTCCCTGGCGGTGACCGAGGCGTTGTCGGCCTGGATACGCCCACCCAGGTTCTGAATGTTCTGCGCGGTGATCGCCATGACACTGCGCCCGGCCAGGCTGCCGCTGTTGACCAGGTCGCCGGCGATGTTCAGGTTCAGGCGCTGCCCGGCGATCAGCGCACCGGAGCCGTTGAGGTCGCCTTCCTGGACCCGCACGTAGACCTGCGGCACCAGCACGTTGCGGGTGTCGCCGTTAGGGAGGGTCACTTGCTTTTGCACCAGCCAGACGATGTCACTGGTCAGCTGGGCCATCTGCTCGGACGTCAGCGCCACGCCGGGCACCAATTGCCATTGGTTGGCAACAGTGACGGCGTTGTCGATCAGGGCACGGTATTGCAGTTCATCATTGGCGTAGCCATCGAGGAAACGTCGGCCGGTGAGTTGCGCCACTTGCTCGCGAATCAGCTTCTGTTCGTAGAAACCGTCGCCCAGGCGCTGTTGGGTCAGGGCCGGGTCGACTTGCAGGCGTTGCAGCATGTAGTCCGAGGACAACCAGGTGCGGTAGCTGGCAAAGCGCGGGTCGGTTTCGATCAGATAGCCGCCGGTGTTCTGCGGGTTGGTGTTGAACAGGCTGTTGTTCGGCAACGCCAGGGACGGCCCGCCGCTGCGGATCTGCTCAGCCACGCCTTTACTGTTCAGGGTGGTCTGGGCGGCGACCTGGACGATCGGCGCGACCTGGTGGGTACGGCTGCCCGTGGCGTTGACCGCGCCTGTGGCGGCGACCTGCTCGGTGACGCCCTGGGTGGCGCGCGCGGCGATCTGGGTGCCGGTGCCGTTGCCCGCGGTGTTCTCGGCGAACACGGTCGGTTGCAGGGTGATGTCCTGGATCATCGGCGCCGGCGTGTAGTCTGTGACGGCCGTGCCCTGGCGGTCGCGCCCCTTGCGCTGGATGCGATAGAAGTGGGTGGCGGTGCCGCTGTCGGTGGTGGTGCGCTGGCCCGTCAGCTCAGTGTTGGTCAGGCTGCCGATGTCGGCCTGTAGCAGTCCGCCGGCAATGATCCGGCTCTTGTCGTTGAGCACGTCGCCGGCGCTGATCTGCATCGTCCCACCGGAGAGGATCTGCGCCGGTGCCGAGGTGGCGATCTGGGTCTCCGCCACCACCCGGGTGTAGTCGTAGCGGTTCCAGTTGTCCTCGCGGCCTTCGGGGGTGGCCAGGTAGAGCACTTCGTCGCTGCTGACCGAAACCTGGTTGCCCTGGTAGCGGTTCGTCGAACCGGTGAGTTGGAATTCCTGCAAGGCGGTACGACTGACCTCCACCTGCCGGGTGCTGAAATGCTCGTTGGTGTTGCGCACGCTTTGCACGTTCAGCGACAGGTTGCCGAGGGCCTCGATGGTCGCGCTGGCGTTGGTCAGCATCTGGGCGCGGTCCTGGGCCTTGTCAGCCGCGCTCAACGCGCCGCCGATGGCGAGGTCGCCAGCGCTGAAGATCAGGGCCTGCTCGCGGTTGTCCAGGCTACCGGCGCCAATGTCCAGCGACTCGCGGGCGGCGATGGTCGCGCCGATGCCGTTTTCGTCCCGGTTGTTCAGCGTCGAAGCGCTGATCGCCAGGCGGTCGCCGTAGAGCCGGCCCGTGCCCAGGTTGTTGAGCGAGAGGGCCTGCACCCGCACTTGTTGGCCGTCGATCAGGCCACGGTTGGTCAGGCTGTCGTTGACGGTCAGGCGAACCTGGCCGGCGCTGATCTCGCCGCTGCCGGCATTGTCCAGCGTCTGCGCGCGGACCGTCAGCAGGTTGCCGGCCAGTAATTGCCCGTTGTTGTTGAAGGCGCCCTCGGTGCTCAGGTCGACCTGACCGTTGGCCTGGATCTGGCCGCTCAAGTCCAGGCCGCCTTGCAGCCTGAATGTCAGGTCACCCAGGCTCAGGGCCCTGCCGGTGCCACCGTAGTAGGCCGCATTGAGCGACAGCAGGCTGCCCGCGAGCAAGGTGCCGCCCTGGTTGTGCACGGCCTGGCGCCGTTGCGCCGGGTCACGGTCGCTGATGCTCAAGCCGGCGCCGGAGGAAATCAGCCCGCCTTCGTTGTTCAACGCCTGGCTGATCCCCAGGCTCAGCCCCTGGTCGGCGCGAATCGCACCGGACTGGTTGGAAAGCGTATTGACCGCCAGGCTCATGGCGCGGCCTTCGAGGCCTTGCTGGGTGCCTCGGGTGCCGCCGTTGTCGAGCACGTCGGCGCTCACGTCCAGCGTTCCTGCACTGCGGATCAACCCGCCCTGGTTATTGAGCGTCTCCCCCAGCACCATCTGGACATCGCCGAGGCCTTGCAACTGACCGCCGCGATTGTCCACCCGGGCGCTTTCGACCCGTACGGTTTTCTCGCCGATGATCTGGCCGCCGCTGCCATTGCCCAGGTCGGTGGCCTTGAGCAACAGGGAGCCCTTGGCTCCCAGGAAACCCGCACTGTTGTCGAGGCTGGCCGTGCGGATTTCGACGCTGTCCTGGCCGCTGATCCCTTGGGTGGTGCCCGACTGCAGGTTGTTCAGCGCCTGGTTGCCGGTGTCGATGAGCAGCTTGCCCTTGGCCTGGATCAAGCCGGCGGCGTTATGCAATTGGCCGCTGCGCAGGTCGAGGGTCGCGGTGGCGTTCAGCGTGCCCTGGCTGTTGTCCACTCGGTTGCCGTGGCTGTCCAGGTCCAGGGCGCCGCCGCTGATCACGCCACTTTGGTTGTTCAGGCCCAGGGCCGACAGCGTGATGTCACCCAGCGCTTCAAGACGCCCGCCGCTGTTATTCAGCCCATCGCCGGAGACGCTGACCCGCAGCCCGGACTGCACCGAGCCCAGCACGCCATTGGTGTTATTGAATTGCCCGGCGATGATCTCCATGCGCTGGGTGGCGGCCATCGTGCCGCCGATGTTGTTCAACTGATCGAACGTCGCCCGCAACTCGCCTCCGGCACTCACGGTGCCCTGGCTGTTGTCCAGGCGGGCTCCCTTCACCTGGGCGTTGCCGCTGGCGGCCAGGGTGCCTGAACTGTTGTCGATCCGTTGGCCGGCGGTCACCGTCAGCGCCCCGCCGTCGGTGGCGACGACTTTGCCGCCCTGGTTGTTCAGCGTGCCGACATCAAGGTTCACCGCGCCGGGGCTGCTGACGCGCCCGTCCTGGTTGTCGAAGCGCTCACGGGCGGTCACCTGCAAGGGCTGCGCGCCGGTCTGCAGAATCTGTCCGCGCTGGTTGGACAGGGTCTGGGTGTCGAACGTGATCTGCTGGCCCTGGGTCAGGCCATCGTCCACCACCACGTCGGTGGCCTTGATCGTCACCTTGCCGTTGCTGGCCACGCTGCCTTTGCCACCGGCCAACTGGTTGGCCTGGATATCCAGGGTGCCTTTGCCGGCGTGCTCGACCTTGCCCTTGCCGTTGTCCAGACGACTGGCGCCCAGCTTCAGGTTGTCGGCATTGGAGGCGATGCGCCCGTCGCGGTTGTCGAGGGTCGCGCTGGCCTTGATCGAGGTGTCTGCGGTGCCGGTCTGGATCAACTCACCGCCGGTGTTGGCAATGTTCCGGGCGCTCAATTGCAGGTTGCCGGCGTTGACCTTGGCCGCGCCGGTGCGCAGGGTCTTGGCCGCCGTTGCGCTCAGCACCTGGGTGGCATCGACCTGGCTGCCGGCGAGATTGGCGTCGCCCGTGCTGGCGGTCAGGGTGACATTGCGCCCCTGGGTCTGGCTGCCGCTCAGGTCCAGGTCCGCGGCGGCGACGCTGACGTCCCCGGACGCCAGGTTCTGCCCTTGTGCCTTGACCGTGCCGGCCCGCAGCGCAAGGGTGCCCGCGCCGACCAGCTTGCCGTCCGCGCCGACACCCGCCGCCACGCTGGACGCCTGGGTGCTGCGGATGTTGCGGGCGGTCAGCGTCGTGTGGTTCTGGCTGGCAACGGTGCCGCTGTTGTCGATGTCGCCGGTGCTGTCGAGCGTCAAGTCGTCCTTGGCGTAGAGCGTGCCACTGTTGTCGACCTCGGTGGCCTTGATACGGGTCGCGGTGGCGCTGCTGATCGCGCCCTGGTTCTGCAACTTGCCGTCGGCGCTGACGACCACTTCACCGGCCATGGCGCCAATCTGCCCGGCGTTGCGCACACCCACGCCGGACTCGGTGCCCACCAGCATGATTTTGCCGGCGTACATGCCACCCAGCTTGGCGACGTCGATGGCCACGCTGGGCTTTTCCCCGTCGTCACCGGGCAGTGGCGTGGCCTGGGTGTTATCGGCGTTGACCTGGTTGCGTCCGGTCGTGACCTTCAGGTCGTTGGCCCAGACCCCGGCGTTGACCTGCACGCTACGAGCGATCAGGTCCGTGTAGTCGGTCTCGCGAGCATCCAGGCCCTTGCCTTCGATGTTGATCGTCCCGCCCTGTACGGTGTAGCCGCTGATGCGTCCGTTCTCCAACTGCGCCCGACCGGTGCTGAGGGTCGCCCGGTCGGCATTGATGAAGCCGCAGCCGTTGCAAGTAATGCCGGACGGGTTGGCAATCACCACTTCGGCGCGCTGGCCCGCGACTTCGACATAGCCACGCAGTTGGCTGGGGTTGGCGGAATTGACTTCGTTGAGGATGACCCGCGCGCTGCCATTGCCCAGCATCGGGTTGCCTTCGATCCAGCCGCCCAGTTTGGTCTGGCTGTTGGTCGTGGCGTTGTTGAGGATCACGCCACGGTTGTCGACGTCGAACTGGCTGTAGGTATTGCGCGAAACGCCCCCCGCGCTGGGGGCCTGGATATTCACCTGGGGCGTACCGTTGGCGCTTTCGATCACACCGGGACGCTGGCCGGCCGGCGCGCCGGGATCCGCCACGATGGTCGCGGCCCAGGCAGGCGCCACGCTCAAGGACACCAATCCGATCGCCGCCATCACGGCAAAGCGCAACGGCCCGAGCGTCGCCGCGCAGGCCACCGGTCCCGGCGTCGGGCCGCTACGGGTCCCCGGAGCCTTGACCTGACTGGTGACATTCTCGGCCACCACCATCAGCAGTCCGCGAGCCTTGTTGAAAACGATTCGGTACAGGTGCTTGTTCATGGCAATTCCATTTGCGGTTCTGGCCCGCAATTAACTCGGGGTTAGCGTTACGGTGCGACTGCCAGCGGGTGAGCGGCAAACCAGGCCTTGGCCTGTTCAGGGATGACACCGATCCCTTGGAATGTCTTGACCCGCAGGCCGCGTTCCTCGCCTCGGTGATAGAGCGCACGCCCACACCGGTTGGCGAACAACTGTCGATGCAGCAGGCGGGTGACCACGCCGGTGTGGCCGAACGGCGCCACCCAGTCGTTGAGCCAGAGGCGCTCGCCGCTGTTCCAGTCGGCTTCTGTCAGGGTCAGTGGCGATTGCCTTAGGTAGCGTTGCTCGGTGGCCGCGTCGAGGTTGAGCCAGGACAGGTAGAACACCGGTTTTCCCTGTTCGCTGGCGAGCACGAATTGGCGATGCTTGAGGGCCGGCAACAACAACGTCGGCAAGCTGTGCAACGGCGCATCGCGGTGAGCCTTGGAATGCATCCACAGCCAGGTGGCCGAGCCGAACACGGCAGCCTCGTTCCAGGGCTCATCGATCAAGCCGGGGGCAATGATGTCTAGCGTCTCGAACTGCATGGGATCACCTCAGAATGACCAGATGACGGTGAACGCGCTGGTCACGTTGGCCGTTTCGAAGCCATCGGGCTTCTTCAATGGCGTGCCAAACGACCAGTCATAGGACAGGCCCTTGTAGCCGCCCCGCAGACCTACCACGGCCCCCGCCAGGCGCTTGCCGATCAGGAACTCGCTGGAAGGACCACTGACTTCGCCATAGTCGATGCCGGTGTAGAGCTCCTGGCCGGTCTGTCCCAAAAACAGGCCGACTTCGTTGCGCAGGGTCCAGCCACGGTCGGCGGACAGAATGTTTTCCCCGTCGAAGCCCCGCACGCTGTAGCGCCCGCCAATCGAGAAGCGGTCCTGGGGCACCAGCGGCGTCCGGTTCCATTGCGCGCGCCAGCCGCCGATGTAGCGCAGGCGCTGGTCGCTGACCTGGAACGGCACCTGCAACTGGGCATCGGCAGTGATGATCTGCGAGCGTGAAGTGCCTGCGTCGAAATCTTCTTCGGGTGCCCTGAGCGCGTCATGGGCCCCGGTGCCGCGGCGGTAGGCAGCGCCCAGATCGAGAATCGAGGCGCCGATGAACTCGCGATGGTTCAGCCCCAGTTGCCAGCCGGCCATGCGCCGTTTCTGGTTGCCGATCTCGGTGTCATCGATGAAGTTCTCCGAAGAGCGCGTCCACAGGCTGCCCCACGCGGTGGTCTTGCGAACGGCGTCGCGGTACAGCAGGCGTGACAGGCGCAGTTCGTTGTTACGACTCTCGCCACGGTACTGGTAGGTCTGGTTGGCGCCGGCGACGGACTGTTCGTAGTTGTATTCACTGGTGGTGAAACCCAACTGCCAGTAACCGAACGGCAGCGAATAATGCAGGGTGTTGCCATCGGAACCGCGATGGCCGGACTCGCCGCCACCCAGGTCGTGGTTGACGCTGGCGTAGAACAGGTCGTTGAGCGACAGCAGGTTGTCCAGGGACAGCGACACATTGCCCTGGTACTTGCCGGTGGTCTTGCTGCCCGAATTGTCCACCGACAGGCTGACGCGGGCCGGGAACCGCTGGGTCCAGGCAATCACCACGTCGCTCTCACCGGGCTTGGCGTCGGCGGCACGGGCCGGTGCGATCTGGATATCGGCTTCGGCGGTCGGCACGCGCTTGAAGTTTTCCAGCGCCTGCTCGATGTCCCGCAGGTTGAGCAAGTCGCCGGGACTGGCCGGCATCGCATTCCAGGCATTGGCCCGGGAACTGGTGCCCTCCTGGAAGCGAATCTCGCGGATGCGCCCCGGCACCAGGGTCAACACCAGGACGCCACTGTTCAAGTCCTGGGCTTCGGCAAGCACCCGAGTGGTGACATAGCCAGCCTCGATGATCGCATTCTGCATGCGCTTCATCGTCAGGTTGATCCCGGCGCCCCCCAGGCAACGCCCGATGGCCGGGTCATGCTTGGGGTTGGCGGCGCGCAAGGTCCATTGGAATTTTTCCGACGCCTCGCCAATCAGCCGGATGTCATCGATGGCGAAGCAGGGGCTTTCCTTGGCGGGCAGGCGATCGGCACCTTCCGCGACGGGTGCCGCTTGCAGGCGCACATCCGGCCGGGACTCCAACTGATCACGCAGCACCCGCTCACGCTCACGCTGACGCAGCAACTCTTCCTCCGGCCCAGCCGCCTGCGCAAGGCTCCCCGCCCCCACCGTCCAGGCGGCCAGCAACAGCAGCGCAAGCCGCTGGGCGTTGGGTGAAGAAGAACGAGCGCCGTCGACAGGGCGACGAGCAGTGCGTGATTGACGCGTTCGGCAGGGTGCGGCTGCGCGCATGACACATCCTTGTGGCTTGAGTCCAGGAATACGGTGAGCATCGGCACTGATGCCCCTCAAAAAGGCGCGTAATTAGGAAGTTTCCTACAACGTACCGAGACGGTCAGATTGCCATCAGGTGAGAAAGTTTCGCACCAGGCACACACGTTTGTTACACAGCCGAAAAAATGGGCACTGGTTCACAGCACCGGGCCGCAGGAAGGCCGTGCTGAGGCGACGTCACGCCAATCGATCATGTGAATATAAGAAGGGGGATGCGGCAGGAGGCCGGCTGAAGTAATGGTGTCCCAGGGCAGGTTCGAACTGCCAACCTTCCCCTTAGGAGGGGGATGCTCTATCCAATTGAGCTACTGAGACACGAGTCGACCGCGAGAAACGCGGTGCGCGGAACGGCGTGCATGTTAGCGACCTGCCCTGCGTTTGTCATGTCGTCGCTGTTTTTAAGTGTAGGCAAATGGTGCGGCGGGCCCGCTTCGATGATTCCAAGCGTTGAATGGCAGTCGCCATTCATCCGTCCTTGAGCGGTTTAACCTAGTAAATCGGCCAATTGCCACTATCCTATACAAGACAAGGACAGTGCGTGTTTTTTGTACCAGGCGGGTTATCCGCCAGACGGTATGGCACAACGACACGATACGGCGGTCACACATCCTGACCTGTTGATTTTTCCAACCAGTCCGCATTTTTTGACGAAGGGTACTGGCATAACGCCTTTACGCGGATCAGAATTTGTCACAGAATTGGCGCCAATGATCTGGCAATTTTGAGGCATGATGCGGGCCTCTTAACGATTCAGGTTGAACATTTGGCTTTGGAGCTTGTCCTATCGACATCCTGCGGCCAATCCCGAGAACCGCTCCCCTGAACTAACCGGTTAAATATATGCGCCCATTGAAACAGGCAATTTATTCCAGCCGTACGGCTGACAAGTTCGTCGTACGTCTGCCAGACGGAATGCGGGAACGCATTGCCGAGGTGGCTCGCAATCATCACCGCAGCATGAACTCTGAAATCATCGCGCGCCTTGAGCAAAGCCTGATCCAGGAAGGCGCGTTGGGTGAAGAGTTGAGCATGCGCCTGGACAGCCCGGAGCTGTCGTTGCATGAGCGCGAGTTGCTTCAACGCTTCCGACAACTCTCTCACCGCCAGCAAAACGCCCTCGTTTCGCTGATTGCCCATGACGCAGAGATGGCCGCAGACGCGTCCTGATCGAACGCATGAATCAAAAGCCAGCCTTGCGCTGGCTTTTTTTTGCCCGGAATTTGCCCCGGCGCGTACAAGGGATGAATGCAACGGTGGCGAGGGAGCGAACGCCCTCGCCACCGTGAATCAGGCGAATGTCAGAGCAGGAAGATCGTCGCCAACCCCAGGAAGATGAAGAACCCGCCACTGTCGGTCATGGCGGTAATCATCACGCTGGCCCCCATGGCCGGGTCGCGTCCCATCCGCGCCAGGGTCATGGGAATCAAGACCCCCATCAAGGCTGCCAACAACAGGTTAAGCGTCATCGCGGCGGTCATCACCACCCCCAGCGACCAACTGCCATAGAGCAGATAAGCCACCACACCGATCACGCCGCCCCAGATCACGCCATTGATCAAGGCCACCGCCAACTCCTTGCGCATCAAGCGCGACGTGTTGCCGGTGCTGACCTGGTCCAGCGCCATGGCGCGGACGATCATGGTGATGGTCTGGTTGCCGGAGTTGCCGCCAATCCCGGCAACAATGGGCATCAATGCCGCAAGCGCCACCAGCCTCTCGATGGAACCTTCGAACAGGCCGATGACCCGCGAGGCGACAAACGCCGTGATCAGATTGATTGCCAGCCAGGCCCAACGGTTACGCAGGGATTTCCAGACCGAGGCAAAGATGTCTTCTTCTTCGCGCAGACCGGCCATGCTGAGGACTTCGCTTTCGCTTTCCTCACGAATCAGGTCAACCATTTCATCGATGGTCAAACGGCCGATCAGCTTGCCGTTCTTGTCGACCACCGGCGCAGAAATCAAGTCATAACGCTCGAACGCCTGGGCGGCGTCATAGGCGTCTTCGTCCGGGTGAAAACTCACCGGATCGCTGGCCATGACCTCGGCCACCTGTTTTTCCGGATCGTTGACGAGCAGGCGCTTGATGGGCAGCACACCCTTCAACACGCCGTCGTAATCGACCACGAAGAGTTTGTCGGTGTGCCCTGGCAGTTCCTTGAGGCGACGCAGATAACGCAAGACCACTTCAAGGCTGACGTCCTCGCGGATCGTCACCATCTCGAAGTCCATCAGCGCACCGACCTGCTCCTCGTCATAGGACAGCGCCGAGCGCACGCGCTCGCGTTGCTGGCCGTCGAGGGTTTCCATCAGTTCGTGGATAACGTCCCGAGGCAGCTCGGGCGCCAGGTCGGCGAGTTCGTCGGCGTCCATCTCCTTGGCCGCCGCGAGCAACTCGTGATCATCCATGTCGGCGATCAGGGTTTCTCGGACCGAGTCGGACACTTCGAGCAGGATGTCACCGTCGCGGTCGGCCTTGACCAGCTGCCAGACCGTCAGGCGCTCTTCCAGCGGCAAGGCTTCAAGGATGTAGGCGACGTCGGCGGAGTGCAGGTCATCGAGCTTGCGTTGCAGCTCGACGAGGTTCTGCCGGTGGACCAGGTTCTCGACCCGGTCATGGTGCGGACCTTCCTGGCGATGCGTCAGGTCTTCGACGACCCGCTGGCGCTGCAGCAGCTCGACGACTTGAGCGAGGCGGTCCTGAAGGCTTTCTTGTGTTTTCTTTACTTCTACTTGGGTCATAGGCGAACTCCACTCCCAGCAGTGGAGCACGCCGGAAGGATCAATCAGTCAATTCATGATTGGCAAAACGGGATATTGAGTAACTACTGGGTAAGTCCATGGAGATATTCCAAAGCCCCGGCGGGGCTGACGGGCGCAATCATACACCGCTTGACGCTTTAAAACGTTAAAAAATCATGGCAAGAACAAGCGCTTGCGACACAAACCTGAACCCTGGCTGAACCTGTCCCGTTACGACGACTTATCCTGAAAAGAAAACACGCGCCCTGCGGTAAATGTAGCGGCTACCCTTGTTTTTTTCAGCGCCAAGGAGGCCGCCCGGATGCCTGTCCGCCACTACCTGCTTCTGCTCGCCAGCCTGCCCTGCCTGCCCATGTGGGCGGCCGGGCAAACGGTGCATCGCTGCGAGAACAGCGCCGGGCAGGTGACGTACACAACCCTGAGCTGCGGGCCGGGAGAAAACCTTTCGCTGCAACGGATCAATCCGTATCACCCTGGCACGGTCTCGCCGACGACCGAATCGATGCAGCCGGAAGCCGAGCACCGGCAACTATCCGGCAACAAAACGCCGCGCAAGGAACCGACCGTGGTCGGCCAGTTCGAAGACCGCTGCGCCAACCTCATCACCGCCCGGCAACGCCGCGAAGCCATCATAGGCCGAAGGATTCTCGCCGGCATGAGCCAGCAGGATGTGGAGAGCGCCTTGGGCAAGCCGCACTCGATCAAGGTCAGGAATTCGAGCACGCGGTACACCTACGCAACGAAGAAAGGCCGCAGCGCCGAGATCGTGTTCGATGAGAAAGGATGCGTGAAAGGCAAATCGTAGACAGCAAAAAGCCCGCGTTAAACGCGGGCTTTTTGGTGTTTGGTGCACTCGACAGGATTCGAACCTGTGACCGCTCGGTTCGTAGCCGAGTACTCTATCCAGCTGAGCTACGAGTGCAAGTTGTGGTTTTATACCAGATCACAACTGGTTGAAGCCAAGTTATTTGCATCGCTGCAAAAAACTCTTAAATGGTGCACTCGACAGGATTCGAACCTGTGACCGCTCGGTTCGTAGCCGAGTACTCTATCCAGCTGAGCTACGAGTGCATTTGTTGCCGCGCATTATAGGTCGTCAAATCCTTTTGTAAAGCGCTTTTTTCAGTAATTTCAAGCACTTACTAAACAAGCCAGGTTTGACGCACTAAACGAATAATGGCGGAGAACGGGGGATTCGAACCCCCGACACCCTTTTGAGGTGTACTCCCTTAGCAGGGGAGCGCCTTCGGCCACTCGGCCAGCTCTCCGCAACACGGGGCGTATATTAACCACCTTCCTCCCCGTTTGCAAACATAAAAATCGATAAAAATTAATGGCTTGGTTCGTCGTCCTTCTCTTTCTTGATACGCAGGTAAATTTCCTCCCGGTGTACAGCGACCTCTTTCGGGGCGTTGACGCCGATACGCACTTGGTTTCCTTTGACGCCGAGCACGGTCACGGTGATTTCGCCATCGCCAATAATCAGGCTTTCTGCACACCGACGAGTCAGAATCAGCATACCTTTCTCCTCACGCAATTCAGTTCAGGGACAACAGTCGGCAAAAAAAGGCATTGGACCTGCAACCGAAACGGTCGAAGCCTCCAAGCCTAGTATTGACCAGCGCGGGCAAAAGAACAGTTTTGGGACGCGCCATTCAAAAAAACAAAGGGCGCGGCCCAGCCGCGCCCTCAAGGACAACGCTTACTCGCCCTGTCGGGCAGCGGCGTCGAGTTCGAAAGCCGTATGCAGGGCGCGCACGGCCAGTTCCAGGTACTTCTCTTCGATCACCACGGACACCTTGATTTCCGAAGTGGAGATCATCTGGATGTTGATGGTTTCCTTGGCCAGGGCTTCGAACATACGGCTGGCCACGCCCGCGTGCGAGCGCATGCCGACACCGACGATCGAGACCTTGGCGATCTTGGTATCGCCGACCACTTCCCGGGCACCGATCTCGCCTGCGGTTTTCTTCAGGACCGCTTCGGCAGCCGGGTAGTCGTTGCGGTGCACGGTGAAGGTGAAGTCGGTGGTGTTATCGTGCGAGACGTTCTGCACGATCATGTCGACTTCGATGTTCGCGGCACTGATCGGGCCGAGAATCTTGAACGCCACGCCGGGGGTGTCTGGCACGCCACGGATGGTCAGCTTGGCTTCATCGCGGTTGAAGGCGATGCCGGAAATGATCGGCTGTTCCATGGATTCCTCTTCATCGATAGTAATGAGGGTGCCCGGACCCTCTTTGAAGCTGTGCAGGACGCGCAGCGGAACGTTGTACTTGCCGGCGAATTCGACCGCCCGGATCTGCAACACTTTCGAGCCGAGGCTGGCCATTTCCAGCATCTCTTCGAAGGTGATCTTGTCCAGGCGCTGGGCCACAGGCACCACGCGTGGGTCGGTCGTGTAGACGCCATCCACATCGGTGTAGATCTGGCATTCGTCAGCCTTGAGGGCCGCCGCCAGCGCCACGCCGGTCGTGTCCGAACCGCCACGGCCGAGGGTGGTGATGTTGCCGTGCTCGTCCACGCCCTGGAATCCGGCGACCACGACCACGCGGCCCGCCTTCAGGTCGCCGCGAATCTTCTGGTCGTCGATCTGCAGGATACGCGCCTTGTTGTGCGCGCTGTCCGTCAGGATACGAACCTGGTTGCCGGTGTAGGACACCGCCGGCACGCCACGCTTGATCAGCGCCATGGCCAGCAAGGCGATGGTCACCTGCTCGCCGGTGGAAACGATCACGTCCAGCTCGCGGGGAACCGGTTGCTGGTCGCCGCTGATTTGCTTGGCCAGATCGATCAGACGGTTGGTCTCGCCGCTCATTGCCGACAGCACAACCACCAGGTCATCGCCCGCATCACGGAATTTCTTAACCTTGTCGGCGACCTGTTCGATTCGTTCGACAGTGCCGACCGAAGTGCCGCCAAATTTCTGTACGATCAAAGCCATTTCAAAGCCGCCTCTGCCCATGAAGGGCGCCCAATAATCACAACAGCGACCGGGCCCGCCACTAGACCGCGAACCCGGGGCGCTGCCTTAAATACCCTGCTCTACAAATGCAACGGTCTGGGCCAGTGCCGCGTCCAGTGCGCCGACGTCGGTACCGCCGCCTTGCGCCATGTCCGGACGACCACCGCCCTTACCGCCCACTGCCGCAGCGGCCTGCTTCATCAAATCACCGGCTTTGAGTTGGCCAGTCAGGTCTTTGGTCACGCCTGCGACGAGAACGACCTTTTCCTCATGGACACCGCCGAGCAGGATCACTGCGCGGCCGAGTTTGTTTTTCAGTTGATCGACCAGCGCCAGCAGCGCCTTGCCATCCTGGCCATCCAGGCGCGCGGCCAGGACCTTCACGCCCTTGACGTCCACGGCCTGGGCCGACAGATCGTCGCCCGCGGCGCTGGCGGCCTTGGCCTGCAACTGCTCCAGTTGCTTTTCCAGCAAGCGGTTGCGCTCCAGCACAGCCGACAGCTTGTCGATCAGGTTGTCGCGGCTGCCCTTGATCAGGCTTGCCGCTTCCTTGAGTTGTTCTTCGGCCGCGTTGAGGTACGCCAGGGCCGCAGCGCCGGTGACCGCCTCGATACGGCGCACGCCGGAGGCCACGCCGCCTTCGCTGACGATCTTCAGCAGGCCGATGTCGCCGGTCCGGTTGGCGTGGATACCGCCGCACAGTTCCACGGAGAAATCCCCCATGCTCAGCACGCGCACGCTCTCGCCGTACTTCTCGCCGAACAGCGCCATCGCGCCCTTCTGCTTGGCGGTTTCGATGTCGGTTTCTTCGGTCTCTACCGGGGAGTTCTTGCGGATCTCGGCGTTGACGATGTCTTCCAGCGCCTTGAGCTGCTCCGGCTTGATGGCTTCGAAGTGGCTGAAGTCAAAGCGCAGACGCTGGCTGTCCACCAGCGAGCCTTTCTGCTGGACGTGCTCGCCCAGTACCTGGCGCAGCGCCGCGTGCAGCAAGTGGGTGGCGGAGTGGTTCAGCGAGGTGGCATGGCGCACCTCGGCGTCGACATGGGCTGCCACCGGAGCCGCGACCATCAGGCTGCCGGAAGCCAGCACGCCGTGGTGCAGGAACGCGCCGCCGGTCTTGGTGGTGTCACGCACGTCGAAGCGCGAATTGCCGGCCTGCAGGTAGCCGCTGTCGCCGATCTGGCCGCCGGACTCAGCGTAGAACGGTGTCTTGTCCAGCACGATCACGCCTTCCTGGCCTTCGCTCAGGATGTCGACCGATTGCCCGTCCTTGTAGATGGCCACGATCTTGGCCGAACCGGTGGTACCGGCATAACCGGTGAATTCGGTGGCCACGTCGACCTTGACCAGGCTGTTGTAGTCCATGCCGAAGGCGCTGGCCGAACGCGCACGTACCCGCTGGGCTTCCATCTCGCGCTCGAAACCTTCCTCGTCGAGGGTCAGGTTGCGCTCGCGGGCGATGTCGCCCGTCAGGTCCATCGGGAAACCGTAGGTGTCGTACAGCTTGAACACCACATCGCCCGGCACCACGGTGCCCTTGAGCTCGGCCAGGTCCTGTTCGAGGATCTTCAGGCCTTGTTCCAGGGTCTTGGCGAACTGCTCTTCCTCGGCCTTGAGCACACGTTCGATGTGCGCCTGCTGGGATTTGAGTTCCGGGAAGGCATCGCCCATCTCGGCAGCCAGGGCCGCCACGATCTGGTAGAAGAAGCTGCCCTTGGCACCCAGCTTGTTGCCGTGACGGCAGGCACGACGGATGATCCGGCGCAGCACATAGCCACGACCTTCGTTGGACGGCAGCACGCCGTCGGCAATCAGGAAGCCGCAGGAGCGGATGTGGTCGGCGACCACTTTCAGCGAAGCCTGGTTGTCGTTGGTGCAACCAATGGCCTTGGCCGAAGCGTCCAGCAGGCTCTGGAACAGGTCGATTTCATAGTTGGAGTGAACGTGCTGCAACACCGCACTGATCCGCTCCAGGCCCATGCCGGTGTCGACCGACGGCGCAGGCAGCGGATGCAACACGCCGTCGGCGGTGCGGTTGAACTGCATGAACACGTTGTTCCAGATCTCGATGTAGCGGTCGCCGTCTTCTTCCGGCGAGCCGGGTGGGCCGCCCCAGATGTCGGCACCGTGATCGTAGAAGATCTCGGTGCAAGGGCCGCACGGGCCGGTGTCGCCCATGGTCCAGAAGTTGTCGGAGGCGTAAGGCGCGCCTTTGTTGTCGCCGATGCGCACCATGCGCTCGGCCGGGACACCGACCTCTTTGGTCCAGATGTCATAGGCTTCGTCATCGGTGGCGTAGACCGTGACCCACAGCTTGTCCTTGGGCAGGTTCAGCCACTTGTCGGAGGTCAGGAAGGTCCAGGCGAACGTGATGGCGTCGCGCTTGAAGTAGTCACCGAAGCTGAAGTTACCCAGCATTTCGAAGAACGTGTGGTGACGGGCGGTATAGCCGACGTTTTCCAGGTCGTTGTGCTTGCCGCCGGCGCGCACGCATTTCTGGCTGCTTACCGCACGGGTGTAGGCACGTTTTTCCTGGCCCAGGAAGCAGTCCTTGAACTGGTTCATCCCCGCGTTGGTGAACAGCAGGGTCGGGTCATTGCCCGGAATCAAAGAGCTGGAGGCTACTCGGGTATGGCCTTGCTCTTCGAAGAAGCGAAGGAAGGCTTCACGGATTTCTGCGCTTTTCATTAGGTTCTTCCACGGAGGCTGCGGCCAAAGGCCTGTGCAAAACGTCGACAGACGAAGCAACGGCAAAGGGCCGCATTATATCGGCCCTTCGCCTGGGGTACAGCGTGTTATGCGATAGAAACTGTCAATTGGCTCGCTTGGGCGATCAGTTGCCGGAAAATTCGACGAAAGTGGCGATCACCTGGTCGATTTGCGCGCGACTGACATCCAGGTGAGTCACCATCCGCAGACGTGGCGCAGCACTGAGCTTGATGCCCCGCTCGGCGGTAAACGCCTTGAGCGCCTCGGCGCGCTCGCCCATTTGCACGTAGACCATGTTGGTCTGCACCGGCTCGACCTCATAGCTCGCCGCGCGCAAGCCCTCGGCGAGTCGCAGGGCGTTGGCGTGGTCATCGGCCAGGCGCTGGACCTGATGGTCCAGGGCATACAGCCCCGCCGCTGCCAGGATCCCGGCCTGGCGCATGGCGCCGCCAACCATCTTGCGCAACCGGCGCGCCTTGCCGATCAACTCGACACTGCCGCACAGGACCGAACCAACGGGCGCGCCCAGGCCCTTGGAAAGACACACCGAGACCGAATCGAAATACTGGGTGATGTCCCGCGCATCGACCCCAAGCTTGACCGCCGCGTTGTACAACCGCGCGCCGTCCAGGTGCAGCGCCAGGCCGTGCTCGCGGGTGAAACGCCGGGCCTGGGCCAGGTAGTCCAGCGGCAGCACTTTGCCCTGCATGGTGTTTTCCAGGGCCAGCAGGCGGGTCCGAGCGAAGTGGAAGTCGTCGGGCTTGATGGCGGCAGCCACCTGGGCCAGGTCCAGGGAGCCATCGGCTTGCACTTCAAGCGGCTGCGGCTGGATCGACCCGAGCACAGCCGCCCCGCCGCCTTCGTATTTATAGGTGTGGGCCTGTTGGCCGACGATGTACTCATCGCCGCGTTCACAGTGGGCCATCAATCCCAGCAGGTTGCTCATGGTGCCGCTGGGCACGAACAATGCCGCCGCAAAGCCCAAGCGCCCGGCAAGTTCGGCTTCGAGGCGATTGACGGTCGGGTCTTCGCCGTACACATCGTCGCCGGTCGGTGCGCTGGCCATGGCATCGAGCATGCCGGCGGAAGGTTGGGTGACCGTGTCACTGCGAAGATCGATAACACTCATGAATCTGGCCTCGGGTTCTGGTGGCGGGAATTCCCTTTCGAAGGGCAATTACTGCGGTCATGGGCAGGAATAATCAAGCCTGACCCCAGGAAAACACCACCTGTACCTGAAGATTAATCAAAACACTCCTGTGGGAGCGAGCTTGCTCGCTCCCACAGGAGGTTATGTGTTAAAAATCGTTCGCCGCCACACAGCGTGGCGGCACAAACGTTCTCAGGGCGGGGTGTAATTCCCCACCGGCGGTAATTGCACGCAAGGTGCATAGCCCGCGAGCGCTTGGCGATACACGGCTTCTGCGGTGTGGCGGCAAGGTCAGCAGACCCGGTGTGATTCCGGGGCCGACGGTCATAGTCCGGATGAAGAGAGAACGGGATTGACACCCAAGGGCCGCTTGCGACCGTCTGTTCGCGACGTACCCTCGAATCCCCTTCGATTCATGACGCCCTGTTTTTCACACAAACAGGAACCAGAACATGCAACCCACTGCAATCGATAGCAAAACCAAACACTCGGGCGAGCGCGTCGCGTTCATCCAGGCCTGCTGGCACAAGGAAATCGTCGACCAGAGCCGCAACGGCTTCGTCGCTGAAATGATCAATCAGGGCTATCAGGAAAGCGATATCGACTTCTTCGAAGTCGGCGGCGCCTTTGAAATCCCGCTGCACGCCAAGCTGCTGGCCAAGTCGGGCCGCTACGCCGGCATCGTCGCCGCCGGCCTGGTGGTGGATGGCGGTATCTATCGCCACGAGTTCGTTGCCCAATCGGTGATCAGCGGCCTGATGCAGGTTCAACTGGAAACCGAAGTGCCGGTGTTCTCGGTGGTGCTGACGCCCCATCACTTCCACGCCGGGGAAGAGCACCAGAAGTTCTTCTTCGAACATTTCGTGCACAAGGGCCAGGAAGCCGCGAAGACCTGCGCCGACACCCTGCACAAGACCCGGGCATTGCGCCGTACCGAGCCGCGTGCGGTAGCGGTCTGACGACCCCTTCCCTGTGGGAGCGGGCTTGCTCGCGAAAACGGTGTGTCAGCCGTCGCATAGGTGGCTGACCTGACGCCTTCGCGGGCAAGCCCGCTCCCACAGGTTTTCTGCTTGCCGCAGATATCGCAGCTACCGCAAAAGTAAGTGTGGGAGCGGGCTTGCCCGCGAAGGCATTGTGTCAGCCAACTAAAATGTTGCTGTCATACCGCTTCGCGAGCAAGCCCGCTCCCACAGTTGGAATCCGCCGCCCTTCAGGCCAGGTTCTCGTCAGTCGCCGGCACGATCAGGATCCCGGCCCGCAAGCCGTTCTTGACCTTGGGGTTGGGGAAGATGATGCGGGCGCCCTCTTCCTCGATCACCCAGCGGGTCTGGGCGATGTCTTCGGCCAGCACATAGCCTTTTTCCAGTTCCGAGAAGTTCTCGATGTCCGCCGGCAGGTTCAGGCGAAAGTTGTCGCTGTGCTTGATGATTTCCCGCGCCACATTGAACAGTTGCAAGCCGTCGAGCCCGTCATCCAGCTCTGGTTCGTTGCCTTCGATGATCTGTTGCAGGCGGGTTTCCAGCAGGCTGACGTTGACACCGTCGTTCTGCCCGAATGGCCGCGCCTTGCCCAGCTCCAGGGTGAAAGACTCGGCACCCAGCTGTTCGTAGGTGTAGGCGCTGAAGACGATGGAAGGTTTGTTCTGCAACAGCACCGCCTCCATCCCCGCCGCCCGCAGGCGCGCCAGTTCACGGCGTGAGTGCGGGCGACCCTCCTTCCACGGGTACAGGGCAAACTGCTCGATTTTCGAGCCGCGGATGGCGGTGTGCAGGTCATAGTGCAAGCGACTGCGTTCCGGGCGATTGAAGAAACTGGCGGCCAGTCGCTCCAGTTCGCAGGCGCGCAACGCCTCGGGGCCGCCGCTCAGTTCGTGACGCCCGTTGAACAGCCGGTTGACGTCCTGCTCGACGAAACGCTCGCCCCGCCGAATGGCCTCGGGGTTGCCGAACAGGAACAGAATGCGTGCCCGGGGCTTGAGGACTCCACGGGCGATGTCATGCAGCAAGCGATCGAGCAACTCGATCGGCGCGGTCTCGTTGCCATGGATACCGGCCGACAGCAGCAGGTCCAGGCCGTTATCCCGGGCTTCGGGCGGCTTGACCTCCAGCGCGCCTTCGCTCAACCAGCGCATCCGTACGCCTTCGACTGTCAGTTGAGTCTTCTCCGCCGGTTCACGGCCGGCGAGGGTCAGTTCAAGCAGTTTGCCGAGGGCGAGCATAGCGCGGTTTCCTTAATGGTCGTGGCCGCAATCCGGGCCATGGACATGGTCATCGTCGCCGACGTCCGCCGGTTCCATTTCCAGTTGCAGGCTGACCAGGTTGGTCGCCAATGGACGCAACAACAGGTTGGCGTATTCCTCGTCCCCTTCCTCGACGTCCACGCCGATCAGCAACTGGCCGCGGCCGTCCTGCTGGATCCACAGCTCCTTGCCTTGCCACATCACCGCGACGCGGGTGCAGGAGGTTTCCAGTTGGGTGCCATCGGTGTCTTCAAGAATCAGCTGCAGGCCATCGCTCATGTTTTTACGTTCTCGTCTGGGGATAAGGCAACGCGCCCTGCTTTGACTGTAGTCAGGTCGCGCGCGCTTTCAATTGATCTGGAAAGGATAAACCGCGCCAAGTTTAAGGATTTGTGTCAGTTCATCCAGTGCCGCACGGCATTCGAGCAGCAACTGCGGGTCTGCCAGGTCGTTTTCGGTCATGCGGTCGCGGTAGTGCCGCTCGACCCATTGAGTCAGTGACTCGTACAGCGGCGCGGTCATGATAACCCCTGGGTTGACGGCTGCCAGCTCGGTTTCATTGAGCGCCACACGCAACCTCAGGCACGCCGGGCCACCGCCGTTCTGCATGCTTTGCTTGAGGTCGAAGACCTTCACTTCGCGAATCACCCCGCCCGAGGCCAGCAAGCCTTGCAGGTACTGCCAGACGCGCTCGTTGCTGCGGCATTCTTCCGGCACGATCAACAGCATCGAGCCATCGGCACGCGACAGCAGTTGGCTGTTGAACAAGTAGGAACGGACCGCATCATCGACCGTCACCGCCGAACGCGGCACGCACACGGCCTGGAACTTCCCGCCGACCTTGGCGAGCTTGTCGCCCAGCTCGGCCAGCAGCTTGTCAGTCTCAAGGAAGGCATCCTCGTGGTAGAACAGCACTTCGCCGTTGCCGACCGCGATCACGTCGTTGTGAAACACGCCCTGGTCGATCACCGACGGGTTCTGTTGTGCATACACCACACCGTCCTCGCTCAGCCCGTGCAGGCGCGCGACGGCGCGGGACGCTTCGAGTGTCTGGCGCGCCGGGTACTTCTGCGGGGCCGGGTAACGCATGTCGAAGGCGCTGCGGCCGAACACGAAGAACTCCACGCCGGCTTCGCCGTAGGCGCGGCAGAAACGCGTGTGGTTGGCGGCGCCTTCATCGCCGAACTGCGCCACCGCCGGTAAGGCGGCGTGATGGGCGAAGTGTTTCTGGTCGGCGAACATCGCGCCCAGCACGCGACTGGTGGTGGGGTGCTCGATGCTGCGGTGGTACTTGCAGTTCAGGTTGGCGGCGGTGAAATGCACGCGCCCGTCAGCAGTGTCGGCACTCGGGCTGACGGTGGCGGCGTTGGCCACCCACATGCTGGAAGCCGAGCAACTGGCGACCAACAGGGGCATCGCTTCCTTCGCCGCCTGCTGGATGACCTGGGCATCGCTGCCAGCAAAGCCCAACCGACGCAGGGCAGCCACGTCTGGACGTTCTTGCGGCGCCAGCACGCCTTGCGTAAAGCCCATGTCCATCAGCGCCTTCATCTTCGAAAGGCCCTGCAACGCCGCTTCCTTGGGGTTGGAGGACTGCTGGCTGTTGCTCTGGGACGCGACGTTGCCGTACGAGAGCCCGCCGTAGTTATGGGTCGGCCCCACTAGACCGTCAAAGTTGACTTCATAGGATTTCATCAGCGAGGCTCCACGAGAATCTGTTTTTATAGGCATCAAATAACAACCGCGGCGCGGCTATCGCGAGCAAGCTCGCTCCCACAGGGCCTTGCACTGTCCTTGCGGGAGCGAGCTTGCTCGCGATCGGGGTTCACACCATTCTCACGCCGGGGGTCAGGGCAGCCGGCATGACGAGGCTCGGCGTTTCCAGGGATGCCACCGGGTATGCGCAATAATCGGCCGCGTAGTAAGCACTGGCGCGATGGTTGCCCGAAGCACCCACACCGCCGAACGGCGCGCTGCTGGCGGCGCCGGTCAGTTGTTTGTTCCAGTTGACGATACCGGCACGGCTTTGCAGCCAGAACTGCTGGTAACGTGCCTCCGAGTCCGACAGCAACCCGGCGGCCAGGCCATATTGCGTGTTGTTGGCCTCGGCGATCGCCGCGGGGAAATCCGCGTAGCGAATCACTTGCAGCAACGGCCCGAACAGCTCTTCGTCCGGACGCTCGGCCACGGCCGTCACGTCGAGGATGCCTGGGGTCAGCAAGGCCGCCTGGGCCTGGGGCTGGGTCATGGCCAGCAGCGGCACGGCGCCCTTGCCCAGCAGGTGGTTCTGCGCATCCATCAGCGCTTTCGCGGCGCCGAGGGAAATCACCGAGCCCATGAACGGCGCCGGTTGCTGGTCGAAGGCCCCCACCTGCAGGGCCGCGCTGACCGCCACCAGGCGCGCCAGCAACGCATCGCCCCAGGCGCCTTCCGGCACCAGCAGGCGGCGCGCGCAGGTGCAGCGCTGCCCGGCAGAAATGAAGGCCGACTGGATGATGGTGTAGACCGCCGCCTCGACGTCCGCCACCTCGTCCACCACCAGCGGGTTGTTACCGCCCATTTCCAGCGCCAGGATCTTGTCCGGGCGCCCGGAGAATTGTTGATGCAGCAGATTGCCAGTGCGGCTCGAACCGGTGAAAAACAACCCGTCGATGCCCGGGTTCGCCGCCAGGGCGATGCCGGTTTCCCGCGCACCTTGCAGCAGGTTCAGCACGCCCGCCGGCAGGCCGGCCTCGACCCAGCACTGGACCGTCAGCTCGGCGACTTTCGGCGTCAGCTCACTGGGCTTGAACAGCACGCTGTTGCCCGCCAGCAGTGCCGGCACGATGTGCCCGTTCGGCAGGTGACCGGGAAAATTGTACGGGCCGAACACCGCCACCACGCCGTGAGGCTTGTGCCGCAGCACGGCCGTGGCATCGCCCAGGGGGGCGCTCTTTTCCCCGGTGCGCTCACGGTAGCTCTGGATCGAGATCGCCACCTTGTTGACCATGCTGGTGACTTCGGTGGCCGCTTCCCACAACGGCTTGCCCGTTTCTTCACCGATGCAGCGGGCCAGTTCGTCGGCGCGATTTTTCAGGGTCGCGGCAAAGGCTTCCAACACCTGGATGCGCTCATCCAGCGAACGCCGGGCCCACTCCGGGAACGCCTGGCGCGCCGCCTGCACGGCCGACTCCACTTGCGCCGCCGTGGCACCCTTGCCTGCCCACAACACCTGCTGGGTCACCGGGTTCAACGACTCGAAGACGTCACCCTGGCCTTCCAGCCAACTGCCTGCGATGTACAGCGAATTCATTATTTCGACTCCCGAGCAGCGGACAACGCAACGGCACGTACCTGGTCGCCGGCGTTGAGTTGAAGGCGTTTGGCGGTCAGCGGATCGACCACCAGGGTGCCCGCGGCGAAGCGCGCCGGGGCTGCCGTGATGCGGCAGTCTTCGCGCTTGCGGTTATGGATGAGGAACGGCGTGGCGTCATCGCCCGGGGTGCCGATGGCGAGCACCAGCGCCTGGCTGTCGCGAATCGCGCGGATCTTGCCGGTCTCGCATTCCACGGCCGGGCCGGCGTCGAAAATGTCGACGTAGCCCTGGTAACTGAAGCCTTCGCTCTTGAGCATCGACAGCGCCGGCTCCGTGTCCGGATGCACCTGGCCAATCACGGCCCGGGCGTCTTCGGACAGGAAGCAGGTGTAGAGCGGGAACTTGGGCATCAGTTCGGCGATGAACGCCTTGTTGCCCACCCCGGTCAGGTAGTCGGCCTGGCTGAATTCCATCTTGAAGAAGTGCCGGCCCAGGCTTTCCCAGAACGGCGAGCGGCCGTGGTCGTCGGACATGCCGCGCATTTCGGCGATGATCTTGTTGCCGAACAGATGCGCGAATTCGGCGATGAACAGCATCCGTGCCTTGGCCAGCAGGCGGCCGTTGAGGCCATTGCGGTAGTCGGCGTGCAGGAACAACGAGCAGAGTTCGGAATTACCGGTCAGGTCGTTGGCCAGGAACAGCGTCGGGATCTCCCGGTAGATGTTCAACTCCTGGGAAGCGCTGACCGTCAGGCCGACCCGGAAGTTGTACCAGGGCTCACGCAGCCCCACGGCACCGGCGATGGCGGAGATCCCCACCACCCGACCGTCGTCGTCTTCGAGCACGAACAGATAGTCCGCGTCACCGCGCCCCGCTTCACCGCGAAAGGTCTTCTCGGCCCAGCCGACCCGATGGGCCAGGCGCTCTTCGTTGGCCGGCAAGGTGGTCAGGCCGGTGCCGGTGCTACGGGCCAGGGCGATCAGAGCGGGTAAATCGCTGCTGCGTACGGGACGAACGATCATGCTATCTCCTCAGACGGGCCGCTCACGCCACCCGCGAAACTCATTAAACCGCCACCAGGCGTACGCTGGCACCTTCGCCGACACCCAGGGCCTCGGCCGCTTCCATGTCCAGCGTCACAGGCTTGCCCGGCGCGTAATCCAGCTCCAGCAGCACAGCGCGGTAATCCTGCAACAGGGCATTGGCCACCAGGTATTGCCGGCCGGCGCCCTTGACCGGTTCGCCGATCTTGACCGGCACCACGCGGCTCTGGGCAATCGAGCGGATCCCCGAGACACGGGCATGCAGGGTCGGGCCGCCATCGAAGATGTCGATGTAGTGATCGGTCTCGAAACCCTCGCGCATCAGGATGTCGAAGGTGATCTGCGCGCGCGGGTGGACCTGGCCCATGGCTTCCTGGGCGGCGTCCGGCAACAGCGGCACGTAGATCGGGTAATGGGGCATCAGCTCGGCGAGGAAGGTGCGGCTTTTCAGCCCGCACAGACGCTCGGCGGCGGCGTAGTTGAGGTCGAAGAAATTGCGCCCGATGGCGTCCCAGAATGGCGAATCACCGTTCTCGTCGCTGTAGCCGACGATCTCGGTCACCACCGAATCGGCGAAGCGCTCCGGGTGGCTGGCGACGAACAGCAGGCGTCCACGGGAGTTGAGTTCCGACCACGGCGAGCCGACCAGTTCCGGGACCACGTAGAAGCTGGTCAGCAGGCTGTTGCCGGTCAGGTCGTGGCACTGGGAGAGCACGTGGATCTTGTTGTGGATCTTCAGCTCACGGGAGGCGTGGACGAAGGTTTCATTGCGAAAGCTGTAGAACGGTTCGGAATAGCCCGCCGACGCGACGATCGCCGAACAGCCCGCCAACTTGCCGGTGGCGGTGTCTTCAAGAACAAAGAAATAGCTCTCCTCGCCGTTGAAACTGACTTCGGCGGCAAACGAGGCTTCGCTCGCGGCGATCTTGTCGCTCAAGCGTTCCACGTCATCCGGCAAGGAAGTGACACCGATCGGACTGTCCGCAGCCAGACGCTGTACCTCGCCCAGATCAGCCATTTGCGCGGGGCGCATCACCAGCATGGTGTCACTCCTTAACTTGAAATAAAGGGTTCGACCGAAAGGATCGATACACAAGAAAAAATACCGGGTTTACTGCCCGTCTGTGACCACCGCCCTCTGTGGGAGCGAGCTTGCTCGCGATGGCGGTGGCACATTCAACATTGATGCAAGCAGGACCACCGCTTTCGCGAGCACGCTCGCTCCCACAGTGGACCCGGTTCAGCTGAAATGGATCAAGCCTGGGTCAGCTTCGCCGCAGCCTTCTCGAAACGGTCCAGGCCGGCGTCGATGTCGGCGTCTTCCACCACCAGGCTCGGGGCGAAACGAATCACGTCCGGGCCGGCTTGCAGGATCATCAGGCCTTCCTGTTCGGCGGCGTTGAAGATGTCCTTGGCCTTGCCTTTCCAGGCATCGTTCAGCACGCAGCCGATCAACAGGCCCAGACCGCGCACCTCGGTGAACAGGCCGTACTTCTGGCCGATCTGCTCCAGGCGGGTCTTGAACTTGTCATGCTTGGCCTTGACGCCGCCGAGCACCTGCGGGGTATTGACCACGTCGATCACCGCTTCGGCCACCGCGCACGCCAACGGGTTGCCGCCGTAGGTGGTGCCGTGGGTGCCAACCACCAGGTGCTTGGCCAGCGCCTCGGTGGTGAGCATCGCCGCGATCGGGAAACCACCGCCCAGGCTCTTGGCGCTGGTGAGGATGTCCGGGATCACGTCGTAGTGCATGTAGGCGAACAGCTCGCCACTGCGGCCCATGCCGGTCTGCACTTCGTCGAACACCAGCAGTGCATTGTGCGCATCGCACAGCTCGCGGGCGCCTTGCAGGTAGGCCAGCTCGGCCGGCAGCACACCGCCCTCGCCCTGGATCGGCTCCAGCACCACGGCGCAGGTCTTGTCCGAAACAGCCGCTTTCAACGCGGCCAAGTCGTTATAAGGAACGTGGGTGATGCCGGTGATTTTAGGCCCGAAACCGTCGGAGTACTTCGACTGTCCGCCGACGTTGACGGTAAACAGCGTGCGGCCATGGAAACTGTTGAGTGCAGCGATGATTTCGTACTTCTCGCTGCCATAGCGATCGAACGCCACGCGACGGGCCAGCTTGAAGGCGGCCTCGTTGGCTTCGGCGCCGGAGTTGCAGAAAAACGCGCGCTCGGCGAAGGTCGCGTCGATCAGCTTGTGGGCCAGGCGCAGGGCCGGCTCATTGGTGAATACGTTGGACACGTGCCACAGCTTGTTGGCCTGCTCGGTCAGTGCACCGACCAGCGCCGGGTGGGCATGCCCCAGCACGTTGACTGCGATACCGCCGGCAAAGTCGATCAGCTCGCGACCAGACTGGTCCCACACGCGCGAACCGGCGCCACGCACAGGTATGAAGGCAGCAGGGGCATAGTTGGGCACCATGACCTGGTCAAAATCGGCGCGTTGTACCGCGGCTTGCTCAACGGACATCGGAGTCTCCTGAAGAGAAACACTCGCCTGGAATGGCGAGCGATGAAGGGATTGTAAGGACAGTTTTCAGCCCGGCCTTGTCGCCAAGCGACAACTTCTTATAGCGCCAACCCACGTTTTCAGCGGGTTTACGGCAATGCGACAAATTGCGTCGCAAAGGCGCAGTTTAAACGTTGCCAGGGGGTTTGAGGCACTCGCTTCCACATTTCCGCTGCCAGACACAACTGGAGTCGAGAAGAGCTATCTGTGGCGAGGGAGCTTGCTCCCGCTGGGGCGCGCAGCGTCCCCCAGAAAAGCCACCCGTTCAATCTGACGCGCCGAAGTTACCGTTTGGGTCCGCTTCGCGGCCCAGCGGGAGCAAGCTCCCTCGCCACAGGTAAGTTGCCTTACCACAGGAGCCTCATCTGCCCTAGCCGCGCTCGGACGGCACCGACGACAATTCGAACGGGCTGCTGCTGCGTCGCTGGTTGCGGTCTTCGCGGGGGGTCGCGCCGAAGAAGTTGCGGTAGGCGCTGGAGAAATGCGGGCCCGAGGAGAACCCGCAGGACAAGCCGATCTGGATGATGGATTTGCTGGTTTGCATCAGCATCTGCCGGGCCTTGTTCAGGCGCAGCTCCAGGTAATACTGGCTGGGTACGCGGTTGAGGTACTGCTTGAAGATCCGCTCCAGTTGCCGTCGGGACACGCACACATGCTGGGCGATTTCGTCGGTGGTCAGCGGCTCTTCGATGTTCGCTTCCATCAGCAACACCGCCTGGGTGAGCTTCGGGTGACTGGAACCGAGGCGGTTCTGCAACGGGATGCGCTGGCGCTCGCCGCCCTCGCGGATGCGCTCGACCACCAGCTCTTCCGACACCGCACCGGCCAGTTCCGCGCCGTGGTCCCGGGCCAGCACCGCCAACAGCAGGTCGAGCACCGACATGCCGCCGCAGGCGGTCAGGCGATCGCGGTCCCAATCGAACAGATGGCTGGTGGCAATGACCTTGGGAAAGCGTTCGGAGAAATCATCCTGCCAGCGCCAGTGCACGGCAGCGCGGTAACCGTCGAGCAGCCCCAATTGGGCCAGGGGATAGACACCGGCGGACAAGCCCCCGATCACGCACCCGGCCCGCACCAACTGCTTGAGGGCGCTGCCCAGGGAAGAGGCGAGCACGGTCGGCGGCTCATCGGCCAGCAGGAACAGCTTCTGGAAGCCTTCGAGCTTGCCGGCCCAGGGTTCGCCGGGCAATTGCCAGGCGCCTTCGACCGCCGGCTCGGCTTGCAGGAACGAGAGCTCGTAGACCACCTCTGGATGCACCCGCTGGGCAACACGCAAGGCCTCCTCGGCCAGCGCCAGCGTCAAGGCTTTCGTGCTGGGCCAAATCAGGAAACCAATTCGATGGGCGGTCATGGCGGGCAATCCAAAGCGAAAACAGTGTTAAAGCCAGAAGCGGCTGCAACCAAGTTAGACCATCTGGCGCGCGGTGCGCAGCATGACCTAAATCGGGTGCGAAACGGGAGCGATTACTTGAGGCTGCCCGAAAGAAATTGCTGCAGGCGCTCCGATTGCGGATTGACCAGCACTTCACGCGGGTTACCGCGCTCTTCGACGATACCCTTGTGCAGGAACACCAACTGGTTCGACACTTCGCGGGCAAAGCCCATTTCGTGGGTCACCACCACCATCGTCCGCCCTTCCTGGGCCAGGGCCTGCATCACCTTGAGCACATCACCCACCAGCTCCGGGTCGAGGGCCGATGTCGGCTCATCGAACAACATCACTTCCGGCTCCATCGCCAGCGCCCGGGCAATCGCCACGCGCTGTTGCTCGCCGCCGGACATGTGGCCCGGGTAGGCGTCCTTGCGATGAGCCACGCCCACTTTGTTCAGGTAGTGCTCGGCCTTCTCGCGGGCCTCGGCCTTGGCAACGCCCAGCACATGCACCGGCGCTTCCATGATGTTTTCCAGGGCGGTCATGTGCGACCACAGGTTGAAATGCTGGAACACCATCGACAGCCGCGAACGCATGCGTTGCAGTTGCTTGGGGTCCGCGGCCTTCATCGCGCCATCCTTGCCCGCCACCAGCTTCAACTCTTCGTTGTTGAGCAGGATCTTGCCGGCATGGGGTTGCTCAAGCAGGTTGATGCAACGCAGGAACGTGCTCTTGCCGGAGCCACTGGAGCCGATGATGCTGATCACATCGCCAGCGGCAGCCTTCAGGGACACGCCCTTGAGCACTTCGTGACTGCCATAGCGTTTATGCAGGTCTTGGACTTCAAGCTTGTACATGCGGTCGGTTCTCACAAAACGTCATTCGTTGAGCAGTCGATCGGATCGATGCGTTATCAGTGCTTGCGCGGGGCCAGGTAAACCAGCCAGCGGCGTTCGGCCAGTTTGAACAGGCGCACCAGGATGAAGGTCAGGCACAGGTAGAAGACACCGGCCGTGATGTAGGCCTCGAACGGCAGGTAATACTGCGCATTGACCGTGCGCGCGGCACCCGTGATGTCGATCAGGGTCACGATGGACGCCAGGCTGGTGGTCTGCAGCATCATGATCACTTCGTTGCTGTATTGCGGCAGCGCCCGGCGCAGGGCCGACGGCAGCAGGATCCGGCGATACAGCGTGAAGCGCGACATGCCCATGGCCTTGGCCGCCTCGATTTCACCGTTGGGCGTGGCCCGCAGGCTGCCGGCGATGATCTCGGCGGTGTAGGCACTGGTGTTGATGGCGAACGCCAGGCACGCGCAGAAGGTCGCACTGGACAGCCAAGGCCAGAGGAAGCTCTCGCGCACGAACTCGAACTGTGCCAGGCCGTAGTAGATCAGGAACAACTGCACCAGCATCGGCGTGCCGCGAATCACGTAGGTGTAGAGCCAGGCGCTCATGTTCACGACCGGCTGCTTGGACACCCGCATCAGCCCCAGGGGCAGCGCCGCCAGCAGGCCGAAGAACAGCGACAGCGCCAGCAGCTTGAGGGTGGTCAGCAAGCCACTGAAATACAGCGGCAAGGCTTCATAGATGACGTTGTAGTCGAAGATCATAGATCAGCCGCCCTTACGCCTACCGAGTAGCGCTTCTCAAGGTGACGCAGTGCCAGCAACGAGACGCTGGTGATCACCAGGTACATCGCCGCCACCGCCAGGAAGAAGGTGAAAGGCTCGCGAGTGGCATCCGCCGCCTGCTTGGCCTTGAACATCATGTCTTGCAGGCCCACCACCGAAATCAGCGCGGTCGCCTTGGTCAACACCAGCCAGTTGTTGGTGAAGCCGGGAATGGCCAGGCGAATCATCTGCGGCACCATCACCCGGAAGAACACCTGCAAGCCGCTCATGCCATATGCCATGCCCGCCTCAGCCTGCCCCTTGGGGATGGCCATGAACGCGCCGCGAAAGGTTTCCGACAGGTACGCACCGAAGATGAACCCCAGGGTGCCGATACCGGCCGCCAGCGGATTGAGGTCGATGTAATCGTCATAACCGAGCATCGGCGCCAAGCGATTGAGCAGGTCCTGGCCGCCGTAGAAAATCAGCAGAATCAGCACCAGGTCGGGAATGCCGCGAATGACCGTGGAATACAGGTCGCCCAGCCACGCCAGCCAGCGCACCGGCGAAAGACGCAACGCGACACCGATCAGCCCCAGGACGATGGCCAGGGCCATGGACGACAAGGCGAGCTGAAGCGTCAACCATGCGCCATCGAGGATGACAGCCCCGTAGCCTTTCAACATGATTCAGGTCCTCGAAAATGGGATGAAAAAATGGCGCAAACCGCAGGGAGCCTGGTGCTTGCGCCATTTCTCACGAGTGGCGGGACGGTGTTACTTGCCGTAGATGTCGAAGGTGAAGTACTTGTCCTGGATCTGCTTGTACTTGCCGTTCTCGCGAATGGCGGCAATCGCACTGTTGATCTTGTCTTTCAGGGCGTCGCCCTTGCGCACCGCGATACCGATACCGTCACCGAAATACTTCTCATCGGTGAAGGCCGGACCAACGAACGCGAAGCCCTTGCCGGCGTCGGTCTTCAGGAAGCCGTCATCCAGCAGCGTTGCGTCGGCCACGGTGCCGTCGAGACGACCGGCAGCGACATCCAGGTAGATTTCGTTCTGCGAGCCGTACGGTTTGATCTCGGCACCCAGCGGGGCCAGGACTTCACGGGCGAAACGCTCGTGGATCGAACCGCGCTGCACGCCGATGTTCTTGCCCTTGAGCTCGGTCAGGCCTTCGCTGACCTGGGTGCCGGCCTTCATGACCAGGCGGGCCGGGGTGTTGTAGTACTTGTTGGTGAAATCAACGGATTTCTTGCGGTCTTCGGTGATCGACATGGACGACAGGATCGCGTCGATCTTGCGGACCTTGAGCGCCGGGATCAGGCCGTCGAACTCTTGCTCGACCCACACGCACTTGACCTTCATCTCTTCGCACAGCGCATTGCCGATGTCGTAGTCGAAACCGACGATGCTGCCGTCCGGGGCTTTCGAGGCGAACGGAGGGTACGCCGCCTCGATACCGATCTTCAGGGGCTTTTCATCAGCGAATGTCGGCAGGGACAGCACGGACAGTGCCAGGGCGCCAAGCAGCACGAGTTTCTTCATCTTGGAACTCCATCGGTAAAGGGCAAAAACGGCAGAGTGAGCAACAGCCCAATATGCGAATGAGTGAAACGAATTCCGGTGCTGCGTCCTAGGAAGCGAACGTTTTATTCAACGCACGCCACGACGAGCGAGTGATCGGCATTCTAACGACAGGCCCGAGGCCGATATTTCTTCAATGCGACAACAAATTACAGAAGCACCGAGAAAGCCTTTCAAGGACATTGACAGCCCCGCAAATTCATGCAAGAGCAAAAGAAGGGAAACCGATCTATGCTGCAAATTGCGGGCCCATTATTCGCAAACCCTTCTAATCCGGCAAGCACAGCGTGTCGGCTAATTTTGTCCACGGGCTGAAAATGCCCTGGAACAGGGCTCGGCGTTTCCCATCGCCTCGGACTGGCGCGTTTGGTTACACATTTCGAAACATCGGTAACGCCTGCAAGCGTCTGACGTTGAAGATCGATATTTATTCATTCCTCCTGTGGCGAGGGAGCTTGCTCCCGCTGGGTTGCGCAGCAGCTCCAAAGCCAGATGCCAGATGCCAGATGCCAGATGCCAGATGCCAGATGCCAGATGCCAGAGTCTTTCGGACACCGAACCCTGTGGCGAGGGGATTTATCCCCGCTGGGCTGCACAGCAGCCCCAAGACAGGCGGCTCAATCTGTCTGGCAGACCGAGGTGTCAGGGTTTAGGGCCGCTTCGCAGCCCAGCGGGGATAAATCCCCTCGCCACAAAAGCATCCTCGCCACATGGGAATGCGCACATACAAAAAAAGCCCGGAACGGCTCACACCGTTCCGGGCTTTCAGGGATCACAAATCCGCCGTCAGGCGACGTTCATGGTCTTGTGCGTCTCGATCAGGTGCGCCACCACGCCTGGGTCGGCCAGGGTGGAAATGTCACCCAGCGCGTCGTATTCCGCCGTGGCGATCTTGCGCAGAATGCGGCGCATGATCTTGCCGGAGCGGGTTTTCGGCAGGCCCGGTGCCCACTGGATGACATCTGGCGAGGCGATCGGACCGATTTCCTTGCGCACCCAGTTCTTCAACTCCAGGCGCAGGGCCTCGCTGCTTTCCTCGCCCGCATTGAGGGTCACGTAGACGTAGATGCCCTGCCCCTTGATGTCGTGCGGCACACCCACCACCGCCGCTTCGGCGACTTTCGGGTGGGCGACCATGGCGCTTTCGATCTCGGCGGTGCCCATGCGGTGGCCGGACACGTTGAGCACGTCGTCCACGCGACCGGTGATCCAGTAGTAGCCGTCCTCGTCGCGACGCGCACCGTCACCGGTGAAGTACATGCCACTGAAGGTCTTGAAGTAGGTGTCGACGAAGCGGTCGTGGTCGCCGTACAGCGTGCGCGCCTGGCCTGGCCACGAATCGAGGATCACCAGGTTGCCTTCGGCGGCGCCTTCGATCAGGTTGCCGAGGTTGTCCACCAGCGCCGGCACCACGCCGAAGAATGGACGAGTGGCCGAGCCCGGTTTCAACGCCGTGGCGCCCGGCAATGGACTGATCAACACGCCACCGGTCTCGGTTTGCCACCAGGTGTCGACGATCGGGCAACGTTCCTTGCCGACATTCTTGTAGTACCAGTCCCACGCTTCCGGGTTGATCGGCTCACCCACCGACCCCAACAGGCGCAGGCTGCTGCCATCGGCGCCTTCGACGGCGGCGGTGCCCGACGCCATCATCGCGCGGATCGCGGTCGGCGCGGTGTAGAGGATGCTGACCTTGTGCTTGTCGATGACCTTGGCCACCCGAGTGATGTCCGGGTAGTTCGGTACGCCTTCGAACAGCACCGTGGTCGCGCCATTGGCCAACGGGCCATAGACGATGTAGCTGTGGCCGGTGACCCAACCGACGTCGGCGGTGCACCAGTAGACTTCGCCCGGCTTGTAGTCGAACACGCGCTCGTGGGTCAGGGCCGCGTAGAGCAGGTAGCCGGCCGTGGTGTGTTGCACGCCCTTGGGCTTGCCGGTGGAGCCGGAGGTGTAGAGGATGAACAGCGCTTCTTCGGCGCCCATTTCCTTCGGCGCGCAAACGGTGCCGGCGACTTTCATCAGGTCTTCGTACCAGATATCCCGGTGCTGGTTCCACTTGATGTTGCCCGCGGTGCGCTTGCACACGATGACTTTCTGGATGCTGCTGGTTTCCGGGTTGGTCAGCGCGTCGTCGACGTTGGCCTTGAGCGGGATCTTCTTACCGGCGCGAATGCCTTCGTCGGCGGTGATCACCACTTTGGATTTGCAGTCGATGATCCGGCCGGCCAGGGCCTCGGGGGAGAAGCCACCGAATACCACCGAGTGGATCGCGCCGATCCGGGCACAGGCCAGCATGGCGACCACAGCTTCCGGGATCATGGGCATGTAGATGGTCACCACGTCGCCGCGGTGCACGTCCTGGCCACGCAGGGCGTTGGCGAACTTGCAGACTTCTTCATGCAGTTCGCGATAGGTGATGTTGCGACTCTCGGACGGGTCATCACCCTCCCAGATGATCGCGACCTGGTCGCCACGCTCGGCCAGGTGGCGGTCGAGGCAGTTGTAGGAAACGTTCAAGGTGCCATCGGCAAACCACTTGATGTCGACATGGTGATCGTCAAAGGACGTCTGCTTCACCGTGGTGAAGGGCTTGATCCAGTCCAGGCGCTTGGCCTGCTCGCGCCAGAAGCCATCCGGGTTGACGACTGACTGCTGGTACATCGCCTTGTAGGTCGCCTCGTCAGTCAACGTACTGGCCGCAACCTCGGGGCGAACGGGATACAGAGAAGCCGCACTCATGTTTCTTACCTCGGTGACATAGTTGTTTTTGTATGGTCCCGTTGTAGCCTGGGGCGGGCCTATAGAACCATTCGACGATGGTAGTAACAAGTCCCTACAAAATGTCGGTACTAACGTGCAAGACCACTTTCACAGCCCATTCCCTGTGGGAGCGGGCTTGCTCGCGAAGACAACAGCACAGCCAGAACAGATCCAACAGCCAGCCTCCAACACCAGTCGATTATTACCAAATCAACCAAAAGTCTTTATCAAAACCCAGTCTGTTTGCATCCACCCTGCCCCTCTAGAATCAGCCCCGCCAACCGGCAAACACGATTGACGCAACACAGCCCCCACGAAGGCCGTTGATCAAATTTCCAATACTTGCTCCACACGCAACCCCAAAAAGGTTGCGTGACCCCACTCGACCTCAAAAAAGGTGAAATCAGATGAAAGCTTTATGGGTTCTGGTCCTCGGCAGCCTGTGCGCCACCGCGATGGCAGACGAGGCCCCGAGCGATGTCGCCCAGCAAAAACCCGCCGTTGAGGAGTACACCTACTCCACTCACCTGGACATCGCCAAAGTCATTTCCATGAGCGAGATCCCGAATGTCTGCGAAGTAGTCCCGGCGAAGATGGTCTACGACGATTCCAAGGGCCAGCGCCACATCCTGCGCTACAGCGTGATGGGCAACGGTTGCTCCAACGGCTGATCACTACCGGTATTTTCCAGGGCCCGATTTCGATCGGGCCCGGTTGTGTCTGGAGCCGTCGAAAACCCTTTTCAAACACAACATGTAGTGTAAAAAGGCAAAAACAGCTCATTTTTTGAGCAAAAAAGCCTGCCATCCGACCCAGGCAAAAAAAATCTTCGGCAGCCGGATCCGGCCAAAGCCTTGTAAACCCTCGCTCCAACGCGGATGAGCCGTCCGTCAGCTCCTCCGTGGGCGATTTCGCCGCACCACGTAGGCAAAAAAGTCCTTATAATGCCGCCTTAAACGGGCCTGCAATATTCCCTTACAGGGGATCAAGCCAGCCTGAAGCCCACGCCAAGACCCATGACCTCTTCGCGTTCACCGCCGCTTCAGCACGACCCGTACATTTTTCTGTTTATTGCCTGCGTCAGCTGCAACAAACGATTTTTCCAAGATCCACCGCCGCCAGCCGACCTCCCCCGGGTTGCTGGCCCTCACGCAGGAGACGACACGTCATGCTGAGCTGGGACGAATTCGACAAAGAAGACGGCGAAGTCGCTGTAAAAAGCGCCAATGCCGGCCACGCTTCTGAAGCCAACATGGACCGCCTCGACAGCGCCGGCGGTGCCGCCGCGCTCGAAGCCCGCGCCGTGACGGCCAGCGACTCGGCCGCGATCATTCGCGCCAAGGCCGCCCTCGACAAACTCGACATCGCCGAAGGCCTCGCCGAACTCGAAGGCGCCTCCGCCCGTGTCGCCGTCGATGAAAAGCGCATGATCAACTGCCGCGCCGACCTCAACCAGCTCGTGCCCTTCAAATACGACTGGGCCTGGCAGAAGTACCTGGACGGCTGCGCAAACCACTGGATGCCGCAAGAAGTCAACATGACCGCCGACATCGCCCTCTGGAAAAACCCGGAAGGCCTGACCGACGACGAGCGCCGCATCGTAATGCGCAACCTGGGCTTCTTCTCCACCGCCGACTCCCTGGTGGCCAACAACCTGGTCCTGGCCGTGTATCGCCTGATCACCAACCCGGAGTGCCGCCAGTACATCCTGCGCCAGGCGTTCGAAGAGGCGATCCACACCCACGCCTACCAGTACTGCATCGAATCGCTGGCCATGGATGAAGGCGAGATCTTCAACATGTACCACGAGATCCCATCGGTCGCGAAAAAAGCCGCCTGGGGCCTGAAGTACACCCGCTCGATCTCCGATCCGAAGTTCGAAACCGGCACCCCGGAAACCGACAAGGAGTTGCTGCGCAACCTGATCGCCTACTACTGCGTCCTGGAAGGCATCTTCTTCTACTGCGGCTTCACTCAGATCCTCTCCATGGGCCGCCGCAACAAGATGACCGGCGTCGCCGAGCAGTTCCAGTACATCCTGCGCGACGAATCCATGCACCTGAACTTCGGCATCGACGTGATCAACCAGATCAAGATCGAAAACCCGCACCTGTGGGATGCCGAGATGAAGGAAGAAGCGACCCAGATGATCCTGCAGGGTACGCAGCTGGAGATCGAATACGCCCGTGACACCATGCCTCGCGGCGTATTGGGTATGAACGCGGCGATGATGGAGGACTATCTGAAGTTCATCGCCAACCGTCGTCTGTCGCAGATTGGCCTGAAAGAAGAGTATCCAGGCACGACGAACCCGTTCCCTTGGATGAGCGAGATCATGGACTTGAAGAAAGAGAAGAACTTCTTTGAGACTCGGGTGATTGAGTATCAGACGGGTGGGGCGTTGAGCTGGGATTGATAAATCCTAAGTTGGACCCTGTCATTTGACGCTCGACTAAAAACCCCGTGAAAGCGGGGTTTTTTGCATTTAACTGCCATCGGCGGCGTCATCTTGCCAGTGTTCGGGAGGCGTTTACCTTGTCGCTGTATGAGAGGGTTGGGCGGCTGGTTGTTGAGTGACTACATTTAGTTAAAGAGGGTCTGCTGCGCAGCCCAGCGGGAGCAAGCTCCCTCGCCACGGTGATGGAGCAAGGCTTCAGTCCAACTTCTACTGGAGATATTGAATGGCTAACGCGTTTAAAAGTGAGGCCTTCGAGTCGATTCACAGTTCGGCAGAAGCACTGCTGAAAATCGGCGCTATCGACGAGGCCGCCATGGGCGAGTTCGACGAGGCCTGCATTGGCGAGGCGCCCGCTGAAATCCCGCCTGCTCAGATTGAGTAAGTCTGGCTAGTAGGTGAGGAAGGGCCCTTTACTCATCCGATTAAGCCCTTCCATTCAATTGGCTCGCAGAGCAACCACTCCGCGGAGCTCAACCCGTCGACTTGCGCCGAGGCTTAGCCCCACGAGTCAGCGCGTAAGTGGCCGGCTTGTGCGGCTCAGGCTGCGGCGCATAAATGGGCTGGAGCGCTGTGGTCAGCCCCAGGCGAAGACCGAATTTCCGCAAGATGGATTCGATGGTGCTGAGGGTCGGATTGCCCTTGTCCTTCTCGATCTGGTACAGGGCTTTGGTCGACATCTTGCACATCAGCGCGAAGGTGTCCTGATCCAGACCGGTTACCTCGAGCCTTAACCGGCGAACAGCGGTTCCGAGGGTTTCATTCCCCAGCGCATGCTGCATCGCGATGTCTTCGATAATTTCCTTGCGCCGTTCGGGGGTGTTATCTGTCATCGAAGCCCCCACTCGGCCAGGCGCTTGTCCAGATTGTTCATCGGAATAGACTGAGCGCGCCTCACTTCGTCTGGAAGATCGACCAGCAGATCCGGCAACGCCCGAAACGTCTCAGCCGCTCCGCGCAGACGTTCGAAGAGCACGTCTGTGCTTACCAGGTCCTGAAAGTATCCGCAGATCGTTTTCCAGTCGGGACTTCCCATGTGCTCGGACTCCCATTTAGTGGCTCGCGTAACGCCCTCCGGGTCGAGCACCATCGGCGCGAGGTCGTAGATCGGCGCCAGATCGAATCTGCCTCGATATCTGAAAATGGCCATGTTGCGTCCATGATTGTCCGAGTTCCCAAGGATGCGGTTAAGCACGTCACGGCGCAGATACTCGAACACCAAATCCTCAAGCTCTGCGTCCTGCCCGTTCATGCGCCACAGATTCACCAGACGGCGGAGCACGTCCTCATGGTTCATCCTCGAGCCCGGTTCGGTGTTCCCGCACACCGAATAAATCGACTCGACTGGAATCCTTTCTACCTCGCCGTCAGCGACCCGCCGATCAAAACGTGGCATCCACAGGCTCGGCTTGTCGGCTTCCTCAAGCACCAGCCCATCTGTGGCTATCGTGTTCAAACCAAGCTGAGAGATCGCTTTGTAATAATGGTATTCCGTTCGCAGGATGTTCTTGTCGCGTTCAGTGCCCTGGTTGCGAGCAAACTTTACCAGCCAATGACGGCGCGCATGCTCGTCGCAAAGCATGGCGTCGGCATATAGGTCGCCATCCTCTCCTTCGACCATAATCAGCTTCGGCGCTTCGCCCTGGGCGCCAGTGGCACCGCCTAGGGCAGCGCCGGACTCATAAGCGTATTCGAGAAAATCACTTGTCCTCTCTACGACCTCTTTGCGGGCAAAGGCCTCCTTGCGGGTCTGATCGATTTGCTCGAAAGACTCCTTCACGCGCAAGTGCCCTATAGGCGAAGGGGTGCAGCGGCTCAAAAGGAAAAAGCCCATGTCCATCCCAACCGGTCTTTCTCCACCAAATCGCCGCTGCAACGATTTACGGGCGGCGCCGGCCGGTATGATGTCGTACACAAACGGGGGGTACCCTTTGCTATCGACAGGGTTCCAGCTCAACGGAAGGTTGACGCTGACGGCAGGCTCGAAGAGCGTCTCGAATTTATCGATGAATTCGACCAGGTAACTCTGAGCGTAAGATGCGGCGCAACGCGACTCATCGACCTTTTGAGCGTCCGATACAGAGAGCACCATTGCGTCGTGCCAATGGCCTTTGATATAGGCCTGGATCGTGAGCTGTCCTACCATAGCGCGCCATACAATCGGAATTATGATGCCGACTAATGTGACTCATACAGGCTTTCTCAGCAATATAATTCCGACTAACGACATGCATTTGGAGTTAATCGGCATTTTGATACCGACTCACCTAAGCTCGATAGCCAAATCATTCAGTACTCCCCCACCACCCGCTATTAATACCCTCCCCCCACTCAAGGACCCGAGCCCCTCATGAAATTCGACCTCGCCTACTGCCGCAGCCTCGACGACAAGCTGTCGATCTATGACGTGCGCGATTTGAATTTCGACGAGACGGTGGGCTTCGATTCCGCGAAGGAACAGTTCCAGTGCCCCAACGACGCCTGTCGGGCGGCGTTCGATGCGGCGAATGTGTTGGGGACGTTCAACGCCAAGAATGTGAACTACGTGCGCACGCCGCACTTCAAGAACATTCCCAGCACGCGGCATGTCGAGGGTTGTCCTTATGCGAGCCTGAAAACTCCGACTACCGGCCTGGAGGCGGATGCTGCGCAATTGGATGACGGTCGAGAGGAACACTTCCCTTCGGAGCTATTGCTGACCCGGCGTGAGTATCTGCGTAAGCCGTCCAGCCCGGCAGTGGCGGCAGACGTCATGCGCGAGGAGCGAGTGCCTTCAGCCGACAATAACGTCGAGCACCCGAGCCGTGATTCAGCGCCGGACAAAACCCATGTGTTCGCCCATCCAGTGGAGTGTTTTGTCTCGAACTTCGCGGACAAGGACCTGCTCAAGCGCATGCCGTTGAAGATTGGCGAGCACACGGCGCCCTATGCATCGTTCTTCAAGAAGATCGAATATTTGCTGGATAACAAGGGGCTGATCTACTGGGGCAAGATCAAGAAGATCGAGGATTATCACAGCGCCAGTTTTCGCGTCGATTTCGAGCAAAAGGTCTGGACCCAGCTACCGGGCGAGGTGAAGAAGAAGCCTTATTCGGTCAACGTTTACCTGAGCAAGAAGCTGATCGACAGCTACCGCAAGCGCAAGGCGTTTCTGGAAGAAATCAAGCATGCCGCCGAGAGCGAACGGGATCTGTATTGCTTCTTCTATGGCGTGACACCGGAGCTGAAACAGGTGCCGAGCAAGAAAAACCCCGAGCAGACGTTCGGGGTGTTCAGTGCTCAGATTGAGAATCTGGACCACTTCATTATCCGTGAAGCGCCTGGGTTGGCCGATAACTGATCTCGGCTTGGGCTGACAGCAACCCTACACGCGCCGGTGTTTCAGTTCATAGTCCATCTTGGACAAGCTGCCGCTCAAACGCCCGCATCTCCCGTTTCACTTCCATCCGTCGTTCACGGGCTTTCTGAACGCTGGGCTCATCCAGTCCACCATAACGCCGCAACCAGTGAACAATCATTTCCTCATCTGGGAAGTAATAGTCCTTGTGCCCCTTGCTGCCTCTCGGGGTGTTGTTCATATCACCATCAAAGCGGCCTGCGGAGAATTCATCAGAAGGCAACGTTCCCCACTCAGCGGCGCAATCCTCGAAAACCCAGGAGATTTCATTGATGTGCTTTTGCGCACCGCGATGGCCGCGCTTGTAAAAAACGGACTCATGACAACTTTCCTGGAAGCGGGCCATCATTGGCTCGTCATCGACCCAGTGCAAAAGGTCATATTGCCCGGCGTGGCGCATCAAGCCGTTGATCCAACGCTCGGAAAACCGATGAATAAAACCTTCCACGTCAGCTTTTTTGGCGTCAGCGAAGATCATGCAATAACGGGTTTGCACATGGATGACGAACAACACATGTTTACGTTGGACAGTAATGGCATGGACCAACCACTGTTCTGCGAATCCATCCACCTCATCGTCCTCGATAACGGGTGACGGAGGCTTCTCCACTGGAGTGATTTTCTTGCCTTTGTGCACGCGGCTAAAGAAGTTACAAGCCGCTTCGGTGCAATTGAAGATCAACATGGTGTGCTCTGCTTGAAAAGGACTATGCGTCTGTGGCCCATTCTATTTCATAGGGCTGACGAACAGCGTCGGAAATCCGTTCTCGTAACTCGTCGCTCAGAACCATCAGCTCCTGATCGCTCAGCAGGTCATAGGCGACCATCAGCCTCAAAGATAGGGAAACTTCTTTGCGTCGACGTCCGTTGAAGGCCATCGACAGGTCTTTGTCTCGATTGCGTATGAGACCATACAGCGTTGCGTATCGAGCGTGGGCCGATAAAGTTTCGTTCTGAGCGATCGTCTGGGCATCAGCAAGAACCCCTTTGCAGAAGCGGTCCAGCGCCAGTTCGTAGAGCTCGTTGTAACTTTTCCAGTCACTATCGGAAATAGACATACCACCCCTCCTCCGTTAGACGCCAGGGTACACCGAGCGCTTGGCTGAAGCCGACCACTGGTCACCCATCAAAAAAATGAGATTGATCCGGTTTCAAAACAACTGTACAAAAACACAGTATTTTGAATCCACTGCTTTGGAGCATCCCATGGCCTCTCTCGCACTCAAAACCACCCTGGAACGCATCGCTGTCTATCAATTCACCCCTGCCCACAGCGCGCAAGCCCGCGCCATGCTGGGGTGGAGTGTCGAGGAGTTGTCCCGTCGGTCGGGCGTCTCGGTACCCGCCATCCAACGCTTCGAAGCCGGGGGTGAACTGCTCGATGTAACCCGACTGGCGCTGGCGTTTCGCTTTGAAGCCGAAGGCCTGGTGTTCTTCCCTGGCTTTGCACCGGGGCGTGGCATGAACATCAAGGGTGCTACACCGGACCCGATGGGACGGGCCGACTACGCGATGATCGAATAGCCGGGCCGCTGCGGCGGGCGTCAGGCCGCGCCAGTCTGGTTCTGATAGGCCGACGCCTCTACCTCCAGCCACCAGGCCCGGCCACGGTGCGGATGGGTCAGGGTGAAGGCTTCGCCCATCTGTGGCGTGGTAATGAGCACGTTGCGCTCCCAGGCCAGCGCCAGGATGCGGTCGAAGGGTTCAAACCAGGCATGCATCGCCAGGTCGAATGTACCGTTGTGGATCGGCAGCAGCCAACGCCCACGCAGGTCGATATGAGCCTGCAATGTCTGCTCGGGCTGCATGTGCACGTGAGGCCAGTCGACGTTATAGGCGCCGGTTTCCATCAGGGTCAGGTCAAAGGGGCCGTATCGCTCGCCGATGCGCTTGAAACCGTCGAAGTAACCGGTGTCGCCGCTAAAGAAAATCCGCGCGCCGCCATCGATCATCACCCAGGAAGCCCATAACGTGCTGTTGCCGTTGAACAGCCCGCGACCGGAAAAATGCTGTGATGGTGTGGCGATGAACTCGATACCGTCCACTTCGGTACTTTGCCACCAATCCAGCTGACGCACCTTGCTGGCCTCGATACCCCATTTGACCAGGATGTCACCCACGCCAAGGGGTGTGAGGAAGTGCCGGGTCTTGGCGGCAAGCTTGAGGATGGCCTGATGGTCGAGGTGGTCGTAATGGTCATGAGACAGGATCACCGCCTCGATCGGCGGCAGATCCTCCAGGCTGACGGGCGGCTGGTGGAAACGCTTGGGGCCGGCCCATTGCACGGGCGATGCACGGTCGGAGAACACCGGGTCGGTGATCCAGAACTTGTCGCGCAGTTTGAGCAGAACCGTGGAGTGGCCGAGACGGAACACACTCTGGTTCGGTGCTGCCAGCAGCTCGGCGCGGGTCAGCGGCTGGACGGTGATGGCCCCTGCCGGACGGGTGGTACGGGGCTTGTGGAGGAGCATGTTCCAGATGATGCGCAGCATCTGGCCAAACCCTTCTCGCGGTGTATGGGCGTGATTGTGATACTTCCCTTGTTCGTGTCGGGAGGCCGGGTTGGCAGCTGCGTTATCGGTCGTGGAAGAAGGAATACTCATGGTGCGATAACTCCAGGAACGTCGTCGAATTACGCTTCGTCTTTGTAGGACGTTTGATGGCTGCGACGTGCACGCTCAGCCGTTCGCGACAAAACTACACCACTCGGTGTAGTTTCTAGATTGCATGAATCCCGGGAGCAAGTAAACTGCCGAGTGTAATTTGCCCTTCTCAACCGACGAATGCCCATGACCGTACCGCAGCGCCTCACCGAACGAAAACGCGAAGCCATCCTCCAGGCCGCGATTGCCGAATTCCGCATCAACGGTTTCGAGATCACCAGCATGGACAGGATCGCGGCGACGGCCGGCGTGTCGAAGCGCACGGTGTACAACCACTTTCCGAGCAAGGAAGAGCTGTTTGCCGAAATTCTGAGTCGGCTATGGGAGAGCATCACCGCTGAACAGGAGATGGCCTATGACCCGTTGGAGCCTTTGCGTGAGCAGCTACGTCGGTTGCTGCAAGCCAAGCTACAACTCTTATCGGAGGAAAACTTCCTCGATCTGGCGCGTATCGCCATTGCCGCAACCATTCACTCACCCGAACGTGCCCAAGACATGGTGTCGCGCATGGGCCAGCGTGAAGAGGGCCTCACCACCTGGATTCGCCAAGCCCAGGTCGATGGCCGGCTAAAGCCGGTGGAGCCGGAATTCGCTGCCCAGCAAATGCACGGTTTGATCAAGACCTTCGCCTTCTGGCCACAGATTTCCATGGGGCAACCAAGCCTGACCCATGAGGAGCAAGTGCAGGTGATCGAGTCAGCCCTCGACATGTTCCTGGTTCGCTATCAGGCTTGAGTGCCCACCACCGGGAGTCGCGTCACGAGGGTCATTGCGCCGAGGAAGTGTTCACGAATTTCTGATGCATTTCGGTGGTCAGGCTGTCGATGCGCTCGGTCAGTGCCTTGGTCATTTCCGTCAGGCGGGTGTTCTGCTCCAACAACTCGAGCAACTGCGCCGTATTGTGCGCGGCCTGGGCTTGGCGCTCAGTGTTGGCAATGGCCAGGGCTTCGCGATGTTGCGCATCGGCTTCCGCCTGGGCTTTGTCGCGAGCGGCCTGGCGAGTTTGCGCCAGCAGGATCAGCGGGGCGGCGTAGGCCGACTGCAGACTGAACGCCAGATTGAGCAAGATGAACGGATAAGCGTCGAAATGCACGATGCCCGACAGGTTCAAGCCTACCCAGATCAGCACGATCAGGGTTTGTGCGCCGAGGAACATCGGCGTGCCGAAAAAACGCGCGAACGCCTCCGCTCGCAACGCAAAGCGATCATTCCCGAAGGTGGGTGCCAGATGCGCGTGAGGCCGATGAAAACGCAAGTGATCCACGGGGGCCGCGGGGGTGGATGGGTAAGGGGTCGCCATGATGTTCTCCGCCTGGGGCTGGTGCTGAAGGCACTATAACCGCTGGGCGATCATCATCTATCTCGGCACGCTTGGCTCATGAAACATCAGCGCTGCCGCAAATTACGCCCCAACTCGTCGAACAATGTCACCACCGAACGCAAGGCGCGGCAGTCTGGTCGTGTCAGCAGCCAGAGCGACGTGTCATACCCCGCCAACGGTTCGCCGAAGGGGATCAAGCCCTGGCCTTCACCGATCAGAAAATCCGGCAAGGCGGCGACACCCAGGCCGGCCCGCGCCAACTCGGCGACCGAGAGCATGCTGTTGCAGCGATAGGCTGGCATCACGGCGGGCAGATGTTGTCGGCGCCAGGCCACGGTGGGGTGATCGGGGAGGAAGTCGTCCGGCGCAATCCAGGTCAGGGACGCCAAGTCATCCAGATTCGCGCCGGACAGGAAGACCGGACTCCCGCAGACTCGGTAGACGACACCACCAAGGTGCCGCCCCACCAAATGTTCCGGCGGCGAGCGGGTCAGGCGCAAGGCGATGTCAGCATCGCGACGGCTCAGGTTGGCGAAGTCGTTCGACGTACTCAGGTCCAGGTTCAACGCCGGATACGCGGGCATGAACCGCGCCAGCGCCGGCAACAACAGCACCTGCAGGACCGAGTCGGAGCACGTCAGGCGCACCGTGCCGCTGACGACCTCGCCGCCCTGCTCCACGCCGATGCGTGCCGCCTCCAGGGCCTGTTCGGCGCGCTCAGCCTGCTCGGACAGCGTCTGGGCCAAGCTCGTGGGCAGATACCCGGCACGGCTTTTTTCGAACAGGGGTTGGCCCAGGGCCGCCTCGAGTCGGCGCACCGAACGAAACACGGTGGACACGTCTACGTCCAGCAACCGCGCCGCCCGAGCCAGCGAGCCTCCACGCACCAACGCCAGGATCAGGGAGAGGTCGGGATAGTCCAGTCGATAGTGCGTGGATGCATTGAACACTTGGGTAAACGCCAATATTGATTGCGTGAACGCCAATCTATAGTGGCCGCCAGCAATCAACAAGCGGCGAGATTTCCATGGAAAACCAGCGTCCTTTGCACATCGCCCTGGTCGGCGATCATGACCCACAAATCACGGCCCACCGGGCGATCCCCCTGGCCCTTGAACAGGCCAGCCAGCAAACAGGCCACGGGCCTCGTTTTCAGTGGCTGGCCACCGACCTGATCGAGCACAGCACGCTGATGAACGACTTCGACGGCATCTGGTGCGTACCGGGCAGCCCTTACCGAAATGAAGACGGCGCTTTGCACGCCATTCGGTTTGCCCGTGAACAACGTCGTCCGTTCCTCGGCACCTGCGGCGGTTTCCAGCATGCGGTGTTGGAATACGCGCGCCACGTGATGGGCTGGACCGATGCCGCCCACGGCGAGAACTCCCCCGAGGCTGAACGGCTCGTGGTGACGCCGCTGAGCTGCGCCTTGATCGAAACCCTCGACAGCCTTCAGTTCGACGCGGGGTCACTGATTGCCCGGGCCTATGGACGCCAGACAGCGTTCGAAAGCTATCGCTGCCGCTTCGGGCTCAACCCGGCCTTCGAAAAAGACCTGCTCGGCCAGCGCCTGCACGCCGTCGCCCGGGACTCGACCGGTGACTTGCGCGCGGTGGAACTGCGCGATCATCCGTTCTTTGTCGCGACATTGTTTCAGCCCGAACGAGCCGCGCTGGAAGGCCGCACGCCGCCGCTGGCGAAGGCATTTGTCGAGGCATGCGCCAAGACCCGCGCCTGAGTGTCACCGGGTATCGATCAACTGATCCGTGGGGATCAGCCCTCCACGACCAACTGCCGCACCGCTACGATTTCAGGCAGGTCGGTGCGGGCCATGTAGACCCGCAGCGGATCAGTGAGGTTGATCCGGTCGTCGACATGCTGGTCCAGCAGCAGTTGGATCCGCTCGCGCTTGAGGGCCATGGTGCCGTCTGCCACCGGCCCCCAGACAAATTCACAGGTGGGGATGATGCCGTCGTCGGCCACGTCCATGCCGAAGGCGTCTTCGCTGAAACGCACGATGTACTGGCCGGTCTTGCGGTTCAGGCCGACAAAACCCTTGAGCTGGTCGGCGGCCTGGCAGATGAGTGTCGAAGTGGTGCGCATGGTAAACCTCATGGATGCGTCCCCTGGGGACGGCTGATCGATGGTTTACACGCAGGGCGGCGAATGCTGATTCAAGGTCTCCCTCTGCCGGGGAAACTGGTGCGACCAAGGGTACTGCAAAGCGGTGCGCCAATGCGTGGGAAAAATCTGCTTCGCACGCATTTATGTCGGTATGGCGATAGCGCCGACGGCGTTCAGTTGTTAAAAGATAGGTTTTTGCACACCCACGAAAGGAACTCGAGCATGCCTGTCACCTTCACCCGCAGCGCCTTGATGCTGAGCCTGGTGCTCGGCTTCGGCCAGGCCCACGCCGCCGAAGCGTTGAGCCCCAAGGCCCTGGCAGCTCGCCAGGGCATCCCTCATCCAGCGGTCATCGCCCACCGTGGCGCCTCGTTCGACGCGCCGGAATCCACCGCGGCTTCCTACACGCTGGCTCGCGACCTGGGGGCGGACTACCTGGAACTGGACCTGCAACGCAGCAAGGATGGCGTGTTGTTCGTGCTGCATGACGACAGCCTGCTGCGCACCACGGACGTCGCGAGCAAATTTCCCGAGCGAAAGGACAGCACCGCCAACGCCTTCACCATGGCAGAGCTCAAGACCCTGGACGCCGGCAGCTGGTTCAACACGACCTACCCGGACCGCGCGCGCCCCTCGTTCGCCGGCCTGAAGATCCTGACCCTCGATGAAGTGATCGACATTGCCGAAGGCAACCCGCAGCACAAACCGGGGCTGTACATCGAAACCAAGGAGCCGAAGCTGTTCCCCGGCATCGAGCGTGACCTCAAGGACAAGTTGCAGGACCGTGGCTGGCTGAGTCCGTCCGGGTCCAAGCTTGCCAAGAGCGCCACCGGCGTCGGCCAAGGCAAGGGCAAGGTGGTCTTGCAGACCTTCGAGAAGAGCAGCCTCGAACTGTTGCAAAAAGAGATGCCGAAGGTGCCGAAGATCCTCTTGCTGTGGGTCGGCGAAGGCAACATCGAGCCCAAGTCCAAGGTGCCGTTTGCCGAGTCCGGGGAAACCGACAAGGCGGCCTACTACGCCAAACAGGAACCCAAAGACAAGGCCGAGTTCGAGAAATGGGTCCAGTACGCCAAGGCCCAGGGCGCCATCGGCACCGGGCCGTCCGCCGCACTGACCCATGGCGGTAGCCAGAGTTACGCGGACCTGGTCAAACCCTGGATGAACCAGTACACCCATGACCAGGGCCTGCTGGTGCACGTCTACACCGTGGATGAGGCAGTGGACTTCAAGAAAGTGCTGGATGCCGGCGTCGATGGCATCTTTACCAACCGCGCCAGTGAACTGCTCAAGTACTTCAAGCGTCCCGAGACTGGCAGCGTGGCACAACTGCTGAAAAAGAACGGGTATTGAAACCGAAGAGGCCTTTGGGGAACCACAGGCCTCTGGGTGCATTCCAAGTTATTGCAAATTAAGGGTGAATTAAGTTGCCAGCGTTAGCCTGAACCCACTTAAACGAATCACCCCTTTAATGACACAAGGAAAGCACTTATGAAAACGTTGACTGCCCTCTTTACCGCCGCTGCCCTGACCCTCACCGCCGGCCTGGCACAAGCCGACGTCCGGATCGACCAGATTCCCCAGTTGGTCAAGGAAGGCAAAATCAAGTCCCTTGAGTCGATGAACGCAGAAGCCCTGAAGTTGCACCCGGGCGCGACCATCACCGACACCGACCTGGACAATCACTTCAACGGTTATGAATATGAAGTTGAACTGAAGACCGCTGACGGCAAAGAGTTCGACGTCGACTTCGATGCCACCACTGGCGAAGTTCTGAGCAACAAGCAAGACACTTGATTGACCTGCAAAAAGAGCCGCGCAACTTCCCGTTGCGCGGCTCTTTTTTTTGCCTGGATTTAAACCTGTCGGTCCCCTCACAACTGTCACAAAACCATCAAGAAAGCTTGCGATGATGCCACTCAAGTGAACCTGTAGCCGCGACAGGCACTTCCCGCCAGCGAGCCTTCATGAATCACAGCATCGATCAAAGCCACCGCGATCCGGACCTGTTCGGCCTGCTCTACGGGTTTCGTTTCCGTCCCGGCCAGCGTGGACAGGAAATCGACTCGGCCCAAGCCCTGCGAAGCCTGCAACACCCCCAGGACGCCGATGAGTTCCTCTGGCTGCACCTGAACCTGGCCCATGCCGCGTGCGAGCGCTGGATGAAAAGTCACCTGGCCTTGCCACAGGAATTCTTCGAAGCCCTGCATGAAGGCTCGCGCTCGACCCGCATCGAACACGTGGATTCGGCGTTGCTGGCGGTGGTGAACGACGTGGTGTTCAACCTCAGCAACCTGGTGTCTTCGGACGTCTCCACGTTGTGGGTGTGCGTTCACAGCCGTTTGATCGTCAGCGCCCGCCTGCAACCCCTGCACTCGGTCGACAAGCTGCGCTCCTCGGTCAAGGCCGGCGAATGCTTTCGCTCACCACTGGAGTTGCTCGTGCACCTGCTGCGCGACCAGGGTGAAGTACTGACCCAGATCGTGCGCAAGACCAGCCTAGGCGTCGACCAGATCGAAGATCAGTTGCTGTCTTCGCGCCTGTCCACCAATCGCGCCGAGTTGGGCAGCCAGCGCCGGGTGCTGGTGCGCCTGCAGCGCCTGCTGGCGCTGGAGCCCGGTTCGTTGTTGCGCCTGCTCAACCGCCCGCCGCAATGGTTGCAGAAAGAAGACGTCAAGGAACTGCGCAAATCCACCGAGGAATTCGCCCTGATCATCAACGACCTGACCGCGCTGGGCGAGCGGATCAAGCTGTTGCAGGAAGAGATCGCCGCCAACCTCAATGAACAGAGCAACCGTACCCTGTTCACCCTGACGGTGGTCACGGTGCTGGCCTTGCCCATCAACATCATTGCCGGTTTCTTCGGCATGAACGTCGGCGGCGTGCCATTGGCCACCGATCCCGAAGGTTTCTGGATCCTCGTGGCACTGGTGGCGACCTTCACCCTGATCGCCGGTCGATGGGCGTTTCGCAAGCGACGCGACTATTGAGCCGGTGGCGCGGGCGTTGGCTGCTCGATGCGCCTCTTGATGTTCGCCGGGACGCCTTGTTCACGCGCGATCAACTCACCCAGGATGCCCTGGACGTCGTGCTGGCGTTCCTCGAATGGCTTCATCCGATTGTCGGCGGCCTTTGCAAGCCTGTCGACAAGCTTGCCTTGACCTGTCCAGACAATCCCATCTGTCGGTGCAACAGGATTTAAACGTCTTTTTGTCATTTCTCCTGCTGTATCCTGCCCAGGCTTTTTTAAAAGCGCGGATCTACCAGATCTATCCACAGACTTTGCGAGGAGCGCGATATGCACGAGATCCCTAATCTCCCCTTCCCAAGCCTGCACGACACTGAGCAGACGACCACGCTACAAGCCGGGGGGCCGGCAGACGCCCAGCAACCCGAACCCAAAGAAGCCACTGAACGCCGCCAGGCCGACAGCCAAGACTGATCCACCGCGTAACCAGACCGTGTGGAAAGCGCTAAGATGCGCTTTCCACACTGCCTGAATCCGAGCCCTGCGATGACCGATGACACCTCCCCCTTCAGCGAAGCCCAGGCCAGCGTACTGATCGGCACCGCCGAGAAAATGGTCGAGATCTGGACGCGCTTGTCGCCTGAAAAACAAGCCGCGCTGCTGGCCCGTTTCGGCACCGAGGAAAACGCCCTGGCCGCCCTGGTCACCAGTCACCTGGTCAGCGAACAAGGCACTGACTGAACAAGCCGCCGGGCAAATAGTTTTACTTTTCCGCACCCTGCCCCCACGGTCGCCGTTATCATAAGCAGCCTATCTATTGTTGCTGCTCCGTGGACCCTTTCCCCATGTCAGATTCTCAGCGCCCCCTGGCGGTCACGCTGCAAGTTGTTTCCATCGTCCTATTCACCTTCATTGGTTACCTGAACGTCGGTATCCCGCTCGCCGTGCTGCCCGGGTACGTCCATGGCGAGCTGGGTTTCGGTGCGGTCATTGCCGGGCTGGTGATCAGCGTCCAGTACCTCGCCACCCTGCTCAGCCGCCCTTACGCGGGCCGGATCATCGATAACCTGGGGAGCAAGCGCGCGGTCATGATCGGCCTGGCCGGTTGCGGGCTGAGCGGGGTGTTCATGCTGGTGTCGGCCTGGACGCCGAGCCTGCCGATGCTCAGCCTGGCCAGCCTGTTCATCGGCCGCCTGGTGCTGGGCAGCGCCGAAAGCCTGGTGGGCTCGGGCTCCATCGGCTGGGGGATTGGCCGGGTCGGCGCGGCGAATACCGCCAAGGTCATCTCCTGGAACGGCATTGCCAGCTACGGTGCGCTGGCGATCGGCGCGCCGCTGGGGGTGTGGCTGGTCAATACGCTGGGACTGTGGAGCATGGGCGTCAGCATTATCCTGCTGGCCTCGTTGGGCCTGGCATTGGCCTGGCCGAAACTGGCCGCGCCCATCGTCGCCGGTGAACGCCTGCCCTTCATGCACGTGCTGGGTCGCGTCCTGCCCCACGGCTGCGGCCTGGCCCTGGGCTCCATCGGATTTGGCACCATCGCCACCTTCATCACCCTGTACTACGCCACCCAGCACTGGGAAAACGCCGTGCTCTGCCTGAGCCTGTTCGGCGCCAGCTTCATCGGTGCGCGGCTGTTGTTCGGCAACCTGATCAACCGCCTCGGTGGCTTTCGCGTGGCGATTGCCTGCCTGTCGGTGGAGGTCCTGGGGCTGTTGCTGCTATGGCTGGCGCCCGATGCCCACTGGGCGTTGGCGGGGGCGGCGTTGAGCGGTTTCGGTTTTTCCCTGGTGTTCCCGGCGTTGGGCGTGGAGGCGGTCAACCTGGTGCCGGCGTCCAGTCGCGGCGCGGCGGTGGGTGCCTATTCGTTGTTCATCGACCTGTCACTGGGGATCACCGGTCCCTTGGCCGGTGCCATTGCCGCAGGCTTTGGCTTCGCGTCGATCTTCCTGTTCGCGGCGCTGGCCGCCTTGGGCGGGTTGGCCCTGAGCGTGTACTTGTACCGGCAAGCGCCAAGGCAGCGCGAGGCACGGACGCGCAACTAGAAATCCACCTTGCCGCGTCCGGCCTTGATCGAGCCGCGCTTGGTCTTGGATTCCAGCCGACGTTTCTTCGAGCCCAGCGTCGGTTTGGTGGGACGCCGCTTCTTCTCGACCTTGGTGGCCCCGAGGATCAGTTCGACCAGGCGCTCCAGCGCATCGGCCCGGTTCTGTTCCTGGGTGCGGTATTGCTGGGCCTTGATGATCAACACACCGTCGCTGGTGATGCGGCTGTCGCGCAGGGCCAGCAACCGTTCCTTGTAGAACTCGGGCAAGGACGAAGCCGGGATGTCGAAGCGCAGGTGCACGGCGCTGGACACCTTGTTGACGTTCTGCCCCCCGGCGCCCTGGGCGCGGATGGCCGTCAGCTCGATCTCGGCGTCGGGAATGTGCACGGTGTTGGAAATCGCCAGCATTGGGAAAAGGTCCGGTATTCAGGCCGCCAAGAATACCCCGAATCGCCAGCGCAACACCCATCCTGCTGTGGCATCGGGCTTGCTGGCGACAGCGCTGTGTCAGTCGACGAAGCATTGAATGTAACGACGCTTTCGCGGGCAAGCCCGCTCCCACAAAGGATCGCGTGAGCCAGAAAAACCAGACCCGGCACGCGGCCGGGTCTGGTGTGTTTCGGGGCGCCTACTTGGCCGCTGCCACAGCCAGTTCCTGACGGGCACTGCGCTTGTTCTTGATCACGTAGCACACCCCCATGAACGCCAGCCACACCGGAATCGCGTACACCGAGACCTGGATGCCGGGGATCAGCAACATCACGCCAAGGATGAACACCACGAACGCCAGGCAGATGTAGTTGCCGTAGGGATACCACAGCGCCTTGAACAGCGGCACCTGGCCGGTCTGGTTCATGTGCTGGCGAAACTTGAAGTGTGAGTAGCTGATCATCGCCCAGTTGATCACCAGGGTCGCGACCACCAGCGACATCAGCAGCTCCAGCGCGTGTTGCGGGATCAGGTAGTTCAACAGCACCGCCACCAGCGTGATCGCCGCCGACGCCAGGATCGAGCGCACCGGCACGCCGCGCTTGTCGATCTTGGCCAGGGCCCGTGGAGCATCGCCCTGCTCGGCCATGCCCAGCAGCATGCGGCTGTTGCAGTAGGTGCCGCTGTTGTACACCGACAGCGCAGCGGTCAGGACCACGAAGTTGAGGATGTGCGCCGCCGTGTTGCTGCCCAGCATCGAGAACACCTGCACGAACGGGCTGCCGCTGTAGGCGTCGCCGGAAGCGTTGAGGGTGCTCAGCAGGCTGTCCCAAGGCGTCAGGGACAACAGCACCACCAGGGCGCCGATGTAGAAAATCAGGATCCGGTAGATCACCTGGTTGATGGCCTTGGGGATCACGGTTTTCGGCTTGTCGGCCTCGGCGGCGGTGAAGCCGAGCATTTCCAGGCCACCGAAGGAGAACATGATGATTGCCATGGCCATCACCAGGCCGCTGACGCCGTTGGGGAAGAACCCGCCGTGCGACCACAGGTTGGTCACCGACGCTTGCGGCCCACCATGGCCGCTGACCAGCAGATAGCTGCCCAGGGCAATCATGCCGACAATCGCCACCACCTTGATGATGGCGAACCAGAACTCGGCCTCGCCGAACACCTTGACGTTGGCCAGGTTGATGGCGTTGATCAGGATGAAGAACGCGGCCGCCGAAGCCCAGGTCGGAATGTCCGGCGCCCAGTAGTGGATGTACTTGCCCACCGCGGTCAGCTCGGACATGCCCACCAGGATGTAGAGGATCCAGCAGTTCCAACCCGACAGGAAGCCGGCGAAACCGCCCCAATACTTGTGGGCAAAGTGACTGAAGGAACCGGCCACCGGCTCTTCGACGATCATTTCGCCCAACTGGCGCATGATCATGAAGGCGATGAAGCCGCAGATGGCGTAGCCGAGGATCATCGACGGACCGGCCGACTTCAGCACCCCGGCCGAACCCAGGAACAGACCGGTACCGATGGCGCCGCCGAGGGCGATCAATTGGATATGGCGATTTTTCAGGCCGCGTTTCAGCTCGCCTGAATGCGAGTTTTGTCCACTCATGAAAAGGGTCTCACGCAAGGTTTGATGATGTTCGTAGGACGTTGCCGCTCAAATGGATTTCAAGCAGCGCCCATCAAACCCCAGCGCAGGCACCAGGAATTCAGCGTATTTACAACGGTCATGCGTCACCTGTTTGTTTTTATCTGTGACGAAATCGAACCCGACACGCTTGTGACGTGGCGGAATGAGCAAGGCGGATAACCTTGAAGGTGCGTGGGTACGCGAAGGGTCACAGTAAAACGCGGCGCATTGTACACCGCCGACCTTTTGCCGCCAGACACCCTCACAAGGCATGGCACGCATCTGACCCTGCCCCAGGAGCGGAAACAAGGCGCCCCATTCCCTGGAAAACTCCGTTTGAAGGGCTTGATGGAAGCTTTTTCTTACATTCGTCGGTACAGGTGTTTGGGATCGACGCGGCACTGGCTTTTCGTCAGCTTTTCTTTACAAGGCGTAACGCATTTTTTCCATGTAGGAAATTTCTGTCATCCGTCTGGAAATTGACGGTAGGAAGCTAGCTAATGAATAAACCTCACAGCCAATTGTTTTACCTCAGCAAAAAAACCCGCCGAAAATGGAACAAAAAGTTCATCTGAAAAAATAAAAATTATTTTTTGCATTCCAAAAAACCCTCGACTAGGTTTTCACCGACTTGCCAAGGCATCGTGCCGACAAGTTTTGCGGTGCCCCCTGCGGCCAGTTTCCACTCGCCGATCGGCCCGCTCATTTCCGTAAAAGTCCTCTAGGAGATTCACTATGCAAACACTGGACAAAGACTTGGAAACCGAACTGCAACTGGACGAATGGTTTGAAGCGCCAACCCATGAAGCCGCTGTTGAAATGATGCAAGCCGACGCGGTCGTTCCGTTCGGCACGGCGATGTGGCCTCTGTAGGCACAGCCCGGCGGAGGCGGTCCGGCCGGTCGACTCCGCCACTTTTTGCCGTTGTCAGGGAAGCCAAATAGATTTGTCAGGGAAGAACAAGCATGGACACACAACGAGCCATCTCACATTTCCTTTACTACCTCGATCACCATCCAGCCCTGGCCGGCATCCAGCCCGCCAAGGTCTTGCTCGGCCACACCGCCGACTACGAGGCACTGACCGGCGCCATCGTCGAACAGGCGGGCAGCGGTTCACCTTTGCAGTTCAGTGCCATGCGCCTGGACCTCGAATCCACGGAGCGCCTGTCCAAGGCCATTGCCGACAGCGATCTGTACATTTTCTTCTACGACTCCTCCACCCTGCCCAACCCCCGCCCGGACGGCCCGGACTTTGTTCGCGCGCTGCAAGGCGTGATGGCGGACAACTGGAGGAAATCGCTGCTGTTCAAGGACTACGGCGATTATTTCTACGACACCTTCAGCGTCATCCCCCAGCGGATCGCCGGGCTCAACAGTCACCTGATCCGGCGCATGTCCCAAGCCACGACGTTGAGCTTCCAGGATGAGCACGGCTCGTATTTCGACACGGCCCTGGACAGCGTGAAGAAGTGGACCGACATCAACGGCGTGGGCAACTACGACCTGGCCCCCGGTGAAATCGCCACTCACAGCGACACCATCAACGGCCGGGTCAAATTCGTCGGCACGTTCCTCAGCACCATCCCGTTTGCGCGCAAGTACGGTGTGCTGCAATCGCCGCTGGAGCTGTGGATCGAAGACTCCACCATTCAGAAAATCGCCACCGACGTGCCGGGCCTGGAACACGACTTCAACAAATACCTGGACGCCAATCCGTCCAACCGTCGCATCGAGGAACTGGGAATCGGCACCAATGAAGGGATCAAGAGCCTGTACGCGCGCAACGCCGGCTTCGAGGAACGTCATTGCGGCCTGCACCTGGGGCTAGGCGGCGGGGCCAAGGGCAGCCATCACCTGGACCTGATTTTCGAAAGTGGTGTGCTGGCGCTGGACAATGAAGCGATGTTCGATGGGCGGTTTGTGCTTTAGAAGCCGCTTTAAGGGCAGCTTCGAGCGGCAAGCGAGGGAGGTCTGGCAAAGAGTGGTTGAGGCGGCTGGCCCCTTCGCGGGCAAGCCCGCTCCCACAGTTGATCTCAGTGAATGGAAGATCTTTGAACGCCGCCGCCCCAATGTGGGAGCGGGCTTGCCCGCGAAAGCGGTTTCATCAGCACCCCACCCCTTAAGCCAACCCAAAAAAAACGCCAACCCAACGGTTGGCGTTTTTTCTTGCCGCTTGCAGCTAGAACCTCAACGCGGCCTCACTCGGGCTTGCGGCGCCCGAAGCCTGGACGCTGTCCCGAACCGGCCGGTGCCCCACGACGCTTGCCCGAAGGCGCGTCACGGTCCACCAGCGCGATGCCAGGGCGCTTCTTCGGCGCCGGCTTGGCTGGACGCTTGGTGTCGGCCGGGCGATCGGCAACTGGGGTGCCACGACCTGCCGGAGCACTGCGGCCTTCGCCGCGCTCGGCCCGACCGTTAGCCGGACGCGGGCTGCGTGGGCCGCGCTCGCCATCCTGGCGAGGCGCCGGTTTGCGCGCCGGACGCTCGCCTTCGATCTGCGGCTCGCGCGAAGGACGCGGGCCAGGCGCCGCACCTTCGACTGGCGGACGCAGGGTGCGCACGCGTTCGGTCTTGGCCATCGGCCGCGAGGACTTGCGCTGCATCCGCTCCAGCTTGTCCTTGCTCTTGGCGGTCATCTGCGGCATTGCCACGGGCGTGAGGCCCACTTCGGCAGCCAGGATGTCGACTTCGTACTGGCTCATTTCACGCCAGCGGCCCATCGGCAGGTCGGAGTTGAGGAACACCGGGCCAAAACGCACGCGCTTCAGGCGACTGACCACCAGCCCCTGGGATTCCCACAAGCGGCGCACTTCACGGTTACGGCCCTCCATCACCACGCAGTGGTACCAATGGTTGAAACCTTCACCGCCGGGCGCCTGCTTGATGTCGGTGAAACGCGCCGGGCCGTCTTCCAGCACGACGCCGGCCTTCAGGCGCTCGATCATCTCGTCATCGACTTCGCCCCGTACACGCACGGCGTATTCGCGGTCCATTTCGTAGGACGGGTGCATCAAGCGGTTGGCCAGCTCGCCGTCGGTGGTGAACATCAGCAAGCCGGTGGTGTTGATGTCGAGGCGACCGATGTTGATCCAGCGACCTTCCTTGGGACGCGGCATCTTGTCGAACACGGTCGGACGGCCTTCCGGGTCGTCACGGGTGCAGATCTCACCGTCGGGCTTGTTGTACATGATCACGCGGCGCACCGTTTCGGCGGCCTCTTCGCGCTTGATCACCTTGCCATCGATGGTGATGGCGTCATGCATGTCGACACGCAGGCCCAAGGTGGCGTCTTTGCCGTTGACCTTGATGCGGCCCTGAGTGATCCAGGTTTCCACGTCACGGCGCGAACCGACGCCGATACGGGCGAGGACTTTCTGCAGTTTCTCGCCGGCTGGACGGATTTCCTGGCTGTCGTTCTGGTCTTGGTCTTTCATTCTGGGCACCTCCCGGTGTGGTCGGCCAGGCGTGGCCTGACGCGTTGAAAACAGGTCCATGGCGAAGGGATCGCCAAAGGGTCGCGAATCATACGCTCGTTGAGACGTTTGCGCATCAGAGACTAGCTGATCAATGCAGGCCCGGCGCGTTTTCCGCCGATCGGTGATAACGCCGCACCCTCCAATGTGGGAGCGGGCTTGCTCGCGATAGCGTCATTACCCTCACCCTCTTCGTTGACTGACCCACCGCTATCGCGAGCAAGCTCGCTCCCACAAGGGTTCTGTGGGTATTCGGACCCCATGAACACTGAAGATCAATTGTGGGAGCGAGCTTGCTCGCGATGGCGGAGGTCTAATCACCAAAAAATCGGATCAGTCGTCGAACTCGCGCCGTTCGTTTTCGATCGCTTCAGCCAGGGCGCGGGCTTCGGCTTCTTCGTCGCTCAATTCGAGTTCCGGCGGTTGAAGGGCGGCGACGGCGGCCAGCAGTTTTTCCCGGGCTTCGGCCACGCCGAGGATGTCTTCTTCCGGCTCTGGCTCTGGCTCAGGTTCCGACTCGCTGTCAGGCTCAGGCAACTCATCCGTCTCGCCTTCAGGCCCCGGGCCCTCGCGCAGCAGGTCGTCGAAATCGGTCTTCAGGCCCTCCTCCATGGTGTCCAGTTCCAGCAGCAATGAGTGGAAACTGGTCTCCTCCTTGGGCTCCTCCGGCTCGGCGCTGGCATCGGCCAGGTCCTGCAGGCCCTGGGGCACAGGTGCATCGTCGAACTCCAGCACCGGCTCAGGCTCGATTTCCCGAAGCTCGGCCAAGGGCGGCAAGTCATCCAGGTTCTTCAGGTTGAAATGATCGAGGAAGGCCTTGGTGGTGGCGAACATCGCCGGTTTGCCCGGCACGTCGCGATAGCCGACCACGCGGATCCACTCCCGCTCTAGCAGCGTCTTGACGATGTGGCTGTTGACCGCCACCCCCCGCACATCCTCGATCTCACCGCGGGTGATGGGCTGGCGATAGGCAATCAGCGCCATGGTTTCGAGCATGGCCCGGGAATAGCGCTGCGGCCGCTCTTCCCACAGGCGCCCGACCCAGGGGGCGAACTTCTCGCGGATCTGCAGGCGATAGCCGGACGCCACTTCCTTGAGCTCGAAGGCCCGTCCCTCGCAGGATTTACCCAGCAGCGCCAGGGCCTTCTTGAACACGGCCGGCTCTGGCCGCTCGCCTTCCTCGAAAAGCTCGAACAGGCGCTCCATCGATTGCGGCTTTCCCGAAGCCAACAGGAAAGCTTCAAGCAAGGGGGCCAGCTCGCGGGGTTCAGTCAGATTCATTGATTTGCTCGTTATTCGGCTCGTGCCCGCACGTGGATCGCTGCGAACGGCTCATTCTGCACCAGCTCGACCAAGGATTCCTTGACCAATTCCAACACCGCCATGAACGTCACCACCACGCCCAGCCGCCCTTCCTCGGCGGTGAACAGCTCGACGAACGGCACGAAGCCGCCGCCTTTAAGCCGCTCCAGCACGTCGCTCATGCGCTCGCGGGTGGACAGCGCTTCGCGGCTGACCTGGTGACTTTCAAACATATCGCCTCGGCGCAGGACCTCGGCCATGGACATCAGCAGCTCTTCCAGGCTGACATCCGGCAACAACTTGCGTGCCCGGGCCTCGGGCGCATCCAGCTTGGGCACCAGCACGTCGCGGCCGACACGGCTCAAGCCGTCGATGCCTTCCGCCGCCACCTTGAAGCGCTCGTACTCCTGCAAGCGGCGGATCAATTCGGCGCGCGGGTCGTCCTCTTCTTCCTCGACCTCGGCCGAACGCGGCAACAGCATCCGCGACTTGATCTCGGCGAGCATGGCCGCCATCACCAGGTACTCGGCCGCCAACTCCAGGCGCACCGACTGCATCAGCTCGACATACCCCATGTACTGGCGGGTGATTTCCGCCACCGGGATGTCGAGGATGTTGATGTTCTGCTTGCGAATCAGGTACAGCAGCAGGTCGAGCGGGCCCTCGAAGGCTTCGAGGAACACTTCCAGCGCGTCCGGCGGAATGTACAGGTCCAGGGGCATTTCCAGGACCGCCTGGCCGTAGACCATGGCGAACGGCAGCTCCTGTTGCGCACCGGCCTGGCTGTCCGCGCTGTCCACAGGGGTTTGCACAGCCGACATTCAGGCCTCGGCCATGAACGGGGCCGGATCGCCGCAGCCGACCCGCACCACCTGCGGCTCGCCGTCGGCCAGGTTGATCACGGTGGACGCCTTCATGCCGCCGAAGCCACCGTCGATGATCAGCTCGACCTGGTGCTCGAGCAACTGGCGAATCTCGTAGGGGTCGGTCATCGGCTCGGTGTCACCGGGCATGATCAGCGTCACGCTCATCAGCGGCTCGCCCAGCTCGGCCAACAGCGCCAGGGCAATGGGGTGGCTCGGCACCCGCAGGCCGATGGTGCGTTTCTTCGGGTGCAGCAACAGCCGCGGCACTTCCCGCGTGGCGTTGAGAATGAAGGTGTACGGCCCCGGCAGGTGGGCCTTGAGCAGGCGGAAGGTGCCAGTGTCGATCTTGGCGAACAGGCCCAGCTGGGACAGGTCGCTGCAGATCAACGCAAAGTTGTGCTTGTCGTCGAGCTGGCGCAGGCGTCGAACCCGTTCGACGGCGTTCTTGTCACCGATCTGGCAACCGATGGCGTAGGCCGAGTCGGTGGGATAGACCACCACGCCACCGCTACGAATGATCTCAACGGCCTGTTTGATCAGGCGCGGTTGCGGGTTTTCCGGATGAATCTGGAAAAATTGACTCACGTGTTCTACCTGTTCAGACGGCGGCGGTAACGGGATCATGTTTGAATCTACACCATAGTGGCGGCAGATCTTCCGGCAACGGGCGGTATTCGCCGATCTCGGACCAGCCCCCAGGGCCATGGAAATCACTGCCGGCGGTCACCAGCAGACCGAACTCACGGGCCAGGATCGCCAAGCTGCCCACCTGCTCGGCGGGCTGATGGCCGTTGACCACCTCGATGGCATGGCCCCCTGCTTGAATATAGTCGGCAACCAGGCGGCGACGCTTGCTACGGGTGAAATCATAGTGCCACGGATGCGCCAGGCTGACCCAGGCACCCGCCGCTCGCAGGGTCTGGACGGTCTCTTCCAGGGTCGGCCAATGCTGCTTGACGTCTCCCAGCTTGCCGGCCCCCAGCCATTTGCGAAACGCCTCGGCGCGATCCTTGACGAACCCTTCGCGCACCATCCAGTCGGCAAAGTGCGGCCGGGCCGGTGCGTTGCCGCTGTCGCCCAGCTCCTGCTGGATCTGCCGGGCGCCGTCCAGCGCACCGGGCATGCCCTTGAGCGCCAGCTTGCGGCTGATCTCTTCGGAACGCAGCCAGCGCCCGTCGCGCAATTGTGCGATGGCCTCGACCAGCGCCGGCGCATTGACATCGAAACCGTAGCCCAGCACATGGATGGTCGCCCCGCCCCAGGTACAGGACAATTCGACCCCATTGACCAGCTGCATGCCCAGCGCCGTGGCGGCACTGCGGGCCTCGTCGAGGCCTTCGAGGGTGTCGTGATCGGTCAGGGCCAGGACTCGCACGCCGTGCTCGAACGCCCGCGCCACCAGAACCGCAGGCGCCAGGGCGCCATCGGAGGCCGTGCTATGGCAGTGCAAATCAACATTCACGAGAGTTTGTTACCTCAAATCAGCTGGCCCTATCGCGGCCAAGGATGTTTGTTATTATGCCGCCACATCCCGCTCCTGGCTGCCACTGTGAAACAATTCATCGATTTCATCCCGCTGCTGCTGTTTTTCGTCGTCTACAAACTTGATCCGCGCAGCGTCGACATCGCCGGTCAATCCTTGACCGTAGGCGGTATCTACAGCGCCACCGCGGTGCTGATCATCAGTTCCCTGGTGGTCTACGGCGCGCTGTTCATCTCCCAGCGCAAGCTGGAAAAGAGCCAGTGGCTGACCCTGATCGCCTGCCTGGTGTTCGGCAGCCTGACGCTGGCCTTCCACAGCGAAACCTTCCTCAAATGGAAAGCCCCGGTGGTCAACTGGCTGTTCGCCCTGGCCTTCATCGGCAGCCACTTCATCGGCGACCGCCTGCTGATCAAGCGCATCATGGGCCACGCCCTGAGCCTGCCGGACGTGATCTGGACCCGGCTGAACATCGCCTGGATCGCCTTCTTCCTGTTCTGCGGGGCCGCCAACCTGTTCGTGGCGTTCACATTCCAGGACTACTGGGTCGACTTCAAGGTCTTCGGCAGCCTGGGCATGACGCTATTGTTCCTGATTGGCCAGGGCATCTACCTGTCCCGTCACTTGCACGATACCGACACCACCACGCCAAACACCGAGGACTGACATGCTCTACGCAATCATTGCCACCGACGTCGCCAACTCCCTGGAAAAACGCCTGGCCACTCGCCCCGCGCACCTTGAGCGCCTGCAACAGCTCACGGCCGAAGGCCGCGTCGTGCTGGCCGGCCCGCATCCGGCCGTAGACAGCAATGACCCGGGCGCCGCCGGTTTCACCGGCAGCCTGACCGTGGCCGAGTTCGACTCCCTCGCCGACGCGCAAGCCTGGGCCGAGGCCGACCCGTTCGTGAAGGCCGGTGTCTACGCCAGCGTCGTGGTCAAGCCGTTCAAGCAAGTCCTGCCGTAAATCCCCCAGGTGCAATGAGCCTGCACGGCTCATTGCGCTCAATTGCTCATTGTTCTCGTTTGCCTGCCGACAACCTGTCTAATCTCGATTGGAATCCAGGAGTTGCAATGCGCAAAGGTCCGTTGTGCCTGTTGTTGGTCACGTTGGCGATCGGGGCCCCCGCCCATGGCGAGGAAAGCACCGAGGGCAGTCATTCGGCGCCCCTGTCCCTGAGCGCCGGTAGCCAGATCGCCGAGCTGCAACAGCGCTTGAAAGACAGCGAGCGCCAGCGTGAAGAACTGAGCAAACAACTGCAAAACGCCGACGGCGAGCGCGAAAGTGCCTTGCTGGGCCGGTTGCGCCAGGAAAACCAGCGCCTGAAACTGCAACTCAAGGAAGCCCAGGCGAGCCCGCTGCCGCGGCTGCTGACCGATCAGCAACAATGGTTCGTGATTGGTGCCGGGGTAGCGCTATTGGCCCTGCTCTGCGGTATCTTTGCCAGCGGTGGACGCAGACGACGTCGGCAATGGCTAAATTGAGTGAGTCATGAGCGAGCTGTTACTGATAGATGATGACCAGGAGCTGTGTGAGCTCCTGGTGAGCTGGCTGGACCAGGAAGGTTTTCAGGTCCGGGCCTGCCACGATGGCCAGAGTGCCCGCAAGGCGCTGGCCGAGGCCTCCCCCGCGGCGGTCGTGCTGGATGTGATGCTGCCCGATGGCAGCGGCCTGGAACTGCTCAAGCAATTGCGCAACGACCACCCGGAATTGCCGGTGGTGATGCTCTCGGCCCGGGGCGAACCGCTGGACCGCATCCTGGGCCTGGAGCTGGGCGCCGACGATTACCTAGCCAAGCCCTGCGACCCACGTGAACTCACCGCCCGCCTGCGCGCCGTGTTGCGCCGCAGCCACCCGACGGCAGTGTCCAGCCAGATCGAACTGGGCGACCTGACCTTCAGCCCGGTACGCGGCGTGGTCAGCATCGACGAACAGGAACAGACCCTCACCGTTTCCGAAAGCCGCCTGCTCGAAGCCTTGCTCAAGCAACCGGGCGAGCCGCTGGACAAGCAGGAACTGGCGCAGATCGCCCTGGGCCGCAAGCTGACCCTCTACGATCGCAGCCTCGACATGCATGTCAGCAACCTGCGCAAGAAAATCGGCCCCCACCCCGACGGCCGCCCGCGCATCGTGGCGCTGCGCAGCCGGGGTTACTACTACAGCCTCTAGAAAATCCCCGATCCCCTGTGGCGAGGGAGCTTGCTCCCGCTGGGCTACGAAGTAGCCCCAAAATCTCACCCTGTGGCCCATCAGGCCAAACACCGTCATTGCATGGGGAGGGCTTCGCCCTCCAGCGGGAGCAAGCTCCCTCGCCACGGGGTTTGTACCGATCGTTTTGTCAGGATCATCCCAAACCGTCTTTACCCAAGCTTTACCCAGCCCTGACCGCCGCTGACCTTGCTCTGCGTAATCTGCACACATCCGGAACTGACCGGGAACGAGACAAGGAGAAACACCATGCGCAAGACCCTTATCGCTCTGATGTTCGCAGCTGCCCTGCCCACCGTTGCCATGGCCATGCCTGAAGGCCCCGGCCCGATGGGCCCGATGGACGGCCCGCGTCACGGTGGCCAGATGCACGACAAAGGCCCGTACAGCCAACTGGACCTGAGCCGCGAACAGCGCCAGCAGATCCGCAAGATCATGGACGAACAACGCCACGAACGCCGCGAGCTGGTAGAAAAGTACCTGGCCAAGTTGTCGCCCGCCGATCAGAAGGCCATGCAGGACGAAATGGCGGCCCGGCATGAAAAAGTCGACGCCCAGATCCGCGGGCTGCTCAAGCCTGAACAACAGAAAGAGTTCGACGCGATCCAGAAGAAACAGGCCGAGCGTCGCGCCGAATGGGCCGAATTCAAGGCCTGGAAAGCGCAACAGCCGCAAAAAGCGCAATAATGCGCTGAAGTCATCCAGCCCAACGGCAAACCGCCGTTGGGCTTTCTTTGTTTTCGAGGATTTACCGTGCGTTCATTGTTCTGGCGCATCCTGGCCAGTTTCTGGCTGGCCATCGCCCTGGTTGCCGGGCTGTCTATTCTCATGGGCCACATGCTGAACCAGGACGCATGGATCCTCAGTCGCCACCCGGGGCTCAACACCCTGGCTGAAGAATGGACGCAAACCTATGAAAGCCAGGGCGAGGACGCCGCGCAGGAGATCCTGCAACAGCGCAAGCGCCAGTACCACATCGACGTCCAGGTGCTCAACGAAAGCGGCGACCCGGTGGTGCGCGGCACCTTCCCGCGTCGCGCCGCGGCGTTCGAGGCCCGGCAGAACAACGACGACCGGCGCCTGCCCTGGCGGCGGCTGACCGACGAATTCACCAGCGCCAAGAGCGGCGACACGTACCTGTTCATCTATCGCATTCCCCACCCCGAACTGGATGCCTGGCACCGTGGAAGCCTGCTCTGGCCCCTCAGTGCCCTGGGAATCGCGCTGGTGGTGCTGACCTTGTTCAGCCTGCTGGTGACGCTCTCCATCACTCGCCCATTGAGCCGCCTGCGGGGCGCAGTGCACGACCTCGGCCAGGCCACCTACCAACAGAACAGCCTGGCCAAGCTGGCCGCCCGGCGAGACGAGTTCGGCGTGCTGGCCACCGACTTCAACCGCATGGGGGCCCGCTTGCAAAGCCTGATCGGCAGCCAGCGGCAACTGTTGCGCGACGTATCCCACGAGTTGCGTTCGCCCCTGGCGCGACTGCGCATTGCCCTGGCGCTGGCGGAACGGGCAAGCCCCGAGGAGCGCGAAAAACTCTGGCCGCGCCTGACCCGCGAATGCGACCGCCTGGAAGCGCTGATCAGTGAAATCCTGGTCCTGGCCCGGGTCGATGCCGACAACGCCAGCGCCGAGGACATCGAGCTGAACAGCCTGTTGGTCAACCTGCAAAAAGATGCGCAGTTGGCGTCGACAGAACAAAGCGTGCAGTTGAACGCTGAGCCGAACCTGAACCTCAAGGGCTGGCCGACCATGATCGAACGGGCCGTGGACAACCTGCTGCGCAACGCCCAGCGCTTCAACCCCGTCGGCCAGCCGATCGAAATGCGCGCGCTGCGCCAGGGGGAGCGGATCATCATCAGCGTGCGTGACCATGGGCCGGGGGTGGAAGCCGAACACCTGGGCCAGTTGGGCGAACCGTTCTACCGCGCGCCCGGGCAGACCGCCGCCGGCCACGGCCTGGGCCTGGCCATCGCCCGCCGCGCCGCCGAGCGTCACGGTGGCGCGCTGGTGCTGGCCAATCACCCTGGGGGCGGCTTCATCGCCAGCCTGGAGCTGCCATTGGTGCCCGGCGCGGTCGTTCAGCCTTAAGCGATTGGCTACGCTGCTCCACACAGGGCCTGCGGCGAACGCGGCGCCCTGTGGGAGCGGGCTCGCTCGCGAAGACACCAGCGCAGCCAGCATCCACGCAACCTGACCCACCGATTTCGCGAGCAAGCCGCCCCCACATGAAACCGTGTCCGTCGCACTGAACCAAACGATAATCCCTCTTATTCAAACTGCCCCGCCCTGTTAGACTCTGCGCCCTCGTTTCATTCATCTCCCAGGTTGCCCGATGCCGTCGTTGCCTCTTCGTCTATGCGCACTGTTCATGGCCCTGGGCCTGAGTGCCTGCGACGATGCCCCGCGTTTTACCCAGGCCGAGCCCGGTGAAGCGCGGTCCGGTGGCGCAGCGACGGTCCGCAAGACCGACCAGAACGCCTTCTCCCTGCCCTCGGCCAACCTGCCGCCGTCGAGACGTGTGGATTTCAGCGTCGGCAACAGCTTCTTCCGCAGCCCCTGGGTGATCGCCCCGTCGACCACCACCGCCCGCGATGGCCTCGGGCCGTTGTTCAACACCAACGCCTGCCAGAACTGCCACATCAAGGACGGTCGCGGTCATCCACCCGCGCCGGACGCCACCACGGCGGTGTCCATGCTGGTGCGCCTGTCGATTCCCGACGCGCCGCCCTACGCCAAGGTCATCGAACAGTTGGGGGTGGTGCCCGAACCGGTCTATGGCGGCCAGTTGCAGGACATGTCCGTGCCCGGCGTGGTGCCCGAAGGCAAGGTGCGGGTCGACTACAGCCCCGTCCCGGTACGCTTCAAGGACGGCACCCTGGTCGAACTGCGCAAGCCCACCCTGCAGATCACCCAGCTCGGCTACGGGCCGATGCACCCGGACACGCGTTTCTCCGCCCGCGTCGCACCGCCGATGATCGGCCTTGGGTTGCTGGAGGCCATCCCCGAGCAAGCCATCCTGGCGAACGCCCAGGCCCAGGCGCAGGCGAAGAACGGCATCGCCGGCCGCCCCAACCAGGTCTGGGACGATGCCCAGCAGAAAACCGTCCTGGGGCGATTCGGCTGGAAGGCCGGGCAACCCAACCTCAACCAGCAGAATGTCCACGCCTTCTCGGGCGACATGGGCCTGACCACCCGCCTGCGTCCCTTCGACGACTGCACCGAACCCCAGGTCGATTGCCGGCGAGCGCCCAATGGCAACGGCCCGGACGGTGAGCCGGAGGTCAGCGACAACATCCTTCGGCTGGTGCTGTTCTACAGCCGCAACCTCGCCGTGCCAGCCCGCCGCGAGGTGAATTCGCCCGACGTGCTGGCGGGCAAGAATCTGTTTTTCCAGGCCGGCTGCCAGTCCTGCCACACACCCAAATACACCACGTCCGCCAATGCGGCCGAGCCGGAGCTGGCCAACCAGGTCATCCGCCCCTACACCGACTTGCTGTTGCACGACATGGGTGAGGGCCTGGCTGACAACCGCAGCGAATTCAAGGCCGGTGGCCGCGACTGGCGCACGCCGCCGTTGTGGGGAATCGGCCTGACCGAAACCGTCAACGGCCATACCCAGTTCCTGCATGACGGGCGCGCCCGCAACCTGCTCGAAGCCGTGCTGTGGCATGGCGGCGAAGCACAAGCGGCGCAGCGCCAGGTTCTATCGTTCGATGCCGGGCAACGCGCCGCGTTGCTGGCCTTCCTGAATTCCCTTTAAACGTATTCTCCGACCACGGGAGCCCGACATGTTCCGTCCCAAGCTGTTGTTCACCAGCCTCGCCGCCCTGGCCCTCGGCGCCTGCTCGCCCCAGGACCCGCAAGCGGTCACCTCGGCGGCCATCGCCAAGCAAGTGATCCTGCCGACCTACAGCCGCTGGGTCGACGCCGACCGGCAGTTGGCGAGCAGCGCCCTGGCGTTCTGCCAAGGCAAGGAAACCCTGGAAACCGCCCGCGCCGATTTCCTCAAGGCGCAAAAAGCCTGGGCCGAGCTGCAACCGCTGCTCATCGGCCCGCTGGCCGAAGGCAACCGTGCCTGGCAGGTCCAGTTCTGGCCGGACAAGAAAAACCTGGTGGGCCGTCAGGTCGAGCAACTGATCAACAGCGAACCGCAGATCGACGCCGCCGGCCTGGCCAAGTCCAGTGTCGTGGTCCAGGGCCTGTCGGCCTACGAGTACCTGCTGTTCGACGCCAAGATCGACATGGCCGACGCCGCGCAAAAGGCCAAGTACTGCCCGTTGCTGATCGCCATCGGCGAACGCCAGAAACAACTGGCCGAAGAGATCCTGTCGCGCTGGAACACCAACGACGGCATGCTCGCCCAGATGAGCAAGTTCCCGAACCAGCGTTACGCCGACTCCCATGAAGCCATCGCCGATCTGCTGCGGGTCCAGGTCACCGCCCTCGACACCCTGAAGAAAAAACTCGGCACGCCAATGGGCCGCCAGAGCAAAGGGGTGCCGCAACCGTTCCAGGCCGACGCCTGGCGCAGCCAGTCCTCGCTGCAAGGCCTGGAAGCCAGCCTGAGCGCGGCCCGGACCGTCTGGGCAGGCGTGGACAACAAGGGTCTGCGCGGCCTGTTGCCCAGCGAGCAGAAGCCACTGGCCGACAAGATCGATGCCGCCTACGATGCCTCACTGAAACTGTTCGCCAGCAGCCAGCGTTCGCTGACCGAAATGCTCAACGACGACGCCGGACGCCAGCAACTCAACGATTTGTACGACAGCCTCAACGTCGTCCACCGCCTGCACGAAGGCGAACTGGCCAAGGCGTTGGGCGTTCAACTGGGCTTCAACGCCAACGACGGTGACTGATCATGCTTCGACGTCAGGCCCTGGCCCTGGGCAGCTTGCTGCTCGGCGCCGTTACCCTGGGTGGCTGGACGCTGTTCAAGCAAAAGGACAAGCAACCGCTGCTGCTTTCGGCGCGGGACGATGGTGATGGCCGGCATTACGCCGTGGGCTATCGACTGGACGGCACTCGGGCGTTCGCCACCCAGGTCGGCCAGCGCTGCCACGACATCATCAACCACCCCACCCGGCCGATCGCCTTGTTCGTCGCCCGTCGCCCAGGCACCGAAAGCTACCTGATCGACCTGCGCGACGGTACGCTGCTGCAAACCGTCACCTCGCTGCCCGACCGGCATTTCTATGGTCACGCAGTGATCCACCGCGGCGGCGAGTGGTTGTACGCCACCGAGAACGATACCCGCGATCCGGGGCGCGGCCTGTTGGGCGTGTACCGATTCGAAGGCGAACGGCTGGTCCACAGCGGCGAAATCCCCACCCACGGCATCGGCCCGCACCAGGTGTCCTGGATGCCCGACGGCGAGACCCTGGTGGTGGCGAACGGTGGCATCCGGACCGAAGCCGAGAGCCGGGTCGAGATGAACCTCGATGCCATGGAACCGAGCCTGGTGCTGATGCAGCGTGACGGCACGCTGCTGAGCAAGGAAACCCTGCCCCAGTCGATGAACAGCGTGCGGCACCTGGGCATCGCCAGCGACGGCACCATCGTTTCCGGCCAGCAGTTCATGGGCGATGCCCACGAGTCTTCGCAACTGGTGGCGATCAAGCGACCGGGCGAGCCGTTCCAGGCCTTCCCGGTGCCCGAGCAGCAATTGCAGGCGATGGGGCACTACACCGCCAGTGTCGCCGTGCACAGCGAGCTGCGCCTGGTAGCCCTGACCGCACCCCGTGGCAACCGTTTCTTCATCTGGGACCTGGACACCGGTGAAGCGCGCCTGGATGCCCCCCTGCCAGACTGCGCGGGCGTGGGCGCCGTGGCCGACGGTTTCGTCGTCACGTCGGGCCAGGGGCGTTGCCGCTACTACGATTGTCGGCAGACACAACTGGTTGCAAAGCCGCTCGATCTGCCCGCGGGGCTCTGGGACAACCATTTGCATCTGGTCTGAAGCCAATGTGCAGCTTACGGGCGCCAAGCGCCCGTAAATCCAGGAATAATCCCACACGACACAGCGCCCATGTCCGTCTGGAAACCCCGCCGCACTCGGAGTAATGTGCCCGCCTGATTGTCTTTTCTCTCGGTTCTTTCCAAGGAAGTGGAACATGCTGCGACGCCGCATGCTGATCATGTTGGGTGTTGTCCTGCTGGTGGTGCTGTTGCTGGCCGGCTACAAGGCCTTCTCCGTCTACCAGCAGATCCAGATGTTTTCTGCGCCGAAACCACCGGTCAGCGTGGCCGTGGCCACGGCTACCGAGCAGCCCTGGCAGGCCCGCCTGCCCGCCGTCGGCAGCCTAAAGGCCCTGCAAGGCGTCGACCTGAGCCTGGAAAATTCCGGGACCGTGCAGAAGGTGCTGTTCCAGTCCGGCCAGAAGGTCAAGGTCGGCCAACCGCTCCTGCAACTCGACAGCGACGTCGAAAGTGCCTTGCTGCAAACCGCCGAGGCCGATCTTGGCCTGTCGCAACTGGACTTCGGACGCGGCCGACAACTGGTCGGCAGCCAGGCGATTTCCAAGGGCGAGTTCGACCGACTCTCGGCGCAAATGAAAAAGAACCAGGCCACGGTCAATCAACTCAAGGCCTCGCTGGCCAAGAAACAGATCCTCGCGCCCTTCAACGGCACCATCGGCATTCGCCGGGTGGACGTCGGCGACTATCTGGCCAGCGGCACGGTCATCGCCACCCTGCAAGACCTCAGCAGCCTGTATGTGGATTTCTACGTGCCCGAGCAAACGGTGCCCAGGCTTGCCGTTGCCCAGCCGGTCAATGTCACCGTAGCGGCCTATCCCGGGCAAACCTTCGTCGGCGCCATCAGCGCGATCAACCCCAAGGTCGAGGACAGCACCCGCAACGTGCTGGTGCGCGCGACCCTGGCCAACCCCGATGGCAAGCTGCTGCCGGGCATGTTCGCCGACCTGCAGGTGATCCTGCCGGAGGTGGCCAATGCTGTCGTCGTGCCGGAAAGCGCCGTGACCTACACCCTCTATGGCAACTCCATGTACGTGGTCACGCAAAAGAAGGCCGCCGATGGCAGCGTCGAGAAGGATGACAAGGACCAGCCGGTGCTGATCGCCGAGCGGCGCTTCGTCGAGACCGGTGAGCGCCGTGATGGAAAGGTCCTGGTTTCCAAGGGCGTGCAGAGCGGTGAACAGGTCGTGATCGCCGGCCAGATCAAGCTCGACAACGGTACGACCATCGCCATCGGCGACGACAAGACCCTGACCGAACAGAACAGCCCGCCGCGCGCGGACTGATCAAGGAATCCCCATGGCTTTTACCGATCCGTTCATCCGCCGCCCGGTGCTCGCCACCGTGGTCAGCCTGTTGATCGTGCTGCTGGGCTTCCAGGCCTGGAGCAAGTTGCCCTTGCGCCAGTACCCGCAGATGGAAAACGCCCTGATCACGGTGACCACCGCCTACCCCGGGGCCAACGCCGAGACCATCCAGGGCTACATCACCCAGCCGATGCAGCAAAGCCTGGCCAGTGCCGAAGGCATCGACTACATGACCTCGGTCAGTCGCCAGAACTTCTCGGTGATCTCGGTCTACGCCCGCATCGGTTCCAACAGCGACCGGCTCTTCACCGAACTGCTGGCCAAGGCCAACGAGGTCAAGAACCAGTTACCCCAGGACGCCGAGGACCCGGTACTCAGCCGTGAGGCCGCCGACGCCTCCGCGCTGATGTACATCAGCTTCTTCAGCAAGGAACTGAACAACCCGCAGATCACCGACTACCTGTCACGGGTGATCCAGCCCAAGCTGGCGACGTTGCCGGGCATGGCCGAAGCCGAGATCCTCGGCAACCAGGTCTTCGCCATGCGCCTGTGGCTCGATCCCGTCAAGCTCGCCGGTTTCGGCCTGACCGCCACCGACGTGACCAATGCCGTGCGCCAGCAGAACTTCCTCTCCGCCGCCGGCGAGGTAAAAGGCGAGTACGTGGTCACCAGCATCAACGCCAACACCGAACTCAAGTCAGCCGAGGCCTTCGCCGCGATCCCACTCAAGACCGAGGGCGACAGCCGCGTGTTGCTGCGGGATGTGGCGCGGGTGGAAATGGGCGCCGAGAACTACGACACCATCAGCTCCTTCGGCGGTACGCCGTCGGTGTACATCGGGATCAAGGCCACGCCGGGCGCGAACCCGCTGGACGTGATCAAGGAGGTGCGCAAGCTCATGCCGGAGCTGGAGGCCCAGCTACCGACCAACCTCAAGGCCGAGATCGCCTACGACGCCACCCTGTTCATCCAGGCCTCCATCGACGAAGTGGTGAAGACCCTGTTCGAGGCGGTGCTGATCGTCATCGTCGTGGTGTTCCTGTTCCTGGGCGCCCTGCGCTCGGTGCTGATCCCGGTGGTGACCATCCCGCTGTCGATGATCGGCGTGATGTTCTTCATGCAGTTGATGGGCTACTCGATGAACCTGCTGACGCTGCTGGCCATGGTGCTTGCCATCGGTCTGGTGGTGGACGATGCCATTGTGGTGGTGGAAAACATCCACCGGCACATCGAGGAAGGCAAGAGCCCCTTCGACGCCGCATTGGAAGGTGCACGGGAAATCGCCATGCCGGTGGTCTCGATGACCATCACCCTGGCGGCGGTGTATGCGCCGATCGGCCTGCTCGAAGGGCTGACGGGGGCCTTGTTCAAGGAGTTCGCCCTCACCCTGGCCGGGGCGGTGGTGATTTCCGGGATCGTCGCCCTGACGCTGTCGCCCATGATGTGCGCAATGCTGCTGCGCCACGACGAAAACCCCACGGGGTTGGCCCACCGCCTGGACATGGTCTTCGAACGCCTGAAGGGCCGCTACCAGCGCATGCTCCATGGCACCCTCGATGCGCGCCCGGTGGTGCTGGTGTTCGCCGTGATCATCCTGCTCCTGATCCCGGTGCTGATCATGTTCACCAAGTCCGAACTGGCCCCCGACGAGGACCAGGGCATCATCTTCATGATGGCCAACTCCCCGAAGACGACCAACCTCGACTACCTGAACGCCTACACCGATCACTTCATCACGATCTTCAAGGAGTTCCCCGAGTACTACTCCTCGTTCCAGATCAACGGCTACAACGGCGTACAGTCCGGCATCGGCGGCTTCCTGCTCAAGCCCTGGAACGAGCGCAGCCGCACCCAGATGGAAATCCTGCCCGAGGTCCAGGCCAAGCTCGAAAGCATCCCCGGCTTGCAGATCTTCGGCTTCAACCTGCCATCGCTGCCGGGCACCGGCGAAGGCCTGCCGTTCGCCTTCGTCATCAACTCTCCGAAGGATTACGCCACCCTGCTGCAAATCGCCGAACGGGTGAAGAACCGCGCGATGGCGTCCGGCAAGTTCGCCTTCATGGACATCGACCTGGCGTTCGACAAACCTGAAGTCGTGGTCGATATCGACCGCGCCAAGGCGGCCCAGATGGGCGTCTCGATGCAGGACCTGGGCGGCACCCTCGCGACCCTGCTGGGGGAAGCCGAGATCAACCGCTTCACCCTCGAAGGACGCAGCTACAAGGTCATCGCCCAGGTTGAACGGCCGTTTCGCGACAACCCCGACTGGCTGAACAACTACTACGTGAAGAACACCCAGGGCGAACTGCTGCCGCTGTCGACCCTGATCAAGGTCAGCGACCGGGCACGGCCACGGCAGTTGAACCAGTTCCAGCAGCTCAATGCGGTCACGATCTCGGGCTTTCCCGTCGTGAGCATGGGCGAAGCCATCGAGACGGTCCGCCAGATCGCCCGGGAAGAAGCGCCGGCAGGGTTCGCCTTCGATTACGCCGGGGCTTCGCGACAGTTCGTACAGGAAGGCAGCGCCCTGTGGGTCACCTTTGGCCTGGCCCTGGCGATCATCTTCCTGGTGCTGGCCGCCCAGTTCGAAAGCTTCCGCGACCCGCTGGTGATCCTGGTGACGGTGCCTCTGTCGATTTGCGGCGCCTTGATTCCGCTCTTCCTGGGCTGGTCAAGCATGAACATCTACACCCAGGTGGGCCTGGTGACGCTGATCGGCCTGATCAGCAAGCACGGCATCCTGATCGTCGAGTTTGCCAACCAGTTGCGCAAGGAACAGGGCCTGAGCCCAAGGGAAGCCGTGGAACAGGCCGCCTCGATCCGTCTACGGCCGGTGCTGATGACCACCGCGGCAATGGTATTCGGCATGGTACCGCTCATCCTCGCGACAGGCGCCGGGGCGGTGAGCCGCTTCGACATCGGCACGGTCATCGCCACCGGGATGTCGATTGGCACCTTGTTCACCCTGTTCGTGCTGCCCTGCGTCTACACGCTGCTGGCCAAACCGGACAAGAACCGAGAACACGCCAGTCTCTGATCTTTTGCGCTGGGGCCTCTAGCTCTTGGCTCTGGCTCTGGCTCTGGCTCTGGCTCTGGCTCTGGCTCTGGCTCTGGCTTTGGCTCTTGTGGCGAGGGAGCTTGCTCCCGCTGGAGCGCGAAGCGGTCCCCTCCGACCAACGGTCTCCCCACGGCAACGGCTTCGCAGCCGAACGGGAGCAAGCTCCCTCGCCACAGGTCCAGCCGTCACGGTTGAAAATCAAACGCCCAAAGATAAAGGCCTCGCATATGCGAGGCCTTTATCTAGACGTCATCATCCTCAACTCTGCGGCCTCATCCCTTGGGAAAGACTGAACATGAACAGCAGCAGATCATTGTCCGGCCGGGTCACTTCGCTGACCTTTGCCACCCGTGGCAAAGGGCACTGCGCATCCACCTTGGAAACGTTGAGGATCTGCGAGCGTGGCTGCTCCCACACAGCCACCGCCATCGACGCAACTGCCAGGGCTCCAACTAAAAACACACCTCTAGCAATTTCTAGTTTCATCGCTATAAACCTTTGATAGCGCTGCCAAACGCCGTCTCGTAAAAGTAGACGAGTTTTTTCCAGTCGGCGTCGCTGAACGACGAATGGCGCCGCAACTGCTTCATGTCATGGGAGGCCGCCTGCCGGGCCGTCATGCGCCGGCGGCACTTCTCCAGGTCCAGCAGCGCCACCTCCGGCTTGGCCGCCTCGCCCTCCCCAGTCACGCGCACGAAGACGTGCTTGATGTAGATGCAGCTGTGTTGCCAACGCCCCCTGTGCATGCGGGCCAGGTTCCCGGCCAGTTCCTGGAGGATCTGGTCATGCACCGCTTCGCCATGACGCTCGCGACCGCCACCGGCATACCAGTGTTCGATCTCCTCGAAACCTTCGAGCGCACGGGTCACCAATAACGCCCGCCATTTATGCTCGGGGTCCGGCTGGGCTCCACAGAACACCAGCTCGGGCACCCGGACATTGAGTCGAGGCAACGCCAGGAGCGCGTCCTGCTCGCGTAATACCGTCGGACGCCCGAACGGGTGCAGCCAACTGCGATAGATGTGCCCGGTCTGGCGCTTGGCATACAGCAACTCGCCGTCCTTGCTGGTGATCCGTTGTACGCCGCTCTCGCCGCCACGTCGTACGTTGGGCTCCTCCACCCACTCACCCTGCAAGCTCCAAAAATAATCGAAACTGTCGCGGGGGATACCTGATGCCTCTGCTACCTGCACAACCATGCTTTTACCTCTTGCGTAATACATAAACTCGCCACATGGCATAGAGCGGTAGGAAATCCAGTCGTTCCTGAATACGGAACCCAGCCTGGCGAAATTCCTCTTCTACTGTAGCAACCGGTAACACAAATCGATTTTGGTAGTCTTTCTGCCCACGGGTGCGTTCCTGGCGCTTGCGTTTCCAGGCCTTGAAATTACCGTCGACCCACAATGAAACAATCACGCTGTCGCGGCTGACCCGCTCGAATTCCTTGAGGATCGCCAGGCGGTGCGCGGATTCACCGATGTGGTGCAGCAGCCGCATGCAAAAAATGCTGTCGACGGCGTTATCAGGCAAGGCAATGTCGAACGCAGATGTGTGCAAGGGTTGTACCCGTTTCACCACATCGGCCGGTTGAGATGTCATGGCCGTCTTGAGCATGGCCTCGGAATTGTCGGCGCCGATGATCACCCGGTTCGGTTTTTCGGCCAGCAAAGGCCAGAAACGCCCGGCACCGCAAGGCAGGTCCAACACCAGCCCCGGATCGCCGACAAGCGCCAACGCTCGGCGAGCCAGCTGTTGATCCCGCTGGTTGGACAGGCGACGGCTCATGCCGCTGCGATGCTTATGGAAATATTTGCGAGCATGCTGCTCGTCGTATTTCTCGGAAAAATCCAGCTTGATGGGTTTGGACATTGAGGGGGCCTCCATTACAGATGGGCCCCACCTTATGAATCGGCATGTCATCTCTTTGTGAAAACAAAGTCATGTTGATGCCACCAATAGTTACAAGATTTGTCCACAAGCCCCCTTATCCCGTCGGGTTCAACTGCACTTCAAAACGGCAGCCGTTAGGCTCCATCGTGCTGAGGCTCACGGTCCAGCCCTGGTTTTCGCAGATCCGCTGCACCAGCGACAGCCCCAGTCCCAAGCCCTCGCCGCGCTGCTCGTTACCGCGCACGAACGGCTCGAACATCGCCTCGCGCTTCTCTTCGGGGATGCCCACGCCGCTGTCTTCCACCACGAAACCGGTGGCGGTCAGCGAAAGACGGATAAACCCCTGGTCGGTGTAGTGCAGGGCGTTGCGTAGCAGGTTTCCCATCACGGCGGTCAGGAAGGTGGCGTTGTAGAGCGTCTCAAGGGTCTGCCCCGGTTCGAAGATCAGCGTCAGGCCCTTGGATTCGATGGGCGCGCGCCACACCCCGAGAAGGTTCTCGGCCACCTGCGCGAGGGTCGCCCGAGGTGACATGCCGTTGTCTTCGCGCCGAGCCCTGGCGAGCATCAGGAAGGTCTGGACCAACTCTCGCATTTCCTCACTGGCGCGGTTGATCCGCTCGACCTGGGTGCGACCGCGCTGATCCAGCGCCGGGTTTTCCAGCAACAGTTCGCACGAGGTCGCCAGGACCATCAACGGCGTACGCAACTCGTGGCTCACATCACTGGTGAACAAACGCTCGCGGGTCAGGGCCTGGCGTAGCTGGCCCAGCGTGGCGTCGAACGCCACGGCCAGTTCGCCCACTTCATCGGCCGCGTAATCCGGCGCCAGCGGTGGGGCCAGACCAAGCAACTGGTCGCGGTGCCGCACTTGCCGGGCCAGGCGAACCACAGGCGCCATGACCCGACGGGCCAGGACCCACCCCAGGAACACCGCCAGCGCCAGGCTGAGCACAAAGCCCACCAGCACCACGGCGAACAGCACCCGTTCGCGCTCTTCGAAGTCGCTCTGGTCCTGGAGCAGGACGTAGTGGCGGCCGTCCACGATCTCGACCATGGCGTGATAGGACAGCTGTTCGCGAAACACTTCGTGGAACCCGCGCTCCAGATGGCGCAGGTCCTTGGGCAGCTCGAAATCCCCGGGGCCGCCGCTGAAATAGAACAACTGGTCGGGTTCCGGGCGATGGTTCCAGTCCGAGACGCTGTCCATCAACAACAGGCGCTGCAGGTCGCCACCGAGCCCGGCGGAAATCAGTTTTTCTTCAACCAGGTGGACCGTCGCCACGATCCCCATGGCGAACGCCCCTGCCACCAATGCGCTCATCAACGCAAAGGCGATGATGATCCGCTGGGCAAGGCTTTGCTTAAACTCCATCGCGCCCCTCGGCCAAGCGATAACCGACGCCGTGCACAGTGTGCAGCAAGGGTTTTTCGAACGGTTTGTCGATCACCTGGCGCAGTTGATGGACATGGCTGCGCAGGCTGTCGCTGTCCGGACAATCATCGCCCCAGAGCGCTTCTTCGAGGATTTCCCGGCGCAACACATGGGGGCTTTTCTGCATCAGCACCGCCAGCAGCTTCAGGCCGACCGGGTTGAGCTTGAGCAGCTTGCCTTCGCGGGTCACTTCCAGGGTGTCGAGGTCGTAGCTCAGGTCACCGACCTGCAACGCCCGCCGTCCACCCCCCTGGGCCCGGCGCATGACCGCCTCGATCCGCGCAGCCAGTTCCGACAGGGCAAAAGGCTTGATCAGGTAATCGTCGGCCCCGGACTTGAAGCCTTGCAGGCGATCGTCCAACTGGTCCCGGGCGGTGAGCATGATCACCGGCGTGTCGCGGCGGGCGTCTTCACGCAGGCGCTTGCACAAGGTGTAGCCGTCGATGCCCGGCAGCATGATGTCGAGCACGATCAGGTCGTAGTGCTCGGTCGCCGCCAGGTGCAACCCCGACAGACCGTCCTGGGCACAATCGACGGTGTAGCCCTTGAGCCCCAGGTAGTCGGCCAGGTTGGCCAGGATGTCGCGGTTGTCTTCGACCAATAGAATTCGCATGGGCACCTCTGCGTATACGGGGAACGGCCGTCTTGGCCCGCGCAGCTTACGGCCAAGTGTGGCTCACCGCTAGGATTGTGTCTGCTCGTGTCTTCACTGGACCGCTCCCGAACACAGCCTTGGGCAAGCCTTGACGACTTTTTCACCCAACCTTCACACCCCTCCCACGCAACACCGGTCAGACTGCGCGAAACGCGCTGTTCATCGAAGACTCCCAGAAAGGTACTTTCATGGTTTCCACCGCCATCCGCCCTGCTTCCAGGCCGCTTAACCTGCGGATCGCCCTGGGGCTGCCCGCCGCCGTCGCGGTCATCCTGGTGCTATTGGAACTGACCACCCTGGACATGGGTCTGGCCCACTTGTTCTATGACGCCACCGGTGGCGGGTTCATTGGCCGACACAGTTACTTTTTGGAAGACATCCTCCACGACCGTGCCAAGGAGGTAGTCATCGCCTTTTCCGTGGTGGCGGTCCTGGGGTTTATCGCCACGTTCTTCAACGCTCGACTCAAGCCGTTCAAACGCGAACTCGGCTGCCTGGTCCTGTCCCTGGCGCTGGCCACGTCGTTCGTCACACCGATGAAGGCCGTGACGGCCGTGCAATGCCCCTGGAGCCTCAAGGAGTTCGGCGGCAAGGAAACCTACAGCGAATTGCTGAGCCCGCGACCGGCCACCGACAAGCCTGGGCGATGCTGGCCCGGCGGCCATGCCGCGACCGGCTTCACCCTGTTTGCCCTGTTCTTCGTCCTGCGTGACCGCCGGCCACGCCTGGCCAGACGCGCGTTCGTCCTGGCCCTCGGCCTGGGCACGGTGTTTTCCATCGGCAGGATGATGCAGGGGGCGCACTTCTTTTCCCACAACGTCTGGACCGCGGTGTTCTGCTGGCTGATTTGCCTGGGTTGCTACTACTTCATTCTTTACCGACCCGCCGCCACGACGGATCGCGTAGCCCTGCCCGCCCCCGCCCGGGGCTGAGGATCTTTCAGAGGGGGGCGAGCCTGCGATAACGATGCTGGGGCTGCTGGCCCTTCGCGAGCAAGCCCGCTTCCACAGGGGACCAGGGTGGGCGCAAATCCGGTGATCGCCCAAGATCACCTGTGGGAGCGAGCTTGCTCGCGAAAGCGGCGTAACGCTCGCTCCCCAATAAGCGGCAATAAAAAACCCCGCCTGCTTTCGCAGGCGGGGTTTTTCGCTACAGGGTAAGGCTGGCTTACATCATGCCGCCCATGCCACCCATGCCGCCCATGTCTGGCATACCGCCGCCAGCTGCACCTTCTTTCTTCGGTGCGTCAGCCACGGCTGCTTCGGTGGTCAGGATCAGACCGCCGATGGAAGCCGCTGCCTGCAGGGCCGAACGGGTGACCTTGGTTGGGTCCAGGATACCCATTTCGATCATGTCGCCGTACTCGCCCGACGCAGCGTTGTAGCCGAAGCTGCCTTGGCCGTTCTTGACCTTGTCGACCACGACGCTTGGCTCGTCGCCGGAGTTGGCAACGATCTGACGCAGCGGCGCTTCAACAGCGCGACGCAGAACAGCGATGCCCACGTTCTGGTCAGCGTTGTCGCCCTTGAGTTCGGTCAGGGCTTCCAGTGCGCGGATCAGCGCAACGCCACCGCCAGGTACCACGCCTTCTTCAACGGCTGCACGGGTAGCGTGCAGGGCGTCTTCAACGCGGGCTTTCTTCTCTTTCATTTCGACTTCGGAACCGGCGCCAACCTTGATCACCGCAACGCCGCCGGACAGCTTGGCCAGGCGCTCTTGCAGTTTTTCACGGTCGTAGTCCGAGGAAGTTTCGGCAACCTGGGCACGGATCTGGCTAATGCGCGCTTCGATGTCACCTTGAACGCCAGCACCGTCGACGATGATGGTGTTTTCCTTGGACAGGGTGACGCGCTTGGCGTTACCCAGGTGCTCCAGGGTGGTGCTTTCCAGGCTCAGGCCGATCTCTTCGGAGATCACGGTACCGCCGGTCAGGACGGCGATGTCCTGCAGCATGGCCTTGCGGCGGTCGCCGAAGCCAGGGGCCTTGACCGCAGCAACCTTGACGATGCCACGCATGTTGTTCACGACCAGGGTCGCCAGGGCTTCGCCTTCAACGTCTTCGGCCACGATCAGCAGAGGACGGCCAGCCTTGGCAACGGCTTCCAGCACCGGCAGCATTTCGCGGATGTTGGAGATTTTCTTGTCGACCAGCAGGATCAGCGGGCCGTCCAGCTCGGCCACCATGGTGTCCGGCTTGTTGACGAAGTACGGCGACAGGTAGCCGCGGTCGAACTGCATGCCTTCGACGACCGACAGTTCGTTTTCCAGGCCCGAGCCTTCTTCAACGGTGATCACGCCTTCTTTACCGACTTTTTCCATGGCTTCGGCAATGATGTCGCCGATGGAGTTGTCGGAGTTGGCGGAGATGGTGCCTACCTGAGCGATGGCCTTGAAGTCAGCGCAAGGCTTGGACAGGCCCTTGAGCTCCTTGACGATGGCGATGGTCGCCTTGTCGATGCCGCGCTTGAGGTCCATCGGGTTCATGCCGGCAGCGACGGCTTTCAGGCCTTCGTTGACGATCGACTGGGCCAGGACGGTGGCGGTGGTGGTGCCGTCGCCGGCGTCATCGTTGGCACGGGAGGCAACGTCTTTGACCAGCTGCGCGCCCATGTTCTCGAAACGGTCTTCCAGTTCGATTTCCTTGGCTACGGAAACGCCGTCCTTGGTGATGGTCGGAGCGCCGAAGCTCTTCTCGATGATCACGTTGCGGCCTTTCGGGCCCAGGGTCGCTTTTACTGCGTCAGCCAGGACGTTGACACCGGTGAGCATTTTCTTGCGGGCGGAATCGCCGAATTTAACTTCTTTAGCAGCCATGATCGATATTCCTTAAATACTGTGTAGTAGCGGGAAAATGAGCGGGGAAATCAGCCTTCGATAACAGCGAGGATCTCGTTCTCGCTCATTACCAACAGGTCTTCGCCGTCGACTTTCACGGTGTTGCTGCCGGAGTAAGGGCCGAACACAACCTTGTCACCCACTTTCACGGCCAGCGCACGCACTTCACCGCTGTCCAGCACGCGGCCGGTACCTACAGCGAGAACTTCACCGTGGTTGGCTTTTTCAGCAGCCGAACCTGGCAGGACGATACCGCCAGCGGTTTTCTTCTCTTCTTCGCTGCGACGGATGACGACGCGGTCATGCAGAGGACGAAGCTTCATTGTCGATCTCTCCTAATTTTGGGTTTTCATCGGCCGGTGTAGTCCCGGCGGGTTTAACAAAGCCGGCGAAGCCGGTTGCGGTTCGTCAGTCGAACCGCGGAAGTCTGTCCGGTGTTGCCACCGGAAACCTTGCGGTGACCCATACATAGGGGCGCGCAAGGCGATTACAAGGGCCGGGTGGAAAAATTTTTACGTCCACGCCTGAACGAACACGGCGCCCGAAGGCGCCGTGCTGAAGGGTTTACTTGGAGTCGCGGTGTTCGAATTCACCTTCGATCACCGTCGGCTCGCGGCCCACCGGCTCTCGTGGGGCCGGGCCGCCACGGGGCTGGAGGTCATCGGCGAACGCGCGCTGACGCATCGCCTGCTCCTCGGCGCGCTGGCGCATCTTGTTGGCGAGCATGCGCCGGGTGAACGGCAGCAGCAGGACCAGGCCCAGCACGTCGCTGATGAAGCCTGGCAGGATCAACAGGCCGCCACCCAGGGCCAGCATCAGGCCTTCGAGCATGGTCTGGGCAGGCAGTTCGCCGCGGTTCAGGCTTTCACGGGCACGCAATGCCGTGGCGAGGCCGGCGATGCGCAGCACGAACACGCCGAGCATCGAGCCGAGAATGACCAGCAGCAGCGCCGGGAAAAACCCGACCGCACCGCTGACCTTGACGAATACGAACAGCTCCAACACCGGGAACAGCAAAAAGAGCAACAAAAAAGGGCGCATCAAAAGGTTCCTCAACGCAAGAATGCCTTGCTATCAAACCCTAAATGACGTCGTCCTTTCGTGAATTCAAGCGTTCGCCTCTGCATTTTTCGGCCATTGCTCGGCGTGAGCCAGGTAAACCAAGGCTTCGCGCACTTGTGTCGGCGTGTTGCAAGGACTGGGAAACGCCAGCCAGTACAGCCCCTGGCCAATGCGCAGGTGCATGCCTTCGCTGTCGATGCCGACCATCTGTGCCGGCTCGCAGTCCGGCAGTCCGGCCAGTGTCACGTAATGGGCGATGGCCTTGGCGTGATCGGCGTTCATGTGTTCGATCATGCTCGCCTCGGCCTGGCCGGCAAAGGGATTGGCCAGGGTGACCTGGTCGATCCAATGAATCGCACCGAAGCCGCCGATGTAGCGATGACGCACCGGGTCGAGCACCCAGAAGTCGAAATCGTGGGCCTTGTGGTAGTTCTGCGATTCGGGGAAATAACGGTAATAGCGCTCGGCAGCGGCCTCGATGGCGGCGCTGTCCTGGAGTTTGCGTGCCTGTGCCATGCATGTCAGGCGCCCCACGGCCTGCACGTCTTGCGCCCCTCGCTCGCCCACCAGCATCGAACACTTGGGGTCTTTCTGCAGATTGTGGGTGTGCTGGGCAATGCGGCTGATCAGGATCAGCGGCTGGCCCTGCGCATCCAGGCAATACGGCACGACGGAGCCGAACGGGAAGCCGGGCATGGATTTGGAATGGGTGGATAACACTCCACGGTATTCCTTGAGCAGCAGCTCTCGGGCAAGCTTGGCAGCTTCAACGCTCAATTTATGACTCCTTCGACTAAATTCGTCTTGAATACGATCAGGCAGCTGGACTATGTTTCCAGGTGCCATCGGGCAACTCTATGCCGCGCTCCAGCCGCTACAGAAGAGAGGCCCGCAACCGAACTCCCTCAACCGCTCCGCCATCCCGGGACACGCACATGCAACTCACTGACAAAGTAATCATTATCACTGGCGGTTGCCAGGGCCTGGGGCGCTCCATGGCCGAGTACCTGGCGGGCAGGGGCGCGAAGCTTGCCCTGGTCGACCTCAATCAGGAGAAGCTCGACCAGGCCGTGGCCGCGTGCGTGGCCAAGGGCGTCGAGGCCCGGGCGTACCTGTGCAACGTGGCCAATGAAGAACAGGTGAGCGACATGGTCGCCCGAGTGGCCGAGGATTTCGGCGCGATCCATGGTCTGATCAACAATGCCGGGATCCTGCGCGACGGCCTGCTGCTCAAGGTCAAGGACGGCGAAATAAGCAAGATGAGCCTGGCCCAATGGCAAGCCGTGATCGACGTCAACCTCACCGGCGTGTTCCTGTGCACCCGCGAAGTGGCGGCGAAAATGGTCGAGCTGAAGAACAGCGGCGCGATCATCAACATTTCCTCGATTTCCCGCGCCGGCAACGTCGGCCAGACCAACTACTCCGCCGCCAAGGCCGGCGTGGCCGCCGCCACCGTGACCTGGGCCAAGGAACTGGCGCGCTACGGCATTCGTGTCGCCGGCATTGCCCCGGGCTTCATCGAGACTGAAATGACCCTGGGCATGAAACCCGAGGCCCTGGAAAAAATGACCTCGGGCATCCCGCTCAAACGCATGGGCAGGCCCGAGGAAATCGCCCATTCGGCGGCGTACATCTTCGAGAACGACTACTACACCGGCCGGATCCTGGAAATGGATGGCGGGTTGCGGATCTAAGGTCACCGCAACCCAAATGTGGGAGCGAGCTTGCTCGCGATAGCGTCAGTTCAGTCAGCCTTGATGCGACTGATACGCCGCTATCGCGAGCAAGCTCGCTCCCACAGTGGGTAGGGTTTCACTCTATCAGTCGTCGCTGATGGTGATGTTCGGCATCGCCGGCATGGCGGCTTCCTGCAACACGATCCGCGCGCCTACGTGGCGAGCCAGTTCCTGGTAGACCATAGCGATCTGGCTGTCCGGCTCGGCGCTCACGGTGGGCTTGCCGCCGTCGGCCTGCTCACGGATCAGCATCGACAGCGGCAGCGAGGCCAGCAGTTCGACGCCGTACTGGGTCGCCAGTTTTTCCCCGCCGCCTTCGCCGAACAGATGCTCGGCGTGCCCGCAGTTAGAGCAGATGTGCACGGCCATGTTTTCCACCACGCCCAGCACCGGGATGTTGACCTTGCGGAACATCTCCACGCCCTTGCGCGCATCCAGCAGGGCCAGGTCCTGGGGCGTGGTGACGATCACCGCGCCGGCCACCGGGACTTTCTGCGCCAGGGTCAGCTGGATATCGCCGGTGCCTGGCGGCATGTCGATCACCAGGTAATCCAGGTCGCCCCAGGCGGTCTGCGTCACCAGTTGCAGCAAGGCGCCAGACACCATCGGCCCGCGCCAGACCATCGGCGTGTTGTCATCGGTCAGGAACGCCATGGACATGACTTCCACGCCATGGGACTTGAGCGGCACGAACCATTTCTGGTCCTTGACCTGCGGCCGGGTACCTTCGGCGATACCGAACATGATGCCCTGGCTCGGGCCATAGATATCGGCGTCGAGGATCCCCACCCTGGCCCCTTCACGGGCCAGCGCCAAGGCCAGGTTGGCGGCGGTGGTGGATTTGCCCACGCCGCCCTTGCCGGAGGCCACGGCGATCACGTTCTTGACGTTCGCCAGCCCCGGCACCTGGGCCTGGGCCTTGTGGGCGGCGATCACGCTGGTGATGTCGACTTGGGCGGCCGCCACGCCATCCAGGCCTTCGATCGCCATCTGCAGCATTTGCGCCCAGCCCTTCTTGAACAGGTCGGCGGCGTAGCCGATTTCCAACTGGACGTGGACGCGATCGCCCTGGACATCGATGGCACGCACGCATCCGGCGCTGACCGGGTCCTGGTTCAGGTAGGGGTCGGTGTACTGGCGAAGGACGGCTTCCACCGCTGCGCGATTGACGGCGCTCATGGGCAACTCCGATAGCAAGACTGGAAAAACAGGCGGCTATCCTACGCCGCCCATTCTTTTGTGGCGACCCAAACACTGCTGTGTGAATGTCCCTCTGGCGAGGGAGCTCGCTCCCGCTCGACTGCGCAGCAGTCGCACCAAGGCTGACGTTGTCAGGGTACACAACCTTTTTAAGGGCGGCTTCGCCACCCAGCGGGAGCAAGCTCCCTCGCCACACAGGCCCTGCCAGCATCCGGAAACAGGCTCATAGGGTGAAAAAAAGCCGCCGGCGCTTTATAGTGGCCGACCTCCGTTTCATCAAGTAGCCGAGCCCCATGTCCGAGCCACGCAAGATCCTCGTCACCAGCGCCCTGCCCTATGCCAATGGTTCGATTCACCTCGGCCATATGCTGGAATACATCCAGACCGATATGTGGGTGCGCTTCCAGAAGCATCGCGGCAACCAATGCATCTATGTCTGCGCCGACGACGCCCACGGCTCGGCCATCATGCTGCGCGCGGAAAAGGAAGGCATCACCCCGGAACAACTGATCGCCAACGTCCAGGCCGAACACAGCGCCGACTTTGCCGAGTTCCTGGTGGACTTCGACAACTTCCACTCCACGCACGCCGAGGAAAACCGCGAGCTGTCGAGTCAGGTCTACCTCAAGCTGCGTGATGCCGGGCACATCGCGACCCGCTCGATCACCCAGTATTTCGACCCGGAAAAGAAAATGTTCCTGGCCGACCGCTTCATCAAGGGTACCTGCCCGAAATGCGGCACCGAGGACCAGTACGGCGACAACTGCGAAAAGTGCGGCGCCACCTATGCACCCACTGACCTGAAAGACCCGAAGTCGGCGATTTCCGGGGCCACGCCGGTGCTCAAGGATTCCCAGCACTTCTTCTTCAAGCTGCCGGATTTCCAGCAGATGCTGCAAGCCTGGACCCGCAGCGGCACCCTGCAGGACGCCGTCGCCAACAAGATCGCCGAATGGCTCGACGCCGGCCTGCAACAGTGGGACATCTCCCGCGATGCGCCGTATTTCGGCTTCGAGATCCCGGATGAGCCCGGCAAGTACTTCTACGTCTGGCTGGATGCGCCAATCGGCTACATGGCCAGCTTCAAGAACCTGTGCAACCGCACGCCGGAGCTGGACTTCGACGCGTTCTGGGGCAAGGACTCCACCGCCGAGCTGTACCACTTCATCGGCAAGGACATCGTCAACTTCCACGCCCTGTTCTGGCCCGCAATGCTCGAAGGCGCGGGTTTTCGCAAGCCGACCGGCATCAACGTCCATGGCTACCTGACCGTCAACGGCCAGAAAATGTCCAAGTCCCGCGGCACCTTCATCAAGGCCCGGACATACCTGGACCACCTGTCCCCGGAATACCTGCGCTACTACTACGCGGCCAAGCTGGGCCGTGGCGTCGATGACCTGGACCTGAACCTCGACGACTTCGTGCAGAAGGTCAATTCCGACCTGGTGGGCAAAGTCGTCAACATCGCCAGCCGCTGCGCCGGTTTCATCCACAAGGGCAATGCCGGCGTGCTGGTGGCAGGCAATGCGGCACCAGAGCTGACCGAAGCGTTCCTGGCCGCCGCGCCGAGCATCGCCGAAGCCTACGAGGCTCGCGACTTTGCCCGGGCCATGCGCGAGATCATGGCCCTGGCCGACCGCGCCAACGCCTGGATCGCCGACAAGGCGCCGTGGTCGCTGAACAAACAGGAAGGCAAGCAGGAAGAAGTCCAGGCGATCTGCGCCCTGGGCGTGAACCTGTTCCGCCAACTGGTGATTTTCCTCAAGCCGGTGCTGCCGTTGCTGGCCGCCGACGCCGAGGCGTTCCTCAATGTCGCGCCGCTGACCTGGAACGATCACCAGACCCTGCTGAGCAACCATCAACTGAACGAGTTCAAGCCGTTGATGACCCGCATCGACGCCGCCAAGGTGCAAGCCATGACCGACGCCTCCAAGGAAGACCTGGCCGCCAGCCAGACCGACACCGGCGCCCTGACCGGCAATGGCGAACTGGCCAAGGATCCGCTGTCGCCGGAAATCGAGTTCGACGCCTTTGCCGCCGTGGACCTGCGCGTCGCGCTGATCGTCAAGGCCGAAGCCGTCGAGGGTGCCGACAAACTGCTGCGCCTGACCCTGGACATCGGCGATGAACAGCGCAACGTGTTCTCCGGCATCAAGAGTGCCTATCCGGACCCTGCCAAGCTCGAAGGCCGGCTGACGATGATGATCGCCAACCTCAAGCCGCGCAAAATGCGCTTCGGCGTGTCCGAAGGCATGGTGATGGCGGCGGGCCCTGGTGGCGAGGAAATCTACCTGCTGAGCCCCGACAGCGGCGCCAAGCCAGGCCAGCGGATCAAGTAACGCGACCGCACGCTGCACCGATCCCACAGTCGCTTTGCAGGCGGCTGTGGGATTTTCATATCTGGCCCGCCCTGCCCGCGTGGCGGATAATGCCTCATCGTGTAACAGGCCCTTTCACCCATACGCCCATGACCGACCTCCTTCTTACATTGTTCAGCGCGGCCCTGATCAACAACCTGGTGTTGCATTGGCCGCTGGGCGTCGATCCGCTGCTGACGACCGATGGCAGGCGGCGGGTGCACGCCCTGGGGCTGGCGACGACGTGCCTGATGCTGGTGGTCGGCACCCTGGGCTATCTGCTCGATCACTGGTTGCTGGCGCTGGCCCAACTGACGGCGTTGCGCCTGCTGGTCTGGCTGCCCTTAAGCGTATTGCTCATCGCCCCCCTGCTGCGCGGGCTGGCACGTTGGCGGCCGACATGGCCGTTCGACGGCTTGTGGCCATTGCTGCTGGGCAATGCCGGCGTCCTCGGCGTGACGCTGCTCAATGGCGAGGACGACCAGGGCCTGGGCCACGCCGTCGCCCTGAGCCTGGGCGCCGGGCTGGGCTTCTGGCTGGTGCTGGGCCTGTTCGAGGACCTGCGCCAGCGCACCTTCACTCACGCTATTGCCCTGCCCTTCCGCGGGCTGCCGATTCAGTTGATCAGCGCCGGACTGATGGCGGTGGCCTTTCTTGGATTGCGCGGGCTGGTCAAGACATGAGCCTGATTCAACGTATCGACGCGCTGCTGCCGCAAACCCAATGCGGCAAATGCGGGCACCCGGGGTGCAAGCCTTACGCCGAGGGCATTGCCCAGGGCGAGCCGATCAACAAGTGCCCACCCGGCGGCCAGGAAACCATCGCGGCCCTGGCCGAGCTGATGAAAGTGCCCGTGCTGGAATTGGACACCAGCCGCGGCGCGGCCCCGGCGCAAATCGCCTTTATCCGTGAAGCCGAATGCATCGGCTGCACCAAGTGCATCCAGGCCTGCCCGGTGGACGCGATAGTCGGCGCGGCAAAGCTGATGCACACCGTCCTCATCGACGAATGCACCGGTTGCGACCTGTGTGTAGCGCCTTGCCCGGTCGATTGCATCGAGATGCGACCCCTGCCGACAGCCAGCGTGCTGCCGATTATCGGCGGCCTGACCTCAAGCCTTGAGGAGCAACAAGCGCGCGCGGCCAAACGCAACCATGCCCGACGGCGCTTCGAGCAACGCAACGCCCGTTTGCGGCGTGAAGAAGAGCAGCGCCAGGCCGAACGCCTGGCCCGCACCCAACGCGCCGCCCAGGCCCCGGCTCAACCCCAGGCGCTCGACCCGGTTCAAGCCGCGCTGGAACGGGTGCGCGCGCAGAAAGCCGCCAACGCCGATGCCGCCCTGAAAAAGGCCAAGGTCGACCTGGCCATGAGCCGGGCGCAATTGAACAAATCCTTGAAGGCCTTCGGTCATCCGCCGACCTTCGAGCAACAATCGCAACTGATCGTGCTGCAACGCCAGTTCGAAGCGGCCGAGCAAGCCCTGATACAACTGGAAAGCGCCGCACCGCAAACCGCGCCAGCACCAGCCCCGGCACCCGCGCCGAACGCCGAGCTGAAACGGGCCAAGATCCAATTGGCCATGCGCCGCGCCGAGCTCAGCAAGGCCCGCGCGGCGGCGGCCCCGGACGACCAGGTGTTGGCATTGGAGCAAGCGGTGAAGGACGCCGAGCGCCAGGTGGACGCCCATGTCACGCCCTGAGCCCATGGACGAACGACTGCGCCAGGCCATGCAGCGCGTGCTGCTGGCGACGCTGCCGGGCGCGTTGGCGCTGCTGTGGTTCCAGGGCTGGGGCATTTTGCTGAACCTGGCGCTGGCGGCGCTCACCGCACTGGCGATCGAAGCCGCGGTGCTGCGCCTGCGCCGCCGATCACTCGCCCCCGAGCTGTTCGATGGCAGCGCGCTGGTCAGCGCCACCCTGCTGGCCCTGGCCTTGCCGGCGTACGGTCCCTGGTGGCTGACCGTCACGGCGGTGGCCTGCGCCCTGCTCTTTGGCAAACACCTGTGGGGGGGCGTCGGCAGCAACCCATTCAACCCGGCCATGCTCGGCTATGCCCTGGCCCTGGTGGCGTTTCCTGCCCACATGAGTCAATGGCCTGCGCCCCACGCCGTGGGCTTGCTGGAAGGCCTGCAACACGTGTTCGGCACACCGCCAGCACCCGACGCCTGGGCCGGGGCGACCGCGCTGGACAGCCTGCGGCTCAACCGGAGCCTGACCATCGACGAGCTGTTCGCCCACAACCCGGCGTTTGGCCATTTCGGTGGCCGGGGCGCTGAATGGGTCAACCTGGCGTTCCTGGCCGGAGGCCTGTTTCTGCTGCAACAACGGGTGTTCAGTTGGCACGCACCGGTGGGCATGCTGGCCAGCCTGTTCCTCGTCAGCCTGATCGGCTGGAACGGCTCAGGCTCCGATTCCCATGGCTCGCCGCTGTTTCATCTGCTCACCGGCGCAACCATGCTCGGGGCGTTCTTCATCGTGACCGAACCGGTTTCGGGCGCCAAGGCGCCACTCGCTCGACTGCTGTTCGGGTTCGGCGTGGGACTGCTGACTTACACCATACGCACCTGGGGCGGTTACCCCGACGGCGTGGCATTTGCGGTGTTGCTGATGAACCTTGGCGTCCCCGCACTGGAGCGCCTGGCCGCTGCACGGCAACGGCGGCAACCGGCATGAACAATCCCGGCGGCGTGGCCCTCCTGATCGCACTGGTTGTCCTCGGTAGCGGTGCCACTTACCTCACGCACCTGAGCACCGCCGGGCGCATTGAGGCGCAACGACAAGCACAGCAGACCCGCGCCCTGCTCGACGTATTGCCCGTCGAGCGCTACGACAATCAGCCATTGGCGCAGCCGGTGATGACGACCGCCGTGCCCCTGGCCCATAGCTCGTTGCTACAGGCCTACCGGGCCACTCGCGCCGGCCAACCCAGCGCGGTGCTGCTACGCAGCCAGACAACGGGGTATGAAGGCAGCATCGAACTGCTGATCGCAATCGACGTGCAAGGCCGCCTGCTGGGCGTGAAAACCCTGCATCAGTCCGAGACCCCCGGACTGGGCGCGGCGATTGCCGGTTGGCCAAATGCCTGGCTGCAAACCTTCACCGGCCAATCACGCCAGCAGACTGACGACAGCGCCTGGGCCCTGAAAAAGGATGGCGGACGATTCGACCAATTGGCCGGCGCGACCGTGACCTCCCGAGCCGTCCTGGAGGCGGTTCACGATACGCTGCGTTACTTCGACGAGCACCAGGCTCAACTGACCGGAGTGGTCGCGGATGAATAAGCCATGGGCCCTGACGCGCGGGCTGTTGCTCGTCCCATTGGTCGGCGCGAGCGACTCGCTGGCCGGTGCGCTGGGGGTATGGTTGGCCTGGGCATTGATCGTCGTTGCGCAAGACGCGGCGATGGGAAGTGTCCGACATCGCCTGAGCGCGTATCAACGCGTGCTCGCCTGTGCCGTGCTGGCGGCTACCCTGGCCGCTTGCACAGGCTTCGTGCTCCAGGCCTGGGCGCCGCAGCCGTTCCGGGTGTCGAGCCTTTACCTGGGCTGGATCGCCTTGAGCGGCGTGGTGCTGGAACAACAAGACGCCCTCGTTGAGCGGCGTCTGTCCGCTCGCCTCAGGCTTGCTGGCCTGTTCGGCCTCTGGATGCTTGGCCTGGGCGCCCTGCGCGAGCTGATCGCCAGCGCCCTGCCCCTGGCCGCGCTGGCCCCGGGCGGGTTCATCCTGCTCGGCTTGCTGCTGGCGGCCCGCCAGGCCTGGACGGCCGCCAGCCCTCATTCACCTACCAAGGACACGCCGCGCCCATGAACGCCGCCAAACGCCTGGAAATATTTCGTCGCCTTCACGAAGACAACCCGGAACCGAAAACCGAACTGGCCTACTCCTCGCCGTTCGAGCTGTTGATCGCGGTGATTCTGTCGGCCCAGTCCACCGACGTCGGCGTCAACAAGGCCACGGCCAAGCTGTTTCCGGTGGCCAATACGCCGGAGGCGATCTACGCCCTGGGCGTCGAAGGGCTGTCCGAGTACATCAAGACCATCGGGCTGTACAACAGCAAGGCCAAGAACGTCATCGAAACCTGTCGCCTGCTGATCGAGCGCCATGACAGCGAGGTCCCGCAGACCCGCGAAGCCCTGGAAGCGCTTCCGGGCGTCGGCCGCAAGACCGCCAACGTGGTGCTCAATACCGCGTTCCGGCAACTGACCATGGCGGTCGACACGCACATCTTCCGCGTCAGCAACCGCACCGGGTTGGCGCCCGGCAAGAACGTGGTGGAAGTGGAGAACAAGCTGATGAAGTTCGTGCCCAAGGCGTTCCTCCTGGATTCCCACCACTGGCTCATTCTTCACGGGCGCTACGTGTGTCTGGCACGCAAGCCCCGATGCGGCAGCTGTCGGATCGAAGATTTATGTGAATACAAGCACAAGACCTCCGACGATTGAGGCGCTATTGGTTTTATTGATCTGTCGATTGAAAAAATCTTTTTTACCCGCCCGTGGTTTATCGATATAAGGAGCGCCAATGGCAGTCTTAGCCTGGAGTCGAACCCATGAGTACTGGCAAAGAACAACTGGATGTAGAAGACGAATTCATCGCCGTTGAGTCCGACGACGCGGAACCCGTGGTCGTGGAAGTGGCGAAAACCAACCTGAGCAAACGCCGCACCATTGATAATCTGCTGGAAGAACGCCGCTTGCAGAAGCAGTTGGCCGATTACGACTTTGACCTTTGACCGCTTGCCCCCAAACACCTAAAAGCCTCCCCGATGGAGGCTTTTTTATTGGCTATGGGTGACCGCCTGACTCACACCAACCCATTGCGTTGTGCCAGCTCGATCAGATCGACCAGCGAACGCGCGTTGAGCTTCAACAATAAACGCGTCTTGTAGGTACTGACCGTCTTGTTGCTCAGAAACATCCCATCGGCAATTTCCTTATTGGTTTTTCCGCGCGCCAGTTGTTGCAGCACCATCATTTCCCGTCCGGACAGCCGATCGACCATGTCCGACTCGCTGGCGTTACCCAGGCTGGAGCGCACGGTATGCAGCGCCTGGTTGGGGAAATAACTGTAGCCGGACAATACGGCCTTGATCGCGCTCAACAACTCGGTCAAGTCCTGTTGCTTGCACACATACCCGGCCGCTCCCGTCTGCATGCAACGCATGGAGAAATGCCCGGGCGACTGGGACGTCAGCACCAAGACTTTCATTGCCGAGGGAATGGCGCTCAGGCGGGCAATAACCTCCAGGCCATCCAACTTCGGAATACCGATATCGAGAATGACGATATCGGGCATAAGTTCCCGCGCAAGTTGCAACGCATCGACGCCGTTATCCGTTTCGGCCACAACTTCATAACCATGACGCTCCATCAGCAGACGTACAGCAAGACGAATGACGGGGTGATCATCCACGATCAGCACTTTATTCATGGGCAAATCCAACTTCGCTGTTCGAATTTTTAGAGCACGCACAATAGCCTAGTCATTTCTACCTTGGCATGCCGCCCCCCCCTGGCCGCTCGCAGCGAAAGACGAAACCTACAAGCTATACAGAAAAATCCTACAAATTCACCCGAAAAAAATGTGTCATGAATTTTTCGACGGCCCGCAAGCGACCTTTCTTAACCTCCCGGTAACCTCTGGACAAATCGTATTACGCCACGCTTCCACTCCGAGGCCGGTGGTTCAAGGCATGTGGCTAATAGGATCGTTAAAGCCTTGGTTAAATAGCCTCGCATCGAAGTGCCAGGCGCGTTCAATATAAAAAAACAGAAATCAAGGCAGCGTCCATTCACGCCTTGCCAGCGCCGCGGTATTGGACTAGTTATTAATAACCCTATCCATCAACTGACTCACCGAGCATATTGTATGAGCAACCCATATGAACAAACCCTTGAAGACCATTACCAACCCCATGACCCTCATCGCTGTATTTGCCACGCTATCGGAAACTTCCGCGGCCATCTCCCTGCCGTTTCTGGACGATGACGATCGCGAATACTATCTTTGGTTTTTGATCAGTTTTCCGTTTTATCTGTTATTGCTGTTTTTTACCACCCTGAACTTCAACTACCGCTCGCTGTATTCACCTTCCGACTTTCCCAAGGGCAAACATTTCCTCAAGACCCTGGATGATTCGCTCGGCCGGCGTAAACGGACGTTGCGCCGGACAAACAAACACCAGGTGTTGCCGACGCAATGTCATCGCCCCGGACGCAAGCGGCGGCGCCCCGGGTGCGTGGTGTGCGGGCAATCGCAACGCCCACGGTCCAAACGCGACAGACAAGCCACCCGCATCATCGTCTACGTCATTTACCGGGGCGCAGGCGAGGCCACGGCCAGGCAGGATGGATAATCCCTGCACAGAAAAGGGAGCCCCCAAAAAAAACGGCCTGCGCAGGGCAGGCCGTTTTTTACACAGGCAGGGTCAGAACAGCTTGCGACCCTTGTTCGCCGCAATGCGCATGCGCAGGGCGTTGAGCTTGATGAAACCGGCCGCGTCGGCCTGGTTGTAGGCACCGCCGTCTTCTTCGAAGGTCGCGATGTTGGCATCGAACAGCGAGTCGTCGGACTTGCGCCCGGTCACGATCACGTTGCCCTTGTACAGCTTCAGGCGCACGACACCGTTCACGTTGACCTGGGAAGCATCGATCATCTGTTGCAGCATCAGACGCTCAGGGCTCCACCAGTAGCCGGTGTAGATCAGGCTGGCGTACTTGGGCATCAGCTCATCCTTGAGGTGAGCGACTTCACGGTCCAGGGTGATCGATTCGATGGCGCGGTGGGCGCGCAGCATGATGGTGCCGCCCGGGGTTTCGTAGCAACCACGGGACTTCATGCCGACGTAGCGGTTCTCGACGATGTCCAGACGGCCGATGCCGTGCTCGCCACCGATGCGGTTGAGGGTCGCCAGCACGGTGGCCGGGCTCATTTCCACGCCGTCCAGGGCGACGATATCGCCATTGCGGTAGGTCAGTTCCAGGTACTGCGGGGTATCCGGGGCCTTCTCCGGGGAGACGGTCCAGCGCCACATGTCTTCTTCGTGCTCGGTCCAGGTGTCTTCCAGCACGCCACCTTCATAGGAGATGTGCAGCAGGTTGGCGTCCATCGAGTACGGCGACTTCTTCTTGCCGTGACGCTCGATCGGGATCGCGTGCTTCTCGGCGTAGTCCATCAGTTTTTCGCGGGACAGCAGGTCCCATTCGCGCCACGGGGCGATGACTTTAACGCCTGGCTTGAGGGCGTAGGCGCCCAGTTCGAAACGAACCTGGTCGTTGCCTTTGCCGGTGGCGCCGTGGGAAATGGCATCGGCGCCGGTTTCGTTGGCGATTTCGATCAGGCGCTTGGCGATCAGCGGACGGGCGATGGAAGTACCCAGCAGGTACTCGCCTTCGTAGACGGTGTTGGCGCGGAACATCGGGAACACGAAGTCGCGGACGAACTCTTCGCGCAGGTCATCGATGTAGATCTCTTTGACGCCCATGGCCTGAGCCTTGGCGCGTGCAGGCTCGACTTCTTCGCCCTGCCCCAGGTCAGCGGTGAAGGTCACCACTTCGCAGTTATAAGTGTCCTGCAGCCACTTGAGGATCACCGAAGTGTCCAGGCCGCCGGAATACGCCAGAACGACCTTGTTTACGTCCGCCATGCCATCACTCCACGGGTTCTACGGAAAGCCGTGAAGTCTAACGTCCAACGCGGATAATTTACAGGGGCGCGACAGCTTATGACGACGAAGCGACAGATTATGTCGAACGCGCGACGACCACGCGGGATCAGGACGTGCGTGCAGTGGCCCCGGCAGGCGCCTTGGCCGGCGCAGCGGCGGGGGCCGGAACCTTGGCAGGCGCGGCGGCCGGTGCGGGTGGCGCAGGGGCCGGTTGCGCAGCCGGCACCGGTGCTGGTGTCGGTGCCTGGGCAGGCTCCACACGCGCCAGTTGCACGACCACGCGACGGTTCTTGGCCCGGTTGGCGGCGGTGGTGTTGGGTGCCAGAGGGTAACGCTCACCGTGGAAACGCACGGTGATCTGCGATTCCTGGAAACCGTTGGCCTTGAAGAATTCCTGCACGGCCAGGGCCCGGCGGCGCGACAGCTCACGGTTGGTCAGGCGGTTGCCGCTGTTGTCGGAATGACCGTCAAGCTCGACATGATTGACGCTCGGGTCGGCCTTGATGAAGTCGAGCATCACCTGCAGTTGCGCCTTGGCACGGGCATCGAGCTCGATGGACTCACCGGGAAATGCGATCTGGGTCTGCTTGATCTGTTCGAAGTTCTTTGGCAACAGTTTGGCCACGCAGCCTTGATAGTCATTGAAGGCCTTGTTGAAGCGCACCGGCAGCAAGCGGACTTCCGAGACGCGCCCGTCCTCGCTGTTGCGGCGTACCACAGGGCTGCGACCTTCCATCAGCCCGCTGATCAGTCGCCCGGCCTGGACCTGAGAACTGTTGAACAGCACGTCGCCGCTGCCGATCCTCACCGAACCCAGGTTGATGTCTCCACGTCCCGGCTGCCAGGGTGAGGCCGCCGCCAGCAAGGTGGCGGAACCGCCGCCCAGCATTGGGTTGTAGGCCTTGAGACGGAACGTGGCCTGCTCGCCCGCCCGGCGCACGAATTCGCCGCTGCCGAAATCGGTGATCGGCTGGCTCAGCCGGCACTCGAACTTGTCGCCTTCGACCGTCCACTCAATGCTCTCCAGACGGGTCTGGAAAGTGAGCGCCATCGCGGGAAGGCTGGCAAACACACTGAGCAAGGCTAGATAACGCTGGCGCACGGGAGGCTCCACTGGCTTTATTACAAAGTTCGACACCTACTGAGAGTCTGACGCAGGTCCCAGGCACCCCACGGATTCGTGGCACACCTGTAGGGGCTATCGGTCGCCGGCGCCAGAACTTGATAGCGGGTGCCTGAATCGGTCTTTTCCGGTAGCATTCCCCAGAGTTTGACCCGCCTGGAAGCCCCCCAATGTCCGACCGCCTGACCCTGCTGCGTCCCGACGACTGGCATATTCATCTTCGCGATGGTGCTGTGTTGACCCATACCGTCGCCGATGTCGCGCGCACCTTCGGGCGCGCAATCATCATGCCTAACCTGGTTCCGCCGGTGCGCAACGCCGCCGAGGCCGATGGCTATCGCCAGCGCATCCTCGCGGCGCGCCCGGCTGGCAGCCGCTTCGAACCGCTGATGGTGCTGTACCTCACCGACCGCACCCAGCCCGAAGAGATCCGTGACGCCAAGGCCAGTGGCTTTGTCCACGCCGCCAAGCTGTACCCGGCCGGCGCGACCACCAACTCGGACTCCGGCGTCACCCGCATCGACACGATCTTCCCGGTGCTGGAGGCCATGGCCGAAGTCGGCATGCCGCTGCTGATCCACGGCGAAGTGACCCGCGGCGACATCGACGTCTTCGACCGCGAGAAAATCTTCATCGACGAGCACATGCGCCGCGTCGTGGAACGCTTCCCGACCCTCAAGGTGGTGTTCGAACACATCACCACCGGCGACGCCGTGCAGTTCGTCAACGAAGCCCCGGCCAACGTGGGCGCGACCATTACCGCGCATCACCTGCTGTACAACCGCAACCACATGCTGGTGGGCGGGATCCGGCCGCACTTCTATTGCCTGCCGATCCTCAAGCGCAACACTCATCAGCAAGCCTTGCTCGACGCCGCCACCAGCGGCAGCGCCAAGTTCTTCCTCGGCACGGACTCGGCGCCCCACGCCCGCCACGCCAAGGAAGCTGCCTGCGGTTGCGCCGGCTGCTACACCGCGTACGCCGCCATCGAGATGTATGCCGAGGCATTCGAGCAGCGCAATGCGCTGGACAAGCTCGAAGGCTTCGCCAGCCTGCACGGTCCGCGCTTCTACGGCCTGCCGGTGAACACCGATCGCATTACCCTGGTCCGCGACGAATGGACCGCCCCCGTCAGCCTGCCGTTCGGCGAGCAGACCGTCATCCCGCTGCGCGCCGGTGAAAAACTGCGCTGGCGCCTGCTGGAGGAAAACGCGTGAGTGAAGATCATTTCGACGACGAACTGGACGGCAATGGTGGTTCGGGCGGTGCCCGTCACCCGATGGCAGCCCGGTTCCGCGGCTACCTGCCGGTTGTCGTCGACGTAGAAACCGGCGGCTTCAACTCCGCCACCGATGCCCTGCTGGAAATCGCCGCGACGACCATCGGCATGGATGAAAAAGGCTTCGTGTTCCCGGATCACACCTATTTCTTCCGCGTCGAACCGTTCGAAGGTGCCAACGTCGAAGCGGCGGCCCTGGAGTTCACCGGGATCAAGCTTGACCACCCGCTGCGCATGGCCGTCAGCGAAGAGACGGCCCTGACCGACATCTTCCGCGGCGTACGCAAGGCGTTGAAGGCCAACGGCTGCAAGCGCGCGATCCTGGTCGGGCATAACAGCAGCTTCGACCTGGGCTTCCTCAATGCCGCCGTCGCGCGCCTGGACATGAAGCGCAACCCGTTCCACCCGTTCTCCAGTTTCGACACGGCCACCCTCGCCGGCCTGGCGTACGGCCAGACCGTCCTGGCGAAAGCCTGCCAGGCCGCCGACATCGACTTCGATGGCCGCGAGGCCCACTCGGCCCGCTACGACACCGAGAAGACCGCCGAGCTGTTCTGCGGCATCGTCAATCGGTGGAAAGAGATGGGTGGCTGGCAGGATTTCGACGACTGACATCCGCCTGGCTTGGCTCTCTTGTGGCGAGGGGATTTATCCCCGTTGGACTGCGCAGCAGTCCCAGAAGGATGAGCCAGGCAAACTCAATTGGCAGGTTTGGGGGCCGCTTCGCGGCCCATCGGGGATAAATCCCCTCGCCACAGGATTGTGCTCTGCTTTAGAACACCCCCCAAAAAAAACCGGCCCATCAAGGGCCGGTTTTTTATGCCAGGTTCGCTTACAGCTTGTCGCTGTGCTCGCCCAGGTAAGCGGCAACGCCTTCAGGCGATGCGGTCATGCCCTTGTCGCCTTTTTTCCAGTTGGCTGGGCAGACTTCGCCGTGCTCTTCGTGGAATTGCAGAGCGTCGACCAGACGGATCAGCTCTTCCATGTTACGGCCCAGTGGCAGGTCGTTGATGATCTGCGAACGAACCACGCCTTTGTCGTCGATCAGGAACGCACCACGGAAAGCCACGCCACCTTCGGACTCAACGTCGTAGGCCTTGGCGATCTCGTGCTTCATGTCGGCAGCCATGGTGTATTTCACCTGGCCGATACCGCCATTGTTGATCGGGGTGTTGCGCCAGGCGTTGTGGGTGAAGTGCGAGTCGATCGAGACAGCGATCACTTCGACGTTGCGCGCCTTGAAGTCGTCCATGCGGTGATCCAGTGCGATCAGCTCGGACGGGCAGACGAAGGTGAAGTCCAGTGGGTAGAAGAACACCAGGCCGTATTTGCCTTTGATGGCCGAGGACAGGGTGAAGCTGTCGACGATTTCGCCGTTGCCGAGGACGGCTGGAACGGTGAAGTCAGGGGCTTGTTTGCCTACGAGTACGCTCATTGGATATCTCCTGGTGTAGTAACGTGAAAACAAGGTCCGGGCCAGCCTGTCACCCTCAGGCGACAGCCCTGTGACACGAACCCGCTTTGCAAGGACCGACCATCATACACCGGGCATTTGGACTGTCTTCAACGGTTTTTCCGCGACATTGAAAAATCAATGTTTCGCCTCATGATCGTGCAATGATCCTCGCGCAGAACCGTTCGTCAGGCAGGCACCGCTCTGGCCCGAGGGTTTCAGAAACCACTTTGACAATCATTCTCGTTAACATTAAGATCCGTCTCAATTGAGTCACAACCAGCGACGGTTCTCACTTATGTATGTATGCCTCTGCACTGGCGTCACCGACGGACAAATCCGCGAAGCAATCTACGAAGGTTGCTGCAGCTATCGCGAAGTCCGCCAGGCCACCGGCGTAGCCAGCCAATGCGGCAAATGTGCCTGCCTGGCCAAGGAAGTGGTACGTGAAACCCTCGCCAAGGTGCAGACGGCACAAGCCGCCATTCCCTACCCGGTAGAATTTACCGCCGCGTAATAAACAGCACTTCAAGGAACCGGACACCATGTCCGGTTTTTTTATGCCTGTAAATCAATTGGTTAGCGTCAAGACGCGGAACACAAACATTCTTATTCCGATTAATTTTCATTTATTATTCAATAACTTAGGTTTGACACTGGTCAATACGCGGCTCAAACTCTGCCCCATACACAGCTATTACAGGGCAGGCCTCATCATGAAAGGCGACATTACAGTCATCCAGCATCTCAACAAGATCCTTGCCAATGAACTGGTCGCGATCAACCAATACTTCCTGCATGCGCGCATGTACGAAGATTGGGGCCTGAACAAGCTGGGCAAGCACGAGTACCACGAATCCATCGACGAGATGAAGCACGCGGACAAGCTGATCAAGCGCATCCTGTTTCTCGAAGGCCTGCCGAACGTCCAGGACCTGGGCAAACTGCACATCGGTGAACACACCCAGGAAATGCTGGAGTGCGACCTGCGCATCGAGCGCACCGGCCACGCCGATCTGAAAGCCGCCATCGCCCATTGTGAAAGCGTTGGCGACTTCGGTAGCCGTGAACTTTTGGAAGACATCCTCGAATCCGAGGAAGAGCACATCGACTGGCTGGAAACCCAATTGGGCCTGATCGATAAAGTGGGCCTTGAGAACTACCTGCAATCGCAGATGGGCGAAGAGTAACTTCCCCCCACCTGCCACTAAAAAGCCCCGCCCTCTTGTGAGAGGCGGGGCTTTTTATTGCCTGGACTTCCAGGCATGCCAAATCCAATGTGGGAGCGGGCTTGCTCGCGAAAACGCCATATCAGATAAACAAACGCTGACTGACCCTCCGCATTCGCGAGCAAGCCCGCTCCCACAAGGTTTCGTGTTCACCACAACCAGTGTGGTGAACAGACGTCCATAATCAGGCTTCGGTCTTGTTCGCTGCTTTTTCCACAGCGGCCTTGATGGTGGCCTGCAGCGAACCGTCAGCCGCCATCTCGGTCATGATGTCGCTGCCGCCAATCAACTCGCCACCCACCCACAGTTGCGGGAAGGTTGGCCAGTTGGCGTACTTCGGCAGGTTGGCACGAATTTCCGGGTTCTGCAGGATGTCTACGTAGGCGAACTTCTCGCCACATGCCATCACCGCCTGGGCAGCCTTGGCCGAGAAGCCGCATTGCGGAGCATTCGGCGCGCCTTTCATGTAGAGCAGGACGGTGTTGTTGGCAATCTGGTCTTTGATCGTTTCGATGATATCCATGGAGCACCTCGGCTTGAACTTCTGCGACTTAAGTCGTCGACACGGTGACGCATTGTAACGGAAAGCCGAGCACGCTGTCCCAGGGACAAATTCACGCAGCCGCGACCTTCACCGGTACGCCATTGAGTGCCGCGTTGCCGGACAACTCATCCAACTGGCACTCATCCGTCAGGTCGTTGGCACTGGAGCCCGGCTGGCCGCTGGCGATGCTCATCTGCACACCTGGCCGGGCATGACCCCAACCGTGTGGCAAGCTGACCACACCTTTCATCATGTCCGCGCTGCCCTGGACTTCCACTTCGATGGTGCCCACCCGGGAGCTGACTTTCACCCGCTGGCCATCGACCAGGCTGCGGCTGGCCAGGTCATCCGGGTGCATCAGCAGTTGATGACGTGGCTTGCCTTTCACCAGCCGATGGAAGTTGTGCATCCACGAATTATTGCTGCGCACATGACGACGGCCAATCATCAGCAACTCATCCGGTGCGGGCGCCTGCACGGCGGCAAAACGCTCGATATCGGCCAGGATCACGGCCGGCGCGGCCTGCACGCGCTGGTTTTCGGTCTTCAGCCGTCCCGCCAGGTTGGGCTTGAGCGCACCCAGGTCGATGCCATGGGGGTGATCGAACAGCGTTGCCAGGGACAACTTGTGTGGCGACGCATCGCCATACGCCCCCGCCCGCAAGCCGAAATCGATCATTTGCGCCGGCGGCAGGGTGGGCTTGAGTTCCTTACCAGTCCTGGCGGCGAAGGCCTTGGCCAGGCCGACGAAAATTTCCCAATCGTGCAACGCGCCTTCGGGCTTGGGCAGGATCGCCCGGTTGAAACGGGTCACGTTGCGCACCGCGAACACATTGAACGTGGTGTCGTAATGGTCGTTTTCCAGCGCCGACGTCGAGGGCAGGATCAGGTCGGCGTACCGCGTGGTTTCGTTGATGTACAAGTCGACGCTGACCATGAACTCCAGGCCGTCGAGCGCCTGCTCCAATTGACGCCCGTTCGGCGTGGACAGCACCGGGTTGCCGGCCACGGTGACCAGCGCACGCACCTGGCCCTCTCCTTCGGTGAGCATCTCTTCGGCCAGGGCCGACACCGGCAACTCCCCGGCGTACTCGGGGCGCCCGGACACCCGGCTCTGCCAGCGATTGAAATGCCCGCCCGACGTGGTCGCCACCAGATCCACCGCAGGCTCGGTGCACAAGGCCCCGCCCACGCGGTCAAGGTTGCCGGTGACCAGGTTGATCACCTGGATCAGCCACTGGCACAGCGTACCGAAGGCCTGGGTCGAAACGCCCATCCGCCCGTAGCAGACCGCTGATGGCGCGGCGGCGAAGTCCCGGGCCAACTGCCGGATCTGCGCCGCCGGCACCGCGCAGAGCGGGCTCATCGCTTGCGCCGTGAACCGCTCGACGGCTTCACGCACCCGATGAAGGTCGTCTACCGGCAGATGGCTGTCGCGGGTCAGGCCTTCATCGAACAAGGTATTGAGCAAGCCCAGCAACAACGCAGCGTCGCCACCGGGGCGTACGAAGACATGCTGGTCGGCAATGGCCGCTGTCTCGCTGCGGCGTGGATCGACCACCACCACCTTGCCGCCACGGGCCTGGATGGCCTTGAGGCGTTTTTCCACGTCCGGCACGGTCATGATGCTGCCGTTGGACGCCAGCGGGTTGCCGCCCAGGATCAGCATGAAGTCGGTGTGGTCGATGTCCGGGATCGGGATCAGCAAGCCATGGCCGTACATCAGGTGGCTGGTCAAGTGATGGGGCAACTGGTCTACCGACGTCGCCGAGAAACGGCTGCGGGTCTTCAACAGGCCGAGGAAATAGTTGCTGTGGGTCATCAGCCCGTAATTGTGCACGCTGGGGTTGCCCTGGTAGACCGCCACCGCGTTCTGGCCATGACGTGCCTGGATGTCCGCCAGGCGCTCGGCGACCAGGGCGAAGGCAGCGTCCCAGGCAATGGGCTGCCATTCGTTGCCGACCCGCTGCATGGGCTGGCGCAAGCGGTCCGGATCATTCTGGATATCCTGCAGGGCCACCGCCTTGGGGCAGATATGACCCCGGCTGAAGCTGTCCAGCGCATCCCCCTTGATCGAGGTGATCGCCAGGCCCTGGCCTTCGGTTTCGGTGGTTTCGAGGGTCAAGCCACAAATGGCTTCGCACAGATGGCACGCACGGTGGTGAAGAGTCTTGGTCATGGCCAGCCTCTGTTTTATTCGTAGCGGGCACTGTCGGCCGCGGGAACAAAACTATGGCGCGTGATCCCCGGCGGCGCCAGCGACGTTCGTCCTGTGAATTGGCGGGCATCAGGCCCGCCGATGAAGTGCCGTCAAGACCGGTCGGGCGGCGGTGCCAGCAACTGGATCTCCTCGACGGTTTCCACCAGTTCCTGAGTGATCGGGTCGCCGGTCAACTCACCAATCAGCCGCCAGTGTTCATCGATGCCGCCGCTGATGGTGGCCATGCGATCGATCATTCGACGGGCCGCCGCCTTGGTTACCTCATCCTCGCTGCGCAGCAACTCGAATGACATGGACGTCACCGAAGCGGTCAGGTGCGTCAGCGTGCGTGCCGTCAGCCCTAACAATTCCATCAGTTGCTGCTCTTTCGAATCCATTTCGGGGCTCCTGTGTCACGCGGGGTTCATTTATAACCCAGGCCCTTGCATTAGGAAATGTTTCACAGCCACCGGTGGGCGGGTGGGCGCCTGCCCGGGGCAGCGAAACGCTCTTCCGGGTCGCCCAAGCCCCGTCCCGCTTGATTGCCAAGCGACGCGACAGCAGTGTACAAAGAGGCGCTGCTGTCAGGAAAACGGCCCCCAACCCGCCATCGCAACCACGGCGATGGCCTCGCTGAATCCCCAAAAACCGTAGCCCTATTGGTAAGACGCGACATTTAATGTCAATATCGCGCCTTCCCCTATTTTCGTCGCCCCGTGCGGCTTTTGCCGCAGGTCTCGCCCGTTGTCCCTGAACAAGGCTTTGAGCATCTGCGGTCAGTAACAAAAAAAAGGTAGTCAATCATGAGCGCAAGGCACTTTCTCTCCCTGATGGATTTCACGCCCGATGAGTTGCTCGGCGTGATCCGTCGAGGCGTGGAGCTCAAGGACCTGCGTAACCGCGGCGTACTGTTCGAGCCCTTGAAAAACCGCGTGCTGGGGATGATCTTCGAGAAATCATCGACCCGCACCCGCATCTCTTTCGAAGCTGGCATGATCCAACTCGGCGGCCAGGCGATCTTCCTGTCGCCGCGTGACACTCAACTGGGCCGTGGCGAACCCATCAGCGATTGCGCCATCGTCATGTCGAGCATGCTGGATGCGGTGATGATCCGCACCTTTGCCCACAGCACCCTGACCGAGTTCGCGGCCCATTCCCGCGTGCCGGTGATCAACGGTCTGTCCGATGACCTGCACCCCTGCCAACTGCTGGCCGACATGCAGACCTTCCTCGAGCACCGTGGCTCGATCCAGGGCAAGACCGTGGCCTGGATCGGCGATGGCAACAACATGTGCAACAGCTATATAGAAGCGGCGCTGCAATTCGACTTTCAACTGCGCATTGCCTGCCCCGAAGGCTACGATCCCGACGCCAGGCTGGTCGCCAAGGCCGGGGACCGGGTGACAATTGTCCGCGATCCGAAACTGGCCGTGGCCGGCGCGCACCTGGTGAGCACCGACGTCTGGACCTCCATGGGCCAGGAAGAAGAAACCGCCAAGCGCCTGGAGCTGTTCGCGCCGCTGCAGGTCAACCGCGCCCTGCTCGACCTGGCGGATGCCGACGTGCTGTTTATGCATTGCCTGCCGGCCCACCGTGGCGAAGAAATCAGCGTCGACCTGCTGGACGACCCGCGCTCGGTGGCCTGGGACCAGGCAGAGAACCGCCTTCATGCACAGAAGGCCCTGCTGGAGTTCCTGGTCGAGCCGGCGTACCGCCACGCATGAGCCAGCCCCTGCTGCTGAATCTGCACAACCTGGCGTGTGGTTACCAGGACCAACGGGTTGTGCAGAACCTCAACCTGCACCTCAATGCCGGTGACATCGGTTGCCTGCTCGGTTCGTCTGGCTGCGGCAAGACCACCACGTTGCGGGCTATTGCCGGTTTCGAGCCGGTGCACGAAGGCGAGATCCAACTGGCCGGGCAAACCCTCTCCCGCGCCGGTTTCACCCTCGCCCCGGAAAAACGCCGCATCGGCATGGTGTTCCAGGACTATGCGTTGTTCCCCCACCTGAGTGTGAGCGAGAACATTGCCTTTGGCATTCGCAAGCATCCGAACAAGGCGCGGGTAGTGGAGGAACTGCTGGAGCTGGTGAACCTGAAGAACCTTGGCGGGCGTTTTCCCCATGAGCTCTCCGGCGGCCAGCAACAGCGCGTCGCCCTGGCCCGCGCGCTGGCGCCGGAACCGCAGTTGCTGTTGCTCGACGAACCGTTCTCCAACCTCGACGGCGAGTTGCGACGCAAACTCAGCCATGAGGTCCGGGCCATCCTCAAGGCCCGCGGCACCAGCGCGATCCTGGTCACCCACGATCAGGAAGAAGCGTTTGCCGTGAGCGACCATGTCGGGGTGTTCAAGGAAGGTCGACTGGAACAGTGGGACACGCCCTACAACCTCTATCACGAACCCCTGACGCCCTTCGTGGCCAGCTTCATCGGACAGGGTTATTTCATCCGTGGCCGCCTCGAAAGCCCCGAGTCGGTGCAGACCGAGCTGGGCATCCTGCGCGGTAACCGGGCCTACACCTGGCCGATTGGCGCCGCGGTGGACGCATTGCTGCGACCGGACGACATCGTCTACGCCCCGGACAGCCCGCTCACCGCCCAGATCGTCGACAAGACATTCCTGGGCGCATCGACCTTGTATCGCCTGCAATTACCGACGGGCGCCCAACTGGAGTCGATCTTCCCGAGCCATGCCGACCACCAGGTCGGCGCCCGTGTCGGTATCCGCGTGGCGGCAGAGCACCTGGTGCTGTTCCAGGCCTCGGGCAGCACGGCGGCGCATCTGCCTGCGATGGAAAGCGGCGTGCGGCGGTACAGCGCAACCCACTGATCATCGATTGTTTGGATGGCTTTGTGGCGAGGGAGCTTGCTCCCGCTGGGGCGCGTAGCGACCCCAAAAAACATGCGAGCGCTGCGCACTCGAGCGCGAGCTTGCTCCCTCGCCACACAAGCGCCTTCGCGCTGATCAGCCCAGTGAAAGGGTCCCGCTGGCCACCAACCTCGCGTCGCCGCCAATCCGCACCCGCTCCCCTTCCAGCCGGCAGAACAGGGCTCCGCCCCGGGCCGAACACTGGTAGGCCGTCAGCCCTCGCTTGCCCAGGCGCTTGGACCAGTAGGGAATCAGGCTGCAATGGGTCGAACCGGTCACCGGGTCTTCGTTGATGCCGATCGCCGGGGCGAAATAGCGCGAGACGAAATCATGCTTACTGCCCGGCGCGGTCACGATCGCACCCGGCCAAGGCAGTTTTGCCAGGGCGGCCATGTCCGGCTTGCAATCGAGCACCGCCTGCTCCGACTCCAGCACCACGAACAGCTCATTGGAGCTCAGCACGTCCACCGCTTCGACGTTCAGCGCGCTCTGGACCGCCAGGGACACACCCAGCTCGGTAGGCACGATGGCCGGGAAGTCCAGCCATAAGCGGCCCTGGTCGCGGGTGACACTCAATGGACCGGACCGGCAAGTGAACTCCAGGCGCTCTGCGGTTTCGTGGTAGACCTCGAACAGCACATGGGCACTGGCCAGCGTCGCGTGCCCGCACAGTGGGACTTCCGTGGTGGGCGTGAACCAGCGGATATGCCACTGCTGGCCTTCACGCACCACAAACGCGGTTTCCGCCAGGTTGTGCTCGGCGGCGATCTTCTGCATCAAATCATCGGCGAGCCAGGCGTCGAGCCGATAGACCATCGCCGGGTTGCCGCCAAACGGGCGGTCACTGAACGCATCGACCTGATGAAACGCAAGCTGCATGGCCCTTCTCCTTTTTATTGATGCGCCAGCATGAAGGGCGGCAACGGTGGTATCCAGTGACAGATCAGCAGAATTTTCACCCTACACCGCATGCGCCCCTGACAAGCAGGCTAGCCTCCGCTTGGACGCTGTGCTCATCCTGGAATCAGGCGCGGCCGATCTCGGCGAACTTCGCCCCGGTGTGTTCTGCCAGCACCGAAGGCGCCAGCTCCACTTCCAGCCCGCGCCTGCCGGCACTGACGAAGATGCTGTCGAACTGTTCAGCAGACGTATCGATGAACGTGCGCAGGCGCTTCTTCTGCCCCAGCGGGCTGATGCCGCCGAGCAAATACCCGGTCGAACGCTGTGCCGCCGCCGGGTCGGCCATCTCCACTTTCTTCACGCCTGCCGCGTGGGCCAGGCCTTTCAGGTCCAGGCTGCCTGCCACCGGCACAACCGCCACCAGCAGCTCACCTTTTTCACTGGCGGCCAGCAATGTCTTGAACACCTGGGCCGGCTCCAGTCCAAGTTTTTCCGCCGCTTCCAGGCCGTAGGACGCTGCCTTGGGGTCGTGTTCATAACTGTGGATACGATGTTCGGCGCGCACTTTCTTCAACAGATCCAACGCGGGGGTCATGACCGCTCCTGACAGGGAAATCAAAAAGAGTGGATGGATTCTAAGCCATCACTGGCCAAAAGGCTGTGGGCCGCAGTGTCGCTGTCGATGAGGGCTTGGCAAAGAAGCAGACATTCACGCCACGAATAGTTGAAATGTGACCGACGGTTCACTTTCGACCTTTGACACCAGCGTTTCTTGTCTATATTTTTTCGAAACTGAAAGCCATAACGCATGTCTCAAGCAACAACCCGAGGCCAAGGACTGCATCCTGCCTCGGCGGAAATCGCGCTGTAGAGCTTGCTCGAACGCGCCCGGAAAAAAACAAAAACCGAGGTTCGAATGACCATTGCTTCACAACAGCCGTCCCTTTCCAGCCAATGCCTGGCCGAATTCCTGGGGACAGCGCTATTGATCTTCTTCGGGACCGGTTGCGTTGCAGCGCTCAAGGTCGCGGGTGCGAGTTTCGGCTTGTGGGAAATCAGCATCATCTGGGGCGTCGGCGTCAGCATGGCGATCTACCTCAGTGCAGGCATCTCCGGCGCGCACCTGAACCCTGCCGTCAGCGTCGCCCTGTGCCTCTTCACTGACTTCGAAAAGCGCAAGCTGCCCTTCTATATCATCTGCCAGGTCGCCGGCGCCTTCTGCGGCGCGTTGCTGGTGTACACGCTGTACAGCAACCTGTTCTTCGATTTCGAACAGTCGCGACACATGATCCGTGGCACCGAGGCGAGCCTCGAGCTGGCGTCGGTATTCTCCACTTATCCACATCCAGCCCTCTCCACTGGCCAGGCCTTCGTGGTGGAAATGATCATCACCGCCATCCTGATGGGGGTGATCATGTCCCTCACCGATGATAACAATGGCTTGCCCCGCGGCCCGCTGGCGCCGTTGTTGATCGGCCTGTTGATTGCGGTGATCGGCAGTTCGATGGGGCCGTTGACCGGCTTCGCGATGAACCCGGCTCGGGACTTCGGCCCTAAACTGATGACTTTCGTCACAGGCTGGGGTGAAATTTCCCTCACCGGTGGGCGCGACATCCCATACTTCCTGGTTCCGATTTTTGCACCGCTGCTGGGTGCATGCCTGGGTGCTGCGGCCTATCGCGGGCTGATTGCCCGCCATCTGCCCAGCACCACGACAGCTATAAAGGATGCAGAACCGGCCATTGACGGCAAGCCCAGAACATCCTGAAAACAGTCGGCGCACGCTCCTGCCCGTTCGAGCGTGCGCCATGGCCTCAGCCCTTATTTTCGTCCCAAGGCAATCGACATGACCGACCTCCAGAACAAGAACTACATCATTGCCCTCGACCAGGGTACGACCAGCTCGCGCGCGATCATTTTCGACCGTGACGCCAACGTGGTCTGCATCGCCCAGCGCGAATTCGCCCAGCACTACCCCCAGGCCGGCTGGGTCGAACACGACCCGATGGAAATCTTCGCCACCCAGAGCGGCGTGATGGTCGAAGCCCTGGCCCAGGCCGGCCTGCACCATGACCAGGTAGCTGCCATCGGCATCACCAACCAGCGCGAGACGACAGTGGTCTGGGACAAGACCACCGGCCGGCCGATCTACAACGCCGTCGTCTGGCAATGCCGTCGCAGCACTGAAATCTGCCAGCAGCTCAAGCGCGACGGCCACGAGCAATACATCAGCGACACCACCGGCCTGGTGACCGACCCGTACTTCTCCGGCACCAAGCTCAAGTGGATCCTGGACAACGTCGAAGGCAGCCGCGAGCGTGCCCGCAACGGCGAGTTGCTGTTCGGCACCGTCGACAGCTGGCTCATCTGGAAATTCACCGGCGGCAAGGTCCACGTCACCGACTACACCAACGCCTCGCGCACCATGCTCTTCAACATCCATACGCTGGAGTGGGATGCGAAGATGCTCGAGATCCTCGACATCCCCCGGGAAATGCTCCCGGAAGTGAAGTCGTCCTCAGAGATCTACGGCCGCACCAAGAGTGGCATCGCCATCGGCGGTATCGCCGGCGACCAGCAGGCCGCCCTCTTCGGCCAGATGTGCGTGGAGCCGGGCCAGGCGAAAAACACCTACGGCACCGGCTGCTTCTTGCTGATGAACACCGGGAACAAGGCGGTCAAGTCCAAACACGGCATGCTTACCACCATCGGTTGCGGCCCACGCGGCGAGGTCGCCTACGCCCTCGAAGGCGCGGTGTTCAATGGCGGCTCCACGGTGCAGTGGTTGCGCGATGAGCTGAAAATCATCAACGACGCCCTGGACACCGAATACTTTGCCAACAAGGTCAAGGACAGCAACGGTGTGTACCTGGTGCCGGCCTTCACCGGCCTGGGCGCGCCGTACTGGGACCCCTATGCCCGGGGCGCGTTGTTTGGCCTGACCCGGGGCGTGCGGGTCGATCACATCATCCGTGCGGCCCTGGAGTCCATCGCCTACCAGACGCGCGACGTGCTCGATGCCATGCAACAGGACTCCGGTGAGCGTCTCAAGGCCCTGCGTGTGGACGGCGGCGCGGTGGCGAACAACTTCCTGATGCAGTTCCAGGCCGACATCCTGGGCACACGGGTCGAGCGTCCGAAAATGCGCGAAACCACCGCTTTGGGCGCGGCCTACCTGGCCGGCCTGGCGTGCGGTTTCTGGGGCAGCCTGGAAGAGCTGCGCGGCAAGGCAGTGATCGAGCGCGAGTTCGAACCGCAACTGGACGAACCGGCGAAGGAAAAGCTCTACGCCGGCTGGCAGAAAGCGGTCAGCCGCACCCGCGACTGGGAACCCCACGAAGACGCCGAATAAGCCGACCCTGAGCAACACCTGGGTCTGAACTGGTCGGGAGCAGATTCCTGCGGCATCATGGGCATATTTCGGCAGCCCAAAGGACGCCCATGAATCTGCCTCCCCGTCAGCAGCAAATCCTCGAACTGGTCCGCGAACGCGGCTACGTCAGCATTGAGGAAATGGCGCAGTTGTTCGTTGTAACCCCGCAAACCATCCGCCGAGACATCAATCAACTGGCGGAGGCCAACCTGTTGCGCCGCTACCACGGCGGCGCCGCCTACGATTCCAGCGTGGAAAACACCGCCTACGCCATGCGCGCCGACCAGATGCGCGACGAGAAGCAGCGCATCGCCGAAGCCATTGCCGCCCAGATCCCCGATCACGCCTCGCTGTTCATCAACATCGGCACCACCACCGAATCCATCGCCCGGGCACTGCTCAATCACAACCACTTGAAGGTCATCACCAACAACCTGCACGTGGCATCGATCCTCAGTGCCAAGGACGATTTCGAAGTCCTGGTCGCCGGCGGCAACGTGCGACGAGACGGTGGCGTAGTGGGCCAGGCCAGCGTCGATTTCATCAACCAGTTCAAGGTCGATTTCGCCTTGGTGGGCATCAGTGGCATCGATGAGGATGGCAGCCTGCTGGATTTCGATTACCAGGAAGTGCGGGTGTCCCAGGCGATCATCGCCAACGCCCGGCAAGTGCTGCTGGCGGCCGACTCCAGCAAGTTCGGGCGCAATGCCATGGTGCGCCTGGGCCCGATCAGCCTCATCGACTGCCTGGTGACCGACCAGCAACCGGTGCCAGCCCTGGTGCAGTTGCTGAGCCAGCACAAGATTCGACTGGAAGTGGTTTAACCCCTCCCCCAATACCCTGTGGCGAGGGGATTTATCCCCGTTGGGCTGCGCAGCAGCCCCCTTCAGTCATTCAGCTTGTCTGAGATACCGAATCGCCGGGTTTAGGCCTGATTCGCGAGCCAGCGGGGATAAATCCCCTCGCCACAAGTGCACGCCGCGCCTTGAGCGTTATTTTTATGTTCGAAAATTTTCCTTTCAGCTTCCCTTGATCAGTTTTTTCAATCGAAATCGACTGGCCGTTGCTGTCCTTATGGGCTAGTATTTTCGCAAATGAACATTAATGTTCGAATTCAAATATTACGAAAAAAAGCCCGAGGCCAGCCGATGCCCACTTCTACCTTGCCTACGCCCCCTCTCGCCGAGGTTTACGATGTCGCCGTGATTGGCGGCGGTATCAACGGCGTGGGGATTGCCGCGGACGCTGCCGGTCGCGGTCTTTCGGTGTTCCTTTGCGAAAAGGACGATCTGGCCAGCCACACGTCGTCGGCCAGCAGTAAATTGATTCATGGCGGCCTGCGCTACCTCGAACACTACGAGTTCCGCCTGGTGCGCGAGGCACTGGCCGAACGCGAGGTGCTGCTGGCCAAGGCGCCGCACATCGTCAAGCAAATGCGCTTCGTGCTGCCCCACCGCCCGCACTTGCGTCCGGCGTGGATGATTCGCGCCGGCCTGTTCCTCTACGATCACCTCGGCAAGCGTGAACAGCTCGCCGGCTCCAAGAGCTTGAAATTCGGTGCCGACAGCGCGCTGAAAAGCGAGATCACCAAAGGCTTCGAATACTCCGACTGCTGGGTCGACGACGCCCGATTGGTAGTGCTCAACGCCATGGCCGCCCGGGAAAAAGGCGCCCATATCCACACCCGCACCCGTTGCGTGAACGCCCGTCGCAGCAAAGGCCTGTGGCACCTGCACCTGGAACGTGCCGACGGCAGCCTGTTTTCGATTCGCGCCAAGGCACTGGTGAATGCCGCTGGCCCGTGGGTGGCCAAGTTCATTCGCGATGACCTGAAGATGGAATCGCCCTACGGCATCCGCCTGATCCAGGGCAGCCACCTGATCGTGCCGAAACTCTATGAAGGCGAACATGCGCACATTCTTCAAAACGAAGACCAACGCATCGTGTTCACCATTCCGTACCTGAACCAGTTCACCCTGATCGGCACCACCGATCGCGAATACACCGGCGATCCGGCCAAAGTGGCCATCACTGAAGGCGAAACCGATTACCTGCTGAAAGTGGTCAACGCCCACTTCAAGAAACAGCTCAGCCGCGACGACATCCTGCACAGCTATTCCGGCGTGCGTCCGCTGTGCAACGACGAATCCGACAACCCGTCGGCCGTGACCCGGGACTACACCCTGGCGCTCTCCGGCGGTGGCGAAGAAGCCCCGTTGCTCTCGGTGTTCGGTGGCAAGCTGACCACCTACCGCAAGCTGGCCGAGTCGGCCATGGCGCAACTGGCTCCGTACTTCACCCAGATGCGCCCGAGTTGGACCGCCGTCGCCACGCTTCCTGGCGGCGAAAACATGACCACCCCGCAAGCGCTGTGCTCGGCCATCCGCGACAAGTTCGACTGGCTGCCCACCGACATCGCCCGGCGCTGGGCCACCACCTATGGCAGCCGCACCTGGCGCATGCTGGAAGGCGTGCAGACGCTCGCCGACCTGGGCGAACACCTCGGCGGCGGCCTCTATACCCGCGAAGTCGACTATCTGTGCAGCGATGAGTGGGCCGTCGACGCCCAGGACATCCTTTGGCGTCGTAGCAAGCTGGGCCTGTTCACCACTGCGGCCGAACAGCAAAAGCTTCAGCAGTACCTGGAAAAGGTCGAGCACAACCGCCGCAAGATCGAAGCGGCCTGAAGGCAAGACTGCAATGACCCAAGCCCCTGAATCATGCGATTCAGGGGCTTTTTGCTATCTGGCGTCCACCAATGCCCCTGTTGGAGCGAGCTTGCCCGCGATGACGCCTGCACATTCAACATCTATATGACTGGCACACCGCATTCGCGAGCAAGCTCGCTCCCACAATGGATTAATGCGACCTCAGGGCATTCGGTTTTCCGAACAAGACCCATCAGTCAGTTCGGCCAGCCGGATAAACAACCGGCAAATAAACCTGAAACAAAACATTAATTACTTTATAAAACATATAGTTAACCTGTATCGACTGGCCTGGCACGAGTCATGCTCTACACTCCTTCGAGACGAATGCCTGCATGCCAACACAACAGGAGCTGCCAGGCGTTTCGAAGCACTCAGGGCCGACGTACCGGCTGAAATAAAAAAAACAATGTCGAGGAAACATCGATGCGCATCGTTCCCCATCTTCTGGGCGCAGCCATTGCTGCCGCTCTGATCAGCACCCCGGTTTTCGCCGCCGAACTGACCGGCACGCTGAAAAAGATCAAAGAGTCCGGCGTCATCACGCTTGGGCATCGCGACGCTTCCATTCCGTTCTCCTACATCGCAGACGCTTCCGGCAAGCCGGTGGGCTACTCCCACGATATCCAGCTGAAAGTCGTCGAAGCACTGAAAAAAGACCTGGACCTGCCGAACCTGCAGGTCAAGTACAACCTGGTGACCTCGCAAACCCGCATCCCGCTGGTGCAGAACGGCACCGTGGACCTGGAGTGCGGCTCCACCACCAACAACGTCGAGCGTCAGCAACAGGTTGATTTCTCCGTCGGCATCTTCGAGATCGGCACCCGCCTGCTCTCCAAGAAAGACTCCAAGTACAAGGATTTCGACGATCTGAAGGGCAAGAACGTCGTGACCACCGCCGGCACCACCTCCGAGCGCCTGCTCAAGGCAATGAACGCCGACAAGCAGATGGGCATGAACGTCATCTCTGCCAAGGACCACGGCGAGTCCTTCCAGATGCTGGAATCGGGCCGTGCCGTCGCGTTCATGATGGATGACGCCCTGCTGGCCGGCGAAGCGGCCAAGGCCAAGAAGGCCGACGACTGGGCCGTCACCGGTACACCACAGTCCTACGAGATCTACGGCTGCATGATGCGCAAGGGCGACGAGCCGTTCAAGAAAGCGGTCGACGAAGCCATCAAGGCGACCTATGCCTCGGGCGAGATCAACAAGATCTACGACAAGTGGTTCACCCAGCCCATCCCACCGAAAAACCTGAACCTGAACTTCCCGATGAGCGACGAGCTCAAGGCATTGATCGCCAATCCGACCGACAAAGCGGCTGACGACAAGAAGTCCTGATTTTTCTGACTAACCTTATCTCCTGAAGGGGCCCCGCCCTTTCAGGGGATGGTCACTCCCTGCTGGCATATCTGGAAACACTCGAGGCGGTGGTTGTCGAGCCGATCGCGTGTGCCTGGCCTTTACAGGCCAGGACGGGAACGGAGCTTCCCCAGGCGGGCATTTGCACATCGAACGATCTGAGGGGAGACCCTAATGAATTACAACTGGGACTGGGGCGTGTTCTTCAAGTCCACCGGCGTGGGCAGCGAGACTTATCTCGACTGGTACATCGCCGGCCTGGGCTGGACCATCGCCATCGCCGTCGTCGCCTGGATCATCGCCCTGATGCTGGGCTCTATCCTGGGCGTGATGCGCACCGTGCCGAACCGGCTGGTGTCGGGCATCGCCACCTGCTACGTGGAGCTTTTCCGCAACGTGCCGCTGCTGGTTCAGCTGTTCATCTGGTACTTCCTGGTGCCCGACCTGCTGCCCGAAAACCTGCAGGAGTGGTACAAGCAGGACCTGAACCCGACCACCTCGGCCTACCTGAGCGTCGTCGTGTGCCTGGGGCTGTTTACCGCCGCCCGGGTCTGCGAACAGGTGCGCACCGGTATCCAGGCGCTGCCGCGCGGCCAGGAATCCGCTGCCCGCGCCATGGGCTTCAAGCTGCCGCAGATCTACTGGAACGTGCTGCTGCCCCAGGCGTATCGGATCATCATTCCGCCGCTAACCTCGGAATTCCTCAACGTCTTCAAGAACTCCTCCGTGGCCTCGCTGATCGGCCTGATGGAACTGCTCGCGCAAACCAAGCAGACCGCCGAGTTCTCCGCCAACCTGTTCGAAGCCTTTACCCTGGCGACGCTGATCTACTTCACCTTGAACATGAGCCTGATGCTGCTCATGCGCATGGTCGAGAAGAAAGTCGCGGTGCCCGGCCTGATCTCCGTGGGGGGTAAATGATGGAATTCGATTTCAGCGGTGTCGTCCCGGCCATTCCCGGCCTGTGGAATGGCATGGTGATGACCTTGAAACTGATGGCCCTGGGTGTCGTCGGCGGGATCATCCTGGGGACGATCCTGGCGTTGATGCGCCTGTCCCACAACAAACTGATCTCCAACATCGCCGGCGCGTACGTCAACTACTTCCGCTCGATCCCGCTGCTGCTGGTCATCACCTGGTTCTACCTGGCGGTGCCGTTCGTGCTGCGCTGGATCACCGGCGAAGACACGCCGATCGGGGCCTTCGGCTCCTGCGTCGTGGCCTTCATGATGTTCGAGGCGGCGTACTTCTGCGAAATCGTGCGCGCCGGCGTGCAGTCGATCCCCAAGGGCCAGATGGGTGCGGCCCAGGCCCTGGGCATGAACTATGGCCAGACCATGCGCCTGATCATCCTGCCCCAGGCGTTCCGCAAGATGACCCCGCTGCTGCTGCAGCAGAGCATCATCCTGTTTCAGGACACCTCGCTGGTCTACACGGTCGGCCTGGTGGACTTCCTCAATGCTTCGCGGGCCAATGGCGACATCATCGGCCGCTCCAATGAGTTCCTGATCGTCGCAGGTCTCGTGTACTTCACAATCAGCTTTGCCGCCTCGCTGCTGGTCAAGCGTCTGCAAAAAAGGTTCGCCGTATGATCTCTATCAAGAACATCAACAAGTGGTATGGGGACTTCCAGGTACTGACCAATTGCAGCACCGAGGTCAGCAAGGGTGAGGTCGTGGTGGTGTGCGGCCCTTCGGGTTCGGGCAAGTCCACGCTGATCAAGTGCGTGAACGCCTTGGAGCCATTCCAGAAAGGCGACATCGTGGTCGACGGCACCTCCATCGCCGACCCGAAGACCAACCTGCCGAAATTGCGTTCGCGGGTGGGCATGGTGTTCCAGCACTTCGAGCTGTTCCCGCACCTGACCATCACCGAAAACCTGACCATCGCGCAGATCAAAGTGTTGGGCCGCAGCAAGGAAGAAGCCACCAAGAAAGGCCTGCAACTGCTCGAGCGCGTCGGCCTGTCGGCCCATGCCCATAAGCACCCGGGCCAGCTCTCCGGCGGCCAACAGCAGCGCGTGGCGATCGCCCGGGCCCTGGCGATGGACCCGGTGGTGATGCTGTTCGACGAACCCACCTCGGCCCTCGACCCGGAAATGGTCAACGAAGTGCTCGACGTGATGGTGCAACTGGCCCACGAAGGCATGACCATGATGTGCGTGACCCACGAAATGGGCTTCGCCCGCAAAGTGGCGAACCGGGTGATCTTCATGGACCAGGGCCAGATCATCGAAGACTGCAAGAAAGAAGAGTTCTTCGGCGACATCAGCGCCCGCTCCGAACGTGCGCAGCACTTCCTTGAGAAAATCCTGCAGCACTAAGCGTCGCCTTCTTTTAGACGCACTTGCTCTTGTGGCAAGGGAGCTTGCTCCCGCTGGGTCGCGCAGCGACCCCAAACCGGTAAATGCATTGCATCTGGCACACCGCACGAACCGTTTTGCGACTGCTTCGCAGCCGAGCGGGAGCAAGCTCCCTCGCCACAGAGCCGCGTTCGAAGGACGACCGCAGCACACTGGTTGACCCAAGGCTTCTGTGATGAAATGCGACCCCACCCTCTATCGCGCCGCGCCGCCATCACTTGCCGTGAAACCCCGCCTGATCCGCCACCTGTTCCTGCCGCCGCTGATCATCGCGTTGATGATCGGCCTGGGCTATCTCGGCTTCTGGATCAGCGAACACTATGGCGTGCGTGGCCTTGCCGAGAACGGCGAGCGCCAGCTGGAGCTGCATGCCCGGGCGGTGGAGAGTGAAATCAGCAAGTACACCTACTTGCCGAGCCTGCTGGAGCTTGAATCGAGTGTCTCGACGCTGCTCGACGACCCGACACCCGAACACCGCAAGACCGTCAACGAATACCTCGAAGGCCTGAACCGGCGCAGCCGCAGCCGGGCCATCTACGTGATGGACACGACCGGCCGCGTCATGGCCACCAGCAACTGGCGCGACGTCGACAGTTACCTGGGTGAAGACCTGTCCTTTCGCGCCTATTTCCAGAACGCCGTGCGCGGCCAGCCGGGTCGCTTCTATGGCATTGGCAGCACCAACGGCGAACCCGGCTACTACCTGGCCCACGGCCTGGAAGAACAGGGCAAGATCATTGGCGTCGCCGTGGTCAAGGTGCGCCTCGAAGCCCTGGAGGAACGCTGGCAGCGGGCACGCCTGGAAGCGTTCGTCAGCGATGAAAACGGCATCATCATCTTGTCCAGCGACCCGGCGCGGCGGCTCAAGTCCGTGCGCCCCTTGAGCGACGAGACCAAGGAACGCCTGGCCCGCAGCCTGCAATACTACTGGTTCCCACTGAACGAACTGGTGCCCCTGGCCCGGGAGCGCCTGGCCGAAGGCATGGAGAAACTGACCTTCCCGGCCAACACCGAACTGGTGTCCGACGAACGCGCCATCAGCTATTTGTCGCAGACCCGGCCACTGAGCGACACACCGTGGAACTTCACCCTGTTGACGCCGCTGGAAGACCTGCGCCGCCAGGCGATCAACCAGGGCATCCTGGTGGCCGTGGCCTTCGCCCTGGTGGCGTTCCTGCTGATCGCCTGGAACGAACGGCGCAAGGTCATCGCCACCCGCCTCGCGGCCCGGGAAGCCTTGCAGGAAGCCAACAGCCAGCTCGAACGTCGGATTACCGAACGCACCACCGACCTGCGCGCCAGCAACGAACGGCTCAAGAGCCAGATCCGTGAGCGTCGACAGGCCGAAGAGACCCTGCGCCGGGCCCAGGACGAACTGGTCCAGGCCGGTAAGCTGGCGGCCATCGGCCAGATGTCCACCAGCATCGCCCATGAACTCAACCAACCGCTGGCGGCCTTGCGCACGTTGTCTGGCAATACCGTGCGCTTTCTCGAACGCGGGCAACTGGACATCGCCAGCACCAACCTCAAGACCATCAACGAATTGATCGACCGCATGGGGCGCATCACCGCCAGCCTGCGCGCCTTTGCCCGACGGGGCGACGATCAGGGCCGGGCGAGCCTGGGCAAGGCCGTCGAGGCCGCGCTGCAATTGCTGGGCGGGCGTCTGGAAAACCGCAACATCCAGATCCACAACGGCTACGCCGACGTCCAGTTGCAAATCGACCAGACGCGCCTGGAGCAGATCCTGGTGAACCTGATCGGCAACGCCCTGGATGCCATGCAGACGCAGCCCGAGCCACAACTATGGCTCGACGGTGAAAGCAGCCACGGCAAGTACCGCCTGCGGGTGCGGGACAACGGCCATGGCATCGACCCCGAAGCCCGCAAGCATTTGTTCGAACCCTTCTTCACCACCAAGCCCGGCGAACAGGGCCTGGGCCTGGGCCTGACGCTCTCGGCGAGCCTGGCCGCCGCCGCGGGCGGGCACCTGGGCGTCGAATTCCCGGTCGAACGTGGCACCACCTTCGTCCTCAGTTTACCGTTGGTAAGCCTTCCCCCAGCCGAGCAACCATGAACAACGACCTGAGCGTACTGATCGTCGAAGACGACCCCCACGTCCTGCTGGGTTGCCAGCAGGCCCTGAGCCTGGAGGACATCCCGTGCATCGGCGTGGGCAGCGCCGAAGAAGCCCTGGAACAGGTGGGCGATGACTTTGCCGGCATCGTCATCAGCGACATTCGCCTGCCGGGCATCGACGGCCTGGAACTGCTGACCCGTCTCAAGGCTCGGGACAGTCGCTTGCCGGTGGTGTTGATCACCGGCCACGGCGACATTTCCATGGCCGTCGGCGCCATGCAGAAAGGCGCCTATGACTTCATGGAGAAACCCTTCTCCCCCGAACGCCTGGTGGACGTCGCCCGGCGCGCCCTCGAACAGCGCAGCCTGGCCCGCGAAGTGTCATCGCTGCGCCGCCAGTTGGCCGAGCGCGACTCCCTGGAAGGCCGCATCATCGGCCGCTCGCCGGCCATGCAGCACCTGCGCGAACTGATCGCCAATGTCGCCGACACCTCGGCCAACGTGCTGATCGAAGGCGAGACCGGCACCGGCAAGGAACTGGTCGCTCGCTGCCTGCATGACTTCAGCCGGCGCCACGGCAAACAGTTCGTCGCGCTCAACTGCGGGGGCCTGCCGGAGAACCTGTTCGAAAGCGAGATTTTCGGCCATGAAGCCAATGCCTTCACTGGCGCCGGCAAGCGCCGGATCGGCAAGATCGAGCATGCCGATGGCGGTACGCTGTTTCTCGATGAAGTGGAAAGCATGCCCCTGCCCCTGCAAATCAAGTTGCTGCGGGTGTTGCAGGAACGCACCCTCGAACGGCTGGGCTCGAACCAGAGCGTGGCGGTGGACTGCCGGGTGATTGCCGCGACCAAGTCCGACCTGGACGAAATGGGCCGCGCCGGCCAGTTTCGCAGCGACCTGTATTACCGCCTCAACGTGGTGACGCTGGAACTGCCGCCCCTGCGCGAGCGGCGCGAAGACATCCTGCAACTGTTCGAACATTTCCTCCAGCAATCGTCCCTGCGTTTCGACCGCACGGTGCCGCAGCTGGATAACCAGACCCTGTCGAACCTGATGAGCCATGATTGGCCGGGCAACGTGCGCGAATTGCGCAACGTCGCCGAGCGCTATGCCCTCGGCCTGCCTGCCTTCAAGAAAACCGGTGCCAGCAGCGGCGGCCAGGGCCTGGCCTTCGCCGAAGCGGTGGAAGCGTTCGAACGCAACCTGTTGGTGGACGCCCTGCAACGCAGCGGCGGCAACCTGACCCAGGCCAGCCAGGAACTGGGGATGGCCAAGACCACCCTGTTCGACAAAGTCAAAAAATATGGCCTGAGCCATTAACAACGGGGCAATGACCTGTGGACCTGATTTTCAAGGCGGCGCTGGGGGCTGCCGTGGTGGTGATCCTGGCGATGCTCGCCAAGACCCGCAATTACTACATCGCCGGGCTGGTGCCGCTGTTTCCCACCTTTGCCTTGATCGCCCACTACATCGTCGGCAAGGGCCGCTCGGTGGACGACCTGAAGACCACCATCGTGTTTGGCATGTGGTCGATCATTCCGTATTTCGTGTACCTGGCGACCCTGTATGTCATGGTCGACCGGATGCGCCTGGAAGCATCCCTGGCGGTGGCGGCGGTGGCGTGGCTGATGGCCGCCACGGTGCTGGTCAGCGTCTGGGTAAGGGTTCACGGCTAAGGGCACAAGCGTGCCTTATCTCCCCTGTGGGAGCGAGCTTGCTCGCGAAAGCCGGGGGATCAGTCGACGCATCTGTTGGACAGGCCCGGCCTCTTCGCGGGCAAGCCCGCTCCCACACATTGATCGTTGGCGAGCACAGGATGTGTGTTCACCATAGATCCCCTGTGGGAGCGAGCTTGCTCGCGAAAGCGGTGTATCAGTCGACGCATCTGTTGGACAGGCCCGGCCTCTTCGCGGGCAAGCCCGCTCCCACACATTGATCGTTGGCGGGCACAGGATGTGTGTTCACCGTAGATCCCTTGTGGGAGCGGCGAATCAATAACCGACGGTGAACCGCGTCCGCGAAAACTGCGGCGTCTGCACTTCGTCGATCATCGCGATGGCGTAGTCGGCGAAACTGATCCAACTGCGGCCTGCCTCGTCGAACAGCAAGTGATCCTTGCCAAGGCGAAAGTGCCCGGTGCGCTCGGTCTCGACGAACTCCGCCGAAGGAGAAAGGAACGTCCAGTCCAGGTCCTGCTCCTGGCGCAGCACATCCAGGAACAAAGCTCCGGCCGTGGCTTCGGCGAGGTATTCCTCGGGGAAACCATCGCTGTCGATCACCCGGCTGTTGTCCGGCAGCAGCAGCGAGCCGGCCCCACCCACCACCAGCAGGCGCTTGACCCCCGCCGCTTTCAACGGCGCGATGATCTTGTCGGCCGGTACGGTGGCAAAGTGCGCGGCACTGATCACGGCATCGTGACCGGCGACGGCGGCAGTCAGCGCTTCGCTGTCCAACACATCCAGTGACTGGCTGACCACGCCAGGCCTGTCACCGATGCTTGCAGTGTTGCGGGCAATGGCCGTCACGCTGTGGCCACGACGCAGGGCTTCTTCCAACAGTTGGCTGCCAGCACGACCGGTGGCGCCGATGATTGCGATCTTGCTCATGATGTTCTCCAGTGATTACTCATAGATACCGGGCATGCAACCCCTTGTAGCGAGGCAGCCAAGCTGATTGATTGCGGCAAAGGTGTCATCGGCCGTCAGGCACTCACCACTTCATTTCCCCCTTGGCCACCTTGGCACTGAGCTCGAGCGAGCTGTCTTCGCCCAGGTCCGGGTAGCGTTGTTTCATGGCGGCGATCAGGGCGGCGGCGTCCTTGGCGCGGGCGGTTTCTTCGTCGAAAGCCTTGATGTAGCCGGCGGTGAACTTGACCGACGCCAGGGAGCGGGTGCTCTCGCCCAGGTAATGGCCGGGGATCACGCTGCGCGGCTGCAGCTTCTCGATGCTGTCCAGGGTCGCCAGCCAATCCTGATGGGACTGCGGCGTCTGGGTGTCGGCCATCCAGACATGGATGTTCTCGGCCACCACCACGCCCCCGACCACGGCCTTGATCGATGGTATCCAGACGAAACTGCGCTCCGGTTGCGGGCCATCCAGGCCGATGACCTGCAAGCGCTTGCCCTCCAGGGTCAGGCTGTCGCCCTTGAGCACCTGGGGCACGATGGCGTTGTCGGGTGCATCAGCCTTCAGGATCGGCCCCCAATATTTCAGCTTGCCGTCCATCGTGTGCTTGATGTGTTCGACGGTCGGCTGGGTGGCCAGCACCTTGGCCTCGGGGAAAGCGGCCGTCAGGGTCTGCAAACCAAAATAGTAGTCGGGATCGCCGTGGCTGATGTAAATCGTGGTCAGTCGCTTTCCGCTGGCGCGGATTTTTTCCACGACCTGCTCGGCCTGGGATTTACCGAACTGGGCGTCGACCAGGATGGCGTCGTGCTCGCCACTGACCAACACCGAGGACACCGGAAAGACCGCCGCGGCGCCAGGGTTGTAGACATCGAGTGTCAAGTCGGCTGCCCAGCTATGGGCCGCGAACGCCAGGGATGCGGTCGCCAGCAACAAGCGCTTGAGTGGGGTGAATCCGGTCATGCTGTACTCCGTTGTCCAAAAGCCCGTAGGCATTGAGACGAAGCTTAGTAGTCTGACTCGTCCTAAAAAATGCGATGATTCAACATAGTTTGTTTCTGAAAACGGGCAAATCATGGATCGTCTTCAAGCAATGCAGGTGTTCGTCACCGTGGTGGACCTGGGCAGCCAGTCGGCGGCGGCCGAGCACCTGGACCTGTCGCGACCGGTGGTGTCGCGGTATCTGGCGGAGCTGGAAGACTGGGTCGGCGCCCGACTGATGCACCGCACCACCCGCAAGCTGAGCCTGACAGCCGCCGGCACGGAAATCCTGCCGCGCTGCCGGCAGATGCTGGAGCTGTCCGGCGACCTGCAAGCGGCTGTCAGCAAGCCGGACGACGCACCACGGGGCCTGCTGCGCATCAGCACCAGCACCTCCTTTGGCCAGGCCCAACTGACCAAGGCCATGGCCGAGTACGTCAAGCGCTACCCCGGGGTGAGCGTCGACCTGCAGATGCTCGATCGCACCGTGAACCTGGTGGACGAGCGCATCGACCTGGCGATCCGCATGAGCAACGACCTGGACCCGAACCTGATCGCCCGCCGCCTTACGGTGTGCCGCTCGGTGATCTGCGCCTCGCCCGGTTACTTGCAGGAAAACCCGACACCCCAGCGGGTCGAGGACCTGAGCCAGCACAACTGCCTGACCCACGCCTACGTGGGCAAGAGCCTCTGGCATTTCGAGCAGGACGGCGAGCAGGTCTCGGTGCCGGTGCAGGGCAATATCAGCAGCAACGAAGCCACCACCCTGTTGCAGGCGGCCATGGCAGGCGCCGGCGTGGCCATGCTGCCCAGCTATCAGGCCGGCCCCCACATCAGGCGCGGCGAGCTGGTACGCCTGGTGCCCCATGCCGAGCCGCGGCAAATGAACATGTACGCGGTCTACGCCTCACGCAAGCACATGCCCTCGGCACTGCGCAGCCTGCTGGATTTCCTGGTGCAGAAATTTCCCGAGACGCCGGAGTGGGATGTGGGGTTGTAAGCCGTGTCAGCTTCACCGAACACGTTGTGGGAGCGGGCTTGCTCGCGAAGGCGTCGTATCCGCAAAACATAGGTTGACTGATACGCCGCTTTCGCGAGCAAGCCCGCTCCCACAGGGGCCCGGTACGCCTCAAGTGCCGCGGCAGGATTCCACCAACAGCCCGCCCCAAGGCATACTTGCCACCCTCCATACGCCAGAACCCTAAGCCGCCCCATGCGTATCCACGTCAGTTTCATCGACCGCGTCGGCATCACCCAGGAAGTCCTGGCCTTGCTCGGTGGGCGCAATCTCAACCTGGATGCCGTGGAGATGGTGCCGCCCAACGTCTACATCGACGCACCGACCCTCAGCCCGCAAGTGCTGGACGAATTGCGTGACGCCTTGTTCAGCGTGCGGGGCGTGCAGGCGGTGACGGTGGTGGACATCCTGCCGGGCCAGCGCCGGCACTTGCAGCTCGATGCCCTGCTGGCGGCCATGACCGACCCGGTGCTGGCCCTGGACAGCGCCGGCAATGTGCTGCTGGCCAACCCCGCGCTGATTGCCCTGTACGGTCGGGAGCCGGCGGGGGAAAGCGTGACCGAGCTGTTCGGCGACGAGGCGCTGCTCAGCACGTTGCTGGAGAACGGTTTTCGCCTGCCACTGCGGGAAATCACCCTCAATGGCCAGACCCTGCTGTTGGACGCCACCCCTATCACCGACGCCGGCGCCCTGCTGACGCTCTATCCGCCGAACCGCATCGGCGAACGCTTGTCGGCGCTGCATCACGACCACGCCGAAGGTTTCGACGCATTGCTCGGCGAATCCCCGGCAATCCGCACCCTCAAGGCCCGGGCCCAACGGGTCGCGGCCCTCGACGCACCGTTGCTGATCCAGGGCGAAACCGGAACCGGCAAGGAACTGGTGGCCCGCGCCTGCCACGCCATCAGCGCCCGTCACAGTGCTCCATTCCTGGCCCTGAACTGCGCCGCGTTGCCGGAGAACCTGGCCGAGAGCGAACTGTTCGGCTATGCCCCCGGCGCCTTCACCGGGGCGCAACGGGGCGGCAAGCCAGGGCTGATGGAACTGGCGAACCAGGGCACGGTGTTTCTCGACGAAATCGGCGAGATGTCACCGTACCTGCAAGCCAAGTTGCTGCGGTTCCTCAACGATGGCAGCTTTCGCCGGGTGGGGGGCGATCGCGAGATCAAGGTCAACGTGCGGATCCTCAGCGCCACTCACCGCAACCTGGAAAAAATGGTCAGTGAAGGCTCGTTCCGCGAGGACCTGTTCTATCGCCTCAACGTGCTCAACGTCGAAGTCCCGCCGCTGCGAGAGCGCGGCCAGGACATCCTGCTGCTGGCCCGTTACTTCATGCAGCAGGCCTGTGCCCAGATCCAGCGCCCGGTCTGCCGCCTCGCCCCCGGCACGTACCCGGCGCTGCTGGGCAATCGCTGGCCGGGCAACGTGCGGCAATTGCAGAACGTGATCTTCCGCGCCGCCGCCATCTGCGAAAGCAGCCTGGTGGACATTGGCGACCTGGACATCGCCGGCACCTCTGTCGCGCGCCAGGGCGACGTGGAGGTCGAGAGCCTGGAACAAGCCATGGAAGCCTTCGAGAAACACCTGCTCGAAAGCCTCTACGTCAACTACCCTTCGACCCGCCAGCTCGCCAGCCGCTTGCAAACCTCCCACACCGCGATCGCCCACCGGTTGCGCAAGTACGGGATTTCCAACAAGCCCTAGCTTGACTCGGTCCCTGTGGGAGCGGGCTTGCCCGCGAAAGCGGTGTGTCAGTCGACGTCAACCTGGCTGGCACACCGTCTTCGCGAACAAGCCCGCTCCCACAGGGTTCTGAGTCGTGGTCGAAATCGCGCCAAAAGCGACCTCTACCTGTACTGAAAGCGCTACAGTGGAACGATATCGCTACATCAAGCGGTAAGCTGCGCTGGATAAGGCTTTGATCCGGCAATGATTTTATCCAGGCATGCAGCTGTAGCGATTTCGCTACAGCGTCACCGCTCAACGCCGCTTCAATTCTCTTCAACTCATTGATCCATAAGCCCTTTTAAACATTGGCCGCATTCTTGCTATGGGTATAGCCATTCGGCCGGGCCAAGTCCCGCGCCTTTCTTCGCGTCCACCAGACGAATCTGGCCCCAGGAGTTTCCATGAGCGAGTTGCGTTTCACTGAAGATCACGAATGGCTGCGCACCGAAGCCGACGGCAGCGTTACAGTCGGCATCACCGCGTTTGCCCAGAACGCCTTGGGCGATGTGGTCTATGTTCAGTTACCGGAACTGCAAACCTACGCCAAGGGGGCTGAAGCCTCGACCGTGGAATCGGTGAAGGCCGCCAGCGGTGTCTACATGCCATTGGACGGTGACGTGCTGGAAGTCAACCCGGCCCTGGAAAGCAATCCGGAACTGGTCAACGAAGATCCGCTGGGCGAAGGCTGGTTTTTCCGCTTCACGCCGGCCAATCCCGCTGAAGTTGGCCAACTGTTGGATCAGGATGCCTACGACCGCCTGATCAAAGCCAACGCCCAAGCCTGAGGAGCGCCACATGACCGTTAATCTGGGCACCGCCAACGAATTCATCGCCCGTCACATCGGCCCACGGGCCAGCGACGAGCAAGCCATGCTCGAGCGCCTGGGCTACGACTCCCTGCAAGCCCTGAGCGCCAGCGTGATCCCTGAAAGCATCAAGGGCACCAGCGTGCTGGACATGGGGGACGGCCAGAGCGAAGCCGACGCACTGGCGTCGATCAAGGCCATTGCCAGCAAGAACCAACTGTTCAAGACCTACATCGGCCAGGGCTACTACAACTGCCACACACCGGCGCCGATCCTGCGCAACCTGCTGGAAAACCCGGCCTGGTACACCGCCTACACCCCGTACCAGCCAGAAATCTCCCAGGGCCGCCTCGAAGCACTGCTGAACTTCCAGACCCTGATCAGCGACCTCACCGGCCTGCCGATCGCCAACGCTTCCCTGTTGGACGAAGCCACCGCCGCCGCCGAAGCGATGACCTTCTGCAAGCGCCTGAGCAAGAACAAGGGCAGTAACGCCTTCTTCGCCTCCGTACACAGTCACCCGCAAACCCTCGACGTGTTGCGCACCCGTGCCGAGCCCCTGGGCATCGACGTGGTGGTCGGCGACGAACGCGAACTGAGCGACACCAGCCAATTCTTCGGTGCGCTGTTGCAATACCCGGCCAGCAACGGTGACGTGTTCGACTACCGCGCCCTGACCGAGCGTTTCCACGCCAGCAACGCCCTGGTCGCCGTCGCGGCCGACCTGCTGGCCCTGACGCTGCTGACCCCGCCGGGTGAATTCGGCGCCGACGTGGCCATCGGCAGTGCCCAGCGCTTTGGCGTGCCCCTGGGCTTCGGTGGCCCGCACGCGGCCTATTTCTCCACCAAGGACGCCTTCAAGCGCGACATGCCGGGCCGTCTGGTCGGCGTGTCCGTGGACCGTTTCGGTAAGCCGGCGCTGCGCCTGGCGATGCAGACTCGCGAGCAACACATCCGCCGCGAGAAAGCCACGAGCAACATCTGTACCGCCCAGGTGCTGCTGGCCAACATCGCCAGCATGTACGCCGTGTACCACGGTCCCAAGGGCCTGGTGCAAATTGCCAATCGCATCCACCACCTGACCGCAATCCTCGCCAAAGGCCTGGGCGCGCTAGAGCTGAGCGTCGAGCAAGAGAGCTTCTTCGACACCCTGACCTTGCGCACCGGCGCGCAAACCGCAGCCCTGCACGACAAGGCCCGCGCACAGCGCATCAACCTGCGCGTGGTGGACGCGCAGCGCCTGGGCCTGTCCCTGGACGAAACCACCAGCCAGGCGGACGTCGAAGCACTGTGGAACCTGTTGGCCGACGGCAAGGCCCTGCCGGACTTCGCCGCCCTGGCCGCCTCGGTGCAAAGCCGCATCCCGGACGAGCTGACGCGCCAATCGGCGATCCTCAGCCACCCGGTATTCAACCGCTACCACTCCGAAACCGAGCTGATGCGCTACCTGCGCAAGCTCGCCGACAAGGACCTGGCCCTGGATCGCACCATGATCCCGCTGGGTTCCTGCACCATGAAACTCAACGCCGCCAGCGAGATGATCCCGGTGACCTGGGCCGAGTTCGGCGCCCTGCACCCGTTCGCCCCGGCCGAGCAGAGTGCCGGTTACCAGCAACTGACCGATGAACTGGAAGCCATGCTGTGCGCCGCCACCGGTTACGACGCGGTGTCGCTGCAACCCAACGCCGGTTCCCAGGGTGAGTACGCCGGCCTGCTGGCGATCCGGGCCTATCACCAGAGCCGTGGCGAAGAGCGCCGCGACATCTGCCTGATCCCGTCCTCGGCCCACGGCACCAACCCGGCCACCGCCAACATGGCCGGCATGCGCGTGGTGGTCACCGCGTGCGATGCCCGTGGCAACGTCGACATCGAAGACCTGCGCGCCAAGGCCATCGAACACCGCGAACACCTGGCCGCGCTGATGATCACCTACCCGTCCACCCACGGCGTGTTCGAGGAAGGCATCCGCGAAATCTGCGGCATCATCCATGACAACGGCGGCCAGGTGTACATCGACGGCGCCAACATGAACGCCATGGTCGGCCTTTGTGCACCGGGCAAGTTCGGTGGCGACGTGTCGCACCTCAACCTGCACAAGACCTTCTGTATTCCTCACGGCGGTGGCGGCCCAGGTGTCGGCCCGATCGGCGTCAAGTCGCACCTGGCGCCGTTCCTGCCGGGGCACGCGAACATGGACCGCAAGGAAGGCGCGGTGTGCGCGGCGCCGTTCGGCAGCGCGAGCATCCTGCCGATCACCTGGATGTACATTCGCATGATGGGTGGCGCCGGCCTCAAGCGCGCTTCGCAGCTGGCGATCCTCAACGCCAACTACATTGCCCGACGCCTGGAAGAGCACTACCCGGTGCTCTACACCGGCAGCAACGGCCTGGTGGCCCACGAATGCATCCTCGACCTGCGCCCGCTCAAGGACAGCAGCGGCATCAGCGTCGATGACGTGGCCAAGCGCCTGATCGACTTCGGCTTCCACGCCCCGACCATGTCGTTCCCGGTGGCCGGCACGCTGATGATCGAACCGACCGAAAGCGAATCCAAGGAAGAGCTGGACCGCTTCTGCGACGCCATGATCTGCATCCGCGAAGAAATCCGCGCCGTGGAAAATGGCAGCCTGGACAAGGACGACAACCCGCTGAAGAACGCCCCGCACACCGCGGCGGAGCTGGTCGGCGAGTGGACCCACCCCTACAGCCGCGAGCAAGCGGTGTACCCGGTGGCCTCGTTGATCGAAGGCAAATACTGGCCGCCCGTGGGCCGGGTCGACAACGTGTTCGGCGACCGCAACCTGGTGTGCGCTTGCCCGTCGATCGAAAGCTACGCTTAAGAAGCAGCGACAAGTGACAAGCCGCAAGCTGCAAGTAAGAGCCACTCGGCTTTTAACTTGCAGCCTGTAGCTTGAAGCTCGTAGCTGCTCCCCCAGGAGCCCCCTATGTCGTTAAGCGTGTTCGACCTGTTCAAGATCGGTATCGGCCCTTCGAGCTCCCATACGGTCGGCCCCATGCGTGCCGCTGCCCGTTTTGTCGAGGGGCTGCGCCGTGATGATTTGCTTGAAAGCATCACCAGCGTCAAGGTCGAGCTCTATGGTTCCCTCGGCGCCACCGGCAAGGGCCACGGCAGCGACAAGGCCGTGCTGCTGGGCCTGGAAGGTGAGCACCCGGACACCGTGGACACCGAGACCGTCACCGCCCGCCTGCAGGACATCCGCAGCAACGGACGCCTGAATCTGCTCGGCCAACACCCCATCGAATTCAATGAAAAGCTGCATCTGGCGATGATTCGCAAGCCGCTGGCCTTCCACCCCAACGGCATGATCTTCCGCGCGTTCGACGCCGCCGGGTTGCAAGTGCGCAGCCGCGAGTACTATTCGATCGGCGGCGGTTTTGTCGTGGATGAAGGCGCCGCCGGCGCCGACCGGATCGTCGAGGACGCCACGCCCCTGACCTTCCCGTTCAAGAGTGCCAAGGACCTGCTGGGCCATTGCAGCACCTATGGCCTGTCCATCAGCCAGGTCATGTTGACCAACGAAAGTGCCTGGCGCCCCGAAGCCGAAACCCGCGCCGGCCTGCTGAAGATCTGGCAAGTGATGCAGGATTGCGTGGCGGCCGGTTGTCGCAACGAAGGAATCCTGCCCGGTGGGTTGAAGGTCAAGCGGCGGGCAGCGGCGCTGCACCGTCAACTGTGCAAGAACCCGGAAGCGTCCCTGCGCGACCCACTGTCGGTGCTGGACTGGGTCAACCTGTACGCCCTGGCGGTCAACGAAGAAAACGCCTACGGCGGACGCGTGGTCACTGCACCCACCAACGGTGCGGCGGGGATCATCCCGGCCGTGCTGCATTACTACATGCGCTTCATTCCGGGTGCCAACGAAGACGGCGTGGTGCGATTCCTGCTGACCGCCGCCGCCATCGGCATCCTGTACAAGGAAAACGCATCCATCTCCGGGGCCGAAGTCGGTTGCCAGGGTGAAGTCGGCGTCGCCTGCTCCATGGCCGCCGGGGCGCTCTGCGAAGTGCTGGGCGGTACCGTGCAGCAGGTGGAAAACGCCGCCGAAATCGGCATGGAACACAACCTCGGCCTGACCTGCGACCCCATCGGTGGCCTGGTGCAGGTGCCGTGCATCGAGCGCAACGCCATGGGCTCGGTGAAAGCCATCAACGCGGTGCGCATGGCGATGCGCGGCGACGGGCACCACTTCGTCTCCCTCGACAAGGTCATCCGCACCATGCGCCAGACCGGCGCCGACATGAAAAGCAAATACAAGGAGACCGCCCGCGGCGGTCTGGCGGTCAACATCATCGAATGCTGACGCGTGCTTCCCTGCCCTCTACCTCTTCCAGGAGCTGATATGTCCACCGAACCACTGCGCAAGACCCCGCTGCACGCGCTGCACCTCGAACTCGGCGCCCGTATGGTGCCGTTCGCCGGCTACGACATGCCGGTCCAGTACCCGTTGGGCGTGATGAAAGAACACCAGCACACCCGCGACCAGGCCGGGTTGTTCGACGTGTCCCACATGGGCCAGATCCGCCTGAGCGGCGCGGGTGCCGCCAAGGCCCTGGAGACCCTGGTGCCGGTGGACATCATCGACCTGCCGGTGGGCATGCAGCGCTACGCCATGTTCACCAACGAGCAAGGTGGGATCCTCGACGACCTGATGGTGGCCAACCTGGGCAACGACGAACTGTTCCTGGTGGTCAACGCGGCCTGCAAGGACCAGGACCTGGCCCACCTGCGCAACCATATCGGCAACCAATGCACCATCGAGCCTTTGTTCGAAGCGCGCGCCTTGCTCGCCCTGCAAGGCCCCGCCGCCGTCACCGTGCTCGCACGCCTGGCGCCAGACGTGGCGAAGATGACCTTCATGCAATTTCAGCGTGTCACGTTGCTGGGCGTGGAGTGCTTCGTCAGCCGTTCCGGCTACACCGGTGAAGACGGCTTCGAGATCTCCGTACCCGCCGCCGACGTGGAAACCCTGGCCCGCGCCCTGCTGGCCGAGCCGGAAGTCGCCGCCATCGGCCTCGGCGCCCGTGACTCCCTGCGCCTGGAAGCCGGCCTGTGCCTTTACGGCCATGACATGAACACCGAGACCACCCCGATCGAGGCGAGCCTGCTGTGGGCCATTTCCAAGGTTCGACGTGCCGATGGCGCCCGTGCCGGTGGCTTCCCCGGCGCTGAGACCGTGTTTGCCCAACAACAGGGCACAGTGAAGCGTAAACGCGTGGGCCTGCTGCCCCAGGAACGCACACCGGTGCGCGAAGGCGCTGAAATCGTCAACGAGGCGGGCGAGACGATCGGAACCGTATGCAGCGGCGGTTTCGGCCCGACCTTGGGCGGCCCGTTGGCCATGGGTTACCTGGACAGTGCCTATGTCGCGCTGGAGACGCCTGTCTGGGCCATTGTTCGTGGGAAAAAGGTGCCTTTGCTTGTAAGCAAAATGCCATTTGTTGCACAACGCTACTATCGCGGATGATTGACTGTTTCTATAAGTAACGCGATTGCGTTATACGTGCACTAATGTGTAACGCAATCGCCATAAAAAGGTGCATCTAATTGTCGCGGGCATCTTGCTTATAACAGTCAAGAAGTACCCAACTCGCCTTTCGAATAAGCCCACGCCAGCGAAGCGCTTAAATGCCAGCAACGTTAGCAAATACGGGCCCCTCAGGGGGGTTGTTTTTTTGTTGGTGGTTGGCGTAGAGTTTGGCCACTGTGTTTGCATGGGTCGCTTGGAATCGTGACCTGGGCAGTAGCTTATGAAGTTCGCTACATCCCGCTCGACGTCTCTTACTTTCCTGCAACCCAGCCCCAGTACTCTTTCATGTGAAAGAGGCTGTCATCAATTTTAGCGTCAAGGAAATAAGAAAATGTCGAATCGTCAGAGCGGTACCGTCAAGTGGTTCAACGACGAAAAGGGTTTTGGTTTTATCACCCCTGAAAGCGGTCCGGATCTGTTCGTGCACTTTCGCGCGATCCAGGGCAACGGCTTCAAGACCCTGAAAGAAGGCCAGAAGGTCACTTTCGTTGCGGTGCAAGGCCAGAAAGGCATGCAGGCTGACGAAGTACAAGCAGAAAGCTAATTTTCTGAAATGAAAAAGCCCCTGATTGATATCAGGGGCTTTTTTATGGGCGCAATTCCGTAGAATGCCTTCTTTTTTTCCGAGGCCACCATGCCCAAGCACCTGCTCAATCCCCAGGGCGACTTCCCTCCCGTCGGTCTGGGCCGTCGCCTGGCGGCGATGTTCTATGACTTCCTGCTGTGCACGGCGCTGTTGATCGTCACCAGTGGCGCCTACAAGATGATCCAGATGGCAATCATCGGCGAAGAGAAGATGCGCGCCCTGACCGAAGCCGGCACGCTGGACGGTGACCCGTTGCTGTCTACCGTGCTGCTGTTCGTATTGTTCGGTTTCTTCGCCAAGTTCTGGACCCACAACGGCCAGACCCTGGGCATGCAGGTATGGTGCATTCGCGTGCAGAACGCCGATGGCACGGCCATCAGCCTGTGGCAGGCACTGTTGCGCTTCGTGGTGTCGATTGCGTCATGGCTGCCGCTGGGGCTGGGCTTCATCTGGGCGCTGTTCGACAAGCGCAAGCGCAGCTGGCATGACATCTACTCGGACACGCAACTGGTGCGGATTCCGAAGAAGACCAAGTAAAGCCTGCCTACTTGGCCAATGAAGCCCCCCTGTGGCGAGGGAGCTTGCTCCCGCTCGGCTGCGCAGCAGCCGTATATGGGCTGAAAATCACCCCGCCCACAGAGAAGAAGGGCTGCTACGCAGCCCAGCGGGAGCAAGCTCCCTCGCCACAACAAGCTCCCTCGCCACAGCCTTACGCCAAATCGATCAGGCGTTCCCCGCCAATTTCATCCGTGCGGCCTGGGTAAAGTCCAGCATGCGCTTGAGCGGGCGAATGGCCTGGGGAATCAGGGCCGGGTCGACGAAGATCTCGTTGGCACCTTCCTGCAAGCTCTTGAGCGTGCGCTCCAGAGTGTTCATCGCCATCCACGGGCAATGCGCGCAACTGCGGCACGCCGCGCCGTTACCGGCGGTTGGGGCCTCGATGAAGACCTTGTCCGGGCACAGCTGCTGCATCTTGTAGAAGATGCCGCGGTCGGTGGCGACGATCAGCGTCTTGTTCGGCAGGCTCTGGGCCGCAGCGATCAACTGACTGGTGGAACCCACTGCGTCCGCCAGCTCGATCACCGACGTCGGCGACTCCGGGTGCACCAGGATCGCAGCGTCCGGATACAGCGCCTTCATGTCCTCCAACTGCTTGGACTTGAACTCCTCGTGGACGATGCAGGCACCGTCCCAGAGCAGCATGTCGGCTCCGGTCTTGCGCTGGATGTAGGTCCCCAGGTGCTTGTCCGGGCCCCAGATGATCGTCTCGCCGTTGTCCATCAGACTCTCGACGATCTCCAGCGCGCAGCTGGATGTCACCACCCAGTCAGCTCGGGCCTTGACCGCCGCCGAGGTGTTGGCATACACCACCACCGTGCGCTCCGGGTGCTGGTCGCAGAACGCCGAGAACTCGTCCACCGGGCAACCCAGGTCCAGGGAGCAGGTGGCTTCCAGGGTCGGCATCAACACGCGTTTTTCCGGGTTGAGGATCTTGGCGGTCTCGCCCATGAACTTGACCCCGGCAACGACCACGGTCTTGGCCGGGTGGGCATTGCCAAAGCGGGCCATCTCCAGGGAGTCGGACACGCAGCCGCCGGTTTCCTCGGCCAGGGCCTGGATGATCGGATCACAGTAGAAATGCGCGACCAGTACCGCGTCCTGAGCCTTGAGCTCGGCGGCGATGGCGGCGCGGTACCAGGCTTCCTGTTCGGCGGACAGCGGCTTGGGCTGCTTGGCGTCAAGGTGGGCCTGGACCAGAAGGCGTTCAGAAATTTGCGTCATGTTCGCAAGACCTGCAAGCGCGTTTAGCGCGAAAGTCGAGTATACACCCGGCTCCGGACCACTCGGGTACCGCCGGGAAAGTGGGTATCAATCAGGCACGGGACAGCGTGAAGCCGGCAAGGCTACAGAATATCCCGGCGATGCAAAAGATCATTCTGACCTGTGCCCGACCTCAGCCCCGAACGCGATCCACCGTGGCGAGGGAGCTTACTCCCGCTGGGCTGCGAAGCAGCCCCAAACATGGCCGGCTCAAATCGACCGCCAACTTGCGTTCCCCTCAAGCTGACTGAAATGTAATCACTTGCCCCACTCGCCTGTGTCATCTTTTCGTTCAAACCTGCCAAGGAGATTGCTCCGGGCACGTGGCGAATCGACTGACGGACCTCCATCGTATGCAAACCAAAACTTCCCGGCGCACCTTCGTAAAGGGTCTGACTGCCGGCGGCATCCTCGGCGGCCTGGGCTTGTGGCGCGCGCCTGTCTGGGCGGTCACCGGCCCGGGCCAGCCCAACGTCCTGAGCGGCACCGAGTTCGATCTGTTCATTGGCGAAAGCCCGGTCAACTTCACCGGCACCCCACGTACCGCCCAGACCATCAACGGCGGCATTCCCGGCCCGCTGCTGCGCTGGCGTGAAGGCGACACCGTCACCCTGCGGGTGCGCAATCGCTTGAAGGATACAACCTCCATCCACTGGCACGGCATCCTGCTGCCAGCCAACATGGACGGCGTTCCGGGGTTGAGTTTCAAGGGCATCGAACCCGACGGCATGTATGTGTATCAGTTCAAGGTCCGGCAAAACGGCACCTACTGGTACCACAGCCATTCAGGCTTCCAGGAGCAATCCGGGGTCTACGGCCCGCTGGTGATCGACGCCAGGGAACCGGAACCCTTCCAGTACGAACGGGACTATGTGGTGATGCTCACCGACTGGACCGATGAAGACCCCGGCAACATCCTTCGCAAGCTCAAGAAACAGTCGGACTACTACAACTACAACAAACGCACCGTCGGCGACTTCATTGACGATGTGGGCAAGAACGGCTGGGCCAGCACTGTGGCCGATCGCAAGATGTGGGCCGAGATGAAGATGAACCCCACGGACCTGGCCGACGTCAGCGGTGCCACCTACACCTACCTCATGAACGGCCAGGCGCCGGACATGAACTGGACCGGCCTGTTCAAGCCTGACGAACGTCTTCGCCTGCGCTTTATCAACGGCTCGGCCATGAGCTATTTCGACGTGCGCATTCCCGGCTTGAAGATGACGGTGGTGGCGTCCGACGGCCAATACGTCAAACCGGTGAGTGTCGATGAGTTTCGGATCGCCGTGGCCGAAACCTATGACGTCATCGTCGAACCGACCCAAGAGGCCTACACCCTGTTCGCCCAGTCCATGGACCGCACCGGCTATGCCCGCGGCACCCTCGCGGCCAGGGCCGGGTTGTCGGCACCGGTGCCGCCCCTGGACCCGCGGCCATTGGTGACCATGGACGACATGGGCATGGGTGGCATGGACCACGGCTCGATGCAGGGCATGGCCGGGATGGACCACAGCCAGATGCAGGGCATGGATCATAGCCAGATGCAGGGCATGGGCGACATGTCCGGTATGGATCACGGTGCCATGCAAGGCACGGACGGCATGCTGTCGCACCCCGACACCGAGAAAGACAACCCTCTGGTAGACATGCAGGCCATGAGCGTCAAGCCCAAGCTCGACGATCCCGGCATGGGGCTGCGCGACAACGGCCGCAAAGTGCTGACCTACTCAGACCTGCGCAGCACCTTCCCCGACCCCGACGGCCGCGAACCGGGCCGTACGATCGAGCTGCACCTGACCGGGCACATGGAAAAATTCGCCTGGTCATTCAACGGCGTGAAATTTTCCGACGCCGCGCCGCTGCTGCTCAAGTACGGCGAGCGACTGCGCATCGTGCTGATCAACGACACCATGATGACCCACCCCATCCACCTGCACGGCATGTGGAGCGATCTGGAGGACGAGAACGGCCAGTTCATGGTGCGCAAGCACACCCTCGACGTACCACCGGGCGCCAGGCGCAGCTACCGCGTCACCGCCGATGCCCTCGGGCGTTGGGCGTATCACTGCCACCTGCTGTACCACATGGAGATGGGGATGTTCCGTGAAGTTCGGGTGCAGGAATGAGGAGCCGAGCATGACCACTGTTTTTCAATACCCCCTGGCACTCATGGCCAGCCTGACCCTCGGCGCCACCTCGGCCTGGGCGGCGGGCAACGACATGCAAGGCATGGATCACAGCCAGATGCACGGGATGGACCATAGCCAGATGCAAGGTATGGATTCGATGCAGCGCATGGAACCCATGCAATCAGCGCCGACCACCAGCCGCACGCCGATCCCGGAACTGACAGCCGCCGATCGCGCCGCCGTCTACGAGGATCACGGCGGACACGCGGTGCATGACAGTGCAATCAATTCGTTTTTCCTCATTGACCAACTGGAGTGGCAAGACGCCGATGACGGCAGCGCCCTGAGCTGGGATGCCTCCGGCTGGATCGGTGGCGACATCGACCGTTTGTGGCTGCGCTCCGAAGGTGAACGCCTCAACGGCAAGACCGAAGAGGCGGAACTTCAGGCCCTGTGGGGCCACGCCATCAGTCCTTGGTGGGACGTGGTGGCCGGCGTACGCCAGGACTTCAAGCCGGGCGATGCGCAAACCTGGGCCGCCTTCGGCGTGCAAGGCATGGCGTTGTACAACTTCGAAGCCCAAGCCACCGCGTTCATCGGCGAAGGTGGCCAGAGCGCGGCGCGACTGGAAGGTGACTACGACATCTTGCTGACCAATCGGTTGATCCTGCAGCCCACCGCCGAGGTCAACTTCTATGGCAAGAACGACCCCGCCCGCGGTGTCGGCTCAGGGCTGTCGGACACCGAACTCGGCGTACGGCTGCGTTATGAAATACGCCGCGAGTTCGCGCCCTACATGGGTATTACCTGGAATCGGGTCTATGGCAACACCGCCGACTACGCTCGCGAAGAGGGCGAAGACCACAGCGAAGCCCGTCTGGTGTTGGGCGTGCGCATGTGGTTCTGAGCCATTGACCTGTTTCACAAAAAAACTAAAAAACCGAGCTGTAGGAGTCCTTGCATGTCACTCATCAAAACTGCTGTTGTTGCTGTCGCCTTGTCCACCGGCCTGTTGGTCAGTGGCCTGGCCCAGGCGCACCCGAAACTGCTGTCCTCTACCCCCGCCGAGGGCGCCGAGGGTGCGGCACCGCCAAGGATCGAGCTGCACTTTTCCGAAAACCTGATGACCCAGTTTTCCGGAGCCAAGCTAATGATGACCGAGATGCCCGGCATGGCGGCGCATTCGCCCATGCCCATGCCAGCCAAGGTCTCCGGCAGCGATGACCCGAAAACCATGGTCATTGTCCCAAATGGCCCTCTCACCGCCGGCACCTATCAGGTCCAGTGGCGCGCGGTGTCGTCCGACACTCACCCGATCACCGGTAACGTCACGTTCAAAGTGAAGTGAGTTGATGAGCGACTCGATCAACATCGCCCTGCGTTTTGCCCTGTATTTGGATCTGATGTTGCTGTTCGGCCTGGCCGCGTTCGGGCTCTATAGCCTGCGAGGCCAGGAGCGGGTGTCGGGCACGCAGTTGCCGTTCACACCACTGCTAGTGACCACGGCGGTGTTGGGCGTGCTGCTCTCCTTCGCCGCCATGGCGTGCATGGCCTGGGCCATGAGCGGAGTTTCAGACTGGGCCGAACTGTGGCCGCACATTGAAATGATGGTGTTGGAGACCGACTTCGGCTCGAGTTGGACACTGCGGATAGCGGCGCTGCTGCTGGCCGGGGTCGCCGTGACGCTCAATAAACGTTGGCCGACTGCCAGCCTGGGCCTGGTCACGCTCGGTGGGGCCGTGGCCTTGGCGACGCTGGCCTGGGCGGGGCATGGCGCAATGGACGAAGGCACACGCCGCAACTGGCACTTCATCACCGACTTCCTGCACTTTTGGGCGGCGGGAGGCTGGGTCGGGGCCTTGGCCGCGTTTGCCCTGCTGCTTCGCCAGGCCAAACCGCAGTTGGCGGTACTGGCCCGGACGTTGACCGGGTTTGAAACCGCCGGGGCGGTGATCGTGGCGGTCATCAGCGTGACGGGGGTGGTGAATTATCTGTTCATCGCCGGCCCAAGCGTCGAAGGGCTGCTGGACAGTACCTACGGTCAGTTGCTGGCGCTCAAGCTCATCTTGTTCGCCGCCATGCTGGTGTTCGCCGCGTTGAACCGCTTTCACCTGAGCCCACTGCTGGAGCGGGCTCGACAGAGCGGCGAGCACAAAGTCGCGGTGAATGCCCTACGGAGCAGCATGGTCCTGGAGTTCGCTGTGGCGGTGATCATTCTGGGATTGGTGGCGTGGCTGGGGACGCTGAGCCCGGAGATGGAATAACCGACTAGCGCCCCCACTGAATCCGTGGCGAGAGGACTTGCTCCCTCGCCACAAAAGCGAGCAGCATTTAATTATTAAATAAGCCTCACCAGTTTTCAGTTTGCCCATTGCAAGGTGCCCTGGCCTAAATGGGGCTTTATCCAGCCAAGGCCCTGTTATGGAAAGCATTCGAACCTCAACCACCCACGCCATCTGGCTGATGGTCAGCATCGTTTTGGTAGCGCTGAACCTGAGGCCTTCGATGGCAGCGGTCGGGCCGTTGTTATCGGCCATTCGCGGCGAGGTTCCCTTGAGTTTCAGTACCGCCTCGCTGCTAACCATGTTGCCCGTCATGGCGATGGGCCTGGCGATGTTCCTGGGCATGCGCATCGCCCTGCGCATTGGTGAACACCGCACCATCGTGCTGTCGCTGTTGATCATTGGCATCGCCACGGCCTCGCGCTTGTACCTGGACAGCGCCGCCGGGTTGATCGCCAGTGCGATCGTGGCCGGGCTTGGGATCGCGTTGATCCAGGCAGTGATGCCGGCACTGATCAAGTCACGCTTCGCCGACAACGTCTCTCTGTTCATGGGCTTGTACGTCACCGCCATCATGGGCGGGGCGGCGATTGCTGCATCGTTTTCACCCTTTGTCCTGACGCAAACGGGCAGTTGGCGCGTCGGCCTGGCGATCTGGGCATTGTTGGCGCTGGTCGCCTTGGGCTGCTGGTACGCCCAGCGATCGAACATCACGCCCTTGTCCGAAACAGCGCCCCGGCATCACGAAGCGTTCTCCAGCAACGCCCGGGCCTGGCTCCTGGCGATTTTCTTTGGCCTGGGCACCGCTTCCTACACCTGCGTGCTGGCCTGGCTGGCACCGTACTACGTGGAAAAGGGCTGGAGCGAACAGCACGCTGGCCTGCTGCTGGGGTTCCTCACGGCAATGGAAGTGTTATCCGGCCTGGTCACCCCGGCGATTGCCAACCGCAGCCGGGATAAACGCTTGGTCCTGAGCGTCCTGCTGGCCCTGATCATCGGCGGCTTCTGTGGCCTGATCCTCAGTCCGGAACGCTTCAGCCTGCTCTGGGCCTGCCTGCTGGGGCTGGGTATCGGCGGCCTGTTCCCCATGAGCCTGATCGTATCCCTCGACCATCTGGACAACCCACGCCGGGCCGGTGGCCTTACTGCGTTCGTGCAAGGTGTCGGCTATCTCATCGCCGGCCTCTCGCCATTGATTGCCGGGATGATCCGCGACCAACTGGGGAGTTTTGAGTGGGCCTGGTGGTCGCTCACGGCGGTCATGGCGTTGATGATGGTGATGGGATTGCGCCTGGACCCGAAACATTACGGACAGCACATCCGCTGAGTTTCCAGTAGGAGGACTTGATAGGTTGAAGATTTAGCGGGTGCGACTTGACGTTACTATACCTGCCAGGATTTTTACCTCGTAAGGGAGCTACGCCTTGTCCGTCATTCCTGACAGAACCTTCGCTGAAGTGCTCAAGCACACCGTCAAACGCATTCTTTCCTATTGGACCCAGATCACCGTCACGTTAGGCCTGCTCGCGACAGGGCTAGGGTTCATCACGTTGTACCTGTATACCCGGACGATTGGACGAATCGATCTGTTCATGCCGTCCATCGATGTGAAGTCTGCACTGTTGGTCTGGGTCGTGCTCGTCCTGCTGCTGATGCTGTCGTATCTGTTCATCCTGGGGGCAACAACGTGGATGTTCGGCTGGTCGGTTTCGCTTTTTTCAAACATGAAGGACAACCAACCGAAGATTGTTTTCTATCTGGTGTTCCCCACGGTTGTGGGATTTAGCGCGTTCATCGGCGCCACTTTCTTTCTGTCCACATTGAACACCTGGATGATATTCGTGGCGTTACTCCTGATCGTCTTCGTTGCGTGCTTTCTCATGTACGCGCTCACGCCGTTCAAAAGAATCATCAGGAAAAGCACACTGGTCCAAGCCAGGCTGGAGCGAGCCCGCTTGAAACGCCTGGCAGCCCATCAACAAATAAAGCAGAAAAAGCTGCAGAAAAATAAGCCTGCCCGCCCCAAGAAGGCCTGCCTGCAAAAATGGCTCACCTATTGGCAGGCGTTCAAAGACAAGACGACGCCAACGTGGCTGCAGCTAAAAGAAAAATGGCAGCGGCTACAGTCGTGGGTAAGGGCTCGCAAAGCGTTCTGGCTCGTCACCCTGGTCTCGATCTTCATATTTGTCACCGTGATCTTCGCCGCCTTTCCAATCCTGCTGACGATACGTTCATACATGGAGAAAGAAACCCCTGACACCGTCCCCTACGTGGCGGGCCTGTCCTGGCTGACACTCATCTTCACCCTGTTACCGGTCGTCGTATTTTATTGTTTCAAGGGGGATATCTACCGGCGGACCTTCAATGGCCTGATCGCAATGATCCTGGCCTTCTGCGCCTTCACAATGCTCTCGCCGGGCAGTCTGAGCCAGATCACCTACATCGCAGCACAAGGCTTATCCGTTCGCCAACAAACGGCGGAGCGATACGCCTTGCCAGAAGAGATAAAACTGCAAGACCTGAGCGCGACCCTGTGGAAAACACGTCAGGTTGCTGCGCAAAAAATAGAAGTCGAGGCCTTCCAGTTGTATTCCTTTGGGGACGTATTGTTACTGTGCCCAAAAGACATGCTGTCACTTGAACTCAAAGAACTGAAAAACTACTCGAAGTTCTGTATCAGCACGCTCAATAGCAAGGTTGTGCGCAAACCGCCGTTACCGGTATTCGCCAGGAAATTACAGAAAGATTGGGCTTGCCGGGTGCCCTCATGGCAGATCCAGGCAGGACGCTGGCTCGCTTGGGAAGCGCTGGTTCCAGGCGTTTACCGCTCCGCGTCGGGCGAGAAAAAGGGCTGAAGGCCCTGGCAGTCGTGAGCATGGCGACTGCGCCACGACAGAACGGCTGACTCCCTGCCCTTGGGCGGGGGGGACACTTAATTTCAGGCAAAAAAAAATCTGGAAATCCTCACTTTCGTGGGCCTTCCAGACTTTTAAAACTGCTAAAAATGGTGGGTCGTGTGGGATTCGAACCTACGACCAATTGGTTAAAAGCCAACTGCTCTACCAACTGAGCTAACGACCCGCTGTGTGGTGGCGCGTATAATACTGATTTCTAAGGACTATTCAACACCTAATTTGAAATAAATCAAAAATAAGGTGTTGGGTCGCTCACGCCCGCCGCCGCGAAGCCTTCGGCACGCAGGCGGCAGCTGTCGCATTTGCCGCAGGCACGGCCCTGATCGTCGGCCTGGTAGCAGGAAACGGTCAGTCCATAGTCCACGCCGAGCTTTACGCCGGCCTTGACGATGTCGGCCTTGCTCAGGTTCTGCAAAGGCGCCTGGATGCGGAACCCCTGCCCTTCCACGCCGGCCTTGGTCGCCAGGTTAGCCATGCGCTCGAACGCTTCGACGAACTCCGGACGACAATCCGGGTAGCCGGAATAATCCACCGCATTGACGCCGATGAAGATGTCACGGGCGCCCAGCACCTCGGCCCAACCCAGGGCGAGAGACAGGAACACCGTGTTGCGGGCCGGTACATACGTCACCGGGATCCCTTCGCTCGGCGCTTCGGGCACGTCGATGGAACTGTCGGTCAGGGCCGAACCGCCGATCCCGTTGAGGTTCAGGCCGATCACCTTGTGCTCTACCACCCCCAGGTCCCGGGCAACCCGCTCGGCGGCCTGAAGCTCGGCGCGGTGACGCTGGCCGTAATCGAAGCTCATGGTGTAGCAGCGGTAGCCTTCGGCCCGGGCCATGGCCACGACCGTCGCCGAGTCCAGGCCACCGGACAACAGGATGACCGCGCGTTTTTCTGTAATGTTCGTCTGTTCAGTCATCTCAGCGCCCCGGCTCGTCGTTCCAAAGATATTTGTGCAACTGCAATTGCAGGCGCACCGGCAGGTTATCCGCCACCACCCAATCCGCCAGGTCACGGGCATTCAAGTCATGATGGCTGGGCGACACCAAAACCTCCCCGGCCCGCTCGTCAAGCCGATACTGGATCAACTTGGACACGGCCCAGTCGTAATCTTCCCGCGAGCAAATGACGAACTTGACTTGGTCGTTGGGCGTCAGCAGTTCGATGTTCTCATAACGGTTGCGATGCGCTTCCTTTGAACCTGGGGTTTTCAAATCCACGACGCGGCTGACACGCGGGTCGACGGCCGAGATGTCCAAGGCGCCACTGGTCTCCAACGAGACCTCGTAGCCGGCATCGCATAGCTGCTTGAGCAAAGGAATGGCATTGGGTTGTGCCAGTGGTTCGCCGCCCGTGACGCAGACATAGCGCGGGCGGTAGCCGGCGACTTGCTCAAGGATGTCGTCGAGGGTGCGCAAGGTGCCGCCACTGAAGGCGTAGGCGCTGTCACAGTATTGGCAACGCAACGGACAACCGGTGAGGCGCACAAATACCGTGGGCAGCCCGGCCGTTCGTGTTTCACCCTGTAACGAGTAAAAAACTTCGGTGATTCTCAATGTGTCTTGCATAGTCGCCACGGGCGTAACAGCTAAACAGGCTGTCCGCCTCCGTCAGGCACTTCAAGAAACCCCGCCAACGCGTAGATCCCAGGAAGCGTGTTTCAGAAAAAGGGCGTGAATTCTAACGAAAAAACCCGCGACAGGCGCGGGTTTCTTCAATACGGGCTCAAACCGGCTTACATGCGCTGCAGATCGCGCTGAGCCAGTTGGGCGGCGGAGGTGCCCGGGTACTGGGCCACCACTTGCTGCAAGATGCCCTTGACCTTGTCGGTGTGACCGAGGCGGCGCTCTACGTCAGCCAGCTTGTACAGCGAATCCGGCACCTTGGCGTGCTTGGGATACAGCTGGGAGACCTTGGCGAACGCCTGTCCAGCGCCTTGCAGGTCGCCTTTGGCCAGGTTCACTTCGCCCAGCCAGTATTGAGCATTGCCCGCGTACTGGCTGTTGGGGTACTTGCGCAGGAAAGCGGCGAAGGCCTGGCTGGCCTTGTCGAAATCCTTGGCCTTGATCAGGTCGAAGGCGGCATCGTAGTAGAGCTTTTCCTTCGCCGGGTCAGCCGGTTCGCCGCTGGCGGCAGGTGCCGGAGCGGCTGCCCCAGCGCCTGCGGCAGGTGCTGCACCGGGGGCGTTCAAGTCGCCACCGGTACCAGAATTCTCAGGAGTGGCGGCAGGTGCAACGCCGGTTCCTATGCGCCGATCAAGATCCTGGTATCGCTCCAGGTTTTCCTGCTTCATGCGCGAAATATCATTCTGCAGAACTTCGATCACGCCTTGCTGGCGCGACAGTTGATCCTGCATTTGCTGGAGCTGGTTGAACAGCTCGCCCTGTGCCGAGACAGGGGCCGAAACCCCTCCCCCGGCATAGGCGCCGTTCGTACCGTAACCTGCAGGCGGATTACTGCTCCCGCTATTGCTATAGCCGGCATCGTTATCGACCACAGGAACCGCAGCCCACGCCGCAAGCGGCGCGAGGCTGAGAGCCAGAACAGTTACAGCACGACGGCACGTTCGCATGACGAATTACTTACGCAGTTCGACGCGACGGTTTTGAGCCCAGGACTGCTCGTCGTTGCCGGTAGCAACTGGACGCTCTTCGCCGTAGGAAACCAGTTCCAGCTGAGCTGGGGAAACACCTTGCAGTACCAGGTAGCGTTGAACGGCTTTCGCACGACGCTCGCCCAGTGCCATGTTGTACTCACGAGTACCACGTTCGTCGGTGTTGCCTTCCAGAACAACGCGAGCGCCGTTTGCTTTCAGGTCTTTGGCGTGAACGTCCAGAGCGCGCATGGCTTCTGGCTTCAGGTCCGAGCTGTCGTATTCGAAGTAGAAGGTGGTGATTGCGCGCAGAGCAGCTTCTTCGCTCAGGGAGCCATCAACTGCACCAGTGTTAGCGCCGTAACCAGCGTTTGGATCAACAGCGCCTTCACCGGCGTTGTCGCCGCCTTTGGACGAGCAACCTACAGCTACAGCCATGGCCAGAGCCAGCGCAGCAAATTTACCAAACTTCAGCATTTCCATCGTGAAACTCCTAATGAACCCCAGTGTGTTAAGTAAAACGTATTGCGCCGCGTCAGTTCAGGTAAGGGGACCAGGACGGTTCTCTGACTTCGCCTTGTGCGGTAGGAAGCGGGAGCCTCACGCGTCCATTAATGGACACGAGCATCAAGACTCCCCGGCCCTGCTGGCGGGTGGCGTAGATTACCATGGTGCCGTTGGGCGCAACAGTAGGTGACTCGTCCAGAGTGCTATCAGTGAGGATTTTTACGCTACCGCGCTGCAAATCCTGGGCCGCCACCTTGAAATTGGTGAAACCGTCCTGGCGATGGATCATCACCAGGGTCTTTTCATCTGCCGACAGTTTAGGGTTGGCGTTGTAGTTACCCACGAACGTCACGCGTTCAGCACCGCCGCCACCAGCACTGGTCTTGTAGATCTGAGGCTTGCCACCGCGGTCGGAGGTGAAGTAGATGGTCGAGCCATCCTTGCCCCAGAACGGTTCGGTGTTGATGCCCGGGCCATTGGTGACGCGGGAGATCGAGCGCGAGGCCAGGTTCATCACGTAGATGTCAGGGTTGCCGTCCTTGGACAGCACGAACGCCAGGCGCGAACCGTCCGGCGACCACGACGGCGCGCCATTGAGGCCTTCGAAGTTGGTGATCTGCTCACGACGACCGGTGTCGATGTGCTGCACGAAGATCCGAGGACGCTTCTGCTCGAACGAAACATAGGCGATGCGCTTGCCATCGGGGGCAAAACGCGGCGACAGGATCGGCTCGCGCGATTGCAGCAGGGTCACCGCGCGGGCGCCGTCATAGTCGGAGCGCTGCAGGGTGTAACGGGTGTTGTTCTCGGAGAAGCGCTCGGCGGTCACGTAGAGCATGCGCGTGGAGAACGCACCCTTGATGCCGGTGAGTTTCTCGAAGGACTGGTCGGCGATGTAGTGCGCCATGTCGCGCAATTGATCGACGCCGCCCGACACGCTGCCGGTCAGCACTTGCTGCTCGGTGGCGACGTTGAACAGGGCGTACTGCACCTGCAGGCGACCGCCGGCCGGGACAATGCTGCCCACCATGATGTACTGGGCGCCCAGGGCCTTCCAGTCACGGTAGATGACTTCGCTGGCCTGGGTCGGCAGGCTGATCATGTTCTGTTTCGGAATCGGCGCGTAGTAACCCGAGTTGCGCAGGTCGTTGCCGATGATCTCCGCCATGTCGTCCGGCAGGACGCTACCGCCCTGCCAGCCGAACGGTACGACGGCGATCGGGGTCGCCCGGTCGCTGCCGCTGGTGACCAGAATGTTCTTTTCCTCTGCTACCGCCATCCCTGCCAGGCAGCAGATAACGACAAGCATTGATCGAAGAATGTTTCTCACAAGGCTAGATCCTCAGGTGTGAATGTCATCTTGAACGAACGATAGGGAGCAAAGTCGCTCGGTTTCATTCCTTGCATTTCCGTCAGTCGTCCAATGTTCTTGACCGCCGCGACCGCCGAAGCGTCGAACGGACCGTCACCGCTGGACTTGGCGACGCTGACCGAGGTAACCGTACCGTCGGGCAACATGCCGATTTGCAATACTACCGTCATGCCTTTGCGCGCCGAAGGTGGACGGGCCCAACCTTCTGCCGCCCGGGCACGAATCAGATCATCGAAACTGCCGGCGACTTCATCGCCCTGCTCGTCGGCCAAGGCCTGCTGGCGCTCCGGCTTGTCGGAAAGCAGGTCTGCCAAGGCCTGGGCCTTCTTGTCTTCGGCAGATTTACGCGCTGCGTCCTGGGCCTTTTTCTTGGCGGCGTCGGCGGCGGCTTTCTTCTTCGCTTCTTCGGCGACCTTTTTCTTCGCCTCTTCAGCTTCGGCTTTCTTCTTGGCGTCTTCGGCCGCTTTCTTCTTCGCGTCCTCGACAATCTTTTTCTTCGCTTCTTCAGCGGCCGCTTTCTTGGCCTCTTCTTCGGCGGCTTTCTTGGCTTCTTCCTCGGCCTTCTTCTTGGCTATATCAGCCAATTGTTTCTCTTCTGCCTTCTTGGCCTCGGCCGCCTTCTTCGCGTCGTCGGCTTTCTTGGCTTCATCAGCCTTTTTCGCCTCGTCCGCTTTCTTCGCCTCATCGGCCTTCTTGGCTTCCTCGGCCTTTTGAGCCGCTTCCTCTTTCTTTTGTTCCGCGGCCTTGATCGCTTCCTGCTCGACCTTTTTCTGCTCCATCTGCTCGACTTCGGTCTGGCGCGCGGCGGATTTCTTCGCCTCGCCCGCAAGCTTCTGGTTGGTCTGGGTGGTGGCCTGGCTTTTGGACTTGAGCTGGTACAACGTCGCCTGCACGATCGGCTTGGCCGGTGGCAGCTCCGGTGTCATGGCAAAACTGACGAACAGCATGCCGAACACCAGCACGTGCAGGCCGACGGCCAGGACAGTGGGCCAGAAGTAGCTTTCCGAGGCGGACGGCTCTCGCTGTTGCTGCATCAGGGGGCCTCGGTGATCAAGCCAACATTACCGACCCCGGCTTTCTGCAGACCGCCCATGGCGCCCATCACGGCACCGTAGTCGACGGTCTTGTCGCCGCGAATGAAGACCTGCGTACGCTTGCCGGCGTCATTGCCGACACGAATGATCTTGGTCACCGCATCGGTCATCTGCGGCAGGGTCATGGCCCGGTCCTGCTGCTTCTCGGTGTCGACTTCGCTGCCAAGGTTCCAGTAGTAGGTCTTGTCAGCCTTGATCGAAATGGTCAGGACCTGGGTGTTGTTGTCCTGCGGCAAGGCTTCGCTGGAAACCTTGGGCAGATCAACCTTCACGCCCTGGTTGAGCATCGGCGCGGTCACCATGAAGATGACCAGCAGCACCAGCATCACGTCGATGTAGGGCACCACGTTCATCTCGGCAACCGGCTTGCGCTTGTTTCGGGCTCGAGCGATTAAAGCCATCGGGAAATACCTGCTTATTCTTCGCTGGTGTGCACTTTGCGGTGCAGGATCGCCTGGAACTCATCGGCGAAGGTGTAGTAACGGCCGATCAGCGTTTCGCTGCGGGCAGCGAAGCGGTTATAGGCAATGACGGCCGGGATGGCCGCGAACAGGCCGATGGCGGTGGCAACCAGGGCCTCGGCGATGCCCGGGGCCACGGTGGCCAGGGTCGCTTGCTGGGCCGATGCCAGGCCACGGAAGGAGTTCATGATCCCCCACACGGTGCCGAACAGACCGATGTACGGGCTGACCGAACCGACGGTGGCGAGGAACGGCAGGCTCTGCTCGAGCTTCTCTTCCTCGCGGGAAATGGCCACGCGCATGGCACGGGCCACGCCTTCCATCACCGCTTCAGGGTCGACGCCCGGCTGCTGGCGCAAGCGGGAGAACTCCTTGAAGCCGGCGCGAAAGATCTGCTCGACGCCCGAGTCCGGGTCCGGATTGCTGCCCGCCTGGCGGTACAGCTTGGACAGGTCGATGCCCGACCAGAAGCGCTCTTCAAAGCTCTCCAGGGCTCGGCGACCGGCGCGCAGCAGGTTGCTGCGCTGAAAAATCATGATCCATGAGGTCACCGATGCGGCTACCAGGGTCAGCATTACCAGTTGCACCACGACGCTGGCATTGCTGACCAGGCTCCACATGGAGGTATGGTCGACGACGTTAGCTTCCACGCTTTATCTCCTGCTCTGAGTGTGTACCCGCGCCGCTCACGCCGGCAAAGGCCGCACGTAGAGCTTCGGGAATGGCCCGGGGTTTCAAACTATGGGTGCGCACACAGGCCACCAGGAACTGCCCTTCACAGAGCAGCACATTATCCGTAGCCCGCCTGACCTGCTGCTTGAAGCGCAGGCTGACACGGTTCAACTCGATGACATCGGCACTTACCACCAGTTCGTCGTCCAGTCGCGCCGGCGCGTGGTAGCGCGCTTCGCTGGAATGCACGACGAATAACAGGTCCTCCCCTGCCAGCGCGGATTGGGCGAAACCCAGTTCCCGCAGCCGTTCGGTTCGAGCCCGTTCCATAAACTTGAGGTAATTGACGTAGTAAACGATGCCGCCGGCATCGGTGTCCTCGTAATAAACGCGACAGCGATGTGCGAACGACTCCAGCCCGTTTTGCGCGCGCATACTCTAGTGCTTACTCCTCAGGTTGCCAATCGGCCAGGCAACTGTTTTTTCATTCTCGAATGCATTGACGCTCCAGACGTCGTCTGGGACAGCACGAGCCGGAAAAAAGTCAGCCTATCGAGCGCGTTCAATCGTCCACGGCATCGAGGAATTCGTCTACTACCGGCATCTCGCCCATTCGTGTCGGGATGTTTAAGCCAAAGTGCAGGTAAGCATGGCGGGTCACCACGCGCCCGCGCGGGGTGCGCATGATGTAGCCCTGCTGGATCAGGTACGGCTCCAGCACATCCTCGATGGTGTGGCGCTCTTCGCTGATGGCGGCGGCCAGGCTGTCGACGCCCACCGGGCCACCGTCGAACTTCTCGATCATGGTCAGGAGCAAACGCCGGTCCTGATGGTCGAAGCCACGCTCGTCAATGTCCAGCAGGTTCAACGCCAGGTCGGCAATCGGCTTGGTGATGTGGCCCTTGGCACGGACCTCGGCAAAGTCCCGGACCCGCCGCAGCAGTCGATTGGCGATCCGCGGCGTGCCTCGCGCCCGACGGGCGACTTCGTACGCGCCGTCCGGGTCCAGCGGCAATCCGAGGATGCCCGCCGAGCGACTGACAATCGTCGCCAGGTCGGCATTGCTGTAGAACTCCAGGCGCTGGACGATGCCGAAACGGTCCCGCAGCGGGTTGGTCAGCATGCCGGCCCGGGTGGTCGCCCCCACCAGGGTGAACGGCGGCAAATCCAGCTTGATGGAACGCGCCGCCGGACCTTCGCCGATCATGATGTCGAGCTGGAAATCTTCCATGGCTGGGTACAGCACTTCTTCGACGATCGGCGACAGACGGTGGATTTCGTCGATGAACAATACGTCATGGGGTTCGAGATTGGTCAGCAACGCCGCCAGGTCGCCCGGCCGCTCGAGAACCGGCCCCGAGGTACTCTTGATCGACACGCCCATTTCCTGGGCAATGATGTTGGCCAGGGTGGTCTTGCCCAGGCCCGGCGGGCCGAAGATCAAGGTGTGGTCCAGCGACTCGCTGCGCCCACGGGCCGCCTGGATGAACAACTCCATCTGCTCGCGCACGGTCGGTTGGCCAATGTAGTCAGCCAGGCTGACGGGGCGAATCGCGCGGTCCTGGATTTCCTCGCGGTCACGGGGCGCGCCCGTGGCGGCGATCAGACGGTCAGCTTCAATCACTTAGATCATTCCCTTCAGGGCACGGCGGATCATGTCTTCAGTGCTCAGGCCTTTTTCCTTGATGGCGGAAATCGCCTTGCTGGCTTCCTGCGGCTTGTAACCCAGGGAAATCAGCGCGGTAACCGCATCGTTCTCGGCGCTGACCGCCGGGGCCGGCGCGTCCGGCTGGTTCGGCACCAGGGCGAACATGGCCGGCACCGTTTCCCAGGCCTTGAAGCGGTCCTTGAGTTCCACCAGCAGGCGCTCGGCGGTCTTCTTGCCAACCCCGGGCACCTTGGTCAGCGCCGAGGTGTCCTGGGACTGCACGCAGCGCACCAGTTCATCGACCTCCAGGCTCGACATCAAGGCCAGGGCCAACTTCGGGCCGACGCCATTGAGGCGGATCAGCTCACGGAAGAAATCCCGCTCGCGCTTGCCAATGAAGCCATAGAGTAACTGCGCATCCTCGCGCACGACCAAATGGGTGTGCAGTGTCAGCGGCTCGCCGACCGACGGCAGGCGATACAGCGTGGTCATGGGCACTTCGAGCTCATAACCGAGCCCGTTCACATCCAGAATCAGGTGCGGCGGCTGTTTTTCAGCCAGGGTGCCGCGCAAGCGTCCAATCACGTTTCAGATCCTTGGGCGTTGGCCAGCCGTGGGCTGGCGAATAACGGCCCGGCATAAGGGCCGACGACGCGGCGCACCCTACCCGGGTTCACGAATGAGTGCGCTGATGCTATCAGAGACGCAGGCGCCCGCCACGACTGCGTGCAGTGCCCAAGCCGTGCGGCAGCAGGCTGGAGCGGGTATGCGCATGGCAAATGGCGATGGCCAGGGCGTCGGAGGCGTCGATCTGCGGCTTGCTGACCAGCTTCAACAGGTGCATCACCATCATTTGCACCTGTTCCTTGTTCGCCGCGCCCGTTCCGACGACCGCCTGCTTGACCTGGGTAGCGGTGTATTCGGCGATTTCCAGGCTTTCCTCGGCACCGGCAACAATGGCCGCGCCCCGGGCCTGGCCCAGCTTCAGGGCCGAATCGGCGTTACGGGCCATGAACACTTTTTCGATGCCCATGGTGACCGGCCCGTAGGTCTGGATGACCTCCCGCACGCCGCGATAAACAATCTGCAGGCGCTCGTGCAACTCGCCCGCCCCAGTGCGGATACAACCGGAAGCCACGTACACGCAGCCACGCCCGGTATCACGAACCACGCCGTAGCCGGTGATGCGTGAACCGGGGTCGATGCCAAGGATTAAAGTCATAACGCCTGCGAAAAAAAGTGCGATGGCAAGAAGATACAACTCATCAAAGGCCTGCAGTGAACCCGTGGCGAGGGAGCTTGCTCCCGCTGGGCTGCGTAGCAGAGCTTTTTTTGGGAGCGCTTCGCACTCCAGCGGGAGCAAGCTCCCTCGCCACAATGGTTTCAAACAAACCTTAAGTGAGCAGCATTACACCTGTCAGCCCAGTTGCTCTGCCACCGACTCTGGAATGTCAGCATTGGAATAGACATTCTGCACGTCATCCAGGTCTTCGAGCATGTCGATCAGCTTGAGCACTTTCTCGGCGCCGTCCAGGTCCAGCTCGGCGCTGGTGGTCGGCTGCATGACGATTTCCGCGTCGGCCGGCTTGAACCCGGCCGCTTCCAGGGCATTGCGCACGGCATAGAAGCTGGCGAACGAGGTAAACACGTCGAACGATCCGTCTTCATGACTGACCACGTCGTCGGCGTCGGCTTCCAGGGCGGCTTCGGTCAAGGCGTCTTCATCCAGGCCCGGCGCGAAGCTGATCTGCCCCTTGCGCTCGAACAGGTATGCCACCGAACCGTCGGTGCCCAGGTTGCCACCGCATTTGCTGAAGGCGTGACGCACGGCCGCCGCGGTACGGTTACGGTTGTCGGTCATGCATTCGACCATGACCGCCACGCCACCTGGGCCATAACCTTCGTAGGTCAGTTCTTCAACGTTGTCGGCCTCGGTCGCACCGGCGCCACGGGCGATGGCCCGGTCGATGATGTCGCGGCTCATGTTGGCACCCAGTGCCTTGTCCAGGGCCAGGCGCAGGCGCGGGTTGGAACCCGGATCACCGCCACCCTGGCGGGCCGCGACCGTCAGCTCACGGATCCACTTGGTGAAGATCTTGCCCCTCTTGGCATCCTGACGTTCTTTGCGGTGCTTGATGTTCGCCCACTTGGAATGACCTGCCATAACTCGCTCCGGTTTTTCTTGAAACGTTGCCCGCCCTGCAACGATGCAGAGGCAGGCAAGCAGAAATATCGACACCAACGAAAAGGCGCATCCGAAGATGCGCCTTCAGGTGTCAGCCTTACTCAGCCTTGGGCTGTTCACGCAGACGGATGTGCAGCTCGCGCAGTGCCTTGGCATCCACCACACCCGGAGCCTGGGTCATGACATCGGCCGCGCTCTGGGTTTTCGGGAAAGCGATCACTTCACGGATCGACTGGGCGCCGGTCATCAGCATCACCAGGCGATCCAGGCCGAAGGCCAGGCCACCGTGAGGCGGTGCGCCGAACTTCAGGGCGTCGAGCAGGAAGCCGAACTTCTCTTCCTGTTCCGCTTCGTCGATGCCTAGCAGGCGGAACACCGCCTGTTGCATTTCCTTGCGGTGGATACGGATCGAACCGCCACCCAGCTCGGTGCCGTTCAGGACCATGTCGTAGGCACGCGACAGCGCGGTAGCCGGGTTGGCCTCCAACTCCTGCGGGGTGCATTTCGGCGCGGTGAACGGGTGATGCAGCGCGGTGAAGCTGCCATCTTCGTTTTCTTCGAACATCGGGAAGTCAACGACCCACAGCGGCGCCCATTCGCTGGTCAGCAGTTCAAGATCGTGACCGACCTTGATGCGCAATGCGCCCAGGGCTTCGCTGACGATCTTGGCCTTGTCGGCGCCGAAGAACACGATGTCGCCATCGACCGCGCCAACGCGATCGAGGATCACGTTCAGGTTGGCCTCAGGGATGTTCTTGACGATCGGCGATTGCAGGCCTTCGACGCCCTTGGCGCGCTCGTTGACCTTGATGTACGCCAGGCCCTTGGCACCGTAGATGCCGACGAACTTGGTGTAGTCGTCGATCTTGCTGCGCGGCATGCTCGCGGCGCCCGGCACGCGCAGGGCGGCAACGCGGCACTTCGGATCGTTGGCCGGCCCGCTGAAGACCTTGAATTCGACGTCCTTGAGCTGGTCGGCCACGTCCACCAGTTCCAGCGGGATACGCAGGTCCGGCTTGTCGGAACCGTAGCGGCGCATAGCCTCGTCCCAGGTCATGTGCGGGAAGTCGCCGAATTCCAGACCCAGCACTTCCTTGAACAGGTTGCGGATCATGCCTTCGGTCAGGCCCATGATGTCTTTTTCGTCGAGGAAGCTGGTCTCGATGTCGATCTGAGTGAACTCAGGCTGACGGTCGGCACGCAGGTCTTCGTCGCGGAAGCACTTGGCGATCTGGTAGTAGCGGTCGAAGCCGGCCACCATCAGCAGTTGCTTGAACAACTGCGGCGATTGCGGCAGGGCAAAGAAGCTGCCGGGGTGGGTGCGGCTCGGCACCAGGTAGTCGCGGGCGCCTTCCGGCGTGGCGCGGGTCAGGATCGGCGTCTCGACGTCGAGGAAACCGTTCTCGTCCAGGTAGCGACGGATGCTGGTGGTCATGCGCGAACGCAGGCGCAGCTTCTCGGCCATTTCCGGACGGCGCAGGTCGATGAAGCGGTAGCGCAGGCGGGTTTCTTCGCCCACGTCGGAAAATTCGTTGAGCGGGAACGGTGGGGTTTCCGCTTCGTTGAGCACTTCCAGCTCGTGGCCCAGCACTTCGATCATGCCGGACGCCATGTTGGCGTTGCCAGCACCGGCCGGACGCAGGCGCACCTTGCCGGTGATCTTGACCACGTATTCGCTGCGCACGCGGTCGGCGGTGGCGAAGGTTTCAGCGCGGTCCGGATCGAACACCACCTGGGCCAGGCCTTCACGATCACGGATATCGAGGAAAATCACCCCGCCATGGTCACGGCGACGATGAACCCATCCGCAAAGAGTAACTTCCTGACCTTCCAGGCTTTCGTTCAGTTGGCCGCAATAATGGCTGCGCATCATGGTAGTGGTTTCACTTCTCGTAATTCGACATTCGGTTGGAGGCCCTGCCCATGCAAGAACTCGCGCGTATTCAACTCAGTCTGCTTTGTCGCCACCGGCCAGGTTCTTCTTGGCGCCGGTTTTGAAGTCGGTTTCATACCAGCCCGTACCGCCGAGGCGGAAACCAGGCATGGACAGCATCTTTTTCAGTTCTGGCGCCTGGCAGGCAGGGCAGTCGACCAGCGGTGCCTCGCTGATCTTTTGAATGACTTCCATCTGATGACCACAGGAAGCACATTGATAGTCGTACATCGGCATGGGGTTGTCTCGGCGATCAGGTTACTCGCGCAAAGGCGGGCTTTGCGGCAAAGGGCGAGATTATATCCATTAAATGCAGCCTGTGCAGCCGTAAGACCGCACAGGCCGCTCCCGGCCCGTTTCAAGCACTGGCCTGGGCCTCAGTGCCGTCCGACGACCTCCAGCCCGGTTTCCTTCAGACTGTGCACAACGCAGACCACGCGCACCAGGCCACTGAAATTGCGCACGCCACCATGGCGCAAGTGCACCTCCCGGTCCACATGGGACAGCAAGGTGCTGATGGAACAGCGGTTGAGCCGGGCCATGTCGGCGAGGATATCCCAATAGACCTGCTCCAGACGCAGACACGTGGCAAAGCCATTCAGGCGGATGGACCGGGCCCAGGGCCGAGCCAATTGCATGTCGAAGCCCCTGACGAACGGATCGACGTGGATGGGCTGACAGCGCCCGCGCGCGCCCTCGCCGGGTTCTTTTCCTTGAATCATACCGTTGACACTCCTTTGCCAGACGAACCTTTCAGGTGGAACACTCCACCTGTGGCGCTTATTGGAAGCTCAACGGCATCGGCAGATCCAGACGACTTTATGGCCATCGACGTAGGACAAGCCGACAGCCGGCAGGCGACGAATTACGCCGTCCTACCCGCTGCCTACAAATCCCGGCGCCCTGCTCCCGGAGAGCAAGGGCTCGGCAGCCCTGCCAGGCTTATTTATCTTCCAACAGCGAGCGCAGCATCCATGCGGTCTTTTCATGAACCTGCATGCGCTGGGTCAGCAGATCGGCGGTGGGCTCGTCGCTGACCTTGTCCAGGAGGGGAAAGATGCCACGGGCGGTACGCGTCACCGCTTCCTGCCCTTCCACCAGTTGCCGGATCATATCCTCGGCACCGGGCACGCCCTCTTCTTCCTTGATGGAAGACAAGCGCGCGTACACCGAGTAGGCACCCGGCGCCGGGAAACCGAGGGCACGGATGCGCTCGGCGATCAGGTCCACCGCCAGCGCCAGTTCGTTGTATTGCTCCTCGAACATCAGGTGCAGGGTGCGAAACATCGGCCCGGTGACGTTCCAGTGGAAATTGTGGGTCTTGAGGTAGAGCACATAAGTGTCCGAAAGCAGGCGTGAAAGCCCGTCGACGATGGACTTGCGGTCTTCTTCACTGATACCGATATCAATGGCCATGTTGATTGATCTCCTGACGGTGATGAATGAGACAGCGGCTCCTCCACTGTAGTGGTTTTTGCCGCCGGCAGCCTGCGACAGATCGCCGGCCCTCCTGAACCGACAAGCCGGGACGCCGGGCGGTTCCGACACACGGGCCCCTTCAACGGCGCTCGCCTGGCCCCTGCAAGCGTCCACCGGGTGGCTGGCCGACGAACAGCGCGGTATGGGTCCGCGACGCGTTTGAGAAGGCCAAGGCTTTACTGTTAAATAGGCAGTGTGTCGCTACGCCTATTTTCCAGGACGTGGCGCATAGGCTGGTTCGAATACGTGTCCAACGCCTCTCCATTTTTCCGAAGCGAACCGTCCTCGACCCGCTCTTCCTTGTGATCTGTCTTAACCGTGAGCCAATTAAAATGTTGAAAATCGTCCACTTGCTAATGGGCGCAGCTGCCTTGCTGCTGTCCTTCATCCCTAGCCTGGGTTCCGAAGCCACACCTTACCTGCAACATCCCGATGCACTGTACCTGGCCTTTTTCGGCCTGCTCAACCTGACCCTCGCGCCCGTCATTCCTTACTGGAATAAAGGCCCCCGTCATCAACTGCAAAACCTCGTCAGCGTCCTGCTGGTACTGGCCGTCGCCCTGCAAACCCTGGCGTTGCTGGCCCCCATGCCGGAAATCGCCGGCCAACCGGCCATTGCGTTCAGCCTTGGCTGTGCGTTGCTGGCCGTGGCCGTGCACCTGGGCGTCAGCTTCTACAAGAAGTCGTCGCCCGCTGCTGCCTCGCAGAACTACGACATGTCCAACCGCGATACCGGCACCGTGAAGTGGTTCAACACTTCCAAAGGCTTCGGCTTTATCTCCCGCGATTCCGGCGATGACATTTTCGTGCATTTCCGGGCCATCCGTGGCGAAGGCCATCGCGTCCTGGTGGAAGGCCAGCGCGTAGAGTTTTCCGTGATGAACCGCGACAAGGGCCTGCAGGCCGAAGACGTGATCGCTGCGCTGCCGCGCCGCTGATACTGCCGTAAAAAAACCGCGATGCAGCCTCGCTGCTCGCGGTTTTTTTTGGGCCTGGCACTCGGTGCCGGTCAGTAATGAGGAGGCGGTGCCTCTTCTTCGAAGGATTCGAACTGCCCAGCCATCTCTTCCTGGCGCTTGAGCAACGCCGCCATCTGCAACTGCAGCCGCTCGACCACGCGCTGCTGCTCCACCAACACATCATTCAATGCCTGGATGGTGTCATCCTGAAACGCCAGGCGACTTTCCAGATCGGTTACACGGTCTTCAAGGTTCATGGTTTCAGCCCTCCAGAAACTTGAAATCATCGGTCAATGCCACGCGCAAGCGTTCGCGAATGGCCTTCACTTGCACGTCATTATAAGGCTGTGCCGGGTGTTTGCCCCAGACCGGTGCCGGCCACGCGGCATCATCGCGTTTGCGCACGATGACATGCATGTGCAATTGACTGACAACGTTACCCAACGTCGCGACGTTCAGCTTATCGGCGTCGAACGAGTCCTTGAGCGTTTCGGCCAGGGCCGTGGTTTCTTTCCACAGTTGCTGCTGGTCCATGTCATCCAATTGAAATAATTCGCTGATATTTTCCCGCCGCGGTACGAGTATGAACCACGGATAGTTGGAATCATTGGACAAGAGCAACCGACACAGCGGGAAATCGCCGATCGGCAATGTGTCTTGTTGCAGTCGTGGATCTAAGGCAAACACCGCGCGCACTCCTGATGGTTGATCGGTCCGGTTTCCGGGCACAGGCCGCGCCGGACACAGACCGGCAGCATACCTGCGAATGCCGGAGGGTTCACGGGGCACTCGTTCGACACGCCTGCATCGCCTTTTTGTTCACCGCTCTTTCAAGAACCGGTATGAACGAGGGCGGGCGTTGCACCAACACGGCGCAGGGTCCAGGGTGCAGTCCGACAGCAGCGTCCCAGGGCCTGGCAAATGCACCGGAGCTGTCAGATTTTCGTACAGCTTGAAAATTTTTTGCACCAAAACAGCACAGTGGGTCTACGCTCAGTGCACGAAGCATCCGGGATTTACTCACTCGATGGGGTGAACCGGTAACGTTTTTGGTTGTCGCGCACCGTTTCAAGACGTTCAACACGAGGGCCGCGCAGCCGTCAACCCTATTTAAAACAAGGCCTTTGGAGCCCGGTTTCATGAGGTTTCACCGCGTCAACCGGTAGAATGTGAAAAAAATGTAAACGAAATTCGGGTTTGTGCATGCTTGTTGCATTCATCCGCACATCGTCCAAGGGCTTCGCCGGAAGCGAAAACCCGCAGACCTATAAATTAAAGTGGCAAGGCTGCCCTCAGGAGCTTCAAGCGCGGTAATGACGGACTCTTTACACCAATGCCGGAGAGAAAAAACAACCTTAGAAGTTGTGAATCCGATTGCGTTGGTTCAGCCGAAATACGACATGGATCGAGCCATTGGCGACACGGTCGTAAAGAAGCTGAAAGGTTGTATGGGCAAGTATCGCCAATAGGGTCGGCGTGATATAAGTTTGCGCCGACACAAAAAGAAAGAGCCGCCCAGATAATAAAACAGGTGGGACGGCAGTACTCTTCTAAAACCAAAGGAGCAAATCACGATGCGCGTGATGAAGTGGAGCATGATCGCACTGGCCGTTGCTGCAGCAGCCAGTACTCAAATGGCTACGGCCGCACCTTTCGTAAGTGACCAAGCTGAAGCCAAGGGCTTTGTCGAAGACGCCAAGTTCGACTTGCTGCTGCGCAACTATTACTTCAACCGTGACCGCAAAAACGGTTCAAACGACCAGAAAGACTGGACTCAGGGTTTCTGGGGCAACTTCAGCTCCGGTTACACCCAAGGCACGGTAGGGGTCGGTGTTGATGCATTCGGTTATCTGGGCATCAAACTGGACGGCGGCGACGGCACGGCAGGTTCGGGCAACATGAGCCGCAACTCCCAAGGCCACAACGAAGACGACTTTGGTAAGGCCGGTGCAGCCGTCAAGCTGCGTATCTCCAAAACCGAACTGAAATTCGGTCAAATGCAGCCTAGCACCTCCCCAGTGTTCGCTGTCGGCGGTTCCCGCCTGTTGCCTCAAACCGCTACCGGTTTCCAACTGCAAAGCAGCGAAATCAAGAACCTGGATCTGGAAGCAGGTCACTTCTACTCGGCCTCCAGCCAGGACGAGATGAACAGTGACGGTGAGCTGCACGCTACATACGCATCCGGCGACAGCATTGCCGTTACCGGCAAGACCATGGATTACGTTGGTGGCAAATACGGCATCTCCGACGATCTGAGCGTTTCGCTCTACGGCTCCAAATTCGAAGATATTTGGGACCAGTACTACGCCAACGTGAACTACACCATCCCTATGGGTAACGACCAGTCGCTCAATCTGGATGGTAACATCTACCGCACCGTCGATACCGGTAGCGCCAGAGCGGGTGATATCAGCAACACCACGTTCTCGCTGGCAGCTGCGTATTCGTTCCTGAAAGCGCACACCGTTACCGTGGCCTTCCAGAAAGTGGACGGCGACACTCCATTCGACTACGTCGGTGTGGGTGACAACAACCGTGGCGGCGACTCGATCTTCCTCGCCAACTCCATCCAGTACTCTGACTTCAACGCCCCTAACGAGAAGTCTGCTCAGGTTCGTTACGACCTGAAGATGGCTGAGTACGGCGTACCAGGCCTGAGCTTCATGGCCCGTTACGTTAAAGGCTGGGATATCGACGGTACCAAGATGGATGCCTCCAGCCCATACAACCAATACGGCTATGGTGAAGATGGCAAGCATCACGAAACCAACGTCGAAGCCAAGTACGTGGTTCAGAGCGGCCCTGCCAAGGACCTGTCGTTCCGCGTTCGTCAAGCATGGCACCGCGCCAACACCGACCAGGCTGAGGGCGATATCAACGAGTTCCGCCTGATCGTCGACTACCCGATCTCGGTTCTGTAATTGCCGAAAGTTAGTTCGCGGTAATCAAAAAAAGGCCCATCTTCGGATGGGCCTTTTTCATTGCTGGCTATTCATGAATAGTCTGACCAACAGGTCAAACAGACTCCTGAACCACCCGAATCACACGTTGTGGGAACGGAATATCGATCCCCGCATCCTTCAACCGGTCCCGAGCCTGTTCATTCAACATGAACATCACGCTCCAGTAATCGGCCGTCTTCACCCAGATCCGCAACGACACTGTGATCGAACTGTCACCCAAGGTGGAAATCACTGCTTCAGGCGCCGGATCAGCCAACACGCGCTCATCCTTCGCCAGGTCCAGCAACACCTGCCGGGCCTTCTGCAGATCCGCCTGGTAATCCACACCCACGTCGAATACCACTTTGCGGGTCGGCTGGCGGTTGGTATTGGTGATGATGCCGTTCGACAGGTTGCCGTTGGGCACGATGACCGTCTTGTTGTCGCCGGTGCGCAGTACGGTGTGGAAGATCTGGATCGCATCGACCGTACCGGCAACGCCCTGGGCCTCGATCCAGTCACCGATGCGGAACGGGCGGAACAGCAGGATCAGCACGCCACCGGCGAAATTCGCCAGGCTGCCCTGCAATGCCAGGCCAATCGCCAGGCCGGCCGCACCGATGGCCGCGACGAACGAGGTGGTTTCCACGCCGATCATCGACGCCACGCTGACGATCAGCAGCACTTTCAGAATGATGTTCGCCAGGGTGCTGATAAACCCTTGCAGCGCCAGGTCCGCGTTGCGCAGGGCCAACAGCGCGCCCAGTTTCTGCGTGACCTTGTTGATCAGCCACCAGCCGATGGCCAGGGTGATGATCGCCAGCAGCACCCGGCTGCCGTACTCCATGATCATCGGGATCCAGGCCTGGGAAGCCTTGACCAGGTGGTCCACTTCAGCGTTCAAGTCCATCGTTGTCTCCTTTTCCTGTTACACGCGGCATTGTGGTGAGGGAGGATGCTCGCGCTTGGGTGCGTAGCGCTCACCGATAAGGGGCTGCTAAGCAGCCAGCGGGAGCGAGCGCCCTCGCCACAGGGTCTCCAAGCGACTGAAATATCAGTCGCGGAAGTTGTTGAATTGCAACGGCATGCCGAATTCCTTGCCGCGCAGTGCCGCAATGGCCTCTTGCAAGTCGTCACGTTTCTTGCCGGTCACCCGCACCTGCTCGCCCTGGATGGCGGCCTGAACCTTGAGCTTGGCGTCCTTGATGTGGGCAACGATCTTCTTCGCCAGTTCCTTGTCGATGCCTTCCTTGAGCACGGCTTCCTGCTTCATCAGCTTGCCCGAGGCGAAAGCGTCCTTGACCTCGAGGCACTGTACGTCGATCTTGCGCTTGACCAGCGCGAGCTTGAGGATCTCGATCATCGCCTCGAGCTGGAAATCGGCTTCGGCGGTCAGGTTGACGGTCAGGTCCTTTTCCTTGAACTCGAAACTGCCCTTGCCCTTGAGGTCATAGCGACGGTCGAGTTCCTTGACGGCGTTTTCAACGGCGTTGGTGACTTCGTGTTTGTCCAGTTCGGATACCACGTCGAATGACGGCATGTAGTGTTCTCCAATAAAAAGGCGCGCCGGTAACAAAGGCGCGCGCTTGGCTTGTGGTTAAAATCGGGCTCATTATAACGGGTCTTTCCCCACTGACACTGCGAGCTCCCGGATGCCTGCGACAAACCGAGTAAAAAACTGATGCCCACCACCTGGCATGTCCTGGGGGCCGGCAGCCTCGGCACGTTGTGGGCCGCGCGCCTGGCCCGGGCCGGCCTGCCAGTGAGGTTGGTACTGCGCAATGCAGACCGCCTGCAAGCCTATCAAGCCGCCGGCGGGCTGACGCTGGTGGAACAGGGCCAGGCGCAGTGTTACCCGGTCCCCGGCGAAACGGCGGACCACCACGAGCCGATCAAGCGCCTGTTGCTGGCCTGCAAGGCCTATGACGCCGAGGCCGCCGTCAGCTCGGTGACCCACCGCCTGGATGCCGACTCGGAACTGATCCTGCTGCAGAACGGCCTCGGCAGCCAGGACGCAGTGGCCAACCGCGTGCCCCTGGCCCGTTGCATCAGTGCCTCCAGTACCGAAGGGGCGTTTCGCGACGGTGACTGGCGCGTGGTGTTCGCCGGCCATGGCTACACCTGGCTCGGCGATCCGGCGCACCCGGTGGCCCCGTTCTGGCTGGACGACCTGGTGGCCGCAGGCATTCCCCACGAATGGAGCGCCGATATCCTCACCCGCCTCTGGCGCAAACTGGCGCTCAACTGTGCGATCAATCCACTGACGGTGCTGCACCACTGCAAGAACGGCGGCTTGCAAAGCCACCACTGCGAAGTCGCCACCCTGTGCGCGGAACTCACCGATCTGCTCGAACACTGCGGCCAGCCCGCCGCCGCCGAAGACCTGCAACCGGAGGTCGAGCGGGTGATCCAGGCCACCGCTACCAACTACTCCTCGATGTACCAGGATGTCAGTAACCGGCGCCGCACCGAGATCAGCTACCTGCTCGGCCACGCCTGCAAGGTGGCCCAGCGGCACCGGTTGGCGGTACCGCACCTGGAACAACTGCGCCAGCGACTGATTGTCCACTTGGACAACCTCGGATTGCCCAGCGACTGAGCAGCGGCTACGCTGGCCCTCGTGTTCCTTTTTAGCGACCAGTCTGATGCCATTGCGCCAGCGCCTTGAGAACCTCCCGGTCGGCCAGAAGCTGCTGGCCGCCCTGTTGGTGTTATTGACCACTGTCCTGCTGGTGGCCAACCTGACCTTTATCAGTGCCGCCTACTACATCTCCCAGGAGAGCATGGCGCCCCAGGCCTTGCAGACCATTGGCCGGCTGGTGGCAAACCCGAGCCTGATCTCCGATGCCGTGCAGTCGCCGCAGAGCGCCAAGCGCCTGCTCGACGAACTCAACAGCTACGCACCGCTTCGGGCGGCGGCCCTGTACGACGGCCAGGGCGAACGCCTGGCACAACTGCAACAAGGCGAAAAGCTCAAGCTGCCGGACCACTTTCGCAAGATGCAGGCCTGGCAGGCCGGTGAGTTTCGCAGCAACCAGGTCATCACCCTGCCCCGTCCCGGCATGGAGCCCGGCCATCTGCTCCTGGTGGCCAGCAGCGAACTGCCGACCGCGTTCTACACCGGCACGCTGACCGCCAGCCTGGGCATCCTGATCTTCAGCGTGCTGCTGTGGCTGGTCATCGCCCAGCAGATCAAGCGCCTGATTACCCAGCCGATCCACCAACTCGAAGAGCTGTCACGCCAGGTCACCCGCGAGGAAAACTATGCCCTGCGCGCCGCCAGGGGCAACCACGATGAAATCGGCAGCCTGGCCGAGGCGTTCAACACCATGCTGTCGCGGATCGAAGCCCGGGAGCAACAACTCAAGCGCGCCCGGGACGATTCCCAGGCCGCCTACGACCAGGCCCAGGGCCTGGCGGAAGAAACTCGTCACACCAACCGCAAGCTGGAGCTGGAAGTCCAGGTGCGCAGCAAGATCGAGAAGAAGCTCACCGGCTTCCAGAACTACCTCAACAGCATCATCGACTCCATGCCGTCGGCGCTGATCGCCCTCGACGAACAGCTCTACGTCACCCAGTGGAACCAGGAGGCCAGCGCCCTTTCCGGCACGCGCCTGGATGAAGCCCTGAACCAGCCGATCTTCCTCGCCTTCGAACCGCTCAAGCCCTACCTGCCCCAACTCAAGCAGACCGTCGAGCAGCACACCGTGGCCAAGATCGAACGCGTCACCTGGACCAAGGACGACGAGGCTCGCCACTACGCCCTGACCTTCTATCCGCTGATGGGCGGCGCCGGCCGCGGGGTGGTGATCCGCATCGACGACATCACCCAGCGCCTGTCGCTGGAGGAAATGATGGTGCAATCGGAGAAGATGCTCTCGGTCGGCGGCCTCGCGGCGGGCATGGCCCACGAAATCAACAACCCCTTGGGGGCGATCCTGCACAATGTGCAGAACATCCGCCGACGCCTGTCGCCGGACCTGCCGAAGAACCTCGAACAGGCCGAGCAACTGGGCATCGAGCTGCAGGTGGTCAATCGCTACCTGGAAGGCCGGGAGATCCCGCAGTTGCTGGACGGCATCCAGCAGGCCGGCGCCCGGGCCGCGAAGATCGTCACCCACATGCTCAGTTTCAGCCGCCGCAGCACGCGGCAGATGGCGCCTTGCGACCTGCCCGCGCTGATCGACCAGGCAGTGGAAATCGCCGGCAACGACTTCGACCTGGCGATCGGTTTCGACTTCAAGGGCCAGGCGATCATCCGTCAGTTCGACCCGAACCTGGGCCCGGTCCCCGGCACCGCCAACGAGCTGGAACAGGTGCTGCTCAACCTGTTGAAAAACGCCGCCCAGGCGATCCACCAACGCCAGGACGACAGCGAGCCGGGGCGTATCATCCTGCGCACGCGGCTGAACCCGCCGTGGGCCGAGATCCAGGTCGAGGACAACGGCATCGGCATGAGTGAGAACGTGCGCAAGCGCACCTTCGAGCCGTTTTTCACCACCAAGGAAATCGGCCAGGGCACGGGCCTTGGGCTATCCGTGTCGTACTTCATCATCACCAACAACCACAAGGGCCAGATGGAAGTGCAATCGGCACCGGGCCAGGGCACCTGCTTCACCTTGCGCCTGCCCTTGGCCGGCACGTCCCTCACCCAGCAGGAAAACATACAACTGGAGCGCTGAGCATGGGCTTTCGCCTGTCGAAGATTTACACCCGCACCGGCGACACCGGTGAAACCGGGTTGGGCGATGGTCGCCGCGTGGCGAAGGACCACCCACGGGTCGAGGCCATCGGCGAAGTGGATACCCTGAACAGCCAACTGGGGTTGCTATTGGCTGGACTTGCCGCCGAAACCACGCACTACCCGGCGCTGAAGGAAGTCAGTGACGTGCTGGCACCCTGTCAGCACCGGCTGTTCGACCTGGGCGGCGAACTGGCGATGCCGGCCTATCAGGCGTTGAATGCGGCAGAAGTCGAGCGACTGGAAACGGCGATCGATGTCTGGAACGAGGAATTGGGACCGTTGGAAAACTTCATCCTGCCCGGTGGCTCGACGCTGATTGCCCAGGCCCACATCTGTCGCAGCCTGGCCCGCGGTGCCGAGCGTCGTTGCCAGCAGTTGAACGCCGTGGAACCGCTGGCGGGGCCGGGGCTGGCTTATATCAATCGGTTGTCGGACCTGTTGTTCGTGGCGGCGCGAATCATCGCCCGGCGGCAAGGGATAGCAGAGGTGCTGTGGGAGGCGGCGGCCAAGCCTGGGGGGTGATCAAAAGAGATGTATCGCCGGTCAGGCCGCCTTCGCGGGCAAGCCCGCTCCCACAAGGTGATCGGTTGTGCCCCCTGACTTTATGTCTGACGCAGATCCAATGTGGGAGCGGGCTTGCCCGCGAAGGGGCCAGCAGCCCCACCACAAAAATCATGCCCCAGGCCAGAACGCCCGAATCCCCGCCACACCCTGAGCCCCGGCTTCCCAGGCCTGCTGCCGTTCAGCGGGGCCGACCCCACCCAACAGATAGACCGGCTTGTTGAAGCCCTCGATCAGCCGGGCCGCCTCCTCCCAACCCAACGGCTGGGCCTCGGGATGGGTCTGGGTCGGCTGGACAGGCGAGAGCGTCACGAAGTCCACGTCCATCTGCTGCGCCAGGGACAACTCCTCGGCGTTATGGCAGGAAGCCGCCAGCCAGCGATCCTTGCCGAACGGACGACCGGCCGCCGCATGCTTGCGCAACTGCGCGGCGGTGATGTGCCAGCCAGCGGACGGGAAATCCCCCAGCCATTCGAACGGGCCCTTGAGCATCAATTGCGCCTTGCCGGCGCACAGCCCCACCGCATCCACCGCCAGGTCGCGGTACTGCGGATCGTAGCCGTTGGGCGCGCGCAGCTGGACCAGCTTGATCCCACCGGCAATCGCCTTCTGCAGGCCGCGCAACAAGGCCGGTGTTTCCAGGCCGTCGGGGGTGATCAGGTATTCGCCAGGCAAACGGGCGGCGGCCACGATCGGCTGATTGGCCGCCGGAAATTCATAGCCCGTCAGCTCGCGAGCCGTCACCCAGGCCAATGGCTGTCCTTCGGCACCGTGGGGTTCGCCGGTGAACGCCGAGACTTCCCAGACGTCCAGCAACACCTGTTTGTCCGGGTAATCGTGGCGCACCTTGATCAGCGGCCGGGCGGCGCCGACCACAATGCCCAGCTCTTCATGAAGCTCCCGGGCCAGGGCCGCCTCGACGGACTCATCCGCCTCGACCTTGCCGCCGGGAAACTCCCACAAGCCACCCTGGTGCTGGGTGTCGGCCCGACGGGCGATCAGGATCCTGCCGTCGGCGTCGCGAATGACCGCCGCCGCTACGTGTACTCGTTTCACCGCGCTGCTTCCTCCAGGCCGGCCTGTTGCCAGGTCTTGAAGGCCGGCCATTGGTAAAGGGTTTCAACATAGGCCGCATCGATCGCCGGCAGTTCCACTTGGTAGGTGCGCAGGCGCACGGCAACCGGCAGGAAAAACGCATCCGCCAGGCCCAAGGTGCCGAACAGGTAAGGCCCGGCGTCGGTCGCCGCAGCCCGGCATTCGGCCCACAGCGCCAGCATCCGTTCGATTTCCGCCTGGACATCGGCCGGCATGGGCGACAACGGCGCATCATGGGCCAGGTCAAATGGCATGTGGGTGCGAAGGGCGAAGAAACCGCTGTGCATTTGCGCACATGCCGACCGCGCCTGGGCCCGGGCCGCTACATCCCTGGGCCAGAGGCCCGCCTCGGGAAACTGCTCGGCCAGGTACTCGGCGATCGCCAGGGAATCGGCAATGACGCCCGATTCGGTCTTGAGCAGCGGAACCTTGGCGGTGGCCGAATACTTGAGCAGCTTCTGCCGCGTGTCGGGTTGATAGAGCCTGACCAGTTCTTCAGTGTACTTCGCGCCAGTCAGCGTCAACGCCAACCAGGCACGCAGGGACCAGGAAGAGATTTTCTTGTCGCCGATGATCAGGTGCAGGCTCATGTCTGGAATCCGTTCTTAGGGGTACAGAAATTGGCTGTTGTCTATCGGGCCGCCTTCGCGAGCAAGCCCGCTCCCACAACGGCATCCCGTAAACGCCTGTGGGAGCGGGCTCGCTCGCGAAGAGGACGGCTCGATGTTAAGTCCGGTACTCGGCGTTGATCTTCACATACTCGTGGGACAGGTCGGTGGTCCAGATCGTCTCGCTGCACTCACCACGGCCCAACTCGATGCGGATGGTGATCTCTTCCTGCTGCATCACCGCCGCCCCCTGGGCCTCGGTGTAGCTCGCGGCACGAGCGCCCTGGCTGGCGATGCAGACGTCGCCGAGGAACACGTCGATCTTGCTCACATCCAGGTCTGGCACGCCGGCACGGCCGACGGCGGCGAGGATCCGGCCCCAGTTCGGGTCCGACGCGAACAGCGCGGTCTTGATCAGCGGCGAGTGGGCCACGGTGTAGCCAACATCCAGGCACTCCTGGTGATTGCCACCGCCATTGACCTGCACGGTCACGAACTTGGTCGCGCCTTCGCCGTCACGGACAATGGCCTGGGCCACTTCCATGCACACCTCGAACACGGCTTGCTTGAGCGCGGCGAACAGCGGGCCGCTGGCTTCAGTGATCGGCGGCAGGTTGGCCTTGCCAGTGGCGATCAGCATGCAGCAATCGTTGGTGGACGTGTCACCGTCGATGGTGATGCGGTTGAACGACTTGTTGGCGCCGTCGAGCATCAGGTCTTGCAGCACTTGCCGGGAGACATTGGCGTCGGTGGCGATGTAGCCGAGCATGGTCGCCATGTTCGGGCGAATCATGCCGGCGCCTTTGCTGATGCCCGTCACGGTGACGGTCACGCCGTCATGCTCGAACTGGCGGCTCGCGCCCTTGGGCAGGGTGTCGGTGGTCATGATGCCGGTGGCGGCAGCGGCCCAGTTGTTTTCCGACAGGTCATCGAGGGCGGCCTGCAACGCGCCTTCGATCTTCTCGACCGGCAGCGGCTCGCCGATCACACCGGTGGAATACGGCAGCACCTGGCTGGCGTCCACGCCCGTCAACTCCGCCAGCTTGGCGCAGGTGCGCTCGGCGGCGGCCAGGCCTGGCGCGCCGGTACCGGCGTTGGCATTGCCGGTGTTGGTCAACAGGTAGCGCACCGGCCCCTGCACGCGTTGCTTGGCCAGGATGACCGGAGCGGCGCAGAAGGCGTTGAGGGTGAAGACACCGGCAACCGTCGAGCCCTCGGCGCAACGCATCACCACGACATCCTTACGCCCGGGGCGCTTGATGCCCGCCGAAGCGATACCGAGTTCAAAACCGGCAACCGGGTGCAACGTTGGCAACGGACCAAGACCAACAGCCATGAATGCGCTCCTTAAATAAAATGTATGTCTGAATCAAATGGCAAAACGCCGCGACGGTCGGAAACCGGTCGCGGCGCAGGTCGTTCAGCGTTGGAAACGGGTGTTACTGGATCTGCCCGTGACAATGCTTGTATTTTTTGCCCGAACCGCAGTAGCACAGTTCGTTACGGCCCAGCTTCTGCTCGTTGCGCACTGGCGCGGTCGCCAGGGCAACATCCACGTCGACGCCCTCTTCGGCGACAACGTCCAGGCCAGGGGCTTCGGCGTGTTCGAACTGCATGCGCGCGGCCAGGGCCTCGGCTTCCTGACGCAGGCGCGCCTCTTCCTCGGCCGGGTCTTCGCGGCGGACTTGAACGTGGGACAGCACACGGATCGAGTCGCGCTTGATCGAATCCAGCAGGTCGGAGAACAGCGTATAGGACTCGCGCTTGTACTCCTGCTTCGGGTTCTTCTGGGCGTAACCGCGCAAATGGATGCCGTGGCGCAGGTGGTCCATGGTCGATAGGTGGTCTTTCCACAAGTCGTCCAGGACCCGCAGCACGATCTGCTTCTCGAAGGAGCGCAGCGCTTCGGCACCGGCCTGGTCTTCCTTCTCGTTGTACGCGGCGATCAGTTCGGCGAGCAGCTTCTCGCGCAGGGTCTCTTCGTACAGGTGATCGTCTTCGTCGAGCCACTGCTGGATCGGCAACGACACGCCGAAGTCACTGCGCAAGGCCGCTTCCAGGCCAGCGATGTCCCACTGCTCCGGCAGCGATTGCGGCGGGATGTGGGCGCTGACGGTCGCGTTGAGCACTTCCTGGCGGAAATCGGCGATGGTGTCACCGATGTTGTCGGCGGCCAACAAGCTGTTACGCATGTGATAGATCACTTTGCGCTGCTCGTTGTTGACGTCGTCGAACTCCAGCAATTGCTTGCGGATATCGAAGTTGCGGCCTTCGACCTTGCGCTGGGCCTTCTCGATGGCGTTGGTCACCATGCGGTGCTCGATCGCCTCGCCCGGCTGCATGCCCAGGGCCTTCATGAAGTTCTTCACCCGATCAGAGGCGAAGATGCGCATCAGGCTGTCTTCCAGGGACAGGTAGAAACGGCTGGAGCCAGCGTCACCCTGGCGACCGGCACGGCCACGCAGTTGGTTGTCGATGCGGCGCGACTCGTGACGCTCGGAGGCGATCACCTGCAAGCCACCGGACTCGAGCACCTGCTGGTGACGCTTCTGCCAGTCGGCCTTGATCTGCGCGATCTGCTCGGGGGTCGGGTTTTCCAGGGAGGCGACTTCCACTTCCCAGTTGCCGCCCAGCAGGATGTCGGTACCCCGACCGGCCATGTTGGTGGCGATGGTCAATGCACCTGGGCGACCGGCCTGGGCAATGATCTCGGCTTCCTTCTCGTGGAACTTGGCGTTGAGGACCTTGTGCTCGATGCCTTCCTTGTTCAGCAAGGCGGACATGTGCTCGGACGTCTCGATGGTGGCGGTACCCACCAGGATAGGACGGCCCTGGGCCATGCCTTCCTTGATGTCGTTGATGATCGCCGCGTACTTCTCTTCGGCGGTCAGGAACACCAGGTCGTTGTAGTCCTTACGGGCCAGCGGCTTGTTGGTCGGGATCACCACCACTTGCAGGCCGTAGATCTGGTGGAACTCGAACGCTTCGGTGTCAGCGGTACCGGTCATGCCGGACAGCTTGTTGTACAGGCGGAAGTAGTTCTGGAAGGTGGTCGAGGCCAGGGTCTGGCTCTCGGCCTGGATGTTCAGGCCTTCCTTGGCTTCGATGGCCTGGTGCAGGCCCTCGGACAGGCGACGGCCCGGCATGGTACGGCCGGTGTGCTCGTCCACCAGCACGACCTGGCCGTCCTGCACGATGTATTCGACGTTGCGATGGAACAGCTTGTGGGCGCGCAGGCCGGCATAGACGTGGGTCAGCAGGCCCAGGTTATGCGCCGAGTACAGGCTCTCGCCCTCGGCCAGCAAGCCGACGCGGGTCAGCATGTCTTCGATGAACTGGTGACCGGCTTCGTTGAGTTCGACCTGGCGGGTCTTCTCGTCGATGGTGTAGTGACCGGCCTGGGTGACCTGGCCCTCGACCTCCTCGACGTGCAACTTGAGCTGCGGGATCAGTTTGTTGATCTCGGTGTACAGCTTGGAGCTGTCCTCGGCCTGACCGGAAATGATCAGCGGGGTACGGGCTTCGTCGATGAGGATGGAGTCGACTTCGTCGATCACGGCGAAATTGAGTTCACGCTGGAATTTTTCTTCCATGCTGAACGCCATGTTGTCGCGCAGGTAATCGAAACCGAATTCGTTGTTGGTGCCGTAGGTGATATCGGCGGCGTAGGCGGCACGCTTCTCTTCCGGCGGCTGGAACGGCGTGACGACGCCGACGGTCAGGCCGAGGAATTCATAGAGCGGACGCATCCAGTTGGCGTCGCGGCGGGCCAGGTAGTCGTTGACCGTCACCACGTGCACGCCCTTGCCGGACAATGCGTTGAGGTAGACGCCCAGGGTTGCCACGAGGGTCTTGCCCTCACCGGTGCGCATTTCGGCGATCTTGCCTTCGTGCAAGGTCATGCCGCCGATCAACTGGACGTCGAAGTGACGCATGCCCATGACCCGCTTACCGGCTTCGCGGGCAACCGCAAAGGCTTCGGGCAGGAGCTGGTCGAGGGTTTCTCCCTTGGCGATGCGGTCCTTGAATTCGGCAGTCTTGGCGCGTAACTGATCGTCCGAAAGGGCCACCATTTGCTCTTCGAAGGCATTGACAGTCTGTACCGTCTTGAGCATGCGCTTGACTTCACGCTCGTTCTTGCTTCCAAAGAGTTTCTTTAACAAAGGCGCAAACATATCGGCAGGATCTTCCACACTAAAGGGATGGAGGGCGGCCCCGTGAGTCGCCCGTGCAGCCCTCATGGCCGCATGCGAACGAGCATTCTACCCGGAAACGATGGAGAGGAAAGTGGCGTTATTCCACGATGCTGGCACAGCGCTGTGACGGGGCTTGCTTAAAATAAGGGCTTTTGCGCGAACTTCAACCCACAAAACGCAGAAGTTAAGCGTTGATTGCCCAGGCAAAACGCCCCAGACCACAGGGCCCAGGCGCCTGCGATGCTTTCTGTTACCATGGCGCCTCTGTCACTTGCGGTATTCATTCATGGCCTTTCGCCCCCTTACCGCCAAGGCGCCCGCCATCCTGCTGCGCGAAGCCAAGCCGCTGAAAGCCATCTTCGGCCATGCCAGGCGCCTGGGCCACCTGCAGCGGCTGCTGGACAGCCAACTGCAACCTGCCGCTCGCGAGCATTGTCACGTGGCGTCCTGGCGCGAAGGCAGTTTGTTGCTGATTGTCACCGACGGCCACTGGGCCACGCGCCTGCGCTACCAGCAAAAACGCCTGCTGCGCCAGTTGCAGGCGTTCGAAGAGTTCGCCGGCCTGGTGCGGATCCAGTTCAAGGTCCAGCCGCCTACCGTGCAGGTCGGTGCCAAGGGGCACACGCTGGACCTGTCCCAGGATGCCGCCGCGACCATCCAGTCCACGGCCGAGGGCATCAGCGATCCCAACCTGCGGGCGGCGCTGGAGCGCCTGGCGGCGCACGCGCGCCCCAAGACTTGAGACGTTGCTTCGTCCAGTCGATCGCCTTCGCGAGCAAGCTCGCTCCCACAAGCGTTTTTCAGCGGCCATAAAAATTGTGTTCACCTCGGCCCTTCTGTGGGAGTGGGCTTGCCCGCGAAAGCGGTCTGTCATTATAAGAATAAGTGGCTGCCCCAACGCCTTCGCGAGCAAGCCCGCTCCCACAAGCGTTTTTCAGCGGCCACAAAAATTGTGTTCACCTCGGCCCTTCTGTGGGAGCGGGCTTGCCCGCGATAGCGGTCTGTCATTTAAGAATAAGTGGCTGACCCAGCGCCTTCGCGAGCAAGCCCGCTCCCACAAGGGATTGCGTCGAGCAAAAATCCTGTGTCGGCAAAATTCCCCTGCTGGCGAAGGGCGCGACTCGGCCCTGACTACCGGCGGCGCTTGCTGCCGCCCAGCAATGAGCCCATCAACCCGCGCACCAGTTGACGGCCCAACTGGTTGGCCGCCTGACGCATTGCCGACTTGAGCGCCTGCCCCGCTGCCGTGCCGAGGAACTCCCCGGCCCTGTCGGCAAGGCTCGGCTGTTCAGCCGCCGGTTTGTCCGACGCGGCCTCGGCTTCAGGCTCCAGCCCTTTGCGCCCCATCAACACTTCATAGGCCGACTCGCGATCAATGGGCTTGTCGTAGCGCCCTTGCAGTGGCGAGCGGGCGATCAACGCGGCGCGCTCGGCCTCGCTCAACGGCCCGATGCGCGATTGCGGTGGTGCCACCAGCACGCGCTGGACCATTTCCGGCGTACCTTTTTCCTGCAGGGTGCCCACCAGGGCTTCACCGATGCCCAGCTCGGTCAGCACCGCCAAGGCATCGAACTGCGGGTTCGGGCGGAAACCGTCCGCCACCGCCCTCAGGGATTTCTGCTCCTTGGCGGTGAAAGCCCGCAAGCCGTGCTGGATACGCAAGCCCAGTTGCGCCAGTACATCGTCTGGTAAATCGCCCGGCGACTGGGTCACGAAATACACCCCGACACCCTTGGAACGGATCAGCCGCACCACTTGTTCCAGGCGTTCCTGCAAGGCCTTGGGCGTGCCGGCGAACAACAGGTGCGCCTCGTCGAAAAACAGCGCCAATAGCGGTTTGTCCGCATCGCCGCGCTCGGGCAACTGTTCGAACAACTCGGCCAGCAGCCACAGCAGGAAGGTCGCGTAGACTTTCGGCGCCTCATGGACCAGCCGACTGGCGTCCAGCAGGTGGATGCGTCCCCGGCCATCGCTGGCCGGTTGCAAGATGTCTTCGAGCTGCAAGGCCGGCTCGCCGAACAACGCTTCCGCACCTTGCTGCTCCAGGCTGGACAAGCGTCTTAGCAAGGCCTGGCTGGAACCGGTGGTCATCAGCGCCGCGTCGTCCCCCAGCAACTCGGGGTTGTCCCTGAGGTGGTTGAGCAACGCCTTGAGGTCCTTGAGGTCAAGCAGCAACAGCCCTTCACGGTCAGCCACCTTGAACGCGGCGTACAGCGCCGACTGCTGGCTGTCGGTGAGCTCCAGCAGGCTGCCGATCAGCAACGGGCCCATTTCACTCAAGGTGGTGCGCAGTGGATGACCGGATTGGCCGTGGATGTCCCACAACGTCACCGGATAGGCCTGGGGCGTGTGGCCGAGCCAAGGCATGCCGGCGATCCGCTCGGCCACTTTGCCCTGGGGGTTGCCGGCAGCGCCGAGGCCGCACAGGTCGCCCTTGATGTCCGCCGCGAACACCGCCACACCCGCATCGCTGAACGCTTCGGCCAGGCGCTGCAAGGTCACGGTCTTGCCGGTGCCGGTGGCGCCCGCCACCAAGCCGTGGCGGTTCGCCAGGCGCATCGCCTGGGAGAGGGGTTGGCCGGTCGGGTCGGCGCCGATAACAAGCTTGAGTGAGTCAGGCATTTCGTCACCTGTGGTTAATCTGTGGCCCTGCTTGGCCGATACCTGGAATGACAGACCCTACTGAAAACAAGGTCGGATAATTCCCAGGGAGATGGAAATATCAGCTTTTTTCAATACGGCGATATTTAGCGAACTTTCCATATAAAAGCACGCCCAGAGCCATAAGACTCAGCGGAACCTCGAACCATGAAGAAAAACCTGCGTTTCAGCCATAAAATCCTCCTTGCCGCCGCCCTGATCGTCGTTGCCGCCTTCGCCTCCTTCACGTCATACAACGATTACCTGCAACGCAACGCCATCCGCGACGACCTCGACGGCTACCTGCATGAAATGGCCGAGGTCACCGCGAGCAACATCCAGACCTGGCTCAGCGGGCGGATCCTGCTCATCGAAAACCTGGCCCAGAACATTGCCGCCAGCCCGGACTCCGCCAGCGTCACCCGGCTGCTGGAGCAGAAAGCACTGACCGCAACCTTCATGGCTTCCTACCTGGGCGACGCCCAGGGCAGCTTCATCATTCGCCCCGACGCGAAGATGCCCGACGGCTTCGACCCTCGCGTACGCCCCTGGTACAAGGGCGCGCAGAGCAGCAGCACCTCGACCCTGACCGAACCGTACATCGACGCCGCCAGTGGCGGGCTGATCATCTCCATTGCCAGTGCTGCCCGGAACGCCACACAGACCGTCGGCGTCGTGGGGGGTGACCTGAGCCTGCAAGCCATTGTCGACAACCTCAAGACCGTGGACTTCGATGGCATGGGCTATGCCTACCTGGTCAGCGCCGATGGCAAGATCCTGGTGCACCCGGACAAGGCCCTGGTCATGAAAACCCTGGCCGAAGCCTACCCAGGCAACACGCCGAAAATCAGCGAACAGATCACCGAAGTCGAGGTGGACGGCCACTCGCGCATTGTCACTTTCGTGCCGATCAAGGGCCTGCCTTCGGTGAACTGGTACGTCGGGGTCTCGGTGGATAAAGACCTGGCCTACGCGATGCTCAGCGATTTCCGTACCTCGGCAGTCGTGGCGACGATCATTGCCGTGATCTTCATCATCGCGCTGTTGAGCATGCTGATCCGCCTGCTGATCCAGCCGCTGCACACCATGACCCGGGCCATGGAGGACATCGCCGACGGTGAAGGCGACCTGACCAAGCGCCTGACGATCCAGAACCAGGACGAATTCGGCATTCTGGGCATCGCTTTCAACCGTTTCGTCGAGCGCATCCACGGTTCGATCCGCGAAGTGTCCTCCGCCACCGAACACGTCAATGAAGTCGCCCTGCGCGTGGTGAGCGCGTCGAACTCGTCAATGGTCAACTCCGACGAACAATCGAGCCGCACCAACAGCGTGGCCGCCGCGATCAACCAACTGGGCGCCGCCGCCCAGGAGATCGCCCGCAATGCCGCCCAGGCGTCCCATCAGGCCAGCGACGCCCGTGGCCTGGCCGAGGACGGCCAGCACGTGGTAGACCGCAGCATTGCCGCGATGAATCGCCTTTCCGAGCTGCTGAGCACGTCGAGCAACAACGTCGAGACGTTGAACAGCAAAACCGTGAACATTGGCCAGATCCTGGAGGTGATCACCAGCATTTCCCAGCAGACCAACCTGCTGGCCCTCAACGCCGCGATCGAGGCCGCTCGGGCCGGTGAAGCCGGACGCGGGTTTGCCGTGGTGGCGGACGAGGTGCGCAACCTCGCCCACCGCACCCAGGAATCGGCACAACAAGTGCAGACCATGATCGAGGAACTGCAGGTCGGCGCCCGGGATTCGGTCATGACCATGAACGACAGCCAGCGCCACAGCCAGGAAAGCGTGGAGATCGCCAACCTGGCCGGCGAGCGCCTGAACAGCGTGACCCAGCGCATCGGTGAAATCGACGGCATGAACCAGTCCGTGGCCACCGCCACGGAAGAGCAGACGGCCGTGGTGGAATCGATCAACGTCGACATCACCGAGATCAACACGCTGAACCAGGAAGGGGTGGAGAACCTGCAATCGACCTTGCGCGCCTGTGCCGACCTGGAGCGGCAGGCGGCGCGGCTCAAGCAGTTGGTGGGCAGTTTCAGGATCTAAAGCGCCTGAACTGGCCTCATCGCGAGCGAGCTCGCTCCCACAGGGATTTGCGCTAACCCTGTGGGAGCTCGCTCGCGATGAGGGCCTGTCAAATCAAGCAACACTCCACTGACACCCCCGCCCCACCGCAACCCAACCGAACATCTATTCTTCATAAAGGTCAACAAAGGAGAACACAGACCGGAGGGATGTTCATCGTGCATATAGCGGACATAACCATGTTCTACGCCCCTGCCAGCGGCGGCGTGCGCACTTACCTGGATGCCAAGCACCGGCGCCTGGGCGATCGGCCCGGTATTCGCCACAGCCTGCTGATTCCCGGCGCACATTTGAGCGAGCACGACGGGGTCTACAAGGTCCCGGCCCCGGCGCTGCCTTTCGGCAAGGGCTACCGCTTCCCCCTGCGCCTGGCGCCCTGGCGCAATGTCCTGCGTGATCTGCAACCGGACCTGATCGAAGTCGGCGACCCCTACCTCACCGCCTGGGCCGCCCTGGATGCCCGCCGCCAGCTCGACGTGCCCGTCATTGGTTTCTATCACTCCGACCTGCCACTGCTGGTGAGCAACCGCATGGGCAACTGGTTCACCCCCAATATCGAAGCGTATGTCAGCAAGCTGTATGGCAACTTCGACCGGGTCCTGGCGCCCAGCCAGGTCATGGCCGACAAGCTGACCGGGCTGGGGGTCAGGAATGTCCACGTGCAACCCCTGGGCGTGGATCTGCAAACCTTCACCCCCGCCGCCCGTGACCCGGAGCTGCGGGCGGAACTGGGGATCGCCGAAGACACCCGCCTGCTGATCTTCGCCGGTCGCGGCTCCAAGGAAAAAAACCTGCCGGTGCTGCTCAAGTGCATGAAGCGCCTGGGCGAGCGCTATCACCTGCTGCTGGTGGGCTCATCGATGCCGGCGCTGGTGCCGGACAACGTCACCGTGGTGGATGAGTTCTGCCCGGCACCGCAAGTCGCGCGGCTCATGGCCAGCGCCGACGCGCTGTTGCATGCCGGCGACCAGGAAACCTTCGGCCTGGTGATCCTCGAGGCGATGGCCAGCGGCATCCCCGTGGTGGCCGTGGCAGCCGGCGCGTTCACCGAAATCGTCCATGAAGACTGCGGCCTGCTGTGCACACCGAACAATCCACAAGCCATGGCCAACGCCGTGCGGCAACTGTTCGCCGAGGGCTGCCAGCGCCGTGGCGTGCTGGCGCGCCGGCACGTGGAGCGTTATTACGCCTGGGATTCAGTGGTCAACAACCTGCTGGGGCATTACTACGCGGTGCTCGGCGAGCAGATGCCACTGCTGGCCAATGGTTGAAGCGAGGACCGTGCCGATGAATACCTCGCCCAGCGTGCTTTTGGTGCTGCACGACGTAGCGCCGCAAACCTGGCCCGACTACCAGCCCTTCGTCGAAGCCGTCGACGCCCTGGGCGATGTGCCGCTGACCTGGCTGGTGGTGCCGGATTTCCACCACACCAATGCACTGCAGGACCACCCCGACTTCCGGTGCCTGCTCGACCGACGCGTGGAGCGCGGCGACGAACTGGTGTTGCACGGTTATTACCATTGCGACGATGGGCCGGCGGCTCGCCACCCCAAGGACTGGTTCATGCGCCGGGTCTACACACATGAAGGCGAGTTCTACAGCCTGGGCGAAGAAGCCGCCCTCGCCCGCCTGCGCGCCGGCATCGAAACCTTCGAGCGCTACCAATGGCCGCTGGAAGGCTTCGTCGCCCCGGCCTGGCTGATGAGCGAAGGCACGCGCCGGGCCTTGCGTCAGTTACCGCTGAGCTACACCAGCGACACCCAGCACCTGTATCGCCTGCCCGACTTTACTCCGCTCGACGCTCCCGGGCTGGTGTGGAGCGCCCGCAGCGCCTGGCGCCGGGGGCTGTCGAAAGTCCTCAGCGACCAACGTGAACAGCGCTGGCGCCAGGCACCGGTGATTCGGCTGGGCCTGCACCCAGTGGACATGCGCCATCGGTTTTCCCGGGACTACTGGCTGCAGACCCTCGAACGCCTGCTCAATGAAGGCCGCGTGCCAATGACCAAGGTCGACTGGCTGGCCACCCAGGGCCTGCGGGTCAGCAGCGCGGCATGAAGCGGCTGCTCTGGCTGGCCGCCGCGCTGCTCATGGCCTTGCTGGTCCCGCTGTTGGTGGGCGGCACGGACATGTGGGCACGGGTACAGCGCTTTCCCTTGTCCTTGCTGCTGATCATGCTCGGCATGATCGTGCTGTGCTGGGCCCTGAACTCGCTGCGCCTGCGCCTGTTGCTGGGTGAGCACCGGGGGCGCCTGGGCCGGTTCAAGAGCCTGGGGGTGGTGATGTCCACCGAGTTCGCCATGTGCGCGACACCCGGCGGCAGTGGCGGGCCACTGACCTTGATGGCCCTGCTGGCGCGCAATGGCGTACGGCCGGCCCACAGCAGCGCAGTGTTCGCCATGGACCAGTTGAGCGACCTGCTGTTTTTTCTCTGCGCCCTGGTGGGCATCCTGTTCTACGCGCTGTTCCAGAACCTCAGCCAGCGCATGGAATGGATGCTGGCCGTGAGCGCTGTTTCATTGTTTGGCGGGCTGTTCGGCTGCGTGCTGGTGGCGCGCTATCACCGCCGGTTGATCCTGCTGGGCGCGCGCCTGCTGCGGCATCTGCGAGTGAAGACCGCCACCCGCCATCGCTGGGGACGCAAGATCCTGCATTTTCTCGCAGCGTTCACCGACACCCTGAAACTGCCACGCCAGACGCTGTTCCAGGTATTCGGCCTGACTTGCCTGCATTGGGCGTTGCGTTACAGCGTGCTGTACCTGGCCTTGAAGGGGCTGGGGGCGGACTTGCAATGGGCCTGGAGTTTCCTGATCCAGATGCTGTCCTTGAGTGCCGGGCAATTCAGCCTGCTGCCGGGCGGTGCGGGGGCGGCAGAACTGACCTCGGCGGCGCTGCTGGCGCCGATGGTGGGCAAATCCACCGCGGCCGCGGCCATCCTGATCTGGCGGGCGGTCACCTATTATTTCTATCTGGTGGCCGGTGGGCCGGTGTTCTTGCTGATGGTCGGGCGACCATTGATCAAGAAGCTGATCAGCCTGCGTCAGGCGTGAGGGCTGGCTGCTCGGGATCGGGATGATCTTCGGGATGGGTCTGTTTCCACAGTTCGGCGGCGTCGGGAAACTCCGTACCGTCTTCCGGGCCCAGCTCCTCGGGATCGTAGCGGCTCAGGCAACCCTCACCGAGGGTGGCCGGCGCCTTCGAAGTGGCTTTGTCCAGTGGATCGGTCATGGTGCACCTTCGGTAAACATCTGGCGGGCATGCTGTGGTGAGGGCGCTTGATCCCCCACCACGATGGCCGTTCGGTCAGAACACCACAGTCTTGTTGCCATGCACCAGCACCCGGTCTTCCAGGTGATAACGCAAGCCCCGCGCCAGGACCATTTTCTCCACGTCACGCCCGAAACGCACCATGTCTTCGATGCTATCGCTGTGGCTGACGCGGACCACGTCCTGCTCGATGATCGGACCGGCGTCCAGCTCCTCGGTGACGTAATGGCAGGTGGCGCCAATCAGCTTCACGCCGCGCATCGAGGCCTGGTGGTACGGCTTGGCACCGACGAAGGACGGCAGGAAGCTGTGGTGGATATTGATGACCTTGTGCGCGTATTCGCTGCACAGGGCCGGCGGCAGGATTTGCATGTAGCGGGCCAGCACCACCACCTCGGCATCGTGCTGCTTGACCAGGCGCGAGACTTCGGCGAATGCCGGCTGCTTGTCCTGCGGGTTGACCGGTACGTGGTAGTACGGGATGCCGTGCCACTCGACCATGCTACGCAGGTCGTCGTGGTTGGAAATCACACAGGCGATATCGCAATCGAGCTCATCGCTGTGCCAGCGGTGCAGCAAGTCTGCCAGGCAGTGGGACTCGCGGCTGGCCATCAGCACCACGCGTTTTTTCTGCGCGGTGTCGGTGATGCGCCAGTCCATCGAGAACTCTTCGGCAATCGGCGCGAAAGCCTCGCGAAAAGCCTCGATGCCAAAGGGCAGCGAGTCGGCACGAATCTCGTGACGCATGAAAAACCAGCCGCTCTGATTGTCCGAGTGATGGCTTGCTTCAGTGATCCAGCCGTTATGGGACGCCAGAAAGTTACTGACTTTAGCAACGATACCGACGCGGTCCGGGCAAGCAATCACCAGCCGAAAAGTGCGCATTAGGGGAACTCCAGAACTTCGCAAAGGCGGCTATTCTAGCCATTGCGCGGCAAAACTGCAGTATCGATCAAGCAATCGGTGCCCCACGCGCCCCTGAGCCGCGCAAGGCGCAGCTCAGGGCGGCTAGCTATATGTGTGAACGGGCGTGAAGTCGGCGGGACGGTATTTAACTGCAATAGCGATTTTTGTGGCACAGCACTAATTAATTAAATAAAACATCGGTTAAATGTTTACTTGATGAAACTGTCTGATTACTATTGCCGCACTGTGCCCTTGTCACCCCAAGCCCTACATAAGGTAGTCCACATGTCCCTGATCAATGAATACCGTGCCACCGAAGAAGCCATCAAAGAACTGCAAGCCCGTCTGAAAAACCTGTCCCAGGACGACAAGCTGCAGACCGAGCTGGAATTCGAAGGCAAACTGCGCACGTTGATGGGCGAATACTCCAAGTCCCTGCGCGACATCATTGCCCTGCTGGATCCGGATGCCAAGTCGAGCAAGGCTCCACGTGGCGCCGTCAAAACTACCGGCACCAAACGTGCTCGCAAAGTTAAGCAATACAAAAACCCGCACAACGGCGAAGTCATCGAAACCAAAGGTGGCAACCACAAGACGCTGAAAGAGTGGAAAGCCAAGTGGGGCGGTGACGTGGTTGAAGGCTGGGCAACCCTGCTGGGTTAAGCCTCACCGGCTCGCACCGTTCCTTGCGAAAAAAAAACGCCAGCATTGCTGGCGTTTTTTTATGCCTGTCATCTTGCTTACTTCACGACAAATCAAGGCTTAAACGTTTACGCAATTGCTGGCTGTAGCCTTGCCATTGCATGAGTACTTCTCGCTGTAAGGGTGTCGCCAGGGACAGCCACTCTGCCATTGCCACATCAAAACTTTCCAGGGTATTAGGCGCGCCCCATTGCGGGGAAGACAGGCGTTGTTGACAGAAAACTCTCCAACGCTGCTGCTCTTCAGCATTCAATGTGTCCGGGAAGTTGCGCGCACGATAACGGAACAGTAGTTCCGGTAAACGCTCATCGTCGAACGGCCAGCGCTCTTGTGCCAATTGTGCCGGATCGGCCAGTCGGACTTGTTCACATAAACGCCGGTCACGATCGCCAATGAAGCCTGCGTATAACTGTTGCTCGGGATCGTCGCTGGCGGCGAAATCCTCCCGTGCGTAAATGGCCTGAAGTTTGTCCTGCCAAACTTGTTGCGCGTCCGTCAGTTGTAACGCCCGCTGCTGGTAGCCGGCCATGTCCAGTTGCAAGCGCTGCTGGTCCTCGGCCCGCAGCACCGAGAGCGGCGCGACCACCGGGCATTTGTTGATGTGGATGAGCTTGAGCGGCACCGGCAGCTCGCCTTCGAGCAGCGCTTCGCGGCGGGTGTACAGACGCTGGCGCAGGGTTTCGGCGTCGTGGTCCAGCAACCCCTGGGGATCAAGGTGCAAGTCGCAGACAATCAGCGCGTTGCGGTTTTTCGGATGCCAGGCCAGCGGCAGCACCACACCGATAAAATTTCGCGCGGCCGAGAAGCGCCCGGAAATGTGCACCATCGGCTGTAACAGGCGCACCTGGTCCATCACCTTCTGTTTGCTGCGCAGCTGGAACAGCCAATCGTAGAGCCGGGGTTGCCGCTGGCGAATCAGGCGGGCCAGGGCGATGGTGGCGCGCACGTCCGACAACGCATCATGGGCCTGGCCATGATCGATGCCATTGGCGGCGGTCAGGCGCTCGAGCTTGAGAGTGACGCGGCCATCTTCCTCCGGCCAGACGATGCCGTCCGGGCGCAGGGCATAGGCGGCGCGCACCAGGTCGATCAGGTCCCAGCGGCTGTTGCCGCCCTGCCACTCACGGGCATACGGGTCGAAGAAATTGCGATAGAGGCTGTAGCGGGTCATCTCGTCGTCGAAGCGCAGGGTGTTGTAACCGGCGCCACAGGTACCCGGCGCGGCCAGTTGGGCATGGACGCGGGTCATGAAGTCGGCTTCGCTCAAGCCGTTTTCCGCCAGGCAGTCCGGGGTGATCCCGGTGATCGCACAGGCCGCCGGATGAGGCAGGATGTCGTCGCTGGGCCGGCAATACAGGTTCACCGGCGCGTCGATTTCATTGAGTTCGAAATCGGTACGGATCCCCGCCACCTGCAAGGGCCGGTCGCAACGCGGGTTGATGCCGGTGGTTTCGTAGTCGTACCAGAAGATGGAAGTCACGGGCTGTTCCTGAACTGTAGACGGGCGAAGTCTAGGCGCTCGACCCTACCGCCGGCCAGCACTGTGCCTGTTTTGGAAACACTTCTGAGGGGCGCGAGCCTGCTCGCGAAGGCAGCGCCACCATCCGCCTCGACATCACCCGCCTCACCGCGTTCGCGAGCAGGCTCGCGCCCACCGTTTTCTGCTAGCATCGACGCCGACATCGACCGTTCGACCCGGCCCATCACTCAGGTTGCCCATGCTCGAGACACCAGCACTGCAAAGGACCGCGACGCTGCCACCGCCATTGGACACGCGGTATCAGGTCGAGACACCCGAAGGCATCGACCTGCCATTGCGCCCGGCGGGGTTGATGCCCCGTTCACTGGCGTTTGCCATCGACCTGGCGATACGCGGCCTGGTGTTGGGCCTGCTGTTCATCATCCTGGCGTTCTTCGGTGAGCTGGGGATTGGCTTGGGCTCCATCCTGCTGTTCGTCATCAGTTGGTGGTACATGGTGCTGTTCGAAGTGCTGCACCAGGGCCGCTCCCCCGGCAAACAGATCATGGGCCTGCGCGTGGTGCAGGACGACGGCCGGCCCATCGGCTGGTCGGCGTCGCTGATCCGCAACCTGCTGCGCTTTGTCGACATGCTGCCCTTCGGCTATACCTTCGGCGCGATCAGTTGCCTGCAGCATCCGACCTTCAAACGCCTGGGCGACCTGGCGGCCGGCACGCTGGTGGTGTATCGCGAGCAACCGGTCAAGCGCCCGGCGCTGCCCATGGCAACGCCGATCCGCCCGCCTTTTGCCCTGAGTGTCGATGAGCAACGTACCGTGCTCGGTTTCGCCGAACGCCAGGCCGAACTGTCCCAGGCACGGGTCAGCGAGCTGGCCGCTATCCTGGCCGAGCCCTTGAATGTCCAGCCGCCACGGGCCGTGGCCGAACTCAACGGCATTGCCCGTGGCCTGCTGGGGCCTACATGAAGCAAAGTCTTTTCGAAAGCCGTCACCAAGAGGAATGGGACCGCCTGTCCCGGCAGCTCGACCAACTGGAACGCAACCGCCGCGTGCCCCAGGACAGCGACTTCCCGCCCGCCTACCGACGGCTCTGCCATCATTTGGCGCTGGCCCAGGCCCGGGGCTACAGCAGCTTGTTGGTGGATACCCTGCAACAACTGGCGTTGCGCGGCCACCAGCAACTCTACCGGGACCGCAGCCGACCGTCGGCGAGCCTTTCGGACTTTATCCTGGCCGGTTTCCCGCGACTGGTCCGCGCGCAATGGCGCTTCGTGCTGGCGGCGAGCGTAATGTTCCTCGGCAGCCTGATCGGCATCGGGCTGCTGGTGTACCTGTTTCCCGACCTGGTCTACAGCATCCTGGGCGCCGAGGAAGTCAGCCAGGTGCGCGGCATGTACGATCCGGCCGCCGGACACCTGGGACGCTCCGTCGAGCGCGCCTCCAGCGAAGATTGGATCATGTTCGGCTACTACATCATGCATAACATCGGCATCGCCTTTCAGACGTTCGCCAGTGGCTTGATGTTTGGCTTGGGCAGCGCGTTCTTCCTGTTTTTCAACGGACTGACCATCGGCGCAATCGCCGGTCACCTGACCGAGATCGGTTCCGGCGGGACGTTCTGGCCCTTCGTGATCGGCCACGGCGCGTTCGAACTGACCGCCATCGCCTTGGCAGGCGCCGCCGGCCTGCAATTGGGCTGGGCGTTGATCGCTCCGGGCCGCCTCACCCGGGGCGAGGCGCTGCGGCTCGCCGCCGGCAAGAGCGTGCAGATCATTGCCGGGGTCATCCTGTTCCTGCTCATCGCCGCGTTCATCGAGGCCTATTGGTCTTCCAGCGCCGTGACGCCTGCCACCAAGTACACGGTCGGCGCACTGCTGTGGCTGCTGGTGATCAGCTACCTGTCGCTTGCCGGACGAGCCCGCCATGCGCCTGAGTGACGCCACCGTCGTGATCCGCCCCCGCACCACCTGGGAAGCCATGGACCTGGGCGTGCTGATGAGCCAGCAGCATCGACGGCTGCTGATGACCAGTTGGGCCATCAGCACCCTGCCCGTGTATGCGTTGCTGACGCTGTTGTTGTGGAAGTCACCAAACCTGGTGATGTTCCTGTTCTGGTGGCTGAAGCCGGCCTTCGACCGCCTGCCGTTGTACATTCTGTCCAAGGCGCTGTTTGGCGAAACCCCGACATTGCGCCAGGCCTTGCGCCAATGGCCAGCGCTGCTCAAGCCACAGTTGCTGGCAAGCCTGACCTGGCGTCGGCTGAGCCTGAGCCGCAGCTTCCTGATGCCCGTGGTGCAATTGGAGGGCCTGGCCGGCGAGGCCCGGGAGCAGCGCTTGCGGGTGTTGTTGCAACGCAATGGCGGCGCCGCGCAATGGTTGACCGTCATCGGCGTGCATTTGGAGACCGCCCTGTGGTTCGGCCTGATGGTCCTGTTCTATCTGTTCGTGCCGCAACAGGTCGAACTGGAATGGGACTGGCAGAAGCTGATAACCGCGACCGAACAGGACTGGTTGTGGTTCGAGCACCTGGTCAACGTTCTTTATCCCCTGCTGCTGATCGTCTGGGAGCCGATCTATGTCGCCTGCGGCTTCAGCCTCTACCTGAACCGGCGCACGATCCTCGAGGCCTGGGACATCGAACTGGTGTTCCGACGCCTGCGCCAGCGCCTGCTCGGCGTCGCGCCATTGCTGCTGTTGCTGGCCTTGACGCTCGCGCCCATGCCCCCTGCGGCCTGGGCCGACGAAGACAGCAACGCTCCCGAGCGCCCACGCCTGCTCAACCAGCCTCTCACCAGCGAAGCCTCCAGGGACAGCATCAAGACGATCCTGCAAGCACCGCCGTTCAAGAACCCGGAAACGATCACCCGCTATCGCTTTGGCGAAGAGAAAAGCCAATCACCCGAGGCCGAGGCCAATCCGGACTGGCTCAAAGGGTTGTTCAAGTGGATGGCCGGCCAGCGTTTCGACCTCGCCGCCGGGCTGATCCAGATCCTGCTCTGGGCCTGCCTGGCGAGCGCGATCGTCTGGCTGGTCTGGCGCTATCGGGAACGACTCAACCTGTTGATGGTTCGCCGCCCGGCCAAACAGCCCCACTTGGACCGACCGGCTCCGACGCAGATGTTCGGCCTGGATATCCGCGAAGAAAGCCTGCCGGTGGATGTCGCGGCCAGCGCCGAGCAACTGTGGTCGGCCCATCCCCGGGAAGCGCTGGGCCTGCTCTACCGGGCACTGCTCAGCCGCTTGCACCATGACTTCAAGGTGCCCTTGAAAGCCGCCGACACCGAAGGCCAGGTGCTGCACCGGGTCGAACAGCTTGAGCATGAACGCCTGCTGGGGTTCAGCAAACGCCTGACCCTGCATTGGCAGAACATCGCCTATGGGCACCGGACGCCACCGCCCGACCTGCAACAGCAACTGTGTGACGACTGGCGTGGGCTGTTCGGCCCGGGAGCCACCCCATGAGCCGGCGCGCCGCTTGGCTGACCCTGGCCCTGGTGGCCGCGCTGCTCGCGGCGCTGGTGAGTTACCTCAGCGCCAAGGCCGTGCCGTACCAGGAAACCGTCGATCACGGCCCGTCCCCTGAAGCCCAGGCCAACCCCTACCTGGCCGCCGAACAGTTCTTGCGCCAGCAAGGCATCAACGTCGCGCACGCCAACAACCTGGATGGGCTGCCGGCCCTGGAACCGCGCCAGAACAGCCTGCTGTTGCTGGGCGAACGCACCAACATGACGCCCCGCCAGGTCGAGCAACTGCTGAACTGGACCCGGGCCGGTGGCCGCCTGTTGTTTGTCGCCGAGGCCCTTTGGGATGACAGCACCGGCAGCAGCGGCGATCTGCTGCTGGACCGCGTGCGCTTGCGCCAGTCCTTGAGCAAGGATCTCAAGCAAGCGCCACCCGAACTCATCAAAGACCGCTATCCCGAGCTGACCAAGCTGTACCTGGAGGACGAAGAGGCCCCGGCGTATGTCGGCTTCGACACCGACTTCCACCTCGAAGACCCGCACAACCTGGCCCAGGCCTGGGCGAACAGCGCACAGTCCACCCACATGATGCAACTGAACCATGGCCTGGGTTCGATCACGGTGATCACCGACGCCGAGTTGTGGAAGAACGATCAGATCGAGCAGTACGACAACGCCTGGTTGCTCTGGTATCTGACTGCCGACACCGATGTCACGCTGCTGTTCAACACGGACCACGACAGCCTGCTGACCTTGCTGCTGCGCTATTTCCCCCAGGCGCTGGTGGCACTGCTCGCACTGGTTGCGCTGTGGCTCTGGCGCTCGGCGGTACGCCTGGGCCCGATCCAGCCGCCGGCGCCCAAGGCCCGGCGTCAGCTGGAAGAGCACTTGCAGGCCAGCGCCGGCTTCCACATGCGCCACAATGGCCGGCAGTACTTGCTGCAGGCCTTGCAGCAGGATGTGTTGCGCCGCGCCAGGCATCTTCATCCGGGCTTCGAACAACTGGCGGTTGCCGACCAATGGCAGGTGCTCGCCCGCTTGACCCGCCAGCCCACGCGAGCCATCAGCCAAGCCTTGAGCCCGCGGCCGAAACAGCGCCTGTCCAACGCGGAGTTCTGCCGTCAGGTCGCCCATTTGCAAACCCTCAGGAATGCCCTATGACTGAACAGAACGAACCTGTCGACGGCCAGGCCCACGCCGTCCAACAGCGCCAGCGCGCCAGTCAGTTGGCCCAGGCCATCCGTACCGAACTGCACAAGGCGGTGGTCGGTCAGGCGGCGGTGATCGACGATGTGCTCACGGCGTTGATCGCCGGCGGTCATGTCCTGCTCGAAGGTGTTCCGGGCCTTGGCAAGACCTTGCTGGTGCGTGCGCTGGCCCGCTGTTTCGGTGGCGAGTTCGCGCGCATCCAGTTCACCCCCGACCTGATGCCCAGCGATGTCACCGGTCATGCGGTGTACGACTTGCAGACCGAGCAATTCAAGCTGCGCAAGGGGCCGGTGTTCACCAACCTGCTGCTGGCCGACGAGATCAACCGCGCGCCGGCCAAGACCCAGGCCGCGCTGCTCGAAGCCATGCAGGAACGCCAGGTCACCCTCGAAGGCCGCGCCCTGCCCATCGCCCAGCCGTTCATGGTGCTCGCCACCCAGAACCCCATCGAACAGGAAGGCACCTACCCGCTGCCGGAAGCCGAGCTCGACCGCTTCATGCTCAAGGTGCGGATGGACTACCCCGACGCGGAGCGGGAGTTGGACATGGTTCGCCAGGTCAGCCGCTCGACCCGTGCCGACATGCTCGACGTGCAGCCGCTGCGCACGGTGTTGCAGGCCAAGGACGTGCAGGTGCTGCAACGTATCGCCAGCGACCTGCCGATGGACGATCAGGTGCTCGACTACGCCGTGCGCCTGGCCCGCACCACCCGCAGCTGGCCGGGCCTGACCCTTGGTGCCGGACCTCGCGCCTCGATCGCGCTGGTGCGCTGTGCCCGAGCCCGAGCATTGTTGCGTGGGGGCGAATTCGTGGTGCCGGACGACATCAAGGGCTGCGCCCTGGCCGTGTTGCGTCATCGGGTACGGCTGGCACCGGAGCTGGACATCGAAGGGCTCTCGGTGGACCAGGTGCTCGGGCAACTGCTGGACCAAGTGCCGGCGCCGCGGTTGTGAGTCACACCAACATGATCAGGAACACCTTTGTGGTGAGGGGATTTATCCCCGTTGGGCTGCGAAGCGGCCCCCGGATTCCGACTGATACACCGCAAAGGGCCGCTTCGCGGCCAGCGGGGATAAATCCCCTCGCCACAAAAGCTCGCTCTGCATTTCTTTCGCAGGAAACGTTCCGATGAAACCCTCCCGCCTGCTGCTGACCTGGCTCGCCGTCCTGCTGGCCGTGAGCATCCTGCTGGGTGCATTGCGGGCATTGGGCGTGGCGCTGCCGGCGACGCTGCTGTCGATCGACTGGGGCTTGATGCTGGCCCTGTTGGCCCTGGCGCTGATCGACGCCGTGCGCCTCAAGCGCTTGCCCTCGCCGCGGGTGCAACGGCAGATGCCGGGCAGTCTGGCGCTGGGACGCTGGGGTGAAGTCCGGTTGGACATTACCCATGATTTTGCCCAGCCCTTGCAGATTCAGCTTTTCGACCACGTACCGGACGGCCTGGATTTCGACAACCTGCCGCTGTCGGTCGAGCTTCAACCCGGCCAACGCAGTCAGATCGGCTACCGCCTGCGCCCGCTCAAGCGCGGCCATTTCAGCTTCGAACACTGCGAGGTCAGCCTGCCGAGCCCACTGGGTCTGTGGTCTGACCGGCGCCTGCTGGACGCCCTCGACGCCACCCGCGTCTACCCCGATTTCGCCCGACTCTACGACGGCCAGTTACTGGCGGTAGACAACTGGCTCAGCCAGCTCGGCATACGCCAACGCCAGCGGCGGGGCCAGGGCCAGGAATTCCATCAACTGCGGGAATTTCGCGAAGGCGACAGCCTGCGGCAGATCGACTGGAAAGCCACCGCCCGCCATCGCACGCCGATTGCCCGGGAGTATGAGGACGAGCGCGACCAGCAGATCATCTTCATGCTCGATTGCGGCCGCCGCATGCGCAGCCAGGACGGCGAACTGTCGCATTTCGATCACGCGCTCAACGCCTGCCTGCTGCTCAGCTACACCGCGCTGCGCCAGGGCGACGCCGTGGGCCTGAGCACCTTCGCCAGCGACCAGGCTCGCTACCTCGCCCCGGTCAAGGGCAGCGGCCAGCTCAATGTCCTGCTCAACGCCGTGTACGACCTCGACAGCAGCCAGCGTCCCGCCGACTACCAGGCAGCCGTCACTCAACTGCTGGCCCGGCAAAAGCGCCGGGCGCTGGTGGTGCTGGTGACCAACCTGCGCGATGAAGACGACGAAGAACTGCTGGCCGCGGTGAAACGGCTGGGCCAACAGCATCGGGTCCTGGTGGCCAGCCTGCGTGAAGAAGCCCTCGACCGATTGCGTCAGGCGCCGGTGCAGACCCTGCCCGAAGCCCTGGCCTATTGCGGCACGGTGGATTATTTGAATGCGCGGGCCCAATTGCACCAGCAGTTGAGCGCCCACGCCATTCCCACGCTGGACGCCCGCCCCAGTGAGCTGGGCGCGCAACTGGTGACCCAGTACCTGGCCTGGAAGAAGGCCGGAACCGCTTAGACCGGATCTGTAAGAAAGGTCCGGGCGACTACTGCGCCGTGCGCAACGGACTACAGACCCGCCAGAATCCGCCGACTTGTGCGCCTTGGCCTTGCCCCGTAACTTGATTCGCGTCGCTGATTTCCAGCGATCGGGTTTAGTCGCCCGGTGGTAAAGGTGATGCGCACAGGCTTCATCCAGTCGGGTCCCCCTATCCCCGCACTTGATGGTGTCTGTTCGCAGGGCGCCCTCGGGCGCGCCGGGCTTTCGCTTTTCCACCGGTCGACTAACCTGCGTTCAGCCGCCACAACTCGTTTAGTCGCGAGTGTCTGGCAGCCCACCACGCGAAGGTCCAGCGCTGACTTGCAAAACTGGAGAACGATGAAGGACCTGTGGGAGCGGGCTTGCTCGCGAAGGCGGCGTGCCAGGCAATACATGTGCAGTTGCCCCACCGCCTTCGCGAGCAAGCCTGCTCCCACAAGGGGTCGCCTGTGACCGCTAAACCCATGACGATTCCCTCGTTGGCTCAGGTATGGATCAGGCCGACGCTGGCAACGTGTGGAAACTGAAATACTGGCGCAACGCATTGACCAGTTGGCTGTACTCCGGCGGCGCCCAATGCAGGCTGAAGCCGGCGTCGAAGTGTTGCGGCGTCACGTCTTCGTGGCACCACAGGCAGGTGGCTTTCAACTTGATGTTCAGCGACGGCCCCTCATCGGCCGGCAGCTTGAGGAGCAAGTCAAAGTCTGCCCCCACCATCAACGGCAGATGGCTGATCAACATCAGGCCATCCTGAGAGACATTACCCAGGAATCCGAGGGGCTTGTCATTGACGCCGTTAAACACTTTCAGGAAGTACGGCAGCTGTTGCCGTTCGATACGCCTCTTTTTGTACATGTCTTGTATCGCTTTTTGGACGACCCCGCGCAGGGGCTACCGATACTTCGGAACGAGCCAAACGACCTGCTCGCTCTCCCCGATCCCGGTGCCAGACGCTCGCCAGCGCCTAAGCCTAATTATTGCCGGTCACAGGTGCCCCTTGTTTTAGAGGGTTAGCTCTAATGCGACTTGTACAACTATAGCCGAAGGTTTCGACGCGGCCAGTACACGCGCCATGTTTAATGTAGGACAACACGACAACGCGCACGTGGCCGGGAATTTCGCCGGCCATGCGCCAGGGGCAGGAATCAGGACGCAGGACGGATCGCCGCGGCACTGCGCGTCGGGTAATGTCCCAGGCTCTGCAAGGTTTCAAGACGGGCGCGGGCGCGGAATGCATATTCGCTGTAAGGGTATTGCGTAATGATGAACTGATACGTTTGCGCCGCATCGATGAACAGCTTCTGGCGCTCCAGGCACTGGCCACGCAGCATCGAGACTTCCGGCTGCATGTAGCGGCGGGCACGGCTGGCGCGGTCGACCTGGGACAGCTCGAGCATCACCTGCTCGCAATTGCCACGGTCATAGGCCTTGTAGGCCAGGTTCATGTGATGGTTCATCGACCAACGGGTGCAGCCCGTGATACTCAGGGCCAGGGCAATAAAAAGCACGAATCGCATGGGGAGGTTCTCCTGTCTTGAGCTCTGTATCGACCTGGGCAAGAAAATCTTCAGCCTCAAAACATCTACCTTAGGTAAATGCAAATCCCGTGGCGAGGGAGCTTGCTCCCGCTGGGCTGCGCAGCAGCCCCCTAAGAAACCGGGCCGCTTCGCGCCCCAGCGGGAGCAAGCGCCCTCGCCACAACAGCAATGTTCGGCCTTCGTGCTTAACAGGCGCAAAAATTTTCAGGAATGTTCATTTCGAAAAAGAAACGAATAAGTAGTGCATATGAACAATGACTACACCCAAAGAGCATAGTAGCCTTCGCTGGCGCTTGAACTTGAGGAGTCTTGCATGTCCGTCCGTCGCACCAAAATCGTCGCTACCCTTGGCCCGGCCAGTCACTCGCCGGAAGTTCTCGAACAGCTGATTCTGGCTGGCCTGGACGTCGCCCGCCTGAACTTTTCCCACGGCACCCCCGACGAGCACAAGGCTCGTGCCAAGCTGGTGCGCGACCTCGCCGCCAAGCACGGCCGCTTCGTTGCCCTGCTGGGTGACCTGCAAGGCCCCAAGATCCGTATCGCCAAATTCGCCAACAAGCGCATCGAGCTGAAGATCGGTGACACCTTCACCTTCTCCACCAGCCATCCGCTGACCGAAGGCAACCAGCAGGTGGTGGGTATCGACTACCCGGACCTGGTCAAGGACTGCGGCGTGGGCGACGAGCTGCTGCTCGACGACGGTCGCGTGGTGATGCGCGTCGCTACCGCCACGGCCACCGAACTGGTCTGCACCGTGATCATCGGCGGCCCGCTGTCGGACCACAAGGGCATCAACCGTCGCGGCGGTGGCCTGACGGCGCCGGCCCTGACCGAAAAAGACAAGGCCGACATCAAGCTGGCCGCGGAAATGGAAGTCGACTACCTCGCCGTGTCCTTCCCTCGTGACGCTGCCGACATGGAATATGCCCGTCAACTGCGCGACGAGGCCGGTGGCACCGCCTGGCTGGTGGCGAAGATCGAACGCGCCGAAGCCGTGGCCGACGACGACACCCTCGACGGCCTGATCAAGGCATCCGACGCCGTGATGGTGGCCCGTGGCGACCTCGGCGTGGAAATCGGTGACGCCGAGCTGGTGGGCATCCAGAAGAAAATCATCCTGCACGCACGCCGCCACAACAAAGCGGTGATCGTGGCGACCCAGATGATGGAGTCGATGATCCAGAACCCGATGCCGACCCGCGCCGAAGTCTCCGACGTAGCCAACGCCGTGCTCGACTACACGGACGCCGTGATGCTCTCGGCCGAAAGCGCCGCCGGCCTCTACCCGCTCGAAGCGGTGCAGGCCATGGCCCGTATCTGCCTGGGCGCCGAGAAGCACCCGACCAGCAAGACCTCCAGCCACCGCATCGGCAAGACCTTCGAGCGGTGTGACGAGAGCATCGCCCTGGCGACGATGTACACCGCCAACCACTTCCCGGGCGTGAAGGCGATCATCGCCCTGACCGAAAGTGGCTACACCCCGCTGATCATGTCGCGCATCCGTTCCTCGGTGCCGATCTACGCGTTCTCCCCCCATCGCGAAACCCAGGCCCGTGCCGCCATGTTCCGTGGCGTCTACACCGTGCCCTTCGACCCGGCCGCCCTGCAACCGGGCGAAGTCAGCCAGGCGGCGGTGGATGAACTGGTCAAGCGCGGCGTGGTGCAGACCGGCGATTGGGTGATCCTGACCAAAGGCGACAGCTACCACACCATCGGCGGCACCAACGGGATGAAAATCCTCCATGTTGGCGACCCGATGGTCTGAGTGACCGGCTGAAAAACAAAAGCCCTGCCATGTGAATGGCGGGGCTTTTTGGTTTTCGGCCTTGGAAATATGTCGCTCCCACTGGCGTTTTCGCGAGCAAGCTCGCTCCCACAAAGGTTATGCATACGCAGGCTTTTGTGGGAGCGAGCTTGCTCGCGAAGGCGTCGACCCAGGCGCCGGAGAGCTCAACGCCGCTCGATAAACCCCGACAACGCCGCCATCGCTTCCGGCGAGCGCAGTCGCTGGATGAACAAGGCACCCTCCTCCTCGATCGCCCGGCGCAACGATTCGCGACCCGGTGCCTTCATCAACTGCTTGCTGATGCGCACGGCTTCAGGCGGCAGCGACTCGAACCTCAGCCCCACCTCACGCGCCTTGGCCAAGGCCGCGTCCCCCGTGTCCAACGCCTCGGTGGCCAGGCCCCAGGCGACCGCCTGTTCACCACTGAAGCCCTCGCCCAGCAACAACAATTGCGCCGCCCTGGCCTGGCCCAGCAATCGCGGCAGGATCAGGCTGGAGCCGAACTCCGGACACAGCCCCAGGTTGACGAACGGCATCCGCAGCCGCGCATCCCGGCTGACGTAGACCAGGTCGCAATGCAGCAACAGCGTGGTGCCGATGCCGACCGCCGGCCCAGCGACGGCGGCAATCACCGGCTTGCGGCACTCCAGCAGGGCGAGCATGAACTGGAACACCGGGTTATCGAGATCGTCCGGCGGCTGTTCGAGGAAGTCGACGATGTCGTTACCGGCGGTGAAGCAGTCGCTGGAACCGGTCAGCAGGACCGCGCGAATCTTCGGGTCGGCGTCGGCCGTCGCCAGGGCCTGGGCCAATTGACTGTACATGGCCCGGGTCAGGGCGTTTTTCTTGTCCGCACGGTTCAGCCGCATCGTCAGCAAGCCGCGCTCGCGGTCAAGTAACAGGGTTTCGCTCATGGTCGGTCTCGCGTCTGGAAATCAGCGCTCAACCACGGGGCAGGAAGACGTCGGCCAGCAGTTGATTGCGCGGCAGGCCGGCCAGGTACAGGCGCTTGGCAAAGGCCTCGACCCGGTCGGGATGGCCGCAGAGTAAGGCTTGGGTTTGCCGGGAAACAAGCCGCAGTTGCGTCAACACGGATGGCGCCTCGGTCGCGGTCAGAAGCTCCACGTCCAGGTTTGCATGCTTGGACGCCAGTGCGGCCAAGGGTTTGGCCAAATAGTGCCCGGCTTCATCATGAGCCACGTGAATAAGGCGGATGGCGCCCTGGTGATGCTGGCGCAAGGCTTCGCGAAGCAGGCCGAACAGCGGCGCCAGCCCGGTGCCGGCGGCGAGCAACCAGAGCGGCTTGTCGGTCCAGTCGGGGTCATAGTGCAGGGCGCCGCCACGCAGTTCGCCGAGGCGGATCGGGTCACCGACCTTCAACTGTCGAGCCGCATCGACAAACTGGCCGGGCTCGCGACAATCAAGGTGAAACTCCAGGAAACGGTCTTCCTCCGGCAGGCTCGCCAGGGAATACGGCCGTGCCACCTCGCCGGCCCACAGCACCAGGTGCTGGCCGGCACGGTAGCGCAGTGGTCGCTCGGGGGTGATCCGCAGGCGCAACACATCGGCGCCCAGCCAATCCACCGCCGCTACCTGAGCCGCGCGACCGTCGCGTTGCGGGTCGAAGGTGTGGACCTGCACATCCTCGACCACCTGGCACTGACAGGCCAGCCGCCAGCCCTGATCACGCTGGGTCGGGCTCAGGGCATCGGGCCGGCTGTCACGCACATCGCCGCTCAGGCATTGCACCAGGCACGCATGGCAACTGCCCGCCCGGCAACTGTAGGGCACCGCCACACCGGACGCATTCAATGCGTCCAACAGGTTACTGCCCACCGCCACCGTCCATTGCCGGCCAGCGACTGTCAGTTCAGGCATCGACGCTCTCCCAAGCGGCAGCGCAACGATTGCGGCCGTCTCGCTTGGCACGGTACAGGGCCTGGTCGGCGCGTTGCAACGCGTTGTCCAGGTCATCGCCCATTTCCAGCATCGTCATGCCCGCCGACAAGCTCAGCGCCCCGACCTGCAGCCCGACCAACTCGACCTCGGTGAACGCCAGGCGCAATCGCTCGCAGCAGGCCGTCAGACGCGACGGGTCGCAGGCAGGCAGGAGCATGACGAACTCCTCGCCGCCGTAACGGGCCAGCACATCGCCTTCGCGCAGGCAGGCCGTGGCGACACTGGCGAACGCTTGGAGCACCTGGTCGCCGGCGGCGTGGCCGTGCAGATCGTTGATGCGCTTGAAATGGTCGAGGTCGATCAACGCCAGGCCATGGGCAACGCCGGGCCGCAGGGTGTTGAGCTCGCGGGACGCCAGGCGCAGGAAATGCCGGCGGTTGAACAACCCGGTGAGCTCATCGGTGGCCACCAGGTCTTCGAGCTGGCGCATCATGCCGCGCAACGTGTCCTGGTGCGCCTGCAAGGCAAACCGTCGCTGGCGCATGCGCTGGCGCGAGGTCTGGACGTAGCGCGCGTAGAACACCAGCCACACCAGCACCATGAACAGCACGCACACCTGCAACCCGGCCAGCGTGGGGTCGGGGAGCCGGAAGAAATAGCCATCCCAGAGGGTAATGCCGGTAAAGCTGAAGAACACCAGCATCGCGCAGCGCACGAAGACCCGGCGTGTCAGGTGGAACAGGCCGAACAGCAGGATGAGCACGTAGAACACCAGGAACACGCCTCGGGCCTGGTCCAGGTGCGCCATCATCCAGGTCTGCCAGCCGAGGCCGATCAACACTTGTATTTCGGTCAGGCTGGGGTCCGCGAAGCGCAGGTTGCGACCGGTGATGAACAACGCGAACAACCCTGCCTGGCACACCACCACGAGCAAGCTGCCGATGACGACACCGCGCAACGAATCGAGGTAGTGACCACTGAAAAATGCCAGCCACAACAACACCAGTGCCAGCGCGTAAGTCGCAGCCGCCAGAGCGAAGCGTTTCAGCAAAAGACGTTGGATGGCGTTATGGGTCAATCGTTGACTCACCATGGGAAAGAGAAACTGACAGGAGGCGTCCTACGCTACAGGCCAGACGCCACTTTAGTGGCGTGCAGGCCAAATGACCATTCAATTCTGGAGCAGAAAAATGGCGTCAAAGCAATGGCCTGGATTGACGCGTTTGATGCCCCCTGTGGCGAGGGAGCTTGCTCCCTCGCCACAGGTTTTCACCCACGCACCTGTTCAATCCGTCGCTATCGCGAGCAACCTCCCCCACAGGGTGCCTGCCTGCGATATACTGCCGCGCCTTTTTAGCGTCGCGCCAGCATGCCCGACGAAAGCTTCGAGCCCCAAGCGGCAAGCTGCAAGCTGTGCGTATTGCTTCAACTTGCCGCTTGAAGCTCCAAGCTTGAAGCTGCCCCATAGAATGTTCCCGTCTTTTAGAGGAGCGCGACTCATGACCGTGATCAAGCAAGACGACCTGATTCAGAGCGTTGCCGACGCCCTGCAATTCATTTCCTACTACCACCCCGTGGACTTCATCCAGGCGATGCACGAGGCCTACCTGCGCGAAGAATCGCCGGCGGCCCGTGACTCCATGGCGCAGATCCTGATCAACTCGCGCATGTGCGCCACCGGCCACCGGCCGATCTGCCAGGACACCGGCATCGTGACCGTGTTCGTGCGCGTGGGCATGGACGTGCGTTGGGATGGCGCGACCATGAGCCTGGACGACATGATCAACGAGGGCGTGCGTCGCGCCTACAACCTGCCGGAAAACGTCCTGCGCGCATCGATCCTTGCCGACCCGGCAGGCGCCCGCAAGAACACCAAGGACAACACGCCAGCGGTCATCCACTACTCCATCGTCCCGGGCAACACCGTGGAAGTGGACGTGGCGGCCAAGGGCGGCGGCTCCGAGAACAAGTCCAAGATGGCCATGCTCAACCCGTCCGACTCCATCGTCGACTGGGTACTCAAGACCGTTCCGACCATGGGTGCCGGCTGGTGCCCGCCGGGCATGCTGGGCATCGGCATCGGCGGTACCGCCGAGAAAGCCGCCGTCATGGCCAAGGAAGTGTTGATGGAATCCATCGACATCCACGAGCTGAAGGCGCGCGGCCCGCAGAATCGCATCGAAGAAATGCGCCTGGAGCTGTTCGAGAAGGTCAACCAGCTGGGCATCGGCGCCCAGGGCCTGGGTGGCCTGACCACCGTGCTCGACGTGAAGATCATGGACTACCCGACCCACGCCGCCTCCCTGCCGGTGTGCATGATCCCCAACTGCGCCGCCACCCGTCACGCCCACTTCGTGCTCGACGGCTCGGGCCCGGCGGAGCTGGAAGCGCCACCGCTGGACGCCTACCCGGAAATCGTCTGGGAAGCCGGCCCTTCGGCTCGCCGCGTGAACCTCGATACCCTGACCCCGGAAGAAGTGCAGAGCTGGAAGCCGGGCGAAACCGTACTGCTCAACGGCAAGATGCTCACCGGACGCGACGCGGCGCACAAGCGCATGGTCGAGATGCTGAACAAAGGTGAAACCTTGCCGGTGGACCTCAAGGGCCGCTTCATCTACTACGTCGGCCCGGTCGACCCGGTGGGTGACGAAGTCGTGGGCCCGGCAGGCCCGACCACCGCCACGCGGATGGACAAGTTCACCCGCCAGATCCTCGAGCAGACCGGCCTGCTGGGCATGATCGGCAAATCCGAGCGCGGCCCGACCGCCATCGAAGCGATCAAGGACAACAAGGCCGTGTACCTGATGGCCGTCGGCGGCGCCGCTTACCTGGTGGCCCAGGCGATCCGCAAATCCAAGGTCCTGGCGTTCGCCGAGCTGGGCATGGAAGCGATCTACGAGTTCGAGGTCAAGGACATGCCGGTGACGGTCGCCGTGGACAGCCAGGGTGAGTCGGTGCACATCACCGGCCCGGCCATCTGGCAAAAGAAAATCAGCGACAGCCTGGCGGTAGAAGTGCAGTAACACGCCCTTCGATGCGCTGAAAAAGGCCGGTGAGCTCAATGCCCACCGGCCTTTTTCGTACCCGGATACCGCCTTGAACCCTGTGGGAGCGGGCTTGCTCGCGAAGGCGGTGCATCAGTGGACATCGTGGTTAACCGCTACACCGCCTTCGCGAGCAAGCCCACTCCCACAAGGGTTTTTGGTTGTCTGCGAAAACGGTGTTCAAGCCATGCTATGGTGCCCGCCCGACTTTCAATCTGTTCACGCCAGCATGTTGCCAACCACCCGCACCTTGCGCCTGTCGCTGTACACCTTGCTGATCCTTGCCGGCGCGGCAGTCGCCGCCACCCTCGCCATGCGCCACGCCGAGCGTGCCGCCCTGGAAGAGGACGCTCACCGGGCGAGCCAGCAATTGGCGCTGTACGCCAACTCCCTGCACACCCTGATCGAACGCTACCGCGCCCTGCCCGCCGTGCTGGCGCTGGACCCCGAGTTGCGCTCGGCCCTCAAGGGGCCGGTCGAGGGCGCGCAGCAGGACGCCTTGAATCGCAAGCTGGAGCAGATCAACGGTGCCGCCCAATCGTCCACCCTGGAGTTGCTCGACCATAACGGCCTGGCCGTCGCGGCCAGCAACTGGCAACTGCCCAGCAGCTATGTCGGACACAACTACGGGTTCCGGCCCTACTTCATCCAGACCCGCACCCAGGGCACCGGGCGCTTCTATGCGGTGGGCGTCACCAGCGGCATACCGGGTTATTTCCTCTCCAGCGCGGTGACCGGCGACCACGGCGAATTCCTCGGCGCCATGGTGGTGAAACTGGAGTTTCCAGAGCTTGAACGCGAATGGCGCCAGGGCAGCGACACCCTGCTGGTCAGTGATGCCCGGGGCATCGTGTTCATCGCCAATCGGCCGGGCTGGCGCTATCGCCACTTGCAGCCGTTGACCGACAGCGACCGCGCCGAACTCAAGACTACCCGCCAGTACGACAAGCAACCGCTGCAACCGTTGGCCATCGAATCGCTACGACGCTTTGACGACAACAGCCACCTGGCCCGTGTCGCCGCCCCCAACGGCACTGCCGACTACCTTTGGGAATCCCTGCCGTTGAGCGCCGAAGGCTGGACGCTGCACCTGCTGCGCCACCCGCAGATCGCCTTCGAGGACCTGCGCAACGCCGGGCTTGCCGCCGCCGGATCATGGCTGGCGCTGGTGTTCCTGCTGCTGTTTCTCAACCAGCGCTGGCGCCTGGCCAAACTTCGCCAGCGCAGTCGCGAAGAGCTTGAGCGGCTGGTGGAAGTCCGTACCCGAGACCTGCGCACGGCCCAGGACGGCCTGGTGCAATCGGCCAAGCTGGCGGCCCTGGGGCAGATGTCCGCGGCCCTAGCCCACGAGATCAACCAGCCACTGACCGCCCAGCGCATGCAACTGGCCACCTTGCGCCTGCTGCTGGACCATGGCCGGGTCGACGATGCCTACAAGGCCCTCAAGCCGGTGGACGACATGCTGACCCGCATGGCCGCCCTCACCGGCCACCTGAAAACCTTCGCCCGCAAGAGCCCCAGCGGCCTGCGCGAACGGCTCGACCTGGCGGCGGTGGTGGACCAGGCCCTGCAATTGCTGGACACCCGGCTACGGGACGAACAGGTCAGCACCGTGCTCCACCTGACGCGTCCGGCGTGGGTGCGCGGCGATGCGATCCGCCTCGAACAGGTATTGATCAACCTTCTGCGCAACGCCCTCGACGCCATGGCCGGGCAGCCCCTCAAGCGCCTGGAAGTGCGCCTGGAGGCCGATGAACAACTGTGGCGCCTGTGCGTGAGCGACAGCGGCTGCGGGATCGCCGAGGAGCACCTGGCCCAGGTGTTCGACCCGTTCTTCACCACCAAGGCAGTGGGCGACGGCCTGGGGCTGGGGCTGGCGGTGTCGTTTGCGATCATTCATGAGTCGGGTGGGCGCCTGACAGCGGACAACCATGAACACGGCGCGGTATTCTGCGTGACCTTGCCCATCGACCAGGAGGCGCAGTTGCATGCTTGATTCAGTCATGGTCGTGGATGACGAAGGCAGCATCCGCAGTGCCGTCGAGCAATGGTTGAGCCTGTCGGGGTTCCAGGTGCAGTTGTTCAGTCGCGCCGAAGACTGCCTGGCGCAATTGCCGGAGCACTACCCCGGGGTGATCCTCAGCGATGTGCGCATGCCCGGCCTCAGCGGCCTGGACCTGCTGGCCGAAGTCCGCCGCCGCGACCCGGACTTGCCAGTGATCCTGTTGACCGGCCACGGTGACGTGCCGATGGCCGTGGAAGCCATGCGCGACGGCGCCTACGACTTCCTGGAAAAGCCTTTCAGCCCCGAAGCCCTGCTCGGCAGCCTGCGCCGGGCCCTGGACAAGCGCACCCTGGTCCTGGAGAACCGTCGCCTGCACGAACAGGCCGACGCCAGGGCCCGCCTCGACGGGACGCTGCTGGGCGTGTCCCGCGCCTTGCAGAACCTGCGCCGCCAGGTGCTGGACTTGGCCGCGTTGCCGGTCAACGTCCTGATCCGCGGCGAAACCGGCAGCGGCAAGGAATTGGTCGCCCGTTGCCTGCACGACTTCGGCCCGAGGGCGAGCAAGCCTTTTGTCGCACTGAACTGCGCGGCCATTCCCGAACCGTTGTTCGAAGCGGAACTGTTCGGCCATGAAAGCGGTGCGTTCACCGGCGCCCAGGGCAAGCGTATCGGCAAGCTCGAATACGCTCACGGCGGCACGTTGTTCCTCGATGAAATCGAGAGCATGCCCCTGGCCCAGCAGGTCAAGCTGCTGCGGGTGCTGCAGGAACAGAAGCTCGAACGGCTGGGCTCGAACCAGAGCATCCACGTCGACCTGCGGATCATCGCCGCGACCAAGCCCGACCTGTTGGATGAGGCCCGGGCCGGGCGCTTTCGCGAAGACCTTGCCTATCGCCTGAACATCGCCGAGCTGCGCTTGCCACCGCTACGGGAACGGCGCGAGGACATCCCGCTGCTGTTCGAACACTTCACCCACAGCGCCGCCGAGCGCCTGGGCCGCACCGCCGCGCCCCTGAGCGGCCCGCAGTTGAATCACCTGCTCAGCCATGCCTGGCCGGGCAACGTGCGTGAACTGGCCAACGTCGCCGAACGCCAGGTACTGGGGCTGGACCAGCCGCACACCCTGGACAGCGAGCCCGGGCAGTCACTGGCCGCCCAGCAGGAGGCCTTCGAAGCCCAATGCCTGCGCGCCGCCCTGACACGGCACAAGGGCGACGTGAAAGCGGTGCTCGAAGAGTTGCAACTGCCGCGCCGCACCTTCAATGAAAAGCTGCAGCGCCATGGCTTGAACCGGGAAATGTTTTTGCAGGACAACTGATGGCAGGTCGACCGGGCCGACGCCTTCGCGAGCAAGCTCGCGCCCACATTGGACTGTGTACACAGCTTCCTGTGGGAGCGAGCTTGCTCGCGAAGCGGGTTAACTGGAACAGGACATCCCCGGTACTGGCGTAATGCTGTTCACTTGAGGTTCATCACTTATCGTGGCGAGGGAGCTTGCTCCCGCTGGAACGCGCAGCGGTCCCAACCTTTTAGGGCTGCTACGCAGCCCAGCGGGAGCAAGCTCCCTCGCCACGGAGCGGTGACGTCCTTATACGGTACTAACGGCGATGCACCCAACGCTGGCGCAGCCACTCCAGGTCTTCAGGGCGGGTGATCTTGATGTTGTCGGAACGCCCCTCGATCAAGCGAGGCGCCTGCCCCGCCCACTCCATGGCCGAAGCTTCATCGGTAATGAGCGCATCCGCCACCAGGCTGTCGGCAAGGGCCCGGTGCAGCGCGCCGAGGCGAAACATCTGGGGCGTGTAGGCTTGCCAGATCACGCTGCGATCTACGGTTTCCACTACGCGGCCCTGTTTGTCGACGCGCTTTAAGGTGTCCCGGGCCGGAACCGCCAGCAGGCCCCCGACCGGATCGTTCACCAACTCGCCGAGCAAGGTGTCCAGGTCATCGCGGGACAGGTTGGGCCGCGCCGCATCGTGCACCAGCACCCAGTCATGATCGTCGGCGCCCTGCCCGTGCAGATGCAACAAGGCATTGAGCACGGAGTCCGCACGCTGCTCGCCGCCGTCCACGCGCTGGATGCGCGAATCGCTGGCGCAAGCCAGGCTCGGCCAGTAGGGATCATCATGGGCAATGCTCACCACCACGCCCTTGACGGTGGGGTGATCGAGGAAACAGCCGAGGCTGTGTTCAAGAATTGTACGTCCGCCCAGTTGCAGGTACTGCTTGGGTCGGTCCGCGGCCATCCGGGCACCCACGCCCGCGGCAGGAATCACGGCCCAGAAGGCCGGCAAACGAATACTCATTGGGCCAACTGGTAGAGGGTTTCACCCTCCTTGACCATGCCCAATTCATGGCGAGCCCGCTCTTCGACGGTCTCCATGCCTTTTTTCAACTCTGTGACTTCGGCGTCCATTACCCGATTACGCTCCAGCAACGCCTCGTTTTCGGCATGCTGGTCGGCAATCTGCTGAGTCAGGTCGGCCACTTGCGCCAGGCTGCCATTACCCACCCAGAGGCGGTACTGCAAGCCGGCCAGCAACAGGAGCAAGACAAGAAACAACCAATTGGGACTGCGCATCGAATATCAGTATCCAGTGAAAAAAGACCGCCATGCCAAACTTTGCAGCGTCTGATAGCACGAAGCCTGGAAAACCCAGGCTTGTGCTTGATAAGGCATCAGATTAGAGGGAAAAGCGCCGCATGGGCGACTTTTCCGACATAACCCGCTGTCTTTTTACCATCTACCGCTTAACCGCGAAACTCGGCGCGACCGTTGTACTTGGCCTTGCCGTTCAACTGCTCTTCGATACGCAGCAGTTGGTTGTACTTGGAAACGCGGTCGGAACGGCACAGCGAACCGGTCTTGATCTGGCCTGCCGCGGTGCCCACGGCCAGGTCGGCAATGGTCGAATCTTCGGTTTCACCGGAACGGTGGGAGATCACGGCGGTGTAGCCGGCGGCCTTGGCCATCTGGATGGCTTCCAGGGTTTCGGTCAGGGTGCCGATCTGGTTGAACTTGATCAGGATCGAGTTGGCGATCTTCTTGTCGATGCCTTCCTTCAGGATCTTGGTGTTGGTCACGAACAGGTCGTCACCCACCAGCTGGGTCTTCTCGCCGATCTTGTCGGTGAGGATCTTCCAACCCGCCCAATCGGACTCGTCCAGGCCGTCTTCGATGGAGATGATCGGGTAGCGCTCGGTCAGGCCCTTGAGGTAGTCGGCGAAACCTTCGGCGGTGAACACCTGGCCTTCGCCGGACAGGTTGTACTTGCCGTCTTCGAAGAACTCACTGGCGGCGCAGTCCAGGGCCAGGGTCACGTCGGTGCCCAGCGTGTAGCCGGCGTTGGCCACGGCTTCGGAGATCACTTTCAGCGCGTCTTCGTTGGACGCCAGGTTCGGGGCGAAACCACCTTCGTCGCCAACGGCGGTGCTCAGGCCACGGGCCTTCAGCACAGCCTTGAGGTGATGGAAAATCTCGGTGCCCATGCGCAGGCCTTCGGAGAAGGACTTGGCGCCCACCGGCTGCACCATGAACTCCTGGATGTCGACGTTGTTGTCGGCATGTTCGCCGCCGTTGATGATGTTCATCATCGGCACCGGCATCGAATAGACGCCCGGCGTACCGTTGAGGTTGGCGATGTGGGCGTACAGTGGCAGGTCCTGGTCCTGGGCGGCAGCCTTGGCGGCAGCCAGGGAAACGGCGAGGATCGCGTTGGCGCCCAGGGTAGCTTTGTTCTCGGTACCGTCGAGCTTGATCATCGCCTGATCGAGGGCTTTCTGGTCGGCAGGGTCCTTGCCCAGCAACAGGTCACGGATCGGACCGTTGATGTTGGCGACGGCTTTCAGCACGCCCTTGCCCAGGTAACGGCCCTTGTCGCCATCACGCAGCTCCAGCGCTTCGCGCGAGCCAGTGGAAGCACCGGACGGCGCGCAGGCGCTGCCGATGATGCCGTTGTCGAGAAGCACGTCCGCTTCAACAGTGGGGTTGCCACGGGAGTCGAGAACCTCACGACCTTTGATGTCGACGATTTTTGCCATTGTTGTAAACACTCCAAAGTTGACTAGAACGTTGCAGAAAACTTGCTCACCCTCAGCTGCGATTCAGCCAAAAGAGACCGAATGGGAGCGCTTCGCACTCCAGCGGGAGCAAGCTCCCTCGCCACAAGAGCACGGCTTGTCGGCGATGGGGGCCTCAAGGGCGCCATCGCTGGCAAACCATGCTCCCACAAGAGCAGTGCGGCCCGCAGGCCAGAGCGATAAACGAGCGGTACTTTACCGGAGAAAACCGCCTTACGCGGTTTCTATCGTCGCAAAACCCTTGACCAGCTCGTCCAACGCCTTGAGCTGAGACAGGAAAGGTTCCAGCTTGTTCAAGCGCAGGGCGCAAGGACCGTCGCACTTGGCGTTGTCCGGATCCGGGTGGGCTTCCAGGAACAGGCCCGCCAGGGACTGGCTCATGCCCGCCTTGGCCAGGTCCGTGACCTGGGCACGACGACCACCGGCGGAGTCGGAACGGCCGCCAGGCATCTGCAAGGCGTGCGTCACGTCGAAGAACACCGGGTATTCGAACTGCTTCATGATGCCGAAGCCGAGCATGTCCACCACCAGGTTGTTGTAGCCGAAGCTCGAACCGCGCTCGCAGAGGATCAACTGGTCATTGCCGGCCTCCTCGCACTTGCTCAGGATGTGTTTCATTTCCTGGGGCGCGAGGAACTGGGCCTTCTTGATGTTGATCACCGCGCCGGTCTTGGCCATCGCGACCACCAGGTCGGTCTGGCGCGACAGGAAGGCCGGCAGTTGGATGATGTCGCAGACCTCGGCCACGACCGCCGCCTGGGCAGGCTCGTGGACGTCGGTGATGATCGGCACGCCGAAGGCTTGCTTGATGTCCTGGAAGATCCGCATGCCCTCTTCCAGGCCCGGGCCACGGTAGGAAGTCACGGACGAACGGTTGGCCTTGTCGAAGCTGGCCTTGAAGACGTAGGGGATCCCCAGTTTCTGGGTGACCTTGACGTACTCCTCGCAGACCTGCATCGCCATGTCACGGCTTTCCAGCACGTTCATGCCGCCGAACAGCACCATGGGCTTGTCGTTGGCAATCTCGATGTCACCGACGCGGATGATCTTCTGGGCCATCGTCTTATGCCTTTTTCTGGTGTTGGGCCAAAGCGGCTTTCACAAAACCGCTGAACAGCGGATGACCGTCCCGTGGCGTCGAGGTGAACTCGGGGTGGAACTGGCAAGCCACGAACCATGGGTGATCCGGCGACTCGACCACCTCGACCAGCGCGCCGTCACCGGAGCGGCCGGAGATCTTCAGGCCAGCCTCGATCAGTTGCGGCAGCAGGTTGTTGTTCACTTCGTAGCGATGGCGGTGACGCTCGACGATCACGTCCTTGGCGTAGCACTCGTGCACCAGGGAACCGGCTTCGAGCAGGCATTCCTGGGCACCGAGGCGCATGGTGCCGCCCAGGTCGGAAGATTCGGTGCGCACTTCAACGGCGCCGGTGGCGTCTTCCCACTCGGTGATCAGGCCCACGACCGGGTGGCCGCTGGCGCGATCGAATTCGGTGGAGTTGGCGTCTTTCCAGCCCAGCACGTTACGGGCGAACTCGATGACCGCCACTTGCATGCCCAGGCAGATCCCCAGGTAAGGCACCTTGTTTTCGCGAGCGTATTGCACGGCGGTGATCTTGCCTTCCACGCCCCGCAGGCCGAAGCCGCCCGGCACGAGGATCGCGTCGGCGCCTTCGAGCAGGCCAGTGCCCTGGTTCTCGATGTCTTCGGAATCGATGTAGCGCAGGTTGACCTTGGTGCGGTTGCTGATACCGGCGTGGCTCATCGCTTCGATCAGCGACTTGTAGGCGTCCAGCAGCTCCATGTACTTGCCGACCATGGCGATGGTGACTTCGTGCTCAGGGTTGAGCTTGGCATCGACCACGGCGTCCCACTCGGACAGGTCGGCACCGGCGCACTGCAGGCCGAAACGCTCGACGACGAAATCGTCCAGGCCCTGGGAGTGCAGGATGCCGGGGATCTTGTAGATGGTGTCGGCGTCTTCCAGGCCGATCACCGCACGCTCTTCAACGTTGGTGAACTGGGCGATCTTGCGACGCGACGACAGGTCGATCGGGTGATCGGAGCGGCAGATCAGCACGTCCGGTTGCAGACCGATGGAGCGCAGCTCCTTGACCGAGTGCTGGGTTGGCTTGGTCTTGGTTTCGCCAGCGGTGGCGATGTACGGGACCAGGGTCAGGTGCATCAACATCGCGCGCTTGGCGCCGATTTCGAAACGCAACTGGCGGATGGCCTCGAGGAACGGCTGGGACTCGATGTCGCCCACGGTGCCGCCGATCTCGACCATCGCCACGTCGGCGTCGCCAGCACCCTTGATGATGCGGCGCTTGATTTCGTCGGTGATGTGCGGGATGACCTGGATGGTCGCGCCCAGGTAGTCACCACGACGCTCCTTGCGCAGCACGTGCTCGTAGACACGGCCGGTGGTGAAGTTGTTGTTCTGGGTCATGGTCGTGCGGATGAACCGCTCGTAGTGGCCCAGGTCCAGGTCGGTCTCGGCGCCGTCATGGGTGACGAACACTTCACCGTGCTGGAACGGGCTCATGGTGCCCGGGTCGACGTTGATGTACGGGTCCAGCTTGAGCATGGTGACCTTAAGTCCCCGCGCCTCCAGGATGGCCGCCAATGAAGCCGAGGCAATGCCTTTCCCCAATGAAGAAACAACACCGCCCGTGACGAATATGTAGCGCGTCATGAAAAACCCTAGAAGTCTGCGTTAAAGCGGTCCGAGCCGCCGGGGAAAGCGAAGGAAGGCCGAAGCCCCCGATCACCTGCATTAATCACAGTGCACCTTTCAAAAAAACCGCCGCGTTGGGACAGACCGGAAGTGAAATCACCGGTACGTTGCTCGCTACACATTTTTTGGAATCGCCCAGCAAAGACTGCTTGGTAATCGGCAACTCCTGCAATTCAGGCGAATCCACAGAAGTTGTATCAAGAAGGGAGCGTAGTCTACCGGAAAGCCCCTTTCAGCTCAAACCCCGATCTTGGCTTCCTGGCTGCCAGACCAATTGCCAACTGCCATCTGCCGCGCAGTCGAGCCCGCCCAGATTAGCCACCGCCAGCAATCGCTGGCCCTGGTACAGCAGCGGCAATCGGCCGCGAACGAAGGCCGGCACCGCGCGCTCATTGAGCAAACGCTTGAGGTCGCGATGCCCACGGCCCGGCAATTGCAGCACCTCGCCGCCTTGACGATAGCGGATCCACAGGGGCCCCGCCGGCCGCTGGCCGTTGAGCGTGACTCGGCCATTGCCCGGCAAGTACAACGCGGCCGCCGGATCCGGCCATTGAACAGCGCCGGCGACCGGGCGCAGCCAGTGGTCGGATAACCACCAGGCTCGCCCGCCACCACGGTGTAACTCACCTCCGGCCAGGCGCCAGATCGGCCGGGCGTCGTGCGCCGCATCGCGCAACGCGTCCCAGCCGGACCAGTGATCGCTGTCGGGCAACAGGGTCAGCGCCGCCAGCCAATGGCTCAATGCGTTGCGCTGGCGCGCCGCAGACAGGGCCTGCAAGGGCGCCAGTTCAAGCGACGGCACACCCAGCCAGTCGAACGCGTCCGGGCTCGCGGCAGCGGCCAGGTCGAGCCGCGCCAGGTCGCTCAGCAAATCCTGGGCTTCGCTCATGTGTGCGGCGCTGCGAGCCAGGCTCATGGACGCCCGAGGCCAGTGCTCGGCCAGCAGCGGAAACACCCGCCGGCGCAAGTAATTGCGCGAATACCGCAGGTCGTCGTTGGAGGGGTCCTCGATCCAGTTCAAGCCCTGCTGCGTCGCGTAGGCCTCCAACGCCGCCCGGGATACCTCGAGCAGCGGGCGCAACAAATACCCGTGCCCGAGGGGACGCTGCCGGGGCATCGCCGACAAACCGCGCACGCCCGCCCCGCGCAGCAAGCGGAACAACAGGGTTTCGGCCTGATCATCCTGGTGCTGGGCGGTGAGCAGCACTTCGTCGGCCTGGAGCGTTGCAGCAAAGGCCGCGTAGCGCGCCTCCCGGGCAGCGCGTTCGAGGCTGGCACCCAGGCAAACCTCAACGCTCACCACGTGCAACGGCACGCCCAGTGCCTCACACACCCGACGGCAATGTTCCGGCCAGGCATCGGCCGCAGCCTGGAGCCCGTGATGGACGTGCAGCGCCCGGATCGGGGGCAGGGTGTGATGTTTGGACAGCGAAACGAGCAGGTGCAGCAGCACGGTGGAATCGAGGCCGCCGGAGAAGGCGATGTGCCAGGCGGTAGCGTTGAGCCAGGGGGACAGTTGGGTGAGGAGCCCGGTGGGGAGATCAATCCTGGATTGATTCATGGACATGGGCCTTCACACCAATCAAATGTGGGAGCGGGCTTGCTCGCGTATGCGCAGTGCCAGTTAACATTATGTCGACTGACACTGCGCATTCGCGAGCAAGCCCGCTCCCACAGGGTACTGCCGTCAGATCAGAGACCGTAGCTCATCAGACGATCGTAGCGACGGGTCAGCAATGTGTCGTGGTCGAGTTTCTTCAGCATCGACAATTGCGAACTCAGTTCGGCACGAATCAGCGCGGCGGCAGCGGCCGGGTCGCGGTGGGCGCCGCCCACGGGCTCGTTGATCACCTTGTCCACGATGCCCAGGCCCTTGAGGCGCTCGGCGGTGATGCCCATGGCTTCAGCGGCGTCCGGGGCCTTCTCGGCGGTTTTCCACAGGATCGAGGCGCAGCCTTCCGGCGAGATCACCGCGTAAGTGGAATATTGCAGCATGTTCAGCTGGTCGCAGACACCAATGGCCAGCGCACCACCGGAACCGCCTTCGCCGATGACGGTGGCGATGATCGGGGTCTTCAGGCGTGCCATGACCCGCAGGTTCCAGGCGATCGCTTCGCTCTGGTTGCGCTCTTCGGCGTCGATGCCCGGGTAGGCACCCGGCGTGTCGATGAAGGTCAGGATCGGCATCTTGAAGCGCTCGGCCATTTCCATCAGGCGGCAAGCCTTGCGGTAGCCTTCAGGACGCGGCATGCCGAAGTTGCGACGTACCTTCTCGCGCACTTCACGGCCCTTCTGATGGCCGATGACCATCACCGGCTGGTCTTCCAGGCGAGCCACACCGCCCACGATCGCGGCGTCGTCGGAGAAGTGACGGTCGCCGTGCAGTTCGTCGAACTCGGTGAAGATGTGCTCGATGTAGTCCAGGGTGTAGGGACGACGCGGATGACGCGCCAGGCGCGCGATCTGCCAGCTGGTCAGCTTGCCGAAGATGTCTTCGGTCAGCGTACGGCTCTTGTCCTGCAGACGAGAGATTTCATCGCCGATATTCAGCGAATTGTCATTACCGACCAAGCGCAACTCTTCGATCTTGGCTTGCAGGTCGGCGATCGGCTGTTCGAAATCTAGAAAATTCGGGTTCATAGGCGTCCGTCTTGGGTCGACGTCCAAGAGAGCTTGGGCCGGCCGGTTGTCTATTCGCGCCTACCTTAAGGGAGAGGCGCGTTCAGGTCGAGATTAAAAATCCGGGTCGAGATCAGGGGGCACTCGGGTTTGCGAGGTGGCCCCTGGCCGTCAACGGTATTGGAGGAAGACGTTGTCTTTGCCGAACTGGTCACGCAAGGCTTGAATCAACGCATCCGCCGGGTCGATCCGCCAGCCCTCGCCGAACTGCAACACCGCCTTGGCGTCGGGCCGCATGTACTCCATGGTGATCGGACAGGCGCCGCGATGGCGCTTGAACAATTCGCCCAGCCAGCGCAACTGGTCACCCTTGAGGTCCTGGGTCTGCAGCTTCAGGCGCAGGCTCTCGGCCAGGTTGGTCCGGGCGTCCTCCATGCTCATCACCCGCTTGACCCGCAGCCGCAGACCACCGGAGAAGTCATCGTTGCTGACCTCGCCTTCGACCACCACCATCGCGTCGGTCTGCAACAGCGACTGCGCCGAATGGAACGCATCGGCGAACAAGGACGCCTCGATACGCCCGGAGCGGTCGTCGAGGGTGATGAAACCCATCTTGTCGCCCTTTTTGTTCTTCATCACCCGCAGGGCAATGATCATACCGGCGACGGTCTGGGTGTCCCGGGCCGGCTTGAGGTCGATGATGCGCTGACGGGCAAAACGGCGGATCTCGCCTTCATACTCGTCGATCGGGTGCCCGGTGAGGTACAGGCCCAAGGTGTCTTTTTCACCCTTGAGGCGTTCCTTGAGGGTCAGTTCCTTGGCCTTGCGATGATTGCCGTAGACGTCGGCGTCCTCCTCGACGAACAGCCCGCCAAACAGGTCGGCGTGGCCACTGTCGTGGGTGCGGGCGGTCTGTTCGGCCGCCTTGATGGCTTCTTCCATGGCCGCCAGCAACACCGCGCGGTTGCGGTCGATGTTGGCCTGGTAGGCCTTGGGTTCATCATGGAAATAGGGGCCGAGCCGGTCCAGCGCGCCGCTGCGGATCAAGCCATCGAGGGTGCGCTTGTTGATGCGCTTGAGGTCGACCCGGGCGCAGAAGTCGAACAGGTCCTTGAACGGCCCGTCCTGGCGCGCCTCGGTGATCGCTTCCACCGGCCCCTCGCCCACGCCCTTGATCGCGCCAAGGCCGTAGATGATGCGGCCCTCTTCGTTCACCGTGAACTTGAACTCCGAGGCGTTCACGTCCGGCGCGTCGAGGCGCAGCTTCATGGTCCGCACTTCTTCGATCAAGGTCACGACCTTGTCGGTGTTGTGCATATCCGCCGAGAGCACGGCGGCCATGAACGGCGCCGGGTAATGCGCCTTCAGCCAGGCGGTCTGGTACGACACCAGGCCGTACGCGGCGGAGTGGGATTTGTTGAAGCCGTAACCGGCGAATTTTTCCACCAGGTCGAAGATGTTACCGGCCAGGTCCGCATCAATGCCGTTGTTCGCACAGCCTTCGATGAAGCCGCCGCGCTGCTTGGCCATTTCCTCGGGCTTTTTCTTACCCATCGCCCGACGCAGCATGTCCGCGCCGCCAAGGGTGTAGCCGGCCATCACCTGGGCGATCTGCATCACCTGTTCCTGATACAGGATGATGCCGTAGGTCGGTGCCAGCACCGGCTTGAGGCCGTCGTACTGGTAGTCCGGGTGTGGGTAGGCCAGTTCGGCGCGACCGTGCTTACGGTTGATGAAGTCGTCCACCATGCCCGATTGCAGCGGCCCCGGACGGAACAGGGCCACCAGTGCGATCAAGTCTTCCAGGCAGTCGGGCTTGAGCTTCTTGATCAGCTCCTTCATGCCCCGGGATTCAAGCTGGAACACCGCCGTGGTCTCGGCCTTCTGCAACAGGCTGTAGGTCGGCTTGTCGTCCAGCGGGATGAACGCGATGTCCAGTGGCTCTTCGCCGAGCTTGGCCCGGTCGCGGTTGATGGTCTTCAGCGCCCAGTCGATGATCGTCAGGGTCCGCAGGCCGAGGAAGTCGAACTTCACCAGGCCCGCTGCCTCGACGTCATCCTTGTCGAACTGGGTGACCAGGCCGTCGCCCTCTTCATCGCAATAGATCGGCGAGAAGTCGGTCAGCTTGGTCGGGGCGATCACCACGCCACCGGCGTGCTTGCCGACGTTACGCACCACGCCTTCGAGCTTGCGGGCCATCTCCCAGATTTCCGCGGCCTCTTCATCGACCTTGATGAAGTCCCGCAGGATTTCTTCCTGCTCGTAGGCTTTTTCCAGGGTCATGCCGACTTCGAACGGGATCATTTTCGACAAGCGGTCCGCCAGGCCGTAGGACTTGCCTTGCACCCGCGCCACGTCCCGCACCACCGCCTTGGCGGCCATGGAACCGAAGGTGATGATCTGGCTCACCGCATTGCGGCCGTACTTCTCGGCCACGTAGTCGATCACCCGGTCGCGACCATCCATGCAGAAGTCGACGTCGAAGTCGGGCATGGAAACCCGTTCCGGGTTGAGGAACCGTTCGAAGAGCAGGTCATATTCCAGCGGGTCGAGGTCGGTGATCTTCTGCACGTAGGCCACCAGCGACCCGGCACCCGACCCCCGGCCCGGACCGACCGGCACGCCGTTGTTCTTGGCCCACTGGATGAAGTCCATCACGATCAGGAAGTAACCGGGGAAGCCCATCTGGATGATGATATCCAGCTCGAAATTCAGCCGGTCGATGTAGACCTGGCGCTTGGCTTCGTAATCCTCGGTGGTGTCCTTGGGCAACAGGACGCTGAGGCGCTCTTCCAGGCCATCAAACGACACCTTGCGGAAATATTCGTCGATGGTCATGCCATCGGGGATCGGGAAGTTGGGCAGGAAGTGCTTGCCCAGCTTGACCTCGATGTTGCAACGCTTGGCGATCTCGACGGTGTTTTCCAGCGCCTCAGGCAGGTCGCTGAACAACTCGGCCATTTCCTCGGCGCTCTTGAGGTATTGCTGGTCGCTGTAGTTCTTCGAGCGGCGCGGGTCGTCAAGGGCACGGCCTTCGCCGATGCAGACGCGGGTTTCGTGGGCCTCGAAATCCTCCGGCTTGATAAAGCGCACGTCGTTGGTGGCCACCAGCGGCGCGCCGAGCTTGTCGGCCAGGGCCACGGCGGCGTGCAGGTGCTCTTCGTCATTGGGCCGATTGGTGCGCTGCACCTCGATGTAGAAGCGGTCGGGAAACACCGCCATCCAGTCCCGGGCCAATGCCTCGGCCTCCTCGGGGTTGCCGCTGAGCAGGGCCAAGCCGATCTCACCCTCCTTGGCCGCCGACAGCATGATCAGGCCTTCGCTGGCCTCGGCCACCCACTCGCGTTCGATGATGATCGAACCGTTGCGCTGGCCATCGATGAAGCCCCGGGAAATCAGCTCGGTGAGGTTGCGATACCCCACCGCATTCATGACCAGCAGGCTGATGCGGCTCAACGGCGCATCCGGGTCCTTGTTCGACAACCACAGGTCGGCACCGCAGATCGGCTTGATCCCGGCGCCCATGGAGGCCTTGTAGAACTTGACCAGCGAACACATGTTGTTCTGGTCGGTGACCGCCACGGCAGGCATGTTCATGCCCACCAGGGTCTTGACCAGTGGCTTGATCCGCACCAGACCGTCGACCAGGGAATATTCAGTGTGCAGGCGTAGATGAACGAATGAAGCCGGCATAGTGATCCTGCGTTAAGTCATGAAAACAACAAGGCCCGGATTGTACCGGGCCTGGGGTAAAACATCAGCCATGAGTGTCCGACCTTGAACATACGAACACGGCCTTTGTGGCGAGGGGATTTATCCCCGCTGGGGCGCGAAGCGGCCCTTAAACCTGACAACCCGTTGCGTCTGACAGACTTCGGGACTGCTTCGCAGTCCAACGGGGATAAATCCCCTCGCCACAAAAGCAGCGTTTGTCTCAAGAAACAGGGTACTGACTGTTTATGATCAACCCTTCACGCGCCTCATAAGCCAGCCGCACCGGAGCGAACGAGCGCCGGTGGATCGGCGTTGGCCCGAGGCGTGCCAAGGCTTCCAGGTGCACGGGGGTCGGGTAGCCCTTGTGGCCGCCGATGCCGTAGCCCGGATAAATCAGTTCGAAGGCGCTCATTTCCCGATCGCGGCTGACCTTGGCCAGAATCGATGCGGCCGCGATGGCGGGCACCTTCGCGTCGCCCTGGACCACCGCCTCGGCGCGCATCGACAGTTTCGGGCAGCGATTGCCGTCGATCATCGCCAGCTTCGGCGTGATGTGCAGGCCCTGCACCGCTCGCTGCATGGCCAACATGGTGGCGTGGAGGATGTTCAGCTCATCGATCTCTTCGACCTCGGCCCGGGCAATGCACCAGCTCAGGGCTTTCTCGCAAATCTCGTCGTAGAGCTTTTCGCGACGGGCCTCGGTGAGCTTCTTGGAATCGTTGAGGCCCAGGATCGGCCGGTTCGGATCGAGAATGACCGCGGCCGTTACCACGGCGCCGCACAACGGGCCACGGCCCACCTCGTCGACACCGGCGACCAATTCTTCCACTTCGGCGACCAGATTGAAGTCCAGGCCCATCTGCAGTTTCGAGTGGCTCATGATTGTGCGCCGATCAGGGTCAGCACCGCGTCTGCCGCCTGATTGGAGGCGTCGCGGCGCAGGGTCCGGTGGATTTCGTCGAAGCCGCGGGTCTGCTCCTCGCCGCCGTCGATCAACGGCGCAAGTGTATTGGCCAGGGCGTCGGCCGTGGCCTCGTCCTGCAGCAACTCCGGCACCAGCAGGCGCTGGGCCAACAGGTTCGGCAGGGACACGTAGGGGCTCTTGACCATGCGCTTGAGGATCCAGAACGTCAGCGGCGCCAGGCGATAGGCAACCACCATCGGGCGTTTGTACAGCAACGCCTCAAGGGTAGCAGTGCCGGAGGCAATCAACACGGCGTCACAGGCAGCCAGCGCGTCATGGGAGCGACCGTCGAGCAGCGTGACCGGCAGATCGCGCCCCGCCAGCAGCGCTTCAAGCTGCTCCCGGCGCTGCGGGCTGGCGCACGGCAGGACAAAACGCACGTCGGGGCGCATCGCCCGGAGGCGTTCGGCGGCGTCGAAAAACAAGCCACCCAGGCGACTCACTTCACCGCCACGGCTGCCGGGCATCAATGCCACCAGCGGCCCATCGACCAGGCCCAGCGCCTGGCGAGCCGCCTGGCGATCGGCCTGCAGGGGAATGGTGTCGGCCAGGGTATGCCCGACAAACCGCACCGGCACGCCCTTCTCTTCGTAAAAGCGGGCTTCGAACGGCAGCAGCGTCAGCATCAGGTCGCAGCCTTCGCGAATCTTGAGCACCCGCTTCTGCCGCCAGGCCCAGACCGACGGGCTGACGTAATGCACGGTCTTGATCCCGGCCTGACGCAGCTTGAGCTCGATGTTGAGGGTGAAATCCGGGGCGTCGATGCCGATGAACACATCCGGCTTTTCGTCGATCAGGGTCTCGATCAGCTTCTTGCGCCGGGCCAGCAATTCGCGCAGGCGACCGAGCACCTCCACCAGCCCCATCACCGACAGGCGTTCCATCGGAAAATAGGAGACCAGCCCTTCGGCCTGCATCAACGGGCCGCCAACACCCATGAACTCCACCGCAGGATGCTGCGCCTTGAGCGCACGCATCAGACCGGCGCCCAGAATGTCGCCGGAAGCCTCTCCGGCCACCAGCGCAATACGCAGATTAGCCATGGTTAACGGGTGATGCCGCGAGTCGAAGACTGGATGGAATCGCGGAACGTCGCGACTTCCGGGTACTGCGCCGAGGCCTCGGCCAGTTCGGCGAGTGCCTGCTCGACGGTCAGGCCCTGGCGATACACGACCTTGTAGGCACGCCGCAACGCGGTGATCGCCTCTTCGCTGAAGCCCCGACGGCGCATACCCTCGAAGTTCATGCTGCGGGCTTCGGCCGGGTTGCCGAACACCGTGACATAGGCGGGAACGTCCTTGCCGATGGCGGTGCCCATGCCGGAGAAGCTGTGGGCGCCGATGTGGCAGTACTGGTGCACCAGGGTAAAACCGGACAGGATCGCCCAGTCATCCACGTGCACATGACCGGCCAACGCGGTGTTGTTGACCAGGATGCAATGGTTGCCGATCACGCTGTCATGGCCGATGTGAGCGTAGGCCATGATCAGGTTGTGGTCGCCCAGGGTCGTTTCGGAGCGATCCTGGATGGTGCCACGGTGAATGGTCACGCCTTCGCGGATCACGTTGTGATCGCCGATGACCAGGCGGGTTTCTTCACCCTTGTACTTGAGATCGGGCGTGTCCTCACCTACCGAGGAAAACTGGTAGATGCGATTGTGACGGCCGATCCGGGTCGGCCCCTTGAGAATTACGTGGGGGCCGATCACCGTACCCTCGCCGATTTCCACACCTGCGCCGATGATCGACCACGGGCCGACCTCGACATCGGCGGCCAGGACGGCCGTCGGATCGATGATTGCGCGAGGGTCAATCAAACTCATAGCTTGCGTTCCGCACAGATGATTTCAGCGGAGCAGACTGGCTTGCCGTCGACCGAAGCCTGGCATTCGAACTTCCAGATCTGGCGCTTGCAACTGATGAACTTGGCTTCGAGGATCAATTGATCGCCCGGAGTGACCGGCTGGCGGAAACGCAGCTTGTCGGAGCCCACGAAGTAGTAGAGCGTGCCGTCGGCAGGCTTTACGTCGAGCATTTTGAAACCAAGGATCCCGGCAGCCTGGGCCATCGCCTCGATGATCAGCACGCCCGGCATGATTGGGTGCGCGGGGAAGTGACCATTGAAGAACGGCTCGTTGATGCTGACATTCTTGTAGGCGCGAATGCGCTTGCCTTCAACATCCAGGTCCACCACCCGGTCCACCAGCAGGAACGGGTAACGGTGAGGCAGGTATTCGCGAATCTCGTTGATGTCCATCATTTCGGGAGGAAGCCTATGTAAAGATTGGGAGCGCACGGGCAACGCGCACTCCGCTAGCAAATCAAGGAGCCCTAACGGCTGTGCACACTTGATATGGAAATGGTATCAGCCATCTGATGAAGCATTACCGTCAGGGGTCACGTCCCCTACACGCTTTTCCACCTGGCGCAGACGTCGCGCGATGTCGTCTAGCTGACGGATACGGGCCGCGCTCTTGCGCCATTCGGCCGCCGGTTGCATCGCCGTACCGGAAGAATAGGCGCCCGGCTCGGTAATCGAGTGGGTCACCATGGTCATCCCGGTCAGGAATACGTTGTCACAGATATCGATATGGCCCACCAGGCCGACGCCGCCGGCGAGCATGCAGTGCTTGCCGATCTTGGTGCTGCCGGAAATGCCCACGCAGGCGGCCATGGCGGTGTGGTCACCGACCTGGACGTTGTGGGCGATCTGGATCTGGTTGTCGAGCTTGACGCCATTGCCGATGACCGTATCGGCCAGGGCACCCCGGTCGATCGCGGTGTTGACGCCGATCTCGACGTCATCGCCGAGGGTGACCCCACCGATCTGGGCGATCTTTTGCCAGACGCCCTTCTCGTTGGCGAAACCGAAGCCTTCACCGCCCAGCACCGCGCCGGACTGAATCACCACCCGCTTGCCGATGCGCACGTCGTGGTACAGGGTCACGCGCGGAGCCAGCCAGCCACCTTCGCCGACCTCGCTGCGCGCACCAATGACGCAATGAGCGCCCAGGGTGACACCGGCACCAATGCGGGCGCCGCTTTCGATCACCACGAAGGGACCGACGCTGGCCGTGGGATCCACCACCGCATCCGCCGCGATCACCGCACTGGGATGAATACCCGCAGCCGCCTTGGGCTTGGGATCGAACAAGTGGGAAATGCGCGCATAGGCCAGGTACGGGTCGGGCACGATCAAGGCGTCGCCGGCAAACCCTTCGGCATCGGCGGCCTTGAGCAACAACGCGGCAGCCCGGCTGTCAGCCAGGTACTTGCGGTATTGGGGATTTGCCAGAAAGCTCAACTGAGCTGGGCCAGCCTCTTGCAAAGTGGCTAGCCCAGTAATTGCCCTCTCCGGGTCGCCACGCAGGGTGGCGCCGAGGAACTCGGCCAACTGGCCGAGCTTGATAGTCGCTGTCATGGATTACTTCAGCTGATTCATGCGCTCGATCACCTGGCGCGTGATGTCGTACTGAGGCTTGACATCGATCACGGCGCCACGCTCGAACACCAGGTCAAAACCACCTTTCTTGATGACTTCTTCCACGGCGCTGTCGAGCTTGGGCTTGAGCTGCTTGAGCATTTCACGGTCGGCAACGGCTTTCGCTTCGTTCAGTTCCTTGGACTGGAACTGGAAGTCACGAGCCTTCTGCTTGAATTCCAGCTCCAGGCGTTCACGCTCGCCCTGGGCCATTTTGTCGCCACCGGCGACCAGACGATCCTGGATACCCTTGGCGCTGCTTTCCAGGCCCTTGAGCTTGGTCAATTGCGGGCCGAACTTCTTCTCGGCATCCACGGCGTATTTCTTGGCCGCGTCGGATTCCAGCAGGGCCATCTGATAGTTCAGCACGGCAATCTTCATGTCGGCGAACGCCGGGCCTGCGACCAGTACGGTCGCCAGGAGAACCAATTGAGTCAACTTACGCACGATGCACTCCTACAAAATCCATTGTCGTTGTCATGGGACAGACGCTTAGAACGTCTGGCCGAGGGAGAATTGGAACACTTGGGTTTCAGCGTCATCCGGTTTCTTGATCGGCATCGCCAACGCGAAGCTCAAAGGACCCAGCGCGGTCACCCAGGTCACGCCCAGACCGACGGAACTGGCCATGTTGCTCAGGCTGATGTCGTTGCACTTGGCGTTCGAGTTGGTGCCATTGGTGTTGGTCGTATTATCGCAGCTAGAGTCGAAAACGTTGCCCACGTCCCAGAATACCGAAGTACGCAGCGAGCGCTGGTCCTTGACGAACGGCATCGGGAACAGGACCTCGACACCCCCCTGGATCAATACGTTGCCACCGAACGGCAGCGGATCCTGGTCTGGGTCGGCCAATGTACCTGCGTTACCGGTGGCAGCCGCGCCACGGCTCGGCGTACTGCGCGGGCCAAGGGTGCTGTCCTTGAAGCCACGCACCGAGTTGAAACCACCAGCGTAGTAGTTCTCGTAGAACGGCAGGCCGTCGGTCGAACCGTAGCCATCGCCATAGCCCAGCTCGGTGTGCAGGCGCATGGTGTAGGTGTCAGTCAACGGCTGGAACAGCTGGCCACGGTAGTCGAGCTTGAAGAACGACAGGTCGCTGCCAGGAATGGTGCTTTCCAGCACCAGGCTCTGGGAATGGCCACGGGTCGCCAGCACGCCCTTGTTCAAGGTCGACTCGGACCAGCCGGCAGACGCCTTGAAGTTCAGGTAGCTGTCGCCTTCCCGTTTAACGAAGTCGAAGATCTCGTCGACGGTGTAGCGACCGGTGTTGATCTTGTCCTGCTGGGCGGTGAGGCCGAAGGTCAGGCGCGACGTCTCACTGATCGGGTAGCCGATGTTGGCACCCACACCGTAGCTGTCCACCGCATAGCTGGAGATGTCCGAGTCGAGCTCGTCATAGTCGGTGGTGCGATAGAAGGCGTTATAGCCCAGGCTCACACCGTCGGCCGTCCAGTAGGGGTCCACGAAACCGAAGTTATAGCGGGTCTGGTATTCACTGCGGGTCAGGCCAATGCTGACCTTGTTACCGGTACCCAGGAAGTTGTTCTGGGTGATCGAGCCACCGAGGATCAGGCCGGCGCTCTGGGCGAAGCCGACGCTGGCGGTGATCGAGCCGGACGCCTGCTCTTCAACGCTGTAGTTCACGTCGACCTGGTCATCGACACCCGGTACGGCCGGTGTCTCGACGTTGACTTCCTTGAAGAAGCCCAGGCGCTCGAGGCGGGTCTTGGACTGATCGATCAGGTAGGTCGAAGCCCAGCCACCTTCCATCTGGCGCATTTCACGGCGCAGCACTTCGTCCTCGGACTTGGTGTTGCCACGGAAGTTGATGCGGTTGACGTAGGCACGCTTGCCCGGATCCACGGCGAAGGTGATGTCGACGGTATGGTCGTCATCGTGGGGCTGCGGCACGCCGTTGACGTTGGCGAAGGTGTAGCCCTCGTTACCCAGGCGACGGGTGATCAGTTCGGAGGTGGTGGTCATCAGCTTGCGCGAGAACACCTGGCCCTTCTGCACCAGCAGCAGCGACTTGACCTGGTCTTCCGGCACCTTCAGGTCACCGCTGAGCTTGACGTCACGAACGGTGTATTTCTCGCCTTCGTTGACGTTGACGGTGATGTAGACGTGCTTCTTGTCCGGGGTGATGGACACCTGGGTCGAAGCGATGTCCATGTTGATGTAGCCACGGTCCAGGTAGTAGGAACGCAGGCGCTCCAGGTCACCGGAGAGTTTTTCACGGGCGTACTTGTCGTCGTTCTTGAAAAACGACAGCCAGTTGGTGGTCTTGAGTTCGAACAGGTCGATCAGGTCTTCGTCCGGGAAAACCGTGTTGCCCACCACGTTGATGTGCTGGATGGCCGCCACGGTACCTTCGTTGATGTTGACCTTCAGGCCGACGCGGTTGCGCGGTTGCGGCACCACTTCGGTGTCGACGGTGGCCGAGTAGCGGCCCTGGGCGACGTACTGGCGTTGCAGTTCGTTACGCACGCCTTCGAGGGTGGCACGCTGGAAGATCTCGCCCTCGGCCAGGCCGGATTGCTTGAGGCCTTTCATGAGGTCTTCGGTGGAGATCGCCTTGTTGCCTTCGATCTCGATACTGGCAACCGACGGGCGCTCGACTACCGTGATGACCAGGACGTTGCCGTCACGGCCCAGTTGGATATCTTGAAAGAAGCCGGTCTTGAACAGCGCACGCGTGGATTCCACCAGGCGCCGATCATCCGCCTGCTCGCCGACGTTCAACGGCAAGGCACCAAAGACGCTACCCGCGGAGACCCGCTGGAGGCCGTTGACGCGAATATCAGAGATAGTGAAGGACTCGGCGTGAACTTCGGCGATCATCAATACGGTGAGAACCGCAGTTAGCAGCAGACGTTTCATGAAGTCCTTTCTTATTCCAACTGGCAATAAACAAACTGCCGCAAAATGCGGCAGATTCGCAATTCGGCGAAGCGTTACAAACGACCCAGATCGTTGACGAGGGCAAGCAGCATGACCCCGACCACCAAGCTGATACCGATCTGTATCCCCCAACCTTGCACCCGATCCGACAAGGGACGACCACGCGCCCACTCGATCAGATAAAACAGCAGATGCCCCCCATCCAGTACCGGAATGGGCAGCAAATTCAGAACCCCCAGGCTAATGCTCAGATAAGCAAGGAAATTCAGGAAATCAGCAACGCCCGACTGGGCAGAAGCGCCCGCCACTTTAGCAATGGTTATCGGTCCACTCAAGTTTTTTACCGAGAGCTCGCCGAACAACATTTTCTTCAGTGAGTCGAGGGTCAGGACACTCATGGTCCAGGTACGACGCGCACCCTCGCCAATGGCCGCCACCGGACCGAAACTGACTTCGCGGATCATTTCCGGCGGCCAGTCGACGGCCTTGACGCCCGCCCCCAGGTAACCGGTCTGCGCCTTGCTTTCGCCACGGGCACCCAAGGTGACCGGGACGTCGATTGGAGCACCGTCGCGCTCCACGCGCAGCACAATTTTGGTATCAGGACGTACACGAACCGAATCGACCACCTGTTGCCAGTCGCTGACCGACTGGCCGTCGAGGGCAAGCAAACGGTCGCCGGTCTTCAGGCCTGCGGCCTGGGCCGGGCCTTTCGGATCGAGTTCGGTAAGCACCGGCGGCAGCGCCGGACGCCATGGGCGGATGCCCAGGGACCGGATCGGGTCCGGCTCGTCGGCGCCCTTGAGCCAGTTGTCCAGCACCAGCTCACGGGGCGAGTCGACGGTGGAGCCCTGCTCGCGCACCCTCAACTGCAGCGAACCGCTTTCACCCAGCCGACGCACCAACTGCAAATTGACCGCCGCCCAGCCCGACGTCGGCTCACCGTCGATCGCAACGATTTCCTGGCCCGCACCAAGCCCGGCCCGGGCGGCAACGCTACCGGCCTCCACAGAACCGATGACCGGTCGCACCTGGTCGCTGCCAAGCATGGCCAACGCCCAGAAAAACACCATGGCCAGCAGGAAGTTGGCGATCGGCCCCGCCGCCACGATGGCGATACGTTGGCGAACACTCTTGCGATTGAAGGACTGGTCGAGCTGGTCGGCGGGAACCTCGCCCTCGCGCTCGTCGAGCATCTTCACGTAGCCGCCCAGCGGGATCGCCGCCACGACGAACTCGGTGCCCTGCTTGTCGTGCCAGCGCAGCAAAGGCATGCCAAAGCCTACGGAAAAACGCAGCACCTTGACGCCACAGCGACGCGCGACCCAGAAATGACCGAATTCGTGAAAGGTGACCAACACCCCCAGTGCAACCAGGGTGCCGACAATCATATAGAGCGCGCTCATCTGTTTTCTCCGCAATCCTGCCCAGGGCAACCCTGGCTAACGTATCGCAGCGTCAACGCCCGTGGCGCTGCAGCCATTGCCCCGCCAACTCACGGGCCCTGGCATCCGCCGTAAATACCGCGTCGAGGTCATCGACCGAAACCACCGCCTCGAGATTCAAGACTTCCTCGATCATACTCGCGATCTCGGGGTAACGAACACGTCCATCGAGAAACGCGGCGACCGCCACTTCGTTGGCCGCGTTCAACATGGCCGGGGCACTGCCGCCCGCCTCGGCCGCTTGCCGCGCCAGGCGCAGGCAGGGGAAGCGCTGCTCATCCGGCGCCTGGAAATCCAGGCGGGCGATGGCGAACAGGTCCAGCGGGGCGACGCCGGAGTCGATTCGCTCCGGCCACGCCAGGGCATTGGCGATCGGGGTGCGCATGTCCGGGTTACCCAACTGGGCCAGCACCGAACCGTCTACATAGTCCACCAGCGAATGAATCACGCTCTGTGGATGAATCACCACTTCGACCTGGGCCGGCTTGGCGTCGAACAGCCAGCAGGCCTCGATCAACTCCAGCCCCTTGTTCATCATGCTCGCCGAATCCACGGAAATCTTGCGCCCCATGGACCAGTTCGGGTGAGCACAGGCCTGCTCGGGCGAAACATGCAGCAACTCTTCCAGCGGCGTCTGACGGAACGGCCCACCGGAGGCGGTCAGGAGAATCCGCCGGACTCCCACGGCTTCCAGACCGCGGGAAAAATCCCGCGGCATGCACTGAAAGATCGCATTGTGTTCGCTGTCGATGGGCAGCAGCACCGAGCCGCTTTGGCGCACGGCCTGCATGAACAGTGCGCCAGACATCACCAGCGCTTCTTTATTGGCCAGCAGGATCTTCTTGCCGGCCTCCACCGCCGCCAGCGTCGGACGCAAGCCGGCCGCCCCGACAATCGCCGCCATCACCGCGTCGACATCCGGATCGGACGCCACCTGGCACAGCCCGGCCTCCCCCACCAACACCTGCGTGGGCAAACCCGCTGCGCGCAGGTCATCCTGCAACGCCTGCGCCGCACCGACCTCAGGCACCACCGCAAACTTTGGCGCATGGCGAACGCACAGGGCCAACAGCTCGCTCAGGCGCGTGAAGCCGCTGAGAGCAAAGACCTGGTAGCGCTCCGGGTGCCGGCCGATAACATCAAGCGTACTGAGGCCGATCGAACCGGTCGCCCCCAGCACAGTGATTTGCTGGGGACGACTCACGATGCCGCCATCCACAGCAGCACGGCGAAGATCGGGATCGCGGCGGTCAGGCTGTCGATACGATCCAGCACCCCCCCGTGACCCGGCAACAGGTTGCTGCTGTCCTTGATCCCGGATTGACGCTTGAACATGCTTTCAGTCAGGTCACCAACCACGGACACAAAGACGATAAGGGCGGCACCAAACAGCCCCATCAGCAGTTGCGCCACGGTCCAGTCGCGGACGAAGCCGACCACGGTGGTGATCACCAGGCTCAAGGCCAGGCCACCATAGACCCCTTCCCAACTCTTGCCGGGGCTGACTTTTGGCGCGAGCTTGCGCTTGCCAAAGGCCCGACCGGAAAAATAGGCACCGACGTCGGCGCCCCAGACCAGCACCATCACGGCCATGATCTGCCAGTTGCCCAGTGCGCCCTGCTTGATCCAGATCAGGCCTTGCCAGGCCGGCAGGAGGATCAACAGGCCGATCACCAGCTTGGTCGCCGTGTTGGCCCAGTGATGGGTGGTGCGAGGGTAGGTCAACACCAGGAAGGTGGCTGTCGCCCACCACAACACCGATGCTCCCAACACCCAAGGCGCCAGCCCCGGCACCAGGTACATGATGAACAGCATGGCGGCCACGGCCACGGCGTAGGCTATGCGTGCCGACTGTGCGGGAAAACCGGCCAGCCGTGCCCATTCCCACGCCCCCAAGGTCACGACCAGCCCGATGAACAGGGCAAAGTTCGCCCCCTCGAGCAGGAAAAACCCGCACAAGGCGATAGGCAACAGGATCAGGGCAGTGATGATTCGTTGTTTAAGCATTAAACCCGGGCTCCAGCTTCGATCTGCTCGCTCGTTTTACCGAAGCGACGCTGACGGGAAGCGAAATCGGCCAGTGCGGTGCGCATGGCTTCGTGTTTGAAGTCCGGCCAGAACAGGTCGGAGAAGTACAGCTCGGCATAAGCCAACTGCCAGAGCAGGAAGTTGCTGATGCGATGTTCGCCACCGGTACGGATACACAGGTCCGGCAAAGGCAGATCACCGGTCGCAAGGCAGGTCTGCAGCAGGTCCGGGGTGATGTCCTCCGGGCGCAGGTGGCCGGCCTGGACTTCCCGCGCCAGCCGCTGGGCAGCCTGGGCGATGTCCCACTGGCCACCGTAGTTGGCGGCGATCTGCAAGACAAACCGATCAACCCCCGCCGTCGCGGCCTCGGCTTCGCGCATCGCGGCTTGCAGCTCCGGATGGAAGCGCGAGCGATCGCCAATGATGCGCAGGCTGATCTTGTTCTCGTTGAGGCGCTTGGCCTCGCGGCGCAAGGCCTTGAGGAACAGGTCCATCAAGGCGCTGACTTCATCGGCCGGGCGCTGCCAGTTCTCGCTGGAGAACGCGAACAGAGTCAGCACCTCGACCCCGGCCTCGGCACACACCTCGATGACCGCGCGAACCGCGTCGACCCCGGCCTTATGCCCGGCAACGCCAGGCATGAAGCGTTTCTTGGCCCAACGGTTATTGCCGTCCATGATGATCGCCACGTGGCGCGGCACCGCGAACGGCAAGGCCTGCTTGGTCTTTTCCATGAAAACGGGACCCTTATACGGCCATCAGGTCCGCTTCTTTTTGCTTGGTGGCCGCATCGATGTCAGCCTCGGCCTTATCGGTCAGCTTCTGGATATCGGCCGCTGCGCGACGCTCTTCGTCTTCGCTGATTTCCTTGTCCTTGACCAGCTTCTTCAGCTCGCCCAGGGCATCGCGACGGATGTTGCGCACGGCAACCCGAGCATCTTCGGCCGCGCTGCGTGCCTGCTTGGTGAAGCCCTTGCGGGTTTCTTCGGTCAGGGCAGGCATGGAAATCAGCAGCAACTCGCCCAGGTTGGTCGGGTTGAGGTTCAGGCCGGCGCTCTGGATCGCCTTGTCGACCGCCGCGAGCATGTTGCGCTCGAAGGCCACGACTTGCAGGGTCCGCGAATCCTTGACGGTGATGTTGGCGACGCTGCTGATCGGCGTGTCGGCGCCATAGTAAGGCACCATCACGCTGCCCAGGATGCTCGGGTGCGCCTTGCCGGTACGAATCTGGCCAAACGCGTGGCTCAGAGACTCCAGGGATTTTTGCATACGCGCTTGGGCGTCTTTCTTGATTTCGTTGATCATTGTTGGCCTTCCTCGATCAGAGTCCCTTCCGCGCCGCCGTGTACGATATTCAGCAGGGCGCCGGGCTTGTTCATGTTAAAGACGCGCAGCGGCATCTTGTGGTCGCGGCACAGACAGATGGCCGTCAGGTCCATGACCCCCAGCTTGCGATCCAGTACTTCATCGTAGGTCAGATGATCGAACTTCTCGGCATGCGGGTCCTTGAACGGGTCGGCGGTGTAGACACCATCGACCTTGGTTGCCTTGAGCACGACATCGGCATCGATCTCGATCGCTCTCAGGCAGGCAGCCGAATCCGTGGTGAAGAACGGATTACCGGTACCTGCGGCAAAAATCACCACTTCCTTGGAGTTGAGGTGGCGCATGGCTTTGCGGCGGTCGTAATGATCGGTCACGCCGACCATGGAAATGGCCGACATCACGATGGCCGAGATATTGGCACGCTCCAAGGCATCACGCATAGCCAGGGCGTTCATCACAGTGGCCAGCATGCCCATGTGGTCGCCCGTGACCCGATCCATGCCGGCCGCGCTCAGCGCCGCACCACGGAACAGGTTGCCGCCGCCGATGACCAGGCCGACCTGGACGCCGATTCCAACCAGTTGGCCAACTTCCAGGGCCATGCGATCCAGTACCTTCGGATCGATCCCGAACTCTTCCGAGCCCATCAGGGCCTCGCCGCTAAGCTTGAGTAGAATGCGTTTATAGCGAGCCTGATAACCACTGCCCTGCTGAGCCATTGCGAATCTCTCCTGCGGCGTATTTACGAAAATTTGCAGATTGTTTGCAGCCTGCACTCACTCAGTGCGTTGAACGAAAAATGCCTGTGCGACTTTTCGTTCAAAGCCTGGCTTGACGCTGACACAGCGCCATCGGAACACGGCTTTGTAAGCCAGTTCCGACAGGAAACCAATAAAAATCGGCATCCTCATCCAAAAAGAGGCTGCGCGCGTGAGCGGGCAGCCTCTTCTGGGCGACAGTTGTAAAAACCTGTCTTATTGCTTGCTGGCAGCAGCTACCTGGGCAGCAACTTCTTCAGCGAAGTTGTCGACCGGCTTCTCGATACCTTCGCCAACCTTGAAGTAGGTGAAGGAAACGATTTCAGCACCGGCTTTCTTGGCCAGGTCGCCGACCTTGACTTCAGGGTTCTTGACGAACGCTTGCTCGACCAGGCTGGCTTCAGCCAGGAACTTGGAGATACGACCGGCCACCATCTTCTCGGCGATGTCGGCAGGCTTGCCCTTGAGTTTCTCTTCGTTCAGCTGCAGGAAAACGCCTTTTTCGCGCTCGATCGCTTCGGCCGAAACGTCCGAAGGCAGCAGGAACTCAGGGTTGGTCGCTGCAACGTGCATGGCGATGTCTTTCGCCAGCTCGGTGTCGCCGCCCTTGAGGACAACTGCTACGCCGATCTTGTTGCCGTGCAGGTAAGTGCCGACCACGTCACCTTCAACGCGAACCAGGCGACGGATGTTGACGTTTTCGCCGGTTTTGCCAACCAGGACCAGACGCGCTTGCTCCTGAGCTTCGATCAGCGGGGCTGCGTCGGTCAGTTTGTCAGCGAAGGCTTTCTCGACGCTGGCAGCAACGAATGCCTTGAAGTCATCCTGCAGGGCCAGGAAGTCGGTCTGGGAGTTGACTTCCAGCAGAACGGCGGCTTTACCGTCGTCCTTGATAGCGATGGCGCCTTCAGCGGCCACGTTGCCCGCTTTCTTGGCAGCCTTGATGGCGCCCGAAGCACGCATGTCATCAATGGCTTTCTCGATGTCGCCGCCAGCCTTGGTCAAGGCTTTCTTGCAGTCCATCATGCCTTCGCCGGTACGCTCGCGCAGTTCTTTGACCAACGCTGCAGTAATCTCTGCCATTTCAAAATCCTCTTGGATAGGTTTTCAACCATTCCACCCGATCGAACGGGCGATCAATTCTTCCTGGAAAACCATCGTTTATAGACCGCGGCAAGTTACAAACAGGTAGCTGCGCTGGCGACAAATGGTTTTCGAGGTGGCAAAAAGGGGGCCAAGCCCCCTTTTTGCTTACTGAGTCAACGCCAGGGCGTCAATTACTCAGCGGCTGCTGCCGGAGCTTCTTCAGCGAAGACTTCGGTGCCGCCATTCACGTTGTTGCGACCACGGATAACAGCGTCAGCCATCGAACCCATGTACAGCTGGATGGCGCGGATGGCGTCATCGTTGCCTGGGATGATGTAGTCAACGCCTTCCGGGCTGCTGTTGGTATCGACAACGCCGATGACCGGGATGCCCAGCTTGTTGGCTTCGGTGATCGCGATGCGCTCGTGGTCAACGTCGATCACGAACAGTGCGTCAGGCAGACCGCCCATGTCCTTGATACCGCCCAGGGAGCGGTCCAGCTTCTCAAGATCGCGGGAGCGCATCAGCGCTTCTTTCTTGGTCAGCTTGGCGAAAGTGCCGTCTTCGGACTGGACTTCAAGATCACGCAGACGCTTGATGGAAGCGCGGATGGTCTTGAAGTTGGTCAGCATGCCGCCCAACCAGCGGTGATCGACGTACGGCGAACCGCAACGTGCTGCTTCTTCAGCAACGATCTTGCCAGCGGAACGCTTGGTGCCGACGAACAGAATCTTGTTTTTGCCCTGGGCCAGGCGCTCTACGAAGGTCAGTGCCTCGTTGAACATTGGCAGGGTTTTTTCAAGGTTGATGATGTGGATCTTGTTGCGCGCGCCGAAAATGTACTTGCCCATTTTCGGGTTCCAGTAACGGGTCTGGTGACCGAAGTGCACACCGGCCTTCAGCATATCGCGCATGTTGACTTGGGACATGATAGTTCCTTGATAAGTCGGGTTTGGCCTCCACGTATCCCAATGACCAACCAGCGGCTCATGAGCCAAAGGCACCCAGGTCATCGTGTCGACACGTGTGTGGATTTAAGCTTACGGGGTCATCCCCGGAAAGCGGCGCATTTTATACCACAGCAAGGGCGAAAACGGAACACGGATTCTGCAGGTAGGCAAAACACCTCAAGCCGGGCACAAAACCGTGGCGAGGGAGCTTGCTCCCGCTGGGGCGCGTAGCGGCCCTCGCTTTATTGGGGCTGCTGTGCAGCCCAGCGGGAGCAAGCTCCCTCGCCACGGTTTATTTATGGCGCCTGACCGATCTGGTATTGCTGACAGGCGCGGATTGCCAGGATGGTCTGTTAGAATCGCCTCTTTAAGGGCTGCCCGGATCAATATCCGCCGCTCATTTCGTTTTGAACAGCGCCGTCGGGCGCAAAGAGAGCCTGTATGACCGTGACCATCAAGACGCCTGAGGACATCGCGAAAATGCGTGTCGCCGGCAAACTCGCCGCCGACGTGCTGGAAATGATCGCCGACTACGTCAAGCCGGGCGTGACCACCGAAGAGCTGGACCGCATCTGCCACGACTTCATCGTCAACGAGCAGAAGGCCATCCCGGCGCCGCTCAACTATAAAGGCTTCCCGAAGTCGATCTGCACCTCGATCAACCACGTGGTCTGCCATGGCATCCCCAACGAAAAGCCGTTGAAGGACGGCGACACCCTGAACATCGACGTCACCGTCATCAAGGACGGCTACCATGGCGACACCAGCCGCATGTTCCATGTCGGCAACGTGCCGGAGTGGGCCCAGCGCCTGTCGAAGGTCACCCAGGAATGCATGTACATGGCCATCGAACTGGTGAAGCCGGGCTGCCGCCTCGGGGACATCGGCGAAGTGATCCAAAAGCACGCGCAGAAGAACGGTTTTTCGGTGGTGCGCGAGTTCTGCGGCCACGGCATCGGCAAGGTGTTCCACGAAGAGCCGCAGATCTTGCACTACGGCCGCGCCGGTACCGGCATGGAGCTGCAGGCCGGCATGACCTTCACCATCGAGCCGATGATCAACCAGGGCCGCGCCGACACCAAGGTGCTGGGTGACGGCTGGACCGCCATCACCAAGGACCGCAAGCTGTCGGCCCAGTGGGAGCACACCTTGCTGGTGACCGAGACCGGTTACGAGATCTTCACCCTGCGCAGCGATGACACCATCGCCCGCGTTTCCGCCTGATCCGCAACTCGCCTATCGCTCCATAGATATAGAAAGGAAAGCCATTAATGCCGCAGGTGGATCCCGAACTCTTCGACCGCGGCCAGTTCCAGGCAGAACTGGCCCTGAAGGCAAGCCCCATCTCGGCATTCAAGAAGGCGATCCGCCAGGCCCACGAGGTGCTGGACCAGCGCTTTCGCAATGGTCGGGATATCCGCCGGCTGATCGAGGACCGCGCCTGGTTCGTCGACAACATCCTGCAAAAGGCCTGGGAGCAGTTCGACTGGAGCCAGGACGCCGACATCGCCCTGGTGGCCGTCGGCGGCTACGGGCGCGGCGAGCTGCACCCCTACTCCGACATCGATTTGCTGATCCTGCTGGACAACGCCGACCATGAGGTCTTTCGCGATTCCATCGAGCGTTTCCTGACACTGCTATGGGACATCGGCCTGGAAGTCGGCCAGAGCGTGCGCTCGGTGCAGGAGTGCGCCGACGAAGCCCGCGCCGACCTGACCGTCATCACCAACCTGATGGAAAGCCGCACCATTGCCGGCCCCGAGCACCTGCGCCAACGCATGCTCGACGTCACCAGCACCGCGCACATGTGGCCGAGCAAGGATTTCTTCCTCGCCAAGCACGCCGAGCAGAAAGCCCGTCACCACAAGTACAACGACACCGAGTACAACCTGGAGCCCAACGTCAAGGGCTCGCCCGGTGGGCTGCGGGACATCCAGACGATCCTCTGGGTCGCCCGCCGCCAGTACGGCACGCTGAACCTGCGTGCACTGGCCGGCGAAGGTTTCCTGGTGGAAAGCGAAAACGCCTTGCTGGCCTCCTCCCAGGAATTCCTGTGGAAGGTTCGCTATGCCCTGCACATGCTCGCCGGACGCGCCGAAGACCGCCTGTTGTTCGATCACCAGCGCTCCATCGCCGGGCTGCTGGGTTTCGAAGGGCAGGACGCCAAGCAATCCATCGAAAACTTCATGCAACAGTACTACCGGGTGGTGATGAGCATCGCCCAGCTCAGCGAACTGATCATCCAGCACTTCGAGGAAGTCATCCTGGCCCCCGAGGACGAGGAAGCGCCGCTGCCGATCAACTCGCGCTTCCAACTGCACGACGGCTACATCGAGGCCCGCCACCCCAATGTGTTCCGCCGCACGCCGTTCGCCATGCTGGAAATCTTCGTGCTCATGGCCCAGCAGCCGGAAATCAAGGGCGTGCGCGCCGACACCATTCGCCTGCTGCGGGAAAACCGGCACCTGATCGATGACGATTTCCGTCATGACATCCGCAACACCAGCCTGTTCATCGAGCTGTTCAAATGCAAGATCGGCGTGCACCGCAACCTGCGGCGGATGAATCGCTACGGGATCCTCGGGCGCTACCTGCCGGAGTTCGGCTTCATCGTCGGGCAGATGCAGCATGACCTGTTCCACATCTATACGGTCGATGCCCACACACTGAACCTGATCAAGCACCTGCGTAAGCTGCAGTACACCCAGGTGTCCGAGAAATTCCCGCTGGCCAGCAAGCTCATGGGCAAGCTGCCCAAGCCCGAGCTGATCTACATGGCCGGGCTGTACCACGACATCGGCAAGGGGCGCCAGGGCGATCACTCCGAGGTCGGCGCGGTGGATGCCGAGGCGTTCTGCCAGCGTCATCAACTGCCGGTGTGGGACAGCCGGTTGATCGTCTGGCTGGTGCAGAACCACCTGGTGATGTCGACCACCGCCCAGCGCAAGGACTTGTCCGACCCGCAGGTGATCCACGACTTCGCCCAGATCGTCGGCGATGAAACCCGCCTGGATTACCTCTACGTGCTGACCGTGGCCGACATCAACGCCACCAACCCAAGCCTGTGGAACTCCTGGCGCGCCAGCCTGTTGCGCCAGCTGTACACCGAGACCAAGCGGGCCTTGCGCCGCGGCCTGGAAAACCCCGTGGACCGCGAAGAGCAGATCCGTCGCACACAAAGCGCCGCCCTGGACATCCTGGTGCGCGGCGGCACCGATCCGGACGACGTCGAACAGCTCTGGGCGCAACTGGGCGATGACTATTTCCTGCGCCACACCGCCGGCGACGTGGCCTGGCACAGCGATGCGATCCTGCAACAACCGGCCGATGGCGGGCCCCTGGTGCTGATCAAGGAAACCACTCAGCGCGAGTTCGAGGGCGGCACGCAGATTTTCATCTACGCGCCGGACCAGCACGACTTCTTCGCCGTGACCGTGGCCGCGATGGACCAGCTCAACCTGAACATCCACGACGCCCGGGTCATCACCTCCAGCAGCCAGTTCACCCTCGACACCTACATCGTGCTCGACACCGACGGCGACTCGATTGGCGACAACCCGGCGCGGATCAAGCAGATCCGCGAAGGCCTGACCGAAGCGCTGCGTAACCCGGCGGACTACCCGACCATCATCCAGCGCCGGGTGCCGCGCCAGCTCAAGCATTTCGCGTTTGCCCCGCAGGTGACGATCCACAACGACGCCCTGCGCCAGGTCACCGTGCTGGAACTCAGCGCCCCGGATCGTCCGGGCCTGCTGGCACGGGTCGGGCACATCTTCCTGGAGTTCGACCTGTCGCTGCAGAACGCCAAGATCGCCACCCTCGGCGAACGCGTGGAAGACGTGTTCTTCATCACCGACGCCCACAACCAGCCATTATCCGACCCGCAGTTGTGCAGCCGCTTGCAGGAAGAGATGGTCCGGCACTTGAGCGTCAACCAGGAACCGGACATCAACCTGACGCGTATCAGTATCTGACCCACTCTATATCCCCTGTGGGAGCGGGCTTGCTCGCGAAAGCGGTGTGTCAGTCAACTGACCATCACCTGACACACCGCTTTCGCGAGCAAGCCCGCTCCCACAAGGCTAGCGCCCCACATTGAACGAGGCCCCCGATGAACAACGCCCTGAACCAGTTGCAGCCCTACCCGTTCGAGAAGCTTCGCGCCCTGCTCGGCAGCGTCACGCCCAACCCGGACAAGCGGCCGATTGCCCTGTCCATCGGCGAACCCAAGCACCGCTCGCCCAGCTTTGTCGCCGAGGCCCTGGCCAGCAACCTGGACCAGATGGCGGTTTATCCGACCACGCTCGGCATCCCGGCCTTGCGTGAAGCCATCACCGGCTGGTGCGAGCGACGCTTTGGTGTGCCGAACGGCTGGCTTGACCCGGCGCGCCACGTGCTGCCGGTCAACGGCACCCGCGAAGCCCTCTTCGCCTTCACCCAGACCGTGGTCAACCGCGGTGACGATGCGCTGGTCGTGAGCCCGAACCCCTTCTACCAGATCTATGAAGGCGCCGCGTTCCTGGCCGGTGCCAAGCCGCACTACCTGCCGTGCCTGGACGAAAACGGTTTCAACCCGGATTTCGACGCCGTCTCGGCGGACATCTGGAAACGCTGCCAGATCCTGTTCCTGTGCTCCCCCGGCAACCCGACCGGCGCACTGATCCCGGTGGATGTGCTGAAAAAACTCATCGCCCTGGCCGACGAACACGACTTCGTGATCGCCGCCGACGAGTGCTACAGCGAGCTGTATTTCGACGAGCAGACGCCGCCACCGGGCCTGCTCAGCGCCTGCGTTGAGCTGGGACGCAAGGATTTCAAGCGTTGCGTGGTGTTCCACAGCCTCTCCAAGCGCTCCAACCTGCCTGGCCTGCGCTCCGGTTTCGTGGCTGGCGACGCGGACATCCTCAAGGGCTTCTTGCTGTACCGCACCTACCACGGCTGCGCGATGCCGGTGCAGACCCAGCTGGCGAGCGTCGCCGCCTGGAACGATGAAGTGCACGTACGCGCCAACCGGGCACTGTACCGGGAGAAATTCGACGCCGTGCTGCAGATCCTCAGCCCGGTGCTGGACGTGCAACGCCCCGACGGCAGTTTCTACTTGTGGCCCAACGTGGCAGGCGATGACGCGGCGTTCTGCCGGGACCTGTTCGAGCAGGAACACGTGACCGTGGTGCCAGGCTCCTACCTCTCCCGCGACGTGGACGGCGTCAACCCGGGCGCCGGCCGCGTGCGCATGGCCCTGGTCGCCCCATTGGCCGAGTGCGTGGAAGCGGCCGAGCGGATCCGCGCGTTCATCCAGCGCCGGGGGTGATGGCTGTATCGGACTGAAGTGGACCGCTGTTGTGGCGAGGGGATTTATCCCCGCTGGGCTGCGCAGCGGCCCCCAAAACAGACAACTCGGTGTGCCAGAACGATTGAGGTCACTGCTTTAGGGTTGCTGCGCAGCCCAACGGGGAAATCCCCTCGCCACAGGTCCAGTGCTTCACAGGTATTTTTGTGTTTGCCTTTCGATTTATCGTGAGCAAGCTTTGCTCCCATAGTATCCGGTATCGATCACAGGTTGTGTGAGCCACACAAGTCCACTGTGGGAGCAAAGCTTGCTCGCGGTGAGGCCGGCACTTACCGCATCAAGTCCGAAGTTCTACCCGATCCAGGCACTTATTCGCCAACAACATCCCCAACTCAATCATCTGGGCCACTCCCAACGCTACATGTCGTCGCGAGCCGTCCTGATCGAAGGCAAGGTCATTGAGCATTGCATTGGCCGACGCCAGGGTTTCGCTGAGGTTGGCCAGCAACACTTCGGTGTCGATACCGTCAGCCACAGTGAATAACTGTACTGAGGGTTTGGGTTCTGGCTCGCTGTCGTCAGGTTTGAGGTATTGATCCAGCACACGGTCAGCCACCTCTTGCAGCTTTTCGGGTGCGTAATCGCCGTAGGGGAAAGTAGAGGCCGGCTTTGGAGGATTCGGCGTTTCTTTGATCATGTTTATAGCTCCTAGAGAATTGGGAGCCGCCACCGAGTCTTCTCACGGACCGGAGGGTGGCAGCCGTACGCGGGGTGAGAATCCGAGACTCTAGGAACCCGGCCATGCCGAAGCATGCCCGCGCACGGCCGCCATAACATAATGCGCAGACGAAAAAGCGCCTGCACTTTATATGGTCGACGCCTGCGCGCCTAGAGGAGTTCGGATTCTCACATCCGGTCACTGAATTGGCAGCGACACCCAGAGGCTAGAGCCCTCGCTTCCGACGGACAACCTTAAAAACTTGTCGGAAACTTCGGTGCGTCTGACAGACCACAATCGATTGCTCAGACAAGAAAAGAAATAAAACGGGCCTATTCAAAGCAAATCATTGATTTTACGGGTTTAACACCTCAGCTTTGGTCTGATACTCGGCGCAGGCCAAAAGATGAGGGTGGCGCAATGGCAACAATCTACTTCGACGAGTCCGGCAACACAGGGCGGCAGTTGGCCGACCTTGATCAGCCATTGTTCATTCTTGGCTCATGTGACTTCAGCGCTGAAGAGTGTGAACAGCTCCTCAGCCCGCTGCGCTCCAGGCAGGCTCCTGAAATCCACTTCAAAAAGCTTCGAAAGTCTGGGCGAGGGCAAGATCGGATCATTGAGCTATTCCAGTCCGACTTGGTGACGCCTGAGCGCTTCAAGGCACAGGTGTTTCACAAGCGGTTCATGCTGCTGACCAAGGTGATCGATGACCTCCTGGAGCCGCTGCTTTACTACCACTTCGACTTCAACCTCTACGAGAACGGCCAGAACATTGCTCTGAGCAACATGCTCTTCGCTTGTCTTCCCCTGGCAGTGGGGGACGCCTGCTTCGATCAATTTCTCTCCGTCTACTACGACATGTGCGGCGAGAAGAGCGAGGAAGCAATCACAGCGTTCTACGAGCATTTGGAGATAGTGAAAGAAGCTGCCGCACAGAGCGCGCTGCCGATGGAGTGGGAGCTCGAAGTGCTGTCCATGACCTCGGTGATTGTCCGGGATGTCCTCGTAGAACTGCCCAAGAGCACCTTCAATCCTGCGATCCCGGCTTTCTTTTCGCTGTGTGTTGAGTGGGGAAGGCAGCACGCCCGGTTCGACGCGATATGCGATGACTCGGAGCCACTAGAACGGCAGGCCGATTTTTTCACGGCAATCGCCGAGCTCGAAGAACAGGCTGAAGAGCAACAAGTGATTGGTTTCGGAAACGCCCAGATTGAGTTGCCCCTGAGGCTGAACACGTTGGCCTTCAGTGCCTCACACGATTCTGATGGTATCCAGCTTACCGACGTGCTCACCAGCGCGCTTTCGTACTATTACACCAAGCGGCAGAAGGGCGAAACGAATGATGAATTTTTCATGAAACTGGATAGGCTGGGATGTCTTCATGATTTCGTTAGCGGCTGTGTCTGGCCCACGACAGATGTCACCCCAGAAGCGCTGGGCAGGGCTGGTGATGAAGATGGGCACAATCCTGCGAATGCCTTCGTGGAATTCTTAATGAAACGCGGCAGATGAACCTGAGGCCTCTAATTTCCCTCAGCGCCTTTTGAACCTTCTGAGTGCCGGACGACCGCTCGCCCTAGCATATAGTGTCGGGTGATCAGGCCGGGGGCTTGGATTGTATTCATGGCCTCCTAAAGTTGCCTGTGTGCGTGTTCACTATCTTTTTCAGCGGTTACATCCGGCAACCAGCCCAATAGAAAAATAATAGCAATAAGCCACTTTGCACCTAAGCTCATAGATTCCCTCCTGAGATAGGTCTGTCATGACGAAGATTGAGATAGAGCCAGTATTAGCTGATGATTTCGAGACGTGGCTGAATGCGCGCCCTAAGTGGTTGCAGACAGCAGCTCGCATGCTTATCGACTCCAAGCGGCAACTGACCCAGGATGAAATCAAAACCCTAGCTAGGCTTTGTAAGCTCGAAGCCAAAGATGAGGCTGATCAAGGATTTTTGACCGTAACCCCCGGAACGTTATCGCATGTAGCTAACAGACCTCAGCTTCGAATTGAAGAGATCCTTGATGTGCATGGGCTGAACGCGATCAAGGCCGGCGCTAATCTGCCATTCGGCAAAAGCAATCTCTCGGTGATCTATGGACAGAATGGAACCGGCAAGAGCGGGTTTGCACGACTGTTAAAGGAGATCTGCGGATCACGATCCAAAGACGAAATACGCAGTAATGTCTTCGATCCAGCACCTACGCCGTGCCGTGCGCATTTCAAGGTGTCAATTGATGGTAAACCGGCGGATGTTCACTGGGACATCCCCAGCGGGCCGCACAAGGCTCTACGACACGCACAAGTGTTCGACAGCAAAGCGGCTCAACAGTACATGGGACGGACTGAGGCATGCTACGAGCCCAGTCGGATGAAATTCGTATCAGCCCTGATCGCCACAGCAGACGCCGTAAGCGCAGAGCTTGCCGGAGAAAAGGCATCACTCAGCAAAGCGCTACCCGCCATTCCAGAAATCCTAAATCACACAGCTGAAACGAAATGGCTTCAGGGCCTGAAAAGTACGACTACTCCCGCGAGCATTGATAAGGAATGTCTGTATACCGACCAGCTTGATCGGGAGCGTATAGAGAGCGAAGCCTTGCTCGCAGAGAAGGACATTGCTGGTCGCCTTTTGGCCATCAACAAAGAGAAAACCACGCTGAAAAGTATTGAAACAGCGATGTCGACACTTCAACTGGGCCTGAACGACGCGACGGCAGGCGAACTAGAAAACCTGAAAAATACCGCCGTCAAAGCAAGGAGCACCTGCGAAGAGGCGGCGGCAGCAATTTTCGGGAAAGCAGAGCTTGAAGGCGTCGGCTCAGCGACCTGGCAGAAAATGTGGGAGCAAGCACGTGCCTACTCCACCGGCACAGCCTACGTCGAAACGGCATTCCCTAACGTCTCAGCTAACTCACGTTGCGTACTTTGCCACCAAAGCCTCAGCGAGGGCGCCAAAGCTCGTCTGGCAGGGTTTGAGAAGTTTGTGACCGACGGCCTCGAAACAACTGCCAAGACGGCTGAAAATAGTTTTGTTGATCGCAAAAAGCGGCTGCCAACTCTTCCAGGACAAGCTGACTGGATCGTTCACATGTCCACTCTAGGCTTTGAAGAAGCCGATGGGATCACTTGGCTTGGTCTGTTGAAAACACGGCTCGATCAAATTGCACTGGGTAGCCCTGTAGGCACCTTGCAACCTTTCGACTGGTCGAGCATAAACGAAGCTGCGAAGACCAAGTCTGCATACCTGATCGAAGAAGAGGTGAGCCTGTCGGCCCTGTTGAAGGATGAACATCGCCAGACAATGCAGAGCCGACTCCAGCAACTCCAAGCCAAGCAATGGCTTTCTCAGAACAAAGCCTCAATCAGCGCTGAAAGGGCAAGGTTGATCGCCGTTGCAGCAATAGACAAAGCTTCACGCTCAGCCGCCACTAACTCCCTGACTACGAAAAAGAATGAGCTGGCGAAGACCGAGCTTGATGCGGGTTATCAGGCGAGATTCCTGCAAGAGTTGAAGCTCCTCGGCGGCCACCGCCTCCCAATAGCTCCGCAAAGTAAATCCGGCGGTAAGGGGAAGATCACCTTCGGCTTGAACCTAGTTGGTGCAAATGGCTCCCATGGGCTGGACTATATCTTGAGCGAGGGCGAAACCAGGATCGCCGCACTTGCCGCGTTCCTTGCGGACACTACGGGGTCAAACCAGTTGGCTCCATTCATTTTTGATGACCCAATATCGTCACTCGACCAAGACTTTGAAGAGAAGGTTGTCGAACGCCTCGTGTCCTTGTCTCAGACGAGGCAGGTCATCATTTTTACTCACCGACTATCTTTAGTGGCATTAGTAGACGCGGTTACGGAAAAATGGAACAAGATGCCAGGGATGCCATCCGTCAAGCCGACACTGACCTCGCTGAGGAGAATGGACAAAGTTGCTGGTATCGTCGCCACCGCTAGCGCTCGAGACCTGAAACCGGAAAGCGCTGTTCGCGGATTGATCGACAACACCATTACGCGTCTGAAAAAACACCAGGAAAGGGCCGAGGTCGACGCTTACGAGACGCTAGGCAAAAGCGCCTGCAGTGATTTCAGGGTGATAGTCGAGAAGACGATTGAGTACATTCTTTTGGCGGATGTCGTAGGCCGCTTCAGACGCGCGATCAATACCCAAGGCAAGCTGCACAAAGTCGCCAAGGTGACAAACGAAGACTGCGTATTCATCGATGACCTGATGACTCGCTACTCAGTGTTCGAACATGCTCAGTCCGATGAAAAGCCCAGCAGCGCTCTGGAACTGGATGTATTTGAAGCCGATGTAACGGCCTTGCAACGCTGGATCACGGATTTTGGATCTAGAGCCAGCTAACATGGATCATTAAACAAGGGTCAGAATCAAGCAGAGCGCTCTGATTTTGACCCGCCCAGTTCCAAGATCCCACGGGATTACAACTCGCCTCAGACTGACATGACAACGTACTTTTGACCCTGTCACTCCTCTTCCTGATGACTCAGGAAATCAAAGGTTGTCAGCGCGTCGCAGTTTAGGCAGTGGTACATGCTCGACGCGTCTTGAAAGTGCATGCCGCAAAAGCTTCCGCAGAAAGGGCAGCATTCGTTCCATTCCAGGTTGCCCCAGCTCCAAACGCCGAGATACTCAGGCACGCCGTCCCGGTCATTGCCGATAACTTCGAAAGAATCGCCAGTCGTACCGACAAACCCATCGATGCCAAAATGCTCAAGGATCGGCAAGATGTCCGCAGGATCCAAGTCGAACCATTCGCCAGTACCACGAAGGTGAGAGAAGTTCTGATGAATCTCCTTCTCCAGCCGCACGTCATCATCGGTTCGGATCCACCCCAAAAGCAAAAGCTTCCGTGGATTCCCGGTTTGAAGGCCTTTTCTGCGCCGCTCGATGTCCTTGGCCCGACCTATCTTCACCTGCTCATTGCTGTCTTCAATGAAGAAGTAGATCATTCCCGCACCCTCCGTACATCCGCCATCCCCTGTCCTTTCAGTAACAGCCAATATATCGTCTGCCCTGATGACGTAACCGTATTCGCCAACCACCACAGATAGCAATCAACTGAAAATGAGTAGCAGGTGACCTCAGGCCACTGATCCGATGCCTCAGTCAGGTCACTGCTTGAACAACTCATCCAGCGGAGCGAATGCAGCGCCCGTCTCTGCCGCCGCCCTTACCTTCCGCTCAATCACCTCAGCGATGGGTATCCGCTTTCCCAGCGCCTTGTAGATGTCTTCGCCGGACATGCAGATCACCTTTCGGCCTCGACCAAACGCATGAAGGCCTTCTTGCGTGAACCCGCCATAGCTGATGAAAACACCACGTGCCCAAGCAGCCTTTTGATCGAGCTTGCCCTGGAACGTGTGTAGCTCAGCTGCTCCAATCGGATCCCTGACCCATTTGGCCTCAATCAAATATGTTTCGTTTCCGAGCTGGAAGCTACCGTCTATTTGCTCACCAACTAGGCTGAACGGCGAACGTGCCTGAAGCTTAGATGAGTCAAAAAGCTCTTTGAGAAATCCTTCGAATTCGTAGCCACGCTTTTGCGGAGGCAGATCACGCAGGTCGTACAACCGCTGCTTCAGGGCATCGAGGATTGGGCCCTGATCAACCACCGCTGCCGCAGAGAATGGATTGCGAACCACAGCAGCGTGCGCACCTGGCGACTCTATTGACTCAAGCAGAGAGAGAAAGCGCCTTTCGGCATTCACGACGTCTTCTTCGGCCTTAGCCTCTTCCCGTAAAGATTGCCGGTACTTCCAGAGGGCCTTGAGCACACGGGCGACCGTAGGTAGGTCGGCGTTTTGAAGTAGGCACCTGACGCGTCTGGCCTTGGACGTGCCATCCTTGGAAAACATCTCGTGGGAGATATCGATCTCAAGCTCCTCCATGAAGAACTCGTCCATCCTGCGGTTGGAGAAATCGAGGACATATCCGCCTCCCATGTCGAAGAGCGAGTCTAGGAACCGCATTTCAGTCGATTTGAAATTCGCCACGCCTGTCCTCAGTCTTCATTTGCCCGGCACTCAGATGCCAAGCCAAGAGAGCGTTGAAAAAGTCAGCTAATAATATGCCCAATCCAACACCGAGGAATATTTTCATGGCCACTGATACCGTGACGGGTGCGGGCGTGGCAGGAGTATGGGTCTCTCTCAGGGTTGACCCAGACACGCAGACGGGCCGGAATAAGCTCAACTGCGTGTCGATTGAAGCCGCCTTCGGGCGGCTTTGCTTTTTATGAGGTTAAGGATGAGTGTCCGGCAGGACTGCAAGCTGTTGCTCGTGAATGCTTGCAAAAGTCCCACCACGGGACTACATTCTCACCCATGAGAATTATCGCCATCAGTCATCTGAAAGCCTTCTGGGAGAAATACCCAGATTCCGAACAGCAGCTTAAGGCTTGGCTTGACGATGTCAAAAAAGCCACTTGGACCAACCCAAACGACATCAAGGCGCAATACGGTAACGCAAGCATTCTCAAGAGTCGCCGCGTGGTGTTCAACATCAAGGGTAACGACTACCGCCTGGTGGTCGCCATTGCCTACCGCTTCGGCGCTGTGTACATCAAGTTTGTCGGCACTCATCGTCGGTACGATGAGATCGACGCAAACATCGTGGAAATGGAGTAATCATCATGAACATTCGCCCAATCCGCACCGATGAAGAATACCGGGTAGTTCTCAAAGAGATCTCTCCCCTGTTTGAGAATGAGCCTGAACCTGGCACCCCGGAAGGCGATGCTTTCGAAGTCATGATCACTCTGATCGAGGCCTACGAAACCAAGAACTTCCCGGTTGATTTGCCTGACCCAATTGAAGCCATCAAGTTTCGCATGGAGCAATCCGGACTCACCGCGGCCGATCTGGCTCCCGCTATCGGAAAAACGAACCGCGTATACGAGGTGCTCAACCGTAAACGCTCGTTAACTCTGCCCATGATCTGGAAGCTTCACGATATGTTCGGCATCCCCGCAGAAAGCCTGATAAAGCCAGTAAAAGCTGCCTGATACTAGCCCGGCCCGCCGGGCTTTTTCAAACCAGCAAGGACAAGAAATGACCTCAACCGAAGAGAAAACATACCAGAGGTCGACCTGGGTGAGTTCGTAAAGCACATGGGGCTTGAGAAATCGGTTCCTGGGCGTTACAGCTTGTTGCTGGCCGCAAATCTTTACGGAGGCGCCCTCTCCGGCACGCAAACCCCGCCAAGATTGTTCGCGAAATGCCTCGGCCCGGAGCATGAAAAGGATCCTTCTAGATCGGTGCATGTTCTATAAGGCAACGCGTGCGGAACACGATCAGATGCTGCTCAAGATTCTAGATCCGTCGGCTGAAGCAATCCAAAAATAGCAGCACAGGATCGCCCACCATTCGTATTTGACTTTACCCATCGCAAGGTGTGTTCATAGAGTTTGTGATCGACCCCAGACTCTTCGGGCGATGAGGCCGATATTATTTACCCAACCCCAAATTCGCCTCCGCCAAATCCAACTCCCCCAGCACTTCACGCAGCACGTCGTCGCCGATCTGGTGATGGCGGCTGAGGCGATACAGTTCCAGGCGCTGGGCTTTCAGGGCCTTGAGGCGCAGGCGGCGCTCCAGCAGGTCCATTTCGAACGCCAGGGCCTGGGCTTCGGCGGAGTCGTTGAACACCTCCAACTGATGGCGGTACTCACTCATCAATCGCGCCTTGACCTCGGTCGCCATGGCCGCCGCTGGCGCACTGGCCGGCTCGGCGGGCTCTTCCACTTCCAGCGCACGGATCGCCGCCTCGGCGGTCTTGCGCCAGGCCTCGCGCACTTCGGTGCGGCGCTTGTCGTCGGGACTTTGCTCGATGCCCCGCAGCAACAGTGGCAAGGCGATGCAGGCGGCGATCAACGATAGCAGGATCACCCCCGCGGCGATGAAGATCAGCAAATCGCGCTCGGGAAACGCTTCCCCGGCGCCCAACAGCAACGGCACCGATAACACGCCCGCCAACGTCACGGCCCCTCTCACTCCACCGAAGGTCAGCAGCCAGCAGGAGCGCGCCGTCGGCACCAAGGTCAACTCCCCCTTGCCACGCCAGCGGCGCAACCACCCGGACAGGCGCCAGATGCTTTGCACCCAGACAAACCGCAGCACCAGCAACACCAGAAAGATCGCCATCACCTCCAGGCAGAGGTAGAACAACGTCGGCCACAACGTGGTCTCGTGGCGGGTGACGGCCTTGACGATGTCCGGCAACTGCAAGCCCAGCAGCAGGAAGATCAAGCCGTTGAAGGCGAATTCCAACAGCGACCAGACGCTGCGATTGAGCAGCCGCGTATGGGTCTGGCGCGGCAGCAGATCCAGCCAGCTCTGCATCATCCCGGCCGCCACCGCCGAGAGAATGCCCGAGACGCCCAATCGCTCAGCCACCACATAGGCGGCGAATGGCAGCAATAGCATGAACACCACGTGGGTGGCCGGATCATCCCACCCGCGCGCCACCATCCAGGCCCGCAGACGACCGACCAGCCAGCTCAGGGCCACCCCCACCAACAAGCCTCCGACGGCCACCAACACAAACGCCAGGCTCGCGTTAGCCAGGGAAAACACCCCGGTGATGGCCGCCGCCAGGGCGAACTTGAAGGTCACCAGGCCAGAGGCGTCGTTCATCAGCGCTTCGCCCTGGAGCATGTGCATCAGCGGCTTGGGCAAGCGGTCCCGGGCAATCGCCGACACGGCCACGGCGTCAGTGGGCGACAACACCGCGGCCAGGGCGAAGGCCACCGGCAACGGGATGCTGGGCAACAGCCAATGAATGAAATACCCGGCGCCCACCACCGTGAACAGCACCAGGCCCACCGCCAGTGTCAGGATCGGCCCGCGCAGGCGCCACAGCTCACGCTTGGGCATGCGCCAACCGTCGGAGAACAGCAGCGGGGGCAAGAACAGAAACAGGAACAGTTCGGGATCGAGGGCCACGTGCAGGCCCAGGGATGGCCAGGCCAGCACAGCCCCTGCGCCGATCTGCACCAGCGGCAACGGCAGGGGGATCAACCGCCCGATCAAACGCGAGACACCCACCAGTGTCAGCAGGATCAGGACGGTATAAGCGCTTTGCATAGGGGGTTCCATTGACAGCGACACACATCCGGCAACAGCTTGCCGTTGAAGTGCCATATTAGTCGCTTAGCATGGCGCTGACCGTTACACCTATGTCGCACCCTCTCCAAGGCTTTGGGGCAAATCAACCCAGGCCGCCGCGAAACCGTCCGGTCATGGCATAATCCGTCACCTTTTATTCCCAGCACCTGCAAAGGGGGCAGTTCCTTGACCGATTCAAGCAAAACGTTGCACCTTTTCGGCATCAAAGCCTGTGACACGATGAAAAAAGCGCGCACCTGGCTCGATGAACACGCTGTACGCTACGACTTCCACGACTACAAGAGCGCCGGCATCGACCGTGAGCACCTGACCCAATGGTGCGACGAGCATGGCTGGCAAGTGGTGTTGAATCGCGCCGGTACGACCTTTCGCAAGCTCGACGACGAACGCAAAGCCGATCTCGACCAGTCGAAAGCCATCGAACTGATGCTCGCCCAACCCTCGATGATCAAGCGCCCGGTGCTCGATCTCGGCGACCGAACCCTGATTGGCTTCAAGCCAGATATTTATGCGGCAGCGCTCAAGTAAACCTGCCCAGTCCATTTTGTTGAGGTAATGTCCATGTCCACTACCCTGTTCAGCCTGGCCTTCGGTGTCGGCACTCAAAACCGTCAAGGCGCCTGGCTGGAAGTGTTCTACGCACAACCGCTGCTCAACCCGTCGGCGGCCATCGTCAGCGCCATCGCGCCCATCCTTGGCTACAGCGAAGGCAACCAGGCGATCACCTTCACCACCGCCCAGGCCTCGCAACTGGCCGAAGCGCTCAAGGGCGTCGACGCCGCGCAAGCCGCCCTGCTGACCCGCCTGGCCGAGAGCCACAAGCCGCTGGTTGCCACCCTGCTGGCCGAAGATGCGCAACTGTCCTCCACGCCTGAGGCCTACCTCAAGCTGCACCTGCTGTCCCATCGCCTGGTCAAGCCCCATGGCCTGAACCTGGCCGGGATTTTCCCGTTGCTGCCGAACGTCGCCTGGACCAGCCAGGGCGCGATCGACCTGGCCGAACTGGCCGAGCACCAGCTCGAAGCCCGCCTGCGTGGCGAGCTGCTGGAAGTGTTCTCGGTGGACAAGTTCCCGAAAATGACCGACTACGTGGTCCCGGCCGGCGTGCGTATCGCCGACGCCGCGCGGATTCGCCTGGGCGCCTACGTGGGCGAAGGCACTACCGTGATGCACGAAGGCTTCGTCAACTTCAACGCCGGCACCGAAGGCCCGGGCATGATCGAAGGCCGCGTATCGGCGGGCGTGTTCGTCGGCAAGGGGTCGGACCTGGGCGGCGGCTGCTCCACCATGGGCACCCTGTCGGGTGGCGGCAACATCGTGATCAAGGTGGGCGAAGGCTGCCTGATCGGCGCCAACGCCGGTATCGGTATTCCACTGGGTGACCGCAACACCGTGGAGTCGGGCCTGTACGTGACCGCCGGCACCAAGGTCGCACTGCTGGACGAGAACAACCAACTGGTCAAAGTGGTCAAGGCCCGCGAGCTGGCCGGTCAACCCGACCTGCTGTTCCGCCGCAACTCCGAAACCGGCGCGGTGGAGTGCAAGACCCACAAATCGGCCATCGAGCTGAACGAAGCTCTGCACGCGCACAACTAAGGCGCTTCACACAGTCACCTGTGGGAGCGAACAGCTCCCACAGGGTCCGGCGTAACCCAGCAGGGCCCGAAAGCATGTTGATCCCCTCTCCCTGGCGTGCCGACTTCCCGGCCATCGCCGCCCTGCACCGGCAAGGCCAGACCTACCTGGACAGCGCCGCCACCACGCAAAAACCCCAAGCCTTGCTCGATGCCCTGGTGCACTACTACGCCAACGGCGCGGCCAACGTGCATCGCGCGCAACACCTGCCAGGCGCCCATGCCACCCAGGCCTTCGAAGACAGTCGCCTTAAAGTCGCGCAATGGCTCAACGCAGGCGACAGCGGGCAGATCGTCTTTACCCACGGCGCGACCTGCGCGCTGAATCTTCTGGCCTACGGGCTGGAACACCTGTTCAAGCCGGGCGATGAAATCGTCGTTAGCGCCCTCGAACACCACGCCAACCTGCTGCCGTGGCAACAACTGGCTAAACGCCGTGCGTTGACGCTGGTAGTGCTGCCGCTGGACCCCGACGGGGTCATCGACGTGGACGCCGCCACGCAGTTGATCGGGCCGCGTACGCGCCTGCTGGCGGTGAGTCAGTTGTCCAACGTGCTAGGGGCCTGGCAACCATTGCCGGCGCTGCTGGCCCTGGCCAAGGCCCACGGCGCGTTGACGGTGATCGATGGCGCCCAGGGCGTGGTTCATGGCCGGCACGACGTACAAGGCCTGGGTTGCGACTTCTATGTGTTCTCCAGCCACAAGCTCTACGGGCCCGACGGGCTGGGCGTGTTGTACGGCCGTCACGAAGCGTTGAGCGAACTGCGGCACTGGCAGTTTGGCGGTGAAATGGTGCAACAGGCCGATTACCACAGCGCCACGTTCCGCCCGGCGCCGCTGGGCTTTGAAGCCGGTACACCGCCGATCGCCAGCGTGATCGGCCTGGGGGCGACCCTGGATTACCTGACCGGCCTCGAGACGCCCGCGGTCATCGAGCATGAGGCGGCGCTGCACGACTACCTGCTCCATGGCTTGCAGGCACGCAAGGGCATACGCCTGGTGGGCCAGCCCCGGCTGGCGCTGGTCAGCTTCGGCGTCGACGGCGTGCATAACGCCGATTTGGCCCACCTGCTGACCGAGCAAGGCATCGCCGTACGCGCCGGGCATCACTGCGCCATGCCGCTGTTCAAGCACCTGAACCTGTCGGGCGCGATCCGGGTGTCGCTGGCGTTGTACAACGATTCGGCCGACCTCGAACGCTTCTTCGAGGCCCTGGACCAGGCCCTGGAGATGCTCCGATGAACCTGCCGGCCGAGGCTGTCACGGCGCTGCAGACCTTTCAGCAGGCCTCGGGCTGGGAACAGCGCGCCCGGCTGCTGATGCAATGGGGCGAGCGCCTGCCGCCGCTGAGCGAGGCCGAGCGATGCGACGCCAACCTGGTCAACGGCTGCGAAAGCCAGGTGTGGCTGGTGTGTCGGTTGCAGGACGGGCATTGGCAATTTGCCGCCAGCAGCGAAGCGCGGTTGATTCGCGGGCTGGTGGCGTTGCTGCTGGCGCGGGTCAATGGGTTGTCGGCGACCGAGTTGCGCGAGGTCGATCTGCCGGGGTGGTTTGGTGAACTGGGATTGTCGCGCCAGCTATCGCCTTCGCGCAGTAATGGGTTGAATGCGGTGTTGCAGCGGATGATTGCGCTGACTCGCTGATCGTTAAAAGCTTCGCGAGCAAGCCCGCTCCCACAAGGGATCTCATTGAACACAAATCTTGTGATCCCCCTATCCACTGTGGGAGCGGGCTTGCTCGCGAAGAGGCCCTCAGCCCACCCTCAATCCTGAGGCTTGGTCCTGTCAGCCGGCCGCCGCACGCCCGCCACGATCTTGTCCACCGCCTTGGTCGCCGCGACCATGCCAAATGTCGCCGTCACCATCATCACCGCGCCAAACCCGCCGGCGCAGTCGAGCTTCACGCCGTCGCCGACAAAACTCTTCTGCAAGCAAATACTGCCGTCCGGCTTCGGATAACGCAGCTGTTCGGTGGAGAACACGCACGGCACGCTGTAGTGACGGGTCACGGTGCGGGAAAAGCCGTAGTCGCGACGCAGGGTCGAGCGCACTTTGGAGGCCAGCGGATCGTTGAAGGTACGGTTCAGGTCGCACACCTGGATCAGCGTCGGGTCAATCTGCCCGCCCGCGCCGCCGGTGGTGATGATCTGGATCTTGCGGCGCTTGCACCAGGCGATCAGCGCCGCCTTGGCGTTGACGCTGTCGATGCAGTCGATCACGCAATCGATGTGGGGCGTGATGTATTCGGCCATGGTGTCGCGGGTGACGAAGTCGGCCACGGCGTGCACCGTGCAGTCGGGGTTGATGCCCCGCAGCCGCTCGGCCATGACCTCGACCTTGGGCTTGCCGACGGTGCTGTCCAGGGCGTGTAACTGGCGGTTGGCGTTGCTGACGCAGACATCGTCCAGGTCGAACAGCGAAATCTCGCCTACGCCACACCGGGCGATCGCTTCCGCCGCCCAGGAACCGACCCCGCCCACCCCGACCACCGCCACGTGGGCCGCCCGCAGGCGCTCCAGGCCCTCGATGCCATACAAACGGGCGATGCCGGCAAACCGTGGATCTTCTGTACTCATGACCATTACCCCAAAAACCGGCGCGCATTATAGGGCTTTGCCGTGGCAATTCGAGCCGTTCGCGAATTGAATCCCAACAATTCCCCCTTGTGGGAGCGAGCTTGCTCGCGATGGCGTCAGTCCAGTCAATAGAGTATCGACTGATCCACCGCCATCGCGAGCAAGCTCGCTCCCACAGGTTCTGTGTCACACACTGTCGGCATACTTGGGCCAATGACGGTCGTTTTACTATAAGATAACCGCCATTTTGCGCGAGCCAGCCCGCGCCTGCACAAGCCTTGCGTTCACACTATATTCCCGGAGTTTCCATGACGGCCCACGCCGACCTCTCGCCGACCTTGCAACTCGCCTGCGACCTGATCCGCCGTCCGTCCGTGACACCGGTGGACGCCGATTGCCAGAAACTGATGATGCAGCGCCTGGGCAACGCGGGCTTTGCGCTCGAGCCGATGCGCATCGAGGATGTGGATAACTTCTGGGCCCGCCACGGCCAGCATGACGGCCCGGTGCTGTGCTTCGCCGGGCACACCGACGTGGTGCCAACCGGCCCGGTGCAGGCCTGGCAGCTCGACCCGTTCGATGCGGTGATCGATGAACAGGGCATGCTCTGCGGCCGTGGCGCCGCCGACATGAAAGGCAGTCTCGCAGCGATGGTGGTGGCGGCCGAGCGTTTCGTCGCCGACTACCCGGACCACAAGGGTTCGGTGACCTTCCTGATCACCAGCGACGAAGAAGGCCCGGCGCACCACGGCACCAAAGCCGTGGTCGAGCGCCTCAAGGCTCGGCAGGAGCGCCTGGACTGGTGCATCGTCGGCGAGCCGTCGAGCACCACCCTGGTGGGTGACGTGGTCAAGAACGGCCGTCGTGGCTCCCTTGGCGCGACACTGACCGTGCGCGGCAAGCAAGGTCACGTGGCCTACCCGCACTTGGCGAGGAACCCGATCCACCTCGCCGCGCCAGCCCTGGCGGAGCTGGCCGCCGAACATTGGGACCACGGCAACGATTTCTTCCCGCCCACCAGCTTCCAGATCTCCAACCTCAACGCCGGCGCCGGCGCGACCAACGTGATCCCGGGTGACCTGGTGGCGGTGTTCAACTTCCGCTTCTCCACCGAATCCACCGTCGAAGGCCTGCAACAGCGCGTCGCCGATATCCTCGACAAGCACCAGCTGGACTGGCACATCGACTGGGCCCTGTCCGGGCTGCCGTTCCTCACCGAACCGGGTGCGCTGCTGGACGCCGTGTCGTCGAGCATCAAGGACGTCACCGGCCGCGAGACTCAGGCGTCCACCAGCGGCGGCACCTCCGACGGCCGTTTCATCGCGACCATGGGCACGCAAGTGGTGGAACTGGGCCCGGTCAACGCGACCATCCATCAGGTCAACGAACGGGTATTGGCAGCCGATCTCGACGTGCTAACCGAGATCTACTACCAGACGCTGATCAAGTTGCTCGCCTGATGCTCGCCTGCCCGATCTGCAGTGAACCGCTGAACGCGGTGGACAACGGCGTGGCCTGCCCGGCCGGCCATCGGTTCGACCGCGCGCGCCAGGGCTACCTGAACCTGTTGCCGGTGCAGCACAAGAACAGCCGCGACCCCGGGGACAACCAGGCCATGGTCGAAGCCCGTCGCGACTTTCTCAACGCCGGGCACTACGCCCCCGTCGCCCGGCGCCTGGCCGAACTGACGGCTGAGCGCGCGCCGGGGCGCTGGCTGGACATCGGCTGTGGCGAGGGCTACTACACCGCGCAGATCGCCGACGCACTGCCCGACGCCGATGGCTATGCCCTGGACATTTCCCGCGAGGCAGTCAAACGCGCCTGCAAACGCAGCCCGCAACTGACCTGGTTGATCGCCAGCATGGCCCGGGTGCCGCTGGCGGACGGCTGCTGCCAGTTCCTGGCGAGCGTGTTCAGCCCACTGGACTGGCAGGAAGCCAAGCGCCTGCTCAGCCCCGGCGGCGGCTTGATGAAAGTCGGCCCGACCCGCGGTCACCTGATGCAATTGCGTGAACGCCTGTACGACGAAGTGCGCGAATACACCGACGACAAGCACCTGGCCCTGGTGCCTTCGGGGATGGCGCTGGAACACAGCGAAACCCTGGAGTTCACGCTCGTGCTCGAAAGCGGCCGGGACCGCGCCAACCTGCTGGCGATGACGCCCCACGGCTGGCGCGCCAGTGCCGAACGCCGGGCCAGCGTGATCGAGCAGGCTGAACCGTTCGAGGTCACGGTGTCGATGCGCTACGATTATTTCGTTCTTCAATAAACCTTATGATCGGCCCCGGACACCCGTACGGGGCCCGTTAAATCCGCGAATGGATTTTTCAAGACCGCAGTGAGGACATCCATGCGCCAACCCGATATCGAGATTTACCTCAAGGACGCCGACGTCGACCACAAGGCCATCGCCCACTGGCTCGGCCAGGCCCTGGGCCCGTGCAGCGAATGGGTCCAGAAAGGCCAGACCTACAAGTGCAAGGCCGGCGACGTCCCGGTGACCTGGCTGCCGAAGGCCGTCGGCAAATGGAACAGCCTGTACCTGGAAAGCGACCGGACCCCGTGGGAAGACGACATCGCTTGCGCCCGCGCCGCCTACGCCGCACTGAATGTCGAAGTGCGCTGCGCACCCGGCTCGTGGGTGGAAGAAGAAGGCGAGGAATCGGCCGATCGCTGGATTCGCATCAGCGCCGATGGGGAAGAGGAGATCACCTGGAAGACGGCCTGATTCGGCTCCAGGCACACCACAGTTCCAAATGTGGGAGCGGGCTTGCTCGCGAAAGCGGTGCATCAGTCGACATCCATGCCGGCTGGACTGACGCATTCGCGAGCAAGCCCGCTCCCACAGGGGATTGGCGGTGGCTGAAAAAGAATGGCTTACAACCCCACCACATCCTCGGCCTGCAAGCCCTTCTGCCCTTCCACGACCGCGTATTCGACCTGCTGGCCTTCGGTCAGTGAACGGTGGCCTTCACCGCGGATCGCGCGGTAGTGCACGAACACATCGGCCCCACCTTCGCGCTGGATGAAGCCGTAGCCTTTGGCGTCGTTGAACCACTTCACACTGCCGGTCTCGCGTGCAGCCATGATGCTCACTCCCATTTCTTATTGTTAAGTCGGCTTGTCCCGCCTGGCGGCAGGCAGACAAAGCCTGCGGACTCTCACCGCCGCCTGGCCGTCCACGTGAACGTCGGGGCAGTAGCCCGCCGAGTATATGACACCGGGAAAAACTCTCAACTGACTTTACTTCGGTGCTTTTTTGCCGATTTTCGGTGAATCCGGCACACTACCTGCCGCTCAACCCCATCCACTCATGCAGAAGCCGTATGACCCGCTCCCCGTTCCGCCGTCTAGTGTTTGGCACCCTGCGCCGACTGCTGTATCTCTGGGTTCGCTCCGAGACCATCAACCAGTCGTCCTTCACCCTCAACCTCGACCGCAGCCGTCCGGTGTTCTACGTTCTGCAAGACCCTTCGCTGACCGACCTGGCAGTGCTCGACACCGAGTGCACCAAGGCTGGCCTGCCCCGCCCGGTGCTGCCGGTGTCGGTGGGCAACCTGCTGGAGCCGGCGGCGTTCTTCTACCTCACGCCCGCACCGGACTGGCTTGGCCGCCAGGACAAGCGCGGCGCGCCACCGACCCTGACGCGGCTGGTCGACGCCCTTACCCACAACGCCGCCGAAGACGCCCAGATCATTCCGGTCAGCGTGTTCTGGGGCCAATCGCCCGACAGTGAATCCAGCCCATGGAAGCTGCTGTTCGCCGACAGTTGGGCAGTCACCGGGCGCCTGCGGCGCCTGCTGAGCATCATGATCCTGGGGCGCAAGACCCGCGTGCAGTTCTCGCCACCGATCCACCTGCGCGAACTGATCGAACATGACAAAGGCCACGAACGCACCGTGCGCATGGCCCAACGGGTGCTGCGGGTGCATTTGCGCAACCTGAAGACGGCGGTCATCGGCCCGGACATTTCCCACCGGCGCAACCTGGTCAAGGGCCTGCTGAACCAGCCGCTGGTCAAGCAGGCGATTGCCGACGAGGCCGAGCGGGAAAAGATCTCGGCGGAGAAAGCCAAGGCCCAGGCCCTGCGCTATGGCAACGAAATCGCCTCGGACTACACCTACACCGCGATCCGTTTCCTGGAAGTGGTCCTGAGCTGGTTCTGGAACAAGATCTACGACGGCATCAAGGTCAACAACATCGAAGGCGTACAGGCCATCGCCCCCGGCCACGAAGTCATCTACGTGCCCTGCCACCGCAGCCACATCGACTACCTGCTGCTGTCCTACCTGCTGTTTCGCAACGGCCTGACTCCACCGCACATCGCGGCCGGCATCAACCTCAACATGCCGGTCATCGGCGGCCTGCTGCGCCGGGGCGGGGCATTTTTCATGCGCCGTACCTTCAAGGGCAACCCGCTCTACACCGCCGTGTTCAATGAGTACCTGCACACGCTGTTCACCAAGGGCTTTCCGGTGGAGTATTTCGTCGAGGGTGGACGCTCGCGCACCGGGCGCATGCTGCAGCCCAAGACCGGCATGCTCGCCATCACCCTGCGCAGCTTCCTGCGTTCGTCGCGCACGCCCATCGTCTTCGTGCCGGTCTACATCGGCTACGAGCGGGTCCTGGAAGGTCGCACCTACCTGGGGGAACTGCGCGGGGCCAGCAAGAAGAAAGAATCGATCTTCGACATCTTCAAGGTCATCGGCGCCCTCAAGCAACGCTTCGGGCAGGTGGCGGTGAACTTCGGCGAACCGATCAAACTGGCCGACTTCCTCGACGGCGAACAGCCCGGCTGGCGGGAGCAGGAACTGGGGCCGCAGTTCAAACCGGCCTGGCTCAACCCCACCACCCACCGCCTCGGCGAGCGCGTGGCCCGGCACCTGAACGAAGCGGCGGCCATCAACCCGGTCAACCTCGTGGCCCTGGCGCTGCTGTCCACCAGCCGCCTGGCCCTGGACGACCGCGCCATGGCCCGGGTGCTCGACCTGTACCTGGCGCTGCTGCGCAAAGTCCCGTACTCGCCCCACACCACCCTGCCCGAAGGCGACGGACGGGCGCTGATCGAGCACGTGAAGGGCATGGACCTGCTCTCGGAACAGAGCGACGCCCTGGGCAAGATCCTGTACCTGGATGAACAGAACGCGGTACTGATGACTTACTACCGCAACAACGTGCTGCACATCTTTGCCTTGCCGGCGTTGCTGGCGAGCTTCTTCCAGAGCACCTCGCGCATGAGCCGCGAGCAGATCCTGCGCTACACCCGCGCGCTGTACCCGTACCTGCAATCGGAGCTGTTCATTCGTTGGTCGCTGGAGGAACTGGACGACGTGGTCGACCAGTGGCTCGAAGCGTTCGTCGAGCAAGGCCTGCTGCGTTTCGAAAAAGACCTGTACCTGCGTCCGGCCCCAAGCTCGCGACACTTCGTGCTGCTGACCCTGCTGTCCAAAAGCATCGCCCAGACCCTGCAACGCTTCTACATGACCGTCTCACTGCTGCTCAACAGCGGCCAGAACACCGTCAGCGCCGAAGAACTGGAAGACCTTTGCACGGTCATGGCTCAGCGCCTGTCGATCCTGCATGGCCTGAACGCTCCGGAGTTCTTCGACAAGAGCCTGTTCCGCCACTTCATCCAGACCCTGCTGGACCTTGAGGTGCTGCGCCGTGACGAGGCTGGCAAGCTGAGTTACCACCCGCTGCTGGGAGAACTGGCCGAGGGCGCGGCCAAGCGGGTACTGCCGGCGGAAATTCGCCTGTCGATCCGCCAGGTGGCGCTGCATCGCAGCGAAGACGCAGCCGAGGTCGCCCTCAGTCCGGACCTTTGACAAGGCTCGGCCCACTCACCGTGAACAGGGACGTTAGCGGTGAGTCGACGGGGCAATCGACAGCGGTCTCCGACACCCTGGAGCGGCTGAGGCGACATCAAACGAAGAAAAAACCTACAGAAAACCGTGGAGCAGACTTCTAGGATGGACTCGCGTCAATAACGACGTACTGAAAAGGAATTCACCATGAACATCATCACATTGACCCTGCAATTGCCCGATGGCTATCAACTCCCGGAAGCCGGCCGCGCCGAAATCAGTGTGCGAAATGCAGCCGGTGAGCAGATCAGCGCCAGCGGTGGCCAGGGTTCCAACGTGGCATCGCAGGTGCCAGCGGCCAGGCAACCTTGGCAATATCGCTTCCTGCTCGATCCCAAGGTAACGCCTGTGGGAGAAGCGCTCTCGGTCAAGGTCCAAATGTACCTGGGCGAGACCGCTCTGTTCCTCGATGCCGAACAGACATTCACCTGGGATGGCAGCAACCAGCACGTTGACATCCCCCTGAACCTGACGCCAGGATCGCTGGCTGAAACGGTCCAGGCACCCGCGTTCGGTTCCTGAACCGTGACGCTACAAGGGCTTGCCTGGACGCCACTTCGCTGAATGTTCGTCGGCGCCCGCCGTGTCGCGGGCGTCGACGCACCAGGTGCTCCCGATGAAAAAACTCGTTTTGCTTGCCTCCATGGCTTTACTGGCCGCGTGCCAAGCCACAACCCCACCCACTCCATCCGCCGCGTCCCTGGATGGCGAAGTCTTCTACTTGCAACGTATCGCCCTGCCCCCCAGCGCCACCTTGAGCGTGAGCCTGCAGGACGTCTCCCTGGCCGATGCCCCGGCGGTGGTGCTCGATGAACACAGCGGGCCGGTCAAAGGCCAGGTCCCGCTGCCGTTCCACCTCAGTTATGATCCAGCCCAGGTCAAGCCCGGTCATCGTTATGCCGTGAGCGCCCGCATCGAAGTAGACGGCCAGTTGCTGTTCATCACCACCCAACAGCACGCCGTACACCTGGATGGCAAAGACCCGCAGCCGTTGAAGATCCGCGTCAACCCTGCGCGCTGATTCCGTTTTCCACTTTTTCAAGGATGCCGTCATGCTCCGTTTCCCTCTCCGTTTCACCGGCCTTTGCGCGGGCCTGCTGATCTGCGCCAATGCCATGGCCCTGTCCTTGGGCGACCTGTCGCAAAAGGATGCCACCGGCGGTCTCAAGGACGCCCTGACCCAAGGCGCGCAGGTGGCGGTCCAGCAACTGGGCAAGCCCGGCGGTTTCAACAACAACCCCGAGGTGAAGATCGAGTTGCCGGGCAAGCTCGGCAAGGTCGCCGGCAAGATGAAGGCCTTCGGCATGGGTGACCAGGTCGATCAGCTGGAAACCAGCATGAACCAGGCCGCCGAAGCCGCCGTGGTCCAGGCCCAGCCGATCCTGGTCAATGCCGTGAAGAACATGAGCGTGAACGACGCCAAGGGCATCCTGAGCGGCGGTAACGACTCGGCCACGCAGTACCTGAACAAGAGCAGCCGCGAGCAGATCCGCGCCAAGTTCCTGCCAATCGTCAAGCAAGCCACCGACAAGGTCGGCCTGGCCCAGAAATACAACGCCTTCGCCGGCCAGGCCGCGACGCTCGGCGTACTGGATGCGAAAAGCGCCAACATCGAGAACTACGTGACCGAGCAGGCGCTGGACGGGTTGTTCGAGATGATCGCCAAGCAGGAAGCCACCATTCGCCAGAACCCGGCCGCCGCCGCGACCAGCCTGGCGAAGAAGGTGTTCGGCGCGCTTTAAGACTTAGCGCAAAACCCTGTGGCGAGGGGATTTATCCCCGTTGGGCTGCGAAGCGGCCCTAAAGCAGTGAACTCAATCTTTCTGACACACCGAGTTTTCTGGTTTAGGGGCCGCTGCGCAGCCCAGCGGGAGCAAGCTCCCTCGCCACAGAGCCAGTGTGCATCTGCTGATCAGGCTTTCTTGACCCTGAACCACGCCGCATACAACGCCGGCAGGAACAACAGCGTCAACGCCGTCGCCACGATCAACCCGCCCATGATCGCCACGGCCATCGGGCCGAAGAACAGGCTGCGCGACAGCGGGATCATCGCCAGCACCGCCGCCAGCGCGGTCAGCACAATCGGGCGGAAGCGGCGCACGGTGGCTTCGATGATTGCCTGCCAGGGTGCGAGCCCGGCCTTGATGTCCTGCTCGATCTGGTCCACCAGGATCACCGAGTTACGCATGATCATCCCCGACAGCGCGATGGTCCCCAGCATCGCCACGAAGCCGAACGGCTGACGGAACACCAGCAGGAACAGCGTGACGCCGATCAACCCCAGGGGCGCCGTCAGGAACACCATCGCCGTGCGCGAGAAACTGCGCAGTTGCAGCATCAGCAACGTCAGCACCACCACGATGAACAGCGGCACGCCGGCATTCACCGATTTCTGGCCACGGGCCGAATCCTCCACCGTCCCGCCCACTTCCAGCAGGTAACCGTCCGGCAGTTCCGCGCGGATCGGCTCCAGGGTCGGGAAAATCTGCTGCACCAGGGTGGCCGGCTGCTCCTTGCCGTAGATGTCTGCCCGCACGGTCACGCTCGGCAGGCGATTGCGGTGCCAGATCACACCTTCTTCGAAGCCGTATTCCAGGGTGGCGATCTGCGACAACGCCACACTCTGACCGCTGTCGGTCGGCACGGCCAGGCTTGGCAGCAGCGACAGTTCGGTGCGCTCGTGCACCGTGCCCCGTAGCAGGATCTCGATCAGCTCGTTGTCTTCGCGGTACTGGCTGACACTCGACCCGGTCAGGGAACTGCGCAGGGCGCTGGACAGGTTCGCCGTGCTGACGCCCAGGGCCCGGGCGCGGTCCTGGTCGATATTGAGGTAGACCACCTTGCTCGGTTCTTCCCAATCCAGATGCACGTTGGCCACGTAGGGATTTTCCCGAACCTTGGCCGCCACTTTCCGCGCCAAGGCCCGGACTTCCTCGATGTGCTCACCCGTCACGCGAAACTGCACCGGGTAGCCCACCGGCGGCCCGTTTTCCAGGCGGGTCACCCGCGAACGCAGGGTCGGGAACTGTTCGTTCAGGGTGCTGATCAGCCAACTGCGCAGCGGTTCGCGGTCTTCGATGGTCTTGGCCAGCACCACGAACTGAGCAAAGCTGGACGCGGGCAGTTGCTGATCCAGCGGCAGGTAGAAACGCGGCGATCCGGTACCGACGTAGGCCACATAGTTGTCGATGCCGGCGTGGTCCTTGAGCAGCGCTTCAAGGCGCTTGACCTGCTCGGCGGTGTTGCTCAGGGAGGCGCCTTCCTCCAGTTTGAGGTCGACCATCAGCTCCAACCGCCCGGAGGCTGGGAAGAACTGCTGAGGCACAAAACGGAACAACACCACCGAGCCGATAAACAGCAGCACGGTCAGCGCGATGACGGTTTTGCGCCGACGCACGCACCAGCCCACCAGCCGCCGCACGCGTTGATAGAACGGCGTGCCGTAAGGGTCGAATTCACCGTCGGCGGTGCCGTGTTTGGCGGCATGAATTTTCGCCAGGTCTGGTAGGAGTCTTTCCCCCAGATACGGCACGAACACCACCGCGGCCACCCAGGACGCCAGCAATGCCAAGGTCACCACCTGGAAGATCGAGCGGGTGTATTCACCCGTGCCCGACTGCGCCGTGGCGATCGGCAGGAAGCCCGCCGCCGTGATCAGCGTACCGGTGAGCATGGGGAAGGCGGTGCTGGTCCAGGCATAACTGGCGGCCTTGATGCGGTCGAAGCCCTGCTCCATCTTGATCGCCATCATCTCCACCGCAATGATCGCGTCGTCCACCAGCAGCCCCAATGCCAGCACCAGCGCGCCAAGGGAGATCTTGTGCAGGCCGATTCCCAGGTAATACATCGCGGCGAAGGTCATCGCCAGCACCAGCGGGATCGCCAGCGCCACGACCATCCCGGTGCGCAGTCCCAGGGAGAAGAAACTCACCAGCAACACGATCGCCAGGGCCTCCACCAGCACCTGGACGAACTCGCCGACGCCCGTCTTCACCGCCGCCGGCTGGTCCGACACCTTACGCAGTTGCATGCCGGCCGGCAGGTTGTTCTGGATCCGGGCGAACTCGGCTTCCAGCGCCTTGCCCAGGACCAGGATGTCGCCACCGTCCTTCATCGCCACGGCCAGGCCGATGGCATCTTCGCCCATGAAGCGCATGCGCGGCGCCGGTGGGTCGTTGAAGCCACGACGCACGTCCGCCAGGTCGCTGATGCGAAAGGTTCGGTCGGCCACCCGGATCGGAAAGTTGCGGATCTCTTCGACCGTCTGGAAATTGCCCGACACCCGCAACTGCAAGCGCTCGCTGCCGGTCTCGAAGAAGCCTGCGGTCGATACCGCGTTCTGCTCCTCAAGGGCCTGCTGCACCGCCGCCAAGGGCAGGCCGAGGGTCGCCAGCTTGACGTTCGACAGCTCGATCCAGATTTTCTCGTCCTGCAAGCCGAGCAGCTCGACCTTGCCCACGTCCTTGACCCGTTGCAGCTGGATCTGGATGCGATCGGCGTAGTCCTTGAGCACGGCGTAGTCGAAACCGTCACCGGTCAACGCGTAAATGTTGCCGAAGGTGGTGCCGAATTCATCGTTGAAGAACGGTCCCTGGATGCCCGGCGGCAAGGTATGGCGGATGTCGCTGACTTTCTTGCGGATCTGGTACCACAGCTCGGGGATCTGCGCCGAATGCAGGGAGTCGCGCGCCATGAAGGTGACCTGGGACTCGCCCGGCCGGGAGAACGAGACGATACGCTCGTAATCGCCGGTCTCCATCAGCTTCTTCTCGATACGTTCGGTGACCTGGCGCGAAACCTCCTCGGCCGTCGCGCCCGGCCAGAGGGTGCGAATCACCATGGCCTTGAACGTGAACGGCGGGTCTTCGCTCTGGCCCAGCTTGGTGTAGGAAAGCGCACCGACGATGGCCAGCAGGAGCATCAGGAACAGTACGATCTGGCGATTACGCAGCGCCCATTCGGAAAGATTGAAGCCCATCGGGGATTACTCCTTGGCCGCCAGGTTGACCACGCGGTTGGAGCGATCCACCGGCCGCACCTGCTGGCCGTCGAGGAGCACATGGACGCCGGCCGCCACCACCCAGTCATCCGGGCTCAGGCCTTCCAGCACCGGGACGGTTTTCTCGCCGAACGCGCCGACCCGCACCGGGACCTTTTTCAGGGTGTTGTTGGCGTTGACCACCCAGACGTAGGTCGCGCCGTTCTCGGCCGTCAGGGCCGACAAAGGCACCGCCAGCGACACCTTGTCGGCCGTCTGGATGAACACCCGGGCACTTTGGCCCAACTCGGCCGGAACGCTGCCGGCGGTGAACGCCACGCGAGCGGCGAAGGTACGGGACCTGGGGTCGGCGGCCGGCGACAGTTCGCGAATGCGGCCACTGAAACGCTGGTCAGGCTGGCTCCACAACTCGACCGAAACCGGCTGGCCGACCTTGAAGCGACCAAAACCCTGTTCCGGCAAGCTGATCAGCACTTCACGCTCACCGTCGGTGGCCAGGGTGAAGACCGTCTGTCCGGCCGAAACCACTTGCCCGACTTCCACCGCACGCCGGGCGACGACGCCATCCTGGGGCGCCCGCAACACCGAATAGCTGGCCTGGTTGTTGGCCACGTCGAACTCAGCCTTGATCTGCTTGAGCCGCGCGGCGCCGGAGCGATAGAGGTTTTCGGCATTGTCGTACTGGGAGCGGCTGACCATCTGCCGCTCCATCAGCGTCTTGTAGCGGTCACGCTCGGCACGCACCAGGTTCAGGTTCGCCTCGGCGGCGGCCACCTGGGCCCGGGTCGCTTCCAGTTGCAGACGTACGTCCTCGGGGTCGAGCTCGGCCAGGGGCTGGTTGGCCTTGACCCGCTGCCCCTCTTCGACCAGCCGTCGGCTCACCTTGCCGCCAATGCGAAAGGCCAGGTCGGGCTCGAAACGCGCTCGCACCTCACCAGGATAGCTTTCCATGGCCTGGGCCGAAGGCTCTGGCTTGACCACCATGGCCGGGCGCACGGCGACGGGCACCGGCTCGTCATGACCACACGCAGACAATAAAAAAGCCAGGCAGACTGGCATGGCGAGGGGCAAGGCAGAGCGGAACATGGCGGCTGACCTTTCGCGAATGGTGCTTGGAATAATTATACTGGCCAGTATGTTATTAATAGCAAACTCACCAGTCCAGTATTAAAGCGGAAAAATGTCGAACAATCTTGCATCTCCCAGCGGCCCCGGCCGTCCCAAGGACCTGGCCAAGCGCCAGGCCATTCTCGACGCCGCGAAACGCCTGTTCGTGAACATGGGCTACGCCAATACCAGCATGGACACCGTGGCCACCGAGGCCGGGGTTTCCAAGCTGACGGTCTACAGCCACTTCAACGACAAGGAAACGCTGTTCTCCGCCGCGGTGATCGCCAAGTGCGAAGAGCAAGTGCCGCCGCTGTTCTTCGAATGGCCCGAAGGCGTGGCGATCGAGGAAGTATTGCTGAACATCGCCCGCGGCTTTCATCAACTGGTCAGCAGCGAGGAATCGGTGAACCTGCACCGAGTGATCATGGCGCTGGGCAGCCAGGACCCGAAGCTCTCGACGATTTTCTTCGAGGCCGGTCCGCAGCGGATGTTGTCAGGGATGGAACGCCTGTTGAGCAAGGTCAACCAGAGCGGCGCCTTGAGCATCGATAAACCGCGCAACGCGGCGGAACACTTCTTTTGCCTGATCAAGGGCGCGGCGAATTTCCGGCTGCTGTATGGCTGCGGCGCGCCGTTGGAGCCAGAAGCCGCCGAAGCCCATGTGCGAGAAGTGGTGGGGTTGTTTGTGCGGGCTTATCGGCCTTAGATCATCCGGCAGAGCTTCGCTGGCGGGGCGGGCCTCTTCGCGGGCAAGCTCGCTCCCACAATGGATCGTGGGTGTACTCGAAATCCACATCCGCCGCTGGCCACTGTGGGAGCGGGCTTGCCCGCGAAGACGTCGCAATATTCAGCATCTGCTCCCACTGACCCATCGCTATCGCGAGCAAGCTCGCTCCCACAATGGATCGTGGGTGTACTCGAAATCCACATCCGCCGCTGGCCACTGTGGGAGCGGGCTTGCCCGCGAAGAGGCCGGTACATTCAGCATCTGCACCCACTGACCCACCGCCATCGCGAGCAAGCTCGCTCCCACAATGGATCGTGGGTGTACTCGAAATCCACATCCGCCGCTGGCCACTGTGGGAGCGGGCTTGCCCGCGAAGGGGCCGGAACATTCAGCATCTGCACCCACTGACCCACCGCCATCGCGAGCAAGCCCGCGATGGGCCCGACGCGGTTTCAGGCCTTGAGCGCTTTCTTGGGGTAGATATCGTACCGACTGGACTTGCCATCGAGCCCATGGCTCGGCTTCGGCCCCTCGATGCACGGCGCCTTGCGCGGGCGCTTGACCACCACCCGGTGGGTTGCCAGGGCCAAGGCCGCGGCCAGCAGCGCCGGCGCGTCCGGATCGTCGCCGACCAAGGGCCGGAACAGACGCATCTCCTTCTTCACCAGAGCGGTTTTTTCCCGATGAGGGAACATCGGGTCCAGGTAGATCACCTGGGGCGGCTCGCCTTCCCAGTTGCGCATCACCTCGATGGAGTTGCCCTTGAGCAGGCGCATCCGCGCGACGATCGGCGCCACGTCGAAATCCTCCGCCCCACGGGCCAGGCCATCCTCAAGCAAGGCGCCGATCAGCGGCTGGCGCTCGATCAGGCTCATTTCACAACCCAGGCTCGCCAGCACGAACGCATCCTTGCCCAACCCGGCCGTGGCATCCAGCACCCTTGGACGCACGCCCTGGGCAATACCGACCGCCTTGGCGATCATCTGGCCGCTGCCGCCGCCGTACAACCGGCGATGGGCCGCACCACCCTCGACGAAGTCGACACGCACCGGGCCCGGCGCGTCCGGGCCCAGTTGCTGCAATTGCAGCCCTTGCTCGCCGACCTGCAAGGCGAACTCGCCGTCGTCCACCTGCCGGGGCAGGTCGAGGCGCTCGGCCCATGCTTGCGCTTGCGACTCGAAGGCCGGGGCCAAGGCCTCGACGTGGATGCGGCAGGCCGCGGGTTGCTCAATCATGAAAACACGCTCAAAAAATTAAGGATCGGCAAAAACCGCCGATAACAACAGTGAACGGCATTTTGCCAGAGCTGAGCGTCGACCGAGAAAAATGTCAGACATTCAATCCACATCGATAGGCGTGATCTCCCCGTACGGGGATTACCGCCTGCGCAACACCCAAGCACTGAGCGGCGTCAGTCACCTGTGGCAGGATTTCTTTGCCCAGGCCCTGGCCGATCAACTGGGTGATGCCGCGCCGGCGCCGGGCAGCTACCAGCCCGTCGCCCTCGATGAGGCCGTTGAACCGACCCTCGGCGCCGAACTGCTGGACCACATCGTCAGCCAGCGCACCTGTGACGTGAAAGACACCCCGATCGCACCGCCGGAGCCGCTGTTCCTGCCGATCGCCGAATTCGAGCTAGACCTGCTGGACAAGCCCTTCCCGCCGTTCCCGGAAGACGAAATCGTCGCCCAGCAAAAGCAGCAGGATTTCGAGAGCCACTGGGTTCGCCCGCTCGTCCTTACCGCCGGCCAACCGCTGCCAGAACCGGGCCCGGCACCGCAACCACGGCCCTTGCACCTGCCGATTGCCGAGTTGGAACTCGACTTGCTGGACAAGCCGTTCCCGCCGTTCCCGGAAGACGACATCGTGGCCCAGCAGAAAGCACTGGACTTCGACACGCGCTGGGCTCGCCCTATCGTGCTGCAGAACCTGCGCATCGCCGCCTGATCAGCGACAGATCCACCAGGGCCCCACATCCAGATGGAAATGGTTGCGGTGCGCCGCGTTGTAGTCCGGGCTCAGGACCACACTGAACATGTCGCAGGCACCGTCGCGCACCTGTCGCAGGAACTGCGCATCGGCGTTGTTCCGGGGCCAGTCCTTGAGCACGCTGACCGCGCGGCCATCGGCCAGGCGAAACCCGGCAATGTCCAGGGCGCTGGCCGTGGCATGCTGGCTGCGTGCGCCACTTTCACGGCCGTACATGTTCCGGCAGGCGAAACTGCCGAGGTGATCGACCCGCGTTACCTTCTGTCCATAGACCGCCGCCGACGCCGGCTGCAACGCATGACGCTCGAACAGCGCGAAAGCCACCGCCAACGGGCAACTGGCGAGGAAACTGCTGCTCAACCCAATCTCGCCGCCCTGCACCCGCAACACATTGGTCAGCGGGCAATCGGCATTGCCAGGGCTGTCGGCCTGCCGAGCGACCCGCAGCCCCGACGTGGCGAGGGTCTGGTCGCACAGTTGCGGGTCGTTGCGCAGGGCCATGAGCTTGTAGCGGGTCAGCAGGTTCGGCGCCAGGTTGACGTCCAGCGGCGCCCAGGGATTCCACTGGGGAGGCAGCGACAGCCAACCGCGCCAAACCCCCACCCCGGCCACACCGGCGATCAATCCCAGCCACAGGAAACCTTTCAGGACCCGCACGACATTGCCTCGGCCATCAACCCTTGAACAATTCGTTTGCCTGCTTGAACGGCATCGAGCGCCGAGTGAAGGTGAACGTGCCCTGCTGCTGGATTTCCTCGGCGGCGCGGAAGAACTCGCCATACGCGGCCAGGGCCAGGGCCGAACCGACGCTGATGCGCTTGACGCCCATCTCGCTCAACTGCGCGACGGTCAGGTCCAGCGCCCCGGACATCAACACATTCACGGGTTTCGGCGCCACGGCCCGGACCACCGCGAGCACTTGCTCGGCCGTATTGAGCCCAGGGGCGTAGAGCACATCGGCACCGGCATCGGCGAACGCCTTCAGGCGTCGAATCGTGTCATCCAAGTCAGGATTGCCATGCAGGAAGTTTTCCGCCCTGGCCGTGAGCAGGAAGGGATACGGCAGGCTGGCCACCGCTTCGGCGGCCGCCTTGACCCGTGCCACGGCCTGTTCGAAACAATAGATCGGGCTGTCTTCACGCCCCGTGGCATCTTCGATCGATCCCCCCACCGCCCCGGCCTCCGCGGCCCGAAGCAGGTTTTGAGCGCAGGCTTCGGGGTCATCGGCAAACCCATTCTCCAGGTCGACCGCCACCGGCAAGTCGGTGGCGGCGACGATGGCCCGCACGTTGGCCAGGGTGGCTTCCAGCCCCAGGCCTCCGTCCGGCCGCGCCAGGGAAAACGCGTGACCGGCACTGGTGGTCGCCAAGGCTTCAAAGCCGAGGGTGGCGAGCATCTTGGCGGAACCGGCATCCCACGGGTTGGGAATGACGAAAGCCCCTTCGCGTGCGTGCAAGGCCTTGAACGCCTGGGCTCGACGGGTTTGCGCATCCATGTAGTTCGCTCCTGAGCAGAAAGGGGTAGGCCTCAGAGCAAACCCAGTTGCTCGGCGGCGGGCTCTCTGTATAGCTCAGGCAGGGCCGGCAAGCCAGGCAATCGACGCATCAATCGCTGGTGAAAGTGCTGCGCGAGTTTGGCCGCCAGCAGGTTATCGGCGGTGTGCAGGAAGACATACGGCGTGCGCCCCTCTTCGATCCAGCCGGCGACTTTCTCCACCCAAGGCGTCAGGAACGGTTCGTTGGCTTCCAGTACCGGATGACCGATGAAGCGCACTTGTGGGCATTGGGTAAAGGCTGTTGGCCGAGGCGGCACCCGAGGCTTTTTCGATTGCGCGTGGAGCACCGAAGGCTCGGTGGAGGTGCAACTGAACAGGGCCCGCGGATCGAGGCAGATGCGCTCGACACCACGGTCGAGCAGCAGGCGATTGAGCTGTCGCTCGGCGTCACCCTTGGCAAAGAACTCATCGTGGCGCACTTCCACGGCCAGTGGCCGCTCGAAGGCGTCGATGAACGCCGCCAGTTCGCCGAGCCGATGCGGGGTGAAGGCCTTGGACAACTGCAACCAGAATGGCGAAACCCGCTCGCCCAAGGGGCTGAGCAACTGCACGAAGGTTTCGGTGGCTGCTAACTGCTCACGCAAATCGCCATTGTGGCTGATGTCACCGGGCAACTTGGCGGTAAAACGAAAGTGTTCGGGCATGGCATCGGCCCAACGCTGCACGATGGCGGCAGACGGGCTGGCGTAGAACGTCGTATTGCCTTCCACGGCATTGAACACTTGGCAGTAGAGGCTGAGGAAATCGGCGCTTTTGGCGTCTTGCGGATAGAGGTAATCACGCCAGGCGTTTTCGCTCCAGGAGGGGCAGCCCAGGTAGTAAGGCAAGCCCATCAGATGTAAAGGTCGAGGCCCAGCACTTCCATATCCCAATCGACGAAACCGGCGGTGCTCAGGTAGCTGGCCAGGGCCGTGGCGACGCTGCGCTTCATGGCGCGGTGATACAGCATGTCTTGCTGGCGGGCGGGAAGGTTGCTCAGGCGCTGCGCGGCGGATTTGGCGGCGCGGGCAGCCAGTTGTTCTTCGGACGGGGAGTCCAGTTCGCCATCGATATCATCGAGCGACTCAGGCTCGACAGCCTTGCCTGCACGCGGCTTGCGCTTGATGGGATAGGACTGTGAGGAAACGCCGTCTATACGCATGACAGAATGCTCGGTATCAATGATGGCAATTTAGCGGCACTTTCGTAGCCGCGCAAATGCGCAAGTGATAACTAGAACACATAAAGCCAAAAAGGTTTAAAAACCGCGGAAAAAAGTGACGACTGGCAATAAAGGGTGTGACTTTTGAGTAGGGAAATGACTTTCGAGCTCTACGCCTGTGGCGAGGGAGAGGATCTAGCGCTCTGCCTTCGGTACCGCCACCTTGTCGCGCAGATACACCGGCTGGGCGTCGTCCGCCGGGACGGCTTCGCCCCGGGCCCAGGCGAAGCGTGCCAGGGTCAGCAGGTCTTCGGCGTGAGGCAACATGGCCGCGTCCTGGCCGCAGAGGTTGACGGCGATCCGCTCGCCGTAGCCCCAACCGGTCCCGGCTCCGAACCACTCGCCAGCGGCTTCGCCTGGTAAAGCCGCGACCTGCGGCGGCAACACGGCTTCTGCACCCACCAGGCGCATCTCGCCGTCGGTTTCGCGGTAGCAGCCCCAGTACACTTCGTCCATGCGGGCGTCGATGGCGGCAGCGACCTGCCGTGCACCGTGCTCGCGCAACGCACGCTGGGCCAGCACCGCCAGATTGGACACCGGCAACACCGGACGCTCCAGCGCGAACGCCAGCCCCTGGACCACGCCGATGGCGATGCGCACGCCGGTGAACGCCCCGGGCCCACGCCCGAAGGCAATGGCGTCCACCGCTTGCAAAGTTGTCCCGGCGTCGCTGAGCAACTGCTGGATCATCGGCAACAGCTTCTGGGCATGCAGGCGCGGAATCACCTCGTAATGGCTCGTGACCTTGCCGTCGTGCAGCAAGGCAACGGAGCAAGCTTCAGTCGCGGTGTCCAGGGCCAGCAAGGTGCTCATCGATGTGTCCGAATCAGGTGGAGGAAAAAGGGCGCCAGTATAAACAACTACGGCCCGCAAGCGGGCCGTAGTTGTCACAGCGAATCAGACTTTTCAGCTGAGCGCTTCGAGCACCTTGCCGGTGATCGCATCGACCGAGCCAACGCCCGGGATGTGGCTGTACTTCGGCTTGCCCTTGGCGGCCGACAGGTTCTGGTAGAACGCCACCAGCGGCTTGGTCTGGGAATGGTAGACCGACAGGCGATGACGCACGGTTTCTTCGGTGTCGTCCTTGCGCTGCACCAGCTCTTCGCCGGTGATGTCGTCCTTGCCGGCCAGTTTCGGCGGGTTGTAGACGGTGTGGTAGACACGACCGGACGGCTCGTGGACGCGGCGACCGGCGATGCGCTGGACGATCTCTTCGTCGTCGACAGCGATCTCGACCACGTGATCGAGTTCCACGCCAGCTTCTACCAGCGCTTCAGCCTGGGGAATGGTGCGTGGGAAACCATCGAACAGGAAGCCCTTGGCGCAATCGGCCTGAGCGATGCGATCCTTGACCAGGGCGATGATCAGGTCATCCGACACCAGGCCACCGGCATCCATGATGCTCTTGGCCTTGATGCCCAGCTCGGTGCCCGCCTTGACCGCGGCACGCAGCATGTCGCCCGTGGAGATTTGCGGGATACCGAATTTCTCGGTGATGAACTTTGCCTGAGTACCTTTACCGGCCCCGGGAGCTCCCAGCAGAATGACGCGCATCGATGTGCTCCTCAATTTTTTATGTAAAACGCTCGGATTCGCCTCGTGGGGCCAATCTCGGAAAATCTGGAATCGTGACCGCCCAAACGGCCAAAGGCTGATCAAGATACACAGCAGGCCCGACCCACACAAGCCGCCAAAAGTCGGAGGAACCGGCGCCTGATGCGACCTTTGGCGGAGGTGGCGAGAGTCGCAACCGAACAACAAACTGTCGCCTGGTCGACCTCTTCCCTCCCCCCGCGGCCGACGTCCGGGAACCCCGGACGGGCCGTTTCGGTGCGCTGCTGGAGCTTAGCCGGTATTGCGCAAACCGGCGGCAATCCCTGCCACAGACACCAGCAACGCCTGTTCCACGGGGCTGCCCTGGGCGACCTCGGGTTGCCGCGAGCGGGCCAGCAGTTCGGCTTGCAACAGGTGCAGCGGGTCGAGGTAGGTGTTGCGCAAGCGGATGAATTCCAGCGTGTCTGGGCTATGTGCCAGCAGCTGCGACTGACCGGTCAACCCCAGCACCACCGAACAGGCCTGCGACAATAGGTCGCGTAAATGCGCACCCAATGGCAGCAACTCAGGTTCCACCAGACGTTCGTCGTAGGAGCGCGCGATATCGGCGTCGGCCTTGGCCAGCACCATCTCCAGCATATCGATGCGGGTACGGAAGAATGGCCACTGCTCGCGCATCTGGCCGAGCAATTGCCCTTCACCCCGCTCCAGCGCCTTGCCCAGGGCGGTTTCCCAACCGAGCCAGGCCGGCAACATCAGGCGGGTCTGGGTCCAGCCAAAGATCCAGGGGATCGCCCGCAGGCTTTCGATCCCGCCGGCCCGACGCTTGGCCGGACGACTGCCCAACGGCAGGCGACCCAGTTCCTGCTCGGGCGTGGACTGGCGGAAATACTCGACGAATTGCGGGTTCTCCCGCACCACCGCGCGGTAGGCGTTGACACCGTCGGCGGCCAGTTCGTCCATCAGGTGCCGCCACTCGGGGGTCGGCGGTGGTGGCGGCAACAGAGTCGCTTCCAGTACGGCGGCGAGGTACAGGTTGAGGTTCTGCTCGGCGATGTCCGGCAGACCGAATTTGAAACGAATCATTTCGCCCTGCTCGGTGGTGCGGAAACGCCCGGCCACCGAGCCCGGCGGCTGGGACAGGATCGCCGCGTGGGCCGGACCGCCGCCACGCCCGACCGTGCCGCCGCGACCGTGGAACAACAGCAGTTCGACCTGCTGCTCGCGACAGATGTCCACCAGCCGCTCCTGGGCCCGGTACTGTGCCCACGCCGCCGCCGTGGTGCCGGCATCCTTGGCGGAGTCGGAATAGCCGATCATCACTTCCTGGGGGCCTTGCAGCCGAGAGCGATAGCCCGGCAACCGCAGCAGCCGCTCGATCACCGGCCCGGCGTTGTCCAGGTCGGCCAGGGTTTCGAACAGCGGCACCACCCGCATCGGGCGCAGCACGCCGGACTCTTTCAACAACAGTTGCACCGCCAGCACGTCGGAAGCCGCGCCGGCCATGGAGATCACGTAGGAGCCCAGGGACGCCGCAGGTGCCGCCGCCACTTCACGGCACGTGGCCAACACTTCGGCCGTGTCAGCCGATGGTTTGAAATGGGCAGGCAACAGCGGGCGCCGGTTGTTCAGCTCTTCCAGCAGGAAACTGATGCGCTGTTCCTCGTTCCAGTCCTCGTAGCGACCCAGGCCCAGGTAGTCGGTGATTTCAGTCATGGCCGAGCAATGGCGGGTCGAGTCCTGGCGCACGTCCAGGCGCACCAGGAACAGGCCGAAGGTGACTGCCCGGCGCAGGCAATCGAGCAACGGCCCGTCGGCGATCACGCCCATGCCGCACTCATGCAGCGACTGGTAGCACAGCTCCAGCGGGTCCAGCAGTTCGCGGTTGCTCTGCAGCACATCGGCGGACGCTGGCGTGGCACCTTTCAAGGCCGCGTGGGCCCAGTTGCGGGTGGCCCGCAGGCGCTCGCGCAACTGCTTGAGCACGGCGCGATAGGGTTCGGCGCTGTCACCCGCCAGGGCACGCAAGACGTCGCTGGCGTTCTGCATGGACAGCTCGGCGGCCAGGTGATCGACGTCACGCAAGTACAGGTCCGCCGCCATCCACCGCGCCAGCAACAGCACTTCGCGCGTTACCGCCGCCGTGACGTTCGGGTTGCCGTCCCGGTCGCCGCCCATCCACGAAGCAAAACGGATCGGCGCGGCCTCCAGCGGCAGGCGCAGCCCGGTGGCCGCGTGCAGGGCCTGATCGGCCTTGCGCAGGTAATTGGGGATGGCCTGCCACAGCGAATGCTCGATCACCGCGAAGCCCCACTTGGCCTCGTCCACGGGGGTCGGGCGGGTGCGACGGATTTCCTCGGTATGCCAGGCCTCGGCGATCAAGCGTTGCAGGCGCTCATGAATCTGCGCCCGCTCGGCGCTGGTCAGGTCGCGGTGGTCCTGGGCCGCCAGTTGCGCGGCGATGGCGTCGTATTTCTGGATCAGCGTACGCCGGGCCACTTCCGTGGGGTGGGCCGTCAGCACCAGCTCGATCTCCAGCCGTCCCAATTGCCGCGCCAGGGCCTCGGCGCCGTGGCCCTCGGCCCGCAACCGGGCGAGCAGCTCGGGCAACACCCGGGCCTCGAAGGGAGCCGGCTGCGACTCTTCGCGGCGGTGGATGAGCTGGTACTGCTCGGCGATGTTGGCAAGGTTGAGAAACTGGTTGAATGCCCGCGCCACGGGCAGCAGCTCGTCTTCGCTCAACGCGTTGAGGCTGGCACTGAGTTCGGCATCCGCCGAGCCGCGCCGATCGGCCTTGGCGCCCTTGCGGATCTGCTCGATCTTGTCGAGGAACGTGTCGCCGTACTGCTCGCGAATGGTATTGCCCAGCAGCTCGCCGAGCAGGTGGACGTCCTCGCGCAAGCGGGCATCGATATCGGTCATCAGCAGTTCTCCAGCAAAAGGTCCGGACAGCGAACGGGGTAGACGCGTTGCCATAGAGAGTGCCGATGCCGGTCGTTTATGACAAGCGACGAAGGGTCTTTAAACCTTGTAGGACAAAGCTAGTCTGATGAATAGGCCACACAACGGCTTGCCACTCACCACGCCTGCCATAAGCAGACTTATTGAGGCCATCATGAAAATCCGTGAGCTTGCCCAGCATTGGGAAGAAAACGCCAAGGGTCGCCTGACCCAGACCGGCTACACGATTCACCTGGACGTCGAAGCCGCGGCACGACTGGCGGCAATCTGTGACATGTACCCCAAGCGCCAGCCCGAGGAACTGCTGGGCGAACTGATCGGGGCCGCGCTGGAAGAACTCGAAGCGAGCTTCCCGTACGTCAAGGGGCAGCAGGTGGTCGCCACCGATGAAGAAGGTGACCCGCTGTACGAAGACGTCGGCCCGACGCCGAGATTCCTCGCCTTGTCGCGTAGGCATCTGCATGAGCTTTCCTCGCAGAACGACAAGCCGAAACACTGACTCCCTTCCCGCTCGTGGTCTCCCGGACGCCATGACTGGCGCCGGGAATACCGCTGCACGCCTTGAAAGTTCAGCTTTTTTGCCATTGACCAATCAGTCAGCAATTCTTTTGGCGAATGGCCACCTCCGCTGAACTTTTGAAAAAAGCTTCGGGTCACACCGAATAACCATACTGGAACGGCCGTTTTAATAAACGCGCCCTGGCCTCCGCGCCTAAACAGACGTCACGGTTTCGGTCCCAGCATGGATTTGTAGTTTTTTTCAGGAGTTTTCCAATGGAGTTGAAGCCTATGAATACCTGCACTGCGAAACCCTCATCCGCGGGCCTGCGCGGCCTCAAGCTGGCTGCCCTGGCCATCGGTAGCAGCTTCATCCTGGCCGGTTGCGCGGGCAACCCACCTTCGGAGCAGTACGCGGTGACCCAATCGGCGGTCAACAGCGCCGTGACGGCCGGTGGTACCGAATTCGCCGCGGTGGAAATGAAATCGGCCCAGGACAAGCTCAAGCAAGCCGAACTGGCCATGCACGACAAGAAATACGACGAAGCCAAGCGTCTGGCCGAACAGGCCGAGTGGGATGCTCGCGTCGCCGAGCGCAAGGCCCAGGCCGCCAAAGCGGAACAAGCACTCAAGGATTCCCAGAAAGGGGTTCAGGAACTGCGTCAGGAAGGCATGAACAAGATTCAGTAATCGGTTCAGGCCACGACGTACTTCTCATTGATAAAAGGACGACAGACTATGATGCACAAACACTTGATGATGCCCGCCCTGCTCGCTGCCTGCGTAGCCCTGGCCGCTTGCTCCCATGACCCGAACGCGAACCTGGAACAGGCCCGCACCAACTACAACGGCCTGCAGGCTGACCCAGCGGCGACCAAGGTGGCAGCCCTGGAAACCAAGGACGCAGCCGATTTCCTGGCCAAGGCCGACAAGGCTTACCTGGACCGGGAAGACGAAGCCAAGGTCGACCAACTGGCCTACCTGACCAACCAGCGTGTTGAAGTGGCCAAGCAGACCATCGCCCTGCGCAACGCCGAGGCCGCGCTGAAAAACGCCGGTGACGAACGCGCCCGTGCGCTGCTCGATGCCCGCAATGCGCAGATCAAGCAACTGCAGGACAGCCTGAACGCCAAGCAGACCGAACGCGGTACGCTGGTGACTTTCGGTGACGTGCTGTTCGCCACCAACAAGTCCGACCTGCGCTCCAGCGGCCTGGTCAACGTGAACAAACTGGCACAGTTCCTCCAGGAAAACCCGGACCGCAAGGTGATCGTCGAAGGCTACACCGACAGCACCGGTTCGGACTCCTACAACCAATCGCTGTCCGAGCGCCGTGCCAGCTCCGTGCGCACTGCCCTGGTGAAAATGGGCGTCGATCCGGCCCGCATCGTGACCCAGGGTTATGGCAAGGAATTCCCGGTCGCCGACAACAACAGCGTTTCGGGACGAGCCATGAACCGTCGCGTGGAGGTGACCATTTCCAACGACAACCAACCCGTCGCCCCGCGTTCGAGCATGAGCGCCAACTGATCGGTTGACGGCAATGAAAAAGCCCCGCCTGACCCAGTCAGGCGGGGCTTTTTCATTGCCGAACACTTCCCCACAGGGGAATGGATCAGCTCAAGGCTGCAGCTTCTGCGGCGTCTCCTGGCCCATGCAGCGCACGGCGCGTTTCTTTTCGTTGATCAGCACACCGGTCAGGCCTTTCTGCTCGGTGTCAAACAGCACCAACACACCGTCGATGCATTGGGCCACTTGGGGCGCGGGCTCCAGGGAGACTTTGTAGTCTTCGCCCGGCACGGTCTTGAGCATGGTGAATTCGTTGAGCAGCAACGCGTCCTCGGGCTTGGCGAAGTGCAGGTAACCGTAGTACCACAACACCGCGACAGTGCCGAGGATGCTGCAGATACCGGTGATGATCAGGGGGATGGCGTTACGTTCTTCGCTCATTGCGGACTCTCTGGGGATTGATCGGGTGATTTCGGATAATTCGGCACTTCGCCCAGGCGACGCAGGCCGTCGAAATGCGTGGGGTCGTCGAGGTAGCGCAACATCACGGTTTGCCAGGTCGGGTCGGCGAATGTCTGTACATGCCCGCCACGGGTCAATTGCAGGACCCTGGGCGGCGGCGCAGCTTGGTACAGGCGGATGCCGTTGGAAAGGGGCACGATCGGGTCGTCCAGGCTGTGATAGATCAGTTTCGGCACGCCGGTCAATTGCGCCATCGAGCTGATCGCGCTGTCACCGTCCGGCACCAGCCAGGACAACGGCACCTGGAACGGCCAGGTCAACCACGAGGTGCTCAGGGCAAACCGCCCGACATCGCGATAGCTGGCCGGTACGCCGTCGAGCACCAGCGCCTTGAGCTGTCGCTGGCGCTGCGGATGCTCCACCAGGTAATGCACCGCCAACGCGCCTCCCAGGCTCTGGCCGAGCAACACCAGTGGCTTGCCTTGGACATCGGCGGACCGGTCGAGCCATTGGAACGCGGCGTCGATATCCTGGTAGATCGCCGGCAGGCTCGGCTCGCCCTCGGACACGCCATACCCCCGGTAGTCGACCATCAGCACCTGGTAGCCCTGCTCCGGCAGCCACCAGCTCCCGCCCAGGTGCCAGGCCAGGTTGCCGCCGTTGCCGTGCAGGTGCAGCACCGTGCCCTTGACCTCGACACCCGGCTTGACCGGTAGCCACCAGCCTCGCAGCTTGAGGCCGTCGGCGGTGACCAGGGTGACATCACGATAGTCGAGCTTGGCCCGCTCCGGGGTGAACGGCAGGCCACGCTCAGGGTAGAACAGCAGCGAACTGCAACCGCTCAAGGCCAGCAACAGGCAAAAGATGCCGAGGGTTCGCATCCGGTGAAACCTCGCAAAAATCAGAGTTGGAACGCCATCCCAGTGGGAGCGGGCTTGCTCGCGAAAGCGGTGTGTCAGCTAACGATGATGTCGACTGATACACCGCTTTCGCGAGCAAGCCCGCTCCCACAGGGGCTGGGTGTTGTGTTCAAAGGATATTGGAATAATCCGCTTCGATCCGATCCAGGCTCAGGTGGTTCAGGAAGTTGGAAAAGCACATCCAGGCCGAGAGTGCATTCATGTCGCGGAACTGCTCGGGCAGGTACTTGGGCGGCACGACCAGGCCCTCGTCCACCAATTGCCGCAGGGTGCGCATGTCCTCCAGGGTGGTCTTGCCGCAGAACAGCAGCGGCACCTGCTCCAGCTTGCCTTTGCGCACGGCCAGCTGAATGTAGTTGTAAACCATGATGAAGCCCTTGAGGTAGGACAAATCTTTGGTGAATGGCAGGCCGGTCGGCACCGAGCCACGGAACACTCGGCTGGCGTTGCCGTAGCTTTCCGCCATCTCAAAGCCCTGCTCGCGGAAGAATTCGAAGACCTGCAGGAAATCGGCGCCCTCCTCCACCATGTGGATGGCGCGGGTGCGGTTGGTGAGCTTGCGCAGCCGGCTCGGATAGGAAGCGAAGGTGATGATCTCCATCAGGATCGCCAGGCCTTCCTGGGTCACCGTGGACGAGGGCGGGCCCTTGGACAGGAAGGTGCAGATCGGCTGGTTCAGCCCGTTGAGAGTGGTGCCGACATGCACCAGCCCTTCGTGGACCTCCAGCGCCCGCACATCCCGCTCATTGAACATCGCATCGGTGCGGATCTTGATGTAGTCCGCGCCCGCCGCCGCGTCGGCGACGATCCCATCGGACTCGAACACGCGGATGGTTTCCTCGGCCTCGCCGAACACCCGGTTGAGCCGGTGTTGCAGCAGGCTGACGGCGTCCTGGGCGCTGAGGATCTTCGGCTCGTCCTTCAGGTCGCCACGGCCGTCGATGTTGTTCAGGTAGTCGGACAGCATCAGGCCCAGGTCGGCCAGCGTCGGGTCGCCGGCGTGGAAGGCGTCGGAGGCCGCGCCGTAGAGCTCCTGGGAAATCAGCCCGAAATCCTCGGTGCCCCGGGCTTCGAGCATGCGCACCACCATGCGGTACTCCTTGCACATGCGGCGCATGATCTGGCCCACCGGGTTGAACTGCCCGAGCTGGCGGGTGATGTCGCGCTCGATGTTCTGGAACTCCAGCTTCACCTTGCTGGAATCGAAGGACAGCGGTCGATTGAGGTAATAGTCGCGGTCCACGGCGGGCATTTCCTTGCCCTTGGCCTTGAGAAACCCTTTGCGGATGTTCTCGTCCCACTTCACCGCATCGAGGACGCGGATCGGCGTTTGCGCCAGCACAATGCGATCGGACAAGGTGCGTATCGTCTGCTGGTAATCGTCCACCCGTAACTCCTGTGAAAAGACATCTGCCTGCTGCGATTATTGGGATCTGGCCTGCCGCTGGTAGCGCACGGCCTCCGAGAACACGTCGGAATTGGCCGGATCGTCGAGGTAACTGAAGACCTTGTCCATGTCGCTGTCCACCAGCACGCCGTCACCGGCCTCGCTCTGGTTCACCTGGCCGCTGAGAATCTTCTGGTCGATGGCCTGGTTGACCTGCTCCAGGTCCAGGTTGTAGACCACCAGCTCGTGCTTGTCGGTGAGTTCGAAGCCGGCGATCACGAAATGACCGCCATAACGGGCCGGCACCTTGGCCGACAGGTACCAGCGGCTGCCATGGCGCGAGACCGTGAGCGGGATGGCTTCGCGTTCCTGGGGCCTGGCCCTGAAGTAGCTGATGGCCTGGTAGCGGTGCTTGCCGACCTTCGTCAGTTCCAGGTTCAGCGGCTCGCCCCAGGCATTGGTGCTGGTCCACTGGCCGAGCAGGCCCTTGGGCGCCGCCTCGGCGTCGGGCAGCGGCGTCTTGAACGACACCAGGCAGCCACTTAGCAGCAGCAACGACACGGCCAGTACAACGGCACGCCAGGTTTTCATTGGAACTCCCTATGGTAGACGCCCGGTCCCTGTGGCGAGGGAGCTTGCTCCCGCTGGGCTGCGCAGCGGCCCCATTTTGTGAGTGCTGCGCACTCAAGCGGGAGCAAGCTCCCTCGCCACAGGACAATGGTGCCCCCCAAGATGGGTTACACCGACGCCAATACCAGGTGCATGTAGCGGGTCAGGATACCGAGCATATCTTCACCGGCGACCGGCTCGGCGCCATTGAGCAAGCCCTGATATTCCATCCGTCCGATAATCGCCGTCAACACTTTGGCATCCTGTTGCGGTTCGCGGGAGCCCAATACCTGGAAAAACTGACAGGTGCCGTGCAGCAGGATCTGCTGGTGGGAACGCACCAGTTGCGCCAGGCGCGGGTTGAGCAGTGCTTCCTGGCGAAACGCCTGCTCGGCCATCAGGTACTCGCGACGGCTGTCCAGTTGGTGTTGCACGTAGTCGGCGGTCATCCGGGCAATGTCGTCCGCCAACTGCGAGCGGGACTCGGCGCTGCCGTCACCGTAGGCGACCATTTCACGCAAGAGGCCTTCGTTGCTGGTCCACAGCTTGGCCATGAACGCCGCGCTGCGTTCCACGTACTGGGCGAAGGTATCGGTGAGCAGGTCATCGATGTCCTTGAAATAATACGTCGTGGCCGACAGCGGCACGCCCGCCTCGGCGGCCACGGCGCGGTGGCGAACCGCACGCACGCCATCGCGCACCACAATGCGCATGGCTGCGTCGAGAATCTCCTGGCGCCGCTGCTCACTGCCCTGTCGGCTGGCCTTGCGGCCCTGGTACTGAACACTTTCAGCGACAGCCGTGGCGACGCCCGCGGCACCTTCTGAAGCCATTGCACGATTCACGACAGGTCTTTCCTCGCTCTTTCAAAAGTAACCAATTGATACGTTTGTACCAGACAGGCAATAAAAAGCCGCCCTTCCAGGCGGCTTTTTATTTGAAACCCTTACGCTTGCGGCCGCATGTGCGGGAAGAGGATGACATCCCGGATCGACGGCGAGTTGGTCAGCAACATCACCAGGCGATCGATGCCGATGCCTTCACCGGCGGTCGGCGGCATGCCGTACTCCAGGGCACGCACGAAGTCAGCGTCGTAGTGCATGGCTTCGTCGTCGCCGGCGTCCTTGTCGGCCACCTGGGCCATGAAGCGCTCGGCCTGGTCTTGCGCGTCATTGAGCTCGGAGTAGGCGTTGGCGATTTCGCGGCCACCGATGAACAGCTCGAAGCGGTCGGTCACGCTTGGGTCTTCGTCGTTGCGACGGGCCAGCGGCGACACTTCGAACGGGTACTGGGTGATGAAGTGCGGCTGCTCGAGCTTGTGCTCGACCAGCTCTTCGAAAATCATCACCTGCAGCTTGCCCAGGCCTTCGAAGCCGAGCACCTTGGCACCGGCTTTCTTGGCGATGGCACGGGCCTTGTCGATGTCCCGCAGGTCGTCAGCGCTGATGTCCGGGTTGTACTTGAGGATCGAGTCGAACACCGACAGGCGCACGAACGGCTCGCCGAAGTGGAACACCTTGTCGCCGTACGGCACGTCGGTGGTGCCGAGCACCAGCTGCGCCAGCTCGCGGAACAGTTCCTCGGTCAGGTCCATGTTGTCTTCGTAGTCGGCGTAGGCCTGGTAGAACTCGAGCATGGTGAACTCGGGGTTGTGCCGGGTCGAAACGCCTTCGTTACGGAAGTTGCGGTTGATCTCGAAGACTTTTTCGAAGCCACCGACCACCAGGCGCTTGAGGTACAGCTCGGGGGCGATACGCAGGAACATTTCCATGTCCAGGGCGTTGTGATGGGTCTCGAACGGCTTGGCCGCCGCACCGCCAGGGATGGTCTGCAACATCGGCGTCTCGACTTCGAGGAAGTCGCGCTTCATCAGGAAGCTGCGGATGTGGGCGATGACCTGCGAGCGTACGCGGAACGTCTGGCGCACCTCTTCGTTGACGATCAGGTCGACGTAGCGCTGGCGATAGCGCTGTTCGGTGTCGGTCAGGCCGTGGTGCTTGTCCGGCAGCGGGCGCAGGGACTTGGTCAGCAGGCGCACGTGGGTCATTTCAACGTACAAGTCGCCTTTGCCGGAGCGAGCCAGGGTTCCTTCGGCGGCAATGATGTCGCCCAGGTCCCAGGTCTTGACGGCGGCCAGGGTTTCTTCCGGCAGGGTCTTGCGGTTGACGTAGACCTGGATGCGCCCGGTCATGTCCTGGATCACCATGAACGACCCACGGTTGAGCATGATGCGACCGGCCACCTTGACTGGAATCGCCGCCTCGGCCAGTTCTTCCTTGGTCTTGTCCGCGTATGTCTTCTGCAGCACGTCGCAATACGCGTCGCGGCGGAAGTCATTCGGGAAAGGCTGGCCCTTGGCGCGCTCGGCAGCCAGCTTTTCCTTGCGCAGGGCGATCAGGGCGTTTTCTTCCTGTTGCAGGGCTTGCGGGTCGAGTTCTAGGTCGCTCATGTCTTTAAGGTTTCCATCACAGGTTCGTTGCCTCCAGCGCCGGGCCGGAGTGGGCGGGCAAGCCTCGCGCCTCTCTTGGGAGCGGGCCTGCCCGGCGCATGGGTGTCGCGTTACAGGCCTTGCTTGAGGCTCGCTTCCAGGTATTCGTCGATGTCGCCGTCGAGCACCTTGTCGCAGTCGCTGCGTTCGATGTTGGTGCGCAGGTCCTTGATGCGCGAGGCATCGAGCACGTACGAACGGATCTGGTGACCCCAGCCGATGTCCGACTTGCTGTCTTCCAGGGCCTGGGACGCCGCGTTGCGCTTCTGGATCTCCTGCTCGTACAGGCGGGCCCGGAGCATTTTCATCGCGGTGTCTTTGTTGGCGTGCTGGGAACGTTCGTTCTGGCAGCTGACCACGGTGTTGGTCGGTACGTGGGTAATCCGCACGGCCGAGTCGGTGGTGTTGACGTGCTGGCCACCGGCACCCGAGGAGCGATAGGTGTCGATGCGCAGGTCCGCCGGGTTGATCTCGATCTCGACCTTGTCGTCGATTTCGGGCGACACGAACACCGCCGAGAACGAGGTGTGGCGACGGTTGCCGGAGTCGAACGGGCTCTTGCGCACCAGGCGATGCACGCCGATCTCGGTGCGCAGCCAGCCAAAGGCGTATTCACCCTTGATGTGCACGGTGGCGCCCTTGATCCCGGCGACCTCGCCGGCCGACAGTTCCATGATCGTCGCGTCGAAACCGCGCTTGTCGGCCCAGCGCAGGTACATGCGCAGCAGGATGTTGGCCCAGTCCTGGGCTTCGGTGCCGCCGGAACCGGCCTGGATGTCCAGGTAGGCGTTGTTCATGTCCATCTCGCCGCTGAACATGCGGCGGAATTCCAGCTTGGCCAGGGATTCTTCCAGGCGGGCCAGTTCGGCGACGACATCGCCGACCGCGCCTTCGTCGTTTTCCTCGACGGCCATGTCCAGCAGGTCGCGGCAATCGCTCAGGCCGCTGGCCAGTTCGTCCAGGGTCTCGACGATCTGCGCCAGCGCAGAACGCTCGCGACCCAGTTCCTGGGCGTATTCAGGTTTGTTCCAGACACTCGGATCTTCAAGCTCGCGATTGACTTCGGTCAGGCGCTCATGCTTTTGATCGTAGTCAAAGATACCCCCGAATAGTTTCGGAGCGCTCGGACAGGTCCTTGATGGTGTTCAGGATCGGGTTGATTTCCATGGCGGGCAGCACTCGTTGGCGAACTTTTGAAAGCCGGCGAGTATAACGTAATCACGCGCCAGCGGCAGCCCGCCTGGCGGCTTTGGAGGAAGGAGATTCAGAGTAAGGGCCAGACTCCGGCCCTTGTGGCGAGGGGATTTATCCCCGCTGGGTTGCGAAGCAGCCCCAAAGCAGCCAAGTCGGCTCACCTGACTTACCCGCTAGTCGCTCTTACAGGGCCGCTACGCAGCCCGACGGGGATAAATCCCCTCGCCACAAAAATCCCCCTGTTGCCTTGGGCGTTATTCGATACCCACCCGGTTGCGCCCATTGTGCTTGGCCATGTACAGGCCCTTGTCCGCCGCCGAGATCAGTTGCCGGCTGTCGCCGCCCTGCTGCGGAGTGACGGTGGAGACGCCGATGCTGACGGTCAGGTTCGCGCCGCCGTCGGGGGTGTTGTGGGGGATGTTCAGGGCGACCACGCTCTGGCGCAGCTTTTCGGCCATCAACCGGGCGCCGCCAGGCGAAGTGCCAGGCAGGACCAGGGCGAATTCTTCGCCACCGTAGCGGGCCGGCAGGTCGGAGGGGCGACTGCAGGCATCGCGGATCGCCGTGGCGACCTTGCGCAGGGCTTCGTCGCCCTCCACGTGGCCGAAGTTATCGTTGTAGGACTTGAAGTAATCCACATCGATCATCAGCAGCGACAGCTGGCTCTGGTCGCGCATCGCCCGGCGCCATTCCAGCTCCAGGTACTCGTCGAAATGCCGCCGGTTCGACAGCCCGGTCAGGCCGTCGGAGTTCATCAGCCGTTGCAGCACCAGGTTGGTGTCGAGCAATTGCTGCTGGCTGATGCGCAGGGCGCGATAGGCCGCGTCGCGTTGCAACAGCATCATGTAGGAGCGCGAGTGGTAGCGGATGCGCGCCACCAGTTCGATGTTGTCGGGCAACTTGACCAGATAGTCGTTGGCCCCCGCGGCGAATGCCGCGCTCTTGACCAGCGGGTCTTCCTTGGTGGACAGGACAATGATCGGGATATCGCGGGTGGCCGGATGGTTGCGGTATTCGCGCACCAGGCTCAGGCCATCGAGGCCGGGCATCACCAGATCCTGGAGAATCACCGTCGGCTTGATGCGGATTGCATGGGCGATGGCCTGGTGCGGGTCCGAGCAGAAGTGGAAGTCGATGTTTTCTTCATTCGATAGCCCGCGCCGCACCGCCTCGCCGATCATCGCCTGGTCGTCGACGAGCAGGACCATCGCGGCGTTCTCGTCGCTCTTGAATTCGTCGAGCTGTAAATCATGCATGGGGGCTTACCTGAATACGGCCTGAGGCAAGACGGCCGGGGGTCGTCATGGGGCAAAAATCTCCAACAGCCTTGGCGCTATGCGGTCCAGGGCAAGTATATGGGCGGCAGCATCGATGGCGGCGGCGGCCTTTGGCATACCGTAGACCGCGCTGCTGCTCTGGTCCTGGGCGATGGTCACGCAACCCTGCTGGCGCATCAGTTTAAGCCCTTGCGCGCCATCGCGCCCCATGCCGGTGAGCAATACACCCACTGCGTCACCACTCCAGAAGTGCGCGACGCTCTCGAAAAACACGTCGATGGAAGGGCGGTAGATCTCGTGCACCGGCTCGGCGGTGTAGGCCAGGGTGCCGTCCTTCAACAGCCGCAGGTGATGGTTGGTCCCGGCCAGCAGCACCGTGCCGCCCTGGGGTGTCTCGCCTTCCCGGGCCAGGCGAACGGTGTGCCCCGAGGCACTGCTCAGCCACTCGGCCATGCCCGCGGCAAATACCTCGTCCACGTGCTGGACCAGCACGATGGCCGGGGCAAAGTCGCGCGGCAAACCCTTGAGCAGGATCTCCAGGGCCGCCGGGCCGCCGGCCGACGAGCCGATGGCCACCAGGCGCTTGCGCGATACCGCCGCACGCTGCGACGCCGGCGCCGAGCGCTCGCGGTTGCCGCGCTCACCGATCAACCAGCCGATGTTGGCGATCTTGCGCAACAAGGGCGCCGCCGCATCGGCCGGGTTGCCGACGCCCAGGGCCGGCGTGTCGACCACGTCCAGCGCCCCGTGCCCCATGGCCTCGAACACGCGGTGGACGTTCTGCTGACTGTCACCGGTGACGATCACGATCGCGCACGGCGTGTCGGCCATGATCCGCCGGGTCGCCTCCACGCCGTCCATGATCGGCATGAACAGGTCCATCAGGATCAGGTCCGGGGTGTATTCGGCGCAGCGCTGCACCGCCTCGGCGCCATTGGCGGCCACCCAGACCAACTGGTGCGCCGGTTCTAATGCCAGGGCGCGGCGCAGGGCCTCGACCGCCAGGGGCATGTCATTGACGATGGCGACCTTCAAGCGCGTGCTCCTCCGATCAATTCGACCACGGCGTCGAGCAAGGCGTCGTCATGGAAGCTCGCCTTGGCTAGATAATAGTCGGCGCCGGCGTCCAGGCCACGACGGCGATCTTCTTCGCGGTCCTTGTAGGACACCACCATCACCGGCAGCGATTGCAGACGGTTGTCGCGCCGCAGCAGGGAGACCAGCTCGATGCCGTCCATGCGCGGCATGTCGATGTCGGTGATCAGCAGGTCGAAGTCTTCCGAACGCAAGGCGTTCCAGCCGTCCATGCCGTCCACCGCCACCGCCACGTCGTAACCGCGCCCCAGCAGCAGCTTGCGTTGCAGCTCGCGCACGGTCAGCGAATCGTCCACCACCAGGATGCGCTTGCGCGGGGCCTGGGCCTGGTCCTGCCGGGCAATGCGCTCCAGGCGCCCGGTGTCGAGCAGCTTGTCCACCGAACGCAACAGGTCTTCGACGTCGACGATCAACACCACCGAGCCGTCGTCCAGCAGGGCCCCGGCGGAAATGTCCTGGACCTTGCCCAGGCGTTCGTCCAGGGGCAGCACCACCAGGGTCCGCTCGCCAATGAAACGCTCCACCGCCACGCCATAGATCGCCTCACGCTCGCGGATCACCACCACTTTGAGGGTCTGTTGGTTGTTCTGCGTCGCCGGGCGATTGAGCAATTGGGTGGCCGCCACCAAGCCGACGTGCCGACCTTCGTACCAGAAATGCTGGCGTCCTTCGACCTGGACGATGTCTTCCGGCGCCAGGTCGCACATCCGCTCGATGTGGGCCAGGGGAAAGGCATAGGCCTCGTTGCCGACATCCACCACCAGGCTGCGCACCACCGACAGCGTCAACGGCACTTCGAGGTGGAAACGGCTGCCCTCGCCCGCCGTCTGCTCCAGCACCACCGACCCGCGCAACTGCCGGACCATGTGCTGGACGGCGTCCAGGCCGACACCGCGCCCGGACACTTCGGTGACTTTGTCGCGCAGACTGAAACCGGGCAGGAACAGGAACGTCAGCAGCTCCTCTTCGCTCAGGCTGGCGGCCGTCTGCTCAAGGGACAGGCCGCGCTCGACGATGCTGCGACGGACCCGCTCCAGGTCCACGCCGGCACCGTCGTCGGCCAGCTCCAGGACCAGCAACCCGGCCTGGTGAGAGGCCCGCAGGCGAATCAGGCCTTCGGCGGGCTTGCCGGCCAGTTGCCGTTGCTCCGGGGTTTCGATGCCATGGTCCACGGCGTTGCGCAAGAGGTGGGTCAGCGGCGCCTCGAGCTTCTCCAGCACATCGCGGTCGACCTGGGTTTTCTCGCCTTCGATTTCCAGGCGCACTTGCTTGCCCAGGCTGCGCCCCAGGTCGCGCACCATGCGCACCTGGCCGGAGAGCACATCGGCGAACGGGCGCATGCGGCAGGCCAGCGCCGTGTCATACAGCACTTGCGCCCGCTGACCGGCCTGCCAAGCGAATTCGTCCAGCTCGGCGGTTTTCTGCGCCAACAGTTGCTGGGTCTCGGCCAATAAGCGCCGCGCATCGTCGAGGGCTTCCTGGGCTTGCAGGCTCAGGGCGTGCTCCTTGAGGTGCACGTTCAACGCCTCAAGGGCACGCAAGCCATTGCCCTGTTGGCGCTTGAGCCGTTGCAGGGTCGCCAGCCAGGGCTTGAGGCGCTGGGTTTCCACCAGGGACTTGCTCGACAGGTCGAGCAAGCCGTTGAGACGCTCGGCGGTCACCCGCAGGACCCGCTCGCCACCTTCGATGACCCGCTTGCCCTTGGTGGCCGGCTCCGCGGGCTGCGGGGCTTGCGGCTCGGGCAACTCGACGCGGACCGGCGCCACCGGCACCTCGATCCTGGCCGGCGTCACCAACGCGTCCTGCACGACGCTGGGATCCAGCCAACGCCCCATCAGGCTGACATAGGCCTCGATCTCCGCGGCGCCCACGTCGTTGCCCGGCGTGGCGATGCGCGTCAGCAGGTCGGTGCCTTGCAGCAAGGCGTCGATGTGCTCGGCCGTCAGCACCAGGCGCCGTTCCTGGGCGCTGACCAGGCAATCCTCCATCACGTGGGCCACGCTGACCCCGGCGTCCACCCCGACGATCCGCGCCGCGCCCTTGAGCGAGTGCGCGGCGCGCATGCATGACTCCAGGTGATCGGCCTGGGTCGGGTCACGTTCCAGGGCCAGCAGCCCGGCACTCAGCACCTGGGTCTGGGCTTCGGCCTCCAGGCTGAACAACTCCAGCAGCGACGCGTCGCGCATCTGGTCAGGGGTCATGACAGGCTCCGGGTCACGGCAGACAACAACTGTTCTTCGTCCAGCCAGCGCAGGCTGCGCCCCTTGTAGGGCAACACGCCACGGGTGTACTTGCCGGCGGACGGCGAAGCGTTCGCCAGGATGCGTTCGTCGATGGCATGAATACCGTCCACCTCGTCCACCGGTACCACCACCGCCCCGCCCTTGGCGGCGACGATGAGCATGCGCGGCTGGCTCCGGGCGCCGGACGCCGTGATGCCGCCGGGTTCCAGGTCCAACAGCTCCGCCAGCGACAGGCAGGCCACCAACGCCCCGCGCACGTTCGCCACGCCCAGCAAGGCCCGCGAACGCTGGTGCGGCAACGAATGGATCGGCTGCAACGGCGCGACCTCCACCAGGCTGCGGGTGGTCAGGCCCAGCCACTCTTCACCCAGGCGAAACATCAGCAACGAGCGGGTGACAAGGTCGCTGTCCACCGGCGCCTGGACCCGCGCCCGGTCATCCTGCTGCAAGGCGTAGCGGTCGAGCAGCCGGGTAGCGGCGGCCGAATACACCGCGCAATTGCGGCAGTGGATGTGCTCGACCAATAGCGGGCAGGACTTGTCGCCATGGATCCCGATACGGTTCCAGCAATCGTCGATTGCCTGGGCCTCGTCATGGATGACGTGGTAAGAAGCCGGACCGCTCATTGTTTACGCTCACTGTCTGCCGCGCGCCCACTGCGCGCGGCGCGTTCCTGCAATCGACGCGCGCCAGCCGCGTCTCCCTGGGAAGCCAGCAGCGCCGCCAGGTGCACCAGGGCCTCGGCGTGCTGCGGTTCAAGATAAAGCGCCTTGCGGTAGAAACCCTGGGCCTGGAGTGCGTCGCCGGCCATGTCGCTGAGCAACCCCAGCCAATAGAACACCTGGGCCACCGGCGCGTGGTTGCGCAGATACTGTTCGCACGCCGCACGGGCCTCGGCACTTTTGCCACCGTTGGCCAGGGCCGCGATCTGCGCCAGCAAGGCGTCAGCCTCGCGGTTTCCTGGCTCGGCAACCGGCGCCACCGTTGGGGCGAACGGCCGGGGCCTCGCCACCGGGGGGACAACCCGCGGTGGCGGCTGGCGCACCGGTGGCGGGGTCGGCGCCAAGGCCGGCAACGGTTGTGGCTCGGCGACGCCCTGGCGGCTGAAGGCGAACGATTGGGGCACGCCGATTGAACGCATGCCCAGCCGCCCCAGCAGGCTGCCTTCGGCCGGGCCGATAAACAGCACGCCGTCCTGGTGGGTCAGGCGCTTGAGCACCTCGAACACCCGCTGCTGGATCGGTTGGTCGAAATAGATCAGCAGATTGCGGCAAAACACAAAGTCATAAGGCGCCTCGTTCACCAGCAACGCCGGATCCAGCAGGTTGCCCACTTGCAGGCGCACCTGCTCGCGCACCCGTTCGTCGAGGCGATAGCCGTCATCTTCAGCGACGAAATACCGCTCGCGAAAACCCAAGTCCGCCCCACGGAAGGAGTTCCTGTAGTAGCGCGCCCCCCTGGCCCGCTCCACCGACAGCGGGCTGACGTCCAGGCCATCGACCTTGAACTGATGGGGCTTGAGGCCCGCGTCGAACAAGGCCATGGCGATGGAATAGGGCTCCTCGCCGGTGGAGCACGGCAGGCTGAGGACGCGCAACGCACGCAGGTGGTTGATCTCGGCCAGGCGTTTGATGGCCAGCCTGGCCAGGGTGGCGAACGACTCCGGATAGCGAAAGAACCAGGTCTCCGGGACGATCACCGCTTCGATCAGCGCCTGCTGTTCCTGGGTCGAATGCTGCAGGGTTTGCCAGTATTCATCGGCGGTTCGTCCTACCACGGCCAGGATGCGCTGGCGCACGGCCCGCTCGATGATGGCGGTGCCAACAGACGTCACGTCGAGGCCGATGCGCGCCTTGAGGAAGTCGAAAAAGCGTTGGTCACTGCTCATGGCCGCGCCTCGAAATCATGCGGGTTGAGCGGCGGAGTGGGGAACAACATGGCGTGAACCGACGCGTCGAGCAGGTCATTGACCCGCACCCATTGCAGCAACCCCTGGGCGTCTTCGCGCACAGGGCCCAGGTACGGCGCCTGCCGGTTCTCCAGGCCATAGGGTTGGAAGTCCGCCGGATCGCAACGCAAGGTGTCGGTGGCCTGTTCCAGGATCAGCCCCAGCACATGCCCCGCTTGGCCGCTGTCGGGCCGGTAATGGACCAGCACCAAGCGCGTGCTGGTGCGGGCCTCGGCGTCCTGGCCGAATGTCAGGGCGCACAGGTCGATCACCGGCACCACCGTACCGCGCCAGGCAAACACGCCCGCCACCCAGGCCGGCGCTCGCGCAATGGGCTTGAGGGGCAGGCGCGGCAGTACCTCCACCACATCGATGGCCTGCAACGCATAACGTTCGTTGCCGATGCGAAACACCAGGAACAGCGCCTGGCGGGCCGTCGGCGCGGTGCCATGCCGGGTCTCGAATTCGCCCATCAGACTTTGAAACGCGAGACGCCACTGCGCAGCCCTACGGCCACCTGGCTCAGTTCATCGATCGCGGAACTGGCCTGGCGCAAGGACTCCACGGTCTGGCTGCTGGCGTCGCCCAGTTGCACCAGGGCATGGTTGATCTGCTCGGCCCCCGTGGCCTGGGCCTGCATGCCTTCGTTGACCATCAACACCCGCGGTGCCAGCGCCTGGACCTGATGGATGATCTGTGACAGCTGCTCGCCGACCTGCTGCACCTCGGCCATGCCTCGACGCACTTCTTCGGAGAACTTGTCCATGCCCATCACGCCGGCCGATACGGCGGACTGGATCTCGCGCACCATTTGCTCGATGTCGTAGGTCGCCACGGCGGTCTGGTCGGCCAGGCGACGCACTTCGGTGGCCACCACGGCGAAGCCGCGCCCGTATTCACCGGCCTTCTCGGCCTCGATGGCGGCGTTGAGGGACAACAGGTTGGTCTGGTCCGCCACCTTGACGATGGTCACCACCACCTGATTGATGTTGCCAGCCTTCTCGTTGAGGATCGCCAGCTTGGCGTTCACCAGGTCGGCGGCGCCCATCACCGAATGCATGGTGTCTTCCATGCGCGCCAGGCCTTGCTGGCCGGAGCCGGCGGCCACCGAGGCCTGGTCGGCAGCGGTGGAAACCTCGGTCATGGTGCGCACCAGGTCGCGGGACGTGGCGGCGATTTCCCGGGACGTCGCGCCGATCTCGGTGGTGGTGGCGGCGGTTTCAGTGGCCGTGGCCTGTTGCTGCCGTGACGTGGCGGCGATCTCGGTCACCGACGTGGTGACCTGCACCGACGAACGCTGGGCCTGGGCCACCAGCGATGTCAGTTCGGCCATCATGTCGTTGAAGCCGGTTTCCACCGCGCCGAATTCGTCCTTGCGCGCCAGGTTCAGGCGTCCGCTCAGGTCGCCGCTGCGCATGACGTCTAGGATCTCCACGATGCGGTTCATCGGCGCCATGATCGCGCGCATCAGCAACAGCCCGCACAGCAGCGCGATGATGAGCGCGACGAGAAATGACAGGCCCATGGCCACCTTGGCCGCCGTCACCGCATCGCCGATGGTCTGGGTGGCGTTTTGCGCGAGCTCGCGATTGCGTTCGATGATGCGGTTCAGGTGCCCGCGGCCGCCGATCCAGGCCGGCGTCAGCTCCTTGTCCAGGATCTGCCGCGCGCCTTCGTAGTCCTTGCGCTGGTACAAGTCCAGGACCTTGGCCATGGCTTGGTTGAACGCCTGGTGGTTGGCCTCGAACTCGTCGAAAGACGCCTGGTCGGCGGGGTTCTGGATCAGTTTTTCATAGTTCTCTATTTCTTCGCGCAGGTGCTGCTCGAAGCCCTGGTAGCGGGCCTTGTCCTCGGCGGTGAGCTCGCGGTTTCCGGAAAGGCCGACGATCTGCTGGGTCAGGACGTAGTTGTCGACCCAGCCACCGCGAATCATGGAGCTGTAGTACACCCCCGGCACCGCATCGGCACGCACCCGTTCTTCACTGTCCTGGATCTTCAGCAACCGCGAGTACGAGACAACCACCATGAGCAGCATGATGGCGATGATCACCGCGAAACTCGCCAGGATGCGTTGGCGCAATGTCCAGTTCTTCACAGTAAAACCTCAGGCACTTTGAAAATGCTGGGGAGTATAGCTGAGGGCCGGGGAACGGCTGTATGGGCGCGCCCTGCAAAAAACTGTGGGAGCGAGCCTGCTCGCTCCCACAGGAGGTGTTTTCTGAAGGGGTATTTGCGTGGGGGATCAGGCGGCCTGGCGCACCTGTTTCTCCAGCTCAGCCCTCAATCCCGGCTCCAGCTTGAGCTGGCGGGCCAGTTCGTCGAGGTAGGACTTCTCCATGAAGTTTTCCTCGTCCACCAGCATCACGCTGGCGACGTACATTTCCGCGGCGATTTCCGGGGTGCCGGCGGCGCGGGCGACATCGGTGGGGTCCAGGGGCTTGTTGAGTTCGGCGTGCAGCCAGTGTTGCAGTTCCTGGTCGTTGTCGAGCTTGGTGAACTCGCCTTCGATCAGCTCGCGCTCACGCTCATCCACATGGCCGTCGGCCTTGGCGGCCGCCACCAGGGCCTTGAGGATCGCCTGGCTGTGCTGCTCGACCTGCGCCGGGGGCACGCGGTCCAGGGTCTGCGGTTCGGTTTGCGGGGCGCGGCCCTGCTGGGCCTGCCAGTTGCCATAGGCCTTGTAGGCGATCACGCCCAGCGCGGCCAAGCCGCCATAGGCCAAGGCCTTGCCGCCGAAGTGGCGGGCTTTCTTGTTTCCCAGCAGCAGCCCCATGGCCCCGGCGGCCAGGGCCCCCTTGCCGGAGAGCATTGCGCCCAGGTTGCCGGAGCCCCCGAGCAAGCCGCCCAAGCCACCGGACGCCTTGTCTTGTGAGCCGCCGGCCTTGTTCTGCAACATCTCCTGGCCAGACTTGAGGAGTTGATCGAGCAATCCACGGGTGTTCATTTACCACCTCCACGCATTCGGGTTAACCGGATCATTAAGGCCACCAGCCTAGATCGAAAGTGCCCTTGTACAGCGGCAAGTTTGCTTCCAGATGTTGCCTGACTACGCTAATAGCTAGCCATCCATGGCGTATCGCCCCGTTCCGACACTGCCCCGACCACAATTAAAGCAAGAGGGATTCCCATGTACGCGCACAAGACCGTATTGCTCAGCGCAATGACCACGGCGCTGCTGACCGGTGTCAGCCTCCAGGCCGCCGAGCTGCCCAAGGCGATTGGCGCTGGCGAAGGCCAGCTGGATATCGTGGCCTGGCCGGGCTACATCGAACGCGGCGAAAGCGACAAGGCCTACGATTGGGTGAGCGGTTTCGAGCAGGAAACCGGTTGCAAGGTGAACGTGAAGACCGCGGCGACCTCCGACGAAATGGTCAGCCTGATGACCAAGGGTGGCTACGACCTGGTCACCGCCTCGGGCGATGCCTCGCTGCGCTTGATTGCCGGCAAGCGGGTGCAGCCGATCAACACGGCGCTGATCCCCAACTGGCAGAACCTCGACCCACGCCTCAAGGATGCGCCGTGGTACGTGGTCAACCAGCAGACCTACGGCACACCGTACCAGTGGGGCCCGAACGTACTGATGTACAACACCGAGGTGTTCAAGCAGGCGCCGACCAGCTGGGGCGTGCTGTTCAACGCCCAGGACCTGCCCGACGGCAAACCGAACAAGGGGCGCGTGCAAGCCTACGACGGTCCGATCTACATCGCCGACGCAGCGCTCTACCTCAAGACCGCCAAGCCTGAGCTGGGCATCAAGGACCCTTATCAGCTCGACGAGGCGCAATACAAGGCCGTGCTGCAATTGCTGCGAGCGCAGCAACCGTTGATCCACCGCTACTGGCACGACACCACCGTGCAGATGAGTGACTTCAAGAACGAGGGTGTCGTGGCGTCCGGGGCCTGGCCGTACCAGGTCAACGGCCTGATGAACGAGAAACAGCCGATCGCCTCGACCGTCCCGAAAGAAGGCGCCACCGGTTGGGCCGATACCACGATGCTCCACGCCGATGCCAAGCACCCCAACTGCGCCTACAAATGGATGGACTGGTCGCTGCAACCGAAAGTCCAGGGTGACGTGGCCGCCTGGTTCGGATCCCTGCCGGCGGTGCCGGCGGCGTGCAAAGGCAGCGAACTGCTCGGCGCCGAAGGCTGCAAGACCAACGGCTTCGATCAGTTCGACAAGATCGCCTTCTGGAAAACCCCGCAGGCCGAGGGGGGCAAGTACGTGCCCTACAGCCGCTGGACCCAGGACTACATTGCGATCATGGGTGGGCGATAAGGCCCGGTACATAAATGGGAGCAGCCCCTGTGGCGAGGGAGCTTGCTCCCGCTGGCGTGCGAAGCGCGCCCAAAACCGAGCGACGCGGTATTAGCTGACACACCGCATCGCCTGGTTTTAGGGCGGCTGCGCCACCCAGCGGGAGCAAGCTCCCTCGCCACGGGGTCGCGTGCCAATCATTGAAGGTTCATACCCGCCCCGCTTTTTGGAGCCCCGCACCATGACGCTTGCAGTCCAATTCACCCAGGTATCCCGTCAGTTCGGCGATGTGAAAGCCGTTGACCGGGTTTCAATCGATATCCAGGACGGCGAGTTCTTTTCCATGCTGGGCCCCTCCGGTTCGGGCAAGACCACCTGCCTGCGCCTGATCGCCGGGTTCGAGCAGCCCAGTGAAGGCTCGATCCGCATCCACGGCGAGGAAGCCACGGGACTGGCGCCCTACCAGCGGGACGTCAACACGGTGTTCCAGGACTACGCCCTCTTCCCGCACATGAACGTGCGCGACAACGTGGCCTACGGCTTGAAGGTCAAGGGCGTGGCCAAGGCCGAGCGCATCAAGCGCGCCGAAGACGCCCTGGAGATGGTCGCCCTGGGCGGCTACGGCGAGCGCAAGCCGGCCCAGCTCTCCGGCGGCCAGCGCCAACGCGTGGCCCTGGCCCGCGCGCTGGTCAATCGCCCGCGGGTGCTGCTGCTGGACGAGCCCCTGGGGGCTCTGGACCTGAAGCTGCGGGAACAGATGCAGGGCGAGCTGAAAAAACTGCAACGCCAGTTGGGCATCACGTTCATCTTCGTCACCCATGACCAGACCGAAGCGCTGTCGATGTCCGACCGCGTGGCGGTGTTCAACAAGGGGCGCATCGAACAGGTCGACACCCCGCGCAATTTGTACATGAAGCCGGCGACCACCTTCGTCGCCGAGTTCGTCGGCACCTCCAACGTGATCCGTGGCGAGCTGGCGCAAACCCTGAGCGGTTATCCACAGCCCTTCTCGATCCGCCCCGAACACCTGCGGTTTGCCGACGGCCCGCTGGCCGCGCATGAGATCGAAGTCCACGGCCTGCTCCACGACATCCAGTACCAGGGCAGCGCCACGCGCTACGAGTTGAAGCTTGCCAACGGCCAGGTCCTGAACCTCAGCCAGGCCAACACCCAATGGGACGACCCGGGGACCCGCCACCAGGCCGGCCAGCACCTGGCCGTGCGCTGGGCCCGCGAGGCGATGATCCCCCTGCACGACAGCGTCCCGGGCGAGGCGTGACATGAACACACCGGCCTTGCGCTCCGCCACCGCATCGGGCTCGCTGCGACGGTTCTCCAACCTGTTGTACCGACGCCCCAACCTCTACCTGTCGATGTTACTGGTGCCGCCGCTGATCTGGTTCGGCGCGGTCTACCTGGGTTCGCTGCTGACCCTGTTGTGGCAGGGGTTCTACACCTTCGACGACTTCACCATGGCCGTCACGCCGGACCTGACCCTGGCGAACTTCGTCGCCCTGTTCCAACCCTCGAATGTCGACATCATCCTGCGCACCGTGAGCATGGCCATCGTCGTGTCCATCGCCAGCGCGATCGTCGCGTTCCCGATTGCCTACTACATGGCGCGCTACACCCGAGGCAAGACCAAGGCGTTTTTCTACATCGCGGTGATGCTGCCGATGTGGGCCAGCTACATCGTCAAGGCCTATGCCTGGACGCTCCTGCTGGCCAAGGGCGGCGTGGCGCAGTGGTTCATCCAGCAACTGGGCCTGGGACCGTCGCTGCAGTTCGTGCTTGGCGTCCCCGGCGTCGGGGGCAGCACGCTTTCCACCTCGCACCTGGGGCGCTTCCTGGTGTTTGTCTACATCTGGCTGCCCTTCATGATCCTGCCGATCCAGGCCTCCCTCGAACGCCTGCCGCCGTCGCTGCTGCAAGCCTCGGCAGACCTGGGCGCCAAACCGCGCCAGACGTTCATGCAGGTGATTGTGCCGCTGTCGATCCCAGGCATCGCCGCCGGCTCGATCTTCACGTTTTCACTCACCCTGGGGGATTTCATCGTGCCCCAACTGATGGGGCCGCCGGGCTACTTCGTCGGCAGCATGGTCTACGCCCAGCAAGGGGCCATCGGCAACATGCCCATGGCGGCCGCCTTCACGCTGGTGCCCATCGTGCTGATCGCCGTGTACCTGTCCATCGTCAAGCGCCTGGGGGCTTTCGATGCACTCTGACTCCTTGTCCCGAGCGTCCTGGGGGCTGCGTCTTGCGGCATGGGGCGGGCTGGTATTCCTGCACTTTCCGATCCTGATCATCGTCCTCTACGCGTTCAACACCGAGGACGCGGCGTTCAGCTTTCCGCCCAAGGGCCTGACCCTGAAGTGGTTCAGCGTCGCCTTCGCACGCCCCGACGTGCTGGAAGCGATCAAGTTGTCGCTGCAGGTCGCGGCCATCGCCACGCTGATCGCCATGGTGCTTGGCACGTTGGCCTCGGCGGCGCTGTACCGGCGTGAATTCTTCGGCAAGCAGGCCATTTCATTGATGCTGATCCTGCCGATCGCCCTGCCGGGGATCATCACCGGCATCGCGTTGCTGGCGACGTTCAAGAGCCTGGGGATCGAGCCGGGGATGTTCACCATCGTCGTCGGCCATGCAACCTTTTGCGTGGTGATCGTCTATAACAATGTCATCGCGCGCCTGCGCCGCACTGCCCACAGCCTGATCGAGGCGTCGATGGACCTGGGGGCCGACGGCTGGCAGACGTTCCGCTACATCATCCTGCCCAACCTGGGCTCGGCGTTGCTGGCCGGCGGAATGCTGGCGTTTGCGCTGTCGTTCGACGAAATTATCGTCACCACCTTCACCGCCGGCCACGAACGCACGCTGCCGCTGTGGCTGCTCAATCAACTCAGCCGGCCCCGCGACGTGCCGGTGACCAACGTGGTAGCGATGCTGGTGATGCTGGTGACCATGCTGCCGATACTGGGGGCCTATTACCTGACCCGAGGAGGCGAAAGCGTGGCGGGCAGCGGGGGAAAATGAATCAGCCACTGACGACTATCCAGTGAGGGAGCGATCGGCTCTCTGCCACAAAAAACAAAACAGCGAGAGGAGGACAGGGAGATGCAAACCAAACTACTGATCAACGGCCATCTGGTGGACGGCGAAGGGCCTGGTCAAGCCGTGTTCAACCCTGCGCTGGGCCGGGTGCTGGTGGAAATCAACGAGGCCAGCGAAGCCCAGGTGGACGCTGCCGTGCGCGCTGCCGACAGTGCGTTCGACAGCTGGTCCCAGGTGGCCCCCAAGGACCGCTCCTTGCTGCTGCTTCGGCTGGCCGACGCCATCGAGGCCCACGGCGAGGAGCTGGCAAAGCTGGAGTCGGACAATTGCGGCAAGCCCCTGAGCGCCGCGCTGAACGATGAGATCCCGGCGATCGCCGACGTGTTCCGCTTCTTTGCCGGCGCCAGCCGCTGCATGAACGGTTCGGCCGGCGGCGAGTACCTGCCGGGGCACACCTCGATGATCCGTCGCGACCCGGTGGGCGTCGTCGCCTCCATCGCACCGTGGAACTACCCGCTGATGATGGTCGCCTGGAAAATCGCCCCGGCCCTGGCCGCCGGCAATACCGTGGTGCTCAAGCCATCGGAACAGACCCCGCTGACGGCGTTGCGCCTGGCGCAACTGGCGTCAGAGATCTTCCCGGCCGGCGTGCTCAACGTGGTGTTCGGTCGCGGGCCGACCGTTGGCCAGCCCCTGGTGACCCACCCAAAAGTGCGCATGGTCTCGTTGACCGGCTCCATTGCCACCGGCTCGAACATCATTTCCAGCACCGCCGACAGCGTCAAGCGCACGCACATGGAACTGGGCGGCAAGGCCCCGGTGATCATCTTCGACGACGCCGACATCGACGCCGCGGTGGAAGGCATCCGCACCTTCGGCTTCTACAACGCCGGCCAGGATTGCACCGCCGCCTGCCGTATCTATGCCCAGCAAGGCATCTATGACACTTTTGTCGAAAAACTCGGCGCGGCGGTCAGCAGCATCAAGTACGGCCTGCAAACCGCCGCCGACACCGAGATGGGCCCGCTGATCACCGCCCAGCATCGCGACCGCGTGGCCGGGTTCGTCGAGCGCGCCATCGCCCAGGCGCATATTCGCCTGGTCACCGGCGGCAAGGCCGTGGAGGGCAACGGGTTCTTCTTCGAGCCGACCGTGCTGGCCGATGCCCAGCAGGATGACGAAATCGTCCGCCGGGAAGTCTTCGGGCCGGTGGTTTCCGTCACACCGTTCCTCGATGAAGCGCAAGTGCTGGCCTGGGCCAACGATTCGGACTACGGCCTGGCATCCTCGGTATGGACCGCCGACGTCGGTCGCGCCCATCGCCTGGCGGCACGCCTGCAATACGGCTGCACCTGGGTCAACACCCACTTCATGCTCGTCAGCGAAATGCCCCATGGCGGTCAGAAACGCTCCGGCTACGGCAAGGACATGTCCATGTATGGGCTGGAGGATTACACGGTGGTGCGCCATGTGATGTTCAAGCACTGAGTCAAGACAACGTTGGCAACACATGCCCACGGTTGCCGGGTCGAGGTCCTGCTAAGGTTTTCGTCGATCGATGCACGTTCGCCGGTTGACGGAAATCCTGGCAGAACCTAGGGTGTCTACAACGTATACACCCTAGGAGATCAGCCATGGCCTCGCCCGTTTTATCCTTTCGCGTGGAAGAAGGTCTGGCCCAACAGCTGGATTTGTTGGCCATCGCCACCGACCGCGATCGTCAATACCACCTCAAGCGTGCACTGGTCCGATATGTGGAGGCCGAATCCTGGCATCTGCAAGCCATCAGCGAAGGCGTGGCAGATGCCGACGCTGGAAACCTGACCGACCTGGACGCCGTGAAGGCTAAGTGGGCAAAGCGTGCCGAGCATCGTACTGACCAACAAAGCACAGAGTGACCTCGACTCGATTCACGAACACTACCAAGCTGCCCTCGGCAAGAACGGCGCAGATGCCGCCATCATCACGATCCTGGAAACCTTGCAACGCCTGCAGCGTTTTCCGGGTTCGGGCCGCCCCTCGATCGCACCCGATATCCGAGAGCTGGTGCTGACACGCTACCCGTTCGTTATCCCCTACCGTATGGTGCATGCACAAGTGCAGATTCTGCGGATATTGCACCAACGCAACGAGCGTCCACAGGACTGGTCGCCGGAATGACATCGGTGATGCCCGTCCACTCCGGCCGCCGATCCTGCCCTTAGAACCTCGAAACACTCCTCATTGCATCCACCAGGTAGCGCATGGCGATCCGGTCGCTTTCCGACAGTTCCCGATAGCGCTCCACCAGTTTCAGTTCTTCCAGGCTCAAGCGCCGCGACCTGCGCCCATGAGTCAGGTTTGGAAAGATCCCCAGTATTTCAGCGATGCCCTGTATTTTCGTCATGAGCGTATGTCCTTCTGTACGTCGAATGTAACTGATAGCGCGTGTGGATCCCGGCGTGGATCGCCTGTCACGCTAGAGAATAGGGAGGTTTCCAACCGGGAGAAGGGAGTTTTAGAGTAATTAGTCAAAAAATGCCGCAATCCTTATAAAAAAAGAAATAACTGTAAGAAATTTTGACTTAGCCCCGCTTTCCGTTCTCCCGGCACCCGCTCATCCCCTATGATTTTGCGCCTCGGTGAACCGATCCAGCTCTCAGGCATCTGTTCTAACGTTCGTCGCGTTTGGCCAAAGGCATGTCCGAACTCCTTCATCAGTCTTCTGTTGCCAGGATGGGCACGGGATTGTTTCGAGAAAGGTTGTATTTATGCACCGCAGGAACCTGCTCAAGGCCTCCATGGCCTTTGCCGCCTACACCGGGCTGTCAGCCTCAGGGCTCATGGCCGCGCGCGCCTGGGCTGCTGATCAGACCGCCGACGGCGAAGCCCGTCCCTTCGATTTCGATTCACTGAAAGACCAGGCCCGCAAACTGGCCGCCAGCCGCTACGTCGACACCAAGCAAGTCTTGCCGCCGACCCTGGCGCAGATGTCGCCCTTGCAGTTCAACGCCATTCAGTACGACGCCAATCACTCCCTGTGGAATGAGCTGGAAGGTCGGCAACTGGACGCGCAGTTCTTCCACGTCGGCATGGGCTTCAAGCAGCCGGTGCGCATGTACAGCCTCGACCCGAAGACCCGCATGGCCCGTGAGGTGCACTTCCGCCCGGAGCTGTTCAACTACGAGAAAACCACGGTCAACACCTCGCAACTGACGGGTGACCTGGGCTTCGCCGGCTTTCGCGTGTTCAAGGCGCCAGAACTGGCCCGCCACGACATCGTGTCGTTCCTGGGGGCCAGTTATTTCCGCGCCGTCGATGCCAGCGGCCAGTACGGGCTGTCGGCTCGCGGCCTGGCCATCGACACCTACGCCAAGAAGCGCGAGGAGTTCCCGGACTTCACCAAGTTCTGGTTCGAAACCCCGGACAAGAACAGCACCCGCTTCGTGGTCTACGCCTTGCTCGACTCCCCCAGCGCCACCGGTGCCTATCGGTTCGACATCGATTGCCAACCGACCCGTGTGGTGATGGAAATCGATGCGCACATCAACGCCCGCACCGCCATCGAACAACTGGGTATCGCGCCGATGACCAGCATGTTCAGTTGCGGCACCGTCGAGCGGCGCATGTGCGACACCATCCATCCGCAAATCCATGACTCCGACCGGCTGGCCATGTGGCGCGGCAACGGCGAGTGGGTCTGCCGTCCGTTGAACAACCCCGCCACCCTGCAATTCAACGCCTTTGCCGACAACAATCCGAAAGGTTTCGGCCTGGTACAGACCGACCATGACTTCGCCAGCTACCAGGACACCGTGGACTGGTACAGCAAGCGCCCGAGCCTGTGGGTCGAGCCGACGACGGCCTGGGGCGAGGGCTCGGTCGACCTGCTGGAAATTCCTACGACCGGCGAAACCCTGGATAACATCGTCGCGTTCTGGACACCGAAGAAACCGGTGGCCGCCGGCGACTCGTTGAACTACGGCTACAAACTCTACTGGAGCGCCCTGCCCCCGGTCAGCACGGACCTGGCCCATGTCGATGCAACCCGTTCGGGCATGGGCGGCTTCATCGAAGGCTGGGCGCCGGGCGAACACTACCCGACCGTCTGGGCCCGCCGCTTCGCCGTGGACTTCAGCGGCGGCGGTCTCGACCAGTTGCCACCGGGCACTGGCATCGAACCGGTGGTGACCTGCTCCCATGGCGAGGTGAAGGATTTCAACGTACTGGTGCTGGACGCGATCAAGGGCTACCGCATCACCTTCGACTGGTACCCGACCGACGACCGCGTCGACCCGGTGCAGATGCGCCTGTTCATCCGCACCAAGGACCGGACCTTGAGCGAGACCTGGCTGTACCAGTACTTCCCGCCAGCGCCGGACAAGCGCAAGTATCCCTGAGCCCTGCTGCGTCAGGGATGACGCCTTCGCGAGCAAGCCCGCTCCCATAGATTACGTGTGAACAACACGAATCCACTGTGGGAGCGAGCTTGCTCGCGAAGACGGCAGTACCAACACTCACGATTTCAGATAAGCAAAAAGCCCCGGCCAATGACGACCGGGGCTTTTTTGTTTTACCAAACACTCAATCGCGCAAATCCGATTCATGAATCGGCTGGTCCCGATGCGTCGCCCGCTGGTACTGCGCCGGCCACACGGCCTTGCGCCCGCCCAGGTCATCGTCGGCGTGCAAGGCCCAGTACGGATCACGCAACAATTCGCGGGCCAGGAAGATGATGTCTGCCTGGCAGGTCCGCAGGATGTGTTCGGCCTGGGCCGGTTCGGTGATCATGCCCACCGTACCGGTGGCGATTTCCGATTCCTTGCGCACCCGTTCGGCAAAGCGGGTCTGGTAGCCAGGGCCGGTGGGGATCTCGGCGTTGGCGGCGGTGCCACCCGAGGACACGTCGATCAGGTCCACCCCCAACGCCCTGAGGCGCCGTGCCAGCTCCACGGTTTCATCCGGGTTCCAGCCGTCCTCGACCCAGTCGGTGGCGGAAACGCGCACGAACACCGGCAGCTCTTCAGGCCAGACCGCCCGGACCGCTTCGGTGACTTGCAGCACCAGGCGGATGCGGTTTTCGAACGAACCGCCATATTGATCGCGGCGCTGATTGCTCAAGGGCGACAGGAATTGATGCAGCAGGTAACCGTGGGCGGCGTGGACCTCGACCACCTTGAACCCGGCGGTGAGGGCGCGCTTGGCCGAATCGACGAACGCCTGGATCAGGCCGGCGATCTGCCCCTCGTCCAACTGGACCGGCTGGGTGTGTTGTGGGTCGAAGGCGATCGGCGACGGACCGACCGGCACCCAGCCGCCATCCGCCGGCTTCACGCTGCCGTGGTTGCCCAGCCAGGGGCGCCAGGTACTGGCCTTGCGTCCGGCGTGGGCCAACTGGATACCCGGCACAGCCCCCTGGGCGGTGATGAAACGGGTAATGCGTTGCAGCGGTTCGATCTGTTCATCGTTCCACAGCCCCAGGTCCTGGGCGGTGATACGGCCGTCAGCCGTGACGGCGGTGGCTTCGGTGAACACCAGGCCGGCGCCACCAACGGCGCGGCTTCCCAGGTGGACCAAATGCCAGTCGTTGGCCAGGCCATCGACGCTCGAATATTGGCACATCGGTGAGACCGCGATGCGATTGGGCAGGGTCAGTTGACGAAGGGTATAGGGTTCCAGCAGCAGACTCATGGGGCACCTCTCGAATCAGTGGGCAGGCTCCAGGGTTCTGTTTGAACAGTCGACGAGTGACAAAAGCGCAACACCCGCCCCCGCGGGCAACGAAAATCGACAAGACGTCACAAGGGCTATCAAGCAGTGCTTAGAGCCTAGTCGACAACGTGGGATAAGGCAGGGTTCAGAATCTAAAACAAGCTACTGTGGCGAGGGGAGTTATCCCCGCTGGGCTGCGCAGCAGCCCCAAAACCTGGCATCGAGGTGTACCTGGCATACCTCGTCAGCCAATTTGCGGCTGCTGTGCAGCCGAACGGGGATAAATCCCCTCGCCACAGGGAGATCATCGCCTTGGGAATCTGTGTGTTTACCGCGGCTCGATATGAGCAATCATCAACTGCACGGTTTCCTGGCCGCGGAACTCGTTGAGGTCGAGCTTATAGGCCAGTTCCACCCAGCGCACGGTAGGGTTGGGCCAGATCTCGCGGTCGATGCCAAAGGCGATGCCATCAAGCTTCACCGAGCCGCACTCGCTCTTGAGGACCACCTTCAAGTGCCGTTCGCCCACCACCCGCTGTTCCACCAACTGAAACACGCCGTGGAACATCGGCTCGGGGAAATGCTGGCCCCAGGGCCCGGCATGACGCAGCGCCCGGGCCAGTTCCAGGTGGAACTCCTCGACCGCCAACGTGCCGTCCGACAACAGCCGCCCGGTCAGGTCTTCGTCGCGCAGTTGCCTGCGCACTTCAGCGTCGAACGCCTCGGCAAACAACGGGAAATTCGCTTCCGGCAACGTCAGCCCCGCCGCCATGGCGTGGCCGCCGTACTTGCTGATCAGGGTCGGATGCTGCGCCGCCACCACGCTCAGCGCATCGCGAATGTGGAACCCCGGCACCGAGCGTCCCGAGCCCTTGAGTAAGCCGTCACCGGCGTCGGCAAAGGCGATGGTCGGTCGGAAATAGCGCTCTTTCATCCGCGAGGCGAGAATCCCGATCACCCCTTGGTGCCACTGCGGGTCGAACAGGCACAAGCCGAACGGCATCGACTCCACAGGCAGCTCCTTGAGCTGGGCCAGGGCTTCGCGCTGCATGCCTTGCTCGATGGATTTGCGGTCCTGGTTCATGCCATCCAGTTGCGCGGCCATTTCCCGCGCCAGGGCCGGGTCGTCGGTGAGCAGGCATTCAATGCCCAGGCTCATGTCATCCAGGCGCCCCGCCGCATTCAGGCGCGGCCCAAGGATAAACCCGAGGTCCGTGGAGGTGATGCGCGAAGGGTCGCGCTTGGCCACTTCCAGGATGGCCTTGATGCCTGGGCGGGCGCGCCCGGCACGAATCCGCTCCAGCCCCTGGTGCACCAGGATGCGGTTGTTGGCGTCCAGGGGCACCACGTCGGCGACGCTGCCCAGGGCCACCAGGTCGAGCAACTCGCCAATGTTCGGTTGCGGCGTGCTGGCGTACCACCCCAGGCTGCGCAGGCGGGCCCGCAGCGCCATCAGCACGTAGAAGATCACCCCGACCCCGGCCAGCGCCTTGCTCGGAAACTCACAGCCAGGCTGGTTCGGGTTGACGATGGCATCGGCCGCCGGCAGTTCGAGGCCCGGCAAGTGGTGGTCGGTGACCAGCACCTTGAGCCCCGCGGCCTTCGCCGCCGCCACGCCTTCCACGCTGGAAATCCCGTTGTCGACGGTGATCAGCAACTGCGGCTCGCGAGCCAGCGCGACTTCGACGATTTCCGGGGTCAGGCCATAGCCATACTCGAAGCGGTTGGGCACCAGGTAGTCGACATGGGCCGCACCAAGCAGGCGCAGCCCCAGCATGCCGACGGTGCTGGCGGTCGCGCCATCGGCGTCGAAGTCGCCGACGATCAGGATCCGCTGGCGCTGCTCCAGCGCCACCACCAACAGGTCAACCGCCGCGTCGATGCCCTTGAGCTGCTGGAACGGAATCAGGCGCGCCAGGCTCTTGTCCAGCTCGGCCTCGGACTGCACGCCACGGGCGGCGTACAGGCGAGTCAACAAGGGCGGCAGGTCCCCCAGAAACGGCAGGGTGTCGGGTAGCTGGCGGGGTTCTATGCGCATGGAGTGACGGACATTTCTCTATAAAGCTGTGGAATTTTGATGACTTGTGGCGAGGGAGCTTGATGCCGTGGTGGCTCAACCACGCTCGCCCAGCAACCATTGCAACTGGACTTCATGCTGACCGCGGTCATCGGTCACGAACACCGTGCCCTCGCTTATCATCACGTCCCACTTGATCACCCGGGGCATGTCCTGGGCCAGGGTTTCGAGCACTTCTTGGGGCACCGCGGCGATGTTGACGTTCTTCAGGTTCTTGATCGCCGGAATCACCTTGCCTTCCCAGACGCGCAAGCTGCCGTAGGCCAGCAGGCTGGTGCGCTCGGTGCGGCGCGAGCACCAGGTCAGGCGATCGGCATCGGGCTGACCGACTTCGATCCAGTGCAGCACACGGTCATCCAGGCTTTTTTCCCACAACGCTGGCTCATCGACATCCGACAGACCACGTCCAAAAGACAGCAGCTCGTTGTACCAGAGCGCGTAGGCCAGCAGACGCACGGTCATGCGTTCCTCGGTCTCCGAAGGGTGGCGGGCGATGGTCTGCTTCACGTTCTCGTAGACATTACGGTCGAGGTCGGTGAGGTTCAGTTCAAACTTGTAGGTCGTGGACGGCTGGGCCATGAACAGGGCTTCTTGATACGGGGAAAGGCGGCAAGTCTAACCGATGACGCGGGCAATCCACGAATTGCCGACCATCAACCTGCGGCGACTGACCCTGGCCTATGATAAAACGCTCTATTCGTTCTGCCTTGTCCTACAGGATCCGCCATGTCGCTCACTGCCAAACCCCTTGCCGGCGTCAAAGTCATCGAACTGGGCACCCTGATCGCCGGGCCCTTCGCTTCGCGAATCTGCGGTGAATTCGGCGCCGAGGTGATCAAGGTCGAATCGCCGGATGGCGGCGATCCGCTGCGCAAGTGGCGCAAGCTGTATGAAGGCACGTCCCTGTGGTGGTTCGTCCAGGCGCGCAACAAGCAATCCCTGACCCTGAACCTGAAACACCCCGAAGGCCTGCAGATCCTGAAAAAACTGATCGGCGAAGCCGACATCCTGATCGAGAACTTCCGGCCCGGCGTGCTGGAAAAACTCGGCCTGGGCTGGGACGTCCTGCACGCGCTCAACCCCAGGCTGGTGATGGTGCGGCTGTCGGGTTTCGGCCAGACCGGGCCGATGAAAGACCAGCCAGGGTTTGGCGCGGTGGGTGAATCCATGGGAGGCCTGCGCTACATCACCGGCTTCGAAGACCGTCCGCCCGTGCGCACCGGGATTTCCATCGGCGACTCCATCGCCGCACTCTGGGGCGTGATCGGCGCGCTCATGGCCCTGCGCCACCGCGAAGTCAACGGCGGCACCGGCCAGGTGGTGGACGTGGCGTTGTACGAGGCGATCTTCGCCATGATGGAAAGCATGGTGCCGGAGTTCGACGTGTTCGGTTTCATCCGTGAGCGCACCGGCAATATCATGCCCGGCATCACACCGTCGTCGATCCACACCAGCGCCGACGGCAAGCACGTGCAGATCGGCGCCAACGGTGACGCGATCTTCAAGCGCTTCATGCAGCTCATCGGTCGCGACGACCTGGCCAATGACCCGCAACTGGCCAGCAACGATGGCCGTGACGCCCGCCGTGACGAGTTGTATGGCGTCATCGACCGCTGGGTCAATTCACTGCCCCTCGATGTCGTCATCGAACAGTTGAACCAGGCCGGCGTGCCGGCCAGCCGGATATTCAGCGCCGAGGACATGTTCAACGACCCGCAATTCCTCGCCCGGGAAATGTTCCTGCAGGCCAAGTTGCCAGACGGCAAGGGGTTCAAGATGCCCGGTATCGTCCCGAAACTGTCGGACACGCCGGGCACTTGCGACTGGGTCGGGCCGACGTTGGGGGAACACAACGCACAAGTGCTCGGCGAGCTTGGCTACGATGCACAGCAGATCGCCAAGCTGCGCACCGACGGCGCTATTTGACACACCACAGCGGGCCGTCACTGAAGATCAAGTTGTGGGAGCAAGCTTGCTCCCACAAAGGTTGCGCGCTAAAACACAAACGCCAGGCAAAAAGAAACCCCGAGCAGTGGGGAGACAACTCGGGGTTAAACGTAACCATTCATGGTTAGTACAACAAGCGACGAGCACCGGAGCACAATGCTCGCTCTTGTTGGTAAAAGGTCTGACTCACCAAAGCGTAGGAAGGTTCCCACGAACTCGGGTCAATTCGGGGCAACCATGACCTTGTCGCCCGCCAGGTTACGCAGCGCCGCTATCACACAGGGCTCCAGGCGCCCCTCGGCAATCAGTACATCGCGGTGCAGGCCGTCGACCACGTCCGTCAGCTGACGCTTGTCGGTCAATTGGGCTTGGTTGAACACTCGTTCGACCATAATGGCCCCGGAGGCATTCTTCAGCGTCACCAGGCATTCGCCCTTGGCGCCAGAGGGAGTCAGCGAGACCTGATACGGGCTCAAAGCCTCACCCAGCAATAGGCTGATACTTTCCATTCGCTCACCCTTCAATAGTCCGAAAACAACTGCGTGTACCCAGTAAATGACCGTGGGCCGCAACAGAAAGTTCGCCAGCGCAGCGAGGCGGCACACCTGGGCCTCGTTCAACCGAGCATGCGCGTGCAATGTGACAGGCAAACAACAGGCCGGCGCATCGCGAACGCTGCGGGATCAGGCCAGCAAGCCATCGGAACGACACCACCGGCGCCCTGCGTCCTTCCAGCCGCCCAGCAGCCCGCGCAACTGCCCATCGGCCCCGTAGAACGGCACCGACCAATGGTAGATATTGCGCAAACCGCCATTGAACAGCAGTTGCCGGTCGGCAAATCGGGATTGTCCGGTGCGCAACTGCTCCATCATTTCGCCATGCAGCTGTTCGGCGGTGGCCGGGGGGAAAACGCTGGAATCCGTCAATCGCGTGCCCCGCAGCTTTTCGAAACGCGTCGCCAACAGGTCTTCGTAACTTTTGTTGCACATGATCAGGCGCCCTTCCAGGTCGCGGATGAAGATCGGATCGGGAATCGCGTCCATCAAGGCCCGCTGCAACATCAACTGGTCCTTGAGCACGGCCTCGGCCTGGAGGCGCTGATCGATCTGGATCTGCAGGCGACGGTTCCACAGCACGGACAACAGGCCGAACAGCGCGACCGTGATCACGCACCAGTACCCCCACGTCGACACGCGCTGCCACAGCGAAGGCGCAGGGCTGGGGAGCGTGCCCGTCAGCCACTTGGCACGCAGTGCGCGCATGTCCTCGGCCGGAAACCCTTCCAGCGCCTTGTTCAGGATCCCCAGCAAGGGGGTGAGGTCCTGGCGCACCGCCAGGTAGTCCGGTTCCCAGCGCCCCTCAAGGCTGGCGCCGACCTGCAACTGCCCCGCCGGGTAGAGGTGCACGCTGGTTTCGTTCTCGATGGTGGCGAAGGCCTCCCGGCTTTCCACCAACGCCCGCGCCTCCCCATACGTCTTGACCGTGCGCAACTCGATGGTCGGGTAGTCGCGCCGGATCTCCGCCTCCAGGGCATGCCGGGCGGGCAACGCCAGGACCTTGCCCTTGAGCTGCTCCAGCGAATGGAGCACCGTCTCCCCGGCCCGGCCGACCAATACCCAGCCGAAGCCGCCAAATGCATGGCTGAAATGGAGGAAGTCCCGGCGTTCGTCATTCATCGCCAGATTGGCGGTCATGTCCGCCTCGCCATTCTCCAGCATGGTCAATAACTGGCCAGGGGAAAATGACTCCCGGTGCACGAACTCAAGGCCGGTCATCAGCGCAATGCGCTGGAGAATGTCGTGGTTCAAGCCGTCCCACTGCCCCAGCTCATTCTTGAACAGGTACAGCGGAAACTGCATCGAGGCCACCACGACCCGCGGGTTTTCCCTGATCCACTTCAATTCCCGGGCGTCCAGTACCAGCCGTTCGCCAGGGTTGAGCGGTGGCGCCTGGACGGTGGCCAACGGCGTCGCCCCGCCCCACGGCGCCCAGTACATCAACGCCAGGCCTGCCACCCAACTGCGCAAGGGTTCGGATTTGATAAAAAACAACATCTGCACTTTCCTTCGAGATGACTCGCTCGTCCCTCCCAGGGCCGAAAACCCGATCAGTTTGGCATGCAGAAACAAGAAAGCCCGTCAGGAGACGGGCTTCAAAATGTGACAGGTTCAGGCGGTCAGAGTGGCTTTCCGCGGTTGCCATGCTGACTGACAAAGGCCTGCACGGCAGCCAGGTCGTTGGGCAACACGGTGCAACGCTCATCTCTCTCAAACAAATCAGAAAGATGTGCAGGCAGTTCCAGCGCTTTTCCTACACCCGCTTGCTCCACGGCTTCCGGGAACTTGACCGGATGGGCCGTCCCCAGGACCACCATCGGGATGTCCAGGCTGCGACGGCACTCACGGGCGGCCTTGACGCCGATGGCGGTGTGCGGGTCGAGCAACTCGCCGCATTGGCTGAAGACCTCGGCGATGGTTTCGCAGGTTTGCGCGTCATCCACGGCCAGGGAATCGAACAGCTTGCGGGCTTCGGTCCAGCGCTCGGGCTCGACGCTGAAGCCGCCGCCCTGCTTGAAGCTGTCCATCAGGCCGGCGATGGCCGCGCCATTGCGACCGTGCAGGTCGAACAGCAAGCGTTCGAAGTTCGACGAGACCATGATGTCCATCGACGGCGACAACGTGGCGTGCAGGGTTTCCTTGACGTACTGGTTGCCGCTCATGAAGCGGTGCAGGATGTCGTTGCGGTTGGTGGCGACGATCAACTGGTTGATCGGCAGGCCCATGTTGCGCGCCAGGTAGCCGGCGAAGATATCGCCAAAGTTGCCGGTGGGTACCGAGAACGCCACGGAACGGGCCGGGCCGCCCAGTTGCAGGGCTGCGTGGAAGTAATAAACGATCTGGGCCATGATCCGTGCCCAGTTGATCGAATTCACCGCCACCAGCCGGGTGCCCTTGAGGAAACCCTGATCGGCGAAACTGGCCTTGACCATTTCCTGGCAGTCGTCGAAGTTGCCTTCGATGGCGATGTTGTGGATGTTATCGCCGAAGATGGTCGTCATCTGCCGACGCTGCACTTCCGAGACACGGTTGTGCGGGTGCAGGATGAAGATGTCGACGTTCTCGCAATGCTTGCAGCCTTCGATGGCGGCCGAGCCGGTGTCGCCGGAGGTGGCGCCCACGATCACCACGCGCTCGCCACGTTTTTGCAACACGTAGTCCAGCAGGCGGCCGAGCAATTGCAGGGCGAAGTCCTTGAACGCCAGGGTCGGGCCGTGGAACAGCTCCATCACCCACTCGTTACCGTTGAGCTGACGCAGCGGTGCGATAGCGTTGTGGGAAAAGACCCCGTAGGTCTCTTCGAGAATCTTTTTGAAATCGGCGTCCGGGATGCTGCCGGTGACGAACGGGCGCATGACCCGGAACGCCAGCTCGTGGTACGGCAGGCCGGCCCAGGAGGCGATTTCTTCCTGGGTGAAACGGGGCAGGTTTTCCGGCACATAGAGGCCGCCGTCCGTGGCCAGGCCGGCCAGCAGGACATCTTCGAAATTCAGGGCCGGTGCCTGGCCGCGGGTGCTGATATAGCGCATGGGGGCAAACCTTTGGTTTGAGCTTCGAGCTTCGAGCTGCAAGCTACAAGTTGACAGCGGATCGGCTTTTACTTGGAGCTTGCAGCTTGCGGCTTGCAGCTTTGATTAATTCAGATGCTCAACGCGGATCCGGACAACAGGGCCTACCACGCCCTGGAGCGCTTCGAGCGCGGCAATCGCGTCGTTGATGCGCTGCTCGACCACACGGTGGGTCAGCAGGATCATCGGCACCAGGCCGTCGTGTTCCTCGACTTCCTTCTGCATGATCGACTCGATGTTGATCCCCCGCTCGGACAGGATACTCGCCACCTGGGCCAGTACGCCCGGGTGGTCCTTGGCCTGGATCCGTAGGTAGTAGGAGCTTTCGCACGCCTCGATCGGAAGAATCGGGTGGGCCGACAACGAATCCGGCTGGAAGGCCAGGTGCGGTACACGGTTTTCCGGGTCGGAGGTCATGGCGCGGACCACGTCCACCAGGTCGGCGACCACCGAGGAAGCCGTCGGCTCCATGCCGGCACCGGCGCCGTAGAACAGCGTCGAACCGGACGCGTCGCCGTTGACCATCACCGCGTTCATCACGCCATTGACGTTGGCGATCAGGCGATCGGCCGGGATCAGCGTCGGGTGCACGCGCAGCTCGATGCCGCTGGCGGTGCTGCGTGCCACGCCCAGGTGCTTGATGCGGTAGCCCAGCGCTTCGGCGTAGTTCACGTCAGCGGTGGTCAGCTTGGTGATGCCTTCGGTGTAGGCCTTGTCGAACTGCAACGGGATACCGAACGCGATGGACGCCAGGATCGTCAGCTTGTGCGCGGCGTCGATGCCTTCTACGTCGAAGGTCGGATCGGCCTCGGCGTAACCCAGGGCCTGGGCCTCGGCCAGCACGTCTTCGAAGGTGCGACCCTTCTCGCGCATCTCGGTGAGGATGAAGTTGCCGGTACCGTTGATGATCCCCGCCACCCAGTTGATACGGTTGGCCGACAGGCCTTCACGGATCGCCTTGATCACCGGGATGCCACCGGCCACGGCGGCTTCGAACGCCACGATCACACCCTTCTCGCGGGCCTTGGCGAAAATTTCATTACCGTGAACGGCGATGAGCGCCTTGTTCGCGGTGACCACATGCTTGCCATTCTCGATGGCCTTGAGTACCAACTCGCGGGCAACGGTATAGCCGCCCACCAGCTCTACGACGATGTCGATCTCAGGGTTCGTGGCCACTTCGAAGACATCGTTGGTAATCGCAATACCGGTCGTCTGGAACTGAGGCTTTGGCGTGCGCATGGCAATTTGTGCCACTTCGATTCCACGCCCGGCACGACGAGCAATTTCCTCGGCGTTGCGCTGAAGTACGTTGAAGGTGCCGCCACCGACGGTACCTAACCCACAGATGCCTACTTTGACCGGATTCACTCTTGACTCCCCATGAAACGGCCGACGCAAGGGTCGGCCGTGAATACAGCCGCGCAGCAACGCGGCTTTGTGTTTAACGGCCCGACGAAGGTTTTCGCCGAGCCGTGACCTTCAAAAACGGATCATTCATGATCATTTGGCACCAAGGGCCAGTTTGGCGACTTGTGGCGCCGGCTGGTAGCCCGGAATCACTTGGCCGTCGGCCAAAACGATGGCCGGTGTGCCGTTCACGCCGATGGACTGGCCGAGGGCGAACTGTTTGGAAACCGGGTTCTCGCACTTGGCGGCCTTGATTTCCTTGCCATCGACCATCTTGTCCATGGCCGCCTTCTTGTCCTTGGAGCACCAGACCGCCTGCAACTGCTCGTCACCCGGCGAACCCAGGCCCTGGCGCGGGAACGCCACGTAGCGCACTTCGATGCCGCGCTTGTTCAGCTCCGGCACTTCGGCGTGCAACTTATGGCAATACGGGCAGGTGGTGTCGGTGAACACGGTGATATGGGACTTGGTTTCGCCAACGGCCGGGTAGACCACGGTTTCCGCAACCGGAATGCCGTTGATCAGCTTGGAGATGCCCTGGCGTTCGGTGATCTCGGTGAGATTGACCGGCTTGCCGTCCTTGAGCTCGAACAGGTTGCCCTGGACGATGTACTGCCCGTCGGCGCTGGCATAGAGCACGCGGCTGCCCTTGAGCTTGACTTCATACAGACCGGACATCGGGCTGGCCGAAATGGCTTCGATCGGCACTTCGAGCTGAAGGTTTTCCAGGCTCTTGCGGATAGCCTTGTCGGCCGCGTCATCGGCGATGGCAAAGGTACTGGCCAGCGCGATGGCGGCGGCGGTGAACATCTGGATCAAGCGCATGAGGACTCCTGAGGCGAACAAATGGGACGGGAAAACGCCGACCTTGAATTCGGGTTCCAGCCGCCCACTGTGCAAACCGGCAAAGCCTACCACATAAGGCCCGCGCGGCCGAATGCCGGTGATGCAAGACGCTTAGAGGATTGATGCAGGCTGACACACCGCCATCGCGAGCAAGCTCGCTCCCACACTTTGGTCGGTGCCGGTCCGCAATTACGCATCCACCACCAATCCCTGTGGGAGCGAGCTTGCTCGCGATGGCGGCAGCACTGACAACATCGCGGCAGATTTCAACCCCGCGGATGGTGCTTGGCATGCAAGTCTTGCAGCCGTGCCCGAGCGACGTGAGTGTAGATCTGGGTGGTGGACAGGTCGCTGTGGCCCAACAACATCTGCACCACCCGCAGGTCAGCGCCGTGGTTGAGCAGGTGCGTGGCGAAGGCGTGGCGCAAGGTGTGGGGCGAGAGGGATTTGCCGATGCCGGCGACCTTGGCCTGGTGCTTGATACGGTGCCAGAAGGTCTGGCGGGTCATCTGGTCGCCATTACGGCTGGGGAACAGCACGTCGCTGGGACGCCCGCCCAACAGTTCGTGGCGGGCCTCGCGCAGGTAGCGCTCGACCCAGACAATCGCTTCTTCGCCCATCGGCACCAGGCGTTCCTTGCTGCCCTTGCCCATCACCCGCAACACGCCCTGGCGCAGGTTCACCTGTTCCAGGGTCAGGCTGATCAGCTCGGTGACGCGCAGGCCGCAGGCATACAAGACTTCCAGCATGGCCCGGTCGCGCTGGCCGATGGCTTCACTGAGGTCAGGCGCCGCCAGCAACGCTTCCACGTCGGCTTCCGACAGGGACTTAGGCAGCGGGCGCCCCAGTTGCGGCATCTCCACCCGCAAGGTCGGGTCCACCGCGATCAGCTTTTCCCTCAACAGATAGCGATAAAACCCACGCAAACCGGAGAGAAATCGTGCGGTTGAGCGTGGCTTATAGGCCTGCTCCAGGCGCCACGCCAGGTGATCGAGGATCAGTTCCCGACCGGCATTGATCAATTCCAGGTTCTGTTCCTGCAGCCAGCCGTTGAACAGGGCCAGGTCGCTGCGGTAGGCCTGGCGGGTGTTGTCGGACAGCCCCTTCTCCAACCACAAGGCGTCGAGGAACTGGTCTATCAAGGGATGATCGATGGCTGGCATAAAGACTCGTGAAAAATGCAGGCTTACGCAGGGTGCTCAAAGACCTAATCGCAGGCAACAAAAAAGCAGCCCGTAGGCTGCTTTTTTTGCATCGGAAGCTGGACTTAAGCCAGTTTTTCCTTGATGCGAGCTGCTTTACCCGACAGGTCGCGCAGGTAGTACAGCTTGGCTTTACGTACGTCACCGCGACGCTTGACAGCCATGCTGTCGATTTGCGGGCTGTAGGTCTGGAAAGTACGCTCTACGCCAACACCGTTGGAGATTTTACGAACGGTGAAAGCACTGTTCACGCCACGGTTACGCTTGGCGATAACGACGCCTTCGAACGCTTGCAGACGGGAACGATCACCTTCCTTCACTTTCACCTGAACGACAATGGTGTCGCCCGGGGCAAAGGTAGGGATCTCTTTGGTCATCTGCTCTGCTTCGAGTGCAAGGATGATTTTGTTAGTCATGCTGTGCTCCTAAGGCAAGTCTCGGACTTACCATCGATACGTTGTTAACTATCGTCCCGCTCGCGGATGTATTCCTCGAGCAGCTTCTTCTCTTCTCCAGAAAGCGAGCGGCTTTCCAGAAGATCGGCGCGTCGTTCATAGGTCCGACCAAGGGACTGCTGTAAACGCCAACGCCGGATGTGCGCGTGGTTGCCACTTAGCAACACGTCGGGAACACGCTGATCCGCATACACCTCCGGTCGGGTGTAGTGCGGGCAATCCAGCAGACCATCCGTAAAGGAATCTTCCTCAGCGGAATCCACATGCCCTAAAGCTCCAGGCAGCAGTCGTGTAACCGCATCGATCAGGACCATCGCCGGCAGCTCGCCGCCAGACAGTACATAGTCGCCAATCGACCACTCTTCATCGACATGAGCTTCAATAAAACGCTCGTCAATGCCTTCATAACGGCCGGCAATCAGGATCAATGCATCCGAATTCGCCAGCTCGCGTACCGCCGACTGAGTCAGCTGGCGGCCTTGGGGCGACAGGTAGATCACCTTCGCACCTTCCCCGGCTGCCGCCCTGGCCTGAACCAGTGCATCTTCCAGGGGCTTGATCTTCATCACCATGCCCGGACCCCCGCCAAACGGGCGATCGTCCACAGTGTGATGCCGATCCGTGGTGTAGTCCCGCGGATTCCAACAAGTGAGCTGCAACAGCTCCTGTTTCACCGCGCGGCTGGTTATGCCGTACTCGCTGATGGCGGAAAACATCTCGGGAAACAATGTGATGACTTCAACGCGCAAGTTAGCCACGTTCAGAAATCCGCATCCCATTCCACCTTCATCTCGCCTGCTGCAAGGTCGACGGCCAACACGCATTGCTCGGTATAGGGCAACAGGCGTTCACGATCATCCAGGCTGCCGACGCAAGGCTTGACCACCAGTACATCGTTCGAACCGGTCTCGAGCAGGTGATCGATCTTTCCGAGCAGTTGCCCGAGTGAATCGATAACCTTCAGACCTACCAGCTGGTACCAGTAGTACTCGCCGTCGGTCAGTTCAGGGAACAGGTTGCGTGGCACGCAGATCTCATAACCGGCCAGAAGACGCGCTTCTTCACGATCATCGAGACCCTTGAGCTTCGCGACCAGGAACTTGTCGTTCCCACGTCCGCTGACCAGCTCCACCTGTTTCACGCTGCCTTCGCGCTTGAGCGTCCAGGCTTTGTAGTCCAACAGGTTCTTGATCGGATCAGTAAAGGAATACACCTTCACTTCGCCGCGAACGCCATGAACAGAATAAATCTTGCCGACAACGATCAGGTCATCAGCCGCTTTTGGCGTCGCGTTCATATTGCTCAGGCCGCAGCCTTAGCCGATTCCTTCAACAACTGAGCAACACGCTCAGAAGGTTGTGCACCAACGCTCAGCCAGTAGGCTACGCGCTCTTGGTTCACGGACAGACGAACTTCCTGACCACGGGCGATAGGGTTGAAGAAACCAACCTGCTCTTTGTGGGAACCGTCACGCGGGTTGCGGCTGTCGGTTACGGTCAGGTGGTAAAACGGGCGCTTTTTGGAGCCGCCAAGGGCAAGACGGATTGTTAGCATGTGAACATCGTTCCTGTAGTCGGTGCTGCAAATCTAAATGCACAGCGGGCATGGGTGCCCGAAAGGCCGCATATTCTAAGGAATATCCAGACTTTTGCAAATGACTTTTTCCGGCGAGTGCCGGCCTGCCATTCAGATCTGCCGCGGTCAGCGCCCGCCGGCGGCGGGTTGGCTGGAGATCCCACGTCCCCGTGGGCAGCGCCGGCATGACCGCCGGCGCGTGGATCCTTAGAGCTTGGGCATGCCGCCGCCGGGCAACATACCGCCCATGCCGCGCATCATCTTGGCCATCCCGCCCTTGGCGGAGAATTTCTTCATCATCTTCTGCATCTGCTTGTGCTGCTTGATCAAGCGACCGATGTCCTGCACCTGGGTGCCCGAACCCATGGCGATACGGCGCTTGCGCGAACCGCTGATCAGCTCGGGGTCGCGGCGCTCGGCCGGGGTCATGGAGTTGATGATGGCTTCCATCTGCTTGAACTGCTTTTCAGCCGCGCCCTGGGCATTGCCCATCTGCGCCAGGTTCACGCCACCGATGTTCGGCAGTTTGTCCATGAGGCCGCCCAGGCCGCCCATGTTCTTCATTTGTTGCAACTGGTCGCGGAAGTCTTCGAGGTCGAAGCCCTTGCCCTTCTTCAGCTTCTTGGCCAGCTTATCGGCCTTTTCCTTGTCGAGGGTCTGCTCGGCCTGCTCGATCAGGCTGAGCACGTCGCCCATGCCCAGGATGCGCGAAGCGATACGCTCGGGGTGGAACGGTTCGAGCGCTTCGCTCTTCTCGCCCATGCCGATGAACTTGATCGGTTTGCCGGTGATGGCGCGGACCGACAGCGCGGCACCGCCACGGGCATCGCCGTCGACCTTGGTCAGGATCACGCCGGTCAGCGGCAACGCATCGCCGAACGCCTTGGCGGTGTTGGCCGCGTCCTGGCCGGTCATGGCATCGACCACGAACAGGGTTTCCACCGGGTTGATCGCGGCATGCAAGGCCTTGATCTCGCCCATCATCTCGTCATCGATGTGCAGGCGACCGGCGGTGTCGACGATGACCACGTCGATGAACTTGAGCTTGGCTTCCTTTATAGCGGCCTGGGCGATGTCCACCGGTTTCTGGCTCAGGTCGGACGGGAAGAAGGTCACGCCGATGTCGTTGGCCAGGGTTTCCAGCTGCTTGATCGCCGCCGGGCGGTAGATGTCCGCGGACACCACCATCACCGACTTCTTCTTGCGCTCCTTGAGCAGGCGCGCCAGTTTGCCGGCGGTGGTGGTCTTGCCCGCGCCCTGCAGGCCGGCCATCAACACCACGGCAGGCGGGACGGCGCTCAGGTTCAGGTCTTCGTTGGCGGCGCCCATCAGGCTTTCGAGTTCGGCCTGGACGATCTTCACGAACGCCTGGCCCGGCGTCAGGCTGCGCGACACTTCGGTGCCGACGGCGCGTTCCTTGACCGAGTTGACGAAGTCCTTGACCACCGGCAGGGCGACGTCGGCTTCGAGCAACGCCATGCGCACTTCGCGCAGGGTGTCTTTGATGTTGTCCTCGGTCAGTTTCGCCTTGCCGGTGACATGGCGCAGCGTCTGCGAGAGACGGTCGGTTAGGTTTTCAAACATGCGCGATCCTTTCAGGCCCAGATGAGACCGGGATAATGGCGGCCCAGACCGTGAAAAATGTGCTCGGCGAGCCTGCGGCGTGGGCAGGTCGCGGATTATAGCGAAGAAGCGTGCAACGTACACCTGCCGGTCTTTCGTGTGGCGGGGGTTCTATGCCAAACTCAGCGACTTTCGGGCCTGCTTAACAGGATTTATGCTCCCCTTGCCACCCAGCTTGCTTGCCACACTCGCCGCCGCCTGCCTCTACGCCGCTGCGACCCTCTATCAAGGCACTCGCCTGGCCTCCGGCGCCAAGGCGAACAAACGCCTGCTGGTCACGCTTGGCGTGCTGGCGGTGCTCGGCCACGCGGCCAGCCTTTATACCCACCTGATGACGCCAATTGGCCTGGGCCTGGACTTTTTCAACGCCGCCAGCCTGATCGCCGTGGCCGTGATCGCCCTGACGCTGCTGGCCTGCTCGCGCATCCCGGTGGAAAACCTGCTGGTGCTGCTGTTCCCGCTGGGACTGACGACGGTGCTGCTGGCGCAGTTCGCGCCGTCGGGCACGGTGCAGGTCATCGACGAGGAGCCCGGCATCCTGGCCCACATCCTGCTGTCGATCCTGGCCTACGGCCTGTTCACCATCGCGGTCTTCCAGGCCTTGCTGCTGCTGGTGCAGGACCACCAGCTCAAGAACAAGCACCCGTCCGGGCTGATCCGCAACTTCCCGCCGCTGCAAACCATGGAAAGCCTGCTGTTCGGCTTCCTCTGGGCCGGCTGGACGCTGTTGTCGCTGTCGCTGATCTCCGGTTGGCTGTTCGTCGAGAACCTGTTCGCCCAGCACCTGGTGCACAAGACCCTGCTGGCCTGCCTGGCGTGGGTGGTGTTCAGCGTATTGCTGTGGGGCCGCAACCGCCTGGGCTGGCGCGGCCACAAGGCCATTCGCTGGACCCTCGCCGGTTTCTGCCTGCTGATGCTCGCGTACTTCGGCAGCAAGCTGGTCCGCGAATACATCCTGCATGTGTGACGGACGGCACTGATGGATACGTTGCCCGTGGCGCCACTGCTCGCCGTGTGGGTCGTGCTGATCCTCTGGTCGGCCCTGTTCACCGCCATCGAAGCCGCCCAGCAACACCTGCTGGCCCAGCGCAAAGCCTCCCGGGCCACTGACAAACCGCTCGCGACGCTGAACTTCGCGCTGATCAGCCTGGTTCTGTGCAACACCTTTTGTCGCACCCTGGCCGTGGTCATCGGCACCTTGCTGGCGATTTTCGCCTGGCTGGAGAACGGCCCCTGGGCCGCCTGGCTCGGCACCAGCGTAGCCCTGCTGGTGTTCGCCGACTACCTGCCGCGCTCACTGGCCAGCCGCCACCCCGATTCGGTGCTGGGGGTCGGCAACGCCTTGCTGGGCGTGCCATTGAAGATCGTTTACCCGTTGGCCTGGTTGCTCAACGCCATCAGCCAGTTGCTCCTGCGCCCGTTTGCCCGCAAGGCCAGCGTGGTGGTGCAGAGCGACGACGAAATGCCCACGCCCCCGCGCAACGAGCACGAACCCGAGCACAGCGGCGGCCGGCTGCACCCGATTTCCGGCATCCATGCCCTGGACAACATCACCGTCAACGACATCCTGGTGCCACGCAGCGAGGTCGATGGTATCAACCTCGACGACCCGATCGGCGAGATCATCGAGCAACTGCGCCTGAACCGACGCACCCGCCTGCCGGTGTTCCACAGCGACATCAACCAGGTCGAGGCGGTCCTCAACACCCGCCAGATCCGTCATCTGCTGGCGGATGCCAGCCTGACCCAGGAAGCCCTGCTGGCCGCCTCCCACGAACCCTACTTCGTACCGGAAAGCACGCCACTGCAATTGCAACTGCTGAACTTCCACAAGCAGCAACGACGCCTGGGCATGGTGGTGGACGAATACGGCGAAGTGCTGGGCATCGTCACCCTGGAAGACATCCTCGAAGAAATCGTCGGCGAATTCGAAAGCGAACACAGCCTCGACAACCCCCATGTGCATCCCCAGCCCGACGGCCGCCTGATGATCGACGGCGCGGCATCGATCCGCGAGCTGAACCGCACCCTCGGCTGGCACCTGCCTTGCGACGGCCCCAAGACCCTCAACGGGCTGGTGACCGAAGCGCTGGAAACCATTCCCGAAAGCCCGGTGTGCCTGAAGATCGGCCGCTACCGGCTGGAAATCATCGAGACCGTGGACAACCGCGTCAGCCAGGTGCTGGCGTGGCATAACAGTTCGGTGCCTGCGGCGCTCTAACCCCCCAATAACCTCTAAGTGAAACACAGTTGTGGCGAGGGGATTTATCCCCGTTGGGTCGCGCAGCGGCCCCAAACTGTTAGTCAGTTGCTTAAGATTCGGCGCAACGTCTTTTGGGGACCGCTTCGCAGTCCAACGGGGATAAATCCCCTCGCCACAAAAGCTCGTTTCGGCGTCAATAGGTATTGTTGATTCGTTAGCCTCCTTCCTATACTCAACCCGCTTATCCAGCCCTCGCCCGAACCCCGTGCCTACCCAGCACCCGGCAGGTTCCGGCCAGATCATCGGCAAAATCCGCATCAGCCCCAGGACTGTTCCTACCCGAAACAGCGACGGGATACCCGCCCACATCCCTGGGTGTTCGACCATAATAATTCGCTCCCACGGAGCACATGACTGTCAGGGATAACTGCATGACCACCACGACCTGCAACGACGCCGTGCCTGCCCAGCCGACGAACTCCGCCACACGCGTGGCCACCGCGAGTTTCATCGGCACCGCCATCGAGTTCTACGACTTCTACGTCTACGCCACCGCCGCCGCCCTGGTGATCGGGCCGGTGTTCTTCCCGCAAACCTCCGGCACGGCGCAGATGCTGTCGTCGTTCCTGACCTTCGGCATCGCCTTTCTCGCCCGCCCGTTGGGCTCGGCGCTGTTTGGCCACTTCGGCGACCGGATCGGGCGCAAGTCCACGCTGGTGGCATCGTTGCTGCTGATGGGCGTGTGTACCACCCTGATCGGTGTGTTGCCCGGCTATGCCAGCATCGGCGCCTGGGCCCCGATCCTCTTGTGCCTGCTGCGTTTTGGCCAAGGCCTGGGGCTGGGCGGTGAATGGGGCGGCGCGGCGCTGCTCGCCACCGAGAATGCGCCAAAAGGCAAGCGCGCCTGGTTCGGCATGTTCCCGCAATTGGGGCCGTCCATCGGCTTCCTGGCGGCCAACGGGCTGTTCCTGAGCCTGGCCATGACCCTGGACGACGAGCAATTTCGCGCCTGGGGCTGGCGCATTCCGTTCCTGCTCAGCGCGGTGTTGGTGATCGTCGGCCTCTACGTGCGCCTCAAGCTGCACGAAACCCCGGTGTTCGCCAACGCCGTGGCCCGCCAGGAACGGGTAAAGGTGCCGCTGGTCGAGCTGTTCAGTCAGTACTGGGCGCCTACCTTGCTGGGCGCCGCGGCAATGGTGGTGTGTTACGCGTTGTTCTATATCTCGACGGTGTTTTCCCTGAGCTACGGCGTGTCCACCCTCGGCTACAGCCGCGAGACCTTCCTCGGCCTGCTGTGCTTTGCCGTGCTGTTCATGGCCGCTGCCACGCCCCTCTCGGCCTGGGCCAGCGATCGCTTCGGGCGCAAGCCGGTGCTGATCGGCGGCGGCCTGCTGGCCATTGCCTCGGGCTTTCTCATGGAACCCCTGCTGACCCAAGGCTCGACCGCCGGCGTGGCGCTGTTCCTGTGCATCGAACTGTTCCTGATGGGCGTGACCTTCGCCCCCATGGGCGCCTTGCTGCCAGAGCTGTTCCCAACCCACGTGCGCTACACCGGCGCCTCGGCGGCCTACAACCTGGGCGGGATCGTCGGGGCCTCGGCCGCCCCATTCTTCGCCCAGAAACTGGTAGCCATGGGTGGCCTGAGCTACGTCGGCGGCTATGTATCGGCCGCTGCCGTGCTCAGCGTGATCGCGGTGCTGTGCCTGAAGGAAACCCGCCATAACGACCTGAACCGGGTCGCCTGAACCCCGCACACCCGCGCTGTGGCGAGGGCAGTCCCCCGCCACAGCAACCTGTCACAACGTTGAACAGCTTCCACGAAATAGCTGCTAACAATCACCGGCCATTGAAACCACCCCCCACCTGCCCCATCTAAGACCCATACTCCATTGCGCAGGTGCCCCATGAGCGACCAGCACTCTACTGAAGCCGCGAACGATTACGCAGACGCCGAACACATCGAACATTCCGCCTCCGGCACTGGCCTGGCCCTGCCCGGCCAGAACCTGCCGGACAAGGTCTACATCATCCCCATCCACAATCGTCCGTTCTTCCCGGCCCAGGTGTTGCCGGTCATCGTCAATGAAGAACCGTGGGCCGAAACCCTGGAACTGGTCGCCAAGTCCGAGCACCACTCGCTGGCGCTGTTCTTCATGGACACGCCCCAGGAAGACCCGCGCCATTTCGATACCTCGGCGCTGCCGCTGTACGGCACCCTGGTCAAGGTCCACCACGCCAGTCGCGAAGGCGGCAAATTGCAGTTCGTCGCCCAGGGCCTGACCCGCGTGCGCATCCGCACCTGGCTCAAGCATCATCGCCCGCCCTATCTGGTGGAAGTCGAATACCCGCACCAGCCCAGCGAACCGACCGACGAGGTCAAGGCCTACGGCATGGCGCTGATCAATGCCATCAAGGAATTGCTGCCGCTCAACCCGCTGTACAGCGAAGAACTGAAAAACTACCTCAACCGGTTCAGCCCCAACGACCCGTCGCCGCTGACCGACTTTGCCGCCGCCCTCACCTCCGCCACCGGCAGTGAGTTGCAGGAAGTGCTCGACTGCGTGCCCATGCTCAAGCGCATGGAAAAAGTCCTGCCGATGCTGCGTAAGGAAGTCGAGGTGGCCCGGCTGCAGAAAGAGATTTCCGCCGAGGTCAACAACAAGATCGGCGAACATCAGCGCCAGTTCTTCCTCAAGGAACAGCTCAAGGTCATCCAGCAGGAGCTGGGCCTGACCAAGGACGACCGCAGCGCCGACCTCGAACAGTTCGAGCAGCGCCTGGAAGGCAAGACGCTGTCGATCCAGGCGCAGAAGCGCATCGAAGAGGAAATGAACAAGCTCTCGATCCTGGAGACCGGTTCGCCGGAATACGCCGTCACCCGCAATTACCTGGACTGGGCGACATCGGTGCCATGGGGCGTGTACGGCCAGGACAAACTCGACCTGAAACATGCGCGCAAGGTACTCGACCAGCACCACGCCGGGCTGGACGACATCAAGGACCGCATCCTGGAGTTCCTCGCGGTCGGCGCCTACAAGGGCGAGATCAGTGGCTCCATCGTCCTGCTGGTAGGCCCGCCGGGCGTGGGCAAGACCAGCGTTGGCAAGTCCATTGCCGAATCCCTGGGGCGACCGTTCTACCGCTTCAGCGTCGGCGGCATGCGCGACGAAGCCGAGATCAAGGGGCATCGGCGCACCTACATTGGCGCCCAGCCGGGCAAGCTGGTGCAGGCGCTCAAGGATGTCGAAGTGATGAACCCGGTGATCATGCTCGACGAAATCGACAAGATGGGCCAGAGCTATCAGGGCGACCCGGCGTCCGCCTTGCTGGAAACCCTCGACCCGGAACAGAACGTCGAATTTCTCGATCACTACCTGGACATGCGCCTGGACCTGTCCAAGGTGCTGTTCGTCTGCACCGCCAACACCCTGGACTCGATCCCCGGCCCGCTGCTGGACCGGATGGAAGTCATTCGCCTGTCGGGCTACATCACCGAAGAAAAGGTCGCCATCGCCAAGCGGCATCTGTGGCCCAAGCAACTGGCCAAGGCCGGTGTCGCCAAGGGCAGCCTGAGCATCAGCGACAGCGCCCTCAAGGCCCTGATCGACGGTTACGCCCGTGAAGCCGGGGTGCGCCAGTTGGAGAAACAACTGGGCAAGCTGGTGCGCAAGGCCGTGATCAAGTTGATCGATGAACCGAAGGCGGTGATCAAGCTCGGTCCGAAAGACCTCGAGGCATCCCTGGGCAAACCGGTGTTTCGCAATGAACAGGTGCTGTCCGGTGTCGGCGTGATCACCGGCCTGGCCTGGACCAGCATGGGCGGCGCGACCCTGCCGATCGAAGCGACGCGCATCCACACCCTCAATCGCGGCTTCAAGCTGACCGGGCAACTGGGCGAGGTGATGAAAGAGTCGGCGGAAATTGCCTACAGCTACGTCAGCTCGCACCTCAAGCAATTCGGCGGTGACCCGAAGTTCTTCGACGAAGCCTTCGTGCATTTGCACGTACCGGAAGGCGCCACGCCCAAGGACGGGCCGAGTGCCGGCGTGACCATGGCCAGCGCCCTGCTGTCCCTGGCCCGCAACCAACCGCCGAAGAAAGGCGTGGCGATGACCGGCGAACTGACCCTGACCGGGCACGTGCTGCCGATTGGCGGGGTCCGCGAGAAGGTGATCGCGGCACGCCGGCAGAAAATCAACGAACTGATCCTGCCGGACGCCAACCGGGGCAACTTCGAAGAACTGCCGGACTATCTCAAGGACGGCATGACGGTGCATTTCGCCAAGCGGTTCGCGGATGTGGCGAAGGTGTTGTTCTGAGGATCCTGTAGCGCCTGCACTGCTGTCTTCGCGAGCAAGCCCGCTCCCACACTGGATCATCGTCGTGCACAGAATCTGTGCACGGCGATGATCCAGTGTGGGAGCGGGCTTGCTCGCGAATGGATCATCTGAAACAACACCCCCCCACCTGACACACCCGGTAGCATCTTCGGTTATGCTCGCCATTCGTCGTGAATGCCGGAGCCCTTATGTCCCCCACTCGCCTGCTTGTCCCTTTGAGCCTCGCGCTGTTGAGTGCCTGCGCCACGCAATCGAAACACAACGTGACCGTGGAAAAACTCAGCCAATGCCCGGTGCGGCTCGATAGCGGGCAAAACCTGATCCTGAGCCTGCCCAGCAACCCCACCACCGGGTACCGCTGGACGATCCAGGACTCGGCAGGCGGCGTGCTGAAAAGCCTTGGCCCCGAGGTTTACCGTAACCCGGAAGACGCGGGCATCGTCGGCGCTGCCGGCGTGTCCACCTGGCGCTTCCAGGCGTTCACCGCGGGCACCGGACGCTTGCGCCTGACGTACCAGCAACCCTGGGCACCGGAAGTGCCGCCGGTGGAAACCTTCGACTGCGCCATTTCGGTGAACTGACCGTGGGTTGGCTGATCCTGGCGTTGATGGGCGCGGCCACCTACCTCTATGGCCTGGCCATGCACGCCACGCTGTTGTGCCTGCTGGTCAAGCCCATGCCGGTGCTGGCCCTGCTGGGCTGGCTGCACGATGCGCCGCCTGGCGAATACCGGCGCTGGATCAGCCTGGGGTTGATGTTCTCGCTGGTGGGCGACGTATTGCTGGCCTGGCCTGGGGACCTGTTCGTGTTCGGCCTGGGTGCGTTTCTGCTGGCGCACCTGGCCTACCTGAAGGCCTACCTCAGCGACACTCGTCGCCCGGCGCTGCTACCGTTGGCGCTGGCGCTGGGCATCGGCGCGCTGTTGCTGGGCCTGCTCGTGTCCGGCGGACTCGGGCCGTTGTTGGTGCCGGTGATCGTGTATGGCCTGGTCATCAGCGCCATGCTCTGGCGAGCGCTGGCGCGCCTGGGCAGCCAGGTTCCCCGGCGCTCGGCCTGGCTGGCCGCCGCGGGGGCGCTGGCCTTCGTCGTGTCCGATAGCATGATCGGCATCAACCGCTTCGTCGCGCCCTTCCATGCCGCGCCTTACCTGATCATCCTCAGCTATTGGCTGGGCCAGTGGGGCATCACGGCGTCAGCCTTTACCCGACGGCCCGTCTGAGGCCAGGATCGATGCGCGCGCCCAGCGTCCACAAAGGCTCGCGCCCAGCGGTTTTTTGGTTAAAATGCCGGCCTTTTCACCCTCCATTCCCCTGGAACCCCCGTGAGCAAAGAGCCCGATCGCCTATTCGCCCAACCCTTGGCCCAAGTGCCTGACTTCGCCTTCAACGAGGACGTGGTGCGGGTGTTTCCGGACATGATCAAGCGTTCGGTGCCGGGTTACCCGACCATTGTCGAAAACCTCGGTGTGCTCGCCGCGCAGTTCGCCCAACCGGGCAGCGTGCTCTACGACCTGGGTTCGTCCCTGGGCGCGGTGACCCAGGCGCTGCGCCGTCATGTGCGCACCGACGGCTGCCGGGTGATTGCCGTGGACAACTCGGCGGCCATGGTCGAGCGCTGCCGTGAATACCTGAACGGCCAGGACTCGATGTTCCAGGAGTTGCTCCCGGTGGAGGTGATCGAAGGCGACATCCTCGCCCTGGACTTCCAGCCGGCCTCGGTGGTGGCGCTGAACTTCACCCTGCAATTCATCGCCCCGCAAGAGCGCACCGCTTTATTGGGGCGCATCCGTCAGTCGCTGCTGCCCGGTGGCGCGCTGATCCTGTCGGAAAAACTGCGTTTCAACGATGTCCAGGAGCACGCGCTGCTCACCGACCTGCACGTGGCGTTCAAGCGCGCCAACGGCTACAGCGAACTGGAAATCGCCCAGAAACGCAGCGCCATCGAAAACGTCATGAAGCCCGACAGCCTCGAAGAACACCGCGAGCGCCTGCTGGCGGCCGGGTTCTCGAAAGTCGTGCCGTGGTTCCAATGCCTTAACTTCGCCTCGTTGATTGCCCTGCCATGATTGACCTGTCCCCCCTCGCCCGCCATCTGGCCGGCACCCCCTTGGCCGCCTGGGCCGCGATGCTGCAGACGCAACTCGACCGCAAAATGGAAAAGGGCCACGGCGACCTGGAACGCTGGCAAAGCGCCCTCGATGCCTTGCCCGTCCTGCAGCCAAGCAAAATCGACTTGCTCAACGGCCTGACGCTGGACACCGATTGCAGTGACGAAACCCGCGCGCAGATGCGTACGGCACTGATGGGCCTGTCGCCGTGGCGCAAAGGCCCGTTCGACCTGTTTGGCGTGCACGTGGACACCGAATGGCGCTCGGACTGGAAGTGGTCGCGGGTCGCGCCGCACCTTGACCTCAAGGGTAAGCGCATCCTCGACGTGGGCTGCGGCAATGGCTATTACATGTGGCGGATGCTCGGGGCCGGGGCCGACACCGTGATCGGCGTCGATCCCAACTGGCTGTTCTTCTGCCAGTTCCAGGCGGTGCAGCGCTACCTGTCGCAGCCCAATGCCTGGCACCTGCCGTTCCCGTTCGAAGACCTGCCGCCAGACCTCGAAGGGTTCGATACGGTGTTTTCCATGGGTGTGTTCTATCACCGCCGCTCGCCGATCGAACACTTGCTGGCCCTCAAGGACTGCCTGGTCAAGGGCGGTGAACTGGTGCTCGAAACCCTGGTGATCGAAGGCGACGAACATCAGGTGCTGGTGCCCGAGGACCGCTACGCGCAGATGCGTAACGTGTGGTTCCTGCCCTCGGTGCCGGCCCTGGAACGCTGGCTGCGGCGTGCCGGGTTCAGCGACGTGCGCTGCGTGGACGTGAGCCTGACGAGCGTCGAGGAACAGCGCAGCACCGAGTGGATGAAGTACCAGTCATTGAGTGACTTCCTCGATCCTGCGGACCACGGCAAAACCATCGAAGGCCTGCCGGCGCCGATGCGGGCGGTAATTGTGGCGCGTAAATAGATAGATTGTCCCCTTATGTGAGCCAGTCCATGTTCACTTTAGGGCTGCCAATCATTGTGGCGAGGGAGCTTGCTCCCGCTCGGCTGCACAGCAGCCGTAAAATCCGCCAACTGGTTTTTCCTGAGGCACTGTGTTGAATGGTTTGGGGCCGCTGCGCAGCCCAGCGGGAGCAAGCTCCCTCGCCACAGGGCTATGTATTCAACCTTGCGATTTGACCCTGCGCGCCTTGAAGAACTCGCTCAACACCGTGCTGCATTCCTCCGCGAGCACCCCACCCTCGAACATCACCCGATGGTTCAAGAAGCCCTGGCTGAAAAACTGCCCCTGACTCTGGACGATGCCGGCCTTGGGTTCCAGGGCGCCGTAGACGACCCGGGCGATGCGCGAGTGGACGATGAGGCCGGCGCACATGCTGCACGGCTCCAGCGTGACGTAGAGGGTGCTGCCCGGCAGGCGATAGTTGCTCACGGCCTGGGCCGCGGCACGAATGGCGACCATTTCCGCGTGGGCACTGGGGTCGTGGCCGCTGATCGGGCAGTTGAAGCCGCGCCCGATGATCTCGCCGTCCTGCACCAGCACCGCGCCCACCGGCACTTCGCCCAGGGCCGCGCCTTGGGCGGCGAGGGCCAGGGCTTCGCGCATGAAATCCTGGTCACGGCTGCGGTCGATGATCCGCGCGGGACGAATCTGGCGCATCACGCCACCTCGATGGCGGCCATCAGGCCGGTTTCCATGTGGTCGATCACATGGCAGTGGAACATCCATACCCCCGGGTTATCCGCCACCAGCGCCACCTGGGCCCGCTCGTTCTTGCCCAGCAGGTAGGTGTCGGTGAAGTACGGGACAACCTTGTGCCGGTTGGACGCGATCACCTTGAAGCTCATGCCGTGCAAGTGGATCGGATGCTGGTACTGGGTCATGTTCTTCAGTTCGAAAATATAGCTCTGGCCTTTTTTCAGCGTGGCAATCGGCCGGTCGGCGCAGGTCTTGTCGGTGATGTCCCAGGCCTTGCCGTTGATCTGCCACAGGCTCGGCGGCTTGCCGTTGTCCACATTGACCGACACCGAACCGACCCATTCGAAATTGAAGTTGAGTTTCTCGGCATTGGCCAGGTCCGGCTCGGCGACCGGGTTGGCGGGCAGCGCGGGTGGCCACTGGGTGGGCGCATCGTTGTTGGCCACCGAGCGCAAGGTGCCCAGGCGCACCGGGCCGTTGCGCAACGACAGTTCCTCCCCGGCCGGCGGCGCCTTGATCGCCAGGCAGATGCGCATGCCCGGCCCCAGCCAGTATTCCTTGCCCAGCGGACGCGGCTCGACGGGATTGCCGTCCAGTGCGTAGATCTGTGCTTCGGCCCCCGGAATATTGATCCGGTAGGTCAGGGTATTGTCCAGGTTGAGCAAGCGCACCCGAGTGATCTGCCCGGCCGGCAGGTCGATGACCGCCTGCGACACGCCATTGATGGTCGACAGCCGCCCCGCCGTCCCGCCACGGGCCGCTTCGCGGGGCACGCTGAAGGCCACGAACTCGCCCTGCTCGTCCACGTGCCAACTCTTGAGGCTCAGGGTCTGTTCGTACTTGAAGCCGGTGGGCTCGCGCTCTTCGACGATCAACGGCCCCACGAGGCCGCGACCGAGCTCCTCGCTGCTGTTGACGTGAGGGTGATACCAATAGCTGCCGGCGTCCGGCACACGGAATTTGTAATCGAAGTACTCGCCCGGCAGCACCGGCAACTGCGAGACATACGGCACGCCATCCATCTCCAGCGGCAAGCGGATGCCGTGCCAGTGGATGGTGGTGGCGACCGGCAGGTGGTTGATGAACCGCACCCGCAGCCATTCACCCTGGCGTACCCGCAGCTCGGTGCCCGGCGCCGACGGGCCGAAGGCCCAGGCCTGGGTCTTGTGCCCGGCCACCAGTTCCACGTCCAGGGGCGCGGCGATCAATTCATAGTCGTGCCCAGCCTGGGCATCCGCCCGCTTGCCCAACCAATACCGCGATGCGCCTCCCGCGCCAACGCCCACGACAACAAGACCGGCCAGGCCACCGAGAATTTGGCGACGGGTAAACGACATGAAGGCAACCACCTATTGAATCCGCGCGAACCGGTAGGCCCGCAAAAGGCGAATACGATACACCCGCAATTGAGAAAGATTAAGTGAAGGATTGTCGCGCAGGCCCGCCAGAGGCGACGAGAGGGCCTGGGGGTGCCCCTCACCCCAGGTTATCAGCCAACCAAAGCCTCCCAGTCCTCGAAAATCATTCCTGGTAAGCGTCGGCCTTCCTTCGCAACGTTGACCTGCAAGGCTGCCAGGGCAACATCCAACACATTTTTGGTAAGCGAATAACTGCCCTTGCTCTGCAGCCAGCTCAGCACGTCCGCCAAGTGCCAGATAGACGCACTGCCCTCGTGTACGGGCGTCGGGAAGCTGCTCGGGTGGGCCAACATCAACTTGCGCATGTTCTGCCGAGACACGCCGACGATCTCGGCCACATCGGTGAGCCCGACCAGATCAGGAGCAACCTCGATCAGCCGGGCCGCTGGTACCGCACGGCGTACGTCGCCCAAAGCGCTGAGCACGGCCTTAATCGCGTCAGGGGCATCGCGCGTGAATTCGAGAGCCAACCGTCCCGGCTGTCCTATGCCTACCAAGGCATCGTCGCAACCGGACGCACCCAGCCGCTCCAACAGTTCATCCGAGGTACGGTCGTCGTCAGCAAGCTGATATTTCAGGGTAAAGGTATATTCCACTGTCTTACTCCTCAGCATCGTCATCAGCCTCGCAACGACTGCGATGGGTCGTGCAATTGTCTACAACGCGTTGTAGCGCTCGCGCATGATTGCCAGGGTTTCTCGGCGAGCTCCATATCGATGTGATGCAGAACTCACCGCAACGGCACGCTTCGTCGTTATACGGACAATAAGCGCGTCCCCAGGCATGACTGCCGCCGACCTCTATGCGCCACCCCCACGCTTCGGCATGCCTCAGCGCGTCTTCAACCTCTTTTTTCGGATGCGAGGGACGAATCATCAAGGCTCACCAGTATTCGCATGGCCTGCCTGGTTGTCAAATGACAACCTTATCCTTCCTTGGAGGATAGGCATTCCCGGCGCAACGCTGAGGGCCGAATCGTAGCGAAAGGTGACAGTGCCGGACGGCTTCTGCGTCGAGGGCCAAAACAGCGCAAGGGAAAAACGGCAAGGGCATCAAAACAAAAGCCCTGCAGAGATTATCCACAGGGCTTTTCAGATGCTCCGCGACGCAAGGATCACCCCGCCAACAACCGCGCCTTCTCCCCACGGGGTGTGAAGAACGCCAGCGCCGCCGCGACGACGAACAGCGCGGGCACGTCGCCGAGCAGATGGCCGTAATGGCTCATGCCGTCCATGCCGACGCCAAAGGACTGCACGGCCATGATCGCGCCATGCACGATGCTCGACCACACCGTAAACCAGATCAGGCTCAAGTGCCTCATCGGATCACGCGAAGCCCTGAGCAGGAACACACCTAGCGTGGCATAGAGGCCCACGATCATCAGCGGATAGTCGGAATAGCCGCTGTGCCACGTCCAACCGGACGGCCACAGGATCATCAGCGGCCAGATCGCAAACACGGAGATCAGGCCCACCCCGATCAAAACCATGCGCAAGGCGGCGAGTTTTTGGGTGTCGTTCATGGCGCTCTCCTTATTGCGGCGCAGCGGGCGCCGAAACGGGACGCGGTTGAGTATAGAAGGCCCCTTGGTTTGTAGTGCGTCGCTGAAACAAAAAAGCCGCGTGAATGCAGGTTCACACGGCTTTTTATTTGCCGTTTATCGGCTACGGAACGAAATCAAAGTGCCATCACTCATAGAGACTGAAGAAACCCGAGGATCAGCCGACACGATCCTATAAGAGCAGTGTTTAGCCCTGCTTGGCCCAGGCTGGAAAGGATAACCCGTTCGGTTATTCATCTGGTTGTATTCTCAGAGCGTCGCCTGATGAAAAAAACCCTGCTCGGCATGCGAGCGTTGATGTCCGTTCCCAAGGACAATCCCGGTCTGGTCAAGGCGCAATACATCGCGCTGTCTCGCCAGTTGCCCATGATGTATTTCATCCTGCTGACCAATACCCTGATGCTGGCGGGCACCCACTTTGCGGTCGCGCCGCGCTGGCTGGTGGTGTATTGCCCGTTGATCATGAGTTTGTTCGGCGTGATTCGTGCGGTGGAATGGATACGCACACGCAAGCAGACGCGCAGCCCGGCGCAGATGCTCACGGAGCTCAAGCGCACCAACATGCTCGCACCCTTTGTCGCCGTGGCGTTCACTGCCTGGTCACTGGCGCTGTTTCCCTACGGCACGAGCTATACCCAGGCGCATGTCGCCTTTTACATGGCGATCACCGTCATCGGCTGCATTTTTTGCATGATGCACCTGCTGCCAGCAGCCCTGGCCACCACAGCCGTGGTCAACACCGCCTTCGTGGTGTTCTTCGCCTCCACCAATATCATTACCTTCATTGCCACTGCGATTGACGTCCTGCTGGTGTCCATCGCCATGCTGATCATTCTCAAGGCACAGTACGCCGACTTCACCCGACTGGTGAACATGCAGGCGCATACGGCAAAACTCAGCGAGGAAAACCTTCAACTGGCCAATCAGGACAGCCTGACCGGCCTGGCCAATCGGCGGCAGTTCTTTTCCCGCCTCGATACGCTGCTGTCCCGCGCCAGCGAGCAGGCGATTCGCCTGCCCGTGGGGCTGATCGATCTGGATGGTTTCAAGCCGGTCAACGATCTGTATGGCCATAGCATTGGCGACAAGCTGCTCTATCAGGTGGGTCAGCGCCTGACCGGGCTGCTCGATGAAGATGTACACCTGGCCCGGCTGGGGGGTGACGAGTTCGGCCTGATCATCACTCGGGCCATGAGCGACGACCAATTGAGGGCGTTTGGCGAGAAAATCTGCGCCAGCATGCGCGAGCCGTTTCTGCTGGTGGACATCCCTATTCAGATCAGCGCGTCACTGGGCATCGCCACCTTCCCGGATCAGGCATCCAGCGCCACCCAAGTGTATGAATACGCCGACTATGCCTTGTATCAGAGCAAGCGCCACCGCCCCGGCACGGTCTGCCTGTTCAGCGCGGCTCATCGCCAGCAGCTCAATCGCGAAGGGCTGACCGAACAGGCCCTGCGCAGGGCCGATCTGGAGGGTGAGTTTAACGTGGTATTCCAGCCCATCATGGATATTCGCAGTGAGCAAACCGCCGCGTTCGAGGCACTGGCACGCTGGGAAAGCCCAGAGTTGGGTAACGTGCCGCCCAGTGAGTTCATCCCGATTGCCGAGCGCGTCGGCATGGTCAATCGCCTCACGGTGCCGTTGCTGAGCAAGGCGCTGGACGCGGCCGCAAGCTGGCCCGCGGGGATGCGCCTGTCATTCAACCTGTCCGCCCACGACTGTGGTTCGGAGGAGGCCGCCCAGCAGATCGTCGAGCTGATCAAGAGCAGCCGGTTCGACCCGGCCTGTCTCGATTTGGAAATCACCGAAACCGCGGCCATCCAGGATCTACCGCAGACCCAGCGAGCGATCGGCCGTTTTCGCGAACTGGGCTGCGGCATCTCCCTCGACGATTTCGGCACCGGCTATTCCAGCCTGAGCCAGATCCACGCGCTGTCGCTGACCAAACTGAAGGTGGACCGCACCTTCGTCACCAACATCCACCTCGACCCGGCCAGCTTCAAGATCGTCAAGTCGCTGATCGCCATGTGCCAGGACATGCAGCTGGAATGCATCGTCGAAGGCGTGGAAACCGCCGCAGAACTCGACGTACTGAAAAACCTCGGCTGCGCCTGGGCCCAGGGCTACCTATTCTCCAAACCCATGCGCGCCAGCGACATCAGCGCCTGGCTTGAAGGCGAAAAAATGACCAAGGTGCAAGTGGTTTAATCCGCCGCCAGGGCAAGGCGCAATTAGTCGAAAGCCCGCAATTACGCGGGCTTTCGGTGTGTTTCCTACCACTTGATGCCGGGCAGTGCCGGACGCGGGATCATTCCCACTCAATCGTCGCCGGCGGCTTGCTCGACACGTCATAGGTGACGCGGGAGATGCCGTCGATTTCGTTGATGATGCGTCCGGACACGGTTTCCAGCAGCTCGTACGGCAGGTGTGCCCAGCGAGCGGTCATGAAGTCGATGGTTTCCACGGCGCGCAAGGCCACGACCCAGGCGTAGCGACGGCCATCGCCGACCACGCCCACCGATTTCACCGGCTGGAACACCACGAAGGCCTGGCTGACCTTGTGGTACCAGTCGGCCTTGCGCAGTTCTTCGATGAAGATGTGGTCGGCGCGGCGCAGCAGGTCGGCGTATTCCTTCTTCACTTCACCAAGGATCCGCACGCCCAGGCCCGGGCCCGGGAATGGGTGGCGGTAGACCATGTCGTAAGGCAGGCCCAGTTCCAGGCCGAGGCGACGGACCTCGTCCTTGAACAACTCGCGCAGCGGCTCGACCAGCTTGAGGTTCATTTCTTCCGGCAGGCCACCGACGTTGTGGTGGGACTTGATCACGTGGGCCTTGCCGCTCTTGGCGCCGGCCGACTCGATCACGTCGGGGTAGATGGTGCCCTGGGCCAGGTACTTGATGTTGTCCAACTTGCAGGATTCGGCGTCGAACACGTCGATGAAGGTGCGACCGATGATCTTGCGCTTCTTCTCCGGATCGGACTCACCGGCCAGGTTGGTCAGGAACTGTTCTTCGGCATTGGCGCGGATCACCTTGACTCCCATGTTCTCGGCGAACATGGCCATCACTTGCTCGCCTTCGTGCAGGCGCAGCAGGCCGTTGTCGACGAAGACGCAGGTCAGTTGATCACCGATGGCCTTGTGCAGCAGCGCCGCGACCACCGAGGAGTCCACGCCGCCGGACAGGCCCAGCAGCACGTTGTCGGTACCGACCTGGGCACGCACCTGGGCAATGGCGTCTTCGGCGATCTTCGACGGCGTCCACAGGGCTTCGCACTCGCAGATGTCGAGGATGAAGCGCGACAGGATACGACCGCCCTGCTTGGTGTGGGTCACTTCCGGGTGGAACTGCACGCCGTAGTAGCGGCGTTCGTCGCTGAACATGCCGGCAATCGGGCAGCTCGGCGTGCTGGCCAGGATGTGGAAGTCTTCCGGCATCCGGGTGACCTTGTCACCGTGGCTCATCCACACGTCCAGGCCGAACAGGCCGTCGGCGTCGACATGGTCTTCGATACCGTCGAGCAGGCGGCTCTTGCCGACCACATCGACGCGGGCATAACCGAACTCACGCAGGTCGGAACCTTCGACCTTGCCGCCGAGTTGCTCGGCCATGGTCTGCATGCCGTAGCAGATGCCGAAGACCGGCACGCCCAGGTCAAACACCGCCTGCGGGCAGCGCGGGCTGTTGGCTTCGTGCACGGACTCGGGACCGCCGGCGAGGATGACGCCTTTGGGAGCGAACTCGCGAATCGCTTCGTCATCCATGTCGAACGGGTGCAATTCGCAGTACACGCCGATTTCACGCACGCGGCGGGCAATCAGCTGGGTGTACTGGGAACCGAAGTCGAGGATCAGGATGCGGTGAGCGTGAATGTCGAGGGCCATGACTCATTCTCATGTAGTGAATCAGAAACAACTCGGGGCTGAATGAACAGCCCCGGTGATTAACGTTTTGCTGGAAGCCTCAACCTACGCGGTAGTTCGGCGCTTCCTTGGTGATCTGCACGTCGTGGACATGGGACTCGGCCATGCCGGCGCCGGTGATGCGCACGAACTCCGGCCGGGTACGCATCTCTTCGATGTTGGCGCTGCCGGTGTAGCCCATGGAAGACCGCAGGCCGCCCATCAGTTGATGGATGATGGCGCTCAGGGTGCCCTTGTACGGCACACGACCTTCGATGCCTTCCGGTACCAACTTCTCGGCACCCGCGGAGGAGTCCTGGAAGTAACGGTCCGAAGAGCCCTGGGCCTGGGACATGGCGCCCAGCGAACCCATGCCGCGGTAGGCCTTGTAGCTACGACCCTGGAACAGTTCGATCTCGCCTGGCGCTTCTTCGGTACCGGCGAACATCGAACCCATCATCACACAGTAGGCACCGGCGACGATGGCCTTGGACAGGTCACCGGAGAAACGGATACCGCCGTCGGCGATCAACGGCACGCCCGTGCCTTCGAGGGCGGCGGCGACGTTGGCGATGGCGCTGATCTGCGGCACGCCGACACCGGCAACGATACGGGTGGTGCAGATCGAGCCTGGGCCGATACCGACCTTGACCGCGTCGGCGCCAGCGTCGGCCAGGGCCTTGGCGGCTTCGCCGGTGGCGATGTTGCCACCGATCACCTGCACGTCAGGGAAGTTCTGCTTGACCCAGCGAACGCGGTCGATCACGCCTTTGGAATGGCCGTGGGCGGTGTCGACGACAACGACGTCGACGCCGGCATTGACCAGGGCGGCGACACGGTCACCGGTGTCCTTGCCGGTGCCGACTGCCGCGCCTACGCGCAGACGACCCTGGTCGTCCTTGCTGGCCAGCGGGTAGGCCTTGGCTTTTTCGATGTCGTTGACAGTCATCATGCCCTTGAGGGCGAACTTGTCGTCGACGATCAGCACGCGCTCGATGCGGTGTTTGTGCAGCAACTCGCGAACTTCGTCCTTGCTGGTGCCTTCCTTGACCGTGACCAGGCGCTCTTTAGGCGTCATCACTTGGCGGACGGTGGCATCCAGGCGGTTCTCGAAACGCACGTCGCGGGACGTGACGATGCCGACCAGGTCGCCATCGTGCAGCACCGGAACGCCGGAGATGTTGTGCATGCGGGTCAGTTCGAACAGATCACGAACCGTGGCATCGGCCTCGATGGTGATCGGGTCCTTGACCACGCCAGCCTCGAACCGCTTGACCTTGCGCACTTCGGCGGCCTGCTGTTCGATGGTCATGTTCTTGTGGATGATCCCGATACCGCCTTCCTGGGCCATGGCAATGGCCAGACGGGCTTCGGTCACGGTGTCCATGGCAGCGGAAACCAGGGGGATATTCAGTTCGATGCCACGGGTGAGACGGGTTTTGAGACTGACTTCGTTAGGCAGCACCTCGGAATAACCAGGCACTAGGAGAATGTCGTCGAAGGTCAGGGCTTCTTGGCTGATACGCAGCATCGCGGGGGCTCCCGAGCGGGAAAATGGAAGCGCGCCATTATACTCATGCACCCCGCCTGGCTCAATGTAAAACTCTGTCTATTATTGCCGGGGTGATTGATGGGTGAAAACACACTGCTCCCGGCTGTACTCCGAACCGCGTGGCGAGGGGATTTATCCCCGCTGGACTGCATAGCAGTCCCAAAAACAGTCGGCTCAATATGCCTGATGTACCGCATGGCCTGGGTTTAGGGCCGCTTCGCGCCCCAGCGGGGATGAATCCCCTCGCCACAAAAGCAATCTCCAGTGCCCCTCTCTACAACTCCACCTTCACCCAACTCACCGGCTGATCCAGCCAATCGGCGAATTCGTCGAGGAAGTCCTGCTTGAACCCCGCCTCCAGCCAGTTGTTGAAGATGAACCCCAGGTTGGAGAAACCGCAAGGCTGCAGGAACAGGAAGCCGTTGATGTCATCTTCATGGCCACATTCAGGGCAGGTGAAGTTGTCGGTGCGGGCGGGCATCCAGTCTTCCAGACTTTCGAACAGCGCCTCGCCGATCTCCTGGCGGCATTCGGCACAGCCGGCTTCTTCGAGAAAGCCCTTGGCCGGCGTGTAGATGCAGCGCTTGGTGATGATTTCCAACCCGTTGACCGCTTCCCCGAACGGCAAGGCATCGGGGTGCAACACCACGTTGCTCGCGCCAGGTGCAATGGCATGGGCCATGCGATTGCCGGTGCGCCCGCAGGTGGTCAGTTGTTCCTCGACGATGTTCTTGCGCACCAGCCAGCGCACGATCGCCCTGGCCCGGGGTTCGTGGACTGGCAAGGTGGAGATTTTCGGAACGATGATGCTTTGGGAGTTCATGACGAGGCCTGGGGTTTCTCTGGCGGGAGCAATTAAAAGGCCGGCAGCTTAATCCCTGGTCAAGCCAGGTCAAGCACTCAGGTAACGCCCGATCAAGGCAATGCCGCTGGCGAGCACCAGCCAGGTCACCAGGCGCACGAACGCTTCACGCGACATCCTCATGGTCAGGCGACGCCCCACCCACAGTCCCAGCGCCATGGCCGGCAACAAACACAGCGCCAGTACCAGCAAGGGTAGCTCGGCATACACGCCCGCGACAGCGAACAGGCTCAGGCGCACCACGGTGCTGCAACTGATCAAGGCACTCTGGGTCGCCCGGGCCGGCTCCTTGGGCAAGCGGCTGTTCAGGTAGATGGCATACAGAAAGCCGCCGCTGCCGAACAACGCCCCGAACATCCCGCCCACTATGCCCATCGGCACCGACCACAGCGCCGACAACTGAGTCGGCCGGGCCTTGATCAACAGGCTGTAGATCGCATAGCCGCTGATGAACACGCCCATCAACAACAGCAGCACGTCGGACTTGAGGTTAAGCAGGAACATCACCCCCAGGCTGCAGCCCACCGCCATGCACGGCAGCAACCGCAGCAGCTCGGGCCGCGACACGTCCCGTCGCGAGGGCAACAGGTTGCCGAAGGCCGCGACAAAATCCAGCAACACCAGCAACGGTACGATTTTTGACAAGGGCATGAACAGCAACAGGATCGGCGCCGCCACCAGCGCCGTGCCGAACCCGGCGATGCCGAAGACGATGTAGGCCAGGCCGATGGCCAGGCCGATGATCAACCATTCGACGGGGGCGAATGCCCATTGCCCCAACCACGACAGAGGATCCATTGCACAACTTCCTTGATGGCGAAGAGGCGACTTTAGCCAAGTGCCGGGCGGCATATCCAGTATTTGTAGAGACCGCCCTACCGCTTTCGCGGGCGAGCCCGCTCCCACAGTTGATCTTCAGTACGACATAGATCGCCTGTGGGAGCGAGCTTGCTCGCGATGCAGGCAACCCGGTCTAATTGTCTGCACACCATCGGCGAATCCCCTTATCATGCCGCCCATGATTAAAGATCCCTTTGCCCGCCTGGGCCTGGACCGCGAGGTCCTGACTGTCAGCCAGCTCAACGGCCGTGCGCGGGTGTTGCTCGAAGACGTGTTCAGCAACATCTGGGTCGAGGGCGAAATCTCCAACCTCGCCCGTCCGGCCTCCGGCCATGTGTACTTCACCCTCAAGGACAGTGGCGCCCAGGTGCGCTGCGCGCTGTTCCGGCAGAACGCCGCCCGGGTTCGCCAGGCCTTGAAAGACGGGTTGGCGGTGAAGGTGCGCGGCAAGGTCTCGCTGTTCGAGGGGCGTGGCGATTATCAACTGATTCTCGACACCGTCGAGCCGGCCGGCGATGGCGCCCTGCGCCTGGCCTTCGATGCCCTGAAGGAAAAGCTCAGCGCCGAAGGCCTGTTCAGCGCCGAGCGCAAGGTGCCGCTCCCGGCCCATCCACAACGCATCGGCATCATCAGTTCGCCCACTGGCGCCGTGATCCGCGACATCATCAGCGTCTTCCGCCGCCGTGCGCCGCAGATTTCCCTGACGCTGATCCCCACCGCCGTGCAGGGCCGCGAAGCCACCGCGCAGATCGTCCGCGCCCTGAAGCTGGCGGACGCCCGGGGGTTCGATGCCCTGATCCTGGCCCGGGGTGGCGGTTCACTGGAAGACTTGTGGTGTTTCAACGAAGAAGCCGTAGCCCGGGCCGTGGACGCCTGCGTGACACCGATCGTCAGCGCCGTCGGCCATGAAACCGACGTGTCCATCAGCGATTTCGTCGCCGACGTACGCGCCCCGACGCCCTCCGCCGCCGCCGAACTGCTGGCGCCGGATGCCGGCGACCTGGTGCGCCGGGTCGAAAGCCTGCATCGCCGGCTGGTGATGCGCATGCGCGACCGCCTGATGCGCGATCAACTGCGCCTCGAAGGCCTCACCCGGCGCCTGCGCCACCCCGGCGAACGCCTGCGTCAGCAAGCCCAGCGCCTGGACGACCTGGACATGCGCCTGCGCCGCGCCTTCGAACGCAGCCTCAATACTCGCCGTGAACGGCTCATCCGTCTGGAAACCCGCCTGGCCGGACAACATCCAGGCCGGCACCTGGCCTTGCTGCGCCATCGCCTGGACAGCCTTGCCGAACGCCTGCCGCGGGCCATGCGCGAGGGCCTGAAAGCGCGACGCGTGCAGTTGCACAACCAGATGCAGACGCTGCACATCGTCAGCCCCCTGGCGACCCTTGGCCGGGGCTACAGCATCCTGCTCGACGAACGCGGCCATGCGATCCGCAGCGCCGGGCAAACCCACACCGGCCAGCGCCTGAGCGCCAGGCTCGGCGAAGGCGAACTGCTGGTGCGGGTCGAAGACAACCACCTGACACCGGTCACCCTTTCTCTACTGGATTGACTCATGCCGCGACTTTCCCTCTCCGCCCTGGCACCGCTGCTGTTGCTGTGCCTGGCCGCCCAGGCCCACGCCGACAGCTACATCACCCGCCTGTTGAACAAACCGGTGCCCGGCGGCGTGGCCGTGGTGGACCTGGGCAGCGCAGCCCAGGCACCGAAAGCCAGCTATCAGGGCAAGCCGGTGCTGGTGGTCAAGGAACAGAACAACTGGCTGGCGATTGTCGGCATCCCGTTGACCGTCCAACCCGGCACCCAGCAGATCAGCAGCGGCGGGACCACCCAACCGTTCGTGGTCGGCTACAAGAAATACCCCGAACAGCACATCACCCTGGCGAACAAACGCCAGGTCAACCCGAACCCGGCGGACCTCAAGCGCATCGACGCCGAACTGGCCGTGCAATTGAAGGCCTACCGCAGCTTCAGCCCGAACATCCCCAGCAACCTGCTGCTGGACAAACCCGTCAACGGCCCGCTGTCGAGCAAGTTCGGCGTGCGCCGCTTCTTCAACGGCGAAGAACGCAACCCCCACGCGGGCCTCGACTTCGCCGTGCCCGCCGGCACGCCCATCAAGACCCCGGCCGCCGGCAAGGTGATCCTCACCGGCAACTACTTCTTCAATGGCAACACCGTGTTCGTCGACCACGGACAAGGCTTCATCAGCATGTTCTGCCACATGTCGAAGATCGACGTGAAGGTCGGCCAGCAACTGGCACGGGGCACGGTGGTGGGCAAGGTCGGCTCCACGGGCCGGGCGACCGGGCCGCACATGCACTGGAACATCAGCCTGAACGATGCACGGGTGGATCCGGCCATTTTTATCGGGGCGTTTCAGCCCTGAAATGTGCTGAGGCTCCTGGCCTCTTCGCGAGCAAGCCCGCTCCCACATAGGGATCTCCTGCGAACACAACATTTGCAACCCACAGAGATCCCCTGTGGGAGCGAGCTTGCTCGCGGTGACGCCTCCCATCACCACCCTCCCGCAAATTGCCAAGCTCAAAACATCGACGCAATTCCTGATATCCATACCTGACACATGCGCGATTAAATCTCGCAAACCCGCCAAAAATCAGAACTTCTCTCAATTTTTTCCGACTGCTTGCGATCCTCCCCTCACACGGTTAGGGTTGAGGGCATGAAAACCTCTCACACCCTCATCCAGCTTCGCCAGCACCGCAGCCTGTGCCTCGTCAGCGCACGACTGCCGGGCTGAATCGCGGCACCTCGTCCAGGCTATGAAGCCACCCCCGTTCGAACCACCGGCAGGCCGCCTTTTTCCGGCCACGACAACAAAAGGATTCCCCCGATGAGCATGCTCAAAGACCCGTCTTCCAAGTACCGCGCCTTCCCGACCATCAACCTGCCGGATCGCACCTGGCCGTCGAAGACCATCACCGCCGCGCCGATCTGGTGCAGCTCCGACCTGCGTGACGGCAACCAGTCGCTGATCGAGCCGATGGACGCCGCGAAGAAGCTGCGCTTCTGGAAAACCCTGGTCGCCGTCGGCGTGAAGGAAATCGAAGCGTCGTTCCCGGCCGCTTCGCAGACCGACTTCGACTTCGTGCGCACCCTCATCGAAGAAGGCCACATCCCGGACGACACCACCATCCAGGTGCTGACCCAGGCTCGCGAAGACCTTATTGCGCGGACCTTCGAATCCCTGCGCGGGGCGAAGAAAGCCATCGTCCACCTGTATAACGCCACCTGCCCGTCGTTCCGCCGCATCGTGTTCAACCAGGACAAGGAAGGCGTGAAGGAAATCGCGGTGAACGCCGCCAAGCTGTTCGTCAAATACGCCGCGCAGCAACCCGAAACCCAGTGGCAGTTCGAGTACTCGCCGGAAACCTTCAGCGCCACCGAGCTGGAGTTCGCCAAGGAAGTCTGCGACGCGGTGATCGAGGTCTGGAACCCGACGCCCGAGCGCAAGGTGATCCTCAACCTGCCGGCCACCGTGGAAGTCGCCACCCCGAACATCTACGCCGACCAGATCGAATGGTTCGGCCGCCACATCAACCGCCGTGACAGCGTGATCATCAGCCTGCACACCCACAACGACCGTGGCACCGGCGTAGCCGCCACCGAGCTGGGCCTGATGGCCGGCGCCGACCGTGTCGAAGGCTGCCTGTTCGGCAACGGCGAGCGTACCGGCAACGTCGATCTGGTGACCGTGGCACTGAACCTCTACACCCAAGGCATCGACCCTGAGCTGGACTTCTCCGACATCGACGGCGTGCGCAAGGTGGTCGAGGAATGCAACCAGATTCCGGTGCACCCGCGTCACCCGTATGTGGGCGACCTGGTCCACACCGCGTTCTCCGGTTCGCACCAGGACGCCATCCGCAAGGGCTTCGCCCAGCAGAAACCGGACACCCTGTGGGAAGTGCCGTACCTGCCGATCGACCCGGCCGACATCGGTCGCAGCTACGAGGCGGTGATTCGCGTGAACAGTCAATCCGGCAAGGGCGGCATCGCCTACCTGCTGGAACAGGAATACGGCATCAGCCTGCCACGGCGCATGCAGATCGAGTTCAGCCAGGTGGTCCAGCGCGAAACCGATCGCCTCGGCCTGGAGATGACCGCCCAGCAGATCCACGCCCTGCTCCACAGCGAGTACCTGCAAGCCAACACCCCGTATGCGCTGGTCAGCCATCGCCTGCAGGAAGAGAACGGCAACAGCGCGGTGGAAGTCGAAGTGGCCAGCAAGGGCCAGGGCGAGACCAACCTGCATTGGCGCGGCAAGGGCAACGGCGCCCTGGAAGCCCTGGTGGCCGGCCTGCCGGTGCCGGTGGAAATCATGGACTACAACGAACACGCCATCGGCGCCGGGACCAACGCCAAGGCTGCGGCCTACATCGAGCTGCGGGTCAACGGTGAACGCGCGGTGCACGGTGTGGGCATCGATGAAAACATCACCACCGCCAGCTTCAAGGCCCTGTTCAGCGCGCTGAACCGCTCGCTGAGCCAGATAGAAGCCAAAGCGGCCTGATCCTCCGCTGAATACAAAAAGCCCCGGGGTGTGAACCCCGGGGCTTTTTTGTGGGCTGGCATTAACGGACGTTCTGCGTTCGGCTCTTGTAGGAGCGCGCTTGCTCGCGAAGACGGCGGCGGCTCAGCCCCCCAATGTCAAGCATGGGTGTCGACAGGGCCGGCCATCGCCTGCAGCAACGATGCCCGCAAGGTTTGCAAGGCAGCCTGGGTGCCCATGATCTGGGTCTGGATGGCCATCGCCTGCTGGGTCTTCTGTTCGGCGCTGGCCTGGCTCTTCTGCACTCGCGCCAGCTCAGCTTGCTGCTGGGCCAGGAGCTTCTCGGCCTGCTCGATTTGCTTCTTCAACTGCTCGACGACATCGATACCGCCGCTGGAAGGCGCACCGGCCACGTTGGCGCCGCTGGTATCGACTTTCAGTGTTTTCCCCTTCTCATCGCCAGCTTCGGTCGCTGTCGTGGTAGTCGCCGTTTCTTCGCCAGCGCCCTTGATCCGAACGGTGGGGGCCGAAAGCGGATAAGGGTTTACGGTAGTTGCGCTGATAGTGGTCATGGGTACGCCTCCTTGGATGACTTTCTATCGGCCTGCGCCCCCCTTTCTAAAGGGCTGAATCGTTACATTTAGATGAATTCGAAGTCATCTGCATCCAGGTTCGCGGGAAACCGCGTGCGGTACGCGGCCAGGTCGGCTGCGTTCAAGCGCACCGTGAACACACCGTCGGCGTCGCCGGCGCTGAGCAAGGTCTCGCCCTGGAAATCCAGCACCTGGCTGTCGCCGGTGTAGGCGAAGCCCTTGCCATCGGTACCGATGCGGTTCACCGCGGCGACATAACACAGGTTCTCGATCGCCCGGGCCGGCAGGAGCCGGTTCCAATGCTGGCGACGCGCACCTGGCCAGTTGGCGGTGTACAGCAGCAGGTCGGTGTCCTCGGCGTCGCGGCTCCAGACCGGAAAGCGCAGGTCGTAGCAGATCAGCGGACGAACCCGCCAGCCCTTGAGCTCGAATAGCACCTGGCGCTCCCCCGGCGTGTAGTGGTTGTGCTCCCCCGCCATGCGAAACAGATGACGCTTGTCGTAATGCAGCACTTCACCGTCCGGCCGCACCCAGAGCAGGCGGTTGCGGTGGCTACCGTCGGCGGCCTGGACAATCAGGCTGCCGGTGATCACCGCATCGAGCCGCGCCGCCTGGGTGCGAAGCCACACGCTGGTGGGGCCGTGCTCCGGCTCCGCCAGGGTGTGCGACGCCATGGAAAACCCGGTGGTGAACATTTCCGGGAGGATGATCAAGTCCGCCCCGCGGGCCTGTTCCAACAGGCCTTCGAAATGCTCCAGGTTGGCCTGGCGATCGTGCCAGGCCAGCGTGGTCTGGATCAGGGCAATGTCGAGGTTCGGCAACGCGCTCAAATCACGCATAGTTTTTCCGCCGCTTCACGCAGCGTCTCCTCGCGCTTGGCAAAGCACAGGCGCACCAGGCGCTGGCCTTGGGGTGGGTCCTGATAGAACACCGACACCGGAATCGTCGCCACGCCGTGTTCACGGGTCAGCCAGACCGCCATGTCGACGTCGTTCAGGTCCGGGCGGATCTGGCTGTAATCCACCAGCTGAAAGTAAGTCCCGGCCACGCGCTTGAAGCTGAACCGCGACGGAGCCAGCAGATCGCAGAACAGGTCACGCTTGGCCTGGTAGAAGGCCGGCAGCTCATCGACGTGCTCGGGGTGCTCGGCCATGTAGTCGGCCAGGGCGTACTGCAACGGCGTCACACCGCAGAAACTGACGTACTGATGGACCTTGCGCAGCTCCGCGCTCAGAGCCGGCGGTGCCACGACGTAGCCGGTTTTCCAGCCCGTGACGTGATAGGTCTTGCCGAACGAACTGACCACGAAGGCCCGCTGATACAGTTCTTCGTGGGCCAGCACGCTGGCATGGGACACACCGTCGAACACCAGGTGTTCATAGACTTCGTCGCTAACCAGGTAGATATCGCGGTCGCGAATCAACGTCGCCAACCGATCCAGCTCGGCGCGGCTGATCAGCGCGCCGCTGGGGTTGTGCGGGGTGTTGAGGATGATCATGCGGGTACGCGGGCTCAAGGCTTCGCCAAGCTTCTGGAAGTCGATGGCGAAATCTTCCAGGCCCAGTTGCACGTGCACGCAACGCCCACCGGCCAACGTTACGGCGGGCTCGTAGCTGTCATAGCAAGGGTCGAACACGATCACTTCGTCACCACGGTGGACCACGGCGGCAATGGCACAGAAAATCCCCTGGGTCGCACCAGGCGTCACGGTGATCTCCTGGTCGGCATCGACGCTGGCGCCGTAGCTGCGGGTGATTTTCGCGGCGATCTGCTGACGCAAGGCCGGCAGGCCGGTCATGGGCGAATACTGGTTATGGCCTTGGGCAACATGCCGACCGACCGCATCGCGCAAGGCCTGCGGGCCATCGAAATCGGGAAACCCCTGGGACAGGTTCAGCGCGCCGGTCTGCGCGGCAAGCTGGGACATCTGGGTGAAAATGGTGATGCCGACGTTTGGCAACTTGCTGGTGATCATCAACGGTCCCTTGCTCTGCCCCCGGCTCTGGCGCGGCGCGGGAGAGACCGAGAATAGCCCAATCGTCGGGCATGAAAAAGGGTGCCCAGGGGCACCCGATATCACTCAATGACATCACAGCCATCCCGACACAGAACCCTGTGGCGAGGGGATTTATCCCCGCTGGGTTGCGCAGCAACCCCAAAGCAGTGAATTCAATCTACCTGACACACCGAGTTGTGGGTTTTAGGGCTGCTACGCAGCCCAGCGGGGATAAATCCCCTCGCCACAGGTTCTGGATGCTGTCTCTGTGGGCAACGCCCCTCTGAGCAGTCAATCAGCGCTTATCGCGACGCTTCTTGTCGGCCTTCTTGTGGTGCGACATCAAGCGGCGCTTCTTGTTGACCTGGCGGTCGGTGAGCGTGTTCTTGTTGCCTTCGTACGGGTTCTCGCCGCCCTTGAACTCGATGCGGATCGGCGTGCCGACCAGCTTCAGGACGCGGCGATAGGTGTTTTCCAGGTAACGGACGTAGGACTTGGGCACCTTCTCGATCTGGTTACCGTGAATCACGATGATCGGCGGGTTGGCACCACCCAGGTGGGCGTAACGCAGCTTGATCCGACGGTTGTTGACCATCGGTGGCGCGTGCTCGCCGACGGCGTCTTCGAGGATCTGGGTCAGGCGGTTGGTCGGCCAGCGGGTGACCGCCGACTTGAACGAGTTCTGCACCGAGGCGTAGAGGTTGCCCACGCCCGTGCCGTGCAGGGCCGAGATGAAGTGGATGTCGGCGAAGTCGACGAAGAACAGCCGGCGCTGCAATTCGACCTTCACGAAATCCCGCTCGCTGGGCGTCATGCCGTCCCATTTGTTGATCGCGATGACCAATGCGCGACCGGCCTCCAGGGCAAAGCCCAGCAGGTTCAGGTCGTGATCGACCACGCCTTCGCGCGCGTCCATCACGAAGATCACCACGTTGGCGTCCTTGATCGCCTGCAACGTCTTGACCACGGAGAATTTTTCGACTTCTTCGTGGATCTTGCCGCGCTTGCGCACACCAGCGGTGTCGATCAGCGTGTACTTCTCTTCGTTGCGTTCGAAGGGAATGTAGATGCTGTCGCGGGTGGTGCCGGGCTGGTCATACACGATCACCCGGTCTTCACCGAGCATGCGGTTGACCAGGGTCGACTTGCCCACGTTCGGACGACCGATGATGGCGATCTTGATACCGTCTTTTTCGCTCGGGCCCGGAATACGCTTGGCTTCTTCGCCTTCGGCGACGATTTCCTCTTCGCCCTCTTCCGGCTCGTCTTCATCGTCCTTCGGGAAGTCCGCCAGGGCGATTTCCAGCAGTTGGCTGATACCACGGCCGTGGGCACCGGCGATCGGGATCGCCTGGCCCATGCCCAACGGTGCGAATTCGGCGCGGGCCATGTCCGGGTCGATGTTGTCGACCTTGTTGGCCACCACGTGGGAGCGCTTGTTACGTTTGCGCAAATGCTCGGCGATCATCTGGTCGGCGGCGGTAAAACCGGCCTTGGCGTCTACCAGGAACAGCACCACATCGGCTTCTTCGATGGCGAGCAACGACTGCTCGGCCATTTTTTCGTCCATGCCGTGTTCATCACCGGAGATGCCGCCGGTGTCGACCAGGATATAGGTACGCCCTTGCCACTTGGCCTCACCGTATTGGCGATCACGGGTCAGACCGGACAAGTCGCCGACGATGGCGTCGCGAGTCCTGGTCAGGCGATTGAACAAGGTGGACTTGCCGACGTTCGGTCGGCCCACCAGGGCGATTACGGGAACCATGCGGCTCTCCACTTCGTTATTTCAGAAAATACAAAAGCCGCTGCGAGGCAGCGGCTGGTGCTCGGAGGCCGTCCTGTGGGAGCGGGCTTGCTCGCGAAAGCGGTGTGTCAGTCGAGAATTTGTCTTCTGATACGCCGTATTCGCGAGCAAGCCCGCTCCCACAAAGGACAGGCCGCTTGAGGTCTAGCCCCAAGCATAGTCTTACTTGATGGTCAGGGCTTCCAGCTTGCCGCTGTTGCCATACACATAAATCATGTTGCCCACCACCAGCGGACGGGCACGCAGGCCGTCGCTGTCGATGCGCTCACGGCCGACGAAACGGCCGTCTACCTGGCTGAGCAGGTGCAGGTAACCTTCCAGGTCACCCACTGCAACGTAGCTGGAGAACACTTCCGGGGCCGACAACTGGCGGCGGGCCAGGGAATCATTGCTCCACAACGCGGTGGTAGAACGCTCGTCGACGCCTTCGACCGTGCCCGAGGACAGGCTCACGTAGACGCTGCCAAACCCTTGGGCGACACCGGCGTAGCTGGACGCATCGCGTTGCCACAGCGGACGACCGCTTTCCAGGTCCAGTGCGGCCACGCGGCCCTGGTAGCTGGCGACGTACAGTGTACCGCCGGACAACAGCAGGCCGCCGTCGATGTCGACCACGCGCTCCAGTTCCGAACGACCTTGCGGGACAGCAACGCGCTGCTCCCACACCGGCACGCCGTTGGAGATGTCCAGGGCGACCACCTTACCCGTCGACAACCCAGCCACCGCGAGGCGGTTGGTGACGACAGGCGCGCTGGTGCCGCGCAGGGTCAGTACTGCCGGTGTGCTGTCATAGACCCAGCGCTGGTTGCCGGTGGCGGCATCCAGGCCGATCAGACGGTCATCCTGGGTCTGGACCACGACCACGTCACCGTTGGTGGCCGGCGGGGCGAGCACTTCACTGGACACGCGGGCGCGCCATTTCTCTTCACCGCTGCTCGCATCGAGGGCGACGATCTCCCCCTTGAGCGTGCCGATCATGACCAGACCGTAACCCACGCCCACGGCGCCGGACACAGGCAGTTCGAGGTCCTTTTCCCACTTGGTGTCGCCGTTCATGCGATCCAGTGCATACACTTCACCGGTGACGTCACCGGCGTAGATCGTGTCGCCATCGATGGCCGGCACCAGCATGTTGTAGGTTTCGCCCTGGCCTTCGCCGATGGAACGGCTCCATTGCTTCTGCAGCACGACTTCTTCTTTGAAATCGGTCAGCTCGGCCGGAGGCAGTTCTTTCTTGCTGTTGCTGCTGCAACCCGCGGCCAGAATGGCCAGGGTCAGCAATGCTGCATGTTTCCAACGGATCACGTCACGCATCCCCTTTGGCCAGGTCGTCCAGCTTGATTTGCAGGCCACCGACTGCGGCTTCATCCGACAGCGCAGCCTTGGCTTTTTGGTAGGCCGCGTGAGCCTCATCGGTGCGCCCCAGCTGTACCAGCAGGTCGCCCTTGAGTTCTTCGCGGGTCGCCAGGAAGGCCTTGTCGGCATCGCCGTCAAGCAACTTCAGGGCGTCTTCGGTCTTGTTCTGTGCCGCCAGCACCTGCGCCAGGCGCTGACGCGCCACTTCGCCCAGGGTCGGGTTGGCCGGCTTGTCGACAATGCCCTTGAGCTCGGTGGCGGCGTCGTCCAGCTTGCCGTTGTCCACCGCTACCTTGGCCACGAACAGGCGACCGTACTGCGCGTACGCGGTGCCGCCGAACTCGCTGTTGAGCTTGCCGGCCAGATCCGCGACACGTGCCGCGTCAGGCTTGCCGTCTGGCGTCAGGGTGGTTTCCAGCAATTGCTGATAGAGCACCGAGGCGCCTTGCGACTGGTTGTTCTGGTATTTCTGGTAGGCCTGCCAGCCGAACACGATGACCAGCGCCAACAGGCCGCCAGTGACCAGCGGCTTGCCATTGCGCGTCCACCAGTCCTTCAAATCCGCCAGCTGTTCATCTTCGGTACTCGACACCCCAATACTCCTTAATCGCTAAATCGGCTGTTTGACAGCTTCAACCCTGCACGACGCAGGTGGCCAGGTGTGCAGCAAGCGCATCCCAGGCAATGCTTTGTTGTTCGCCCTGGCCACGCAGGGGTTTGAAACCTACCACTTGTTGGGCCAGTTCGTCGTCACCAAGGATCAGTGCATACAGCGCACCGCTCTTGTCGGCCTTCTTGAACTGGCTCTTGAAGCTGCCGGCACCGGCGTTGATCTGCAGGCGCAGGTTGGGCAACTGGTCGCGGACCCGCTCACTCAGCGACAATGCCGCCAGCTCGGCCGCTTCGCCGAACGCGCAGAGGTAGACGTCAACCTGACGGGACAGCGCCTGCGGCACCTTGTCCAAGGCCTCGAGCATCAGCACCAGGCGCTCGATGCCCATGGCAAAGCCCACGCCCGGGGTCGGCTTGCCGCCCATCTGTTCCACCAGCCCGTCGTAGCGGCCGCCGGCACACACGGTGCCCTGGGCGCCGAGCTTGTCGGTGACCCATTCGAATACGGTCTTGCTGTAGTAATCCAGGCCACGGACCAGTTTCGGGTTGATCACGTAGGGAATGCCGGCGGCGTCGAGACGAGCCTTGAGCCCTTCGAAGTGCACGCGGGACTCTTCGTCCAGGTAGTCGGCCAGCTTCGGCGCATCCACCAGCACGGCCTGGGTGTCCGGATTCTTGGTATCCAGCACCCGCAGCGGGTTGGTCTTGAGCCGACGCTGGCTGTCTTCGTCCAGGTGCTCGAGGCGGGCCGAGAGGAACTCCACCAACGCGTCACGGTACCGAGCACGGGCTTCGGCGGTGCCGAGGCTGTTGAGCTCCAGCTTGACCGCGTCGCGGATGCCCAGCTCACCCCACAGGCGCCAAGTCAGCACGATCAGCTCGGCGTCGATGTCCGGGCCATCGAGGTTGAACACTTCGCAGCCGATCTGGTGGAACTGGCGATAACGGCCTTTCTGCGGACGCTCGTGACGGAACATCGGGCCGATGTACCAGAGCTTCTGCACCTGGCCGCCACCGGTGATGCCGTGCTCGAGCACCGCACGTACGCACGCCGCCGTGCCTTCGGGGCGCAGGGTCAGGGAATCGCCGTTGCGATCGTCGAAGGTGTACATCTCTTTTTCGACGATGTCGGTCACTTCACCAATCGAGCGCTTGAACAGCTCGGTGAACTCGACGATCGGCATGCGGATCTGCCGGTAACCGTAGTTATCCAGCAAACGCGCCACGGTGCCCTCGAAATAGCGCCACAGGGGCGTCTGCTCGGGCAGGATGTCGTTCATGCCACGAATGGCTTGCAGGGACTTGCTCACAGATTTTCCTTAAATTCGTTCGATCAGCCGCGCGCGATCACCGCTGCGTCGGCCTCGACCTTCTCGGCCGCCTTCTCGCGGATCAGCCGTTCCAGCTCATCCACCAGATTGTCATTCGTCAATTTCTGCGACGGCTTGCCGTCGATGTAAATCAGGTTCGGCGTACCGCCGGTGAGGCCGATATGGGCCTCCTTGGCTTCGCCCGGCCCGTTGACCACGCAGCCAATCACCGCGACATCCAGCGGCACCAGCAGGTCTTCGAGTCGCCCTTCCAGCTCATTCATGGTCTTGACCACATCGAAGTTCTGCCGCGAGCAGCTCGGGCAAGCGATGAAGTTGATGCCACGGGACCGCAGGTGCAGGGACTTGAGGATGTCGTAGCCGACCTTCACTTCCTCGACCGGGTCCGCCGCCAACGAGATGCGGATGGTATCGCCAATCCCTTCGGCGAGCAGCATACCGAGGCCGACGGCGGATTTCACCGTGCCCGAACGCAACCCGCCCGCTTCGGTGATGCCCAGGTGCAGCGGCTGGACGATTTCCTTGGCCAGCAGCCGGTAGGCTTCAACGGCCATGAACACATCGGAGGCCTTCACGCTGACCTTGAAGTCCTGGAAATTCAGGCGTTCGAGGTGCTCGACGTGACGCAGCGCCGACTCGACCAGCGCCGCCGGGGTCGGCTCGCCGTATTTCTTTTGCAGGTCTTTTTCCAGGGAACCGGCGTTCACCCCGATGCGAATCGGGATGCCACGGTCGCGGGCGGCATCCACCACGGCACGCACGCGGTCTTCGCGACCGATGTTGCCGGGGTTGATGCGCAGGCAATCCACACCCAACTCGGCCACGCGCAGGGCGATGCGGTAGTCGAAGTGGATGTCGGCCACCAAGGGGACCTTGACCAGTTGCTTGATCTTGCCGAATGCCTCGGCGGCGTCCATGTCCGGCACCGAAACCCGCACGATGTCGACACCGGCGGCTTCCAGGCGGTTGATCTGCGCGACCGTGGCGGCCACGTCATTGGTGTCGCTGTTGGTCATGCTCTGCACAGCGATAGGAGCATCGCCGCCCACGGGCACGTTGCCGACCCAGATTTTTCGGGATTCGCGACGCTTGATAGGAGATTCGCCGTGCATGACTTATTGACCCAACTTCAGGCGAGCGGTCTCGCCACTGGTGAACGGAGCCACATCGACCGGCTGGCCGTTGTAGCTGACCTGTGCGCCACGGGCATACCCCAGGCGTACGGCGAAAGGCGGCTTGCCATTGATGGACGTGCTGTCGCCCTTGCGCTTGAGGCCACTGAACAGGACCTTGCCGTTGCCGTCGGTGACCTGGGTCCAGCAGTCGGCGGTGAACTGAATCTGGACCTGGCCTTCACCGGCTGCCGGGGCAACCGAGGTCGCCGGAGCGGCTGGGGCGGCTGGAGCGGCCGGCACTGCCGGAGCGACTGGAGCGGCGTGGGTGGCAGGCGCAGCCACTGTTGGCGCTGGCGTGCCTGGCGCGGCAGGGGCGGTGGCAATCGGTGCGCCGCCCGTGCTCGGGGCAGCAGGCGTGGTCGGTGCCGGGACAGCTGGCTCAGCGCCGGCCTGGGCGTCGGCATCGTCCGGGCTTTGTGGCAGCGCCAGATTGGTCTCGCCTTCGGCCTGGCCTTCCACGACGGCCTGGTCTTCCGGCTCGTCCAGCGGATGGATCTGGGTCGTGCCGTCGGCGCCTTCGACCTCGACGTGCTCGGAGTTCATCGCCACCGGCTCTTTGTTGCGCTGGGACGTCTGGTCCTGCCACCAGACGAAACCGCCACCGATCACCGCGATCAGCAACAACAGGCTGACAATGCGCAGGATCGTGTGGGAAACACGAACTGGCTCCTCGATGCGTCCCAGGCTGTGCACATTGCTGCCCTGGGCGTCGGAACCGGTGTATTGATCGAACTGCTGGACCAGAACGGTCTGGTCCATGCCGAGCAACTTGGCATAGGCGCGGATATAGCCGCGGGCGAAAGTGTGCCCGGGCAGCTTGTCGAACGCGCCCGCTTCCAGGTTGCTCAGGGAAGTCACGGTGAGATTGAGCTTGTGGGCCACTTCGGCCAGCGACCAACCATTGCTTTCGCGGGCTTGACGCAGGGTCTCACCGGGATTTACGCGAGTCGCTGCTACAACTTCGGGATGCGCCGCTTTCATCATTGCTCCGACAGGTATTGCTGATATTCCGGCGTACCGGGATAGAGTCTTTTGAGTTGCAGGCCATAACTTGCAGCCTTGTCGCGATCTTCAAACACATGTGCCAGCCGAACGCCGAGCAATAGACTACGTGCATTTTGCTCGCTGAGCAGGCTAAAACGCTCGTAGTAGTCACGCGCGGGCACATAATGCCTGTCTTCGTAGGACAACTCAGCCATTTCCAGCAGGGCCCGCGGTTGTTGGCGGTTGAGGCGCAGGGCCTTTTCCAGCTGCTGGCGGGCCAGGTCTCGCTGGCCCAGTTGCGCGGCCGTCATGCCAAGGTTCTCGAATACCCGCGAGCGCTCTGGGTAAAGGGTGTCGGCGGCGGCCTGCTCGAAGCGCTCGTAGGCTTCCTTGTAACGCTTCTGCTCGTAAAGAAAACCGCCGTAGTTGTTCAGGATCCGTGCGTCCTGGGGCCGTGCCGAAAGCGCCTTGCGAAAATGCTGGTCGGCCAGCTCCGACTCCAGTTCGGCCTGGAACACCAGGGCCAGGGCCGCGTTGGCGTCGGCGTCGTTGTCGTCCAGGTCCAGGGCTTTCTTGAGCGGGACCTTGGCCCGTTCGGTCATGCCCTGCTGCAAGTAGCCAATGCCCAGTTGCACATAGGCCGCACGCGCCTCATCGCGCCCCTTGCTGGTTTTCATCGGGTTGTAGTCACCCGACAGAACACAACCGGAACACAGCCCGGCCAACAGCAAGATGAGCGCGAAGCGCAGGGACATAGAGTTCCTCTCTTAGTGACTGTTCGCAGCGTTCTGCGCCACATCGTCGGAGGCGTTCAACTCGCGCACGGCAATGTAGCGTTCGCTGCGACGGGTGCGATCCAGCACCTGCCCTACCAATTGGCCACACGCGGCATCGATGTCTTCGCCGCGGGTGGTGCGCACGGTGACGTTGAAGCCAGCGTGGTGAAGCTGATCCTGGAAGCGACGAATCGCATTGTTGCTCGGACGCTCGTAACCGGAATGCGGGAACGGGTTGAACGGGATCAGGTTGATCTTGCACGGGATGTTCTTGAGCAGTTCGATCATCTCGACCGCATGCTCGACTTTGTCGTTCACATCCTTGAGCAAGGTGTACTCGATGGTCAGCACGCGCTTCTCGCCCAGGGCCGACATGTAGCGCTGGCATGACTCGAGCAGCATCTTAAGCGGATACTTCTTGTTGATTGGCACCAATTGGTTACGCAATGCGTCATTGGGTGCGTGCAGCGACAACGCCAGGGAGACGTCGATGTGCTTGGCCAGCTCATCGATCATCGGCACCACGCCGGAGGTGGACAGGGTCACCCGACGCTTGGAAATGCCATAGCCCAGGTCATCCATCATCAAGTGCATGGCCGAGACGACGTTGTCGAAGTTCAGCAGCGGCTCACCCATGCCCATCATCACCACGTTGGTGATGGCACGGTCGACGGTCGCCGGGACGCTGCCAAAGGATTTGTTGGCAATCCACACCTGGCCGATCACTTCGGCGGCGGTGAGGTTGCTGTTGAAGCCTTGCTTGCCGGTGGAGCAGAAACTGCAATCCAGGGCACAGCCTGCCTGGGACGAAACGCACAAGGTGCCGCGTTTGCCCTGGGGAATGTAGACGGTCTCGACGCAGCTGCCGGACGCCACGCGCACCACCCACTTGCGGGTGCCGTCGCTGGAGATGTCCTCGCTGACCACTTCGGGGCCGCGAATCTCGGCAACCGCCTTGAGCTTCTCGCGCAAGGCCTTGCCGACATTCGTCATGGCGTCGAAGTCGTCGACGCCGAAGTGGTGAATCCATTTCATCACCTGGCCGGCACGGAAACGCTTCTCCCCGATCGAGTCGAAAAATTTCTCCATTTCCGGCTGGGTCAGGCCCAACAGGTTGGTTTTGCCGTTCGATGTAGTCATGGATTCACCTTCACTCAAAAGCCTGGGCTTAGCGAGTGGTTACTTCAGTAGCGGAGAAAAAGTAAGCGATTTCGCGAGCAGCAGCGGCTTCGGAGTCCGAACCGTGAACGGCGTTGGCGTCGATGGACTCGGCGAAGTCAGCACGGATGGTGCCGGCAGCCGCTTCTTTAGGGTTGGTGGCGCCCATCAGCTCACGGTTGCGAGCGATAGCGTTTTCGCCTTCCAGAACCTGGACGACAACCGGACCGGAAGTCATGAAGGCAACCAGTTCACCGAAGAAACCGCGCTCGCTGTGCTCGGCGTAGAAGCCTTCGGCCTCGGCCTTGGACAGTTGCTTCATTTTCGAAGCTACAACGCGCAGGCCAGCGTCTTCGAAGCGGGTAACGATCTTGCCGATGACGTTTTTAGCAACGGCGTCAGGCTTGATGATGGAGAAAGTACGTTGAACAGCCATGGTGTAACTCCAGAAACGATAATTTGTGAAAAATTAAACCCGCGAATTATACGCGGGTTCAGGGGTATTGCCTAACCTGCCGGGTCGATCAGTCGATTTCTTCGATCCAGAGCGTCTGAACCGCCTCCAGGACCTTCTCGCCGCAACGGCCGGAAGCATTGTCGAAGTCGGGCAGCTCCATGATCCATCGCTGCAGATCGACGAAGTTGACCGTCAACGGGTCTACGTCTGGCTTCGCTTCGGCCAATTCCTCAGCGATGCGCCGTACATCATTCCAACCATAGCTCATGACAGTGTCACCATCAGTGCGGCGCTTCGGCCGCATGGTTAAGCGAATATTTCGGGATCTCCACCACCAGGTCCTCGGTGCCGACCTTGGCCTGGCAGGTCAGGCGCGACGTCGGCTCCAGGCCCCAGGCGCGATCCAGGTAGTCTTCTTCGAGCTCATCGGCTTCGTTCAGCGAGTCAAACCCTTCGCGAATGATGCAATGGCACGTGGTGCAGGCACAAACGCCGCCGCAGGCGCTTTCGATCTCGATGTGGTTGTCGTGGGCCACTTCCAGCAGGGATTTGCCGGTTTCGGCCTCGACCACCATACCGTCCGGGCAGTGCTCGGCGTGTGGCAGAAAAATGATCTGCGGCATCAGTTATTCCTCGATTTCATTCAGGTTGCGCCCCGCCAGGGCGGCCTTGACTGTCGAGTCCAGGCGGCGGGCAGCAAAGGCATCGGTGACGCTCGACAGACGCTTGGTCTGCTGCTCGATGGCATGGCCATCGGTGCCCTTGATCAATTCGGACAGTTCCTGCATCTGCAATTCGATGACCATGCGCTCTTCGGCGTCCAGCAAGCGATCGCCATCGGCCTCGAGGGCACCCTGCACCGCTTCGATCAGGCGCTGGGCATCGACTTGTTGCTCGCGCAGCACGCGGGCCACCTTGTCGTCGCCGGCGTACTGGAACGAGTCCTTGAGCATCCGGGCGATTTCGCCGTCGGTCAGGCCATAGGACGGCTTGACCTGGATGCTTGCCTCGACACCCGAACCCAATTCGCGGGCGGTGACGTTGAGCAAGCCGTCGGCATCGACCTGGAAGGTCACGCGGATCTTCGCGGCACCGGCCACCATCGGCGGGATGCCACGCAGTTCGAAGCGCGCCAGGGAACGGCAGTCGCTGATCAGCTCACGCTCGCCTTGCAGCACGTGAACCATCATGGCCGACTGGCCGTCCTTGTAAGTGGTGAAGTCTTGGGCGCGGGCGACGGGAATGGTGGTGTTGCGCGGAATCACCTTCTCCATCAGGCCACCCATGGTCTCGAGGCCCAGGGACAGCGGAATCACATCGAGCAGCAGCAGTTCGCCGCCGTCACGCTTGTTGCCGGCCAGGGTATCGGCCTGGATCGCGGCGCCGATGGCCACCACCTGGTCCGGGTCGATTTCGGTCAATGGCTGACGGCCAAAGGCTTCGGCCACGGCCTGGCGAACGCGAGGCACACGGGTCGAGCCACCGACCATGACCACGGCCTTGACGTCTTCGAGCTCGACGCCCGAGTCACGCACGGCGCGACGGCAAGCCTTGAGGCTGCGGGCGACCATGGGTTCGATCAATGCATCGAAGGCTTCACGGCTCAGCACAGCGCTCCAGCCTTCGTAGTGCACTTCAACGCTGGCGGCGTCGGTCAGGGCTTCCTTGGCGGCGCAGGCGGTTTGCAGCAGGTGGCGCTGCGCACCCGGATCAAGGTCGGCGGACAGGCCCGCCTGCTCGATGATCCAGCCGGCAATGGCGTGGTCGAAGTCGTCGCCGCCCAGGGCGCTGTCGCCGCCGGTGGCCAGGACTTCGAAAACACCGCCGGTCAGGCGCAGGATGGAAATATCGAACGTGCCGCCACCCAGGTCGTAGATCGCGACGAGGCCTTCGGCGTGCTGGTCCAATCCGTAGGCCACCGCCGCGGCAGTCGGCTCGTTGAGCAGGCGCAGTACGTTGAGGCCGGCCAGCTTGGCCGCATCCTTGGTGGCTTGACGCTGGGCGTCGTCGAAGTAGGCCGGGACGGTGATCACCGCACCCACCAGCTCGCCGCCCAATGCGGCTTCGGCACGCACGCGCAGGACCTTGAGGATGTCGGCCGACACCTGCACCGGGCTTTTCGGCCCCTGCACGGTGTCGATGAACGGCATGTGGGATTCGCCGCCAACAAAACGATACGGCAGTTGGTCGCCCAACTGCTTGACGTCGGCCAGGCCGCGCCCCATCAAGCGCTTGACCGACACGACGGTGTTCAGCGGGTCAGTGGAGGCGGCCAGCTTGGCCGATTCACCCACCTCGACGCGGTCGGCGTGGTAGCGAACGGCGGATGGCAGGATCACCTGCCCCTGCTCGTCCGCCAGCGGTTCGGAGAGACCGCTGCGCAAGGCAGCGACCAGGGAATTGGTAGTACCCAAGTCGATTCCCACTGCCAGGCGACGCTGGTGGGGTTGTGGACTTTGGCCGGGTTCGGCGATCTGCAGTAGGGCCATCGTAATCAGGACTTATCTGTAATCAGGCGTGCGACCGGAGCGGCACTGGGTTAATCGTCGAGGCGCTCTTCGAGCTGGCGCACTTCGTAGGTGAGCTTGTCGAGGAACTGCATGCGCCGCATCAGGCGTTCGGCCTGTTCGCGTTGCGCGGCATCGTTCCAGCAGGCTGCGAAGCTTTCGTTCAGTGTGTGCTGGGCGTCTTTGAGACGGCGCTTGAAGGCCGCGACACCGGCCAGGTCGGCGCTCTCCTGGAGGTCTTCGAGCTCTTCGCGCCACTGCATCTGCTGCAGAAGAAACTCAGGGTCGTGCACCGTGACTTCCAGGGGCAACTCATGACCGCTGATGGCGAGCAGGTAGCGCGCGCGCTTGGCCGGATGCTTGAGCGTCTGGTAGGCCTCATTGAGGTTGGCAGACTGCTCCAGCGCCCGGCGCTGCTCGGCTTCGGAGGCATCGGCAAACCGGTCCGGGTGTACACCCCGGGCCAGCTCCAGGTAACGCGCGGACAACTGATCGAGATCCAGCTGGAACGCAGGCTGCATCTGGAACAAGGCAAAATGACAAGGAGTTCCCACGAGCCGCCTCAGATGTTGAAGCTTTCGCCGCAGCCACACTCACCGCGTACGTTGGGGTTGTTGAACTTGAAGCCTTCGTTCAACCCTTCCTTGACGAAATCCAGCTCGGTGCCGTCCAGGTACGTCAGGCTCTTCGGGTCGATGATCACTTTCTGACCATGACTTTCGAACACCTGGTCGTCTTCGCCCACTTCATCGACGAATTCGAGCACGTAGGCAAGGCCAGAGCAGCCCGTGGTGCGAACACCCAGGCGGATACCCTCGCCCTTGCCGCGCCCCGCGAGGGAACGCTGCACATGTTTAGCTGCCGCTTCTGTCATCTGGATAGCCATGGAAACTCCTTAGCGGTGCGCGGATCAGATCAAGCCTTTCTTCTGCTTGTAATCGCGAACGGCGGCCTTGATGGCGTCTTCAGCGAGTACCGAGCAGTGGATCTTCACTGGCGGCAGGGCCAGTTCTTCGGCCAGCTGGGTGTTCTTGATGGTTTCGGCTTCATCAAGGGTCTTGCCCTTCATCCACTCGGTGGCCAGGGAGCTGGACGCGATGGCCGAACCGCAGCCATAGGTCTTGAACTTGGCATCTTCGATGATGCCTTGCTCGTTGACCTTGATCTGCAGGCGCATCACGTCGCCGCATGCCGGGGCGCCGACCATGCCAGTGCCGACATCAGGATCCTGCGCGTCCATCTTGCCGACGTTGCGCGGGTTCTCGTAGTGGTCGATGACCTTTTCGCTATATGCCATTTGCTTCAATCCTCATCAGTGAGCCGCTCTGGTGGCGACTTCTTCAGTGCGCAGCCCACTCGATTTTCGAGATGTCGACGCCGTCTTTGTACATGTCCCACAGCGGCGACAAGGCGCGCAGCTTGGTGACGGCCTCGCAGACTTTCTGCGCGGCGTAATCGATTTCCTCTTCGGTGGTGAAGCGGCCGAAGGTGAAGCGAATCGAGCTATGGGCCAGTTCGTCGTTGCGGCCCAGGGCGCGCAGTACGTACGAAGGCTCGAGCGAAGCCGAGGTGCAAGCCGAACCGGACGACACAGCCAGGTCCTTGAGTGCCATGATCAGCGACTCGCCTTCAACGTAGTTGAAGCTCAGGTTCAGGTTGTGCGGGACGCGGGCGGTCATGCTGCCGTTGACGTAGAGTTCTTCGAGGTGCTCGACCTGCTTGAAGAAACGGTCGCTCAGGGCCTTGATGCGGACATTCTCGGCGGCCATGTCTTCCTTGGCGACGCGGAAGGCTTCGCCCATGCCGACGATCTGGTGGGTCGCCAGGGTGCCGGAACGCATGCCACGCTCGTGACCGCCACCGTGCATGGTCGCTTCGATGCGCACACGCGGCTTGCGGCTGACGTACAGCGCGCCGATGCCTTTGGGACCATAGGTCTTGTGGGCCGAGAAGGACATCAGGTCGACCTTGAGCTTCGACAGGTCGATCTCGACCTTGCCGGTGGACTGCGCCGCGTCGACGTGGAACAGCACACCCTTGGAACGGGTCAGCTCGCCAATGGCGGCGATGTCGTTGATGGTGCCGATTTCGTTGTTCACGTGCATGATCGAAACCAGGATGGTGTCGTCGCGCAGCGCGGCTTCAACCATGGCCGGGGTGATCAGGCCGTCTTCACCCGGCTCGATGTAGGTGACTTCGAAGCCTTCACGCTCCAATTGGCGCATGGTGTCCAGGACAGCCTTGTGCTCGACCTTGGAGGTGATCAGGTGCTTGCCCTTGGTGTGATAGAAATGCGCGACACCCTTGATTGCCAGGTTGTCGGACTCGGTGGCACCGGAGGTCCAGACGATTTCACGCGGGTCGGCGTTGACCAGATCGGCGACCTGGCGACGAGCGTTTTCAACCGACTCTTCGGCTTTCCAGCCGAACACGTGGGAACGGGACGCCGGGTTACCGAAGTTTCCGTCGACCAGCAGGCATTCACTCATTTTTTGCGCGACACGCGGATCAACCGGGGTGGTCGCAGAGTAATCAAGGTAAATCGGCAATTTCATGGACTCTCTCCTAAATCAGGCTGGCTGGCGTTCCGCGTGCTCTGCGGCGGTCATTCGACGGCGGACGCTTCAATCTTGTCCAGGTGCGGCGCCCTGCCATTGCAACGGCGCTGGTCCTGACGCTGGGCTACTTCTTGCACCTCACGGCGGGTGACAAGGTCGGCCAAGCTGATACCGCTCAGAAACTCGTGGATCTGCAGGCTCAAGTCGCACCACAGGTGATGGGTCAGGCAAGTATCGCCGCCATGGCAGTCGCCCAGCCCTTGGCATTTGGTCGCATCGACCGATTCGTTCACGGCATCGATCACCTGGGCGACCTGGATGCCTTGCATTTCACGGGACAGCTGGTATCCGCCGCCGGGGCCGCGCACGCTGGAGACCAGGTTGCTGCGGCGCAGCTTGGCGAACAGCTGCTCAAGATAAGACAGGGAAATGCCTTGGCGCTCGGAGATATCGGCCAGGGACACCGGCCCGTGCTGCGCGTGCAATGCCAGATCCAGCATTGCGGTCACGGCGTATCGGCCTTTTGTAGTCAGTCGCATGGACAATTACCACGGAGTTCGGAATGGGGGCGAGTATGCAATTCCCGAGTATTTAAGTCAAGTATAAGACCTAGTGGGTTACTCGGATTTACCCGCGAAAGAGCGCGCGCATGATAGCAAAGGCTTGGCGGGCAGGACCAGTGATACCGCGTTATCGTTCTTCGCGAGCAAGCTCGCTCCCACAGGGGGTCTGCGTCGTACATGAGTGATGTGCTCGACAGAGATCCCTGTGGGAGCGAGCTTGCTCGCGATGAGGCCAGCAGGGTCTCAGCTGGCCTGGCTTTCATCCTTGTCCTGCACACACGCAAAGTCTTCCTCGCGCAGTTCAGGCAGGTCCTTGGCACAGTAATTACTGCCCAGTTCCTTCAGGGCGCCGCACATCCCCTCCAGGCGACCATCGACGGCCTGCAGGTGATCGAGCAACTGGTTGATCGCGCGGGCCACCGGGTCGGGCATATCTTCGCCGACGCCGTAGGCATCGAAGCCGATCTTCTCGGCCATGGCTTTGCGCCGGGCATTCTGCTCGTCATCGGACTTGACGATGATCCGCCCCGGAATACCGACCACGGTCGCCCCGGGCGGCACAGCCTTGGTCACCACGGCGTTGGAGCCGACTTTGGCCCCCGCGCCCACTGTGAACGGCCCGAGCACCTTGGCGCCCGCCCCCACCACCACGCCGTCTTCCAGCGTCGGGTGGCGCTTGCCTTTGTTCCAACTGGTGCCGCCGAGGGTCACGCCCTGGTACAGGGTCACGTCATCACCGATCTCGGCGGTTTCGCCGATGACGATGCCCATGCCGTGGTCGATGAAAAACCGCCGACCGACCTTGGCGCCAGGATGGATCTCGATCCCGGTCAACCAGCGTCCGAAGTTCGAGACCAGCCGCGCCAGCCATTTCCAGCCCATATTCCACAACGCGCCAGACAACCGATGCAGCCAGATGGCGTGCATTCCCGGGTAGCAGGTCAGCACTTCAAAGGCATTGCGCGCCGCCGGGTCACGATGGAAAACGCTTTGGATATCTTCACGCAAACGTTCGAACATTTTATTTCTTCCGCTTAATCAGCTCACCACGGGCCGCTTTCTGGGTTTCCGTGAGGATGCCGCGCAATATATTCATCTCCGCCCGGCTGACCGAGCTTCGTCCGTACAACCGACGCAGGCGCGCCATCAAGTGCCTTGGCTTGTCCGGGTCGAGGAACTCGATGTCCACCAGGGTCTGCTCCAGGTGTTCAAAGTATCGTTCCAGCTCATCCATCGTCGCCAGTGTCTCACTGCGCGGCGAGCCGACCTCGGTTTTTTCGACCTTGCTTGGCTGCCCTTCGGCGGCCAGCCAGGCCATGCGCACTTCATAACTCAACACCTGCACCGCCGCCGCGAGGTTCAGGGAACTGAACGTCGGGTCGGAAGGGATATGCACGTGAAAGTGACATCGCTGCAGCTCTTCATTGGTCAGGCCGGAGTCTTCACGGCCGAACACCAGGGCGATCTCGCTGCCCTGCTCCGCTTCCTCGATGACCTTGGTCCCGCACTCGCGGGGGTCGAGCAACGGCCAGGGGATGCGCCGGTCGCGGGCACTGGTGCCGAGCACCAGGTTGCACCCGACCAAGGCGTCTTCCAGGGTGGCGACCACTTGCGCACCGGCAAGGATGTCATCGGCGCCGGACGCCCGGGCGTCGGCTTCGTGATGGGGGAACAGCCGCGGCTCGACCAGCACCAGGCGTGACAGGCCCATGTTCTTCATGGCCCGCGCAGCCCCGCCGATGTTACCCGGATGGCTGGTATTGACCAGGACGACACGAATGTTCTGCAACAAGGGAGGCGCTCCCGAACACGATAAAGGGAGCAAATCTTACATAAGCACCTACCGTTAAGCTATGAAAGCGAACACCAACCTTCTCCTCGGAAAACTTTCTGATAGAATGCGCGGCTTTCTTTAACAACCTTAGGTGACACATCCATGCAGCCCATGCTGAATATCGCGCTGCGCGCCGCCCGCAGCGCCAGTGAACTGATCTTCCGCTCCATCGAGCGCCTGGATACCATCAAGGTCGACGAAAAAGACGCCAAGGACTACGTGTCCGAGGTGGATCGCGCCGCCGAACAGAAGATCGTCGACGCCCTGCGCAAGGCTTACCCGAACCACTCGATCCTGGGCGAAGAGACCGGCATGCACGCCGGCACCGGCATCGAAGGCGAAGAGTACCTGTGGATCATCGACCCACTGGACGGCACCACCAACTTCCTGCGCGGCATTCCCCATTTTGCTGTCAGCATCGCCTGCAAATACCGTGGCCGCCTGGAACACGCTGTCGTGCTGGACCCGGTTCGCCAGGAAGAATTCACCGCCAGCCGTGGCCGTGGCGCCCAGTTGAACGGTCGTCGCCTGCGCGTCAGCGGCCGCACCAGCCTGGACGGCGCCCTGCTGGGCACTGGCTTCCCGTTCCGCGATGACCAGATGGACAACCTGGACAACTACCTGGGCATGTTCCGCGCCCTGGTCGGCCAGACCGCCGGCATCCGCCGCGCTGGCGCCGCCAGCCTGGACCTGGCCTATGTAGCCGCCGGCCGTTTCGATGCATTCTGGGAGTCGGGCCTGTCCGAGTGGGACATGGCCGCAGGCGCCCTGCTGATCCAGGAAGCTGGTGGCTTGGTGAGCGACTTCACCGGCGGCCACGACTTCCTCGAAAAAGGCCACATCGTGGCGGGCAACACCAAATGCTTCAAGGCGGTGCTGACGGCTATCCAGCCACACCTGCCGGCTTCGCTGAAACGCTAAGCAACGCAGCCACAGAAAAGCACCCTTCGGGGTGCTTTTTTTGTGCCTCGGTTTTATGGATGAGGCAAATCCTGTGGGAGCGGGCTTGCCCGTGAAGACAATGTCTCATTGGACATGGATGCAAGCTGATCCACCGCCTTCGCGGGCAAGCCCGCTCCCACACGGGATTGGGGTGGGTCAGGAATACGGCGTAAAAAAAGCACCCCGAAGGGTGCTTTTTCAATTCTTCCGAATTACTGGGCCGGTTCGTTCTGGCCCAGGATCAGTTGGCCTTCCTTGCTCACCGGGATCTGGTTGCCCGGGTCGCGATCCATACGGACTTTGCCTTCCTTGCCGTCGAGCATGTAGCGCACGTCGTAGCCGACGACCTTGTCACTGATGTCGTTGACGGTATTGCAGCGGGTTTGCGTCGTGGTGTACGTGTCACGCTCCTGCATGCCTTCCTGAATCTTGTTACCGGCATAGCCGCCGCCGGCCGCGCCGGCCACGGTGGCGATTTTCTTGCCGGTGCCGCCGCCCACCTGGTTGCCCAGCAGGCCACCGGCCAGGGCGCCGATCACGGTGCCGGCGATCTGGTGCTGGTCCTGGACCGGCTTCTGCCGGGTTACGGTGACGTCCTTGCACACTTCACGCGGGGTCTTGATCTGGGTCTTGACCGGTTCCACGGCCAATACTTGCGCATACTCAGGGCCACTTTTTACCAAGCTGTAGGTCGCGACCGCACCACCGGCAGTCACACCGACAGCACCCAATACCGCACCAACCAGCATCGATTTGTTCACTTGAACCTCCTGACCATCACAAGCGGAATAATCCGCGCTTCTCCCAGCCTTGGAGCATAAAAAAAGGCGCGAGTTCAACTCGCGCCTTTTCGGTCGTGACGGACGGGGACAAGCCTTATGGGCGGTCGTCCACTTCCGTTTCGGTGGCCGCTGGAGGAATGAGGTCCTCGGTGCTCAGGTTCAGCCAGATCAGCACCACGTTGGCGATGTAGATCGACGAGTAGGTACCCGCCAGTACACCGACGAACAGCGCGATGGAGAAACCAAACAGGTTATCGCCACCAAAGAACAGCAGCGCGGCGATCGCCAGCAGCGTGGAGATCGACGTCGCCATGGTCCGCAGCAGGGTCTGGGTGGTCGAGATGTTGATGTTCTCGATCAAGGAGGCCTTGCGCAGCACGCGGAAGTTCTCACGCACCCGGTCGAACACCACGATGGTGTCGTTGAGCGAGTAACCGATGATCGCCAGCACCGCCGCCAGCACCGTCAGGTCGAAGGTGATCTGGAAGAACGACAGGATGCCCACGGTCACGATCACGTCGTGGATCAGCGAGACGATGGCGCCCACCGCGAACTTCCACTGAAAGCGGAAGGCCAGGTAGATCAGGATGCCACCCAGCGCCATCAGCATGCCGAGGCCGCCCTGGTCGCGCAGCTCTTCACCCACCTGCGGGCCGACGAACTCGACGCGCTTGACCTGCGCCGGGTTGTCGCCACCGGCCTTCTGCAAGGCTTCGGCAACCTGGTGACCCAGTTGCGGGTCTTCGCCCGGCATGCGCACCAGCAGGTCGGTGGTCGCACCGAAGCTCTGCACGATGGCTTCGCCGTAGCCCGAGGTCGCCAGTTGCTCACGCACCTTGGTGACGTCGGCCGGACGCTCGTAGGTCAGCTCGATGAGCGTACCGCCAGTGAAGTCCAGGCCGTAGTTCAGGCCCTTGGTGGCCCAGCTGAACAACGCCAGTACGGTAAGAAACAATGTGACGCCGAACGCAACGTTGCGAACGCCCATGAAGTTGATTGTACGTAACATGGCAGCCCCTTAAATCCACAACTTCTTGAAGTCACGACCGCCAAAGATCAGGTTGACCATTGCGCGGGTCACCATGATGGCCGTGAACATCGAGGTAAAGATCCCGAGGGACATGGTCACTGCGAAGCCCTTGACCGGGCCAGTGCCCATGGCGAAGAGAATCCCGCCGACCAGCAACGTGGTCAGGTTGGCGTCGAGAATCGCGGTGAATGCCCGGCCGAAGCCTTCGTTGATTGCCCGCTGGATCGACATGCCCGCGGCGATCTCTTCACGTATCCGCGAGAAGATCAGCACGTTGGCGTCCACCGCCATGCCCATGGTCAATACGATACCGGCGATGCCCGGCAGGGTCAGCGTAGCCCCCAGCAGCGACATCAGGGCCAACAGCATCACCATGTTCACCGCTAGCGCGACCGTGGCAATGATGCCGAAGAAGCGGTAGATGGCGATGATGAACAGCGACACGAACAGCATGCCCCACAGCGAGGCGTCGATACCCTTGGTGATGTTGTCGGCACCCAGGCTCGGGCCGATGGTGCGCTCTTCAGCGAAGTACATCGGCGCGGCCAGGCCACCGGCACGCAGCAGCAGGGCCAGTTCCGAGGCCTCACCCTGGCCGTTCAGGCCGGTGATGCGGAATTGGCTGCCCAGCGGCGACTGGATGGTCGCCAGGCTGATGATCTTCTTCTCTTCCTTGAAGGCCTGCACGGCGACGTCTTTCTCGACGCCGTTTACCACTTGCTTGGTGTAGGTGGTGATCGGCTTCTGCTCGATGAAGATCACCGCCATGCTACGGCCGACGTTGCTGCGCGTGGCGCGGCTCATCAGTTCGCCACCGTGGCCGTCGAGGTGGATGTTCACCTGCGGACGACCGTGCTCGTCGAAGCTCGCCTTGGCGTCGGTCACCTGGTCACCGGTGATGATCAGGCCACGCTCGATCTGCGCCGGTGGACGGTTGCCCTCGCGGAACTCGAAGCTCTCGGAAGTGGCCTTGGACGCGCCCGGCTCGGCACCGAGGCGGAATTCCAGGTTGGCGGTCTTGCCGAGGATACGCTTGGCTTCGGCGGTGTCCTGCACGCCCGGCAGCTCGACCACGATGCGGTTGGCGCCCTGGCGCTGCACGATCGGCTCGGCTACACCCAGCTCGTTGACCCGGTTACGCACGGTGGTCAAGTTCTGCTTGATGGAGTATTCGCGGATTTCCGCCAGCTTGGCCGGGGTCATCGCCAGACGCAGCACCGCCTGACCATTGAGGTCGGCCGGTACGATGTCGAAATCGTTGAAGGTCTTGCGGATCAGTGCACGGGCCTGCTCGCGGGTATCTTCATCGCTGAAGCCCAGCTGAATGGCACCGTTGAACGCTGGCAGGCTGCGATAGCGCACGCGCTCCTTACGCAACAGGCTCTTGACGTCGCCTTCGTAGACTTTCATCCGCGCGTCGAGGGCTTTTTCCATGTCCACTTCCAGCAGGAAGTGCACACCGCCGGACAAGTCCAGACCCAGCTTCATGGGGTGCGCGCCGAGTTTGCGCAGCCATTGCGGGGTGGTCTGGGCCAGGTTCAGGGCTACGACGTAATCATCGCCGAGCGCCTTGCGCACCACGTCCTTGGCCGGCAATTGATCTTCGGCCTTGACCAGGCGCAACAGCCCGCCCTTGCCACCGCTGGCAACCGACGAAGCCTTGACCTCGATACCGGAAGCCTTGAGCGCTTCGCTCGCACGATCCAGATCCGCCTGGGTGACCTGCAGGGCCGTGCTTGCGCCACTGACCTGAATGGCCGGGTCATCCGGGTAGAGATTGGGAGCGGAATAAATCAGACCGATCGCCAGCACCGCCAGGATCAGTACATATTTCCACAGAGGGTATTTGTTCAGCATCACGCCGCCCGCTTATGACGCGGGGCGCCTTGCGCGCCCCGTCGATTGAAGAGAAGTTTGAAACCTTAGATCGCTTTCAGCGTGCCTTTTGGCAGCGTGGCCGCGATAGCGCCCTTCTGGAACTTCATTTCAACAGTGTCGGACACTTCCAGTACCACGAAATCATCCGCCACTTTGGTGATCTTGCCAGCGATACCGCCGGTGGTGACCACTTCGTCGCCCTTCTGCAAGCTGCCGAGCAGGTTCTTCTGCTCTTTGGCGCGCTTGGCCTGTGGACGCCAGATCATCAGGTAGAAGATAACCAGGAAGCCGACCAGGAAAATCCACTCGAAACCGCCACCCATAGGCGCGGCTGCGGGAGCAGCGGCATCAGCCATGGCGTTAGAGATAAAAAAGCTCATTTAGCACTCCAGTTGCAAGTATTGAATCTTAGGATCGGAAAACTCAGTCCAAGGGCGGAACAGGCAACCCGCGCTTGGCATAGAAGGCCTCGACAAAGGCGGCCAATGTACCCTGTTGAATAGCCTCGCGCAAACCAGCCATAAGCACCTGGTAATGGCGCAAATTGTGGATCGTATTCAGCATGCTACCGAGCATTTCGCCGCACTTGTCCAAATGATGCAGATAAGCGCGGGAGAAGTTCTGGCACGTGTAGCAGTCGCAGGTCGGATCCAGCGGCGAATCATCATGGCGATGAAACGCGTTACGGATCTTCAGCACACCCGTGTCGACGAACAGATGCCCATTGCGGGCATTACGGGTTGGCATCACGCAATCGAACATGTCCACCCCGCGGCGCACACCCTCAACCAGATCTTCCGGTTTGCCAACGCCCATAAGGTAACGAGGTTTGTCAGCGGGCATCTGGCCCGGCAGGTAATCGAGCACCTTGATCATTTCGTGCTTGGGTTCGCCCACCGACAGGCCGCCGATGGCCAGGCCGTCGAAGCCGATCTTGTCGAGGCCTTCGAGCGAACGCATGCGCAGGTCCTGGTGCATGCCGCCCTGGACGATGCCGAACAGCGCCGCCGTGTTGTCGCCATGGGCGTTCTTGGAGCGCTGGGCCCAGCGCAACGACAGCTCCATGGACACCCGCGCAACGTCTTCATCGGCCGGGTACGGCGTGCATTCGTCGAAGATCATCACGATGTCCGAGCCCAGGTCGCGCTGCACCTGCATGGATTCTTCCGGGCCCATGAACACCTTGGAACCGTCCACCGGCGAGGCGAAGGTCACGCCCTCCTCCTTGATCTTGCGCATGGCGCCCAGGCTGAACACCTGGAAGCCGCCGGAGTCGGTCAGGATCGGGCCTTTCCACTGCATGAAATCGTGCAGATCGCCGTGGGCCTTGATCACTTCCATGCCCGGGCGCAGCCACAGGTGGAAGGTGTTACCGAGGATGATTTCAGCGCCAATCGCCTCGATGTCGCGCGGCAGCATGCCCTTGACCGTGCCATAGGTGCCCACGGGCATGAACGCCGGGGTTTCCACCGTGCCACGAGGGAAGGTCAGACGACCGCGACGTGCCTTGCCATCGGTGGCCAGCAACTCGAAGGACATGCGACAGGTGCGACTCATACGGTTTCCTCGGGCCCGCGGGGCGCGGGGTTACGGGTGATGAACATCGCATCACCGTAGCTGAAAAAGCGGTAACCCTGCTCGACGGCGGCCTTGTAGGCGGCCATGGCTTCGGGATAACCGGCGAACGCCGAAACCAGCATCAACAGCGTGGATTCGGGCAAATGGAAATTGGTGACCAGGGCATCGACCACATGGAACGGCCGGCCCGGGTAGATGAAGATGTCGGTGTCGCCACTGAACGGCTTGAGCACGCCATCGCGGGCGGCGCTTTCCAGGGAACGCACACTGGTGGTCCCCACCGCCACCACCCGGCCACCGCGGGCGCGACAGGCCGCCACGGCGTCGACCACGTCCTGGCTCACTTCGAGCCATTCGCTGTGCATGTGGTGGTCTTCGATGCGCTCCACCCGCACCGGCTGGAATGTGCCGGCACCCACGTGCAGTGTCACGAACGTGGTCTCGACGCCCTTGGCGGCAATCGCCTCCAGCAACGGCTGGTCGAAATGCAACCCCGCCGTCGGCGCCGCCACCGCGCCCAGGCGCTCGGCGTACACCGTCTGGTAGCGCTCGCGGTCCGAACCTTCGTCGGGGCGATCTATATAAGGAGGCAACGGCATGTGCCCGACGCGGTCGAGCAGCGGCAACACCTCTTCGGCAAATTCCAGCTCGAACAACGCATCATGCCGCGCCACCATCACCGCCTCGCCGCCACCGTCGATCAGGATCGACGAACCCGGCTTGGGCGACTTGCTGGAGCGCACATGGGCCAGCACCCGATGGCTGTCGAGCACCCGCTCCACCAGAATCTCCAGCTTGCCGCCGGAGGCCTTCTGGCCAAACAACCGTGCCGGAATCACCCGGGTATTGTTGAACACCATCAAGTCGCCTGGGCGTAAATGCTCAAGCAAATCAGTGAATTGACGGTGAGCCATGGCTCCGCTGACCCCATCCAGGGTCAACAGTCGACTGGCGCGACGCTCGGCCAGAGGGTGGCGAGCGATCAGCGAATCCGGGAGTTCGAAGGTAAAGTCAGCAACACGCATGATGGGGTTCGTCTAGCAGGGCCGGAAAGTCTAGCGGAAATATCGAAAATTGACCATGAAACGTGATTGACCAACGGTAGGCACCTCTCTATACTTCGCCGCCATTGAGCCCTGATGGCGGAATTGGTAGACGCGGCGGATTCAAAATCCGTTTTCGAAAGGAGTGGGAGTTCGAGTCTCCCTCGGGGCACCATCTTAAAGAAAGACCTTGAAATTCAAGGTCTTTTTTTTCGTCTGCAGGAAAGTGCTTAGGTCATGGCTAATCACTCCTTTGTGGCGAGGGGATTCATCCCCGCTGGGCCGCAAAGCGGCCCCAAATCCCAAACCTCTGGCAAAGAAGAATCTGTGGCTAGTAGGAATCTGTGGCCAGTAGAAACCTGTGGCGAGGGAGCTTGCTCCCGCTTGAGCGCAAAGCGCTCACAAAAATGTCACACCCCCATTGATGCTCCGCCGTGCGACACCCCGTTAACCCACCGCTGACAAAGGACTCCACCCCATGGAACTGCTGCTGGAAACGGTCGCTCTTTACTCGCTGAAGCTGGCTTATGAGACGGAGGGGCATAGTCCGATTTTGCGGGATGATCCATTGATGGGCGGGTGTGATCGGGAAGTCTTTGGGTTGCTAGTGCGGCGGGAGGATGTGGCTGGGATCCAGGAGAAGATCCAGCAGTGCCTGGCGTTGGCGCTGGAGGCCATTGGAGGTGCCGATACGGTGCTCGGCGCCGAACTGCAGCGGCTGACTGCAGAACTCCACGCGGCACAAACAGCCGAACAGCTTAGGCCACCGCTCAGTGCGCTTAAGGGCTATCTGAAAGATATTCTATAAAACCCCCACGTTCAGCGTGAGGATGCATCCAGCGACGCTCCGTCCCCTCCTGCATCCCCTGCGCATCGGCATTTTTTCAGGCTTCCATGCCAATAGCCAAGAGTGCCCTCTGCTCCTGTAAGTGCTTGCGGAACCGGATGGCATAGTCCTCTGCAACGGCCGCCTGAATGCTGGGACGGCCGGCCAGCGCGCGACGCCAGTCAGCCACCCGATGCAATCCATCGAACAACTGATGTTCGGGCTCGAAACCCAATATGTCGAAGTAACGAAAGACGGGAGCCATGGCGATATCGACCAGGCTGAACCTCTCGCCGGCGAAATAAGGTCCGCCGGATATTTCACCGTTGAGTCGTTCCAGCTTGGCTCTCAACGCGGCAGATTTGCCAAGGGCTGTCTGCTGGTCGGTGGCGTTCAAAAATCCCCATGCGTCCGCCAATGCAGCAGAGGCGAATTCGACCCATGCACGGTGTTGTGCGCGGACCCACGCACTCGATGGATGCAACGCGGGTTCCGGGTAGATCTCCTCCAGGTATTCACAGATGGCGACGCTCTCGAATAGAACGGATTCGCCTTCATTACTGACAGGAACCTTGAGCAGTGGAACCTTACCGGCTGGGGATATCGCCAAGAACCAGTCCGGCCTGTCGCGAAGGTCTATATCAATCCGTTCAAAGGCAAGGCCTTTTTCCAGTAACACGATGGCCACTCGCTGAACGAATGGGCACAAAGGATGGCTGACAAGTGTGAATGGTGACATTGGAATAGGCCCATCGAAAAAATAGAAGCCCGCCGCCCGAAAGAGGACGGGCCGTATGAAAGCCACGCCGATGAGAAAGCCTGAGTTGCATTCAGCTTTCAATAAAAGGCAGGAGGCGTTGGCAACTAGAGCGAACGACCACCGTCGACGATGAGCTCCGAGCCAACCGTCCACCGCGACTCGTCCGACGCCAGGTACAGCACGGCCTTGGCCACTTCCTCGGGCGTACCGAACCGGCCAAATGGAATGGTCGCGGCGATATCTTGGTTGACCTGTTCACGGTAGGCATCGGGGATACGAGTTTGTCGTAAAGCGGCGTATCGATCGGGCCGGGGCTGACCGCATTGACGCGAATACCACGCGGGAGAAGTTCGCTAGAAAGCGTCTTCGACATGTTCAGGAATGCAGCCTTGGTCGCGCCATAAACCGATGAACGCGCGTCGCCGAGGTGCGCACTCACCGAAGTATTGAGCACCACCGACGCAGGGTTCGCGAAGACCGGTAGCAATGCCTGGATCAGGAAGTACGGCCCTTTGACGTTAATGTCGAAAGAGCGATCGAACATTTCTTCCGTCCACTCTTCGATCGGCAGCCAAACGGATACGCCTGCATTGAGAAAGGCAACATCGAGTTGGCCATAGTGAGCCTGAACGGCCTGCGCCAGTTCCTTCTGCGCATCGATGCTGGCTGAGTCAGCACGCAGTACCAATACTTCGCTTCCCAGTTCCGCCTGGGCCTTTGCAATGGACTCCGGATTGACGCCGGTAACAATCACGCGGGCACCTTCGGCGAGGAACTGCTTGGCCGTTTCCAGGCCAATGCCGCTGGTGCCGCCGGTGATGAGAGTACGCTTGCCTTGCAATCGGGACATGTCAGTTTCCTTTTCGGTTTTCACGGTCAGTCGATGGACTGACCTGCCTGAGGGAAACTATGTATTCATACCTGCGCATTGATAAGATGACCTATTCGAATACATTTCATGCCTAAATTGCATGAATGAGAGGCCTGAATGGATCGACTGCTGTTGATGACCTGCTTTGTTCGCGCTGTCGAGACAGGAAGCTTCTCGGCTGCGGGGCGTGACCTGGGACTGGGGCAACCCAACGTCAGCCGCTATGTGGCGGCGCTGGAAGATCATCTGCAAACCAGGCTGCTTCACCGATCCACACGCAAGCTTGCCCTCACTCCCGAGGGAGAACGCTACTACGCAGATGTCCGGCGCATTCTCGACGCCGTGGAAGAATCGGAATCGTCCCTCAGGGAAAACATCACCCCGTCCGGCTTGTTGCGAGTCGCCTGCCCGACCGCGCTAGCCCACGCATTCGTGGTGCCCCATGTAGCCCGCTTCCTGGCTCGCTATCCCGAGTTGACGCTCGACCTGCAGATCAGTGATCGGTACGTGAATCTGGTCGACGAAGGGGCTGAACTGGCGATACGCATCGGGCACCTGGAAGACAGCGCAATGCGCGCCCGGCCCCTGGGCTGGTTCGAGCGCGTGTGCGTCGCCAGCAACGAGTACCTGGCCAAACACGGAACCCCCACGACCCCCAATGACCTGAGAACACACGAGTGCCTGATCTATACCTTGCTGTCGACAGGCACCACATGGCGCTTCCGGGATATCGATGTTCCCGTCTCCGGCAGGCTCCGGGTCAGTTCACCTGAGGCCATACGCGAGTGCGTAAACGCGGGGCTGGGGATCGCACAGGGGCCTGAATGGCTTTACGAGGAGGGGCTGAACAATGGCAATCTGCGGGTGTTGCTGAAGGAGCACGCAGCGCCGGCTGTTCCTGTTCAGATCATCTACGTTGCCGACCGGCTTCTTCCCAGGAGGGCTGTTGTTTTTATGGATTTTATTGCTGAGGTGTTTGCGAAGAGCTCTGCGTTTAGGGATCGGCCTGGGGGGGGTGTAGTTGCACTGGGTGGGCTTGGTAACAAGGAGACGCCAGTTCAGCCATAGCCATAGAAATAAATCCGTTCCCTTTTTTTGTTCGACGTCACCGCTCGCTCAAACATGCCCACCAGCTCAGGGTCCATAAGCGATAGTCATCGGGAATATTCAGAACATGCAGCTGCTTGTGCTCAAGCAGCCGGGCGTACTCTGCCCGTAGACGATGCTCGTGCTTACGCTCCATCACAAAAATGACATCGGCCCAACGGATATCCGCTGGGCCGATTGCCTTGTGCGTTCGAGCTGGTGCCCGATGAGCGACCTCCGAAACCAGGACGCCGGACCCTCGACATAAGTAACCCCATCCTCTTTCTTGGTTGTTGTTTGGCGGGAGATGAGACTGGGATTTAGAGCAGAATTGGTCGATGCTTAAATTTGGCGCTTGGGGCGATTGGTGGTATAGATACCGTGTTAGTAGAAAAACTAGGGCGGCCGGCTGTGGTTACCAATACCGCGCAAACGAACAGCAGCGAATGCTTTTTAGACGTCAATAGGGGCAGATTTATCGGTATGAAAAACAATATAATGGATAACATATAAAAAGGATTATGATGTGGAGCATCTTGACCCTCCGCCCCCCGACCAATGGAACAAACGACGCGCATGGTTTGAGTCATTTATATTTGACTACGAAGAAAGAGGATCCTACTTGGTAGGAGAGCAAGCGTCCGCTTTCATTTGCGAGGTACAGGCTTGTTTTTGTAGCGGAGCATGGGCTGCAACTATAGTTCTAGCATTTACTGTCATTGAAGCGAATCTGCAAGAGACTAGTGGAGCAAGCAAAAAACAACGTTCCATAGACTTGCTTCGCTCATACAACTCAGGACAAAAATTTGACGCGCTGAGAAAACGCAGAAACGCTCTAATTCATGCAACACCTGACTATCCCGCCATCACAATTGATCAGCAATGGGATGGACGTGAAGCACTAGAGTTTGAAGCTAAAGAAGCTATAAAACTAATGTTTATGGCATTTTATTCTCAGACCGGAACATAACTCAACATATCAACACCACATATAAATTAAACCCTAAATTTAAATACAAAAAACCACCCGCTGCTCCTGCCCCCCAGCAAATCACCATGCCTCGAGCCTCCTGTAGCAGAAATCCTAGAACACGCTCAAGGCATATTCAACCTCCAATATCAAAGCCTTCAAAATTAAGCGACAATTGCCTATGAAACTCAAACAAACAACCAGGAGAACTTTCAACATGAACCTTCAAATAATCCCAATAAAAATTATCGCAACCTCTAGAGGCTTTGTTGGACAAAACGAATTCGCACAACTCATATGACATTTTCAAGCTATTGCGGATAGATAAATCAACGGCTTTCAAGGCCATTTTTTCCGGAAACGGATTCTGAACAAGATTAATATCTAGAACCCTATCCTCAATAGAGCGACGGCAAAAATCAGCGGTGTAAAACGACTCATCTTTCACATTAAAAATAGCAGCATCTACAGTGAAAAATGTGGTTTTACATAAATCTTCAATTCTCGAAACTGTGACATACCCCTCCCGAGCGGCCCAAGTATCTTCAAGAGACCAAATATCATAAGGACGTCCCAAAAAAAAGAATCGAAACCCTCCAAATCGATTTCGAACTGGAAGATACTCCCGTATTTGCAAGTAAATTTCCTCCGCTGACGCCGTAGAAACCAAATCAATATCTGAACGGAATGACTCCATCGCGCCCAAATTTAGATCGCGGATCATCCCCCCAAAAATCGCCAAGTCAGGAAGAGATTCCTTGAGATGTTGTATGGGATGTGCCTCCCCAATATCGTGCCCGAGAAACTCCAAGACTTTAGATTTAGCTCTTTTCAAATTCATTTAATCACACGCCAGCCTGATAAGACCGAAGCTCTTGAAGAAGATTTACCGCATATGAGTCCGTCATACCAGAAATCATATCGGTGAGCAGCAGACACTGACGATATCTCAGTGGCAATTCTTTAAGCTCTTTGGGGGGACTATTATATATGCGCCGATAGTTCTCAGAAATCCGCATAAAAACATATCTATTATAAGGATGACTCGGTCTAAAAGATTCAATATCAGGATTCGTTTCCAAAATAGCCGCCCAAAAAATATCCATAAGGCCGCGTATTGTATTAAAACCCGTCAGCTCGACCTCTAGAACTGACCTATGCTGAAACGTGTGATTAATGGAAAAATTGCCCAGCAACTCACGAAGCAGATGCGCATCTGAAAGCTCCAATAATGCCTTGCTTTGGGTACCATTTAAAAAGGAGTCTTGATGCTCAGAAAATGTTTTAACGCAAGAATTCAACATCAACCCGATCGCATAAACTCGAAAGCGTTGCATCGAAACATCATTCAGCTCCGCCGGAGATAGCTCCTCACGACGGTATTCAAGATGCTTATATCGAGCCTTTGTCACCAAATCATCTATAGAATGATCGTTCTTACCGTGATGTTCCAAGTAAGCTAGCAAATCAGAAAAAGAGGCGAGCCCCTTCTTAACCGTATCCTCAATATCAAGCACTGCATAAGCAATATCATCGCAGGCTTCCATAATGTATGACATAGGATGACGTTTTCCGAGTTCCAAACCAACAGCGTTCAACACTTGCTTGGCGATCCCCTCTTCGGATAAGAAAAAACCATGCTTCTTCGTGCACACGCTAGATTTATTAACCGCAATAGAACTAACGGGATACTTCATCATTGCAGCTAACGTTGCGTAAGTAAGATCAAGTCCAAAGTCATCATTAAGTAATTGAAGACGCGTAACTAATCTAAAAGCCTGAGCATTCCCTTCAAACTTCAAGAAATCCCGATAGTGTCGCTCCGTCAATACACTAAACTTCCTACCCGCAACAAGTTGAACATTATCTGCAAACCAACTCTGTATTGCTCCTTCACCTTGATGCCCAAAGGGTGGATTACCGAGATCATGAACTAATCCAACTGCGGCCAAGAGAGAAGGGATGTCTCTAGTAGAATTAACAATATCGCTAGCAATGCCATTAGCATAGACTAAGGTGGTACCAAAACTACGAGCCAAGTTCGAAACCTCATAAGAATGAGTCAACCTATTTCGAACACTGTCGTTCCGGTCTAACGGGAACACTTGCGTTTTATCCGCCATACGCCTGACAGGGGCACAGAACAAAATTCGATCAAAATCTCGCTCGATCTCTGTACGAAATTCTGTTTTTTGCGCCTCAGCTATTGCGATAGGAACCACTGCAGCTGCATCGTTCTTTTTCCGACGACCGGTGCTGAGCAGCTTTTTCCAAGGGCTCGTTCCGAATGGCACCTCTAGTGCTACCGCCTCCCCAATAGACGTCAAAATTTTATCTCCTTGATAAAAAACGAATTTTTGCCATCTCTTTGTGGCGATAGCGTTGGAAGTGTATTATGCCTGCCCCCCCTCCAATCGCCTAGATCCTCCTTTAACAAAAGCTCCTCGGGCGTTCAAATCAAACGATTGACAAAAACAATCAGGAATAAGCGAACCATTCCTCCACTCAATAAGTGGTACCTGCCGAGGAAGAAAACACCTAAAGGCACATTGCCATGAAACTCGAATAATGCTTGAATACGGTAATATACAAGGACACTACGAGACCACTATGAAGGGATCTGAAGTTTATAAAATGCTCATGAGCAAGGGTATTGGACATCTCTACCATGCTAACTCCCTGACCACAAGCATAAGTCAATTAAAATTGAGGGGCCTCGCTTCGCGCAAGCTTGTAGAGGACTCCGGACTTCCGCAAACCTATCAGTACACAGACTCAACCGACAAACAACTTGGAGTATGGGGAGATATTTTTTTAGACACAGTTGATATTCACAAACGAGCTTCAAGACTCAACTATTACGGACCAATTCTTTTCATATTAGATATCGGAATCATACAATGTATTGATAATGTTTTAATCACCAAATCAAATCCATCTAAATGGGGCCTCCATACATCTTTTGAAGATCGCTATTTTACAACCTACGAAGACTTAGTGAGCGGATGGGAATATGGAAACTTCGATCAAATGCTAACAATTCGTAATCCAGCCACCCCTCTGAAGTTCGATGGTTACTTAGGTCAAATTCTAATCGATGAACCCGGAACAGCAAACGATCCAAGCAAAGAATTTTCACTAGCCCTGTCGGCAATATCTTGCCTTACTAATACTCCTTTAAGCCGTCGTCAGTGCCCACAGTGGTGCAAATGCAAAGAAGGCTATACAAATACACACCGACTTGCGCAGATGTATTCTTTGTGTTGAAACAATCTTCTTCGACTACACGATTTCCTAGGGCGATATTTCGTTCGCTGCTCCAAAAAGCCGTACGAAGGGGCCATGCAGATTTGGCCGAAACTGTTGCTTATCTGCTTGCGAGCCATGGTGATTCGAAATGGCTGCATACGCGAACTGGGATAATAGCCTTTGAAGAATGTTGGCCCTATGCAGAATTATTAAGCAGTGAGATGCCTACCGTCCATGTATTGAAAGCGGTCGCTAACGCCACTAAAAATAAAGACGCTGCAGGCTTAGGTTCCTTGGGTTATGCACATTCAATTGGCGATTTAAGCGTGACCTCTTATTTCGATGATAGTTTCGCCATTCGAGTGGTAGCTGCTGGTCTAAAAAGACCAACCGCTTTTTTTGAGTGGGCTGTTAAGCAAGCAACCACCCCCGAACAAATTTCCATTACTCGTGCTGCTGAATTTTTTTTTAAACGAGCTACTTGGCCTTGGGATAAGGGCTTCACTATAGCCGCATCCTTTCTTGCTTGCTCCCCCCTCCCGCCCCGCCCTCCTGTTTTTTGTTTAACCCATGACAAGTTTCCATATTGGATAGCGGTGGACAAGCACACACCAGAAGGAAAAAACATAATAGCCAGCGCTGCTAAAGAACTTGCGATTTCGCCATTAAAACTTTCTTGGATTAGTTTTTACATGGAGAGCTCCATAACAAATACAAACACCATTTCGCCATGGTGGACCGCAGAAAGAAATTGGAAATTAGCTCAACTAGAAACTGATGAAATAGAAGCTGCAGAAATATGGAGACGAGCCTCAGAGCTAATTGAAAAGAAGACAGAAAAATACGTTGCCATTATGAGACTATTTTTAAGCCTCCCCTAAAACAACGCTCCGTCTTCACACATACACACAAATTATAGAGACAGCCAAAAAATCCGAACAGCACTTCAAGATAGAAAATACAACACCGGGCACTTAACTTGCGCGCAATTTTTCACCTATGCATTCCTAGCATCCTAAATTAACGGCTTCGGGTTTAGACCCTACTGGACTCGTAATTATATCAACCAACATGCCACCGCCCTACTCTTCCTCGACTTCATTTTGCTATCACCGAATCTAGGAACCGGGCCTAGAGTAACTTCACAACCTGATGCTCATGCGGGGGAGGTAGAGATAAGTTCTTATCGTCCTACCCCCTTGTATACGTACATTCCTCAGAGAGTTTTCTGACCCAACTCGGTTAGCTGACGGCGCAGCAACGCTCCCCCATTTATCAGTGTAAGTGCACAATCGGAGCTGCCAGTGCTATAATTCGTGTCGCTTTTAGCTTTGGTTCGCACGGAAGCATTGGAGGAGATTTATGACTATCTACACTGCGGGTTATGAAGGGCTTGCGATTGACGCATTCATAGCGCGGCTTAAAGAGGCCAAGATTGACAAGGTGCTTGATGTTAGGGAATACCCACTCTCTCGCAAAAAAGGCTTCTCAAAAAAAGCTTTTGCCGAATATCTGAGTGCTGCAGGCATTTCATACGAACACAGTCCGCCCCTTGGATGCCCGAAACCGATACGCAATCGGTACAAAATAGATGGCGATTGGTCTGCATACTCTCGAGACTTCAGAGCTTACATTCAGACTCAAGACACAATATTAAATGAATTGCTATCCGATGCTACGGAACAGCGAATTTGTATGGTTTGCTACGAGGCTGACGCGAAATTCTGTCACCGCAGCCTGATCGCTGAGGCCGCTCAGGCTTTAGATCACTCGGTAGAAACAAAACATCTTCCTATCAAAACAGAGACATTTGCTGAACTTCTTCGCTCTGTCGCCTAGGAGGATAGATCAAGCTAATGATCAGCCATTGCCCTGGGAAACGGTGAATGGTCCCCATTAGAAAATGCAAATCCTTTCCGGGAAGTTCGATTTCAAGCTTGTTTCGAAATGGGACCTCCCAGCCATTTACTCCATGCTGGCGGCGAACGTTTCTGTAGAGCTGGCTAGCTTCCCAGTCAACAATCTTGTGCGTGTATGATTTAATCTCTCCCTCATCCATACACTCATATACATAATGGAAATCAAACGGTACTTTTTCCAGTCGTTTGATGCTCATCCGCTCTTGTTGATCATCGAATAGGCTTGGCTGTCGCTGCATCTGCTCAAGCTTATCGATCTCCTGTGAGGTCCACGCCTCCGAAGCAGCCTTCCGAATAAGTAGTTCTGTTATTCGAGCAGGCTTAACTAGACCTAAAGTAATGTTGCAGTCCACCCTCGCCTTTTCTAAAGCATCAAAGCTATTGTAGACAGGCAGCTTATCCAGCAACACCCGTCGCTCCCTCCAGTCCCCTGCAGGTAAAGCTTTGCCCAGTGAAATTGTATCGACCCCAATCCTATGACTCTCAGGTCTCCGATCTCCCGGACTTCTTTCGATATGTGCTTCGATCCACTGCCATTTCGAAAATTGCTGATCACTGGTTACCAGACGGAACGGAACGGGATAGAGCCGAATAAGATTACCGTCTTCGTCCATACCCGCGACACAGGATGTCTCAGCATACTTAGCACTGGGCGAGGGATACGTTTTGCAAAGGATTAGAATCCGAGTTTTCCGTCTCATTTAGCCAGGTCCATTTGAGTATTTTTAAAACTGTAACTACGCGGCCTAATAATGGCCAGTTATCACCACAAAAATTTTTAGCTGTTCCGTCCGTTATCTATTTTGCAATGGGTCATATGGGCCACAAAAATACGCGTAAAAGAACCTCTCTCCCATCGTTCCTGTCATATCTCCGCCCAACGAAAAAGGTCTTGCTGTGCAAGACCTTTTTCGTTGGGCGGCAAGCGGATTGATCTACCGCGTCTCAACAATATCCAACGCCCGATTCGCCAACAATTCACTCACCTCAATCACCTGCAAAATCCCCAACGCAACACGCCGCCGTGACCCATCCAGGTCAAACGCCAAATCACTGATCATCGCATTCGCCGAAGCCAGATTTTCACTGAGATTCGCAAGCAAACACTCAGAATCAACCTCTGGATCAATCCGAAAAATGGAGTCGGACTTGTCAGACGTTTCGCCCTTAGGCTTGGGTTTCAGGTAGTAATCCAACGCTCGCGTGGCAGCGTCGTCGATTTTCTTGTTGCGGGCGGACTGTGCGCGGGAAGTGGGTTCGTCTGCCGCAGGAGGATTCGGTGTAACTTTTACCATCGTCTTGCTTCCTGTAGTTGGAGCCATCACCCGCTCGCGACTAAACGATGGGAGGCAGCTGTACGCAGGTTAGTCGACCGGGGAAACAAGAAACCGGCGCGTCCGAAGACGCCCTGCGCACAGCCACCATCGAGTGCAGGATAGAAATCCTGACTGGATGACGCCTTGCACAACCTGTTTCACCCTGGGCGACTAAACCCGATCACTGACAATCAGTGACAGGTCCAAACTACCGACGCCACCCCAGGCGCACAAGCCGGCGGATTCTGGCGTAGTTGTAGGCAAAGGCGCAAGGCGATGTGAGTTCTAGGGCACGATCTGACGGTGGGTGGTCACCATGAATGGCCTGCCGTCCAGGGCTCTTTGCTCCAGGACAATCCTGTTCTTCTCCACCTCCTTGATGCGCGCCTGCCCTGATGCCCCTGCCGGGTAGATATCACTGAGGTTGGGCATGCTAGAGCCGACAAACTGCGCCACCATCAAAGGCGAGATCACTTTGCCGTCCACCCTATACGTCTTGGGCAAGGTCTTCATTTGCTCCAATGTGAACGAAAGGTACTCGCTATCCGCATTCCAGCTACCCGCGCCGTTAACGCTGTACTCAAACCGATAGGGTTTCGAAGGCTCTGTTCCAACCAGCGCGATCACGCCGTTCAGATTGTAATGGTTGTTGGCGAAGTACTCGGTCATGCCCTTGAACTCGAACTGAATACCGCCATCGAGATAGCTGAACTCCTCGGTCCAACGTCCAATGAAATGGCTTTTGTAGTAGTCAGCCCTCATGTCGGCCAACCAGGTTGAAATGGCGGGGAACCCCGCCATCAAGCCAACAATTGCTACAAGAGCGGCCCAGCTTTTTACCGAGTACTGCTTAAGTGTCGAGACAGCGGTCATTAATAGCTCCTGATCCACGAGGAGGCGTGCAGCACTCCGGTTCGTCTGTGCAGTTACTGCTTCAGGTCTTCTATCAGCTTGCCGACTGCCAGATCAGATACGCGGGAAAACGCTGCACGCAGTGCTTCGGGATCGGTGGCGTACTGCTCAGGGGTGTAGACGAGGGTGTTGCTTTCGTTGAAGGGCGAGATGGTATTGAAGTTGCGCCAAACCGATGTGCCGCTGCGTTTCATGGAGCCGTTGACGCCAATGACTGGGTAAAGCACGGAGCTGTAGTTTTTCAGACTCAGTCCCCACTGCGAAACCATGATTTCAACGTCGGCATCCGCTTTCTCGCCTTCCGCCACGAGGGTGAACATACCCTCTTGCTTAATGCGCTTCTCGAAGCTTTCACGTACCAGTTTTCCCAGATCGATACCGTGGGCCTGCATGTTGTTCAAAATCGCTTGAGAGATATCTGCCGTCGCGCCATCGGCCGCCTTGGTGCCCATGACCGAACCGGCACCCGTCAATGCGCTCGTGCCAGTGCTCGATGCGCCAGCCGCCATGCCAGTCGCTGCGCCTGCCCCGGCACCCAGGCCTGCCCCCCAAGCCTGGGTCATGCTCGTGTACTTGAAGTTTTCCACCGCAAAGTACACAGGAAGGATCTTGATGGTCTTGATCTGGTGGCGGTCTTCAACACTCAAAGATTTGGTGACACACCCGGAAAGTAGAGTGACCGAGAGCAACGCGAGAAACAGACTTTTCATTGATAGGAATACCGACGGCATGAATGACGTGTCGCATGAGCGAAGGAACCTTTGAGTTCCAAAACGTCTCTCTGACCGCTCCGGTTTTCTCTCAGGATAAAAGGTCGCCATGACCGACAACCGTTCTAGGCTATGTACGAAATAGCTTGAAACTTGGTTATGCGGCGTTAAAAACCGGCTCGGAATGCTCATTGACAACCAGTCAACTGCGCTTCCTCACCGGTTTTTGCCTTGCCTAACCTGCGTTTCAAACTATTTCGTACACAGCCTAGTAGAAGCGGTCTTCCTGCTTCAAGCCATAAATGCGCCCGAACGTCCTGAAGGAGATCCACAGGAACAACAACGTCAGCAATACCCCGCCCGCCATGACGATAAAGCTGGCGCGATTGGTGTGCAGCTCGCTGGCGATGCTGCTGACCTGGGGAAACCAGCGCGAATAAAGCAGTGGAACGTCTCCACCTACCGTGTACTGATGATGTTCGCTGTAGCGCTGGTCAAAGTATTCGTCTTCATGAACCTGTTGATCCCCATCGACATATCGGTAATGAATGATGACGCCGTTGGGATTCATCGGGATGCCTTCCAGCTGCGTCACCGTGCCTTTCACCTCGACAGGGGTCCAGCGAATGGCGCCATAAATGGTCCCTGAGTGTTTTGCCAGTGAGGCTAGAAACAGCAGCAAGATGCAAGCAATGGTCAGCAGCACTATGCGGTTGTAGAGATAATCTTTTTCAGCTTCACGCGGGTAAAACATGCTCCGGTCCCTCGGGATAAAATTCTTGCGCATCCTATCGGCGCTTGATCCAACAACTTGAGTTTCTCCAGTGATTTGCCCTTGTTCCTGGGGGCATCTGTCGGGCTTTACAGGGCTGCTGCGCAGCCCAGCGAGAGCAAGCTCCCTCGCCACGTTGGTTACCTGCGATTGGAGCCGCTACGCGCCCTCGCCCTTCTCCGATGACTCATCGCTGTGCACCACCACCAGCAACTGTGCCTGTACGTTGCCCACCGAACGCAACCGATGGGGCTTCTGCGCATTGAAATGCAGGGCATCGCCACGGTTCAACAGCACGCGCTCGTTCATGAAATCCACTTCCACCTGGCCTTCGTGCACGAACAGGAATTCTTCCCCTGTGTGCTCCTTGAAGGCGTGATGCGCAGTGAACTCAGCCGCCGGGTAGAGGATGAAGGGCAGCAGGCTGCGCTCGGACACCTGGTGGGCCAAGACCGCGTATTCGGAGCTGCCGCTGCTCGCCGCGAGGGATTGGCGGTCTTCGCTGCGCACCAGGCTGTAGCTGTCGAGGGAGACGTTTTCTTCGGAGAACAGCTCCTCGACTTTCACGCTCAGCGCCTTGGCGAGCTTGAGCGCGGTGGCGATGGAGGGCGTGCTCAAGCCTCGCTCCACCTTGGACAGGTAGCTCTTGGTCATCCCGGTTTTTTCGGCCAGGACGTCCAGTGTCATGCCGAGTTTTTTCCTGAGCAATTTCAAGCGAATGGACATAGGTAACCAACATTTCCAGAGAAACGGACAATCTGCGATTGCAAATGACACTTTGTGTCATATAGTCTATTTAGTGTCATTAGCACCTTCCCTTCACAGCTTCCATGACGCGGATCAAGAACGCTCAAAGAACGAATCAGGAGAACGGATATGAGCAAGACACTGGCAACGCCCAAGGACCAGTTGGTCCAGCATGCTGTTAACCAGATGCAGAAATCACTGCCGGATAATACGTGGACTGTACGACAAAAGCTGGCCCTGACCTGCCGCATCCTGTTCGAGAACGGCCACGACTCAGGGCTGGCCGGGCAGATTACCGCGCGCGGGCCGCAGCCGGGCACCTACTACACCCAACAACTGGGCTTGGGCTTCGACGAAATCACCGCCGGCAACCTGCTGCTGATCAATGAAGACCTGGAGGTGCTGGAAGGCCACGGCATGCCCAACCCGGCCAACCGCTTCCATACCTGGGTCTACCGTGCTCGGCCGGACGTGAACTGCATCATCCACACCCACCCGACCCACATCGCCGCGCTGTCGATGCTGGAAGTGCCGCTGCAGATTTCCCACATGGACCTCTGCCCGCTGTACGAAGACTGTGCGTTCCTGGAAGGCTGGCCGGGCGTGCCGGTGGGCAATGAGGAAGGCGAATTGATCGCCGGTGCCCTGGGTGACAAGCGCGCCATCCTGCTTTCCCACCACGGCCAGTTGTCCACCGGTGCCACCGTAGAGGAAGCCTGCAACATCGCCCAGTTGATCGAGCGCGCCGCGAAGTTGCAATTGCTGGCCATGGCCGCCGGCGAAGTGAAACCGATCCTGCCGCACCTGGGCCGCGAAGCCCACGACTGGATCGCCCGCCCGAAGCGCCACGCGGCCGCCTTCGACTACTACGTTCGGCAGAACCTGCGCCAGCACGCCGATTGCCTGAACTGACCCTATTAGGAGCCTCGCCATGTCTACCCCCAATATCCACGGCATCATCGGTTACACCATCACGCCCTTCTCCGCCGACGGCCAGGGCTTGGACCTGGACGCGCTGGGCCAGTCCATCGATCGCCTGATCGACAGCGGCGTCCACGCCATCGCGCCCTTGGGCAGCACGGGCGAAGGCGCCTACCTGAGCGACGCCGAGTGGGACCAGGTCGCCGAGTTCAGCATCGCCCGCGTCGCCGGCCGGGTGCCGACGGTGGTCAGCGTGTCGGACCTGACCACCGCCAAGGCGGTGCGTCGCGCGCGTTTCGCCCAGGCGAAGGGCGCCGATGTGGTGATGGTGTTGCCGGCCTCGTACTGGAAACTGAGCGAGGCGGAAATCCTCGCCCATTACAAAACCATCGGCGCCAGCATCGACCTGCCCATCATGCTTTATAACAACCCGGCCACCAGCGGCATCGACATGTCGGTGGAACTGATCCTGCGGATTTTCAACGCGGTGGAGAACGTCACCCTGGTCAAAGAGAGCACTGGCGACATCCAACGCATGCACAAGCTGCAAGTGCTGGGCGAGGGCCAGGTGCCGTTCTACAACGGTTGCAATCCGCTGGCGCTGGAAGCCTTTGCCGCCGGCGCCAAGGGCTGGTGCACCGCCGCGCCGAACCTGATCCCGCAGCTCAATCTCGACCTTTACGCTGCCGTGCTGGCCAATGACCTGAACAACGCGCGGGCGTTGTTCTATCGTCAGTTGCCGCTGCTGGACTTCATCCTCAAGGGCGGTTTGCCCGCCACCATCAAGGCCGGTTTGCGTACCCTCGGTCTGGAAGTGGGCGATCCGCGCTTGCCGGTGTTCCCGCTCGATGAAGTGCGCGACGGCCAACTGCGGACCATGCTGGAACAACTGCGCTGATCGACCCACTGGCCTTGCGATCGACAGGGGGTGTTCAAGCACGCCCCCTGTTCGGTCGCTGTCGAGGTAATGAGATGAACACCTATCACCCACTGAACTGCGACCTGCATGATTACCTTGAGATTGCCTGCCTGTACGGCTACACGTTGGACATTGAGCTGATTGACGGCCAACGCCTGACAGCCCGGGCGATCACCACGCGCACCGCCCCCACGCGGGAGGAGTTTCTCGACGTGGAAACTGCGGAAGGTCGCCTGGAGATTCGTCTCGATCAGTTGCTGGCGATTACGCCGCAGGATGACAGCGCCCGGTTTGGTCGGGTTGTGCTGGCGTAGCGGAGTCTGCCGGGCGGGAGGTTTTGGGGCTGCTGCGCAGCCCAGCGGGAGCAAGCTCCCTCGCCACGGGGGAACTGCCTGCCGTCCCCTTTCGATAAGTGCCGGCGTGCTTTGGTCGTCAGGTCGGGGGATAGGCCTCGTTGAACGCCCCGGCAAAATCTTCCGCCTTCGAAAAGAGCAGCATCTCCACATCACCGATCTCCACATCCAGTTTTCGGGAGACGTTCACCAGCAACTCGATGTAGGTCGAGTAAACATCGGTCGTCGCAATTCGAATCCAGCGCTGTTCACGCGCCTGGGTTTTCAAGCGGGGCCAACAGGCGTTGAGGTGGGTGTTTCGACCCGCCAAATGCGGAAACCACCAGCGTTGCTCATCGCTGTGAAGTATCTGTAGAACGTTCAGGGAAAATGCAACCCGCGCATCGAAGATGGCGTGTTCGGTTGGATTCGAGAATGCCGCCACCTTCGACCATGAGGCGATGCCCTTGTGCTTGTCCGGCACCCGCCCCTGTGACATGGTCTGAACGTAGCCTTGCATCGTTGCGAGCGCGTTTCCCCTGACACCTCCCCACACGCGCACCGCGTAGTCTGCGAGGGCCATTCTTTGTTCGGGCGACGTGGTCCATTCCTGGGCGACATGTCGCTTCAGGGCGCGCGCTTTTTCGTACCAGTTCGAGCCATCGATCTCCCATTTGAATGAACGGTGGACGAGGGCGGTATCGAACTTCCAGGTGTAGATATGGGGAAGTGATGGCAAGTGCTGTGTGGCGTAGGAAAGCAGCGCATTTTCGAGAGACTGCATGGACGAGACCACGTATTGGACGGGGTCGAGATATTAAATGACTCCCGGTCGAGCAGCGAATTTTCCTGCTTTGCGCGCAGCGAGAAACCACGGCACTAAAGAGCAACGGGGACAAAATGCTGGGGGTGGCAACGCGCCGAACGGGCTAGATAGTGCTATCTTCTTTTGATAGCATCAGACGCATGAAAAACAGGCACCGTAAAACCCTTGAAGCGATCCACCGTACGCCAACGAGTGCGGCGATAGTGTTTGCTGATATTGAAGCCTTGGTCATTCATCTGGGTGGCCAAGTGCTGGAGCGCGAAGGTTCTCGGGTCAAGCTGACGCTGGGAGAGGCCCAATGGCGCTGCCATCGGCCACACCCTGGGAAAGAAGCCAAGAAATATCAGGTAGAAGAGGCTCGCGAATTTCTCCAGCGGGCAGGAGTTGAGCTATGAACAGCATGACTTATAAGGGCTACACAGCCCGAATTGAGTTCGATGAGCGTGACGACATCTTCGTCGGTCGAATTCTGGGTGTGCGTGACATCATCAGTTTTCACGCCGATTCCGTGACGGCGCTACGAGCGGAGTTTGCCAGTGCTGTTGAGGATTACTTGACGGACTGTGCCGAGCAAGGCGTCAGCCCTGAGAAGCCAGCCTCCGGCAAGGTGATGTTACGCATTCGTCCTGAAGTGCACGCTGCCGCTACCATTGCAGCCCAAACCGCTGGCAAAAGCCTGAACCAGTGGGCTGATGAGGTGTTTGAACGCGCGGCGCACGTCTAACGTCAGATACACGGATTGATTTGAAAAAAGGTCTTGCTGAGCAAGACCTACCTGTATTGAGGACACCGGAACAACCACTTCAAGAAACCTCCTACATCGCGCCCCTCTCTTCCCGCGTTAGCGTCTGCGCTGCATTTAGCGGACGAGACTCACTACGTGGCGACACGCGAAAAAGACATTCCCCGGGTTCGCAACCCGCCCGGTGGTGACGGGCATCACCTTACTTATCGGGACATGAGCGCCAGCGAACTGGCCGAGCGTGACGCTCTACAGCAGGCTTATGAAGCCATGCTTGCCCGCCAGGCAGCTTACGAACAAACGCGCTGGGCCACGGTGGATAGCAAACCGTTGTCCAGCGTGACCGGAAGCGTGTTTGCCAAAAGCTGCAAGCTCCCCCGATGGCATCATCGATTACAACAACCCCAACGGCTACGTCCCGGCAGATCTGGTCAAGCAGTACGGCGATCTCATGTGGCTCGGGGGCCGGAGCGCCGACCCGTCCGGCACGATCCCCCTCAAGCGGATCGGCGCTGGCACGGTACCCGTTACCGTGGGCAGGCTCGCGCTGGGCGGCTCGGCAACTTCTACGGCTGCCGCTGCCGGCGGCACCGTTGGGGCAGCTCTGCTGACAGGCATCGTCGCTTTGCTCTGGCCGTCCAGCCTGGGCGACAGCGCGCTGTACAGCGAAGACCAGCTACGCGACCTCAAGCAGGCCCGCAGCCGCATGCGCCTGAGCATCGAGCAGCAGGCCGATGGCAGCCTCAAGGGCTACGGCTTCTACACCGGCCAGAACCGCGATTGGGAAATGGTCGATGTTGTCCAGTTCACACCGAGAGCCGATCAGTTCGTCGCCGACTTGGGTGATGACATCGAGCTGATCTGGACCCCGGCCATCAACCCGTCCGACACCCTTGGCATCCCTGCTCTGGAAGCTGCGCCCCAAGCTCCTCACATCTGGATCTATCCCCCGACGCCAGTGGCCGACAGCATTATCGTCGATCCGATCTATCCGCCGGAGTACAGGGATTTCATTCTGGTGTTTCCGGCGGATTCGGGGGTTCGGCCGGTTTATGTGGTTTTGAGTGTTCCGGGGGATCATAAGTATTACGAAGCTCCGATACTGCTACCGGCCTTCCCCGATGCCGTCAGGGTAAAATCAAAATCGTCCGTACAAGGCGGGGGCAAAAAAAGAAGACGTTGGGTGGATAAGAAGGGACGTATTTATGAATGGGATTCCAAAAGTAATGCCGTAGAAAAGTACGACAAGCTAGGAAACCATCTGGGTGAGTACGACCATTTGACAGGCCGTCAAACAAAACCTGCCAAACCCGGCAGGACAACCCCAAGACAATAAAAGAGGAACACCATGCCATTCTTCTCAATAACAGGCTTCTACCCAGACGACAAAAAGGACGATTCATTACAGTTCGAAACTCACATAAAAGATGCCGAACAAAAGGAGGCATTGGCCCAAATAACTGAAGCCAAGCCATTCAACGAAATTGGCCCAGGAGAGCTGGAGATAACAGAAAAACAGCTAAGAAAAATAGAAAAAATTCTAGATATAAAATTTCCTACCGGGCTTGAATATTACATCGGAACTTGTGCCGACTAGTCCTTGGTCGAGGAAGCGCCGCTGCGCCCCTCGGACCTTAGCTGGTCAAAGATAAGAGGGTCTAGCTATCCGATGGGGCTGCGCAGTCAAAGGGGTCTAGTCTCATCAAGCTATTTGAGACGTCTTTTGGCCCTTGGCCTTTGTCGCTCTCTTGCCTTTGTGCTCAAACTCCCATCCCTTACAAGCCAGCGCCACATGCTTGGGAATCATTGAAGTCCCGCTGCTGTAAGCGGTGATAGTGCGACGGGTAAAGCCCAACTCCTGCGCGGCGGTCGTCAACGAGAGTTTGTTGGCAGTCATCCAGCGCTTGAATGCCTGGGTCGGCATCACCTCACCGGCTTGCTCCAGCGCCAACCGATACAAGGTGACCGCCGCCAGTTCCAAGTCATCTCCCCAGCTCACATCGAAGCCCCATTCGCCCACTTGGGCGGTGCCGAATAACGACAGATCCTCCAAGGGCTTGAGTACGGGGAATTGTCGGATGTGTTCCCGCAGGTCAACGTCGTAGCGCTTACCGTTGGCAAACTCCACCTGCAAGGCATGTTTGCCGGGGGCAGGCTTCACGCTGCTGATTCTGGCTTTGCTGATCATGGGTCAGCTCCTCCGATTCTGTTCATTCCACACACGCTGCAGGTCAGCGGTGTGCTTTGCCGCCCACGCCAAGGCGGCTTTCAGGGACTTAGGGTTTGCCCCTCTGCCAAGCACCTGGAGCCCGTCGATCTCCACCAGCGACTCACCATCGGGCGTTTGCACATGAAAATGCGGCGGCGCGTGATCGTCCGGGTAGATTTTTATTTTCCAGTTACGGTCGCTGTATACGGTAGCCATGGCAGGCATGCTAGGGAATTTTTTTCCCTAGTACAAGGTCAGCCGTCAGATGCAGGGCACGATTCTTTTTCCCGCCGAAGCGCCACTGGCCTGAGGAGGCTTGAGCAAATAAAAGCGCAAGGCGACGTCGATTCGTGAGTCTGGCCGCTGCGCAGCCCAACGGGGATAAATCCCCTCGCCACGGGCTGTGTTTTCCTCACCTGATCTCAAACGCCCTCAGCTAAATCATCTGCTGCCACCCACACGTGCGATCCATTCAGATCGAACACCAGATCACGGATCATCCGGCTTTTCCTGCATTAGCGAAAACGGACCAACCATTTCCAGAAACCTCCTACAACCTTCCCCTGGGCTCCCGCGTTAACGTCTGTCTTGCCTTTATCGGACGAGACGCTCAGCGCAGTGACACGCAAACAAGACATCCCCAAGGTCCGAAACCCGCCCGCCGGTGACGGGCATCACATCACTTACAGAGACATGACTGCCAGCGAACTGGCCGCGCGCGAAACCCGACAGCGGGATTATGAAGCCATGCTTGCCCGACAAGCAGCCTATGAACAGGCGCGCTGGGCTCCGGTGGATAACAAACCGCTACCCGAGGTGACTGGGTGCGTGTTTGCCAAGAGCTGCAAGCTGCCCAACGGCATCATTGATTACAGCAACCCCAACGGCTACGTACCGGCGGATCTGGTCAAGCAGTACGGCGACCTGATGTGGCTCGGCGGCCGCAGTGCCGACCCTTCCGGCGCGGTGCCCCTCAAGCGGATCGGCGCGAACACGGTGCCCGTGACGTTGGGCCGGTTCGCGTTGGGCGGTTCGGCAGCGTCTACGGCTGCTGCCGGCAGTACCGTCGGCGCAGCTCTGCTGACGGGCATCATCGCCCTGCTCTGGCCTTCCAACCTGGGTGACAGCGCACTCTACAGCGAGGACCAGCTACGCAACCTCAAGCAGGCGCGCAGCCGCATGCGCCTGAACATCGAGCAGCAGGCCGATGGCAGTCTCAAGGGGTATGGCTTCTACACAGGTCAGAATGGCGGCTGGGAGATGGTCGACGTTGTCCAGTTCACTCCGCGGGCCGAGCAGTTCGTCGCCGACCTGGGTGATGGCGTCGAACTGATCTGGACGCCGGCCACCGACCCTTCCGACACCCTTGGCATCCCTGCTCTGGAGGCCGCGCCCCAGGCACCTCCCGTATGGATCTACCCGCCGACACCGATGGCCGACAGCATCATTGTCGACCCGATTTATCCGCCAGAGTACAGGGATTTCATACTGGTGTTTCCGGCGGATTCGGGGGTTCGGCCGGTTTATGTGGTTGCCTCTGTCAGACGAAGCGGTAATGCTGATTATGACTATCATCCAGCGCCAGATACCGAAGAAATTACCGGTTTTCCAGATCTCAAAGCCGCAAAAAAGAAAACACCAAAACAAGCAGGGGCAGGCCTGAGAGAGCGGTGGGTCGATCCTAAAGGAAGGACTATTTATGAATGGGACTCCAGACATGGTGAGCTCGAGGCATACCGAGCAAGCGATGGAAGCCATTTAGGCGCGTTCGATCACGAAACGGGTCAGCAAGTAAGTCAGGCTAGAAAAAACCGCAGCATTAAAAAGTATTTGTGAGGACTTCAATGGGCTTGAAGCTTAGATTGGATTGGTACGACAAAAAAACCGAACTGGCTGGAGGCAAAGAATATTCGAAGGACATGGAAGATGACTTGTCGGTGATCTCTGAGTTGGATCTGGAAAGCGAACCGGAAATATATGACGGAGGCTTTGATGTGCTTGCTGGATGGATACCTGTCATCCAGCCCTTCTTTGATCATCCAATCGATCCAGAAAAGTTCGACTATCAGATTGCATTTCGATACCGGACCAAGTGGTGAAACTGACCTAATCATCTAATCCATTTTTCGCTCTCGCGATGTGGGGCTGCTACGCAGCCCAGCGGGAGCAAGCTCCCTCGCCACGGGGGTTAGTCCGCCTCTTCACCGTCCAGTTGGGTCACCAGTCGCTCTTCTCAGCGCCGGTAGTGGCCCATAGCAAGCTCGCGATGAGGCTCTGATGACCAGCACCGGTTTGTGGACGAAATGGTCGCCGGCCCAAGCCGCTGATGAATACGACTCGATCACCGGCGAACAAACAAAACCCGCCGACCCGACAAGGAGAGTAGAAAAGTGAAACCCATCGTTGAAGTTTTTGACATGGAAACGGAAGAGCTAATACAGACAGTGGAAGTTCCAAGCGTCTATATGGACCAGTTGGCTGTGCTTATGGGCTGGACAACACCGGAAGATTTTTGCTTTGTCTACGAGCTGTTACCGCAGCAGATAAAAACGATAGAAGAGTGGACTCACACAACATTTCATGGCGACAACCGCATCATTCAAATCGTCTGCCTTGAATAACCCTTGGTAATCCTCTCCCGATGAACTACGTCGGGCGGTTTTGGGGCTGCTACGCAGCCCAGCGGGAGCAAGCTCCCTCGCCACGGGGATTGGGTTTTCCTTTCGGTCTCGGGCAACCTCCTCCCCTTCCCGAACAACCGATCGCCAATCCCCCACTCAGCCGGCAAAAAAACTTCAATATTTCCCCTCCCGCAAAGCTTTCATCCGCTCCAGCAAAGTCCTCGCGTCTTGCGCCCTTCGATAATCCCCGCTTCGCTTGCACACCCCTTGCCCGCCACCATGAACCTACACACCTTCATCCGTCACTCCAGGCTCGCCACCGCGGTGCTGATCCGCCTGCATCGAACGTTTTCGTTCATGGCCGGTTACCTGACGCGGCTGGGCTTCGATTCCGAACGGTGGCCGGTGGCCCGTGACGAGGGCGCCGCGGACAGGTCGGCCGGGGCCATTTGCCCGGAGCTGGCTGCGACCGTGTTCAGCCACGCGCGCGAAGGAGCCATTCTGGTGGACCCATTCGGCCGAGTCATTGCCGTGAACGAGGCGTTCACCCGCCTCACCGGTTACGGGCAAGACGAGGTGCAGGGTCGGGCGCTGAATGCCCACCCCATGGTGCGGCGGCTGCTGACGTTTTACGCGCCGATGAAGAACGCACTGGATTTCCACGGGCATTGGTCCGGCGAAATCCAGAGCAGCCACAAGGACGGCCGTGAGATGACGTCGCGCATCAGCATCAGTGCCGTGCATGATCGGTACGGCAATGTTCAGCATTACGTGGCGTTGTTCAGTGACATGACGCAGATCAAGCAGCGCCTCCAGTTGCTGGAGCGCGACGCCCGGTATGACGCGCTCACGCAACTGCCCAATCGGTTGCTGTTGGCCGAGCGGATGCGCCAGGCGTTGGGCAAGGCGCGGGCGCACCAGCAAAAGGTGGCCATCGCCTTTATCGACCTCGACGGCTTCAAGGCCCTGAACGACAGTTACGGCCATGACTGGGGCGACCGGGTGTTGCAGATTGTCGCGGCGCGGATCAACGCGACCCTGCGCGAGAGCGACACGCTGGCGCGGCTCGGTGGCGATGAGTTTGTCGCCGGGCTGGTCGGGCTACAGGCGGTGGAAGACAGCGAGCCGTTGCTCAAGCGCATGCTGCAAGCGGCCAACGCCCCCATCCTGATCGGCGCGCAGACGGTGGAAATCGCCGCCAGCATCGGCGTGGCGTTTTTCCCCGAGCACGGTCAGGAAATCGATGCGCTGATCAGCAAGGCGGACCAGGCGATGTACCTGTCGAAAAAGGCCGGCGGTAATCGCCTGGCGTTTTGTCCAACGCGCTTCATTCCCCTCAATAGCGAAGCCTGACGGTGGTACCGAGGGTTCTTTCGCTGCCGGTCATGACGCCGTAGTCGCCGGCGCCGAGCAGTGAATAGACCGCGGTGATGTACTGACGGTCGAAGACGTTGCGCACCCAGCCTTCCACTTCCCACCCACGGTCCTGGCTGCGCAGGCCCAGGCGCAGGTTGATGAGGCCGTAGCTGGGTTGATAGCTGCCCTCGCCGCCTTCGAGGGTGCCGTAGTAACCGGTGCGCAAGCTGTAGTCGATGCCGCTGTAGACCTCCAGCCCGTTCGACAGCGGATGGCTGTGGTCCAGGCCGCTGCTGAGGGTCCATTCCGGCGCGTTGTAGAGACGCTCGCCGCTGAGGTCGCAGGTCCACTGGCCCGAGGCCGGCGGGCACGGTGCGTTGGGGAAGCTGCGGTAGCGTGCGTCGCTCCAGGCCAGGCCCAGGCGCCCGGTGAGTCGGGGCGTCAGTTGCCAGGCCGAGTCCAGCTCGACCCCGCGCAGGCGCACCTTGCCGACGTTGATCAGGTTGTCCCGCAGCGGCGGCGCGAACAGGGAGGTGGGCGGGCTGTAGGTGAGCGCCTGGTAGTTGTCGACGTCGGTCTGGTAGAGCGCGAGATCGAGCAACGCACGCTCCTCCCAGAACCGCGTCTTCAAGCCCAGTTCCATGGACGTGGCGCGCTCCGGCTCGAAGGTCGGCGCGGTGAACGGGCCGACCACGTCGAAGTTGATGCCGCCAGCCTTGTAGCCCCGCGACCAACTGACGTAGCCCATCACCGCCTCGCTGAAGCGGTAGCTGGCGCTGAGCAGGCTGGAGACGTTGTGCTCTTCGATCGAATCCTGGCGGTAGTAACCCTCACCCAGGGCGATGTCGCGCAGCAACTGCCCTCCGGCCTGGAACACCGGTGGCAACCCCGTCAGCGGGGCCAGGTTGCTGACGTCGCGCGAGACCCAGCCGTCCTTGCGCTCGTGGCTGTAGCGCAGGCCGCCGGTGAGTTCCAGCGGGTCGATCGGACGCCAGGATAGCTGGCCGAAAATGGCGCGGCTGTCGCCCTTCTGTTCTCCGTCATAGCGTTGCCGGGCGCCGTCCAGCAGCAGCGCCGGCACCTGCTTCGGATCGGTGAAGGTGATGCCATAGAGTTTCTGCAAGGATTCCAGTTGGTCGCCGACGAACCAGGGCGCGGCGTCCTGGCCGAATTGAACATCGATGTCCCGATCCAGGTGCTGGCGCAGATAGTAGAGCCCGGCGACATAGTCGATGGACGAGCCGGCCGTGCCGGACAAGCGCCACTCCTGGCTGAACTGGCGCTGGCCCAGCTCGGTCTCGGATTGGGCCACCGACAGCGCGGTGCTGTCGCCGTCACGCGTTGCGCGGTAATCCCAGTCTCGGTAGGCGGTGATGCTGGTCAGGCGCATGGCCTCGTCCAGGTCCCAGTTCAATTCCAGTGAAACGCCGTTCTGCAGGGTTTGCGGACGGCCCGGCGCGTCGATGCGTGCCTCGCGCTTGTAAGGGTCGGGCTCCGACAATGGATAGCCGAGGAACTGGGCGCGCTTGCGGGTCTGCTGGCTGTAGTGATTGACCAGCAGGACGTTGCCGGCTTCGTTTTGCTCGGCATAGTCGGCGATGAGGCGCGCGCTGAAGTCGGTGGTCGGCGTCCACAGCAATTGCCCGCGCAGGCCCTGGCTGTCGGCATCGCCAAGGCGCGCGCCGTCTTGCAGGTTTTTCACGGTGCCCTCGGTGGTGCTGTGGAAGATATTCAATCGCCCCGCCAGTACGTCGTCCTGCAACGGCCCGGAAATCGTCCCGCGAGACTCCCGCAGGCCGCGCTCGCCGTAGCTGGCTTCAAGGTTGGCTTCGGGCTGGAAGGTCGGCTGGCGGGTGACGATGTTCAGCGCGCCCGCGGTGGTGTTCTTGCCGAACAAGGTGCCCTGGGGCCCGCGCAGCACTTCGATGCGCTCGATGTCCATCAACTCGGTGAAGGCCATGCCCTGACGCGCCAGGTAGACGCCATCGACGTAGGTGCCGACGCTGCCTTCCAGGCCATCGTTGTAGGCCGTCGCGCCGAACCCGCGCAGGCCGAAGCCAGCAAAACGGGCGTCGTGACCGGAGACCACCAGGCCGGGCACTAGTTGTTGGATGTCTTGCAGGCGGTGCAGGCCGGCTTCGTCCAGTTGCTCGCCGTAGAGGACGTTGATCGGGATGGGCACGTGTTGCGGGTCTTCCTCGCGGCGGCGAGCCGTCACGGTGGTTTCGTCGAGTTCCAGTGTGTGGGTCGACACGGCGGGCGCAGCCGTGGCCCACGCCCAAGGCAACACCGAGAAACCTGCGAGCAAGAGCAGTCGATAATCCGAACCCGCCACGTTATCGCTCCCGAGCCGTCGCGCGATACACGGTGTCTGGGCAGGCCAGCGCCTTGACGCACGCCAGCAACTCGCGACTGTCAGCGGGCTTGAGCAGTACCGCGTCGAAGGCCAGGTCCTGTGGGTAATCCTGCGGTCTGCGTGGCGGCACCGCCGAATAGAGCATCACCGGAAGATCGGCCCATCGCTCGCGCACCCGTTGCAACAGTTGCCAGCCGTCCATGCCGGGCATCATCTGGTCGCTGATCAGCAGATCCAACGGCTGCTCGGCCAGGCAGGCCAGGGCCTCTTCACCCTGGGTCGCGATGCTCACGTCAAACCCGTAGCCGGCCAACAGGTCATACAGCCATTCGCTGTTCTGCTCGACATCGTCCACCAGCAACACATGCAGGCCCTGGCCATCCAGCGGTGCGACATGGTTGTCGACGATGCCGTTTTCCAGGTCCTGTTCCTGGGCGTATTTCAACGGCAGCTGAAAACTGAAGTGGCTACCGCCCTGCCCGGTGGCGTGCAGTTCCAGCCGGCTGTCCATGCGCTTCAGCAGTTGCGTGACGATGGACAAGCCCAACCCGCTGCCTTCGTAGCGTTGCGCATTGCGGCCCCGGCGGAACGGTTGCAGCAGTTGTTCGAATTCGTGTGGATCGACGCCGACGCCGGTGTCGATCACGCTCAAGCGCAGCTCCACGCCGTCGGCGCTCGCCCCCGCAGCCGCGCTCACCTCGAAACGGATACGGCCGTTGTGGGTGAATTTCGCGGCGTTGGCCAACAGGTTCATGAGGACCTGCCGCAGCCGTTTGAAATCGGCCTCGACCAGCGGCGGCAGGTCATCGGCCAACACGGCTTCGAACGTATTGCCCTGGCGCGCGGCGAGAAAGCCCGCCTCGTCTGCGATCTCGTTGAGGAAGCCATACAGATAACCCGGCGCCAGAACCAGTTGCATCTGCTCCATTTCCCCCCGGGAGAACTCGAGCATCTCGTCGATCAGTTCCAGTTGCTGGCGGGCATTGCGCTCGATGTTGGTCGGGTAGTCGCGATGGACCCCGCCCTGCAACAGGCGCGCGTAGTCGATGATGCGCACCAGCGGCGAGCGCAAATCGTGGCTGATACGAGCCATCAAGGCACTGCGGGCCGCCAGCGATTCGCGCAACTGCACCGTGCGCAACGCCACGGTGCTTTCCAGGCGTTCGTGCTCGGCCTGGCGCTGTTGTTCGAGGGTGGCCAGGGCGTGCTTTTCCCGGTGCCGGCCGCGGCTGACCTCCATGATCAAGGTGCACACCAGCAACGCCACGCCCGGCAGGGTCGACGACAGGCTGTATTTGCTTTGCGGCGACTGCCAGGGCAAGTACTCCTGGGGAAAGAACAGGCGCATCAACAGTTGGGCGAACAAGAGCCCCGGCACCAGCCAGGCCATCCAGCTGTAGCTCAGCCGTGCACGCCAGGCCATGAACAACGTGGCGAGCAGCACGCCGTAGAAACTCAACAGGGACACCTGCACGAGTTCCGCGCCCTGGACCGGATCGACCATCAACCACCAGAGTCGACCGAGCACACAGCCCAACAGCGGCAGCCAATAGCTCCAGGCAATGACGTTGGGCAGCCGGGCAACCTGCAACAGCACCCGCATGTAGGCGAGGAACAGGACGAACGAGATTGCGCTGACGCCGGTGAGCAGCTCCCGTGTCCAGCCGAGCGCCGCCGGCCAGTAGATCAGGTAGCCATTGAGGATGCAGGTGAGCAGGATGTAGCTCAGGACCGCCCCTGCGTTCACGGTGAGCAGTCGCGAGCGCAGGATCCAACCGACGATGAAACCGAACGGGACGACCAGCAGGACAATGCCGAGGGTGAGTCCGTCACTGAGGTACGTCTGTTGCTGACTGCGCAACAACGCCGGTTCGGACCACAGCTCCGGCTCCAGCAACATCTGGAAGTGACTGGTCACGCGGACGAACACCGTGACGCTCTGCCCTGCCGCCAGCGACACCGCAAACGCCGGTTGGCGCGCCGCTGGCTGAGGCCATTCGGCCAAGGGATAAGCGCTGCCACCGTGGGCATCACGCCCCGGCAGGTAGACGCGAATGTCCTCCAGGCGCGGCGCCCCGATCACCAGCAGGCGCGAACACGCCACAGCGCTTGAGTTGGTGAACTGCCATTTCAGCCAGTAGGCAGAGCGGCTGTAGCCTTGGGTTGGCCAGCGCGGAGTGACGGGGCTGAAACGGGCGTCGGGCAGTTGGGCGACGTCGTCCAAGCTTAACTGTGCCGGGGCGTCTTCGAACAGTTGCACGGTGGGCATCAGGTCCAGGTGGTCAGCCTGGCAGATATCCACAGGCGCCGCGTAGAGCAAGCCTGTGGATAACAACCCGATCGCCAGCCATAGGCACTGTAGCAGCCGCATCAGGCGCGCCCGGCCGACTCGGCATCGGCACGGCCCTGGGTTTGCTCGCGAAACTGGCTGGGGGTCATGCCGATTCGCTGGCGAAAGGCCGTGGTGAAGTTGCAGGCATTGCGAAAGCCCACCAACTCGGCAACGTCCTGCACGCTCATGGCGCTTTCAGCGAGCAGGTCTTGGCCACGCCGCAATCGCGCGTCGCGAATGTAGGCGAATACGGTCAGCCCCAGGTGCTCGCGAAAAATCCGCGAGAGGCGTTTCTCGTGGGTGCCCACCTTGTGGGCCAACTGGACCAGGGAAGGCATGTCATCGAGGTGCTCTTCAATCCAGCGCATCGCGGCACGCAGGACGATTTCATCGCCTTCCGGCTCCGGGTCGGCCGGGTTGGCTTCGCGGGGCGGTGGCACGCGCCAGGTCAGTTGCAGGTGGATCCTGATGCGCGCGAGCACTTCCTCGGGGGCGCAGGATTTGGGGATGTAATCGACCCCGCCCACGGTCAGTCCTTCCAGCCGCTCGAACGAGCTGTTGGCCGACGACAGGAACAGAATGGGCGTCTGCCGGGTCGCCGGGGCCTCGCGCAAAAGCCGGCACAGGCTGAACCCGTCCATCTGCGGCATGTGCACATCCAGGACAATCAGATCGGGACGCAGCGCCAGCGCCCGTTGATAGCCCTGGTGCGCATCGCTGGCCAGGGAAATGCGCCAGGGCTGCGCCTTGAGCAGGACGAGCGTTGCGCGGATGTCTTCCGGAACATCGTCGATCAGCAGGATATGCGGCTGCGGCTCGGATGACGCCGTCGCGTCGCCCGCCACGGCCACTCGCCTTTCGTATCGTCCGTCGTCCATTCGCTACGTTCTCTTTATCGTGCCTTTGCCAGCATCATTGCCGAAATTGCACAGCCAATCGATGGCTCGGTTAAAACTCGTCATAGATAGCGGCCGCGCCAGCGAAGACTTGAAGGCGGCAGGTTCCACCCGCTCGTGCGGCTCAGGGCCTATGCTGAAGGGACCTACTCTGACTGGCAGGCTGTAGATGATCCAGTGCAAACGCGCCTATGAAGCCGCAAGCGCCACGGATGGCGTGCGCATCCTGGTTGATCGGCTGTGGCCGCGCAATTGTCCCAAGCAGGCGTTGGTGATCGATGAATGGCGCCCGGAGGTGGCGCCTTCCCATGGGCTGCGCAAGGCATTCAAGGCCGGGACGGCTTCGTTCGAGGCATTCAAGGTGGCTTATCGCAAGGAGTTGGCCGCCCAGCCGCAAGGTTGGTGGCGGTTGGTGGATGTGGCGCGGGACGGACTCCTGACGCTGGTTTACGCGGCCAGGTCCGTCACCGAGAACAATGCCGTGGTGCTGGCCGAGTGGTTGGAGGATGAGGTGGAGAAGCGTGCGCAGGGGAGTTCGCCAGTGTGTTACCTCGCGGAGTTTCCCGAGATGTGAGGGAGTTGCTGCGTCACCCGGCGAGAGCAAGCGCCCTCGCCGCGGCATCGTGGGGAGTCAGGGTCGATAGCCCGGTGGCAGCTCGTGCTGGGTCGGGGCCTTTTCTTCGTGGTAGTGGGGTTTGCCGGTTGTGGAGTTCATGAGCGTCGAGTTCGCCAGAATGGTTTCCGTCAGCAGGCTGTCTTCGCCGTCCTTGAACCAGCAGGCCAGCGCCGAATTGCGGTTGCCGTGCATGTCGACCACCACCGGCCAGTTCTCCAGGCCGCGAGCGTCGCTGGGGGGAATGTCGCCATAGTGCTTGGGCGGCAGGACCAGGGCGTCGCCAGGGCGGACCCAGAGGTCGGCCAGGTAGATTTCCCGCGCGGCGGGCCGCCAGCGGGCGACACTGATGACCAACGGCAACCGACCGTAGCGCGAGAAAAACGCGTGGGGGAAGTTGTGGTATTCGAGATCCGTGGGGTTGTGGGTCAGCAACTCACGCATGCGCGCCGGCCCGAGGTAAGGCGATTGATGGCCGGCCCATTTGCCGTAGGTGTATTGGCCAAGAATCAACTGGTCATAGTCAAACCGCAGGCATTCGCCGTTTCCGAGCAAAGTCATGCCGAACGCCTGTGCCGTTTCCTTCGTGGCCCAGAGCGGCTCATAGCGCACTTGCTTGACGTGAAAGTCGAACGCTTTGATGACGTAGGACCCGGTGCTCGTCGGCACCTCGCGGTCCTTCCAACTGATGCCGGAATAGCGGGCACCCAGCAGCAGGTCGGGGTTTTCGGGGCTGAGGGTGATCAACGCTCCGCGCACCTGGTCGCTCGGCTGCGCCAGGCCGTGGTCGTTGAACAGGTAGGGGAATGTCCGGGCGTCGAGGGGCGTTTCCACACCGTCGCCGAGAAAGGGCACGCAGTTAAAGAGTTGAATTGTCATGGACCACTCATACAAGAAGACAACAGAAAACGCCCAGCCGCCCCGTCAGCGACGGACCGGCTGAACCTGCACGCTATCAACGATACGGACGATGCTGCTCGCGCAGCCAGTCCATGCCGTGGGGTTCGCGCCAAGGGCGCACGGCGGCACGTTTTTCCACCTGGGTGAGGCACAAGGCGTCCATCCAGTAGTAGACCATCAACAGGTGGAACACTTCATCGCCGCGCCGATCCCAGATCACGTCATCCTGCTGGCGACCCGGTTCAATGGCCTTGAGCCGACAGTCGCCCTGGTCGTGCCGACCTTGCAGGCAAGCGCCCGTCTCGTAGTTGATCAGCAGCACGGGATGGTTGATTTCCGGGTAGGGTTTTTCCAGCTCGGGCATGTACCAGAACTGCCCGGGGTTGCGCCTGTCCGGCGTTTGCATGGCGATGCGGGTCTTGTCCTGCGGGTCGGTCGCCAGCGCCGGTTTGTCGCCGGTGTTGTTGCGCAGGATGTACAAGACCGTGCACGGGTCTTCCTCGGTCTTTTCCGTTTGTACCAGCTTAGCCTTGCCGAACGAGTCGTAAGACAGGCGCGCCATGACCTTCACGGTCGGGTTGAGGTCCTTGCCCGGCTGGCCAAAACCGGCAATCAGGCCATCGACCCCCGGCACTTCCAGCTCATTGCCCGCCAGCACATAGGTCAGGCCGGCCATCGGGTTGGGCTGCATGTGGCGGGTCAGGGCGTCCCAGCGCTGGAGTGTCGCCCTGCTGGCGCCGTTGAGCAGCAGCGCCTCACGCATGGCGCTGCTGGGGTAGTAGCGCGCATCGCGGGGCCAGCGTTCGGTGACCATCAGCAATCGCTGCCCCTTTTTCTCTTTGAGCAGCAGGGCCAGGGCATCCCAGAACTGTTCGAACTCGGCCTGGGTAGCCGTCGCGGCCGGCGGGAAGTGCAGGTTTTCCTGGGCCTGCTTGCTGTAGTTATCGATGAACACCACACGCAAGGCCGGGCCTGTCGCCGTGCCGCGCGGTGCGGTTTGACCACCGGAATGGCCAAGCGTGATCACCGATTCCTGCCAGGAGCCTTCGATTTCCGCCTTGTAGCTGGTGTACCACAGGTAAGCCTGTTCCAGGGCGTAGCGCACTTCGCCTTTCTTGACGAAGAGGTACACCGGCGAAAGCTTCAACTCCACGATCTGGGGATCATCGGGCAACGACTCACGCCATTTGCCGAAGTCCGCGTTGCAGTTGCTCGGCTTTTCCGGGGTGAAATCGATCGCGTGCGTGCCGCCCTGGGTGGTCAGGTTGGCCACGCGATGGGCGATGTTTTTCTTCACCGACTCGGAGATCTCGGTGGAAGCGCTGCCTTTGACAAAGGTGCCGTACTCCGCCTCGACCATGGCGCTGAGGGTGTTGTCTTTGCTGAGGAAGGACTTGAGAGACGTCATCGCATAGTTCAGCGCGCCGCCGACGGTGACCTCGCTGACGATGTCGGCGCCGAAATCGACGAAGAAATCGAAAAACGGCTTTGCATCGCGCGGATCGAAGACCTTGGGCAGCTCACCGACGCGCGTCTTGAAGCTCGCGGTCGCGCTGTCGGGGTTGAGCTCCAGGTTCAGTTTCCACAGGCGCACCGTGTGGCTGTAGAGCACGGCGTCACGCTCTTCGAGCTGTTTGATATTGCTGCCGAAGGTGACTTGGAAGCCGGCGGAAAACGCGCCGTATTTACCGGAGCCCTGGACCTTGGACTGGGTATGGCTTTCGTATTCGTCGCGGGAAGTGAAGGTTTCGACGAAGTGATCATCCTTGGCGACTGCCGTGCTCATGGCGACATTCTGGCCAACGTTGTAAGTGGTTTGCCGGTACGGCACGGCGCGTTTGCCCGACTCGGTATCGCCCACTTTCTGGCATTCCTTGCTTTCGCCGGCCCAGTCGAGCCGGTTCAGGCCGCGCCCCAGTAATTGCGAACCGCCGATGTCCCGTGGTTCGTTGCTTGAGCCGCCTATCAATCCATCGTTCATTGCCGTTCTCCCATCACTCAGGTTGTATCAATTGGTGCCAATTGATGGGGCTCAGTATCGGAACGGGCGGGATCGGCGGACAGTCCAGAACGGTGTCAGTCCGGTATCAGTTCGGTATCAGGCCAATTGCCATCTTTCCGTTAACGCGGGCGATGCAGTGGAGTAGACTCGAACGGTTTTCCAGGCTCGACCTCGCAAGTGCCGGTGATCGACATCGGATTGTGCATTCATTGGCGCGCCGCCCGAAGCGAAGGGGCCGGCCAGGGCTATCGACATGGACTCCAGACAAAGCTCGTTTCCAGCCCTGCCCAAGCCCGACGCCTCCGTATCGGACGGCCGCGTAATGCTGGACGCCGCCTCGTTGAAAGGCCTGCGCAAACAGCACGGCCTGAGCCAGGAAACCCTGGCCGAAGCCTGTCTGAACCGACACCTGTGCGTGTCCATTGCCTCGATCAAGCGCGCCGAAACCGGTAAGCCGGTGCTCTACCGCACGGCCCGTCACCTGGCCACGGCGTTCGATGTCGATGTCAGCGCGCTGCTCGGGCCATCCGCCTCGGCGGCGCTGGTCGATATCGAACAGGCCGTGCTCGCACTGCACGACCAGGCCTTTGCGCAACACGCATTGAACCAGGCCGACGAGACCGTCATCCGATATGTGCTGGAGCTGTCCTTCGGTCTCGATACCCAGGGGCTGAGCGACGAGGTCGAGCGGTTGGTGCGCCAGTTCGGCGGTGTCCCGCTCGGGATGACCCAAGGCGTGGTGATCGCCCAGTTCGGTTCCCCCCAGGCGTACCGCAGTGACAGCGAGCGCGGCTTGCTCTGCGCGCTGGCGCTGAGCCGGGAGGCGTTCGTCAAGCCGGGGCACGCCTTGTTGCTGCGGCTGGTGCGCTTGAGTGCCGAAAGCCCGGAGCTGCACACCGAGGCGCTTTCGCTGGCCCACCAGCCGCTGCAGGATCGCTACGGGCATGCGCCGGTGTACGTCGCCCAGAACCTGCTCGAACAGCTGGCCTCACGGTTTGAGTTCTACGCCGCCGACGAGGTGTTTCCCGCCTATCGAAAATGCCGGCGCCCGCGCAGCCTCGACGAAAACGCGCCCCGCCCGCTGGTGGGCCGGGCGATTGAAGTGTTGCAGTTCAAGGGTGTGGTCGAGGCCACCCAGGAATGCCAGGACGGCCATGTGGTGTACGTGCGTGGAATGGCCGGCATCGGCAAGACCCGCCTGGTCAGTGAGTTTGTCGACATCGCCCGACAGAGCGGCTTCGCCTGCCACCGCGGCGATGTGCTGGATTTCGGCATGAACAACAGCCTCTGGCCGCTGGGACAGTTGCTCCACAGCCTGCTCGGCCTCGGGCCGGTTGGCGCGGGTCAGTTGGAGGAGGCATTGTCGCGCCTGAAAGTCGCGGCCGAGCATCGGATGTTTCTTCACGTGTTGACGGGCATTGGCGCGGCCGAACCGCCCGCTCTCTACGCGGCGATGAGCAACCAGGCCCGCACCCAGGGGTTGTTCCAGGCCATGTGTGAGGTGGTGCTGCGCCTTGCGGTGCACCAGCCCCTGCTGATCTGCCTTGAAGACCTGCACTGGGGCGACAGCGCGCTGTTTGCCATGCTGGCCAAGCTGCTCAACGCCACGGACGAGGCGCCGATCGTCTGGCTGCTGACGTCACGCCCCGAAGGCGACCCGCTGGAAAACCAGATCCGCGCCGGCGCCAGCCACCCCATGAGCCTACTGGACATCGCGCCGATCCGCGCCCGCGAAGCCACCGCCCTGGCGGATCAGTTCACCGACGTCGACCCGCGCTATCGGGCCGACTGTGTCACCCGCGCCCAGGGCAACCCGCTGTACCTGACACAACTGTTGTCGAGTGAGGGAGGCGTGTTCCCCGACAGCCTGCGGCACCTGGTCCAGACCCGCTTCGACAAACTCGCCCCCGACCAGCGCCGCGCCTTGCACTACGCCGCCGTCCTGGGCAACCGTTTCGAACTGACGCTCTGGCGCGAAGCCCTGGGCCAGCCCACTTACCTGCCGACGGCGGACATGCGCCAGGGACTGTTGCGCGAGGTCGAGCCGGGAAGCTTCGTGTTCGTCCATGACCTGGTCATGCATTGCCTCTACGACGCCATGCCCACCGCCCTGCGCGAACAACTGCACCGCGACGTGGCACGGCTCTACCGCGAGCGCGACCGGACACTCCACGCCCAGCACCTGCTACGAGGCAACGACCCGGCGGCGTTCGACGCATTGCTGGCGGCCATGGACGAAAAGCGCCTCGCCTGCCAGTACGACAGCGTCCTGGCGCTGGCCCGCCAATGCGCGGCCTTCGACGCGCGCACGCGCCACCACTTCCCGTTCGCCCTGTTGTGCGGCCAGGCTTGTGCCGGCCTCGGCCAGACCGCCGAGGCGCGGGAGCATTTCCAGCAGGCGCTGGCCTTGGCGGTACAGCCCCAAGACCGAATCGACGCCGCCCTCGGCCTCGCGGCCGCCCTCAACACCCTGGATTGCCTGGACGAAGAAGAACGCCTGATCGAAGCCACCCTGCCGATCGCCCGCACGCTGCACGCCCACATCGCCCTCGCACAGTTGCATCAATTGCGCGGCAACATCTACTTCCCCCGTGGCGACTACGCCGAATGCCGCCGGCTGCACGAAGAAGCCTTGTCCTATGCGCGCATCGGTCGCCACCTGGAAAGCGAAGCCAAGGCCCTGAGTGGCATCGGCGATTCCTACTACGCACAAGGCCGGATGCAAACCGCCTACGAAGTCTTCGACCAATGCGTACGCCTGTGCGAACGTCATGGGCTGGTCCACGTGGAAGCGAGCAACCGCAGCGCCCGGGGCTCGGCGCAGCTTTACCTGGGCCAACCCGAACCCGCCTTGCGCGACGCCGCCGACGCCATCGAATGCAGCCGCAAGATCGGCAACCACCGCGCCGAAGTGTTCTCCCGCCTGACCGCCTCCTGGGGCCTGGTCGCAAGCGGCCAGGCCCATGCTGCCGAGCAACAACTGAACGGCGCACTGGAACTGGCCCGCAACCTCGGCGCCAGCCGTTTCGAAGCGATATTGCTCGAAGGCCTGGCGCGCGTGGCGCTGCACCACGGCGATCGCGAGCGGGCACAGGCCCTGATCATCGACGCGGCCAGCCTGGTCGAACGTTTCGAGCTGCAACGCTACATCGGCCCGTGGGTCTACGGCAGCCTGGCGATGATCGTCGACGACTCGCCCCTGAGCGAGCAGGCACTGCTCAAGGGCGAAGCCCAGCTCACCCAGGCCTGCCTGGCCCACAACGCCCTGCGCTTTCGCGTGGCGGCGGCGGAAACCTGCCTGCTGGCCGGCGATGTTGAACGGGCGACCTGGCAGGCAGAACAGATGGCCGCGCTGCCGCAGGCCTCGTCGTGTGCCTGGGTCAGTCACCATGTGCAGGTGATTGACGGCGCGGGGCGAGCGTTACGCGGCGAGACCATGCCCAAGGGCCTGTGGGAGGACGGGCAGCGGCTGGGGTTTGGCAACACGATGCCTCGCTTGAGGGCGTTGCTGGGCTGATGGCCGGGCGGTTTCATCCCCAGCAAACGCGCCCTGGACGCCCTGCCATGGCGAGCGCTTTTTGCTTCGCTGTCCGGCTAGGCTCTGTTTGAAAAGTCTTGAGACGAAGGTCAGGCAAGGCGAAAACCGGCGAGGAACGGCCGGGGTCGCGCTCGACTTTACTGGAGTAAATGAGCATTCCGATCGGACTCGCGCACGAGCCGGTTTTCAACGCAGCATGAACGAGTATCAAGGCTTTTCAGACAGAGCCTAAGATAGGGCTGCTGAAAACCATAGGGACGGCAGGCACGATGCAACTCGGTTTCGATCCGCTGATTCATCTCGACTGGAAAACGCCGGGCGCTGAATGCCTGGGGTTGTTCCAGCATTACTATCCCGACATCGCGGTGTTTACCGGAGCGCCATTCGAAGCGTTGCTGGACGAACTGTCCAACGAAATGCCCGAGGTCTGTTTCCAGGCCCTGGCAACGGCGCTGGCGCGCCACGGCTACGACCTGTGGAACCTCGACGCCGGTGCTGATGACTACCGGCCCGTCATCGTCCCGACCGAACAGCGCGAAGCGTTTGCCCGGCATTGGCAGGACCGTGCGCCCTTCACACCGACACGGATCGAGCAGGCTCGCGCCGCCACCCCGCGCAAATCCACGCCAACCAAACGCAAGCCGTTGAACTGGCTGCCTGAAGTCCATGACTATCCCGGGCCCACCTATGTGCACGAATACAACTACCACAATGGCTGGGCCGGCATTACCGAACAAGACGACGAGCAGTGGCTGTGCTTCCTGATCGACTACAACTCATGGCCGCCCACCGAGCAGGACATGCTCGAACACCGGACCGACCCAGTCGACGGCGCTGACCTGCAGTTGATCGATGCCGACACCCAGCACAGCCTGTGGCGCCGTCAGGTCGAACGGGGTGCCTACAGCGCCGACGACCGCTACATCTACGAGCGTCGCGAAGGCGAAGACGTACAGCCCTTCGGCCCTGCGCAGACACAATGGCCCGCGTTCGAAGAACCCTGCGTGGTGGTCGATGGCCAAGTGTTCGAACGCCAGCGGCTGTACGAGCCCGAACACCTGACGCGCATCTGGCGGATCACCGCCGACAGCAGCCAGGTCATCTTCGAGCATTCGGATGAGTTGAGTATCCTGCCCATCGGCCCGCGCCGCTTGCTGTTCATGCAGGACCACGGTACGCAGTGCTGGATCTGGCACCAGGATGCGCCCCACGAGGCCGTCGCCGCCAAACCGATGCCGGCCGACGGCGGCAAACTGCGCGCCGCGACCGCCTACCTCGGGGGCGACGAGATTCTGCTGTTCAGCGAAAGCACGCGGCAGAATGTCGAACACTCGGGTTACCAGGAAACCGTGCTGCTGGCGTGGCGCTTCAACGTCGTGACCGGCGCCAGGACCCACGCGTTGCTCGACGGTTTTGGCAGCGAACTGCGCCAGGACACAAGTCTGCTCGTCACCCAGCCCAAACAGGTCATCACCCTGCGCACCTTCCACGGCACGCTGCACGTTAGCCGCGGACACGGCGACTGGTGGGTGTGGGACTACCAGACCCACACCTTCGGCTCACACACCCTGGCGTGGTTCTGGAACCAGGCCACCCATGAGGTGCTGAAACTATCGACCCGAGACATCCGGCGCATCAAGCCGCACATCCGCTACCTGCCGGCGCAGGATCGGTACCTGGCGTTTGAAACAGCGTTCGTGGCGCGGTTGCCGGTGTTTGCGCAGATGGTCGAGGCCAAGGGCGTTGATGTCCTGGCGTTTGAATGAAAACAAAGGCCCGCGGGGTGAGGGAGCCTGCGCCCTCGCCACCTGTTTTACCCGAATGCGACTACCGCTCAGCCTCCCCCTGTGGATAAACATCGCTGACATTCAATGACAATTGCGCAGCCACCTCATACCCATCGGCCTTGCTGAAATTCAGCTGGAACTCCTGGTAAGCCGGGCCAGCCAGCCAGCGGTCGACCTGCAGGCCTTGGTGCTTGGAGCTTTCACCCGGGGTGAGTTGCCCGAACAGCGGATACCCGGCATCGGCAAAGAGCCGGTCGGCCTCGAACCAGTCCATCTCCTTGTCGAGGCTCACATGGGGGCCGACGGCCGCCCAGGCACCTGGCGTGACCTTCTGGCCGACGTCCAGGAAGATCACCTTGCTCTCTTTCGCGCCGATCAGGAACGGCAGGTTCATCGGCGCCCCTGTGGAATCGAGCAGCTTGGATTTCATGCCGAGGTATTCTCCCCCACCGTTTTCCCTGCGCTCCCAGATCCGCCAATCGATCACGCTTTCGGGGTTGAAGCTGTTGTTGGTGAGGATGATCTTGTAGCGCTGTTTGAAGAGCACGACCGAGGCATCTTTATAGGGTTTGTAGAAGGACACCTTGGTGTGCTCGGCACCGACCCGGATGATGATCGGGGTTTTGCGGCTGGCGACGCTGTCCCGGTATTGCTGGTAGGTGAAGAAGGCTGAAGCGATGGAGACGATCAAGGCCAGTGTTGCAATGGCATCTGTACGGGTGAGGGTTCTGAACCAGTTCATCATGGGGTACGCATCCAGGCGTTCGGGGTGGTTGGGCTGATGGCTTCGCGAGCAGGCTCGCCATCGTCTGCACAATGGCCCATTCCCACAAGTCTTTACGGCTTGGTTTCTGCCTGTTCTCCACTAAGGTGATAGGAGCCCTGCCATTCAACGACCCTGAGGCCGCCATGAGGAACTTCACGATTCAGCACATCGATCACATCGTCCTGCGGGTCAAGGACATGGAGCGTAGCCTGGCGTTCTATACGTCGGTGCTCGGCTGCGAACTCAGGAAGCGTCGAGATGACCTTGGCATGCTCCATCTCGGTACAGGCGTCTCGATGATCGATCTGGTGGATGTCGAAGGGCCGCTGGGGCGCCCGGGCGGTCCGGCCGCCGATAAGCAGCGTCGAAATGTCGACCACTTCTGCCTGCGCATCGAGCCCTTCGATGAAGCCGCGATCCTCGCGCATCTGGCGTCCAACGGCGTCGAGGCCGAGAAAGCGCAGGTGCGATACGGCGCGCAAGGCCAGGGCCCGTCGATCTACTGCCTCGACCCGGATGGCAACCAGATCGAATTGAAAGGCCCTGCTCAAGAGCCGTAAAAGGCGCCACTCAAGGTCCCCCTGCGTCGCCCGGCAGCCGACGGTTTTTCTCCTAGACTTGCAGTGTCTCGTTCTTGAACCACCGCGCCGCCCATCACAACGCAAAGGGAACTTCGCAATGCTCAAACGCCTGTGCAAAACACTCGCCTGCATGCTGGCCATCAGTGCGCTGGGCACGGCCATGGCGGCCGAACCGATTGTCATCAAGTTCTCCCACGTGGTGGGCGAACAAACGCCCAAGGGCCAGGGCGCACTGCTGTTCAAGCAGTTGGTGGAGGAGCGATTGCCAGGCAAGGTCCGGGTCGAGGTGTACCCCAATTCCACGCTGTATGGCGATGACAAGGAGATGGAAGCCTTGCTGTTGGGGGATGTGCAGATCATTGCCCGGTCACTGGCGAAGTTCGAGCAGTACACCCGGACCGTGCAGTTGTTCGACTTGCCGTTCCTGTTTGACGACATTGCCGCCGTGGACCGCTTTCAACTGAGCCCCGAGGGCCAGAAGTTGCTCAAGTCCATGGAAAGCAAGAATGTCACCGGCTTGGCCTATTGGCACAACGGCATGAAGCAGTTGTCGGCCAACAAGCCCTTGCGCAGCCCCGACGATGCCCGTGGCTTGATATTCCGGGTGCAGGTTTCAGCGGTGCTGGAAGAACAGTTCAAGGTATTGGGCGCCAAGGCCCAGAAGATGATTTTCTCGGTGGTTTACCAAGCCTTGCGCACGGGCCTGGTCAACGGCACGGAGAATCCTTATTCGAACTTCTACGACCAGAAACTCCATGAAGTGCAGAAGTACGTCACCGAGACCAACCACGGCGTACTTGACTACATGTTGATCACCACCTCCGACTTCTGGAACAACCTGCCGCCGGACATTCGCAGCGAACTGGACAAGATCGTGGTGGAGGTGACGGCCCATGTGAACCAGGAAGCGGACCGGCTGAATCAGCAGGACAAGCAATATGTGCTCGACGCCAAGACCACCGAGATCATTACCCTCACCCCCGAAGAGCGCAACGCCTGGCGCGAACGGTTGAAGCCGGTGTGGGCGACGTTCGAGAAGGCGATCGGGCCAGACCTGATCAAGGCCGCCGAAGCGTCCAATAAGCCGCAGTAACACCATGGCGAAGGCCCTTCGTCCCCAGCGGCAACGAGCGCCTTCGCCACGGAACAATGCTTGTCCTGTCCAGCCGCAAGGCACAGTGCGCTATGATCCCGGCCTTGCCCTGAACAGAGCCTGCGCCACCCATGTTGCCGTCTTCTGCTGACATTGCCTCTTCCCTGCCCCCTGTGCTGGTCGGTCCGCTGTTGCGGCGCCTGGAACCGACGCGGCTGGTGATGTGGCTGGTGGGCACGCGACCGCTGGCGTTGACGCTGCACATCGACGCAGTGGGCGATCTTGAGCTCGACGGGCCGCGTTGCACCGTGGTGCCGGTGGGGCAGCACGCGTTCGTCCATCTGATTGACGTGCCACTCGACAGCCCCCTGCCCCAGGACGTGCCGATCGATTACGACCTGCGGGTGGATGGCGCCCCGATTGCCGAATGGGCGCCGCACCTGTTGTATGGCGAGGCGCAGTGCCCGAACTTCATGCTGCATTCGCGCATCGAGCAACTGGTCCACGGCTCGTGCCGCAAGCCCCATTACCCGGCCAACGACGGCCTGCTGTGTGTCGACCGGCTGTTGGCACAGGACTCGGCACAACGGCCGGCGTTGCTGATGATGAGCGGCGACCAGGTTTACGCCGATGACGTCGCGGGCCCCATGTTGCGGGCGATCCATGCCTTGATCGAGCGCCTGGGCCTGTTCGAGGAATGCCTGGACGGTGCCGTGGTGCAAGACAGCGCCAGGCTCTACCGGCACCCGGCCAGTTATTACCATCGCGCCGATTTACTGCCGGCCCTGGAGAGCAACGAAACCCTGCGCGAGCGCTTCTTTGGCGGGGCGCGCAAACCGATTTTCACCAGCAGCAGCGCCGACAATCACCTGGTGACGTTCGCCGAGGTCATGGCGATGTACCTGCTGGTGTGGTCGCCGGTGCCCTGGACGCTGATCACCGTGGTGCCGCCCGAGCTGACCCCGGAGCGGCGCCAGCGCTATGACCTGGAACAGCAACGCATCGACGCCTTCAAGGCCGGACTGGGTGGCGTGGCGCGGGTGTTTGCGCAGCTGTCGTGCTTGATGATCTTCGACGATCACGACATCACCGACGACTGGAATCTGTCCGCGCAATGGGAGGAAACGGCCTATGGCCATCCGTTCTCCAAGCGCATCATCGGCAACGCCCTGATCGCCTACATGCTCTGCCAGGGTTGGGGCAATAACCCGGACGCCTTTGCCGACGTGCTCCAGCAAACCCTGGCCGTGACCGCCACCGCTCGCGACCGCTACCTCGACAGCGCGCCGCAGGACAAACTGATCGACACGCTGCTGGGCTTCCAGCAGTGGCACTACGTGATGCCGAGCACGCCGGCCCTGGTGGTGCTCGACACCCGCACCCGCCGCTGGCGCAGCGAGAACAACCTCAAGCAACCGTCCGGCCTGCTGGATTGGGAAGCCCTGAGCGAGTTGCAACAGGAACTGCTGGACCATCCTTCGGCGATCATCGTCTCGCCGGCGCCGATCTTCGGGGTGAAGCTGATCGAAACCGTGCAACGGGTGTTCAGTTGGTGCGGTTATCCGCTGTTGGTGGATGCGGAAAACTGGATGGCCCATCGCGGTGCGGCCCAAGTGATCCTGAACATTTTCCGACACTCGCGCACACCCGGTAATTACGTGGTGCTGTCAGGCGATGTGCATTATTCCTTCGTCTACGAGGTGCTTATCCCACACCGCAAGGGCGGCCCGCGCATCTGGCAGATCACCAGCAGCGGCATCAAGAATGAGTTCCCGCCGGCGCTGCTGGAATGGTTCGACCGCCTGAACCGCTGGCTCTACGCTCCGCGCTCGCCCCTGAACTGGTTCACCAAGCGCCGCAGCATGCGCATCGTTCCCCATACCCCGGAACATGCCGAGGCCGGCGAGCGCCTGTGGAACTCAGCGGGGATTGGCCAGGTGTTCTTCAATGAACAGGGACAACCGGCACAGATCTACCAGCACAACGCCAACGGCAAACCGCCAACCCGCATGCAGGCGCCGAAATCGCCGCCGACTTGAAGCCACTCCCCCTGCGGGAACTTGCCCGCGAAGGGGCCGGTACATCCAACATCGTTGCAAGCTGCCCCTCCGCTTTCGCGGGCAAGCCCGCTCCCACAATGGGTTGTGGCGAACACTAATCCTGCGGCCAACCCGAATAACTGTGGGAGCGGGCTTGCCCGCGAAGGGGCCGGTACATCCAACATCGTTGCAAGCTGACCCTCCGCTTTCGCGGGCAAGCCCGCTCCCACAATGGGTTGGTGGCGAAACGCTGATCCTGCGCCCACCCCGCTCCCGCAGTCTTCAGAATGCCAACTGGAGGGTTTGCTGGCCTTCGAGGCTGAGCAGGAACTGTTTGGCGGCCAGGCCGCCGGCGAAACCGGTCAGGCTGCCGGAGCTGCCGATGACGCGGTGGCAGGGGGCGATGATCGAGATCGGGTTGCGCCCGTTGGCCGCGCCCACCGCCCGCACCGCAGTCGGTTGGCCGATCTGGATGGCGATGTCGCGGTAGCTGCGGGTCTGGCCGAAGGGGATGGTCAGCAATGCCTGCCAGACCCGGATCTGGAAGTCGGTGCCAGCAAAATCCAGTTCCAGCTCGAAACGGCTGCGCTGGCCGGCGAAATACTCCGCCAGTTGGCGCTCGGTTTCCTTGAGGGTCGGGTGCTGGCTGTCCTCTTCCAGCGGCCCCAGGCGTACCCGGTTGAGCCGCTCGCTCTCCCACAGGATGGCCGCCAGCTTGCGCTCACGGGCGACGAGGGTCAGTTGGCCGACGGGGGATGGGATGGTTTTGTAGAGGGGTGGCATTGAACATTCCTTATCATGGACCGAGCGCTGTCGTGGCGAGGGAGCTTGCTCCCGCTGGGCTGCGCAGCAGCCCCGAGCAATAGCCTGGCACATCGCGCCTGCAGGTTTCAGGGTCGCTTCGCAACCCAACGGGAGCAAGCTCCCTCGCCACAGATGTTTGCGCGAGTCCGTACCTCATTCACCCCAACAACCCCAACGCCTTCGCCCGCGCCACCGCCTGGGTGCGGCGTTCGACGCCGAGTTTACTGTTGATGTGGCTGGCGTGGGTCTTCACCGTGTGCAGCGAAATAAACAATTGCTCGCTGATTTCCTGGTTCGAGCAGCCCTGGGCGATCAATTGCAGCACCGCGCGCTCGCGGCTGCTGAGGGTCTCGACCGGTGTCGAAGGCTCGGCCGGCATGGCCACCGCCGACGGCAGGCGTTCGAGCAATTGTTCGCGCACAGGGCCGGGGGCGGCGTGCAGCAGTTGTTCACGCAGCCATTCACGGTGCTCGCCCAGCAGCCATTCGAAGGGCTGCAAGACACCGCCGGCAGCCGCTTCGAACGCCTGGGCCAGGGCGCGCCGCGCTTCGGGTTCGCGGCCAAGCCCAAGCAACAGGGCGACTTTCTGGTTGAGCGCCATCACACTGAGCATTTGCCGGCCGGTCTGCTGACCCTGTTCGAGCAAGGCATTGAGCCGTCCCTCGGCGAGCATCGGCTGGCCACGGATGGATTCGAGCAGCGCCTGTTGCAACTCGACATGCAGCGGCAGTTGCGGATGGAACTCCGGTGGCGCGGCTGCCCGTTCGCCGGTGTAAGTCTGCCCCAGCCGCGACAGCCAGGCCTCGGCCAGGTCGGTGCGGCCCTGGGCGAGCCAGAGTTCGCATTTGACCAGGGTGATCATCGCCAGGTAGTAGATCGGTGGCACGTCCCAGATGTGCATCAGGCGCTCGGCTTCGGCCAGTTCGGCGAAGGCCCGGGCGAACTCGCCGTTGTTGCCTTCGATCCGCGCGATCACGCAATGACCGAGCAGCACGCTGATGTCGCGACAGGCCCGGGCTTCGGTCAGGCCGGCCTGCAACCGCGTCAACCCAGCCTGGGGTTGCATGCGCAAGGTCAGCAGGAAACCTTCGTACAGGGTCAACCGCGCCCGCACCGCGTAAAGCCGCTGCGGCGACAGCGCGTGCAAGCGTTGCAGGCCTTGATGCACTTCTTCCAGCGCCCGCTGGATCTCGCCGCGGGCTTGCAGGACCCTGGCGCGATCGTAATGGGCCAGGGCCTCGAACAGCGGATTGCCGACCCGCTGCGCCAGCTCCAGGGAATCACGATTCAGGCCACGGGCACGCCACAGGTCGCCGTCGGCAATCGCCAGGTTCGACATGGTGGACAGGCACATCAGGCGTTGGCCATAGCGCTTTTGCGGCAGGCTTTCCAGCGCTTCGCTGCAATAGCGCACAGTGGCTTCGCGATCGCCGCGGCCACGGGCAACGATCCCGCTCAGGGCCAACCATTGGGCGAGCATGGATTTTTGCGCGGTGGCCGAAGGCGCCGGCAGGAAGCGGCTCAGGTGCGCCGCCAACTCTTCGGCGGCGTCCAGTTGGCAAGCCAGCCCCAGCGCCCAGCTGTAGAGCACGATCAGTCGCGGGGTGCTGATGAGCAGGCTGTCGGGCAGGTCCATTTTCCAGCGCAGCAACATGCCAACATTCTGCTCGGCCAGCAGTTGCTCCTCCGAGAGGTTCTGCACCAGGTTCGCCGCCACGTCCAGGTGCCCGGCCCGCAGGGCCTGCTCCACCGCTTCGTCGATCAGGCCCTGGGCATTGAACCAGCGACAGGCGCGCAGGTGCAGGGTCGCGGCCGGGACCATGGCCGGCGCACTGGGACGGCTACGCAACAGGTCGGAAAACAGGTGGTGATAGCGGTACCAATGACCATGCTCGTCCAGCGGCACCAGGAACACTTGGTGGGACGCCAGATAGCGCAGGATCTCGGCGCTGTCATGGGCTTCGCGCACCGCGTCGCACAACGCACTGCAAAAGCGCTCCTGGGGGGCGGTGTCGTAGAGAAATGCCTGCACCTCGGCCGGCAGGCAGTCGATGACTTCTTCGAGCAGGTAATCGCGGATCAGCCCTTCCCCGCCGTGCAGGGACTGCGGCAGCAGGCCTTCGGTGCCGGCCTCGGCGGCGGCCTCGGCGGCGGCCAGCAGCCAGAAACGCAACCCGGCCACCCAACCTTCGCTGCGCTGGATGAGATTGTCCAACGCCTCGCCGCGCAACGAACTGCTGTGATGCTGGAGCAGGGTCTGGGCTTCTTCATGGGTCAGGCGCAGGTCCTGTTCGCTCAGTTCGAGCAGTTGCCGCGACAGGCGCAGGCGCGCCAGGTGCCAGTCCGGCCGCTGGCGGCTGGTGACGAGCACCAACAGGCCTTCGGGCAGATGGTTGAGGAAAAATTGCAGGCAACGATCCAGCACCGGCCCTTGGGCCAGGTGATAGTCATCGAGTACCAGCAGCAATGGGTCGCGCGCTGAAAGATGGCTGGACAGCTCGTCCAGCAGGCCATCGAGCCACTCTTCAAAGGCAAAGGGTTGATGCCGCTGGCGCATCTTCAACAGCCCCAGCGCCCGACGGCCCAACTGCGGGAAGAATGCCTGGAGCCCTTCGAGCAGCCGCTCCAGGAAACGCCCCGGGTCGTTATCCCGGGCGCTCAACCCCAGCCAGAGGCTTTGCCAATGGGCCGGCAGGCTCTGGCAGAACTCCACCGCCAGGGAGCTTTTGCCGAACCCCGCCGGGGCGCTCACCAACAACAGCCGGCCGCCAAGCCCCGCACTCAAACGCTCGCACAACCGCGGCCGCACGACGTGGCCATCGGGCAAGGGCGGGCGGTAGAAACGCCCGTCCTGGACCGCGATGGCTGCGCGGGCAGAATCCGGAAGTGAAGACAAATCAGTCATGGCCGACTCTTGTTGAAAGGCGGATGGCGGCGTTGCAGATGTCCGCAGACTAGCGGTAAACGAGGAGGTATTGAAGGGAGTGCTACAAATGGCTACAAAAAGACTACAAGTCGATTCGCCCTGAAAAACGCGCCAGACATCCCTTCCGTGGCGAGGGAGCTTGCTCCCGCTGGACCGCGAAGCAAAGTGCTCAGGTGCCAGCTAAACAAGGCGGGTTGCCTTGGAGTTGCTGCGCAACCCAGCGGGAGCAGCGCCCTCGCCACAGGACTTTGTGTTCGGGAAAAAAACGCCCCGAACCAGGTCGGGGCGTTTCTTCGAGGATGCGGCCTCGGGTAAAGCGGTTTTAGCGAATGCCGTCCTGACGCAGTGCGTTCGGGGTGAAGTCGGCCGTGCTGGCGGTGAAACCAAAGTCGTAGGCCTGTTTCTCTTCGTTCTTCATACCCAGCGCCAGGTAGCGGCCGGACTGCAGGTCGTAGAGGGTTTCCAGGGCATACCACGGCACTTGCTTGTCGTAGTAGTTCTCGGCATGGGCCTCGGCCACGCGCCACAGTTGGCCACGACCGTCGTAATGGTCGATGACCGCGGCTTGCCAGGTGTCTTCGTCGATGAAGAAGTCACGCTTGGCGTAGATGTGGCGCTGGCCTTCCTTCAGGGTCGCGGTCACGTGCCAGACACGGCGCAGCTCGTAGCGGGTCAGGTCCTGGTTGATGTGGCCAGCCTTGAGGATGTCGGCGTACTTGAGTTGCGGCGAATCGATCTTGTAGCTGTTGGCGGCGATATACAGCTCTTTCTTGCCTTCCAGCTTCCAGTCGTAGCGATCCGGCGCGCCGTTGTACATGTCCAGGTTGTCGGAGGTACGCAGGCCGTCGGCGGCGGTACCCGGGCCGTCGTAGGACACTTGCGGGGCACGGCGCACACGGCGCTGACCAGCGTTGTAGACCCACGCCGAACGCGGTTCCTTCACCTGGTCGAGGGTTTCGTGCACCAGCAGCACACCACCGGCCAGGCGCGCCGGCGCGGTCACTTGCTGCTTGAAGTAGAACAGGATGTTGCCAGGGTTGGCCGGATCGAAATCCTTCATCTTGTCGCGGAACACGAACTGGTCGCGGAAGTACACCAGGCTGTACGAACCGTTGGGCTGTGGGGTGGCCTGGGTGACCAGGCGCGTTACGCTGCCGCCACGATAGCGCGTGATGTGGTTCCAGATGACTTCCACGCCGCTCTGGGGAATCGGGAACGGCACCGCCGTCTCGAAGTTTTCCAAGCCGTTACCGCCGGAGACCAGCTTGGTGTTGACCGCGTTTTTCTTGATGGAGGCGAACACCTCGTCCGGCACGGTGGCACCGCGATGGGTCGGATAGACCGGCATCTTGAAGGTTTCCGGGTAACGCTTGAACATCGCGTACTGACCCGGCGCGAGCTTGTCCTTGTACTGGTCGACGTTCTGCGCGGTGATGGTGAACAGCGGTTTTTCACTGGCATATGGGTCGGCGAGGAAGCCCTTGCTGTCCACGGAACCGGCATTCTTGGCCATGGGTTTCCAGGCCGAGATCGAGCCGTCGGCATTGCCGGCCATCTCGGCGCCCATCGGCGTCAGGCTCTTGCCAAGTTTATCGGCCTCGGCCGCGGGTACTGCCGCCATGACGCTGGCGGCCAGCAGGGATAACCCCAGAACACCGGCCTGCATCAGATTCTTTGTTATTTTCATAGTGTGTCGTCCTGAAATACGGTGCTTAGAAGGTCACGCCGACGCTGAGCGCCAGGAAGTCACGATCGTCCACGGTGCTGAAGTCGCCACCAAAGAAGTTGGTGTAGGCCAGGCTGGCGTTGTAGGTGTTCTGGTACTCGGCATCGAGCCCGAGGCTGACGGCTTTGCGGCCTTCCTCGAAGTTGCCGCCAGGGCCTGGCGAGTAGCCTTTGACGTCATGGGACCAGGCCACGTTGGGCTTGAGGTTCACGCCAGCGAACACGTCCGGGTATTCCCAGATGGCGCGAGCGCGGTAGCCCCAGGAGGTGGAGGTGGTGAAGCCGTCGTTGTCGCAGTTGCTGTTGACGTTGCCGACGGTTTGGCCGCCACCTGCGGCGGTAGCGCCGTTGAGCCTGTTACAGGCTCCGTCGGGCAGTTGACCCGGACCAAAGACAGGGTCCCGCCCATAGCGAACGTCCGACTTGCTTTCCAAGCCTCCAACATGAGTAACGCCGACTTCACCTACCAGCGTGAGACGACTGGCGCCCATGACCTGATCCAAGAAGTGGGTAAAGGTGGTCTGGAACTGAGTGATTTCCTTGCGGCGATAACCATGCAGATCCTGGCCTGGCACACCCGTGAGCAGCGACGCATTGCCCAACGTAGGACCACCGAGCGGGCGAACGCCGGCGAACAGGATATCGGTGGTGCTCAATTGCACCGGTGCATTTGGGCGATAGCTCAATTCACCGCTCCACGCCGTACCGGTAGGCAGCGTCGTGGAGAAGCTCAGGCCGTAAAGGCGAATGTCTTCCGGATATTCGACGAAATATTGCGAGTTGCCTGCAACCAGCAGAGGCGCCAGTCCGGCAAACGGAGGGGGCAATCCTGCAGCGATGTTGTAGACCGACTGCGAGGCACCCGTGGCACTGAAAATCGGCGCACGACTGTGGTAGTTCATGAAGTAGGCACCGAACTCGGTGTCCAGCGGCTCGAACATGTACTTCAACGAAGCGCCCCACTGACCACTGTCACGGGCGTCGCGATCCGGCCCGCGGCGTACCAGTACGCCTTCTTCGTTGACGTCGACACCCAGTGCGGCCGCTGGGCCCAACGCGGCGGCTGGGAGCGTGGAACGCTTGCTCAGCACCCGCAGGTTATCGGTACACCCATCAGCAATCACATCCGGCTGGGAGAAGAACGTACCGCAGTTGTCCACCACGGTCTGGTCCCACTCCAACTGGTAGAAGGCTTCGGCCGAGAGGTTGTCGGTCAGGCTCTGGGACACGTAGAACATGTTGACCGGGATCAGGCCTTCCTTGATCTCGGCACCAGGACGACGGAACGCGGACACGTCGACCGGGTTGATGGAGTTGATGCCACCCTGGATGAAGGTACTTTCACCCCAACTGACCACCTGCTTGCCCAGGCGAACCGAGCCCGGTTGATCGGCAATGGCGTAGTTGTGGTAGACGAATGCGTCGAGGATCTGTCCGCCGGAGGACTTGGCGCCTTCCTTGCGGTTGTTGTCGCTGATGTCCTTGTACAGGCGGCTTTCGTCCTTGAGTTCGAAGTCGTACCAGTACTTGCCACGTACGAACACGCCGGTATCGCCGTATTTCAGCTCCAGGTCATGGATGCCCTTGAAGATCTTCGAGAAGGTTTCCCCACGCTTGAAGTTCAGGTGGCCGTCATCGGAGGTCTGGGACAGGCCCTTGCCGCCGTTGTTGACGCCGATCAGGTCCTTGTTGGGCTTGGCCGTGGACCAGCTCGCGCCGACCGACAGGGACGAGTCGAACTGGCCTTCGATTTCACCGATGTTGAAGCTGACGCCGAAGGCTGGCCCGGCGAGCGAAGAGGCGAGACTGACCGCCAGAGGCAATTTTGCCCGGCGCCAGAACGTGGTTGCTGAGGTCATCGACGCTACTCCATTGCATTATTGTTATGGCAGTGGTTATCCAGGAACACCCCAACGGCTGGGAGCGGCAGCGTCCCGACATCCGTCGAAGTCGCATCACCCTTTCGTGCGTGCGCCCCGTTCCTGAAAAATCCGTCAACGGACTATAGCCAGCAGGTAGTACGGCTTGATCCCTCTAAAGTGTGATTTGCAGCCCCGACCACTCTGGAACAGTCCTTTCGCCAGGCCGACAGGTGTCGGCACGGCAAGGATGGCTGAAATTTGCGGTTTGACAAGGCAAGCGCTTGCTTGGTGGGGCTGCCGTGCCCTTTCGGGCACGGTAAAAAGGCTCAAAGCGTCGAGAGGAAAGTGCTGTTGTTGCTCTGCCATTCGGTGATATCGACGCGGATGCGCTTCTTGTCGAGCTTGCCGACGCTGGTCTTGGGAATTTCAGTAACAAGAGCGATCTGGCTCGGGATCGCCCACTTGCTCAAGTGCCCCAGTTCGACGAACGGCTTGAGGTGTTCCTTGAGCTCGCGCGCCCCGATCTGATGCCCTTCGCGAATCACCAGCAAGGCAAACGGACGCTCGCCCCACTGTGGATCGGGGACGCCGACGACTGCTACTTCGCGTACCGCCACGTGACGGCTGATGAGGTCTTCCAGGTCCAGGGACGAGATCCATTCGCCACCGGTCTTGATCACGTCCTTGATCCGATCGCGGATGTCGATCACGCCCATGCTGTCGAGCGTGGCGACGTCACCGGTGTGCAGCCAGCCGCCCGCCCAGAGCTCGGCGCCCTTCTGCGGCTCGTTGAAGTAGCCTTCGGTGAGCCACGGCGCACGCAGCACCAGTTCGCCCTGGGTCTCGCCGTCGGCAGGCAGGAAGCGGCCCTCGGCATCGATAATCGCCGCCTCCACCAGCGGCCCCGGCACGCCGGCCTTGATCCGGTAGGTGGTGCGCTCGTCCTCGCTGCCCGCGAGCAATTCTGCGTTGAGGTGCGCGCAGGAAACCAGCGGGCCGGTTTCCGACATGCCATAGGCGGCGGTGAGCTGGATCCCCTTGGCCTTGGCCGTTTCGTAGAGGCTGCGGTTCAGGGCGCTGCCACCGATGACGATTTTCCAACCGCCGAAATCGGTGCCCTGGGCGCCCTTGGCGTTGAGGAGCATCTGCAGGATGGTCGGCACGCAATGGGAAAAGGTGACCTTTTCCTTGCGCCACAGCTGCACGAGGAGTTCAGGGTCGTAGCGGCCCGGATAGACCTGCTTGAGGCCGAGCATGGTCGCCACGTACGGCAGCCCCCAGGCATGTACATGGAACATCGGCGTGATCGGCATGTAGACGTCATTGGTGCCCAGCAACCGCACGCTGTCGATGGACCCCATGATGGTCGCCACGCCCATGGTGTGCAGCACCAGTTGCCGGTGGGTGAAGTACACCCCCTTGGGGTTGCCGGTGGTGCCGGTGGTGTAGAACGTGGTGGCGACGGAGTTTTCGTCGAAGTCCTGGAAGTCATGGGTGGGGCTGGCGGCGGCCAGCAACTGCTCGTACTCGCCCACCAGGTTCGGCAGCTCGGCGGTTTTTTCCGGCAGGTCGGTGAGCAGCAGGGTCTTCTCGACCGTGGTCAGGTGCCCGGCAATGGCCTGGTACAGGCCGACGAACTCGCTGTTGACCAGCACGAAGCGGTCCTCGGCGTGGTTCATGGTGTAGAGGATCTGCTCCGGCGACAGACGCACGTTGATGGTGTGGATCACGGCCCCGATCATCGGGATGGCGAACATGCACTCCAGGTAGCGATGGCTGTCCCAGTCCATCACCGCCACGGTATCGCCCGCCTTGACCCCGGCCTCGGTCAGGACATTGGCCAGGCGCGCGACCCGTTCGATCAGCGTCGGGTAGCTGTAGCGCAACTGGTCACGGTAGATGATCTCGCGGGTTTTCTCATAACGGGCACCGGACATCAGCAGTCGTTTGATCAGCAACGGATATTGATAAGCGCCTTCGGCTGGGGGAATAACGCGAGTCTGCAACATGGGAGTCCCTTTTCTGACTGCACGGTCTTGGCTGGAGGTAAGCACTCTAGAGGGCTTATACACCGACCAAATCAGCCAAAGGAATGATTTGATCGGGCCATGAATGCTAGCCTTGCGCCAGCTAGCACTCGGTTCCCGGGCCATTTGTACTAAACCTTGTCAGAACGGTCTTCAAAGGCGAGCATATGTCATCCGCTTTGTTACAAAACCCATGGACGAATAAAGATTGCCGCCTGGCCATTACGGAGAACAATGAGCACTGAACTAGCGCCTCCCCAGGCCACCGCGTCGCAAACGCTGCCGCTGGTTTCAATCGTGGCGCCTTGCTATAACGCCGAGAAGTACCTGGAAGAGGCCATTCACAGCATCTTCGCGCAGGATTACCCGAACTACGAAGTCATCGTGGTCGACGACGGCTCGACCGACAACAGCCTCGCAATGCTCCGGCAGTTGCAGCAGACCTATGACTTCCAGCTCTATTCCCAGGCGAATCAAGGCGTCAGCGCCGCACTCAACCATGGCCTGAAATACGCCAGGGGCGCGTATGTGTCGACGCCGGACCTCGATGACGTGATGTTGCCGCACTCGCTGCGCGTGCGCGCGGACTACCTCGACCATCATCCCGAGACGGGGTGTGTCGGCGCGCTGATCATCTACATGAACAGCAACGGCCAGGCCATCAAGGAACAACGCCGCACCACCACCCGGGTCTACACCTTCGACGACATCCTGCGCGAGGCCGTGGTGATTGGCGCGCCAACGGCGCTGTACCGCATGAGCGCCCTGCGCAGCGCCGACTTCTATGACCCGCTGCTGCGGGTCCAGGACTTCCAGATCACCCTGCGCATCGCGCACCAGGGCTATGAAGTCCACGAGTTGCCCGTCACGGTCACGCGTTATCGACGCCACCCCGACAACCTGTCGCGAAAGTACAAGTTGATGCTCGAAGCGGACCTGGCGGCCATCGCCCCCTATCGTGATCATCCCGAGTACGAATCAGCCCGCATCGTGCTGATTCACAAGGCACTGAAGTACGCCGTGGTGGAAGACAAGAAAGACGCCTGGAAACTGCTGCGCAGCATTCCATGGCGTCACTGGAACAAGACCAGCCTGCGGCGTTTCCGGCGGCTGCTGCTGTCACGCTCGACCGTGAGGTCCGGTTCGTGAAGTTTTTGCAGAAGCTCAAGGAGCGCAGGACCCGCAAGTACCTCAAGCGCCTGGAAAAGCTCGAAAGGGCCCCGGAGAAAATCCGCCTGCGCTACCCCCGGTATCAAGTCGGCGTCGGCACTTATGGCATCCCCGAGGTGACCGAGTTCGGCGACGACACGGTGCTCAAGATCGGCGCCTACACCTCCATCGCCAACGGTGTGAAGATCCTCCTGGGGGGTGGGCATCGCATGGACTGGGTCAGTACGTTTCCTTTCCCACTGATGATCGACGAGGCCAGGCACATTCCCGGCAGCAACCCGACCAAGGGCGACGTGGTGATTGGCAGCGACTGCTGGATCTGCGCCGAAACGATGATTCTCTCCGGCGTGACCATCGGCCACGGCGCTGTCGTGGCCGCCGGTGCCGTAGTGACGCGTGATGTCGAGCCCTACGCCGTTGTCGGCGGCAACCCTTGCCGGTTCATCCGCTGGCGCTTCGAGGAACCGGTGCGCCAGGCCCTGCTGGCGTCAGCCTGGTGGGAGTGGCCACTGGAGGAGGTCAAGGCCATCTCGCCCTTGCTGTGCAGCGACGACCTCGAAGCATTCCTGGACTACGCCCGCCGACGCCAGGCCTGATGGGCAGATCACCCCGGGCATGAACCCGGGGCATTCAGCGGCTCAATGCATTTCGGTGAAGGCCAGTTTCACGCCAATGGCAACGAGCACCGCGCCCATGGTGCGGTCGAACCAGTGGCCCATGCGCGCGAAACCGGCACGCACCCGTTGCTGGCTGAACAACATGGCCACCAGACAGAACCACACCGCGGTCGCGACCGCCAGGTACACGCCATAGCCGGCCTGGACCGCCAGCGGCGTGTGCGGGTTGATCACCACGGTGAACAGCGACAGGAAGAACAGCGTGGCCTTGGGGTTCAGGCCATTGGTGATGAAGCCTGCGGTAAACGCCCCGCGAGCGCTGCGCTCGCCGACTTCCTTGTGCAGGTTTTCTGCGGTGGGCTTGGCCGGTTTCGCCCGCAGCGCCTTGAAGCCGATGTACAGCAGGTACGCGGCGGCGGCCCATTTGAGCGCGTTGAACAGCACGATCGATTGCGACACGATCAGGCCGATGCCCAGCAACGAGTAGCCCACGTGCAGGAAGATCGCCGTGCCCACGCCCAGGGCCGTCCAGGTCCCGGCACGCCGGCCGTGGGTCACGCTTTCGCGCACCACCACGGCAAAGTCCGGCCCGGGACTGGCGACGGCCAGCAGGTGGATCAGGGCGACGGTGAGGAATTCGGTGAGGTACATGGGGGCTCCTTGGCTAACTCAATCTCGAAATGAACATCTACTTTATGGCGAGTGTGATCCGTGGCGAGGGGATTTATCCCCGTTGGACTGCGAAGCAGTCCCAAAAAAGCTTCAGATATGACTTTTGTCTGACACACCTAGCGTTCAGGTTTCAGGGCTGCTTCGCAGCCCAACGGGGATAAATCCCCTCGCCACAAAGGAACTTCATGAGCCCTACACCGAGCGAGGTCGCGGCCACACCACATCTGATAGGCTCGCCACATTACGCCTTCGGTTCCAGACATAAAAGGTACAGCTGATGACAAACACCGCCCGCGCCGTTTTCCTCGATCACCCGTCCCTGGACCTCGGCGACCTGGACCTGGAGCCGCTGCGCAACTGCTTCGACACGTTGCAGTTGTTCGCCCGCACCTCGCCGGAGCAGGTGGCCGAACGGCTCAAGGGCGCCACCGTGGCGATCACCAACAAAGTGGTGATCGACGCGGCCGCGATGGCCGCCAACCCCGGATTGAAGCTGATCCTGATCAGCGCCACCGGCACCAACAATGTCGACCTGGTGGCTGCCCGCAACCATGGCATCACCGTGTGCAATTGCCAGGGCTACGGCACGCCGTCGGTGGCCCAACACACGATCATGCTGTTGCTGAACCTGGCGACACGATTGGCCGACTACCAGAAAGCGGTTGGTGCAGGACGCTGGCAGCAGGCTTCGCAGTTCTGCCTGCTGGACTACCCGATCGTCGAGCTGCAAGGCAAGACCCTGGGTCTGCTGGGCCACGGTGAACTGGGCAGCGCCGTCGGGCGGCTGGCCGAAGCTTTCGGCATGCGGGTACTGCTGGGGCAGATTCCCGGACGCCCGGCCCGTCCAGACCGCCTGGCGCTTGACCAGTTGCTGCCGCAGGTCGATGCCCTGACCCTGCACTGCCCGCTCAACGAACACACGCGAAACCTTATCGGAGCCCGCGAGCTGGCCCAACTCAAACCCGGCGCCTTCGTGGTCAACACCGCCCGCGGTGGCCTGATCGACGAACAGGCCCTGGCCGAGGCGCTGCGCAGCGGCCACCTGGGCGGTGCCGCTACCGACGTGCTGAGCGTGGAGCCGCCTAGCCAGGGCAACCCCCTGCTGGCGAGCGACATCCCGCGCTTGATTGTCACCCCGCACAATGCCTGGGGCAGCCGCGAGGCGCGGCAGCGGATCGTTGGGCAAATGTGCGAAAACGCCCAGGGCTTTTTCAGCGGTACAGCGCGACGGGTCGTCAGTTGATAAACTGCCGCACTTTTTTTCAAGGAGCAGACCATGGACCCGCGCAGTGAAGTACTGCTTCGTCAGGCCGAGTTATTCCAGGGCTCGGTGCTGCTGGCCGGCTTGCCCGCCGACGACCTGCTCGGCCGCCTGCCCGACGCCCACGGCTGGTGCTGGCACGCTGGCGATCAGGCAGCGCTGGACGCGCGTTTCCCACAGCGCAGCCACTTTGGCGTCACCGTGCCCGAACGCGGGTTCGACACTGCCGTGGTGTTCCTGCCCAAGGCCAAGGACCTCACCGACTACATCCTCAACGCCGTGGCGGCGCGCCTGGCCGGCCGCGAGGTGTACCTGGTCGGGGAAAAACGCAGCGGCATCGAAGGCGCGTCCAAGCAGCTCAACCCCTTTGGCAAGCCGCGCAAGCTCGACAGCGCGCGGCATTGCCAGTTGTGGCAGGTCACCGTGGCCAACGCCCCCGAGGCCAAGCCTCTGGAAAGCCTGGCCCAGACCTACGAATTGCCCCTGGCCGAAGGCCCGCTGACCGTCGTCAGCCTGCCCGGCGTGTTCAGCCACGGTCGCCTGGATCGCGGCAGTGCACTACTGCTCGAACACCTGGACAAACTGCCCGGCGGCCATTTGCTGGACTTCGGCTGCGGCGCCGGCGTGCTGGGAGCCGTGGTCAAACGACGTTATCCGCACAACACCGTCACAATGCTGGACGTGGACGCCTTCGCCGCCGCCAGCAGTCGCCTGACCCTGGCGGCCAACGGCCTGGACGCCGAGGTGCTGACCGGTGACGGGATCGACGCTGCACCGATGGGCTTGAACGCGATCCTGAGCAACCCGCCATTCCATGTCGGCGTGCACACCGATTACTTCGCCACGGAAAACCTGCTGCGAAAAGCCGCGAAACACCTGAAAAACGGCGGCGAACTGCGACTGGTCGCCAACAGTTTCCTCAAGTACCAGCCACTGATCGAAGAGCACTTGGGTGCCTGCTCGATCAAGGCTGAGGGCCAAGGGTTTCGCATCTACCAGGCCAGGCGCGGCTGAGGCTTTTTGGAAAACAACGCTTGCCCTATCGGATTTGCCTAGGCAGAATCCGCTCCGTCCTAGGGGAGTAGTCTCCCGCGAGCGCCCTGCTCGCCCGGCATACGTCAACACACTTGGTCAGCAGACCATGGCGTATGCGGCCCAAGCGTCCACGCAGATGGTCGCTGGGTTTGACAAGACCTATGACACGCACACCTTACCCGGGGCGGGAAGGCTGTACGTGTCATAGCCGTGTCGACCCGCCCCTTTAGGAACTACCTGATGCTGGACTCATTTCTCGTACCTACCGCCATCGTTGCGTTGGCCGAAATCGGCGACAAGACGCAATTGCTCGCGCTCATCCTCGCGGCACGCTTTCGCAAACCCTGGCCGATCATCGCCGGCATCATCGCGGCAACGCTCGCCAACCATGCGGCCGCCGGGGCCGTGGGGGCCTGGGTGGGCAGTATCTTCTCGGATGCGGTCTTGCACTGGATCCTGGCGGCCAGTTTCGCGGCCACGGCGCTGTGGACCCTGGTCCCGGACAAGCTGGACGACGAGGAAACCACCACCGCCCGCACGTTCGGCCCATTCCTGACCACGCTGATCGCGTTCTTCCTGGCGGAAATCGGTGACAAGACGCAGATCGCCACGGTAATGCTCGCTGCGCAGTACCCGGAGCTGTGGCTGGTGATCATCGGGACCACCCTGGGCATGCTGATTGCCAACGTGCCGGTGGTACTGGCCGGCAACTTCGCGGCCGAGAAACTGCCCCTGAACCTGATCCGCCGCCTGGCCGCCTCGGCCTTCTTCGTCCTGGCGGTTGTCGCGGTGTACAAGGCGATGCAGAGCAGCGGGTGGGTTTAAAGAGGCGTTGTGGCGAGGGAGCTTGCTCCCGATCGGCTGCGCAGCAGTCGCCAGTTGGGCCTGCTGCGCAGTCCAGCGGGAGCAAGCTCCCTCGCCACAAAAGCACATCAGCGCATCGCGCGGGTTACTTCTTGGCCTGCTGGTAAAGCGGCATCACCTTCGGAATGGCCGCCTGCAACGAAGCGATCCGGCTGCTAGACGCCGGGTGCGTGCTCATGAACTCCGGCGGCGCGCCTTCCGAGGCCTTGCTCATCTTGTTCCACAAGGTGATCGCGGCGTTCGGGTTGTAACCGGCGCGGGCGGCGAGTTCAAGGCCGATCAGGTCGGCTTCGTTCTCGTTGGCGCGACTGTTGGGCAAGGTCATGCCATAGTTGGCCACGGTGTCGGCCAGCGCCAGGCTGTCCTGGCCCAGGCCGAACAAGGCACCGGCGCCCTGCTTGGCCATCTCGATGCCGTAGGCCTTGGACATCGCCTCACGACCGTGCTCGCGCAGGGCGTGGGCGATTTCATGGCCCATGACCGCAGCGATTTCATCGTCGGTCAGTTGCAGCGAATCGATCAACCCGGTGTAGAAGATGATCTTGCCGCCAGGCCCGCAGTTGGCGTTGAGCTCGTCGCTCTTGATCAGGTTCACTTCCCACTTCCATTGCGCCGAGTCCGGACGGAACACCGGCGCCTGGGCGATCAGTCGGCTGGCAATGGCCTGCACGCGCTTGGCTTCATTGCTGGTCTTGTCCAACGCACCCTGGGTGCTCGCCTCGCCCACTGTCTTCTGGTAGGACTGGGCATACATCTGGTTGACCTCGTCGGTCGACAACATGCTGAACATGTACTGCTTGCGCTCCACGCCCACGGCTCCGCCGCTGGTGGTATTCACCGATTGGCAACCGGCGAGCAGAAGGCCCGCGCCCAGTACACTCACCATCAATGTCTTGTGCATATAAGAAGCTCCCTGGAAACGTGGGCGTATCCTAGGCGGTGATTTGTATCGGCGCCAGATACATCACGACGGATTACAATTTTTCGCACACCCCCCACCCTGTCCATTTGCGACACCCCCCCCTCCAAAACAGTCATCCGACGAACAGCGCCTTATGCCGGGGCGGCCAAACGCCGATACAGGTTCCAGACGTCATCCTGCGTCCGGAGCCTTTATGAAATTCAAATCGATCCAGTTTTCCGTGGCGGCCCTGGCGGGTGCCATCGTTCTCAGCGTGGTCGGCGCCCTGGTGCTGTACGCGTTGTTTGCGGGTGCCCGCACCCAGGAGATGGTGCAACAGCGGACCAAGGCGCAATTCGAACAGCTCATCGAACAGCGCCTCAGCGCCCTGGCCCGAACCCAGGCCAGCTTGATCCAACGGGAACTGGAGGCGCCGCTGCAACTGGCCAAGGGCCTTGCCACCACCAACGCCCTGATGGGCATGAAGGGCGCGGACGGTAACCCGTCCTTGAAGGTGCCCCGCGAGCAGATGATCAGCCTGCTGCGCGAAACCGTGGTGCGCAATCCCAAGGTCTTGGGCGCCTACATCGCCTGGGAACCGAACGCCATCGATCACGACGACGCCAACTACGCGAACAGCCAGGTGGTGGGCATGGAAACCAACGGGCGCTTCCTGCCCTGGTGGTTTCGCAACCAGGACGGCACCCTCGGCCTGGAAAAACTCGCCGACGTGACCGACCAGAAACTGCTCTCCACCGGCATCCGCGCCAGTGAGTACTACCTGTGCTCCCAGGACAGCCGCAAGGCCTGCGTGATCGACCCGGCGCCCTACCGGGTTGGCGACACCATGACCATGCTCGCCTCGTTCATCGAACCGATTCTCATCGACGGCAAGTTCCAGGGCATTGTCGGGGCCGACCTGTCGGTGAACTTCATCCAGGACATGCTCGTGGCCGCCGACGGCAAGCTGTACGACGGCGCCGGGGAAATGGCCCTGCTCTCGAGCAACAACCGCTTCGTGGCCTTCACCAAGGACCCGAGCAAGCTCGGAGAGAAAGCCAGCGACCTGCTCGACGCCAGCGAACTGGACAACCTGGGCAAGCTCGGCAACGGCGAAGTGCGCTACGACGTCGATGAAGAACACGGGCATATCGAGGTGTACATGCCATTCGGCATTGGCGAAACCAACGCGCGTTGGACGCTGATGCTGCAACTGCCGCTGAACGCGGTGATGGCCGACCTGCAAGCGTTGCAGAACGACCTCGACCACCAGCGCCAGGCGGATATTTTCGGCATGGCGATGGTGGGCCTGGTGATCGCCGGGATCGGCTTGCTGGTGATCTGGCTGGTGGGCCATGGCATTGCCCGACCGCTCAAGCAAATGGTGGCGATGCTCGATGACATCGCTCAGGGCGAAGGCGACCTGACCCGTCGCCTGGTGAGCGACCGCGCCGATGAGCTGGGCTCGATCGCCAAGGGCTTCAACACCTTCCTGAGCAAGTTGCAGGGGATGATCACCCAGGTGGTGACCTCGGTGCAGAGCGTCAGCGATTCGTCGGAACACACCGCCGACATCGCCATCCGCACCAACCAGGGCGTGCACAAGCAAATGTCGGAGATCGACCAGGTGGCCACCGCCGTACAGGAAATGACCGCCACCGCCCAGGACGTGGCCCGCAATGCGACCCAGGCCGCGCAGGCCGCCAGCCACGCCGACCAGGCCGCCAGCCAGGGCATGCAGATTGTCCAGGACACCTCCACGGCCATTGGGGCCCTGGCAACGGAAATCGGCAAGGCCGTAAGCGTGGTGCAGGCCCTGGCCAAGGACAGCGAGAACATCAACGCGATCCTCACCGCCATTCGCGGGATCGCCGAGCAGACCAACCTGCTCGCCCTCAACGCGGCCATCGAGGCGGCCCGTGCCGGTGAACAGGGACGCGGCTTCGCCGTGGTGGCCGATGAGGTGCGTAACCTGGCACAGAAGACGCAACAGGCCACCGAAGAAATCCAGGCGATGATCCAACAGTTGCAACAAGGCACCCGGGATGTGGTGCGGGTGATGGAAGACAGCCAGCACCGTACCGATGAAAGCGTGCAGCACGCGGCGAAGGCGGCCCAGGCCCTGGAGACGATCACCCAGGCGGTGTCGGTGATCAACGACATGAACACCCAGATCGCCAGCGCCGCGGAGGAACAGAGCGCCGTGGCCGATGACATCAACCGCAATGTGATCAACATCGGCCAGGTGGCGAATGAAGTCGCAAGCGGCGCGGACGAGTCCAGCGCCGCCAGCGCCGGGCTGACCAAACTGGCGGAGCAGCAGCGACGCTTGATCAATCAGTTCAGGGTTTAACAGAAAGCCCCTGTGGGAGCGGGCTTGCCCGCGAATGCGTTGGCTCAGCTTGCAAAGATGTTGGATGTACCGGCCCCTTCGCGGGCAAGCCCGCTCCCACAGTCATTCGGTTGGCCGCAGGATTAGTGTTCGCCACAAACCATTGTGGGAGCGGGCTTGCCCGCGAAGGCGAGGTGTCAGGCGATACTTCTTTGCCTGTTAGACCGCTTTCGCGGGCAAGCCCGCTCCCACAGTCATTCGGGTTGGCCGCAGGATTAACGTTCGCCACAACCCCTTGTGAAGAGGCCAGCCAATACACCAATGCCCTCAAGCCGGCGTCAGGCACTCCGGCCCATTGAGCTTCGGGTCATTGACCATGTTGGCCAGCACCCGCTCGCGCAAGGCGGCCGGTTCGCTGGCCAGCAGCCCTTGCAAGGCATGCAATGGCGTCTCGGGGTCTAGCCACTGGCGCTGGCCTTCTTCGTCCAGAATCAGTGGCCGGCGCTGCCCCGCCGCCGGCTGGGTGATGACCGCCGTGCTCAGCCACACTTGCTCCTGCACCGGATACGCCTCCCAGATCGCGGCGAAGAACAACGACGACCCTTCGCCCGGGGTCAACCAGTACGGGCGCTTGCGCGTGCCGCCGCGCCATTCATAAAAGCCGTTGGCCGGCAGCAGGCAACGCCGCAGGCGCAAGGCCTCGCGGAACATCGGTTGCTCGGCCACGGTTTCGGCCCGAGCATGGGCCGGGGTGCGGGACAGGTCGGTCAGCCACGGCGGCGTCAGCCCCCAGCGTGCCCGGGCCAGTTCCCGCTGGCCGTCGGCGCCGACACGCAGCATCAGCACCGAATCGTTGGGCGATATATTCCATTGGGCCTTCTGGTCGGCCGGAAAGCCGGGCAAGGCCGCGAAAGCGGGGTTCCAGCGAAACAGGGCATAACGTCCACACATGGGGCAACACAACTCTTTATCAAACGGCCGCCAGCCTAACAGACCAGCGTGCCGGGGTAGCTCTGCGGCTCATCGCCGGGCACGGGCATCGCCGCATTGTACGCAACGATCAACTCACGGGCGTATTGCGCCTGCTCGTCCTCCACCGCCAGCCCCAGCAAGCCTTGCATCGGCAACTCACCGACGCCGCCCACCAGGTCGCGGCCCACCAGATGCGCGGTGATGCCCTCGCTGGCGAGCATGCCTTGCAGCAGCTCGCCCTCCATCAGGTTTTCCAGCTCATAGATGCGTTGCATGGGCGCGCCCCTCAGTCGTTTTCGGCGTGGACCTCAAGATGCCATTCCTCGCCATGCACCTGCAGGACAAAGGTGACCGGCCGACAACAGACCTGACAGTCCTCGATGTAGTTCTGGTCCCCACCCGACAGGTCCACGGACGTCTCGATCTCTTCACCACAAGAGGGGCAATCATAAAGAGCAGTTTCCAGCATCGCGGGTCTCCCAGGTGACTTGTGCGTATAATCGCCGGTCTGTTTGCAGGGCTATTTTCGCCTGGCTTGTCTGCCAGGCCGTGCCCCGTCGTTTTTTAAGCGAACCTTTACTTACCCTAGCCGTTTCCAACAAGAGAGCATGATGGGCGAATTCGATGCCATCCGACCTTACGACGACAGTGAAGTCCCAGCGGTGCTGGCACGGCTGCTCGGCGACAAGGCGTTTCTAGATATCCTCACCCACTTCCGCTTCCCGCGCCTGGCCGGCGCATTAGGCTGGATGCTCAAACCCCTTATAGCGCAAAGATTGCGCCGTGAGTTCGCCGGTGTGAGTTCCGTCGCCACTTTGCAGGACAAGGTAGAGTTCTACGTCGACCACACCATCGAGCGCGCCACCGACGGCGTGACCTATACCGGCGTGGAGCAATTCAAGTCCGGCAGCGCCTACCTGTTCATCGCCAACCACCGCGACATCGTGATGGACCCGGCCTTCGTCAACTACGCCGTGTACCACGCCGGCCTGCCGACACCGCGCATCGCCATTGGCGACAACCTGCTGCAAAAACCGTTCGTCAGCGACCTGATGCGCCTGAACAAGAGCTTCATCGTGCACCGCTCCCTCACCGGACGCCGGGAAAAACTGGCGGCCTACCAGTTGCTGTCGGCCTACATCAACCACTCGATCCGCAACGACTGCGCCTCGATCTGGATCGCCCAGGCCGAAGGCCGGGCCAAGGACGGCGACGACCGCACCGAGTCGGCGATCCTCAAGATGTTCCACATGAGCCGCAAGGACGAGCCGTTCGGCGAAGTAATCCAGTCGCTGAACCTCACGCCGGTGTCCATCAGCTACGAATACGACCCGTGCGACCAGGCCAAGGCCCGCGAGCTGTACATCCGCGCCACCACCGGCACCTACACCAAGGCGCCCGGCGAGGACGACGTGAGCATTGCCAAGGGCATCACCGGCTACAAGGGCCGGGTGCATGTGAACTTCGCCGCGCCCATCACCGAATATTTCGAGGACACCAAGCAATTGGCCGTGGAAATGGACCGGCAGATTCTCGGCGGCTATCGGTTGTTCCCGGTGCACTACCTGGCCTACGCCCAATGGGCTGACGCCGACCCGCAATTGCAGGTGCCGACGGCGGCCGAGGTGTTTGGTGCCGAGGAACTGGCCAAGGCCGAGCAAGAGTGGCAACGCCGACTGGACGCTTGCCCGGCGGACTACCGACCGTTCCTGGTACTGCAATACGCGACGCCGGTGCGCAATCAGTATCGGGTCAAGGCGGGGTTGGCGTTGTAAGGCGGAGCGTGTCTCGACCTCAGGAGAAGCGCCATACCTGTGGCGAGGGGATTTATCCCCGCTGGGCTGCGCAGCAGCCCCCAGGATTGTTTGCTTATCCAAGCCTGGCGAGTGCTCCGCACTCGAACGGGGATAAATCCCCTCGCCACAGACAACGCCTACATCAATAACCTGATCAGTGAATCTGCGTGCTGATCCACGACACCAGCAACGCCAGCGCCAGGCAACCGAAACCGAACCGGTAGAAGAACCGGTTCATGCGCTGGGTCGCCAGGTCCAGCAGCGCCTCGAAGCGTTCCTCACCATTTCCGCTGCGTGCTTGCAGGCAGGCTCGGGCCCGCTGCTCACGGCGGCGCGTCGCATGCAGCACCCAACCGCCCGGGCAGGCGAACAGCAACGCGAGCAGGTTGATCAGTTTGGCGGGGTGGGCAGCGAACAGCGAAAACAGATGCAGCGACATCACGAACCTCAAGCGGAAATACGGACAGGACACGTCCGGGACCTACGAACAGGGCGCGGATTCTACCGAAAGCCTGCCGCCCTGGGCGGTTTTTTCCGACCTGTGGGGGCAAGGTCCGGGCGACCGATTAATTTGCCCCGTCACGGTTTCGTCATCTGGATAAGCCACCCTGTCGCCCTTCAAACCAGCCCGGACCCCATCATGCTTCACGCCGAAAACCAGGACCGCCTCTACCTCATCAGCCCCAGCGACGAACAGCAGAACCTCGTCGACAGCCTGTCCTTCAATGTGCAGGACCGACACTGGCTGGTGTATTGCGCCCTCGGCGGCCACCAGCACGCCGACCTGCCCGAGACCGACCTGCTGACCGGGATCAGTGTGCTGGAGTTCTATTCACAGGCCGCATGAAATCGCTCCTGCAAAAACACCTGTGGGAGCGAGCTTGCTCGCGATAGCGTCCGCACACCAACACATCTGTTGACTGACAGGCCGCTATCGCGAGCAAGCTCGCTCCCACATTGGGGATGGTTGACTTTTACTCAGCCAGCACCTGGCCAATGGTCGGGTCCTTGAACAGACGCGTCAGGGCATCGCTCAACACATCGCTGACCAGCTTGGTGTTGGTGTCCTGGTTGGGCGCCATGCCGAAGCGCTGGTCCAGCGACGCACCGTAGCGACCACTGTAGCGGCGGTTGGCATTCTGCACGTCGGAGCGGAAGGTCGCGCCGATGGTGGCTTCGGTCACGTACATGCCTTCCTTGGGCGACTGGTACTTGAGTTCGGCCAGGGTCACGGTCAGTTGCGGCGCGTTCAAAGCGTTCGCGGTCGGGGTGAAGCCTAGCAGGCGGACAGCGGCTTCAGCCTGGGCCTGCAGCTTGGGCAGGATCTGCGCGCCCTGCACCGTAATTACGCTGGTTTCCGGGTACAGCCCGCCACGGGTGCCGAGGGTCGGCGACGGACGACCGTCCACTACCCGTACCACCACCGGCTGGCCACGTCCTACGGGCGCCAGTTGGGCGTTGAGCTTGGGCTCGGGGTTGAGTTGTTGCGGGCTGTGGGCGCAGCCGACGAGGGTCAGACTGGCCACGGCGATCAAACCGAACAACAGGCGTTGCAACATGCGCTTCTCTCCAGAATCGGGCACGAACAGGCCGGCAGTATAGCGGTGCGCTCGGCCTTGGAACTAGCACCGCACGATGAATACTCAAATGTCTGACACGGGCCGGTAACCGCGGTTCCTGTCACCCCATTGTCACGGTCCTTACACCGCCATGTCATGGCCCGCTGTCAGGCTTGCCTCAAGCTCCCTGACCCGGTATCCGATCATGCGCTTGCTCATTTCCCTGTTCACACCGCGCCCTCACCACCGCAGCTTCGCCCTGCTCGACCGCAACGGTCTTTGCCAGGCGTTCAAGCAATGCAGCCTGCAACCCATGGGCGAAGGCTGGGTGGAAATCGAAGAGATCCGCCTCAACTGGCTGCACCAGCCACTGCCCGCCAGCGCCCGCGTGCAACCGGTGCGCGCTCGCGCACGCAACCGACAACTGTTGACCATCTGACCGGACGGCTAATAAAAGTCATTAATCACGACCATTTCCCTGCGTTTCTTCGATACAATCTCCCCCCGATTATAAGGACGTCTCCTGATCGGGCCCCGCAACGCCGCTGATGCGCAGGTATTGGCACCCCGCACCGCCCACAGAGAGCCGCCCACACAGATCGAGTGAAGCTGGCGCGCTTGCTGTTTCTCAAGCTATTGACCACTTTTCGCGCATCTGCAGAGCTGTCATTACGCTCGGTCACTGAGCTGTCTGCCCGTTTTGCCTGTCATGTAATACATGGGGGCAACCAAACCGGGCGCGGTGCCAGGCTGGGACAGCCCTTTTTTGAGGTTCACGTCTTCAAAAGAGCGTGAAAAAACGGGTTTTCACAACTTCACAAGAGTGTGGCGAGCAAATGAAGAGTTTTGCGTCTGAACAAGCACCATTAGCGTCTGAAACAGCCCAACGATACAGGACCGGATATCGCTCAAGAACCGCTGCCTGAAGCCTGTCCGCTACGGATTTGGTTGCGCTAACGGATGTCTCGGCCATAAGTCGAATTGCCTGCCCGGCGCTTAAATGAGTTCATGTGACTCTGTAAGGCCAGGCTGCATGCATCCGCAGTAGTTGCGAAAAATTGCGAAGATTCGGACATGGCGATCCTGGCCATGGGTACCTGGGGCACCACCACCTGCCCCGCCAATCCTGGCCGCTATGCCGACAATTTGGTGCTGCAGATTTTGGAGACGCGTTAAATGGCGCATAACGAAGCAGTCGATGTAGTTCTGGTAGGGGCCGGCATCATGAGTGCCACCCTGGCCGTACTGCTCAAGGAGCTCGACCCCGCGATCTCGCTGGAAGTCGTCGAGCTGATGGATTCCGGTGCCGCGGAGAGTTCCAACCCCTGGAACAACGCCGGTACCGGCCACGCCGGGCTGTGTGAGCTCAACTACACGCCCCAGGCAGCCGATGGCAGTGTCGACATCAAGAAAGCCGTGCACATCAACACCCAGTTCGAGGTGTCGAAGCAGTTCTGGACGTACCTGACCCAAAAGGGCACGTTCGGTTCTTCCAAGTCGTTCATCGCCCCGGTGCCGCACCTGAGCTTCGTCCAGGGTGAAAAAGGCGTGTCGTTTCTCAAGAAGCGCTTCGAGCTGCTGAGCAAGCACCATGCCTTCGCCGACATGGAATACACCGAGGACAAGGCCGTGATGGCCGAGTGGATGCCGCTGATGATGCCGGGCCGGCCAGCCGATGAGGTCATCGCCGCCACCCGCGTCATGAACGGCACCGACGTCAACTTCGGCGCCCTGACCAACCAGTTGCTCAAGCACCTGACCAGCGCACCGGACACCCAGGTCAAGTATTGCAAGCGCGTCACCGGCCTCAAGCGCAAGGGCAGTGGCTGGACCGTGAGCATCAAGGACGTCAATTCCGGCAGCACCCGCGAAGTCGACGCCAAGTTCGTCTTCCTGGGCGCCGGCGGCGCGGCCTTGCCGCTGCTGCAAGCCTCGGGCATCGAGGAAAGCAAGGGCTTCGGCGGCTTCCCGGTCAGCGGCCAGTGGCTGCGCTGCGACAACCCGGACGTGGTCAAGCACCACCAGGCCAAGGTCTACAGCCAGGCCGCGGTCGGCTCGCCACCCATGTCGGTGCCGCACCTGGACACCCGCGTGGTCGATGGCAAGAAATCCCTGCTGTTCGGGCCCTACGCCGGCTTCACCACCAAGTTCCTCAAGCACGGTTCGATCATGGACCTGCCGCTGTCGGTACGGGCCGGCAACATCGGTCCGATGCTGGCCGTGGCCCGCGACAACATGGACCTGACCAAGTACCTGATCAGCGAAGTGATGCAATCCATGGAACAACGCCTGGAATCGCTGCGGCGCTTCTACCCCGAGGCGAAAGCCGAGGACTGGCGCCTGGAAGTGGCCGGCCAGCGGGTGCAGATCATCAAGAAAGACCCGAAGAAAGGCGGCATCCTGCAGTTCGGCACCGAGCTGGTGGCGGCCAAGGACGGCACTCTCGCCGCCCTGCTCGGCGCATCGCCAGGTGCTTCGGTGACCGTTTCGATCATGCTGGAACTGATCGAGCGCTGCTTCCCGGACAAGGCCAAGGGCGAGTGGGCCACCAAGCTCGCGGAAATCTTCCCGGCCCGGGAAAAAGTGCTGGAAACCGACGCGGCGCTGTATCGCAAGATCAACGCGCAGAACAATGTCGCGCTGGAACTGGTCGAGCAAAGCAGCGAGACCCAAAGCTACGCTTGAGGCTCGCCCCATAAAAAACGCCCCGTTCTCCATGAGAGCGGGGCGTTTTTTATGGGTGACGTTTTGTGGCGAGGGCGCTTGCTCCCGCTGGCCTGCGAAGCAGGCCCATGATCAATCAGCCACGCGCCTTCTCGATCAATTCGATGTATTCCTCGGCGTTGCGCTGGTCCTGGACCAATGCCACGAAGTCGTTGCCGTGCTCATCCTTGCCATGGAGGTCGTAGCCGGCTTCGACGAAGAAGGTCAGGAACCGCTCGAAATCATCGACCCGCAGGCCACGGTAGCCCTTGATCAGTTTGTGCAGCGACGGCGAAGTGGCATCGACCGGTTCGAAATTGAGGAACAGCTTGATCTGTTCGTCGCCAATCTCGTCACCAATCACCTGTTTCTTGTCTTTACGCATTGCCGGCTCCAACTCGCACGATTCACGGGGCGGGCAGTTTACCCCCGGCAGGCCCCGAGGCTCAACGCGAGCGTTCGGCCCCGGTGTGCAGATCGGCCCAGATGTGGCCATTGGCGTAGGTGAGGAACTGCACATACACGGTGTTGTTGCGCAGCAGATCGATGACCACCCGGTATTGGGCCTGTGGATAAGTCAGGGTGAGGGTCTTGCTGGCCTCGTCGAAAACCGGCTTCTTCAGGCTTTTGCTTTCGCCGTCGAAGTTGAGGATCACCTGGTTGAGGCTCGCGCCCTTGTTCAGTGGCTTGCCCTTGAGGCGCACCAGCAAGGGTGAAGTGACCGGGATCGGCTGTTGATTGGATTGACGCTGATTGCCCAGCACCACCGAATAGTCGGTGACTTGCAGCAATTGCTGCTGTTCGGGCTGTTCCTGGCGCGCCACGAGGTCGTCGGGGGGCAGGAACTGGCTGTGCATCGGTGCGGCCATCGCCGTCAAAGGCAGGCTGGATATCAGCAGTACAGCGGCGCAACGGCGAATCGAGACAGGCATGGCAAGCTCCGGGGTCTTGGCCGGGCACTCTAGCATGAGCCTGGACGGTAAAAATAACGATCCAGATCAATACATCCGCGCAACGAGCACGGCATACTCAAAGAGCCATCAGCCCCGGTCTAGCGGTGCATGCCTTTGTGGCGAGGGCCAGTGCCAGCCCCCTTGCGAGGAGTATTCATGTCTTTCTCCGCCCCACCATTGTTTGCCGCCTGGCGCCAGAGCTGGCAGGCCGGTTATACCCTTGCGCGCCTGCGCGGCGACCTGGTGGCCGGGCTGACCGTCGGGATCATCGCCATTCCCCTGGCCATGGCCCTGGCGATCGCCGTTGGCGTGCCTCCGCAGCATGGCCTGTACACCGTGCTGGTGGCGGCGCCGCTGATCGCCCTCACCGGTGGCTCGCGCTTCAACGTGAGCGGACCGACGGCGGCGTTCGTGGTGATCCTGTTGCCCATCACCCAGCAATACGGCCTGGGCGGCCTGCTGTTGTGCACGATGCTGGCCGGCCTGATCCTGATCGCCCTGGGCCTGATGCGGGCCGGACGGCTGATCCAGTACATTCCCTACCCGGTCATCCTGGGCTTTACCGCCGGGATCGGCGTGGTCATCGCCACGTTGCAACTCAAGGACCTGCTGGGCCTGAGCAACGTCGGCCAGGCCCGGCACTACATGGAACAGCTCGGCGAACTGCTCATCGCCCTGCCCGGCGCCCGCCTGGGCGATAGCCTGATCGGCGTCACCTGTCTGGCGCTATTGATCATCTGGCCGCGCTGGGTGCCGAAAGTCCCCGGGCATCTGGTCGCTTTGCTGGTGGGCGCACTGCTGGGGCTGGCGATGGAGCGCTGGGGCTTGCCGGTCGCGACACTGGGCGAACGCTTCGGTTACGTGGTGGAGGGCGTCACCTACCCGGGCATCCCACCGTTTCTGCCAAGCTTCGACTGGCCCTGGCATCTGCCGGACGGCCAGGGCCACCCCCTGAACCTTTCCTATGACCTGATCCGCCAGTTGCTGGGCCCCGCCTTCGCCATCGCCATGCTCGGCGCCATCGAGTCACTGCTGTGCGCCGTGGTGGCGGACGGCATGACCGGCAGCAAGCACGACCCCAATGCCGAGCTGATAGGCCAAGGCCTGGGCAATCTGGTGGCGCCGCTGTTCGGCGGCATCACCGCCACCGCCGCGATTGCCCGCAGCGCCACCAATGTGCGCAGCGGCGCGTCGTCACCGTTGGCCGCGATCATCCACAGCCTGGTGGTGCTGCTGGCGATGGTGCTGCTGGCACCGCTGTTCAGCTACTTGCCCATGGCCGCGCTGGCGGCATTGCTGGTCATGGTTGCCTGGAACATGAGCGAAGCCGGGCATGTGCTGCACACCCTGCGCATCGCCCCGCGCAGCGACGTGCTGGTGCTGCTGACCTGCCTGGGCCTGACGGTGCTGTTCGACATGGTGCTGGCCGTCGCGGTCGGTCTGTTGCTGGCCGCCGGGTTGTTCATCAAGCGCATGAGTGAACTGACCGACAGCGCCGAACTGCCCCGCCACTTCCACCAGGCGTTGCAAGACATGCCCGAGCATGTGCGCTGCTATGGCATCCGCGGGCCGCTGTTCTTCGGCGCCGCCGAAAAAGCCCTGGATGTGCTACGCCGTTTCGACCCGGGGGTTCGGGTGGTGATCGTGGAGATGAGTGCCGTGCCGATGCTGGACATGACCGCGCTGGCCGCGTTTGAAAACATCCTGAAGGATTACCGCAAGCAAGGCATCGGCCTGATCCTGGTGGCGACCGCGCCGCGGGTACGCCTGAAACTGCGCCGCGCCGGCATCCATCGCGAGCAGCGCCAACTGGCTTATGTGAAAACGCTGGAGCAAGCGCGGATCAAGAGTGAGCGCTGGCTGCAAGCCCACTGCGCCTGACCTGTGGCGAGGGGGGCCGCTTCGCAGCCCAGCGGGAGCAAGCTCCCTCGCCACGAAAGCAAGCTCACACAAAACTCCTGTGGCGAGGGGATTTATCCCCGTTGGACTGCGTAGCAGGCCCAAAAAAGATCAATGCGGTCTGCCTGACACCCCCAGGCTTCAGTTCCAGGGGGCCGCTTCGCAGCCCAGCGGGGATAAATCCCCTCGCCACAAAAGCACTCGCCACAGCCCCCTCTTTTGCCTTGTTGGATAATGGGCAACCACACCGTGGCGAGGGAGCTTGCTCCCGCTGGACTGCGCAGCAGGCCCAAAAAGATCAATGCGGTGTGCCTGACACACCCAGGCGTCAGTTCCAGGGGGGCCGCTTCGCAGCCCAGCGGGAGCAAGCTCCCTCGCCACGAAAACAAGCTCACACAAAACTCCTGTGGCGAGGGGATTTATCCCCGTTGGACTGCGTAGCAGGCCCAAAAAAGATCAATGCGGTGTGCCTGACACACCCAGGCTCCTGCTCCAGGGGGGGCCGCTTCGCAGCCCTGCGGGAGCAAGCTCCCTCGCCACGAAAACAAGCTCACACAAAACTCCTGTGGCGAGGGGATTTATCCCCGTTGGACTGCGTAGCAGGCCCAAAAAGATCAATGCGGTGTGCCTGACACAACCAGGCGCCTGCTCCAGGGGGGCCGCTTCGCAGCCCAGCGGGGATAAATCCCCTCGCCACAAAAGCACTCGCCGCAGCCCCCTCTTTTGCCTTGTTGGATAATGGGCAACCACACCGTGGCGAGGGAGCTTGCTCCCGCTGGACTGCGCAGCAGGCCCAAAACGATCAATGCGGTGTGCCTGACACACCCAGGCTTCAGTTCCAGGGGGCCGCTTCGCAGCCCAGCGGGAGCAAGCTCCCTCGCCACAGAACCTCCGCAGCCGGTGCCCGATGCGGTGCTCAGTCGAACTGCGCCCGCATCCATGCCTGGTACTCAGCCACGCCAGGCTCGCCCTCGCGGGGTGCCCAGTGGGCCAGTTCGCCGTCGCCCACCGGGCGGTAGGGACCGGCCTTGCATTCGAACATCAGGCTGTCGGCTTCCAGCACCACCAGGCCGTGATACACGCCAACCGGCAGGTCGACGCCCAGGCAATCGCCGCCGGCCTGCAGGATGCGCTTGTCCACCACCGCACCGTCTTCATCGAAGATCAACACCCCCAGCCGCCCTTTAAGCACCAGCAGGGTTTCCGCCTTGTCGGCACTCAGGTGGCGGTGCGGAGGGATGTACGTCGAAGGCTGCAAGCCTACCGCCATGCGATGGCAAGGTTCGTCCATCTGATGAAAGTTGTGGTGCTGCCGCCCACGCGCGCTGGCGGCGGCTTTCCCGGCCACTTCATCAAACAACGCTTGATCCAGGAAGCTCGGCCGGTTCATCGATTACATCCCCTTGACCGCAAAAATACCGTTCGCGTTGCGCCAGTAGCCTTTGTAGTCCATGCCGTAGCCAAAGATGTAGCGGTCGATGCACGGCAGGCCGACGAAATCGGCCTTCAGGTCCGGACGGGCCTTGCGGTCGTGGTCCTTGTCGATCAGCACGGCGGTGTGCACCGCACGGGCGCCGGCATGCTTGCAGAAGTCGATGATGGCGCCGAGGGTGTGACCTTCGTCGAGAATGTCGTCGATGATCAGCACGTCGCGGTCGATGAACGAGACTTCCGGCTTGGCCTTCCAGAACAGGTCGCCGCCGCTGGTCTCGTTGCGATAACGGGTGGCGTGCAGGTAGGACGCTTCCAGCGGGAAGTTCAGGTAGGTCAGCAGCTTGCCGGAGAAAATCAGCCCGCCGTTCATGACGCAGAACACCACCGGGTTGGACTCGGCCAGTTGCTCGTTGATCTGCGCGCCGACACGGGCGATCGCCGCTTCGACTTCGGCTTCGGTGTACAGGCAGTCAGCCTCTCGCATGATTTGACGGATATGCTCGAGATCAGCGGACATGGCGCTCTCCAAGGGGGTTGAGGGGGCGGGAGGTTCAGAAAAGCGGGCAAAGGTACGCATCCCGCCCGGCCAGATCAAGCGTTTGTGGACTAACGTTCTGTATTGTCTATAGGACAACACCCTCGGATAGATTAATCTAGGCCGGTTTTTTTGCCCGCCGCCGGAGCCTTCCCCATGCCCATTCTCGAGATCCGCCATCCGCTGATCAGACACAAACTCGGCCTGATGCGCCGCGCCGACATTAGCACGAAGAACTTCCGGGAGCTTGCCCAGGAAGTCGGTGCCCTGCTCACCTACGAAGCCACCAAGGACCTGCCCCTGGAGTCCTATGAAATCGACGGTTGGGCCGGCAAGGTCCAGGTCGAGAAAATCGCCGGCAAGAAAATCACCGTGGTGCCGATCCTGCGCGCCGGTATCGGCATGCTCGAGGGCGTGCTGAGCCTGATCCCGGGCGCCAAGGTCAGCGCCGTGGGCGTGGCGCGCAATGAAGAAACGTTGCAGGCCCACACCTACCTGGAAAAACTGGTACCGGAAATCGACGAACGCCTGGCCATGATCATCGACCCGATGCTCGCCACCGGCAGTTCCATGGTCGCCACCATCGACCTGCTGAAAAAAGCCGGTTGCCGGGACATTCGCGCGATGGTGCTGGTGGCCGCGCCCGAAGGCATCCAGGCCGTGCAGGATGCGCACCCCGACGTGACCATCTACACCGCGTCCATCGACCACAAGCTCAATGAACATGGCTACATCATCCCGGGCCTGGGCGATGCCGGCGACAAGATCTTCGGCACCAAGCAGAAGGACGCCTGAGCATGCAGGATGAGTTCAACGATCCGCTCTGGCGCCAGGTACTGTCCGGCGCGCAGATGCTGTTCGTCGCCTTCGGCGCGCTGGTGCTGATGCCATTGATCACCGGGCTGGATCCGAACGTGGCGCTGTTCACCGCGGGCCTGGGCACGATCCTGTTCCAGGTCGTCACCGGGCGCCAGGTGCCGGTGTTCCTGGCGTCGAGCTTTGCCTTCATCACCCCGATCATCCTTGCCAAGGGCCAGTTCGGCCTGGCGGCGACCATGGGCGGTGTGATGGCGGCCGGCTTCGTCTACACCTTCCTGGGCCTGGCGGTGAAGATCAAGGGCACCGGCTTCATCGACCGCCTGCTACCGCCGGTGGTCATCGGTCCGGTGATCATTTCCATTGGCCTGGCGATGGCGCCGATTGCCGCGAACATGGCGATGGGCAAGGCCGGCGACGGCACCGAACTGATTCACTACCAGACGGCGATGATGATTTCGATGCCCGCCCTGCTCACCACCCTGGTCGTCGCGGTGTTCGGCAAAGGCATCTTCCGCCTGGTGCCGATCATTTCCGGCGTGCTGGTGGGCTTTGCCATGGCCTTTTTCTTCGGTGTCGTGGACACCGCGAAAATCGCCGCCGCGCCTTGGTTCGCCCTGCCGAACTTCACCGCACCGGCGTTCAACTGGCAGGCGATCCTGTTCATCGTCCCGGTGGCCCTGGCGCCGGCCATCGAGCACATCGGCGGCGTGATCGCCGTGGGCAGCGTGACCGGTCGCGACTACCTGAAAAAGCCAGGCCTGCATCGCACCCTGTTCGGTGACGGCATCGCCACCACCGCAGCCGGCCTCTTCGGCGGCCCGCCCAACACCACCTACGCCGAAGTCACCGGCGCGGTGATGCTGACCAAGAACTACAACCCGAAGATCATGACCTGGGCGGCCATCTTCGCCATCAGCCTGGCGTTCATCGGCAAGTTCGGCGCACTGCTGCAAAGCATCCCGGTGCCGGTGATGGGCGGGATCCTCTGCCTGTTGTTCGGTTCGATTGCGGCGGTGGGCATGAACACGCTGATCCGCCACAAGATCGACTTGGGCGAAGCGCGTAACCTGGTGATCGTGTCGGTGACCCTGGTGTTCGGCATCGGCGGCGTGCTGGTGGGCACCGGCACCGGCCCGGACGACTTCGGCCTCAAGGGCATCGCGCTGTGCGCGGTGGTGGCGATTGCGCTGAACCTGCTGCTGCCGGGCAATGACGGCTGGAAGCACAAGAAACCGGATGAGCCGCTGATCTGATAGATGTGCTGTCGGGTCGGGCCTCTTCGCGAGCAAGCCCGCTCCCACAGTGGATGCTGGATGGTCACAGAATGTGTGACACCCGAGGTCCACTGTGGGAGCGGGCTTGCTCGCGAAAGCGCCCTTGAATTTTATAGCGCCATCGGCGCCCGTTCACACAGAGTGCTCAATGCCTTCGCCCACTGCGGATCGTCATTGAGGCAGGGCACCAGCACCAACTCCTCCCCGCCCGCCTCGCGGAATTGCTCGCGACCACGGTCGCCAATCTCTTCCAAAGTCTCGATGCAATCGGCCACGAACGCCGGGCACATCACCAGCACTTTCTTCACGCCACTTTTGGCCAGTTCTTCCAGGCGCGCTTCGGTGTAGGGTTCGATCCACTTGGCGCGGCCAAGGCGGGACTGGAACGACACGGACCACCGCCCTTGCTTGAGCCCCATCTGCTGGGCAAACAGCTCGGCCGTGCGGATGCACTGGGCGCGGTAGCAGGTCGCAATGACCTCCGGTGGAGCGTTCTTGCAGCAGTCGGCGTCCTTGAAGCAATGAAACCCCGTCGGGTCGAGCTTGGTCAGGTGCCGTTCCGGCAGGCCGTGGAAACTCAGCAGCAGGTGATCGTGGTCCTGCATCAGGTAGGGCTTGGCGCTGGCGACCAGGGTGTCGAGGTATTCCGGCTGGTCGTAGAACGGCTGCAAGACCGAGAACTGCACGTTGAGCTTGTTTTCCCGCACCACTCGCCTGGCTTCCTCGACCACCGTGGTGACAGTGCTGTCGGCGAACTGCGGATACAACGGCGCCAACGTGATCTTCTGGTGCCCCTGGCTCGCCAGGCGCACCAGCGTCGACTCGATGGACGGCTCGCCGTACCGCATCGCCAGTTCCACCGGGCCCTGGGTCCACTGGGCGGTCATGGCCTGTTGCAGGCGGCGGCTGAGCACCACCAGCGGCGAGCCTTCGTCCCACCAGATCGAAGCGTAGGCGTGCGCCGACTGCTCGGGGCGCTTGACCAGGATCAGCGACACCAGCAAGCGGCGCACCGGCCACGGCAGGTCGATGACATATGGGTCCATCAGGAATTGATTGAGGTAACGGCGCACATCGGCCACCGAGGTGGAAGCAGGCGAACCCAGATTAACCAGCAGCAACGCGTGATCGGTCATGCAACGTCCTATTTCAAAGGCGGCTGGACAAGTCATCCAGGGCCGCGGGTAAATCGGTGAAGCGGAATGTGAAACCTGCCGCCTGCAATCGGGCCGGCGTGGCGCGCTGCCCGCCCAGCAACAGCAATGACAACTCCCCCAGCATGACTTTCAACGCAAGCTCCGGCATCGGCACCACGGCTGGCCGGTGCAACGCGCGACCCAGGGCCTTGGCGAAATCGCGATTGCGCACCGGGTTCGGCGCGCAGGCATTATAAGGACCGCTGGCGTCATCCTGGTGCAGAAGAAAATCAATCAGGGCGATTTGATCGTCGATATGAATCCATGGCATCCACTGCCTACCATTGCCGATTCGCCCGCCCAGCGCCAGTTTGAACGGCAGCGACAGCCGCGACAAAAGGCCGCCCTCGGCGGACAGCACCAGACCGGTCCGCACCAGCACCACGCGCAGGCCCAGGGCCTCGGCACGTTGCGCGGTTTCTTCCCAGGCGATGCACAACTGGCTGGCGAAATCCTCGCTCACCGGCCCGCAAGCCTCGGTCAACTCGCGTTCACCACCATCGCCATACCAGCCCACGGCGGAACCGGACACCAGCACCCGCGGTTTCTGCTCGCAACGTTCCAGCCACGCCAGCAATACTTCGGTCAGGGTGATGCGACTGCTCCACAGCAACATCTTGCGCTTGTGGGTCCAGGGACGGTCGCCAATCGGCGCACCGGCCAGGTTCACCACCGCGTCCACGGGCTCGACGATGTCATCAAGTCGGGCGATGCCCTTGACCTGCGCCCCGCAGATTTTCGCCACCTCTTCGGGGCGACGACTCCAGACCGTCAAGCGATGCCCCTGTCCCAACCACAGGCGGCAGAGCTGACGCCCGATCAAACCAGTACCGCCGGTCAGCAATATGTGCATGAGATGTTCCTCGCATCGCGTTTTACCCAGCCCACTAGTCTATTTTTATAAGCAGGGATTTTTCGTATCGGACAGGGTCTGTGTTTAACAATAGGACAACCTATCCGAACGCGAACGGTAAAACTTATACCAAAAACCCGAATTGTACAGGTTTAAACGACGGCGTAGTCTGTACAGAAAAGGTAAACGAGGCCCTCATGACTGTACCTATCGCAATCATCGGCACCGGCATCGCCGGACTCTCAGCCGCCCAGGCCCTGACGGAGGCCGGGCACATCGTTCAACTCTTCGATAAAAGCCATGGCAGCGGCGGACGCATGTCCAGCAAGCGCAGCGACGCCGGCGCGCTGGACATGGGCGCCCAGTACTTCACCGCCCGCGACCGGCGCTTCGTCACGGAAGTGCAGCGCTGGCAAGCCAATGGCTGGGCCGCGGAATGGAACCCGCAACTCTACAATTTCCAAGGCGGGCAACTGAGCCCCTCGCCGGACGAGCAGACCCGCTGGGTCGGCACGCCCCGTATGAGCGCCATCACCCGGGCCCTGCTCGGCACGCTGCAAGTGCAGTTTTCCTGCCGGATCACCGAGGTGTATCGCGGCCAGGAACACTGGCATCTGCAGGACGCCGAAGGCTTCACCCACGGCCCCTTCGGCCAGGTGGTGATTGCCACCCCGGCGCCCCAGGCCACCGCACTGCTAGCGGCCGTACCGAAGCTGGCCGGCGTGGCGGCCGGCGTGAAAATGGACCCGACCTGGGCGGTGGCCCTGGCCTTCGAAACGCCGCTGGACACCCCCATGGAAGGTTGCTTCGTACAAGACAGCCCCCTCGACTGGCTGGCCCGCAACCGCAGCAAACCGGGGCGCGACAGCACGCTCGACACCTGGGTGCTGCACGCCACCAGCGACTGGAGCCGGCAGCACATCGACCTGTCCAAGGAGGCGGTGATCGAGCACCTGCACGGCGCCTTCGCCGAACTGTTGCACAGCGCCATGCCCGCCCCGCACTTCAGCGTGGCCCACCGCTGGCTCTACGCCCGCCCCGCCGGCAGCCATGAATGGGGCGCCCTGGCCGATGCCGACCTGGGCCTGTACGTGTGCGGCGACTGGTGCCTGTCCGGCCGGGTCGAAGGTGCCTGGCTCAGCGGCCAGGAAGCAGCCCGTCGCTTGCACGCCAGCCTGCAGTAAACCGCCTCACCCGCCCTGCCCGCTGCTGTCGAAACGGACAGCAGCTCCTCTTTGAAAAAACATCGCCCATGCCCGCCTGCTCGCGAATGCGGTTCTCAAGCCGACAATGCTGTTGGCAGGTCCACCGCTATCGCGAGCAAGCTCGCTCGCCCAGGTACGAGGATGCGTGGCAGCCCTCAGGTCGGCAAAACCGTTTGACTTGTACAACTTCACCTCTATGATGAAACATATTGTACAAATTTCACTACCTGTACAAGATTATGTCATCCGAGGTGCCCATGCCCAACGAAGCCGTCGCCAAACCAAAAATCGCCATCAGCGCCTGCCTCATGGGCGCCGAAGTGCGCTACAACGGCGGGCACAAGCAATCGCCGTTGTGCAGTCGCACCCTGGTCGATTACTTCGATTTCGTGCCGGTGTGCCCCGAAGTCGCCATCGGCCTGGGCATCCCCCGTGAGCCTATCCGCCTGGTAGGCAACCCCACAGCGCCAAATGCGGTGGGCACGGTCAATCGCGAGCTCGACGTCACGCAACCGCTGGCCGATTACGGGCGGCAGATGGCCGGGGAGCTGGATGACATCTGCGGCTACATCTTCATGCAGAAATCCCCATCCTGCGGCTTGGAACGGGTCAAGGTCTACGCCCCCAACGGGGCGTCTCAGGACGGTGGCGGGCGCGGTGTCTACGCCCAGGCCTTCTGCGAACGCCATCCCGACTTGCCGGTGGAAGAAGACGGTCGCCTCAACGACCCCGTGCTGCGGGAGAACTTCCTCACACGGGTGTTCGCCTATGCCGCCTGGCAGCCCTTGCGTCGCCAGGGCCTGACCCGCCGCGACCTGATCGACTTCCATTCGCGCCACAAATACCTGCTGATGGCCCACAACCCGGCGCAATACAAAGCCCTGGGCAATTGGCTGGGCAACATGGGCAAGGAAGACCCCGATGAACTGGGCCGACGTTACTTCAGCGCGCTGATGAGCGCCCTGAAAAAATGCGCCACCCGCCGCACTCACACCAACGTGCTGCAACACCTGAGCGGTTACCTCAAGCGGGCCATCGGCACGGAGGACAAACAGGAGGTGCAGCACCTCATCGGGCAGTATCGCCTCGGCATCGTGCCCCTGGTGGTGCCGCTGACCCTGCTCAAGCATCACTTGCGCCTGCATCCCGACCCGTACCTGGCGCAGCAGGTCTACCTGCAACCGCACCCGGAAAACCTCAGCCTGCGAAACGCCATCTGATGAAGCGCCCAACCGATTCCAGTGCCAGCGAAGACCTCGGGACGGATTTCGCCGAAGCCTTGGCGCAAGGCTGGCTGCCGATCCGTGAAGTCGCCCGGCAAACCGGCGTCAACGCCGTCACGTTGCGTGCCTGGGAGCGTCGCTACGGCTTGATCGTGCCGCACCGCACCCCCAAGGGCCACCGACTGTTCAACGCCGAGCATGTCCAGCAGATCCAGAGCATCCTCACCTGGATCAACCGCGGCGTGGCCGTCAGCAAGATCAAGCCCTTGCTCGACACCCCGCAGCCGGCCGCCGAACCGTTGGAAAACGACTGGCAACGCCAGCGTCACGCCCTGGTGCAGGCGGTGACGCAACTGGCCGAGCGGCAGATCGACGACCTGGTCAACCAGGCCATGGCCCTCTACCCGCCCCGGACCGTGTGCGAGCAATTGCTGTTGCCGTTGTTGGCCGACCTGCAGTTGCGCTGGCAGGGCCAGTTCGGGGCGCAGTTGGAACGGGTCTTCCTGCACTCGTGGCTGCGCAGCAAATTCGGCAGCCGTATCTATCACAACAACCGCCAGTTGCGCGGCGCGCCGTTGCTGCTGGTCAACCATTCGGACCAGGTCCTGGAGCCGCACCTGTGGCTCACCGCCTGGCTTGTCAGCAGCGCCGATTGCCCGGTGGAAGTGTTCGACGGTCCGATCCCGCCAGGCGAACTGGCCCTGGCGGTCGAGCGCCTCGGGGCTCGCGGCGTGCTGCTGTACGCCAGCAACGCCATCAACCTGTCGCAACTGCCCCGGCTGCTGGTCGGTGTCGCCTGCCCGATCATCATTGCCGGCCCGGCCGCTTCGATTCACCACGCGCGGTTATCCACCGGTGTGTCGGCGATCGACGTGGCCTGGGCCGAAGACCCGCTATCGGCCTACCACGAACTGAGCCGCCGAGAACTTCTTTGAATGGAAAACAACATGCAATTGATCTGGCTACGCAGTGACCTGCGTCTGCACGACAACATCGCCCTGGCGGCCGCCGCAGCCAAGGGCCCCGTTGTAGCGGTGTACCTGCTGAGCCCAGAGCAATGGCGCGCCCATGACGATGCCCCGTGCAAGATCGATTTCTGGCTGCGCAACCTCGCGTCGCTGAGCGCAAGCCTGGGCAACCTGAACATTCCCCTGCTGATCCGCACCGCTGCGCACTGGGACCAGGCGCCGCAGGTGCTGCTCACGCTGTGCCGGGAATTGAAGATCAGCGCCGTTCACATCAACGAGGAATACGGCCTGAACGAAACCCGGCGCGACGCCGAGGTCGCCCAGGCCCTGGCCGGGGAAGGCATCGACTTCCACAGCCACCTCGACCAGGTGCTGTTCAAGCCCGGCAGCGTACTGACCAAGACCGGCAATTACTTTCAGGTGTTCAGCCAGTTCCGCAAGGTGTGCTACAGCCGTCTGCACTTTTCGCTGCCGGGCCTGGTGCCTGCACCGGTCCGCCAGGCCCCCACCGGCATTTCCAGTGACCCGGTGCCGACGCACGTCGAAGGCTTCGAGCGTCCCGGCCAGGCGCTGAGGGCACTCTGGCCCGCCGGTGAGCAGGAAGCCCGGCGGCGCCTCGATACGTTCGTCGACCAGCAGATCGACTATTACCAAAGCGAGCGGGACTTTCCCGCCAAACCCGGCACCAGCCAACTGTCGGCCTACCTGGTGGCCGGCGTGGTTTCGCCGCGCCAGTGCCTGCACGCTGCGTTGCAAGCCAACCGGGGCGAGTTCGAGAGCGGCAGCGCCGGCGCGGTCACCTGGATCAATGAACTGCTCTGGCGCGAGTTCTATAAACATATCCTGGTGGGCTACCCACGCGTCTCCCGCCATCGCGCGTTTCGTCTGGAAACCGAAGCCTTGGCCTGGCGCGACGCCCCGCAGGAACTGGCCGCCTGGAAGCAGGCCCGCACCGGCCTGCCGATCATTGACGCGGCCATGCGCCAATTGCTGGAAACCGGCTGGATGCACAACCGCTTGCGCATGGTCGTCGCCATGTTCCTGACCAAGAACCTGCTGATCGACTGGCGTGAAGGCGAGCGCTTCTTCATGCAGCACCTGATCGACGGCGACTTGGCAGCCAACAACGGCGGCTGGCAGTGGAGCGCGTCCACCGGCACGGATGCGTCCCCCTGGTTCCGCATCTTCAACCCGTTGAGCCAGTCGGAGAAGTTCGACTCTGAAGGGCGGTTCATCAAGCACTGGCTGCCGCAACTGAACGATCTGGACAACCAGCAGGTCCATAACCCAAACCGCCGGAACGGGGGCGATCTGTTCAGCGCGGTGGACTATCCCGCGCCAATCGTCGATCTTGGCCAGTCCCGCGCGCGGGCCCTGGCAGCGTTCAAGAACCTGCCGAAAAGGCAGGACACTGCCGTTTAGCCGCTGTGCGATTAGCGAACATAAATAATTGGCGTAAACAGTGTTTATTTAGGGCCCAGGCTTATAGTCTTACTAATCACATGGACTTCACGCGAGACCCCTATCAACCAGCACGCGGCCTTTCGAAAAAAGGAGTATGGAATGGATCGAAGTTCGCTCCCTCGGTATTGGTTGACCGGTGCCGGCAACGGCATTGGCGCTGCATTGGCCGAAGCGATACTCGAAACCGGCGCCCGCGTGGCAGTCAGTGCCTGCTCGGCACAAGCGTGCGAAGCCCTTTCGGCCCGTTATCCAGGACAAGTCCTCGCCGTGCCCGGCAACCTCAGTGACAGCCAGACCGTGCGCGAGATCGGCGAGACGATCGCCCGGCAATGGGGCGCCCTGGACCGGGTGATCCTAAACGCCGGCACCGCCGAATACGTCCACGGGCAGCCCTTGGAACAGACGATGATCGAGCACATCGTGCGCAGCAACCTGCTGGCCGCCAGCTTCTGCATCGAGACGGCCCGGCCATTGCTGGGCGCTGGCAGCTATCCGCACCTGGTGGGCCTTACCAGCCCCGTGACCTACCTGACGTCCTTGCAAGCCGCCGGTGGCAGTTCGTTGCGCGAACTGTTCGAGACGGCTCGCCAGACATTGGTCGCCGAGGGGACCGACGTGACGCTGGTCACTCCAGGGGTCGACAGTGCGTCACTGAGCGTCGACGACTGTTTCCCCAAGCCGGCCCATTGGTCGGCAGGCGATGCCGCGACCTACCTGCTCGGTCAATTGGCAGAACGCCCGGCCGAAGTGACACTCTCGGTCTCGTCCGTGTCGTCACTCTGGCCGCTATCGACTGCCGCCAACGGCCGTCAGGCCCAGGCCGCCCCCGGGGACTCGACAAACCGGTCGCCGATCAAGGGTCAACCCTGAGCACCCCGGTTGCCTTACACTGCGCGCATGAAAACCATCCCCCTCCATGACATCGCCACACCCGCCGTCACGTGTTCGACGTGTGCGGCATGCTGCTGCCAGTTGGAAGTGATGCTGATCACTGACACCGGGGTGCCGGAGCGTTTCATCGACACCGATGATTGGGGCGGGGAAGTCATGCGGCGGCTCGACGACGGCTGGTGCGCAGCCCTGGACCGCGACAGCATGATGTGCACGATCTACGAGAAACGCCCACTGATCTGCCGCGAGTTCGAGATGGGCGCACCGGAGTGCATTGAAGAGCGCAAGGCAATTGCGACGGCGTATCGCTAGGACAGACTTATCTGCAATAAACCTGTGGCAGCGCGCCTGCCCCCGAAGAGGATTCGCCAGGCACCCTGACGGTACCTGATTCAACCTCTTCGCGAGCAAGCTCGCGTCCACAGTGAGGGTCTTGCGGTATGACGTTACAGCGGCATTGTGTAGTGAAGCGCGAAGCTTTCCACACCGTCGTTGGTCGACTTGATGCCAGCGTTGGAGTAATGCGTGGCGCGAATGCCCACTTCATGCCCGCCATTGAAGCGCAGGCCGAGGCCGATACGGTCTTCAAACTGGAATGCCGTGCCGAGCTTGTTGCTCTCCACTTCAGTGTTGGCAAACAACGCAACGCCGACACCCGCCTCGATGTAAGGCTTCACATTCTCACCGGCGAACTCATAAACGAATACCGGCGAGAACGACAGGCTGTGGTTGCTGGAAGTCTCGTCACCTTCCCAATAGGTGTAGGCACCGCTCCAGTAGCCGGTCAGACGGCCGACATCGCTCTGCAACCAGCTTTTATCCCAATCGAACTGCATCCCCAAACGATACGTCATGGTCGAATCGCTGGTCTGGCCAATGCCAAACTCCACGCCAGCCGCCTGTGCGGTGTAGGTGTGCCCCAGTAGTGCAGCCGCAAGCGCGGCAAAGCAGAATAAGCGCTTCATTAGAAACATCCTTTTCCGAACAGACTTAGTAGTTAGTTTTTTGTTACAAACAGACAAAGCTATAGAAATCCGCGCTGAAGCAGAAGTTCAGCACTTTTTACAGAATTTTCACATTTTCTTACAGGCCGAAGCTTCGCACAACGCCAGACGATTGCCATAGCATTGGTAGGATTTTTCCTAAATGTGTCGGGTCTGCGCTACTCCAGAATTGAGTTTCGCTGGGCGGCCCTTCGGCCAGCAGCGCCCGATCCGCCAGCAGGCGCTGGAGCTGACGGGCCACGGCGGCACCGGTGTCGATCAGGCTGATGTGCGGCGCAATCATTTCCTGGAGCAGCGGCTTGAGGAATGGATAGTGGGTGCAGCCCAGGATCAATGTGTCGCATCCGGCGGCGAGCAACGGCTCGACGTAGTGTTGCAACAGTTGACGCAGGGCCGGGCTGTGCAAGTCCCCCGCCTCGATCATTTCCACCAGCCCCGGGCACGGCTGGGTGATGACCCGCACATCGGCGGCAAAGCGGTCGAGCAGCGCCGCGAACTTGGCGCTCTGCAAGGTGCCCGTGGTAGCCAGCACACCGACGATGCCGCTGCGGGTGGCGGCCGCCGCCGGCTTGACCGCCGGCTCCATGCCAACGATGGGCCACTGCGGGAAGTCGCGACGCAGGTCGGCCACCGCCGCCACCGTTGCAGTGTTGCAGGCCACCACCAGTGCCTTCGCGCCTTGGCCCAGGAGAAAGTCCGCAATGACCGCGCAGCGCTGGCGGATGTATTCCGGGCTCTTCTCGCCGTAGGGAATATGCCCACAGTCGCCAACGTAGAGCAGGGATTCATTGGGCAACAGCCGCCGGATCTCCCCCAGCACCGAGAGCCCGCCAACACCGGAGTCCATCACGCCGACCGGCGCTTCACTCATGACGGCCACCGCAGACGCTGCAACCGGGATCGCGCTTGACCCGCAGTTCGCGAAACCGCGAGCCCAGGGCATCGATCAGCAGCAAGCGACCCACCAGCGGCTCGCCAAAGCCCACCAGCAGCTTCAAGGCTTCAAGGGCCTGCAGGCTGCCGACCAGCCCGACCAGGGGCCCCAGCACCCCGGCTTCGCTGCACGTCAGCTCGGCCTCGCTGCCGTGGCCGTAGAGGCAGTGGTAGCAAGGGCTTTCGGCGCGCCGTGGGTCGAAGACCGACAACTGCCCTTCCAGGCGAATCGCCGCGCCGCTCACCAGGGGCTTGCCTGCCGCGACACAGGCGGCGTTCACCGCTTCGCGGGTGGAAAAATTGTCGGAGCAGTCGAGCACCAGATCCACGGTCGCGACCGCGGCGGCCAGGCTGTCGGCATCCATCGCTGCCCGGTGCGGCACCAATCGAACCTCGGGATTAATCGCCGCCAGGCGCCGCATCGCCGAGTCGACCTTGCCCAGACCGACGCTGTCGGTGTCGTGGATGACCTGGCGTTGCAGGTTGGTCAGGTCAACCGTGTCGAAATCCGCCAAGTGCAGTTCGCCAACGCCGGCGGCCGCCAGGTACAGCGCCACCGGTGCGCCGAGACCGCCAAGGCCGACGATCAATACACGGCTCTGCTTGAGGCGCAACTGACCGTCGATGTCGACGTGTTGCAGCAGGATCTGCCGGCTGTAGCGCAATAATTCCTGATCGTTCAGCACGGCAGGCACCCCAGGCTGATGCGTTCATGGCCGCCCAGGTCCTTGCGGCTGTGGACCTCGCGCAAGCCTTGGGCCTGCAACAGGTCTCGCACCGCCGCGGCCTGGTCGTACCCGTGCTCGAGCATCAGCCAGCCGCCGGGTTCGAGATGGGCCGGTGCCTGGGCAATGATGTCGCGCAGGTCATCCAGCCCGTCCTGGCCGGCCACCAGCGCACTGGCCGGTTCGAAACGCACGTCGCCTTCGGCCAGGTGCGGATCGGTGGCGGCAATGTAAGGGGGGTTGCTGATGATCAGCCCGAACCGCTCGCCTTCCAGCGCACTGAACCAGTGGCTGCTCAGCACCATGACGTTGCGCAGGTCCAGGCGCTGGCGATTGCGCTCGGCCAGGGCCACGGCCTCCAGCACCCGGTCTACCGCCGTCACCTGCCAGGCCGGGCGCTCGCTGGCCAATGCCAGGGCGATGGCGCCGCTGCCGGTGCCGAGGTCGAGGACCCGCGCCGGTGCGGCCGGCAACAAGGTCAGCGCGGTTTCCACCAGCAGTTCGGTGTCGGGACGCGGGATCAATGTATGGGGGGCGACTTCCAGGTCGAGTTTCCAGAAGCCCTGTTGCCCCAGGATGTAGGCCACCGGCTCGCCGGAACGGCGGCGGCGCAGGTATTCGGAGAACAGCAGCGCGGCTTCGCTCGGCACGATCCGCTCGGGCCAGGTGTGCAGGAAGCTGCGGGACTTGCCCAGCGCAGCCGCCAGCAACAACTCGGTATCCAGGCGCGGCGTGGGTGAATCCGGCAACTCGGCGGCGCGTAACAAACTGGCGATGATGGTCATGTGTTCACCTGTGCTTAATCGCCAATCGCCGCCAACTGGTCGGCCTGGTACTCGGCCAGCAACGGCTCGATGACCGCATCGACCCCGCCGGCAAGAATGTCGTCGAGGGAATACAGGGTCAGGTTGACGCGATGGTCGGTGACCCGGCCCTGGGCGAAGTTGTAGGTGCGGATCCGCTCGGAACGATCCCCGGAGCCCACCAGCAATTTTCGCTCGCTGGCGATGGCGTTGGCGGCGGCGCTGGTCTGCTGGTCATTGAGCTTGGCCGACAACCAGGCCATGGCCCGCGCCCGGTTCTTGTGCTGGGAGCGCTCTTCCTGGCACTCGACCACGATGCCCGAGGGCAAGTGCGTGATGCGGATCGCCGAGTCGGTCTTGTTGACGTGCTGGCCGCCCGCCCCGGAAGAACGGTAGGTGTCGATCCGCAGGTCCGCCGGGTTGATCTCGATGGCTTCCTGCTCGTCCGGCTCGGGCAACACCGCCACGGTACAGGCCGAGGTGTGGATGCGGCCCTGGGATTCGGTGGCCGGCACGCGTTGCACGCGGTGGGCGCCGGATTCGAACTTGAGCTTGCCGTAGACGTTGTCGCCCTCGACCCTGGCGATGACTTCCTTATAGCCGCCGTGTTCGCCTTCGTTTTCCGAGAGGATCTCCACGCGCCAGCCGCGCCGTTCGGCGTAACGCGAATACATGCGGAACAGGTCGCCGGAAAAGATCGCCGCCTCGTCGCCACCGGTGCCGGCGCGAATCTCCAGGAACACGTTACGCCCGTCGTTCGGGTCCTTGGGCAACAGCATGCGTTGCAGGCGGCTTTCCAGCTCGACCAACTGTTCCTTGGCCTCGCGGACTTCCTCCACCGCCATTTCCCGCAGGTCCGGGTCGCTGTCCTTGAGCAGCGCCTGGGCGCTTTCAAGGTCGCCCTGCACTTTGAGCAACTGCTTGTAAGCCACGACAATCGGCTCGACCTCCGCGTACTCCTTGGAATAGGCGCGGAATTTGTTCTGGTCGGAAATGACTTCGCCGTCGCCCAACAAGGCGGTCAGTTCTTCGAAGCGGTCCTGGAGAATGTCCAGCTTGTTGAGCAGTGACGCTTTCATTGCGTTTTTTTATCCGAAAAGCTATCCGGTGAACCCTCACCGAGGGCAAACAGTTCCTGGGCCATGGCCAGCGCATCGAGACGGCCCTCGGCGGTCAGCTTCTTGAGCTGGACACTGGGGGCGTGGAGCAGTTTGTTGGTCAGGCCGCGCGCCAGTTGCACCAACACCTCTTCGGCACTGCCGCCGTTGGCCAGCAGGCGCTGGGCCTTTTGCAGTTCTTCGTCGCGCAGGCGTTCGCTCTGCTGACGGTACGCCTTGAGCACATCCACCGCCGCCAGCTCGCGCAGGCGCACCATGAAGTCCTCGGCGCCGACGGTGATCATCTCTTCCGCCGCCTGGGCCGCGCCCTGCCGACTCTTGAGGTTCTCGGCCACCACCTCGTGCAGGTCGTCGACGCTGTAGAGGTAAACGTCGTCCAGCTCGCCGACTTCCGGTTCGATGTCCCGTGGAACGGCGATGTCGACCATGAAGATCGGTTTGTGCTTGCGCAGCTTCAGGGCGCTTTCCACCGCGCCCTTGCCCAGGATCGGCAATTGGCTGGCGGTGGAACTGATGACAATGTCGCTGTGCACAAGCTCGGCGGGAATGTCCGACAGCAGCACCGCGTGGGCGCCGAACTGTTCGGCCAGGATACTGGCGCGCTCCAGGGTCCGGTTGGCGACGACGATGCGCTTGACCCCCAGGTCGTGAAGATGGCGGGCGACCAGGGTGATGGTCTCGCCGGCGCCGATCAGCAGCGCCTGGCTGCGTTGCAGGTCGCTGAAAATCTGTTTCGCCAGGCTGACGGCGGCAAACGCCACGGACACCGGGTTCTCGCCGATGGCGGTGTCGGTGCGCACCTGCTTGGCGGCGTTGAACGTGGCCTGGAACAGCCGCCCCAGCAGCGGGCCAACGGTTCCGGCCTCGCGGGCCACGGCGTAGGCCGACTTCATCTGGCCGAGGATCTGCGGCTCGCCCAGTACCAGCGAATCGAGGCCCGAGGCCACGCGCATCATGTGACGAACGGCCGCATCGTCTTCGTGCACATAGGCACTGGCACGCAGCTCTTCGAGGCTCAGGTCGTGAAAACCGGCCAGCCAGCGCAGTACCGAATCGGCCGAAACGTGATCCTGTTCTATATAAAGCTCGCTGCGGTTGCAGGTGGAGAGGATCGCGGCTTCGCGGCTGTCGGTCAGTCGGCAGAGCTGCTGCAGGGCCTCAACCAGCTGCTCAGGCGTAAAGGCCACGCGCTCGCGGACGTCTACTGAAGCAGTCTTGTGGTTAATACCAAGTGCAAGGAAGGCCATTCAAGGTCGCTGATGGTGACGTGAAGCCGGCAATTGTCCTACTTCGCCAGATTCAGAACAACCACTCGATCTCTATCGCCCGACACCCGCGCGTAAATCGACGGGGCGGTTATGTTTGACCGAAGGCTTGTGTCATGATGATCCGACCGCAGGTTAGTCGTCCTCTTCCTATATGAATAGATCTTCCGCGTTGTTCCTCGCTCTTGCCTTGCTCAGCGGCTGCCAGTCCATGGCCCCCGTGTCGACAGACGGTTCCCCACCGGTCGAAGACAGCACGCAAGCCCCTGAAAAGCCCAAGGTCTACGGCTCGTTCAGCGAAGAAACCATCTTCAGCCTGTTGAGCGCCGAACTGGCAGGCCAGCGCAATCGCTTCGACATTGCGCTGGACAACTATGTGACCCAGGCCATCAATACCCAGGACCCGGGCATCTCCGAGCGGGCGTTTCGCATCGCCGAGTACCTGGGCGCCGACCAGCCCGCGCTGGATACCGCACTGATCTGGGCCAAGAATGCCCCGGACGACCTGGAAGCGCAGCGCGCCGCCGCCGTGCAACTGGCGCGGGCCGGGCGCTACGACGACTCCATGATGTACATGGAGAAAGTCCTGCTGGGCAAGGGCGACACCCATTTCGACTTCCTGGCGCTGTCGGCAGCCGACACCGACCAGGAAACCCGCAACGGCCTGATGAAAAGCTTCGATCGGCTGTTGCAGCGTCATCCGAACAACGGCCAGCTGATTTTTGGCAAGGCCCTGCTGATGCAACAGGATGGCGACACCCAGGGTGCCCTCAGCCTGCTGGAAGACAACCCGCCGGAAGCCGGCGAAGTGGCGCCTATCCTGCTGCGCGCCCGCCTGCTGCAAGGCTTGAATCGCGGTGACGAAGCCCTGCCGCTGCTGGAAAAAAGCATCAAGAAGTACCCGGACGACAAACGCCTGCGCCTCACCTACGCCCGCATGCTGGTGGAGAACAACCGCATGGACGACGCCAAGGTGGAGTTCTCCAGCCTGGTCCAGCAGTACCCGGAAGACGACGACTTGCGTTATTCCCTGGCGCTGGTGTGCCTGGAAGCCAAGGCCTGGGACGAGGCCAGGGGCTATCTGGAAGACCTGATCGCCAGGGAAAGCCACGTCGATTCGGCCCACCTGAACCTGGGACGCATCGCCGAGGAACGCAACGACCCCGAAAGCGCATTGATCGAATACGCCCAGGTCGGCCCGGGCAACGACTACCTGCCGGCCCAGCTGCGCCAGGCCGATATCCTGATGGGCAACGGCAAGACCAGCGAGGCCCAGAGCCGCCTGGCCGTGCAGCGCGACGCCCAACCGGACTACGGCATCCAGCTGTACCTGATCGAAGCCGAGACCCTGTCGGCCAACAATCAGGGCGACAAGGCCTGGAATGTGCTGCAACAAGCCTTGAAGCAGTACCCGGATGACCTGAACCTGCTGTACACCCGTGCCATGCAGGCGGAAAAACGCAATGACCTGGGCCAGATGGAGAAAGACCTGCGCCTGATCATCCAGCGCGACCCGGACAACGCCATGGCCCTGAACGCCCTCGGCTACACCCTGTCGGATCGCACCACCCGCTACGACGAAGCCAAGTTGCTGATCGAACAGGCCCACCAGATCAACCCGGAAGACCCGGCCGTGCTCGACAGCCTGGGTTGGGTGAACTTCCGCCTGGGCAATCTCGACGAAGCCGAACGCCTGTTGCGCCAGGCCCTGGAGCGTTTTCCCGACCAGGAAGTCGCCGCGCACCTGGGCGAAGTCCTGTGGGCCAACGGCAAACAACGCGAAGCCCGGCAGATCTGGAGCCGCTTCCTAAAGGAGCAGCCCGACAGCCCGATCTTGCGCGGTACCATCAAACGCCTGACCGGATCAGAGACCCTCTAAGACCATGTTTTTGCGCCACTTCATCGTTTTCAGCTTCATCGCCCTGCTCGCCGGTTGCGCGGGCTTCGGTGCCCGTGAATCAGTCCAGGGCCATGGCAACCCGGCCCAGTGGCGCGAGCACAAGACCCAACTGAGCGGCCTCGACGGCTGGCAGATCGACGGCAAGATCGGCATCCGCGCACCGAAGGATTCGGGTAGCGGCACGCTGTTCTGGCTGCAGCGCCAGGACTACTACGACATTCGCCTGTCGGGCCCGCTGGGTCGCGGCGCGGCCCGCCTGACCGGCCGGCCGGGCCAGGTGGCGCTGGAAGTGGCCAACCAGGGGCGCTACGAGGCGCCGACGCCCGAAGCCTTGCTGGAAGAGCAACTGGGCTGGAAATTGCCGGTTTCCCACCTGACCTGGTGGGTACGCGGCTTGCCGGCGCCGGACAGCAAGAGTCGCCTGACCCTTGACGCCGACAGCCGCCTGTCCAACCTGGAACAGGACGATTGGCAGATCGAATACCTCAGCTACGCCCAGCAGAACGGCTACTGGCTGCCCGAGCGCATCAAACTGCACGGCAGCAACCTCGACGTGACGCTGGTGATCAAGCAATGGCAGCCGCGCAAGCTGGGGCAATGACATGACCGCTTCACGCCTGACCCTGCCCTCCCCGGCCAAACTCAACCTGATGCTGCACATCCTCGGGCGTCGCCCGGACGGTTATCACGAACTGCAAACGATCTTCCAGTTTCTCGACTACGGTGACGAGATCACTTTTGCCGTGCGCGACGACGGCGTGATTCGCCTGCACACCGAGTTCGAGGGCGTGCCCCATGACAGCAACCTGATCGTCAGGGCCGCGAAAAAACTCCAGGAACAAACCGGCTGCGCGCTGGGCATCGACATCTGGATCGAAAAAATCCTGCCCATGGGCGGCGGAATCGGCGGCGGCAGTTCAAATGCGGCGACGACTTTGCTTGGGCTAAACCACCTCTGGCAACTGGGTTGGGACGCCGATCGGCTGGCGGCGCTGGGCCTGGAACTGGGGGCCGACGTCCCGGTTTTCGTGCGTGGGCACGCCGCTTTTGCCGAGGGCGTCGGGGAAAAACTCACGCCAGTGGAGCCCGAAGAACCCTGGTACCTGGTACTGGTGCCGCAAGTCTCTGTAAGTACAGCAGAAATTTTTTCAGATCCACTGTTGACACGTAACTCTCCTCCCATTAAAGTGCGCCCCGTTCCCAAGGGAAACAGTCGAAATGACTGCTTACCGGTGGTAGCGAGGCGTTATCCAGATGTTCGTAACGCTTTGAATTTGTTAGGTAAATTTACCGAAGCAAAACTCACCGGAACTGGAAGTTGTGTGTTTGGGGGCTTCCCAAGCAAAGCTGAAGCTGATAAAGTCTCGGCCCTTCTTACAGAGACCCTTACAGGGTTTGTAGCAAAAGGAAGCAACGTTTCGATGTTGCACCGCAAGCTGCAAAGTCTGCTCTAAAAGGAATCGAGTGCTGGGCACTCGCAGCAACAGATACAGGGGCGTCGCCAAGCGGTAAGGCAGCAGGTTTTGATCCTGCCATGCGTTGGTTCGAATCCAGCCGCCCCTGCCATTTTCCTATACTCATCCAGGTATACCCTCAGCCTTCAGGTACTGCGCGTGTCCAAGATGATGGTCTTTACGGGGAACGCTAACCCCGATCTGGCTCGGCGTGTCGTACGTCAGCTGCATATCCCTCTCGGTGACATTTCTGTCGGTAAGTTCTCCGACGGCGAAATCACTGCCGAGATCAATGAAAACGTTCGCGGTAAAGACGTCTTCATTATTCAGCCGACCTGCGCTCCGACCAACGATAACCTGATGGAACTCGTCGTGATGGCTGATGCCTTCCGCCGTTCCTCGGCTACTCGTATCACTGCTGTTATTCCTTACTTTGGTTATGCCCGCCAGGATCGTCGTCCGCGTTCCGCACGTGTGGCCATCAGCGCGAAAGTCGTGGCTGATATGCTCACCGTCGTTGGCATCGACCGTGTTCTCACGGTTGACCTGCACGCTGACCAGATCCAGGGCTTCTTCGATATTCCCGTGGACAACATCTACGGCTCCCCCGTTCTGGTGGATGACATTGAAGACCAGCGCTTCGAAAACCTGATGATCGTCTCCCCGGACATTGGCGGTGTCGTGCGTGCACGTGCCGTTGCCAAATCCCTGGGCGTGGACCTGGGTATCATCGACAAACGTCGTGAGAAGGCCAATCACTCCGAAGTGATGCACATCATCGGCGACGTCGAAGGGCGTACCTGTATCCTGGTCGACGACATGGTCGATACCGCCGGCACCTTGTGCCACGCGGCCAAGGCCCTGAAAGAGCACGGCGCAGCCAAGGTCTTTGCCTACTGCACACACCCTGTGCTGTCGGGTCGGGCGATCGAGAACATTGAAAATTCCGTGCTGGACGAACTGGTGGTGACCAACACCATCCCGTTGTCCGCAGCAGCACAAGCCTGTGCGCGTATCCGTCAACTGGATATCGCACCGGTTGTTGCCGAAGCGGTTCGCCGCATCAGCAATGAAGAATCGATCAGCGCGATGTTCCGCTAAGGGCCCTGCCCTCGCGATGACATCTCGTTGACGAAAAGCGCCCCGCCCCGGCATTCACTGTCGGGGCGGGGCTTTTTTGCCCATATCGCCTTTAGCGCTGGTCGCAAACGCTGGGGCGAGTATGGTTATCCTGGAGATACAACATGAACGATTTTACTCTGAATGCTGAAGTGCGTTCCGACCTGGGGAAAGGTGCGAGCCGCCGCCTGCGTCGTCTCGCAAGCCTGGTTCCAGCTGTAGTCTACGGTGGCGACAAAGCCCCTGAGTCCATCAGCATGCTGGCCAAAGACGTTGCCAAACTGCTCGAAAACGAAGCGGCCTACAGCCACATCATCGAGCTGAACGTAGGTGGTTCCAAGCAGAACGTCGTGATCAAGGCCCTGCAACGCCACCCAGCCAAAGGCCACGTGCTGCACGCCGACTTCGTCCGCGTTGTTGCCGGTCAGAAGCTGACTGCTGTTGTTCCAGTGCACTTCATCAACGAAGCTGCTCCGGTCAAGAAAGGCGGCGAAATCTCGCACGTAACTTCGGAAATCGAAGTGTCCTGCCTGCCGAAAGACCTGCCTGAATTCATCGAAGTCGACCTGGCTGACGCCGAAATCGGCACGATCATTCACCTGTCCGACCTCAAGGCCCCTAAAGGCGTTGAGTTTGTTGCCCTGGCACACGGCGATGACAAGGCTGTTGCCAACGTCCACGCTCCACGTGTTGCTCCAGAAGCTACCGAAGAAGGCGCTGCAGAGTAATTTCACTCTGTCGCCGGAGTGACCGGAACCATCGCGGACTGGAACGTAGCGAGACAGCGGGCGAGAACGCGAAGTTTACTTAACGGTAGATCCGCACTGTTCATCCACTGTCGCTTCGAACTGACCGCGACGTTATCCACACTCCAGGAAGGGCCCCTATCGTGACTGCCATAAAACTGATCGTTGGCTTGGGAAATCCAGGCGCTGAATACGAACAGACCCGGCATAACGCAGGGGCCCTTTTTGTTGAGCGCATCGCGCACGCACAAGGCGTCAGCCTGGCAGCCGATCGCAAATATTTCGGCCTGACCGGGCGCTTCTCGCACCAGGGTCAGGATGTTCGCCTGTTGATTCCCACCACCTACATGAACCGTAGCGGCCAGGCCGTGGCGGCATTGGCTGGTTTCTTTCGCATCAAGCCGGAAGAAATCCTGGTGGCCCACGACGAACTCGACCTGCCTCCGGGCGTTGCCAAGCTCAAGCAGGGCGGCGGCCACGGCGGTCACAACGGGTTGCGCGACATCATCGCGCAACTGGGCAATCAGAATACCTTTTACCGCCTGCGGCTCGGCATTGGCCACCCGGGCGTTGCCAGCATGGTTTCAAACTTTGTCCTGGGTCGTGCGCCTCGCGCCGAACAGGAAAAACTCGATGCCAGCATCGACTTTGCCCTCGGCGTGCTGCCGGATATCCTCGCCGGTGAATGGAACCGCGCGATGAAAAACCTGCACAGCCAGAAGGCCTGACACTCACTCCTCGGGGAAACACCATGGGATTCAATTGCGGCATCGTCGGCCTGCCTAACGTCGGTAAGTCCACCCTGTTCAACGCCCTGACCAAATCCGGTATCGCGGCCGAGAACTTCCCCTTCTGCACCATCGAGCCGAACAGCGGCATCGTGCCGATGCCCGATGCGCGCCTGGACGCCCTGGCGGCAATCGTCAATCCCAAGCGCATCCTGCCGACCACCATGGAATTCGTCGACATCGCGGGCCTGGTGGCCGGTGCTTCGAAAGGCGAAGGCCTGGGCAACAAGTTCCTGGCCAACATCCGTGAAACCGATGCCATCGCCCACGTGGTGCGCTGCTTCGAAGACGAGAACGTGATTCACGTCTCCAACAGCGTCGACCCGAAACGCGACATTGAGATCATCGACCTGGAACTGATCTTCGCCGACCTCGACAGCTGCGAGAAGCAACTGCAGAAAGTCGCCCGCAACGCCAAGGGTGGCGACAAGGACGCCGTGGTCCAGAAAGGCCTGCTGGAGCAACTGATCGCCCACTTCACCGAAGGCAAGCCTGCGCGCAGCCTGATGAAAAACATGGGCGCCGACGAGAAGCAGGTGATCAAGGGCTTCCACCTGCTGACCACCAAGCCGGTGATGTACATCGCCAACGTCGCTGAAGACGGCTTCGAAAACAACCCGCACCTGGACGTGGTCAAGGCCATCGCCGAAGAAGAAGGCGCCGTGGTCGTTCCGGTCTGCAACAAGATCGAAGCGGAAATCGCCGAGCTGGACGACGGCGAAGAGAAGGACATGTTCCTTGAAGCCCTCGGCCTGGAAGAGCCGGGCCTGAACCGCGTAATCCGTGCCGGTTACGAGATGCTTCACCTGCAGACCTACTTCACCGCTGGTGTCGAAGAAGTCCGCGCCTGGACCGTCCGCGTCGGTGCCACCGCTCCGCAAGCCGCTGGCGTGATCCACACCGACTTCGAAAAAGGCTTTATCCGCGCCGAAGTCATCGCCTACAACGACTTCATCCAGTTCAAGGGTGAAGCCGGTGCCAAGGAAGCCGGCAAATGGCGCCTGGAAGGCAAGGAATACGTGGTCAAGGACGGCGACGTGATGCACTTCCGCTTCAACGTCTAATGCCTGCCTGCTTGCGTAATCGGAAGTAGGAAAAAAGCTCTGCTGCTGTTTGAAAAGCCCCTTCATTGGGGCTTTTCGCTGTCTGGCGACAGGGATGAAGCCATCGCGTGGCAGCCAACCCACCGCCACGCGACCGTCTCGAGCAGGCATCAGGTCAACAGATGCCCTGGATCGACCTCTGGCGCGACGCCAACCATCCCTACCCCGGCATCAGGCGCGAAGATCATGTGGTCCTCGTCAAGGCTTTCCCGCCAGTCTCCAGCAAGGCCAATCTGGAACCAGTGGCCCTGTGCATCCGCCTCTACATCCTTCAGGTAGGTGCGATCCGATGCTTGGTTGTAAACCACCTTCAGCGTCGTGCCCGTCCCCTCTCCGAAGCCGGTATAGCCCAGCGCCGATACATCGATCCTGTCGTCGACCGTGAAGCCTTCGATAAGGTCGGTGAAGCTCTGGCTGTCCGTGCGATAGCTGTCCTCGGTGGAGGTATAGCGGAAAATGTCGGCATTCTGCTGATGATCGGTCCAGAGAGAGAGGTCGGCTCTGTCGCCGCCGTTGAGGCGGTCAGCGCCCCTGCCGCCGATGATGACATCTGCGCCCGCACCGCCGTTGATGCGATCATTACCGTCCAGGCCATAGATGATTTCCGACAAGGCAGAACCGATGATCGTGTCTTGGGTAGCCGAACCTTCTACAGTGGGCGCGGTGAACACCAGGTGGGTGCCGTTCAACTGCCCCACCCAATTGCCGTCCAGGGCCAACTCAAACCGCTGCCCAGCGGCGTCGGCATCGAAGCTCTTGAGGTAGGTGCGCGTGCCGTCGGCGCTGGCCACCACGGCCAAGGTTGCGTCGTGACCATTGCCGATGCCGATGAAGCCCAGGCCTATAAGGTCGATGCGATCCTGGGAGGCATCGAAGTCCAGGATCCGGTCGCTGCTGTTTTGCGTATCGGTACGGAAGCTGTCGCTCAGTTCGGTAAAACGGAAGATGTCAGCGCCAGCGCCCCCTTGCAGAAGATCGCGCCCGCCATTGCCCTGGAGCACATCGTCGCCCGCCAGGCCGTGGATGATCTCGGCGGCATCGGAGCCTTGCAGGATTTCCTCGCCGGCGCCCCCCTCCACATGAAGATTGCCATCCTGGCTGCCGAAGCCGGTATCTACGCTGCCATCCGCGTTCAAGCGAATGACGCTGAAGTCCCCGCTGCTCGTGCCGGCAGCCACGATCTTGCCATCGGCTTGTACCGCCAAGGCCACCGGCGTGTCCGCCTCGAAGGTCACCTTGCCATGGGCACCAAAGCCGGTATCAAAGGAACCGTCAGCGTTAAGCCGCGCCACGGTAGCCCAGGGGTCGCCTGCGACATGGCCCATGACAATGATCTTGCCGTCCGCCTGCAGGGTAACCACCGAGTCTTCGCCGAAGCCCATGGCGGGGCTCAGGTAAAGGACGCCGTTGTCACCGAAATGGCTGTCCCGCTGACCATCAGGGGTGAAGCGCTGCAGGGCGTACGTCGGTTCTCCCATGCCGGCCGCATTGTAGGCCGCTGCGACCACGACACCGCCGTCGGCCTGCACCGCCGTCGAAATCCCTCCGTTGTAGTACGGGTCGGCGGGGATGTTCACTGTCAGCACGCCTTTGTCGCCAAAGCCATCGACGAACGTGCCATCGTCGCCGACCCTCGTCACGGTGGCCTGGTCAAACCCGCGGGCACTGACCTGGAAGGTGCCATCGGTATTGGCCGTCAGGTCGATATCCTTGAAGTCATGGCTGATGCCGACCGTCATGACACCGCCCTGGCCAAAGGTTGCATCGCGCGTCCCATCGCTGTTGTAGCGCTCCACCTGTATACCGGTATTCAGCGCCACGGCGACAAGCACCTTGCCATCGGACTGCACCGCCGTCAGCTCGTAGCGTGACGCCGGGGCTATCGCGGCAGGGACAATGTCGATGCCTGCGTCATGGAAGCCGGTGTCCAGGCTGCCATCGGCGTTCAGGCGAACAACGCAGTGGTTCTGTTCGTAACCGTAGCTTTCCTCGCCGGGCGCCCCGGGGTATCCCCAGGCTAGGTATTCGGTATAGCCGCCAATCAGTATCTTGCCGTCCGGTTGAATAATGATGCTCTGGTTATCGTCGAACAGGCCGTTGAGATCGACCTGGACAGTGCCAGGACCCGTTCTCACGGTATGGGTACTTTCCGTCGTACTGTCGGCGGTTGCCATGGCTTAATCCTTTAAGGGGGAGCTGAACCCGTGACTTTAGTAAAGGGTTCAGGATTTGCACGCTGCCCCGACGCGCCGACGCGCCCCACTCGACGAGCGGCGTGTGCTGGCCGGTTGGCTTCGCTGGTGAGCTCAGGAGCCGGGCCTGGCATGCGGTACCCTGTAGTCGCCCACAAAAAAGCCGCGTTGATTCGCGGCTTTTTTGTGGGCGGGTATCAACCGGCCCTGGGTAATGCCCGTTGAATCGCGGGGCTAGAACAAATAGCCCATGTAGACGGCCGCGCCGCCACCGGCCTGTACGCCGGCGTTCATACCCGCCATGACCAACGCGCCCTTGGCCGACTGCAACAGCTGGCGGTTGACTGTGCTATGGGCGATCAGCGAGGTGGCCGGAGTGGAGCTCATCGCCACTGACAAGGCCAGCAGCTTGGGATCGAGCCCGAACAACAGGGCGGTGGCCGAACCACCGACCACCAGGCCTGCGCCCACCTCGGTGTACAGGCAAGGTCCGGTGATGTCGTCGTCGGTCAGGTCACGGCTGGCCAAGGCATCGCTGACAAACACCTTGCCAGTGCTGGGAAAGGCCTCTGCCGCGCCGGCCGCGCCCACGCTCTTGCCCTTGATCTGCAAATTGACCTTGCCGAAGCGTGGCAGCCGCGCACCAAACCCGACGCCCAGGCCAACACCGCCGTAGCAGTAGCTGACGTCCTTGCCCTCTGGCGAACGCAGGATGATCGAACCGCCACTGCCCGCCACGATCGCCACGGTGACGCCGCCACCGCTGGCGGTCTGGTATTGCCAGCGACTTTCATTGACCGGGATTGGGATGTTGTAGCTCATACGTTCAAAATCCTTTATGTGAATGAACCGCACCGCGGCCGCGCTGACGCAAGACGCTGGCCAGGCCGACGAGGGAGAACACCAGGCCGATCGCGCCCAGGACCGCCGAAGTACCCCACAGCGCCCCCAGGTCATCGACGATGGCGCTGCCGGCCGGCTGCTCGGGCAGGTAATGCACGCGCACAGCCTGATCCTGCTGGTAGCCAAAGATAAAGCCGCCCTGGGGATAGGATATTTTTTCACCGCTGGCGCTGGTGAAAGCGATCTCAGGGTGCGAGCCGCCGGCATTCAGGCGGCTGACGACACCGTCGGCGATCTGTGCGCGCGCGAGAAACTCGCGGCGCTCAAGGGTGAGATTGACCGTGATGACCAACAGGCCGATACCGATCAGGGCAAACAGCAGGCCCAGTAATATCTTCCCGAGGGGTGACGAAGAGTCGTTAGCCATGATTGTCTCGCAATCGTCCTTGAAAGAGGGCCGTCAGGATAACAAGAAGTGTCACGCTGTCGCACCCTCGGCAAGCATTTCGCCAAGCACCTGGCTGACCGTCAACCCTTGCGCCTACGCGTCCCTGCGCATCAGGACCCGCGTAACGCGACGCTCCTGAACCTCCACAACGGTCACGTTCCACCCCTCCCAATGCAATTGGTCGCCGATGACCGGCAAGCGATCCAGCAGGCTCATGACCCACCCGGCGAGTGTCTGGTAATCATCGGTCGCCTGCGCCTGGAAACCGACGTGCTCGCGGATCTGGCTAAGGTTCAGGGCGCCGCTGACCAGGTAGCCATCTTCCTGCGCGACGATGTTCGGCCCTTCGATTTCACTGGCGTCCGGCAGCTCGCCGGCGATGGATTCGAGGATGTCGGTCATGGTGAGCAGGCCGATGAAGTCGCCGAATTCGTTCACCACGAACGCAATGTGGGTGGACGCCTTGCGCATCTGCTCCAACGCGTTGAGGATCGTGAAGCTGTCCAGCAGGTTGATGGCCTGGCGCGCCATGGTTTCCAGGTTGGGCGCATTGCCGGCGAGCATTTCCTTGAGCAATTCCTTCTTGTGGATGAAGCCCAAGGGCTCATCCACGCGACCTTCCCGAATCAACGGCAGTCGGGAATACGACGAATGCATCAGCTTCGTTCGGATCGCTTGCGGCGTGTCGTCCAGGTCAATGTGGTCAACCTCCGCACGCGCTGTCATCACCGTGCGGATTGGGCGCTCCGCCAACTGCAGCACCCCACTGATCATGAAGCGCTCGCGCCGATCGAACACCTGCTCGACCTCGTCACCGGCGAGCATGTCGGCGATTTCCTCGCCCACTTCTTCGGCACTCAACTTCTGCCCACCGAGCAGTCGCATCACCGCATGGGCGGTACGCTCCCGCATCGGCCGGCGACCTTGCAGGCTCTTCTTGCGACGCGCCCGCGCCAGCTGGTTGAACAACTCGATCAGGATCGAGAAGCCAATCGCGGCGTAGAGGTAGCCTTTCGGGATATGAAAGCCCAGGCCCTCTGCGGTGAGGCTGAAACCGATCATCATCAGGAAGCCCAGGCAGAGCATGATGACCGTGGGGTGCGAGTTGACGAAACGGGTCAGCGGCTTGCTGGCAACGATCATCAGGCCGATGGAGAAAATCACCGCGATCATCATGACCGACAAGTGCTCCACCATACCCACGGCGGTGATGACCGCGTCCAGCGAGAAGACCGCATCGAGCACCACGATCTGCGCCACGATCGGCCAGAACAGCGCATAGGCCGCGTTGCCGGAGCGTTGCGCCACATGGCCTTCAAGGCGCTCATGCAACTCCATGGTGGCCTTGAACAACAGGAACACGCCACCGAACAGCATGATCAGGTCCCGGCCCGAGAACGTCTTGCCGAACACCTCGAACAACGGTTCGGTCAGGGTCACCATCCAGGAAATGCTGGCCAACAGACCCAGGCGCATCAACAACGCCAGCGACAGGCCGATCACCCGGGCACGATCACGCTGCTCGGGCGGCAACTTGTCCGCGAGGATGGCAATAAATACGAGGTTATCGATGCCGAGCACCAGCTCCAGCACGATCAGGGTCAACAGGCCAAGCCAGGCCGTGGGGTCGACGATCCATTCCATGGGGATTATTCACTCCCTCGAAAAGACGTCGCAAAAAGGCGGGGGTTGAAATGGAGCAAGCTGCCGGGAGGTTCCACGTGGGCGTTCATATCGACCTGAAAGTAATTGGGGATAAAAATCCTACATAACTTCAGGACACGTCATACGAGAGGAATCATTACAGGATCTGACAAAGCCCTGCATCGCGCACCGATGCGGGGCTTTGTCATGCCTGGACGAAGGCCCTGGGCCTGGGCCAGAAGGCCGTTGGCGCCCTCAGGCGCGCTTGACCTTGAAGCGACTCAATACCCGCTGCATCACGCCGGCCCGCTCGGACAGGTCCTTGGCCGCCGTTGCGCATTCCTGTGAGTTGGACTGGTTTTTCTGCGTCACTTCATCGATCTGTTCCAACCCGACGCTGGCCTGCTGCAAGCCCGAGGCCTGCTCGCTGGACGCCTGGTAGATCAGCGAGACGAGGTTGGAGACCGAACTGGTGCCATGAACGATGTTCTTGAGGGATTCGGCGGTCCGGCCGGCAATGACCATGCCGCGTTGGGTCTTGCCGGAGGAGTCGGCAATCAGCGCCGCCGTCTGCTGTGCAGCTTCGGCACTGCGGGCAGCCAGGCTGCGCACCTCGTCCGCCACGACGGCAAAACCACGCCCGAGCTCTCCAGCCCGGGCGGCCTCAATGGCAGCGTTCAACGCCAGCAGGTTGGTTTGCGCGGCAATGTTGTCGATGGTGGTGATGATCGCCGTGATGTCCTTGCCCGAACTGTCGATGTCGGCCATCGCGGCAATCAACTCGCTCATCAGCTTGTCGCTTTCTCCGGCATCGGCGCGCGACGCCTGGGACTGCTCGTCGGCTTTCTTGGCGTTGGCGGCGTTGTCCCGGGTCTGGGCAGCCATTTGCGTCATCACGGCGCTGATCTCGGTGATCGACGAAGCGGAATTGGAAGCCCCCTCGGACAAGGATTGACTCAGGTCGGTGACCTGCGCCGAGCTGCCGCTGATTTGCGTGGCGCTGGCCTGGACTTCGCAGATCAACTGGTTGAGGTTGCCGACCATCTTCTCCAGCGATTTGCCAAGGGTATCGTGGGGCGAGGACAGCCGGACCTCCAGATCCAGGTCGCCTTCGGAGATGCGCTCGGCCACCCTGACCTGCCGCTGCAGGCTCTCGGACATGTCATTGAGGGCAATCGACAGTTGCCCGACTTCGTCTTCGGATTTCTGCACCAGGCGCCGGGAGAAATCCCCCAGGCTGATGTTGGCGGCCAGGGCCGCGGCCTCGCGAATCGGCCCGACGATCTTGGCCGCGGCCAGCCACAGGGCCGCCAGGGCCAACAGGGAAATACCCAACCCCACCGACACTTGCCAGATGCTGTTGCTGATACTGCGCGACTGCAACTCCTGCTCCAGGGCGATGGCCTGGCTCATGACCACCGCCTTGGGCAGCCGGATGAGCACCGCCCACGGCTTGCCTGTGCGCCCCAGCTCAATGGGCATCAACACTTCGATGTTCTGCGTTTGCGTATTGAGCTGGCCGTCACCACGACCACTCTGGATATCGCGTAACACTTTTTCCCAAGAGTCGGGCAACAGCGTTTTGATGGGCTGTCCGATCAGTTCGGTACGCTGGCTGTCGGCGACCACTAGCCCCTGGTTGCTCATGATCGATACGGAGCCCTTGCCGCCGTAGAGATCGGCAGACATCTGCTCGCTGAGTTTCTGGATGAAAGCGATGTCGAAGTCCGCCCCCACTACGCCACGGAACTTGCCGTCGGACACGATCGGCACCGATAAGGTGGTCAGCCAGACGTTCTTGCCCTGGACCACGTAAGGGATAGGGTCCAACACGCTTTCCTTCAGGGTGTCGCGCGGGCCGGTGTACCACCCTCCCTTCGGTACGCCGTTGGGATGGCGGTCTGCCGAGTCGTATTCCACCAGGGGTTGCACCGCGACATGGCCGTCGGCGCTGCGTGTCCAGTAAGGCGTGAAACGTCCCGTCAGTGGGTTGTTGCCATCACGTTCATTACGAAACGCGAGATCCTGTCCATCCAGCGCATCCGGCTCCCAGCAGGAATAGGTGCCATTGAACTCGGGGTTGTCCTTGAGAACACTGAGCAAGATGCTGTTGACCTGATCGCGCCCCAGCACCAGCGGGCTCTGAGATGCCTTGCTGGCAGCAAAGGTGTTGGCCATGGTGCGGGCCGCATCCAAGGCATTTTGCAACTTGGCCTGGATGGCGTTGGCCCGGGATCCGGCCAGGTTCTGAATTTCCCGGATCGTTGATTTTTCAATCAACGTCGTCACTTCGTCAGAAACATACTGCTCATTGGAACGAGCGGAAAAGAGCCCGTAGACAACCAGACTGATCGACGAGATGAACAGGCAGACGCCCGCCGTGACACAAATACGTGCCTGCAATGACTTGAACTTCATATCAACCCCTGCTGATTCTATAAAGGGCCAGCGTCAACGACGGCGGCATTCCAACTTGTGCACGACGTAGCAAATAACAATCGATCGCTGCTGCTTGTGCGACGCCCAGGCGAATGCCTTGCAGAGCGCGGCAATACAGCTATCCAGGAACATTTCAACGTGGCAGGTCGGGGCACGAATCCAGCTTTGCGCTTGCACGCTGGACGCGCTATTCGAATCAAACCGAGGGCCTTATCTCGAGGAGCAAGGGCGATCAGGGGCAAGAATGTGAACGCCTGCTTTTGCTGTAAGCACAAGTCACCTTTGAATAAGGCCGCAGAATCCATTCATACCCATAACCACGGCGGCAAATTAACACGGGCCTTATTTCTACAACATCAACTTAGGACTTATACAAATCAGTACTTTGGTCGCAATTGCACAGGGAAGTGGACCTGCTCGATAAGGCGACGGTACCGGTTGGCGACGCTGGTTCAGCGGGTCATGTCGTGGCAAGCGGGCTCGCTCACCCAAGGTGCCATTTTTCAGTGCGATGAGGTGGCCCATCGTGGTGCAACAGCTCTGGAAAGAAATGCCCTGCAAACAGGGTGATAGCCCAACGCCATGGTCTGAATCTTGCCTTGTAAATGCTCTACAACGCGGCCCCTTACAAAGGGGACCGAGAATGGGAAGTTTCGCTACAGAGCTGGCCTACAGAGCCGATTTGGACAAACTTTCGAGGCCTTTTAAAAGGGCACCTGTTTCAGCACGCGTGTAAAAACGCACAAAAACAGTGCACAGGTGTTCAGGGGAGTATGGGCATGCAGGCTTTTCTATCACCGGGCATCAGATTGTTGGGGCGTTTCGGCTTCGCCCGTAAATTCCAACTGCTTTTCCTGCTTTTCATCCTGCCGCTCATGGGCAGTCTGTGGCTCATCGGCCAGGATTATCGGGACAAGCTCAGCCTGATTTCCGGGGAGCGCGCCGGGGTACGCCAATTGCTGGCCCTGGACAACCTGGACAATCTGCTCACCGCCCAGCGCAACCGTGCGGCGCGTTGGCGCGCCACGGAAACCAATCGTCAACCGACCCCGGCGACGCTGGCGGCCATGGCGGCGTTCGATGCCGTGCAACCGGCCCTCGTCCAGGCCGCCAATGACCTGGGCGCCACCTTGCAAGCCGAAGGTGCCGAGGCCGACACCCTCGCCCGCTTCCAGGCCCTGCACAACAGCCTCAACGGCCTGGATTCGAAAAGCCTCGGTGCCGTGGGCTGGTGGCCGGACGGCTATGATCGTTTCACCGCCGCCCTCAGTTCCCTGCAAGCGTTGCGTGAGCAGATGGTGATGGACAACCGCCTGAACCTCGCCTCCTGGCTGGAAACCTATCTGTTGACCCAGATCTCCACCCAGCAGACCCCGGATCTGATCGAACGGGTCGGTCGCCTGACCAGCGTCGGCCAGGCTTCGGTGGTATCGGGTCAGTTCTCCTTGCAGAGCCGCCTGCAACTGCGAGACCTGCGCAGCCGCATCGGCGACGCCCGGGACCAACTGGTCAAGACCGGCGCGCTGCTGGAAACGCGCCTGCCCAGTGATTTGCAGACCTGGGCCGGCCAGTACCAGGGCAGCCTCAAGAACCTGGACGCCGGCTTGAAAGTGCTGGATGACGGGGTATTCGGTGGTTCCATCACGCTCAAGCCGGACGCCTTCGAGAAACACATGGACACGCTGCTGGCCGACCTGGCGACCCTGCGCCAGCAATCGCTGGTGGCCCTGGATACGCGGCTGGACCACTACCACGGCTCGGCCGTCCGCCAGTTCGCCCTGGTCGCAACGGTGCTGGGCTGCCTGCTGTTGGCGGCGCTCTACCTGTTCGTTTGCCTGCAAGCGTCGATCCGGCGCAGCGCCAGTGGCATCACCCTGCTGGCTGAAGCCCTGCGTGACGGCAATCTCAGCCTGCAAGTGCCGGTGCAAGGACGCGACGAACTGGCGGCCATCAGCACCGCGCTCAACGTCGCCGTGGTGCAGTTGCGCAACAGCCTGCTGGGGGTGGACCACGAGACGCTGCAGTTGAGCAATGCCGTGCGCACCCTCAACACCCACTCCAGCGGTGCCTTGGGCGAAGTCGAAGCCCAGCAGATGCAGATCAGCCAGATTGCCGCCGCGGCCACACAACTGGCGGCGACGTCCCAGGGCGTCGCGAAAAGTTGTGAGCAGGCCTCCGACAGCGCCCAGCAAACCCGACGCATCGCCACCGACAGCAGCCGCGACAGCCAGCGCACCACCACGAGCATCCAGCAACTCAACCAGCGCCTGAACGACACCGCCGCCGCGCTGGGCCGGGTCAGCGAGCAGGGGCAACAGATCCAACTGGTGGTCGACACCATCCGCGGCGTGGCCGAACAAACCAACCTGCTGGCCCTCAACGCCGCCATCGAGGCCGCTCGCGCCGGGGAACAGGGCCGTGGTTTCGCCGTGGTGGCCGACGAGGTCCGCAGCCTGTCGCAACGGACCCAGTCGTCCACGCAACAGATTGCCGCCACCGTCGACAGCCTGCGCGCCACGGTCGACGAAGCGGTCAGCCTGATGGAAGCGGCCTGTGGCCAGGCCCAGACCGATGCGCAAGCCGTCACCGGCCTGGGCGAACGCCTGGGGGAAATTGCCAGCGCCGTGCAGAGCGTCACCGATACCCTGGCGCAAATCGCCACCGCCGTGGATGAACAGGCCAGCACTGCCGACGAGGTCAGCGGTAATATCCAGCAAGTCGACCAGGCTGCGATGCGCCTCCTGGAAGGCGCCCGCGCGGTGAACCTGGCAGCAGACACCCTGAGCCAGGGAAGCCAGGCCTTGAGTGCCAACACAGGGAGATTTCAACTCGGTTGACGGGCATTTGCAGCGAGGATGGATAAGCAGTTGAAAGCGCAGAGAAATATTTCAGATTTACGCTTGACACTTCTTCGTTAGCGGCGAATAATGCGCGCCACTTGGCTACATAGCTCAGTTGGTTAGAGCATAGCATTCATAATGCTGGGGTCCGGGGTTCAAGTCCCTGTGTAGCCACCAAGTACCTGTTTACAGATGTCTCCATGAGTCTCTAAACAACCTCAAGAAGCCCGCCTAGTGCGGGCTTTCTTGTTTTTGGCTGTCCACCTCTATCTCCCCCTATCCTTCCCCATCGTGTATGCCCACGTGTATGCTTCAGAACTAATTGAACTGGAGGCATACACGGATGAAGCGCGCCGATATCAAGCGACGTCCTCTCGCTGATACAACACTTTCCAGCCTGGAGCCTGAGGCCGGGGCATACCGCGAACTAGATAGTCCTGGGCTGTATTTCAGAGTCAAACCAAATGGCCAAAAATCTTGGGAATTGCGTTACAAAAAACCGGACGGCAAATGGTCTTGGCTAGGCCTCGGCGGCTATCCAGAAGTAAGCGGCGCCTTCGCTCGACAGAAAGCGGCAGAGCTGCGAGCAGACGCCTCAGAAGGCAAGAACCCAATTATCTCTAAGAAGGCTCGTCAGGCGGCTGACATTGACGCAGCCAATGACACCTTCGAATCACTAGCCAGGGAATGGCATACGTCTCGCCTCAGCGGCTGGGATGCCGGGACTGCCAAAAGGATACTCGGCGCACTCGAACGCCACGTGTTCCCTTCGCTCGGTAAACGTACCTATACCTCGATCATGTCTATGGAGTGGATGGAGCTATTGAGAGGACTTGAGCGCCAGGGGATATTGGAACAGATGAGTCGCGTGAGGGCTTACTGCAAAGATATCTATGACCTGGCTCGCGTGACTGGCAGAGCCGTCAACAATCCCTTGGAGGGCGTGCATAAGTTTCTGTCATCAGGAAAGGCAGAGAACTACGCTCATGTTTCTCCTGACGAGCTCCCTGGGTTACTCCGAGCTATAAGCTCCTATCCGCATGCCAAAGATGTTCAGCTTGGCCTGCGGCTGTTGACCCTGATGGCGGTCCGTCCCAGCGAACTTCGCGAAGCTCATTGGGCAGAGTTCGACTTCGACAAGAAATTGTGGACAGTTCCTGTCGAACGCAAGGGGCGTAAAAAAGGCCGCGAACATCTGGTGCCGCTATGCACTCAAGCCGTAGATGCCCTATTGGAGCTTCGGCAACTTACCGGGGCATACCCTCTCCTGTTTCCAGGTAGAAGCGACCGCACCAAACCCCGAAGCGACACCGTATTTCTCATGGCACTAAGGCGCCTTGGTTACGAAGGCCGCCAGACCGGTCATGGCTTCCGCCACATCGCCAGCACCATCCTCAACGAGCATGGTTACCCCGCTGACCATATCGAGGCCCAACTCAGTCACAAGGCACAAGGTGTCAGGGGGATTTACAACAAAGCCCAGTACCTTGAACAGCGCATAAAGATGATGCAGTGGTATGCCGATCACCTTGATAGCTTGCAGAAAGGGAATGTCGTACAAGGTCAATTCGGGCAAACGGCTTGAGCACGCAATTATTTACTATGCAAAATCCATGTGTTCCGCGTGTTCCATGTGTTCCAGAATCGCCGAACGCCCATATATCTGGGGCTTTGACACCCGGAACACTTTCAGTGAGCACCCGGAACACATCTACGAAAACATGCAAATGGTGTTCCGGATTGAGCAACGCTTCCAGACGGCCCTCCTGTCCTCTGGTGGCTTCTGCCCGGCGGGGCCGGGCGCAATTGCTCGCGTTTTCCGGTCGCAGCAACGGGGCGCTGGGGTTGAGCGATGAGTAACAGATTCCATTTGAGCGATCCCCTCAACATTGAAGGTTGGGAGATTGTTGAGACGTTCGAGCGATTCACGCTCTACGAAGAGTTTGCCGAACGCATCGATGATGCCCTCGACCTAATACGAAATGGCCAAGAGCATTGGGCGAGCCACCTGAAAGATGGGGAGTGGTCCGTTGAATCCGTCCGCGTACTAGCAAATGTAAGACGACTCTCCAGCAACATAAGTCAACAATTTGAACGTTCTAGGGACGACCTGCCTCGCTGCATCCGCTGGGTAGCAGGGGAGTCGGCCAATTCGGCGATAAATGATAGCCAGTATATTGCTGCGCTGGCGATTGACCGCGCTTGCCGGGCTATTGAGATGCTTGAGAGGTGGTTGAGTGGCTTCGATACAGATGTGTGCTCAGGAAATTTGGAGAGCTTAGCCGCACTTAATGCAGAGGCGTCGAACGACGTCGCAGAGTTCATGATGGAGGTACGCCATGAGCTGGCACACCTGGAAATCGAAGCTCGGGAGGCCGTGGCGGACTTGATAGGGACCGCCCGGAATTACATGACTTTGGCTAACGTCTATGCTTCACCGGTGCTGAGCAGCGCCGATAAAATCCGGATCAGCGCGACCGCACGCAAAGCAGGCTATAGCTCGGCAAACATACGTCGCGAGGCCGTCACAGACCGCAATCAGAGCATTTGCTCCCACGCTAAGCGTCTGCTCAGTGATGGACGATCAGACCGAGAGGTTGTAGGAATTATTGTCGGTACTGACTCAGCGCTCAAAACGCCGAGCGGTGCAGCCAAGCTGTCCACCAAACAAATACGGAACATCTTGGTCGAGGGCGGAGTACTCAGCGCCGCTGCAAGAAAATAACTATTTGTCAAACATGGGAATGTTAGAGATGAGCAAACCAGAAATCGCACTAATTTACGAGGACACTTTACCAAAAGATTTATTTCAAGATTTTGAAGACTCTATACTAGATGAACGACTAACTCTAAATGTCCAATCCAGACCCCCCCTCGGCCCTCAAGCGAGTCTCGAATGGTTTGTCCTTCCTTTAGTTGCTGCTTACATTTCAAAGCCATATTTCGATGGTTTTTTTGGCGAGATGGGTAAAGACCATTATCGACTTCTCAAGCAAAAACTTTTCGAAACATCCAAAAAGGTAATGTCCAAACCTAGGATTGAGCCAACCTTAGTCGGTTCAACAGGAAAGCTGAAGAAAGACAATCCCTATACCTCGGCATTTTCAATTTACGCAGATGCAAATGAAAGGATAAAATTCAAACTTCTAATACCGAAACATACCGACGACAATAACCACAAGGAGATCGTGGATATATTTTTAGATTTTCTAATGGACTATCACTCCAAAGCAAAACCTCTCACCTCGATTGGCTTCAATTTGAGCACTCCCCCTCTAGGCGGACTAATACTTGTTCAGGTTAATCAACAAACTAAATGCGTAGAATGGCGGGACCCAATGCAAATAAAATAAAACAAACTACTGCGAGCTGAACAAAATTTTTTGGCTCGCTATCAAATCAAACCTCAATCATTATTCTGTAATTAGACTGAGCCAGGTCAAGTCTCTCAAAAAAATTTGCAGCGATTCGAATAGGAAGTGAACTGCCGTTCATTTCCATTTCTCCAATTAGCGTTAGCCCTGTAACTCTCCACGACTACAGGAAACGCTTTATGACTGCCGCAACGCATCAATCAATCATCCCGCTTTCACATACCGCCACTGATTTGCTTACCCCAGACCAAGTCGCGGCCACTCTCGGTCTATCGCACCGCACACTCGCCGCCTGGCGCAGTTCCCGCCGCAATCCGTTGCCTTATGTGAAAGTCGGAAGTCGCGTGCGCTATCGCCCTGAAGATATATCGACATGGCTAGAAAGCCGCACGCACAGCTCGGCCGTAAACGTAAGGAGTGGGAAATGAAGAAGCCCCGCTTCCACTCATCTGCAAACGATTCCACGCCGAATGATCCGCCGGTGGCTCTCATCCGCATCAGTGAGGTGATGGCTATTGTCGGCCTAGCCCGCCCTACCATTTATAAGCTGATGAACGAGCCTGAAAGTGGCTTTCCGAGACCCGTAAAACTCACCAACAGCATCGCTCGGGGAGCCCCTGTCGCCTGGGTTCTGTCTGAAGTCCAAGCATGGGCACGTAGCCGCATTGAGGCTCGTGATCAGGTGGCCGCATGAGCCGCAAGATCGCCAACAAGGCCCTGATGCACCCGTTTTCCATTCTTCGCCAGATCGGCTTTTCGCCTCGCCTCATGCAACGCCTGGAGCGCTACCGCAGCCAGCAGGACAAACAAGGTCGTGTGGTCAGCGTACTCAGTTGGGCTGATGGCACCTGGTGCGCGCTTTCTCTCCACTGCGAAAAGACCGGGGCGGTGATCGTCGACGAGGGCCAGCAAGCGGAAGCCTATGAAGATGCCCGCTCGATGCTCCAAGGCGGCTTCCTGCCCCTGCTTTCCCTGCGCTTCGACTTTCATGCCTGAAACGAAAACGCCTCCGGGGGCGATCCGGAGGCGTTGAGGTAAATCTACATGCCCGAACAATTTATGCCACACCCGAAAAAACCGCAAGCCACCCGCACTGTTGCGCTTTCGAAAAACGGACGTTACTCTTTGGCCGTCGCTGCAAAATCAGCGACCGGGTTTGGCGACCCGAGCTTAAGAAGGCGCACAGGCGCCCCCATCTCGATTGCAGGCGCTTTTTTTGTGCCCGCATTCTTGTTTAATGGCGGCTGTGCGTGGGAGACCTTCGGGTCTGCCGGGTTCCTTCTTACCCGGTTCGCCAACCTGCGCACAGCTGCCACCCCCATTCGTTTGGCGACGAATCGTGGCAGTTCCTACTTAAGAAGGAGCTCCACCTATGCACGCCCTCAATCCCTCCAAAATTCGCGCCGCTGCACACCGTGCAATGGCTCTCGCCGCTCTACACGCCAACTCCAGCCTCGCTACTCGTCTTGCCCGTTACAACGCCCATATGGTCAAAGCTCGCGCTCTCGAAGCCGCAGGCGGTGCCCAATGAATTCCTCCCTCAGCTTCGCCTTGCCCGAAGACCTGCTCTGCGTCAGCAAAGACATCGAGAAGGGTGTCCCTGTTGATGCGATCACCTGTGCGATCAACCGCGCAGAGTCCGTGCTGATGTTGCTTGAGGACCATTTTGAAAGCGAAAGCGACAGACCACGCCTAGCCAATCACGTCCTGGCCGCTGTTATTTGGGATGTCCGGGGCACCCTGGGACTGATTAAAACCCTGACCCTGCACGGTGACACCACGTCTGTTCCGATGGATCAGAAAGGCGGTGCCGTATGAGCGCTCACACCACACTAGGCCGAGCGTCGTTTTTCAATAAAACCTCCGGCCAGGGCGTGTTTCGGGTGAATGCAGGCATTCCTATTGAGGACGCGCTCGAAACGGTTTCACTCCTCCAGCATTACGCCAATCAACTCTCGCTCGATGCCGCCATGAGTGACAAAGGCGAGCGCTACAGCTGGTGCGCGCTTTACCTCGGTGAAATGGCAAAAGCCCTGATTGATGACGTGAACGACGCGATGTTTATGCCGGGGGCCGATACATGACCCAGCGCACGAACAACCCAACAAAACGCCCCAGCTTCGCCGACGTGAAAAGCGCCGCACTCAAGGACATTGATCGCGTGTTGTCTCACTGGCTGCCCAACGGCAAACGGGTCGATGGTGGCAAGGAATACACCGCCCCCAACCCGACCCGAACGGACAAACGTGCCGGGTCGCTCAAGGTCAACTTGAGCAAAGGCACCTGGGCGGACTTTGCTACCGGTGACAAGGGCGGCGACTTGATCGACCTGGTGCGCTACCTCGACGGCGGCACGGACGTGGAAGCCTGCAATAAGCTGGCGGATCTGCTGCACGTATCGGCCGGCGCCGCGCAATCAAAGTCCACACCGAGCAAAAGCAAAGCACCGGAATGGATCGCCATCCAGCCGATCCCGGTCGAGGCCATGAATAAGTGCCCGGCCAAGCATCGACAGCACGGCGCGCCCTCCAAGGTGTGGATCTATCGCGATGCGCAAGGCCAGCCCCTCATGGCGCTTTATCGCTTCGACCTGGGACCAGACGAAGACGGCAAGCCAAGGAAAGTCTTTGCACCGTTAACCTGGTGCCAACGCGCCGACGGCCAAACCACCCAATGGCGTTGGCAAGGTCTGCTCGATCCGCGCCCCCTTCTGCACCTGGACGAGCTGTCGCAACGGCTCGATGCCCCAGTCGTACTGTGCGAGGGTGAGAAAGCCGCCGACGCTGCCGCCGAGCTGATGCCAAGCTACGTGGCGACCTGCTGGCCGAACGGTTCCAACTCTTGGCATAAGGCCGATCTGACGCCGCTCAAAGGGCGGTCTATCTTGTTGTGGCCGGACAACGATTCCAGCGGTCAGAACTGCATGGAGGCCGTCGCGGAAAAGCTGCGTGAAATCGGCGCCGCCTCAGTGCAAGCAATCGCCCTGGACGTCTTCAAACGCAAGCCCACACTGAAGAATGGCAAACCGACCTTTGCCAAAGGTGCGCAATGGGACGATGGCGATGATGCAGCCGATGCACTCGCCAAAGGCTGGACACCGGCCCACCTCGCCGAGCTGGAGCGTACTGGCGAGCTGCTTGGCTCGGCACCTGCCCCCGCTCCGGCCGGAGAAGTCGAAACAAAGGCGCAGCCCAAAACCAAGCGGCCCACCAAATCAAAAAACGACCTGCTGCCCGGTGGTTTTCGCCTGACGCCGGAAGGCGTGTTTTATTCCGGCGACGACGGCGAAGCGCGGCCAGTGTGTTCGCCTCTGGAGATCCTCGCACGCACCCGTGACGACAAGGGCCACAACTGGGGCTTGCTGGTCGAGTTCGACGACCCGGACGGTGAGAAAAAACGTTGGAACATTCCGGCTCGCAACATGACCGGTGACTTCGGCAAGGACGTTTTAGGGCCCCTGGTGGATATGGGATTGCGTTTGCCAGGAACTCGCTCTGGACGTAATGCACGCAACGATCTTCAAAGCTATTTGCAAGGGTTCGACAGCACGGAACGGGCCCGTTTGGTCACTCGCCTTGGATGGCATGGACCTGCATATCTGCTACCTGACCAGCAGATTGGAAACAGCCATGAGCACCTCTTCTTCTGCGACGCCGGGGCGCAACTTCCTCCCATTAGCGAAGCCGGGACGTTGGAACAATGGCAACAGCAAGTCGGAGCAATGTGCGTAGGCAACCATCGTTTGGCGTTCGTCGTCAGCGTGGCCTTTGCTGGACCGCTGTTGAATATGCTCGGTCACGAGTCGGGCGGGTTTCATCTCTACGGCGATAGTTCCGGCGGCAAGACCACGCATCTACAAGTCGCCGCCTCGATCTATGGCGGGCCACGTGTGGTGCGTTCTTGGCGCTCGACAGACAACGCCCTGGAATCCATCGCTGCTGCGCATTCAGACGGGCTCCTGGTACTGGATGAAATTGGCATGTGCGATCCGCGCATCATCGGTGAAACGGTGTACATGCTCGGTAATGGCACCGGCAAGGCACGCGCCAATGATCGAGGACAAGCGGGCCGACAGGTACAGGAGTGGCGCTTGCTGTTTCTCTCGACGGGCGAGAAGACATTGGCACAGCACATGGCCGACGCCAACAAAGAGCTTAAAGCGGGGATGGAGATCCGCATGTTGGCCGTGCCGGCGGATGCAAGCAAGGGGCTAGGTATGTTTGACGTGCTGAATGGGTTTGAGGACGCAGCCGCCCTATCGGATGCCCTCAAAGCACGAGTAGCTAAATACTATGGCACGCCGTTGACTGCCTTCCTGTCTGCCTTATGCAAGCCCGGTGAAGTGCTCGGTTGGACTGCCATCCTGCGGCGAACGGTAGAGCGTTTTATTGCCAAAGCGCTTCCCGCTTCGACAAGTGGACAAGCGCACCGAGCTGCTGCTCGTTTCGGCTTGGCCGCCGCCGCTGGGGAGCTAGCCACGGCGCTAGGCGTAACAGGTTGGCCAGAAGGCACCGCAACCACAGCAGCACAGGTGTGCCTCAACGCTTGGCTGGATGAACGCGGCGGTGCCGGAAACATGGAAGGCGACGCAATTGTGGCTCGTCTGCAACAAATCATTGAGCGATTTGGTGAAAGCCGTTTCACCCGTTGGGACGGGATTACAGCAAAAACCGATGACCACGCGCCACGTACCTCGGATCGACTCGGGTTCCGCCGCTCCGTTGAACACGGTATGGGGGACGGCGTTTATACGCTCGTGACCTACTACTTCCTGCCCACCGCTTGGAGAGCAGAAGTTTTTAAAGGAATGAGCCTGACCCTAGTTAATCGTGAGCTGATCGAACGCGGCATCTTGGAGCCAAGCGCCGAGGGTCGTGCGGCCCAATCAGTACGTCTACCCGGCCTATCCAAAACGCGAGCCTATGTGGTTCACGCCAGCGCTCTTCTTGCTTCAGAAGCCGAGGCCGCATGAGGCGCCTTTTGAGAGAGGGGATTCGCTGGCATATCGGGGCCCGGCCAGCCCGAACTTGACCCACAAAATTCTATTTAACGGAGAAGTCCATGAGTGAATATCAGAAACAACTTACGCAGCATCAAGCCGCTCTCGCTGAATTAAACAAACAGCTCCCACAGCTCAGAGCAACAGCCAGGGAAGCGGAGCAGACCTTTTCCAACAGCCGCGCAGGCAAACCTCGTTTCCCGCACGAGCTAGTAGCCCCCTATACAAACGCCAAGGCAGCGATTGATCAACACAACGCGGAAATCAACCGGCTGCGGGCATTAGTTTCCTGGGAGGAAGGTGTCAGATCTGCCAGTTCAGATATTAGAAAGGCCCAGAAGGGAGCTATGCACACCCAAGGCGAGTTGACGAAGCTGGTAGAGAAACGCACGAAGATCTCCTCCAAGCTTGAGAAAGCACAACGGGAGCAACGCAGTGAAATCGAAAAAGCTCAAACCGCTGAACAACGTGCCGCCGACGCATACGCAGCAGCATTGGCCGACGGTGACGACGTAGCCGAAGAGCGTGCCGAAAAGGCTCTCAAGCAAGCATCGGAAGCAATGACACAAGCCGCTCAAGGTAAACGTGGACTCAATACCCTTCTGGCTACGTTAACGACCGAGATCGAGAAATTGGATGTTGCGATCTCAGGCGCGAAGCAGCGGCTAGGGGATTATCGTCAAGATCAGCTGAACGCTGCACGCCTACTCTGGGCAGAACGCTTGGACAAGGCGGCGCAAGACTTTGCCAAAGTCGCCGCGCAGTTCACCGCGACAGAGAAAGCGCTCGGGCGTCGCTATAGCAACTTGGAGGATCTCAACGTCCCTTTGCAGGCCCCAATGGGTCCCAAACACATCACTCATCGCAAAATCCTTGAAATGGCACAGGCACTTTCTATCGAGGAATTGCTAGCAGCGTGACCCGTACATATCACCGCTGAAGCGGTGACATTCCAAAACCGGAGCCCCTAGGCGGAACACCAAACGTGTACCACTTAGCTTGTGTTCCGGTTTTTCATTTTCGGTGTTCCACCAGCGAAACCCTTGTAAACCGGGGCTTCCAGCCCAGGTGGAACACATGGAACACGCGGAACACACAATCTACAGTTATCTGAGAGCCCCCGTGCCCCATGCCAAGCGTCGGCCTTCAGCGGAGGAGTACGCGCCACCACCACGGAGTGCGAGTCCTTTTTCGCTCGCTCGTGATCCAGATCATCCGCTCTGACCTTGTAAGCGACTTCAGGCCAACTGGCGAAACCTGGAATCATGGGTCCTCCCAGGGGGGCCGCCCCCTACACGGGTTATCAGACTCGCGGATTCGCTCTAGCTGGAAAAAATGTATGAGTGTCCGTCTTAAATTGTGGCCGGCTGATAAGGCAGACTCGTTCATAGGACCAGGCGAGCACCAACGACCCGCTCCGTTTAATTCTGGGCAAGGCATACGCTTACGCTGGAGAATCGAATTTAGCTGATACAACTGCCTCTAGAATCTGAAAAAACGAGCCCGGTTGAAAAAAACGCTGCAGCTTCGTAGCCTTCCTCAGCCGACGCTCACATAATGTTCTCCGACGAGGGAACTCCAAATCTGCTCGGTACAGACATAGGCGCTAGGGATGAAAGCAGAAAATATCGATGCAATGGAAGTTAAAACAAAAGACAAAAGGCCCATCACAAAGACGGACCTTCTCAACTTATTTGAAGAAACTGTAAAAACAAAAACTATCGCCTTTGACGAGCTCAAAAAGCTAAAACCAAGACTGAGAAACCAGGTGCGAGCCATCGTTTCCTCCCAAGACGTAAAAGCGAGAAAGCTACTTAACTCTCTACGACAAAAGCTATCTTCAAACGAAATTTACCAAATCGACAAAACGCTACGGGCTCACGGTAGAATACTTCCAGAATTGTTTCCTAAGTCGGCTCAAACTACGGAAGTCTATCTACGTCTCGACCGATTACCTCTTGACAAACAAATTGATCTCGTCCAACGCATTGCGACAGATAACATCGATGAGATCCTAGCCTACATAGGAGCGCTGGGCGAAGTCAGCAAGCTAATTTCTAATATACAGTTGAGCGAGGCAGCAGTTTTGTTAAAGGCGCTCGCCGACAAGTATGGATTTAGCCATGCACTTTTAAGAAAAGCGTATCTGATCCACTCTCTAAAAAATGAAGAGAGCATTGAGAGCGTTGATCAAATATTAAATGCAGCCGGCGCGGGCAAACGCAACCTTCTTCTGAGTTCAATACTAAATTGCTTCCAAGAAGAGCAAGAAGCATTAAGCCTAAAACGATCGATAATGAACCTACCGGATCGCGGCCTTCTTAATAAATATACTCGCGACATAACCAGATTAAGCTTTCATCCCTTCGCGAAAGACGAAGACGATTTTAGCGAGCTGATAATGAGTTCATTACAATCCTCATTATTAGATGCAGTAATAATAATAAAAATCAACAAACATTTAATAACACGAAAAACGAACAATGCTATTGAGATGCTATTCCATGCGCTTGAACAAAGTAGCCCTGGCATCGATAAAATAGCGGCTATGTATCCGGCATCTGAAGAATATCTATTTTATAAACATTCCTCAGCATGGTTAGAGGATAATAATATTATTCAATATCGCTTACTTATAGACCATTTCCACGACAACCCAGACTCGCATTACTTTGAGCTTACTCCAAATCTGGCTGAACGAGCTTCGCGCTGGGTATCAATCGCAACGCCTATCGGCATAGCAACAGCAAAAACTTTAACATCTCATGAATTCCCACAGCTTCGAAAGTTTGAATACGAAAGCTATATAACTCGATCAGCCATATTCAACTTAACAATCTACAACACAGAGGGAATCGTACAAATCCATGAAGATTCTCTAATTTCGATCATGAGTAACACTGTCGACCTAGATCGCACAATAAGCATTACAGCAATAAAAAATCTCGCAAAACTATCCCCATCGGACACATCAAAAATAATCCTATATTCCTTAATTGCAAAGAGAAGTAAAAACGAAGCAGACAACCACAAACTTCGTTCGCTTCTGCAAAAAAATATAATCAGCCATCACGACGCGAACATTGTAGACTTCCTAAAAGAGCTTTCAATAAAATCAGCCTCAGTCGCTCAATACTTATACGAAATATGTACGGAAGATTTTATTGCTCGCCTATCCCACCTTATCAAAGCATCCAATCAAATAACCGAGACGCGAGCCTCTCTGCACAGATGGTGGGGTGAATTTACCGGAGACAAGTCATACATCGACAGAGCAAGAACCTTACTTATCGATCACCAAATTAATAGAGTGAGAAACGAACTAGATGACAATCGCATTTACGTTCACACAGCTCGATTTACTGAATGGATGAGCGATGAGGTAATAAGGGATTTGACAGCAGCACTTACAAGCATGGATCACAACGATACATTACGAGACACTAATAACCCGCAGTTGTTAAGCATAATAGAACAATGCTACAAAGCATTTTGCTCCAATCCAATATTTGGTATTTCTTCATATCTAGGCCGTCGCATACGCCATGGAACATTTAAAGGACATCTCTTTTCAAACATAGTAGCCATAAGATCAAACAATAAATACAAAGCACTTTTAAGCGACCCTGCAATACAGGGCTTGTGGCAACAGTGGGTGACGAATTATGAGTCGACAATAGACAGCATTATTTCTAACAAATTGCACGTCGAATCTCAAAACAAACGAGAAGCACTTTTAAAGCCTCACCTTAAAGACCTAACAAAGTTTGAAATCGCCATACTGTGCGCCAAACAAATTGTGAAAGACTTTACGGAAAACAAAGTCACGAGCAACACTAGCCAATATATAGTTGAATACTGCTGGCGAATTGTTGAGGTAGATTTAAAGAGCGTCAACTCCTTTCTCAAGTCCCAAAAACATGTTCTTATACAAAATGATCTTCTGAACTCGATTAAAACAAACACACCTGCAAGGCTTCAAGATATCTTCAGGGATTTCAACAGAGATTTAATGCGACAGATAGATGAAAAGCTTATCGCTATGTATGGGTGGTTCAAAAGACCAGTAAGCGTCTCACCCAAGGCATCTCTGTCCCTTCTGTATAAAGCGGTTATTGAGGAAGTCAGGGAAACTTTTACAGATTTTCATGCAGACTCCCATTTTGAGGAAGCTAACGATATAGAGCTGATGGGTGGCCCATATCATGTTCTTTATGACGCTTTCTATGTAGTAGTTTATAACGCCGCCAAACACGGAAAAAGGGAAGCTCCAGTTGACCGTCATTTTGGAATTACTAAGTGGAGCTCTACCAGACCCGGAAAAGCGGAAGTAATCATTTCTTCCGAGATAAAAGACGAAGAAGATGAGCATCTTGTATCAGAACGGCTTAAAGTAAATCCCGGCGACGACATCGAAAATGCCCATTTAGATGAAGTAAGAAGCGGGATTAGAAAGCTCTATCAGCTAGAGCAGTCAGATACAAACTTCCATATCGAAGAAATAGCATGCAAAGACAGAAAAGTAGTAATACATATATCCTATGACCTGGAGCATCTATGAAGCCTATATTAATTATAGAGGATGATAGCTTTAAGGCCAACAGCCTCACAGACCACATACAACAAAATGTAGACGGAGCCAACATCACTATAGCAACAAATCTCGCTGATGCCGTCGAGATGGTAAACAATAACATTTACGAGCTAGTAATAGTGGACATGGCAATACCAAGCCATCCGACAGTTCACGGCGGCGGCTCTCCCATTTCGCTGTTGACCGGAGGACTAGATATTCTCTTGGAATTGAAGGAACTCGACAGGAATGACCCCTGCATCATTGTTACACAATATCCAGACATCGAAATATGCGGCGATTTTTATCCGCTTTCAAAAGCAAAAGAAGAAATAAAAAAACTTCTCGACTGTGACGTAGTCACTTGCATTGCTTACTCTGAAGGCTCCACAGACTGGAAAGTAGCTATCAAAGAAGAGTTATTGAAAATATGAAAGTTCTTATCCTGGAAGATAGCCCTAAAAAATCCGCAGCTATCGAACTAGCGATCCAAGCGGTACAACCCGCAATTGCGACACAGAAGGTAGATTGCTTTTCCGAATTCTTTAAATATACACAAAGAGAAAAATACGATTTAATCGTAGTAGACCTAATAGTACCCAGATTTGCAGATGACGATGAGACACACAACGTAACAGAAGACATAATCGAAGCAATACGAGACCATCAGTGCATAAATTTCAGAACACCCGTCATTGCAATAACCCAGTTCCTAGCCGCTGCTGAGGATAATTTTGAAAACTTAAACCATAAAGATATCCATATTGTTACATATAATGAAGACAATGAACGATGGAAAGAAACCCTCCAGGGAAAAGTAAAAGCATGCATTGAATGTCAATCATATGACTTCATTATCATCTGTGCTCTACCAAAAGAAGCTGAAGGTTTTTCCAAAGCAGGTTTCGCAGTCGGCGAATTCAGCAATCTGCACGGTATGGAGTGCCGGCGTTTGGAGCTGGAGAACTTCAGCGGGCTTATCATAACTCTCCCGCGCATGGGCTTGGTAAACTGCGCGATTACCACTAGCCGCGCCATAGATATCTTCAAACCCAAACTCGTTTGCATGAGCGGCATCTGTGCAGGCGTTAAAGGTGAGGTAGACATTTATGATGTCGTAATCCCCGACAGCTGCCAACAACATGATTATGGCAAATGGGGAGTGAATGGGTTTGAATCAGAGTCTTACACTGTACAAATTGCGCACGAAACAAAGCTAATTATTAGACAGCTTGCAGATGATCAAGAGTTTAATAAACGAGTTTCCGGCAACATAAAGCCCAAACGAAACCAAATACCCGAACACAAAGAATATTTCGATTTTAAAATTTTAACCGCTCACTCTTCCAGCGGTAGCGCCGTCATCGCCGACGAAAAAATTGTTGCCCTTATACGAGATCAACACAGGAAAACAAAAACCTTTGAGATGGAGTCATATGCCGTTTATGAGGCAGCGAGACTCTCTGCTATAAGCCCTCTTTTCTTTAGCGCAAAGGCTGTGGTCGACAATGGTGACGCACATAAAGGCGACGACTATCATGGGCTGGCGTGCACTCTCGCCGCAAGCGTAACTTGTGAATTAATCTCAAGGTCTCTAAAAAAATAGATGAACTTCCCCTAGTTTGTGGACAGACGGAGTGACGCCATTTGGCCGATGGACGATTATGAATATTACTTTCGATCGACCGCAGACCTTGGCGAACCTCCTTCTGGGCCGACAGCGTGCTGAGTGCCTTCGTCTCCGCCCGCGGATTAAAGCGTCACACCGTTTATCATTGTTACACCGCACACCTGGAATGCCATAATTGGTGTAACGACTCTCCTCCTTTAATTCAACAAGTTAACATCTCAAGCTACAGGAGTTACATGATATTTAATAGATATCTGCCTGACTTCCCATAAGCGATGAGTTCCAACAGCAAGGAAAGTACAGCAGGAGCCGAGGCCCTGAGACAATAAGACACAAACGGGGTAGGAAACCTGCCAGATCATGTTAGCGGAACGATGCCAAGCTTAGTGAACAGTGAACCGGGTCCACCGCTGTTCACTAGGCTTTGCAGTAGGGCTTGGAATGTTGCCTGGAACCCCGGGCGTTTCAGATAGACACGGGGCAATGAACCCGCAGCATCTTGTTAGCGACTGATTTTTCTACGCCAGTGACAGGTGGTTGACACCCCCCAGGTTGACCAGGTGCAACCGTTTTGCTGTCAGCACCACAATGGCTCACCTTTACCGTTGCGGTAACGATACACTTTTTTCATCATACTCCTTTCAATTTCAACGTTGAAATCTCAGTAAGGTGCAATCTCTGTCGCTAGCAATCCCGCGGGTTTCCTACCCCGTACCTTTGAAGAAAGCCCAGGGTCCCCGGCACATTTGGAAGAAGGCCACCAAATACATGCAGCTCAGCTAGTATCAGAAAGGTTGGCCTACTGAAGGGGCGGTGCATGCCATAGGAAAACCGCTTCCATATCGCTATTCCACAGAGGATGTTAAATGAGCTACGTCGCTGAAACTTTCAACGTGATGATCGCATCTCCAGGTGATGTTGCTTCTGAACGCACCATCGTGCGTGACGTCATCTACGAATGGAACGCGGTCAATTCAAACACCCGGAAGATTGTGTTGCTACCAATTGGCTGGGAGTCCCATTCTTCCCCAGAAATGGGGGCTTCTCCTCAGGCCATCATCAACCAGCAAATCCTAGGAAAATGCGATCTGCTTATAGGAGTATTTTGGACAAGGATTGGCACCCCCACTGATGAGTATGCCAGCGGCACCGTTGAAGAGCTTGAAAAGCATATTCAATCGGGCAAACCGGCAATGCTCTATTTCTCCTCTCAACCTGTAGCCATGGACACCGTCATTCTTGACCAGGCTGCTGCCGTTAAGAAATTCAAGACCGAATGCCAAAGTCGTGGACTTTATGAGAGCTACGACAGCCTCAGCGACTTCCGCACAAAACTCTATCGGCACCTTCAGCTGAAGATCAACGAGCACCCCCTGTTCAACAATACGGAAAACCGCGTCGCCAGCGAAATCGTCGAGTCCCACACATCACTGCCAAAGCTATCCGGTGAGGCTCGGATTTTGCTGAAGGAGGCGAGCTTGGATCCTCACGGTACGATTATTCACGTCGACTACATGGAAGGGACAGACGTCCAAACCAATGGTAAAAATCTCATTGCAGAAAACAGCAATCGACGAGAAGTTGCAAAATGGGAACAGGCGATTGTTGAACTAGCCACCGAAGGTCTCATCGTCGGCCAAGGCTACAAAGGCGAAATCTACCAAGTCACCAATCTTGGGTATCAAATAGCAGACATGATCGTCCTGTAGATGGCCGAAAGAGACTCAACGTGCTCAAGCGTCCATCGCCCGCTGTGTCTCGTAAAAGTGATCAATGCTACAGCCCACGATTGCTGGGGCTTTACAGCCCAGCTCAAACGAACCCGGCCCGTGGAGAACACTTATGGAAGATGTCTCGCTGCTCGCATCACTGCTGAAGCGCATGAATGAGAACCAGCTGGCGTTGGGGGCTGCAATTGAAGAGCTGTCGAACTGGGTTGAGCAACGAGGATCTACTGAGGTGGCAGAAAGCATCCGAGGCGCACTGGACACTCTGGATAGAAACTCAGGATTCATCACTCTAGCCCTCGCCTCCCTGGCGGCCGAGGGACGGACAAAGGAATAGCTATACCGGCGCCTCGTTTCACCAAGCCCAGCTTGATCGAGGCACCCCGCTCAACATCAGTCACGCTTTTAGCAGACGGACTTGTAAGGAGGTGTACCTTGCCACAAACAAGCATCGTGTATGCCCAGCTGTATGCCAAATCAAAAATCAATCAAATAAATACTTTTAATTCAGTAAGTTATAGAATCAGTTCAAATGACTGTGTACCACCAAGTACTAAAAACGGCTTATCGAAAGATAAGCCGTTTTTTTATGCCTCGAGAAAAGCATTGGCCCCAGCCTTTTTGCAGCAGCCGCGAACCCACTCGTTACACGCCCGCTCCGACAGCCGCTGATTTGCGCCACACGCCTCGCATCGCTACAGTCGATCTCCCTACCCCTGACCCACGGATGGAGCGACACGTGCCCACACATCAGCCATCGAACCTTCAACGCCTGTCAGCCGTTTCGCTGCTGGCTGTAGCCCTGGCCCTCGTCGCCTGCAAGGCCCCACCCTCCTCGACGACACCGGCATTGCCCAGCGCGCCGGAGATCGCTTCCGGCTACCGCACCGATCTGCAAACCCAACATGCCACCCGGCACATGGCGGCCGCGGCCAACCCGCTGGCGGCCGAGGCCGGGCGAGAAATGCTGCGGCGCGGCGGTTCGGCCATCGATGCGGCGATTGCGATGCAAGCAGTGCTGACGCTGGTAGAGCCGCAATCTTCGGGCATCGGCGGCGGTGCGTTTATCGTGCTGTGGGATGGCAAGGCCGTGCGCACTTACGATGGTCGCGAGACGGCACCGGCCGGCGCCACGGAAAAGCTTTTCCTGCAAGCCGACGGCAAGCCCATGGGGTTTACCGCCGCCCAGATCGGCGGTCGCTCGGTGGGAACGCCAGGAGTACTACGGGCCTTGGAACTGGCCCATCGCAAACACGGCCGGCTGAAATGGGCGACGCTGTTCGAGCCGGCCATCGCCTTGGCGGAACAGGGTTTCGCGATCTCGCCGAGATTGCATTCAATGATCGCTGCCGATCCGTCCTTGCCGGGCTCACCGGACATGGCGAAGTATTTCCTGAATGCCGATGGCAGCCCGAAAGCGGTCGGCACCCTGTTGAAAAACCCGGCACTGGCCGGTGTGCTCAAGCGCATCGCCAACGAAGGTGCCGACGCGTTGTACCAAGGCCCCGTGGCCGAAGAGATCGTCGCCAAGGTCCGTGCCCATGCCAATCCCGGCAGCCTGTCGCTGGACGACCTCAAAAGCTACACCGCCCAGGAGCGGGCGCCCCTGTGCACCGACTACAAACGCTGGCAGGTCTGCGGCATGGCGCCACCGTCCTCCGGCGGGATCGCCGTGGCGCAAATCCTCGGCACCTTGCAGGCCCTGGAGCAGCGCGACAGTCGCCTGGCCCTTGCGCCCCTCAAACCCCACAAGACCGATAAGCCGGCCGGCATCGAGCCCGCGCCCGAAGCGGTGCACCTGATCGCCGAGGCCGAACGCCTGGCTTATGCCGATCGCGCGCAATATGTCGCCGACTCGGACTTTGTCCCCGTACCGGTCAAAGGCCTGGTGGATCCCGGCTACCTGGCCAGCCGTGCCAGCCTTATCGGCCCTCGCAGCATGGGTGTCGCCAAGCCGGGCACACCGCCGGGCATCCAGGTGGCCTATGCACCGGACCGCTCGCCGCTGCGTATCTCCACGTCCCAAGTGGTGGCGGTGGACGATCAGGGGGGCGCCGTGTCCATGACCACCACGGTGGAGTCGGCGTTCGGCTCACACTTGATGGTCCAGGGGTTCATGCTCAACAACCAGATGACCGACTTCTCGTTCATTCCCGAAGAGAACGGGCAAAAAGTTGCCAACCGCGTCGAGCCTGGCAAGCGTCCGCGTTCCTCCATGGCTCCGACGCTGATCTTCGATCGCCAGAGCGGTGAGTGGATGGCCACCGTCGGCTCACCGGGCGGCTCGCAAATCATCGAATACGTTGCCAAGTCGGTGATCGGCTTGCTGGACTGGAACCTTGACCCGCAAAGCGCCATCAACCTACCCAACTTCGGCAGCCGCAACGGCCCTACCGAACTGGAGCAGGGCCAGTTCAGCCCGACGCTGATCCAGGCACTGAAAGACAAAGGCCACGCGGTCAGCGAAATCGACATGACCAGCGGCACCCAGGCAATCGTCCGGGTGCGTGATGCCCAAGGGAAAGCCGCGTTGGCCGGCGGCGCGGATCCACGCCGCGAGGGTCAGGCGCTGGGAGACTGATCGCCCTCGCCCGGCGGTTGGTAGACCAGCAGGTCGCCAGGCTGGCAGTCCAGGTAGCTGCAAATGGCTTCGAGGGTCGCCAGGCGTATGCCCTTGACCTTTCCTTGTTTGAGCAAGGAAAGGTTGGCTTCCGTTATGCCGATACCGGCGGCCAAGTCCTTGGATTTGACCTTGCGCAGCGCCAGCATCACATCAAGTTGAATCACGATAGGCATGGGGATCTCAAACGAAGGTTCGGTTTTCTGAATCGACTTCACTGGCCTGGGACAGTATCCGGGCAATGATCGCAATACAGGCCGCGAGAAACAAAGCGACAAACGACGGCGCGGTCACGCTGAGGGTCAGCAGGCGCTGGCCGACCGGCGCGTGGATCGTCACCAGCAGGCTGAGGAACGGCTCGCAGAGGAAATCCAGCAGTACCCACAACGCGACCGCACGCCCGGCCCTGCCCAGATACACCGCGGCTTCGCTGGAAAAATACAGGCCCTGGGCGTAGCGCTTGAACAGTTGGCGCAGGTTCGCCAGCCCGAGTGCCAGGGCCAGCAACGGGATACTCGACAAGAGGATGGCGCCCAGGCGTTGCCAACCGGCCAAGTGCATCGCTTCTTCGGACATGCTCGACAGCTGACGCTCAGTCAGGGCGAAACCCAGGCCATAACGTGCGGCCACCTCGGGAAACAGCCAGGCGCCAGTGTTGACGACCATCATCACGACAATGAAGACAAGCGTGATGGCGGCCATGCGCTGGCTGTAAGAGGCAAGACGATTCGATGACATGTGAGGGCTCCATCAATAAAGGGAGCCCAAAACATAGCCACGAAATTATCGCAATACAATAATTAATATGTAAAAAACAATAACTTCATGGCATCAGGTGGACAGCTGGTTGGCGAACTGGCTCACCGCATCGACCACCTTCTTCGCCCCGTCCTGGATCTCGACGATCACCGACCCCGCTTCGGCGGCCAGGGCCAGGCCTTGCTCGGCCTGGTGCTGGCCGTCGGTCATCAGCGCCACGGCGTTGCGCGCCATGTCCTGGTTCTGGCGAACCACGCCGACAATCTCATCCGTCGCCTGGCTGGTACGCGATGCCAACTGCCGGACCTCATCGGCCACGACCGCAAAGCCACGGCCCTGCTCGCCGGCCCGGGCCGCCTCGATCGCGGCGTTGAGCGCCAACAGGTTGGTCTGTTCGGCGATGCCGCTGATGGTCTTGACGATGGTCCCGATCACCAGGGACTGCTCATTGAGTGCTTCGATGCCTTCGCCGGCGGTTTGCATGTGCCGGGCCAGGTCGCGCATCACATCCACCGCCTGGGTCACCACCGTGGTGCCGCGCTGGGCGCTGTTATCGGTTTGCAACGAGGTGCTGTAGGCGATGTTGGCGGCCTCGGCGACGGCTTTTTCCTGGTTGACCTGATCGGTGATGTTGGTGGCGAACTTGACCACCTTGTACAACCGCTCGTTGGCGTCGAGCACCGGGTTGTAGGACGCCTCCAACCAGACTTCGCGACCGTTGCTGTCAATGCGCTTGAAGCGACCGGCGACGAACTCACCACTGTTCAGGCGCTTCCAGAAATGCTGGTAAGACGGGCTGTTGTATTCCTCCGGCTCACAGAACATGCGGTGATGCTTGCCCTTGATCTGCGCCAGGTTGTATCCCATGGCATTGAGGAAACGGTCGTTGGCCGACAGCACGTGGCCCTCCAGGTCGAACTCGATCACTGCCGTGGAACGCACCAGCGCACCGATCAGGTTTTCATGCTCGCGCGAACCCTCGATCGTGCGGGTCAGGTCGTTGGAGTACATCGAGAAAAAACGGATCCGCCCCTCGGCATTGAGTACCGGTTGCAGGATCGAACGCAGCCAGGCTTCCTGACCGTTGCCACGCAAAATACGTACGGCACCAGAAAAATGCTCGCCACGGGTCAGCGCCGTCTTGAAGCGAAGCTGGAACTCGTTGGATCTCAGGTAGGCCGGGACCAGGTCCTCGACCGGTCGGCCGATCAGGTCCTGGCTCCGGTACTGCATTTGATCGAGAAAGTTCTGATTGACCGTCTGGATGCGTCCGTCGACATCCAGGGTCATGGCCAGCATTTCTCGATCCAGGCTTTCCTTTACCTGCATGAGACTGGACAGTTCTTGGCGAAGAGCCAACAGCTCCTGCTTCAGGCGATTGTTGAACATATAGCATGCTCCAGGCAGGAGAGTTGACAGTTCCTTTCCCTTGCCATCGGCCCGGCAAATTTTTTCTGAAGAGTACCGTTGGTCGGCGGTGAATATTCCTGCCGGCTCGCGAACCACGGCCCCGCTTTCATGGTCAGTGGATTGTTCTACCGTTGTCGGAGCCTCACCGCTCCAGAGCCCCCTCAAGACCAATCATAAAAATCGAGGTAACGACCGTGACCACCGACATCGAAGACAGCCGTAGCGCCCGCTTCGCCTTGCACTGTTCCAGTTTCGCCGAGCGCTGGTTCCCCGACTCCTGGGTCTTCGCCGCGCTGGCGGTATTGGTGGTCGCCGTGGCAACGCAATTCATCGGTGCCACGCCCACGGCGGCGGCCATGGCCTTCGGCGATGGGTTCTGGAGCCTGATCCCGTTCACCATGCAGATGGCCTTCGTGGTCATCGGCGGCTATGTGGTCGCCAGCTCGCCGCCGGCCGTGAGGTTGATCGATCGCCTGGCGCGGATCCCGGGCAATGGACGCTCCGCCGTCGCCTGGGTGGCCTTGATCTCGATGGTCGCCTCGCTGCTCAACTGGGGGCTGTCGCTGGTATTCGGCGGCCTGCTGGTACGTGCCCTCGCCCGTCGTACCGAGTTGAAGATGGATTATCGCGCCGCCGGTGCCGCCGCCTATCTGGGACTGGGGGCGGTGTGGGCCCTGGGACTGTCGTCGTCGGCCGCGCAGTTGCAGGCCAACCCGGCGAGCCTGCCGCCGTCGATTCTGTCGATCACCGGGGTGATTCCATTCACCCAGACCATTTTTCTCTGGCAGTCCGGGGTGATGCTGCTGGCGCTGATCGTGATCTCGTTGATCGTCGCCTACGCCACCGCCCCAGGGCCGAACAGCGCCCGCGACGCCGCCGCGTGCGGCATCGATCCGAGCTTCAGCATGCCGGCGTTGCAACCTCGCACCCGGCCCGGCGAATGGCTGGAGCACAGCCCGCTGCTGACCATCGCCCTGGTGCTGCTGGCCGCTGGCTGGCTGTTCCATGAGTTTTCGACGAAGCCGGCGATCAGCGCCATCTCCGGGCTCAATACCTACAACTTCCTGTTCCTGATGCTGGGCGCGCTGTTGCACTGGCGGCCCCGCAGTTTTCTGGACGCCGTGGCCCGCGCGGTGCCGACCACCACCGGCGTGCTGATCCAGTTTCCGCTGTACGGCTCGATTGCGGCGTTGCTGACCACGGTCAAGGGTACTGATGCCCAGACGCTGGCCCACCACATCTCGACCTTTTTCGTACAAGTCGCGTCCCATGACACCTACGCTTTGCTGATGGGCGTCTACTCGGCGGTGCTGGGATTCTTCATTCCCTCGGGCGGTGGCAAGTGGATCATCGAGGCGCCCTACGTCATGCAGGTGGCGAATGACCTGAACTACCACCTGGGCTGGGCGGTGCAGATCTACAACGCGGCCGAAGCCTTGCCGAACCTCATCAACCCCTTCTACATGCTGCCGCTGCTGGGCGTGCTGGGGCTCAAGGCCAGGGACCTGATCGGGTTCTCGTTCGTGCAATTGCTGGTGCACACGCCCCTGGTGCTGGCGCTGTTGTGGGCGCTGGGAACGACGTTGTCTTATTTGCCGCCAGTGATGCCATAAAGCCATAAAAAAACGCTGATATTTCCCTTGGCCCACTGTTTCTTCAGCTCGGTCTGTTTCAGTATGGAGACACCCTATCGAGGGGTCTCCACGCTGAAAAGGATCTGAGCATGTCAAAACTCGCCGTATGTTCTCTTGCCGCCCTGGCCTTCAGTGCCGCCGCCCACGCGGCCGATATCGATGTACAGCTGGGCAGCACCGAACGCGTCACCCGCCTCTTCGCCTACCCCAACAACTGCAACGTCATCTGCTTCCGCAACTGGACCCTGGAGCAGACCGTCGAGCACTACCTGACCCAGAGCGTGCAGCGCGACGGCTATGGCACGGCCAAGGTCAGCGTCAAACGCGACAAGGACAAGGTTTACGCCCACATCAGCGGAGTGCCCAAGGGCTATGGCCAGCCGTTGACGGCGCTGCTCAATGCCGGAGACCTGGCCTACACCGGCGCGACGAAACTCAACAGCGAGAAGAAATGGGCCTACAACTGGTACCTGTTCCTACCTCTGGGCATGGCCCTGGAAAACCGCAAGAGCATCGAACTGCTGCACTTCCCGCCGGATTACTCCCTGACCCAGGCCCAGGATTACCTCGAGTCGGCCACCACTGACCGCTGGGCCTCGCTGCTGACCGACAACGGCGTCCCCGCCGCGCAGACGCCGGGCTACCAGACCATCATCGACATCGCCCCCATCGCGGCCCCGTCCAACGCCGGCCAGACCCTGGAAGGGCTCTACGGTTACTTCAACGCCTACCAGACCACCATGGTCAAGCAGTTGACACAGACCACCGGCGGCGCCTCGCTGCCCATGGTGGCCTTCGGCGCTCCCGTGCGGAACTGGATCAAGACCCAGTACGGCCAAACCGTGAACGTGCTCGGCCTGGCAACCATCACGCCGGCTGGCGGCACCCCGGTCCCGGTGCTGGGCTCCAATCATCCGAGCTATATCTGGTATGCCGCCGACAAGGACAACTACGACGGGGATGAAGCCAAGGCCGATGCGGCGGGCCTGAAGGTCATGGGCCAGGACCTGAGCGCGGCCTGCTGGCAAGCCGGCATGGGCAGCAAGCCGGGCACCGACCCGACCACGCAGTTGAACCAGTGCACGCAGACCTGGCAAGTCACGCAAAAGGAGAAGACCTGCGAGCTGTTCTACACCACGATTCGCAAGCTGACTCCGGAAGAAGCGGCTAAAACCTGCGATACGCCGGCGATCAAGACGCAACTTCCGCAACTCAAGGCACCGATGCCGTTGCCTGCCGAACCGGTATAAGCCAAAGCCCTTTGCCTCTGTCAGCGCGCGCTGACAGCGGCAAGCGCTCGGCGCGCCTGTCAGAGTTGACAGTAGCCATCAGGCAGGACTTGGGGGAAGCTGTGGAGTACGACGAGTGTTGGCAGGATCGCCGGCGCTGAAAGCTTACCTTGCAGACAAGGACAGTCATGACCACTTCCAGTCCATATCAAGCCCGTTCGCGGATCGGGGATTGCATCTATCCCCAAAAGGCACTCAGTACGCGACTGCAGTATCCCTCGGCCCGGGATTTTCAAGTCCTGCGGACAGCGGACGGACGCGGTTTCGCCGTCATCACTCAGCGAAACTTCGCCCCCATGGAACGCATCTGCCGGGTTTCGGGGCTACTGGTGGGCCGACGAGGCCCGCATACACTGCAGATATTGCCGGACGTGCACATGTACGACCCGCACTTCGCCGGCCTGTTGGAGCATTCCTGCAATCCGAACGTCTTTCTCGACATGAGCGAATTGTGGCTGTGGGCCCTGACCCGCATCGTCAGGGGCGACAGCCTGACCACCGACCGCGCCAGCACCGAACAGAAGCTGTATCGCCAGTTTGCCTGTCGGTGCGGTTCGTCCAACTGTCACGGTTGGATCACAGGTTATGACGAACCGCCCAACGAGCAGGGGATGGAGTTCCTACAGCACTGGCGCCATCGGTGTCATCGCGATTGACCCGCCGAGGTCACGGCGCGCCGACGGGACGCAACCGATACTGCGGCGGCAACTGCTCGAAACCACTGATGGTGGTGTCCAGGCTTTTCCAGCGCCCATCCTTGATGCCGTAGATGCAACCGTGGATCGACAGCTTCTGCCCGCGATGCCAGGCGTTCTGGACAATGCTGGTATGGCCGACGTTGGCCACCTGCTGGATCACGTTGAGCTCGCACAGGCGATCCACGCGCTCCTCTTCGGTTGGCAATTGGGCCAGCGTCTCACGGTGCTCGTAGTACAGGTCGCGGATCGAGCGCAGCCAACCGTCGATCAGGCCCAACTGGCGGTCCTGCATCGAGGCCCGCACGCCACCACAGCCGTAGTGGCCGGTCACCAGGATGTGCTTGACCTTCAGCACGTCCACCGCGTACTGGATCACCGACAGGCAATTGAGGTCGGTGTGCAACACCACGTTGGCCACGTTGCGGTGGACGAACAGGTCGCCCGGCAACATGCCGACGATTTCGTTGGCGGGCACCCGCGCGTCGGAACAGCCGATCCACAGGTACTCCGGGGTCTGCTGACGAGCCAGCTTGGCGAAGAAGTCAGGATCCTCCTGCTTGATCGCATCGGCCCAGCGCGCGTTGTTATCAATCAGATCTTGTAATTCGTTCATGCTTCTTGCCCTCGAGAATAGTGCGCAACTTTGACAGCCGACAGGCTGTAGAGGTCACTTCGGTGACGCCGTTGGAATTCTCGGCACCGCGGCGGGTCCACCCAGTAACACAGTATGAGGAATTGCCATGAATGATTCACGACGTCCCTTCGACGCAGCGCAGCCGGAACCGATCGACGACAACGAAGACCGCATGGGCTCGATGCACGAGCTGGCATTCGACGACGAACAGCCCAGCGCGAAGATCGGCGACGAGCTGCCGGAAAACGAGCGCGAACACCTGATGCCCCGTGAGCGGGTGCGCGAAGCGGGCCTGACCGGCGCCTCGACGGATGATCACCAGCCGACCGACGACGACCTGAGCCCCGAGACCCTGATTCGCGAAGACGGCGCCCGGGATGCCCTCGAAGCGGGCGACGATGGCCAGGCGGATTGGGACCTGAGCGTGGTGGATGAGGATGACATCGGTGGCGGCGATGGCCTGGACGAGGCCGAAATGTCCGACATCGATCCGCTGGATGGTAAGCGCTAGACCTCTCATGTGGGAGCGGGCTTGCTCGCGAATGCGGTGTGTCAGTTAACGAGTCTTTCGGCTGACACACCGCATTCGCGAGCAAGCCCGCTCCCACAAGGGCATGCGTCATGCCCGTTGGACCATCAATCCACCAGCGTGCACGCCATGACCACTGCGTCTTCACGCCCGCCCACCGCCGGGTAGTAATCGCGGCGCCGGCCGATTTCGTTGAAACCGTAGCGCTCATACAGCCGAAACGCCGTGCGGTTGCTGTCGCGCACTTCCAGGAAGCACTCCCGGGCCTCGGCCTTGTAGGCGATGGACATGAGGTGTTCCAGCAGGCGCAAGCCCAGGCCGCGGCCCTGGTTTTCCGGCTTGACGGTGATGTTGAGCAGGTGCGCCTCATCCAGGATGATCTGGACCACGCCATGACCCACCTGCTGCTGGCCTTCGAACATCAGCCAGATCTGGTACTTGCCCAGCCCGTCGAGAAAGATGCCCCGGGTCCAAGGGTGGCTGTAGGCGGCGTATTCGACTTTCAGCACAGCGTCGAGGTCCGCCTCGGTCATCGGGCGGAACGATACAGCGTCACTCATTCGATTCTTTCCAACGCGCCATCAGCCGGCGCATGGCTTGCCAGACGTCAGCCTTGCGCTGTGGCGTTTCCATTAACAGTTCCAGCCCGGGCAACGCCCAGGCCGAGCCCAGGCCTTCGACCTGCAGTTCGCGATTGAATGCCTGCGCGTCTGCCTCGCCGGCGAACTTCACCGCCGGCAGGCCGATCAGCCACAGGCACACGCAGGGCTCGTCCTCGAGCCGGGCCGAGACAAATCCCTGGACGAAATCCCGCGCCGCCTCCGGCCCCTGGTCCAGTGCCCCACGGGACAACAGCGGCCAGCGCACCGGCTCGCCGATGATCTGCGGGCTGTCCGGCAGGCCGGCGGCGCGCAGCATGTCCTTGAGCAGCAGGTAGGCCGGGTCTCGGCTCTGGAACGGCTCGCCGGTGGGCAACTCCACCAGCAGCAGGCAACGTCCCGCGCGCAGCAGTTGCAAGGCGAACCGCGGTGGCGCGACCGGAGGGGCCTTGTCCGGGGCCGCGGCCTCTTCGGCCTCTTCCATCGGCTTGGCGTTGGTACGAGTCGAGGCCAGGCTCGGACGCGGCACTTCGATTTTCGGCCGCTCGGGTTTAGGCCGCTCGGGCATCGGCACCGACGGTTCGGCGGGCGCCCGGGCCACCGGCATCGCCGGCACCGGCGCAACGTCCAGCGGCTCGGGCGTGTCCAGCAGCTCGGGCCGCGACGGGGCGGCGAAGGGCAATTCGGTACGCGGCAGCCAACTGACCACCTGCATGGCGGTCAGATAGGCGCGGCGACGAGACTCGATAAGCAAGGGTCGGCCACTTGTGGATAACGGAAAGTGGGAGGGATTCTACCGCCCTTCGACGCGGATCGCTTCCCTGTTGAGCCAATAGTTGGGCGATCCGCACGACAGTCCGTCTCAGGGGTGAATCGCAACCGGCCCGATGCAGTACAATCGCCGCTTTTAATTGCCAACCCGACGGCCATTGCGATGATCGAACCCAAGCGCGTCTTGCGCGCCCTCGCTGAACACTGGGCATTGCTGGAACCTTTGTGCGAGCACTTCGACCAGGGCACCCTGAGCCTCAACGAACTGCGTTCACAACTGGCCGCCCAACAACTGGACAGCACGCCTCAGGACATCACCAACCTGCTGGACGTGTGGATCCGCCTGGACATCCTGGTGCCGGTGGCAAAAAGCCCGAACCGCTTCGAACTGAACGCCCAGATCCACGATTTCCTCGCCTACCTGCGTCGTGAACACCGCCTGGGCCTGTGCCTGGAGATCGAAGCCTACCTGCGCCACCTCGAACGCCTGGCCGGCTATATCCAGGACGCCTTCGACGTGCGCGACGGCAATGACCTCGCCCGCCAACTGCGGCTGCTGGACATGCGCGTGCGCGACGTCCTGAAGAAACTCGCCAATGACGAACAGGCCCTGGTGGCCGTGGCCGAACGCGCCAAGACCAGCGACCGGCAGATCCCGCTGCGCCAGCGTTATGCCGAAGTCCTGGCGACCTGGGACGAATACGTCGAGCCGATGATCCAGCTGGTAAACGCCGACGGTGCCTTCGAGCAGGGCGTGCGCAAGGTCGAGAACGTGCTGTTGCGCATGCTCACCGAACAACAGCGCCTCGGCCACCTGGTGGACGACGACATGCTGCTGCGCACCCACGCCCGTATCCTCGAGATGCAGACCAGCGCCCAGTTGACCCTGCGTCATGCCCGTGAACTGTTGCTGCCGCTGCGCGAAGAAGCCCGCCGTCACAACGCCGTGACCCGTGGCGCCGCGCTGGCCCTGGCCGCCATTCGCCGCAAAGGCCTCGATGCCGTGCCCCAGGCGGCCATGCCGCTGTTCACCCGGCCGCAAAGTACCTTCCTCGGCAGTGCCAGCCAGGTGGAAGCCTATGTCTACGCCCTGGCCCGCTTCGAGCCGAAACCGGCGCGCTTCCCCAAGTCCCACAAGACCCACAAGGGTGGCGACGCCCCACGCGCGCCGCGCACCGCACGCGAGATGGTCGAGCGCTGCGAAGAGGCGCTGCCGATGCCGGACCTGATGACCTGGCTGCTGGAGCAGGAACCGGACAGCGCCACCGACGAATTGCTGTACTGGTTCTCGCGCCTGTCGCGGGAAAAACGTTTCAAGCGCGAGCGTCTGGAACGCCGCGAATACTACACTCACGAGCATCAGGTCAGCCTGCGCTCCTTCGCCCTGCTCTCGGCCCGCGACAACGCTGCCGAAGATTCTGCGAGCATCCCCCATGCATCTTGATCTATCCGAACTGTCCCAGCTGGCGCCGATCTTCCGCGAGCTGTTCAAGGGCTACCACGTCAGCCGGCGCGACCCGGAGTTGTACGCCCAACTGTCCAACTTCCAGGACCAGTACCGCACCTTGTTCAAGGCCTTGGGCTTCGAACTGGTGTGCGACACCCGCGGCTTTTATTACTTCGTGCCGGACCTGGCTGCCGCGGCGGTGAACAAGACCGCCCAGCGCCTGGCCCTGTTCACGTTCATCCTGGTCGAACACCTGGCCGACCAGGGCCGCGACCCGATCGCCGTGCTCGATGGCGGCAGCCTGGGCCGCGATGAGCTGCCTTCGTTGCTGGAAAAGTACCGCGACCTGTTCATCCAGGCCGAAGTCCAGACCCAGGAAGAACTGGAAGAAAAAATCATGCGCCGCATGACCCAGCTGGGTTTTGCCAGCGAAGACAACGGCGTGTACCGCTTCTTGCCGCCGATGCACCGCTTCCTCGACGTCTGCCTGTCGGTCCAGCAGGACCGTGACCTGGCCGCCAGCGTGCACAGCGTGCTGCCGTTGCCGGCGCCGGTGCTGATCGACGAAGACAGCGACGAGAAACTGCTGCAGACCGACGACCCGCTCGACCTGGCCCCTTTTGAAGACGAGAGCGAAGAAGATGCACTGGCCCGCGCCATTGCCGAAGAACAGGAGACCGACGCATGAGCCAGGAACGCTACGGCATCCGCCGCTTCGCCCTTTTGAACACCGCCGGCTACAGCCTCGGCCTGTTTCCGCTGGAAGAACCGCTGTCGGTGTATGGCGCGAACAACCTCGGTAAATCCGCCTCGATCAACGCCTTGCAGTTCCCGATCCTGGCGCGCATGTCGGACATGAGCTTCGGCAAGTACAGCCTGGAACAATCCCGGCGTTTCTACTTTGCCTCGGACACCAGCTACATCCTCGTGGAAGTCGCCCTGCCCCATGGCCCGCACGTCATCGGCGTGGTCGGTCGCGGCCCTGGCGGCGGTTTCGGCCACCAGTTCTTTGCCTACGCCGGCAAGCTGGACCTGGCTCACTACCAGAAAGATGACACCTGCCTGCGCCAGAAGGAGCTGTTCACCAACCTTGAGCGCGAAGGCCTGAAAGCCTATGAACTCAAGCCGGATGAGCTGCGCCGCCTGCTGGTGGGTGGCCACACCTCGATTCCCCTGGACCTGACGCTGATCCCGCTGCGCTCCACCAGCGAGCAGAGCCTCAAGACCTTCCGCGCACTGTTCATCAACCTACTGCACATGCGCGAAATCACCGCGGCCAAGCTCAAGCAGCTGTTCCTCGACGCGTTCGAACACAGCCTGCGCTCCGGCAGCGTGGACTACATTGCCGCGTGCGAAGAAGCGTTCCGTGACGTACGACGCATGGAGCAGGACTACAACTCCCTGGTGGCCGCCGGCCCATTGGTGGAAGCCCTGGCCAATGGCGTGAAGCAACGCGACATCCTGCGCGGCAAACTGCATCGCCTGTCGCCGCTGCTCGACTCGCTGCTCGGCACCTGGTCGGACTACGCCAGTGCGCGCAAGGAAGAGTTGACCCTCCAGGCCGAACACTACCGTAACGAGCAGGACGCGCTGCAAAACGACCAGCGCGGCGGCACCCAGGAACTGATGCGCCTGGAGCGGGAAATAACCGGCATCCAGCGCTGGCTCGGCGAACTCTCGGTGCTCAAGCATCGGTTTGCCCTGGTCGATGACGTCAAGCTCCTGGAGCAGCAGTTGCTCGCCGCCAAGGACGCCCACGACGAACTGGCCGGCGCCCTGGCCCAGTCCCGGCAGTTCAGCGCCGAGGACCTGGACGAGCGTCTGCGGGACCTGGAAAAGCGCCTGAAGTCAGTCAAGCAGCAACTCGATCACGCCGACAACAACAGCTATGCGCGCCTGCGCGAGGAGTTCTCCCAGCAGGACGTCGAACGCCTGATGCGCCTGTTCAACAGCGCCCTGTTCAGCCTGCCACTGGGCGAACACGGCATCGCGCTGGACGAGGACGGCCAATGGGTCAAATCCCTGGAACTGATCCTCGACGGCTTCAAGGGTGAGCGCTTCGAAGTACCGGGCCTGGCCATCGACCTGTCTCACATCGAACCTCCCGCCTTGCAGGCACTGGCCGACCGTGCCGCGTTGCGCGACCAGAAGGAACGCCTGGAAAAAGAACTCAAGCAGCTCAAGACACAGCAGGCCGTCGCGGCCGACCGTGCGGCAAGCAAGACCCAGACCGAAGCGCTGTACCAGCAGGTCCTGGACGCGCAGAAAGCCCTGGAAGACTTCCGTCGCACCCAGACACTGAGCGCCGAGGAAGGCGAGAAACTGGAACAACTGGCGCAGATGGAAGCCGCCCAGGACGAGCTCAAGCGTTCCAGCGATGCCTTCACCGAACGTGTCCAGCAACTCTCCGCCAAGCTGCAATTGGTGGGCCGCCAGATCGCCGACATGGAAGCCAAGCAGCGCACTCTCGACGACGCCCTGCGTCGCCGCCAGTTGCTGCCGGCGGACCTGCCGTTCGGCACGCCGTTCATGGACCCGGTCGACGACTCCATGGACAACCTGTTGCCGCTGCTCAATGACTACCAGGACAGCTGGCAAGGCCTGCTGCGGGTCGATGGCCAGATCGAAGCGCTGTACGCCCAGGTACGCCTCAAGGGTGTCGCCAAGTTCGACAGCGAAGACGACATGGAGCGGCGCCTGCAACTGCTGATCAACGCCTATGCCCACCGTACCGACGAAGCCCTGACCCTGGGCAAGGCACGGCGCGCGGCGGTGACCGACATCGCCCGGACCCTGCGCAACATTCGCAGCGACTACGACAGCCTCGAACACCAACTGGCCCTGTTCAACCGCGAGATCAACAAGCGCCAGGTGTCCAACCTGCAGAGCTTCCGTATCGTCCTGGCGCCGAACAAGGAAGCCCTCAAGCACATCGACCAGATCATCCACAGCGCCGGCCAGTACGAGGAAGGCGAAACCCTGTCGGTGTTCGACCTCAGCCAGAGCGCGGAACAGGACAACAAGAACGAAGAGGCCAAGGAATACCTGGCGCGCCTGGTGGCGGCGAACCACAACCAACTCGGCCTCAAGGACCTGTTCGAACTGGCCTTCGAGATCACCAAGGTCAATGGCCAGCCCGTCATCCACACCGACATCGACGGTGCGGCGTCCAACGGCACCACCATGACCATCAAGGCGCTGACCAACATGTACCTGTTGCTGCACCTGATGGACCGTGAACAGGCCGGTCGCGTGCGCTTGCCGTACTACCTGGACGAAGCGGCGGACATCGACGAGAAGAACCAGGCCGCATTGCTGGAAACCAGCCTGCAACTGGGCTTCGTGCCGATCCTGGCGAGCGTGAAGCCGCAGGTCTGCGCCAGTGTCGCCATCGATCTGGAAGGTGGCAGCGGCCCGAGCGGGATCTACATCGACGAGGCGGACTGGAAGTACATCCGTCGCCGCGATGCGGTCAAAGCCACGGTGAACGCACAGGCCGACGAGCCGGAGCTGGACCCGGTGTGAGGTGAGTCGCCGGGCATGAAAAAGGCCGTGATCCATGGATCGCGGCCTTTTTTATTGCTCGGTGTTTTTGTTCAGGCCCCTTGGCGAGCAGGTGATCCCTTGTGGGAGCGAGCCTGCTCGCGAATCCCTACTTATCGATCTTGATCTTCGGTGCCCAGGTCAGCCATTCATCTTCGAATTTATCGAACAGCGCGAAGGTCTGCTCCGGTCGTGCCGGGCTGCCCATCCGCTCGCCATCCGGCGTGGCGAAGGCGATGCCGCCCTGGAGCAGTGTCTCCAGCGATTCGGTGCGCACCGTTGCGCCCTTGAACAAACCGAAGTCCAGACCAAAGCCACTGCTGTTCCAGAATCGCGTGCCGCTGCGCACCAATGGCGCGTACTTGGGTTCGATCAGGATATGGATCAATACCCGATCCGCGGTCTGGCCCAATTCATATCCCGTGACCTTGCCCACCGTGATTTCGCGGTAGGTCACCGGCACGCCGATCTTCAACGAGCCACGGCGAGCCGCACTCAATACCAGGCTCAGGCCGGCTTCGGGTACCGCCGTTTCCGGTGGGTTGGCAAGGGCCACGAAGTTCTTCTGTGGCCCCAGGTTCTTCGCCGAAGGTTGCACCTCGATGTACTGGCCGCTTACCAAGGTCTCCAGGTTGGAAGTCTTCATCAAGCCCAACTCGGGCTTGACCACCCAGAACTGCGAACCGACCCGGGCGATGCGCTCCGGCACTTCGGTGATCCGCGCGCTGAGCAGCACCGATTGCATATCGGCGCTCAGATCCACCGTTTCGATCTTGCCCACATCCAACCCTTTGAAACGGATCGGCGTGCCACTGCGCAAACCATCGGCGCGATCGACCTTGATCGTCACCAGGGTGCCTCGCTGTTGTGCCGCTTCACGGTCTTCGAACAGGCGGAAGCGTGGGATCCGCCGTTTCAGCGGCACATTCGGCTCCGGAGTCTCAAAAGAAATCCCGCCGGCCATCAGGCTTTGCAGGGACTCGCTCTTGACCTGGATACCGCCCGTCAAGCCGCCCGTGAGGGTGATGCCACTGGCGTTCCAGAAACGTGTCGAGCCGTTGACCAGTCCTTCGTATTCCTTCTCGATGTGCACACCGATGATCAACTGCTTTTTCTTGCGTGAGAACTGGTAGCTCTGCACCGAACCGACCTTGACCTGTTTGTAGAGGATCGGGCTGCCGACCTCCAGCGATCCCAGGTTCTCGGTGAGCAGGACCAGGTGCAGCCCGGGTGAACGCAGGTCCAGCGGCGGCGCCTTGGCCCGCGCCTCGAACTCACGCTGCGGGGCGCCCCCCTTGTCCCCAGGGCGCACGGCAATGTAGTTACCCTTGACCAACGCTTCCAGGCCGGTGATCCCCGCCAGGGAGATCGATGGCTTGACCACCCAGAACTGGGTGCCGGTGACCAGGTAATCTTCAGCCAGCGGATCCATGGTCAACTCGGCCGTGGCGCTGGACAGGTCCGGATCGACCTTGAGGTTCTTCAGGCTGCCGACCTGGATGCCTTTGTACATTACCGGCGTACGGCCGGCCTGCAAGCCTTCGAAGTCGCTGAGCTTGACCTTCACGCGGATGCCCGCGGCAGCGGCGTCAAAGTCTTCGTAGAGCCTGAACGGCAGGCTCGGGTCTGTCGGCGGACTGTCCTTGCGGCCTTCGGGCGTGGCGAATGCAATACCACCGGCCACGATGCTCGCCAGGGACTCACTACGCACCTTTACGCCCGACAGGTTGGCGTCGATGCTGATGCCGCTGGCGTTCCAGAAACGCGTGTGCTTGCGCACCAGGCTGGCATAGGTCGGCTCGATGAACACCTTGATCTCGACGGTGCTCTGATCCTCGGACAGCAGGTAGCTTTTCACCTGGCCGACCTGGATCTGTTTGTAGAACACCGGACTGCCGCGGTTCAGCGAACCCAGTCGGTCGGCCTTGATGGTCAAGTGCAACCCCGGCTTGGAATCCGACAGCGGCGGTTCCTCCGCCAAGGCCTTGAACTTGCGGGTCGACTCCCCTTCACCCGGGCTGATCGCCACGTAGTTGCCCGACACCAGGGTTTCCAGGCCGGTGATACCGGCCAGGCTGACGCTCGGCTTGACCAGCCAGAAACGCGTTCCGGTCTTCAGGTATTGCTCGACGTCCTTGTTCATCTCAACGGTGGCGATCACGCCTTTGGAGCTGCCTTCATCGTCCAGCGTCAGGGTCTTCACCTTGCCCACCGACATGCCCTTGTAGACGATTTCGGTCTTGTTGGCCTGGATGCCTTCGCCGCTTTCGAAGCGTACGTTGATCTCGATCCCGGTGTCGTTGTAGGCCCGCCAGCCGAGCCAGCCGCCGATGATCAGGGCAATCAACGGCAGGATCCAGATGGCCGACCAGTTCGAAGCCGGTCGGGTTTTTGCGGTAGGCAAATCAGTCATGGTCGTTATCCGACTCCGTGTTATCCCAGATCAGTCGGGGATCGAAGGTTACTGCGGCAATCATTGTCAAAATCACTACGCTGGCAAAAGCGATGGCCCCCAGCCCGGCTTCGACACTGGCAAGGCGACCGAAATTCACCACCGCCACCAGGATGGCGATCACAAAGATATCCAGCATCGACCAGCGGCCGATGAACTCGATGAAACGGTACATGAGGATGCGCTGGCGCGCCGACATCGGCTGGTGCCGTTGTACGGAAAACAGCAACAGGGCAATCCCCACCAACTTGAACGTGGGCACAACGATACTGGCGATGAACACCACTGCGGCGATGGGGATCATGCCGTGCTGCACCAGCTCGATAACGCCGGCCATGATCGTGCTCGGGGCACCCTGGCCCAGCGAGTTGATGGTCATGATCGGCAGCAGGTTGGCCGGAATATAAAGAATCGCGGCAGTGATCAACAACGCCCAGGTCCGCATCATGCTGTCCGGACGACGGGGATGAACCCGTGCGCCGCAACGGGTGCAGGTTTGCTTGTCGGTCTCGGGGTCCTGTCGATTCAACTCATGGCATTCCGTACAGATCAGAATGCCTGCATCAATCGCCCGCATGGTCATCCTCTCCTGATAACGCTTGCCAGATCTGATGCGGTGACATCGCCACTTCCAACCAGACCTGGACCAGCAACAAACTGATAAAGCACACCAGGCCGAGCCCTACGGTAATGGCCGCCATGTCCGCCAGCTTGACGATGGCCACCAGCACGCCCATGAGATAGACCTCAAGCATCCCCCAGTCGCGCAGATGGTGATAAATGCGATACAGCAACAGCCCGTAGCTACGCCCGATATTCAGGCGAATGGTCAACAACACAAGCAACTGACAAAGCAGTTTGAGGAGCGGAATACCCATGCTGCACAGGAACACCACCACCGATATGCCCTGCATGCCCGTATCGAACAGGCCGACTACACCACTCCAGACGGTGTCCTGGGAGGACTGCCCGAGCAGGTTGAGCTGCATGATGGGCAGGAAGTTGGCCGGCACGTACAACAGCAGCGCGGCGATAACCAGGGCAAGACTGCGTTCGACGACATTGTGCCGGTGTGCGTAAAGCTCATATCCGCAACGGGGACACTCGGCTTTTTCGCCATGGGCCAGCCGAGGCTTGCGCATCAACAGGTCGCATTCATGGCATGCCACCAGATCGTTCAGGGGTAGCTCTGACAATCTCTCGGTGTCTGACGGATCGGGCATAAAGCGCTCTGGCTCAGCTAAGGAAGGGCTATTCTAGTGCCCTCGCTGGTAAATAACCGTGCAAATTTATCACGAGCTTCCACTGGTGTTTTATTGCGGGCAAAACAAAACCCCAATTGCTTTCGCAATTGGGGTTTCGGAATTTAATCTTGACGATGACCTACTCTCACATGGGGAAACCCCACACTACCATCGGCGATGCATCGTTTCACTGCTGAGTTCGGGATGGGATCAGGTGGTTCCAATGCTCTATGGTCGTCAAGAAATTCTTGAGCCAGCGCGCTTTTCAGCGTTCCAGCAAATCGGGTATGTGATCGGGTGTGAGCCGCAAACTTTCGGTTTGTTTCGTCTTCACCACACCGCAATCTGGCTTTCTAAGCGCAAATTGCTTGGGTGTTATATGGTCAAGCCTCACGGGCAATTAGTACAGGTTAGCTCAACGCCTCACAGCGCTTACACACCCTGCCTATCAACGTCGTAGTCTTCGACGGCCCTTCAGGGAGCTCAAGGCTCCAGTGAGATCTCATCTTGAGGCAAGTTTCCCGCTTAGATGCTTTCAGCGGTTATCTTTTCCGAACATAGCTACCCGGCAATGCCACTGGCGTGACAACCGGAACACCAGAGGTTCGTCCACTCCGGTCCTCTCGTACTAGGAGCAGCCCCTCTCAAATCTCAAACGTCCACGGCAGATAGGGACCGAACTGTCTCACGACGTTCTAAACCCAGCTCGCGTACCACTTTAAATGGCGAACAGCCATACCCTTGGGACCGGCTTCAGCCCCAGGATGTGATGAGCCGACATCGAGGTGCCAAACACCGCCGTCGATATGAACTCTTGGGCGGTATCAGCCTGTTATCCCCGGAGTACCTTTTATCCGTTGAGCGATGGCCCTTCCATACAGAACCACCGGATCACTAAGACCTACTTTCGTACCTGCTCGACGTGTCTGTCTCGCAGTCAAGCGCGCTTTTGCCTTTATACTCTACGACCGATTTCCGACCGGTCTGAGCGCACCTTCGTACTCCTCCGTTACTCTTTAGGAGGAGACCGCCCCAGTCAAACTACCCACCATACACTGTCCTCGATCCGGATAACGGACCTGAGTTAGAACCTCAAAGTTGCCAGGGTGGTATTTCAAGGATGGCTCCACGCAGACTGGCGTCCACGCTTCAAAGCCTCCCACCTATCCTACACAAGCAAATTCAAAGTCCAGTGCAAAGCTATAGTAAAGGTTCACGGGGTCTTTCCGTCTAGCCGCGGATACACTGCATCTTCACAGCGATTTCAATTTCACTGAGTCTCGGGTGGAGACAGCGCCGCCATCGTTACGCCATTCGTGCAGGTCGGAACTTACCCGACAAGGAATTTCGCTACCTTAGGACCGTTATAGTTACGGCCGCCGTTTACCGGGGCTTCGATCAAGAGCTTCGCGTTAGCTAACCCCATCAATTAACCTTCCGGCACCGGGCAGGCGTCACACCCTATACGTCCACTTTCGTGTTTGCAGAGTGCTGTGTTTTTAATAAACAGTCGCAGCGGCCTGGTATCTTCGACCGGCGTGGGCTTACGCAGCAAGTGCTTCACCCTCACCGGCGCACCTTCTCCCGAAGTTACGGTGCCATTTTGCCTAGTTCCTTCACCCGAGTTCTCTCAAGCGCCTTGGTATTCTCTACCCAACCACCTGTGTCGGTTTGGGGTACGGTTCCTGGTTACCTGAAGCTTAGAAGCTTTTCTTGGAAGCATGGCATCAACCACTTCGTCACCCAAAGGGTAACTCGTCATCAGCTCTCGGCCTTGAAACCCCGGATTTACCTAAGATTTCAGCCTACCACCTTAAACTTGGACAACCAACGCCAAGCTGGCCTAGCCTTCTCCGTCCCTCCATCGCAATAACCAGAAGTACAGGAATATTAACCTGTTTTCCATCGACTACGCTTTTCAGCCTCGCCTTAGGGACCGACTAACCCTGCGTCGATTAACGTTGCGCAGGAAACCTTGGTCTTTCGGCGTGGGTGTTTTTCACACCCATTGTCGTTACTCATGTCAGCATTCGCACTTCTGATACCTCCAGCAAGCTTCTCAACTCACCTTCACAGGCTTACAGAACGCTCCTCTACCGCATCACTTACGTGATACCCGTAGCTTCGGTGTATGGTTTGAGCCCCGTTACATCTTCCGCGCAGGCCGACTCGACTAGTGAGCTATTACGCTTTCTTTAAAGGGTGGCTGCTTCTAAGCCAACCTCCTAGCTGTCTAAGCCTTCCCACATCGTTTCCCACTTAACCATAACTTTGGGACCTTAGCTGACGGTCTGGGTTGTTTCCCTTTTCACGACGGACGTTAGCACCCGCCGTGTGTCTCCCATGCTCGGCACTTGTAGGTATTCGGAGTTTGCATCGGTTTGGTAAGTCGGGATGACCCCCTAGCCGAAACAGTGCTCTACCCCCTACAGTGATACATGAGGCGCTACCTAAATAGCTTTCGAGGAGAACCAGCTATCTCCGAGCTTGATTAGCCTTTCACTCCGATCCACAGGTCATCCGCTAACTTTTCAACGGTAGTCGGTTCGGTCCTCCAGTCAGTGTTACCTAACCTTCAACCTGCCCATGGATAGATCGCCCGGTTTCGGGTCTATTCCCAGCGACTAGACGCCCTATTAAGACTCGCTTTCGCTACGCCTCCCCTATTCGGTTAAGCTCGCCACTGAAAATAAGTCGCTGACCCATTATACAAAAGGTACGCAGTCACAGAACGAAGTCTGCTCCCACTGCTTGTACGCATACGGTTTCAGGATCTATTTCACTCCCCTCTCCGGGGTTCTTTTCGCCTTTCCCTCACGGTACTAGTTCACTATCGGTCAGTCAGTAGTATTTAGCCTTGGAGGATGGTCCCCCCATATTCAGACAAAGTTTCTCGTGCTCCGTCCTACTCGATTTCACTTCTAAGATCCTTTCGCGTACAGGGCTATCACCCACTATGGCCGCACTTTCCAGAGCGTTCCGCTAAAATCAAAGAAGCTTAAGGGCTAGTCCCCGTTCGCTCGCCACTACTAAGGGAATCTCGGTTGATTTCTTTTCCTCAGGGTACTTAGATGTTTCAGTTCCCCTGGTTCGCCTCTTGCACCTATGTATTCAGTGCAAGATAACCATCTTATGATGGCTGGGTTCCCCCATTCAGACATCTCCGGATCACAGTCTGTTTGCCGACTCCCCGAAGCTTTTCGCAGGCTACCACGTCTTTCATCGCCTCTGACTGCCAAGGCATCCACCGTATGCGCTTCTTCACTTGACCATATAACCCCAAGCAATCTGGTTATACTGTGAAGACGACATTCGCCGAAAATTTGCATGCTCAATTAAGAACGCTCACAAATTTTACCTTAGCCTGATCCGTTACCAGTGAAAGTAACGTTCAGTCTATCTTTCTATCACATACCCAAATTTTTAAAGAACGATCCAGTCAAAAGACCAGAAATCAACATTCACCATCACGTCGATGGAATGCTCATTTCTAAGCTTTCAGTTTCAGAAGCAGTAGTGGTGGAGCCAAGCGGGATCGAACCGCTGACCTCCTGCGTGCAAGGCAGGCGCTCTCCCAGCTGAGCTATGGCCCCGTATTTCTACAGGCGTTTCCCACACAAAATTGGTGGGTCTGGGCAGATTCGAACTGCCGACCTCACCCTTATCAGGGGTGCGCTCTAACCAACTGAGCTACAGACCCAATTTCGAGCTTGTAACTGTTAGCGTGCGCTATCAGCTTGGAGCTTAAAGCTGCTTCTAATCGTCTTCTTCAATGAATCAAGCAATTCGTGTGGGAGCTCATGGAGCCGCTGCTGTCGTCGATTAAGGAGGTGATCCAGCCGCAGGTTCCCCTACGGCTACCTTGTTACGACTTCACCCCAGTCATGAATCACACCGTGGTAACCGTCCCCCCGAAGGTTAGACTAGCTACTTCTGGTGCAACCCACTCCCATGGTGTGACGGGCGGTGTGTACAAGGCCCGGGAACGTATTCACCGCGACATTCTGATTCGCGATTACTAGCGATTCCGACTTCACGCAGTCGAGTTGCAGACTGCGATCCGGACTACGATCGGTTTTATGGGATTAGCTCCACCTCGCGGCTTGGCAACCCTCTGTACCGACCATTGTAGCACGTGTGTAGCCCAGGCCGTAAGGGCCATGATGACTTGACGTCATCCCCACCTTCCTCCGGTTTGTCACCGGCAGTCTCCTTAGAGTGCCCACCATAACGTGCTGGTAACTAAGGACAAGGGTTGCGCTCGTTACGGGACTTAACCCAACATCTCACGACACGAGCTGACGACAGCCATGCAGCACCTGTCTCAATGCTCCCGAAGGCACCAATCCATCTCTGGAAAGTTCATTGGATGTCAAGGCCTGGTAAGGTTCTTCGCGTTGCTTCGAATTAAACCACATGCTCCACCGCTTGTGCGGGCCCCCGTCAATTCATTTGAGTTTTAACCTTGCGGCCGTACTCCCCAGGCGGTCAACTTAATGCGTTAGCTGCGCCACTAAGAGCTCAAGGCTCCCAACGGCTAGTTGACATCGTTTACGGCGTGGACTACCAGGGTATCTAATCCTGTTTGCTCCCCACGCTTTCGCACCTCAGTGTCAGTATCAGTCCAGGTGGTCGCCTTCGCCACTGGTGTTCCTTCCTATATCTACGCATTTCACCGCTACACAGGAAATTCCACCACCCTCTACCATACTCTAGCTCGACAGTTTTGAATGCAGTTCCCAGGTTGAGCCCGGGGCTTTCACATCCAACTTAACGAACCACCTACGCGCGCTTTACGCCCAGTAATTCCGATTAACGCTTGCACCCTCTGTATTACCGCGGCTGCTGGCACAGAGTTAGCCGGTGCTTATTCTGTCGGTAACGTCAAAATTGCAGAGTATTAATCTACAACCCTTCCTCCCAACTTAAAGTGCTTTACAATCCGAAGACCTTCTTCACACACGCGGCATGGCTGGATCAGGCTTTCGCCCATTGTCCAATATTCCCCACTGCTGCCTCCCGTAGGAGTCTGGACCGTGTCTCAGTTCCAGTGTGACTGATCATCCTCTCAGACCAGTTACGGATCGTCGCCTTGGTGAGCCATTACCTCACCAACTAGCTAATCCGACCTAGGCTCATCTGATAGCGCAAGGCCCGAAGGTCCCCTGCTTTCTCCCGTAGGACGTATGCGGTATTAGCGTTCGTTTCCGAACGTTATCCCCCACTACCAGGCAGATTCCTAGGCATTACTCACCCGTCCGCCGCTCTCAAGAGGTGCAAGCACCTCTCTACCGCTCGACTTGCATGTGTTAGGCCTGCCGCCAGCGTTCAATCTGAGCCATGATCAAACTCTTCAGTTCAAACATCTTTGGGTTTTGAGAAAACCCTAAACTTGGCTCAGCAATCGTTGGTTACATCTTTGATTTCTCGCGGAGTAACTTGTGATGCTGATAATCTGTTGACTAGCAGTCTGACTCCACAAGCACCCACACGAATTGCTTGATTCAGTTGTTAAAGAGCGGTGGTTGATTCTTTCGTCTCAACCGAGGCGCGCATTCTACAGCGCCTGGTGTTGCTGTCAAGCGGTTATTTAAGAAGTTTTTCAAAGTTTCCCGTGGGAAACACTAACAACTTCAACCACTTGCGCTTTCGATCTCTCGTTAGCGGGAGGCGAATTCTACAGCGTTGTTCGCTGCTGTCAACACCTCTTTTTCACCGCTTTCGATCGAGAGGATCGAACCGTTGATAAAGCCAAACGACAGCGCCTTATCCACGACTTCCGGACTTCGATGAACTGAAGCCCTGCACTGCCTAAAATCGTTTAACTCATTGAAACCCAAGGAGTTTTCCGTTTCGACTGCGCCGGAAGTGGGGCGAATTATAGACGTCTGGAATCTGCCGTCAACACTTAATTAAGCTTTTGTTGCAGAAGGTACTTTCCTGCCCAGCAAACGCGGGATCCGGCGCGTAATCGGCGGCACCCTGAGCAACAAGAGTACAGCGCCTATAGAAGCATAGATCGACCACTCCTTCAGGTCCGCTCGCACGATCCACAGCATGTGCAGCAGTCCAAGCCCCAGGATCAGGTAAACCAGACGATGCAGTTTTTTCCAGCGCCCCCCAAGCCGGCGCTGGCTGTAGCGGTTGGAGGTAACCGCCAGGGCCAGCAGGCCGAGAAACCCGAGCACGCCGACAATAATGTAGGGCCGTTTGCTCAGCTCAACACCCAACTGCGACCAATCGAAGCCCAGGATGAACGCGGCGTACCCGCTCAAGTGCAGCACGACATAAGTGAAACACCACAACCCCAACTGGCGCCTGACCGCCATCCACCCCGCCCAGCCGGTCAGCTTCTGCAGCGGAGTCATGCTCAAGGTGATCAACAAGAGGATCAGCGTGCCCAGCCCAAGCCTGTCCACCAGCACCTTGCCGGGATCAGGTCCCAGCGCATTCATCAACGCCTGGTAAAGCCAGGCCAACGGCCAGACCGCCGCCGCAAGGAAGACACCCACCCGCCACACTGGAAAACGCATCAGTAGTCCTTCCTCAAGTCCATCCCTGCATACAGGGAGGCCACCTCGTCCTGGTAACCATTGAACATCAAGGTATCGCGAACATTGGGACTGAACAGCCCGCTCGGCAACCGACGCTCATGGGCCTGGGTCCAGCGCGGATGGTCGACCGTCGGGTTGACGTTGGCATAGAAGCCGTACTCATCGGCCGCAATGCTCTGCCAGGTGGTCTTCGGCTGCTCACTCACCAGGCTGATGCGCACGATCGACTTCACACTCTTGAAGCCGTACTTCCACGGCACCACCAACCGCAGAGGCGCACCATTCTGATTGGGCAGTTCGCGGCCATACATCCCGACTGCCAGGATGGCCAGAGGATTCATCGCCTCGTCCAGTCGCAGCCCTTCCACATAAGGCCAGTCGATCAGGGCAAAACCGGAACGCTGCCCCGGCATCACCTTAGGGTCCTGCAAGGTTTCGAAACGGATGTATTTAGCCTTGGAAGTAGGCTCGACCTGCTTGAGCAACGCAGAGATGGGAAAGCCAATCCACGGGATGACCATTGACCACGCCTCGACACAGCGCAATCGATAGATCCGCTCCTCCAGCTGGTAGGGCTTCATGAAGTCTTCCAACGCATAGCGCCCCGGCTTGCCGACCTCGCCATCCACTACCACGCTCCAGGGTTCGGTTTTCAAGGAACCGGCATTGGCGGCCGGGTCACCCTTGTCGGTGCCGAACTCGTAGAAGTTGTTGTAGTGGGTCGCGTCCTTGAACGGGGTGATGGTTTCGTTGACGGTCACCGCCCCCCATTGGATAGACGGCAGTTTCTCGGTAAACCACGATGGCGCGTTGCCGGGCTCGACCTCGGCATAACGTGCGGCGTCGGCAGCACTCGCCCAGCGTGGCAGGCTGCTTACGGCCAGCCCGGCCATGGATGCACCGAGTACCTGGCGACGGGAAAGATAGAAGGATTCGGGTGTGACGTCCGATTCACGGCAGTCGGACGACTTGGGGATCTTGATCAGCATGACAACTCCGCAGTATTGGAGGGCAGTTGCACCAATAGACTGCGGAGTATGGGGGAAATTACATTAAGGCAACGTTTAGCGCCGGCGAAGACGCAACAAATACTGAACCGGACCGGAGGCCGCGTAGGCGAGGAAGATCAGCAGCAGGATGCGTGGCGGATCACTGAAGACCACCGCGAACACCAGCACGACCGCCAAAATCGCAACGAATGGCACGCGCCCCTTCAGGTCCAGCTCCTTGAAGCTGTTGTACTTGATGTTGCTGACCATCAGCATCCCGGCCGCCGCCACCAGCAGCGCGACGAGGAACGACATCTTCGAACCCTGTATGCCGTAATCGCTGAACGCCCAGACGACGCCCGCTACCACGCCCGCAGCGGCCGGGCTGGCGAGGCCAATGAAATAGCGCTTGTCCGCCTTGCCTACCTGGGTATTGAAACGCGCCAGGCGCAACGCCGCCCCCGCCACATAGATGAAGGCGACCATCCAGCCGACCTTGCCCATGTCTCCCAACGCCCAACCAAACGCCAGCAAGGCCGGCGCCACGCCGAAGGCGACCATGTCGGACAGGGAGTCATATTCGGCGCCGAATGCGCTTTGGGTGTTGGTCATGCGGGCCACGCGCCCGTCCAGGCCATCGAGCACCATGGCGACAAAGATGGCGATGGCGGCGAAAGCGAAATAGCGGCTCGCCCCCACGCTGTCGCCGGCACTCAATGCCGCCTGGGCACTCATGGAGTTGATGATGGAATAGAAGCCGGCGAAGAGGTTCGCAGTGGTAAACAGATTCGGCAACAGATAGATGCCACGATGCCGGACCTTACGGCCTTCAGCGTCATGGCCTTCTTCGATGTGCTCATCGATGGGCAGCAGGCTTTCGGCGTCAGGAGCCTGGTTTGGCTCGTCGGGGCGTTCGCTCATGGACAGTACCTTGCAACGGTGTGAAAAAATTCGACAGGCGTCTGGGACGACGGTTCGGCCGCAAACGATGCAGCTTTATACCAGAAGCCATCGCCCAAACGAAAAAACGCGGCCGAGGCCGCGTTTTTCGATCAAGCTCGCGACTTAGTTCTTGGCTTTGTCGACGATCTTGTTGGCGCTGATCCACGGCATCATCGAGCGCAGTTGCTCACCGATGATTTCGATACCGTGCGCAGCGTTGTTACGACGCTTGGCGGTCATCGAAGGATAGCCGGTAGCCCCTTCGCTGATGAACATCTTGGCGTATTCGCCGTCCTGAATACGTTTCAGGGCGTTGCGCATGGCCTGACGGGATTCGGCGTTGATCACTTCCGGACCGGTCACATACTCGCCGTATTCGGCGTTGTTGGAGATCGAGTAGTTCATGTTGGCGATACCGCCTTCGTACATGAGGTCAACGATCAGCTTCAGTTCGTGCAGGCACTCGAAGTAAGCCATTTCTGGCGCGTAGCCCGCTTCGACCAGGGTTTCGAAACCGGCTTTCACCAGTTCGACGGTACCGCCGCACAGAACGGCTTGTTCGCCGAACAGGTCGGTTTCGGTCTCGTCCTTGAAGGTGGTTTCGATGATGCCGGTACGACCGCCACCCACACCTGCCGCGTAGGACAGAGCGACATTCTTGGCGTTGCCCGAAGCGTCCTGGTAGATCGCGATCAGGTCAGGGATACCGCCGCCCTTCACGAACTCGGAACGCACGGTGTGGCCCGGTGCCTTCGGCGCGATCATGATCACGTCGAGGTCGGCACGCGGCACGACCTGGTTGTAGTGGATCGAGAAGCCGTGGGAGAAGGCCAGGGTTGCGCCTTTCTTGATGTTCGGCTCGATCTCGTCGCGGTACAGCGCGCCCTGGAATTCGTCCGGGGTCAGGATCATTACCAGGTCGGCAGCGGCAACGGCGGAAGCCACGTCAGCCACTTTCAGGCCATGGGCTTCTGCCTTGGCAACGGTGGACGAGCCTTTACGCAGGCCGACGGTCACGTCAACGCCGGAGTCTTTCAGGTTGCAAGCTTGCGCGTGGCCCTGGGAACCGTAGCCGATGATCGCGACTTTCTTGCCCTGGATGATCGACAGGTCGCAGTCTTTATCGTAGAAAACTTTCATGAATTTCCTCTCTATCCGGCCGTTCAGGCCATTCGCTAATTTGGTTTAGATGCTCAGTACTTTGTCGCCACGGGCAATCCCGGTGACACCACTGCGTACGGTTTCCAGAATCGAGGCAGTGCCGATCGACTGGATGAAGCTGTCGAGCTTGTCGCTGGTACCGGTCAATTGAACGGTATAGACGCTGGCGCTGACATCGACGATCTGCCCACGATAAATATCGGTAGTGCGTTTGATCTCGGCGCGCTGGGCGCCGGTGGCCTTGACCTTGACCAGCATCAGTTCGCGCTCGATGTGAGCACTTTCCGACAGGTCCACCAGCTTGACCACCTCGATCAGCTTGTTCAGGTTCTTGGTGATCTGCTCGATGATCTCATCGTGCCCGACAGTGGTCAGCGTCAGACGCGACAGGGTCGGGTCCTCGGTTGGCGCCACGGTCAGGCTTTCGATGTTGTAGTTGCGCTGTGAGAACAGGCCCACAACACGAGACAGCGCACCCGGTTCGTTTTCCAGAAGCAGGGAAATAATATGTCGCATGATTAGGTACGCTCCGTCTTGCTCAGCCACATATCGCGCATGGAGCCGTCTTTGATCTGCATCGGGTAGACGTGCTCGCTGGTGTCGACCGCAATATCGATCACCACCAGGCGATCCTTCATGGCGAACGCTTCCTCCATTTTCGTCTTCAAGTCTTTCGACTCGGTAATGCGTACGCCGACGTGACCATAGGCCTCTGCCAGCTTGACGAAGTCAGGCAGCGATTCCATGTAGGAATGCGAGTGACGGCTGCCGTAGCTCATGTCCTGCCACTGGCGAACCATACCCAGTACACCGTTGTTCAGGATCACGATCTTCACCGGCAAGCCGTATTGCAGGCAGGTGGACAGTTCCTGGATGTTCATCTGGATGCTGCCCTCGCCGGTGACGCAGGCGACGTCGGCATCCGGGAAGCTCAACTGGATGCCCATGGCCGCCGGGAAACCGAAGCCCATGGTGCCCAGGCCGCCGGAGTTGATCCAGCGGTTGGGCTTGTTGAACTTGTAGTACTGCGCAGCGAACATCTGGTGCTGGCCCACGTCGGAGGTCACGAAGGCATCGCCCTTGGTGACTTCGCAGAGGGTTTCGATCACGGTCTGCGGCTTGATCACGCTACCGTCGCCCTTGTCGTAAGGGAACAGTCCGCGATCGCCGCGCCATTCATCGACCTGCTTCCACCAACTGGCCAGCGCTTCCTTGTTCGGGGTCTCGCCGATTTCCTTGAGGATGGCGACCATTTCGGTCAGCACGCTCTCTACGGGACCGACGATAGGCACGTCTGCCTTGATGGTCTTGGAGATGGAAGCCGGGTCGATGTCGATATGGATGATCTTGGCGTTCGGGCAGAACTTCGACGCACCGTTGATGACACGGTCATCGAAGCGCGCACCCACAGCCAGGATCACGTCGGCATGGTGCATCGCCAGGTTGGCGGTGTAGCTGCCGTGCATGCCGAGCATGCCGATGAACTGGCGATCGGTGCCCGGAAACGCGCCCAGGCCCATCAGCGTATTGGTCACCGGCAGGTTGAGCATTTTCGCCAGTTCGGTCAGCGGCGCGGAGCCACCACCGAGGATCACGCCACCACCCGAATACAAAACGGGACGCTTGGCCGCCAGGAGCATTTCGGCTGCCTTGCGGATCTGCCCGGAGTGACCGCGTACGGCCGGGCTGTAGGAGCGCAGCTTGGCTTTCTTCGGGAAGATGTATTCGAACTTCTCGGCCGGGTTGGTCATGTCTTTCGGCACGTCGACCACGACCGGGCCTGGACGACCGGATTCAGCCAGGTAGAAGGCCTTCTTCATGACTTCAGGGATTTCCGACGCGTGCTTGATCATGAAGCTGTGCTTCACGATCGGCCGGGAGATACCGATCATGTCGGTTTCCTGGAACGCATCGGTGCCGACCATGGTGCTGGGCACCTGACCGGAGATGATCACCATCGGGATGGAGTCCATGTAGGCGGTGGCGATACCGGTGATGGCGTTCGTGGCGCCTGGACCGGAAGTCACCAACACCACGCCGGCCTTGCCGGTGGCACGGGCATAGCCGTCAGCCATGTGGGTCGCCGCTTGCTCGTGACGAACCAGGATGTGGGTCACTTCCGGCTCTTTGAACAGGGCATCATAGACATGAAGAAGAGCACCACCCGGGTACCCATAGATATATTTGACGCCTTCGTCGCGCAAAAAGCGGACGAGCATCTCACCGCCAGATAAAAGCTCCACGTTGTTCACCTCTAAAACGCCAGAATACCGGCCCACGAAAGGGGACGGGTCTTAATAGGTTTACTTCTCGGCAGAGCATGAGCGACGGTGGTCGCCGACTACGTCAGCACTGACTGAGCAAGTATTGGGATCGTCCCAAGTGTTGCGGGCCTTTCCCACCCAGCGCGAGGTAACGCGTTGCGGGTGTAACAGGTCGGCGCGGATGTGCGCCTCATGATCTGCCGAGTGGGCCTGCTTCTGGCAGTCCCTCTACAGCGGACTTTGGATTCTTCTGTTTCGCCCTCTGCAAGTCAAGACGTCAATGTGCTTTATTCGAAGTAAGCGCATGAGAACGCAAGAAAAAACCTATAAACGGCAACTGTGTTAGCTTCAATTGCGCAACCCATGACAAGGAAACAGCATGCGAATGTTCTTCTTGACGGCCAGCCTGCTGGTTGGCCTGAGCCCAATCTGCGTGGCCGGCCAGGTCTATAAATGGGTGGACGCCCAGGGCGTTACCCATTTCAGTGCCCAGCCGCCCGAAGGCGAGCAAGCCGCAACCATGATCAAATCCACCCCACCTGCGCCCGCCAAGGCTGCGTCGCCGCCGTCAGGTGGGGTCGTTGGCGACCAGAAGGCGATCGATCAACAGGTCAAGAAACAGGTCGCCGAGCAGGAAGCCCAGCTCAAGGCGTTCTGCGAGCAGGCCCGGACCAACCTGGCGCAACTGCAGAACAACCCGAGGGTACGGGAGGACGTGGAAGGTGAAATGCGCCGCCTCAGCGACGAACAGCGGCGCCAGCGGATCGATGAGACCCGCAAGCAGATAGAGGAAAACTGCCAGTGAAGAAGGTCAGCTGGCGCGGCTGATCAACTGGTCGAACTGCGACAGCAGCCGCTGCAACTCGGTGCCCTGCCCCGGGCGCTGGGCATAGACCATCTCCGCCATCGCCAGAATGCCGGAGGCGTTGGGCAGCGGCAGGTCGTTTTCCAGGATGGCTTTCATGCGTGGCAGAAAGATCCATTGCAGCCACTGCTCGAAGTCCAGGGTGTCGACCGCGAATGGCTCGACACTGGCCAGTGCTTCGGCCGAGGGCGACTGCTCGCTCCACCAGCCCTGGACCCGCAGCTCCCGCTCGATCAGCAGAAGCTGATCGGCGATTTGGGGAAAACGCGTATCCATCAGAGCGAGACCTTGGCCTTCTGACGAGCCAGGGCCGCGCCAGCTGGATCGCCTTGTTTCTCACGGGCCTGAGCGATCAACTCCCACAGACTGGCCTGAAGTGCCGGACGACCGCTGGTGAAGGTCAGGCCACGACGGGCAAGCTGCTCGGCTTGCGGCGCGTCGCCTTGGGCCATGCGCACCTGGGCCAGGCGATACAGGACCTGTGGCTCACGCGGCGCAACACGCTGGGCACGCTCAAGGCTCGACGATGCACCGTTGAGGTCACCACCGGCCTGTTGCTGTTGCGCCGTGGTCAACAGCGCCAGCACCGGACCGTCCAGCTGTTCATCGGCGGACAAGCCACCCGAGTTGGCCGACGGGATACTGCTCGGCGTCGAAGGCATGCTGTAGCTGCCCTGGTTGATCGGCGACGTCTCGATAGGCCCTGGCGTGATCGGTCCTGGCGTGATCGGCGTGCTGCTGATCGGAGCCGAGGTCGTGGCACCGCCACCTGGAATCATCACGACGACACCGGAGTCGCCCTGGGGAATCGCCTGGGCCTGGCCCTGGGTCGGACGTTTCACCGTCGTCTGCCGGAAACCGCCATTGGCCGACACGCGCTCGCTGTTGGACACCGCCGTGCCGGAATCAACGACCGGAATCGAGCCGCGCTGTACGGTAGAGCAACCACTGAGCAAAGCCACGGCCGTTACCGCTGGAATCAACCACTTGTTCACTTGAAACCCTCTTTGCTTAATTCATCCAGTCCTTGACCCAATCCATCACCGATTCGGCAGGATTCTGGCTACCACAAGCAGCACCGGGTGGAGGCTCGCTGCCGCGAATATACGGCATCTGTACCGCACCCGGGCAATTGGCGTCGGAGCCTTGGCCCGTACGCGAATCCACCCAGGCCTGGACGATATTGTCCGGTTGCGGCATGTCCAGCGGCAACGGGTCGGCCTTGCGCATGAAACTGGTCCAGACCTGGAGCGCGCCGGTGGCACCGGTAAACGGGGTCTTGCCATTGTCGTCGCGGCCGAGCCAGACCACCGCCAGCAGATCCTGGCTGAAACCGGCGAACCAACTGTCACGCGAATCGTTACTGGTACCGGTCTTGCCGGCCAGGGTCAGGGTCCGGGGCAACACGTTATAGACCGAGCTGCCGGTGCCTTCGCGCATGACCCGCTGCATCGCGCTCTGGATCAGGTAGATGGACGCCGGATCGAACCGTTGCTGGATCTGGAACGGATAGCGCTTGAGCGGTTCGCCATCGGCAGTCAGCACACTGCGAATCCCGCGCATCGGCGTGTTGAAGCCGCCGTTGGCCAGCGTCTGGTACATCGCTGCCACTTCAATCGGCGTAAGGCCGCCCGCCCCCAGCAGCATCGATGGGAAGGCCGGCAATTCGCGGCTCACTCCCAGGCGCGCGACGGTCTTGAGCACGTTCGGCACGCCGACTTCAAGGCCCAGGCGAGCGGTTGACAGGTTGTAGGAATGCGCCAGCCCCTGATAGAGGAAGACCGTGCCGTGGGAACGCCGGTCGTAGTTCTGCGGCTTCCAGACCTGGCCATCGGCGCCCTTGACCGAAAACGCCTCGTCCGACAGCCAACTGGTCAGCGTGTACTGGCTGGGTTTTTCCAGGGCGGTGAGGTACACCGCCGGCTTGATCAGCGAGCCAATCGGGCGGACCGCATCCAGTGCCCGGTTGAAACCGGCGAAACTGGCCTGGCGACTGCCGATCATGGCCTGGACTTCACCGGTTTCCGGGTTGGTCACGACCATGGCGGCTTCGACTTCATCGGCGCCCTTGCGCGCGCCGAGGCGCTTGAAGGTGTCATCCACCGATGCCTCGGCCTTCATCTGCAGGATCGGGTCGAAGCTGGTGAAAATTCGCAGCCCTTCTTCGGTCAAGTCCTCGTCTCGGTAGTCTTCACGCAACTGGCGTTTGACCAGGTCCATGAAGCCGGGGAACGAGCTGTCCGCCAGGCTGCCACGCTTGGTCACGCCCAGCGGCATCTTCTTCGCGGCCTCCACTTGCTCGGCCGTCGCCACGCCTTGCTGCTGCAACAGGTCGAGCACCAGGTTGCGCCGCTCGAGGGCGCGTTCCGGGTAACGCCGCGGGTTGTAGGAAGACGGCCCCTTGACCATGCCCACCAGCAACGCCACCTGGTGCAGCTTGAGCTCGGACAACGGCTGGCTGAAGAAGAACTGGCTGGCGAGACCAAAACCGTGCACGGCGCGCTGACCGTCCTGGCCGATGAAGACCTCGTTGAGGTAGGCCTCGAGAATCTCCTGCTTGTCGTAATGCAGCTCCAACAGCAGCGCCATCATGGCTTCGGTGAGCTTGCGGGTGAGGCTGCGTTCGTTGGTCAGGTAGAAGTTCTTGACCAACTGCTGGGTCAAGGTACTGCCACCCTGACGCATATGGCCCGAGGACGTGTTGACCCAGACGGCGCGGGCAATCGACTTGGGCGAGACGCCGAAGTGATGGTAGAAATCACGGTCTTCGACGGCGATCAGCGTATCGAGCAGGAACGGTGGCACCTGGTCAATCTTGATCAGGATCCGGTCTTCCAGGTTCTTGGGGTACAGGCCGCCGATCAGCAGCGGTTCGAGACGCACCACCGACAGGCTGGCGTTATTGGCGCCGGTCAGCGCCGCGACGTAGTCACCGGAAAAACGCACCCGCACCGGCTGCGGTTGCTCCATGCCTTCATAGAACTGGAAGCCACGGGTGTTGAGGTCGACGGTATTGCCATTGACCGAGGCCGCGCCCGGGCCATTGGCGACGCTTTCGCGGCGATAGCCCAGGGCATCGAGTTCAGTCAGGAAGTCGTCGCGGCTCAGCTTCTGTCCGACGAACAGCTCCAGCGGCCTGGCGTAGACCTTGGCCGGGATGGTCCAGCGCTTGCCGGAGAACTTCTCCTGGACCACGGCATCGAGGTAGACCGCGAAACCGGCGAGCACGACGAGGCCGACCAGGCTTAGTTTAAGGGCCCAGCCCAGCCAGGGCCGAAGGCGGCTGGCGGGTGGTTTCTTGGGGGTTCGGGGGGATCGAGTACGAGTCATGGCGGCGGATTATACGCACTTTGCTACGGTTCAACATGAGCCCGATGGCCCCGCTTGGCACCCAGGCCAGCCTGTTTGCGTTCACGACGCTTGCCGCCATAATGACGGCCGTGAATTTTCCCAGACTCTGAAGGATCGCCCGTGAGCCAGTCCCTGATCGCTGCCCTGCAAAACCCGGCCCTCTACCCGCATCCCGTCGAAGGGTTTCAGGTCATCGAGACGCATATTTCCTGGGTATTGCTCACCGGGCCCTACGCCTACAAATTCAAGAAACCGGTCGACTTCGGTTTCCTCGACTTCACCAGCCTCGAGGCGCGCAAGCATTTTTGCGGCGAAGAACTGCGGCTGAACCAACGCCTGACCCAAGACCTGTACCTGGAAGTGCTGCCTGTGACCGGCAGCGCCGAAGCGCCTCAACTGGGTGGCGACGGGCCGGTCATCGAATACGCGCTGAAAATGCGCCAGTTCCCGCAGAGCCAACTGCTCAGCACGCTGCAAGCCAATGGCGAGCTGACCACCGCGCACATCGACGAAATGGCCGCGCAGATCGCCCAGTTCCATCTCTCTACACCCAAAGTCCCGGCCGATAACGCCGCCGGCACCCCGGAGAGCGTGATGGCCCCGGTGAGCCAGAACTTCGAACAGATTCGCCCGTTCCTCAGCGACAAGGCCGACCTGCTGCAACTCGAAGCCCTGCAAGCGTGGGCCGATAGCAGTTTCGAGCGCCTCAAGCCACTGTTCATCCAGCGCAAGGCCGAAGGCTTCATCCGCGAATGCCATGGCGACATCCACCTGGGCAACGCCACGGTGATCGACGCCAAGGTGGTGATTTTCGACTGCATCGAATTCAACGAGCCGTTCCGCTTCACCGACGTCTACGGCGACACCGCGTTCCTGGCGATGGACCTGGAGGACCGTGGCCTCAAGTCGCTGGCGCGACGCTTCATCAGCCAGTATCTGGAACTGACCGGCGACTACCGCGGGCTGGAACTGCTGAACTTCTATAAAGCCTACCGCGCCCTGGTGCGCGCCAAGATCGCACTGTTCAGCATGCCGGCCGAAGCCGATCCAGTGCAGCGCGCCACCACCCTGCGCCAGTACCGCAACTACGCTAACCTGGCCGAAAGCTACAGCACCATTCCTTCACGCTTCCTGGCCATTACCCACGGTGTTTCGGCAGTCGGCAAAAGCCACGTCGCCATGCGCCTGGTCGAAGCCCTGGGCGCCATTCGCCTGCGCTCGGACGTAGAGCGCAAGCGCCTGTTCGGCGAGCAGCAAGTGCCCAACGATCCACAGGCCGGCATCTATAGCAGCGACGCCAGCAGCGCCACTTACGGCCGCCTGCATGAAATCGCCGACGTCATCCTGCGCGCCGGCTTCCCCGTGGTGATCGACGCGACCTACCTCAAGCGTGACCAGCGCGATGCCGCCGCGAAAATCGCCGAAGCCACGGGCGCTCCGTTCCTGATCCTTGACTGCAATGCACCGCAGGCAGTGATCGAAAGCTGGCTGGCGCAGCGCCAGGCCGACCAGAACGACCCTTCCGATGCGAACCTGGCCGTCATCGCTGCCCAGCAAGCCAACCGGGAAGCCCTTACTCCAGCGGAAATCCTTTGCAGCAAACGGGTCCAGACCAACGAAAGCGGGACACTCGACGTCGTGGTCGCGCAGATCCGCCAACGCCTGCCAGGCCTGTAGAAAACTATTTCGGCCGTGAAGCGACGCTCGGCTTCACGGCCGTCAAATAGTGGCACTATACTGGCGTCATAAAACCAACAGGTGATGTGACATGAGCCTTCCCAAGCTTCTCAATACCCCGCTGTACGCCTTGCTGCGCAAAGACGATATCGCCGGCTTCAACAGCGAGCGTCCGCAGGGTCCGGTCGACATGCGTGGCGGCGATTTTCGTGGCCTTGACCTGCGCGAACTGAACGCAGACGACGTGGATTTCACCGACGCTTACTTCCGATCTGCCGATCTGCGCGGGATCGACTTCCGCAAGGCATCGCTGGAGGGCGCGAGCCTGGCCCACGCGCAAATATCCGGTGCCTACTTCCCGCCCGAGTTGTCCGCGGACGAGATCCTGATGTCGATGAACTTCGGCACCCGATTGCGCTACCGCACCCGTTGACGACAGGGCTGCTCCCGATGGGGTGTCAGTGTTGCTGGCGCCTTCGCGAGCAGGCTCGTTCCCTGGTCCCCCCTTCCAGCGCCCCCGCCTGCGCTGAAACAGGCTTGTTGCCGCCTCGATCGTGCGTAATGCCTTAGAAGCTTTCGCAACTAATCCCACCAAAGAATCACGCTTTTCCTACTGACCGCTACACTGCTCAGAAGCTTGCCCACCGCACCGATCGGCCGTCGCAAGGAGGCTCGATGAATGATGAACTGCAACACCTGAAGAATCTGGGCAAGACATCAGCCCAGTGGCTGCACGCCGTGGGCATCCACAGTGCCTCGGATCTGCGCCGGCTCGGTGCGGTGGATGCTTATCGCGCCGTGCGCACCCGCGGTTTCCGGGCTTCCAAGGTATTGCTGTATGCGATCGAGGGCGCGTTGCTGGACGTGCACTGGAATGACGTTCCCGCCGAACGCAAGGAAGCCCTCAATAAACAGCTGGACGCCATGACGACACGGCACAAGTCCTGACGGCCTCTTCGCACCTCGTTGCAGGGTAATTTCAGCGAATCACGAAACAATGTTTGACATGGTAATGAGAATCGCTATGATTACCACATCCGGTCGCGAGACTGGTCGATATTTGAACAGCCCTTGGTTCGGACTCTCAGATATCTCCTCATCAGGCTAATCACGGTTATTTGACCCGGCTTTTGCCGGGTCTTTTTTTGCCCGCAAAAATCACCTTTCGGACTGTTCACGCATCTGCGCACAGTAATCCTGTGACGCAGTGGCCGGGGTGTACCACACGTAATCGGCCATGGCCGGGGTCACGTCGCTGCCCTCCTCGGCCAGCATCAGAACGATCGGCGCTTCATCGGCGCCCAGGTCCAGCATGTGCAACGGTACGCCGAGGTCCTTTCGCCCGTGCCAGGCACCCGCCAACAACAATGCGGGCGTCGGCGCTTGCAGCAGGCGTTCGGCCATGCGCCGGTCACGCTGTTGCTGCACCGCCAGCATCGCCGGCATTTGCGATTCCGGCAGCAGGCCGCAATGGGACTCGCGGATCTGCCCCAATAACACGTCTTTCACGGCAACCGCATTGCTGCGATCGCCCTGCAAGGCCGGCGGCTGCCGATAGAATCGCTGGATTTCGGTGGCATCCAGATTGGCGGCCAGCAACGGGTAGCGCTGTGCCAGGGCAAACTCGACGACGGGCCCATACAGGCTCCAATCCCAACCCGGCGACCAAGCCAGGACGGCGGGCAGGTCGTTGGGCATTGTGGATCGTTGGCGGAGCGCATCCACCCGTGGCTGCTGCGACGGGGTCAGCATTTCCAGCAACAGACTGCCTTGGGCCCGCTCTGCGCCCAAAGCCTGGAGCAACCAGCGCTGCAGCGTGTGATGGTCGCGGTTGTCGTGCTGCTCGCCCACCACCACCCGCGGCGCCACTGCCAGGCGCTCGACCAACCTCTGGGGCGTCACGGCCTGGCCGCTGTGCAAATCCACGATTCGCCCGCTGACCGGGGGCGGTGCGACACTCTGGCAGGCCGCCAGGATGCTCAGTGCAAGCAGCAGAATCAGGCGCATGTCCATATCCTCGACAGGCCCTCAACGGGCAATGATCAACGGGTGCCCGCGCTCCGGATGGGGTTGCACGAGAACTTCCAGGCCGAACACGGCCTTGAGCGAATCCGGGCGCAGTACCTCTTGGGGGGTGCCCATGGCAACCGACTGCCCCGACGCAAGCAGCAACAGGCGATCACAGTAGCGCGCCGCCAGGTTCAGGTCATGCAGGATCACCAGTACGGCGGCGCCGCGATCGGCAAACCCGCGCACCGCTTGCAGGAGGGTGTGCTGATGCAATGGATCGAGCATGGACGTTGGCTCGTCCAGCAGCAGGACCTGCCCCGCCTCACCCGGCCACAACTGCGCCAGTACCCGCGCCAGGTGCACACGCTGGCGCTCGCCGCCGGACAACGCCAGGTAACTGCGCCCATGCAGGTGCGAGGCGTCGGCCGCTTGCAGCGCCGCAGCGACGACCTGCCCGTCCCGCACGCGCCCCGTTTGATGCGGCAGGCGACCCAGACCGACCACCTCTTCGACCCGGAAGGCAAAATCCAGGGTCGAGGACTGTGGCAAGACCGCCAGGCGTCGCGCGCGCTCGGGGCCCTCCCATTGGGCCAGCGGTCGATCATCCAGCCAGACCTGTCCCTGGGTCGGGCGCAAGTCGCCACACAGGCCGGCCAGCAAGCTACTTTTACCGGCACCGTTGGGCCCGAGCACACCGAGCACTTCGCCGGGGTTCAGCCGCAGGTCGATGTCGGTCAACACGGTGTGCTTGCCACGCTGGACCTGCAGGTTCTGCGCTCGCAACATCAGGCGCGCCCTCGCAGCAATAAATAAAGGAAGAACGGCGCGCCGATAAAGGCAGTGACGATCCCTATCGGCAGCTCTGCCGGAGCCAGGACCAGGCGTGCCACCAGGTCGGCGAACAGCAGCAGGCTCGCCCCCGCCAGCACCGAGGCGGGCAGCAACACCCGATGGTCGGGCCCCGCCAGCAATCGGACCAGGTGCGGCACCACCAATCCAACGAACCCGATCAGGCCGGCCGCCGCCACCGCCGCGCCCACACCCAGGGCCGTGCAGAACACCAGTTCGCGCTTGAGCCGTTCGACGTCAACACCCAGGTGAGCGGCCTCGGACTCTCCCAGCAACAGTGCATTGAGCGCCTGCGCCCGACGCGGCAACCAAAGCGCCACGCCCGTGCTGACCAGGAGCAATGGCCACAGCCTGGCGTAGCTGGCGCCGTTGAGACTGCCCAGGTTCCAGAACGCCAGGGTGCGCAGGGTCGCATCGTCCGCCAGGTAGGTAAACAGCCCCACGGCCGATCCCGACAGCGCGGTCAGGGCAATGCCTGCCAACAGCATGGTCGCCACATGCGCCTGGCCGTTGCGCCGCCCCAGGCGATACACCAGCGCCGTGACCCCGAGCCCACCCAGGAACGCACACAGTGACAGTACATAGGGGCTGAACGCTTGCGGGACTCCGCCCAGCGCCGAACCGCCGACAATGGCGAACGCGGCGCCCAGTGCAGCGCCACTGGAGACCCCCACCAGCCCCGGATCGGCCAGTGGATTGCGGAACAACCCCTGCATCGCCACGCCAGACAATGCCAACACCCCGCCCACCGTCAGGCCCAGCAAGGTGCGTGGCAAACGAATCTGGCCGAGGATCAGCTCAGCCTGCTCCAGGCCATCGGCCGACACCGGCAGCCCCGATAACCGCAACGCCGCCCGCACCGTGTCGAGCAGTGGCAGGCTCACCGACCCCAAGGCCAGGGACAGCCAGGTCGCCAGCAGGCACAACAGGCCCAAGCCGACGAACAGGCTTCGCGGCTTGAGCACTGCGGCGCCCGGGCTGGCGAAGAGCGCAGCCACGCGGTTACTCAGACGCATCAGGCGGCTTCCTCAAAGAAGTTGTAAAGGGGACCGAGCATGAACTGGTCAGGGCAAGTATCCTCAGCCATCCGCGAGAAGGCGCCATTTGATGATTGCTTTCATTTGACCGTCAAGCTTGAACCCTTCGCAGGCTCGCGCCCGCCTCGAGGCTCTCCCACCGATGTGTAGAGACACCCATGAAGTTTCTATGTAACAGCGCCGAACTGCCCGACAACGGCAGCCGCGGCTTCGACCTCGATGGACGCAAGGTGATGGCCGTGCGCCGCGCAGGCCAGGCCTACGTTTACGTCAATCGCTGCCCGCACCGCGGCGTGCCGCTGGAATGGCAACCGGACCAGTTCCTCGACCCCAGCGCCAGCCTGATCCACTGCGCCACCCACGGCGCCTTGTTCCTGATCGAGAACGGCGAATGCGTGGCCGGTCCGTGTGCCGGCCAATTCCTGACGGCGCTAGACAGCCGGGAGGACGAGCAAGGTCTCTGGGTCGAGCTCTAACGGGGCCGACAGCACCGGCAACGGTCGGTCCACCCACATCTGCTCAGGCGTCAGCGTGACGCCGTAGGCCAGCACCTGCACCCCCGCCGCAATCGCTTCACGCAGCGCGGCGGCGTACGCCGGATCGATTTCGTGCGCCGGACGCACCGCTTCGATCCCGCTCAGGTTCACGCAATACAATTGCACCGCCCGTATACCTTGCCGGGCCAGGCTGGCCAGCTCGCGCAGATGCTTGGCCCCACGCTGGGTCACCGCATCGGGAAACGCCGCCACCGGGGTGTCGTCGAACCCCAACGTCACACTTTTGACTTCGACCCAGGCCGAGCCCTGTTCGTAGTCCAGCCGAAAATCGATACGGCTGTTTTCCTGACCATAGGCCACTTCGCGCTTGAGCCCGATGAACCCGTTCAGTTCACTGATGACCCCGGCGCGCAGGGCTTCCTCGACCAGGGTGTTGGCCCGCGCCGTATTAATGCAGGCGAGCCGTCCCTGAGGGGTCTCGCCTAGTTCCCAGGTGCCCGGCAACTTGCGCTTGGGGTCGTTGGAGCGGCTGAACCAAACGCGTGCACCAGGCGCCATGCAATTGAGCATCGAGCCGGTGTTCGGACAATGAATAGTGAGCAGTTCGCCCTGAACGGTCTCGATATCAGCGAGAAAACGCTTGTAACGTCGAATCAGGCGACCTTCTTCTAACGCAGGAGAGAAACGCATCAGCCTTGCCAGCTCCGCAGTCCACGTTCGATTCGCGCCACCGCTTCCTGGAGTCGTCCCAGGCTCTGGGTGTAGGCGAAGCGCACGTGATGGCCGGCTTGATAGCGGCCAAAATCCAGACCCGGGGTGAAGGCCACGTGTTCGGTTTCCAGGAAGTGTTGGCAGAACGCGAACGCGTCGCCGCCGAAGGCGCTGATATCGGCGTAGAGGTAGAACGCCCCTTCCGGCTCCACGGCAATGCCGAAGCCCAACGCCCGCAAGGCCGGCAGGAGGAAATCGCGGCGTAACGCAAACTCGGCCCGACGTTGCTCGAAGATCTCGATGGTGGCCGGTTCAAAGCAAGCCAGGGCCGCGTGCTGGGCCATGCTCGGGGCGCTGATGTAAAGGTTCTGCGCGAGCTTTTCCAGCTCGCTGACGGCCGCCGAGGGCGCCACCAGCCAGCCGAGCCGCCAACCGGTCATGCCGAAATACTTGGAAAAACTATTCAGGACAAAGGCGTCGTCATCCACTTCCAGCACGCTGGCGGCATCGGTGCCGTAGGTCAGGCCGTGATAGATCTCGTCCACCACCAGGTGGCCGTTGTGCGCCTTGATGGCCTTGGACAAGCCCGCCAGTTCATCCCGGGAAAGGATCGTCCCGGTCGGGTTGGCCGGCGATGCCACCAACGCGCCGACGCTGTCCTGGTCCCAGTAGCGATCCACCAGGTCCGGGGTCAATTGATAACGCACCTCCGGGCCCACCGGCACCAGCTGCGCCGCGCCCTCCACCAGCCGCAGGAAGTGACGGTTGCACGGATAGCCGGGGTCGGCCAGCAGCCAATGCTTGCCCGGGTCCACCAGCAGGGCACTGGCGAGCAACAACGCGCCCGAGCCGCCCGGCGTCACCAGGATGCGCCGCGGGTCGATCTGCACGCCATAGCGCTGGCCATAGAAACCGGCGATGGCCTCGCGCAACTCGGGGATCCCACGGGCCGCGGTGTAGCGGGTCTTGCCCGCGGCCAACGCCGCCTGGCCGGCCTGGATGATCGGCTCGGCGGTGGTGAAGTCCGGCTCGCCGATCTCCAGGTGAATGACGTCGTGCCCCGCCGCCTGCAGCTCGTTGGCGCGGGCCAGCAGCGCCATCACATGGAAAGGTTCGATGGCGCGGCTGCGCGCACTGTAGGGCTGAGGCATTAGCCTTCCTTCAAGGTAAAAAAGAACCGATTCTACCCAACTCTCCCCTCAAGTCAGAAGCAACTGCGGAACGCACGCGAACCCGCAGCGGTCTGAGGCCGTGGATTGCAGGAAATGACTCCGGCGATTGGCCCAGGCTTGACTAGGCTGTACATAGCCTAGAATCAAGCATTGAGCAGGATTACATCCACACCGAACCGAACCCGACCCTGGGCTACGAAGCCCGCCCGCCGCAGGCTCGACAACCGGGAGTAGCGCGGCCCGATTCGATCTGGTAAGTTCGCCCGCTTGCAGCCGCAGGGCCGGCAGGTGTCGGTGATGGAGCAATCCTGCGTAGTGGATTACAAGAGTAGAGGCGGTCCATTCATGCCCACCCAAGCAAAGCAGAATCAAAACCAGTCGCTCAGCGGGTTTGAGCCGTACGTCCCGCAAGCGGGCGAAGAGTACATGGGCGCCCCCATGCGCGCGCACTTCACCAAGATCCTGAACAAGTGGAAACAGGACTTGATGCAAGAAGTCGATCGCACCGTGGATCACATGAAAGACGAAGCGGCCAACTTCCCCGACCCGGCCGACCGTGCCAGCCAGGAAGAAGAATTCAGCCTCGAACTGCGCGCCCGTGACCGTGAGCGCAAGCTCATCAAGAAAATCGACAAGACCCTGCAACTGATCGAAGACGAAGAATACGGTTGGTGCGAGTCCTGCGGCATCGAGATCGGCATTCGCCGCCTGGAAGCCCGACCGACCGCCGACCTGTGCATCGATTGCAAGACCCTGGCTGAAATCAAGGAAAAACAGGTCGGCAAGTAATTGCCCGGGCTGTTACAGAAAAACGGAGCGTTCATACGCTCCGTTTTTTGTTTCTGAAACCGACACGCCCTCTCGGACCTGGCGAAGTCCTGTGGGAGCGGGCTTGCTCGCGAAGAGGGCTGTATAGTTAGTACTGATATCGCTTGACACACCGCCTTCGCGAGCAAGCCCGCTCCCACAGACGGTCCGTGATTAAAAGACATATGCCTCTGCCAACCGGATCCAGCAACATTCTTCCCATGACTGCCACCTCTCCCTACATCGGCCGCTTCGCCCCCACCCCCAGCGGCCACCTGCACTTCGGTTCGCTGGTCGCCGCGCTGGCCTCGTACCTGGACGCCCGGGCCGTGGGCGGGCGCTGGTTACTGCGCATGGAAGACCTCGACCCGCCCCGTGAAGAGCCCAGTGCCCAGGCGGCGATCCTGCGGGCACTGGAGCGCTACGGGTTTGAATGGGACGGCGAGATGGTGCGCCAGAGCGAGCGCCACGAGGCCTACCAGCACGTGATCAACCGGCTGTTCAGCCAAGGGCTGGCGTACGCCTGCACCTGCTCGCGCAAACAACTGGAAGCGTACCAGGGCATTTATCCAGGGCTTTGCCGCAATGCCGGGCACGACACCGAGGACGCTGCCATCCGCGTGCGTGTCCCGGAGCTCGAATACCACTTCACCGACCGGGTCCAGGGCCCGTTCCGCCAACACCTGGGCCGCGAGGCGAGCGACTTCGTGATCCGCCGCCGCGACGGGCTCTACGCCTATCAACTGGCCGTGGTGCTGGACGACGCCTGGCAAGGCGTGACCGATATCGTGCGCGGCGCCGACCTGCTGGACTCGACACCGCGCCAGTTGTACCTGCAAGAACTGCTCGGGCTGCCCCAACCGCGTTACCTGCACGTGCCATTGATCACCCAGCCTGACGGGCACAAACTGGGCAAGTCCTATCGCTCACCGCCGCTTTCGGCCGACCAGGCCACGCCGCTGCTGTTGCGGGCACTGCGCGCACTGGGCCAGCAACCGGGGCCCGAACTGGCCGACGCCAGCCCGCGGGAGTTGCTGGCCTGGGGCATGCGCCACTGGGATGCCGCGAGGATCCCGCGCACGCTGAACCTGCCGGAAGCGCAAATCCGTTGACGGCCCTTGCAGCCTGGCGCCCATCCGTTACCATCGCCGCACGTTTTCGGGCACGCGCATCAACATAGAGAGGCCGGGATGTACATCTATCGCTTGGTCCTGCTCCTGGTAGTGGGGATTTACCTGTTCTCCCCGGCCATCATGGATTGGTGGATCGACGCCACGGGTGCCTGGTATCGGCCCTATCTGCTCTGGCTGATCCTGATTGTCGTGACCTTCATCCTGCAGAGCCAAAAAGATGCCGATGAGCTTTAGCCTGACCCAGATGATCCTGATCAGCGCCGCCTACCTGGCCGTGCTGTTCAGCGTGGCCTGGGTCAGCGAACGGGGCATGATCCCCCGGGCGATCATCCGCCACCCGCTGACCTACACCTTGTCGCTGGGCGTCTATGCCAGCGCCTGGGCGTTCTACGGCACGGTCGGGCTGGCGTACCAGTACGGCTATGGCTTCCTGTCCAGCTACCTCGGCGTGTCGGGGGCGTTCCTGCTGGCGCCGGTGCTGCTTTACCCGATCCTGAAAATCACCCGCACCTACCAACTGTCATCATTGGCCGACCTGTTCGCCTTCCGCTTTCGCAGCACCTGGGCGGGCGCGCTGACCACGATCTTCATGCTGGTCGGGGTATTGCCATTGCTGGCCCTGCAAGTCCAGGCCGTCGCCGACTCCATCAGCATCCTCACCGGCGAACCGGTACAGCACCGCGTGGCCCTGAGCTTCTGCGGGCTGATTATCCTGTTCACGATCTTCTTCGGCTCCCGCCACATCGCCACTCGTGAGAAACACGAAGGCCTGGTGTTCGCGATCGCGTTCGAATCGGTGATCAAGCTGATCGCCATCGGCGGCGTCGGCCTCTACGCGTTGTACGGCGTATTCGACGGCCCGCAGCAACTGGAAATCTGGCTGCTGCAGAACCAGACCGCCCTCGCCGCCCTGCACACGCCCTTGCAGGAAGGCCCGTGGCGTACGCTGCTGCTGGTGTTCTTCGCGTCGGCGATCGTCATGCCGCACATGTACCACATGACCTTTACCGAAAACCTCAACCCACGCTCGCTGGTGAGCGCGAGCTGGGGCCTGCCGCTGTTCCTGTTGCTGATGAGCCTCGCGGTGCCTTTGATCCTGTGGGCCGGGCTGAAACTGGGGGCCAGCACCAACCCCGAATACTTCACCCTCGGCATCGGCATCGCCGCCAACAGCAAGGCCCTGGCCCTGCTGGCCTACGTCGGTGGCCTGTCGGCGGCCAGCGGCCTGATCATCGTCACCACGCTGGCACTGTCGGGGATGGCCCTCAATCACCTGGTGCTGCCGCTTTACCAGCCACCGGCCGAAGGTAACATCTACCGCTGGCTGAAATGGACGCGCCGGGCGCTGATCGTGGCGATCATCATGGCCGGCTACGGGTTCTACCTGATGCTGGGTGACGGCCAGGACCTGGCCAACCTGGGCATCGTCGCGTTCGTGGCCACCTTGCAGTTCCTGCCCGGGGTGCTGTCGGTGCTGTACTGGCCGACCGCCAACCGTCGCGGTTTCATTGCCGGGCTGCTGGCGGGCATCCTGGTGTGGCTGGTGGCCATGCTGTTGCCGCTGATGGGCAACCTGCAAGGCTTCTACATCCCGCTACTGAACATGATCTACGTGCTCGACGACACCAGTTGGCACATGGCGGCCATCGCCTCCCTGGCGGCGAACGTGCTGATGTTCACGCTGATTTCGCTGTTCACCAACGCCAGCAGCGAAGAAGCCAGCGCCGCCGAGGCCTGCGCCGTGGACAACGTCCGTCGCCCGCAACGGCGCGAGCTGCACGCCGCCTCGCCCCAGGAGTTCGCCACGCAACTGGCCAAGCCTCTGGGCGCCAAGGCCGCGCAAAAAGAAGTCGAACAGGCGCTGCGCGACCTCTACCTGCCCTTTGACGAACGGCGCCCGTATGCCTTGCGTCGCCTGCGCGACCGGATCGAAGCCAACCTCTCCGGCCTGATGGGCCCGAGCGTGGCCCAGGACATGGTCGAGACGTTCCTGCCCTACAAGGCCGGTGGCGAAAACTATGTCACCGAAGACATCCACTTCATCGAAAGCCGCCTTGAGGACTACCACTCGCGCCTCACCGGCCTGGCCGCCGAACTGGACGCCTTGCGCCGCTATCATCGCCAGACCCTGCAAGAGTTGCCGATGGGCGTGTGCTCCCTGGCCAAGGACCAAGAGATCCTGATGTGGAACAAGGCCATGGAAGAATTGACCGGGATTGCCGCCCAACGGGTGGTCGGCTCACGCCTGAGCACCCTCGGCGAGCCGTGGAAAGGTCTGCTGCAAGGCTTCATCGACCTGCCGGACGAACACTTGCACAAGCAACACCTGGCCTTGGACGGACAGACCCGCTGGCTGAACCTGCACAAGGCCGCGATCGACGAACCCCTGGCGCCCGGCAACAGCGGCCTGGTGCTGCTGGTGGAAGACCTGACCGACACCCAGATGCTCGAAGACAAGCTGGTCCACTCCGAACGCCTGGCCAGCATCGGCCGGCTGGCAGCCGGGGTGGCCCATGAGATCGGCAACCCGATCACCGGCATCGCCTGCCTGGCGCAGAACCTGCGCGAAGAGCGCGAGGACGACAGCGAGCTGACGGAAATCAGCGGGCAGATCCTTGAACAGACCAAGCGGGTGTCGCGCATCGTCCAGTCGCTGATGAGCTTTGCCCATGCCGGCGGCCACCAGCACAACGACGAGGCCGTCTGTCTGGCCGAAGTGGCCCAGGATGCCATTGGTCTGCTGGCCCTTAACCGGCGCAATTTCGAAGTGCAATTCTTCAACCTGTGCGATCCGGACCACTGGGTCGACGGCGATCCCCAGCGACTCGCCCAGGTACTGATCAACCTGCTGTCCAACGCCCGCGACGCCACACCGGCCGGCAGCGCCGTACGGGTCAGGAGCGAAGCCAGCGAACACACGATCGACCTGATCGTCGAAGACGAGGGCAGCGGTATCCCACAGAACATCATGGACCGATTGTTCGAACCCTTCTTCACCACCAAGGATCCTGGCGAAGGCACCGGTCTGGGCCTCGCACTGGTCTATTCCATCGTTGAAGAGCATTATGGACAAATCACCATCGACAGCCCGGCCGATGTACAGAGCCAACGCGGCACCCGTATCAGGGTGACCTTGCCGCGTCATGTCGAAGCGACGTCCGCTGTGAACTGAGACCGTCGAGAGAATCGAATCAATGCCGCACATTTTGATCGTCGAAGACGAAACAATTATCCGCTCCGCCTTGCGCCGCCTGCTGGAACGCAACCAGTACCAGGTCAGCGAAGCCGGTTCCGTGCAGGAAGCACAAGAACGTTTCAGCATTCCCACGTTTGACCTGATCGTCAGCGACCTGCGCCTGCCCGGCGCTCCCGGCACCGAGCTGATCAAGCTCGGCCAGGGCACGCCGGTACTGATCATGACCAGCTACGCCAGCCTGCGCTCGGCGGTGGACTCCATGAAAATGGGCGCGGTGGACTACATCGCCAAGCCGTTCGACCATGACGAGATGCTCCAGGCCGTGGCCCGCATCCTGCGCGACCGACAGGCAGCGAGCAGCCATTCGTCGGAACCTGCCGGCAAGACCAGCACCGCCGTGAAAGGTGGCGCCAGCAACAGCAATGGCGAAATCGGCATCATCGGTTCCTGCCCACCGATGCAGGACCTGTATGGCAAAATCCGCAAAGTCGCGCCGACCGATTCCAATGTGCTGATCCAGGGCGAGTCCGGCACCGGCAAGGAACTGGTTGCCCGCGCCCTGCACAACCTGTCTCGCCGGGCCAAGGCACCGATGATCTCGGTGAACTGCGCGGCGATCCCGGAAAGCCTGATCGAATCCGAACTCTTCGGCCACGAGAAAGGCGCGTTCACCGGTGCCAGCGCCGGCCGCGCCGGGCTGGTGGAGGCGGCGGACGGCGGCACATTGTTCCTCGATGAAATCGGCGAGCTGCCACTGGAAGCCCAGGCGCGCTTGCTGCGGGTGCTCCAGGAAGGCGAGATTCGGCGGGTGGGCTCGGTGCAATCACAGAAAGTCGACGTACGCCTGATCGCGGCGACCCACCGAGACCTCAAGAGCCTGGCGAAGATCGGCCAGTTCCGTGAAGACCTGTATTACCGCCTGCACGTGATCGCCCTGAAACTGCCGCCCCTTCGCGAACGTGGCGCCGACGTCAACGAAATCGCCCAGGCCTTCCTCGCCCGCCAGAGCGCGCGCATCAATCGCACCGACCTCAAGTTCGCCCCGGACGCCGAACAGGCCATTCGTCATTACGCCTGGCCGGGTAACGTCCGAGAGCTGGAAAACGCCGTCGAGCGCGCGGTGATCCTGAGTGAGAGCCCGGAAATTTCCGCCGACCTGCTGGGCATCGACATCGAGCTGGGCGACCTGGACGACGAAGAGTTTATCGGCCTGGCCCCGCAGCACGGCGGTGCCGCCAACAACACCAGCCACGAGCCTACCGAGGACCTGTCCCTGGAAGACTACTTCCAGCATTTCGTCCTGGAACACCAGGACCACATGACCGAGACCGAACTGGCGCGCAAGCTGGGCGTCAGCCGCAAATGCCTGTGGGAACGCCGCCAACGCCTGGGCATCCCCCGGCGCAAGACCGGCGTGGCCAGCGAAAGCTGAAACTCGCTCCCACAAGAGATCACTGTCTACCAGTGCATGTGAAAAAACTGTTACCTCAGTTTTTTCACGTAACAGAAGCCGGGGTTTACGGTAACGAAACCCCGGCTTTTTTTCGCCCACAAAAAATGGCTATAACCATAGAACCCCCGGTTTCACTGGGCCACGCAAAAGTTGGCACGCACCCTGCTATAGCTTTGGTACAAGAACAATAACAAGCAATGCAAAAGACAATAAAAATAAGACGAATCGACTCACGCACAATAAAAACAAGACGGCGAGAGGCGCAGCTAACTGATTCTTTTGGAGAGGCGTTGTATTTGGGGCTTGCCCCACAACCAGGCCGAGAACAATAAAAACTGTCTCAAGACAGGTGCCTGAACTGGTTGGATCGGTTGATCACTGCAACACAGCGACCAAAGCAATCCGTTTGCTCTTGACTCCCGATTGGGAGCGTCACGAAGGGAAACCTCGTGACACGGGCACTCAACAAAAACAAGAAGCCCGAAATCAATAATAAAAATAGAGCACGAAACTAATTCTGGGGGAGCTTAGGCTCCCCTTGTGGTTTCCGACGTTCCGCCCTCCCCCAAGCCTACAGGGCTTACCGCTCAAAGCTTGCAGCCAAATCTGCTGCGTCCTACACCATCCCTCGACTAAATGCTAGAATCCCCGCCCATCATGCGGTCAATTCTTCATTTTGGCCGAACATTCCTTCAAACAGTGCATCCCATGCTGAAGAAGCTGTTCCAGTCATTCCGTTCTCCCTTGCGTCGTACGCAACACATTCGCAGCACGCCTGAAGTGCTCAACATCGGCCAGCATTCGCTACAAAAGGCCCAGTTCAGCCGTTATGCGGTGAACATCGTCGAACGCTTGCAGAACGCCGGCTACCAGGCTTACCTGGTCGGTGGCTGTGTGCGCGACATGCTGCTCAACATCACGCCCAAGGATTTCGACGTCGCCACCAGCGCCACGCCGGAGCAGGTCCGGGCCGAATTCCGCAACGCACGGATCATTGGCCGGCGCTTCAAGCTGGTCCATATCCATTTCGGGCGCGAAATCATCGAAGTGGCGACGTTCCGCGCCAACCACCCGCAAAACGACGAAGAAGAAGACAGCAACCAGTCTTCTCGCAACGAGAGCGGGCGCATCCTGCGCGACAACGTCTACGGCACCCTGGAAGAAGACGCGCAACGCCGCGACTTCACCATCAACGCCCTCTACTACGACCCGGTCAGCGAGCGCATCCTCGACTACGCCAATGGCGTGCACGACATCCGCAACCATCTGATCCGGTTGATCGGCGACCCCAGGCAGCGTTACCAGGAAGACCCGGTACGCATGCTGCGGGCCGTGCGTTTCGCCGCCAAGCTGAACTTCGGCATCGAAAAACACAGCGCCGCGCCGATTCGCGACCTGGCGCCGATGCTGCGGGAGATCCCTTCGGCGCGGTTGTTCGAGGAAGTGCTCAAGCTGTTTCTGTCGGGCAACGCCGCGGACACCTTCGAGATGCTGGTGGACCTGCAACTGTTCGATCCGCTGTTCCCGGCCAGCGCCGAGGCGTTGGAGCACAACCCGACCTACACCCACACCTTGATCAGCGAAGCCCTGATCAACACCGACCTGCGCATCAAGCAGAACAAACCGGTGACCCCGGCGTTCCTGTTCGCCGCCCTGCTCTGGCCAGCCTTGCCAGCACGGGTATTGCGCCTGCAAGACCGTGGCATGCCGCCGATTCCGGCGATGCAGGAAGCCGCCCACGAACTGATTGCCGAACAGTGCCAACGCATCGCGATTCCAAAACGCTTCACGATGCCGATCCGCGAGATCTGGGACATGCAGGAGCGCCTGCCACGACGCAGCGGCAAACGCGCCGACCTGCTGCTGGACAACCCGCGGTTCCGTGCCGGCTACGACTTCCTGTTGCTGCGCGAAAGCGCTGGCGAGCAGACCGACGGCCTCGGCGAATGGTGGACCGACTACCAGGATGCCAACGACAGCGAACGTCGCGAGATGATCCGCGACCTCAGCGGCAAGGATGAAGCCGGCAGCGGCCCGCGCAAGCGGCGTCGCAGCGGGGGTGGTACCAAGCGCAAGCGCGCCGGTGCTTCGAGCGAGTCGGGCGAGTAATCGATGGAACGCGTCTACATCGGCATGGGCAGCAACCTGGCCGAACCTGCCGAGCAACTGCGCAGTGCCCTCCAGGCCCTGGCGCAACTGCCCGATACCGAACTGGCAGGCGTCTCGTCGTTCTATCAAAGCGACTCGCTGTTGCCTGGGCAGCCGCGCTACACCAATGCGGTGGCGGCGCTGGACAGTCGCCTGGCACCGCTGGACCTGCTCGACGCCCTGCAGACCATCGAAACCGGCCAAGGTCGCGAGCGCCTGGAACGCTGGGGCCCGCGCACCCTGGACCTGGACATCCTGCTGTTCGGCGACCGCCTGATCGACGAGCCCCGCCTCAAAGTCCCGCATTACCACATGCAGGCCCGGGCGTTTGTCCTGTATCCACTGGCGGAACTGGCGCCCGCCGAGCTGCGCCTGGCCGATGGACGCTTGCTCCAGGACCTGCTTGCCGCTTGCCCGTTCGAAGGCCTGGAACGCCTAAAGCCTGTGTAACCCCCTTGTGGGAGCGAGCTTGCTCGCGCCCACAACTCAGGATCATTGCTGCCAGCTACGCCTCAGGCGTGGGGACCGGACAGTCACATCAGAAACGCCCCTCCTCGCTGAAACGCATCAGTAACCTCGGTAACACCCGCCGGTAACACATCCAATTGACTTCCCGGGTCCTCCTCACGACTATAGGCGTCCCATAGCCGCCAACGCGGCGTTTAAGGGCGCAATCCAGGCCTTACAAGCACCACGCATAAGAGGGTGCGCCTGTGTAAATGACGAATCATGCGCGTTACTCGCAGTAGTTCACGAGCGCCTGAAGAGGACTTTTTCATGCCAGCTATTACCCTGACCACGCTGCAAGGTCTCAAGCAAAAAGGCGAGAAAATCGCCATGCTGACCTGCTATGACGCCACCTTCGCCCACGCCTGCAACGAAGCCGGTGTCGAAGTGTTGCTGGTGGGCGATTCCCTCGGCATGGTGCTGCAAGGTCACGACAGCACGCTGCCGGTGACCACCGCCGACATGGCTTATCACGTGGCCGCCGTCAAACGCGGTAACACCGATGCACTGATCCTCGCCGACCTGCCATTCATGGCCTACGCCACCCTCGAACAAACCATGACCAACAGCGCCCAGCTGATGCAGGCCGGCGCGCACATGGTCAAGGTCGAAGGGGCCTTGTGGCTGGCCGACTCGATCCGGCTGCTGGCCGAACGTGGCATTCCGGTCTGCGCGCACTTGGGCCTGACGCCGCAGGCGGTGAACATCCTGGGCGGCTACAAGGTCCAGGGGCGCAATGAAAACCAGGCACGCCAGATGCGCGCCGATGCCATTGCCCTGGAACAGGCCGGCGCGGCGATGCTGCTGCTCGAGTGCGTGCCCAGCGAACTGGCGGAAGAAATCACCCAGGCAGTGAAGATCCCGGTGATCGGGATCGGTGCCGGTAACGCCACCGACGGCCAGGTGCTGGTGCTGCACGACATGCTCGGCTTGTCGCTCACCGGGCGCTCGCCCAAGTTCGTGAAGAACTTCATGGCCGGGCAAACCAGCATCCAGGCCGCCCTGGGCGCCTACGTAGCCGAAGTGAAGGCCGCGACTTTCCCGGGCGTCGAACACGGATTCTCCGCATGAACACCGTCAAAACCGTACGCGAACTGCGCGCCGCCGTGGCTCGCGCCCGCAGCGAAGGCAAACGCATCGCCTTCGTGCCGACCATGGGCAACCTGCACAGCGGCCACGTGGCGCTGGTGACCAAGGCGGGGCAACGGGCCGACTTCGTCGTGACGAGCATTTTCGTCAACCCGCTGCAATTCGGCGCCGGCGAAGACCTGGACAAGTACCCCCGTACCCTGGCGGCCGACCAGGAGAAACTGCTCCAGGCCGGCTGCCACCTGCTGTTCGCCCCCAGCGTCGAGGAGATGTACCCAGACGGCATGACCGGGCAGACCCGGGTCAGCGTCCCGCAGTTATCCGAAGGCCTGTGTGGCGCCAGCCGCCCCGGGCACTTCGAGGGCGTGGCAACGGTGGTCAGCAAGCTGTTCAACATGGTCCAGCCTGACATCGCGGTGTTTGGCCAGAAAGACTTCCAGCAACTGGCGGTGATCCGCGCGCTGGTCCATGACTTGAACATGCCGATCCAGATCATCGGCGAACCAACCGTGCGTGCCGACGACGGCCTGGCGCTATCGTCGCGCAATGGCTTCCTCAGCGCCGAGCAACGCGCCGTCGCCCCTGTGGTTTATCGTGGCCTGAGCCAGATAGCCGAGGCCATCCGGCAGGGACAGCGCGATTACCCGGCGTTGGTCGCCGGGCAGATCCAGCAACTCCAAGCGGCAGGCCTGCGCCCCGACTACCTGGAAGTCCGCCACGCCCGAACCCTGCGCCCGGCCACCCAGGAAGATCGCGACCTGGTGATTCTGGTGGCCGCCTTCCTCGGGACCACCCGGTTGATCGACAACCTGCACCTGGACCTCGACGCGCCTCTCTGACCCAACCCTGCTGTGGGAAGAGCCTACCCGCGAAAGCGGTGGATCCGTCGGTTTCAATGCTGACTGAGCCACCGCCTTCGCGCGCCAGGCTCGCTCTCACACAAGATCGTGGCACCGCACCCGCTCGTCGCCACCTCCCCAGCCCCGATGTATAAAAAAGTACCGCCCTGAGGTCTGACAAAGCCGAGACAGATCGCAACGCGAGGTTTACTGTAGTCGCCCTGCGTCCGGCGATCGTCCCGATGCAGTGTCCGGACGCCCGTCCCATGCCGCGCCGGCATTTTTAGTGTACAAAAGGTCGTTCAAGTAAAAAGGAAACCCGCAGCGATGGCGTACTACCGAACCCCTCATGACGTGACCGCTCTGCCCGCCTGGCAAGCGCTGAATGACCACCGCAAAGCCATGCAGGATTTCAGCATGCGCGAAGCGTTCAATGCCGACCCGCAGCGTTTCAACCAATTCACCCTGTCGAGCTGTGGCCTGTTTCTCGACTACTCGAAAAACCTGATCAACGCCCAGACCCGCGACCTGCTGGTCAGCCTGGCCAACGAAGTCGACCTCCAGGGCGCGATCAAGGCGTTGTTCGAAGGCGAAATCGTCAACTCGTCCGAAGGCCGTCCGGCCCTGCACACCGCGTTGCGCCGCCCAGTGGGCGACAAGCTGTCGGTCAACGGCGTCAACGTGATGCCGGAAGTCCACAAGGTGCTGAACCAGATCACCGACCTGGTAGGCCGGATCCACGACGGCCTGTGGCGTGGCTACACCGAGAAGCCGATCACCGACGTGGTGAACATCGGCATCGGTGGCTCGTTCCTCGGCCCGCAACTGGTGTCCGAAGCCCTGTTGTCCTACACGCACAAAGGCGTACGTTGCCACTACCTGGCAAACATCGACGGCAGCGAATTCCACGAACTGACCATGAAGCTGCGCGCCGAGACCACGCTGTTCATCGTCTCGTCGAAATCCTTCAACACCCTCGAAACCTTGAAGAACGCCCAGGCCGCTCGTTCCTGGTACCTCGCCCAGGGCGGTTCCGAGGCCGAGCTGTATCGCCACTTCATCGCGGTGTCGAGCAACAACGCCGCTGCCGTGGCCTTTGGTATCCGCGAAGAAAACATCTTCCCGATGTGGGACTGGGTCGGCGGGCGCTACTCGCTGTGGTCGGCCATAGGCCTGCCGATCGCCCTGGCCATCGGCATGTCCAACTTCAAGGAATTGCTCTCCGGGGCCTACTCCATGGACCAGCATTTCCAGAGCGCACCGTTCGAACAGAACATGCCGGTGCTGCTGGCCCTGCTGGGCGTGTGGTACGGCAACTTCTGGGGCGCGCAGAGCCACGCGATCCTGCCGTACGACCACTACCTGCGTAACATCACCAAGCACTTGCAACAGCTGGACATGGAGTCCAACGGCAAGAGCGTGCGCCAGGACGGCACCCCCGTGTCCACCGACACCGGGCCGGTGATCTGGGGGGGCGTCGGCTGCAACGGCCAGCATGCCTATCACCAGTTGTTGCACCAGGGCACGCAACTGATCCCGGCCGACTTCATCGTGCCGATCGTCAGCTTCAACCCGGTCGCCGACCATCACCAGTGGCTGTACGCCAACTGCCTGTCCCAGAGCCAGGCACTGATGCTGGGCAAGACCCGCGCCGAAGCCGAAGCCGAGCTGCGGGACAAGGGCGCGAGCGAAGAAGAGGTACAGAAACTGGCTTCCCACAAGGTGATCCCGGGCAACCGTCCGAGCAACACCCTGGTGGTCGAACGCATCAGCCCGCGGCGCCTGGGTGCGCTGGTGGCGTTGTATGAACACAAGGTGTTCGTGCAAAGCGTGGTCTGGGGCATCAACGCCTTCGATCAATGGGGCGTGGAGCTGGGCAAGGAATTGGGCAAAGGCGTGTACAACCGTCTGGTGGGCAGCGAAGAAAGCCCGGCGGAAGACGCTTCGACCCAAGGCCTGATCAACTACTTCCGCGGACGCCATCGCGGCTGACCCCTGAGGTTCGCATGCCCCTGTGGGAGCGAGCTTGCTCGCGAAGACGATGTGTCAGTTGCTACCAATAGGGCCGACACACCGCTATCGCGAGCAAGCTCGCTCCCACAGTTGTTTCGCACGTGACTTGAACCCTCCTGTCACTGGGTGCATCTTTATGACTTGTCGCAAAAACAAGAATAAGGATCCGTCATGTTCGAGATCAGCCAGTACCCCCAAGCCGACACCGTCCGCCGGGCTGCGCAGTTGAGTCAGGACGAGTACCAGCGGCTCTACAAGGAATCCATCGAACACCCCAGCGCCTTCTGGGCCGGACAGGCCACGCGCTTTCTCGACTGGATGGCACCCTGGCAAACCGTCCAGCGCTATGACCTCAAGAACGGCGACGCGACCTGGTTCGCCGGCGGCAAGTTGAACGTCAGCGCCAACTGCATCGACCGTCACCTGGACACCCGTGGCGACCAGGTCGCGATCATCTGGGAAGGCGACAACCCCGCCGAATCGGCGCAAATCACCTACAAAAAACTTCATCACCATGTCTGCCGCCTGGCCAACGTGCTGAAAAGTCGTGGAGTGAAAAAAGGCGATCGGGTCTGCATCTACATGCCGATGATTCCGGAAGCAGCCTACGCCATGCTCGCCTGCACCCGCATCGGTGCGGTGCACTCGGTGGTGTTCGGCGGCTTCTCGCCGGACTCGCTGCGCGATCGGATTCTCGACGCCGATTGCCGCACCGTGATCACCGCGGACGAAGGCGTGCGCGGCGGGCGCTTCATACCGCTCAAGCGCAACGTCGACAAGGCCCTGGAAAGCTGCCCGAATGTCAGCACCGTGGTGGTGGTCGAGCGCACCCAGGGCGAGGTGAACTGGGTCGAAGGCCGCGACCTGTGGTACCACCAGGCCATGCACGAGGCGAGCGACGACTGCCCGGCCGAGCCGATGGACGCCGAGGACCCGCTGTTCATCCTCTACACCTCCGGCAGCACCGGCAAACCCAAGGGTGTCCTGCACACCACCGGCGGCTACCTGCTGCAAGCGGCGATGACGTTCAAGTACGTGCTGGACTACCGCGACAACGAAGTCTTCTGGTGCACCGCCGATGTCGGCTGGGTCACCGGCCACAGCTACATCGTCTACGGACCGCTGGCCAACGGCGCCACCACGCTGATCTTCGAGGGCGTACCGAGCCATCCCAGTAGCTCACGCTTCTGGCAGGTGATCGACAAGCACCAGGTCAACATTTTCTACACCGCGCCGACGGCCCTGCGAGCGCTGATGCGCGAAGGCCCCGGTCCCCTGCAGGACACTTCTCGCCAGAGCCTGCGATTGCTCGGCAGTGTCGGTGAGCCGATCAACCCCGAAGCGTGGGAGTGGTATTTCAATGCGGTCGGCGAACAGCGCTGCCCGATTGTCGATACCTGGTGGCAGACCGAGACCGGCGGCATCATGCTCAGCCCGCTGGTCAGCGCCCCACGGCTCAAGCCGGGCTGTGCCACCCGGCCGATGTTCGGCGTACAGCCGGTGCTGCTGGACGAAGTGGGCAAGGAGATCAGCGGCGCCGGCAGCGGCGTGCTGGCCATCAAATCCAGTTGGCCCGGGCAGATCCGCAGCGTCTACGGTGACCATCAGCGCATGGTCGACACCTACTTCAAGCCTTACCCCGGCTATTACTTCACCGGGGATGGGGCCCGTCGCGATGAAGATGGCGATTACTGGATCACCGGGCGCATCGACGACGTGATCAACGTCTCCGGCCACCGCATCGGCACCGCCGAAGTGGAAAGCGCCCTGGTGCTGCACGACAGCATTGCCGAAGCGGCGGTGGTCGGCTATCCCCATGACCTCAAGGGCCAGGGCATCTATGCCTTCGTCACCCCGATGAACGGCGTCGAGGCCAACGAAGCGTTGCAGCAGGAGCTGCTGGCCCATGTCAGCAAGGAGATCGGCAGCTTCGCCAAGCCGGAACTGATCCAGTGGGCACCGGCGCTACCCAAGACCCGCTCGGGCAAGATCATGCGACGCATCCTGCGCAAGATCGCCTGCAACGAGCTGGACAGCCTGGGCGACACCTCGACCCTGGCCGACCCGAGCGTGGTGGAAGGGCTGATCGACAAGCGCCTGAATCGCTGATATCACCGCAATCCCTGTGGCGAGGGAGCTTGCTCCCGCTGGGTTGCGTAGCCGCCCCAAAAAAACAGGGCCGCTTCGCGCCCCAGCGGGAGCAAGCTCCCTCGCCATGGTCAGTGCTCGGCTGTGAACCGCATACACTGTCCATAGCTGCTAAACTCCCGCGCCTCATTTCTCTAAGGCGCGCATGGCATGTCTTCCTTGAATCAGGCGCTGCGCGCCGCCCTCGACCAGCGTCAGGACCTGCTTGGCCAACTGCACCAGCAAGGCACCGACTGCTATCGCCTGTTCCATGGCAGCCAGGAAGGCGCACCCGGCCTGACCGTGGACCGCTACGGCCCGCAACTGTTGGTGCAGAGCTTCCACCAGTCACTGGAGCGCGATGCCCTGCTGCAAGTGCACGGAATCGTCAACGAACACCTGGGCCTGGACACCCTACTGGTCTACAACGACCGCTCGGGGGGCAACTCGCGCATTGATCGCCAGGACACGGTCTACCAGGCTGACGAAGCCGCCCTGCAAGACCTGGTCGGCCATGAGTGGGGCCTGAACTACCGCGTGCGCGGGCGCCATGCCGGGCAGGATCCGCTGCTGTTCCTCGACCTGCGCAACGCCCGGGGCTGGGTCAAGGCCCACAGCCGCGGCAAGAGCGTGCTGAACCTGTTCGCCTACACCTGTGGCGTCGGCCTGAGCGCGGCCGCCGGTGGGGCGCGGGAGGTCTGCAACCTCGACTTCGCCGAAGGCAACCTGGCGGTCGGCCGTGAGAATGGCTTGCTCAACCCGACCTTGCCGGCCATGACGTTCGTGCAGTCGGACTACTTCCCGGCGATCCGTCAGTTGGCCGGCCTGCCCATCAGCCAGCGGCGCGGCCAGAAGCTGCCCAGTTATGTGCGCCTGGAACCGCGCCAGTACGATCTGGTGCTGCTCGACCCGCCGGCCTGGGCCAAGAGCGCGTTCGGTACCGTCGACCTGCTGCGCGACTACCAGAGCCTGCTCAAACCGGCGCTGCTGACCACCGCCGACGACGGCGTGCTGATCTGCTGCAACAACCTGGCGAAGGTGCCCATGGACGACTGGCGCGAGCAGGTGCTGCGCTGCGCGCAAAAAGCTGGCCGCCCGGTTCGGGAGTGGAGCGTACTGACGCCCGGCAGCGATTTCCCTTCGATGGACCATCAGCCGCCGCTCAAGACGTTGATCCTGCAGCTTTGAATCCGGCGCAATCCTACTGCAGAAGCGGACAAGTCTCATAAATCACAGTGGTTTCGGAACCGCAAACGCATGCCATACTCCAAGGCACTCCGAATTCACATCAGATGAAGCCGCACATGCCCAAAGGATTGCTCCGCGCTCTCGGCGCCCTGTTGACCGCACTGGCCCTCTACAGCCTGTTGGGTTTCCTGATCCTGCCCGGTGTCGCCTTGCGGATCGCCAATCAGCAGTTGGCCGAGCACGCCACGGTGCCCGCCAGGATCCAGCGGGTCGAGCTCAATCCGTTCAGCCTCGAAGTGACCCTCTGGGGCCTGAGCATTGGCGAACCGGGCAAGGAGCAGATTGGCTTCGAACGGTTGTACGCCAACCTGCAGGTCGACAGCCTGTGGTCAGGCGCCCTGCACCTGGCCGACATCGAGCTGGACAAACCCAAGACCGAGGTGGTGTTCGCCAAGGATGGCCAGTTGAACCTGCTGGGCCTGTTCAAGCTACCGGCCAGCGAGCCGACCCCGGCCGACCCCGAGGCCAAGCCATTTCCACTGCGTGTGGGCCGGATCAAGCTGGCCAGCGGCTACGTGCACTTCCAGGACTTGCGCCCCAGCGAGCCGATCGAGTTTCTCTACGACGCCCTCGATTTCGAGCTGAAGAACCTCAGCACCCTGCCCGACGACAGCGCCGACATGACCTTGGTGGCCGTCGGCCCTGGCGGCGGACGTGTCGACTGGACCGGTAACTTCAGCCTTACGCCCATCGCGTCCGAAGGTAAACTCAAGATCACCGACGGCCAGATGAAAGCCTTCTGGCCCTACGTCCGCGACGCCGTACCGCTGGTGCTGGAGAACGGCGTGCTGAACGTCAGCACCGACTACACACTCAACCTGGCCAAGGGCACCGAGCTGCGCCTGGACAATGTCGCCGCCAGCGTCGCGCCCTTCGCCATCAAGGCGCCCGATGGCCGGCCATTGGCCAGGCTCGAACGCCTGGACGTCAGCGAAACCACGGTCGACCTGGCCAAGCAACAAGTGGTGGTGGGCAAGATCCGCAGCCAGAAACTCGAGACCTGGGCCGCTCGCGAGGCGGACGGGCAGCTCGACTGGCAGAAGCTCTTCGCCAGCCAGCCGGCCAAGCCACAGGCCAAGGCCGAACCCGCTTCAGCCCCGGCCGCCGCCGACTCACCGAAACCTGAACCCGCCGCCCCCAGCAAACCCTGGCAGGTGTTGTTGAAAGACGTGCAACTGCGCAATTACCAGGTGCACCTGGCCGACCGCCAGGCGCAACCTGCCGTGGCACTGGAAGTCGGCCCGCTGAACCTGGACCTGCAGAACTACGACACGCTCAACGGTTCGCCCTTTACCCTCAAGCTGGACACCGGGCTGGGCAAACAGGGCAAGATCCTCGCCGACGGCGAGGTGAACCTGAACCCGATCAGCGCCCGGCTCAAGGTCAAGACCCAGGACATCGACCTGCGAGTCGCCCAGTCGTACATCAACCCGTTCATTCGCCTGGAACTGCGCTCCGGGATGCTCGGCAGCGACCTGGCGGTAGACCTCAAGAGCACCGAGCCGCTGGCCTTTGCAGTGACCGGCCGTGCCCAGGTCGATCAATTGCACACCCTCGACACCCTCAAGACCCGGGACTTCCTCAAGTGGCAGAGCCTGGTCCTCGAAGGCCTCGACTACCAGCACGGTGACCGCCTCTCCATCGACAAGGTCAACCTGTTCCAGCCTTATGCCCGCTTCATGATCAACGACGACCGCACCACCAACGTCGATGACCTGTTGATCCCGCAACCGGCCGAGGGCGCGCCGAAAACCGCGGCGGCCAAACCGGCCTCGGCGGAAAAACCCCTGGGCATTCACATCGGTGGCATCGCCATCAACGACGGCTCGGCCAACTTCGCCGACTTCAGCCTGACGCCGAATTTCGCCACGGCCATCCAACAGCTCAACGGCCAGATCGGCACCATCGACAGCCGCGAGGCCAAGCCGGCCAGCGTCGACGTCAAGGGTAAGGTCGACCGCTATGCGCCGGTCACCATCAAGGGTGCAGTCAACCCCTTCGACCCGATGGCCAGCCTCGACATCGCCACCAGTTTCAAACGGGTCGAGCTGACCACCCTGACCCCCTATTCCGGCAAGTTCGCCGGCTACCGTATCCGCAAGGGCCGACTCAACCTGGACCTGCATTACCGGATCACCAAGGGTCAGCTCCAGGCTGAAAACAAAGTGGTGGTGGAGCAATTGCAACTGGGGGAAAAAGTCGACAGCCCGGACGCCGTGAGCCTGCCATTGAAGCTGGCCATCGCACTACTGAAGGACTCCGAAGGCAAGATTTCCATCGAACTGCCGGTGACCGGCAACCTCAACGACCCGCAATTCAGCGTCATGCCGATTGTCTGGCAGACCTTGCGCAACCTGGTGGTCCGCGCGGCGCAGGCGCCGTTCAAGCTCATCGGCGGGCTGGTGTCCGGTGGCGGTTCGGAGGACCTCGGCAGCGTGGCATTCGCCCCAGGTTCAAGCGACTTGAGCAAAGAAAGCGAGGGCGTGCTGCTCAAACTTTCCGAAGCCTTGGGCAAGCGCCCGGAACTGCGCCTGGAGATCGAAGGCACGGCGGCCGAAAGCAGCGACGGCCCGCTGCTCGCCGCCCAGCGCCTGGAACGTGAATACCAGTACAACTACTACAAGATGCTGCAGCGGCGCGGCGACAAGGTGCCGGCCCAGGCCTCGCTGTTGCAGGTGCCCGAAGATGAAAAGGCGCCGTTGCTCGAAGGCATCTATCGCACCCGCCTCAAGACCCAGCCGCCGGCCGAATGGGCGCAACTGGATAAAAAAGCGCGCACCGACAAGCTGCGCGAAAGCGTGATCAAGTTCTGGAGCGGCAGTGATGTGTTGCTGCGCCAACTGGGGCAAGAGCGGGCCGGTAGCATCAAGGACTTTTTGGTGGACAAGGGGCGCCTGGCCGACGACCGCGTCTATTTCATCGACGCCAGCCTCGGCCAGGCCGAGAGCGACGGACGCGTCATTACCCCCATGCACCTGGATGCCGAATAAGATGAAGTGTTTGTACCTGCTCGGCCTGGGCGCATGGCTGGCCGCCGGCACGGCATCGGCGGCCGATACGCTGCGTTGCGGCAGCCAGTTGATCAGCGTCGGCGACCGCTCCAGCGAAGTGCTGCAAAAGTGTGGCGAGCCTGCGGCGCGGGACGACCTGGGCTACAAGCGCAGCGTCAATCGCCGGGAAGAATACCCGGTTGAGGAATGGACCTACGGCCCCAACAGCGGCATGTACCAGTACCTGCGTTTTGAGGGAAACCGGTTGGTGCAGATCACCGGCAAGCGCGGGCGCTGAAAGGGCGCCCTCTTCGCGAGCAAGCTCGCTCCCACAGGGATCGTGCAGGCCACCCCATGTGGGAGCGGGCCTGCTCGCGAATACCCACCACCCCCGCTCACGCCAGTTTTCCACCCCTGAATAGAACAGGCCCCCGGCACGTATGCCGGGGGCCTGTAATGGCCACGTCCGTGTGGCCTTCGCATGAACTTCAAAAGCAACGGCAGGCGTATGACTCAGCCCGCTTGCCGCGCCTTCTCCCGGTCCAGGCGAGAACTCGTCAGCCTTACTCGGCTTTCAGGCCATCAGCTGAGACGGCTTTGACGCCTTTGATTTTCTTGGCAATGGCCACGGCCATGTCTTTTTGCGAATCAGTCACGGCCACGGTGGAGGACAGCGACACAACACCTTTGTTGGTTTCAACTTTGATGTCGGAGCCTGGAATACCTTTTTCGGTCAGCAGGTCAGCCTTGACCTTGGTGGTGATCCAGGTGTCGGAAGTGGTTTCCTTCGCCTTGGTCACTTCGCCAGCAGCCAGCATCATTGGAGCCTGAGTTGCTTGAGTGGTCTCGGCGAATGCGCTAGCCATGGTCAGGGTCAGAGCGGTTGCAGCAGCGGCAGTGATAGCGAACTTCTTCATACGAGTAACTCCTGTTTTTCTCAGAAACTGCCGGATTTGCATCCAGCAGGGTTACCAGGAGTAGTGCGAAGGCTGTGCCAGTTTTGATAAATCAATTAATTCCTTATAAATCAAATAGTTAAGCGAAGCGGCAAAATTCATAATCATGCAAATTGCATGAGCCTCCCATTTTCAACATGCAACTTGCCGATTCTGCCTCGCCGCTAAGCTGATGAATCAAAGAAGGTTTTAAACGGCGAGGGAGTGCCCCATCGCCGCGCAGTATCAGGTACCAGGGCAAGCGGTCGGCAGGTATTCCTTGGGTGCGGTGGATGCGCATGTCCAGGCGCCATTGACATCACGGCTAAGCGTGATCGTTTTACCTGCTATGGCGGCAGGGGCGTTCTGGAGGGTACAAATGATAGAGCCTGCCGTCGTGGCTGTACCTGTTAGCGAGATGGCGCAATTATTGGTTGTGGACGGGGCGTTCATGAGGGCCAACGTTGGCGTAACCCCCTGATTCATCTGATCCTCGTACGCTACCTTCAGCGCGGATATTTCCCCCAGTCCGGCGGTAGCCTTCGCTCGCGCCTGGTACCTGGAATACTGCGGCAACGCAAACGTCGCCAGGATGCCGATGATCGCCACGACGATCAGCAGTTCGATCAGGGTAAAACCTTTTTGCTTGCTCATAGACTTCTCCATCGCATGAGGCGGAATCTCATGTCCTGAGGCGGCTATTGCACGGCACATGCCAACCCTCAAGACGCCACTGACAAAGGACTTCGCCGGCCAGAAGCCTTGCGTCCTACCCCAACAACCGCACTATCTGACACTTTTTGTCACCCCGCCTCGCTGGTTTGGCGTCGATGCTTGACTAGGCTATAAGTCATGAACTGTCCGCGTCTGGTATCCCCATGCCCATGAATGACATCGCACTCAGCGGCTTGACCAAGCAACTGGTGTTGGCTGAACTGATCACCGAGCAGAATGCCCAGCAGGCGTACCAGCAGGCCCAGCGCAATCGCATGCCCCTGGTCAGCTACCTGGTACAGAACAAACTGGTCCAGAGTCGTCAGGTTGCGGAAATTGCCTCGGAGCATTTCGGCGTCGCCCTGCTGGATCTCAACAGCCTCGACAAGGAGAACCAGCCCGCCGGCCTGGTCAGCGAAAAACTGGTCCGCCAACACCACGCCTTGCCGCTCTGGCGACGTGGCAACAAGTTGTTCGTGGGCATCTCCGATCCAACCAACCACCAGGCCATCAATGACATTCAGTTCAGCACCGGCCTGACCACCGAAGCCATCCTGGTGGAGGACGACAAACTCAGCGACGCCATCGAAAAGTTCTTCGAGTCCAGCAGCACCGGCCTGGAGGGCATGGGTGATGTCGACCTCGACGGCCTGGACATCGAGTCGGACGACGATCGCAAGCAGGACACCCTTGCTGGCCAGGACGCCGACGACGCGCCGGTGGTGCGGTTCGTCAACAAGATGTTGCTGGACGCGATCAAGGGCGGTTCCTCCGACCTGCACTTCGAGCCGTATGAAAAATCCTATCGGGTGCGGGTGCGCACCGACGGCATGCTACGTGAAGTGGCCAAGCCGCCCACCCAACTGGCCGGCCGTATCGCCGCACGGCTGAAGGTCATGGCCAGCCTGGACATTTCCGAGCGCCGCAAGCCCCAGGACGGACGCCTGAAAATGCGCCTGTCGAAAAACAAGTCGATCGATTTCCGGGTCAACACCCTGCCCACGCTCTGGGGCGAAAAAGTGGTCATCCGGATCCTCGACCCTTCCAGCGCGCAAATGGGCATCGACGCCCTGGGCTACGAGCCCGACCAGAAAGCGCTGTACATGGCGGCGCTCAAGCAACCCCAGGGGCTGATCCTGGTCACCGGGCCCACCGGCTCGGGCAAGACCGTATCGCTCTACACCGGGCTGAACATTCTCAACACCGTGGACATCAACATTTCCACCGCCGAGGATCCGGTGGAGATCAACATGGAAGGCATCAACCAGGTCAACGTGAACTCGCGCCAGGGGCTGGATTTCGCCCAGGCCCTGCGCTCTTTCCTGCGCCAGGACCCGGACGTGATCATGGTCGGCGAGATCCGCGACCTGGAAACCGCCGAGATCGCCATCAAGGCCGCCCAGACCGGTCACCTGGTGCTCTCCACGCTGCACACCAACAGCGCGGCGGAAACCCTGATCCGCTTGCAGAACATGGGCATCCCCGGCTTCAACATCGCCACCGCCGTGCACTTGATCATCGCCCAGCGGCTGGCGCGCAAGTTGTGCAACCACTGCAAGAAAGCCCTCGAGATTCCCGACGAAACCCTGCTCAAGGAAGGCTTCCCCCGGGAACGCATCGGCTCATTCACGATCTATGAGCCGGTCGGTTGCCAGCAGTGCAACAGTGGCTACAAAGGGCGCGTGGGGGTCTACGAAGTGGTCAGGAATACCCCTCAGTTGCAACGCCTGATCATGGCCGAAGGCAACTCGTTGGAAATCGACCTGCAAATGCGCAAGGACGGTTTCAATGACCTGCGCACCTCGGGGCTGCTCAAAGTGATGCAGGGCGTCACCAGCCTCGAAGAAATCAACCGCGTCACCAAGGATTGAACATGGCGGTCAAGGCAGTCAAAACCGATGTTTACACCTGGGAAGGCAAGGACCGCAAAGGCACGAGGATGACCGGCGAGCTGACGGGGCAGAGCACCGCCCTGGTCAAGGCCCAGTTACGCAAGCAAGGCATCAACCCGCAGAAGGTGCGCAAGAAGACCTCTTCGATCTTCAGCAAGGGCAAGCGCATCAAGCCGTTGGACATCGCCCTCTTCACTCGCCAGATGGCCACGATGCTCAAGGCCGGCGTGCCGCTGTTGCAGGCGTTCGACATCATTGGCGAGGGCTTCGACAACCCCAACATGCGCAAGCTGGTGGACGAGGTGAAGCAGGAAGTCGCGGCCGGCAACAGCTTCGCCGCGGCACTGCGCAAATGCCCGCAGTATTTTGACGAGCTGTACTGCAACCTGGTGGATGCCGGCGAACAGGCCGGCGCCCTGGACACGCTGCTGGACCGGATCGCGACCTACAAGGAAAAGACCGAGGCGCTCAAGGCCAAGATCAAGAAGGCCATGACCTACCCGGCGGCCGTGGTGCTCGTCGCGGCCGTGGTCACCGGCATCCTGCTGGTCAAGGTGGTGCCCCAGTTCGAGTCGGTGTTCTCCGGCTTCGGCGCGCAATTGCCGGCCTTCACGCTAATGGTCATCGGCCTGTCGGAGTTCATGCAGCGCTATTGGTGGCTGATACTGGCCCTGTTGGTCGGCCTGTTCTTTGGTGTGAAGTACGCCCTCAAGCGCTCCGCGGCGCTGCGTGACTGGCGCGATAAATGGATGCTGAAGCTGCCGCTGATCGGCACGCTGATGTACAAGACCGCCGTGGCCCGCTACGCCCGCACGCTGTCCACCACCTTCGCCGCGGGCGTCCCGTTGGTGGAGGCCCTGGATTCGGTTTCCGGCGCCACCGGCAACGTGGTGTTCAAGCAAGCGGTGCAACGCATCAAGCAGGACGTCTCGACCGGCATGCAATTGAATTTCTCCATGCGCGCTTCCGGCATCTTCCCGAACCTGGCGATCCAGATGACGGCCATCGGCGAAGAGTCCGGCGCGCTGGATGACATGCTCGACAAGGTGGCAAGCTTTTACGAAGCCGAAGTGGACAATCTGGTGGACAACCTCACCAGCCTGATGGAACCCTTCATCATGGTGATCCTGGGGTTGGTCGTCGGTGGCCTGGTGGTTGCCATGTACCTGCCCATCTTTCAACTCGGCTCTGCGATCTGACATGCCCCTGAGCGAATTCTTCGTGCTTTATCCCCTGGCCTTCGTGCTCACTGCGTTGCTGCTCGGGCTGATCGTCGGCAGCTTCCTCAACGTACTGGTGTGGCGTCTGCCGAAGATGCTCAGCCGCGAATGGCGCGTGCAGGCCCACGACCTGCTGGGCCTGCCGGCCGAAGCCCCCGGCCCGGTCTACAACCTGATGCTGCCCCACTCTCAGTGCCCCCACTGTGGCCATCGCATCCGGGCCTGGGAAAACATCCCGCTGCTCAGCTACCTGATGCTGCGCGGCCGCTGTTCGAGTTGCTCCGCTCCCATTGGCCGGCGTTACCCGTTGACGGAACTGGCCTGCGGTGTGCTGTCAGCGTTCGTCGCCTGGCATTTGGGCTTCGGCTGGCAAGCCGCAGGGGTGATGGTGTTGACCTGGGGTCTCCTGGCCATGAGCCTGATCGACGCCGAACACCAACTGCTCCCCGATACCCTGGTCCTGCCGCTGTTATGGCTGGGCCTGATCGTCAACAGCTTCGGCCTGTTCGCCTCTTTGAACCAGGCCATGTGGGGAGCGGTGGCGGGCTATCTGGCCTTGTGGTCGGTGTATTGGGTGTTCAAGTTGCTCACGGGCAAGGAAGGCATGGGCTACGGTGACTTCAAGCTGTTGGCGATGCTAGGCGCCTGGGGTGGCTGGCAGATCCTGCCACTGACCTTGTTGCTGTCGTCGCTGGTGGGGGCTGTGATCGGGGTCATCGTGCTGCGCCTGCGCAACGCCCCGGGGTCGACGCAGATCCCCTTTGGCCCTTTTCTGGCCATTGCCGGCTGGATTGCATTGCTCTGGGGTGGTCAAATAACCGACTTCTATTGGCAGGCTGTCGGTTTCTAATGTCGATTCACTATGAATAACCTCAAGGAAAAACCCTGGATTCTCGGCCTGAGCGGTGGCATTGGCAGCGGCAAGAGCGCGGCGGCCCAGCACTTCATCGACCTGGGCGTGCATGTCATCGACGCCGATCACGCGGCGCGCTGGGTGGTCGAACCCGGCCGCCCGGCGCTGGCCCGAATCGCCGAACACTTCGGCCCAGGCGTGTTGCAGGCCGACGGCACCCTGGATCGAGCGGCGCTGCGCAAGTTGATCTTCGAAAATGCCGATGAACGCCGCTGGCTCGAGGCGCTGTTGCATCCGTTGATCGCCGATGAAATCGCCCATCATCTGGCACAGGCACAATCGCCCTACGCGATTCTGGTATCGCCGTTGTTGATCGAATCGGGACAATACGCCATGACCCGGCGCATCCTGGTGATCGACGCCCCGGAACAGTTGCAGGTCGAACGCACGCTGCAGCGTGACCAGACCAGCGAACAGCAGGTCCAGGCGATCCTCAAGGCCCAATCCAGCCGCCAGGACCGCCTGAGCCATGCCGACGACGTGGTGGTCAACGACCGCGACCTCGCCTGGTTGCACAGCGAGGTCGAGCGGCTGCACCACTTTTACCTTACTTTGCGTGGAGGCCAGTCATGAGCCAAACCCCAACCGTTGATTGCCCAACCTGCGGCGCACCCGTCGAATGGAGCCCGCAGAGCACGTTCCGGCCGTTCTGCTCCGATCGCTGCAAACTGATCGACCTGGGCGCATGGGCGTCCGAGGAACACAAGATCCCGGTCAGCCCGGAGGCCGAGGATGAGCTGTTCAGCGAGGACTTCAACCCCCGCTCCCATCATTAAGGCCGCATGAAACCGTAGTCCTGTTGATCGTCGAGGTTTTCCGCGAGGAAGCTCAACTCATCGGCCAGGTCCTCGGCGCTGCGCACTGTCTTGCTCTGTTGCACGATTGCACTGAGCAAGGCACGCAGGCTCAAGCCCGGGTCGAAACCAATCTCCATCGCGGCATCGTGGCTACGCCTGATCTCTTGTCTCGCCCACTCATAAACACTCATTGCTGTGCTCCTGGAAGTTTTCCAGAGCATGAGCGGCGCCTGCCTGCACGGCCTTGATATGCATCAAGATTTGTCTTCATCCTTCCAGGGTGCCGACAGGTAGCGCGTGCGGTTGAAGGTCTCCAGCCATTCGGGGCTGAACACCACCAGCGCACTGACCACCATGCCGTTGATGAACGCCTCGGGAAAGATGATCAGCCAGAGGTAACCGATGAAGTCTTCCAGCCAGTAAGGCATGGCGAATACGCCGTCGTACCACAGCAGCGCGAGCCCCAGCAGCAGGCACAGCAACGCCGACAGCGCGGCGGCGAGAAAGCCCGAGCAGAAGATGTAGACGAACAGGTTGCGCGGCTGGGCGCGCTCCACCAGGATCGCGCAACACTCGGTGACCAGCACCGGCAAGAGGATCAGCAGCGCACCGTTGACGCCCATCGCCGCCATGTCCTGACGCCCCAGCAGCACCAGTGCAGACTGGGCAAAGAGGCCGCCGAGGATTGCCAGCGGCCAGTCCAGCAACAGCGTCACGGCGGTCATGCCGATGAAGTGATACGACACGCCCGTGTCGAAATCCCGGCGCACCAGCCACAGCATGAACAGCGCCAGCACCGTGCCGAACAACAGGTGCTGGCGCCGACTGTCGGTGAACAGCTCCACCCACGGCGCACGCCAAACGGCGCAAGCCAGCACCGGGACATACATCAGCCACCCCACCGCCAGGGTCTGCGGTGAGAGCAGTTCGGCACCGATCATCGCGTTACACCTTTCATGTCCTGTGGCCGGGGCACTGGCGGCACCGGGCTGCGCAGCCGTCCCCTCGCCAGCGTCATTTCCAGTCGGCAGTCTACACCTCCCCAAGGACCGCCATTAATCAACGCAACGCTTTCAGCTTGTCGCAATTGAACGCTAAGCTTGGGCCCATGGATGATTCCGATTATTTACGCCTGCTGACCATTGCGGCCGAGCAGGCCAACGCCTTTCTTTCCAATGCCCGCAAATGGGAGCGTGAGCGTTGGGTTTGCCAACGCCTGCTGCAAGGCCTGAACGTGCCCTATCGCGCCGACGAATTCGCCCCCGCTGGCGAGCCGCCGGACGTGCTGTTTCGCGATGCCAATTTCGAAGTGTTCTTCGTGCTCGACGAGGGCCGGCGCCTCAATGACGAGTGGCGCGACGAGCTGCAACGGCGCCGCAGCGCCTTTTCCCTGAGCCAATTGGTGCGCCGCGAAGCCAAGCCCCGGCGTATCCCCGCCAACGAGTTCCTGCTCAGACTGGCGCCCACCTTGCGCAAGAAAGCCCACAACTACACCGAGCGCGGCATGGACCTGGGCGAGCTGGACATCATTGCCTTCGCCAGCCTCAAGCGCGAAGTGCTGGACCTCAACAGTCATTTTCCGCCGCCCACCGAGTACCTGCGCCAGGGGTGGCGCTCGCTGTCGCTGGTGGGGCCCACGTTTGCCCGGGTGCTGTTCGCCCATCCCGATGCGCCGGATTTCCTGCGGGGCAACCTGGGTCGCAGCATCGTTTTCGACGTCGGAATCAGCCTGTGAGCGCGCACCAGGCAGCCCGTGGCGCACACTCATCTGACGAGCGGCTACGCTGCATTGAATGCCGGATCGCCGGACGCTGTAACGCCAGCCCATTTCGCAACGTCTACCTGACGAGGCCTTTATGACCAGCCGCCTGAACCCAGATGACCAGAAGCATGTCGAAGAGTACCTGCAACTGTCCCAGCACCGAGTCGAGCGCCGGCCTTTCCGGCCGTGGATGCTCCTGGTGGTGGTATTGGCCGTGACCATCGGCCTGGGCCTGTTGAGCCGCTTGATCAGTTACCTGACGCTATGAGCAGGTGTCGTGCCTCATTTCAAGGAACAGTGTTTGTGAGGCACGACACCACACTCGCGAGGGTAACGGCACCGATTTCCTTTAGCCTTGCGAGATATCCCCATGACTCATCGTATTGTCATTGTTGGCGGCGGCGCCGGCGGTCTGGAGTTGGCTACCCGTCTGGGTAAGACTCTGGGCAAGCGCGGCACCGCCAGTGTGATGCTGGTCGACGCCAACCTGACCCACATCTGGAAACCACTGCTGCACGAAGTGGCCGCCGGCTCCCTGAACTCCTCCGAAGACGAACTCAACTACGTCGCCCAAGCCAAATGGAACCACTTCGAGTTCCAATTGGGGCGCATGAGCGGACTGGATCGTGAGCAGAAGAAGATCCAACTGGCAGCCACCTACGACGAGGCGGGCGTGGAGTTGTTGCCGGCCCGGGAGCTGGGCTACGACACCCTGGTGATCGCCGTCGGCAGCACCACCAACGATTTCGGCACCGAAGGCGCGGCGCAGCACTGTCTGTTCCTCGACACCCGCAAGCAGGCCGAGCGCTTCCACCAACAACTGCTCAACCATTACCTGCGCGCCCACGCCGCCGACCAGGCCGATGCAGCGCAGCGTATCAGCGTCGCCATCGTCGGCGCCGGTGCCACCGGTGTCGAACTGGCGGCCGAGCTGCACAACGCCGCCCATGAGCTGGCGGCCTACGGCCTGGACCGGATCAAGCCGGAAAACATGCACATCACCCTGATCGAAGCCGGGCCACGGGTCTTGCCAGCCCTGCCCGAACGTATCGGCGGCCCGGTGCACAAGACCCTGGAGAAACTCGGGGTGAATGTGATGACCAATGCCGCCGTCAGCCAGGTGACCGCCGACAGTCTGATCACCGGCGACGGCAAGGTGATCGATGCGAGCCTGAAGGTCTGGGCCGCCGGGATCCGCGCACCGGCTTTTCTCAAGGACATCGATGGCCTGGAGACCAACCGGATCAACCAGCTGCAAGTGCTGCCGACCCTGCAGACCACCCGCGACGAGAACATCTTTGCCTTCGGCGACTGCGCCGCCTGCCCTCAACCGGGCAGCGACCGCAACGTGCCGCCTCGCGCCCAGGCGGCGCACCAGCAGGCATCGCTGTTGGCAAAATCGCTGAAGTTGAAAATCGAAGGCAAGCCGCTGCCCCATTACAAATACACCGACTACGGCTCGCTGATCTCGCTGTCGCGGTTCTCGGCGGTGGGTAACCTGATGGGCAACCTCACCGGCAGCGTGATGCTCGAGGGTTGGCTGGCGCGGATGTTCTACGTGTCGCTGTACCGCATGCACCAGATGGCGCTGTATGGCACGTTCCGCACGGCGATGCTGATGCTGGGCAGCAAGATCGGCCGCGGAACCGAGCCACGGCTCAAGTTGCACTGAAGAGAGTCGTTGCCTGAAACACCGCCTTCGCGAGCAAGCCCGCTCCCACAGGAGATCGAGTACCTGATGTGTACGCGGTCAACTGTGGGAGCGGGCTTGCTCGCGAAGACGGCAGTGCAATCGATGCAGATCTACAGCCCTGCACTCAAACCTGAAACCGCTGCACCATCGTGCGCAACGAATTGGCCAACTGCGACAGTTCATGGCTGGACGCACTGGTCTGGTCCGCCCCCGTGGCCGAACGTACGGACAGGTCCCGGATATTCACCAGGTTGCGATCAACCTCACGGGCCACTTGCGCCTGCTCCTCGGCGGCGCTGGCGATGACCAGGTTGCGTTCGTGGATTTCGCTGACCGACGTCGTGATGGTCTGTAGCGCTTCTCCCGCGCGCTCCGCCATCGCCAGGGTGCTGGCGGCGCGACTGGAGCTGGCCTGCATGGAACCCAGCGCCTGGCTGGCACCGCTGCGCATGCCCTGGACCATCTGCTCGATTTCCTGGGTCGATTGCTGCGTGCGATACGCCAGCGCCCGGACCTCGTCGGCCACCACCGCAAAACCGCGACCGCTTTCCCCAGCCCGGGCCGCCTCGATGGCCGCGTTGAGGGCCAGCAGGTTGGTCTGCTCGGCAATGGCCCGGATCACATCCAGCACCTTGCCGATATCCTGCGACTGGTTGGCCAAGGACTGCACCAGGTCACCCGTGACCTGCACATCGCTGGCGAGGGCGCCAATGGCGTCCACCGTGTCACTGACCCGCTGCTGTCCGAGGGAAGCCGACTCACTGGACTGACGCGTGGCATCGGAGGTGGACACGGCGTTGCGGGCAACCTCCTCCACGGCGGTGGTCATTTCGGTGACCGCGGTGGCCGCCTGTTCGATTTCGTTGTTCTGCTGTTGCAGGCTCTGGGTGCTGTCGAGGGTCACCGCGTTCAGCTCATCGGCGGCGGTGGCCAATTGCGTCGCCGAACCGCTGATGCTCTGCAGCGTTTCACGCAGGTTCAACTGCATGGTCGCCAACGCCTTGAGCAAGCGGCTCACTTCGTCGTTGCCGTGGGTCTCGATGGGCCGGGTCAGGTCACCTTGGGCGACATGCTCCGCCGCGCTCAGCGCCTCGCCCAGGGGTTTGACGATACTGCGGGTGAGCAACATCGCCAGGATCACCGTGGCCAGGGCCGCGAGCACGATGAACAGGCTGACGATCATGCGGGAGTTGGCGTAGTGCTCCTGGGATTTCTGGCTCTCGAGGGACACCTGCTGGGAGAACAACTGCGCCAGGTCGTTGAGCTGTTTGCCGGAACCGTCCACCACGGTCTTCATGTCCACCAGCAACAACTTGATCAGGTCCTCGCGCCGACCCTGCTCCGCCAGGGTAAAGGACTGGGCGATACCGGCGCGGTAAGCGGCGAAGGTCTGCTTGAACTGGTCATAGAGCGCCTTGCCTTCAGGGGTGACGACGAGCTTGTCATACGTGGCGATTTTTTCGCTCAGTTCCTTGTCACGGGTGTCCATTTGCCCGCGATACACCGAAATGTTCTTCGGGTCTTCGTCCAGCGCCATGCGCAGGGAAATCGTGCGGATGCGCAGCATCAGTTCGCGAATCTCGTCACCACCGCGAATGCTGGGCAACCACTGGGTTTCCACCGCGACTTCGCTGTCACGGATGCTCGACATCTGGCCCAGCGCAAACACCCCGAGCAACGCCACCAGCACGGCGATCAAGGCAAACCCCAAGGCGGCGCGGGGGGCAATATTCAGCTGACGAAGAAACATAACAGGGTGCCTTTTTTGTTATTGGCCTGAAATGGGGCGATCAGTCCAAGCCCCGGTTGGTGGGCAATGGGCCCGACGCTTTCGCGAGCAGGCTCGCTCCCACAGGCGTTATCGGCAGGTTGTATGACAACTTGACACCCCGGGCCTTTTTCGCAGGCAAAAAAAATCCCCGTACCTTTCGATACGGGGATTTTCAATATGGTCGGGGTAAGGGGATTCGAACTCCTGACATCCTGCTCCCAAAGCAGGCGCGCTACCGGACTGCGCTATACCCCGGTAAAAAAAAGGCGACCTCAACAAGTCGCCTTCCTCGATCAGTGCTTTTGGCCTCTGATCTTAAGATTCGATTCCAGCGAACTGGTCTCAAAAATGGTGGGTCGTGTGGGATTCGAACCTACGACCAATTGGTTAAAAGCCAACTGCTCTACCAACTGAGCTAACGACCCAAATATGGTCGGGGTAAGGGGATTCGAACTCCTGACATCCTGCTCCCAAAGCAGGCGCGCTACCGGACTGCGCTATACCCCGATTGAAATGGCTCCGTGACCAGGACTCGAACCTGGGACCCAATGATTAACAGTCATTTGCTCTACCGACTGAGCTATCACGGAACTGATATTTCAAGTTACAACGTTGAAGCTAGCTTCAACCTCTTCCACCCTGTTCGCATCGCTGCGTTCGTGTGTCTGAGGCGCGCTATTCTACAATCTTCAAAACCTCTGTCAACCCCTTAAATTGCTTTCAAGACAATGATTTGCAACTTATTTCGGATTCTTTCTCAGGGAGAAGTAACCCTTGGGGTGACGTACTGCGGGGCGCACTTTACAAGCCTTTTCCTTTGAGTTCAACGACCTGATGAAAAAAATGGTGCTTGGAAGCGAGCCATCCCATCAATCAGGAAAAACAACTCCAGCCGTGGCGAGGGAGCTTGCTCCCACTGGGTCGCATAGCGGCCCCTCAAAAAGCGAGGAGTGCCTCGCACTCCAGCGGGAGCAAACTCCCTCGCCACAAAGCCCAGACAATCGCCTCAATTGAAGACGATTTCGTCGTTCTGCACTGTACCGGTCACAGTTTCACCTGGCATGAAGCGGCCGGACAGGATCAACTGCGCCAACGGGTTTTCGATCCAGCGCTGGATCGCACGCTTGAGTGGCCGTGCGCCATAGACCGGGTCGTAACCCACCGCAATCAACTTGTCCAAGGCCTCGTCGCTCAATTGCAACTTCAACTCCCGCTCGGTGAGGCGGCTGCGCAGGCGACCCAGCTGGATCTCGGTGATGCCGGCGATCTGGTCACGGGCCAACGGCTCGAAAATCACCACCTCGTCGACCCGGTTGATGAACTCAGGTCGGAAGTGGGTGGAAATCGCATCCATCACTGCCGCACGTTGTGCCTCGCGGTCACCTACCAATTCCTGGATCTGCGCCGAGCCCAGGTTGGAGGTCATCACGATCACGGTGTTACGGAAGTCCACCGTGCGCCCGTGGCTGTCGGTCAGGCGCCCGTCCTCCAGCACTTGCAAAAGGATGTTGAACACATCCGGATGCGCCTTCTCGACCTCGTCCAATAGGATCACCGAGTAAGGCTTGCGCCGTACCGCTTCGGTCAGGTAACCGCCTTCCTCATAGCCGACGTATCCCGGTGGGGCACCGATCAGCCGCGCCACGGAATGTTTCTCCATGAACTCGGACATATCGATGCGCACCATCGCCTCTTCGGTGTCGAAGAGAAACTCGGCCAGCGCCTTGCACAGCTCGGTCTTACCAACACCGGTCGGGCCGAGGAACATGAACGAGCCACTCGGCCGGTTCGGGTCCGACAACCCGGCACGGGACCGACGCACGGCGTTGGCCACCGCCACCACCGCCTCTTCCTGGCCGATCACACGCTGGTGCAACAGGCTTTCCATCTTCAGCAGCTTGTCGCGCTCGCCTTCGAGCATTTTCGACACCGGGATACCGGTCCACTTGGAGACCACTTCGGCGATTTCTTCCTCAGTGACCTTGCTGCGCAGCAACTGGTTTTCGCTCTTGCCGTGCTGGTCGACCATCTGCAGGCTGCGCTCCAGGTCCGGGATCACCCCGTACTGCAGCTCGGCCATGCGGTTAAGGTCGCCCTTGCGACGGGCCGCCTCCAGTTCCTGGCGGGATTGCTCGATCTTTTGCTGGATCTGCGCCGAACCCTGGACTTCGGCTTTCTCCGAGTTCCAGATTTCCTCGAGATCGGAATACTCGCGCTCATGGCGAACGATTTCGTCCTGCAACCTTTCCAGCCGCTTCTTCGCCGCTTCGTCGCTTTCTTTCTTCAGGGCCTGGGATTCGACCTTGAGTTGAATCAGGCGCCGCTCCAGGCGATCCAGCACTTCGGGCTTGGAATCGATTTCCATGCGGATGCGGCTGGCGGCCTCGTCGATCAGGTCGATGGCCTTGTCCGGCAATTGACGATCGGTGATGTAGCGGTGGCTGAGCTTGGCCGCCGCGATGATCGCGCCATCGGTGATCGCCACCTTGTGGTGAACCTCGTACCGCTCCTTGAGGCCACGCAGGATGGCGATGGTGTCTTCTTCGCTCGGCTCCTCCACCAGCACTTTCTGGAAACGCCGTTCGAGGGCCGCGTCCTTCTCTATGTATTGGCGGTATTCATTGAGCGTGGTCGCGCCGACGCAGTGCAGCTCGCCACGGGCCAGTGCCGGCTTGAGCATGTTGCCCGCATCCATCGAGCCCTCGCCCTTGCCGGCGCCGACCATGGTGTGCAACTCGTCGATGAACAGGATGATCTGGCCTTCCTGTTTGGACAGTTCATTGAGCAGCGCCTTGAGCCGCTCTTCGAACTCGCCACGGTATTTGGCGCCGGCGATCAGCGCCCCCATGTCCAGGGACAGCAGACGCTTGCCCTTGAGGCCATCGGGCACTTCGCCATTGATGATGCGCTGGGCCAGGCCCTCGGCGATGGCGGTCTTGCCCACGCCGGGCTCACCGATCAGCACCGGGTTGTTCTTGGTACGGCGTTGCAGCACCTGCACCGTGCGACGGATTTCATCGTCGCGCCCGATCACCGGGTCGAGCTTGCCTTCCTCGGCACGCTTGGTCAGGTCGACGGTGTATTTGTCCAGCGCCTGGCGGGACTCCTCGTGGTTGGCGTCATTGACTGCTTCGCCGCCACGCAGGTTGTTGATGGCGTTTTCCAGGGCTTTCTTGCTCACGCCCTGGCCGAGCAGCAATTTGCCCAGTTTGCTGTTCTCGTCCATGGCGGCGAGCAGCACCAGTTCGCTGGAAATGAACTGGTCGCCCTTCTGCTGGGCCAGGCGATCGGCCTGGTTGAGCAGCCGGGCCAAATCCTGGGACATGTTCACGTCACCGGTCGGATTCTGGATCTTGGGCAGTTGGTCGAGCTCCTTGGCCAACTCCTTGCGCAGGCTGTTGACGTCAAAGCCCACCTGCATCAGCAGGGGCTTGATGGAGCCGCCTTGCTGTTCGAGCATGGCTTGCATCAAGTGCGCCGGTTCGATACCGGGATGGTCCAGGCCGACGGCCAGGGACTGGGCATCGGACAGGGCCAATTGTAATTTGCTGGTTAAACGATCAATTCGCATGGGTCACCTTCCTTTTGAGCAGGCCGGACCGAAAAACATCCTGAATGAAGAAACCTGCCAGATACCACTATAGATGTGGACGATTCTGGAAGATTCAAGCGGGCTTCATTGACACAGATCAGTCAGATGGCAGCCCCTTCCAAGCCTTTGTGGGCGCGAGCCTGCTCGCGAAGAAGGCGGCTTGTCAGCCAATTAAAGGTTAGCTGACCCGTCGCCGTCGCGGGCAGGCTCGTCCCCACAAAGGGATCTGCTACAAGGAAGCAGCCGAAGGGGCTTTTTTATTGGTCGAGCCAGACCAGGGAGGCGAAGCGGCCGGTACGCGGGTTGCGACGGTAGGAGAAAAAGCGAGGATCGGTCACGGTACACAGGCCGCCACCATAGACCGCCGTAACGCCGCGCGCCGCCAGCCGCAGGCGCGCCAACGCATAAATGTCGGCGAGGAACTTGCCGGCATTGTGGCTGGGGACGAAGGCTTGCGCCGTACTGGGCAGTTGCGCGGTGAACGCGTCACGCACTTCCGGCCCGACCTCGAAGGCTTGCGGGCCAATGGCCGGGCCGAGCCAGGCAAGGACCTGGTCGGCGGGCAGTTGAAGGCTGTCCAAGGTCGCTTCCAGCACGCCGTTCGCCAACCCACGCCAACCGGCATGGGCGGCCGCGACGCGGGTGCCGGCATGGTCGCAGAACAGCACGGGCAGGCAGTCTGCGGTCATCGCCGCACACGCGATACCGGGTGTCGCCGTCCAGCTGGCATCGGCGGTGGCCACTTGGCTGGGGTCAGCCTCGACCACGTCAATCCCATGGACCTGCCGTAGCCAGGCTGGACGGATGGCGAATCGATCGGTGAGACGGCGACGGTTTTCGGCCACGGCCGCAGGGTCGTCCTCCACATGATCGCCGAGGTTGAGGCTGTCGAACGGCGCCAGGCTGACGCCGCCCGCACGGGTGGTGACACAGGCCTTGACCCGGTCCGGCGCGGGCCAGTCGGGGATCAGCCAGTCACTCATCCGATGAACGCCTCGCGATCCTGCTTGAGCAAGGTCAGCAGCCAGACGAAGTCATCCGGCAGCGGCGACTCCCAGCTCATGCGCTTGCCGGTGGTCGGATGGTCCAGCTCCAGGAAACGCGCATGCAGCGCCTGGCGCGGGAAGTTCTTCAGCGACTCGACCATCGTCACGCTGGCCGCCGGCGGAATGCGGAAACGTCCGCCATAGGCCGGGTCGCCCACCAACGGGAAGTTGATGTGGGCCATGTGCACGCGAATCTGGTGGGTACGGCCGGTTTCGAGCTTGACCCGCACGTGGGTATGGGAACGGAAACGCTCCAGCACGCGGTAATGGCTGACCGCCGGCTTGCCACCCTCCATCACCGCCATGCGCTGGCGCTGCTGGCCATGACGGCCGATCGGTGCGTTGATCTTGCCACCGGCGGTGACCACGCCGATAACGATGCACTCATAGATACGGCTGACACTGCGGCTTTGCAACTGTGCGACCAGCTGTGTCTGGGCCTGGATGGTCTTGGCCACGACCATCAGGCCGGTGGTGTCCTTGTCCAGGCGATGGACGATGCCGGCACGGGGCACGTTGATGATGTCCGGCACGTGGTGCAACAAGGCGTTGAGCAGGGTGCCATCGGCATGCCCGGCCGCCGGGTGCACCACCAGGCCCGCAGGCTTGTTGATGACCAGGATCTCGTCGTCTTCATAGACGATGTCCAGGGCAATGTCCTGGGCGACCCATTCTCCCTGGGCCTCCTGCTCGGCAGTCAGTTCGAGGACGGCGCCACCATGGACGATGTCGCGCGGGCGAACGACCGCCCCATCCACGGTCAGGCGGCCGTCCTTGATCCAGGCGGAAAGGCGCGAGCGAGAGTGCTCGGCAAAGAGTTGGGCGGCGACTTGATCGAGGCGTTGGCCGCCCAATTCGGACGGCACCTCTGCGCGAAGTTCTATTTTATCGGACATGCTCGGACTGGGCGTCGGCACAGCCTTTGGTTTCGGCTGCGCGCTTGTGGTTAAATACGGCGTCTTTTGCCCCGAGGCTTTTCAACGGGGCGCTCATCATAACAGGACGGCCCCGCCCAAGACAGCGGCCGTCATAGGGACGCAAGCCGCCATGCAAGTGAAACACCTGCTGCTGATCGCCATCCTCGCATTGACTGCTGCTTGCTCGTCGAAGGAAGTCGTAGACGAAAACCTGAGCGAAGTCGAACTGTACCAACAGGCGCAGAACGACCTGGACAACAACAGCTACACCAGCGCCACAGCCAAGCTCAAGGCCCTGGAGTCGCGGTATCCGTTCGGTCGCTACGCCGACCAGGCCCAGCTGGAACTGATCTACGCCAACTACAAGAACGCCGAGCCGGAAGCGGCGAAGTCCGCCGCCGAGCGCTTCATTCGCCTGCATCCGCAGCACCCGAACGTCGATTACGCCTATTACCTCAAGGGCCTGACCTCCTTCGACCAGGACGTCGGCCTGCTGGCGCGCTTCCTGCCGCTGGACATGACCAAGCGTGACCCGGGCGCGGCCCGCGACTCCTACAATGAGTTCGCCCAGCTGACCAGCCGCTTCCCCAACAGCCGTTATTCGCCGGACGCCAAGCAGCGCATGATCTACCTGCGCAACCTGCTGGCCTCCTACGAAATCCACGTGGCCGATTACTACCTGACCCGTCAGGCCTACGTCGCCGCCGCCAACCGTGGCCGCTACGTGGTGGAAAACTTCCAGGAAACCCCTTCGGTGGGCGACGGCCTGGCGGTGATGACCGAAGCGTACCAGCGCCTGCACCTGGACGACCTGGCTGCCACCAGCCTGGAAACCCTGAAGCTGAACTACCCGGACCACCCTTCCCTGGTGGATGGCCAGTTCACCCCGCGGGTCGGCGAAGTCGACAACCGTTCGTGGCTGAGCAAGGCCACCCTGGGCCTGATCGAGTCCCGTCCACCGCTGCCGCCGGGAGAAACCCGCGCCAACCAGGACGTACAGCGCCAGTTCCAGGACGCCAAGGAAGCCATTCCGAACGAGCTCAAGCCTAAGGACGAGAATGGCGACGTGATCGAGGAAGAAACCCCCGAAAACGAATCCAGCGACCGCTCCTGGTTCAGCTACATGACCTTCGGCCTGTTCGACTAAGGCCACGCTGCCAGGCAAAAAGGGAGACCCGACGGTCTCCCTTTTTTGTGCCTGGAATCCACAGCCCTGTGCGCCGCTCCCGTGCCCGGCTAAACTGCCTGATCTCTAGCCAAAAAGCCGCCCATCATGCTTCGTCTACTATTCTGGATCGCCCTGATTGCCGCCGCGGTATGGTTCTGGCGCAAGCTCAAGGCTGCCTCTGCCACGCCGAACGCTCCCCGGGAGCCGGATGCGCCGCCGATGGTCCGTTGCGCCCAGTGCGGCGTGCACCTGCCTCGCGACCGGGCGCTGGTGCTCGAACAACAGTGGTATTGCAGCCAGGCTCACCTTGAGCAAGGCCCGGGCAGCCGTGAACGCTGAGGCCGCCAGCCCTCGCGTCAAGCAGGCGCAGCGTCTGCTGCGTCTGTATCACCTGTACCGCCTGAGTATCGGCATCACCCTGGTGCTGTTGATCTCCAGCAACATGGACAACCGTTTGCTGGAGTCCGCCAACGACGACTTGCTGCGCAGCGGCAGCTGGTTATACCTGGTCTTGAACATCCTGCTGGTGGTGTTCCTGGAAAACACCCGCCGCCCGGCCCGCTTGTTCGGCCTGGCCCTGGCCGACGTGCTGTTGCTCTCCTGGCTGTTTTTCGTCGCCGGGGGCGCCCCCAGCGCCATCGGTAACCTGCTCATCGTCTCCGTGGCCATCGGCAACACGCTGTTGCGAGGCCGTATCGGCCTGTTGATCGCCGCCGTCGCCACCCTCGGCATCGTCGGCTCGAGTTTCTTCCTCGGGCTGAGCGACGCAAGCCGGCCCAGCAACTACCTGCAGGCCGGCACCCTGGGCGCGCTGTGCTTTGCCGCCGCGCTATTGGTCCAAGGCCTGACCCGACGCCTGGAGGCCAGCGAAACCCTGGCCGAGCAACGGGCCAGCGAAGTGGTCGGCCTGGAGGCGCTCAACGCCCTGATCCTGCAACGCATGCGCACCGGCATCCTGGTGCTCGACCGCCAACGCCGGGTGCAACTGGCCAACGAAAGCGCGCTGAACCTGCTGGGCATGCACGACCTGGTCGGCCAGCCGATCGACGACTGCTCCAACGCCCTGGTCGAACGCCTGCAACGCTGGCTGAACAACCCCAGCCTGCGGCCACAGAGCCTGACCGTCCCTGGCACCGGCCTGACGCTGCAGCCGAGCTTCATCGCCCTGGGGCATCACGAACAGCATCAGATCCTGGTGTTTCTCGAAGACCTGGCCCAAGTGTCCCAACAGGCCCAACAACTTAAACTCGCCTCCCTCGGGCGCCTCACCGCCGGCATCGCCCATGAAATCCGCAACCCCTTGGGCGCGATCAGCCATGCCGCGCAATTGCTGCGCGAGTCCGAGGAACTGAACAGCGCCGATCGGCGTCTGACGCAGATTATTCAAGACCACTCGCAACGAATGAACCGCGTCATCGAAAACGTCCTGCAGCTGTCACGCCGCCAGCCACCCACGCCCCAACGCCTTGACCTGCGGACCTGGCTGCAGCAATTCGTCCAGCAAGCCCACGAAAGCGCGACCGAGCACCAGCATTTGCACCTGAGCATCGATCCAGGCGACTACATTACGCTCATGGACCCCGACCAGTTGACCCAGGTGCTCGACAACCTGTTGCGCAACGCCTGGCGCCACAGCGCGATGATCAATGAGCAGGCCGAAGCCTGGTTGAAGCTGTCCGTCGACCCACAGAGCCAGCTATCCACGCTGGACATCATCGACAACGGGCCCGGCGTGACACCCGACCAGCAGGCGCATCTGTTCGAACCCTTTTTCACCACCAGCAGCCAGGGCACCGGCCTTGGCCTCTATCTGTCCCGTGAGCTGTGCGAAAGCAACCAGGCCCGCCTAGACTTCAAACCACGCCAAGGCGGCGGTTGCTTTCGCATCACCTTTGCTCACGGACGGAAACAGATTTGAATACACGCTCACGGCAACGAATCCTGATCGTCGACGACGAACCGGACATCCGCGAACTCCTGGACATCACCCTGGGCCGGATGAAACTCGACACCCGCAGCGCCAAGAACCTTGCCGAGGCCCAAGCCCTGTTGGCGGACGAGGCCTTCGACCTGTGCCTGACCGACATGCGCCTGCCCGATGGCACCGGCCTGGAACTGGTGCAACACATCCAGCAACGCTACATCCAGCTGCCCGTGGCGATGATCACCGCCTACGGCAGCCTGGAAACCGCCATCGATGCCCTCAAGGCCGGGGCCTTCGACTTCCTGACCAAGCCGGTCGACCTGACCCGGTTGCGTGAACTGGTCGCCAGCGCCCTGCGCCTGCCACCGGTTGCCGCCCCCGGCACAACCATCGAGCGCTGCCTGCTGGGCGAATCACCGCCCATGCGCAACGTGCGCAAACAGATCGAAAAACTCGCCCGCAGCCAGGCGCCGGTGTACATCAGCGGCGAGTCGGGCTGTGGCAAGGAGTTGGTGGCCCGGCTGATCCACGAACAAGGTCCCCGTTCCAATCTCGGCTTTGTGCCGGTCAACTGTGGAGCAATTCCCACGGAGCTGATGGAAAGCGAGTTTTTCGGCCACCGCAAAGGCAGTTTCAGCGGCGCCATCGAAGACAAACCCGGGCTGTTCCAGGCCGCCCATGGCGGCACGCTGTTCCTCGACGAGGTGGCTGACCTGCCCCTGGCCATGCAAGTCAAACTGCTGCGGGCCATCCAGGAAAAAGCCGTGCGCGCCGTCGGCGGCCAACAGGAAGAAGTGGTGGACGTACGCATCCTTTGCGCCACCCACAAGGACCTGGACGCCGAAGTCGCCGCCGGGCGTTTTCGCCAGGACCTGTACTATCGGCTGAACGTCATCGAACTGCGCGTCCCGCCCCTGCGCGAACGCCGCGAAGACATCGAGCCCCTGGCCAACCACATGCTCCAACGCCTGGCGGCCAACACCGCCAGCCCTGCCGTCAAACTCCACCCCCAGGCCCTGGAGGCCCTTCGCAACTACCGTTTCCCAGGAAACGTGCGGGAGCTGGAGAACATGCTCGAACGGGCCTACACCCTTTGCGAGCACCAACAGATCGAAGCCGACGACCTGCGCCTGGCCGACAGCAATAATGCCAACGACGCCACCAGCGCCGACCTGGTGCAGGTCGACAACCTGGAAGACTACCTGGAAGACGTCGAACGCAAACTCATCCTCCAGGCCCTGGAAGAAACCCGCTGGAACCGCACGGCGGCGGCCCAGCGGTTGAAACTGTCGTTTCGTTCGATGCGGTATCGGTTGAAGAAGCTGGGGCTGGATTGAGGGAAGCCGCCTCCAATGGCTGGGCTCTCCCCTCCTGTGGCGAGGGGATTTATCCCCAGCGGGGCTGCGTAGCAGCCCCAAGACAGTCAATACAAATCTACCTGATACACGCCGCGACGCGATTGGAGGTGGCAGCTGTACGCGGGTTCGCGCACCGAGACCTTGGTACCCGGCATACCCGAAGGTATCCCACGCACAGCCAGCCATGACAGTGAATAAATATTGGATGTGCCGACGCCTTCGCGAGCAAGCCCGCTCCCACAGGGAGACCGAGGCCAGCCGCAAGAACGGGCCGGCTGTAAGGCCGCCTCACTTTTGCTTTTGCTTTTGATCTTCGGGCCCCGTTAACCACGACGGCCGAACGCAGGCATTGCGTAGTGGGCACCCCGGCATGGATGCCGGGGTAGCCGCGCTGGGCCATGGATGGCCCTTCGCGGTGGGCCCACGGAGCAATGCCGGAGTGAGGGTATGCCGAGCCCAGGCGAGGCACCGAGTGGTGGGGCCAAGCCTTTTTTGCTTACTTTTTTTGGCGTCTGAAAAAAAGTAAGCCGCCGTCAGGGCGGAACCCTAAGCCGCCGTTACCGCAGCAACGGATATGTGCTCGACCCAAGACCGCCATCGCGAGCAGTCCCGCTCCCACAATTAACCCTACATCCGCCCCGCCGGCGCGTACGGCGCAGGGTCGATCACCGGCTCGCGCCCCAGCATCACATCCGCAAACAACCGACACGACGCCGGCGCCAACACCAACCCATTGCGATAATGCCCACAGTTCAACCACAACCCCGCAACCCCCGGCACTTCACCGATATAGGGAATCCCCTCCGGCGACGCCGGTCGCAACCCTGCCCAATGTCCGACCACCTCGGCATCGGCCAGCGCCGGAATCAGCTGCTGCGCCGAAGCCTTCAGGCTCTCCAGCGCCACATCGGTCGGGGTCTTGTCGAAGCCTTCGCGCTCCAGTGTGCTGCCCACCAAGATGTGCCCGTCGCGACGGGGTATCGCGTAACGGCCCTTGGCCAGGACCATGCTCGACAGGAAATCCGCAGCGCACTTGTACAGGATCATCTGGCCCTTGACCGGCTCGACTGGCAACTTCAGCCCCAGCGTGCCGAGCAACTCGCCACTCCAGGCACCCGCGGCCAGCACCACCTGGTCGCCATGGATCGGCCCCGCGGAACTGTTCACCCCCACGACACGCTCACCCTCGCGAATGAAGCCGCTGACTTCACAATGCTCATGCAGCGTGACACCGGGCATCGCCAGCAAGGCGGCCTTGAGGGACTTCACCAACCGGGGATTGCGCACGTTGGCGACGTCGGCCATGTAGATCGCCCGGGAAAACCCTGCACCCAGCACCGGCACCGCATCCTGCACGGCACCGATATCCACCGCCCGCAATGGGCGCCCTTCCCGCTCCGCCCAGGCCAGCGCTTCGTCCTGGTCATCCAGGTCCAGCCAATACAAGCCGGTGACATGCACTTGCGGATCGACGCCGGTGGACGCGAACAGACGCTGCCCCAGTTGTGGATAGAAATCCTGCGACCAATGGGCCAGGGCGGTGACCGCCGGGCTATAGCGCCAGGGGTATAGCGGCGAAACGATACCGCCACCGGCCCAGGAGGCTTCCTGGCCAACACCACTGCGGTCAAGCAGCACCACGCGCTGCCCTTCGCACGCCAGATTGAACGCCGTCAGCAGGCCGATGACGCCCCCGCCGACAATCACCACTTGCTGTTGCATGGTCATGTTCTGATTCGACTCATAAGACAGAGGGCGCAAGACCGCGCCCGAAACAAGGAAAACCTAACGCCCCCAGCAATCCTTGGTGGTCACCCCGCTGGCGGCGTTGAGCATACTCCGTACGCCCGTGTTGTTGAGGGTGAAATCGCCGCACTTGTCCGTCGCCATGGAGGAGCCGCTTTTGCGCACGGCCGTCAGGGTGAAGCTCTGGTCCGCCAGCGTCTGGGTAATGGTGTAGAAATCGTTACCGCTGCTCAGGCCGGTCGCGTTGGTGTAGACGTTGTTCTTCGAGTAGTAGCGCTCGAGAATCTGTGCCTGCTCCGACAACAACCCGGCGATTTCGGTACGCCGCCCCTTCTTCATGTACTCGGTCAGGCTCGGATAGCCGATGGTGACCACGATACCGATGATCGCGATCACGATCATGATTTCGATCAAGGTGAAACCCCGGTTGGAACTGCGCATGCCCTTGCCTCTCACTGTATTTGCCGCCACATGATGCGACGGCTGCCGCCGACGGTCTTTTCCAGCAGGTTGGTGATACCACCGCTGGAGTCATTCACAACCATGTTGGTGGCCCCGCTGGCGCTGACGACGGCGCTCAAGGTCGGGATGCCACCGGTGAAAACGACGCCGGCGGAAATCGTATCGAGGTTGCTGAGGGCGCCGTCATTGTTGGTATCGAGCACCGCATAGTTGAGCATCTTACCGTTGAACGCACTCAACTCGATCAGTTTGCCGGTCCCGAAGCTCGCGCAGGGGTCGGTGGTGTCCACGGCGGCCGTGGTGAAGACCACGCGCCCGAGCACCAGGTTGGCCGAGTTGATCACCCGCTCCCCGGTCAAGACGTTGTTGTACACCAGGGGCAAGTACCAACCCTTTTTCGAGGGGTAGGCCACATCGTTCTGGCTGGTGGTCACGAACTGCCCCGTACTGCCGGAAAACACCCCGGTGATGGCCTGGGCCTGCAGGTTCGAGACGGTGATCTGCCCCCCTCCGCCGACAGCATCCCAGATCGAGTAGAAGCCCTGTAGATCCTTGTTGAGCTTGTCTGCCGTCTCATTGAACTTGCCGGTGCCGAAGAACACCTGGGTCCCGCCTTGGGGGTTGTCCGCCAGCAACGGCTGCACGGTGATGGGCTGGGTAGCGCCCCCCGGTGCGGTGAACAAGGGTTGGCCGGCAAACGCCAGCCCCCAGGCCGTCGGGGAGGTGGCGCTGAGGTCGAACTTCCACATCCGCCCCTTCAGGTCACCACCGTAGGCAGCCTGCACGACGTTCTGGGAGTTGACCCGAAGCTTGACCGACGACAGGCCGTTGTCGGTCTCGCTGCTGTTGATGACGATCTTCCTGATCAGCGAGCCGTCGCGGATATCCACCACATACAGCGCCGCCACGCCGCTGTTGCTGCCATAACCGTTGGAAATGAACGCGGCCCAGCGCCCGTCCGCCAGGCGCGCCACTTCGGGACGGGCATAGGCGTAGCCCAGGTCATTGAAGACGTTGGCCGTGCTGGCCACGGCCGGCGCACTGATTTCCCACAAGGCCCGATACACATTACCCGCCGCCGCGTCGAACAATTGAACCGCATAGAACGTCCTGCCCCCCGCCCCGGTGCCGCCCAGGGCCACGGTCTTCCAGGCAGTTCCCGACTGCGTATCGAACACGCCAATCTGCCCGTCCACCAGGAAGTCGTGGCTGACACCATTGATGTAGTTGGGGTCCGCGATGCCCTGCAACGACGGCAGCACGCTCGACGGCATGTACGCATAGCGCCGCGTGCCGTTGGCACTGTTGATGACGCTGAAGAAACCGTCGTTGGCGTTCACCACCAGGCTGCTGCTCATGTTGGTCGCCTTGGTCGCCAGGTAAGTGCTGTAGCTGGTGTCGTTCAGCAGGTCCGCGGCGGTCTGGTCATTGGGCGAGGCCAGCACCAGCGGCGAGTTGATGATGTCCCCCAGCAACACGCTGCGCACCTTGAGCCCGGTCTTGTTGACGCCCTTGCTCCACTCCACCAGGTCATTGCCGGTGATGCCCGTGGGCAGGTTCTGGTTGAGGCTGGTTTGCTGGGCCGGTGAAAAGTTGGCGTAGGAAAGGGTCACGGGCACATTGGTCGCGGTGTTCCAGGATTGATAGGTCGGGGCCGTGGCACCGGGCACGATGGCGGTGTCGGTGGTCCACTGCACCGCCGCCGAATCGACCGTGCCCGCCGACGTGAAGCCGAATGCGCGGATGGTGCCGCGCCAATCCTTGGGGTCGTAGGTGGTCTGGTAGAAGCTGGAGGTGCTGGACAACGAGGCGCCGTTGGTGGCGCCACCGCCGCCCGAACCGGCCTTGGAGGTAATGTCGCTCAAGGCCGAGGACAGCGCCGAGCTCAGGCCTTCGCTGTCGGTCGCCTGGTAGTACTTGCCGGCGCCATAGCGGGCGGCATCGGACAGCATCTGGTTGGTCGCCGTGAACCCGACCGTGTAGGTGTTGAGGTATTGCCGGGGGAAGTCGGCGGCATTCCAGCTCTTGCCGGTGGCGTCGGTGCCGGTGGAGCGCATGTCGATGTCGAAGGCGAACTTGGCAATGTCATCCAGGTACAGGGTGTCGCCTTCGCCATCGCCGTTGGGGTTGTCGCCGTCGTTGGTGCTGATCCCGTCCCAGTTCGGCAGCCGGGGACCACCCGTAGCCGTCGCCTGCGGGTCATTGGTGGGGAACGTCCGGTCATAGGTGGGCAAGCCGTCGGTGATCACCACGCCGAAGTTTTTTTGGCACCGATACTGGATCGGGCTGGTGTAGGTGGTCGGCGTGCTGTTGTGGTAAGGCGCCATGCCCCTGAAATAGCGGGTGATCTCGTAGTAGCTCTCGGCCAACGGCGTATTTGCCACCGCGCCCAGGGCGTTGATGGCGCTGGTCAGCGCGGTGTAGTTGGTATTGGCCTGGGCTTGGGTGACACTGCCGCTGACCGGCGACAGGTCGCTGACCGAACGGGCGATATAGCCGCCGGGACCGGAGTTGGTGCTGTTGGGCGGGTTGAAGGTGGCCAGGCCGATGCGCAGGGCGCGGTTGCTGGCCACCAGGTCGGTGGAGACGTTCCGGGCCACGTTGATGCGATAGTCATTGGGGATGGTGCCGGTGGTGAAATCACGGTTCGAGCCGTTGGCGAGGGTCAGCAGGTAGGACAGGTATTTGGTGGTGTAGCGGGTATCGCCCCCACCCACCGGGTCCGGCAACCGCAGGCAGACCCGGCTGAGGATGTTGCGGTAGAAACCGACCCAGCCGCTCGAGCAACCACCGCGCAACAAGCTCGACAGCAAGACATTCCCGTCATCGGGGTCCAGTTGCTGGCCGCCGAAGCAACTGCTGCTCGAGTTGCAGTTGTAGATAAGCGGCCGTGAAACCTCCGGATCGAACCCCGACGCCCAGATGATGCTGTTCATGCTCCCCGAATCGTCGATCAGCAGCATCACGTTCGGCGTCACCGCCCCCGCACTCAACAGTGGCGAATCCGACGGCGTGAAAGCGTAGGCCGGGGCCGCCAGGTAAAGGCCGAGCAGCGCGCCCCACAAGGCCTGCCGCCAGCCGCGACGCCCCTCAGTATTTCGCATAGATGCTCTCCACCACGCTGCGCTGGTTGTTCCCCACCACCGCCACCGCCGTGATCCGATACAGCGTCGCCGAAGTATTGCTGGGTACGTTGACCGCCGTGAGCGTGGTGCCGATGTTCTGTACGCCATAGAAGCCTGCGCCGGCGGCGACCCAGGTCACCCCCGAGGTGGAATTGCGCCCGGCGGCCGTCACGGTTGCCGACTCGGCCGGTGGCGCACATTGGGTCGCGGTGGTACACACTGCCAGCGAATAAGTGTCGACCTGCACCGCGCTCTCGCCCATCCGCAGCGCCGCCTCGGCGATCTGGAACGACTGGTTGCGCAGCATGACGCTGCTGGTCATTTTTTCCTGGAGCGTGGCGCTCTGCATGGACGACAGCCCGATCAGGGTCAACAGCAGCAGAAACACCAGGCTGACCAGCAAAGCCATGCCACGTTGTCGATGTTTGATTGGAATCGATTTCATGGGCTTGCCCTTTACAACAGCCGGTTGCGCAAGGCGGCAACCACGTTGAAGGTTTGCTCGCGCACCGCGTTTCGCGGATCGAAAAGCGTCAGGCTCAGGCGCACGCTGCGGATCAGTGCCGGGTCGGCCGGGTTGCTGCTGTAGCTGGACGCCGCGATGTCCGAGGCACTGCCGGCCACGCCGAAGGTCACGCTGAACGTGCGCACGTTATCCACCAGCACCGCCATGGGCGGGTTGGCAGGACCGCCGGCTGTCTGGACGCCCATCAGCAGTTGGTTGTTGCTGTAGCTGTAGATCAATCGCCTGATCGGAAACGCGATTTGCCCGGCCGCAGGCGCCCGCACGCCCGTGTAGGCGGTGGCCGAGGTGCGACAGTCGGAAACCACGGTCCAGGTGGGCGCCCCGCCGCCACTGCCCACGTCCGCCGTCACCAGGGTCAACTTCAGGTTGGCGTTGTCCCAACGGATCGGCGTGATCTGGCTGGCATTGAAATCCCCGGCGGCGGACGCGTCGGTGATGCTCCCCAGGCAACCGAACATCCCCACCATGCGCAGCTCCTGGACCATTTTGCTCAAGGCGAACCGCGCATCCTCCTGCATCACCGCCGCCGCCCCCTGGCTGACGTAGGTGTTCTTCGCGGCGATGAAGATCTGCACGACCCCCAGCACGACGATCAGGCTGAGCACCAGCGCGATCATCAGCTCGATCAGGCCGAAACCCCGGCTGCGCCCGTTCATGGCGCCGGCGTCGCGATCGGGTCGACGGCGACACGGCTGGTCAGCACGAAGCTGCGCCGCGCGTCGGCCGCGTTGGTGGTGTTGGCGGCCCTCGCATCGTCCCAGGAAATGGTGATGGTGTAGACGCGCTGGTTCAGGGCGACGGTGCCGGTGGCCGTGGCGCCGCCAAAGGCGATGATGTTGGTCTTGAAGTCGTAGAGGTCCTGGTCCCGCGCCACATTGAGGTTTGGCGCGCTGGGCGGCGTGACGGTGTAGTCCGCGCCGGAGTTGGCGCGTATGCGGTCCAGCAGGTCATAGGCGATGAAACTGGCCTGGCTGGTCATGCGCGAGCTGTCGGTGTACTTGAGGGCGTTGAGCTGAATCATCGCGGCGCCCAACAAGCCCACGCCGAGAATCAACACCGCCACCAGCACCTCGATCAGGGTCATGCCCTCCTGTGCGCGTCTACTGCAATCCTTCATCCGCAACTTCCACCCAATACGATTCTTCCGTTGAGGCAAACATTCAGCGTCCTGCTCTGTGTTCCCCGCACATAATTGAAACCCACCGGCGTGGCCGGTGCCGATAATCCGCCCAGGTTGTTGAAATCAATCGCGGTCACGTCTGAGGTTAGCGTCAGAGTCGCGCCACCGCCCATCGCTGGAACAACCCGCAATACATTGGCCGGCGTGCCCGTACTGTCATACACCGTCAGTTCGCCGTTCCAGGCGCTGCCCAGCACCGTGGGGCGAATCCTGATGGTGGTGCCCCGGTCGATGGCCTCCATCCGGGCGAAGTTCAACGCCCGACGCAGGTCGCCGATCTCGGTATCGGCCCGGGTGCCCTGCATTGAACTGGTGAAGGCCGGCACCGCCAGGGTGATGAGGATCAGCATGACGCCAAGGGTTACCAGCACCTCGATCAGCGTGAAACCTTTTGTACGAAGATCCATCGATGCCCTCTGCCGCCGTCGGCTATACCTGCTTTTACAAAGCTAGAACAAACAGCCGCAGCATGCGTAACGCTGATCAACTGTGGCGAGGGGATTTATCCCCGTTGGGCTGCGAAGCAGCCCCAATGAAGCTGATCACCGTTGCGACCTGATGCACGGCTGCGTTTGGTTTGGGGCTGCTACGCAGCCCAACGGGGATAAATCCCCTCGCCACAACTCACCAGCCTCAGAACCGTTTTCACGCACTCCAGGGAGGAGGCAACATGCACCAACAGGGGTTCAGCCTGATCGAGCTGCTCATGGGACTGGCAATTGCCGCGATTGTTCTGCCGTGGGCCAGTTCCGGCTACAAAGCGCTCATCGAATCCATCGAACGCAAGGACGCCGCCCGGTTACTGGCCAGTGGCTTGCGCACTGCGCGAAGCGAAGCCATCACCCGTAACCGGACGGTGGCGATCAGAGGGATAGACAATGACTGGAGCAAAGGGTGGCAAATCATTCTGGACGGCGATGACCAGGCGCTGCTGACACAGCGCAGCAACGGGGCTCGCATCATGGGTAACTGGGCGATGAAAGGGTCGGTCAGGTTCGCCTTCCATGGCCAGGCGGTATGGCCCAGCGGGGCCTTTCATTCGGGAACGCTATACGTCTGTGGCAAACACGACTCGATCAGCCACCATCAAGTGGTGCTCGCGCCCTCAGGGCGCGTGAGCCTGCGCAGCGAGGTCGCCGAGCAGGCCGCGTGCGAAAAGCGCTTAAAGCAGCGAGCGGACGCGTAGTTCCTTGGGCATGGAGAACGTGATGTTTTCCTCGCGGCCGGCCAGTTCATCGGCACCTGTAGCGCCCCAGGCCTGCAATTGCTGGATCACCCCACGCACCAGCACCTCGGGGGCCGACGCACCGGCGGTGATACCGATGCGCTCGACACCGTCGAACCAACTGCGCTGCAGGTCCTCGGCACCGTCGATCAGGTAGGCCGGCGTGGACATGCGCTCGGCCAGCTCGCGCAAGCGGTTGGAGTTGGAGCTGTTCGGACTGCCGACGACCAACACCACGTCGCACTCGTTGGCCAATTGCTTGACCGCGTCCTGGCGATTCTGGGTGGCGTAGCAGATGTCATCCTTGCGCGGCCCGCCGATGGCCGGGAAACGCGAGCGCAGGGCGTCGATCACGCGGCTGGTATCGTCCATGGACAGCGTGGTCTGGGTGACGAAGGCCAGGCTCTCGGGGTTGCGGACCTGCAGGGCAGCCACGTCGTCCTCGTCCTCGACCAGGTAGATCGCGCCGCCATTGCTGGCATCGTACTGACCCATGGTGCCCTCGACTTCCGGGTGGCCCTCGTGGCCGATCAGGATGCATTCGCGACCGTCACGGCTGTAGCGCGCCACTTCGATGTGCACCTTGGTCACCAACGGGCACGTCGCGTCGAACACCTTCAGGCCACGGCCGGCGGCTTCGGTGCGTACGGCCTGGGAAACCCCGTGGGCACTGAAGATCACGATGACGTCGTCCGGCACCTGGTCCAGTTCCTCGACGAAGATGGCCCCGCGGCTGCGCAGGTCTTCGACGACGAATTTGTTGTGGACCACTTCGTGGCGCACATAGATCGGCGGACCGAAAACTTCCAGGGCGCGGTTGACGATTTCGATCGCCCGGTCCACACCGGCGCAGAAGCCACGGGGGTTGGCGAGTTTGATTTGCATGCTGTGCCTCGTGTCTGGCCTGTTGATCGAACGAAGGGCTCGAACACAATGGAAATACCTTGTGGGAGCGGGCTTGCTCGCGAAGAGGACCTGACATCCAACATTGATGTTGGCTGACAGACCGTATTCGCGAGCAAGCCCGCTCCCACACTTGACCGCATCCGGCCAGTTACAGAGCCTTGACCTCAAGAATTTCCACTTCGAAATTCAAGGTCTTGCCCGCCAGGGGATGGTTGAAATCCACGGTCACCTGGGCGTCGTCGAAAGCCTTCACCACGCCCGGCAGTTCGGTGTTGGCCGCGTCATTGAAGATCACCAGCAGCCCCTCCGACAGCTCCATGTCCTGGAACTGGGAGCGTGGCATGGTCTGCACGTTCTGTGGATTGGGCTGACCAAAGGCGTTTTCCGGGGCAACGATCACGGTGCGCTTGTCGCCGGCCTTGAAACCGAAGATCGCCGCCTCGAAGCCTGGCAACAGGTTGCCATCACCGACCTTGAACACCGCCGGGGCCTTGTCGAAAGTGCTGTCGACGGTGTCGCCGTTTTCCAGGTGCAGGGCAAAGTGCAGCTTCACTTCGGTGTTTTGAGCGATACGCTGCTCAGTCATGGACGGCTTCTCCGGTTTTCTTGCTCTTGAACATGTCCAGGGCGAGCATGATCGCGCCCACGGTGATGGCGCTGTCGGCAAAGTTGAACGCCGGGAAGTACCAGCGGTTCTGCCAATGCACCAGGATGAAATCGATCACGTGGCCCAAGGCGATGCGGTCATAGAGATTGCCCAGGGCGCCGCCGAGAACCAGTGCCAGCGCCACCGCCAGCCAGGTTTCATCGCGGCCCAGGCGCTTGAGCCAGACCACCAGCACCGCGCTGACCACGATGGCAATCAAAGCGAACAGCCAGCGCTGCCAGCCCGAACTGTCGGCCAGGAAGCTGAACGCCGCCCCCGTGTTGTAGGCCAGCGTCCAGCTGAAGTAGTCGGGAATGACCACGATCTGCTGGTACATGGTCAACGAGCTTTCAAAGTAGAACTTGCTGGCCTGGTCGATGACCAGCACCAGCACGCTCAACCAGAGCCAGCCCAGCCGTCCGAAACGGCCCGCTGCGTTAGGCATAGTGGCGAACCTCACCGGTGCCGCTGATGTTGTCGACACAACGACCGCAGATTTCCGGATGCTCCGGGTTCACGCCGACGTCTTCGCGGCAGTGCCAGCAACGGGCGCACTTGACGAAGCTCGACTTGACCACCTTGAGCTTCAGGCCCGCCACTTCGGTGACCACGGCATCGGCCGGGGCCTGCACCAACGGGGCGACGCTGGCGGTGGAGGTGATCAGCACGAAGCGCAGTTCGTTGCCCAACTTGGCCAGGTCGGTCCCCAGGGATTCCTCGGCATAGAGGGTCACTTCGGCTTGCAGGTTGCCACCGACGGCCTTGGCCGCACGCTGGATTTCCATTTCCTTGTTGACCGCCGCCTTGACCGCCATGACGCGATCCCAATAGGCACGGTCCAGCTCGAAGCCTTGCGGCAGTTCGGTCAGGCCTTCGTACCAGGTGTTGAGCATCACCGATTCGTTACGCTCGCCCGGCAGATATTGCCACAGCTCGTCGGCGGTAAACGCCAGGATCGGCGCGATCCAGCGCACCAGCGCCTCGCTGATGTGGAACAGCGCGGTCTGGCACGAGCGACGCGCCTTGCTGTTGGCGCCGGTGGTGTACTGGCGGTCCTTGATGATGTCGAGGTAGAAACCGCCCAGCTCCTGCACGCAGAAGTTGTGGATCTTCGAGTAGACGTTCCAGAAGCGGTATTCGCCGTAGTGCTCCTGCAATTCGCGTTGCAGCAGCAGGGTACGGTCCACGGCCCAACGGTCCAGGGCCAGCATGTCTTCGGCCGGCAGCAGGTCGGTGGCCGGGTTGAAGCCGGTCAGGTTCGACAGCAGGAAGCGCGCGGTATTACGGATGCGCCGGTAGGCGTCCGCACTGCGCTGCAGGATCTGGTCGGACACCGCCATCTCGCCGGAATAGTCGGTGGAGGCCACCCACAGGCGCATGATGTCGGCGCCCAGGGTGTCGTTGACCTTCTGCGGCGCGATCACGTTGCCCAGGGACTTGGACATCTTGCGGCCGGCTTCGTCGACGGTGAAACCGTGGGTCAGCAACTCGCGATACGGCGCGTGGTTGTCGATGGCGCAACCGGTCAGCAAGGACGAGTGGAACCAGCCGCGATGCTGGTCCGAGCCTTCCAGGTAGAGGTCGGCACGCGGGCCGCTCTCATGGCCCATCGGGTGCGAACCGCGCAGCACGTGCCAGTGGGTGGTGCCGGAGTCGAACCAGACGTCCAGGGTGTCGCTGATCTTGTCGTACAGCGGCGCTTCGTCGCCCAGCAGCTCCGCGGCGTCCATCTTGAACCAGGCTTCGATGCCTTCGACTTCGACGCGCTTGGCCACCTCTTCCATCAGTTCGACGGTGCGCGGGTGCAGCTCACCGCTTTCCTTGTTCAGGAAGAACGGGATCGGCACGCCCCAGTTGCGCTGGCGGGAGATGCACCAGTCCGGACGGTTGGCGATCATCGAGTGCAGGCGCGCCTGGCCCCAGGCCGGGACGAACTTAGTGTCTTCGATGGCCTTGAGCGAGCGCTGGCGCAGGGTGTCGCCGCTGGCCGGCTGTTTGTCCATGCCGATGAACCACTGCGCGGTGGCGCGGTAGATCAGCGGGGTCTTGTGGCGCCAGCAGTGCATGTAGCTGTGCTCGATGACGGTGGTGTGCAGCAGCGCACCGACTTCGGTCAGCTTGTCGACGATGGCTGGGTTGGCTTTCCAGATGAACTGGCCGCCAAAGAACGCCAGCGACGGCGCGTACACGCCATTGCTCTGGACCGGATTGAGGATGTCGTCGTTGACCATGCCGTACTTCTTGCAGGTCACGAAGTCATCCACGCCATAGGCCGGCGCGGAGTGAACCACACCGGTGCCGGCGCCCAGTTCCACGTAGTCGGCCAGGTACACCGGCGACAGGCGATCATAGAACGGGTGACGGAAGTTGATCAGTTCCAGCGCCGAACCCGGGGCAGTGGCCAGCACCGAGCCTTCGAGGCCGTAGCGGCCCAGGCAGGACTCGACCAGTTCCTCGGCCAGCACCAGCAGCTTGTCGCCGACGTCCACCAGCGCGTAGTTGAATTCCGGATGGACGTTCAGCGCCTGGTTGGCCGGGATGGTCCACGGGGTGGTGGTCCAGATCACGATCGCGGCCGGCTTGGCCAACTGGCCCAGGCCGAACGCGGCGGCCAGCTTGTCTTCATCGGCGATCGGGAACGCCACGTCGATGGTCGACGACTTCTTGTTCTCGTACTCGACTTCCGCCTCGGCCAGGGCCGAACCGCAATCGAAGCACCAGTTCACCGGCTTGAGGCCCTTGAACACGAAACCGCCCTCGACGATTTTCGCCAAGGCACGGATTTCACCGGCTTCGTTCTTGAAGTCCATGGTCTTGTACGGATTGGCGAAGTCGCCCAGCACGCCGAGGCGGATGAATTCCGACTTCTGCCCTTCGATCTGCTCGGTGGCGTAGGCACGGCACAGCTCGCGGGTCTTGTCGGCGCCCAGGTTCTTGCCGTGGGTCACTTCCACCTTGTGTTCGATCGGCAGGCCGTGGCAATCCCAGCCCGGAACATACGGTGCGTCAAAACCCGACAGGGTCTTGGAGCGCACGATCATGTCCTTGAGAATCTTGTTCAGCGCGTGACCGATATGGATCGTGCCGTTGGCATACGGAGGGCCGTCGTGCAGGACGAACTTCGGACGATCCTTGCCAATTTCGCGCAACTTTCCGTACAGGCCAATGCTGTCCCAACGCTGCAGAATCTGTGGTTCGCGCTGAGGCAGGCCGGCCTTCATAGGGAAGGCGGTGTCCGGAAGGTTTAGCGTGGCTTTATAGTCGGTCATTTAAGGCTCTTCATTAGCGATTGGCGCTGGTTGCGACAAGGGCACGGGCGGCGGCGATATCTGCATGGATCGCCGTCTTGAGCGCCTCCAGGGAGGCAAAACGCTGCTCTTCACGCAGCTTCTGGTGGAAAACCACCGTCAAACGCCGGTCATACAGATCGCCGGCAAAATCCAGAACATGTACTTCGAGGTGGGCTTTGCCATCCCCCTGGACCGTGGGCCGTACGCCGATATTGGCGACACCGGGCCAGGCCTTGCCGTCGATCTCGACGCTGACCAGGAACACCCCGGTCAGCGGCACGCGACGGCGCTTGAGTTGCACGTTGGCAGTCGGCGTGCCCAATTGACGCGCCAGTTTCTGCCCATGCAGGATCCGCCCGGCAATCCGGTACGGACGGCCGAGCAGACGCTCGGCCAGTTCGAAGTCGGCAGCGGCCAGGGCATTGCGGACCTGGGTACTGCTCACGCGCAAGCCGTCCAGTTCGACAGTCTGCGCGGCTTCGACGGTAAAACCATGGACGCTGCCGGACTGTTGCAGGTATTCGAAATCCCCGGAACGGTCGCAGCCGAAGCGGAAATCATCACCCACTTCCAGGTGTTTCACGTCGAGACCGTCCACCAGGATGGTCTCGACGAACTCGGCGGCACTGAGCTTGCTCAGGCGCTGGTTGAAGGCCAGGCACAAGACCCGGTCGACGCCTTCGCTGGCAAGCAGTTGCAACTTGTCCCGCAGCCGGGCCAGACGGGCCGGCGCGGTGTCCGGGGCAAAAAACTCCCGCGGCTGCGGCTCGAAGATGACCACGCAGCTGGGCACGCCCAATTCCAGCGCACGCTCACGCAGCCGCGCCAGGATAGCCTGGTGGCCACGGTGGACACCGTCAAAGTTGCCAATAGTGGCGACACAGCCCCGATGCTGGGGGCGCAGGTTGTGGAGGCCTCGAACCAGCTGCATAACGCGCTTCTTGCTCATAAAGTGGCCGATTATAACCACACCCGGCGGCCGACGACAGGCAACACCGTAACCCAAAGTGCTCGAACCGACAAAACCACTGCCCGGTCCGGGTTGATCGAGGCCCCGCCCTCAGCCCAAGGCCTTGCGATTGAAGTCCCGCAGGCGGAACCCCATCAGCAGCAACATGCCGAAATACGCCACAACGCCCGCGACAACCAGCACGCCCAGGCGCAGGAAACGCTCGAGCATCTGCCCTTCGCTCCAGGCCGGCATGAAGTGCAGCGCCCCCAGCAGGACCGCCGACATCACCGCCACGGCGACCAGCAACTTGAGGCCAAACCGGCCCCAGCCCGGCTGGGGCTGATACATCTTCTGCTTGCGCAACTGATAGAACAGCAGCCCGGCATTGAGACAGGCACCGGCACTGATCGCCAAGGCCAGCCCGGCGTGGGCCAGTGGGCCGATGAGCAGGAGGTTGAACAACTGCGTCATCACCAGGGTGAACACGGCGATCTTTACCGGCGTGCGAATGTTCTGCTGAGCGTAGAACCCCGGCGCCAGCACCTTGATCACGATGATCCCGAGCAGGCCCACCGAATAGGCGATCAGCGCCCGCTGGGTCATGACGGCGTCGAAGGCATTGAACTGCCCGTACTGGAACAACGAAACCGTCAGCGGCTCGGCGAGGATACCCAGCGCCAGGGCACAAGGCAGCACCAGCACGAAGCACAGCCGCAGACCCCAATCGAGGATGCGCGAATACTCCTGGCGGTCCTGGTTGGCGTAGGTCTTGGCGAGGGTCGGCAGCAGGATGGTGCCCAAGGCCACGCCCAGCACACCGGACGGCAGCTCCATCAGACGGTCGGCGTAGTACATCCAGGACACGGAACCAGCCACTAGAAACGAGGCGAAAATCGTGTTGATGATCAGGGAAATCTGACTCACCGACACGCCGAGGATTGCCGGCAGCATCTGTTTCATCACCCGCCACACGCCGCTGTCACGCAGGTTCAGCCGGGGCAGCACCAACATGCCGATCTTTTTCAGGTGAGGCAGTTGGTACAGCAACTGCGCCAGGCCGCCCACCAGCACCGCCCAACCAAGGGCCATCACCGGCGGGTCGAAATACGGTGTCAGGAACAGCGCGAACACGATCATGCTGACGTTGAGCAAGGTCGGCACGAAGGCCGGGACGGAAAAACGGTTCCAGGTATTGAGGATCGCGCCGGCCAGGGACGACAGGGAAATCAGCAATATATAAGGGAAGGTCACCCGCAACAGGTCGGAGGTGAGCTGGAATTTCTCCGGGGTGTCGGCAAACCCCGGCGCCGTGGCCCAGATGACCCAGGGGGCGGCGAGCATGCCGGCGGCGGTGACCAGCGCCAGCACCAAGGTCAGCAGGCCAGTGACATAGGCAATGAATGTGCGGGTCGCTTCGTCGCCTTTCTGGCTCTTGTATTCCGCCAGGATCGGCACGAAGGCCTGGGAGAACGCGCCCTCGGCGAAGATCCGCCGCAGCAGGTTGGGCAGCTTGAAGGCGATGAAAAAGGCGTCGGTGGCCATTCCGGCCCCGAAAATGCGCGCGATCAGCGTATCGCGAACAAACCCCAGGACACGGGAAAGCATCGTGATAGAGCTGACGGCAGCCAACGATTTGAGCAGGTTCATGAAAAGAGTTTTTGCCTGTCGATAAACAGCAGGCGAACAACGCGCCCACTTGTGCGATACTCCGCGCCGCTAAACAGCACAGCGCCAAAGCCCGCGAGTTTACAGGTCGCACGCCGGAAAGAAATCACCCGGTGCGTAGCACCTGCCATTCAGCGGAACGTGTCACCCGCCCTTGACAAGACCTCAACTCATCGGCATGATTCGCGGCCTATTTTGTTTGCTATTTCCTAAAAAGTCTTTCGAGGAGCTCGACGGTGGCCAACTCACCTTCCGCCAAAAAACGTGCAAAACAGGCTGAGAAGCGTCGCAGCCACAACGCCAGCCTGCGTTCCATGGTCCGTACCTACATCAAGAATGTAGTTAAGGCCATCGACGCAAAAGACGCTGAAAAAGCTCAAGCTGCTTACGTTCTGGCTGTGCCAGTTATCGACCGCATGGCCGATAAAGGCATCATCCACAAGAACAAGGCTGCTCGCCATAAGAGCCGCCTGAATGGCCACGTAAAGGCCCTGAACGTTGCCGCTGCTGCCTAAGCGACGCGCTCATTAAAAAACCGACCTCAGGGTCGGTTTTTTATTGCCTGCAACTCTTCATTCAGAACATTGTGGGAGCGAGCTTGCTCGCGATGGCGGAGCATCAGACAAATCGTTGTTACTGACGCACCGCCATCGCGAGCAAGCTCGCTCCCACAGGGCTATGTGTCGATTATTGAGTACGAGCCCACGGCAGGATCGGGATCGCCGTCACCGCGTTCTGCGGGCTGCCCTCTATCACGCGATCGCTGTAGACCAGGTACACCAGCGTGTTGCGCTTCTTGTCGAGGAAACGCACCACCTGCATGGTCTTGAACACCAGCGAAGTGCGCTCCCTGAACACCTCATCGCCATCCTTGAGCTCGCCCTTGAAGCTGATCGGCCCCACCTGGCGACAAGCAATGGAGGCCTCGGCACGGTCTTCGGCCAGGCCCAGGCCACCTTTCACGCCACCAGTCTTGGCCCGCGACAGGTAGCAGGTCACGCCTTCGACCTTGGGATCGTCGAACGCCTCGACCACGATCCGGTCGTTCGGCCCGACAAACTTGAACACGGTGGATACCTGGCCGATCTCCTCGGCCGAAGCCAACAGCGGCACCGCCAGCAGCAAGCCGATCAATCCTTTTGCCAAACCCATGATTTTTCCTTAGACGAGGATCAGGTTGTCACGGTGAACCAGCTCAGGCTCCGCCATGTACCCCAACAGACCAACGATTGCATCGGACGACTGGCCGATGATTTTCTGTGCTTCCAGCGCACTGTAGTTGGCCAGGCCACGGGCGATCTCGCGACCGTCCGGCGCCACGCACACGACCATTTCGCCACGCCGGAAACTGCCTTGGACCAGCTTCACACCCACTGGCAGCAAGCTTTTGTTGCCCTGGGACAGCGCCGCGACGGCGCCCGCGTCCAGCACCAGGGTGCCACGGGTCTGCAGGTGCCCGGCCAGCCACTGCTTGCGCGCCGCCAGCATGCCGCGCTCAGGGGAAAGCAAGGTGCCGATACGCTCGCCGGCTTTCAGGCGATCCAGCACCCGCTCCAGCCGCCCACCAACGATGATTGTATGAGCCCCGGAACGCGCCGCCAGCCGCGCGGCACGCAGCTTGGTCTGCATGCCGCCGCGCCCCAGCGCGCCCCCCGTACCACCCGCCACCGCATCCAACGCCGGATCATCGGCCCGAGCTTCGTAGATCAGCTTGGCATCGGGATTGTTGCGCGGGTCGGCATCGAACATGCCGTCACGGTCGGTGAGGATCACCAGCAGGTCCGCCTCCACCAGGTTCGCCACCAGCGCGGCCAGGGTGTCGTTGTCGCCGAAACGGATCTCGTCGGTGACCACTGTGTCGTTCTCGTTGATCACCGGGATGACCTTCAACTCCACCAGCGCGCGCAAGGTGCTGCGGGCATTGAGGTAGCGCTTGCGGTCCGACAGGTCGTCATGGGTCAGCAGGATCTGCGCCGTGTGGCGACCGTGCTCGGCAAAGCTCGACTCCCAAGCCTGCACCAGGCCCATCTGGCCGATGGCGGCAGCGGCTTGCAATTCGTGCATCGCACTGGGTCGCGACGTCCAGCCCAAACGGCTCATGCCGGCCGCCACGGCACCGGAAGAAACCAACACCAGTTCGACGCCAGCCTCATGCAGGGCCACCATCTGCTCGACCCACACCGCCATGGCCTGGCGATCCAGCCCCTTGCCATCCGCCGTCAGCAGTGCGCTGCCGATCTTCACGACCCAGCGCTGCGCACCCGTCACCTTGCTCCGCATCATCTTCAACCTTTGCCAGCGGACGGCGCGACCCAGCGCCGCCCATGGGATTATTCGTATTTGCGTTCTACAGATACCAAAACGCCGCTCGAATGAGCGGCGCCTAGGAAACCGGCTTGCCGGCGATGATAACACCGCACTGAAACACTTGAACCTGTGGGAGCGAGCAAGTTCGCTCCCACAGGACTCCTGCAGGCCCTGGTTTCAGTTGAGTGATATCAGCACAAGATCAGTCGCGAACGTAGATGATTTCCGGACCGTCTTCGTCATCCACATCTTCCTCATCCCAATCGTCGTCACCGATGTCATGGACCGACTTGACACCACTGCGACGCAGGGCACGCTGGTCATCCAGGGCCTGCAACTGGGCACGAGCTTCGTCTTCGATACGCTGGTCGAGCTCGGCCAGCTCTTCCTTGTAGGCTGGGTCGTTGGCCAGGCGATCGGCGCGATCTTCCAGGTAACGCATGATGTCGTGGCACAGGCGCTCGGTGCCTTCTTTGGCAATGGCCGAGATCACGTAGACCGGACCTTCCCACTCCAGGCGCTCGACGATTTCCTTGACCCGCTCTTCATGCTCTTCTTCGAGGATCTGGTCGCACTTGTTCAGCACCAGCCAACGATCACGCTCAGCCAGGGCCGGGCTGAACTTGGTCAGCTCGCTGACAATGACTTCGGCCGCATCGGCGGCACTGGTTTCATCCAGCGGCGCCATGTCCACGAGGTGCAGCAGCAGACGGGTACGAGACAAGTGCTTAAGGAAGCGAATGCCCAGGCCAGCGCCATCGGAAGCCCCTTCGATCAGGCCCGGAATGTCCGCGACCACGAAGCTTTTCCAGCGATCGACACTGACCACGCCCAGGTTCGGCACCAGGGTGGTGAACGGGTAGTCGGCGACTTTCGGCTTGGCTGCCGACACCGAGCGAATGAAGGTACTTTTGCCAGCGTTCGGCAGGCCCAGCAGGCCCACATCGGCCAACACCTTCATTTCCAGCTTCAGGTCACGCTGCTCGCCCGGCTTGCCTGGCGTGGTCTGGCGCGGCGCGCGGTTGGTACTGGATTTGAAACGCGTATTCCCAAGGCCGTGCCAGCCGCCATGAGCCACCAGCAGTCGCTGGCCCGGCTTGGTCAGGTCGCCGATCACTTCCTGGGTCGCGGAGTCGATCACCGTGGTGCCGACCGGAACGCGCAGGATCAGGTCTTCGCCCTTTTTGCCGGTGCAGTCGGTGCTGCCGCCGTTGGAGCCACGCTCGGCATCGAAGTGCCGGGTGTAGCGGTAGTCCACCAGGGTGTTGAGGTTTTCGTCGGCGAGCATGAAGATCGAGCCGCCGTCGCCGCCGTCACCACCGTTCGGGCCGCCGTTTTCAATGAATTTTTCCCGACGGAAACTCATGCAGCCATTGCCGCCGTCGCCGGCCTTTACTCGAATCGATACTTCATCAACAAACTTCATGACACACGCCTCTCGCCATACGGACGAGCCGAAAAAAACAAGACATAAGACTCTTGCAAAAATGCACGCTGCGACCCGATCAAGCGCCCGGTTGCGGCGCCACCAGCCCACACAAACAGCTTTGCAAGAGACTCACCCCACAAACGAAAAAGCCCCGTCGCAAGACAGGGCTTCTCCAGCGGTCTCGCAATTAAGCTGCGATAACGCTTACGTAACGACGACCGAAGGCGCCTTTTACTTCAAACTTGATCACGCCTTCGACTTTAGCGAAGAGGGTGTGATCTTTACCCATGCCCACGCCGTAGCCAGCGTGGAATTGGGTGCCGCGCTGACGCACGATGATGTTGCCTGCTTTGATAGCCTGGCCGCCATACATCTTCACGCCAAGGCGTTTGGCTTCTGAGTCGCGACCGTTACGGGTACTACCACCAGCTTTTTTGTGTGCCATGAGTTCAATTCTCCTAGTGAGGAATTAGGCTGAAATTAAGCCTGAATACCGGTGATTTTGATCTCGGTGTACCACTGGCGGTGGCCCATACGCTTCATGTGGTGCTTACGACGACGGAACTTGATGATGCGGACTTTATCGTGACGACCTTGGGAGATCACTTCAGCCACAACGGTCGCGCCAGCAACAACTGGAGCACCGATATTCACGTCATCGCCATTGGCGACCAACAGAACGCGATCAAAAGTCACGGATTCGCCGGTAGCGATTTCCAGTTTTTCGATCTTCAGGTATTCACCTGGGGCGACCTTGTATTGCTTGCCACCAGTAACGATTACTGCATACGACATGGTATTTCTCCGATAATCCTGCTCACCCAGCGCTTTATAAGAAGAGGTATTGGCTGGCATGGCTGCATGGGCTGGAAGGCCCGGATGCAATTGCGTAAGGCAGGTGCTGCCCAGGAAGTTCAGGGTGCGCGATTGTACGCAAGCTGTTCCAGGCTTGCAAGTAGCCGTCCATCGCGCCTTGACACCTGCGGATGTGGGTCCTAGCATGCCGCGCAACCCTTCTGGAGCACCTGTCGCTGATGCAACCCCAAGCTTTCTACCGCGCGGTGGCGGACGATTTTAGCGCCGTCGACGGCATCATCAAGAAGCAGCTGACTTCCCGAGTGCCTCTGGTATCGAAAATCGGCGATTACATCACTTCAGCCGGTGGCAAGCGCCTGCGTCCTTTATTGGTGCTTTTGTGTGGCAAGGCCCTGGGCCGCGAAGGCGACGATATGCGCCTGCTGGCCGCCACCATCGAATTCCTGCACACCGCCACCCTGCTGCATGACGACGTGGTCGACATGTCCGGCATGCGCCGCGGCCGCTCGACTGCCAACGCCATGTGGGGCAACGCCCCCAGCGTGCTGGTAGGCGACTTCCTGTACTCGCGCTCGTTCGAAATGATGGTCGAACTGGGCTCGATGCCGGTGATGAAGATCCTGTCCCAGGCCACGCGCATCATCGCCGAAGGCGAAGTGCTGCAACTGTCCAAGGTACGCGACGCCAGCACCACGGAAGAAACCTACATGGAGGTCATCCGCGGCAAGACCGCGATGCTCTTCGAGGCCTCGACCCACAGTGCCGCCGCCCTGGCCGGCGCCAGCGCCGAACAGAGCGAAGCGCTACGCACCTTTGGCGACCACCTGGGCGTGGCATTCCAGTTGGTGGACGACCTGCTGGACTACAAGGGCGACGCCGAAACCCTGGGCAAGAACGTCGGTGACGATCTCGCCGAGGGCAAGCCGACCCTGCCACTGATCTACACCATGCGCGAAGGCACGCCCGAACAGGCGGCGCTGGTGCGCCAGGCGATCCAGAAAGGCGGGATCGAAGACCTGGAAAGCATTCGGGCAGCGGTTGAAGCCTCCGGCTCGCTGGACTACACCGCGAAACTGGCCCGTGACTACGTCGCCCGCGCGATCAAGTGCCTCGATGCCCTGCCCTCCAGCGAATACCGCGATGCGCTGGTGGAACTGAGCGAGTTTGCGGTGGCGCGTACTCACTGATCACATAGATCGCAAAGAGCTTTTGTGGCGAGGGAGCTTGCTCCCGCTCGGTCGGTCCGACGCCTCGGGCGCAGCGACCGCAAGCGCCATATGGGGCTGCTCCGCAGCCCAGCGGGAGCAAGCTCCCTCGCCACAAAAAACCTCACATCGCCCTCCTAGCCGCAAAACCCTATACAATGTGCGCCCTTTTGTCCTCCTGATACCAAGGAACCCTAGTGAGCACGTTGCCTCCCTGCCCGAAATGCAATTCCGAATACACCTACGAAGACGGTACTCAACTGGTCTGCCCTGAGTGTGCCCACGAATGGTCCGCCAGCGGCGAGGTCGAGACGGCCTCCGACACCACGGTGAAGAAGGATTCGGTCGGTAACGTCCTGCAGGACGGCGACACCATCACCGTGATCAAAGACCTCAAGGTCAAGGGCACTTCGCTGGTGGTCAAGGTCGGCACCAAGGTCAAGAACATCCGCCTGTGTGAAGGCGACCATGACATCGACTGCAAGATCGACGGCATCGGCCCAATGAAACTCAAATCCGAGTTCGTCAGAAAAGTCTGAATCTGCCGTACGCCATCCCGCGCCTGCCGTGGGATGGTGCCCCCACCTCCCCCGATCCCACCCCACCTTGCACGTACCAGCCCATTGCCAGCGGTCCTGAACGTCGACCGCCCGTCGTCAGAAAACAAATCGGGATACCAATAGAGACTTGCTATTTAGCGAATAAGAATTATTCTCATCGAAACCCATCAAGGAGATGAGAACCATGACTTATTTGATCGACGCCTGGCTGGATCGCCCGCACCCCTACCTCAGGATCCTCCATCGGGAAACCGGGGAAGTCTGCGCAGTGCTTGAGGAAGAAGCCTTGAGCGAGCTGCAGGACCAGGGTGATCTGGACCTCAACAGCCTCAATTCCAGCGAGCCGCTGGTGCTCAAGGAGCTGGTGCGCAACCTGTTCCTGTTCTGCTACGCCAGGGCATTGCGCCCGACTGGCGATTTCAATGGCAGGTTTCACGGATGAGCATGAAGACAATGTGGGAGCGGGCTTGCTTGCGAAGGCGGTACATCAGTTAGCTGATAGGTCGACTGAAAGTCCGCTTTCGCGAGCAAGCTCGCTCCCACATTTTGCCCACTGTTAAACCGGGCAGGGTCTTACAGGACGTCCAGCAACTCGACGTCGAACACCAGTACGCTGTGCGGCGGAATGCTGCCAACGCCTTGAGCGCCGTAAGCCAGTTCGCTCGGCACGTACAGGCGCCATTTGCTGCCGGCGTTCATCAGTTGCAACGCTTCGGTCCAGCCTGGGATCACGCCGCCGACCGGGAATTCGGCAGGCTGGCCACGATCGTAGGAGCTGTCGAACACTGTGCCATCGATCAGGGTACCGTGATAGTGGGTACGCACCTGGTCTTCACGGGTCGGCTTGGCGCCTTCGCCCTGGGTCAACACTTCAAACTGCAGGCCCGATGCCAGGGTGGTGATGCCTTCGCGCTTGGCGTTTTCGGCCAGGAATGCACGTCCTTCGCCCGCCGCGGCTTCAGCCTTGGCAGCCGCTTCGGCTTGCATGATTTCGCGGATGACCTTGAAGCTGGCGGACATCTCTTCCTGGCCCACGCGGCTTGGCTTGCCGGCGAAGGCGTCGGTCAGGCCGGCCAGGATCGCGTCCAGGCTGACGCCCGGTGGCGGGTTGTCGCGCAGTTGGTCGCCCAACTGACGGCCAATGCCGTAGCTGACGCGGGTTTCGTCGGTGGACAGGTTGACTTCGGACATGGTGCTGCTCCGCTGTGCGGACGGCCCGGGAATGGCCATGGATGACACGGCGCTTCCCGGAGCGCCCGGAACCAAAAGGGCGAGCAGACTAGCACAGATGCCGGGGCGGATGACCAACACCCGCGCCAAAGCACGCCGCCAGAAACGACAACGCCCACCGGCTTCTCAACAGGTGGGCGTTGCACCAGCACGCGGGACGCGCCTCAGTGCTTGGTCAGTTTATCCAGGTAACCCATGGCAAACGCCGAAACCACGAAGGTCATGTGGATGATCACGTACCACATCAGGTGCTCGGGATCGACGTTCTTGGCGTCCATGAAGATGCGCAGCAGGTGGATGGAGGAAATCGCCACGATCGAGGCAGCCACTTTCATCTTCAGCGAGGAAGAGTCCATGGTGCCGAGCCAGTTGAGCTTTTCCTTGTCGGAGTCGATGTCCAGTTGCGAGACGAAGTTTTCGTAGCCGGAAATCATCACCATCACCAGCAGCCCGCCCACCAGCGCCATGTCGATCAGCGACAGCAACACCAGGATCAGGTCGGACTCGGCCATGGAAAACACGTTGGGGATAACGTGGAAGACTTCCTGGAAGAATTTCAGTGCCAGTGCCAACAAGCCCAGGGACAGCCCGAAGTAGATCGGCGCCAGCAACCAACGGGAGGCGTACATTGCATTTTCGATAAAGCGTTCCATTGAGTCTCACACCAGGGCTGAAAAATCGCGGCGAGTATATCAGCCACGAGCGGCCCTACAAACGCCAGGCCACATCCCTGGACCCGGCGCAACAGCCAAGAGCTGCGTGATGGAAACGCTCAATGCAGCGGGCGATACTCGAAGCCGCCCACGTTGCGACACCGCCCGCCATTGATCTCACGCAGTTGGGCCTGCATGTGCAGGCACCAGATCTGTGGGTCGTTGGCCAACTCATAGCCGTGCAACGTCAGGCTCTGGACGATGGTATCGAGGATGGTTTCGGCGGCGTTCGGGCCGGCAAATGGGCCCTGGGCCTTGATGGCGGAAGGTTGTTCACCGGCCATTCCGGCGGCAAAGAGCAAGGTCCACATACCGGTATCTCCCGCCAGTGGGCGGATGGCGCATTCGATACGGGTCACAAGGCCCAGGCATTGACGAGTGAGACAAAGGTTGCGCGACATGGCGGCGCCCCTCGGTAGATCCGGTATTCAGTCCCAGGAGGGGGCTGTTTCGATCCAATGATGGCTCTCGTTATCCTTGAGCTGAGGATAGAAGAAAAGTTCCGGGCGCAAAGGGTTTCGAGACCAGATTACGCCGAGCGGTCACAGTGTGAATATTGACGCCAAAGTGGTGGCATTACTAACAGGAAATCACTGCAAAACCTATTGTGGGAGCGGGCTTGCTCGCGAAAGCGGTTTGTCAGTTGGCATAGTCGTCAGCTGACACACTGGTTTCGCGAGCAAGCCCGCTCCCACAGGGCAATTGCCGCTCAGATCAAACCGGCTTGGCCTCCGCCAGGGCCTGCTGGGCCAGTTCCTTTTCCGCTTCCTTGATGTCGTCTTCGCTGATCATTTCGGCGATGACCCGCAGGCGCTCCACCACCCGGGCGTTGACGCTGCCCTCCGGAAACTCGCCGTTCTCATCGGGCTCACCGGCCGGCTCACCCACCAGCAGGCTCAACGCCTCGTCGGCCTGGCGGACCGCATAGACGTGGAATTGCCCGGCGCGCACGGCGGCCAGCACCCGCTCATCGAGCATCAGCGTCGCGACGTTGGCCTGGGGGATGATCGCCCCCTGCTCGCCCGTCAGCCCGCGGGCTTCGCAGAGGCGGAAGAAGCCTTCGATCTTCTCGTTGACCCCGCCCACCGCCTGCACTTCGCCAAACTGATTGATCGAACCGGTGATGGCGAAACATTGCTTCAACGGCGTCTTCGACAGGGCCGAAATCAGCGTGCACGCCTCACCCAGCGAGGCGCTGTCGCCGTCCACGTAACCGTAGGATTGCTCCAGGGCGATACTGGCCGAGATCGCCAGCGGGAATTCCTGGGCATAACGGCTGCCCAGGTAACCGGTGAGGATCATCACGCCCTTGGAGTGGATCGGTTGGCCGAGGTTGACCTCGCGCTCGATGTCGACGATGCCGCTGCCACCCGGGTACACCGTGGCGGAAATCCGCGCCGGCACGCCAAACGCCGAATCACCGACCTCCAGCACCGTCAGACCGTTGCACTTGCCCACGGCGGCGCCGTCGGTGTCGATCAGGATGATCCCCGCCAGCATGTCGTCGAGGATCCGCGCCGAGACGCGTCCGGTGCGGGTGGCCTTGGCTTTCAGTGCGCGTTCGATATGGCCGGCATCGGTCATTTCGTCACCGGCCAGCTGGCGAATGAAATCCGCTTCGCTGACCAGTTGGAACAGGTCGCCGATACGCGCCGACAGACGCCCCTGGTGCTCGGCCAGGCGAGCGCTGTAGGTCGCCAGGCGAGCCACCGCATCAGCGGTCAACGGCGCCATGCCCTCCTCCGAGGTGCGGGTCTTGAGCAACTGGGCGAACTGCTCCAGGCTTTCATCGCCCATCGGGATGTCTTCGTCGAAGTCCACCAGCACGCGAAACATTTCCTGGAAGTCCGAGTCCAGGTCCTGCAAGGCGTAGTAGAGCTGGCGGGCGCCAATGATCACGACCTTGACCTGCAACGGGATGTGCTGCGGCGTCAGGGTCACCGTGGCCAGTCGCCCCAGCTCACCCAACGGCGATTCCATTTTCAGCTTGCGCGACTGCAAGGCGCGCTTGAGCGCATCCCACACGAATGGTTCGCCAAGCATTTTTTCCGCTTCGAGGATCAGGAACCCACCGTTGGCTCGGTGCAAGGCCCCTGGACGCAACTGCCGGTACGTGGTGTAGAGCGCGCCCTGGTCGGTGCTGTATTCAATGCGGCCGAAGAGGTTGTCGTAGGTCGGGTGCGGCTCGAACACCACCGGCGCACCGCCGCTGGACGGATGCCCCACCACCAGGCTCGGGGCGTATTGTTCCTCCAGCAGCTTGCGGGCAACGGCGTCGGTCTTGCTGTCATCCACCAGTTGCTCGACCACCGTGCGCAGCAGGTTGACCTGCATGGCTTGCAGATAACCGCAGACGGCGGCGTTCTCGGCGTACTTTTCCGACAACGGCGCCAACAGCGGTTGCAGGGCCAGGGTGATGGTTTCCTCGTTGAGTTGGCGCAACTGGTTGTTGGACTCGCGCTTCCACTGCGGCAGGCTGGCGAGCTCTTCGTTCAGGCGCTCTTCCAGGCTGGAGATATCCTCGTGGAAACGCTCGCGCTCGGCTTCCGGCAACTGGGCGAATTCCGCCTCGTCCAGGGCCTTGCCCTCGCTCATCGGCGTGAAGGCGATGTTGCTGCTGTCGCGGTACAGCGCGACGTCCTTTTCCAGCGCCAGGCGCTCGATCACATCGAGGGCGCGGTCGTAGCGCTGGTTGAAGGCGCGATCGATGGCGCTCTTCTTCTGTTGGTAGGACGGGTGCTCGAACACCGCGGGAAAGGTCGCCAGCAGGTTGTCGATCAGGCCGTTGATGTCGGCGATGAAGGCGCCGGCAGTGCCCGATGGCAGCTCCAGTGCACGGGGTTCGCGAGGCTCATCGAAATTGTTGACGTAGACCCAGTCCGCCGGGGTCTGCATGCGCTTGCCCTCGGCCTTGAGGTAGCGCTTGACGAACGAGAACCGACCGGTACCGGGCTCGCCCATGACGAATACGTTGTAACCGGGGCGCGGCATGGCCACGCCGAACTGCAAGGCTTCGACCGCACGCTCCTGGCCGAGCACACCGCGAAAGGGCTCCAGATCATTGGTGGTAGAGAAGCTGAACTGTTCAGCGGAAAACGGACGGGTCAGCGCTTCAGGCGCTAGACGCAAGCTGGCAGCAACAGGATCAGGCATCGGGCTTCCTTACATCAGGCGGGGCAGATAGCGGCATTCTGGCGCTGCCCATGCCTGACTGGCAAGGAGCGCCTCAGGCCAAAGCATAGTCGAGCGAGCGCCCCGGCCCGGGCTCGGTCCATTCACGACCCCACGGATTGTTTTTGCAAAATGTCACGGAACCCCAGGATCGTGCCTAAACTCCAAATTGCGCGGCTGGAACAATAACCGGCCCACTGGCACGCGTGGTTGAAGCCACAAAGGCGCCAGACCCTGTCCATTGGTATGCACATAAAGAGAACATAGCTATGAAACGGATTCTTCTCGGTACTCTCTTCACCGCTGTATCCATCAACGCCATGGCTCAGGCGCCAGGCGGCCCGGATTGCGGTTGGGGCAACATGCTGTTCGAAGGTCAGCGTGGCACTCCGGCTCACTTCCTGGCATCCACCACCAACGGCACCTCCGGTAACGCCACCTTCGGCATGACCTCCGGCACCAACGGTTGCTCGACCAACGCGGCACTGACCTATGGTGGCAAGTCCTGGCTGGCCATGAATGGCATGATGAACGAGCTGTCCGAAGACATGGCCAAGGGTCAGGGCGAAGCGCTGACCACCTATGCCGTGGTGCTGGGCGTGGCGCCGGAAGATCGCGCACATTTCTCGGCCGTCACCCACGAGCACTTCCAGCAAATCTTCAGCAAGGCTGACGTGACCGCCGAAGACGTGCATACCAATACCCTGGCCGTCCTGAAGAACGATCCGCGCCTGGCCAAATACGCCACTCAAGCTTAAGCTCGACACCACTCGCTCCTCTCGGGGAGCGGGTTTTCTTTCTGGGGCCCCTTGCGCTCTTTTTTTTCGACTTTCCAAGTAGCCGACTATGCTCAAACGCCTTGCCTGGCTGGCGCTCTGTGTGTGCGCCCCGCTGTCCGCAGCGCCTCATGTCGACCCTCAACGTTTGCAGCAACTGGCCAATGACCGCTTCTGGATTTCCCTGGGCCACTATGAAACCGCCAAGCTGGGCGGCTGGCGCAGCTACATCAGCGACAAGAAATTCTTCCTCGCGCCCGACGGCAATCAGCACCCCGACCGTGAACTGACCGCCACGCTGCAAGCCTTGTATGGCCCGGCCAGTGCCGGCCAGCAGCACGCCCAATGCGTGTACCCGGCACGCACGCGCTGGCTCAAGGCGCAGCTCAAGCTGACGGACCTGCCCGCCGTAGACTGCAGCGAATTCAACCAATGGTTCAAGGACGTCTCGCCCCACAGCGCGGTGATGATTTTCCCGGCGGCGTACCTCAACAGCCCGTCCTCGATGTTCGGCCATACCCTGCTGCGCATCGACCAGGCCGACGTGCAAAGCGACAAGACCGCCTTGCTCAGCTACGCGATCAATTTCGGCGCCTACATCGAAGGTTCGGACAACAGCATCCTCTACGCCTGGAAGGGCTTGATGGGGGGCTATCCCGGCCTGTTCGCCCTGGTGCCCTACCAGGAAAAACTTTCCGAGTACCGAAGCCTGGAGAACCGCGACCTGTGGGAGTATCGACTCAACCTGAGCCAGGTCGAAACCGAGCGCATGGTCGAACACGTCTGGGAACTCAAGCAGATCCAGTTCGACTACTTTTTCTTCGACGAAAACTGCTCCTATCGCCTGCTTGAACTGTTGCAGGTGGCGCGCCCCAGCCTGCGCCTGACCGAACAGTTCCCGCTGACCGCCATCCCCACCGACACCGTCAAGGCGGTGAAGGAAGCCGGCCTGGTGGAAAGCATCCAGTACCGACCGTCCCGGGAGCGGGAACTGCTCAGCCGTGCCGAACCGCTCAGCGATGACGAACAACAATGGGTGCTGAAGGTCAGCGCCGACCAGCAACAACTGCAAGCCGACGCCTTCAAGGCGCTGCCACGGGACCGCCAGGCGCTGATCGTCGATGCGGCCTACCGCCTGGAGCGCTACCGCGCCAACGGCCAGGAGCGCGACCCACAGCGCTCCCAACGCAGCTTCGAATTGTTGCGGGCGATCAACCAGAATCCCGCGCCGGAACTCGACATCCCGCAGCCGGGCCTGCCCGAGGACGGCCATGAATCCCGCACCTGGCAGGCCGGCCTCGGCACCCGGGGCGACCGGGCGTTCGGCGAGTATGGCTTGCGCATGGCCTATCACGACCTCAACGACAACGCCGAGAGCTTCCCGCTGGGGGCCCAGATTGAAATCCTGCAACTCAAACTGCGCCAGTACGAAGGCAATGACTGGCAGGTGCAACAACTCGACCTGGCGACGATTCGCTCGCTGACGCCGCGCAACGAGTTGTTGCAGCCATGGTCCTGGCAGGTTACCGGCGGCCTGGAGCGAGTGCCGGGCAAGCACGACGATGAAACCCTGGTTAGCCACGTCAACGGCGGTGCCGGCGGGACCTGGGCATTGGGCGAAGATGTGCTGGGGTTCGCCCTGGGCACGGTGCGGGTCGAGCACAACAACGACTTCGCCGAGTTCATCGCCCCGGCCGGCGGCTTCAACAGCGGCGTGCTGTGGAAAAACCCGCTGGGCAACCTGAGCCTGGAAGCCAAGGGCGACTACTTCGTCAACGGCGAAGTGCGCCGCAGCCTGAGCCTGAACCAGCAATGGGAATTGTCCCGCAACCTCGGCCTGCGCCTGAGTGCCCAACGTGAATTCAGCCACCTCGCCTCGCCGGAGAACGAAGTGATGCTCGAGGTGAAGTGGTACCACTACTGACGCCGACGGCCGTCAATCGAGCGCTCCCGCCAGGGCGTTCGTCACCTGCCCAACGGATTGCTCACAACGCTTTCACATCGGCCTGACGAATCCGCTTCTAGACTTCATGTACAGGTGAATCCGGCAGGAAGGCAGAAAATGAGGCGGGCGGTGGTGGTATTGGCGGTACTGATGTTGCTTGGCGGTTGCGAGACCACTCACGAGGACCTCATTGCCCGAGGTTTCCCACCGGCCTTCGCCGACGGCTACGACGACGGTTGCAGCAGCGGCCGGCAAGCCGCCGGCGTGATTACCGGTCAGTTCCGCAAAGATGTGCCGCGCTATCTGAAGGATCCCCGCTACGCCGAAGGCTGGAGCGACGGGTTCCGGCAGTGCCAGGCCATGCGCGAAAGCGAAGAGCGCGATGCCTATCGCGAACGCCATTGGGACGAGCGCGAACGCGCCTGGCAACAGGAAAAGGATCGAGACGCCGGCCGGGCTTATCGCTCGCAGTGAGTCGCGCACAGACATTCGTCGAAACCAAAAGCCTGCGACCATGGCCCAAACTCCAACAGAGGAGAACACCATGAGTCGCGCTTTCGTCAACGAAGACAACGCCGCCGCCCAGGCCGACCAGCCAGTCGAACGCCAGGTCAGCGCACAACCGAACTACGTCACGCCCAGCGGGCTCGCCGAGTTGCAGGCGCGGGTCGCACAGTTGCAGGCGTTGCACAGCCAGCAGACAGCCCGCGGCGATCAGGCCGATAAGCAGCGGATCGCGGACATCGAACGTGACCTGCGCTATTTCAACCTGCGCCTGCAAAGCGCCCAGGTCGTGGCGCCGACGTCATCCGATCAGGTCCGGATTGGACACTGGGTGACCTTCGCCGACGAACTGGACCAGCAGCAACGGGTGCAACTGGTGGGCGAGGACCAGGCCGACGCGGCCAGCGGGCTGATCAACTGGGGATCACCCCTGGGCCGGGCGTTGCTGGGAGCGAAGTTGGGGGATGAGGTGGTCTGGCAGCGACCGGTGGGCGATCTTTGCATTGAAGTGATTGCAATCGAACTGCCCTGAAGCGGCGCGCGCCGGCATCTTGCTATTGGATTAACTCACAACTAACAGCCATTCGCTTAGTTACCTGTAGCGACAGGTAACTGCAACATGAGGTTATAACCGCAAGTTTGCGCTTATCGAAGTCCATGCTACTGTTTTTCCCGCGTCGAAACCGGCGCAAACAAAAACAAGGAGATGCATGATGGGCGAACACATTTTGGCAATGTCCGGTGACTTCGACGGCGACTTCAATGCCTACCAACAGGTAAACCACCTCGGCATCGAATCGGCGGCGCGGACCATTGTCGAGTGCGGCACTGTGCATTGCACCGCTATCTTGTGCTGAATCCTGCTCTTTGAAGTCAATCCGCACCGCGGGCACTTCGACACTCCCTAACCCTATCCCTTAATAACTTCATGACATCCCACCGTTCGGATGCGCTGTCTGGCACCCGATCGCCCGTGGGTCACTGTATTGAATTGATCAACCTGATGAGGAACACATCATGAGCGAACAGATCCTGAACATGTCCGGCGACTTCTATCTCGAGTTCGACGCCTATCAAGCGCCGGCCAGCAACATCGCCGCAATCCTGGCGACGACGATGGAATGCAACACGTTCGGCACCTGCACCAACCTCGAGTGCTCGACACTCGGGTGCTGATCCAGCCCACTGACCGTCGCAACAGGCAACACCGATAAACATGGAGCAGGCACCGCCTGCTCCATCCATGCCAGGAGCCTAGGCATGCTTGTTAACGCTTTGAAGTGGGATCAGCGAGGGCAGTACACAGGCGCTTCCACACTCGACATCGCCCTGTTCGAAAGCAACCTGACTCGCCTGCACGCCGATGACCAGGCTTTGCTGGATCACTTTGGTCTGGGCCGGGAACAACTGCTGAAACACGTCAGCGCCCCCAACCACCAACACCGCCTGCCCCCCAGCAGCGAATCATGCCTGCAAAGTTTGGAACAGAAGCTGGCCCACCTCGACAGACTTCCTGTCGAAACAAAAACAAGTGCAACTAAAAAAGATAACTTTCATGGCTTCGGCCAGCGGTTTCTTCTTTATTTCATCGACACGTTCAAGGCCGACAAGCGTTACTCCCAAGTTTCACCGCACATTGACGAGTCGGCCTTGCTCGCAAGCCTCGAACAGTATGTTCTGGCCCGGGTGAGTCGCACCTCGGAACAAAGTCTTGTGCATCATTTGAATATGCGAATTGCGCAAGGCGAAAACATTGACCTGGGCACCTTCAATGAACAACTGCGCACGTCACCACTGCGACCACTCTTCGAGTGCTACCCGGTACTGGCAACGCTGCTGTTCGATCAATTGGAAGATACCCTCAACTATCTTTATGCGGTCATTCTCCATTTCGCAGCCGACCTCGCATTATTGGAGGCCGCGTTTTCAATCGCAGCTCGGCAAATCAGCGCAATTGAACTGGGCCTCGGTGACCCCCACGGGCGCGGCGAAACGGTCTGTCTGGTCAGCGTCGGCAGCGTTTCACTGGTCTACAAACCTCGGGCAAGCCGGGAAGCGCTTTTCTACAACCGCTTGCTTGAACACCTGCACGAGTGGACCGGCGCGGACTGCTTCTCTGTGCGCGGGCCAAGGATTTTCAGCCGCCCGCGGCATAGCTGGATAGAAAAAATCGACAACCTGCCCTGCGAACAGGCAACGGATGTCGAGTTGTTCTACAAGAGAATGGGCGCCCAGATCGCCGTCATTCATGCCTTGAACGGCATCGACTTTCATTACGAGAACATCATTGCCTGCGGCAGCAGCCCGGTCATGATCGACCTCGAATGCCTGTTCACGGCGTCCACCAGCGACTTGCTGACGGAGTTGCCCGCGGGCTGCGCACTGTCCAGCAGTTTCAAGGTGATCCAGCAATCCATCTGTTCCAGCGGCTTCGTGCCCTTTTCGCAAAAGTCCAATAACGACCAGAGCGGGCTGACTCGCCAGGCCCTGTTCATTTCCACCCGTCGCGCCCTGGTTTTCGAGGGTGGGTTCTACCACCTGCGCAAAATCGAATTCGAGCATCAGTTGGCGCAAAAACACCTGCCCCTGCTGCAAGGCGAGCGAATAGGGCCGCAGGCCTATAAGACCGCGCTGTTCAAAGGCTTCGAATACGCTTACGGCGCACTGATGGTTCATCGGCACGCGATCATGGAGATGCTCGAACAATCCGCCGGCGAACTGACCACCCGCGTATTGCTCAAGAATTCGCAGCGCTACGCTGACTTTATCGGGCTGATCCGCCACCCACGCTTCATGCAGAACATGCTCGACCGAGAACTGCTGCTTGCAACCCTGTGGAAAGATCTAAAAGAGCCCTATCGGGAAAGAGGTATTGCCCGCTATGAAATAGCCGACCTGCAAAGGTCCAGTATTCCGTGTTTCACCATGGCGCTGAACGCCCGCTGCTTTACCAGCGCACAAGGTGAAACCGTCGAGATGGCAACCCTGGAGCCTCCATTAAAAAGTTGCCTGCAAAAAATCAGTCACCTGTCCCGTGAGGACTGGGCCCTGCAACGCACACTCCTGGACATCTGCCTGTTCCCAGAGCCACCCTCACCGGAAACGCGAACACCCCTACTCCCTGGAAAAGAACCGCCAGCAGAGCGACTCGACGCGGTCCTGGCCATCAGCGCCCGCCTCGATGAACTTGCCGTGAGGGGCACGGCAACCGACGTCCGCTGGCTGTCTTTTCATACTCACCCCACGAGCCTGCGCAAATACCCGGCGCCGATGGACCATGGGTTGTATTCGGGTATCGCCGGGATCGGCCTGTTTTACCTGGCCGCGTTCAAAGTCGGTGGCCAGTCGCACTGGCTGTCGCGCCTGGATCGGATCCTGGACGCCCTGGACCAGCACTTCGGCTTTTTCCGAACCGACCTGACTGTCAGCGCTTATCACGGTCTGGGGGCCTACCTTTACTTGCTTATCAATCGCCGCCGGATCACCGCGGATGCCCGCCATGATGAAAAGATTACCGGCTTGCTTACCCAACTGATCGAAATCCCCCCTGAGCGCTACGATTTCGACTTCCTCGCAGGCTGTTGTGGCGCGGTGACACTCCTGGCCAATCTCCATGAGTCGTCGGCACAGAACGAGGTGCTGCCGGCCCTCCGGCGGATGGTCGACTACATACGGGAGCAGGTCCTGATCGAAGAGGGTCGGCTTCTACGGCGCGATGATCGCTCCGTCATCCTGACGGGCTTGTCCCACGGTCTCTCGGGCGTCATCCATGCCCTGTGCAAGGCCTATGACGTGACCGGGGATGCGACGCTGGTGCCTTTGGCCATCCAGGTGCTCGAAGGTGAGAACCGCTTGAGCCGGGACGGTTTCTGGCTGGACCTGAGGAACCTCGGACCAGTGGACCATACGTCCAAGTGGTGCCATGGCGACGGCGGTGTGCTCATTGCCAGGCGACAGCTGCTGCAATCGATGGGGGATGTGCTGGACGCGGCGACCCGACAGACCGTGCTCGACGACATACAGCGATGCGAGCGCAATCTCTGGGAGCACGGGTTGGGTGAGGGTTACAACCTGTGTCACGGCGATTTCGGCAATCTGTTGTGCTTGCATGACCTGTATCGGCATTCAGGCAACGCCGATGGCATGAACAGGGTCAGGACAGCCCTAGACGAGGCCGCCCGGCATTTTTTTGCAGGACCTTGGCTGGACAACGACAGGGTGCCCGACGTCAGCCTGCTGACGGGCATCACCGGTGTGGGCTATGCCTTGCTGTACGAGATGGACCCGACGATCCCCAACATTCTCACGCTCGATTTTGCGCCACAGGCCTAGCGCCTGACCTGCGTGGCGAGGGAGCACGCTCCCTCGCCATGGGTTCAGCGACCTTGCGGTCGCACGCCCCTCAAGCCAGCTTCTTGTGCCGCACACGGTGCGGCTGGGCAGCGGCCTCGCCGAGGCGTTTCTTGCGATCGGCTTCGTACTCGGTGTAGTTGCCTTCGAAGAACACCGCCTGGGAGTCGTCTTCGTACGCCAGGATGTGAGTTGCCACGCGGTCAAGGAACCACCGATCGTGGGAGATCACAATGGCGGCGCCCGGGAAGTCCAGCAGGGCTTCTTCCAGGGAACGCAGGGTTTCGACGTCGAGGTCGTTGGACGGTTCGTCGAGCAGCAGGACGTTGCCACCCTCCTTCAGCGTCAGCGCCAGGTGCAAGCGGCCGCGCTCACCGCCGGACAGGTCCTTGACGAACTTCTGCTGGTCGCCGCCCTTGAAGTTGAAACGCCCCACGTAGGTGCGCGACGGGATTTCGTAGTTGCCGATGCGGATCTGGTCGGAGCCGTCGGAAATCTGCTGGAACACGGTCTTGCTGCCGTCCAGGTCTTCGCGGCTCTGGTCGACGCAGGCCAGTTGCACGGTTTCGCCGATCTCGATGCTGCCCGAGTCCGGTGTTTCCTTGCCCATCAGCATGCGGAACAGCGTGGATTTACCCGCGCCGTTACCACCGATGACACCGACGATGGCGCCCTTGGGCATGGAGAACGACAGGTTGTCGATCAGCACACGGTCGCCGTAGCCTTTGGTGACGTTCTTGAACTCGATGACCTTGTCGCCCAGGCGTGGACCGGCCGGGATGTAGATCTCGTTGGTTTCGCTGCGCTTCTGGAATTCCTGCGACTGCATTTCCTCGAAGCGTTGCAGGCGAGCCTTGGATTTGGACTGGCGGGCCTTGGCGCCTTTGCGCACCCACTCCAGTTCTTCCTTCATGGCCTTTTCATGGGCCGACTGCTGCTTGGATTCCTGGGCAAGACGCTCAGACTTGGCTTCCAGCCAGCCCGAATAGTTGCCTTCGTACGGGATGCCGGCGCCACGGTCGAGTTCCAGGATCCAGCCGGCGACGTTGTCGAGGAAGTAACGGTCGTGCGTGATCGCTACCACGGTGCCCGGGAAATCGTGCAGGAAGTGTTCGAGCCAGGCGACGGAATCGGCGTCCAGGTGGTTGGTCGGTTCGTCGAGCAGCAGCATGTCCGGGGCGGACAGCAGCAGGCGGCACAGGGCCACGCGGCGTTTTTCACCACCAGACAGGTGCTCGACCTTCGCGTCCCAGGCCGGCAGGCGCAGCGCATCGGCGGCCACTTCCAGCTGACGCTCCAGGTTGTGGCCGTCGCTGGCTTGCAGGATGGCTTCGAGCTTGGCCTGTTCGGCGGCCAGCTTGTCGAAATCGGCATCGGGATCCGCGTAGGCGGCATAGACCTCGTCCAGGCGTGCCTGGGCGTCCTTGATCACGCTGACCGCTTCCTCGACCACTTCGCGAACGGTCTTGGTCGGATCGAGCTGCGGTTCCTGCGGCAGGTAGCCGATGTTCAGGTCCGGCATCGGACGGGCTTCGCCGTCGAATTCATTGTCGACACCGGCCATGATTTTCAGCAGCGTGGACTTGCCCGAGCCGTTGAGGCCCAGCACACCGATCTTGGCGCCGGGGAAGAACGACAGCGAAATGTTTTTCAGGATTTCCCGCTTCGGCGGAACAACTTTGCTCAGCCGATGCATGGTGAAGACGTATTGAGCCATGGTGAACCTAGCGTCAGTGACAGGTGAAAAGAACGAGCCAGGCCATGCACGGCGCCGGCGCTTGAAGGGGATCAAGGCCAGGGGGCCGATGGCGCCTGGGAATGTGGAGCTGGAACGCTCTTGTTTGACCGGCAAAGCTACCTCAACCGTCGGTCAAGGTCCAGCCGCCAGGGACTGGCACTTTGCCACAAGGCAAGGCATGCTAGCCGCCCTTCGGGCGTCCGGCTTATAGTGCACGTCGCGCCAGTCCAGCAAACCGCAGGATTACAGCTTGTCCAAAGTCACGCCGCCCTCGTCCCCACGCGCGCCCGCTACGGTGCCCGGCTCGCCCCTGCGCGGGACATTGAAGGGCGCGCTGGCCACACTGGTGCTGCTGTTGCTCGGCCTGCTCTTTTGGCAGTTGCTCGACCAACTGCGTGAAACCCAGCAGCAACAGCGCCAGTACACCATCGACTACACCGCCGACCTGGCCTCGCAAATCAGCCTGAACATGGCGCTGAACGCGCAAATCGCCCTCAACCTGCTACCGATCGTCGAACAACCGCAAACGGCCGACGAACAGCAGGCGCTGTTGCGCAAGCTGCAGCAATCGTTGCCCGAACTGCGCAGCCTGGCGTTGCTGAGCCCCTCGGGCAAGGTCCTCAGCGACAGCGACGCCGCCAGCGAAGACGCCGACTATCTGGCCGACCTGGTGCGACGCAGCCGGGCCCAGGCCCACTATTTCAGCAACTCCACGGACGGCTCCGTGGTGCACCTGCTGTTGCACCAGGCCAGCGGCAGCACCCGCGGCTACTGGGCCTTGCGCCTGACCCCGAACTTCTTCGCCACGCTGACCAAGCAGGCCGATGTGGGCCTGCGCCCGTTGTGGCTGGTGGAAAACCGTCTCGACCAGCAGATCATCAGCCGCGACGAGGGCCTGCCTTCGGAAAGCGCCGCCCGGCTCTCCCCGGACGATCTGGAAAACACCGTGCTGACCGTGCCCCTGAGCAGCAGCGATTGGCAGTTGCGTGGGTTGTTCGACCGGCGCCAGGTGATCGAGCAACTGTTGCCGGCCTTCATCGGCAAATGCCTGCTGGGCCTGGCGATCTCGCTGCTGCCGGTGATCGCGCTGTTGAACATGCGCCGACGCCAACGGCAACTGCATGAAGGTCGCCGGCGTTACCAGGATATTTTCGAAGGCACCGGCGTGGCCCTGTGCGTGCTCGATTTGTCGGGGCTCAAGGCCTTCTTCCAGAAGGTCGGCCTGCACACCGGCGATCAATTGCGCACCTGGCTGGAAACACCCCATCAGCGCGAGCAACTGCAACGGGAAGTGCTGGTGACCGAGGTCAACCAGATGGCGTTGAAGCTGCTTAACGTCGACTCGTGCGAACAGGCCTGGCAACTGCTGGTGGGCAACGGCCCGCAAGACCACAACCCCGTGGGCTCGAAACTGCTCCAGGCCCTGCTCGACCAGCACAAGCAACTGGAACTGGAAATCCGCCTGCAGGACGCCCATGGCCGCGACCAGCACCTGTGGCTGGTGCTGCGCCTGCCGGAAAAACAGGACGACTATAACGCTGTCATCCTGAGCATCAGCGACATCACCAGCCGCAAGCTGGTGGAACTCTCGCTGCTCGAACGCGAAGGCTTCTGGTCCGACGTGGTGCGCACCGTGCCGGATCACCTCTACGTGCAGGACGTCATCAGCCAGCGGATGATCTTCAGCAACCATCACCTCGGCCAGACCCTGGGCTACGACCGCACCGAACTGCACCAGATGGGCGAGTACTTCTGGGAAATCCTGCTGCACAGCGAAGATGCCGACCATTACCACGGCCTGCGCCAGGAACAGCGTCGGGGCGGGTACACGCAACTGCTGCAATGCCAACTGCGCTTTCGTCACCGCAACGGCAAGTGGCGGCGCTTCGATATCCGCGAACAGGCCCTGGCCCGGGACCGGCATGACCAGGTGACGCGGATCATCGGCGTGGCCAAGGACATCACCGAGCAGATCGAAGCCAGCGAATCGCTGCGCGACAGCGAACAACGCTACCGGATGCTCGCCGAAAGCATCAGCGACGTGATCTTCTCCACCGACAGCAAGCTTTCGCTCAACTATGTCAGCCCGTCGGTTCAGGCGGTGCTGGGCTACAACGTCGACTGGATTTTCCAGAACGGCTGGCAGTCGACCATCGCCAACCCGCAGCAACTGACCGGCATCTACAGCCTGATGGAGCGGGTCAGCAAGGCCCTCGACAAGCCCGAGCAACTGGCCGAGCTGCGCAACCAGATGCAGACCCAGCTGTTCCTGTTCGACTGCCTGCGGGCCGATGGGCGCAAGATCCCCATCGAGTTGCGCCTGGTGCTGGTGTGGGACGATCACGGCGCGTTCGAAGGCGTGCTGGGCGTGGGCCGTGACATCAGCCAGCAGCGCCGCGCCGAAAAAGACCTGCGCATGGCCGCCACGGTATTCGAGCATTCGACCTCGGCCATCCTGATCACCGACCCGGCGGGCTACATCGTCCAGGCCAACGAAGCGTTCAGCCGCGTCAGTGGCTACGCGGTGTCACAGGTGCTGGACCAGTTGCCCAACATGCTGACCGTGGACGAACAGCAGGAAGCGCACCTGCGCTATGTGCTCAAGCAGCTGCAACAGCACAGCACCTGGGAAGGCGAAGTGTGGCTCAAGCGGCGCAATGGCGAGCACTACCCGGCCTGGGTCGGCATCACCGCGGTGCTGGATGACGAAGGCGACCTGGCCAGCTACGTGTGCTTCTTCAGCGACATCAGCGAACGCAAGGCCAGCGAACAGCGCATCCATCGCCTGGCCTACTACGACGCCCTGACCCACCTGCCGAACCGCACGTTGTTCCAGGACCGCCTGCACACCGCGCTGCAAGCGGCCGAGCGGCAGAAGAGCTGGGTCGTGCTGATGTTCCTCGACCTCGACCGTTTCAAACCGATCAACGACTCCCTTGGCCATGCCGCCGGCGACCGGATGCTCAAGGAAATGGCCACGCGGCTGCTCGGCTGCGTCGCCGACGACGACACCGTGGCGCGCATGGGCGGCGACGAGTTCACCCTGCTGCTGCAACCGCGCGCCAGTCGCGAGATGGCGCTGAACCGGGCCATTACCGTGGCCGAACAGATCCTCGCCAGCCTGGTCAGGCCCTTCGTGCTCGAAGGCCGGGAGTTCTTCGTCACCGCCAGTATCGGTATTGCCCTGAGCCCCCAGGACGGCAACGAACTGAGCCAGTTGATGAAAAACGCCGACACGGCCATGTACCACGCCAAGGAACGCGGCAAGAACAACTTCCAGTTCTACCAGGCCGACATGAACGCCAGCGCCCTGGAACGCCTGGAGCTGGAAAGCGACCTGCGCCACGCCCTGGAGCAGAACGAGTTCGTGCTGTATTACCAGCCGCAGTTCAGCGGCGACGGCAAGCGCCTGACCGGCGCCGAGGCCCTGCTGCGCTGGCGCCATCCACGCCGCGGGCTGGTGCCGCCGGGGGATTTCATCCCGGTCCTGGAAGAACTCGGGCTGGTGGTGGACGTGGGCGACTGGGTCATCGCCGAGGCCTGTCGGCAGCTCAGGACCTGGCACCAGGCCAAGGTCCGGGTGCCGAAGGTTTCGGTCAATATCTCGGCCCGGCAATTCTCCGATGGCCAACTGGGGACGCGCATCGCCAATATCCTGCGCAGCACCGGCCTGCCGCCGGCGTGCCTGGAGCTGGAGTTGACCGAGAGCATCCTGATGCGCGAAGTCAGCGAAGCGATGCAGATCCTGGCCGGGTTGAAAAACCTCGGCCTGAGTATCGCCGTGGATGACTTCGGCACGGGCTACTCGTCGCTCAACTACCTCAAGCAGTTCCCCATTGACGTGTTGAAGATCGACCGCACCTTCGTCGATGGCCTGCCCTCCGGCGAACAGGACGCGCAGATCGCCCGTGCGATCATCGCCATGGCCCACAGCCTCAACCTCGCGGTGATCGCCGAGGGGGTCGAGACCCACGAACAACTGGACTTCCTGCGCGAACACGGCTGCGACGAAGTGCAGGGCTACCTGTTCGGCCGCCCAATGCCGGCCAATCGCTTCGAAGCGCAGTTCAGCAATGATGCGCTGTTCATGCTCGACTGAAATCTCTACTGCCTGTGCGGGCCTCTTCGCGAGCAAGCCCGCTCCCACAGGGGAACGCGGTTCATGTGGGAGCGGGCTTGCCCGCGAAGACGTCTGTCCAAACAACAACGAGAACGTGCGTGAATCCCATTCGTCCACGACATGACGTCCTTTCATACCCCTTCCAAAACCGGTTGGGTTAGAATGCCCCCCTTTTCTGCCCCGATCCTTGAGGACCGCCATGTTCAGCCGTGATTTGACTATTGCCAAGTACGACGCCGATCTCTTTGCCGCCATGGAGCAAGAAGCCCAGCGCCAGGAAGAGCACATTGAGCTGATCGCTTCGGAAAACTACACCAGCCCCGCGGTGATGGAAGCTCAAGGCTCGGTACTGACCAACAAGTACGCCGAAGGCTACCCGGGCAAGCGTTACTACGGTGGCTGCGAGTACGTCGACGTGGTCGAGCAACTGGCCATCGACCGCGCCAAGCAACTGTTCGGCGCCGACTACGCCAACGTCCAGCCGCACGCCGGCTCCCAGGCCAACGCCGCCGTGTACCTGGCGCTGCTGTCGGCCGGTGACACCATCCTGGGCATGAGCCTGGCCCACGGCGGCCACCTGACCCACGGCGCCAGCGTGTCGTCCTCCGGCAAGCTGTACAACGCCATCCAGTACGGCATCGACGGCAACGGCCTGATCGACTACGACGAAGTCGAGCGCCTGGCACTCGAGCACAAGCCGAAAATGATCGTGGCCGGTTTCTCCGCCTACTCGCAAGTGCTCGACTTCCCGCGTTTCCGTGAAATCGCCGACAAGGTCGGTGCCTACCTGTTCGTCGACATGGCTCACGTCGCCGGCCTGGTTGCCGCCGGTGTGTACCCGAACCCGGTGCCGTTCGCCGACGTCGTGACCACCACCACCCACAAGACCCTGCGCGGTCCACGTGGCGGCCTGATCCTGGCACGCGCCAACGCCGACATCGAGAAGAAGCTCAACTCCGCCGTGTTCCCAGGCGCCCAGGGCGGCCCGTTGGAGCACGTGATCGCGGCCAAGGCGATCTGCTTCAAGGAAGCGCTGCAACCTGAGTTCAAGGCCTACCAGCAACAAGTGGTGAAGAACGCCCAAGCCATGGCCAACGTATTCATCGAGCGCGGCTTTGACGTCGTGTCCGGCGGCACCCAGAACCACCTGTTCCTGCTGTCGCTGATCAAGCAGGACATCTCGGGCAAAGACGCCGACGCAGCGCTGGGCAAGGCGTTCATCACTGTGAACAAGAACTCGGTGCCAAACGACCCTCGCTCCCCGTTCGTCACTTCCGGCCTGCGCTTCGGCACGCCAGCCGTGACCACCCGTGGCTTCAAGGAAGCCGAGTGCAAGGAACTGGCCGGCTGGATCTGCGACATCCTGGCGGACCTGAACAACGAAGCGGTGATCGACGCCGTGCGTGAAAAGGTCAAGGCCATCTGCAAGAAGCTGCCGGTGTACGGCGCTTGATGCGGCACTAGGCTGTCATTGAAAAAGCCCGCCTCGAAATAGGCGGGCTTTTTTATTGGCTGCTCTTCCCTGTAAAGCCAGTAATAACTTCAACATCCCTTTATACACCTCACGCCTTGAAACATAGCCTTCGACACAACTTACCAAGAACCTCCTAACATCGAATCTCATTATTCACGGCCACGCAGGCCATCAATAAAGGATGCGATCCCTACATGGACAGTAAACGCTCTTTTTCCGCAACACTTCGCTCGCCAGACATGCATATCCACTTGCTTGAAACGCTGCACGGAAAACCGGCCATGGCGACCATTACTTCATTCAGCGGTGGATTTTTCAGCGGCAAACCCCAAACCGTCGATCATTCAAGCCTGCTGGGCATGCACGCCAAAGCCAGCGGCGGCGCCGTCGCGCCGCTGATGCTGCACTTTCGCCACAGCGCCGATGGCTACACCCTGTGGATAAAAACGCCCGGCGAACACCACGACAAGTTCATCGGCAAAAGTTGGTTCGACGCCCTTGGCGTAAAAGACTCGGGCCAAGCAAGTACCTTTAGACTTGTTAATCCAAAGAACCGCGTAATCACCTTGGACGATATAACGGCCCAACACTCGCCCCTCTCGCTCATGACGAAGCACAACAAATATGTGGGCGGATTAAGAATGCACGGTTCGCCTTATCTTTATCTGGCAGAAACCGATGTACGCTCGAAGCTGACGTTCATACTCAGCCTGACTTGAATAGACTGTGTGGGCGCAAGCCTGCTCGCGATAAGGGCCCGTTCAATCGGCCTTGATTGACCTGCTCCTTTCGCAAGCCGGCTCGCTCCCACACGTTTCTGGTTTTGCCCCAGGCCTGGGCCGCCGGTCATTTTTTCATGGGAGGGAAAAGGCTCAAGCACGAGGGTTTCCTTGCAACTGGTAAGACCGGTAAAGCCAAAACCTAAAAAATCGCCTTGCGGCCGTGGCAAAACCGCGCCTAGACTGCGCCTGCACTGGACAAACCGGTAAGACCACAATAATGAAGTCCTGACGCCAACGGCCCTAAAGCCCAGCGGACACGGACACCGAACCAGGAATCCCTCCCATGCTCAAATGGTGCTCGCGGTCGATCTTCCTTCAAGTTGTCCTCGGACTGGTGCTTGGCATCGTCTGCGGGCTTACCCTTCCCGAATACTCTGCACAGCTCAAGCCCCTCGGTGACGGGTTTATCAAGCTGATCAAGATGCTCATCGGTCTGATCGTGTTCTGCGTGGTGGTCAGCGGCATCTCCGGTGCCGGCGACCTCAAGAAGGTCGGACGCATCGGCCTCAAGTCGGTCATCTATTTCGAAGTTCTCACCACCATCGCCCTGGTGATCGGGCTGGTGTTCGCTTTCACCACCGGCATCGGCAGCGGCGCCAATATCCACCTGGAGCAGCTCTCCAGCGCTGACATGGGTGACATCGCCCAGCGCGGCCAGCACATGGTCACCACCACCCAATTTCTGATGAACCTGATCCCGACGTCGGTGATCGGCGCCTTCGCGGAAAACAACATCCTGCAAGTGCTGCTGTTCGCGGTGCTGTTCGGCAGTGCGTTGAACCTGGTGGGGGACGCCGCCTCGGGTATTTCGCGCCTGATCAACGAACTCAGCCACGTGATTTTTCGCATCATGGGCATGATCGTACGCCTGGCGCCAATCGGTGTCTTTGGCGCCATCGCCTTCACCACCAGCAAATACGGCCTGGATTCGCTGCAGCACCTGGGCAGCCTCGTCGGCTTGTTCTACCTGACCTGCATCGCCTTCGTCGCGGTCATCCTCGGGCTGGTGATGCGCGCGTCGGGGCTGCCCATGCTGCCGTTCCTCAAATACCTGCGTGAAGAACTGCTGATCGTGCTCGGCACCGCTTCGTCAGACGCCGTGCTGCCGCAAATCATGCGCAAGCTCGAACACCTCGGCATCGGCAGCTCGACCGTGGGCCTGGTCATCCCAACCGGCTACTCGTTCAACCTGGACGGCTTTTCGATCTACCTGACCCTGGCCATCGTCTTCATCGCCAATGCGACCGGCACGCCGCTGGCCATGAGCGACCTGCTGACCATCCTGCTGGTGTCGTTGATCACCTCCAAGGGCGCCCACGGGATTCCAGGTTCGGCGCTGGTTATCCTGGCGGCCACGTTGACGGCGATCCCGGCCATCCCGGTGGTTGGCCTGGTCCTGGTGCTGGCGGTGGACTGGTTCATGGGCATCGGGCGCGCCCTGACCAACCTGATCGGCAACTGCGTGGCCACCGTGGCCATCGCCCGCTGGGAAAAAGACATCGACGTACCGCGGGCCCGCAAGGTGTTGTCCGGCCAGCAAGGCTATACCTTCCAGGCCCGAAAACCGGTGGGCAGTGCTCATCACCAGCAATTCTGAAAGACTGCGGCGCCGGCCCGCGAACCGGCACCGCCTGATGATTTCCAAGGAGCCCCATGTGATCAGTTCATCAACCGTCGTCAACTCGGTCGTGGAGAAACTCCGCGCCGCCCTCGCCCGAGGCCAATGGCGCTCCGGCGACATGCTCCCGGGCCAGCGCGAACTGGCCGAGCAACTGGGCATCAGCCGGCCCAGCCTGCGCGAAGCGGTGATTGTGCTGGAAACCCTGGGCTTGGTTCGCTCGATGCCCGGCAAGGGCGTCGTGGTGCTGGAGGCCAATTTCAGCGATGCCGGCGGTGACAGCAGCGCCATGGCCGGCGCCAGTCTCGAAGACCTGCTGCAACTGCGCTACACCCTTGAACCCTTCATCGTTGGCCTGGTGGCCCAGTCCATCAGCAGCAAGGAAGTCGGCCAGTTGCGCCTGACCCTGATGGACATGCGCGAAGCCCTGGAAGCCAATGACAGCGACGCCTGCGCCAACGCCTACATCGCCTTCCACGAGGAACTGTTCGCCCTGACCTCCAACCCGATTTTCCAGAACGTGGTGCAGCAGACCAGCAACGCCCTCAAGCAGAGCGCCGATGTGTTGCGCAACTCGCCCGAACACCTGGCCGAGCGCCTGGAAGAGAACGAAGCGGTGGTGCGCGCCATTCGCGCCAAGAACAGTGCCCAGGCCAGCGCCGAGATGCGGCGGCACATCCTGCGGGAAGGCCAACGCATGGGCATCGAACTGAATATCCCGGACGACAACCTCGGCACTTGAGCCACGGCCTGCGGAGATCGCCATGAACAACCTCGCTTCCCATCAGCACCAGCGCAGCGTACTTGCCTCCCTGCCCTTGCCCGGCCGGGTCGGCAAGCCGTCGGTGGACGATATCTACCCGCGGATCTTCGACGCCATTCTCGACCAGCGCATTGCCCCGGCCAGCCGTTTCACCGAGGAAAGCCTGGGGGATGTGTTCGGCGTCAGCCGCAGCATCATTCGTCGCGTCCTGGCGCGCCTGTCCCATCAGCAGGTGGTGATCCTGCGCCCCAACCACCGGCCCCAGGTCGCGGCACCGGACCTCGAACAGACCCGGCAAATCCTCCATGCCCGCCGCCTGGCCGAACACACCCTGGTGCGCCTGGCCTGCAAGGCGCCACACCCCAGGGACCTGCAAGGCCTGCGCGAACTGGTGGACCGCGAACGCCAGTGCCTGGACCGCGGCGAACGCGGCCCGGCGATACGCCTGTCCGGCGAGTTTCACCTGCAACTGGCGGCCATGGCTGGCAACGCACCCTTGGCGCAGTTCCTCGGCAGCCTGGTGCCATTGACCTCGCTGGCCCTGGCCCGGCATGAGGTCAAGTCACGCCGGCACTGCGCCTGGCAAGAACACCTGGCCATCGTGGACGCCGTGGAAAACGGCGACGTCGATGAAGCCATGCGGCTGATGGACGAGCACCTGGACCATCTCGAACAGAAGTTGCTGATGGCCGCCGGCGCCGGATCGTCAACTTAGCGCGGCGTCGAAGCCTGCGCGGATCTTCTCTTCGGGCAGCTCATCGGCGATGAACACGATCACGCTCTCGCGAGGCTCATCGGGGGCCCATTCGGTGTCCCAATCGAAACCGTAGAGCTTGAGCACGCCCTGGAACACCAGCCGACGAGGTTCACCGGCGATGTTCAGCACGCCCTTGTAGCGCAGCAGTTGCTTGCCGTGCTCCTCCAGCAACTGGTTCATGAATGCGCTGAGCTTGTCGATATCCAGCGGCTTGTCGGTACGCAGCACCAGGCTGCTGATGCGATCGCCCGGGGTCGCCTTGCCGACCGGGCGCAGGCTGAACCCGGCGCCCAGGTCCGCATTGAGGTTGAAGCCGCGGATGTCGAGCAGCTCGGCCAGGTCGATCTTGCCGTGCTCCACCACCCGGATGGGCGCTCGCCGATTGATCCGCGCCAGACGCTCGCCGAGGGCCTCGACCTGGGCCGCGTCCACCAGGTCGGTCTTGCTCAGGAGCAAGCGATCGGCGAACCCGACCTGGGCCTGGGCGATGGCCTGGGTCAGGTGCAGGTCGGCGTGGGCGGCGTCTACCAGGGTCAGGATGCCGTCGAGGATGTAGCGCTCGCGCAGGTCTTCGTCGATGAAAAACGCCTGGGCCACTGGCGCCGGATCGGCCAGGCCGGTGCACTCGATCACCAGGCGATCGAAGGCGATCGCGCCGCTGTCCAGCCGTTCGAGCAGCAGGTACAGGGCCTTGGTCAGGTCGGTGTGAATGGTGCAGCACACACAGCCGTTGGCCAGGGTCATGACCTGCACCGGCTCGTCGCCCAGCAGTTGGGTGTCGATGCCAGCATCGCTGAATTCGTTCTCGATCACGGCAATTTTCAGGCCGTGCTCGGCCTTGAGCAGATGACGCAGCAGCGTAGTCTTGCCAGCGCCGAGGAAGCCACTGAGGATGGTGACCGGGATGGGAGAGGACAAACAGAATCTCCTTGATGCGGATTTTTGTGGGAGCGAGCCTGCTTACGACAGCAGAGGGTCAGTCAACCTCTTCATCGACTGACCCACTGCATTCGCGAGCAAGCCCGCTCCCACACAGGGAATCTGTGACGGACACACATCTTGTGCCCCACCAAATAACTCTGTGGGAGCGGGCTTGCCCGCGAAAGCGGTGGGTCAGCCGACCTCTTCATCGACTGACCCACCCTCTTCGCGAGCAAGCCCGCTCCCACAGGGGGTACCTCAGGGCTGCCGGGTCAGCAGCACTTGGGCCCGGCCTTGCCGCCGTAACGGGCTTCCTGGCGTTCGCGGAAGAACGTCTCGTAGTCCATCAGCGGCTTGTCCGGGTGCTGGGTCTGCATGTGCTCGACGTAGTTGTCGTAGTCGGGCATGCCGACCATCAGGCGGGCGGCCTGACCGAGGTATTTACCCAGGCGACTCAAGTCATTGAACATCGTTGCAATCCTCGTTTCAGGCGTCCGGCAGCGCTTGGAAAGGCGCTTCCTTGTCCGTGCGTTCCTTCGTGCCCCAGGCGGCGATGCCGACCTTGAGCGCGTAGAACAGGATGCTGAAGACCACGAACAGGAACAGTGCCGTCAACGTCGCGTTGGTGTAGGCATTGAACACCACGTGCTGCATCTGCTCGATGCTCTTGGCCGGGGCCAGGACTTGCCCGGCGGCCAGCGCCTCGTTGTATTTGCGCGCCAGGGCCAGGAAGCCGATCGCCGGGTTGGCGTCGAACAGCTTGATCAGGCCCGCGGTGGTGGTGCAGATCAGCAGCCAGGTCGCCGGCAGCAGCGTGACCCAGACGTAGCGCTGGCGCTTCATCTTGATCAGCACCACGGTGGCGAGCATCAGCGCGATACCGGCCAGCATCTGGTTGGAGATGCCGAACAGCGGCCACAAGGTGTTGATGCCGCCCAGCGGATCGATCACGCCCTGATACAGCAGGTAACCCCACAGCGCCACGCAACCGGCGGTGGCGATCAGGTTGGCGGTCCAGGATTCGGTGCGCTTGAGGGCCGGCACGAACGAGCCCAGCAGGTCCTGCAGCATGAAGCGCCCGGCACGAGTGCCGGCGTCCACCGCGGTGAGGATGAACAGCGCTTCGAACAGAATCGCGAAGTGGTACCAGAACGCCATGGTGTTCTCACCCGGCAGCACCGAGTGCAGGATCTGCGCGATGCCCACCGCCAGGGTCGGCGCGCCGCCGGCACGGGCCAGGATGGTGGTCTCGCCGATGTCCTTGGCCACGGCCTGCAGGGCGTCCGGAGTGATGGCGAAGCCCCAACTGCTGACGGTCTGCGCCACGGCCACCACGTCGCCGCCGACGATGGCCGCCGGGCTGTTCATGGCAAAGTACACGCCCGGCTCGATCACCGACGCGGCAACCATCGCCATGATCGCCACGAAGGACTCCATGAGCATGCCGCCGTAGCCGATGTAGCGGGCGTTGGTTTCGTTATCCAGCAGCTTGGGCGTGGTGCCCGAGGAAATCAGCGCGTGGAAACCCGAGACCGCGCCACAGGCGATGGTGATGAACAGGAACGGGAACAGGCCGCCCTTCCACACCGGGCCCAGGCCATTGGTGAACTGGGTCAGCGCCGGCATTTTCAGCTCAGGCATGGTGACCAGGATGCCGATCGCCAGGGCGACGATGGTGCCGATCTTGAGGAAGGTCGACAGGTAGTCCCGCGGTGCCAGGATCAGCCACACCGGCAGCACCGCGGCGACAAAGCCGTAGCCGATCAGCATCCAGGTGATCTGGATCCCGGTGAAGGTGAAGGCCTTGGCCCAGACTGGGTCGGCGGCGATCTGCCCGCCGAGCCAGATCGACCCCAGCAGCAACAACACGCCGATCAGCGAGATTTCGCCGATGCGGCCCGGGCGGATGTAGCGCATGTACAGGCCCATGAACATCGCGATCGGGATGGTCGCCATCACCGTGAAGATCCCCCACGGGCTCTCGGCCAGGGCCTTGACCACGATCAGCGCCAGCACCGCGAGGATGATGATCATGATCAGGAAACAGCCGAACAGCGCGATGGTGCCGGGAATGCGGCCCATTTCCTCGCGGACCATGTCCCCCAGGGAGCGCCCGTTGCGGCGGGTGGACAGGAACAGGACCATGAAGTCCTGCACGGCCCCGGCCAGCACCACGCCGGCGATCAGCCAGAGCGTGCCGGGCAGGTAGCCCATCTGCGCGGCCAGCACCGGCCCGACCAGCGGCCCCGCGCCGGCAATGGCGGCGAAGTGGTGACCGAAGAGGATGTGCTTGTTGGTCGGGACGAAGTCCAGGCCATCGTTGTTGAGCACGGCAGGCGTGGCCCGGCGCGCATCGAGTTGCATCACGTTGTTGGCGATGAAGAGGCTGTAGTAGCGGTAGGCGACCAGGTAGATGGCCATGGCTGCGACGACGATCCAGAGGGCGTTGATGGCTTCGCCGCGGCGTAACGCGACGACGCCCAGCGCGCACGCGCCGACGACGGCCAGCAGGAGCCAGGGGATATGGCGCAGCAGGCTATTATTGTTTGTCATTTTTATATTCCAGCCAGGGGTGGACAAGAAGACAGCTACCGGAGTTTAGCGCTAACCCGGGCAAAGGCCATACCCGACATTCGTCTGTCGCCGGCCGAACGGTGATGAAGACGCGCAGGTTGGGTCTATAGTCAGTGAATCTTCAAAGAGGATGGGTCATGAGCGAACGCCGCCGCTTCGTACGAATCGAGTTTCACGCCAGGACGGAACTGAGCCAGGGCCCCTTTATCTGGCCAGTGGAGTTGCTGGACCTGTCCCTCAAGGGCCTGCTGATCAAAAAACCCGAGCCCTGGCTCGGCAACCCGGAAGAACCCTTCGTGGCCGATGTCCACCTGAGCAATGAGGTGGAGGTGCGCATGGAAGTTCGATTGGCCCACGACGACCATGGCCACCTGGGTTTTGTCTGCGAACACATCGACCTGGATTCGATCGCCCACCTGCGGCGCCTGGTGGAGCTGAACCTGGCCGACCATGACGAACTGGAACGGGAGTTGGCGGCATTGATCCAGGTCTGAGCCCCACGCCACAGATTCATTTGCTCAAAATGGGCACTGCAAAAGCCTGGGCTTATTCGAACAACGAATCCAACGCCTGCTCCAGGCGTGTCACGGCAATAATCTGCAACCCTGCCGGGGCTTCCTTCGGGGCATTGCCCTTGGGCACGATGGCGCGCTTGAAGCCGTGCTTGGCCGCCTCCTTGAGTCGCTCCTGCCCGCTGGGCACCGGCCGGACTTCACCCGACAACCCCACTTCACCGAATACCAGCAGGTCGTGGGGCAGCGGTCGATTGCGCAGGCTCGACATGACCGCCGCCATCAAGGCCAGGTCGGAGGCGGTTTCCAGCACCTTTACCCCGCCCACTACGTTGAGGAAAACATCCTGGTCATGGGTCGGGATCCCCCCGTGCCGGTGCAGCACGGCCAGCAGCATGGCCAGTCGGTTCTGATCCAGGCCCAGGGTCACGCGGCGCGGATTGGCCAGGTGGCTGTCGTCCACCAGCGCCTGCACTTCGACCAACATCGGGCGCGTCCCCTCCCAGGTCGCCATGACCACGCTGCCCGGCACTTCTTCCTGGGCACGGGTCAGGAAGATGGCCGACGGGTTGGAGACCTCCTTCAGGCCCCGGTCGGTCATGCCGAACACTCCCAGCTCATTGACCGCGCCAAAACGGTTCTTCACCGCCCGCAGCAAACGCAGGCGGCCATCGGACTCGCCTTCGAAATACAGCACGGTATCGACCATGTGCTCCAGCACTCGCGGTCCCGCCAGCGCGCCTTCCTTGGTGACGTGGCCCACCAGGAAAATCGCCGTGCCGCTCTGTTTCGCGTAGCGCACCAACAGCGCCGCGCTTTCGCGCACCTGGGACACGCCGCCCGGCGCCGATTGCAGTTGTTCGGTGAAGATCGTCTGGATCGAGTCGATCACCATCACCTTGGGTTTTTCCAGGCGCGCCGTGGCGATGATGGTTTCGATGCAGGTCTCGGTCATGACCCGCAACTGATCCTGGGGCAAGCCCAGGCGCCGGGCACGCATGGCGACCTGCTGCTGGGATTCCTCGCCGGTGACGTACAGCGCCGGCATGCGCGTGGCGATGTTGCACAGGGTCTGCAGCAGGATGGTGGACTTGCCGATGCCCGGGTCGCCCCCGATCAGCACCACCGAGCCGTCCACCAGGCCGCCTCCCAGCACCCGATCCAATTCCCCGGAGGCCGTGGAGAAACGCGGGATTTCTTCGACACTGACTTCGGCCAGGGTCTTGATCTGGGCCTGCTGGCCGGCCCACCCCGTACGCCCGGCAGGCGCCGCCGCACCGCCGCTCTCCACCATGGTTTCAGTCAGGGTGTTCCAGGCTCCGCACTCACCGCACTGGCCGGCCCATTTGGGAAAGGTCGAACCGCACTCGGTGCAGCCGTACATGCGCTTTGCCTTGGCCATCTGAACTCCGGGGTAAAAATCGCGATGATAGCTCAGGCGAGCATCAGCGCGGGGCCGGCATTCTGATTTCACCACGGGCCAGGTCCGTCGCGCTATTGCCCAGCGGGTCCCGGGCTTGCAGGTCGGCGCCCTTGGCCTTCAAGGCCTCCAGCAGTTCATCACGCTTGAACAGGCCGGCGTACATCGCTGCGGTCTGCCCCGCGCCATTGCGTTGGTCGGGGCTGCAATCGGTGGACAGCAGGCGCCGGGCGATCTGCACTTCGCCCTTGAAGATGGCGCCCATCAGCGCGGTGTTGCCGCGCTTGTCCTGGGCGCAGGCATCGGCCCCGGCGGCCAGCAGCCGCTCCACCGCCGGCCCTTGGCCGTGGTAGGCCGCGAGGATCAGCGCGGTGTAGCCCTTTTCGTCCTGGGTATCGAGCGCGTAGCCGGCGTCGATGAAGGCATCGAGCATGGGCACGTCGCCCCGGCGGGCGGCGTCGAAGTAATAGGTTTGCAACTCGGCCTGCACGGCCGCCGGGTCGGTGGGCAGGGGCTCATCGGCCAGTGCGGCGAGTGAGCAGATGGCGAGCAGTGAACACAGGAAATAGCGCATCGTCATGTCTCCTTTTGACACAAGAGCATGGAAACAAAGCACGCTCGCGAGCCAGTGGCTGCATCGCGGCTTTGCTCCCACTCGTCATGTGCCTGATCAGTCAGCCAGCTTTTCCGCCAGCGCCTTGACCCGGGCCAGGTCGCCTTTGGCGACACGGGCCACGCCGGTGCCGTACTCAGGGTCTGCCTTGTAGAGGAACGACAGGATGATGTGCTTGCTCTCGTCGTCGGTGGTGGCCAGGGACCCACCGAAATTCTCGATCAGGTCGTTGCGTTCCTTCTGGTTGAACGAGCGGTACAGGTCACCGGCCTGCTTGAAGTTCTGCTCGCGCTGGATCTTCGCCTGCTGGGTGCTGCCCGTCAGCACCGTCTGGCTGTAGCGCGCCGCAGGTTGTTCGTCCCGAGGCGTCAGGCGGCTCGGCTGGTAGTTCACGCCGGTGCTGGTGCTACCAGGGTTCATGGCACCGTCCTGGTTGCCGTTGTTCACCGCCACCTTGGGTGCGTTGATCGGCAATTGCAGGGCGTTGGCGCCTATGCGGTACATCTGTGTATCGGCGTAGGAGAACACCCGCCCCTGGAGCAGGCGGTCTTCCGAAGGCTCGATGCCCGGGACGAGGTTGGCCGGCGCCATCGCCACTTGTTCGGTTTCCTGGAAGACGTTCGCCGGGTTGCGGTTCAAGACCATCTGCCCGACCTTGCGCTCAGGCACACCGGGCCAGATCTTGGTGGCGTCCAGTGGGTCGAAGTCAAACTTGGCCAGGTCTTCCGGCTTCAGCACTTGGACATACAAGTCCCACTTTGGAAAATCGCCTTTATTGATGTGAGTGACCAAGTCATTGGTCATATGGCTGTAATCCTGACCTTGAACTTTCACGACTTCTTTCGGATCGAGATTTTTCAACCCCTGCAAACTTTTCCAATGAAACTTGACGTAATGAACTTCGCCTTTGGCATTGATCAGTTTGTAGGCGTGCACGCCATTACCGTCCATTTCACGATAACTGGCCGGTGTCCCGGAGTTGGAATACAACTCGGTCAGGGTGCGGGTGGATTCTGGAACATGAGAGAAGAAATCGAAGCGACGTGAATCATCGTCCAGGTTGGTCCGTGGGTCGGGCTTGAACGCGTGGACCATGTCGGGAAACTTGATGGCATCGCGAATGAAAAAGGTCGGGAAGTTGTTGCCCACCAGGTCCCAGTTACCGTCCGCCGTGTAGAACTTGGTGGCGAAACCACGGGGGTCGCGCAGGGTTTCCGGAGAATGATTGCCATGGACCACCGCCGAGAAACGCACGAACACCGGCGTGACCTGGCCGCCGGCAAAGACCTTGGCCTTGGTCAGGTCGCTTAGGTCATCGGAGACCGTGAAGGTGCCATGGGCCCCGGTGCCCCGGGCATGCACCACGCGTTCCGGGATGCGTTCGCGGTCGAAGCGCTGGAGCTTCTGGATCAACTGCACGTCTTGCAACAGGGTCGGCCCGTTGGGGCCAGCGGTTTGCGAGTTCTGGTTGTCACCGACCGCCGCGCCATTATCACGGGTCAGGGTGGCGGCATTGACGGACAAGGACAGCAGGCTGGCGGTCAGCACAAAAAACGCGCGACGGTGGGAAAAAGCCCCGCGGCCAAGTGAGGTATTCATAGGCGTGTTCCTCTGATGTTGTAGAGCGCATCCAGGTGCGCCTGTCAGAGGCTAGTGCCCGAAAAACCAAAACCTAAATAGAAATCCCGTACCGCTTCGATAGAAAAAACGTTGTGGGGAATCGGTTTCAAACCACGTATCACGCGCGATTGGTGGCACTTTGTAAACTTTTGACCTGGGGCCGGGTCGATAACTAAGCTTCTAAGCAGGCGTTTGCGCAAGACACGCCAGGCTGATTTACACTGCCACTCACCCCTCACCTGCCACAAGGAATAACACATGGGCGTGCTAAGCGAGTTCAAGGCCTTCGCGGTCAAAGGCAATGTCGTCGACATGGCCGTCGGGATCATCATCGGTGCCGCCTTCGGCAAAATCGTGTCGTCATTCGTTGGCGATGTGATCATGCCGCCGATCGGCATGCTGATCGGCGGGGTGGATTTCAGCGACCTGGCCATTACCCTCAAGGCCGCCCAAGGTGACGCGCCGGCGGTGGTATTGGCCTACGGCAAATTCATCCAGAGTGTCATCGACTTCATCATTGTCGCGTTCGCCATCTTCATGGGCGTCAAGGCCATCAACCGCCTCAAGCGCGAAGAAGCCGTGGCCCCTAGCGCCCCCCCTGTCCCGAGCAAGGAGGAGTTGCTGCTGAGCGAGATTCGCGACCTGCTCAAGGCACAGAACGAGAGGCCTTGAGCGGTCTTGTTCCTATAGGAGCGGGCTTGCGCGTGAAAGCGTGGGTCAGTTTGCGGTGATGTCGACCGTGCCGACGTCGTCGCGCAAGCTCGCTCCCACGGGTTTCATGTCGAACCTCTACCAGTAATTCTCCACCGCCACCTGGCCGGGTCGGCGGGTCAGGCTTAACTGCAGGCCCCTGGCCTTGAGCAACTGGCGCGTGTCGTCGATCATCTGTGGGTTGCCGCAGAGCATCACGCGCGAATGCTCCGGCGTCAGTGCCACCTCCGCCGCCCGCTCCAGCTCGCCATTCTCGATCAACGTGGTAATACGCCCATTGAGCGCGCCCGGATGCTGCTCGCGGGTGACGGTGGCGATGAAACGAAACTTGTGCGCGTACTCGGCCAGGTATTCACGCCGGGGCAACGCTTCGATCAGGTCCCGATACGCCAGCTCCCGCGCTTCACGCACGCTGTACACCAGGATGATGCGTTCAAATTTCTCCCAGGCTTCGAAGTCCTGGAGGATCGAAATGAACGGGGCCACGCCCGTCCCCGTGGACAGCAGCCACAAGTCGCGGCCATCGGAGAAGCGGTCCAGGGTCAGGTAGCCAAACGCCTGGCGATCCACCAGCAACGTGTCGCCCGGCTGCAACCGGCTGAGCTCGCTGGTGAACTCGCCATTGGGCACCACGATGGAAAAGAATTCGAGGAACTCATCGAACGGCGAAGACACCATGGAGTAGGCCCGCCAGACGGTACTGCCGTCCGCCTTGGTCACGCCCAACCGGGCGAACTGACCGGCGCGGAAGCGAAAGCCGCGATCTCGCGTCGTACGCAAGGTAAACAAATGAGGGGTCAATGTCTGGACATCGAGCAGGGTCTGGCGGGTGAACTTCTCTGCACTGTCGCTCATGCGTCACTCCAATGGAACCAGTGCACAGTGTCCCGCAAATGGACGATCGCCACCACCGTCGCGAGGTAGTAGCAATTTAATAGCCATGTAGCCGCGCCGACCGCGAACACTCCGTGAACTTGTACAAAGTTACAAACGCTGTAAAAACAACCGACTAGGAAGTTTACTTTTTAAACACCTTACACTGTCAGTAAACTAAAAAAATTCCACTGCAAATCAGGAATAGTCCTACACTGAAATTTCGCATCATGGATTGGATCCGCATGGACGAATCAACCCAGGAGAAAGCGATGGACAATTGGAAGGACTCGCAGCTGAGAAAACTGTCCTGTGAAAAAGACCTGCAGGCGGCCTATCGTCTGGTCCTGAATTTCTTTAACAATCAGGGGTTTGAATATTGTGCGTTCGCCAGCTATCACGGCAGCCCCGATAAGCACACCAACAAGGTCAACCTTAATAACTACCCTTATGGCTGGGACCGGTTCTATGAGCAAAACGGCTATGCCTCGCAAGATCCGTTAGTAGCACATTGCAATCAATCAATGATCCCCATTCTCTGGAGTGAAACAGTCTTTGCCAAAGCGCCGAAGTTATGGCGCGAACTTAATCGACAGGGACTCAAGTACGGCTGGACCCAGGCCGTCCATGATGAACAGGGCACCCATTGCAGCCTGTTCAGCCTGGCCAGGTCTCATTACCCCATCGATATCGACGAGCATTACGGCAACCTCGGTTATGCGATTTTCGCCAGCCAACGGCTGCATGCCCTGGCCAGCAAGAAGTTATCCGACACTGTCACCAGCAAGCCGAGCGTTCACCTGTCGCCCAGGGAAATCGAAGTGTTGAAGTGGTCCGCCGAAGGCAAGACAGCATCGGAAGTGGGCAGGATCCTTTGCCTTTCCGAACGCACCGTGAATTTCCACGTGTGCAGTTGCATGCGCAAACTGAATGTCAGCAACAAGATCTCCGCCGTCGCCAAGGCCGCCCACATTCACGTGATCTGACATGCCGTGTGACCTGACCGGCCAGGAAAAACCCGCGGGCAATACGAGGCAAAAAAACGTACCATTTACGGTTCCACTTGAATGATGCCGCTCCATCTGCGCGACGTAGTTCATTCAGGCGGTCCCGCCCAGACTCCTACCCCAGGCAGCGGGACATCCACCGATCTCCAGAGTCCCAGCCATGCCCCTGCTCGACAGCCCCTTCGCCCAGCTCGACCTGATCCGCCAGCCCGAACAGCAGAACGAACCGCTGCAAGCTTTTGACGCGGCCGACGAATACCTGCTCGCCCACCTGGCCGAACAACAGCCCACGGCGCAGACCCGGGTCCTGGTGCTCAATGACGGTTTCGGCGCACTGGCCGCCAGCCTGGCCGGCAAGGTGGCCGTGACCAGCAGCGGCGACTCATTCCTGGCCCTGCAGGCGCTGGAGAAAAACCTGGTGCGCAACGGCCGGCCCTTCGATGCGGTGCCGACAGTGCCCGCCAGCGAAGCGTTGACCGGCCCCTTCGACCGTGTGCTGATCAAGGTGCCGAAAACCCTGGCGCTGCTGGAAGAACAATTGATCCGTCTGCAAGGGCAACTGGCGCCCGGCGCCCAGGTGATTGCCGGGGCCATGATCAAGCACCTGCCTCGCGCCGCCGGCGACTTGCTGGAGCGCTACATCGGCCCGGTGCAAGCGTCCCTGGCGGTGAAAAAGGCCCGCCTGTTGATCGCCACGCCAGAAGCCAAGGCGCCGGTCGTGTCACCCTACCCCACCCGCTACTGGCTCGACGAACCCCACATCGAGCTGCGCAACCACGCCAATGTGTTCTGCCGCGAAGGCCTGGACATCGGCACCCGCGCCTTCCTGCCGCACCTGCCGAAGAATCTCGGCACGGCCGAGGTCGCGGACCTGGGCTGCGGCAACGGCGTGCTGGCCATCGCCAGCGCCCTGCAAAACCCTGAGGCCCGCTACACGCTGGTGGATGAGTCGTACATGGCCGTGCAGTCGGCGGCCGAAAACTGGGCCGCCGCCCTGGGCGAGCGCGAGGTGACGCTGCGCGCCGGCGACGGGCTTGCCGGGCAACCGGCGCAGTCGCTGGACGTGGTGCTGTGCAATCCGCCGTTCCACCAGCAGCAGGTCGTGGGGGATTTCCTCGCCTGGCGCATGTTCCAGCAGGCGCGCGAAGCCTTGGTCGTCGGCGGTGCCCTGTACATCGTCGGCAACCGACATTTGGGTTATCACAGCAAGCTGGCCCGGCTGTTCCGCGGCGTCGAGCAAGTGGCCGCGACGCCGAAGTTCGTCATCCTCAAGGCCCGCAAGTAACCACCACGGGAACTCAGTGGGTGGTCAGGCCGGCGGCGTTCATGAACATCCGCATCAGGCTGGCCACGATGAACAGCGCCAGCACGCTGCCGGCCCAGATCATCGCCAGCCAACCCAGCCGCTGCCACAAGGGCTTTCGCTCGGCCGCCTCGATGTCCTTCAAGTCAGGTTTGGCCATGTGCATGCCTCGCAGGTCGGTCAATGGTAGCCGTCGTCATGGGTCACCTTGCCGCGGAACACGTAGTAGCTCCAGAAGGTGTACACCAGGATCAACGGAATGATGAACAACGTGCCGACCAGCATGAAGCCCTGGCTCTGGGGCGGTGACGCGGCGTCCCAGATCGAGATGGACGGTGGCACGATGTTCGGCCACAAACTGATGCCCAACCCGCTGTAGCCGAGGAAAATCAGCACCAGCGTCAGGATGAACGGCGTGTAGTGGGCGTTGCGGGCCACCGCGCGGAACAGCCCGTACATGGTCACCAGCACCAGGATCGGCACCGGCAGGAACCAGAACAGGTTCGGCAGGGTGAACCAGCGCGCGGCAATGTCGGCATGGGCCAGCGGTGTCCAGAGGCTGACAATGCCAATCACCGCCAGCACCACGAACGCCAGCGGCCTGGCCAGATCGTGCATCTGCTCCTGCAACTTGCCTTCGGTCTTCATGATCAGCCAGGTACAGCCGAGCAAGGCGTAGGCGGCGATCAAGGCCAGGCCGCAGAACACGGTGAACGGCGTGAACCAGTCCAGGGACCCGCCGGCGAACTGGCGATTGACCACTTCGAAGCCGTCGATGAACGCCCCCAGCGCCACGCCCTGGAAGAAGGTCGCCGTCAGCGAACCGCCGATGAAGGCCTTGTCCCACAGGTGCCGCTTATGCGTCTTGGCCTTGAAGCGGAACTCGAAGGCCACGCCCCGGAAGATCAGGCCGATGAGCATCAGGATCAATGGCAGGTACAGGGCCGACAACACCACCGAATAAGCCAGCGGAAACGCCCCGAACAGCCCTGCGCCGCCCAGCACCAGCCAGGTCTCGTTGCCGTCCCAGACCGGCGCAACGGTGTTCATCATGACGTCACGGTCGCGCTCGCCCTTGATGAAGGGGAAGAGAATGCCGATCCCCAGGTCGAAACCGTCCATGATCACGTACATCATGATGCCGAAGATGATGACCACGGCCCAGATCAGCGGAAGATCAATACCCATGGTTCAATTCTCCTTGTTCGCGCGGTCGTTGTGGTCCATGTCGTCGTCGCCTTCGTCGGCGGCCGACAAGGGTCGGGCCGGGGTGCGTTTCTGGCCTGGGCCACCGTCGCTCGGCTCGGCTTCGTGGGCCTCCGGCCCCTTGCGCACCAGGCGCATCATGTAGCTCAGCCCAGCGCCGAACAGCGCGAAATACACCACGACAAACAGCACCAGGGTGATGCTCATCTGCGCGACGCTGTGGCCGGATGAAGCATCGGCCGTGCGCATCAGGCCGTAGACGACCCACGGCTGGCGGCCGATTTCGGTGGTGAACCAGCCCGCCAGGATCGCGATCAACCCGGACGGCCCCATCCACAGCACCATGTGCAGGAAAGGCCGGGATTGGTAGATCCGGTCATTGCGGCGCAGCCACAAGCTGCACAGGCCGGTGAAGATCATCAGCAGGCCCAGGCCCACCATGACCCGGAACGACCAGAACACGATGGTCGAATTCGGACGATCCTCGGGTGGAAACTCCTTGAGGGCCGGCACCTGCTTGTCCAGGCTGTGGGTCAGGATCAGGCTGCCCAGGTAGGGAATTTCCACAGCAAAACGGGTCTTCTCCGCCTGCATGTCGGGCAGGCCGAACAGGATCAGCGGAGTCGGCTCGTTGCCGACGTTTTCCCAGTGGCCTTCAATGGCCGCGATCTTCGCCGGTTGGTGCTTGAGGGTGTTGAGGCCGTGGAAGTCGCCGATCACTGCCTGTATCGGCGCCACCAGCAAGGCCATCCACATCGCCATCGACAGCATCCGGCGGATCGCCGGGGTGTCACGGCCGCGCAGCAGGTGCCAGGCCGCCGAAGAGCCAACGAAGAACGCGGTAGCGACGAACGCCGCGGTCGACATGTGCAACAGGCGATAAGGGAATGAAGGGTTGAACACCACCGCCAGCCAGTCCACCGGGATCACTCGCCCGTCGACGATCTCGTAGCCCTGCGGGGTCTGCATCCAGCTGTTGGAGGACAGAATCCAGAACGTCGAGATCAGCGTGCCGATCGCCACCATGACCGTGGAAAAGAAGTGCAGGCCACGGCCGACGCGGTTCCAGCCGAACAGCATCACACCGAGGAAGCCGGCTTCGAGGAAGAACGCCGTGAGCACCTCGTAGGTCAGCAGCGGCCCGGTCACCGCCCCGGCGAAGTCGGAGAACCGGCTCCAGTTGGTGCCGAACTGATAGGCCATGACCAACCCGGACACCACGCCCATGCCGAAGTTGACGGCAAAGATCTTCGACCAGAAGTGGTACAGGTCACGGTAGGTGTCGTCTCGGGTCTTGAGCCACAGGCCTTCGAGCACCGCGAGGTAACTCGCCAGGCCGATGGTGATCGCCGGAAACAGGATATGGAACGAGATGGTGAACGCGAACTGGATTCGGGCGAGATCGAGCGCCTCCAAACCGAACATAAGTCTTCCTCTGTCAGGTAAAACCGGCTGCGGGCGGGGCTTGCATCACCGCCTCCAGGGATATGGAGTGCGATGCTTTTCAAATCGTTCTTTTTAAACCGTCACAACGCAGGATTCTGGCCGGATGGCCGCCAGCCCAGCACCCGGCAGGGTATTGATCTGGATCAAGCAATGATCAAAGAGTAGTCGCATTATGGCCGATGGACGGCGTGGTCTTTTGTCGCGTGACAGGTTGACTCAGCGACAATTGATAGCATCCGACCGGGGCACCATCAGCCAACCGTGGCGAGGCCACCTCGGAAGGCGCTCTGGGCAAAATCGATGTTTGGCTAACTATTTTTCCCACCACCGCAACTTCCGGTTACAGCTCGGTGATAATCTCATTGCCTTCATCACCGGACCTCTTCCAGATGCCCAGCCAAGCGCCGCTGCTGCTCCGTCACCATCGTCCCTTCATTGCCTTCTGGCTGGCCCGGATCTTCACCGCCAGCGGCTTCCAGATGCTGACCGTGGCCATCGGCTGGAACCTCTATCAACTGACCGGCAACGTCCTGGACCTGGGGCTTGTGGGTCTGGTGGAATTCGCGCCGCGCGTGCTGTTCATGCTCCACACCGGGCACGTGGCCGATCGTTATGACCGGCGCAAGGTCGCGGCCCTCTGCCAGTCGTTGCAGGCGATGATCGCCCTGGCGCTGGTGATCGGCAGCGCCACCGACAACGTCACGCGGGAGATGATTTTCATCCTCGCCTTCCTGCTCGGCGCCGCCCGCTCGTTCGAAATGCCGACCACCCAGGCACTGCTGCCGAGCATCGTGCCGGCCGCGCTGTTTCCACGGGCCGTGGCCGCCGCCCAATCGGCCCAGCAGTCAGCCACCATCGTCGCCCCGGCCCTCGGCGGCCTGCTTTATGCCTTCGGCAGCGTCTGGGTCTATGGGCCGACCGTGCTGCTCTACGTCATCGCCTGCTGCCTGATGCTCAATCTCCCGGCCCGGCAAACCCCGTTGAACAAAGGCAAGGCGACGATGGACTCGTTGCTGGCCGGGATTCGCTTCATCCGCAGCCGCCCGGATATCCTCGGGGCGATCTCCCTGGACCTGTTCGCGGTGTTGCTCGGCGGTGCGACGGCGCTGCTGCCGGTATTCGCCAAGGACATCCTGCTCACCGGTCCCTGGGGCCTTGGGCTGTTGCGTTCGGCGCCCGCGGTCGGGGCCTTGCTGATGTCGTTGTGGTTGGCGCGGTTCGCCGTGGAGCGCAAGGTCGGCCGGGTGATGTTCACCGCCGTGGGCGTGTTCGGCGTCGCCACCATTGCCTTCGGCCTTTCGACGTCGTTCTGGTTTTCCCTGGCGGTGCTGGTGGTGCTCGGCGCGGCGGACATGATCAGCATGGTGATCCGCGCCTCCTTCGTACAACTGGAAACCCCGGACGAAATGCGCGGCCGCGTCAGCGCGGTGAACGGGTTGTTCATCGGCGCCTCGAACCAGTTGGGCGAGTTCGAGTCCGGCCTCACTGCCCACTGGTTCGGCACGGTGCCGGCGGTGGTCATGGGCGGTGTCGGCACGCTGCTGGTGACCGGGGTCTGGATCAAGCTGTTCCCGACCCTGGCCCAGCGCGACCGGATGCACGAGCCGGTCGCCGAGGCGACACCCTAGGCTCTGTCTGAAAAGCCTTGATACTCGTTCATGCTGCGTTGAAAACCGGCTCGGAATGCTCATTTACTCCAGTAAAGTCGAGCGCGACCCCGGCCGTTCCTCGCCGGTTTTCGCCTTGCCTGACCTTCGTCTCAAGACTTTTCAAACAGACCCTAGAGCAACGTGTCGAGGGTGATGGGGAAATCCCGCACCCGCTTGCCGGTGGCGTGGTAGATCGCATTCGCCACGGCCGCCGCCACGCCGACGATGCCGATTTCTCCCACGCCCTTGGAACCGAGCGCGTTGACGATCTCGTCCTGCTCGTCGACAAAGATCACTTCGATGTCGCCGATGTCCGCGTTTACCGGCAGGTGGTACTCGGCCAGGCTGTGGTTCATGTGCCGGCCCAAGGCGTGGTCGGTGAGGGTTTCCTCGTGCAGGGCCATGCCGATTCCCCAGACCACGCCACCGAGGATCTGGCTGCGCGCGGTTTTCGGGTTGACCACCCGCCCGGCGGCGATGGCGCTGACCACCCGGCTGACCTTCACCGTGCCCAGGTCTTCATCCACCCGGACTTCGACAAACACCGCCGAGTGCGTCGCGGTGGCGTAGGCCTTGCGCTTTTCATCCGGCTCGGCGGTGACTTGGGCTTGCACGGGTATCTCGGCGCTTTTTCTTGCCAGCGCCGCCAGGGCGACCTGAGCCTCGCCAAAGCGCAGTTGCCCATCGGCGAAGGTGACTTGCTCAAGGGTCGCACCGCTGAAATCCGGACAGGTCTGCCAGGCCACGGCCAGCAGTTTCTCCTTCAGTGCTTCGCAGGCCTGCTGCACGGCCGTGCCGACCGATGACACGGTGAACGAGCCGCCTTGCAGCGGCGCGGTCGGCAGTGATGAGTCACCGAGGACAAAGGTGATGTCTGCCACGGGCACGCCTGACGCCTCGGCGGCGATCTGGGTCATGACCGTGTAGGTGCCGGTGCCGATGTCCGTGGTGGCGCTGCTGACCGTGAGTTTGCCGTCCGCGTCCAGGGACGCCCGGGCGCTGGCCTTCTGCTGCATGGCTTCCCATACGCCGCCGGCCATCCCCCAGCCCACCAGTTGCCGGCCTTCACGCATGCTGCGCGGCTCGGGGTTGCGCTTGTCCCACCCGAAGCGACGAGCCCCCTGGGCGTAGCACTCGCGCAGCTCCTTGCTGGAGTACGGCTTGTCTTCGTTTTCGTTGCGCTCGGCGTAGTTGTTCAAGCGCAACTGGACGGGATCGATCGCCAGGGCGCAGGCCAGTTCATCCATGGCGCACTCAAGGCCGATCAACCCGAGCGCGGCACCGGGGGCGCGCATGTCCAGCGGCGTGTAGACGTCCAGCGGCACCAGTTTGTAGCTCAGCTCGACGTTGTCGCAGTGATAGAGCATGCCGCTCCACTCCACCACGTGTTCGGTGAAATCCTCGAAACGCGAGGTCTGGCCGACAGCACTGTGCGCCACCGCCAGCAACCGCCCATTGGCCGCGGCTCCCAATTGCAGACGCTGGAACGTGCGCGGCCGGTAGCCGAAGGTGAACATCTGCTGGCGGGTCAGGCTGACCCGCACCGAACGCTTGAGGGCTAGCGCCGCCATCACCCCCAACGCCAATTGATACTGCGGCCGCAGCCCTGAGCCAAAGGCGCCGCCGACGAACGCGGCAAACACGCGGACCTGGTCTTTCTCCAGGCCGAATACCTTCTGCACATAGGCCTGGCAGTTCTGCGTGCCTTGGGTCTTGTCATGGATGTGCAGGCTGCCGTCAGGCTGATACAGCACGGTGCAGGCATGAGGCTCCATCGGGTTGTGGTGTTCGATCGGTGTGCTGTAGGACACATCCACACTCAGCGCCGCACTGGCGTACTCGCCCTGGAAATTTCCACGGGGCTTGGGCAGTTCGGCCGGTGCCGGATAGGCCTCGCCTTGCAGGAGGGCCAGGTCGGTCTGATGGTCCTGGACCTCGTATTCGATCTCGACCAGCGAGCCGGCATAACGGGCCAGTTCGAGGTTCTGCGCAACCACCAGGGCCAGCGGCTGGCCGCTGTAGAGCACCTCGTCGTTGTACAGCGGTCGGAACGGCGAGCCATCCGCCGCGTCGGCGTCCTGGTAGGGCTCATCGTAGCTGGCGACCCGGGGCCGGTTGGTATGGTCGATGACGGCGACGACGCCAGGCAGCGCCAAGGCTTTGGAGGCGTCGATGCGCAGCACCCGGCCGCGGGCGATGGTGCCCGACACGACACTGCCGTACAGCAAGCCGTCTTCGGGGTATTCGCCGGCATAGCGGGCCTGGCCCGTCACCTTGAGCAGGCCATCGACCCGGTCCAGTGGCTGCCCTATGGATTTGCTCGGAGCATTCATTTGGCTTGCCCTCCCAGTGCGGCATCGCTCAAGGCGCGCACGATCGCCCGGCGCGCCAACCTGACCTTGAAGCCGTTGTGTTCCAGCGGTTCAGCGTTTTGCAGCAGCGCGTCGGCAGCGGCGGTGAAGGTTTCGCGGCTGACGGTCTGGCCGCTCAGCCAGCTTTCCACCGCCCGGTCGCGCCAGGGCTTGTGCGCTACGCCTCCCAGGGCCAGGCGCGCCTGGCGGATCACCGGTCCGTCGAGTTCCAGCGCCGCCGCCACCGACACCAGCGCAAAGGCATAGGAGGCTCGGTCACGGACCTTCAGGTAGTGACTGTGCTCGGCAAAACCAGCGGCCGGCAGTTCGATGGCGGTGATCAGTTCATCGTCGGCCAGTTGGTTATCCCGCTCCGGGGCATCGCCGGGCAGGCGGTGGAAGTCGGCGAACTCGATGGTCCGCGCCCCGCCCCGGCCCAGCACATGGACCACCGCTTCCAGGGCCGCCAAGGCCACGCACATGTCGGACGGATGCGTCGCGACGCACTGGTCGCTGGCACCGAAAATCGCGTGGATCCGGTTCAGCCCGCTGCGCGCCGGGCAGCCGCTGCCAGGCTGGCGTTTGTTGCACGGCACGTTGGCGTCGTAGAAGTAGTAGCAGCGGGTGCGTTGCAACAGGTTGCCACCGGTGCTGGCCATGTTGCGCAGTTGCGGCGAGGCGCCCGCCAGGATCGCCTGGGACAGCAGCGGGTAGCGGCGCTCGATCCACGGATGCCAGGCCAGGTCGGCATTGCTCACCAAGGCGCCGATCATCACCCCACCCGATGGGGTTTCGCTGAGGTCCGCCAGGGGCAGCCCGGTGATGTCGATCAGGTGCGCCGGGCGGGTGAGGTTCTCCTTCATCAGGTCCAGCAGGTTGGTGCCACCGGCGATGAAGCGCGACACCGGGCTCGACAGGTCGATGGCAGCCTGCACGGTCTCAGGCTTGCTGTATTGAAAGGGGTTCATTGCTCGCCCTCCGGTGCCTGGGGTTGCGGGCAAAGCGGCAAGGCTTCTTCGATGGCGTCGCGGATGTTGTTATAGGCACCGCAGCGGCAGAGGTTACCGCTCATCAGTTCACTGATCTGCGCGCCGGTCTGCGCCCGGCCCTCGTTGGCCAGGCCGACGGCCGAACAGATCTGCCCCGGCGTGCAGTAGCCGCACTGGAAGGCATCATGAGTGATGAAAGCCTGCTGCATGGGGTGCAACGCGTCATCGCCGGCCAAGCCTTCGATGGTGGTCAATTCGACGCCGTCGCACATCACCGCCAGGGTCAGGCAGGCATTGATGCGTTTGCCATCGCGCAACACCGTGCACGCGCCGCACTGGCCGTGGTCACAGCCTTTCTTGCTGCCTACCAGGTCCAGTTGCTCACGCAGCAGGTCCAGCAGCGTGGTCCAGGGCAATACCTGCAGCTCGCGCACCTGGCCATTGAGTGTCAGGCGGATCGGATGACGGACGAAGGACGCCTGCGTCGCTTCGGACAGGGTCGCGCTCATAAACACCTCACGGTTGGTCGTACACTCGCGGCGTTTTGGGAAACCGCCGTCATAAGGGGTACGACTTCGGGGGGCGGTGAGCGTTCAAAGGCGTTCGTGAAGGCGAACAGGCGCGGCAAAGCGCACCTTTATGTCGCTCAAGTGCGGTCTCTATATACCGCACCCTGTGCAATACATCGCCTTACACTCGGCGCCATGATTAAAGCCTTCCAGCTTTCCCACAACACGCCTGACGCCAGTCAGGCCAGCAGTTCCGCCGCCACCACATTGCGCACGCCCTTGCCGCTGAGTTGTTCCACCAACGCCAGGCCAAACGCCAGGGCGGCGGCCGAGCCCTGGGCGGTGATGCAGTTGCCATCCACGACCACGGGTTGGTCGACAAAGGTACACCCGGACAATTGCTGGCTGACGGCGGGCAGGCAGGTCATGCGCCGTTGGCGCAGCACGCCGCAAGGTTGCAATGCCAGCGCAGGCGCTTCGGCGATGGCGGCGAAGAAGCGGCCGGCGGCGGCCTGGCCCTTGAGCAGTTGTTGCAGGGGTTGATGGGCGGCCAGATGCTGGGCGCCGATGAGGCCGCCGGGCAGGACGATCAGGTCGAAGTCCTGCACCAGCACGTCCACCAGCATGCCGTCGGCGGTCAGGCGGGTGCCACGGGCGCAGGTCAGCATCCGCCGGCCTTCGATGCTCGCCAGCACCACTTCGAGCTGCGCCCGGCGCAGGACGTCGATCAGGGTGACGGTCTGCAAGTCGTCGACACCTTCGGCAACGGCGATCAGGGCTCGGGGAATCGCGGTTCCAGCAATCATGGGTGTTCTCCGCAGGGGTGTTCCTGAAGACTAGGCTGTGTACGAAATAGTTTGAAACGCAGGTTAGGCAAGGCAAAAACCGGCGAGGAAGCGCAGTTGACTGGTTGTCAATGAGCATTCCGAGCCGGTTTTTAACGCCGCATAACCAAGTTTCAAGCTATTTCGTACATAGCCTAGTCAGGTTTGCCGGACTGCGTCCTGCCAACTGCCCGTCACTTGATATACAACTGGGTCGACATCCGATTGCCCGGCGCATTGATCGAGACGTTGCTGTAGCTGAAGGTGCCCTCCTGCTTGCCCTTCAGGTCGAAGATGTACAGATAGCCGACGACCTTGGTGCGGCTCGAACAATCGTTGAGATTGCCATTGCTGAACGCGCACACCGGCGAGCGGGTGCCGTCGACTTCGAAGCCGTCCAGCGTGACATGGGGCTGGCGGCCATAGCCGACTTCCAGCACATAGACCTTGATGTTCGCGCCACTGTGGTCACAACGGGTCTGTGCCTGCCCGGGGGCGATGTCTTCGAAGCCACAGGCCGGCGACTCGACCTTGAGCACCTTGACCTCGCTCAACGGCGGTGCCGAAGCGGCATTGACGGGCAGGCCGGGCAACCACAGGCCCAACGCGCAAGCCAAGGCCAGCAGATTTCTGTTCATGTGAGACCTATCGAGCTTCTGAACCGCGCGCAGTATGGCGCTCTTTTTGCTTCGGTAAAACATCGACGACGATCGCAGCCACATGGCCACGCTGCTGGTATGATGCGCGGCTTTTTCCGACCCGCAGAAAATTCAGGCGCCCCTGGCGGTCTGTGCTTTGCTGTTGAGGTCGATACATTCACGGCGCCCTGCGCGCCACGGGGAGCAGACATGCTGGAAAGGCTGTTTCAACTCAAGGCACACAACACCAACGTGCGGACCGAGATCCTGGCGGGCGTCACGACCTTCCTGGCCATGGCCTACATCCTGTTCGTCAACCCGAGCATCCTCGGCGAAACCGGCATGGACAAGGGCGCCGTATTCGTCGCCACGTGCCTGGCGGCAGCCATCGGCTCCACGGTCATGGGCTTGATCGCCAACTACCCGATCGCCCTGGCCCCGGGCATGGGCTTGAATGCCTTCTTCACCTACACCGTGGTCCTGCACATGGGCCATACCTGGCAAGTGGCGCTGGGCGCGGTGTTCGTCTCTGCGGTGCTGTTCTTCCTGCTGTCGATCTTTCGCATCCGCGAGTGGATCATCAACAGCATCCCGCTGCCATTGCGCTCGGCCATCGCCGCCGGCATCGGCCTGTTCCTGGCGCTGATCGCCCTGAACAACGCCGGCATCGTGGTGAAAAACCCGGCGACCATGGTCGGCCTCGGCGACCTTAAGCAACCGGCACCGATCCTCGCCACGCTCGGTTTTGTCCTGATCGTCGCGCTCGAAGCACTGAAAGTGCGCGGCGCCGTGCTGATCGGCATCCTCGCGGTGACCATCGTCTCGATCCTGATGGGCTTCACCCCATTCGGCGGCGTGATATCGATGCCGCCCTCCCTGGCCCCGACCTTCCTGCAACTGGACATCAAGGGGGCCCTGGACATCGGCCTGGTGAGCGTGATCTTCGCTTTCCTGTTCGTCGACCTGTTCGACAACTCCGGCACCCTGATCGGCGTCGCCAAGCGCGCCGGGCTGATGGGCAAGGACGGCCACATGCCGAAGATGGGCCGCGCGCTGATCGCCGACAGCACCGCCGCCATGGCCGGTTCGCTGCTGGGCACCTCCACCACCACCAGCTACATCGAATCGGCGGCGGGCGTCAGTGCCGGCGGCCGCACCGGCCTGACCGCCATCGTGGTGGCGATCCTGTTCCTGCTGGCGTTGTTCTTCTCGCCACTGGCAGGCAGCGTCCCGGCGTTCGCCACCGCGCCGGCCTTGCTGTTCGTCGCCGTACTGATGACCTCGGGCCTGGCGGAAATCGACTGGGACGACATCACCGTCGCCGCCCCGGTGGTGGTGACCGCGCTGGCCATGCCGTTCACCTACTCCATCGCCAACGGCATCGCCTTCGGTTTCATCGCCTGGACCGCCATCAAGCTGGTGTCGGGCCGTGGCCGTGAGCTGAACCCGGCGCTGGTCATCCTGTCCATCCTGTTCGTGATCAAGTTGGGTTGGTTCAACGCATGACTTTCGATTCCCAGGCGTACGCCACGCAGCTCCAGGACAAGGTCACCCGCTTGCGTGAGCTGCTGGCCCCCTTCGATGCGCCGCAACCCGAGGTGTTCGACTCGCCACTGCAGAACTTCCGCCTGCGGGCCGAATTCCGCCTGTGGCGCGAGGCCGGCGAGCGGCACTACGCGATGTTCTCCCAGGAAGACAAACGCACGCCGATCCTCATCGAGACGTTCCCTATCGCCAGCCTGCGCATCAACCAGTTGATGCCGCAACTCAAAGCCGCCTGGCAGGCCAGCGCGCCCCTGAGCCACAAGCTGTTCCAGGTGGAGTTCCTGACCACCCTGGCCGGCGACGCGATGATCACCCTGTGTTATCACCGTCCGCTGGACGAGCATTGGCATGCCGCCGCCACGCAACTGGCCAACGACTTGGGCGTCAGCATCATTGGCCGCTCCAAGGGCAAGCGAGAAGTGATCGGCCACGACTACGTGGTGGAGCGCCTTGAGGTGGGCGGCCGCACCTTCAGCTATCGCCAGCCCGAAGGCGCCTTCACCCAGCCCAACGGCACGGTGAACCAGAAGATGCTCAATTGGGCCTACGACGCCCTGGGCGATCGCAACGACGACCTGCTGGAGCTGTACTGCGGCAACGGCAACTTTACCCTGCCCCTGGCAACCCGCGTACGCAACGTGCTGGCCACCGAAATCAGCAAGACTTCGGTGAACGCGGCGCTGAGCAACCTGGACGAAAACGCCGTGGCTAACGTGACGCTGGTGCGCTTATCGGCAGAAGAATTGACCGAAGCGTTGAACGAAGTCCGGCCGTTCCGCCGCTTGCAGGGCATCGACCTGAAAAGCTACGCGTTCGGCAGCGTCTTCGTCGACCCGCCGCGCGCAGGCATGGACCCGGACACCTGCGAACTGACCCGGCGCTTCGACAACATCCTGTACATCTCCTGCAATCCGGAAACCCTCGCCGCCAACATCGCGCAACTGAACGACACCCACCGCATCACGCGCTGCGCGTTGTTCGACCAATTCCCCTGGACCCATCACATGGAATCCGGGGTGTTGCTGACCCGGCGTTGAGGCGATTCCTGTGGCGAGGGGATTTATCCCCGTTCGACTGCGCAGCAGTCGCAAATCAACCAACACGGTTGCGCTGTGACGGCAGTGCACGACTTCAGGGCTGCTTCGCAGCCCAACGGGGATAAATCCCCTCGCCACAAATGAGTTCCTCCTACAACCCCGCTTGCCGCTTAAAGGTGCTGTTCGATCATCGAACACTTATTGAGCGCTGACAGCGGCTTCGTTTGACCAAACTAACCATCTAGTACAATTTATCTCCAACGGCTGGAACCCGGCCAACACCAACAATAAAAAGTGTGGAGAGAATTGCGATGCCTCCGATCGTCCTGGTGCTGAACGGCCCGAACCTGAACCTGCTCGGCACCCGCGAGCCGGGCACCTATGGTCATGAAACCCTGGCGGACATTTCCGCGCTGTGCGCACGCGCCGCTGAAGAGTTCGGCCTGGCAGTGGAGTTTCGCCAGACCAACCAGGAAGGCGAACTGCTCGACTGGATTCACGGCGCCCGTGGCCGCTGTGCCGGTATCGTCATCAACCCGGCCGCCTGGACCCACACCTCGGTGGCCATCCGCGACGCCCTGGTGGCCAGTGAAATCCCGGTGATCGAAGTGCATTTGTCCAACGTCCATGCGCGGGAAACCTTCCGCCACCACTCCTTCGTCTCCTCCATCGCCATCGGCGTGATGTGCGGGTTTGGCAGCCACGGCTATCGCCTGGCCCTGGAGCATTTCAGTCAGCGGTTGAAGGGTTGATCCACATGTCGAACATCACTGTGCTCGCCGGGCTGATCGGCGCCGGTATCCAGGCCTCGCGCACCCCTGCCCTGCACGAGCACGAAGGCGACGCCCAAGGCATGCGCTACCTCTACCGGCTGATCGACCTCGATGCGCTGACACTCGACAGCAGCGCCCTGCCCGACCTGCTGGCCGCCGCCGAACGCATGAGCTTTACCGGCCTGAACATCACCTTTCCGTGCAAGCAGGCGATCATCCCGCTGCTGGACGAACTGTCGCCCGAAGCCCGCGGCATCGGCGCGGTGAATACCGTGGTGCTCAAGGACGGCAAACGCGTCGGCCACAACACCGATTGCCTGGGGTTCGCCGAAGGGTTTCGCCGTGGCCTGGGGGATGTTTCCCGCGGGCACGTGGTCCAGATGGGCGCCGGCGGCGCCGGTGCGGCCGTTGCCCACGCGCTATTGGCTGAAGGCGTACAGACGCTGAGTATTTTCGATGTGGAAGTCAGCCGCGCCGAGGCCTTGGCCCACAACCTGAACCAACACTTCGGCGCCGGTCGCGCCCGGGCCGGGCATGACTTGCCCGCTGCCATGGCCGAGGCCGACGGCCTGGTCAACACCACCCCGATGGGCATGACGAAGTTGCCGGGCATGCCGGTGCCGGTCGAGCTGTTGCGGGGCGCGTTGTGGGTGGCGGAAATCGTCTACTTCCCCCTGGAAACCGAACTGCTGCGCAACGCCCGCGCCTTGGGCTGTCGCACACTCGATGGCGGCAACATGGCAGTGTTCCAGGCGGTGAAGGCCTTTGAATTGTTCAGCGGCGTGGTGCCGGATGCGCAGCGGATGCTGGAACACTTCCAGCGCATGAATCACTGAAGACCTGTCGGAGCGGGCTTGCTCGCGAATGCGATCCGACAGTCAACCTCCATGGCGACTGTGCGGGCCCTTTCGCGAGCAAGCCCGCCCCCACAGGGGTTGCGTTCAGGCCTGCAAATAGCGCAGCACCGACTCGCAGATCATCTGGCGATGACGCTGCTTGATCGCTTCGTCCGACAGGTCGATCTGAAAAATCTCGCCGAAGGTGTGGCGGTTCGACACCCGGTGAAAACAGAACGAACTGATCAGCAAGTGCACATCCAGCGGTGCCAGGCCCGCACGGAACACGCCTTCTTCAGCGCCCCGCCGCAGGATCAGGTCGAGGGAGTCGAGGATGGTGCTGTTCATCGCCTTGATCACCCGCGACTGCTTGACGTACTCGGCGTTATGGATGTTCTCGATGGCGACGATCCGCACGAAATCCACATTGCGATCATGGTGGTCGAACGTGAACTCCACCAGGCGCCGTATCGCGTGGACCGGCGCCAGCTCGGCCAGGTGCAGCCGGCCCTCGGTGCTGCGGATATCGCCGTAGAGCTTCTCCAGCACCTCGATGTACAGCTGCTCCTTGCTGCCGAAGTAGTAATAGATCATGCGCTTGGAGGTATGGATGCGTTCGGCGATGGCATCGACCCGGGCGCCGGCCAGGCCCTGCTGGACGAATTCGACGATGGCTTCCTGAAGAATGTTTTCCCGGGTTTTCTCCGGGTTGTTCTTGCGACTCTTGCGCGGCGCGACGAGGGGCTCGTCGAGGTCTGCGGGAAGCTCTGGATTCATAGTCATTGTGGGCTCACGGCCATCACTGCAAGGCTTGCGATTATGGGCCGCACCGTGCGGTGAAGGAAGTCACGGGGCCGCCCTTTGCCGCCACTTTTACGATTTCCCTACAACTTGGCATGCCGCAAGCCACCGCTGCGGGATTTCGCCATGGCCGCCAGCCGCACCGCCACGTTGGCCGCGCCGTAGCCGGCGTAACCGTTCTTGCGCTGGATGATCTCGAAGAAAAACCGCCCCTCGAACGGTTCGGTGTAGACATGAAACAACTCGCCCCCCTGGGCGTCGCGGTCATACAGCACGTTGAAATAGGCCAGCTCGCTGAGGAACTCATCGTCGAAATCGAAACGCGCGGCCAGGTCGTCATAGTAATTGAGCGGAATGTCCAGCAGCGGCACCCCGGCCTCCTTGGCGCGGCTGACCTGGGCGAAGATGTCATCGCAATCGAAGGCGATGTGGTGCACGCCAGAACCACGATAACTCGACAGCGCGTGTGAGATTGCCGTGTTGCGGTTTTCGGAAATGTTCAGGGGCAACCGGATCGAACTGCAGCGGCTGCGCAGCGCGCGGCTTTTCACCAGGCCATAGGGGTCGGGCAGCACCACTTCGTCGTCGGCCTCGAAATCCAGCAGGCTCTTGTAGAACAACACCCAGCTGTCGAGGCTGTCGGCCGGCAACGCCATGGCCATGTGGTCGATGCGCTTGAGCCCGGCCCCGATGACCGCGCCCGGTTGCAAATTGAAATCGGTGCCATAGACGTCGGCGTCCTGGTCGACCAGGTAGATCAAGCTGCCGTCCGGTGCGCGCACCGCCGCCAGCTCCAGCTCATTGGGCCCGACCAAGCCGCGGTAGGGCTGGCCCTTGTAGGCCACCGCCCGCGCCAGGGCGCTGGCACTGTCCTTGACCCGCAACGCGGTGGCGCACAACGACGGCCCGTGAGCTTCGAAAAAGCTGTGAGCGAAGGAGTACGGTTCACTGTTGAGGATCAGGTTGATATCGCCTTGGCGCAGCAGGCTGACGTTCTTGGAACGATGCTGGCCGGCCTTGACGAAGCCCAGCCGCTCCAGCCAGTGGGAGAGCTTGGCGCCGAGGTTGTCGTCCACGGCAAACTCGAGGAACTCGATACCGTTGTATTCGCTGGCCGACGGCGTCGCGAACAGGCAATCGGCGTTACTGACCGGCATGGCCTCTTCGGCCAGGCGTTGGCGGGTCTTCTCTTCCAGGTACAGCAGCGAGCGCAAGCCATCGGCGGCATTGGCCCTTGGTGGCGCGGCGCGGAAGCCGTCGTTGAAGATCTCCAGCGACAGCGGCCCGCGGTAGCCACTCTTGATGATCGGCGCCAGGAAACCCGGCAAGTCGAACTCGCCCTGGCCGGGGAAGCAGCGAAAATGGCGGCTCCACTCCAAAACATCCATTGCCAGGATCGGCGCGTCGGCCATCTGCACGAAAAAAATCTTCTCGCCGGGGATCTCGGCAATCGCCCTCGGATCGCCCTTGAGGGACAAGGTGTGGAAGCTGTCGAGCAGCACGCCAAGGCTTGGATGATCGGCCTGGCGCACGATGTTCCAGACCTGTTGATAAGTATTGACGTGCCGGCCCCAGGCCAACGCTTCATAGCCGATGCGCAGGCCGCGCGCGCCAGCCCGTTCGGCCAGCAGCCGCAGGTCATCGACCAACAATTGCTCATCGCCCAGGCTATCGGCCGAGGCATTGCTGCACACCAGCACCAGGTCGGTGCCCAGCTCCTGCATCAGGTCGAATTTGCGCTCGGCCCGATCCAGGTTACGCGCCAGGCGATCACGACGGCAGCCTTCGAAGTCACGAAACGGCTGGAACAAGGTGATGGCGATGCCCAGGTCGGCGCACATCTGCCTGATTTCCCGCGGGCTGCCATCGTAATAGAGAAGGTCGTTCTCGAAGATTTCCACACCGTCGAAACCGGCGGCGGCAATGGCTTCGAGTTTTTCCGGCAGGGTACCGCTCAAGGAAACGGTGGCAATGGAACGCTGCATGACTTCGGCTCCCGGGAGGCATCGGCTACAGAGTTGCGGCGCTGTTGGCAGCGCTTTTGAAGGAATGGACCGATTATTGAGGCGCTGATGGCTTTCAGCAATTTAATATGTACCACCCAGTTAGTTTTTTGGGCGATTATCGAACAAAATGCCTTGGGGCGAATTGACGATTTTTCGTCCACTGCGCACCATCAGCCCCACATTGACGCAGCCGGATTGGCCGGCGTCGTGGAATACCCCGATCACCCCATAAGAATTTCAAAAACGGGTACACGCTATGAATCCTTCCCAAAGTTCTCCCCTGAGCCCAGGCATGGGCGTCACGACCGGCGGCATCGGCGACAAAATCCGCGGCGCCCTGGCCGTGGGCAAGACCCGTTGGGGCATGCTCGCGCTGGTGTTTTTCGCCACCACCCTGAACTACATCGACCGCGCCGCTCTCGGCGTGATGCAGCCCATCCTGGCCAAGGAAATGAGCTGGACGGCGATGGATTACGCCAACATCAACTTCTGGTTCCAGGTCGGTTATGCCGTGGGCTTTGTCCTGCAGGGCCGGCTGATCGACCGGATCGGCGTCAAGCGCGTGTTCTTCTGCGCCGTGCTGCTCTGGAGCCTGGCGACCGGTGCCCATGGCCTGGCCACTTCGGCGGTCGGCTTCATGGTCTGCCGCTTCATCCTGGGCCTGACCGAAGCGGCCAACTACCCGGCCTGCGTGAAAACCACGCGGCTGTGGTTTCCGGCCGGCGAACGGGCGGTGGCCACCGGTATCTTCAACGCCGGGACCAACGTCGGCGCAATGTTCACGCCGATGCTGCTGCCATTGATCCTGCACGTGTGGGGCTGGCAGGCGGCGTTCCTGTGCATGGCCGCGCTGGGCGGGGTCTGGTTGCTGTTCTGGGGCCTGAAATACTTCAACCCGGAAGACCATCCCAACGTCAAGGCGTCGGAACTGGCCTACATCCAGGCCCAGGACGAACCGGAGCAGGCCCGCGTGCCCTTCTCCCGTATCCTGCGCATGCGCGGCACCTGGGCGTTCGCCCTCGCCTACTCGATCACCGCGCCGGTGTTCTGGTTCTACCTTTACTGGCTGCCGCCGTTCCTGAACCAGCAATACAACCTGGGCATCAACGTCACCCAGATGGGCATCCCGCTGATCATCATCTACCTGACCGCCGACTTCGGCAGCGTGGGCGGCGGTATCCTGTCTTCGTTCCTGATTGGCCGCGGCCTCAACCCGATCAAGGCGCGCCTGCTTTCCATGCTGCTGTTCGCCTGCTGCATCATCGGTGTGATCATGGCCGCCGGCGCAAGCAACCTATGGATGGCGGTGTTCGCCATTTCCCTGGCCATCGGCGCGCACCAGGCCTGGACCGCCAACATCTGGAGCCTGGTCATGGACTACACGCCCAAATACATGATGAGCACGGTGTTCGGCTTCGGCGGCATGTGCGCGGCCATCGGCGGGATGTTCATGACCCAGTTGGTGGGCCACATCCTGACCGTCACAAACAACAACTACACCGTGTTGTTCACCTTGATCCCGGCGATGTACTTCATCGCCCTGACCTGGCTGTACTTCATGGCGCCGCGCAAGATTCCAAATCTGGAGAGCTGATACGACCGCAGCCCCTGTGGCGAGAGACCTTCTTCCCTCACCACAGGGGTTGCGGCAGCCAGTCACTTGCGTCGCTGCTGCCACGCCGCCGCCAGGCCACTCAGGCAGATCAGCACGATACCGAACACCGTGGTCAACGTCGGCGTATGGTTGAACAACAACCACCCCAGCAGGCCGGCGAACACGATCTGACAGTACCCGAACGGCGCGAGCAGCGCCGGGGCGGCAAAGCGGAACGCCTGGGTCAGCATCAGGTGCGCCGTCATCCCGCAGGCCCCCAGCGCCAGCATCATCAAGCCATGCACCAGGCTCGGCACCTGCCAGAAGAACGGCACCAACGCACTCATCACCAACGTATTGCACAGGCCGGCGAAGAAGTTGCTGGTGGTCGGGCTGTCGATCTCGCTGAGCTTGCGGGTCAGCAGTTGGTAGAAACAGAAGAACAGCGCCGAACAAAACGGCAGCAACACCGCCGGCGTAAACAGATCCCCGCCGGGATGGACGATGATCAACACCCCGATGAAACCGAAGATCACCGCGATCCACTGGCCACGCGTCACCCGCTCACCCAGCAACGGCACCGACAACGCCGTGACTAGCACGGGGGCCAGGAAGTTGACCGCCGTCGCCTCCGCCAACGGGATGTACAACAACGCCGTGGTGAAGAACAAGCTGGTGCCCAGCAGGCACAACGCCCGGGCCACTTGCCACAAGGGACGCTTGGTGCGTAGCACCCGCAATCCCGAACGGGGCAGGAAGATGCCCGCCATCAACAGGGTGTGCACCACGTAGCGCGCCCACACCACCATGATGATCGGGTAGAACCCCGAAAGGTATTTCGACAAGGCGTCATGGCTGGAGAACAGGAATGTTGCGCAAAGAATCAGCAGGATGCCCTTGAAGGCCTGATTGACGCCGGAAAGCGGAGTGCTGACGGTCATGTAGGAATCCCGCGATGCATGAAGTAAGAGGCCAGGGCTGGCGTGTGACGGATAAGACCGCGCCCACGCCCATTCAATCGCTGCGACGACCGGTTCAGTTGAACAACTCCGAAGCCTGGCTGGCCTGGGACAGCTCTTCGGCAAACGCCAGCAAGGTCGGTGCCAGCTCATGCAGGCGCGGCCGTGTCATCCGCGCGCTGGGCCCGGCCACGCTGAGCACACCGACGACCCGCCCATCCACCGGATGACGCACCACGGCGGCAATGGCCGACGTACCGATCGCCGAACTTTCCTCGACACAGGCGTAGCCTTGCTCGCGCGCCTGGCGCAGGTATTCCAGCAGTTCGACCGAGTTGCGCGGCGCGTTGGGCCCCGCCTCTGCCGGCAGTTGGGCAGCCTGGCGTTCCACCCGCGACAGCGCCTCGACGTCGCTCATGCATGCCAGCCAGGCATGGCCCGAAGCGGTATAGAACAGCGGCGCCTCGCGGCCCATGTCCGGGTCGTAGCGCAGCCCGGACCGCGCGCCCTGGGACTTGGCGATCCAGGTCTGGCAATCGCCTTCGATGACGCCCAGGCGCACCAGCTCGCCGGTTTCCCGGGCCAGGCGATCCAGCACGGGCTGCACGATGTCAGCGCCGCTTCGCGACAGGTAGCGAAAACCCATGGCCACCAACCGGGTGGACAGGTGATACCGCAGGTTATCAGGGTTCTGGCGCACATAGCCCAGGCGCATCAGCTCGGCGAGCAAGCGATGGGTGGCGCTCTTGGGGATCTGCAACTGCTCGGCCAGCCCTAGCAGCGGCCAGCCTCGGGGATCGCTGGCGAGATTTTCCAACACATTGAAGACACGTTCGATTTGACTGCCGGCCATGGACGATCCAGATGAATACGCTGATTCCAGAATAAGCGAAGTGTAATGCAAATTCTGGAACGACATGGGATTTTAATCCATATCGGTGTCAGCGAGCCGGCGCGAGAAGCGGCACTTCGCGCCACGCAGAAGGTCAACGGATACAGCGCACTCGCGCGCCGATCCGTTCCCACAGTCAAAAATCTGTTAGTGAACTGGCGGCAATCCCACTCAGCGGCAACACTGTTCACACCGGTCAATCAGAGGACTGCCCACATGCTATGGAAAAAAGGTCGCCGCAGTGACAACGTGGTGGACGCCCGAGGCGATGGCGGCGGGGGTGGCGGATTGCGCTTCGGCGGCGGCAAGGGCTTGAGCCTGACGGCCATTCTCCTGATCGTCGGCATCGGCTGGATCACCGGCCAGGACCCGATGCAGATCCTTGGGCAGTTGGCCGGGCAGATGGACACGTCCGCCCCCGCCTCGTCGCAAACCCGCCAGGCGCCGCCGGCCAACGATGAGCAGGCCGAGTTCGTGCGCTCGATCCTCGGCGATACCGAAGACACCTGGGGCCAGGTGTTCCAGCAGGCCGGGCGCCAGTACCAGCAACCGAAGCTGGTGCTGTTCAGCGGTCGGGTCAACTCGGCCTGCGGCCTCGCGTCATCGGCCACCGGGCCGTTCTATTGCCCGGCAGACCGGCAGGTCTACCTCGACATGAGTTTCTTCAAGGAAATGGCCCAACGTTTCTCCGCGGCCGGGGACTTCGCCCAGGCCTACGTCATTGCCCACGAGGTTGGGCACCACGTGCAGACGCTGCTAGGCGTGTCGGCGAAAATCCAGGAGGCCCGCCAGCAAGGCCGGCAGATGGAAGGCGACGGCGGCCTGTTGGTGCGCCAGGAGTTGCAGGCCGACTGCCTGGCCGGCGTCTGGGCCAACCATGCCCAGAAACGCCTGAACTGGCTGGAACCGGGTGACATCGAAGAAGCCTTGAACGCCGCCAATGCTATCGGCGATGACCGCTTGCAACAGCAGGGCCAGGGCCGCGTGGTACCCGACTCCTTCACCCACGGCACCTCGGCGCAGCGGGTGCGCTGGTTCAAGACCGGGTTCGCCCAGGGCCAGGTCAGCCAGTGCGACACTTTTGCGGCGAAAAGCTTGTAGATGATGAAGTGGGCCGCATGGTTCGCGCTGGTGCTGGGCAGCACCTTGGCCCAGGCCAATGAGCACGGCGTCAACGTGGTCGCGCAAGGGCACCTGCAACTCAAGGGTGGCGCCATGGCCGTGGACGTCAGCCCGGCCCCGGCGTCCATCCAGCGCGTGCTGATCATCCTCCACGGTCGGCTGCGCAATGCCGACACCTACCTGCACAGCGCCGAGAAAGCGGCCGGGCAGGCCGGGCAACTGGGCACCACCCTGATCATCGCCCCGCAGTTTCTCAACGAGCAGGACGTTGCTCGCCACCTGTTGCCCAATGACCTGCTCCGCTGGCAGGGCAACGACTGGATGGCCGGAGGCCTGTCCACGGGGCCGCATCCGGTCAGCTCGTTCCAGGTTCTGGACGACATCGTCGCGCGGGTCAGTGACCGGCAGCAGTTCCCCGAAGTGCAACAGATCGTCATCGCCGGCCATTCCGGTGGTGCCCAGGTCGTGCAGCGCTACGCCCTGCTCGCCCACGGCCCCTTCAGGATCAACCCGCGCTTCGTCGTCGCCAACCCGTCGTCCTACGCCTATTTCGATGAACAACGGCCGATGGCCTTCGATGCCGCCAGTTGTCCGGGTTTCAATCACTGGAAGTACGGGCTGAAAAACTTGCCGGCCTACGCCGCCGGGCAAACACCGGCTCAACTGGAAGACAACTACATCAAGCGCGACATCGTCTACCTGCTCGGCCAACAGGATGTCGACCCGGAGCATCCAGCCCTGGACAAAAGCTGCGAAGCGCAAACCCAGGGACCGTATCGGTTATTGCGCGGCCATTTCTTTTTCGACTACCTGACCAGAAGGCACCCAGGGGAGATGCCCCAACAGCTGATCGAAGTGCCCGGGATCGGACACGATGGCAGTGGGATGTTCAATTCGCCCGAGGGGCTGAAGGCCTTGTTCGGGCAGTAAGCCTCGTCCTGCCTGACTTGGCCTCATCGCGAACACTCGATCAACACTTCAAGCCAACAGCATCCGCCGCAGCTCGTCACAATCGCGCGCATGCCAGTCGGTCAGTTCCGGCCACGGGTTGTCCGGTAGGTTCACCAGCACCGTCCGCGCCCCCGCCGCACGACCACAGTCCAGGTCGAAGCGGTAATCACCGACCATCACCATTGTCTCGGGGGCCACGTCCCAGGCCTGCGCCAGCTTCAACAGGCCACCGGGATGCGGCTTGGGCGGCGCCTCGTCGCGGCCCAGTACATCGGCCACGTCGAAACAGTCGGCCAGGCCGATGGCCTCCAAAGTGACGTGGGCCAGCTCGCGGGCGTTGCGGGTCAGGATTCCCAGGCGGTCACCGCGTCCTGCCAACTCGCGCACCAGCTCGACCGCCCCCGGCGCCGGCCTGGAGCCCAGCGCCAGATCGCGCTCGTGCTCCAGCAGCCAGGCGTGCTTGGCCGCGGCCTCATCGGCCGGCAGGGCCGCCAGGTGGGTGAGGATGTCGTCTTCGGGCGGGATCGCCAGGGCCACCCGGATCGCCGCGAAATCATGCACGGCGATGGTCAGCGTGCCGTCCATGTCGAAGACCCAGTGACGGACATCGGCCAGGCTCATGCCCAGTCCTTGCGATGGCGAATCAGCCCTTCCTGGGTGACCGACGCCACCAGTTGCCCGGCGCGGTTGAACACGCTGCCCCGGGAAAACCCGCGGGAGTTGCCGGCCCACGGGCTGTCCATGGCGTAGAGCAACCAATCGTCGGCCCGCAGGTCGGCGTGGAACCACAAGGCATGGTCGAGGCTGGCGACCTGCATGTCCTTCTGCCAGACCGACTTGCCATGGGGCAGCATCGAGGTGGTCAAGAGGCCGAAGTCCGAGGCATAGGCCAGCAGGTACTTGTGCAAGGCCGGCGAATCCGCCAGGGCGCCATCGGCGCGAAACCACACGTACTTGATCGGGTCGGCCGGCTGCGGGTTGTAAGGATCCTTTTCCGTGACCGGGCGCACTTCGATCGGCTTGGGGCACAACAGCTTTTCGCGCATGTGCTCAGGCAACAGGTGCGCGCGCTGCTGGGTCAGTTCCAACTCGGACGGCAGGTTTTCCGGCCCGACCACCTGCGGCATGCTGCTCTGGTGCTCGAAGCCCAGCTCGTCGTACTGGAACGAGGCGCTGCAGGTGAAGATCGGATGGCCCTTCTGGATCGCCGTGACCCGACGGGTGCTGAAGCTGCCGCCGTCACGCACCCGGTCCACCTGGTAGACCACCGGCAAGGCCGCATCACCGGGGCGCAGGAAATAGCCGTGCATCGAATGGACGTGACGGGCCTCTTCCACGGTCTGGCTGGCCGCCGACAATGATTGGCCCAGCACCTGGCCGCCGAACAACTGGCGAAACCCCAGGTCCTGGCTGCGACCGCGAAACAGGTTTTCTTCGATCGGTTCCAGGGTCAGCAGGTCGACCAGATCTTCCAACACGTGGCTCATTCAGACTTTCCTCACACAGCGCAATACCGCGCAGTCTGTGCTGCGGCGGTGGATCGATTGTTGGCCCGGGCCATTGGGCGGGCATTGTAAACGTCCGTGTTGGCTAACCGTGAAGGGTCTGCAACCACTGCTCACGATTGATGCGATAGAGCACATGGTGACGCAACGGATGGCCGACTGCGAGTGTTGGGTGTTCGAAGTCGTCCGCCGGGTCATGCTGCATGCCGATGGCCTGCATGACCTTCTGCGACGGCAGGTTGTCGACGGCGGTGAACGCCACCACTTCCTCCAGCCCCAAGGCATCGAAGGCACACCGCAGCGCGGTCCACGCGGCTTCGCTGGCATACCCCAGGCCCCAGTGCTCGCGGGCCAGGCGCCAGCCGATCTCGATCGCCGGGGTGAACGGTGCGTCGAAGCCGACCACGCCAAGGCCGGTGAAGCCGACGAAGGCGCCGGTGTCCTTGCGCTCCAACGCCCACAAACCGAAACCGTGCTCGGCAAAATGCCCGCGCACGCGCCCGATCAGCGCGGCGCTTTCCAGGCGGCTCAGCGGCGCAGGGAAATAACGCATCACCTGCGGGTCCGCGCACATGGCGGCAAATTCCGGCAAGTCGTCGTCACGCCACTGGCGCAAGACCAGCCGCGCGCTTTCCAATTCGAGTATCGGCTCCATCTTCACTCCCTCTCCATGCCCTGAGTCTACATCGCTGGTAGGATCCGTCACTTAAATCACCTTTGAAAAACACCATGCCGTTGCCGCTGATCTACCACGAAGACTACAGCCCCGAATTCCCGGCGGAACACCGTTTCCCCATGGACAAGTTTCGCCTGTTGCGCGATCACCTCGTCGACAGCGGGCTGACCCGCGACGCCGACCTGCTGCGCCCTTCACTGTGTCCGCCGGACATCCTCGCCCTGGCCCATGACCGTGCCTATATCGAACGCTACATGGGGGGCGAGTTGTCCCGCGAGGACCAACGGCGCCTTGGCCTGCCCTGGAGTGACGCCCTGGCCCGCCGAACGGTTCGCGCCGTGGGCGGCTCGCTGCTGGCCGCCGAACAGGCCCTTGAGCACGGCCTGGCCTGTCACCTGGCCGGCGGCACCCACCATGCCCACTACGACCACCCGGCCGGCTTCTGCATTTTCAACGACCTGGCCGTGATCAGCCGCTATTTCCTGGCCAGCGGCCGGGTCTCGCGGGTGCTGATCTTCGACTGCGATGTGCACCAGGGCGACGGCACCGCGCGAATACTTCATGACACTCCCGACGCAGTGACAGTTTCCCTGCACTGCGAAAAGAATTTTCCGGCACGCAAGGCACAAAGCGACTGGGACATTCCACTGCCCATGGGCATGGGCGACGCCGCCTACCTGGAGGTGGTGGACGACGCCCTCAACTACCTGTTGCCCCTGTACCAGCCGGACCTGGTGCTGTACGACGCTGGCGTCGATGTGCACAAGGACGACGCCCTCGGTTACCTGAAGCTGACAGACGAAGGCCTCGCCGACCGCGACGAACGGGTCATGCGCCATTGCCTGGGGCGCGACATCCCGGTGGTCGGCGTGATCGGCGGCGGCTACAGCAAGGATCGCCAGGCCCTGGCCCGCCGCCACGGGATCCTGCACCACAGCGCACAAAAGGTCTGGACGTCATCAGGTTGTCATTGAAACCAGGGCGCGTTACCCACAATGCCTGTGGAGCGGCCTGTGGATAACCTGAGCGAAACGACTTGCAGGCCATGCCGGACATGGCCTGCAGAGCCCTGAGTGTTTTTTGAGCACCTACACCGGCATCTCCCGCTCCCACAGGATTTGCGTGCTGATAGAATGCCGCGCCTACTCACTTCTTTGTCAGCGCCCATCATGACCTCGACCGGCCCATCCACCCCTCCAAACGTCACCATCATCGGTGGCGGCCCCGCCGGCCTGATGGCCGCCGAGGTATTGAGCCAGGCCGGGATCCAGGTCGATGTGTACGACGCCATGCCCTCCGTGGGTCGCAAATTCCTGCTGGCCGGTGTCGGCGGCATGAACATCACCCACTCCGAAGCCTTTCCGGCGTTCCTGTCTCGCTACGGCGAGCGCGCGGCGAACCTCGCACCGTTGCTGCGCAGCTTCGGTGCCGATGAGTTGTGCCGCTGGATCCATGAGCTGGGCATCGACACCTTTGTCGGCAGCTCCGGCCGGGTCTTTCCCACCGACATGAAAGCCGCCCCGCTGCTGCGGGCCTGGCTCAAGCGCCTGCGCGACGGCGGCGTGGCGATCCACACGCGCCATCGCTGGCTCGGCTGGAACGCCGACGGCAGCCTGAAGATCGCCTCGCCGGCAGGCGAACACGCCGTGCGCCCCGCCGCGACGCTGCTGGCGCTGGGTGGCGGCAGTTGGTCGCGCCTGGGCTCCGACGGCGCGTGGATGCTGCCCCTGGAACAACGTGGCGTCACCCTGGCACCGCTGCAACCGAGTAACTGCGGCTTCGACGTCCAGGCCTGGAGCGAACTGCTGGTCAGCAAGTTCGCCGGTGCGCCGCTGAAGAACGTCGCCCTGGGCCTGGACGACGAGGTGCCGCGCCTCGGTGAATGCGTGATCACCGCCACCGGCATCGAGGGCAGCCTGGTCTATGCCTTGTCGGCATCGATTCGCGAGGCCATCAACCAACACGGCAGCGCTACGCTCCATCTGGACCTGCTGCCCGGCCGGCCTGTGGACAAAGTCCTCCAGGCCCTCGGCAAGCCACGCGGCTCACGCTCGATGGCCAAGCATCTGCACAGCCAGTTGGGCCTGGATGGGGTCAAGGCCGCGCTGCTGCGCGAACTCACCCCCGCCGACGCCTTCGCCGACCCAGCACGGCTCGCCCAGGCAATCAAGGCCCTGCCCATCACCCTGGTCAAGCCTCGTCCGCTGGATGAAGCCATCAGCAGTGCCGGCGGCGTGGTGTTCAGCGGCCTGGACGAGAACCTGATGCTGAGGTCCGTTCCAGGGGTCTTCGTTGCAGGGGAAATGCTCGATTGGGAAGCGCCGACCGGCGGCTACCTGCTCACGGCATGCTTTGCGACAGGCTACCGTGCGGGGCTGGGCGTGCTGGATTGGCTCAGGAAGGGCACGGCATCCTGAGCCACTCGTTCACGCCGGGCAGGCCAGGCCTGGCAGCCTAGCCGACTGAAACAGCCTTGAGCAGCGCGGTCATTGCCGTTCGGCTTTGCACCGCATCGAAGTTGCTCTTTACATACTGCGCCCCACTCTGCCCCATCTTGTTGCGCAGAGGCTCATTGCGCATCAGGTCGGCAATGATGACTGAAAGTTGATGGCCATTGTTCGGCTCAAACACCATCCCGGCTTTCGCATCCTTGACGATCTCGGCAGCCTCTCCTTCGACACCGCACAACACGGGGCGACCGCAGGCCATGTAATCGAGCAGCTTCGTAGGGATGGCGCCCCTGAACAACGGAATGTCCTTCAAGGTGACGAGGCATACATCGGCGGCGTTGATGAAACCCCGCCCTTCGTGCTTGGACACCGGAGGCAGGATCAATACGTTATCGATGTTCAGCTCGGCAATCCGCTGCTCAAGGTAGGGCCGCTTCATGCCGTCACCGATCAACAGGAACAGCGTGTTTTCATCCTGGCACTGCACGGCGGCATCAATGACCACATCCAGGTTATTGGCTTCGCCCATGGCGCCGAAGTACAGGACGATATTGCGCCCCTCCCAACCGAAGTTGCGACGCACCACACTTCCAGCTTCGGCGTCCGGATAGAGCATCTGGGTATCGACACCACAGGTAATGACTTCCAGCTTGCTCGCAGGCCAGCCGCGCGCATGGATGTCATTGCGAATCCCCTGGGTCAGGGTGACGATGCGTTGCGCCTTGTCATAGAGCAACCGCTCCATCCAGGACATGATGGAAATGAGCAACCGATTGCGCAGGATCCCCATCTGCACGGCAGACTCCGGCCACAGGTCCCGGACCTCGAATACCAGCGGTATACCTCGCAGCTTGCACACCACCCACACGGGAAGCATGGGGAAGATAGGGGGTGAGGAGGCCAGCACGACATCCGGTCTTTCGGCCCTCAGAAGACCAAAGGGCGCTGTCACGGAGAATGAAAGGAAACTGATCAACCGCCCCAGATAACTGCGATGCAATTCACTGTAGGTGTAGGTACGAATGATCTTAACCAGGCCTTCTTTTTCCTTGAGGATCAGCCGCCGGTACCAAGGGAGTACGGGTGTGTCGCGCTGCATGTAACCGGTTTGCCCGGACACCACCGTCACGCTATGGCCCTCAGCCGCCAGATGCTGGGTCAGTTCGTACACCAGCGAATGCCCCGGAGACGAGTGCCCCTGATAGTACTGATAAACCACTGCGACTTTCATTTGAACGCCTTGTACAGTTGCTTGAGCCGCTCGCCTTCCTGCTGCCAGCTCAGCGCCTGGCGAACCACGGTGAGTTGCTCACGCCAGTGCTGCAGCCTTTGTCCATCGGCAAAAAAAGTCTCGATCATGCCGGCGATCGCCCGGGGCGTCGAAAGATCGCCCACGCAGCCGATCCGGTTTCCCTCCACCAGGCGGCGAAGTTCGGGCAGGTCGCTGGCCAGGATCGGCAGCCCCGCCGCCATGAATTCGAACAGTTTGTTCGGCGTGCAGTAATAGTTGTTCAAGCAGATCGGCTGGTAGGGGATGACACCCGCATCGGCCGAGGCCGTTATTGCAAGCAGATCCGCTTGGGCCACCGCCGGATGCAGGTGCACCCGTGCCGCCAGTCCCTTGCGCTCGACCAGGCGCTGCAGACCCGTGGCAAGCTGACCGTCTCCCAGCAGGACCAGATGGATTGCGTCGCGGGGCAACAATGCCATGGCCTCGACCAGTTCAGGCAGATTGCGCCCGGCGGAAAAACCGCCCTGGAACAACAACACGCGATGTTCGCGGGGAATGCCAAAGCGCTCGTGCAAGTACCAGGAACGCTCGGTTTGCGGCTGGATACGCTCGGCATTGTGGATAACGGCCACTTCAGCCACCCCATAACGCGCCTCCAGCTCGCGGGCGATGGAGGGGTTGACGGTAATCACGCGATCACAGGCCTGTATATGCCGACGCTCGACCTGGGCCCAACTGGCGCGCTGTCCCCGAGAGAACTCCTGCTCGCTGTAGAGCTCATGGCTGTCGTAGACCAGGCGCGCCTCGAACGCTTCGGACAACGTGCGCCCCACCGCCAGCATCGGCAGATCGTGAGCCACCACCACCTGAGCCTTGTGTTGAAGCCCATCGGCCAGGAACAGGTTCAGGTAGAAACGCTCATGATCGACCAGGAAGCGCCAGGCAAGGGATTTCATGGCACGCATCAGGCGACCGTTCATCGGTAGATGCCGGCGCATCAGGCCATAGGCCTCAAGCACCCGATTTTCCTTGCGTGCAGTCGACTCGGTCTGGGCACCGATGCGCCGTACGCGGCGGTCATCCGTCCCCATGAGTTCATCCGCCGGCATGGCCAGGATCGTGACGTCCCAACCGTCCTCTTCCAGGCTGTCTGCCTGGAGAAGGATTCTTCGGTCAATCTGTCTGTCGTTACAGAGCATCAAGACCCGCGGGGCATTCGGCATGATTTCAGATACCACCCGGTTGCAGGTCTCCATCGATAAAGTTGCGATGCCAGAGCTCCATGCACAGCAACCCCCAGACGACCCGTCCGAACTCGCTTTCGCTGTTCAATGCCTTCTCGACGGATTGCGCGTTGTACAACCCGCGCGAGCGGGCTCGCTCGGACAGCAGCGTGTCGCGAACGAAATCGCGGGCAACGCCCTTGGTCCATTGCGTCAATGGCGTCGGGAAGCCCATCTTGTCCTTGCGCTCGAAAATGCTCTGCGGCACCGCGTTGCGTACGGACTCCTTGAACAGATGCTTCATGCGCCCGCCAGCAAACTTGATGTTCGGCGGAATGGTCGCCATGAACTCCACGATGCGGTGATCCAGCAGCGGCACGCGCGACTCGATGGAGGCGGCCATGCTCGTGCGATCCTCAACGTGAAGCAACGCCGGCAGGGAGCCCTTGAGGTCGAAGTAGGTCATCTGGTTGACCAGGGAATGCAGGCCTTCGCGATTGAAGATTTTCTGATAGGACTCGAACGGCGAGTAGCCCTTGTCGAAGGCATCCGGGTTGAACAGGTGCGACATGCCTTCACTGCGATCGATCAAGCGGAAATAGCGCTGGTCGGTCGAGGCGAACAGCCCTTCGCGCCATAGCCCCTGCAACATTGGCTGGTAAGTCTTGAGCAACGACAGGTTGGGGATGATCGATTCCAGCGAAACGGCATAGCGATGCTGGTTCGCCGTTTCATTGATCGCACCGGACAAGCACTTCTCCAGGTAGGCCGCCATGTAGCGGGCATACCCTACGAACAGCTCGTCACCGCCCTGCCCGCCCAGTACGACCTTGACCTGTTCGCCAGCCAGGCGCGAAACGTAATACTGTGGAATCAGGCCTGGGCCGGCAAGCGGCTCATCCATGAAGTGCATCAGCTTGGGGAGCAGGTCGGCCAGCTCGCTGCCCGGGATGTACACCTCGTTGTAGTCGGTACCGGCGAACGCCGATACAGCCTTGGCGTGCCCCGTCTCATCGAACTGCGGGCCTTCATGGAAAGCCCCGGTGAATGTCTTGAGCTGCTCGCCACCCAACATCCTCGACGCCAGGCACACGACTGCGCTGGAATCCAGGCCGCCGGACAAGTGCGCGCCCAACGGCACATCGGAGCGCAAGTGCATGCGCACCGAGTCTTCGATCAGGGCCGCGAGGTTATCGACGAAGTAACGCTCGTCATGGCGCTCGTCGATGTTGTATTGCAGATCCCAGTACTGGGAAGTCTTGATCTTGAGCTGGCTGCCCTCATACCAGGCGCTGAGGTGATAACCCGGCTCAAGCTTCTGGACACCTTTGAACAGCGTCTTCTCGTTCAGGCAAAACTGGAACGTCAGGTAATCCTGCAAACCGTCCGAATTGGACTCCGCCTTCAGGGAGCCATCGGCAAAGAGTGCCTTGATCTCGGAGGCGAACCCGAGTTTCTGGCCATCGAAATGGTAGTAGAACGGCTTGATGCCAATCCGATCCCGAGCGCAGAAAAGACGTTGTTCGAGGCGGTCCCAGATGGCAAAGGCAAACATGCCGATCAGGCGATCGACACAACGCTCGCCCCACTCGCGGAAGGCGTACAGCAACACTTCCGTGTCCGAGTAGTTGTGCAACGGGTGACCTCGACCGATAAGCTCGCGGCGCAACTCCAGGTAGTTGTAGATGGCGCCGTTGAAAACGATCGTGTAACGACCGTCCTCGGTGGTCATCGGCTGCTTGCCGTGTTCCGGGTCGATAATTGCCAGGCGCCGATGTCCCAGCGCCACAGGCCGAGCAGGATCAAGCCAGGTGCCCTCGCCATCGGGGCCACGGTGACGAATGGCGTCCATCATCTTCATGACGGAGCCACGCATCGACTCTGGCGTTCCTGAAACCGCTACGATCCCTGCAATCCCACACATAAAAAACCATCCTGCCCTAAACAAACAATAACTGACGCGTCGTTCAAACTTTCTAAGAAGTCAGCCCGTAACCCGTTGATAGATATTCAGCAACTTTTCACCTTCCACGTCCCAATTGATCGCTTCCCGGGCTTTCTTCGCCCCGTCTTTCAGCGCCGCCATTTTCGCTGAGTCGCCGAACAATTGGTTGACCGCACTTGCAATGGCCTCGGCAGAATTCAAGTCCGCCAGCAAACCGTTGCCATAAGTAGCGACGATATCGTGAAGGAACGGCAAGTCGTTACTGATGAAAGGCAACTCGGCGACCGCAAACTCGAACAACTTGTTGGGGCTGCAGAAGTAATTATTCTCGTCGACGCCATGGTAGGGAATGATGCCCAGGTCGGCGTCGCAGGTCAGTTCGTGCAGATCATCCGACGGCACCCCGCCATAAAAGAACACCCGATCTCCGAGGTTTCGCTCCATGACCAGTTTTTTCAAGGTGTCCTCGAATGCACCGTATCCCACAAGCACGAGATAAGTGTTGGCGGCAAAGTTGGCCGCCGCCTCGACGATGCGCTCAATGCCCCGATTGTCGGAGATCCAGCCCTGGTACAGCAGAATGTTGTCATCGGGCGCAAGACCGAAGCGCTCGCGCAGCAAGGACGTCGACGCCACCGGCACCTTGGGCGCCGCGTTCATGATGACGTGCGGGGCCGTGACGGCGTAGCGCTCGGCCATCAGCTTGGCAATGTACGGGTTGACGGTAATCGCTGCATCGACCTGTTTGATCAGCCGCGATTCCTTTTTCTTGTACTTTCTCTGGGTGGCCTCGGGCAGTTGCACCTGGGCGTAGTACAGTTCGTGGGCATCGTAGATCAGCGGAACCTTGCGCATCTTCGCCAATTCGACGGCCGGCGCCAGCATGGGAAAGTCATGCACGTGCAGCACATCGACCTGGTATTCCGTCATTCGATCGAGAATGAACTGCTCGAAGCTGTTCAAGCTCGCCACACGGTTGGCCCAGGCCCGGAACAAGCGCCAGGCCCGGTTATAAGTGCTCGAGCCTGGTTGCAGGTTATAGCGACGTGCCAGGGCTGAAAACCGCGAATCGCCCCAATCGAACATGAACCGCTCGATCTTTATGCCATTGTGCGAGTAAGACTCGCGCTGCGGACATTCGAAACCCGCCAACAACGTCACTTGGTGGCCCTGCTCAACTAATGTCTGGGCTTCCTGCAGAATCCGCCGATCGATCATCAAATGATCGGCTGTTGTCATCAAAATATTCATGCGCCGTTGCAATCCCGATTCATTGACACTGGGTCAAGTTCAACTTGCTGGTCAAGTTGCCGGCATCGTAACTGGCAACGCCAATTTGCCCGCCCTGCTCGACGCCATGCGCTTCAATACCGTTGTAATAGATGGTTGGCGAGTCGGCCTCTTCAAAGAAGTACATGCCGTACTTCAAGCCATCCCACGCTTTCCCGGTATTGTCCTTGAACGTGAACACCGGCTCCTGGCTTGCCGCAACGAGCTTGTCCGATGCATTGAAGCAATAGGCATCCCAACTGTTCGGGGTTTCCACGAAGAGCACAGGCTTGTCATTGACGTGGACAACACCCAATGTGTAGATCCCACTGTCCGGGTTCAACACCACAGTGCTCGGTCCCACGCCGCCATCGGCCTTCAGTTCGGCCGCCTTGATCGTATTGTTCCCGTTGACCGTGGAGGTGTAGACGATCGTGTCGCGCCCATTGTGCTTGAACACAACCGGGTCAAGGGCACTGTCGCCCAACAGTTTCTTGGGGGTCTCCCAACGCAGGCCATTGGTGCTGGTGGAACGATAGATCGCCGAGTAGGAGGCCGAACCATCTTCGGTCACGGAAAAGAACAGCTCATAGCGGGTTGCACCGTTTACCAGGTTCTTCCTGACAAACGGAAAAGCGTAGGCGCCTTTGAATGGAAGCAGCTTTTCGTCGAAGATGTTGCCCTGCTTGACGTAGTCGGTGTCGTTCTGCGCGGTGGCCAGCTTGATCCTCCAGCGATGATCGTCGCCATACCCGGAGTACAGCATTGCGTTCGCATCGCCGACCTTGAAGACCGAAGGGTATTCGACATGCAGGGAGTCTTCCGACCCCGGCTGGACACGCACGACCGGCTCGCTGCTCCAGTTAAAGACACCACCGAACAGCAAGTTGTTTTTCCATGCATACCCCAAACCGGCTACTGCCACGACGGCAGCCGAAGCAAGTATCACGGCACGGCTCTTAGAGTTACTCACTTGCACACCCTTAAAATAAACGACGAATAAAGGAAATCCTGTACAGCAACCAGGCTGTGGCAAAAGCACAGAGGGTCGTCAGCACGAAGGTCAATGGCACTTCTATCAATGGCCTCATCAACGAGGGAGAGACCTTGGCGTATTGCGAGCGCAACAATTCCATGAAAATCGGATGGAGGATGTAGACCAGCAGCGTCAGCGGAGCCAGCCGCTTGAGCCCGGGAATCCTGACTTTTTGCGCGACTTGCAGGCTCAACCCCCAGACACCGATGGACATGGCGAAAACCGTCGGGCTGAAATAGCTGAAGAAGTACAGCTTCCACGTGTAGGCACTGCCAAAACCGTAGGCCAGCGCGAAGGTTCCGACCACCGTGACCAGGTAACCCAACCAGGCGATCATCGCGTAAGGCAGGTTGGGTCGAAACTTGTACAGGTAATACCCCAGCAGGAAGTAACTGATATACGACCAGGAGAAGCTACCGCCATTGGGCGTGTACGTGCGGGAAAACGTGCTCCAGGCAAAGGTCACCATGGTCAGGGTGCACGTGGCGATGACCGCGTTGCGCAGGTCTTTCTCTTGCATGTTGACCACGGCCTGGGACAGCGGTGGCGCGATCAGGTAAAGCCCGATGATCAGGTAGAAGAAGTGCAAGTGGTAATACGGCTGCCCCAGGACAATGGCTCTCAAGAACGCGGTCCAGACAAAGGCCTGCTGGAAATACTTCATCCATAGGGCATAGATCACCGAAGAGATGAACAGCACAGCCAGCATGCGCGGCACGCGGGAGGTCAGAATATGGCGATAGGTTGTCTTGGCATTGCCGAGGATCAGCACAGCGCTCAGCATCACGAACACCGGCACGCACCAGTGAGTTAACGAGCTGACGGCGTCACCGAGAAACCAGGCCCACATGCTCAATTCGCCCTGCATGTAGATCGGCCGCGCGGAAACGTGCAGCAGCACTACGGCCAGGCAAGCGACCACCCGCACAAAATCCAGGTTCGAATCATGCGCCCGCACGGGCGAACCTGTTATGACTTGATTCATTGAACGAAAGCATCCCTGTTGAATTATTTGTAAGTCAGCACGCTGATGGACATCTAGCGCTTGCGGTTTTCCATCGAGGCCGAGTACACGTTCGCGATTTCCTGGGCAATGCTGGCGCTGGAGAACTTCAGCTCGGTCACTTTACGGATGACCCGACTGTTGAAGGTTTCCCGTTGGCGAGCCATCGTCAGCATCCCCTGGGTCAATTCATCAACGCTCATCCCCACGACATGCCCCAGCTGTGAATGCGAAACGATCTCGGCAGGGCCGCCGCAGCGAGTGGTGAGCACCGGCCTGCCGCAACTCATGGCTTCGATCGCCACCACGCCAAACGTCTCGCTTTCACTGGAGATCACCAGGAAATCGCATTCACGGTAGTAATCGACCAATTGCGTGCGGCTGGCGCGTCCGGAGAACTCCACGGCGTGCCCGATGCCAAAGCTGTCCACCAGGGCTTGGGCGTCCTCGAGTCCTTCCCCGCTGCCCGCCAGGCGCAGGCGCAGGCGCGGTTCCGACTGGAGTGCTACGGCGAAGGCTTCCAGCAGTACCGGGACTCGCTTGACGGGCACGAAGTGACCGACCCACAACAAATGGATCAATTCGTCGCGCGTGACCGCTTGTTCGCCAAACAGCTCGGTATCGACCAGGTTGGCGATCACTTGCGTATGGACACCCGCCTTGAGCTTGACCTCCCGACGCATGTCCGAGAGCAACGCCGAACTGACCGCGATCACCTTGTCAGCCGCGTTCAGGGCCTTTTGCGTCATGCGGCGCAAGTAGCGCGTACGGGTCAAGGTCGTGAAAGGTCCGGTGTGTTCGGTAATGACCAACGGTACGTTCAGCTTGCTGGCCAGGCGGCGACCTGCGGTGCCGTCGGTGTAGGCGGTGTGGGCATGGATCAGTTCGAAATCGAAGTCTGCCCGCAACCACTCGGCCTGGCGTAGCAACCCATGGGAGTAAGTCGTGGCATGGGCCTGGAAAGGCAGCAGTGAACTGACAATATAGGGGAAGCGGATCAGCGGCACGCCTTCATGCTCCTCCCAGCCACTGATTTTCTGGGCCCGGTAGATATTCAGTGCACGCCTGATCGCCTTGGGGTTGACGGTGTTGATCCAGAACGGCTCGCCGCTGACCACGCGGGCGTCGATGCCCTGGGCCCTGAGGGCCTTGACCTGCTCATGGACAAAAATCCCGCCAACCATGTTGTATTCGCGAGGATACATATGCGACAGCACCAGGACCTTGCGTGGCTGGTTCACCTCCCTGTGCAGGCCTTCCCCCAGGCGGATATGCAACGCATCGACCAACATCTGGTATTCGGTTTTCTCCTCCACCAGGCCGTTGATGGTCATGCCCAGGCTCTTGACCTTGGCCTCCAGCATTTCACGCTGGCTTTCCAGGCGCTCGGACAAGTCATTCAAGTGCTGCGTAACACGGTGTTTTTCTGCCAATTCGTGAGAACGCGCCGAAACTTCCATGTTCAGACTTTCCAACTCCAGGCTCAACGTGGTTTTTTCCAGCTCCAGAACTTCGATCCGCTCAACGGCGTTCTGGTATTCAAGCGCGATGATCTGTGCCTGATTGACTTGCGACTCAAGCGCTTCGATCGTTATGGCCAGGTCGTGCTGCCTGAGTTCGAGTTCGCTGTTTTTCTCGATCCAGTGTTCTTTTTGCAGCAGCGCCGAGTCATACAGGCCCTGCAGGCTCTTCAACTGTTGATCACGCGACTGGAGCTCACGCTCGAGGGCATCTCGCCGGGCTTCGAGTTCATTGGCAAGGTGGCTCAGTTGTTCAACCTTGAGCGTGAGTTGCTGAATCTCGAACCGATAGGCTTCACCGTGGTGCCGAGTCCCGTCGAGCTCGGCCTGCAGGTTCGCTATCTGCGAGCAAAGCCGTTCGTTTTCGCTCGCCAGCGCCTCGACACGAACTTCGCCGTTGCTGATCAGTACTTCCTGGGCCGAGGCCCTTTCGCTGAGTTGGGTGTAACGGTCTTCCAACTCGGCGCGCTTGTCCTCGAGTTCATTGGCCAGTGTGTTGACCCTGGCCATCGCCTGGGTCTGCTCGAGCAGCGCTCGTTCTTTTTCCTGAAGCTTGTCCTCAAGGGCCGAGCGCGTAATCTCCAATTGCTCGGTCAGGGCCGAGAATTTGCCTGCCTCTTCGCGCATTTGAGCGACGCTGGGATCATCGCCCAGGCAACAGGCAATGATCTTGCGCTGATCGGCCTCCTCGAACGTCATCTGCAATTGCAAGTCGGCGCTGGGGTGAAGCATGCGCAGGATGCAGCCATGGGGACCGAACGGAACCGGGGCCAGCTGATAGGTCCCGGTCTCATTGTCCCGAGGGCAGCTGACGTAGCGCCCGCGAACGTGATCGTAAACCTCAAGGGATTCCAGTTCGCCCACTTCCACCTGCACCGATTCGGGACGCCGGGGAACCGTGACTATGCCGTAATCGGCGTCGCTCTGGATGCGGTAGACGCTGCGCGGATAATTGAACGGATTGTCCCGCAGGGCCAGACTGGACAATGCGAAACCCGATTCATCGAAGGATGCGTCACTATCGGGCGTGGCCCAGTGGCTTGTCGCCGCCGCGCCGCGCTCGAACAACACCAGAATTTCACTGGTGTCGGGCATCCTGCGCAGCCCTTGCGCCGACTGCATCGCCTGCAACGCCTCGAAACGGCGCTGCACCATCAGGGCGGAGCTCGACCGCTCCACGGGCCCGCGGCGGGTGGAGCAATGGGGGCAGATACCGTCCTCGAATGGGTAATCCAGGCCCGACAAGGCACGCGACGCCTCAACTATCTTGGGGTCTTCAAACGTCCACGACTCACCGGAAAACCGTACGTCCACCGCCGAGAATGCCGGGGCGAACAGCGATATCGCGTCCTCCAGCGTATAGCTGCGCTGATGCAGATGGGCGTGATAACGCGTGCCACACGCCGGGCAGGTGATTTCGGCCGCCTCGAGCAGCTCGCGGTAAGGAACCGCCACCAGGATATAGCGTGCCGATACCCGGGCAATCTCGGCCAGGGCCTGAGCATAGATGGAGTCGGGCAAATGCTCGATCACATCGCTGGAAAGCGTCAGGTCAAAACTGCGGTCGCCAAACGGGATCGCACACAAGTCGGCCACCAGGGCGGGCGCTTGCACACGCTTGACCGCAGCCTCACTGATATCGCAGCCCACTACGTCCCAGCGTGGCACCAGGCGATTGGTCACGGTACCGTTGCCACAACCGGCGTCGAGAATGGTGTTTACCGAATCGGGGATCAGTTCGATCAGATCCTCGGCAACGGCGACCTGCTCGGAAACCGCGTTGCGGCTCCACAGGTCGGCCTGGGCAAAATAACTGATCTCGGAACGCTTACTCATTCAACGGATTCCAGATTGACCCATTCCACCGGGTGCACGACCAAACCGCGCTCCATGCGCACATCCAAAGGCGCCGTCACACGAATGCGGTATTGACGATCATGGACGTCCAGCGGGTGTTCGCCGCTCGCCTGGCTCTCGGTCATGCCATCGAAAATACCCACGGAGATCACGTAGTCCCCCACGCCGACCATCAGCGGGTCGAACTGCGCCTTGACCAGCCCAGTGCGTCGGTCCCGCGTGGACGAAATGAACGGCGACACAACCTGCGCCACGCAGCGCCCGTCCATGCCATAGATGCAAATGATGAACGACATACAGGGGATATCGACCTTGGCACCCCATTTCACGTGGACGTAAAGTGGCTCGCCGAAAGAGAACACGCGCCGTGACTCCTGGTGCCGATCCAGGAAGTCGACGCCGTCGATCCAGGCACTGCCTTCGCCGTATTCAAAATCGGACCGCTCGGCCACGGCCGGCGCATTGTCGGTCGCCGAAGGCACGAAGGAGCTGAGAGCAAAACGCTGGCTGATCATCTGCCCATTCTCGGCAGCCGGCTCCAACGTGCCGATGGTGATGTATTCCAAGCCATCGAATATCTGGCAGTAGACCGTTTCGCCCGCCCCCGTGCCGGTGTGCCGGATGGTCACGGCAAACTCACCCAGCTCGCCCAGCCCCAACGGGACCTTGATGCTGACGGGGGCATGCTTGTATTGCCCGCCACAGTCCTTGAACTCCCGGTAGCTGATCCCTTCGGAGGTCTTGCTTGGCGCCCCCCAGTTCATGTAGCCATGGGCGGTCAACAGGTGCAGCCGTTGGTTACGGTCATCGTCCAGGGCTTCTCCAACCAGCACGTTGTCGATGACTTCACCCTTGTGCTCGAGCGTCATCTCGAACACCGCCAGGGGAGTTGTCGGCGCATCGTCGGCAGCGGAGATGAAACGCAGCACCGACACGCGGTCGACTTCGGTGTCGGTCAGCAATTCACTGACATCCCCACGACTGAGCTTCAGGTTGATCGCCCTCAGGCGCAGCTCTTCCTGCTTGCGGATGGACGCCGCATAGGAGCGGCCGATCTCGATCGGGTCGCCATCGGCGACAATCCTGCCGCGCTCGACCCAAATGGCGCGATCACAGATCATCTGCACGGCGGACATATCGTGGGAAACGAACAAGACGGTAGAACCTTCCGCCGTCAAGGTACGCATCCGCTTGGCGGACTTGCCGGCAAAATACGAGTCACCGGCGCCAAGAATCTCATCGATGATGAGGATTTCCGGGCGTATGGCCGTGGCTGCCGCAAAGGCCAGTCGCGAGTACATGCCGGATGAATAAGTCTTTACCGGCTTATCGATGAATTCCTCGAGCTCAGCGAACTCCAGCACATCGTCAAGCAGTTTCCTGGCACGAGCCCCCGTCACACCCTGGTAGGCGAAAGACGACATGACGTTGGTGCGACCGGTGAACTCGGGGTGGAACCCCGTCCCCAGCTCCATCAACGCCTGGACTTTGCCACGTACCTTGACCGTGCCTTCGGTCGGCTGGATGAGCCCGGCGATCAGCTTGAGCATCGTACTCTTGCCGGCACCGTTGCGCCCCACCAGCCCCACGCGTTCCCCGGGCTTGATCGTCAACGACAGGTTGCGCACCGCCCAGAACTCGTCGTAGGTCGACCGGGCCACGGGAAAACCCAGCGCCTCAACCATACGATGGCGTGGCGAACGGAAAATCCGGTACATCTTGGCGATGGAGGCTAGTTCAATGATCGGCTCAGACATAATCGGCAAATAACGGCTTCAATCGCGAAAAGACAAATCCACCCAAGAAGAAAGTGGAGAACGAAATGACGGTGAAAATGGCCAGCAGCCCAGGCTTGATGACCCCGATGAACGCCGCATCCCGATACAGCATGATCAGGTAGTACAACGGGTTGGGGTACATGAAGGGAATGAGTTCCTTGGGGATCATTTCCTGCGTATAGGCGATAGGCGATACCAGCATCAGGAACAGGATAAGCACCGCGACCATCTGACTCAGGTCGGGTACGAACACATTGATCGCCGAGAGTATCCAGATCAGGCCTACCGTGAAGATGATCTGCAGCACCAATATCAAGGGGATCGCCAGCTGCGTGGAATGGACGATGCCACGACTCCACAACACCATCAGCAACATCACCAGCCCCACCAGCATCGTCACGCTGCTGGCCAGGACGGTCTTGACGGGAATCAGGTCGATCGGGAACAGCGTGTTCTTGATCAGCCCCTTGTTGCCAAGTACCGATCCCACCCCGCTGCCCAGTGCCTCGGAAAAACCGAGAAAGGGCACCAGGCCACAAAATATCAGCAGCACGTAGTCGAAGGTGCCGAACTCCGCGACCCGTACACGATAGATCATCGTGTAGACCACGGCATACAGGCCGAGGAACAGCAACGGGTAGAGGAAGATCCACGCGACACCAAAGATCGTGCCGATGAAGCGGCTGCGTATATCGGTCAAGGTCGTCGCCCACAACACGTGGATGTGACGCCAGATGATTGAAATCGGATTCATGGCCGGGTGCTTTCCAGGATAGCGACGATGCGTGCGGCGGCGGTACCGTCGCCGTAGACATCTGCCTGGCCTTCAGGGATAGACCGGTTGGCCATTGCCGTTTTAATCGCATTGCGATTGGCACCGACCAACTGGTTGAAGCCCAGCTCGACAGTTTCGACCCATTCCGTTTCATCGCGCAGGGTGATGCACGGCACCCGGTAGAAATAGGCCTCTTTCTGCACGCCGCCCGAGTCGGTCAGGATCACGTTGGCCGCCTGCTCAAGGGCAACCATGTCCAGGAACGGCAACGGGTCTACCACCTTGATGGTGCTCAGGTGATGTTCCAATGCATGGGTCTTGAGCAGGTTGCGCGTACGTGGGTGCAGCGGCAGAACGACCGGCATCTGCGCGGCAATGTCGGCCAGAGCGGCCATGATTTCACCCAGGCGCTGAGGATCGTCGGTGTTTTCAGCACGATGGCATGTCGCCAGCGCAAAAGCCCCCTCCTTCAAGCCCAGCTGCGCCATGACCTGGCTTTGCGCCTTGGCGCGCTCGCGGTAGAACAGCGCCACGTCGTACATGACGTCGCCGACGTTGTGCACCCCTTCGCGGAGCCCTTCCTTGGCCAGGTTATCGACGGCCAGGGCCGTGGGGCACAGCAGCAGCGTCGACACCCGGTCGGACAGGATACGGTTGACCTCTTCCGGCATGCGCATATTGAACGAGCGCAACCCTGCCTCGACATGGGCGACGGGAATGTGCAGCTTCGCTGCCGCCAGCGCGCCCGCCAATGTCGAGTTGGTATCACCGTAGATCAACACCCAATCCGGTTTTTCCTCAAGGAGGATCTGCTCGATCCCTTCAAGCATCCGCCCCGTCATCACGCCATGGGTCCCACCGGACACTTCAAGGTTGTACTTGGGTGCCGGGATCTCCAGTTCGTCGAAGAAAACCTGGGACATGTTCGGGTCGTAATGCTGCCCGGTGTGCACCATGACTTCCACCAGGCGTTCCGGATGCTTGAGGATTTCCCGGGAAACCGCCGCGGCCTTGATGAATTGTGGACGAGCGCCAACGATGGTTACGATCTTGCAGGTCATACGCGAAGGCTCTCTTTCAAGGTGTCGACAATAAGGCGCTGGGAAGGCTCATCGAGGTAGGGGTGCATGGGCAGGCTCATGACGCGGGCGGCGATCGCATCGCCGACCGGCAGGTGTGCCTGCTCGTCCCGGACCGCGGGTTGGCGATTCAGGGGGATGGGATAATGCACGGCCGTAGGGATGCCGGCACTCGCCAGGTGTTTCTGGACAGCATCGCGCGAAGCCACTTGCACCGTGTACTGGGCCCAAGCACTCTGGCTGGTCGCCGCCACGAACGGAGCGGCGATGTCGGCCTGCTCCAGCAATCGGGCATAACGTTGCGCGACGTCCTCGCGCTGACGCAGCTCGGTCTCGAACACGTCCAGCTTGGGCAGCATGATCGCCGCCTGCAGCGTGTCCAACCGGCTGTTCACGCCGACGCGAACATGGTGGTAGCGACGGTCCTGGCCATGCCGGGCGATCTGCCGCAGCACCTTGGCCAGGTTCTCATCGTTGGTGAACATCGCACCGCCATCGCCGTAGCAGCCCAAGGGCTTGCTCGGGAAAAAACTGGTGCAGCCAATGGTGCTCAGGTTGCAGGAGCGCTTGCCTTTATAAAGCCCGCCGAAGCTTTGCGCGCCATCCTCGATCACCGGGATGCCATGCCGGGCTGCGATGGCATTGATCGCGTCGAAGTCGGCGCACTGGCCGTACAGCGAGACCGGGATAATCGCTTTCGTTTTCGGCGTAATGGCCGCTTCCAGCAGCGCGGGATCCAGGTTGTAGGTCTTGGCGTCGACATCGACGTAGACCGGCTTCGCTCCGAGCAAGGCAACGGTCTCGGCCGTGGCGATATAGGAAAATCCCGGAGTGATGACCTCATCGCCCGGGCCAATGCCGAGCGCCATCTGCGCGATCTGCAGGGCATCGGTCCCATTGGCGACGCTGATGCAGTATTTGGCGCCGGTAAAGGCTGCCAGGCGCTCTTCAAGCTCATTCACTTCAGGGCCAAGGATGTATTGCCCATGGGCCATGACACGCTGGACAGCCGCGTCGATTTGCACCTTGATCAGCGCCTGCTGAGCCTTGAGGTCAATGAACTCGATCACTGCTTGTTCTCCTTTTTAAGCACATTCCCACTGAGCACATACGTGGCCCCGGAATGGGCGCACGGCGCAGAGCCTTCTCCGCTCAACGGCAAGTCCAGCTGCTCGCCGAACTCGCTCATCCAACCGATCTGCCGGGCAGGGACACCGACCATCAGGGCATAGGCGGGTACATCACGATTGATCACCGCACCGGCTCCCACGAAAGCGTAATCGCCGATGGTCACACCGCAGACAATCGTGCAGTTGGCTCCCAGCGTCGCGCCCTTCTTGATCAGGGTGTCGCGGTATTCGTTTTTTCGCTCAATGAGCGAACGGGGGTTGTAGACGTTGGTGAACACCATGCTCGGTCCACAAAAAACGCCCTCTTCAAGGGTGACGTTATCGTAGACGGAAACATTGTTCTGGATCTTGCAGTGGTCGCCGATCACCACCTTGTTTCCGACAAACACATTCTGGCCAAGCGAAACGCCGCGACCGATGCGCGCGCCACCGCAGACGTGGACAAAGTGCCAGATACGGGATTGCTCGCCGATCTGGGCGCCATCATCGATGATCGCACTGGGATGCTGGTAGTAGTTCACGTTTGAGTCCTGATGTACGTCATGGTACGCATATACAAAAACAGCGGGTTACCGCAATGCTGGCAACCTGCTGTTTCATGTTGCCACCATGTTCCCTGGGCTTACTTCAGCCCTGCTACGAACGGGTGACCTTCGCCTTCTTGGGCGCGAGTCGGGGTCAAGGTGCGAATGGTCTCCACCGTTTCAACACAGTGCCGCGCATCTTCGATGCCGTAGCCTTTGCCATCCAGGACCGCCTGGTAGCTGACCGTGTGCAGGTCGGTGAAGCCTTCGGAGAACTCGATTTCCTCGCCATCACACGTAATGGAGCGGTACGTCGGTTTCTTGCCCTTCACAGACGCCGGCAGGTCATCGGCGTCGATGGAAAGGAACCAACGCACGCGGGCATTTTCGTATTCCAGATAGCCAGCCGCCTTGAAATCGTTGGCGTAGTGAACGACGTTACGCTGCAATTTGCCGAAGATGAAATGCAGCATGTCGTAGAAGTGCACACCAATGTTGGTGGCAACGCCGAACGACTTGCGAGGGTCGCCTTTCCAGCTTTCCATGTACCACCGGCCCCGGCTGGTGATGTAGGTCAGGTCGACCTCATGCTTGTGGGCGCGCTTTTCGACCTGGACCCGATTTTTCAGGTCGATGATGGCCTGGTGATGACGCAGTTGCAGGATGTTCCACAGGCGCTTGCCCGTCTCCCGCTCGGTCAGGCTCAGGTCGTCGAGCATGGCGGTGGTCGGCACCAGCGGCTTTTCGCAGATCACGTCGCAGCCCAGGCGCAGCCCCGCGGTGATATGCGGATGATGCAGGTAGTTGGGGGAGCAGATCGAAACGAAATCCAGCGCCGTGGCAGGATCGCGCTTGAGCCGCCAGGCGTAGTCATAAAAGCGCTCGAACTCTGTGAAGAACTCGCTTTGTGGCGACAGGCTATCGATGATCCCGACCGAATCATTGATGTCGTAGGCGCAGACCAGCTCGTGACCGGTGTCTTTGATAGCGCGCATATGGCGCGGGGCGATATAGCCGGCAGCGCCGATAAGAGCAAAACGTTTCATGGAAAGACCTCAAAGGGGTATTGCCTCGAAGCGGGCCCCGCAGAATGGGCAGGCAAAGCCTGTATCCTGCGGGTCCGACCCTGTAGACCGGCTGTCAGGCCTTGATGATGTGCGCCGCGGGCGTACGGTACTTGCCACGACTGTCGACGATCAGGCGAGCGGCGTCCTTGATCAGTTCGTAGTCGAACTTTTCATGGTCTGTGGCGAGAATCACTGCGTCGAACGACGCCAGGTTATCCGCCGTAAGCGGCTCACTCGACAGCGTGAAATGGTGCTCACGCATCTTGGGGAATACCGGGACGTGCGGGTCGCTGTAGGCAACGACGGCGCCCTTGGCTTCGAGCAGCTCCATGATTTCGACCGATGGCGACTCGCGCATATCATCGACGTTCTTCTTGTAGGCAATCCCCAGGACCAGCACTCGGCTGCCTTTGAGGGCCTTGCCTTCGTTGTTCAATCCGTCCATCAACTTGCCGACCACATACTCCGGCATGGCCTGGTTGACTTCGCCGGAAAGCTCGATGAAGCGCGTATGCAGGCCATACTCGCGAGCCTTCCACGTCAGGTAGAACGGGTCGATCGGGATGCAATGGCCGCCCAACCCGGGCCCAGGATAATACGCGGTAAAACCGAAGGGCTTGGTGGCCGCGGCGTCAACCACTTCGAAGATGTCGATGCCCATGCGATCGGCCACGACCTTCATCTCGTTCACCAGACCGATGTTCACCGCGCGATGGATATTCTCCAGCAGCTTGGTCATCTCGGCGGCTTTGGTGGAACTGACCGTCACGACCTGGTCGATGGCCTGCTCGTAAAGGGCGATACCGACCTGGAGGCAGTTAGGTGTGTGGCCACCGATGACCTTGGGAATGGTACGGGTTTCAAAATCGGGATTGCCCGGGTCTTCTCGCTCGGGGGAGTAGACCAGGAAGATGTCTTCGCCAGTGACCAGGTTGCCTTCCTCGACGCGAGGCAGGAGTTCTTCCTCGGTGGTGCCCGGGTATGTGGTGCTTTCCAGCGAAACCACCTGGCCGGCGCGCAGATAAGGCTTGATGGCGTCGGTGGTGTTGATCACGAAGCTCATGTCCGGCTCGCGATATTTGTTCAGCGGCGTCGGCACGCACAGAATGAGCGCATCACATTCGCTGACCTTGCTGAAGTCGCTCGTCGCCATGAAACCCGTCGCCCGTGCTTGGGCGATATGGCTGCTGGCAATGTGCTCAATGTAGCTCTGGCCCGCATTGAGTTTGGCCACTTTATCGGTATCGATATCGATTCCCAGGACGCGGAAACCGATAGCGTTGTAGCGAAGCATCAACGGCAATCCGACGTAACCCAGGCCTACGATCCCGATTACCGCATCCTTACTCTTGAATTTAGCAATACTTGCTTCGACCACACCCATCTACCCAACCACTCCCAACAAAATGAAGAACTCCATATGTACGACATGTTACCAAGGCGTGGCCGCCTGCTCATAGGACAAATCCCGATCTTTGCAAAAGTCAGGAAAATTCCTACGATCTGGTCGCACACGATCAGCGCCGCGGTTCGCCCCTCAATGCGCGGGTGAACGGCGGCGGATCAAAGGTTCTCGGGGCGACGAACGGCAATAAAGAGTGGCCGTTTTTTGCACGGAGGGGCGCAAATCGCCCGCACAGCTATTTTTTCTTGCGCGGCCCGGTGTTGAACACCGGCACTTTACGCACAGGCTTGACCGAAGGCTCCACCGGCGCCGCATCACCGCTGTCCACCCATTTGCCCAGGTTACGCTTGCCGCCACCGCCGGCGGTTTTCGGTTTCTTCGGCTTTTTCGGTTTCTTGATGACCTGGCCGCTGGCGTCAGTTTCCGGGACCCGGTGTTCCGGCTCGAAATCATGCTCCGTTTGCCGGGGCAGCGTCTGACGAGTCAGGGTTTCGATGGCTGACAGCAGATTCACTTCGTCGGCGCAGACCAGGGAAATCGCTTGCCCGGTCGAGCCCGCCCGACCGGTACGGCCAATGCGATGGATGTAGTCCTCGGCCACGATCGGCAGGTCGAAATTCACCACCAACGGCAAATCCTCGATATCCAGGCCACGGGCGGCGACGTCGGTGGCCACCAGGATCTGCACCTCCCCCACTTTGAAACGGTCCAGTGCACGCTGGCGCGTGGCCTGGGGCTTGTCGCCGTGGATGCCATCGGCGTTGACGCCCAGGCCCTGGAGTTTTTCCACCAGCGCATCAACCCCGTTACGGGTCTTGGCGAACACCAGCACCTGCTTCCACTTGTCTTTGCGCATCAGGTGCACGAACAGTTCCGGCTTGCGTTTCTTGTCCACCGTCACCACCCATTGCTTGACGGTGTTGGCAGCCACGTTGCGCGGGCTCACTTCAATGCTCAGCGGGTCGTTGAGCATCTGCCCGGCCAGTAAGCGGATCGCGTCGGAAAAGGTCGCCGAGAACAGCAACGTCTGGCGCTTCTTCGGCAGCGCCCGGTAGATATTCGCCAGTTCCTCGGAGAAGCCCAGGTCGAGCATGCGGTCGGCTTCGTCCAGCACCAGGGTTTGCAGCTGGTTGAACTTCAGCGCGTTCTGGCGGAACAGGTCGAGCAGGCGCCCCGGCGTGGCGACCAGCAGGTCGACGCCTTTGCGCAGCTTCATCATCTGCGGGTTGATGCTGACGCCGCCGTACACCGCGTAGGTGCTCAACGGCAGGTTCTGCGCGTACTCACGCACGCTTTCATGGACCTGCTCGGCCAGTTCGCGGGTCGGCACCAGGATCAGCGCCCGCACCGAGTTGGCCGCCACTTTCGGCCCTTCGGTGGTCAACAACTGCAACAGCGGCACGGCGAAACCGGCGGTCTTGCCGGTGCCGGTCTGGGCCGCGGCCATCAGGTCACGACCGGCCAGCACCGCCGGCATGGCCTGGGCCTGCACCGGGGTCGGGGTCTGGTAGCCGAGCGTGTCGAGGGCGCGCAGCAAGGGTTCGATCAGGCCAAGGGAGGCGAAAGTCATGGAAATACCGTAGGAAAAGTCAGCGCATGGTGTGCAATGCGCGGCAGTTTACCTCAATTCAGGATTCGACCGGCGCAGGCTTGGGCTTGCGCCACTGGGGCAGCCCGATCAGCACCACCGCGCTGATGATCACCAGCATCGCCAAGGCCTCTTCAATGCCGATGGTCTCGCCGGCAAACACGATGCCCAGCAACACCGCCACCGCCGGGTTGACGTAGGCGTAGCTGGTGGCCGCCGCCGGACGGACATGCTTGAGCAGGTACATGTAGGCGTTGAAGGCGATGATCGAACCGAAGAAGGTCAGGTAGGCCAGCGCGAACCAGCCTTCGAACGGCGGTACGCGCTCCAGGTGCTCACCACTGACGAAGCTGCCGATCAGCAGCACCACGCCGCCCACCAGCATTTCAACGGCGCTGGCCATTGCTCCCGCCGGCAGCGGCACGTGTTTGCTCAGCACCGAGCCAAAGGCCCAGGACGCGGCCGCGAACAACAGCAAGGTCGCCCCCAACGGACTCGATTGCAGGTTGGAACCCAGGTTGAGCATGGCGATGCCAATCAAGCCGAGCACGATGCCGGCCCATTCCAGACGAGTATTACGCGCGCCCCAGAAATATCCGCAGAGCAAGGTGAACAACGGCACCGTGGCCACGGCCAGGGCCGCCACCCCGGACGCCACGCCCGAGTGCTCGGCCACGCTGACCGCGCCGTTGCCAAAGCTGAGCAGCAACACGCCGATGAGGGCCCCGGCCTTCCACTGCGCCCAGGTCGGCGCCGGTGCCCCGCGCCAGCGCAAAAAGCCGTACATCAACGACCCGGCCAACACAAAGCGAATACCTGCCAGGAGTAGCGGCGGCCAATGCTCGACGCCGAGGCGGATCACCAGGTAGGTCGACCCCCAGATGACATACAAGGCGAAAAAGGCAGCGATCAGTGGCAGAGGAAAACGGCGTAGGCCCGGCATGGTCAGCTCGAAGTCAGGACAAGGAGAGCCGCTATTCTAGAAAGGCGACGAGCGGAAAATAAGCTACAAAACCTGTTTATCGCAGCCATACACTTTTCAAAACAAGGAGATCGACGCTATAAACCGTGCTTTCGAAAGTCATCTCAGTTGGACGCCCTCCCCGTGGATAAATACGACCGCATGTTGCTCGCCGCCCTGTTGGAAAACGGCCGGGCTTCCTACGCCGACCTGGCCCGCAAAGTGAACCTGTCGGCGCCGGCCGTGGCCGAGCGCGTCAGCAAGCTGGAGGCCAGCGGGGTGATCACCGGCTATCAGGCCAAGGTCGACATGGCGAAGATCGGCCTGCCGGTGCAGTGCGTGATCGAACTGCGGATGAACCAGCACGGCAACCAGAAGGCATACGACGACTTGTGCAAGATCCCCCAACTGACCGAATGCCACCGGGTAACCGGCGACCCCTGCGTGATCATGCAGGCAGCAGTGGGCTCGATGCCGGAGCTGGAAGCACTGATCAACCGCATCGCCAAGTTCGGCTTCAGCAAGACCTCGATCGTGCTGTCCAGCGCCATTGAAAAGCGTGTGCCACTGGGGCAGTTGGAAGGCAACGGGAAATAAGGATCAAGCCCGCTCCCACAAGGGTTCTGTGGTGTGTTCAGAATCCGCGATGGCGCTTGAGATGCTCATTGATCTTGGCCGCCGGCACTTTCTGCAAGCGGCACAACAGATCATGGGACAACGTCTGCAACCCATGCTTTTGCCGCAGCTCCGAGGCCAGGTGCGCGGTGAGGTTGGCGGCCATTTCGGCGTCGGCCATGGCCCGGTGCGCCTGGCCGGTGTGGGGCAGGCCGGCGAAGGTGTTGAGTGTGCCGAGCTTGTGGTTCGGCGCAGCCGGCATCAGGCGCCGGGCCAGCAGCAACGAGCAGGCGAAGTTCTGCAGGCGGGTGCGCTTGATTCGTCCCAGTTCGAAGTCCCAGAACTTCTGGTCGAAGGCGGCGTTATGAGCCAGCAGCGGCGTGATGCCGACAAACTCATTGACCTCGTTCATCACCTTCTCGGCCGGCGGGGCGCTGCGCAGCATGGCGTTGCTGATGCCGGTCAGTTGCTCGATGAAGGCCGGAACGCGCACACCGGCATTCATCAGGCTCTGGTAACGGTCGACAATCCGGCCCTGCTCGAGGATCACCACGGCAATCTCGGTGGCCCGGCAACTGCTGCTGGGGGTGATGCCGGTGGTTTCAAAGTCGATGACTGCGATGCGTTCCAAACCTGCTGAACTCCGTAAAAATCAATTCTTGAGCAACAACGCGCCTTCGATGGGCACGTAGCGGCTGGCGGCGCGGATCAACGAGTTGGCGGTCAGTCCCGGCACGCCATAGGCCACCGCCTGCACGCCATGCTTGCTGATGATGCGTTCGAGCAGCATGTCGAAATCGCCATCGCCGGAGGCCAGCACCACTTCATCGACATGGTCGGCGGCGTCCATGATGTCCAGCGTGATGCCCACGTCCCAATCGCCCTTGGCCGAGCCGTCGCTGCGCTGGATGTAGGGCTTGAGCTTCACGGTGAAGCCCAGATTGCGCAGGATCTGCTGGAACTGCTGCTGCTTGCTGTCGCCACGGTCGATCGCATAGGCATAGGCCTCGACGATCTGCCCCTGCTTGCTGACATCGGCCCACAGCGCGGCGTAGTTGAAGTGACAACCGTAGGCCTGGCGCACCGTGTAGTAGAGGTTCTGGACATCGGCGAACACTGCAATTTTCTTCACCGCGTTTCCTCTTGGCTGCACAAGCGCAGGCCATCTGGCCCGAAAGGTCGCCAGTATGCCAGCCAAGGGGAATGTTCCGCGAATAATCGGCCCGAGGCGCCAGGGCGCCCCGGACGAATGGCAGGTCAGACGAAGGAGTCGTCGTCGCCGAAGAAGGATCCGTCGTCGCTGTAGTCGGCGTCGCTGAAACCATCCGAATCGTTGCCATAGGCCTGGTTATCGGCCACACGTTGGTCCTCGCCCCAGCCGTTGTCACCGGTGTCATTGACCGGTTGAGCGGGCTCTTCCTTGATGACCTCGACGATTTCCTGCGGCTGCTGGCCGCTGTGGAACAAGCTGCTGATGCCTTGGGCCAGCATGACGCCACCGGCTACGCCCGCAGCGGTTTTCAGCGCACCGCCGAGGAAACTGCTGGCTGCCGGGGCCTGCTGTTGCGGGGCGCCGTAGCCCGAAGGCGGCGCGCTGAAGCCCTGTTGGGGCGGGGCCGAATTGAACGAAGGCCGCCCCGGTTCACGCCAGCCGCCGGAGACCGGAGCGCTTGGAGCAGGTGCAGGGCGTGAGTCCCGGTTGCTGCCACCGAAAATACTCGACAGAAAGCCCCCGCCGCCGGCCGGCGCCGACGCCTGGCTCCGGGCCTGCTGCAGCTCGGCCTGCAATTGCTCGACTTGCTGGGCGAGCTGCCGGTTCTGCTCATCCAGACGCTTGATCGCGGCCTCCTGCACCAGAATCGCCTGGGCCATGAAATAGCCCGCGGCGGGCTGGCTCGCCAGGTGTTCCTTGATCCGCGCCTCGGCCTGGGCGTCGCGCGGGGCTGAATCCTTTTCGGCCTGTTGCAGCCGTGAAAACAGTCCATCGATCAGGGTTTGTTCTTCGCTGTTCATGGCGACCTCATCAGATTGCCGGGTAGAAAACCATTCCGATCACACGACCGGTGCCCATCAGTAATGGGGCTGGCCTGGACGGTTTCAACGGTCTTTACCAGATGTTTACGTTTGCTTGTGCGGGCACCTGATCGGTTAAAGTGTCGGACCGCTTTTAGACCTGCGATGCGACCATGAATCCGTTTGACGTGCTGCGCGACTCTTTGTATTTCTCCAAGCGCCATCTGGGCCGGATCGCCCAGCTGTGCCTGCCCTTGGTCATACTTGAGGCCCTGCTGCAGCAAGGCGTGGACAGCGCCGTCGGCCCGGAAGGCTTTCCCGGCTACAGCGTGATCGTCGGGCTGCTGGTGTACCCGCTCTACACCGCCGCGCTGATTCTGTTTCTCGACGCCCGCAGCCGCGGCGAGACGCCACGCCCGCGCGACCTGCTCGCCACGGCACTGACCCTGTGGCCACGCTTTGCCTTGTTGACCGCCCTCAACACGCTGCTGATCCTGGTGGGCATTACCTTGTACTTCCTGCCGGGCCTGTGGCTGATGGTGACCCTGGCCTTCAGCGAATACCTGCTGGTACTCAGGGGCCTCACGCCGCTGGCCGCCATGAAGGAAAGCCTGGCCATGAGCCGCGGCAATTTCTGGCGGATCCTGACCTGCATTCTCTGTGTGATGGCGCCGCTGTGGTTGCTCAAGGGCGCCAGTGTCTCGGCGTATCCGGGCCCCCTGAACCCGGTTATCAGCCTGTTGATCGACAGCGTCCACAGCTTCCTGCAACTGTTCACCAGCGTGGTGTTGTTCCGCATCTTCATGCTGCTCGAAGCAAGGCCCGAGAACCGCTGAGCCACGCGGCGCAAGTCCCGGGCTTGGGCTTGGGAACCGCTCTCGGTTATGCTCGGGCTCACTTTTGCGTTCGCCCATAAGCTGAGCCATGACCCGTCTACTGCGCTATACCCTGCTGGGCCTGCTGTCGATCCTGTGCCTGGCCGCCCTGGCGATCTACGGTTCGACCTGGCGCCCACACCCCCGGGAAACCCTGCCGGTCAGTTGCGCCGCCAACGCAGCGCCACTGATGCCCGGCCAGGCCTTGAAGGTGATGACCTGGAACGTGCAGTTCCTGGCCGGCAAGCGCTACGTGTTCTGGCACGACCTGGCCCAGGGCGACGACGAAAGCCCGACCCTGGAAGACATGGCCTTCAGCCTCGATGAAGTGGCACGGGTCATTCGCGACGAGCAACCGGACATCGTCCTGCTCCAGGAACTGGACCATGGCGCCAAGGCCAGCGACTACCAGGATCAGCTCAAGCTGTTGCAGGAACGCCTGGCCGATCTCTACCCCTGCGCCACCAGCGCCTTCGACTGGAAGGCCGAGTTCATCCCCGACCCGCATATCTTCGGCAGTGTCGGTCGACAACTGGCGACGCTGAGCCGCTATCGCATCGACCACGCCGAACGGGTGCAACTGCCGGTGGCCGATGCCAACTTCATCAGTCGCCAGTTCCAACCCAAGAACGCCCTGCTGGTGAGCTACCTGGCGCTCAAGGACGGTGGTCGCCTGGCAGTACTCAACACCCACCTGGAACGGGCCACCGAACCGGACGAGACCTTGCCCCGGCAAGTGGCCGCCGTGGCCAGGGCCTTGGACAAACTCGAATCGTCCGGCACGCCGTGGCTGATCGGCGGCGATTTCAACCTGCTGCCCCTCGGCCAGTACCGACGCCTGCCGGTAGAACAGCGCACGCCCTACTCCGCCGACAGCGCCCTGCACCTGCTGTGGGACAAGTACCCGATGATCCCCACCAACAACGAAGCCAGCGGCATCGACCGCGAGCACTGGTTGACCCACTACCCGAACGACCCGGGCCTCAACGGCCCCGACCGCACCGTCGACTACCTGTTCTACAGCCCGCGGATCAAGCGGGTCGAAGCCCAGGTACGCCAGGACGACACGTTGCGGATATCGGACCATCTGCCGGTGATTGCACGGTTTCTGTTGCCGACCGCCCCCTAGCCACTCCGCCAGCCCTGACAGCCGCCCATGGAATGCACGCCCCACTGATCGGACTCACCTGGAGAACTCACCATGACCGTCATCGCGCTGATCAACCCTGAGCACGACCCCCACTTGATCGCCGATTGCCTGATCAGCGCCGACGGGCCGGACAAGCGCCAATCAATGTCTGTCTGGGTGCCTTCGCTGGGGCTGATACCGACTGACTGGCATGACCAGGACGGGCCGTTCCATATCGCCCGCATGGGGCGTAAAACCTACCTCCTGCCGAACCACAGCGGCATGCTCGCCTTTGCCGGGGATTGCCGGTCGGCCTATGAATTCTGGGTGGCGTTATCACAATCCATCGAGATCAAGCTCGGCTATCAACCCGACGCGCTGATTGAGGCGGCCATGATCGATCAGGTCCTGATGAGCATGGGCGCGACCGCGAGCGCCTTCCACATGCTGGGCGTGCTGCTGGATGGACAAGGCGGCCGGCGCGCCTATGTCCACCGCCCCGAAGCCACGGTGACCACCGAGCACTTTGGCACCTGCTACCTGGCCGGCTCTGGGACGCACCACCTCAAAAGCAAGATTCAAACCGAAGACCAACGCTTCACGTCCATCCAGCATTGGGACTGGGCACACATTTCGCCGACTGAAGAACTGGCGGAGTCCGTGTGTTCCGACATGCTCTACTACGAATCCGACATCAACAACGGGCGCAGGCCCAACACCCCTATCCATGACAGGTTCGGTGGCTTCTACGAATGGTATGGCATCGCAGCGGCCGGGATAAAAACCATGCCGCCCAGAATCGACCTGAACATCCTCGTCAAGGACGATTGCCTGTACCTGACCCGGCTGCATTTTTGCGAAACCGTTCACCCGCCCGCCGGCGATCCTCTCTTCAAAGGCTCGCAGATCATCTTGAAGGTCCTGACGTTCTGCCTGCGCACCCAGGCCTTCGACCCGCAGAGGCTGTTCGACAACCTGACATTCACTTTCGAGCGGGCGGACGGGGTGCTCATCGAGCGCTTCTTCAACCATTACGACAGGCAGGCCGGTTCACCGCTGTCGGACCCCAGGATTTCAGGAGCCGTCCCGGCGGACGTCCTGCAAAAGGATTTTGGCGATGGCTTGTCCGTCAAGAGAGTGCGCCTGACGGTCTCGATCAACGGCTATGCGGTGGCAAAAGGGGTGACCGAAAGCGACGAATCGCTCGCCCCAGCCAGGCTCCAATACACCAACGGCCAACTCTCGGTGACCTTCTCCGAGAAAATAGGCCTCTTGATTGCAGACATCGTGGAAAGGCACCTGCGCCAGCCGCCTGCCGCGAAGCCTGCTTGAATCCAACGCCGACGCATCGTCAGGCCTTGCGCGGCTTGGCCCGCGCCGTCGCCTCCGCCACCAGCGGATCGTCAGGCCAGTAATGCTTGGGGTAACGGCCCTTGAGGTCTTTCTTCACCTCGGCGTAGGTGCTGCGCCAGAAGTTCGCCAGATCCTGGGTGACCTGCACCGGCCGGCGCGCCGGTGACAGCAGGTGCAGCTTGACGACCTGGCGGCCACCGGCGATGCGCGGGGTGTCGGCCAGGCCGAAGAGTTCCTGCAGGCGCACCGCAAGGATCGGCGGGTGTTCGCTGTAGTCCAGGCGGATCGACGACCCCGAAGGCACGCTCAGATGGTGCGGTGCCAGTTCATCCAAGCGTTGCGGCAGCGGCCAGGGCAACCGGTTGTGGACGATACTCGAGAGGTCCAGGTTGGCAAAATGACTGAGGCGCGACACCCGTCCCAGGTACGGCATCAGCCAGTCTTCGAGGCTGTCCAGCAATGCCCCGTCGCTGACGTCCGGCCATTCGCTCTCGCCCTTGGCCTCCAGGTCGAGCCGGCGCAACAGCGCCACCCGCGCCTGCCACTGGCGCAGTTCCGGGGTCCAGGGCAACAGTTCCAGACCCTTGCGCCGCACCAGGTTCACCAACGCCTGACTGCGCGCCGCCTCGTCCAGGCCGGTCAGCGGCTCGCGACTGAGCACCAGTTCGCCGACCTTGCGCTGGCGCTCGGCACGCAGCACGCCTTCGCGCTCGTCCCAGTCCAGTTGATCCACGGTGCACACCTGCTCGGCCAGCACCGAGTCAAACAGCGCCGGGTCAATATCCGTCGCCAGGTAGATCCGTTCTTCGCGCTGGCCCTGGCGACTGCCCAGGTCGGCGACCACCAGCCACGCGTGTTTCATCAGGCTGTCGGCCTCGGCGAACTGTGCCGCGCGGCCGTTGGCCAAGCGATACTCCGCGCCGCCGGGCCGCCGCTGTTGCGCGACGCGGTCCGGATAGGCCAGCGCCAGCAAGGCGCCGAGCCAGCGTGGGTGATCAGGATCGGCGACGGCTTGTTCGGCCTTGCCCCGTAAATAGCCGCGATATTGCCGGGCCAGTTGCCGCGCCCGCTGCACGCCGCCCTGGGCACTGCGAGTCGCCCGTTCTTCGCCGGAGAGCAACACCAGACGACTGTGCAAGTCCGCGCCGGCGCCGCGGAGAATGTCGCGCTCGCCCAACAGCGCGGCGACGTTGCAGGCCATGTCCATCAGCCCCAGCGCCTGGCCGCGCAGCAGCAAATGGGCGATACGCGGGTGGGCAGGCAGTTCGGCCATGGCTTGGCCGTGGCGGGTCAATTGTTCGCCCTCCAGCGCGCCCAGTCGTTGCAGCAGGTCCTGGGCCTGGGCATAAGCCGCGGCCGGCGGGCTGTCGAGCCACACCAGTTGCTGCGGCGCCATGCCCCAGCGGCCCAGTTGCAGGGCCAACCCGGCCAGGTCCGCCGAGAGAATCTCCGCGCTGGCGTAGGCGGCCAATTGTTCGTGCTGGTCTTCGGACCACAACCGATAGCACGCCCCCGGCTCCAGGCGCCCCGCCCGGCCGGCCCGCTGGGTGGCGCTGGCGCGGGAGATGCGCTGGGTGTCGAGCCGGGTCATGCCGCTGCCCGGATCGAAACGCGGGACGCGAGCCAGGCCGGCATCGACCACCACCCGCACGCCATTGATGGTCAGGCTGGTCTCGGCAATGTTGGTCGCCAGCACCACTTTGCGCTGGCCCGGCGGCGCGGGGTCGATGGCAGCGCGTTGGGCCGCAAGATCCAGTTCACCGTGCAAGGGACACAGCAAGACATTGCCGCCCTCGCCCAGGGCGTCGGCCAACTGCTGGTGAACCCGGCGGATCTCCGCTTGCCCGGGCAGGAACACCAGCACGCTGCCGGTTTCATCGTGCAGCGCTTCCAGCACGGTCTGCACCAGGCGTGGCTCGATGTACTCGCCCGGCTGGAACGGACGCCCCCAACGCACCGTGACCGGGAACATGCGCCCTTCGCTGCGCAGGATCGGCGCATCGCCCAGCAGCCCGGCCAGGCGCTCGCCTTCGAGGGTGGCGGACATCAGCAGGATCTTCAGCGGCTGGTCGTCGCGAAACAGCTCCCGGCCATTGAGGCTCAAGGCCAGGGCCAGGTCGGCGTCGAGGCTGCGTTCGTGGAACTCATCGAAAATCAGCAGCCCCACGCCTTCCAACGCCGGGTCGTCCTGCAAGCGCCGGGTGAGGATGCCTTCGGTGACCACTTCGATGCGGGTCCTGGGGCCCACCTTGCTGTCCAGGCGGATCCGGTAGCCGACCGTTTCGCCGACCTTTTCCCCCAGCTCGCTGGCCAGGCGCTCGGCCGCTACCCGGGCGGCCAGGCGCCGCGGTTCGAGCATGAGGATGGTCTGCCCGGCCAGCCAGGGCTCATCCAACAAGGCCAAGGGAACACGGGTGGTTTTACCGGCACCGGGCGGCGCTTCGAGCACGGCTTCATGGCGGGACGCCAAGGCTTGGCGCAGGGCAGGTAAAACTTCATCGATCGGCAAAGAAATCATGCTGGCTCCAAAACAGAGGGCCGAGTATAACGGCGAACTGTTTAGCGTGGTCTGGACTCCAACCAGCAACGCCTTTATCTGCTCAGGAGATTGTGATGCGTATTCCCTTTCGCGTGATCGGCGGCGTCCTGGTCGCCACCCTGCTGACCCAGCTAAGCGCCTGCGGCTCGATCTTCTACCCCGACCGCCGTGGCCAGATCGACGGCAAGATCGACCCGGCGATTGCCGCGCTCGATGCCGTCGGCCTGCTGTTCTACATCATTCCCGGCCTGATCGCGTTCGCGGTGGACTTCGCCACCGGCGCCATTTACTTCGAGCCGGGCAAAAGCGTCCAGATCGAGCCAGAAAAACTCAAGCCGGCCATCAACCCCGACGGCACAGTCAATAACCACGTCTTGCAGGCGATCCTGGAACGCGAACTGGGCCGCAGCTTCCCACTGGACGACCCGCGACTGATCCAGCACAAGGGCAGCGCACAGCAACTGGCCGCGCTCGGTCTCAAGCCCGCCGCATGAAAGGCGCCGTTGAAAGAGCGATCGCGCCATGACCACGGCGACTGAACACGCGCGCCTGCTGCGCCTGGCCACCCGTGCCTCGGTGGCCGTGGCGCTGATCCTGGTGATCGCCAAGGCGCTGGCCTGGTGGCTGAGCGGTTCGGTGAGCATGCTCGCCGGCCTGACCGACTCGGCACTGGACGGCGTCACCTCGCTGCTCAATCTGCTGGCGGTGCATTACGCCCTGCGCCCCGCCGACGATGACCATCGCTACGGACACGGCAAGGCCGAGTCCCTGGCCGGCATGGCCCAGGCGCTGTTCATCGGCGGCAGTGCCGTATTGATCGGGTTACAGGCCATCGAGCGCCTGAAGCAGCCTGTCCCGGTGGAGGCGCCCTGGCTCAGCGTTGGCGTGATCGTGTTTTCCCTGGCCCTGACCGTGGCGCTGCTGGCGCTGCAACATCGGGTCATTCGCGCCACCGGCTCCAACGCCGTGCGTGCCGACTCGCTGCACTATCGCTCCGACCTGTTGCTCAACGGCAGCATCCTGATCGCCCTGGTGCTCGCCGGGTTCGGCTGGTACCAACTCGATGCCTGGTTCGGTCTGGGCATTGCCGCCTACATTTTGTGGAGCGCCATCCAGATCGGCCGGGAAAGCTTTGCGGTGCTGATGGATGAAGAACTGCCGCCGGACGTCAGCCAGCACATGCTGGAACTGGCCTGCGCCGTACCCGGCGTGCTGGGCGCCCATGACCTGCGCACGCGGATCTCGGGCAACCACTGGTTCGTGCAGTTGCACCTGGAACTGCCGGGCGAGTTGACCCTGTCCATCGCCCACGAAATCAGCGACCAGGCCGCCGACGCCATCCATCGCGCCTACCCCAAGGCCGAAGTGCTGGTGCACGCGGACCCGTCGGAAGTGGTCAAGGGCGCGAGGGCCTGATGCGCCGCCTGTGGCGAGGGAGCACACTCCCTCGCCACAAAGGGCGCTGACGCTTCAGTAACTCACCTGGTAACCACGGCTGCTCAAGCAACTGCCTTGGGCCTGCCGGTAGGTCTGCACTACCTCCGGCGCGGGTGGATAGGTGTAGTTTCGCGGGTCGAAACCACTCTGCTGCACCGCCCAGCGATAACAGTCGTAGCCGTCCTGGTTGACCTGCTCGGGTGACTGGCCGTTGGCCGGATACGCCACCACGTCGTAGCTGTTGCCCTGGGGTTGAGGCTGCGGGTTGGCCACCGGCGGCTCGACCACGACGTAATCCCGGGTGTTGGCCTCATAGACGTAATAGGCGCCAGCGGCGAGAAAGAACAGCGAACTGCCGATCCACACTTCCCTGGCGTAGTCAGGCAGGTAACGGGTACGGATGCCCCGTGGCGGCTCGACCACGATGTAGCGTGGCCCCTGGGGACGGTACCAATAGCCGCCCGAATAGAAGTAATCCTGGCCGCGATAGGGCACGCGGTAGTTGCGATCCGGGAAACGGTCGATCACGTACCCCGGGCGATATTGCGGGCCTGGGCCCCAACCATTGCCGTGCCCGTCCGGGCGGCCGGGCCAATGCTGTTCAGGGCGGTTGTCATGGCTTGGACGTGGCCCGCCGTTGGGATAGCCATCGCCGCGACGCGGGATATCGCGGTAATACCCCGGTTGCGGTTCACGGGTCTGGTTCACGCTGTCGGGTCGCCCCTGGATCGGTAAGTTATTGCCCGGCGGCGACGGCGGCCGGCCGTAGCCATTGGGGTCACGGGGCCCTCGATCATAGGAGGGGCCGCCCTGGCGCTGGGCACCCGGCTCGAACTGCCGGCTGTTGTCGCCTCGGATGATCTCGTTGTTCCGGGGCCGGGGTTGCTCGATGTGGCCCTGGTCGTTGCCGCCGCGCGGATCGTAGCCGCGGCCACCGTCCGGGCCTCCGCGGTTTTGCTGATCATCGGCCATTCCCTGCGCACTGACACTTGCCCACAACAGACCAACACCTGCCAAACGCCAGATGCGCGACTTCATGTTATTCCTCACGACGGTTCAGGGCCTGATGATAAGACTGGGAAACCCCAGGCCGGTTCTGCGACAGGTTATCAGCCACAGGCTTTATTTAGCAGGCATTTGCCGCTCTGCCCCCGGGGTTTAAGATACCCGCCGTTTTCGTCGACGACAGGAACGGTTCTATTCGCCGAAAGCGCCAGCCGGCGTCCGCCGCAGCGAACTATCAAGGGAGTGAAGGTATGTCAGTTTCATCCGCACGAGAACGAGCCCCCGTCATACAGGCCTTCGTGTTGGAGATTAGGTTTGTTGCTTTGGCGCTGTTACTCACGGCCTTGTGGGGCTGCGGGCGCACACCGCTGGTGCATGAAGATGATCGGCGGCTAAGCCGGATGCTGTGTGAAGTCGGGGAGCAAAGGGTCACCTTGAGCCCACGCTTCTCCTATGACTTGCCAGGGCCATTGCGGCACACGCCGTGCGGCACGGTCAAAAGCGGCTTCAACTATGACAAGGTCCGCGACATTCAGTCGGCGAGTGCCAGCGGCAGCTATCGCTCCAACGACCTCGTCGTGCTGGCCTCATCGCGCTGGATCACCGTTGAAGGCCTACTCGATGGCAAGGACGAAGGAGCGCTCTATGCTCCTGAACAGTTCCTGCAAAACAAACTCGCCCTGATGGACCTTACCCCAAGCAAGGCACGCCCCGAAGAGATCGAGTGGGTCACCCGGCAAGGCATGCGATGCCTGCGCTTCTACGACATATGGCACAGCCCGACGGATACCTGGGAAGAGGACGTCACCTACTGGTGCTGGGAAAACCAGAGCGGCCTGAAACAGCCGTTCTCGGTCAGCGCCGGCCAACGCTTGCCCGAAGGCACCAAGGGCTATGACCTGGATCAGGCCTTTATCCTGCCACTCTTCCAGAGCCTGAAAATCAATCGCCTGTCCGATGCCGCCCTGGCCGAGGCTGAGGAAAAAATCAAAGCCGCCTGCGCCCACGTCAAATCCCGCTATGACCAGCACCTCAATTGGGGTGCCGATTACCCGGACAAACGCCTGACCCGCCAGCGCCTGCGCTCCTGCGGCTATGACGCCCCCTAGCCAAAACAGAATCTGCGCTCAATAAAAAAGGGAGGCCCGTCGGCCTCCCCTTGAGAATCTAGTCCGTGCTCGACGCTTTTGACGTCGGCTCACCTCACGCCGTCTTCTGGACAGTGTGCAGCTCGGGGGTCTGCCAGTCACCGGTGGGTGCTGCGACCGCAGCCGGCCGGATTGGGCGGGCTGCACTGGACTGTTTGTCCGAGCAGTGATCTTGATGATAAGGATAGGCCTGGGGCGCCGACAGATGATTGCGAATATTGCTCAAATAAACATGGCTTGCGCAATTTTTAGCCCTGGACAGATAATATTCCGCAATTATCCAGATAAAGGCCCGACCGATGAGCAAACTCGACCGATACGACCTGAGTATTCTGGCGGAATTGCAGCGCGATGCACGCATCTCCAATCAGGAACTGGCCGAGCGCATCGGCCTGTCGCCCTCGCCCTGCTCGCGGCGGGTCAAGCAATTGGAAGACGACGGCTACATCACCCGCCAGGTCGCCCTGCTCGATCGCAAGATGCTCGGTCTGAGCCTGACGGCCTATGTGCTGATCGGCATGGATCGCCACACCCCCGAACGTTTCGAAAACTTCGAAGCGGCGATCCGCAACCTGCCCCAGGTGCTGGAATGCAGCCTAGTGACCGGCATGGACGCGGACTACCAGCTCAAGGTGGTGGTGCCGGACATGGACCACTACCAGAAACTGCTGCTGGGGCACCTGACCCGGATCGATGGCGTCACCAGCGTGCGGTCAAGCTTCGTGCTGAACCAGGTACTCAACAGCACCGAGCTGCCGTTGACTCACCTGCGCAGCTGACCGCTTTTGTGGCGGGGGAGCTTGCTCCCTCGCCACAACGCGTCAGCCGATGGATAGCTGCGACACACCGCCGCAGGCCAATCCCGCGCCCGCGCCTCATGCCTTATACTCGCCGCGACTTTTCAAGCCCGCTTACGCCGGAGTGTCCTGATGGATCCTGCTGTTTTCGAAGAGTGGATGATGACCGGCCTGGTCAGCATCCTGATCATTTTCATGGGTTTCATCGTCTGGGACCTGGCGAAAAAATCCAAGGCCGGGCGTTTCGGCTCGTTCATCCTGTTTTTCGTGCTGGGTCTGGGCGTCGCGGCGTTCGTCATCAAGAGCGTGGTGATCGGCCTGATCGAAACCGGGGCGTTATAAGCGCGCCGGCACTTCCTTCCACTGGCCCTGATCGAGCCCTTCGAGGGTCCAGTCACCGATCCTGACCCGCACCAGCCGCAGGGTCGGCAAGCCGACCGCCGCCGTCATGCGGCGCACCTGGCGATTGCGCCCTTCACGGATCACCAGCTCCAGCCAGCTCGTGGGCACGCTGAGGCGAAAACGCACCGGCGGGTTGCGCGGCCACAACGCCGGCTCATCCAACTGACGAGCCTCGGCCGGCAAGGTCATGCCGTCGTTCAGCTCCACCCCCTCGCGCAAACGCTGCAATTGCTCGGCGCTCGGCTCACCCTCTACTTGCACCCAATAGGTCTTGGCCAGCTTATGCCGGGGGTCGGCGATGCGCGCCTGCAGTTGCCCATCGTTGGTCAACAACAGCAACCCTTCGCTGTCGCGATCCAGCCGCCCGGCCGGGTAGATGCCAGGCACGTCGATAAAGTCCTTGAGCGTCGCCCGCCCTTCACCGTCGCTGAATTGCGTCAGCACGTCGAAGGGTTTGTTGAACAGGATCAGCTTCGGCTCGGCCGGCGGTGCCTTGGCGACACGACGCGGGGCATTGGCTTGAGGCTTCGCGCCAGGGCGACGGGAAGCGGGACGGGGCGGACGGGGCATGGCGAATACAACATCTAACGGTCGGGGCCACCCATGCTAGTGGCCCGACCGTCAAATGACCACCGTCGAATCAGCGGAACGGCGGCTCGTCGAAGCTGCGCAGCTTGCGCGAATGCAGCGAATTGAGTTCGGTGCGCAGCAGGTCCAGCGCCGCGATGCCGATCTTCAAGTGCTGGTTGACCGCTCGCTCGTAGAACGCGTTGGCCGACCCCGGCAGCTTGATCTCACTGTGCAGCGGCTTGTCCGAAACGCACAGCAAGGTGCCGTACGGCACCCGCAGACGATAGCCCTGGGCGGCGATGGTGCCGCTTTCCATGTCCACCGCCACGGCGCGAGACAGGTTGATCAAGGGCCGTTCCTGGGCCCAGCGCAGTTCCCAGTTGCGGTCGTCGTAGGTCAGCACGGTGCCGGTGCGCAGGCGCTTCTTCAGCTCGTCGCCCTTTTCCCCGGTGATGTTCGCCGCGGCCTGCTGGAGCGCCAGTTGCACCTCCGCCAGGGCCGGGATCGGGATGTTCGGCGGCACCACTCGGTCGAGGATGCCATCACGGCGCATGTAAGCGTGGGCCAGCACGTAGTCGCCGATGGTCTGGGACTGCCGCAACCCGCCACAGTGGCCGATCATCAGCCAGCAATGCGGGCGCAGCACCGCCAGGTGGTCGGTGATGTTCTTGGCATTGGACGGGCCGACGCCGATGTTCACCAGCGTGACGCCGTGGCCATCGCTGGCCTGCAGGTGATAGGCGGGCATCTGGTAGCGGTGCCAGACCACCCCGGCGGCGATGGCCGAGGCTTCGCTGTGGTCCATGTGCTTGTCGATGATCACGTTGCCCGGCAACACCATGCGCACGAAGCGCGGGTCGCTGCGCAGTTGCTCAAGGCCATGGACGATGAACTGGTCAACATAGCGGTGATAGTTGGTCAGCAGGATCCAGGGCTGTACATGGCGCCAGTCGCTGCCGGTGTAATGCACCAGCCGACGCAGGGAAAAGTCCACCCGGGCGGCGTCGAACAGCGCCAGGGGCAGCGGATCGGTGTTTTCCCAGTCGTAGAGGCCGTCGGCAATGCCATCGGTGGCGGCCGACAGGTCGGTGCTGGGGAACACCCGCGCCAGCACCGCGGCGGTCACGCCGGAACCGGCCAGCTCATCGCCCTGTTCCACCACGTAGGGATAGGGAATGTTCTGCTCGCTGACGCCCACTTCGACAGTGACGGTGAAGTCGTGCATCAGCGGGACCAACTGCTCCAGCAGGTATTTACGGAACGCGGCCGGATGGGTGACGGTCACGCAGTAGGTGCCCGGCAGCTGGACCTTGGCGTAGGCGCGAGTGGTTTGCGGGACTTCACCGTGGCAGTGGTAGGTCAGGCGCAGGGCGGGGTAGCGAAACAGCGCACGTTGCTCGGCATCCGGCTCGATACGGTCCTTGAGATAACGCATGAGCGCCTGGTTCAGCGCGGTGGTCGCACGCTCGTGCAGGGCCGCCAGACGATCCACGGCTTGTTCGGCGGTTTGAACGACAATAAACGCTTCGGTCACGATCAGCTTCCTGTGTTCTGACTTGCAGGCCCTCATCTTGCCTGCATCGCCGCCCGACGGGAACAGTGGCGTAATGACCGAGCATCACTGCGCCCTCTGTGGGAGCGGGCTTGCTCGCGAAAGCGTCGGCACATTCAGTATCGATGTTGTCTGACACACCGTCTTCGCGAGCAAGCCCGCTCCCACAGGGTTATGTGTTGTGTCTAAAAGCCATGCGGGGTGGAGCGCGTCACGATCGCTTCGACATTCAAGCCCCGAGGCAAGGTGCCGTAGGCACGGCCCGCGGCACCCAGGCGGCTGGCGATGAAGGCATCGCTGACGTCGCTGTTGCCCGCTTCGAGCAACAACCTGGCTTGCAGGCCGACGGCGATGTCTTCGGTCAATTGCCGGGCGCGGTACTGAATGTCGTCGGTGTCCTTGAACGCCGCCTGCAACCGACCGATATGGTCCGCCAGGCGCCGGTCGCCGTGTCCGTCACCCAGTTCGTTGAACAGCACCTCCAACACGCCCGGCTCCTTCGACAACGCTCGCAGCACGTCGAGGCACTGCACGTTGCCGGAACCTTCCCACGTCGAGTTGACCGGCGCCTCCCGGTACAGGCGCGGCAGGATGCTGTCCTCGACGTAACCGGCGCCGCCCATGCACTCGGCGGCCTCGTTGATCATCGCCGGAGCGCGCTTGCAGATCCAGTACTTGCCCACGGCCGTCACCAGCCGGGCGAACCGGGCCTCGTGGTCGTCGCTCAAGTGGTCCAGCGCCCGGCCCATGCGCAGGCTCAAGGCCAGCGCGGCCTCGCTTTCCAGCGCCAGGTCGGCCAGTACGTTCTGCATCAGTGGCTGCTCGCTCAACAGCTTGCCACCGACCTTGCGATGCGCGCAGTGATGGCTGGCCTGGGTCAGCGCCTGGCGCATCAGGGCGCTGGAGCCAACCATGCAATCGAAACGAGTCATGGCGACCATCTCGATGATCGTCGGCACACCGCGCCCTTCCTCGCCGATCATCCAGGCCAACGCCCCGCGGAACTCCACTTCGCTGGAAGCATTGGAACAGTTGCCCAGTTTGTTCTTCAGGCGCTGGATGTAGAACTGGTTACGGGTGTCATCCGGGCGATGGCGTGGCAGCAAAAAGCAGGTCAGGCCCTTGTCGGTCTGGGCCAGGGTCAGGAAGGCGTCGCACATCGGCGCCGAACAGAACCACTTGTGACCCACCAGCTCATAGGCCTGGCCGGGGCCGCTGGGGCCCACCGGGAAAGCCTTGGTGGTGTTGGCCCGAACGTCGGTGCCGCCCTGTTTCTCGGTCATTGCCATGCCGAGGGTGACCCCAGCCTTGTGGGCCATGCCGACGTTGCGCGGGTCGTACTCGGTGGCGAGCACCTTCGGCAGCCAGCGCTCGGCCAGGTCAGGCTGCAAGCGCAGCGCCGGGACACTGGCGAACGTCATGGTCAGGGGGCAGCCGGTACCGGCCTCGGCCTGGCTGTGCAAATAGGTCATCGCCGCACGGGCCACGTGGGCGCCAGGCTGCGGATGGGCCCAAGGCAAACTGGGCAGGCCATGCTCGACGGCGGTGCGCATTAACTGGTGATAGGCCGGATGAAACTCCACCAGGTCGATCCGGTGGCCGTAGCGGTCATGGCTGGCAAAGACCGGTTTATTCTGGTTGGCCAGGAACCCTGCCTCCATCAGCGGCCCGCCGGCCAGCGCCCCGTACGCATCGATCCGCGCCTGCGCCCAGCCCGCCCCAAAACGCAGGGCCCACTGCTGCAGCGGCAGGTCGATGCGATACAGGTTGGCGCCATCCAGGGACGGTGGCTGGTTGGTGACGTCGTGGGTTTCGGCGAACTGGTGCAGGTTCATGACGGGGCTCCTTGGTCAGCCAGCAGAGGTTCAGTTAAGCACCGCCTCCCGGCCGAACAAAGTGTCATATGCGCCTAAATGTCGGCGCGTTCACCCTGCTTCGGACACAGCACCCGCCGCTGGAGCATGGCCTGCAGCGCCTCGAATTTCACCGGTTTGCCCAGGTAATCCACCAGGGCGCCCGACGGGCAGCGCTCATGCCCCAGGTTCGGGCTGACCACCAGTACCGGCAACTCCTCGCAACCGGGCAGCGTGCGAATCTGGCAGCAGACCGACACGCCGTCGAAAGGTGGCGACTGGCAATCAAGCAACACGGCATCAAAACTCTCGCCCTGCAACAGTTCCAGCGCCGCGCGGCCGCTGTCGGCCGTTCGCACTCGGTAACCCAGCTTGAGCAGCATGCCGCGCATCACCAACTGATCGATGCTGTTGTCGTCTGCCAGCAGCACCGTGCAGTCCTGGGGCAAGCGCGCGCCCTGGCGTTCGCCGAACGCGAGCGATGACGGATCAGGCGCGGGCAAGGCGACATCAAATTCGACGTCCAACTGGAAACGACTGCCGCGACCCGGCTCCGAGGTGTGGGTCAGGCGCCCGCCGAGCAACTCCACCAGTTGCCGGCAGATGGCCAGGCCCACGCCGAGGCCGCCGTATTCGCGGGTCATCGAGCCGTCCAGTTGGAAGAATCGCTGGTACAGGGTCGCTTCACCCAGGTCGGTAAAGCCGATACCGGTGTCGATCACCGCGAACGACAACACCAGCCCATCGAGCTGCGTCGACCGGCCGCTGACGCGCAACGCCAGGCCACCGACCCGGGTGAACTTGATGGCGTTGTCCAGAAGGCACTCCAGGCACTGGGCCAGCTTGCAACGGTCGCCCAGCAGCCGATCCGGCAGGCTCGGGGCCACGTCCACCTTGAAATCCAGCCCCTTGGCCGCCGCATTGGCCCCGAACTGCACCTCCAATGCCGCGATCACCTCACGCAAGCTGAACGGAACCGGACAGGCCTTGAGCTTGCCAGCCTGCAGCTCGGTGAGCGTGAGGATGCCGTTGACCATGCGCATCATGTCCCGCGCCGAACCGGCGGCGGTCTGCTGATACTGGGTCATCTCCTCGTCCATCTCGACGGTTTCCATCAACTCCAACGAACCGATCACCCCATTCATTGGCGTGCGCAGTTCATGGGTCAGGGTCGCGAGGAATTCATCCTTGAGCTTGTTGCCCTGGGCCAGTTGCTGGTTGAGCACTTCCAGTTTCTGCCCGGCGTCGAGCAGGATCTGAGCCTGCTGCTCGCGCATGGCATTGATGCGGTCGGCCAGGGCCAGGGACAGCAGCGCAACTTCGATGGCCGAGCCGATCTGGCTGGCGTACATGGTCAGGAACACGTTCGGCAGGTAGCCGAGCACCATCAGCGTATTGACGACGCCGCCCAGCAGAAACGCCGACCAGGCAATGATGAAATACCGCGCCACCCGCAGGCCACGCCACCAGGCAAACAGCCCGGCGGCGAAGATCACCACGGTGAAGACCAGGGCCAGTGCCGTTGCCAGGCGCAACGCCAGGGCATAGCTGGTCATCAACGACAGGCCGACCACCACGGCGCTGTAGGCGATCAGGGCCAACAGCAGCCGATCGAGCCAGCGGCTATGTTGGGCGGTTTGCAGGAAGCTGCGGGCGAACTGGCTGCCAAACAGGCCTGCGCAGCCGATGAAGAAGGGCGTCGCGGCGTTGGCCCACCAGGGGTTGTCCGGCCAGAAATACTCCACGGCCGCGCCGTTGACCGACAACTGGTAGAGACCGAACGAAGCGATGTAAACGATGTAATAGAGGTAGCTGGTGTCCCGCACGCTCAAGTAGATGAACAGGTTGTAGACCAGCATCCCCAACAGCACGCCATAAATGATCCCCAGCACGTACAGGCGCACCGGCTGCTGCTCCAGGTAGGCAGTGCTCGACCACAACGTCAGCGGTGCCTGGATCGACCCCTGGCTTTGCAGGCGCAGGTAGACGGTGCGCTGCTGTTCGGGCTTGAAATCGATGCTGAACAGGTAGTTGTTCTGGCGGATTTCACGACTCGCGAAAGGCAGCGCGTCGCCGGTGCGGCGCACCAACTGATACACCCCGGCAGCATCGGGCAGGTACAGGTCGAGATGGTCCAGCGGCGGATACGCCAACTCCAGCAGCCAGGTGCGCTGGGCGTCCGGGTTCGCGGGGCGGTACTGCAGGTCGACTTTCAACCAGAACGCCGAACGCGAATAACCGGCGTTCAGCGTGGCTTTGTCATGGGGCTTGAAGCCGCCGGCCGCGGCCTGGACCAGGACGTCATCGAGGCTGGCATTGCCGCTCGCGTCCTCGAACACTTGCAGAGCTTGGCCCAGGGGCAGGTTTTGGGTGAACTCATCGAATTCGAGGGCACTTGCCAAGGGGGACAAGCACAGTAACAACATCAACAAATAGCGCATTTAAGCCCCAGCATGGCCTGTCCGGTTGAGTCAGGAAGTCCCCCATTCCCTGAGTAGACGTAAAACCGGCATTACCTGTTATGAGTTGGATCCATCACTAGCATAGCCGTTGATGGCCAATTTGCACCATTGAAATTTTTCCCACAGAAGGCTCTAGAACGGGCGTTCCAGGGGAAAGCATTGAGATAGAGCTGTTGCTTCGGTCAGATTACCGGATAAGCCTCGGGGCCTCGTCACAGGTGCGCGCCGATCGAAGGGTTTGGTGGTAAGCTCGCGCACCATGAATATCTACAGCTCTCGCCCCGTTGTCCTCTGTCTCTCCGGCCACGACCCCAGTGGTGGCGCCGGCTTGCAGGCAGATATCGAAGCCCTGCTCGCCCAGGGCTGTCATGCCGCTCCGGCGGTGACCGCGTTGACCGTGCAAGACACGGTCAACGTCAGTGATTTCCGCGTGCTCGATCGGGCCTGGGTGTTGGCGCAAGCCAATGCCGTGCTCAACGATTCGACGGTGGCGGCGGTCAAGTTGGGCATGCTTGGTTCACTGGAAATGGTCGACACCGTGGTCGAACTGCTCCAGGCGCACCCGCACCTGCCCATGGTTTGCGACCCGGTGCTGCGGGCCGGCGGTGGCGGACGGCTGGGCAAGGACGAGGTCGGCTACGCCATGCGCGAACGCCTCTTGCCCCTGGCAATCATCGCCACGCCCAACCTGCCGGAAGCACGCATCCTCGCCGAACTGCCCGAGGGCAGCGCCGATGAATGCGCCGAAAAACTGCTGCCTTTCGTCAAGCACCTGTTGATCACCGGTGGCCACGGCGATGAACATGAAGTCCATAATCGCCTGTACAGCCGCGATGGCCACCGCGAAACCTTTACCTGCCAGCGCCTGCCCGGCAGCTATCACGGTTCCGGCTGCACCCTCGCCAGCGCCCTGGCCGGCCGCCTGGCCCAGGGCGAACAGCTCGCCAGCGCCGTCAAGACCGCACTGGATTACACCTGGCGCACCCTGCGCGATGCCGAACGGCTGGGCCAAGGCCAGTTCGTGCCGCGTCGCCTGCCGCTGGATTTCTGCTCCTAGCTCCGGAGGCCTGTGGAATGAAATTACGTGGCCTTTACGCCATCACCGACGGCCAACTGCTGGCCGGCAAATTCCTCGCATATGTCGAGGCCGCGCTGGAAGGTGGCGTCGCCCTGTTGCAATACCGCGACAAGAGCAGCGACGAGGCCCGTCGCCTGCGCGAAGCCGAAGCCCTGCGCAACCTGTGCGAGCGCTATAACACCCAGTTGATCATCAACGACGACGCCGAACTGGCCGCGCGCCTGGGCGTCGGCGTGCACCTGGGGCAGACCGACGGCCCGCTGGCCCCGGTGCGGGCGCTGCTGGGAAGCAAGGCGATCATCGGCTCCACCTGCCACGCCAGCCTGGAGCTGGCCGAGCAGGCCGCCGCCGAAGGCGCCAGCTATGTGGCATTCGGGCGCTTCTTCAGCTCCACCACCAAGCCCGGCGCCCCCGGCGCACCGCTTGAGTTACTCGCACAAGCCCATGCCAGGCTGCACGTTCCGGTCTGCGCCATCGGCGGCATCACCCTGGACAACGCCGCCCCGCTGGTGGCCCACGGTGTCGACCTGCTGGCCGTGGTCCATGGCCTGTTCGGCGCCGACAGCAGCGCAGAGGTGACGCGCCGCGCCCGCGCCTTCAACGCCCTACTGCAGCCCCAATAATCTTTTTTTTCGATTTCGAGAGCCCAACCATGTCCCGTTCCGAAACCCTGTTTGCCAATGCCCAGAAACACATTCCCGGTGGCGTGAACTCTCCCGTCCGGGCGTTCAAGAGCGTCGGCGGCACCCCGCTGTTCTTCAAGCACGCCGAAGGCGCGTACGTGACCGACGAAGACGACAAGCGCTATGTCGACTACGTCGGCTCGTGGGGACCGATGATCCTGGGCCACAGCCATCCAGAGGTGCTCGACGCCGTACGCCAGCAACTGGTCCACGGCCTGTCCTATGGCGCCCCCACCGCGATGGAAACCGAAATGGCCGACTTGGTCTGCTCGATCGTGCCGTCGATGGAGATGGTGCGCATGGTCAGTTCCGGCACCGAGGCGACCATGAGCGCGATCCGCCTGGCACGCGGGTTCACCGGTCGCGACAGCATCATCAAATTCGAAGGGTGCTACCACGGCCACTCCGACAGCTTGCTGGTCAAGGCCGGTTCCGGAGCCCTGACCCAAGGCGTCCCGAGCTCGGCCGGCGTGCCAGCGGCGTTTGCCAAGCACACCCTGACCCTGCCGTTCAACGACCTCGAAGAAGTCGAGAAGATGCTCGCCGACGTCGGCCAGGAAGTGGCCTGCATCATCGTCGAGCCGGTGGCCGGCAACATGAACTGCGTACCACCGGCACCGGGCTTCCTCGAAGGCCTGCGTCGCCTCTGCGACCAGCATGGCGTGGTGCTGATCTTCGACGAAGTGATGACCGGTTTTCGCGTGGCCCTCGGCGGCGCCCAGGCCCACTATGGCGTGACGCCGGACCTGAGCACCTTCGGCAAGATCATCGGCGGCGGCATGCCGGTGGGCTGCTTCGGCGGCAAGCGCGCCATCATGGAATGCATCGCCCCACTGGGCCCGGTCTACCAGGCCGGTACGCTGTCGGGCAACCCACTGGCCATGGCCGCTGGCCTGACCACCTTGCGCCTGATCAGTCGCCCGGGCTTCCATGCCGAGCTGACCGACTACACCACGCGCCTGCTCGACGGCTTGCAGGTTCGCGCCGACGCGGCCGGCATCCCGTTCGTCACCACCCAGGCCGGCGGCATGTTCGGCCTGTACTTCAGCGGTGCCGATGACATCGTCACCTTCGAAGACGTCATGGCCAGCGACGCCGATCGCTTCAAGCGTTTCTTCCACCTGATGCTCGAAGGCGGCGTATACCTGGCGCCGAGCGCGTTCGAAGCCGGCTTCACCTCCATCGCCCATGGCGAGGCGGAGCTGAAAATCACCCTCGACGCAGCCGAGCGAGCGTTCGCAGCCTTGAAATAAGCCTGTGGATAACTGACGCTGGCTGATGCCGGCGTCAGTGATTGCCGACAACCTCCTATCCTTTTCCTACGGATTTCGCCGCGAAGCAGCCGTTGGCATTCCCTCGCAGCAGAAAAACGAGTAAAGACTTTGTAAGGATGGCCCCGCTTATTTCATAATGCGCGCTTATTGGATCCCCCGGAGGGTCCGCGCGCCCCTCAGAGGTAAGTCGATTCCCATGAACCGCACCGGCCGCACCCTTGCCTTGGGCTGCCTGTTGCTCCTTCAGCCCCTGCTGGCGAATGCACAGGCAGGCGGCAACTCGTTGTTGATCCCGGCGCTGGGCCGTTGCACGCTCAACACCCAGCCACAAGATCTCGCACCGGCCCTCGACGCCTGTCAAAAAGCGGCGGATGCAGGCGATGCGCAGGCACAGTACGAGTTGGGCGAGTTCTACTACGAAGGCAAGGCTGCGCCGCGCGACCTCAAGCAAGCCCTCGACTATTTCGAAAAAGCCTCGCTGCAAGGCCATGCCCAGGCGCAATTCAAGCTGGGCGGCATGTTCTTTCATGGTGAAGGCGTACCCGCCAACAATGTCCAGGCCTACATCGTCCTGAAGATGGCGGCGGTCAACGGCGCCGAAGACGCCCTGGACACCGCCGACGAAGTCGCCGAGCAAATGCCCCGCGACGAGCTGGAAGTGGCCACCCAGGTGCTCGGGCAGATCTTTCGCAAGTACCTGATGGAATTGCAGAACGCCGATGGGCGTACGCCTTTTTCGCCGCTGCCCTGAAACCGCAGCCCCCCAGTGGCTGGGAGTATCTTATTGTGGCGAGGGAGCTTGCTCTCGCTGGGTTGCGAAGCAACCCCAAAGATCCTGGGAGCGCTTCGCACTCCAACGGGAGCAAGCTCCCTCGCCACAAAGTCCGCTTGCAGCAACCAAGAGGCTTTACGCCTTACTTCTCAGGCATCGGCATCGGAAACGGCATCACATTGCCCACCCCAGCGCGGGCTTCGCTGATTTTCGGCGTGCCCAGGCGTTCGACTTCGTCGATGCGCACGATCGAGTGCATGGGCACGAAACTGCGTACCACGCCCTCGAACTGAGCCTTGAGCTTTTCCTCGCTCGGGTCGACGACCACTTGCGTGCGCTCCCCAAAGACGAATTCTTCCACTTCCAGGAAGCCCCACAGATCGCTCTGGTAGATCTGCTTGGCGTACATTTCGAACACCTGGCCCTGGTTGAGGAAAATCACCTTGTAGATTGGAGCTTCACGTTTGGTCATGGCTGGCGAAACACATCGGCGGGTAAAAATGAGGGCGCAAACTATAGCATAGCCACTGCTCCGGCAGCGGTAGGAACCCGCTGACTTGTTCCCTATAATGCGCGGTTCTTTGAATCACGTGATGACCCGTCCATGGCCAAGAAGCTTTACATCGAAACCCACGGTTGCCAGATGAACGAGTACGACAGCTCGCGCATGGTCGATCTGCTGGGCGACCACCAGGCCTTGGAAGTCACTGCCCGCGCCGAAGACGCGGACGTGATCCTGCTCAACACCTGCTCGATCCGCGAACGTGCCCAAGACCGGGTGTACTCCCAGCTCGGCCGCTGGCGCGAGCTGAAGCTGGCCAACCCGGACATGGTCATCGCCGTGGGCGGCTGCGTGGCCAGCCAGGAAGGCGCCGCCATCCGCGACCGCGCGCCGTACGTGGACGTGGTCTTCGGCCCGCAGACCTTGCACCGCCTGCCCGAGATGATCGACGCCGCGCGTGTGACCAGGCTGCCCCAGGTGGACGTTTCGTTCCCGGAGATCGAAAAGTTCGACCACCTGCCCGAACCACGCATCGACGGCCCGAGCGCCTATGTCTCGGTGATGGAAGGTTGCAGCAAATACTGCACCTTCTGCGTCGTGCCCTACACCCGCGGCGAAGAGGTCAGCCGGCCGTTCGACGACGTGATCGCCGAGATCATCCACCTGGCGGAAAACGGCGTGCGCGAAGTGACGCTGCTGGGCCAGAACGTCAACGGCTATCGCGGCCTGACCCACGATGGCCGCCTGGCGGATCTCGCCGAGCTGATCCGCGTCGTGGCCGCGGTGGACGGCATCGACCGCATCCGCTACACCACCTCGCACCCGCTGGAGTTCTCGGACAGCCTGATCCAGGCCCACGCCGAGGTCCCGGAACTGGTCAAACACCTGCACCTGCCGGTGCAATCGGGTTCCGACCGGATCCTCGCTGCCATGAAACGCAACCACACGGCCCTGGAGTACAAATCCAAGCTGCGCAAGTTGCGGGCCGCCGTGCCGGGCATCTGCATCAGCTCGGACTTCATCGTCGGCTTCCCTGGCGAAACCGAGAAGGACTTCCAACAGACCATGAAGCTGATCGAAGACGTCGGCTTCGACTTCTCCTATTCCTTCGTCTACAGCCAGCGCCCCGGCACGCCGGCGGCCGACCTGGCGGACGACACCCCCGAAGAGTTGAAAAAAGAACGGCTCAACGCCCTGCAACACCGCCTGAACCAGCAAGGTTTCGAGATCAGCCGACAAATGGTCGGCTCCATCCAGCGGATCCTGGTGACCGATTACTCGAAGAAAGACCCCGGCGAATTGCAGGGACGCACGGAAAACAACCGCATCGTCAACTTCCGTTGCGACACCCCAGCCCTGATCGGCCAGTTCGCCGACGTGCACATCGACGCCGCGCAACCGCACTCCCTGCGCGGCTCCTTGATCCAGTAGTACCTCAGTTTCCTGTGGGAGCGAGCTTGCTCGCGATAGCGGTTCGGCACTCAACATCTGCGTTGAATGTGACCCCCTCATCGCGAGCAAGCTCGCTCCCACCAGGGCCACACCAAGCCCTGTGATCGAATTGCCCCGCTTAAGAGCTTTCGCACCCAGCCTACTGGCGCTATCCTTGGTTTCATCTCAATTGCCCCTGGGCGGCTAAAAACGACCTTGAACGCACCCATCGAACCTCATCGTTTCATTCTCGAGCCCTTTGAGGCTCGCCGCTTCGCCAATCTGTGCGGGCAATTCGACGAGCACCTGCGCTTGATCGAACAGCGCCTGGCCATCGAGATCCGCAACCGCGGAAACCAATTCGAGCTGATCGGCGAACCCAAGCACACCACCTCCGCGGAAAACCTGCTGCGCCGCCTCTACCGGGAAACCAAGGGGAGCGAGTTGTCGCCAGACACCGTGCACCTGTTCCTCCAGGAGTCGGCGGTCGAAGAGCTGGACAACCCCGCGCCTTCGGAACCGGCGGTCGCCCTGCGCACGAAGAAGGGCATGATTCGCCCGCGCGGCCTGAACCAGCAGCGCTACGTGAAGGAAATCCTGGGTAACGACATCAATTTCGGCATCGGCCCGGCCGGTACCGGCAAGACCTACCTGGCCGTGGCCTGCGCCGTCGACGCGCTGGAGCGCGAACAGGTACGGCGCATCCTGCTGGTGCGCCCGGCGGTCGAAGCCGGGGAAAAACTCGGCTTCCTGCCCGGCGACCTGAGCCAGAAGATCGATCCCTACCTGCGCCCGCTCTACGACGCGCTGTATGAAATGCTGGGCTTCGAATACGTCGCCAAGCTGATCGAGCGCCAGGTCATCGAGGTCGCCCCGCTGGCCTACATGCGTGGTCGCACCCTGAACAACAGCTTCATCATCCTCGACGAAAGCCAGAACACCACGGTCGAGCAGATGAAAATGTTCCTGACCCGGATCGGCTTCGGCTCCACCGCGGTCATCACCGGCGACATCACCCAGGTCGACCTGCCTCGCGGCACCAAGTCCGGGCTGAACCATGTCATCCAGGTGCTCAAGGATGTGCCAGGCATCAGCTTCACGCACTTTTTGCCCAAGGACGTGGTCCGTCATCCGCTGGTGCAGCGCATCGTCGAAGCCTACGAGCGCTTCGAGAGCCGCGCCGACGAAGACACGGTCGAAGGCAAGGGCAGCCGCCACAATGCTTGAACTCGACCTGCAACTGGCCAGCGAATGCCCGGCCCCCAGCGAAACCCAGTTCCGCCAATGGTGTGAACTGGCCTTGCGCCAGCGCAGCGCCGATTCGGAGCTGACGATCCGCCTGGTGGATGAGCCCGAAGGCCGCGAACTGAACCACACCTGGCGGCAGAAAGACTACGCCACCAACGTGTTGTCATTTCCCGCCGACGTGCCCGACGAACTGCTCGACATCCCGCTGCTGGGCGACCTGGTGATCTGCGTCCCGGTGGTGGAGCGCGAAGCGCGCGAACAAGGCAAGACTGGCGAGGCCCACTGGGCCCATCTGGTGATTCACGGCTGCTTGCATCTGCTCGGTTACGACCATATAGAAGATGACGAAGCCGAGGAAATGGAAGCACTGGAACGAACGTTGCTTGCAGAGCTGGGTCATCCCGACCCTTATGCCGGCGACGAACACTGATACATCAACCTGTAACGACAAAGGATTCAGAGTAATCGCTATGAGCGAAGATCGATCGAGCAACGGGCAGAAGTCTTGGCTGGGCAAGCTCACCCAGGCTTTTGCCCATGAGCCGAAAAACCGCCAGGAGCTGCTGGAGCTGCTGCGCGATGCACACCAGAACAAACTGCTGGACAGCGAAGCGCTGGCCATCGTCGAAGGCGCCATCCAGGTCGCTGACCTGCAAGTACGCGACATCATGGTCCCGCGCTCGCAGATGGTCAGCATCAAGGCGACCCAGACACCCCGCGAGTTCCTGCCCGCCGTGGTCGACTCCGCTCACTCGCGCTACCCGGTCGTCGGCGAAAGCCATGACGACGTCATGGGTGTGCTGCTGGCCAAGGACCTGCTGCCGCTGATCCTTCAGGAAAACGGCGACAGCTTCAACATCAAGGACCTGCTGCGTCCGGCCACCTTCGTGCCCGAGTCCAAGCGCCTGAACGTGCTGCTGCGTGAATTCCGCGCCAACCACAACCACATGGCCATCGTCATCGACGAATACGGCGGCGTGGCCGGGCTGGTCACCATCGAGGACGTGCTCGAGCAGATCGTCGGCGACATCGAGGACGAGCACGATGTCGAGGAAGACAGCTACATCAAGCCCCTGCCCAGCGGCGACTTCCTGATCAAGGCCCTGACGCCGATCGAGAACTTCAACGAATTCTTCGACAGCCAATTCTCCGACGATGAGTTCGACACGGTCGGCGGCCTGGTGATGAGCGCTTTCGGGCACCTGCCCAAGCGCAACGAAACCACGGAAATCGGCTCCTGGCGCTTCCGCATCCTGAACGCCGACAGCCGTCGGATTCACCTGCTGCGCCTGTCGCCCATTGCCCGATAAACCCTGCGAGACCCGCTAAGGACACACATGCGCTGGATAAACCGCCCCGGCTGGCCCGGTAACCTGCTGGCCGTGGCGGCCGGCGCGATCACCACCCTGGCCCTGGCACCGTTCGACATCTGGCCGCTGGCACTGCTGGCGGTCGGGCTGTTCTATGCCGGCTTGCGCGAGCTATCGCCACGCCAGGCCCTCGGCCGAGGCTGGTGCTTCGGTTTTGGTCTATTCGGCGCCGGCACCAGCTGGATCTACGTCAGCATCCACAACTTCGGTGGTGCCTCGGTGCTGCTGGCCGGGTTGCTGATGCTGCTGTTCATCGCCGCCATTGCCTGGTTCTTTGCCCTGCCTGCCTGGCTGTGGGCGCGCTGGCTGCGGCGCAACGAAGCGCCGCTGGCCGATGCCCTGGCGTTCGCCGCGCTGTGGTTGGGCCAGGAAGCCTTCCGTGGCTGGTTCCTCACCGGGTTCCCGTGGCTCTATTCCGGCTACAGCCAGCTCGATGGTCCCCTGGCCGGCCTCGCGCCAGTGGGTGGGATGTGGCTGATCTCCTTCACCCTGGCACTGACGGCGGCGCTGCTGTACAACGCGCGCCGGTTGATCGGCACCGGGCGCAAGGGCTTCATCGCCGCCGGCGTGGTGTTGCTGGTCGGTCCGTGGGTGGCCGGCATGGCGCTCAAGGGGCATGCATGGACCAGCCCTTCGGGCGACCCGCTGAGCGTCGCGGCGATCCAGGGCAACATCGAACAAAGCCTGAAGTGGGACCCGGAACAGCTCAACGCCCAATTGGCGCTGTACCGCGACATGAGCTTTACCTCCAAGCGCGTCGACCTGCTGGTCTGGCCAGAGACAGCGGTCCCGGTGCTCAAGGAGTCGGCCCAGGGCTACCTGGACATGATGGGCAGCTTCGCCGCCGAGCGGCATTCGGCGCTGATCACCGGCGTGCCGATTCGCCAACTGGTGCGCCACGAAAAGCGCTACTTCAACGGCATCACCGTGACCGGCGAAGGCGACGGCACCTACCTCAAGCAAAAACTCGTGCCGTTCGGCGAATACGTGCCCCTGCAGGATCTCCTGCGCGGACTGATCGCGTTCTTCGACCTGCCCATGTCGGACTTCGCCCGGGGCCCGGCCGACCAGCCGTTGCTGCAGGCCAAGGGTTACCAGATCGCGCCGTTCATCTGCTATGAAGTGGTCTACCCGGAGTTCGCCGCCGGCCTCTCGGCGCGCAGCGACCTGCTGCTGACCATCAGCAACGACACCTGGTTCGGCACCTCGATCGGCCCGTTGCAGCACCTGCAAATGGCCCAGATGCGCGCCCTCGAAGCCGGACGCTGGATGATCCGCGCCACCAACAACGGCGTCACCGGCCTGATCAACCCCTTCGGCCAGATCACCGCGCAGATCCCGCAGTTCGAGCGCGGCATCCTGTATGGCGAAGTGGTGCCGATGCACGACCTGACGCCCTACCTGCAATGGCGCTCGTGGCCGTTGATCAGCCTGTGCGTGCTACTGCTGGGCTGGGCCCTGATGACGGGCCGGATGGCCAGGACGGTATAACCCGTTCCCCATCTGAATGAAAAACCCCGTGGCGAGGGAGCTTGCTCCCGCTGGACTGCGGCAGCAGGCCCCTGTTTTTAGGGGCCGCTTCGCGCCCCAGCGGGAGCAAGCCCCCTCGCCACAATAAGCGTTCACCTTGACGATTCAGCGATAGAACAACCAGTACCCCACCAACCCCACCGCCTCATTCATCAACTGCCCGGACTGCCAGATCGACTTGAACTCCGGCATCCAGCCGCCCAACGGCCGGGCGTTGTCCGCCCCCAGGAACCCCACCGGCGCGGGCACCACTTCAAAACCCGAGCGTTCGAAACTCATGACCGCCCGCGGCATGTGCCAGGACTGGGTCACCACCACGACGCGACGGACACCCTCGGGCAGGAGGATCTCGGCGCTCATCCGGGCATTTTCCCAGGTGGTGCGGCTGCGCCCTTCCTGCCAGCGTACGGTGACCCCGAAATCATCCAGCAGCGAATCGGCCATCAGCTTCGCCTCGCTGGGTGGAGTACCGTAGTGCAGGCCGCCGGTCGTCAGCACCGGCAGCCCTGACGCCTTGGCCAGTCGGGCGGCATAACGCTGACGCTCAAGCCCCACACCGGTGGGCTGGTCGGCGCCCCAGGCCAGGTCGCCGCGCTCACGGCCGGAGCCGAGCACGACGATGGCGTCGGCGCGCTGGGCCAGGCTCGCCCATTCACTGCGCGCCAGCGGCGGCTCCTGCTCCAGGGCCTTGGCGCTCCACTGCACCACCACGGGCAGGCTCATCAGCCAAAAGCCGCCCAGGCCCACGATAAAGCACAGGCGAGCCAGGCGCGGCCGGGAGTTGCGCCACCACCAGGCAAGCGCCAGCAGCAGCAAGAGAATGCCCGGCGGCAAGAGAAGTTGTTTGATGAAATAGCGAAACGGCATCGGGCATCTCCATAGATGCCCGAAGCCTAAGTGGGTTGACGCAAAGCGACAACAGATTCGAAAGGACCTTGAATCAAAAGAGCGACCTGGGTGGGTCCGGTTCTAGTTCAACTACATTGACCGGAGCCTGACGGCTTCCTTGTCCGGCGTCCGGTCCTTGAGCCATACCACCTTGGCCGAACGGGGCGCCTCGTGACGCTGGGGTACCTGGGCTGCGCTCGGGCGGGTCGGGTGTCCGACCTGTTCGAGGTAAGCCTTGACCAGTTCGAACTCTGCGGGGCTGAGGCCGCGCAGTTCCAGCTCTGTCGGACGCTCGTCGCGCAAACGACCGGCGGTTCTTGCAGCGTCCAGGGCCACCCCGAGACGATCGATCAGTTTTTCGTACAACTCAGGTGTCGTTACTTTTCGCTGTGATTCAACCATCCCTCACCTCATTGAAGATAAGACTCACTCCCCATTGAGAAGCTTAGCTTCGCTTGGCAAACCGGCAGGACGCCGCGACCAACGGCCCTGAACGCCCGACACGGGCGGTGGTCGGCAATGGCCGGCATGCAATCAGGGTTTCCCTCGGCAGAGCGCGGTCATGTATGCTACGGCGCTTCCTGTAACTCCACTTCCAGCTTGGCTGGGCATCGAGAACGCCGCATACGGCGTCGTCTGCGTCCAGCATGGCAACGAAGAGGATTGGGCCACCCCATTCAGTACAAAAGTAGCCATGCACGAACACTACCAGCCCCGTGAAATCGAAGCCGCCGCCCAGTCGTTCTGGGACGAGCAAAAGTCCTTTGAAGTCAGTGAACAGCCAGGCAAGGAGACCTACTACTGCCTGTCGATGTTCCCTTACCCCAGCGGCAAGCTGCACATGGGGCACGTGCGCAACTACACCATTGGCGACGTGATCTCCCGCTACCAGCGCATGCAAGGCAAGAACGTCCTGCAACCCATGGGTTGGGACGCCTTCGGCATGCCGGCGGAAAACGCCGCGATGAAGAACAACGTGGCCCCCGCCAAGTGGACCTACGAAAACATCGCCTACATGAAGTCCCAACTGCGCAGCCTGGGCCTGGCGGTGGACTGGTCCCGCGAAGTCACCACCTGCAAGCCCGACTACTACCGTTGGGAGCAGTGGCTGTTCACCCGCCTGTTCGAAAAAGGCGTGATCTATCGCAAAAATGGCACCGTGAACTGGGACCCGGTGGACCAGACCGTACTGGCCAACGAGCAAGTGATCGACGGTCGCGGCTGGCGCTCCGGCGCGCTGATCGAAAAGCGCGAGATCCCGATGTACTACTTCAAGATCACCGCCTACGCGGATGAACTGCTGGAGAGTCTCGACGAGCTGACCGGCTGGCCCGAACAGGTCAAGACCATGCAGCGCAACTGGATCGGCAAGTCCCGGGGCATGGAAGTCCAGTTCCCCTACGACGTCGCCTCGATTGGCGAAGCCGGCACCCTGAAGGTCTTCACCACCCGTCCGGACACCCTGATGGGCGCCACCTACGTGGCCGTGGCCGCCGAGCACCCGCTGGCGACCCTGGCGGCCCAGAACGATCCCGCGCTGCAGGCGTTCATTGCCGAATGCAAGGGCGGCAGCGTCGCCGAAGCCGACGTCGCCACCCAGGAAAAGAAAGGCCTGCCGACCTCGCTGTTCGTCGAGCACCCGCTGACCGGCGAGAAACTCCCGGTGTGGGTCGCCAACTACGTGCTGATGCATTACGGCGATGGCGCCGTCATGGCGGTGCCGGCCCACGACGAACGCGATTTCGAGTTCGCCCACAAGTACAACCTGCCGGTCAAGCCCGTGGTCCGCACCAGCGCCGGCGACCAGACCTCGGCCCCGTGGCAGGACGCCTACGGCGAACACGGCGAGCTGATCAACTCCGGTGAATTCAACGGCCTGGATTTCGCAGGTGCGTTCGACGCCATCGAAGTGGCCCTGATCAAGAAGAACCTCGGTGCCTCCCGCACCCAGTTCCGCCTGCGCGACTGGGGCATCAGCCGTCAGCGCTACTGGGGCTGCCCGATCCCGATCGTGCATTGCGGCACCTGCGGCGACGTACCGGTGCCGGAAGACCAACTGCCCGTGGTTCTGCCGGAAGACGTCGTACCCGACGGCGCCGGCTCACCACTGGCCCGCATGCCCGAGTTCTACGAATGCAGCTGCCCGAAATGCGGCGCACCGGCCAAGCGCGAAACCGACACCATGGACACCTTCGTCGAGTCCTCGTGGTACTACGCCCGCTACGCCTCGCCGCACCATGAAGGCGGCCTGGTGGAAAAATCCGCCGCCGACCACTGGCTGCCGGTGGACCAGTACATCGGCGGTATCGAACACGCCATTCTCCACCTGCTGTATGCGCGCTTCTTCCACAAGCTGATGCGCGACGAAGGCCTGGTGAGCTCCAACGAGCCCTTCAAGAACCTGCTGACCCAGGGCATGGTGGTCGCCGAGACGTATTATCGTCGCGAAGCCAACGGCGCCTACACCTGGTTCAACCCCGCCGATGTCGAGCTCGAACGCGACAGCAAGGCCAAGGTCATCAGCGCCAAGCTGATCGCAGACGGCCTGCCGGTGGAAATCGGCGGCACCGAGAAGATGGCCAAGTCGAAGAACAACGGCGTCGACCCACAGTCGATGATCGACCAGTTCGGCGCGGACACCTGCCGCCTGTTCATGATGTTCGCCTCGCCGCCCGACATGAGCGCCGAATGGTCAGACTCCGGCGTCGAGGGCTCGCACCGTTTCCTCAAGCGCGTCTGGCGCCTGGCCCAGGCCCACGTGGCCCAGGGCCTGCCGGGCAAGCTGGACGTCAACGGCCTGAACGACGAACAGAAAGCCGTTCGCCGCTCGATCCACCTGGCCATCAAGCAGGCCAGCCATGACGTCGGCCAGAACCACAAATTCAACACCGCCATCGCCCAGGTGATGACGTTGATGAATGTCCTGGAAAAAGCCGCGCAAGCCACCGAACAGGATCGCGCCTTGCTCCACGAAGGCCTGGAAGCGGTGACGCTGCTGCTGGCGCCGATCACCCCGCACATCAGCCACGAGCTGTGGAATCGACTGGGTCACGCCGACCCGGTGATCGACGCCCGCTGGCCGGCGGTGGACGAAACCGCGCTGGTGCAGGACAGCCTGACCCTGGTCATCCAGGTCAACGGCAAGCTGCGCGGCCAGATCGACATGCCGGCCAGCGCAACGCGCGAAGAAGTCGAAGCCGCCGCACGGGCCAACGAGAACGTGCTGCGCTTCGTCGATGGCCTGACGATTCGCAAAGTGATCGTCGTGCCCGGCAAACTGGTCAACATCGTCGCAAGCTAATTGGATCAGGCGCCTGGCCGCGGGCCGGGCGCCGAATATGACCTGGGGGGCCGCGTTGTCGGCCCATAGGGTTTCAAGGGGAGCAACAAGATGATCAAACGTAATCTGCTGGTCGTGGGTCTGGCGGTCCTGTTGAGCGCCTGCGGCTTCCAGCTGCGTGGCACCGGCACCACCGAGCTGGCTATCAAGGAGCTGGACCTCAGTGCGCGGGACGCCTACGGCGAAACCGTGAAAATGCTGCGCGACACGCTCCAGAACAGTGGCGTGAAGGTCTACAACGGCGCGCCCTACAAGCTGGTGCTGACCAATGAACAGCAAAGTCAGCGCAGCCTGAGCTACGCCGGCGCCGGGCGTTCGGCCGAATACGAGCTGACCAACGTGCTGAGCTATGAAATCCGTGGCCAGAACAACCTGTCGCTGCTGGACGACAAGCTCCAGGTGCAGAAGGTCTACCTGCACGACGGCAACAACATCACCGGCTCCGACCAGGAATCGACCCAGGTGCGTGGCGAAATGCGTCGCGAGCTGGTACAGCGCATGATGCTGCGCCTGCAACGCCTGAGCCCGGCCCAGTTGGAGCAATTGCAACAGACCGCCGACGCCCGCGCCAAGGCCGAAGCCGACGCGCTGGAAGCGGCACGCAAGGCGGAGGCGGAAACACCGCAGCAGTCGCCTCTGGAAGTCCCGGCTGAATAAGCCGTGCGGGGTGCTCCGGCGCCCCGCCCATCTGCGCTCATGAGCTGCATTCCATGAAACTGGCCCCCGCCCAACTCGGCAAGCACCTGCAAGGCGCCCTCGCGCCGGTCTACATCATCAGTGGCGATGACCCATTGCTGTGCCAGGAAGCTGCCGACGCCATCCGCAGTGCCGCTCGCCAGCAAGGGTTCGACGAACGCCAGGTGTTCGCCGCCGACGCCAATTTCGATTGGGGCAGCCTGCTGCTGGCCGGGGCGAGCATGTCCCTGTTCGCAGAAAAGCGCCTGCTGGAGCTGCGCCTGCCGTCCGGTAAACCTGGCGACAAAGGCGCCGCCGCGCTGATCGAGTATTGCTCGCGGCCTGCCGAGGACACGGTCCTGCTCATCAACCTGCCGAAACTCGATGGCAGTGCGCAGAAGACCAAATGGGGCAAGGCCCTGGTGGAGGGTCAGCAAACCCAGTTCGTGCAGATCTGGCCGGTGGATGTCAGCCAACTGCCGAGCTGGATCCGCCAACGCCTGTCCCAGGCCGGCCTCTCGGCCAGCCAGGACGCGGTGGAGCTGATTGCCGCCCGCGTCGAAGGCAACCTGCTGGCCGCGGCCCAGGAAATCGAAAAGCTCAAGCTGATGGCCGAAGGCGGACAAATCACCGTGGAAACGGTGCAGGCCGCCGTGGCCGACAGCGCTCGCTTCGATGTCTTCGGGCTGACCGATGCGATCCTCAACGGCGAAGCAGCCCACGCCCTGCGCATGCTTGAAGGCTTGCGAGGCGAAGGCGTCGAGCCACCGGTGATCCTCTGGGCGCTGTCCCGGGAGTTGCGCCTGCTGGCCAACCTGTCGTTGCAGTACAGCCAGGGTGTACCGCTGGACAAGGCCTTCAGCCAGGCCCGCCCGCCCGTATGGGACAAACGCAAGCCGCTGATGAGCAAGGCCCTGCAACGTTACTCGGCGCCGCGCTGGGCACAGCTGCTGCTCGAAGCACAGCGCATCGACGCGCAGATCAAGGGCCAGGCCGCTGGCTCGCCATGGATGAGTCTCAGTCGGTTGTCCCTGCTGATGGCCGGCCAGCGATTGGCGCTTCCAGCGGAATAAATACCGCCTTGCCAGATGCTTTTGTGGCGAGGTAGCTTGCTCCCGCTGGATCGCGAAGCGATCCCAAAAAAGCGATGAGCGCTACGCACTCAAGCGGGAGCAAGCTCCCTCGTCACACAAGCGCGCTGGTCGCAAACTCTGTACACATTCCGCCGGCCTGCCGGGACTGGACAGCCCTCCAACTCTGGCCCATGATTCGCCCCGCACAACCCTCCCCCATGAGAGATGCCACCATGAGCAAAAAGCCATCCAGGCATGGCCCCAACAAGGCCAAGTCCATCGTCGCCCAGCCGCTGTTTCGCAGCCGCCAGGAACGCCCCGCCAAGGGCAAGGGCAGCTACCGCCGCGAAGCCTTCCAGTCTGACAACTGGGAGGCTTCTTGCTTTCTGGCCGCTTGAAACACCTGGACAAGCCCTACAGCCCTTTCGCATGTTAAGGTCAGCACCTGATTTGTATTTCTGGACCCGTGCATGCCCTTTTGTCTTTCCCGTCGCTTGCCCCTGCGCCAGCTGATTGCCGCCACCAGCATCGCCCTGCTGGTCGCCTGCGCTGAAAAACCCACCGCCGCCGACGCCCAACCGCTCCAGACCGTCCCCGCCGTGACCGCCCCGGCCGTGGTGCCGCCTGTCGTGCCCACTGGTGAAAACCTGGACATCGTCCCCACCCAGACCTTCGCTGAATGGCAGGCCGGGTTTCGCAAGGACGCCTTGGCCGCCGGGATCCGTCCCGACCTGTTCGATCGCGCGTTCATTGGCGTCAGCCCCGACATGAGCGTGATCAAAGCCGATCGCAGCCAGCCGGAATTCACCCGCCCCGTGTGGGAATACCTCGATGGCGCCCTGTCGCCGCTGCGGGTCAACAAAGGCAAGGCACTGATCCAGCAGAACGCCCAAGTGCTGCAAAGCATCGAGCAACGCTACGGCGTCGATCGCGAGGCGCTGGTGGCGGTGTGGGGCATGGAAAGCAACTTCGGCCAGTTCCAGGGCACCAAGTCGGTGATCAACTCCCTGGCGACCCTGGCCTACGAAGGCCGACGCCCGGGCTTTGCCCATGCGCAACTGATCGCCGCCCTGCAAATCCTGCAACAGGGCGATATCGCACCGGAAAAAATGCTCGGCTCCTGGGCCGGCGCCATGGGCCAGACCCAGTTCATCCCCACCACGTACAACACCCACGCGGTGGATTTCGACGGCGACGGACGCCGGGACATCTGGGGCAGTTCCACCGACGCCCTGGCCTCGACCGCCCACTACCTGCAAAGCTCCGGCTGGCAACGCGGCCAGCCGTGGGGGTACGAGGTAGAGCTGGAAAAGGGTTTCGACTACGCCCTGGCCGACGGCACGACCCGCAAACCTTTCTCCGAATGGATACGCCTGGGGGTTTCCACCTACGACGGCATGCCGATCCCGCCGGCTGAACGGCAACTCTCCGCGGCCCTGCTGCTGCCCGCCGGCCATCGCGGCCCGGCGTTCCTGGTGTTCGATAACTTCCGCGCGATCCTCAAGTACAACAACTCTTCGTCATACGCACTGGCGGTGGGTTTATTGTCGGGGCGCTTCAGCGGTGCCGGGCTGGTGTACGGCCAGTGGCCCAAGGATGACCTGCCGCTGAGTCGCAGCGAACGCATCGAACTGCAGACCTTGCTGAGCACGCATCAATACGACGCCGGCACCCCCGACGGCATCATCGGCGCCAACACCCGCAAGGCAATCCGCAGCGCCCAGCAGTCGCTCGGCTGGCCGGCGGATGGGTACCCGACGCATCAATTGCTGGACGCGTTGCGTAAACGCTGAAGACTGTCTTGATGGCCACTGCCGCTTTCGCGAGCAAGCCCGCTCCCACAGGTTGATCGTGTTTCCATGAAGGGACGCGGTCCCTGTGGGAGCGGGCTTGCTCGCGAAGACTGAGTCGCAGACGACGCAGGATTAGCGTGTAACCACCACATCCTGCTCCAGCACCAACCGCTTCTCCCCCGCATCCAGCCTCACCAACGCCCCCATCGGCAAGGTCAGGTTCGGATCGCAATGCCCACTGCGCCAACCGGACAGCACCGGAATGCGCAACGGCTCGAAGGTCTGCTTGAGCAGCTGATTCAACGCCTCGACCTCCACCCCCGCCACATCCCCCACCAGCACGCCGCACAACTTGGCCAGCGTGCCGGCCAGGCGCAACTGGGTCAGCAACCGATCAATGCGATACAGCGGCTCGTTGACGTCCTCAATGAGCAGGATCACACCGTCTGCGTCGATCTGGTAAGGCGTGCCCATGGTCGCGGCAATGATCGAAAGGTTGCCCCCCAGCAAACGCCCATGGGCGATGCCGGGCTCGACGGTGGTCAATGGATAAGCCTCGGGATGACTCAGCACACTGCCGGCCCTCAACTGCCCATGCAACAGGCTGAAAAACGAGGTGACGGTCGGGGGTTGTTTGTCGCCCAAGAGATCGGCATTGAGCAACGGCCCGTGAAAGGTCACGAATCCGGCATAACGGTTGATGGCCAGGTGCAGCGCGGTGATGTCGCTGTAGCCAACGAAAGGCTTGGGGTTGCGCCGCAACAGGTCGTAATCGATGCGATCGAGCAAGCGTGGGGTGCCGTAGCCGCCGCGCAGGCAGATGATGGCGTTGACTTCAGGGTCGGCGAAGGCCGCATGCAGATCGTTGAGCCGTACCTCGTCACTGCCGGCCAGGTAGTTTTGCTTTTCGTAGACGCCTGGGAATATTCGCAGTTCGTGCCCTCTTGCGCGCATCCATTGGATGGCTTTTTCCGTGTCCAGGGGGGCGGGGCCGGCGGGGGCGATCAGGGCGATCAGGCCTTTGGGGGGGAGGGCTGGGACGGGGTGATGAGGGGTTAGGGTGTCCATGGGCTTCCGGTTTGTCGGCTTGCTTAGTGTGTATATCCGTTTTTTTTGTAACGGCCACTTATGGTTCCGCCCTTACGGCGGGTCACTTTTTTCAAACGCCAAAAAAGTAACCAAAAACGCTGTGCCCCACCACTCGGCACCTCGCCTAGGCGAGGTGTTCCCTCACTCCGGCATTGCTCCGTGGGCCCGCCGCGAAGGGCCATCCATGGCCCAGCGCGGCTAACCCGGCATCCATGCCGGGTTGCCCACTGCGCAATGCCTGCGTTCGGCCAGCGTGGTTGATGGGGCGTTCAGATCAAAGTCAAAAGCAAAGCAAAGCAAAGCAAAGCGAGGGCACGCTCAGCATGTGTGTAGCTGATCCACCGCCATCGCGAGCAAGCTTTGCTCCACGGCCCAGACCCACAGCGTTGTAAGGATGCAGAACCGCCCAAAACAGACCAGCCACCAGACTGCTTCGCTTTTGATTTTGCTCTTGATCTTGATCTTGCGCCCCATTAACCACGATGGCTGAACGCAGGTATTGCGCAGTGGGCACCTCGGCATGGATGCCGAGGTAGCCGCGCTGGGCCATGGATGGCCCTTCGCGGCGGGCCCGCGGAGCAATGCCTTCGTTCAGGCATGCCGAGCCTAGGCGAGGCACCGAGTGGTGGGGCGAAGACCTTTTGGTTACTTTTGGGGCGTTTGCCAAAAGTAACCCGCCGTAAGGGCGGAACCCTAAGTAGCCGTTACACAAAAAACGGATATACACACAGCCCCACCAAAACCGGCTAAATCAGCTCCCCAACAGCTCCGCCTTGACCAACTTCGCCTGCTCATCCGCATGATACGAAGACCGCACCAACGGCCCCGAAGCCACATTCTTGAACCCCATCTTGTACCCCTCCTCGGCAAACCAGGCAAAGGTATCCGGATGCACAAAACGCTGCACCGGCAGGTGACTACGCGAAGGCTGCAGGTACTGCCCCAGGGTCAGCATGTCGATGTCATGCTCACGCATGCGCTTCATGACCTCGATGACCTCATCGTCGGTCTCCCCCAGGCCCAGCATCAGCCCGGACTTGGTCGGAATGTGCGGCATCATCTGCTTGAAGCGTTGCAGCAAGGTCAGCGACCACTGGTAGTCCGAGCCCGGACGCGCAGCCTTGTACAAGCGCGGTACGGTTTCCAGGTTGTGGTTGAACACATCCGGCGGCTCGGCGGCGGTGATCTCCAGGGCGATGTCCATGCGGCCACGGTAGTCGGGCACCAGGGTTTCGAGCTGCACGTTCGGCGACAGTTTGCGGATCTCGCGGATGCAGTCGGCGAAGTGCTGGGCGCCGCCGTCACGCAGGTCGTCGCGGTCCACCGAAGTGATGACCACGTACTTGAGTTTCAGATCGGCAATGGCCACGGCCAGGTTTTCCGGCTCGCTCGCGTCCAGTGGCTTCGGCCGGCCATGGCCGACGTCGCAGAAGGGGCAGCGACGGGTGCAGATGTCACCCATGATCATGAACGTGGCGGTGCCACCGGAGAAGCACTCGCCCAGGTTCGGGCAGGACGCCTCTTCACAGACACTGTGCAGCTTGTGCTTGCGCAGCAGCGCCTTGATACGGTCGACCTCCGGGGAAACCGGGATGCGCACGCGAATCCAGTCGGGTTTCTTCGGCAGTTCGGTGGTGGGGATAATCTTGACCGGGATGCGTGCAACCTTCTCGGCGCCGCGCAGCTTGACGCCGGCCTCGACCTTGGCACGCGGGGCCGGACGCTCGGTAACATCCTGCGTCGGGATTATGGTTTGCACTGCATCAGTAGTCATATCAGTCGATTCCGCCCGTGAGGGTCGTCTGCTCAGCGTAGTCGAGGTGTTTGACGAGCTGCGCGCGCAGCCGGGCACTTACCTCGGCAAATTCAATCGATCCTGCGTGATCGCGCAACTGGGTCATCGCCAGCCCCGCATAGCCACAGGGATTAATCCGTCGAAACGGTTCAAGGTCCATGTCCACGTTCAAGGCCAGGCCATGAAACGAGCAACCGTGGCGGATCCGCAGCCCCAGGGAGGCGATCTTGGCCCCGTCGACGTAGACCCCCGGCGCATCCGGCTTGGCCGCGGCCATCACGCCGTAGCTGGCCAGCAGCTCGATGAGGCAGGTTTCCATGCGGGTGACCAACTCGCGCACGCCGAACCCCAGCTTGCGCACATCCAGCAACAGGTAGGCGACCAGTTGGCCGGGACCATGGTAGGTCACCTGGCCGCCGCGGTCGACCTTCACCACCGGGATATCGCCCGGCAGCAACAGGTGCTCGGCCTTGCCGGCCTGGCCCTGGGTGAACACCGGCGGATGCTCCACCAGCCAGACTTCATCGTCGGCGGTGTTGCCCCGTTCGTTGGTAAAGCGTTGCATCGCGTGCCAGACCGGCTCATAGGCCATCTGGCCCAGCTCGCGAAAACCCAGCGTGCCCGGCATCACAACACCATGTGTACGAAACCGGTCGCCCGCAGTTCGCTGTTGATGTCGTAGAGCTGTTCCTGGCCGGTGGCCAGGATGTGCAACTGGATCGTCGTGTACTTGCCGTTGGTGCTCTGGCGCTCGGCCAGGGTCTTGAGGTCAACGGTCGCATGTTTCTCAAGGATCGCGATGATCTTGTCCTTGAAGCCCACGCCGGTGTCGCCGATCACCTTGATCGGGTAATCCGCGCAGGGGAATTCGATTTTTGGAGCCTTTACTTCTGGGTCTGTCATGGCGTAACGGCCTCGTAAGCCCGGGTAACGAACATGGCCCCGCACCGGATCGGAACGGGGCCATGCAGGTCAACAGCTGGAATCAGTTGAACAAGCCGTAGAAGAATAGACGGATGCTATCCCACATGCGGCGGAAGATACCACCTTCCTCGACCGCGTCCAGCGCGATCAGGTCGGCGCTGTGCACCACCTTGTCGTCCAGTTTGACTTCGACTTTACCGATCACGTCGCCCTTGGCGATAGGAGCGGTCAGTTGCGGGTTCATGGTCATGCTGGCAGCGAGCTTCTTGAGCTGGCCTTTAGGCAGAGTCATGGTCAGGTCCTGGGCCAGACCGGCCTTCACCTGGCTGCTGGTGCCTTTCCAGACCTGGGCCTGGGCCAGCTCGGTGCCCTTCTGGTAGAAGGTCTGGGTTTCGAAGAAGCGGAAACCGTAGGTCAGAAGCTTCTGGGTTTCGGCGGCACGGGCCACTTCGCTGCTGGTGCCGAAGACCACCGCGATCAGGCGCATGCCGTCACGCACGGCCGAGGACACCATGCAGTAGCCGGCTTCGTCGGTGTGACCGGTCTTCAGGCCATCGACGGTCTTGTCGCGCCACAGCAGCAGGTTGCGGTTAGGCTGCTTGATACCGTTCCAGAAGAACTCCTTCTGGGAGTAGATGGCGTAGTGCGCCGGGTCTTCGTGGATGATCGCCCGTGCCAGGATGGCCATGTCGTGAGCCGACGAGTAGTGCTCGGGGTTCGGCAGGCCGGTCGGGTTCATGAAGTGGCTGTTGGTCATGCCCAGGTCGGCCACGGTCTTGTTCATCATGTCGGCGAACGCGTCTTCGCTGCCGGCGATGTGCTCGGCCAGGGCGACGCTGGCGTCGTTGCCGGACTGGATGATGATGCCGTGCAGCAGGTCGCTGACGGTCACTTGCGAGCCCACCTTGATGAACATCCGCGAACCGCCGGTACGCCAGGCGTTCTCGCTGACGGTCACCGGATCGTTTTCACCGATCTGGCCGCGACGGATTTCCAGGGTGGCGATGTAGGCGGTCATCAGCTTGGTCAGGCTGGCCGGTGGCAGGCGCTGGTCACCATTGTTCTCCACCAGCACGTTGCCGCTGCTGGCATCCATGAGCACATAGGACTTGGCGGCCAATTGTGGCGGCGATGGCATCATCTCGACCGCGAACGCGGCAGGTGAAAGCAGCAGCGGGACTAGCAGGCAAAGGCGTTTGGCAAAGGTGGTGATGTTCATCCGTCTCTCGAAATCGCTAATGGAAACTGCCCGGAGGCAATACTTACAAGCAGCCTTCTTGACGGGCTGCCGCGTATTTAAGTTGCTCACTCACAGCCCTTGCCGGGCTTTTGTTATTCATGGAGCCAACAACCCGACCCGCTCGAACCGCAAGCGGGCCGTCAATCAATCACTCGGCGGTGACCAGGCTCGGCGAACCGAGATTGGCCAGGCGCACACTGTTCTGCACCTGCTGGACCTCACCCGGAGAACCGATCGGCCCCAGGCGCACCCGATGCAGGGTCTGCTGGTTGCGCACGATCGAGCTGATGAACACCGGGGCGCTCACCATCGAGCTGAGCTTGGACCGGAGCAGTTCGGCAGCGTCCGGGTTGGCGAACGCGCCCACCTGCAGATACTGGCCAGACGCTGTTGCAGAAGCGTTTTTTTTTGCTTCCAACTGCACCGGCACTACGGCCGCCGCGTGCTGCTGCGGCGGTGGCGTCCACTGTTCGACCGTACCGGTGGAAGCGGTTACGGTCGGCGCGGCATTTTGCGCCACTTTTGGCTCGTTGAGCATCAAAGGCGCCGGACGGCCACGTTGGGCCCACCATTCCTGCGGGTCGATGCCCTCGACCTTGACCCGTGCGGTGCCGATTTCAGCGTAACCGAGCTTTTTCGCCGCCGCATACGACAGGTCGATGATGCGGTCGGAATAGAACGGCCCGCGGTCATTGACCCGCAGGATCACGCTCTTGTTGTTGTCCAGGTTGGTCACCCGCACGTAGCTGGGCAGCGGCAGCGTCTTGTGGGCCGCGCTCATGCCGTACAGGTCATACACCTCGCCATTGGCAGTATTCTGGCCGTGGAACTTGGTGCCATACCAGGACGCCGTGCCCGACGCCACGTAGCGCTTGGAGTCGGCCATCGGGAAATAGGTCTTGCCCAGCACGGTGTAGGGGTTGGCCTTGTAGGGACCGGTGTGCAGGGTCGGGGTGGCGTCGGGGATGCGCGAGACATCGACGTCCCACCATGGCGCACCGTCCTTGTGGGCACGGTTGATGTCCAGCCCCGGCGCCGAGCGCACGGCGGTGGAGTTTTTCTGGGCCGGCGCGCGGCTGGTCGAACAACTGACGACCAGCAGCGACAGCGCAGCCAACGCCACGAGCTTGAGGGGCTTGGCTTTCAGGGGTTGATAGGTAGGCAATGCCCGCATTATTTGACGCCCCGTGCTTTGACCAGCTCTTCAGACAGCTGATATACGGCCATGGCGTACATCACGCTGCGGTTATAACGCGTAATCGCGTAGAAATTCTTCAGGCCCATCCAGTATTCGGGGCCCTGCTCGCCTTCCAGGCGCATCGCGGTGACCGGCATGTCGTCACGCAGCGCATCATGACTCGACCAGCCCAACGCCCGCAACTCCCCGACGGTTTTCGTCGGCTCGATGCCTTCGGTCAGGCCTTCGTCCACCTGGTCGCCACGCACGTCGGCGCGACTGACCACCGGCTGGCCGGCTTCCCAGCCGTGACGCTTGAAATAGCTGGCAACACTGCCGATGGCATCGGTGGGGTTGGTCCAGATATTGATGTGGCCGTCGCCGTCGAAGTCCACCGCGTAGGCGCGGAAACTGCTGGGCATGAATTGCGGCAGGCCCATCGCCCCGGCGTAGGAACCCTTGAGGGTCAACGGGTCGACCTGTTCCTCGCGGGCCAGCAGCAGGAACTCACGCAGCTCCTTGCGGAAGAACTCGGCGCGTGGCGGGTAATCGAAGCCCAGGGTCGACAGCGCGTCGATCACCCGGAAATTGCCGGTATTGCGGCCAAAAAAGGTCTCGACACCAATGATGGAGACGATGATCTGGGCCGGCACGCCGTACTCCTGCTCGGCACGGGCCAGCGCGGCTTCGTGCTGACGCCAGAAGTCCACGCCCCGGGCGATACGGGCCTCGGTGATGAACATCGGCCGGTATTCGCTCCATTGCTTGACCCGTTCGGCAGGCCGGGAAATGGCATCCAGGATCGACTGCTTGCGCTCGGCCTCGCGGAACACGCCCATCAGCTGTTCCCCGGCGAAACCGTAGTCGCGGGTCATCTCGCCGACGAACTCGGCCACCTGGGGCGAGCCTTCGTACTCGCCCGCCAGGACCGGCGGCGTGCCACCGAGAAAGCCCAACAGGCCGATCCACGGCGCATATCGCGTCGACCAGCCACGCATTGCTTGCATTGAACTCTTCACCTTATTCAAACCTGTGCGATCCACTTGCGATGGGTATGGATCGACATCAAAACCCCAAACGCTGACAGTAGTGTCACCAGCGAAGTTCCTCCGTAGCTAATGAAGGGCAACGGCACCCCTACCACCGGCAACAGGCCACTGACCATACCGATGTTGACGAAAACATACACAAAAAACGTCATGGTCAGGCTGCCCGCCAACAACTTGCCGAACAGCGTCTGGGCCTGGGCGGTGATCACCAGCCCTCGGCCGATCAGCAGCAGGTAGATCAGCAGCAGCACGCAAATACCCACCAGGCCGAACTCCTCGCCCATCACCGCGATGATGAAGTCGGTGTGGCTTTCCGGCAAAAAGTCCAGGTGCGACTGGGTCCCCATGAGCCAGCCTTTGCCGAATACCCCGCCGGAACCGATGGCGGCCTTGGACTGGATGATGTTCCAGCCGGTGCCCAGCGGGTCGCTCTCGGGGTCGAGGAACGTCAGGACGCGTTGCTTCTGGTAGTCGTGCATGACGAAGTACCACATCGCCACCGACACCGGCACCGCCGCGGCGACCACGCTGAGGATCCAGCGCCAGCGCAAGCCGCCCATGAACAGCACGAAGGCGCCGCCGGCCAGGATCAGCAGCGAGGTGCCGAGGTCTGGCTGGCGCACGATCAGGATGAACGGGATCCCGATCAGCAACAGGCTGATGCACACGTGCTTGAGCTGGGGCGGCAAGGTGCGCTTGGACAGGTACCAGGCGATGGTCGCCGGCATGATGATCTTCAGGAATTCCGAGGGCTGGAAGCGAATCACCCCGGGGATGTTGATCCAGCGGGTCGCGCCCATGGCGTTGTGGCCCATCACGTCCACCACCACCAGCAGGCTGACGCCGATCACGTAGGCCAACGGCACCCAGCGCGCCATGAAACGCGGCTCCAACTGGGCAATGACGATCATCGACACCAGGCCGATGCCGAACGAGGTGGCCTGCTTGGCCAGCAAGTCCCAGCTTTTGCCGCTGGCCGAATACAGCACGAACAGGCTGCCGGCGGCCAGGGTCAGCAGCAGGATCAGCAGGGGGCCATCGATGTGCATGCGCTGCAACAGGGTGGCACGACGGCGCATCACATCTTCGCTGGAGAGGATGCGGTCGAAATTATTCTTCACGGGCCGTAGCCTCCGCAGTGATGGGGCTTGCGTACTCGGGCTTGAGCTGGCCGTGCTCGTCCAGCAACCAGGCGTCCATCACCTGGCGCACCACGGGCGCGGCGACACCGGAGCCTGATTCACCGTTCTCGACCATCACCGCCACGACGATTTTCGGGTTGTCGGCCGGGGCAAAGCCGACGAACAGGGCGTGGTCGCGGTGGCGCTCCTGGACCTTGGAGCGGTCGTACTTCTCACCCTGCTTGATCGCGACCACCTGGGCCGTACCACTCTTGCCGGCGATGCGGTACGGCGAACCGATGGCCGCCTTGCGCGCCGTGCCGCGAGCCCCGTGCATCACCTGCTGCATGCCGTTGTTGACCTTCTGCCAGTCCGACGGGTTGTGCAGGATGATGTCCGGCATCGGGTTCGGGTCCACCGGCTTCTGGCCTTCGATGGTCTTGGCCAGGTGCGGGCGATACCACTTGCCCTTGCTCGCCACCAGCGCGGTGGCCTGGGCCAGTTGCAAAGGCGTGGCCTGCATGTAGCCCTGGCCGATCCCCAGGATCAGGGTTTCGCCGGGGAACCAGGCCTGGCGCCGGGTGGCGCGCTTCCATTCCCGGGACGGCATCAGGCCGGGGGATTCTTCGAACATATCCAGGGAGACTTTCTGGCCGATGCCGAACTTGTTCATGTAGGACGACAGCCGATCGATCCCCAGCTTGTGGGCCAGGTCATAGAAATAGGTGTCGTTGGACCGCATGATCGCCGTTTCCAGGTCCACGTAACCGTCGCCGGTACGGTTCCAGTTGCGGTACTTGTGGTCGTAGTTGGGCAGCATGTAGTAGCCCGGGTCGTAGACGCGGCTCGACGCCGTCACCACGCCGGAATCCAGCCCGGCAATCGCCACGGCCGGCTTGATGGTCGAGCCTGGCGGATAGAGGCCGCGCAGCACCCGGTTGAACAGCGGCCGGTCGATGGAGTCGCGCAGCTCGGCGTAGGCCTTGAAGCTGATGCCGGTCACGAACAGGTTCGGGTCGAAACTCGGCTGGCTGACCATCGCCAGGACCTCGCCGGTATTCGGATCCAGCGCCACCACGGCGCCCCGGCGCCCGCCCAGCGCCGCTTCGGCGGCCTCCTGCAGCTTGATGTCCAGGCTCAGGACAATGTCCTTGCCGGGGATCGGGTCGGTTCGCTTGAGCACCCGCAGTACCCGGCCACGGGCATTGGTCTCGACTTCTTCGTAACCCACCTGGCCGTGCAGCTCGGGCTCGTAGAAACGTTCGATACCGGTCTTGCCGATGTGGTGGGTGCCGCTGTAGTTGACCGGGTCGAGGGTCTTGAGCTCTTTCTCGTTGATTCGCCCCATGTAGCCGACCGAGTGGGCAAAGTGCGGCCCCTGGGGATAATGCCGCACCAACTGCGCCACCACCTCGACGCCGGGCAGGCGGAACTGATTCACGGCGATCAGGGCGATCTGCTCCTCGGTCAGCTCGAACAGGATCGGCACCGGCTCGAACGGCCGGCGCCCCTGGCGCATGCGCTTCTCGAAGATCGCCCGGTCCTCGGGGGTCAGTTGCAGCACTTCGACGATCACGTCGAGCACCTGCTGCCAGTCGCCGGAGCGCTCGCGGGTCATGCTCAGGCTGAAGCTGGGACGGTTGTCCGCCACCACCACGCCATTGCGGTCGAAGATCAGCCCACGGGTCGGCGGAATCGGCTGCACGTGCACCCGGTTGTTTTCCGACAGGGTCGAGTGGTACTCGTACTGGATCACCTGGAGGAAGTACAACCGCGCGATCAGCACCCCGATCAGCGTCACCACCGTGATGGCGCCGAACACGACGCGGCCCCGTACCAGGCGGGCGTCTTTTTCGTGGTCCTTGATGCGGATCGGCTGAGGCATGGGGCAGGATTACTTGTGGTAAGGGTGTCCGGACAGGACTGTCCAGGCACGGTACAACTGTTCGCCGATCAGGATCCGCACCAGCGGATGCGGCAACGTCAACGGCGACAACGACCAGCGTTGGTCGGCCCGGGCACAGACTTCCGGCGCCAGCCCTTCGGGGCCGCCGACCATGAAATTGACCGTGCGCGAATCCAGCCGCCAGCGATCGAGCTCCACCGCCAGTTGCTCGGTGCTCCAGGGCTTGCCATGGACTTCGAGGGTGACGATCCGCTCGTTCGGCCCGACCTTGGCCAGCATGGCCTCGCCTTCCTGGCGGATGAAGCGCGCCACGTCGGCGTTCTTGCCACGGGTATTGAGCGGAATTTCCACCAGTTCCAGCGCCAGTTCGGACGGAAGACGCTTGGCATACTCATGCCAGCCTTCTTCCACCCACTTGGGCATGCGGGAACCGACGGCGATCAGGCGCAGTCGCACAGCGAACCCTTACTGCTGGTCTTTGTTGAGCTTGGTGAAGTGCTCATGGGTGTTTTCCGGGCTGTGGTGACGGGCATCCGCCGCACGGCTCTGCTCGGCACCGGCCCACAGGCGCTCCAGGTCATAGAACTGGCGGGCCGAGGCGGTCATCATGTGCACGATGACGTCATCCATGTCCAGCAGGACCCAGTCGCTGTCGCCCTTGCCTTCTTCGCCCAACGGCTTGACGCCCTGGGCCTTGACCGCTTCGCGGACCTTGTCCAGCATCGCGCCGATCTGGCGGTTGGAGGTACCGGTGGCGATGATCATGAAGTCGGTGATGCTCTGCTTGTCACGAACGTCGATCACCTGGATGTCCTGGGCCTTGACGTCTTCCAGGGCGGCAACGGACACCTTGACCAGCTCTTCGCCGGCCAATGCGGCGCCCACGTGGGCCTCTACCGGCAGCGGGGCGCTCTTGAACGTGCCCTTGCGCTTAACTTTGCTTACGTCTTTGTCAGTCATATAAAACTCGTTTTGCTCATGTGTTCGGGCGCTTCGCTACACGCATTCACGTGCCTTGAAGCGCGCCTCTTTCAGTTCGACGCACGGTACAGCCCGTGCGCATCGATGTAGGCCAGGACCGCGTCGGGCACCAGGAAACGTACCGACTTACCGCTGGCCAGCAGTTGACGGATCTGGGTGGCGGATACCGCGAGCGGCGTCTGCCAGACGAATGCAATCTGTCCGCTCGGCCCTTTCAGGGCCAGCGGGTCGCTCACCGAGCGTGCCGCCAGCAGGTTGCGCAAGGCATCCGGCGGCTCGCTGTCGGCATCCGGGCGTTGCAGCACCAGGATGTGGCAATGCTGGAGCAACTCTTCCCAGCGGTGCCAAGTGGGCAGGCCGCAAAATGCGTCCCAGCCCAGAAGCAGAAAAACCTGGGCATCGGCGGCCAGTTCGGCGCGCATCAGCTCCAGGGTGTCAATGGAGTAGGACGGCTTGTCCCGCAGCAATTCACGGGCGTCCACGACCAACGGCGCCACACCGGCCACCGCGCACTCGACCATCGCCAGACGGTCTTGCGCCGAAACCCTCGGCATCTCCCGATGAGGCGGCCTGGCGCTGGGCGTCAGGCGTAGCTCATCGAGGCCCAGGGCATCGGCCACTTCCAGCGCACCGCGCAAATGGCCGATGTGCACCGGGTCGAACGTGCCGCCCAGGATGCCGATGCGCTTTGGCGCGGTGGTCGCCGTCACAGCGGTCTTAGTCATAGGGGCCAGTGCGTCAAGGTCGCCCAAGTCAGGCCGGCTCCTGCCCGCGCAACTGGCCGTCGCCCACCACGATGTACTTCTCGCAGGTCAGGCCTTCGAGGCCCACCGGGCCGCGGGCGTGCAGCTTATCAGTAGAAATGCCGATCTCGGCACCCAATCCGTATTCGAAACCGTCGGCGAAGCAGGTCGGGGTGTTGATCATCACCGAGGCCGAGTCCACCTCGGCGACGAAGCGCCGGGCTTCGCCCTGGTGCTCGCTGACGATGGCGTCGGTGTGATGGGAGCCGTGGCGATTGATGTGCTCGATGGCCTGGTCCAGCCCGTCGACCACGCGGATCGACAGGATCGGCGCCAGGTATTCGGTGTCCCAGTCCTGCTCGGCGGCGGCCACCGCCTCGATGATCGCCCGAGTGCGCTCGCACCCACGCAGTTCGACGCCTTTTTCGCGGAACTGGGCCGCCATCGCCGGCAGGAAGGCCTGGGCCACGGCCTGGTCCACCAGCAGGGTTTCCATCGCGCCACAGATGCCATAACGGTAGGTCTTGGCATTGAAGGCAATGCGCTGGGCCTTCGGCAACTCGGCGTGGGCACTGACGTAGACGTGGCAGATGCCGTCCAGGTGCTTGATCACCGGCACGCGGGCGTCACGGCTGATCCGCTCGATCAGGCCCTTGCCACCGCGCGGGACGATGACGTCGACGAACTCGGGCATGCTGATCAACGCGCCGACGGCGGCGCGGTCGGTGGTCTCCACCACTTGCACCACGGCGGCCGGCAGATCGGCCTCGGCCAGACCGCGCTGGATGCAGGCGGCGATGGCACGGTTGGAATGAATCGCCTCGGAACCGCCGCGCAGGATGGTCGCGTTACCCGACTTCAGGCACAGGCTCGCGGCATCGATGGTCACGTTCGGCCGCGACTCATAGATGATCCCGACCACACCCAGCGGCACGCGCATCTTGCCCACCTGGATGCCCGACGGCCGGTAGCTCATGTCGCGGATCGCGCCGACCGGGTCCGGCAATGCCGCGACCTGACGCAAGCCGACGATCATGCCGTCGATGCGGGCCGGGGTCAGCGCCAGACGTTCGAGCATCGCCGGCTCCAGGCCATTGGCCCGGCCGGCGGCCAGGTCCAGTTCGTTGGCGGCGGACAACTCGGCGCGAGCGGCGTCCAGCGCATTGGCGGCGGCTTGCAGGGCGCGGTTCTTCTGCGCGGTGCTGGCACGGCCGATGATGCGCGACGCGTCGCGAGCGGCGCGACCCAGGCGGGTCATGTAGTCAAGAACGGACTCAGTCATGGTCTGTGTGGTCTTGGCGGTGAGGAAAGCGGCAGATTATAGCTGTCGTAACCCTCGACTAACAGCATGGACTCACAGCGGTGACCGGCGGAGGATCAAAAAGACGCCGACAGCCGCGGTTCACGTGCGTGTTCAGTGGTGATTAAGCTTCGCATTGCTATCATCGCCCTTCCTTTGGCCTCACTGCGTCTATCGCCATGACCGATCCAACCCCTTCGCCCCAGCCCAAGGCCCTGCCCCACGGCTTTTTCGATCGCGACGCCCAAGTGCTTGCCCGGGACCTGCTGGGCAAGGTCATCCGCCACAAGGTCGGGGACCTGTGGCTCAGCGCGCGGATCATCGAAACCGAAGCGTATTACTTCGCCGAAAAAGGCAGCCACGCCTCGCTCGGCTACACGGAAAAACGTAAGGCTTTGTTTCTGGATGGCGGCCACATCTATATGTATTACGCCCGGGGCGGTGATTCGCTGAACTTCAGCGCCCAGGGCCCAGGCAATGCCGTGTTGATCAAGTCGGCCTATCCGTGGGTCGATGCCGTCTCCGGCCCGGCGAGCCTGGCGCAGATGCTGCTGAACAACCCCGACGCCCAGGGCCAGCCGCGCACGCCGCAGAAGCTCTGCGCCGGCCAGACCCTGCTGTGCAAGGCTCTCGGGCTGAAAGTGCCGGAATGGGACGCCAAACGCTTCGACCCCGAGCGCCTGCTGGTGGAAGATGTCGATGTGCCGACGGTCAATGTCATCCAGACCACCCGCCTGGGAATCCCGCAAGGGCGCGACGAGCACCTGCCCTACCGCTTCGTCGATGCGGCCTATGCCCCCTGGTGCACCCGGAACCCGCTGCGACGCGGACAGGTCGAAGGTCGCGATTATTTTTTGCTTTCATAAACACACCGCACAACCCTGTGGGAGCGAGCTTGCTCGCGATAGCGTCGAGTCAACTGAATGGATGTTGACTGACACACCGTAATCGCGAGCAAGCTCGCTCCCACAGTTGATCTTCAGTGACCGCAGGTTTTGTGTTCACAACAGAATCCCACAGGGGGTTCGGTGCATGCCGATCAATCTTCGATGGAGTTGTTCTTATGAGCCAATGGCTCGATAGCATCACCGGCTGGCTGAGTGTCAATCCGCAATGGCTGGCGGTGGCGGTGTTCATCGTCGCCTGCGTGGAATGCCTGGCGATTGCCGGGTTGATCGTGCCGGGCACGGTGTTGTTGTTCGCGATCGCGGTGCTGGCCGGCAGCGGTGCGCTTTCGCTGGGCGAGACGCTGCTGCTGGGGTTGCTCGGCGGCTTGCTGGGGGACCTGGTGTCGTATTTCCTCGGCCGCCACTTCCACCAGAACATCCGGCGTCTGCCAGGGCTGCGGCACCACCCGGAATGGATGAACGCGGCCGAGAGCTACTTCCAGCGCTACGGCATCGCCAGCCTGCTGGTGGGGCGCTTCATCGGCCCACTCAGGCCGATGCTGCCGATGGTGGCCGGGATGTGTGACATGCCGTTCCCGCGCTTCGCCGCCGTCAGCCTGCTGGCCGCCTCCGGCTGGACCGTGGCGTACCTGCTGCCCGGCTGGGCCACCGGCGCGGCGTTCCGCCTGCCACTGCCCGAAGGTTTCTGGCCACAGGCCGGGGTGGTGGTCGGCAGCATCGCGGTGATGATCGGCCTGAGCGTCAACAGCAGCATGCGCCGTCACCGGCATGCCACCGCGCTGATTGCCGGCCTGGGCCTGGTGATCCTGATCGGCCTGTTCATCGGCTTTCGCTACCTCACAGCCTTCGACCAGGGGTTGATGACGCTGGTCCAGGAGCACCGCAGCCCGACGCTGGACGAAATCGCCGTGACCTTCACGCTGATCGGCGAATTCCACTTCATGCTGATCTTCAGCTCCCTGCTGACCGGCCTGCTGTTAGTGGCGCGCCAATGGCGGCAGGCAATCTTCGCCGGCGGCACGATGCTGCTCACCTCCCTGGCCAATACCGGCAGCAAGCACTTCTTCGCCCGTGTGCGCCCAGAGATTCTCACCGACCCACTGACCAGCTACAGCATGCCCAGCGGCCATGCCTCTGGTGCGTTCGCGCTGTTCCTGGCGCTGGCCGTCCTGGCCGGTCGCGGCCAACCGCCCCGCCTGCGCCTGACCTGGCTGCTGCTGGGCTGCCTGCCGGCGCTGGCGATTGCCTTGTCGCGGGTTTATCTCGGTGCTCATTGGCCGAGCGACATCATCGCCGGCGCCATGCTCGCCGCCTGTGTCTGCGCCGCCGTCCTGTGGCTGAGCCAGCGCCAGGCACCGCTACCGGCCATGCCGCCGAAAATCTGGTGGCTGATCCTGCCGGCGATGGTGGCCGCGTTCAGCTTCTTCAGCTTCCGGCACCTGCCCCATGGCCTGCTACGGTATGCCTACTGAGTGGCGGACCAATGAGCACTGGAGATCCGTGTGGGGTCAGGCGAAGAGTTCGCCCTGCAACTCATCGAGCAAGGCCTGGATCGCATCCAGGCGCTGCTGTGGGTCATCGAGTTGCAGCAGGTCGATCTTGTCCAGTTCGTTGAACGGCAACAGATAGGCCAGCTGGTTGGCCAGCGATTGCTGGCCGGTCGCTTCGGTGCCCATGTTCAAGGCTTCGACCATCGGGTGCTCGGCCAGCGCCTTGAGCAACGCCACCAGGTCAGCGTCCTCGTCCTGCAGCGGTTGCTCCGGCTCGTCCTCCAGCCACTCGACATCGGCGACCGTCAACTGATCCGGCTGGACGCTGCTGCCATGCACGATAAAACGCCGCCCGCCCTTCACGCGGATGCCCAACAGGCCGTTGTCCTGCTGGGAAAAGTCGGTGATCAGCGCCTCGCAGCCCACCCGCGCATAACCTTCCGGGGCAATGCCCACTTCCTCGCCATCGAGGATGCACACCACTCCGAACCCTTCGCCTTTTTTCATGCAGCGGCCGATCATGTCGAGGTAGCGCGCCTCGAAAATCTGCAAATCGAGGATGCAACCGGGGAACAACACAGTGTTCAACGGGAAAAGCGGCAAGCTCATAACCAGTTCCTTAGACTGTCATCGACACCACCAACGGCAGCAACACCGCCGTGGCTACGCCCATCAGACTCATCGCCAGCGCCGCAAAAGCGCCGGACTCTTCGCTTTCCTGCAAGGCCACGGACGTGCCCACCGCATGGGCCGCCAATCCCAGGGCCATACCGCGGGCCTCGGGGCTGTGCACCTTCAACCCGTTGAGGATGCTCGGGCCCAGAATCGCCCCAAGCACGCCCGTGATCAAGACGAACACCGCCGCCATGGCTGCCACGCCGCCAATCTGCTCGGCCACCAGCATGGCGATCGGCGAGGTCACGGACTTGGGCGCCATGGTCATCAGAATCATGTGCTCGGCGCCGAACACCCAGCCCAGCAGCACCGCAGAGCCGGTGGCGACCACCCCGGCTATCACCAGCGTAGTAAAAATCGGCCAGAACAATTGGCGGATCCGCCGCAGGTTCAAATACAACGGCACCGCCAGGGCGACCGTGGCCGGCCCCAGCAGGATGCTGAGGATTTCAGTGCTCTTGCGGTATTCGGCGTAACCAATGCCGCAACCGACCAGCACGCCGATCAGCAGCACCATCGACATCAGCACCGGCTGCAGGAACACCCAGCGGGTTTTTTCGAACGCCGCCAATACCAGTTGATAGGCGCCCAGGGTGATGCCGATGCCGAACAGCGGATGATGGATCACCGAGGTCCAGGCGCCTTGCCAGTCGAGGATCATTCGCTCTCCTCCGCCGCGGCGACGTGACGCCGTGCCAGGCGCTGCATCAGCACCCCGGTCAGGGCCACGGACAGGATCAACGACAAGGTCAATGCACCGACGATCGCCCAGAAATCGGCCGCGATGGCCCGCGCATAGACCATCACCCCCACCGCCGGCGGGACCAGCAACAACGGCAAGTAGCGCAACAGGCTGCCGGCGGCCAGGCTCAGCGGCTCACTGACTTCGCCGCGCATGATCAGGTAGCCCAACAACAGCAGCAGGCCCACGATGGGCCCGGGCAACACCGGCAGGAACAAATGATTGATCGCAGTGCCCAGCAATTGGAACAGCACCAGCCAGGTCAGGCCCCGTAGCAACATCCGCTCTCTCCCCTGCAACAGATCCAATGAACGCGCCAACTCGGTTCACGACGTGACGGTGTGGCAAGGGAGCTTGCTCCCGCTGGGCTGCGCAGCGGCCCCATTTTATGAGCGCTGCGCACTCAAGCGGGAGCAAGCCCCCTCGCCACGGAATCGAACGCGCACGTCAAGTGAACGGAATCGCAAAGAATGCGCCCGCATTATAAGCATGCCCGCGCTATGGGTCGGCATTCGTAAAAAGCATGGTCGGTGACCTTACGTGCGTGCCATGTTGATCTACAGTGGTTCTCCGGGGGCGCAAGTCCCCGCTCCAGAAAAAGACAATACCGATGAACCCAAGGAGAGTCTCAATGCCCTACGTCCCCGTTGCAGCGCTCAAAGATTATGTCGGCAAGGAACTTGGACGTTCCGATTGGCTTACCATCGACCAGGACCGCATCAACCTGTTCGCCGAAGCCACTGGCGACTTTCAGTTCATCCACGTCGACCCGGTCAAGGCCGCGCAAACCCCGTTTGGCAGCACCATCGCCCACGGTTTCCTGTCGTTGTCGCTGATGCCCAAGCTGATGGAAGACATCCTGATCCTGCCCGAGGGCGTGAAGATGGTCGTCAACTATGGGCTCGACAGCGTGCGTTTCATCCAGCCGGTGAAAGTCGATTCCAAGGTCCGGCTCAAGGTCGAACTGGTGGACGTCACCGAGAAGAAGCCCGGTCAATGGCTGCTCAAGGCCACCGCCACGCTGGAAATCGAAGGTTCGGAAAAACCCGCCTACATCGCCGAGCCACTGTCGCTCTGCTTCGTGTAGACCTTCGCGGTTGCGAAACCGCCCAGGGCTGTTTCGCATCGCTTCTCTGTATCCAGAGGGTGCAGCTGCGGCATACTCGTGGCCTGATGACCTGGATCCCGTTATGCGCTTACTCGTTCCGCTGACCCTGACCCTGTTGCTCACCGCCTGCGGCGACGGCGAATCGCTGCTGCCTCCCGACGCGCGCCTGCCCGACGGCGGACGCTATCGCGGCGACCTGGTGGACGGCCTGCTGCAAGGCCAGGGGCGTATCGACTACCCCAACGGCAGCTGGTACGCCGGGCAGTTCGACAAGGGCCAGTGGCACGGCACCGGGGAATGGCACGGCAGCAACGGCGAGGTCTACCGCGGCCAGTTCCAGCACGGCCTGTTCCACGGCCAGGGCAGCCTGACCACGCCCACCAGCAGCTACACCGGTGGCTTCAAGCAGGGCCGGCGCGACGGCGAAGGCACGCTCAAGGAAAACGGCATGACCTACCGCGGCGAGTTCAAGGCCGACCGGTACTCAGGCCTCGGGCGCCTGGAACTCGACGACGGCAGCCAGTACCAGGGCCCCTTCGTCAATGGCAAGCCCAACGGCGAAGGGCAGCGCTTCGATGCCAGCGGCAACCAGTTCACCGGGCACTTCGTCGACGGCCAACTGCAAGGCAAGGGGACCTTCAACAGCGCCGACGGCGACGTCTATGTCGGCGGTTTCAGGAACAACCAACTCAACGGTCGCGGCCGTTACGAAAACGCTGACGGCGACGTCTGGATCGGCCAGTTCAAGGACGGCGCGCTGACCGGCAAGGGTGAATTGATCGGGGCCGATGGCAGCCATTACCTCGGGCAATTCAACGAGTGGCGATTCACCGGCCAGGGGCGCCTGAACCTGCCCGACGGCAGCTTCTACGTCGGCCAGTTCGAGAACGACAGCTACCACGGGCGCGGCACCCTGGCATTGACTGACGGCACCGTGCAAAGCGGCACCTGGGCCAAGGGCCAACGGGTACGCGACGCCGATGGCCGGCTGCTGCCGGACGTGCTGGAACTTGGCCTGCTGGCCCAGGGCCGCCTGCTGGACGACGCCCTCGCCAATATCCCCGCCTCCACCCCGGCGGTGGAGCTGTACAGCCTGACCCTGGGTGGCGATGGCAAGCAGAGCGTGTTCCTGCGCGAATCCGACTACGTCGCCAACATGCTCGCCAGCCGTTTCGGCGCCTTCGGGCAGATCCGCCTGGTGAACCACCGCGATCACCTCGGTGACCGGCCCATGGCCAGCCGCGAAAGCCTGCGCCGCGCCGCCGCCACCCTGGCCGAACGCAGCGGCCCGGAAGACCTGATTTTCATCTACCTGACCAGCCACGGCACCAGCGAGCATGAACTGGTGCTCGACCAGCCCCGCATGGAGCTGGCCGACCTGCCCGCCGACGAACTGGCCGCGGTCCTGGCGCCGCTGAAGAACCGAGACAAGATTGTGGTGATCTCAGCCTGCTACTCCGGCGGTTTCATCCCGGCGCTCAAGGATGAACGTACCCTGGTCATGACCGCCTCGCGGGCCGACCGGGTGTCCTTCGGCTGCTCCGAGGAAGCCAACTTCACCTATTTCGGCGATGCACTGTTTGCCCAGGCGCTGAACCAGACCGACGACCTGGAGCAGGCCTTCAAGAAGGCCAAGGCCACCGTCGCCGAGCGCGAGCAGGCGGACAATTTCGAAGCTTCCGAGCCGCAGATCTGGGCACCCAGGACGGTCCTTTCCCACTGGCAACTGCTGCGCAAGCAACAGGCGCGAAAAGCATTGCAAAGTGCTGCATTGAACGACGAGGCCACAAAGAGCAACTAAGCTGAACCGTATCAAGGGGGAAACACTATGTACTTGACGCCTCAGCATGTTTTGCTCGCCGGTGCCACCGGGTTGACCGGGGAACACCTGCTGGACCGGCTGCTCAACGAGCCGACCATCAGCCGGGTCCTGGCACCTTCCCGCCGACCACTGGCCGGGCATCCGCACCTGGAAAACCCGGTTGGGGAACCGGCCGAGGTGCTGCCCCGCCTCAGCGGCCGGGTCGACATCGCCTTTTGCTGCCTTGGCACCACCATCAAGAAAGCCGGTTCGGAACAGGCCTTTCGCGCGGTGGACCTGGAGCTGGTCGTGGCCTTCGCCAAGCGCGCCCGGGAGCTGGGCGCCCGGCACCTGGTGGCGATCAGCGCGCTGGGGGCCGACCCCAAGTCATCGATTTTCTACAACCGGGTCAAGGGCGAAATGGAAGAGGCCCTCAGGGCCCAGGACTGGCCGCAGCTCACACTCTGCCGGCCTTCCCTGCTGCTGGGCGACCGCGTCGAACCTCGCCTGGCCGAGCAACTGGCCGGGCCGTTGTCGAAGCTGATCCCAGGCAAATACCACGGCATCGAAGCCTGCCAACTGGCCCGCGCCATGTGGCGCCTGGCGCTGGAGGAACAGCACGGGGTGCGGGTGGTAGAGTCGGATGAGTTGCGTAAGTTGGGTAAGTAATTCGGTATCGCCTGGCCAGACACCATCGCGAGCCTGCTCGCGATGGGCTTCCTCTCTCAGTCCCCCCGTAGCGAGGGAGCTTGCTCCCGCTGGGCTGCGCAGCAGCCCCAAGTCTTTCAATCACATCCCGCCAGTCGCCCGGAACCCCACCCCCATCGCCGTGAACAGCGACAACGGCAACAACACGGTATCGAGCAACGCACTGGCCGGCAGATCGACGCCGGGATAGCTCGGGGCCTCGGCGCCGAAACGGTCCTTGGCGCAGCAGCCGCCATTGAGGGCGTAGAGGTCCAGCCGTGTGCCCGCATACACCACCGGCGCACCGGGCTTGGCCGCGTCCAGCGTGCGAGCGGTGGCGCAACCGGTCAGTTGCAGCGCCAGCAGTACCATCAGGATCTTATTCATCGCTGCTCAAATGATGCTCGCCCCAGCGCGGCAGCATGTCCTGAGGGATGTTCAGCAGGTTGAGGATCCGCGCCACCACGAAATCGATCAGGTCGTCGATGGTCTGGGGCTGGTGATAGAAGCCTGGCGAGGCCGGCAGGATGGTCACGCCCATGTTCGACAACTTGAGCATGTGCTCCAGGTGAATGCTCGAATACGGCGCTTCCCGCGGCACCAGGATCAGTTGGCGGCGCTCCTTGAGGGTCACGTCCGCGGCCCGTTCGATCAGGTTGTTGCACGCCCCGGTGGCAATCGCCGACAACGTCCCTGTGGAACACGGCACCACCACCATGGCGCCCGGCGCGCCGGAACCGGACGCCACCGGCGACATCCAGTCTTCCTTGCCGTACACGCGAATCTGTCCATCCGCCGCGCCGGTGTATTCGGTGAGGAAGGCCTGCATCATCTGGGGCTTGGGCGGCAAGGTCACGTCGGTCTCGGTGGCCATCACCAGTTGCGCCGCCTTCGAGATGAGAAAGTGCACCTCGCGGTCTTCCCGCACCAGGCAATCGAGCAGGCGCAAGCCGTACTGGGCACCGGAAGCGCCGGTCATCGCCAGGGTGATGCGCTCCGGACCGTTGTTCATCGCAGCGCCTCGGCCAGCTTGCCGTGCAGGCCGCCGAAGCCACCATTGCTCATGATCACCACGTGGGTACCGGGTTGGGCCTGGCTTTTCACACGTTCGATGATGCCTTCCAACGAATCGCTGACAATCGAAGGCACGCTGCACAGTGCGGCGGTGGCACCCAGGTCCCAGCCGAGGTTGGCCGGCGCATACCAGATCACCTGATCGGCATCGACCACGCTTTCCGGCAGGCCATCGCGGTGCGCGCCCAGTTTCATGGAATTGGAGCGCGGTTCGATGATCGCAATCAATGGCGCGTCGCCAATACGCTTGCGCAAGCCGTCGAGAGTGGTGGCGATGGCGGTCGGGTGGTGGGCGAAGTCGTCATAAATCGTAATGCCACGCACCTCGGCGACCTTCTCCATGCGCCGCTTGACGCTCTTGAATGCGCTCAGCGCGGCCACGCCCATGGCCGGCACCACGCCGACATGCCGGGCCGCGGCCAGGGTCGCCAGGGCGTTGGCAACGTTGTGCTGGCCAGTCAGGTCCCACTCCACGACGCCTTGGGACTGGCCTTCGAACATCACCTCGAACTGCGAACCGTCGTCCTTGAGCAACTTCACCTGCCACTGCCCACCCGCACCGGTGGTTTGCACCGGGGTCCAGCAGCCCATTTCGATCACCCGCTGCAAGGCCGGCTCGGTGGTCGGGTGAATGACCAGGCCTTCGCTTGGAATGGTCCGTACCAGGTGATGGAACTGCCGTTCGATGGCTGGAAGATCGGGGAAGATGTCCGCATGATCGAACTCAAGGTTATTGAGGATCGCAGTGCGTGGACGGTAGTGGACGAACTTCGAGCGTTTGTCGAAGAACGCGCTGTCGTATTCGTCGGCCTCGATCACGAAGAACGGTGTACCGCCCAGGCGCGCCGACACCGAGAAATTCTGCGGCACGCCGCCGATCAGGAAGCCCGGGCTCATGCCCGCGTGCTCCAGCACCCAGGCGAGCATGCTGCTGGTGGTGGTCTTGCCATGGGTGCCGGCCACGGCCAGTACCCAGCGGCCCTGCAACACGTGATCGGCCAGCCACTGCGGCCCGGACACGTACGGCAGGCCTTTATTGAGCACGTACTCCACCGCGGGATTGCCCCGGGACATGGCGTTGCCGATCACCACCAGATCCGGCGCCGGCTCCAGTTGTGCCGGGTCGTAGCCTTGGGTCAATTCAATGCCCTGGGCTTGCAGTTGGGTGCTCATCGGCGGGTAGACGTTGGCGTCGGAACCGGTCACGTGATGGCCCAGCTCCTTGGCCAGGACCGCCATCGAACCCATGAAAGTGCCGCAAATACCGAGAATATGGATGTGCATAGTCGACCTCGTAAAACATGGCCGCAGGTTAGCCTAGGGAGGGGGAAATCGCACCTTGTGTTTGGAATTGCCTGATGCTCAGGCCGATGAACACCACTGAACCCTGTGGGAGCGGGCTTGCTCGCGAATGCGGTGGGTCATTCAATAGATGCATCGGCTGACACGCTGCTTTCGCGAGCAAGCCCGCTCCCACAAAAGGATTTTCAGTGGCCGTGGGATCGGGGGTCAGCGGGCAATCGCATGTTTGCGCAGCTTTCTATACAGCGTATTACGGCTGATGCCCAACTGCTCCGCCGTGTTGGTCATGTGCCAGCGCGTCTGCTCCAGCGCATTGAGCAACGCCAACCGTTCGGCATCTTCCAGCGGGTGTTCGGTGGCAGGTGCCGGCTCGACTGGCGGCCGCGCCTGACGGATCATCGCCGGCAAGTCCTCCACGTCAATCCGCCCGTCCTCGCACAGCGCGACGAGGGTGCGCAGCACGTTGCGCAACTGGCGCACATTGCCCGGCCAGTCGAACGCCAGCAGCGCCTGGCGCGCCGGCTCGTCGAGGGTGACCGTCTCGGCGCCGCGCTCTTCGGCCAGCAGAAAATCCAGCAACTGCGTTTTGTCGCCGCGCTCACGCAGCGCCGGCAGGGGGATTTCCAAGCCGTTGAGCCGGTAATACAGGTCTTCGCGGAAACTGCCATCCTGCACCCGTTCGAACAACTGCCGGTGAGTGGCGCTGATGATGCGCACGTTCACCGCCTCCGGCTCACCACCGATCGGCACCACCTGCCGGTCTTCCAGCACCCGCAGCAACCGGGTCTGCAAGGCCAGGGGCATGTCGCCGATCTCGTCCAGGAACAAAGTGCCGCCGTCCGCCTGTTGCAGCTTGCCGCGCATACCTTCCTTGCGGGCGCCGGTAAAGCTGCCGCCGCGATAGCCGAACAGCTCGCTCTCGATCAGGCTTTCCGGGATGGCCGCGCAGTTGAGGGCGACGAAGTGTTTCCCGGCACGCTGGCTGGCGTGGTGCACGGCCTTGGCGAAGGCTTCCTTGCCGGACCCGGTTTCACCGTTGATCAGCAAGGGAACGTCCCGCTCGAAGACCCGCAGCGCCTTGCGAAAATGCGCCTGCAACGACGCATCCCCCAGGCAGATCCCTGGCAGGCGCGCCGGCTCGCTGGGCTTGAGCGCCGGGGCCAGCGGAACCGGCACGCTACGCGGCTGGCCTCGCAACACGGCAAACAGGTGCCGACCGTCACGGGTGCGCAACGGCCAGCTGGCACTGGCGTGGGCGCTGGCCCGTCCAAGCAACTCATCCAGCGAACAATCGAAAAAGGCTTCCACCGGCTGGCCCAGCAAGCCGCCACGAATGTGCCCGAGCAAATTCAGCGCACTCTGGTTCACGGCGCAAATCCGCCCTTCACCGTCGAAGGCCAGCAACCCTTCGCTGAACAGCCCCACGGACTCGGCCTGCAAATGAAAGCGCAGCAGCCATTGGTTGTCGAAGCAGCGCAGGAAATAGCAACTCTCGATCATCTTGGCCGAGAGGTTGACCAGCGCCATAGTGTGGAACTGGCTCTGGCGCGACACGTCCGGCCGGGCCGAGGACACGTCGAGCACAGCCAGCAGTTCGCCATGCGGGTCGAAGACCGGGCTGGCCGAGCAGGTCAGGCCGGTGTGGCGACCGCGAAAATGTTCTTCCTGGTGGATGGTCAGGGCCTGGCGCTCCACCAGGCAGGTGCCGATGCCGTTGGTGCCCTCGCAAGCCTCGCTCCAGTCGGCACCGAGCCAGAGGCCGGCCCGTTCGAAGATCTTGCGCTCGCTGGGGGCGGTGACGCAGTTGAGGATCACCCCGCGGGCGTCGGTCAGCAACACCGCATGGCCGGCGCCGGAGAGCTGCTGATGCAGGCTGGTCATTTCGTTGCCGGCGATGTGCAGCACCTGTTGCAGGCGCTCGCGGCTTTCCAGCACCCGGCCATGCTCAAGCACCGTCGGCGCAAGGTTCTGGGCCGGGTCGAGGTGATAATCCTCAAGGCAGCGCAGCCAGGAACGGGCAATCGACGGATCGCTGCCAGGCCCCTGCAAATGGGCCTTGCCCTGGGTGACCGTCAGGACCTGCTGGGCATGGCGACTCAGATGGTTGCTGTGCATTTCTTATTATTCTCCCCGAAGGACCTGCCTCACTGGAGCAACTGGCGAATATCCAACCGTGAACACCGAACCCCGTGGCGAGGGAGCTTGCTCCCGCTCGACTGCGCAGCAGGCGCAATCGGTGTTGATGCGACAAAAAAGCTTGGGTCTGCTGCGCAGCCCAGCGGGAGCAAGCTCCCTCGCCACAAAAGCTGTCTTATCACCCAAATACATTTGCCAGAGATTCCGATCGAAGCCCAGCATCCTCCAGCCCAACCGCCTTTGCAATGCTGGCGCGACCCATCGGTCACAGGTTGTGCCAGATACGGCACAAAGTGTCACACCCTGCGTACCGCTATCGTCACACAACCCATCCGTTTATCCGAGCAACTCCTCCTAAAGTCTTGATTTCCGGGCCCTGCAAGGCAATGGCCCGCCCTTTGCTCTACGCTTGATTACCGGCGCTCAATTTTGCGCGGCCTCCCGTATAAGCACAAAAGCCAAGGAGAACTCATCATGCGTTACGCTCACCCCGGTACTGAAGGCGCTATCGTTTCGTTCAAGAGCAAATACGGTAACTACATCGGCGGCGAGTTCGTCGCGCCTGCCAAAGGTCAGTACTTCACCAATACTTCCCCGGTCAATGGCCAGCCCATTGCCGAATTCCCGCGCTCCACGGCCGAAGACATCGAAAAAGCCCTGGACGCCGCCCACGCCGCCGCGGATGCCTGGGGCGCCACCTCGGTCCAGGCCCGTTCGCTGATCCTGCTGAAAATCGCCGACCGCATCGAACAGAACCTCGAAACCCTGGCGATCACCGAATCCTGGGACAACGGCAAGGCTGTGCGCGAAACCCTCAACGCCGACATCCCCCTGGCCGCCGACCACTTCCGTTACTTCGCCGGTTGCCTGCGGGCCCAGGAAGGCGCCGCCGCCGAGATCGACGGCAACACCGTGGCCTACCACATCCATGAGCCGCTGGGCGTGGTCGGGCAGATCATCCCGTGGAACTTCCCACTGCTGATGGCCGCCTGGAAACTCGCCCCGGCCCTGGCGGCCGGCAACTGCGTGGTGCTCAAGCCCGCCGAGCAGACCCCGCTGGGCATCTGCGTGCTGATGGAACTGATCGGCGACCTGCTGCCGCCGGGCGTGCTGAACGTGGTGCAAGGCTTCGGCAAGGAGGCCGGCGAGGCCCTGGCCACCAGCAAGCGCATCGCCAAGATCGCCTTCACCGGTTCCACCCCGGTGGGCTCGCACATCATGAAATGCGCCGCCGAGAACATCATTCCGTCCACCGTGGAACTGGGCGGCAAGTCGCCGAACATCTTCTTCGAAGACATCATGCAGGCCGAGCCGAGCTTCATCGAAAAAGCCGCCGAAGGCCTGGTGCTGGCGTTCTTCAACCAGGGTGAAGTCTGCACCTGCCCGTCCCGCGCCCTGGTGCAGGAGTCGATCTACGACGAATTCATGCAAGTGGTGATGAAGAAGATCGAACAGATCAAGCGTGGCGACCCGCTGGACACCGACACCATGGTCGGCGCCCAGGCGTCCGAGCAGCAGTTCGACAAAATCCTCTCGTACCTGGAAATCGCCAAGGGCGAAGGCGCCCAACTGCTGACCGGTGGCCAGGTGGAAAAACTCGAAGGCAACCTCGCCAGCGGCTACTACATCCAGCCGACCCTGCTCAAGGGCACCAACAAGATGCGCGTGTTCCAGGAAGAAATCTTCGGCCCGGTGGTAAGTATCACCACCTTCAAGGACGAAGCCGAAGCCCTGGCGATCGCCAACGACACCGAGTTCGGCCTCGGCGCCGGCCTGTGGACCCGCGACATCAACCGCGCCTACCGCATGGGCCGGGCCATCAAGGCCGGTCGCGTCTGGACCAACTGCTACCACCTGTACCCGGCGCATGCCGCGTTCGGTGGCTACAAGAAGTCGGGCGTCGGGCGTGAAACCCACAAGATGATGCTCGACCACTACCAGCAGACCAAGAACCTGCTGGTGAGCTACGACATCAATCCGCTGGGGTTCTTCTAAGCCCTTGGGGCAAGGCAGGTTCTCCTGCTTTGCCCCTTCGACAGCTATCGCGAGCAAGCTCGCTCCCACAGGGATCTGTGGATAACTCTTTTTCCAGGGTTGGCAACAGTTCCACTGTGGGAGCGAGCTTGCTCGCGATGGCGCCCTCACTGACAACATCAATTTACCGCCCCAACGCTCTGGCACGAGCCTTGCGTGCCCGCTCCACAGCAATCCCGAAAGTCCAACAGATCAAACAATAAAAAAGACAGAGAGGACTTATGACTTCTACCACCCAACTCAAACCCACACTCGGCACCCTGCATTTATGGGGCATTGCCGTCGGCCTGGTGATTTCCGGCGAGTACTTCGGCTGGAGCTATGGCTGGGGCACCGCCGGGACCCTGGGGTTCCTCGTCACCGCGCTGATGGTCGCGCTGATGTACACCTGCTTCATCTTCAGCTTCACCGAACTGACCACCGCCATCCCCCACGCGGGCGGGCCGTTCGCCTACAGCCGGCGGGCGTTTGGCGAAAAAGGCGGACTGATCGCCGGGATCGCCACGTTGATCGAATTCGTCTTTGCGCCACCGGCCATTGCCATGGCCATTGGCGCCTACCTCAATGTGCAGTTTCCGGAACTGGACCCCAAGGTCGCGGCGGTCGGCGCGTACGCGGTGTTCATGACCCTGAACATCCTCGGCGTCAGCATCGCCGCGGCGTTCGAGCTGGTGGTCACCGTGCTGGCGGTGGCCGAATTGCTGGTGTTCATGGGCGTGGTTGCGCCTGGCTTCAGCTTCAGCAATTTCGTGCTCAACGGCTGGTCCGGTGCAAATGAGTTCAGCCTTGCCTCAATACCGGGCATTTTTGCGGCGATTCCGTTCGCGATCTGGTTCTTCCTCGCCATCGAAGGCGCGGCCATGGCCGCCGAAGAAGCCAAGGACCCGAAACGCACGATTCCTCGCGCCTATGTCAGCGGCATCCTGACCCTGGTCTTCCTGGCGATCGGCGTGATGATCATGGCCGGCGGCGTGGGCGACTGGCGGCAACTGTCGAACATCAACGACCCGCTGCCCCAGGCAATGAAAGCCGTGGTCGGCAACAATTCGACGTGGATGCACATGCTGGTGTGGATCGGCCTGTTCGGCCTGGTGGCGAGTTTCCACGGGATCATCCTGGGTTACTCGCGGCAGTTCTTCGCCCTGGCCCGGGCCGGCTACCTGCCGCGGGGCCTGGCGAAACTGTCGCGCTTCCAGACCCCGCACCGGGCAATCCTGGCCGGCGGCGTGATCGGCATCGCGGCGATCTACAGCGACGGCCTGGTGAACCTGCAGGGCATGAGCCTGACGGCCGCGATGATCACCATGTCGGTGTTCGGCGCCATCGTGATGTACATCATCAGCATGCTTAGCCTGTTCCGGCTGCGTAAGGTCGAACCGGACCTGGAACGCACCTTCCGCGCACCGGGCTACCCGATCGTGCCGGGCATTGCGCTGTTCCTGGCCGTGGTCTGCCTGGTGGCGATGGCCTGGTTCAACACCGTGATCGGCCTGGTGTTCCTGGCTTTCATGGTGGTCGGCTACCTGTACTTCCAACTGACCGCCAAACAACGCTCCAGCGCCCCGGCGGACGCTATGCTCACAGGTATATGAGGTTGCATCGGCGCCGGGCCGAGGGCCAGGTGCCTGCTATCTGAAAGTGGACACTGCCCCTGTGGGAGCGAGCTTGCTCGCGATAGCTGTGTATCAGTCGACAAGTATTTTGCTGACACCCTGCTATCGCGAGCAAGCTCGCTCCCACAGGGTTACGGGTTGTATTTGAGTCATTTAGAAAACCAGGAGGACACCGCCCATGGCCGAATTCGCCCATTCCGTCGGCGCCCAGACCTATCGCTTCGACAGCCTCAAGGACCTGATGGCCAAGGCCAGCCCGGCGCGTTCCGGGGATTTGCTCGCTGGCGTCGCGGCGCTCAACGATGGCGAGCGGGTGGCCGCGCAAATGGCCCTGGCTGACCTGCCCCTCAGCCATTTCCTGCAAGAAATGCTGATTCCTTACGAGAGCGACGAAGTCACCCGGCTGATCGTCGACACCCACGACAAACACGCCTTCGCCACCGTCAGCCACCTCACGGTCGGCGGTTTTCGCGACTGGCTGCTCAGCGACGCCGCCGACGAGCACAGCCTGCGCGCCCTGGCCCCCGGCCTGACGCCGGAAATGGTCGCCGCCGTGTCGAAAATCATGCGCGTGCAAGACCTGGTGCTGGTGGCGCAGAAAATCCGCGTGGTGACGAAATTCCGCGGCACCCTCGGCCTGCGCGGGCGCCTGTCCACACGCCTGCAACCCAACCACCCCACCGACGAACCGGCCGGCATCGCCGCAAGCATCCTCGACGGCCTGCTCTACGGCAACGGCGACGCCATGATCGGCATCAACCCGGCCACCGACAGCACGGCCTCGATCTGCGCCATGCTGGAAATGCTCGACGCCATCATCCAGCGCTACGACATCCCAACCCAAGGCTGTGTGCTGACCCACGTCACCACCTCCATCGAGGCGGCCAACCGGGGCGTGCCCCTGGACCTGGTGTTCCAGTCCATCGCCGGCACCGAAGCGGCCAACGCCAGTTTCGGCATCAACCTGAACGTGCTGAAAGAAGGCTACGACGCTGGCCTCAGCCTGAACCGCGGCACCCTCGGCAACAACCTGATGTATTTCGAAACCGGCCAGGGCAGCGCGCTGTCGGCCAACGCCCACCACGGCGTGGATCAACAGACCTGCGAAACACGGGCCTACGCCGTGGCACGGCATTTCAACCCGTTCCTGGTCAATACCGTTGTAGGCTTCATCGGTCCCGAGTACCTGTACAACGGCAAGCAGATCATCCGCGCCGGCCTCGAAGACCACTTCTGCGGCAAGTTGCTGGGCGTGCCGATGGGCTGCGACATCTGCTACACCAACCACGCCGAAGCCGACCAGGATGACATGGACACCCTGCTGACCCTGCTGGGCGTGGCCGGGATCAACTTCATCATGGGCATCCCCGGCTCCGACGACATCATGCTCAACTACCAGACCACCTCGTTCCACGACGCCCTCTACGCCCGCCAGACCCTGGGCCTGAAGCCGGCGCCGGAGTTCGAGCAATGGTTGGCGAACATGGGCATCTTCACCCAGGCCGACGGCCGGGTGCGGTTTGGCGACAACCTGCCACCGGCGTTTCGTCACGCCCTGGCTCACCTGGGATGAGTGACCTGCCGATGGACAAAAAACCAGTCGATTCGCAAAACCCCTGGCTGGAACTGCGCCGCCTGACCCCGGCGCGCATCGCCCTGGGCCGCACCGGTACCAGCCTGCCGACCCAGGCACAATTGGACTTCCAGTACGCCCATGCCCAGGCACGGGACGCGGTGCACCTGGCCTTCGATCACCAGGGCCTTCGCGCACAACTGGCCGAGCGCGGCCGCGAGAGCCTGTTGCTCCACAGCGCCGCCAGCGACCGCAACAGCTACCTGCAACGGCCGGACCTGGGCCGCCGCCTGGACGAGGCCTCGGCGCAGACACTGGACGACTACGCGGCCGCCCATCCCGGTGGCGTGGACCTGGCCATTGTCGTGGCCGACGGCCTGTCGGCGCTGGCGGTGCATCGCCATACCCTGCCCTTCCTGGCGCGCCTGGAGGAACAGCTCGCCGACGACGGCTGGTCGGTGTCGCCGATCGTCCTGGTGGAACAGGGCCGGGTCGCAGTGGCCGATGAAGTGGCCGAACGGCTCGGCGCCAAAATGTCGGTGATTCTCATCGGCGAACGCCCCGGCCTCAGCTCGCCGGACAGCCTGGGGCTGTATTTCACCTACGCCCCCAAGGTGGGGCTGACCGACGCGTACCGCAACTGCATTTCCAACGTCAGGCTCGAAGGCCTGAGCTACGGCATGGCGGCCCATCGCCTGATCTACCTGATGCGCGAGGCCTGTCGCAGGCAGCTTTCAGGGGTCAATCTGAAGGACGAAGCCCAGCTCCAAACGCTTGAATCGGAAAATGGTGCCGATATGAAAGGTAATTTCCTACTGATGCCGCCCCGAAGCTGATCCGTACTGCCAATTGCGTTTTTGATCCAATTTCAGGCAGCATCAAAAGCACGGCAGAACGCCGTTGTTGTCAGACTCCATGTCGACCTTTGTAAACGAGACCTGCCATGCGGATTATTCAAGCGACCCTGGAACACCTGGACCTGCTGACCCCATTGTTCGTCAAATACCGGGAATTCTATGGCTCGCTGCCATACCCGGACTCGTCCCGGGCCTTTCTCGAAAAGCGCCTGCGTCGCAAGGAGTCGGTGATCTACCTGGCCCTGCCCGATGACGATGACAGCAAGCTGCTGGGCTTCTGCCAGCTCTACCCGAGCTACTCGTCGCTGTCCCTCAAGCGCGTGTGGATCCTCAACGACATCTACGTCGCCGAAGACGCCCGCCGCCAACTGGTGGCCGACCACCTGATCCGCACGGCGAAAAAAATGGCCAAGGAAACCCATGCCGTGCGCATGCGCGTCTCCACCAGCAGCAACAACGAAGTGGCGCAGAAGACCTACGAATCCATCGGTTTCAAGGAAGACACCGAGTTCAAGAACTACGTGTTGCCGATCAGCGACGACATCTGACCCCTGTAGCTGAGTCCCCCTGCCACAACACCAAACCTTCTGTGGCGAGGGGATTTATCCCCGCTGGACTGCGAAGCAGCCCCAAAACCTGTGCATGCTGTGTATCAGACTGACCGAGTCGCCTGCTTCAGGGCCGCTTCGTGCCCCAGCGGGAGCAAGCTCCCTCGCCACAAGAGCCTTCACTCAATTGCACACCACCGAAATCCCTAGCTACAAACTCACCACGCTCCCCGACCTCCAGCCCGTATAATCCCGGTCTTCCCGGCTTGTAAGCAAAAGCTACATACTCTGTAGCCGTACTCAAAGCCAGACCCAAACGCCTGCCCCTCAGGCCGTCACCACAGGTGTATTGCATGGATTTCAATCCCCTCGACCTCATTCTGCATCTCGACGTGTACCTCGACATGCTGGTGACCAACTACGGCACTTGGGTCTACGCCATCCTGTTCCTGGTGATCTTCTGTGAAACCGGCCTGGTGGTGATGCCCTTCCTGCCGGGGGATTCGCTGCTGTTCATCGCCGGCGCGGTGGCCGCCGGGGGGGCCATGGACCCGCTCCTGCTGGGTGGCCTGCTGATGCTGGCGGCGATCCTCGGCGACAGCACCAACTACCTCATCGGACGCACCGCGGGCGAAAAACTGTTCAGCAACCCGAACTCGAAAATCTTCCGCCGCGACTACCTGCAACAAACCCATGACTTCTACGACAAGCACGGCGGCAAAACCGTGACCCTGGCGCGCTTCCTGCCGATCATCCGCACCTTCGCCCCCTTCGTCGCCGGCGTGGGGAAAATGCCGTATGCACGTTTCTTCGGCTTCAGCGTCCTGGGCACCGTCCTGTGGGTCGGCGGCCTGGTCACCCTCGGTTTCTTCTTCGGCAACGTGCCCTTCATCAAGCAGAACCTGTCGTTGCTGGTGGTGGGCATCATCCTGGTGTCGCTGTTGCCGATGGTCATCAGCCTGGTCCGCAGCAAAATGGGCCAGCGCGCTTCGAAAGCCTGATCGCCCATGTGGTCCCTCAGCAACTGGCGCCGCCAACGCACCCTGGCCAAGCATCCCGTGGCCGAAGACACCTGGCAACGCGTGCGCCATCAGTTGAGTTTCCTCGACGGTATCAGCGCCGCCGAGGACCAGTGGCTGCGTGAAGCCTGCGTGTTGTTCCTGCATGACAAACACCTGACCGCCCTGCCCGGCGTCGAACTGCACCAGGAACAGCGCCTGCTGCTCGCCGCCCAGGCCCAGTTGCCGTTGATGCACCTGGGCGAGCTGAACTGGTACCAGGGTTTCCACGAAATCGTGCTCTACCCCGACGATTTCCTCAGCCCCCAGCGCTACCGCGACGCCAGCGGCATCGAACATGAATGGGACGGCGAACACAGCGGCGAAGCCTGGCCACAAGGGCCGATCATCCTTGCCTGGGACGGCGTGCTCGCCAGCGGCGGCTGGGAGGGCTACAACCTGGTGATCCACGAGCTGGCGCACAAACTCGACATGCTCAACGGCGACGCCAACGGCCTGCCGCCCCTGCACGCCGACATGCGGGTCAGCGACTGGGCCGAGGCCATGCAACAGGCCTACGATGACCTCAATCGCCAGCTGGACCAGGACCCGGACGTCGAAACCGCCATTGACCCGTACGCGGCGGAAAACCCCGCGGAGTTCTTCGCCGTCACCAGCGAATACTTCTTCAGCGCCCCAGACCTGCTGCTCCAGGCCTACCCGCGAGTCTATGAACAGCTCAAGGCGTTCTACCGCCAGGACCCGTTCGCCCGGCTGCGGCAACTTCAAGCCGAGGATCCGGTCTATCAGGCGTCATACCAAAGTCTCTAAGACCCTGGGTACGTGGCATCAGCGGCCGAATATGCCTATAATCGCCGCCACTTTTTGGTCAATCCGACCAGTCATCTGGTCAATTAACGGGGGCACCGCCCAATGAGCTACAGCAAGATTCCGGCTGGCAAAGACCTGCCGAACGACATCTACGTCGCGATCGAAATCCCGGCCAACCACGCCCCGATCAAATACGAAATCGACAAAGACAGCGATTGCCTGTTCGTTGACCGTTTCATGGCCACCCCGATGTTCTACCCGGCCAACTACGGTTACATCCCCAACACCCTGGCCGACGACGGCGACCCCCTCGACGTGCTGGTCGTGACCCCCTACCCGGTTGCTCCAGGCTCGGTCATCCGCGCCCGTCCAGTCGGCATCCTGAACATGACCGACGACGGCGGCGGCGATGCCAAAGTCATCGCAGTGCCACACGACAAACTGTCGCAACTGTATGTCGACGTGAAGGAATACACCGACCTGCCACCGCTGCTGATCCAGCAGATCGAACACTTCTTCGCGAACTACAAAGACCTCGAAAAAGGCAAGTGGGTCAAGATCGAAGGCTGGGCCGGCGCAGACGCCGCCCGCGAAGCCATCACCAAGTCGGTTGCCGCCTACAAGGGCTGATACTGAATGTGTGGAAGAACCCCGGTTTGCACCGGGGTTTTTTTATGCTTGAATTTAAATAAAATACAGCTACGTATTAACAACGTTTAACTGCGTTTAGCCCATCTATTTCAAATCCTGCAAACGGAAAGATTGTCTTATAAATCTGCACGACATGTTTATTGCTCAAAACACGGTCGCCTCTAAACTTTCCGTTTATGAAAATTATCTCCAGTGGCGACCGCTTCAGAGCCCTTCTCAAAGAAGCCAACATCCGTTCCGCCGACTTCGCGAAGTTGTACGGTGTGAAATCCCAGCACGTGAACAACTGGTTCAATCGTGGCATTCCGCCCGGTCGCATCCACGCCATCGCGGGCCTGCTGACCGTCAGCCCGCAATGGCTCGCCACCGGAGAAGGCCCGCAAACCCCACTGGGCCTCGGCCCCGGCACCACCTATGAAGCCGCTGAAGTCCAAGGCGTCTACAGCGTGCTGGAAACCCAGGACATCGACCTGCCCTTCTACACCGAAGCCCCGGTCAGCCCGGGCAGCAGCAAGACCCACATCATCGAAGTCCCCGACCAAACCATCCGCCTGCCCCGCAGCCACCTCGAATCCCTGGAAATAAACCCCGGCGACGCCATCTGCACGACCATGGTCGGCGACAGCATGGCCGAACGCATCGAAGACGGCTCCACCCTCGCCATTGACCGCGGCCTCACCCAGGTCGTCGACGGCCAGATCTACGCCCTCGAGCACGACGGCATGCTGCGCATCAAATACCTGCACCGAGTCCCCGGCAACCGCCTGCGCCTACGCAGCCACAACAGCGCCGCCTACCCCGACGAAGTCTTCAGCGCCGAACAGATCGAAGCGCAAAACATCAGGGTACTGGGCTGGGTATTCTGGTGGTCGACCCTCAATAAGCAGCGACCGCAGGTGTACGAATGAGCCCGTGGACATAAGGCTGTGACAGGCGCTTTTGTGGCGAGGGAGCTTGCTCCCGCTGGGCTGCAAAGCAGCCCCTGCTTTCCCTCTGAATCACCCTAACCCAATGATTCCACACCACTTACCCCTAGGCTTCCAACCAAAACCCGCGTATCCTCCGCCCCACCTTTGCGAGCCCACGCCTCGCACCGACAAGGCAGATCACTTTCTGACCAAGTCCCACAGCCGGCCGCAAGAGCCGGATGTACGTTTTGAAGGCTGGTAAGGTTTGTCAAAAACGAGCTGAATCAGTCAACGAGAAGCCGGCCATAAGCCGGCTTTTTAATGTCCGATTGAAAGCCAGGATGGCGCGCCATCCGCCAAGCTCTGGAGACTCTCTGTTATCAATGACCCGAGAGGAAAGTTAGAGAACACCCACGCAAGAGAACAACGCGTCATCGAATTGGATTCAGCGACGCGAAAGGTAAGCAAGCTTCGCGGCAACAGGTCAACTGGGCTCTGGATGTCAAAACCATCGCAGCGCTTTCGCCGGATGAAGCCAGGCTGTGTCTATGCAATCGCGCAAACAAAACTCCTGGCACCCCCGGCTGCAACGCCCATCAAGTTTACCGGTCGTTGATCGATGGCTTGGAGTCGAACCAATTCCATGCCTTCACGTCGGTACACTGAGCTGCCCTCTGAATCAGCGTGAACGACATACCCTCCGGGTTTTACACCCACGCGCTTTTTGTCGAGCGCGATGCTGGCCGAGACCAGGACATGAAAATCCAGTACGTTGTTCTTATGCAGGATCGTTGCGCCCACAAAGTGTTCTGCACATATTTCCAAAGCGATTTGCAGCCCATGAACAGCAGGGGTTTCTCGATAACCGCCTGGCATGAATATCTTGTCGAACCATAACTCCGCCCCATACAACTCTTCCAGTCCTTCATTTCCTATGTTGGGGTAGCGTTTATGCTGATAAAAAACGTTTCCTTGCCAGATGATGAAACCGGTATTCCTGACGATTCCATGTGCGGTTCTCGCGCCTTTTGATCCCATATCGGTGATGACTGCTTTCGTAGACCTTGCGTAATCGCCATAAACCCCCTTGTTCAGGCGATCCCTCTGCGGTATTTCGTCCACCACCGCGTCCATTTCCGCACCATATTTAGCCTTGTTGATGTCCCTGGCCTGCCCCAAGGATTTCAACTCCCCCGTCTCCCTTTTCAACATCCTGGAATCGGGTCGCACCATTGATTTGGACCACAGTGTCGTACCTGGGACCAGTATCAGCGTCGGGTTTCTATTTGAGACATCAACCCATGCAGCCCGGATGATTTCCTTTTCTTCTTCCGAAAGAAACGAAACAGGTTTTTCCTTGGAAAAGAAGTATTCGGGGGCGACAGCCAGACAGTAATCCAATTGATGCTGAACGACATTAGCGGCGAATATTGTTGTCGCCATGTGCTCCAGGGCTCTAATCCTGTTGTGTATGTGGACAAGGCTATCCCTGACCGGGATTCGTAATCTGCGCGTATCGAAGTCCCAGATCACCACTAGCACGTTTGGCATCCTTTCCTCCCCCCTGGCTGCTGAGCGGTGCCGCAAGCCGGATGGCCGCATGGTGCGTTAAGGCACTTGGCGCATGTCCAGGAAAATTCAGCTTAGGTGAGCCAACGCATTCAAACAAACCACCTCGACTGGATGACTTCTCATGCACCACTAAAATCTGGCGACTCATTGCGTCCTAGATGCCTACCCGCACGCATTCTCGAGAAATACCCACCAGCAACCCCTCAACCTATCGTAATCTCGCACCTGAATCCTTCACGCCCGCCACCGGCCCGAGATCCCGCCCCGATGCCTTCCATTTACCAGCTCAAGCCCGCCTTCCAGAACCTGCTGCGCCCTGCCGTCCAACGGCTCTACGACAAGGGCGTCACGGCGAATCAGGTCACGTTGCTGGCCGGTGTGGTTTCCGTGCTGGTGGGGGTGGTGGTCGCCTGGTTTGCCAGCCATCCGTGGGTGTTTGCGCTGGTCCCCGCGTGGATGTTCCTGCGCATGGCCCTGAACGCCGTGGACGGCATGCTGGCGCGGGAGTTTGGCCAGCAATCACATCTGGGCGCCTACCTCAATGAGCTATGCGATATCATCGCCGACGCTGCCCTGATCCTGCCTTTCGCCCTGCTTCCCGATGCCAGCCTGCTGTTGGTGTTGGGGGTCACGCTGCTGGCGTTGTTCAGTGAATACGCCGGTGTGCTGGGGGCGATGGTCGGGGCTTCGCGGCGCTATGACGGGCCCATGGGCAAAAGTGACCGGGCCTTTGTGCTTGGCGTGCTGGCGACCGGCATAGCGTTGGGCTGGCTCGGCGCCGCGTGGGTCAACGGTGTGATGGCGGTGGTTGCCGCCCTGCTGGTTTATACCTTGGTCAACCGGGTCCGTCGTGGCCTGGGCCAAGTGAAGGAAAACGCTCCCTCAGCATAAAGGAACTTGCAATGCGCGAAGCTCAAGACCGGACATTCACCACCCATGACGGCGTGGAGTTGTTCTACCGGCACTGGCCGGCCGTGGCCGCGGACCCGGGTGAACCCCGCAAGGCCGTGCTGTTGTTTCACCGGGGCCATGAGCACTCCGGGCGCATCGCGCACCTGGTGGATGAACTGGATCTGCCCGGCTTCGAGTTTTTCGCCTGGGACGCACGGGGCCACGGCCAGTCGCCCGGCGCACGAGGCGATAGCCCGAGTTTTGCCACCAGCGCGCGGGATGTTCAGACCTTCTGCGACCACATCGGCGCAACGCACCAGATCGACGAACAGAACATCGCCGTGGTGGCGCAAAGCGTCGGTGCGGTGATCGCCTCCACCTGGGTTCACGACTACGCGCCGCGCATTCGCTCGCTGGTGCTGGCCTCGCCGGCATTCAAGGTCAAGCTCTACGTGCCGTTCGCCCGTCCGGGGCTGGCGCTGATGCGCAAGTTTCGCGGCAATTTCTTCGTCAACAGTTACGTCAAGGCCAAGTTCCTCAGCCATGATCCAGAGCGGGTGGCGTCCTACGACAACGACCCACTGATCACCAAGGCGATTTCGGTGAACGTGCTGCTGGGCCTGTACGAAGCCGCCGATCGCGTGGTGGCCGACGCCCAGGCGATCCAGGTGCCGACGCAGTTGCTGATCTCCGGCTCCGACTTCGTCGTGCATCGCAAACCCCAGGAGCAGTTCTTCGAACGGCTGGGCAGCGTGCACAAGGAAAAACACATCCTGCCGGGGTTCTTCCACGACACCCTGGGCGAGAAGCACCGCGCGCCGGCCGTCGCCAGCGCCCGCCGCTTCATCCTGCAGAATTTTGCCCGCCCGCTGGACCGCCCCTCCTTGCTGGATGCGGACCGCATCGGCGCGACCTGCGCCGAGTCCGAAGCCCTGGCAACACCCCTGCCCCACAATTCGCCGCGCGACCTGTACTGGCGCATGACCCGCGCCAGCATGCGCTTTGGCAGCAAACTGTCGGCCGGGGTGAAGCTGGGGTTCGACACCGGGTTCGATTCCGGCAGCACGCTGGACTACGTCTACCGCAACCGCCCCACCGGCACCTCGCCGATCGGCAGGATGATCGACCAGAACTACCTGAACTCCATCGGCTGGCGCGGCATTCGCCAGCGCAAGCTGAACGTCGAGGAGTTGCTGCGCCTGGCGATGGGCAAGTTGCGCGAAGCGAATCGCGAGGTGCGCATCGTCGACATCGCGGCCGGTCATGGCCGCTACATTCTCGAGGCATTGCAAGGCGTCAGCCCGCTGCCGGAGTCGATCCTGCTGCGTGACTACAGCGACATCAACGTGCGCGACGGCAGCGCGCTGATCGTCGAAAAAGGCCTGGGCGAGATCGCGCGCTTCGTCAAGGGCGACGCCTTCGACCGCCAGGACCTCGCGGCCCTGGACCCCAAGCCGACCCTCGCCGTGGTGTCCGGCCTGTACGAGTTGTTTGCCGACAACCAGATGGTCGGCGGTTCTCTCGCCGGCCTGGCCGAAGCCGTGGAGCCCGGCGGTTTCCTGGTCTACACCGGCCAGCCGTGGCACCCGCAACTGGAGCTGATCGCCCGCGCCCTCACCAGCCACCGCGCTGGCCAGGCCTGGGTGATGCGTCGACGCAGCCAGGCCGAGATGGACCAACTGGTGGAAGCGGCGGGTTTCCGCAAGATCACCCTGCGGGTCGATGAGTGGGGCATCTTCAGCGTTTCGCTGGCGCAGCGCGTGCAGTGATGAGCGCTGTCATCGCCCCGCCTCGCGAGCCCGGCCTGCTGAAACCGGCGGTGTGCTGGCTACTGCTGCTCGCCCCGCTGTTCTTCAGCACCTACGGCTTCGCCACCTGGGTCACCTCCCAGCGTGACGACGTCGGCAGCCTAGTGTTCGGCTGGGAAAGCCACATGCCATTTTGGGCCTGGACCATCGTGCCTTACTGGTCGATCGACCTGCTTTACGGCCTGTCGCTGTTGCTGCCCACCAGCCGCGCGGAACTCAAGCGCCACGCGTTGCGCCTGCTCACGGCGCAGGCAATCGCCGTCAGTTGCTTCCTGATCTGGCCGTTGCGCTTCACCTTCCCTCGGCCGGAAATGGACGGCGTATTCGGCTGGCTGTTCGACGTGCTGGCCGGCTTCGACAAGCCGTTCAACCAGGCGCCGTCGCTGCACATCGCCTTGCTGGTGATTCTCTGGGTCTGCTACCAGCGGCACTTGCAGGGTGCCTGGCGCTGGCTGATGCACGGCTGGTTCGCGCTGATCGGGGTGTCGGTGCTGACCACTTACCAACATCACTTCGTCGATGTGCCGACAGGCGCGCTGGCCGGTTGGCTGTGTGTCTGGCTGTGGCCACTGGACCGGCCGAGCCCGCTGCAAAGCGCTCGCCTGACCACCGACCGCAGCCGCTTGCAACTGGCCCTGCGTTACGGCGTGGGCGCGGCGGCGTTGTGCGTCCCGGCGTTCGCCTGGGGCGGCGCGTGGCTGTGGTTGATCTGGCCGGCGGTGGCGGTGCTGCTGGTGGCGCTGAATTATCTGTTGTTGGGCGCCGATGGTTTTCAGAAGCGCGCCGATGGCCGGTTGAGCCCGGCGGTGCGCTGGTTGCTGGCGCCCTACCTGGCGGCGGCCTGGGTCAATTCCCGTTGGTGGACACGCCAGCATCCGCAACCGGACCACGTGACCGATAACGTTTGGCTGGGGCGCGTCCCGACGCCACTGGAACTGCAGGACAGCGCGTTTGCCGGGGTGCTCGATCTCAGCGCCGAATTGTCCATGGACAGCCACGCCATCGCCTATCGCTCGCTGCCGGTGCTCGACCTCACGGCGCCCACCACCGAACAATGCCTGGAAGCCGCGCAGGCCATCGACAGTCTGCGTCAACGCGGGCCGGTGCTGGTCTGCTGCGCCTTGGGCTATTCGCGCAGCGCCACGGCCGTGATCGCCTGGTTGCTGCACAGCGGCCGGGCGGCGAACGTGGACGCCGCGATCGTGCAGATCCAGCGCGTTCGCCCACGCATCGTCCTGCATCAGGCTCACCGCCAGGCACTGGAACCGCTACGCCAAGGCGCGCCCCATGAGTGACCTGCAGCTGCACACCGTGGCGAGCCTGCTGCGCCGGGGCCATTGCCTGGATCAGTTCTCCACCGGCCTGACCCTGTTGGCCGCGCTGCTGGGGCTGGGGCAATGGCTGCTGGGCAACGTCAATCCGTGGCTGCTGCTGTTCAGCGGCGTGCTGTTCAGCCTCGGCGTGCTGCAAAAATACTGGGCGCTGCGGGTGGCGTTCGATGCCGATCTGTTCCAGCGCATGGCCGACGATCAGCAACCGTTGGCCGAACGCACCCAGGCGCTGGACCAGGCCCTCAATACGCTCGGCCTGCAACCGGCCGAACGCGCCGGCCGCCCCTGGACCGAACGCAGCCTCGGCGCCCTGCGGCTGCTGCGCAGGCAGTCGCTGCTGCTGGCGGCACAAGTTGTCTGGACGCTGGGCTTCATCCTGGCCAGCCCTTGGTTAGCTTTTTCAGGATAAGGAATCCTCATGTTCGAACCCGTGGTTGCCAATCTCATCACCTCCGCCGCCCGCATGGTCACCGGCGCCCGCAGCCTGTGGCTCGGCAGTTCGCCGCGACCGGTACAGCGGATCTACTTCGCCAACCACAGCAGCCACGGCGACTTCGTGCTGCTCTGGGCCTCGCTGCCGCCGGCGCTGCGCAAGCTGACCCGGCCCGTGGCGGGCTCCGACTACTGGCAGAAGAGCCCCTTGCGTCGCTACATCATCAACCGGGTGTTCAACGGTGTGCTGGTGGACCGCGAACGCAAGGACCCTTCCTACAACCCCTTGCAACCGATGCTCGAAGCCTTGGAAAACGGCGACTCGCTGATCATCTTCCCCGAGGGCACGCGCAACCCGGAAGAAGGCTTGCTGCCCTTCAAGAGCGGGATCTACCACCTGATGAAAAGCCACCCCGAGGTCGAGGTGATCCCGGTGTGGATCGCCAACCTCAACCGCGTCATGCCCAAGGGCCGAATGCTGCCGCTGCCGCTGTTGTGCACCACCAGTTTCGGTGCGCCACTGAGCATCGAAGAGGGTGAAAGCAAAGAGCAATTTCTTGAACGCAGCCGTGCCGCCCTGCTGGCACTGGCCCCGGAGCACGTCTGACATGGATCGATATACCGTGATGTTGTTCAGCGGGATTGGCGCCATCCTGGTGCTGGCTTCGCTGATCGGTTTCATTCTCAAGCTCAAGACCCGCGGCACGCCGAACTCGGTCATCGACAACCTCAACGCGCGGATCAACGCCTGGTGGATCATGGTGCTGGTGATCGGCGTCGCGTTCTGGCTCGGCAATGCGGCGGTGATCCTGTTGTTCTATGCCGTGTCGTTCTACGCCCTGCGCGAATTCCTCACCCTGACGCCGACCCGGCGCAGTGACTACCCAGCGCTGGTGGCCGCGTTCTACCTGGCGCTGCCGCTGCAATACCTGTTGATCTACTACGACTGGTACGGGCTGTTTTCGATCTTCATCCCGGTCTACGTGTTCCTGCTACTGCCGATCCTGGCGTCCCTGGGTGGCGACAGCACGCACTTTCTGGAGCGCGCTTCCAAGGTGCAGTGGGGGTTGATGATCGCGGTGTTCTGCATCTCGTTCGTGCCGGCGCTGCTGACCCTGGACATCGCCGGTTTCGAAGGCCGCAACCTGTTACTGATCGCGTACCTGGTGATCGTGGTGCAACTGTCGGACGTGCTGCAGTACGTGTGCGGCAAGCTGTTCGGCAAGCACAAGATCGCCCCCAACCTGTCCCCGTCGAAAACCGTCGAGGGCTTTGCCGGCGGGATCTTCCTGGCTTCGCTGATCGGTGGCGCGCTGTGGTGGATCACCCCGTTCAATCCCTGGCAGTCGTTCCTGATCGCGTTGCTGATCAACCTGCTGGGTTTTGCCGGCGGCATCGTCATGTCGGCGATCAAGCGCGACCGCGGCGTCAAGGACTGGGGCCACATGATCGAAGGCCACGGCGGCATGCTCGACCGGTTGGACTCGGTGTGTTTTGCCGCGCCGATCTTCTTTCACCTGGTGCGGTACTGGTGGACTTGAGCAATCTGTGAGAGCGGGCTTGCTCGCGAAGGCGGCGGTACAGTCAACATTGATGTTGCTTGTCACATCGTCTTCGCGAGCGAGCCCGCTCCCACAAAAGCTCCGTTGCACTTCACGCTGCGGCAATCAATCCAGAATCAGGTGCGGCAAGAACCGGCTGGAATCCTTGGTGATCAGGCTGTTGTCTTCGCGCACGCCAATGCCGGCCGCCTGGTCGCCGATGACCCAGGAGCCAATCAGCGTGTAGCTGTCGCCGAAGCGCGGCAGGGGCGCGAGCTGCTGGAGGATGAACGGTGCGTCGGTGTAGGGGCCGTCTTCCTTGACCACCAGGCCATCGGCCGTCTGCAGTTCAATGTTGGCGCCTTCCCGGGAAAAGAATGGCTTGCGCACCCAGCCCTTGGGCACAGGGGTGCCGGGGTTGGGGTCCAGGTGGGACTCGAGCAGGTTCGGGTGACCTTTGTTGAACTCCCACAACAGCGGCAGGATGCCCTTGTTGGAAATGATCGATTTCCAGGCCGGTTCGAAAAACTGCGTGTCACTCTGGGCGATCGCCGCGCCAAAAGGCTCGTGGAAGATGAATTCCCAGGCGTGCAGCTTGAACAGATGGGGAATCCAACGCTCCTGCAAGTCGACGAAACGGCCTTCACTGTTCAGGCCGATGTCTTCGATGTCGATCTGCCGCGACTCGATGCCGACGGCCTCCGCAATGAGGCGCAAGTAATCGGTGGTGCCCTTGTCCTCGACCGAATCCTTCATCGAGGCAAAGTAGAACGGCTGGGTGAGCTGCAATTGGGCAAACGCCTGGTGCAGCTTGGTGTCGATGCTGTTGAACTGGTCGACATGCTGGGGCAGCAGGCCGCGCTCGATGCATTGCTCCAGCCAGCCCCACTGGAACGCCGCCGCCTCGTAGAGGCTGGTCGGCGTGTCGTAGTTGAGCTCCAGCAGCTTGGCGGGGCCATTGCCGTTGTAGGAGAAATCCATGCGCCCATACAGGTGCGGATGGCCTTCGAGCCATGACGTGCGGACCATGTCGAAAAACGCCGGAGGAATGCTCAGGCGCTCCAGCATTTGCTCGCTCTGCACCACGCGGGCGACAAGGTCCATGCACATGTCATGGAGCTCGGTGGTGGGGTCTTCGAGGTCGTCCTCGATCTGTTTGAGCGTGAACTGGTAGTACGCGCTTTCGTCCCAGTAGGGTTCGCCGTCGATGGTGTGGAACAGAAAGCCGAGACGCTCGGCCGTCTGCTTCCAGTCATGCCGCTCGGCGCAATGGATCTTCTTCATGGCCTTCGCTCCTCAGCCGCCGGAGCTCGAACCGCCCCACCCGCTGCGGGCGCTGGCCTTGCTGCCGAAGCCGCCACGGGAGGTGGAGGACGCCACGGAAATCGGCTTGCTGGTGCGAATCGAATCGGTGTAGCCGCCGTAGCGCGCCTGGTTGGACTTGGTGAAGGTCGAGCCCCTGGAAACCCGCTGGGACAGGGTCGAGGACCCGTAGTCACCGCGATCATCGCGATAGCGGTAAACCGGCTCGGAGTAATAGCTGTTGCGGTTGCTGCTCAGCATGTTGCCGATCAACAGCCCGGTCAGCAGGTTGCTGAAGCCCGAGCCGCCCGTGTTCGCTTCCGAGGCCGGCAGTTGGGCCCTGGCCGCGTCCACCTGGGATTGGGTGACCTCGCCATCGGCGCTCAGCTCGAAACCGCCCAGCTTGGGGATGAACTTGCCGTTCGAGTCCAGCTGGCACCAGTCGGCGACGAAGTCGGCATCGCAATCGGCGCGGTTGTCGTACACCGGCGCAATGCGGCGATGCTCGGCCATGGCGTTCATGAAGGCGTCGGAACAGACATCCACCGGCAGCTTTTCATCGACACACTGTTGCACGGACTGGAAGTTGTATTTTTTCTGCAACTGGTAGGTTTTTTCCGTCGGCCCGCAACCGGATATCGCCATGGCGACCGATGCGGCCAGCGAAAGCTGAACGTACTTGCTTCGTTTCATCGCAGGCTCCTGGCGCAATCAGTTCGTGGAAGGCGTCATGCACGCGGCGTTCAACAGGCCGACGCTGATGGCCACCGCGGCGATGTAAATACCAGCGGCGATTTCGCCCTGCTTGATGCGCGCTGAAGCGCCCTTGAGCACCAGGCTGGTCACCAGGAAGGCCAGCAACTGGACGAACGCGGCTATCACTGCCCAGACGATGAAATCGAGCAAGCTGACCGAGTAGGCAATCACGTTGCTGGCCGGGATGGCGAAGCCGATGAGCGCGCCACCCAGGGCAATGGCGGCGGCCACGTTACCCGAGCGGATCAGTTCGAATTCCTTGTGCGGCGTGACGTGGATGTAGATGAACTGGAACAGCGCGAACAACACGGCGGCGCCGAGGATGTACAGAACGAAGCCGAACACGGCGGCTTTGTTCAGGGAAATGGAGAGTGCTTCAAACATGGACGTCTTCCTTATTCAAATGGTGTGCAGGTCTGTGGTGTACAGCGAAATGCCCAGCGAAGTACTCAGGCTGATCGTCCCTTCGGCGTCTTCCTCGACGGAGAACAACAGGAACTCGCGACGATCCGTCAGACCGGTGTCGCGGGCGTACAGCATCGAACGGTGCTCGACGGTGTAGGACTCATCCGGGTTGCTCACGCGTTCGCTCAACGCCACCAGCTCGGTCTGGCCGTCCTCGGTGCCCCATTCGCGGGTGTATTCGACGCCGTCATGGGTGTAAGTCGGCAGGCCGATCAAACTCTGGGGGCCGGCCAACCGACGCAGCTCGGCTTCGCTGTTAACCGTGACGTAGCTTACGTAGTTGAACAGGATCACCGATTCGACCTGCCCATCCACCGCGCCACTGGTGTGCACTTGCAGCCAGTAGTCTTCGTCGTTCATATAGAAACGCGCCAGCCAGTTCGACTGACCCAGGTCGACGACGCTCATGCTCCAGATTTCCTGGGCGCCTGGGATGATCACGGCGCTGTTGCCGTCGAGCAGCAACTTCAGCGTGCTGTCGAACATCACGCCCTTGCCGCAGGCCAACCCCAGCGGCCCGTTGGCAGGCAGGGCCGCGCTTGTGGTGTTGCTGTTCGCGTTCGGGGCTTCGAGCCCCATCAACTGTTTAAACCATCCCATTGGAGATGTCCTTGAGACGTGTGGAAGCAATGTAGAAGAGTTCGCCACCCTCGACGCGCGTGGCGCCGGGCGGGTTGATCGACGGGTGCTGGGCACCGATGGCGCGGTAACCGATCAGCGTAGCGTTATGTTGCTCTTTCATCCGCGTGTACAGCTCGCCGAACGTGGTTTCGAAACGTTCGGGCAGTTTCATCAGGTACTGGGTGGCGCCCTGGCCCACGCACAGCAACTCGTTGATGATCACGGACGAGCCCGGGTCCTGGGAGGCGCGCACCAGCATTTCAATCGCCATGCTCGACGTGCATTCCAGGCTGGGCGCGTAGGCGCTGGCGAGGGCGGCGATTTCGCTGTCGTTGAAGTGGGCGACCACATGCCCGGCCGGGCCGAGCTGGTTGACCGCCAGCACCGTGGCGAGGGTCAGGTCGTCGGAGTGGGTGCGGACCAGGACGCGCTCGGCACCGGGCACGCCGGCGCGCCGCAACAGTGCGACGGAGGACAGGCTATCGCCCTTGATGAAGGACGCCTGGCCGGGCATGGGGTTTTCTTCGAGGTCGCAGTCGCAAATGACGATCAGGTTGTCGTTGGACGTTTCGTCCTGCAGCAGCAACTCAATGACCCGCTCGCTGGAGGCCCCTTCCCAGCCGATGAGAACGGTGTGTCCGACGGTACCGGTGAAATCGCCCTTGCCCTTCATGCCTTTTCTCCATACATCGATGACGCTGCTGGTGGTCTTGCCGATGGCCGCCGTCAGCAGCGCGATGCCGCCGAGCATGACCCAGGTCGCAACGAAAATCCGCCCCGCCGCGGTCTGTGGCGACAGGTCGCCGTAGCCGACGGTGAGCGTGGTGGTGAGATAGAAATAGATAAACGTGGCGGCGGCGATCAGGTGCTGCTCGCCCAGCAACACCAGGCCGATCCAGGCCGTGGCCAGGTGCACGCCCACGGCCATGACCAGGCCGGCCCAGCCGAAGCGCTGGAAGAACGACGATGCGTAGGCACGCAATAAAAGGAAAATCGACATCGTGTCCCTGACTCCGTGGGGCTGATTCCTGGCGACGTCATCGCGCTGGCGGGTGAATGCCTGAGCGTAGTGACCGGACAGCATTAAACCTGTTGCGAAGCGTGGATAAAAGTACCTGCGTCACAATTACATCCAGGAGCGCCGGACAAGATTGTGGCGAGGGAGCTGGCTCCCGCTGGGGCGCGAAGCGGCCCCAAAGAATGGGACTGCTGCGCAGTCCAGCGGGAGCAAGCTCCCTCGCCACAGGTTTTGTGCTCGGCCTGCCTTGGTTGTTCAGCCCGAACAGATTACTCCGCCGATTTTTTCTTCAGGCGTTCCAGGATCGCATTGGCGCTGCCTTCGTTCGGCGTGATGCCGGCCTCGCGCAGCTTGCGCTCCAGGTCGGTGCCAGTGGAGGCATCGGCCAGTTCGTCCTGGGCTTGCAGCTCAGCCGCACGCTGCTGCTGCTTGGCTTGCAGGCGATTCAACGTGCCGACGGCGGTTTCCAGCTTGCCGTTGGCACCGCCGCTGGCGATGGAGGCGCTGACCTGGGCCTTCTGCACGCTTTCCCGGGCCTTGGCCATGTCCACTTGCTGGCGCAGGCTCTTGATCCGGCTTTCGGCCTTTGTGATGTCCTTGCGCATGTTCTCGGCATAGCCACCGAATTCGGCCGCCTGCTTCTGCTCGACGTCCAGTTCGTTGGTCAGGGTCGAAATGGCCTCGGCCACTTCCAGCGCCAGGTCTTCACGGTTGGCCTGGATCGCGGCCAGGGCCTTGGACTCCAGGTCCTTGATCTTGGCGTTGTATTCGCCGACACGGTCGGTCGCCAGCTTGTGCTTGGCCATGATGGTGACCAGCTCGCGCCGGGCGTTGGCCAGCGCGGTGTCGGCGTCGCGGATTTCCTGATCGAGGATGCGCAGGGCCTGTTGATCGACGATCGCTTCGCCGACTTCGCTGGCACCGCCACGCAGCGCGGTGAACAATTTGCTCCAGATGGACTGAGTCATTGGATAGGTTCCTGTCGGCGAATTAGATGAAGAAGCGTTCGAAGGCTTCGCTGGCACGCTGGACGTTGTCGACCAGGGTCTTGACCTCGGTGACGACGTTGGTCAGGTTGGACCCTGCGCTCAGCGCACCAAACATGTTGTAGACGACTTGCCCGTTGGGCATGGTCTCGATGCCGATCGAGGACAGCGGGAACATTTCCCGACTGCGCAGGACGGCGTCGTTGAAGGCCGTTACGTCGTTGATCGACTCGATGTCCACCAGGACGGTATCGACGATGATCTGGTCGCCCACCACCGCAATGTAGATGGGCAGGCCCCCGAAGTCGTTCATCTCCAGCTTGATGCTGGACTCGGAGCCTTGGACGAGGGAGAGGGTGATTTCATTGGCAACCACTTCATCCAGTGCCTGCAAGGCGCTGTAGAGGCGATCGATGTTCCAGTTGTTACCTGCGCTCATGTAATCCTCCGTCATGATTGAGCCCGCCAGAATCGGCTGGCGTAGCTGTTTCTCCATCTGCTTGAGCAGGCTCCGGTTTTCCGGAAGCACCCAAGTTTCATGTTTCACATACCCGGCGGCACTCAGGCCCGCGCGCATCTGCTTCATGTAGAAGCTCGACGGTTTTTTCGCGGCAGGCTTGGAGCGCTCTGCGTCGCGGCTCGCCGAATCTGCTGGAGAGCTGTTTGGCATGGTGCTGACCCCACTGTGAAAAACTCACGCGTGAGAAACACTACAGGTAACGTTCACAACCCTCAATAGCTCACGCGTGAGATTTTTCACACCTGCGCACAGCCATTGAAACACCCTGTGGGAGCGAGTTTGCTCGCGAAGGCGTCAGGCCAACCAACGCCTTGGCAGCTGTTGCACCGCTTTCGCGAGCAAGCCCGCTCCCACAAGGAGGCCCTACGGATAACTGAAACTCTTGACCAACGTCAGCTCGCCCACCGCCCTCATCGGCACCACGAAGGTCTCGATTTTTTCGCTCGGCGTGCCTTCCTCGGTGATCACCGTCACCTGCGCGGTGGTCAGGGCTTGCACCGCTTCGGTGCCGCCGCTTTCCCCGCCCTCTTCACCTTCGTTCTCGTCGGCGATATCACGGTAACCGCCGCCGTAGTAGTTCACGTACACCAGGTACTGGCCCTTGATCGGTGCAGGCATCGAGAAGATTTCCGGGCCATAGCCGGTGGTGACGTCGACGTCGAGGGCCGCGCCATTGGGGGCCACGCGGTCGCCGTACCAGATGTGCGCTCCGTCGGGCGTGACGAGGTGCAGGTCCAGGTCGGTGCCGTCGCTGTCCCAGGTCAACAGCACCCGCAACTTGGCCGGGCTGGCGCCGCCGCTGGTGTGGAGAAACTGCGTGCGATGGCGATGTTGGCCATCGGGGCTGCGCACTTCGACGCTGTTGCTGCCATTGGGGAAGGAGAACGGCCGGTCGAAACGGCCTTCAGGGTCGAGCTTGAGCGGCATGCTCACGCCGTTGACGATGAGCTTGCCCGGCTCGCGCTCGCCCTTGGGCGCTGCGGCGATCTGGCCGGTGATGCGCGCGGTGGCGGCCTGCCCCTGGGGCGTATTGACCGACGAGGCCGGGTAGTTGACGACCTGGCTGTAGTTTTCGCCATCACCGCCCGGCGCGCCGCTGCGCCAGCCGCCGATCGGGGTATCGAGCTTGACGGGGTCGGCGGCGTAGGTCGATGGCAACGCGGTCAGGGCGCAGAGCAACAGCAAGACCTGTGGATAACGGAGTGTCATGGTCTATTCCAGCAAGAGGTGACGGGCGAGCCCTTCGATATAGTCTTCGTCCTGGCCGTTGGGATGTGCTTCAAAGGCCAGGTGCAGGTATTCATGTGTCAGGTCGAGGCGGTCTTGCAGCGACAGCACGCCGCGCACGTAGATGCGCTGGCGCTCGCGGTCGACATAAGGCCGGCCGAAGGCAACGCGGCAGACGGCGAAGGTGCTGATCTCGTTGTAGCCGACTTCGCTTTCCAGGCGCGAACGCCAGCCCCGCCGCTGCTTCAGCAGCCAGTCCTGGGCCGCGGGCAGCGCCTCGCAGGACGCCACCGGATTGTCCCAGCGGCTGAGGCTGGCGCGGGGGTAGGCGTGCAACAGGATGGCGTCGTAGCGCTGGCCGGCGTTGGCTTGCTCCACCGCTTGCAGCCAGGACAATTTGTCCGGGCCGGCCTGGTCGGAGTGATAGGTCACGTCGGTGCCGGCCAGCACCAGGTCGCTAGTCCAGGCTGCGATGGCCCGGGTTTCGGGGGCGGCCGGGCGAGGCGCGACACGCTGGCGGTGGCTGCTGTCGTCAATGCTCAGGCAGTCGCCATGGCGCTGGGCGTTCTGCAGCAGGTAGGTGCGGATCGCCACGGCCAGCGCCTTGGCGGCCTCGGCGGGTTCGGCCTTGGCTTCGCGTTGCAGGACCCGGGCGACGTACTCCTCCCGATCCAGTCGCGCGACCAGCTTGCCGGGCGTCAGGAACAGTTCGCCATCGCTGTGGATATCCAGTTGGTTGCCGTTGACGAACTCGACCCGGTAATCACCTCGCAGTTGCCCCGGTGTGGCCGGACGGTCGCCGGACAGCACCCGCTGCAATGGATAGCGGGCAAACAAGCCCACCTCCACGCAGCGCCCGGTTTCCGCCGGCCAGCGGGACGGCAGCGCCGCCGCCAAACCCCCGCCATAGACCTTCAGGACCTGCTGGCTGGTGCCACGCCCACCGGCCCAGACGGGCGTGCCGTCCACCAGCCAACCGGCGAAACCGCCCTGGCGCGATGCAGGGCCTTGGTCGCCCAGCCAGCTCCAGGTCTTGACCCGCAAGCGACTGCCCAACTCGCCCACCAACCGGCCGTCCGCCGCATTGAGCACCACGTCCAGCAGCACCCGGCGCGCCTGATCCTGGGCCGGCAAGGAAGCCAGGGCCTTGAGCAGCTCGGCGACCGGCACTTGGGTCTGGGGTTGCAGGGTCGGCAGGTCCAGCAGCCAGGCCGGTGCCTGGCGGGTTTGCCAGTAGTCACGCCAGCTGGCCGCCGAGAGCCCGAGCCGCTGCGGCTCGAAGTACAAGCCGCAAGACTTCACCAGGGCCTGGTCGCGGCCGATGCTCTGCCCGGCATTGCAGCAATAGACTTCTTCCTTCGATTCACCGCGACAGGCATAGGCCGGCTCGCGAGCATCGGTGTCCACCAGCCAGGCGTAGACGAATAGTTTCCACAGGCTGCCCAACGGTGCCTGCAAGGTGTCGGGCAGCGGCTGGCGATCCAGCACCTGCGCCGGGCTCACCCGCAGCAGTTGGCCGTCGAAGGCCAGGCGCAGCGGCTCGTCCTGCGCCGTTGCCAGCGCAGGAATCAGGCACAACAGACACCAGGCCAGCCGCCTGCGCATGTCAGTTGACCGTGACCTGACCGAGCGCCGGTTTCTGTTCCCGCGCCTGATTCTGCGGCGCGTAGACCTGGGTGAAGCGCACCGGCGGCAGGTTGAACTGGCCCTTCTGGGAGAAGCGCACCAGATGACGCAAGCGCAACTCGCCACTGAGGGCATCCACCGGCACCGCGTAGGCCATCTGGCCCGGCTCGAAGCGCGCCTTTTCCAGGGCCGTCGGTTCGCTGTCGGCCTTGCCCACCAATTGGATGCCCCACGTGGTGCGCTCCACATCGGCGCCCGGCGGCAGCGGCACTTCGAGCATGCCGTAGCGCAGCGGCGTCGGCGCCTTGCTGTTGATGATCACTTCGTCCAGGTACAGGCTGTCGCTGGACAACGGTTTGTTGCCCACCGGTTCGAGCTTGAAGGTGAACGCTTCGTCGCCCGGCACCAGGCGTGACAGGCGACGGGTGATCGAGACGGCCATCGATGCCACGGGCGGTTGCTGGCTCTGGAAGCTCAGGGCTGCTTGCAGCGGACGTTCCTGGGCACCGTTGAGGGCCAGCGAGGTCGGAACCTGCGCGCCCTGCCATTGCCAGTAGGTTTCACCGGTGGCGCCTTGTCGGGCTTTCCAACCGTCACCCGGCGTCAGCGTGACCGCCGGCGCAGCTTGTTCGATGCTGCGTTGCAGCCAGCTCAAAACCAGGGCCCGCTCCAGGGTCGACTGTTGTGGCAGCACTCGCTCCAGCAAAGCCTTGGCGCGAGCAGGGTCAAAGGCTTGCAGCGACAGCACCAGTGCCTCGGCAAACGGTGCGGAACTGACCGCCAGTTGCTGCTGCGCAGCGTCCACCTGGCGATTGAACGCCTCTGGCAACGGCATTTTCAGCTGCCTGGCCAGGGACGCGGCCAAGACGCGGGCGCTCGCCAGGCCCAGGGCCGAATCCGGCGCGTTCATGACCAGGCTGTCTTCACCGCCGTCCATCACGCTGTCGGCACCCGCGCCACGGGCCTTGGCCAGGTCGTCCATCAGGCCGCTGAGCAAGGTGTTCACCGGCAGTTGCATCTGCTTGGCGAACGACAGGATCAGCGCCCGCTGCAACAGCGGCGTATCACCGGCCTGCTTGGCGTAGACCTCCAGCACGCGCTGCCAGTGTTCCGGCGGCAGGCTGATGTCCAGGGCCTTGCTGGCGTACCAGTCGGCGTAATAGGCATAAGCGGTCAGGAATGCATCCGGCTCACCGTCCTGGCCCCACCAGGTGAAGCTCGCCGACGGCCCGGCCATCTGCACCAGGCGCAGGCGACTGTTTTGCATGATCAGGCGCAAGCGGTCACGGGTCTGGGGGCTCGACGCCAGGCTCGGGTACGCGATGCTCAACGGCAGCAATTGGCTGGCCGTCTGTTCGACGCCGCCATAGGGGTAGCCCAGCAGATCGTCCAGGGCCGACCGGAACAGCGCTTGCGGACTGTCGTCCAGGCGCAGGCGGATATCGCTGGCGTCGGCCGGCAGGTTCAGCGGGGTATCGCCGCCCGCCACATCGACGCGCTGGCCCTGGGTCACTTGCCAACCGCTGCCACTGGCGTTCAGGTTCACGGCCAGGGCGTCCTGCGTCTCGCCGTTCAATTGCAATTGGACACTCAGGTCGCCGTTGCTCAGTTCCATGGCCGGCAGCGCCACGTAGTTGATGCCTTTCTTCAGTTCCGCCACCAGCCGTTGTTCAGCGCCGGCGTAACGGATCAACAACTCGGCCTTCAACGGTTTCTCCGACTGACTGAAGGCGAACAGGCCCAATTGCGGCTTGTCGCCCGCGCGGAAGCGGGTCGGGCCGCTCCACTTCAGGTACAGAGGTTTTTCCGAAGCGATGAATTGTTTCTTCTGGCCCACCTGGCCATCGTCGGCGATGGCCCGGGCAGTGATGCGCCAGCGGGTCAGGGAGTCCGGCATCTTGAAGGTGAAACGGGCCTTGCCGCTGGCATCGGTGACCAGCTCCGGCTGCCAGGCAGCGGTGTCGACGTCTTCACGACGCGGGCGCTCCAGCACCTTGACGCCACGCTCGCTGCGGTTGGCCTTGCCCGGTGCGCCTGGGCTGCCCGGCAATGCCACGTCGTAGCTGATGAACGACAGGCTGGCGCTGGTGCGCACGTTGTTGCGCCGCGGGTGGTAGAAGAACTGGTCGATGGTCGGCGCCACTTCCGGCTGCAGGGCGTAGACCATTTCGTCCACCACGCTGACCGTCAGGTGCGCCGGGATCGCCTTGCCGGCGAACTGGGTGCTCAGGTCAACGGTGACCGTATCGCCCGGCCGGTAGCTAGTCTTGTCGGTGACGACGGCGACGTCGATCTGCGGCGTGACCACCTTCAGACCGGCGTTCTGGAAGCTGTACTGGCCACCCTTGGTGTAGAGCACCGAGAACGTCATGTTCGGCGCAAAGGCGTCCTTGACCGGGATGCGCGCGCGATACTGGGTCTCGCTGAGCTTTTCCATCTTCAGCCAGTCGCCGCCCTTGGACAGCAGCGCCGTGGCCTCGACCTTGTCACGTTCCAGGGACAGCAGCGCATCGCTGACCGGCTCAGGGAACGTGATCAATGCCAGGGCTTCGTCGCCGGTCTTGTACTCGGCTTTATCGAGGACGATCTCGACAGTGCCCGGCACGGCCTTGATGCCGTCGCCCGTCACCGCATGGGCGGTGGCGCCGATGACCCGGCCGTGTTCGTCCTTGAGGGTCAGGTTGTAGGTACCGGGCCGGTCGAAGGTCAGGCTGAAGCCTTTGTCCTTGGCCGTCAGCTTGCCGTCGCCGGTGCTCTGGTCTTCCAGGCGCACCCAGGCGTAGCTGCCCGGTGTCACGGCTTTGCTTTGCTCGCTGCCACCTACGTTGGCGTAGCTGAACGCGACCTTCTCGCCGACCGCACTGAAACGCTGGCGGGCGCCCAGGCTGAAGTTCGCCGCGCCGCGGTCGATCAGGATTTCCTTGGTGGTCTTGACCCGATACGCCGCGCCATCGCTGGCGAATACGGTGAGGGTGTAGCGGCTCGGCTTGTCGGCGGCCGGCAGGTCGAGGGTCGCGTTGCCCTTGTCATCGGTGGTCACTTCGCTGCTGGTCAGTTCTACCGGAAATTGCCCCAGGTATTGCAGCTCGTTGTCCACCATCGACAGTTGCTGGGCGCGCAGGCTCAGACTGACCTTGGCATTGACCACCGGCTTGCCATCCGGGTACAGCAACACGAGGTTGCCCTTGACCGGTTCGCCCGTGCGGTAGTCCTGCTTGGCCAGGTTCAGGGCGATCTCGAAGTGCGGCTTGATGTATTCGGCCACACGGAAGGCGCTGCTGTAGAGCTGGTCCTTGTAGCTGAAGCGCAGCTCATAACCACCGGCGACGGCGTTTTCCGGCAGTTGGAAGCGGCCTTGGGTCCCGGCCTTGGAATCGAGCTTCAGGGCCAGGGTCTGCAAGGCGGTGCCGGTGGCATCCAGCACGCTGACGTTGACGTCGGCGGCCGTCGGCTGCACCGAATCACGGGCGTTCTTGAACTCACGACCGACGATCTTCAGCGACACCCAATCCCCCGGACGGTACAGCGGCCGGTCCGTGAAGGCGTAGAGCTTGGTGTCATAGATTTCGCTGTCGTAGTAGAAGTTTTCCGAAACGAAGACCCCGCCCTCCTCGTCCTCGCCAATGACGAACGAACGCTCCGGGCTCACGTGCTTGAGGCGCAGCAAGCCATCCTCGTCGGTGGCACCGCTGCTCATCACGCCCAGGCCGTCGGTCCACAGCACGTTGACCTTGGGCACCGAGCGCCCCTCATGCTTGCGCGCGGCCCAGACCAGCAGTTCGTCGCCGGCGATCTTGCTCACCGCCACGGTGTTGGAAACGAAGACCATGGTGGTGGCCCGGTACTTGCCGATCAGCGCTTCCACCAGGTACAGGCCTGGTTTCAATTGGCCCAGCGGCACGTAGACGTTGCCCGGGGCGACGCTGACGAACTCACTGGACGAGCCTGCCAGGTTGACCCCGGCAGGCGGCTGGATCGGCTTGGCTTGCCACAGCGGGTAACGGAACTGGCTGACCACCGGCAGTCCCGGGATCAAGGCAAACTGGGCCGGTGCGTCGTACGGCGTCGGCGCGACCAGGGCGTCGCCGATCTTCAGCTCCGGCACTTCTTCGGTTACTTGCTGGCGAGACTCGTAGGAGAACGCCCGCTGCATCACCCGGCGAGACTTGCGATACCAGTTGTCCCACAGGTACGCGAGGGTGTTCGACAAGCCTTCGCCCTTGAACTGACCATCACTGACCACGCGGTGCAGGTTTTTCTGGCGCTTGAGGAAATCCAGCGGCTTGTCGATACGATAGACGCGGATGTCGGCACCGCCATAGGGCTCCATGCGGAACCGGCGGTAGTCGCGGCCCGGCGCTTCGAGGCGAACCATGGCCTGTTCGTCGCTGGCGAAACTGCTGTCGGCCAGCAGGAAGAAGCTCTCGCCGGACACGGGCGTGTAGCCGCTGGGCTCCACCGTGTCTTCGGCGTTGACGACAGGTGCCAACAACAAGGCAAACAACAGGGGTAGTTTCGAACACAAGCGCAGCATGCGGGCACCGGTCATTGGGAGAGAAAGTTGAGTCGATAGACGCCGATGAAGTTGGGGTTGGCTGCGTCGGGTATCCATCGGGTGTCCTTCCAGTTCATGAGTTGTTGCAGGCTTGCGGAGCGCATGCCGTTGTCGGTAGGGGTGGTGGTGCCGGTGTGATAGGCGATGTAGCGGCCCATCCAGATCATCAGGTGCTGGTCGTCGCCCTGGTCGAAGAACATCAGGTCGCCGGGGCGGGCCTGGGCGACATCGCGCCCCACCAGGCGACTGTTGAACTGGATCAGCTTGATGGCGTTGACGTAAGGGCCGACCTTGCCGCCGCCCTGCTGCCATTGCTGGGCGAGGCGGCGCTGCGCATCGCTCAACGGCAGCTCAGGTGGCAGGTAGCGGTTGGACAGGCCATTGCTGCGCAGCCATTTGTCGTCGTGGACCTTCAGCGCCTCGTTGGCGGCAAAACGCACCAGCCCGGCACAATCCTGCTGGTACCAGCGCGGGCTCGGGCCCCGGGTCAGTTGCTCCTGGGCGATGCGCACGAACCAGGCCCGAAAGACCTTGGACTGCTCCACATCCAGCGCCGGCGTCTCGAGCGCGAACGCCTGCCCCGCCAGCAACAGCGCCAGCAGCAACACCCACGACCGGGGATTGCGCATCCGTGCGGTCACAGCGATTTCCATTCCAGCGGCAGCCATTGCCAGTGACCGTCCGGCTCACTGCCGGCCGGCAACGTCAGGGCGTACTTGCCGTAGCCACCGAGGGTGCGCAGCTTCGGAATCAGATAGGTTTGCGCGGCGTTGTAGAACACCGGCTCCATGTCCTGGGGCAGGCTGTCGAGGGTTTCGTGCTGCATCAACTGCGCGATGGAGTCCGGGCCGAAATAGATCGGCATCAGCAGGTCCTTGGGCACCACGTCAGCCATCGGCGGGAAGCGCTTGTCGAGGGTGCCGAGGGCCTTGTCCACCAGCTTGTCGTCCAGGGAAAACAACAGCGTCGAACCGTGGCGCGCCAGGCTGACCCGCATGAACGCCTTGCCGGTGATGGCGTCCGGTTGCAGCGAATCCTTGGCCAGGTAAGGACCGAAGTTGGAACTCACCTGCCGTTGCCACTGGTGCATCGCGCCTTCCTGCTTCTCGACCACCGGGAAGGCGTGCTCAGCGACATTGTTTTCGTAGGCGCCCACCATCGAACCGAACAACTGGCCCAGATCGGCGTCGAGCTTGCCGTCGTCTTCGTTCAGGCTCACCACCAGCAACGGCGTGTAAAGACGCGAATCGGCGTACCAGCACAGGCCGGCCGCGCCGGTCACGTGGTCGATCATGGCCTGGGCGGCCTTTTCATCGGCGCCAAGTTTTACCAGCAGCGGCTTCTGGGGCGCAGCCGCCAGGGGCAAGGTCACGCAGGCGCTGGCGCCCATGGGCATGGCTTGCCAGATCGGCTTGAAGTCGAAGTCTGGCTGGTTTTCCAGTTCGTCCATGGCCAGGAAGCTGTGCCAGCCCTTGTCGTCCATGTCGAAGCGCAGCCCGGCGAAATTCGGGATGAACCGCTGGTAACCCATGGCGAGTACGCTGGCGTTGACCGAAATGCGTTGCTTGACCTCCGGTGCCTTGGCCGGCAGACCGAAGGCTTCGGGGAAGAGTTTGTCGCCGTTGAGCAGGGCCGCCAGGGCGGTGGTCGACACACTGCCGCGCTCCTCCGATGGGCCGTTGGCCGGGTCGTAGAGCTTGGTCGGGTTGGACAGCACCACCAGCTTGTCGCCATGGGAGGCGAAGACCAGGGGCTTGCTGGCGTTGTAGGTCAGTTGATAGAGCGCGACATCGTCGCCGCCGACCCGCAGGTCGCTGAGTTTGCTCAGTTGCGTATCGTCCAGGGCAACCTTGGCCAGCGGCTCCAGCACCTTGGCCAAGCCACCGCGGTCCATCACCAGCAGGAAATCCTTGAGGCGACCATCGGCCCCACGCCACAGCGCGACATCGGCCGGCTGGTCGAACAGTTCCTCGATCAGGCTGTCCTGCAACTTCAGGTCATGCTCGTAGATGATCCGGCGCAGGCTGCCGATCAGGCCGAGGCGGTCGGCGTGGGCTTCGTAGTAGAAAACGAAGTCTTCGGTGAGCGTGGCCTTGAGGAACGGCACCGCCAGCAGGTCCTTAGGCAACTGGCTTAGGGAATGGGCCTCGAGCAAGCCGTCGGGGCGGCTCAGGCCGAGTTTCTCCAGGGCCAGCGCCGTGGGCGGCGCCTTGGGCTTGTGCATGAACCAGCCCAACCCGGCGGCTACACCGGCCACCAGGCACAGCCCGATCAGCAACGCCGGCCAGCGACGCGCAGGTTTAGCGACAGGTGTCGCAGTGGTCGGGGAAGCAGTGTTGTCGCTCATATTCACAAGGGCCTGTTCATCCGTGGAGCGGAATTAGTAGTTGAAAGTCTTGACCAGCAGCAGATCGCCAATGGCGCGCAGGGGCACGACAAAGGTCTCGCGTTTTTCGTCGACGGTGTTTTCGTTGAGCACCAGGTTGATCTGCGAGGTGATCACCTCGTTCTGGTTGCTGCCTTCATCGAAGTTGTAGCCACCGCTGCCGTAGTTGCCCCAATAGTTCACGTAGACCAGGTAGGTGCCGTGCATCGGCGCGGTCATGGTGAACATTTCCGGGCCGGGGCCATCGACGCCATCCGGGTCCAGGCCGCCGCCGTTGCTCAGCGCAGGCTGGCCGAAGAATGCATGTTGGCCGTCCGGTGTGACGATATGCAGATCCAGCTCGGCCTTAGGATCGTCCCAGCCCAGCACCACCCGGATCTGTGCCGGGGTGCGCAGGTTGTTGGCTTCATAGAACTGCACCCGCTTGAGCGACCGGCCCTCGGAACTGCGCACCTCGACGCTGTTGGAACCGGCGCCAAACGCATACGGCCGGGCGAAACGCCCTTCGTCGTCGGTATAGAGGTTCAGTGGATTGCCGTTGACCGCCAGGCTGTGGGGTTGGCGCATCGTGCCCATGGCCTTGATCTGGCCTTCGATCATCGTGCGATTGCGCTGCACGCCCCGGTCGATGGGGGGCGTGGGGTAGGCAACCTGGGGATTTTCCGTGCGATCGAGCAGGCCACTGTAGCGCCAGCCGCCCACCGGCTCGGACATCTGCGCCGAAGGCTGCGCCCACGCCAAGGGTGCGACCACCAACGCGATCAACAGTGTAGGAAAACGCATGTATGCCTCCTGCCATGCACAACGCAACCTGGCGCCCTTCCCCGGCGCATTTTTTATCATTTATCAGGTTTCGTCCGAAAGCCCGCCATACGGGGGCTGTAGATGGCGCGAAGGTTAGCGATTCGGCCAATGATTCACAATCGGGGAACGCGCGATTCTGTGTGGGAAATCACGGACTGAGCAATGCGTGAGCCGATTAGCCGTCCTATTCGGCTCACAAAATGAGCCGAATAGCGTTACTATTCGGCTCATCACTGTCTGGACAGACTCATGACACCTCACTGGATCTGGCAACAGCCCGATTGGCCCGACTTTCGCTGGCAGCCCGAAGCATTGGCGCCCTTGCTACGTGAATGCGTGCAAGCCCAAGGCCAACTGCTGGGCATGACCGGTGCCGTCACGACCTCGCTCAACGCGCAGAACGAGCTGGATGCGCTGCTGCAAAACATCGTGACCTCGTCGGCCATCGAAGGCGAACAACTGAACGTAGGGTCGGTACGCTCGTCCCTGGCCCGGCGCCTGGGGCTCGAATGGGCTGACGACAATCCGGTCAGCCCGCGCAGCGAAGGCCTGGCACAACTGCTGCTGGACGCAACCCGACATTTCAATCACCCCCTGACGGTCGAGCGATTACTGGAGTGGCATGAGTGGTTGTTTCCTGAGCAGGCCGCTTTTACTCACCGGCAGATCCGCGTCGGCGCGTTGCGCGGCGAGGAACCGATGCAAGTGGTTTCGGGCAGGCTGGACCGCCCCACCGTTCATTTCGAAGCGCCGCCTCGACAAGGCCTGGAACAGCAACTGCAAACGTTCATCAACTGGTTCGAGGCCAGTCGTCACCAGGCTGGGCTCGACCCTCTGCTGCGTGCCGGAATCGCCCACTTCTGGTTTGTCACCCTGCACCCGTTCGATGATGGCAATGGTCGCCTTACCCGTGCCCTGACTGACCTTGCACTGGCCCAAGGCGAACCCCAGGCGATTCGTTTCCACGCCATGTCCGTGAGCATCCTGGACAACCGCGCGGGCTATTACCGTGTCCTTGAACACTGCCAGAAAGCCACGTTGGACATTACCGATTGGCTCATCTGGTTCCTGCAGACCCTGTTGCGCAGCCTGCAAAAAGCCATGTCGCAGATCGAGCGAGTGCTGGGCAAGGCACGGTTCTGGCAAGCTCATCGCTCGTCAGCAATCACCCCAGAACAGACCAAGGTACTGAACCGATTACTCGATGGGGGTGAAAGGGGTTTCGAGCAGGGAATCAGCGCCGCTCAGTACCAGGCCGTGGCCAAGGTATCGAAGGCGACGGCAACCCGACACCTGGCGGAGTTGCTGGAGAAAGGTTGCCTGCAGCGCCTGCCAGGAGGTGGGCGCAGCACTCGATACAACATCAATTACCCAGAGCCGTGAGATCGCCTTCGCGGCAAGGGAATCCATCCCCGCCGGAGCGCGAAGCACGCACCCCCTGATTTGCCCCAACCCCCCATGTCTGCTAGTGTCGCGCCGGTTTAACAGTCAACCGGAAGCGCCGCCATGGCCCGTAAAAAAGCAGCACTGGATTTCGAACAATCTCTGGCCGACCTGCAAACGCTGGTCGAGCGGCTGGAGAACGGCGAATTGTCGCTGGAAGACTCGCTGACCGCCTTCGAGCAGGGTATCGGCTTGACTCGCGACTGCCAGGCGGCGCTGGCCCAGGCCGAGCAGAAAGTGCAATTGCTGCTCGAACGCGACGGCGAGTTGACCGAAGAGCCTTTCGACGCGGAACAACCTGAATGATCGCCGCCTATCAGGCCAGCAGCCAGGCCCGGGTCAATGCTGCATTGGACACCTTGTTCAGCGCTCCGAGCCCGGAGCTGGCGCGGTTGTACGAAGCCATGCGCTACAGCGTGATGAACGGCGGCAAGCGTGTCCGCCCGCTGCTGGCCTATGCCGCCTGCGAAGCGCTGGGCGGCGAGGCTCGGCAGGCCAACGGCGCGGCGTGCGCGGTGGAGCTGATCCACGCCTACTCGCTGGTCCACGATGATCTGCCGGCCATGGACGACGACGACCTGCGTCGCGGCCAGCCCACCACGCACAAGCAATTCGACGAAGCCTGCGCGATTCTCGCCGGCGACGGGTTGCAGAGCCTGGCCTTCAGCGCCCTGCTCGACCCCGCCCTGAGCGATTGCCCGGCGCAGATCCGCCTGGACATGGTCAGTGCCCTGGCGCTGGCGGCGGGCCCTGCCGGCATGGTCGGCGGCCAGGCCATCGACCTCGGTTCGGTGGGCCTGAAACTGGACCAGGACGCGCTGGAATACATGCATCGGCACAAGACCGGTGCGCTGATCGAGGCCAGCGTCAAGCTGGGCGCCCTCGCCAGCGGTCGGGCCACGCCGGAGCAGTTGCACGCCTTGCAAGCCTACGCCCGAGCCATCGGCCTGGCGTTCCAGGTGCAGGACGACATCCTCGACGTCGAAAGCGATACCCAGACCCTCGGCAAACGCCAGGGTGCCGACATCGCCCGCGACAAGCCGACTTACCCGGCCCTGCTCGGCCTCGATGCCGCCAAGGCCTACGCCCTGGAGCTGCGCGACCAGGCCCTGGCCGCGCTGCGACCCTTTGACGCGGCGGCCGAGCCGTTGCGTGAGCTGGCCCGCTATATCGTCGAACGACGCAGCTGATACGGGGTCAACCCTTCAGACTGCGTATCGGCCAAGTTCCGGCCAACGCGTGGGCAGCTTGCGATGCATAAGGTAAACTGCCGCCTCTTTCTATACCTATAACGATTCGCCTGATGCCCACGACGTTTCAAGAGATTCCCCGCAAGCGCCCGACCACGCCCCTGCTGGACCGTGCCAACACGCCGGACGGCCTGCGCCGGTTGGGTGAAGCCGAGCTGGAAACCCTGGCCGATGAGTTGCGCCTGGAACTGCTCTACACGGTCGGCCAGACCGGTGGGCACTTCGGGGCCGGCCTGGGCGTCATCGAGCTGACGATCGCCTTGCACTACGTGTTCGACACCCCGGACGACCGGCTGGTGTGGGACGTGGGGCACCAGGCCTACCCGCACAAGATCCTTACCGGCCGTCGCGAGCGCATGGGCACGTTGCGCCAGAAGGACGGCGTGGCGGCATTCCCGCGCCGCTCCGAGAGCGAATACGACACCTTTGGCGTCGGCCACTCCAGCACGTCCATCAGCGCCGCCCTGGGCATGGCGATTGCCGCCCGCCTGCAGAACAGCGACCGCAAGGCCATTGCCGTGATCGGCGACGGCGCACTGACCGCCGGCATGGCGTTCGAGGCGCTGAACCACGCGCCGGAAGTCAACGCCAACATGCTGGTGATCCTCAACGACAACGACATGTCGATCTCGCGCAACGTCGGTGGTTTGTCCAACTACCTGGCGAAGATTCTCTCCAGCCGTACCTATGCCAGCATGCGCGAAGGCAGCAAGAAGGTCCTGTCGCGCCTGCCCGGTGCCTGGGAAATCGCCCGGCGCACCGAGGAATACGCCAAGGGCATGCTGGTTCCCGGCACGCTGTTCGAAGAACTGGGCTGGAACTACATCGGCCCCATCGACGGCCACGACCTGCCCACATTGATCGCCACCCTACGCAACATGCGCGACCTCAAGGGCCCGCAGTTCCTGCACGTGGTCACCAAGAAGGGCAAAGGCTTCGCCCCGGCGGAAGTCGACCCGATCGGCTATCACGCCATCACCAAGCTCGAACCCCTGGACGCACCGGCCGCCGCCCCGAAAAAAGCCGGCGGACCGAAGTATTCCGGCGTGTTCGGCCAGTGGTTGTGCGACATGGCCGCCGCCGATCCGCGCCTGGTGGGCATCACTCCGGCCATGAAGGAAGGCTCGGACCTGGTGGCGTTCAGCGAACGCTACCCGCAGCGCTACTTCGACGTGGCGATTGCCGAGCAGCACGCCGTGACCCTCGCCGCCGGCATGGCCTGCGAAGGCGCGAAACCGGTGGTGGCGATCTATTCGACCTTCCTGCAACGCGGCTATGACCAATTGGTGCATGACGTGGCGGTGCAGAACCTCGACGTGTTGTTCGCCATCGACCGTGCCGGCCTGGTGGGCGAAGACGGTCCGACCCACGCCGGCAGTTTCGACCTGTCATTCCTGCGCTGCATCCCCGGCATGCTGGTGATGACCCCGAGTGATGAAAACGAGCTGCGCAAAATGCTCACCACCGGCCACCTGTTCAATGGCCCGGCGGCGGTGCGCTACCCCCGTGGAACCGGCCCGAATGCGCCCATCGAAGCCAACCTCGACCCCATCGAGATCGGCAAGGGCGTGATCCGTCGCCAGGGCCGGCAAACCGCGCTGCTGGTGTTCGGCGTGCAACTGGCCGAAGCCCTCAAGGTCGCGCAGACCCTGGACGCCACGGTGGTGGACATGCGCTTCGTCAAACCCCTGGACGAAGCACTGGTCCGCGAGATCGCTGCGGGCCATGAACTGCTGGTGACCGTCGAGGAAAACGCCATCATGGGCGGCGCCGGGGCAGCGGTCAGCGAGTTCCTGGCCCGGGAAAACCTGCTCAAGCCGGTGTTGCACCTGGGCCTGCCGGACATCTACGTCGAACACGCCAAGCCTGCCCAGATGCTGGCCGAGTGTGGCCTGGACGAGGCCGGCATCGAAGCCTCGGTGCGCCAGCGATTGCAGTTGCTGGGGTTGTAACTCAGACCACCACCGAACCCTGTGGGAGCGGGCTTGCTCGCGAAGGCGGTGTATCAGTCAATATCGAATTCGACTGACACACCGCCTTCGCGAGCAAGCCCGCTCCCACATTGGTTGCGTGAAGCACACATGATCGGAACACCCATGAAACTGCGCCTGGCCCTCACCCTGTCCCTACTGCCAACCCCCGACCTGCTGGCCGACACGTTCGAGCGCGAGCAGGCACTGAAGCTGCCCGACATCGTGATCAGCGCCAACCGCCAGGTCGAGGCGCGAAATGACAGCAGTGCCGCCAACACGGTCTTCACCCGCGACGACATCGAACACTTGCAGCCGGCCAGCGTCAGCGACCTGCTCAGTCACGTGCCGGGGGTGCAGGTCGCGCCGCTGGGTGGACGCGGCAGCCTGCCGGGGATCTACATTCGCGGCACCAAGTCGGCCCAGAGCCTGGTATTGGTGGACGGCCAGCGCATCGGCAACGCCACCTCCGGTGACAGCAACCTGCAACGGCTGAATATCAACCAGATCGAGCGAGTGGAAGTACTGCGGGGCTCGCGCTCGGTCCTCTATGGCGCCGATGCAGTGGGCGGGGTCATCCAGATCTTTACCCGTCGAGGCCATGAACAGGGCCTGCAACCGCGCCTGCACCTGGGCGTCGGCAGTCACCAGACCTGGGAGCGCAGCCTGGGGCTGTCCGGCGGCGATGAACAGACGCGCTTCAACCTCGGCGCCAGCCTGGACGAATCCGCCGGCACCAATCGGACCCACACCTCCTACGCCAGCGACCGCGACGACGACGCCAACCGCAACCAGTCGCTGAGCCTGAGCCTGAGCCATGCGCTGGCAGACAACCTGGAAGTCGGGCTGAATCTGCTGGATAACCGCGGCAAGAGCGAATACGACAACCCGTTCGGCCGCTTTGACCCGGCGACGTTCGAATCACTGCCCCAGCAGCCGTACAGCGAGTTTGCCGTGAGCAGCTTCAGCAGCTACGTGGATGGACGCATCAACGACACCTGGAAATCCCGCCTCGAAGTGGGCCACAGCGAAAATCGAGAGAAGACCTTCGACAAGCTCAGCGATGTCCGCGAAGTGTTCAACACCTACCGCGACTCCGTGACCTGGCAGAACGACGTGACGCTGGATGAGCACAACAGCCTGATCGTGGGCGGCGATTGGTACGAGGATCGGGTCAACAGCAGTACATCGTTCGACGAGGACAGTCGCTGGAACCGCGCCGCGTTTATCCAGCACCGCTATCAGGCCGAGGCGTTTTCCACCGAATTGGGCCTGCGACGCGACCAGAACCAGCAATTCGGCGGCCAGAACAGTTGGAGCGGCACCCTCACCCTGCCGGTTTCGCCGGGCAACGACCTGTTGCTGACCTACAGCGAAAGTTTTCGCGCGCCGACCTTCAACGACCTGTACTACCCGGACTACAGCAACCCGAACCTCACCCCCGAGACCGCCAAGAGCTACGAACTGCAATGGCGCAGCCAATTGGGCGAGGACACCCGCCTGGAGACCTCGCTGTATCGCACTGACCTCAAGGACGCGATCATTTTCGGCAGCCAGTCACGCCCGCAGAACGTCGCCTCGGCGCGGATCAACGGCGTCGAAATGGCTTTGATGCAGGATCTGTTCGGCTGGCAGGGCAACCTGGCCGTGGCCGTGATCGATCCACGGGACAGGGACAGCGGCCACACCCTGGCCCGCCGCGCCCGCCGGACCCTGAGCCTGGATCTGGACCGTTCATTCGACCGACTGAGCCTCGGCGCGACCTGGCAAGCGGTGAGCAGCAGCTATGACGATGAGAACAACCGCCATGCGCTGGGTGGTTATGCCCTCCTGGGCTTGCGCAGCGGTTGGGCGCTGAGCCGGGAAGTGAAACTGGAGATGAAGGTGGATAACCTGCTGGACAAGGGTTACAGCCGGGCGCTGTATAGCCATGATGGGGCCCAGTATGGGTATCGGGAGGAAGGTCGGACGTGGTTGTTTGGGGTGACCTGGACACCGTCACTCTGATCCAGAGCTTGTGGTGCCTGGACTGGCCTCTTCGCGGGCAAGCCCGCTCCCACAGTTGATCGATGTTGTCGCTCAAGACGCGGTCAGCTGTGGAGCGAGCTGGCTCGCGATTGCAAGCGCCGCGGTCTATTTGTCCGGCGCAATCAATTCACACAGCCGGGCCGTCGCCTCGATCATCTGCCCACTGGGCCGCTCCAGCCCCTTGTCGGTCACCCGCAGCAATCGCCCTTGCGCCACCGGCCAGGCTTTCCAGGCATCGAGCTGGGCCTGTTCCGTGGCCAGGATCGCCTGCGGCTTGCGCTGCAACACCGACTCCACGCTCACTTGCGGCGCCGGCAGGCTCAGGTCGGCGAACACATTGCGCGCGCCGCACACCGCCAGGGCATCGCTGATGATCTGGCCACCGCCCACGGTATAGAGCGGCCGGTCCCACACCTGATAGAACACCGGCAGCGGTGGCTCGCGCCGGTAGCGTTGGCGCAGGCCCTCCAGGCGCTCGCGCAACTGCGCCGCGCGTTGCATGCCCCGTTCCGGCCTGCCAAGCTGCGCGGCAATGGCTTCGATTTGCGTGATCAACTGGTCGAGGTCGTGGGGGTCGACCACATGGATGGCGATGCCCAGGCCCTTGAGCTGCTCGCGCTGGGCCGGTCCGACGCTGCCCGGCCAGAGCAGGAGCAGGTCGGGCTTGAGGCTGAGCAAGCGCTCCATGTCCAGTTGCCCGTAACGCCCTACCGAAGGCAGGTTTTCCAGCACGGCGGGACGCTCACCGCCGTCCAGCACGCCCACCAGCAGGTCGGCGCAATCGAGCTCGACAACGATTTCCGATAACGAAGGCGCCAGGCTGACCACCCGTGGGGCCGCAACCGCCGAGGCACTGACGGCCAGCAGCACAACCGCCAGCCAGCGGTGCATCAGCCGAGTTGACGCGGGATGCGGTACAGGTAGAACAACACGGCCGTGGACAACGCCAGCAGCATCAACGGCACCGCTTCGAGGCCGACGAACACCGCCAGCGCACCGACCCAGGCCGGCAGCGCGGCGACCAGGAGCGCCGCACGCCGACGGGCCGCCAGGCTAATCCAGGCTTGGGGCTCATCCGCCGTGTCGAGGGCTTTCTGGGTGGCGATCAAGGCGTTCTTGTAGGGCCCGAAGAAACGCAGGCTGACAAACATCGACGCCACGCCCGCGATGAACAACGGCATCGCCAGCACCGGCAGGATCGCCTCGCCCTGGCCGAACACCGCGTTGATCACGAACAGCGGCAGCAAGGCCAGCGCCAGGTACTGCCACCACGTGACGGACAGCCGCCGCCGGACCTGACCACGCGTCACGCCCGGTCGACCTCGCCCTGGTGCTCGTTGCCCATCATGTGGTCGAGCTTGCTGGCCTTGGTCGCCAGGTAGAGCTTGTTGTGGGGGTTATGACCGGTGTGCAGCGGCACGCGCTCGGCCACCACGATGCCCATGTCGGTCAACGCCTTGACCTTGCGCGGGTTGTTGGTCATCAACCGCAAGGACGTGACCCCCAGGTGCTCGAGCATCGGCTGGCAGATGCTGTAGTCGCGCATGTCGGCGGCAAAGCCGAGGCGCTCGTTGGCCTCGACGGTGTCCGCGCCGCCATCTTGCAACTCATAGGCGCGAATCTTGTTCAGCAGGCCAATGCCCCGGCCTTCCTGGCGCAGGTACAGCAATACGCCCCGGCCTTCGCGGGCAATCGCCTGCAAGGCCGCTTCGAGTTGCGAACCGCAATCGCAGCGCTGGCTGAACAAGGCATCGCCCGTCAGGCATTCGGAATGCAGGCGGCCGAGCACCGGTGCGCCGTCGGCGAAATCACCCAGGCTCAGCACGACGTGCTCGCGGCCGGTGGCTTCATCGAGAAAACCATGCATGGTGAATTGCGCAAAGGGCGTTGGCAGCTTGGAAGCGGCAACAAAAACGACAGGCACCGGTGTGCTCCTGATCTAGTACTGGAGTTTCGCAGAGGCGGGCATTGTAACAGCACGTCAAGACAGACGCTTAGGCTGAATTGTCGGCCATAACCATCGAAAAGTTTGATTACGGCTTCGGTGGATTGCCATTCTCGTCGAACGGATAGGGTTGTTTCCAACGCTCGAAGATCGGTTTCAACTTGCCGCTCTTGACCAATACCTCCATGCGCCGGTCGAACAGCGCGCGCAAGGCCCGGCCGTTCTCGTTGTTGGCAAACCCCAGGTAGAGCGGCAGGTTGATCAACGGCGAGAGCTTGTACTGCTGGGGATTGTCGGCCTTGGCGAGCACCTGCTGGATCTCCATCAGCGCATCGATATAGAAATCGGCACGATCATGGGCAAGCATCGGCAAGATCCCCACCGCCCGGTGAATTTCGTTGTAACGCCGGATGTTGGGCAGGTAGCTGTTGTATTCGTAGCCACGCATCCACACCAGCCGGTAGTTACCGACGGTGGTCAGCGTTGGGGACGGCTTGGAAGCCAGCCCAAGGGCATAGATGTGATCGACGTCGTAGTGCCAGTGAGGGTAGAGCAGGCCTTCGGTTTCATCGCGGTAGGCGCCCACCTGTGCGTCGACTTCGCCGCGCTGCACCAACCCGATGGAGCGGGTGTACGGCACGCTGCGGATCTCCAGCTTGACGCCTTCAGGCTCGAACACCTCGCGCAGGATGTCCCAGGCCATGCCCTGGCCATCGGCCTGGGTGTAATTGGCCCACTCCTCGCTGGCCGCGCGGATCTTGCCCGGCAGCGGCGCCGGGTCGGCCGCCCGCACGCCGAGGCAGGCCCCCAGACACAGCAACAGCAGTAGTGCGCGGCTGACGCCCATTCCTGGCTCCCTCAGGTGAAACACCACACCAATCCTTGCATTGCCAGCCAGGCAAAGACCCCGGCCAGGACATCGTCGAGCATGATACCGACGCCTCCGTGAACATGCCGGTCGATCCAGCGGATCGGCCATGGCTTGAGGATATCGAAGAAGCGAAACACCAGGAAACCCATTACCAGCCAGTACCAGCCTTCCGGCACCAGCCAGAGGGTGATCCACATGCCGACCATTTCGTCCCAGACGATGCCTTCATGATCGTGCACCCGCAGGTCATCCGCCACTTTGCCACAGAGCCAGAAGCCAAACAGCATGGTGAGGCCCAGCATCAGCCAGTAGCCCCAGTCCGGCAACATCTGCCACAACGGTATGAAGGGTAGCGCAACCAGCGAGCCCCAGGTGCCCGGCGCTTTAGGCAAGGTTCCCGAACCGAAGCCGAAGGCCATGAAATGCCAGGGATTGCGCCAGACCGAGGGCGGAACGAACTCCGCCGGGACCTGGTTGGGATGATCTGTCACGGTGTCTCCCGAAAATGTTGGTAGCCCCGGATGTGCGGGGTGATGTCCTGTCCATGGCGGTCGACCAGCGAAACGCCCTCGCCTGCCGCTACGCAGCCGATCACATGGATCGGCCAGCCTTCGGCTTGCAGCGCCGGCAACCCGGCTGGCGGCAAGGTAAACAGCAACACGTAATCGTCGCCGCCACTCAGGGCCGCATCCGTCGCGCCCGGCATGCCAAGGAACGCCACTAAAGCCTTGGACAACGGCAGGCGGTCCCGTTCAACCTCAATGGCCACGGCGGATGCCTGGGCAATATGCCCGCAATCGGCCAGCAGGCCATCGGAAATATCCATTGCCGCGCGGGCCTTGCCCCGCAGCGCCAGGCCCAAGTCGATCTGCGGCCGGGGCGACCAGTAGTGTGCCAGCAGGGGGGCGGCGACAGCGGTTTCGGCGATGCGCTGGCCAAGCACCAGCGGCAAGGCGCCAGCGGCGTTGCCCAACTCGCCGCCGACGCAGAGCAGATCGCCAGGTTGCGCGCCGCCACGGGTCAGGGCCTGGCCGGCAGGCACTCGGCCAAACACCGTCAGGGTCAGGCTCAACGGCCCTCGCGTGGTGTCACCGCCCACCAGCGTCACGCCACAGGCCTGGGCCATCTGGTTCAAGCCGCGGGCATAGGCCCGCAGCCAATCGGCGGTCACCGTCGGCAGGGTCAGGGCAAGGGTAAAGGCAACCGGAGTGGCGCCCATGGCGGCCAGGTCACTGACCGCAACGGCCAGCGAGCGCTGGCCGAGCAGGAACGGATCGCAGGGATCAGGGAAGTGCACACCGGCCACGAGGGTATCGGTGGACACCGCCAGTTGCTCCCCAGCAGGCACAGCCAGCAAGGCGCAGTCGTCGCCGATCCCCAGCGCAACGCCCTCGCCGCCCTGCGCACAAGGCGCGGCGGCGAAGTAATTACGGATCAGCTCAAATTCGCCCATAGCCGCCGCAAGCGCCGTTCAGCGCTTGAACGCCTTCACTTCAGCTTCACGCAGGCGAGGGGCCAGCTTGTCGAGGACACCGTTGACGAACTTGTGGCCGTCGGTGGAACCGAAGACCTTCGCCAGCTCGATTCCCTCGTTGATCACCACGCGGTACGGAACGTCGACGCGCTTGAGCAGTTCCCAGGTGGACAGGCGCAAGACCGCCAGTTCAACCGGGTCCAGCTCTTCGATGGTCAGGTCCAGGCACGGCGCAAGCGCGGTGTCGATTTCGGTCTTGAACTGCGGAACCCCGTGAAGGATTTCGCGGAAGTAGGCGCCGTCGACATCACTGAAATCGTTATCGACCCGGAACTGCGCTTCGATCTCGTTCAGCGATTGCTTGGCCATGTGCCATTGATACAGCGCCTGAGTCGCGAGCTGACGGGCTTCGCGACGCTTGGCGCTTTTCGACGGCTTGCCGGCATCGGCGGGCTTGGGATCGCGCGGGTTGAAACGATCGCTTTCGTCGCTAATCACTTGGCCTCCAACTGCGCCAGCAGGCTGACCATTTCCAGGGCGGACAGGGCAGCCTCGGCACCTTTGTTACCGGCCTTGGTGCCGGAACGTTCGATGGCTTGCTCGATGGAATCAACCGTCAGTACGCCGAAGGCGACCGGTACGCCGAATTCCATGGACACCTGGGCCAGGCCCTTGGTGCATTCGCCGGCCACGTATTCGAAGTGCGGGGTACCGCCACGAATGACCGCGCCCAGGGCGATGATCGCCGCATATTCGCCCTTTTGCGCGACTTTTTGCGCAACCAGCGGAATTTCGAAGGCGCCAGGGGCGCGGATGATGGTGATGTCGCTTTCGCTCACGCCATGGCGAACCAGGGCATCGACCGCACCGTCAACCAGGCTCTCGACCACGAAGCTGTTGAAACGGCCCACTACCAGAGCGTAGCGGCCTTTAGGGGCGATGAAGGTACCTTCGATGGTCTTCAGGGTCATTCGTCAGATCTCTTAAAGAGCCAGAGCGCGTTCTTTACGCGCTCTTTCAGTGATATTAGCCACGAATACAAAGCCTCAACGCAGCGAAGTGTAAACCTTTGTGGGAGCGGGCTTGCCCGCGAAAGCGATGGAACCTTCAACATTGATGTCGACTGACACATCGCCTTCGCGGGCAAGCCCGCTCCCACAAGGGCCCCCTTCACTGAACAAGGGCCATTATTCGGAGGGCACGTATTCTACAACTTCCAGATCGAAACCGGATATCGCATTAAATTTCATCGGTGCGCTCATCAGGCGCATTTTACGCACGCCCAGGTCGCGAAGGATCTGCGAACCGGCGCCGACGATGCTGTAGGTGGTCGGCTTTTTCACCGCCGCCTGGTCGCCGGTCTCGCGGATGTGCGCCAGCAACACATCGCCATCGAGCGGATGCCCGAGCAGCAGGACCACGCCACTGCCGGCCTCGGCCACCGCCGCCATGGCGGCCCGCAGGCTCCAGCGGCCTGGCTGCTTGACCATCAGCAGGTCGCGCAGCGGGTCCATGTTATGCACCCGCACCAGGGTCGGTTCGTCGGCGCACACGGTGCCCAGGGTCAGCGCCATGTGCACGTCGCCTTCCACCGAATCACGGTAGGTCACCAGGTTGAACTGGCCCAGCTCGCTGTCCAGGGGCTGCTCGGCAATCCGCTGAACGGTACGTTCGTGGATCATCCGGTAGTGGATCAGGTCGGCGATGGTGCCGATCTTGATGCCGTGTTCGGCGGCGAACGCTTCCAGCTCCGCGCGACGGGACATGGTGCCGTCATCGTTCATCACTTCGCAGATCACACCGCTGGGCTCGAAACCGGCCATGCGCGCCAGGTCGCAAGCCGCCTCGGTGTGACCGGCGCGGGCCAGGGTGCCACCGGCCTGGGCCATCAGCGGGAAGATGTGGCCAGGGCTGACGATGTCTTCGGCCTTGGCGTCTCTCGCGGCGGCCGCCTGCACGGTGCGCGCCCGGTCCGCGGCGGAGATACCGGTGGTCACGCCCTCGGCGGCCTCGATGGACACGGTGAACTTGGTGCCGAAGCCGGAACCGTTGCGCGGCGCCATCAGCGGCAGCTTCAGCAGTTCGCAGCGCTCGCGGGTCATCGGCATGCAGATCAGGCCGCGGGCGTGCTTGGCCATGAAGTTGATGTGCTCGGCCTTGCAGCACTCGGCGGCCATGATCAGGTCGCCTTCGTTCTCGCGGTCTTCGTCATCCATGAGGATGACCATCTTGCCTTGGCGGATATCTTCGACCAGTTCTTCGATGCTATTGAGCGCCACGCGGCACCCCCTTGGGTCAGGATTTGAGGTAGCCGTTGGCGGCCAGGAAACTTTCGGTGATATTGCCGCCGGATGCAGGCTCCGCGGCCTTGTCACCGAGCAGCAGGCGCTCCAGGTAACGGGCCAGCAGGTCGACCTCCAGGTTGACCCGGCGACCCGGCCGATACGAGGCCATGATGGTTTCGCTCAAGGTGTGCGGAATGATCGTCAGCAGGAACTCGGCACCGTCCACGGCATTGACCGTCAGGCTGGTGCCATCGACGGTGATCGAGCCTTTATGGGCGATGTACTTGGCCAGCTCCTTCGGCGCGCGGATACGAAACTCCACGGCCCGTGCATTATCGGTACGCGAAACCACCTCGCCGACGCCGTCCACGTGGCCGCTGACCAGGTGGCCGCCCAGGCGGGTAGTGGGAGTCAGGGCTTTTTCCAGGTTGACCGGGCTGCCGCTCTTGAGGTCGTTCATCGCGGTGCAGTCGAGGGTTTCGCGGCTGACGTCTGCCAAAAAGCCATTGCCCGGCAGCTCGACGGCCGTCAGGCACACGCCATTGACCGCAATGCTGTCGCCCAGCTTGACGTCGCTCAGGTCGAGCTTGCCGGTTTCGACGTGGACCCGCACATCCCCGCCCTTGGGAGTGAGTGCACGGATGCTGCCGATGGATTCGATGATGCCGGTAAACATGGAGTCCTCCTCGAGAACAGGCCGCCGCTTGCGCGAAAGCCGGGAATTATACGCTGGCCGGGGACACGGGAACGGCGATGACTCGCCAGTCATCGCCCACGGCGCGGATTTCGGTGATTTTCAGTTCCGGGGCGTCTTTCATCCGCGCCAGCGGCCAGTCCAGCAACGGACGCGCCGAGGAGCCGAGGAACTTGCCGGCGATGAACAACTGGAATTCGTCCACCAACCCTTGCCGGGCGAACGCCCCTGCCAGGCGCGGACCGGCTTCCACCAGCACCTCGTTGACGCCGCGGGCGGCCAGCGCCACCAGCAATTGATGCAGATCGACCTGCCCGTCATCCCCCGGCACCCGCAGGCATTCGGGGCCATTGGCGTATTGTTCCTCCACCGCCATGCAGGTTGCGACCAGCGCCGGGCCGGCCTTGAAGAACGCCGCGTCCAGCGGGACCCGCAGGCGACCGTCCACCAGTACCCGCAGTGGCGGACGGCTCATGGCCAGGGCGGTCTGCTGCGCGTCGAGCCCGAGTTCATCGGCGCGCACGGTCAGCCGGGCATTGTCCGCCAGCACCGTATCGGCGCCGGTCAGCACCACGCTGGCCTGGGCCCGCAGGCGTTGCACCGCCGAACGTGCGGCCGGGCCGGTGATCCACTGGCTCTCGCCGCTTTCCATGGCCGTGCGGCCATCGAGGCTCATCGCCAACTTGACCCGCACGAACGGCAAACCGTGCTCCATGCGCTTGAGGAAGCCCGGGTTGAGGGCCCGCGCCTCGCCTTCGAGCACACCGCCCTCGCAGGCGATGCCGGCCTGGGCCAGCCGTTGCAGGCCGCGACCGGCAACCTCCGGGTTCGGATCCTGCATCGCCGCGACCACCCGGGCCACGCCGGCGTTCACCAACGCATCGGCGCACGGGGGCGTGCGCCCGTGGTGGCTGCACGGTTCGAGGGTCACATAGGCGGTGGCACCCCGGGCCAGTTCACCGGCGGCGCGCAAGGCATGGACTTCGGCATGGGGTTCGCCGGCGCGCACGTGCCAGCCCTCGCCGACCACCTGCCCGTCACGCACGATCACGCAACCGACCCGGGGATTGGGGTGGGTGGTGTAGTGACCGCGTCGCGCCAGCTCCAGCGCACGGGCCATGTAGTGGGCGTCAAGGACTGCCTGCTGCGCCGCGCCGGTCATTCTTTCACCGGTTCACGGGCCAGGCGGTCGATTTCCTCGCGGAACTCGTTCAGGTCCTGGAAGCGTCGGTACACCGAGGCGAAACGGATGTAGGCGACTTCGTCGAGCTTCTGCAGCTCGGCCATCACCAGCTCACCGACCACCAGGGACTTGACCTCGCGCTCGCCGGTAGCCCGCAGCTTGTGCTTGATGTGCACCAGCGCCGCTTCCAGGCGCTCGACGCTCACCGGACGCTTTTCCAGGGCGCGCTGCATACCGGCGCGCAGTTTTTCTTCGTCGAACGGCTGGCGGCTGCCGTCGGTTTTGATCAGGCGCGGCAACACCAGTTCAGCGGTCTCGAACGTAGTGAAGCGTTCGCCGCAGGCCAGGCATTCACGCCGGCGGCGGACCTGTTCGCCCTCGGCGACCAGTCGCGAGTCGATGACCTTGGTGTCGTTGGCACCGCAGAAGGGACAGTGCATGGTGGCAGGCAACAAAAAAAGGGAGGGCCATGGTAGCGCATCCCACTGGCAAGACAAGCCATAGGGTTTACGGTATACAGACGGGCTTACCGTCTGATTCATGGAAATTACCTTGCTGGAGCCACACATGCCGCTACGATCGCTCGTTTTGCTCAGTCTTTTCAGCCTGCTGATGGCGTGCAGCAGCGATGCGCCCAAGCCCGCTGCACCCGCACCGGCACCCGCACCGAAACAGGCCCAGGAAAAAGCCCGCCAGGCGGCCGAGCTGGGCCCGCTGCCCGCCTACCAGCGCGAATTGAGCGGCACCTTGCAAGGCGTACCGGCCGGGGCCGAAGTCGAACTGGCGCTGCTGGTGATCGATGACAAGGACCGTCCACAACAACTGCTTGCCAGTTCCAGCCTGATCGGCACCAACCAGGCCCTGCCCTTCCACCTGCGGTTCAACCCGGAAGCGTTTCCGGTCGGCGCCCGCGTGGAACTGCGTGGACGGGCCAGCCAGTCGGGCCAGTTGATCCTGCACCTGCCGGAACAGCGCATCACCCAACCGACCACCCAGGCCCTGGGCGCCCTGCAATTCGTCAAGGCGCCATGAACGCCCCGCACGACCTGCAAGAGGCCTTGGGCCAATTGCTGGGAGACGCGCGCCTGGTGGCCTGCCCGCTGCCCGACACCGACCTGAAGCTGTGGCTGATCGACGGCGACAACATGGACCGCGCCTTCAGCCCGGAAGAAACCCGGCGCATCCTTCACGAACCGCCCTACTGGAGTTTCTGCTGGGCCAGCGGCCTGGCCATGGCCCGCTACCTGGTCGAACAACCGCAGTGGGTCGAGGGCAAGCGCGTGCTGGACTTCGGCGCCGGCTCCGGCGTGGCCGGTATCGCCGCGCTCAAGGCCGGGGCGCTGGAAGTGGTGGCCTGCGACCTCGATCCGCTGGCGATCGCCGCGTGCCGCGCCAATGCCGCGCTCAACGGCGTGGATCTGGGGTATTCGGCGGACTTTTTCGCCGAGGCCGACCGCTTCGACCTGATCCTGGTGGCCGACGTGCTCTACGACCGGACCAACCTGCCGTTGCTCGATCAATTCCTCAGCCGTGGCCGCGAGGCCTTGGTGGCCGATTCAAGGGTGCGGGATTTCCAGCATCCGCTGTACCGGCGCATCGAAAGGCTGCAAGCGATGACCTTGCCGGACCTGGCTGAGCCTGAGGAGTTTCGGCACGTGAGCCTGTATCACGCGCGGCGCGAGAGTTAAAAGCTTCGCGAGCAAGCCCGCGCCCGCAAGGGATCTCAAGTGTTCGCGCGCGCCCTGTGGGAGCGGGCTCGCTCGCGAAGGCGGCCTACCCGATACCACGGGACGAAAGACCTCCCCGCTTTCAGCTACCCCCACCAAGCCGTATAGTTGCCCCATTCAAGCGTTCTACGAGATTCCCATGAGCCAGGACACGCCTTACATCTTCGACGCCACCACCGCCGACTTCGACCAGTCGGTGATCGCGAACTCCTTCCACAAACCGGTGCTGGTGGATTTCTGGGCCGAGTGGTGCGCGCCGTGCAAGGCCCTGATGCCGATGCTGCAAAGCATCGCCGAGAGTTATCAGGGTGAACTGCTGCTGGCCAAGGTCAACTGCGACATCGAACAGGACATCGTCGCCCGCTTCGGCATCCGCAGCCTGCCAACCGTGGTGCTGTTCAAGGACGGCCAGCCCGTCGATGGCTTCGCCGGGGCCCAACCGGAATCCGCGGTGCGGGCAATGCTCGAGCCGCACGTGCAGATGCCGCCGCCAGCCGCCGCCGACCCGTTCGAGCAGGCCCAGGCGCTGTTCGACGACGGCCGTTTCGCCGACGCCGAAGCCCTGCTCACGGTGTTGCTGGGCGAAGACAACACCAACGCCAAGGCGCTGATCCTGTATGCCCGTTGCCTGACTGAACGGGGTGAACTGAGTGAAGCCCAGACGGTGCTCGATGCGGTGAAAAGCGACGAACACAAGGCCGCCCTGGCCGGTGCCAAGGCGCAGATCCAGTTCCTTGACCTGGCGAAAAACCTGCCGGACGCCGCCGACCTCAAGGCCCGCCTGGCCAAAGACCCGCAGGATGACGAAGCGGTGTACCAGCTGGCGATCCAGCAACTGGCGCGCCAGCAGTACGAACCGGCCCTCGAAGCCCTGCTCAAGTTGTTCATGCGCAACCGCAGCTACAGCGAAGGCCTGCCGCACAAGACGCTGCTGCAAGTGTTCGAGCTGCTGGGCAACGACCATCCACTGGTGACGACCTACCGCCGCAAGCTGTTTGCCGCGTTGTACTAAAAAGCAGTGGCGAGCGACGAGCCTCAAGCGGCAAGACGGTTCTAGCTTGCAGCTTGCCCTCCGGCCCAGCTATAGAGCGGCGTGTCGCCGCCGCTCAATACCTTGACCTCGGCACTGTGTCGCAACCGCACCAGCAAGCGTTTGCCCGCCGAGGCGCTGCCCGTCAATCCTTCCAGTTGCTCCAGCAGGTCCGGACCACTGAGTTGTCCGGCCTTGCGCAGCAGCTCCTTGGCGATCTGCCACAGCGCATCGTCCTGATTGGCCGGTCTGGCCGCAGGTGCCGCCGCCTCGGCGGGCTTGATCACCTGCAACTGCGCACCCAGCTGCGCCCAATCGCCCTCGTCCATGTCGATCGACAAGTCCACCGGCCAATCGCCGACCGTTCCGCGTATCCGCAACATCACCGTGCTCCTGAATATTTCATGTACGCATGCTCCCATGGCCCTTGCGCGACGCCAAGCAGGCGGTCAAACTCTGTTCACGTTATAAGATTACATAACAGATCATCGACCTCTCGGAGACCCGTCATGCGCCGTTTGCTTCTCGCCCTGCCGTTCGCCCTGCTGCCCCTGGCCGTCGCTCACGCGGCGGTGGAGCACGACCATGACCACGAGCATGAACACGGCAGCCTGGGTGCCCACGAACACGGCGTCGGCCGGCTCAACGCCTCGCTCGACGGCCAGACCCTGGAACTGGAGCTGGACAGCCCGGCGATGAACCTGGTGGGTTTCGAACACCCCGCCACCAGCGACGCCGACAAAGCCAAGGTTGCCGCTGTGCGGGCGAAGCTGGAGAAACCGGCAACGCTGGTCAACCTGGCCGATGCCAAATGCACCCTGGAGCAGCAGGAACTGGAAAGCCCGCTGTTCGGCGATGAGCCGGACCACGAGGACCATGACGAAGAGGCCGATGGCGACGAGCATCACCACGAGCACAGCGAAATCCACGCCCGCTACCAGTTCCGTTGCGTCGCACCCAGCGCCTTGACGCACCTGGACCTGACGTCGCTGTTCAAGGTCTTCCCGGCCACCCGGAAGATCCTCGTGCAGATGATCGGCCCGAACGGCCAGCAAGGCGCGGAACTGACGCCCGAAGCACCGGCCCTTAAATTTTAAGAATTGCGCATCCCCCCTGTGGGAGCGGGCTTGCCCGCGAAGAGGCCGGCACATCCAATACAGATGCAGCCTGACACACCGCTTTCGCGAGCAAGCCCGCTCCCACAGGGGCTACTCCACAATCCTGACGTTGGCCACCATGACCCAAGCACTCATCGAACTGTCCGACCTGGGCTTCAGTTGGCCCGGGCATCCGCTGCTGCTGGACATCCCGGCGTTTCGCCTGGAAAGCGGCGAGACGGTGTTTCTCAAAGGCCCGAGCGGCAGCGGCAAGACCACCCTGCTGGGATTGCTCGGCGGCGTGCAGACACCGGACCGGGGCAGCATCCGCCTGCTTGGCCAGGACCTCAGCAAACTGGGCGCGGGCAGCCGGGACCGGTTTCGCGTGGACCACACCGGCTACATCTTCCAGCAATTCAACCTGCTGCCGTTTCTCTCGGTACGCGAGAACGTCGAGCTGCCCTGCCACTTTTCCAGGCTGCGGGCGCAACGGGCCAGGCACCGTCACGGCAGTGTCGACCAGGCCGCAGTCACGCTGCTAACCCACCTGGGGCTGACCGACCCCAGTTTGTTGGAACGCCGGGCCGATTCGCTGTCCATCGGCCAGCAGCAACGGGTCGCCGCCGCCCGGGCGTTGATCGGCCAGCCGGAGCTGGTGATCGCCGACGAGCCAACCTCGGCCCTGGATTATGACGCCCGGGAAAACTTCCTGCGGCTGCTGTTCGCCGAATGCCGCGAGGCCGGCGCCAGCCTCTTGTTCGTCAGCCACGACCAGAGCCTGGCGCCGCTGTTCGACCGCAACCTCTCGCTGGCCGATCTCAATCGCGCCGCCACGCCTGTCGAGGTCTGAGATGTATTTGTTCCGTCTTGCCATGGCCAGCCTGGCGAACCGCCGTTTCACCGCGATCCTCACCGCGTTCGCCATCGCCCTGTCCGTCTGCCTGCTGCTGGCGGTGGAGCGGGTGCGCACCGAGGCGCGGGCCAGTTTTGCCAGCACCATCAGCGGCACCGACCTGATTGTCGGCGCCCGTTCCGGCTCGGTGAACCTGTTGCTGTATTCGGTGTTTCGCATCGGCAACGCCACCAACAACATCCGCTGGGACAGCTTCGAACACTTCGCCAGCAACCCGAAAGTGAAGTGGGCCATCCCTATGTCCCTCGGCGACTCCCACCGCGGCTACCGGGTGATGGGCACCACCGAGGCCTACTTCGAGCATTACCAGTACGGCCGCCAGCAACACCTGGAACTGGCCGATGGCCGGGCCTTCGCCACCGACCCTTTCGAAGTGGTGCTCGGCGCCGAAGTGGCCGAGGCGTTGCACTACAAGCTCGGTGACAAACTGGTGCTGGCCCACGGTGTCGCGGCGATCAGCCTGGTCAAGCATGACGACAAGCCCTTCACCGTGGTGGGCATTCTCAAGCGCACCGGCACCCCGGTGGACCGCACGCTGCACATCAGCCTCGGCGGCATGGAGGCGATCCACATCGATTGGAAAAACGGCGTGCCGGCCCAGGGCAACGGCCGCATCAGCGCCGACCAGGCACGCAACATGGACCTCACGCCGCAAGCCATCACCGCGTTCATGCTCGGCCTCAACAGCAAGATTTCCACCTTTGCCTTGCAGCGCGAGATCAATGAGTTCCGTGGCGAACCGCTCTTGGCGATCCTGCCCGGCGTGGCCCTTCAGGAATTGTGGAGCCTGATGGGCACGGCGGAAAAAGCCTTGTTCGTGATCTCGCTGTTCGTGGTCCTGACCGGTTTGATCGGCATGCTCACGGCGATTCTCACCAGCCTCAACGAGCGGCGTCGGGAAATGGCCATCCTGCGTTCGGTGGGCGCGCGGCCCTGGCACATCGCTAGCCTGCTGGTGCTCGAAGCCTTCGCCCTGGCGCTGGCCGGGGTGGTCGCCGGGCTGGCCCTGCTGTACATCGGCATCGGTGCCGCCCAGGGTTATGTACAGTCGGCCTATGGCCTGTATCTGCCGCTGGGTTGGCCGAGCGAATATGAATGGACGCTCATGGCTGGCATCCTGATCGCCGCCCTGCTGATGGGCAGCGTGCCGGCCTGGCGCGCCTATCGCCAATCGCTGGCCGATGGTTTGTCGATCCGTTTATGAGGACCGTGAAGATGCCCCGCGCCCTGTTTGCGCTGTTGATGATGGTCGCCCTGCCCCTGTGGGCGGCCGAGCCGAGGGACCTGGCCTGGACCGAAATGATCCCGGCGGGCGCACCGCCGGAAGTGCCGAACATGACCCCGCTGCACGACCTGTCGCAGATGGGCAACGCCCTGGCCGCCGAGTCCGCCCCCGCGGCCAGGCAGGACTTGCCCAACGCACCGGTGGTCAAGGAACTCGACGGCCAGCGGATTCGTTTGCCGGGCTACATCGTGCCGCTGGAAGTCAGCGAGGAAGGTCGCACCACGGACTTCCTGCTGGTGCCGTACTTCGGCGCCTGCATCCATGTACCGCCACCGCCCTCCAACCAGATCGTGCATGTGAAGAGCGAAGTCGGGGTCAAACTCGACGAGTTGTACCAGCCCTACTGGGTTGAAGGGCCGATGCAGGTCAAGCCGTCTACCAGCGAACTGGCCGATGCCGGGTATCAGATGGAGGCCGAAAAGATCTATGTGTATGAACTGCCAGAGTGAATCGGGTGTTGATGGGCAGTCCGTCAGATAGCTATCGCGAGCAAGCTCGCTCCCACAGGAGAGCTCAGTGCCTATGCGACCTGTGTGGGAGCGAGCTTGCTCGCGATGGGGCCGTCAAGGCTTGCTCATCATCATTTCATTGAGCTGAGTCAATTAATCGACCAAGACTCATTGAGCTGTGTCAAAAGACCGGGCCAGGCGGCTCCGTACCATGGGACATCCCTTTTGAAATGTCCTCTGGAGCCCCCATGCACAAGTCCTTGCTCAGCGCTTCCCTCTTTGCCCTCGCGCTCGCAGCCCCACTCGCCCAGGCCCATACCGCCGGCGATATCATCGTTCGCGCCGGTGCCATTACCGTCAATCCAGAGGCCGACAGCGGCAGCGTCAAGGTCGACCGCGGTCCGCTGGCCGGTGCCGACCTGGGCGGCAAGGCGACCATGAGCAGCGACACGCAACTGGGCCTGAACTTCGCCTACATGATCACCGACAACCTGGGTATCGAATTGCTGGCGGCCTCGCCGTTCGAGCACGACGTGAAGATCAAGGGCACCGCCCTGGGCGCTGCCAACAACAAGCTCGGCACGCTCAAGCACCTGCCGCCGACCTTGAGCCTGGTCTACTACCCGCTTGACGCCAAGTCGGCTTTCCAACCTTATGTCGGCGCCGGCATCAACTACACCTGGATCTATGACGAACACGTCGGCAGCGAAGCCAGCGCCAACGGCTTCAGCAACTTTCGCGCGAGCAACAGCTGGGGCATGGCGTGGCAAGTGGGCGCCGACTACATGCTGACCGACAACATCATGATCAACGGCCAGGTGCGCTACATCGACATCGACACCACGGCGTATGTCGACAACAACGCCGTGGCCGGAGGCACCCGGGCCAAGGTGAATGTCGACGTGGATCCATGGATCTACATGGTGGGGTTGGGCTACAAGTTCTAAGCCGGACCTGAAGATACAAAAATCCCTGTGGGAGCGAGCTTGCTCGCGATATCGGTGGGCCAGTCAATATGATTGCTGGCTGATCCACCGTCATCGCGAGCAAGCTCGCTCCCACAGTTGTTTGGGGCGGTGATCTCAGCGGCCCAACAGCCGCGCCAGGCCTACGCTCATCGGCGTCTGCGGTGGGAAGCTGAAGCGCTGCAACAACCGCTGGTTGTCGGCCCGCGAGTGGCGAATGTCACCGGAACGCACCGGGCCGTAGCTGACCGGCGGCAAGTTGCCGATCACCGCCGCCAGCGCCTCGAGCAACTGCTTGAGGGTCGTCGCCTGGTTCCAGCCGACGTTCACCGCGCCCACTTCCACGTCCGGTTTCTCGATGGCTTGCACCAGCAAGTCCACCAGGTCTTCGACGTAGACAAAATCCCGGGTCTGCTCGCCGTCGCCGAACACGGTGATCGGCAGGCCTTTCTGCGCCCGTTCGCTGAAGATGCTGATGACCCCGGAATACGGCGAGGACGGATCCTGGCGCGGGCCATAGATGTTGAAGAAGCGGAACACCACCGGCTCCAGCGCGTGCTGGCGGCGATAGAAATCGAAGTAGAACTCGCTGGCCAGTTTGTCCGAGGCATACGGCGTCAGCGGCGCCTTGGGCGTGTCCTCGTCGATGGACTGGCCTTCGCCGTTGTTGCCATAGACCGCCGCGCTGGAGGCGAACAGCACCCGCTTCACGCCGGCCTGGCGCATGGCCTCACAGACATTCAGCGTGCCGATGAAATTGCTCTGGTGCGTACGCACCGGGTCGTCCACCGAGGCTTGCACCGAGGCCACCGCGGCCAAGTGCGCCACGGCACTGCAACCGACCATGGCCCGCGCGACCAGGGCGGCATCGGCGACGTCGCCTTCGATCAGCTCGACGGCCGGGTTGTCCAGCGGCAGGTTGCTGCGCTTGCCGGTGGACAGGTCATCGAGGATGCGCACCGAATGTCCCTTGGCGAGCAAGGCGTCGGTCAGGTGCGAACCAATGAAACCCGCACCGCCGGTGATTAAAACAGGGCCGTCAGCCATGGCGATAGAACCTATCCAGTAAGCCTGGGAGCGCCGCGCGCCAGGCGCGGGGCTTGATCCCGAAGGTGTGCAGAATTTTCTTGCAGGCCAGCACCGCGTGTTGCGGTTCTTCCGCGGCGTCCGGGCGTGCAGCGTGGGCCTGGGCCGTGGGCGACTCGATCGCCAGCGGATGCAGGGCCCGGGCTTCGGTCAGGATCGCCTGGCCCAGCGCCAGCGGCGTGGTCGCCTCATGCCCGGCGTAATGATAGGTGCCCCACAGCGGCGCTGCGCAATCGAGTTGCTTGAGCACCGAAATGATCACCCGCGCCGCATCGTCCACCGGCGTCGGATTGCCCCGACGGTCGTCGGCCAGCAACAGTTCTTCCGGCTGTTCAGCCCGGGCCAGGAAGCGTCCGAGGATGCCGTCGGCGCTGTCGTCCAGCAACCAGCCGAATCGCAGCAGCACATGTTGCGGGCAGGTGGCGCGCACGCTTTGTTCGATCCGCCACAACGCCTGGCCGCGCAGGCCCAGGGGCACCGGCTCGTCCTTTTCGCTGTAGGCCGTTGCGCGGGAACCGTCGAACACCCGATAGCTCGACGGTTGCAGCAAGATGATGTTGTGGTGCTGGCACAGTTCGGCCAGGCGCTCGACGGCGCGCTCCTGGCTGGTCAGGCGCTGCTCGCTGACAGCCTCGGCCTGGAACCAGTCGAAGTAGTACGCCAGGTTGATCAAGGCGTCCGGCCGGGTGTCGTCGAGCAACTGCGTCAGGCTCGCGGCATCCCAACCGTCTTCAGGTGGGCGGGGGGCAAGAAAACCGATGTCTTCTTCTGCACCGAGGCGAATCAGCGCCTGCCCAAGGGCATTTCCGCCGCCCAGTAACATAAGGCGCATTCGCATAAAGTCAGCAGGCCCAGTCTGTTGGCACAAGAATTTGGTCGACAACGCCCGCAGGCGTTGCCGGAATCGTTGCATTTTGCGGGTTTAGTGCGCAACCGTCATCCGTAATGTGCAGATCCTGGAGGTGGGCTGTCCTTCAGGCCCTCTTCGTCGGATCGCCGCCTGGGCAAGCCCGCTCCTACAGTCGACCGCATTTGGTCTGACGAAACCCGATTAATTGTGGGAGCGGGCTTGCCCGCGAAAGGGCCCTCTCTGTCGACAGAGATCTCAGCCGGTACTTGCATCTTCCCCACCCCACCCGCATAACTGCTCCTATGAATCTGCCCCTTGCAGCCGACCACGCCATGGCGGGCTTTCACCCCGCCGTCCGCGCCTGGTTCAGCCAGACATTCCCGGCGGTCACGGCCGCCCAGGCCCAGGCGTGGCCGTTGATCAGCCAGCGTCGCTCGACCCTGGTGGCCGCGCCCACCGGTTCGGGCAAGACCCTGACGGCGTTTCTCGCGGTGCTCGACGACCTGGTGCACCGCGGCCTCGAACAGGGTGGCTTGCCGGACCAGACCCTGGTGGTCTACGTCTCGCCGCTCAAGGCCTTGAGCAACGACATCCAGATCAACCTGCAAAATCCCCTGGCCGGCATCACCGAACAACTGCGCCAGATGGGCTTGCCGCCCCTGCCCATCACCACCGCCGTGCGCACCGGCGACACGCCGCAGAAAGATCGCACGGCGATGCGCAAGACTGCGCCGCATATCCTGGTGACCACCCCGGAATCGCTCTACGTCCTGCTCGGCTCCGACTCCGGCCGGCAGATGCTCGGCAGCACGCGCACGGTCATCGTCGATGAAATCCACGCCATCGCCGCCAGCAAACGCGGCAGCCACCTGGCCTTGAGCCTGGAACGCCTGCAAGCCCTGTGCGCCGAACCGCTGGTGCGCATCGGCCTGTCCGCCACGCAAAAACCCATCGAAGCGGTGTCGCGCTTTCTGGTGGGTGAAGGCCGTTCGTGTGAAATCGTCGACATCGGCCACGCCCGCCCTCGGGACCTGGACATCGAAGTACCGCCCGTGCCGCTGTCGGCGGTGATGGCCAACGACGTCTGGGAACTGGTCTATAACCGCCTCGCCGAACTGGCGCGGGCGCACCGCACCACCCTGGTGTTCGTCAATACCCGCCGCCTGGCCGAGCGCCTGAGCCGGCACTTGAGCGAGCGCCTGGGCAAGGACGCCGTGGCCGCCCATCACGGCAGCCTGGCGAAAGAGTTTCGCCTCGACGCCGAGCAACGCCTCAAGCGTGGCGAATTGCAGGTGCTGATCGCCACCGCGTCCCTGGAACTGGGCATCGACATTGGCGACGTCGACCTGGTGTGCCAGATCGCCTCGCCCCGCTCGATCTCGGCGTTCCTGCAACGGGTCGGCCGCTCCGGGCACCACGTCGGCGGCACGCCCAAGGGCCGCCTGTTTGCCACCACCCGCGACGACCTCATCGAATGCGTCGCCCTGCTCGACTGCGTGCGCCGGGGTGAACTGGACATCCTGCACATTCCCGAGGCGCCGCTGGACGTGCTGGCCCAACAGATCGTCGCCGAGGTCAGCTGCCAGGAATGGCCGGAACAGGCGCTCCTTGACACATTCCGCCGCGCCTCGCCCTACGCCCAGCTGGACGACGAACACTACCAGGCGCTGCTGCACATGCTCGCCGAAGGCCTCAATGGCCGCCAAGGCGTGCGCAGCGCCTACCTGCACCGCGACGCCGTGACCCGGACCCTGCGCGGGCGCCGGGGCAGCAAGCTGACCGCCGTGACCAGCGGCGGCACCATCCCGGACAACGCCGACTACAGCGTGCTGCTCGAACCCCAGGGGCTGAACATCGGCAGCGTCAACGAAGACTTCGCGGTGGAGAGCATCGCCGGCGACGTGTTCCAGTTGGGCAATACCTCGTACCGCATCATTCGTGTCGAGGCCGGCCGCGTGCGCGTCGAGGACGCCCAGGGCCAGCCGCCGACCATCCCGTTCTGGCTCGGCGAAGCGCCGGGGCGCAGCGCTGAACTGTCCCTGGCCGTGGCTCGCCTGCAAGCACAGCTGGATCAACGGCTCAGCGCCACGCCGGGCAACCTGCAACCGGCCCTCGACTGGCTCACCGACACCTTGGGCCTGAACCTGGCCAGCGCCGAACAACTGCTGGACTACCTGGCTCCGGCGCGCCTGGCCTTCGGCGCGCTGCCGTCCCAGGACACTCTGTTGATGGAGCGTTTCTTCGACGAGTCCGGCGGCACGCAGTTGATCATCCACACGCCGTTCGGCAGCCGCATCAACCGCGCCTGGGGGCTGGCCCTGCGCAAGCGCTTCTGCCGCACCTTCAATTTCGAGCTGCAGGCCGCCGCCAGCGAAGACGCCATCGTGCTGTCGCTGTCCACCAGCCACAGCTTCGAGCTGGACGAGGTCTGGCGCTACCTCAACAGCCACAGCGCCGAGCAGATCCTTGTCCAGGCGGTCCTCGACGCGCCGTTGTTCGGCGTGCGCTGGCGCTGGAACGCCGGCGTGGCCCTGGCCTTGCCGCGCTACACCGGCGGGCGCAAAGTCGCGCCGCAGATCCAGCGAATGAAAAGCGAAGACCTGATCGCCAGCGTCTTCCCCGACCAGATCGCGTGCCTGGAGAACCTGGCCGGTGAGCGGGAAATCCCCCATCACCCGCTGGTGGAACAGACCCTCGACGACTGCCTGCACGAAGCCATGGACAGCGAAGGTTGGCTGGCGCTTCTCCGGCGCATGGAGGCCGGTGAAGTGCGGCTGATCAGTCGTGACCTGCCCGCGCCTTCGCCCCTGGCGGCAGAAATCCTCAGCGCCCGGCCCTACACCTTTCTCGACGATGCGCCGCTGGAAGAACGGCGCACCCAGGCGGTGATCAACCGGCGCTGGAGCGATCCGCACGCCACCGATGACCTCGGTGCCCTGGACGCCGAGGCCATCGAGTCGGTGCGCGAAGAAGCCTGGCCGACCCCGACCAATCTCGATGAAATGCACGAAGCGCTGATGAGCCTGGCCGGCATTACCGACAGCGAAGCCAGCGCCCACCCGGTCTGGCATGGCTGGTTGCAGACGCTGGCTGAACAGGGACGCGCCAGCCACGTGCAGATCAGCGCCGAACGCGGCCTGTGGGTGGCCCTGGAGCGGCTGACGTGCGCGCAGGCGGTTTATCCACAGGCCCGCTGGCAACCACCGCTGGCGCCCCTGGCCGGTTTCGATGAGCCTTGGGAACACGACGATGCCGTGGTGGAGATGCTCCGCGCCCGGCTCAGCGCCTTCGGCCCGCTGCCGCTGACGGCCATCGCCTACCCGCTGGGGCTGTCGACGCCACAGGTCACCCTGGCCCTGGCGCACCTGGAACAGCAAGGCTATGTGCTGCGTGGGCGGTTCACGCCGGGGACCGGTCAGGAAGAATGGTGCGAACGGCATTTGCTGGCGCGTATCCACCGCTACACCGTCAAACGCCTGCGCCGGGAAATCGAACCGGTGAGCTTGCAGGACTTCATGCGTTTTCTGTTCGACTGGCAGCACCTGTCGCCCTCGACCCAAGGCCGTGGCAGCGCCGTACTGCCGTCCATCGTCAGCCAGTTCGAAGGTTATCCGGCGGCCGCTGTGGCCTGGGACAGCGACCTGCTGCCCGCGCGCATCAAGGACTACTCAGCCAACTGGCTCGATGAGCTGTGCCGCAGCGGCAAGGTGGTCTGGACACGCTTGAGCGCGCGGCAGAAGCTCGCCGCCAGCGCCCTGCGCAGCACGCCGGTGGTGCTGTTGCCACGCAGCCAGGTGGCGTTGTGGAGCAGCCTGGCCGAGCAGACGCCCGTCAGCGAGCTGTCGCCCAAGACGCAAAAAGTCCATCAGGCCCTCAGCGACCACGGTGCTTTGTTTTTCGACGAGCTGCTGCACGAAGCCCACCTGTTGCGCACCGAACTGGAAATGGCCTTGCAGGAACTGGTGGGCGCCGGATTGGTGAATGCCGACAGCTTCGCCGGCTTGCGCGCGTTGATCACCCCCGCCAGCAAGCGTCAGGCCCGCAGCAGCCGGCGCGGGCGCGGGGCGTTTGTCGGCGGCATGGACGACGCCGGTCGCTGGGCCCTGCTGCGCCGCAACCCGCCGGCGCCCGCAGAAGGCAACCGGCCCGCGCCCACGCCGCCCGAAACCCTGGAACACATCGCCATGACCCTGCTGCGCCGCTACGGCGTGGTGTTCTGGCGGTTGCTGGAGCGCGAGGCCGACTGGCTGCCGAGCTGGCGTGAGTTGCTGCGCACCTTCCATCGCCTGGAGGCGCGGGGGGAAATCCGCGGAGGACGTTTTGTCAGTGGCCTGGCCGGCGAACAATTCGCCCTGCCCGAGGCGATCCCCCTGCTACGCGAAGTGCGCCGCCGCCCGGCCGACAGCAGCGTGGTTGCCGTGTGTGGCGTGGACCCGCTGAACCTCGCCGGCACCCTACTGCCGGGGGCGAAGGTGCCGGCGCTGGCGAGCAATCGGCTGGTGTATCGCGATGGCGTGCCGGTCGCGGCGCAGGTGGCCGGGAAGGTGCTGTTCTGGGTTGAACTGGAGGCGCAGGCGATGGCTGATATCCGGAGCAAACTCATTCACAAAGGTTGAGGATCGAACGCGCAGCGTGGGAACGATCAGAAAGGTTGAGGGTGTCTGGGCGGGCCTCTTCGCGGGCAAGCCCGCTCCCACAGTTGAAATGTATTCCCCTGTCAGAATGCATTTCCCTGTGAAGATGCATTTCCCTGTGGGAGCGGGCTTGCCCGCGAAGGGGCCATCAGCATCACCCCACGCCTATGCAACTATCGAGGTCGCTCGGGTAACGCTTCCTCTTGCCCGGGCTCTTGCACCAAGCGCTTCGGCAACATCACCTGCTGTGGATAAGTCTGCGCGAAGTGCACCGCCGGATGGTTATCCACAAGCTTCTTCAAGCGTTGGTTGAACGCCCGGCTCACCGCGTACTGCCCACCGGACACCGTACGGAACTGGGCGGTGAGGACCACGCCGTTGAGGTCCATCCGGTCGACGCCGAACACATCCAGCGGCCCTTGCAGGTTGAACTTGAGGAACGGGTCCTCGGAGATCGAACGCCCGGCTTCGCGAATCAGCTCAATGGCCTCCTCGACATCGGTGTCGTAGGTGAACTGCACGGAGAAAAATGCAAAGGCGAATTGCCGCGATTGATTGGTCACGGCCTTGATCTGGCCGAACGGCACCGAATGCACGAAGCCCTTGCCGTCGCGCAGGCGCAGGGTGCGAATGGTCAGGCCCTCGACGGTGCCGGCGTGACCGGAGTCGAGCACCACCCAGTCGCCGATGGACAGCGTGTCCTCGATGATGATGAACAACCCGGTGATGACGTCCTGTACCAATTGCTGTGAACCGAAGCCGATCGCCAGCCCCACGACCCCGGCACCGGCCAGCAACGGCGCGACGTTGATCCCCAGGTTGGCCATGGTGGTGATCGCGCAGATCACCACCAGGATGATTTTCGCCGCGTTGCGCAACAGCGGCAGGATGGTCTTGATCCGCGTGCTGGGCTGGCGGGCGCCACGCTTGTTCAGCGGCGGCTTCAAGGCTTCCTGGATCGCCGTATCGAGCACCACCCACATCAGCCAGGTCACCAGGAAGATCAGGCCGATGCGGCTCAGGGAATCGCTGATCGCCCGCCCCACGGCGTTGCGCGAGGCGAACTCGAACAGCGAGATCCCCCAGATCCGCCCGAGGACTTCAATGAACACCACGGCCAGGACAATTCGCAGCAACGCGTGCAACAGGCTCAGCAGCCGCCCCTTGTAGGCGCTGCTGCGCTGGATGGCCTCGGCCTTGGGCGACTTGAAGACGTGCTGGAACACCGTGCTGAGAAACACCGTCGCAATCAGCAGGATGGTCGTGAACAAGGCACAACGCAGGGCTTTCTGGTTGTCCTCGCCGACGCCGATCAGGCTCACCGCCGACACCAGCACCATCAGCAGGATCGGCCAGTACCAGAGCCCGGAAAAAATCCGCAGCGACTCCTGCAAGGCCGGTTGCTTCAAGCGCTGGGCCAGGGATCGGTTGCGAATCAGGTGGGCCACCGGGCGCCGCAGGCGAATCACCAGCCAGCCAAAGATCATCGACGCCAGCAGGCCGGTGAACACCGCGACGCTGCTGGTGATGTTGCCGCCCAGTTGCCGGGCGATCTGCGGGCTGGTCAAGGCATCGCTGAGGGCGGCGAGAAAGCCGATCATGAACAGCGGCCGGGGGCTCAGGTGCCGGATGATCGCCACCGCCCGGCGCTTGTGCCCGGCGTTGAACATCACGATGACGCACAGCAACACCGAGGTGGAGAAAATGCCGCTGCTGGTGGCGTAGGCAAAGCACAGGGCCAGGGCCCGGCCGACCGAGACCTGCAGGAAGTGACTGACGTACAGGGTCAACGGCAGGCAAAGCAGTGCCGGGACGGTGTAGGGCAACACGTAGCCGAGCACATCCCGGACCCGCTGGCGCGTGCGCAGCCATCGCCCTCCGCCAAGGCGCCGCACCAGTAGCCGCGCGCCCGACCAGAGCACGGCAAACGCGCCGATCCAGACACCCGACAGCAACAGGAAATCCCCCGTCACTCGCCAGGACGAACGGGCCGTCTGGTCCACCAGCCGGTCCACCTCATCCGCCGCACGATCCGCCCGCAGGCGCCAGGCATCCACCAGGCTCTGGTTGAGGTCGAGCTTGTCCTGGACGTCATCGATGCTCGAACTGATGGCGCCGAGCAGGCCGCCCTGGACCAGGGGTTCGGGCTCTGCTGGGGCTTCACTGGGCGCGGCAGTGCCGGGAATGGCGGCTGCGCCGTAGGCGATGCTGCCGGTCAGCGCCAGCAATACCAACAGCAATACACGGCTCAATCGAGACAACACGCGAGGCTCCTTGATGGGAATCGGTAAGGAACTGATCCCTATCGGGCGAGCAAGTTCGCTCCACGGGTCAATACACAACCTTGTGGCCACAGAAAGCCTTGCCGCGTCCACCGGGCACCTGCCCGAAACTTTCTGCCTCGCCCGACAGTCATCAACAAGACACCAGCGGTACGAGGTCAATGGCACGGGAGGGACACATGACGGCGATCCACATTGGTATTTCCGGTTGGCGCTACACGCCTTGGCGGGGGGACTTCTACCCGAAGGGGCTGACTCAAAAACGCGAATTGCAATTCGCCTCGCGAGCGGTCAACAGCATCGAAATCAATGGATCGTTCTACGCCCTGCAACGCCCCGAACGCTATGCCCAGTGGTATGCCGAGACGCCGCCCGGCTTCGTGTTCAGCGTCAAGGCGCCCCGCTTCATCACCCACATCAAGCGCTTGCGCGAGGTGCACAAACCGCTGGCCAACTTCCTCGCCTCCGGCGTGCTGGAGCTCAAGGAGAAACTCGGCCCGATCCTCTGGCAGTTTCCACCGAGCTTCAAATTCGACCCCGAACTGTTCGAGGACTTCCTCAAGCAGCTGCCCCACGACACCGAAGGCGCCGCGACCCTCGCCCGCGAGCACGAACCGCGCCTGGACGGCCACGCCAGCACGACGGCGGATAAAAAACGCCGGTTGCGCCACGCTGTCGAGATCCGCCACGACAGCTTCATCGACCCGCACTTCATCACCCTGCTCCGGCGTTACGACATCGCCCTGGTGATCGCCGACACCGCCGGCAAATGGCCCTATCGCGAGGACGTCACCAGCGACTTCGTCTACCTGCGCCTGCACGGCGCGGAAGAGCTGTACGCCAGCGGCTATACCGACGCAGCGTTGAAGCGCTGGGGCGACCGGATCCAAGCCTGGAGCCACGGCACGCAGCCGGACGACGCGCACCTGATCGACCCGCAGAAGCAACCTCGAGCCCGCAAGAGCCGCGAGGTGTTCTGCTACTTCGACAACGACATCAAGGTCCGCGCGCCCTATGACGCGCGCCACTTGCTGGAGCGCTTCGACCTGGACAAGGACCTCGCCACCGCACCCGGCGTGCGCCCGGCCGAGGGAGTCCTGGCATGAACATTACCCAGTCCACCGAAGCGACCCGCGAGCCCGACCAGGACACCCGCCGGGACCTGGTCCCGACCCAGCGTTTCACCGTGCTGACGGTCAACACCCACAAAGGCTTCACGGCCCTGAACCGCCGCTTCATCCTGCCGGAACTGCGCGAAGCGGTGCGCAGCGTCTCCGCCGACGTGGTGTTCCTGCAGGAGGTCCACGGCACCCACGAACACCATCCCCAGCGTTTCGCCAACTGGCCGAGCATGCCCCAGTACGAATTCCTGGCCGACAGCCTCTGGCCGCAGTTCGCCTATGGGCGCAATGCGGTGTACCCGGCGGGCGACCACGGCAACGCGCTGCTGTCGAAATTCCAGATCGTGCACCATGAAAACCTCGACGTGTCCATCAGCGGCCATGAAAACCGCGGCATGCTCCACAGCGTGTTGCGCCTGCCCAGCGGCGATGGGCCGCAGATCCATGCCATCTGCGTTCACCTGGGGCTGCGCGAAAGCCATCGGGTCGCGCAGTTGAAGCTGCTTTGCCAGCGCTTGAGCGAACTGCCGCCCGAGGCCCCGGTGATCGTCGCCGGCGACTTCAACGACTGGCGTGGCAAGGCCAGTGACTTGCTCGAACCCGCCGGCCTGCGTGAAGTGTTCACCGAACAATGGGGCAAGCCGGCCCGCAGCTTCCCGGCGCGCCTGCCGCTGTTGCGCCTGGACCGCATCTACGTGCGCAACCTCAAGGCCCGTCACGCCCAGGTGCTGAATGTCAGGCCCTGGTCGCACCTTTCAGACCACGCACCGTTGTCGGTGGAGATCGAACTATGAGCGCGACGATGAACAAGGCGACGGTGGAGCAGGTCGAGGCTCCGCCCACCGAGCGCAACCCGGCACTGGTGGACGTCGAATACGGCTGGCACGGCAACAACCGCGTCACCTTGCTGGAGAACGGCGAGGCGTATTTCCCCCGGGTGTTCGAGGCCATCCGCCGGGCCGAGAAGGAAGTGCTCATCGAGACCTTCATCCTGTTCGAGGACAAGGTCGGCAACGAGTTGCGCGACCTGCTGGTGGATGCGGCCCAGCGCGGTGTGCGTGTCACCCTGAGCCTGGACGGCTTCGGCTGCGGCGAGCTGACGCCCAACTTCCTCGCCTCGTTGAGCGATGCCGGCGTGCGCCTGCAGATGTTCGACCCCGCGCCTCTTCACTTGGGCATCCGCACCAACTGGTTCCGCCGCCTGCACCGCAAGGTGGTGGTGATCGACGGGGTGATCGCGTTCATCGGCGGGATCAACTTTTCCGCCGACCACCTGGGCGATTTCGGCCCCGAGGCCAAGCAAGACTATTCGGTGGAAATCAAAGGCCCGGCGGTGGTCGACATCCATCACTTCGCCTTGATGCAGAGCGGTCGTCCGGCCCGGGCCAAATACTGGTGGCAACGGCGCCGCAGCCGGCGCAACGAGTTGGCCTTCAGCGATCATGACGGCCAGGTGCGACTGGTCTATCGCGATAACCATGAGCACCAGACCGACATCGAAGAGGTCTACCTGCAAGTGCTGCGCAGCGCCAAGCGGCGCGTGGTGATCGCCAACGCCTACTTCTTCCCCGGCTACCGGTTGCTGCGCGAGATCCGCAACGCGGCACGGCGCGGGGTGGAGGTGCGGCTGATCCTGCAGGGCCAGCCGGATATGATGATCGCCAAGCTCGCGGCGCGGATGCTCTACAGCTACCTGCTCAAGGCCGGCGTGGTGATCTGCGAATATTGCGAGCGACCGCTGCACGGCAAGGTCGCGCTGGTGGACGAGGACTGGAGCACCGTGGGCTCGAGCAACCTCGACCCCTTGAGCCTGTCGCTGAACCTGGAAGCCAATGTGTTGATCCGCGACCGGGCGTTCAACCGCGAGCTGTTCGAGCGCCTCGACTACCTGATCCGCAACCACTGCACGGTCATGCCCAAGGACCACGCCCCACGTGGCCTGCTGTGGCGCATGACCATCGGTTTTATGGTGTTCCACTTCCTGCGCCACTTCCCGTCCTGGGCCGGCTGGCTGCCGGCCCATAAACCGCGTCTGAAACCTTTCTCGCCGCCGACGGCGGTTCGGAGCGAACCCCATGAACCACTCTGAGGCGCACACCGCGCCAGCTGATGCCCAGGTCCGGGACGAGCACAAGCCCGCGTCGCGCTGGAGCCGCTGGAAGCGGCCGCTGACCCTGGCGTTCTTCCTGCTGTTGATCGTGCTGTTCACAGCCCTGGCCCGACGCATCGACTGGTCCGAAGTGTTCGACACCCTGGCCGATTTCAAGGTACGGACGCTGGTCATCGCTGCCGCGTTGACGATCACCAGTTTCATCACCTACGCCTGCTTCGACCTGATCGGACGCACCTACATCCGCCAGAAGCTCGGCTGGCGGCAGATTCTGCCGGTGGGGGTGATCAGCTACGCCTTCAACCTCAACCTCAGCGCCTGGGTCGGCGGCATCGCCATGCGCTATCGGTTGTACTCACGGCTGGGCGTCAGCACAGGGAACATCGCCAAAATCCTCGGGCTGAGCCTGGCGACGAACTGGTTCGGCTACATGACCCTGGCCGGCGTGGTGTTCAGCAGTGGCCTGGTAACCATGCCGCCCGGCTGGAAGCTGAGCAGCACGGCCTTGCAGGGCGTCGGCGTGCTGTTGCTGCTGGTGAGCGCCGGTTACCTGCTGGCCTGCCAGTTCTCCAAGCGCCGGGCCTGGACGATTCGCGGCATGGAAATCAACCTGCCGTCGCTGCGCATGGCCGTGCTGCAACTGGCGCTGGGCGCGTTGAACTGGTCGTTGATGGCGGCGGTGATCTTCACCCTGTTGCCGAGCAAGCTGGAGTACCCGGTGGTCCTCGGCGTGCTGTTGATCAGCAGCATCGCCGGTGTCATCACCCACATTCCGGCGGGGCTGGGGGTGCTGGAGGCGGTGTTCATCGCACTGCTGCAACATGAAGTGTCGCGGGGCAGCCTGCTGGCGGGCCTGATCGCCTACCGGGCGATCTACTTCATCCTGCCGTTGTTGATCACCGTGGTGATGTACCTGCTGATCGAGGCAAAGGCCAAGGCATTGCGGGTCAAGCCTGGGGTGAAGTGAAGCCTTGATTGGGAGGTTGTCTGGCCTGGCCCCTTCGCGAGCAAGCCCGCTCCCACATGAGGTTCGTGGTGAGTGGTGATTTGTGGGCCAGTGAAGACTCCGTGTGGGAGCGGGCTTGCTCGCGAAGGGGCCCGCACAGACACCACACCACTACCGCGCCTGGATAATGCTCAACCGCTCTCCCACCACCATTTCCGTGATCCAGTCCACCAGGATCGAGGTGTAGGCCTGTTGTGACACAGGGTCGCTCAAGGCATGGTCGGCGCCGTCGATGATGCGGTGCGTCAGTGAATGGGTCTGCTGGCACGCCGCACGGTAACTCATGATGGTGGCGTGGGGGACGTGGTCATCGGTCTCCGACTCCACCAGCAACACATCACCGGTGAACTGCGAGCACGCATGCAAGGCGCGGTTGGTGCTGGCGTGCACCAGGGTGCTGCGATAATCCAGCAGGTCGCTTTTGTCCAGGTCGCGCTTGGGCGTGTGCCATTGCTCGTCGCGGTACAGCGCCGGCACCCGCAGGGCCAGCCAGCGCACCGGTCGCAGCGAGGTCAGGATCGAAGCCAGGTAACCGCCGTAGCTGGTGCCCACCACGGCAATCGCCGAGGTATCAAGGGCCGGGTGCGCCAGCAGTCGGTCATAGGCCGCGAGCAAGTCCCGCAGGTTATCTTCCCGGGTGACCCGCGACAGCGGGATTCCCGCCCCGCCGGTATGGCCACGCAAATCGAAGGTCAGGCACACGCAGCCAAGGCCAGCGATGCCCTTGGCCCGCTCCAGGTCGCGCTCCTGGCTCCCGCCCCAGCCGTGCACGAACAGCACGCCGGGGACTTTCGATTTGGGGCTCAGGAACGTTCCGTTCATCCGCTCATCGTCGATTTCGATCTGAATGGTTTCGCTTCTAGCCGTCATAGGATTGAACCGTCACGTATTTGAGAAGGAAGTCGCCATTGTGTGCCGCGCCGCGGTACACCTCCCGGGCGCCCTGTGGCAGCGGCTGGTCGATGTAGGTTTCGACCGAAGACACGTTCACGACGGTGGTCGTGGGGTCGTTGACGAACACCTCCAGCGCCGCCAACTCGGCGCTGCTGGCCCCGCCCATGCGCCAGGACTGCTCCAGCACACCGCCGCGCGGCTGGCCGGCGGCATCGAGGCCCTGGGCAATGTCGTAGTTTCTGCGCGAAGCGAAGAAGTTCGGATAGGCTTGGTTGGCCGCATCGTCAAACACCTGCGCCAGGCGCACCGCCTCGCGCACATCGTCGGGCAGCTCCAGCTTGAGCAACTCGATGTAGCCGCCCTGCACCACCAGCAGGTCCGAACCGCCATACACCTCCAACCCCTGACTGTCCTCGGTCAGGTGTTGCACACCGCAATAACTCATGACCTTGCCGTTGATGAAGCTCTGGCCGACGCTCTGGGTCTTGACCTCGCTCAGGTTCTGCTCCAGTACCACGCCGTCGCGAAATAACGCCTGGGCCTCGGGGCTGGCGACCACCTCATCGAACTGCGCCAGGCCCTTGATGACTCGTTGATCACGTCCGGCACAGGCATGGATCGGCTTGAGGCGGATCGGCCCGGTGTACAGCAGTTGCTCGGCCGCCGGACGCGCATCCCGCAGGGAAAACACGCTCACGCCATCCAACACGGCGCCTCGGGTCAGCTTGGCGAACAACGGCGACCAGCCTTGGGGCGCCACCGCCTCCTTGTTCAACAGACCGTGGGCGATTGCCTTGGTGCAAATGAAATCATGCTCGACGAAGCCGCCCCACAGGTCATCCGGGCCATTGACCCCCAGGCGCTGCGCGGCGTCGCGGCCGATCAGGGTTTGCGTGGGCAGCAGGTACAAACCTCGCTGGCCGGGCTGCTGCTCGTCGTAGCTGCCACCGTATTCGACGCCGAGGATCTGCGCCAGCCAGCGGGCCAGCGCGCGATTGGTTTGCACCTCGTGAAGCGGTGCATGAGGATTGACCGACAGGGCCACTACCGTTTTGTTGCGATTGACCGACGTCATGCGTTGCCCTTTTACCTGCGCTCGATGGCTGTGGGTAACAGGGGTGCAGAGATCAGGCCAACCGCTTGGCGCGGGACTGGCGGCAAGAAAAACAGGGGGGTTACGGCAACGCTGGTGGCACCTGGCCTGTTTCATTCTGCACGACATGGCACCACGATCCGGCGAATTGCACGATACTCTGAATCGGCGCAGCCTCCTTGTGGCGAGGGGATTTATCCCCGCTGGGCTGCGCAGCAGCCCCAAAGAAGTTGGTGCAGACTTGCCAGGCATATCGCAATGTCAGATTGGGGCTGCTTTGCAGCCCAACGGGGATAAATCCCCTCGCCACAATGAATTTGCTACAGCTTTGAAACGCCGGCCGGCCCCACTCCGAACCGCGCCCGATAATCACTCGGCGCCAACCCGGTGATCTTCTTGAACGTCGCCCGGAAAGCCCCCGGGTCCTGGTAGCCGACGGTCCAGGCAATGTGCTCAATGGTGCCATTGGTGAACTCGAGCATCTCCCGGGCCTTGCCAACCCTCAGGTGCTGACAGTATTGCGTAGGCTTGAGCCCGGTAGCGCTGCGAAACCGGCGCAGGAACGTGCGTTCTTCCAGCCCGGCCTGTTCCGCCATCGCCGCCAGGGTGACATCCACCGCGCCGCTGCCTTGTAACCAGTGCTGGACCTTGAGGATCGCTCCATCGCCATGCCCGAGGATGGGGGCAAAGTTACTGCCGCACTCGCTGGCGCTGTCGCTGTGTTCGATCACCAGAAATTGCGCCGTACGTGTGGCGATACTCGGGCCCAGCAAGCGGTTCACCAGGCGCAAGCCCAACTCCGACCAGGCCATCAGCCCGGCAGTGGTGATCAGGTCGCCGTCGTCGACAATCGGTTTATCGGCCTCGAGCCTGATCTTCGGGTAACGCTCGGCGAAGGACTTGGCCGATGTCCAATGGGTGGTGGCGCTGCGTCCATCGAGCAAGCCGCTTTCGGCGAGCAGGATCGAGCCGACACACACACCGCCCAACACCGTGCCACCGGCGTGCTGCGTTCGTAGCCAATCCATCAGCGCCGGGGACACGAGCCCTTCGCTGAAACCGGCAATGGAGGGCGGAATCAGCAATGCGGCCAGCCTATGCGCCGTGCCGCTTTCGCTGGCGAATACCCGCAGCGGTGCCTGGCCGCTCTCCGCCCGCCAATGGCTCACCAGCAACCGTGGCAACTGCGCGCCGCCCTGCTCGGCCGCAATCCGCTGCGCGACGCCGAACAGATCGGTCAAACCGTGCACCGCCGCCAGTTGGGCGCCGGGGTAAATCAGCACCCCAAGCTCGGCGACCACCCTTTCCTGCGTCATTGTCAGTTTTCCCTCGCTTATTGTCGTTGCGGCCAATCCTCGAATCGACGGCAAACGCCAATACTGGCTTCACCCCTCATTGATCCAAGGAAATCCTCATGTCCAAGCAAGCGCTCATCGTAGTCGATATCCAGAACGACTACTTCCCCCAGGGAAAATGGCCATTGGTCGGTGCCGACAGCGCCGCCGACAAAGCCGCACGGCTGATCGAAGCCTTTCGCCGGAGCGGGGACCGCGTGGTGCACATCCGCCACGAATTCACCTCCGAGGAGGCGCCGTTCTTCACCCCGGGCTCCGAAGGTGCTCAACTGCACCCCAAGGTACGCAATCGCGACGATGAACCGGTGGTGCTCAAGCATTTCGTCAACGCGTTTCGCGACACCGAGCTGCAAGCCATCCTCGAACGCGACGGCATCGAACAACTGGTCATCGTTGGCAGCATGAGCCATATGTGCATCGATGGTGCCGCCCGGGCTGCGGCAGACCTGGGCTACGGCGTTACGGTGATCCACGACGCCTGCGCGACCCTGGACCTGGAATTCAACGGCGTCGTCGTGCCCGCCGCCCAGGTGCACGCAGCGTTCATGGCAGCGCTGGGCTTTGCCTATGCGAACGTGGTGAGCACGGAGCAATTCCTGACGGGTAGCCACTCCTGAAAACCTGCGGTCATAAAAAACCGCGCTTCGGGAAACCGAAGCGCGGTCTTGTTTTTAGCGGACAGCCGCTTAGAACGGAATATCGTCGTCGAAGCTGTCGAAATCCGGGGCCGGTTGCGGCGCGGCCTGTTGCGGGGCTGGACGCTCGCGTTGTGGCTGTGGCGCCGCCTGTGGGCGAGGTGCCTGCTGACGCGGGGCCGACTGCTGGTAGTTGTTGCCACCTTGCTGGTCACCCTGTGGACGGCCGCCCAGCAGTTGCATGGTGCCTTGCATGTCCACCACGATTTCGGTGGTGTAGCGCTTGATGCCGTCTTTTTCCCACTCGCGGGTCTGCAGCTTGCCTTCGATATACACCTGCGAACCCTTGCGCAGGTATTCGCCGGCGATCTCCGCCACTTTGCCGAACATCGACACGCGGTGCCATTCGGTCTTCTCGACCTTCTGGCCGGTCTGCTTGTCGGTCCACTGTTCGCTGGTCGCCAGACTCAGGTTGGTCACGGCATTGCCGTTCGGCAGGTAGCGAACTTCGGGATCCTGGCCGCAAGTACCGACCAATATGACTTTGTTAACCCCACGGGCCATAACGTTCTCCTAGGCTTCGCACGTGGTCGGGGCCGGGTTGTTCACCAGGCGCTCGAGCGTCGCACGATCCAATAATTCGGTGTCCAGTTTGATGTAAACGGCCGCTTCGTCGGCGACCACCACTGCATCGGTTACTCCAACGACGGCCTTGAGGCGCTCGGTCAGGCCTGCTTCGCGGATGGCTTCGGGCGACAACGGCAAGCGCAGGCTCGTCACATACGGAGGTTCGCGCATGGTAACAGCAAAGACCAGCCAAAGTGCAGCCAGCGCGGCACATCCCAGGAAGACAACCGACAAACCGCCGTGCTGGAACAGCCAACCGCCGAGAATCCCGCCCAACGCCGAACCGAGGAACTGGCTGGTGGAATAGACCCCCATGGCCGTGCCTTTGCCACCGGCCGGTGAAACCTTGCTGATCAGCGACGGCAGCGACGCTTCCAACAGATTGAACGCGGTGAAGAACACCACCGTACCGATCACCAGCGCCCGCAGGCTGTCGCCGAACTGCCAGAAGAATAGCTCAGTGAGCATCAGCGTCAGGACGGCACCGAGTAAAACTCGTTTCATTTTGCGTCGCTTCTCGCCGTAGATGATGAACGGGATCATCGCGAAAAACGAAATCAGCAGCGCCGTGAGATAGACCCACCAATGCTGTTCCTTGGGCAAGCCGGCCTTCTCGACCAGCGCCAGCGGCAAGGCCACGAAGCTGGACATCAGCATGGCGTGGAGCACGAAGATGCCCAGGTCCAGGCGCAACAGGTCCGGGTGCTTGAGCGTCGGGATCAGCGCCTGGCGCGCCACCCCGGATTCACGGTGCTGCAACGGCCCGGTGGCTCGCGGCACCATGAAGGCGACGATCAGGATGCCCAACAACGCCATGCCGCCGGTGGCCAGGAACAGGCCCGACAGGCCAAACGCCCGGGTCAGCAACGGCCCCACGACCATCGCGACGGCGAACGACAGGCCGATCGTCATGCCGATCATGGCCATGGCCTTGGTCCGATGCTGTTCGCGGGTCAGGTCCGATAGCAATGCCATGACGGCCGCCGAAATCGCCCCGGCGCCTTGCAGGATCCGTCCGGCGATCACGCCCCAGATCGAATCGGCGCCGGCCGCCAGCACACTGCCGAGGGCGAAGACGATCAACCCCAGGTAAATCACCGGACGCCGGCCAATGCGGTCGGAAGTGATCCCGAACGGGATCTGGAAAATCGCCTGGGTCAGGCCATAGGCGCCAATCGCCAGCCCGATGAGGGCCGGGGTCGCGCCCGCCAGGTCCATGCCATAGGTCGCCAGCACCGGCAACACCATGAACATGCCCAGCATGCGAAAGGCGAACACCAGGGCAAGGCCGCTTGCTGCGCGGGTCTCGCCGCCACTCATGCGTTCGCTGTGGGGATCGTGCATGGAAAAACCTCATGTGAACCGGCGGCGATTCTACCAGTCCCATCGATTGAGGGGGTATATGGCGACGGTTTGCCGCGCAGTCTTCATGTATGGCGTAAAACTCACTTCCGATAGTGTGCATCCATCCAGTATTTGCCCGTATACTCCTACGTTTTCGACGCCCGCCGAGCGAGGCCACTTTGGACAAGATCCTGATTCGTGGGGCCCGTACCCACAACCTGAAGAACATCGACCTGACCCTGCCACGGGACAAGCTGATCGTCATCACCGGCCTGTCCGGATCCGGCAAATCATCCCTGGCCTTCGACACCCTGTACGCCGAAGGCCAGCGACGCTATGTCGAATCCCTGTCGGCCTACGCCCGGCAGTTCCTGTCGATGATGGAAAAACCCGACGTCGACACCATCGAAGGGCTGTCGCCGGCGATTTCCATCGAGCAGAAATCCACCTCCCATAACCCGCGGTCCACGGTCGGTACCATCACCGAGATCTACGACTACCTGCGCCTGCTGTATGCGCGGGTCGGTATTCCCCGGTGCCCGGACCACGACATTCCCCTGGAAGCCCAGACCGTCAGCCAAATGGTCGACCTGGTGCTGGCCCAGCCCGAAGGCAGCAAGCTGATGCTGCTGGCCCCGGTGGTGCGCGAGCGCAAGGGCGAACACCTGCTGGTGTTCGAAGAACTGCGCGCCCAGGGTTTCGTGCGGGCCCGGGTCAACGGCAAGCTGTGCGAACTGGACGAGCTGCCCAAGCTGGACAAACAGAAGAAGCATTCGATCGACGTGGTGGTCGACCGCTTCAAGGTCCGGGCCGACCTGCAACAGCGCCTGGCCGAGTCCTTCGAGACCGCGTTGAAGCTGGCCGACGGGATCGCCCTGGTGGCGCCGATGGACGACGAGCCCGGTGAAGAGATCATCTTCTCCGCGCGCTTCGCCTGCCCGATCTGCGGCCACGCCATCAGCGAGCTGGAACCCAAGCTGTTCTCCTTCAACAACCCGGCCGGCGCCTGCCCGACCTGCGATGGCCTGGGGGTCAAGCAGTTCTTCGACACCAAGCGTCTGGTCAACGGCGAACTGACCCTGGCCGAAGGGGCGATCCGTGGCTGGGACAGGCGCAACGTCTATTACTTCCAGATGCTCGGCTCGCTGGCGGCCCACTACAAGTTCAGTCTGGACAAGCCGTTCAACGAACTGCCCGCCGACCAGCAGAAGTACATCCTGCACGGCAGCGGCTCGCAAAGCGTGGACTTCAAGTACCTCAACGACCGTGGCGATATCGTCAAGCGCTCCCACCCGTTCGAAGGCATCGTGCCTAACCTGGAGCGGCGCTACCGCGAAACCGAGTCGGCCAGCGTGCGCGAGGAACTGGCCAAGTTCCTCAGCACCCAGCCTTGCCCCGACTGCCGTGGTACCCGCTTGCGGCGCGAGGCGCGGCACGTGTGGGTCGGTGAGAAAACCTTGCCGGCGGTCACCAACCTGCCGATCGGCGATGCCACCGATTACTTCGCCGGCTTGAAGCTCACCGGCCGCCGTGGCGAAATCGCCGACAAGATCCTCAAGGAAATCAGCGAACGCCTGCAGTTCCTGGTGAACGTGGGGCTGGACTACCTGACCCTCGATCGCAGTGCGGACACCCTGTCAGGCGGCGAAGCCCAGCGTATCCGCCTGGCGAGCCAGATCGGCGCCGGTCTGGTGGGGGTCATGTACATTCTCGACGAGCCGTCCATCGGCCTGCACCAGCGGGACAACGACCGACTGCTCGGCACCCTCAAACACCTGCGGGACATCGGTAACACGGTGATCGTGGTCGAACACGACGAAGATGCCATTCGCCTGGCCGACTACGTCGTGGACATTGGCCCCGGCGCGGGCGTGCACGGCGGGCATATCGTTGCCCAGGGCACGGCTGCCGAAGTCATGGCGCATCCCGACTCCCTGACCGGCAAGTACCTTTCGGGCCGGGTGAAGATCAAGGTCCCGGCCAAGCGCACGCCACGTAACAAGAAGCTGTCGCTGACCCTCAAGGGCGCGCGCGGCAACAACTTGCGCAACGTCGACCTGGAAATCCCGATTGGCCTGCTGACCTGCGTCACTGGGGTGTCCGGCTCCGGCAAATCGACGCTGATCAACAACACCCTGTTCCCCCTCAGCGCCACGGCGCTGAACGGTGCCACCACCCTCGAAGCCGCTGCCCACGACAGCATCAAGGGGCTGGAGCACCTGGACAAGGTCGTCGACATCGACCAGAGCCCCATCGGTCGTACGCCACGCTCCAACCCGGCGACCTACACAGGCTTGTTCACGCCCATTCGCGAGCTGTTCGCCGGTGTACCGGAGTCCCGTTCGCGGGGTTATGGCCCGGGGCGATTCTCGTTCAACGTCAAGGGTGGACGCTGCGAAGCCTGCCAGGGCGATGGCCTGATCAAGGTGGAAATGCACTTCCTGCCGGACATCTACGTGCCTTGCGACGTGTGCAAGAGCAAGCGCTACAACCGCGAAACCCTGGAGATCAAGTACAAGGGCAAGAACATCCACGAAACCCTCGAAATGACCATCGAGGAAGCCCGGGCGTTCTTCGACGCGGTGCCGGCACTGGCGCGCAAGCTCCAGACGCTGATGGACGTCGGCCTGTCATACATCAAGCTCGGGCAGTCGGCGACGACCTTGTCCGGCGGTGAAGCCCAACGGGTCAAGCTGTCTCGCGAGCTGTCCAAGCGCGACACCGGCAAGACCCTGTACATCCTCGACGAGCCGACCACGGGCCTGCACTTCGCCGATATCCAGCAACTGCTCGACGTGCTGCATCGACTCCGCGACCACGGCAACACCGTGGTGGTGATCGAGCACAACCTGGACGTGATCAAGACGGCGGACTGGCTGGTGGACCTCGGGCCGGAGGGCGGCTCCAAGGGCGGCCAGATCATCGCAGTGGGTACGCCTGAGCAAGTGGCCGAGATGAAGCAGTCCCACACCGGCTACTACCTCAAGCCTCTGCTGGAACGTGATCGGGAGTGATCAAGGCCCGGGCATGAAAAAGCCCCTGTCATCGGTGAGATGACAGGGGCTTTTTCATGCTCCGCGAGGGAATGTATCCAGTGACGCTCTGCCTCCGGTACCCGGCAATCAGAACTGCGACTGCAGGTAATTCTCCAAACCGATCAACTTGATCAAACCCAACTGCTTCTCAAGCCAGTAGGTATGGTCTTCCTCGGTGTCATTGAGCTGGACACGCAGGATCTCGCGGGTCACGTAGTCGTTGTGCTGCTCGCACAGCTCAATGCCCTTGCACAGCGCCGCACGAACCTTGTATTCGAGCCGCAGGTCGGCTGCGAGCATGTCGGGCACCGTGGTGCCGACGTCCAGATCGTCCGGACGCATGCGCGGCGTGCCTTCGAGCATCAGGATCCGACGCATCAACGCATCGGCGTGCTGGGCTTCTTCTTCCATTTCATGGTTGATACGTTCGTAGAGCTCGGTAAAACCCCAATCCTCGTACATCCGCGAATGGATGAAATATTGATCACGGGCTGCCAGTTCACCTGTCAGCAGCGTGTTGAGGTAATCGATTACGTCCGGGTGACCTTGCATCGCCCTACATCTCCACAAGCTTTTAAAGGCTGTAGTTTGAACCAAGCTGACTCCAAGGTCACGGTTCTATCGCAATAAAAGTGAAGAAAATCCGAGAAAACCGGGCTAAATAACGCAAAAACCGCCCTAATGCGGGCGGTTCTGCTTCTCGTTTAGACTTCGTTAAGCTGTACACCCAACGCTTTTGCGATACCTTCTCCATAAGCGGCATCCGCCTTGAAGAAATGCTGCAGCTGGCGATCGACCACATCTGCCGACACACCCGCCATGGCACCGGCGATATTGCTGATCAGCAGGGCTTTCTGCTCATCGTTCATCAGGCGGAACAACGCCCCGGCGTGGCTGTAGTAATCGGTATCTTCGCGATGATCGTAACGATCGGCCGCGCCACTGAGGGCCAGCGCCGGTTCCGCATAACGCGGAGCCTGCTTCGGCGCTTCCACGTAGCTGTTGGGCTCGTAGTTCGGTGCCGCGCCACCATTGCTGCCAAACGCCATGGCGCCATCGCGCTGGTAAGTATTGACCGGGCTGCGCGGCGCATTCACCGGCAGTTGCTGGTGATTGGTCCCTACGCGGTAGCGGTGCGCATCAGCATAGGCAAACACACGACCTTGCAGCATGCGATCCGGCGAAAGGCCTACGCCTGGGACCATATTGCTTGGCCCGAACGCCGCTTGCTCGACTTCAGCAAAGTAGTTCAGCGGGTTGCGATTGAGCTCAAGCTCCCCCACTTCGAGCAATGGGAACTCTTTTTGCGACCAGGTCTTGGTCACGTCGAACGGATTCTCGTAATGGGCCGCAGCCTGGGCCTCGGTCATGATCTGGATGCAGACACTCCATTTCGGGAAGTCGCCGCGCTCAATAGCCTCGAACAGGTCACGCTGAGCGTAATCCGGGTCGGTGCCCGCCAGGCGTGCCGCTTCGGCCGGCGCGAGGTTCTTGATCCCCTGTTTAGTCTTGTAGTGCCACTTGACCCAGTGGCGCTCGCCTTGGGCATTGATCAGGCTGTAGGTATGACTACCGAAGCCGTGCATGTGCCGATAGCCATCCGGAATGCCACGGTCCGAAAACAGAATGGTGACCTGGTGCAGCGCCTCAGGCGAGTGCGACCAGAAATCCCACATCGCCTGCGCGCTTTTCAGGTTGCTTTGCGGCAGACGTTTCTGGGTGTGGATGAAATCCGGAAATTTCAGCGGATCACGAATGAAGAACACCGGCGTATTGTTACCCACGATGTCCCAGTTACCTTCTTCGGTATAGAACTTCAGGGCGAAGCCGCGTGGGTCGCGCTCGGTGTCAGCCGAACCCCGCTCACCGCCTACGGTAGAAAAGCGCAGGAAGGTGGGGGTTTGCTTGCCTACCGACTCAAACAGCTTGGCGCTGGTGTACTGGGTAATGTCGCGGGTCACGGTGAAGGTGCCGTAGGCGCCCGACCCTTTGGCGTGCACGCGGCGCTCAGGAATGTTTTCGCGGTTGAAGTGAGCGAGCTTCTCGATCAGGTGAAAGTCGTCGAGCAGCAGCGGGCCCCGGGGGCCGGCGGAACGGGAGTTCTGGTTATCGGCGACAGGAGCGCCGCTGGCGGTCGTAAGCGTTTTGATCTGGCTCATGCTCAATCTTCCTAGGTCGGTCTTCGAACTGCCGGCTAATCGGCTGGAGAGGAGTATTGATCATGTTAGTGACAGTATCCAAATTCATTAAATCATGGGCATCGATAGTTATTATCTAACGCCACTACGTTGCCCATAGCGAAGCCAGTCGAAGCGGTGTTTCACCTTTTCATCAGGCAACAAAAAACCGGGCACAAGGCCCGGTTTTTTGTATGTTGCCGTCTTACTCAGCGGATACAGCTTCACCGCTGGTAGCACGATCAACCAACTCGACGTACGCCATAGGCGCGTTGTCGCCAGCGCGGAAACCGCACTTGAGGATGCGCAGGTAGCCACCCTCACGGGTAGCGTAACGCTTGCCCAGGTCGTTGAAGAGCTTACCAACGATAGCTTTCGAACGAGTACGGTCGAAAGCCAGACGGCGGTTAGCCAGGCTATCTGTCTTGGCCAGAGTGATCAGCGGCTCTGCAACGCGGCGCAGTTCTTTGGCTTTCGGCAGTGTAGTTTTGATCAGCTCGTGCTCGAACAGCGACACCGCCATGTTTTGGAACATGGCCTTGCGGTGCGAGCTGGTGCGGCTCAGGTGACGACCACTTTTACGATGACGCATGGTTCATTCCTTACCAAACACAACGTTCGGTGATTACGACGATCAGGCAGTCGCCTTGTCGTCCTTCTTAAGACTTGCAGGCGGCCAGTTGTCGAGGCGCATGCCGAGGGACAGACCGCGGGAGGCCAGAACGTCCTTGATTTCAGTCAAGGATTTCTTGCCCAGGTTCGGAGTCTTCAACAGCTCTACTTCGGTACGCTGAATCAGGTCGCCGATGTAGTAGATGTTTTCCGCCTTAAGGCAGTTAGCCGAACGTACAGTCAGTTCCAGATCGTCAACCGGGCGAAGCAGGATCGGATCGATCTCGTCTTCCTGCTCGACAACCACTGGCTCACTGTCACCTTTGAGGTCGACGAACGCAGCCAACTGCTGTTGCAGGATGGTTGCAGCGCGGCGAATGGCCTCTTCAGGATCCAGGGTACCGTTGGTTTCCAGATCAATAACCAGCTTGTCCAGGTTGGTACGCTGCTCGACACGGGCGTTTTCCACCACGTAGGCGATACGGCGAACCGGGCTGAACGAAGAGTCAAGCTGCAAGCGACCAATGCTGCGGCTTTCGTCTTCATCGCTCTGACGCGAGTCGGCCGGTTCATAACCACGACCACGAGCTACAGTGAGCTTCATGTTCAGGGCGCCGTTAGACGCCAGGTTAGCGATTACGTGATCGGGGTTAACGATCTCGACATCATGATCCAGCTGAATATCGGCAGCGGTAACCACCCCCGAACCCTTCTTCGACAAGGTCAGCGTAACTTCGTCACGACCGTGCAGCTTGATAGCCAGACCTTTAAGGTTCAACAGGATTTCAATTACGTCTTCCTGTACACCTTCGATGGCGCTGTACTCGTGGAGCACACCGTCAATCTCGGCCTCGACTACTGCACAGCCGGGCATTGAGGACAACAGGATGCGGCGCAGCGCGTTGCCCAGGGTGTGGCCGAAACCACGCTCGAGAGGCTCGAGCGTGATCTTGGCGCGGGTTGGACTGACAACCTGCACATCAATATGGCGGGGTGTCAGGAACTCATTTACCGAAATCTGCATGGATGCACCTATTTTCTAGCCCTTACTTGGAGTAGAGCTCGACAATCAGGCTTTCGTTGATGTCGGCGGACAGATCACTGCGAGCAGGAACGTTCTTGAAAACGCCCGACTTCTTCTCAGTGTCTACTTCTACCCATTCTACGCGGCCACGTTGGGCACACAGATCGAGAGCTTGGACAATGCGAAGTTGGTTCTTTGCTTTCTCGCGAACAGCAACCACGTCACCAGCACGAACCTGGTAGGACGGAACGTTTACGGTGTTGCCGTTAACGCTGATCGACTTGTGCGATACCAGCTGACGGGATTCGGCACGAGTAGAACCGAAGCCCATACGGTATACGACGTTGTCCAGACGGCATTCGAGCAGTTGCAACAGGTTTTCGCCGGTTGCGCCTTTCTTGCCAGCAGCTTCTTTGTAGTAGCCGCTGAATTGACGCTCGAGAACGCCGTAGATACGACGGACCTTCTGCTTTTCACGCAGTTGGGTGCCGTAGTCGGACTGGCGACCGCGGCGTTGGCCGTGGATACCAGGTGCTGCTTCAATGTTGCACTTCGATTCGATCGCGCGCACGCCGCTCTTCAGAAAAAGATCGGTGCCTTCGCGACGAGCGAGTTTGCATTTTGGACCAATGTAACGAGCCATTCTTTACAATCTCCTGGATTACACGCGGCGCTTCTTCGGCGGACGGCACCCGTTGTGCGGGATTGGCGTCACGTCGGTGATGCTGGCGATCTTGTAGCCACAGCCGTTCAAAGCGCGGACTGCGGATTCACGACCTGGACCTGGACCCTTGACGTTGACGTCGAGGTTTTTCAGGCCGTATTCCAGCGCAGCTTGACCAGCACGCTCAGCAGCTACTTGAGCAGCGAACGGGGTGGACTTGCGGGAACCGCGGAAACCCGAACCACCGGAGGTAGCCCAGGAAAGAGCGTTACCTTGACGGTCGGTAATGGTCACGATGGTGTTGTTAAAAGAAGCATGGATGTGGGCGATGCCATCAACCACTGTCTTTTTAACTTTTTTACGAGGACGAGCAGCAGGTTTTGCCATGATTAAATTCCTGTCGATTCGCTGGGGCGATTACTTGCGGATCGGCTTACGCGGACCTTTACGGGTACGCGCGTTGGTCTTGGTACGCTGACCGCGTACTGGCAGACCACGACGATGACGCAGACCGCGATAGCAACCGAGGTCCATCAAGCGCTTGATTTTCATGTTGATTTCGCGACGCAGGTCACCTTCAGTGGTGAACTTCGCCACTTCGCCACGCAGCTGTTCAATTTGCTCGTCGCTCAGATCCTTGATCTTTGCAGCTGGGTTGACCCCAGCGTCTGCACAAATTTTCTGTGCAGTAGTGCGACCAACACCATAGATGTAGGTCAGCGAGATAACAGTATGCTTGTTATCTGGAATGTTGACGCCTGCAATACGGGCCATTCAGTGGGACTCCAATTGACAGCTACCTACGCCCCGGAAGCCAAGAAATAGGGCGCGAGATAATATCGCTGTAATAACAAATAATCAACCCGGCAGCGCACTAGCTGCCGGGCTTAAAGCACAATCACACTCAGCCTTGGCGCTGTTTGTGACGCGGTTCCGCGCTGCAAATTACCCGAACAACACCTTCGCGGCGAATAATCTTGCAGTTACGGCACAGCTTTTTCACCGATGCACGAACTTTCATCACCAACTCCTCGAACCTTATGGACGCTACTCAGCGCAACATGCCGCTGCCGTAGCCCTTCAGGTTGGCTTTCTTCATCAGGGATTCGTACTGGTGCGAAACGAGGTGCGATTGTACTTGGGACATGAAGTCCATCACAACCACGACCACGATCAGCAACGAGGTCCCGCCAAGGTAGAACGGTACGTTTGCCGCCACCACCAGGAACTGGGGCAGAAGGCAGACGGCCGTCATGTAAAGAGCACCGAACATGGTCAAGCGAGTCAGAACGCCATCAATGTAGCGCGCAGACTGCTCACCTGGACGGATGCCCGGAATAAAGGCACCGGACTTCTTCAGGTTTTCCGCTACGTCTTTCGGATTGAACATCAACGCCGTATAGAAGAAGCAGAAGAAAATAATCCCTGCACTAAACAGCAGAATATTCAACGGCTGACCAGGAGCGATCGACTGCGAGATGTCCTGCAACCAGCCCATACCTTCAGACTGACCGAACCAGGCACCCAACGAAGCAGGGAACAGCAGGATGCTGCTCGCGAAAATAGCCGGAATTACGCCGGCCATGTTCACCTTCAACGGCAAGTGGCTGGTCTGCGCAGCAAACACCTTGCGGCCTTGCTGACGCTTGGCGTAGTGAACAGCAATGCGACGCTGACCACGCTCAATGAACACCACGAAACCGATAATCGCTACTGCCAGCAGACCGATGGCAACCAGGGCAAAAATGTTGATATCACCCTGACGCGCAGACTCGAAAGACTGCCCGATCGCTCTCGGAAGACCGGCGACGATACCTGCGAAGATCAACATCGAGATACCGTTGCCAACACCACGCTCAGTAATCTGCTCACCCAGCCACATCATGAACATCGCGCCTGCCACGAAAGTGGTTACCGCAACGAAATGAAAGCTGAAGTCAGCAGTGAACGAAACGCCCTGCCCCGCCAGGCCGATGGACATGCCAATGGCTTGAACGAGAGCGAGGACGACAGTGCCGTAGCGGGTGTACTGGCTGATCTTGCGACGGCCAGCTTCACCTTCCTTCTTCAACTGCTCCAGCTGCGGGCTGACGGCGCTCATCAACTGCATGATGATCGATGCCGAAATGTACGGCATGATCCCCAGTGCAAAGATGCTCATCCGCTCCAGCGCGCCGCCGGAAAACATGTTGAACAAGCTAAGAATGGTCCCCTCATTCTGTCGAAACAGGTCCGCGAGTCGGTCCGGGTTGATACCTGGAACCGGGATGTGTGCGCCTATTCGGTAGACGATAATCGCCAGGAACAGAAAACGCAGACGAGCCCAGAGTTCAGACATACCGCCTTTGCCGAGCGCAGAGAGAGCACCTTGCTTAGCCATTTATTCCTCGAACTTGCCGCCAGCTGCTTCGATAGCCGCACGCGCACCTTTGGTGGCGCCGATTCCCTTTCCGATGGTGACAGCACGAGCAACTTCGCCCGACAGCATGATTTTCACACGCTGAACGTTCTGGTTGATCACGTTGGCATCCTTCAGGGACTGCACGGTGACGACGTCGCCGTCCACTTTGGCCAGCTCGGACAGACGCACTTCAGCGCGGTCCATGGCTTTCAGGGAAACGAAACCGAACTTCGGCAGGCGACGATGCAGCGGCTGTTGACCGCCTTCAAAGCCTGGAGCAATGGTGCCACCGGAGCGGGAGGTCTGACCTTTGTGGCCACGGCCACCGGTCTTGCCCAAACCACTACCGATACCACGGCCCGGACGATGCTTTTCGCGACGGGAACCCGGCGCTGGACTCAGATCATTGAGTTTCATCGATTAACCCTCGACACGCAGCATGTAGTAGGCCTTGTTGATCATCCCGCGATTCTCGGGAGTATCCAGGACTTCTACAGTGTGACCGATGCGACGCAGACCCAGACCCTTAACGCACAGTTTGTGGTTAGGGATGCGGCCGGTCATGCTTTTGATCAGCGTAACTTTTACGGTAGCCATGATCAGAAGATCTCCTTGACGCTTTTGCCACGCTTGGCGGCAATGGATTCAGGAGACTGCATAGCCTTCAGACCCTTGAAAGTGGCGTGAACCACGTTTACTGGGTTTGTCGAGCCGTAGCACTTGGCCAGAACGTTCTGAACGCCAGCAACTTCGAGGACAGCACGCATAGCGCCGCCAGCGATGATACCGGTACCTTCAGAAGCAGGCTGCATGTACACCTTCGAAGCGCCATGGGCAGACTTCATTGCGTACTGCAGGGTGGTGCCGTTCAGATCAACCTGGATCATGTTGCGGCGAGCAGCTTCCATTGCCTTCTGGATCGCAGCAGGCACTTCACGCGACTTGCCACGGCCGAAGCCAACACGGCCTTTACCATCACCTACCACGGTCAATGCGGTGAAGGTGAAGATACGGCCGCCTTTAACGGTTTTGGCTACGCGGTTAACTTGAACCAGCTTCTCGATGTAGCCTTCGTCGCGCTTTTGGTCGTTATTTGACATAACTTAGAACTCCAGCCCAGCTTCACGAGCAGCATCAGCCAGCGCCTTGACGCGGCCGTGGTACTTGAAGCCAGAGCGGTCGAAAGCCACCTGCGAGACGCCAGCGGCTTTAGCACGCGTAGCGACCAGCTGGCCAACCTTAGTGGCCGCGTCGATGTTGCCAGTGGCGCCATCACGCAGTTCTTTATCCAAAGTCGAGGCACTTGCCAGGACCTTGTTGCCGTCGGCCGAAATGACCTGGGCGTAGATGTGCTGCGAAGAGCGGAACACGCAGAGACGCACGACTTCGAGTTCGTGCATTTTCAGGCGTGCTTTGCGAGCGCGACGCAGTCGAGTAACTTTTTTGTCGGTCATTTGCTATGCCCTACTTCTTCTTGGCTTCTTTACGACGGACGACTTCGTCCGCGTAGCGCACACCTTTGCCTTTGTACGGCTCTGGTGGACGGAAGTCGCGGATCTCGGCGGCCACTTGACCTACCAGCTGCTTGTCGATGCCCTTGATCAGGATATCGGTCTGGCTAGGAGTCTCAGCGGTGATGCCTTCCGGCAGTTCGTAATCCACTGGGTGCGAGAAGCCAAGAGCCAGGTTCAGAACCGAGCCTTTTGCTTGCGCTTTGTAACCAACACCGACCAGCTGGAGCTTGCGCTCGAAGCCTTGGCTTACGCCTTGGACCATGTTGTTTACCAACGCACGAGTGGTACCAGCCATTGCGCGAGTCTGTTGATCGCCATTGCGAGCAGCGAAACGCAGCTCACCGGCTTCTTCAACGATCTCAACGGACGAATGGATGTTCAGTTCAAGAGTGCCCTTGGCACCCTTCACCGAAAGCTGTTGGCCTGCGAATTTGACTTCGACACCGGCTGGCAGCTTAACGGGGTTCTTAGCGACGCGAGACATGCTTATCCCCCCTTAGAACACAGTGCAAAGAACTTCGCCGCCGACACCGGCAGCGCGCGCAGCACGATCAGTCATCACACCCTTGTTGGTGGAGACGATAGACACGCCCAGGCCGCCGCGAACTTTCGGCAGATCCTCAACGGACTTGTACTGACGCAGGCCTGGACGGCTAACGCGCTTCACTTCCTCGATGACCGGACGGCCTTCGAAGTATTTCAGCTCGATGGACAGCAGAGGCTTGATTTCGCTGCTGATCTGATAACCCGCGATGTAACCTTCGTCCTTCAGGACTTTTGCTACAGCCACCTTCAACGTGGAAGACGGCATGCTGACGACGGACTTTTCAGCCATCTGGGCATTACGGATTCGAGTTAGCATGTCCGCTAACGGGTCCTGCATACTCATGGGCTAGACGCTCCTAATGCAAAAAAATTAGCCTTGCGGCTACTACTTGTCGCCGAGAAACTCCGGGCATGAAAAACACGGGCTCAGGCGAGCCGGGTATTCTAGACACACCCCAGAAATGAATCAAGCCCCAAAAGGGGCTTGATTCAGATTCAAGGCCACCGGTGGTCAGGATCCTGAGACCCCGAACACCGAGACTTTGACAGTGCTTACCAGCTGGCTTTAACCAGACCTGGAACGTCACCACGCATTGCAGCTTGACGCAGCATGTTACGGCCAAGGCCGAACTTGCGGTACACGCCGTGCGGACGACCAGTCAGGCGGCAGCGGTTACGCATGCGCGAGGCGCTGGCGTCACGTGGCTGCTTCTGCAGGGCTACGGTAGCTTCCCAACGTGCTTCTGGACTTGCGTTCAGATCAACGATGATCGCTTTCAGCGCTGCACGCTTGGTGGCGTACTTGGCAACGGTGAGCTGACGCTTCAGCTCACGGTTCTTCATGCTCTTCTTGGCCATTTTCCTACTCCAATCAGTTGCGGAACGGGAATTTGAAAGCGCGCAGCAGTGCGCGACCTTCGTCATCCGTCCGAGCAGTGGTGGTCAGGGTAATGTCCAGACCGCGGAGAGCGTCGATCTTGTCGTAATCGATTTCCGGGAAAATGATCTGCTCTTTTACGCCCATGCTGTAGTTGCCACGACCATCGAAGGACTTGGCATTCAGGCCGCGGAAGTCGCGAACCCGAGGCAGGGAGATCGACAGCAGACGATCCAGGAACTCGTACATACGCTCACGGCGCAGGGTCACTTTGACGCCGATCGGCCAACCTTCACGGACTTTGAAGCCTGCGATGGATTTCCGAGCGTAAGTCACAACGACTTTCTGACCGGTGATCTTTTCCAGGTCGGCAACAGCGTGCTCGATGACTTTTTTGTCGCCGATCGCTTCGCCCAGACCCATGTTCAGGGTGATTTTGGTAACGCGCGGAACTTCCATCACGTTCGAAAGCTTAAGTTCTTCCTTAAGTTTCGGTGCGATTTCCTTCCGGTAAATCTCTTTTAGTCGTGCCATGGTCTTCTACCTAGCAGTGTTCAAGCATCAACCGCTTTTTGGGTCGACTTGAAGACACGAATTTTCTTACCGTCTTCTACTTTGAAACCAACGCGGTCAGCCTTGTTGGTTTCGCCGTTGAAGATGGCGACGTTGGAAGCGTGCAGTGGCGCTTCTTTCTCGACGATACCGCCCTGTACGCCCGACATCGGGTTAGGCTTGGTATGACGCTTGACCAGGTTCAGACCACCTACAACCAGACGGTTGTCAGCAAGAACCTTCAGCACCTTACCGCGCTTACCTTTGTCTTTGCCGGCGATCACGATGATCTCGTCGTCACGACGAATCTTTTGCATGTCGGATCTCCTTACAGCACTTCTGGGGCGAGCGAGACGATCTTCATGAACTTCTCGGTACGAAGTTCACGGGTCACTGGCCCAAAGATACGGGTGCCGATCGGCTCTTGCTTGGTGTTCAACAGAACAGCAGCGTTGCCATCAAAGCGGATGATGGAGCCGTCAGCACGACGAACGCCATGGCGAGTGCGGACTACGACAGCAGTCATCACTTGGCCTTTCTTCACCTTACCGCGAGGAATTGCTTCCTTGACGGTAACTTTGATGATGTCACCGATACCAGCGTAACGACGATGGGAGCCACCCAGCACCTTGATGCACATAACGCGGCGAGCGCCGCTGTTATCGGCCACATCGAGCATGGATTGAGTCTGAATCATATAATTTCTCCGACCCCTAGCCCTTAGACTTCCACAGCGCGTTCGAGAACATCAACCAGCGCCCAAGACTTGGTCTTGGCCATCGGACGAGTTTCACGAATAGTGACCTTGTCGCCGATGTGGCACTGATTGGTTTCGTCGTGCGCGTGCAGCTTAGTCGAACGCTTAACGTATTTACCGTAGATCGGGTGCTTCACGCGACGCTCGATCAGAACGGTGATGGTTTTGTCCATCTTGTCGCTGACAACACGGCCAGTCAGCGTACGGACAGTTTTTTCGGCTTCAGCCATGATCACTTACCTGCCTGCTGGTTGAGCACAGTTTTCACGCGAGCGATGTCACGCTTAACTTGCGAGAGCAGATGAGACTGCCCCAACTGGCCAGTTGCTTTCTGCATACGCAGATTGAACTGGTCGCGCAGCAGGCCGAGCAGTTGCTCGTTCAGCTGCTGTGCGGATTTTTCACGAAGTTCATTCGCTTTCATCACATCACCGTCCGTTTAACAAAGGAGGTGGCGAGCGGCAGCTTTGCAGCAGCCAGGGCGAAAGCCTCACGCGCCAGCTCTTCAGAAACACCCTCGATTTCATACAGGACTTTGCCTGGCTGAATCTGGGCAACCCAGTATTCCACGTTACCCTTACCTTTACCCATCCGAACTTCGAGTGGCTTCTTGGTGACAGGCTTGTCCGGGAACACACGGATCCAGATCTTGCCGCCACGTTTTACGTGACGGGTCAGAGCACGACGCGCTGACTCGATCTGACGAGCGGTGAGACGACCACGAGCAACAGACTTCAGCGCGAACTCGCCGAAGCTGACTTTGCTACCGCGCAATGCCAGGCCACGGTTGTGACCGGTCATTTGCTTGCGGAACTTCGTACGCTTTGGTTGCAACATTTGGCGTACCCCTTACTTAGCAGCTTTTTTACGAGGCGCTGGTGCTTGTGGCTTCAGTTCTTCTTGGCGACCACCGATTACTTCGCCTTTGAAGATCCAAACCTTTACACCGATCACACCGTAGGTGGTGTGAGCTTCGTAGTTGGCATAGTCGATGTCGGCACGCAGGGTGTGCAGTGGCACACGACCTTCGCGATACCATTCAGTACGTGCGATTTCAGCACCGCCGAGACGACCGCTCACTTGGATTTTGATGCCTTTGGCACCAATGCGCATGGCGTTCTGTACAGCGCGCTTCATAGCGCGACGGAACATGACGCGACGCTCCAGCTGCTGAGCTACGCTCTGCGCAACCAGCATACCGTCGAGCTCCGGCTTGCGGATCTCTTCGATATTGATGTGCACAGGCACACCCATTTGCTTGGTCAGGTCCTGACGCAGTTTCTCAACATCTTCACCTTTCTTCCCGATAACGATACCTGGGCGAGCGGTGTGGATGGTGATACGTGCAGTCTGAGCCGGACGATGGATATCGATACGGCTTACGGACGCGCTTTTTAGTTTGTCTTGGAGATACTCACGCACCTTCAGATCAGCGAACAAGTAGTCCGCATAAGTCCGACCGTCTGCGTACCAGACGGAGGTGTGCTCCTTGACGATTCCCAGGCGAATGCCAATGGGATGTACTTTCTGACCCATCTCTTCGACTCCGTTACTTGTCAGCAACCTTGACAGTGATATGGCAAGACCGCTTGACGATGCGATCAGCACGGCCTTTGGCACGTGGCATGATGCGCTTCAGCGAACGCCCTTCGTTGACGAAAACGGTGCTGACCTTCAGGTCATCAACGTCTGCGCCTTCGTTATGCTCGGCGTTGGCTACGGCCGACTCCAGCACTTTTTTCATGATCTCGGCGGCTTTCTTACTGCTGAAAGCCAACAGGTTGAGCGCTTCGCCCACCTTCTTCCCGCGGATCTGGTCGGCGACCAAGCGGGCTTTCTGGGCGGAGATTCGAGCGCCCGACAACTTAGCGGCTACTTCCATTTCCTTACCCCTTAACGCTTGGCTTTCTTGTCAGCCACGTGCCCACGGTATGTGCGGGTACCGGCGAACTCGCCCAGTTTGTGGCCGACCATGTCTTCGTTCACGAGAACTGGGACGTGCTGGCGACCGTTGTGTACAGCGATGGTCAGACCGACCATTTGTGGCAGGATCATCGAGCGACGCGACCAGGTCTTAACTGGTTTGCGATCGTTCTTTTCCGCCGCCACTTCGATCTTCTTCAGTAGGTGAAGATCAATAAAAGGACCTTTTTTCAGAGAACGTGGCACTGTCGTATCCCTCTATTTACTTGCGACGACGGACGATCATTTTGTCGGTACGCTTATTACCACGAGTCTTCGCGCCCTTAGTCGGGAAGCCCCATGGCGATACCGGATGACGACCACCAGAGGTACGACCTTCACCACCACCATGTGGGTGGTCAACCGGGTTCATGGCAACACCACGAACGGTTGGGCGAACGCCACGCCAGCGCTTGGCACCAGCTTTACCCAGCGAACGCAGGCTGTGCTCGGAGTTCGAGACTTCGCCCAGGGTCGCACGGCATTCAGCCAGGACTTTACGCATCTCACCAGAACGCAGACGCAGGGTCACGTAGACACCTTCACGAGCGATCAACTGAGCCGAAGCACCAGCGGAACGAGCGATTTGCGCGCCTTTACCTGGCTTCAATTCGATGCCGTGTACGGTGCTACCAACTGGAATGTTGCGCAGTTGCAGAGCGTTGCCCGGCTTGATCGGCGCCAGGGCACCTGCGATCAGCTGGTCGCCAGCGCTCACGCCTTTAGGGGCGATGATGTAGCGACGCTCGCCATCTGCGTACAGCAGCAGAGCGATGTGAGCAGTACGGTTTGGATCGTATTCGATGCGCTCGACGGTGGCAGCGATGCCATCCTTGTCGTTGCGACGGAAGTCGACCAGACGATAATGCTGCTTATGACCACCACCCACGTGACGTGTAGTGATGCGGCCATTGTTGTTACGACCACCAGACTTCGATTTTTTCTCGAGCAGCGGTGCGTGAGGAGCGCCTTTATGCAGCTCCTGGTTGACCACCTTGACCACAAAACGGCGGCCAGGGGAAGTCGGTTTGCATTTAACGATTGCCATGATGCACCCCTTCCTTACTCAGCACTGCTGCTGAAATCGAGATCTTGGCCTGGCTGAAGGGAGATAACTGCCTTCTTCCAGTCATTACGCTTGCCCAGACCGCGAGCAGTGCGCTTGCTCTTACCCAGAACATTCAGGGTAGTCACGCGCTCTACTTTCACGCTGAACAGGCTTTCGACGGCCTTCTTGATTTCCAGCTTGGTTGCGTCGGTAGCAACCTTGAAAACGAACTGGCCTTTCTTGTCTGCCAGAACCGTAGCCTTCTCGGAAACGTGCGGGCCAAGCAGAACTTTAAATACGCGTTCCTGGTTCATCCCAGCAGCTCCTCGAATTTCTTCACGGCCGACACGGTGATCAACACCTTGTCGTATGCGATCAGACTGACCGGATCGGAACCTTGGACGTCACGAACATCGACGTGCGGCAGGTTGCGAGCAGCCAGGTACAGGTTCTGATCAACAGCGTCAGACACGATCAGGACGTCAGTCAGGCCCATGCCGTTCAGCTTGTTCAGCAGATCTTTGGTTTTCGGTGCTTCAACAGCGAAGTCCTGAACCACGACCAGACGATCAGTACGCACCAGCTCAGCAAGGATGGAACGCATTGCTGCGCGATACATCTTCTTGTTCAGCTTCTGGGAGTGATCCTGAGGACGAGCTGCGAAAGTGGTACCGCCGCCACGCCAGATTGGGCTACGGATAGTACCGGCACGAGCACGGCCAGTGCCTTTCTGACGCCATGGGCGCTTGCCGCCACCGGAAACGTCGGAACGGGTCTTTTGCTGCTTGCTACCTTGACGGCCGCCAGCCATGTAGGCCACGACTGCTTGGTGAACCAGCGTCTCGTTGAATTCGCCGCCAAATGTCAGTTCGGAAACTTCGATCGCTTGAGCGTCATTTACATTTAATTGCATGTCAGCTTCCCCTTAACCGCGAGCCTTGGCTGCTGGACGTACAACCAAGTTGCCGCCAGTAGCGCCAGGAACAGCGCCCTTGACCAACAACAGATTGCGTTCAGCGTCCACGCGCACTACTTCGAGGGACTGCACGGTCACGCGCTCGGCGCCCATATGACCGGACATTTTCTTGCCCTTGAATACACGACCAGGAGTCTGGCACTGGCCGATAGAGCCTGGAACGCGGTGGGATACGGAGTTACCGTGGGTGTTATCTTGCCCGCGGAAGTTCCAACGCTTGATCGTACCCTGGAAGCCTTTACCTTTGGACTGACCGGTTACATCAACCAGTTGACCAGCAGCGAAGATTTCAGCGTTGATCAGATCGCCGGCCTGGTACTCGCCTTCTTCAAGGCGGAATTCCATTACGGTACGACCAGCGGCAACGTTCGCCTTGGCGAAGTGGCCAGCTTGAGCAGCTGTTACACGCGAAGCACGACGCTCGCCGACAGTGACTTGCACTGCACGATAGCCATCGGTCTCTTCAGTTTTGAACTGGGTGACGCGATTCGGCTCGATCTCAATGACCGTGACCGGAATGGAGACACCTTCTTCGGTGAAAATACGGGTCATACCGCATTTACGACCGACTACACCAATAGTCATGTTGTAAACCTCATGAGTGTACGGGGCTTTCACCCGCTATGGCCGCCCATTTCAGAGCGTTACACGACCAAGACCGAGTCTTAGCCGAGGCTGATCTGCACTTCCACACCGGCCGCAAGATCAAGCTTCATAAGTGCATCAACGGTTTTATCCGTTGGCTGGACGATGTCCAGTACGCGCTTATGAGTACGGATCTCGTACTGGTCACGCGCGTCTTTGTTGACGTGCGGGGAGACCAGAACGGTGAACCGCTCTTTACGGGTAGGCAGTGGAATTGGACCACGCACTTGAGCACCAGTACGTTTCGCGGTTTCCACGATTTCCTGGGTGGATTGGTCGATCAGGCGATGGTCAAAAGCCTTCAACCTGATACGGATTTGCTGATTTTGCATTGGATTTCAGACTCCGGCTGCTATTCCCACCGGGCGCAATACGCCCGTTAAAAGGAGGCGCAATTCTATAGACGCCCCTGATAGGTGTCAACCCAATAAAAAAGCCCCCGCTAAGCGGGGGCTTCTTCACTCATCGAGTCGACTCTATAAAAGAGACTTATTCGATGACTTTGGCTACGACGCCAGCGCCGACGGTACGACCGCCTTCACGGATAGCGAAACGCAGACCGTCTTCCATCGCGATGGTCTTGATCAGAGTGACAGTCATCTGGATGTTGTCACCTGGCATTACCATTTCAACGCCTTCTGGCAGCTCGCAGTTACCAGTCACGTCAGTTGTACGGAAGTAGAACTGTGGACGGTAGCCTTTGAAGAACGGAGTATGACGACCGCCTTCTTCCTTGCTCAGAACGTAAACTTCTGCGGTGAACTTGGTGTGCGGCTTGACGGTGCCTGGCTTGACCAGAACCTGGCCACGCTCAACGTCGTCACGCTTGGTGCCGCGCAGCAGCACGCCGCAGTTCTCGCCAGCACGACCTTCGTCGAGCAGCTTGCGGAACATTTCAACGCCGGTGCAGGTAGTTTTCTGAGTGTCGCGCAGACCGACGATCTCAACTTCTTCCTGGATGCGGACGATGCCACGCTCAACACGGCCAGTCACAACAGTACCGCGACCGGAGATCGAGAAGACGTCTTCGATTGGCATCAGGAACGGCTTGTCGATAGCACGCTCTGGCTCTGGGATGTAGCTGTCCAGAGTTTCAACCAGCTTCTTCACAGCGCTGGTGCCCATTTCGTTGTCGTCTTGGCCGTTCAGGGCCATCAGAGCCGAACCGATGATGATTGGAGTGTCATCACCTGGGAAGTCGTAAGTGCTCAGCAAGTCGCGCACTTCCATCTCAACCAGTTCCAGCAGCTCAGCGTCGTCAACCATGTCAGCCTTGTTCAGGAAGACAACGATGTACGGAACGCCTACCTGACGGGACAGCAGGATGTGCTCACGGGTTTGTGGCATCGGACCATCGGCGGCCGAGCAAACCAGGATCGCGCCGTCCATCTGGGCAGCACCGGTGATCATGTTTTTTACGTAGTCGGCGTGACCTGGGCAGTCAACGTGTGCGTAGTGACGCACGGACGAATCGTATTCAACGTGAGCGGTGTTGATGGTGATACCGCGAGCTTTCTCTTCCGGGGCGCTGTCGATCTTGTCGAAGTCAACCTTGGCCGAACCGAAAACTTCGGAGCAGACACGGGTCAGAGCAGCGGTCAGAGTGGTTTTACCGTGGTCAACGTGGCCGATGGTGCCAACGTTGACGTGCGGTTTGTTCCGTTCAAATTTTTCTTTAGCCACGACAATTAACTCCTAGCTTAAAGGGCTGAATCAGCCTTGCTTTTTGGTAACAGTTTCGACGATATGCGACGGAGCTGTATTGTATTTTTTGAATTCCATGGAGTAGCTTGCGCGACCCTGAGACATGGAACGAACGTCGGTTGCGTAACCGAACATTTCACCCAACGGAACCTCGGCGCGAATGACCTTGCCGGAAACCGTATCTTCCATACCCAGAATCATGCCGCGACGACGGTTAAGGTCGCCCATGACATCACCCATGTAGTCTTCAGGCGTAACGACTTCAACGGCCATGATCGGCTCGAGCAACTCACCACCGCCCTTCTGGGCCAGTTGCTTGGTCGCCATGGAAGCAGCCACCTTGAACGCCATCTCGTTGGAGTCGACGTCGTGGTAAGAACCGTCGAACACGGTCGCCTTCAGGCCGATCAGCGGATAGCCGGCAACAACGCCGTTCTTCATCTGCTCTTCGATACCCTTCTGGATCGCCGGGATGTATTCCTTAGGAACCACACCGCCCACGACTTCGTTCAGGAATTGCAGACCTTCCTGACCTTCGTCAGCAGGAGCAAAACGGATCCAGCAGTGGCCGAACTGACCACGACCGCCGGACTGACGAACGAACTTGCCTTCGATCTCACAGCTCTTCGTGATGCGCTCACGATAGGAGACCTGAGGCTTACCGATGTTGGCTTCGACGTTGAACTCACGGCGCATCCGGTCAACCAGGATGTCCAGGTGCAGCTCGCCCATGCCGGAGATGATCGTCTGACCAGTCTCTTCATCAGTCTTGACGCGGAAAGACGGGTCTTCCTGAGCAAGCTTGCCCAGAGCGATACCCATTTTTTCCTGGTCATCCTTGGTTTTTGGCTCAACGGCAACCGAAATAACCGGCTCTGGGAAGTCCATGCGAACCAGGATGATTGGCTTGTCAGCGTTGCACAAAGTCTCACCAGTGGTGACGTCCTTCATGCCGATCAAGGCCGCGATGTCGCCAGCGCGCACTTCCTTGATTTCTTCACGGGCGTTTGCGTGCATTTGCACCATACGACCCACGCGCTCTTTCTTGCCTTTTACCGAGTTGATCACGCCGTCGCCGGAGGCCAACACGCCCGAGTAAACTCGAACGAAGGTCAAGGTACCCACGAATGGGTCGGTAGCGATCTTGAACGCCAGGGCCGCGAACGGCTCGTCGTCGCTTGCGTGACGCTCCATTTCCTCTTCCTCGTTATCAGGGTTGGAGCCCTTGATAGCAGGAATGTCGGTTGGAGCAGGCAGGAAGTCGATAACAGCGTCGAGAACCAGGGGAACGCCCTTGTTCTTGAAGGAAGAACCGCAAACAGCCAGGACGATCTCACCAGCGATAGTACGCTGACGCAGAGCGGCCTTGATTTCCTCGATGGTGAGCTCTTCGCCCTCGAGGTACTTGTTCATCAGCTCTTCATTGGCTTCGGCCGCAGCCTCGACCATGTTGCTGCGCCACTGCTCGGCTTCTTCCAACAGCTCGGCCGGGATGTCCTTGCGAACAGGGACCATGCCCTTGTCGGAGTCATTCCAGTAAACCGCTTGCATATTGATCAGGTCGATCTGGCCCTGGAAGTTGTCTTCCGAACCGATAGCGAGCTGGATAGGCACCGGAGTGTGACCCAGACGCTGCTTGATCTGACCGATCACGCGCAGGAAGTTGGCACCAGCACGGTCCATCTTGTTTACGTAAACAAGACGTGGAACGCCGTATTTGTTGGCCTGACGCCATACGGTTTCCGACTGAGGCTCAACACCCGAAGTACCGCAGAACACAACGACCGCGCCGTCGAGTACACGCAGGGAACGCTCAACTTCAATGGTGAAGTCTACGTGGCCCGGGGTATCGATGACGTTGAAGCGATGCTCGTGTGGGTACTGCTTCTCGGAACCCTTCCAGAAGGCGGTGATGGCAGCAGAGGTAATGGTAATACCACGCTCCTGCTCCTGCACCATCCAGTCTGTGGTCGCGGCGCCGTCATGCACCTCGCCCATTTTGTGACTTTTGCCGGTGTAAAAAAGGACGCGCTCGGTGGTGGTGGTTTTACCAGCATCCACGTGAGCGACGATACCGATGTTACGGTAGCGGTTAATCGGTGTAGTACGAGCCATAAAGCCCTCGCAAATTGAGTGACGCTAAAATTAGAAGCGGTAGTGCGAGAAAGCCTTGTTGGCTTCAGCCATACGGTGCACGTCTTCACGCTTCTTAACTGCAGCACCTTTACCTTCAGCAGCGTCCAACAGTTCACCAGCCAAACGCAGAGCCATGGACTTCTCGCCGCGCTTGCGGGCGAAGTCTACGAGCCAGCGCATGGCCAGAGCGTTACGACGGGACGGACGAACTTCAACCGGAACCTGGTAGGTAGCACCGCCTACGCGGCGCGACTTCACTTCGACCAGCGGAGCGATGGCGTCGAGTGCTTTTTCGAAGAGTTCCAGGGGATCGGAGTTCTTACGCTCTTTAACTTTTTCCAGCGCGCCATAAACGATACGTTCGGCAACGGCTTTCTTGCCGCTTTCCATTACGTGGTTCATGAACTTGGCGAGGATCTGGCTTCCGTATTTCGGATCGTCCAGAATCTCACGCTTGGCTGCTACGCGACGTCTTGGCATTGATAAGCCCTCAAACGGTCTTCAGGTTAGCCCGGGACAGCTGACGCGTGCCCGACCTTACTCTTATCGACTCAATAAAATTAAAAACTGCAAAAAACGGCCGATTATTTCGGACGCTTGGTACCGTATTTCGAACGACCCTGGTTACGACCTTTAACGCCGGAAGTATCCAAAGAACCGCGAACGGTGTGGTAACGAACACCTGGCAAGTCTTTTACACGACCGCCGCGGATCAGTACCACGCTGTGCTCTTGCAGGTTGTGGCCTTCACCGCCGATGTACGAGGAAACCTCGAAACCGTTGGTCAGGCGCACACGGCATACTTTACGCAGTGCCGAGTTAGGTTTTTTCGGCGTAGTGGTATACACGCGGGTGCATACGCCACGACGTTGCGGGCAGTTCTGCAGCGCAGGTACGTCGGATTTCTCGACGATACGCTTACGCGGCTGACGTACCAGCTGGTTGATAGTTGCCATCTACTAGCTCCACTGTTGTCTTGCGACGCTATTGTCTTGCAAGAAAAGCAAAATGGCAGGAACGAATTCCCGCCAAATTTAGGGGATCAAGAGTCTAAAGAGGATCTTGTCCCCAGTCAAGGCAAGGCCCCGACCTCCCCGCTCGCCGGATCTCGACAATGTGTCTTGATCCGCCGAACGGGGCGACCAGGGCCCGGCACTCAATTACCGCAGAACTCAGTTACCGCTCGAGTTCAGCGCTTCGGTCAGTGCAGCTTCCACTTCACTGGCGCTTACGCGCAACGGCTTGTCTGCATCACGGCGACGCTTACGCTCGCTGTGATAGGCCAAACCGGTACCGGCCGGGATCAGACGACCCACGACCACGTTTTCTTTCAGGCCGCGCAGATAATCGCGCTTGCCGGTTACCGCCGCTTCGGTCAGTACGCGAGTGGTTTCCTGGAAGGAAGCCGCCGAGATGAACGATTCGGTGGACAACGACGCCTTGGTGATACCCAACAGAACGCGGGTGAACTTGGCGACAAACTTGTCTTCCGTGCTCAGACGCTCGTTCTCTACCAGTACGTGAGTCAGTTCCATCTGGTCGCCCTTGATGAAGCTGGAATCGCCGGACTCGGAGATCTCAACTTTACGCAGCATCTGACGCAAGATGGTCTCGATGTGCTTGTCGTTGATCTTCACGCCTTGCAGGCGATAAACGTCCTGGATCTCGTTCACGATGTACTTGGCCAGCGCACTCACACCCAGCAGACGCAGGATGTCGTGTGGATCGCTCGGACCGTCGGAGATTACTTCGCCGCGGTTGACCTGTTCGCCTTCGAAGACGTTCAGGTGACGCCACTTCGGAATCAGCTCTTCGTACGGATCGCTACCGTCGTTCGGGGTAATGACCAGACGGCGCTTGCCCTTGGTTTCCTTACCGAACGCGATGGTGCCGCTGACTTCAGCCAGGATCGAGGCTTCCTTCGGACGACGGGCTTCGAACAAGTCGGCAACACGCGGCAGACCACCGGTGATGTCGCGGGTCTTCGAAGTTTCCTGCGGGATACGGGCGATAACATCACCGATCGCGATCCGCGCACCGTCCGCAACACCGACCAGGGCGTTGGCTGGCAGGAAGTACTGAGCGATAACGTCAGTGCCTGGCAGCAACAGATCCTTGCCGTTGTCGTCGACCATCTTCACGGCAGGACGGATGTCCTTGCCAGCAGCTGGACGATCTTTCGGATCGAGCACTTCGATGTTGGTCATACCGGTCAATTCGTCGGTCTGACGTTTGATCGTGATGCCTTCTTCCATGCCCACGTAGGTCACGGTACCTTTCATTTCGGTAACGATCGGGTGAGTGTGCGGATCCCACTTGGCCACAATGGCGCCAGCGTCGACCTTGTCACCTTCCTTGACCGAAATCACCGCACCATACGGCAGCTTGTAGCGCTCGCGCTCACGACCGAAGTCGTCGGCAATCGCCAGTTCACCGGAACGGGACACGGCAACCAGGTGACCGTCCACACGCTCAACGTGCTTGAGGTTGTGCAGGCGGACAGTACCGCCATTCTTCACCTGTACGCTGTCGGCCGCGGAGGTCCGGCTGGCCGCACCACCGATGTGGAACGTACGCATGGTCAGCTGGGTACCCGGCTCACCGATGGACTGGGCCGCGATAACGCCGACCGATTCACCGATGTTCACCTGGTGACCACGAGCCAGGTCGCGGCCGTAGCACTTGGCGCAAATGCCGTAGCGGGTTTCGCAGCTGATCGGCGAACGCACGATCACTTCATCGATGCTGTTCAGCTCGATGAACTCTACCCACTTCTCGTCTACCAGGGTGCCGGCAGGAACGATGACGTCCTCGGTACCTGGCTTGAATACGTCACGGGCGATGACACGACCCAATACGCGCTCACCCAACGGCTCGACCACGTCGCCGCCTTCGATGTGCGGAGTCATGACCAGGCCATGTTCGGTGCCGCAATCGATCTCGGTCACCACCAGGTCTTGCGCTACGTCTACCAGACGACGTGTCAGGTAACCGGAGTTCGCCGTTTTCAACGCGGTATCCGCAAGACCCTTACGAGCACCGTGCGTGGAGATGAAATACTGGAGTACGCTCAGGCCTTCACGGAAGTTCGCGGTGATCGGGGTCTCGATGATGGAGCCGTCCGGCTTGGCCATCAGGCCACGCATACCGGCGAGCTGACGGATCTGCGCAGCAGAACCCCGTGCGCCCGAGTCGGCCATCATGTACATCGAGTTGAAGGATTCCTGCTCGACCTCGTCGCCATGACGGTCGATGACTTTCTCTTTCGAGAGGTTGGCCATCATCGCCTTGGAAACTTCGTCGTTCGCCTTGGACCAGAGGTCGATCACCTTGTTGTACTTCTCGCCCTGGGTTACCAGGCCGGAAGCATACTGGCTTTCGATCTCTTTCACTTCCTCGGTAGCGGTACCGATGATGCGGGCTTTTTCATCCGGGATAACGAAGTCGTTAACACCGATGGAAACGCCGGAAATGGTCGAATAGGCAAAACCGGTGTACATCAACTGGTCAGCGAAGATCACGGTTTCCTTCAAGCCAACCACGCGGTAGCACTGGTTGATCAGCTTGGAGATCGCCTTTTTCTTCATCGGCAGGTTGACGACATCGAACGACAGGCCTTTTGGCACAACCTGGAACAACAGCGCACGGCCGACGGTGGTGTCGACGATACGGGTGTTGGTCACGCTGTTGCCATCGCGATCGTTCACGGTTTCGTTGATCCGCACCTTGACCTTGGCATGCAGTGCGGCTTCGCCGGCACGGAACACACGGTCAACTTCCTGCAGATCCGCGAACACACGACCTTCGCCCTTGGCGTTGATCGCTTCACGCGTCATGTAGTACAGACCCAATACAACGTCCTGCGACGGCACGATGATTGGCTCACCGTTGGCTGGCGACAGGATGTTGTTGGTCGACATCATCAACGCACGCGCTTCAAGCTGGGCTTCCAGCGTCAGCGGTACGTGCACGGCCATCTGGTCACCGTCGAAGTCGGCGTTGTACGCAGCGCAGACCAGCGGGTGCAGCTGGATAGCCTTACCTTCGATCAGTACCGGTTCAAACGCCTGGATGCCCAGACGGTGAAGGGTCGGTGCACGGTTGAGCAGCACGGGGTGTTCGCGAATCACTTCGGCGAGAACGTCCCAGACCTCTGGCAGCTCGCGCTCGACCATCTTCTTGGCGGCCTTGATGGTGGTCGCCAGACCACGCATTTCCAGCTTGCCGAAAATGAACGGTTTGAACAGCTCGAGAGCCATCTTCTTCGGCAGACCGCACTGGTGCAGACGCAGGGTCGGGCCTACGGTAATTACCGAACGACCGGAGTAGTCAACACGCTTACCGAGCAGGTTCTGACGGAAACGACCTTGCTTACCCTTGATCATGTCGGCCAGGGATTTCAGAGGACGCTTGTTCGAACCGGTGATAGCGCGACCGCGACGACCGTTATCCAGCAAGGCATCCACAGCTTCCTGCAGCATGCGCTTTTCGTTGCGCACGATGATGTCAGGAGCGGACAGATCCAGCAGGCGCTTCAAACGGTTGTTACGGTTAATCACTCGACGATACAGATCGTTGAGGTCGGAAGTCGCGAAACGACCGCCATCGAGCGGAACCAGCGGACGCAGGTCTGGCGGCAGAACCGGCAGAACGGTCAGCACCATCCACTCAGGCAGGTTGCCGGAACCCTGGAAGGCTTCCATCAACTTCAGGCGCTTGGACAGCTTCTTGATCTTGGTTTCGGAGTTGGTTTGCGGAATTTCTTCACGCAGACGGCCAATCTCGTGCTCCAGATCGATCGCGTGCAGCAGTTCACGGACAGCTTCGGCACCCATGCGGGCGTCGAAATCGTCACCGAACTCTTCCAGCGCTTCGAAATATTGCTCGTCGTTGAGCAACTGGCCCTTTTCAAGGGTGGTCATGCCCGGGTCGATCACGACATAGCTCTCGAAGTAGAGAACACGTTCGATATCACGCAGGGTCATGTCCATCAGCAAGCCGATACGGGACGGCAGCGATTTCAGGAACCAGATGTGGGCAACCGGCGAAGCCAGTTCGATGTGCGCCATGCGCTCACGACGAACCTTGGCCAGCGCAACTTCAACGCCGCACTTCTCGCAGATCACGCCACGGTGTTTCAAGCGCTTGTACTTACCGCACAGGCACTCGTAATCCTTGACCGGGCCAAAGATCTTGGCGCAGAACAGGCCGTCACGCTCAGGCTTGAACGTACGGTAGTTGATGGTTTCCGGTTTTTTAACTTCACCGAACGACCACGAACGGATCATCTCAGGCGAGGCCAATCCAATACGGATGGCGTCGAACTCTTCGACTTGACCCTGGTTTTTCAGCAAATTCAGTAGGTCTTTCAAGGCCTTTCCTCCTGGCGGAGCAGAGAGCGGGCCAGACAGCCCCGCTCTCGATTCGCGTCACGTGTTATTCGGTTTCCAGATCGATATCGATGCCAAGGGAACGAATTTCCTTGATCAACACGTTGAAGGACTCGGGCATGCCCGGCTCCATACGGTGATCGCCGTCCACGATGTTTTTGTACATCTTGGTCCGGCCGTTCACATCGTCCGACTTCACTGTGAGCATTTCTTGCAGAGTGTAGGCAGCACCGTACGCTTCCAGCGCCCAGACCTCCATCTCCCCGAAACGCTGACCACCGAACTGCGCCTTACCACCCAGCGGCTGCTGGGTAACCAGGCTGTAAGAACCGGTAGAACGAGCGTGCATCTTGTCGTCTACCAAGTGGTTCAGCTTCAGCATGTACATGTAGCCAACGGTAACCGGACGCTCGAATTTGTTGCCGGTACGGCCATCGAACAGCTGCATCTGGCCGCTTTCCGGCAGGTCTGCCAGTTTCAGCATGGCCTTGATTTCGCTTTCCTTGGCACCGTCGAACACCGGAGTCGCCATTGGAACGCCGCCGCGCAGGTTCTTCGCCAGGTCCAGGATTTCCTGGTCGGAGAAGGTGTCCAGCTCTTCGTTGCGACCGCCGATCTCGTTGTAGATCTCGTGCAGGAACTTACGCAGGTCCGCGACCTTGCGCTGCTCTTCGACCATACGGTTGATCTTCTCACCCAGGCCCTTGGCCGCGAGGCCCAGGTGGGTCTCAAGGATCTGACCAACGTTCATACGCGAAGGTACGCCCAACGGGTTGAGGACCACATCGACCGGGGTGCCATTGGCATCGTGCGGCATGTCTTCAACCGGCATGATCACGGAGACCACACCTTTGTTACCGTGACGACCGGCCATCTTGTCGCCCGGCTGGATGCGACGACGGATTGCCAGGTAGACCTTGACGATTTTCAGCACGCCTGGAGCCAGGTCATCGCCCTGCTGCAGTTTGCGCTTCTTGTCTTCGAACTTGTCGTCCAGCAGACGGCGGCGATCAACGATGTAGGCCTGCGCCTTCTCGAGCTGCTCGTTCAGAGCGTCTTCAGCCATGCGCAGTTTGAACCACTGGCCGTGCTCAAGACCGTCGAGGACTTCGTCGGTGATTTCCTGACCTTTCTTCAAGCCGGCGCCGCCTTCGGCCTTGTGGCCAACCAGCGCAGCACGCAGACGTTCGAACGTCGCGCCTTCAACGATACGGAACTCTTCGTTCAGGTCCTTGCGGATCTCGTCGAGCTGAGTCTTCTCGATGGACAGTGCACGAGCATCACGCTCGACGCCGTCGCGAGTGAAGACCTGTACGTCGATGACGGTACCCTTGGTGCCAGTCGGCACACGCAGGGAGGTGTCCTTCACGTCGCTGGCTTTTTCACCGAAGATGGCACGCAGCAGTTTTTCTTCCGGCGTCAGCTGGGTCTCGCCTTTCGGAGTGACCTTGCCCACCAGGATGTCGCCTGCGCCGACTTCGGCACCTACATAAACGATACCGGCTTCGTCCAGCTTGTTCAGTGCAGCCTCACCCACGTTCGGGATGTCCGCAGTGATTTCTTCTGGGCCAAGCTTGGTGTCACGAGCCACACAGGTCAGTTCCTGAATGTGGATCGTGGTGAAGCGGTCTTCCTGAACCACACGCTCGGACAGGCAGATGGAGTCTTCGAAGTTGAAGCCGTTCCACGCCATGAACGCGATGCGCATGTTCTGGCCCAGCGCCAGTTCACCCATGTCGGTGGACGGACCGTCAGCCATGATGTCGCTGCGCTGAACCCGATCACCCTTGCTGACCAGCGGACGCTGGTTGATACAGGTGTTCTGGTTGGAGCGGGTGTATTTGGTCAGGTTGTAGATGTCGACACCGGCTTCGCCCGTTTCAACTTCGTCATCGGCAACACGAACCACGATACGGCTGGCATCGACGGAATCGATCACACCGCCACGACGCGCCACGACGCAAACGCCGGAGTCGCGAGCAACGTTACGTTCCATGCCGGTACCCACCAGCGGCTTGTCGGCACGCAGGGTCGGTACAGCCTGACGCTGCATGTTCGAACCCATCAACGCACGGTTGGCGTCGTCGTGCTCGAGGAACGGGATCAGCGACGCAGCCACCGAAACAACCTGCTTGGGCGACACGTCCATCAAGGTGACGTCTTCCGGCGCCTTGACGGTGAACTCGTTCAGGTGACGAACAGCAACCAGCTCGTCGACCAGGACTTTCTTGTCGTTCATCGTGGCCGAAGCCTGGGCGATCACGTGATCGGCCTCTTCGATGGCGGACAGGAACACGATCTCGTCGGTCACCAGGGCGTCTTTCACCACACGGTACGGGCTCTCGAGGAAGCCGTACTGGTTGGTGCGCGCATAGGCTGCCAGGGAGTTGATCAGACCGATGTTCGGACCTTCCGGCGTCTCGATCGGGCATACACGACCGTAGTGGGTCGGGTGTACGTCACGAACTTCGAAGCCTGCGCGCTCACGGGTCAGACCACCTGGGCCGAGTGCGGAGACGCGACGCTTGTGGGTGATCTCGGACAGCGGGTTGTTCTGGTCCATGAACTGGGACAGCTGGCTCGAACCGAAGAACTCCTTCACCGCCGCAGCCACTGGCTTGGCGTTGATCAGGTCTTGCGGCATCAGGCCTTCGCTTTCAGCCATCGACAGGCGTTCCTTGACCGCACGCTCTACACGCACCAGGCCAACGCGGAACTGGTTCTCGGCCATTTCGCCTACGCAGCGAACACGGCGGTTACCCAGGTGGTCGATGTCATCGACGATGCCTTTGCCGTTACGGATGTCGACCAGGGTCTTGAGGACCGCAACGATGTCATCCTTGTTCAGCACGCCCGAACCTTCGATCTCGGTACGACCGATACGACGGTTGAACTTCATCCGGCCGACCGCAGACAGGTCATAACGCTCAGGGCTGAAGAACAGGTTGTTGAACAGGGTCTCGGCTGCATCCTTGGTTGGCGGCTCGCCAGGACGCATCATGCGATAGATCTCGACCAGGGCTTCCAGCTGGTTGCCGGTGGAGTCGATCTTCAGCGTGTCGGAGATGAACGGACCGCAGTCGATATCGTTGGTGTACAGGGTTTCGATACGAACGACCTGGGCCTTGACGATTTTCGCCAGGATTTCGACGGACAGCTCGGTGTTGCACTCTGCAATGATTTCGCCAGTGGCCGGATGCACGATGGCCTTCGCCGTGGTGCGACCCAGGACGTAGTCCATCGGCACCTGCAGCTCTTTGATCCCGGCTTTTTCCAGCTGGTTGATGTGGCGAGCGGTAATACGACGACCCTGCTCGACAATAACCTTGCCTTTGTCGTCCTGGATGTCCAGGACCGCGATTTCACCGCGCAGGCGCTGAGGCACCAGTTCCAGGCTGAGGTTTTCACCCTGCACGTGGAAGACGTTGGTGGTGTAGAACGCGTCCAGCACTTCCTCGGTGGTATAGCCGAGCGCGCGCAGCAGTACCGAAGCCGGCAGCTTGCGACGACGGTCGATACGCACGAAGACGCAGTCTTTCGGATCGAACTCAAAGTCCAACCACGAACCGCGGTAAGGAATGATGCGCGCGGAGTAAAGCAGTTTGCCGGAGCTGTGCGTCTTGCCACGGTCGTGGTCGAAGAACACGCCCGGAGAACGGTGCAGCTGGGAAACGATTACACGCTCGGTACCGTTGATTACGAAGGTACCGTTCTCAGTCATCAGGGGGATTTCACCCATGTAGACTTCTTGCTCTTTGATGTCCTTGATCGCTTTGTTCGACGATTCTTTGTCGAAAATGATCAGGCGCACTTTTACCCGCAAAGGTACGGCGTAAGTTACACCGCGCAATACGCATTCTTTGACATCAAATGCCGGTTCGCCCAGGCGATAACCGACGTACTCCAGCGCAGCATTGCCGGAGTAGCTGATGATCGGGAAAACGGATTTGAAGGCCGCATGCAGGCCCACGTCGCGGAACTGATCTTTAGTCGCTCCCGCTTGCAAGAATTCACGATACGAATCCAGCTGGATGGCCAGGAGGTACGGCACATCCATGACGTCCGGCAACTTGCTAAAGTCCTTGCGGATACGTTTTTTCTCAGTATATGAGTAAGCCATCAGCGTTCCCCAGCTTGGTCACCTGCTTGTTTGGCCTCTCCCGACGGGAGCAGCCAGAAAATCGTGCAAACCCCATGGTTTGCGCCACCACATCGGGTGGTTACAGCTCGTTACCAGCACCAACCCAGTCGGCTGCCAATAACGGAAAAAGGCCGGTGGCAAGAGCCACCAGCCATCAGCCTGTCGCTTAACGCTCGGGCTGGAGACGCAAGGTCGAAATTACTTGATTTCGACAGCAGCGCCTGCTTCTTCCAATTTCTTCTTGGCGTCTTCAGCAGCTTGTTTGGTAACGCCTTCGGAGATGACCTGAGGAGCGGTGTCAACCTTCTCCTTGGCTTCTTTCAGGCCCAGACCGGTCAGCTCACGAACAGCCTTGATCACGTTAACTTTCTTCTCGCCAGCGGCGGTCAGGATAACGTTGAACTCGGTTTGCTCTTCAGCAGCAGCAACAGCAACAGCTGGGCCGGCAGAAGCAGCAGCAGCGGTAACGCCGAATTTTTCTTCGAAAGCTTTGATCAGCTCAACAACTTCCATTACGGACATGTTGCCAACGGCTTCGAGGATATCGTTTTGAGAGATAGACATGAATCTAAATTCCTGGATTGGGGGACGGCCTACGCGACCATCGAAATAAACAAAAAACGCGGAAAGGAGTGTCGAGCCTTAGGCTGCGGCAGCTTCTTTCTGGTCGCGCAATGCCGCCAGAGTACGAGCCAATTTGCTGGTTGCGCCTTGAATCACGCTCATCAGCTGAGAAATTGCTTCGTCACGGGTCGGCAGAGTTGCCAGTACGTCGATCTGGTTAGCTGCGAGGAACTTGCCCTCGAACGCAGCTGCCTTAATCTCGAACTTGTCCTGACCTTTGGCGAATTCCTTGAACAAACGGGCAGCAGCGCCAGGATGTTGGGTGGAGAACGCGATCAAGGTCGGGCCGGTGAACACGTCGTTGAGAACACTGTATTCAGTGTCAGCAACAGCGCGCTTGAGCAGGGTGTTACGTACAACACGTACGTAAACGCCAGCTTCACGAGCCTCTTTACGGAGTCCGGTCATTGCGCCTACTGTTACGCCACGGGCATCAGCCACGACAGCGGACAGAGCAGCTTTGGCAGCCTCGTTGACTTCAGCGACGATGGCCTTCTTGTCTTCGAGTTTAATTGCCACGGGTTTAACTCCTGCTTGTTACCGTTTCATTCGGTCGGAACCGAATGTCGTTTTGGTGTCTGATTCGGTAAGGAACCGGGAGCACCATCTGCGTAGGCTTGTGGTTTAAGACTTGCGTCGCCTACGGTCTTGGACAGCCCCCGCCAGGCAGGGACCCCAATTTTTCGATTGACGCAATTGCTTGCGCCAACCTTAAGTCTTACGCGTCGAGCGAGCTCTGATCGATGACCAGACCTGGGCCCATGGTGGTGCTCAGGGTAACGCGCTTGACGTAGATACCTTTCGAGGAAGCTGGCTTGATACGCTTCAGATCAGCGATCAGGGCTTCAACGTTTTCCTTCAGCTTGACGGCGTCGAAGCCGATCTTGCCAACGGAAGTGTGGATGATGCCGTTTTTGTCGGTGCGATAACGAACCTGACCAGCCTTGGCGTTCTTGACCGCGGTGGCTACGTCTGGTGTTACGGTGCCGACTTTAGGGTTAGGCATCAGACCACGTGGACCGAGGATCTGACCCAACTGACCCACAACGCGCATGGCATCCGGGGATGCGATCACTACGTCGTAGTTCAGGTCGCCGCCCTTCATTTCAGCAGCCAGATCGTCCATGCCTACGCGGTCAGCGCCAGCAGCCAGAGCAGCTTCAGCCGCTGGGCCCTGGGTGAACACGGCAACACGAACGGTCTTGCCAGTGCCGTGTGGCAGCACGGTAGCGCTACGAACGACCTGGTCGGATTTACGTGGGTCAACGCCCAGGTTTACAGCAACGTCGAACGACTCGCTGAACTTGACAGTCGACAGCTCAGCCAGCAGAGCGGCGGCGTCTACAAAGTTGTAGGCCTTGCCTGCTTCGATTTTGCCGGCGATAGCCTTTTGGCGCTTGGTCAGCTTAGCCATTACACACCCTCCACGTTAAGGCCCATGCTACGAGCAGAACCGGCGATAGTACGCACGGCTGCATCCATATCAGCTGCAGTCAGATCCGCGTTTTTGGTTTTCGCGATTTCTTCCAGCTGAGCACGGGTAACGGTGCCAACCTTAACGGTGTTTGGACGAGCGGAACCGCTGGTCAAACCTGCAGCCTTCTTCAGCAGAACCGAAGCAGGGGTGCTTTTTGTTTCGAAAGTGAAGCTACGGTCGCTGTAGACAGTGATGATCACTGGAGTCGGCAGACCTGGCTCAAGACCCTGAGTACGGGCGTTGAAAGCCTTGCAGAATTCCATGATGTTCACGCCGTGCTGACCCAGAGCAGGACCAACAGGTGGGCTTGGGTTAGCCTGAGCGGCCTTCACTTGCAGCTTGATGTAAGCGGTAATCTTCTTGGCCATGAGGCACTCCAATTACGGGTTCGAACGCCTCGAAAGGCTCCCCGGTTACTTGCGCGTTTATCCCAGTGACGACAAAACCCCACAGCCTAGGGCTGCGGGGTTGGGATGCCTGCTCAATCAGACCTTTTCGACCTGACTGAACTCGAGCTCTACCGGAGTAGAGCGTCCGAAAATGAGCACTGCCACTTGGATCCGGCTCTTTTCGTAGTTAACTTCTTCAACCGTACCGTTAAAGTCGGCGAATGGACCGTCGGTGACGCGAACCACTTCACCCGGCTCAAACAGCGTTTTCGGCTTAGGCTTGTCGCTACCATCAGCAACACGACGCAGAATGGCTTCTGCCTCTTTGTCAGTAATTGGCGCAGGCTTATCAGCGGTACCGCCAATGAAACCCATCACCCGAGGGGTATCCTTGACCAAGTGCCAAGTCCCTTCGTTCATATCCATCTGTACCAGCACGTAGCCTGGAAAGAACTTGCGTTCACTTTTGCGCTTCTGGCCATTACGCATCTCAACCACTTCTTCAGTGGGGACCAGAATCTCGCCAAAGCCGTCTTCCATGCCAGCCAGCTTTACGCGCTCAATCAGCGAGCGCATGACATGCTTCTCGTAACCCGAGTAAGCATGCACAACGTACCAACGCTTAGCCACGGGACACCCTTAGCCAACAATCAAGGAAACAAGCCAACCGAGCAGGGAATCAAGACCCCACAACAGCAACGCCATGACCAGGACAACAGCCACGACAATCAGCGTGGTCTGCGTGGTCTCTTGGCGAGTCGGCCATACGACTTTACGAATCTCGGTGCGAGCTTCCTTAGCGAGTACAAAGAAAGACTTGCCCTTGGCTGTCTGCAGACCAACGAAGGCAGCAACGGCAGCAATGGCGAGCAATGCAAGTACGCGGTACAGGATCGGCGAAGCAGAGTAATACTGATTGCCAACAACGCCAACAACCACCAAAGCGACTACCACTAGCCACTTAAGCAGATCGAAGCGAGAGCCTTGAGCTTCAGCTTTAGGAGTCATCTATCAGATCCTGTGAAAAGAAAGCCAGACACACTGAGTGAATCTGGCAGGTCAGGAGGGAATCGAACCCCCAACCTACGGTTTTGGAGACCGTCGCTCTGCCAATTGAGCTACTGACCTAAAACAAAATCAGGCCGACCATTATGCCGGCCCGAAAAAGACATTACAACTGTTTACTCGATGACTTTGGCTACGACGCCAGCGCCGACGGTACGACCGCCTTCACGGATAGCGAAACGCAGACCGTCTTCCATCGCGATGGTCTTGATCAGAGTGACAGTCATCTGGATGTTGTCACCTGGCATTACCATTTCAACGCCTTCTGGCAGCTCGCAGTTACCAGTCACGTCAGTGGTACGGAAGTAGAACTGTGGACGGTAGCCTTTGAAGAACGGAGTATGACGACCGCCTTCTTCCTTGCTCAGAACGTAAACTTCTGCGGTGAACTTGGTGTGCGGCTTGACGGTGCCTGGCTTGACCAGAACCTGGCCACGCTCAACGTCGTCACGCTTGGTGCCGCGCAGCAGCACGCCGCAGTTCTCGCCAGCACGACCTTCGTCGAGCAGCTTGCGGAACATTTCAACGCCGGTGCAGGTAGTTTTCTGAGTGTCGCGCAGACCGACGATCTCAACTTCTTCCTGGATGCGGACGATGCCACGCTCAACACGGCCAGTCACAACAGTACCGCGACCGGAGATCGAGAAGACGTCTTCGATTGGCATCAGGAACGGCTTGTCGATAGCACGCTCTGGCTCTGGGATGTAGCTGTCCAGAGTTTCAACCAGCTTCTTCACAGCGCTGGTGCCCATTTCGTTGTCGTCTTGGCCGTTCAGGGCCATCAGAGCCGAACCGATGATGATTGGAGTGTCATCACCTGGGAAGTCGTAAGTGCTCAGCAGGTCGCGCACTTCCATCTCAACCAGTTCCAGCAGCTCAGCGTCGTCAACCATGTCAGCCTTGTTCAGGAAGACAACGATGTACGGAACGCCTACCTGACGGGACAGCAGGATGTGCTCACGGGTTTGTGGCATCGGACCATCGGCGGCCGAGCAAACCAGGATCGCGCCGTCCATCTGGGCAGCACCGGTGATCATGTTTTTTACGTAGTCGGCGTGACCTGGGCAGTCAACGTGTGCGTAGTGACGCACGGACGAATCGTATTCAACGTGAGCGGTGTTGATGGTGATACCGCGAGCTTTCTCTTCCGGGGCGCTGTCGATCTTGTCGAAGTCAACCTTGGCCGAACCGAAAACTTCGGAGCAGACACGGGTCAGAGCAGCGGTCAGAGTGGTTTTACCGTGGTCGACGTGACCAATGGTACCCACGTTGACGTGCGGCTTATTACGTTCGAACTTTTCCTTAGCCATCGAAATCACCCTTAGGAGAAGAAATTTAGCGAGTCACACAAGCCATTAAAACAAAGGCAGATATTTTCATATCTGCCTTGTTATATGGAGCTCTTGAGCGGATTTGAACCGCTGACCTCACCCTTACCAAGGGTGTGCTCTACCAACTGAGCTACAAGAGCGAAACACTTTGCACGATCCGCAAGTTTGGAGCGGGTAGCGGGAATCGAACCCGCATCATCAGCTTGGAAGGCTGAGGTTCTACCACTAAACTATACCCGCGGAGCCTGCAGCTCACGCTAGAAACTGGTGGAGGGGGAAGGATTCGAACCTTCGAAGTCGTAGACGTCAGATTTACAGTCTGATCCCTTTGGCCGCTCGGGAACCCCTCCTAAGCGAGCCGGCATTCTATATCATGCCAGCCTTCTGTCAAGCATTTTCTCATTAAAAACCTGAGGTTAGCTGCGTTGACTACGCTTCGCCGTGCCAACCGGTAAAGGTCTTCACTGCGAAGCGGGCGCCATTCTATGCAAACTACCCAGCGGGTGCAACCCCCTCACAAGGCATTATTTTATGTTTTAACTCATTGAATTCTTTAGAAAGGTTTTGAACCAGGGTTTCATTCACCTTCGCACCGCTGTCTGGCGAAACCTGAACCCAGAAACCAGCATTCTCAGATGAGTTTTGCACGCCCAATGTCACGGGGCGAGCTACGACACCCGATGCCGCCAGGCGCTGCTCCAATTGCCTGGCCATTTCCGGACGCACCAACCCCCCCAGGTAAACGCACGAAGTTTTTTGCGCCTCAGCGCTTGTAGAGTCGCGCCGGGCAAGCGCATCTGCAGTTTCGCTCAAGAGATGAATATCTTGCTGGGAGCCACGATACAAACTCAGCGGAGTGACATCCTTGGCTCGGAGGGGCGCCTCTTGCTGGTGCCAAACGTAATAAAAGACATTCAAAACCAGCAATAACAGAAACAGCCAGCGCATAGAAACCTCAAGATAAAGGACAGGCCATCGCCAGCCCGACAAAAACCAAGTCAGGCACCACTCTGGCACCAGGGACAACGCCGGAAACAAGATTGGCATCGCCTCCGGTGAGGAACACCACGAAGTCCTGCCCCCAATATTGCCGCGCGAGCTCAAGCTGAGTCAGGACGAAGCCCCTGAGCATCAGCAAACAACCACGCTCCACGGCCTCGACGGTCGTGCGACCAGGAGCGAGGCTTTCGTGGGCCCGCTCAGCGGCAGTATCGTCGTAGCGAATTCGCCGAGTATGGGTGCGCAATTGGTTACGCATCAACGGCATACCAGGACAGATAAACCCTCCGAGGTGCTCACCATCTGCCGCCACGAAATCGGCGGTGATCGCCGTACCGAAATCAAGCACCAGGCATGCACCTGCAGCAAGATGGTATCCGCCGAGAAGGGCTAGCCATCGATCCAGACCCAACCGTTCAAAGTCTTCATAGCCGTTTCGCACGCCCGCCATCTCGCGAGTAGGTATGGCACGAACCACGGACACACCAAATGCGTTAACCAACATGGCAACCAGCGAATCAGTTTCTTCCGGCGTCCGAACACTCACCAGCCGACACTTCTTCAACTGGAATTTTTCGGCATCCTTCAAGCTCACCAACAGATCGCCATCAGAGCTGACAACACCTCCTTCAATAGGCGTTACTGCATCTGAGCGAAGTACACGCCACTTGATAAAACTATTGCCGCAATCGAGCTCAAGAATCATCACGCAACCTCAAGCTGAGCTCACCGCCGCTAAATGTTTTTTCCACACCATCCACCTTCAAACGCAGCGCACCTTGGTGATCGATCCCCATGACAACGCCGTCGATTCGATTGACTCCAGCGATTAGCGACACAGCCCGCCCCTGCCACAAGTGAAACCTCTCCCACTCCGATTGGATCGCAGCAAACCCCGCCTCATGATGAAGCGCCAGATATTGCTGAAGCTTCGCACCCAAGCGAGCCACAAGCTCATTGCGATCAAAATCTCGACCCGACTCAAGACTCATGGATGTCCACTGCTGATCGACCTCGTCAGTCGAGCGCATATTCACGTTAATTCCTACACCCAGAACCACATGACAAACATCCGCCGGATCTCCCACCAACTCAAGCAGGATGCCAGCGATCTTCTTCTCACCCACCAGGACGTCGTTGGGCCATTTCAATGCCGCTTCCGCAATTCCCATGTCGCGCAGCGCATGCATGACAGCAAGCCCTACAACGAGGCTCAGCCCTTCTATCTGGCGCATGCCACCGTCAATGCGCAACACCAGGCTGTGATAGAGATTGTCTGCAAACGGACTGACCCACTTGCGACCGCGACGACCGCGCCCGGCTATCTGCCTCTCAGCCAGAACCAGGAACGGCGCCTGGACACCACGCTCGATGGAACGCAGCGCCTCGGCGTTGGTGGAGTCGATGGAATCGAATACATGAACAGGCCACTCACAGAGGCCATTTGCACAGATTTGCGCCACATCCAGAAGCAACAGCGGCTTGGCCAACTGGTACCCCTTACCTCGGACCTTATGAACCGATAGACCCAAGTCTGCCTCCAAGTGCTGTAGTTGCTTCCAGACAGCACTACGACTGATACCCAGCGCAGCACCCAGCGCCTGACCCGAATGAAAGCGACCGTCCTTGAGAAGTTTTAGCAACGTGAGCATGCGGACTGCGCCCTGACAATGAGGCCCGCATGATAGCCATGCGCAAGACGGTTGCATAGAAACACAAAATGACTTTCCTACGGGCAAAACAAAACCCCAACTGCTTTCGCAATTGGGGTTTCGGAATTTAATCTTGACGATGACCTACTCTCACATGGGGAAACCCCACACTACCATCGGCGATGCATCGTTTCACTGCTGAGTTCGGGATGGGATCAGGTGGTTCCAATGCTCTATGGTCGTCAAGAAATTCTTGAGCCAGCGCGCTTTTCAGCGTTCCAGCAAATCGGGTATGTGATCGGGTGTGAGCCGCAAACTTTCGGTTTGTTTCGTCTTCACCACACCGCAATCTGGCTTTCTAAGCGCAAATTGCTTGGGTGTTATATGGTCAAGCCTCACGGGCAATTAGTACAGGTTAGCTCAACGCCTCACAGCGCTTACACACCCTGCCTATCAACGTCGTAGTCTTCGACGGCCCTTCAGGGAGCTCAAGGCTCCAGTGAGATCTCATCTTGAGGCAAGTTTCCCGCTTAGATGCTTTCAGCGGTTATCTTTTCCGAACATAGCTACCCGGCAATGCCACTGGCGTGACAACCGGAACACCAGAGGTTCGTCCACTCCGGTCCTCTCGTACTAGGAGCAGCCCCTCTCAAATCTCAAACGTCCACGGCAGATAGGGACCGAACTGTCTCACGACGTTCTAAACCCAGCTCGCGTACCACTTTAAATGGCGAACAGCCATACCCTTGGGACCGGCTTCAGCCCCAGGATGTGATGAGCCGACATCGAGGTGCCAAACACCGCCGTCGATATGAACTCTTGGGCGGTATCAGCCTGTTATCCCCGGAGTACCTTTTATCCGTTGAGCGATGGCCCTTCCATACAGAACCACCGGATCACTAAGACCTACTTTCGTACCTGCTCGACGTGTCTGTCTCGCAGTCAAGCGCGCTTTTGCCTTTATACTCTACGACCGATTTCCGACCGGTCTGAGCGCACCTTCGTACTCCTCCGTTACTCTTTAGGAGGAGACCGCCCCAGTCAAACTACCCACCATACACTGTCCTCGATCCGGATAACGGACCTGAGTTAGAACCTCAAAGTTGCCAGGGTGGTATTTCAAGGATGGCTCCACGCAGACTGGCGTCCACGCTTCAAAGCCTCCCACCTATCCTACACAAGCAAATTCAAAGTCCAGTGCAAAGCTATAGTAAAGGTTCACGGGGTCTTTCCGTCTAGCCGCGGATACACTGCATCTTCACAGCGATTTCAATTTCACTGAGTCTCGGGTGGAGACAGCGCCGCCATCGTTACGCCATTCGTGCAGGTCGGAACTTACCCGACAAGGAATTTCGCTACCTTAGGACCGTTATAGTTACGGCCGCCGTTTACCGGGGCTTCGATCAAGAGCTTCGCGTTAGCTAACCCCATCAATTAACCTTCCGGCACCGGGCAGGCGTCACACCCTATACGTCCACTTTCGTGTTTGCAGAGTGCTGTGTTTTTAATAAACAGTCGCAGCGGCCTGGTATCTTCGACCGGCGTGGGCTTACGCAGCAAGTGCTTCACCCTCACCGGCGCACCTTCTCCCGAAGTTACGGTGCCATTTTGCCTAGTTCCTTCACCCGAGTTCTCTCAAGCGCCTTGGTATTCTCTACCCAACCACCTGTGTCGGTTTGGGGTACGGTTCCTGGTTACCTGAAGCTTAGAAGCTTTTCTTGGAAGCATGGCATCAACCACTTCGTCACCCAAAGGGTAACTCGTCATCAGCTCTCGGCCTTGAAACCCCGGATTTACCTAAGATTTCAGCCTACCACCTTAAACTTGGACAACCAACGCCAAGCTGGCCTAGCCTTCTCCGTCCCTCCATCGCAATAACCAGAAGTACAGGAATATTAACCTGTTTTCCATCGACTACGCTTTTCAGCCTCGCCTTAGGGACCGACTAACCCTGCGTCGATTAACGTTGCGCAGGAAACCTTGGTCTTTCGGCGTGGGTGTTTTTCACACCCATTGTCGTTACTCATGTCAGCATTCGCACTTCTGATACCTCCAGCAAGCTTCTCAACTCACCTTCACAGGCTTACAGAACGCTCCTCTACCGCATCACTTACGTGATACCCGTAGCTTCGGTGTATGGTTTGAGCCCCGTTACATCTTCCGCGCAGGCCGACTCGACTAGTGAGCTATTACGCTTTCTTTAAAGGGTGGCTGCTTCTAAGCCAACCTCCTAGCTGTCTAAGCCTTCCCACATCGTTTCCCACTTAACCATAACTTTGGGACCTTAGCTGACGGTCTGGGTTGTTTCCCTTTTCACGACGGACGTTAGCACCCGCCGTGTGTCTCCCATGCTCGGCACTTGTAGGTATTCGGAGTTTGCATCGGTTTGGTAAGTCGGGATGACCCCCTAGCCGAAACAGTGCTCTACCCCCTACAGTGATACATGAGGCGCTACCTAAATAGCTTTCGAGGAGAACCAGCTATCTCCGAGCTTGATTAGCCTTTCACTCCGATCCACAGGTCATCCGCTAACTTTTCAACGGTAGTCGGTTCGGTCCTCCAGTCAGTGTTACCTAACCTTCAACCTGCCCATGGATAGATCGCCCGGTTTCGGGTCTATTCCCAGCGACTAGACGCCCTATTAAGACTCGCTTTCGCTACGCCTCCCCTATTCGGTTAAGCTCGCCACTGAAAATAAGTCGCTGACCCATTATACAAAAGGTACGCAGTCACAGAACGAAGTCTGCTCCCACTGCTTGTACGCATACGGTTTCAGGATCTATTTCACTCCCCTCTCCGGGGTTCTTTTCGCCTTTCCCTCACGGTACTAGTTCACTATCGGTCAGTCAGTAGTATTTAGCCTTGGAGGATGGTCCCCCCATATTCAGACAAAGTTTCTCGTGCTCCGTCCTACTCGATTTCACTTCTAAGATCCTTTCGCGTACAGGGCTATCACCCACTATGGCCGCACTTTCCAGAGCGTTCCGCTAAAATCAAAGAAGCTTAAGGGCTAGTCCCCGTTCGCTCGCCACTACTAAGGGAATCTCGGTTGATTTCTTTTCCTCAGGGTACTTAGATGTTTCAGTTCCCCTGGTTCGCCTCTTGCACCTATGTATTCAGTGCAAGATAACCATCTTATGATGGCTGGGTTCCCCCATTCAGACATCTCCGGATCACAGTCTGTTTGCCGACTCCCCGAAGCTTTTCGCAGGCTACCACGTCTTTCATCGCCTCTGACTGCCAAGGCATCCACCGTATGCGCTTCTTCACTTGACCATATAACCCCAAGCAATCTGGTTATACTGTGAAGACGACATTCGCCGAAAATTTGCATGTTCAATTAAGAACGCTCACAAATTTTACCTTAGCCTGATCCGTTACCAGTGAAAGTAACGTTCAGTCTATCTTTCTATCACATACCCAAATTTTTAAAGAACGATCCAGTCAAAAGACCAGAAATCAACATTCACCATCGCGTCGATGGAATGCTCATTTCTAAGCTTTCAGTCTCAGAAGCAGTAGTGGTGGAGCCAAGCGGGATCGAACCGCTGACCTCCTGCGTGCAAGGCAGGCGCTCTCCCAGCTGAGCTATGGCCCCGTATTTCTACAGGCGTTTCCCACACAAAATTGGTGGGTCTGGGCAGATTCGAACTGCCGACCTCACCCTTATCAGGGGTGCGCTCTAACCAACTGAGCTACAGACCCAATTTCGGGCTGCTTCTAATCGTCTTCTTCAATGAATCAAGCAATTCGTGTGGGAGCTCATGGAGTCGCTGCTGTCGTCGATTAAGGAGGTGATCCAGCCGCAGGTTCCCCTACGGCTACCTTGTTACGACTTCACCCCAGTCATGAATCACACCGTGGTAACCGTCCCCCCGAAGGTTAGACTAGCTACTTCTGGTGCAACCCACTCCCATGGTGTGACGGGCGGTGTGTACAAGGCCCGGGAACGTATTCACCGCGACATTCTGATTCGCGATTACTAGCGATTCCGACTTCACGCAGTCGAGTTGCAGACTGCGATCCGGACTACGATCGGTTTTATGGGATTAGCTCCACCTCGCGGCTTGGCAACCCTCTGTACCGACCATTGTAGCACGTGTGTAGCCCAGGCCGTAAGGGCCATGATGACTTGACGTCATCCCCACCTTCCTCCGGTTTGTCACCGGCAGTCTCCTTAGAGTGCCCACCATAACGTGCTGGTAACTAAGGACAAGGGTTGCGCTCGTTACGGGACTTAACCCAACATCTCACGACACGAGCTGACGACAGCCATGCAGCACCTGTCTCAATGCTCCCGAAGGCACCAATCCATCTCTGGAAAGTTCATTGGATGTCAAGGCCTGGTAAGGTTCTTCGCGTTGCTTCGAATTAAACCACATGCTCCACCGCTTGTGCGGGCCCCCGTCAATTCATTTGAGTTTTAACCTTGCGGCCGTACTCCCCAGGCGGTCAACTTAATGCGTTAGCTGCGCCACTAAGAGCTCAAGGCTCCCAACGGCTAGTTGACATCGTTTACGGCGTGGACTACCAGGGTATCTAATCCTGTTTGCTCCCCACGCTTTCGCACCTCAGTGTCAGTATCAGTCCAGGTGGTCGCCTTCGCCACTGGTGTTCCTTCCTATATCTACGCATTTCACCGCTACACAGGAAATTCCACCACCCTCTACCATACTCTAGCTCGACAGTTTTGAATGCAGTTCCCAGGTTGAGCCCGGGGCTTTCACATCCAACTTAACGAACCACCTACGCGCGCTTTACGCCCAGTAATTCCGATTAACGCTTGCACCCTCTGTATTACCGCGGCTGCTGGCACAGAGTTAGCCGGTGCTTATTCTGTCGGTAACGTCAAAATTGCAGAGTATTAATCTACAACCCTTCCTCCCAACTTAAAGTGCTTTACAATCCGAAGACCTTCTTCACACACGCGGCATGGCTGGATCAGGCTTTCGCCCATTGTCCAATATTCCCCACTGCTGCCTCCCGTAGGAGTCTGGACCGTGTCTCAGTTCCAGTGTGACTGATCATCCTCTCAGACCAGTTACGGATCGTCGCCTTGGTGAGCCATTACCTCACCAACTAGCTAATCCGACCTAGGCTCATCTGATAGCGCAAGGCCCGAAGGTCCCCTGCTTTCTCCCGTAGGACGTATGCGGTATTAGCGTTCGTTTCCGAACGTTATCCCCCACTACCAGGCAGATTCCTAGGCATTACTCACCCGTCCGCCGCTCTCAAGAGGTGCAAGCACCTCTCTACCGCTCGACTTGCATGTGTTAGGCCTGCCGCCAGCGTTCAATCTGAGCCATGATCAAACTCTTCAGTTCAAACATCTTTGGGTTTTGAGAAAACCCTAAACTTGGCTCAGCAATCGTTGGTTACATCTTTGATTTCTCGCGGAGTAACTTGTGATGCTGATAATCTGTTGACTAGCAGTCTGACTCCACAAGCACCCACACGAATTGCTTGATTCAGTTGTTAAAGAGCGGTGGTTGATTCTTTCGTCTCAACCGAGGCGCGCATTCTACAGCGCCCGGTGTTGCTGTCAAGCGGTTATTTAAGAAGTTTTTCAAAGTTTCCCGTGGAAAACACTAACAACTTCAACCACTTGCGCTTTCGATCTCTCGTTAGCGGGAGGCGAATTCTACAGCGTTGTTCGCTGCTGTCAACACCTCTTTTTCACCGCTTTCGACCGAGAGGATCGAACCGTTGATAAAGCCAAACGACAGCGCCTTATCCACGGCTTCCGGACTTCGATGAACTGAAGCCCTGCACTGCCGAAAATCGTTTAACTCATTGAAACTCAAGGAGTTTTTCGTTTCGACTGCGCCGGAAGTGGGGCGAATTATAGACGTCTGGAATCTGCCGTCAACACTTAATTTCAGCTTTATTCGGATTTCAGCGTGATACGCGCAAAAGCCTTCTTACCAGCCTGACATACGTGAGTAGCGCCCAGCTTATATAGGAAGGCGCGATCAACCACCTCACCATCGATACGCACGCCACCCGAACCCAGGAGATCACGCGCCACAGCGGCGTTCTTGACCAAGCCAGCCTTATTAAGAACAGCCGCAATCGGCATATCTTCAGCCGCAGCCAGTTCGATCTCCGGCAGATCATCCGGCAACTCGCCATCCTTCATGCGGTTACCGGCCGCACGATGGGCGTTGGCCGCCGCTTCTTCACCGTGGAAACGAGCAACGATTTCCTCGGCCAGCTTGATCTTGATGTCCCGCGGATTGGCCCCCGCCTCGACATCGGCACGGAAAGCGTTGATCTCATCCATGGAGCGGAAACTCAGCAGCTCGAAGTAACGCCACATCAAAGCATCCGGAATGGAAACCAACTTTCCGTACATAACGCCCGGCGCTTCCTGGATACCGACGTAGTTGCCCAGCGACTTGGACATCTTCTTCACGCCATCCAGCCCTTCCAGCAACGGCATGGTCAAGATGCATTGAGCTTCCTGACCATAACCACGCTGCAGTTCACGTCCCATTAGCAGGTTGAACTTCTGATCCGTACCGCCCAACTCGACGTCGGCCCGCAATGCGACCGAGTCGTACCCCTGCACCAGCGGATAGAGGAATTCATGGATAGCGATGGGCTGATTGGTGGTGTAGCGCTTATCGAAGTCATCGCGCTCGAGCATACGAGCCACGGTGTACTGGGAGGTCAGGCGAATGAAGTCCGCCGGCCCCATCTTATCCATCCAAGTGGAGTTGAACGCCACCTCGGTCTTGGCCGGATCAAGAATCTTGAAAACCTGCGCCTTGTAGGTCTCGGCATTCTCGAGAACCTGCTCACGAGTCAGCGGTGGACGAGTCGCACTCTTGCCACTCGGATCACCAATCATCCCGGTGAAGTCACCGATCAGGAAGATGACCTGGTGCCCCAGGTCCTGGAACTGGCGCAGCTTATTAATAAGTACGGTATGCCCCAGGTGCAGATCGGGCGCCGTCGGGTCGAAACCGGCCTTGATACGCAGCGGCTGCCCACGCTTGAGTTTTTCGATCAGCTCGGACTCGACCAACAGTTCTTCCGCACCACGTTTGATCAGCGCTAGCTGCTCTTCAACCGACTTCATAACAGACCCGCAAGGCTCAGATTCAAAGGGCCCCAACCATACAATATCGCGCACCAAATACAAGGCTTGCCCGGCACGCGGACGCCAATCCACGAGCAGAGCGTCCGCGGGCTTGCTTCGAAGGGGATTTGGTTATATTTTATACAGTTATTTCATCTTCATCATGTCATTCATCTTTTCCAATTCATCTTTTCAAAAGTCAAATTACCTATGACCACCGAACCGTCTAAAGCGCCACCGCTTTACCCGAAGACCCACCTGCTTGCCGCAAGTGGTATCGCCGCCCTCCTTAGCCTGGCGCTCCTGGTGTTCCCCTCCAGTGACGTGGAAGCCAAAAAGACGACGCTGAGCCTTGAACTGGAAGGCCCTGCTGAACAACTGACACAAGAACAAGACGCTGCCGAAGCCGTCCAAGCCACAAACGAACCGGCAGCCTCCCCTTTTGCGCAGATTGAAAACAACGCCGACGACGCCCCCGAGACCGCTCAGGCCGTTGCTCCTGCGGTCGAGGAAAAGAAAGGACCGGACCATCGCGAAGTGATTGTCGCCAAAGGCGACACCCTCTCTACGCTCTTTGAAAAAGTGGGCCTGCCTTCGACATCGGTCCACGAAATCCTGGCCAGCGACAAGCAAGCCAAGCAGTTCACTCAACTGCAGCGCGGCCAGAAGCTCGAATTCCAACTCAATCCAGATGGCCAGTTGAACAACCTGCACACCAAGTTGAGCGACCTGGAAAGCATCACCCTGACCAAGAATGACAAGGGCTATGTATTCAACCGCGTCATCGCCAAACCCACCGTTCGCTCGGCATATGTACATGGCGTGATCAACAGCTCGCTGTCGCAATCGGCAGCCCGGGCTGGCCTGTCCCACAGCCTGACCATGGACATGGCCAACGTATTTGGCTACGACATCGACTTCGCCCAGGATATTCGCCAGGGCGACGAGTTCGACATCATCTACGAGCAAAAGGTGGTCAACGGCAAAAGCGTCGGCAACGGCCCGATCCTGTCCGCACGCTTCACCAACCGTGGCAAGACGTACACTGCGGTGCGCTATACCAATAAACAGGGCAACAGCAGCTACTACACGGCGGACGGCAACAGCATGCGCAAGGCATTCATCCGTACGCCGGTTGATTTTGCTCGCATCAGCTCCAAGTTTTCCGCTGGCCGCAAGCACCCGATCCTGAACAAGATTCGCGCCCACAAAGGCGTCGACTACGCCGCACCACGGGGCACGCCGATCAAGGCTGCCGGCGATGGCAAGGTCCTGTTGGCCGGCCGCCGCGGCGGCTATGGCAACACGGTGATCATCCAGCACGGCAACACTTACCGGACGCTGTACGGCCACATGCAGGGCTTTGCCAAAGGCGTGAAGACTGGCGGTACCGTGAAGCAAGGCCAGGTGATCGGCTATATCGGAACCACCGGCCTGTCCACCGGACCGCACCTGCACTATGAATTCCAGGTCAATGGCGTCCACGTCGATCCACTGGGTCAGAAACTGCCGATGGCCGATCCGATCGCCAAGTCCGAGCGCGCCCGCTTCCTGGCTCAGAGCCAACCGCTGATGGCACGCATGGATCAAGAGAAAGCCACCCTGCTCGCCTCGAGCAAGCGCTAGGCCATGGCGCTTTATATCGGTGTGATGTCCGGGACCAGCCTCGACGGCCTGGATATCGCACTGGTCGAACTGGCTCCGGGGATCAAACTGGTCGCCACGCACTACATACCCATGCCCGCGTCCCTGCGGGCCGAATTGCTCGAATTGTGCAGCAGCGGGCCCGATGAGATCGCCCGCTCCGCCATCGCCCAGCAGAACTGGGTAACGCTGGCTGCACAGGGCGTTCACACCTTGCTCAACGAGCAGCAGCTCAAACCACAAGACATTACGGCGATTGGCAGCCATGGCCAGACCATTCGCCATGAGCCGGCGCGGGGCTTTACCGTACAGATCGGCAATCCGGCATTGCTCAGTGAGTTGACCGGAATCAGCATCGTCAGCGACTTTCGCAGCCGCGATGTCGCCGCCGGTGGGCAAGGTGCGCCCCTGGTACCGGCGTTTCACGAAGCATTGTTTGAAGAGCGAACTGGCAAACGGGCCGTATTGAATGTCGGTGGCTTCAGTAATCTCAGCCTGATCGAGCCAGGAAAACCCGTTGCCGGCTTCGATTGCGGCCCCGGCAACGTGTTGCTCGATGCCTGGATACATCAGCAGAAAGGTGAACACTTTGACCGCGACGGCCAATGGGCCGCCAGTGGCAACGTCGAACCCACCCTGTTGAAAACGCTGCTCGGTGACCCCTTCTTCGTGACCACGGGCCCCAAGAGTACAGGGCGAGAGGTATTCAACCTGCCTTGGCTGGCCCGGCACCTGTCGCACCTGCCGACCTTCACACCCGAAAACGTGCAGGCCACACTGCTAGAACTGTCGGCGGTGACCATCGTCGACGCCTTGCGACAGGCCCAGTCAGATACCGAAGAGCTGCTGGTTTGCGGCGGCGGCGCGCACAACCAGGCGCTGATGACGCGCTTGGCCGACTTGTTGCCGCAGACCCGCGTCAGCAGTACGGCGGTATACGGCGTCGATCCGGACTGGGTGGAGGCCATGGCATTCGCTTGGCTGGCCCATTGCTGCCTTCATGGCATTCCCGGCAACCGCCCAAGCGTGACCGGCGCACGAGGTCTTCGCGTACTCGGCGCCATCTACCCCGCTTGAACCTGTGAATCGCAGACAACAAAACGCCGCAGGGCCGTAAGGCACTGCGGCGTTTTTGATTGACGCAATCAGATCGAGAACGAAGAACCGCACCCACACGTCGTGGTGGCGTTAGGATTCTTGATCACGAAACGCGAACCCTCCAGGCCTTCCTGATAATCCACCTCGGCACCCGCCAGGTACTGGAAGCTCATTGGATCGACCACCAGGCTGACGCCTTCGCGCTCCACGATGGTGTCGTCCTCGGCCACTTCCTCATCGAAAGTGAAGCCGTACTGGAAACCGGAACAACCGCCGCCCGTTACAAATACGCGCAGCTTCAAACGATCATTGCCCTCTTCATCGACCAGGCTCTTCACCTTGTGCGCAGCACCGTGGGTAAATTGCAAAGCCGTGGGGGTGAAGGTTTCGACGCTCATGCTGAATATCTCCCGGCGTTTACGCCGCCATAATGCGTGATGGCGGGCATTATCCGCTTCTCCTACCAAATCGGTCAACTATTAGAAGCGCGGCGGCAAGCTTCAGGTTTCAGGCTGGAGTCTTGCCGCTTTCAAACGGCTTTAAGGCAACATCCCCGCGTGGGACAACCCCAGGCGCTCATCCAGCCCGAACAGGATGTTCATGTTCTGCACCGCCTGGCCCGATGCACCCTTGACCAGGTTATCGATGACCGACAACACCACCACCAAGTCACCATCCTGCGGACGGTGCACGGCGATACGGCAAACGTTCGCGCCACGCACACTGCGGGTTTCCGGATGACTGCCAGCCGGCATGACGTCCACGAACGGTTCGTTGGCATAGCGTTTTTCGAACAACGCCTGCAAGTCTACCGAGCGATCGACGACGGTTGCGTAGAGAGTGGAGTGGATGCCGCGAATCATCGGCGTCAGGTGCGGGACGAAGGTCAGGCCGACGTCCTTGCCCGCGGCACGGCGCAGGCCCTGGCGGATTTCCGGCAAATGCCGGTGACCTTTGACGGCATAGGCCTTCATGCTCTCCGATGTTTCGGAGTACAGCGAGCCTACGCTGGCGCCACGCCCGGCACCGCTGACACCGGATTTACAGTCGGCGATCAAGCGCGACGCATCGGCCAGGCCTGCTTCGAGCAGCGGCAGGAAGCCCAACTGTGTTGCCGTTGGATAGCAACCCGGCACCGCGATTAGTCGCGCTTGTTTTATTTTTTCGCGGTTGACTTCCGGCAGGCCGTAGACGGCTTCTTCGAGCAACTGCGGCGCACCGTGAGGCTGGCCGTACCATTTGGCCCACTCGTCCGCATCCTGCAGGCGGAAGTCCGCCGACAGGTCAATGACCTTGGTCCCCGCAGCCAGCAGCTCACCCGCCAGGGCGTGGGCAACTCCGTGAGGCGTGGCGAAGAACACCACGTCGCAGGCGCCCAGGGTCTCGATGTCTGGAACACTGAAAGCCAGGCCATCGTAGTGGCCTCGCAGGTTCGGATACAGGTCAGCGACAGCCAGGCCAGCCTCGGATCGCGAGGTAATGACCACCACCTCAGCTTGCGGATGCTGTGCCAATAGACGCAGCAGTTCGACACCGGTGTAACCCGTGCCGCCGACGATACCGACCTTGACCATAAACCTGCCCTCAACGAACCCACTGGAAAGCCGTCGATGATAGGGGGCGCGCGGCGCCGCGACAACCGCCAAGGTGACGTGTGGCCGCTCTAACCTCTACTATCGGGCTACCGTGAATCTGGGAATAACTCAAAATGCTCTATCTGTGGCTCAAAGCACTTCACATCGTCAGCATGGTCTGCTGGTTCGCAGGGCTGTTCTACCTGCCTCGCCTGTTCGTCTATCACGCCCAAAGCGAGGACAGCGTCAGCCAGGAACGCTTCAGCGTGATGGAGCGCAAGTTGTATCGCGGCATCATGGGCCCGGCAATGATCGCCACCCTGGTGTTCGGCATCGGGCTGCTGAGCCTGAACGCCAGCGCGTATTTCACCCAGGGTGGCTGGATGCACGCCAAACTGACGCTGGTGGTGCTGCTGATCGGTTATCACCACATGTGCGGCGCCCAGGTAAAACGCTTCGCCCGTGGCGAAAACACCCGCAGCCATGTCTTTTATCGCTGGTTCAATGAAGTGCCGGTTCTGATATTGCTGGCTATTGTAATTCTGGTCGTGGTTCGCCCGTTCTAGGACAAAGCCCAACCTTCCAATCGGCACTACTTTATCCGGGGTACTTCTCATGTCGCTGCCCGCTCTGCTCGAACAACGCCTGCGCTTGCCCGTCGTGGCGGCGCCGATGTTCCTGATTTCCAATCCACACCTGGTACTGGCCTGCTGCCGAAATGGAATCGTCGGCAGCTTTCCCGCACTGAACCAGCGCGAAAGCAGCGGCTTCAAGGCCTGGCTGGAGGAAATCGAAGCCGGCCTGGCAATACTGGAGAATCCAGCCCCCTACGCCGTCAACCTGATCGTCCATCACAGCAATCCGCGCCTTCAGGCCGACCTGGCGATCTGCATCGAACACAAGGTGCCGATCGTCATCACCAGCCTGGGCGCGGTCAAGGAACTGGTGGACGCCGTGCATGGCTATGGTGGCCTGGTGTTCCACGACGTCACCACGCGGCGCCACGCCGAGAAAGCAGCCGAAGCCGGCGTTGATGGCCTGATCGCCGTGGCGGCCGGCGCCGGGGGCCATGCCGGGACCTGGAGCCCGTTCTCGCTGGTCGCCGAGATTCGCCAGTTCTTCGATAAAACCTTGCTGCTGGCGGGCTGCCTGAATCACGGCCATCAGATACTGGCCGCCCAGTTGCTCGGCGCGGACCTGGCCTATTTCGGGACACGCTTCATCGGCACCCGCGAAAGCCATGCGCCCGACGCCTATAAAGAGATGTTGCTCACATCCAGAGCCGCAGACATCGTGCATACTCCTGCGGTATCCGGGGTGCCGGCCAGCTTCATGCGACAGAGCCTGGAAAACGCCGGCTTCGACCTCGCTGCCTTGCAGGGCAAAGGCGAAGTCGACTTTGGCTCGAAGCTCAAGCCGCTGAACGATGAGGCCAAGGCCTGGAAAACCGTTTGGTCCGCCGGCCAGGGCGTGGGGGAAATCCATGATCTGCCCAGCGTCGATGAGTTGGTGGCCCGACTGGACAAAGAATACCGCCAGGCGCAAGCCCGGGCGACGCAGCTCGGCGGCCAATGGCCTCGCTGAACTGCCCCGATCAAAAACCGCTGCATAACCATTTAGAGACAAGGATGCCGGGCATGAGTGAAACCCGTTTCAATATCGTATTCGACGGAGCCCTGATGCCGGGCGTCGATACCACCACAGCCAAACTCAACCTCGCCGAGTTGTTCAAGAGCGATGTCAGCGCCATCGAGCGGTTGTTCAGTGGCCGCAAGGTTGCGCTCAAAAGCAACCTGTCCCAAAGCGAAGCCCAGAAATACCTGGAAGCGCTGAACAAAAGCGGAATCGATGCCCGGATCGAGGCAGAGCCATCTCTCCAGCTGGACCTCGGCGAAGTGCAGGACTCGCCCCAGCAACCAGGCGCACGCCACTCTGACGCGCTCATTGACCCCGTCTCCCCCTACGCTCCCCCTCGGGCCGACGTTGGCGAAAGCCTCGCCACCTACAGCACCCTCAAACCCTTCAGTTTCGAAGGCCGTATCGGGCGCCTGCGCTACCTGGCTTGGACCATGGTCCTGACACTCGCCATGTTGCCCGTCATCGGCATCGCCTTCTGGTACAGCCTGTCATGGGTCCTCGCTTCGAATTCGCTGGCGGCCATGATCGTCGGCGGGTTGATCGGCGGGGCCATCTTCCTCGGCTTTGCCTTCGTGAGCATCCAGTTCAGCGTCCAGCGCCTGCATGATATTGGCTGGTCCGGCTGGCTGTGGCTGCTCAACCTGGTGCCGTTCGTAGGCAGCGTGTTCCCGCTCGTGATGATCTGCGCGCCAGGCAACGACGGCCCCAACCGCTACGGTCCACCGCCACCGCCTAACAGCACCGCGGTCAAGGTTCTGTCGTGGCTATGGGTCGTGCTGATCGTCCTGATGATCGTTGGCGCCGTGGCCGGGGCCTTCAGCGGCCTCTCCGAGGACTACGACACCAGTTCCCTGAGCAGCTACGAAAGCAGTGAATCCAGCGATGAGACCAGCGCAGAACCCGCTGCCGAGGCAGCCGAGCCCGCCTCTCCTTCTGTAGACTATGAAGAGGAACAAGAGGAACAATAAGCGCGCTGCGTACCGGTGACAGCCCAGTCCACTGGCGGCGGGCTGTTGCGATGGAGAACTGCATGACCCGTTACGCTCTGATCACTGGCGCTTCCAGCGGCATAGGCCTGGCCATGGCCGAAGCGCTGGCCCGGCGCGGTCGCGACCTGATACTGGTGGCCCGACAGCGTGATCGGCTGGAAAGTATTGCCATTGAACTGACCCAGCGCTTTGGCGTAGAGGTGTTGTTCCGGGCCTGCGACCTGGGCGAACCGTTGAGGCTTTCAGGTTTTCTCTTGGAGCTGGAGGAAGGCGAGCGGCAAATCGACTTGCTGGTCAATTGTGCGGGCATCGGCACCTGCGGCCCGTTCCTGGGCCAGGACTGGATGACCGAACAGGACCTGATCGAAGTGAACATCCTCGCCCTGACGCGCATTTGCCACGCCGTCGGCAACAGCATGGCCTTGCAGGGTGGCGGCCAGATCCTCAACGTGGCATCGACGGCCGCGTTCAAGCCCGGCCCATGGATGAGCACCTATCACGCCAGCAAGGCCTACGTGCTGCACTTCTCCGAAGCCCTGCGGGTCGAACTGAAAAAGTGTGCGATCAAGGTCTCGGTGCTTTGCCCCGGCCCGACCCGTACCGGTTTTTTTGCCAGGGCGCAGATGCACGAGCAGCACCTCACCCACGACAAGCACCTGATGAGCCCGGAAGAAGTCGCGCTGTACGCCGTGCGTGCCCTGGACAAAAACACCGCCATCATCATTCCCGGACGCCGCAACCGCTGGTTGGCCGCCTTGCCACGCCTGGGCTCGCGGTGGCTGGTCCGGACCCTCGCCGGCAGGACCAACAAGGCCTACTGCCCGCGCTGATCTGCCGAACGTTTAAAAACCCAGGCTCGCCGACCGAGCCTTCAGTACACTCGACCTCGACCCACTCAACGGAGAAACAGCTGTGGATACTCTGTTTACCAAGATCATCAACCGGGAAATCCCGGCGAAGATCATTTACGAGGATGACCAGGTCCTGGCCTTCCACGACATCGCCCCCCAGGCGCCGGTGCATTTTCTGGTCATTCCGAAAAAACCGATTCGCACCCTCAATGACCTGACCGAAGCGGACAAAGGCCTAGCCGGGCACATTCTGTTCACCGCCCAGCGCCTGGCGCTTGAACTGGGCTGCGAGGAAGGCTTTCGCGTGGTGATGAACTGCAATGAACTCGGTGGACAGACCGTCTATCACATTCATATGCACGTGCTGGGACAGCGCCAGATGAACTGGCCGCCGGGTTGATAACCCTGACCCAACGCAAATCACCGGCGGCCGATTGAGTTAAACTGGCCGCTGTTTTTTCCCGGAGGTACGCATGACTACCCAACGTCACTACTCGCCGATTGACCGCCTGCTGCTGCAAGCCGATACCGCGATGCGCACGCTATTGCCCTTCAGTGGCCAACCGTATCGGCCATCGCCGGCTATCGTGCAGCCGGACGCCCAGCTCAGTGACGAGCAGACCCGCCACGTGGCTGGCCTGATGCGAATCAACCACACCGGTGAAGTCTGCGCCCAGGCCTTGTACCAAGGCCAGGCGTTGACCGCGAAATTGCCCCGGGTGCGCGAGGCCATGGAGCATGCCGCCGAAGAAGAAATCGACCATCTGGTCTGGTGCGAGCAACGCATTCGCCAACTGGGCAGCCACACCAGCGTCCTGAATCCGCTGTTCTACGGCATGTCATTCGGCATCGGCGCCGTGGCCGGGTTGATCAGCGACAAGGTCAGCCTGGGGTTCGTCGCCGCAACCGAGCATCAGGTGTGCAAGCACCTCAATGAACACCTGGAACAACTCCCCGCCGAGGATGAAAAATCCCGCGCGATTCTGGAGCAGATGCGCAAGGACGAAGAACACCACGCCGAAAGCGCGCTCGAGGCCGGCGGCTTCCGCTTCCCGGCTCCCGTGAAGTTCGGCATGAGCCTGCTGGCCAAGGTCATGACCAAGAGCACCTACCGGATCTGACAAGGCCAATGTTCATGTGGCAACGGCGTGTGCGCCCTTGCCACGATGAACTCAGCTCGATCAGCCCAGCTCGATGATTTCGTAATCGTGGGTGATTTCAACGCCCGCAGCGCCAAGCATGATCGAAGCCGAGCAGTATTTCTCGGCAGACAACTCGATGGCCCGCTTGACCTGGGCTTCCTTCAGCGCACGCCCTTTCACCACGAAATGCATGTGGATCTTGGTAAACACTTTCGGATCTTCCGTGGCGCGCTCCGCTTCCAGGAACGCTTCACAACTTTCGACGGCCTGGCGCGACTTCTTGAGAATGCTGACCACGTCGAAGTTACTGCAACCGCCTACGCCCAGCAGGAGCATTTCCATTGGCCGGACACCCAGGTTCCGACCACCGGCATCGGGCGGGCCATCCATGACGACCACGTGACCACTGCCCGACTCACCGAGGAACATGGCTTCGCCAGCCCATTGGATGCGTGCCTTCATCGCCAAGACTCCACTGTCTAAAAAAGGGTCGCCAGCTTAGCACAGCCCTCCGTCGTGGCTGCTTTTGCCTTACGTCGCCTGACACTTACGTCCCTGAGTAAATTCTCGAATCAATTTTGAGTGCCTCTGTTAAGCTGGCGCCAACTCGCTGGCTTATTGCCAGCTTTCAGCGATTTTCATCGCGCCCATAAAAAACCAAACCTCATACCGCGCCGTTTTTCGGGACACAACCATGGTTGCCATTACTCCCACGCTCAAGATCAAGAATCTCGACAAGCTCTTGATGCATTGCCAGCGCCGTCGCTATCCGGCCAAGCACAACATCATTTGCGCAGGGGACCGTTCGGACACGTTGTTTTTCATCATCAAGGGATCGGTCACCATCCTGATCGAGGATGACGACGGGCGGGAGATGATCATCGCCTACCTCAACTCCGGGGACTTTTTCGGTGAGCTGGGGTTGTTCGAGCAGGCAGGCAAGGAACAGCAACGCAGTGCGTGGGTGCGAACCAAGATCGAATGCGAAGTCGCGGAAATCAGCTACACGAAATTCCGAGAACTGTCCCTGCAAGACCCGGACATTCTTTACGTCCTCAGCGGACAAATCGCACAGCGCCTGCGCAACACAACTCGCAAGGTCGGCGACCTGGCCTTTTTCGACGTGACGGGGCGCGTGGCCCGCTGCCTGCTGGACCTGTGCAAGCAGCCCGACGCCATGACCCACCCGGACGGCATGCAAATCAAGGTCACTCGCCAGGAAATCGGCCGGATCGTTGGCTGCTCTCGGGAAATGGTCGGCCGTGTGCTGAAGGATCTGGAAGAGCGCAACCTGGTCGACGTCAAAGGCAAGACCATGGTGGTGTTCGGAACGCGTTAACCGCCAAGCAGTTCGGTCAACAACGCCCGGTACAACTCATCGAGCCGCTCCAACGCCTCGGGCGCGGGGAATTTCTCATGCAGCGCGATGTGGCTTTCGGCACGCACTCGCTGCTCCAGGCCACAGGCCTGGTTGAAGCGATTGACCGCCGCAACCATGGACTCACGCTCGTTCTCAAGCAGAAGTGCGCCATGGACCAGGCCCACCGGACGCTGGCCGCCCTTGCTTTGGCGCCAGCGCTGGGCGGTGCCGACCATCTTGCGGCCATCGAGGTTGACGTTGAATCGACCGTCGCAGAACGCCCCCTCCACCTCGCCCAGGGAAGCCACGCCGCCCAACTCATCCAGCAACTGGCAGATGGGCTCGCACAAGCGACGGTAGGCCGTTTCGATGCGGCCGTGATCCCCCTCGCTGCGCGGCGGCGCGTAGACCAGGGCGATATTGACCGTCGCAGAAGACTGCGGCACCGGCTCACCCCCCGTTTCACGCAAAAGCACCGGCCAGCCGTGGGCCGCCGATACCGCGCTGGCGTGTTCAAAGCCGGGCAGGCGACTCAAGCGCCGCGGCATGACCAGCGCTCGGTCATTGGGTTGCCAGAACAACAGGCCGAACTCGGCATCGCCCGCGCAAATGCTGGCGAGCAGATCCTGTTCGGCTTGCAGGCCCGCTTCGACGGCCAGGGAAATCACCGGCGACATGGGCCTCAGTCCAGCGTCGAGCCGCTGACCGGCAGGCCACGCTCAGGAAAGAACAGGCGTTGCAGCTCGGTGCCCGGGTTCTCGGCCCGCATGAACGCTTCACCCACCAGGAACGAATAGACGTCGCTGACTTCCATCAGCTCGACATCGGCGCGGTTGAGGATGCCACTTTCCGTGATGACGAGGCGGTCGCGCGGAATCCGCGGCAGCAGGTCCAGGGTGGTCTCCAGGCTGACTTCAAAGGTGTGCAGGTTGCGGTTGTTCACGCCCACCAGCTTGGTGTCGAGGGTTTTCAGCGCCCGCTCCAACTCGTCACCATCATGGACTTCCACCAGCACGTCCAGGCCCACGCCCTTGGCCACGGCGGCCAGCTCGGCCATCTTGACGTCGTCCAGGGCGGAGACGATCAACAGCACGCAATCGGCGCCCAGGGCACGCGCCTCGACGATCTGATACGGGTCGATCATGAAGTCCTTGCGAATCACCGGCAACTTGCAGGCCGCTCGCGCCTCCTGCAGATACGCGTCGGCGCCCTGAAAGAAGTCGACATCCGTCAGTACCGAAAGGCAGGTCGCCCCACCCTTCTCGTAGCTCTTGGCGATGTCGGCCGGGACAAAGTCCTCGCGAATCACGCCCTTGCTGGGAGAGGCTTTCTTGATTTCAGCGATGACCGCCGGTTGCTTTCTCTTGGCCTGATCGATCAGTGCCTGGGCAAACCCCCGGGGCGCATCCGCCGAGCGGGCCAGGCCTTCCAATTCGGCCAGGCTGACCCGAGCACGGCGCTCGGCCACTTCTTCAGCCTTGCGAGCCAGGATGTTTTCCAGAACCGTTGGCACACTCATCCTTCGTTCTCCACTTTGAATACGGCGGTAAATGCACCCAGTTCCTCGAGCTTTTCCCTCGCCAGGCCGGTGTGCAGCGCATCATGGGCCAGCTCGACGCCTTGTTTGAGGCTGCTGGCGTGGTCCGCCGCGTACAGCGCAGCGCCGGCATTGAGCACGATCATATCGGCGGCTTTCTGGCCATTCTCGGTCTTGCGGCGGCCCAGGGCATCGCGGATCAGCTCCAGGGATTGGGCCGGGCCGTCGACCGCCAGGCCGTGCAAGCTCTGGCTCTTCATGCCCAGGTCTTCAGGTTCGACCCAATACTCGCTGATCTGATCATTTTTTAGTTCGGCCACGAAGGTGGGGGCCGCCAGGCTGAACTCATCCAGGCCATCTTTCGAATGAACCACCAGGACATGCTTGCTGCCCAGGCGCTGCAGGACTTCAGCCAATGGCCGGCACAGCGCCTGGCTGAAGACCCCGACCACCTGATGTTTCACGCCGGCCGGATTCGTAAGCGGGCCGAGCATGTTGAACAATGTGCGCAGCCCCAGATCGCGGCGCGGCGCGGCGGCGTGCTTCATGGCGCTGTGGTGGGTCTGGGCGAACATGAAGCCGATGCCGACGTTGTCGATGCAACGGGCCACCTGGACCGGCGTCAGGTTCAGGTAGATCCCGGCCGCTTCAAGCAGATCGGCGCTACCGCTCTTGCCCGACACCGCGCGATTGCCGTGCTTGGCAACGGTGCAGCCGGCCGCTGCGACGACGAACGCCGACGCGGTGGAAACGTTGAAGATATTGGCGCCATCGCCGCCGGTGCCCACGACGTCAACGACGCCGTCCAGAGTCTTGAGCTCGACCTTGTCGGCGAGCTCGCGCATGACCGAGACCGCGCCGACGATTTCATCGATGCTCTCGCTCTTCATGCGCATGGCCATCATGAATGCGCCAATCTGCGCATCCGTGCATTGCCCGGTCATGATTTCGCGCATCACGTCGCGCATCTCATCGGTGCTCAGGTCGAGATGGCCGACGATACGGCTCAGGGCTGTCTTGATATCCATGAAAAGTCCTTAGCGCGTGCCGCCGGTTTGTTTGAGGAAGTTGGCGAACAGCTCGTGGCCCTGCTCGGTGAGAATAGACTCGGGATGAAATTGCACACCCTCGATGTTTAACGTCTTGTGTCGCAGCCCCATGATTTCGTCCACAGAACCGTCGTCGAGCTGGGTCCAGGCCGTCAACTCCAGGCAATCGGGCAAGGTTTCGCGCTTGACGATCAGGGAGTGGTAGCGGGTAACGGTCAGCGGCCGGTTCAGGCCCTCGAACACGCCCTTGTCCTCGTGGAATACCGGGCTAGTCTTACCGTGCATGACTTGCCGGGCGCGCACCACATCGCCGCCGAACGCCTGGCCGATGGACTGATGGCCCAGGCAGACGCCCAGGATCGGCAGCTTGCCGGCGAAATACTTGATGGCTTCGATGGAGACGCCCGCTTCGGTCGGCGTGCACGGGCCGGGGGAGACAACGATGCGCTCAGGCTTGAGGGCTTCGATTTCGGCGATGGTCAATTCGTCGTTGCGCACGACCTTGACCTCGGCGCCCAGCTCGCCAAGGTACTGCACAACGTTGTAGGTAAAAGAGTCGTAGTTATCGATCATCAGCAACATGGCGTAAGCAACCTATTGAATTCACTGACTTTAAATACAGCCTTCGGAGAGTGACCCGCGCGGTGTTGCGCTTGGCAGGGCACGTGGCACCCCGGCAAAGCGGCTTTCAAGCGGGTAAAGAAGGCAAATCGGTACAGGTCCGGCGAGGCCGGCGGAGAATGTTCAGGCGCGCCAACGCCAGCGGGCGTGTGCCTTGATCATTTGATCCAGAAGTTTGCTGACAATCGACACAAGGGAAGTCTCGTTCATACGTCCCGGCACAGTAGCCTAGCTGGGCTGAGCACGCAATATGACCGATCCCGAAGGTCCTTGAAACAATCGCGGCAGCGCGGACAGATGGCAAAACGCCGGAAGTTTTTGGTACTGTCGTTTCGTTTGCCAAACAACAATAAGATAAAAACGGATTTTCCCATGATCAAAAAGACGCTGTTCGTACCGATTGCCAGTTGTCTGCTGGCGATGGCCTGCGCCCAGGCGAGCGCCGCATCCACCCCCTATTCCAAGTTCATCGTGTTCGGTGACAGCCTCAATGATGCCGGCCAATTCGCCGACCCCAATGGCCCACCTGGCTCGACCGAGCGCTACACCAACCGAACCGGCCCGAACTACACGAACGGCAGCGGCGAAGCCTATTCCGCCAACTCGACCCAACTGCTCGGCGGGCGCCTGGGTTATTCCGCCGACGAAACCGCCGCCTCCACCTCGGCGGTCCGCGCCAACGAGGGGCTCGCCGATGGCAATAACTGGGCGGTGGGCGGTTATCGCACCGACCAGATCCTGGAGTCGATTACCGGTGTGTCCGATACCGGCGAACGCAGCCGCCCTGGCTACTTGCAGTCCAATGGCCTGCGGGCCGATCCGAATGCGCTGTATTACCTTTCCGGGGGTGGTAACGACTTTCTCCAGGGCCGGGTCCTGAACACCGCGCAGGCGCAGGCCGCTGCCGACCGCCTGGCCGACAGCGTCCAGGTGCTGCAAACGGCCGGTGCCCGCTATGTGATGGTCTGGCTACTGCCCGACCTGGGCCTGACCCCAGCACTCAATGGCGGCCCGCTGCAGGACGTCTTCTCGCAACTGGGCAACGACTTCAACCAGCAACTGGTCACACGGTTGCAGGGCATCGACGCCGAAGTCATTCCGCTGAACATTCCGCTGCTGTTGCGCGAAAGCTTCGCCGACCCGGCACGGTTCGGCCTCGCCACCGGCGAGAACCTCACCGCCACCTGCTTCAGCGGCAATAACTGCACGGAAAACCCCACTTACGGCATCAACAGTGCCACGCCTGATCCCACCAAGCTGATCTACAACGACGCCGTCCACCCGACCGAGACCGGGCAAAAGCTGATCGCCGACTACGCCTATTCCCTGCTCGCAGCACCCTGGGAGCTGACCTTGCTGCCGGAAATGGCCCACTCGACCCTGCGCGCCCATCAGGATGAATTGCGCAGCCAGTGGCAATCGGATTGGGAGAACTGGCAGGCAGTCGGCCAATGGCGAGCGATCGTTGCAGGCGGCGGCCAGCATCTGGATGTCGACAGCCAGAGCAGCGGCGCCAGCGCCGATGGCAGCGGCTACAGCCTGAACATCGGCGGCAGCTATCGCCTCAATGAAGCCTGGCGCGTGGGTGTCGCGGCAGGCCTCTACCGCCAGGACATGGACGCCGGCCACAACGATTCGAACTACAAGCTCAACAGTTATCTGGCGACCGCTTTCGCCCAGTTCCAGCAGAATCGCTGGTGGGCCGACGCGGCACTGACCGGTGGCAAGCTCGACTACGACAGCCTGGAGCGCAAGTTCGACCTGGGCGTCAACGAGGCGCAGGAAAAAGGCGACACCGACGGTCACCTGTGGGCATTCAGCACCCGCGTGGGCTATGACATCGCCCAGCCGGGCAGCGAATGGCACCTGTCACCGTTCATCAGCGCCGACTATGCGAAGGTGGAAGTCGACGGTTATTCCGAGAAGAGCAACCGTTCCACCGCCCTGACCTTCGACGACCAGACCCGCGACTCGAAGCGCCTGGGCATTGGCTTGCAAGGCAAATACAACCTCACTCGCCAGACCCAGGTGTTTGGTGAATACGCCCACGAACGCGAGTACGAAGACGACACGCAGAAGGTGAACATCGCCCTCAACAGCCTGCCGGCCAACGACTTCACGCTTGAAGGCTACACGCCACAGAGCCACTTGAATCGCCTGAGCCTGGGGGTCAGCCACAAGTTGACCAACGACCTGGCACTGCGGGGCGGCTATACGTTGCGCAAGGATGATGACATGACCCAGCAAGGGGTGAGCGTGGGCGTCAGCCTGGACTTCTGATCGAGAGAACCTGTGGGAGCGAGCTTGCTCGCGATTGCGGACTGTCAGTCAACTGGTTGGTTGAATATGACGGCCTCATCGCGAGCAAGCTCGCTCCCACACATTGATCGAGTTGTTGAAGGGGTTTCAATCGCTCGAAGTCTGTTCGGCCAGCGCCACGGCACGGAACATCGCACGACGCTTGTTCAGGGTTTCTTCCCATTCCAGCGCCGGCACCGAGTCGGCGACGATGCCACCACCGGCCTGCACGTGCAGTTCACCGTTCTTGATCACCGCCGTGCGAATGGCAATGGCGGTGTCCATGTTGCCGTTCCAGGCGAAGTAACCCACCGCCCCGCCATACACGCCACGCTTGACCGGCTCGAGTTCGTCGATGATTTCCATCGCGCGGATTTTCGGCGCGCCGGACAAGGTGCCCGCCGGCAGGATCGCCCGCAAGGCGTCCATCGCCGTCAGTCCGGCCTTCAGTTGGCCGGTGACGTTGGACACGATGTGCATCACATTGGAATAGCGCTCGATGACCATTTTCTCGGTGAGCTTCACCGAGCCGACTTCCGACACCCGTCCAGTGTCGTTGCGCCCCAGGTCGATCAGCATCAGGTGCTCGGCGATTTCCTTGGCGTCCGACAGCAGGTCTTCTTCCAGCGCCCGGTCGGCTTCCTCGGTGGCGCCGCGGGGGCGCGTACCGGCGATCGGCCGCACGGTGATCAGGTTGTCTTCGACCCGAACCAGCACTTCCGGCGAACTGCCCACGACATGGAAGTCGCCGAAGTTGAAGAAGTACATGTAGGGCGTCGGGTTGAAGCAGCGCAGCGCCCGATACAGGTCGATGGGCGCCGCCTTGAAGTCGATGGACATTCGCTGCGACGGCACGACCTGCATGCAGTCACCGGCCAGGATGTATTCCTTGATGGTGTCGACGGCCCGCTCGTAATCAGCCTGGGTGAAGCTTGAACGGAACACCGGGTCGGCCGCCGACTGTTTGCTGAAATCCAGGCCAGGGCGCGGCGTGATCGGCTGGCGGAGCTTTTCCAACAACGCTTGCAGGCTTTGTTGGCCTTGCTCGTAGGCATCTTCGTGCGACGGATCGGCGAGGACGATCGCGTGCATCTTGCCGGCCAGGTTGTCGAAGACGACGACCGCGTCGGACACCATCAGCAGGATGTCCGGCACGCCCAGCGGATCGGGGTTCGGGCAGGTGCCGAGGCGTTTTTCCACGTAGCGCACGCAATCGTAGCCGAAGTACCCCACCAGGCCACCGTTGAAGCGCGGCAGCCCGGCAATGGTTGGCACGTTGTAGCGGGCCTTGAAGGTTTCGACGAAGGCCAGCGGGTCTTCGACCTCGTGGCTTTCGACCTCGACACCGTCATGGGTCACGCTGACGCGATGGTCGTGGACCCGAAGCACCGTGCGGCACGGCAGGCCGATGATGGAATAACGCCCCCACTTCTCGCCGCCCTGCACCGATTCGAGCAGGTAGGAATTGGGCTGGTCAGCCAGCTTGAGGTAGATCGACAACGGCGTGTCGAAGTCGGCCAGGGTTTCGCAGGCAAGCGGAATGCGGTTGTAGCCGGCAGCGGCTAGACGCAGGAATTCTTCGCGGATCATGGGGTGCCTCGTGGCAAGAGGAGCTGACAGTCAGGAATGCAAACGCGCCGGACAACCGGCAGGATCACGTCAGGCGCGCCAACGCCAGCGGGCCAAGGCCTTGATGACTTTCATCCAGAGTTTGCGAGTGACCACCACGATGGCGTTTCCAGAAGAGGATTGAACAGCGTCGGGCAACGTTATCTCAGCGGCAGGGTCCAGGCAACCGGGAATTAGCAGGCGCAAATCGTCGATCACCAACGCGGGAAACTCTTCGGCGATGGGCCGGCCATGGTTGTAGCCATAACTGAGCGCCACGCACTTGACCCCCGCCGCTTTCGCCGCCAGCACATCGCTGCGCGAGTCACCGACGAACAGCGATTGGGACGCCGGGATGTTGGCCATTTTCATGACGAAGAACAGCGCCGCCGGATCAGGCTTCTTCTGCGGCAAGGTGTCGCCACCGATGATCCAGCGGAAATAGCGGCCGATTTTCATCTGGTCCAGCAACGGCGCGACGAAGCGCTCCGGCTTGTTGGTGATCAGCGCCATTTCCACGCCCTGCTTTTGCAACCACTTGAGGGTGGAGCGCACGCCGGGGTAAACCACCGTCAGCGAATGATCGCCCTCATAGGCTTCATTGAACAGTTCCAGCGCCTGCTCGACCTGGGCGTCATCCACGCCCTCGGCTGCGATGTCATTAGCCAGGGCCCGGCGCACCAGCATCGGCGCGCCGTTGCCGACCCAATGCCGGACCGCATCGAGGCCAGCCGGCGGACGCCCGAGCTTGAGCAACATGCTGTCCACGGCCGCCGCGAGGTCCGGGACCGAATCGACCAGGGTGCCATCGAGGTCGAACATCACCAGACGCGGCAAGCTGCCGGGGAACAGCTGCTCGAAACCGCTCATGGGCGTGCCAGGGCCAGTTCGGCGCGCATCTTGTCGATGACGTCCTTGTAGTCCGGGGCATTGAAGATCGCCGAGCCGGCGACAAAGGTGTCGGCGCCGGCCATGGCGATTTCGCGGATGTTGTTCACATTCACGCCACCGTCGATTTCCAGGCGGATGTCACGGCCCGAGGCATCGATCAGCGCACGGGCTTCACGCAGTTTGTCGAGGGTGCCGGGAATGAACTTCTGCCCACCGAAGCCGGGGTTGACGCTCATGAGCAAGACCATGTCGACCTTGTCCATCACGTACTTGAGCACGTCCAGGGGCGTGGCCGGGTTGAACACCAGGCCGGACTTGCAACCGCCCTCGCGGATCAACTGCAGGGAACGGTCAATGTGCTGGGTGGCTTCGGGGTGAAAGGTGATGTAGGTCGCGCCGGCTTCGATGAAGTCGCCGACGATGCGGTCTACCGGGCTGACCATCAGGTGTGCGTCGATCGGCGCGGTGACGCCGTACTTGCGCAGCGCCGCGCAGACCATCGGACCGATGGTCAGGTTGGGCACGTAGTGATTGTCCATGACATCGAAGTGCACGATGTCGGCCCCGGCGGCCAGAACGTTGTCCACTTCCTCGCCCAGGCGGGCGAAGTCGGCGGAGAGAATCGACGGAGCAATAGCGAAGGGCTGCATGACGCACCTGTTTTGAGCGAAATCACGATGGCGCGCATTGTATACCGCAAGATTTGGCGCGCCCACCGTGACAGTCGATCAATACGCCGCGCGGTAGATCTTCTCGATATCCGCCGCACTCAGCTTGCGCGGGTTGTTGCGCATCAGCCGCTCGATCCCGGCGGCTTCCACGGCCATGGCCGGAATCACATCTTCGGTCACGCCCAGGCCGCTCATGCCCCGAGGGATCTCTACCGCGACACACAACGCAACCATGGCCTCGACAGCTTCATCGGCCGCCTCGAGATCGCTCAGGTGAGCAGTCTTGATGCCCATGGCCTCGGCGATGTCGCGCATGCGCTCGACACAGGCCATTTTGTTCCAGGCCATCACGTAGGGCAGCAACAGCGCATTGGCCACCCCATGGGAGATGTGGAAACGCCCGCCCAACGGGTACGCCAGCGCATGCACGGCCCCGACCCCGGCGTTGCCAAAGGCCATGCCGGCCATCAGGCTGGCGGTGGCCATGTCTTCGCGGGCTTGCAGGTGGGCCGGGTTGGCGTAGGCCTTGGGCAACGCGCGGGTGATCAGCTTGACCGCGCCGATGGCCAGGGCATCGGTGATCGGCGAAGCATTGAGCGACAGGTAGGCCTCGACGGCATGCACCAGCGCATCGACGCCACTGGACGCGGTCACGCTGCGCGGGCACGTCAGGGTCATCTGCGGGCTAACCAGCGCCACGTCCGGCAACAGGTAGTCGCTGACGATGCCTTTTTTCAGTTGCGCCGCCTTGTCGGAAAGGATCGCCACGTTGGTGACTTCCGAGCCCGTTCCGGCAGTGGTGGGGATGGCGATCATCGGCGGGCCTTTGCGCGGCACCTGGTCGACGCCGAACATGTCCTGCAACTCACCGTGATAGCCGGCGTAGACGCCGACGCACTTGGCAATGTCGATGGCACTGCCACCGCCCAGCCCGATCAGGCCGTCATGGCCGCCGTCACGGTAGGCCTGCATGCAATCTTCGACGATGGCGATTTCCGGGTCCGGCATGACCCGGTCGAAAATCTCGTAGTCACGCCCACCCAGATGTTGCAGGGCCAGCTCCACGGTGCCGGACTTGACCAGCACGGCATCGGTCACGATCAGCGGGTTGTCGACGTCCAGGCGCGTCAACTCGGCCGCCAGTTGCTCGATGGCAGCGGCACCGGTGATCAGTTTGTGGGCGATCTTGAATGAGGAAAGACTCATGTGCGCGGCCTCTTGTTCGAGTATGGGCTGGCACAAGGATAGCTCGGTATCGGGGGTTGTTCTGCCATTCAGCTGATGAATGCAATGAGAAACCCTGTGGGAGCGAGCTTGCTCGCGATAGCGCACTGACATTCAGCATCAATGTTGAATGCTCTACCGCTATCGCGAGCAAGCTCGCTCCCACATTTGGACAACGCAGCCTTCAGGCCTGGGCCGTGCGCAACTTCTCGCTGCGCCCACGCAGCCACTCCAGCGTCAGCAGCAGGATCACCGAGAACGCGATCAACAGCGTCGCCGCCGCAGCGATGGTCGGGCTGAGGTTTTCACGGATGCCGCTGAACATCTGCCGAGGCAGCGTGGCCTGTTCGGGTCCGGCGAGGAACAGGGTCACCACCACTTCATCGAACGACGTCGCGAAGGCGAACAGCGCCCCGGAGATGACGCCCGGGGCGATCAACGGCAAGGTCACCCGACGAAATGCAGTCAGCGGCGAAGCGCCGAGGCTGGCGGCCGCCCGCACCAGGTTGTGGTTGAACCCCTGCAAGGTCGCCGACACGGTGATGATGACGAACGGTACGCCCAGCACCGCGTGCACCACGATCAGCGAGATGAAGCTGTTGCCCATCCCCAGCGGCGCGAAAAACAGGTAGCTGGCGACCCCGATGATCACCACCGGCACCACCATGGGCGAAATCACCAGGGCCATCACCAGCGCCTTGCCCGGAAAGTCGCCGCGGGTCAGGCCGATGGCCGCCAGCGTACCGAAGACCATCGCCAGCAACGTCGCCGCCGGGGCGACGATGATGCTGTTCTTCAGCGCGCGCATCCATTCGGCGGAGGCGAAGAAGTCGTGGTACCACTGCAGCGAAAAGCCTTGCAGCGGGTACACCAGGAAGCTGCCGGAGTTGAACGACAGCGGAACGATCACCAGCACCGGCAGGATCAGGAACAACAGGATCAGCCCGCAGAGCGTGCGCAAGCAGTAGAACCACACCCGTTCCACGGGGGACATGTAAGGACTCACCATTTTCAATCTCCCCTTAGCTCAGGCGCAGGCGACTGGCGCCCACCAGCCAGCTGTAAATCAGATAAAGCACGATGGTCGCCAGCAACAGCAGCCCGCCGAGTGCCGTGGCCATGCCCCAGTTGATGCTGGTGTTGGTGTAGAAGGCGACGAAGTAGCTGACCATCTGGTCGTTCGGGCTGCCCAGCAATGCCGGGGTGATGTAGTAGCCGATGGCGAGGATGAACACCAACAGGCAACCGGCGCCGACGCCGGCATAGGTCTGCGGGAAGTACACCCGCCAGAAACTGGCGAATGGATGGCAGCCCAGGGAAATGGCCGCACGCATGTAGGTGGGCGAGATGCCTTTCATCACGCTGTAGATCGGCAGGATCATGAACGGCAGCAGGATGTGGACCATCGAGATGTAGACACCCGTGCGGTTGAACACCAGCTCCAGCGGCTTGTCGATCACGCCCATGGCCATCAGGGCGCTGTTGATCAAGCCACCCGATTGCAACAGCACGATCCACGCTGCCACCCGCACCAGGATCGATGTCCAGAACGGCAGCAGCACCAGGATCATCAACAGGTTGCTCTGGCGTGACGGCAGGTTCGCCAGCAGGTAGGCCAACGGGTAGGCCAGCACCAGGCAGATCGCGGTGATGATCAGGCCCATCCAGAAGGTACGGGCGAAGATGTCCAGGTAGATCGCCTGGTCGGGGGTGGCCGGGGCCAGTTCGCCGAGGTCGTCGATACGGTGATCGACAGCCGCCAGCAGGTAATAAGGGGTGACGTTACTGGTATTGCGGCGGATCACCTGCCAGTAGGCCGGGTCGCCCCAACGCTCGTCGAGGTTTTCCAGGGCTTCTTTATAAGAGGCCGGCTCGGTGGCAAACGGCAACGCGCGAGCCGTCTTGGTCAACAGGCTGCGGTAGCCGGCCGACTCCATGTTCAGACGCTTGGACAGATCGCCCAGGGTCTGGTTCTTGCGGGCCTCGGCCAGGTCTTCACTGGCGGCCTTGTAGACCGGTTCGCCCGGCAACCCCCGTCCGTCCCACGTTGAGATCACAGCCACGGTGCGCGGCATGGCGCCGACCACTTCGGGGTTGCTGACGCTTTTGAACAACAGCGCCACGATGGGCACGAGGAACACCAGTAGCAGAAACAGCACCAGCGGCGCGATCAAGGCCTGGGCCTTCCAGCGGTTGACCCGCTCGGCGCGCTTGAGCCGCTGCTTCAGGTTGGGGCTGGTGCCCGCGTTCAGTGGAACGGCGATGGCCATGGCGAACTCCGCAAATCTTTTTATCGTTACAGGGGCGGGGGAGCGCCCCTGTTCTTTTGAAACACCCGATTGGAGCAAGAACCTGTGGGAGCGAGCTTGCTCGCGATGGCTACGGCACATTCAACATTGATGTGTCTGACAAACCGCTATCGCGAGCAAGCTCGCTCCCACATGGATTTCATCCAGCTTCAGACTGTCGGGTTACTTGGCCGCCCAGGAGTTGAAGCGCTGCTCCAGTTGCTCGCCGTTGTCAGCCCAGAAGCTGACGTCGATCTGCACCTGGTTGGCGATGTTTTCCGGGGTGGTCGGCATGTCTTTCAGCACATCCTTGGCCAGCAACGGTACGGCCTGGGTGTTGGCAGGGCCGTAGGCGATGTTTTCCGAGTAGGTCTTCTGCTGTTGCGGTGCTACCGAGAAGGCGATGAACTTCTTCGCCGCTTCGGCGCGGGTTTTGTCCAGGCCGCGCGGGATGGCCCAGGCGTCGAAGTCGTAGATGCCGCCGTTCCACACCACTTTCAGGTTGCTTTCCTTCTGTACCGCGGCGATCCGGCCGTTGTAGGCCGAGCTCATGACCACGTCACCGGAGGCCAGGTACTGCGGCGGCTGGGCGCCCGCTTCCCACCACTGGATGTTCGGCTTGAGTTCGTCGAGCTTCTTGAACGCACGGTCCTGGCCATCCTTGCCGGCCAGCACCTTGTACACGTCCTTGGGCGCGACGCCATCGGCCATCAAGGCGAATTCCAGGGTGTACTTGGCGCCCTTGCGCAGGCCACGCTTGCCCGGGAATTGCTTGGTGTCCCAGAAGTCGGCCCAACTGGTCGGCGCGGTCTTCAGTTTGTCGGCGTTGTAGGCCAGGACGGTCGACCACACGAAGAAGCCGACGCCGCACGGCTGGATGGCGCCCTTGACGTAGTCTTCGGTCTTGCCGAACAGGGCCGGGTCCAGTTGCTCGAACATGTCCTCGTCGCAACCGCGGGACAATTCCGGGGACTCGACTTCCACCAGGTCCCAGGAAACGCTCTTGGTGTCGACCATGGCCTTGACCTTGGCCATTTCGCCGTTGTACTCGCCCGCCACGATCTTGCCGTTGCCGGCCGCTTCCCAAGGTGCGTAGAAGGCCTTGACCTGCGCCGCCTTGTTCGCCCCGCCAAAAGACACCACGGTCAGGTCCGGGCCCGCCGCCATCGCGCTTGCCGCACCCATCATGCCCAGGGTCAGGGCTGTGAACTTCAGGGATCTCAACATTTATTGTTCTCTCCACGTGCAGGGTTGGTGTTGGTACAGCAGGGGGCGATCAATTCGCCTCTAGAAGGGGATCGAGCGCACGCACATGCTCGACTTGCCAGCCAAGCGGAACCACGTCCCCGACGGCGAGCCCGGGATCGAGCTCGGCAATCGGCTGTTTCACGAAGAAGTCGTTCTTGCCGCAGACTTCCAGGCGAACCCGGACGTGGTCGCCCAGATAGATGAATTCCGCCACCCTCCCTGAGAAGCGGTTGACACATTGTTCGCTTGCGCCGTTGAGGCTCACCCGCTCCGGGCGGATCGACAGGGTCACCGGCTCGCCGGGCTGGCCGACGTTGACCGCCAGCGCCTCGACCTTCTCGCCACGCCCCAACTCCACCAGGCAGCGATCGCCGGTCTGGCTGTGCAGGCGGCCACTGAGGCGATTGTTCTCGCCGATGAAGTTGGCAACGAAGGTGTTTTTCGGCTCTTCATAAAGCGTGCGCGGTGGCGCGATCTGCTGGATCTCGCCCTGGTGGAACACCGCCACGCGGTCGGACATGGTCAAGGCTTCGCCCTGGTCGTGGGTCACGTAGACCACGGTCACGCCAAGGCGCTGGTGCAGGTGCTTGATTTCCATCTGCATGTGTTCGCGCAGTTGCTTGTCCAGCGCCCCGAGGGGTTCGTCCATCAGCACCAGTTGCGGCTCGAACACCAGGGCCCGGGCCAACGCCACACGCTGCTGCTGACCGCCGGACAGCTGCGCCGGGTAGCGTTGGGCGAAGCTGTCCAGCTGGACCATGCTCAGCACGCGCTTGACCCGGTCGCTCACATCACTCTTGTTCAGGCCACGCACGGTCAGCGGGAACGCGAGGTTCTCGGCGACGGTCATGTGGGGGAACAGCGCGTAGTTCTGGAACACCATGCCGATGTCGCGCTTGTGCGGCGGCACATGGTTGATGGCGCGCCCGGCCAGTTGGATTTCACCGGCCGTCGGGGTTTCAAATCCGGCGAGCATCATCAGGCTGGTGGTCTTGCCCGAGCCGGACGGCCCGAGCAGGGTGAGGAATTCGCCTTTGCGAATGTCCAGGTTGAGGTCCTTGACGATCAGGTTCTCGCCATCGTAGCTCTTTTGCACACCACGAAAGCTGACCAGCACATCGCTGGCCCCCGCGCTTGAATCGACCTGGCTCATACCCGCACCTTTTGTATTGATGACTGCTTGTGAATCAAGCCTAGTGGAGCCTCGCCCCCGCGCAAATCGGGGCGCAGGAGAGAATCACCTCAGACGGATGGAAGTGCGGGGGTAGGGATTGCCCTACACGGATGGCGGGATTGGATAAATGCAGCCACGAGCTTCGAGCGGCAGGCGGCAAGCAAGGGCGAGCAGCCGTGCTGGAGCGTGTCGCAAATGGATATGCCAACGCATTACCCCTGTGGGAGCGGGCTTGCTCGCGAAGGCGTCATCATGTTCAACACTTCTATCGACTAATGCGCCGCCTTCGCGAGCAAGCTCGCTCCCACAGGGGAATCTGGTGAAGATTAGAGGAGTTTGTGTTCCATGGCGTACTTCACCAGCTCGGCCAGGGAAGTGATGTTGAGTTTCTGCATCAGCCGCGCCTTGTGGGTGCTGATGGTCTTGCTGCTCAGGGCCAGTTGTTGGGCGATGTCATTGACGTTTGCGCCTTGGGCCAGGCGCTCGAACACCGAGAATTCGCGCTCCGACAGCAGTGAGTGCAACGGGCGCGTGTCGGTCAGGCCGACTTCGAAAACCATCCGGTCCGCCAGTTCCGGGTCTATGTAGCGGCCGCCGGCCGCCACCTTGCGAATCGCCATGAGCAGCAAGGCCGGGTCGCTGTCCTTGGTCGCGTAGCCCGCGGCGCCGACTTTCAGGGCGCGAGCGGCCATTTGCGCCTCGTCGTGCATCGACAGCATCAGGATCGCGGGTGGATTGTTCAGCGCACGGATCCGCGGGATCGCCTCCAGGCCATTGACGCCCGGCATGGAAATATCCAGCAGCACGACCTCGCAAGGCACCTGGCGCAGGATATCGAGCAGTTGCTCGCCATTGCTTGCCTCACCCACCACCACCAGGTCCTTCGCCAGGCCGATCAACTGCTTGATGCCTTCGCGGACGATGGTGTGGTCTTCGGCTACCAGTACACGGATCACATTCTTCTCCAGATTCAGGATCTCATCGCGAGCGAGCTCGCTCCCACAAGGTTTGTGTACACCTCAATCAATGTGGGAGCGAGCTTGCTCGCGATAGTGTCAGCCCAGGCAACCCAAACCATCAGGCCTCCTCCAACGGCACCCATACCGCCAGTGTAGTCCCCTCCCCCGGGTGGCTTTCCAGGGACAACCGCCCGCCCATGATCAGCACCCGTTCACGCATGCCGACCAGGCCAAAGGATGTCGGCCGACCTGCCGCTGCGATGAATCCTACACCGTCGTCGCTGACGGTCAGACACAATTCATCGCCCTCGCGCACCAGCGTCAGTTCCACGGTATGCGCCTGGGCATGGCGCATCACGTTGGTCAGCGCCTCCTGGAGAATCCGGAACAGGCCAATGGCCTTGGCATCGCTCAGGGGTGGCAGATTGTCCGGCACCTGCACCAGGCACGGAATCTGCGTACGGGCCTCGAAGCGCCGGGCCTGCCATTCGATGGCCGAGGCGATGCCCGCGTCGAGGATCGGCGGACGCAACGCCGTCGCCACGTCCCGCACCAGCTGGAACAACTGGGCGATCAGGCGCTTCATGCTGTTGAGTCGTTCCTGAAGGCCTGGGTCCAGTTGCGCGTAGGCCAGTTCACACATGGAAGTTTCCAGCTTCAACACCGTCAGCATCTGGCCCAACTCGTCATGGACTTCCCGGGCGATGCGGGCCTTTTCCTCTTCCCGCACGCTTTCCAGGTGCGCCGACAACTCGCGCAACTGCTCCCGGGAGCTGGCCAGCTCCAACTCGATACGCTTGCTGTCGGTGATGTCCCAGACAATGCCGTCCCAGACGTAGGCGCCATCTTCCAGCCGCCGGGTGATCGCCTTGATCTCGGCCCAGCGCTCCTGGCCTTCGCGGGTCAGGATGCGGCCCTGCCACGACCAGTCGCTGTCGCTGTCCAGCGCCTGGTCCTGGGTGCGGTGGTAACTGGCCTTGTCCTGCGGATGCACCAGGCTGCGCAGCCCGGTGTCACTGCGGGCAAGGGTCGCGGGGGAATACCCCACCAGGCTCTCGCTGCCCTCGCTGATGTAGGCAAAATCGATCTGGCCGCTGCCCGGCGCCCGTTCCAGGCGAAACACCAGGCCCGGTACATTGGCGGCGATGCCTTGCAAGCGCGCCTCGCTTTCACGCAAGGCCGCCAGCGCGCGTCGACGCTCGGTCACGTCGTTGAGGTAGACCACCAGGTATTCGGCGTCGCGAAAGCGCAAAAAGCTCAACGACACGTCGGCCGGCAGGATACTGCCGTCGGCGCGCACGCATTCGGTCTCGAAACTCTGCGGCCCGTCCTCGCTGGCACGGGCGCGCTTCCACAGGTTCAGCCAGCGATCCATGTGCAGGCCCGGCTCGAAGTCGATCAAGGGGCGGTCGATGATGGCGCCGGGGGCATAGCCGAGCATGGTTTCGGCGGCGCGGTTGGCATAGCGCACGTGGCTGTCCCAATTGACCCAGAGGATGCCGACCGTGCTCTGGTCAATGGAAAACTGCGTCAGGCGCAAGGCCTCCTCGCTGGCCGCTCTCTGGGCGATGTCCTCGCGCGCGGCCCGCAGTCGCCGCTCCAACGCCCGTTGCTGGCGGCGCTGCCAGAAGACGATGGCGATGCAGCTCAATGACAAGGCCAGCATCAGCAGGGTGAGGTTCTGCCAGAAGCCCGGCGTCTCGGTCAGGCGCGGGTACTTGGGTTTGAGCCAGCGACTGTGCAGTTGCTCCAGCTCCTTGGCCGGAATCGCCTGCAAGCCGCTGTCGATGATCTCGGCCAGTTCCGGCCAGTCCCGGCGCGTGGCCACGCGCAGCAACTGCGGCAAGCCGATGTCGCCGACCACCACCAACCCGGCGAATTCCGGCTCCACCATCAGCCGGCCCAACTGCGCCTCGTCGACCACGGCGTAGCGGGCCTGTTGGCTGAGCAACAATTGCAGGGCCTCGCGCTCCACCGGCACGCCTTGAAGATTCAACATCGGGTAGGTGCTGCGCAAGTAATCCGCGGTGGCACTGGGCATGCGCACCGCCACGCGAACCTGAGCGTCGAGCTTTTCCAGTTCCACGCCCTCGGCGCCTTTCTGCTCACCGACGATCAATTGCGGCACGCGCATGTAAGGATCGGAAAACTGCCAGAGCCGAAGCCCGCTCGGGGACTGGGTAAGGCCAGGCGCGACATCCACCTCGCCGTCGCGCAGCGCCGCCTCCAGCTGTGCGGTGTCCTGGAAGTTGCGCCAGGTGAGTTCCACGTTCAACGCCTTGCCCAGCCACTGCATCAGCTCGACGTTGGTGCCGGACAAGCGTTGCAGGCGCCGGTCGTATTGCGCATAGGGCGCCTGCAACACCAGGCCGACCCGCAGTTGCGGATGTTGCGCCAGCCATTGGCGCTGCTGCGCATTGAGCGCGACCCCGTGCGTGGGCGGCGCGGGCGCGGCCCACGCCATCAAGGGAAGCCATAAACAGCCGATAACCCACAGGCAGCAAAAACGCATCATCGAAGTCTCATGCACTGACAAATACTGACCAACCCATTAGGCTGCCGGAACTACTTCTGGTCATGGAATATCCGATGCCCTCTGTTTACCGCCTGGCCTTGCCAGCATTGTGCCTGTCGCTGATCCTGCCGGGGTCCTTTTCTGCACAGGCCAGCGAACCGGCCCCCGCCGCTGCGGAGCAACCGGCCGAGAAGCCCGCCGAGCGCCAACCCCTGCTCGAGCGTAGCCAGGAAGAAGCCAGCGCCCTGGAACGAAAGGTGCCGTCCCAGGAACAGCAGCAACTGCAAGCCGGCAGCGACACCTTCCTGGCCCTCTGGAAACCGGCCAACAGCAGCGACCCGAAGGGCGCGGTCATCTTGGTCCCCGGCGCTGGAGAAACGGCTGACTGGCCGCAAGTCATCGGCCCGTTGCGCAAGAAACTGCCCGATGTAGCCTGGAGCAGCCTGAGTATCACCCTGCCCGACCTGCAAAGCGACGTGATCGCTCCACGCGTGGTGCAAACGCCCCCGGACATCAAACCGGCGGACACTGCCGCCGCAGCACCGGATGCCACCACGGCGGCACCGATCGAACAAGTGGCCGGGGGCGAAGCCGACGCGGCGGATCCGGCCGTCGCTGAGACCGGTGAAGAGCACGCCAAGGCCGATGCCGAGCGCATCTTCGCCCGCATCGATGCCGCCCTGGCCTTCGCCGAACAGCAGAGTGCACGCCACATCGTGCTGCTGGGCCATGGCACGGGGGCCTATTGGGCGGCGCGCTACCTCAATGAACGGCAGCCGCCGCAAGTCGAGCGCTTCGTGATGGTGGCCGCCCAGGCGCCAGTCGCCGCCAAGCCTGGCCTGGCCGAACTGACACCGACCTTGAAACTGGCGACCGCCGACCTCTTCTACATGGATAAGCCGCTGGACCGCAACGCGGCGCTGGAGCGTCTGCAGGCGAGCAAGCGCTTGAAAGACTCGACCTTCAGCCAGGTGGCCCTCAAGGCGCTGCCCAATTTCTCGGCAGACCAGGAGCAGCTGTTTCGTCGGGTACGCGGTTGGTTGAATCCGCAAAATGCGGGGCAATAGAAGCCTTTAGTCCATGACGAGAGAGCGAGCGCCCTCGTCATGGGGCCGTCACCGATCCTGCGGAACTAGCGAAAATCCCGTCGTTCCCGGATCAGCCGATAAGCGTTGTGCAGCTCCCGGGTCTTCTCGGTCGCTTCACGCACCTGCAACGGCGTGGCCCCGCTGCCGGCGATCTTGTCCGGGTGGTGGCGACTGAGCAGGCGTCGGTAGGCCCGCTTGATCTGCGACGGTTCGCTGGTGGCCGAAACCCCCAGCAGGCGCAGCGCCTCCTGATACGTCACGCCGCTTGTGGGCAGCGACAGTTTCTGCGGCTCGTAATCCGCCGCCAGCGCCTTGACCTGCTGCGGCGTCCAGCCTAGCCACTTGCCCCAACGGTCAATCAGTTCACGCTCGCTTTCACCCGCGCGACCGTCCGCCCAGACCATCCGCCAGCACGCGCGCAACACACCCTCGGCCGCATGGGGCTGGACAGCCAGGCGCCGCAGGTAGCCGCGCAACGGGACGTTTTGCGACTTGCCACGGTTGAATGCCGCGATGGCCCGGCGCTGCGCCGGCTCACTCAAATCCAGCGAGCGCATCTCCTGGCGAGCCTGCTGGATATGACCATCGACCACGCGTCCATCGCTTTTGGCCAACCGGCCCAGCAAGACAAACAACAGCTCATCGTTGCGCAGCGCCGGACGTCCGCCCAACCGCTCGCGCACCTGCGCCCAGTCGTGCAGGTTCAGGCGCCGGTCCAGCGCCTGCCCCAGCAACGCGCCGAGCATGGCCCCCGGAATGCTGGCTATGGCAAAGCCCGCCCCGGCTCCAATCAGAGTCCCTGGCCACCACATATCAACCGCTCGCTTCTATCAAGGTTTCGACCTGCGCCAAACGTTCGTGAGTACCGACATCGACCCAATGCCCTTGCAGGCGCTCCCCACTGACGCGCCCCTCGGCCATGGCCTTGCGCAGCAGGGGTGCCAGCCTGAATGCGCCCGCCGTGCAACCGTCGAACAGTGCCGGATGCAGGACCGCGATGCCGCTGTAGGTCAGTTTGTCGGCAGCGGCGCCCTCATCCTGAACCTTTCCATCGATCAGAATGAAATCGCCTTCCGGGTGATGCGCCGGGTTGTCCACCAGCACCAGGTGCGCCAGCCCTTCGAGCGGCTTGCGCAAGGCGCTGAAATCGTAGTCGGTCCAGACATCACCATTGACCACCACAAACGCGTCCTCGCCCAACAACGGCATCGCACGCAAGATACCGCCGCCGGTCTCCAGCGGTTCACCTTCAGGCGAGTAACGGATGCTCAGGCCAAAGCGAGCACCGTCTCCCAGGTGATCCTCGATCTGCTGGCCGAGCCAGGCGTGATTGATCACGATGTCGGTGAACCCGGCCTTCGCCAGGGCCCGCAGGTGGTATTCGATCAAGGGCACGCCGCCCGCGCGAATCAGCGGCTTGGGGGTGGTGAGCGTCAGGGGGCGCATGCGCTCGCCCTTGCCCGCCGCCAGGATCATCGCCTTCATGCCGTGGCTCCAGCCGATGGACGCAGGCTGCCGAGCAACTCGGCCAGGGGAGCCAGCTCGGGACGCCGGGCAACGACGGCTTCTATATAAGCGAAGAAGCGCGGCACATCGCCCAGGTAACGGGGCTTGCCGTCACGGTGGCAGATGCGCGCGAAGATCCCGATCACCTTGAGATGACGCTGCACGCCCATCAGGTCGCTGGCCCGCAGGAAATCCTCGAGCTGCGGCTGAACCGGGATGCCCAGGGCACCGGCCTGCTGCCAGTAGTCCTGCAGCCAACCGCGCACGCGTGCCTCGGGCCAACTGAGGAAGGCATCCTTGAACAGGCAGGTCACGTCGTAGGTGACGGGGCCGTAGACCGCATCCTGGAAGTCCAGCACACCGGGATTCGGCGTACTGAGCATCAGGTTGCGTGGCATGTAGTCGCGATGCACCAGCACCTTTGGCTGGGCCAGTGCGCTGTCGATCAGCAGGTCGCTGGCTTGCTGCCAGAGCTGCTGCTGGGCGCCATCGAACTCGATGCCCAGCTCACGCTTGACGTACCACTCGGGGAACAGCTCCAGCTCGCGACGCAGCAAGGCGACGTCGTAGCTCGGCAGGGGCGCCACCATGGGCAGTTGCTGGAAAGCCAACAAAGCCTGCAGGGCATCGCGGAATAAATCGTCGGCATTTTCGCCGTTGATCACATCCAGGTAGGTCTGATTGCCCAGGTCATTGAGCAAAAGAAAGCCACGTTCGAGGTCTTCGGCATAAATTTTTGGCACGTTGATGCCGGATTTCGCCAGCAAAAACGCGATATCCACGAACGGTTTGCAGTTTTCCTGGGGCGGTGGCGCGTCCATCACGATCAGGCTGCGGCCCTCGCCTTCCCAGCGGAAATAACGCCGGAAACTCGCGTCGCTGCTGGCCGCGGTCAATGTGGCCGGGGGTACGGCGCCCCAGCCCTCGCGGGCAAAAAGGATCGGCAGTTGTTCATCGAGCCACACTTTAAGGTGTTGCAGGCGTACATCTTGGTCGGGCATTGCAAGGGTCTCCGACGGCGCTAGCCGTCAAGCGGGTCATGCTTTATTATCCAGCATCTTTTTCAGACCATCGAGAGGCGTGCGGCCCACACCGCGGGCAGATGGCACGCAGGAAGCCCGGACTAATAAGATGGCATTGAAATCCCCCGCGTTTCGTAAAAAATTTCCGTTGCTGGTCACCGGCAGTCTGCTGGCCCTGCAACCCCTGGCCTCTTCATTCGTCGTCGCGGCGCAGCAGTATGACTGCTCCGTCTCCGCTTCGGGTGCCTGGGACTGTGCACCGAAGACACCGGCCGCGGCCTTACCGCCGCGTCCCGTGCATGACGGCAGCGCCGTTTCTTCCAGCAGCGATGCGCCGGCCGAAAGCGGCTCGGTCGAACAGGCCGGTGAGAAACCGATGCTTGTCACTGAAGCCAAGGGCCGCGGCCTGAAGTCGCGCAGTGAAGACTACAGCCATCTGGATTGGGTTCCACGGGAGAACCTCACCCCGGCGCAATTGGCTGAAACCGGCCCTTATTGCTCCGGCGCCTATATCGAACCGTCTCGCCCTGGCATGAACGACAAGACCGCCAAGAGCGACGCCCCGACCTTCCTCGGCGCCAAGGCCTCCCGCTATGAGCAGGAACAGCAAGTGGCGACCCTGGCCGGTGACGTGGTCATGCGCCAGGGCAGCATGCAGGTCGAGGCCGACGAGGCCAGCCTGTACCAGGCCGAGAACCGTGGCGAGCTGAGCGGCAATGTGCGTGTTCGCGACAACGGTGCACTGATCGTCGGCGACCACGCCGATGTGCAGTTGGACACCGGCGAAGCCAAGGTCGACAACGCCGAATACGTGATGCACAAGTCACGCATCCGCGGTAACGCCCTGTACGCCAAGCGCGCCGAGAACGCGATCATCCGCCTTAAGGACGGCACGTACACCACATGTGAACCGAACAGCAACGCCTGGACGCTCAAGGGCAACAACATCACCCTGAACCCGGCCACCGGCTTCGGTACCGCGACCAACGTGACCCTGCGGGTCAAGGACTTCCCGGTCCTGTACACGCCGTACATCTACTTCCCGATCGACGACCGTCGCCAGTCCGGCTTCCTGCCGCCGACCATCGGCAGCGGCAGCGACACCGGCTTCCTGCTGGTCACCCCGTACTACTTCAACCTGGCGCCGAACTACGACGCCACGTTGTACCCGCGCTACATGAGCAAGCGCGGCCTGTTGATGGAAGGCGAATTCCGCTACCTGACCAAGTCCAGCGAAGGTCAGTTCGGTGCCGCCTACCTCAACGACGAAGACGACGATCGCAGCAAGCAGACCGACTACAGCAAGACCCGCTACATGTACAACTGGCAGCACAAGGGTGGTCTGGATTCGCGCATAGCGACTGAAGTCGACTACACCAAACTCAGCGACCCCTACTACTTCCAGGATTTGCAGAGCGACCAGATCGGTGTCGAGTCCCGGGACTACGTGAACCAGCAGGGCGCTGTCAGCTACCGGGGTGACACGTATACGGCACGTTTGAATGTCCAGGCCTATCAGATGGCCACGATCTCGAACATCACACCGTACGATCGCCTGCCGCAGATCACCTTCAATGGTGCACTGCCGCAGCATCCGGGCGGCTTGGATTTCGCTTACAACACGGAATTCGTGCGCTTTGATCGTGACTTGCGGACTGGGGACTACACGAACGAGGACGGCACCACCGATCCATTCCTGGACACAAACGTCCGAGGATTGGCCCGCGCCAACGGCGATCGGATGAACCTGGCCCCTGTCATCAGCCTGCCAATGAACGCAAGCTACGGGTACATCAAGCCATCGCTCAAGTACCAATACACCCAGTATGACCTGGACCTGGACAATCGCGGCAAAGCGGATATCGCCGCGCAAACTGCCGAAGGCGACCGTCTGAACGGCACCTATAGCCGCAACCAAAGCCGTGCCGTGCCAATCGCCAGCATCGACAGCGGCCTGTACTTCGACCGCGATACCCAGTGGTTCGGCAAGAACTACCGCCAGACCCTGGAACCGCGTCTGTTCTACCTCTATGTGCCGGAGAAGGATCAAAGCGACATTCCAGTCTTCGACACCAGCGAAAGCACCTTCAACTACTCGTCGCTGTTCCGGGACAACCGCTTCACCGGCTCCGACCGTGTCGGCGACGAGAACAAGTTGTCCCTGGGCGTGACCAACCGCTGGATCCAGGAAGACGGCTTCGAGCGTCAACGCATCAGCGTCGGCCAGGCCTTCTACTTCAAGGATCGCGAGGTCCAGCTGCCGGGCATCGACTTCAGGACGCGTGAAGATGCTCATTCCAGCGTTTCGCCTTACGCCCTGGAATACGAATACCGCTGGAACCGCGACTGGCGCACCACGGCCGACTACAACTGGGACCCGGACACCCACAGCCCTCGCTCGGGCAGTGCGATGTTCCACTACCAGCCGGAAGACAACCCGAACAAGGTCATCAACGCCGGTTACCGTTATCGTAACGACCAGATCCGCTACGACCAGAACACCGGTCAGTGGTCCGTGGGCGGCGGCGACTACGGCACGCCGGGCCAGCCTGGCTACGTGAAGGACTACTACAAGATCAAGCAGCACGACTTCTCGGTCATCTGGCCGATCGTGCCGCAGTGGAACGCGATCAGCCGTTGGCAGTATGACTACAACCGCAATCGTACCCTGGAAGCCTTTGGTGGTTTCGAATACGACAACTGCTGCTGGAAACTGCGCCTGATCAACCGTTACTGGGTCGACTATGAAGAATTCAGTCAAGCTGCCCCTGAAAACGAAAAAGGCGACCACGGCGTCTTCCTCCAAATTGTTCTGAAGGGACTCGGCGGCCTCACCGGCGCCAAGGTAGAGAGCTTCCTCGACAAAGGCATCCAAGGTTATCGTGAACGTGAAGACCAAGCTTTCTGATTGTCTGCGCCCGCTGATGCTGGGCGCACTGTTCCTGGGTACCGCGGCCAACGCCGCGGTTCAATCCATCGACAAAGTGGTGGCCATCGTCGACAACGACGTGGTCATGCAGAGCCAACTGGACCAACGCGTCCATGAAGTACAGCAAACCATCGCCAAGCGCGGTGGCGGCCTGCCGCCTCCGGGCGTGTTGGACCAACAAGTGCTGGAACGCCTGATCGTCGAGAACCTGCAACTGCAGATCGGCGAACGCTCCGGCATCCGCATCACCGATGAAGAGCTGAACCAGGCCGTCGGCACCATTGCCCAGCGCAACAACATGAGCCTGGAGCAATTCCGCGCCGCCCTGGCCCGTGACGGTCTCTCCTACGAGGACGCCCGCGACCAGATCCGTCGCGAGATGATCATCAGCCGCGTGCGCCAGCGCCGCGTGGCCGAGCGCATCCAGGTGTCCGAGCAGGAAGTGAAGAACTTCCTCGCCTCCGACCTGGGCAAGATGCAGCTTTCCGAAGAACTGCACCTGGCCAACATCCTGATCCCGACCCCGGAAAGCGCCAACTCCGAAGCCATTCAGAGTGCTTACCGCCAGGCCATGGACGTTTACCAGCAACTCAAGCAAGGCGCTGACTTCGGCCAGATGGCCGTCGCCCGCTCCGGCAGCGAAAACGCCCTGGAAGGCGGCGACATGGGCTGGCGCAAGCCTGCTCAACTGCCACCACCGTTCGACCGTGAGCTGAGTGCCATGGCCGTCGGCGATATCACCCAGCCAGCACGTACGCCCGGCGGTTTCATCATCCTCAAGGTGTTGGAAAAACGCGGTGGCGGCACCCAGGTTCGTGACGAAGTGCATGTCCGCCACATCCTGATCAAGCCAAGCGAGATTCGCAGCGAAGCCGAGACCAAGCGTCTGGCGGAAAAACTCTACGACCGCATCGAAGCGGGCGAAGACTTCGCCGAGCTGGCCAAGAGCTTCTCGGAAGACCCGGGTTCGGCCCTCAATGGCGGCGACCTCAACTGGGTCGATCCGAATGCCCTGGTGCCCGAGTTCCGCCAGGTCATGGCCGAAACGCCGCAAGGCCAACTGTCCAAGCCGTTCAAGAGCCCCTATGGCTGGCACGTTCTGGAAGTCCTTGGCCGCCGCGCCACCGACAGCACCACCCAGGCCCGTGAACAGCAGGCAATGACTGTGCTGCGCAACCGCAAATACGACGAAGAGCTGCAAACCTGGCTGCGTCAGATTCGCGACGAAGCCTATGTCGAGATCAAACTCCCTGGTGCAGACCAGGCAGCGCAGTGAAACCCAAGCGTTTCGCGCTGACCCCCGGCGAGCCTGCCGGCATCGGTCCCGACCTGTGCCTGCTGCTCGCCTCGCAGCCCCAGCCACACCCCCTGATTGCCATCACCAGCCGCGACCTGCTCCTTGAGCGGGCCGCGCAACTGGGGGTGGTCGTCGACCTGTTGTCGGTGACGCCGCAGGCCTGGCCGGACGTCCCGGCGCCCGCCAACAGCCTGTATGTCTGGGACACGCCGCTGGGTGCCCCGGTCATCACCGGCCAGTTGGAAAAAGCCAACGCCGCCTTCGTCCTGCAAACCCTGACCCGCGCCGGCCAAGGCTGCCTGGACGGGGATTTCGCCGGCATGATCACGGCCCCGGTGCACAAGGGCGTGATCAACGAATCAGGCATCGCCTTTTCCGGCCATACCGAATTTCTGGCGGACCTGACCCACACCGCGCAAGTGGTGATGATGCTCGCGACCCGCGGCCTGCGCGTGGCCCTGGTGACCACTCACCTGCCCCTGCGGGATATCGCCGACGCAATCACCGCCGAACGCCTGGAGCGGGTCACACGCATCCTGCACGCTGACCTGCAGGAAAAATTCGGCATCGCCCGGCCACGCATCCTCGTCTGCGGGCTCAACCCCCACGCCGGCGAAGGCGGACACCTGGGTCGTGAAGAAATCGACATCATAGAACCCACATTGGAACGCCTGCGCAGCGAGGGCATGAATCTGCATGGCCCGCTGCCGGCCGACACTCTGTTTACCCCCAAATATCTGGAGCACTGCGACGCAGTGCTGGCGATGTACCACGACCAGGGCCTGCCGGTGCTGAAGTACAAAGGCTTCGGCGCTGCGGTCAACGTGACCCTGGGCTTGCCGATCATCCGCACCTCCGTGGACCACGGCACCGCCCTGGACCTGGCCGGCAGCGGCAAGATCGACACCGGCAGCCTGCAAGTCGCGCTGGAAACCGCCTACCAGATGGCCGAGACCCATTTATGACCGAGCAATACCAACACCGCGCGCGCAAGCGCTTCGGCCAGAACTTCCTGCACGACGCCGGCGTGATCGATCGCATCCTGCGCTCCATCAATGCCAAGCCCGACGATCGCATGCTGGAAATCGGCCCGGGCCAGGGCGCCCTGACCGAAGGCCTGCTGGGCAGCGGCGCGCAACTCGACGTGGTGGAACTGGACAAGGACCTGGTGCCGATCCTCAACCAGCAGTTCGCCGGCAAGAGCAATTTCAGCCTGCACCAGGGCGACGCGCTGAAGTTCGACTTCAACAGCCTGAACGCCGCGCCGAACAGCCTGCGGGTGGTGGGTAACCTGCCATACAACATCTCCACACCGCTGATCTTCCACCTGCTGAGCAACGCCGGCCTGATCCGCGACATGCACTTCATGCTGCAGAAAGAAGTGGTCGAGCGCCTGGCCGCAGGGCCTGGCGGTGGCGATTGGGGTCGCCTGTCGATCATGGTCCAGTACCATTGCCGGGTCGAACACCTGTTCAACGTCGGCCCTGGGGCATTCAACCCGCCGCCGAAAGTCGATTCGGCCATTGTCCGCCTGGTCCCGCACGCAGTCCTGCCGCACCCGGCCAAGGACCATCGCCTGCTTGAGCGGGTGGTGCGCGAAGCGTTCAACCAGCGCCGCAAAACCCTGCGCAACACCTTGAAACTGTTGCTCAGCAGCGCCGAGATCGAAGCCGCCGGTGTCGACGGCAGCCTGCGGCCCGAGCAGTTGGACCTGGCGGCTTTCGTGCGCCTTGCCGACAAGCTCAGCGAACAGGTCGCCTCCAAAGCCGATGCCAGCTAACGGACGATGAGCGCTATCGGGTGGGACGTCGCTCTGGCCTACTACCCGATACTTGGCCTAGACTGATCCCCTCAGTCACGCCCGCGTCCCGCTTCGTTTTTAAGGCCTCTTGCATGTCCGATCCTCGTTATCAGGTCGACGTCAGCGTCACCACCCGCTTCCTGGCAGAACAATCGCAACCCGAGCACAACCGTTTTGCCTTCGCCTACACCATCACCGTGCGCAATAACGGTTCGCTACCGGCCAGGCTGCTGTCGCGGCACTGGGTCATCACCGACGGCGACGGCCATGTCGAGGAAGTCCGTGGCGAGGGCGTGGTCGGCCAGCAACCGCTGATCGACGCCGGCAAGAGCCACAACTACAGCAGCGGCACCGTGATGACGACTCGCGTCGGCACCATGCAAGGCACCTACCAGATGCTCGCCGAAGACGGCCAGCGCTTCGATGCCATCATCAAGCCCTTTCGCCTGGCGGTGCCCGGAGCCCTGCACTGATGGCCACTTATGCGGTGGGTGACCTGCAAGGTTGCCTCGACCCGCTCAAGTGCCTGCTGGAACGGGTTGCGTTCGACCCCCAGAAAGACACGCTGTGGCTGGTGGGTGACCTGGTCAACCGCGGCCCGCAATCGCTCGAAACACTGCGCTTTCTCTACAGCATCCGCCAGTCGCTGGTGTGCGTGCTCGGCAACCACGACCTGCACTTGCTGGCGGCCTGGCAGAACATCGAGCGGCTGAAAAAATCCGACACCCTGGACGAAATACTCGCAGCGCCCGATTGCGTCGAATTGCTGGAGTGGCTGCGCCTGCAAAAGCTCATGCACTATGACGAGCAGCGCAACCTGGCGTTGGTCCATGCCGGGCTTGCGCCCCAGTGGTCCCTGCGCAAGGCGCTCAAGTGCGCCGCCGAAGTCGAGCAAGCGTTGCGCGACGACAACCTGTTCGGCCCCTACCTCGACGGCATGTACGGCAACGAGCCGGTCAAGTGGGACAACGATCTCACCGGAGCGGCCCGCCTGCGGGTCATCACCAACTACTTCACCCGCATGCGGTTCTGCACCGCCGAAGGCAAGCTCGACCTCAAGGGCAAGGAAGGCATCGAGACGGCGCCTCCCGGCTACGCGCCCTGGTTCAAGCACAAGACGCGCAAGACCCGGAACCTGAAGATAATCTTCGGTCACTGGGCGGCGCTGGAAGGCCAATGCGACGAACCCGGCGTCTACGCGCTCGATACAGGGTGCGTATGGGGCGGCGCAATGACCCTGATGAATGTCGACACCGGCGAACAACTGCGTTGCGATTGCGACGATCAGGGCCACGCCACAACCCACCTTCCGACCACCGCATCACAGCCAGCCGGCGCGGCCCCATGACCAGCGCCGGATCGGGCCACAGGAGTTCCCCATGACCGAATTCAAACGCATCCCCCCGGAACAGGCCCAGGCCTTGCGCGAGCAAGGCGCGGTGGTCGTCGATGTCCGTGACCCTGCCACCTTTGCCGCGCTGCACATCAGCGGCTCCCGGCATCTGGACAACCATTCCATCGCCGACTTCATCCGCGGCGCCGACCTCGACGCGCCGACCGTGGTGGTCTGCTACCACGGCAACTCCAGCCAGAGCGCAGCCGCCTATCTGGTCAGCCAGGGCTTCAGTGACGTCTACAGCCTGGACGGTGGTTTCGAGTTGTGGCGTGCGACTTTTCCGACAGAAACGACACAAGACACCCACGAATAATTTTTTATGTCGCCAGAGCCCGCGTGATCCGCGGGCTTGAGCGGTGGCGGACGAACGGTCGGCCATAACTAATTACGTATTGCGCCTTTACCTTTCCCATTCCGAACTATCCTTAGCCTCAGGCCATCCAAAACAGGGGAGAGCCGGTACACCGGCGCACGGGTAATCGGGAGTAAGCTTTCAGGGAGCCTGCATGCCTGGAAGCATTCTGGGGGGTAAACGGCCACTGGGTTCCCAGCGGCTGTCCAGCAACGACTGATTGATCCGACACCGGCTCCACGTATCGAGCGAGGTGACGTCATGAGTATTTTTAGCCACTTCCAGCAACGTTTCGAGTCCACGCGGCAGGAGGAATACTCGCTGCAGGAATACCTCGAACTCTGCAAGCAGGACCGCAGCGCCTACGTATCGGCTGCGGAGCGTCTGTTGCTGGCAATCGGAGAACCGGAACTGCTGGACACCTCGACCAACTCGAGGCTCTCGCGAATCTTCTCCAACAAGGTGATTCGCCGCTATCCAGCCTTTGCAGACTTCCACGGGATGGAAGAATGCATCGAGCAGATCGTGTCCTATTTCCGCCACGCCGCCCAAGGCCTGGAAGAGAAGAAACAGATTCTTTACCTGCTCGGCCCCGTAGGTGGCGGTAAATCGTCCCTGGCCGAGAAACTCAAGCAATTGATGGAAAAGGTGCCCTTCTACGCCATCAAGGGCTCGCCGGTGTTCGAATCGCCCCTGGGGCTGTTCAATGCCACCGAGGACGGCGCCATCCTCGAGGAAGACTTCGGCATCCCACGCCGCTACCTCAATACCATCATGTCGCCATGGGCCACCAAGCGCCTGGCCGAATTCGGCGGTGACATCAGCCAGTTCCGGGTGGTCAAGCTCTACCCCTCGATCCTTAACCAGATCGCGGTGGCCAAGACCGAGCCGGGCGATGAAAACAACCAGGACATTTCGGCGCTGGTCGGCAAGGTTGATATCCGCAAGCTGGAAGAATTCCCGCAGAACGACGCCGACGCCTACAGCTACTCGGGCGCATTGTGCCGGGCCAACCAGGGCCTGATGGAATTCGTCGAGATGTTCAAGGCGCCCATCAAGGTCCTGCACCCGCTGCTCACCGCCACCCAGGAAGGCAACTACAACAGCACCGAGGGCCTGGGGGCGATTCCGTTTACCGGCATCCTGCTGGCCCACTCCAACGAATCGGAATGGCACACCTTCCGCAACAACAAGAACAACGAGGCCTTCATCGACCGGATCTACATCGTCAAGGTGCCGTACTGCCTGCGGGTGACCGATGAGGTGAAGATCTACGACAAGCTGCTGTTCAACAGCTCGCTGTCCAAGGCCCATTGCGCCCCCGACACCTTGAAGATGCTGGCCCAGTTCACGGTGCTGTCGCGCCTCAAGGAACCGGAGAACTCCAACATCTACTCCAAGATGCGCGTGTACGACGGTGAAAACCTCAAGGACACCGATCCAAAGGCCAAGTCGATCCAGGAATACCGCGACAACGCGGGCGTCGACGAAGGGATGAACGGGCTCTCCACGCGCTTCGCGTTCAAGATCCTATCCAAGGTCTTCAACTTCGACCCCCATGAGATCGCCGCCAACCCGGTCCACCTGCTGTACGTGCTGGAACAGCAGATCGAACAGGAACAGTTCCAGGCCGAAACCCGCGAGCGCTACCTGCGCTTCCTCAAGGAATACCTGGCGCCGCGCTACATCGAGTTCATCGGCAAGGAAATCCAGACCGCATACCTGGAGTCCTACAGCGAGTATGGCCAGAACATCTTCGACCGCTATGTGCTGTACGCGGACTTCTGGATCCAGGACCAGGAATATCGCGACCCGGAAACCGGCGAGATCCTCAATCGCGTCGCCCTGAACGAGGAGCTGGAGAAAATCGAAAAACCGGCTGGCATCAGCAATCCGAAGGATTTCCGCAACGAAATCGTCAACTTCGTACTGCGCGCCCGGGCCAACAACAATGGCAAGAACCCCACCTGGCTCAGCTATGAGAAGCTGCGGGTGGTTATCGAGAAGAAAATGTTCTCCAACACCGAGGACTTGCTACCGGTCATCAGCTTCAACGCCAAGGCCAGCAAGGAGGACCAGCAAAAACACAACGACTTCGTCACACGCATGGTCGAACGTGGCTACACCGACAAACAGGTACGGCTGCTCTCCGAGTGGTACCTGCGGGTCCGCAAATCGCAGTAAAACAGCTGCAAGCCACAAGCTACAAGCTGCAAGGAGAAGCGCGTTAGCCCTGGCAACCGGGTAACTGCTTCTACTTGAAGCTTGTAGCTCATCACTTGAAGCTGCCCGGAGGGCCCCATGAGCTATGTGATCGACCGACGCCTTAACGGCAAGAACAAGAGCACGGTGAACCGCCAGCGGTTTCTGCGGCGCTACCGTGACCACATCAAGAAGGCCGTCGAAGAGGCGGTCAGCCGGCGTTCCATTACCGACATGGAACACGGCGAGCAGATCAGCATTCCCGGTCGCGACATCGATGAACCGGTGCTTCACCACGGCCGTGGTGGCAAGCAGACCGTCGTGCATCCCGGCAACAAGGAATTCACCAGCGGCGAGCACATCCCCCGGCCACAGGGCGGCGGCGGTGGCAAGGGGCCCGGCAAGGCGGGGAACTCCGGCGAAGGCATGGATGAGTTCGTGTTCCAGATCACCCAGGAGGAATTCCTGGAGTTCATGTTCGAAGACCTGGAACTGCCCAACCTGGTCAAGCGCAACCTGACCGGCACCGATACCTTCAAGACCGTGCGCGCCGGTATCAGCAACGAAGGCAACCCGTCACGCATCAACATCATCCGCACCCTGCGCTCCGCCCACGCCCGGCGCATCGCACTGTCGGGCAGCAGCCGCGCCAAGCTGCGCGAAGCCAAGGAAGAGCTGGCCCGCCTGAAGCGCGAGGAGCCGGACAACTTCGGTGACATCCAGGACCTGGAAGCGGAAATCGAAAAACTCAGTGCGCGCATCCACCGCGTGCCGTTCCTCGACACCTTCGACCTCAAGTACAACCTGCTGGTGAAACAGCCCAATCCCAGCTCCAAGGCGGTGATGTTCTGCCTGATGGACGTGTCCGGTTCCATGACCCAGGCCACCAAGGACATCGCCAAGCGTTTCTTCATCCTGTTGTACCTGTTCCTGAAGCGCAATTACGACAAGATCGACGTAGTGTTCATCCGCCACCACACCAGCGCCCGGGAAGTCGACGAGGAAGAATTCTTCTATTCCAGGGAAACCGGCGGCACCATCGTTTCCAGCGCCCTGAAGCTGATGCAGGAAATCATGGCCGAACGCTACCCGGCCAACGAGTGGAACATCTACGCGGCCCAGGCGTCGGACGGCGACAACTGGAACGACGATTCGCCGATCTGCCGCGACATCCTGATCAACCAGATCATGCCGTTCGTCCAGTACTACACCTATGTGGAAATCACACCACGGGAACACCAGGCCTTGTGGTATGAATACGAACGGATTGCCGAAGCGTTTTCCGACACATTTGCCCAACAGCAACTGGTCTCGGCCGGGGATATCTACCCGGTCTTCCGTGAACTCTTCCAGCGCAGGTTAGTGACATGACCGCCAAAAAAGAGCAGAAGCGCCAGCCCATCTCCACCGGCTCCGAATGGACGTTCGAGCTGATCCAGGCCTACGACCGCGAAATCAGCCGTATCGCGGACCGCTATGCCCTCGACACCTACCCGAACCAAATCGAGGTGATCACCGCCGAGCAGATGATGGACGCCTACGCGTCGGTCGGCATGCCGCTGGGTTATCACCACTGGTCCTACGGCAAGCATTTCCTCAGCACCGAGAAGTCCTACAGCCGAGGCCAGATGGGGTTGGCCTATGAAATCGTGATCAACTCGGACCCGTGCATCGCCTACCTGATGGAAGAAAACACCATCTGCATGCAGGCGTTGGTGGTCGCCCACGCCTGCTACGGGCACAACAGCTTCTTCAAGGGCAACTACCTGTTCCGCACCTGGACCGACGCCAGTTCGATCATCGATTACCTGGTGTTTGCCAAGCAGTACATCATGCAATGCGAGGAGCGCCACGGCATCGATGCCGTGGAAGACTTGCTGGATTCCTGCCACGCCCTGATGAACTACGGCGTGGACCGCTACAAGCGCCCGTATCCGATTTCCGCCGAAGAAGAGCGCCGGCGCCAGAAGGATCGCGAAGAGCACTTGCAGAAGCAGATCAACGATCTGTGGCGCACCATTCCCAAGGGCGCGGACAAGTACAACGAGAAAGACAACGCGCGGTTCCCAGCAGAGCCCCAGGAGAACATCCTCTACTTCATTGAAAAACACGCGCCGCTGCTGGAGCCGTGGCAGCGGGAAATCGTGCGCATCGTGCGCAAGATCGCCCAGTATTTTTATCCACAACGCCAGACCCAGGTCATGAACGAAGGCTGGGCGACCTTCTGGCACTACACCCTGATGAACGACCTGTACGATGAAGGCCTGGTCACCGACGGCTTCATGATGGAGTTCCTGACGTCCCACACCAGCGTGGTATTCCAGCCCGGCTTCGACAGCCCGTACTACAGCGGCATCAACCCTTACGCCTTGGGCTTTGCCATGTACCGCGACATCCGGCGCATGTGCGAGGACCCTACCGAAGAGGATCGCCGCTGGTTCCCCGAAATCGCCGGCTCGGACTGGCTATCGACGATCAAGTTCGCCATGAGCAGCTTCAAGGACGAAAGCTTCATCCTGCAGTACCTGTCGCCCAAGGTGATCCGCGACCTGAAGCTGTTCAGCATCCTCGATGACGACCAGAAGGACGACCTGCTGGTGCCGGCCATCCACGACGAAAGCGGCTATCGCATCATCCGCGAAACCCTGGCGGCGCAATACAATCTGGGCAATCGCGAGCCCAATGTGCAGATCTACAGCATCGACCGCCGTGGCGATCGCTCCCTGACCCTGCGACACCAGGCCCACAACCGCAAACCGTTGGGCGATTCCACCGACGAGGTGCTCAAGCACTTGCATCGCCTCTGGGGCTTCGACATTCACCTGGAAACCCTGCAGGGCGACCAAGTGATGAAAACCCACCATGTGCCGCCCCGCAACGAACAAGGCGAAGGGGACTACGGCCGCCTGGACCTGGCCGTCGTCCATCTCTGATCCCGTTTTCACCTCCGGAAGTCCGACGTAAAGGGTTATCCTGTCGGGCCAACGGAGGTTTTTTATGCAGATCTACAAAGTCGGCGGCGCGGTGCGCGACCGCTTGCTGGGCATTCCCATCACTGACGTCGACCGAGTCGTGGTAGGGGCCACTGCCGACGAAATGCTCGCCAGGGGGTTTCGCCCCGTGGGAGCCGATTTTCCGGTGTTCCTCGACCCGAAGACGGGCGAGGAATACGCCCTTGCCCGCACCGAACGCAAGAGCGGTCGGGGCTACGGCGGCTTCGTGTTTCATGCCAGTCCCGAGGTCACCCTCGAAGAAGACCTGATCCGCAGGGACTTGACGATCAACGCCATGGCCGAGGATGACCACGGCAACCTGACCGATCCATACCACGGCCAGCAAGACCTTGAAGCCCGCATACTGCGCCACGTTTCCCCCGCATTCGCCGAAGATCCGCTCCGTGTCCTGCGCGTCGCCCGCTTTGCCGCGCGATACGCGCCGCTGGGTTTCAAAGTGGCGGAGCAGACCCTCGGGCTAATGCGCCAGCTCAGCGAATCCGGAGAGCTCGAAGCGTTGACGCCCGAGCGCAGCTGGAAGGAAATTTCCCGGGCACTCATGGAAGACCAACCACAGGTGTTCATCCAGGTACTACGCGACTGCACCGCCCTCAAGGTCTTGATGCCCGAAGTCGATGCGCTGTTCGGCGTCCCCCAGCCCGAAGCCCATCACCCGGAAATCGACACCGGCATCCACACCCTGGGCGTGCTGGAGCAGGCCGCCCGTCACAGCCAACCGCTGACCGTGCGCTGGGCTTGCCTGCTCCATGACCTGGGGAAAGGCCTGACACCCGAACACGAATGGCCCCGCCACATCGCCCATGAACACAAGGGGCTGAAGCTGATCAAGGCCGTCAACGAGCGCTTCAAGGTGCCGCGCGACTGCCAGGAACTGGCGCTATTGGTGGGGCATTATCACACTCACGGTCATCGCGCGCTGGAGTTGAAGGCATCCACGCTGCTCGAACTGCTGCAAAGCTTTGATGTGTACCGTCGGCCCCAGCGCTTTGAAGAGTTCATTGCGGCCTGCGAGATGGACGCGCGAGGACGCAAAGGGTTTGAGCAGCGCAGTTATCCACAGGCTGACTATCTGCGAGGGGCCGCGGCGGCGGCTCGCGGGGTGGCGGTCCAGCCCTTGCTGGAAAAAGGCTTCAAGGGCCCGGAACTGGGCGAGGCGATCAAGCGCGAGCGGCTCAGGGCGTTGAAGGCGTACAAGGACGCGGCGAGCTGAGGGAAGTGGTGTATCAGTTGAATCTCTAGCAGATGTACGCCGCCATCGCGAGCAAGCCCGCTCCCACAAGAGGATCTGCGGCAAAGCCAAACGCCGTGGACACTACGCATCGCTGTGGGAGCGAGTTTGCTCGCGATGACGCTATCAGGAACGCAGCAGGGCTGAAGGCGTAAGCGGCTGCCCTCGCCATTCGAAGGCCACCGGCGCCAGTACCTGGTCGATCCGGGCTTCGTCCCACAGCGTGGCGAAACTCTTGCCGACACCAGGGTGCACCCGATCCGGCGCAATCAACGACAGGGGCCAGAGGACAAAGGCATTCTTGAGGATTTCCGCCCGCGGTAGCACCAGGCCATCGAAGTTGCCGACCTGTTCGCCATAGAGCAACACGTCGATGTCCAGCGGCAGTCCCTTGCGATCGGGGGCATAACGGCCGTTGTCAGCCTCGATGAACTTGAGGCGGCGATCCAGCTCCATCAGCGGCAAATCGGTGAAGGCCGACACGACGAAGTTGAAGAATGGCCCACTCTTGATGCCCACCGGCTGGCTCTCGAAGACGGCCGAACAATGAATGTCCACCAGAAAACCCGCCAGGGCTTCGAGACCGGCGCGCAAATGGGTCTCACGCTCGATATTGCTGCCGAGCCCGAGAAAAACCTGAGTCAGCGACATCCGCGCTCGATCTCCACGCCAACACCGCTGGCCGCCGGGACGGCGCCAGGCTTGGTCACTTTCAGCCGCAGCCAGGTGATCTTGAATTCGTCCATGAGCGCCTGGGCCAGTCGTTCGGCAAAGGTTTCAACCAGTTGGAACTGGGCTTGCTCGGCAAACGCCTGGATACGCGACGATACGCTGGCGTAGTCGAGCGCCAGGGTCAGGTCATCGCCTGCGGCGGCCGGACGGTTATCCCAGGCAAAACTCAGGTCGAGTCGCAGACACTGTCGGATGCCTCGCTCCCAGTCGTAGGCACCGATTACCGTGTCGACTTCCAGGCCCTCGATAAACACTCTGTCCAAGCACTCTTCTCCGCAGCACGACAAGGGCGCAATGCGCCGTTAGAATCAGGGCGTCCTCGCCCGGAATAGTTAGCATGTTTTGGTTACTGGCGATTCTCGCCTACCTGCTCGGCTCGCTGTCCTTCGCCATTTTGCTCAGCCGCCTCACCGGTCGCCCGGATCCGCGAATGAGTGGCTCAGGCAATGCCGGCGCCACCAACATGCTGCGCCTGGCCGGACGCAAACTCGCCATCCTGACCCTGCTTGGCGACCTCTGCAAAGGCCTTGTACCCGTACTGATTGCCAGCCTTGCAGGGCTCTCGTTGCAACAACAGGCCTGGATCGGCGTGTGCGCCGTGATCGGCCACCTGTTCCCGCTGTATTTTCGCTTTCGCGGCGGCAAGGGTGTCGCCACCGCCGCCGGCATGCTGCTGGGCCTGTACCCGCCCGCGGCCCTGCTGGCGGTGTGCGCTTGGCTGTTGACGTTCTACCTGACCCGCACCAGCTCCCTGGCGGCATTGATCGCTACACCGCTGACCCTGCCGCTGCTGGCCTGGCAGGAACCGGCCGCGTTGCTGCCAATGACAGCGCTGGTGGCACTGATCGTCTGGCGCCATCGGGGCAATCTACGCGACCTGTTCGCCGGGCGCGAACGACATTTCTAGGCGGTGCAGGAAAAAACCCACGGGTTCTTCCACACCCACCTCCCCGACGCCCTACAACGGCGACAACTGCTCCATCGGCCAACGCGCCTGCACACTGATCGCCAGGCTTTCCTGCTGGCCGACCTGCAGGCGTTGACAGCCGGCAAAGGCGATCATCGCGCCGTTATCGGTGCAGAACTCCGGCCGGGCGTAGTAAACGTCGCCCTTCATGTCGCCAAGCATTTTCTCCAGCGACGTGCGCAAGGCCTTGTTCGCACTCACCCCGCCGGCGATCACCAGCCGCTTGAGCCCGGCCTGCTTCAGGGCACGCTTGCACTTGATGGTCAAAGTCTCTACCACGGCCTGCTGGAACGCCAGCGAGATGTCGCAACGGGCTTGTTCGCCGTCGTCACCAGCGCTGACGCATTGCTGCCAGGTGTTCAGGGCGAAGGTTTTCAGGCCACTGAAACTGAAATCGAGGCCGGGCCGGTCGCACATCGGGCGCGGGAATACGAAACGTCCGTCGACACCCCGGGCCGCCAGGCGGGAGATCTCCGGGCCACCGGGGTAATTGAGGCCCATCATTTTCGCGGTTTTGTCGAAGGCTTCGCCGGCGGCGTCGTCGAGGGTCTCGCCGAGCAGCTCGTAGTGGCCGATGCCATCGACCCGGATCAGTTGCGTATGACCGCCCGATACCAACAAAGCGACGAACGGAAACTCTGGCGGCTGCGCCTCCAGCATCGGAGCCAGCAAATGGCCTTCCATGTGGTGCACGCCCAGGGCCGGAATACCCCAGGCAAAGGCCAGCGCCTGGGCACAGGACGCGCCCACCAGCAGCGCCCCCACCAGCCCCGGGCCGGCGGTGTAGGCAATGGCGTCGATCTCGGTCGGCACGCAATCGGCTTCGGCCAGGACCTGGCGGATCAAGGGCAGCATGCGCTTGACGTGGTCGCGCGAAGCAAGCTCGGGCACCACCCCGCCGTAGGCGCGGTGCAGGTCGATCTGGCTGAACAATGCATCGGCCAGCAGGCCGCGCTCACTGTCGTAGAGGGCGACACCGGTTTCGTCGCAGGAAGTTTCCAGTCCCAGTACTAGCATGGGTTTGCGCCTTGTAGCGGCTGAATTCGAAGGCGCGCATAATAGTCGCCGCGTTGTGCCCCGACCAGCGGTTTTCGATCAGAGGCTTTGCATTCCGAGCGTTGAGGGGTTAACATCCGCAACCCTTAAAAACCGACGTCTTCAAGTGCTCTTTTGCCGCGAGGATGTTGACCCCGGTAATGAATGAAGGTAGCTCTGGATGCCAGCCGTCAAAGTAAAAGAGAACGAACCCTTCGACGTAGCTCTGCGTCGTTTCAAGCGCTCCTGCGAAAAAGCCGGTGTTCTGGCTGAAGTTCGTAGCCGCGAATTCTACGAGAAGCCGACTTCTGAGCGTAAGCGCAAGGCAGCAGCCGCTGTTAAGCGTCACGCCAAGAAAGTTCAGCGCGAACAACGCCGCGCCGTACGTCTGTACTAATACACAGACGTTCGTAGCAAGCTTCTGCCAAGCCCGGCCCTCAAGCCGGGCTTATGGCATTTGCGGAAAACGCTTGATGCTTCACCGTCAAAGCCGCAGACGCGACCGCGACAACCTGCTTCACCGCGTCAGACCTGGCTCTTTTGCCAGCGGTGCACGTCTCTTCTGACGAGCCTTCCAAGGCTACTGACGAGCACACCCTGATTCCTCTAACGACGATCAGCCCAAGGCACCTGCTTGCGTGCCCGCTTCATGAGCTATCCGAGGCCTGACCGGCCGTTACCGGACTCAGCACACTTATTCAAACCGTCAGATACTGATTGCCATTAACGTCAGTGGATTTTCGGCAGATACACTTCCCAACAGCGATGATGCAGACAACCCGGTCGAGCCACCGATTTACCGTGTCTCAAACCAAGCCCCGGGTACGCCTGTTGATTCCGGGCTCCTATTTCGCGCAGTGATGATGAGAACGCCATGGCCGGGCTGATTCCCCAGAGCTTTATTGACGACCTCCTGAACCGCACCGACATCGTCGATGTGGTCAGCTCTCGCGTGCAAATGAAGAAAGCAGGCAAGAACTACACGGCCTGCTGCCCGTTCCACAAAGAAAAAACCCCGTCCTTCAGCGTCAGCCCCGACAAGCAGTTCTACTACTGCTTCGGCTGCGGCGCGGGCGGCAATGCCCTCGGCTTCCTGATGGACCACGACAACCTGGAGTTCCCCCAGGCCGTCGAGGAACTGGCCAAGGCCGCCGGCATGGAAATTCCTCGCGAGGAAAGCGGCCGGCAGCACAAGCCCCGCCAACCGACCGATTCGCCGCTGTATCCCCTGCTGACAGCGGCGGCCGAGTTCTATCGCCAGGCGCTCAAGAGCCATCCCGCGCGCAAGGCGGCGGTGGACTATCTCAAGGGACGCGGCCTGACCGGCGAGATCGCCCGGGACTTTGGCCTCGGCTTTGCCCCGCCGGGCTGGGACAACCTGTACAAGCACCTGAGCAGCGACACGTTGCAGCAACGTGCCATGATCGACGCCGGCCTGCTGATCGAAAACGCCGAGACCGGCAAGCGCTATGACCGCTTCCGCGACCGGGTGATGTTTCCGATCCGCGACACCCGCGGGCGGATCATCGCCTTTGGCGGCCGGGTCCTGGGCGACGACAAGCCCAAGTACCTGAACTCCCCGGAAACCCCGGTCTTCCATAAAGGCCAGGAACTCTATGGCCTGTACGAAGCTCGCAAGAACAACCGCAACCTCGACGAAATCATCGTCGTCGAAGGCTACATGGACGTGATCGCGCTGGCCCAGCAAGGCCTGCGTAACGCCGTCGCGACCCTGGGCACGGCCACTAGCGAAGAACACATGAAGCGCCTGTTCCGCGTCGTGCCCAACGTGCTGTTCTGCTTCGACGGCGACCAGGCCGGTCGTAACGCCGCCTGGCGCGCGCTGGAGGCTACCCTGCCCTGCCTGCAGGACGGACGGCGTGCCCGCTTCCTGTTCCTGCCCGAAGGCGAGGACCCGGACACCCTGGTGCGTTCCGAAGGTACGGATGCCTTCCGCGCGCGGATCAACCAGCACGCCCAGCCGCTGGCCGATTATTTTTTCCAGCAACTGACAGAAGAAGCCGACCCGCGCTCCCTCGAAGGCAAGGCCCACATGGCCACCCTCGCGGCGCCACTGATCGACAAGGTGCCAGGGGCCAACCTGCGCATCCTGATGCGCCAGCGCCTGACCGAGATCACCGGCCTCAACAGCGAGGCGGTCAATCAACTGGTCCACAGCGCGCCCCAGGAGGCCCCGCCGGCCTACGACCCGGGCATCGACTACGACGCGATGCCGGACTTCGCCGACTATCATCAACCCCAGCAGGATTACGCTCCCCAGCAGGAGTGGACGCCGAAGAAGCCCGGCAGCGGCGGCAAGAAATGGGACAAAAAACCCTGGGACAAGAACGGCAAGCGTGGCGATCGCGACCAGCCACGTGCCCCGCGGGTCCCGGCCGCCGTCGAACCACCAACACTGGCCGCGTTGCGCACCTTGCTGCATCACCCGCAACTGGCCGAAAAAGTCGAGGATGCCGGGCATTTCGCCGCCGAGGACCACAGCAATACGCAATTGCTGGTCGCCCTTCTCGAGGCCGTGCAGAAGAACCCCAGGCTAAACTCTTTCCAGTTGATCGCGAGGTGGCACGGCACCGAGCAGGGGCGCCTGTTGAAGGCCCTGGCCGAGAAGGAGTGGCTGATTGACGGAGACAACCTTGAACAACAGTTTTTCGACACCATTACTAGCTTGTCCGCCCGCCAACGCGAGCGAAACCTGGAACAACTTCTGCGAAAAGCTCGCCAGAGCGAGCTGACCAGCGAAGAGAAAAACCAATTGCGCGACTTACTCAGCCGCAATGTTTGCGCATCAAACCCGACCTCAACTGGCGCGTGAGGTCACAGCTCAGGTATAATCCTCGGCTTGTTTTTTGCCCGCCAAGACCTTCAGTGGATAGGGTGTTATGTCCGGAAAAGCGCAACAGCAGTCTCGTATCAAAGAGTTGATCCTATTGGGTCGTGAGCAGGGCTACCTGACTTACGCGGAGGTCAACGACCACCTGCCGGAGGATATTTCAGATCCGGAACAGGTGGAAGACATCATCCGCATGATCAACGACATGGGGATCAACGTATTCGAGGTTGCGCCAGATAAGGATGCCCTTATGCTGGCCGACGCCGATACCGACGAGGCGGCCGCTGAAGAAGCAGCCGCAGCGCTGGCGGCGGTCGAGACCGACATTGGTCGCACCACCGACCCGGTGCGCATGTACATGCGCGAAATGGGTACGGTAGAACTCCTCACACGTGAAGGCGAGATCGAAATCGCCAAGCGTATTGAAGAAGGCATCCGTGAAGTGATGGGCGCAATCGCGCACTTCCCTGGCACGGTTGACCATATTCTTTCCGAGTACAACCGCGTCACCACCGAAGGTGGTCGCCTGTCCGACGTCCTGAGCGGCTACATCGACCCGGACGACGGCATCGCGCCGCCTGCCGCCGAAGTACCGCCACCGATCGACGCGAAAGCCGCCAAGGCCGACGACGACAACGATGACGAAGACGCCGAAGCCGGTGACGACGAAGAAGAAGCCGAAAGCGGTCCGGATCCGATCATCGCTGCACAGCGTTTCGGCGCTGTGGCCGACCAGATGGAAATCACCCGCAAGGCGCTGAAGAAGCACGGTCGCAACAACAAGGCGGCGATTGCCGAACTGTTGGCCCTGGCCGAGCTGTTCATGCCGATCAAGCTGGTGCCCAAGCAATTCGAAGGCCTGGTCGAGCGTGTTCGCAGCGCCCTGGATCGCCTGCGTCAGCAAGAGCGCGCGATCATGCAGCTGTGCGTGCGTGATGCCCGCATGCCGCGTGCCGACTTCCTGCGTCAGTTCCCCGGCAACGAAGTCGACGAAAGCTGGACCGACGCACTGGCCAAAGGCAAGAGCAAGTACGCCGAAGCCATTGCCCGCCTGCAACCGGACATCGTGCGTTGCCAGCAGAAACTGAGCGCGCTGGAAACCGAGACCGGCCTGAGCATTGCGGAAATCAAGGACATCAACCGTCGCATGTCCATCGGTGAGGCCAAGGCCCGCCGTGCGAAGAAAGAGATGGTTGAAGCGAACTTGCGTCTGGTGATCTCCATCGCCAAGAAGTACACCAACCGTGGCCTGCAATTCCTCGACCTGATCCAGGAAGGCAACATCGGCCTGATGAAAGCGGTGGACAAGTTCGAATACCGTCGCGGCTACAAGTTCTCGACCTATGCCACCTGGTGGATTCGTCAGGCGATCACTCGCTCGATCGCCGACCAGGCCCGCACCATCCGTATCCCGGTGCACATGATCGAGACGATCAACAAGCTCAACCGTATTTCCCGGCAGATGCTGCAGGAAATGGGTCGCGAACCGACGCCGGAAGAGCTGGGCGAACGCATGGAAATGCCTGAGGACAAGATCCGCAAGGTACTGAAGATCGCCAAAGAGCCGATCTCCATGGAAACCCCGATCGGTGATGACGAAGACTCCCATCTGGGTGACTTCATCGAAGACTCCACCATGCAGTCGCCGATAGATGTCGCCACCGTAGAGAGCCTCAAGGAAGCGACCCGCGAAGTACTCTCGGGCCTCACCGCACGTGAAGCCAAAGTACTGCGCATGCGCTTCGGCATCGACATGAATACCGACCACACCCTTGAGGAAGTCGGTAAGCAGTTCGATGTGACCCGTGAGCGGATCCGTCAGATCGAAGCCAAGGCGTTGCGCAAACTGCGCCACCCGACGCGAAGCGAACATCTGCGCTCCTTCCTCGACGAGTGACCCCCAAAACCCCCGGCCCTGCCGGGGGTTTTGCCATGTGTCGATAAAAACCCTCCGTTACGCCCTCCCCGCCCTGTTGGCCGTCTACACTCGAAACATCCTCCCCGAACCATTGACGAGACAGTGATGCCCAGACTGACGGCCGCGCTTTTGTTGTCATTGATGACATGGACCGCAACAGCTGGCGCGTTCACGCTCACCGACGAGGAGCAACGCTGGCTCAAGGACCATCCCGACCTGCGACTGGGCATCGATGCCTCCTGGCCGCCGTTTGAGTTTCGCGACGACCAGGGTCGTTACCAGGGCCTGGCCGCCGACTACGTCGACATCCTCCGCGAGCGGCTGGCCATCAAGATCGTCCCGATCGAGCCGGCCACCTGGACGGAGGTGCTGGAGCAGGTCGTACAGGGCAAGATCGACCTTCTGCCGGGCATCATGTCCACCCCCGAACGCCAGAATTACCTGGCCTTCACCCGTCCCTACCTCGACTTCCCCATTGTCATCCTGGCCCACCGCGGCGGCGCCCAACCCCATAAACTGGAAGACCTGTACGGGTTGAAAATCGCCGTGGTGGAGAACTACGCTCCCCACGAGCTGTTGCGCAATCATCACCCCGACCTGAATCTGGTGGCGCTGCCCAACGTCAGCTCAGCCCTGCAAGCCCTGGCGACCGACGAGGTGGACGCCGTGGTCGGCGACCTGGCCTCCAGCGTCTGGAGCCTGCGCCAACTCAAGCTCGAAGGCCTTTATGTCAGCGGGGAAACGCCCTACCGCTACCAATTGGCGATGGCCGTCCCACGGGACAGCAAGATCCTGGTGGGCATCCTGGACAAGGTCCTGGCTGACATGAGCCCGGCCCAGGTCAGCGAGATCCAGGCGAAATGGGTCGGCAATGTACATGACTACCGCCAGTTCTGGTCGGACCTGGTGGTCTACGGCCTGCCGGCTCTGCTGCTCCTGGTGGGCATCCTGGCGGTGGTGATTCGCATCAACCGTCGTCTCAGCTCGGAGATCGCCCGGCGCGTCGAGCTGGAGCAGGAGTTGCGCAGCAGCGAATATCATTACCGCGGACTGGTGGAAAGCCTGTCGGCCATTGCCTGGGAGGCCCGGGTCAGCGACTTCACCTACAGCTACGTGTCACCCCACGCCGAAGAACTGCTGGGCTACCCCCTCGCCCACTGGCTGATCCCGGGGTTCTGGCGCAATATCATTCACCCGGCCGACCTGACCAGGGCCGAGACCTATTGCAACCAGGAAGTGCTCGCCGGCCGCGACCATTGCATCGATTACCGCGTACTCACCGCCGACGGCCGCTGCCTGTGGGTGCGCGACATCGTCAGCCTGATCGAACATGCCCATGAACCCGTGATGCGCGGGCTGATGATCGACATCAGCGAGGCCAAGCGCACCGAGGAAGCCTTGCGCCTGTCCGAACAGAAATTCGCCTCGGTGTTCCGCCAGTGCCCAGACATTCTGGTGATTGCGCGCCTGCTCGACGGCTGCCTGCTGGAGGTCAACAGCGCTTTCGAGGAGCAGATCGGCCTGAGCGCCGCCGAGGTGGTGGGTCGGACCGCGACCGACCTCGACATCTGGGGCATCCAGGGGGTGGGGCCGAGCCTGTTGCAACGCCTGCAGGCCGGAAGCATCCGCAACCTGGAGATGCCCTTCCGCCGCAGCAACGGCCAAGCGTTCACCGGGCTGATTTCCGCCGAGCCGTTTGACCTCGACACCACGCCGGCCCTGGTCGTGGTAGTGCGTGACATCAGCCAGTTGAAGGAAACCCAGCAACAGTTGCAGACCTCCGAAGAGAAGTTTGCCAAGGCGTTCCACGCGTCACCGGATGGCTTGCTGCTGTCCCGGCAAAGCGACGGCCTGCTGATCGAGGTCAACGAAGGCTTCAGCCGCATCACCGGCTTCAACAGTGCCTTGTCGGTGGACCGCTCGACCCTGGACCTCGGCATCTGGGTCAATCTCAACGAACGCAAACAGATGCTCGACCTGTTGCAGCGCGACGGTTTCGTGCGGGATTTCAGTTGCCATATCCGGCGCAATGACGGGCAGATCCGGCTCTGCGAAGTGTCCAGCCGACCGCTGCCCATCGGCGACGAAGACTGCATGCTGACCATCGCCCGGGACATCACCGAACGCCACTTGATGCAGGAAAAGCTGCAACAGGCGGCCACCGTGTTCGAAAGCACCGCCGAAGGCGTGTTGATCACCGATACGCAACAACACATCAGCGCCGTGAACCGCGCCTTCACCGAAATCACCGGCTACAGCGAGACCGAAGCTTTGGGCCATACACCGCGCCTGCTGGCTTCCGGCCTGCATGACAGCGCGTTCTACGCCGCGATGTGGCACCAGTTGACGGCGGAGGGGCACTGGCAGGGGGAGATCTCCAACCGGCGCAAGAACGGCGAGCTGTACCCCAGCTGGCTGACCATCAGCGCGGTGCGCAACCGGGAACAACAGATCACCCATTTCGTGGCGGTGTTTGCCGACATCTCCAGCCTCAAGCATGCCCAGGCCCGGCTTGATTACCAGGCTCACCACGACCCGCTTACCGGCCTGCCGAATCGCACCCTGTTCGAAAGCCGCCTGCTGACAGCCTTGACCAGCCAGCAGGAGCAAGGCGGCCAGGGCGCGGTGCTGTTTCTCGACCTGGACCGTTTCAAGCACATCAACGACAGCCTCGGGCACCCGGTCGGCGACCTACTGCTCAAGGGCATCGCCGTGCGCTTGCGCGAGCAACTGCGTGATATCGACACCGTGGCTCGCCTGGGCGGCGACGAGTTCATCATCCTGCTGCCCGGCTTGCAGCAACCCAGCGACGCCGAGCACATCGCCCAGAAGCTGTTGAACTGTTTTACCGCGCCATTCCAGGCCGGCGAACACGAGTTCTTCATCAGCGCCAGCATCGGCACCAGTCTTTATCCACAGGACGGTTGCGACGTTGCCACGCTGGTCAAGAACGCCGACGCGGCGATGTACCGCTCCAAGGCCAAGGGCCGCAACCGGGTGGAAAGCTACACTCGCGACCTCACTGCCCAGGCCAGCGAGCGCGTGGCCCTGGAGCACGAGCTGCGCCGGGCGATCGAGCGCAATGAACTGTCGCTGTCCTTCCAGCCGAAAATCAGCCTCGCCGACAACCGACTGGTGGGGGCCGAGGCGCTGATTCGCTGGTACCACCCGACGTTTGGCGACGTGCCGCCGGAGCACTTCATTCCCCTGGCCGAAGAAAACGGCATGATCCTGCAGATCGGCGATTGGGTACTGGAGCGCGCGTGTCGGCAACTGTGCGAATGGAACAGCACCTACGAAAGCCTCGGCCCGTTGTCGGTCAACCTGGCCGGCGCCCAGCTACGCCAACCCAACCTGCTGGGGCGCATCGAACAATTGCTGCGGGAGAACCAGCTCGAACCGGGTCTGTTGCAACTGGAAATCACCGAAAACTTCATCATGAGCCAGGCCGAAGAAGCCCTGATGGTGCTGCACCAACTGAAAAAACTCGGCGTGCAACTGGCCATCGACGACTTCGGCACCGGTTATTCCTCCCTGAGCTACCTCAAGCGTCTGCCGCTGGACATCCTCAAGATCGACCAGTCCTTCGTCCGCGGCCTGCCCGACGACCCCCACGACGCCGCCATCGTACGGGCCATCATCGCCCTGGGCCGCAGCATGCAATTCACCATCATCGCCGAGGGCGTCGAGACCCTGGCCCAACAGCAGTTCCTCACCGAAGAAGGTTGCGAACAAATCCAGGGCTACATCGTCAGCCTGCCGCTGTGCGCCGCCGAGTTCGCCGCCACGTTCCTGCGTGTGACCGTATCGGATTATTCGGATAGCACAGCCGAGAAACCGTCGCTATAATCCGCGGCCTACTGAGGGCCTATAGCTCAGTTGGTTAGAGCAGAGGACTCATAATCCTTTGGTCCACGGTTCGAGTCCGTGTGGGCCCACCAAATTAAAAGCCGCGCATTGCGCGGCTTTTGCGTTTTTGAGAGGGTGGTTGCCTCGTTCCTCCCTTCCCTACCAGAGACGTCCATCATCGCCAGCCCCAGCCTCCCCCGACTGTTTCTCGATCTGTTCTGGCAACTGGGCATCCTGGTGGTGCCGGCCTTTTTCGTCACGGTGATGCCGCCGGCGTTGGCCTTGCTGACGGTGCTGTTGCTCGGCCTGTCGATGGGTCTGGCGGTGCGCCTGGGCTCTCCTTCAATCGCCCGGGGCCTGGCCCGATTGACGATTGGCGCGGTGTTTGGCCTGGGCTTCAGCCTGGGCAGGGCGCTGCCCGAGTGGTGGGGCATCCTGGCGGCGATCGCCGCGATCATCGGCGGGCTCGCGGGCGTCAGCACGTGGGAGCGGCGCCTTGGCCTGGTGGTGGAACCGGTCAAGGGCCCGAGTGCCTGGGGTGGCGGCGAGCCGCAGTTGACGCCCGAGGGCGAGCCGATCCGGACGTTCAATCACAGTGAAATCGCGATGGGGGGCCTGACCTATTGCGACTACCTGTTCCCCGACGGTGTGCTGTTACAAGGTCTCGGGTCTTCGGCGGTGTTCTCGGCGGATGGACGTTACTTTGCGGCAACCGTACCGTCCCGGCAGGCTTGGGGGTTAGTCGTGCTTGACCGCCAGCAGCGGCGGGTCTATCGCTGCGACAACAGCGAGTTCTGGGAATTGGACACGCTGGACCTCAACGGGCTGGCGGGTCGCCACAGCCCGCTGGTGGACGATGGCGCCCGCCAGGCCCGGCTCGATGAATTGCTGCAAACCGCCCGCGTTGCCGAACTGGTACCCGTCGCCGACCTCTGGCTGGAACCTGGCAGTTACCCGGACGCTATCGCGCACACGATCGAGCGCCGCTCTGCCGACGGGCAACACTGCCTGACGGGCAGGCTTTCACTGCCTCCGGTGTTTCGCGACCTGCCCCAACCCCTGGCGCCGCTGGTGTCACCGCGCTATGCCATCAGCGTCAATGAGCAGCCCTCCGGCCTGTTGATGGCCGCCGACACCGCCGTTGTCTGGAGCACCGATCAGCTTGCCCTGGTGTGCCAGGCCCAGGAGCAGGGCGGCAGTTCCGAGGGCGACCGGTACTGGTTGTGGCACGCCGACCAGGACTGGCGCGCCCTTCCCTCGCCTTGGGTGAAGCATGACGTTGAGCCATCCTTTTACTGGAACGACGTGCTCGGTCTCGACGCCCATCATGTGCGCATAGGTGCGTACCTGGATTACCCACGCCCGTCCCTTGGCCGGCATGGCTACCGCCTCGACAGCATCCACGGCGATACCGAAACCCAGGCAGGTCACGATGCCCAGGGTCGCGTGCAGGTGGCCGAGTTTCAGTTGACCCGGATGAGCATCGCGCTGCCGTTGGACAGTGAGGGCCGACGCGGTGACGCGTTCATCGAGACACAGCCCCTACAGGGTGGCCTCTGCGCCCACCTGACCTGGCTGACCGACAATCACGCCGGCATGGGCGCTTATCGTTGCCAGATCGGTGACTGGCAACTGCCTGGGCGCTGGCTGCTGGATCATCGGGTGTCGGACTGCGGACGGTATCTGGCGCTGTTGCCTTTTGCCGAAACGATGACGTTGGCCACCCATGCGGTGGTGGTCGATGTGCCGGCACGCAGCCTGTTGCAAGGACCGCCCCTGTGGGTGGCCCGCGTGCTTGATTTCCGTAATGGCCTGCTGAGCCTGGCGACGATTGCCGGCCGCCTGGGCCAGGACCTTGAAGGCAATGCACTGCAACGCTTCGACATCCCTGCGCCACCGGTCGGCAGCGATCCGTCGTTCTTTCATCCCGACGAGCGATCCCGGCTGTTCTACAACGCCGTAGAGCTGTGCGTGACCGGCTCTCAGCTACACAGCGTCGACCCCTGGCGCCAAGTGGATCGCCCCCAGGTGGCCAATGCCGACGGCGATTTTATCCAGCCCGCACCGGGAGGCCAGGACGCCGCCTGGCTGTTCGGCAGTGAAACGGAGTACGGCGACAGCTGGATCCGCGCCAGCTCGCCACGGCTCGGCGGCCACCTGCTGACAGCCTCTGGCTGCGCGCTGAACGAGCTGGCGCCTTCAATGATCTGGTCACCGAAAGGCCGCTATCTCGCCCTGACCCGCATGGCGACAGATGTAACCGAGCTTTGTGGCCGCTATCGAGGCTGGCAGTTGCTGCTGCTCGATGTCCAGGAACACACGCTGCGGGTGCACCCGCAATGGCTGGGCAACCGTCCGCTGTTCGAACGCTTCGGCAACGAGCATGTGCAAGTCCGGTGTTTCGAACGGGATTGGGCAGCCGAGGACGATGATGACCCGGGCTCCGTGCAGTCCTTGCCGCTGGCCGCGCTGCTGCAATTGCCTATTGAACCGCTGGTCTGCCAGGACGGTATCTGGCTCAGGGCCACGCAAACACACTTGGCGCCTGCCTGGCGCGCGCTGACATTACCGGCCATCGGCTATTTCCAGCCAGAGAACCTGTAACATGTTCGCCCACAACGCCCACGCCGGAGCCCGCCTTGGCTGACACCCGCCCTCCCGTCCTCGACGAAATCGACCGCCAACTGATCGCGGCCCTGCAAATCAATGCCCGGGAAAGCGTCGCCATGCTCGCCCGGCAACTGGGCATCGCCCGGACGACCGTGACCTCACGACTGGCGCGCCTGGAAAAGACCAAGGTCATCACCGGATACGGCGTACGCCTCGGCCAGCGGCTGATTGATGGCGGCTTGCAGGCCTACGTCGGCATCAAGGTCCAGCCGCGCTCCGGCAAGGACGTGCTGCGGCGCCTGAGCGCCATGGCCCAGGTCCAGCAGTTGTGTGCCGTCAGTGGCGAGTTCGATTATGTGGCCTGGCTGCGCACCGACTCGCCAGAACAGCTGGATCAGTTGCTGGACCAGATCGGCAGCGTGGACGGCGTGGAAAAGACCACCACCTCGATCATCCTCAGCAGCAAGATCGACCGGGGCCAGCCGCTCTAGAACCCGCACTTGTGAGCGCGCGGCTGCTCGTGATTGCGTGAGACCAGGCAGTGCCTGCATCGCAGACATACGTCCTTCGTGAGCAGGCTCGTTCCCACGGGAAGGATTTTTGTCATTAAGACTGTCAAATACGTCAAATCGACTCATCACACATAAAAATGACGACATATTGTGTCTTATTAACGTATCTCCCACTCCCTAGAATGGCTGGCATCTTTCCTATACTCAGACGCGAGCTTTGCGTCGAGTCGCCCATCAAGGTCCGCCATGAACAAGCACAATCGCCATCCAGCAGACGGTAAGAAACCCATCACTATCTTCGGGCCGGACTTCCCTTTCGCTTTTGACGACTGGATCGAGCACCCGGCGGGGCTGGGCAGCATTCCTGCCGAGACCCTGGGTGCGGAGGTGGCGATTGTCGGGGCCGGGATCGCCGGGCTGGTGGCGGCGTACGAATTGATGAAGCTGGGCCTCAAGCCCGTGGTCTATGAAGCGTCGAAAATGGGTGGGCGGCTGCGCTCCCAACCATTCAATGGCGCCGAAGGGGTGATCGCCGAGTTGGGCGGCATGCGTTTCCCGGTGTCCTCCACGGCGTTCTACCACTACGTCGACAAGCTGGGCCTGGAAACCAAACCGTTTCCCAACCCGTTGACCCCAGCCTCGGGCAGCACGGTCATCGACCTCGAGGGCCAGACCTACTACGCCGAGAAAATGGCCGACCTGCCGGCCTTGTTTCAGGAAGTGGCGGACGCCTGGGCCGACGCCCTGGAGGATCGCTCGCGCTTCGGCGAGATCCAGCAGGCGATCCGCGACCGCGACGTGCCGCGCCTCAAGGCACTGTGGAACACCCTCGTCCCCCTGTGGGATGACCGCACGTTCTACGACTTCGTGGCCACTTCCAAGGCCTTCGCCAAACTCTCTTTCCAACACCGCGAGGTGTTCGGCCAGGTCGGTTTCGGCACGGGTGGCTGGGATTCGGACTTCCCCAACTCGATGCTGGAAATTTTCCGAGTGGTGATGACCAACTGCGACGATCACCAGCACCTGGTGGTCGGCGGCGTCGAGCAGGTGCCCTACGGCATCTGGAAGCACGTGCCGGAACGCTGCGCGCACTGGCCCCAGGGCACCAGCCTGAGTTCGTTGCACCTGGGCGCTCCGCGCAGCGGCGTGAAGCGCATCGCCCGGGCCGCCAACGATCGCTTCAGCGTGACGGACGTCTGGGGCGACACCCGCGAATATGCCGCCGTACTGGTCACCTGCCAGAGCTGGTTGCTGACCACCCAGATCGAATGCGAAGAGGCACTGTTCTCGCAGAAGATGTGGATGGCCCTGGACCGCACCCGCTACATGCAATCGTCGAAGACGTTCGTGATGGTCGACCGGCCGTTCTGGAAGGACAAGGACCCGGAAACCGGCCGCGACCTGATGAGCATGACCCTGACCGATCGCCTGACCCGCGGCACGTACCTGTTCGACAACGGCGACGACAAGCCGGGGGTGATCTGCCTGTCCTACTCCTGGATGAGCGATGCGCTGAAGATGCTCCCGCACCCGGTGGAGAAACGGGTGAAGCTGGCCCTCGACGCGCTGAAAAAAATCTACCCCAAGGTGGACATCGCCGCGCGGATCATCGGCGACCCGATCACCGTGTCCTGGGAAGCCGACCCGCATTTCCTCGGTGCCTTCAAGGGCGCCCTGCCCGGCCACTATCGCTACAACCAGCGCATGTACGCGCATTTCATGCAGGACGACATGCCGGCTGAACAACGCGGGATCTTTATCGCCGGCGATGACGTCTCATGGACACCCGCCTGGGTTGAAGGCGCGGTACAGACCTCGCTCAATGCCGTGTGGGGAATCATGAAGCACTTCGGCGGAAAGACCCACGCCGAGAACCCGGGTCCAGGCGATGTGTTCCATGAGATCGGTCCGATCGCCCTGCCTGAATAAAAGGAGTTGTCGATGCGCGTAGCCCTCTATCAATGCCCACCGTTGCCACTGGATCCGGCCGCTAACCTGCAACGCCTGCACCAGATCGCGCTGGAAGCCAGGGGCGCCGATGTGCTGGTGCTGCCGGAGATGTTCCTGACCGGCTACAACATCGGCGTCGACGCGGTGAACGTATTGGCCGAGGTCTATAACGGCGAATGGGCGCAACAGGTCGGTCGCATTGCCAAGGCGGCCGACCTGGCGATTGTCTATGGCTACCCCGAACGCAGCGAAGACGGGCAGATCTACAACGCGGTGCAATTGATCGACGCCCAGGGCGAACGCCTGGCCAACTACCGCAAAAGCCACTTGTTCGGCGATCTCGATCACGCGATGTTCAGCGCCGGGGACAATGCGCTGCCGATCGTGGAGCTCAATGGCTGGAAGCTCGGCATGTTGATCTGCTACGACCTGGAGTTCCCGGAGAACGCCCGGCGCCTGGCCCTGGCCGGTGCCGAACTGATCCTGGTGCCGACCGCCAACATGCAGCCTTATGACGTCATCGCCGATGTCACCGTGCGTGCCCGGGCCATCGAGAACCAGTGTTTCGTGGCCTACGCCAACTACTGCGGCCACGAGGGTGAACTGCAGTACTGCGGCCAAAGCAGCATTGCCGCGCCGGATGGCAGCCGGGCCGCGTTGGCGGGCTTGGACGAGGCCTTGATCGTGGGGGAACTGGATCGGCAAGTGATGGACGACGCTCGCACAGCCTACAACTACTTGCACGATCGCCGCCCAGAGCTTTATGGCGACTTGCACAAGCACTGACCCGGTCTAATCCGCTAGCATGAGCGCATCTCTGTCCTGGAAGCGCTCATGCCGGCCCCCGATTCCCCTCGCCTGACTCCTGAAACCCTGGCCAACGGCCTGCAGGTGACCGTGCGTCACGTCCCTGGCCTGAAGCGCAGCGCCGCCGTGCTGCGGGTGGCGGCCGGCAGCCATGACGAGCCCCTGGCCTGGCCTGGAATGGCGCATCTGCTCGAACATCTGTTCTTCCTGGGTACCCAACGTTTCCCCGTCGGCGAGAACCTGATGGCCTACGTGCAACGGCACGGCGGTCAGGTCAACGCACGCACCAGCGAACGCACCACCGACTTCTTCTTCGAAGTCCCCCCGGCGGCCTTCAGCGGCGGACTTGAACGGCTCGGGGACATGCTTACGCATCCGCGCCTGGATGAAGCCGATCAGTTGCGCGAACGAGAAGTGCTCCAGGCTGAGTTCGTCGCCTGGTCCCAAGACGCGACCGCCCAGCGACGGCTTGCCCTGCACAATGGGCTGTCGGCGACCCATCCGCTGCGCGGCTTTTATGCCGGCAACCGCGACAGCCTGGCGGTTTCTCAAGCCGAATTCCAAGCGGCCTTGCACGGCTTCTACCAACGGTTTTACCAGAGCGGCCAAATGCGCCTGAGCCTCGTCGGCCCGCAGAGCGTCGAGGCGCTGAAGGCCCTGGCCGAACAATTCGGTGAGCAACTGCCAAGGGGCGAAGCGGTGCGCAGGCAGTTGCCGCCGCCGTTGATGGCAACGGCCCAGCCTCACTATCAACAGGTCGACAACGACAGCCTCGACCTACTGTTTGCCTTCGAACAACTTCCTGACGCCTCGCCCCAAGCCCTGGCGTTTCTCTGCACGTGGCTGGAATCCAGCAAACCGGGCGGCCTGTTGGCAGCGTTGCGTCAGCGTGGCCTGGCGGACAGCCTCAAGGCCAGCGTGTTGCATGAATTTGCCGGGCAAGCGCTGTTGCACCTCGAACTCAAGCTCATCGCTGATCAAGCGTCGAACGACATCCAGGCGTTACTCCACGATTGGCTGGGTTTCTTTGCCGGCCAGGATGACTGGGCGTCGTTGCGCAGCGCGTTCAGCGCCCGCTTGCAGCGTCGGCAGGAAACCGGTTCGGCGTTGCAACTCGCTCGCTGGGACAGCGAAGGGCTCGATGCGCCCCTGTCGGAGCACGACCTCGCGAGGCTCAGGGAAATCCTCAGGCAATTGCACCCGGCCACTGATGTGATCGGCGAATGGCATTTGCCCGAGCCCAACCCCTTCCTGCAAACACCCGACGAAGCGCCCCGCGCCGGCCTGATACGCGGCCAGACCAGCGCCCATCGCGGGTTGCGCACCTTCGCCCAGGAGCGCTCCCGGGGCCGCCGGGAGCGCTCGCCCATGTCGTTCAGCCCGGCGCTGGCGAACCACAACCGCGAAGGCGTGGTGTACCTGCGCTGGCGCTTGACCACCCAGGCACCGCCGGACCTTCAGACCAGGCTCGACCGACATCTGCACGACCTGTACGAGGATGCCCGCCAGGCCGGCGTGGATGTCACCTTCGAGCCGTCCGGCCACCAATGGCTGTTGAAACTGGTGGGCCTGCAAGCGCCCATGCCGTCGGTGCTCGAACATGTGCTGGCGAAACTGGGGGAGCCGCTGCCAACGGCCCGCGCCGCACACGAAGCGCCGCCGATGCCGATTCGACACCTATTGAAGGCCCTGCCGGGGTGTTGCAGCCGTTTATCGGTACCGCCATTGCCCATTGGGGCTCGCGATGAGGACCTCTGGGCAAGCGCCCAGTGGGATGGACTGGCCGTGGGGCTTTCAACGGCGGCTCAAGGGGCAATGGGCCCGGTGCTGGCCCGGGTGCCGGGCATCGGCAGCCAGGACTCCGATCCGCTGAAATGGCCCGCAGGGCGGCGCCTATGGAAAAACCTGCAGACCCATGGCGACGAACACGCCGTGTTGTTGTTTTGTCCGGCACCCACTTCGACGCTGTCGGACGAGGCCGAATGGCGGCTGTTGGCGCAGTTGTGCCAGGCGCCGTTTTATCAGCGCCTGCGGGTCGACCTACAACTGGGCTATGGCGTGTTCAGTGGCTTGAAACAGCTCGACGGGCACACCGGCCTGCTGTTCGGCGTCCAGTCGCCCCATGCGTGCGCCACGACGCTGATCGGGCATATCGAGCAGTTCCTCAATGACCTGCCGGACTTGATCGAGCAGACCGAGGACCTGGCCCTGGGCAACTCGCAACGCAGCCTCGCTGCTCAGCTCCAGGGGGATGTCCTGCCGGCTCCGCAAGCGGCCGAGCTGCTCTGGCAAGCCCGGCTGGCCGGCCACCCGTCGGATTACCCCCAACGCTTGCCTGAGGCTCTCCAACAGGTGGATCGGACGCGGTTAATGGCAGCCGCCCAGCGCCTGATCGATGCCGAAGGCAGCTGGTTTTGCCTGGCCAACGGGGCCGGCGGGGGTTCGCCGTGGCAAAGCTGGGACTGATCGTTACCGGCGCTGCAAAGAGCTTTCTCCGAGAATCGCGGCCTGGAAATTGTTTAATTTAGTAACATAGTCGCCTAAGCATCTGAACATCTCCGAACGGAGGTGGACTATATGTATAGATCCCAACCGTCCCACCCCAACCAAAGGAGTATTCCCATGTCCTGGTCCAAACCCGCATATATCGACCTGCGTATCGGTTTCGAAGTCACCATGTACTTCGCCAGCCGTTGATCGTTGCAGGCACTTGAGCACGCAGCACAACGCCTCGGTCAACCGGGGCGTTTTTATTTTGGTTTGCAGATGGAGTGGCCATGTTTGTCCAGATTCTAGGTTCCGCCGCCGGCGGCGGTTTCCCCCAGTGGAACTGCAACTGCGTCAATTGCGCAGGTTTTCGCAACGGCAGCCTGCGGGCCCAGGCGCGCACCCAGTCGTCCATCGCGATTTCCGATGACGGCGTGAGTTGGGTGTTGTGCAACGCTTCCCCGGACATTCGCGCGCAACTCCAAAGCTTCGCCCCGATGCAGCCTGGCCGGGCCCTGCGGGACACCGGCATTGGCGCCATCATCCTGATGGACAGCCAGATCGACCACACCACCGGCCTGCTGAGCCTGCGTGAAGGTTGCCCGCACCAGGTGTGGTGCACCGACATGGTCCATGAGGACCTGAGCACCGGTTTTCCGCTGTTCAACATGTTGACCCACTGGAACGGCGGGTTGAGCTGGAATCGTATCGAGCTCGACCAAAGCTTCACCATCGCCGCCTGCCCGAACCTGCGTTTCACGCCACTGCCCCTGCGCAGCGCCGCGCCGCCCTATTCACCGCACCGCTTCGACCCGCACCCGGGCGATAACATCGGCCTGATCGTCGAAGACCTGCGCACCGGCGGCAAGCTGTTCTACGCTCCGGGCCTGGGCAAGGTCGATGGGCCGCTGCTGGAGATCATGGCCGGCAGCGACTGCCTGCTGGTGGACGGCACGATGTGGGACGACGATGAGATGCAACGCCGTGGCGTCGGCACCCGCACCGGCCGCGAGATGGGGCACCTGGCCCAGAACGGCCCCGGCGGGATGCTGGAGGTGCTGGAACAACTGCCCAACCAGCGCAAGATCCTTATCCATATCAACAACACCAACCCGATCCTCGATGAAGACTCGCCCGAGCGGGCCGAGCTTGTACGCCGAAAGATTGAAGTGGCTTACGACGGGATGAGTATTGAGTTGTAAGAAGAGTGGAACCAATGTGGGGGTGAGCTTGGGGTGCGTCAGTCAACGCTTGTGCTGGCTGAGAGGACGCCTTCGCGAGCAAGCTCGCTCCCACACTGGTTTTGCTGTGAATCGGATATCCAATGCAACTCGAATTACTGTGGGAGCGAGCTTGCTCGCGATGGGGCCAGCCCTGACGCCACAGACCCCACGGGCATTTCCCGGAGAATCAAAATGACTGACACCCCCCTGTCCCCCGCCGAGTTCGAAGCGGCCCTGCGTGCCAAGGGTGCGTATTACCACATCCATCACCCGTATCACGTGGCGATGTATGAAGGCCGCGCCACTCGCGAGCAGATCCAGGGCTGGGTCGCGAATCGCTTTTACTACCAGGTGAACATCCCGCTCAAGGATGCCGCAATCCTGGCCAATTGCCCGGACCGGGAAATCCGTCGCGAGTGGATCCAGCGCCTGCTCGACCATGATGGCGCGCCCGGCGAAGACGGCGGTATCGAGGCCTGGCTACGGCTGGGCCAGGCCGTGGGCCTGGACCCCGATCAACTGCGCTCCCAGGAGCTGGTGCTGCCGGGGGTGCGCTTCGCCGTGGACGCCTACGTCAACTTTGCCCGCCGGGCCAGTTGGCAAGAAGCCGCCAGCAGCTCGTTGACCGAATTGTTCGCCCCGCAGATCCACCAGTCGCGCCTGGACAGCTGGCCACAGCATTACCCGTGGATCGACCCGGCCGGCTATGAGTACTTCCGCACCCGCCTGGGCCAGGCTCGCCGCGATGTCGAACATGGGCTGGCAATTACCCTGCAGCACTACACCACTCGCGAAGGCCAGGAGCGCATGCTGCAAATCCTCCAGTTCAAACTGGACATCCTCTGGAGCATGCTCGACGCCATGAGCATGGCCTACGAATTGAATCGCCCGCCCTATCACAGCGTGACCGGAGAACGGGTGTGGCACACAGGAATCCCCCTATGAGTTTCGACCGCAGCAAAACCCCTCGCTGGCGTCCCGGCTATCGCTTCCAGTACGAACCGGCACAGAAAGGCCACGTGCTGCTCTATCCTGAAGGCATGATCAAGCTCAACGACAGCGCGGCGCTGATCGGCGGTCTGATCGACGGCGAGCGGGATGTCGCGGCCATCATCGGCGAACTGGCCAAACAGTTCCCGGACGTGCCGGAACTCGGTGACGACATCGAGCAATTCATGGAGGTCGCCCGTGCAGAACACTGGATCGAACTTGCCTGAGGCCAGCGGCCTGCCGGCCAAACCCGAAGTCGGCCTGCCGCTGTGGTTGCTGGCGGAGCTGACTTATCGCTGCCCGCTGCAATGCCCGTACTGCTCCAACCCGCTGGACTTCGCCGAACAAGGCAAGGAGCTGAGCACCGAGCAGTGGTTCAAGGTGTTTCGCGAAGCCCGGGAAATGGGCGCCGCGCAACTGGGTTTTTCCGGTGGCGAGCCGCTGGTACGCCAGGACTTGGCCGAGCTGATCGGCGAGGCCCGCAGGCTGGGCTTCTACACCAACCTGATCACCTCCGGCATCGGCTTGACCGAGCAGAAGATCAGCGACTTCAAGAAGGCCGGCCTGGACCATATCCAGATCAGCTTCCAGGCCAGCGACGAACAGGTGAACAACCTGCTGGCCGGCTCGAAGAAAGCCTTTGCGCAAAAACTCGAAATGGCCCGGGCGGTGAAGGCCCACGGTTATCCGATGGTGCTGAACTTCGTCACCCACCGGCACAACATCGACAGGATCGATCGCATCATCGAGCTGTGCATTGCCCTGGAAGCCGACTTCGTCGAGCTCGCCACGTGCCAGTTCTACGGCTGGGCGCAGCTCAACCGCGTCGGGCTGCTGCCCACCCGGGAACAATTGGTGCGCGCCGAGCGCATTACCAACGAGTATCGCGCCAAGCTTGAGGCCGAAGGCCACCCGTGCAAGTTGATCTTCGTCACCCCGGACTACTACGAGGAACGCCCCAAGGCCTGCATGAATGGCTGGGGCAGCCTCTTCCTGACCGTCACCCCGGACGGCACCGCTTTGCCCTGTCACGGCGCCCGACAGTTGCCGGTGCAGTTTCCCAATGTGCGCGACCACAGCATGCAGCACATCTGGTACGACTCGTTCGGCTTCAACCGCTTTCGCGGCTACGATTGGATGCCCGAGCCCTGCCGTTCCTGCGATGAAAAGGAGGAGGATTTCGGTGGCTGTCGCTGCCAGGCCTTCATGCTCACGGGCGATGCCAGCAACGCCGACCCGGTGTGCAGCAAGTCCGAACATCACGGGGTGATTCTCCAGGCTCGCGAAGACGCCGAGCACGCCACCCAGACCATCGAGCAACTGGCCTTTCGCAATGAACGAAACTCACGCCTCATCGCCAAAAGCTGATCCGTTCAGCGCCGCCCAGGCCGTTGCCGCCGGCACCGACTTCGCCGAGCTGCGGGTAAGCCCGCTGGGCCTGTTCTGGAATGAATACCGGCCTGGCGACGGGGCCTGCCGGATCTGGCATTGGCAAGGCGCCCAGGCACGATGCCTGACCCCGGACGGGTTCAGCGCCAACAGCCGCGTCTACGAATACGGCGGCGGCGCGTTTTGCCTGGACGACGAGGGCGTGGTGTTCGTCAATGAGACCGACCAGCAGATCTATCGCCAGGCACTGGGGGCCGAACGCCCCGCGGCACTGACCTCGGGCGACTGTCGCCATGGAGACCTCAGCGTCGCCCGCGGCCAGGTACTGGCGGTGGAGCAGCAGGCCGATCGGCATCGGCTGGTGGCCATCGGCCTGGCGGACCGTCAGCGTCAATTGCTGGCCGAAGGCGCGGATTTCTACGCCTCGCCGACCGTCAGCGCCGACGGCCAGCGACTGGCGTGGATCGAATGGAGCCGGCCGCATCAGCCCTGGACGGCCACGCGATTGATGCTGGCCGAACGCAAGGGCTCGGGGTGGGGCGAGCCACGCTGTGTGGCCGGCGATGCTGCCGAAGAGTCCATCCAGCAGCCACGTTTCGATGCTTCGAATCGTCTTTACTGCCTGACCGATCGCGGCGGTTACTGGCAGCCCTGGATCGAATCGGCCGACGGCTTGCAACCACTGCCCGCCGCTCAAGCCGATCACGCACCGGCGCCGTGGCAAATGGGTGGTTGCACCTGGCTGCCGCTGGACGAACACACTTACCTGGCGAGTTGGACCGAAGCGGGGTTTGGCCGGCTGGGCCTGTGTTGCAGCGGGAACGCAAGCCAGGACTACACCGGCGCCTACACGCGCTTTCGCAGCCTGGCCCTGGACGAGCAGTTCATCTATGCCATCGCCGCCTCGCCCACCCTACCGTCAGCGGTGATCGCGATCGAGCGGCACAGTGCCGGCGTCGCGGTGCTGGCCGGCGGCGTCGCGCCACTGCCCGCCGCGCAGGTCAGCCGTCCGCGCACGTTGCGCTACCCCAGCGGTGCGGGTCAGGCCCATGGCTTCTTTTACCCGGCCATGGACAGCCAGGAGAAGCCGCCGTTGGTGGTGTTCATCCATGGCGGTCCCACCTCGGCCTGCTACCCGGTGTTCGATCCTCGCATTCAGTATTGGACCCACCGCGGCTTCGCCGTTGCCGACCTCAATTACCGTGGCAGCAGCGGCTATGGCCGGGCCTATCGACAAGCCTTGCACCTGAATTGGGGGGTGGTGGATGTCGAGGATGCCTGCGCGGTGGTCGCCTACCTCGCCGAGCAGGGCCTGGTCGACGGTGAGCATGCGTTCATCCGTGGCGGCAGCGCCGGCGGCTACACGGCTCTTTGCGCCCTGGCGTTTCGAGAGGTGTTCCAGGCCGGCGCCAGCCTCTATGGCGTCAGCGATCCTGTCGCCCTGGCGCGCGCCACGCACAAGTTCGAAGGCGATTATCTGGACTGGCTGATTGGCGACCCGCAACGGGACGTCGAACGCTACCGCTCACGCACGCCGCTGCTACACGCGGATCGAATCCGCACACCGGTGATCTTCTTTCAAGGGGAACTGGATGCCGTGGTCGTGCCACAGCAGACCCGCGATATGGTCCGTGCGCTGGAGGACAACGGCGTCACGGTCGAGGCCCATTACTATCCGGATGAACGCCACGGTTTTCGCAAGGCGGTGAACCAGGCCCATGCGCTGGAGCATGAGTGGTTGTTCTATCGCAAGGTGATGGGCGGCGTTGTCTAGGGAAATGAAGAAGTTGTGGGAGCTCGCTCCCACAGGGTTCTCGATGAAATTGTTCAGCGCTTGGCGATGATATAGACCGCGTGAACGATGCCTGGAATGTAGCCCAGCAGCGTCAGCAGGATATTCAGCCAGAAAGCCCCGCCGAAGCCCACTTGCAGGAATACGCCCAGCGGCGGCAGCAGGATGGCGATGATGATACGAATAAAATCCATGGGTTGGCTCCTGGTTGATCATGGCTACGTTGCCATATAGCTCATTGACACCTGACCGCTCGTCAGGGTTCAGAGACAACCGAAAAGAAGCCCCGGATAAAAACGCGGGCAAAAGAAAACCCCGCCGAGGCGGGGCTTTGCAGACTGTTTCCCTGACATCCATTTCACTCCGCCTTCCTGGCAGAATCCTACGTGTCCGTGCTGTAACTTTTGCGCATCCTGCGCGACGTCCATGTGAAGTAGATTAACGGTGGATCCAATCCGCCGGTAGAGGGAAAACGCCAGCACGATGTGTAAGCAAATGCTTACACATCGCCTCCGGGTCAGAACTGTCCGGCGTCCAGCAGGAACAACGATTCGCTACCGGCCTTCACACTGGCGCTCAGGGAATGAATGCGCGGCAGCAGGCGGGCGAAATAGAAACGCGCCGTGCCCAGCTTGCTCGCGTAGAAATCATCCTCGCCTTCCTTGCCCAGGGCGGCCTTGGCCATCAACGCCCACATGTAGGCGTACGCGGTGTAACCGAACGCCTGGAGGTATTCCACCGACGCAGCACCAATTTCATTGGGGTTGGTTTTCGCCTGGTCCAACAGCCATTGGGTCAGCTCGTCCAACGTGCCGAGCGCCGCGTTCAGCGGCTGGGTGAACTCGGCCAGGTCGCCGCTGGCGGTAGCGGTGAAGTGGCGGATCTCATCGGCGAACAGGCGATAGAACGCGCCGCCACTGCCGACGATCTTGCGCCCGACCAGGTCCAGTGCCTGGATACCGTTGGTGCCCTCGTAGATCTGGGTAATGCGCACATCACGCACCAGTTGCTCCTGGCCCCACTCACGAATGTAGCCGTGGCCGCCGAAGATCTGCTGGCCATGGACGGTGGTCTCCAGGCCCAGGTCGGTCAGGAACGCCTTCGCCACCGGTGTCAGCAACGCCACCAGGTCTTCGGCGCGCTTGCGGGTGGCCGCGTCTTCGCTGAATTTGGCGGTGTCCAGTTGCATCGCCACGTAAGTGGAGAATGCCCGGCCGCCCTCGTTCGAGGCTTTCATGGTCAAGAGCATCCGACGCACGTCGGGGTGAACGATGATCGGGTCGGCCGCCTTGTCCTTGTTCTGCGCGCCGGTCGGCGAACGGCTTTGCAGGCGGTCACGGGCGTATTCGATGGCGTTCTGGTAGGAACGCTCACCGGTGGCCAGGCCCTGGATACCCACGCCCAGGCGTTCGTAGTTCATCATGGTGAACATCGCCGCCAGGCCCTTGTTCGGTTCGCCGACCAGGTAACCGACCGCGTCGTCAAAGTTCATCACGCAGGTGGCGGATGCCTGGATGCCCATCTTGTGTTCGATCGAGCCGCAGTGGGCGGCGTTGCGCGCGCCCAGGCTGCCATCGGCATTGACCAGGAACTTGGGCACCAGGAACAACGAAATGCCTTTCGGGCCCGCTGGCGCGTCCGGCAACTTGGCCAGCACCAGGTGGATGATGTTTTCGGTGAGGTCGTGTTCGCCGCCGGTGATGAAGATCTTCGTGCCGCTGACCTTGTAGCGGCCATCCGCCTGAGGTTCGGCCTTGGTGCGGATGATCCCCAGGTCAGTACCGGCGTGCGGCTCGGTCAGGCACATGGAGCCCGCCCAGACGCCGGCGTACATGTTCGGCAGGTAGGCCGCCTTCAGTTCTTCGCTGGCGTGGGCGTTGATCGACAGGCAGGCGCCGGCGGTCAGCATCGGGTACAGGCCGAAAGACAGGCTGGCGGAGTTGACCATTTCCTCGACCTGGGCCGAGACCGCCTTGGGCATGCCCATGCCGCCGTACGCCGGATCACCGCCGACACCGACCCAACCGCCTTCAGCGTACGTCTTGTAGGCCTGTGGGAAACCGGCCGGCGTGGTGACTGTGCCGTCAGCCCAATGGCAGCCTTCTTCGTCTGCGGCACGGCTGAGGGGCGCGATACTTTTGCTGGTGACTTTGCCGGCTTCTTCGAGAATCGCTTCGACGGTTTCGGCGTCGACGGTCTCGGCCAATGCCGGCAACTCGGCCCAGAGTTTTGCGACCTCGAACACTTCATTGAGGACGAAGCGCATATCGCGCAGGGGCGCTTTGTAGTCAGCCATGGCAAACCTCGCAGGATCTAAACAGTTGGTTCGTAAGAAAACGGTTTTTGCAGTGGCCGGAGTGTACCTCAACAACTTTTACGACACATAGGGTCAACGTGTGACTTTATTGTTATTTTTAGTCACTAACGATTCGACGGGCGCAAGCGCCCCCGCCAAGCCTGTTGCTGCCACTCAGAAGGCAAACGACTCCGCCGGCAGCTGCATCAGGCAATCGCTGCCCGCCTCGACTGCGGCCCGATGAGCGGCAGTGCGCGGCAGCAGACGCTTGAAGTAGAACTCGCAGGTCGCCAGTTTGCTGCGGCAGAAATCGCCGTCACCGTCGCCGCGCTCCAGATGCGACTGGGCGACCAAGGCCATGCGCAACCACAGGTAGGCCAGGATGATGTAACCGCTGTACATCAGGTAGTCGACGGACGCGGCGCCCACCTCGTCCGGGTTTTTCATCGCGGCCATGCCCACCTGAGTGGTCAGCTCGCCCCACTGTCGGTTGAGCCCGTCGAGCTGCGCGACGTAATCCTTGAGCTGCGGATGTTCGGCGTTCGCGACACAGAACGTGTGAACGATCTTGGTGAACCCACGCAACAACTTGCCTTGGCTGCCCAACACCTTGCGGCCCAGCAGGTCCAGGGCCTGGATGCCGTTGGTGCCTTCATAGATCGGCGCAATGCGGCAGTCCCGCACCAGTTGCTCCATGCCCCATTCGCGAATGAAGCCATGCCCGCCAAACACCTGCATGCCGTGGTTCGTCACCTCGAGCCCGGTGTCGGTCATGAAGGCCTTGCAGATCGGCGTGAGGAAGGCCAGCAGGTCCTCGGCCTCCTGGCGAGCCGCCTCGTCGGCGCTCAGGTGCGCGGTGTCGAGCAACTGCGCGGTGAAGTACGTCAGCGCCCGGTTACCTTCATTGAAGGCTTTCATGGTTAGCAGCATCCGGCGCACGTCCGGGTGGACGATGATGGGGTCGGCGGGTTTTTCCGGGGCCTTGGGGCCGGTCAGCGAACGCATCTGCAAGCGGTCGTTGGCATAGCCGATGGCGCCCTGGAAGCTGGCCTCGCCCAGGCAGAGGCCCTGCATGCCGGTGCCGAGCCGGGCGTGGTTCATCATGGTGAACATGCAATTGAGGCCTTTGTTCGGCTCGCCGATCAGGAATCCCTTGGCCTCGTCGAAGTTCAACACACAGGTGGCCGACGCCTTGATGCCCATCTTGTGTTCGATCGAGCCACAGGACACGCCATTGCGCTCGCCGGCTTCACCCGTGGCGTCGGGCAGGAACTTGGGCACGATGAACAACGAAATGCCTTTGGTCCCGGCCGGCGCGTCTGGCAGCTTGGCGAGGACCAGATGGACGATGTTCTCGCTCATGTCGTGTTCGCCGGCGGAGATAAAGATCTTGCTGCCGGTGATCCCGTAGCTGCCGTCGGCCTGGGGCACGGCGCGGGTCTTGATGATGCCCAGGTCGGTGCCGCAGTGGGCTTCGGTAAGGCACATGGTGCCGGTCCATTGGCCAGCGGTGAGCTTGCTCAGGTAGGTCTGTTTCTGGGCTTCGGTGCCGTGGGCGTGGATGGCCGACATCGCGCCGTGCGTCAGGCCCGGGTACATGCCCCATGAAGTGTTGCTGGAGCCGACCATCTCGCTGATGACCAGCCCCAGGGAACTGGGCAGGCCCTGGCCGCCATACGCCGGATCCGCCGCGAGCCCGTGCCAGCCGCCTTCCACGTATTGGGCGAACGCCTGCTTGAAACCTGCCGGCGTGGTGACGACACCGTTGTCGAAATGACAGCCCTCTTCATCACCGGAGCGATTAAGAGGCGCCAGCACGTTCTCGCAGAACCGGGCGCCCTCTTCGAGGATCGCGTTGATCATGTCCGGGCTGGCATCGCTGGCTCCCAGTTCGGCGTAACGGCCAGGGAAATCGAAGACGTGATCGATCAGAAAGCGCATGTCGCGCAACGGGGCTTTGTACTCGGGCATGGTGGTGTTCTCCGGTAGCAGATCGTTTCAACCTACTGCCGGCCACCGAGGGCCACAATCACAGTCCAGACGCTGAATGCGCCGTCATCACTCAACCCGCGGCAGTTTCCATGCGCACCGCGCCGCGGCGGTTCTGGCCAAAGGCGACCACGCAATTACGCCCCGCGCCCTTGGCGTTATAGAGTGCCTGGTCGGCAGACTTGAGGACCTCTTCCGGCGTGCGCTGCTCGAGCCGTTCCGCCACACCGATGCTGATGGTCACCGATACGCTGGAGGCACTGCCGCCGGCTCGCCGCTGTCGGCCCTGCTGATCATCCTGGGGACGACTGTCGGGGTTGCGCAACTGGATGCTGTAGCTCTCGATGGATTGGCGGATGACCTCCAGGTGAGGCATGCACTCATCGAGGGTCTTACCGGCAAACACCAGCGCAAATTCCTCGCCGCCATAGCGATAGGCCCTACCGCCGCCACCGATTTTCGACAGTTTGCTGGCCACCAGGCGCAGCACCTGGTCACCCACGTCGTGGCCGTGGGTGTCGTTGAATTTCTTGAAATGGTCGACGTCGCTCATCGCCAGCACATAGTTGCGCCCCAGGCGCTGCATGCGCTCGTTCAGCGCCCGGCGTCCCGGCAAGCCGGTCAGTTCATCGCGGAAGGCCATTTGATAGGCCTCGTGGGCGACGGCGGCGGCGATCATCAACATCACCTGGCTGCACATGATGTTCAGGGTAAACGGCAGGATGAAGGTCTTCGGCAACATCCAGAACAAACCCAGCAACCCCACCAATTGCGCGGCATGCAACGGCCGGGGATTGCGCCAGTATTGCCAGGCCAGCAACGAGAAGGCCGCGATGAACACCGGGTAGGACAACTGGATCAGGCTCATCCAGGCCCCGTGCAGGGCCGGCCAGCGGATCTCCGAAAGCCACAGCAGCAGCGCCTGGGGAAAGCTCTGCTCCAGGGCCAGCGCCACGCTGCCGAAGATCAGCAGCACCGCGAACCGCGCCACCATGTCCTGGAACAGATGGGTGCGCTCCTGCCACGCGGCGAACAGGCCGAACAGCAGCGGCAATAGCAGGCAGACGAGGTGGAACACCAAGGCAGCGTCTTCACGCACCTTGCCGTTATCGCGGTAGAAGTCGGTCTGGGTGTCCAGCAGGAAGTAGGCGATGTACACCGTGACCATCAAAAACAGTTCACGCTGGCGCCGGTACACCGAGCAATACGCCCCGCCCAGCAGCAGCACCAACGTTGGCAGGACATTGAACAGCGAGGTGAAGAAAACGTTGAGGTCCTTGACGTAGGCCGCCGCGAGCCCCGCCAGCAATAGCAGCAATGAGGGTAGGAAATGGCTGAAACGTACAGCGGAAGAACGCGGCAAGGGTAAAGCTCCGACCCGGCTGACCAAAGATGGCATTGTGCCTGCTATTACCGCAACAAGGCACGCAGGATGTGACAGATGTCACACTGCCATCGCTGTAACGGCAGGGGAGAAAGTTTTCTTAAGGTTTGGCTGGATGAATATTGTTTCAGGGTCGCCTTTGATCCTTTGCAGGCGCTCGCTCGCCGGGATATTCATGGCGAACATGAAAAAGCCGCTGCGTCCCGAAGGAGGCAGCGGCTTTTCAGAGGAACCGCGTAAGGCTTAGTAGCCCAGCGCGAAGTCTTCTTCTTTCATGTCCATCAGGTTGTTGGCACCCGACAGCATGGCCGCCACGTGGGTACGGGTACGCGGCAGGATGCGCTGGAAGTAGAAACGCGCAGTCTGCAGCTTGGCGGTGTAGAACGCCTCTTCGGTGGTGCCGGCGGCGAGTTTTTCCGCTGCGAGGCGTGCCATGTCGGCCCAGAAGTAGGCCAGGCAGGCGTAACCGGAGTACATCAGGTAGTCCACCGACGCCGCACCGACTTCCTCGCGGTCTTTCATGGCGGCCATGCCGACCTTCATGGTCAGTTCGCCCCACTCCTTGTTCAACGCAGCCAGAGGCCCTACGAACTCCTTGACCGCTTCGTTGCCTTCGTTGCCCTGGCAGAACTTGTGGACGATCTTGGTGAAGCCCTTGAGCGCTTCGCCCTGGGTCATCAGCACTTTACGGCCCAGCAGGTCGAGGGCCTGGATGCCGGTGGTGCCTTCGTACAGCATCGAGATACGGCTGTCGCGAACGTTCTGCTCCATGCCCCATTCGGCGATGAAGCCGTGGCCGCCATAGATCTGCACGCCGTGGTTGGCCGATTCGAAACCGACCTCGGTCATGAACGCCTTGGCGATCGGCGTCATGAACGCCAGCAGCGCATCGGCCTTTTTCTTCTCTTCCTCATCGACGCCGTACTTGACGATGTCGACCTGCTTGGCGGTGAAGTAGACCATCGCCCGGTTACCTTCGGCGAAGGCTTTCATGGTCAGCAGCATGCGACGCACGTCAGGGTGGACGATGATCGGGTCGGCCGCCTTGTCCGGCGCTTTCGGGCCGGTCAGGGAACGCATTTGCAGGCGGTCACGGGCGTATTTCAGGCCGCCCTGGAAACCGATCTCGGCGTGGGCCAGGCCTTGCAGCGCGGTGCCCAGGCGTGCGGTGTTCATAAAGGTGAACATGCAGTTCAAGCCTTTGTTCGCTGGGCCGATCAGGAAACCGGTGGCCGCGTCGAAGTTCATCACGCAAGTGGCGTTGCCGTGGATGCCCATCTTGTGTTCCAGGGAACCACAGTTCACCGCGTTGCGCTGGCCGAGGGTGCCATCGGCGTTAGGCAGGAACTTCGGCACGATGAACAGCGAGATACCCTTGGTACCGGCCGGTGCGTCCGGCAGGCGTGCCAGTACGATGTGGACGATGTTGTCGGCCATGTCGTGTTCACCGGCCGAAATGAAGATCTTGGTGCCGGTGACCTTGTAGGAACCATCGGCCTGAGGCTCGGCCTTGGTGCGCAGCATGCCCAGGTCGGTGCCGCAATGCGGTTCGGTCAGGCACATGGTGCCGGTCCATTCGCCGGACACCAGCTTGGTCAGGTAGGCCTCTTGCTGCTCGGGCGTGCCGTGCTCGGAAATGGTGTTCATCGCGCCATGGGACAGGCCCGGGTACATGCCCCACGACCAGTTGGCTTCACCGACCATCTCGCTGACGGCCAGGCCCAGGGACTCCGGCAGGCCTTGGCCACCGTGCGCCACGTCATGGGCCAGGCTTGGCCAGCCGCCTTCGACGAATTGCTTGTAGGCCTGCTTGAACCCGGTCGGGGTCTTCACGCCGGACTCGCTCCAGGTGCAGCCTTCGAGGTCGCCCACACGGTTCAGCGGTGCCAGCACCTGCTCACAAAACTTGGCGCCTTCTTCGAGAATGGCGTCAACCATGTCCGGAGTTGCGTCCTGGCAAGCCGGAAGGCTCTGATAATGCGCCTCGTAACCGAGCAGTTCGTCACGTACGAAGCGAATATCACGCAAGGGGGCCTTGTAGTCAGGCATAGCGATAAACCTCTGCTGATGTAACCGGGAATGAACGACCGCGTGGATTTGTTGTGACGGTCAAACAGTTGTTTGAAACATACGTTTACGCCCAAACCTTGTCAAGGCCCGATCTTTTGCCATTCGTCATCGGCTGTGGAAAATCTCGGGCACGGGCATTCGGTGACGCAGAAGAACCCGCGACACGCCTGGGAAAAGATTAGTTGAGTAAGAAGACCTTAGAGACAAAAACGCCGCGAATCATCGCGGCGTTCCGGTCAATCCAAGGGACAGAATCAGGCGAAGGTGTCGATCAACGTCCCGAGCATTTCGTCGGAAGCCTTGGCGACGTTCACGCCCAGTTGCACCTGGAACTTGCCTTGGGACATTTCCACCATGTTGGCGGCCACATCCGACTGCTGGCTGCGATCGACCGACCGCAGGCGATCCACCTGGACTTCGGATGACTGGCTGGTGACCGAGCGCTCGATCGTGTTGTTGGCGACCTGGCCGGCTGCCAGATCGACACGGTTCTGCCCTGTCTGAATCGTGCTCAGACCGGCATAGAACGCGGTATTTCCTGAGATTTGCATGACAGAACTCGTCTTCTTGAAGGGTCGACAGTGGCCATTGAATCAGAAGGGCGCGGAAAAGGCCCGACAAAAACACTAATGGCACACTGCCTTATCATAGGGAAAACCCTAATCCAGCAGGTCGAGATGCAAGTGATCGGCGACGATTTCGGCCGTCACGCCCTTGATTTTCGGGACCCGCCCCAGGCACGGCGCGGGGAGGCGCTCGGCCAGGGTGGCGAGGTTTTCTTCCAGGCGCGAGGTCTTGGGGTCGATGATGTTCGCCACCCAGCCGGCCAGTTGCAGGCCGTCCCGGGCGATGGCCTCGGCGGTCAGCAACGCATGGCTGATGCAGCCCAGGCGCACGCCCACCACCAGGATCACCGGCAGGCCCAAGGCCATGGCCAGGTCCGAGAGATTATCCTGGTCGGCCAGCGGCACGCGCCAGCCACCGGCGCCTTCGATCAGGGTGAAATCGGCGCCCAGGGCCAGCACGTCACGCATCGGCCCCAGCAACGATTGAACGGTCAAGGCCACGCCCGCCTCCCGCGCCGCCAGATGCGGCGCGATGGCCGGTTCGAACGCCACCGGATTGACCTGCGCATAAGCAAGCGGCACCGAGCACTCGGCCAGCAATGCCAGGGCGTCGGCATTGCGCAGGCCTTTGGGCGTGACCTCGCAACCGGACGCCACGGGCTTGCCGGCGGCGGTGCTCCTGCCGGCCTGTCGCGCCGCGTGCAGCAGCCCCGCCGCGACAGTGGTCTTGCCCACGTCGGTGTCAGTGCCGGTGATGAAATAGGCCTGGCTCATAGCGGTTTCTCCAAAACGGCGTAGACCACCTGGTAAGTCGCCGGCAGCCCTTGCGCCTGGCGAAACTGCTCATACGCCTCGACCAGCGCCAGGATCCGCGCCCTGCCCGTCAGGCCTCCGGGTCGACCTGGGTTCAGATTGTGCGCACCCAACGCTTTCAGTTCGTGGGTCAGGCTGCGCACATCAGGGTAGTGCAGGACATGGGGACGGCTTTCAAGGCTGAGCACATTCAGGCCGCTGGCGGCGCACAGCTGCTGGTAGGTGTCGAACCCGCGGAAACGGTTGACGTGCACCAGGCCATCCACCTGACGCCAGCTGTCGCGCAGTTCGTACAACGTACCGACACACAGGCTGGTAAAGGCCAGCACACCGCCGGGTTTCAGGACACGTCGGGCCTCACTCAACACCGACGCGAAATCCGCACACCATTGCACCGCCAGGCTGGAGAACACCAGCTCGCAACTCGATGCCTGCAAGGGTAGCCGCTCGGCGTCAGCGGCGACAAAATGCGCGGCGCCGCCTTGTGGGCGGGCGTGGTTCAGCATGCCTTCGGCAATGTCCAGCGCCAGCCCGCCCGCCTCGTCAAAGCGCGCCGCCAGCGCCCGGGTGAAATACCCGGTGCCACAGCCCAGGTCTACCCAACGCGGTGGGGTGAGCGATGGCGGCAACCGCTCCAGCAACTGTTCGCCCACGTCACGCTGCAACGCTGCAACGCTGTCATAGCTCGTCGCCGCCCGGGAGAACGAAGCCGCCACCTGACGCTTGTCCGGTAAGGCACCGGGTAATGTCACGAGAGACAAATCAGTCATCACCGCACTCGTGCAAAAAAGCCTGGATAGCCCCCGCCACACCGTGGGGGTCTTCCAGGAGGAATCCATGGCCGGCCTGTTCGATCAGGCCGATTTCGACATCCGGCAACAGCGCGAGCAATTCACCCGCCGCTTCGGCCGGCACCAAGGCATCGAGCCCGGCGAACAGGTGCAGTTGCGGCCCCCGAAAGCCCTGCAACGCGGCGCGGGTATCCAGTTGCGCCAGCACCTGCAACCCGGCGATCAAGACCTCGGGCGAGGTGTTCGGTGCACCGGCCAGCAGCAAGCGCGACAACCCGCGCGGGTCGCTGCACCCCTGGGCGCACAGCATGCTGAAGCGCTTGAGGGTCTGGCGCGGATCGTCGGCACACCCGGCCACAAACCCATTGAAAGTGTCTGCCGCCATCGCGTTCGACCACTGCTCTTGGGCGACGAACGCGGCGTTGCTGGCCAGGGTCAGCAGGCCACAGCAGCGCTCGCCGCGCCGCGCCGCCAGTGCCGAGGCGAGCATGCCGCCAAGGGACCAGCCGCCGAGCCAGGCATCCTCGGGGATGGCGGCGTCCAGCTCGTCGAGCCATTCGTCAGGATCACTCGACGCCAGCGCTGGCAACGGTTCGATCTCCACCCGCAGGTGCTCATCGAGCCCTTGCAGCGCAGCCGCCAACGGCTCCAGCGGTGAAATGCCCAGGCCCCAACCGGGCAGCAGGATCAGTCGATCACGCATGGCTGGGCTCCTTTCGCAATTGGGCAAAACAATCGGCCAGGGCTTCGAGCAGGCGCTGCACCTGAGCCTCGCTGTGGGCCGCCGTCAGGGTCACGCGCAAACGCGCGCTGCCGGCCGGCACGGTAGGGGGACGGATGGCGGTGACCATCAACCCGCGCTCACGCAACATTTGCGACAGGCGCAGCGCGTGTCCCGCATCGCCCACCAGAATCGGCTGGATCGGCGTGAAGCTGTCCATCAATTGCAAGCCGATCTGCTCGGCCCCCTGGCGGAACTGGCGGATCAGCACCTGCAAGTGCTCGCGTCGCCAATGCTCGCGGCGCAGCAACTCAAGGCTCTTGAGCGTGGCGCAGGCCAGGGCCGGCGGTTGGCTGGTGGTGTAGATGTAGGGGCGGGCGAACTGGATCAGGCTCTCGATCAGCTCTTCACTGCCGGCGACGAACGCCCCGGCGGTGCCGAACGCCTTGCCCAGGGTACCCACCAGCACGGGGACGTCGTCCTGGCTCAAGCCGAAGTGCTCGACGACGCCGCCGCCCTGGGCGCCCAACGGGCCGAAACCGTGGGCATCGTCGACCATCAGCCAGGCGCCCCTGGCCTTGGCTTCACGGGCCAGGGCCGGCAGGTCGGCAATGTCGCCGTCCATGCTGAACACGCCGTCGGTGACCACCAGGGTATTGCCGATGGCTTTCTCCAGGCGAGTGGCCAGGCTCCGGGCGTCGTTGTGCAGGTAACGGTTGAACCGTGCGCCGGACAACAACCCGGCGTCGAGCAACGAGGCGTGATTGAGCCGGTCTTCCAGCACCGTGTCGCCCTGCCCCACCAGCGCGGTCACCGCGCCGAGGTTGGCCATGTAGCCGGTGGTGAACAGCAAGGCCCGGGGCCGGCCGGTCAAGTCAGCCAGGGCTTCCTCCAGGGCGTGGTGCGGGCCGCTGTGGCCGATTACCAGGTGGGAAGCCCCGCCACCGACGCCCCAACGGGTCGCACCGGCGCGCCAGGCTTCGATCACCTGCGGGTGGTTCGCCAGACCCAGGTAGTCGTTGTTGCAGAACGCCAGCAACGGCTGGCCGTCCACCAGCACCTCCGGCCCCTGCGGACTTTCGAGTAATGGGCGCTGGCGATAGAGGTTTTCGGCACGACGGGCAGCCAGGCGTGCGGCGAGATCAAAGGACATGCAGGCCTCAACTGTTTAAAGACTGGCCAAAGCCCCTTGTGGGAGCGAGCTTGCTCGCGATAGCGGTGTGTCAGTCGACATAAATGTGAATGTTCCATCGCCATCGCGAGCAAGCTCGCTCCCACAGGGGCTTGCATTCCAATCCGGGTATCGGAGAGTGGTCAAACCGCCGCGTTGTAGAACTGCTCGCTGCTCTTGTGCTCCACCAGTGCCTGTTCAATCGCGGCCTGGTGCACTTCGTCGGCGTGCTCTTCACGGGCTTCGGGCTGGATGCCGAGGCGGGCGAACAGTTGCATGTCCTTGTCGGCCTGCGGGTTGGCGGTGGTCAGCAGTTTGTCGCCGTAGAAAATCGAGTTCGCGCCGGCCAGGAAGGCCAGGGCCTGCATCTGCTCGTTCATCGCTTCACGGCCGGCAGACAGGCGTACATGGGACTTGGGCATCAGGATCCGCGCCACGGCGAGCATGCGGATGAAGTCGAACGGATCGACGTCCTCGGCGTTTTCCAGCGGCGTGCCGGCGACCTTGACCAGCATATTGATCGGCACCGATTCAGGGTGCTCCGGCAGGTTGGCCAGCTGGATCAGCAGGTTGGCGCGATCGTCCAGGGACTCTCCCATGCCGAGGATGCCACCGGAGCAGATCTTCATCCCCGAGTCACGCACGTAGACCAGGGTTTGCAGGCGCTCGCTGTAGGTGCGGGTGGTGATGATGCTGGTGTAGAACTCCGGCGAGGTGTCGAGGTTGTGGTTGTAGTAGTCCAGGCCAGCCTGGGCCAGCGCCTGGGTCTGCTCTTGGTCGAGCCGGCCCAGGGTCATGCAGGTTTCCAGGCCCATGGCCTTCACGCCCTTGACCATCTCCAGCACGTACGGCATGTCCTTGGCCGACGGATGCTTCCAGGCCGCGCCCATGCAGAAACGGGTCGAACCAATGGCCTTGGCGCGCGCGGCTTCTTCGAGGACCTTCTGCACTTCCAGCAACTTCTCTTTATCCAGCCCGGTGTTGTAGTGGCCGGACTGCGGACAATATTTGCAATCTTCCGGGCACGCGCCGGTCTTGATCGACAGCAGCGTGGAAACCTGGACGCGGTTGGCGTCGAAGTGCGCGCGGTGCACGGTCTGCGCCTGGAACAGCAGGTCGTTGAATGGCTGGACGAAGAGTGCTTTGACTTCGGCCAAAGACCAGTCATGACGCAGGTTGGCAGTGGTGCTGGCGCTCATGGGCAATTCCTTGATTATGCTTGGCTGGCGCCTTGGGTTTACGCAATACCCACAGGCGCGACACGGATGTTCGGCATATTTAAGGAAGAGTTATGCGCTGTCAACCACGATACGAAGGCCAGGTTTACATCTGGTTAAAAAACAAACAACCCTGTCTGTTATGCGGGGATACCACTGACACACCGCAGCCGATCTGCACACCCTGCGAGGCCGACCTGCCCTGGCTCGGTGATCAATGCAGCGTCTGCGCTTTGCCGTTGCCCATGGCCGGGCTGCGTTGTGGACAGTGTGCCGCACAGCCGCCAGCATTCGAGCGGGTGCTGGCGCCCTGGGCCTATGACTTCCCGGTGGACAGTTTGATCACCCGCTTCAAGCATCAAGCGAAATGGCCCCTGGGCCGGCTGATGGGCGAGCTGTTGGCGCAGTCGCTGCAACACCAGTTCGACGAAGGCCTGGAGCGCCCCGACGCGCTGCTGCCGGTGCCCCTGGCCGCGCCGCGCCTGCGCCAGCGGGGCTTCAACCAGGCGGCTCTGCTGGCTCGCTGGCTCAGCCAGCCGTTGGGCCTTGCGTGCGAAGAACACTGGCTGCGCCGCGTCCAGGACACCCCCGCGCAACAGGCGCTCGATGCCAAGGCGCGGCGGCAAAACCTGCTCCGGGCCTTTGCCTTGGCCCCCGAGGCGCAACTGCGCAACCGCCACCTGGCACTGGTGGACGATGTGCTCACCACCGGCGCTACCGCCCAGGCCCTGGCGCACCTGCTGCTGGAGGCCGGCGCGGCGCGGGTGGACGTGTATTGCCTGGCGCGCACGCCGAAAGCGGCGGAGCCGGCTTGACGCGCGGCGCCCAAGCCGCCAACGTCGGCCCATCACTCCTGCACGCAGTTTTTCGTCATGTCATTGCCTACGCTCCTGACCCAACACATTGTCCGCCGCCCACAACGCATCGCCTTGCTTCAGCACATCGCCGAACAAGGCTCGATCACCCGCGCCGCCAAGAGCGCGGGCCTGAGCTACAAGGCGGCGTGGGACGCCATCGATGAATTGAACAACCTGGCGGACCAACCGCTGGTGGAGCGCAGTGTCGGCGGCAAGGGCGGTGGCGGCGCCAGGTTGTCCGAGGAAGGGCAGCGGGTGTTGCGCCTGTACCTGCGCCTGCAAACCTTGCAGGCGCAATTGCTCGAAGCAAGCGAAGACGCCGCAGACCTGGGCCTGCTGGGCCGCCTGATGTTGCGCACCAGCGCGCGCAACCAGTTGCACGGCAAAGTCATCGGGATCGAAGCCATCGGCCACAACGACCGGATACGCCTGGAGCTGGCCCGGGGGCTGGTCATCGAGGCACGGATCACCCACGACAGCACGGTCCGCCTGGAACTGGCGATCGGCACCGAAGTGGTCGCCCTGATCAAGGCCGGCTGGCTGGAACTGCACCCCGCCGGGCAGCCGGCCATGGCGGGCGACAATTCCTTGCAAGGTCTGATCGAGCAGGTCGTCGCCGCTGAAAACGGCCCCAGCGAGGTGCGGATCGGCTTGCCCAACGGCCAGACCCTCTGCGCCCTGGCCGATCCGCTGCAATTGCGTGAACGACAGCTGGAGGTCGGCGGCGCGGTGCAAGTGAGGTTTTCGCCCACGAATGTGCTGCTCGGCACACCGCTATAGCGCGCTGCAACAATAGCTTCATCGACCCGCTTTAAGGTGACTGCCAAAACCAGCAGGGAGCCTGAAATGAGCCTACTAGAAGAAAACCAATCCACCGACCTGGAAAAGATCGTCGGCCTCAGCCGTCGTGGTTTCATCAGCGCCGGCGCCCTGTGTGGCGCCGCCATGTTCCTGGGCGGCAACCTGCTGAGTCGCAGCGTCATGGCCGCCGCCGTGAGCGAAGGCAACAGCAGGCTGCTGGGTTTCAACAGCATCGCCGCCGCGACCACCGACACCATCACCCTGCCGCCAGGCTACAAGTCCTCGGTGCTGATCAGTTGGGGCCAGCCGCTGCAGAAAAACGCACCGGCGTTCGACCCCAGCGGCAACGGCACCGCCCGCGCCCAGGAAATGCAGTTCGGCGACAACAACGACGGCATGAGCCTGTTCCCGTTCCCCGGTGACAACAACCGGGCGCTGATGGCGATCAACAACGAATACACCAACTACCGCTACCTCTTCGCCCACGGCGGCCAGCCGCAATCGGCCGAGGACGTGCACAAGGCCCAGGCCAGCGAAGGCGTCTCGGTGATCGAGGTCCAGCGCCGTCGCGGCGGCCAGTGGCAGTTCGTCCAGGACTCGCGCTACAACCGCCGGATCCACGGCAATACGCCGATTCGCCTGCGCGGCCCTGCGGCCGGTCACGAGTTGCTCAAGACCAGCGCCGACGAGAGCGGCAAGAAAGTACTTGGCACGTTCCAGAACTGCGCCAACGGCATGACGCCGTGGGGCACCTACCTGACCTGCGAAGAAAACTTCACCGATTGCTTCGGCAGCAGCCAATCCGACTTGCAGTTCGATGAGGCGCAAAAACGCTACGGCGCCACCGTCACCAGCCGCGAGATCAACTGGCACCTGTTCGATCCGCGCTTCGACCTGGCGAAAAACCCCAACGAACTCAACCGTCATGGCTGGGTGGTAGAAATCGACCCGTTCGATCCAGACTCCACCCCGGTCAAGCGCACCGCCCTGGGTCGCTTCAAGCATGAAAACGCCGCGCTGGCGCAAACCAATGACGGTCGCGCCGTGGTGTACATGGGCGACGATGAACGCGGTGAGTTCATCTACAAGTTCGTCAGCCGCGAGCGCATCAACCCCCGCAACGCCAAGGCCAACCGCAACCTGCTGGACCATGGCACCTTGTACGTGGCGCGCTTCGACGCCGGCGACGCCAACCCCGATCATCCCAAAGGCAAGGGCCAGTGGATCGAGCTGACCCACGGCAAGAACGGCCTGGACGCCAGCAGCGGTTTCGCCGACCAGGCCGAAGTGCTGATCCATGCCCGCCTGGCCGCCAGCGCCGTGGGCGCCACGCGCATGGACCGTCCGGAGTGGATCGTGGTGAGCCCGAAAGACGGCCAGGTCTACTGCACCCTGACCAACAACTCCAAGCGCGGCGAAGACGGCCAGCCGGTGGGCGGGCCGAACCCGCGGGCCAAGAACGTCTACGGGCAGATCCTGCGCTGGCGCACCAGCCGCGACGATCACGCCTCCAAGACCTTCGACTGGGACCTGTTCGTGGTCGCGGGCAACCCGACGGTCCATGCCGGTACGCCAAAAGCCGGGTCGTCGAACATCACCCCGCAGAACATGTTCAACAGCCCCGATGGCCTGGGCTTCGACAAAGCGGGTCGGCTGTGGATCCTCACCGACGGTGACGTCAGCAACACTGGCGACTTCGCCGGCATGGGCAACAACCAGATGCTCTGCGCCGACCCCAACAGCGGAGAGATCCGCCGCTTCATGGTCGGGCCGGTGGGCTGCGAAGTGACCGGCATCAGTTTCGCGCCGGACCACAGGAGCCTGTTCGTCGGGATCCAGCACCCTGGCGAAAACGGCGGTTCGACCTTTCCCGAGCACCTGCCCAACGGCAAGCCGCGTTCATCGGTGATGGTGATTACCCGTGAGGACGGCGGGGTGATCGGCGCGGCCTGACATTTGCTTTTGTGGCGAGGAAGCTTGCTCCCGCTTGGGTGTGCAGCGCCCATAAATATCTGGGGTCGCTGCGCAACCCAGCGGGAGCAAGCTCCCTCGCCACGAAGCTGATTCAGGACTGACAATCAATCCAGACTGCTTTGCGCTACCATGCTGGGCCGGACGCGGCAGCCCTGCCGCTGCGCAGGAGTCAGCATGTCCCATCCGTTTGAAACCCTCACCCCCGATCTCGTACTCGACGCCGTTGAAAGCCTGGGCTTGCTCAGTGATGCCCGGGTGTTGGCGCTCAACAGTTATGAGAACCGTGTCTACCAGGTCGGTATCGAGGACGGCGAGCCGCTGATCGCCAAGTTCTATCGCCCTGCGCGCTGGACCAATGAAGCGATCCTGGAAGAACACCGTTTCACGTTCGAACTGGCCGATTGCGACGTGCCGGTGGTGGCGCCATTGATCCATGACGGCGCCAGCCTGCACGAACACGCAGGCTTTCGCTTCACCCTGTTTCCCCGTCGTGGCGGCCGTGCGCCGGAACCGGGTAACCTCGACCAGCTCTACCGCCTCGGGCAACTGCTCGGACGCCTGCACGCCGTGGGCGCCAGCCGCCCGTTCGAGCACCGCGAAGCCTTGGGCGTGAAGAACTTCGGCCACGATTCCCTGGCCACGGTGCTGGACAGCGGCTTCGTCCCGCGCAGCCTGTTGCCGGCCTACGAGTCGGTCGCCAGGGACCTGCTCAAGCGTGTCGAAGAGGCCTACGCCGCCACACCCCACCAGACCATCCGCATGCACGGCGACTGTCATCCCGGCAACATGATGTGTCGCGACGAGGTGTTTCACATCGTCGACCTCGACGATTGCCGCATGGGCCCCGCGGTCCAGGACCTGTGGATGATGCTCGCCGGCGACCGCCAGGCCTGCCTGGGGCAGTTGTCGGAATTGATGGACGGTTACCAGGAGTTCCACGACTTCGACCCACGGGAACTGGCGCTGATCGAACCTTTGCGCGCCCTGCGCCTGATGCACTACAGCGCCTGGCTCGCACGCCGCTGGGACGACCCGGCCTTCCCCCGCAGCTTTCCGTGGTTCGGCAGTGAACGCTACTGGGGCGACCAGGTGCTGGCCTTGCGCGAGCAACTGGCGGCATTGAATGAAGAGCCGTTGAAGTTGTTCTGATGGGTTTCAGCTGTCACCGCGCCCCGTGTGGGAGCGGGCTTGCTCGCGAAGCCGGAGGAACATTCAATATCCATCTCGACTGACCCACCGCTTTCGCGAGCGAGCCCGCTCCCACAGAAGGATTTGTGGCGGGGCCAGGACGTTCACAAAGGTTCACACCCAACCTGACAAATCTCCTTACAATCACTTCTTTGTTAGCTGCCTAAGCAAGGATTCTGCATGCAAGCCGCCAACCCGCGTCGCGGGTACATCCTGGGCCTGACCGCCTATATCGTCTGGGGATTGTTCCCCATCTATTTCAAAGCCATCGCCAGCGTGCCAGCCGTGGAGATCATCATCCACCGCGTCCTGTGGTCGGCGCTGTTCGGCGCGGCATTGCTGCTGGTCTGGAAGCATCCGGGCTGGTGGCGCGAACTGCGGGACAACCCACGCCGACTGGCGATCCTGGCCCTGAGCGGTACGCTGATCGCGGTCAACTGGCTGACCTACGTCTGGGCGGTGAACAATGGGCGGATGCTCGAAGCGAGCCTGGGCTATTACATCAATCCGCTGGTGAACGTGCTGCTGGGCATGCTGATCCTGGGTGAACGGCTGCGGCCCATGCAATGGGTGGCGGTGGGGTTGGCGGCGGTGGGCGTGGCGCAGCAGGTCTGGCAAGTGGGCAGCCTGCCATGGGTATCGCTGGCGTTGGCGCTGACCTTCGGTTTCTATGGATTGATCCGCAAGCAGGCGCCGGTCAAGGCCCTGCCGGGGTTGGTGGTGGAAACCTGGATGCTGGTGCCGATTGCCGTGGCCTGGCTGCTGCTCAACCCGGCGGCCACCAGTGCCCAGGCTGCTTTCTGGAGCACTTCCGAAGCCTGGTGGCTCGTGGCCGCAGGCCCGGTGACGTTGGTTCCGCTGGTGTGCTTCAACGCCGCGGCCCGGCACCTGCCCTACACCACGCTGGGGTTCCTCCAGTACATCGCCCCGACCTTGGTGTTGCTGCTGGCGGTGACACTGTTCGGCGAGCACCTGTCGTCCAGCACCCTGGTGGCGTTCCTGTTCATCTGGGCGGGGCTCGCGGTGTACAGCATCGATGCCGTGATCAGCCTGCGCCGGCGCAACTGATCAAAAAACGCACAAACCTGCGCAGGCCCCGTGCAACGTGGCCTGCGCTGATTCTTCCCAAGGTTATCCACAGCGTGGTCCCCGCCGTTTGTGCACAAGCCCTTGATAATCGGTGATTTTTTGATCATCGCCGGCTAAGGCCCGGCGGGCCTGGGCTGGCGCCGGGTCTCTACAGGTTATCCACAGGCAGGCTCAGGTTTTCCTTGGATAACCCGCTTCACGCTTCGTCGCTGAGCTTGAGCTCCACCATCAATTCATCGGCCAGGGTCTCCAGGCGTTCCTGCAACGTGTCCAGCGATAAGGCCAGCGGCACGCCAAGGATCGCCTCGGCGTGAAACAGCAACTCGCTGCTCATGGGGGCCGGTCGCACATGGGTGACCAGCCGCTCGACATTGACCCCTTGCTCGCTCAGCAGCCGGGTGATGTCGCGCACGATGCCAGGCCGATCGTTACCCACCAACTCCATGACAATGGGTTTCCAACTGCACGACGCCTCGGCGGCGCTCTCGGCGATCAGCACGCGGATGCCGTGAACCGACAGCCCCTGCAAGGCCTCGATCAACGCTTCATGGGCCTCGGCGGGGGCGCTGAGGCGCAGGATCCCGGCAAACTGCCCGGCCAGGTGCGACATGCGACTTTCCAGCCAGTTGCCGCCGTGCTCGGCGATGCAATCGGCGATGCGCTCGACCTGCCCGGGCTTGTCCGGGGCAAAAACAGTGATAACCAGATGGTCCATGGCGCAGCCCTCTTGTGGTGAGAAGCAGGAGTATAGAAGTGCACATCAATTCTGTGGCGAGGGGGATTTCCCCTCGTCACCAGGGGCGTGACTGGCCAATCGAACAATCGTGTACAAGTTTCAAGATTTATCTGGAACAATCCCTCTGTTTTTTGAGAACATCCGATGTCTCGTCGTGACTGTACGCCTTTAGTCGGTCGCAGAACGACGCATTTAGTCTGATTTTCACAACCGCAGTTGATCATGTAGTATGCCGCAGCGAGCACTACATAACGTTGGACCGATGTCTGCTTAAGGCGCAGTCGCATCCCTGAAAGCCCCGTCAGCAAGGCCAAGAGCCCTTTGATAGGTCCCACCCAGCCGCCAGCGATGGCATGTACTGGTACCGGGGTTTGTGGTTTAAATGTCCCGAGGCTTCATTGTCAAAATCGAAGAGCTGAAAAGCGAAATAGCTGAGCAGAGTGAGGCAAGCAATGACTGAACACGTTCAAGTCGGTGGCCTGCAGGTCGCCAAAGTCCTGTTCGACTTCGTGAATAACGAAGCCATTCCCGGAACCGGCCTCACCGCCGACGCATTCTGGGCCGGTGCCGACAAGGTCATCCATGACCTGGCACCGAAGAACCAAGCCCTACTCGCCAAACGCGACGACTTCCAGGCACGGATCGATGCCTGGCACCAGGCCCGTGCCGGCCAGGCCCACGACGCCGTGGCTTACAAAGCCTTCCTGCAAGACATCGGATACCTGCTGCCAGAAGCGGCGGATTTCCAGGCCACGACCCAAAACGTCGATGACGAAATCGCCCGCATGGCCGGCCCGCAACTGGTGGTGCCGGTGATGAACGCCCGCTTCGCCCTCAACGCCTCGAACGCCCGCTGGGGTTCGCTGTACGACGCGCTGTACGGCACCGACGCCATCAGCGAAGCCGACGGCGCACAAAAGGGCAAGGGCTACAACAAGGTTCGCGGCGACAAGGTCATTGCCTTCGCCCGCGCCTTCCTCGACGAAGCGGCCCCCCTGGCGGCCGGCTCCCATGTCGATTCCACCGCCTACAAGATCGTCGACGGCAAACTGGTGGTCACCCTCAAGGGCGGCAGCAACAGTGGCCTGCGTGACGATGCTCAACTGATCGGTTTCCAGGGTGATGCCGCGGCGCCGGCCGCCGTGCTGCTCAAGCACAACGGCCTGCACTTCGAAATCCAGATCGACGCCAGCACCCCGGTCGGCCAGACCGACGCGGCTGGTGTGAAAGACATCCTGATGGAAGCGGCGCTGACCACCATCATGGACTGCGAAGACTCGGTCGCCGCCGTCGACGCCGATGACAAGGTGGTGATCTACCGCAACTGGCTCGGCCTGATGAAGGGCGATCTGTCGGAGCAGGTGACCAAGGGTGACCAGACGTTCACCCGCACCATGAACGCCGACCGCGCCTACACCACCGCCGACGGCTCGGGCCTGACGCTGCACGGTCGCTCGCTGCTGTTCGTGCGTAACGTCGGGCACCTGATGACCATCGACGCGATCCTGGACAAGCACGGCAACGAAGTACCGGAAGGTATCCTCGACGGCCTGATCACCAGCCTGGCGGCGATCCACAGCCTCAACGGCAACACCTCCCGCCGCAACAGCCGCACCGGCTCGGTGTACATCGTCAAGCCGAAGATGCACGGGCCTGAAGAAGCCGCCTTCACCAACGAGCTGTTCGGTCGTATCGAAGACGTGCTGAACCTGCCGCGCAACACCCTCAAGGTCGGGATCATGGACGAGGAGCGCCGCACCACGGTCAACCTCAAGGCCTGCATCAAGGCAGCCAGCGAGCGCGTGGTGTTCATCAACACCGGCTTCCTGGACCGCACCGGCGACGAAATCCACACCTCGATGGAAGCCGGCCCGATGGTGCGCAAGGCCGACATGAAAGCCGAGAAGTGGATCGCCGCGTACGAAAACTGGAACGTCGACATCGGTTTGAGCACCGGCCTGCAAGGTCGCGCACAAATCGGCAAGGGCATGTGGGCCATGCCCGACCTGATGGCGGCGATGCTCGAACAGAAAGTCGCCCACCCAATGGCCGGCGCCAACACCGCCTGGGTGCCGTCGCCGACCGCCGCTGCCCTGCACGCCCTGCACTACCACAAGGTCGACGTATTCGCTCGCCAGGCCGAACTGGCCAAGCGCACCCGCGCGTCGGTGGACGACATCCTGACCATCCCGCTGGCCGCCAACCCGAACTGGACACCGGAGCAGATCAGGAACGAACTGGACAACAACGCCCAGGGCATCCTCGGCTACGTGGTGCGCTGGATCGACCAAGGCGTGGGTTGTTCCAAGGTGCCGGACATCAACGACATCGGCCTGATGGAAGACCGGGCGACGCTGCGCATTTCCAGCCAGCACATCGCCAACTGGCTGCGCCATGGCATCGTCACGCAGGACCAGGTGATGGAAAGCCTCAAGCGCATGGCGCCGGTGGTGGATCGCCAGAACGCCAACGACCCGCTGTACCGCCCGCTGGCACCGGACTTCGACAGCAACATCGCCTTCCAGGCGGCGGTCGAACTGGTGATCGAAGGCACCCGCCAGCCTAACGGCTACACCGAGCCGGTGCTGCACCGCCGCCGTCGTGAGTTCAAGGCAGCCAATGGGTTGTGATTGAGCGGTAGCGATCAATGAGAAAGGCCCTGATCTTGCGATCAGGGCCTTTTTTGTTTGCCGTGCGGACCGATCGCCACAGGCTAGAGGTCCATCCCCAACTCCCGCTTGACCAACCCCAACAATTTCTCCGTATCGATGGGCTTGAGCAGGAAGTCCACCACGCTCAGGTGCATGGCTTCGATGGCGTCCTTCACGTCGGCGTCGCCGGACACCAGGATGATCGGCAACGCTGCCCGCTCGGACTCGCGCACCAGGCGGACCAGTTCCAGGCCATCGACATTGCCCATGCGCAGATCAGTGATTATCAGGCCGATCGACGGCTTGGTTTCCAGCATCTTGAGTGCCGTTTCACCGCTGGCGGCGGTCATGCAGTGAATCCCGTCCAGCGCCAGAATTTCCGACAGCAGTTCACGGGCGTCCTTGTCGTCATCGACGATCAAGACTCGCTGCGGCGGCAGGTCGGGTTCCAGCATGACGGCACTCAGCGCCTCGCGCTCGGCGTCACTCAAAATATCGTGGTCGGACATGGGGCTCTCTACGTTCTCGAATCATTCCCTTGGCAAGTGGTCAGACATCGTTGCAAGGCGCTTCAATGTGCACTTCGTCGGATTTTTTTCCAAGAACATTTAATGAAGTTTTTTTAAGGCCCTCACAGGGCATTTCCCCCCGGTTTCGCCCTATCGCGGGCGACCTAGACTTACGTCCAATGGGCACCCCGCGCTCAGGGGCCGACCATGGGAGAACAGATCCGACCACAACAATTCGAAAAAGATTGCGTAATGGCTATGAAAAAAGCGGACGCCTTCACCCAGGCAGGGAAAACCGCGGTGTTGCAAAACATCCAGGGGACACTGCAGTTTCTCCAGCGCTTCCCGCCGTTCAACCACATGGAAAATGCCCACCTGGCGTACCTGGTGGAGCAATGCCTGCTGCGTTTCTACGCCACTGGCGAAACCATCATCAAGCCGGCCGATGGCCCGGTGGAACACTTCTACATCGTCAAGCAGGGCCGGGTAGTGGGCGAGCGTCCGCATTCGGCCAAGGGCGGTACCGAGACCACCTTCGAAATCACCACCGGCGAGTGTTTTCCCCTCGCCGCCTTGCTCGGCGAGCGCGCCACCCGCACCGAACACCGGGCCGGCGAGGACACGTTCTGCCTGCAACTGAACAAACAGGCCTTCATCAAGCTGTTCGCCCTCTCCGGGCCGTTTCGCGACTTCGCCTTGCGCGGGGTCAGCAGCCTCCTGGACCAGGTCAACCAGCAGGTCCAACAGAAATCCGCGCAGACCCTGGGCACGCAGTACTCCCTCAATACGCGCCTGGGTGAACTGGCGATGCGTCACCCAGTGAGTTGCAGCCCCGACACGCCCTTGCGCGAAGCCGTGAAACTGATGCACGAGCAACAGGTTGGCAGCATCGTGGTCGTGACGGAACAGAAGACGCCGGTCGGGATTTTCACCCTGCGCGACCTGCGGCAAGTGGTGGCCGATGGGGCCGGGGATTTCTCCCAGGCCATCGCCGGGCACATGACTCAGGCGCCGTTTTTCCTGTCGCCGGACCACAGCGCCTTCGACGCCGCGATTGCCATGACCGAACGTCACATCGCCCACGTCTGCCTGGTCAAGGAGCAGCGCCTGTGCGGCGTGGTGTCCGAGCGTGATCTGTTTTCCCTGCAACGAGTCGACCTGGTGCACCTGGCCCGTACCATCCGCAGCGCACCGAAGGTGGAAAACCTGGTGGCCCTGCGTGGCGAGATCGGTCAACTGGTGGAGCGCATGCTCGCCCATGGCGCCTCCTCGACCCAGATCACTCACATCATCACGTTGCTCAACGACCACACGGTGTGCCGGATCATCGAGCTGACCCTGGCCGACAAGGGCGACCCCGGCGTGCCGTTCAGTTGGCTGTGTTTCGGCAGCGAAGGCCGCCGCGAGCAAACCCTGCACACCGACCAGGACAACGGCATCCTGTTCGAAGCCCGGGACGCCGCCCACGCCGCGCAGATCCGAGGCCTGCTGCTGCCCATCGCCCAACAGATCAACCAGAGCCTGGCCCTGTGCGGCTTCACGCTGTGCAAGGGCAACATCATGGCCGGCAACCCCGAGCTGTGTCTGTCCCGCGCCGAATGGGCCCGGCGCTTTGCCGCGTTCATTCGCGAGGCGACGCCGGAGAACCTGTTGGGCTCGAGCATCTATTTCGACCTGCGGGTGGTCTGGGGTGACGAACAAGGTTGCGAACAATTGCGCCAGCAGATCCTCGACCAGGTGGGCGATAACCGTCTGTTCCAGCGCATGATGGCCGACAACGCGTTGCGCCATCGCCCGCCGGTGGGGCGCTTCAGGGAATTTGTGCTCAGCCGCAAGAACGGTGAAAAAGCCACCCTCGACCTCAAGGTGCAAGGCCTGACGCCTTTCGTGGACGGCGCCCGTTTGCTGGCCCTGGCCAATGGCATCGGCGCCAACAACACCTTGGAGCGCTTGCGGCAATTGGTCGCCCGCCAGGTGATCGAACCCCTCGACGGCGCGGCTTATGAAGAGGCCTATCACTTCATCCAGCAAACCCGCATGCAACAGCATCAACTGCAAACCCGCGAGAACCTGCCGTACTCCAACCGCGTCGACCCCGACAGCCTCAACCATCTGGACCGACGCATCCTGCGCGAATCCCTGCGCCAGGCCCAACGTCTGCAAAGCAGCCTGAGCCTGAGGTATCAGCTGTGAGCCTGTTTTCCTGGCTGCGCCCGGCCCAGCCGTCATTGCCGGACGCCTTGCAGCAACGCCTGGCAGACCTGCCGCCGCCTGCCGCCCTGGGTGAATGCAGCCTGCGGGAACAGCGTTGGGTGGTGCTGGACCTGGAAACCACCGGGCTGAACCTCAACAAGGACCAGGTGCTGTCCATTGGCGCAGTGGCCATCGAAGACGGCGCGATCGATTTCGGCCAGCAGTTCGAACGCACCTTGCAATGCGACAAACAAAAGCTCGGGCCCAGCGTGTTGATCCATGGCCTGGCGCCGAGCGCGATTGCCGCTGGCAGCGAACCGGCCGAAGCGTTGCTGGCGTTCATGGAGTACGTCGGCGACAGCCCGTTGCTGGCCTTCCACTCACCCTTCGATGCCCACATGCTCGGGCGCGCACTGAAGGATCACCTGGGCTATCGCTTGCAGCACCCGTTCCTCGACGTCGCGGACCTGGCCCCGATGCTCTGCCCCCAGGTCGCCCTGCGCCAGGCGGGCCTGGACGACTGGATCGACGCGTTCAAGCTGCAGGTGCAGGAGCGCCACAACGCCAGCGCCGACGCCCTGGCCACGGCGGAACTGGCGCTGATCCTGTTCAGCCGCGCCCGCCAGCAACAGATCCCCAGCCCGCTGGCGTTGCAGCAGCGCCTGGGCCAATGGAAACGCCGGCAGCAGGCGCCTTCGATCTAACCCCTGTTCGGAGAACACCATCGGCCCTGTGGGAGCTTGCTCGCGATAGCGTACTGTCGGCCGACACTGATATGAGTTGATCGCTCATCATCGCGAGCAAGCTCGCTCCCACACCCAACAACCCCAGAAGCCCCACCCGACCAGTGCCAATTGCTTTCGCTCTGCCGCCTCTGTCACAATCGCGAACAATTCTCGTTACTTAAAACATCGGTGATGCTCCGTGTCGTCAGTTCCTAGCCCTCACAGTGATCTGGTTGGTGCGTTGTACCGTGACCATCGCGGTTGGCTATTGGCCTGGTTGCGGCGCAACGTGGCCTGTGCACAACGGGCCGAGGACTTGAGCCAGGACACGTTCGTGCGCCTGCTCGGCCGCGACCAACTGACCACGCCTCGCGAGCCGCGGGCGTTCCTGGTGGCGATCGCCAAGGGGCTGCTGTTCGATTATTTCCGCCGGGCAGCCCTGGAGCAGGCCTACCTCACCGAGTTGGTGCTGATCCCCGAAAGCGAACAGCCGTCGCTGGAAGAACAGCAGATGATCCTCGAAGACCTCAAGCACATCGACCGGCTGCTCGGCCAGTTGTCGAGCAAGGCTCGCGCTGCCTTTCTCTACAACCGCCTCGACGGTCTCGGCCACGCCGAGATCGCCCAGCGCCTGGGGGTTTCGGTGCCACGGGTACGGCAATACCTGGCCCAGGGCATTCGCCAGTGCTACATCGCCCTGTATGGCGAGCCGACATGAACCCAGCCTGCGCCAAACCGGTATCGGCCCGTGTGCTGGATGCCGCCATTGCCTGGCAGTTGTCGCTGGATTCGGGCAGCGCCCAGGAGCGCGAGGCGTTCGCCCGCTGGCATGCCGCCGATGAAGAACATGCCCGCGCCTGGCGGCAGTTGGGCATGCTCGACCAGCGCTTCAGCGTCGCCAGCGGCCCGGCGCGGGCCGCGTTGCTGCAATCGCGTACGACCCTCCGGCGGCGGTTGCGCAAGGTGGGCAGCGGCCTGGCCAGCCTGGTCGCAGTCGTCGGCCTGACGCTGTTCGTCGCCGAGCGCTACCTGTCGCTGGACTATTGGCTGGCCGACCAGCGCACCGCCACGGGCGAACAACGCACCCTGCGCCTGGCCGACGGAACGGTGGTCAACCTCAACACCCACAGCGCGCTGGACGTGCGCTTCGATGCCCGGCAGCGACGCATTGTCCTGCAGGAAGGCGAGATCCTGGTGGAAACCGGCCACAACGACCCGCGTCCCTTCATCGTCGAAACCCGCGAAGGCCGCCTGCGTGCCTTGGGCACGCGGTTCCTGGTCAAGCGAGAAGACCAGGGCACGCGCCTGAGCGTGTTGCAATCGGCCGTGGCCGCGCACCCCCAGGCAACGGACGAAGAGCAGGTCCTGCGCGAAGGCCAGCAAGTGCTGATGCGCCGCGACGGGCTCGGGCCGACGTTGGCGCTGGGTCCCGGCGCAGACGCCTGGACCCGCGGCATGTTGGTGGTCGACAACGCCCGCCTGGAGGATCTGGTGCACGAACTGGGGCGCTATCGGCGCGGCTACCTGGGCGTCGAGCCGCAGGTCGCGGACCTGCGCATCACCGGCAGCTTCCCGCTGCACGACACCGACCTGGCCTTGGCGGCGCTGCTGCCGACCTTGCCGGTGCAGGTCGAGCACATTACCCCCTGGTGGACCCAGTTAAAGCACCACGAAAAATCAACATCACCTTTATAAGCGCTCGTTTTTAGGCCCAATCGTTCTTACGACCTGTCAGAGTTCCCAGTTGGCATGGATCTGAAGGGGCTATCCAATATTCCAGGATCGAAATCAACAAACCCTTCTCCCCAAGCGGTACCGGAGTTTTGGTTCGGACTGGAAGCCGTCATGTCACCTTCAACAAGTACCCCCTGTGTGTTCATGTTTCCCGGGCAAGGAAGCGACCCGAGCGGCTCGCTCCTCAATTTGTATCGGACGGGCGCTGACACCCGACGTTGCATCGATGACGTTTTTACAGCGGTGGAGGCTGGTTTCTCCTGCCTGGAACCGGACGCAGGGATTCATTTCGGTGAACTGCACCGATTGCTGCTGACCAAGTCTCACCCGGCCTCCCTGCCATATGGCCTCAACCCGTTCGGACAGTTTGTCGCTTCGGTGTCGCTGTTCCAGGTACTCGGCACGCTCGGTTTGCGCCCTCATGCCTTGGTCGGGCACAGCCTCGGGGAAATCGCTGCGACGGTATGTGCGGGGAGCTTCGATATCGCCCAGGGTCTCCAAGCGGTCAATGCGCTGAATCATGCCTGTCGGGAGCTGCAGGGGCGAGGAGCAATGGTGTGGGTGGCTGCATCGGCACAGGACACTCATCGCTTGATCGAGGACAGCGGCCTGCAGGAGCTTGCCATCGCCTGCATCAACACCGCGAACCAAACCGTGGTCAGCGGTCCGAACCCCGCCATTGACGCTTTACTGGCCCTTGTCGGAACGAACCTGCCGCGCCGACATAAACTCGACCTTCCGTACATGAGCCACCACCCAGCCCTGAACCGGGAAGCCGAGCAGTTTTATCAGACCCTTGGGCAGTTGCCACAACACCCATTGGCCCTTCCCGTCTACTCATGCGTGGCGCGCCGTTTTTATTGTGATGAGGATGACCTCAAACGCGGATTCGCCAACTGCCTGACTCATCCCACCTACTTTCCCGAGGTCCTGGACCAGCCACTCATTCGCCAGGCCTCGCTCTACGTCAACGTCGGACCAGGCGACACCCTGGCTCGCTGCGTGCGTACAGTCCAGACACACGCAACATCCCTTGCCCCTCTTACACAAACTCCGGAACAACTGAACGAAACCATTACATTTCTGCGAGGTGCTCAATGAGCAATGCCCTCATACAAAGCCTCAATCAAGCGATCGGCGGTCCCCTCCCCGAGGCCGTTCGCCGTAATGTCGCCGAATTGCTGGCCGATGACATCTTCCGACAACGCCTGGACCTTGCCGGCCGAGCCTTGCATCGCAACACCTACGCGCAACTGCGAACGCTGATACAACGGTTACCAAGCTCACCAAAACTGTTCGACTCACCGCAGTACCTGCTGGCGTTGTCCGAACAGATCGGCATCCGCAATCCTTCGCTCTTCATCGCTTTCGCCATCCACTACGGCTTATGCATCAGCACCCTGGCGGCGTTCGAAAGTGGCAACAAAATGGCAGGAAAACTGCGCCGCGCGATGGAGTCTGGGAAAACCGTTGGCGCCTACATGATCACCGAATTGGGCAGAAGCAACAGCCAGATCACCACGCGCACCGAGGCCGTCTACGACCCGGCCACCCATGCATTCGTGCTGCACAGTCCGGACAACGGTGCGGTCAAGTTCAGCAATGTCGGCGTCAGCGATCAGTCGAAACTAGGCATCGTCTGTGCGCGTCTGAGGGTCGCTGGCCAAGACTGCGGCGTGTTTGCCTTCGCCATGCCGATCAGCACCCGACGCGGTCCGAAACCGGGTGTGCGCATGTCCGAAGCAGCGGAAATACCGCTGGTGCCTTTCGATTACGGCCTATGTGCGTTCGACCACATGCGTCTGCCCTTTGACGCCTGGCTCAACGATGGCGCAGGACTGGATAAAAACGGTGTGTTCCATGATCCACTCGGCGATCCGGATAAAAGACTGATCCGCACGCTGGTTGCACCGAAGCATGTTTGGGCGATGGGCTCCAGAGCACTCGCTGCCGTGACATGCACCAGTGCGGCGCTCGCCCTCAAGCATGCTACACAACGCTTCACCATGGCTCGCATGGCGCCCCAAACCAGATTGCTGGACTACAGCACCCAGCAACGCGCACTGTTCGTAGCCCTGGCCACGGGATACGCAATGACCTGTTTCTCGAACGATGCCTGCGCAGACTGGGCCGAGCACCTCAAACAGAAACACGTCGCCGCCACCGATATCTCGGCGCTGAATTTCGCCCCATGGTCCGCCGCCCATCGACGCCTGGCACTGACGAAAGTGCTGACCGCCTGGGCGGCAGAAGAAACCTGTGCCGAGTGCAGGCTACGTTGCGGGGTAGCAGGCGACCTGTCGTTGAACGGCTTTCTGCATTGGCAAGGACTGGGTCACGTTTTCAATGATGCGGGGGGCAATAACTGGCTGATCCTTTTTGACACTGCCCGCTCGCTACTCGCCGAACCACTGCCTGACGCGCCAGCCCCCTGCATGTTTGATACATCCTCCCTACCCTCGCTACTTGGGCTGGTCAAAACAAGAGCGTATCGCCTGCGCCAGGCATTGGCGGTCAAGTTCCAGTCCAGCGAAGCACAAGGCTGCAGCGCAATGGAGCTATGGAATCCCTTGCTCCCTCTGGCACGCGAGGTCGCCCTGGCCCATGGCCTGGTGCTGATCGTCGAAAGCGCCATCAAGACCAATGAAGCGGTCGCCGATCCCCAGGCCAGGCAACTGCTTGAAGTGCTCACCCAACTATATGTACTGGAACACATTCAAAGGCAGGCCGCGTGGTACCTGTCCGAGGCACTGTTTGATGCCCACCGATATCACGCTCTGGAAACAGCGATCACCGTGCTGTGCGAACGTCTCACCGGTTCGGTCGAACCGTTGATCAGCGCGTTCGGCAGTCGGGAAACCGCCGTCCCTCGGCCCTTGGAAGACCCCACCCAGTGCTATCCCGACGCGCTGATGAGCGCATTGACCCGGCAAGATCATCGGTCCCGGTAATCCACTAACCCGACACAGCTTGCCAAAAAAGTGAAGCCAGCCCCGGTGTAGCGGGGGCTGGCTCTGAGCATTGCTAAATTATTTTCATCCCGCCCTATCACTTTTCGATTCTCATCCGGCACTCAGGCAATTGAGAAATATTTCCATTCAGGAGCCGCCGTATGTCCCGCCCGCTAGACACCCTGTTGCGCCCCAGCCTGCTGGCCGTCGCCATTGCCTTTGCCGCCCCGCTCGCCAGCGGGCCGCTGTTGGCCGCCGAGCAGGCCACCAGCCTGCGCGCCTACAATCTGCCCGCCGCGCCGTTGGCCAGTACCTTGAACCAGATCGCCAGCCAGGCCGGCCTTGCGCTGAGCCTGAACCCGTCCCTGGCATCGGGCAAAACGTCGGCACCGGTGCAGGGCCAGTTCGATGCCACCGGCGCGTTGCGTGAAGCGCTGCGCGGCACCGGCCTGCAACTGGAGCAAAGCAGCGCCGGCACCTACAGCCTGGTGGCCGTGCCGGAGGGCGTCATGGTGTTGCCGGAAACCAGCGTGATCGGCGCGGGCAGCAGCGAAACCGCGTGGGGCCCGACCGAGGGCTATGCCGCCACCCGCACCGCCGCCGGCACCAAGACCGATACACCGATCGTCGAGCTGCCGCGCTCGGTCTCGGTGGTCACGCGCCAGCAGATGGAAGACCGCTCCGTGCTCAACCTCAACGACGCGCTGCGCTACACCGCCGGCGTGCAGAGCAGCGGGTATGGTTCGGATACGCGCAACGACTGGCTGCTGGTGCGCGGCTTCGTGCCGACCCAGTTCCTCGACGGCCTGCCACTGCCGCGGGGCAACTACGTCACGCCCAAGATCGAGACCTGGAACCTTGAGCGCATCGCCGTGCTGCGTGGCCCGGCCTCCTCGGTCTACGGCCAGACGCCACCGGGCGGCATGCTGGACATGGTCAGCCGTCGTCCCCAGGCCGACAGCAGCCACGAAGTCCAATTGCAGGCCGGCAGCAACGAGCACAAGCAGATCAACTTCGACAGCACCGGCAAGGTCGACGACGAAGGCCAGTTTCTCTATCGGGTCAGCGGCACCGTGCGCGACAGCAACGCTCAGGTCGACCACATTCCGGACAAGCGCTACAACATCGCCCCCAGCCTGACCTGGAACATCAACGACGACACCCGCCTGACCTTCCTGTCCCAGTACACCCGCGACGACACCGGCATTACCGGGCAATTCCTGCCGTTGCAAGGCACCAAGCTGGCCTCGCCGGCAGGCACGATTTCCCACCACAAGAACCTCGGCGACCCGGATTGGGAGTTCTACGACCGCACCTACTACGCACTGGGCTATGCCTTCGAACATCGCCTCAACGACACCTGGCAGTTCCGCCAGAACCTGCGCTATACCAAGAGCGATCTGGAATTCCAGGGCATCTCCGCCGGCGGCTCGTTCTGGCCGGACGGTCCTGACACCTCGGTGAGCGCCGACGGCACCGTCAAGCGCAGCGCCAGCATTGTCGACGAAGACATCAGCCAGTTCGCCGTGGACAACAACTTCCAGGCCGACTTCCAGACCGGCGCCTTGAGCCACACCCTTTTGCTGGGCCTGGATCACCAGCGCTCCAACAGCAACGCGCGCTGGCAGTGGGGCTCCGGCGGCGTGCCGACCAGCAACATCAACAACCCGGTCTATGGGCAGGATTTCTCCAACGTCCAGTACTTCACCATGTACGACTACAACCAGAAGACCAACCAGACCGGCCTCTACGTCCAGGACCAGATGGCCTTGGACAACTGGCGCCTGACCCTCGGCGGGCGTGAAGACTGGATTCACACCGGCACGCTGTTCCACAACCAGAACGATGCGACCACCACCCAGCGCGACAAGAAATTCAGCGGCAACGCAGCGCTGAGCTACGTCTTCGATAACGGCGTGACGCCGTACATTTCCTTCGCCCAGTCGTTCCAGGCGGCGACCGGTTCGGTCATTACCAGCACCCAGGCGTTCAAACCCACCGAAGGCGAACAATACGAAGCCGGTATCAAGTACCAGCCGCCCGGCACCAAGACCTTGCTGACCGCCGCCGTGTTTGACCTGACCCAGAAAAACAACTCCGTCACCGAGAACAACATCACCCGCCAGGTGGGTGAAGTGCAAGTTCGCGGCCTGGAGCTGGAAGCCTCTGGCGATGTCACCGACAACCTGAAACTGGTCGGTTCCTACACCTACAACGACAGCGAGATCACCAAGGGCACCGCCGCCGAGAAAGGCAAGCGCATGGCCCAGGTGCCTCGCAACCAGGCCACCGCGTGGGCCGACTACACCTGGCACAACGGCCCGCTCGATGGCTTTGGCGTCGGCGCTGGTGTGCGCTATGTCGGCGACACCTATGGCAACACCACCAACACCGATTGGGGCCACGTCGGCTCCTATACCGTGTACGACGCCTCGGCCCACTACGACCTGGGACGCCTGAGCAATGCTCTGAAGGGCGTGTCGGTGGCGGTGGACGCGAAAAACATCTTCAACAAGGACTACCTGTCCACCTGCGACGGGTTCTATTGCTACTACGGCGACCAGCGCAATGTCGTCGCCAGCGTGAATTACAAATGGTAAACGGTTAGCATTTGCAAAACCTTTCGAGGGCACCTGTCCCGAAGACCTGTCAGCCAAATACCCCCTGTGGGAGCGAGCTTGCTCGCGAAAGCGGTGCGCCAGACAACATCAACGTTGACTGTTACGCCGTCTTCGCGAGCAAGCTCGCTCCCACAGGTTCGCGGCTTGGCTGACGGGGCTCTGGCATCGAGGCCCTCTCGCATTCGGATCGACCATGAAAAGCAAAACCATCCGCCGCTGGTCCTTCGTCCACACCTGGACCAGCCTGATCTGCACGGTGTTCCTGCTGATGCTGGCGATCACCGGGCTGCCGTTGATCTTCCACCACGAAATCGAACACCTGCTGGGCGACGCTCCCGAGCTGCGGCAAATGCCGGCCGACACGCCGCCCCTGGACCTTGCGCAACTGGTGGAAAAAGCCAAGGCCCATCGTCCCGGCGAAGTGGTCCAGTACTTTGGCTGGGATGAAGACGAGCCCAACGGCGTCATCACCATCATGGCGCCGACGCCGGGCACCGAGCCCAATTCATCCCACACCTTCATGCTCGACGGGCGCACCGGTGAAGCCCTGGAAATGCCCTCGGCCAATGGCGGCTTCATGATGGTCATGCTGCGCCTGCACGTGGACATGTTCGCCGGCTTGCCAGGCAAGTTGTTCCTGGCGTTCATGGGCCTGCTGTTCGTGGTGGCCATCGTTTCCGGGGTGGTCTTGTACCTGCCGTTCATGCGCCGCTTGAAGTTCGCCACCGTGCGCCAGGACAAATCGACCCGCCTGCGCTGGCTCGACCTGCACAACCTGATCGGCGTGGTCACGCTGGTCTGGGCGCTGACGGTGGGGGTCACCGGCGTGATTGCCGCGTGCGCCGAGTTGATCATCGCCGCCTGGCGCAACGACAGCCTCAGCAGCATGATCGAACCCTATCGCGATGCCCCGCCGTTGACGCAACTGGCACCGGCCACTCGCCTGCTGGACATCGCCAGGGACGCCGCACCCGGCATGGAGCCCAGCTTCATCGCCTTCCCGGGCACGTTGTTCTCCAGCGCCCACCACTATGGCGTGTTCATGAAGGGCAACACTCACCTGACGTCTCACCTGCTCACGCCGGTGCTGATCGACGCCAGCACCCTGGCCGTCACCGCCGTGGCCGAACGCCCGTGGTACATGGACGTCATGAGCCTGTCGCTGCCCCTGCATTTCGGCGACTACGGCGGCCGGCCGATGCAGATTTTCTGGGCGGTGCTCGACGTGCTGACCATCATCGTGCTCGGTAGCGGCGTCTACCTGTGGGTGGTGCGGCGCAAAGCGGCCAAGCCTGCGGCCATCACCGCGCAGGTCTCCTCATGAAGCCGCGGCAGTCGAGTTTCTGGAAGGTGTTCGGCATCCCCCTGGGAATCGGTGTGCTCTGCGCCGCCGGGCTGTTCAGCGCCCTGCTGGGCGATGGCCTGTGGGACGCCGTGAGCTGGCTCGGGCTGGGCGTGCCTTGTGTGTTGGGGGTACGGGGGTTGCTCCCGCGCCGCTGAGGCCTCGGCGCCACCCGTTGATCCGACGCCCTTTCTCCTGACGTTATACGACGACACTTCGCCGCGTCGCGGCATGCGCGCGCCTGCCCACTGACATATTTGTTGACAAATTTATCCTTGCACTCCTATAAATGCGCACGTTGTACGACAACCTACAACAAACATCCCTGCGACACCAAATCCAAAAATAATCATGGTGAAGTGATGAAAATCAAAGGCATCCGCTGGTGGATGGTCGGCCTGGTCACGGCCGGCCTGATGGTCAACTACCTGGCCCGCAATACCCTCTCGGTGGCTGCCCCCACCCTGATGAGCGACATGAACATTTCCACCGAGCAGTATTCGCACATCGTCGTGGCCTGGCAGGTCTGCTACGCGCTGATGCAGCCGGTGGCCGGCTACATCATCGATGCCATCGGCACCAAGATGGGCTTCGCCATTTTTGCGTTCGCCTGGTCCCTGGCCTGCGCCGCGGCAGCCATGGCCTCGGGCTGGCAAGGCCTGGCCTTCTTCCGTGGGTTGTTGGGCGTGACCGAAGCGGCCGGGTTGCCGGCAGCGGTCAAGGCCTCCACCGAATGGTTTCCGGCCAAGGAGCGTTCGGTCGCCATCGGCTGGTTCAACATCGGCTCGTCGATCGGGGCCGTCCTGGCCCCGCCGCTGGTCGTCTGGGCGATCCTGAACAGTGGCTGGGAACTGGCCTTCCTGATCGTCGGCGGCCTGGGCATCGCCTGGACGTTCCTGTGGCTGATCCTCTACAAGCACCCACGTGACCAGAAGCGCCTGAGCGACACCGAGCGCGACTACATCCTCAACGGCCAGGAAGCCCACTTCAAGGACCAGGCGCCGAAAAAAGGCAGCTGGAAGACGATCATTGCCAGCCGCAACTTCTACGCCATCGCCAGCGCGCGGATTCTCTCCGAGCCGGCCTGGCAGACCTTCAATGCCTGGATCCCGCTGTACCTGATGACCGAGCGGCACATGAACATCAAGGAAATCGCAATGTTCGCCTGGCTGCCGTTCCTGGCCGCGGACCTTGGCTGCGTGCTGGGCGGTTACCTGAGCCCGTTCTTCCACAAGTATTGCAAGGTGTCGCTGTTCACCTCCCGCAAGATGGTCTTGCTGTTCGGCGCGTCCTGCATGATCGGCCCGGCCTGCATCGGCCTGGTCGAGAGCCCGTACACCGCCATCGCCCTGCTGTGCATCGGCGGCTTCGCCCACCAGACCTTGTCCGGCGCGCTGTACGCCATCACGTCCGACTCGTTCGGCAAGCATGAAGTCGCCACCGCCACCGGCATGGGCGGGATGTTCGGCTACCTCGGCGCTGCGGCCTTCACCCTGGTGTTTGGCGTGATGGTGACCAAAATCGGCTACAGCCCGCTGTTCGTGATGCTGGCGATCTTCGACGTGGTCGCGGCGTTTATCGTCTGGACCGTCGCCCGGGAACTCAAGCCACAACCGACGACACCGTCAGCGCAACCCCAGGCGCTGCAACCGGCCGCTTGACCCGCGACGACCGGGCCACCAAGGCCCGGTCGCACTGCCTTGGGCACGAATGACGCGCTATGCTGCGCAACACGTGCCACTGACCCGAGACGTTGCCATGTCCACCCCCAGCATGACGCTGTTCCACAACCCCGCTTCACCTTTCGTTCGCAAGGTCCTGGTGCTGCTGCACGAAACCGGCCAGCAGGACCGCGTGACGTTGCAGCTCAGCCAGCTCACACCGGTCAAGCCGGACCGGGCGCTCATCGACGACAACCCGTTGAGCAAGATCCCGGCCCTGCGCCTGGCCAACGGGACGGTGATCCATGACAGTCGCGTGATCCTCGACTACCTCGACCATCAGCACGTCGGCAACCCGTTGATCCCCCGGGACGGCGCGGCCCGCTGGCGACGCCTGACCCTGGCCTCCATGGCCGATGGCATCATGGATGCGGCAGTCATGATTCGTTATGAAACCGCTCTGCGCCCGGTGGAAAAGCACTGGGACGAATGGCTCGATGCGCAACGGGACAAGATCCGCCGTGCCGTGGGCGTGCTTGAAGCCGAGGCCATCGCTGAGTTGGCCAGTCATTTCGACGTAGCGTCCATCAGCGTGGCCTGTGCCTTGGGCTATCTCGACCTGCGCCACCCGGACCTGGAATGGCGCAAGGCCAACCCGCAATTGGCGGCGTGGTTTGCCGAGGTGAGCTTGCGGCCTTCAATGATTGAAACAGTGCCCAAAGTCTAGTTCTGCCCTGGCTGCACCGGCCCCATCGCGAGCAAGCTCCCACATTTGGCTTCGTTGCCTGGGTAAACGAGGTCTCCTGTGGGCGCGAGCTTGCTCGCGATAAGGCCAATGCGACCCATCGGAAACAACCCGGCAATCCGCGTCACCAGCACCTCTGCCAATCGCTGATCCTCCCGCAACCCCAGCGACCGGCTCATTTCACCTCTCCCAGCTCGAAGGACATGGCCGCTGCCGGCTTCGCCCCCACCCCGTACCAGTCCAGCTTGCGGGTCAGCACCATGAACACACCGAGCAGGGCGAACAGCAACAACGAGCCCATCAGCAAGGCGTAGTCCTCAGCGCTCAGCAAACCGTAGAGCAGGCCATACAACGCTGCCAGCCCCACCGAAAAGGCCACGCCATGGCTCACGCTGCGCAACACATGGCACACATAGAAACCGATCAACACCACGCAGGCACTGGCGGATGCCAGATAGGCCAGGGCGAAGCCGATGTGCTCGGACAACGACAACAGCAGCAGGTAGAAGAACGCCAGCGCCACGCCTACCAATGCGTATTGCACCGGGTGCACCGCCAGGCTCTTGAGCACCTCGAACAGGAAGAAGCCGGCGAAGGTCAACGCGACGAACAGCAGCGCATATTTGATCGCCCGGTCGGTCTTGAGGTACTGGTCCACCGGATCGATGAAACTCACGCCGAAAGCCCGGCTGCGGAACGCCTCGCAGCTGTCGCTGGTTTCACAGCTTTGCAGCGCTTCTTCGAGGTTGGTGGAAAAAAACGACGTCTGCCAGTCAGCACTGAAGCCTTGCTCATTGATGTCACGCTGGACCGGCAGGTAATTGCCGATGAAACTCGGGTGTGGCCAGTCGGCCGACAGATGCACCTTGGTAGACTTGCCCACCGGCAGGATCTGCAGCTCGCCGGTGCCTTGCAGGCGTAGGTCGAAACCAAAGATCAGGTCGGCACTGCCCTGGGCAGTGATCATCGGCAGCGGCACGTGCACGCCCTGCCCCAGCCAGCCGACTCGCGAGCCGGGCAGGAAATCGACGGTTTGCTGATTGAGCGTCAGAGTCAGCGCATTCTCGATGCCACGGATGTCACTGATACCGACCGTCAGGTACGGCTGGTCGAAACGGTAGTCGGCCAGGTCCTTGGTCGCGACGCCATAGTGTTCAGGCACCTTGAAGCGGCCATCGATGCGGTTGTCGGCATGGAACAGCCGCGCTTCATAGATGCCCCGGGCACGGGTCTCTGTGCGCACCTGACCGTCGAGTTCGAACTGCTCCGGCAAGAAGTACAACTCGCCGCTTTGTTCGACGGTTTCCAGGAAGCGCACGCCAGTCTTCTCGTTGGTGTTCCAGACCCGCACGTCCTTGCGAAACGGCACGACGATCATCGGCCCAATGAGTTGCTGGCTGCGGCTGGAACTGCGGGCAATGTCTTGCAGTACGCCGTCACGCAGTTCCTGGCGCTCGTCGATGAGGCCGTTGATCATCAGCAAGGGGATCATCAGCAGGAGGATCAAGAGGGCAATCATGCCCAGTTTTATAGCGAGGCTGCGGTTCATGTGGGGCTCTCCCTGTTCGATTGAGGGAGAGTCTGGGGGTGCTGTGTGGGGCGTTCATGGGGGCAATGTGGAGATTGTGTGGAGACTCGACCGCTCTTGCCCTCGCCACAACGGTACTCCTCCAGGGAGAACTCGCTCTTCAGGGCAACCGCAGCACCACTTCCACCCCACCCTCGACATTGCCGATGGTGAACTCCCCGGCATGCAACTGCACCACTTCCTCCACGAAGTTGAGCCCCAGGCCCGTGCTCTTGCGGCCGGTGCCAGGGCGCGGCAGGGAATAGAAACGCTCGCTCAGGCGTGGCAGCGCGTAGTCGGGGATCGGCTCGGCCTGATTGAACAGGCGGATCTCCACCCGCTGGCCGGTACGCTCGGCGCTGAGGCGCAGCAGCCCTTCGGCCGGGGTGAAGTCCAGGGCGTTCTCCAGCAGGTTGCCCAGCGCCTGGCGCAGCAGGAACGGCTCGCCCATCAACACCAGGTCGGCCGCGATGTGCCGTTCGATTCGCAACTGACGGCCCTCGATCCAACCGCTGCGCGCCTCCAGCAGTTGATCGAACAACGCCGCCAGCGGCACCGCGACGACTTCCTCCAGGCCCTGGCGCTGTTCGACCTGGGCCAGGTTGAGCAGGCGTTCGATCAACTGCTGCATGCGCACGCTTTCGCTGTCGATGTTGCTGACGAAGCGCTGGTGCTGGGCCGCGGGCATGTCGCTCTGCAGCAGCTCGGCGGCGCCGCGAATCGCCGCCAGGGGGCTCTTGAGTTCATGCGTCAGCGTGTGCACGTAGCGCTCGACATAGGACTTGCCTTCCAACTGCGTGCGCATGTGCTCCACGGCGCCCGCCAGTTGCTCGAACTCGCCGCCGCGATAATGCGGCACTTCCACCCGTTGCCCCTGGCTGACGGCCTGGGCATAACGGGTCAGGCGACGCAGCGCCGAACTGAGCCACCACGACAGCACAGCGCCGAGCAGCAGGCCCAGGCCAATCAAGCCAGCGCCATACAACAGCAGGCGCCGCTCCGTGCGGTCGATATAGGGCTGCAGCGAGCTGTTGGGCTTGGCGACGGTGACCACGCCGATGATCCGGCCGTTGTCGCGAATGGGCGCGCCGACGTGCATCACCGAGGACGCCGGGTCATCCGGATCGCTGCGGCTCGAACGGGCGCCGTAATGGCCGCGCAAGGTCAGGTACACGTCGTTCCAGCGCGAATAATCCTGGCCCACCGCCACCCCACTGGAGTCGAGCACCACGATCCCGTTGGCATCGGTGACGTAGATCCGATGGTTGACCTGGTTCTTCGGCAAGCCCCAGATCGACGCCGCCGGCTGGCGTTCGCCGTAGGCCTTGAGCAGTTGCGGCCAGCGATTCTGGTTGAGGGTACCGACCTTGAAATCGTCCCGCAGGATCTCGGCCATCAGGTTGGCCGTGTCCACCAGGGTTTCTTCGGTGGACTGGCGCACGCCAGGGCGGATCTGCTCGATCACCGTGCCGAGCACGAAATACCCGGTCAGGCCGATAAACAGCACGTAGACCAGGAAAATCCGGATCCCCAGCGACATCAGCTGTGCCCCGGGCTGTAGCTGTAGCCGAGGCCGCGATGGGTCTGGATCGGCTCGGCCTCGGCCCTGACCAGGCGCAACTTGGCGCGCACGCTCTTGATGTGGCTGTCGATGCTGCGCTCGTAGCCGGCATCACTGGCGACACCCAGGGCGTCGAGCAACTGTTCGCGGCTGAAGACCCGCTCCGGCTGCTCCAGCAGGCAGTTAAGCAGGCGGAACTCGTGGCGGGTCAGGTTCAGCGGCTTGCCGCGATAGCTGATCTGCACCCGGTCGTTGTCCACCTGGAACAGCGCCGTGCCCAACTCCGGCGCCGGGCGCGGGGCCACGCGCTTGAGAATCGCGCGGACCCTGGCCGCCACTTCCCGGGGGCTGAAGGGCTTGACCACGTAATCGTCGGCGCCGATCTCCAGGCCCACGACCCGGTCGATCTCGCCATCCCGAGCTGTCAGAAAAATGACCGGAACGTCGCTGAAACGTCTGAGATTCTTGCAGGTTTCAAATCCACTGATATCCGGCAGGCCCACATCGAGGATGATCAGGTCCGCCGGCGTGTGCTTCTGGTGTTCGAGGGCCGCCGCGCCGAGGCTCAGCCAGGTGGTGTCGAAACCCTCTCCTTGCAGCGCAAACACCAGCGTATCGGCGATGGCGGCTTCGTCTTCGACAATCAGAATATGAGGCATGTCTTGCGCGCCCGACAGTAAAGTTGCCGGAACGGTGCCCCAACCCCAGGGGCACGTCAATCGGGGAAATCAGCAGTCCGGCTTGTCAGCCGTATAACGCCGAGCCGGGTTCACCGCTGCACCAAACTCGCGCAGGGCCTTGGCGCCGATCAGCAACGGGTAGTTGAAGCTGCTGCGGTCGGTCAGGTTGACCTCCACGGTACGCTTGACGTTACCCAGGCACATTTCCAGGTCCACCACCGGGCGCTTGCTCGGGGCGATGGTTTCGTTGTCGTCGTCATCTTCTTCGGAGCGGGTCTTGATCTTGCTGATGCGCGCGATCTTGTGCTCGTAGACCTTGTTGCTCGCATCCTTGGTGGCCAGGCGGAAGCGCACCCAGTCATCGCCGTCGCGGGTGAAGGTCTCGATGTCCTTGGCCGACAGCGAAGCGGTCAGCGCGCCGGTGTCCATCTTGGCCTTGAGCACTTCACCGCCGATTTCCGGCAGCGCGATGTATTCATAGCGCCCGTACAGGGTCGGCTCGGCGGCCAGCACTGGAAGGGCCACCAGGGAGAGCAGGGCGAGAATGGATTTCATGCGATAGGGCTTCCTGTGTGGGTTGGGATTTTAGACCGTTGCCGATAAATTCGTTCGGTTGCCCTCGACACCACTGTGCTGCCTTTGTGGCGAGGGGATTTATCCCCGTTCGAGTGCGAAGCGCTCGCCATGGTGCTGGATCGCAGCACAGCATTCGGGCAGCTGCGCTGCCCAACGGGGATAAATCCCCTCGCCACGGAAGCAAACCCAGCATACCGGCCAAAAAGTGAAACATTCGTCCACGCCTATTTGGCCTGCCGCCCGAAGCTGCTTATCATGGCCCGCCCATCTGTCTGCAAGAGTCATTTATGCGCCGCTTGCTCACCGGCTGTCTCGTCACGCTGCTGCTGTTGCTCAACACCCTGGTGCTGTTCGGCCCATTGATGGTGTTCGCCCTGCTCAAGCTGATCCTGCCCGGACGCTTTCGTGACTACGCCTCCTGGGCGGTGATGTGGATCGCCGAGACCTGGGCCGAAATCGACAAGCTGATCTTCGCCCTGTGCATCCCCACCCGTTGGGACATCCGCGGCGGTGCCGACCTGCGTGGCGACACGTCCTACCTGGTCATCAGCAATCACCAATCCTGGGTGGACATCCCCGCCCTGATCCAGACCCTCAACCGCCGCACGCCGTTCTTCAAGTTCTTCCTCAAGAAGGAGCTGATCTGGGTGCCGTTCCTCGGCCTGGCCTGGTGGGCGCTGGACTACCCCTTCATGAAGCGCTACACCAAGGCCTTCCTGGCCAAGAATCCGGAACTGGCCGGCAAGGACCTGGAAATCACCAAGGCCGCCTGCGAGCTGTTCAAGCGCCAACCGGTCACCGTGGTCAACTACCTCGAAGGCACCCGCTTCACCACCGCCAAAAGCCAGCAGCAACAATCGCCCTTCACCCACCTGCTCAAGCCCAAGGCCGGTGGCGTGGCGTTCGTACTGGCGGCGATGGGCGAACAACTGGACGCGATCCTGGACGTCACGGTGGTCTATCCCCAAGACCGGATCCCCGGGTTCTGGGACCTGATCAGCGGCGCCGTGCCCCGGGTCATCATCGACATCCAGACCCGCGAGCTGGACCCGGCGCTGTGGCAGGGCGACTACGAAAACGACCCGGTATTTCGCCAACAAGTGCAGGACTGGGTGAATCAGCTGTGGACCGACAAGGATCGGCGGATTGCAGTTTTGCGTGACGAAAGGCAAAGCGACTGACACTTCTGATTAGTAGGCAGCGCCTGGAATGCCGCCGATGCAAGGTCCTGATGACTGGACCTTTCATCGAACCTGGGGACAAGCCGGCCGCATCCTCACAGAACCGTGCGCATGGCCTTATAGCGAAAACCACTGATCAGACACCCGTTCCACCGCCCCAGATGCCACCCAAATTCTGCAACAACGAACTCCCCACTCCCTGCTGCCCAAGATACTCAAGAATCACCGGCGCAAACTGGCCAATCATCCCGGTGTCCATGCCCAGCGCACTGAAAGCGTTGTTCAAGTCCCGAGTATCCTTGACGTTACCCAGCAAACCATCGAGCAAGACACTCTTGTCCGAGCCACCACCCAGCAACCCACCCAAACCATTGAGCCCACCCAGGGCATGGTTACCGGCGATCTGATCAAGGCCCGGCACGCTTCTGCTCAACTCGGAAAACTGCGGCTCGCTAAGCCGGTTCTTCGCCAGCCCGAGCATCGCACCGGCACCGCCAATGGCCTGTTCCGGGGTGATCTTGAGTTCCGAACCGAGCGTATTGAGCAATCCGGCGGCTTTTGGCGCCGCGGCCACCGCGCCCTCCCCTTGCCCATTCTGATTGCCCTGCATCGCCGACAACACGTTGGCCGCATCATCGAGGCTGAATTGGGCGAAGGCCGGGCTCGCCGCGAACGAGAGCAGGCAAGACAGGGCGAAACCGCGTGAAACCTTCATTGGGGGGAACCTCTCGGGGCAATGAAAAACCGCCTGGGGTCGGCGGTATGAAATCGGGCGTTGGACTGGGCCCCAAGGCGATTGTTCCACATGTGGATGTCGACGACCGATCACGCCTCGCCCTGTCAACGCCCACCGGGTTACCGTACAGTGCGCCTCTCTCTCGCGAGTTTTGCTTATGAATATAAAAATCGGTGGAGCGACGCTCGCGGTCATCCTGACGGGCATGCTCATTGCCTTGGGCGTCAGCGAATGCCAACGCGGCCCGCTCAACCCTGAAGTGGCCGACGGCACCAGCGACGAGCGAAAGACCTGGTTGACCATTGAACACCGTATCAAGCGCTACGACCCGGCCCTGACCGAGGCCATCCGCAACGACTCGCAAACGCTGACGGTGCGCTATCGTCCCGCTGTGCCCCCGCAAAGCGACGACGCCTGGGTGGGAGACCTGTTGCGCGTGGTCGGCCACGGCCTGGCGGCACTCAATAACGCGCCGGGCGGCAAGCAGTACGCCCACGTGACGGTCCAGGCCCGACGGCTGGCCGACGACGATGTGGAGCTGGCCTACGACATGCAGGGTTTCGACGCCATCAAAACCCAACAGGACGGCTACACCACCTTCGCCAGCCAACCCCGTAGCCTGACATTGAGCCGTGCCGCCCTGGCCCAGGTTCAAGACGACTGTCGCAACCCGAGTACACAGGGTTTCTACCCTGAATTCTGCGAGCGGGTCAGGACGGCAACCGCCCGCGACTGACCGTGGCGAGCGAGCTTGCTCGCGCTCAAGTGCGCAGCGCTCGCCCCTGGCTTCTGAAAAGCGAGGGCTGCTTCGCACCCCAGCGGGAGCAAGCTCCCTCGCCACAATGGTGTTTGGTCAGTGGGGTACAGGCAGCCGCGCTGCGGCATGACCGCTTCGTGACAGTCATCTGAATATCACCGGCAAACGGTTATTTCCTTTCGGCATGGCCGACTGTCAGCTCTGACAGTAGGCACTCGTTCTGCCCGAAATTAAGCTCCCATTGTGTCAACGGAAACGAGGCGGACGAGCCTTCAGCTCCCTGCGCCTTTATTCATTCGGGCATAGGACAATAAAAATGAGCGACCGAATCAAAGGAACCGTTAAATGGTTTAACGATGCAAAAGGCTATGGCTTCATTACCTGCGGCAAAGGGGGTGAAGAACTGTTCGTTCATTACTCAGCGATAGACGGCGAGGGTTACAAGACGCTGAAAGAGCGACAGGCCGTCTCTTTTGAAATCGAGCAGGGTACGAAGGGCAAGCAGGCGACGAGAGTGGCGCCGGAATAGATTATCTTCCTGAGGAGTACCATCATGCCGCTCAAGCGTAAAAACCTGCTCTGCCGTTACAGCTACGACCCTTTGGATCGACTGGTCGGCTGTACGCCAACCGCCCTGGTCGTTTCCCAACGGTTCTACCTGAAGGATCGCTTATCTACTGAAATTCAAGGTTCCGCGCGACGTTCGATTTTCCAGCAAGGCGATCTAGTCCTGGCTCAACAACAGCAACAGGATGATGCCGTCAAAACCACGCTGCTCACAACTGATCAACAGCGGTCGGTATTGCACGCGTTCGACACATCGCAGCCTCATATCCTCGCCTATATGCCATATGGTCACCGCGCCTTGAAACAGGGTCTACTCAGCCTGCTCGGATTCAACGGCGAACGGCCGGAGCCGGTGACGGGGCACTATTTACTGGGCAATGGTTATCGTGCGTTCAATCCGGTGCTGATGCGATTTAACAGCCCAGACACGATGAGTCCATTTGGGAAGGGCGGTCTAAATGCGTATGCATACTGTCAAGGCGATCCTATAAATAGAGCAGACCCTAACGGACATACTTTCATAAATTCATTATTAGCCCTAGCGGGACTTAGAACAGCCAGCGACACGGTACGTATTCATGGGATAAAATTAAAAGTACCAGCCAATGTTCCACTGGAAAATTTCATGAAATACCCTACAAAACCATACAAAAATTCCAACATCGAAATTCCGCCAGAGCTTATTAACGGGGAAAATTTTCTGATCCAAAGCAGCAAAACCCTTATCGAACAAGAGAAAAGAATTACTGCCCTAGCGGCAATGATGTCGAAACACAAAAACGTGCGGCCAGAGCTTATAGACCTTTACCAAAACCTGATAACACAGGTAAATAGAGACCGGGCAATGCACCAACAGAACTTAATAACTTTCGATGAAATCCTTAACGCTCCCCATACAGGCCCCAGTCATCTTGAAATCCCTGGCACTCCTACTTTCGAAATCCGTGGAGTATTGGATTCTCCACCCGCCTACGCCTCGCTAGACCCAACAAGACCCCCACTCTATGAAGAGGTAGTTTCAATACGCAGACAATAGACAAAATATTTATTCTCTACCAGAGAATTAACGACACTCTTTCCTCTTCAGTGAGGGCCGTCCATACGTCGCACTACTTTGGCGGTGCCTGCTCTTTTTAACGATGATTTACAACCCAAATAAAAGGGCGACTAAAGTCGCCCTCCCCTCTAATCCAAGCGCTTCAAGCCGCACTAAACATCTTATGCGGATCAATCACAAACTTCTTCGGCACACCCGCATCGAACTCGCCATACCCCTGCGGCGCATCATCCAGGCTGATCACCTGCACACCGACGATTTCGGCAATGTTGATGCGGTCCCACATGATCGCTTGCATCAGCGCGCGGTTGTACTTCATGACCGGGGTCTGGCCGGTGTGGAAGCTGTGGGATTTGGCCCAGCCCAGGCCGAAGCGGATGCTCAGGGCACCGATCTTGGCGGCGGCATCGACGGCGCCCGGGTCTTCGGTCACGTACAGGCCGGGGATACCGATCTTGCCGGCAACGCGGGTCACTTGCATCAGTGAGTTGAGTACGGTGGCCGGGGCTTCGTGCTTGACGCCGTCGTGGCCATGGCCGCGGGCTTCGAAGCCGACGCAGTCAACGGCGCAATCAACCTCTGGCTCGCCCAGCAATGCGGCGATTTGCTCGTGCAGTGGGGTGTCGGTGGACAGGTCGACGATTTCAAAGCCCTGCGCCTTGGCGTGAGCCAGGCGGATGGAGTTGACGTCACCGATGATCACCACGGCCGCACCCAGCAGGCGCGCCGAAGCAGCGGCCGCGAGGCCAACCGGGCCGGCGCCAGCGATGTACACGGTGCTGCCTGGGCCGACGCCAGCAGTGACGGCACCGTGGTAGCCGGTTGGCAGGATGTCGGAGAGGCAGGTCAGGTCACGGATTTTTTCCATGGCCTTGTCGCGGTCCGGCAGTTTCAACAGGTTGAAATCAGCGTACGGCACCAGCACGTATTCGGCCTGGCCGCCGGTCCAGTCGCCCATGTCGACGTAACCGTAGGCACCGCCGGCACGTGCCGGGTTGACGGTCAGGCAGACACCGGTGTGTTGCTCTTTGCAGGAACGGCAGCGGCCGCAGGCCACGTTGAACGGCACCGACACCAGGTCACCGATCTTCAGGTTCTCGACGTCGCTGCCCTTCTCGATCACTTCACCGGTGATCTCGTGCCCCAGGACCAGGCCGGTCTGGGCGGTGGTACGGCCACGCACCATGTGTTGGTCGGAGCCGCAGATGTTGGTGGAGACTACGCGCAGGATGACGCCGTGCTCGATCTTCCTGCCGCGCGGGTCCTGCATTTTGGGATAGTCGATTTTCTGCACTTCGACCTTGCCTTGGCCGAGATACACGACACCACGATTACCGGACATGCTTTCACCTCGCTGTTGTTTTTATGAAACTGCGTTGCCTAGACAGGCAGCGCGTTGATTGCTCGGGTTAGTGCTTGTTTCTTTGTTGTCTGTAAGGGCCTCTTCGCGAGCAAGCCCGCTCCCACATTTGAATTTCTGGTGGGTCCGAGATCTGTATGCGACACAAATCCTGTGGGAGCGGGCTTGCTCGCGAATGGACTGCGAAGCAGTCCTTGAAAACTAGAGAACGACCGTTCTGTTGGCGTTGAGGAACACCCGCCGTTCAATGTGATATCCCACCGCCCGGGCCAGCGTCAGCCCTTCGATATCCCGCCCCTTGGCGATCAGGTCCTCGGGGTAGTGGCTGTGATCCACCACCTCCACGCCCTGGGCGATGATCGGGCCTTCGTCCAGGTCGTTGTTGATGTAGTGCGCCGTCGCGCCCACCAGCTTCACGCCCTTGTTGTAGGCCTGGTGATACGGCTTGGCGCCCTTGAAGCCCGGCAGCAGGGAGTGATGGATGTTGATCGCCTTGCCATCGAGCTTGCGGCACAGCTCCGGCGACAGCACCTGCATGTAGCGGGCGAGGATCACCAGTTCAGCGCCGGTGTCTTCGATCACCTGCCACACCTGGCGCTCCTGGGCCGGTTTGTCGTTCGGGTCCAGGGGGAAATGGTAGTAGGGGATCTGGTGCCAGTCGGCCAGCGGCTTGAGGTCCGGGTGGTTGGACACCACGGCCACCACGTCCATGGACAACTGGCCGATGCGCTGGCGGTAGAGCAAGTCGTTGAGGCAGTGATCGGCCTTGGAGACCATGATCACCACTTTGGGCCGGTAGTTCGGCGCAGTCAGCTCGAAGACCATGCCAAAGGCTTGGGCACGTTCGGCCAGGCCGGCACGGAAACCCTGTTCGTCGAAGCCCTCGGGCTGGCGGAATTCCACGCGAATGAAGAACCGCGCCGAAAGACGGTCGTCGAAGGAATGGTGTTCAGTGACGTAGCAGCCCTGCTCGAACAGAAAGCGGGTCACCGCGTCCACCGTGCCGAGCACGCTGGGGCAATCGGCAGTCAAGATCCATGTGTCTGGGGCGCGGCTCATTGCGGTGACTCCTGTTCAAATTTTCGGTGCGACAGAGAAACCCTGTGGCGAGGGAGCTTGCTCCCGCTGGGTTGCGCAGCAACCCCAATGTCAGCAACCGCGTCCTTATCAGGAACGCGGGCTCAGGTTTACGACTGCTACGCAGCCGAGCGGGAGCAAGCTCCCTCGCCACAAAAGCATTCGAGCACTGCGTTAAACCTGAACACTCAAGCCATACTCAGCCGAAGCGTCCTGCAACCACAGCCACCAGTAATCCGAGAAGCTGCGGCGGATCAGCAGCTCCCAGGTGTCTTCGCCGGTGTGGCGGATCACCAGTTGCGACTTGGCGAACACCGTGCCCACGGCCTTGCCCACCGGGAAATTGCTTGGGTGGACGTCGTAGCTGGTGGACTTCATCAGCACATCGCGCACGTTCGGGCCCGACAGTTCGAGGATCTGCTGGCCGCCGCTGACGTTGACGATCTGGATGTGCAGGTCGCCCAGGGCTTCACGCAGTTTTTGCTCGGCGGCGAACTCTTCACCGGTCGGTACGACCAGCAACCATTCATCCGGGCCCATCCATTGCAGACTGGTTTCGCCCTTGACGATGATGCTCAGCGCGCCCGGCAACTCGATGCCCAGGGCCTTGTGCACGCCGGCGGCGAATGCGGCGTCGTGACCATCGCCACGAATGGTCAAATGGCCCAGGAGTTTCTTCTCGCGCACGGTCACGCCGGCGTTCTTGCGACCCTTGCCCACCAGGCTGGCGAGGTCGGCATGGTGCAGCGACGACTCGGCTTTGGCCCCGGTGGTCGGGCGTTGTTGGTAAACATTGGCTGCTGTCATATAGCACCTGTCTTGAATTCAGTAGTGCGCTGGGCTCAACCCTTGTAGTGACTGTGCTGCCGTCTTCGCGAGCAAGCCCGCTCCCACATTGGATTGATGCCTGGCCTAAATTTCTTCAACCCCTTCGATCCTGTGGGAGCGGGCTTGCTCGCGAATGCGGCAGCCCTGCCTCCACAGAATCTGACGGTCATCAGATATTCTGCCGATCCCCCTTCGGATCGAAGAACACCGAGGAAACGATCTCGGCCTCGATCACGCTGCCATCGGCCTGCGGCGAGAAGACCCGCTCACCGATACGCTTCAAGCCCCCCTTGACCACACCCATGGCAAACGAATAGCCCAGGGAGTTGTGCGCGTAGCTGGAGGTCACGTGACCGACCATGGTCATCGGGATCGTCTGCTTGGGGTTGAAGACCAATTGCGCGCCTTCCGGCAGCCAGACATTCGGGTCGATCGGCTTGAGGCCCACCAGTTGCTTGCGGTTCTCACGCACGCAATCTTCACGGTTCATGCCGCGCCAGCCGATCCACGAGAACGGTTTGGTACGGCCCACGCACCAACCCATGTTCAGGTCGTCCGGGGTCATCGAGCCGTCGGTGTCCTGGCCGACGATGATGAAGCCCTTCTCGGCCCGCAGTACGTGCATGGTTTCTGTGCCGTACGGGGTCAGGTTGTACTTCTTGCCCGCCTCGACAATCTTCTCGAGCACGCCCATGGCGTAGTCGGCCTGCACGTTGACTTCGTACGACAGCTCACCGGTGAACGAGATCCGGAACACCCGGGCCGGCACGCCGCCCACCAGGCCTTCCTTCCAGGTCATGAACGGGAAGCCGTCACGGTCCAGGTCGATGTCGGTGACTTCGCTCAGCAGCTTGCGGCTGTTGGGCCCCGACAGGGTCATGGTCGCCCAGTGGTCGGTGACCGAGGTGAAGTACACCTTCAGGTCCGGCCATTCGGTCTGCTGGTAGATCTCCAGCCATTGCAGCACACGGGCCGCACCGCCGGTGGTGGTGGTCATGATGAAATGGTTGTCGGCGACGCAGGCGGTGACCCCGTCGTCGAAGACCATGCCGTCTTCCTTGCACATCAGGCCGTAGCGCGCCTTGCCCACGTCGAGCTTGGTCCAGGCGTTGGTATAGATGCGGTTGAGGAACTCGCGGGCATCCGGGCCCTGGATGTCGATCTTGCCCAGGGTCGAGGCGTCCAGCAGGCCGACGCTATCGCGCACGGCCTTGCATTCGCGCTTGACCGCAGCGTGCAGGTCTTCGCCGTTCCTTGGGAAATACCAAGGGCGTTTCCATTGGCCGACGTCTTCGAATTCGGCACCGTTCTTCACGTGCCAGGCGTGCAGCGCGGTGAAGCGAACCGGTTCGAAGATGTGCCCGCAATGCCGGCCGGCCACCGCGCCGAAGGTCACCGGCGTGTAGTTCGGACGGAACATCGTGGTGCCCATCTGCGGGATGCTCACGTTCAGCGAACGCGCCGCGATGGCCAGGCCGTTGACGTTGCCCAGCTTGCCTTGGTCGGTGCCGAAGCCCAGGGCGGTGTAGCGCTTGACGTGCTCGACCGACTCGAAGCCTTCGCGGGTGGCGAGTTCGATCGCGGCGGCAGTGACGTCGTTCTGCAGGTCGACGAATTGCTTCGGCGCCCGTGCAGTGGCTTTTTCGTGAGGCACCTGGAACAGCGCCAGGGTCGGCTCTTCGTGGCGGCTCAAGGCTTTGGGCAACACGCCCTCTACCGCCTTGAAGCCGGCTTCGCTGGCCGCACGCACGCCGCCTTCGAAACCATCGGCCAGGGAATCGCCCAGGCCGTAGACGCCATTCACGCCGCCGACGCACACGCGCTTCTGCGGTGCTTCGCCCGGTACGAAACCGAGGATGTCTTCACGCCAGATCGGCTTGCCGCCCAGGTGCGAAGCCAGGTGGACCACCGGGCTGTAGCCGCCGGAACTGGCGACCAGGTCGCAGTCCAGCCATTCGCCTGGGCTGGTGACTTTTTGTGCACGCACGTCGATCGCGGCGACACGGGCACCGGTCACGCGCTTGCTGCCACGGGCCTCGATCACGGCGCTGCCGGTGAGGATGCGGATGCCCTTGGCACGTGCCTCTTCCACCAGCGCACCCCGTGGGTTGCTACGGGCATCGGCGACGGCCACCACTTGCAGGCCGGCGTCGAACCAGTCCAGCGCCACGCGATAGGCGTGGTCGTTGTTGGTGCTCAGTACCAGTTTCTTGCCCGGTGCCACGCCGTAGCGACGCACGTAGGTGGAAACCGCGCCGGCCAGCATGTTGCCCGGCACGTCGTTGTTGCCGTAGACCAGCGGCCGCTCGCAGGCGCCGGTGGCCAACACCACGCGCTTGGCGCGGACACGGTTGATGCGCTGGCGCACCTGGCCGATCGGCGCACGGTCACCGAGGTGGTCGGTGAGGCGCTCGTGGATGGTCAGGAAGTTATGGTCGTGGTAGCCGTTGACGGTGGCGCGCGGCAACAGCACGACTTCCGGCATCGAACGCAGCTCGGCGATCACCGCCGCCACCCATTCGGTGGCCGGCTTGCCGTCCAGGCTCTCGCGGGAGTCGAGCAGGCTGCCGCCGAACTCTTCCTGCTCGTCTGCCAGGATCACTCGCGCACCGCTGCGGGCCGCTGCCAGCGCGGCAGCCAGGCCGGCAGGACCGGCACCGACCACCAGCACGTCGCAGTGACGGTTCATGTAGTCGTAGGTGTCCGGATCGTTCTCGGTCGGCGAGCGACCCAAGCCCGCGGCCTTGCGGATGTACTTCTCGTACGTCATCCAGAACGACTGTGGATACATGAAGGTCTTGTAGTAGAAGCCCGGCGGCATCAGCTTGCCGCCGACCTTGCCGAGGATGCCCATCATGTCGTTGTTCACGTTCGGCCAGCCGTTGGTGCTGGTGGCGACCAGGCCCTGGTACAGCGCCTGTTGCGTGGCCCGCACGTTAGGGATCTGGGTGGCTTCGGTGGCACCGATCTGCAACACGGCGTTTGGCTCTTCCGCACCGGCGGCGAAGATGCCGCGCGGACGGGAATACTTGAAGCTGCGGCCAATGATATCGACACCGTTGGCCAGCAATGCGGCGGCCAGGGTGTCGCCTTCGAAGCCTTTGTAGGTCTGGCCGTTGAAGGTGAAGCTCAGCACTTTATTGCGGTCGATCCGTCCGCCGTTGGACAGGCGATTGATCTGGCTCATACCTTCTCTCCCAGAGCCTGTGCGGCCGCTTTCGGACTGTCAGCCTTGTCGGTGAATTGCGGCTTTTGGCCGATCTTGTAGGTTTCCAGGATTTCGTAGCTCACCGTGTCACGGGTCGCGTTGAAGTACTGGCGGCAACCGGCCGCGTGGATCCACAACTCATGGTGCAGGCCGCGCGGGTTGTCGCGGAAGAACATGTAGTCGCCCCACTGCTCGTCGGTGCAGGCATTCGGGTCCAGTGGACGGGGGATGTGCGCCTGGCCGGACGAATGGAATTCCTCTTCGGAGCGCAGTTCGCCGCAGTGAGGACAGAAGATGTGCAACATAGGGATTTCTCCTTCCTGTTAGTGGGCGACGGCAGCAGCGCCGTGTTCGTCGATCAATGCGCCGTTGTGGAAACGGTCGATGGAAAACGGCGCGGCCAGTGGGTGCATCTCACCCTTGGCCAGGCTGGCGGCAAACACGTTGCCCGAGCCCGGGGTGGCCTTGAAGCCGCCGGTGCCCCAACCGCAGTTGAAGAACATGTTCGGCACCGGGGTCTTGGAGATGATCGGGCAGGCGTCCGGCGTGGTGTCGACGATGCCGCCCCACTGGCGGTTCATGCGCACCCGCGAGAGCACCGGGAACATCTCGACGATGGCCTGGATGGTGTGTTCGATCACCGGGTACGAACCGCGCTGGCCGTAGCCGACCCAGCCGTCGATACCGGCACCGATCACCAGGTCGCCCTTGTCGGACTGGCTGATGTAGCCGTGCACGGCGTTGGACATGATCACGCTGTCGATGATCGGCTTGATCGGCTCGGACACCAGCGCTTGCAGCGGATGGGATTCGACCGGCAGGCGGAAACCGGCCAGCTTGGCCATGTGCCCGGAGTTACCGGCGGTCACCACGCCGACGCGTTTGGCGCCGATGAAGCCCTTGTTGGTTTCCACACCGATGCACACGCCGTTTTCCTTCCGGAAACCGATCACTTCGGTCTGCTGGATCAGGTCCACGCCCAAGGCGTCGGCGGCACGGGCAAAGCCCCAGGCCACGGCATCGTGACGGGCCACGCCGCCGCGACGCTGGACAGTGGCGCCCAGCACCGGGTAACGGGTGTTCTTCGAACAGTCCAGGTACGGGATCTCGTCGGCCACTTGCTTGGCGTTGAGCAGTTCGCCGTCCACGCCGTTGAGGCGGTTGGCGTTGACCCGGCGCTCGGAATCACGGATGTCCTGCAGGGTGTGGCACAGGTTGTACACACCGCGCTGGGAGAACATGACGTTGTAGTTCAGGTCTTGGGACAGGCCTTCCCAGAGCTTCATGGCGTGCTCGTACAGGTGGGCCGATTCGTCCCACAGGTAGTTGGAGCGCACGATGGTGGTGTTGCGCGCGGTGTTACCGCCGCCCAGCCAACCCTTCTCGACCACGGCCACGTTGGTGATGCCGTGTTCCTTGGCCAGGTAGTAGGCGGTCGCCAGGCCATGCCCGCCACCGCCGACGATCACCACGTCGTAGACTTTCTTCGGGGTCGGCGTGCGCCACATCCGCTGCCAGTTTTCGTGATGGCTGAGAGAGTGTTTGAAGAGGCCGAAGCCCGAATAGCGTTGCATAGTCATTACTCCAAAACCGACTCAGCGATAAACCGGGAAGTCCGCGCACAGGGCCGACACTTGCTGGGCGACGTTGGCTTCGACATCGGCGTCGCCGAGGTTGTCGAGGATGTCGCAGATCCAGCCGGCCAGCGTCACGCACTGGGAAACCTTGAAACCGCGAGTGGTCACCGCCGGAGTACCGATGCGCAGGCCCGAGGTCACGAATGGCGACTGCGGGTCGTTCGGCACGGCGTTCTTGTTGACGGTGATGTGGGCGCGGCCCAGGGCGGCATCGGCGTCCTTGCCGGTCAGGCCCTGACGGATCAGGCTGACCAGGAACAGGTGGTTATCGGTGCCGCCGGACACTACATCGTAGCCGCGCTTGATGAACACGCCAGCCATGGCCTGGGCATTCTCGATCACTTGCTGCTGGTAGGCCTTGAAGCCGGGCTCCAGCGCTTCCTTGAAGCACACGGCCTTACCGGCGATCACGTGCATCAGCGGACCGCCCTGGGCGCCGGGGAATACCGCGGCGTTGAGCTTCTTCTCGATCTCTTCGTTGGACTTGGCCAGGATCAGGCCGCCACGTGGACCGCGCAGGGTCTTGTGGGTGGTGGTGGTGACCACGTCGGCATAAGGCAGCGGGTTCGGGTACAGGCCGGCGGCGACCAGGCCCGCCACGTGGGCCATGTCGACGAACAGCAGCGCACCGACCTTGTCGGCGATCTGGCGGAAACGCGGGAAGTCGAGGGTCTTGGAGTAGGCCGAGAAACCGGCAACGATCATTTTCGGCTTGTGCTCGACCGCCAGGCGCTCGACTTCGTCGTAGTCGATCAGGCCGGTGGTGGTGTCGATGCCGTACTGCACCGCGTTATAGAGCTTGCCCGAGGACGACACCTTGGCGCCGTGGGTCAGGTGACCACCGTGGGCCAGGCTCATGCCCAGGATGGTGTCGCCGGCTTGCAGCAGGGCCAGGTACACGGCGCTGTTGGCCGAAGAACCGGAGTGCGGCTGGACGTTGGCGTAGTCGGCACCGAACAGTTGCTTGGCGCGCTCGATGGCCAGGGCTTCGACCTTGTCGACGTGCTCGCAGCCACCGTAGTAGCGCTTGCCTGGATAGCCTTCGGCGTATTTGTTGGTCAGGCCACTGCCCTGGGCCTGCATCACACGCTTGCTGGTGTAGTTTTCCGACGCGATCAGCTCGATGTGATCTTCCTGGCGTTGCTCTTCGGCATTCATCGCCGCCAGCAGTGCATCGTCATAGCCTTGGATTTGGTCTTGCTTGCTGAACATCGCGTCTCTCCCAGCGGCGGCGGTGCGCCTTTTCGTCTCGGTGAGGCACGGACCCTTTGGTCGTGCCCTTTGGAAGCGATGGTATGGCTGGCGCAGACAGGTCAAATGCCTATGGACGCCACACAAAGGCGCGTTTACGACATGGCGTATGACGCGATCACTGTGGCGAGGGGATTTATCCCCGCTGGGGCGCGAAGCGGCCCCCAAGCCTGCGGGTACGGTGTATCAGAATGACCGGATTGACTGATTCAGGGAGCTGCTTCGCAGCTCAACGGGGATAAATCCCCTCGCCACAGGCCTTCATCTCATTGCTTGGGTAATGACCTGCCGAACCACGAGCAGAACCAGAAAATGCGCTGGATAAAGTGCATAAGCCCAACGCCGCATCGCCGGCGGATGAATACGACCAGCCTGTCGCAACAGCAACAGCCCAAGCACTGGCGCCAGCAGGCAAGCCACCAACCCCCACAGCGCCACGGCATTGCCCAGCCACGCCGCGCCGTAAAGCGCCCGCCACTGATTGGCCGCCACGCACACCACCCCCGGCAACACGGCGAAGTACCAGGGCCGGCGAATCACCAGCAGCAACGCCAGTGGCAGCAACACGCCGAAGAAGCCGAACATCAGTTGCGCAGAGAACCACGCCGACAACAACAGCGCCCCCACCGCCAGGCCGCGCGCCTCCAGGGTCGGCGTCTGCCAACTGCGCGCCACCAGCAAGCCCAGGGTCAGGGTCGGCAGCACATTGAGCGTCGCCCCCTCAGGAAAGAACAGCCGATAAGGCACTTCACTCACCGCGCCGAACAACAGCAACCAGCCCAGGTAACGCCACGGCAGGGCGCTGGCGCCGATGCGCGCCAGGTTTGCCGCCATCGCCAGACAGAACCAGGGAAATGCCAGGCGCCCCGGTACGTACAGCCAATCGGCGGAGAAACCGACATATCGCAGATGATCGAGCACCATCGCCAACAGAGCCAGCCACTTGAGCAGATCCAGCGCCCCGTCACGTCGGCTCATGGGCAAGGCGACGCAATGACATTGTGATTTCCTGACAGAAACATCCGGTGTGTTCCCCCGCTAATCTTGGGTAAAGTGCGCACCAACATCGAACACGGCGTCGTGGACCCAAGCGCGCCGACCCCGGAACGCCCCCACCCGGGACGTCCACTCAGGGAACTCTTTATCCAGGACTCTCTACCTCAGGAGCAAGGCCATGACCGACAAGAGTCAACAGTTTGCCAGCGACAACTATTCCGGTATTTGCCCCGAAGCCTGGGCCGCCATGGAAGAAGCCAACCAGGGCCACCAACGCGCCTACGGCGACGATGAGTGGACCCACCGGGCCGCCGATGATTTCCGCGCCTTGTTTGAAACCGACTGCGAAGTGTTCTTCGCGTTCAACGGCACCGCGGCCAACTCCCTGGCACTGTCCTCGCTGTGCCAGAGTTACCACAGCGTGATCTGCTCGGAAACTGCCCACGTCGAAACCGACGAGTGCGGGGCGCCGGAGTTCTTCTCCAACGGTTCCAAACTGCTGGTGGCCCGCACCGAAAACGGCAAGCTGACCCCCGACTCGATCCGCGAGATCGCCCTCAAGCGCCAGGACATCCATTATCCCAAACCGCGCGTCGTGACCCTGACCCAGGCCACGGAAGTCGGCAGCGTCTATACCCCGGAAGAAATCCGCGCCATCAGCATCACCTGCAAGGAATTGGGGCTGAACCTGCACATGGACGGCGCGCGCTTTTCCAACGCCTGCGCTTTCCTCGGCTGCTCCCCGGCCGACCTGACCTGGAAAGCCGGCGTGGACGTGCTGTGCTTCGGCGGGACGAAAAACGGCATGGCGGTGGGCGAGGCGATCCTGTTCTTCAATCACGATCTGGCCGAAGACTTCGACTACCGCTGCAAGCAGGCGGGACAACTGGCCTCGAAGATGCGCTTTCTCTCCGCGCCCTGGGTCGGCCTGCTGCAGGACGACGCCTGGCTCAAGCACGCCCGCCACGCCAACCACTGCGCCCAGCTCCTGGCGCAACTGGTGAGTGACATTCCTGGCGTGGAACTGATGTTCCCGGTCCAGGCCAATGGCGTGTTCCTGCAACTCTCGGAAGCCGCCATCACCACCCTCACCGCCCGCGGCTGGCGGTTCTACACGTTCATCGGCAAGGGCGGCGCCCGCTTCATGTGCTCGTGGGACACCGAAGAGGCGCGGGTAAGGGAACTGGCGGCGGACATCCGGGAAGTGATGGCGGGCTAAGTAAAGATTCACCCAAGGCCGGGCCGGACCACTGTTTGGCCCGGGGACATGGTTACCCTGTGGCGAGGGGATTTATCCCCGATGGGCTGCGAAGCAGCCCTAAAGCCTGTGGACGCAGTGTATCCGGTTAACCGAGTCGGCTGTTTGGGGGCTGCTTCGCAGCCCTGCGGGGATAAATCCCCTCGCCACAAGGAACCACGTTCTGCCTGAGAGATGCGGATCAGAACTCGATCCGCACATCCCCCTTCGGCACGCTGCAGCACGACAGGATGTAGCCTTCGGCTTCGTCGTCCTCGGTGATGCCGCCGTTGTGGTCCATCTCCACTTCCCCACCCAGCTTCAACACCTTGCAGGTTCCGCAGATGCCCATGCCACAGGCCTTGGGAATCATCATGCCGAGCTTGGCGGCGGCGGCATGGACGGTTTCGCCCGGTGCCACGCGAATGCTCTTGCCCGAGGAGGTGAACTCCACCAGGTGCAGGTCCGCGGCATCGACTTCGGGCGCTTCGGCGGCCTGCTCGGCTTGCTCCACGGCGTCGGCCCGGGCTTCCGGCGGCGTGGCGCCGAAGGATTCCTCGTGATAACGCTTCATGTCGAAGCCGGCACTCTCCAGCAAGCGCTTGACCGCGTTCATGTACGGCGTCGGGCCGCAGCAGAACACCTCGCGCTCCATGAAGTCCGGCGCCATCAGCTCCAGCATCTTGTGGTTCAGGTAGCCACGATAACCGGCCCAAGGCTCGCCCAGGCCATGCTTCTCACAAATCAGGTGCAGGCTGAAGTTGTCGATCCGCGACGCCATGTGCTCCAGCTCGCGGTGGTAGATGATGTCCTTGGGCGAACGGGCACTGTGGATGAACACCATGTCGACGTTGGCATTGGTGTCGTAGTACCAGCGCGCCATGGACATCACCGGGGTAATGCCGACGCCGCCGCTGAGGTAGAGGACTTTCGGGGCGGAGAAGTCGATGGCATTGAACAGCCCCACCGGCCCGTGCACTGCCAGCTCCTGGCCCTCATGCAGGGTGTCATGCAGCCAGTTCGAGACCTTGCCGCCCGGCACGCGCTTGATGGTCACCGAGAAACTGTAGGGCACCGACGGCGAACTGGAGATGGTGTAGGAGCGCATGACCGGCTGGCCTTCGATCTCCAGCTCCAGGGTGACGAACTGCCCCGGCTTGAAAAAGAACATGATCGGCTGGTCGGCCATGAAACAGAACGTACGCACATCCCAGGTTTCCTGGATGACTTTGACGCACCGCACGATATGTCGGCCATTGGCCCAGGTCTGGGTGGTGACCGGGTTCAGGAAATTATTGGACATGCTCATCTCCACGGCCGACTGCCGGCCTTCATGTTGGCGATTGTGCGCAGGCCCCGGCACCGCCGTTTACCTATTCGCGACATTGACATACTTATCGCGACCAGCCCCCAACCACCGGGGCTTGCGCGTCGGGAACAGATTGGGCCATGTCGCCCATGGATAAGGTTCGCCCCCTGCGCGGCCCCACACTCGCCCCAACAGACAAACAACGTTTTCTGCCTTGCGTAGCACAACCGATTAGTCATTTCGCCGGCCACACAGATGGCCATGAGGATACAACGATGGACGTGACCACAACCCTGAGCCTGGGCGATCCGCTGGAACCCGCACGCAAGGCCACCGCACAGATGCTGCAGGAGCGCGAGCGCACGTTCTCGTTGCCCCAGCCGTTCTACAGCGACGAGCGCCTGTTCGACATCGACATGCAGGAGATCTTCCAGAAGGAATGGTTGATCGCCGGCATGACCTGCGAGATCCCGACCAAGGGCAACTACCTGACCCTGCAGGTCGGCAAGAACCCGATCATCGTGATTCGCGGCGCCGACGGCGTGGTGCATGCCTTCCACAACGTCTGCCGCCACCGCGGTTCACGCCTGTGCACCAGCGACAAAGGCAAGGTGGCCAAGCTGGTCTGCCATTATCACCAGTGGACCTACGAGCTGGACGGTCGCCTGCTGTTCGCCGGCACCGAGATGGGCGCCGACTTCGACATGAAGCAGTACGGCCTCAAGCCAGTGAACGTGAAGACCGCCGGCGGCTACATCTTCATCAGCCTGGCGGAGAATCCACCGGCCATCGATGACTTCCTGTCGACGCTCAGCCACTACATGGAACCGTACGACATGGAAAACACCAAGGTGGCGGTGCAAACCACCTTGATGGAAAAGGCCAACTGGAAGCTGGTGCTGGAAAACAACCGCGAGTGCTACCACTGCGGCGGTTCGCACCCGGAACTGCTCAAGACCCTGCTGGAATGGGACGATGTCACCGACCCGCGGGCCGACCAGGCGTTCAAGGACCACGTGGCCGCGTCCGCCGCCGCATGGGAAGCCGAGAAGATCCCTTACGCCCACGCCAGCTTTGGCCTGCGCAATCGTATCGTGCGCATGCCGCTGCTCAAGGGCACCGTGTCGATGACCCTGGACGGCAAGCAAGGCTGCGCCAAGCTGATGGGTCGCATCAAGAACCCGGACCTGGGCTCGATGCGCATCCTGCACCTGCCGCATTCGTGGAACCACTGCATGGGCGACCACATCATCGTGTTCACCGTGTGGCCGATCAGCGCCCAGGAAACCATGGTCACCACCAAGTGGCTGGTGCACAAGGACGCCGTCGAAGGCGTGGACTATGACGTGGCGCGCATGCGCGAAGTCTGGGACGCCACCAACGACCAGGACCGTCGCCTGGCCGAGGAAAACCAGCGCGGCATCAACTCCACCGCCTACCAGCCTGGCCCGTACTCCAAGACCTATGAGTTCGGCGTGGTGAACTTCGTCGACTGGTACAGCGAGCGCATGCTCAACAACCTGGGAGCCGAGCCGGCGCCGTACCTCAAGGGCGTGCCGGTCCAGGGCTAAGTCAGAAGCATCGCGAGCAAGCTCGCTCCCACAGGGGTTCTGTGTCGTTCACAAAACCTGTGGGAGCGAGCTTGCTCGCGATAGCGGCCTGACATTCACCTGATTACTTCGAAGACCAGCGCACCGACCCATCCTCCCCATAGAACGTCTCGACAATCGCCTCCCCGCTCAACTGCACCTTCACATACCCGTTCAACACCCGCTCCGGATACGCCTCATCCCCCGCCAGTTGCGTCTCCGACCACAGCACCCGGGCATGCCCGTTCAACTCGCTGGTGGTGCCATAGGGAATCGCCCCATGCCCGGCGCATCGCGCATGCAAGCCGCCCTGGGTGGCGTAGCAAATGCCGTTGTGCAAATGCCCCCAGTACCAATAATCCGGCTCACGGCCCAAGGCGTCGCACACCGGCTGGTACAGCGCGGTCTTGTGGTGCCCGGAAATATCAAAGCCCTGGTGGTGACTGAGCACCATCAACTTCTTGCGTTTGGGCAGGCCCTTCATCCAGTCGATCTGCTGGGCGTTGAGGGTGCCGTCCATGTACAGGTTCATGGCGTCCGAGGCGTAGGCGCTGTCGAGGCCGACCACCAGCCAATCGTCGTTGTACAAGGCGAAATAACTGGTGCCCTGCTGCACCGGGAAACGCTTGGCCAGCTCCTTGAAGTAACCGTGGGCGCCGCTGTACATCTCATGGTTGGAGTTGAGGGTGAACGAACCGTGCTTGCCCTGGGGCCAGCCGACCATGTCGACGTCTTCCTGGGAATGGGTGCCGGCGTAGTACACATCCCCCAGGTGGATGGTGAAATCGGCCTGGGCCAGTTGCATCTGGTTGGCGACCGCGACCGCCGGCGCGTGGCTGTCGAACGGCCCGGTGCCCCAGTCTCCGGCGATCGCCAACACCACGTCGCGGTCCATCTTCACCAGCGCCGGGGTGGTGGCGAACGGTGCGTGATGGCGCAGGTTCTCGATCCACTTGAGCAGCGCCTCGCTCCATAACAGGTCCAGCAGTTCCCATTTGCGACAACCCAGCAAGGTGCCGTCCTTGAGTACCCGGGTCGGCAATTCGTCCTCGCTCTGCGGCAAGGGCTCGGCGTTGCCGAGCTTCAGGATCGACAGGCCGTGGGACAGCTCCCACGGCACGGCCGGCTCGTCGTCCGGCAGGTCGCCGTGCTCGATCACGTGTCGTGCCTGGTCGTGGCCGCGCTGCAACAGCTTGACGATGGCCTGGAACTCCTCGGGCTCCAGGTCGTTGACCAGTTTCTTCCAGGACATTTCCAGCCGCGTGACCAACCCGTGCAGGCGGACCTTGACCTTGTCGAACTCATGTTCCCAATGATGCAGTAATGACATGTGGACGCTCCTTCGCAATGCCCTGGGCTACAGGGTCTTCATGAACTCGATCAGGGCCCGCTTATCGACGTCCGACAGCTGCGTGCCGTACAGGTGGCCGCCGTTGTGGTTGCCTTCCAGGCGGGTGTCGTACTTGAAGTCCGCCGACGCTTTCATCTGCGCGCCGCTGGTGACGAAGCCGACCTTCTGCGGGTCGTAGATGTCGGAGCCGGTGTAGAACACCTGCGAGCGCTGCTCCGGCGGCAGCAGCAGGTCCCACAAGGTCGGCACCGAGCCGTTGTGCAGGTACGGCGCGCGCAGCCAGATGCCGTCGGTCGGTGTGTTGCTGTAGCTCTGGGTCTTGCGGTAGGCGTTGAAGTCGAACGGTGGTTTCTTGAAGCCGTGGAACGCCGTCACCAGGCCCGTGGTGAAGGAATTCAGACGATGAGGGTCGGTGCCCAACTGGTCGATGTTAGTGGTGACCTGGCCCGTGTCGGTGCGGCCGAAATCATGACAACCGGCGCAGTTCTTCTCCCAGATCGGCTGGCCCTGGGCGACTTTCGCCGAGTCCAGGGCGAACGGCCAGGCCGGCGCCTTGTGGCCCAGCAGCCAGTTGGTCACGCGGTTGAAACTGGGCGGCAGCACCGATTCAGGCGTCGCCCCCACCGCCATCGCCGCGGCGTAGTTGCGCTCATGGATCTTGTTGTTATTGCCGTCCCAATGCAGGTACATCGACTCGCGGGGTTTCTGGTTCCAGACCTGGGGCAGGTCCACGGTGCCGATGGTGGAGTCATCCGGGAAGCCGAACACCACCATCTTGGTCGGGTTGAAGGTGTCGGTGCGCCCCGGCCCCTGGGCGGGACGCAGTTTCTGCCAGGCATAGGCCTGTTTCTGCTTGAGCAGCGCGCTCTTGGCCATCGGGATGATCAGGTAGCGGTTGTACAGCTTCTCGAAGAAGCCCAACTGGAACTTGCCGTTGATCGCGGCCATGACCGCATCCGGGGTGAATTTCGGGTCGCTGGCGCAATCGTAGGCGAACCACTGGAAGGCTTGCAGTTGCAGGGTATTGGCTGGCGCGGCGGCAACCGGCACCGCGACGTCAGAGGCACTGGCCCGGTAGGAGCCGGTGTGGCACAGGGCGCAGTTGGGCTCCACGGTGGGGTAGCCCAGTTGTCGCTTGGCCATGCCGATGGGCAGGTCGTTGCCGTTCTCGTACAGGAAACCGAACACTTCGTAGCCGCCAGGCTTGGGCAGTTTTTCCGGGCACATCTGCGGCAGCACGGCGAACAGGTAGTACGGGATCCGCGCCTCGATGCCCAGGCCGATGGCAGCGTACTTGTAGTGATCCTCGTCGGAGGCGAAGTCCGGCTGCGGCACCTCGCGGATCATCTGGTACCAGGTCTGGTAACCGATGAACCCCAGCACCAGCACCACCACCAACGCACCGGTCTTGAAGCCGGGCCTGTGCCAGCGTCGCGCCCAGCCTTCGCGCCACGCCCGCCAACCGTCACAGAGCAACGCCAACGGACGATTGGCCACCGGGCTGCCCAGGTACAGCAGCCCGCCCAGGATCAGGAACATGCTCAGGTCGCCCATCAGCATCGGTACGAACAGTGGCCCCTGGGCGTTGGTGTTGATCAGGTAGATCCAGAACACCACTGCCACCAGGCGCGAGAGCACGCACAGCCAGGAATTCACCACGAAGCGCGGCGCGGCGAACCCCGACGGCATGTAGAACAGGCTGATACCCACCAGCAACATGCCGGCGTTCTCCAGCCAGGGATCGGACAACACGGGCGGCAGGCCAAGCATGGACGTCAGCAACGCCGGCGCAAACAGCGCCGGGATGGCGAAGCACATGTTCATGACGATCCCGACCCAGATGATGCGTTGGAACCAGCGGATGTAAGTGTTCATGGGCATCCTTTTTCCTTGAGCGTAATCACTAAATGCAGCGCTCTTCAGTGCGCTTTCGCGAGCAAGCCCGCTCCCACAGGAGATCGCGTACCCCTGTGGGAGCGGGCTTGCTCGCGAAGAAGTCGACTCGATCCGACGTCAACCCAACGCAGTCTTCTCCAGGTGTTCGAGGATGATTGGATACACATCCACCACCGCATCCTTGCCGAACATGCAGTCGATATGCCCGTAGCCCGGCACCTCGTGGCGACTGAACAGTTGTGGGCCGTGCAGGTCGCACAGACGCTGGTAGGTCTTGAGGGTGCTTTGCGGCAGGTAGCACTGGTTGTCGGCGCCGCTGATGAAGCAGATCGGCAACTTCAGCCGATCGAAATGCGGCATGTAGACGTCATTGCCCTTGAAGTCCACCAGGTGGCCCTTGCGAACGATCAGCGCCAGGTGCTCGAAGGTGTGCATGTTCGACTCACCGAACAGTTCATGCAGGTTGTCGTGCAGGGTCTCGTTGAGGGTGTCGTGGCGATACAGCGATGCGTACATGAAGGTGATGCGGTGGCAGACCGGATTGGTGCAATAGCCTTGGGCCTCGATCCGCGCATAGCCGTTGAGGGCCTTGTCGTAGAGCTTGTTGAACCAATTCTCCTTGTTGTCAGCGTAGGCCGTCAGGGACTTGATGCCGATGGCGTCGAGCATGCCCGGCAAGTGCAGGCCGGCCTTCAGCCCGGTGGCCGTGGCGACCACCGTGTCGGCGGCGATCTGCGAGCAGACCACCGAGCGCACCCCTTGCAGGCCCGCCAGCAGCGACATGAAGAACGTCGTCGCACCGTAGCAATGCACCACGCACTGCACGTCACGGGCCAGGGTCGCCTGCTGGATCTGCTCGATGGCCGCCTTGAAATCATACTGGGCCACCTGGTCGCCGTTCCATTCGCGCTTGCTGGCCGGCAGCAGGATGCTCACCCGCAGGTCCAGTAGCCAGACGTCATATTCGTGCTTGCACAGGTACTCCAGCAGGTTGGTGTGGATGGTGTCGGTGGAAAAGATGTTCGACCCCACGCCCAGGCCGTGCACCAGCATGACCGGGCCCTTCGTGCCGGCCTGGTAACGGGTCAGGCGCAGCTCGACATTGTCCTCGGTCTGGAAGAAATGCACGGTCGGCGCCGGTGCATCCAGCGGCCGCTTGATACGCGGCGGCGCGTCCGGGTTGAAGTAGACATCGCCGGCAAATACCCCACCGTAGCTCTCCCACAGGATCCCGGCGAAGAACTTGCCGAACCGCGCCAAGGCCTCGACACGCTCACGTTCATTGCGGGCGTTGAGCACCTTCATGGTGGTCATCTGCTTGGCGAAATCGGTCGGCAGGATGTGCATCACCCCCGAGCCGAGCACCGCGCCGGTCTTGTCCGGTCCACGATACAAGGTGACGTACAGCGTGCTGGTGTCGTGCCAGATGTTCAGCACGCCATTGTCCTCGGGCACGGTCTTGAACGCGCTGAAGTAGTAATCGGTGCCGTCCTCGGCGGTTAGCTTCATGTCGTAGTTCATGTGCCGCACGCCAACCTGTTGCTGATACACCTCGAACAGGTTGAACACCCCATTGCTGGCGACCAGCGGCTTGGGCGAGAGCATCGGCGCATCCAGCGTGCCCACCAGCGTCGCGGCGTGTTCAGGCTCCTTGATCAGGCGATTGAGGTCGTCGGCGGTAATGGTCAGGGTGAATTCGATGGGCGAGTTATCGGCCTTGCCGCGCTTGGCCGCCGCTTCGTAGAGCGTCAGGTCGGTGCCCTGGGCCTGGGCGAAGGCGGTGGAAAAATAGCCCTTCATGGTCTCGGTGAATTGCACACCCAGGGTCGGCGCCGCCACCGGTTTGCTCGGGGCCGACGGCAGCGTGTAGTCGATGGTCCACCCCCGATCCGCTGCCAGCAGGCCCATGTTGCGCTCGCTCACCGCCGAAATGGTCAGCAGCGGATTGACCGCCAGGGAGGTCGGGATCACCGCCCCGTCGGCCACGTACAACCCGGGGTAGACATCCGTGCCGCTGGCGCCGCTGAACACCTGGCCCTTGTGGTTGACCACGCCTTGCGTCGCGTCTTCGCCCATCACGCAACCGCCCAGGGGATGGACCGACACGATGCTGTGCCTGAGCAACTTGGTCCAGATCGGGTTCTCGACCCAGATCCCGCCCAGGGCCTTGGTGCTCTGGTGCAGGCGCTCGTTGCCGAGGGTGACGTTCTCCTGCTCGCCGACACCGGGCCAGTCGATGCGCAACTGGTCCTGGCGGTCGAGCACCATGCGCCCCTTGCCGTTGTCATGGCTCATGATCAGGTACGTCTGCATGTTATGCAGCGCGCCGTAGTAAGGCCCGCGCAGGAAGCTCTCGGCCTCGCGCCCCTTGTACTTGAGGCTGGCACCGAAACCGGTGTCGGTGGGCACACCGATCATGCCGGCGAATGCCGCCATGCTCGGCACCATGGCCCGGCCGAGCGCACCGGGGATCGAGCCCTCTTCGATGACCATGCGGCTGCGCCAGTCGCCTTCGGTGCGCATGTCGATGATTGACGTGATGCATGGCCCCACCGGCTCCAGCTCCTTGGCCGAATGAGCGCCGAAGCCGATGCCGTTGATGGTCTGGTCGCAGTTGTGACCGAACCCGAGGATGTCGCCGTTGCCGCTCATGTTCTCGCCCAGCTGACTGGACATCGACAGGCCCTTGTCCCGCGAGCGCAGCATGATTTCAGTCGAGCCCAAGGTCCCGGCGGACACCACCACGATGTCGGCACGCACAAACAGAGTCGGCGCCGAGAACAACTCACGACCACTGTCCAGGTATTGGAAGTGCACGATCCAGCCATCGCCGTCGCGCTCCAGGTGCCGCACCTCCGTCTGGCAGAAAATCTCTGCGCCGTGGTTCCAGGCATCCGGCAGGTAGTTCATCAGGGTGGTGTTCTTGGCCTTGTTGTTACAGCCGGAGACGCAATCGCCGCAGCCGTTGCACGGCAATTGCTCGACCCCGACGTGGTTGAGGTTGTTGGCCAGCTTGTCGAACGTGACGTTGATCGGCGGCTTGTAGAAATGCGCCCCCTGCTTGAGGTAGTCGGCCGACTGCTTGTGGGCGTCGAGCTTGGGCAGGTTCGGCGACGAGTCCGGGTAGGCGTTGGGCTTAAGCATCTCCCGGGCCCGCGCATAACCGTCCTTGAGCAACGTGTCGCGGTGTTCACGCACCGCTTGCGGCCAGCGCAGGTCTTCGAACACCCCGGGCTCGGGCTCCAGCGAAACGTTGGCATTGATCAGCGAAGTGCCGCCCAGGCCGCAGCCCACCACCACGTTCTGCTGGGCGTTGACGTGCAAGTCGAACAGGCCGGTGCGCGAGCCGATGTGGCCGTCCGGGTCGTGCACCTGCAACTCCTCGGTGGCGGCGAGCAGGGTGTTGGGGTACTCGCCGGGCTGTATCTCCCGGCCCCGCTCCAGCAAACATACCTTGCGCCCGGCCCGGGACAGGCGCGAGGCCGCAATGCCACCGCCGTAGCCCGAACCGATGACCACGACGTCGTAGTGCTCCTGGATTTGGCTGATGGGGGTCGAGATCCGTGTCATGTTCAAGTCCTCTCAGGCAGATGGGGCAACTCTGCGGTTGCCTGTAAATCGAAGGCGTGCGAACGCCTGGCCACCGACCCGTAGGGGTTCGAGCGGCAGTCAGCGGTGTGGCGGGGAATCAGTCGGACAACGGCGCGCTATAGCCGCGCGCGCTGATTGGCGGCGCGACGACGGGTCCGTCTAGGTAATGCGCCAAGAAGCGGCGCAACGCACACCGTGGGGGAAAACCGATGCATGCAGGGGAGCGGGCTATCCATCATGCGTTCTCCCTGAACCTGATCTGGATAAAGAAGCGGTGTCCTTGTGCCATGAGTGAAGACAGGTGACCGACCTGCGTCAAGGCAGCCACTTAGAACTGTATGAAATTTGATCTATCGCGATTTGGACTATAGCCGCCGGGCCCTGCGGCCATTCGCAAACAAGTTATCCACATGACCACCCACAGCAAATGGGGACAAGTGAGGATCATCTGGGATCGTCTTGGGATAAAAACACGGGAAAATCGCCTGTTATGCACAGCAAACGCGCCCGTGCATTATCGGTTATTTTTTGATCAAACGTTTGAAAGCCTTGTATTCACTAGCCTGTAGCGGTAAGCAAACACCTTATCCACAGAAGCGCCAACAGTGTTCGGGGATAAATTGACGTTTCTGTGGAAAACCACGGAGACAGCGGTTAACCACGGGTTTTTCCGGTATTTTTCCAATGGCCCAACGGAATTGATCATTTAATGATCAACTGCATGAAAGGCACGATCTGCCTGGCTTGCAGACGATAGCGAACATCTTATCCACAGAAGCACCAACAGAGATTGGGGGCAATTGTGGACACTCATATGCCCAGAGGTAACGGGAAAAGCCAATAAAAACCGTGAGTTAGACTGATCGTTTTTTGATCGAAGGCTGGAAGGGCTTGATTGGCGTGGGGTGTAGCGATGGGCGAACAGGTTATCCACAAGTGGACGCACAGGGATTGTGAGTAAATCACAACGCCATTGACGCAGCCGAGGTGATTGGGAGTACTTCTCAACTAAATACTTTGTCATCGATTAGCTTGAAAGCACTTTGACAAATCAATTGCCGGACCGATAGATGATGTGACCGCGTGTCGACTACCGTCTATAGGGATATAGCAGTGTTCATAAAAAGCCGTCTATTCATCATCGCCCTGACACTGGCCTTGCTTCAACAAATAAGCCTCGCACTCTCAACCTACTTCATTGCCCAAGCGGGTGAGGCGCTAACGCTGCAAACCTACGCATCGATCAAGATGTACATTGTTTATTTCTTTGCCTTCGCGCTACTGGCTTACTTGATCAGTTCAGCAGGTGAATTAGTACGTGTACGGTTACAGAACCAGACATGGAAACATTACACCCTTCAGACATTTTCATTGCTCAGGAAAGACATAAGGCTTTCCTCCAGCAAAAACAGCAAGCTTACGACAAATTGGTTGACCGGCGAAGCCGCAGGCACCATAGAACACGCCGCCGCTTTTTACATTGGAATGGCCTCGACCTACTTCAACATCATTTTCACGCTTATCGTTTTCTACCTGACGCTTGGTCACTTGATATCCAGTGTGCTTCTCGCCTCATTGATGGTCTCAGCCATATTCGTCATGCTCATGAAAACCAAAATAGATGAATATGCAACCCGTCTCCAAAAAACAAAACTTCAAGCATTACTTGAAATCGAGCCGCTCTGGCACAATAGCCACTTCGCGAGCTCGCCTATGTTCAACAACAGAAAACTTCGATACTCGGATCAATCAGAGCATTATTTTAGAACCACCGAAAAATATGTGTTGCTTGAGCAGATGATCGCTTGCCTACCCATCTGCGTAGCGGTGCTCATCATGATAGTCGCCTTGTACCTTCCTGCCGAAGTAACGGCTGTGCCGCTGGGCACCCTGGTTGCTGTATTGCCACGAACACTGCAGTTATTCGGAAGCGTCCATGCACTGAGTATGTATGGCAGTCAGTTCGTCATCGTCAGGCGCAAAGTCAAAAACCTCGTCACATTCACTCAGACGCTTGAGCAACAGAATTTCAACGAGCAGATAAGTGCTCAGAAAATAACCATCAGGGAAATCACCACCCAGCAAAGGTATGCGTTAGCCGAGTTTCAGCAGGCGCTGGTGTGTCAAGCGCTAAAACCAGGACGCTATCTCGTGCAAGGCGACAACGGCTCAGGAAAGTCCTCAGTTCTAAAATGGATCAAGTCCCTTTCTGAAGACGCCGTGCTGATATCTCCCGACATCAGTTTTTCGGAACCCGACGAAAACCTATCGACAGGGCAGCGCCAAATGAAGCAACTATCAGGCTTATTACAGCAGCCCGTTGAGATTTTCCTGCTGGATGAATGGGATGCGAATCTGGACACATTAAACAGGCATATATTAAACGCGCAAATTGACAATATCTCGGCTGAGAAGGTTGTCATTGAAGTGAGACATTCAAATACTGAACACCCTGCAGCGTTTCCGTTGCCCACGACGGAAACCTGATACAAGCGCGCGAAAGCCTGGGGATAAAACCACACAGCACCGTGAGAGCGAACCGGCAAGCGAAAGCGGTATCCCGCGACAACCCTGTCGCCTGACACACAGCCCTCGCGAGCAGGCTCGCACCCACAGGGGAGTAGGTCGTTTCCGCCTTAGCGGACGACCCCTTCCTCAACAAGCAACTTGAGAATCGCCTCGGCGCCCGCTTCCGGGCTGACGCCCTTGAGCACTTGCCCGCCTCCGCCGCTGGCCTTGGCCGTGGCGGCTTTCATGCGGTCGGCGCCGCTCTTGGCCTTGATCACCTTCAGGCGTTTGGGGCGTGGCTTGGCCGGTTGCAGGGTCGCCACCGCCAGCAAGGCGTCATCGACCACTTCGACCTCTTCGGCGTGCAGGGCACCCCGTCGCGCAGGGCCGTAGGCGCTCTGCCGAGGCTTGGGCGCAGCGTTATCCACAGTCGCCAGGAACGGCAGGCGCACTTTCAAGCGGCGCCGTTGCCCGCGAGGCAGGGCTTGCAACACCAGGGCGACGCCGCTGTCGATGGATTCGACCTGGGCCAGCCCGACCACCAGCGGCCAGCCGAGGTTTTCCGCCAGCAGGAATGGCAACATCCCAGAACCTTCGCCGGTTTCCGCCTGGCTGCCGGTGAGCACCACTTGGGCGCCGACATCGCGCAGGTAGTCGGTCAGGGCCGGCAGCGCGTCGGCGCCCTCGGGGTTGTCCAGGACGTGGAGTTCGTCCAGGCCCATGCCCAGGTAGGCGCGCAGGGCCGGCTCAGCCACGTCGCCGGCGTGCAGCACTTGCAGGTCGTTGCCAGCCAATTGCAGGCCCAGCTCCACGGCGCGGGCGTCCTGTTCGGCGCGACGGGGCCGGCCGGAGGTCGGGTGGGCACCGATGGAGACGAGGCTGATCACTTGAGTACTCATGGTTGAATCCTTAGCTTAAGCCGCATCGCGCCTGGCTTCGTTGCGGTAGGCCTCTACCGCCGCGATCAGGGCCTTGAGAATCGCCGCGCTGTCACCAATCACCGACAGGTCCGCCCGCTTGATCATGTCGCAGCCCGGGTCGAGGTTGATCGCTACCACCTTGTCGCAGGCACCGATGCCTTGCAGGTGCTGGATCGCCCCGGAAATTCCCACGGCCACATAGACCCGCGCGGTGACCCAGGTGCCACTGGCGCCCACCTGGCGGTCCCGCGCCATGAAGCCATCGTCCACTGCCACCCGCGAAGCCCCCTCGGTGGCGCCCAGGGCCGCCGCGGTCTGGTGGAAAAGCGCCCAGTCCTTGACCCCGTTGCCGCCGGAGAAAATGAATTCGGCTTCGGCCATCGGAATCGCCCCCGGGTCCACTGCCACCGCGCCCAGGTCTTCGATGCGCGACAGGCTGCGGGCCACGCTTGTGGATAACTCCACCGGCAGCGCTTCATGACGGGTTTCGCTGACCGGTTCGGCGCATTCGGCGGCGGCCAGGATCAAGCGCGCCAAGGGTCGAGCCAGGTCTTGCAGGCCGGCACCGGCGCGGCCGATGCACTCCTCGCCTTTGACCTGCCAGACCCGCGTGGCCGGGCGCTCACCCAGCGCGGCGGCAAAGCGCCGGCCCAGTTCGCCACCGCCACTGCGGCTGTCCGGCAGCAACCAGTGACGAGGGCTGAATTGGTTATCCACAGCCCGCAGGCCCTGCACCCGTTGTTCCGGTGCATAACCATTGAAGGCCTCGCCTTCGAGCACCAGCAAGCGGTCGACGCCCGCCGTGGCGAAGGTGGTTTCCTTGTGCTCGCCAAAGACCACCGCCAGCACCGCGCCGTCGCTGCCGGCCAGTTGATGGGCCAGGCCGAGCAAGTCCCGGTCGTGGGCGCTGAGACGCCCCCCGACCATGTCCGGCACCACGCTGATGTAGAACGCCGGCTGCGCCACCTGATGCAGCGGCAATTGCACTTCAGTGGCCGCGGCGCGCTTGGTCGCGCCGCCCTGCTGGGCACCGCTGCGGTCGATACGCTTGATGCCGTTGGGGCCAATGAAACCCACGCCGTGGACATGCTTGCGGATGATCCCGTTAGGGCCCATCCAGCTGTGTTGCACCGGCTGCATGGCCGCGTGCAGCGGGTGCAGGCGGTTGCGGGCGATCCACTCGGCGCGAGGGTCGCGGCGGATGATGTCGCTCATTAATGCACCTCCGCAGGTTCACGTTTGGCCGGGGCCGCGGTTTTACCCGACGCCACGTCTTCAAGCAGGGCATCGGCCACCAGTTCGGCGATGTCCTTGATCATCGGCCGCGGCTCGACCACGCCTTCCAGCATCGCCGTGCACTGTGGACAACCCACCGCCACCAGTTCGGCACCGGTTTCGCGGATGTCTTCCATGCGCATGTCAGGGATCCGCTGCTTGCCCGGGATGTCGGTGATCGGCGCACCGCCGCCACCGCCGCAGCAACGCGAACGGAAACCCGAACGCTGCATTTCCTTGACCTCGATGCCCAGTGCGCGCAGCACCTGGCGCGGGGCCTCGTACTCGCCGTTGTAGCGCCCCAGGTAGCACGGGTCGTGGTACGTCACGCTGTCACCCTTGTGCTGGCCGAGATTGAGGGCGCCAGCGCCGATGATCTCCGCCAGGTAAGTGCTGTGGTGCTGCACCAGGTAGTTGCCATCGAAGGCACCGTACTCGTTTTTCAGCACGTGGAAGCTGTGAGGGTCGCAAGTGACGATGCGGTTGAAGCTGTATTTGGCCAGGGTCTGGATGTTGCGCTTGGCCAACAGCTGGAACGTCGCTTCGTCACCCAGGCGCCGGGCCACGTCACCGCTGTCGCGTTCTTCAAGGCCGAGCACGGCAAAATCGATCTTCGCCGCCTTGAGCACTTTGACGAACGCACGCAGGGTGCGCTGGTTGCGCATGTCGAAGGCGCCGTCGCCGACCCAGAAGAGCACGTCGGTGGATTTCTTCTCGCTGAGCAGGTTCAGGTTCAGGTCCGCCGCCCAGTTCATCCGCCCGCCCGGGGCGAACCCGCCAGGGTTGTCGGTGGCGATCAGGTTTTCCAGCACCTCGGCGCCCTTGTTCGGGGTGGCGCCTTTTTCCAGGGTCAGGTGCCGGCGCATGTCGACGATGGCATCGACGTGCTCGATCATCATCGGGCATTCCTCGACGCAGGCACGGCAGGTGGTGCACGACCACAGCGTCTCGGCGTCCACCAGGCCATTGACGATCGGCTGGTGCGGATTACCACCGTGCTCACCCACCGGCTTGCCGGGATACGGGCTGCCGGCGAACTTCGCATCGGTGCCGCCGGCCAGGCCAACGACCATGTCCTGGATGAGTTTTTTCGGGTTCAGCGGCTGGCCGGCGGCAAAGGCCGGGCACGCGGCTTCGCATTTACCGCACTGCACGCAGGCGTCGAAGCCAAGCAACTGGTTCCAAGTGAAGTCCTTGGGCTTTTCCACCCCCAACGGTGCCGCCGGGTCAGTCAAGTCCAGCGGTTTCAGGCCGGTGGAACGGCCGCCGCCAAAGCGTTCGGCGCGACGGTGCCAGGCCAGGTGCAGGGCACCGGCGAAGGCGTGCTTCATTGGGCCGCCCCAGGTCATGCCGAAGAACAGCTCCGAGACGCCCCACAACACACCGAGCCCGAGGATCGCCGCCATTACCCAGCCGCCGAAGTTTTCCGGCAGGATGCCCGCCACCGGCAGGGTCACCAGGAAGAACGACACCGAGAATGCCAGCAGGCTCTTCGGCAGGCGCATCCACGGGCCTTTCGACAGCCGTGCCGGCGGGTTGCGACGACGCAGGTAGACGAAGATCGCGCCGACGAACATCACTGCCGTCATCAACAGCAGCGCATAGCCCAGGAAACGGTTATGCAGGCCGAAGCCGTGCACCAGGATCGCCAGCACGATCGACGCCACCGCACCACCGGCCGTGGCGACGTGGGTGTTGGCGATGTATTTGTCCCGCGCCACCACGTGGTGCAGGTCCACCATGTAGCGCTTGGGCATGGCGAAGAGACCGCCGATCAGGTCAACCCTGGACGGTCGTCCCCGGCGCCACATGTTCACCCGCCGCAAGGCGCCAAGGACCGCCAGGCCCAGGGCTGCGAACAGCAGGATGGGAAGAAGGGTGTTCAACATAGGTGTTGCTCCCAAAGACTCCAGGGTCTTGCAGGTCGAGATGCCTTACTCGGTTCCTGTGGGAGCGGGCTTGCCCGCGAATGCAATCTGCCAGTCACATTTGGATTGACTGCTCCACCGCTTTCGCGAGCAAGCCCGCTCCCACAGGGCTATGTGCAAGCCGTTAGAAATCCTTGCACAACCGCAGGGCGTCATAGATGGCGGCGTGTGTATTACGCTGGGCCACGCAGTCGCCGATACGGAACAGCAGGTAGCCATCGCCGCTCTGTTCCAGGCACGGCTGGGGCTTGATCGCGAACAGGGCTTCGACGTCGATCTGGCCCTTGTTGCGCGAACCTTCCTTCAGCGCGTAGTAGATTTCTTCGTCCGGCCGCACGCCGTTCTCTACCACCACCTGGTCCACCACGCGCTCTTCCTTGGCACCGGTGTATTCGTTCTCCAGCACCGCCACCAGCTTGTCGCCTTCGCGGTAGACCTTCTCGAGCATCATGTCCCCGGTCATGATCACTTCCTTGGGGTACATGCTGCGGTAGTAGGTGGGGAACGACGTCCCGCCAATGGCCACGCCCGGCTTGATGTCATCGGTGACGATCTCGACCTGGCTGCCCTTGTCGGCGAGGAAGTCGGCCACCGACATGCCGGTGAACTCGCAGATGGTGTCGTAGACCAACACGTTCTTGCCCGGCGCGACCTTGCCGTCGAGCACGTCCCAACTGCTGACCACCAGCCCTTCGGCGGCGCCCCAGTGCTCGTTCTGCTCCACGTTCGGATGCCCGCCGACGGCCAGCACCACCACGTCCGGACGCAGGTCCATGATGGTCGCCGCGTCAGCCGCCACGCCCAGGCGCAGGTCGACTTTCAGCCGCGCCAGCTCCAGTTGGAACCAGCGGGTGATACCGGCGATCTGGTCCCGCTGCGGGGCTTTCGAGGCGGTGGTGATCTGCCCGCCGATGAATTCCTTCTTCTCGAACAGGGTCACGTCATGGCCACGCTCGGCCGCCACGCGCGCCGCTTCCATGCCCGCGGGGCCTGCACCGACCACCACCACCTTGCGTTTCGGCCCGGTGGACTTCTCGATGATGTGCGGCACGCCCATGTATTCACGGGACGTCGCGGCGTTCTGGATGCACAGCACGTCCAGGCCCTGGTACTGGCGGTCGATGCAATAGTTGGCGCCGACGCACTGCTTGATCTGGTCGACCTGGCCCATCTTGATCTTGGCGATCAGGTGCGGGTCGGCGATGTGGGCACGGGTCATGCCGACCATGTCGACGTAGCCGCCCTCCAGGATCCGCGTGGCCTGGTTCGGGTCCTTGATGTTCTGCGCGTGCAGCACCGGGACCTTGACCACTTCCTTGATACCGGCGGCCAGGTGCAGGAACGGCTCCGGTGGATAACTCATGTTCGGGATAACGTTGGCCAGAGTGTTGTGGGTGTCGCAACCCGAGCCCACGACGCCGATGAAGTCCAGCATGCCGGTGTCGTCGTAGTACTTGGCGATCTGCTTCATGTCCTCGTGGGACAGGCCGTCCGGGTGGAACTCGTCACCGCACAGGCGCATGCCCACGCAGAAGTCGTCGCCCACTTCGGCGCGCACGGCCTTGAGTACTTCCAGGCCGAATTTCATCCGGCCTTCGAAGCTGCCGCCCCACTCGTCGGTACGCTTGTTGACCCGCGGGCTCCAGAATTGGTCGATCATGTGCTGGTGCACGGCCGACAGCTCGACACCGTCCAGGCCACCGGCCTTGGCCCGGCGCGCCGCCTGGGCGTAGTTGCCGATCACCCGCCAGATTTCCTCCGGCTCGATGGTCTTGCAGGTAGCACGGTGCACCGGCTCACGCACGCCGGACGGCGACATCAGGGTCGGCCAGTTGAAGCCGTCCCAACGCGAGCGACGGCCCATGTGGGTAATCTGGATCATGATCTTGGCGCCATGCTTGTGCATGGCGTCGGCCAGGTTCTGGAAGTGCGGGATGATGCGGTCGGTGGACAGGTTCACCGAGCTCCACCATTCCTGCGGGCTGTCGATGGCCACCACCGAGGAGCCACCGCAGATCGCCAGGCCGATGCCGCCCTTGGCCTTCTCTTCGTAATACTTCACGTACCGGTCGGTGGTCATCCCGCCGTCGGTGGCGTAGACCTCGGCGTGAGCGGTGCTGAGCACGCGGTTGCGGATGGTCAGCTTGCCGATCTGGATCGGCTGGAACATTGCTTCAAAAGCCATGGCGCAATCCTCGACTTACAACGGCTTGACGATGAACAGGCCGTCGTCGTGGCCTTCTTCGGAACCGCCGTAGACCTGCTCGGCCACGGTGCGGATCGAACTGCCACGCGCGGCGAGGATCTGGTCCATGGCACCGGCGAACCAGCCAGTGAACATGTAGTCGACCTTGCGCCCGACCTTGCCGTACACATAGACGAACGCCGAGTGTTCGAGCTTGACGCTGGCCGTGCCTTTGTCGAGGTCGATGTCCTGGATCTTGAACAGGCCCCAGCCGCGCTGCGACAGGCGCTTCATGTAGTGCTCGAACACCGCGACGCCTTCCAGGCCGTGGCATTCGGCTTCTTTCTCACACCAGTGCCAGGCGGACTTGTAGCCGGCCTTGTAGAGAATCTCGGCGTAGGCGTCGGCGCCCAGCACTTCCTCGATCCCCATGTGGTTGTTGACGAAGAAGTGACGCGGCACGTAGAGCATCGGCAGGGCGTCGGAGGTCCAGACACCGGTTTCGCTGTCGACTTCGATAGGCAGTTGGGGGGCGATTTTGGCCATTGAAACTTGACTCCGGAAATTCGTGATCATTACTGAGCGAAGCGTTTGCTTTTGCTCTTATAAAAGCTGCGTGAATGCCTTTGGAGCCGTAGCGAGCACGTCGAGAGCAAGGAAGGACCGGAGCGACAAGCGAGACAGTACGCATGTACGGCGAGCTTGGCGCGAGGACCTGACGCAGCTATCGGCGAGCGGAGTAGGCTCCAGAGGTATTCACTCGCCCCAGACGTCTTTCAGGACGTTCACCCAGTTCTCGCCCATGATCTTGCGCACCACCCGCTCGGAGTGACCGCGCTTGAGCAGCGTCTCGGTGAGGTTCGGGAACTCGCCCACGGTGCGGATGCCCAGGGGGTTGATGATCTTGCCGAAGCTGGTCAGACGACGGGCGTAGCCCTTGTCGTGGGTCAGCATCTCGAAGAACGCCTGGTCATGGCCCTGGGTGAAGTCGGTGCCGATGCCGATGGCGTCTTCACCGACGATGTTCATGGTGTATTCGATGGCTTCGGCATAGTCGTCGATGGTCGAGTCGATGCCCTTGGCCAGGAACGGCGCGAACATGGTCACGCCCACGAAGCCACCGTGGTCGGCGATGAACTTCAGCTCTTCATCGGACTTGTTGCGCGGGTGCTCTTTGAGGCCGGACGGCAGGCAGTGGGAGTAGCAGACCGGCTTCTTCGATTCGAGGATGACTTCCTCGGACGTCTTGGAACCGACGTGGGACAGGTCGCACATGACGCCCACCCGGTTCATCTCGGCCACGATCTCGCGACCGAAGCCCGACAGGCCGCCGTCACGCTCGTAGCAGCCGGTGCCCACCAGGTTCTGGGTGTTGTAGCACATCTGTACCACACCGACGCCGAGCTGCTTGAAGATCTCGACATAGCCGAGCTGGTCTTCGAAGGCGTGGGCGTTCTGGAAACCGAAGATGATGCCGGTCTTGCCCTGTTCCTTGGCGCGACGGATGTCGGCGGTGGTCTTCACCGGGATCACCAGGTCGCTGTTCTCGCGGATCAGTTTCTGGCTGGCGACGATGTTGTTGACGGTGGCCTGGAAACCTTCCCACACCGACACGGTGCAGTTGGCTGCGGTCAGGCCGCCCTTGCGCATGTCTTCGAACAGGTCGCGGTTCCACTTGGCAATGATCAGCCCGTCGATAACGATGCTGTCGGCGTGCAATTCGGCTGGGCTCATCAGGCAGTCCCCTTTTTGTCAGCGATTCATGCGCCGAATCGTATGCCGGCGCTTTGGGGCCAGCATATGCCTGAGGGCCGCGGCGACCGGGTGCAAAAACGACAGGGGAATTGCCGAAAGCGTCAATCACCGACATTGGGCCGCGGCAGGCCCACCCTGCCCGTCTGTTCTTTAGCCGACGCTTGCGCCAGAATCCGCGGCATCACTGGCTTTCACCGGACTCGAGCGGCAACGCAATGAAATCAATCTTCCTGGCTTTGGCACTGATCAGCACCGCCGCCCACGCGGCTGAAGACACCGAACAGAACCCCTGCGATGCCGTCGAAAACGACGTCCAGACCCTCGCCTGCTCGGCCTATGGCAAAAACGCCGCCGAACAGTTGCTGAGCGAAAACCTGCAGAGCCTCAACGAGCGCCTGCAAACCCGCTACGCCAGCGACAAGGCCCAACTGAGCGACATCACCGCCAAGATCAAGGCCGCCCAGCAACTGTGGCAAAAACAGCGGGACGCCGACTGCGCCATCGCCGCCTTCCCGGCCAAACCCGGCAGCGAAGCCTACAAGATTGCCGAAAACGACTGCATGGCCCAGGTGAGCGACGATCGGTCGGAGTTTCTGGAGTCGATTGGGCAGGACTGAAAGGCCCGCGTGGAATTGGCGCTGTAAGCTGTACACCCCCCTCGCTCAAAAGGATCGACATGAAAACCTGCGGCATCGAAATCAAAGGCAGCGAAGCGATCATCGCCGTTGCCTCGCTGGATCAACAGGCGTTGACCCACATCGCCCTGAATACCAAGAAAATCGCCCTGGACGACGATGACGAAGCCGCCAACGTCAAGGCCTTCGCCGCGCAGGTACGGGCATTCGTCGCCGAAAACGCTATCGAACGCATCGCCATCAAGAAGCGCAGCAAGAAAGGCGAGTTCGCCGGCGGCCCGACGACGTTCAAGATCGAAGGGGTCTTCCAGTTGCTGGACGGTTGCGACGTGACGCTGCTGTCGCCGCAGACCATCAATGCGCAGAGCAAGAAGCATGACTTCGCTTTGCCGGCGACGCTGAACAAGTATCAGCATGAAGCCTATAAGGCGGCGTGCGCGGCGCTGATGAAGAAGTAACCCCGATCCACCTGACGAAATGCCTGCCCTGTGGCGAGGGAGCTTGCTCCCGCTGGACTGCGCGGCTGGCCAAAAAAACAGGGCCGCTTCGCGCCACGGCGGGAGCAAGCTCCCTCGCCACAATGCGCACCCTAGGTACATGCAGGTTCACTGCCGCTTGCGATACCCCTTCAACCAATCGGCAAACGCTTTGTCCTCCAATGCGTAGCCACCGCGATTGGACTTCCATACCAATTCCTTTTCACGAAGCGCGTCGATGCAGGATTGGATGGTCTGGGTGCCTGGCACGACCTCGCTTCCCATACTCGCAAGCACCTTGCTCACGGCCTCCAGCGTCGCATCCGTAAAGGGCGCAAAGGGTTCGTTGTTTTGCGAGCGCTCGGCCATGACCTGGAGAACGGCGCGTTGGGGCACCGTCAGGGCGTTCCAGGCGCTTTCAAACTCGGTCCAGACACCGGCACGCAGCATTTCGGCGCTGCTGCGCAGCAACTCGCCCAAATGGCTCGCCTCACCCAACTCCAAGGCAATCTCGCCGATGACGGCACGCAACATTTCAGGGCGACGTCCGACCAACTCAAACGCTTGATCGAGCTCGTCGGCATTGAATTGGTTGGTCTGGGCCAGATGCGCGTTCAAATGGGCAGCGTAGGCCTTGGTGAACTCCTTGCCCAACAATGGGAAAGACGTGATACCGGAGCCGTAGAAAGGCTGATTGCGGCTGAGTACCAGATGAGCCAGTTTGTCTCGATTGGACCCCGTAAACACCAGGCGAAGGCCACTGGCATCATCCTCACGGCCCTGGTTGAGCTGGTCACGGGCGGCCTTGAGCGCGAACATCGCATTGACCCCGGCTTCGGTGGTCAGCGCGTGTTGGGCTTCGTCGATCACCAACACCACGGTTTTACCAGCAGCACGATGCAACAACTCCAGCGCCTGGGTCAGCGTTGCGCCGTCAGGCAGTTGCGGCCGGCTGAAATCCCAGGACAGCGTGCGCAAGAAACTGAGTTTGTCGATGCCCATGGACTTGGCAAGCTTACGGATACCCTTTTCATAAGACACCAATGCCGCAGCGATAGCCGAGGCAATCAGATCGGCAGGGTCCTTCTCCTTGTTGGCCCATAGATCGACGTAGACCGCCAGCCAGCCACGGGTTTCGCATTCGGGAATCAAGTCTTCACGCAAGAAGGTGCTTTTTCCGGTGCGTCTAGGCGCCGCCAGGAACAGGCCAGAGGTGTAGTCCTGAATCCCAGCCCCCACCAGCCCATCGACAATGCTGCGGGCCAGATCGGGGCGCCGGAAGACAAAACCAGTGGGCTTGGACATGGTTTTATACTCATTTATGGCGACAGGTATAATTTATAGTCGCGAGTATAATTGAGTATAAAAACCTGTCAAACCACCTCCCGCCCATCCCCCTGCCGTCGCCGATCCTCCCGCGGGCAGCGTTCGAACCGGGCCCGGTAGCTGCGGGTAAAGTACGACGGTGATTCAAACCCGCAGGCGATGCTCACTTCCAGCACGCTCATATCAGTCTGGCGCAGCAGTTGCCGGGCCTTCTCCAGGCGCAGGCGCAGGTAGAAGTTGCTCGGGGTGTCGTTCAGGTGCAGGCGGAACAGGCGTTCGAGCTGGCGTCGCGTCACGCTGATCGATTGCGCCAGCGCCAGGGTACTCAAGGGCGGTTCGCTGTGGGTTTCCATCTCCCCGATGACCTGCACCAGTTTCTTGTTGCGAATGCCGTAGCGGCTGGCGATTTCCATGCGCTGGTGGTCTTTGCGCGGACGGATGCGACCGAGCACGAACTGCTCGCTTACCTGGATCGCCAGTGCCGCGCCGTGGGCCTGGCCGATCAGGTCGAGCATCAGGTCAATCGAAGCGGTGCCGCCCGCGCAGGTGATGCGGCGGCGGTCGATCTCGAACAGTTCCTGGGTCACGCCAAGGTGAGGATAAGACTCCTTGAACGCCTCGATCGCCTCCCAGTGTAAGGTCACCCGATGCCCGTCCAGCAACCCCGCCTCGGCGAGCACCACGCTGCCGGTGTCGATACCGCCCAGGGTCACGCCGTCCTTGTCCAGGCGATGCAGCCAGCGCTCCAGTGCCGGCGTGGAGAACTTCAGCGGCTCGAACCCCGCTACCACCCAGAGGGTCACGCCTTTCTTCAGGGGTTCCAGTGCCGCATCGGCGTTGACCGACATGCCATTGCTCGCCAGCACCGGCCCGCCATCGACACTCAATACGTGCCAGCGGTACAGCCCGCCGCGAAAGCGATTGGCCACCCGCAGTGGCTCGATGGCCGAAATGAAACCGATGGCCGAGAAACCCGGCATCAACAAAAAGTAGAAATCCTGGGACATGGCGCGCACTCGGTTGGCGGGTAGCGTGGCACCTTGATACGCCACAGGTCGCCGCAGTGCAAGAGCACGTCGCCGCAGGGCGCTTTGCGCAGCGTCTGGCTACGTAACGTGGCATCACCGGCGCACAGACGCCGGACCCCATAACAATAAGCTGCCGAGGACCCGCCATGAAACGATTGATCAGCTCCTGCGTTCTTGCTCTCAGCGGTACCGTTTTGCTCAGCTCAGCCACCTTTGCCGCCGAGCCTGCCGCATGCCAGAACGTGCGCCTGGGCGTGGTCAACTGGACCGATGTCATCGCCACCAGTGCCCTGACCCAAGTGATGCTCGATGGCCTCGGCTACAAGACCAAACAGACCAGCGCCTCCCAGCAGATTATCTTCGCCGGCATCCGCGACCAGCGCCTGGACCTGTTCCTGGGTTACTGGAACCCGCTGATGACCCAGACGATCACCCCGTTCGTCGAGGCCAAGCAGGTGAAAGTCCTGGAGCAGCCCAGCCTCAAGGATGCCCGCGCCACCCTCGCCGTGCCGACCTACCTGGCCGACAAGGGCCTGAAGACGTTCGCCGACATCGCCAGGTTTGAAAAAGAGCTGGGCGGCAAGATCTACGGCATCGAGCCCGGCTCCGGCGCCAACACCCAGATCAAGGCGATGATCGCCAAGAACCAGTTCGGCCTGGGCAAATTCCAACTGGTGGAATCCAGCGAGGCCGGCATGCTCGCCGCCGTGGACCGCGCGGTGCGGCGCAAGGAAGCCGTGGTGTTCTTCGGCTGGGCGCCGCACCCGATGAACGTCAACGTGCAGATGACCTACCTTACCGGCAGCGAAGACGCGCTCGGCCCGAACGAAGGCATGGCCACCGTGTGGACCGTCACCGCGCCGAACTACGCCGAGCAATGCCCGAACGTCAGCCGCCTGCTGAGCAACCTGACGTTCACCGCCGAAGACGAAAGCCGGATGATGCAGCCGCTGCTCGACCACAAGGACCCGCTCGAATCGGCCCGGCAATGGCTCAAGGACCATCCGCAAGACAAGCAGCGTTGGCTCGAAGGCGTCACCACCTTCGATGGCAAACCGGCCGCCGACAACCTGCAACTGACCACCAACTGACCCACGCCATCGTTCTGCGCAGCGCCGCCGGCCTGCGCAGTGATTCACCTCGCCTGAAGGAAGCCGCACCATGAACCACGACGTCATCATCACCTGCGCACTCACCGGTGCTGGCGACACCACCGCCAAGAGCCCCCACGTACCGGTGACCCCGAAACAGATCGCCGAGGCGGCCGTCGAGGCGGCCAAGGCCGGCGCCACGGTGGTCCATTGCCACGTGCGCGACCCGCAGACCGGCAAGTTCAGCCGCGACGTGGCGCTGTACCGCGAAGTGATGGAGCGCATCCGCGAGGCGGACGTGGACATCATCGTCAACCTCACCGCGGGCATGGGCGGCGACCTGGAGATCGGGGCCGGCGAGCGGCCGATGGAATTCGGCCCCAACACCGACCTGGTGGGCCCGCTGACCCGCCTGGCCCACGTCGAAGAGCTGCTGCCGGAAATCTGCACGCTCGATTGCGGCACCCTGAACTTCGGTGACGGCGACACCATTTACGTCTCCACCCCGGCGCAACTGCGAGCCGGGGCCAAGCGCATCACTGAACTGGGGGTCAAGGCCGAGTTGGAAATCTTCGACACCGGCCACCTGTGGTTCGCCAAGCAACTGATCAAGGAAGGCCTGCTGGACAACCCGTTGTTCCAGCTTTGCCTGGGCATTCCCTGGGGGGCGCCCGCCGACACCACCACCATGAAGGCGATGGTCGACAACCTGCCGGCGGACGCCGTATGGGCCGGCTTCGGCATCGGCCGCATGCAGATGCCGATGGCCGCCCAAGCCGTGCTGCTGGGGGGCAACGTGCGGGTCGGGCTGGAAGACAACCTCTGGCTGGACAAAGGCGTGCTCGCCACCAATGGTCAACTGGTGGAACGCGCCGGGGAAATTCTCACTCGCCTCGGCGCCCGCGTCCTGACCCCGGCCGAGGGCCGCAGGAAGATGGGCCTGACCCCGCGCGGCTGACCCGAGCTTATGCACAACCCTGTGGGAGCGAGCTTGCTCGCGATAGCGGTACAACAGCTATCGATGTGCCGACTGATATTCAGCCATCGCGAGCAAGCTCGCTCCCACAGGTGGCCCTCAACAACTTCAGGAAATCACCATGAGCTTTATCACCGACATCAAAACCTTCGCCGCCCTGGGCAGCGGAGTCATCGGCAGCGGCTGGGTCAGCCGAGCCCTGGCCCACGGGCTGGACGTCGTGGCCTGGGACCCGGCGCCCGGGGCTGAAGCGGCGTTGCGCAAGCGCGTCGCCAGTGCTTGGGGTGCGCTGGAGAAACAAGGCCTGGCGCCGGGTGCATCCCAGGATCGGCTGCGCTTTGTCGCCACCGTCGAGGAATGCGTGCGCGACGCCGACTTCATCCAGGAAAGCGCTCCCGAGCGCCTGGAGCTGAAACTCGACCTGCACAGCCGCATCAGCGCCGCCGCCAAGCCCGACGCACTGATCGGCTCCAGCACGTCGGGGTTGCTGCCCAGCGAGTTCTACGAGGGCGCCACTCACCCGGAACGTTGCGTGGTCGGGCATCCGTTCAACCCGGTCTACCTGCTGCCGCTGGTGGAAGTGGTGGGCGGCCGGAACACCGCGCCGGAAGCGGTGCAGGCAGCGATACAGGTGTACACGTCCCTGGGCATGCGACCGCTGCACGTGCGCAAGGAAGTGCCCGGCTTCATCGCCGACCGGCTGCTCGAAGCGCTGTGGCGCGAAGCCCTGCACCTGGTCAACGACGGCGTGGCGACCACCGGCGAAATCGACGACGCCATCCGCTTCGGTGCCGGCTTGCGCTGGTCGCTCATGGGCACGTTTTTAACCTACACCCTGGCTGGCGGCGACGCCGGGATGCGTCACTTCATGAACCAGTTCGGCCCGGCGCTGCAACTGCCGTGGACCTACCTGCCGGCGCCGGAACTGACCGAGAAGCTGATCGACGACGTGGTCGAGGGCACGAGCGCGCAACTGGGCAACCACAGCATCTCGGCTCTGGAACGTTATCGCGATGACTGTCTGCTGGCGGTGCTGGAGGCGGTGAAGACCACCAAAGCGAAACATGGGATGGCGTTTACTGACTGAACGCGATCCCTGTGGCGAGGGAGCTTGCTCCCGCTCGGCCGCGAAGCGGTCGCCAATCAGCAGACGCGGTGTTTCTGAAACACCGCGATATCAGGTTTTGGGGGGCTCCGCCCCCAGCGGGAGCAAGCTCCCTCGCCACACACGTGTACACCTGCACCCATCTGTGGAGTTTTGCCATGCCCACCCTCACCACCTACCAAACCCACATCCGCCCCGAATGGGTCGACTACAACGGCCACTTGCGCGATGCCTACTACCTGCTGATTTTCAGCTACGCCACCGACGTGCTGATGGACAGGCTCGGCATGGACAGCCAGAACCGCGACGCCAGCGGCCACTCACTGTTCACCCTCGAACTGCACCTCAACTACCTGCACGAAGTGAAGGTCGACGCCAACGTCGAGGTGCATACGCAAATCATCGGCCATGACGCCAAGCGCCTGCATATCTATCACAGCCTGCACCTGGCCGGCGGTGACAAGGCGCTGGCGGGCAATGAGCAGATGCTATTGCACGTCAACTTGGCCGGCCCACGCTCGGCGCCCTTCCCGGAACAGACCCTGGGCAAACTCCGGGCTCTGCTGGATGAACAATCCGACCTGCCGCCCCCAGACTGCATCGGCCGGGTCATCGCCTTGCCGCCCGCCCGCTAGACGTCGAACAGGAGCCGTCATGAAAACCGCCGCCGCTTTTGCCGATTTTCGCAGCTACCCGCTGGTGTGCGCACTGGACACCGTGAAGCCTCTGGCCGATCAGGTGCTGGTCACCTGGGCCGACGGCCGGGTCAGCCCATTCCATCATCAGTGGTTGCGGGACAACTGCCCGTGCCCCCAATGCGTCTACAGTGTTACCCGCGAGCAGGTGCTGGAGATCGTCGACGTGCCTGAAGACCTGGCACCCGACACGACCTGGCTCGACGACGAAGGCTGCCTGTGCGTGGACTGGCAGGACGGCCATCAGAGCCGCTTCGACCCCGGCTGGTTGCGCGCCCACGCCTACGATGGGCCGTCCAGGACCGAGCGCCTGGCGAGCAAGCCCCAGCACCGGCTGTGGCAACACGACCTGCCCTTGCCGGTGTTCGACTACCAGGCGGTGGTGGAAGACGCCGACGCGTTGCTGCAATGGTTGCTGGCGGTACGGGACATCGGCCTGACCCAGGTGCGCGGCGTGCCCACCGAGCCCGGCTCGCTGCAACGGCTTGCCCAGCGGATCTCGTTCATCCGCGAAAGCAACTTCGGCGTGCTGTTCAATGTGCAATCCAAGGCCGACGCCGACAGCAACGCCTACACCGCCTTCAACCTGCCGCTGCACAGCGACCTGCCGACCCGTGAATTGCAACCGGGCCTGCAGTTCCTGCATTGCCTGGTCAATGACGCCCAGGGTGGCGAAAGCATCTTCGTCGATGGTTTTGCGGTGGCCGAGGCCCTGCGCCAGGAAGCCCCCGACGACTTCGAGGCGTTGTGCCGCATACCGGTGGAATTTCGCAACAAGGACCGCCACAGCGACTACCGCTGCCTGGCACCGATCATCGCCCTGGATGCCCTCGGGCACGTGGCGGAAATCCGTATGGCGAACTTTCTGCGGGGGCCGTTCGACACCTCGGCCGAACAGATGCCCGGGCTTTACCGCGCCTATCGGCGCTTGATCGCCCTGACCCGCGAGCCGCGGTTGCGCCTGGTCCGGCGGCTCGAACCCGGCCAGCTCTGGTGCTTCGACAACCGTCGCACCCTCCACGCCCGCAACGCGTTCGACCCGGCCACCGGGGCCCGGCATTTCCAGGGCTGCTACGTGGACCGGGATGAGTTGTTGTCGCGCATCCGGGTGTTGCAGCGCTAGCGCGCGATGCGGCCTGTCCAACACCCCATCACGCCTGATTCACACAGGCAAAAAAATCCCCGATCAAGCCGTGACAGGATCGGGGCAGGTGCGTTACTGGAGGAGCCGTCGCGCGAGGGTGACCAAACCATCGTGATTCAGCTTGGAGCTCAGTGTGCCCAGTCCCGATCCGGCTCAATTAGCCGAAAACGACACGCTCATAGCCATCCGGGCCATTGCGACAATTTGCCCTTGCCGCCATTCCGGGTGGCTACCAGAATCGAGTCACGACCCCACTCCCGGAACAAGGAAAAAGCGTCATGATGCACGCCGATTTGATCGACCAGGAAGACCTGTTGGGCCAGCTCAAGGCCCTGGGGCTCCAGATACCCAGCGGTGCCACCGCCGAACAGGCGTGCGAGTGCGCCGTGCGAGGCCTGGACAGGGAACGCGCCAATGAATTGCGACGGATGGTCAAGGACATGTACACCAGCAGCGCAACCATCCTGCCAGCGGTGCGCCAGGCCATCGACAAGCAGCTGTTGCCGGCGCTGACGGAGTATCAGCAAAACCACAGCGCCTGACCCGTGCGAGGGAGCTCGCTCCCTCGCCACAAAAGCCCTCGGCTCAGAGCCTTACGCTGGCAAACGTCGACTCGTTGCGCGCCTGGCTCAGCGCCGACAGCGGACCGGACAGCGGCGACAGGACCAGGGCCTGCGGCAACGGCATCATCGCCACCTGCTGCGTGGTGTTGGAACCGACGCGCTCGTCGCGCGGTGGAATGCCGAAGTATTCGCGGTAGCACTTGGAGAAGTGCGGCGTGGAGACGAAGCCACACACCGACGCCACTTCGATGATCGACATCGGCGTCTGCTTGAGCAGTTGCCGTGCACGAATCAGCCGCAGCTTGAGGTAGTAGCGCGACGGCGAGCAGTGCAGGTACTTCTGGAACAACCGCTCCAACTGGCGCCGGGACACGGCGACATACACCGCCAGTTCATCCAGGTCGATCGGCTCTTCGAGATTGGCTTCCATCAGCGCGACGATTTCCTGCAACTTCGGCTGGTTGGTGCCGAGCATGTGCTTGAGCGGCACACGCTGGTGATCCTGCTCGTTGCGGATGCGCTCATAGACGAACATTTCCGAGATCGCCGCCGACAGTTCGCGACCGTGATCGCGGCTGATCAAGTGCAGCATCATGTCCAACGGCGCAGTGCCGCCGGAGCTGGTGAAACGGTTGCGGTCGAGGGTGAACAGCCGGGTGCTCATCGAGACCCGCGGGAAGGCTTCCTGCATCGCGGCCAGGCATTCCCAGTGCACGCTGCAATCGAAACCGTCCAGCAGGCCGGCGCAGGCCAGGGCCCAACTGCCGGTGCAGACGGCACCGAGGCGTCGGGATTGACGGGCCTGGCCTTGCAGCCATGACACGTGTTCGCGGGTCACGGTGCGCTGGATGCCGATGCCGCCACAGACGATGACGGTGTCCAGCGGTGGTGCCTTGTGCATCGAGGCGTCCGGGGTGATCTGCAGGCCGTCACTGGCCCAGACTTGCCCGCCATCGACGGTGAGGGTGGTCCAGCGATACAGCTCGCGACCGGACAACTGGTTGGCCATGCGCAGCGGTTCTACCGCGGACGCCAGGGAAATCAGCGTGAAATTGTCCAGCAGCAAAAAGCCGATGGATTGAGGCGCACGGTTCTGGGGTTGGGCCCCGGAGTTGGACGTCGTCATCGCGGTATCTCCTCACACAAAGCGGGTGACGGCCTCAGGCGGAGGCTCTTGTTATGGCCATCGTTCTCTGGCGAGAGACGGGCTTTATCGGGGTAGAGCAAATGCCGTGCCTAAAATTGAATGTGTATTCAATAAATCCTGAAAACGACATCGCAACCCGTCTACACAGGGCACGCGTTCGGCATGGGTTACAGGCGCCATCAGTGGCGACAAGCGGCTGTCACAGCGAGCTGTGAGCAGTTCGGTAGCACTTGTGGGAACTGGGCTGCGCCGCTTGCGCGACGGGTATCACCACAGGCGCGGATGACGAACGGTCGAGTGCTATGCAAGGGCCGGTTCGTCATGGGGGGGCTTGTCTGTTTGCGACGCGCTAAAAGGTGGCGCATTTCGTCCGACTGCTCATTTTTCGAGCGATTTGAAGCGTAACCCGTGGCGAGGGAGCTTGCTCCCGCTCGACCGCGCAGCGGTCGCAAATCCTATTGAGACGAGATCAGGCCTTGGGGTTGCTGCGCAACCCAGCGGGAGCAAGCTCCCTCGCCACAGAGAGCCCCGGCAGTGCGTGCCTCAGCACTCCACCGCACTGACCGCCAAGCCACCGCGCGAAGTCTCTTTGTATTTGTCATGCATGTCGGCACCGGTATCGCGCATGGTGCGGATCACCCGGTCCAGGGAAATGAAGTGCTGGCCGTCACCGCGCAGCGCCATTTGTGCGGCGTTGATGGCTTTCACCGCGGCGATTGCATTGCGCTCGATGCACGGCACCTGCACCAGGCCACCGACCGGGTCGCAGGTCAGGCCGAGGTTGTGTTCCAGGCCGATTTCCGCGGCGTTGCACAATTGCTCCGGCGTGGCGCCGAGGATCTCCGCCAGGCCGGCCGCCGCCATGGCGCAAGCCGAACCCACTTCGCCCTGGCAGCCGACTTCGGCACCGGAGATCGAAGCATTCTTCTTACACAGGATCCCCACCGCCGCCGCCCCGAGGAAGTAATCGACCACGTTGGCGTCGGTGACGGCCTCGCTGAATTTCATGAAGTAATGCAGCACCGCCGGGATGATCCCCGCCGCGCCGTTGGTCGGCGCCGTGACCATGCGCCCGCCGGCGGCGTTTTCCTCGTTGACCGCCAGGGCGAACAGGTTGACCCATTCCATGGCACTGAGGGTCGAGCCGATGACGTTCGGCTTGTTCAACTCTTGCAGGCTGCGGTGCAGCTTGGCCGCGCGCCGGCGCACATTCAAACCACCCGGAAGAATGCCTTCATGCTTGAGGCCGTGCTCGACGCAATCTTGCATGGCGCGCCAGAGTTTCATCAGCCCGGTGCGAATCTCTTCCTCCGAGCGCCAGACCTTTTCGTTGGCCATCATCAATTCGGCCACCCGCAGGTTGTGGGTGCGACACAGTTCGAGCAACTCCTCGGCGCTGGAAAAATCGTAAGGCAGTTGTGTGGTGTCCAGGTCCACGACGCCACTGGACGCCTGGGCCTGGTCGACGACGAAGCCGCCGCCGACGGAATAATAGGTGTCACGGTGCAGCTCGCCGCTGTCGCCCTCGGCCACCAGCGTCATCGCGTTGGGGTGGAACGGCAGGTTCTCGTCGATCAGGCGCATGTCCCGCGACCAAATGAACGGCACCGGCAGGCGGCCATCGAGCAACAGGGTTTCGGTTTCCCGCAGCAGCGCGATGCGCGTACCGATTTGCGACGGATCGATCGCGTCGGGCCATTCGCCCATCAGCCCCATGATCACCGCGTTGTCGCTGCCATGGCCAATGCCGGTGGCCGACAACGAACCGTACAACTGCACCTCGACCCGGCGCACGTCGTGCAGCAAGGCCTTGGCCCGCAACGCCTCGACAAACAACGCCGCCGCACGCATGGGCCCCACGGTATGGGAACTGGACGGGCCGATACCGATTTTGAACAGGTCGAAAACGCTGATTGCCATTGCCGAGAGTCTCCAGAACGGGCATGTGCGGGCGCCGAAGCGTCCGGTGACGGAGCTGCTACGCTCAACGCCGGGATGGCCGCATCATCCGGCTTTTGCCCAGGTGCCCGACGTCTGACACCGACGCAATCATGCCCGCCAACGCCGCCGCTCTTTTGCTCCGTTTCCGCCGTTTTTCTGCGTGTCAGAGGGCTCCCTGGGGCGGAAAAAATCTGTAAACGACGTCACCGACACTGGATGCGACCATCCCTGTACTGGATACGACCCACCCTGTAGGCGTCAGATTTGCGCTGGTACATGATCAGTTACGGCTCGTTTGCAAGGCCGCGTGTCAGAGAGTGCCCACGCGCCGCCAACCGCAACATCCAAAAAGCGTGCGGCTGTCCTGACAGGACACCGCCGATAAAACACCAGGAGTCCACCCATGAAAGGTTCCACGCCGTTGTTGTTGGCCGCCATCCTGAGTCTTCCGATGCTGGCCAACGCTGCAGAACCCGCACAATGCAGCACCGTTAACTTTTCCGACGTCGGTTGGACCGACATCACCGTGACCACCGCCACCACCAGCGTGGTACTCGAAGCCCTGGGCTACAAGACCAAGACCACCATGATCTCCGTACCGGTGACCTACAAGTCCCTGGCCGACGGCAAGAACATGGACGTGTTCCTCGGCAACTGGATGCCGACCATGGAGAACGACATCAAGGCCTACCGCGATGCCGGCACCGTGGAGACCGTGCGCACCAACCTCAAGGGCGCCAAGTACACCCTCGCCGTCCCCCAGGGTCTGTATGACAAAGGCCTGCACGACTTCGCCGACATCCCCAAATTCAAGAAGGAACTGGACGGCAAGATCTACGGGATCGAACCCGGCAACGACGGCAACCGCCTGATCCAGAGCATGATCGACAAGAACGCCTTCGGCCTGAAGGACGCCGGTTTCAAAGTGGTCGAATCGAGCGAAGCCGGCATGCTTTCGCAGGTTGACCGCGCCTCCAAACGCGGCACCGACGTGGTGTTCCTGGGGTGGGCACCGCACCCGATGAACACCCGCTTCAAGATCCAGTACCTGACCGGCGGCGATGACTTCTTCGGCCCGGACTTCGGCGCCGCCACCGTGGCCACCAACACGCGCAAAGGCTACAGCCAGGAATGCAGCAACGTTGGGCAACTGCTGAAGAACCTCGAATTCACCGTCGACATGGAAAGCTCGCTGATGGGCAACGTCCTGGACGACAAGATGAAACCTGAAGCCGCGGCCAAGGCCTGGCTGAAGAAAAACCCACAGGTGCTCGATACCTGGCTCGCTGGCGTGACCACCATTGACGGTAAACCTGGCCTGGAGGCCGTGAAAGCCAAGCTCGCGCAGTAATCGCTCATGTTATGCCGGGCGAGTTCGCTCGCCCGTGCTGTTTATCCCTTGCATGCGGACGTTCACTACCATGCTCATTGATCAGAAAATACCTTTAGGCCAGTACATTGCGGGCTTTGTCGAATGGTTGACGCAAGTTGGCGCCAGCACCTTCGACTCCATCGCACTGTTCCTGGAAACGATGATTCACGGCGTGACGTTTGCGCTGACCTGGTTCAACCCACTGGCCTTGATCGGCCTCATAGCCCTGCTGGCGCATTTCATCCAGCGCAAATGGGGCCTCACCGTATTCGTCATCGCCTCCTTCCTGCTGATCCTCAACCTGGGGTACTGGCAGGAAACCATGGAAACCCTGGCCCAGGTGCTCTTCGCTACCCTGGTCTGCGTCGTGATCGGTGTGCCGCTGGGCATTGTTGCCGCGCACAAGCCGATGTTCTACACCCTGATGCGTCCGGTACTCGATCTGATGCAGACCGTACCGACCTTCGTCTACCTCATTCCTACCCTGACCCTGTTCGGTCTGGGTGTGGTCCCGGGCCTGATCTCCACGGTGGTGTTCGCGATTGCCGCGCCCATCCGCCTGACTTACCTGGGCATCCGCGACGTTCCGGAAGAATTGATGGACGCGGGCAAGGCCTTTGGCTGCTCCCGTCGCCAGCTCCTGTCGCGTATCGAACTGCCCCATGCGATGCCGAGCATCGCGGCCGGTATCACCCAGTGCATCATGCTGTCGTTGTCGATGGTGGTGATCGCCGCACTGGTAGGTGCCGATGGCCTGGGCAAACCCGTGGTCAACGCACTGAACACCGCTGATATCGCCCTGGGCTTCGAAGCAGGCCTGGCGATCGTATTGCTGGCGATCATGCTCGACCGAATCTGCAAACAACCCGACGCCAAGGTAGGGGGTGACGCATGAGCATCATTCGTTTCGAAGACGTCGATGTTATTTTCTCCAGCCGTCCCAAGGCCGCGCTGGAACTCTTGGACAAGGGTTTTTCGCGCCCCGAGATCCTGCAGCAGACCGGCCTGATCGTCGGCGTGGAGAAGGCCAGCCTGTCCATCGAGAAGGGCGAAATCTGTGTCCTGATGGGTCTTTCCGGCTCAGGCAAATCCAGCCTGCTGCGCTGCATCAACGGCTTGAATACCGTCAGCCGCGGCAAGTTGTTCGTCGAGCACGAAGGGCGGCAGATCGACATCGCCTCCTGCTCCCCCGCAGAACTGAAGATGATGCGCACCAAGCGCATCGCCATGGTGTTCCAGAAGTTCGCCCTGATGCCTTGGCTGACCGTGCGCGAGAACATCAGCTTCGGCCTGGAAATGCAGGGCCGTCCCGAGAAGGAACGGCGCAAGCTGGTGGATGAAAAACTCGAGCTGGTGGGCCTGACCCAGTGGCGCAACAAGAAACCCGACGAGCTGTCCGGCGGTATGCAGCAACGGGTCGGCCTGGCCCGCGCCCTGGCGATGGACGCCGACATCCTGCTGATGGACGAACCGTTCTCGGCCCTCGACCCACTGATCCGCCAGGGTTTGCAGGACGAACTGCTGGAACTGCAACGCAAACTGCAAAAGACCATCGTGTTCGTCAGCCATGACCTGGACGAAGCCCTGAAACTGGGCACCCGGATCGCGATCATGAAGGATGGCAAGATCATCCAGTACAGCAAGCCGGAAGAAATCGTGCTGAACCCGGCGGACGACTACGTGCGCACCTTCGTTGCCCACACCAACCCGCTCAACGTGCTCTGCGGTCGCAGCCTGATGCGCACCCTGGACAACTGCAAGCGCATCAACGGTTCGGTCTGCCTGGACCCGGGCGGCGACTCCTGGCTCGACCTGGCCGAAGGCAACACCATCAAGGGCGCCCGACAGAACGGCGCAGCACTGGACCTGCAAAACTGGGCACCGGGCCAATCGGTGGAAGAACTGGGCCGCCGTCCGACCCTGGTGGACTCCAACATCGGCATGCGCGATGCCTTGCAGATCCGCTACCAGACCGGCAACAAACTGGTGCTTCACGATAACCAGAAAGTGGTCGGGATCCTCGGTGACAGCGAGCTGTACCACGCCCTGCTCGGCAAGAACCTGGGCTAAGCCTCAACCCTGTGGGAGCGGGCTTGCTCGCGAATGCGGTGTCTACGTCACGATTGGGTGGCGGCATAGCGCTTCGCGAGCAAGCCCGCTCCCACAGGGTTTTTGCTTTATGGACCGTGAGTGCTTGCTTCTCGAAAACCGTTCGATTTTTTATTGATTGAACGTTCAATCAAAACAAAATAGACTCTTCCTCACCCATCAAGACCGAGGAGAAGTCACCCAATGCCCAAGGTCGGTATGCAACCCATCCGCCGCCAGCAATTGATCGAAGCCACGTTGCAGGCGGTCGATCAGGTGGGCATGGGGGACGCCAGCATCGCGCTGATCGCCCGTCTGGCGGGTGTCTCGAACGGCATCATCAGTCACTACTTTCAGGACAAGAACGGCCTGATCGCGGCTACGGCCCAGTACCTGATGACTGTCCTGAGCGAGAACGTCACCGCGCGACGCCAGGCGCTCGAGGATTCCAGCCCACGGGCCCACCTGCAGGTGATCATCGAAGGCAACTTCGACGCCAGCCAGGTCAATGGCCCGGCCATGAAAACCTGGCTGGCCTTCTGGGCCACCAGCATGCATCACCCGTCACTGCACAGGTTGCAGCGGATCAACGATCACCGTCTGTATTCCAACCTGTGTTGCCAGTTCCGCCGCGCATTGCCCCTCGATGAGGCCCGCAGTGCGGCGCGGGGCCTGGCCGCGCTGATTGACGGCTTGTGGCTGCGCGGGGCGTTGTCGGGAGACGCGTTCGATACCGCCCAGGCGCACCGGATCGCTTACGAATACATGGACTTCCAACTGGCCAAGGCAGGAACGTCAGAGCACACAGAATCGCTCGGTTCCTGAACCGTCACCGAACCGCGTAGTCAGCTGTAAACGACACGCTCCCGGTGGCAGCCAACCACTCATGCACTTGCGAGGATTTTATGGCCCGTTTCGAACTGCAAAAACTCTACATCGATGGCGCCTACAGCGATGCCAGCGGCGACGCCACTTTCGAAGCCATCAACCCTGCCAACGGTGAAGTGCTCGCCCTGGTGCAGCGTGCAACGAAGGAAGACGTCGAGCGCGCCGTGGTCAGCGCTGAAAAGGGCCAGAAAGTCTGGGCCGCGATGACCGCCATGCAGCGTTCGCGCATCCTGCGCCGGGCCGTGGACATCCTGCGCGAGCGCAACGATGAACTGGCGGCCCTGGAAACCCTCGACACCGGCAAGGCCTATTCCGAAACCCGCTACGTCGACATCGTGACCGGCGCCGACGTGCTGGAATACTACGCCGGCCTGGTGCCTGCCATCGAAGGCGAGCAGGTGCCGCTGCGCACCACTTCGTTCGTCTACACCCGCCGCGAGCCATTGGGCGTGGTGGCCGGTATCGGTGCGTGGAACTACCCGATCCAGATCGCCCTGTGGAAGTCGGCCCCTGCCCTGGCGGCCGGCAACGCCATGATCTTCAAGCCGAGCGAAGTCACGTCGCTGACCACCCTCAAACTGGCCGAGATCTACACCGAGGCCGGCGTTCCGGCAGGCGTGTTCAACGTCCTGACCGGCAGCGGCCGTGAAGTCGGCACCTGGCTGACCGAGCACCCGCGCATCGAGAAGGTTTCCTTCACCGGCGGCACCGACACCGGCAAGAAAGTCATGGCCAGCGCCTCGAGCTCGTCGCTCAAGGACGTGACCATGGAACTGGGCGGCAAGTCGCCGTTGATCATCTTCGACGACGCCGACCTGGATCGCGCCGCCGACACCGCGATGATGGCCAACTTCTACAGTTCCGGCCAGGTTTGCACCAACGGCACCCGCGTGTTCGTCCCGAGCCACCTCAAGGCGGCGTTCGAAGCCAAGATCGTCGAGCGCGTGGCACGCATCCGCGTTGGCAACCCGGAAGACGAGAACACCAACTTCGGCCCGCTGGTGAGCTTCGCCCACATGGAAAGCGTGTTGGGCTACATCGAGAAAGGCAAGGCCGAAGGCGCTCGGCTGCTGTGCGGCGGCGCTCGGTTGACCGAGGGCGAATTCGCCAAGGGCGCGTTCGTCGCCCCGACCGTGTTCACCGACTGCACCGACGAGATGACCATCGTGCGTGAAGAGATCTTCGGCCCGGTGATGAGCATCCTCGCCTACGACACCGAAGAAGAAGTGATCCGCCGCGCCAACGACACCGACTTCGGCCTCGCCGCCGGCGTCGTGACCCGCGACCTGAACCGCGCCCACCGCGTGATCCACCAGCTCGAAGCCGGCATCTGCTGGATCAACGCCTGGGGCGAGTCCGCCGCCGAAATGCCGGTGGGCGGCTACAAGCAATCGGGCGTGGGCCGCGAGAACGGCCTCAGTTCGCTGAACAACTACACGCGCATCAAGTCGGTACAGGTCGAGCTGGGCGATTACGCGTCGGTGTTCTGAACCGAGACGGAACCTGGACTGGGGCTTTTGGTGGCCAGGGAGCTTGCTCCCGCTGGGCTGCAAAGCAGCCCCATGCTTCCGGGCTCATCGTCATCCAGACAGAACCGGTCGCCTGATTGACGACTGCTGCGCAGCCGAGCGGGAGCAAGCTCCCTCGCCACAGGGAATGTGGCGCCCGGTCGGCCACGACCTGAACCCAACTCAAAAAGAGGGTGCCTTTCATGTCCCAAGAATTCGATTACATCATCATCGGTGCCGGCTCGGCCGGTAACACCCTGGCCACCCGCCTGACCGAAGACGAAGGCGTCACGGTCCTGCTGCTGGAAGCCGGCGGCCCGGACTATCGCCTGGATTTCCGCACGCAAATGCCCGCCGCCCTGGCGTTCCCACTGCAAGGTCGACGCTATAACTGGGCCTACGAAACCGATCCCGAGCCGCACATGAACGGCCGCCGCATGGAATGTGGCCGAGGCAAGGGCCTGGGCGGTTCGTCGCTGATCAACGGCATGTGCTACATCCGCGGCAACGCCCTGGACTACGACAACTGGGCCAAGCTGCCCGGCCTGGAAGATTGGACCTACCTGGACTGCCTGCCATATTTCAGGAAAGCCGAAACCCGGGACATCGGCCCGAACGACTACCACGGCGGCGACGGCCCGGTCAGCGTGACGACGCCCAAGGCTGGCAACAACCCGCTGTTCCACGCCATGGTCGAGGCCGGCGTGCAGGCCGGCTACCCGCGCACCGATGACCTCAACGGCTACCAGCAGGAAGGCTTCGGCCCGATGGACCGCACCGTCACGCCGAACGGCCGTCGCGCCAGCACGGCTCGCGGCTACCTCGACATCGCCAAGAAGCGTTCGACCCTGACCATCGTCACCCACGCCCTGACCGACAAGATCGTGTTCGAAGGCAAGCGTGCCGTGGGCGTGCGCTACCTGGTCGGCGCCGCTGAAGAGCGCGTCGAAGCCCGGGCCCGCAAGGAAGTGCTGCTGTGCTCCGGCGCCATCGCCTCGCCGCAGATCCTCCAACGCTCCGGCGTCGGCCCGGCCAAGCTGCTGGAAAGCCTCGACATCCCGGTGGTCCACGACCTGCCCGGCGTCGGTGAAAACCTGCAGGACCATCTGGAACTGTACCTGCAATACGCTTGCACCCAGCCGGTCTCACTGTACCCGTCGCTGCTCTGGTACAACCAGCCGGCCATCGGCGCCGAGTGGCTGTTCAACGGCACCGGCATCGGCGCCAGCAACCAGTTCGAGGCCGGTGGTTTCATCCGCTCTCGTCCAGAGTTCGATTGGCCGAACATCCAGTATCACTTCCTGCCGGTGGCGATTAACTACAACGGCAGCAACGGTGTGAAGGAACATGGCTTCCAGGCGCACATGGGCTCGATGCGTTCGCCCAGCCGCGGTCGGATCCAGGCCAAGTCCAAGGACCCACGCCAACACCCGAGCATCCTGTTCAACTACATGGCGACCGAGCAGGACTGGCAGGAGTTTCGCGACGGCATCCGCCTGACCCGCGAGATCATGCAGCAGCCGGCGCTGGACCCGTTCCGCGGGCGCGAGATCAGCCCGGGGATCGAGGTGCAGACGGACGAGCAACTGGATCAGTTCATCCGCGAACACGCCGAAACCGCCTTCCACCCGTCGTGCTCGTGCAAGATGGGCACCGACGACATGGCGGTGGTGGACGGCGAAGGCCGCGTGCATGGCATGCAAGGCCTGCGGGTGGTCGATGCCTCGATCATGCCGATCATCACCACCGGCAACCTGAACGCGCCGACGATCATGATCGCCGAGAAAATCGCCGACAAGATCCGTGGCCGCAAGCCACTGCCGCGCAGCACCGCTCCGTACTACGTGGCCGGCGACGCACCGGTCAAGGGCAAGCCGCTGCGTGAACTGGCGCCAGCCGGGCAGTAACCCCCAGCGCCGCCTTCGCGGGCAAGCCCGCTCCCACAAGGGATCTACGGTGAACACACATCCTGTGCCCACCCACGATCAACCTGTGGGAGCGGGCTTGCCCGCGAAGAGGCCGGCCTATCCAGCATCTCTATCGACTGACACACCGCCTTCGCGAGCAAGCTCGCTCCCACAAGGGATCTACGGTGAACACACATCCTGTGCCCGCCAACGATCAACCTGTGGGAGCGGGCTTGCCCGCGAAGCGGCCGGTCTATCCAGCATCTCCATCGACTGACACACCGCCTTCGCGAGCAAGCTCGCTCCCACAAGGGATCTACGGTGAACACACATCCTGTGCCCACCCACGATCAACCTGTGGGAGCGGGCTTGCCCGCGAAGCGGCCGGCCTATCCAGCATCTCTATCGACTGACACACCGCCTGACATCCACAATTTCCTTGTTCCTTGATCCCTCCCCCGGCCAGGCCTACTCTAGAGCCGCCGCATCAATGCGTCGCACCTCGCTGCAGCGCCAGTCCAGACAAGGAGGTTCCCGAATGTTCGACTTCCACCCCCAGCTCAAGCAGCGGTTTGCTGCCTTGCGCACGGGCGCCGAATTCTTTTCCCTGCGTTATGTGCGCGAGTCCGGCCAGCATTTGTCGGTGCGCAAGAATGTCGCCGAACCGCCCAGCCTGAGCCGTGACGAAGGGGCGATGCTCACCGCGCGGGTCAATGGCGTGGAGGCCTATGCCGCCACCAACGACCTGTCCCAGGCCGGCTTGCAGGCAGCGCTGGAGCGCGCCGAGCAACAGGCCCGCCGGCTCAAGCCCCATGCACTGCTCGACCTGCGCGAGCAGGCAGTGGCCAGCGACCGGGCCGATTATTTCTCACCGAATTTCGACCAGGCGTTCCCGCCCCTGAGCGACTGCTACCAGTTGCTCGGCGCCGAATCGGCGGCGGTGCCCCAGGACGAGCGCCTGGTGAACTGGCAGGTCAGCATCGGCCTGACCCAGGTCGAGCAGATCTACCTCAACAGCGCCGGCGCCGAATTGCGTCAGGCCCAGCGGTTCATCTACCCGTCCCTGGATGTCACCGCGTTCGACGGCCAGGACAGCCAGACTCGCACCCTGGGCCGCGAGAACTTCGGCCAGCAAGGTGGCTTCGATGTGATCGACCGCTGCGGCCTGATCGGCGCCGGACCGAAAATCGCCGACCAGGCCCTGCAACTGTTGATGGCGCCGAACACCCCGCAAGGCCCGCGGGACCTGCTGCTGATGCCGGACCAGATGATGCTGCAGATCCACGAGTCCATCGGCCATCCTCTGGAGCTGGACCGCATCCTCGGAGACGAGCGCAACTACGCCGGCACCAGCTTCGTCAAAGCCAGCGACTTCGGCCACTTGCAGTACGGCTCCAGCCTGTTGAACGTGACGTTCGACCCGGACATTCCCGAAGAACTGGCCAGCTACAGCCATGACGACGACGGCAGCCCGGCGAGCAAGCAGTTCCTCATCCGTGAAGGACGGCTGTTGCGCCCGCTGGGTGGCGCGCTGTCGCAATTTCGCGCGAGCCTTGCCGGCGTCGCCAACAGCCGCGCCTGCGGCTGGAATCGCCCGCCCATCGACCGCATGGCCAATTTGAACATCGAACCCGGCGACCAGTCCCTGGGGCAACTGATCCAGGGCATCGAGCACGGCGTACTGATGCGCACCAATCGTTCCTGGTCCATCGACGACGCCCGCAACAAGTTCCAGTTCGGCTGCGAGTGGGGCCAGTTGATCGAGAACGGTGAGCTCAAGGGCGTGGTGAAGAACCCCAACTACCGGGGTATCTCCGCGCAGTTCTGGAAGAGCCTGCGAGCGGTGGGCGATGCCAGTACCGCCCAGGTGCTGGGCACCCCGAACTGTGGCAAGGGCGAACCGAACCAGGTCATTCGCGTCGGGCATGCCTCGCCGGCCTGCGTGTTCAGCAACGTCGACGTGTTCGGAGGTGACGCCTGATGGCTACCATGAATAACCAGGCCGAAGCCTTCAAGGCATTGGTCGACTGGCTGCGCGCGGCGCTGCGTGAGCCTGAACAGTTCACCCTCGGCTACGCTGCCGAGTCCTCGGCCTTCGTGCGCTTCAACCATGGCAAGGTCCGCCAGGCCGGGCAGGTGCAACAGGCCAACGTCAGTTTCAAGCTGATCGACGAGGGGCGCCATGCCGACCTGCAGATCACCTTGTCCGGCGAGGCCGAGACCGACAGGCAGCGCCTGGAAGAAGGCTTGCACCAGCTTCGCGAGACCCTGGCGCTGCTGCCTCGCGACCCATACCTGCTGCTCAACCCCAACCACTGGCAAAGCCACGCCGTGCAGGATCATCCGTTGCCGGAGACCGAACAGGCCGTGGCCGAGATCGCCCGCGCCGCCGAAGGCCTGGACCTGGTGGGGATCTACGCCGCCGGCCCCATCAGCCGTGGTTTCGCCAGTTCGTCGGGGGCCTTTGGCTGGCATCAGGCCAACAGCTTCAACTTCGATTTCAGCCTGTTCCACGAAAACGGCCAGGCGGTCAAAGCCAGCTACGCCGGGCATGACTGGAGCAGCGAAGGGTTCGCCCGGCGCTTTGCACAGGCTCGCGAACAACTGGCGTTTCTCGGCCGGCCGCTGCGTACGCTGCCGCCCGGCGAATACCGCGCCTACCTCGCGCCCGCCGCCCTGGAAGAAATCATGGGCATGCTCAGTTGGGGCGGTTTCTCGGCCCGGGCGATCGCCAGCAAGCAGAGCCCCTTGCAGAAGTTCTATGCCGGCGAAGCCGCTTTCAGCCCTGCCGTGGGCTTGCGTGAACAGGTCAGCGGCTCCCTGAGCCCGGCCTTTTCCGACGAAGGCTATCCCCGTGACGACCTGGCGTTGATCGCCCAGGGCACCGCCAGTGCCCGCTTGATCAACTCCCGCAGCGCCGCCGAATATGGCCTCGCCGCCAATGGCGCGAGCAGCTACGAATACCCCACGGCCCTGGTCATGGACGAAGGCCAGTTGGCACAGCAGGAGATCCTCGCCCGCCTCGGCACCGGCCTGTACATCAGCAACCTCTGGTACCTGAACTACTCGGACCAACCCGCCGCCCGACTGACCGGCATGACCCGGTTTGCCACGTTCTGGGTGGAGGACGGCCAGATCCAGGCGCCGGTCAGCACCATGCGCTTCGACGACAGCGTCTACAGCCTGCTCGGCTCGCAACTCGAAGGCCTGACCCGGGAGCGGGAACTTCTGCTCTCGGCCAGCACCTACAGCCAGCGGGCCACGGCTTCGATGCTGCTGCCGGGAGCGCTGGTGAAGCGGTTGACGTTGACGCTGTAAGCCCCTGTGGCGAGGGAGCTTGCTCCCGCTGGGCTGCGAAGCGGCCCTAAAGTCAGCCAGCGCGATGTGTCTCAATGATCCGCCGCCGGCTTACGACTGCTTCGCAGCCGAGCGGGAGCAAGCTCCCTCGCCACAAAAGCATCACCGCCCGATCAATACGCATACAAGAGGTCCCATGCCCAACCGCGCACCGCTCGACGCCACCACCGCCCGCTGGCTTCCGTGGGTGGTGGCGATCGCTTTCTTCATGCAGTCCCTCGACGGGACCATCCTCAACACCGCCCTGCCCGCCATGGCCAGCGACCTGGCCGAAAACCCGCTGCGCATGCAGGGTGTGATCATCGCCTACATGCTCACGGTGGCGCTGCTGATCCCGGCCTCGGGCTGGATCGCCGATCGCTTCGGCACCAAGAAGATCTTCTTCGGCGCGATCCTGCTGTTCAGCTTCGGCTCGTTGCTGTGCGCCCTGTCGAGTTCGTTGAGCATGCTGATCGGCGCCCGGGTGATCCAGGGCCTGGGCGGCGCGCTGATGCTGCCGGTCGGCCGGCTCGTGGTGCTGCGGGCGTATCCGCGCTCCGAGCTGGTGCGGATCATGGGCTTCATCACCATTCCCGGCCTGCTCGGCCCGCTGATCGGCCCGACCATGGGCGGTTGGATGGTGCAGTACCTGACCTGGCACTGGATCTTCATCATCAACCTGCCGGTCGGCGTGATCGGTTGCTACGCGGTGTGGAAGTTCATTCCCGACCTGCGCGGCAGCGAGCGCACGCGGTTCGACGGCCTGGGCTTCCTGCTGTTCGGCGCGGCGATGGTGCTGATCACCATTGCCATGGAAGGCCTCGGTGAACTGCACTTGCCGCACTTGCGAGTCATGTTGCTGCTGTTCGGTGGCATGGCCTGCCTGGCGGCGTACTGGCTGCGGGCCGGGCACATCGAAAACCCGCTGTTCGCACCGTCGCTGTTCAAGACCCGGACCTTCGCCGTGGGCATCCTGGGCAACCTGTTCGCGCGCCTGGGCAGCGGTGCCCTGCCGTTCCTGGTGCCGTTGCTCTTGCAAGTGGCCCTGGGGTACTCACCGTCCCAGGCAGGAATGAGCATGCTGCCCCTGGCGGCCGCCGCCATGGTCGCCAAGTCCGTGGCCCGCCCGCTGATCGAGCGCCTGGGCTATCGCATCGTGCTGACCGGCAACACCCTGGCCCTGGGCGTGATGCTGGCGAGCATGGGCCTGGTCAGCGAACAGACGCCGTACTGGCTGTTGCTCGCGCAACTGGCGGTGCTGGGGGCGATCAACTCGCTGCAATTCACTGCGATGAACACCGTGACCCTGATCGACCTGGACGACGCCAGTGCCAGCAGCGGCAACAGCCTGCTGTCGGTGGTGGCGCAACTGTCCCTGAGCCTCGGCGTCGCCTGCGCCGGCGCCCTGCTCGGCGGCTTTACCGCCCAGGTGGGCAACGATGGCGTGGAGACCGTGTTGGGTGCGTTCCAGTTGACGTTCGTGACGGTGGGTATCATGGCGATGCTGGCGGCGACGATTTTCTCTCAACTGTCTCGTGAAGACGGGCGACGGGTGAAGCGGCCGGATGAGCATATCGAGCATTAAACCGAGCTTGAGTGGCTTCGGTGAGCTTTTGTGGCGAGGGGATTTATCCCCGTTGGGCTGCGAAGCAGCCCCAAGAAGGTTGAACGCGATCAGACTGACTCACCGAGCTGACAGATTGAGGGGCTGCTTCGCAGCCCAACGGGGATAAATCCCCTCGCCACAGATAAGTCCCTTGCCACAAACAATCAGCACCGTCGTGATCGTCCTGAGAAAACCACGCTCGTCCAGAACTTTCAAAGAAAGTGGCAAGAGGCTGCTACACTGCGCGACATTTTGTTTTGCAGGCCCGTCCCGTGACCACCATTGCCACCGCTTTTAATACTTTGCCGCTGTCCGCCGCCATGCTGGCTAACCTCGAATCACTCGGTTATGCCCAGATGACGCCGATCCAGGCGCAGAGCTTGCCGGTGATCCTCAAGGGCATGGACCTGATCGCCCAGGCCAAGACCGGCAGCGGCAAGACCGCGGCCTTCGGCATCGGCCTGCTGAACCCGATCAACCCGCGCTTCTTCGGTTGCCAGGCGCTGGTGATGTGCCCGACCCGTGAGCTGGCCGACCAGGTGGCCAAGGAAATCCGCCGCCTGGCTCGCGCCGAGGACAACATCAAGGTCCTGACCCTGTGCGGTGGCGTGTCCTTCGGCCCGCAGATCGCCTCCCTGGAACACGGCGCCCATATCATCGTCGGCACGCCGGGACGTATCCAGCAGCACCTGCGCAAGGGTTCGCTGGTGCTCGACGGCCTCAACACGCTGGTCCTCGACGAAGCCGACCGCATGCTCGACATGGGCTTCTACGACGCCATCGAGGACATCATCCAGCAGACCCCGGAACGCCGCCAGACGCTGCTGTTCTCCGCCACCTACCCGGTGGGCATCAAGCAATTGTCGTCCAAGTTCATGCGTGACCCGCAGCAGGTGAAAGCCGAGGCGCTGCACTCCGATGCACAGATCGAGCAGCGCTTCTACGAGATCGCCCCAGAAGAGCGCATGGACGCGGTGGTCAAGGTGCTCGCGCATTTCCGCCCGGCGTCCTGCGTGGCGTTCTGCTTCACCAAGCAGCAGGTCCAGGAAACCGTCGACCATCTGACGTCCAAGGGCATTTCCGCGGTCGGCCTGCACGGCGACCTGGAGCAGCGCGACCGTGACCAGGTGCTGGCGATGTTCGCCAACCGCAGCACCTCGGTGCTGGTGGCCACCGACGTGGCGGCCCGTGGCCTGGACATCGATGCGCTGAACATGGTGATCAACGTCGAACTGGCCCGGGATTCGGAAATCCATATCCACCGCGTCGGCCGCACCGGTCGCGCCGGCGAAACCGGGATCGCCATCAGCCTGGTCGCACCGTCCGAAGCCCACCGCGCCCAGGCCATCGAGCAGCTGCAGAAGGCGCCGTTGAACTGGGACCAGCTGGACAATCTCAAGCCCCAGGGTGGCGGCCCGCTGCTGCCGGCCATGAGCACCTTGTGCATCGCCGCCGGCCGCAAGGACAAGGTCCGCCCCGGCGACATCCTCGGCGCCCTGACCGGCGAGGCCGGCATCCCTGGCGCCCAGGTCGGCAAGATCGCGATTTTCGACTTCCAGGCCTACGTGGCCGTGGAACGCGGCATCGCCAAGCAGGCCCTCAAGCGCCTGAATGAAGGCAAGATCAAGGGCCGCTCGTTGCGGGTGCGGATCCTCTGACCGATATCGATTCACCCTGTGGCGAGGGAGCTTGCTCCCGCTGGGCTGCGCAGCAGCCCTAAAAAACTATGAACACGGTGCTCCAGACAGTTCGCGTTCGTTAATTTTGCGACCGCTTCGCGCTCGAGCGGGAGCAAGCTCCCTCGCCACAAGAGCAAACTCCTGCCAGCCCCCAGACATACAGAGGACACCGTTTTGCGCTCTACCGAAGTCGTGATCATTGGCGCTGGCGCCGCAGGCCTGATGTGCGCGTTGACCGCCGCCGCGCGAGGGCGCCAGGTCATGTTGCTGGACCACGCCAACAAGGCCGGCAAGAAAATCCTCATGTCCGGCGGTGGGCGCTGCAACTTCACCAACCTGTACACCGAACCAGCCAACTTCCTCTCGCAGAACCCGCACTTCTGCAAATCGGCCCTGGCCCGCTACACCCAATGGGATTTCATCGCCCTGGTGGCCAAGCACAACGTGCCTTATCACGAGAAGAAACTCGGCCAGTTGTTCTGCGATAACAAGTCCAGCGACATCCTCGCCATGCTGCTGGATGAGTGCGACCAGGCCGGCGTCAGCCTGCACCTGGAGACCTCTATCGAGCACATCGACAAGACCGAAGGTGGCTACCAGTTGCAAACCACCCTCGGCGCCATCGGCTGCCAATCACTGGTGATCGCCACCGGCGGGCTGTCAATTCCGACCCTCGGCGCCACCGGCTTCGGCTATCAAGTGGCCCGGCAGTTCGGCCACCAGTTGCTGCCGACCCGCGCCGGCCTGGTGCCTTTCACCATCACCGACCAACTCAAGACGCTGTGCAGCGAGCTCTCCGGCACCTCGGTGGACTGCCTGGTGAGCTGCAACGAGCAGAGTTTTCGCGAGAACATCCTGTTCACCCATCGCGGCCTGAGCGGCCCGGCGATCCTGCAGATTTCGTCGTTCTGGACGCCAGGGGACACGGTGCAGATCAACCTGCTGCCCGACCATGACGTGCCGCAGTGGCTGCAACAGCAGCAGGCCGAACGCCCCAACAGCGAACTGAAGACCCTGCTCGGCGAGCTCTTCACCAAGAAGATGGCCAACCTGCTGGCCGACACCTGGTTCGTCTCCAAGCCCATGAAGCAATACACCCACGCCGAACTGGCGGACATCGCCGAGAAGCTGGCGAGCTGGAACGTTGTCCCGGCCGGCACCGAGGGCTACCGCACCGCCGAAGTGACCCTGGGCGGCGTCGACACCCGGGAAGTCTCGTCCAAGACCATGGAATCGCTGAAAAGCCCCGGCTTGTACTTCATCGGCGAAGTGCTCGACGTCACCGGGCACCTGGGCGGCTTCAACTTCCAATGGGCCTGGGCCTCGGGCTATGCGGCGGCGCAGTACGTTTGATTCATGATTCAAATGTGGGCACAAATCCTGTGGGAGCGAGCTTGCTCGCGATAGCGGTAGTTCGGTCAATATCAATGTGACAGATCTGACGCCATCGCGAGCAAGCTCGCTCCCACAGTGGCTCGGCGTGTGGGGCGCGGAACACTTTTTGCTGCCAGATGTGATCGCCCCCATTGCGTCGGCGTCATTACTGCCTCAATTTAGCGTCATTGCCCGTCAGGCCCGTGCACTTCATGTCATCGACCTCGTTTAGCCAATCTCTGCGTCGCCTTTGGGCGTTGGATAAGTTCAGTTATAGCGTGCGGGTGTTCATCGCCCTGACCGGCAGCATGGGGCTGTGCTGGTACCTCGATGAAATGGCCCTGCTGATCCCATTGTTCCTGGGCATCATCGCCAGTGCACTGGCCGAGACCGACGACAGTTGGCAAGGGCGCCTCAACGCGCTGGTCGTCACGCTGGTGTGTTTCAGCGTCGCGGCGCTGTCGGTGGAGTTGCTGTTCCCCTATCCCGTCCTGTTCATCATTGCCCTGGCCCTGGCGAGCTTCGGCCTGACCATGCTCGGTGCCCTGGGCGAACGCTACGGCGCGATTGCCTCGGCCACCTTGATCCTGTCGGTCTATACGGTGATCGGCGTGGACCAACGCGGTGGCGCGGTCACCGACTTCTGGCACGAGCCCTCGCTATTGGTCGCTGGCGCGGCGTGGTACGGCCTGCTCTCGGTGCTGTGGCACGCGCTGTTTTCCAACCAGCCGGTGCAGCAGAGCCTGGCGCGGCTGTTTCGCGAGCTGGGGCGCTATCTGAAGCTCAAGTCGTCGCTGCTCGAACCGATCCGCCAACTGGACATCGAAGCGCGACGCCTGGAACTGGCCCAGCAGAACGGTCGGGTGGTCGCCGCCCTCAACAGCGCCAAGGAGATCATCCTGCACCGCGTTGGCAACGGCCGGCCGGGGTCGAAAGTCAGCCGCTACCTGAAGCTGTACTTCCTGGCCCAGGACATCCACGAGCGCGCCAGCTCGTCTCACTACCCGTACAACGCCCTGGCCGAGGCGTTCTTCCACAGCGACGTGCTGTTCCGCTGCCAGCGCCTCCTGCGCCAGCAAGGCAAGGCCTGCCAGGCCCTGGCCGAATCGATCCAGTTGCGCCAGCCGTTCGTCTACGACGACACCTTCGCCGAAGCCCTCAACGACCTGCACGCCTCCCTGGAGCACCTGCGGATCCAGAGCAATCCGGCCTGGCGCGGTCTGCTGCGGTCGCTGCGGGCATTGTCGGTGAACCTGGCCACCATGGACCGCCTGCTCAGCGACGCCAGCAACCCCGACGCCCTGGCCGATGCCACCGACAGCAGCCTGCTGGACCGCTCGCCGCGCAACCTCAAGGACGTCTGGCTACGCTTGCGCACCCAGTTCACGCCGACCTCGCTGCTGTTCCGCCATGCCCTGCGCCTGCCCCTGGCCTTGAGCGTCGGTTACGCCGTGGTGCACATGATCCACCCGTCCCAGGGTTACTGGATCATCCTCACCACGTTGTTCGTCTGCCAGCCGAACTACGGCGCCACCCGGCGCAAGCTCGGCCAGCGGATCATCGGCACCGCCATCGGCCTGACCGTGGCCTGGGCATTGTTCGACCTGTTCCCCAACCCACTGGTGCAGTCGTGCTTCGCCATTGCCGCCGGGGTGGTGTTCTTCACCAACCGCACGACCCGCTACACCCTGGCAACGGCAGCGATCACCATCATGGTGCTGTTCTGCTTCAACCAGGTGGGCGATGGCTATGGCCTGCTGCTGCCGCGCCTGTTCGACACCTTGCTCGGCAGCCTGATCGCCGGGCTGGCGGTGTTCCTGTTCCTGCCGGACTGGCAAGGCCGGAGGCTGAACAAGGTGCTGGCCAATACGCTGACCTGCAACAGCATCTACCTGCGCCAGATCATGCAGCAGTACGCCGCCGGCAAAAGTGATGACCTGGCTTATCGCCTGGCCCGACGCAACGCCCACAACGCCGACGCGGCACTGTCCACCACGCTGGCCAACATGCTGATGGAGCCGGGGCATTTCCGTAAGGAAGCCGATGTGGGCTTCCGCTTCCTGGTGCTGTCCCACACCCTGCTCAGCTACCTCTCGGGCCTGGGCGCCCACCGGGGCACCGAGCTGCCGGCGCAGGTGCGCGAAGACCTGATCGACGGGGCGGGAGTGAAGCTGGCGACCAGCATCGATGAAATCGCCCAGGGCCTGGCGAGCAAACAGCCGATTGCGGTGCAAAGTGACGAAGAAGAAGCCCTGGCCAATGCCCTGGAGCAGATGCCCGACGAGATCGACGAAGGCCAGCGGCTGGTGCAAACGCAATTGGCGTTGATCTGCCGTCAGTTGGGGCCATTGCGCACGTTGGCGGCGCATTTGATCAAGGAGACGGGTGAGGCCTGACCCGGTGGTGTCCAGACGGTCGCCTTCGCGAGCAAGCTCGCTCCCACGTTGAAATGCGTTCCCCTGTGGCAGCGAGCTTGCTCGCGATGAGGCCGGCGCAGGCACGCAAACTGCTCACATCCCGCTCACATCCCGTGCTGCTTCAATATTCGCTCATAGCTCCCATCGGCCTTCATCGCCGCAATCTCACGATCGAACCCCGCCACGATCTGCTCGTGCTCCGGGTTCTTCAGGCTGACCAGGATGTGCAGGCTGTTTTCGCTCAACGGCTTGGGCAAAAACTCCACGGCGTTGCGCACCTTGGCGGATTCGCGAGACAGGTAGTAACGGGCGACGAACTCATCTTCCAAGGTCAGTTTGACCCGGTCGGCGGCCAACATGCGCACCGCCATGGCGAAACTGTGGACCGGAACCTTCTGCATCTGCGGGTCTTCATCGAATGCCTTGGAGTAGGCATAACCGCGCACCACGGCAATCGGATACACGTGCAGTTGCTGCAAGTCGTCGTATTCGATGGGGATGTCCTTGCGTTTGATGAAACGCACGCTATTGAGCAGGTACTCGGCCGAGAATTGGCCGATGCGGGTGCGCTCCTCGCTGTACCAGGCGTTGATCAACACATCGTAGCGGCCCTCGCCGATGCCCAGCATGGCCCGGGCCCAGGGCACCTGCTCGAAGTCGGTGGCATACCCCGCCCGCGCCAGGGCCGTGCTGACGATATCGGTCGCCAGGCCGCCGTTGACCAGCGTGGCGTCGGTAAAAGGAGGCCAACCATCGGCGACCAGACGCAACTTTTGTGCGCAGGCGTTATGGCTCAGCAACAGCAACCCGACCAAAGCAAGAGCTCGATGCAATCGCGGCATGCCAACATCCTTGACGGGTTCAAATCCCGGTTTGTTTTTAGCCGAAACTCAAAGGCGATCCCTAAGATATCCGGTCCTAACATTAGCTCATTGAAACCGCTGCGCAGGGCTGGGTCGAAGATTACACAAAGAAGACAACAGCGCGACAGGCCAATGATGGCATTTTGGCCTCTATCACAATTTTTTCCAGTCGCCCAAGGAAAGAGACTTCCCGGGGCAGCCCGCTTAATATCGGCAGCAGGTTTTTCAGGAAATTCAAAAAATGGACATCGACTGGGTCTGCAAACATCACAGTGACCTGAGCAAGGAACAGCTGTACGCCATCCTCAAATTGCGCGCCGAGGTGTTCGTCGTCGAGCAGAACTGCGCCTATCCCGACGTCGACGGCCTCGACCTGGAAGGCGACACCTGCCACCTGATGGCCTGGCAGGACAACCATCTGGTGGCCTACCTTCGCCTGCTCGATCCGCACTCGCAGAACAGCGACGTGGTGATCGGCCGCGTGATCATCGCGCCGCAGGCACGAGGCAAGGGCCTGGGCCATACGCTGATGGAGCAGGGCCTCAAGCAGGCCGAGAAGCATTGGCCCGGCACGTCGATCTCGTTATCGGCCCAGGCGCATTTGCAGGGGTACTACGGGCGGTATGGGTTCGAGGCGGTGGGGGTGGAATACCTGGAGGATGGGATTCCACACATTGGCATGCACAGGCCTTGAGGCCGTCTTCGCGGGCAAGCCCGCTCCCACATTGGAATGCATGCGCCCTTGTGGGAGCGGGCTTGCCCACGCAGGCGTCAGCCCTGATACCCACCCTCTTCAGGGGTATTGCAGCACCGTCTTGATCTGCTGCAGATTCTCCTCGATCCACCGCCGGTCGATCGCTCCCCAATCGCGAATCCGATAAGAGCCGGCATGATGGCGGGCGCCCTGCGCTTGCTCGAACTCGCAGACGATGTCCAGGTCCGCCAGCGCCGCCACGGTGTCCTGGGCCGTGCGCCGGGGCATCCCGGTGACCTCGGTCAGCGCGGGAATGCTGCTGGCCACGCCGCTGTCGATCAGGTAAGCCACGTACAAGCGCCGGTAGAAGCTGGTCTTGGTCTTGCTGACATCCATCCGATCATTCCTTGTGAGGTTGCAGGTCCCGCCAGGTCAGGTACACCCGCAGGTCGAATTCCAATTGGTGATAGCCCGGCAGCATGTGCTCGCAGAGCTGGTAGAACGCCTTGTTGTGGTCCGATTCCTTGAAGTGCGCCAGCTCGTGCACGACGATCATGCGCAGGAACTCCGGCGCCGCCTCCTTGAAGAGCGCCGCGATGCGGATTTCCTTCTTGGCCTTGAGCTTGCCGCCCTGCACCCGCGAAACGGTAGTGTGCAGGCCGAGGGCGCGGTGGGTCAGGTCCAGGCGATTGTCGAACAGCACCTTGTCGATGGCCGGCGCATTACGCAGGTACTGCTGCTTGAGCTCCAGCGCGTAGCCATACAAGGCTTTGTCGCTCTGGATCGCATGCCGTTCGGGATAGCGCTGTTGCAGGTAGTCGCCCAGGCGATCCTGGGCGATCAGTTGCTGCACCTGAGCTTGCAGGGCGGGCGGATAGGCCTGGAGGTACTTGAGCGCGGTCATCGGGCGGCAACAGTGTGAGAGAGGTCGCCAGTGTAGCGAATTCAGTGCCTGATCGCGCTCCAGTCGAACGGCTCGGCAAAGGCATCGGTGTCGTCGGCCACCAATGGCCGCGCCACCAGGAAGCCCTGCACGAACTCGCAGCCATGGTCCTTGAGCCACTGGTACTGCTCGGCGGTCTCCACCCCTTCGGCAATCACCCGCAAGCCCAGCTGCAGGCACAACTCGATCACCGACGCGGCCAGTGCCGCATCCCGCGGCGAACCGGGCAGGCGGGCGATCAGGTGCCGGTCGAGCTTGAGGGTGTCGAGCTCCAGGTCGCGCAGGTGCACCAGCGAGCACGGCCCCGAACCGAAATCATCCAGCGCCACCCGCACCCCGAGGTGACGCAGCAGCCGCAGTTGCTTCTGGGTTTCGTCGGGGTTGCGCACCAGCGCATCTTCCGTCACCTCGACCTCCAGTTGCCGGGGCTTCAAGGCATGGCGCTCCAGCACCTGGCGCAGCTCGGTCACCAGGTTGGGCATGCCGAACTGGGTGCTGCTCAGGCTCACCCCCAGCACCAGGTCGTCCGGGAACCTGCGCTCCCAGACTTTGCGCTGGGCGCCGCTGCGATGGTAGATCCAACTGCCCAGTCGACTGATCAACCGCGCCTCCTCCAGCAACGGCAGGAACAGCCCGGGCGGCACGTCGCCGACGCTCGGATGCTGCCAGCGCAGTAACGCCTCGAAGCCGCGGATGCGCCCGTCGCCGATGCTGACCTGGGGTTGATAGACCAGGTTGAACTCACGGTTCTCGATGGCCGAGCGCACGCTTTCTTCGAGCATCAACCGTGAACGGGCTCGACCGTTCATTTCGTGATCGTAAAAACGGTATTGCTGGCGACCGGCGCGCTTGGCTTCGTACATGGCAATGTCGGAGGCACGCAGCAGGCCATCGAGGTTGGCGCCGCAGTCGGGGTACGTCGCGATGCCGATGCTGGCCCCGAGCGCCACGTCCATGCCCTCGATCTGCTGGCAGATCGCGACGCGCTCGATGAGCTTCTCGGCGATCTTGGCCGCCTGCTCCGGGAACTCCAGGTCCAGCAGCGCGGTGAACTCGTCGCCCCCCAGGCGGGCAAGGATGTCGAAGGGCCGCAGGCACGCCTTCAACTGTTCCGAAACCCAGCGCAGCACCCGATCGCCGGCGTCATGGCCGAGCAGGTCATTGACCCGCTTGAAGCCGTCGAGGTCCAGGTACAGCAGCACCCAGTTGCTTTCCAGTCGCTCGCTGCGCATCAGCAGGTTTTCCGCGGTCTGGTAGAACCCTCGCCGGTTGAGCAAGCCGGTGAGCGGGTCCGTGACCGCCTGGTATTCGAGTTGCTGGTGCAGGTGACGCACCACCGACATGTCCTGCAGTGTCACCACCATGGCCTTCTGCTCTGCCGGCAGCGGCGCACAGGACAACGCCACCGACACCTGCTGGCCCGGCGCCGTGCGCAATACGGCATCGTGCAGGCGCAAGGTCTGCCCACGGCAATAGGCCGCGAAGATATCGGAATCGGCCCAATCGGGAATGTGGGGTTTTTGCAGGAAATCCAGCATCGGCAGCCCTTGCAACTGCTCAGCCGTTGCGTTGAGCAGTCGGCAGGTGGACGGATTGGCGAAGCGGATGCAGCCGCTCTCATCCACCACCAGGATCCCTTCGGCGGCGTTATCCAGCACCGAAGCGTTGAAGGCCCGGGCCGCTTCCAGGTCCTGGCTCAGGCGCTGCAAGGCTCGGCGATTGCGCTGGTGCTCCAGCAACGCCTGGACCTTGGGCTTGAGAATCTGCGGGTCGAAGGGCTTGAACAGGTAATCCACGGCGCCACTGGCATAACCCTTGATCACCGCGTCCTGGGATTGTTCGTTGGCGGTCAGGAAGATGATCGGCGTGAGCCGCGTGCGTTGGCTGCCGCGCATCAGGCGCGCCACCTCGAAACCGTCCATGTCGGGCATCTGCACATCCAGCAGCACCAGATCGATGTCGTGTTCGAGCAGCAGGTTGAGGGCCTCGACACCCGAGGCCGCCGTCATCACCTGCCAATCCTGACGCTGCAGTAACGCTCGCATGCTGAGCAGGTTTTCGGGGTAGTCATCAACAATCAAAAGGACAGAGTTGTCTTCGCCAAGCGTAGGTTGCGCGCATTCCATGCTGCTTCTCTTATCAGGCGCCACGTCCGTTTTTCACAAAGTAAAGCGGACAAATACTGAGATCTCACTCTAGACCGGGATTTTGAAAAGCAGTAGGTGTCATCACGCCATCATCCAGACAAAGCCCGAAATAGCCGACTAACGGTCACCCTCCTCAGGCATAGAACCTGCAAAGACGGATTTCGACGGACATTTGACGTCAACCATCCGCCGGGCAGCGCTCGAAAACATCCTGCCTGACTTTTATAGATACGCCTCAAAGGCCTGGGCTAGAGCCTCCCTGATGCGGCGTGCAACATTGAACCGTTACGCAGGATCCGAACATGATCGATCTCAACACCTGGAACTTGAGCATTCCTGAAGGCAGCCCGGCCATCACCATCGAAACCCCTCGATTGGCACAAGGTTTCAAGGACGAATACTTCAACGCCGAAACCGGCACACTATTCTTCTGGGCCCCGGTGACCGGCACCAAGACCGCCAACGCGATCTACCCGCGCAGCGAGCTGCGCGAAACCTACAGCGACGGCACCCTGCGTAACTGGCTGTATTCGGCAGCGGATAACTCGCTGAAGGCGACCCTGATGGTCAACCAGGTACCCAGCACCGGCAAGATCGTGATTGGTCAGATCCATACCAAGGACAGCACCAGCCCCATGGTGAAGCTCGAATACCAGTACAAGACGAAGACCTCCACCGGCAACATCGTCGCCAAGGTCCGCATGCGTCCTGACGACGAGGAAGGGCAGGTCATCATCATTGCGACCGGCGTCAAGCTCGACAGCCGGTTCTCCTACCAGATTCATCTCAACCAGAAGGGTGCGCTGGGTATCACCGCAGCGGGCTACAACTGGAGAACCACCATCGACCCGACCTGGAAAGACAAGCCGCTTTATTTCAAGGCGGGGGTCTACGTGCAGGACAACACCGGCTACACCACCGAAGGCGGAAAAGTGACCTTCAGCCTGCTGGCTGTCGATCACAAGATCTGATCCCCTCCAGGCGCCGAAGCAGCAGGGAGCGCTGCTTCGGCGGACGCCTGTCGATACGCCCCCTCTTCAAGCAAGAGCTGCCAAAAAGTGGAAAGCGACAGATACCACTTGGCCATCGTTCCAACCATTTTGCGATTAATCGACCAACGGTCATTCCGTTCGGGCACAAAAGCGGCAAATGCCACTCTGACGGTCCGTTGACGCCAACCCTCCGCCGAACGCGTACAGGAAGAATTACCGTCGCGCACGCCCACCGGTGTCTTCAAAAGCGCGTCACAGAGCCTCCGGCTATGGCGTAAATCATTTCTTTTGTACAGAAAGGATCCGAGCATGGTCGATCTTGCAACGTGGAACTTGAGCATCCCCGAAGGCAGCCCGCCGAAAACCATCGAAACCCCACGCCTGGTGGACGGGTTCAAGAACAAATACTTCAACTCCGACGGCAGTACCGTCTACTTCTGGGCGCCGGTCACCGGCGCCAAGACCGAAAACGCCATCTACCCGCGCAGCGAGCTGAGGGAAACCTATAAAGACGGCACCTTGCGTAATTGGCTGTACCCCGACGCCGACAACTTCTTGAATGCCACCCTGACCGTCAGCCAGGTGCCCAGCAGCGGAAAGGTGGTGATCGGCCAGATCCATACCAAAGACAGCAACAAACCCATGGTGAAACTGGAGTACCAGTACAAAGAGGCCACTGACACCGGTGACATCGTCGCCAAGGTCCGCATGCGCCCCGACGACAAAAATGCCCGGGTCATCACCGTCGCCACTGGCGTGAAGCTTGGCCGCGCCTTCTCCTACCGCATCCACCTTGACCGCACCGGCGACCTGGGCATCACCGCGGCGGGCCGCAGCTGGTACACCACCATCAGCGCAACCTGGCGAGTCAGGCCGCTGTATTTCAAGGCAGGCGTGTATGTGCAGGACAACACCGGCTACACCAGCGAAGGCGGGAAAGTGACGTTCAGCAAGTTGGATATCGATCACAACACCTGAGACTTTCTGTTCCTAACATCTCGTAGGCATTGATGCTTCGTGGCGAGGGAGTGGTGGTCCTACAGGTCAACGCCCATAAAAAAACCCGCAAAAATGCGGGTTTTTTCGAAAGCAGAAAGACTCAGTTGACCTTGGCGTTCAACTCGCCCTTCAGATAACGCTGGTACATGGCTTCCAAGGAGATCGGCTTGATCTTCGAAGCATTACCCGCCGTACCAAACGCCTCATAGCGCGCAATGCAAACGTCACGCATCGCAGTCACGGTCGCGCCAAAGAACTTGCGCGGATCGAACTCGCTGGGATTGGTCGCCATCAAGCGGCGCATGGCACCGGTGGACGCCAGGCGCAGGTCGGTGTCGATGTTGACCTTGCGCACGCCGTACTTGATGCCTTCGACGATTTCCTCAACCGGCACGCCGTAGGTTTCCTTGATGTCGCCACCGTACTGGTTGATGATCGCCAGCCACTCCTGAGGCACCGAGGACGAACCGTGCATCACCAGGTGGGTGTTGGGGATGCGCTTGTGGATTTCCTTGATGCGGTCGATGGCCAGCACGTCGCCGGTAGGCGGCTTGGTGAACTTGTAGGCGCCGTGGCTGGTGCCGATGGCAATCGCCAGGGCGTCGACCTGGGTCTTCTTGACGAAGTCGGCGGCCTCTTCCGGATCGGTCAGCATCTGGCTGTGATCCAGCACGCCTTCGGCGCCGATACCGTCTTCTTCACCGGCCATGCCGGTTTCCAGCGACCCCAGGCAACCCAGCTCGCCTTCCACCGAAACACCGCAGGCGTGAGCCATGGCAACGGTTTGCTGGGTAACACGCACGTTGTACTCGTAGTCGGTCGGGGTCTTGCCGTCTTCGCCGAGGGAGCCGTCCATCATCACCGAGCTGAAGCCCAGTTGGATGGAGCGCTGGCAGACGTCCGGGCTGGTGCCGTGGTCCTGGTGCATGCACACCGGGATGTGCGGGAATTCTTCGATGGCGGCCAGGATCAGGTGACGCAGGAACGGTGCACCGGCGTATTTACGCGCGCCGGCCGAAGCCTGGACGATCACCGGGGAGTCAGTCTTGTCAGCGGCTTCCATGATGGCGCGCATCTGCTCAAGGTTGTTGACGTTAAAGGCTGGGACGCCGTAGCCGAACTCGGCTGCGTGGTCCAGCATCTGACGCATGCTGATAAGTGCCATGTGTGTCTCTCTCCCGGTCGAGGGTCGTTAATCGTGCCAGCCTGCCGGAGCGGCGGCGGCTATTCAAGTCATTGCAGGTCGGGGCTTGGCCCTGGCCTGGATGTTTGGTGAAGCAAATGCTCGAAACTGCAGCGGCCCCTGTGGGAGCGGGCTTGCTCGCGAATGCGGTTTCACATCCAACTAAAATGCAATCTGATCCACTGCATTCGCGAGCAAGCCCGCTCCCACACTGGATCTCTGTGAATCAATCGGCCTTGCAGCCACGCCCAATCAAGTCATTGGTGGCGACCCAATACACCAGGCCTTCCTCTCCCTTGACGTGAAACGCCAGCATGTCATCGCTGTACAGCGACCCTGAGGCGCCCGGTTCCTGCTTCAGGTGGTAGACCTGCTCGGCACCGCCAAGGCGCACGTCGACTTCCTGATGGGCGGCATCGGTGTAGCGCCAAAGCACCTTGGCCTCGCTGTCACAGGTCCAGGTCGTCCAACCCGTAGCAGGCGCGGCCCCGCCCGAAAAACCCAACTGCGCACAACCGGCCAGCACTGCCAACGCCGCAACGGCGATCAAGCCTTTCATCCGTGTTCCTCGACTGACGGCGCACGCCGCCAGCCATGAGTTAAGAGTCAGACCCGTCAAGGACAACCATGTTCCTTGGCCGGGGTTTGCGTCTCGTATTTGTCCAGGCCGTCGGGTCCGGAACGCTTGTTCAGCACCGGATTGGTCTCGGCCTGCCAGTCGGCCTGGTAGCAGCCTTCCTCAGGCGCCGGCGTCCCGGCTTCCGGGGGCGTGGCCTTCGGACTGCCGGAGCAGGCCGCCAACAGCGTCGCCGCCAGCAGCAACGTGAACGTCTTGACCATCAGAACACTCCTTTGCCTGGTCAACGCAGCCTCAGGCCTTGGCCCGGCTTTCCAGGACTTCCACGGCCGGCAGCACTTTGCCCTCGACGAATTCGAGGAACGCGCCACCCCCGGTAGAAATGTAGGAGATCTGCTCGGCCACGCCATATTTATCGATGGCCGCCAGGGTGTCGCCGCCGCCCGCGATGGAAAAGGCCGCGCTCTCGGCGATCGCCTGGGCCAGCACCTTGGTGCCGTTGCCAAACTGGTCGAACTCGAACACGCCCACCGGGCCGTTCCACAGGATCGTCTGGGACGATTTCAACAGTTCGGCGAAATTGGCCGCGGTTTGCGGGCCGATGTCGAGGATCATGTCGTCTTCGGCCACGTCGGCGATCAGCTTCACGGTCGCGGCAGCGCTTTCGGCGAACTCCTTGGCCACCACCACGTCCACCGGCAACGGCACGCTGACCTTGGCGGCGATGTCCCGGGCCGTGTCCAGCAGGTCCGGTTCATACAGGGACTTGCCGACCGGATGACCGGCCGCCGCGAGGAAGGTGTTGGCGATGCCGCCACCTACGATCAGTTGGTTGCAGACCTGGCTCAGGCTGTTGAGCACATCGAGCTTGGTCGACACCTTGGAGCCGGCGACGATGGCCGCCATCGGCTGGGCCGGGGAGCCCAGTGCCTTGCCCAGCGCGTCCAGTTCGGCGGCCAGCAGCGGGCCGGCGGCGGCGACCTTGGCGAACTTCGCCACGCCATGGGTCGAGCCCTCGGCGCGGTGGGCGGTGCCGAACGCGTCCATCACGAATACGTCGCACAGGGCGGCGTATTGCTGGGCCAGTTCATCGGCGTTCTTTTTCTCGCCCTTGTTGAAGCGTACGTTTTCAAACAGCACGACATCGCCGGCCTTCACGTCCACGCCGCCCAGGTAGTCAACCACCAGAGGCACCTCACGACCCAGGGCACGGCTCAGGTAGTCGGCCACGGGCTTGAGGCTGTTTTCGGCCGAGAACTCGCCTTCGGTCGGGCGGCCCAGGTGGGAGCAGACCATCACGGCCGCGCCTTTTTCCAGGGCCAGCTTGATGGTCGGCAGCGAAGCCAGGATACGTGCGTCGCTGGTGACAACACCGTCCTTGACGGGGACGTTGAGGTCTTCGCGAATCAGTACACGCTTACCTTGCAGATCGAGGTCGGACATCTTCAACACGGTCATGGGTCGCAATTCCTGGGTAACTGTTTAGAGAGCAGGTTTGTTGGAAGCACTGAGCGGGCCAGAATGCGCCGTCGCTGCTTGCAGGTAATGTTCAGCAACGTCGAGCATTCGGTTGGCAAAACCCCATTCGTTGTCGAACCAGGCCAGGATGTTCACGAGCCGCGGCCCGGAAACACGGGTCTGGCTGGCATCGACGATGGCCGAATGGGGGTCATGGTTAAAATCACAGCTGGCATGAGGCAATTCGGTGTAGGCCAGAAGGCCTTTGAGCGGGCCGCTGGTGGCGGCTTCGCGCAGGATCCGGTTGACCTCGGTGGCGTCGGTATCGCTCACGGTCTGCATCGTGATATCGAGGCAGGACACGTTGACCGTCGGCACCCGCACGGCTTTGGCCTGAATTCGCCCCGCAAGTTCCGGCAGCAGCCGTTCGATGCCGCGCGCCAGACCAGTGGACACCGGAATCACCGACTGGAACGCCGAACGGGTACGGCGCAGGTCTTCGTGGTGATAGGCGTCGATCACCGGCTGATCGTTCATCGCCGAGTGGATGGTGGTGATCGACACGTATTCCAGGCCGATGGCCTGGTCCAGCAGGCGCAACAGCGGCACGCCGCAGTTGGTGGTGCAGGACGCGTTGGACACCAGCAGTTCGTCGCCCGCCAGGCAATCCTGGTTCACGCCGTAGACGATGGTCGCGTCCACATCCGCTTCGCTGGCCATCGGTTGGGAGAACAGCACGCGGGGCGCGCCGGCCGCGAGAAAACGCTGGCCGTCTTCGCGGGTGTGGTAGGCGCCGGAACATTCGAGCACCAGGTCGACGCCCAGGGACGCCCAGTCGATGCCTTCGGGGGTGGCACTGCGCAGGACCTTCACGCAGTCGCCATTGATATGCAGACAATCGCCCTCGACCCGCACTTCGCCCGGGAACCGGCCGTGGGTGGAGTCAAAGCGTGTCAGGTATTCGATACTGGCCATGTCGGCCAGATCGTTGATCGCGACAATTTCAAACCCGGCCTTCGCCCCTCGCTCGAACAACGCACGCAAGACGCAACGACCAATCCGGCCGTAGCCGTTGAGTGCAACTTTGTATGGACGCGGTTGGGGCATGGGGGTCTCTATTACCGTATTGGACCTTCAATCCACTGTCGCCTGGAACACCGTCTTCGCGAGCAAGCCCGCTCCCACATGAGAAGGTAATCCTCTGTGGGAGCGGGCTTGCTCGCGAAGGCGCCGGCCCAGGCGACATCTTTGCGGATCAGTCTTCCAGCAACTCTTCAGCCTGGCCCAGGATGTTGTCCAGGGTGAAGCCGAACTCCTCGAACAGCGCCGGCGCAGGCGCCGATTCGCCGTAGGTAGTCATGCCGATCACGCGACCTTCCAGGCCGACGTACTTGTACCAGTAATCGGCATGAGCTGCCTCGATGGCGATCCGGGCGCTGACCTGCAGCGGCAGTACCGCCTGCTTGTAGCCGGCGTCCTGGGCGTCAAACACGCTGGTGCACGGCATCGACACCACGCGTACGTTGCGACCCTGCGCGGTCAGCTTGTCGTAGGCCTGGACGGCCAGGCCAACTTCGGAGCCGGTGGCGATCAGGATCAGTTCCGGCTCGCCGATGCAGTCCTTGAGCACGTAGCCACCGCGGGCGATGTCGTCGATCTGGCCGGCTTCGCGCACTTGGTGTTGCAGGTTCTGACGGGAGAAGATCAGCGCCGATGGGCCGTCGTTACGCTCGATCGCGTACTTCCAGGCCACCGCCGACTCCACGGCGTCGCAAGGGCGCCAGGTGTCCAGGTTCGGCGTGCAGCGCAGGCTGGCCAGTTGCTCGATCGGCTGGTGAGTCGGGCCGTCTTCGCCCAAGCCGATGGAGTCGTGGGTGAACACGTAGAGCACGCGTTTCTTCATCAGGGCCGACATGCGCACGGCATTGCGGGCGTATTCCATGAACATCAGGAAGGTCGCGCCGTAAGGCACCAGACCACCGTGCAGCGCCACGCCGTTCATGATGGCGCTCATGCCGAATTCACGAACACCGTAGTACATGTAGTTGCCGCTGGCGTCTTCGGCGCTGACACCCTTGCAGCCTTTCCACAGGGTCAGGTTGGAACCGGCCAGGTCGGCCGAACCGCCCAGCAGTTCGGGCAGCAGCGGGCCAAAGGCATTGAGGGTGTTCTGGCTGGCCTTGCGGCTGGCGATGGTCTCGCCCTTGGCCGCGACTTCGGCGATGTACGCCGAGGCCTTGGCGGCGAAGTCGGCCGGCAGCTCGCCGCTGAGGCGACGCACCAGCTCATTGGCCAACTCAGGGAATTCGGCGCTGTAGGCCGCGAAACGCTGGTCCCAATCGGCTTCGACGGCGCGGCCTTTTTCCTTGGCGTCCCACTCGGCATAGATGTCGGCCGGGATTTCGAACGGGCCATGGTTCCACTTCAGCGCCGCGCGGGTCAGGGCGATTTCCTCGGCGCCCAGGGGAGCGCCGTGGCAGTCTTCCTTGCCCTGCTTGTTCGGCGAGCCGAAGCCGATGGTGGTCTTGCAGCAGATCAGGGTCGGCTGGGCACTTTTGCGAGCGGTTTCGATGGCGGTCTTGATCTCTTCCGGGTCATGACCGTCGACGTTGCGGATCACCAGCCAGTTGTAGGCTTCGAAACGCTTGGGGGTGTCGTCGGTGAACCAGCCTTCGACTTCACCGTCGATGGAGATGCCGTTGTCGTCGTAGAAGGCGATCAGCTTGTCCAGGCCTAGGGTGCCGGCCAGGGAGGCGACCTCATGGGAAATACCCTCCATCATGCAGCCATCACCCAGGAACACGTAGGTGTGGTGATCGACCACGTTATGGCCGGGACGGTTGAACTGCGCCGCCAGGACTTTTTCCGCGAGGGCGAAGCCCACGGCGTTGGCCAGGCCCTGGCCCAGCGGGCCGGTGGTGGTTTCCACGCCTGGGGTGTAGCCGTATTCCGGGTGGCCCGGGGTGCGGCTGTGCAACTGGCGGAAGTTCTTCAGGTCATCGATCGACAGGTCATAGCCGGTCAGGTGCAGCAGCGAGTAGATCAACATCGAGCCGTGGCCGTTGGACAGCACGAAGCGGTCACGGTCGGCGAACGATGGATTGCTCGGGCTGTGCTTGAGGTAGTCGCGCCAAAGCACCTCGGCGATATCCGCCATACCCATAGGGGCACCGGGATGGCCGCTGTTGGCTTTCTGCACGGCATCCATGCTGAGGGCACGAATGGCATTGGCTCGCTCACGACGGCTGGGCATCGCTGATCTCCTGCGGGAATTGAATCGAGAATGAATAAAACGAAACTGAAAAAGGCGAGCATTTTCCCTCACCCACCCGCCCCGGGGCAATGACAGATAGTCATCGGCAGGCGTTTTTCCGGTGGATAAAGTCTCATTCGCCAGGTGAAACCTTTCCGCTGATGGATTGTAGAGTCCGGCACGCGGCGGGAAGTGCCATTTATCAAGCAATATCAAAACTTTTTGATATTGACCTTGCGATGCACCGCCCCCCTCACTAGACTGCCGCCTTATGAACTTACACGTGCCTTCCATTCGCCACGACGATTGCGATGAGCTGGCGGCCCTTTGCAAGGCCGGCGGCGATCCGTTGCGGCTCAATGTATTGCGCGCCCTGGCGAACGACTCGTTCGGCGTGCTGGAACTGGCGCAGATCTTCGGCATCGGCCAGTCCGGCATGAGCCACCACCTCAAGGTCCTGGCCCAGGCCGACCTGGTGGCCACCCGCCGCGAAGGCAACGCCATTTTCTATCGCCGCGCCCTGCCCCACACCGATCTTCTGGGCGGCAAGCTGCACGCCGCGCTGCTGGACGAAGTGGATGCGCTGCAGTTGCCGACGGACGTGCAGGCACGCATCGCCCAGGTCCACAAGCAACGGGCCGCCGCCAGCCAGGACTTCTTCGCCCGTGTGGCCGAAAAATTCCGCGCCCAGCAAGACTTGATCGCCGGTCTGCCGCAATACCGCGAAAGCGTGGTGGCGCTGCTGGACAAGCTCGGCTTCGAGCCCACGGCCAGCGCGATCGAAGTCGGCCCTGGCGACGGCGCGTTCCTGCCGGAACTGGCGCGGCGCTTTAACCAGGTCACGGCGCTGGACAACAGCCCGGCCATGCTCGAACTGGCGCGCCAGGTGTGCGAGCGGGAAAACCTGGCTAACGTCAGCCTGCAACTGGCCGATGCCCTGGATGGCATCAACCAGCAGGCCGACTGCGTGGTATTGAACATGGTGCTCCACCACTTCGCCGCACCGGCCGATGCCCTCAAGCACCTGGCCAGCCTGGTGCAAACGGGCGGCAGCCTGCTGGTAACCGAGTTATGCAGCCACAACCAGAGCTGGGCCAGGGAGGCCTGCGGAGATCTCTGGCTGGGGTTTGAACAGGATGACCTGGCCCGTTGGGCCTCCGCTGCGGGCCTTGTGCCCGGGGAAAGCCTCTATGTGGGCTTACGCAATGGTTTCCAGATCCAGGTTCGCCACTTCCAGCGACCGACTGGCGACACTCACCAACGGTAACTTGTAGGAAAACATCGAGATGAGCGAATACTCCCTTTTCACCTCCGAGTCCGTGTCTGAAGGGCATCCGGACAAAATCGCCGACCAGATTTCCGATGCCGTGCTGGACGCCATCATCGCGGAAGACAAATTCGCCCGCGTGGCGTGCGAGACGCTGGTGAAAACGGGCGTGGCGATCATCGCCGGCGAAGTCACCACCTCGGCCTGGGTCGACCTGGAACAGATCGTTCGCGATGTGATCCTGGGCATTGGCTACAACAGCTCCGACGTGGGCTTTGACGGCGCCACCTGCGGCGTGATGAACATCATCGGCAAGCAGTCGGTGGACATCGCCCAGGGCGTTGACCGCAGCAAGCCGGAAGACCAGGGGGCAGGCGACCAGGGCCTGATGTTCGGTTACGCCAGCAACGAGACCGACGTGCTGATGCCGGCACCGATCACCTTCTCGCACCAACTGGTGCAGCGCCAGGCCGAAGCCCGCAAGTCCGGCCTGCTGCCGTGGCTGCGCCCGGATGCCAAGTCCCAGGTCACCTGCCGTTACGAAAACGGCAAGGTCGTGGGCATCGACGCGGTCGTGCTGTCGACCCAGCACAATCCGGAAGTGTCCTATAAAGACCTGCGCGAAGGCGTGATGGAGCTGATCGTCAAGCACGTGCTGCCTGCCGAATTGCTGACCAAGGACACCCAGTTCCACATCAACCCGACCGGCAACTTCATCATCGGCGGCCCGGTGGGCGACTGCGGCCTGACCGGTCGCAAGATCATCGTCGACAGCTACGGCGGCATGGCCCGTCACGGCGGCGGCGCGTTCTCCGGCAAGGATCCATCGAAGGTCGACCGTTCGGCCGCCTACGCCGGTCGCTACGTGGCCAAGAACATCGTCGCCGCCGGCCTGGCCGAGCGCTGCGAGATCCAGGTCTCCTACGCTATCGGTGTCGCCCAGCCGACTTCGATTTCGCTGAATACGTTCGGTACCGGCAAGATCGGCGACGACAAGATCATCAAGCTGGTGCGTGAAGTGTTCGACCTGCGTCCTTACGCCATCACCACCATGCTCGACCTGCTGCACCCGATGTACCAGGAAACCGCCGCCTACGGTCACTTCGGCCGCACGCCGCAGACCCGTACCGTCGGTGACGATACCTTCACCACCTTCACCTGGGAAAAAACCGACCGCGCCGATGCCCTGCGCGCCGCTGCCGGCCTGTAATACCCGCGTGACATGAAAAAGCCCCTGGCGACCCGGTTGCCAGGGGCTTTTTCATGCCCGGCGTCTTGTATGCCGCCAGGGCAATCAGGCGGGTAAAACCCGGTAACGCTCTCGATCGCCCAGTGTGCGCGACAGTGACTAGCCTTCAAGTCACTCAACGAGCAAGGATGCCTCGATGCCACTGTCCGCATTTGTATTCATCGGTCTTCTATTTACCACCCTACCCGTCACTGCGGTGCCCTGCCCAACCTGGCCCAAGGAACGCGCCCAGGCCGAGGTGGCCGCCGTGCAACAACAGATCGACAGTTGGGACGACAGCTATCACCGCGAGGGGCGCGCAGAGGTCGCCGATGAACTGTACGACCAGGCCCGCGAGCAACTGGAGCAATGGCGCAACTGCCTGGGCCTGGAGAAGCCCGCGAGCCCATTGCGCACGGCCGGTGGAAAGGTCGCGCACCCGGTGGCCCACACCGGCTTGGACAAACTCAAGGATGCCGACGCCGTGCAAGCCTGGCTGAAGGATCGAGAAGACGTCTGGGCCCAGCCGAAAGTCGATGGCGTAGCCGTTACGCTGATCTACCGCAAGGGCCGGCTGCACCAGGCGATCAGCCGCGGCGATGGCGTACAGGGACACGACTGGACTGCGAACGCGCGAAAGATCGGCGCCATCCCCCAGCATTTGCAGCAACGTTCGGACGTGCGGGTTCAGGGCGAGTTGTATTGGCGCCTGGATGCCCACGTCCAGGCACAAAGCGGCAGCCTCAACGCCCGCGGGACGGTGGCGGGACTGATGGCGCGCCAGCATTTGACGGCGCAGGAGGCGGCGGGGATCGGTCTGTTTGCCTGGGACTGGCCAGAAGGGCCCGACACCCTGACCGAACGGATGACGGCCTTGGGCAAGCTGGGTTTTGCCGACACCCTCACATACAACCAGCCTGTCCACACCCTGACCGACGCCGAGCATTGGCGCGATCACTGGTATCGCACGCCACTGCCGTTTGCCAGCGATGGGATCGTCCTGCGCCAGAGCCGCCGCCCACCCGCCGACCGCTGGCAGGCCCGAGCACCGTTCTGGAGCGTGGCCTGGAAGTACCCTCACGCCCAGGCGCTGGCCGAAGTGCGCAAAGTGCGCTTCAAGATCGGGCGCACCGGGCGGATCACACCGCTGCTGGAACTTGAACCGACCCTGCTCGACGACCGGCTCATCCGCCGGGTGAGTGTCAGCTCCCTCAAGCGCTGGGAAGCATTGGACATCCGGCCCGGCGACCGAGTCGCCATCAGCCTGGCCGGGTTGACGATCCCGCGTCTCGACGGCGTCGTGCTGCGCGGCGCCATGCGTGACGCCATCGACGTACCGGTGGCAACCGATTATCACCCGTTGAGCTGCTGGCAACCGACGCCCGGCTGCGAAAGCCAATTCCTCGCACGCCTGAACTGGCTCAGCGGCAAGCAGGGGCTCGCCCTGCCCCACGTCGGCCCCGGCACCTGGGAAAAACTCCTGGCGGCCGGTCGACTCGACGGATTGCTGGATTGGATGACCCTCGATGCCGCCGAGCTTGCTAACATGACCGGCTTCGGCGAACGCAGCAGCACCCGCCTGCTCGCCAGTCTGCATGGCGCCCGGCAGCGGCCTTTTCGGCAATGGCTCAAGGCCCTCGGCCTACCGCCCGTTGGCGAGGCACGGCTGGAAGGCCCCTGGCAGGCGCTGGCCGAGCGCAGCACCGAACAATGGCAAGCCGAAACGGGTATTGGACCGGGGCGCGCCGCGCAATTGAGCGCGTTTTTTGGCGACCCTCAAGTGCAAGCCTTGAGTGACGTGTTACGCGCCGCCGGAGTCGACGGGTTCTGATCCGCACCCGTGTGGTTGAACCCAAGGGGCCCCTGGGGGCTCCAACTGCGCATCTGAACCGACCGCTCGCGATTTAATTACGGAGTTGCTATGAATTTCCTGTCCCCCGCTGCCCTGCTGGTCCTGTGCAGCGCCATGGCCACGCCGCTGATGGCGGACGAGCAAGCCCCGGAGCTCACCGGCTGCGCGGCCAAGCGCCAGGGCATCATCAACCAGATCGAACTGGCCAAGTCCCGTGGCAACCAGGATCAGCAAGCCGGCCTGGAAACGGCGCTGAGCGAGGTCACCACCCATTGCACCGACGCGTCCTTGCGCAAGGAACGTGAAAACAAGGTGCTCGAGGCCAAGCACGAAGTCAGCCGACGCCAGGCCGACCTGGAAAAAGCCATGAAGAAAGGCGACGCCGAGCGGATCAACAAACGCAAGGACAAGCTGGCGACCTCCCGCAAGGAGTTGCAGGAAGCCGTGGATGAGCTGGACAAATAAGCGGCAAGTTTCAAGCTAAAGGCGTCAAGTTATGGCGAACCGCTAGCCTTTTACTTGCCGCTTGTGGCTGGCCACTCGAAGCTGCTCTATTTCAATGATCGCGAAATTCCTTATGGCAGGCACTGCACGCATCTTCGACCTTTTGCACCGCCGGCCCAAGGTTGCTGGCCTTGTAGGGCTGGACCTGGCTGACCGTCACCAATTCGCCGGTCGCCGCCTCAAGGTTGCGGGCCAGTTCCTGGAAACGTGCCTGTTTCTGCCAGACCTCATCCCGGGCGCTGGTGTGGTCTTGCTCGCGCACTGGCGGGAAGTGCTTCCACGGTTCATGGGACAGTCGATCGAGCTGCACCGCGCCCTCGGCGAAACGCGTGCCGTCGAACGGGACCCGGCCACGCAGCATGCCGCCCAGCTCTTCGTTGGTCTTGAGCATCTGTTTGAAAATCGCCTTGCGCTGGCCCAAGGGAGAGTTGGGATCGACGCCGCCACAAGCGGACAACAGCAGGCAGGCCAGCATGACCATGGAAAATCGTTTTACAAACATCTTGGCCTCGGGACAGGAAACGGCGGTTAGTATCCTCGTGTCATCGGTAAAGACCAATGGCCCCATCAACAATACGGGTTGTTCGCACGCCTGACAGCGTTTGAATGACTGCAAGGGAAATCTTCATGAACAGTCGCTCCAAGACCTGGCACCTGGGCCTGGCGTTGACCTTGCCGCTACTCGCTGTGCTGGCCGGCTGCAACCGCGGCGAAAAAACCGAAGCGCCCCAGACCCACGCCCTCGCCACGTATTCCAGCGCGCCATGGGAAGCGCTGCCGCCCGTGTCCGACCAGGATCTGTTGGCCGGTTTCGCCTCCTGGCGCAGCGCCTGTACCCGGCTCAAGGCCGATGCGAATTGGGGCCCGACCTGCGCGGCGGCGGCTACGGTGCCGCAGACCGCCACGGCTGTGCGCAACTTCCTCAAGCAAAACCTGGACGTCTATGGCCTGCGCTCGGGCGACAACAGCCCCAACGGCCTGATCACCGGCTATTACGAGCCGGTCTACCCCGGCAGCCTCACCCAGACCGCCAGCGCGAACATCCCGGTGTATGGCGTGCCCGACGACATGATCATCGTGGCCCTGGACAGCATCTACCCCGAACTCAAGGGCAAGCGCCTGCGCGGCCGTCTCGAAGGTCGCGTGCTCAAGCCCTACGACGACGCCGCCACCATCGAGACCCAGGGCGTGAAGGCGCCGGTGATCGCCTGGCTGACAGACCCGATGAACCTGCAATTCCTGCAAATCCAGGGTTCGGGGCGGATTCGCCTCGATGACGGCCGCCAGTTGCGCATCGGCTATGCCGACCAGAACGGCCACCCTTACCGGCCCATCGGCCGCTGGCTGGTGGAACAGGGCGAGCTGAAGAAAGAAGACGTGACCATGGGTACCATCGCCGCCTGGGCCAAGGCCAACCCGAAGCGGATCCCCGAGTTGCTGGGCAGCAACCCCAGCTACGTGTTTTTCAACCGCAACCCCGACAGCAACGAAGGCCCGCGAGGCTCGCTGAACGTGCCGCTGACCGCCGGCTACAGCGTGGCGGTGGACCGCAAGGTGATTCCGTTGGGCAGCCTGTTGTGGCTGTCCACGACGCGCCCCGACGGCAGTGCCTTGAACCGCCCCGTCGCCGCCCAGGACACCGGTGGCGCAATCACCGGAGAAGTACGTGCGGACCTGTTCTGGGGCACCGGGGACGCCGCCGGGCAGTTGGCCGGGGACATGAAGCAGCAGGGCCAGATCTGGATGCTCTGGCCCAAAGGAATGCCATTGCCGCAAGTGCCACAGGTGGCGAATGCGGTCAGCGCCAATCCCTGAGGGTTTTGGCGCCAGCAGTCCCCTCTTGGCGAGCAAGCCAGCATCAGGCCCCAGCAGCCAGGCTCAAACCGAAACGAAGAAGAAACTCAACACCAATCCCACGCCCACGAACCACACCAGCGAACGCAGGATCGCCCAGTCGGCCAGGTAGCAAATGATGTAGAGCAGGCGGCTGGTGATGAACAGCACCGCCAACACATTGATCGTCACCAGCTCGGCATTGCCGGCCAGGTGCGCGACGATCACGGCGGCAGCGAACGCCGGGGCGATTTCGAAGCTGTTGAGCTGTGCGGCATAGGCGCGCCGCGGCCAGCCGTCGAGCGATTCGAGAAAATCCCGAGGGTCGTGGTTGTCCTGCAACCGATACCTGCCGCCTATCTTGGCAAGACCGATACACAGGTAAGGCAGGATGATCGCAATCAAAATACACCACAGGGCCACCGTCATGACGCAGTTCCTTTTTTTAAGTGTTATGGACAATCGAGCATCAGGGCGCCGGTCAGAACATCACCACCGACGTGCCAATCCGCACCGGCCCGCAGGCTAGGCTCTGTCTGAAAAGCCTTGATACTCGTTCATGCTGCGTTGAAAACCGGCTCGGAATGCTCATTTACTCCAGTAAAGTCGAGCGCGACCCCGACCGCTCCTCGCCGGTTTTCGCCTTGCCTGACATTCGTCTCAAGACTTTTCAAACAGAGCCTAAGAGCCGCGGCCGGGCAAAAGGTTCTTTCAGGCCATGCACGCCGTTGCGGGCATGGCATCCCCCCTGTCCGGTTTCACGCCCGCAAGGGCACGAATTGATTCGCGATCCCGGGACAGCTGTTTATACTGCACGCAACCACGCCGCACTCAGTTGCGCATGCACCTATTCCCAATAATTGTGCCGATATCCGCGCCCTTCGAGCCGGACGTCGGCCTGCGTATGCCTGAACCGCGTCAAGACTATAGACAGAGACCCTGCGCATGCCACTCGCCTTGCTTGCTTTGGCCGTCGCCGCTTTCGGCATCGGCACGACTGAATTCGTCATCATGGGGCTGCTGCCCGACGTCGCCCGAGACCTGGCAGTGAGCATTCCCCAGGCCGGGTTGCTGATCACCGGCTACGCCCTGGGCGTGGTGTTCGGTGCGCCGATCCTGGCCATCGGCACCGCCAACATGCCGCGCAAAGCCACATTGCTGGGCATGACGTTGATGTTCATTCTTGGCAACGTGCTCTGCGCCCTGGCGCCGAACTACGCCACGCTGATGGCCGCCAGGGTCATCACGGCGCTGTGCCACGGGGCGTTCTTTGGCATCGGCTCGGTGGTGGCTGCCGGGCTCGTCGCTCCGAACAAGCGGGCCCAGGCGATTGCCATGATGTTCACCGGCCTGACCCTGGCCAACGTGCTGGGCGTGCCGCTGGGCACGGCCCTGGGTCAATACGCCGGCTGGCGCTCGACGTTCTGGGCGGTGGCGGTCATCGGCGTAATCGCCGCCATCGCCCAATGGGTCTGGCTGCCCAAGGCAATCCCCATGGACAAAGCCAACCTGGCCAGCGAGTTCAAGGTGCTGGGCAAGGTCAACGTGTTGTTGGCCCTGGGCATGAGCGTGCTGGCCTCCACCAGCCTGTTCAGCGTGTTTACCTACATCGCGCCGATCCTGCAGGACATCACCGGCGTCAGCCCCCACGGCATCACGGTCATGCTGCTGTTGTTCGGCGTCGGCCTGACGGCGGGCAGTTTCCTGGGTGGTCGCCTGGCCGACCGCCGCCTATTGCCAGCGCTGGTGGCGATGACCCTGGCCGTGGTGCTGGTCCTGGCCGCGTTCAGCCAGACCAGTCATTCGGTGATCCCGGCGGCGATCACCCTGGTGCTCTGGGGCATCTTCGCCTTTGCCCTGTGCCCGATCCTGCAATTGCTGATCATCGACCAGGCCCACGAGGCACCCAACCTCGGCTCGACCCTGAACCAGAGTGCTTTCAACCTCGGTAACGCGGCGGGGGCGTGGATGGGCGGGCTGGTCGTCGCCAGTGGCGCCGACCTCGCGGATTTGCCGTGGGCCGGGGCGCTCATCGGCGGGCTGACGACGTTGACGGCGTTGTTCTTCATTCATCGTCAGCGGCGCTTGGCGGCAGTCACTGCCTGAGACGACAGAAACCTGTCCTGCCAGCGAATGAATAGGCAATGCATGCTGTAAGACATTGCCAGCCCGCTTGCAGGCTATTTTACATACCGGCCAAGAACCTCATTCCAGAGCGTTTTCGGAGCAAGAGGATGACGGCCCGTCGCGGATGGCAGATGTTTTTCCAGTTGAGTCACGCCACCGGCAGGCCTCCCAATTCTGTTTACAGTTCCGCCCTTTCCCTTCAGGCCAAAGGAACGAACCAGAATGCCATTAATCACTGGGCTCAAACTTTCCTCCTCTATTCATCCAAAGGACTCATCCAACGGCTCATCACCGCAAACGGCCCTGAAAAATGTGGACTGGAGCGGTTTCAGCCAGGGCATCAAGGAACCGGCCAACCCCGGGCGAGCTTGCGTGCTGGTAGGCGACGTGACAGACCGTCGGATATCGATCGTTTTTTATGAGGACGGCAGCGTCAAAATCAGCATGGACCGTCCTCCCATTGACGATGTAAGCATGAGCGGTGGGGGTGCCAAAGGGGTGGCTAACTCCGGACTCGTCAGGACACTTACCGAAAATAATGTCATGGATCTTGTCCGAAGGTTTTCTGGGTCCTCCGCAGGCGCCATATCAGCCGCCTTACTCGCCAGCGGTATGAGTCACGCGGACTTCGACAGGATCTCCGACTACGTTTCCCTCGTCTCGTTACTCAACAGCACCCAACCTGACCTTGCCGCCGAACAGGATGAATGGTCGAGAATGGGCAAGAACATGAACGCCATCCCACTGGTTCAACTGCTTTGCGATCTGCTGCCACGCCTGGGTTCCAAGGGGATGCCGCTGGAGGAACTGATCAGGAAAGAAAGCTATAAGTCACTCTTGCAGCATTGCGCCCAAGGGCCGCTTTCCGAACAGGTGCAAAAAGCCGTCGATAATGTGAAGGACAATCAATACGTCACCTTTGCCGACCTGGCGACATTGAGCAAAGAAATCCCGCAAATCAAATCCTTGGAAATCACCGGTACCGCCATGTTCGATAGCGGCGCACAACTGGTGGTCTTCAGTGCGGATCTGACGCCCGACATGGACATTGCCGTGGCCGCGCATATCTCCGCAGCGCTGCCGGTGGTCTTCAGCAAACCAACTTTACAAGGACAGCCCTTTCAACCGACAGACGCAACCACGGCATTCGCCGATGGCGGCATTCTGAACAACACACCGATACCAGCCCTGTACAACCCGATGCCCCAAATGAGCCCGATCCCGGAGGGGGAGTCTTTGATCCTGGTGTTCGAGACGGAAGAATCGAATCAGAAGAAGCCACGAGGAACGGGAGTATCAGCCCTGGTCGACAAATTCCTAAAGGCTCCACATACGGCGCTCTCTGCATTGAATGCCGAACGAATGAAGCCGTTTGCCGACCAGACCATCGTCGTTCCGCTGAAAATCGATGAAGGCGACTACCGTGGTTTGCTAAACGGAACGGTTAACTTCAGCATGTCCACGGAAATCAAGAATCATCTTCAGGAAGAACTGCGCAAGGCTGTCCAATCCCATCTGGACAAACGCAATGCCACCCAGCAGACCTTCTGGTTTGCTTCGTTCGAGGCAGCCCTGCTGGCGCTGGGCGACAAAGAGCTCGACCAACTGGGCGCAGAATTGAAAGGCAACGAAGCCTATGACGAAGTGACTGCCTTCAGGCAGCAGGCCCAACAAACGCTGACAAGCCTCAAGAGCGCGATAAAGAAGGCCAACATGACATCCCCTCGGCTTGAACCCACTCCACAGATACGCGAGGCCATCGGGACTCTGGATCAGTTGGCGGACAACGCCGGGAAACTGGAGTGGCTGGCAAAACGCATTAACCACCGCAACGACCCGGACTTCATGCAATTGCTGCAAGCGGCCGCTCGTTGGGACAGCGGTGCGACGACCGGCGTCTCAGAGGTGACCCGTCAAGCCATCGAGGAAATGGATCGACGCGACCTTGCTACTCGTGTCGATAATGTCGTGCGAGACGTACTACAGATCTCCCGGTTTCTCGGCGGCCAGCACGACTCGAACCTCAAGCTGCTAGAAGGGGCCATCCGCGACTTGAGGGACGTGCAAACCCCAGAAGCTTTCAACAATGCACTCGAGCGGGTCATTGCCAACTACACATCACGCTATACGGGACTGAAACCCTTCAGTTCAAAAACGGTTGAGCAATTGCGTAACTGGCGGATCAAACCACCTATTCGGGATCTCCAGGCCTTGCAGACGACGTCTTATCTTTCGGAGGTCCCTCTTCGCTTCGAATCTGCGCGTGGCTGAGCAAGGCAAAGATAAAGCTGCCACCGACAATGTTGCCCGCCAGCGTCGGCCCGGCAAACACCATCCAGAAATCTTCCCAGGGCAGCTCGCCGGCAAACACCAGGTACGACACCTCGGCCGAGCCGACGACAATGTGGGTGAAGTCGCCGAGCGCCATCAGGTAGGTGATGAGGATGATGGTCCACATCTTGGCGCTTTCCATGGAGGGGATCATCCAGACCATGGTGGCGATCATCCAGCCGGAAATGATGCCCTTGGCGAACATCTGGCCGGTGTCGTTTTCCATGACCTTGCGGCCGATCTCCAGGAAGGCGAGGTCGGTGCGCGCGTCGAAGATCGGCAGGTGCAGCATCACGTAGGCTACCAGCAGGGTGCCGCACAGGTTGCCCACCAGCACCACGCCCCAGAGCCGCAGCAATCGTCCGAAATTGACCAGGGTGGGTTTGCTCATGACCGGCAACACGGCGGTCAGGGTGTTTTCGGTGAACAATTGCTGGCGGGCAAGGATCACCGCGAGAAAGCCGGCGCAGTAGCCGAAACTGGCGATCACCTTGAAGCCTTCGTGGTCCGGCAGCCGGGAGTTGAGCAAGCCCATCGCCATCAGCGACAGACCCATGGTCAGCCCGGCCGCCAGGGCCGACCACCAGAGCGCGGCAATGCTGCGCTCCAGTTCCTGGTCGCCCTGGGTGCGGATGATTTCGTGCAGCACCGCTGCCCGTGGCGGCTGGTTGCGGTCGACTTCCTGCTGTTCCTGAGCCGAAAGGTCAGGGGTCTTGCCGTCTTTATGAGTGTCCATACAGCTCCTGAACCGGTGGCGTGATGTAGCTACGACAGGCGGCGCTCGGAGCTGTTCAGTCACCTGGGCCTGAAACCGCTATCGCGAGCAAGCTCGCTCCCACAGGGAGTTTGGTGCCCGATTTCACCGCAGCCCCTTGTGGGAGCGAGCTTGCTCGCGATAGCAGCACCGCCGATCTCACTCGACGACAGCATCCTGGAACTGATCCTTGACGTACTTGATCTCGGTACGGCCATGGGGCGCCGGCAGGCCATCCTCGCCAAGATTGACGAAGACCATCTTCTCCACGGTCAGGATGCTCTTGCGGGTGATTTTGTTGCGCACCTCGCATGTCAGGGTGATGGAGGTACGGCCAAACTCGGTGGCGGTGATCCCCAGCTCGATGATGTCGCCCTGGCGCGAGGCGCTGACAAAGTTGATCTCCGAGATGTACTTGGTGACCACGCGCTGGTTGCCGAGCTGGACGATGGCATAGATGGCCGCCTCTTCGTCGATCCAGCGCAGCAGGCTGCCGCCGAACAGGGTGCCGTTGGGGTTGAGGTCTTCGGGCTTGACCCACTTGCGGGTGTGGAAATTCATGTTCACTCCTGAGTGTCTGGCCGATGAATGGCTGCATCATGGCAGACCGGCCGGTCAGGCTCTACGTCGCGGGTCCTATAACGACCATCGGCAATTTTGATTTGCCGACAGAAACCCTTTGGAAGATCGGCCGAGCCCGTTATAATCGCCACCGCTTCAACCGGTCCTCGCTTTGGACCGTTCCCGCCACCTGTCCGAGGGGCGCTGCAGCAGGCTCGACCTGTCAGGCTCGGATGGGGCGTTGTTCACACGGGGCAACCTGCATGGACACTAAACGCACAACGGCGCCCATTCGCATACATTACGAATGGAGGCTCTTCATGAGCGCTGTTATCACGCCTGCAGATTTTAACGACTACAAAGTTGCCGACATGTCCCTGGCCGCCTGGGGCCGTCGCGAAATCATCATCGCCGAATCCGAAATGCCAGCCCTGATGGGCCTTCGCCGCAAATACGCCGGCGAGCAACCGCTCAAGGGCGCGAAGATCCTCGGCTGCATCCACATGACCATCCAGACCGCCGTGCTGATCGAAACCCTGGTTGCACTGGGTGCCGAAGTGCGCTGGTCGTCCTGCAACATCTTCTCGACCCAGGACCAGGCCGCCGCCGCCATCGCCGCCGCCGGTATCCCGGTGTTCGCCTGGAAAGGCGAGACCGAGCAAGAGTACGAGTGGTGCCTGGAGCAGACCATCCTCAAGGATGGCCAGCCATGGGACACCAACATGATCCTCGACGACGGCGGCGACCTGACCGAGCTGCTGCACAAGAAATACCCGGCCGTGCTCGAACACGTCCACGGCGTGACCGAAGAGACCACCACCGGCGTGCACCGCCTGCTGGACATGCTGGCCAAGGGCGAACTGAAAATCCCGGCCATCAACGTCAATGACTCGGTGACCAAGAGCAAGAACGACAACAAGTACGGCTGCCGTCACAGCCTCAACGACGCCATCAAGCGCGGCACCGACCACCTGTTGTCGGGCAAGCAGGCGCTGGTGATCGGCTACGGCGACGTGGGCAAGGGCTCGGCCCAGTCCCTGCGCCAGGAAGGCATGATCGTCAAGGTCTCGGAAGTCGACCCGATCTGCGCCATGCAGGCTTGCATGGACGGTTTCGAGCTGGTTTCGCCGTTCATCGACGGGATCAACGACGGCACCGAAGCAAGCGTCGACAAGGCACTGCTGGGCAAGATCGATCTGATCGTGACCACCACCGGTAACGTCAATGTCTGCGACGCGAACATGCTCAAGGCCCTGAAGAAGCGCGCCGTGGTGTGCAACATCGGTCACTTCGACAATGAAATCGACACCGCCTTCATGCGCAAGCACTGGGCTTGGGAAGAAGTGAAGCCGCAGGTCCACAAGGTTCACCGCACCGGCACCGGCAGCTTCGACCCACAGAACGACGACTACCTGATCCTGTTGGCCGAAGGCCGCCTGGTCAACCTGGGCAACGCCACTGGCCACCCGAGCCGGATCATGGACGGTTCGTTCGCCAACCAGGTCCTGGCCCAGATCTTCCTGTTCGGCCAGAAATACGCCGACCTGTCGCCTGCCCAGAAAGCCGAACGCCTGACCGTGGAAGTATTGCCGAAGAAACTCGACGAAGAAGTGGCGCTGGAAATGGTCCGCGGCTTCGGCGGCGTGGTCACCAAGCTGACCAAGCAACAGGCTGACTACATCGGCGTCACCGTCGAAGGCCCGTTCAAGCCGCACGCCTACCGGTATTAAGCAGCTGCGAGCTTCAAGCTTCAAGCTTCAAGCGGCAAGCAGAGCGGTTTGTCTACTTGTGACTGGAAGCTTGGATCTACTTCTTCATCGCTATTACGCAGCCGCGAGCTGCAAGCCTGAAGCACAGGAATCGGCGCAACGCCCTCTTGTAGCTCGCAGCTTGCAGCTTGCAGCTGGGAGCTCCGACCATGTCCCAAGACCGTCGCTACAGCTTCGAATTCTTCCCGACGAAGACCGATGCTGGGCATGAAAAACTGATCGCCACTGCCCGCCAGTTGGCGAGCCACAAACCCGACTTCTTCTCCTGCACCTACGGCGCCGGCGGTTCGACCCGTGACCGCACGATGAACACCGTGTTGCAGCTCGAAAGCGAAGTGAAAGTCCCGGCAGCGCCCCACCTGTCCTGCGTGGGCGACAGCAAGGACGACCTGCGCGGCCTGCTGACCCAGTACAAGGCGGCGGGCATCAAGCGCATCGTTGCCCTGCGCGGTGACCTGCCCTCGGGCATGGGCATGGCCAGTGGTGAACTGCGCCACGCCAACGAACTGGTGAGCTTCATTCGTGAAGAGACCGGTGATCACTTCCACATCGAAATCGCCGCTTATCCGGAAATGCACCCGCAGGCGCGCAATTTCGAAGACGATCTGCGCAACTTCGTCCGCAAGGCCCACGCCGGGGCGAACAGCGCCATCACCCAGTACTTCTTCAACGCCGACAGCTACTTCTACTTTGTCGAACGCGTGCGGCAGCTGGGAGTCGACATTCCAGTGGTGCCGGGGATCATGCCGATCACCAACTACAGCAAGCTGGCGCGTTTCTCCGATGCGTGCGGCGCCGAGATCCCACGCTGGATCCGCAAGCAGCTGGAAGCCTATGGTGACGACACCTCCAGCATCCAAAGCTTCGGCGAGGACGTCATCACGCAAATGTGTGAACGTTTGTTGCAGGGCGGTGCACCGGGGCTGCATTTCTATACCCTTAACCAGGCCGAGCCAAGCCTGGCGGTATGGAACAACCTCAAACTGCCACGTTAATGGCTTAACGTGCCGGTATGAAAAAGGCCTTGGCACCCTCCAAGGCTTTTTTTTCACCCAAGACACCTGAAGGATTGCAGTAGATGCTCAACGGTCAAAGGTTAAAGACCCCACAACTGATCTACCTAGTCTATGGGGCCAAGACCTATCACCAGGAAGCCTTGTTCAGCATCGCCAGCGCGTTGGCGGGCCTGCGCAAAACCCCCGGCGAAGCCCTGGATATCCAGGTATTCACCGACGATCCGGCACCGTACGAAGGCCTGCCGGTGCGCTTGCGCCTGCTGGACGACGAGACCCGCAAGGCCTGGGTCGAGCCCCACGGCTATCATTTCCGCGCCAAGCATGTGGTGATGCAGAAGGTGCTTGAAGAAGCCGAACTGGCCCTGCTGATCGACACCGACACCTTCTTCCATTGCTCACCGCTCGAATTGTTCCGCCGTATCCAACCCGGCACCTTGCTATGCAATGCCGTCAACCTGAGTTATGGCGCCAACAAGGATTCGTTGCTGTACGTGACGCTGGCGGACATCCTGCGTGAGCGCCGGCTGGCGGACGACAGCATGCCCCAGTTGAATTCGGGGGTCATCGGCCTCTACCACACGGAAGCGTCGGTGCTGGACCGCTCGATTGCACTGATGGATGAGCTCTTTCCCCTGGCACAAGGGGCCTACACCCTGGAAGAGTTCTGCCTGGCGGTGGCGGCCTACCGCTCGGTGCAACTGCGCGAATGCCCGGACCTGATCCATCACTATTGGAGCCGCAAGCAGCTGTTCCGCGCCAAGACCAAGGCCTGGCTCGACAAGCACCATGCCGCGCCCACCTGCCAGCAGGCGCTGGACGAAACGGCGCAGGTCACCACCGTTCTGCCCCGCCCTCCGGCGTTCCAACGCCTGGCCTACAAGTTCGTCACCCTGGCGCTGCCCGCCCATAAACGGCAATTCATGCGCGAGATCCTCTACGGCTGCTACCGCCATACCAACCAGTTCGATCAGGCTTGCGCCCCGGTCTGGTGGGAAAAAGCCCTGGAAAACGTCGAAGGTCGCCTTAAAAAACCACTGGAAGACCACGAACTCAAGCGCTGGCTCAATCATCCGCTGATTCGCCTGGTGCTGGGCGAGCGCCGCGAAGTCATCTATGCGCACCTGATGCAGACAAAAGGCGACTGAGGCCCAGGCCAGAGCACTCTAGCTATTTGATGAGCTCTCGTCGTAACCTCAGGGCATGCCCGTCATTGCCCAGCTACTGACAGCCTTAATTCTCATGTGCCTGAGCATTGCCGCTCGGGCAGAGAAGTTGCGCATTGTCACTGAGCCCTGGGCGCCGTACGTGTACGAAGAAAACGGCAAGCGCCTGGGCCTGGACTACGAAACCACGGCCATTGTGTTCAAGCGCCTGGGGATCGACGTGGAATGGCAGTTCCTGCCCTGGAAGCGTTGCCTGGCGATGCTGGAGCAAGGCTTGGCGGATGGCGCGCTGGACATTTTCCACAGCGACGAGCGCGATGCCACGCTGCTGTACCCCAGCGAGCCGCTGTCGGACGTGGAGTTCGTGATGTTCTACGCCAATGCCCGCCCCCATCCCTTTCGTACACTCGACGACCTCAAGGGCCTGACCGTCGGCACGTCACCCGGCTATCTCTACAGCCAGGCCTTCAGCGAATCGAACCTGTTCAAGCGCGAAACCGCACCCACCCACGAAGCCAACTTCGGCAAGTTGCAACTGGGCCGGATCGACCTGCTCATCACCGATCGCCGGGTCGGCCGCCATGTGCTCGAGCAGATGCAGCTCGGCGACCAGATCACCGAGAACCCGACGGTCGTCAGCCGTCAGAGCCAATACCTGGCGGTGCGACGCAACGCCGGCATGGACCTGCTGGTGCAACGTTTCGGCGCCGAACTCAAGCGTTTCAAGCGCGAACCGGCCTATGCCGAACTGAGCGCCCGGTACGGCGCAGGCCCGATGGCCCAGGTCATGCCGTCGGCTGCGGCCAACGCCGAAATACACCGTTGAGCAGCAGGAAAGCAGCGCACGGCGTTTGCTCTGTTATACTCCGGCCTTCCCGCCAGGCTCACGCCCGGACGCCCGGTCTTGCAAAAGGTCTCCCGACACCGCTACAGCGCAGCTTTCAGCCCGCGCGAGCCGTATCCGGACCCACCTTTAAGACCCGGCAGGACCGGACGGGATGACATTTATTGACCGTCATTCGCGCCAGGCAAGACTATCCCATTGGGCCAGGCCCTCACTAAAACAGGATTACTCATGTCCTTTGCTTCCCTCGGTCTCTCCGAGGCTTTAGTCGGCGCCATCGAAGCCGCCGGCTACACCGAGCCTACCCCGGTGCAACAGCGGGCCATTCCCGCCGTGTTGCAAGGTCGCGACCTGATGGTCGCGGCGCAGACAGGCACTGGTAAAACCGGCGGTTTCGCCCTCCCGATCCTGGAGCGGTTGTTTCCCAACGGTCACCCAGACAAATCCCAGCGTCATGGCCCGCGCCAACCGCGCGTACTGGTCCTGACCCCGACCCGCGAACTGGCGGCCCAGGTCCACGAGAGCTTCAAGATCTATGCCCGTGACCTGAAGTTCGTCAGCGCCTGCATCTTCGGCGGCGTGGGCATGAACCCGCAGGTCCAGGCCATGTCCCGCGGTGTCGACGTGCTGGTGGCCTGCCCCGGACGCCTGCTGGACCTCGCCGGCCAAGGCAGCGTCGATTTGTCCCACGTGGAAATCCTCGTGCTGGACGAAGCCGACCGGATGCTCGACATGGGCTTCGTCCATGACGTAAAGAAGGTCCTCGCCCGCCTGCCCGCCAAGCGCCAGAACCTGCTGTTTTCGGCGACGTTCTCCAAGGACATCACCGACCTGGCCGGCAAGCTGCTGCACAACCCGGAACGCATCGAAGTCACGCCGCCCAACACCACGGTCGAGCGCATCGAGCAGCGAGTGTTCCGCCTGGCAGCCAGCCACAAGCGCGCCCTGCTGGCGCACCTGATCACCGCCGGCGCCTGGGAACAGGTCCTGGTGTTCACGCGCACCAAGCACGGCGCCAACCGCCTGGCCGAATACCTGGACAAGCATGGCCTGCCGGCCGTGGCGATCCATGGCAACAAGAGCCAGAACGCCCGCACCAAGGCCCTGGCCGACTTCAAGGCCGGTGAAGTGCGCATCCTGGTCGCCACCGACATCGCCGCCCGCGGCCTGGACATCGACCAGTTGCCCCACGTGGTCAACTTCGAACTGCCGAACGTCGATGAAGACTACGTGCACCGTATCGGCCGTACCGGCCGGGCCGGTCGTTCGGGCGAGGCGATCTCCCTGGTTGCGCCGGACGAAGAAAAGCTGCTCAAAAGCATCGAGCGCATGACCAAGCAGAAAATCGCCGACGGCGACCTGATGGGTTTCGACGCCAGCACCATCGAGGCCGAGAAGCCTGAAGTGCGTGAACGTCCGGACGTGCGCAACCCGCGCAATGCCCGTGGCCCACGGGGCGACGGTCCGAATGGCGGTGGCGGTGGTGGTGGCGGTCGCAAGGACAAAGGCAAGGACAAGGGCAAGGAAAAATCCGCCAGCAACGGCCGTGGCGAACGCCCGGCCCGTGAGCAGAAGCCCCGTGAAGGCAGCCCAGCCCGCGAGCAGCAGCGTCCGGCCCCACGCGCCGCAGCCGATCGCGCCCCGGACGAGTTCCTGGACGACGATATCGACAACTTCGGTAACCGCGTCGACTACGTACCGCAGCAAAAGCCCGCCCAAGGCCGCGGCCGTCGCCCGGGTGCTCCGGCACAAGGCGCAGCACGCAGCGGCCAGTCGCAGGGTCGCCAGAACGGTCCGCGCAACAGCAATGGCTCGTCCACCGGCACCCCGCCAGCCAAGCGCAACGGCCCACGCAACGGTGCACCCCGTGACGGCCAGGCACGCCGCGAAGACTCCCGCCCTCGCCGCCCGGCCCGTGACGACCAGTCTCGCCAGGAACCGGCCGTACAGAACCCACGTGGCAACCAGCCGAAGATCATGCACAAGGAGTCGAAGATCGATCGTTTCCCGACGCCTGAGCAGCTGGATCAACTGCCAAGCCGTCCACGAGGCGAGAAACCGGCCTTGCTGACCCGCAATCGCTGAGTTTTTCCGTGCCGTAGAAAATGCCCCTTGGTCTCACGATCAAGGGGCATTTTTGTTGAAGCCTCACACACATTCCTGTGGGGCACATCCTAATGTGGGAGCGGGTTTGCTCCGGGCGGCGATCCGACGAATGCGCACTGTCATTCAACATCTGTGTCTACTGGCCCACCGCTTTCGCGAGCAAGCCCGCTCCCACAGAGGTCAGGGGTCGTTTGCAGCATATTCATACGGCCATAAAAAAACGCCCCCGACCGCAAGGCCGGGGGCGTTTTCTTGTCAGGCGCGAAGATTACTTCGCTTTGACACCTTCAAACGAAACGTACAGCTCGACCACATCGGACGATGGGCCCAGGTCTTTCTGTTTGCCGAAGTCCGAGCGCTTGATGCTGGTGGTGCCTTCGAAGCCGGCACGGTAGCCGCCCCATGGGTCCTTGCCTTCACCCAGGAAAGTGGCCTTGACCACGACTGGCTTGGTCACGCCTAGCAGGGTCAGGTCGCCGGTGACGTCGGCCGTTTCCTTGCCATCAGCGTTCTTGCCGGTGGACTTGACGCTGGTGGAGACGAACTTGGCGTCGGCGAATTTGCCCGCGTTCAGGAAGTCGGCACTGGCGATGTGCTTGTCGCGCTCGGCGTGGTTGGTGAACACGCTGGCGGTGCGGACGTTGAACTCGATCTTGCTGTCTTCAGGCTTGGCGGCGTCGAAGTTGAACTTGCCGTCGATGTCCTTGAAGGTACCGGTGATGTAGCTGTAGCCCAGGTGGCTGATCTTGAAGTCGACGAAGGCGTGCTGACCTTCCTTGTCGACTACGTAGTCGGCAGCCATGGCCTGGCCGGCCAGCAGGGTGGAACCGATTGCCAGGGCGGCGAGCGTCTTTTTCAACATGCTTTCTATTCCTTTGGAGTCGAGGTTGAACATCAGGCTTGGCGCCCCAGCATGCGCTTGAGGGTCGCGTCACGGTCGATAAAGTGGTGTTTCAATGCTGCCAACGCATGGAGGCCGGAGAAAATGACCAGCGCCCATGCCAGGTACAGGTGAATCAGGCCGGCGACGTCTGCCTGGTCAGGCAGTCCAGACACCAACGCGGGTACTTCGAACAGGCCAAACACCGGGATCCCGACACCATCTGCGGTGGAAATCAGGTAACCGGCAATCATCACGGCGAACAACCCGAGATACAGGGCACTGTGGCCGAGCTTGGCGCCAACGCGGGTCAGGCGACCATAGCTGGGCAAGGTCGGTGGCGGCGGGCTGACAAAACGCCAGAGCACCCGCAGCAGCATCACCGCCAGCAGCACCAGGCCAATGCTCTTGTGCAGGTCCGGCGCGTCTTTGCGCCAGGTGCTGTAGTAATCCAGGCCGACCATCCACAAGCCAAGCGCGAACAAACCGTACACCACCAGCGCAACGCCCCAGTGCAAAACGATACTGACCCAGCCATAGCGAGAAGAAGAGTTGCGTAGCTGCATTGCTCATATCCTGTAAAAACTGCGACCAAGACTAGCGAGTTATCTATCGATTTAAAGCGGAAAATTTCGCTTTGAAATATCGAGAAATACGATCATCAGTGTGGGTGGAGCGGGTTAAGGAAAGATTAAAGCTAATACGCTGTGTGGTATTGGGTAATCCCCAGGCAAAAAAAAGCGCGGCTGATACGCCGCGCTTTTTTGGTTCACCCCGAGTCGTTACTGAGCCTTGGTCTCAGCCGGTGTGGCCGTGGCCGGCTTGGCCGCCGGTTTTTTTGCCGGTGCGGATTTCTTCTCCGGCGCTTTTTTCGCCGGCGTTTTCGCCGCAGGCTTCTTGGCAGCCGGCTTGGCGGCGGCCTTCTTCGCCGGTTCAACCTTGGCCGGGACCGCAGGTTTCGGCGCTTCCACCGGAGCCGGGGCCGGCGCCGGCGCGGGAGCAGGCGCCGGGGCGGGTGGCGCTACCGGTTCCGGTGCCTTGACCGGCTCTGGCTTCTTCTCGTCGTCCGAACCACCGAACAGGTTGGTGAAGAAGTTGCCCTTCTTCGCCGCCACGGCGCCCGCGGCTGCGGCTGCGACCGGAGCTACCTTGGCCGGCTCGAACGACTTGCCCGCTGCCAGGTCTTCCACCTGGCTGGCCGCCCGTTGACCGCTGCGCAGCGCACCTTCGAGGGTGCCTGGGTACAAGGTGTCGGTGTGCTCGCCGGCAAAGGCTACGCGTTGCAACGGTTTTTCCCACAGACGCCAGTACTTGCTGATCTGGCCCGGGCCAAAGGCCAGGTAGGCGCCGCCCATGGACGGGTCGGTGCTGTAGCGACGGATTTCATAGCCGGTGAACGCGCCACGGGCCTGTGGGTAGAACGCGTGCAGGCGAATGAGCACCTGGTCGACCATCTGCTTGTCGCCGAAGGCCTGCATCACCCGGGCGTTGTCGCCAGACAGGTTGATGACCACGTTGGCGCCGCCCTTCAAGGCCGGCTCGATCCACATCATGCCCAGGCCGGTGTTGCTGTAGATCTCGCCGGACATGCGCGCCTTGCTGTCCCACACCGGGGTCTTGAACTTGAGCATGATCTGGTCGCGCCAACCGTAGTTGGTGCCTTTGATCGCGCCCTGGTGCTGGGCGTCGAGGGCCGGGGTCAGCTGGATCTTGTTCAGCGCCCGCAGGGGCACGGCCAACACCACGTAGTCGGCCTGGTAGCCGACGCTGCCGACCTTGACGGTCACGCCGTCCTTGTCCTGGGAAATCGCCGATACCGGCGAGTTGGTCTTGATGGTCTTCAGTTGCTTGACGAACGCCTGGGCCAGGACCGGGCTGCCACCGAGCAGGCGCGAAGCCCGCAGGTCGCGGTCGGACACACCCCGGTAAACGCGGTTCTGCTGTGCGAAATACAGCAGCGACAGGCGCGAAGGTTCGTCATAACGGGTACGGATTTCCTGGTTCACCAGTTGCCGCGCGGTGGCGGGCAGTTGCAGGCGGTCGAGCCAATTGGACACGGTGATCTGGTCCAGGGCGTGCAACGTGCTGGTGGCGGCCGGGTTCTGCGGGTCCTCGATGGAGCGCGCCAGGTCGTCCAGGGTGGTTTCGTAGCGCTTCAGGGCTTCGGCGGTGGCCGGCTGCTTGGTCGCCAGGTCCGCGGCCGTGAAGTAGGTGCCGTCGATCAGGTAGCTGGGGGTGCGCACGAACTCCGGGGCCGGCGTGGTGCTCAGCTTGAAAGTCGAGACGTATTTGTTCAGCACCGGCTGGGTCTTGTCATTGCCGATCCATTCACTGGTGGCCATGCCCGAACGGCCGCCCAGGTCCTGCTTGGCCTCCAGCAGCGTCACGGCCCAACCCTTGTTCTGCAGCTCATAGGCCGCCGTCAGCCCCGCCAGGCCGCCACCGACGACGATGGCCGTCGGTTGTTTGTCCTTGGCCAGCGCCGAAACGCTGAACAGCCCTATCATCACCAGCGCACAGGCGCGCAGCCAACCAGCAGACATTCAGCGAACTCCGGATTAAAACGTAGGAAATTTCAGTTGTTCGAGCCAGACGGCTCTCGGTCTTGCGAGCCAGTCGGCTCAGGGAACGGCGAAGAATACGTCAGCCATCAAAACGCCGCCAGCGACGTCTATCGCCTCGGCCAAAGTAGCGGGAATGACACAATGGGTTGTCCGCGCGGCCACCATTGCATAGGCTTGCGCGATTGTTTTGCCCGCGCCCGCCGCGAGCCGCACCGAGGAGACTGTAAATGGGCCTGAATGACCAGTGGATGCAACGCGACCTCGCCGTGCTGTGGCATCCCTGCACCCAGATGAAAGACCACGAACAGCTGCCGCTGATCCCGATCAAGCGCGGTGAAGGCGTGTGGCTGGAAGACTTCGAGGGCAAGCGCTACCTCGATGCCGTCAGCTCCTGGTGGGTCAACGTGTTCGGCCACGCCAACCCGCGCATCAACCAGCGGATCAAGGATCAGGTCGATCAACTGGAGCACGTGATCCTCGCCGGCTTCAGCCACCAGCCGGTGATCGAACTGTCCGAGCGCCTGGTCAAGCTCACGCCTGAAGGCCTGACGCGGTGCTTCTACGCCGATAACGGCTCGTCCTGCATCGAAGTGGCGATGAAGATGAGCTTCCATTACTGGGTCAACCGCGGCCGGTCGGACAAAAAGCGCTTCGTCACCCTGAGCAACAGCTATCACGGCGAAACCATCGCGGCGATGTCGGTGGGCGACGTGCCGCTGTTCACCGAAACCTACAAGGCGCTGCTGCTCGACACCCTCAAGGTGCCGAGCCCCGATTGCTACCACCGGCCCGAGGGGGTGAGCTGGGAAGCGCATTCGCGCACGATGTTCGCCGCCATGGAGCAGACCCTCGCCGAACATCACGATACGGTCGCGGCGGTGATCGTCGAGCCGCTGATCCAGGGCGCCGGCGGCATGCGCATGTATCACCCGGTGTACCTGAAACTGCTGCGCGAAGCCTGCGATCGCTACGGCGTGCACCTGATCCACGACGAAATCGCCGTCGGTTTCGGGCGCACCGGCACGATGTTCGCCTGTGAGCAGGCCGGCATCACGCCGGACTTCCTGTGCCTGTCCAAGGCCCTGACCGGTGGCTACCTGCCGCTGGCGGCCTGCCTGACCACCGACGAGGTCTACAGCGCCTTCTACGACGACTACCCGACCCTGCGGGCCTTCCTGCATTCCCACAGCTACACGGGTAATCCACTGGCCTGCGCGGCGGCCCTGGCGACGCTGGATATCTTCGAGCAAGACCAGGTCATCGACAACAACCGGGCCCTGGCCCAGCGCATGGCCAGCGCCACCGCGCACCTGGTCGATCACCCCAACGTCGCCGAAGTGCGCCAGACCGGCATGGTATTGGCCATCGAGATGGTCAAGGACAAGGCGAGCAAGACCGCCTACCCCTGGCAGGAACGGCGTGGCCTGAAGGTGTTCCAGCATGCCTTGGAGCGCGGGGCGTTGTTGCGTCCGCTGGGGAGCGTGGTGTATTTCCTGCCGCCGTACGTCATCACCCCGGAGCAGATCGACTTCCTGGCCGAAGTGGCCAGCGAAGGCATCGACATTGCCACCCGAGACACGGTCAGCGTGGCGGTGCCGAAGGACTTTCATCCGGGCTTCCGGGATCCGGGCTAAACGCTGGGCTATGTTGAAACTCTGTGTGGCGAGGGGATTTATCCCCGCTGGGCTGCGCAGCAGCCCCAGATGCGTCCAACGCGTTTTGCCTGAAACCCACCGGGATCCGCCTTAGGGCTGCTTCACGCAGCCCAACGGGGATAAATCCCCTCGCCACAGAAACCGCATCGCACCGTTAACTTTTTCAGAGATTCAACATGAGACTGTCCCGCTTCTTCATCGACACCCCCCTGAGCCTCGGCGACCACGAGCTGCCCGAGGCCCAGGCGCATTACATCGGCCGGGTGCTGCGCATGGCCGAGGGGGATGCGGTGCAGGTGTTCGACGGCTCGGGCCAGGAGTTTCGCGGTAGCCTGGCCGAAGTCGGCAAGAAGCGCGTGCGGGTGCAACTGGACGAGCAGTTCGCCGGGCAGCCTGAATCACCGTTGCGCATTCACCTCGGCCAGGGCTTGTCCCGGGGCGAGCGCATGGACTGGGCCATCCAGAAAGCCACGGAACTGGGCGTCAGCGAGATCACGCCGATATTCAGCGAACGCTGCGAAGTGCGCCTCAAGGACGAACGCGCCGACAAACGCCTGCTGCACTGGCGCCAGGTGGCGATCAGCGCCTGCGAGCAATGCGGCCGTTCGACCGTGCCGGTGATCCATGCGCCATTGCTGCTGGCCGATTGGCTGAAGCAGACCGAGGCCGAACTGAAACTGGTGCTGCACCCGGTGGCCGAGCCACTGGTCAGCCATGCCAGGCCATCGACGCTGGCCTTCCTGATCGGCCCCGAAGGCGGGTTGTCCGAGGGCGAAGTCGAACAGGCCAAGGCCGCCGGCTACCACGCCGCCCGCCTCGGCCCTCGCGTGCTACGCACCGAAACCGCGCCGGTGGTGGCGCTGGCGGTGGCGCAGCAGTTGTGGGGGGATTTCTAACCGCCTGCGGCCACTGAGGAACCCGTGTGGGAGCGGGCTTGCTCGCGAATGCCATGGGTCAGTGACATCGATGTTGGCTGACCCACCGCTTTCGCGGGCAAGCCCGCTCCCACACGGGTTCGGCGGTGTTTGTCAGAGTACATAACGCAGAATCGCCACGAAGTGCAGCAGGCTGCCGGCGATCACGAACAGGTGCCAGATGCCATGGGCATGGCGCAGGCGTTTATCGAGGGCGAAGAAAATGATGCCCACGGTGTACAACACGCCGCCCGAGGCCAGCCAGGCGAAACCGGTGCTGCCCAGGGCCGCCAGCAGCGGCTTGACCGCCACCAGCACGATCCAGCCCATCACGGCGTAGATCACGATCGACAGGATCCGCGCCTCGGACCGCGGCTTGATCTCCTGCAGGATCCCGATCAGCGCCAGCCCCCAGACGATCCCGAACAGGCTCCAGCCCCACGGCCCGCGCAAGGTCACCAGGCAGAACGGCGTGTAGCTGCCGGCGATCAGCAGGTAGATCGAAAAATGATCGACCTTCTGCATGATCTCTTTTCGGCGCCCGCGCACGCTGTGATAGACCGTCGAGGCGCTGTACAGCACCAGCAGGGTAAACCCGTAGATCGCCACGCTGACGATCTTCCAGGGATCGCCGGTCAGCGCGGCAATCACCACCAGCCACACACCACCGATAAAGGCCGCAACGGCCCCGACCAGGTGGGTCCATGCGTTGAGTCGTTCCCCGTGATACATCGATTTCTGACCCTCCATGATGAAACAGGCGCCAAGGCTCAGCCCTGTGGCGCAAAAGTGCAATGGTTTGCTTCTTGGCGAAGAACACTCCGTGGCATCAGATCGATTGAGGCACAATCGGATGACACGAATAAGAGCCCGCCCCATGCTGATCGACGAAGAATTGACCCTGAAGAAACTCGAGGTGTTCCTGGCGTTCATGCGCACCGGCAACCTGGCGCGGGCGGCGGTTGAGTTGCAGACCAGCAACGTCAGTGTGCACCGGGCCATTCACTCGCTGGAGAGCGCCCTGCGTTGCCCGCTGTTCAAGCACGAAGGTCGCAACCTCACGCCGCTGGAAAGCGCCTACGTGCTGGAGGAACGGGCCCAGAAGCTGATTCAGGACGTGGTCGAAAGCGTGCGCCTGACCCGTGAGGCCGCCGGGTTCTCCGCTGAGCGTTTCAAGCTCGGCTCGCTCTACTCACTGACGGTCAAGACCGTCCCGCAACTGATCATGGGCCTGAAGATCCGCCGCAGCGAACTCAACATCGACCTGATCATGGGCTCCAACATCGACCTGCTGTACAAGCTCAAGAACATGGAAGTGGACGCGATCCTGGTCTCGCTGGACGACAGCGTCAACGACCCGGACTGCGAGCACATCGCGCTGTTCTCCGATGACATTTTCCTCGCCACGCCGGCCGACTCACCGTTCGCCCAGCGCAGTGAGGTCGACCTGGCCGAGGTCCGCGACGAGACGTTCATCACCCTGACCCAGGGGTTTGCCACGCACCAGGACGGCATCCGGGTGTTCAGGCAGGCGGGGTTCGAGCCGAAGGTGGCGATGCAGGTCAACGACATCTTTACCCTGCTGAGCATGGTCAGCTCGGGCGTGGGCTATGCGTTGCTGCCAGGCAGGATCGCGGCGGTGTACGAGAACCGGGTGAAACTCATCCCGTTGCAGGACAAGTACCGATTGCAACAGCACATCGGCGTGGTGTTCCTCAAGGCCAAGGAGCGCGACCCGAACCTGCTGGCGTTGCTCGCCGAGTGCCGGATGTACGCCAATCGCCAGGGTTGAGAGCTGCGTCGCTTCCATCGCGAGCAAGCTCGCTCCCACAGGGTTTCTGGTGCACCCTGAGTCCAGATTCACCTCAATCAACTGTGGGAGCGAGCTTGCTCGCGATGGCGTCGGCCCATTCAAAGCCGGTCCGGAGTTAACCAACAATCCCGCGAACGATGAAATACAACAGCGAAGGCCCCAGCAGGCAACCCAGCCCGGTGTGGAACGTCGCGGTCAACGCGCCATAGGGCACCAGCCGCCGGTCCGTCGCGGCCAGGCCCGCCGTCACGCCGCTCACCGTCCCGGCCAGGCCGCCGAAGACCATGGCCGAACGCGGGTTGTCCAGGCCCATCCAGCGCGCCGCCACGGGCGTACAGACCATCACAATGATCGCCTTGATCAGGCCGGTGGCAATCGACAACGCCATCACGTCCGACGTAGCGCCAATCGCCGCGCCGGTCACCGGGCCGACGATGTACGTCACCGCCCCTGCGCCGATAGTGGTCATGCTCACCGCGTCGCGGTAGCCGAACAGCCAGGCGATGCTCGCGCCCACGATGAATGGCAGGATCGTGCCCAGCAACAGCGCGACCACGCCAATCATCCCGGCCTTCTTCGCTTCGGTGGCCTGCACTTCGAACGCCGTGGCGACGATGGCGAAGTCACGCAGCATAGCGCCGCCCATCAGGCCAATGCCGGAAAACAGGGACAGGTCCGCCAGGCCTTTCTGGCCACCGGTCATGGTCCCGCCCACCCAGGCCAGGATCAGGCCGATGACGATGGCGATCGCCGAGCCATGGACCCGCCCGAAGGTCAGGCGCTTGGACAGCACCACCGATACCCACATGATCACGCCCACGAACGCGAACGCGGTGATCAGACCGTTATGCTCCAGGCCTTTCTCGATGAGATCCCACATATCAGCGACCTCCTGCCGGCGTGCCGAGCGGCGCGATGTCAGCCGGCTCATCGGGCAGCGGTTCGCCTCTGTGGGTTCGGCTGATGAGCGCAATGGTGCAGCCGCACAGCACCACCGAACCAATGGCTGCCAGCACTGCCACCGGGCCGCCGTGCAGGGCCGTGACGACGTTCTGTTGCGCGGCCATCGCGACCACCACCGGAATGTACATGGCGCCCCAGAAGGCCACGCCCATCTCGCAATCCTTGGTCATGCCGCCGCGTTTTTGCATCCAGAGCCGCGCGCAGATCAGCAGGATCATCGCAATGCCGACCCCGCCAACATTGGATTTGACACCCAGCAGAACCCCGAGCAGGTCGCCCAGGATCACCCCTGTCAGCGTACAGATCGCCAACAGCGCCACACCGTAGATAATCATTGTTGTAGTCCTCAAAATGCATCGTCGAAGTTGTTGTTTTTGTGCTTCGCCAGCTTGAGTCGGTGGTCTAGGGTTGGCGGCGTCCCTCCTCTGCGAGCAGCGTCTGCAGCGTATCGAGCCGGGCACCGTCATAGGCCATGACCGTGCCCGACTCGAACACCCGGCGCGCCAGCCCGGTCAGCACCGCACCGGGTGGCAGTTCGATCTGCAGCCGCACACCGCGCTCGTAGGCACTTTGCACCGTGCCGCGCCAATCGACGACACGGCACATGTTGAAGGCCAGGTCGTCACGCAAGGCCTGCGGCGCGATGACCGGCCGGGCACGGCTGCCGCTCAAGTAACCCAAGGCCGGTGCTTGCAGCGGTACATCGGCAAATGCCTGGGCCAACGTTCGCGCCGGCGTCTCCAGCAGCGGGCAATGGGACGGCACGCTCACCGCCAGGCGACAGGCCTTGCCGGCGCCCTGGCCGCGCGCGTGCCTGGCGACGGTGGCCATGGCCTCGTCGCTGCCGGCGATGACCACCTGGTTATCGGCATTGATATTGGCCAGGTAGACCGGCGTGCTGTCGCTGTGCACTTGCGCCAGCAAGCCTTCCACGGCGGCGAGGTCCAGGCCGATGATGGCGGTCATGCCATAGCCCTGTGGGTACGCCTGCTGCATCAACTCGCCCCGAAGGCTGACCAGCCGCAGCGCATCCTCGAAGCCCAACGCACCCGCCACCACCGCCGCCGGATAGGCACCGATGGACAACCCCGCCACATAATCCGGTGCCGGCGCCTGCTCCAGCAATCGACGGGATGCCGCCACGCCGGCGATCAACAGGCACAACTGCACGGCGCGGGTCGATTGCAACGCCTGGGCGCTGTCCAGTTGCAGCACGTCTTCACCGAGCACTTCGCTGGCCTGTTCCAACCACTGCGGCGCCAGGCCGTGGAGCATGCCTGCCCGCTGCGCGCCCTGGCCCGGAAACACCAAAAGGCTGCTCATGCCACCTGCTCCAGCGCCGGCTGCCAGGGATTGCTCACCAGTCGGGCCTGGTGGTCATCCTTGAGCAGGACCCGGCGCGACGACCCCGCCCACTCCCGCAGCGCCACGGCGCCGAAGGGCGTTTGCAGCTGCATGTCCACCCCGCACGCCGAGTCCTCCAGGTCCGCCAGCAACGCCTTGGCCCGCTGGCGTTCCAACGGTTGTGGCGTGCGCAGAATCAGGTCCAGGTCGCTGCGCGCATGCAGGGCCTCGACCCCACTGGCAAGCTCGAACCCGGCGCTGCCGCTGATGCCCCAGCGCCAGCCGCAGGCATCGAGCAGCGGCCGCAGACGGGACAGCGCTCGCAGGGCCGGCAGGTCGCGAGCGGAGTGGGCCTGGCACAGGTCTTCCGGGCGAACCCGGCGCAGGATCGCCGCCAACGGCATCGACGTGGCATAACGTTGTTCCCGGGCCCGACCACGAATGCCCACCGCCACCCACCCCGCCGGGCTCAGTGCCCGTCGTACCACCACCGGGTGCCCGAGACCGAGGGCTTCGCTCGCCCAGGCGGGTGCATCCAATGGCAACTGCGCCGGGGTCATCCCCCAGAGCAGGTCGTGGGCCAAGAAGGTGCTCACCACTGCTCACTCAGCAATTGGCGAACATGGCTGGAAGCGGCGCGATGGGGCGCCCCAAGGCGACTGCGCAAATCCCGAGGCGCCCCGCCGACATGCTTGATCGCCTGTTGCAGGCAGTCGGCAACCCGGGCCAGATCGGTCACCGAGGGCTGTTCGATCTGCTCGACCGACAAGGTTTCCCAGAGCAATCCCAGGCTGGCAAAGCTGTCGATGTCATAGGCCATCGGCGGCACGCTGGCGGCCAGTGCTTCCAGTTCTTCGACACTGCGCAGGGTCACCCGCGCCGCCGACGCCTTGCCCATGGCGTGGACCATCACCCCCGGATCGCGCAGCGCAATCAACCGGTTCGCCTGATAGCCGTGGGCCAGGAACGCCCCGGACATCGCCTTGCCCACCAGCAGGCCGATCACCGGGTGCCCGGCCAGGCGGGCACGGGCGTAACTGTCCGCCGCCCCCGCCAGGGCCTGATGGATGCCCAGGGCTTCTTCCCGGCGCCCATAAGCCTGGCTGGGCACATCGACAATGGCGATCAGCGCCCGCTTGGCGGACGCCTGGCGGTCGGCCTCGATGGCGTCGTCCACCGCCTTGGACAGGCCCCAGCCCTCCAGCAAACCGACCTCGCCGTTGCGCGCACGGGGAAAATGGTTGTCGGGGTCGGCCACGACCGCCAACAGGCTCACGGCCTGTTCGCCCAGCGTCGTGTCGACGACTTTCACCGAAGCAGGCAATCCCGACAGCGGCTCGGCACCGCCGCTCAAGGCTTCGAACCAACGCAAGCCTCTCAATGAATACGAACTCATGGGCGTTCTCCCTGATACAACTGGCGAACCGCGGCCGGTTCGATCTGCGCGTGCGTGTCCAGGCGAGCCAGGCGTTGCAGGAACAGCCCGGCCTGGCCGCTGCGGTGCTGGGCAGGTACGCCCAGGTGCAGCAACTGGCTGACCTGTTGGCGAATCTGTGTCACATCATCGGCGCTGTAGCGGTCCACCAGCCCGGTGGCAAAACGCTGTTCGCCGCCGGTCAGGCTCCAGATGAAGGGGCGGTCGCGGGAGTCGTACTCGTCGAGCCCGGCCTCCTGCTCGATCACCTGCGGGCCGTTCAGGCCCAGCCGGGCCTCCTGGGTCACCAGCAGGTAACTGCACAATCCGGCGGCGATGGACATGCCGCCAAAGCAGCCGACGCTGCCCGCCACCACGCCCACCACCGGCTGGTACTGGCGCAGGTCGACGATCGCCGAGTGGATCTCGGCAATCGCCGCCAGGCCCAGGTTCGCCTCCTGCAAGCGCACGCCGCCGGTTTCCAGCAGCAGCACGGCGCGGGTCGGAATGCCACGACGGTTGTCCTCGGCAGCCAACTCCAGCGCACCGGCAATCTTCGCCCCGCCGACCTCGCCGAGGCTGCCGCCCTGGAAAGCCCCTTCAATGGCGGCGATCACCACCGGCAGGCCGTCGAGCGAGCCCTTGGCGATCACCACCCCGTCATCGCTCTGGGGCACCACGCCTTGGCGCAGCAACCAGGGCGACATGACCCGCTGGAACGGGTCGAGCAACTCGCGAAACGTACCGGCATCGAGCAAGGCTTTCGCCCGCTGCCGGGCACCGAGTTCGACGAAGCTGTGCTTGTTGAGCAACGCTGCGCTGTCAGTCATGACCGATCTCCTCGAAGCCTTGTTCCAGGCGCAGGCGTACCACCCCCGGGGTGGCGCCGAAATCGTGGATGTCGATGGCCAGCGCGGGAGGCGTCTGGCCGTCGAACATCCGGGCGAACAGATGTTGCCAGCGTTGTTCGCTGCCATTGACCGAGGTCTGCACCTGGATGGTCAGCTTGCCGGCCAGCCCCGGCTCGATCAGCACTTCCAAGTCGCCCGAGCCGACACAGCCCACCAGGGCACGCCCCCGTGGCGGCTGCCCGGCGGGGAATTCAAACATTAAGGTTTGCATCAGAAAGCTCCCTGGATGAGGCCGTCACCCGATTCGATACGGTCGACGAACAGGCAGGCGGCGAGCAGGTCGGCGGCACCGCCGGGCGAGGCGTTCAAGGCGATCAGTTGTTGGTCCAGCCCGTGCAAGCGGCGGCGACCGTCGAGGCTGGCGCTGCCGCCGGCGTCCAGCACCGCCTGGGCGCCAGTCTGCATGGCCTGCAAACCGGGCTCGCCGGCGCGGTACAGCACGCAGGTGTCCGCCAGTTGGGTCATGATCGCCAGCAAGGCATCGAGCCGGGCGTTCTGTTCGCCGTGCCCTTGGGCGCGGCTGCATCTGAGTTGCGGCAGGGCCCGCTGCGTGATCGAAGGAAAACCAAGCTGCGCTTCTTCCCTGGCGCCGCGGGCGCCGTAGCGTTGGGCGACTTGGGCGCCATGGCTGAGGGGCCTTGGCGCATAGCGATCGTCTAGCAACGCCAGGCGCGCGGCGCGCAAGGTGACCGCGCCGGCCGTAGCGGCTTGAGGTGCCAGCGCAGCCGCGGCCACCAACAGGCCCAGCGCCCAGATCGCGCCACGATGGGTGTTCACGCCACCGGTGGTGGCAAGCATTGACGCTTCCCCTTCCCGTCCGATCCGCCCGAGGGCTTCGCGCAGCGGCAGGCCGATTTCACCGAACTCGATCGCTGCTTCAGCCATTTGCTTGAAAGCCGGCCACAAGGCCAGCGCCGAGGCGTGCATCAGGCCGAGGTGCAGGTCGGTGTGGGCGCCGTTGCCACGTCGGTCCACCAGCGCCGGTTTGGGCGACAGGTCCGCTTCGTCGATCAGCGCGTCCACCGCCAGGTCGGCCAGTCGGTCGGCCAGGCTCAGGGTTTTCGGTTGCAGGTTGAATGCGAGCATTACCAACTCCTGAATTTGGCGGGCGGGTTGTAGAGGCCACCGGACCACTCCACCAGATCGGCCACGCTCTTGGCGGCGAGCCATTGGCGGGTGGCGTCGGTGCGGCGAATGCCGAGGTCTTCGGGCAAGGCGATCAAGCCCTCGCGGCGCATGCGGGCGGTGTCCTTGGGGTTGTGCCGCAGGCCGATGGCGGTGACGCCGGCCACGGCAGCGATCATGGCCTGGCGCTCTTCCAGGGAACGGGCCTTGTACAGGTAGGCGATGCCTTCCTCGGTGAGCAGGTGGGTGACGTCGTCGCCGTAGATCATGATCGGCGCCAGGGGCATCCCGGCTTTCCTGGCCACGTCCACCGCATCGAGGGTGTCGACGAAGGTGGGCTTGCCGCCTTCCTGGAAGGTCTCGACCATTTGCACCACCAGCTTCTTGCCACGTTCGAGCAATGGCGCCTCGCCGTCGCCATGGCGCATGTCGAGCCAGGCCGGCGTGCCATGTCGACGACCACGCGGGTCGTGGCCCATATTCGGTGCCCCGCCGAAGCCGGCCAGTCGCCCTCGGGTCACGGTGGAGGAATGGCCGTCGCCGTCCACTTGCAGGGTCGCGCCGATGAACAGGTCCACCGCGTATTGCCCGGCCAGTTGGCACATCATGCGGTTGGAGCGCAGCGAGCCGTCGTGGCCGGTGAAGAACACGTCCGGCCGGGCGGCGATGTAGTTTTCCATCCCCAGCTCGGTGCCAAAGCAATGCACGCTTTCGACCCAACCGCTTTCAATGGCCGGGATCAACGTCGGGTGCGGGTTGAGGGTCCAGTTGCGGCAGATCTTGCCCTTGAGCCCGAGGGATTCGCCGTAGGTCGGCAAGATCAGCTCGATCGCCGCGGTGTTAAAGCCGATGCCGTGGTTGAGGGACTGGACGTTGTGTTTCTCATAGATCCCACGGATCGCCATCATCGCCATCAAGACGTGCACCGGCTTGATGTGACGCGGGTCGCGGGTGAACAGCGGCTCGATATAGAACGGCTTGTCGGCCACCACCACGAAATCCACCCAGGACGCCGGGATATCCACCCGCGGCAGGTCGCTGACGTCGTCTACCAACTGATTGACCTGGACGATGACGATGCCATCGCTGAACGCCGCCGGTTCAATCAACGCCGGGGTGTCTTCGGTGCTCGGGCCGGTGTAGATGTTGCCGGCGCGGTCGGCCATGAAGCCGGCCGAGAGCACCACGTTGGGAATCAGGTCCACCACCAGCCGGGCGTAAAGCTCGATGTAGGTGTGGATCGCGCCGACTTCCAGCAGCCCGTCTTCGAGCAACTGGCTGATGCGCAGGCTCTGGGTGCCGGCGAAGGAAAAGTCGAGCTTGCGGGCGATGCCGCGTTCGAACAGGTCCAGGTGCTCGGGCCGGCCGACGCTGGGCATGATCATGTGCAGGTCGTGCAGCTTCGAAGGATCGGCCTTGGCCAGGGCGCGCGCGAGGAAATCCGCCTGCTTCTGGTTATTGCCCTCCAACACCACACGGTCGCCTGGCAGGACCAGCGCCTCCAGCGCCGCCACGATCTTGTCGGTGGGCAACACCACACCGTCGGCCAGCCCCTTCACCAGCCCGAGACGCCGCTGCTTTTCGCCGCGCCGCCGCGTCCAGCGCGAGTCGGGGGATATTGTTGTTGTCATGACCACTCCACGGGTTCGCTGTCGTGGGGCTTACCTTAGGAGCGATGGTGTGACGGCATCAATCAAGCTCGATGGAGGATCGTTACGCTTGGCGTAATGATCGAGCACAACCCTTGTGAAAGGCGGTTTGAGACACGGCGCCAGCCCTCGTGGGAGCGAGCTTGCTCGCGAAGACGGCGGCACGGTCAACATTATCGGTGACTGACATATCGCTTTCGCGAGCAAGCTCGCTCCCACAGCGAGGGATGGCGGGCTGCTTGAAATTGAGACTCAGCGCCGGACTTTGTGGGAGCGGGCTTGCCCGCGAAGGCGGCGGCACGGTCAGCATCATCGGTGACCGACACGCCGCTTTCGCGAGCAAGCTCGCTCCCACAGGATGAGGGACTGGCTCAGGCTTTGACCAGGCCGGCGGCGATGACCAGTTCTTCCAATGCCAGCAGGTCCGGTACTTTTGCCACGTGCTCGCCCACTTGCACCGCCGCCTGTTCCAGCCCGCACAGCGGTACATCGACGTAGCTCAGTTGAGCGTCGAGCTTGCAGGAACGGGGGATGCCTTGCACCAACAGTGCCATGAAGCGCAGCTCCGGGCGGCCGCCCAGGGCGTTGAGCACGACGATGCGCACTCGCTCGCCGATCACGGTTTTCTGGCCGCACGCCGATTCGAAGCTCAGCAGCGGGATCTGCCGTTCGCGCCAGCTGGCCCAGCCCAGGAACCACGGCGGCGTGTCCAGATCGAACGTGCTGCCCTGGTAGTCGATCAACTCGGCCACCGCGACGTTGGGCAGGATCAGGTGGCGGTCCGCCAGGGGCAACAGCAACCCGGTGAGGTGGCTGGTGCGCTGGTGGGGGTGCAGGTCATGCATGGGGCTTGCTCCAGTGCGCGATGCTGTCGAGCAGCACCGATTCCTGGTACGGCTTGCCCAGGTAGTCGTTGACGCCGATCGCCATGGCGCGGTCGCGGTGTTTCTGGCCGGTGCGCGAGGTGATCATGATGATCGGCAAATGTGCCAGGCGCGGGTCGTTGCGCACCAGGGTGGCCACTTCGAAGCCATCCATGCGCGGCATCTCGATGTCCAGCAGCATCAGGTCCGGCGAATGCTCGGCCAGCAGCGCCATCGCGTCCACCCCATCCTTGGCGGTCAGGACATGCATGCCATGGCGCTCCAGCAGGCGGCTGGTGACCTTACGCACCGTCACCGAGTCGTCCACCACCAGCACCAGCAGCGGCCGTTGCGGCTCGCCCTCGCTTTCGGTCGGCAGCGGTCGGCGTGGCACCTGGTGAGGCAAGGCGCGGATCGGCGCCAGCAGGTCGAGGATCAACACCACCCGGCCATCCCCCAGGATCGTCGCCCCGGACACACCCTGCACCGCCGCAAACTGCGCGCCAAGGCTCTTGACCACGATCTCGCGGGTGCCGGCGGTGGTGTCCACCTGCACCGCGATATGGCGCTCGTTGCACTGCATCAGCAGCAGCGGCAACGGTTGGCTCTGGCCCAGCAGTTTCGGTCGCGCCGTGGTCTTGAGCAGCTCGCCCAGGTAGCACAGTTCGTAGCGCTGCCCGGCGTAGGTATAGGTCGGCGGATCGAGCTGGTAATAGCCATCCAGCTCGGCAGGCAAGACCCGCACGATGCTTTCGATGGTATTGAGCGGGATCGCGTATTGGTCTTCGTGACACTGCACCATCAACGCCCGGTTGATCGCCAGGGTGAACGGCAGGCGGATGCGGAAATGCACCCCCTGCCCCGGCGTCGAGTCGATGATCATGCTACCGCCCAGTTGCCGCACCTCTTCGTGGACCACGTCCATGCCGACGCCGCGCCCGGAGATCTGGGTGATCTTCTCGGCGGTGGAAAACCCCGGCTGCAGGATGAACTGCAACACGTCGCGGTCACTGATGTCGCTGTCGGGAGCCAGCAGGCCGCGCTTGATCGCCTTGCGCCGCACCGCCTCCAACGGCACGCCGGCACCGTCGTCGCGGATGTCGAAAATGATGTCGCCGCCCTCCCGCGACAAGTCGAGACTGATGCGTCCGCGGGTCGGCTTGCCGGCGGCGAGGCGCACGTCGGCCGGTTCCAGGCCGTGGTCGACGGCGTTGCGCAGCATGTGCTCCAGGGGCGCGGCCATGCGCTCCAGCACGTTGCGGTCCATTTCGCCCTCGGCATTGTCGACCACGAACTCGACCTCCTTGCCCAGTTCCTGAGCCACTTGCCGGACGATGCGCTTGAGGCGCGGCAACATGCGCTCGAAGGGCACCATGCGCGTGCGCATCAGGCTTTCCTGGAGCTCGGTGTTGATCCGTCCTTGCTGTTGCAACAGGCTTTCGGCGTCGTGATTGCCGCGGTCGAGGGTTTCCTTGAGGTCGAGCAGATCCGAAGCGGATTCGAACAAGGCGCGGGACAGTTGCTGCAACTGGGAATGCCGGTCCATTTCCAGGGGGTCGAACTCCTCGTAGCCCAGGCGCTCGGCCTCGACCTGCTGGCGACTGAGAATCCGCCCCTGGGTCTCGGTGTCCAGCCGGCGCAACTGATCACGCATGCGCTCGATGGTGGTTTCCATTTCGCTCAACGCCACCCGGGCGTCGTTGACTTGCTGTTCGATGCGGCCTCGGAAGATCGACGCTTCACCGGCCAGGTTGACCAGGTCGTCGAGCAGTTCGGCGGAGACCTTGACCATGTCCGCGCCGTCGCTGGGTGCGCTCGGCTCGGGCCTGGCGGGTGCCGGCGTGGCGGCAGTGACCGGGGCCGCGACCGGCGCCGGAAGCGGCTGTGCCACGGGCGTCGCCTGACTTGCCGGAGCGTCCTGCGCGTGACTCACCGCCTGGATCTGTGCGATCAGCCGGTCGCCCGGCGGGCACGGGTGCCCGGCGCGTACGGCATCGAGCATCTGCGCCAGTCGGTCGTGACTGCTTTGCAGCAGGGTGAACAGGCTCGGACTGGGCTGGAGCAGACCGGCCGACAAGCCTTCGTAAAGGTTCTCCAACTCATGGGCCAGGTCGCCGATGGGCACGATCTCCACCATCCGCGCGCCGCCCTTGAGGGTGTGCAGGTCCCGCAACAGGGTTTCCACGGCCTGGCGATTCGACGGCTCGGCCTGCCAGCGCAGCAACGCCGCGCCGGAGCTGTCGAGAATGTCGAAGCCTTCTTCGAGGAAGATCTCCAGCAACTCAGGGTCCTGGCCGGCTGCATCACCCTGGCCTGCCCCGGCGGTGTCGATGGCGTTCGGCTTGTCCTGGCGGAAGCGGCGGATGGCATCGATCAGCGCAACGGGATCGCCCAGCGGCTGGCCCTGTTGCAATTGCCCAAGCAGCAGGTCGAGGCGTTCGTGGCTGCGTTCGAGCAGTTGCTCCAGTGCCTCGCTGTGGCTGTAGCGACGGTCCACCAGGCCTTCGTAGAGGTTTTCCAGTTCCTGGGCCAGGTCGCTTACCGGCCGGATATCGGCCATCCGTGCCCCGCCCTTGAGCGTGTGCAGGTCCCGTTGCAACGAAGACAGCGGCGCACCGTTGTCCGGGTCGGCCAACCAGCGCTGCAAGGCCTGGGCGGCGCTCTCGAGAATGTCCTGGGCTTCCTCGAGGAAGATCGCCGCGATGTCGTCGTCCACCGCCGCGTCGGTGGGGGCGTCGCGTTCCAGCTCGGCGGTGGCCTGACCCAGTTCGTGGATGCTCAGGGTCCGACTGCCGTCGCTGCGGATCAGGCCGGTGGCCGCCGGGTCGAGGCCGTCTTCCAGCAACCTGCGCAAGGCCTGGACCCGTTCGGGTTGTGGATGCACCGACTGCCCGGCCGCCAGTTCATCGAGCATGTCGATCAGTGCCTCATGGGCGCGCTGGGCTTCCTGGAAAAACATGTCGCTGACCACCAGGCTGCTCTCTTCCACCGCGCCGTAGAGGTCGAGCAACGCTTCGCAAAGCTCATCGACCGGGTGCAGGTCGGCCAGGTGTGCGCCTTCGCCGAGGGTGGTCAGCTCATCCAGCAACGCACTCAGTTCCTGGCCTTCGCCCGGATGCTGCTGCCAGCGCTGCAGCAGGCTTTCGGCGTCGAGCAGGATGTCCATGCCCTGGGCGAGGAAGTTGTTGATCAGTTGGGGATCGCGCTTGGCACGCAGTCCCTTGTCCGGGGCGTCGAGGGCTGTTTGCAGGCGTTCGGCCAACAACGATTGGGCTCGCTGGATCAGGTCCTCGGCACCGGGAATCGGTGCCAGCGGCTCGCTGTGCAACTGGCGCAGGCTGCGGCGCAGCAACCCTTCGGCCTCCAGCAACAGTTCGACCTCATCCAGGTCGAGGGCAATCAGGTGGGCCTTGTATTCCCGGGCCAGTTCATCCAGTGCGCCAGTCAGCTCGGCAATCGGCAGCACGCCGGCCATGGAGGCACTGCCCTTGAGGGTGTGCAAGGCCCGTTGCAGTTCATCGCTGGCCTGCAACGGCAAGTGGTCGGTGGCCTGGTCGAGAAACCGATTGAGGCTGGCGAGGTGGCCCTGGGCTTCATTGTCGAAGATCTTCAGCAGCAACGGGTCGAGGGCGGCCACGTCCTGCACATCTTCATCGGCCTCGTCATCGCCCTTGGCGAGGGCATGGGCGCGGGCGGCCAGGCGATCGACGTCATCGCGCTGCCGTTGCTGGTGGGCGGCGAACTCGGTCACCAGGGCCGGCAGCAACTGCACGGTGTCCTCGATCAGTTGGCGCACCGAAGCCGTCGGCTCGACACTGCGCTCCAGCACCCGGTTGAGCAGGTTTTCCACCGCCCAGGCCAGTTCCCCCAGCACCAGCGCCCGCACCATCCGGCCGCTGCCCTTGAGGGTGTGGAAGGCCCGGCGCAATTCACTCAGGGCACCCTGGTCATCGGGGTGGGCGTTCCAACGCGGCAGGTATTCGCGCAGGACGTCCAGCACCTCATCGGTCTCCTCGAGGAAGACCTCGCGCAATTCATCGTCCACCGGATGTTCGTCCCGCGGCGGCGGCAGCAGGCTGCCCGGTGTGCTGCGGGCCGGCGGGTTGACCGTCGAGACCGGGCTGGCCAGCACTTGCGCCAGCGATTGCACGGTCAGCGGGTCGTCCAGTTCTTGCAAGTCCTGCATCAGCTGGGCTTCGTTGGGCCCCAGCACATCCTCCAGCAACGGCACCCGCGCTTCGTCCGGGAAATAGCCGAGCGCGGCCAGGCTCCGCTCGACCCCGTCGAGCAAAGACTCGCCAGGGGTCTGTGGGTCTTCGCTCAAGCGCTCCAGGTAGTATTCGAGGCCGCTGATCACATCGGCCAGATGGTCGAGGGCTTCCCAGCCCGGCTGGGCCTGATCGAACAACAGGTGTTCGCGGATGAACCCGTTGCACGCCTCCACCAGGCCGGCCGCGCGGCTCAGGGGGATCATCGCCAGCGCACCGCGCACCTGGGTCAGCAGGGCCGGCAAGGGCTGCAACTGCTCGCGGTTCCAGTCGGCGTCGATGTAGTCGACGATCATGTCCTTGGCCTGTTGCAGGCAGGTGTGCGCCTCCTTGATGACAATCTGGTGGATCTGAGTCAAATCGGTGGTGGGCAGGTGCGTGTCTTCGCGGCTCTGCGGCTCGACGGTGCCGACCATGCCGGCCAGGGTGGCTTCGACGTAGAGCAAGGCACCGGCGACGTCCATCAGGGTCGCGTCATCAGGCTCGCGCTGGCCCTGGGCGAGGCTCAGCACCACCGCCAGTTGATCGATGATGACCTTGCGCGGCTGGCCGAAGCCCAGCACCGCCAGGGTATCGGCGATCTGTCGCAGCGGCGCCAGCAGGCTGTCCAGTTCCGAGGCGTGCTGGCGATCGCTGCGCACGAACAGGTCGAGGCGCTCCTTGACCCGCACCAGTTCTTCACAGAGCGCGGCAAGCACCGAGCGCAAGGCATCTCGGTCGGGCCCGACGAGGCGCGCGCGTTCTTCGTCGACCATGGCGCTGTCGGGCAGCGCGTCATCCAGTGAGTAGCGTTCTTTCATGATCAGCATCTGCCCGCTGGGGTGTTCGGCCTTGGCAATATAGAACAACAAGCTCTTGAGCAGGTGGGCCGGTGCCGGTTGATTGATGCCACCCATGCCGTGTTCGAGCAGGCGCCTGAGTTCCTTGTCGGCTTCCTTGAACAGGCTGCGCAACGCCGGGCTGTTGGCGATGCGCCCCTCGCGCATGCCTTCGACCAGCGCCGAGGCCACCTGCCACAAGGCATTGAGCGGCGCCCCGGCGCACAGCCCTTCCAGGCGATGGAAGACCTTGGCCAGGTAGCCGAGGTGGGTGGCATCGTCTTGTTCGCGCAACAGCCCGACGAGAGCCATTTGCAGGGTCTGGCGCAGCTTGCGCAGGGTGTTCGGCAGGTCCGGCGGTTCGAGTCGCCGCAACGCTTCGTCGCTCAGCGGCGGCAGTTGCGGCAGCTCGGGGCTGAACAGGCTGGTCTCCGACAACAGGCTTTCGCCCCGGGCGCTGCGCAAGTCGTTGATCAACGGCAGCACCACCAGCGGTAAATCGCGGCGGGCGCCCTGGACACGGTCCAGGTAGATCGGCAACTGGCCCAGGGCCTGGCTCAACAGGCTGATGGCCTCTTCGCGATGGCTGATGCGGTTGTCCTTCAGGGCCAGGCACAACTGTTCCATCTCTTCGGCCAGCAGCGCGGCGCCGTAGAATTCGACCATCTGCAAGCCACCGTGCACCTGATGGATACCGGCCAGGCACTGCGCGAGGGCATCCAACGCCTGCGGGTCGTCCACCAGGCGATTGAGGGCCTGGTGGGCCTGCTTCAGCGTTTCGGCAATCTCGCCCTTGACCCACTCCAGGGCCACATAGTCGCGCCGATCAGCCATAACCACTCCAAATCAACAGTGACATGCCAAGGGTACGAATCAACCCTGTGGCGAGGGGATTTATCCCCGCTGGGCTGCGCAGCAGCCCCCAAAAACCCGGCAGCAAGATGTCAGCTCGTCAGACAGTTTGAATGGGGCCGCTTCGCGCCCCAGCGGGGATAAATCCCCTCGCCACAAAAGCGCCTCATCATCAGACGAATCCCGCTGGTCACCCCTTGTCCTCACCCGCAGCCGCCGGCAAGGTGAACCCGGACACCGACCGCCGCAGTTGGCTGGCCATTTTCGCCAGGTTGCCGATGCTCTCGGCGGTGGCGGTGGAGCCCGACGAGGTTTGCGTGGTGATCTGCTGGATCACGTTCATGGTCAGGGAGATCTGCCCCGCCGACGTGGTCTGTTGCTGCGCCGCGTTGGAAATGCTCTGGATCAGCGCCGCCAGGGTCTTGGACACGCCTTCGATCTCCTCCAGCGCGACGCCGGCATCCTGGGCCAACCGGGCCCCGCGCACCACTTCGGTGGTGGTCTGCTCCATGGAGATCACCGCTTCATTGGTGTCGGCCTGGATCGCTCGCACCAGTGTCTCGATCTGCCGGGTCGCCGCCGACGAACGCTCCGCCAGGCGCTGCACTTCATCGGCCACCACCGCGAAGCCGCGCCCGGCGTCGCCGGCCATGGAGGCCTGGATGGCGGCGTTGAGGGCCAGGATGTTGGTCTGGTCGGCGATGTCGTCGATCAGGCTGACAATGTCGCCAATCTCCTGGGACGATTCGCCCAGGCGCTTGATGCGCTTGGCGGTGTCCTGAATCTGTTCGCGAATGTTGTCCATGCCGTGGATGGTGTTGTGCACCACCTCGTTGCCCTTGTTGGCGATTTCCACCGAGCGCTCGGCCACCGCCGACGACTCGGCGGCGTTGGCCGAAACCTGGTCGATGGACTGGGCCATCTCATTGATGGAAGTCGACGCCTCGGAGATCTGCTGGGCCTGGTGCTCGGACGCCTGGGCCAGGTGCATCGCCGTGGCCTGGGTTTCCTGCACGGCGGCGGCAACCTGGCCGGCGGTGAGGTTGATGGTCGCCACCAGGTCGCGCAGTTGATCCACCGAATAGTTGATGGAGTCGGCGATGGTGCCGGTGAAGTCCTCGGTCACCGAGGCGGTCACCGTCAGGTCGCCGTCGGCCAGGTCTTCGATCTCGTCCAGCAGACGCATGATCGCGTTCTGGTTGCGCTCGTTCTTTTCCGCGGTCTCGCGCAATTGGCGGTTGGTTTCCCGAACCATTACCAGGCCGATCAGGATGATCGACGTCAGCGCCAGCAGGCCCAGCACATACCCGCCGATGGCGTTGGCCGCGCGCCCGCCGGCCAGGTTCTCGAACGCCGTGGCCAGGTGCGACGCTTCGTCGAGCAGGGTTTGCGACAGGCTGAAGATATTGCCGGCCGACTCACGGACCTTGAACAGCTCCGGCGACGTTTCGAGGATTTCATCCACCGAGCCCGAGACGAACTCGAACAGTTCGCTGATTTCGCTCAAACGGGCCCGGGCATCGCGGTCCTGGACCTGGGAAATCTTCAAGGCCGGGTCACCCTGCAACATGCCGTTGAGTACCTGACCGAAACGCGCGGCGTCGCGGCCGAAGGTGTCGGCGGCCTGGCTGGCGTTTTCATCCCCCGCCAGCACGGTGTTGACCGCGCCGAGAATCCGCTCGGCCAGCAGCGACTGGCGCTGGGCCATGGCCACCTGGGCCGCGGGCGCACCGCGTTGCAGCAGGATCTCGACGACTTTTTCGTACTCGACCTGCAGTTGCGGCACGGTCTCGGCCAACGTCGCCGCCACTTGATGCAACGACAGGACCGTCTGCTCGCTGGACAGAATGGCGTCGGCGTTTTTCAGCAGGCGTTCCCAGTCCAGCTGCACGGCGCGCATCTGCGGGCGCAGGGCGGCGGGCGCGGGCGGCAGCCCGGTCACCGGGTCCCCCTGTTTCAGGTAGCCCCAGCGCTGGGCAAAGTCATTGCGCGCATCGCTCAGCAACTTGAACGCGGCCGGCTTGCCGGCAGCGGCCTCGGTGGCGTTCTTGGCAATGCGCTGGGACAGCACCCGCAACTCACCGGCGTGACCGATGTACTGCTTGTCGTAGGTGGACTGGGTGTTGAGGTAGGCGAAGTTGGCGAACAGCAACATGATGAAGACAATCAGCGCGACGAACAGCACGATGATCTGCGAACGACTGCGCGACGCTTCCAGTGGCTTGCCTGCTTTTGCTTTGATCATCGGTTCTCGCCTGTACTGCATCATCCAACTCACTCACTGTGGTACCCCATGTGGGAGCGAGCTTGCTCGCGATAGCATTGGATCAGCCAGCCTTGATTTAGCTGACCCACCGCAATCGCGAGCAAGCTCGCTCCCACAAGGGACCGGCGCTGTATCCCGTCAAATCGCCACATCCATGAACCCTGGCGAGCGCGTCAACGCAAACGGGCTGAACACCTGCCACGGCGGCTCGCCGGGAAACTGCCCTTTGACGAACACCGACTCCGGGCCGTCGAGCTCGTCCACCAGCGTCGGCTCCAGGCTGCCCTGGGGAAAATGCTGCAACCCGAGGACCTCATCCACCAGCAAGCCGGTGAACACTTCGTCGTGATCCACCACCAGCACGCGCCGCTGCTTGCGCACGGGCGACAGTTCATGGCCGAAGAACCCGCACAGGTCCATCAATGGCAGCAACCGCCCGCGCAGGTTAGCCACACCGCGCACCCAGGGCTTGACCCCGGGCAACTGTGTGCAGCGCGGTTCATGCAGCACTTCACTGACCTCCCCCATGGGGGCCACGTACCAATGCTCGCCCAGGCGAAAACCGATGCCGCTCCAACTGTCGCGGTGGGTCGGCTGGGAAGGCAGGTCGGCCCCCAGCAGCCGGCAGCGCCGGTCGATCTGCAGCAGCAGTTCGAATGCCGTCAGGTTCTGGCTCATGGCCGCGTCGTCAATCCGCCAGCACTTTGTTCAGGGTCGCGATCAGGGTTTCTTCGTCCACCGGTTTGGTCAGGTAGTCCTTCGCGCCCTGGCGCGTGCCCCAGACCTTGTCGGTGTCCTGGTCCTTGGTGGTGATGATGATCACCGGGATGTGCCCGGTGTCAGGATCCTTGGTCAACTGGCGGGTGGCCTGGAAACCGTTGAGGCCGGGCATGACGATGTCCATCAGCACGGCGTCGGGTTTTTCCTGGCGCGCCAGGGCCACGCCATCGGCGCCGTTTTCGGCCTTCAGGACCTGGTGGCCGTGCTTTTCCAGCATGCCGGTCAATTTGTACATTTCGGTCGGCGAATCATCGACGATCAGAATACGTGCCATGGTGTTCCCCATTTTTGTCGACCCCAGGCCCGTTGGCCGAGTGTCATTAATGTGCCTGGTGCGGCTGGACAGCGGCAAAGCCCGGGACATGGGCCTGTATCGCACCCAGCAGTTCTTCCTTGCTGAACGGTTTGGTCAAAAACTGATCGGAGCCGACGATGCGCCCCTTGGCCTTGTCGAACAAGCCGTCACGGGACGACAGCATGATCACCGGCGTGGCCTTGAACGCGCTGTTGTTCTTGATCAGGGCGCAGGTCTGGTAGCCGTCCAGGCGCGGCATCATGATGTCGACAAAGATGATGCCCGGATGATGATCGGCGATCTTGGCCAGGGCATCGAAGCCGTCGATGGCCGTGATCACCTCGCAGCCGACGTTGCGCAGCAAGGTTTCGGCGGTGCGGCGGATGGTCTTCGAGTCGTCGATGACCATCACCTTCAAGGCACTGGGTTGCTGCTGCGTAAATTGCTCTGCCATTGCCACTGCGAACCGGTTTTTAACGCGCCAGGGTGGTCGACGGCGCAAACCCTTGATGTTCAAGGCCCGCGCGTCACATGGCAGCCTTTTTAGCACAGTCTCCATCGCCGATCTATCGGCCGCTCGGCGCGGCGGTTTTTCCTTGACCGCCAAACTTGGGGGCGCCACTCTGACGCCACTTTTTCACGCCATTTGTGCCCATCATATTTTCGAGGAACCAAGCCATGAGCGTACGCGTCGGCATTGTCATGGACCCTATCGCCAGCATTTCCTATAAGAAGGATAGCTCGCTGGCCATGCTGCTGGCCGCTCAAAAGCGCGGCTGGGAGTTGTTCTACATGGAGCAGCGCGACCTCTACCAGGCCGAGGGCCAGGCGCGGGCGCGGATGAAACCGCTGAAAGTCTTCGCCAACCCCGAGAAATGGTTCGAGCTGGGCGCCGAAAGCGATGCCCTGCTGAGCGACCTCGACGTGATCCTGATGCGCAAGGACCCGCCGTTCGACATGGAGTTCGTCTACTCCACCTACCTGTTGGAGCAGGCCGAGAACGCTGGCGTGCTGGTGGTCAACAAACCCCAGAGCCTGCGCGACTGCAACGAAAAGCTGTTCGCCACGCTGTTCCCTCAGTGCACGCCGCCGACCCTCGTCAGCCGCCGCCCGGACGTGCTGCGCGAGTTTGCCGAGCATCACGGCGACGTGATCCTCAAACCCCTGGACGGCATGGGCGGTTCCTCGATCTTCCGCCACACCGCCGGCCACCCGAACCTGTCGGTGATCCTGGAAACCCTGACCCTGCATGGCAAACAGCAGATCATGATCCAGGGCTACCTGCCGGCCATCGTCGACGGCGACAAGCGCATCCTGATGATCGACGGCGAACCGGTGGACTATTGCCTGGCCCGGATTCCAGCGGCTGGCGAAACCCGCGGCAACCTGGCCGCCGGTGGCCGTGGCGAGGCGCGCCCGCTGACCGACAAGGACCGCTGGATCGCCGCCCAGGTCGGCCCGAGCCTGCGGGAGAAAGGCCTGCTGTTCGTGGGCCTGGACGTGATCGGTGAGCACCTGACGGAAATCAACGTCACCAGCCCGACCTGCATCCGCGAGATCGACAACGCCTTCGGCACCGACATCGGTGGCCTGCTGATGGATGCCATAGAGAAGCAGCTGCAAGCCATTCGCGGCAAGCGGCAAGCGTGAAGCGGACGATGTGCAGCTTGTCGCTCGCTGCTTGAAGCTTGCAGCTAAAAACCAACATTGCGCTATCATGCCGGGCCCTGAAAAAAAGCGATGTTGGTTTTTGCCGCTATGACCCTCCCGTCCGACCTGCCCCAAGAGCTTGCCCATCGCGGCGTGCGCCCGGCCGATCGCCTCGGTTTTACGCTGTTCCTGGCGGCGCTGATCCACCTGGCCCTGTTGCTGGGCGTCGGGTTTGCCACGGTCGAACCCAAGCAGATCAGCCAGACCCTGGAAATCACCCTGGCCACCTTCAAGAGCGAGACGAAGCCGGCGAAGGCCGATTTCCTCGCCCAGGAAAACCAGCAGGGCAGCGGCACCCTGGAAAAAAAGGCCATTCCCAAGACCACCGAGATCGCGCCGTTCCAGGACAATCAGGTGCAGAAAACCAGCCCGCCCCCAGCCACCAAGCCCGAGGTGCAGGAGGCCGCGCCGAAGGCCGCCGTGACCACCGTGGCGCCCAAGTCCAAGAAGGCCCCGGTCAAGGAAGAGGTCAAGCCCGACCCCAAGCCCAAGGCCCCCGCCCCAACATTCGACAGCTCCCAGTTGTCCAGCGACATCGCCAGCCTGGAAGCCGAACTGGCCCAGGAGCAGCAGCTCTATGCCAAGCGCCCACGCATCCACCGCCTGAGCGCGGCCTCGACCATGCGCGACAAGGGCGCCTGGTACAAGGACGAATGGCGCAAGAAGGTCGAGCGCATCGGCAACCTGAACTACCCCGACGAAGCGCGGCGCAAGCAGATCTACGGCAACCTGCGGCTGATGGTCTCGATCAACCGCGACGGCTCGCTGTATGAAGTGTTGGTCCTGGAATCCTCCGGCCAGCCGCTGCTGGACCAGGCGGCCCAGCGGATCGTGCGCCTGGCCGCGCCGTTCGCCCCGTTTACCGGGGATCTGTCGGACATCGACCGGCTGGAGATCATCCGCACCTGGAAATTCTCCCGGGGCGACCGGTTGTCCAGTAACTGACACATCATTGATGCCTGTGGGAGCGGGCTTGCTCGCGAAGCGGCCTGTACATCCGACAGATTTCTTGCGGCAGGACCACCGTCTTCGCGAGCAAGCCCGCTCCCACATTGATGGGGCCGGGAGGCCGATAGGGGCATTTGCAACGCATCCCCAGCTTGTCAGTTCGCCCCCGCGCCGCCACACTAGCGCCTATGAAAAACGTCAGCCCCACCTACCTCAAGCATCAATTCCTGATCGCCATGCCGCACATGGCCGATCCGAACTTTGCCCATACCTTGACCTACATCGTCGAGCACACGGCCAATGGGGCCATGGGGCTGGTGATCAATCGCCCGCAGGAGCTGAACCTGGCGGACATCCTCGAGCAGCTGCGCCCTGATGTAGAGCCGCCATTGTTGTGCCAGCACGTGCCGATCTTCATCGGCGGCCCGGTGCAAACCGATCGCGGTTTCGTGCTCCATCCGTCGGGGCCGACCTACCAGGCCACGGTGGACCTGAACGGCGTGTCGCTGTCCACGTCCCAGGACGTGCTGTTCGCCATCGCCGACGGCGTCGGCCCGGAAAAAAGCCTGATCGCCCTCGGCTACGCCGGCTGGGAAGCCGGGCAACTGGAGGCCGAGCTGGCCGACAACGCCTGGCTGACCTGCCCGTTCGACGCCGACATCCTGTTCAACACCAGCAGTGAACTGCGCCTGGAAGCGGCCGCCAGCCGGCTGGGGATCAACCTCAGCCTGCTCACCAGCCAGGCGGGACACGCCTGATGGCCTTGCGCTTGCTGCTGGGCTTCGATTACGGCACCAAACAGATCGGCGTGGCAGTCGGCCAGGTCATTACCGGCCAGGCCCGCGAACTGTGCACGCTCAAGGCGCAGAATGGCGTCCCGGACTGGAACCAGGTCGAGGCGCTGATCAAGGAATGGAAACCCGACGCCGTGGTGGTCGGCCTGCCGTTGAACATGGACGGCACACCCAGTGACATGTGCGTGCGCGCGGAAAAGTTCGCCCGCCGGCTCAATGGCCGCTTCAACCTGCCCTTCTATACCCACGACGAACGCCTGACCACGTTCGAAGCCAAGGGTGAGCGCCTGGAGCGTGGCGGGCAGAAAGGCAGTTACCGCGACAACCCGGTGGACGCCATTGCCGCCGCCCTGCTGCTGCAAGGGTGGCTCGATGCCAACACCGCCCTGTTCGAAACCTGATTTTCTATAAAGCGCCGCCAAGGCGCTTTCTTTTAGCGATGAACCGCGCCCCTCACACCGGCCCGGAAACCTGAAGGAGCCAGCATGAGCCTGCCCAATCCTGCCGAACTGATCAGCCAGATGGCGATCCGTCTCACGGCACACCTGGAACAACGCGGCATCCGCGAACCGCGCTACATCGGTATTCGCACCGGTGGCGTCTGGGTCGCCCAGGCATTGCTCGATGAACTGGGCAGCCAATCGCCGTTGGGCACCCTGGATGTGTCGTTCTACCGCGACGACTTCAGCCAGAACGGCCTGCATCCGCAAGTCCGCCCTTCGGCGCTGCCGTTCGAGATCGAAGGCCAGCACCTGGTACTGATCGACGACGTGCTGATGAGCGGGCGGACCATCCGCGCGGCCATGAATGAGTTGTTCGACTACGGCCGCCCGGCCAGCGTGACCCTGGTGTGCCTGCTGGACCTGAACGCTGCCGAACTGCCGATCCGCCCGGACGTGGTCGGCGCGACACTGGCGCTGGCCGCCCACGAGCGCGTCAAGCTCTCCGGGCCCGCGCCGCTGCAACTCGAACTGCAAGACCTTGCCCTTTAACTGCCCTTGTAAGAGTCCATTGCGATGACGCCTCTCGAAACCAAGCGCCCGCTGCAGCTCAACGATCAGGGCCAGCTGCGGCACTTCCTGTCCCTCGACGGCTTGCGCCGCGAGCTGCTGACAGAAATCCTCGACACCGCCGACTCGTTCCTCGAAGTCGGCGCCCGGGCAGTAAAGAAAGTCCCGTTGCTGCGCGGCAAGACCGTGTGCAACGTGTTCTTCGAAAACTCCACCCGCACCCGCACCACCTTCGAACTGGCCGCCCAGCGGCTGTCGGCGGACGTGATCACCCTCAACGTGTCGACGTCCTCGGCGAGCAAGGGCGAGACCCTGCTCGACACCCTGCGCAACCTCGAAGCCATGGCCGCCGATATGTTCGTCGTGCGCCACGGTGATTCCGGCGCGGCGCATTTCATTGCCGAGCACGTCTGCCCACAGGTGGCGATCATCAACGGCGGCGACGGCCGCCACGCCCACCCGACCCAGGGCATGCTGGACATGCTCACCATCCGCCGGCACAAAGGCAGCTTCGAGAACCTCTCGGTGGCCATCGTCGGCGACATCCTGCATTCGCGGGTGGCCCGCTCGAACATGCTGGCCCTCAAGACCCTCGGTTGCCCGGACATTCGCGTGATCGCGCCGAAGACCCTGCTGCCCATCGGCGTCGAGCAGTACGGCGTGAAGGTCTACACCGACATGACCGAAGGCCTCAAGGATGTCGACGTGGTGATCATGCTGCGCCTGCAGCGTGAACGCATGACCGGCGGCCTGCTGCCCAGCGAAGGCGAGTTCTACCGCCTCTACGGCCTGACCACCTCCCGCCTGGCCGGGGCCAAGCCAGACGCTATCGTCATGCACCCGGGGCCGATCAACCGCGGGGTGGAGATCGAGTCGGCGGTGGCCGACGGGCCGCATTCGGTGATCCTCAACCAGGTGACCTACGGCATCGCCATCCGCATGGCCGTGCTGTCCATGGCCATGAGCGGGCAAACGGCCCAGCGCCAATTCGACCAGGAGAACGCCCAGTGAAGCTCAGCATTCTCGGCGCACGCGTGATCGATCCGGCCAGCGGCCTGGATCAAGTGACCGACATCCACATCGACGCCTGCAAGATCGTCGCCCTGGGCGCTGCGCCCGCCGGTTTCACCGCCGTGCAAACCCTCGACGCCCAAGGCCTGGTGGCGGCCCCGGGCCTGGTGGACCTGAACGTCGCCCTGCGCGAACCCGGCTACAGCCGCAAAGGCAGCATCGTCAGCGAAACCCGCGCCGCCGCCGCCGGTGGCGTGACCAGCCTGTGCTGCCCGCCGCAGACCAAACCGGTGCTGGACACCTCGGCCGTGGCCGAACTGATCCTCGACCGCGCCCGCGAAGCCGGCAATACCAAGGTCTTCCCGATCGGCGCCCTGAGCAAAGGCCTGGACGGCGAGCAACTGGCCGAACTCATCGCCCTGCGCGACGCCGGCTGCGTGGCGTTCGGCAACGGCCTGAACAGTTTCCGCAACACCCGCACCCTGTGCCGCGCCCTGGAATACGCGGCGACGTTTGGCCTGACGGTGATCTTCAATTCCCAGGATCACGACCTGGCCGAAGGTGGCCTGGCCCACGAAGGCCCGACCGCCAGCTTCCTCGGCCTGCCGGGCATCCCGGAAACCGCCGAGACCGTGGCCCTGGCCCGGGACCTGCTGCTGGTGGAGCAAAGCGGCGTGCGTGCGCACTTCAGCCAGTTGACCAGCGCCCGTGGCGCGGCGTTGATCGCCCAGGCCCAGGCCCGGGGCTTGCCGGTCACCGCCGACGTGGCGCTGTACCAGTTGATTCTGACCGACGAAGCGCTGATCGATTTCAACAGCGTCTATCACGTCCAGCCGCCGCTGCGCACGCGCGCCGACCGCGATGGCTTGCGCGAGGCGGTGAAGAGCGGCGTGATCTCGGCCATCTCCAGCCACCACCAGCCCCATGAGCGTGATGCCAAGCTGGCACCGTTCGGCGCCACCGAGCCCGGCATCAGCAGCGTCGAACTGCTGCTGCCGTTGGCGATGACCCTGGTGGAAGACGGCTTGCTCGACCTGCCGACCTTGCTCGCGCGCCTGAGCGCTGGCCCGGCCCAGGCCCTGCAATTGCCGGCCGGGAAACTGGCCGTGGGCGCCGCGGCCGACCTGGTGCTGTTCGACCCCGCCGCTTCCACCGTGGCCGGCGAAGCCTGGCGCTCCAAGGGTGACAACTGCCCGTTCCTGGGCCACAGCCTGCCGGGGGTGGTGCGTTACACCTTGATGGATGGGCGGGTCACTCACCAGGCCTGAGACCGCGTCGCGCCTATCGCGAGCAAGCTCGCTCCCACAGTTGGATCTTTGGTGAACACATGATTTGTGAACACCTCGATCCAGTGTGGGAGCGAGCTTGCTCGCGATGCAGGCGCCCCGGTCTTACTGAAACGCCCCCCGCTTCTGCGCATTGCGAATCGAAACCTGGTCATTGAGTGTCCAGAAGTCATACAGCACCCCCAGGAAAAACACCCCGCCCGTCAGCAGATAGACAATCCCGCTGAGCCATTTGCCCTGGTACATGCGGTGTACGCCAAACACCCCGAGAAACGTCAGCAGGATCCACGCCACGGAGTATTCGATGGGGCCGGGGGTAAAGCGCAGGTCCGCCTCGCGGTCCATGGCCGGGATCAGGAACAGGTCGATCAGCCAGCCGATGCCCAACAGGCCAAACGTGAAGAACCAGAGCGTGCCGGTGACCGGCTTGCCGTAATAGAAACGGTGGGCACCGGTGAAACCGAAAATCCACAGCAGGTAGCCGATGACTTTGCTGTGGGTGTCGTGCACGGCGCCCGGTTGATAGCTGTTCATGAAGAGTCTCTTCGCCTCGATAGATAAATTTTTTCTGACTTTTTGTGACTTTTTCGTGTCTCGCCGACAAGCGGTCTTCGCCGCACCGATTCGACGAAAGCCCCGTACTAGCGGGGCTGTTTCGGACAATCGGGCCAATTTGTCGCATTTAGACGGGTTTTGCCTGGGGTTCCAAATCGACAAACGGCCTCGGAATCGCAAAAAAAGCTGTTATAAAGTTGCGCGCTAACCTTTATGAGCCCTGCCTAATGCGTCCATTTTTCAAGACATGGCTAACCATTTGCCTATTATTGCCACTGGCCGCCCACGCCACCAATCGTGAGCAACGTCTGCCCAACATCAACGGCTACACCCCCAAATCCCATGTTTCTGCTCCTTCGAGCAAGAACAAGCCCGGTGCACAACGCCCAGGCACCGCCAGCAGCAAGCTGGTACCGCCCATGGCGAGCAAGACCAGCAGCAACGTGCTGAGCCGCGCCGTCAATGTACTCGGTACACCTTATCGTTGGGGCGGCAGTAGCCCAAGTAAAGGCTTCGATTGCAGCGGACTGGTGAAATACGCCTTCAACGACGCCACCTTCGACCTGCCGCGCACCTCCAACGCGATGGCTGCCGGGCATGGCGAGAAAGTCGAGCGCAAGGACCTCAAGCCGGGCGACCTGATCTTCTTCAAGCTCAAGAGCCGCCGGGTCAACCACGTGGCGATCTACCTGGGCAACGACCGCTTCATCCATGCCCCGCGCCGTGGCAAGTCGGTGACCATCGACACCCTGAACAAGCCGTACTGGGACACCCACTATGTGGTAGCCAAGCGCGTGCTGCCGAAAGAGCCGGGCGGGATGCGGGTCGTCCAACGCTGATCAAAGCCCCCCCTGTGGCGAGGGGATTTATCCCCGCTGGGCTGCGGAGCAGCCCCCAAATGTGGCGAGTCAGAAATAAAAATGTAAGCCTCTGCATTTTGGGGGCGCTTCGCGCCCCAGCGGGGATAAATCCCCTCGCCACAAGGGCTCGCGCCGGCCTTTCTAGAAATTATCCGGCGTACGCGCCCGCTCCCGCGCATGTTCCCGGCTGATCAGGCCCTTGTTCACCAGGTCCTTCAGGCACATGTCCAGCGTCTGCATCCCCAGCGACCCGCCGGTCTGGATCGACGAGTACATCTGGGCGATCTTGTCTTCGCGGATCAGGTTGCGAATGGCCGACGTGCCCAGCATGATCTCGTGCGCGGCAATGCGGCCGCCACCGATCTTCTTGATCAGGGTCTGGGAGATCACCGCTTGCAGTGACTCCGACAGCATCGAGCGCACCATGGACTTCTCGTCCCCCGGGAATACGTCCACCACCCGATCGATGGTCTTGGCCGCCGACGTGGTGTGCAGCGTACCGAACACCAGGTGCCCGGTTTCGGCGGCGGTCAGCGCCAGGCGAATGGTTTCCAGGTCGCGCATTTCCCCCACCAGGATCACGTCCGGGTCTTCCCGCAGGGCCGAGCGCAAGGCCGTGGAGAAGTCCTGGGTATCGCGGTGTACCTCACGCTGGTTGATCAGGCACTTGCGCGGCTCGTGGACGAACTCGATCGGGTCTTCGATGGTAAGAATGTGATGGTGCTTGTGGCTGTTGAGGTAGTCGATCATCGCCGCCAGGGTGGTGGACTTGCCCGAGCCGGTCGGCCCGGTCACCAGGACCAGGCCCCGGGGCGACTCGGTCACTTTGCGAAACACTTCGCCCATCCCCAGGTCTTCCATGGTCAGGACCTTCGACGGGATGGTCCGGAACACCGCCCCCGCGCCGCGATTCTGGTTGAAGGCGTTGACCCGAAACCGTGCAACGCCCGGCACCTCGAAGGAAAAGTCGGTTTCCAGAAACTTTTCGTAATCCACTCGTTGCCGGTCGTTCATGATGTCGTAGATCAGCTCATGGACCTGCTTGTGATCCAGTGCCGGCAGGTTGATCCGCCGCACATCGCCATCGACCCGGATCATCGGCGGCAAGCCGGCGGACAGGTGCAGGTCCGACGCCCCCTGTTTGGCGCTGAACGCCAGCAGTTCAGTGATATCCATAGCGCTCCTCAATTCCAGTAGAATGCCGCGAACCTCAGACCGCTGGCGCTTCTTTATGTCCACGATAGCAGACAACATCGCTCAGGTTAGATCGCGTATCCGCGCTGCGGAACAGGCCGCCCAGCGTGCCGAACAGAGTGTCCAACTGCTGGCCGTGAGCAAGACCAAGCCCGCCCAGGCCCTGCGCGAAGCCTATGCCGCGGGCCTTCGGGACTTCGGCGAGAACTACCTGCAAGAAGCCCTGGGCAAGCAGGCCGAACTCACCGACCTGCCCTTGATCTGGCACTTCATCGGCCCCATTCAATCGAACAAGACGCGCGCTATTGCCGAACATTTCGATTGGGTGCACTCCGTGGATCGCTTGAAAATTGCCCAACGCCTGTCCGAGCAACGCCCGGACGGCTTGCCGCCGCTGAACATCTGCATCCAGGTCAACGTCAGCGGTGAAGCCAGCAAGTCCGGCTGCACCCCGGCGGACCTGCCCGCCCTGGCCGCCGCCATCGACGCCTTGCCGCGGCTCAAGCTGCGCGGGCTGATGGCCATTCCCGAGCCAACCGAGGAGCGTACCGCCCAGGATGCCGCCTTCGGTGCGGTCCAACGCCTGCAAGCGAGCCTGCAATTGCCGCTGGACACCCTTTCCATGGGCATGAGCCATGACCTCGAGTCGGCCATCGCCCAAGGCGCCACCTGGGTACGAATCGGAACAGCCCTGTTCGGCGCCCGCGACTATAGCGCCGGCTGAGCCCAAGCAATGCCGACCCCACTCTCTAATCAAGGACCAGTCATGAGCAACATGCGTATTGCCTTCATCGGCGCCGGCAACATGGCCGCCAGCCTGATCGGCGGCCTGCGGGCCAAGGGTCTGGATGCCTCGCAGATCCGCGCCAGCGATCCGGGCGAGCAAACCCGCAGCCGGGTGAGCGACGAGCACGGCATCGAGACCTTTGCCGACAATGCCCAGGCCGCCGACGGCGCGGACGTCATCGTGCTGGCGGTCAAGCCCCAGGCCATGAAAGCCGTATGCGAAGCCCTGCGCCCGAGCCTCAAGCCCCATCAACTGGTGGTGTCGATTGCCGCCGGCATCACCTGCGCCAGCATGAACAAATGGCTGGGCGAGCAGCCCATCGTGCGCTGCATGCCCAACACCCCGGCGCTGCTGCGCCAAGGTGTCAGCGGCCTGTTCGCCACCCCGCAGGTGAGCGCCGCGCAACGCCAGCAGGCGCAGGAGCTGTTGTCAGCCGTGGGCCTGGCGCTGTGGCTGGACACCGAGCAACAGCTGGACGCCGTCACCGCCGTCTCGGGCTCGGGCCCGGCGTACTTCTTCCTGCTGGTCGAAGCCATGACCGCCGCCGGCGAGAAACTCGGCCTGCCCCGGGAGATCGCCGCGCAGTTGACGGCGCAGACCGCCCTCGGCGCGGCTCACATGGTGGTGTCCAGCGACGTCGATGCGGCCGAGCTGCGCCGCCGCGTGACATCGCCGGCCGGCACCACCGAAGCCGCCATCAAATCATTCCAGGCCGGGGGCTTCGAAGCCCTGGTGGAAACCGCACTCGGCGCCGCCGCGCACCGCTCGGCCGAAATGGCCGAACAACTGGGTCAATAAGGAGCCATCATGATTGGATTGAACACCGCAGCGGTCTACGTGCTGCAAACCCTTGGCAGCCTGTACCTGCTGATCGTGCTGCTGCGCTTCGTGCTGCAACTGGTGCGCGCCAACTTCTATAACCCGCTGTGCCAGTTCGTCGTCAAGGCCACCCAGCCGCTGCTCAAGCCCTTGCGCCGGATCATCCCGAGCCTGTTCGGCCTGGACATGTCGTCGCTGGTGCTGGCCATCCTCGTGCAGATGGCACTGATGGCCCTGACCCTGCTGCTGACCTACGGCACCACCGGCAATCCGCTGCAACTGCTGATCTGGTCGATCATTGGCGTGACCGCGCTGTTCCTGAAGATCTTCTTCTTCGCCATGATCATCAGCGTCATCCTGTCGTGGGTCGCGCCTGGCAGCCACAACCCGGGCGCCGAGCTGGTGAACCAGATCTGCGAACCGGCCCTGGCCCCGTTCCGCCGCATCGTGCCGAACCTCGGCGGCCTGGATATCTCGCCGATCCTGGCGTTCATGGTGCTCAAGCTGATCGACATGCTGGTGATCAACAACCTCGCGGCCATGACCATGATGCCCGAGATCCTGCGCCTGCTGATCTGACGAGGCGCACATCCTGTGGCGAGGGAGCTTGCTCCCGCTGGGCTGCGCAGCAGCCCCAAAAACCAGGGCCGCTACGCGGCCCAGCGGGAGCAAGCTCCCTCGCCACGGGTGGCAGTGTTCGAACAGGCCCCGCGCCTTTGCTTGCCGCTAACCCCAGCGGTCTTTAGACTTACGCCTCATTTCAACGAGAGCAGGGTCGATGCCAGCTGCCTTTCCCGCCGATTCCGTTGGTCTGGTGACGCCGCAAGTGGCGCATTTCAGCGAGCCCCTGGCCCTGGCCTGCGGACGCTCGTTGCCGGCCTATGACCTGATTTACGAAACCTACGGCACCCTCAATGCCACGGCCAGCAATGCCGTGCTGATCTGCCACGCCTTGTCGGGCCACCACCACGCCGCCGGCTATCACAGCGTCGACGACCGCAAGCCGGGCTGGTGGGACAGTTGCATCGGCCCGGGCAAGCCCATCGACACCAACCGGTTCTTCGTGGTCAGCCTGAACAACCTCGGTGGCTGCAACGGCTCCACCGGCCCCAGCAGCCTCAACCCGGACACCGGCAAGCCGTTCGGCGCCGATTTCCCGGTGCTCACCGTGGAAGACTGGGTGCACAGCCAGGCACGCCTGGCCGACCGCCTCGGCATCGACCAGTGGGCGGCGGTGATCGGCGGCAGCCTGGGCGGCATGCAGGCGCTGCAATGGACCATCACCTACCCGGACCGCGTGCGCCATTGCCTGGCAATCGCCTCGGCCCCCAAGCTGTCGGCGCAGAACATCGCCTTCAACGAAGTGGCGCGCCAGGCCATCCTCACCGACCCGGAGTTCCATGGCGGCTCGTTCCAGGAACACGGCGTGATCCCCAAGCGCGGGCTGATGCTGGCGCGCATGGTCGGGCACATCACCTACCTGTCCGACGACTCCATGGGCGAGAAATTCGGCCGCGGCCTCAAGAGCGAAAAGCTCAACTACGACTTCCACAGCGTCGAGTTCCAGGTGGAAAGCTACCTGCGTTATCAGGGCGAGGAGTTCTCCGGGCGCTTCGACGCCAACACCTACCTGCTGATGACCAAGGCCCTGGACTACTTCGATCCGGCGGCGAGCTGCGACGATGACCTGGCGAAAACCTTCGCCGGCGCCACCGCCAAGTTCTGCGTGATGTCGTTCACCACCGACTGGCGTTTCTCCCCGGCACGCTCCCGGGAGTTGGTGGATGCGCTGATGGCCGCGCGCAAGGATGTCTGCTACCTGGAAATCGACGCGCCCCAGGGCCACGACGCCTTTCTGATCCCGATCCCGCGCTACCTGCAGGCGTTCGGTAACTACATGAACCGTATAACGCTGTGAGGACGCCATGAGAGCCGATCTGGAAATCATCCAGGAATGGATCCCCGCCGGCAGCCGCGTGCTCGACCTGGGCTGCGGCGACGGCGAACTGCTGACCTGGCTGCGGGACCACAAGCAGGTCAGCGGCTACGGCCTGGAAAACGACCCGGACAACATCGCCGAATGCGTCGCCAAGGGCATCAACGTCATCGAGCAGGACCTGGACAAGGGCCTGGGCAACTTTGCCAGCAACAGCTTCGACATCGTGGTCATGACCCAGGCCCTGCAAGCGGTGCATTACCCGGACAAGATCCTCGACGAAATGCTGCGGGTCGGGCGCCAGTGCATCATCACCTTTCCCAATTTCGGGCACTGGCGTTGCCGCTGGTACCTGGCGAGCAAGGGCCGCATGCCGGTGTCGGAGTTCCTGCCCTACACGTGGTACAACACGCCGAACATCCACTTCTGCACCTTCGCCGATTTCGAAGCACTGTGCCGCGAACGGGAAGCCAAGGTCATCGATCGCCTGGCCGTGGACCAGCAGCACCGACACGGGTGGGCCAGCAAGCTATGGCCTAATCTGTTAGGTGAGATCGGCATTTATCGGGTCAGCAGCCCAGGCCTGCCCGATTACCAGGTCGCGGTGTGAACCCCGGCCCTGACAGGAGCACGACATGAAACGTCTCGCATTGTTTCTCATCACCGCCTGCCTCTGTGCAGGCGCCATGGCCGCCGACGTCATCAAGGCCGAGCGCAAGGAAGTGTTCGGTGACGTCACCGTGCACTACAACACCTTCAACTCCACGTTCCTCACGCCGGACATCGCCAAGGCCACCGAGCTGGTGCGCAGCAAGAACCAGGGCGTGATCAACGTATCGGTGATCAAGGACGGCAAGCCCTTGATGGCCCAGGTCAGCGGCACGATCAAGGACCTGACCAGCAAGGCGGTCCCGCTGACGTTCCGCCAGGTCATCGAGCAAGGCGCGATCTACTACATCGCCCAGTACCCGGTGGAGCAGCAGGAAAACCGCACCTTCGAAATCAAGGTGCAGACCGGCGACAAGATCAACACCCTCAACTTCAACCAGGAACTGTTCCCCGGCGAATGATGAACCTCTCCCAACTCGTACTCGCCAGCCACAACGCCGGCAAACTCAAGGAACTCCAGGCCATGCTCGGCGGGTCGGTGCAATTGCGCTCGATCGGTGAGTTCAGCCAGGTGGAGCCTGAAGAAACCGGCCTGTCGTTCGTCGAGAACGCCATCCTCAAGGCCCGCAATGCCGCGCGCCTCTCGGGGCTGCCGGCGCTGGCCGACGACTCCGGGCTGGCAGTGGACTTCCTGGGCGGTGCGCCGGGCATCTATTCGGCCCGTTACGCCGACGGCAAGGGCGATGCAGCGAACAATGCCAAGCTGCTTGAGGCCCTCAAGGATGTGCCGCAAGCCGAGCGCGGCGCGCAGTTCGTTTGCGTCCTGGCGCTGGTGCGGCACGCCGACGACCCGCTGCCGATCCTCTGCGAAGGCCTGTGGCACGGGCGCATCCTCACCGAGGCCAGCGGCGAGCACGGTTTTGGCTATGACCCGCTGTTCTGGGTGCCGGAACGCAATTGCTCCAGCGCCGAACTCGGCCCGGTGGAGAAAAACCAACTGAGCCACCGCGCGCGCGCCATGGTCCTGCTGCGCCAGCGCCTGGGCCTGCAATGAACGATGACACCCCCGCGCCGCTGATCCATGGCGGCGCACAAACGCCTCGGGCGCCACTGCCGGTGCTGCCGCCCCTGGCGTTGTACATCCACATCCCGTGGTGCGTACGCAAATGCCCTTATTGTGATTTCAACTCTCACACCGCCAGCCCACAGCTGCCCGAAGAGGACTACGTCGATGCCCTGCTGGCCGACCTCGACCAGGACCTGCATGGCGTGCATGGCCGGGCACTGAGCTCGATCTTCTTCGGTGGCGGCACTCCCAGCCTGTTCAGCGCCCAGGCCCTGGGCCGGCTGCTCAAGGGCGTCGAGGCGCGCATACCGTTCGCCCCTGGCATCGAAATCACCCTGGAAGCCAACCCCGGCACGTTCGAGCAAGAGAAGTTCGTCGCTTACCGGGCGCTGGGCATCAATCGCCTGTCCATCGGTATCCAGAGCTTCCAGCAAGCCAAGCTCGAGGCCCTGGGGCGGATCCACAACGGTGACGAAGCCGTGCGCGCCGCCGGCATGGCCCGCCAGGCCGGGTTCGACAACTTCAACCTGGACCTGATGCACGGCCTGCCGGACCAGTCCCTGGACGATGCCCTGGGCGACCTGCGCCAGGCCATCGCCTTGAAGCCGACGCATCTGTCCTGGTACCAGTTGACGCTGGAGCCCAATACCGTCTTCTGGAACCAGCCGCCGACGCTGCCGGAAGACGACACGTTGTGGGACATCCAGGAAGCCGGCCAGACCCTGCTCGCCGAACACGGCTACGCCCAGTACGAAGTCTCGGCCTACGCCCAACCCGGCCGGGCGGCGCGGCATAACCTCAACTACTGGAGCTTTGGCGACTTCATTGGCATCGGTGCCGGTGCCCACGGCAAGCTCAGCCATCCGGACGGACGCATCGTGCGCACCTGGAAGACGCGCCTGCCCAAGGACTACCTCAACCCGGCCAAGCGCTTCCTGGCCGGCGAGAAGACCCTGGCCAACGAAGAGCTGCCGTTCGAGTTCCTGATGAACGCCCTGCGCCTGACCCAGGGCGTGGACGCCCGCTTGTACCCGGAGCGCACTGGCCTGCCCCTGCAAAGCCTGGCCGACGGCCGCCGCGAGGCCGAACAAAGCGGGTTGTTGCAGGTCGAACCGTCACGTCTGGCGGCCACCGAGCGCGGACAACTGTTTCTCAATGACTTGCTGCAGAAATTTCTGAGCTGATCAACACAAGGAAATCGAATGGATCTGGTACTCGACCTGCTGGCCACCGTGTCCCGCTGGAGCCGCAGCAACCTGTCGGAAATCTCCCTGGCGCTGGTCGGCTGCCTGCTGGTGCTGTTCGGTGCGGACATCAAGGCCTGGGTCGAGCAACGCCTGGGCAGCATCGCCGGCGCGTTGCGCGTCCCGTTGATCGCCCTGCTGTGCATGATCGGCAGCGGTGCCGCCCTGATCTACGCCACGCCATGGGTGGTGCGAGGGCTGAGCCAGTTCAACAACTACAGCCTGGCGCCGGTGCTGTTGGTGGTGCTGGTGTTGATCGGCGTGGTGGCGGATCGGCGCTGACCTTCGCACCGCCCCAAAACGACTGTGGGAGCGGGCTTGCTCGCGAATGCGGTGTATCAGTCGACATTAATGTGTCTGATACACCGCATTCGCGAGCAAGCCCGCTCCCACATTGAACTGCGTGTGGCTTAGGACTGCTTCTCGAACTTCAAATCCCAGACCCCATGCCCCAGCCGCTCGCCGCGGCGCTCGAACTTGGTGATCGGTCGTTCAGCCGGACGCGGGACGTATTGGCCGTCTTCGGCAAGATTGCGGTAGCCCGGCGCGACGTTCATCACTTCCAGCATGTATTCGGCGTAGGGTTCCCAGTCAGTGGCCATGTGCAGCACGCCACCGACTTTCAACTTGCTGCGCACCAACTCAGCGAACGAAGCCTGGACGATGCGGCGCTTGTGGTGACGGCTCTTGTGCCAAGGGTCCGGGAAGAACAGCATCAGCCGGTCGAGGCTGTTGTCGGCCACGCAGCGGTTGAGCACCTCGATGGCATCGCAATCGTAGACCCGCAGGTTGGTCAGCCCCTGGGTCAGCACGCCGTTGAGCAGCGCACCGACACCGGGCCGGTGCACTTCCACACCGATGAAATCCTGTTCCGGCGCCGCGGCGGCCATCTCCAACAGCGAGTGGCCCATGCCGAAACCGATTTCCAGCGAGCGCGGGGCCGAGCGGCCGAACACCTGGTCGAAGTCCACCGGCGCGTCGGCCAGCGGCAGGACGAACAGAGGGGCGCCCTGCTCCAGGCCACGCTGCTGGCCTTCGGTCATGCGCCCGGCACGCATCACGAAACTCTTGATGCGGCGGTGTTGGCGCTCTTCGCCTTCGTCCGGCTGGACAGGCGTGTCGTTCGATTCAGTCATCAATGGCTCTTACTTGATCAGACCATCCAGCGGCGAGGAGGCGCTGGCGTAAAGTTTTTTCGGCATGCGGCCGGCGAGGTACGCCAGGCGCCCGGCCACGATGGCGTGCTTCATGGCTTCGGCCATCAGGATCGGCTGCTGGGCGTGGGCGATGGCGGAGTTCATCAGCACCGCTTCGCAACCCAGTTCCATGGCGATGGTGGCGTCGGAAGCGGTGCCGACGCCGGCATCTACCAGCACCGGGATCTTCGCTTCCTCGAGGATGATCTGCAGGTTGTACGGGTTGCAGATCCCCAGGCCCGTGCCGATCAGCCCGGCCAGCGGCATCACCGCGATGCAGCCGATTTCCGCCAACTGACGGGCGATGATCGGGTCATCGCTGGTGTACACCATCACGTCGAAGCCTTCCTTGACCAGCGTTTCAGCGGCCTTGAGGGTTTCGATCACGTTGGGGAACAGGGTTTTCTGGTCGGCCAGCACTTCCAGTTTCACCAGGTTATGGCCATCGAGCAGCTCACGGGCCAGGCGGCAGGTGCGCACGGCTTCGATGGCGTCAAAGCAACCGGCCGTGTTCGGCAGGATGGTGTAGCGATCCGGCGGCAGGATATCCAGCAGGTTCGGTTCGCCCGGGTTCTGGCCGATGTTGGTCCGGCGCACGGCGACGGTGACGATTTCGGCGCCCGAGGCCTCGATAGCCAGGCGGGTCTCTTCCATGTCGCGGTACTTGCCGGTGCCTACCAGCAAGCGCGACTGGTAGGTACGACCGGCCAGGACGAAGGGCTTGTCGCTACGAACGATGCTCATGGGAAATCCTCTGTTGGGGTGAGGTTCTTGCGAAAGACTGCGAAACCGGCGCGACTAGCCGCCACCAATGGCGTGCACGACTTCAACCTGGTCACCCTCGTTGAGGGTGGTGTCGGCGTGCTGACTGCGCGGGACGATATCCAGGTTGAGCTCCACCGCCACACGGCGCCCGGTGAGTTCCAGGCGGGTCAGCAGGGCCGCGACGGTTTCACCGTCGGGCAGGTCAAGGGGTTCGCCGTTCAACTGAATGCGCATGCCGGATGCCGCCATCATTTTTAGGGGCAGGCATTCTAGCCCGATCAGTCTGGGGGACCCAAGTCCCTTGGTCAGCTACATCGGCAAGCGTTACGCCGCAAGCTGCAGGCGCCAGGCCGCGATCCCCAGGCAAAGCCAGCCGATCAAGAACGCCACGCCGCCGAACGGGGTGATGATGCCGAGCTTGCCTATGCCCGTGAGGGTCAGCAGGTAAAGGCTGCCGGAGAACAGCAGGATGCCGATCACGAATGAAATCCCGGCCCAGGTGACGATTCGACCAGGGATGTGCGTGGCCAGCAGCGCAACCCCCAGCAAGGCTAGGGTGTGCACCAGTTGGTAGGTGACGCCGGTATGGAAAATCGCCAGGTAATCGGCGCTCAGGCGGTTTTTCAGGCCGTGGGCGGCAAAGGCTCCGAGTGCCACGCCGGTGAAACCGAAAAAAGCAGCCAGCATCAGAAAGCTACGCAGCATGAGAACTCCAATCAGACGCGGTGGACAGGGTCTGTATAATGGCCCGCTCGACCGGTTCGGCCAAGCCATCCCTATGCTGCGTTCATTATTTCGACGATTCCTCCAAGCCCTGCTCTGGTTCGCCGTCGGCAGCGTTGTCCTGGTGCTGCTGTTTCGCGTCGTGCCGCCGCCGTTCACGGCGCTGATGATCGAGCGCAAAGTCGAGTCCTGGTTCAACGGCGAGCCCATCGACCTGCAACGCACCTGGCAACCCTGGGATCAGATCTCCGACAACCTCAAGCTCGCCGTGATGGCCGGCGAAGATCAGAAATTCCCCGAGCACTGGGGGTTTGACATCGGCGCAATCCAGGCCGCGTTCGCCCACAACGAACGGGGCGGTTCGATTCGCGGCGCCAGCACCCTCAGCCAGCAAGTGTCCAAGAACCTGTTCCTGTGGTCCGGTCGCAGCTGGCTGCGTAAAGGCCTGGAAGCCTGGTTCACCGCACTGATCGAAGTGTTCTGGTCCAAGGAGCGGATCCTTGAGGTGTACCTCAACAGCGTCGAGTGGGACGACGGTGTGTTCGGGGCCGAAGCCGCGGCGCGCCATCATTTCCGTGTTGGCGCCAACGCCCTGTCCCGACAGCAGGCCAGCCTGCTGGCAGCGGTCTTGCCCAATCCACGTAAATGGAGCGCCGGCCGGCCAAGCCCTTATGTGCTACGGCGGGCTAGCTGGATTCGCCAGCAGATGAGCCAGTTGGGGGGCGATAGCTACCTGCTGGAGCTCGATCGTGCGCGGCGAGCGCCCTGGGCTCAGTAGCCCAGACACTGAGGACCCCTTGTGGGAGCGAGCTTGCTCGCGATAGCAGTTCAACAGCCAGCACTGACGTTGAATGCAATGGCCTCATCGCGAGCAAGCTCGCTCCCACAGGATCAGCAGTGAGCTCAAATTATCGAGCCCGAACGAAAACGCCCCGATCATCGCTGATCGGGGCGCTTTTTATTACCGCTGCGAAGATCAGGCCGCAATCGATACCTTGAGCTTGTTCATCGCGCTTTTCTCGAGCTGACGAATCCGCTCGGCCGACACGTTGTACTTCTGCGCCAGGTCGTGCAGCGTGGCTTTTTCCTCGGCCAGCCAACGCTGGTAGAGGATGTCGCGACTGCGCTCGTCCAGCACTTCCAGGGCTTCGTGCAGGTTGGTGTTGGAGTTGTCGCTCCAATCGGCGTCTTCCAACTGGCGCGCCGGGTCGTACCGGTGGTCTTCCAGGTAGTTGGCCGGCGATTGGAAAGCGCTGTCATCGTCCGCTTCGGCGGCCGGGTCGAAGGCCATGTCATGGCCGGTCAGGCGGCTTTCCATCTCACGGACTTCCCGAGGCTCGACGCCCAGGCTTTCCGCCACGCGGTGGACTTCTTCGTTGTTCAGCCAGGCCAGACGTTTCTTCTGGCTGCGCAGATTGAAGAACAGCTTGCGCTGGGCCTTGGTGGTCGCGACTTTCACGATGCGCCAGTTGCGCAGGATGAACTCGTGGATTTCCGCCTTGATCCAGTGCACCGCAAACGACACCAGGCGCACGCCCATTTCCGGGTTGAAACGCTTGACCGCCTTCATCAGGCCGACGTTGCCTTCCTGGATCAGGTCGGCCTGGGCCAGCCCGTAGCCGGAATAGCTGCGGGCGATATGTACGACAAAACGCAGGTGGGCGAGCACCATCTGCCGAGCCGCCTCAAGATCCTGCTCATAATAGAGACTCTCGGCCAGTTCACGCTCCTGCTCGGGTGTCAGCAATGGAATGCTGTTCACCGTGTGCACATACGCCTCCAGGTTCGCACCCGGGACCAAGGCATAAGCAGGTTGCAAAGAAGTGGTCATACGAAAAAACCTCCGACTCACATAACTCGTGCAGTTCAGCACTGCGAAAATTGACCGGGAACCGTAGGACAAGTTCCCACAAAAACCGAAAGGTCAATACGCGCAAATTCACTATTTTGGTGCAAGCTCACGCAAGTGGCGTGCTACCGCAATCCATGCACCGATATAACCCAACAGTACGGCGCCAAGCAAGAGCGACAGACCGTCGGCGACTGGCACGCCGGCCAGTGCGAAGTCACTGCCGTACAAACCGGCCAGCCCCACCACCGCATCGTTCAGCCAATCCAGGCCGAACGCCAATACACCCCAGGACAGGATCCCGGCACCAAAGCCATAGAGCGCGCCCATATAGAGGAAGGGCCTGCGCACATAACTGTCCGTGCCGCCGACGAGTTTAATCACTTCTATCTCGGTGCGGCGGTTTTCAATATGAAGACGAATGGTATTGCCTATCACCAAAAGTAATGCAGAAACCAGCAGCACCGTCAGGCCGAAGACGAAACGATCGCCCAGCTTGAGGATCGCCGCCAGACGCTCGACCCAGACTAGATCAAGCTGCGCCTGTTGTACCTTCGGCAATTCGGAAAGTGTTTGTCTCAATGCTTCAAGGGTCGGCTTGTCGACCTCCTTCGGCGTCACCAGCACCACGCCCGGCAATGGGTTCTGCGGCAATTCCTTGAGGGCTTCGCCCAGGCCGGACTGCTGCTGGAACTCCTCCAGTGCCTGTTCGCGGCTGATGTACTCGGCGTCGGCCACCCCCGGCATGGCCTGGATCTGCTCACGCAGCGCCTGGCCTTCGCCCGGCGTCGCTTCCAGTTGCAGGTACAGGGAGATCTGCGCCGCACGCTGCCAGGAGCCGCCGAGGCGCTCCACATTGTTCAGCAGTAATGACAGCCCCATCGGCAAGCTCAAGGCGACGGCCATCACCATGCAGGTAAAGAAGCTGCCGATGGGCTGCTTGCCCAGGCGGCGCAGGCTGTCCAGCAGGCTGGCCCGGTGGCTTTCGATCCAGGCACGCAGCAGCGTCGGGAAATCCGGGCCGTCGTCATCGTCGCGTTTCTTTTTTTGCGGCTGCGGGTCGGAGGCCTTTGGCGCCACGCGCTCGGCCACTTTCGGGCTACGGGTTGCGCTCATACACCGGCCTCCCCGTCACCGATCAGACGGCCACGTTGCAAGGTGAGCATGCGGTGACGCATGCGTGCGATCAGGGCCAGGTCGTGACTGGCGATCAGCACGCTGGTGCCCAGGCGATTGATGTCTTCGAACACGCCCATGATTTCCGCCGCCAGGCGCGGGTCGAGGTTACCGGTGGGCTCGTCCGCCAGCAGCAAGGCCGGGCGATGGACGATGGCGCGGGCGATGCCGACGCGCTGTTGCTGGCCGGTGGACAGGTCGCCCGGATACAGGTCGGTCTTGTCCGACAGGGCCACGCGTTCGAGGGCCGAGTCCACGCGCTTGTTGATCTCGGCCTTGGACAGCCCGAGGATCTGCAACGGCAGCGCCACGTTGTTGAACACGGTGCGATCGAACAGCAACTGGTGATTCTGGAACACCACGCCGATCTGCCGCCGCAGGTAGGGAATCTGGGCATTGCTGATGGTGCTCAGGTCCTGGCCGGCCAGCAACAGCTTGCCAGTGGTGGGCCGCTCCATCGCCAGCAGCAGGCGCAGCAGGGTGCTCTTACCGGCACCGGAATGGCCGGTAACAAACAGAAACTCGCCGCGACGCACCCGAAAGCTCAGCTCATGCAAGCCGACATGCCCGTTCGGATAGCGTTTACCGACCTGTTCGAAACGAATCATGAATGCTCCCGCTCGGCAAACAGCGCCTGGACAAAGGGCTCGGCTTCAAAAGTGCGCAGATCATCGATGCCTTCACCCACGCCAATGTAGCGAATGGGCAGGCCGAACTGCTTGGCCAGGGCAAAGATCACCCCACCCTTGGCGGTGCCATCGAGCTTGGTCAGGGCCAGCCCGGTCAGTTCGACGGTCTGGTTGAATTGCTTGGCCTGGCTGATGGCGTTCTGGCCGGTACCGGCGTCGAGCACCAGCAGCACTTCGTGAGGCGCCTCGGCGTCGAGTTTGCCGATGACCCGGCGAACCTTCTTGAGCTCCTCCATCAGGTTGTCCTTGGTGTGCAGGCGACCGGCCGTGTCGGCGATCAGCACATCGATGCCACGGGCCTTGGCGGCCTGCACGGCGTCAAAGATCACCGAAGCGGAGTCGGCGCCGGTGTGCTGGGCGATCACCGCGATCTTGTTGCGCTCGCCCCACACTTGCAGTTGCTCCACCGCGGCGGCGCGGAAGGTGTCGCCCGCGGCCAGCATGACTTTCTTGCCCTCCAGTTGCAGCTTCTTCGCCAGCTTGCCGATGGTGGTGGTCTTGCCGGCGCCGTTGACGCCCACCACCAGGATCACATACGGCTTGTTCTGGGAAGCAATCACCAGCGGTTGCTCCACCGGCTTGAGCAGGTTGGTCAGCTCGCCCTGCAAGGATTTGTACAGCGCGTCGGCATCGGTCAACTGCTTGCGCGCGACTTTCTGGGTCAGGCTCTTGATGATCACCGAGGTCGCCTCCACGCCGACGTCGGCGGTCAGCAGGCGGGTCTCGATGTCTTCCAGCAGTTCGTCATCGATGACCTTCTTGCCCAGGAACAGGCTGGCCATGCCTTCGCCGATGCTGGCGCTGGTTTTCGACAGGCCTTGCTTGAGGCGGGCAAAGAAGCCGACCTTGGCCTCTTCGTTTGTACGTGCCGGCTGCGCCGGGGCCTCGGGCTCGACGGGCGCAGGCGCAACGGCGGGCACGGCTGGCGTGGCGACAGGTGTGGGTATGAGCGTGGCGGCCACCGCCGGCAGGTCGGCAACCGGCTGCACCACGGGTGCGACAACAGGCTGGGCAACAGCCGGGATCGGCGGGGTGACCTGCGAGGCCTGCGCGTCATCCACCAGCGCCACCGGCTCTTCCGCCACGGGCAGGGTCAGCCAGGGCGTTTGCCCGGCAGGCGCGGCCAGTGGCTGTTCGACCACAGGCTCGGGCGTGGGCTCGGGTTCGGATTCGGCCGGTTGCAGCACCGGCTCGGCAATCGGCAGGACGATGGGCGCGGCTTCCTCGGCCACCGGCTCGGCGGGTTCAAGCGGTGCTTGCGGCTGTTCGACGACGGTTTCCTGCGGCTTCTTGCGCAGCCATCCGAACAGGCCTTTCTTCTCGCCAGCCGCGGCTGGGGTCTTCTTGTCGTCGTTGGAACCAAACATGGAGGACGGCTATCTCACGGTAGCGAAGCGCCACAAGGGCGCCTCGGTGATAAATATTCGATGCTGAACAGACTGCGTTTCACCCAGCTTGTTCACGGGCAACAGATTGTCGAAATGTCCCGGGGACACCTCATGGCTGATTTTTTCAAAGGACTGGTACGGCATCATCGGCGAAAACGCCGGGATCGACGCGCTAACCCGGCGTTTCTGCGCAGAACCCAAACAGCCTCGGGCCGATAAAAGGCCCGATAGGCGTGGCCGCCAGTAAAACGGACCGTTATCCTAGCACCCTCTCGCCCGCCGACGCTAAGACCTAGCGGGCAGCCCAACAGGTTTAAACACGAATGAATGCTCTTGCCCGCCGCGTTGCAGGCCTGCTGTTCAGCACAGTTTGTCTGCCCCTTTCAGCCCTGGCTGCCGATCCACAACCCACCCACGAATTTACCCTCGATAACGGCCTGAAGGTCGTGGTGCGAGAAGACCATCGTGCGCCGGTGGTGGTCTCCCAGGTCTGGTACAAGGTCGGCTCCAGCTACGAGACACCGGGCCAGACCGGTTTGTCCCACGCCTTGGAACACATGATGTTCAAGGGCAGCGAAAAAGTCGGTCCTGGCGAGGCCTCGCTGATCCTGCGGGACCTGGGCGCCGAAGAGAACGCCTTCACCAGCGATGACTTCACCGCCTATTACCAGGTGCTGGCCCGTGACCGCCTGGGCGTGGCCTTCGAACTGGAAGCCGACCGCATGGCCAGCCTGCGCCTGCCGCCGGAAGAGTTCAGCCGCGAGATCGAGGTCATCAAGGAAGAGCGCCGCATGCGCACTGACGACAAGCCCATGTCCAAGGCCTATGAACGCTTCAAGGCCATGGCCTACCCGGCCAGCGGCTACCACACGCCGACCATCGGCTGGATGGCCGACCTCGACCGCATGACCGTCGAGGAACTGCGCCACTGGTACGAATCCTGGTACACCCCGAACAATGCGACCCTCGTGGTGGTCGGCGACGTAACGCCAGACGAGGTCAAGGCCCTGGCCCAACGCTACTTCGGCCCGATTGCCCGGCGCGCCGTGCCATCGGCGAAGATCCCCCTGGAACTGGCCGAACCCGGCGAGCGCCAGATCACCCTGCACGTGCAGACCCAACTGCCCAGCGTGATGCTGGCCTTCAACGTCCCCAGCATCGCCACCGCGACGGACAAGCGCTCGATCAACGCCTTGCGGTTGATCTCGGCGCTGCTGGACGGCGGCTACAGCGGGCGGATCCCGACCCAACTGGAGCGCGGTGAGGAACTGGTCTCCGGTGGCTCGTCGAATTACGACGCCTACACCCGCGGTGACTCGCTGTTCACCCTGTCGGCGACCCCTAATACCCAGAAAGGCAAGACCATCGCCCAGGCCGAAGCCGGGCTGTGGCGCCTGCTCGAACAACTGAAGACCACCGCTCCGACGGCCGACGAACTGGAGCGCGTGCGCGCCCAGGTCATTGCCGGCCTGGTGTACGAGCGCGATTCGATCACCAGCCAGGCCACCGCCATCGGCCAGCTGGAAACCGTCGGCCTGTCCTGGAAGCTGATGGACACCGAACTCGCCGAACTGCAAAGCGTGACCCCGCAAGATATCCAGAAGGCAGCCCAGCTGTATTTCACCCGCGCACGCCTGAGCGTTGCGCATGTCCTGCCCGAGGAGAAAGCCCATGAGTGAGCGCACATCATCGCGTCGGCTGTTGATCGGCCTGGTGTTCGTCGCCCTGGCCGGCGCACTGGCGTTCTATCTGTTGCCCGCCACGGGCGTCACCGCGAGCCAGGCCCTGGATAACGCCAAGTCCGGCAACAAGCTGCAATCGTTGGCCGAGCTGGACGGCAAGGCGCCCAGTCATCGCCAGCTCGACGTACAAACCTGGAAAACCGCCGAAGGCGCCAAGGTGCTGTTCGTCGAAGCCCGGGAATTGCCCATGTTCGACCTGCGCCTGACCTTCGCCGCCGGCAGCAGCCAGGACGGCGACGCACCCGGCCTCGCGATGCTGACCAATGCCATGCTCAATGAAGGCGTGGCCGGCAAGGACGTCGGCGCCATTGCCGAAGGCTTCGAAAGCCTCGGCGCGGACTTCGGCAACGGGGCCTACCGGGACATGGCCGTGGCATCCCTGCGCAGCCTCAGCGCCGTGGACAAGCGTGAACCGGCGCTGAAACTGTTCGCCGATGTGGTCGGCAAGCCGACCTTCCCCGCCGACTCCTTCAGCCGTATCAAGAACCAGATGCTCGCCGGGTTCGAGTATCAGAAGCAGAACCCCGGCAAACTGGCGGGCCTGGAGCTGATGAAGCGCCTGTACGGCGATCATCCCTACGGCCACTCCAGCGATGGCACCGCACAGAGCATTCCACCGATCACCCTGGCCCAGTTGCGGGCTTTCCATGCCAAGGCCTACGCCGCCGGCAACGCGGTGATCGCGTTGGTGGGCGACCTGTCCCGTACTGAAGCCGAGGCGATGGCCAACCAGGTGTCCGCTGCGTTGCCCAAGGGGCCGGCCCTGGCCAAGACGCCTGCGCCGGTCGAGCCGAAGGCCAGCGTCAGCCACATCGAATTCCCGTCCAAGCAGACCAACCTGATGCTCGCGCAGTTGGGCATCGATCGTGACGACCCGGACTTCGCCGCCGTGTCCCTGGGCAACCAGATCCTCGGTGGCGGCGGTTTCGGCACGCGCCTGATGACAGAAGTTCGGGAAAAACGCGGCCTGACCTATGGCGTGTATTCCGGCTTCACGCCGATGCAGGCCCGCGGTCCATTCATGATCAACCTGCAGACCCGCGCCGAAATGAGCGAAGGCACCTTGAAACTGGTGCAGGACGTATTCGCCGATTACCTGAAGAACGGCCCGACCCAGAAAGAACTCGACGACGCCAAGCGTGAAATGGCCGGCAGCTTCCCGCTGTCCACGGCCAGCAACGCCGACATCGTCGGCCAGCTCGGGGCCATGGGTTTCTATGACCTGCCGCTGAGCTACCTGGAAGACTTCATGCGCCAGTCCCAGGCGTTGACCGTCGAGCAGGTCCGCACCGCGCTGGAAAAACACCTGAGCACGGACAAGATGGTCATCGTCACCGCCGGCCCGACCGTGCCGCAAAAGCCGCTACCGGCCCCCACTGACAAACCTGCCGAGCAACCGCTCGGGGTTCCGGAGCACTAATGGCCCGCCCATCGAATTCCAAGAAACCCGCCCACAACGGCGTGAACCAGCTACGCATCATCGGCGGCGAATGGCGCAGCCGGCGCTTGAGTTTCCCCGACGCGCCCGGCCTGCGCCCAACGCCGGACCGTGTGCGGGAAACCCTGTTCAACTGGCTGGCACCGTACGTCGCCGGAGCACGGGTACTCGACCCGTTCGCCGGCAGCGGCGCGTTGTTCCTCGAAGCGCTGTCCCGTGGCGCCGCCATGGGCCAGGCCCTGGACGCCAGCAGCCTGGCGGTCTCCCAATTGAAAGAGCACCTGGGCACCCTGCGTTGCACCGTCGGCCAGGTGCAGACCGCCGATGCGCTGCGCTACCTGGACAGCCAGCCGGCGACGGCCTTCGACCTGGTCTTCCTCGACCCACCGTTCAACCAGAACCTGCTGCCGACAGTGTGCGCCCTGCTCGAGGAACGTCAGTGGCTGGCCGAGGATGCCTGGGTCTACACTGAAAGCGAGACCGCTCCGTCGACCCTGGGCTTGCCGGGCAATTGGCGTTTGCATCGCGAGCAGAAATCCGGGCGGGTGTACTACGCGTTATGGCAACGAATGGCGCAAGCCGTTGAATGAACGGCTGGCCGGTGCATCGAGAACAATAATAATGGCCGCTGCATCTGAACGATTCACCCCCGCCCGGGGCCTGGGCAACCCGCACTTGCAGACCTTGTGGGGGCCGCTGTGGCGCAAGACCACCGTCATCGAGCGCCAACGCGAGCGCCTGTGGCTGGAAGACGGTGACTTCCTCGACCTCGATTGGCATGGCCCCCACAACGCCGAGACGCCGCTGGTGTTGGTGCTGCACGGGCTGACGGGCTCCTCCAATTCGCCCTACGTGGCCGGCCTGCAACATGCCCTTGATCGCCAGGGTTGGGCCAGCGTTGCGCTGAACTGGCGCGGCTGCTCGGGGGAACCCAACCTGTTGGCCCGCAGCTATCACTCCGGCGTCAGCGAAGACCTGGCCGCCACCATCGCCCACTTGCGCGAGCGACGGCCGTTGGCGCCGCTGTTCGCGGTGGGTTATTCGCTGGGCGGCAACGTGTTGCTCAAGCACCTGGGCGAAACCGGCAGCCATAGCCAGTTGCAGGGTGCCGTGGCGGTCTCGGTGCCGTTTCGCCTCGACCAGTGCGCCGATCGCATCGGGCAGGGTTTCTCCCGCTTCTACCAGGCCCACTTCATGCGCCAACTGGTGGCATACGTGCGCAACAAGCAGCGGCAGTTCCAGCACGACGGACGCCACGAAGGGCTGGCGACCCTGGCAGCGCTTGGCCCGCTGGAAAACATGCGCACGTTCTGGGACTTCGACGGCCGGGTGACCGCGCCGCTGCACGGTTTCTCGGACGCGGCGGACTATTACCGTCGCGCCTCCAGCCGCTATTTCATGGGCGAGATCAACACGCCGACCCTGCTGATCCAGGCGGCCGACGATCCTTTCGTCTTTCCCCACAGCCTGCCTGAACCTGGCGAACTGTCGGCGTCGACCCACTTGGAGCTGCATGCCCAGGGCGGGCACGTGGGGTTTGTCGACGGCACCATGCGCCACCCCGGTTACTACCTGGAGCGACGCATTCCCCAGTGGCTGGCCAGCCTGGGCCGCGGATAAGGTCCTGCACAAAGCGCCTGTGGGATGCACAAACCGCCTGTGGGAGCGAGCTTGCTCGCGAAAGCGGTGTACCAGACACACAAACGTTGACTGACACTCCGCTTTCGCGAGCAAGCTCGCTCCCACAAGGCTCAATGACAGTGTTGAGTGTTACTCGCCGACGGCAACGGCCCTGTGTGGATCGGTGATCCACTCACTCCACGAGCCGGCGTACAACTGCCCCAACGGGTATCCCGCCAGGCACAAGGCAAACAGGTTATGGCAGGCGGTCACGCCGGAGCCGCAATAGGCCACCAACCCCGCTGGTGAACGCTCGCCCAGTTTTTCGGCGAAACGCTGCTTGAGCTGGGCGGGCGGTAAAAAGCGACCGTCGCTGCCCAGGTTGTCGGTGAACGCGGCGCACTGTGCGCCCGGAATATGCCCGGCCACCGGGTCGATCGGTTCGACTTCACCCTTGAAACGCGGCAGCGCACGGGCATCCAGCAACGTCATGTCCGGCTGGCCGAGGCGCTGCTGCAAGGTTTGCGCGGTCAGCACCAGGGCGGGGTCCGGTGCGCCGTCGAAGGTGCCGCGGCGCGTCTGTGGCGGGTCGAGGCTCAACGGCAAGCCGGCCGCATGCCAGGCCTTGAGTCCGCCGTCGAGCAGGTACACGCCCTCACGCTTGCCCAGCCAGGCCAGCAACCACCAGGCCCGCGCGGCATACGCGCCCGGACCGTCGTCGTAGAGCACGACGTCGCTGTCGTTATCGATCCCCCAGGCCCTCAAGCGCTCCACCAGGGCCTCGGGTGACGGCAGCGGATGGCGACCGGTCACGCCCTTGGTCACCGGCCCGCTCAGGTCTCGCTCAAGGTCCGCGAACGTCGCACCGGCGATATGGCCCTCGGCATAGCTGCGTTGGCCGTAATCCGGGTCTTCCAGGGCAAAGCGGCAATCAAGGATGACCAGCCCGGGCAGCGCTCGCCGCTGATCGAGGGCCTGGGGACTGATGAGTTGCGCAATCGACATGGTGAGCTCCTGTGGGAAATCGAGGGTCCGTTCCTACTGCCCTTCCTCCAGGGTCTGGGCCAGGGGGACATAAAACTCTTTGAACAAGGCATCCACCGCGTCGCGGGCCTGATCGGTCACGAAACCGGCTTCCAGCACCAGGACCTGATACACCCCGCGCTTGATGGCCTGTTCACTCAAGTGGCTGAAGTTTTCCCGCGTGGTGCACAGGAACCGCACCCACGACGTGAGGATGATCCAGGCATTGAGGGTCAGGGATTCGATCTGCACCCGGTCCATCTTCAAGATGCCCGCCTCGACGAAGCCTTCGTAGATGGCCGTGCCATGGATCAGGCTGCGCTGGGAAAAACGCCGATAGCGCGCCGCGAGGTCCGGGTCGCTGTCGAGCAGGTGCTCCAGGTCACGGTGCAAGAAGCGGTAGCGCCACATGGCGGCCAGCAGTTCCTGCAAATAGAAGCGCTTGTCCTCCACGGTCGCCGCGCGGCCCTGGGGCGGACGCAGGAAACTGTCCACCAGGTTCTCGTACTCACTGAACAGCACGGCGATGATCGCCTGCTTGTTGGGGAAGTGGTAATAGAGATTGCCTGGCGACATGTCCATATGAGCGGCAATGTGGTTGGTGCTGACGCTGCGCTCGCCCTGCTGGTTGAACAGCTCCAGGCTGTTTTGCACGATGCGCTCGCTGGTTTTGATTCGTGGGGCCATGGTTTGGGCTTTAATTCTACGAAGGCATTGAGGGACATCTTACGACCTATTGGTCACCGGAAAAAACCCAAAGCCGCTTGTGGAGGCCATTGACTTTCTAGAGTATAAGCTCTAAAAAACACCCATTCTAATAACATCCGGTGCTCGACCATGCCTGCCGACGTTGCCTACCTGCATGAATCCCAACAGCAATTGGACGCGTTGCGGTCGCTCTTCGATGCCCAGCGCAAGGCCTACGCTGCCCACCCTATGCCGCCGGCCGAACAGCGCCGGCAATGGCTCAAGGCGCTGGGCGAGATCTTGAGCAACGAGCGCCAGGCCTTGATCGACGCCATCAGCCAGGACTTCAGCCACCGCAGCGCCGACGAAACACTGCTGGCCGAGCTGATGCCCAGCCTGCACGGCATCCATTACGCCAGCCGCCACCTCGCGGGCTGGATGAAGCCATCCCGGCGCAAGGTGGGCATGGCGTTCCAACCGGCATCGGCCAAGGTCATTTATCAACCGCTGGGCGTGGTCGGGGTCATCGTGCCCTGGAACTACCCGCTGTTCCTGGCCATCGGCCCGCTGGTGGGGGCATTGGCCGCAGGCAATCGGGTGATGCTCAAGCTCAGCGAAGCAACCCCCGCGACCGGCCTGCTGCTCAAGCAACTGCTGGCCCGAATCTTTCCCCAGGACCTGGTCTGCGTGGTGCTTGGCGAAGCGGAGGTCGGCGTGGCGTTCTCCAGGCTGCCCTTCGATCACTTGTTGTTCACCGGCGCCACCAGCGTCGGCCGGCATGTCATGCGGGCTGCCGCCGAGAACCTGACTCCGGTGACCCTCGAACTGGGTGGAAAATCGCCGGCCATCGTTTCCGCCGACGTCCCCCTGCGCGATGCCGCCGAACGCATTGCCTTTGGCAAGTCCCTGAACGCCGGGCAGACCTGCGTCGCACCGGACTACGTGCTGGTGCCGCAGAACCGCGTCGGCGAATTCGTCGAAGCCTATCGCGAAGCGGTGCGCAGGTTTTATCCGACGTTGGCGGACAATCCGGACTACACGGCGATCATCAATGAACGACACCTGGCCCGGCTCAACGGCTACATCGGTGACGCCACCAGCAAGGGCGCACTGCTGATCGAGCTGTTCGACCAGGGCCAGGGGCGCCGCATGCCCCACAGCCTGCTGCTCAACGTCCACGATGACATGACCGTCATGCAGGACGAAATCTTCGGCCCGCTGTTGCCCATCGTGCCGTACGAGCACCTGGACCAGGCCTTTGCCTACATCAACCAACGCCCACGCCCGCTGGCGCTCTACTACTTCGGCTACAACAAGGCCGAGCAGCAGCGTGTCCTGCACGAAACCCACTCCGGTGGCGTTTGTCTGAACGACACGCTGCTGCACGTCGCCCAGGACGACCTGCCCTTTGGCGGCGTCGGTCCTTCGGGCATGGGGCATTACCACGGGCACGAGGGCTTCCTGACCTTCAGCAAGGCCAAGGGCGTGCTGACCAAGCAGCGTTTCAACGCCGCGAAGTTGATCTATCCGCCCTACGGCAAGCCGCTGCAGACGTTGATCCAGAAGCTGTTCGTTCGCTAACAGGCCTGCCCCCGGTAACGATAAACATGAACCCTAGCCTCATCGATGCACCCGCGCTGTCGCGGCGCGGCCTGCTGAAGTTCAGCCTCGGTGCCAGCGCTTTCCTGGCCACGGTCGGATTGGGCGCCAGCCTCAGCGGTTGTTCGTCAAGCCTGCCGGCCCACGGTTTCGCCGCGTTGCGTGACAGCGACCTGCCGTTCTTGCGTGCCATCATTGCGGTGATGCTGGACGGCGCAGTGGCGGTTGAAGGGATCCGCGCCGCCACCGACGCCACCCTGCGCAACCTGGACACCGAGCTGGCGTACCTGTCCCCGGCCATGCTCAAGCTCACGCGCCAACTGTTCGACGTGCTCACCCTGGGCGTCACCCGCGGGCCGCTGGCGGGCATCTGGGGGGAGTGGGAAAACGCCAGCGCTGATGACATCCGCCAGTTTCTCAACCGCTGGGAAAACAGCTCCCTGGACCTGCTGCGGAAAGGCCACAACGCGTTGCTGCAAATGGTGATGATGGCCTGGTACAGCCGGGCCGAGGCCTGGGCGCACTGTGGGTACCCGGGACCGCCCAAGATTTGAGTCATCAAAATCCTGTGGGAGCGGGCTTGCTCGCGAAAGCGGTGTGTCAGCTTGCATAGAGGTTGAATGTACAGCCGCCTTCGCGAGCAAGCCCGCTCCCACAGGGCTCTTCATCGTCCATCCATAACAATAAGAGAGCCCTGAACATGCCCGTACCCGATCTCTTTCGCGAAGGCCTGGCCCGTGGCTGGACCACCCACAACGGCGCGCAACTGACCCAGGACCTGAGCCTGGACGCCGACGTGGCGATCATCGGCAGCGGCGCGGGCGGCGCAACCACGGCGGAAATCCTCAGCGCCGCCGGCTACCGCGTGTTGCTGATCGAGGAAGGACCGCTCAAGACCAGCAATGACTTCAAGCTGCTCGAAGACCAGGCCTACTCCAGCCTGTACCAGGAAGGCCTTGGGCGCATGAGCAAGGGCGGCGCCATCACCATTCTCCAGGGCCGGGCCGTGGGCGGTACGACGCTGATCAACTGGACCTCGAGCTTCCGTACGCCCGACCAGACCCTTGAGCATTGGGCCGCCGAACACGGCGTCCAGGGCCACAGCCCGGCGCAGATGGCGCCCTGGTTCGAAAAAATGGAGCAACGCCTGGGCGTGGCCCCCTGGATGGTTCCACCCAATGCCAACAACGACGTGATCCGCAAGGGTTGCGAACAGTTGGGCTACAGCTGGCACGTCATCCCGCGCAACGTGCGCGGCTGTTGGAACCTGGGGTACTGCGGCATGGGCTGCCCGACCAACGCCAAGCAGTCGATGCTGGTCACCACCATTCCCGCCACGCTGGATCAGGGGGGCGTGCTGCTTTACCTGGCCCGGGCAGAACGCCTGGTGATCAAGGGCGATGCGGTCGTCGGCCTGGAGTGCGTGGCCATGGACGAGCGCTGCGTGGCACCGACCGGGCGGCGCATCACGGTCAAGGCGCGGCACTACGTACTGGCGGGCGGTGGCATCAACAGCCCCGGCCTGCTGCTGCGCTCCGACGCGCCGGATCCCCATGAACGCCTGGGCAAGCGCACCTTCCTGCACCTGGTCAACACGTCAGCCGGGCAATTCGACGACGTCATCAACCCGTTCTACGGCGCGCCGCAGTCGATCTATTCGGATCATTTCCAATGGCAGGACGGTGTCACCGGAAAAATGTCCTACAAACTTGAAGTCCCGCCCCTGCACCCGGCGCTCGCCGCCACCCTGCTGGGCGGGTTCGGGGCCGAGAACGCCGCGCACATGGGCAGCCTGCCCTACACCCACGCAATGCTGGCCTTGCTGCGCGACGGTTTTCATCCGGACAGCCCCGGTGGGTGCGTCGAATTGCGCGGCGATGGCACGCCCGTGCTCGACTACACGGTTACGCCGTATACCTGGGAGGGTTTGCGCCGGGCCTTCCACAGCATGGCCGAGATCCAGTTCGCCGGCGGCGCCAAGGCCGTCATGCCGGTGCACGGCGATGCCCACTACGTGAAAACCCTGGCCGAAGCCCGGACCCTGATCGACGGCCTGGCGCTGGAGCTTTATCGCACGCGCCTGAGCAGCGCCCACGTAATGGGCGGCTGCGCCATGGGCGAAGACCCGAAAAACGCAGTCACCGACAGCCTCGGTCGTCATCACCAGTTGGCCAATCTTTCGATCCACGATGGCTCGCTGTTCCCCACCAGCATTGGCGCCAACCCGCAGTTGTCGGTGTACGGACTGACGGCGCAACTGGCGACAGCCCTGGCCGAGCGCTTGAAAAACCCATGAATATCCGGATTATTCGCACCGTCTATAGTGCTTTCTTATCCCACGGCCGACTTGGCCGACCGGGTCGGCTGCGATACCATCCGACTCCCCAACGGACTCCCGCCAGGACGACGCGATGAACCGAGTGTTGTACCCAGGTACCTTCGACCCTATTACCAAGGGCCATGGCGATCTGGTCGAACGCGCCGCGCGCCTGTTCGACCACGTGATCATTGCCGTCGCCGCCAGCCCCAAGAAAAACCCGCTGTTCCCGTTGGAACAACGCGTGGAGCTGGCCCGTGAAGTCACCAAGCACCTGCCCAACGTGGAAGTGGTCGGCTTCTCCACGCTGCTGGCGCACTTTGCCAAGGAAAAGAACGCCAATGTGTTCCTGCGTGGCCTGCGCGCGGTCTCGGATTTCGAGTACGAGTTCCAGCTGGCCAACATGAACCGCCAGTTGGCGCCGGACGTCGAGAGCCTCTTCCTGACGCCGTCGGAACGCTATTCCTTCATTTCCTCGACCCTGGTGCGGGAAATCGCGGCCCTGGGCGGTGACATCACCAAGTTCGTCCACCCGGCCGTGGCGGATGCGCTGACCCTGCGCTTCAAGAAGTAGCCCTTGCCGGCGACACTGCGCTCACGCTTTCCCACGCGAAGCGCAGCGCAGTCCATCGCACCCGCGTGCACTGCGCGCGCCAATGCGGCACAATTGCGCGCATACGTTTTCAGATGCCCGGGCCCAACGCCCCGGCAGGAGCCTGCATGTCCCTGATCATCACCGACGACTGCATCAATTGCGACGTCTGCGAACCCGAGTGCCCGAACGAAGCCATTTCCCAGGGTGAAGAAATCTACGTCATCGACCCGAACCTGTGCACCCAGTGCGTCGGCCATTACGACGAGCCCCAGTGCCAACAGGTTTGCCCGGTGGATTGCATTCCCCTGGACGAAGCCCATCCGGAGACTGAAGAACAGTTGATGGCGAAATATCGCAGGATTACTGGCAAGGGTTGAGCCGGATAATTTTGTAGTGTTTTTTGCGGGCCTCTTCGCGAGCAAGCCCGCTCCCACAAGGGGATCTGCTCAAGACGCAAATTCGGTGAGCACAGCCAATCCCTGTGGGAGCGGGCTTGCTCGCGAAGAGGCCATCAGCCATACCCCAAAACCAACTCCCTCACTCCTGCCGCTCAAACCCCTCCCCGATACACCCCAGGCACCGCACAAACGTGGCTTTCGCCGGGTCCACCACCAGCGCTTTACCCGCATCGCCCACCCCACCGCCCAGCGCGGTAAAGGGCAACGACACCACGAACGCCCCCGTGCCGATCACGGTGGCAGCAAGCAACAGCGGGCGGGCGATCAACAGGTCGCCGAGCATGGCATAGGCTGGTGGGTTCTGGATGGTATAGCGCGGGTCGCCGCTGCCACCGTTCGCCAGCGCGGGCGCGGCGACACTCAACAGCAACGTTAGAACGACGAGGCGAAACAGGTTCATGGGGCGGTCCTTCGGCTAAGCAGTCTGACAACTGACTATAGACCGTAGGACGGATCAGCTCCGATCAGCGCTGGCAGCGTGGACACCAGACACTGGCGCGCTGGCCGAGGCGGATTTCCCGCAGCCCCGTGCCGCAGACCTTGCACAGCTCGCCACCGCGGCCGTACACGAACAACTCCTGCTGGAAATACCCCGGCTGGCCGTCACCGCCGATGAAATCCCGCAGCGTGGTGCCGCCCCGCTCGATGGCATGGGCGAGGATGCGTTTGATCTCGATGGCCAGCTTCAGGTAACGCGCCCGGGAAATGCCCCCGGCCGCCCGGCGCGGGTCGATGCCGGCGGCAAACAGCGCCTCGGTCGCATAGATATTGCCCACCCCTACCACCACGGCGTTGTCCATGATGAACGGCTTGACCGCCATGGCCCGGCCCCGAGACAACTGGAACAGGCGCTCGCCGTCGAACAGGTCGGTCAACGGCTCCGGCCCGAGGCGCACCAGCAACTCATGGTTGAGCGGGTCGAGGCTCCAGAGCATGGCGCCGAAGCGCCGTGGGTCGGTGTAGCGCAAGGCCAGGCCGGACTCCAGCTCGATGTCCACATGCTCGTGCTTGGCCGCCGGCATGCCGATTTCCACCAACCGCAGGTTGCCGGACATGCCCAGGTGGCTGATCAACGTGCCAACCTCGGCATTGATCAACAAGTACTTGGCCCGCCGCTCCACCTGCACGATGCGCTGGCCGGAGAGCCGCACGTCGAGGTCTTCCGGGATCGGCCAACGCAGGCGACGATCGCGCACCAGCACGCGGCTGACCCGTTGTCCTTCGAGGTGTGGCGCGATGCCGCGACGGGTGGTTTCGACTTCCGGCAGTTCTGGCATGGGGCTCTCGAGTCAGGCGAACCGGGCACTCAACGAGTGGACAGGTCGCGGATTTCCTGTTTCTGGGTCTGGAAGTCGTATTCCGACAAGCCGATGTAGTCGAGCACCAGCGCCCCGACGCTGTCCCACTCATGGTCTTCAGGCTGGTTGCCCAGCACCCGGTGAGAGGCGCAGATGTTCTCGGACATTTTCAGGATCGCCAGCAAATTCTTCAGCGCGGTGTTGTTGCGCGAGGACTCGTCGCTGAAGACCGCCAGGGCATTGTGGTGGTTGGCGATGGCCTGGCTGACGTGATCCGGCAGGCGCCAGGACTTGGAGGTGTAGTAGCCGACCACCGCATGGTTGGTATTGAACTCGCGGTTTTCAGTGTCCACCACCCGGCACTCGGCGCTGGCATTGGCGTAGGCCTGCTCGAGCACGCTCATGTAGTGGGGGAATTGCTTGAGCATCAACGGCACGCCGCAATCGTGGAACAACCCTAGCGCGTAGGCTTCGTCGCCGTTTTCCAGACCGACACGCTTGGCCAGGGTCAGGCAGGTCATCGCCACGTCCTGGGCGGTGTCCCAGAAACGGTTCAGGGTGACGATGGCGTCATCGTGCAATTCACCCTTGATCGACTGCGCGTTGATCAGGTTGATGATCGAACGACTGCCCAGCAGGTTCACCGCGCGCTGGATCGAGGTGATCTTGTTGCGCAGCCCGTAGTAAGGCGAATTGACGATCTTGAGCAAGGCCCCCGAAAGGCCAGGGTCCTGGGAGATCAGCTTGGCGATGGTGTCCAGGTCCGGATCGGGCATGTACTGCTCCATCTGCAGGTCAACCATGATCTGCGGCTGGGGCGGCACACTGATGCCTTGCAGGGACTGTTGAATCTGTTCGGCGGAAAGCTCTTGGGACATGAGTACACACTCTGGGTCAAGCGGGGATTCTAACCCTTAAAGATGGATCCGATACACCGTCGGGTAGATAGTCGGAACTTTCCTTCGGGCTCAGGCTTCGGACTGTGTAGGGCCGACATCAAGCCTGCGTAAGGTTTAGGTCGGCCGCCAACCCACTCAGCTTGAGGAGATTTTTCATGCCCGGTTCGCTGAACAACAAGCGTGTTGCCATCCTGGTGACCGACGGTTTCGAACAGGTCGAACTGACCGGCCCGAAACAGGCGCTGGAACAGGCCGGCGCCCAGGTGGACATCATTTCCGCCGACGAAGGCCAGGTCAAAGGCTGGAACCATGACAAACCCGCCGACGACTTCAGGATCGACCGGACCTTCAAGGTCGCCAATGTCGAGCAGTACGACGCCGTGGTCCTGCCCGGCGGCGTGCAGAACTCCGACACCATCCGCATAGACCCCGACGCGCAGAAGCTGGTCAAGGGTTTCGAGGCGGCCAGCAAGCCCATCGCGGTCATCTGCCACGGTGGCTGGCTGCTGGTGTCGGCCGGGCTGGTCAAGGGCAAGACCATGACCAGCTACAAGACGCTCAAGGATGACCTGGTCAACGCCGGGGCGAACTGGGTCGACAAGGAAGTGGTCAAGGACGGCGCATTGATCAGCAGCCGCCAGCCGGATGACATCCCGGCGTTCAATCGCGAGCTGATCGGGGCGTTGTCTGCCTGACTCATCGTAGCGAGGGGGCTTGATCGAAATAGGGCGGCTGCGCCACCCAGCGGGAGCAAGCTCCCTCGCCACATGTCCAGCGCAAGCCCCGGACCCGCTTCAACACGCTATACTCCCGCTCTTTTTTCCGGAGCGACGTCATGTCCCTGCCTAGCCTGCGCCTCAAAGCCAACGCCGACCGTCGCCTGCGCGCCGGCCACTTGTGGGTCTACAGTAACGAAATCGACGTGGCCGCCACGCCGCTGCACGGTTTCCAGGCCGGCGACCAGGCGGTCCTCGAGGCGGCCGGCGGCAAGCCGTTGGGCATCGTCGCGATGAGCCCCAACAACCTGATCTGCGCACGCCTGCTGTCGCGTGACGTGAAGCTGGCGCTGGACAAATCCCTGCTGGTGCACCGCCTCAACGTGGCACTGTCGTTGCGCGAGCGGCTGTTCGACAAGCCGTTCTATCGCCTGGTCTACGGTGACTCCGACCTGTTGCCGGGCCTGGTGGTCGACCGTTTCGGCGACATCCTGGTGGTACAGATTGCCTCCGCCACCATGGAGGCCCACAAAGATGACGTGATCGCGGCCCTGACCCAGGTGCTCAAGCCCAGCGGCATCCTGTTCAAGAATGACTCCGCCGCCCGCGACGCCGAAGGCCTGAACCGCTACGTCGAGACCGTGTTCGGCCTCGTGCCGGAATGGGTCGCCCTGGAAGAGAATGGCGTGAAATTCGAAGCACCGGTCATGGAAGGCCAGAAAACCGGCTGGTTCTACGACCACCGCATGAACCGCGCGCGCCTGGCCCCGTACGCCAAAGGCAAGCGCGTACTGGACCTGTTCAGCTACATCGGCGGCTGGGGCGTGCAATCCGCGGCCTTCGGCGCCAGCGAAGTGTTCTGCGTCGACGCCTCGGGCTTCGCCCTCGACGGTGTCGAGCGCAACGCCGCGCTGAACGGCTTCGCCGAAAAACTGACCTGCATCGAAGGCGACGTCTTCGAAGCCCTGAAGGAACTCAAGGCCAGCGAAGAGCGCTTCGACGTGATCGTCGCCGACCCACCGGCCTTCATCAAGCGCAAGAAAGACCTGAAGAACGGCGAAGGCGCGTACCGCCGCCTCAACGAACAAGCCATGCGCCTGCTCAGCAAGGACGGCATCCTGGTCAGCGCCTCGTGCTCGATGCACCTGCCCGAAGACGACCTGCAAAACATCCTCCTGACCAGCGCCCGCCACCTGGACCGCAACATCCAACTGCTCGAACGCGGCGGCCAAGGCCCAGACCACCCGGTCCACCCGGCCATTCCCGAGACCCGCTACATCAAGAGCATTACCTGCCGGTTGTTGCCCAACAGTTGAGTGCTATCGTGGCGTGGGGCCTTTCCCGCGCCACTCCATCCTGCCGGCGTGAACGCTACCAATCGTCATCCGGCACGCGACATTCACACCCGATCAGCACTTTGCGTCATTTCATCCTGACGCCAGCGGTGTAGAATCGCGACATTCATCGCCATTCATCCCCGGCGGGTTTATGAGCTCATGCCCAGGCTCGCAGCGATCCTGCACAGTCATCGGCCACCTCCAGACACTGCGCCCATCCCGAGTGTTCCAGAGGTCAACAGAAGCTCACTTCCCCTTGTTACCTGATTAGTACCTGATTAGCCGCCCGGAGTGCTCCATGCCCGATTACCGCTCGAAAACATCCACCCATGGCCGCAACATGGCCGGCGCCCGTGCCTTGTGGCGCGCCACGGGGATGAAGGATGACGACTTCAAGAAGCCGATCATCGCCGTTGCCAACTCCTTCACCCAGTTCGTACCGGGCCACGTGCACCTCAAGGACCTGGGTCAACTGGTGGCCCGGGAAATCGAACGCGCTGGCGGCGTGGCGAAAGAATTCAACACCATCGCCGTGGACGACGGCATCGCCATGGGCCACGACGGCATGCTCTATTCGCTGCCCAGCCGCGAGATCATCGCCGACTCCGTCGAGTACATGGTCAACGCCCACTGCGCCGACGCCATCGTGTGCATTTCCAACTGCGACAAGATCACCCCCGGCATGCTGATGGCCGCGCTGCGCCTGAACATCCCGGTGATCTTCGTTTCCGGCGGCCCGATGGAAGCCGGCAAGACCAAGCTGGCCAGCCACGGCCTCGACCTGGTGGACGCCATGGTGATCGCCGCCGACTCCAGCGCTTCTGACGAGAAAGTCGCCGAGTACGAGCGCAGCGCCTGCCCGACCTGCGGTTCGTGCTCCGGCATGTTCACCGCCAACTCGATGAACTGCCTGACCGAAGCCCTGGGCCTGGCCCTGCCGGGCAACGGCTCGACCCTGGCCACCCACAGCGACCGCGAGCAGCTGTTCCTGCAGGCCGGCCGCACCATCGTCGAGCTGTGCAAGCGCTACTACGGTGAGAATGATGCGTCGGTGTTGCCACGCAACATCGCCAACTTCAAGGCGTTCGAAAACGCCATGACCCTGGACATCGCCATGGGCGGTTCCACCAACACCATCCTGCACCTGCTGGCCGCCGCCCAGGAAGCCGAGATCGATTTCGACCTGCGCGACATCGACCGCCTGTCCCGCAACGTGCCGCAACTGTGCAAGGTCGCGCCGAACATCCAGAAGTACCACATGGAAGATGTGCACCGTGCCGGCGGGATCATCAGTATCCTCGGTTCCCTGGCCCGAGGCGGGTTGCTGCACACCGACCTGCCGACCGTGCACAGCAAGACCATGGCCGAGGCTATCGCCAAGTGGGACATCACCCAGACCACCGACGAAGCCGTGCATCACTTCTTCAAGGCAGGCCCGGCGGGCATTCCGACACAGACCGCGTTCAGCCAGTCGACCCGTTGGGAAACCCTGGACGACGATCGTGAGAACGGCTGCATCCGCAGCGTCGAGCACGCCTACTCCAAGGAAGGCGGGTTGGCCGTGCTGTACGGCAACATCGCCCTGGACGGTTGCGTGGTGAAGACCGCCGGCGTCGATGAGTCGATCCACGTGTTCGAAGGCAACGCCAAGATCTTCGAAAGCCAGGACAGCGCCGTGCGCGGGATCCTCGCGGACGAGGTGAAGGCCGGCGACATCGTGATCATTCGCTACGAAGGCCCGAAAGGTGGCCCGGGCATGCAGGAAATGCTCTACCCCACGTCCTACCTGAAGTCCAAGGGCCTGGGCAAAGCCTGCGCCCTGCTCACCGACGGCCGTTTCTCCGGCGGGACTTCGGGCCTGTCCATCGGTCACGCTTCGCCTGAAGCGGCGGCAGGTGGCGCCATCGGCCTGGTACGCGATGGCGATAAGGTGCTGATCGACATTCCGAACCGCTCGATCAACCTGTTGATCAGCGATGAAGAGCTGGCCGCGCGCCGCGTCGAACAGGACAAGAAAGGCTGGAAGCCGGTGGAAGTGCGCCCGCGCAAGGTCACCACGGCACTCAAGGCCTACGCCCTGCTCGCCACCAGCGCCGACAAGGGCGCTGTACGCAACAAGGCAATGCTCGACGGCTTGTAAGCGTCTAAAGCGGCCAAAAAAATGCCCCGCCAAGTGCGGGGCATTTTTTTGGGCTCTCATTTGCCTTACGGCCGTGGAGTCTCTTGTGGCGAGGGAGCTTGCTCCCGCTGGCCTGCGCAGCAGGCCCCCAGCATTGCTTCAGGCAAACCGCATGACCTGGTTTGCGACTGCTACGCAGTCGAGCGGGAGCAGGCCCTTGCCACGGGTTCTTCGTGGCCCCCCGCGGGGTCGTGGGACTTACTGGATGTCTTCCGGCTTGACGATCACCCAGTTCTTGTCCGCCGTCACCGGCAGGCCTTCCTTGGCCTGGGCCGCGGCGTGCTTGGCCATCATGCCGTTGAGCTGGGTCATGTATTTGTCCTTGCGGTTGACCCACAGGTGGATGCCGCCCTTCGCTACATCCACATCGTGGAACAACATGTAGCCATCGCTGCTCGGCGTGTCGCCGCCCACGAGCACCGGTTTCTTCCACTCGTCGATGTAGGTCAGGATCGCTGCATGCTTGCCGGCCATCCAGGTCGCCGGCGTCCACAGGTAAGGCGTGTACTCCAGGTCGAGGTTGGCCTTCTCGTCATACTTGCCGGCGCTGATCTGCTTGCGGGCCGTGGTCAGTTCGCCCGTCTTGCGATCCTTGAGCAGCGTGGTCACGCCGATCACGTTCTGCGGCTTGAGGTTGTAGCCATACTTCGGATCGGCAGCGACCATGCGCACCAATTCTTCCGACGCCGCGGTCATGACATAGACCTCGATGCCGTTTTCCATCAGTTTGTTGTACAGCTCGGCCTGGCCGGTGAAGACCTTGGGCGGGTTGACGGTGGAGTTGACGACCTTGTCGCCGTCGTAATACGTGGTGGGCACCGGCTTGCCAGAAGCCATCAGCTCGTCGACGTAGCCCTTGAGCTCCTTGAGGGTGAAACCGGAGAACACCTGGGCCACCCAGGGGTAGCAGACCATGTCGTCCACTTCGCACAGGCGATAGTAATAGCTGAACAGGCTTTCCTTGTGGTCGGCGGTGTCCTTGAACGGCATCAGCTTGAGGGACGGGTCCAGGGTTTCGCGGGTGATGAGGCCCTTGTTCTCCATGAACGGCAGCAACGATTCCTCGAGGTCGTAACGGTAGCTGGTGTTGTCCATGTCGAACACCGCGTAGTTACCCTTGTTGGCGTTGGCCGCGATCATCGCGTCCAGGGCCTTGGCCTGCTCGGCCGGCCAGTGCTTGAGCTCGGTGGCAAGGGCCTGTCCGGCCAGGCCCAGGCTCAAGGCGACAGCGAGAAAACGAGGTGCGAGCTTCATCGGCATTTCTCCCAGGTTCAAAGAACCCGACGCTAACAAATGCGTATGACAGTCCTCGCCTGTCCGCGACCGCTTACGTCTTGAAAACGCCAGCGACGTACCCGCAAACGCCACGTCCTTATTCCATAAACGACATTCAACATGCATTTTTAGTATTAATTCATTAGTTATCAGACTGTTAGGCTTCCCGGTTCGCAGTCGCGGCTTCAAGCGACTGGCAAAGTCTTAACGGAGCTCTCTTGATGAATCTGCCGCTGATCCTCAATCTGCTGGTGTTCCTCGCCTTGCTGTTCGGCCTGGCGCAAACCCGTCACGCCAGCTGGAGCCTGGCCAGGAAAGTACTGCTGGCCCTGGTGCTGGGCGTGGGGTTCGGGGTGGCCCTGCACACGATCTACGGGGCTGGCAACCCGGTGCTCAAGGCCTCGATCGGCTGGTTCGACCTGGTCGGCAACGGCTACGTGCAACTGTTGCAGATGATCGTCATCCCGCTGGTCTTCGCCTCGATCCTCAGCGCCGTGGCGCGTCTGCACAACGCCTCGTCCCTGGGCAAGATCAGCTTCCTGACCATCGGCACCTTGCTGTTCACCACGGCCATCGCCGCCCTGATCGGGATCGGCCTGACCAACCTGTTCGGCCTCACCGCCGAAGGGCTGGTGGCCGGCAGCCAGGAACTGGCGCGCCTGCAAGTGATCCAGAGCGATTACGCCGGCAAGGTCGCCGACCTGAACATCCCGCAGTTGCTGCTTTCGTTCATTCCACAAAACCCCTTTGCCGACCTGGCCCGGGCCAAGCCGACCTCGATCATCAGCGTGGTGATCTTCGCCGCGTTCCTCGGCGTGGCCGCCCTGCAATTGCTCAAGGATGACGCGCAAAAAGGTCAGAAAGTGATCGACGCCATCGACACCCTGCAGAGCTGGGTCACGCGTCTGGTGCGGTTGGTGATGAAGCTGACGCCCTATGGCGTGCTGGCGTTGATGACCAAAGTGGTGGCGGGCTCCAACCTGCAGGACATCATCAAGCTCGGCAGTTTCGTGGTGGTGTCGTACCTGGGCCTGGGCCTGATGTTCGTCGTCCATGGCCTGCTGGTCAGCGCGGCGGGGATCAACCCGTTGCGTTTCTTGCGCAAGATCTGGCCGGTGCTGACCTTCGCCTTCACCAGCCGCTCCAGCGCGGCGACCATCCCGCTGAGCATCGAAGTCCAGACCAGCCGCCTCGGCATTCCACGCGCCATCGCCAGCTTCAGCGCCTCGTTCGGCGCCACCATCGGCCAGAACGGTTGCGCCGGCCTGTACCCGGCGATGCTGGCGGTCATGGTTGCGCCGACAGTGGGCATCAACCCGCTGGACCCGGTATGGATCGCGACGCTGGTGGCGATCGTGACCTTGAGTTCGGCGGGCGTCGCCGGGGTCGGTGGCGGGGCGACATTTGCCGCGCTGATCGTGCTGCCGGCGATGGGCTTGCCGGTCTCGCTGGTGGCGCTGCTGATTTCCGTCGAACCGCTGATCGACATGGGTCGCACGGCGTTGAACGTCAGCGGCTCGATCACCGCCGGGGCGATCACCAGCCAGGTGATGCAACAGACCGACAAGGCCTTGCTCGACGCTGATGAACATGGGGAGTTGGTGCACGCTTGATGCGTGGCGCCTGATAGACCGCTTTCGCGAGCAAGCTCGCTCCCACAGTCGACCGAGGTCTGCCTGACAAAACTCGGTTAACTGTGGGAGCGAGCTTGCTCGCGATGCCCTTAACGCCTCTCCCACACCTCGAAGCTATACGCCGGCTTATCCCCTTCGGCCGGGTTCGGCTGGTTCGAAACCAGCGTCCACTGGTTCGCGTCGAACGCCGGAAACCACGCATCCCCTTCCGGGCTCAGCGCCACGCGGGTCAGGTACAGTCGGTCGGCCTGCTCCAGAGCCTGGGCGTACAACTGCGCACCGCCGATCAACATCAGCTCATCGACACCCTGCGCCTGCGCCCAGGCTTCGGCCCGTTCCACGGCGGCGTCGAGGCTGGAAAAGACTTCCGCGCCCTCGAGCAGCAAGCCAGGCTGGCGACTGACCACGATGTTCAGGCGCCCCGGCAACGGTCGACCGAGGGAATCCCAGGTCTTGCGCCCCATGATGATCGGCTTGCCCAGGGTGGTGGCCTTGAAGTATTTGAAATCCCCCGGCAAGTGCCAGGGCATGCTGTTGTCGACGCCGATCACCCGGTTTTCACCAAGGGCTGCGATCAGGCTTAAGGGAAGTGTTTTTTTCATGCCGCCGAGGATACCAGAGGCGCGCCGTACCCCGACAGGCGCTACAGCGGTTATGCTCAACCCTCATTTGAGCTACGGAAGCACCCGTGACGAAACTGCAAGAACTCTGGTTGACCGAGGCCATCCGCCTGCGTGAAGAGCACGCCGGCCCGTTGCAGGACCAGGAAGCCAATCGCCTGGCCCGTGCGGCCGGCGGTGAGTTGTCCACCCGCATCCGCCATCGCGCCCGCTGGCTGGCCGAGCGCGATGGCCTCGTCCTGGCTCTGCGCCACTGGTTGCAAGGGGCGCGCCTGGCACTGATGGTGTTGGCGGTGCTCGCCGTGGTCAGCGGCGCCGGCCTGGGCTTTGCCGCACTCGGCGACGGGCAGACGCCAGTCAACGTGTTCTGGGCCTTGGGCAGCCTCCTGGGCCTCAACCTGGTCCTGCTGATCGGCTGGGCCCTCGGCCTGGCGTTCGCCGGGGGCCAGGATGCCGTGCTGGGCCGCTTGTGGTTGTGGCTCAGCGAGAAGCTCGCCCGCGACGCCAAGGCCATCCAACTGGCGCCGGCCCTGCTGCTGTTGTTGCAACGAAAGCGACTCAATCGCTGGGTTCTCGGGGCGCTGGTCAACGGCGTCTGGCTGGTAGCGATGGTCAGCGCGCTGGTCATCGTACTGATGCTGATGGCGACCCGGCGCTACGGGTTTGTCTGGGAAACCACCCTGCTCGGCAGCGAGACCTTTGTTGCCCTGACCCGCGCCCTCGGTACTGTGCCTGCCCTGCTGGGTTTCAACGTACCGACCGTGGAGATGATCCGCGCCAGCGGCGACGGCGCCCTGAACCTCGACAGCGCCCGCCAGGCCTGGGCCACTTGGCTGGTGGGCGTGGTGCTGGTCTACGGCGTGCTGCCACGCCTGGGCCTGGCGCTGCTGTGCCTGTGGCGCTGGCGCCGCGGTCGCGCCGACCTGGCCCTGGACTTGAACCTGCCGGGCTATGCCCAGTTACGCGAACGCCTGATGCCCAGCAGCGAGCGACTGGGAATCAACGACGCCGCGCCCGCCCAGTTGCATCAGGTGCAAAGCCCCGCCGGCACGGTGCAAAGCACCGGCGCCTTGCTGGTGGCCATCGAGCTGGACGAGCGGCCCTGGCCGCCGAAGCTGCCCGACTCGGTGAAAAACGCCGGTGTCCTCGACAGCCGCGAGTCTCGCCACAAACTCCTCGAGCAACTGTCGCGATTTCCACCGGCGCGGTTGGCGATTGCCTGTGATCCACGCCGCTCGCCAGACCGGGGCAGCCTGGCGTTGATCGCCGAACTGGCCCGCAGCGCCAGCGCCACCCGCGTGTGGCTGTTACAGGCGCCGCCCGGCGAAGCGCTGGACGCCGAACGCCTGGGCGACTGGCACAGCGCGCTGCAACAGCTGCAATTGCCTTTCGCCGATTGCGCCCCCATGAGCTGGCTGGAGAACGGCCATGACTGATTCCATCAAGCCGCTGAAACTGGCCGTGGTCGGGCATACCAACGTCGGCAAGACCTCGCTGCTGCGCACCCTTACCCGGGACGTCGGCTTCGGCGAAGTGTCCCATCGCCCGAGCACCACCCGGCACGTCGAGGGCGCACGCCTCTCGGTGGACGGGCAAGCCCTGCTGGAGCTGTACGACACCCCAGGCCTGGAGGACGCCATCGCCCTGCTCGACTACCTCGAATGCCTGGAGCGCCCCGGTGAACGCCTGGACGGCCCGGCACGCCTGGCCCGTTTTCTCGAAGGCAGCGAGGCGCGGCAACGCTTCGAGCAAGAGGCCAAGGTGTTGCGGCAGTTGCTCGCGAGCGACGCCGGCATTTATGTCATCGACGCCCGTGAACCGGTGCTGGCCAAGTACCGCGATGAGCTGGAGGTCCTCGCCAGTTGCGGCAAGCCGCTGCTGCCGGTACTCAATTTCGTCAGCAGCACCCAACACCGTGAGCCCGACTGGCGCGAAGCCCTGGCACGCCTGGGGCTGCATGCCCTGGTGCGCTTTGACAGCGTCGCGCCGCCCGAGGATGGCGAACGACGCTTGTATGAAAGCCTCGCGCTGTTGCTGGAAAGCGCCCGCGGGCAACTGGAGCGGTTGATTGCCGACCAACAGGCTCAGCGCCTGGCCCGCCAGCAGAGCGCAGCCCGGTTGATCGCCGAGCTGTTGATCGACTGCGCCGCCTGCCGCCGCAGCGTCGCCAGCGACCCCGAGCGGGAGCGCCAGGCCATCGACGAGCTACGCCATGCAGTGCGTCAGCGCGAACAACGCTGCGTCGAATCCCTGCTCAAGCTCTATGCCTTCCGCCCCCAGGACGCCGCCGCCAGTGACTTGCCACTGCTCGACGGACGCTGGGGCGATGACCTGTTCAATCCCGAGACTTTGAAGCAATTGGGTGTGCGGGTTGGCGGTGGAATCGCCGCAGGCGCCGCGGCCGGTGCCGGGGTGGACTTGCTGGTGGGCGGCCTGACCCTCGGCGCCGCCGCCCTCGCCGGGGCCATTGCCGGCGGCGCCCTGCAAACCGCCCGCAGCTACGGCAATCGACTCATGGGCAAACTCAAGGGCCAGCGCGAACTGACGGTGGACGACAGCGTGCTGCGCCTGCTGGCCCTGCGCCAACGGCAACTGCTGCAAGCCCTCAACCAGCGTGGCCATGCGGCCCTCGACAGCATCCGCATCGCCACGCCCCAGGCAGACAAGACCTGGCGCGAAGGCAAGCTGCCCGACGCCCTGGCCAAGGCCCGCGCCCATCCCCAGTGGTCCAGCCTCAACCCCCAGGCGCGGCTGAGCCAGGCTGAGCGGCAGGAGCAGATCGAGCAGTTGGCGGGTCAGTTATGACAGAAGACCGACTGTGGCGAGGGGATTTATCCCCGCTGGGGCGCGCAGCGTCCCTGATGCCTGACACCACGATGTGTCTGACAGACCGTGTCGATTCTTTTGGGGGCGCTGCGCACCCCAGCGGGGATAAATCCCCTCGCCACAACAGGGTTGTGCCAGATAGCAATCAGCGACTGTTCAACACCACGAGCGCCAACGCAACTTCAGCCAACTCCAACTCATTGAACACCCGCACCCCATGGCGCTTGAGCAAGGCCGCTGTCACGCCCTCGCCACTGACTTTCACGCCACTAAACGTGCCGTCGTAGGTCAGCAGGTTGCCGCACGATGGGCTGTTGGCCTTGAGCACGGCGATCCGGATGCCGTGTTCGCGGACCAGCGCCAGCGCCTGGTCGGCGCCCGACAGGAACTGCGCACTCACGTCTTCGCCGTCTGTGGTGATCACCGCCGCCTGGCCGTCGAGCACCTGGACGCCCTGTCCACCGGCAATCTCCGCCGCGGCCCGGGGCGTGGGCAGGCCGCCGGCGACTTCCGGGCACAGGGGCACGACCCGGCCTTCGTCGAGCCATTGCTGAAGTTGATCGAATGGCCCGCTGGCACCGCCGTCATAGCGCACCCGGTGGCCGAGCAGGCAGCGACTGACTAGGATCTTTTCCATGGGGTCAGAACAACTCGTTGCCGCGGCGCCGGAACCAGCCGGTCAAGGACAGGCGGTTGCGCGTGGCCGGCAGGACTTCGTGGGGGATTTCGCCCGAGAGGAACACCACCAGGCAACCGCCGACGGGCACGACGTCATGCTCCACGCCATCGTCCAGGTACATGCGCAGTTGGCCACCCTGTTCCGCCGACCAGGCGTCATTGAGGTAGAGCACCGCCGACACCATGCGCCGGTCGTCGTCACGAAAGCGGTCGACATGCTTGAGGTAGAACGCGCCGGGCGGGTACAGGGCGAAGTGGCTTTCGAAATCTTCCAGGCCCAGGAACAGCCCACGGTTCATCGCCTCGCGCAGGCTGTCCATCAAGGCCAGGTAATGATCGCAAGCCTGCGCCTGGCCAGGCTCGATCCATTGGATGCGATCACCCCGGATACCTTCGCGGATCTCCGAGAACGGTCCGCGCCCGACCGCCGCCGGCGCCAGTTCGCCTTCGGCGGCGCGCTGGCGACACTCGGCCGCCAGGGCGCGGGTCAGCGCGTCCGGCAGGAACAGGTTCTGCTGCGACCAGCCGCGCTCGGCCAGGTCGTCGACGATACGTAACAGCAGCGGGTGATCAGAAGGTATTTGCATGGCGCGCATAGTATGCCTGTGCCTGCAAAACCGACAGCGCCACGCAGCGACTTTACGGCGCCAGGTAGCACTGGCGTACGAACTTGATACGAATTCTCGACAAGTTCCCATGCCCCACGGAGAATAGTCGGCTGCTGACAGGAGTCCCTATGCGCCGTTTGCTTTTCTCACTGTTGATGTTCTGCGTGTTGCCCGCCTGGGCAGACAGCTACGACCAGTTGTACAAGGTCGCCGGCTGGCCGGAACAACGGGCGCATTTCAATGACGCCCTGAGCGCGGCCCAGCAGCGCTACCAGAGCAGCCTGCCACCGGCGGTGTTCCAGGCCCTGGTGACCAACAGCAATCAACGCTTCGCCCCCCAGGCCATGGACCAGCGGGCCGAGGCGCAAATGCGCAAGAACCTTCGCGATCCGAACCCGGCACTGAATTTTTTCCAGACGCCCCTGGGTCGCAAGGTCGTGGCGGCCGAGTTGCTGGCCACCCGGCGCGATCAACTGGCCAAGAACGCCAAGGGCCTGCCGAAGATGCAAGCCAGTGACAATCGCCTGCTGATCATCGGCCACCTGGCCCAGGCCCTGCCCGCCCGCGAGGCCGGCGCCGAGGTCAGCCTGGCGATCGCCGGCGTCGCGGCCGACAGCCTGAGTTCGATGATCCCCGGCCTGCTGGGCGCCGGCCAGGCCCAGGGCATGCTGAACGGCCAGCGCCAGCGGTTGATGGAGCAGATCGGCGCGGACCTGAACAACACGCTGCTGTACGTCTACCGTGACCTGAGCGATACCGAGCTGGAAGAGTTCGCCACTTTCGCCGAATCAGCCGAGGGCCAGGCTTATTATCAAGCCGCGCTGGCGGCGATCCGGGCGGGGCTGGCGGTGGGGCAGAATCTCGGGCAGTAGTGCCCAATAACGCCATCGCGAGCAAGCTCGCTCCCACAGGGTTTTGAGTACGCTCAGATTTCCCGAACGCCAGAGGTCCAATGTGGGAGCGAGCTTGCTCGCGATTGCAAATTCAAAGTCACCGCCGCATCCGGCTCATCCGCTTCGCCAGAAACCCGAACATCTCCTGGCGCAACGCCAGGGTCTCGTTCGCCAGGTGATGCCGTCCCTGGGGCAGCATCAGCACCTGGGGCCGGTCGAACTTGCTGCGCAACACGTCCAGGTTGTGTTTCCAATCCACCGTCATGTCGGCCTGGCCCTGCACGATCAGCGGCTGGCGTGGGCTGCCCGGGGCGGCCTCGATACGCTTGATCCACTGGCCCAGCGCCCCGACCCACGCCGTGGGCAGGCGGAGCGGTTGCAGTGGGTCGGCTTGCAGGAATGGCAGGAACTGCGGGTCACTGGAGTTTTCGCTGAAGCGCCGGGCAATACCGGTCACGAACGGCTTGAGCAGGTAATAACTGAGACGCGACCAGCCCCAGGCCCGCGGTCGCACCAAAGGCGACAACAGGATGACCTGGCCCTGGGCCGGGCTCTGGGCGCCCTGGTTGAGCACGTGATCGACCACGATGGCGCCACCGGTGCTCTGCCCGCACAAGTGCCAGGGCTGGGGCAGTTCCAGCGTGGCGGCCTCGCCCAACAGGCCCTGCAAGGTGGCCTGGTATTCGGCGAAATCACCGATGCTGGCCCGCTCGCCACTGGACAGGCCATGGCCCGGCAAGTCACAGGCGATCACCGCGAAGCCCTGCTCCAGGCCCCATTCGATCAAGTGCCGGTACAGCCCCATGTGATCGTAATAGCCGTGGAACACGAACAGCGTCGCCACGGTTTTTTCCGGCCACCAGACCTGACTGACCAGCGTGTAACCCTCTACCTCGAAACACCCCAGTCCCTTGCGCACGTCGCGCCCGGGAAAGTCCAGGCCGTAGAAGCGCTGGTACGCCTGGGCTTGCTCCGACAGGGGTTGCCACCGGGCCAGAGGTTGCAGGCTGGCACGCAGGAGATCGGGATCGAAAGGAGCAGGCATCAATAGGTCCAGGCAGAAGCGCATCGCGCGAAACAGACTTTGTAGGCCTGCGATATTCATCTGTCGCAGCGGGCATGGCAAGCTACGCGACCTCAGAGGATCGACACCATGCGCCCGTCCCACCGCACGACCTTGCTTGCCAGCCTGCTTGCCCTCGCGTGCGCCATCCTGTTGTGGGTGGCCTACGACTGGTTCCAGGGGCGTTTCCTGCGGGCCTTCAGCCAACACACGGCGGTATTTTCCGGCGAGCCGCTGCGCCTGCCGTCCGAGCTGGCCGGCCCCGGTGCCATCCGCCTGGTGCATTTCTGGGACCCGGCCTGCCCGTGCAACGTCGGTAACCAGCAACACCTGTCCGAACTGGTCGATCAATATGCCGCGCAGGGCGTAGAGTTTTATGCGGTTCAGAAAACCGGCAGCCAGGGCCAATTGCCCGCGACGCTCAGCCGCCTCAAACCCCTCGCCACACTCCCCGGTTCCAACCAGATTCCCGCCAGCCCGGCAGTGGCGATCTGGGACCACAGCGGCCAACTGGCGTACTTCGGTCCCTACAGCGAAGGGCTGACCTGCAACTCCACTAACAGCTTTATCGAGCCGATCCTTGAAGCGCTTAGTGCTGGCCGAAAAGTTAACGCCACTAACACATTGGCGGTCGGCTGTTATTGCCCCTGGTCAACTCCCAAGTGACTAATCTGAACTACGAAACGTATTTCCAAAACCCACTAGTTCAGTACTAAGCGATCGAACATTTGTTTGATTGTAGAGCGTTTGCTCCAAACAGGCGCTTGCGCTGAACCGTTTGTCGGATCCAATTTTCAGAAGCCCCTCCTACACGCCTCGTTTTTTGGCCGAACCCCATGCCAGACGGGTTGCGCAGGGGTGTTCCGGCTTTCCGGCCGTTGAGCTGAAACGATTAACATCTGCCGTGCCAGCATGAACTTTTTTTTAATCGGTTCTCTAAACCTCCGTAGCAAACAGAACGTTGGTCTCAAGTCGGTCATGCCGCGGCGCGGGAAATTTCTACGCGCCTTTGATCTTTAAATTGTCGACCTCCTACCAAAACAAGAATGGAATCGTCAGTGATGCAAAAGATGCTTTGCGCTGCACTTTCCACTACCCATAAAGAGGATGTTCTCAACCTTGAGGCGTTTGCCCAAAGTGTGGCGCCGCTCATGGTTGACGTGCTATTGCGCGGCGAAACCGGCACCGGCAAAGACACGCTGGCGGAGAAAATCCACCGCATGTCCGGTCGTTCAGGCAAATTCGTCGCCATCAACTGCGCCGCCATTCCCGAGAGCCTGGCGGAGAGTCAACTGTTCGGGGCCAACACCGGTGCGTTTACCGGTGTCAGCCAGAGCCGCGCAGGGTTCGTCGAGGCGGCGCATAACGGAACGCTGTACCTGGACGAGGTCGACAGCATGCCCCTGGCGCTGCAAGCCAAGCTGCTGCGTGTCCTGGAATCCAGGACCGTCCAGCGCTTGGGTTCGACCCAGAGCATCCCGGTGAACATGCGGGTGATCGCCTCCGCCCAGTGCCCTTTGGGGGAGATGGTCGAAAGGGGCGAGTTTCGTCGCGACCTGTACTTCCGGCTGAACATCGTCAGCCTCAAGCTGCCGCCCCTGCGCAGCCGCAAGGAACGCATCGTGCCGCTGTTCCAGTCACTGGTGCGGCGTGAAGCCAAGGCCCTGGACCGGCCCTACATCCCCCCGTCGCCGGAGCTGTTGTGCCACCTGATCGGCTACGCCTGGCCAGGGAACATCCGTGAGCTGCAATCCGCCGCCAAGCGCTACGTGCTCGGCCTGCCGGCGCTGCCCCGTGCCGAACTCTCGGAGCACTGCAACACCACGCTCAATTTGAAAGAGCAACTGCAGCAGTTCGAGAAAGTGCTCATCGAAGACTGCATGCGTCGCCACCATCGTCATATCGACAAGGTCATCGCCGAGCTGGGCATCGCCCGGCGCACGCTCTACTACCGGATGAAGTGCCTGGAAATATCGATGGGTTGAGTGCCCGGCGTGGAACCGTTTCCACCTGCGCCGCCACCTAACCTTCGAGACACTCACAACCGTCTCGCCATTCCACAATCCGGAGATACGACTATGAGTTTTGGTGGAGCTTCTCTTGCGGCCTCCATGGCGGCCATGCAGCAGATGGATGCTACCTCGGCTGCGATGACGACCATGAAATCCGAATTCGACCAAAAGAAACTGATCGCCGACACCATGAACGCCATCTCGGCAGAGTCCATGGACAGTGCCACCAAGGCCATTACGGCCATGGGGGAGGCGTCCAAGAACATACGATTCTGACAACCCGCTTCAAGCCCCGCCGCGGCGGGGTCTCTTCAAGCGCGATGAGATCAGGCCCATGCATATCGATCGGCTGAACAGCCTTCGTCCTCCCGCAGTCCTTTCACATGACGACTCCACGCAACGCCGCGCCTCGATCACTCAAGGCCTGGCAGATGCGGTGATCGAGCACCTGACGCAGCATGCGAGCAGCGGCCGGTTGAAAGAGTCACTGGTGCGATGGGGCGGTGAACACGACTCGGCAGGCGGACGCTCGCCCTTCGGCTGGCAGCCTCCGCAACAGGGCTTGGCCGTGGAAACGGAAAACCCGCTGAACCTGGTCCTGACGGACATCCTGGAAGAGATCAACGGCGGTACCGGCCAGAACCTGGAGGTCGATATCGACGACGCCTATTCCGATGAGGACCTGTTTGGCGACCTGGCGCAGATGTTCGCCCATCGCCGGCCACCCATCGGCGACAACGACGTCGGCAGCCAGAGTGATTTCGGCAGTGCGAACAACCCGTTCTGCGGCGCGCTGTTCGGCGCCTGGGAAACGGACGGCCCGCTCGACCGGCATAACGCCAGCCTGCGGCTGTTGCTCAGGCTCATCGCGGTGCTGGGCCGGCGCAAGCTGCTGACGCTGCTGGACATCGACGACAGCGCGGGCCAGGCGCGCTACGAGCCGGACGACCAGGACCTGTTGTTCGAGATCGCCAGCTTCATGGACCAGCACCCACAGCGCTACCCGCCGCCCAGCACCCACGGCGAAACGTGGACATGGACCGAGCGCATCGCCCTCGGCACGCCACTGCAAGCCCGCGAAACCCGGCTGTTCCAGCTGGCCCTGGAACAACTGGACCTGGCGCTGGCTCGCCTGGCGGGCCAGTACCCGGTCGCGCGGCGGCGAGCCCGGCGCGGGCGTGAGGAAATCGAGTTTCACCTGAGCGTCACCGGCAGTGCCCGCAACGTCCTGCGGCTGATGTGCGCCTGAAGGCATCCGCCCCTTTTGATTCGTCCCCTCGAGATTGGAGAAGCCCATGGAAATACAAGCCATCGATGCCAGCCAACTGGCCTCCTCACCGGCCAAGGCGGGCGCACGGCCGCAGGCCAGCGCCGAGACCAGCGACGTCAGCTGGTTCAACGCCCAGATGCGCGAGAAGCCACCGGCGCCGGATAACGAAAACAACGTCGCGGCACGCATCATCGATTCGCTGTCGAGTCGCTCCGGCGAACTGCAACGACTGGACGAGCGCGCCAACCGCGACATGCTCAAGGCCATCCGCACCGCCGACCCGCAGGACATGTTGCAGTCGAACCGGTCGTTGTCGTCGTTCCACCTGGAAAGCCTGATGACCGCGAAACTGGTCAGCAAAGGCTCCCAGGCGATCGAGAAGCTCACTAACCTCCAGTAAAGGAAATGCCGGCCATGTTCATGCGCGCATGCTCAACGTTGTTACTGTGCCTGCTGCTCACGGCTTGCGAGGAGCGATCGGCGCTGCACAGCCGCCTCTCCGAGCAGGATGCCAACGAAGTGATCGCGGAGCTGGCGGACAAGAACATCGAGGCGAGCAAGCAAGTCGACAAGGACGGCATGACCGTCCTGGTCGAGCCCGCCGACATGAACAGTGCCGTCCACGTGCTCGAAGCGGCCGGCCTGCCGCGGCGCTCACGTTCCAGCCTGGGGGATATCTTCCGCAAGGAAGGGGTCATTTCCACGCCACTGGAAGAGCGCGCCCGCTATATCTACGCGTTGTCCCAGGAGCTCGAATCGACCTTGTCGCAGATCGACGGCGTGGTGCTCGCCCGGGTCCATGTGGTCCTGCCGGAGCGGGTCGCGCCCGGCGAGCCGGTGCAACCGGCGTCGGCCTCGGTGTTCATCAAGCACACCGGGGCGCTGGATCCCGACAGCATCACGCCACGGGTGCGCAACCTGATCGCCAGCGGGATCCCCGGCATGGCCGATGCGGCCCACAATGCGAGCAAGTTGTCGGTGGTGTTCGTGCCCACCGTGCCGTATCAGGAGCGGCGCAAGATGGCGCACTTCGGGCCGTTCGTCATGCAGGCCGAGGAAGTCGCCTACTGGCGAACGGTCACTGTGGTGGCGGGTATCATATTGCTGGGGATCCTGCTGGGCGCCGGCTATGGTCTCTACCGGTTGTGGCGCAAGGGCGCCCTGACGCTGCCGCGCTTTCTCGAACACAAACTCACCCGGCCGGGCGCCCCCGCCGCACCACCGGGCAACACGGCGGCACCGTTGTTCGCGGTCAAGACACCGGGCGCTGGAACCCATGACAAAGGCTCTGCCGCATGAGCGCCGCGCTGGAGTGGGTTCACTGGTGGCACCACGCCTGGCGCCAGGCCACCCCCGAATGGCAGCCACCCGACCTTGCTCGACTGAGTGCGTCACGCCTCGACGCCCTCGCCCGTGGGCACCACGCCACGCTGGCCAGGCGCTTCGGCATGACGCCCTGCACGCCACCCAGGCCGAGCCCGGCGCAGCAGGCACTGCTTTGCGCACCGGCCGCCCTGGCCCTGGCCTGTGAACTGGTGGCGACCACCTGTTCACCGTTGACGGCCACCCCGGCATTGTCGGCGCAGGACCGCGCCTGGTGCGAACGCACGGCCAAGGCATTGCGCCCCGGGCATTGGCTCGAACCGGACCAGGATCCGCTCGCGCTGCTGCGGGCCTGGCTCGACGAACCGACCTGGCAACGGGCGCGCCTGGCGTTCCCTCGCGCAAGGATCATGGCCATCGAATGCAGCACGGCGCCCCAACCCCAACCGCCCGCGGCCAGGCTCGACACGCTCTGGCAGTCCGCCTGCTGGAAAGCCGGGCAAAGCCTGGCGTCCCCCGTCCCTACCCCCCACGACACGGAGATCCACGATGCTCGCCCGGCGCTCGCTTGAACTACGCCCCGAAGGCCAGGGCTTGCTGCAGCCCTATATCGCGCGCGAAACCCTGGTCGATTGCGCCCGTGCGCAACGTGTCATCGAACACGCCAGGGACCAGGCCGCGCAGTTGCTCGAACAGGCCAACGAAGTGGCCGAAGCGCAGGTCCTTGAGGCCCAGGCGCAATTCTGGGACAAGGCCGACGCCCTGCTCGCCACATGGGAAGCGCAGCGCCAGGCGATGTGGGAGCAGATTGAAAGCAGCGCTGCACGGCTGGTCAACGAGGCCCTACAAACGCTACTGGACGAGGTGCCCGAACCGGCGCGCATCGATGCGCTGGTGCGTCAGCTGGCCTCGGGGCAACGCGATCCGGCCACCGCTACCCTGCACTGTCATCCCGAAGACCTGGCGAGCCTGACCCGCAGCCTCGGCAACGCCAGCCCGCAAGCCTGGACGCCGGTGGCCGATGCCGGCATGGACCGTCAGCAGGTGAAACTGCAAACCCCTGGCGGCACGTTCCAGCTCGACTGGCCCAGCGCCGTGCAAGCGCTGCGGCTGCCAGAGCCGCAACCCTAAATCCAGTCCCCCGCTTCTTTTCTCGCTTCCTTGCGGAACCGCCACGGGCGTAACCACCACTCACCGGGTGAACACGCCCAAGCCCGGAGGAACCGTTTATGTCTTCTATCGATGCCCTGCAGCGCCGCCTCGACACTTACTTCCAACGCGCCACCGACAACGTCAACAACGCGGCGATGAACGCTGCGCAGAGCCAGTCCCTGGACGACATGCACACCTTCCTCACCAGCATGAACGGCATGTCGGTCGCGGTGACGGCGGCCACTCAACAGACCACGGCCCACCACAACCTCGCCAAGGCGATCATCGATGCAATGCCATGAGCTGCGCGCGCAGCTCATTCGCTGGAGTGCCGGCGCCGATGAGCCCGCGCCTTTCACCCTGGTCATCGACGACGGCGACGTCACCTTCGACAAACTCGAAGGCGCGCTGCTGCTGTCGGTCGAGCTGCCCGCCAGCGTGTCCAACGAGGCGGCCCTGGAAGAGGTGCTCCGGCTGGCCCACCCGAGCCTTTCGCGATTCCCCGGGGCACTGGCGCGCGCGCCCCACGATGCGCGGTTGTGGTTGATGGCGCAGCTGGCTCCGGACGGACACGTCGACGACTTGATCGAGTTGCTCGAAGCGCTGCTCAACCAGCGCGACACCTGGCAATCGATTCTGCAAAAAGCCCCACGTGCGGCGGCGGCGCCCGTGGCGCGGCGGCCCTCGCACGCTCATTTCCTTGGAACAGGACTGCGCCATGCCTAACCAGTGGTTTATGCCGTACCGCTTGATGACCGAAGGCAACGCCCGTCTTCGCCAGTTGATCACGCAGCGCTGGGCGAGCCCCTCGCTGATTGCGCTGGTGCTGGCCGGCTCGCTTGGGCTGGCCGCGCCGACACAGGCCGCCGTGCCCACCGATTGGAAGAACACCCCCTATGCCTATGACGCCCAGGCCACGCCGCTGACCAAGGTACTCGATGACTTCGCCAATACCTTCGGCGTGCAACTGGTGATCGACGGCACCGTCAAGGGCACGGTGGAAGGCCGGATGCGGGCCGAAAGCCCCCAGGCGTTCCTCGACCGGCTCGGGCTGGAGAATCGCTTCCAGTGGTTCGTGTACGGCAGCAGCCTGTACGTCAGCCCGTTGCAGAACCAGCGCTCCAAACGCCTGGAGGTGTCCGCCGATGCCGTGCCGGACATGAAACAGGCGCTGACCGATATCGGCCTGCTGGACCCGCGTTTCGGCTGGGGTGAATTGCCTGACGAAGGCGTGGTGCTGATCACCGGTCCCGAACGCTACGTGCGCCTGGTGACCCAGTTCGCCAGGGCACGCAAGACCCCCGAAGAAAAACAGGAAGTCATCAGCTTCCCGCTGCGCTACGCCACCGCGGCCGACCGCAACATCAAATACCGCGGCGACACCCTGGTCATCCCCGGCGTCGCCAGCATCCTGCGGGGCCTGCTGGAGAATCGTGGCTCGACCTCCGGCGCGGCACCCACCGCCCTGCCCCAAGCGTCGTTCCAGAACATGCAGGGCAACCAATCGATGGCCATGGGCAATATCGAACAACTGGCCTTCAACGGCATGGGCCGCCCGAACACCACCCGCGTGCAGCCCGGCGATAGCGGCGGTGGGAGCCGCGGCAAGATCCGTGTCGAAGCCGATGTGCGCAACAACGCCGTGCTCATCTACGACGCGCCCAAGCGCCGGGAAATCTATACCCCGCTGATCCGCGACGTGGATGTGCCGCGCAAACTGGTGGAAATCGACGCGATCATCCTGGACATCGACCGGACCCAACTGGCCGAACTGGCCTCCAACTGGAACGTCGAGAGCGGCGACCTGATCGGCGGCGCCTCGATGCTGCGCCCCGGTGCCAGCTCGACGGTATTCATCCAGGACTACGGCGACTTTTCCGCGCAACTGCGCGCGCTGGAAGGCCGCGGCCTGGCCACGGTGGTCGCCAACCCCTCGGTCCTGACCCTGGAGAACCAGCCGGCGGTCATCGACTTCAGCCGTACCGAATACCTCTCCGCCATCGGCGAGCGCGTGGCCAACATCGAACCCATCACCGCCGGCACCAGCCTGCAAGTGGTGCCGCATGCCATCGAAACCGGCGGGCACAAGCAGATCCAGATGGCCCTGGACATCGAAGACGGCCGCATCGAACCTTCCGAGGTTGGCCAGCAGACGCCCAGCGTACGCCGCGGAGTGGTCAGCACCCAGGCGGTGATGGGCGAAAGCCGCTCGCTGGTGGTGGGCGGTTTCCACACCGAGGAAACCGGCGACAACCTGGAACGGGTGCCATGGCTGGGTCGCATCCCGCTGCTGGGGCCGCTGCTGTTTTCGTCGACCACCCGCGAAACCAGCCGCCGGGAGCGAGTGTTCATCCTGACGCCACGCCTGATCGGCGACCAGGTCGACCCGGCCCGCTACATCTCGACCCTCGACCGCGAACAGGTCGACAGCGCCATGGCGCGCCTGGAAGAGCGGCGCAACGGCAAGCGCCCGGTCGGTCGCCTGGAGGTCAGCGACGTGCTCGCCCGCCTGGCCGACGGCAACATCCCGGCCTCGTTCAAGCAGGCCGATTCGATTCCCTACTCCCCCGAGACGCTGTGCGCCTTGCAGCCCGGACTGACGCTGGACGCCTCGCGCGCCCAATGGTTCGCCGGCCCCGACTACGGCATCGCCGTGGGCGTGGTGCGCAACGATGGCCAGCGGCGGTTGCGCTTCGATGAAGCGAGCTGTGGCAGCCGCTGGACCCTGGCGGCCTCTGCCTGGCCGAAAGTGTGGCTGGAACCCGGCGAGGAAACCGAAGTGTTCGTGGTCATGAACCAGCCCGCGCGCGTACCGGGCGGCGAACGTCCTTCCCTACTGCAAACCACTGCGAGGATGAACCCATGAGTCGCACACCGCTGCTGCTCGCCGTACTCCTGAGCCTGCCGGTATTCGCCGGCTGCGCAAGTCGCTCGGGCTGCCAGGCCGGTTCCTGTGAACGTGCCGAGCCCGACCCTGCGCGGATCGTCGTCTGGTGGTCGCCCGGCATGCGCGGCGGCCTCGGCTCGCCCGAACACCCACTCGACCACAGCGTCGTCCCCTTGGAGAACTGAATCGGCATGTCTTTCTCGGTGCACAGCGCAAGCACTCGCCAAGCTTTTCAAAAGAACATCATCGCCGGCATTGCGACGTATTGGGAAATTGCCCCCGGCATTGAGTTCGGCTTGAGACGCGAGCCTCACAGCGTGGGGCTCGCGCTACAAGTACAAAGCCAGGTGCTACGCGCCAACCAGATCCAGCAAGCGCTCGAACGACGCTTCGCCAACCCGCTGGAATACGCTCAACTGTTCGTGTTCCTCGACCCACAGCGAGCGCTCGTGGTGTGGCAGGCGCTGCCGGACTCCTCCATCACATCTGAACTGCTCGACGAGATCCAGTCCCGACAGCTTTCGCTGCTGGGCCTGGAAGACCTCGACGACCGTCCAGCCACCTACTGAGGCTCACCATGACCGCCGCACCGCTCGCCCAACGTTTGATCTCGGCCCTCGCAGACCATCTGCACGCGGACTTGCAACTGGAGCAAGGCGTGTGCGCGCTGTATGACAAGCACAACCGCGAAGCGGTGGTCATCGAGTTGCCCGAGCACAGCGACATGGCCATTCTGCACTGCGCGATCGAGGTGACGGTCCACGCCCCCGACCTGCACAAGCGCCTGCTGGAACTCAACTTTCGCCTGGACCTGCTCGGCGGCAGCTGGCTGGCCCTGGACGACAAGGCCTGTGTTCGCCTGTGCGCCCACAGCACGTTGTCGGCCCTCGACGAAACCCGGTTCTGTCATTGGGTGGTGGGGTTCGTCGCCCAGGTCAACGAGGTGCGCCCTCGCATCCTCGATTTGGCCAAGCCGGGCGAACCCCGTCCGGCGAGCCTCGCCATGAACCGCACCCGCCTGGGTTGAACCGCCCCGTCGAGCCCCACCAGGTATGCCTGGCGGGGCCGTGGGCGCCGGGCCTCAACGCAGCTTCATCGCTTCGCCACCTTCCTGCATGACCTTCCTGGCGCTGTCCAGGAAACCCTTGGTGACTTCGGTCACCGTGTCGCTCATCAGCTTGGTCATGTCCGCGGCGCTCTTGACTTGCAGCATCGCCGCCTGGCGCTCCTCCATGCCCATCTGAAGTTCGAACTGACGCTCCATCAACTGTCGCTGACGGGACTCCATGTCACGCAGGAGTGTTTGCTCGGAGGCGGGTGCGGTCGGCGGCGGGGTCGCCGTATCGGTTTCGGCGGACGGCCGTGGCTGCGGGGGCTGGGACCTGGCACGGGACGCGCGGGTTTCCTCGCGGGTGCGGGTTCGACCGCGCTGATGCAACGTCGGGGGTGTCGAGGACGAACGCCCTCGTGCCTGCAAGCTCTGGCTGGTGCGGCGTTGTTGGGCTTCGAGGGGCTGCTGGCTCAACGTGGAAGCGTTGGACAACAGGCTGCTGTCGACCCCGTGCAGGGCGCCTGTGCGCCCGACAAGGCTTGGATCATGGGGCATGGGAAATTCTCCAGTGGGTTCCTCGGGGAGGATGGGCGGGCCATAGCGGCAAGCCGGCAGCGCCCGGACGAATCCGGCTCATCCCCTGAGTGGCCGCCATGGGTGCATCGGTTCCCTCGCCCGGCCTCAGCGCAGGTTCAACTCCGGAATCTCGATCACCTCGGCCTTGGCCTCGTCGTCCAGTTCCCGCAGCACCCGGTAGATGTGCGCTACTGCCTGGAGCGTCTCGCGGGGGATGAAACCGCCGACGTCCTCGCGGTAGATCGTGCGCGCCAGCCAGATGCACTGGATGACCGGAATCCGCGCCGCCTTGGCCCGCTCGATCAGCGCCCGGGCCTCGGCATCGACGCCCTTGACGATGAGCTGCGGCAGCGCCGTTTCCTCGGGCCGGTAGCGCAGGGCGACGGCAAAGTGGGTGGGGTTGACCACCAGCATATCGGCGTCCTCCACCGGCTGGGTTTCCTTCTCGGCGGACTGCCCGGCCAACTGCCGGGCCAGGTTGCGGCGGTGCATCTTGACGTGCGGATCGCCCTCCATTTCCTTGAACTCCTTGCGTACCTCTTCCTCGCTCATGCGCAAGCGCTTGGCAAAAAAGTACTTCTGCAGGCCGAAGTCGATGATCGCCAACACCAGCAACACCGCCAGGCACGTGTGCATGATGTGCCGGAACAGGCTGGCCAACCCGCGCCAGTAGGTTTGCAGGTCGCCGTTGACCAGGCTGACCAACGCCCCGAGCGCCGGCATCGTGACCAGGTACAGCACGGCCCCGATGAACACCGCCTTGACCAGCCCCATGAACAGGTTGATCAGCGCCTGCCCGGAAAACATCTGCTGGGCCTGGTTCAGCGGGTTCAGGCGGTTCGGGTCAGGCGCCAGGGCCTCGGGGGAAAACAGGAAGCCGAACTGTATCCAGCCGGCCACCAGCCGCGTGGCAATCGCCAGCCCCACGGTCATCAGGGTGAAGCTGAGCAGCACGCTGCCGGCATGGGCCAGGGTTTCCTCGAAGGCCCGCGTGAAATCGACGTCCAGCCGATGCAGCGGGAAGGCCGCCAGGTCTTGCAGCGTCTGCATGCTGTCATCGGCCAGCGTCAACGCCACCTCGGTGACCGCCGCGAGCACCAGCAGGCTGCTGAGGTCCTGGCTCTGGCCAACCTGGCCTTTGTTGCGGGCGTCGCGAATCTTCTTCGGCGTCGCGCTCTTGGTCTTTTCGCCACTCTCTTCACTCATCGGCGAGCCCCTCCCTCAGGGCGCCTGCAACAGCAGGTCAAGCAGGTGCCGGATTTCCCCATAGCGGATGAGTCGGCCGGTCATCGCGTCCCACAGCGTGGGCAGGTAGAACAGCAAGAAGCCCAGGCCGATCAGGCTCTTGGCCGGCATGGCGAGGATAAACACCTGCAGTTGCGGGCTGTACAGGCTCAGCAGCGCCAGGCTGAACTCCACCAACAACAACAGGCCAATGAATGGCGCGGCGTAGAGCAGCATGTGCATGAACATCTCGGCGAGCAGCCCGAGGAACACCCCGAAACCATCCGCGCCGGGCAACGGGAACCAGGTCGTGGGCGACCAGACCAGGTAACTGTCCCAGATCACCTGGGTCAGGGTGCCGATGCCCAGGGTGGCGACCAGCAACAGGATGATCATCTCCTTGAACAGGTGGCCCAGGGGCGTGGTATCGGTGCCTAGCGCCGGGTTCAACTGGCCGCCGATGAGCGCGCCGCGCTGGTTGTCCAGCAAGGCCCCCACCGATTCGTACAGCCAGAACGGCATCGCCAGCAACACCCCGAGCAAGAAGCCCAATATCAGCTCCTTGACCATCAAGCCGCCCAGGAACAGCCAGTTGACCTGGGCGTCGATCAGCGCCTGGCGGATACCGGGGGCCGGCAACATCGCCAGGGCGAAGACGATGGCATGGCGCGGCAGGCCGCGCAGGTGCTGGAAGCAGAACACCGGCACCAGGTAGGCGACCGGATAGATGCGCGCCATGCCGAGCGCCACCGACAGCAGCAGGTCGAAATAGGGCAGGAACGCCGAGGCCGCCATCAGGTGTTGGCCATCATTTCAAAGGCCCGGCGCAGCAATCCCATCAGTTCTCCGCCCACCCAACGCCCGGTCACCAGCAGGGTCAGCCCCACCGCCACCAGCTTGATGCCGAACGGCAGGGTCTGGTCCTGGATCTGCATCAAGGCCTGCACCAGCGAGGTCAGCACCCCCACCAGCACCGCCACGATCAACGGCGGCGCGGAGAGCAGGACCACCAGCAGCATGCCTTCCTTGAACAGCGTCATCGCGTCCATCGCAGGTCCTCAGAGATAGGAATAGAAGAGGCTGTCCAGTAGCTGCGTCCAACCCTGGGCAAGCACGAAGACCAGCAACTTGAGCGGCAACGAAATGGTCATGGGCGCCACCATCTGCATGCCGAGCGCCAGCAGCAGGTTGGACACGATCAGGTCGATGACGATGAACGGGATGTAGATCAAAAAGCCCATCTGAAAGCCCGCCTCCAGTTCCGACAGCATGAACGCCGGAATCAGCAGCATCAGGTCATCGCGACTGGCCTGCTCGGCGCGCTCCTTGGGCCACATTCGCTGGGTGTTCTCCAACAGGTGGGTGAGGATGTCCGGGTTGGTGTTACGCGACATGAAGGCTTGCAGCGGCTTGATCGCGTTCAGGGCCGATCCCTGCAACGCCTCGGTGTTGCTGAAGTCCAGCGGCCGTTCTTTGAGCGCTTCGGCCACGTTGTGGCCCACCGGCGCCATGATGAACAGCGTCGCGGCCAGCGCAATGGCATACAGCGCCATGTTCGGCGGCACTTGCTGCACGCCGATGGCGTTACGGGTGATGGTCAGCACGATGGCGATCTTGAGGAACGCGCTGCAGATGATCAGCAGCAGCGGCACCAGGGAAATGCCCCCGATGAACAGCGCCAGCAGGAAGGGGTCGACCCCCTGGAAGCTCATCCAGCCACATCCACGCGGACGATCTGCAAGCCCAGCCGGCCATCGACCTCCACCAACTCGCCATGGGCCACGGGCCGCTCGCCGTAGAACAAGGCCCCGGCCCCCGCCGCTACGCCTTGCACTTGCAGCACCGCGCCGGGGGCCAGGTTGCGCAGCTCGCCCAAGGTCAGGTTCAGGTGGCCGCAACGTACCGTGAGCGCCAGCGGCAGGTCGTCGAAACGTTCATGGCGGTCGACGGCCGCCTGTTGTGCCGCCGGTGCGTCCTCGGCATCGGCTTCGGCGTCGGCCTGGGCCAAGGTCGCCGGGTCGAACGCCGCCGGGTCCTGTTCGTCGGCGGCGTAGCGGGCGGTGTCGTCCCATTCGGGCGTCAGGATGTCGGTGTCGGCGGTGCTGCTCATAGCGGTCTCCTCAAGCGCGAGTACGGTCAGGTGCAACGGTGCGGCGTGGCTGTGCACCTGCACGTGTAGGCAATGCCGGCCCAGGCGAACCAGGCCTTGGCCGGATGAATCGAACCGGTGTTCCTCGGGTATCACCACGTCACCGGGGCGCAGGGCGGCGAGCTGTCCGCTGGCCAGGGCCAGGTGCCCGACCAGCAGCGGCACGCGGAACATAAAGTGTTCGGTCCAGGGCACGGTCTGGCGCTGCCAGGGGGCGGCGTCGAGCAGGCCCAGCAAGGTCTGGCCGGGCACCTCCAGATGGCAGACCACACGCGCGGCCCCCAACTGCACGTCGAGTCGACAGGCAATGCCGCTGACTCCGGTCGCGTCCAGCGGCTTGAGAAAACCGAAGGCTTGGCGCAAGGGCTCGCTCAGGAGCTGATGGAACAGGGACCAGAACCACTCGTCATCGGCCCCGGGCTCGGCGGGCAAGACCACCGGGCACTCACCGAACAGGCTCAGCACCGGGCCGGGTTCACCCAAGACAAACGCCCCGTGGGCACACTCGAGCACAGCGGGCGAGGCACCCGTGGGACCGTTGCCCAGGCTCAGCGCCAGTCGCCCCGTTTCTCCCGCCACGTCGAACGGCAACTCGACGCCAGCCCCCAGCCGTTGGCGGGCGGCGGCTTCCTCGGCGCTGACCGATGGCAGCGACAGTGCAAATGCGCTCATGTCAGTCGTCCTCCTCTACGCGTGCCACGTGCACGCTGACCGGTTGTCCCAGGCTCTGCGTCAAGGCGTCTTCGAGGTGGCCGCTTCGGCTCGACAGGCGCGCCTGCACCTCATCGCTTTCGCCACTCAGGCCGATGTCCCAGCCGGGACCACTGTCCAGCCGCCGTGCCAGCACCTTGATCCGTCCCAGGTGCGGCAGGTGCAACAGCAGGTCCAGTTGCAGGTCCTGGGTGGCGCGCAAGCGCGGCGTGAGCTGATCGACAAACGCCTCCACATCACTGCCGTCCAGGCCCACCAGGCCCGACAACGAGCCCGCCCCGGCAGTGTCCTGTTGCAAGCCGCCCTCTGGTGCCTCGACCCATTGGCGGAACCAGTAGCCGTCGCTGCGACCGATCGTGGCATCCGGGTCGCGATCGGTGCCGGGCGTGCAATCGCGCAGCGTCGAGCGTGGCGCCCGGCTCGCCTGGGCCGGTGGCGGTTCATACCCACGCAGCGGGTGGCGAACCGGGGCGCTCGGCGGTTCGTGCCGAGGCACCGGCTCATGGCGTACGGGACGTTCATTCATCGCATGACTCCTGCGCCAGGCGCTCCATCAACGCCTTCAGCTTTTCCAGGTCGCGGCGGCGCCCGCGCAGGCGCAGCTGTGCCGCTTCCGTGTCCTGTGCCTGCTGGGCCCGGGCAGCGTCCAGCGCCTGCACGCCCTGGGCTTGCTCGGCCAGCTCGCCCATCAGGCGGCGTTCCTGGGTACTCCAGGCATTCAACTCGACCACGCTCAGCGCCCGCCCACGGTGTTCGTCGCACAGGGCCGCACGCTGCGCGGCCTGGCGTTCGCTGGCCGCCTGCCATTGCGCCCGCGCCGCCGCCACGCTGGCTTCGCGCTCACGCAGCAGGTCACGGGCCTGGCGCCACGCCCGCTCGGCCTGCGCCTCACGGTGACGACGCACCGGCGCCAGGGCATCCAGGTCAGCTTGGGACATAGGCGGTCAACTGGTGCAGGTGAGCCAGGGTCGAGGACATGGGCTCCGGCTCGCGCAGGTCCTGGCGCAAAAAACCGTCCAGGGCCCCGCGTGACTCCACGGCCAGGTCGGTCAGCGGGTCGGCGCCGGCCTGGTACTCACCCAGGCGCAGCATCAGTTCGATCTGATCGTAGGCCGACAACAACCGGCGCAGGTTGATGCCCGCCCGCAGGTGCTCTGCCTCGGCCACATTGGCCAGGGTCCGCGACAGGCTCGCCAGCACGTCAATGGCCGGGTAGTGCCCGCGCTCGGCCAGTTTTCGCGACAGGACAATGTGGCCGTCGAGCAACGAGCGTACTTCGTCGGCCACCGGATCGTTCATCGAGTCCTGCTCGATCAGCACGGTGTACAACGCGGTGATGGCGCCGTCTTGGGTCAACCCGGCCCGCTCGACCAGGCGCGGCAGCAGGCTGTAGACCGATGGCGGCAGGCCTCCGCGGCCCAGCGGCTCACCGGCGGCCAGGCCGATTTCACGCTGGGCCCGGGCAAACCGGGTCAGGGAATCGATCAACAGCAGGACGCGCCGGCCTTCGGCTCGAAAGCCCTCGGCCAGTGCCGTCGCCGTGAAAGCCGCGCGGGCGCGCTCCATGCTGGAACGGTCGGAAGTGGCGCACACCAGCACCGCGCGGGCCCGGAGTTCGTCGTCGAGTTCGTGATCGAGGAACTCGCGCAATTCGCGCCCACGTTCGCCAATCAGGCCGAACACGATGACGTCGCAATCGACGTTGCGGGCGATCTCTGCCAGCAGCGTGGTCTTGCCGCAGCCGGCACCGGCGAACAACCCCACGCGCTGGCCTTCGCCGAGGGTCAGCGGCCCGTCGATGGCACGCACGCCAGTCGTCAGGGCGTGCTGGATGCGGGGCCGGGCGGTGGGCGCAGGCGCTTCGCCAATCACCACCGACGCGTGCAGCACGGACGCATCGGCAAACGCACCGGCGCCACCGTCCACCAACGGCCGGCCGAACCCGTCCAGTACCTGGCCCAACAACTGCGGCCCCACGTGCACCCGGTGCGGCATGCCCAGGGGCTCCACCGTCGCCCCGACGCGCACGCCTTCCAGGCCGCCCAGGGCACTGAGCAAGGCGTCGTGCTGGTCGAAGCCGACGATCTCGGCGAGCAGTGGCTCACGGGCATCGCGCTCGACCCGGCACAGATCGCCGATCTGCGCCTCGGGCAGCCGGCATTGCAACAGAATGCCATTGACCCGTTGCACCCGCCCGCGCACCGCGACCGGCGCGAACCGCTGCAAGCGCGCTCGCTGAGCGCTTTCCCAGGCCTGCAGGCGTGCCGCCGCTGCGTGCGTCATCACCAGGTGACCTCGTAGCGTTGGTCACCTTCGAAGGTCACCTTGTCGTTGCCGATAGCAGTCAAGCGCAAGCCATCGATCTGGTCGCCGAGAAACAACCGGCGGCCGTCGGACGTGACGACATGGCCGCGCTTGCCGCCCACGATCTGGGCGATCTGGAACGGCAACTGCGTCAGGTGCTCCTGCACGTTAGCGGTGATCGGAACCGGGCTGTCATAACGGTCGTTGAAACGCTCGACCAGGCGCTCGACAACCGCCAGGCGCTGGCGCGGCAGCTCGCCCACCAGCACCAGGCGATCGTCCCGGGACTCGACCTGAACCTGCGCCGCGAGGTCGCGCTCCTGCAACATGCGATCCAGCTCCAGGCGCACCGCCGCGACGTTGTCCAGCGTCACCTTGCTGCGCTTGAGCGACTGGGCCGGGCCGGGGGCCACGGGCTGCGCCGGTTGGCTGGTAAAGGCCCAGGCACTGGACGCCACGGTGATCACGGCGGCAGCAATGGCCAGGCGCCTGGGCCACCAGGGCCGGGCCGCCGATTTCAGGTTGTCCGGGCTGCCTGCCGCCGGCGCACCGTTCTCCAACGTCGCCTCCTGGGGCCACGGTTGGTCGGCCGGGGCGAGGCACAGCCAGATGCCGGCGACGACGAAAGGCGCGTTGACCGGCAACGGTTCCGTGGGCGTCCAGGGTTGCCCTTGTGCATCGCACGCCACGCCATCCAGCAGCGCCAGCCGCCACTGTTCCTGCACTCGCTCAAGGCGCACGTGCCGGGCGCAGATGCCTGGATCGTAGAGGGCCAGGTCGGCGTCCTCCGCCGCCCCGACCACCCATTCATCGCCCACCAACGGCAAGGCCGCACCCCGGTGCAGACCACTCAATACCCGTAGCTCGAACATGGCCAACTCCTCAAGGGGCGACATCGCTCGCCCTCACCTGTTGTGGACGGGACACCCGCAGGCTCCCCTCCTCGTTATGTGCAATCCGTGCAATTGCCCCGTGACGCCGCCGAAGCCGACGGCGGTCAGGCAGCATCCTCTACCCGCAGTTGTTCCTGCTCGAGGTCGAAGCGGCCCAGGACGTTGACCTGGGCGTTGCTGTGCAACTCGCTGTAGGCGAGCACCGGCACGTGGTTGAATTCATCGCGCAGCAGGTCGCGCAACGGTGCGCGCAGGTCCTGGGCCACCAACAGCACGGCCACGCGCTTGGCGCGCAGCGGGAAGCCTTCGCGCAACTGCAAGACCAGCGCCCGGGTGTGCCCGCTCTCCAGGGCAAAGAAGGTTTCGGTTTGCGTCTGGCGCAACGCATCGCGCAACAGCGTTTCGGTTTCCGGCGTCAGCAGCCAGGCATGCAGGCCCTCGGCGTCGCGGTACTGGTGATAGATCTGCGACTTCAGGGCGATGCGGGCGTAGTCGGTCAGGGCGCCGACGTCTCGTTCGTGTTGCCCGTGTTCGATCAACGACTCGGCGATCAGGCGCACCGCCCGCAGCGGAACGCCTTCGCCGGCCAGGCGTTGCAGCACCGCCGCGAAACGCGCTAGCGGCATGGTCCGCTGCAACTCCTGGACAAGCTCCGGCTGGCCCGCCTCGAGCCAGCTAAGGATCGACTTGCTTTCCTGCAGGCCAAGGAACTGCGGACCGGTGGCGAACATGGCGCGGCTCATCCGCTCCACCAGCAGCTCGGTGGCGGACACCGCCTCGACCCGCTCATCCGCCAGCAACGGGTCATCGGGCATCAACCACAGCCACTGCTGCTCGTCCCGCACCTCGCTGCCGACCTGCGCCTGGCGCGGTTCGAAAGGCAGGGGCCCGCGCGCCACGGCCACGCGCTCGCAGAAGGTAGCGCGCAACATCGGCACCTCATGCACGCAGAAGCGACATTCGTCGTCCTCCAGCAACGCGCTGTATTCGATTTCAAAGGGCGGCAACGTCAGGCCAAAACCGGCCACCAGCCCATTGCGCTTCTTGCGAATCGTCTGGATGGCTTCTTCGGTGGCCGGGTGTCCCTGCATGGCCTTGGAAAACTGCAAGAGATAGGCGCGGGTCGGGTCGAAGCTGCGCAGGTCTTCTGCACCGTTCTGCTCGGGGGACAACACCGTCGGTGCCTGATCGCCTTGCCGCGCCTGCCGTGCGCGGGCATACAACTGGACGATCCCGGCCGTGCCGGTGATCAGGGCGATGACGATGAACACCAGCGTCGGCATGCCGGGCAGCGCGGCGAAGCCCAGCATCCCCACCGACGCGATCACCCAGGCCTTGGGCTCGGCGGTCAACTGGCTGGCGATTTCCTTGCCGACGCTGCTTCCGGCCGGCTGTCCTTCCGGCGACACCCGGGTGATGATCATGCCGGCGGTGAGGGAAATCAGCAGTGCAGGAATTTGCGCGATGAGGCCATCACCGATGGTCAGCACCGAATACAGGTGCATCGACTCGGAGGCGCCCATGTCGTGCTGCATCATGCCCACCGAGAAACCACCGATGAGGTTGATCACGACAATCACCAGGCCGGCGATGGCATCGCCCTTGACGAACTTCATCGCCCCGTCCATCGCCCCGAACAATTGGCTTTCCTTGTTCAGTTCCTCGCGGCGGCGACGGGCTTCGTTGACATCGATCAGATTGGCGCGCAGATCACTGTCGATGGACATCTGCTTGCCCGGCAGCGCATCCAGGGTGAAGCGCGCGGCCACCTCGGCGACACGCTCGGAGCCCTTGGTGATCACCAGGAAGTTCACCACCGTCAGGATCAGAAAGATCACCAGCCCGACGGCCAGGTTACCGCCGACCACAAAGTTGCCGAACGCCTGGACGATATGCCCGGCATCGCCCTGAAGCAGGATCAGCCGAGTGGTCGCCACCGACAACGCCAGCCGGAACAACGTGGTCAGCAGCAGCACTGCCGGGAACGAGGAAAAGGCCAACGGGCGAGGCAGGTAGAGCGAGAGCACGATCAGCAGGCAGGAGATGCAGATGTTGACCGCGATCAGCGCATCGACCACCGAGGTCGGCAGCGGCAGGATCAGCATGAACACGATGCCCAGCACCACGAACGCGCCGGCCACCTCGATACGCCGCACCGCTGCGCCGGCGACTTTGTTCAACAGGGCGATCATGCGTGCACTCCTATGATCGGTGCGGCGGTCTGCCCGCGAACCTCGCCACGGGAACGCTCATCCAGCAGCACCAACAGATTCTTCAATGCGCTCTGCCGACTCTTGCCGTCGCGCCAGAGCGCCAGCGGCAAACGCTTGAGCATCGAGTACAAGCCGTTCAGCGAAACCAGTTGGTCGCGTTCCTCTTCACCGCCGAGTTCACGTCCGATGCGGCGCACTTCAGCCGCCGACAAGCCACTGGCCGCCACCCCGAGCATGCGCTGGAGCAACAGCACCGCGGTGAGCTGGCTGGCCGGGCAACTGCCGGCCAATTGCTCCAGCAACTGCCGGCAGCTGTGCAGCACGCTGCCGAGCTGGGTCGAAGCGGCCAGGCCGATCAGCAGCGCACGCAGCTTGGCGGTGGGGCTCGACGGGGTCTGCGCGGCGATGTCGTCCGCCAGGGCCCGGCGCATCATGTCCAGCCCCGACACGAACGCGGTTTCGCCAAACAGCCCGAGCAGCGCCTGCATCATGGTGGGCAGGGACTGCTTGAGCACCACGGTGTCGTAGTAGAGGCGGCGCACTGCCTGGCGCAGTTGCGGATCGCCGCCCGCCGCGCGCAACGCTTCGGCGATGTTCATGCCGGCCTGGATCTGCGCGCTGTATTGTTCGCGCAGCAATTGCAGGTAGTCGCGGGCCCGCTTGGCTTCGACCTGCCGGCCCTGGGACTCGGCCTCCCGCACCACTTGTTGCAGGATCAGGTCGGTGCGGGCCGGATCCCCACCGGTGGCTTGCACCACGTCTTCGAGCACCGGCTCGCCGTAGAGCAGGGTCCCGGCCTGGGCCGCCATCGCACTCAGGCTCTGCTTGCCGGGATGACCGAGTTGGTCGTACCACTCTTCCAATCGCTCACGCGTCTCGACCCGCGTCTGGCCCACCTCGCTGCGCGCATTACGGATGCGCCGCTGGCTCAAGGCCTTGGTGTTGCGCTCCACGTGATGGCTGAAGGTCATGCCGACCTCCTCCATCGAATTGGTCTGCACGGCCTGTTGCGTTTCGACAGGCTTGCCCACGCCCCCCAGCGCCGAAGCGGCCTGGGCGAGATTGACGGCAATGCGCATGTTTGTCGGTGCTTCTACTTTCATGATGACCATGAGCGTGGTATCGGACGCTCAATGGGTGGCAGTGCTTCGCTGTTCGGTTCCATCCCCCGCACAGGCTTTTTTCGACGCATTCGCAGGGTGACGCCAGCGTGCTTTTTCACCCGGCCATGCGGTGCAAATTATTGCAGTGGCGCTCGGGTCGGCTGTGCACGGCTCTGCACAGATAGAGCCTGAGCTCTAATAAAAAATTGTTACTTATCAGAGTGATAAATCAAAAAATGGGTTTGGCACAGGTCCTGCTGATAGGGGTTGTCGACATCCGATCGACGCTATGCACCTATTCAGAGGGATTCATCGATGAGCAGTCTGAACCTCGTGTCACCCCCGAAAACCTCCTCGCCAGGCATGACATTTGGCGAGGAGCGCAAACTGCGTCTGTTTGTACAAAAGCGTGTGCTCAACCAGGACGACGCCGACGACCTCATCCAACTCACGTACCTGGAAGCCTGGCGTAACCAGGAGAAATTCAAGGGGCTGGCCAAGCCCGACACCTGGCTGTGCGGAATCGCCCTGAACCTGATCCGCAACCATTTCCGCCGCTACTACGCGCAACCGCCGCTGAGCACCTTCGATGAGAGCGAGTTCCACGAGTCCAGTGACGACATCGACCTCAGCGAGCTGTGCGACAACCGCCGGCTGCTGGATCGCACGCTGTTGGCGATGGATGAGCTGCCCAAGGACATGCGCGAAACCTTGTGGACCGCCGTGGACACCGAGAGCAGCTACCGCGACGCCGCCGAACGCCTGGGCGTGCCCATCGGGACCGTGCGCTCGCGTTTGTTCCGCGCCCGCGAGCAACTCAAGCGCAGCGTTTATGGAGAAGCCCGATCATGACCACCAATCGCTTGAACAGCCGACTCGACCTGCCCCACGGGGTACGTCGCTACACGCCCGACGACCTGCCGGTGATGACCGATATCTTCAACGAAAGCGCTCTGGGGGGCACCAGTTCCCCCGTGCTCAGAGCGTTTTCCCTGAAGGAAATGACATTCTTCGTCGACTGCTTCGTCAAGGAGGGCGACCCGATCTACGTGCTGGAGCGCAAGGGCGAAGTCGTCGCCTGGTTGATCGTCAACCGCTTCAGTTGGGGCGCCCAGGCCTGCCGGTTGACCGGAGAGGTGTCGATCTACGTGCGCAACGACCACGTGGGCAGCGGCGTCGGCATTCGCCTCGGCCAAGCCGCCGTGGTGTTGGCCCGACGCTATGGCTTCGAAACGCTGGTGGCCTGGATCATCGAGCATAACGAGGCCAGCAAACGCGGCGTGCAAGGCCTGGGCGCGACGCAATGGGGGCGGTTTCCGGGCATTGCCCGGTTCGCCGACACGCGGGCCGACGTGGTCCTCTACGGGCTGCACCTGACGGACGTTTCGGCGCCTGCCACCGCACACACCCGGCCGGCGCACGCGGTCCTGGCGTAACGTCACGGCTCGCCCAGCCGGGTTGTCGGGCGAGCCTCACCTGCCATTGTCAGTCCACCGACCAGCGCACAGGCAAGGCTTGCGGCCCCCTGAAATTGGGGACATAGCGCCAGTGCACGGCCTCGGGCGCCACCGCCAGTTGCAGCCCCGGACAGCGCCTGAGCAAGGTGTTCAACGCGATTTCCAGTTCCTGCCGGGCCAGCGAGGCCCCCAGGCAATGGTGCGTGCCCTTGCCGAACGACAGGTGCGGGCAGGCCGGGCGGGTGATGTCCAGGGTGTCGGGATGGGCACACAGCGCTTCATCACGATTGGCCGCCCCCACCACCGCCATCAGTAGCTGGCCACGCTGCAAGCGTTGCCCCGCCAATTCGGTGTCCTGGGTCACGAAGCGGACCATGGCGCGCTCCACCGACGAGTCATAGCGCAGCAATTCCTCGACGGCATTGGGCATCAGGCCCGGTTCGTCGCGCAGTTGAACCAGCGCCTGGGGATGCTGCACCAGCAGGTACACCGCATTGCCGATCATCGACGCCGCCGTTTCATGCCCGGCGATGATGAGCAGCGCAATCATGCTGCACAACTCGCTGCAACTGAGCACGTTGCCCTCTTCCTCGACCTGCACCAACGCAGTCACCAGGTCGTCGGTGGGCTGCGCCCGACGCTGCTCGATCAAGGCCAGCATGTAGCTCGCGAACTCGCTGTAGCAGCGCTGCAACTCGCTCAAGTCGTGCCCGACCTGCTGGACGATCATGTGGGACCAACGGCGAAAATCGTCCCGGTCCCTGGCGGGGACGCCGAGCAGTTCGGCGATGACGGTGATCGACAACGGAAACGCGTATTGGCTCACCACGTCCATGTGTCCGCTGGGCCCGGCCTGGTCCAGCAGCGTCTCGGCGATCTGCTCGATGCGCGGGCGCATGGCATTGACCGCCTTGAGCGTGAATGCCTTGTTCACCAGCCGACGCAAGCGACGGTGGCGCTCGCCGTCGCGGTTGAGCATGTGATCGTTGAGAAAGGCGATGGATTGCTCGCCCCCGATCATCGCCGCGAACTGCGGGCTGATGCGGGCCGGGTCACGGGCGAAGCGCTCGTTGTCCAGCAGCACGGTCTCGACTTCCCGAGCGCCGGTGACGTACCAGATCGGCAACTGCCCCTGCGGTTGGCTGAGGAACACCGGCGCGACCTCGCGCAGCGCCGCATAGTGCCGGTAAGCCGCGCTGCGGAAGGCATCGCTGTTGAAATCGACGCCGTTGAAATCAAGGGTGCGCTCGTGCGCCATGGGCATGCTCCAGAGACAGGATGGTTGCCCGTGAGTGGCCTGGCGTGCAGAAAAGATCCATCCCCCCGCCTTCGGGAAAACCTCTGAACCGTTTGCCGCGCCGCGCTCACTCAGCAGAGACCTTCCCCTCTTTTCTGGAGCACACATGACGCGCGCACTCGTAGTCCATGGCCATTGCGACCCCCGCTTCGAACCGGTCAGGGCGGCCTTCAGCCAATTGATGCAAAGTCCCTTCGAACGCGGTGCCGCCTTGTGCATGCAGGTCGACGGCGAAACAGTCATCGACCTCTGGGCCGGCCAGGCCGGGCCCGAACCGGATCGCCATTGGCAACACGACACCCTGCTCAACCTGTTCTCCTGCACCAAGCCCTTCACGGCGGTGGCGATCATGCAATTGGTGGGCGAAGGCCGGCTGGACCTGGACGCCCCGCTCTGCCAGCACTGGCCGGCCTTCGCCGACGCCGGCAAGGCCTCGATCACCCTGCGCCAGGTGCTGTGCCACCGGGCCGGGCTGCCGGCGCTGCGCACACCGTTGGCGCCGGAAACCCTGTACGACTGGGACACCATGGCGCAGCTGATTGCCGGGGAACAACCCTGGGCCGGCGCCGGCGAACGACAGACCTATTCGCCATTGCTGTTCGGCTGGATCCTGGGTGAACTGCTGCGCCGGGTGGACGGCCTGCCCCCCGCCCAGAGCATTTGCCGTCGGGTGGCCGCGCCACTGGCGCTGGACTTTCACCTGGGCCTGGACGACGTGACCATGGCGCGCTGTGCCTACATGGCACGGACCAAGGAGGACATCGACGACGAAGCCTTCGGGCGCGTGCTCCAGGACGTGCTCACCGAGCCGACGGCCATGAGTGCCCTGGCCTTCGCCAACCCGCCGATGGTGCTGGGACGCAGCAACGAACCCGGCTGGAAGCGCATGACCCAACCGGCCGCCAACGGGCACGGCAACGCGCGCAGCCTGGCGACGTTCTACGCCGGCCTGCTCGACGGGCGCTTGCTGGAATCACCGCTGCTCAATGAAATGCTGCGCGAGCACAGCGCCGAGTACGACCCGACGCTCCAGACGCCGGCACGCTTCGGCCTGGGCATCATGCTCGACCAGCCGAACGTGCCGAATGGCAGCTATGGCATGGGCAGCGAGGCGTTCGGCCACATGGGCGCCGGTGGCACGGTCGGTTTCGCCGATCCGGAGCGCGGCGTCTCGTTCGGCTTCGCGTGCAATACGATCGGTTCCTACGTGTTGATGGACCCGCGCGGCCGACACCTGGCCACCGTCGCGACGGGTTGTCTGTAGCCGGCTTGAGCGGTGCCTCGCCCCGGGCACGGGGCGAGCGTCGGGTCATGCCCCTGGCGGCACGTTGGCCTCCGCGACCTGGGTCCCCGCCGCCCCGGTCTCGGGGGTGACGCCCCGTTGTTCTTCGCCGCCCGGCACCCGGGGTTGCGCCGCCCGGGCGATCAGGTCCGGCTGCGCGCTCAATCGGCGCGAGGCCGCCATGGGCATCAGCAAGCGCCCACTGGCCCGGCCTCGTCCGGCCGGGTTGAGCATGCGCAACTCGCGCTCATGCACACCGGACAACACCGCCAGGTGCGCCAGGTCCACCGGCTGCGCCAGGGCGAGCATCTGGAAGTACGGCTGGTCGGCGATGGGCACCAGGTCGACGCCATAGTCCGCCGGCGTATTGACCAACTGCGACAGCGCCAGCAACCGCGGCACGTAGTTCTGGGTCTCGCCGGGCAGCGACAGGTCCCAGTAGCGGGTCGCCAGGCCACGGGCCCGGTTACGCGTGATGGCGTCGCGCACCCGTCCTTCGCCGGCGTTGTAGGCGGCCAGCGCCAACAGCCAGTCGCCGTCGAAGTAGTCATGCAGGTAAGACAGGTAGTCCAGGGCGGCGCGGGTGGAAGACGGAATATCCCGGCGCTCGTCATAGTCGGCCCGCTGCTGCAATTGATAACGGCGCCCCGTGGCCGGGACGAACTGCCACAGGCCCATGGCCTGGGCGGGCGATTGTGCGTTCGGGTTGAAACCGCTCTCGATGGCCGGTAACAGCGCCAGCTCCAGCGGCATGTTGCGCTTGCTCAACTCGCCGACGATGAAGTGCAGGTAACGGCTGCCGGCGCGCCCGGTCTGGGTGAGAAACGCCGGGCGCTCCATCAGCCAGCGGCGCTGCTCGTCGATGCGCGCCACGCCGCGGGCCTTGGCCTGCAGCGAAAACCCCTGGCGCATGCGCGCCCACAGGCTGCCGTCGCCTTGGGACGACAATTCTTCGATCTGGACGATCGTGTCCGTGGGCGCCGGCGTGCGCCAGCGCAGTTGCGATCGATAGGTTTCATTGGCGAACGGGTCACCGATGGTCAGCGGCGGTTCGAGGTGCTGGCAGCCGTACAGCAAGGACCCCATCGCCAACATGGACAGCCCCCTGGGGACGAAGCGAAGGACCGGCGAACGTGAAAGTGAACGGGACATGGGCGGTCAACCTTGAATGAGGTGGCGCCAATGGGTGGCCGATCCTGGCCCGACGGTTCCCATCCGCACGACATGACAACGGCACTTGGAACCGAAATGCCGCCGGCGTCACTCACGAGGGGCAGCAGGCGCTCGTCGCGCCTGGATGACAATGCGAGGTCAATCATGGCGTCACCCATCTATTGCAAGCTGATCGATCAGCTTTGCGCCCTCACGATGATTCCCACCCCGTCCGCGTTCTACGAACAGGCGAACCTGTCGGTCAAGGAGGTCGACTTTTCCCTCAAGCACACCCCCAGCGTGGGTGAAGGCGACGTGTTCATCTACGCCAGCTTCGGGCCGCTGCCGACCGCCAATCGCGAAGCCGTCCTGCAACGGCTGCTGGAAACCAATCTCTACCTGCTGAGCGGGCCGTTCTGCCCGTCCCTGTCCTACAACAGCGACAGCGAACTGGTGATCCTGATCGGCCACGTGCCCCTGGAAAACCTCACCGCCGAACACTTGCTGGGGCTCATGGGCGGTATCGCCGACATGGCGCTGATCTGGCGAGAGGGTTACTTCTTCGACGGTGCCAGCCCGAACGTCGCCGCCAAGCCCACCCAGCACAAACCCACACCCCGTAGCACCGGGCTCAACAACGCCCTGTCAATCTAGGAGAGCACGACATGCCAGATTTATCCGTAGGACGAAGCACAAGCTCGGCGGCGTTGGCCCAGGACGATCGGATCACGCCGATCAGAAACAGCCTGTCCGACCAGGTCCGCCCCTCTACCACGCCGCTGGTGCCTTACCACTTCGAAGGAAAACCGACCGACGCCACCCAGCAGACCCTCAGGACCCGGCAGCAGCGCCTGACAGGGCTGGTCAACACCCTCGGCAAGAAAAACCCCGATACCGACCCGCTCGGCTACGCGCGCGAGCACATGAGCCTGGAAAGTAAAGTACTGGGCTTTGCGCCAGGAACCAGCTATCAGGATGTGCAGAAGCATCTGGTCGAACTCGGCGGCACCCCCCACCCGATGCTGTCGGGCCAGGAAGAAACCGCCGAGTTCGTCAAGGATTTCAACCAATACCTGGGTATGAGCGAGGAAGACCGCAAGGAAGGCGGCGGTTTCAAGGCCGTCTGGGACAAACACTGCGACCGCGTCGGTAACACCCTCGGCGCCTACCATTCGCTGTGCCAGGAGGTCATCGAAGGCACGCCGCAGGGGGATGAACGTACGAGTCTGCAAAGCAGCCATGATGCCTTCCGCGGTTACGCCAAAGGCGTCATGCAAGCCATGACGCAAGAGCTGCCCGACCGCTTGAATACCTTCATGGAAAGCCGCATCGAGCACGCGCGCAGTGCGATGAACAACGAGAGTCTTTCCCAGCCCGAACGAGACCAGGCGACCTCTGAACTGAACCAGTTGATCAAGGTTCAGGTGGAATTCGAAGAGTTAGTGGACAAGAAGGACGACAAGCCCAGCGAACTGACGACGGCGACGAAGAAAAACGAAGTGCTGGACACGGCGCTGAAGAACGTCGGCCGCCAGGACTATGTCGCAGACCTCAAGACCCACAGTGGATTCCGGACAGGGCTGGCGGTGTTTGCCGATGCGGGCATCCCGCAAGGCTTCGCCTCCTCGGCTCACTTCGGTGCCAGCACCGCGGCAATCGATGAGAAGCTCGACGGTACGCACCTCGCAGCCCACGCCGCGGGTACCTCGGCCGTCCTGGGCGCCGCCCATAAAGTGGTCAGCGACAGCGCCCGCCCCATCATCCAGACCATCGTCGATAAAACCATCGGCAGTGGGCTGGAGAAGGTCGATCCGCTGTCGGTGTACCCCAAGGCCCTGCAGGAGGTGACGGTGAATGGGCGACGGGTCGCCAATCCTCAACGCGAGGCCCTCGACAAGACGCAGGAAGACAAGCGCACCAGTTTCCTGCTTAAACAAAACGCCAACAACTTTGGCACCATCAGCGGCGACTTCACCGGATACATCGCATTCGGTGCGGCTCATGCGGTACGAGAAGTCCTGAATCAATTCACCAGCGTGAACGCCTCGGGCATCGGCGCCCGCAGCCTGGCATCCGCGGTCGGCGGCACGCTCATGGCCGGCGGTCAGGCCGTGTTCAAATACTCTCAAACCCATGGCGACGAGAAGATCCCGACCTACCGGGTCAAAAACGAAACGCGCGAATGGAAGGAGCTCCTGCCCAAGGCACTGGCCGAATCAAGCAAAGTGCTGCCGACCAACATGACCAATATCAGTGACTATGTGAACCGAATCGTTGGCGTCGGTGCGGGTATTACCATGCGCACCGCAGTGGGGGACGCCGCCGCGCCAGGCGAAGATGCCGAGACGCTGGAAAAAATGCAGCAGATCATCACGACCTTCTTCTCTTCGGGCCTGACCCTGCTTCCGTTCTTTGCCAACAGCGTAGCGGCACCGCTGGAAAACAAAGCGCTGAACGACGGCAAGGACGACCTGACCGCACGCGCAAACGTCCCATGGCAGAACCTCACGAATGCAAACCGGGACACCCTTGCCCACACCCAGCCACCGGGCTGGAGACGCGCTGGCGAGAACGTCTATCACGGCACGCGTGGTGCTTCCCAGTTGGTTCCGCAAGCCACGGTCGCCGGGCTCAACCTGGGTACCGAGTGGGTCAAGAGCTTGGGGACAGGACCTAAGAGTACGGCGACTGGCGACACGATGGAGCTGGCCGAACGAGGCGAAGCGCCACCACAAGGCGGGCCGTCCAACGAACCGACGCCGACTACCCGGCCAAGCTGATGACCCCGTCGGGCCACCCTTCTATGGCTCGACGATCACCGCCTGAAACCGCCCTCCCACCACCGGCCGCCGGCGCTGCCCCGCGGTCGGCCCTCCTGACACACGCCGACTGACATCCCCCGCACTTCGACGACGACAGGCGTGATTGCTGTCGCAATCAACGATAGCCTTGCGATGCTCGGCCTCGGCCGCCCGGTCGCGGCACCGGACCTTCCACCGCCTATTACGCTGGCCGTGGGGCCGTCTGGAGAAAATCCCTCCAATGGACGATGCGCCGGTAAGCGGCCGTATGCTAAACAGGGAAGCAACAGCGAGACGATGGACCGCTGTCACCCGAATAAGGAATCCCCATGAAACGCACCCTCGTTGCCTTCCTGTCACTGGTCGTCACCGCTGTCATCGTCGCGGGTGGCTACCTCTACAGCAAGCAGCCCACCCGCCAGGGCACCGTGCAGTTGCAGGGCCTGCAGGGTTCGGTGACCGTGCGCTACGACGAGCGAGGGGTGCCGCATATCCGCGCCGAGAACGAAACCGATCTGTACCGCGCCCTCGGCTATGTCCATGCCCAGGATCGGCTGTTCCAGATGGAGATCATGCGGCGCCTGGCCCGTGGCGAACTGGCCGAGATACTGGGGCCCAAACTGCTCGACACCGACAAGCTGATGCGCAGCCTGCGGATCCGCGAGCGGGCCGCGCGCTATGTGACGGAGCAGGATCCGCAATCCCCGGCCTGGATCGCGATGCAGGCGTACCTGGACGGCATCAATGCCTACCAGGACAGCCACACCCGGCCGCTGGAGTTCGATGTGCTGGGCATTCCCAAGCGCCCCTTCACCGCCGAAGACACCGTGAGCATCACCGGCTACATGGCCTACAGTTTCGCCGCGGCTTTTCGCACCGAACCGCTGCTGACTTATGTGCGCGATCAACTGGGCGCTGACTACCTGGATATCTTCGACCTCGCTTGGCAGCCCCAAGGCGTGCTGGCCGAGGGCCGCAAGAGCGCCTTGCCACTGGCCGCCAATGACTGGAAAGACCTCAATGCCCTGGCCCGCCTGAGCGAGCAGGCCCTGGCCGAGAACGGCCTGCCGCAGTTCGAAGGCAGTAACGCCTGGGCGGTCTCCGGCAGCCGCACCCACAGCGGCAAGCCGTTGCTGGCGGGCGACCCGCACATCCGTTTTTCCGCGCCCTCGGTGTGGTACGAGGCGCACCTGTCGGCACCCGGTTTCGAACTCTACGGGCATTACCAGGCGCTGATGCCGTTTGCGACGCTGGGCATGAACAAGGATTTTGGCTGGAGCATCACCATGTTCCAGAACGACGACCTGGACCTGATCGCCGAGAAGGTCAACCCGGACAATCCCGAGCAGGTCTGGTACCGCGACAAGTGGGTGGACATGACCCGCAGCGAGCAGCAGATTGCGGTCAAGGGCCAGGCGCCGGTGACGCTGGTGCTGCGCCAGTCGCCCCATGGGCCGATCGTCAACGACGCCCTCGGTGCCAACGCCGGCAAGACCCCGGTCGCCATGTGGTGGGGCTTCCTGGAGAGCCGTAACCCGATCCTCGAAGCCTTCTACCAGCTCAACCGTGCCGACACGCTCACCAAGGCGCGCGATGCCTCGTCCAAGATCCATGCACCGGGGTTGAACGTCGTCTGGGCCAATGCCAAGGGCGATATCGGCTGGTGGGCCGCCGCGCAGTTGCCCAAGCGGCCGAGCGGCGTGAAGCCCGGGTTCATGCTCGACGGCAGCAGCGCCGAGGCGGAAAAGGACGGTTTCTACCCCTTCAGCAGCAACCCGCAGGAGGAGAACCCGGCGCGGGGCTACATCCTTTCGGCCAACTTCCAGCCAGTGGTGGCCAGCGGCATCGAGATCCCGGGGTACTACAACCTCGCCGACCGCGGCCAGCAACTGAACCTGCAGCTCGGCGACAAGCAGGCCAAGTGGGACATCCAGACCACCCAGGCACTGCAACTGGGCACCACCACCGCCTACGGCCCCCGTCTGCTCGCGCCGCTGCTGCCTGTGCTGCGTGGCGTGGTCAGCGACCCGCAGGAACGCAAATGGGTGGACCAACTGGCCCAATGGCCCGGCGATTATCCGCTGGACTCCGTCAGCGCCACGCTGTTCAACCAGTTCCTGTTCAACCTGGCCGAGGCGGCGCTGCGCGATGAACTGGGCGACGGCTTCTTCGACACGGCGCTGTCGACCCGGGTGATCGATGCGGCCCTGCCACGCCTGGCGGCTTCAGCCGATTCCCCCTGGTGGGACGATCGCTCGACGCTGGGCACGGAAACCCGCGCCGACATCGTCCACATCGCCTGGAGCAAAAGCCTCGCGCACCTCAAGGCCACCCTGGGCGAGGATGCCAGCCAGTGGCAATGGGGCAAGGCCCACACCCTGACCCATGGTCATCCGCTGGGCCAGCAGAAACCGCTGGATCGGCTCTTCAACGTCGGCCCGTTCGCCGCACCGGGCACCCATGAGGTGCCCAACAACCTTTCCGCCCGCATCGGCCCGGCGCCCTGGCCGGTGACCTACGGGCCCTCCACCCGGCGCATCATCGACTTTGCCGACCCGAGCCACAGCGTCACCATCAACCCTGTGGGCCAGAGCGGCGTGTTGTTCGACAAGCATTACGAGGATCAGGCCGAGGCGTACATCGAGGGGGTGTATCACCAGGCACACCTGGCCGAGGAAGAGGTGACGGCCAACACCCATGGCACGCTCAAACTGTTACCGGCCCGAACCCCTTGAACGAGGAGCGGGCTTTTTTTCACCGCCAACGGGCCTGTTTGTCATGGATGGTCAAGACTACAAGGCTCAACACCCCGTCCACTTCCTGAGGAGTCAATGCAATGTTCAATAACTGGTCCGAGCTGCTGCCTACCATCAAGTCCGCCTTCGGTGCCCTGGGCAAGAGCAACCCGAAGATGGTCAAGGCCTACATGGCCCTGGATGAGGCCGCCGCCGAGAACAACGTGCTCGATGCCAAGACCCGCGAGCTGATCTCCATTGCCGTGGCAATCACCACCCGCTGCGACGGCTGCATCGGCGTCCACACCGATGCCGCCATCAAGGCCGGCGCCACCCGCGAAGAAATCGCCGCCACCCTGGCGACTGCCGTGTCACTGAACGCCGGTGCGGCCTACATCTACTCCCTGCGGGCACTGGAGGCCCATGACACGCTGAAGAAATGAGCAAGTGGCGGGACAACGCCGGCGCCCGCCCCACCGCCTTCGCGGGCAAGCCCGCTCCCACAATTGGTTCTGTGGTGGCCACAAACCCAAGGCAATCCCACAACTGCTCTGTGGTGGCCACAGACTCAAGGCAATCCCACAACTGCCCTGTGGTGGCCACAAACCCAAGGCAATCCCACCATTGCTCTGTGGTGACCACAGACTCAAGGCAATCCCACCATTGTTCTGTGGTGACCACAGACTCAAGGCAATCCCACCATTGCTCTGTGGTGACCACAGACTCAAGGCAATCCCACCATTGTTCTGTGGTGGCCACAAACCCAAGGCAATCCCACCATTGCTCTGTGGTGACCACAGACTCAAGGCAAGCGCAAAACCTGTGGGAGCGGGCTTGCCCGCGAAGACGGCCGCACAGCCAACATCGCCATTGACTGCCCCACCGCTTTCGCGAGCAAGCTCGCTCCCACATTCACACCTGGGCGGTCGCGGCGCGGCGCACTTCCGGTTGTTTCCAGGAGTCGGCGGCGCTTTCCTCGATGGCTTGCTGGATGGCGCGCTTGCGGTTCTCTTCGGCGCGACGGCTGAAGTACCAGACCAGGAACGTCACCAGCGACACCGCCAGCAGGATCAGGCTGGCCACGGCGTTGATCTCCGGCTTGACCCCCAGGCGCACCGCCGAGAACACTTCCATCGGCAAGGTCGTCGACCCCGGCCCCGACACGAAGCTGGCCAACACCAGGTCATCCAGGGACAGCGCGAACGACATCATGCCCCCCGCCGCCAGCGACGGCGCGATCATCGGGATGGTGATCAGGAAGAACACCTTCCACGGCCGCGCGCCCAGGTCCATGGCCGCCTCTTCGATGGACAGGTCCAGTTCACGCAAGCGGGCCGAAACCACCACCGCCACGTAGGCCGCGCAGAACGTCGTGTGGGCGATCCAGATCGTGACGATGCCACGCTCCTGGGGCCAGCCGATGATCTGCGCCATGGCCACGAACAGCAGCAACAGCGACAGGCCAGTGATCACCTCCGGCATGACCAGCGGCGCGGTGACCAACCCACCAAACAACGTACGCCCCTTGAAGTGGGTGATGCGGGTCAGCACGAAGGCCGCCAGCGTACCCAGCGCCACGGCGGCCACCGCCGTGTAGCAGGCGATTTCCAGCGAGCGCAGCACCGACCCCATCAACTGGGTGTTGTCCAGCAGGCCGACGTACCACTTGATCGACCAGCCGCCCCACACTGTCACCAGTTTCGAGGCGTTGAACGAGTAGATCACCAGGATCAGCATCGGTGCGTAGATGAACAGCAAACCCAGCACCAGCATCAGGCTTGAAAAACTGAAGCGCTTCATTCCTTGCCCTCCATTTCCTTGGCCTGACTGCGGTTGAACAGGATGATGGGCACGATCAGGATTGCCAGCATCACCACCGCCAGGGCGGATGCCACCGGCCAGTCACGGTTGTTGAAGAATTCCTGCCACAGCACTTTGCCGATCATCAGGGTTTCCGGACCGCCCAGCAGTTCCGGGATCACGAACTCGCCCACCACGGGGATGAACACCAGCATGGCTCCGGCGATGATGCCGTTCTTGGACAGCGGCACGGTGATTTTCCAGAAGCTGTTGAACGTGCTCGATCCCAGGTCGGAAGCGGCCTCCAGCAGGCTGGGGTCGTGTTTGACCAGGTTGGCGTACAGCGGCAGGATCATGAACGGCAGGTAGGAGTAGACCACCCCGATGTAGACCGCCAGGTTGGTGTTGAGGATCTGCAACGGTTCGCTGATCCAGCCCATGCTCAGCAGGAAACCGTTGAGCAAGCCGTTGTTGCTGAGGATGCCCATCCACGCATAGACGCGGATCAGGATCGCGGTCCAGGTCGGCATCATGATCAACAGCACCAGCACCGTCTGGATTTCCTTGCGGGCGTTGGCGATGCCGTAGGCCATCGGATAACCGATCAACAGGCACAACACGGTGCTGATCAGCGCCATCTTCAGCGAGCCGAGGTAGGCGGCGATGTACAACTCGTCATCGCTCAACATCGCGTAGTTGGCGAAGTTGAGCAGCACCTGCAGCTTCTGGTCGACGTAGCTGTAGATCTCGGTGTATGGCGGAATGGCCACGTCGGCTTCGGCGAAGCTGATCTTCAGGACAATGAAGAACGGCAGCATGAAGAACAGGAACAGCCAGATGAAAGGCACCCCGATGACCAGTTGACGGCCACCGGGCGTTATTCGATCGAGTCGGCGTTTGAATTTGCGCATGTTCATGAGCGAAGCACCACGCCGCTGTCATCTTCCCACCAGACGAACACCTGGTCGCCCCAGGTCGGGCGCTGGCCACGGCGTTCGGCGTTGGCGACGAAGGACTGCACCAGCTTGCCGCTCGGCAGTTCGACGTAGAACACCGAGTGCCCACCCAGGTAGGCGATGTCGTGGACCTTGCCGCTGGACCAGTTGTGCTCGCAGGTCGGCTGTTCGACGGTCACCAGCAGTTTTTCCGGGCGAATGGCGTAGGTCACCGACTTGTCCTGCACCGAGGTGCTGATCCCGTGGCCGACGTAGATGTTGCGGTCCAGGTCCTTGCAGGTCAGCACCGCGTGACCCTCGGCGTCGTCCACCACTTCGGTCTCGAAGATGTTGACGTTGCCGATGAACTCGCAGACCAGCCGGCTGGTCGGGGTCTCGTAGATGTCGATCGGGCTGCCGATCTGGGCGATCCAGCCCAGGTGCATGATCGCGATGCGCTCGGCCATGGTCATGGCCTCTTCCTGGTCGTGGGTCACCATCACGCAGGTCACACCGACCCGCTCGATGATCTCGACCAGCTCGAGCTGCATCTGCGAGCGCAGCTTCTTGTCCAGGGCGCCCATGGGTTCGTCGAGCAGCAACAGCTTTGGACGCTTGGCCAGGGAACGGGCCAGGGCCACGCGCTGGCGCTGGCCGCCGGAGAGCTGGTGCGGCTTGCGCTTGGCGTACTGGCTCATCTGCACCAGCTTGAGCATTTCCGCCACGCGGGCCTCGATCTCAGGCTTGGGGATCCTGTCCTGTTGCAGGCCGAAGGCGATGTTCTGCGCCACGGTCATGTGCGGGAACAGGGCGTAGGACTGGAACATCATGTTGATCGGCCGCTCGTACGGCGGCATGTCGGTAATGTCCACACCGTCGAGGAAAATGCGCCCCTCCGTGGGCCGCTCGAAGCCGGCGAGCATGCGCAGCAAGGTGGATTTGCCCGAACCCGAACCGCCGAGCAAGGCGAAGATCTCGCCTTTCTTGATCTCCAGGGACACATCGTCCACGGCAATCGTCTCGTCGAACTTCTTCGTGACCCGGTCGATTTTGACCAGCACCTGCTTGGGTGTCTGGTCGCCCTCGAGGGCTTTCTTATAGGCGCCGGAGGCAACTGCCATTTGCGAAACTCCCACAGAATTTACTGTTCGCCCCATGCGGGCGAGCGTTTAGTTAGAGCGCTTAACGCTATTTACCCGACTTGACCTTGGTCCAGCTGCGGGTCATGAGTCGTTGGATCTTGGGCGGCAACTCGGAGTTGACGTACAGCTTGTCGACGACCGCCTGCGGTGGGTACACCGCTTCATCGGTGCGCACTTTCTGATCCATCAGTTCGCCCGCCTTCGGGTTCGGGTTGGCGTAGCCGACGGTGTCGCTCACCTGGGCGATCACCTCAGGCTTGAGCAGGTAGTTGATGAAGGCGTGGGCCTCCTTGACGTTGGTGGCGTCGCGCGGGATCGCCAGCATGTCGAACCAGAGGTTGCCGCCTTCCTTGGGGATCACGTAGGCGATCTCGACGCCTTTGCCGGCTTCGCTGGCACGCGAGCGGGCCTGGAAGATGTCGCCGGAGAAACCGGCGGCCACGCAGATCTCGCCATTGGCCAGATCAGAGATGTACTTGGAGGAATTGAAGTAGGTCACGTACGGCCGGATCTTGAGGAGCTGGGCCTCGGCCTTCTTGTAGTCTTCAGGGTTTTCGCTGTTGGGGCTCAGGCCCAGGTAGTTGAGCATCGCCGGGATCATTTCGTCGCCCGAGTCGAGGAACGACACGCCGCAGCTGGAGAGTTTCTTGATGTTTTCCGGCTCGAACAGCATGGCCCACGAGTCGATCTTGTCGACGCCCAGCACCGCCTTGACCTTCTCGACGTTGTAGCCGATGCCGTTGGTGCCCCACAGGTACGGCACGGCGTACTGGTTGCCTGGGTCGTTACGCTCCAGGCGCTTGAGCAGCGCGGGGTCCAGGTTGGCGTAGTTGGGCAACTGGGCCTTGTCGAGTTTCTGGAACGCCCCGGCCTTGATCTGCTTGCCCAGGAAGTGGTTGGACGGCACGACCACGTCGTAGCCGGTACGACCGGCCAGCAACTTGCCTTCCAGGGTTTCGTTGGAATCGAACACGTCATACACCGGCTTGATGCCAGTGGCTTTTTCGAAGTCCGCCAGGGTGGTCTCGCCGATGTAGTCCGACCAGTTATAAATATGCACGGTGGAAGCAGCCTGGACGCTGACGGCGAGCGTCAGGCCGGCGCCGACCAGCAAGGCGTTGCGTAACAAAGAAAAGACTGGCACGTGGAGGTCCTCTTAAATAGTTGGGCCCAAGTTGCCCCCGTTACCTGGCCACGACAGGCCCTGCAACAAAACCGGCGCGCAACTTACCCTCGATAAACCGATCCAGCAAAACTTTTAATTATTCTTGGCTTCCTGTTGCCGCCGCCCTGGAGGGTGACGGCGACAGGAAAGTACTTCAGGCCGGCTTACTTGCCGGATTTGATCTTGGTCCAGCTGCGGGTCAGGATCCGCTGGGTGGCCGGCGGCAAGTCACTGATCGCGTAGAGCTTGGCCTTCACTTCATCCGACGGGTAGATGTTCGGGTCGCCGGAGATATCTTTTTCCACCAGTGCCGTCGCCGCCTTGTTGCCGTTCGGGAAGCGTACGTTGTTGGTGATCTCGGCCATGATTTCCGGCTTCAGCAGGAAGTTCATGTACTGGTAGGCCGCGTCGACGTTTTCGGCGTCCTTGGGAATGGCGACCATGTCATAGAAGGAACCGGCGCCCTCTTTTGGAATGGCGTAGGCCACCTTGACCTTGCCACCCGCTTCGGCAGCGCGGGACTTGGACTGTTCGATATCGCCCGAGTAACCCACGGCGACGCAGATGTTGCCGTTGGCCAGGTCAGAGATGTACTTGGACGAATGGAAATAGCTGATCGAAGGACGGATCTTGAGGAACAGTGCCTCGGCGTCGGCCAGTTGCTTCTTGTCCTGGCTGTCGGTCGGGTAGCCCAGGTAGTGCAACGCCACCGGGATCATTTCGGTCGGTGAGTCGAGGAAACTCACGCCGCAGCCCTTGAGCTTGGCGATGTTCTCCGGCTTGAGCAGGGTGTCCCACGAGTCGATCTTGTCGACGCCCAGCGCGGCCTTGACCTTCTCCGGGTTGTAGCCGATACCGATGGTGCCCCACATGTAAGGGAAGGCATGCTGGTTGCCCTTGTCGCTGGCATCGCCAACGGCCTTGAGCAGGTCGGTGTCGAGATTCTTCCAGTTGGTCAGCTTGGACTTGTCCAGTGGCTGGTAGACGCCGGCCTTGATCTGCTTGGCCAGGAAGTTGTTCGACGGCACCACGATGTCATAACCGGATTTGCCGGCCAGCAACTTGGCTTCGAGGGTTTCGTTGCTGTCGAACACGTCGTAGACGACCTTGATCCCCGTTTCCTTCTCGAACTTGGCGACGGTGTCCGGCGCAATATAGTCGGACCAGTTATAGACGTGCAGCACTTTGTCGTCCGCCTGGACGGCACCCGCCATCGCGCCCACCAGGGACATGGCGAGGAGGGTCTTGCCAGCTATCTTCATACCTAATGCCTTCATGGATTGATGCTCCAGTTATTCTTTTTAGCCACGTTCAGTAGCCGGCTCGCGGGCAACTTGAACAGTCGGTAGTCTGGCAAGTTACAGGGCAGGCTTTCAACACAAGCCCGGCCTTTTGTTCGCACTGGGCGAGGCCCTTGTAAGCGCCTCGCTCAGAGCCTAGGCTCCGTCTGAAAAGCCTTGATACTCGTTCATGCTGCGTTGAAAAACGGCTCGGAATGCTCATTTACTCCAGTAAACTCCGCTTCCTCGCCGGTTTTCGCCTTGCCTGACCTTCGTCTCAAGACTTTTCAAACAGAGCCTAGCACTTAGCCTTGCAACGCACTGAGGGTCAGGTCCAGGCACTGCCGCGCCTTGGTCACCAGTTCGTCGATCTCGGCCTTGCTGATCACCAGTGGCGGCGCAATGATCATGGTGTCGCCCACCGCACGCATGATCAGCCCGTTGTCGAAGCAGAACTGCCGGCAGATCATGCCCACGCCCCGACCTTCATAGCGCTTGCGCGTGGCCTTGTCCTGAACCAGTTCGATTGCCCCCAGCAGGCCGACACCCCGGACCTCACCCACCAGCGGATGATCGTTCAGTTCCCGCAAACGCTTCTGCAAATAGGGTGCCGTTTCGTTGTGGACGCGCTCGATGATCTTTTCTTCGCGCAGGATGCGAATGTTCTCCAGGGCCACCGCGGCGGCCACCGGGTGACCGGAGTAGGTGAAGCCGTGGTTGAAGTCGCCCCCTTCATTGAGCACGTCGACCACATCGTCACGCACGATCAGCCCGCCCATGGGGATGTAGCCGGAGGTCAGGCCCTTGGCGATGGTCATCATGTGCGGCTTCAAGCCGAAATGATCGGTGCCGAACCATTCCCCGGTGCGGCCAAAACCGCAGATCACTTCGTCGGCCACGAACAGGATGTCGTACTTGGCGAGGATTTCCTTCACCCGCGGCCAGTAGCTGTCCGGCGGAACGATCACGCCGCCCGCGCCTTGGATCGGCTCGGCGATGAACGCACCGACGTTGTCCACGCCGACCTCCAGGATCTTGGCTTCCAGTTGGTCGGCCGCCCACACGCCGAAGGCCTCCGGGCTCATGTCGCCGCCTTCGCCGAACCAATAGGGCTGGGCGATGTGGACGATGCCCGGGATCGGCAGGTCGCCCTGCTCGTGCATGTAGGTCATGCCGCCCAGGCTCGCGCCGGCCACGGTCGAACCGTGATAGCCGTTCTTGCGGCTGATGATGACTTTCTTGTTCGGCTGGCCCTTGATCGCCCAGTAATGGCGAACCATGCGCAGCATGGTGTCGTTGCCTTCGGAGCCGGAGCCGGTGAAGAACACATGGTTCATGCCTTCAGGGGCGATATCGGCGATGGCCTTGGACAGCTCCAGCACCGGCGGGTGAGCGGTCTGGAAGAACAGGTTGTAGTACGGCAGTTCGCGCATCTGCCGGCTGGCGGCGTCGGCCAGTTCATCACGGCCGTAACCGACGGCCACGCACCAGAGGCCGGCCATGCCATCGAGGATCTGGTTGCCTTCGCTGTCCCAGAGGTAGACGCCCTTGGCGCGGGTGATGATGCGCGGGCCTTTCTCCTTGAGTTGCTTGAAGTCGCTGAACGGCGCCAGGTGATGATCGTTGCTCAGGGCCTGCCATTCGCGGGTTTGCGGGTTGTTGCCGGTCATGCGGATTCTCCTTTCGTATCGGTGGGGGCGAGGCTGGCGCGGCAGCCCCGCCCGGCGCTTCAGACGGCAAAGAGCAGGAATTCCCGCTCCCACGAACTGATGACGCGCTTGAAGTTTTCATGCTCGGCCCGCTTGACCGCGACGTAGCCCGTGATGAATTTCTTGCCCAGGTATTTCTCGATGGTGGCGCTGTTTTCCATGCGCTCCAACGCATCTTCGATGGTCAGCGGCAGGCGCAGGTTCCGGCGTTCGTAACCCCGTCCCACCACCGGCGCACTCGGGTTGATGCCTTCGACCATGCCGATGAAACCGCACAGCAGGCTCGCGGCAATGGCCAGGTACGGGTTGGCGTCGGCGCCCGGCAGGCGGTTTTCCACCCGACGGTTCTGTGGCCCGGCATCCGGCACGCGCAGGCCGACGGTGCGGTTTTCTTCGCCCCACTCCACGTTCACGGGCGCCGAGGTATCCGGCAGGAAGCGGCGGAACGAGTTGACGTTGGGGGCGAACAGCGGCAGCAGCTCGGGGATGAGCTTCTGCAAGCCGCCGATGTGGTGCAGGAACAGCTCGCTCATGGTCCCGTCTTCATTGGAGAAGACGTTCTTGCCGGTGTCCTTGTCGATGATGCTCTGGTGCAGGTGCATTGCACTGCCCGGCTCGCCGGTCATGGGTTTGGCCATGAAGGTCGCGGCCACGTTGTGCTTGAGTGCCGCCTCGCGCATGGTGCGCTTGAACACCAGGATCTGGTCGGCCAGGGACAGGGCGTCGCCATGACGGAAGTTGATTTCCATCTGCGCCGTGCCGTCCTCGTGGATCAGGGTGTCGAGGTCCAGCTCCTGCAACTCGCACCAGTCGTAGACGTCCTCGAACAGCGGGTCGAATTCGTTGGCGGCCTCGATCGAGAACGACTGGCGCCCGGTTTCCGGGCGGCCGGAGCGGCCAACAGGCGGTTGCAGCGGGAAGTCCGGGTCGTCGCTGCGCTTGGTCAGGTAGAACTCCATCTCCGGCGCGACGATCGGCTGCCAGCCTTTGTCGGCGTACAGCTTGAGCACCTTCTTGAGCACGTTGCGCGGCGACAGCTCGATCGGGTTGCCCTGCTTGTCGTAGGAATCGTGGATGACCTGGGCAGTGGGCTCGATGGCCCAGGGCACAAGGAAGACGGCGTTCTCGTCCGGGCGGCATATCATGTCGATGTCGGCAGGATCGAGCAGTTCGTAATAGATGTCGTCTTCGACATAGTCGCCTGTCACGGTCTGGAGCAGGACGCTCTCGGGCAGGCGCATGCCTTTTTCGGCAATGAACTTGTTGGTCGGCGAGATCTTGCCCCGGGTGATACCGGTCAGGTCGCCAATCATGCATTCGACTTCTGTGATCTTGTGGTCTTTCAACCAATCGGTGAGCTGGTCGAGGTTGTTACTCATAAATGCCTCTAGGCGTGAGTTTCCTGACTGCTATTAGTCGTCAGGCGTTGTTTGACGCATCGGCGTCGCGTTGTATTGCCCTTGCTCGGCAGGCATCGCCAAATGCCTGGAAAATCGCAAGGTAGTGCGGGTTAGAGCTTACCGCCCATTCGGGGTGCCACTGCACTCCTAAAGCAAAAGCCTTGCCTTGTATAACCGAAACGGCTTCGATCAGGCCATCCGGCGCCCTCGCTTCAACCCGCAATCCCGGCGCCAGTCGCTCGATGCCCTGGCTGTGGATGGAGTTGACGTCGATCACCGGCGGCAGGCCCAGGCCCGCCAGCACGCCGCCGGGCTGGATATGCACGGCATGGGCCGGGCCGTACTGGATCGCCACCGGCTGGGTGTCGTCTTCACGATGATCGATAAAGGTTCCGACTTCATGAACTTTCTGATGCAGGCTACCGCCAAAGGCTACGTTCATTTCCTGGAAACCGCGGCAGATCCCCAGCACCGGGACGCCTGCCTCGACGGCGGCGCGGATCAGCGGCAGGGTGGTGGCATCGCGTGCAGGATCATGAGCAGTGCCCGGCGCACTGGCAGGGCCATGGTAGTGAAAAGGTTCTACATTGGAAGGAGAGCCGGTAAAGAGAATACCGTCCAGGGCGTCCAGAATAACGGACGGGGAGAACAGATCCGCCAGGGACGCAATCAGCATGGGCAAGCCCTTGGCGGCTGTCGCGACAGCCCGGGAATATTTATCGCCGCTGATGTGATACGCATGCAGGCCCAACTGCCTGGAGCAGGTGGTGACGCCGATTAACGGCAGGCGAGACATGAAGCACCCCGGTATTATTGCTGTTATGGGTTTGAATCGAGCTTAGCCTTGTTCATTTTTTTACACAACACCCCCGTAAAAAATACAACACGGCCCGCTCAAGCCCGCGGTCGACACGACCTTCAAAGGGAAAAAAACGCCCTAAATTGCCTCAAAAAAGCCCCACGAGTGCTTTTTTAGGGCAAAAAAGGCCCTGCTTGACTTCGGCATGCCGTTCGGGTTGACTGGCTTTCGAAGAGATCAATGATTGATATTTTTAACAACAAAGGTGTTGCATCATGTCGGTACCCCCGCGTGCCGTTCAGCTTAACGAAGCGAACGCGTTCCTTAAGGAACATCCTGAGGTTCTGTACGTTGACCTTCTGATTGCGGATATGAATGGTGTGGTGCGCGGCAAGCGCATCGAACGCACCAGCCTCCACAAGGTTTACGAGAAAGGCATCAACCTGCCGGCCTCCCTGTTTGCCCTGGACATCAATGGCTCGACGGTGGAAAGCACCGGCCTGGGCCTGGACATCGGCGATGCCGACCGGATCTGCTACCCCATCCCCGGCACCCTGAGCAATGAGCCCTGGCAAAAGCGCCCCACCGCGCAACTGCTGATGACCATGCACGAGCTCGAAGGCGAGCCGTTCTTCGCCGACCCCCGCGAGGTCCTGCGCCAGGTCGTGACCAAGTTCGATGAGCTGGGCCTGACCATCTGCGCCGCGTTCGAGTTGGAGTTCTACCTGATCGACCAGGAGAACGTGAATGGACGCCCACAACCGCCCCGCTCCCCCATCTCCGGCAAGCGTCCGCATTCGACCCAGGTCTACCTGATTGACGACCTCGACGAATATGTCGATTGCCTCCAGGACATCCTCGAAGGCGCCAAGGAACAAGGCATTCCCGCCGACGCCATCGTCAAGGAAAGTGCCCCGGCGCAGTTCGAAGTGAACCTGCACCACGTCGCCGACCCGATCAAGGCCTGCGACTATGCGGTCCTGCTCAAGCGCCTGATCAAGAACATCGCCTACGACCATGAAATGGACACCACCTTCATGGCCAAGCCGTACCCAGGCCAGGCGGGCAATGGTCTGCACGTTCACATTTCGGTCCTGGACAAAGACGGCAAGAACATCTTTGCCAGCGAGGATCCCGAGCAGAACGCCGCGCTGCGTCACGCGATCGGCGGTGTGCTCGAGACCCTGCCCGCGCAGATGGCCTTCCTCTGCCCGAACGTCAACTCCTACCGCCGTTTCGGCGCCCAGTTCTACGTGCCGAACTCGCCGACCTGGGGCCTGGACAACCGCACCGTGGCCTTGCGCGTACCGACCGGCGCTGCCGATGCCGTGCGCCTGGAACACCGTGTGGCCGGCGCCGACGCCAACCCATACCTGCTGATGGCCTCCGTGCTGGCTGGCGTGCACCATGGCCTGGTCAACAAGATCGAGCCGGGTGCTCCGGTCGAAGGCAACAGCTACGAGCAGAACGAGCAAAGCCTGCCGAACAACCTGCGCGATGCCCTGCGCGAGCTGGACGACAGCGAAGTCATGGCCAAGTACATCGACCCGAAATACATCGATATCTTCGTGGCCTGCAAGGAAAGCGAGCTGGAGGAGTTCGAACACTCCATCTCCGACCTTGAATACAACTGGTACCTGCATACCGTGTAAGCGGTTGCGGTAGAGAAAACGCCGCAGGCCTTCACGGGCTGCGGCGTTTTTTATGGCTGTTCAGCCCAGATGATGAATTGGCTGCCTCCACAATGGTCCGGCTAGACGCAAGACCGTGGCGAGGGAGCTTGCTCCCGCTGGGCTGCGCAGCAGCCCCAAAAAAGGCTTGAGCGATCAACTTGAAGCACCGCAGTGACTGACGTCGGGGCTGCTGCGCAGCCCAGCGGGAGCAAACTCCCTCGCCACAGGTTTCTTTTCCTCACAAGCGCCGCTATGGACCCTCCGCTCGCTCTGCGTACAATGCCCGCAGTCCCGCAGGAGCCACCCATGACGCGCACCGCCACCCCTCGCAAACCCCGCGCACGCAGCCAGGCCCGGATCGACTCGATTCTCGACGCCGCCCGCACGCTGCTTGCCGCCGAAGGCGTGGCCAGCCTGTCGATCTACAGCGTCGCTGAACGCGCCGGGATTCCCCCGTCCTCCGTGTATCACTTCTTCGCCAGCGTCCCTGCCCTGCTCGAAGCCCTGACCGCCGATGTCCACGCCGCGTTCCGCGCCTGCCTGCAAGCCCCCATCGACCATGACGCCCTGAACCACTGGCACGACCTGTCACGGCTGGTGGAACAGCGCATGCTCACCATCTATGGCCAGGACGCCGCCGCCCGCCAATTGATCCTGGCCCAGCATGGCCTGACCGAGGTCACCCAGGCCGACCGCCAGCACGACCTCGAACTCGGCGACCTGATGCACAAGCTCTTCGACCGCCATTTCGCCCTGCCGGCCCTGCCCACCGACGTCGACGTGTTCGCCCTGGCCATGGAACTGGGCGACCGCGTCTACGCCCGCTCGGTGCAGCAACACGGGCAGATCACCCCACGCATGGCCGAAGAAGGCATGCGAGTGTTCGACGCGTACCTGGGCCTGTACCTGCCGCCGTATCTGCCCAAGCGAGAAACAGCCTGATCCCCTCAGTCATCAGCTTTTCATACGTTTAGCGCCTATCGCGCTCACACCGAGTTCCAACTCAGCACCCGTCAAATGGCTGGCGTAATGCGCGCCAAGCTCTGCCTCCCAACTGATCACTTCATCCAGGACATCGGTGGCCTGCTCTGGCGTCAAGGCAAAGTGCAGGCAATGGCTGAGCAGGTTCTCTCGACTGATCACTCGCCCACTGCGACCAACCGCCATCGAAAGGTAGGGTGGTGACGAACCCTCCAGTCCCGGGACTACGTCATACATCGGAGCCAACCGCCAGCGTCCCTCGAGCCAGAGAATGGCGTGATTCTTCGGGTGATCATCGTCATTGCCCACCAGGGCGTTGAAACACATGCGCTTGAACAGTTCACGCAAGTCATCATCCGGCACCCCGCGACGCTGCATCTCGTTGGCAAGCCCGGCATACACCCAGGCGCTGCGATCATTGGATCGCCAATCGGCATCCAGGAGCGTCAGCCCGCTCAGCATCGGTATCCGACGGCCGGACTCGGCAATCGGAAATCGGTCGAATCGTTTGACCAGCAACGTCGAGGGCGCACCGAGGTACAGCGCAGTTTTCGCGACATTCAGTCCCTTGAGCGAAGCGAATGTCATGCAGGCATGTTCCATGGCCGGGACATCACAGGTGTCATAGCGATCACGGGGCTTGGCAAGAATGAAGACGCCCTCATCGTGTAATGTACGCTTGGGCCTTGCGCCCCCCAGCGATGAACGTTGTTTGCGCAACTGGAGGGTTTTGATCGCCTCATCATCCAGTTGGTTATCGAAGATCGCTTCGGTGGCCTCGATGAATGCAGACAACCCCTTAAGGGAGGGCAGCGCTTCCTGGCCGATGCCAACGGGTGGATGCCGGCTTATCCCGGCCATGAGGTTGCCGGCGCGATCGTTGTTGGGGGACTTGAGCAGGTAATCGACAGCCTCCAGATCCGCTCGATGAAGGTCTCTCAAGACACGCTCGCCCCAGCCGTCGGGCATTGAATCATTGATGAAACCGGGCACACCGCGGTTGGTGGCAATGCCGGTAAAAGGCTGGATGCGCAACGGATAACGGATGGGATCTGGCACCCAACGATGCTGGGCAACATACTCCGGGTCGTAGCTGAACTCGCCCCGACCATTATCGATGCTCAATCGCCCCAGCGTGCGGATCTCTCCAGTCTGAGGGTCTTCAACATAAATGTAGGCCCTGGCCATCAGAATTCTCCCTTTACACTGGCCAGGCGTACACGAGCGTTGCGAGGCGCTTGAGTGGATACAAGGGATGAAGCTTCGAGCTGTTGACGGCTTTGGAACACTTCCTGGATCAGCCCCAATTGCCACAGCACCAACATGAATGAGCGCAACTCCACAGTGGGGTCGCCCGCCTCGATTTTGCGCACTGTTCGCTCCGACAGCTTAAGAGAAGCGGCAAGATCTTTCTGCCGCTGCCGGTGTTGAAGCCGCCGACTTTTCACCAGCAGGCCAATGGCGTGGAGCGTGTCGGCACAATCAATAGGAAAAAATCCAGACATAAACGGTGCTCTGAAGCTGCTATGCTTGATAAAACGGACTATAGCACCGCTTAAACAGAATAAATGTTAAAAACAGTCCACTCTTAAAGATCTTATAAATCCCTTTAAATTAGATAAAACGCCTTTTAGTGACGCTAAAAAAGCCCCGAAGGGCTCGCGCCGTTCGGGGCCGTGGGTCACGCACCGCTCACAACTTGGCGATGGACACCTCGGTGGATTTGACGAAGGCGATCACTTCGCTGCCGATTGCCAGCTCCAGCTCTTTCACCGAACGGGTGGTGATGACCGAGGTGACGATGCCGGAGGCCGTTTGCACGTCGATTTCCGAGAGCACGTCGCCTTCGACGATTTCCTTGATGGTGCCTTTGAACTGGTTGCGCACGTTGATGGCTTTGATAGTCATGTTATTTCTCCTGGGGTCGAAATGAGCTGCAAGCTTCGAGCTACAAGCTGCAAGGAAAAGCACGCGCCTCTTCTTGCAGCGTGTCGCTGGCCGCTTGAAGCGGCTTCATTGCGCCCAACGCAACTGCGTGGGCAAGGGTGAAACGGGTTCGGGTTCCGGCGGTTGGCCGGGCAAGGACAGCACACGGTTGAGCACTTCGGTTTCCAGGCTCGCCAGGCGATGAGAGCCGCGAACCCGTGGACGTGGCAGGTCGATGAGCAGGTCGAGGCCGATCTGGCCGTCTTCGATCAGGATGACCCGGTCGGCGATGGCCACCGCTTCGCTGACGTCGTGAGTCACCAGCAACACGGTGAAGCCGTGTGCCTGCCACAGGTTTTCGATCAACTGCTGCATCTCGATACGGGTCAGGGCGTCCAGCGCCCCCAAGGGTTCGTCGAGCAACAGCAAGCGCGGTTGGTGGATCAGCGCCCGGGCCAGGGCCACGCGTTGCTTCTGGCCACCGGACAACGCGGCCGGCCATTCATTGGCACGGTCGGCCAGGCCGACGGCTTCCAACGCCTGCAAGGCTTGCGGCCGCCAGTTGCCCTTGAGCCCAAGACCGACGTTGTCGATGATTTTTTTCCAGGGCAACAAGCGCGCCTCCTGGAACATCAGCCGCGTGTCCTGTTGCACGGCACTCAACGGCGCCGAGCCGGCCAGCAATTGACCCGCGCTGGGTTGGTCGAGGCCGGCCAGCAAGCGCAGCAAAGTACTTTTGCCACAGCCGCTGCGACCGACCACCGCCACGAACTGCCCGGCCGGGATATGCAAGTCGATATCACGCAGCACCGCACGGGTGCCGAAGGTTTTCTGCAACTTGCGCACCGCCAGCGGGATGCCTCGCAGCAGGCGCGGAGGTTGTTGGGCCGTCATGCGACACCTCCCTTGCTCACTTGGTAGGCCGGGTGCCAACGCAACCAGACCCGTTCCAGCCCGCGGGCGGCAAGGTCGGCCAGCTTGCCCAGCACGGCGTACAGAAGAATCGCCAGCACCACAACGTCGGTCTGCAGGAACTCCCGGGCATTCATCGCCAGATAGCCGATGCCGGAACTGGCCGAGATGGTTTCCGCCACGATCAGCGTCAACCACATGAAACCGAGTGCAAACCGCACCCCCACCAGGATCGACGGCAAGGCACCTGGCAGGATCACCTGGCGAAACAGGCTGAAGCCGGACAAGCCATAGCTGCGGGACATCTCCACCAGGGCCGGATCGACATTACGGATGCCGTGATAGGTGTTGAGGTAGATGGGAAACAGCGTGCCCAGCGCCACCAGGAAAATCTTCGCCGACTCGTCGATGCCGAACCACAGGATCACCAGGGGAATCAACGCCAGGTGCGGGACGTTGCGGACCATCTGCACCGAGCTGTCCAACAGGCGCTCGCCCCATTTCGACAGGCCAGTGATAAAGCCCAGGATCAGGCCGATACCGCCGCCGATGGCGAAGCCGACCGCCGCCCGCCAGCCGCTGATGGCCAGGTGCGTCCAGATCTCGCCGCTGCGCACCAGGTTTACCCCGGCCTCGATGACCGCCACCGGGGCCGGCAGGATCCGCGTGGACAGCCAGCCCGCCGACACTGCCAGTTGCCACACCGCCAGCAACAGCAGCGGCACCGCCCAGGGCGCCAGGTTGTGGATAAGTTTTTTCATGGCCGCCTCAGCTCTGTGCGGCGGCTTTGGGGAGAATGTCATTGGCGACCATTTCCCCGAACGGGCTCACGTAGCCCTGGCTCTTGGGCAGTTCCGGGCGCTCCACGTCCAGATGCGGGAACAACAGTTCCGCCACGCGATAGGACTCTTCCAGGTGTGGATAACCCGAGAAGATGAACGTATCGATCCCCAGGTCGGCGTATTCCTTGACCCGCGCGGCGACAGTCGGGCCATCGCCCACCAGTGCCGTGCCGGCACCACCGCGAACCAGGCCGACACCGGCCCAGAGGTTGGGGCTCACTTCCAGTTTGTCGCGCCGACCACCGTGCAGGGCGGCCATGCGTTGCTGGCCCACCGAGTCGAAGCGCGCCAGGGAGGCCTGGGCGCGGGCGATGGTGTCGTCGTCCAGGTGGGAGATCAACCGGTTGGCGGCCTGCCAGGCCTCGGCATTGGTTTCGCGCACGATCACGTGCAAGCGGATGCCGAAGCGCACGGTGCGGCCCAGCTTGGCAGCCTTGGCCCGGACCTGTTCGATTTTCTGGGCAACGGCCTCCGGTGGTTCGCCCCAGGTCAGCACCATTTCCACCTGTTCGGCGGCGAGGTCCTGGGCCGCTTCGGAAGAGCCGCCGAAATACAAAGGCGGACGCGGTTGCTGGATCGGCGGGTAGAGCAACTTGGCGCCCTTGACGCTGATGTGCTCGCCGTCGTAATCCACGGTCTCGCCTTCCAGGACCCGACGCCAGATGCGAGTGAACTCCACCGACGCCTGGTAGCGCGCCTCGTGGTCGAGGAACAGGCCGTCGCCGGCCAGTTCGTCCGGGTCGCCACCCGTCACCAGGTTGAACAACGCGCGCCCGCCGGACAACCGGTCCAGGGTTGCGGCCTGCCGCGCCGCCACCGTCGGGGAAATGATCCCGGGGCGCAGGGCAACGAGGAACTTCAGGCGCTGAGTCACGGGAATCAACGAGGCCGCCACCAGCCAGGAGTCTTCGCAGGAGCGTCCGGTGGGAATCAGCACGCCACCGAAACCCAGCCGGTCCGCAGCCTGGGCGATCTGTTGCAGGTAGCCGTGATCGACGGCGCGGGCGCCTTCGGCGGTGCCAAGGTAATGGCCATCGCCGTGGGTGGGCAGGAACCAGAAAATATTGAGGCTCATGGAGTGGTCTCCTAAGGGGGTCGGATTACTGCGCGTTCGCGACGGCCGCCGGTGGCGTCCAGATCACGTCCTTGATGCTCAAGGGCTTGGGTATCAGCTTGAGTTGGTAGAAGCTGTCGGCGATTTTCTGCTGGGCTGCCACCACGTCGGGTGTGAGGAACGAGGCACCGAACCCCTGGCGTTTCATCGAGGTCAGGGTGATCGGCTCAGGCAGGCCGAGCAGTGGCGACACCTGTTTGGTCACGTCTTCGGGATTGGCCTTGGACCACTCCCCCACGGCACGCACTTCGTCCACCAGGGCGGTGATGACCTGGGGATGCTGCTGCGCATAGGGCTTGGTGGCGAGGTAGAACTGATGGTTGTCGACGATGCCCTGGCCGTCGCGCAGGGTCCGTGCCTGCAACTGTTGCTCGGCGGCGGCCTGGTACGGATCCCAGATCACCCAGGCGTCGACACTGCCGCGTTCGAATGCGGCACGGGCGTCGGCCGGTGGCAGGAAAACGGTCTGGATGTCGGTGTATTTCAGACCTGCATCTTCCAACGCCCGCACCAGCAGGTAGTGGACATTGGAACCTTTGTTCAGCGCGACTTTCTTGCCCTTGAGGTCTTGCACCGACTGGATGGGCGACCCCTTGGGCACCAGGATCGCTTCGCTGGTGGGCGCAGGCGGTTCATACGCCACGTAGAGCAAGTCGGCGCCAGCGGCCTGGGCGAACACCGGCGGGGTTTCGCCGGTCACGCCGAAATCGATGGAGCCGACGTTCAGGCCTTCAAGCAGTTGCGGGCCGCCGGGAAACTCGGTCCATTGCACATCCACGCCTTGGGCGGCCAGGCGTTTTTCCAAGGTGCCCTTGGCCTTGAGCAGCACCAGGGTGCCGTACTTCTGATAACCGATCCGCAAGGTCTCGGCTTGAGCCTGGGTAATAGCGCCGAAGGACACAGCCGCAGCAAACAGAGCGACCAGCCCGCGACGCAAAATGACAGTGCGCATGGCGCCTCTCCTTTTTGCTGTGGGGGTGTGGCTGCACCTGCTTGGCCGTTGGCGGCTGAGTAAGGTGAGTTGAAACTGGGTTTACACGGGGTCAAATGCTCCAGCGAGCACTCAACAGGCGTTCATTCAAGACGTGTGGGTCCAGCGGCCTGGGCCGCCGCGCCATGGCACTGAAAAACTGCTCCAGGGCTTCGTTCAAGCGTTGTTGCAGGGCCGGTGCCAATTGCGCCTGGGCAGTGCCTTCGCCATAGGCGATCTGGCTGTCTTCGGCAAAGATCCCCTGGAGCATTTCCTGGGCCTTGAGGGCCGACAACACCGGCTTGAGGGCGTAGTCCACCGCCAGCATGTGGGCGATGCTGCCTCCGGTGGCCATGGGCAGCACGACCTTGTGGCTCAGCGCTCGCTCCGGCAGTAAGTCCAGCAGCGTCTTCAGCGCGCCGGAAAAAGACGCCTTGTACACGGGCGTCGCGATCAACAGGCCGTCGGCGTTGTCGATCTGCTGGAGCAGGTCGACCACCTTGGGGCTGTCGAAACGGGCATGGAGCAAGTCTTCAGCCGGAAAATCACGCACCTGATAACTGACCACTTCCACACCTTGCTGCTGCAACCAACGTTGCGAGCGTTCCAGCAACACCCCGGAGCGTGAGCGCTGGCTGGGGCTGCCACCGAGTGAGACGACCAACATGCCTGCCATTCCTTAACTGTCACGTGCGATTCGCGGTGGGCGATCTCGCTGCATGAGGCAAACCATAACAGGGGATTCATATATCTTTAAATCATATTTATTCATTTGGTTATTCTTTATATGAATATGAAAGCGACGCTCCTCCAGGCATAAAAAAGGCCGTCGAAACGGCCAAAACCCTTTGGTGCACGGCGTTTCACTGTGGGAGCGGGCTTGCTCGCGAAGGCCATAGGTCAGGTTAAGAAATGTCGCCTGATACACCGCCTTCGCGAGCAAGCCCGCTCCCACAAAGAGACATTGGCGCCTGCCTGCTTATTTAACGATTGGGCTGCGGGGTAAGGCGCAGGTACGGCTTCACCGCGCGGTAGCCCTTGGGGAAACGCTGCTTGAGTTCTTCTTCGTCCTTGAGCGACGGGACGATCACCACTTCATCGCCATCCTGCCAGTTGGCCGGCGTGGCGACCTTGTAGTTGTCGGTCAGTTGCAGGGAATCGATCACCCGCAGGATCTCGTTGAAATTGCGCCCGGTGCTGGCCGGGTAGGTGATGGTCAGGCGAATCTTCTTGTTCGGGTCAATCACGAACAGTGAGCGCACGGTCAAGGTGTCGCTGGCGTTGGGGTGGATCAGGTCGTACAGGTCGGAGACCTTGCGATCGGCGTCGGCCAGGATCGGGAAGTTGACCACGGTATTCTGGGTTTCGTTGATGTCTTCGATCCACTTGTGATGCGAATCCACCGGGTCCACCGACAGGGCAATGGCCTTGACGCCCCGCTGGGCAAACTCATCCTTGAGCTTGGCGGTCAGGCCCAGCTCGGTGGTGCACACCGGCGTGAAGTCCGCCGGATGAGAAAACAGCACGCCCCAGCTGTCACCGAGCCACTCGTGGAAGCGGATCTTGCCGGCGCTGGAGTCCTGTTCGAAATCGGGGGCAATGTCGCCCAGTCTGAGGCTCATGGTAAAGCTCCTGGATGAGATTCTTGTGGAGCCTGACTGTGCCTCGGTTTGGACCGTTTTAAAAAGAATGAATATTGCTTTGGCTAGACTTTTTAAGAATATAAAAAACTGTTCACTGGCACCCACCCACCTATGGGTCCACCATCCTCGACGAGGTTTCGAGAAGGCCTCGAGTTGCTGTAAAGAGGAGAAGTTTCGGGAAAGGCTACAGGGGTGGGCCTGACCCGAAACGCAAAAGCCCCGTCCGGCGCAGGCCGAACGGGGCTTTTTTTGTCGGCCCTGTTTGCCATCCGGGCGAGTAAACACTGTCCCCATGCCAGGATGAGCGGCTAGGATAGGCGGCATGAACACTCAAGCCTTGCTGACTCACCTGCAACATCATCTGCCGGACTTACTGGCGGTGTACCTGTTCGGCAGCCACGCGCAGGGGACCGCCGGGCCTGACAGCGACGTCGACATGGCGGTGCTCCTGGCCGGCCAGGCCGACCCGGTACTGCTATGGCAGCTTTCGGGAGACCTGGCCGATATCGCTGGAAGTCCGGTGGATCTGATTGATCTACGTGGGGCCACAACGGTGATGCAGTACCAGATCGTGACCCGAGGTCGCCGATTGTGGGCCAAAGACGTACAGGCGGGCTTGTTCGAGAGTTTTATTCTCAGCGAGAAAACGGCCTTCGACGCGGCTCGCGCAGGCCTGCTCGAGGATATTCACAAGGAAGGCACCGTGTATGGTCGATGACGTCCTGATCAATAAAGCGGCGAGTATCGAACGCTGTGTGGCCAGAGTGCGGGAGGAATATGACAAGGACCCTGCCACCTTCGCCACGGATTTCACTCGCCAGGACTCAGCCATCCTGAATATCCAGCGTGCCTGTGAAGCGGCGCTGGACATGGGGCAGCATTTGATTCGCCGTGAGCGACTGGGTGTCCCGCAAAGTGCCCGGGACGTGTTCGAGTTGCTTTTTCAAGGTGGCTGGGTGGCGGAAGGCCTGGTGAAAAGCATGAAGAACATGGTGGGTTTCAGGAACATCGCCGTACATGATTACCAGGCCCTGCAACTGCCGATCATGATCGCGATCATCACCCGGCACCTGGACGACTTTCTGGCATTCAGTGCGTTCATTCTGCGCAAAGATGCAACCCGGCCCGCACCATAAGCAACTCGACGCATCAGGACAGAAAGTCTCCCGTCACGATGACCCGAAACGCAAAAGCCCCGTCCGGCGCAGGCCGAACGGGGCTTTTTTTCGTCACGCGAACGCGTGGCTTACAGCAGCGGCAGCGAGTAGCTGACGATCAGGCGGTTTTCATCCTGGTCGCGCTGACCTGGGATGTCGTTGCGCCAGGTGGCGTTTTTCCACATGACGCCAACGTTCTTCAGCGGACCTTCCGGTACGACGTAGCCGACGGTGATGTCACGTTCCCACTCGGAACGGCCAGTGGCCGACAGGTTGGTCTGTGCCACGCCTACACGGCCGGTGGTATCGATGTTATCGCCACGCAGGTAGATAACGCCGGCTGTCAGGCCAGGTACGCCCAGCTTGGCGAAGTCATAGGAGTAGCGACCCTGCCAGGTGCGTTCGCCGGCACGGGCGAACTTGGCGATTTGCATGTCGGTGGTCAGGTAGGCCGACGAGCCATCACCCTGGTTCAGCCAAGGGAAGTCGCTGTCGCCATTGCTGACCTGGTAGCCACCACCGAAGGTGTGTCCACCCACGGTGTACAGGAACAGGCCGCTGTACAGGTTGTTATCGACTTTGCCGCGGGTAATGCCGGTACCGTAGTCACCCGTGGTGTAGTAAGCCGAATCATGGCCATTGGCGCCGTCATCGGTGCTGTGGAAGTAACGCAGATCGGATTTCAGGACGCCTGGGCCGATTGCCCAGCTGTGAACCAGACCCAGGAAGTGCTGCTTGTAGAAGTCTTCCAGGTTGCCGTAGTAGTACTGGGCGGTCAGGTCCTTGGTGATCTTGTAGTCACCACCACCGTAGATGAACTTGTTGCTGTCACGGCCAGCGGCCGTGTGGGCGTTGGCACCGGCAATGGACAACTCTTCGTTGTTGCTGGAGTTACGTCCCTTGGCGTGCTCGATCTGACCGCCGACCAGCGTCAGGTCCTTGATCTCGCCGGAAGTGATCTGGCCACCTTGGAAGGTTTGTGGCAGCAGACGACCGTCGTTGGTTACGATCACTGGCAGTTTTGGCTGCAGGGTGCCCAATTTCAGTTCAGTCTGGGAGATCTTGGCCTTGGCAGTCAGGCCCAGGCTGGAGTAGTTGTCGACAGCCTTGCCGTTGGACTCGCTTGGGAAGACCGTACCGCCGTAGGAGGTTGCAGTGGCGCCGTTGGAACCGCCGCCCGAATCCAGCTTGATGCCCAGCAGGCCAATGGCATCCAGACCGAAGCCTACGGTGCCTTGGGTGTAGCCGGAGATGAAGCGCAGGTCAAAACCCTGGCCCCATTCTTCGCTCTTGCTTTGAACGCCGTTAGCCTTGTTGCGAGGGGCGTTGGCGTCGGAGTCACGGTTGTCCGTGTTGATGTAGAAGTTACGCAGACCCAAGGTAGCCTTGCTGTCTTCGATAAAACCGGCGGCGCCTGCCTGCTGCGCCAGAACCCCAACGGCCACAGCCAGGGCCAAGGTGGACTTGTTCATGCTTCGCTCCTCTCGTTTTCTAATTCTTGTGTTTCTTTGGGTGCCGGATCGAATGCCCGGAATCCGCAGATGCGCGATTAGCGCCAGACCGTGACTGACAAGTCAATCGTAACCATTTGTGATTACGACCATGGTCTAACCCCGCTACACCGGCGCGCAGAATAATGGATTCTGGATAACTCCAAAAAGAATTGTTTCCACAGTTTTCAGATTATTTTGAAATATAGATGCCATCAAAACTTCGTCAAACTGAGATACGGCGTATCGGCCAGTCGACGGATTACTGAATGGTCTTTTTCTGCACCTTTTCAGGGCGGTGATCGCTCTGCCACAAGCTCCGCGTGCCTGGGAAATTTTCACGGCCAGGCGCGAAGCACGGCCTCAGGCTGCAATCTTGATGGCTTTCCTTAAGACAGTTCCTTGTCTGAAGTCAAAAAGCCTGCAGCCTGACGCCCGGCATCAGGGCGTTGCGCCCTACAAAGATTTCTCGAAGATTTTCGAGTTGCGCTGGTAGTTGTAGAGCGAGGCCCGCGCGGCCGGCAGGCGTTCGACGCTGCTGGGTTCGAAACCGCGCTCGCGGAACCAGTGGGCGGTCCGGGTGGTGAGCACGAACAGGGTCTTGAGCCCTTGGGCACGGGCGCGGGTCTCGATCCGCTCCAGCAGTTCATCACCCCGGCCACCGTGGCGGTATTCCGGGTTCACCGCCAGGCAGGCCAGCTCCCCGGCGTCCGAATCGGCGATCTGGTACAACGCCGCGCAGGCGATGATCATCCCTTCGCGCTCGACCACGCTGAACTGTTCGATCTCACGCTCCAGCACTTCGCGGGAGCGACGGACCAGAATCCCTTGTTCTTCCAACGGGCTGATCAGGTCCAGCAAGCCGCCGACGTCTTCGATGGCCGCTTCGCGAACCACTTCGAACTGCTCCTGGGCCACCAGGGTCCCGCTGCCGTCGCGGGTGAACAGTTCGGCCAGCAGCGCACCGTCCTCGGCGTAGCTGACGATATGGCTGCGTGCCACGCCGCCACGGCAGGCCTGGGCGGCGGCATCCAGCAATTCGGCCTGGTAGTCGCTGCCCAGGCGCTGCATGTGGGCCGGCACCTGCTGGGGGCGCAACTCGCGCACCAGCCGACCGTCCTCGCCGATCAGCCCCTGCTCGGCGCCGAACAGCAACAGCTTGTCGGCCGCCAGGTCGATGGCGGCCCGTGTGGCGACGTCTTCACAGGCGAGGTTGAAGATTTCCCCGGTGGGTGAATACCCCAGCGGCGACAGCAGCACGATGGAGCGCTCGTCCAGCAGGCGGTTGATGCCTTTGCGATCGACCCGGCGCACTTCGCCGGTGTGGTGGTAATCCACGCCTTCCAGCACGCCGATGGGCCGTGCGGTGACCAGGTTGCCGCTGGCGACCCGCAACCGCGAGCCCTGCATGGGCGAGGACGCCATGTCCATGGACAAGCGTGCCTCGATGGCGATGCGCAGCTGGCCCACGGCGTCGATCACGCATTCCAGGGTCGCGGCATCGGTGATGCGCATGCCGTGATGGTAGTGCGGCGTCAGGCCTCGCGCGGCCAGACGGGTCTCGATTTGCGGACGCGAGCCATGGACCAGCACCAGGCGCACGCCCAGGCTGTGCAGGAGCACGAGGTCATGGACGATGTTGCCGAAGTTGGGGTGCTCCACCCCGTCGCCGGGCAGCATGACGATGAAGGTGCAATCACGGTGGGCATTGATATAGGGCGAAGCGTGACGAAGCCAATTAACGTATTCGGGCATGAACCTGGGCCTGTAATAAATAGCAGCCGAAAAAAGACCAAACTGAACGCACAGCGGGCTGGTGGTTATCGTCGGAACAGGCTTGGCGACACGCGCGCTCTCCTCATGAATACGGGCCCGGACAGGGGCAATTTAGCCGGCGGTGGCCGGCGTCAGGCAGTAATGGCCGATCAGCTGCCGCAGCAGTTGTACGGTAGGTTGCAAACGTGACATTTCAAGGTACTCGCCCGGTTGGTGGGCACAGGCGATATCTCCGGGGCCCAGGACCAGGGTTTCGCAGCCAAGGCGCTGAAGATAAGGCGCTTCGGTGCCGAACGCTACTGCTTCGGCACGATGACCAGTGAGTCGCTCGGCCACGCGCACCAGTTCGGCCTCTTCGGCCTGTTCGAACGGCGGGACCTCGGGGAACAGCGGCGCATAGTCGATCTTGACCTTGTGTCGCTCGGCAATGGGGTCGAGCTTCTGCTGGATCGCCGCCCGCAGCACTTGCGGGTCCATGCCCGGCAAGGGCCTCAGGTCGAACTCCATGGAACACTGGCCGCAGATCCGGTTGGGGTTGTCGCCGCCATGGATGCAACCGAAGTTCAGGGTCGGCTGGGGCACGGTGAATTGCGGGTTGCGGTATTCGCGCTGCCATTGCAGGCGCAGGCCGCGCAATTCGCCCATGGCGTCGTGCATCGCTTCGAGGGCGCTGTGGCCCAGGCTCGGATCGGAAGAATGGCCACTGCGCCCGAGGATATCGATGCGCTCCATCATCACGCCCTTGTGCAGGCGGATCGGCCGCAGGCCGGTCGGCTCGCCGATGACGGCCGCGCGCCCCAATGGACGCCCGGCCTCGGCGAGGGCGCGGGCACCGGCCATCGAGCTTTCTTCGTCGCAGGTGGCGAGGATCAGCAGCGGCTGCTTGAACGGCTGGTCCAGCAGCGGCTTGACCGCTTCGATGACCAGGGCGAAGAAGCCCTTCATGTCGCAACTGCCCAGGCCCACCCAACGACCATCGACCTCGGTCAGTTTCAGTGGGTCGGTCTGCCACAGCGCACCGTCGAACGGCACCGTGTCACTGTGCCCGGCCAGCACCAGGCCACCGGGGCCACTGCCAAAACTGGCCAGCAGGTTGAACTTGCCAGGGCTGACCTGCTGGATGTCACAGCAGAACCCGAGGTCGCCGAGCCAGCCCGCCAGCAGTTCGATGACCGCGCTGTTGGACTGGTCCAGTCCGGGCTGGGTACAACTGACTGACGGCGCGGCGATCAGGGCAGCGAACTGATCTTTCATGGACGGCAAAGGCATCGCTGGCTCCGGCTTGCAAATTGACGTTCATCATAGAACCATCCGGCGCAAGGAAGAAACCGTCGCGGCGCGTAGGACGGATGAGTCCTGTACACTGCACGACCTTGGCAGCCAGACACCTTCCCCGGCTGCACACCCGATCCCTGGATTTTCCGGCCATGCAGAAAGAAACCGAAATCAAACTCCGCGTCAGCCGCGAGACCCTGGCAGCCCTGCGCGAGCACCCGCTGCTGAAAAAACGCAACAAGCATGGCTGGGAACGCCATGAACTGATGAACCAGTACTTCGACACGCCCGAGCGCGATCTCGCCAAGGCCAAGGTCGCGCTGCGCCTGCGTCGCGACGGCGAAGAGGTGATCCAGACCCTCAAGACCCGCGGCCAGAGCATCGCCGGCCTGTCCGAACGCAATGAATACGACTGGCACCTGCCCAAGGCCAAGCTCGACGTGAAGAAACTCGACGGCGAATGCTGGCCCGCGTCCCTGGCTGACCTGGACAAGAAAACCCTCAAGGCCATCTTCACCACCGATTTCGTGCGTGAGCGGGCCGAGATTGCCTGGGGTCGTGGCAAGGGCAAAGTGGTCATCGAGGCCGCACTGGACCTGGGTCATGTCGTGGTCGGCAAGCAGAAGGAAGAAATCTGCGAGCTGGAGCTGGAGCTGCGCGAAGGCGAGCCCGCCGCCTTGCTGGAACTGGCAGCCGAGCTGGCCGCCACGCTGCCCTTGATGCCTTGCGACATCAGCAAGGCCGAGCGCGGCTATCGCCTGCACGACGCGGCCAGCTATGCCCTGAGCCTGCCGGCCCCGCAACTGAGCGCCGAAATGCCGCTGGACGACGCCTTCGCCGCGCTGGGCTGGCACCTACTGGGCAGCAGCCAGCGCCTGGCCGAGCAATACCGTTTCAATGGCCACTGGCGCCTGCTGCAGGACTGGGTGGAAACCCTCGCCGAGATGCGCGCCCTGCTCAGCAGCCTCGGCCAGGCCGCCCCTCGTCAATCGACCCACGACTTGCGCATTGCCCTGGACGCGCTGCTGGAAGACTGGCGCCCACTGGTCCAGGCCGGCCTGGACGACGAAGACGTGCGCAAGGCCGCGCCGGAGCAGTTCCTCGACGAGCTGCAAGACCCGCGCTGGGGCCTGTTCTCCCTGAACACGTCACGCTGGTTGCTGGCCCGCAGTTGGACCGCCGAGCGCAACACCCGCGGCAATCGCCAAGGCGCCGCGCAACTGGGCAGCTGGTTGCCACGCCTGCTGGGCGAAGAGTCCACGTCCCTGCAACTGCAGCGCTACCAGCAGCAACCCGAAGACCTGGCCGAGCAACTGCCGCGGATCGAACGCATCCAGGCCTGGCTGCACCACGCCCGCCATGTGCTGGACATCCCGGAGATGGACCGGCTCTACGGCGAGCTGAACAAACTGGCGCAACTGGCCAACCAACCGATCACCGACGAAGCCCTGGACATGCGCAAGCAGCAGGCGATCGCGGTGTATCAGAACCGGGCCTGGAAGACTTTGCTGCGCCTGTGACGCCGCCATCGCGAGCAAGCTCGCTCCCACAGGGGTTCAGCGTGGTAACCACATCTAGTGGCCGCTGAAGATCAACCGTGGGAGCGAGCTTGCTCGCGATGAGGCCAGCACATCCTCCACAGAACTCAGCGCAGCACTGGCAAACTCGTCGTGGACTTGATCTCCGAAAGCGCGACGATCGAGTTCACTTCCTGGATTCCCGGCACCATCGATAGCTTTTCGAAGAAGAATCGCTCATACGCCTCGATGTCAGCCGTGACGATACGCAGCAGGAAATCCACCGCCCCCATCAATACGTAGCATTCCAGGACCTCGGGAAAGCCGCGGATCGCCTCGGTGAACTCGGTGAAGTTCGAACGTCCGTGGGCGTTGAGTTTGACTTCGGCGAAGATCTGCGTGTTAAGCCCGATCTTCTTGCGATCGAGCAGGGTCACCTGGCGGCGGATGATGCCCTCCTCCTTCATCCGCTGGATCCGTCGCCAGCACGGCGACTGCGACAACCCTACCTGCTCGGCCACCTGGGCACTGGACAGCGAAGCATCCTCCTGGAGCAGCGCCAGTATGCGGCGGTCGTAACTGTCCAGCTCACTGTGCATAAATAAACCCGCTATTTATAATTTCTAGAATTAAACCATTCGATCCGGCGTTTAATCGGGTCATCTTAGATAAGAAATACCCGTCAGTGCATGTAAATATTTCTCCCGCCCTCAAGGAGATCCACATGCCATTACTCGAAGCCATCGCCCCCCTACCCAGCCGCGTCGACGCCTGGCACACCGCCAACCCCCATTGCCGCGTGCACTACCAACTGCTAGGCGAAGCCGAACCGGACCTGTTGTGCCGGGCGCTCAACTTGTTTGCCTTGCAGGGCCTGACGCCGCAACAGGTGCGCATGGAGCGCCACGACGACCTGCTGTCGATGGACATCGTCGTGGAGGGGCTGAGCTGGCACCGTGCCCAAGTCCTCGCGGAAAAATTACGAAACCTGATCAGTGTGTGCTCGGTGGATTTACAAGAGGCTGATATTTCGCGGGTTCAGCCGGTCCAGGCCGCCGGTTGAGCCGCCCCAGGGCAAGACTTCGTAACGCATTGGTCGGGTAGTGGCCCAACGGTCCATGGCGTCAGGACTATTCTCTTGCACATCGAGCGAAGACGCCGAGGCGTCTGTATCGCTGCTTTGCTGCAATTGTCCAATAGGAACCCGCATGTCCACCAAACACGCCACTCAGGACCGCTGGCTGGACCTCAACGATCTGCTACGCCAACTGGTCGCCCAGGGCCTCATCAGCCAGGACTGCGCCGAGACCGCGCTGAACGCCCGCCGACGCCACGGCGCCAACAGCCAGTTGCATCCACTGGAGTTCATCGCCAACCAGCACCTGGACGACCTCAGCCGCCCCGGCAAGCGCCTGGACCTGGAGAGCCTGACCCTGTGGCTGGCCGAGCAGGCCGGCCAGCCGTACCTGCGCATCGACCCGCTGAAAATCAACGTGGCGGCCGTGACGCCCCTGATGTCCTACGCCTTTGCCCAACGCCACAAGATCCTCGCCGTGGCGGTCGATCGCGAGGCCGTCACCGTGGCCAGCGCCCAGCCCTACGTCAGCAGTTGGGAAGCCGACCTGACCCACGTGCTCAAGCTGCCGGTGCAGCGGGTGGTCGCCAACCCGGTGGACATCCAGCGCCTGAGCGTGGAGTTCTATCGCCTGGCCAAGTCGGTCAGCGGCGCCGCCACCCACGATCAGCAGCCGAGCAACCTGACCAATTTCGAACAACTGCTCAACCTGGGTGCCAGCGACCAGGAACCGGACGCCAACGATGCCCATATCGTCAACATCGTCGACTGGCTGTTCCAGTACGCCTTCCAGCAGCGGGCCAGCGATATCCACATCGAACCGCGCCGCGAACAAGGCACCGTGCGGTTTCGCATCGACGGGGTGCTGCACACCGTCTATCAATTCCCTCCGCAGGTGACGATGGCGATCATCAGCCGCCTGAAGAACCTGGGGCGGATGAATGTCGCCGAGAAGCGCAAGCCCCAGGACGGCCGGGTCAAGACCAAGACGCCGGATGGCGGCGAAGTGGAACTGCGCCTGTCGACACTGCCGACGGCGTTCGGCGAAAAAATGGTCATGCGGATCTTCGACCCGGAAGTGTTGCTCAAGGACTTCGACCAGCTCGGCTTCTCCGCCGACGACTTGCGCCGCTGGCAGGACATGACCCGCCAGCCCAACGGCATCATCCTGGTGACCGGACCCACCGGCTCCGGCAAGACCACCACCCTCTACACCACCCTGAAGAAACTGGCGACGCCAGAGGTGAACCTCTGCACCATCGAGGACCCGATCGAAATGGTCGAGGGCTCCTTCAACCAGATGCAAGTCCAGCACAACATCGACCTGACGTTCGCGGCCGGGGTGCGGGCGCTGATGCGGCAGGACCCGGACATCATCATGATCGGTGAGATCCGCGACCTGGAGACCGCCGAAATGGCGATCCAGGCGGCGCTGACCGGGCACCTGGTGCTCTCGACCCTGCACACCAACGATGCGCCGAGCGCCATCAGCCGCCTGCTGGAGTTGGGCGTGCCCCATTACCTGATCAAGGCTACGGTGCTCGGCATCATGGCCCAACGCCTGGTGCGCACCCTGTGCCCTCAATGCAAGGCACCCTTGACCCTGGATGAAGACGATTGGCAAACCCTGACACGCCCCTGGCAGGCACCATTGCCGGGCAATGCCCACCGGGCCGTCGGCTGCCTGGAGTGCCGTGACACCGGTTACCGGGGTCGTGCCGGGGTCTACGAGATCATGCAACTGACCGACAGCGTCAGGGCGCTGATTCATCCGGACACCGACCTGCTGGCGGTACGCCGCCAGGCGTTCAAGGAAGGCATGCGCAGCCTGCGACTGTCCGGCGCGCAAAAAGTCGCGGCCGGGCTGACCACGGTCGAAGAGGTATTGCGGGTAACGCCGCAAAGCGAACAGCGATGAAGCGGACGACGCCTGACCGGGCGGTCATGGAACTGAATCGAGGCGCTGGTAATCCAAAGTCATAGTTAACCCAGTGGAGTCACCTATCATGCGTCTCAAACTTGCTGTCGCCACCCTGGCCTTGCTGTCTCTCCCTGTTGGCTCGGCAATGGCCGACACGTTTTGGCGTAACGTCATCTCGTCCGGTGCGACCACCGGTTCGACCTACCTGACCTTCAAGGATCACAAGCTGATCGTCGCCGCCCAGGACGACGCCGGCAGCTTCGTCGCCAGTGACGGCGGTATCCGTGGCCCTTACCTGGAAGCCGCGATGCAGAAAGTCCGTGCCGACAACCCAGGCCTGCAAGCCACCGACATGGAACTGGCCAACGCGATCCTGGCGAAAAACGCCGTCGCCCAGGACTGATACCTGGCCAATAAAAAATGCCGCTCGATCGAGCGGCATTTTCAGACCTCGTTGAATACTGGAAAACAGAATAAAAGAAGCGGTGACGACACCGGTTGAAGACCGATCTCTATCGTAGAAAAAATGTTAGCCCCGGCAGAGCCGCCAGCATAATTCTTGCCACCTCCACTTCTCCTGGATATAAAATTTAATAATAACTCCGTATCTTGTAACTCTTGGAAGACACTTTTACCCCTAGACTCCTCAACTTGTATTTAGCGAGAGTATTTACTTTAGACGAAGGCACATAATGCCCAGAATCGTTTGTAATCTGGTACCCGCCTCCGGCTCTCGTGATCACCCCAGCACCAACAACATCGTATTCTTTGTGTGGTTTTCTGTTTTCTACCCAGCGTGCCAGCGCGGCGTGCTTTGGTTCCCATACCGTGTCTTTATTGCGACTGCGATAAGACAGCAAAAAAAGTCTATTTTTCTGAGTAAGAATAAATTTATGATCCATTCCATAATACTGATTTAATGGATTATTGCTTATAACTCCCAAGTCCGCCCTGCTCTTAACTGAAGTTATTTTTGCGGCACCGTCATTCAGGCCGACATCTAAAACCACATCCTCAAGGACATCTGACACATCATCACCAAGCATGTTTTTCAACGGCTTAATTGTCGCAGAACGCAACTTTCCAGCCAACTTATAATAAGCACGGGAACTTTTACTGGCCAGATACCTAAATGGATTAACCAAGCCAGATACCGAGAAGTGCCCATTAGGATCTACTCTATTAACAGGATCATTCGAACAGTATGCATAGGGGTTTAGGCCACCTCTGTCAAAAGGACTGAAGGCATCAGGACTATTGAATCGCATCAGTACCGGATTAAATGCCCGATAACCGCCCCCTAATAGATAATGCCCAGTGACAGGGTCAGGACGCTCTCCATTGAATCCGAGTAGACTCTGTAACCCGCCGCCCATCGGACGATGACCATAAGGACTATATGCCTGCGGATGTTGGAAGACAGTGTTGATAACGCTCAGCACCGATGTTTGAAGGTCAGTCGCTAGTAGGTTGACCTTCCTGCCCTGTTGTATCTCTGCCAAAGGCATTGCGTTGCACTCAAAGAAAAGCGCCTTAGACTCTCCTTGTATCTCGGTCGCGATGCGCGAGCCACTGTAAAAGCGCTGAACGGAGTGAGCACTCACCAGACGATCCAGCGGATCGTAGAGATAGAGATTTTCGTTGACTTTTCGTAACGTGTCCATGTGTCGACCTCTGAATATTGAGCATCGACACATGAGTATCCGCTGATTATTGGCCTTGCATAGCTAACAAATCTGATAGGTTTTCTTTGTTCACCTTTCAGATAAGCTTTCCCATACTTGATTAGCCGAGCAACTACTATACCAATGACTGGCAGTGATGAGCACAGATGGCAGATGGCAGATGGCAGATGGCAGATGGCAGATGGCTAAGAGACTGTTGATCTTTTGAATTATCCACGTCCTTACCGGTGGTTCGTGAAAAACCATTTCTCTGCTTGATAACGCGGAAGGCTGTACCCAGCGAACCTGTTCGCGGAGGCGGCGGATCAGTCACATCGGGTGATTGATAAACCGCATTCGCGAGCAAGCCCGCTCCCACAGGTTCTGCGTTACTCGCCGATGGCGGCCTTGTAGCCCGCGGCATCCAGCAGTTTGGCCAGGTCGGCCTGGGCGTTGGAAGGCTTGAGCTTGAAGATCCAGGCGCCGTAGGGATCGGAGTTCAACAGCTCGGGCGAACCGCCCAGTTCATCGTTGACGGCAATCACTTCGCCAGCAATTGGCGAATAGATATCGGAAGCCGCCTTGACCGACTCCACCACACCCGCTTGAGCGCCCGCTTCAAACACATTGCCCACTTCGGTCAGCTCGACGAATACCACGTCACCCAAGGCTTCCTGGGCGTGGTCGGAGATGCCGACGGTAACGGTGCCGTCGGCCTCCAGGCGTGCCCACTCATGGCTTTCGGCAAAACGCAGTTCGGCAGGGATATCGCTCATATTCTGTGTCCTCAAGAGAAAGTGTCAGCGGCCGGCGGCCTGCCGCATACAGTTAGATCAGGGTTTTGCCATGGCGGACGAAGGTCGGCTTGACCACTCGTACCGGGTACCACTTGCCACGAATTTCTACCTCGGCCCGGTCGGCGGTGGCCATCGGCACGCGTGCCAGGGCGATCGACTTGCTAAGCGTAGGAGAAAAACTACCACTGGTGATCTCCCCTTCGCCAACATTGGCGATGCGAACCACCTGATGGGCGCGCAAGACACCCCGCTCCTCCAGCACCAGCCCAACCAGTTTGTGCTGCACGCCGGCCGCGAGTTCGGCCTCCAGCGCGCTGCGGCCGATGAATTGGCGGCTCGCCGGTTCCCAAGCAATGCTCCAGGCCATGTTCGAGGCCAGCGGTGAAACGTCCTGGTGAATGTCCTGGCCGTAGAGGTTCATGCCGGCCTCCAGGCGCAACGTGTCGCGAGCGCCAAGACCAATGGGGGAAATACCGGCACCGACCAGGTCGTTGAAGAAGCTTGGGGCCTCGCGGGCGGGCAGGACGATTTCCAGGCCATCCTCACCGGTATAGCCGGTGCGGGCAATGAACCATTCGCCATCGGCACGCCCTTCGAAGGGCTTGAGTTGCTGGATCAACTGGCCACGCGACTGACTGACCAGCTCAGCGATCTTCTGTCGCGCATGGGGGCCTTGGATCGCCAGCATCGCCAACTCGGGGCGCTCGTGCAATTGCACGTCGTAGGCGCCGAGCTGAGCCTGCATCCAGGCGAGATCCTGGTCGCGGGTCGAGGCATTGAAGACCAGCCGGTAACCGTTCTCGACGCGGTAGATGATCATGTCATCGACGATACCGCCGCGCTCATTGAGCATGCTGCTGTACAAGGCACGTCCTGTGTCCTGCAAGCGATCGACGTCGTTGGCCAGCAAACGCTGCAGCCAGGCCTTGGCCTGGGGACCGGCGACATCGATCACGGTCATGTGGGATACATCGAACACCCCGCAGTCACGTCGCACCTGATGGTGTTCCTCGACCTGCGAGCCATAATGCAAGGGCATATCCCAACCGCCAAAATCGACCATCTTCGCGCCGAGGGCGAGATGAAGGTCATACAGAGGCGTACGCTGTCCCATGGGTTTCTCCTTCCGGGCTTGGCGAAGGTGCGGACGGATACTGCACAGCGCACACCTGGAAAAAAGGCGCGTCAGCCGTTCTCAGTTACCCGGTCCGACAGACGGACCGCACCGAATGCCGCGCATTGTAGCCGCATGATGTAGGACTGGCACCTAGCCAATTCGATGGGCCGAGCGCCGGATCAATCCGATGACCGGCAACAACCCGACCAGCACCAGGGTCAGCGCTGGCAGCGCGGCCCGAGCCCATTCGCCTTCGCTGGTCATTTCGAAGATCCGTACCGCCAGCGTGTCCCAGCCGAACGGGCGCATCAGCAGGGTCGCGGGCATTTCCTTGAGCACGTCGACGAACACCAGCAGCGCCGCGCTGAGCGTGCCGGGCACCAGCAGCGGCAGATACACTTTGAAAAACAGTCGCGGCCCACTGACACCAAGGCTGCGTGCGGCCTCAGGCAGTGACGGGCGAATTCGCGCCAGGCTGCTTTCCAGCGGGCCGTAGGCCACGGCCAGGAAGCGCACCAGATACGCCAGCAACAACGCCGACAGGCTGCCCAGCAACAAGGGTTTGCCCGCGCCACCGAGCCAGTTCGACAGTGGGATGACCCACGCACGGTCCAGGTAGCTGAACGCAAGCATGATCGACACGGCCAGCACTGAGCCAGGCAAGGCATAGCCCAGGTTGGCCACGGCAACCGCGGCGCGAATCGGCCGGGTCGGCGCCAGCCGCCGGGCGAACGCCAGCAGCAAGGCCACGGCAACGGTGACCAGCGCGGCCAGCCCGCCCAGGTAGAGGGTGTGGGCGATCAGCCCGGCGTAGCGTTCATCCAGGTCGAAGCGCCCGCGCTGCCAGAACCACACCAGCAACTGCAGCACCGGGATGACAAACGCACAGGCGAACACCAGCAAGCACCAGCCGCTGGCCGCCACGGCCTTGAAGCCGCGCAACGGGTACAGGGCCTTGCTCCGCGGCCTCTCGTTGCTGGCACGATGGGCGCCACGGGCCCGGCGCTCGCCGTAGAGCACCAGCATCACCACCAGCAACAGCAGGCTCGCCAGTTGAGCGGCACTGGACAGGCTGAAGAAACCGTACCAGGTCTTGTAGATGGCAGTGGTGAACGTGTCGAAGTTGAACACCGACACCGCGCCGAAGTCGGCCAGGGTCTCCATCAACGCCAAGGCCACGCCGGCCCCGATGGCCGGCCGCGCCATCGGCAGCGCCACCCGCCAGAACGCTTGCCACGGCGATTGCCCGAGCACCCGCGCCGCTTCCATCAATCCCTTGCCCTGGGCCAGGAACGCACTTCGCGCCAGCAGGTAGACATACGGATAGAACACCAGGACCAGCACCAGAATCACCCCACCGGTGGAACGCACCCTGGGCAAGCGCAGGCCGCTGCCGAACCATTCGCGCATCAGCGTCTGCACCGGGCCGGCGAAATCCAGCAGGCCCACGAAGACGAATGCCAGCACGTAGGCCGGAATCGCGAACGGTAGCATCAATGCCCAGTCGAGCCAGCGCCTGCCGGGGAACTCACACAAGCTGGTGAGCCAGGCGAGGCTGACGCCCAGCACCGTCACCCCGACGCCCACCCCCAGGATCAACGTGAGGGTATTGCCCAGCAGCCGGGGCATCTGGGTGTCCCACAAATGGGACCAGATCTGCGGGTCGATGCTTTGCCAGGACAGCACTAGCACGCTCAAGGGCAGCAGGACCAACGCGGCGATGGCGAAGACCAGGGGATACCAGCGGCGTTGGACGGGGTGGGTCAAGGAAGGCTCTCGTTCAAGTGATGCATCGGCAGGCACACATGCTGTGTAGCATGTGGCGAGGGAGCTTGCTCCCGCTTGAGTGCGCAGCGCTCACACAAAGGGCCGCTACGCAGCCCAGCGGGAGCAAGCTCCCTCGCCACGGGCCAATCCCAGGAACGAGCCCCCCTGCATGCCCAGGGGGCCGTTACCGTTCGGTCAGTTCCAGCCAGCCCGATCCATCATGCGAATCGCCTCGGCCTGGCGCTTACCGGCCACTTCCACCGGCAGGGTGTCGGCCTTGAACGTGCCCCAGGCCGCGACTTCCTTGGACGGCTCGACTTTCGGGTTGGCCGGAAACTCCTGGTTCACATCGGCAAAGATGCTTTGCGCTTCTGGCGTGGTCATCCATTCCACCAGTTGCTTGGCGGCCTCAGGGTGCGGTGCATGCCGGGTCAAGCCGATGCCCGAGAGGTTGATGTGCACACCGCGGTCGGCCTGGTTCGGCCAGAACAGCTTCACCTTCAGGTCCGGTTTCTGCTGGTGCAGACGGCCATAGTAGTAGGTATTGACGATCCCCACGTCGCACTGCCCGGCGTTGATAGCCTCAAGCAGCGCAGTGTCGTCGGAGAACACGTCGGTGGACAGGTTGCGAACCCAGCCCTTGAGGATTTCCTCGGTTTTTTCCGCGCCGTGGGTTTCGATCAGCGTGGCGGTCAGGGACTGGTTGTAGACCTTCTTGGAGGTTCGCAGGCACAGCCGACCCTCCCACTGCTCGCCCGCCAGGGCCTCATAGGTGCTCAATTCAGCGGGTTTGACCCGGTCGGTGGAATAGACGATGGTTCGCGCCCGCAGGCTCAAGCCGGTCCAGGCGTGGGAGGACGCACAGTATTGAGGTGGGATGTTGGCATCGATCACCGGGGAGGTGAACGGTTGCAGAATGCCCATCTGCTCGGCCTGCCAGAGGTTGCCGGCGTCGACGGTGAGCAGCAGGTCGGCGGTGGCGTTCTCGCCCTCGGCCTTGATCCGCTGCATCAACGGCGCTTCCTTGTCGGTGATGAACTTCACCGATACGCCGGTCTTCTTGGTATAGGCATCGAAGACAGGCTTGATCAGCTCATCGATACGCGAGGAGTAGACCACCACCTCATCGGCAGCCTGGGCGGCGGTGGTGCCTGCCAGGGTCAGGGCGAGGGCGGACAGCAGGCGCTTGGATGCCGACATGGGAGCAGTCTCTCGATGATGAAGTGCGCAAATGATAAGGACTCACATTTGGCATCTCAATCGAACAGTGGGCGGAGACATTTCCAAATGTTGCGCAGATGGATTCCCAGGGCGACTGTCCCGGCCCTATCGCGAGCACGCTCGCGATAGGAGCATAAGCTCCAACCCACATTTTTCAGGCCTTGGCCAGATCCGGCAAATCGCCAATCAGCCCCAGCGCCTCACGCACGAACAACGCCTTGGCTTCGGGCAGGCGGTCCACCAGCTTCAGGCCGGTGTTACGCAACCAGCGCACCGGCAACGGGTCGGCCTGGAACAGTCGCTCGAAGCCCTCCATGGCCGCCATCAACGCCAGGTTGTGAGGCATGCGGCGGCGCTCGAAGCGGCTCAGCACCTTCACGTCCGCCAGGCGCTCGCCCCGGCCCGCCGCCTGGAGCAGCACCTCGGCCAATACCGCGGCGTCGAGGAAACCGAGGTTCACGCCTTGTCCGGCCAATGGGTGAATGGTGTGGGCCGCATCGCCGATCAGCGCCAGCCCTTCGGCCACGTAGCGCTTGGCATGGCGCTGGCGCAGCGGCACGCACAGGCGCGGGTCGGCGCTCAGCACCGCGCCCAGTTGGCCTTCGAAAGCCCGCTCCAGTTCGCTGCAGAACGCACCGTCATCCAGCGCCATCAAGCGCTGCGCTTCGCCAGGGGTGGTGGACCAGACGATCGAGCACCAGTCGTGCTGGCCGTCACGCTCCAGAGGCAGGAACGCCAGCGGGCCGTTGTCGGTGAAGCGCTGCCAGGCCGTCAGGCGATGCGGCCGGGCACTGCGCACGCTGGTCACGATGGCATGGTGCAGGTAATCCCATTCACGCGTCGCGACGCCCGTCAGGCGCCGCACAGCCGAATTCGCGCCATCGGCAGCGATCACCAATGGCGCCCGCAAGCTGCGACCGTCCGCCAGAGTCAGCAACCAGTCATCGCCGGAGCGGCGCATCTGTTCGAGCCGAGCGTTGGCCAAAAGGCCGAGGTCGCAGTCATGCAGGCGTTCCAGCAAAGCATCCTGCACCACCCGGTTTTCAACGATGTGCCCCAGGACGTCGGCATGCAGGCTTTCGGCTGAAAAGTGGATCTGCCCGGTGCCGCTGCCGTCCCAGACATGCATGTCGGTATACGGACTGGCGCGCCGGGCAGTGATGCCCTCCCACACGCCCAGGCGTTCGAGGATCCGCTGGCTGGCCGCCGACAGGGCACTGACCCGCGGCTCGAACGCGGCCTGGGGGTCGTAGGGCTTGACGCTCAGCGGACTGCCATCGAGCAGCAACACTTGCAAGCCACTGCCCTGTAACGCCAGCGCCAGGGCGCTGCCGACCATACCCGCACCGACAATCAGCAGATCTGCACGCAATTCCATGCTTTAAGCCTGTTTAGCGGGCGACACGCGCCGCCCATGAAAAGAATGTCCCATCGCCGGCCTACACATCGGGCCGCGTCCCGATCCCCATGGCCTGCCGGGCGAACCAACGCTTGGCCGGCGGCAGCAGGTCGAGGCCGAGCAAACCGAGGTTACGTCCCACGGACACCAGCGGCAGGCTGCTGCCGAACAGGCGCGTGACCTGATCGGAGAAACCCACGGTCAGGGCCTGGTCCATGCGCTGGCGCTCGCGATAGGCCTGCAATACGGCAAAGTCGCCGGGCTCGCGGTCGCTGTCGAGCAAGGCTTCGGCCAGGGCCTGGGCATCGCGCAGGGACAGGTTGAAGCCCTGCCCGGCGATCGGGTGCAGGCTGTGGGCGGCATTGCCAAGGATCGCCAGGTGCGGGCGGACCTGCTCCTCGGCCTCCACCAGCGCCAACGGGTACAGGTGGCGCGCGCCCACCTGCTTGAGCGTGCCCAGGCGATAGCCGAACACGCCCTGCAATTCGCTGAGGAAGCTGCGCTCGTCAAGGGCTGCCAGCCGTTGCGCGTCCATCCCCTGGCGGGTCCAGACCAGCGCGCAGCGGTTCTCCGGCAGCGGCAGCAACGCCATCGGCCCGTCATCGGTGAAGCGCTCGAAAGCCATGCCGTTGTGGGCTTCGCTGGGGGTGATGTTGGCGATCAGCGCGCTCTGGTCATAAGGTCGATGCCGCACGCCGACGCCCAGTTGCTCTCGCAGCCCCGAACGGCCACCGTCGGCCAGCACGGCGAGATCGCATTCCAGGGTGGTTTCGTCGTCGAGGGTCAGGCGGTAGCCGCCGACCAGCGGCTCCATTCGCGTCACCTGGGCCGGACAGCGCCAACTGACCACGTCCTTGTCGAGGCCTTGCCACAGGCATTGGCCCAGCCAGGCGTTTTCCACCACGTAGCCCAACGCCGGCACGCCCTCTTCCATCGCCGACAGGCGCGCCGTGGAAAACCGCCCGCGATCGGACACGTGGATCTGCTTGATCGGCTCGGCGCGTCGGGAAATCTGCTGCCAGACACCCAGGCGCTGATAAATCTGTCGGGCGCCGTAGGACAAGGCCGAGGATCGGGCATCGTAGCTCGGCTGCCAGGCATCGCCTGGGGCGAAGGGCTCGATCAGCAGGATCTTCCAGCCCCGAGCCTTGGCGCCGGCTTGCAAGGCCAGCGCCAGGCTCGCCCCCACCAGGCCGCCACCGACGATCGCCAGGTTGACCCGGCTCATGCCGCTTGCGCCCGGGCCGCAGCCATCAGGGCCTCGATCTCGGCGACCGTCTTGGGCACGCCTCGGGTCAGGATTTCACAACCGGTTTTGGTCACTACCACGTCATCCTCGATGCGCACGCCAATGCCGCGCCATTTTTTCGCTACGCTACGGTCGGTCGGGCTGATGTAGATGCCGGGTTCCACCGTCAGTGTCATGCCCACTTCCAGTACCCGCCATTCGCCGCCGACCCGGTATTCGCCCACGTCATGTACATCCATGCCCAGCCAGTGGCCGGCACGGTGCATATAGAAGGCCCGGTAGGCTTCACTGGAGATCAGTGCGTCCACCTCGCCCTCCAGCAACCCCAGGCGCACCAACCCTTCGGTGATGACCCGGACCGTCGCTTCGTGGGCCTGGTTCCAATGCTTGTCCGGGGCGATCTCGGCAAACGCCGCTTCCTGGGCCGCCAGCACCACTTCATAGATTGCTTTCTGTTCGGGCGAAAACTTGCCGCTGACCGGCCAGGTCCGGGTGATATCACTGGCGTAGCAGTCGATTTCACAGCCGGCGTCGATCAGCACCAGGTCGCCCTCCTTGAGCAACGCGTCATTCTGCTGGTAGTGCAAGATGCAGCTGTTGCGCCCCGCCGCGACGATCGAGCCATAGGCCGGCATCTTCGCCCCGCCCTTGCGGAACTCGTAGTCCAGCTCGGCCTCGAGGCTGTATTCGTAAAGCCCCGGGCGCGCCGCCTGCATCGCCCGGATATGGGCCTGGGCGGAAATCCGCGCCGCCTCGCGCATCACCTTCACTTCCGCCGCCGATTTATACAGGCGCATGTCGTGCAGCAGGTGATCCAGGGCAACGAATTCGTTCGGCGGCTGGGCGCCGAGGTTGGCCTTGGAGCGAATCACGTTGATCCACTCCATCAGGTGCCGGTCGAATTCCGGGTGGCTGCCCATGGCCGAATACACCCGGTCGCGCCCTTCGATCAGGCCCGGCAGGATGTCGTCGATGTCGGTGATGGGGAAGGCGTCGTCGGCGCCATAGTCGCGGATCGCGCCTTCCTGGCCGGCTCGCAAGCCATCCCACAGCTCGCGCTCGGCGTTGCGCTCGCGGCAAAACAGGATGTACTCGCCATGGGCGCGACCGGGCATCAGCACGATCACGGCCTGCGGTTCGGGGAAGCCGCTGAGGTATTGGAAGTCGCTGTCCTGGCGGTAGACGTGCTCGACGTCGCGGTTGCGGATCGCCACGGCGGCAGCAGGCAGGATCGCGATGCTGTTGGGCTCCATCTGCGCCATCAGCGCCTTGCGGCGACGGCCGTATTCCGCTTTCGGGATATGAATCATGGGCAGGCGGCGTTCCCTTTCAGGCGATCAGTGCAAGGACGGCTTGGCGGCCGGTTCCGAGGTTTTCCGGGTCTCGGTGAACAGCAGCAAGGGCGCGACCCGCAGGTATTCCATCACTTCCATGTAGTCGCTTTCGCCGTCGTCGGACTCTTCCAGGGCATCCTGGACCTGGGAGATCGCGGCCAAATCCTGCAACACTTCTTTTGCTTCTTCGCTCAGCGCGTATTCGCGGCGAGTCAGGCCGAAGCCGGCGAGGAAACCCTGGCACCACTGGCCCAATGCAGCAGCACGTTCAGCCAGCGGGGTGTCGTCGGTGGGCAGCAGCAGGACGACGGTCATGTCGTCGCTGGTCAATTCGCCCTTGACCATTTCCTGCAGGCCAACAAGTGCATTGCGGACATTGTCCGCCGGCTCGCCTTCGAGCAGTTCGGCGGCATCGGCCAACCAGCCCTCGACATCGAAACCGGCGCCGGCGCAACTGCGCCCGAGCAGCAGGCCGTGCAGTTCGGCAGGCGAGACAGGATGACCGCTGGAACTCAGCAGGGTGGCGAACGCTTGATACGGGGAATTCTGAATGGGCATGGGCAGCTAGGCGCCAGACGGCGCTATGTCTAGAATGGAGGCCTTGTATCCTACATCGACAGACTCGCCAAGACTATCAGAGGCTGTGCGACCTGCATTCCCCATCAGACACTCTCTTCAGTGGACACAATGGAAGACAACGACCTGCAAGCGCTGATGGCCAGACTCGAATTGCTAATTGAGCGGGTCGAGCAACTAAAGAGCCAAAACGGACTCCTATTAGCTCAGGAAAAAACCTGGCGCGAGGAACGCGCTCACCTCATTGAAAAAAACGAAATCGCCCGGCGTAAGGTCGAATCGATGATTTCGCGCCTCAAGGCCCTGGAGCAAGACTCATGAGTTCAAGCAATAGCGTTACCGTGCAGATCCTCGATAAAGAGTATTCGATCATCTGTCCCCAGGAAGAGCGCAGCAACCTGGTGAGCGCCGCCCGGTACCTGGACGGCAAGATGCGCGAGATCCGCAGCAGCGGCAAGGTCATCGGCGCCGACCGCATTGCCGTGATGGCCGCCTTGAACATCACCCACGACCTGCTGCATCGCCAGGATACGCCTGACGTGCAGGTCAGTGGCTCGACCCGCGAACAGGTCCGCGACCTGCTCGAACGGGTGGATCTGGTGCTGGCGACCGATCCAGACGTCAGCAAGGGCTGATTCGCGAGGCAGCCTGGGGTATACTCGCCTCACTCCCTGGGGTGCTTGCCAGTTGGTGATGTCCCTGAGCCGATACGCACAACCACGGGGGTTGCACGTTGGGGCCGGTGTGCATGTCCGCTTGACGGAAAGCCTTAACGCCTCCTGCAACTTCCACCTTGAACTTTCGGGTTCAAGGGCTAAGCCGACAGCGGTTCATCCGGGGAGCCTGATTCCAGACGATGCCAGTCCATGCGACTGGCATCGTCGTTTCCGGCCCGGGCATTTATGAGTGTCCTGTTTTGCGGTTACGCTGTGCCATCGCCGACACCGTGAACTTTCGACATGACCGAACCCGCGCTGCTGCCCCGCCCGCAACTTCGCCGCCTGCTGCGCCAGGCCCGCCGAGCCCTGACGCCTGTCCAGCAACGGCAAGCGGCCCTGGGGCTGTACCGGCAACTGGCCCAGCATCCACTGTTCCGCCGCGCCAGGCACATTGCCCTGTACCTGCCCAACGATGGCGAGATCGACCCGCGCCTGCTGCTGCGTGCCGCCCAGCGCCGGGGCAAGGCCACGTACTTGCCAGTGCTCAGCCCGTGGCCGCGGACCAAAATGGTTTTCCAACGCATCCGCCCCGGCGAGCAACTGCATCCCAATCGTTTCCGTATCCTCGAACCCCGGATCAACATTGCCCGGCAACGCAAGGTCTGGGCGCTGGACCTGGTGTTATTGCCGTTGGTGGGGTTTGACGATGCCGGAGGTCGGCTGGGCATGGGCGGCGGCTTCTATGACCGCAGCCTGGCGTACCTGGCGCGGCGCCGGCAGTGGCGCAAACCGACATTGCTGGGGCTGGCCCATGAATGCCAGAAGGTCGACCGGTTGGCACAGGCAAGCTGGGACGTACCGCTACAGGGCACGGTCAGCGACAGGCATTGGTATAGTGCGCGATAGGCGCCGCGGCAATCAGCGGCGCCAGGAAGACGGGTTCAGCGTTTGAACGTGGGCGCGGGCTGGGTAATGTCCATCGGCGCCTCGACCTTGTTGGTCCACAGGCTTTGTGCGTAACCCGTGGTCACGACACCCAGACCGAACAGAATGACCAGAATCCACAACAAATCCGGTTTGCGTTTCATCGATTGCCCCCCTCAAGGCATATCACACACGATGACAGCAGCGGTTTTCTTATTGGCCGTGCAGCAGCGTCAAGCTTGGAAGGCCGGCATTTTGCGGCAACCTGCGGCGACACGCAAACTCTGGCGTCAACCGACTGTCGGTTTGTCATAAAATCGCTGAACTATTTTCAAGCACACCGCCCAGGAGTAGAAATCATGGCCTATTGGCTGATGAAGTCCGAGCCCGACGAGCTCTCCATCCAAGGCCTGGAAAAGCTCAGCCAGGCGCGCTGGGACGGGGTTCGCAACTATCAGGCGCGCAATTTCCTGCGAGCCATGGCCGTCGGCGATGCGTTTTTCTTCTACCACTCCAGTTGCCCCGAGCCGGGCATCGCCGGGATCGGCCGGATCGTCCGCGCAGCCTACCCCGACCCGACCGCACTGGACCCCGACAGCCATTACCACGACCCCAAGGCCAGCCCGGACAAGAACCCCTGGACGGCCATCGACGTGGCTCACGTCGAGACATTTGCCCGGGTGCTGAAGCTCGACTACCTCAAGCAGCAGAGCGCATTGGCCGAGATGCCACTGGTGCAGAAAGGCTCGCGACTGTCGGTGATGCCCGTGACAGCCGAACAATGGGCGGCGGTCATCGGGTTGAAACCCTAGACGACCGTCTTCGCGAGCAGGCTCACGAAAGCCCCGCCCTGGCCCTCAAGCCTTACTGAATGATCAGGTTGTTGAACAACAGATCTTCCACCGTCGGCTTGCCAGTCTCGTCGCTCATCACTTGCTGGGTCTGCTTCAACGCCTCCTGGCGCAGCTTTTCCTTGGCCTCGACGTTGTTCATCGTCTCGACGGTCTGCTGGGCAAACAATGCTACCAACTGGTTGCGAATCAGCGGTTCATTCGCCTTCACCGCCGCGGCAGCCGCATCGCCGGTCACCCGCAGCGCCACGTCAGCCTTGTAGACCTTCAGCTTCGCCGTACCGTCCAGGCCATAGTTGCCCACGAAGGGCGGGCTGAGGGTGATGTAGCTGACCTTCGGCGCCTCGCCTTCCTTCGCTTCCTTGGCCTCTTCGGCCATCACTGCCGCAGGCAGCGCCAGGGCCAGCATCAACACAATCCACGCTTTCACATTCGACTCCTCATCCGGTTTGCGGCCCAGCATACCGACCCGCCGTTCAAGCACAAGCTTATGGCCGGCTATCAGGGCGGGGCATGCTCGTTGACCCGTTGACTCTCACACCTACACTTATCGGCCATCACTCCCAAAGGAATAGCCCTGATGAAAGCCGTGCTGTGCAAAGAATTCGGCCCTGCCGAATCGCTGGTGCTGGAAGACGTCGCCAGCCCCATTGCGAAGAAGAATGAGATCCTGCTGGACGTGCACGCCGCCGGGGTGAATTTCCCTGACACGCTGATCATCGAGGGCAAATACCAATTCAAGCCACCCTTCCCGTTTTCCCCTGGCGGCGAAGCGGCGGGCGTCGTCAGTGCCGTGGGCGAAAAGGTCAGCCATCTGAAGGTCGGCGACCGGGTAATGGCACTGACCGGTTGGGGCAGCTTTGCCGAACAGGTCGCGGTCCCTGGCTACAACGTGTTGCCTATTCCAGCAGCCATGGACTTCAACACCGCTGCCGCCTTCAGCATGACCTACGGCACCTCGATGCACGCCCTCAAGCAACGGGCCCACCTGCAACCCGGCGAAACCTTGCTGGTGCTCGGTGCCTCCGGGGGTGTCGGCCTGGCGGCAGTGGAGATCGGCAAGGCCATGGGCGCACGGGTGATCGCCGCCGCCAGCAGCGCCGAGAAGCTCGCCGTGGCGAAGGCGGCCGGTGCCGACGAACTGATCAACTACAGCGAAGCCAGCCTAAAGGATGAGATCAAGCGCCTCACCGACGGCCAGGGCGCCGACGTGATCTACGACCCGGTGGGTGGCGACCTGTTCGACCAGGCCATTCGCGCCATCGCCTGGAATGGCCGGCTGCTGGTGGTGGGCTTTGCCAGCGGACGCATCCCCGAACTGCCGGTCAACCTGGCCCTGCTCAAGGGCGCCGCCGTCATGGGCGTGTTCTGGGGCTCTTTCGCCCAACGCCAGCCCCAGGACAATGCCGCCAACTTCCAGCAACTGTTTGGCTGGTTCACCGAAGGCAAGCTCAAGCCTCTGGTCTCGCAGGTGTACCCACTGGACAACGCCGCCCAGGCCATCAATGACCTGGCGCAGCGCAAGGCCGTGGGCAAAGTCGTCGTGCAGGTGCGCTGAAGCGCTACTGGCTCACGGCGTTTCGGGCGGCATCGGCGAAGTCGGGATGATCGCTGTGCAGCATCGCGCCCGACTCGACCCGGCCGTCGGCGTGCGCCGTAAAGCCGACCCGGACCGTGCCCGCCACCCCGGCCCTCATCAGCAGCATGGCCCAAAGGCTGAATGGCGAGACGTCCCCTATCAATGAAGGACGTTTCCCATTGCCTTGTCGCGCAGGCTGCGATTCGGGGTGTGAAAACGCCACTGACGAAGCTTCCTACAGCGCCCTTCGACTACGTCTGAGCGACATGTTCATTTAAGAACATTCGATCAGGAAAATTTCCGCTTTTTAAGTGATGAGAAGCAATGCTATTTTCGGTAACGAAACTGTAACATTCACATCCGCATAACAAGAATCCTGGAGCCCTTGAATGTTTGCTTTCTTTCGTCCTGCCGCACACCAGGCGCCCTTGCCTGAAGAAAAGATAGACAGTACCTACCGACGCCTACGCTGGCAGATCTTCGCCGGGATCTTCATCGGCTACGCCGGTTACTACCTGCTGCGCAAGAACTTCTCCCTGGCCATGCCCTACCTGATCGACGAGGGCTACAGCCGAGGCCAACTGGGCCTGGCCATGTCGGCCATCGCCATTGCCTACGGCCTGTCCAAGTTCCTGATGGGCCTGGTGTCCGACCGCTCCAACCCACGCTATTTCCTGCCATTCGGCCTGCTGGTATCGGCGGGGGTGATGTTCATCTTCGGGTTCGCGCCTTGGGCCACGTCCAGCGTGACCATGATGTTCATCCTGCTGTTCATCAACGGCTGGGCCCAGGGCATGGGTTGGCCGCCCAGCGGGCGGACCATGGTGCACTGGTGGTCGCAGAAAGAGCGCGGCGGCGTGGTGTCGGTGTGGAACGTGGCGCACAACGTCGGCGGCGGCCTGATCGGCCCGCTGTTCCTGCTGGGCATGGGCTGGTTCAATGACTGGCACGCCGCGTTCTACGTGCCTGCTGCCGTGGCCCTGGCGGTTGCTGTATTTGCCTTCGTGACCATGCGCGACACCCCGCAATCGGTGGGCCTGCCGCCGATCGAAAAGTACAAGAACGACTACCCGGAAGGCTACGACGCCAGCCACGAGAACGAATTCAGCGCCAAGGAAATCTTCGTCAAGTACGTGCTGCGCAACAAAATGCTCTGGTACATCGCCATGGCCAACGTGTTCGTCTACCTGCTGCGCTATGGCGTGCTGGACTGGGCACCGACGTACCTGAAGGAAGCCAAGGGCTTCACCGTGGATAAAAGCTCCTGGGCCTACTTCTTCTACGAGTGGGCGGGTATTCCCGGCACGCTGCTGTGTGGCTGGATGTCGGACAAGATCTTCCGCGGCAACCGTGGCCTGACAGGCATGGTGTTCATGGCCCTGGTGACCGTGGCCACGCTGGTGTACTGGCTGAACCCGGCCGGCAACCCGACCGTCGACATGATCGCCCTGGTCTCCATCGGCTTCCTGATCTACGGCCCGGTCATGCTGATCGGCTTGCAGGCACTGGAGCTGGCCCCGAAGAAAGCCGCCGGCACCGCCGCAGGCTTTACCGGCCTGTTTGGCTACCTGGGCGGCTCGGTCGCGGCAAGCGCTGCCATGGGCTACACCGTGGACCATTTTGGCTGGAACGGCGGCTTCGTGCTGTTGATCGGTGCCTGCCTGCTGGCCATGGCCTTCCTTGCGCCAACCCTGTGGCACAAGCAAGTCGCCAGTCAGAGTCGCGAAGCGGTCGTCTGATCCTGGGCTGACCTGCAACGCTTGAGCCGCGCCTCCAGATTCCGATCTGGCATGGCGTGGCTGCGCAGGGCGTGGACGGTCTGCTCGACGTAGTCGCGAGTGGTGCCGTAACGACCGCTGGCGCTTTCGAACACCTGGCTCAGCACATGGTCCGGCAAGTTGCCGGCGTAGCTGGGCAGGTGCCGCTCCAGCACGAAGCCCAGGGCCTGCACGCGGCTGCCATCCTCCAGGCGGCAACTGAGCCAGTGAGGCCGATAGGACGGCACCGGCATCTCGCGCTGCCACAGGGCAAACAGCGAATCCTCGAGGTTCTCCTGTGGCAAGCGATACGCGAAGCCGCTGCACGAACCACCGCGATCCAACCCGAACACCAACCCTGGCAACTCCGGGGTGCCGCGATGTTCGTGGGACCACAAGTACAAGCCGCGATGATAACCATGGACCCGGCCACGGACCCGCTCCACCGCCGTGCATTCGGGCCGCCAGATCAAGGAGCCGTAGGCAAACAGCCAGACCGGGCCGCCGCGATGGCGACTCATGGTCGACTGCATCGAGGCGAGCAATTGTTCATGGGTCAGTTGTGCCCCCAGGTCGAGCCGTGGTGGGTACAGAGCGCAGGTTATGGCGGATTCGATAGCGGTCATGGCCGGTAGCGTCTTTCAATAATGGGGCTGGCGCGCGTCAGGGGGATGACGTTTATCCGGAACAAGGCAAGTTGGATGCCATCCAGCGCTATATACGTTATCGGTATCCAGGCGCAAAGGCTAAATACCGAAACGAAATATAGGGGGTCATAAAGCTGTCACGAGGGGGTGGGATGGAGGGCTGCCAGGCAGCCCGGCCGGAGCAGGCGCCCCGCGCTATCAAGCCCGCGGGGCGTAGGCGAACACGTCGGCGCGCATTTGGTGCGCGTCCATCCCGGCTTCCACCAGGGCGTCCAGCGTGGCGTAGATCATCGCCGGCGAGCCACTGGCGTACACGTGCACGCCAGAGAGGTCGCGGATGTCCTCGCAGACGGCTTCGTGAAGCATCCCGCAGCGCCCTTCCCAACCGCACAAGTCGCTGACGACTTTGTGCAGGAACAGATTCGGCAGTTGCTTCCACTCGTCCCAATGCTCAATTTCATAAAAATCGTCCGGTCGGCGCACGCCCCAGTACAGGTGCACCGGATGCTTGAACCCCGTCGCGCGGCAATGCTCGATCAGGCTGTGCATCTGCGCCATGCCGGTTCCAGCGGCGATCAGCACCAATGGGCCGTCCGGCAGCTCGGACAAGTGCGTGTCGCCAAACGGCATTTCCACCGCCACGCTGGGGTTGCGTTGCAATTGTGCAAGCAGCGCCCGCGCACTGCTTTCGCGCACCAGGACATGCAGTTGCAGGTCACGCCCGCCGTGCGGTGCCGAAGCCAGGGAGAACGCCGACTTCTCGCCGTTTTCCCGTTCGAGCATCAAGTACTGCCCGGCGTGGTAGCGCGGCGGCTTGCCTGCCGGTGCACGCAGGCGTACCCGCCAGACATCGCCGCCCACATCGGCGCATTCGCTCACCTGGCACACCAGCTTGCGTACCGGCAGCTCACCCGGCGACAACACGCCATCCCACAGCACCACGCAGTCCTCCAGCGGTTCGGCGATGCAGGTGAAGATCTCACCGTGATCGCGCACCTCGCCCGCTTGCTTCACGCGACCCTCCACCAGCAACGCACCACACACGTGACAGTTGCCGTTGCGGCAGCTTTGCGGACATTCATAGCCCAGGCGCCGCGCGCCATCGAGGATCCGCTCGGCGGGCTGTATGTCCAGGACCGCCCCGGAAGGCTGCAAGGTTACACGCATCAATCTATTCCTAACTGATTCCAGAGGGCATCGATCCGCTGGGTCACGGCTTCATCCTTGACGATCACCCGGCCCCATTCACGAGTGGTTTCACCGGGCCATTTGTGCGTGGCATCGAGCCCCATCTTCGAACCCAGGCCGGACACCGGGGAGGCGAAGTCGAGATAGTCGATCGGCGTGTTCTCGATCATTACCGTGTCGCGCTTGGGGTCCATGCGCGTGGTGATGGCCCAGATCACATCGTTCCAATCCCGCGCATTGATATCGTCGTCGGTGACGATAACGAACTTGGTGTACATGAACTGTCGCAAAAACGACCAGACCCCCAGCATCACGCGCTTGGCGTGCCCCGGATACGACTTCTTCATCGTCACCACGGCCATCCGGTACGAACAGCCTTCCGGCGGCAGGTAGAAGTCGGTGATTTCCGGAAACTGTTTCTGCAGGATCGGCACGAACACTTCATTGAGCGCCACGCCGAGGATCGCCGGCTCATCGGGCGGGCGGCCAGTGTAGGTGCTGTGGTAGATCGGCTTGAGCCGATGGGTGATGCGCTCGACCGTGAAGACCGGGAAGCTGTCCACTTCGTTGTAGTAACCGGTATGGTCGCCGTACGGCCCCTCATCGGCCATCTCGCCGGGGTGGATCACGCCTTCGAGGATGATCTCGGCGGTGGCCGGCACTTGCAGGTCGTTGCCACGGCACTTCACCAGCTCCGTACGGTTGCCGCGCAACAGGCCGGCGAACGCATATTCGGACAGGCTGTCCGGCACCGGCGTGACGGCGCCGAGGATGGTCGCCGGGTCCGCGCCCAGGGCCACTGACACCGGGAAGGGCTGGCCAGGATGCTTATCGCACCACTCACGGTAATCCAGCGCACCGCCGCGGTGGCTCAGCCAGCGCATGATGACCTTGTTGCGACCAATCACCTGCTGGCGATAGATGCCCAGGTTCTGGCGGTCCTTGTTCGGGCCCTTGGTGACGGTCAGGCCCCAGGTGATCAGCGGCCCCACGTCGCCTGGCCAGCAGGTTTGCACCGGGAGCATGGCCAGGTCGACATCGTCGCCCTCGATTACCACTTCCTGGCAGATCGCGTCCTTGACGACCTTGGGCGCCATGGCAATGATCTTGCGGAAGATCGGCAGCTTGGACCAGGCATCCTTCAGGCCCTTGGGCGGCTCGGGTTCCTTGAGAAACGCCAGCAGCTTGCCGATCTCGCGCAACTCGTCGACCGATTCGGCGCCCATGCCCATGGCCACGCGTTCCGGCGTGCCGAACAGGTTGCCCAGCACCGGGATGTCATAGCCCGTTGGGTTCTCGAACAATAACGCCGGGCCCTTGGCCCGCAGCGTGCGGTCGCAGACTTCCGTCATCTCCAGCACCGGAGAGATGGGAACCTGGATGCGTTTCAACTCGCCGCGCTGCTCAAGCTGCTGCACGAAATCCCGAAGATCCTTGAATTTCATTGAGATGCCACCCCGAAAATAGGCGTACATCCTACCTGCTCCAGCGCTCAAACAGCAGCCCGCGCATGCGCGGAGCGCTCAATAATCGGTCGTACCCAGCAGCAAGGGGGCGAACAGCGGGCTCAGGCGGGTACTGCCGATGTCAGACAAATGATCTTCATCCTTGTACTGGGTATGGCCGTTGACCTCAATGCGACACACCTCGCCCGGACACATCATCGGCGCCGGGTCGATGACATGCACACCGGCGTCGGCGGCGCTCATCGACGCGAACAAGGCACTCAAGGCCTGCTGACGCGCCAGGTGCTCCTGAAGCGGACGGCCCAGGCCCTCGGCCGAGCGGCCTGTCCGTGCCAGGCTGGTCAAGCGGCTGATCGTGCCGAGGCGCTGCAGGGGCACTTCCTTGAACAACCAGACTTGCGCCCCCGTGGCCCTGATCGTCGCCACACGGGCCTTGATTGCCGCCGCCATGCGCGCTTCGGCCGTGGCGCGGTCATCCAGGCGGTTGAGCATGTGCTTCTTGTCCCCATCCTCGCGCCCGTAGACGTACAGGCTCCAGTTGGCCGCCAGCACCACATCCCTGATGTGCAGGCGACGCACCTGCTCCATGGTCCGCTCATTGAAATCCCGACAGCGCGGCGAGACGTCAGCGCTCTGCACCGGCGGGCAGCCGCCCATGGCGTAGAGCCACACGGGGCGCCCATCGCGGGTCCCGCAGGCTTGCACCGCTGGCAGCAGCGCCGCCGCATGACTGTCGCCCCAGAATAATTGCGTGGCCGGCAGGTCTTTGTTTGCGCCCAGCAGGCAGGCCTTGTCCGGCTGCGTATCCGAGAAACCGAGCATGCATTCCATCTGTCCGGCCCGCCAATCCCGCGCTTGCGCATATTCCAGCGCCTTGCCCGTGATGCGCTGGGGAAAGCCATCCGCCGATCGCACCACCACACCCGTCACGGCCAGGACGGCCATGGCCACTCCCGCCCCGATCAACACCGACTTGCGCCCGGCCAGCCAACGCTTCTCACGGAACGCAAGCTCGACGAAGCGCCAGCTCAGCCAGGCCAGGCCCAGCGCCAGCAGGATCCAGCCCAATGCCTCCCAAGACTGGATCCCGTCCACGGAAATGGCATTGGCATAGACGTAGACCGGCCAATGCCACAGGTAGAAGGAATAAGACAGCAAGCCCACCCAGACCAGCACTCGTGCGCTCAGCAGGCGCGCGGTCCAGCTCGGCCCCTGGGCACCGGACCAGATCAGTGCGGTGGCGCCGAGTACTGGCAGCAGAGCGGCCCAGCCAGGGAACACCGTGGTCTTGTCGAACGTGAAGATCGCCGCCAGCACGGCGATCAACCCTGCCAGGCCGACCAGTTGATAAACCCATGGGCGCACAGCGTGCCGGGGCGCCGGCCAGACAGCGAGCATCGCCCCACACAGCAGCTCCCAGGCTCGCGTGGGCAGCGAGAAAAAGGCCAGGTCAGGCTTGCGCTCGACATAGCCGATGTTCAGCGCGAAGGACCCCAGCAACACCGCAAACAACACCCAGCGCCAGTGACGCACATGGCGCATCAACAACACCATCAGCAGCGGGAAGAAAATGTAGTACTGCTCTTCGACCGCCAGGGACCAGGTGTGGAGCAACGGCTTGAGGTCCGAGGCTGGCTCGAAATAACCGTCCTCGCGCATGAACAGGATGTTCGACATGAACATCGCCTGATAGCGCACCGCCCTGCCCAACTGCGAGAAGTCCTTGGCCGCCAGCAACAACCAGCCCAGGACCAGGGTTACGAGCATGACCACGCTCAAGGCCGGAAGGATGCGCCGGGCACGCCTTGCCCAGAAGTCGACGAAACTGAAGCGCTGCGAGCTGATCTCGCGGAACAGGATGCCGGTGATCAGGAAGCCGGAAATGACGAAGAAGACATCGACGCCGACGAAACCGCCGCTGAAGGCGCCGAAGCCAAAGTGGAACAGCACGACCGGAATGACGGCCAGCGCCCGCAGGCCGTCGATATCACGGCGGTTGCCAAATACATGCATAACGATCCTTGTCGAGGTGGATACACAGGCGATGATGGGAAAAGAACCTGCAACCGGCAAAAGTTATCCGGTTCGATAAACGCGGTCCAGGCCGCGTGTCGCAAAAAAAAGGCGCCCTGTCCGGGGCGCCTTTTTGGCCGATGCCGTGCTTGTTACTTGCGCTTCATCGACAGGAAGAACTCATCGTTGGTCTTGGTCGTCTTCAGCTTGTCGACCAGGAACTCGATGGCAGCGACTTCATCCATCGGATGCAGCAGCTTGCGCAGGATCCACATGCGTTGCAGCTCGTCGTCGGCGGTCAGCAACTCTTCGCGGCGGGTGCCGGAGCGGTTGATGTTGATGGCCGGGAAGACCCGCTTCTCGGCGATGCGACGATCCAGAGGCAGTTCCATGTTGCCGGTGCCCTTGAACTCCTCGTAGATCACTTCGTCCATCTTCGAACCGGTTTCAACCAGTGCGGTGGCGATGATGGTCAGCGAGCCACCCTCTTCGATGTTGCGCGCGGCACCGAAGAAACGCTTTGGTTTTTCCAGGGCGTGGGCATCGACACCACCGGTCAGCACCTTGCCGGAGCTCGGGATCACGGTGTTGTAGGCACGGGCCAGACGGGTGATGGAGTCCAGCAGGATCACCACGTCCTTCTTGTGTTCGACCAGGCGCTTGGCCTTCTCGATCACCATTTCGGCCACTTGCACGTGACGGGTCGGCGGCTCGTCGAACGTCGAGGCAACCACTTCGCCGCGCACGGTGCGCTGCATCTCGGTCACTTCTTCCGGACGCTCGTCGATCAACAGCACGATCAGGTGAACTTCAGGGTTGTTGCGGGCGATGTTCGCCGCGATGTTCTGCAGCATGATCGTCTTGCCCGCTTTCGGCGGAGCCACGATCAGGCCGCGCTGGCCCTTGCCGATCGGTGCGCACAGGTCGATGACACGACCGGTGAGGTCTTCGGTGGAGCCGTTGCCGGCTTCCATCTTCATGCGCACGGTCGGGAACAGTGGGGTCAGGTTCTCGAACAGAATCTTGTTCTTTGCGTTTTCCGGACGGTCGAAGTTGATGGTGTCGACCTTGAGCAGCGCGAAATAACGCTCGCCTTCCTTCGGAGGGCGGATCTTGCCAACGATGGTGTCACCGGTGCGCAGGTTGAAGCGACGGATCTGGCTCGGCGAGACGTAGATATCGTCTGGGCCGGCGAGATAGGAAGCATCTGCGGAGCGGAGGAAGCCGAAGCCGTCCTGGAGAATCTCCAGCACGCCATCACCGGAGATTTCCTCGCCGCTTTTAGCGTGCTTCTTGAGCAGGGAGAAAATCACGTCCTGCTTGCGCGAACGGGCCATATTTTCTATGCCCATCTGTTCGGCCAATTCGAGCAGTTCGGTAATCGGCTTTTGCTTGAGTTCAGTCAGATTCATATAGGAATGACGTAATCATTTATGGAGGGGGGAAATTAAGCTTTTGGCTTAATGAGGCCGCGCCGCAGAGAAGGCGACAGGATCGCGTACTTAATCGAAAGGAGAGCGTCGGCGACGGCTTGCAGGGGGCACAGGAGAAACCAGTGCGGGGCCGAATGTAACACCTGGGTTTGCGAGCGTCTAGCCCCGAATAACGAAAAAGCCCCGCGATTTGCGGGGCTTTTTCAATGGCATTCGACGCTTAGATGTTGGCGTCGAGGAAAGCCGCCAGTTGCGATTTCGACAGCGCACCTACCTTGGTCGCCTCGACGTTGCCGTTCTTGAACAGCATCAGGGTCGGGATACCACGCACGCCGTGCTTGGCCGGAGTCTCCTGGTTTTCGTCGATGTTCAGCTTGGCAACGGTCAGCTTGCCTTTATACGTCTCGGCAATTTCGTCCAGGACCGGGGCGATCATTTTGCACGGACCGCACCACTCAGCCCAATAGTCGACCAGTACGAAGCCTTCGGCCTTGAGTACGTCAGCCTCGAAGCTAGCGTCGCTAACGTGTTTGATCAGATCGCTGCTCATGGAAATCTCCGGGGTTGTCAGCAAAAAAACGTGGCCCATCATAGCGGCCCTTCCCGGGTTCAGGAAGCCGCAGTTGATTGAGTCTCGCTATGGCGGTCGATGGCTTTGGGTATGGTCGAGGTCATGAAGCCGCGGGGGCGACGAAGGAAATCCCGGTACGCAGTGCGGCGTTACGTACATGTTCCTGCATGGCTTTTTGCGCAGCGCCTGAAGCCCGACGAGCCAGGGCGCGAAGGATCTTGCGATGCTCCTGCCAGGTTTCCATCGCCCGCTCGGCCCTGATGAACGGTAGTTTCTGGCTTTCCAGGAAGATGTCGGCGCTAGCGGTGAGAATGCTCAGCATCGCCTGATTGCCGCTGGCCAACAGGATTCGTCGATGAAATTCGAAATCCAGCCGCGCGGCGGCGTCGAAATCGCCAATCTTCAATTCCCGTCGCATGGCTTCGACATTGTCTTGCAGCATGTCCAGCTCATTGGCGCTGAGCGTCACCGCCGCCAACCCCGCCGCGAAACCCTCCAGAGCGTAGCGCAACTGGAAGATATCCACCGGCGTGGCCTGGGCCGCGAACGGCCAGCCCGGCGCCGATTCGCTGCGTGAAGCCTCTAGCGGTGCCTGCACGAAGACCCCTTTGCCCGGCTGCACGCTGATCATGCCCAGGGCACTGAGGGATGACAGCGCTTCGCGCAGCGACGCCCGACTCACCCCCAATTGCAGCGCCAGCTCCCGTTGCGACGGCAACGCATCGCCCGGCCCGAAGCCTTCATCGACGATCAGTTTGCGGATGGCTTGCAGGGCCACTTCAGGAACGGCGCGAGCGATGGAATTCATGATTTTTAAGACGAACCGGGCCAGTGAGCGGCTAGTTGTAAAGCTATTCGCCGCGCCCGGCAAGTCGTGCCCCAGCAGGGTTCGGCGACAAATACCGACGCCCGATAACGGTGCGAAAAACACCACGACTGTTCAGACCAGTAAGACCGCTTCCCACCAGCAAAACCGCGGCCTGGGCGGCTGAAAAGTCGCCTTGGCATGGCCTGTGCTCTGTCCGAACGCAGAAATCACATCACCGATTGCGGAGATTCGCCATGATTCAGCGTTGCAGCGCCCTGCTCACAGCTCTGTTTGCCAGCCTGATGCTCTGCCAGCTACCCGCCCACGCCGACGGCCTGGAAGACGTGGTCAAGCGGGGCACCCTCAAGGTCGCCGTGCCGCAGGACTTCCCGCCGTTCGGTTCGGTGGGCCCGGACATGAAGCCCCGTGGCCTGGACATCGACACCGCCAAGCTGCTGGCCGACCAGCTCAAGGTCAAGCTGGAACTGACCCCGGTCAACAGCACCAACCGTATTCCGTTCCTGACCACCGGCAAGGTCGACCTGGTGATTTCCAGCCTCGGCAAGAACCCTGAACGCGAGAAGGTCATCGATTTCTCCAGCGCCTATGCGCCGTTCTACCTGGCGGTGTTCGGCCCACCCGATGCGCCGATCAATGGCCTGGATGACCTCAAGGGCAAGACCATCAGCGTCACCCGTGGCGCCATCGAAGACATCGAGCTCACCAAGGTCGCGCCCGAAGGCACCACCATCAAGCGCTTCGAAGACAACAACTCGACCATCGCCGCCTACCTGGCCGGCCAGGTGGACCTGATCGCCAGCGGTAACGTGGTGATGGTCGCCATCAGCGAACGCAACCCCAAGCGGGTCCCGGCCTTGAAAGTCAAACTCAAGGACTCCCCGGTGTACGTGGGCGTGAACAAGAACGAGCCGGCGTTGCTGGACAAGGTCAACCAGATCCTCGCCACCGCCAAGACCGATGGCAGCCTGGAGAAAAACGCCCAGACCTGGCTCAAGCAGCCGCTGCCGGCCGATCTCTGATCGTCGCCTGAGAGACTGAGCATGGCTTATCAGTTCGATTTTCTGCCAGTGGTGCAAAACACTGAGTTGCTGGTGCGCGGCGCCCTGTTCACCCTGGAACTGACGGCCATCGGTGCCTTGCTCGGGGTCGGCCTGGGCATCGTCGGGGCCGTGGTGCGGGCGTGGAACATTCGCCCGTTCGCGGCGATCTTCGGCGTATACGTGGAGTTGATCCGCAACACGCCGTTCCTGGTGCAGCTGTTTTTTATCTTCTTCGGTTTGCCGTCCCTGGGCCTGCAGATTTCCGAATGGCAGGCGGCGGTGCTGGCGATGGTGATCAACCTCGGCGCCTATTCCACCGAGATCATCCGCGCCGGCATCCAGGCGATCCCGAAGGGGCAACTGGAAGCGGCCGCGGCCCTGGCCATGAGCCGCTTCGAAGCGTTCCGGCACGTGGTGTTGCTGCCGGCGCTGGGCAAAGTCTGGCCAGCCCTGAGCAGCCAGATCATCATCGTGATGCTCGGCTCGGCGGTGTGTTCGCAGATCGCCACCGAAGAGCTGAGCTTTGCTGCCAACTTCATTCAGTCGCGCAACTTTCGCGCCTTCGAAACCTACGCCCTGACGACCCTGGTGTACCTGTGCATGGCGCTGTTGATCCGCCAGTTCCTGAACTGGGTCGGCCGCCAGTGCCTGTACCGGAACAGCGCGGGGGGCCGGCCATGAGTGACTTCACGTTCTGGGACGTGGTGCGCAACCTGCTCACCGGCCTGCAATGGACCCTGGCGCTGTCGCTGGTGGCGTTCATCGGGGGCGGCGTGATCGGCTTGCTGGTCATGGTGCTGCGCATTTCCGGAAACGCGCTGCCGCGCAACATCGCCCGTACCTACATCGAACTCTTCCAAGGCACACCGCTGTTGATGCAGCTGTTCCTGGTGTTCTTCGGCGTGGCCCTGGCCGGGGTGGAGATTTCGCCGTGGATGGCGGCGGCGATCGCCTTGACACTGTTCACCAGCGCCTACCTGGCGGAGATCTGGCGCGGCTGCGTCGAGGCAATCCCCAATGGCCAGTGGGAAGCGTCTTCGAGCCTGGCCCTCAACCGCCTGGAGCAGTTGCGCTACGTGATCCTGCCACAGGCTCTGCGCATTGCCGTGGCGCCGACCGTGGGCTTTTCGGTGCAGGTGGTCAAGGGCACCGCCGTCACCTCGATCATCGGCTTCACCGAACTGACCAAGACCGGTGGGATGCTCGCCAACGCCACGTTCGAGCCGTTCATGGTGTATGGCCTGGTGGCCCTCGGTTATTTCCTGCTCTGCTACCCCTTGTCCCTCAGTGCGCGCTACCTGGAAAGGAGACTGCATGCCTCTGCTTAGAATATCCGCCCTGCATAAGTACTACGGCGATCACCACGTGCTCAAGGGCATCGACCTGAGTGTCGAGGAAGGCCAGGTGGTGGCGATCATCGGTCGCAGCGGCTCGGGCAAATCCACCTTGCTGCGCACGCTCAACGGCCTGGAGTCGATCAACGATGGCGTGATCGAAGTGGACGGCGAATACCTCGATGCGGCCCGCGCCGATCTGCGCAGCCTGCGGCAGAAAGTCGGCATGGTGTTCCAGCAATTCAACCTATTCCCGCACCTGACGGTCGGCGAGAACGTGATGCTCGCGCCTCAGGTCGTCCAGAAAGTGCCCAAGGCCAAGGCGGCCGAACTGGCGCGCCAGATGCTCGAACGGGTCGGCCTCGGCGAAAAATTCGATGCGTTCCCGGAACGCTTGTCCGGCGGCCAGCAGCAACGGGTCGCGATCGCCCGTGCCCTGGCGATGTCGCCGAAAGTGCTGCTGTGCGATGAGATCACCTCGGCCCTGGACCCGGAGCTGGTCAACGAAGTGCTCAGCGTGGTGCGGCAACTGGCCCAGGAGGGCATGACGCTGATCATGGTCACCCACGAGATGCGTTTTGCCCGGGAGGTCGGCGACAAACTGGTGTTCATGCACCAGGGCAAGGTGCATGAGGTGGGCGATCCCAAGGTGTTGTTCGCCGCTCCGCAGACGGCGGAGCTGGCGAATTTCATCGGCACCGTGGAACCGGCCGCCTGACGTTCAGGGCTGCGGCACGAGCTCGAAGCGCCCGCGGCCATCGATCGACGTCTCATCACGGACCCGGGCCGCACTGGCGGGCAAGTAGGTCTCGATCTCGACCTGCGCGGAAAACATCCGCCCCCGGACAGGCCCTCCGCCCTGCCGGGCAACCAGTGTCTGTCCGGGCAATAGACGGCTGCCCTGCTCCAGGGTGCGGGCACGCCCCTGGAACAGCTCGACAGCCTGCCCGTCCAGCCGGGGCCGCGTGAGGCTGATCGTGAAATGACCGTGGAGCCCCAGGCTGAAGGCCTCGGGCCCGGCCCCAGGGCTGTCGAAACGCAAGGCCATCGTGTTGGGCTCGGCACAGACCACATTCAGGTTCAAGGTTCGCTTGCCCAGCGCCAGCTCTGCCTGGCCCGGCTGCTCGACCAGCAGTTGGCCTTGGTGCAGGCGGCCATAATCGAGCCGGTCCTGGCTCAGCGACACGCTGCATTGCTCAGCCTTCGCTGGGTTCGCCAACAGCAGACCCAGGCAACACAGGCTCCTCGCTAGAAGCCATTGCCTCGGATGCCGAAAAGTCGCGACAGACCGCCGAAGCGGTCTCATAAGGGAGGTCTTCATCATTGTTTTCCATGAATTCGAATTGAAGCTGGCACGTCCTGGAGCCGGACAACGCAACTTTCAGGGCCTGCTGCTCATTGATATCGCTGAGGAAAATCAGGCCTTCGCCGGCCACGCTGGTCAGGAAGTCGTCATTGGTCGTCAGCACCGAGACGCCCTGTGGAAGTGCCGCGCCGCTTTCGTCACGGGCCTGGACCAGCAGCCGGCGCACGTTGAGCACGGAGAAATCGACGGCATTGAACGAGCCACGCCCGGCGCTCAGCACCTTGGTGCCATTCTGGATGTCCACGCGTCTGGGCAGTGACCGGGTGTCCACCTCGACACGACTGTTGTTGTAGGCAGGCAAGCTGGCAATCACCGCCCGGCCCTGCGAGTCGGTCCATACCGGGCCTTGCGGCGTGTTGATCCGGGCTCCGGGAACGCCTTCCACAGATACGACGCCGAACGTTTCCTGGATTCGGTAAGGAGAAAAGGTCACCCCTTGCCCATGGGCGACGACGCCCCCCCTGAGATAACCGTTGTAATGCGTGCTGAAACGGTCCTGGCTGGCGCCGAGCCCGACCTGGGTGTAGCGCGGCAAGGCGTTGAGACTGCCGCGTGTCTGGGAGTTCGGATGGTTCAGCCCTTGCTCGCGCCCCACTTCATAGTTGAGAGAGTCGCTTATGCGCTCACTGTAGGCAGCTCCCAGGGTGGAACGGCTGCCCTGATGGGTCAGAGACGAACGAGCGCGTCGGTCCCTGCCCAGCGGCACGCTGACCTGCAGGCGGACCGATACGCCATCGTCGTAGGCGCTTGACGTGCCCATTGCCGAGTCAATGTAGGCACTCACATTGGCGTGCTTGAACGATTTGTTCCACGAGCCGTACAAGCGTGCATACGTCTGGTTATCGAACTGCGATGACTGCGTGTAACCCAGCGAGAAACCACCCAGCGCCGGATCGAACCAGTTGAGCCCAGCCGTGTACTGGTCCTTGAAACGCGACGCGTAGAAGTCCTGCCGATCGTCCTCCTTGCCGACGGAGTGGAGCTGCGAGACCTCGCGATACCCTAGCGTCTGCCGGGTCACGCTGAGTGACAGGTCAAGGCTGTCAGCCAATGAGGTGCCCAGCGAAAGACTGCTACGCGCGCCCGACCTGCCGCTGGCCTTGTCATGGGAGACGTTGCCCCGCGCGCCGAGCGCGAGATTGTCCATGGGGCGCGTGTCGAGCCCGAGGCCCACCGCCTGATAATTCTGCGCCCCCACCAAACCGCTGCTCAACGCCGCGCCGCGCCCGATGCCCCAGGTTGCGCTGCCCATCGCCAGCAACGGCTGCTCACCTTTCCCCTTCCCCGCCCCACGCGCCTGGCCCAGGGAGAGGTAATAGCCCGACTGAGCGGGCGTCATGCCGCGAAAAGACGCCGCCGGCACGACAAAACGCTGCTCTGCGCCGTTTTCTTCGATCACGCTCACGTCAAGATCACTGGTGCCGTTGAGCAGCGGCAAGTGGCTGAGGGTGAAGGGGCCTTCCGGAACCAGTGTCGTATAAATCAACGCACCGGACTGGCGGACCTCCACACGGGACTGGCTCAGGGCCAACCCTTGCACCACGGCCCCGCCAGAACCCTCGCCGCGCTTGACGCCGTCGGGGAAAAACTGGAAACCGGAAAACTGCACCCCTCCGAACACCGGGCTGTTGCTGGAAAGCTGCCCGGCCTGGAAGGTGGATTGCAACGCCAGGACGTCGCGCTGGGCATAGGCGTACAGGTGCTCGCTGCGTTGCACCCCGTTGATCGAGGTGTAGAGCTGGCGACTGCGCACGATCCAGTCCCCCAGGTTGACGCCAGCCTCCGTGGCCGCGGACAGATAGCGGTTGCCACCGCCCGAGCTCGATTGGCTATCCAGGCCCAACACATCGTAATTGAGCAGGCCGGCCAGGCCGCCCTGGGAAAAGGCGCCTTCGGCGAATCCCGGTTCTCGCAATGCCTCGCTCGGCACCACCAACGCAACCTCTTCGCGACCGGGAAGCAGGCTGACGACCGTGTTGGGGAACCGCGCCAGGAAATCATGGCAGGCCTGGTCGCCCACCCCTGCCCCGTCAATGATCGCGGCAGGCACTTGCACGCCGGCCTTTTCAAGCAGGCTGCGGGTGAAGCACAACGCGCCTTCGCGATCGAACCACGCCTCGGTCAAGCCCAGCGGATTGCCGTTGACCCGCAGGCTGACCACCTGTGCCCCCTCATGGAAACGTGGCGTGGCCCGCAAGTAATCCGAAACGCGAGGATCGATCCCTCGGGACGAGAGAATCGAGGTATCGAACTGGGCAAATGAGCGGTCGGTGGAGCCTTGATCCTGCGCGTGCACCTGGCTACTGGCGCTCCAGCAGATCACTGCGGACAAGGCCAGGCCATGCGACCAGCGGGCGCTGCCCGTTCCCGCGACCCCCCATTGACCATCACCGCTGCGCAGGCCAGGGCATGGCGTGGCATGCATGAGCATCATCATCGACTCACGACCGGCGCATCGAAGTTGCCAATCGCAAACCCATACAATGTCGCAGGCTGGATCGTGACCGACGTGACGGCGGACACGGGCGCCTTGAGCTCGGCCGTCAAGGTTTCGCCCGGCAAGACGTAAGTGCGCGGCAGGGCCACAGAGGCGTTGGCCGGGTTCAACTGCACCCGCTCAGACAAACGCACGACGTAGGGGCTGTCGTTCTGGACCGCCAGGTTTTCGCCCTCGACGGTCCATTTCAAGAGCTCCCACGGTGCCGAATGCCGAGGCAAGCCCTTGGGATGAATGATCAGCGGCAGGTTATGCCGGATGTTGATCCCGACGGTGGCCCCGCCGTCGAGCTTCTTCTGAGGAATCCCTTCGAAGGTGACACGCTTGTAGCGCTGGGTCTTGAGCGGTTCCGTGAACGCCCCAACCAGACGGATCAACTGCGTTTGCCCGGCGTCGACCCGCACCACCGGCTGCGTCACGATCACCGACAGCTCGGGGTCTTCGGGGATGTGTTCGACTTTCGAATGCAGCAGCGTCGGGCCGGCATCCGTATTGGTGACGTTGATATGGGCCTGGCCATGCTCTTCATAAAAAATGACCACCGTGGTTTCCGGCTGCATGCCGGCCGCCATGGCCGGCCCCGCTGCACAGCAGCCCAGGCACAGCACTGCTCGCAGGGTCGATCCAAGTTTCATTGAGAAATCCAACACACACGCTCTCCCACCACGAAACGACGTTCGTGGAGCGATCTATAGGGTTTGAATAATCGGGCTCGAAACGGCCACATCCAGATGCCGGACCTGATCGTCCACATCCATCGACGGCGCAGAGCCCATGTGCCTGCAAGGAGCCAGCCCCTGGAACGGGGCTGGCCGTTTCATCAGATGTAAGTCAACTCCAGCGTTGCACTGCCATCTATTTGCAGGTCTTCGCGCACAACCAGTTCAGTCGTATTGTTGATCGCCGCCTCGATTTCCAACTCGCCGGAGACCGTTGTCAAAAGGTGGGGAGTTGTGGCACTGCTCGTAGACCACGAGAGCATGTAACTGGGCACGCTGCGCAAAAAGTTCCCAGCGTTGATCCAGCCGCCTGACCCCACTGCGGACAAGATCGTCTTGAAGTCCGTGTCCCCGTCTACGGAATAGTTACGAACATGCAGGCTGAAGGCACCAATTTTCTCGCCGTCGGCGTTCGCGCCCAGGCCGAAACTATTTTGTGGATAAGCAAGACCTGGATCGATGACCTCCATGGCTTCATGCTTTTTGCTAGCCGCCCGGTTATCGTTGGCGGTCAAACCGACAAGCGTCGGCCCGTCACAGACGATGGTGAATGCCGTATTCAGCTTGCTCAACTTTGTGTAATTGACCGGGCTCAAGTCCTTGACGCTGATTCGCCCATAATCGACAGCCGTCGTAGGAATATTCAGAGAGCAACTGCCCGGAACAATGCTACCTGTCACTTGCAAATCAGCCGCCTGGGCATGAGTGCACGCCAGAACGAGAACAGCGACTGCGGCCAGTCCAAACTTATTCTTCATATCAATTCCCTTAAAATCACATCAGCTTGATGTCAGTCATGCAACATCGACACTTCAACGATGCAACAACTAACTTCACGGCGAAATTGCCGGGCGAAAGTATCTGGAAAAAGCCCCTAAAGATAAGCAGGAAACATCATCATGAATCGTAGGAAACTTCTACCAACTACAAAACCATAGAAACTTTCCTACATAAATATCTTATAGATAACCGTTGCCCGCCAGAAACTCAGCCGCACCCGTTGGTGGCCATCATCGTTCATGCAGCATCAGAGCAGGTGTAGACCAGCCCTGTTCCCTTTGGGCAATACGCTTCAACGCAAACCCTGCAAAGAACCAGCCCCGGAAGCGGGACTGGAATTGACGTCAAATGTAGGTCAGTTCTAGCGTCGCATTTCCATCGATCTGGAGATCGTCGCTCACCACAAGCTCAGTCGTATTGTTGATTGCCGCTTCGATCTGGAACTCACCCGTGACCGTTGTCAGAAGGTGCGGGCTTCTGGCCCCAATAGCCGACCAAGTGAGAATACGATCAGGTTTACTCCGCATAATGTCATCTGCCTCGAACCAGGTATTACCCGCTTGCGAGATGGTTTCGAAATCGGTGCTCCCATCCACGGAATAGTTACGAACATGCAGGCTGAAGGCACCGATCTTTCCACCATCGGCGCTGGCGCCCAACCCAAAGCAGTTGATTGGCAAGGCTAACCAGGGATCGATCACCGTCATTGCCATGTGCTCTTTGCTGGCGGCCCGATTATCGGCAGCACTCAACCCCACCAGGGTCGGGCCGTCACAGGTAATGTTAAACGGCGTACTCAACTTGCCCAGCCTTGTGTAATTGACGGGGCTCAGATCATTGGCACTGATTCGCCCATAATCGACAGCCAAAGTAGGAATATTCAGAGAGCAACTGCCCGGGGAAATATTGCCCGTCACCTGCAAATCAGCCGCTTGCACGGAAGTGCAGGCCAAAGCGATTACAGCGACTGCCGCCAACGCAAAACTATTTTTCATTTCCGCTTCCTTCAAACATCATCAACTTGATGTCAATCCTGCAACGCCCGGAACTTCCTTATTCCAGCCACATGTAAACATTTTGTGGAGTTTCATCCTGAATTTGAGAAGAGGCCACAACTGCATCACGGCGAAATTGCCGGGCGAAAGTATCGAAAAAAAACCCTTAAAGATAAGCAGGAAACATCATCGCCAATCGTAGGAAAGCTCTACCCCATATGAAACAGATGAGACTTTCCTACGTAAATTTCTTGCGAACGGCGAAAACTGTCACCCACCGAAACCCGGCAGCATCCGTTGGCGGCGACGGTCGATCGTGGCAGGATGGCAAGGTTATCGACCGAGACTTTTTGCCCATGCCGCCATCCCAAGCCAAGAATCTGTCCCTGATCGCTGCCATAGACCTGGGCTCCAACAGCTTCCACATGGTCGTCGCCAAAGCCCAGAACGGGGAAATCCGCATTCTTGAGCGGCTCGGCGAGAAGGTCCAGTTGGCCGCCGGCATCGACGAAGAGCGCAAGCTGAGCGAAGAATCCATCCAGCGCGGGCTCGATTGCCTCAAGCGCTTTGCCCAACTGATCAACGGCATGCCCCTGGGCGCCGTGCGGATCGTCGGCACCAACGCCTTGCGCGAAGCGCGCAACCGGGGCGAGTTCATCCGCCGCGCCGAAGAGATCCTCGGCCATCCGGTGGAAGTCATTTCCGGCCGAGAGGAAGCCCGCCTGATCTACCTGGGCGTCTCCCATACCCTCGCCGACACCCCGGGCAAGCGCCTGGTGGCGGACATCGGCGGTGGCAGTACCGAATTCATCATCGGCCAACGCTTCGAGCCGCTGCTGCGCGAGAGCCTGCAGATGGGCTGCGTCAGCTACACCCAGCGGTATTTCCGCGACGGCAAGATCACCCCGGCTCGCTATGCCCAAGCCTACACGGCGGCGCGCCTGGAAATCATGAGCATCGAACACGCCTTGCATCGCCTGACCTGGGACGAGGCCATTGGCTCCTCCGGAACCATCCGCGCCATTGGCCTGGCCCTCAAGGCCGGCGGCCATGGCGCAGGCGAGGTCAATGCCGAGGGCCTGGCCTGGCTCAAGCGCCGGGTGTTCAAGCTCGGCGAGTCGGACAAGATCGATTTCGAAGGCATCAAGCCCGACCGTCGGGCGATTTTCCCGGCGGGCCTGGCGATTCTCGAAGCGATTTTCGATGCCCTGGAACTGCAACGCATGGACCACTGCGAGGGCGCCCTGCGCGAGGGCGTACTCTACGACCTGCTGGGACGGCATCACCATGAGGATGTCCGCGAGCGCACCCTGGGCTCGCTGATGGAGCGCTACCACGTGGACCAGGAACAGGCCGTGCGGGTCGAACGCAAGGCGCTGCACGCCTTCGACCAGGTGGCTGACGACTGGGACCTGAACGACGGCGTCTGGCGCGAATTGCTGGGCTGGGCCGCCAAGGTTCATGAAGTGGGCCTGGACATCGCCCACTATCACTACCACAAGCACGGCGCCTACCTGATCGAACACTCGGACCTGGCGGGCTTCTCCCGGGAAGACCAGCAGATGCTCGCGCTGCTGGTGCGTGGGCACCGGCGCAACATTCCCAAGGATAAGTTTGCCGAGTTCGGCGATGACGGCATCAAGCTGATTCGCCTGTGCGTGCTGCTGCGCTTCGCGATCCTGTTCCACCACATCCGCGGCACCCAGGCCATGCCCCAGGTGGCCCTGCGCGCCGACGGCGATCAGCTGGACGTGATGTTCCCCGACGGTTGGCTGGAAGAAAACCAGCTGACCCAAGCCGACTTCGCCCAGGAAGCCGAGTGGCTGACCCGGGTGGGGATTGTGCTGAACATCCACTGATCCAGCAGCGCAAGCCAACTGTGGCGAGGGAGCTTGCTCCCGCTGGAGGGCGAAGCCCTCCCAAGGATCTGGGGCTGCTGCGCAGCCCAGCGGGAGCAAGCTCCCTCGCCACGAAAAGCTGAGCCTGCCCCTTCCAGAAAACCTCTAGCTAACCGTCAACACCGGGCTGCTCAAGCGCTCCAGCAACGTCGCCTGGGCGCTGCGCGGGTTCTGGTTGCCGGTTGGCGTGTTGCGGATGTAGCGACCGTCCGACTGCAGGCTCCAGCTGTGGGTGTTGTCGGTGAGGTAGCTTTCCAGCTCCTTCTTGACCCGCAGGATGAGCTTCTTGCCCTCCACCGGGAAGCAGGTCTCGACTCGCTTGTCGAGGTTGCGCTCCATCCAGTCGGCACTGGACAGGAACATCTGCTCCTCGCCTCCGTTGAGGAAGTAGAACACCCGCGTGTGCTCCAGGAAGCGCCCGATGATCGAGCGCACATGGATGTTATGGGACACCCCCGGGATGCCCGGCCGCAGGCAGCACATGCCCCGCACCACCAGGTCGATGCGCACGCCGGACTGGCTGGCCTTGTACAACGCACGGATGATCTTCGGATCGGTCAGCGAGTTGAACTTGGCAATGATGTGGGCCGGCTTGCCATCCAGGGCGAACTGCGTCTCCCGGGTGATCATGTCGAGCATGCCCTTCTTCAGGGTGAACGGCGCATGCAGCAACTTCTTCATGCGCAGCGTCTTGCCCATGCCGATCAACTGGCTGAACAACTTGCCGACGTCCTCGCACAAGGCATCGTCCGAGGTCAGTAGGCTGTAGTCGGTGTACAAGCGGGCGTTGGCGGCGTGGTAGTTACCGGTGCCCAAGTGAGCGTAACGCACGATCTCCCCGGCTTCGCGGCGCAGGATGAGCATCATCTTGGCGTGGGTCTTGGAACCGACCACGCCGTAGATCACCACCGCACCGGCCGCTTGCAGACGGCTGGCCAGTTGCAGGTTGGACTCTTCGTCGAAGCGCGCGCGCAATTCGATCACCGCGGTGACTTCCTTACCGTTGCGCGCCGCGTCCACCAGGGCGTCGACGATTTCCGAGTTGGCGCCGCTGCGGTACAGGGTCTGGCGCACCGCCAGGACGTGCGGGTCCTTGGCGGCCTGGCGCAGCAGGTCGACCACCGGCGTGAACGACTCGAACGGGTGCAGCAACAGGATGTCCTGCTTGCTGATCACGCTGAAGATGTTCTCGCTGTTTTGCAGCAGTTTCGGGATCTGCGGCGTGAACGGCAGGTATTGCAGTTCCGGGTGGCTGTCCAGACCGGTGATGCTGAACAACCGGGTCAGGTTGACCGGGCCGTTGACCTGATACAGCTCGGTTTCGTGCAGGTTGAACTGCTTGAGCAGGTAATCGGACAGGTGTTTCGGGCACGTGTCGGCCACCTCCAGGCGCACCGCATCACCGTAGCGACGGGAGAACAGCTCGCCGCGCAAGGCGCGGGCCAGGTCTTCGACGTCTTCGGTGTCCACCGACAGGTCGGCGTTGCGGGTCAGGCGGAACTGGTAGCAACCCTTCACCTTCATGCCCTGGAACAGGTCATCGGCGTGGGCGTGGATCATCGACGACAGGAACACATAGTTGTCGCCCGTCCCGCCCACGTCTTCCGGTACACGGATGATACGTGGCAGCAGGCGCGGCGCCGGAATGATCGCCAGGCCGGAATCGCGACCGAAGGCGTCGATGCCTTCCAGTTCGACGATGAAGTTCAGGCTCTTGTTGACCAGCAACGGGAATGGGTGCGTCGGGTCGAGGCCGATCGGGGTGATGATCGGCGCGATCTCGTCGCGGAAATAGCGGCGCACCCAGGTCTTGATCTTGGTGTTCCAGTTGCGCCGACGAATGAAGCGGACCTGATGCTTCTCCAGCTCCGGCAACAGGATGTCGTTGAGAATCGCGTACTGGCGGTCCACCTGGCCGTGGACCAGCTCGCTGATACGCGCCAGGGCCTGGTGCGGCTGCAGGCCATCGGCACCGGCCTGTTCACGGGCGAACGTGATCTGCTTCTTCAGGCCGGCGACACGGATCTCGAAGAACTCATCCAGGTTGCTGGAAAAGATCAGCAGGAACTTCAAGCGCTCCAGCAATGGATAGGACTCGTCCAGCGCCTGCTCCAGCACGCGGATGTTGAACTGCAGTTGCGACAGCTCGCGGTGGATGTACAGGCTGCTGTCATCCAGGTTGGGGATCGCAATCGCCGGGGCCGGGGCGGGCTCGGTGGCCGCAGGCGGAGCGGGCTCCATCTGCGGTGGTGTCTCGGCGATTTGCTCGACCACCGGTTGAGCGTCTTTTACGGCAACTTCAGAGAGTCCTTCGGTATTCATCGCAAGTTCCTGGGAGGCTATTTCTGCTCTCGTAGCAATTGGGCGGCGCGCACGGCGAAATAAGTCAGGATGCCATCGGCGCCTGCGCGCTTGAAAGCGGTCAGCGATTCGAGGATCACCCCTTCGCTCAACCAGCCGTTCTGGATCGCGGCCATGTGCATGGCGTACTCGCCGCTGACCTGATAAACAAAGGTCGGCACTTTGAATTCGTCTTTGACCCGGCAAAGAATGTCGAGGTAGGGCATGCCGGGCTTGACCATGACCATGTCTGCCCCTTCTGACAAGTCGGCCGCGACTTCGTGCAGGGCTTCATGGCTGTTGGCCGGGTCCATCTGATAGGAGGCCTTGTTCGCCTTGCCCAGGTTCAGGGCCGAACCGACCGCGTCGCGGAACGGGCCGTAATAGGCGCTGGCGTACTTGGCCGAATAGGCCATGATCCGCACGTTGACGTGGCCGGCCACCTCGAGGGCTTCGCGAATCGCCTGGATCCGTCCGTCCATCATGTCCGACGGCGCGACCACCTGGGCACCGGCCTCGGCGTGGGACAACGCCTGCCTGACCAGTGCATCGACGGTGATGTCGTTCTGCACATAACCGTCTTCGTCGAGGATGCCATCCTGGCCGTGGGTGGTGAACGGGTCCAGCGCCACGTCGGTGATCACCCCAAGCTCCGGGAAGCGGGCCCGCAGGGCACGGGTCGCGCGCTGGGCGATACCGTCCGGGTTCCACGCCTCGGCGGCGTCCAGGGACTTGAGGCCAGAGGGCGTGACCGGGAACAGCGCCAGCGCCGGAATGCCCAGTTCGACCCACGTCGCAGCCGCTTCGAGCAGCAGGTCGATGGTCAGCCGCTCCACGCCGGGCATCGACGCCACCGCTTCGCGACGGTTCTCACCGTCCAGCACGAACACCGGCAGGATCAGGTCGTCGGTGGTCAGCACGTTTTCACGCACCAGCCGACGAGAGAACTCATCACGGCGATTGCGACGCAGGCGGGTGGCAGGGAACAGACGATTGGCGGGGGTAAAGCTCACGGCAGACTCCTGAGCCCGCTGACGGGCGAGCGTGACAGTTATAAGCGGCCATTATGACGAACGTATGACAGTTGTGTGCACCTGTGACCTGTCGTCGCAGTTATTGTCGTTGTAGGAAATGTTCACGTCGAGACACATTTCGATACTTTCCTGAATGTGTCTGAAGGGTTAGGCTGCGCGTTCATTTCGCCAGCACCCAGACAATGCTCCAGCAATTTCTACATGACTTCGGCTACCTGGCCCTGTTCATCGGCACGTTCTTCGAAGGTGAAACCATCCTCGTGCTTGCAGGTTTCCTGGCATTCCGCGGCTACATGGACATCAATCTCGTGGTGGTCGTGGCGTTCTGCGGCAGCTACGCCGGTGACCAGCTGTGGTATTTCCTGGGCCGCAAGCACGGGCGCAAGCTGTTGGCGCGCAAGCCGCGCTGGCAATTGATGGGTGATCGCGCCCTGGAGCACATCCGCCGGCACCCGGACATCTGGGTCCTGAGCTTCCGCTTCGTCTATGGCTTGCGCACGGTGATGCCGGTGGCGATCGGCCTGTCGGGCTACCCGCCGGGCCGTTACCTGTTGCTCAACGGCATCGGCGCGGCGATCTGGGCCACGGCGCTGGCCGCCGCCGCGTATCACTTCGGCGCGGTGCTCGAAGGCATGCTGGGTAGTATCAAGAAATACGAGTTGTGGGTACTCGGCGCCTTGTTGGTCCTCGGTCTCTGCCTGTGGCTGCGTCGCCGCATCAAGAATGCGCGGCTGGCGAAGAAGACCCTTGAAGCCGAACGCCTGGCGCAGAGCCGGCCCGCTGAACCTACGACGCCAACCGAGTGAATCGGCTCCGGCAGCCATACAGGCCGATGCCGCTGAGCAGACCGTAACTGAACACACCGACCCAGGCCAGTGGGCTGGCCGGCCATAACCCAGCCATCGGCGCCAGCCACACCAGCAGCAGGCTCGACACCAGCCGCAGGCACTCCAGCCGTAGCGCCCACGGGCGATTCTCCAGGGTCGCGCCCAGCACGAACAAACCCAGCGCCACCGTGCCCCAGCCCAACACCAGTGCGGCCACCGGCAAACGCGTCTCCAGATTCATCAAATAACTGCCCAAGGCAATGTAGACGCAGAACTGCAGCACCACGTACCACTGCTGGCGCCCATCCAGCGGCACCTCGAATTTCTCGAAACGGCTCAGGTCCGGCTTGGCCAGCGGGTACTTCGCCGCCACGTCCGCCGGCCGCCAACCGGTGGGCATGAACCAGATCCGCACCTTGTCCCACCAGCGTCCGGCTCGTCGAGCGTCCGACCACAGCTGGGCGTAAAACTGCAGGTTGGCCCACAGCGGATTCCAGCTGGCCAGTGGCGTGGTGACGCCGAAGATCACCGGCTCGTTGTCGTCTTCTTCCTGGAAGGTGCCGAACAGACGGTCCCAAATAATGAACACCCCGCCGTAGTTGCGATCCATGTAGAGAGGGTTCTGTGCATGGTGGGCGCGATGATTGGACGGCGTGACGAAACACCACTCCAGCCAGCCGAGCTTGGGAATGTGTTGGGTGTGGACCCAGAACTGGTACAGCAGATTCAATGCCGCGACGCTGACGAACACCCCCAGCGGCACCCCGGCGACCGCCAGCGGCAGGTAGAAGGCCCAGCTCAGCAGGAAGCCGGTGCTGGTCTGGCGCAACGCCGTGGACAAGTTGTAGTCCTCGCTCTGGTGATGCACCGAGTGGGCGGCCCAGAGGATGTTGCGCTCATGGCCCATGCGGTGCAGCCAGTAGTAGCACAGGTCGTAGAGCACGAAGGCGAACACCCAGGTCCAGGCCTGGTCGCCCGGCAACGAGAAGATCGCCAGGTGCTTCAAGGCAAAGGCGTAGGTCACCAGGCCCACGCCCTTGGTCAGGAGGCCGGTGGTGGTCGACAGCACGCCGGTGCTCAGGCTGTTGATCGCGTCCGCGACCCGGTAGTGGCTGACCCCGCGCCAGCGATCGGCCAGCAATTCGACGGCAATCAGGACGAAGAAGAACGGCACGGCATACAGAATGAAATTCATGATGCGACCCGGGCAAGCGAAGCAGGGAGATAGTCGGCAGATTAGGTGTAGCTGCCGGATAACCCTATGGCAACGAATGACAAATTAGTGGACATTTAACGCCATGAATCTGGAGAAAAACCCATGAGCAAAAAAATTGCAGTGATCCTTTCCGGCTGTGGCGTGTACGACGGCGCCGAAATCCAAGAGAGCGTGATCACCTTGCTGCGCCTCGACCAGCGCGGCGCCCAGGTCCAATGTTTCGCCCCCGACATTGCTCAACGGCATGTGATCAACCACCTGACGGGCGAAGAGATGCCCGAGAGTCGCAACGTGCTGGTGGAGTCGGCGCGGATCGCCCGGGGCGAGGTCAAGGACCTGCGCGAGGCCAACGTCGAGGATTTCGACGCGTTGATCGTGCCCGGCGGCTTTGGCGCGGCGAAGAACCTTTCCAGCTTTGCCGTCGAGGGCGCCGGGTGCACGGTCCAGCCGCAAGTGCTGGCCCTGGCCGAAGCCTTTGCCGAAGCCGGTAAACCGGTCGGTTTGATGTGCATCTCGCCGGCCCTGGCGGCAAAAATCTACGGCCCTGGCGTGCTCTGCACCATCGGCACCGACGCCGACACGGCCGCCGCCGTGACCAAGATGGGCGGCACCCACGAAGACTGCGCCGTCACCGACATCGTCGAGGACACCGCCCGCAGACTGGTTACCACTCCGGCCTACATGTTGGCCAAGAACATCAGCGAAGCGGCCTCGGGCATCAACAAGCTGGTGGACCGGGTGCTGGAACTGACCCACGAAAACGACGCCTGACCTTCCCGCCCAGTCCCACAGAGATAGCCTGGACCCTGTGGGAGCGGGCTTGCTCGCGAAGACGTCGGTTCAGCCGGCCTATTCGTTGGCTGACACACCGCTTTGGCGAGCAGGTCAGCTCCCACAGGGGCGCTGAGCAGGATTCAAGATTGACGCGCCAATTGCGTCAATAGCCGATCCAGCGCATTGGCGAATACCTGCTTGTCCCGCTCGCTGTACGCCGCCGGGCCGCCGCCGACATGGCCCTGTTCACGCAGGTCAGTGAACAGGTTGCGTACCGCCAGCCGCTCCCCCATGTTCTGGGCATCGAATGCCTTGCCGCGGGGATCAAGGGCCGCGACGCCCTTCTTCACCAATCGGTCGGCCAGGGGCACGTCGCTGCAGATCACCAGTTCGCCCGGCGCGGCGTGCTCCACCAAATAGTCGTCCGCAGCGTCGGGGCCACTGGGCACCACGATCAGCTTCACACAGGCCAGGCCTGGCTTGATCTGCGGCTGACCCGCCACCAACACCACCTCGAACCGACGCTTCAGGGCGAACTTGACCACCAGGTCCTTCGCCGCCCTGGGACAAGCGTCGGCGTCGATCCAGACGCGCATCAGGACACCTGCACCTTGCGCTTCTCCGCTACCCAGCTACGGCCATACAGCACGACGATCGCCAGGATCGCCACCACTTGTGCGGCCAGCGAATAGGCATCGGCATGAATACCCAGCCAGTCGAAGTCGAAGAAGGCCACCGGACGGGTACCGAAGATCCCAGCCTCCTGCAACGCCTTCACGCCATGGCCGGCGAACACCACCGACAGCGCGCACAGCAACGCGGCGTTGATGCTGAAGAACAGCGCCAGCGGCAACTTCGCCGAGCCGCGCAGGATCACCCAGGCCAACCCGACCAGCAGGACCAGCGCTGTCGCGCCACCCGCTAACACCGCGTTGTGCCCGGCGGGACCTGCCTGCAACCACAGGGTTTCGTAGAACAGGATCACTTCGAACAGTTCGCGATAGACCGAGAAGAACGCCAGGATCGCGAAACCGAACCGGCCGCCGCCCCCCACCAGACTGCTTTTGATGTAGTCCTGCCAGGCCGCCGCGTGGCGCCGGTCGTGCATCCACACCCCCAGCCACAACACCATCACACTGGCGAACAACGCGGTGGCGCCTTCGAGCAACTCACGCTGGGCGCCGCTGACGTCGATCACATAGGCGGCCAGCCCCCAGGTTGCCAGGCCGGCCAGCAACGCCAGGCCCCAGCCGATGTTGACGCTGCGCACCGCCGATTGCTGGCCGGTGTTACGCAGGAACGCGAGGATCGCCGCCAGTACCAGAATCGCTTCCAGGCCTTCACGCAGCAGGATCAACAGCCCGGAGATATAGCTCAGCGACCAACTCAAGCCATCGCCGCCCAACAGGTCGGCGGACGCCTTGAGTTTCGCCTTGGCCGCATCCAGGCGCTGGGCAGCCTGCTCCACCGGCAAACCGTCCTGCAGCGACTGACGGTAGGCCATCAGGGCTTTCTCGGTGTCTTTGCGCACATTGGCGTCGACGTTATCCAGCGAGCTCTCCACCAGCTCGAAACCTTCCAGGTAGGCCGCTACCGACAGGTCATAGGCCTGGTCATGGTCACCGGCACGATAAGCCGCGATGCTTTTGTCCAGGGTCGCCGCGGTGTAGTCGAGCAACTGCGCCGGGCCGCGTTGCACCTGCGGGGGCTGCGCACGCTGGGCTCGGAAGGTGGCCGCCGCTGCTGGGCCCTGGGCGGCGAGGACTTCGGCCGGGGTCTGGCGGGCGAGGTCGGCCAGGTTGTAGGTCTGCTCGCCCTTGGCAGCGGCCGGGTCGGCGCTGAAGCTGGCGATGTAGGTGGCCAGGTCCCAGCGTTGACGGTCGTCGAGCTGATCGGCGAAGGCCGGCATGTCGGTGCCTTCGATGCCCATGCCGAGGGTGTTGTAGATCGCATAGAGGCTCAGGCGATCCAGGCGCTGGCCATCGCGCAGGTTGGCCGGCGGTGGCTCGAGGCCGACGCCGGCCGGGCCATCGCCGGCGCCGTTGGCACCGTGGCACACCGAGCAATTCTGGGCATACAGCGGCGCGCCACGGCTCGGGTCCGGGGTGATCACCGGCGCCTGGCTGACCTCATACGCCACCGCCAGCCGCGCGCCCAACTGCCGCGCCTGGCGGGCGACTTCGGCGCCCTCCTGGCGCTGGGTGATTGCACTGCGCAGGGCGCCGATGCCCTGGGTCAGCTCAGCCTTCTGCGGCTTGGCCGGCAGCCCGGCGATCAGCCCTTCCAGCGCCTGGGTGAATTCCAGCTGTTCACGGTACTCGGCCTCGTCGATGACCTTGCCTGCCTCGACCGTCGCCGGATAATCCGCCCCGATGTAATCCAGCAGATGCAGCGCCTGGGGGGCGCCTTCGACGGTGTCGGCCAACAGATAGGGGCTGCACAGGGCAAGCAACGGCAGTGCGAGCCAGGCCAGGAAACGAAGCGGGGCAGTCATGAATGACTCTCGATTGGTAATAAGAAGTAACACATTGTTCACTTCCAATGCCTTCGGCTCAAGGGCCGATGTGATTTAGGGGCATATTTTCATCGGATATTCACCCTTTGGAGGTGATGTCACAAAAACGGCATTTCGAAATTGAAAAGCCATTACATAGCCAAGCGCCACGTTTATAATCCCGCCGCCTTCTTATCGTTGGATGGCATAAGAGCTCCTCGCTTGATGAGGAACCGACAGCGCAGCGACGCCTGTCCGTGGGATCGTTCCAGCCCGACCCGCACACCCCCGGCTGCTATTCAGGGAAGAAATGTTCATGGCATCCCGTGCCGTTTTTTCGATCGCCCTCGGGGCGGTGACCTTGTTGTCCGGCTGCTCGGCCTTTCGCAACTACGATGGCGAACTGGCCCAGACCAACCAGCAGTTGGCTTCCGGCAATGTCGACGCAGCGCTGACCCTGCTGGAAAAGAACAACAGCAGCCAAGACAAAGACCTGCTGTATTACTTCGAGAAAGGTGAGCTGCTGCGGGCCAAGGGCGACCTGTCCGGCAGCCAGACCGCCTGGAACAGTGCCGACCAGCAGGTTGGCCAGTGGGAAGACGCGGTCAAACTCGACACGGCCAAGTACGTGGCGCAGTTCGGCAGCTTCCTGGTCAACGACAAAGTCCGCCGCTATGAAGGCTACGACTACGAAAAAGTCATGCTCACCACGCAGATGGCCCTGAACCTGCTGGCCGTGAACGACTTCGACGGCGCACGGACCCAGATCAAGAAAACCCACGAGCGCGAAGCGGTGATCGCCGACCTGCGGGACAAGGAGTACCTCAAGCGCGAGGAAGAAGCCGAGCAGCAAGGGGTCAAGACCGAGTACAAGGATCTCAAGGGCTACCCGGTGGCCAGCCTCGACGCCCCGGAAGTGGTCAGCTTGAAAAACAGCTACCAGAGCGCCTTCAGCCATTACCTGGCCGGTTTCGTCTACGAAGCCCTGGGGGAAAAGGACCTGGCTGCGCCGGGCTACCGCAAGGCCGCCGAACTGCGCCCGAACACGCCGCTGCTGGAGCAGGCCCTGCTCAATCTTGACAAGCCCGCCACCAAGACCGACGACAGCGACGTCCTGATTGTGGTGCAGAGCGGCCTGGCGCCGTCCCGGGACTCGGTGCGCATTCCCCTGCCCCTGCCCATCAGCGGCAACCTGGTGATCACGCCGTTGTCGTTCCCGGTGATCAAGCCCGATACCTCCACGGCGACGTTCGCCCAGATCGGCGTCGACGGCCGCCAGATGGACCTGACTCAACTCAACAGCACCACCGCCATGTCCCGCCGCGCCCTGCGCGACGATATGCCCGGCATCATCCTGCGCACCACCGTGCGGGCGATCACCAAAGGCGTGGCGCAAAAGCAGATCAACGACACCAACCCCCTGGCCGGCCTGGCCGTGGGCCTCACCTCGGCGATCCTCGAGGGCGCCGACACCCGTACCTGGCGCACCCTGCCGGACTACACCCAGGTGGTACGCCTGCGCCTGAAGAAGGGCGAGCACCAGGTCACCCTGCCAAGTGCGGTGGGCGGCTCGGTGGTCAAGGTCAACGTGGATCAGCGCTACCAGGTCATCAGCCTGCGGGCGGTGGGCAACCAGGTTTTCGCCGGCGGCCTGGCGGCCCAGGTGATCCCGACTGCCACCCCGAGCGCGGTCGCCAGCCTCAAACAACCTTAAGAACGGAGTCTTTGTTCACATGCGTCTAAAACTGATCGCCGTCGGCGCCCTGGCCTTGCTGGCCGGTTGCGCCACCCCGCCGCCACCGGAGCCGGGCACCGCTGCCAGCAAGGTCGTGGCCATGGGCAAGACCAAGAACATCGTGGTCGGCGCCATGCGCGTGGCCCGGGAAAACGGCTACATGACCGTCAATGTGCAGCTGAGCAACACCAGCTACAACAACAAGACGATGTACTACCGCTTTGCCTGGCTGGGACCGGAAGGCTTTCCGATTGCCGAGGAAGAAACCTGGAAGACCCTGACGCTGTATGGCGAGCAGACCAAGTTCCTCCCGGCCATCGCGCCAACGCCCAAGGCGGTGGACTTCCGGTTGGAAATCAATACGCCTTGAGGCCGGTTCTGTCAGTCGAGCCAATGCCGATTCTGTGGTGAGGGGATTTATCCCCGTCGGGCTGCGAAGCAGCCCCCACCTCTCGCATCGGTAAGCCTGTCAGAGGGTGTCCAGCTGTTTATTTCGGGCTGCTGCGCAGCCAGCGGGGATAAATCCCCTCGCCACAAAAACCATTACGCCGACATTTGAGAGCCCCCACATGTTCCTACGCATTTCCTCCCTCGCCCTCGCCGTCCTGCTGGTCAGCGGCTGCGCCAACAACTCGCCGGTACTGGGCAACAAGAACATCAGCTATGGCGACACCAAGGCCGTGGAAACCGTCACCAACGAGTTCGGCTCCACCGACCTGCAGATGATCGCCGAGTCCATGACCCGCTCCCTGGCCCAATCCGGCGTCCTGCAGGGCCGTCCGGTGGTTCAGGTCTACGACGTGAAGAACAAGACCAGCGAATACATCGACACGCGGGAAATCACCACCAGCATCAAGACCCAGCTGATGAAGACCGGGGCCGCGCGTTTCGCCAGCGACAACAACGCCATGGACAGCCAGGTCGACCAGCTCAAGTTGCAGAACCAGAGCGGTCTCTACAAGAAGAGCACCGTGGCCAAGACCGGCAACATGATCGCCGCCAAGTACCGCATCGAAGGCTCCATCAGCTCGATCGTCAAGCGCAGCAGCGACTACAAGGACGTCTTCTACAAGTTCAGCCTGCAATTGATCGACGTCGAGAGCGGTCTGGCCGAGTGGATGGACGAGAAAGAAATCCGCAAGACCACGGAGCGTTAAGCCATGCGCACATGGATTGGCATCATGGCCCTGGCCTGCGCGTTCACCGCGCAGGCGGCCCCGAAAGTCGCCGTCACCGACCTGGCGTACCAGGAGCGGGTGGAGGAATACATCCACACCGTTTCGGCCCAGAGCAACTTCCAGGCGAACGCCTACAGCGCCAGCGCTTCGTCGAGCTACGACGAAATGGAAGCCACCAGCAGCTACATCGAGCAGGGTGAATTGCGCAAGTTCACCGGCGACATCAAGGGCGAGATCCTGCGCAGCGGGATGTTCCAGCTGGTGCAGGGCACGCCGTACACCGCCTCGTCCAAGGGCGACGTCTATGACGTCATCAAGCGAATCAAGGCCGGGAACTTCAAGGGGGCCGACTACGTATTGTTCGGCACGGTGTCGGACATCGACTTCACCCGCGACATCAACGAGCTGGCGAACACCAACAGTTACTCGGCGGTGCTGGCGTTGACCCTGGTGGCGGACTTCAGCCTGATCAACACCAAGACGTTCGAAATCACCTCGGCGTTCACCGCCATGGGCGAAGGCCAGGACACCAAGCTGCTGAACCACCGGGACGTGCACATCAGCCTCAACCGCCCGCGGGTCGTGCGTGAAGTGTCCAAGGCCCTGGGGGAAGACGTGGCGCGGCAAATGAGCGAACAGCTCGGCGGCCCGAGCTACGAACAACCCCGCGAGCCCGCGCAGCGTAACAACCTGCCACGGGATACGGCGCCGGTGATCCTGCGCTAAGTCTTAGCGCCAATGGATGATGTTTCTGTGGCGAGGGAGCTTGCTCCCGCTCGGTCGGTCCGACGCCTCGGACATAGCGACCGCAGGCTTTTGGGGCTGCTGCGCAGCCCAGCGGGAGCAAGCTCCCTCGCCACAGGTCCGCCGTGTCTCCAGTGCCTTTTCCGATAGAACGGATTACACCGCCGCCTTGCGAATCGTCGCCAGCAACCCTGCCGCGCCAATGAACAGCCCGGCAAACGTACGGTTCATCCGCCGTTGCTGTTTCGGGGTGCGCAACAGACGCAAGACCTTCGACGCCAACCCGGTGTAGCCGGCCATGACGATCAGGTCGACGCAGATCATGGTCGTGCCCAGGATCAGGTATTGCTGGATCAGGGGTGCGTGGGGGTCGATGAACTGCGGCAGTACCGCCAGCATGAACACCAGCGCCTTGGGGTTGCTGATGTTGACCAGGAAACCGCGAAACACCAGCGCCATGGGTTTGCCGATCGGCCGCACGGCCGCGTCATCGCTGATGTCGCTGGGAATGGCCCGCCACTGCTTGATGCCCAGGTAGACCAGGTACGCCACGCCAAACCATTTGATCGCATAGAACGCCGTGGCCGAGGCGGTGAGGATCGCCCCCACGCCGGCGGCAACGATGGCGATCTGCAGTGCCAGGCCCAGTTGCAGGCCCAGGGCATTCCAGTAGCCACGCCAGAAACCGTATTGCAGGCCGCTGGACATCGATGCAATGGCACCGGCACCCGGCGAAAGACTGATCACCCAGCAGGCGGCGAAAAACGCCAACCATGTTTCCAGCACCATTGCACACCTCGGCTCGAATTCGTCGAAACGAATACGCTAATGCGCCGCTGCACGGTTGACCACTGTTTTTTTCTGCTCGGGTTGAAGGGGGACTGCGAAGACCGCCCTACTCGACGAAACCGCCGACCGGGAATGCCTCGCTGCCACGCCAGCGCCGGACCGAACGCTGGAAGAACAGACTGTTGGGCACTTGCACCATGGAGCTGCCGGTGCCGAGCTCCTCAGGCTCGATCAGCGTGGTGTAGAGCAGGTTGATCGCCACCACCCGCCCCTTGATGCCGGGCTTGTCGGTGGCCTCCACCAACTCCACCACGTCCCCCAGGCGAAACGGGCCGACGGTGTAGATCAGCACGGCGCAGAGCAGGTTCGACAGCACACTCCAGATGGCGAAGAACGCCACCGCCGCCACCGCGACGAAGCCCGACAGGGCGGTCCACAGCACCGTGGCCGAAACACCCAGGCGCTCCAGCACGATCAACACCGCACTGCCCATGATCAGCCAGCGCAGCACACCCCGCAGGATGATCAGCAACTGCGGCGGGAAGGGATAGCGCTCGCCCAGGCGCGTGAGGGCGCGCGCCACGAAGCGCTGGGCAAAGTAACCGACCAGCAGGATCAGCAGGACTTGCACACCGAGCCAGATCGGCTCGATCCACATCACGGGAACAGGCAACGCCAGGGCTTCCATCAGGACAACGCCTCCAGCTCCGCTTGCAGGTTTTCCAGCACTTCCAGGGCTTGCATCCAGGCTTCCTCCAGCTCCGCTTCTCGAACTTTCAGCTTGGCCTGTTCGGCCAGCAGGTCACGCAACTCATCTTTGCGCGCCGCCTCGTAGAGACCGCTGTCACCCAGGCTGGTTTCGATTTTCTGCAGCTTTTCATGCAGCTTGCCCAGTTCGGCCTCGAGCTTGTCGGCCTCGCGCTTGTGGGGCGCCAATTGCTGGCGCAAGGCGGCTGCGGCCTGGCGCTGGGCTTTTTTGTCGGTCTTGTCCGGGTTGACCGGCGTGGTGCTGACCGGTGCGTTGCGCTGGCGATAGTCCACCAGCCAACGTGCGTAATCCTCCAGATCGCCGTCGAATTCCTCGACCTTGCCGTCGGCCACCAGGAAGAAGTTGTCTGTGGTGCTCTTGAGCAGATGTCGGTCGTGGGACACCACCAGCACGGCGCCACTGAATTCCTGCAAGGCCATGGTCAGGGCCAGGCGCATTTCCAGGTCCAGGTGGTTGGTCGGTTCGTCGAGCAGCAACAGGTTGGGCCGGCCCCAGGCGATCAGCGCCAACGCCAGGCGAGCCTTTTCACCACCGGAGAAATTCAGCACCGGCTCATCGATGCGCGCGCCACGGAAATCGAAGCCACCGAGGAAATCGCGCAGGGTCTGCTCGCGCTCGGTCGGCGCCAGGCGTTGCAGGTGCAGCAGCGGGCTGGCCTTGGCATCGAGAGAATCGAGCTGATGCTGGGCGAAGTAGCCGACCACGGTGTTCTCGCCACGGGTCAGGCGACCGCCCAACGGCTGGAGTTCACCGGAGAGGTTCTTGATCAGGGTCGACTTGCCGGCGCCGTTAGGCCCCAGCAGGCCAATCCGCGCACCGGGGGTCAGTTGCAGCTTGACCTTCTCCAGCACGGTCTTGTCGCCGTAGCCCAGGCGTGCGTCGGACAGGTCGATCAGCGGGCTGGAGATTTTTGTCGACTCGCGGAAGACAAAGTCGAACGGCGAATCCACGTGGGCCGCCGACAGCTCCTCCATCCGTTCCAGCGCCTTGATCCGGCTCTGGGCCTGGCGGGCCTTGGTGGCCTGGGCCTTGAAGCGGGCGATGTAGCTTTCCATGTGCGCACGCTGCGCCTGCTGCTTCTCGTAGGCCTGCTGTTGCTGGGCCAGGCGCTCGGCGCGGGCGCGCTCGAAGGCGCTGTAGCCGCCACGGTACAAGGTCAGCTTGCGCTGATCGACATGGGCGACGTGATCGACCACGGCATCGAGGAAATCGCGGTCGTGGGAAATCAGCAGCAGCGTGCCCGGATAACCCTTGAGCCAGTCTTCGAGCCAGATGATGGCGTCGAGGTCCAAGTGGTTGGTCGGTTCATCGAGCAACAAAAGATCCGAGGGGCACATCAGGGCCTGGGCCAGGTTGAGGCGCATCCGCCAACCGCCGGAGAAATCGCCGACCTGGCGGTCCATCTGCTCATTGGTGAACCCCAGCCCGGCGAGCAATTTGCGCGCGCGAGCGTCGGCGGTGTAGCCGTCGGCGCTGTCGAGTTCCGAGTGCAGGCGGGCCTGGGCGGCGCCGTCGTGGGCCGCCTCCGCCGCCGCCAGGTCGCGTTGAACCTGACGCAGGCGCAGGTCGCCATCGAGCACGTAGTCCACCGCCAGCCGCTCGAGGGTATCGACCTCCTGGCGCATGTGGGCGATACGCCAATCGGCCGGCAGCATGCAATCGCCCGAGTCCGGGTGCAGCTCGCCGCGCAGCAAGGCGAACAGGCTCGATTTGCCGGCGCCGTTGGCACCGATGAGGCCGGCTTTGTGGCCGGCGTGCAGGGTCAGCTCGGCGTCTTCTAGCAGACGTTGCGGGCCACGCTGTAAAGTCAGGTTCTGAAGTCGGATCATAATGGCGGCGGAGTCTACCAGCTTCGCTCGCAACTGGCGCGAGTAGCACGATGTCCCCTGACCTTTGGCGTTTCTCCCTGGACCTCTATGCCAAGCCCGGCGTGGAAGCCGCCTGCCTGGCATCGCAAGAGGCCGGCATCAACGTGTGCCTGCTGCTGTGCAGCCTATGGCTGGACCAGCGCGGCGTGCCCTGCAGCGAACCCCGACTGCACACGCTTAGACCGTTGGCCGAGGCCTGGGACGCCGAGGTGGTCAGGCCCCTTCGCAGCCTTCGCCGGCAATGGAAAACCATGGCCCAGCAAGACCCGGCGCTCGACAACCTGCGCGAACAGGTCAAGCGGCTGGAGCTGGAGGCCGAGCGGCGGTTATTGGAACGATTGGAAGCGGCGGCCAAGGATTGGCCACCGGCACAGCACGAGGGTTCAGCCCAATGGCTGCAAGCGCTGGCGGCGAGTGTCGAACCCGCGCACCACGACGCGCTGCATCAGCTGCGCGTCGTGGTGTCCGGCACTTAGGAAGCGCTGGTTGGGGTGCTGGTGCTCGGCGCCACGGAAGCGGACGGGCTGACTGCCGGCGCTGGAGTGCTGGCGGTTGGCGCAGGGGACGCTGCCGGAGCAGGCGCGGCGGTGGCCGGTTTGGCGGCAGGCGCAGCCGACGGTTTCGCGGCCGCTGGTTTTTTCACGGCGGGTTTGGCTGCTGGCTTGGCAGCAGTAGGCTTCGCAGCAGCTGGCTTGGCGGCCGCTGGCTTGGCAGCAGGTTTGGCCGCCGCTTTGGCAGGTGCCTTGGTCGCGGCAGGCTTGGCGGCGGGTTTTACGGCCGGCTTGGCTGCAGCGGGTTTGGCCGCCACTGTTTTGGTGGCTGCTGGTTTGGCGGCGGGTTTCGCGGCGGCTGTTTTGGCAGCGGGTTTTGCCGCCGGCTTGGCGACAGGTTTAGCGGCCGGTTTTGCAGCGGTGGTTTTCGTCGCAGCGGGTTTGGCAGCTGCGGTTTTTGCGGCAGGCTTGGCAGCCGGTTTAGCCGCCGGTTTTACCGCAGGCTTGGCCGCGACAGGCTTGGCGGCCGCGGTTTTTGCAGCCGGTTTGGCGGCCGCTTTAACGACTGGCTTTTTGGCCGCAGGTTTTGCAGCGCTGGCAGCGACGGGTTTGGCCGCTGGCTTGCTCGCGGTCTTGGCGGGTGCTTTCACAGCAGGCTTGGCCGCTACCTTGGCGGGCGTTTTTGCCGCGGCAGGTTTAGCCGCCGGCTTCTTGGCCGATACAGCAGCAGGCTTGGCGGCACGCAGTGTCAGCGCCTTGCCCGCAGCCTCTTGCACGCGACCTACGCCCTGGGCCAGTTTCAGGCTTTCCTGGGCATCGCGTTTGAGTTGGAGAATGTAGGCGCGGGTTTCGGACTGACGATCCTTCAAGGCGTCGAGCAGGTCTTCGAGTTCTTTCACGCCGTCCTTGGCCTTGGCTTGTGCCTTGGCCTTGCCGGCGGTGGCGGCGTCTTGCAGTTTGGTGCGCGACTTGTGCAGTTTTTCCTGCGCCTTGCCGCGTTGTTTTTCCAATTTGGCGAGCAGTTTTTCAGCATCAGCCATCGCTTGGGAGCAGGCATTTTCCAGATGCTCGAGCAAGCTGCCCGAGAGTTGTTGGAGCAAGTGCAACGGAGTGTTTACAGGCTTCTTGGTGGCCGACATGGTTTACCTCCTGACTGACGTGAGTGCGGCTCATACTAGACCTCTGCTGCAACCGCCGCTAGGGCATGTTGACAGTACACAAGAGGTTGCGTTGCAAGGTACGAAAAATCTTCTTCATCCGCGCCAGGGCAACCCACCTCTGCACCTGTCGGCACTGGCATAATCCCTCGATTCGAGGCCGGAGATCCCCCATGTTGCGTCACCTGTTCCTGTCCCTGTGCATGCTTGGCTCCATGGCCCAGGCCGCTGACAAAACCAACGCAAACGATGCCCACGACCTGGCCTACAGCCTGGGCGCGAGCCTGGGTGAACGCCTTCGCCAGGACGTGCCCGACCTGCAGATCCAGGCCTTGGTCGAAGGCCTGCAACAGGCTTACCTGGGCAAGCCGCTGGCCCTCAGGGATGAACGCATCGAACAGATCCTGGCCGCGCATCAAGCGCAACTGACAGCGCAGTCGCTGCCACCTCAGGACGCGAAGGCGTTGAAGACGGAGCAGACATTTCTCAACGAAGAAAAGAACCGACCCGGCGTCCAGCAACTCGCGGACGGCATCCTGCTGACGGAGCTCAAGCCAGGCAAAGGTGCGAAGGCAGGCCCCCATGGCAAGGTCCAGGTGTTGTACATCGGGCGGTTGCCGGACGGCACCGTATTCGACGCCAATCACCAGGCCCAGTGGTTCAATCTCGACAGTGTGATTGACGGCTGGCGCAGCGCATTGCCGCAGATGCCGGTCGGCGCGAAGTGGCGCCTGGTGATTCCTTCGACCCTGGCCTATGGCGCCGAAGGTGCCGGGGATGTGATCCCGCCGTTCACGCCGCTGGTGTTTGAAATCGAACTGCTCGGCGCGACGGGCTAAGGTCGCCCAAACGAAAAACGGTGCGCCACGCGCACCGTTTTTTCATGCCTGCAAACCTTCAGGCCTGGACTGCGGCTTCTTCCTTGTGTGCGTTGTGCAGCACTTCGATCAGGCAGTCTTCCAGCTCGAAACGCTCGTGCAGCAAGCCGCCCAACTCCTTGAATTTCTCAGCCACGCACTTGCCTTCATCGCACAGGTCGTTGAACGCCAGCAGCTTCTCGGTGATGACGTCGATGCGCGGGTAGATCTGCTCGGCGAGCTCCAGGCCACGCTTGTCGTTGAAGGCCTTGGCCTCGCCCGTCAGTTGTTCGTAGATCTCGAAATGACCGGCCGATACATAGTCGACCAGCACACCGCAGAACTCCTGCAAGGGCTTGCGGCTTTCGCTCAGCGCTTCAGGCTTGTCGCCGAGGACGTCATAGGCCCGCACCAGTTCGTGACGCTCCTGCAACCAGCGATCGATCAGCAGATGCACCCCACCCCAGCGTTCCTGAGCATTCTGACAACTTTCGAGCATGGTGATTTCTTCCCTTGTGAGTCATGCCCCTCGCAGCCTGCGCACACCTGGATAACCAGGGACAAGCCAGACACAACATGTTCGAGTGACACGATTCCGATGACACGTGCGGGCCAGATTATGCCCGCACGACTACCGCTTCAAGGTACGCAGGCGATAAAGTTCATACAAGTGTTTAATCCAGCACCCGGGCCCACTGCGACGTATCGCCGCCGAGTGGTCGTGCCAGAGCACTCCAGGCAAGGCGCAGCAGCAGATAGGTCATTGCGACGGACACGGCGAGAAAGAACAGCAAGCTCCATTCGGGGATGCTCAGGTCGAACAGCGTCCAGGTGATGTTCGCGCAATCGACCACCCCATCGAGCACCCGACGCAACGCACACCACCAGGATTGCACCCCGGTCATGGGGGTGACGCAATCAGCCACCGCCTGGACCGAACGACTCTGCATCAGGACCTGATGCCAGGCCAGCGTCATCCCCCCCGACGCGAACACCCACCCCAACGCCCCATAGACGATGCTGCCCGAACGCCCCGGGCCGTGCACGCAGGCCACGAGGCTGTTCACCAGCAACAACAGCAGGCACACCCGCTGCAAGACACACAGGCTGCACGGCGTCAGGCCGACCGAATATTCCAGGTAACTGGCGATGCCCAGTGCCAGGGCCGCGGCGATGGAAGCCATGAGAAACAAGAAGCGCGAGCAAGCCAAAAACATGGCGGTTCCGTAGCAGAAGAGACAAGTCGTTACGGTAGAGGAAAGCCCTCGGGCCTTTCAAGGCAGGCTCGCGCAGACACTTCACCAGGGATGTAGGGAATTCCCGACAGAGACAAAGGGACTTGTTACAGCTCGCTGTAGGACTTTGCTAAGGGCACTGACAAAAGCCCTTCAAGCGATGGCTGATCATCGCTTGTAACGCAATAAAAGCCGTGGCGAGGGAGCGGCGCCCTCGCCACGATGACTCAGGCCGCTCACGTCGACAGCACCTGCGCCGACACCGGCAGCGGCGCCGCCAGCAGGCGCTCATCGAGCAAGCCCAGTCCTTCCTGGAACAACTGATTGCTGCGCTCGGCGTCGCCCAACTGCGCCAACAGGCGCGCCAACTCTGCGCAGGCTTCGGGATTGCGCTGGATCCGCAGGCTGCTTTCCAGGTAATCCCGGGCCTTGCCCCACAAGCTGTTCTGCAGGCAGAGACGCCCCAGGGTCAGCAGCAGGCTCGGATCGGCCGGATGGTCCTTGAGCCAGCCTTCGGCCGTTTGCAGTTGCCGGACCGGATCACTGCCGCGGACCAGCCCATACAGGCGTGCAAGATGGCTGTCGTAGTGGCGCTTGAGCGCGATGCGCAGCGCCTCTTCGGCTTCGATCTGCGCGCCCAGTTGCCGCAACTGCTCGGCATACGCCAGCACCAGCGCCGGCTCCTGGCGCTGGGCGGAGGTCAATTGTTGCCAGGCCCGGTTCAACGATTGCAGGCCGACGCTGCCATCCTCTTCGCGGTGGGCCGCCAGGGTGAGGTTCTCGCCCCACGCCCGACGCTCCAGCTCAGCCAGCTCGGCGGCAGGCAAGACCTTGTCCTTGCGCAGCTCGGGCAGCAGCCGGATCACCGCCGACCAGTCGCCGCGCTGCTGATGCAGCCGTTGCAACTGGCGCAGCACCTGGATGTTATGTGGATGGCGTTCGTGCATGGCTTGCAGCGTCTCCAGCGCCCCCTCGGTGTCGCCCCGGTCGGTCTGCAACTGCGCGTGAGTCAGGGCAATGGCCAGTTCCGCCTGGGGCTGGCGCTCCAGGGCGCGCTCCAGCAGGCTGTCGCTCTGCTCGTAAAGCCCTTGTTCATTGGCCGCGCGGGCCGCGCCGAGGTAATACAACAGGGGTTGGCGCTCGGCTTCGGCGGCGCGGTGCAAGTGCCGTTGGGCACTGGCCCAGCGACCTTCGGCCAGGTCCAGCTGGCCGTGCTCGATCGCCACTTGCACACGTCGGCTGCGGTTGCGGCGCGACCACGGGTTGACCACGCCGCTGGAGGTGGTCACCAGCCCGATCAACGCAACCACCGCGCGCCACAGCAGCCAGAACACCGCCACCAGCGCCAGGGTGACCCACAGGCCGGCTTCGTAACGGAAGTTTTTGTACGCCACCAGTACGTAACCCGAATGCTCCGCGATGGCCACGCCCAGCAAAGCGGCGACGGCGATGACCACGAACACAATCACGTAGAGGCGCTTCATGGCGTGGCCTCCTGGGCGCCCGCCTTGGGCAGCGGCTTGACCGACTCTTCGGCATTGAGGTTGCGCCGCTCAAGATAGGCCTGGACGCTGCTCAGGGTGCCCGTCAGGTCCGGCGTGACCACGGTCACCGGCTGGTTGGTCAGCTCGGCCACGCGTTCGAGCATGATCTTGATCTGGGGGTTGTCCTGGTTGAAGTTGTTTTTCAGCACGTCCCGCGCCTCGGTCAGCGCCTGGGTGTACACCGGCGCCTGCCCATTGAGGGCCGCCCATTGGGCCTGCTCCAGCGCCAGGCTCAAGGCCAGGCGCACTTGCATCAGGCTTTGCCCGGCCAGGAGCGGACGGACGTTCTCATCGGCGTTGAAGTCGATGCGGATGTAACGCGAGATCTGGTCCCACCACTGTGCCCAGCGGCTGGCACCATCACCATCGGCCGTCAGGCCCAGCAGGGACTCGCCGCGATCCTTGTATTCCGGCGCCAGCTCGCTGAGCTGCAGCACCTGGTCTCGCAGGGCGCCCAGTTGCAGGAACAGTCCGGTGCGATCCGGCTGCTCGGTGCTGCGCAACGCGGCCAAGGTCTTGGCCAGTTGTTCGCGGGCGGCGAACGAACCGGGGTCATCTTGTTCGCGCAGGATTTCGTCGGCGCCCTGGACCAGCGCCTGGGCGCTGCTGATGTCCTGCAAGGCGGAAAGACGCAGGCTGGCCAGGCGCAGCAAATGCTCGGCCTCGGCCAGGCGCCAGTCCTTGCGGCTGGCACCGAGCACGGTTTCCAGGCGCTGGCTCAGGTGCTGCTGGTCACCTTGCAGCTGGGCCACCAGGCGACGACGTTCCTCCAGCTCTTCGGCGCCAGGCAACTGGGCCAGGCGCTCGGTCAGGCGCTGCTCATTGAGCTTGAGGGTCTGGGCCTGGTCGTTCAGCGCCTGGACCTGGGCGGACTGTTGCTGGTTGTTGGTTTGCAGGTGACGCACCTGCCACACACCCCAGCCGCCAACCGCTACGCCGGCGGCCCCGAGCAACAAGGCAAAAATAGCCAGCCCGTTGCCGCGACGCGGCGCCACCGGGGCCGGGGTTTCAACCGGCGCGTCGAGCACCGGCTGGTCTTGATCTGCTTTTGGCAAGGCTGTTTCGCTCACGTATCCATCCTTCGCATTAGAAAACGGCACGGAGTGTTCCCGTAACGCCGCCAGCAAAGCCGCGGCGCTAGCGCCACGGCAATCCACAACTGTTCGGGCCCCGGCGGCACGCGCCATCTCGGCAACCCTTGGGCTTGGCACAAACAACGGTAGCCGTGCCAGCGTCGGCCAGGCATCGCCGGCCAACCGCTGCAGATGCTCCAGGCCCTGCCCACTGCTGACCACCAGTGCGTTCAAGCGTTCCGCTTCAACCCGCGCCGACAGCTCACCTTCGGCGTAATGAGGAATGTCGCGTCGGTACAACTCCAGGTAATCGACACTAGCACCTTGCTCGCGCAAACGCTCTGCCAGCAAGCCGCGCCCGCCTTCGCCACGCACGATCAAGACCCGCGGATCGGGCCGGCTGACAGCCTGGCGCAACGCGGGAAGTTCGAGCAAGGCTTCGCTGTCGTCACCGTTGTCGGGATAAAACACCGTGAGGCCGGCGTCGGCGAGAATCTGCCCGGTGGCCGCCCCCACGCTGAACCACGGCTGATCGGGCGGCTCGGGCCAGAGCAGGCGCAGTTGTTCGATGCACAGGCGGGCGGCGGGCTTGCTGACCACGATCACGGCACAGTATTGGTCCAGGGATTGGAGCATCGCCCGCCCGGCATCCGACAGCGGGATCGGCTCGATCGCCAGCAACGGCAGGCTGCTGCTGAAGATACCCGCATCAGCCAAGACAGCCGCCAAGGCCGACGACTCATCCTGCGGCCGTGTGAGCAGCAGCCGCCACCCCGTCACGCGTGGCCCGCCTCGCCGTAGACCGCCTTGAGAATGTCGGCGGCGCCCTGGCTCAGCAGGTCTTCGGCCACGCGCACACCCAGCGCCTCGGCATCGCGATGCGGCGCCCGGGCCTCGGCACTGAGCAACCGGCCGCCATTGGGATCGCCCACCAGGCCACGCAACCAGACCTGCTCGCCTTCCAACACGGCGTAACAAGCGATCGGCACCTGGCAACCGCCGTTCAGATGCTTGTTGAGGGCGCGCTCGGCGAATACCCGGGTGGCGGTGTCTTCATGGTGCAACGGCGCCAGCAAGGCATGGATGTCGCTGTCGGCGCTGCGGCACTCGATGCCCACGGCGCCCTGCCCACCTGCTGGCAGGCTGTCGTCGACGCTGATGGCCGAGGTGATACGGTCTTCGAAACCCAGGCGGATCAGGCCGGCGGCGGCGAGGATGATCGCGTCGTACTCGCCGGCGTCGAGCTTGGCCAGACGCGTGTTCACGTTGCCACGCAGGAAACGGATCTGCAGGTCCGGGCGGCGCGTCAGCAATTGTGCCTGGCGACGCAGGCTGGAGGTGCCCACCACACTGCCGGCTGGCAATGCCTCGAGGCTGGCGAACGTGTTGGAAACGAATGCATCGCGCGGGTCTTCCCGCTCGCAGATGCAAAACAGGCCCAGGCCTTCAGGGAAGTCCATGGGCACGTCTTTCATCGAGTGCACGGCGATGTCGGCTTCGTTGTCCAGCAACGCGGTTTCCAGTTCCTTGACGAACAGGCCCTTGCCGCCAATCTTCGACAGGGGGGAGTCGAGCAGCTTGTCGCCGCGACTGACCATGGGCACCAGGGTCACGACCAGCCCGGGATGGGCGGCTTCCAGGCGGGCTTTGACGTATTCGGCCTGCCAGAGGGCCAGGGCGCTTTTACGGGTGGCGATGCGGATCTCGCGAGGGGACATGGATCAATCCGTACTTAAAAGATACGGCAGATAATAACAGTTCAGCCAGAACCGCTTTGATTTGAATCACGACCCCAAGGCCTCCCTGGCCGTCATTGTCCTGGGAAAGGAATGTCTGGAACGCCCCCGCGAACCGGGCTAAAGCTGCTGCATCATCTTGCGCACGCCGGCCACGTGTCGTCGGCTGACGATCAGCGCATCACCGTTGAGGCCTTTGAGGAAAAGCTGGAAATGCCCCAGGGGCGTGCGTTGCAAACGCTCGATCCGCTCGCGGGCCACCAGGGCATTGCGGTGGATACGAACAAAGCGTTCGCCGAACTCGTCCTCAAGGGCCTTGAGTGGCTCGTCCAGCAACACCTCGCCACTCTCGTGGCGCAAGGTCACGTACTTGTGATCGGCAATGAAGTAGACCACCTGGTTCAACGGGATCAACTCAATGCCTTTGCGGGTGCGCGCGCTGATGTGGCTGCGCGGGCCGCTGCCACTTTCCGCTGCCGGGCGGGTCAGCGCCGCCAGTTGCACCCGGTTGGGTCGCTCGGCCTTGCGCAAGGCATCGGGCAAGGCCTCGGACGCCACCGGCTTGACCAGATGGCCGACGGCGCTGGCCTGCAGGACCTCGGGCGGAAAATCGTCCCGGGTGCTGCAGAACACCACCGCAGGCGGCGACTCTCGTTCGCACAACTTCGCCGCGACCTGCAGGCCATCCAGGCCAGGCATGCGAATGTCGAGCAGCACGATATCCGGCTTGTGGCTGTCGATAAGGGCCAATGCCTCTTCGCCATTGGTGGCGCTCGGCTCCAGGACACTGTATCCCTCGAGCTCGCCAACCATTCGGCTCAGGCGCTCGCGGGCCAGTGGTTCGTCATCAACGATCAGGACATTCATATTGCGCTGGATTCCTGCGTGAGTCTCGCACAAGGATAGCGTAGACAGGGGAAGTGACATCCGTCACCGCGATCCACGCTAAGACTCGCCCGAGGGCCAAAAAGTGCCGCGAGGCGGTCGCCTATCTTTACCAGCGCTTGCCTACCGATGCTCGAGGCCTGTTGTCGCACGGCGTCGCCGTAGGGATTGTTCGTTTTCGATTTGACCAATATTGAGCACCCCCTGGTTGATTCGGCCGATTCGCCATGAATGAAAAAAAGCAAACACCTATCGTCCACTGTAGACGGTTGCCACGACGATATTGCTCAATCGGAAAATATCGTTGCGCGCAAAACCGGGTCCGAACGCCCGGCCCACGGGTAAAAAACCTGCCGACCAGTGTCAGCGCCAGCCCTGGCAACCCTGTTATCATCCGCCGCAGCCTTCAACCGCTACTTTTTCCACAGCCGATCACGAGCGAATTCATGAGCACTGACAAGACCAATCAGTCCTGGGGCGGCCGCTTCAGTGAACCCGTCGACGCCTTCGTCGCCCGCTTCACCGCCTCCGTCAACTTCGACCAGCGCCTGTATCGCCACGACATCATGGGCTCGATCGCCCACGCCACCATGCTGGCCAAGGTCGGCGTGCTGACCGATGCCGAGCGCGACAGCATCATCGACGGCCTCAAGACCATCCAGGCTGAAATCGAGGCCGGCCAGTTCGACTGGCGCGTCGACCTCGAAGACGTGCACATGAACATCGAAGCGCGCCTGACCGATCGCATCGGCGTGACCGGCAAGAAGCTGCACACCGGCCGCAGCCGCAACGACCAGGTCGCCACCGACATCCGCCTGTGGCTGCGCGACGAGATCGACCTGATCCTGGCCGAAATCACCCGCCTGCAAAAAGGCTTGCTGGAGCAGGCCGAACGCGAGGCCGAAAGCATCATGCCGGGCTTCACGCACCTGCAGACCGCGCAACCGGTGACCTTCGGGCACCACATGCTGGCCTGGTTCGAAATGCTCAGCCGCGATTACGAACGCCTGGTCGACTGCCGCAAGCGCACCAACCGCATGCCCCTGGGCAGCGCCGCGCTGGCCGGTACCACCTACCCGATCGACCGCGCCTACACGGCCCAACTGCTGGGCTTCGACGCCGTGGGCGGCAACTCGCTGGATAACGTCTCGGACCGCGATTTCGCCATCGAATTCTGCGCCGCCGCGAGCATCGCGATGATGCACCTGTCGCGTTTCTCCGAAGAGCTGGTGCTGTGGACCAGCGCGCAGTTCCAGTTCATCGACCTGCCCGACCGCTTCTGCACCGGCAGCTCGATCATGCCGCAAAAGAAAAACCCCGACGTCCCGGAGCTGGTGCGGGGCAAGAGCGGTCGGGTGTTCGGCGCGCTGATGGGCCTGTTGACCCTGATGAAAGGCCAACCGCTGGCCTACAACAAGGACAACCAGGAAGACAAGGAACCGCTGTTCGACGCCGCCGATACCCTGCGCGACTCGTTGCGGGCCTTCGCCGACATGATCCCGGCCATCAAGCCCAAGCATGCGGTGATGCGCGAAGCGGCCCTGCGTGGTTTCTCCACCGCCACCGACCTGGCCGACTACCTGGTGCGCCGTGGCCTGCCCTTCCGCGACTGCCATGAAATCGTCGGTCACGCCGTCAAGTACGGGGTCGACAGCGGCAAGGACCTGGCGGAGATGAGCCTGGACGAACTGCGCCGCTTCAGCGACCAGATCGAACAGGACGTGTTCGCGGTGCTGACCCTCGAAGGCTCGGTCAATGCCCGGGACCACATCGGCGGCACCGCGCCGGCGCAGGTCAAGGCAGCGGTCGTGCGCGGCCAGGCGTTGCTCGCCAGCCGCTAAAAGGCGAAAAGCTTCGCGAGCAAGCCCGCTCCCACAGTCGATCTCCAGTGAACGCAGGCTCTATGAGCTGATGGAGATCCAATGTGGGAGCGGGCTTGCTCGCGAAGGCATCCGCTCAGACGCTACACATTCACTTCTTGGCGGCGACCTTCGCCAAAAACTCCGGCATCCCCGCGTCCCTGTCCGCGGCGATGCGCTGCACGTGCGGATTTTGCCCCAAGCGCTCCATCAACGCCTGGGCCGCGGGCAGTTCGGCCAGCAGGTCAAGATCGAACAACTTCTTGCCCACCTGTAAGGCGGGCGAAACACTGTAGAGAAAATACAGGTCGGCAATGCTCAGGCTGTCGCCCGCGACATAGGGCGAGAATTTGCCGTGCCTGCCCAGCGAAGCGAACCCCAGCAGCAGTTCGGCCTTGGCCTTTTCCTTGACCGCATCGGCCACCGACATGCCGAAGAAGGCCTCGGCATAGCAGGCCCGGGCGGGCAGTTCGATGTACAGCTCGATCTCCCTGCACAGGGCCAGTATCTGGGCGCGCTCGTACGGATCGCTGGGCAGCAGGGCCTTGCCCTGCTGGGTTTGCTCGATGTATTCGAGGATCACGCTGGTTTCGCTGATGAAACCTCGCTCGGTCTTGAGCACCGGCACCTTGCCGCGCGGGCTGATGGCAACCACTTCGGGGGCCTGACTGCCGTAGAACGACACTTCCTGGAAGGGCACGCCCTTCTCCAGCAGTGCCAGCTTGACCATGTTGTAGTAATTGCTGACGCAGAAACCATAAAGCTCGAGCATTACAGATGCCTCCAGGCCGGTGGGGGTTGGCAGCCTAGCGTTATAGACTGCGCGGACGTTTCTCGCCAGGCGCATCACGGCGCTGAATGCAGGTAAACTGGCGACCTTTCTGACAGGAGCCGGCCATGAGCGAGCCAACCGATATCGATAACGACGAAGAAGAATTCGTTGAAAACACGCTGATCCAGGCCATCGAAAACCAGATCGAAAGTGACAATCCGCCTGCGGCCAAAGCCACTTTCAACAAGTTGACCCTGGTCGGTTATGAGCGCGAAGACATCCTCAACCTGATGGCCCATGTGCTGGCAGTGGAGATCGACGCGATCCTGGAAGAAGACCGCCCGTTCGATACCCAATGGTACGAAGCCGCACTGCGCGCCCTGCCTGAGCTACCGCCGGAAAAAAACTGAACGACAGGTGCAGATGCTCCTGTGGCGAGGGGATTTAGCCTGACAGAACACTGGCCCCCCTCCCCAAAACAAAAAAAGCATGACCCTGGCACTGGACAGCTCGGCCGAGTGCGCTCACCTTAGTGACGCTGTCGACCCAATTCCTAGAAAGTCTGGAGTCCTTATGTCGCTTACCCCTGAGTTGGTTGCCGAACTGGAAATCCTTGCACTCTTCAACCTGGACAGTTCCCAGGAAGGCCTGAAAATTCATCAGACCGCTGCCCCCAAGGCCATTGCCGCCGCCCAACGCCTGTATGAAAAAGAACTGATCACCCAACCCGACGGTGGTTACCTGACCAGCCTGGGTCGGGACGCCGCGCAGAATGTCCAAACCGTCCTGACGATTCTCAGCGTCCAAGAAGCCGCCTGATTCGCCCCTGTCGCCCACGGAAATCTGCCTGGCCGGATTTCCGCAGGCGCAGGCGTCTTGCGTGAAAAATCTGACATCCCAATCGACTTTCAGCTTAAGAATTCCCGAGCCCGGACGCTAAACTGCCATCACCCCCTGATTTCCCACGTTCGACGCCGCGAGCCGGTTTGAGCCGACATGACCCGCAACCATGAAATACGCCCTGATCTGGACGAGGGAATCGACCGCAAGGTCCTGAGCCAGTTGCGCGCACGTTTTCTCAAGCTCAACAGCGTCCGGATGGAGCGCGCCCTGGAAGGCCTGTCCCCGCGCCAGCAAGGCGTGCTGACGCTGTTGCCACTGTTCTTCCACGTCAACCATCCGCTGCTGCCTGGCTACGTCTCCGGCAGCACGCCCGCGGGGCTGTCGAATTACGAACCCGATGCCAACGTGCTCGCAGAGGCCCAGCGCCTGACCCGTTCGTTTTCCTACAAGCCGCGCCACGGCAGCAATCCGCCGCGACCGATCCATGGATTGTTCCTGATGGGCAGCCTGGGCACCCTGGCCCAGGCCGACCAGAGCGACATGGACGTGTGGGTCTGCCACGGCCCGGACTTGAGCGACGACGAACTGGCCGAGCTGCGCAAGAAATGCCAGTTGCTGGAAGCCTGGGCCGCGACCCAGGGCGCCGAGGCGCACTTTTTCCTGATCGACCCGGTGCGCTTCGTGCGCGGCGAGCGCGACAACCAGCTCAGCTCCGACGACTGCGGCACGACCCAGCATTACCTGCTGCTGGACGAGTTCTACCGCACCGCGATCTGGCTGGCCGGGCGCACGCCCATCTGGTGGCTGGTGCCGGTCTACGAGGAAGACAACTATGAGCAATACACCCATACGTTGCTTTCCAAGCGTTTCATTCGCGCCGACGAGACCCTGGACCTGGGCCATATGGCCTACATCCCACCGGGAGAGTTCATCGGGGCCGGGCTCTGGCAGTTGTTCAAGGGCATCGAATCACCCTACAAGTCTGTGCTCAAGCTGCTGCTGACCGAGGTGTACGCCAGCGAACACCCGGATGTGCGCTGCCTGAGCCTGCGCTTCAAGCAGGCGGTGTTTGCCAACCGCCTGGACCTGGAAGAGCTGGACCCCTACATGGTGGTCTACCGCCGCCTCGAGGAATACCTCAATGCCCGTGGCGAACCCGAACGCCTGGAGCTGATCCGCCGGGCGTTGTACCTGAAGGTCAATCGCAAACTCACCGGCCAGGTACGCAGCGGCGGCTGGCAACGGGTGCTGCTCGAGCGCCTGGCTCGGGAATGGGGCTGGGACCAGCGGCAACTGGCGCTGCTGGACAGCCGCAGCCAATGGAAAGTGCGCCAGGTCAGCCATGAGCGGCGGGCCCTGGTCAACGAGCTGACCCACAGCTACCGCTTCCTGTCCCAGTTCGCCCGCACCGAAAAGACCGTCAGCCTGATCAACAAGCGCGATCTCAATGTCCTTGGACGACGGCTGTACGCGGCGTTCGAGCGCAAGGCCGACAAGGTCGAGTTCATCAACCCCGGCATCGCCCCGGACCTGGCCGAAGACACCCTGACGCTGGTCCAGTCGCCGAACAAGAAAGAGCCTGGGCAAAACCAGTGGGGCTTGTACAACGGCAGCCTCAACGCCCTGGAGTGGGAGAACTTCGCGCCGATCAAGCGCAGCCGCGAGCTGCTGGAGCTGTTGACCTGGTGCCATCGCAACGGCGTGATCGACAGCAGCACGCGCCTGGCCTTGCACCCAGGCAGCAGCGACCTGAGCGAGTTCGAGCTGTTCAACTTGCTGGGCAGCCTGCAACAGTCCATCGCCCTGCCTCTGGCCACGGTCGACGAAGAGCGACTGCTGCGCGCCAGCGTACCCAGCGAAGTGCTGATCCTGGTAAACGTCGGCGTCGATCCGCTCAAGCACCACCGCGACCTGAATATCCTGATGACCACCGAGCGCACCGACTCCCTGAGTTACGCCGGGGTCCGGGAAAACCTGGTGCTGACCCTCGACCAGGTCACGCTCAACAGCTGGAACGAAGTGCTGGTCAACCGTTTCGACGGCGAGCATGCGTTGCTCGATTGCCTGCGCGACTACCTCAACGACCTGCCCGCCACGCAAAACCAGCCGCGCTTGCAGGTGCGCTGCTTCTGCCACAACCGTGCCCAGTTCATTGCCCGCCGGGTCGAAGAGGTCTTCGAAACCGCGCAGACCCTGCTGCTGAGCCGCCTCAACTACCGCTACCTGCTTCAGGTCCAGCAGCACTATCACGTGCTGGAATTGCTGCCCGGCCAGGTCAATCACGTGGCGCTGGGCAGCCAGTCGGCGCTGATGGATTACCTGGGCGAGGAACTGAGCGCCTACAGTCCGCTGCACCTGGACTCGATGGCCCTGGAAGACCACGACCTGGCGCTGGTCCTGCCCATGGGGCAGCCCGAGTGCATCCAGGTGTTCTACCGGGTCAACGACGACGATGCCGATCTGTACGTGCTCGATGAGCTCAATGCCCTGTGGCAGCAACGCTTGCCGTATCACGATGAGCACAGCCTGCTGGTGCCTTTGCAGCGCTTCCTGCAATCGGTGCTGTACCGCCGCGACGCGCTGCTGCCGATCGAGGCCGCCCAACCGCTGCCCCTGGAAACCCTGTACTACCAGCTCCTGCCGTCAGGCCCAGGCCGGGCGCGGCGGATCGAATCGCGGCAAGCGCCGCAGACACCGCAGAACAAACCGTTCTATGACGTGCAGGCAATCATCGGCAAGGCGACCCACGGGCAGGTGCACGTGACGCTGTATTGCGACCAGCAGGAATTTTCCGAATTGGAGCATGGCGACCAGCTGTTTCGCGTGGTCGCCCGGGAGATCGTCGAGCAGCGCCGCGAGGCCCAGCGCTATCGCTGCTACATCACCGACCTGGACCTCTCGGGGCTGGTGGGTGACGGCGCCTGTTCAAGCAATCTGTACCTGCGCTACAAGGCCGACCTCGAACGCGCGCTGAACGAGGCGCTGGCCCTGGTCTGAGGGCTCGCCTCAGAGGTGGAAGTCACCGCCGGCCTCGGGCTGGTATTCGACGTCCAGCAAGGTCAACTTCAGTGTCTTGCCACCCGGCGCCGGCCAGTCGATGTGCTGGCCGACCTTCAGGCCCAGCAAGGCGCTGCCCACGGGCGCCAGGATCGAGATCTTGCCTTCGTCGGCATTGGCGTCCTGTGGGTAGACCAGCGTCAGGTGATAGTCCTTGCCACTGCTCTCTTCACGGCAGTGCACCCGCGAATTCATGGTCACGACATCGGCCGGCACTTCATCGTGGCCCACCAGGGCCTCGGCGCGATCCAGTTCGGTCTGCAACGCGATGACGCCGGGCAAGGTGTCATCAAGGCTGTCGATCAGGCGCTCCAGACGCTGTACGTCCAGGCGGGTAAGGGTGATGGCAGGTGCGGTCATGATTCAGGCAGACTCCTTTCTTCTGCACGAAAAAAGCAAAACCCCGCCACAAGAAGACGGGGTTTTCACGGGCCTCGATGAGTTGAGGCGTTGCCGGACACTACCACAGCTCAATAAATAAACAACCCACAGGCGGCTGCACTGTTTGCGTCAGAAGTAAACTATTGTGGCGAGGGGATTTATCCCCGTTGGGCTGCGAAGCAGCCCCAAAGTGCTCTATCTGGCACACCGAGGCGTCAGGTTTCAGGGCTGCTTCGCACCCCAGCGGGGATAAATCCCCTCGCCACAAATGATTACACTTGGGATTTGCGTCTGGCCGCCTCGGCACAGATCACCCGCCGGCGCGCGTCGTCGGCCGAGCGCCATTCACGGATATCCTCCACATGGCGGAAACAGCCGAGACAGACTTTCTGCTCGTCCAGCTTGCACACGCTGGTGCACGGCGATGGCACGGCAGGGCTGACGTTGCTGTAGAGCGGCTTGGGCGGGCGCGCCGCAGCGGTCTGGCTCACGCTGTCAGAGGCCTTCGAAATCGAGCTTCACCCCAGCCTGCGCCTCGACAATGCGTTCGAGCATCTCACCCAGCTGCTCCTCGCTCTTGTCGCACATCCAGCGCTCGCTTTCCTCGTCGTAGTCGAAGTGGAAGCCGCCGGACACCGCCGCCAGCCACAACTGGCGCAACGGCTCCTGGCGACTGAAGATCAACTGGCTGCCGTTCTCGAACTTCACGGTGAGCACACCGGCGGAGCTTTCCAGGTCGATGTCCAACTCGCTGTCGTCGAACACATCTTCCAGCGTTTGCTGGGTCGCATCGACCAGATCGTGGAAACGGGCTTCAGTCAAACTCATTGCGGCAACCTCGAAAATGTCAGCTCATGCTCAAGCGCCGCAAGATACGGGCGCTGCCTGATGATTGCAAAGGATAACCCATCGACGACCCCCAGCGCCGCCGGACGGGCGCCCCGTTGCATAGGCAAGGCGCCGGGTGGCCGGTATACTCCGGCGCAATTAACGCATTTTCAAGGATTTCGCCATGAAGCGCCTGATCTCTTCCCTTGCTGCGCTCGTCGCGGTTGCCTGCCTTGTAACAGCTTGTGGTCAAAAAGGTCCGCTGTACCTGCCTGACGAGAGCAAGTCCCCTGAAGAGCAGGCCAAGTCGTCGCAGTCCAAGTCCCACGCGCACGACACCCACACCACCACTTACTAAGGGAACGCCATGGACGTTTTTAACTACCGTGGCGGGGAGCTGTTCGCGGAAGGGGTTGCCCTGTCCGCGATCGCCGAGCGCTTTGGCACGCCGACCTACGTTTATTCCCGCGCCCATATCGAAGCCCAGTACCTGGCCTTCGCCGATGCCCTCGCTGGCATGCCGCACCTGGTCTGTTTCGCCGTCAAGGCCAACTCGAACCTGGGCGTGCTCAACGTCCTGGCGCGCCTGGGCGCCGGCTTCGACATCGTTTCCGGTGGCGAACTCGAACGCGTGCTGGCCGCGGGCGGCAGCGCCGACAAGATCGTATTTTCCGGCGTCGGCAAGACCCGTGAAGACATGCGCCGCGCCTTGGAAGTGGGCGTGCACTGCTTCAACATCGAGTCCACCGACGAGCTGGAGCGCCTGCAAATCGTCGCCGCCGAGCTGGGCGTGCGCGCGCCGATCTCCCTGCGCGTGAACCCGGACGTCGACGCCGGCACCCACCCGTACATTTCTACCGGTCTCAAGGAAAACAAGTTCGGCATCGCCATTGCCGACGCCGAAGACGTCTACGTGCGCGCTGCCCAACTGCCGAACCTGGAAGTGCTGGGCGTCGATTGCCACATCGGCTCGCAGCTGACCACCCTGGAACCCTTCATCGATGCCCTCGACCGCCTGCTGGCGCTGGTCGACCGCCTCGGCGACTGCGGCATCTACCTGCGTCACATCGACCTCGGTGGCGGTGTCGGCGTGCGCTATCGCGACGAACAACCGCCGCAGGTGGCCGAGTACATCAAGACCGTGCGTGAACGACTCGAAGGGCGTGACCTGGCGCTGATGTTCGAGCCAGGCCGCTACATCGTCGCCAACGCCGGCGTGCTGCTGACCGAGGTCGAATACCTCAAGCACACCGAGCACAAGGATTTCGCCATCGTCGACGCGGCCATGAACGACCTGATCCGTCCGGCGCTGTACCAGGCCTGGATGGACGTGACCGCCGTGCGCCCGCGCGATGGCGCGACCCGCAACTACGATATCGTCGGGCCGATCTGCGAGACCGGTGATTTCCTGGCCAAGGGTCGGGAACTGGCGCTGGAAGAAGGCGACCTGCTGGCCGTGCATTCGGCCGGTGCCTACGGTTTTGTCATGAGCTCCAACTACAACACCCGCGGCCGCTGCGCCGAGGTGCTGGTGGACGGTGACCAGGCTTTCGAAGTGCGTCGCCGCGAGACGGTAGCCGAGTTGTTTGCCGGCGAAAGCCTGCTGCCGGAGTAAAACCATGCTGCTGCGTTTTACCAAGATGCACGGCCTGGGCAATGACTTCATGGTCCTCGACCTGGTCAGCCAGCACGCGCACATTCTGCCCAAGCACGCCAAGCTCTGGGGTGACCGGCACACCGGCATCGGCTTCGACCAGTTGCTGATCGTCGAGGCGCCGAACAACCCGGACGTGGACTTCCGCTATCGGATCTTCAACGCCGACGGTTCGGAAGTGGAGCAATGCGGCAATGGCGCGCGCTGCTTCGCCCGCTTCGTGCTGGACAAGCGCCTGACCGCCAAGCGACAGATCCGCGTCGAGACCAAGAGCGGCATCATCGAGCTGGATGTGCGCAACGACGGCCAGATCAGCGTCAACATGGGCGCCCCGCGCCTGGTGCCGGCGGACATTCCGTTCAAGGCACCCGCCCAGGCGCTGAGTTACCAGGTCGATGTCGAAGGCACCCCGGTGGAACTGGCCGCGGTGTCCATGGGCAACCCCCATGCCGTGTTGCGCGTGAGCGATATCAACAGCGCGCCGGCGCATGAGCTGGGACCGAAAATCGAACACCACCCACGCTTTCCAGCACGGGTGAACGTCGGTTTCCTGCAAGTCATCGACCGTCACCGCGCGCAGTTGCGCGTGTGGGAGCGCGGCGTCGGGGAAACCCAGGCTTGCGGCACCGGAGCCTGTGCGGCCGCAGTTGCGGCGATCAGCCAGGGGTGGATGGATTCGCCTTTGCTGATCGACCTGCCTGGCGGGCGCCTGTCCATCGAATGGGCAGGCCCTGGCCAACCGGTGATCATGACCGGCCCGGCAGTGCGCGTATACGAAGGACAAGTTCGTCTTTGAGTGAGCCAACCCCATGACCGACAAGCCACAGGTTCCAGCGACGCCGCCCGACGACACTCCGAGCCCGCTTCCAGAAGCCGCGGCCGTGGCCGCCTACCTGGAGGCCCACCCGGACTTCTTCGTCGGGCACGAAGAATTGCTGGCAACGATGCGCATCCCTCACCGGCGCGGCGACACCGTGTCGCTGGTGGAGCACCAGATGAAGATCCTGCGTGAGCGCAACATTGAAATGCGCCACCGCCTGTCCCACCTGATGGACGTGGCACGGGACAACGACCGGCTCTTCGACAAGACCCGTCGGCTGATCCTGGCGCTGATGGACGCCAGCACCCTCGAAGACCTGGTCATGAGCGTCGAAGACAGCCTGCGCCAGGATTTCCAGGTGCCCTTCGTCAGCCTGATCCTGTTCGGCGACAACGCCATGCCGGTGGGCCGCTGGGTGACCCACGCCGAAGCGCAGACCGCCATTGGCGGCCTGCTCACGGAGAACAAGAGCGTCAGTGGCAGCCTGCGCGAACATGAACTGGACTTCCTGTTCGGCGAAGAACAACGCAAACAGATCGGCTCCACCGCCGTCGTCGCCATCGCCCACCAGGGCGTGCACGGCGTGCTGGCCATCGCCAGCCGTGACCCGCAGCACTACAAGAGCTCGGTGGGCACGCTGTTTCTGAGCTACATCGCCGAAGTCACCGGCCGCGTGCTGCCTCGGGTCGCCGGTTCGCTGCGCTCGGTACGCTGACCATGGAACGGCAACTGGACGCCTACTGCGAACACCTGCGCAGTGAGCGCCAGGTGTCGCCCCACACGTTGTCGGCCTATCGCCGCGACCTTGATAAAGTGCTGGGCTGGTGCCAGAAGCAGGGCATCGGCAGCTGGTCGGCCCTGGATATCCAGCGCTTGCGCAGCCTGATCGCCCGCCTGCATCAACAGGGGCAATCCTCCCGTAGCCTGGCTCGGCTGTTGTCGGCAGTACGTGGCCTGTATCACTACCTCAATCGCGAAGGCCTGTGCGATCACGACCCGGCCACCGGCCTGGCTCCGCCCAAGGGCGAACGCCGGCTGCCAAAGACCCTCGACACCGACCGCGCCCTGCAATTGCTCGAAGGTGCCGTCGAGGATGACTTCCTGGCCCGGCGCGACCAGGCGATTCTCGAGTTGTTCTATTCTTCCGGCCTGCGGCTTTCAGAGCTGACGGGGCTCAACCTGGATCAACTGGACCTGGCCGACGGCATGGTCCAAGTGCTCGGCAAGGGCAGCAAGACCCGCTTGTTGCCCATCGGCCGCAAGGCCCGGGAAGCCCTGGAACTGTGGCTGCCCCTGCGTGCATTGGCCAACCCCGCCGACGACGCGGTGTTCGTCAGCCAACGCGGGCGGCGCCTCGGCCCGCGAGCGATTCAGTTACGGGTCAAGGCCGCCGGCGCACGCGAGCTGGGGCAGAACCTGCACCCGCACATGCTCAGGCACTCCTTCGCCAGCCACCTGCTGGAGTCCTCCCAGGACCTGCGCGCCGTTCAAGAGCTGCTGGGACACTCGGACATCAAGACCACCCAGATCTACACCCACCTGGATTTCCAGCACCTGGCGACGGTCTATGACAGTGCCCACCCCAGGGCCAAACGCATCAAGGGCGACGAATCATGACCATCAAGCTCATCACTTTCGACCTGGACGACACCCTGTGGGACACCGCCCCGGTGATCGCCAGCGCCGAGGCCGTCCTGCGCCAATGGCTGACCGACAACGCACCGAACCTGGGCGGCTTGCCAGTGGAGCATCTGTTCTCGATTCGCGAGCAGGTGTTGCGCGAAGAACCCGGCCTGAAGCATCGCATCAGTGCGTTGCGCCGGCGCGTGCTGTTCCGTGCGTTGCAGGAAGCCGGCTATGACCAGTGGCAAGCGTCGGAGCTGGCGGACCAGGGGTTCGAGGCGTTCCTGCATGCCCGCCATCAGCTGGAGATCTTTCCCGAGGTACAGCCCACCCTGGAAATCCTCGCCAATCAGTTCAGCCTGGGCGTGGTCACCAACGGCAACGCCGACGTGCGCCGCCTGGGGCTGGCCGATTATTTCAAGTTTGCCTTGTGCGCCGAGGACATCGGCATCGCCAAACCCGACGCCCGATTGTTCCACGAAGCCCTGCAACGCGGCGGTGCCACGCCCCAGACCGCCGTGCACATCGGTGACCACCCCGGCGACGACATCGCCGGTGCCCAGCAAGCCGGCCTGCGGGCGGTTTGGTTCAACCCGACGGGCAAGGCCTGGGATGCCGAACATGCGCCAGATGCGGAGATTCGCAGCCTGACCGAACTGCCGAGGTTACTGGCCGGGTGGCATAGCCAACCCTGAACCCTGCCTCACAGCCGCCAAACCCTCTGTGGGAGCGGCTGTGTCCCGCAGCTCCCCGCCTGGCAAAGAAATCTGTGGGAGCGAGCTTGCTCGCGATGACGGCGGCACGTCCAACATCAATCCCAACAGACCCATCGCTATCGCGAGCAAGCTCGCTCCCACAGGGACTGCGTCTGGCCGGGAATAGAATCGCCCCCATGAAAAAGCCCGCAGCGACGGCGGGCTTTTTCAGCAAGCAAGAAGCAGAACTCAAATAGGGCGGCTGCCGTATTTGTTGTCGGGTTTCTTGGGCGGGTCGGCGACCACGTTGGCTTCCACTTCCTGCACCTTTCCACCCCGGGCCAGGAATTCTTCCATGGCCTTGGCGAGTGCGTCACGCTCCTTGTTCTTGGCCTCTACGCTCGGCAACTCGTCGACCGACACCGCTGCCTTGGCCTTGCCTTTGGCGGTGGGAGCCGGGACATCGGCACCATCGTCATCGGCAACGTCTTCAGCTGCCGCCTCCAGGCCTTCTTCGGTCTCGTCTTCGTCGCCTACTTCGAGGTCGTCGTTTTCCAGATCATCGTCGCTCATGTTCTACCTCATGACTTGCGAAAAGCAGATTAGTTATAGCCCAGCTTCGCCATCTGTTCGAAGGCTGCCAGAAAAAATTCAACATCCGCCGTCAACCAGCGGTCATGCCCCTTCACCGTATAGCGTGGCGAGGACTTTACGAGCACCGCCATGATCACGGTGCTCGCCCAGATAAACACCTTGCCAGGTCCCCAACGCCAGCCGTCCAGCCGTCACCGGCAGGGTCAGCTGACAACCGAGCACGCTCGCCTTGAAGTGCGCCGGGAGGTCGTCCAGGCCTTCGTCGTTGTGCTCGTAATCGGCGGTTCCTTGTGGGATCAGCCGATTGAAAAATCGTTCGAAGTCTCGACGTACCGCCGGATCGGCGTTCTCGTTGATCGTCAACGAAGCCGAGGTGTGCTGCAGCCACAGATGCAACAGACCGACACGGCACGCCCGGAGTTCAGGCAGGCCGGCGAGCAACTCGTCCGTCACCAGATGAAAGCCCCGGGGCCGTGCCCGCAGGGTAATCAGCGTCTGTTGCCACATACACTTCTCCGCACGCTCGGCGCGCATTCTAGCGCGCTCTGAAAAAAAACAAAGGGCCTAATATTCTTGCCTCCATGTAAGCCTTTGGCGGCAGAAAAGCCCATGTCGCCTATACAACAAAAGGCGTCGGAAAAACCGGCCTGCCTTATGGGCAGTGACAAATTCCAGGCAAAAAAATGCCCGGCGAACCGGGCAATTTTTAACGCGTGCACTTACAGGTTGTAGCCACGCTCGTTGTGTTGCGCCAGGTCCAGGCCCACCGCCTCTTCTTCCTCGGAGACACGCAGACCCATGACAGCGTCCAGCACCTTGAGGATGATGAAAGTGACGATCGCGGTGTAGATCACCGTGAAGCCCACGCCTTTGACTTGAATCCATACTTGTGCGGCGATGTCGGTCACGGTGCCGAAGCCACCCAGGGCCGGGGCCGCGAACACGCCGGTGAGGATCGCGCCGAGGATACCGCCGATGCCGTGCACGCCGAAGGCGTCCAGGGAGTCGTCGTAGCCAAGCTTGCGCTTGAGGGTGGTGGCGCAGAAGAAGCACACCACGCCCGCCGCCAGGCCGATGACCAGGGCGCCCATCGGGCCCACGGTGCCGGCCGCCGGCGTGATGGCCACCAGGCCCGCGACCACGCCCGAGGCGATGCCCAGCGCGCTTGGCTTGCCGTGGGTGATCCACTCGGCAAACATCCAGCCCAGTGCTGCCGCAGCGGTGGCGATCTGAGTCACCAGCATCGCCATGCCGGCGGTGCCATTGGCGGCGACGGCGGAACCGGCGTTAAAGCCGAACCAACCGACCCACAGCATGGCCGCGCCCATCAGGGTGTAGCCCAGGTTATGCGGTGCCATCGGCGTGGTCGGGAAGCCCTTGCGCTTGCCCAGTACCAGGCACGCCACCAGGCCCGCGATACCGGCGTTGATGTGCACCACGGTGCCGCCGGCGAAGTCCAGCACGCCCCAGTCCCACAACAGGCCGCCGTTACCGGACCAGACCATGTGCGCGATCGGCGCGTAGACCAGGGTGAACCAGATGCCCATGAAGACCAGCATGGCGGAGAACTTCATGCGCTCGGCAAAGGCACCGACGATCAGGGCCGGGGTGATGATGGCGAACGTCATCTGGAAGGTGATGAACACCGCTTCCGGGAACAGTGCCGTTGGACCGGTGATGCTCGCCGGGGTCACGCCCGCCAGGAACGCCTTGCCCAGGCCGCCGATGAAGGAATTGAAATTGACGACGCCCTGTTCCATGCCGGTGGTGTCGAACGCGATGCTGTAGCCATAGATGACCCACAACACACTGATCAGACCGGTAATGGCAAAGCACTGCATCATCACGGAAAGAAGGTTTTTCGACCGGACCATGCCGCCATAGAACAGCGCCAGGCCGGGAATGGTCATGAACAGAACAAGAATGGTGGCCGTCAGCATCCAGGCGGTGTCGCCGGAGTTGAGGACGGGGGCTGCCGCTTCTTCCGCCATGGCCAGGCCAGGCATTACGAAGGACAACAGGGCTCCTAGCCCTGCGAATTTACGCAGAGTCATATTGTTTTCTCCTGGGGCGTTGGGTTTGGCGGCTTAGATGGCGTCGGTATCGGTTTCGCCGGTACGGATGCGAATAGCCTGTTCCAGATTGACCACGAAGATCTTTCCGTCACCGATCTTGCCGGTGTTGGCGGCCTTGGTGATCGCTTCGATCACACGGTCCAGATCCTTGTCGTCAATGGCGACATCGATCTTCACCTTGGGCAGGAAATCGACCACGTATTCCGCGCCGCGATACAGCTCGGTGTGACCTTTCTGCCGCCCGAAGCCTTTGACCTCAGTAACGGTAATGCCCTGCACGCCGATCTCGGACAACGACTCGCGCACGTCGTCCAACTTGAACGGCTTGATGATGGCAGTGACTAGCTTCATGAAACTCTCTCCCGAATTGGTGGACTTGCCCCAGGAAAACAAACCCGACTCAAGTCTAAGCGCAGTGCCTGGCTTTGTAACGCGTCGTCGGCCCAAGTTGCCCGACAGGTGCCAGCTAACCGATCCTGGCGAAGCTCCCCGCTTCGCCTGCTGCACTGCATTCGTCACAGCGACTGCATCAGTGCATGGGTCATCAGCCTCTAAGCAGAAACCTTGCCATCTGTGCCCAAACCCTCTGTTTTCAATCCCTTACCCCACACCTGTACCTGCATCACGTGATGAACCGCGGCGATACGCACAACAACAGTGCGAAGACGCCCGCCCGCGTGCGCGAAAAGCGTGCATCCCCGCCTGCGGGAATTGACTATAGACACTGCGTGGTACACTGCCCGCCATCGTTTTCAGGACACTTGCCATGCTTGCGCCAAAAGACCTCCTCGACGCCCTGAGCGGCCATGCCGCCCGCCTCATGAGCGGTGACACGCCGTTGCCCAAGAGCGAAATCGAAAGCCAGCTCAAGGCCTTGCTGCAAAGCGGATTCAGCAAGCTGGACCTGGTGAGCCGGGAGGAATTCGACAGTCAGATGGTGGTGCTGGCCCGCACCCGGGCGCGCCTGGAAAGCCTGGAGGCGAAGGTCGCGGAGCTGGAAGCGCGACTGACGCCGACCGCGGAGTAAACCGCCCGGAGCCACGCCCCGGCGCGCATGCAACGGGGATTAGAGACGAAAACGGCTGACCAGCGTATTGAATGACAGCGCCAGGCCGGACAGCGCCTGGCTCGACGCATTGGTCTGGTTCGCCCCCGCCGCGGTCTGGGTCGAGAGATCCTGGATGTTCACCAGGTTGCGGTCCACCTCACGGGCCACATGGGCCTGCTCCTCGGACGCCGTGGCGATGACCAGGTTACGGTCGTTGATCTGCGCGATCCCATCGGCGATCTGCTCCAACGCCTGGCCAGTGGCCCGGGCCAGGCCCTGGGTCTGGGTGACCAGCGCCTGGCTCTTGCCCATGGCATCGACCGCGCCGTCGGCTCGGTCCTGCACCGCGAGGATCATGCCCTCGATCTCACCGGTAGACGCCTGGGTGCGCGCCGCCAGGGCGCGAACCTCGTCGGCAACCACAGCAAAGCCACGCCCCTGTTCCCCGGCCCGGGCCGCCTCGATGGCCGCGTTGAGGGCCAACAAATTGGTCTGCTCGGCGATCCCCCGGATCACGTCCAACACCTTGCCGATATCACGCACTTGTACCGCCAGGTCTCGGACCAGCCCGGTGGACGAGGTGATTTCCTGGGTCGCATGATCGATCGCCTGCACCGCGCTGCGCGCCTGGTCACGTCCGCTGCTGGCCTGGGCACTGGTCGCTTGGGACGCCTGGGAAGTGGACACGGCATTGCGGGCGACTTCCTCCACCGCTGACGTCATCTCGGTCACGGCGGTGGCCGCCTGTTGGATTTCATCGTTCTGCCGGATCAAGGCGCGACTGCCGTCGTCAGTGACCGCCGTCAACTCCTCGGCCGCGGAGGCCAACTGGTCCGAAGCACTGGCGATCTGCTGGAGCGTGGTCTTCAGGCTGGCCTGCATGTCGCCAAGGGCCGCAAGCAACTGGCCGGCCTCGTCACGGCGACGACGGGTGATGTGCTGGGTCAGGTCGCCTTGGGCGATGCGCTCGGCACAGTCGAGTGCGACGGCAATCGGCTGGCTGATCACGCGGCTGATGAACATCCCCAGCAACAGCGCAGCGACAAACGCGATGGCGATGCCGCTGTACAGGATCGTCCGGGCCGACACCTCCTGGCGGGCGGCGTCCTGGGCGCTTTCGCTGATCTGGCGATCATTGGAGTCGATCATGATGGTCAACTGGTCCATTACCTTGCGGTAGGTTTTCTGCAAGTCGCCCAGCAGCAGGGCACGCCCGTTCTCCAGGTCGCCGGCCGCCATCATCGCCACGTATCGTTGCACCATGGCCTGGTAGACCGGCCAATCGCGGGCCACCTGGTCGCCGGCCAGGCGCTCGTCCTCGGCCAGGCGACCTTTACGGTACTCGGCGAATGCCTGTTCGCTGGCCAACTGATTGGCTTTCATCGAGGCCAGGAATTCATCCTTCATGCTTTGCGGGGCATTGCCGGCGGTGGCGACATACAGGCGGTACATGTCACGCGTCTGGCCAACGGCCTTGGTCTTGGTCTGCGCCGTATTGGCGACCGACACCAGGTTGGTGTTGAACACGGTCTGCAAGCGCGCGGACAACGTGGCGACGCCGCTGACGCCCAGCATGCCCACGGCCAGAGTGATGAACGCACACAGGACGAACGAGGTGATCAGCTTGGTCGAGAATTTCGCGTCATTGATCCAGTTCATCGGGGTCTCATGGAGCGCCCTTGAGCGCCCCGTCAGGTGGGTAATCCCCTGCCCCGGGTCACGCCAGGCAAGGAGCTAATGGCTCTTTGCCATTTTCGAAAAATGTTACAGCCCGTAAAAGATTGCCAACAATGGACGGCGGCGCATGAGCGTATGGATTTTTCAACGATCACGCGGCCACCCCGCATCGATGCCCGGGCACTCCAAGGGCGCGTCGCGATGCCTGGCGCAGTCATCGTCCTGCAACATCCCGCCAAGATTTGCGCCTTCAACGGTCGCGCTTGAACGCCATTGCGCGACTAACCTTCAGGGGCCGCAGGATGCGGCTTCCCTATTCACTCAAGGAACGATTCATGTCGCTTGCCATCGTCCACAGCCGCGCCCAGGTGGGGGTGGAGGCTCCCGCCGTTACCGTTGAAGTTCACTTGGCCAATGGCCTGCCGTCGCTGACGATGGTCGGCCTGCCCGAAGCGGCGGTGAAGGAAAGCAAGGACCGGGTCCGTAGCGCGATCATCAATTCGGGGCTCAATTTCCCGGCGCGGCGCATCACCCTCAACCTGGCCCCGGCAGACCTGCCCAAGGACGGCGGGCGCTTCGATCTGGCCATTGCCTTGGGCATCCTGGCGGCCAGCGTGCAAGTGCCGACGCTGACCCTGGACGACGTGGAATGCCTTGGCGAACTGGCGCTGTCCGGCGCGGTGCGTCCAGTGCGCGGGGTGCTGCCCGCGGCGCTGGCGGCGCGCACGGCCGGGCGCACGCTGATGGTGCCCCGGGCGAACGCCGAGGAAGCCTGCCTCGCCTCAGGATTGAAGGTGATCGCGGTGGATCATCTGCTCGAAGCCGTGGCCCACTTCAACGGCCACACCCCGGTGCCGCCCTATGTGTCCAACGGCCTGCTTTGCGCCAGCAAGCCCTACCCCGACCTGAATGAAGTACAAGGCCAGGTCGGGGCCAAGCGGGCCTTGCTGATTGCCGCCGCCGGGGCGCACAACCTGCTGTTCAGCGGGCCACCGGGCACCGGCAAGACCCTGCTCGCCAGTCGGCTGCCAGGCCTGCTGCCACCCCTGGCCGAGAGCGAGGCCCTGGAAGTCGCGGCCATCCAGTCGGTGGCCAGTTGCGTGCCGCTGAGCCACTGGCCGCAGCGCCCGTTTCGCCAGCCCCATCACTCCGCCTCCGGCCCGGCGCTGGTGGGTGGCGGATCCAAGCCACAACCCGGGGAAATCACCCTCGCCCATCACGGCGTGCTGTTTCTCGATGAATTGCCGGAGTTCGACCGCAAGGTCCTGGAAGTGTTGAGGGAGCCTTTGGAGTCGGGGCACATCGTGGTATCCCGCGCCCGTGACCGGGTGCGTTTTCCCGCTCGCTTCCAATTGGTGGCGGCGATGAATCCTTGCCCCTGCGGCTACCTGGGCGAACCCAGCGGCCGTTGCACCTGCACGCCGGACATGGTGCAGCGCTATCGCAACAAACTCTCGGGCCCGTTGGTGGACCGCATCGACCTGCACCTGACCGTCGCCCGGGAAGCCACGGCCCTGAACCCCAAGCGCGAATCCACCGACGACACTGCCAGCGTCGCCGAGCAGGTGGCCCAGGCGAGAGAACAGCAGCACCGACGCCAGGGTTGTGCCAATGCCTTCCTGGACCTGCCGGGGCTGCGCCGGCATTGCAAGTTATCCACACCCGACGAAGCCTGGCTGGAAACCGCCTGTGAACGACTGACCTTGTCGCTGCGGGCAGCGCACCGTCTGCTCAAGGTCGCCCGGACACTGGCCGACCTTGAGCAGGCGGTGAACATTCGCCGTGAGCACCTGGCTGAAGCGTTGCAGTACCGCCCCGCGACAGCGTGAGCCGCATCAGGGCTTGGTCAGGTCCACCAGCGGCGTTTCGCGCACCTCGGTCTTCTGGCCGTTCTGGATGGTCTCGATGCGCTTGAGGGCCTTGTCCACGGCACCCTTGTCCGCCAGCAGGCTGTAGTGGATCTGGAACTGCCGGTGTTCTTTTGGCCCGATGGTCGGCACCAGGCCCAGCGGGCGTTGATAGTGGCGGTTATAGGAAAAACTGGTACCTGGCTCCAGCCCGGTCACGTAGCCCTGGCCTTGGGTGTCGGTGTTTTTCCACAGGGAGAACACCGGGAGCGTGGCGGTGTTGAAGCCCACCGAAACACCGAGGCTGCCGGCCTTGTTGTGCAGCACGGTGAGCGTGTCGCCCTTGGCGTCGGCGTAGGGCACGACGTTGTAGACGGTTTCATCGTAATCCTTGGTGGGTGCGCGGTAGGTCTGCCAATCGGCCAGGTCGCCCTTGGCCTTGTCGTTGAACGGCGAGACCTGCTTGACCGGGGCCGCGAACCGCGCACCCTGCTCCAGGAATGGGGTGCTGAAATTGCTGTGGTACAGGGCCTGGTATTCCTTCGGATAATCACCGTTGTTGGTGAGCGTGTCGCTGAGCGCGAACGTCACGCTGCCGGGCTCGGTCACCAGTTCGGTCTGTACCGAGAAGTCGACCTTCTTGAACGCCTGCTCCTTCAACTCACCCCGCAGGGTGATGGCGTAAGGCGGTTTTTCATCGATGTGCAACGTGACCTTGTTGGCCGGGATGTTGGCAGCGCGACCATGCAGGGTCAGCAGCTCGCCGTTATCCATGCCGGGGTGGCCGACCCACTCGTAGCCGCAGCGGGTGACCAGTTCGTTGAAACCTTCGAGCCAGCCCAACCCGCCGCGGCCGTTGAGCTCGATGAAGGCCGGGTTGACGACTTCCTTGACCGGAGAGTCCCAGCCCATGCGCACACTCCCCACCGAGGCCTGCAGCACGTTCATGCCCCGGGTCGGCACGACAGAAAGCTTCAGGGTGCCGTTGTCGATGTCGACAACGCTGACGCCTTCCTGGCGACCACCGTGCAAGGTGCGCATCGTCACGGAAAAGGGCTTGTCGGTCTTCACGCCCAACTGCTGGCTGGTGACTTGCCAGGGTTGAGCGGCTTTATCGGTGTCCAGCAGGACGTAGTCCCACGCCATGGCATGGGATGCAGCGCCTAAGGCGCCGAGGGTGACGAACAGTTTGAGCGGAGTCATGGACTTGGCCTTTTATTGGAGTTGTGCGGTTTTTATAGACTTGAAGAAACGTTTCAGCAAGCCTAAAAACGCGCATAACCCCAAAAAAGGAAAGCATCGTAACGGGTGGGAGCGAGCCTGCTCGCGACAGCGAGGACTCAGCAAAAGCAGAGGCTGACCACGACATCGCCTCCGCGAGCAGGCTCGCTCCCCCACTGGACGGCAGTGATCGGGAGCACGCTTGCTCGCGGCAGGCGCCAGGGCTCAGCGGAACCGATCAACCTCTTGGCGCAGGTCCTGGGCCAGTTTTTCCAGTTCCTTGGCGGTGAGGGCCAGGTTGGAGACGACCTGGCGTTGCTCACTGTTGGCCATGGCGATGCTCTGCAAGTTGCTGCTGAGCAAGGTCGCGGTGCTGCTTTGTTCCTGGGTGGCGGTGGTGATGGCGGCGAATTGCTGACCAGCCGAGCGGCTCTGCTCGTCGATGCGTGCCAAGGCCGAAGCAACGTTGGCGTTACGCGACAGGCCTTCCTGCATGAGCAGGTTGCCTTGCTCCATGGTGCTGATGGCGTTGCCGGTTTCCTGCTGGATGCTGTTGATCATGCCGGAAATCTCGTCCGTGGCCTGCCGGGTACGAGATGCCAGGCTACGGACTTCATCCGCCACCACGGCAAACCCACGCCCCTGCTCGCCGGCACGGGCGGCTTCGATGGCGGCGTTCAGGGCCAGCAGGTTGGTCTGCTCGGCGATCGAAGTGATCACGCCAACAATGCCGCCGATTTCCTGGGATCGCTGGCCCAGGGTATTGATGACCGTGGCGGTGCTGTTCAGCGCGCCGGCGATCTGCTCCAGGGACGAAGAGGCTTCATCCATCGAGGTCCGGCCGATCCGCGTCTGCTGGGCGTTTTCCTGGGCCAGGCGTTCGGTGTTGCCCATGTTGTCGGCAATGTTCAACGACGTAGCGCTGAATTCCTCCACCGCGCCGGCCATGCTGGTGATTTCGCCGGACTGCTGCTCCATCCCCTCGTACGCACCGCTGGACAAGCCCGACAGGGCCTGGGCCCGGCTGTTGACCTCCTGGGAGGCCTTGCGGATGTGCTCGACCATGGTCGACAGGGCCTGGCTCATCTGATTGAACGCACGGGCCAGTTGGCCGATTTCGTCGTGACTGGACACGTTCAGGCGCACGCTCAGGTCGCCGGCACCCAACGCTTCGGCCTGGCGCACCAGGTCACCCAGGGGAGCCAGCTTGCTGCGCAGCAGCCACATCGCCGCGCCGACCGCCAGCAACATCGCCAGCAAGCTGCCAATGGCCAGTTGCGTGCCGACGCTCCAGGTGACTTCGCGAATCTCAGCCTTCGGCATGCTCGCCACCACCGCCCACGGTCCGCCTTCGAACGGCACCGCGACGCTGTAGAAATCTTCGGCGGTGTCGCTCCAGAACGCGCCCTTGCCCGGCGCTTTCACCAGGCCCACGACCGTCGTCACTGCCGAATCGAGCGCCTGGACGCCCGCCGGTGGCACCAGCCATTTGTTTTGCTCATCCAGCAGGGCCAGCGAGCCGGTCTTGCCGATGCGGAAACGCTTGAGGTTCTCGAACTGCGCGTTCTGCGCATCGGTGTAGTCGAACCCCACATAGAGCGCGGCGATGATCTTGCCGCTGCTGTCACGGACCGGGCTGTACTGGGTCATGTAGTAACGACCGAACAGCAGGACACGGCCGATGTAGCTCTGCCCACCCATCAGGCGGGCGTAGGCCGGGCTGGCATGATCGAGCACGGTGCCGATGGCGCGCGAACCGTCCTGCTTGGCCACCGACGTGCTGATGCGGATGAAGTCGTCGCCGCTGCGCACGAATATCGTGGCGGTACCGGCGGTCATCTGCTTGAACTCGTCAACTTCCTTGAAGTTGTTGTTCAGCATTTCGCCGCCCAGGTCCAAGCCGGGGGTCTGCACGCCTGCCACGGTCACCGACTGGTCCGGGTGCACGCTCAGGCCCGCGCTGAAGCGTTTTTCGAACAGGCCGGCCAAACGCTGCGTGCTCTCACGCAAGGTGCCGTGGAACGTATTGAGCTGGTCGGCCATCAGGCGCGCTTCGCTGGCCAGGTGTTCTTCACGGGTGGCGAGGTTGGCGGTGTCCAGCGAGCGCAAGGCGAAGACGGTACTGCCGGAGATCACGATCGCCAGTATCACGGCGAGGGCAAGGCCTAGCTGTGAGGCGATCCGGGCACGGGGTTGGGACATGACGGCTCCTGGCCGAGACTCTGGATCATCCTGATCACGTCGCACGCTCGGCATTATTTCGAAATAAGGTAGGTGGTTTGCCCTTTCTGAACGAGGGTTCCATGTTCACGGATTCGGCAGCGCCACCGAATACTTGAGCGATCTGGAAGGAATAATGCCAAGTGGCTAGCACCTGAAGTGCAACGTTTCAGCCAAGACGCTCCACCGCAGGCAGTTGCATGGCCTTGACCTCGCTCTGGAGAAAATCACTGAGCCGCCGCAAACGGTCACCTCCCGGGCGGGTTTTCGGCCACACCAGGTAATAGTGCTCACCGCTGGCGACAGCGGTCGGCCAGGGCAGACTCAAGCGCCCCTGGGCCACATCCTCGGCCACCATCAGCAGATCCCCCATGGAGACACCGTACCCACGCGCGGCGGCAATCATGCCCAACTCCAGGGTGTCGAACACTTGTCCGCCCTTGAGCGACACCTGGTCGGACAAGCCCATGCGCTCCAGCCAACTGCGCCAGTCTCGGCGATCCGGCGTGGGGTGCAGCAACTCGGCCTTGGCCAGTCGCTGCACATCCCAGGGTTGATCGTTCAGCAGATTCGGCGCGCCCACCGGAATCAGTTCCTCGGGAAACAACAGGCTGGCCTCCCAGTCCACGGGAAAATGCCCGTTGCCCAGCAAGACCGCGCAATCGAACGGCTCGGTGTTGAAGTCCACCGCATCGATGTCCATCCAGGCGCTGGTCAGTTGCACTTCGTTGCCGGGCTGCAAATGCCGGAAGCGGCTCAAGCGCGCCAATAGCCAGCGCATGGTCAGGGTCGAAGGCGCCTTCATCCGCAAGATGCCGTCTTCACCGTGCAAGGTATGGCACGCCCGCTCCAAGGCCATGAAGCCGTCGCGCACACCCGGCAACAGCAACCGCGCCGCTTCGGTCAGTTGCAGGTTGCGCCCGCTGCGATGAAACAAGCGACAGGCGAAATGCTCCTCCAGCGTACGAATATGCCGGCTGACCGCGCTCTGGGTAATCGACAGCTCCTCAGCGGCGCGAGTGAACGAGCTGTACCGCGCCGCCGCTTCGAATGCCCGCAGCGCATAAAGAGGGGGAAGACGACGAGACAAGGGAAAAACTCCGGGAGCGATTGGCACACCCTAACAGAACTTCAGCTGCATGAGTTTTAATCATGTCAGCGATCGTTTTTATCCTTTTGTGCAGACCGTCGTGAACGCCGAGAATCGTTGCTTTACTGCCTCATTCGAACAGGGAGCGTGATGATCATGCGGCATCCGGTGCGTACCGAACTCTGGGCCATCCTGCGGTTGGCGGGGCCGCTGATTGCCTCGCAGTTGGCGCACATGCTGATGGTGCTCACCGACACCGTGATGATGGCGCGCCTGAGCCCTGAAGCCCTGGCTGGAGGCGGCCTCGGGGCAGCCAGTTACTCGTTCGTGTCGATTTTCTGCATCGGTGTGATCGCGGCGGTGGGGACGCTGGTAGCGATCCGCCAAGGCGCGGGAGACATCGAGGGCGCCACCCGCCTGACCCAGGCCGGGCTATGGCTGGCCTGGCTGATGGCGCTGGTGGCGGCTTTGCTGTTGTGGAACCTCAAGCCGGTGTTGCTGCTGTTCGGCCAGACTGAAACCAATGTGCTTTCCGCCGGCCAGTTCCTGCTGGCGCTGCCGTTTGCCCTGCCCGGCTACTTGAGTTTCATGGCCCTGCGCGGCTTCACCAGCGCCATTGGCCGGGCCACGCCGGTGATGGTGATCAGCCTCGGCGGTACGGTAGCCAATTTCCTGCTCAACTACGCCCTCATCACTGGCCTGTTCGGCTTGCCGAAACTGGGCCTGATGGGCATCGGCCTGGTCACGGCGATCGTCGCTAACGGCATGGCCCTGGTGCTGGCCTGGCACATCCACCGGCACCCGGCCTATCGCGCGTACCCGTTGTTGGACGGCCTGTTTCGCCCCAACCGTCAATACCTCAGGGAACTGTGGCGCCTGGGCCTGCCGATCGGTGGCACCTACGCCGTGGAAGTCGGACTCTTTGCGTTCGCGGCGCTGTGCATGGGCACCATGGGCAGCACACCGTTGGCGGCGCATCAGATCGCCCTGCAGATCGTCTCGGTGGCATTCATGGTCCCGGCGGGCATGTCTTATGCCATCACCATGCGCATCGGCCAGCACTATGGCGCCGGACAGTTACCCAAGGCGCGCCTGGCCGGGCGGGTCGGGATCGGCTTCGGCGCGGCGGTGATGCTGGCGTTCGCCATGGTCTTCTGGCTGCTGCCCCACGCGCTGGTCGGCCTGTTCCTGGACCACAACGACCCGGCGTTCGCCGAGGTGATCAACCTGGCGGTGAGCTTGCTGGCGGTGGCGGCGTGGTTCGAGCTGTTCGACGGCGCGCAAACCATCGCCATGGGCTGCATTCGCGGGCTCAAGGACGCCAAGACCACCTTCCTGGTTGGCCTGGGCTGTTATTGGCTGATTGGTGCGCCGGCGGCGTGGTGGATGGCTTTCCACCTGAACTGGGGCGCAACCGGTGTCTGGTGGGGCCTGGCACTGGGCCTGGCCTGTGCAGCCGTGAGCTTGACGCTGGCGTTCGAATGGAAGATGAAGCGGATGATCAGGGGCGGGTCGGGATCGCAGAGTTTCGCGGCCATTCAGGTCGACTGACAGCCGTTGTGGGAGCGGGCTTGCTCGCGAATGCGGTGTGTCAATCAAAGTCTCCCTGACTGAACCGGCGCATTCGCGAGCAAGCCCGCTCCCACAGGGTATCGTATCAAGCCGTGACCTCGGTCGACTTGCCATCGAACGTCAGGTACTCCACCAGTTCGGGCAACGGCAACGGTTTGCTGATCAGGAAGCCCTGCACCTGATCGCAGCCGAAGCCCCGCAGCAAATCCAGTTGTTCCGGGGTTTCCACCCCCTCGGCCACCACCTCCAGCTTGAGGTTGTGAGCCAGGTTGATCATGGCGTGGACCAGCTTGCGGTTTTCTTCGCGTTGCTCCATCCCGCCGACGAAGCTCTTGTCGATCTTGAGCAAGGCAATGGGCAGGCTGTTGAGGTGCACGAACGAAGAGAACCCGGTGCCGAAGTCATCCAGGGAGAAGCGCACGCCCAGTCGCCCCAAGGCGTCCATGGTTTGCCTGACCAGTTCGCTGCGGCGCATCACGGCGGTTTCGGTCAGTTCGAATTCCAGCCACTGGGCCTCGACACCCCGTTCGGCGATCAACCGGCTCAGAGTTGGCAGCAACTGGCTGTCCTGGAACTGCCGGAACGACAGGTTGACCGCCATGTGCAACGGCGCCAGCCCGCGCTCGCGCAGTGCCTGCATGTCCCGCAGCGCCCGGGAAATCACCCAGTAGCCCAGCGGCACGATCAGGCCGCTCTGCTCCGCGAGCGGCACGAACTCGCTCGGCGGCAGCAGGCCACGTTCCCCGTGACGCCAGCGTACCAGCGCCTCCAGGCCCACGATGTTGCCGCCATCGAGGTTCAGCCGGGGCTGGTAATGCAACTCCAGCTCGTCGCGACGCAACGCCCGGCGCAGTTCGCTTTCCAGGTCGGCGAGGCTGCGAGCATTGCGGTTGATCCGCTCATTGAAGATATGAAAGGTACAGCCCTGGGTGCTCTTGGCCTGCTGCATGGCGATGTGGGCATGCCACATCAGCGGATCGGCGCCGGCCTGGGCCCGGGCGTGGGCGATGCCCAGGCTGCAGCCGATCAGCAGGCTTTCGCCGTCTATCCAGTAGGGTTCGGCCATGGCCTCGGTGATGCGCTCGGCCATCCACTCGGCCCGCTGCGGCGCGCGCCGGGTGTCGATCAGCAAGGCGAATTCATCGCTACCCAGCCGCGCCAGCCGGTCACCGGCCTCGAGCGCGCCCTTGAGTCGCGACACCACCTGCAGGATCAGGCGATCACCGGCCTGGTGGCCGAGGGCGTCGTTGGCGTGGCGAAAATTGTCCAGGTCCAGGTGCCCGAGGGCCAGGCCACGGCCGTCGTTTTCAGCCAGGCGCGCCGCCAGCAGGGTCTGGAAGCCCTGGCGGTTGGCGATGCCGGTCAGCGGGTCCTGCTCGGCGAGGCGCTGCAAGGTATTTTCCAGTACCCCGCGTTCGCGCACATGCCGTAGGCAACGGCGCAGGGTCGCGGTGTCGAGGGCATCACGCACCAACCAGTCACTGACACCATCGGGGACCGTCGCAGGCTCATGCTCGAGCAACAGAATCGTGGGCAGACGGCAACGGCCCGGCGCCGGCTGCAATGCGGTGATCGTCAGCAGCACGGCGTTGCGATTGTCTTCGAACAGGCTGCTGACGGACTCCCAGCTCGGTGCGCTGATCAGGACGACCGAGGGCCCCATGGGTGCCAGGCACTCGCGCAAGACCGCTGACCACTCAGGCGTTTCGGCCAATAACAGCAAACGCAAGGGTTCGACAGGCGTTGACAAGCTGACTCCCTAGACTCTGCAAGGTGGTTGGCGCGGGGCATTATGACCTGCCGACGGGCAATGACCAATGCTACTGGTTCTCAAACACGTGCTTTCGGTAGATTTTCTTCTACGCGAAGTCGTACGTTAGACGCAAATTCGCCCCATATCCTGCGTTAAAGTGGCAGAAGCGGCAAATGACAATGCTGTAGGGGTCACAAGTCGGACAGAGCAGCACAATTCTGTGAGCCTGTTAAAATGCCGGCCCATTTTGCAAACGACTCCCTGACCCTGTCATGTCCCGACTCAATCCCCGGCAGCAAGAAGCCGTGAACTATGTCGGCGGCCCTCTTTTGGTGCTCGCCGGTGCAGGCTCCGGCAAGACCAGCGTGATCACCCGCAAGATCGCCCACCTGATCCAGAACTGCGGCATCCGTGCCCAGTACATCGTCGCCATGACCTTCACCAACAAGGCCGCCCGGGAAATGAAGGAGCGGGTCGGCACCCTGCTGCGCAGCGGCGAAGGCCGTGGCCTGACGGTCTGCACGTTCCATAACCTGGGCCTGAACATCATCCGCAAGGAGCACGCGCGGCTGGGCTACAAACCGGGCTTCTCGATTTTCGACGAGACCGACGTCAAGGCCTTGATGACCGACATCATGCAGAAGGAATACTCGGGCGACGACGGCGTCGACGAGATCAAGAACATGATCGGCGGCTGGAAGAACGACCTGGTGCTGCCGCCAGAAGCCCTGGAAAACGCCCGCAACCCCAAGGAACAGACTGCCGCCATCGTCTACGCCCACTACCAGCGCACGCTCAAGGCGTTCAACGCGGTGGACTTCGACGACCTGATCCTGCTGCCGGTCAAGCTGTTCCAGGACCACGCCGACATCCTCGAAAAATGGCAGAACAAGGTCCGCTACCTGCTGGTGGACGAATACCAGGACACCAACGCCAGCCAGTACCTGCTGGTGAAGTTGCTGATCGGCAAGCGCAACCAGTTCACCGTGGTGGGCGACGATGACCAGTCGATCTATGCCTGGCGCGGCGCCCGCCCGGAAAACCTGATGCTGCTCAAGGAAGACTACCCGTCGCTCAAGGTGGTGATGCTGGAGCAGAACTACCGCTCCACCAGCCGCATCCTGCGGTGCGCCAACGTGCTGATTTCCAACAACCCCCACGAGTTCGAAAAGCAACTGTGGAGCGAAATGGGCCACGGTGACGAAATCCGCGTGATCCGCTGCCGCAACGAAGACGCCGAGGCCGAACGCGTGGCCATGGAAATCCTCAGCCTGCACTTGCGCACCGACCGGCCCTACAGCGACTTCGCGATCCTGTATCGCGGCAACTACCAGGCCAAGCTGATCGAACTGAAACTGCAGCACCACCAGATCCCCTATCGCCTGTCGGGGGGCAACAGTTTCTTCGGGCGCCAGGAAGTGAAGGACCTGATGGCTTACTTCCGCCTGATCGTGAACCCGGACGACGACAACGCCTTCCTGCGGGTGATCAACGTCCCACGCCGGGAAATCGGTTCGACTACCCTGGAAAAACTCGGCAACTACGCCACCGAGCGAAAGATCTCGATGTACGCCGCCACCGACGAGATCGGCCTGGGCGAGCACCTGGACAGCCGTTTCACCGATCGCCTGGCGCGGTTCAAGCGCTTCATGGACAAGGTCCGCGAGCAGTGCGCGGGCGAAGACCCGATTTCGGCGCTGCGCAGCATGGTCATGGACATCGACTACGAGAACTGGCTGCGCACCAACAGTTCCAGCGACAAAGCGGCCGACTACCGCATGAGCAACGTGTGGTTCCTGATCGAGGCGTTGAAGAACACCCTGGAAAAGGACGAAGACGGCGACATGACCGTCGAGGACGCCATCGGCAAACTCGTGCTGCGGGACATGCTTGAGCGCCAGCAGGAAGAGGAAGACGGCGCCGAGGGCGTGCAGATGATGACGCTTCACGCGTCCAAGGGACTGGAGTTCCCTTACGTGTTCATCATGGGCATGGAAGAAGAGATCCTGCCGCACCGCTCCAGCATCGAAGCCGACACCATCGAAGAAGAACGGCGCCTGGCCTACGTCGGCATTACCCGGGCTCGTCAGACGCTGGCCTTCACCTTCGCCGCCAAGCGCAAGCAATATGGCGAAGTCATCGACTGCGCGCCCAGCCGCTTCCTCGATGAACTGCCGCCGGACGACCTGGCCTGGGAAGGCAACGACGACACGCCGACGGAAGTCAAAGTGGTGCGTGGCAACAGTGCCCTGGCCGATATACGTGCGATGTTGAAGCGTTAGAATCGACTACTTTTTACTGACCCCAGGCGCCGCCGGCGTCATCAGAGGAGGCTTCATGGAAGCCCTGCACCAGAAAATCCGCGAACTCGGCATCGTGCTTTCCGATCAAGTCCTGAAAGTCGACGCGTTCCTGAACCACCAGATCGACCCGCAGTTGATGAAGCTGATCGGCGACGAATTCGCCGCGCTGTTCAAGGATTCCGGCATCACCAAGATCGTTACCATCGAAGCCTCGGGCATTGCCCCGGCGATCATGACCGGCCTGAACCTCGGCGTGCCGGTGATCTTCGCCCGCAAGCAGCAATCGCTGACCCTGACGGAAAACCTGCTGTCGGCCACCGTGTATTCGTTCACCAAGAAGACCGAAAGCACCGTCGCCATCAGCCCCCGGCACCTGACCAGCAGCGACCGGGTGCTGATCATCGATGACTTCCTGGCCAACGGCAAAGCGTCCCAGGCGCTGATCTCCATCATCAAGCAAGCCGGCGCCACCGTGGCCGGGCTGGGAATCGTGATCGAGAAATCCTTCCAGGGCGGCCGTGCGGAACTGGATGCCCAGGGCTACCGCGTCGAGTCCCTGGCCCGGGTGAAATCCCTGGCCGGTGGCGTGGTCACCTTCATCGACTGATCGCCCACCGCCTATCCCTTGTGGGAGCGGGCTTGCTCGCGAATGCGGTGTATCAGCCAGAGATATGTCGACTGAAACTCCGCATTCGCGAGCAAGCCCGCTCCCACAAGGGGACCCCGGTTAGGCCCTATTGTGCAGTGGCCTTGAGCCCCGCCAGCAACAAGCGTTGGAACAAGTCCTCCTTCAGCCCCTCGGTGCTCGCCAGTTGCATCCGCTCCAGATGCTCGGGGTACAGAGAGGGCTCCGGGGCATCCAGCGCGGCCTTGCCCAGCTCCAGCATCTCGCTGAGCTTGAACTTGCTCTTGAGCCAGTTCAGCGCCCGCAGCAAGTCCCGCTCTATCCCATCGAAGTCGCAGCCCAGCGGGTATTCGGGGAACAGGTTCGGATGCCGTGCCTGGATCGCCTGCAAACGCTCTGGCGTGTTGTCGGCGAACCGTGGATCGAGGCGGAAATCCTTCGGTAATTTGCCGGCATTCTGGGCCTGTTCGATCAGTCCCGGCTGAAAGCGTGAATCGCTGATATTCAGCAGTGCCTCGATCACCGCGGCATCGGTCTGGCCGCGCAGGTCGGCGATGCCGTACTCGGTCACCACGATGTCCCGCAGATGCCGGGGAATCGTGCAGTGGCCGTATTCCCAGACAATGTTCGAGCTGATCTCCCCGCCCGCCTCACGCCAACTGCGCAACAGCAGGATCGAACGCGCGCCTTCCAGTGCATGGCCCTGGGCGACGAAGTTGTACTGCCCGCCCACGCCACTGAGCACTCGCCCATCCTCCAACTGATCGGCCACCCCGGCGCCCAGCAGGGTCATGGTGAAGACCGTATTGATGAAACGTGCGTCGAGTCGCTGCAGGCGCTTGAGCGGCTCCTGGCCGTACAACTCGTTGATGTAGCTGATGCGGGTCATGTTGAATTCGAGCCGCCGGGCATCGGGCAACTCATGCAGGCGCTGGTAGAAACTGCGCGGGCCGAGGAAGAATCCGCCGTGTATGCAGACGCCGTCGGGTTGCGCGGCCTCGTCGAGGGTGCCGGCGTTGGCCTGTTCCTGGGTGGCTTCGTCGGGGTAGACCTTGCGCCGGATGATCCCGGCTTCCGCCAGGACCAGCAAACCGTTGACGAACATCTCGCTGCAGCCATACAGCCCTTTGGCGAACGGCTGCACCCCACCTTCGCGTTCGATCAATTGTGCCCACTGGCTGAGATTCAGGTCCGTCAGCAACGCCTGGTAGCCGGCATTGTCCGCCTGGCGCGCCAACAAGGCGGCCGTCAGTGCATCGCCCATGGCGCCGATGCCTATCTGCAACGTCCCGCCGTCACGCACCAGCGTGCTGGCGTGCAGGCCGATCAGGTGATCCTGGAAGCCCACCGGCATGTTCGGCGTGGAAAACAGCGTGTGATTGTCTTTCTCGTCGATCAGCAGGTCGAAGCCGTCGATGCCGACTTCGGCGTCACCCGGCATGTAGGGCAAGTCGCTGTGCACCTGGCCGACCAGCAGGATGGTCTCCCCGGCTGCTCGCCGCTTGGCGATCATGGGCAACAGGTCCAGGGTAATGTCCGGGTTGCAGCTCAGGCTCAGGCGGTCCGGGTGTTGTGGGTCGCTGGCCACCAGTTGCGCCACCAGGTTCAACCCGGCGGCATTGATGTCCCGGGCCGCGTGGCTGTAGTTGCTGCTGACGTAGTCTTGCTGGGCCGGCGCGCTATTCAACAGGCTGCCGGGCTGCATGAAGAACTGCTGGACGCGGATGTTGGCCGGCAGGCTGCCCTGTTGCAGGGCCGTGAGGTAATCCAGCTCCGGATAGTCGCCGAACACCCGCTCGATGAACGGTTCGAGGAAGCGCTTTTGCAAGCCGTCGCCCAGGTTCGGCCGCCCCAGGCTCAGGGCCGTGTAGATCGTCAGCTGGCGCTCGGGCAGTTCGGCAATGCGCCGGTACAACGCATTGGCGAACAGATTGGGCTTGCCCAGCCCCAGCGGCATGCCGAGGTGGATATGGGCGGGCAGGCGCTCAAGCACGTCCTCCACCGCCTGCTCGATTGAACACAACTGCACCATCCGACCCTCCGAGACATTGCCCTGAATGTGGCTTGGACCGAACTTGCCGGGGCTTGGTTGCGCCGAACCGCTCGCAAGGGTTGTTCACAGGCGCAAAAAAGCCGCTCGTAAGCGGCTTTCCTGTGGCAGAAGACAGCGAATTACAGGCCGGACATCTCTTTGATGGCGCCCTTGAGCTCGTCATCCGTGCAATCGGCGCATGTGCCTTTCGGCGGCATGGAGTTGATGCCGGTAATCGCCTTGGCGAGGATGCCGTCGAGCCCGCCCTGATGATCAGCGCGCTCTTTCCACGCTGCCTTGTCGCCAATTTTCGGCGCGCCCAGCAGACCGGTGCCGTGGCAAGCATTGCAGTGCTTGGCAATCACGTCTTTCGGCGCCTTGGCGCCTCCCGCACCACCTGCGGCGGCGGCGACTTCCATACCCTTGCATTCCTGCCCCTGAACGCAGACCTGGCCGACGGGTTCAAGGCGCTTGGCGATTTCGTCGTTGGTCGCCGCTTGGGCGCTGACTGCCCATAGGGCCAATGCGGTTGCTGGTACAGCCAGCATTTTCATAATTAGGTTCACGCGTACACCCTCAATGGTGGCTAGTCACGCCTGCGGCCACGGTTTGCAGGCGGGCGCAAGTATAGCGGTAAGCCCGTCACACTGAAACAACCCTAAAGTCACAAGGGTCTTGTTCGTGGTGACCACTTACCCCCCGGGCGCCTCTGCCGTGTGGGCTTGGCGCCTCTTTCCTTAGAAATTGGCCGGTGTGGCTGCGCTGATCAGTCGCGCCGGCGCATCGAACGGATTACGAAAACGATGAGGCTTGGTGCTTTCAAAATAGTAGCTGTCGCCCGCCTCGAGCACGAACGTTTCCAGACCCACCACCAACTCCAGCCGCCCTTCCACCAGGATCCCGGTTTCCTCGCCCTCATGGGTGAGCATTTCCTCACCGGTGTCGGCGCCAGGCGGGTAGATTTCGTTCAGGAAGGCGATCGCTCGGCTCGGATGGGCCCGGCCCACCAGCTTCATGGTCACGGCGCCGTCGGAGATGTCGATCAGTTCGTTGGCTTTGTAGACGATCTGGGTCGGTTTCTCCTGAAGGATTTCCTCGGAGAAAAACTCGACCATGGACATGGGAATCCCGCCAAGGACCTTGCGCAGCGAGCTGATCGAGGGGCTGACGCTGTTCTTCTCGATCATCGAAATGGTGCTGTTGGTGACGCCCGCACGCTTGGCGAGTTCACGCTGGGAAAGGCCTTTGAGTTTACGAATGGATTGCAGTCGTTCACCGACGTCCAATGCTGGAGCCTCCAGGGAATCAGGTTGTGTGGAAAGTGAGCGTTATCATGGCGACAGCGTTCAGTATTTACAACACTTTGACCCGAATCCTGTGCGGCGAAGCGACTTTCGGTAGGGTACGCCGGTCATCAGCGCCCGGAATAGAGCCGTGGCACCCGTCGCAGGTTGCAGAAAATCTGGTAAGGAATCGTGTCGGCGGCCTTCGCCACGTCGCTGGCAAGCACGTTCCTGCCCCACAGCTCCACGGTCGAACCCAGCCCGGCCTGGGGGACGTGGGTGAGGTCGACGCACAACATGTCCATCGACACCCGCCCGACCAGTTGGCTGCGCTGCCCCGCCACCAGCACCGGCGTACCCGTGGGCGCCTGGCGCGGATAGCCGTCGGCGTACCCCATGGCAACCACTCCGACCCGGGTCGGTTGCGTGGTCACGAAGCGGGCGCCGTAGCCCACGGGCTCGCCGGCAGGCAATTCGCGCACGCTGATGATCTTCGACTCCAGGGTCATCACCGGTTGCAGGCGCGCAGCGACTTCGTTGGGCTCCTCGAACGGAGTGGCTCCGTAGAGCATGATGCCCGGCCGTACCCAGTCGCTCGGCATCTGCGGCCACCCGAGCACGGCAGGGGAATTGCGCAGGCTGATCTGCGCCGCCAGCCCTTGGCGAGCCGCTTCGAAGACTGCCAGTTGGTGAGTGCTGCTGGGATCGTGCAGCTCGTCGGCCCGGGCGAAATGGCTCATCAGGACGATCTTCGCCACGTTGCCACTGGCCAGCAGGCGACGATAGCCGGCCTGGTAGTCCGCCGGGTGCAAGCCGACCCGATGCATGCCGGAATCGAGTTTGAGCCAGACCGTGATCGGTTTGCTCAGCCGTGCCTGCTCAAGCGCTTCGAGCTGCCAGAGCGAATGCACCACGCACCACAAGTCATGCTCGATGATCAGCGACAGCTCATCGGCTTCGAAGAACCCTTCCAGCAACAGGATCGGCCCGCGGATCCCGCCGGCACGCAGTTCCAGGGCTTCTTCGATGCACGCCACGGCGAACCCGTCGGCCGTGTCCTGCAGCGCCTCGGCGCAGCGCACCGCACCATGCCCATAGGCATCGGCCTTGATCACCGCCAGGGCCTTGGCCCCGGTGACTTCGCGGGCCAACTGGTAATTGTGACGCAGGGCTTGAAGGTCGATCAGGGCACGGGCAGGACGCATGGCGGCAGGCTTCTAGGCGGTCATGAATAAAAAACCGGTGCTGGCCGAGGGTGCGAACCACCGACAGCACCGGAAGAGGGATCTGTTTGACTGAGGCTTAAGGCAGCGCGGCCACCACCGACAACTCCACCAGGATTTGCGGCTCGCACAGCTTGGCTTCCACCGTGGCACGGGCCGGGGCGGTGCCCTTGGGCAGCCATTGGTCCCAGACGGCGTTCATGCCGGCGAAGTGAGCGTCGATGTCCTTCAGGTAGATCGTCACCGACAACAGGCGGCTCTTGTCGGTCCCGGCCAGGTCGAGCAACCGCTCGATGTTGGCCAGGGTCTGGCGAGTCTGCTGTTCAATACCGGCGCTCATGTCGTCGCCGACCTGCCCCGCCAGGTAAACGGTGCCGTTGTGCACGACGACCTGACTCATGCGGTCATTGGTGAGCTGGCGCTGGATTGACATGTTTCGCAGACTCCTTTTTTTGGCTGCCATAACGGGAAATATCGAGGCCTTCTGCGCTGATCTGCGGCTTTTTCTTCGCCATCAGGTCGGCCAGCAGACGGCCGGAACCACAAGCCATGGTCCATCCGAGGGTGCCATGGCCGGTGTTCAGGAACAGGTTCTTGAACGCGGTGGCGCCCACGATCGGCGTGCCGTCCGGGGTGGTCGGGCGCAGGCCGGTCCAGAAGCTGGCCTGGGCCAGATCGCCGCCCTGAGGATAAAGGTCGCCCACGATCATCTCCAGGGTTTCACGCCGACGCGGGTTGAGGGACAGGTCAAAACCGGCGATTTCAGCCATGCCGCCCACGCGAATGCGGTTGTCGAAACGGGTGATCGCCACCTTGTAGGTTTCGTCAAGAATGGTCGAGGTCGGCGCCATCGACGGGTTGGTGATCGGGACGGTCAGGGAGTAACCCTTGAGTGGATACACCGGCGCACGAATCCCCAGGGGTTTGAGCAATTGCGGCGAATAGCTGCCAAGGGCGAGGACGTAGCGGTCGGCGGTTTCCAGCTTGCCGTCGATCCACACTCCGTTGACGCGATCGCCGGCGAAGTCCAGGCGCTGGATGTCCTGGCCGAAGCGGAACTGTACGCCGAGCTTCACGGCCATTTCCGCCAGGCGCGTGGTAAACAGCTGGCAGTCGCCGGTCTGGTCATTGGGCAGGCGCAAGGCACCGGCCAGGATGTCCGTGACGTTGGCCAAGGCCGGTTCGACCCGGGCGATGCCTTCGCGGTCGAGCACTTCGAAAGGCACGCCCGACTCTTTGAGCACCGCGATGTCTTTTGCCGCGCCATCGAGCTGGGCCTGGGTGCGGAACAGCTGGGTGGTACCCAGGCTCCGGCCTTCGTAGGCGATGCCGGTTTCGGCACGCAGCTCATCGAGGCAGTCGCGGCTGTACTCGGAGAGGCGGACCATGCGCTCCTTGTTGATGGCATAACGGCTGGCGGTGCAGTTACGCAGCATCTGCGCCATCCACAGGTACTGGTCGATGTCGGCAGTGGCCTTGATGGCCAGCGGCGCATGGCGTTGCAACAGCCACTTGATGGCCTTGAGCGGCACACCTGGCGCGGCCCACGGTGAGGCGTAGCCCGGCGACACCTGCCCGGCGTTGGCGAAGCTGGTTTCCATGGCTGGCGCCGGCTGACGGTCGACCACCACCACTTCAAACCCGGCTCGCGCCAGGTAGTAAGCACTGACGGTACCGATGACGCCGCTACCCAAGACCAGAACGCGCATGTTGTTGCCCTCATCGCGGATAACCGCTGACGTTTTGTTGTACATACCTTCGATGGACGCAGTGTAAAAAAGAATAGCCAGTGCTTTTCACTATATAACTGCCTATATTTGGCGAGAATTCTCGGCAAAAACCCTTTTCACGGAGGCGCATCACCTGTGCGTACCAATACCCAGACCAAGCGTGAGCTGGACAAGATCGACCGCAACATCCTGCGCATCCTCCAGGCGGACGGGCGGATCTCCTTCACCGAACTGGGGGAAAAGGTCGGCCTGTCCACCACGCCCTGTACCGAACGGGTGCGGCGCCTGGAGCGTGAAGGCATCATCATGGGCTACAACGCACGGCTCAATCCCCAGCACCTGAAGGGGAGCCTGCTGGTGTTCGTGGAAATCAGCCTCGACTACAAGTCTGGCGATACGTTTGAAGAATTCCGACGCGCCGTGCTGAAATTGCCCCACGTGCTGGAGTGCCACCTGGTGTCAGGCGATTTCGACTACCTGGTGAAGGCACGGATTTCCGAGATGGCCTCGTACCGCAAGCTACTGGGGGACATCCTCCTCAAGCTGCCCCATGTGCGCGAATCCAAGAGCTACATCGTGATGGAAGAGGTGAAGGAAAGCCTGAGCCTGCCGATTCCGGATTGAGGCCCTTCGCGAGCCGGCTCGCGAAAAGGCACTCGAGGATTCACCCACCGTCAGACCAGCACCTGGCGATTGGACGCCATGTATTGATGGATCTGCCGCTCGACCCGAGGATGAATCAGCTCCACCGGTCGCCGCCCGTTGGGGCATGGCAAGGTCGCCGTCGTGCCGAACAGCCGGCAGACCAGCGGTCGCTCGTCATACACGGTGCAACCGCTGGGCCCCAGGTGCACGCAATCGAGCGCCTCAAGGGCGGCATCCTGTTCGGCGCGGGTCTTGCGCGGCAAACGGGCCATTTCCTCCGGCGAGGTGGTCACCGGACCACAGCAGTCGTGGCAGCCGGGAACGCACTCGAACGAGGGGATCTGCTGGCGCAGCGTGCGGATTTTCTGACTGTTGCAACTCATGAAAACGACTACCGACGAGGACACAGAACGATTCTGCCCTAAAACCCTCATCCCAGACACCGCCAGCCGACCGCTGTTGCTCGGGGATGAATCCGCGGCTTATGCTCCGTCAAATTTCTCAAACACCACAATCAGGATTACGCACATGAACGCCCGTGTTCAGCAACCGGTCCCGAGCCACGCGCACGCCGCCTCCTATTACGCCGCCAGCAGCTTGCCGCAACCGGACCATCCGTTGCTGCAGGGCGAGTGCGTGGCGGACGTGTGCGTGGTGGGCGGCGGGTTTTCCGGGCTGAACACCGCCATCGAACTGGCCGAACGCGGCATGAGCGTGGTCCTGCTGGAGGCCCACAGGATCGGCTGGGGCGCCAGCGGCCGCAACGGCGGCCAGTTGATCCGGGGGGTTGGCCATGGCCTGGAGCAATTCGCCCCGGTCATCGGTTCCGACGGCGTCCGTCAGATGAAACTCATGGGCCTTGAAGCCGTGGAAATCGTCCGACAACGTGTCGAGCGTTTTCAGATCCCCTGCGACCTGACCTGGGGCTACTGCGACCTCGCCAACAAGCCCGGCGACCTGGAAGGTTTTGCCGAGGACGCCGAAGAACTGCGCAGCTTGGGTTATCGCTACCCGACCCGGCTCCTGCAAGCACACGAAATGCATAGCGTGGTGGGTTCGGACCGCTACGTCGGTGGCCTGATCGACATGGGTTCGGGCCACCTGCATCCGCTGAACCTGGCCCTGGGCGAAGCCGCCGCCGCGCAACAGCTTGGGGTCAGGCTGTTCGAGCAGTCGGCGGTCACCCGCATCGATTATGGCGCCGAAGTAAAAGTGCACACCCGGCAGGGTTCGGTCCGCGCCAAGACACTGGTGCTGGGCTGCAACGCCTACCTCAACGGACTCAACCCAGAGCTCAGCGGCAAGGTGCTGCCCGCCGGCAGCTACATCATCGCCACCGAACCCCTGAGCCACGCCCAGGCCCAGGCCTTGTTACCGCAGAACATGGCGGTGTGTGACCAACGGGTGGCACTGGACTACTACCGTCTCTCGGCGGATCGTCGCTTGCTGTTCGGTGGCGCTTGTCATTATTCAGGTCGCGACCCGCAGGACATCGGCGCCTACATGCGGCCGAAAATGCTCAAGGTGTTCCCGCAATTGGCGAACGTGAAGATCGATTACCAGTGGGGCGGGATGATTGGTATCGGCGCCAACCGATTGCCACAGATCGGCCGGCTCAAGGACCAACCCAACGTGTATTACGCCCAGGCCTACTCCGGTCATGGCGTGAACGCCACGCACCTGGCCGGCAAACTGCTGGCCGAAGCTATCAGTGGGCAACAAAGCCGCGGTTTCGACCTGTTCGCCCAGGTGCCGCACATGACCTTCCCTGGCGGCAAGCACCTGCGCTCGCCGCTGCTGGCGCTGGGAATGTTATGGCACCGGTTGAAAGAGTTGGTTTAACCCAAAAAACCGTGGCGAGGGAGCTTGCTCCCGCTCGGTTGCGCAGCGACCGCAAAATCTCAGGGTTGCTGCACGACCCAGCGTGAGCAACCGCCCTCGCCACAAGTTCCTTATCGTTTCAACCCCGCCAGAACGGCTTGAGCCCCTCTTCCCGCGCCTGCTCCCGGTCCAACCCGATGTCACGCAACTGTTCGGGTGTCAGCGTCAATAAGGCTTTGCGTGTATGCAGGCGCAACCAGAACAGGTCCCAGCGGCTCAGGTGGGCCGGCGCATTGCGCGACATCGTGTTGCGCAGCCCCTTATCCTGCCCTGCCACCAGTTCCTGACTGTGTAACGTCAGCCGCACATCGCTCAAGCCGTTCATTTTTGTCGCTCCTGTTTACTTGGGTAGCCAGAGGTTCCATGATGTGCGAACGGCAGAAAGCGATACAGATTCAATCGTTTTGTTTTACTTCCATACAGATTGAGCCTTTCGCGCACTGAATCGTCGTTTTCCAACCCAACTGTATTGGTTGCCGTAGTCCTCCTCGAGAATGCGCCATGACTCTCTACGTGAACCTCGCCGAATTGCTCGGCACCCGCATCGAACAAGGCTTCTACCGCCCGGGCGACCGGCTGCCATCGGTACGAGCGTTGAGCACGGAGCACGGCGTCAGCTTGAGCACGGTGCAGCAGGCCTATCGCGTGCTGGAGGACAGTGGCCTGGCGATGCCGAAACCCAAGTCCGGTTATTTCGTACCGGTCAGCCGCGCGCTGCCGGACCTACCGGTGGTGGGCCGTCCCGCCCAGCGGCCCGTGGATATTTCCCAGTGGGACCAGGTGCTGGAACTGATACGCGCGGTGCCGCGCAAGGATGTGGTGCAGTTGGGACGGGGCATGCCGGACATCAACTCGCCGACCATGAAGCCGCTGCTGCGCAGCCTGGCGCAGATCAGTCGTCGGCAAGACATGCCAGGGCTGTATTACGACAACATCTACGGCAACCTGGCGCTGCGTGAACAGATTGCCCGGCTGTTGCTGGATTCAGGTTGCCAGTTGGGCGCCAACGATCTGATTGTCACCACCGGCTGTCACGAAGCGCTGTCTGTCAGCATTCGCGCCACGTGCGAGCAAGGCGATATCGTCGCCGTGGACTCCCCCAGCTTCCATGGCGCCATGCAAACCCTCAAGGGCCTGGGCATGAAGGCGCTGGAAATCCCCACCGACCCGCTCACCGGTATCAGCCTGGAGGCCCTGGAACTGGCCTTGGAACAATGGCCGATCAAGGCCATACAGTTGACGCCCAGTTGCAACAATCCGTTGGGCTACATCATGCCGGAAGCCAACAAACGCGCCCTGCTGACCCTGGCACAGCGCTTCGACGTGGCGATCATCGAAGACGATGTGTATGGAGAACTGGCCTACACCTACCCACGCCCCCGCACGATCAAGTCCTTCGACGACGATGGCCGGGTCCTGCTCTGCAGTTCCTTTTCCAAGACCCTGGCCCCTGGCCTGCGCGTGGGCTGGGTCGCGCCCGGCCGGTACCTGGAACGGGCGCTGCACATGAAGTACATCAGCACCGGCTCCACCGCCCCACAGCCCCAGATCGCCGTGGCCGAATTTCTCAAGGGCGGGCATTTCGAACCGCATTTGCGCCGGATGCGCGCGCAATACCAGCGCAATCGCGACGTCATGATCGATTGGGTCAGCCGCTATTTTCCGCCAGGCACCCGCGCCAGCCGGCCCCGGGGCAGCTTCATGCTATGGGTCGAACTGCCGGAAGGCTTCGACACCCTCAAGCTCAACCGGGTCCTGCATGATCAGGGCGTACAGGTCGCCGTCGGCAGCATCTTTTCCGCCTCCGGCAAGTACCGCAATTGCCTGCGGATGAACTACGCTGCCAAGCCAACGGCCCAGATCGAAGAGGCCGTGCGCAGGGTGGGCGCCGCCGCTATCGCGTTGTTGAACGAAACCCAGCGCGACGCCGTCTGATCTGTACGCCGGGAAGCGGCATCCAACAGCCCATCAACGCAATCGAGCGGAACGATCCTACGTGAGATCCAGACCGATCCTGCCAGCGCTACTGCTAGTCGCCTCGCTGCTGGGCGGCTGCGCCAGTCTTGATGTCACCCGCGAGCCCTCCCAGGCACTACCGGCCAGCGAATCCTCCTTTGGCCGCTCGGTCCAGGCCCAGGCGGCGCCCCATGAAGGGCAGTCGGGCTTTCGCCTGCTCCCCGACAGTACCGACGCGTTCATCGCCCGGGCCGAGTTGATCCGCCACGCCCAGAGCAGCCTGGACTTGCAGTACTACATCGTCCACGACGGCATCAGCACCCGGATGCTGGTGGACGAATTGCTCAAGGCCGCGGACCGCGGTGTGCGGGTGCGGATCCTGCTGGACGACACCGCCAGCGACGGCCAGGAAGAAACCATCGCGACCCTGGCCGCCCACCCACAGATCCAGGTCCGCCTGTTCAACCCCTTGCACCTGGGCCGGGCCACCGGGGTGACCCGCGGCCTTGGACGCCTGTTCAACCTGTCGCTGCAACACCGGCGCATGCACAACAAGCTGTGGCTGGCAGACAACAGCATGGCCATCGTCGGCGGCCGCAACCTGGGGGATGAGTATTTCGACGCAGAACCCAACCTGAACTTCACCGACATCGACCTGCTCGGGGTCGGGCCGGTGGCCGAACAACTGGGCCACAGCTTCGACCAGTACTGGAACAGCGCCCTGAGCAAACCCATCGAACAGTTCCTGTCCCATCGCCCCACGCCCAAGGACCTGGCCGACAGTCGGGCGCGTCTGCAAGCGTCCCTTGAACAGACCCAAAAGGAAAATCACGCGCTCTACCAGCAACTGACCACCTACAAGACCCAGCCACGCCTGGACACCTGGCGCAACCAGCTGATCTGGGCCTGGAACAAGGCGATGTGGGACGCGCCGAGCAAGGTGCTGGCCAAGGACGAGCCCGATCCGCAGTTGCTGCTGACCACTCAACTGGCGCCGGAGCTGACGGGCGTCAGCAAAGAACTGATCATGATTTCCGCCTACTTCGTCCCAGGCCAGCCAGGGTTGGTCTACCTGACCAGTCGCGCCGATGCGGGCGTGTCGGTGAGCCTGCTGACCAACTCCCTGGAGGCCACCGATGTGCCGGCGGTGCATGGCGGGTATGCGCCGTACCGCAGGGCCTTGCTGGAGCACGGTGTGCGCCTGTTCGAACTGCGCCGACAACCGGGCGAAACCGGCGGCCGCCCGCACCTGTTCTACAGCAGGTCCTACGGCGAGTCGGACTCGAGCCTGCACAGCAAGGCGATCATTTTTGACCGGCAGAAAGCCTTTATCGGTTCGTTCAATTTCGACCCGCGCTCGGTGCTGTGGAACACCGAGGTCGGCGTTTTGGTGGACAGCGAAGCGCTCGCCGGCCAGGTGCGTGAGCTGGCCCTGCAAGGCATGGCCCCGGCCTTGAGTTATCAGGCACGACTGAAGGACGACACCCTGGTCTGGACCACCGAAGACAACGGCACGCTACACGACCTGGACCACGAACCCGGCAGTTGGTGGCGCCGCTTCAATGCCTGGTTCGCCAAGACCGTCGGCCTGGAGCGGATGCTGTAGCCCGCGTTATCCGGCGTAGCGAAGTGATCACGCCGCTTGCGTGGCGCCGAACGCACCCTGGCGCAATAACAGGATCACCAGGCCGAAGGCCCCCGCCGCCATGAACAAGGGCAACGCATGCCCACTGATCCACTGGCTGCCGGCCCCCGCTGCCAGCGGACCGACCAGGCAACCGATCCCCCACAACTGCGCGACATGGGCATTGGCCCGCACCAGCGCATCGTCACGGAAACGCTCGCCGATCAGAATCAGCGACAGGGTAAACAAGCCACCTGCGCTGGCGCCGAACAGGATCCACAGGGGCCAGATCAACGGCGTATCGATCAGTACCGGCACCGCCAGGCTCGATAGCATCAACAACACCGCACAGCCGGTGAACAAGGTGCGGCGGGACATGTAGTCGGCCAGGGCGCCAACGGGCAATTGCAGTAAGGCATCGCCCACCACCACGGTGCTGACCATCGCCAATGCCACCTCGGCACTGAAGCCCTGGCGCAGGCAGTAGACCGGCAGCAATGTCAGGATCATCGCTTCGAAGGCGGCGAACAACGACACTGCCCAGCCAATCGCCGGCAAGCTTCGGCAAAACGCCCACAGGTCGCCCAACGTGACATTGCCGGCCTCGCTGCTGGGCGCGCCGCTGCGCCCCAGCAACAACAGCGGTGCAACCAAGAGCAGGCCGACGCCCACCCAGAAGCCATAATCGTGATCGGTCCCCAGCACGCCGAGCAGCAACGGCCCGGACAACTGGCTCAAGGCATAGCTGCAGCCGTACAACGCCACCAGTCGTCCGCGCCATTGTTCAACGACCAGTTGGTTGATCCAGCTCTCACCGAGGATGAAGACCAGGGTCAGCACCACGCCAATCAACAGGCGCAACACCAGCCAGACCGGATAACTGGGCATCAGCGCCAGCAAGCCGATCGACAGCGCGCCGCCCCACAGGCACAGGCGCATCAACGCCGCGGTGCCAAAGCGCGCAGCCAGCCGGCTCGACACCTTGGCCCCCAGCAACACGCCCACCGCCGGCATGGCGGCCATGACGCCGATGGCGAATGAACCATAGCCCCAGCCTTCCAGGCGCAACGACACCAGCGGCATGCTGACGCCCAAGGCCAGGCCGACGCTCAGGACAGACGCCAACACGACGAAGTAAGTCGCCCAACGCATTTGCACGCTCCTGTGGAGGGGTATCGGTGCAGGTATCACTCAAAATATTGTGGGAGCGGGCTTGCTTGCGAAGGCGGAGTGTCAATCAACTAGCTGTTGAATGTTAAACCGCTTTCGCGAGCAAGCCCGCTCCCACAGGGGATGTGTCTACCGCAAATCTTGCGCTCATCCTCGACCAATGTGGGAGCGGGCTCGCTCGCGAAAGCGGGGTGTCAGTCAACTTAGCCGTTGATGTTAACCGCCTTCGCGAGCAAGCCCGCTCCCACAAAAGGGGTCAGAGCTTGATCCAGGTCGCCTTCAGCTCGGTGTATTTGTCGAAGGCATGCAGCGATTTGTCACGACCGTTGCCCGACTGCTTGAAGCCACCGAACGGTGCAGTCATGTCGCCGCCATCGTACTGGTTGACCCAGACGCTGCCGGCGCGCAGGGCCTTGGCGGTCAGGTGAGCCTTGGAAATGTCCTTGGTCCACACCGCCGCCGCCAGGCCATACGGCGTATCGTTGGCAATCTGGATCGCTTCTTCGGCAGTGTCGAAGGCAATGACCGACAGCACTGGGCCGAAAATTTCTTCCTGGGCGATTTTCATGGCGTTGCTCACGCCGTCGAAAATCGTCGGCTCGACGTAGGTGCCGCCGGTTTCCTCGAGGATCCGCTTGCCGCCCGCCACCAGCTTGGCGCCGTCACTGTGACCGGCTTCGATGTAGGACAGCACGGTGTTCATCTGTTGGGTATCCACCAGGGCGCCGACGTTGGTGGCCGGGTCCAACGGATTACCCGGCTTCCAACCCTTGAGGGCCTCGATCACCAGCGGCAGGAAGGTATCCTTGATGGAGCGCTCCACCAGCAGGCGCGAACCGGCGGTGCAGACTTCACCCTGATTGAAGGCGATGGCGCTGGCGGCGGATTCGGCGGCGGCCTGCAGGTCGGGGGCGTCGGCGAACACGATGTTCGGGCTCTTGCCACCGGCTTCCAGCCAGATGCGTTTCATGTTGGATTCGCCGGCGTACACCATCAACTGCTTGGCGATTTTGGTGGAGCCGGTGAACACCAGCGTATCCACGTCCATGTGCAGGCCCAAGGCCTTGCCGACGGTATGCCCGTAGCCGGGCAGCACGTTCAGCACGCCCTTCGGAATACCGGCCTCGACCGCCAGGGCAGCGATACGCAGGGCCGTCAGCGGGGATTTTTCCGACGGCTTGAGCACCACCGAGTTACCGGTGGAGAGGGCCGGGCCGAGCTTCCAGCAGGCCATCATCAATGGGAAGTTCCACGGCACGATAGCGCCCACGACCCCGACCGGCTCGCGCGTCACCAGGCCCAGTTGATCGTGGGGCGTCGCCGCCACTTCGTCGTACAGCTTGTCGATGGCCTCGCCGCTCCAGCTCAACGCCTGGGCCGCGCCAGGCACGTCAATGTACAGCGAGTCGCTGATCGGCTTGCCCATGTCGAGGGTTTCCAGCAGGGCCAACTCTTCGGCGTTCTGCTTGAGCAGGCTGGCGAAACGAATCATGGTGGCTTTGCGCTTGCTGGGCGCCAGGCGCGACCAGACGCCGGAATTGAAGGTTGCGCGGGCGTTTTCCACGGCACGCTGGGCGTCGGCCACGTCGCATGCAGCGACTTTGCCCAAGAGGCGGCCATCGACCGGGCTGAGGCAATCAAAGGTTTCGCCGGACACTGCATCCGTGTATTCACCGTTGATGAAAGCGCGGCCTTCGATCTTCAGGTCGCGGGCACGTTGTTCCCAGTCGGCACGAGTCAGGGTGGTCATACGAGTGTCCTCCTCTTATTGAGTCAGAACGCCGCGCAACGCAGCGCTCAAAGAATTCTGCCCGGCCAGCCTGTTCGGCGCTGTTTTCGGCAGAGGGCACCCGCCACCCTAAACCAGCGGCCGGTGAAGTTTCAATATATTTGACATAGCGGTGGCAAACCGCCTTGCGATGTTCGTTTTAATAAACATAGACTCTGGCTCTTCCAGCCATTCGCGCCGTCATTCACGGGGATTACCGCATGAGCATCCAGGACATCGTCGATTTCAGCCACGCCACCACTGCCGCCGACCGCTACCGTCCGGACCCGGCCAAGGTACTCAAGGGCGATCCCGAACAGGCGGTGTACAACCACTACAACAGCCCGTGTGGCCAAATGAATGCCGGGGTCTGGGAAGGCGCCGTGGGCCAGTGGACGGTCAACTACACCGAGCATGAGTATTGCGAAATCGTCCAGGGTGTTTCCGTGCTGCGGGACAACGATGGGAACGCCAAGACCTTGCGCGCAGGTGACCGCTTCGTGATCCCGGCGGGCTTCAAGGGCACCTGGGAAGTGCTGGAACCGTGCCGCAAGATCTACGTGGTGTTCGAACAGAAGGCTTGAAGCCTTGGGATCAAGGGTGCATCGCCCCACACGGGCCATGTGGTGCCTTTGTGGGGGCGAGCTTGCTCGCGAAGAGGCCCGGACAGCCAAAAAAACCAACAAAAAAGGCCCGTATCGTGAGATACGGGCCTTTTTTGTAAGAGGGAAAAATCAATTACTTGATTTTGCCTTCCTTGTAGATCACGTGCTTGCGAACAACCGGATCATATTTCTTGATCTCGATTTTGTCCGGGGTAGTACGCTTGTTCTTGTCGGTAGTGTAGAAGTGACCAGTACCGGCGCTCGAGATCAAACGAATCAATTCACGCATGATTAGCTCCCTTAAACCTTGCCATCGCGGCGAAGTTCGGCCAGCACGACATCAATGCCGCGCTTGTCGATGATACGCATGCCTTTGGCAGATACGCGCAGACGTACAAAACGTTTCTCGGACTCAACCCAGAAGCGGTGATGCTGCAGGTTCGGCAGGAAACGACGACGGGTTTTGTTGTTTGCGTGGGAAATGTTATTCCCAGTCACCGGACCCTTACCGGTAACTTGACAGACTCTCGACATGCCTCAGCCCTCTAAAACCACATGCCCAACCCGGCATGGGTTGGCCGCTTAATCTCTCAGTCATTTGGCGCCAGGCGCCGCGTTTCTTTAAGGGTCTTACCGGCTACACCTACAGTGAAGGAACCGGGCCCCTAGAAAAGAGCGCTGCTTTATACCAGAAAGACCACGGTGCAACAACAACCGATGTGATTTGTCTTTGCGGCAGAACACCGTTCAACCGTCCGGGACGGCTGGGGCAAAGGCCGGCGCAGCCCGTGACCGCTCGTCGCTGCGCGCAGGTTTTTTTAACCTGCGCCAGGTTTGAGCCCATCACGCACCGCCACAGGGTGCCGGAAAATGCAAAAAGGGGATAGTCATTTGCCAGCGAGCCCACTAGGGTAGGCCTTTTCCAGACTGCACTCGCAGATGGGCCTTCGACTTGCACAAGGAAACTGCTCATGCGCCTCGCTGCCCTACCATTGTTGCTCGCCCCTCTGCTGATCAGCCCATTGGCCCAGGCGGCCGCCCTGAGTGTTTGTACCGAGGCGAGCCCGGAAGGGTTCGACGTGGTCCAGTACAACTCGCTGACAACCACCAACGCCTCTGCCGACGTGCTGATGAACCGCCTGGTGGACTTCGACACCGCCAGCGGCAAGGTGGTCCCCAGCCTTGCCAAGAGCTGGGAGATCTCGACCGACGGGCTGACCTACGTGTTCAAACTGCGCCCCCAGGTCAAGTTCCACCACACCGACTACTTCACGCCGCGTCGCGACCTGACCGCCGAGGACGTGAAATTCAGCTTCGAGCGCATGCTCGACCCGGCCAACCCCTGGCACAAGGTGGCCCAGAGCGGCTTCCCCCACGCCCAGTCCATGCAACTGCCCACGCTGATCAAGAAAATCGACGCGCTGGACCCGTTGACCGTGCGCTTCACCCTCGACCATGCCGATTCGACGTTCCTGGCAACGTTGAGCATGGGCTTTGCCTCTATCTATTCGGCTGAATACGCCGACCAATTGATGAAGGCCGGCACCCCGGAAAAGCTCAACAACCAGCCGGTCGGCACCGGCCCGTTCATTTTCAACCGGTTCCAGAAGGACGCGACGATCCGCTACAAGGCCAACGACGCCTATTTCGACGGCAAGCCTCAAGTGGACCCACTGATCTTCGCCATCACGCCGGATGCCAACGTGCGCTTGCAGAAACTGCGTCGCAATGAATGCCAGATCGCCCTGTCGCCCAAGCCACTGGACGTGCAGGCCGCGCGCCAGGAACCGACGCTGGCCGTGACCCAGACCGACGCCTTCATGACGGCCTTCGTGGCGATCAACAGCCAGCACCCGCCACTGGACAAACCTGAGGTGCGCCAGGCCATCAACCTGGCGTTCGACAAGGCCAGCTACCTCAAGACCGTCTTCGAAGGCACTGCGCAGGCGGCCAACGGGCCCTACCCGCCCAACACCTGGAGCTACGCCAAAAACCTGCCCGGCTACACCCACGACCCCGCCAAGGCTCGCGAACTGCTGGCCAAGGCCGGTTTGAAGGAAGGCTTCCAGACCACCCTCTGGACCCGCCCTTCCGGCAGCCTGCTGAACCCGAATCCGAGCCTTGGCGCCCAGCTGCTGCAATCGGACCTGGCGGAAATCGGCATCCAGGCTGAAATCCGGGTGATCGAATGGGGCGAGTTGATCCGTCGGGCCAAGGCCGGCGAACACGATCTGCTGTTCATGGGCTGGGCGGGCGACAACGGCGACCCGGACAATTTCCTCACGCCGCAGTTTTCCTGCGCGGCGGTCAAGTCCGGCACCAACTTCGCGCGCTACTGCAACCCCGACCTGGACAAACTGATCAGCGCCGGCAAGACCACCGGCGAGCAAGGCGTGCGCGCCAAGCTCTACGAGCAGGCCCAGGCACAGATCCAGCAACAGGCCCTCTGGCTGCCCCTGGCTCACCCGACGGCCTTCGCCCTCACCCGCAAGGAAGTGCAGGGTTATTCGGTCAGCCCGTTCGGTCGCCAGGACTACGCCAAGGTCACCCTCAAGTAACCACCTGTATGCATTGAAACCTGTGGGAGCGGGCTTGCCCGCGAAAGCGGTGGGTCAGCCAGCACGGATGTCGCCTGACACGACCTCTTCGCGAGCAAGCCCGCCCCCACAGAGTTTGCCATTGCCAGATCGCGGCTACATCCACCCGTACTCCACCATCGACAGCGGCTCCCCATCGCCGACGATGAAATGATCGAGCACCCGCACGTCAATCAACTCCAGCGCTTGCTGAAGGCGCTCGGTGAGCACCCGGTCGGCCTGGCTCGGCTCGGTATCGCCGGAAGGATGGTTGTGACACAGGATCAACGCGGCGGCATTGTGGGCCAGGGCGCGCTTGACCACTTGCCGTGGATAGACGCTGGCGCTGTCGATCGAGCCGCGAAACAGCGCCTCATAGGCCAACACCCGATGCCGGGAATCCAGGAACAGGCAGCCGAACACTTCATGGGGTTCATGGCGCAACACGGCCTTGAGGTAGTCGCGTACAACCAGCGGGCTCTCCAGCACCGACTCTCGTCGCAGGTCCTGGGCCAGATGTCGGCGCCCCATTTCCAGGACCGCTTGCAACTGCGCGAACTTCGCCGGCCCCAGGCCCAGTTGCATGCTGAATGTACGCAGGTCGGCGTCCAGTAAACCGCGCAGGCAACCAAATTGATGCAGCAGGTGTCGAGCCAGGTCTACTGCACTCTTCCCGCAAACCCCGGTTCGCAAGAAGATCGCCAACAACTCGGCATCCGAAAGACTCGCCGAACCCAATTGCAACAACTTCTCCCGCGGGCGCTCGGCCGCCGGCCAATCTCGAATACTCATAGGACCTCCTGGTCTGTGGCGCACCGCTGTTCCATAGCGGTCGCTGTGATATCGTAGCCCATCTTTTTTGCAGGCGATTCGCACCCTGGCAGGCTGTTGCCGAAGGGTTCGCACTGCACTGACCACTGAAATCGAAAGGCAGGCCTATGCAGCGGCTGTATCGGAAACGCATCGTTCTGGGCGTCGGCGGCGGCATTGCTGCCTACAAGAGCGCCGAGCTGGTTCGCCGACTCATCGACCAGGGCGCGGAAGTACGGGTCGTGATGACCCGCGGCGGCAGTGAGTTCATCACCCCGCTGACCATGCAGGCACTGTCCGGCCACCCGGTTCACCTGGACCTGCTCGACCCCGCGGCCGAGGCAGCCATGGGCCATATCGAACTGGCCAAGTGGGCCGACCTGGTGCTGATCGCCCCGGCGACCGCCGACCTGATCGCCCGCCTGGCCCAAGGCATCGCCGACGACCTGCTCACCACCCTGGTGCTCGCCACCGACGCCGTGGTGGCCGTCGCCCCAGCCATGAACCAGGCCATGTGGCGCGATCCGGCCACCCAGGCCAACCTGCAATTGCTCGAAAGCCGTGCACTGAAGGTCTTCGGCCCGGCCTCCGGCAGCCAGGCCTGCGGCGATGTCGGCATGGGCCGCATGCTGGAAGCCACCGACTTGGCCCAATGCGCCGCCGACTGCTTCCAGCGCCAGGCCCTGACCGGCAAACACGTGCTGATCACCGCCGGCCCGACCCAGGAAAACATCGACCCGGTGCGCTACATCACCAACCACAGCTCCGGGAAAATGGGCTTCGCCCTGGCCGAAGCCGCGGTGGAAGCCGGCGCCCGGGTGACCTTGATCACCGGCCCCGTGCACCTGCCCACGCCGGACCGGGTCACGCGCATCGACGTCGTCAGCGCCCGGGACATGCTCGCGGCGTGCGAAGCCGCCATCCCCTGCGACCTGTTCATCGCCTCGGCAGCGGTCGCGGACTACCGCCCCGAAGTCGTCGCCCCACAGAAATTGAAGAAAGACCCTACGAGTGGTGACGGCCTGCTGCTGCAGATGGTGCGCAACCCGGACATCCTTGCCAGTATCGCCACCCGCCCCGACCGGCCGTTCAGTGTCGGCTTCGCCGCCGAAACCGAACACCTGCTCGATTACGCCGCGCGCAAGCTCAAGGACAAGAACCTCGACTTGATCGTCGCCAACGACGTCGCCAACCCGAGCATCGGCTTCAACAGCGAGGAAAACGCCTGCAGCGTGATCGATCGCCAGTTGCACGCCACCCTTTTCGCCCAGACCAGCAAGGGCAAGATTGCCCGCCAGCTGATCACCTTCATCGCCGAACGTCTGAACCAGGTTTAAATCTCCATGCACGCTCTACAAGCCAAGATCCTCGATCCACGCATCGGCAACGAATTCCCGTTGCCGCAATACGCCACGCCCGGCTCCGCCGGTCTCGACCTGCGGGCGATGCTCAAGCAGGACACCCTCCTGGAACCGGGCCAGACCCTGCTGATCCCGACCGGCCTGTCGGTGTACATCGGCGACCCGAACCTGGCCGCGCTGATCCTGCCGCGCTCGGGCCTGGGCCACAAACACGGCATCGTGCTGGGCAACCTGGTGGGCCTGATCGACTCCGACTACCAGGGCGAGCTGATGGTGTCGTGCTGGAACCGTGGCCAGACGGCCTTCAACATCGCCGTGGGCGAACGCATTGCGCAACTGGTGCTGGTGCCAGTGGTGCAGGCTCATTTCGAACTGGTCACGGAATTCGACGAGAGCCAGCGCGGCGCCGGCGGTTTCGGCCACTCCGGCAGCCACTGAGCCGGCGGTTCGTGGCCGGGCGTGCTGCCCGGCCCGTTTATTAAGCTTCTGTTTCAGGGCGAAAAATGCGCAATGGCTTTCTGCTAGGTTTCCCATCCGGAATCAATGTATTAGGCGACCGAGCTCGGGATAACGCTATCTCATGGCATTTTCCCACCACGAACTCTCTGTCAAAAACGCCGTCATACCCTTCAGCTTGAGCCTGCCGACGCCCCTCGTCGGCCTGTCCAGTCACCCTCTGATAGAGCGCCCCGCCCATGAACACCCCAGCTGCAATCGCCCCGATCTTCCCTGACAGCATCTTCCGCGCCTACGACATCCGTGGCGTAGTACCGGAAACCCTCACCGCCGAAACCGCCTACTGGATCGGCCGCGCCATTGGCTCCCAGAGCCTGGCCCAGGGCGAACCGAACGTGTGCGTCGGCCGCGACGGCCGCCTGTCCGGCCCCGAGTTGGTCGCGCAATTGATCAAGGGTATTGCCGACAGTGGCTGCCACGTCAGCGACGTGGGCCTGGTGCCGACGCCGGCGCTGTACTACGCCGCCAACGTCCTGGCCGGCAAATCCGGCGTGATGCTCACCGGCAGCCACAACCCCTCGAACTACAACGGCTTCAAGATCGTCATCGCTGGCGACACCCTGGCCAACGAGCAGATCCAGGCCCTGCACACCCGCCTCAAGACCAACGACCTGAGCAGCGGCAAAGGCAGCGTGACCCAGGTCGACATCCTTGGGCGCTACAACGATGAGATCGTCAAGGACGTGAAGCTCGCCCGTCGCCTGAAAGTGGTGGTCGACTGCGGCAACGGCGCCGCCGGCGTGATTGCCCCGCAACTGATCGAAGCCCTGAACTGCGAGGTCATCCCGCTGTTCTGCGAGGTGGATGGCAACTTCCCCAACCATCACCCGGACCCGGGCAAGCTGGAAAACCTGCAAGACCTGATCGCCAAGGTCAAGGAAACCAACGCTGACCTGGGCCTGGCCTTCGACGGCGATGGCGACCGCGTCGGCGTGGTCACCAACACCGGCAGCGTCGTGTTCCCCGACCGCCTGCTGATGCTGTTCGCCAAGGATGTCGTGGCGCGCAACCCGGATGCCGAGATCATTTTCGACGTCAAGTGCACCCGTCGCCTGGTGCCACTGATCAAGGAATATGGCGGTCGCCCGCTGATGTGGAAGACCGGTCACTCGTTGATCAAGAAGAAAATGAAACAGAGCGGCGCCCTGCTGGCCGGGGAAATGAGTGGCCACATCTTCTTCAAGGAGCGCTGGTTCGGTTTCGACGACGGCATCTACAGCGCCGCGCGCCTGCTGGAGATCCTCAGCAAGGAGCCCTCCAGCGCCGAAGACCTGTTCGCGACCTTCCCGAACGATATTTCTACGCCGGAAATCAATATCCATGTGACCGAAGAGACCAAATTCAGCATCATTGATGCACTGCACGACGCTCAATGGGGCGAAGGCGCCGAACTGACCACCATCGACGGTGTGCGGGTCGACTATCCCCAGGGTTGGGGCCTGGTGCGCGCGTCCAACACCACGCCGGTGCTGGTCCTGCGCTTCGAGGCCGACAACGAAGCCGAACTGCAGCGCATCAAGGATGTGTTCCACACCCAACTCAAACGTGTTGCACCTGATCTTCAACTACCGTTCTGATTTTTGAAGCACCACCGGAGCCCTGAATGACCCTCGAACGCGAAGCCGCCGCCAATACCGCCAAGGTCCTGTCCGAAGCGTTGCCTTACATCCGACGCTATGTCGGCAAGACCCTGGTGATCAAATACGGCGGCAACGCGATGGAAAGCGAGGAGCTGAAAACCGGCTTCGCCCGCGACATCGTGCTGATGAAGGCCGTGGGCATCAACCCGGTGGTGGTGCATGGCGGTGGCCCGCAGATCGGCGACCTGCTCAAGCGCCTGGCGATCGAAAGCCATTTCATCGATGGCATGCGCGTGACCGACGCGCAGACCATGGATGTGGTGGAAATGGTCCTGGGTGGCCAGGTCAACAAGGACATCGTCAACCTGATCAACCGCCATGGCGGCAGCGCCATCGGCCTGACCGGCAAGGATGCCGAACTGATCCGGGCGAAAAAGCTCACCGTGACCCGCCAGACCCCGGAGATGACCCAGCCGGAAATCATCGACATCGGCCAGGTGGGCGAAGTGGTGGGCATCAACACCGACCTGCTGAACCTGCTGGTCAAGGGCGACTTCATCCCGGTCATCGCGCCTATCGGCGTGGGGGCCAACGGTGAGTCGTACAACATCAACGCCGACCTGGTGGCCGGCAAGGTGGCCGAGGCACTGAAAGCCGAGAAGCTGATGCTGCTGACCAACATCGCCGGCCTGATGGACAAGTCGGGCAAGGTCCTGACCGGGTTGTCGACCCAACAGGTCGACGACCTCATCGCCGACGGTACGATCTACGGCGGCATGCTGCCAAAGATCCGCTGCGCGCTGGAAGCGGTACAGGGCGGCGTCGGCAGCTCGCTGATCATCGATGGCCGGGTGCCGAATGCGATCCTGCTGGAGATCTTCACCGATACCGGCGTGGGTACGTTGATCAGCAATCGCAAGCGTCCTTAAGCGATTCCGGTAAAAAAAGACCCCGCTCAACCTGGTTGAGCGGGGTCTTTTTTTCACGGTTTACCGGTCAAGGCAAACTTATGTGGGAGCGGGCTTGCTCGCGAAAGCGGCAGGTCAGTCAACACAAGGTTGAATTTGCCATCGCATTCGCGAGCAAGCCCGCTCCCACAAGGGATTGTGCAAGCCGATCAGACGCCGAACTGCGCCCGATAAGCCTCAACCGCCGGCAAATGCTGTTTGAGCTGGGGGTCATCAGCCAAGAATTCCAGCACCTGGGTCAGCGACACAATGCTGATCACCGGAATGCCAAAGTCGCGCTCCACTTCCTGGATCGCCGACAACTCACCATTGCCACGCTCCTGGCGGTTCAGCGCGATCAGCACGCCGGCGGCCTTGGCGCCGTCCTGGGAAGCGATGATCTGCATCACCTCGCGAATAGCGGTGCCGGCGGTGATCACGTCGTCAATGATCAGGACGTCGCCGGTCAGCGGCGCGCCCACCAGGCTGCCGCCTTCACCGTGGGCCTTGGCTTCCTTGCGGTTGAAACACCAGGGCAGGTCGCGCTCGTGATGCTCGGCCAGGGCGACGGCGGTGGTGGCGGCCAGCGGGATGCCTTTGTAGGCCGGGCCGAACAGGACGTCGAACGCAATACCGCTCTCGACGATGGCCGCTGCATAGAAACGCCCCAGCTGCGCCAGGGCCGAACCGCTGTTGAACAGGCCGGCGTTGAAGAAGTACGGGCTGGTGCGTCCGGACTTGAGGGTGAACTCACCGAAGCGCAAAACCCCGCGATCGATGGCAAAACGAATGAAATCGCGCTGATACGCCTGCATGAAAAAAGCCTCAAATACCGCGGATTTAGCTAAATAGGTACACGCCGTGTATCATACACGCACGTGATTTTTGGGGCCATTTATGCGGATCATCAGTGTGAACGTCAATGGTATTCAGGCTGCAGTCGAGCGTGGTTTGCTCAGTTGGCTGCAAGCACAGAATGCCGACGTCATCTGCCTGCAGGACACCCGCGCCTCCGCCTTTGAACTGGACGATGCAGCCTTCCAACTGGATGGTTACTTCCTTTATGCCTGCGATGCCGAAGTCCCCGCCCAGGGTGGCGTGGCTTTGTACTCGCGGCTGCAACCGAAGGCTGTCATCAACGGTCTCGGTTTCGAGACGGCGGACCGCTACGGGCGCTACCTGCAAGCCGATTTCGACAAGGTCAGCATCGCGACCTTACTGCTCCCTTCGGGACAGAACGGCGATGAAGATTTGAATCAGAAATTCAAGTTGATGGACGACTTCGCCCGTTATCTTGATAAACAGCGACGCAAACGTCGCGAGTACATCTATTGTGGCTCGCTGTACGTGGCGCAACAGAAGCTGGATATCAAGAACTGGCGCGACAGCCAGCAATCTCCTGGCTTCCTGGCGCCGGAACGGGCCTGGATGGACGAGATCATTGGCAACATGGGCTATGTCGATGCCCTGCGCGAAGTCAGCCGCGAAGGCGACCAGTACAGCTGGTGGCCGGACAGCGAGCAGGCCGAGATGCTCAACCTCGGCTGGCGTTTCGACTACCAGTTGCTGACGCCCGGCCTGCGCCGCTTCGTACGCAGCGCTCGCCTGCCGCGCCAGCCTCGGTTCTCGCAGCACGCGCCGCTGATCGTGGACTACGACTGGACGCTGACGATCTGAGTGTCGTTTCGCAGCCACAAAAAAACCGACAGTCGATGTCGGTTTTTTTGTGGCCACTGAAAATCAACGGTGGGAGCGAGCTTGCTCGCGATGACGATGGATCGGCCAACATCGATATTGAATGAACAGCCGCAATCGCGAGCAAGCTCGCTCCCACAGGGCAAGGCGCTAGCTGATCGCTATTTGACCAGCCGCCAGGTAAACGGATACCGATACGGCTGTCCTTCATTGGCCTTGACCCCGGCGATGATGGTCAACACCAACGCACCAATGGCCACCAGACCGAACAGGAAGAAGCCAATCACCACGATCATCAGCAGCAGACTGATCGCCGAGGCGATCGCCACGGTGATCTGGAAGTTCAGCGCTTCCTTGCCTTGGGCATCGATGAACGGGTCGGACTCACGCTTGAGCTGCCAGAGCACCAGCGGCCCGATTAGCGTACCGAACGGAATCCAGATCCCCAGCAAGGCGGACAGGTGACAAAACATTGCCCATTGACGCGCCTCTTTGCTCGGCTGGGGCAGCAGGACTGGCTCATCACTCATGTCGCTCTCCTTGTCTGAAGCGTGAATCGATCAGTCAGCCAGGGCGGCCTTCTGCAATTCGAAGATCTGACTCATGCCGTTCTTCGCCAGTTCCAGCATAGCGTTCAATTCTTCCGGCTGGAACGGCGCGCCTTCGGCGGTGCCCTGCACTTCGATGAAGCCGCCGGCGCTGGTCATGACCACGTTCAGGTCGGTCTCGGCAGCCGAGTCTTCCAGGTAGTCCAGGTCCAGGACCGGCTCGCCCTGGTACATGCCCACGGACACCGCGGCGATCATCTGCTTGAGCGGGTCGCCGCCCTTGAGGCCGCCACGCTTCTTGATCACTTTCAAGGCATCGACCAACGCGACCATCGCGCCGGTGATGGACGCGGTGCGGGTGCCGCCGTCAGCCTGGATCACGTCGCAATCGACGTACAAGGTCACGTCGCCCAGCTTGGACATGTCCAGCGCGGCGCGCAGCGAACGGCCGATCAGGCGCTGGATTTCCAGGGTGCGCCCGCCCTGCTTGCCACGGCTGGCTTCGCGCTGGTTACGCTCGCCGGTGGCCCGCGGCAGCATGCCGTACTCGGCGGTCAGCCAACCCTGGCCCTGGCCCTTGAGGAACCGCGGCACGCCGTTCTCGACGCTGACGGTGCAGATCACCTTGGTATCACCGAATTCGACCAGTACAGAGCCCTCGGCGTGTTTGGTGTAGTTGCGGGTAATGCGGATCGAGCGGAGCTGATCGGCAGCGCGACCACTTGGACGTTTCATAGGGAACACCTGTACTGAGGACGGAAAACTGCCGGCATTATAAAGCCGTGTGCCGCGCGAGGGCAGTTCTAAAAAGCCGGCGCGACGAGCGCAGTCTCTCAAACGCCCGGCCGACGGGCTGCAGCGCTTTGTCACAGGCACGGTTTGGGGGCACACGCTTCACTGCGCTACAATCCTGCGCCTTTGCTGCCCGCCGGGCTCAATCCACAGATTCTCAGGTCGTGTCGGCCTGCAATGCGAGGAACCTCCATGGTGCACAGCATGACCGCCTTCGCCCGCGTCGAAAAAGCCGGGGCTCAAGGCACGCTGAGCTGGGAACTGCGCTCGGTCAACAGTCGCTACCTGGAACCGCACCTGCGCCTGCCCGAATCCTTCCGCGACCTGGAAGGCGGCGTGCGTGAAGCGCTGCGCCAGGGCCTGTCCCGGGGCAAGCTGGAATGCACCCTGCGCTTTACCGAAGAAAGCACCGGCAAACCCTTGCAGGTGGATCGCGAACGCGCCGCGCAACTGGTGGCTGCCGCCGAAACCGTTGCCAGCCTGATCAGCAACCCCGCCGCCCTGAACCCGCTGGAAGTACTGGCCTGGCCCGGCGTGCTGGTGGGTGACGCCAGCGATCCGCAGGCACTGAACGCCGAGGCCCTGGCGCTGTTCAACCAAGGTCTGAAGGAACTCAAGGCCGGGCGTGAGCGCGAAGGCGCGGAACTGGCCCGGCTGATCAACGAGCGCCTCACCGCCATCGAAGAAAACGTCAGCACCCTGCGCGAACTGGTTCCGCAGATGCTCGCCACCCAGCGCCAGAAAGTCCTCGACCGCTTTGCCGACATGAAGGCCGAGCTGGACCCGCAGCGCCTGGAACAGGAAATGGTCATGCTCGCGCAAAAAAGCGACGTGGCCGAAGAACTGGATCGCCTGAGCACCCACATCATCGAAGTCCGCCGGGTGCTCAAGTCCGGTGGCGCGGCCGGTCGCCGCCTGGACTTCCTGATGCAGGAACTCAACCGCGAAGCCAACACACTGGGCTCCAAGGCCTTCGACCCGCGCAGCACCCAGGCTGCGGTCAACCTCAAGGTGTTGATCGAGCAGATGCGCGAACAAGTACAGAACATTGAGTAAGGCTAACCCGACATGACCCACAGCACCGGCACCCTGTACATCATTTCCGCGCCTTCGGGCGCCGGCAAGACCAGCCTGGTCAAGGCCCTGATAGACGCCGAGCCGCAGATCCGCGTCTCCGTGTCCCATACCACCCGCGCCATGCGCCCGGGCGAAGTGAACGGGGTGAACTATCACTTCGTCGACCGCGAAGAGTTCGTGAGGATGGCCGAGCACGGCGACTTCCTCGAGCGCGCCGAAGTCTTCGGCAACCTGTACGGCACCTCGCAGAGCTACCTGCAGCAGACCCTGGACGAAGGCCACGACCTGATCCTGGAAATCGACTGGCAAGGCGCCGAGCAGGTGCGCAAGCTCATGCCCCAGGCCCGCTCGATCTTCATCCTGCCGCCAAGCCAGCAAGCCTTGCGCCAGCGCCTGACCAACCGAGGCCAGGACAGCGACGAGATCATCGAAGGGCGGATGCGTGAAGCGGTCAGCGAAATGAGCCACTACGTCGATTACGATTACCTGATCATCAACGACGATTTCGCCCACGCGCTGGACGACCTGAAGGCGATTTTCCGCGCCAGCCAGTTGCAGCAGAAACGCCAGCAGCAGCGTTTCGGTAAATTGCTGGCCGAACTGCTGGGCTGAGAAGCCCTTCCCAAAACCGCTGCGACAGCTTTACATTGGTACTCGCAGCGCGCCGAGGGCTTGCTCAAAAAATCAGCGCTTCCCTAAACGCTGGTGTTTTTTTAAACTGTCGAGTCCGCTCGCCCAACCGGGCAGCGCGCATATTGCATTCGCTCCGAGGAATACCATGGCCCGCGTAACCGTTGAAGACTGCCTAGAACACGTGGAAAACCGCTTTGAGCTGGTCATGCTCTCTACCAAGCGTGCCCGTCAACTGGCCACCGGCGGCAAAGAGCCATTGGTCCAGTGGGAAAACGACAAGCCTACCGTGGTAGCGCTGCGTGAAATCGCCGAAGGCCTGATGAGCTACGAGTTCATCGCCAACGCTGAAATCGTCGAGGACGAACCGCTGTTCGCAGCGTTCGAGGACGAGTCCAACGAGGCGGTCTAAGCCTATGCCTGGTCGACGTAGCACGGCGCGGGGTCACAGCAGACGGCAGGAGTCATCATCATGCCGAGCATAGACGCCCTCGCCGATCGCTTATCGGCCTACCTCGGCACGGACCAGGTCAATCTGGTCCGCCGAGCCTATTTCTACGCCGAACAAGCCCACGACGGCCAGCGCCGCCGCAGCGGCGAGGCGTACGTCACGCACCCGCTTGCCGTGGCGAACATCCTGGCCGACATGCACATGGACCATCAGAGCCTGATGGCGGCCATGCTCCATGACGTGATCGAAGACACCGGTATCGCCAAGGAAGCGCTGCAGGCGCAGTTTGGCGAAACCGTGGCCGAGCTGGTCGACGGGGTCAGCAAGCTGACCCAGATGAACTTCGAGACCAAGGCCGAGGCCCAGGCCGAGAACTTCCAGAAAATGGCCATGGCCATGGCCCGCGACATTCGCGTGATCCTGGTCAAGCTCGCCGACCGCCTGCACAACATGCGCACGCTGGAAGTACTGTCCGGCGAAAAGCGCCGCCGCATCGCCAAGGAAACCCTGGAGATCTACGCGCCCATCGCCAATCGCCTGGGCATGCACGCCATCCGTATCGAGTTCGAAGACCTGGGCTTCAAGGCCATGCACCCGATGCGTTCGGCGCGGATCAACCAGGCCGTCAAGCGCGCCCGGGGCAACCGCAAGGAAATCGTCAACAAGATCGAAGAGTCCCTGAGCCATTGCCTGGCCATCGACGGCATCGAAGGCGACGTCAGCGGGCGGCAGAAGCACCTCTACGGCATCTACAAGAAAATGCGCGGCAAGCGCCGGGCCTTCAACGAGATCATGGACGTCTACGCGTTCCGGATCATCGTCGACAAGGTCGACACCTGCTATCGCGTATTGGGCGCCGTGCACAATTTGTACAAACCGCTGCCGGGGCGCTTCAAGGACTACATCGCGATCCCCAAGGCCAACGGCTACCAGTCGCTGCACACCACGCTGTTCGGCATGCACGGCGTACCCATCGAAATCCAGATCCGCACCCGCGAAATGGAAGAGATGGCCAACAACGGCATCGCGGCCCATTGGCTGTACAAATCCAGCGGTGACGAACAGCCCAAGAGCACCCACGCCCGGGCCCGGCAATGGGTCAAGGGCGTATTGGAAATGCAGCAGCGCGCCGGCAACTCCCTGGAATTCATCGAGAGCGTCAAGATCGACCTGTTCCCCGACGAGGTCTACGTCTTCACGCCCAAGGGCCGGATCATGGAGCTGCCCAAGGGCTCCACGGCCGTGGACTTTGCCTACGCAGTGCACACCGACGTCGGCAACAGTTGCATCGCCTGCCGGATCAACCGCCGCCTGGCCCCGTTGTCCGAACCGCTGCAAAGCGGCTCCACGGTGGAAATCGTCAGCGCCCCCGGCGCCCGGCCGAACCCGGCGTGGCTCAACTTCGTCGTCACCGGCAAGGCACGCACGCACATCCGCCACGCCTTGAAACTGCAACGCCGCTCCGAGTCGATCAACCTCGGCGAACGCCTGCTGAACAAGGTACTGAACGGCTTCGACAGCTCGCTGGACAAGATCCCGACCGAGCGCGTGCAGGTGATGCTCCACGAATACCGCCTCGAGCTGATCGAAGACCTGCTCGAAGACATCGGCCTGGGCAACCGCATGGCCTACGTCGTCGCCCGCCGCCTGCTCGGCGAAGGCGAACAGTTGCCGAGCCCCGAAGGCCCGCTGGCGATTCGCGGCACCGAAGGCCTGGTGCTCAGCTACGCCAAATGCTGCACACCGATCCCGGGCGACCCGATTGTCGGCCACTTGTCCGCCGGCAAGGGGATGGTGGTGCACCTGGACAACTGCCGCAACATCAGCGAAATCCGCCACAACCCGGAAAAATGCATCCAGCTCTCCTGGGCCAAGGATGTCACCGGCGAATTCAACGTCGAGCTGCGGGTCGAGCTGGAGCACCAGCGCGGCCTGATCGCCTTGCTGGCCAGCAGCGTCAACGCCGCCGACGGCAATATCGAGAAAATCAGCATGGACGAGCGCGATGGTCGCATCAGCGTCGTCCAACTGGTGGTCAGCGTCCACGACCGCGTGCACCTGGCCCGCGTGATCAAGAAACTGCGCGCCCTGACCGGCGTCATCCGCATCACCCGGATGCGCGCGTAGCCTGTTCATTACAAGGAGTCATTCATGACCAAGACCGTTATCACCAGTGACAAGGCCCCGGCCGCCATCGGCACTTACTCCCAGGCGATCAAGGCGGGCAACACCGTGTACATGTCGGGCCAGATCCCCCTGGACCCGAAAACCATGGAGCTGGTGGAAGGCTTCGAAGCCCAGACCGTGCAGGTCTTCGAAAACCTCAAGGCCGTGGCCGAGGCCGCTGGCGGTTCATTCAAGGACATCGTCAAGCTGAACATCTTCCTCACCGACCTGAGCCACTTCGCCAAGGTCAACGAGATCATGGGCAAGTACTTCGACCAGCCTTACCCTGCCCGCGCGGCCATCGGCGTGGCAGCCCTGCCGAAGGGCGCCCAGGTTGAGATGGACGCGATCCTGGTCATCGAGTAATCAGGCCGGCGCAGCGTCCCCCCGCTGCGCCGTTTTCGTCTTGAAAGGATTCCACCATGCGCAATGCGCTTGCTCTTTCGCTGGTCGCCCTGTTCCTGGGCGGCTGCGCCAGCGACCCTGCCGACCGTGACATCAGCGGCACCTGGATCAACCAGGCCGCCATCGACGCTGCCGCCAAAGGCGGCCCACTTCGCGAAGCGCTGCAGGCTTATGGCCCGAACCTGGAATGGGACATCAACACCCGGGCCGGCCAGGCACGCTACACCAACGGTTTTGAAAACGTCGAAGGCAAGTTGCTGGGCGAAGAAGACGGGGCATGGAAAGTCGACTTCTACGGCAGTTCCGCCAGCGAACTGAAACGCGACGGCGACCAGTTGAACCAGGCCGCCAACGAGAACGAACCGCAGCAGGTGTTCGACCGCGCACAAGTCCAGGTACCGGACGGCGCCCCCATCGGCGCCAGCTTCGAGCGAGCGCTGTACGCCGCCTACCTCGGCGGCACCTGGCGCATCGTCAACGGCCCCGGCCAAGGCGCGACCGTGCAGTTCCAACCCGATGGCCAGGTCAGCGGCCTGCCGGGCGCTGATCGCTACGCCCTGTGCCTGGCGGGCGATTGCGCCTCCATGAGCGGCGGCAACGACAACATCTGGCTGCAACAGAACGGCCAGGGCAACACCTGGATCTTCGCCCGCGACGGCAAGAAACTGGAAATCTTCCAGACCATCAACGCCGCGCTGGCCGATGAAATGCCGTCGTTCACGCCCGGTGACCGGCGCTGGGTGCTGGAGAAGCAGTAGCCCGACCCAGCAGCAACAACCCTGTGGGAGCGGGCTTGCTCGCGAAGGCGGCACGACAGTCAACGAAGACAGTCGATGCCAGGCCCCTTCGCGAGCAAGCCCGCTCCCACAGTTGTTCTGGGGCTATGGAATTCAGCAGCGCCCTTCCAGAATCGCCGCATACCCCTCGCGAAAACTCGGATACTGCGGTGTCCAGCCCAACGCCTTCGCCCGGGCGTTGCTGCAGCGTTTGCTGCCGGCACGGCGCACGCTGGCGTCTTCGGCCCATTGGGTGACGCCCATGTACTCACGCAACCAGCCCACCACCTCGGCCAGCGGCGCCGGAGCGTCGTCGACCCCGATGTAGCAATCGTCCAGCCTCTTGCCCTGGCGATCCGCTTCCAGCAGGAATGCCAGCAAACCCGCTGCATCGTCGGCATGGATGCGATTGGCGTACAGAGGAGGGTCGACGACAACGCGATAGCCTTGGCGCACCTGGCTCAACAGCCACTCACGGCCTGGGCCGTAGATGCCGGTCAGGCGCACGCGACTGGCGGGAATGCCGCTGTCCAGCGCCACTTGCTCGGCTTCAAGCATCAGCCGGCCGGAATACCCCCCCGCCTCGGTGGGCGAGTTTTCGTCGACCCACTCGCCCTTCTGCTGCCCATAGACACTGCTGCTGGAAACAAACAGCAGGCGCCGTGGTTGTTGGCCGTGCTGCTTCAACCACCCCAGCACATGCTCAAGCCCCTCGATGTAGGCCGCTCGATAGCCGGCCTCGTCATGGTCGGTGGCCGCGGCACTATACACCAGGTAATCCAGCGGCCCGGTGGGCCAGTCGGCCGGGCACTGCGCGCTGAACAGATCACCGGCCACACCGTTCACCCCGGCGGGCAGGTGCGCGACCGTACGTCGCAGGCCATGGACCTGCCAGTTTTCGGCCACCAGCCGGCGAGCCAACCGGCCGCCGATATCGCCGCAGCCGGCGATCAAAACAGAAGGCGCGGACATCAACATCTCCTTTAGTAAAGCCGCAGACTAGCCTCGCAAAGGGATGAGCGGCTAGCAATGAAGGAAAAAAAGATACTCTATTACTTTTGTTAACAAGAATTACTTGCAATAATGCACGCCACTTTTGTTCTCGGCCCCACGAGGCCTGGAAGAACATCCATTTTTTTTCCTCTCAGGTCCGGCCAGCATGAAACACGCCCTATTATCCGCTTCGCCAACCAACCGACCTCGCGCCTGGCGCGCCATGGCAGCCCTGCTGCTCGGCCTGCTGCTGGCACCTGCCGCCGCCTTCGCCGATCAGGCCGCCCCTGCGACCGTCAATGAGCCCGCGGCCAATACCCAGGCAGACGTGCCGAGAAACCCCGACGGCAGCGTCGACACTTCATCCTTGCCGCCTGAAGTGCAAAAGGCTCTGGCTGGGCTCGGTGAAGCCGCCAAGCAGATGGAAGAAGAACAAAAGGCCGACAACTCACTGGGCATGGCCCATGACCTGTCGCCCTGGGGCATGTACAAGAACGCCGACATCATCGTCAAGATCGTGATGATCGGCCTGGCCATCGCCTCGATCATCACCTGGACCATCTGGATCGCCAAAGGCTTCGAGCTGCTGGGCGCCAAGCGCCGCTTGCGGGGCGAGATCGCCGCGCTGAAAAAGGCCACCACCCTCAAGGAAGCCAGCGCCACCGCCGCCAAGGAAGGGACGCTGGCCAACCTGCTGGTCCATGACGCGCTCGAAGAGATGCGCCTGTCGGCCAACAGCCGCGAGAAGGAAGGCATCAAGGAGCGCGTGAGCTTCCGCCTGGAGCGCCTGGTCGCCGCCTGCGGTCGTAACATGAGCAGCGGCACCGGCGTGCTCGCCACCATCGGTTCCACCGCACCGTTCGTCGGCCTGTTCGGCACCGTGTGGGGCATCATGAACAGCTTCATCGGCATCGCCAAGACCCAGACCACCAACCTCGCCGTCGTGGCCCCCGGCATCGCCGAGGCCCTGCTGGCGACCGCATTGGGCCTGGTCGCGGCGATCCCGGCCGTGGTCATCTACAACGTCTTCGCCCGCTCCATCGCCGGCTACAAGGCCCAGGTCTCCGACGCCTCGGCCGAAGTCCTGCTGCTGGTCAGCCGCGACCTCGACCACCTGCCACCCGAGCGTGGTTCGCAACCGCACATGGTGAAAGTGGGGTAATCGGCCATGGGCCTGCATTTGAAAGAAGGCGCAGACGACGATCTGGCCGAGAATCACGAAATCAACGTCACGCCGTTCATCGACGTGATGCTGGTCCTGCTGATCATCTTCATGGTGGCCGCTCCGCTCGCCACCGTGGACATCAAGGTCGACCTGCCGGCCTCCACGGCCAAGCCATCGCCGCGCCCGGAAAAACCGGTGTTCCTCAGCGTCAAGGCCGACCAGCGCCTGTTCCTCGGCGAAGACGAGGTCAAGACCGAGAACCTCGGCGCGACCCTCGACGCCAAGACCCAAGGCAAGAAGGACACGACGATCTTCTTCCAGGCCGATAAAGGCGTGGATTACGGCGACCTGATGAGTGTGATGGACGCCCTGCGCGGTGCCGGCTACCTGAAGGTCGGCTTGGTCGGACTCGAGACGGCGCCGAAGAAATGATCACGACGCGCCAAAAGCTGACGCGTTACAGCGGTAGCCTGGCCGTGGTGCTGGGCGTGCATGCGCTCGCCATCGCGCTGACGCTGAACTGGACCTCCCGCCCGCCCATCGAGCTGCCGCCCCAGGCGATGATGGTCGAGCTGGCGCCGGTGCCCGCGCCACCCCCGCCGGCGCCGCCGAAAGTCGTCACCCCGCCAAAACCGCCAGAGCCGGTGGAGGAACTGCCGCTGCCCAAGCTTGCCGAAGCGCCGAAGGCGGAAATCGCCGTGCCCAAGCCGGTCAAGCCCAAGCCCAAGCCGCAACCGCCCAAGCCGAAACCGGTGGAAGAGAAGAAACCCGAACCGCCGAAGGAACAACCGTCGGAGCAGAAGCCGAGCGACACCCAGCCAACCCAGGCGCCGACCGAGAAATCGGCGCAACCGGCCCCTGGTCCTTCGCCGGCGCAAATGGCGGCCAAGGCCAGTTGGCAAGGCACTCTGCTGGCGCACCTGGGCAAGTACAAGAAGTACCCGCCCCGGGCCCAGCAGATGAACAAGGAAGGCACCAACCGCCTGCGCTTCGTGGTGGATGGCAACGGCAACGTGTTGTCCTTCGAACTGGTGGGCAGTGCCGGCACGGAGTCGCTGGACAGGGCCACCCTGGAAATGATCCGCCGCGCCCAGCCACTGCCCAAGCCACCGCCTGAGCTGCTGACCAACGGCACCATCGAACTGACGGCGCCGTTCGTGTACTCCATCGACAAGCGCCGGCGCTGATATTGCAAGCCTCTGTAACAGAGGCTTGTGACTTTGTGGCGAGGGGATTCATCCCCGCTGGGGCGCGAAGCGGCCCCAAATACAGCGGGCACGATCTTTCAGCCTGCCTCAAGCGTCTCATCATGGGGCTGCTTCGCACCCCAACGGGGATGAATCCCCTCGCCACACACCAACATTAGCCAGTGTCCCACCGCGCCCGCAGTCTGATAACGTGCGTCTATCGATTGCAGCCGGTATGCTTGGCTCGCAACTTCACGGACGCTCGCCATGACCCTCACAGAATTACGCTACATCGTCACCCTCGCCCAGGAGCAGCACTTCGGCCATGCGGCCGAGCGTTGCCATGTCAGCCAGCCGACGCTGTCGGTGGGCGTGAAGAAGCTCGAAGACGAGCTCGGCGTGCTGATTTTCGAGCGCAGCAAAAGCGCCGTGCGCCTGACGCCGGTGGGTGAAGGCATCGTTGCCCAGGCGCAGAAAGTGCTGGAGCAGGCCCAAGGCATCCGTGAACTGGCCCAGGCCGGCAAGAACCAGCTGACCGCCCCGCTGAAAGTCGGCGCGATCTACACCGTCGGCCCCTACCTGTTCCCGCACCTGATTCCACAACTGCACCGGGTCGCCCCGCAGATGCCGTTGTACATCGAAGAGAACTTCACCCACGTGCTGCGCGACAAACTGCGCAACGGCGAACTGGACGCGATCATCATCGCCCTGCCGTTCAACGAAGCCGACGTGCTGACCCTGCCGCTCTACGACGAGCCGTTCTACGTCCTGATGCCGGCCCAGCACCCCTGGACCCAGAAGAAAACCATCGACGCCGGCCTGCTCAACGACAAGAGCCTGCTGCTGCTCGGCGAAGGCCACTGCTTCCGCGACCAGGTGCTCGAAGCCTGTCCGACACTGACCAAGGGCGGCGAAGGCGCCAAGCACACCACGGTGGAGTCCAGCTCCCTGGAAACCATCCGGCACATGGTGGCTTCCGGCCTGGGCATCTCGATCCTGCCGCTGTCGGCAGTGGACAGCCATCACTATGCACCGGGCGTGATCGAAGTCCGGCCGCTGTCGGCGCCTGTGCCGTTCCGCACCGTTGCCATTGCCTGGCGTGCCAGTTTCCCGCGGCCCAAGGCCATCGAGATCCTCGCTGACTCGATCCGCCTGTGTTCCGTGGCCAAGCCGCCTGCGGCCAAGTAAGCCGTGCCATGACTGAGCTGTCGAACGTACCGGTCACGGCACTCAAGGGTGTCGGTGAAGCGATGGCCGAGAAACTGGCCAAGGTCGGCCTGGAAAACCTCCAGGACGTGCTGTTTCACCTGCCGCTGCGCTACCAGGACCGCACCCGCGTAGTGCCCATCGGCCATTTGCGGCCGGGCCAGGACGCCGTGGTCGAAGGCACGGTCAGCGGCGCCGACGTGGTCATGGGCCGCCGTCGCAGCCTGGTGGTGCGCTTGCAGGACGGCACCGGCGGGCTCAGCCTGCGCTTCTACCACTTCAGCAATGCCCAGAAGGAAGGCCTCAAGCGCGGCACGCGGATTCGTTGCTACGGCGAAGCACGCCCCGGTGCTTCGGGGCTGGAGATCTACCACCCGGAATACCGCGCCATCACCGGCGACGAACCACCGCCGGTGGATGAAACCCTGACCCCGGTCTATCCGCTCACCGAAGGCCTGACGCAGCAGCGTCTGCGCCAATTGTGCATGCAGACCCTGACCCTGCTGGGGCCCACCAGCCTGCCCGACTGGCTGCCCACCGAGCTGGCGCGTGACTATCAACTGGCGCCGCTGGCCGACGCGATCCGCTACCTGCACAACCCGCCGGCCGATGCCGATGTCGACGAACTCGCCCTGGGGCACCATTGGGCCCAGCATCGCCTGGCCTTCGAAGAACTGCTGACCCATCAACTGTCCCAGCAGCGCCTGCGCGAAAGCATGCGTGCCTTGCGCGCACCGGCCATGCCCAAGGCCACCGAGCTACCGCCCAAGTACCTGCGCAACCTGGGTTTCAGCCCTACCGGTGCGCAACAACGGGTCGGCAACGAAATTGCCTACGACCTCAGCCAGCCCGAACCCATGCTGCGGCTGATCCAGGGCGATGTCGGCGCCGGCAAGACCGTGGTGGCCGCCCTCGCCGCGCTCCAGGCGCTGGAGGCGGGCTACCAGGTGGCGTTGATGGCGCCCACGGAGATCCTCGCCGAGCAGCATTTCATCACCTTCCAGCGCTGGCTCGAACCGTTGGGCATCGAGGTCGCCTGGCTGGCCGGCAAGCTCAAGGGCAAGAACCGCGCCGCCGCCCTGGCGCAGATCGCCGAGGGCGCACCCATGGTGGTCGGCACCCACGCGCTGTTCCAGGACGAAGTGCAGTTCAAGAACCTGGCCCTGGTGATCATCGACGAACAGCACCGCTTCGGCGTGCAACAGCGCCTCGCCCTGCGGCAGAAAGGCGTTGGCGGGCGGATGTGCCCGCACCAGCTGATCATGACCGCCACGCCGATCCCGCGGACGCTGGCCATGAGCGCCTACGCCGACCTCGACACCTCGATCCTCGACGAACTACCGCCCGGGCGCACGCCGGTCAACACCGTACTGGTGACCGACACCCGGCGGGTCGAGGTGATCGAACGGGTGCGCAGTGCCTGCGCCGAGGGTCGGCAGGCCTATTGGGTGTGCACGCTGATCGAAGAATCGGAAGAGCTCACCTGCCAGGCGGCCGAAACCACTTACGAAGACCTCACCGCCGCCCTTGGTGAACTGAAGGTCGGGCTGATCCACGGCCGCATGAAACCCGCCGAGAAAGCCGCCGTCATGGCCGAATTCAAGGCCGGCGCCCTGCAACTGCTGGTGGCTACCACGGTGATCGAGGTTGGGGTCGACGTGCCTAATGCCAGCTTGATGATCATCGAGAACCCCGAGCGGCTGGGCCTCGCACAGTTGCACCAGCTGCGCGGTCGGGTTGGCCGGGGCAGCGCCGCCAGCCATTGCGTCCTGCTGTACCACCCACCGCTGTCGCAGATCGGACGCCAGCGGCTGGGCATCATGCGCGAAACCAACGACGGCTTCGTCATCGCCGAAAAAGACCTCGAATTGCGCGGCCCTGGCGAAATGCTCGGCACGCGCCAGACCGGTCTGCTTCAATTCAAGGTAGCCGACCTGATGCGCGACGCCGACCTGCTCCCCGCCGTGCGTGACGCCGCCCAGGCGTTGCTGGAACGCTGGCCCGCTCACGTCAGCCCGCTGCTGGACCGTTGGCTGCGACATGGGCAGCAATACGGCCAAGTGTGAGCACGCTCTCAGTTTCCGGACCCGCGTGCCGGACAAGCTGGTTATACTGACCAACTTGTAGGAAAACGGATACAGACCATGACAGAAGCTGCCCTAGCCCCCGAATCCCCGCACGCTCCGTCTGTTATTCGGCTGCTGCTCGAGAAATTGGGCATCGGCTATGACGAAGTCCTCGAACGGCCCGGCCTCAACCCGGCCCGCAAGGTGCAAGCGGTCCTGTTGCACGATGCCGTTGGCGCGCTCATGGTGCTGTTCCCCCAAAACCAGTTGCTGGACCTCAATCGCCTGGCCGAGCTGACCGGCCGCAAGCTCACCGCAGTGCCCACCGAGCGCCTGGAGAAAATGCTCGGCAAACACAGCCTGAGCCTGCTGCCCGGCCTGCCGGCGCTGACCAGCTCGCCCTGCCTGTACGAAGAAAGCCTGCTGCGCGAGCCCAAGCTGCTGATCAACTCGGGCGAGCCGGGGCTGCTGCTGGAAATCACCAGCGAAGCCTTCAAGACCATGCTCTCCAAGGCCAGCGCCGCGGCATTCGGCGAAGCCACGAGCAACATCACCCCCAACCTGGACCGCCCGCACGACGACCGCGCGGAAATCACCCAGGCGGTGCAAGCGTTCACCGCGCGGCGCATCCAGCAACGGCTGGAAGAGACCATCGAGATCCCGCCGCTGGCCGAAACAGCGCAAAAAATCATCAAGCTGCGGGTCGATCCTGACGCCACCATCGATGACATCACCGGCGTCGTCGAGACCGACCCGGCCCTGGCCGCACAAGTGGTGAGCTGGGCCGCGTCGCCGTACTACGCCTCGCCAGGCAAGATTCGCTCGGTGGAAGACGCCATCGTCCGGGTACTGGGCTTCGACCTGGTGATCAACCTGGCCCTGGGCCTGGCGCTGGGCAAGACCCTGAGCTTGCCCAAGGACCATCCGCAACACACCACGCCGTACTGGCAACAGTCGATCTACACCGCGGCCGTCATCGAAGGCCTGACCCGCGCCATGCCACGCGCCCAGCGCCCTGAAGGCGGGCTGACCTACCTGTCCGGCCTGTTGCACAACTTCGGGTACCTGCTGCTGGCCCACGTGTTCCCGCCGCACTTCTCATTGATTTGCCGGCACCTGGAGGTCAACCCGCACCTGTGCCACAGCTACGTGGAACAGCACCTGCTGGGGATCAGCCGCGAGCAGATCGGCGCCTGGCTGATGCGCTACTGGGACATGCCCGACGAACTGGCCACTGCCCTGCGTTTCCAGCACGACCCGCACTACGACGGCGAGTACGCCGCCTACCCGAACCTGGTATGCCTGGCGGTTCGCCTGCTGCGCGCGCGCGGCATCGGCTCCGGCCCGGACGAAGAGATTCCCGATGCGCTGCTCGAGCGCGTTGGGCTGACGCGGGAAAAGGCCAACGATGTCGTCAGCAAGGTGTTGGAGGCTGAGGTGTTACTGCGGGAGTTAGCTTCGCAGTTTCATGGCTGAACACTGCGCCTGAGCCAACCTGACGAGCGCAGGCGATGAGCTTCTGTGGCGAGGGAGCTTCCCGCTCGGCTGCGCAGCAGTCGCCAATCGCCGTGGTGGGCACCCTTTGGCGCATCACGCACCCCATTTGGGGCGGCTGCGCCACCCAGCGGGAGCAAGCTCCCTCGCCACGGGGGCTGTGGCTAGGCTTTCGGTTTCTTCGGCTTCAGATACCGGGTCAACCCTTGGAACCAGATCACCAGCGCCGGATTGCCCTTGATCTGGATCGACTTGTCCTGGATTCCCGTCATGAACGCCAGCTGCTTGTTCTTGGCCTGCATCGTCGCGAAACCATAAGCCGCGTCCTTGAACGCGATGGCGAACGCCGGCGTCGGGTAAGTACCAGACTGGCTGGTGATGCGCTGGTTCTTCACGGTGAAATGCCGGGCCACCTTGCCGTCCAGGGTTTGCAACTGGAACACCAGCTCCTTATCGCCCAACTGCTGTTGAAACGCCGGGTTGGTCCGGCTGGCCTTGCCCATCAGCAAGCCCAGCATCCACAGCAGGAAACGAAATTTCATCGACAGCGCCTCGTAAAGAAAGATGAATGCAGGGCAGTTTAGCGATTCCTTGGCGGAACGCCATCATCGAATCGATTTAGCGGGAGATCAGCCTGTTTTTCCGCATGATGACTACCAAGTCACGAAAATACTCGCATGTAAGAGGCTTCTGTAGGTGCTGCCGAACAATGCGAATTTTCGGTCCTTTCCCCGTCCTGGTTCTCGGACATTTCCTGCAAGACGCCGGGCTATCGATGAACTAGGCAGCCTTTCGGAGGCCCGCTAACCTTTGGCCGTCATCGCAAAAAACGGTGACACGGACGTGCAAGTCCGGTTTGGTACGCAATTGGTTATGGCTATTGACCGAGCATTTTTCTATGCTCGCGTCCCGTTATGGCGATTGTGCGTGGGAGACCTTCGGGTCTGCCGGCGGTACCGGACCGGTCTTGCACACCTACGCACAGTTGCCACCTCTTCGAATGCAAGCGAATGGTCGGCCGCCCCAACTCTGGTACATAGATATGGTCAAGCATTCTCCCAATCCGCCGAACTCGGCAAAGTCCCGCGCCGAAGCCCTCGAAACCAAAAAGGACGAAGACGCCGCCACCCGCGCCCTCGACTACTACCTCAATCCCAAACCCTCCCCGCCTGAAGCCGACAAGAACCAGCTTTTCATCGTCGCCCCTCACATCGACACCGAAACCCTGCTGGCCAACGCCTCCGAAGACCTGCTCTCTATCAGCACCCTCGCCGCCGACCTGGCCGATGACGTAGAAGACTCACGCCGCAGCGTCGCCCTGGCGATCAGCCGCATGGTGGATGGGGTTCAGTTGCTGGTTGAGCGGGCGCTGGATCGTCTGGAAGCGCAGGAGGCATCGGCGCTGGCAGGCAAGGGGTAATTGCAAGCCGGGCCGCTCCCACAAGTGGATGAAGTACAACCGGGAGAGGTAGGTCGGCTATAAGGCCGCCTTCGCGGGCAAGCCCGCTCCCACAATGGATCGGCGTACACCCGAGAGAGACAAGTCGGCCGTAAAACCGCCTCGCTTTGGCTTTGGCTTTGGCTTTGGCTTTGGCTTTTGATCTTGAGGCCCCGTTAACCACGATGGCCGAACGCAGGTGTTGCGCAGTGGGCACCTCGGCATGGATGCCGAGGTAGCCGCGCTGGGCCATGGATGGCCCTTCGCGGCGGCCCACGGAGCAAGGCCTGCGTTCGGGCACACCGAGCCTAGGCGAGGTGCCGAGTGGTGGGGCAAGCCTTTTTTGCGTACTTTTTTTGGCGTCTGAAAAAAAGTGAGCCGCTGTAAGAGCGGAACCCTAAGTGGCCGTTACCGCAGCAATGGATCTGTACCCGGTCAACAAAACCGTGCCCGACAATTAGGCCGCCTTCGCGGGCAAGCCCGCTCCCACAGACTTTTCATGCGGTGATCACGCCGCAAAAGCCGTGATCACCAGCAACCACTCAATCAAACATTCGGGCAAGGCACCGGTGCCCAGTCGCCCAGGTCCGGGTTCTTGCACATGCTGTTGACCTGGCTGGTACCCGCGCTGGCAACCTGCTTGCTTTCAGCCTGCTTGGCCTTGGCATCCTGCAGGGTCTTCTCGGTGGCAACGGCTTCCTTCGGCACCGCTGGCAGCTCTTTCTTCTTCGCCGGCTGAACCTTGGCCTTGGTCTTGGTTTTGGTCGGTGCCACGACTGGCGTGGTGTCGGCGGTGGCCACGGTGACAACGTCGGTACGCTGCACGCCTACCTGCTGCAGGTCTTTCTCGTAAGCCTGGGTGTAGTTGTTCAGGTCTTCAGCCGCCTTGCCGTTGACCGCGACGATCAGGTCGTTGGACTCTTTCAGGCCGGCGACGATTTCCGCCAGGCGCTTGCGGCCTTCGGTGTCGTTGACGGTCTTGGCCTTACGGTCGGCCACCAGCTTGGTGAACGCGCTCTGGTAGCACTGTTGCGAAGCCTTGGCGTACGCGGTGCTGCGGTCGATGTCCGAAGCGCTCTTGTTGACGTCAGCGGCGTAGGAGGCGATGCGCTGGTTGTCATCGGCGATCTGCTTCTGGCGCTCGGTGTAGTAACCGGCGGCGCCACCGGCCAGGGCACCGCCCGCGGCACCGATGGCAGCATTGCGGCCACGGTCTTCCTTGTCGGCGGTCAGGGCGCCCAGCAGCGCACCGCCCACGGCACCGACGGCCGCACCGGTGACCACGGACTTGGTCATGTCACCCTCGGTGGAACGCAGGTGCTGCACCGGCTCGTAGCAGTTCGGGTAGTACTCGACCTTGGTGCTCGACGCGACCTTGGAGGTCGGCGAAGTCGCGCAACCGGTCAATACAGTGCTGAAGCCTACAGCGACCAGCAGCAAGTGACGCTTGGAAACCGAAGCAAAAGGTTTACGGGAGAAAAGCATAGTTGTGTTCTCGTTTAAGTTTTGACCAGCTCAGCGCGGCCCCATCGCCGCCTGAGTCCCTTCCAAGCTCGCTAACAACGAACGCTCAAGACCGCTGAGCGCTCGATGCGAGCAATTCCTTCAATATCGCCGCCGGGTCGGCTCGTTTTTGCTGACGATAATCCCCGACATGGCGAACGAATAACGTGGCACGCGCCACCAGGCTCTTGCCCAGTACCGGTTTGCGCTCCAACTCTTCCTTGACGCGCTGGAACTGCGCCTGGATCACCGCGTCGGTGTAGCGCGTGCCGGTGGCCAGGTTGTCGATGTAGATCGCCACGGCGCCCTCCAGCGCACTGCGACCGTTGTCGATGGCCGTGGCGAACAATTGCGCACTGGCGTCGTCCTTGGCATCCAGGGCCGCCTGGCGACTGTTCTGCAGATTGGTCAGGCGGATGTTGTAGTTGTTGACGGTCTCGGCCACCAGGGCCGATGACTGGATCAGGTTGCCGGCCGCTTCCTCGCGCTGCTGGGCGATGAGCGAGACGTTGCGCTTGAGCTCTTCGTTGACCAGCCCCAGCTCGGCTTGCAGGCGCGGGTCGACGCTGGCGGCGATGATGCTGTCCAGGCGTTTGGTCGGGTCCTCGGCATCGTCGATGGCGTCCGTCAGGGACGCGAGGCGCCCTTCTTTCTGCCATTGGGCAAACAGTTCCTTGTAGCGCGAACGCGGCGCCGACAACGCCCCGACCGCCACCCGGAAGCCGGTGGTTTCGTTGCTCTGCTCGGTGCCGTCGGCGGCGAACAGCGGATACTCGCGACGCATCCCGGTGAACAGCGTGCCCTCGCCTTCCAGGTAGTTGCCACCCTTGACCACGAAGCCGCCATAGGCGCCCTGACGGCGCCCGGCGTGCACCAGTTGGAAAGACTCCTGGACCATTTCGGCGGCGTTGCCCACCACGTCGAACAGGCCGATGGGGTTGGGCAGCTTGGTGCCGATCGGCATCAGCCGTGCGGCCTGGCCGGTGCCACCGGCGACCTGGTTGAACACCGCCCAGTCGGCCAGTGGTCCGTCGCTTTCGCTGCCTTCCAGGCGCCGGGGGAACAGTCGCCCTTCCAGGTCCTGGCGGCTGACCGCCTGCCCGCCACGGGCGGCGAACTCCCACTCGACTTCGGTGGGCAGGCGCACGAAGCCCAGCCCGCCGTCCTCAGCGGAAGTGCCGCGACCGCTCACCGGCAGCAGGTCCTTGTGGTACTTCATCAGCCAGGCGCTGTACACCGCCGAGAAACGCTCAGCCTCGAACTTCGACAGTTTCACCTTGGGCAGCCGACCGGCCACGCCCTGGGGCAGGTCGGCCTGCAAGGCCTCGCAGGCCGGTGCCGGTTCGCCGCTGGCCAGCGACTGGGCCTGGGCCATGACCTGGGCGTACTGGCGCGCGGTGACTTCGTACTTGCCGATGAAGTACAGCATCGGCTTGAGCGGCGTCTTGGCGTCGGTCTTGGGCATCAATGGCGTGATGGTCTTGTTCCAGTCCTTGGGCAGGTCCTTGAGGGTGAACTGGCCGTTGATGAAATCGCGCCGGTAACCGGAAATGAACGACTGCTGGTAACCGGCCTCGCCCTCGCTGAACGGGTAGCCGAGGCTGATCTCGCGGTCGTCGAGGGTGCCCTGGGCCAGGATGTAGACGTAACGGAACACCATCTGCCCTTCGCAAGGCAGCGGCAGGCTGACGTCATCCGGCAACGGCTTGGGGTTGTCCAGCTTGTCGCTGGCCTCGTCGGCACTCGCCGAATGAGGCAGGGCAACCAGGCCCGCCAGGCTCAACGCCACGGCGGCGGCTAATAACTTATACATCTCGGATTCCTTCACTGGCCTGGATGCGCGCCACACGCCAGCCACCGCATGCCGCCGCCACGGCACTGACGCCGAGCACGGCCACCAGGGCCAACAGGTAGTGGCGCAGCAGCAGATGGCTGGCGTATTCGCCCGGCAGCTGCGCAAATAGATAATTCAGCCCCGACTGCGCCAGGCCATACAGCCCGGCGCTGAGCAGGGCCGCAAGCCCGGCACTGTAAAGCGCCTGCAACACCACGAACAACAATAGCGCAGCGGTGGACACCCCCAGCAGGCGCAACACCGACAATTCCCGGCGCTTACGCTCGACGGCCGCCAGGGCCCCGGCGAAGATGGCCGCGAAGGCGCCGGCCAGGGCCAGCCCGGCGATGATCCAGAAAACGATCGACAGATTGCGGCTCAGCGACTGCACCTGGGCGATGGTCTGGGCCTGGGTCGACACCAGCAGGTGCTGCGCGGCGAAATACTGGCGCAACGGCTCGACGTCAGCGAGGCCGCGGGCGTACAGCCGGAACGCCGGGTACACCCGTTGCCCCGCCACACCCGGCACTTCGCCCGGCCAGTTGAACGCCGGCACCGCGCGACCGTCGCGATAGTCCTCGGCCGCCTCCAACAAGGCCAGCGGGGCGAACAGGCCGTCCCGGGCGAAGGCTTCCAGCGGCAGCACGTGCAGCACCTGGACCTGCGTGCGCTGCGCCTCGCTGCGACCGGCCACCTGGCGGCCGAAACTGGCCTGCAACCAATCGCCCGCCTTGGCCCCGAGTTTTTCCGCGGCGGTCTGGCTGAGCACCACCTGGTCCAGCCCCTGCGGCACCGGCAGACGCTGGAGCAAAGGGTCATCGGCTGCCGTGGGGATCATTTCCACGGTGACCGGCGAAGCGTCGCGGCTCAACTCGGCGGTCGCGGCGATCTGTCGGGTGCGCGGCAAGGCGAAGGCAACGTCGCCACGCTGACCCAACTGTTCGATGAACTGGGCGCTGAAGCGGCCACCGCCCAGGGGGATGATCTCGCGGGTGGCCGGGTCGTTCTGCAACCGCTCGGTGAGGCTGCTGACCAGGCCGAACTTCAGCCCGAACAACACCAGCAAGGGCGCCACCACCGCCACCAGCGCCAGCACCGAGCACGCCGACAGCCACGCATCGTTGCGGTAATCCTGCCAGGCCAGGGAAGCCACCAGCGTGCTGCGCATCAGCAAGCCTCCCCAAGCGTGGCGGTGACGCCGCCGTCGGCATCGCGACGGCAACTGATGCGACGCACCTGCAAGCCGCTGGCACGGGCCAGCGCCTCGTCGTGGGTGGCGACGACGCAGCAGACACCGTACTCGCGGGCCTGGGCCACCAGCAGGTGCATCACGCGCTCGGCGTTCAAAGGGTCGAGGGCGGCGGTCGGTTCATCGGCCAGCAACAGCCGAGGACCGTGGGCCAGGGCCCGAGCACAACTGACGCGCTGGCGCTGGCCGACGGACAAGTCCGCCGGTTTCTTGTCCAGTTGGTCGGCGATGTCCAACTGCCCGGCCAGGCGCGTCACGCTGCCGTCGTCCTTCAAGCCGAGCAGCTTGCGCGACAGCTCGATGTTGCCGCGCACGTCCAGAAAACCCAGCAGGCCACCGGTTTGCAGCACATAACCGAGGTGCTGGCTGCGCAACTGCGCCAAGGCGCCCTGCCCGGAACCGCGCCACAACCGGGCGATGTCCAGTGGCGTGTTGGCGGGCGTGAAGTCGAACCGCCCGGCCTGGTCCGGCGCCGACACCAGGGCCAGCAGGTCGAGCAGCGTGCTCTTGCCGCACCCACTGGGGCCGACCACCGCCAGTTGCTCACCGGCGCGCAATTGCAGCCGTGGGATCACCAGGCTGTAGCGCTGGCTGCCAGCGCCTCGGCTCTTGTGCACCGCGGTCATGTCCAGCATCACGGCAGCGTCGACAACGGAACGCGGTACAAGGCATCACCCGGCTCGGCATCGCCGAAACGCACCCAGTTCGCCAGGTCGTTGTGGAAGGTTTCGTAGAGACGGATTTTCGAATCCAGCTCGTCGATGAAGTCTTCCTGCTCGGCCACGCTCAAGGACAACCACAAGTCCTGGGTCATGTTCAGCGACTTGCTGCGGTACGGCAGCCCTTCCAGGTATTCGCCGAGGATCCCGCCGTCGGCGAGGTTGCCGCCCTTGCGCAAGGCCGACGGGTCGCGGCTCATGTAGGCGCTGGCGCTGGCGATTTCCTGGAAGAAATCCTTCGGCGAGCTCTGGGTCTTGCGGGCCGCGTCAACGATCAGCTTCAGCGATTGCTGCAGGTCGTTGAGTTGCAGCTTGGTCAGCATCACGCACACCTGGAACGCCGGCAGCGCCGGGTTGGTCAGGTCGCGATCGGCGGTCCAGGCGCTGACCAGTTGCGGCGCCTGGCTGGCGCTCTTGCGCCCCAGGAAATCCATGTGCATCGCGTAACCGACCGCCGCCGACTTGTCGGCCAGGCTCGGCGCGGCGCTCAACTGCGGCACGCTCTGTTCCTTGTTGCTGCGCACTTGATGCACCAGGTCGGCGAACACCGTGCCGATCTCGTCGACGCGCTCGCCGAACTTGCGCACATCGGCGCCCGGCACCGGAATGTACAAGTCGCCGATCTGCGGGTTGGCGTCGGCGGTCAGGGTACGGTACTGACTCTGGGCACCGGCGTGGGTCTTCTTGCCGGCGTCGCTGAGCAGGTGCAGGGCGTAGATCTTGATCTGCTTGCCCAGCGCCGCCTGGCGCACCTCGGCTTCGTTCATCTGCGTCGCGGCGAAGGGATCGTTCTTGCGCAGGGCGCCGGCGTCGGTAACGAGCAGGATCAGGCGCCCGCCATAGCCGGACCAGTCCATGCCCTCCACCGCTTCCATGACGCCGGCAAACGCATCTTCGTTGAACGAATGGCTCGACACCGTGGACGCCTTGACCTGGCGCGCCAGGTCCATGAAGCGCTGCGGGTCGCGGCCCTGGTCCAGGGTGATCAGGGTCTTGGCCACGTACTCCAGGCCTGGGGTTTTCTTGACGCTGCTGCGAAAACCCACCATGCCGAAACTGACACTGTCCAGCTCGCCACGCTCGGCGATCCGGGCCTGCAACTGATGCACCACGTCGCGCACCTGGTCGATGTACGGCTGCATGGACACCGTGGTGTCCACCACCAGCACCACGGCGGTGCGGAACGCGTCGGCGTTGGCATTGAGGATCGGCGTGTTGCCGGACGCCGCCTTGGCCGTATTGCCCGGGTCGATGGACGCCACGTTCAGCAACTGCACCGGCTGGCCGTTCTCGTCGAGGCTCTCGCGGGAGTCGAAGATCGGCAGCAGGTAGAACTGTTTCTCCGGCACGGCGCTGGCGGCCGGCTCCAGGGCCAACACCTGCTGGTTGTCGGACGGGCTCTGCTGGGCTTTGAGCAGCACATTCCTGGCGGCGGAGGGGTTTGCCAGCAGCTTCTCCACTTCGCCGGGCTGGCGCAGGAACATCACCGGCGCGCGGCCGGAACGTTCGGTGAACTTGAGCACCAGGCTCTGCTTCCAGTCGCTGACCTGGGCGGCCGGCAACCAACCGTCGCTGCGGCCATCGGTGGCGGCGCCCACACGCACCCACGGGCTGCCGTCGACGTCTTTGCGCTGATAGACGTACAGCACCGAGAACGCCGGCAGGTCCTTGCCGGGCGCGGCACCCGGCGCATCGGCCAGTTTTGCCCCCGGCTTGGTCAGCACCCGCTGGAACAGGGTTTTCTTGCCGGCCATCAACAGCGGACGCTGGCCACCGTCGGCCTCGGTGGCCACGGGTGGGCTTACCGGCGGCTTGGCCGCTGGGGTTTCGGGCGTCTTCACCGGGGGTGTTTCCGGCGCCTTCACCGGGGGCTTGCTCGACGAAGGCGTGGAGGCCACCGGGGGCTTCGCCGCTTTGCCGTCATCACCGGACAACCACCAATAACCCGCGCCGCCCAGCGCCAGCGCCACGGCCACCGCGACGGCGGCCAGGGCGAACACAGGGGTCTTGCGGGCCGGTGCCACGGGCGGGCGCGGCGGCGGTGGCGGCGGTGTTGGCTGGGGACGGGACGGCGGCTGCGCGGGGCCGCTCGGGATGTCGATGGACACCGGCGTCAATCCCGCCAGGTCTTCGCCCATGGGTTTGGTCGCAACCGGCAGCGGCAACGGCCGGATCAGCGTCGCCTCGTTCGAATCCGCGGGCAGGTTGTCCAGCGCCCGTAGCAGGGCCGCCGCATCCGGGAAGCGCTCCGCCGGATCCTTCGCCAACAGCTTGCGCAGCACGTCCTGGTAACGACCGTGGTGCACCGGCAACTCCGGCAACGGCTCGGTCAGGTGGGCCAGGGCCGTGGACAGCGCGTCATTGCCGGTATACGGCAGCTTGCCGACGAGGATTTCATAGAGCACCACGCCCAGGGCATACAAGTCGGCGCGGCCGTCGATGTCCTGCCCGCGGGCCTGTTCCGGGCTCATGTAGCTCGGCGTGCCGACGGCGAAGCCGGCCTGGGTGAACTGGGTGCGGTCGTCCAGGGACTTGGCGATGCCGAAGTCCGAAAGCACCGCCGTGCCGTCGGCGCGGAACAGGATGTTCGCCGGCTTGACGTCGCGGTGCACCAGGCCCAGGCCATGGGCGTAGCCCAGGGCCGAGGCGATCTGGCGGATGTAGATCAGACCCTGCTCCGGCGTCAGGCCCGCGGCGATGCGTTCCTTGAGCGTGCCGTTGGGCAGGTATTCCATCGCCATGTAGTACAGCTCACCGACATTGCCGATGTCATGGATGGTGACGGTGTGCGGGTGCGACAGCCGCGCCAGGGTCTTGCCTTCGCGCAGGAAGCGCTCGCAGAACGTCGGGTCGGCGGCCAGCGCAGCGGCCATGACCTTCAGCGCGACCTTGCGCTCCAGCGAGCGCTGGGTCGCCAGGTAGACACTGGCCATCGCGCCTTCGCCGATCTCGCCTTCGATGTCGTAGCCGGGGATCTGGATGTTCAGGGCAGGGTTCATGACGGCACCTTCACGACCACCACGGTGATGTTGTCCGGCGCACCGCGCCTAAGGCCCAGGGACACCAGGCTGCTGGCGATTTCGCCGGGGTCGTCATGGCTCAGCACTTCGCGGATCTCTTCGTCTTCGACGGTCTTGGTCAGCCCGTCGCTGCACAGCAGGTAGCTGTCGCCGGGCACCAGCAGCAGTTCGACCATCGCCAGGTTCAACTGCGCCTCGACGCCGATGGCCCGGGTGACAATGTTGGCCCGTGGATGCACCCGGGCCTCGGCTTCGCTGAGCAGGCCACTGTCCTGCAGGTCCTGGACGTAGCTGTGGTCTCGCGAGATGCCCTCCAGCACGCCGTCGCGCAGGCGGTAAAGGCGACTGTCGCCGGCCCACAGGCACATGCCGCGCAGGTCGCGCGTCGCCAGCACCACCACGGTGCTGCCCATCATGGTCACGCCACGGTTGGCGGTTTCTTCACGTACGGCCGCGTTGACCCGCAACAGGTCGCTCTGCAACGCCGCGACGTACTCTTCCAGCGAACGGCCCACGGCAATGCCACGCAGGCTGTCGACGATCAGGCTGCTGACGTAGTCGCCCGCCGCGTGCCCGCCCATGCCATCGGCGACCACCCACAAGCCGTGCTCCGGCAGATCCAGGCAGGCGTCTTCGTTGACCTGGCGGACCATGCCGACATGGCTCTTGCTCGCAGACTTGAATGCTTTTCCGGCACTTGGACGCATCTACACAACACCTTCTTGGCCAAGCAAAAATTGCGCAAAATCAGCGGCGGCCGGCAGCCCCTGGCAGCGCATCAGGCCAGGCGCGATGCGCTCGGAACCCTGGCCCCACCACAGGCTCGCGCCTTCGCAGGCCGACTCGGCCAGGGCGCTCATGCGCCGCTGCGGGTCGGTGGCATCGAAGCGATGCAGGCTGGCGAACCGGCCGCCCGGGGTGCGCGGCAGGTACATCGGGCTGCCGAGGCTGTCCAGCTCGGCGCCGAACGCTTCGAAACTGGCCTCCACGTTCAACGTGCTCAGCAACAGGTTTTCCACCCGTTCAAACCAGTCGTCCGCACCGCCGACCACGGACGCAGGGTCGGCGTCGGGCTCCAGCAACACCGCGACCGTCAACGGGAAATACCGTCCGACCCGGTCGATGCTCGGCATCACCACCCCAGCTGCGGCGTCCGGCCCACACACACCGGGCGCCACCAGGAACCGCCACAGCGGGCTGACCAGATAAGCATCCAGCCAGCGCTCGCCGAGGCTGCTCTGGCTGGCGAGCAGGCCCGCCGCCAGCCACGAATCCCACGGGCCGATGAAGCTCTGGGGCAAGCCACGGCTGACGAAATCCCCACGGCTGGCCAACTTTCCATAGAAGCCCGGCGTACTCATAGCCGCTCCGGCAGGCTGAAGCCACTGAGCACCCGGCTCTTGAACGGGTTGAAGGCGCTGTTGGCCCGCAGCTCGTAGGAAGCACTGGCGTTATCGACCCGCAGCCGCAGGTTGAAGCGATCCGGCGAGTTGCCGGCGGTCAGGTCCGATTGCTCCAGAAGCCGGAACCAGGCCCACGGCCCGTCCAGGGTGATGCCGGAGCGGCCGCTGGAAGACGGCGGCATGATCGAGATCCGCACCACGCCGATGCTGCCCGGGTTCGGCCATTGCATGGCGGTCGGGCGGCTCGGGCCGTGGTCGTAGCTCAACTGCTGGCCATCGAGGTCGAGCAAGAATTGGGTGATGGTCGAATCCATCGCCACCGGCTTGAGCTCGAAGCGCACCATCGGCTGGGTCCCGCCGGAACGGAAGAACGCATCGCGAATGGCCGCCGCACGCTGGAAGGTCTGCAGCACGCCCGGGGCGATGCCGAGTTTCTGCGCCGCGCCCGGCTGCCAGCGCCAGGTCGGGGTGGAAGTGTCCACGTAGGGTTGCAGGTACTTGCGGAAATAGTTGTCCATCACCCCGCCGACGCCGAAGAACTGGCCGAAGTCGTCGAGGGTCGCGTCCCGCGCACTGCCCGGCGACATCGGGTACCGCCCGGCCAGGGACTGGCGATAGATGTTGACCACTTCGCTGGTCCAGGCAGCGTTCAGTTGGTTGCGCACCCCGCCCATCATGCTGTTGGTGGTGGAATTGACCACCGACTTGACCAACCCCTGCACCAGTGGTGGCTGGCGTTCGGCATTGAGACTGACCCGAGTAGCGGCCGCCTGGGCCTGGTTCTTGGCTTCGCCGAGCAAGGCGTCGCCGCTGGCGCCCACCATGGCGCTGACCTGCACGTACAGCGCGTTCATGTCGGCCAGCAGGCCATCGATGGCCGCCGGTTCGCCTTCTTTCTTGCTGACGATGCTGTTGAGCTCGGCAAAGTGCGCCGTGATCGGATCGTCATTGGCCTGGGGCGCGTCCTGCGGTGCCTGCTCCTGGCCGAGCAAACTGCCCAGGCGCTCCTTGAGCTTGTCCACCCCACCCTCCGCCGGCGCGCCCTGGGCGGCCAGCAGGCGCTCATCCTGTTGCAGGTCGGTTTCCTTCGCCACCGCCACCAACAGCTTTTTCAACGGCGAGGTCGGCCCGGAAATCACCCGCAGCACATCGGCGGCCTGGGCCACGCTGGTGATCGGCACGAAGTCGATATCGGCCAGCAGGGCGTCCCATTGGCGCTGGTAGTCCTGGAAGTACAGGCGCCGCACGTCCGCCGCCAGGCTGGCGACGTTCTGCTGGTCGGCCTGCTCAAAGCCCAGGACCCACTGTTCCTCAGCCAGAGTCCCGGCCTGGCTGAGGCCGGTGAGCAGAAAGCCCTGGCGGTAGCCCTTGACGGTGAAGAATCCGCTCAGCGGCTCGCCCAACGGCTTGCCGCTCTTGCGGCTGAACACCAGCGCAGCATCACGTCCGGCGGCTTCATTGATGCGGAAGTCCGGGATGCCGTCGGGCAGCTTCTGCCGCTTGATCCGGTCGTAGACCCGTTGCGCCACGGGCAGTTGCTGCAACTGGCGACGCAGGTCTTCGATCAGGCGCGGGTCCAGGCGCGCCGTCGGCGGACGCCGCTCGAACAGCGCCTGCAAGTGCTCGTTCAAGGCCGCACGCTGTTCGGCCGGCAGGTCGCGCGGCAGGGTGCGGTCCCAATCCAGGGCGATCCAGGCCTTGATGAAGTCGGCATCGTAATGTTCGGTGTCGGCGAGCATCAGGTAGGCCTTCAGGCCTTCGTAGAGGAAATCCGAATTGCCGCCGCTGTGCAGTTGCTCTTCGATCCGGGTCAGCAGGCGCGGCCCGAACACGGCGATCAGCAGCTTGCGGTACACGCTGCCGGACTCGGCTTCGAGCATGTCGCCCTGGTACAGCCCCAGGCCCTCGGCCCAGTCGGGAGCATCGTCGGCCAGGTGCTTGACCGCGTTGAGCAGCGGCAACACCGCCAGCACATCACGCTGGGCCGGGCTGAGGTTCTGCACGGTCTGGCCCAGCGGCGCGACCTTCTGGTCGACCTGGGCAATGTACGCCTGGTTGGCGCGGTAGCTGACCCACCACAAAGTCCCGACCACCAGCACCAGGACCACGGTGGAGGCCAGCACGCCTCGGGCGATCCACTTGCGCCGCCGTTCGACCTTGGGATCGACGCCCACCAGCCCACGCTCGGCGAAGGCCACGGCAGTGAACAGTTTTTCGATGAAATAGCTGCGCCCGGTACCGGTCTGGCGCGCCAGGTGCTGGCGGTCCAGGTTCATGCTCTGGGCCATGGAGCCGATCAGTCGGTCGATCGGGCTGCCTTCCTGGGTGCCGCTGGTGAAATACACGCCACGCAGCAACACCCGCTCTTCGAAAGCGTTGGGCTTGAACACGCCCTCCAGGAAGCTTTGCAGGCAATCCTTCAAGGCGCCGAACTGCTGCGGGAAACCGTAGATCAAGTCGCGCCGCGCCGGGTCGCGTTCTTGCTGCAGGCGTTCTACCAGGCGGTCGTTGAGACGCTGCTCGAGGCCGGCGAATTCGCTTTGCAGGTGCGCCAGCGGGCTGTCGTTGCCCTTGCCATCGTCCAGGGCGAAGGTCATGCCCCAGACCTGGGCGCGCTCTTCCTTGCTCAGGGTATCGAAATACTCCATGAACCCCGGCACCAGGTCGAGCTTGGTCAGCATCAGGTAGATCGGGAACCGCACGCCCAGTTGGGTGTACAGCTCCTGGATACGCAGGCGGATCGCCGCGGCATGGGCGGCGCGCTCGGCCTCGCTGCCCAGCAGCAGGTCGGAGAGGCTGATGGCGATGAACGCGCCGTCGATCGGGCGACGGGCGCGCTGCTTCTTCAACAGGCCGAGGAAGCCCAGCCACGCGGCCTTGTCCACGGTCGCGTCGCTGTCCTGGGTGGTGTAGCGGCCGGCGGTATCGAGCAGCACGGCCTGGTCGGTGAACCACCAGTCGCAGTTGCGCGTGCCGCCCACGCCACGTACCGCACCGGCGCCCAGTTGCGCGGCCAGCGGGAAATGCAGTCCGGAGTTGACCAGCGCCGTGGTCTTGCCCGAACCCGGTGGGCCGATGATCACGTACCACGGCAGCTCGTAGAGGTTGCGGCGTTCGTCACCGCCCAACTTGGCTTTCTTGAGCAGCGCCAGGGCTTCGTCCATGCGTTGGCGCAGGGTCTCGAGTTCTTCGGCGGTGGCGATGCTGGTGGGGTCGGGCGGGGTTTGCTCGGCCAGGCTGCGCATGACTTCGGCGGCCTGCCGGCGGGCCTGAATAATGCGAAAAACCCGGTAGGCGATCCACACCGCGAACACCAGGATGATCAGCGCCCAGCGCCGGCCTTCGGGCACCAGCCAGTCCAGCAGCGGGCCAACGAACCAGATGATCAGGCTCAGGGCGATCAGCCCCAGCAACGGGATGACCCAGCGGATCATAAAACTGAAAAACGCCTTCACTCGACCCCCTCCGCCAATACGGTGATTTCAACCCGACGATTGCGCGCACGGCCCTCTGCCGTGGCGTTGGAAGCCAGCGGCTCGGTGTCGCTGCGGCCTTCGGCGCTGAAGCGCTCGGGCTGGCCAGTCTTGGCCGAAAGAATGTCCAGCACCGAGCGCGCCCGTGCTTCGGACAGCGCCCAGTTGGACGGGAACCGCAATGTGGCAATCGGACGGTTGTCGCTGTGGCCGGTCACCAGGACCTGGCCCTTGACCTTGCGCACGGCATCGGCGATGCGCAGCATCAACGGTTGGAAATCGTCCTTGATGCTGGCGCTGCCCGAGGCGAACAGCTCATCGCCCCGGATGGTCACCACCGAACGGTCGACGGCGTCTTCGACGGCAATCCGTCCGGCCTTGATCTCATCGGCCAGGAAACCGGCCAGGCGTGGTCGCTCGATCAGTTTCGGCTGCACCACGGGACGGTCGATGGTTTGCACCGGGATTTCGCCCAGAAAGTGAATGTTCTTGAACACCGGCTCGGCATCGGAGGCCAGCTTCATGCGCAGGCCGAACAACAGCGCCAGCAGCAGCGCCGCGCCAATGGCCACGGCGATCCACGGCGGCATGAACTGCGCCAGTCGATCACGGGCCACGGTGACACCGCGCCAATGGGGCGACAGCTCGCGTTCATATTCGCCACGGGCGCTGCGGATCACCGCGCTGGTGCGCTCGCGCAACGCTTCCAGTTGGCTGCGACCGTCGTTCATCACCCGGTAGCGCCCCTCGAACCCAAGGCACATGCACAGGTACAAAAGCTCCAGCAGGTACAGGCGTTCCCGCGGGCTTTGCAGGCAATGCTCCAGCAGCTGGAACACCTTCTCGCCGCCCCAGGCTTCGTTGTGCACAGTGATCAACAGGCTTTGCTTGCCCCAGTCACTGGTGCCGCCCCACGGCGTACTCAGTACGGCTTCATCCAGCGCGGTGCACAAGGCGTAGCGCGCCAGCAGCACGTCGTTGCGCACCACGCCGGCGGCCTCGGCGCGCTCTTCGAACTGACGCAGGTAGGCCAGCAGTTGCGCGCGCAAGCTGGCCGGGGCCGGGTGGGCGATGGTGTTGCGCAGGCGCGTCAACAAGGCCAGCAGCGGGCCAGCGGCGCTTTCCAGCGGGTTGAGTCCCTGGGCCTTGCCGGTCAGCACCGGCGCGGCCGGCATCGACAGGGGCGCGGGGGCCGGTTGCGGGCGTCCCGGGTCCTGGCGGAAGGGGTCCGCGCCACGGCCACCGGGCGTCGGCATGAACTGAGTACGATCGTCGTTGCTCATCGCGGTTTATCCTCGGATCGCCCAGAAAGCCAGGTTCAAGCCCGGGAACTGACCGGCGATGTGGAACGCAAAGCCGCCGGAGTTGCTCAGTTGCTGCCAGTGGTCGCTGCCGCGGTCGAGCTCGTAGTAGGTGGAACCGGCGTGATACGGCAATTGCCGTGGCGCCACCGGCAACGGCAGCAGGCCGATGCCCGGCAGTTGCAGGTTGACCAGGTCGCGGATGTGTTCCACCGAACCGACCTTGCTCTGCTGGCCGAAACGGCCGCGCAGGGTTTCGGCGGGGACATCGGCGCGCACCACCAGGATGAAGCTGGCGCTGTCGAGCAGGGTCTTGTCGGCCAGCATCGCCACGTGGATGCCGTAGGCTTTCTCGACAATCGGAATCGGCGTCGCCTTGCTGTCGATCAGCATCGACAAGGCTTCGCGCAGCGCTTGCATCACCGGGGCGAAACTCAACGCCAGGTCATCGTGCTGGTACTGCGGGTATTCCTGCGGTCGGCGCCCGGAAGCGGTGAAGGTCGAGAACTCCCCGGCCAGGGCCACCAGTTCGCTGTAGAACCGCTCGGGGTGCAACGGGCTCAACTGGCTCAGGTGCTGGATCAGCGGCTGGGCACGGTTGACCAGTTGCAACAGCATGAAGTCGGCGATCTCCGAGGCGCCACCGGCGCCGGACGCCACCACTCGCCCGGCCAGGGCTTCGCCACGCTGGTGCAGCAAGCCCAGCAACTCACTGCGAAACGCCGCCAGGGGCTTGGAAGCGATGACATCCAACAGCGGCGGGATGTACGTGTCGTCGAGCACCAGCGCCCGGTCGGCGCGTTTTTCCTTGATGCGCACCACGCCGATGGCCGCGTAGTCGCCGATGCCATCCTCGGCGGTCAGCAAGCGCAGCGCGCGGGCACCCAAGGCCACCGGGGCACGGTTTTCGAAGGGTGCGTTGTCGTCGCGCACTTCACTGACCTGGCTGATGTAGCGCGCGGCGCCCAGGGCCTCGCCTTCATCGACGGTGTCGCGGGCACCGGCACGCTTGAGCGGCAAGGCCAGGTACACCAGGCCATCGCGCAGGTTGTCGTCGATGTTCAGCGGGGTCGGCGCCAGGTCATCGTGGGGGATGTTGAAAGGCGTGCCGTCCGGCAACAGGCCCCGTGCCGAGATGATCGCCAGCTTGCCCTGGGCCAGCAGGCCCTGGTCGATCAGCAATTCGGAAAACCCCCAGGCGCCGGCCGACAACGGTCGGCTGCGCGCGTCGATAAGGTTTTCCAGGTAACGGTCGTGCTGTTGGAAGTGCTGCGTTCCAATGAACATGCCTTCCGACCAGACCACGCGATTGTTCCAGGACATGGGGGCTCCGATTGCTTATTGGGCAGGGCTGGATGGGGGGACGACGACGCTGCTGCGCACGGCGCGCACGTCGAGGCTGATCTGGTATTCGGTGTATTGGCGCGGCGGGACATTCAAGACCGTGCGCCAGAGCGACTGATCCAGTTCGCGATAGCCCACCAGGATGCCGATGTGGCGCGTGGCCGGGTCGAGGTCACGTTGCAGGCTCAGTTGCTGATCGGGCTGGATCAGCACCTCGTCCTGGTCGATCAGGTCGGCGCCCAGCGTCGCCTGGGCCCGTTCGGCCAGGGCGAAATAATCGGCGCGGCCGAAGGTGGCGGCATTTTTCAGTTCGAAAATGCGCACCCGCACCGGGGCCGGCTGGCCGGTGGCGCCGGGGTTGAGGCCGGCAATGGCATGCAAGTGCAGCTCGACGGCGGCGGTGTCGGCTTCAGCCTCTTCGGGCTGGGACTTGGCCCCATCCTTGGCGCACGCCGTCAACAGAAGCGCGGTGGCGACTGCGAGTAAAAACCTGGGAATCATCCTGCGTCCTCAATGACGTTTGAGCTATCCGTTGTGTGCTTGTGGTTATTGTTATGGGACGACGACGCTCAATGGCGTCGCTGTCGTGTGCTGTGTTCTTCGTAGGCGCGGCTGAATTCACGGCCGAACAAGTCCTGGAAATCCTCCTGGGCCTCCCGGGAAATATTGCTGTAGAGCTCGGTGAACTGCTGCCAGTACTGGGCTTGCCGCGAGCCGCTGAAAATACCCGAAAGCCCGCCGGGCTTGCCCATGCGTTCTTCCAGTTGCGCCGGCTCGAAACGCGCCAGCAGATGCTTGATGGCGGCTTCTACCCCGGCCATCACCGCCAGTTGATGTGCACGCAGGTCATCGAAACTGTCCCGCACCGCTGCGTCCGGCGCCATGAACGCCTGGTTGCCATGGCGCAACAGCAGCAGCATCGCTTCATCGACGTTGGGGGCGAACTTCAGCGGGTTGTTTTCCACCGGCTGGATCATCGTCTGCTGGATACGGAATTCACCCTTGAGGCTGCTGCGAGCGCGCAAGACATCGATCAACCCTTCGACCATCAACCGGTAGCTGCGACCGATGCTTTCCATCTGTGCCTCGGCCTGGGCCTTGTCCAGGCGCAACTGGTCCAGCCCGGCGCCACGCAGGAACGCTTGCAGCAGGTCGGGCTGGAGGCTATCGACCGGGGCCGCCGGCGCTTCAGCGCGGGGCACCGGTGCGTCAACGCGAGTGACCGGCGCCTCAGGCAGCGGCACGGGCTCGACGGGTACGGCCACCGGCGGAACCGGCACGGGGGTCACGGGGGTCACGGGGATCGGTATCGGCTCGATGATCGGCGGCGCCACAGGCGGCGCAACGGCGACAGGGGGCACCGCTACGGGTGCCGGCTTGTCGCTGAACAGGTCCCAGTCTTCCGGGATCACCGAGCCAGGATTGACCGCTACCGGCTCGACCACGGGCGGCGGCGCAGGCCGTGGGATCGGCGTCGGGGGACGGAAATCGTGCTGTTGGGCGGGCACATGATCGGGCTGGGTGGCCGGCGCAATACTGGAGGGCGCCAGGAAATCGAACAGGTCCGGCAAGGTGTCCATGGCCGACCCGCCCTGGAAATGCGCAGGCGACGTCATCGGCATCGACACCGGCATGGGGGCAGGCGCCGCGGCGCCCTGGCGCCCCATCAAGGCTTCGAAGCTGCTGGGTGATTCGGCAAACGGGTTGCTGTCGGTGACCGGCAGGTTGAAGTCGACGCGCGCCTGGATTTCATAATCGCCGATGCGGATCACTTCGCCATCCTGCAATGGCTCGCTGTTGCCTTTGCGCAAGCGAACGCCGGCCTTGACCAATTCCACACCATTAGTGCTGTTATCAGTCAAATAATAGCGCCCGTCCTTGTATTGAATAACGCAATGTTTGCCGGATACCAGGCGCTCCGGGTCCGGCAATACCCAATCATTATCGGAATTACGGCCAATTGCCATCACCCCCTGGTCCATGGACTTTTCAGAACACTGACCCGGGGTAATCTTGTGATAACTAGTGATAGTCAAACACAGCGGCATCTCGCCTCCTTGCTGAATACTTCTGCGCACGTCTTCGCGCGTGGGCGTAGCCGGGGGAGAACTGCCCCGGCGACACGCCAAAAACCTTGCAAAGCACCGCGAAACGGCTTTTTGCCAGCATGATGGCTGATCTTAACCGGCCTGCATGACAAAAAACCGCTCTCGGTACCTACCTCGACCTGCCAGTCGCGTGGGTTGTTAAGCGCCTCACAACTGTAACAGAGTCGAAATAGCTTACCTTGACAAGCGATAAGTACTACACCAAAAATGCACAACTTCTTGAATATCAATGATGGCACTTTAAGATCATAGCGCATCTATCGGGCCATTACCGTCAAGAGACATGTGAAGTTCCATCCGGAACTTGCGTGAACTGCCCGACTTCATTGTGCACGGGCGATAGGGAGATCGATCCAAGTGGATGTGCCTTTGCTGCTCGCCGCCGTTTCCGCGAACTCGCCTTGCGGTGAAGACCTGGAATATGACGCGGATTTCTTGCGCCTGGAACGCGATTCCCGAGGCCAGCCCGAGCGCAGCATGGGCGACTCGATCCTGCCTGCCGAACCCCCTGAATGGCGCAGCATCCAGCAACAAAGCCTGGACCTGCTGCAACGCAGCAAAGACCTGCGCATTACCCATTTCCTGCTGCAAAGCTCCCTGGCCCTCGAAGGCCTTCCGGGGCTGGCCAGCTCGCTGACCCTGATCAGCGAATTGCTCAAGCAATACTGGGCCGACCTGCATCCGCGCCTGGATGCCGATGACGACAACGACCCCACCGTGCGCATCAATGCCCTCGCCGGCCTGACATCCGACATGACCATTCGCCTGGTGCGCGAAAGCATCCTGGCACGCTCGCGCACCTTCGGTGCCGTCAGCCTGCGCGCCGCCGCCAACGCCAGCGGCCTGCAAAGTTTCGCCGACGAAACCCTCGGCGCCGAACAACTGGCCGGCGCCCTGCGCGACAGCGATGCCGAGCAACTGGAGATCACCCGTGCGGCCTTGTCGCAAGCCCGCAGCGCCGCCGAAGCCATCGAACAGCAGGTCAGCGACCAGGTGGGTTCGGCCCAGGGCGTGGACCTCGGCCCACTGAAGCAGCCGCTCAAGATGGCCTTGCAGATCCTCGGTCAGTTCGCCCCGCAAAGCGACGACGCCGCACCAGTCGACGAGGACAGCGCGCCCGACGAGCTAGATGGCGCCCCTTCCAGCGGCGCGGCCACCAGCGTGCCAGGCGCACCGCGTGCCGCCAGCGGCGAAATCGCCAACCGCGACGACGTGCTGCGCAGCCTTGATCGGATTCTCGCTTACTACACCCGTCACGAGCCCTCCAGCCCCCTGCCGGTGCTGTTGAACCGGGCCAAGAATCTGGTGCACGCCGATTTTGCGGCAATCGTGCGCAACCTGATTCCCGACGGCATGAGTCAATTTGAAAACCTGCGCGGCCCAGATAGCGAATAAAAGCGAACGGATCACGCAGTCACGTCACCGGTACCACCGATGACGCCAACACCGTCGCTCAAGCGACCAGGAGCAGCAACGTGGCGAAGCAAAGTTCTCAGAAATTCATCGCGCGCAACCGCGCGCCTCGAGTGCAGATCGAGTACGACGTCGAGCTCTACGGCGCCGAGAAAAAGGTCCAGTTGCCCTTCGTCATGGGGGTAATGGCTGACCTCGCCGGCAAGCCCGCCGAGCCTCTGGCACCGGTGGCCGATCGCAAGTTCCTCGAAATCGACGTCGACAATTTCGACTCGCGCCTCAAGGCCATGCAACCGCGCGTGGCGTTCCATGTGCCCAACGAGCTGACCGGCGAAGGCAACCTGAGCCTGGACCTGACCTTCGAAAGCATGGACGACTTCAGCCCCGCCGCCGTGGCGCGCAAGGTCGACTCGCTGAACAAGCTGCTCGAAGCGCGCACCCAACTGGCCAACCTGCTGACCTACATGGACGGCAAGACCGGCGCTGAAGAAATCATCATGAAGGCGATCAAGGACCCAGCGCTGTTGCAGGCCCTGGCGAGCGCGCCGAAGCCAGCACAGGACCAATGATCATGACTGACAATACCGCCCGCGAAGGCGTCCAGAACCTCGGCGCGACCGAAGAGACCAGCGAATTCGCCTCCCTGCTGCTGCAAGAGTTCAAGCCCAAGACCGAACGTGCTCGCGAGGCCGTCGAGACGGCCGTGCGCACCCTGGCCGAGCAGGCCCTGGCGCAGACTGACCTGGTGTCCAACGACGCCATCAAGTCGATCGAATCGATCATCGCCGCCATCGACGCCAAGCTCACCGCCCAGGTCAACCAGGTGATCCACCACCCCGACTTCCAGCAGCTGGAAAGCGCCTGGCGTGGCCTGCACTACCTGGTCAACAACACCGAGACCGATGAGCAGCTCAAGATCCGCGTGCTCAACATCTCCAAGACCGACCTGCACAAGACCCTGAAGAAGTTCAAGGGCACCGCGTGGGACCAGAGCCCGATCTTCAAGAAGATGTACGAGGAAGAATACGGCCAGTTCGGCGGCGAGCCATACGGCTGCCTGGTGGGCGACTACTACTTCGACCAGTCGCCACCGGACGTGGAACTGCTGGGCGAACTGTCGAAAGTCTGCGCGGCCATGCACGCCCCGTTCATTTCCGCCGCCTCGCCAACCGTGATGGGCATGGGCTCGTGGCAGGAACTGTCGAACCCGCGCGACCTGACCAAGATCTTCACCACGCCCGAGTACGCCGGCTGGCGTTCGCTGCGTGAATCGGAAGACTCGCGCTACATCGGCCTGACCATGCCACGCTTCCTGGCGCGCCTGCCATACGGCGCCAAGACCGACCCGGTGGAAGCCTTCGCCTTCGAAGAAAACACCGACGGCGCCGACAGCTCCAAGTACACCTGGGCCAACGCCGCCTACGCGATGGCCGTGAACATCAACCGCTCGTTCAAGCACTTCGGCTGGTGCTCGCGCATCCGTGGCGTGGAGTCTGGCGGTGAAGTGGAAAACCTGCCGGCCCACACGTTCCCGACCGACGACGGTGGCGTGGACATGAAGTGCCCGACCGAAATCGCCATTTCGGACCGCCGTGAAGCGGAGCTGGCGAAGAACGGTTTCATGCCGCTGCTGCACAAGAAGAACACCGACTTCGCGGCCTTCATCGGCGCCCAGTCGCTGCAGAAGCCAGCCGAGTACGACGACCCGGACGCCACCGCCAACGCCAACCTGGCCGCGCGCCTGCCGTACCTGTTCGCCACTTGCCGTTTCGCCCATTACCTGAAGTGCATCGTGCGCGACAAGATCGGTTCCTTCAAAGAGAAGGACGAGATGCAGCGCTGGTTGCAGGACTGGATCCTCAACTACGTCGACGGTGACCCGGCGCACTCCACCGAGACCACCAAGGCCCAGCACCCTCTGGCGGCGGCCGAAGTGATCGTCGAGGAAGTCGAAGGCAACCCGGGTTACTACAACTCCAAGTTCTACCTGCGTCCGCACTACCAGCTCGAAGGGCTGACCGTGTCGCTGCGCCTGGTATCGAAACTGCCGTCGGCCAAGGGCGCGTAAGCAACAGTATTTGTCGGCAGGCCTGTTCCTTGTGGGAGCGGGCTTGCTCGCGAAGGCGTCGGATCAGTCGACATCGGCGTTGGCTGCCCCACCGCATTCGCGAGCAAGCCCGCTCCCACAGGTACGGTGTTTCGGCTGACATCCAAAGAAGTTTCGCAAGGTCAGCGTCAACCAAACAATGTGGTTAGAAACCACACAGGGAGAAAACATGGCTGTTGATATTTTCATCAAGATCGGCGACATCAAGGGCGAGTCCATGGACAAGGCCCACAAGGACGAAATCGACGTCCTGAACTGGAGCTGGGGCATGTCCCAGTCCGGCAACATGCACACCGGCAGCGGCGGTGGTGCGGGCAAGGTGAACATCCAGGACCTGTCGTTGACCAAGTTCGTCGACAAGGCCTCGCCGAACCTGATGATGCACTGCGCCAGCGGCAAGCACATCGACAAGGTCAAGCTGACCGTGCGCAAGGCCGGCGGTGAAAGCCAGGTCGAGTACATGATCATCAACCTGGAAGAAGTGTTGATCACCTCCCTGAGCACCGGCGGCTCGGGCAGCGATGATCGCCTGACCGAAAACGTCACCCTGAACTTCGCCAAGGTGCTGGTGGACTACCAGCCACAGAAAGCCGACGGCACCAAGGAAGGCGGTCCGGTCAAGTTCGGCTGGAACGTGCGTCAGAACGTCAAGGTGTAATCGAACACGCCCCCGGTGCCCTGCGCCGGGGGTGTTTGGTGCTTGCTCGAATCCAATCCTTTTGCGCGCGGTATCTGAGTCATGGCCAAGCCTTCGTTTATCAATTTGTGGAACAGCTATCCAACGGTCAAGAACCCATGCGATCAGCCCTGGGGCAACCAGTGCGCTATCCGCATGAGCGTCGCGTTGAATGGCGAGTTGACTATCAAGGTCAACAAGTCGACCTACACCGAACCCAAATGCAACCATGAGCATGCCCGTGGCGCCGAGTCGCTGGCGAACTGGCTCTGGCGGCATCATTTAGGACGTCCGACCATTCTGAGTGGGAGTGCAGCTGATCGGCTGACGCTCAGCCAGAAGACCGGAATCGTTTTTTTCAAAGACTGCTTTGCCCGTGCGGGCGAGGCCGAAAGCGGGCGCACAGGCGATCATATTGATCTGTGGAATCGTGGCCGGACCAAAGGCTTCTTTGATGGCGACTTTATGTCCAAACAGGTCTGGTTCTGGGAGTTGACATGATAGGGCCGACGCTGCGAGCGACACTGTTGTGCGGTTTGCTAATCAGCTTGAACGCTTGCGCCGAAGCCGACCCTGACCGTCTCGATGCACCCGCTCGCACCCAAGGTACATTCGCTGGCCAGGCGCTCAAGCTGGTAGACCTGAACGGCCAATGCGCAGTGTTGAAACCGGACCAGACGCACTTGGTGTTGGGCATGGAGTGGCCGTGCTACTTCAACCTGAACCAGAGCGGCGAATTGCGCGTCGAGACGTTCAACGGTGTCCCGATTTTTCTGGTAGAGCGCAGCGTTCCCGAGCCGCCACCGAGCCGCGACTGTGATGCCAAATCCCAGGCTGTGCGCAAAATCAACGGTGCGCTGGAAGCTTCGTCGGTCAATCCCAGCGCCATGTGCGGACTCGGTCAGCAAGACCAGAAAATGTTCACGGCGTTATTCAGGTGGTAACCGAAATCGCCGCCCGCGATCGCCTGCAACCGTCCCTGCTGGACCGGTTGACTGACGACGATCCGACCAATCCCAAGGAAAGCGCCGACAAACGCGTGCTCTCGCTCACCCAGCTCAAGGCCTCGGTGCTGCGTGACCTGGCGTGGCTGCTCAACACCACCTCCCTGCTCGACGCCGATGCCACGCTGCACACGGCGGCCGGCACCTCGGTGGTGAACTTCGGGCTGCCGGCACTGGCCGGCAACAGCGCCTCGAACGTCGATGTCTCGGCCCTGGAAACCCTGATCCACCAGGCCATCGCCACGTTCGAGCCGCGGATCCTGCGCCACACCCTGCGCGTGCGTGCCCGGGCCACCGCCGAGATGAACCACAACGCCCTGAGCTTCGAGATCGAAGGCGACCTCTGGGCTCAGCCGGTGCCCCTGCGCCTGATGTTGCAAACCGACCTGGACCTGGAGACCGGCCACGTGCGGGTGGTCAATGCCGACCAGCGGAGACGTTCATGAACCCGCGTTTGCTGGAACTGTACAACCAGGAACTTCACCACGTGCGCGAAAGCGCGGCGGAGTTCGCCAAGGAATACCCCAAGATCGCCAGCCGGCTGACGTTGTCCGGCATGGACTGCGCCGACCCATACGTGGAGCGCCTGCTCGAAGGCTTCGCCTACCTGACGGCGCGGGTGCAGCTCAAGCTCGACGCCGAGTACCCGACCTTCACCCACAACCTGCTGGAAATCGCCTACCCCCATTACCTGGCGCCCACGCCGTCGATGACCGTGGTGCAGTTGCAGGCCGACCCGGACGAGGGCTCGCTGAGCAGCGGCTTCCCGCTGCCCCGCGACAGCGTCCTGCGCGCCGCCCTGGGCCGTGAAACCCAGACCTGCTGCGAGTACCGCACCGCCCACGCGGTGACGTTGTGGCCGTTGCAGGTCAGCCACGCCGAATACTTCGGCAACCCGTCCACGGTGCTCGGGCGCCTGGCCGCCAGCGAGCCGAAGGCCAAGGCCGGCCTGCGCCTGACCCTGCGCACCGGGGCCGAACTGCCGTTCAACAGCCTGGCCCTGGACAACCTGCCGCTGTACCTGAGCGGTGCCGACGAGCAGCCGTTCCGCCTCTATGAACAACTACTGGGCAACGCCTGCGCGGTGTTCGCGCGCAAGCCCGGCGGCGACTGGGTCGAGCGCCTGCCTCAGGACGCGCTGCGTTCGCGCGGCTTCGACGATGCCGACGCGGCGCTGCCCGTGGTGTCGCGGGCCTTCCAGGGCTATCGCCTGTTGCAGGAATATTTCGCGCTGCCCCAGCGTTTTCTGTTCGTCGACTTCACCCAGCTGGGCCGGGCGGTCAAGCGTTGCGACGGCCAGGAGCTGGAGCTGATCGTGCTGTTCGACCGCCACGACCCGAGCCTGGAAGGCAGCGTCGGGGCCGCGCAGTTCCTGCCGTTCTGCACCCCGGCCATCAACCTGTTTCCCAAGCGCCTGGATCGCATTCACTTGTCGGAGCGGGTCAACGAACACCACGTGATCGCCGACCGTACCCGGCCGATGGATTTCGAAGTGCATTCGCTGACCGGCCTCACCGGCCACGGCACCGGGCCGGAACAGCCATTCCTGCCGTTCTACGCCGTGCGCGATCCGTCGCGCTATGGGCGCGACAAGGCGTACTACACGGTGCGTCGTGAACCGCGGGTGCTCTCCAGCGACCAGCGCCGCAACGGCCCGCGCTCGACCTACATCGGCAGCGAAACGTTCGTCAGCCTGGTGGACAGCCAGCAGGCGCCTTATCGCCATGACCTGCGTCAACTGGGCGTGACGGCGCTGTGCACCAACCGCGACCTGCCGCTGTTCATGAGCGTGGGCAGCGGCAAGACCGACTTCACCCTGGCCGACAGTGCCCCGGTCGGCGCCGTGCGCTGCGTGGCCGGGCCCAGTCGTCCACGGGCCAGCCATGCCCACGACGCCAAGGCCTGGCGGCTGATCAGCCAGTTGTCGCTGAACTACCTGTCCCTCAGTGAACAAGGCCAGGGCGCCGCCGCACTGCGCGAGCTGCTGCGCCTGTACGGCGACAGCAACGATGCGGCGCTGCAATTGCAGATCGAAGGCCTGCGGGAAGTCAGCAGCAAAGCCTGCACCCGACGCCTGCCGATGCCCGGCCCGATCGTCTTCGGTCGCGGCCTGGAGATCACCCTGGAGTTCGATGAAAACGCGTTTCGCGGCACCGGCGTATTCCTGCTCGGCGCGGTGTTCGAGCGCTTCCTGGCACGCTACGTGTCGATCAACAGTTTTACCGAAACGGTGATTCGTACCACCGAACGCGGCGAGATCATGCGATGGAAAGCCAAGCCCGGACGTCGTCCGACCCTGTGAGTACCCTGGAAGCGATGCACCAGGAGCCCTGGGAATACGACTTCTTCCAGGCCTTGCGGCGCATCGAGTGTGAATCCCCCGAGCTGCCGCGCCTGGGCCATTCGCTACGCCTGGCCGATGACCCGCTGCGCCTGGGCCAACAAGCCGACTGCACCTTCGCGCCGGCGACATTGGCCTCGGTGCAACCGGGCAGCGACGGCGCGCCCGCGCGGCTGGAGCAATTCTTCTTCGGCCTCGGCGGCCCCAACGGGCCGATGCCGCTGCACATCACCGAATACGTGCGCGAACGCCAGCGCAACAACGCCGACAGCACCAGCAAGCGCTTTCTCGACGTGTTCCACCATCGCTTGCTCAGCCTGTTCTACCGGGCCTGGGCCGAAGCGCGGCCGACGGTCAGCCACGACCGCCCGGACGACGACTACTGGTCGGCGCGCCTGGCGTCCTTGAGCGGACGCGGCATGCCCAGCCTGCTCAAGCAGGGGCTGATTCCCGACACGGCGAAGCTGCACTACAGCGGCCACCTGGCGGCGCAAACCCGCTACCCCGACGGTTTGAAGGCGATCCTTGGCGAGTATTTCGGCCTGCCGGTGGAAATCGAAGAGTACGTCGGCCAATGGCTGGAGCTGCCGGAACGCAGCCGCGTCGGCGTCAGCGCCCATCAACTGGGCGTGGACTTCTGCCTGGGTCGCTACGTCTGGGATCGCCAGCACAAGTTCCGCATTCGCCTGGGGCCGCTCAAGCTGGTGGACTACATGGGCATGCTGCCCGGCAGCCAGCCGTTCAATGAACTGGTGGCCTGGGTCGCCGAATACCTGGGCCATGAACTGGATTGGGACCTGAACCTGGTCTTGGAGCAGCCCGAGGTCCCGGCGCTACAACTCAACGGCCGTTTCCGCCTGGGGTTCAACACCTGGCTGGGCCAGCCCGAAAAAGATGCCAACGATCTAATACTGGCCCGGCATTACGCCGAACAGGCCAACACCTCACAGACCTCAAGGAGCCATGAGCATGGGTGAAATCAGTCGCGCCGCGTTGTTCGGCAAACTCAACAGCGTGGCCTACAAAGCCATCGAAGCCGCCACCGTGTTCTGCAAGTTGCGCGGTAACCCTTATGTGGAACTGGCCCACTGGTTTCACCAGTTGCTGCAATTGCAGGACTCGGACCTGCACCGCATCATCCGCCAGTTCAACGTCGAGCCGGCGCGCCTGGCCCGCGACCTGACCGACGCCCTGGACCGCCTGCCACGCGGCTCGACCTCGATCACCGACCTGTCGTCCCACGTCGAGGAAGCCGTGGAACGCGGCTGGGTGTATGGCAGCCTGATGTTCGGTGAAAGCCAGGTGCGCACCGGCTACCTGGTGCTCGGCATCCTCAAGACGCCAAGCCTGCGCCACGCGCTGCTGGGGTTGTCGTCGGAGTTCGACAAGGTCAAGGCCGAAGCCCTGAGCGAACGCTTTGACGAATACGTCGGCGACTCCCCGGAAAATGCCCTGACCGCCAGCGACGGCTTCAACGCCGGCAGCGTGCCCGGCGAAGCCAGCGGCGCCATGGCCCCCAGTGCGATGGGCAAGCAGGAAGCGCTCAAGCGCTTTACCGTCGACCTCACCGAGCAGGCCCGCAGCGGCAAGCTCGACCCGATCGTCGGCCGCGACGAAGAGATCCGCCAACTGGTGGACATCCTCATGCGCCGCCGCCAGAACAACCCGATCCTCACCGGTGAAGCCGGCGTGGGCAAGACCGCCGTGGTCGAAGGCTTTGCCCTGCGCATCGTCGCCGGCGACGTGCCGCCGTCGCTCAAGGACGTGGAACTGCGCAGCCTCGACGTCGGCCTGTTGCAGGCCGGCGCGAGCATGAAAGGCGAGTTCGAACAGCGCCTGCGCCAGGTCATCGAAGACGTCCAGGCCTCGCCCAAGCCGATCATCCTGTTCATCGACGAAGCCCACACCCTGGTAGGTGCCGGTGGCGCCGCCGGCACCGGTGACGCGGCCAACCTGCTCAAGCCGGCCCTGGCCCGCGGTACCCTGCGCACCGTGGCGGCCACGACCTGGGCCGAGTACAAGAAGCACATCGAGAAAGACCCGGCCCTGACCCGTCGTTTCCAAGTGGTGCAAGTGGCCGAGCCGTCGGAAGACAAGGCCCTGCTGATGATGCGCGGCGTGGCCTCGACCATGGAACAGCACCACCAGGTGCAGATCCTCGACGAAGCCCTGGAAGCCTCGGTCAAGCTGTCCCACCGCTACATCCCCGCTCGCCAGTTGCCGGACAAGTCCGTGAGCCTGCTGGACACCGCCTGCGCCCGCGTCGCCATCAGCCTGCACGCGGTGCCGGCCGAAGTGGATGACAGCCGTCGGCGCATCGAGGCACTGGAAACCGAGCTGCAGATCATCGCCCGCGAGCACGCGATCGGCGTCGTCATCGGCAACCGCCAGACCCACAGTGAAAGCCTGCTGAGCGCCGAGCGCGAACGCCTGGCCGAACTGGAAAGCCGCTGGGCCGAAGAGAAGAACCTGGTGGACGAACTGCTCGCCACCCGCGCCACCCTGCGCGAGCGCGTCGGCGTGGTGGACAGCGACGACGCCAGCGAAGCTAGCGACAACGAAAGCCACGACCTGCGGGCAAAACTGGTGGACCTGCAACAACGCCTCAGCGCCCTGCAAGGCGAAAACCCGCTGATCCTGCCGACCGTGGACTACCAGGCCGTGGCCTCGGTGGTCGCCGACTGGACCGGTATCCCGGTGGGCCGCATGGCCCGCAACGAACTGGAAACCGTGCTCAACCTCGACCAGCACCTGAAAAAACGCATCATCGGCCAGGACCACGCCTTGCAGATGATCGCCAAGCGCATCCAGACTTCCCGCGCTGGCCTGGACAACCCGAGCAAGCCCATTGGCGTGTTCATGCTCGCCGGCACCTCTGGCGTGGGCAAGACCGAAACCGCCCTGGCCCTGGCCGAAGCCATGTACGGCGGCGAACAGAACGTCATCACCATCAACATGAGCGAGTTCCAGGAAGCCCACACCGTGTCCACCCTCAAGGGCGCGCCACCGGGCTACATCGGCTACGGCGAAGGCGGCGTGCTGACCGAAGCCGTGCGGCGCAAACCGTACAGCGTGGTGCTGCTGGACGAAGTGGAAAAAGCCCACCCGGACGTGCACGAGATCTTCTTCCAGGTGTTCGACAAAGGCGTCATGGAGGACGGCGAAGGCCGGGTGATCGACTTCAAGAACACCCTGATCCTGCTGACCACCAACGCCGGCACCGAGCTGATTGCCGACGTCTGCAAAGACCCGCAAAACGTGCCCGAGCCGGAAGAAATCGCCAAGGCCCTGCGCCAGCCGCTGCTGGAGATTTTCCCGCCGGCCCTGCTCGGCCGCCTGGTGACGATCCCGTACTATCCGCTCAGCGACGAAATGCTCAAGGCCATCACCCGCCTGCAACTCAACCGCATCAAGAAGCGCGTGGAAAGTACCCACAAAGTCGCGTTCGACTACGACGACGCGGTGATCGACCTGATCGTCTCGCGCTGCACCGAAACCGAAAGCGGCGGCCGTATGATCGACACCATCCTGACCAACAGCCTGCTGCCGGACATGAGCCGCGAGTTCCTGACCCGCATGCTCGAAGGCAAGGCCATGGCCGGCGTGCGGATCAGCGCGGTGGACAACGAATTGCAGTACGATTTCAGCGACGCGGCCTGATTGAAAGGTACACCGGCCCCTGTGGGAGCGAGCTTGCTCGCGATAGCGTAGTTACAGCCAGCATTACGGTTGACTGACACACCGCCATCGCGAGCAAGCTCGCTCCCACAGTTGATCCGGTCTATTCAGGGAAACAGCGGCGCAGCCCATACAACGACGAGATAACCGATGTTATTCAACCAAGCCTCACGCCTGGCCAAAATCACCAGCCCCCTGGGGCCCGAGGTGCTGCTGCTCAAGGACATGGGTGGCGGCGAAGAGCTGGGGCGGCTGTTCAACTATGAGTTGCAGCTGCACTCGCTGGACAACGCCATCGACCTCAACCAGTTGCTCGGCAAGCCCATGTGCGTGAGCCTGCAACTGGACGGCGGCGGCGAACGGTATTTCCACGGCATCGTTGCCCGCTGCAGCCAGAACGTCGACCAGGGCCAGTTCTCCAGCTACCAGGCCACGCTCAGGCCTTGGCTGTGGCTGCTGACGCGCACCTCCGACTGCCGGATTTTCCAGAACCTGACCATCCCGCAGATCATCAAGCAGGTGTTCCGCGACCTCGGGTTTTCCGATTTCGAAGACAGCCTGAGCGCCACCTACCGCGAGTGGGAATACTGCGTGCAGTATCGCGAGACCAGCTTCGACTTCGTCAGCCGGCTGATGGAGCAGGAAGGGATCTATTACTTCTTCCGCCACGAACAAGGCCGCCACGTGCTGGTGCTGGCCGATGCCTACGGCGCGCACACCAGCGCGCCCGGCTACGCGTCGGTGCCCTACTACCCGAAGAACGAGCAGCAACGCGAACGCGACCACATTCACGACTGGCACCTGGCCCAGGAAGTCCAGCCGGGTTCGCTGGAGCTCAACGACTACGACTTCCAGCGTCCCAGCGCACGGATCGACGTGCGTTCGGCGATGCCACGCCCGCATGCCGCCGGTGACTATCCGCTGTACGACTACCCCGGCACCTACGTGCAGAGCGCCGATGGCGAACACTACGCCCGCACCCGCATCGAAGCCTTGCAGACCCAGCACGAGCAGGTCGAGCTGGCCGGCAACGCCCGCGGCTTGGGCTCGGGCAACCTGTTCAGCCTCACCGGCTTCACCCGCCAGGACCAGAACCGCGAGTACCTGATCGTCGGTGCCCGCTACTACATTTCCCAGGAAAGCGGCGAAACCAACGGTGGCGCGCCTTCGGCCCAGTTCGAAAGCAGCCTGACCTGCATCGACGCCCAGCAAAGCTATCGACCGCTGCCCATCACCCATCGCCCCATCGTCAAAGGCCCGCAGACCGCGTTGGTGGTGGGCCCCAAGGACGAGGAAATCTGGACCGACCAGTTCGGCCGGGTGAAGGTGCATTTCTATTGGGACCGTCACGACCAGTCCAACGAAAACAGCTCCTGCTGGATTCGCGTGTCACAGGCCTGGGCCGGGAAAAACTGGGGCTCGATGCAAATCCCGCGCATCGGCCAGGAAGTGATCGTCAGCTTCCTCGAAGGCGATCCGGACCGGCCGATCATCACCGGTCGTGTCTACAACGCTGAACAGACCGTGCCCTACGACTTGCCCGCCAATGCGACCCAGAGCGGCATGAAAAGCCGTTCGAGCAAGGGCGGCACGCCGGCGAACTTCAACGAAATCCGCATGGAAGACAAGAAAGGCGCCGAGCAGTTGTACATCCATGCCGAGCGCAACCAGGACATCGTGGTGGAAGTGGACGAAAGCCATTCGGTGGGCCACGACCGCAACAAGAGCATCGGCCATGACGAGACGGTGACCATCGGCAACAACCGCCTGCGCATCGTCAAGCAGGAAGACATCCTCTCGGTGGGCCTGCGCAAGACCGACAGCATCAGCCAGAGCTACGTCATCGAGGTGGGCGAGAACCTGCGCCTGGTGTGCGGCGAAAGCATCCTGGAGCTCAATGCCAGCGGCCAGATCAACCTGACCGGCGTGCAGATCAGCTTCTACGCCAGCGGCGATGCCGAGTTCAACACCGGCGGCGTGCTGCACCTGAACAACGGCGGCGGCCCCGGTGCCACGCCGGACGGCCAGGGCGTCAAGGGCAGTATCGACGCGAACATCAAAGCCGCGTTCCCCCAGGGTTAATCCAGAGATTCAGGCGCCATGACTTACCGCATCAACGAATTCCAGTTCCAACTGCCGCCCAGCGAATTGCTCGACGCGACGATCAACATCCTCAAGTTCCCCGAGCTGGGCACGTCCTTGATCGTCAGTCGCAGCCTGCTCGCCGAGGGCGAGACCCTGCAAAGCAACCTCGACGACCAACTGGCGCGCCTGGAAAAACAGGTCCAGGACCTGCGCTGCCAACCGGGCGTCCCGGTGCGCCTGGGCGCCAGCCAGGAAGTCGAAGGCATCGAGCTGCGCAGCCAGTTCAACAAGGGCACCGAAAAGGTGTTCCAGTACCAACTGGCCCTGGTGCTGCCCGGCACCCGCAAGATGTTCGCCCTGAGCTATGTCAAAGCCGAGAAGCTCGGCGATGCCGAAGCCGCCCATTGGGCGAGCATCAAGGGCTCGCTGTTGTTTGACGTGCCGGCCTGATGAGCGACAGGCATGTCTGACGCGCTCTGGGCCGCACGCCTGGGCGATGCGCTGAACCACACCTCGATGATGGCCGACATTCTCGGCGGCGTCCTGGAAGTGGCGGCCAACATCGCCATCACCGCTGTCGCCACCGCCGCCGTGGTAGCAGCCACCGGCATCACCGTGGCCACCGGTGGGCTCGGTTGCTTCCTGCTTGGCGCGGTGGTCGGTGCAGTGGTGGGCATCGCCATGAGCAAGACCGGGGCCGACAAAGGCTTGAGCAATTTATGCGAGGGCATCGGCAACGCGCTCTTTCCGCCCACGGTGCAGGCCAACATCCTCACCGGCTCCACCGACACCCTGACCAACAACATTCCAGCGGCCCGCGCCGCCGGGGCCATCGAGTCCCATGTCGCGCCCGCCGGCACCGAACTCGAGGAGCCGCAGCCCGAGCCCAGCTATCTGGACATGGCCGAGAGCTTCTTCTCGCAGATGTGGCGCCCCACCGTCGCCACGCCCGCGCCCGGCGCCGTGCCCAAACCGCTGGACATGATCACTTGCCTGAAGCATCCGCCGATGCCGCCGCAGTTTTTGGCCGAAGGCTCGGACAAGGTCACCATCAACGGCCAACCCGCCGTGCGCAGCGGCGACCGCAGCACTTGCGAGGCGACCGTGGTGTCGTCCGGTTTGATTTCCCCTGACGTGACTATCGGCGGCGGTACCGTGGTGGTGCGCGAGATCCGCAGCGGCAAGACACCCGGCGTGGGGCTGGCCGTCACGGCATTGCTGATGCTCAAGGGCGGCAAGGGCAAGTTCCTGAGCAACCTGCCCTGCATGCTGATTGGCGGCGCAGCATCGATGGCGGTCAGCAGCGCGATGGGCGCAGCGGCGAATGCGGCCATGGGTTCGTCGAACCCGGTGCATGCCGCCACCGGGGCCAAGGTGCTGGGGGATGTCGAGGAACTGGACTTCGTTCTGCCGGGCATCCTGCCGATCGATTGGCAGCGTTTCTACAACAGCCGCGACGAGCGCCGTGAAGGGTTGTTCGGCGCCGGTTGGAGCGTGGCCTACGAGGTGCGCGTCGAGATCCTGCCCCATCCCGAGGGTGGCGAGACCCTGGTCTACACCGACGAACAGGGTCGGCGCATCGACATGGGTTCGATTCCCCTGGGCGGCGCGGTGTTCAGCCCAGGCGAAGGGCTCAACGTGCGCCGGCACCTCAACGGCGAGCTGCTGATCGAAAGCGCGGACGGCCTGTACCGCCTGTTCGCACCGGCGCCGGGGAACGCGGCCTTGCTGCGCCTCAACCAGCTGGGCGATCGCAACGACAACCGCATCCACCTCGATTACGACGAGAGCGGGCGATTGGTGCGCCTGCGCGACACCTTCGACCTGGTGCAGGCCGAACTGACCTACGACGCGCGCTGGCCACACCGAGTCAGCCGGATCGAGCGCCTCTACCCCGACCAGCGTCGCGACGTGCTGATGCACTACGACTACGACAGCCAGGGGGACCTGGCCCAAGTTCGCCAGTCCAACAGCCAGGTCAAGCGGCGCTACGCCTACGACCTCGGGCGACGGATGGTGGAGCACCAGTTGCCCACCGGCCTGCGCTGCTTCTACGAATGGGCGCTGATCGAAGACCGGGAATGGCGCGTGGTCCGCCACTGGACCGACGCCGGCGACACCTACACCTTCACCTATGACCTGGCCGCCGGTGTCACGCGCATCACCGACGGCTTGAACCGCCGCAGTACCCGGCGCTGGGATGCCCGCTACCAGATTCTCGAAACCACCGATGCCCTGGACCGCACCTGGACGTTCCAGTGGAGCGATGAAAGCCAACTGCTGGGCGCGACCGACCCCAACGGGGGGCAGCATCAGTTCAGCTATGACGAAGCAGGCAATCTGTGCCAGACCCTCGACCCGCTCGGACGCAGCGAGTCGACCCTGTGGCTCGAACACTGGGCCCTGCCCCTGGCGGAAACCGACGCGGCCGGTAATACCTGGCAGTACCGCTATGACGCGCGGGGCAACCGCATCCGTGAAACCGACCCGCTGGGCCACGTCACCCGCTATCGCCACGATGCCCACGGCCAGGTGGTGGACGTCATCGATGCCAGCGGCAAGCGCAAGACGATGCGCTGGACGGCCCTCGGGCAACTCAGCGAACACACCGACTGCTCCGGCTACACCACCCGGCTGAGCTACGACGAACGCGGGCTGCTGGTCAGCAGCAGCGATGCATTGGGCGAGCGCACGCGCTTCAGCTATGACGACCAAGGCAGGTTGCTGAGCAAGCAACTGCCGGACGGTCGCACCGAGCACTATCAGCGCGATGCCAGCGGCCAGTTGATCGGCTACAGCGATCCCGCCGGGCACACCACCCGTTTCCAGCACACCCCGAGCGGGCAACTGCGCTTGCGCACCGACGCCCATGGCCGGCGGATAGAACTGAGCTACGACAACTACGGGCGGTTGCTGGCGCTGACCAACGAGAATGGCGAAAGCTATCGGTTCGCCTGGGACGCCGGCGACCGCCTGAGTGCCCAGCACAGCCTGGACGGCAGCCTCAAGCGCTACGCCTATGACCCGCTGGACAACGTCACCCGTGTGGAAGCCATCGCCGTTCCCGGCAGCACCGACCTGGACCTGGCGCCACAAGCCCCCATCGTCCATGAGCTGGAACGCGACGCCATGGGCCGGTTGGTTGCCAAGGTCACCGCCGACGGGCGCACCGAGTACCGCTATGACGACCTCGACCAGGTCAACGCCATCACCTTCACCGGCCTGACCGGTGAACAGCAGAGCATCGGCTTTGGCTATGACGCGCTTGGGCAACTGATCGCCGAACAGGGCTGGGCCGGCAGCCTGGAGCATCGTTATGACGAACTGGGCAACCTCACCCAGACGCAGCTCCCCGATGGCCGCTGGCTGAATCGCCTGCACTACGGCAGCGGGCACCTGCACCAGATCAACCTCGACGGCAGGGTCATCAGCGATTTCGAGCGCGACCGCCTGCACCGCGAAGTGCTGCGCACCCAGGGCCGTCTCAGCACCCGCAGCGAGTACGACCGCAGCGGGCGCCTACGGGCCCGGCAGCGCCGCCAGCAAGGCCTGTCGACGTTGCTGCCGCCGGCAGCGCAGTCGCTGTTTGCCTATGACGGCAGCGATCAACTGGTGGAGCGCTTCGACAACCAACCCGAAACGCCTCATCGCCAACTGCTGCATTACGACGCCACCGGCCGGATCCTCGCCAGCCAGGACAACCTCCAGGGCCAGCGCGAAGGCTTTGCCTACGATCCGGCCGCCAACCTGCTCGACGGGCTGATGGGCACGGGGCACGTCGCCCATAACCGCTTGCTGACCTATCAGGACAAGCGCTACCGCTACGACGGCTTCGGCCGCATGGTGGAAAAGCGCAGCAGCCAGCGCGGTGTGCAGCGGTTCGTGTACGACGCCGAGCAGCGCCTGGTTCAGGTGCATAACGACAACGGCTCGGTCGTGAAAATGACCTACGACCCGCTGGGCAGGCGCATCGAAAAGGCCGAGTACGACCGCCACGCGACGCTGCTGGGCCGCACCCGCTTCACCTGGGATGCGCTGCAACTGTTACAGGAGCACCGCAACAGCCAGACCAGCCTCTACATCTACGCCGACGACGGCCACGAGCCTTTGGCCAGGGTCGATGGCCTGGGCGAGCAGCAGAAAGTCCGTTACTACCACAACGACTTCAACGGCCAGCCCGAGCAACTGTCGGAAAGCGACGGCCATACGCTGTGGCGGGCCCGTTATCAGGTGTGGGGCAACACCGCCGAAGAGTTGCGCGAGCCGTATTACATCGAAGAGCAGAACCTGCGGTTCCAGGGCCAGTACCTGGACCGGGAAACCGGCCTGCACTACAACACCCTGCGCTTCTACGACCCGGACATCGGCCGCTTCACCACACCGGACCCCATCGGCCTGGCCGGTGGCCTGAACCTCTACCAGTACGCGCCGAACCCGGTGAGCTGGGTCGACCCCTTGGGGTTGATGAAGTGCAGCACCCCGCCGAAGGGCCGCAAGGTCAACCGGACGGTGTATCGATTCGAAGAGCCGGGGCGGATCAGCACGACCTGGACGGCGCACAAGTGGAACGTGGCCGCCCGCCACCGGTACACCGCGCCGGGGCTGGGTGGGGTATACGGCGCCAACTCGCGCAAGACCGCCATGGGCGAGGTCAACCACTGGGGCGTGGACCTGTCCACGCGGGTGCTGGTGAGCAAGAAGGTCCAGCTCAACAACGTCCTCGACCTGACCCGGGCCGATGTCCGCAAGCAACTGGGCGTGTCCCTCAAGAGCATCACCGGCAACAAATACACCCAGACCCACCAGATTGGTGCGTGGGCCAAGGCCAATGGTTACGATGGGATCCTGGCGCCGTCGGCGCGAAACCCGACCGGCAGCAACTTGATCTCCTTTGACGGATTCTGACATGGGACTGGAAGACGAATACGTCGGCGATGCCGACTGGCAAACGTTCGTGCGCCTGTATGAAGAGGACTACCTCGACGACAACGCCCGCGCACTGGCCAAGGCCATGGACGGCCACCTCGACATGGCCGTCGTGCTCTACGGCAAACGCGGCCTCAAGGAAGGCCTGTGGTGGCTGGAACAGGTCGTCCCGGCCCTGGACAACAAGCGCCCGGCCGATTGCCTCAAGACCCCGAAACTGATCAGACGCCTGCGCATGGCACTGATGAGCATGCCGTAACCGGCGGGACAAATCGCGCGCTCAAAAAAAGGCACCCGACTCCCTCGGTGTGCCTTTTTCGTGGTTGCTTTATCCCCCCAGTCCGGAGAGCCCGTAGCAATTACGGATTAACGCTGTCCTTCAAGAACTTGCCCGGTTTGAAGGCAACGGTGTTGCTGGCCTTGATTTTCACTGGCTCACCCGTTTGTGGGTTTTTGCCGGTGCGGGCGCCGCGATGGCGTTGCAGGAAGGTGCCGAAGCCCACCAGGGTGACGCTGTCCTTGCGGTGCAGGGCGCCGGTGATTTCTTCGAGGACGGCGTTGAGGACGCGGTTGGCTTGTTCTTTGGTGAGGTCTGCTTTTTCCGCGATGGCGGCGGCGAGTTCTGGTTTACGCATGAATGAAGCCCCTTTGACGGTTTTTTTGTTGTTATGTCCGTGCTGCTCTCTGTGGAACAGCCCCTAAGGCGCCGCAGGCTCTACACTGCGGCAGACGGGAGTGAGAATGGCACGGGGCCGAGGACGACGCCAGTGTCCGAACGACCTTTGTGGGGTCAAAAGTAGGGTTTTTGCGACAGAACGACCAGTATTTACGCCAGCAAGCCCGGAAGTTCCTTGTTCAGCGCCAGTTTCTCCATCACCGCGGCGCCGGTCAGGGCATAGCCCAGCAGGTTGCCCTGGGCGTCGCGACACAGTGCCTTGATGTCGGCGCCCTGCCCTTCGACGCTCCACACGCCTTCTCGGCCGCGAGGCGGTGGCGACACCACCAGGGGGCACACCGGGGTTTTCACGGTGATCGGCATGGGGCCGTAGCTCACGGCGGTCGGGTTGCCCGCCAGGGTCTGGGCCAGGGCCCGGGCACAGCTCATCAGGGGCATGACGTACAGCAGGTTCAGGCCATCCACCTCGGCACAGTCGCCCAGGGCGTAGATATTGGCGTGGGAGGTCTTCAAATGACGGTCGACCACCACGCCGCGGTTGACCACCAGGCCGGCAGCCGCCGCCAGGTCGATGCGCGGGCGCAGGCCGATGGCCGACACCACCAGGTCGCAGGCAATCACCTGGCCGTCGGACAGGTGCGCCTCAAGCCCGTCGGCGCCGCGTTGCAGGCGATTGAGCACGGGGCCCAGGTGGAACCGCGCCCCCAGGCTCTCCAGCCCGGCCTGAACCGCCGCAGCGGCCGCCGGATGCAACAGCGTCGGCATCACCTGTTCGCACGGGGCCACCAGTTGCACCTCGTAGCCCCCCAGGATCAGGTCGTTGGCGAACTCGCAGCCAATCAGCCCGGCGCCGAGCAGCAGCACCCGGCGCTTGCCGGCAGCGGCGGACCGGAAGCGCGCGTAGTCCTCCAGGTCGTTGATGGGGAAGATCAGGTCCGAGGCGTCGCCCTGTACCGGCACACGCACGGTTTCGGCGCCCCAGGCCAGGATGAGGTCGCGGTAGTTCACCGCTTCCTCGCCGATCCACAGCCGCTGGTGCCCCGGGTCGATGCCGCTGATGCGCGTATGGGTGCGGACCTCGGCCTTGAGCTGCTCGGCCATGGCCCCCGGCTCGGCCATGCTCAGGCCGTCGGCATCCTTGTTTTTGCCAAAGCCGGTGGAGAGCATCGGCTTGGAGTAGGAGCGACCGTCGTCGGCGGTAATCAACAGCAAGGGGGTTTCGCTATCGAGCTTGCGAAACTCCCGGGCCAGGTTGTAACCGGCCAGGCCAGTACCGACGATGACGACAGGTGCGCTCATGTTGCTCTCCATCCAGGGAAACGGTCAGGGGTTCGCTTAGTTGATTTCGATCATTTCGAAATCCATCTTGCCGACGCCGCAGTCCGGGCACAGCCAGTCTGCCGGTACGTCTTCCCAACGGGTCCCGGCGGCGATGCCGTCATCGGGCCAACCCTCGGCTTCGTTGTAGATCAGGCCGCAGACGATACATTGCCACTTCTTCATTCAGGTACTTCCTCAGGTGTCAGGCGTTTGCCGGTATTGGTCGGGTCGATGAGAACGCCCTTCCGGCTCAGGGCGTTTTGTACTGATCGGTCGCGCCAGATGCAAGCGTGATCGGAACGACGGCAGGTCCAACCCGTCAACATCGCCGACCGACATGGTAAGCTCGCGGCCTCATTTGCTGCCATTCATGACCTCTGTGCCGCCGACAAATTCGATATTTCCTACACTCCAATGGCTGCCCGGGCCGCTGCTGTCGCCCCGTCCCGATGCCTGTGTACTCGACTGGTTGTTCGACGAAGGTTCCCTGACCCGCCGCCTGACGAGCCTGTCGGACGATCACTTCAGCGTGACGCCGCTGTTCGAAGGCTGGCAACCGCTGCGCGACGATGAATGCGCGGCTCTGGACCTGGCGCACGGCAGCGAGGGCTGGGTGCGCGAGGTGTACCTGCGCGGTCACGGCGAGCCGTGGGTATTTGCCCGCAGCGTGGCGGCGCGCAGTGCGTTGCAGGGCGACGGGTTGCACCTGGATGAACTGGGCAGCCGCTCCCTGGGCGAACTGCTGTTTTGCGACCAGGCGTTCCAGCGCCGGGCCATCGAGGTTTGCCATTACCCCGAACAATGGTTGCCGGCCGATGTGCGCCGCCGTGAACTGTGGGGCCGCCGTTCGCGCTTCGACCGCGGCGCGCTGAGCGTGCTGGTGGCGGAAGTCTTCTTGCCACGCGTGTGGACGGTCGCCCGTGCCTATTCGGAGAATTGCTGATGTACCTGCAACTGCTCAAATCCCTGAACCGCCTGAACCCTCGGGCCTGGGACTTCGTGCAACTGACCCGCATGGACAAGCCCATCGGCATCTACCTGCTGTTATGGCCAACACTGTGGGCGCTGTGGGTCGCCGGTGAAGGCTCGCCCTCCCTGGCCAATATCGTGATTTTCGTCCTCGGCGTGGTGCTGACCCGCGCCGGCGGTTGCGTGATCAACGACTGGGCCGACCGCAAGGTGGACGGCCACGTCAAGCGCACCGCGCAGCGCCCTTTGGCGAGTGGCAAGATCAGTTCGAAAGAGGCATTGGTGTTCTTCGCCGTGCTGATGGCCGTGAGTTTCCTGCTGGTGCTGTGCACCAACGCGCCGACCATCCTGCTGTCCCTGGGCGGGCTGGCCCTGGCGTGCACCTACCCGTTCATGAAGCGCTACACCTATTACCCGCAAGTGGTGCTGGGCGCGGCGTTCTCCTGGGGCATGCCGATGGCCTTCACCGCCGAAACCGGCCATCTGCCGGCAGCCGCGTGGCTGTTGTACATCGCCAACCTGCTGTGGACGGTGGGCTACGACACCTATTACGCGATGACCGACCGGGACGATGACTTGCGAATCGGCGTGAAATCCACGGCGATTCTGTTTGGCGATGCCGACCGGGCGATCATCCTGACCCTGCAAGGCCTGGCCCTGGGCTGCCTGCTGCTGGCCGGCTCGCAGTTCAAGCTCGGCGGCTGGTTCCACTTGGGCCTGGTCGCCGCTGCCGCGTGCTTTGCCTGGGAGTTCTGGTACACCCGCGGCAAGGACCGGATGCGCTGCTTCCAGGCATTCCTGCACAACCATTGGGCCGGGATGGCGATTTTCGTGGGGATCGTGCTGGATTACGCGCTGCGCTGAGCGGCGCTTTTTGTGACAAGGGGATTTATCCCCGCTGGGTTGCGAAGCAGCCCTGAAACCTGACATCTCGTAGTGTCAGGCAGACTGGGATCGCGGCCTTAGGGCTGCTTTCGCAGCCCAACGGGGATAAATCCCCTCGCCACATCGTCTCTTGGCAGACCCGAGTCAGTCAGGCTTGGCTATGTGCCAGACGCCGCCTTTCCCCTCACCGGCCTTGTCACCGGCCTTCTCGTCGCCTTTGTAGGTGTACAACGGATCGTCGTCGTATGCCCATTGCATCGAACCATCATCACGTTTCACTACGGTCCACTTGCCCATCGTCTTCGCATCGCTCCCAGCCATCAGCGGTGGCCAGTTTTCCGCACATTGACCGTTGCAGTTGGACTTGCCGTCTGCGTCCTTGTCGTAGGTGTAGAGAGTCATGCCCTTATGGTCGGTAAACATGCCGTCCTTCTCCATTGCGGGATCGGCAGCCATGGCCAATCCAGGCAGGGCCACGGCAGCCGCCAGCAGCAGGGCTTTGAAAGAAACAGTCATCGGAGTCATGGAAACCTTCTTTTGTGGTTGTCAGGATTCGGACTGAAAGCTTAGCCCAGGATCCCCCACATCGCCGGTCAATGAAATTGTTGTCACACGACTGCAATAATTCCGTTATCTAATGCGGCGCAAGACAGTTAAATGACAAGAGGATTACCCCATGGTTGGCAGGAGCATTCTGATCGTCGACGACGAGGCGCCCATCCGCGAGATGATTGCCGTTGCGTTGGAGATGGCCGGCTATGACTGCATGGAAGCAGAGAACTCTCAACAGGCCCACGCCATCATCGTCGACCGCAAGCCCGACCTGATCCTGCTGGACTGGATGCTGCCCGGCACGTCCGGCATCGAACTGGCGCGCCGGCTCAAGCGCGACGAGCTGACCGGGGACATCCCTATCATCATGCTCACCGCCAAGGGCGAAGAGGACAACAAGATCCAGGGCCTGGAAGTCGGTGCCGACGACTACATCACCAAGCCGTTTTCCCCGCGCGAGCTGGTGGCGCGCCTCAAGGCCGTGCTGCGCCGTGCCGGGCCGACCGATGGCGAAGCGCCGATCGAAGTCGGCGGCCTGCTGCTGGACCCGATCAGCCACCGCGTAACCATCGACGGCAAACCCGCCGAGATGGGCCCGACCGAATACCGCCTGTTGCAATTCTTCATGACCCACCAGGAACGCGCCTACACCCGCGGGCAACTGCTGGACCAGGTCTGGGGCGGCAATGTCTACGTCGAGGAACGCACCGTGGACGTGCACATCCGACGCCTGCGCAAGGCCCTCGGCGATGCCTACGAGAATCTGGTACAAACCGTGCGCGGCACCGGGTATCGTTTTTCGACGAAGGCATGAGAAAAGCAGCTGCGAGCTTTGAGCTACAAGCTGCAAGTAAAAGCCATTATCGACCCGCTTCAAACTTGCAGCTTGAAGCTTGCAGCTTTCAGCTGCTTCGAAAGGAAGCCCCGTGAATCAAAACTGGCATGGCACCCTGATTCGCCACATGTTGTTGCTGGTGACCGGCAGCCTGGTCGTCGGCCTGATCACCGGCTACTACGGCTGGAGCCTAGCTGCGGGCCTGGGGCTGTACCTGGCCTGGACCCTCAAGCAACTGCTGCGCCTGCACGAATGGCTGCGCCTGCACCAACCCGACGAAGCCCCGCCCGACGGCTATGGCCTGTGGGGCGAAGTGTTCGACAGCATCTACCACCTGCAACGGCGCGACCAGCGCGTGCGCGGGCGCCTGCAGGCGGTGATCGACCGGGTCCAGGAGTCCACCGCGGCCCTCAAGGACGCCGTGATCATGCTCGACAGCGAAGGCAACCTGGAATGGTGGAACCGCGCCGCCGAGACCCTGCTGGGCCTCAAGACGCCCCAGGACAGCGGCCAGCCGGTGACCAACCTGGTGCGCCATCCGCGCTTCAAGGAATACTTCGAGCAGGACAACTACGCCGAACCGCTGGAAATCCCCTCGCCCACCAACGACCGGCTGCGGATCCAGCTGTACATCACGCGCTACGGCAACAACGAGCACCTGATGCTGGTGCGGGACGTGACCCGCATCCACCAGTTGGAGCAGATGCGCAAAGACTTCATCGCCAACGTGTCCCACGAACTGCGCACGCCGTTGACGGTGATCTGCGGCTACCTGGAAACCCTGCTCGACAACGTCGAGGAGGTGAACCCGCGCTGGACCCGAGCCTTGCAGCAGATGCACCAGCAAAGCGGGCGCATGCAGACCCTGCTCAACGACTTGCTGTTGCTGGCGAAGCTGGAGGCCACCGACTATCCGTCGGACAACCAGCCGGTGCCCATCGACGACCTGCTGCAGACCATTGCCGAGGACGCACAGGAACTGTCCGGCCCCAAGCAACAGACCATCACCCTGGAAGCCGACCCGGGCGTGCAGCTCAAGGGCAGCGAGGCGGAACTGCGCAGCGCGTTTTCCAACCTGGTGTTCAACGCGGTCAAGTACACGCCCGAGCAAGGCCGGATCCACGTGCGCTGGTGGGGCGACGAGCAAGGCGCGCACCTGAGCGTGCGGGACTCGGGGATCGGCATCGACAGCAAGCACCTGCCGCGCCTGACCGAACGCTTCTACCGCGTCGACTCCAGCCGCAACTCCAACACCGGGGGCACCGGCCTGGGCCTGGCGATCGTCAAGCACGTGCTGCTGCGTCATCGCGGGCGCATGGAAATCAGCAGCGTGCCCGGCCATGGCAGCACGTTCACCTGCCATTTCACCCCGGCACAAGTGGTTCGCGCGCGCCTCGCCAGCCCGGCCGATTGATACCGGCCGGCATTGCCCCCTAGGCAACAGCCGAGTCAGCCGCTACATTGGCTGACTTGTGCCTGCCTTTTCAGGCACTGATTTCCTACTTTTACGGCTAATACGGAACCTGCAAAACTCCATCATGGACCCTTCCCCTGGCTTGTCCCTCGTTACACTCTTCGCCGAATTCGGCATGATTCTTTTCGCTCTGATCCTGGTTTTGCTCAACGGCTTTTTCGTTGCAGCCGAATTTGCCATGGTCAAGCTACGCTCGACCCGGGTCGAGGCAATCGCCGAGCAGAACGGCTGGCGCGGGCACATCCTGCGAACCGTCCACAGCCAGCTCGACGCCTACCTGTCGGCCTGCCAACTGGGCATCACCCTCGCCTCGCTGGGCCTGGGCTGGGTCGGTGAGCCGGCGTTCGCCCACATCCTCGAGCCGCTGCTGGGCGCGGTGGGCGTGCAGTCACCGGAAGTGATCAAGGCGGTTTCGTTCTTCACTGCCTTCTTCATCATTTCCTACCTGCACATCGTCGTCGGCGAGCTGGCGCCCAAGTCCTGGGCGATCCGCAAGCCCGAACTGCTGTCGCTGTGGACCGCCGTGCCGCTGTACCTGTTCTACTGGGCCATGTACCCGGCGATCTACCTGCTCAACGCCAGCGCCAACGCCATCCTGCGCATCGCCGGACAGGGCGAGCCCGGCCCGCATCACGAACATCACTACAGCCGTGAAGAACTGAAACTGATCCTGCACTCCAGCCGCGGCCAGGACCCCAGCGACCAGGGCATGCGCGTCCTGGCGTCGGCCGTGGAAATGGGCGAACTGGAAGTGGTGGACTGGGCCAACTCCCGGGAAGACCTGGTCACGCTGGAGTTCAACGCGCCGCTCAAGGAAATCCTGGCGATGTTCCGTCGCCACAAGTTCAGCCGCTACCCGGTGTACGACAGCGAGCGCCAGGAGTTCGTCGGCCTGCTGCACATCAAGGACCTGCTGCTGGAGCTGGCGGCCCTGGATCACATTCCCGAGTCGTTCAACCTGGCCGAGCTGACCCGGCCCCTGGAGCGCGTGTCGCGGCACATGCCGCTGTCGCAGTTGCTGGAGCAGTTCCGCAAGGGCGGCTCGCACTTCGCCGTGGTGGAGGAAGCCGACGGCAACATCATCGGCTACCTGACCATGGAAGACGTGCTGGAAGTGCTAGTCGGCGATATCCAGGACGAACACCGCAAGGCCGAGCGCGGCATCCTGGCGTATCAGCCGGGCAAGCTATTGGTACGCGGCGACACGCCGTTGTTCAAGGTCGAGCGCCTGCTGGGGATCGACCTGGACCACATCGAGGCCGAAACCCTCGCCGGGCTGGTCTATGAAACCCTCAAGCGCGTGCCGGAAGAGGAAGAAGTGCTGGAAGTCGAAGGCCTGCGGATCATCATCAAGAAGATGAAAGGGCCGAAGATCATCCTGGCGAAGGTGTTGATGCTCGATTGAGTGTCAACCTCCTCCATGTCTAGACCGTTGCGATGATCACCTGTGGCGAGGGAGCTTGCTCCCGCTGGGTCGCGAAGCGGCCCTAAAGCGACGACTGCTTCGCCCGAGGTGTCGGACCGACCGAGCGGGAGCAAGCTCCCTCGCCACAAAAGCTCCTTCGCGAGTGCAGGGGCTATTGCTTGCCCAACGCAAAGTTGGGCAGCTCTCCCACCGGCTGATTGAACTGGTACGGAATCGACACCAGCCCCAGCCCGGTATTGCGCTGCACCACGAAATGCAGGTGCGGGCCGGAGCTGTTGCCGGTATTGCCGGACAACGCCAAAGGCGAGCCCACCGTCACCCGCTGCCCTTCGCGCACGCTCACCGAACCCTTCTGCAGGTGCAGGTAGACCCCCATGGTCCCGTCGTCGTGCAGCACCCGCACGAAGTTGCCCGAGGGATCGTCGCCACGGCCAGTCTGCTCATTCTCGGTCTTGATCACCACCCCGCCCCGCGCCGCGATGATCGGTGTGCCTTCGGGCATGGCGATGTCCATGGCGTAGCGGTTCTTCGGCCCGTAGTGGCTGTACTGGCCGTTGGCGCCCTGGCTCAGCCGGAAAGGCCCACCCCGCCACGGCAACGGGTAACGATAGGCCTGTGCCGCGCCTGCCGGGTCGCCCAGGGAGTATTCGAACCTTGGGGTATACACCAGCGGCCTGCCGGGTTGGGTGGCCGTGAGCAGCGCCAGGCGCAGGTTGCTGCGCGCCGGCAGTACCCTGCGGATCGGCCGGCTCGGCGCCCCGCTCACGTTGCCCAGCCCGGCAAAACTCAACTCGATCTCCACCGGGGCGTACAGGTCATTGCGCACGAACACCGCGTCCGCGCCCTTCTGCTTCTTGATATCGAGAAACACCTGCCGTTCCAGGTGTTCGACCATGCGGTCGCGAAACACGAACACCTGGGCACCCTTGCTCGGGCGGTCGCTGTAGGACACCACGCCGTTGGCGTCGGTGGATTTGTAGATGGTCATGGCCATGGCCGAGGTGGAGGCCAGGACCAGACCGCAGGCGAACAACAGGGGCGCGAGCATGGGCAAAGGTTCTGTCGAAAGATGAAGGCCTGCACAGCAGCCTAGCAGCTGGGATGGACCAGCGTAGTCGACGGATGTTTCAAAATTGGATCAGCGATCGGTGTTGGATCTAATGGCCCCATCGCGAGCAAGCTCGCTCCCACACTCGATCCAGTGAATACTGAAGATTCCGTGTGGGAGCGAGCTTGCTCGCGATAGCGGACTCGAAGCGCCGCCGGATCAGGCACCCGGCACGAAGTGCTTCTGGGCGGTGCCGCGGGCGATCAGGCGGGAGATGTAGTCGAGTTTCTGCGGGTCTTTGTCGACGAAGCGGAACGTCAGTTGCAGCCATTCGCTGTCAGGCGTTTGCTCGTGAGCGACGATGGCGTGCAGGTAGCCGTTCAGGCGTGCGGTCTCGGCGTTGTCGCCCTGCTCCATGTCCAGCACGGCGCTTTCCAGCACTTGGGGCAGGTTGTCGCTGCGCTTGACCACCAGCAAGGCTTCCTTGAGGCTCAGGGCCTTGATCACGCATTGCTGGGTGCCACTGGACAGACGCAGTTGGCCCTGGCCACGATTGCCAGCCGGCGCGGCGGCAGCAGGGGCCTTGACCGGTGGGCTGTTGAGCAGGCCACGCGCCGCAGCGGCGGCAGCAGGTGCAGGCGCCGCGGCGGCCGGCCTGGCGGCGGCAACGGCAGGCGTAGCCGCCACGACCGGAGCGGCCTTGCCCCCGGTGAGGGCACTCAGGGAGTCATTGCCGAACGCCGAGTTCATCTTGGTCGGGGCGCTGTTCATCAGGGTGTCGAGCTTGCCGACCTTGTGCAGGGCCTGCTTGACCTTGGTCAGCAACTGTTCGTTGGTAAACGGCTTGCTGACGTAGCCGGACACGCCGGCCTGAATCGCCTGGACGACGTTTTCCTTGTCGCCACGGCTGGTCACCATGACAAACGGCATGCCCTTGAGATTGTCCTGCTGACGGCACCAGGTCAGCAGCTCCAGGCCGGACATCTCGGGCATTTCCCAATCGCACAGCACCAGGTCGAACGCCTCGCGGGCCAGCAGGGCCTGGGCTTTCTTGCCGTTTACCGCGTCTTCGATGCGCACGCCCGGAAAGTAATTGCGCAGGCACTTCTTCACCAGGTCGCGAATGAACGACGCATCATCCACGACCAACACACTGACCTTACTCATCCAGATACACCTCTAAAAAATCCCGGCAAGCATACCGCTTTTACTGATGGCACATTGCCAAAAACCGTCAGTCACGCCGGGACTTTTCGTTCACGGGGTGCTGCTTTCGATTAAAAAAAACCCAAAAAAAAGCCCGACCAGAAGGCCGGGCGCTTTTCTTGGCAATCTTACTTATCGTCCGTCTCGCCTGGAACATTAGCGGTTTCGGACGGGGTGCCTTCAACTTCTTCCTTCATGCGCTTGAGCCCCATGTGCCGTACATCGGTACCGCGCACCAGGTAGATCACAAGTTCGGAGATGTTGCGCGCATGATCGCCGATACGCTCCAGGGAACGCAGGACCCAGATGATGCTCAGCACCCGGGAGATGGAGCGCGGGTCTTCCATCATGTAGGTCGCCAGCTCACGCAGGGCGGTCTTGTACTCGCGGTCGATGATCTTGTCGTACTGGGCCACCGACAACGCCAGGTCGGCGTCGAAGCGGGCGAACGCATCCAGCGCGTCGCGAACCATGTTGCGCACCTGGTCGCCAATGTGGCGCACTTCGACGTAACCACGGGGCGCTTCGCCTTCTTCGCACAACTGGATGGCACGACGGGCGATCTTGGTGGCTTCGTCGCCGATCCGTTCAAGGTCAATCACCGACTTGGAGATGCTGATGATCAGGCGCAGGTCGGACGCCGCCGGCTGACGACGGGCCAGAATGCGCAGGCACTCTTCGTCGATGTTGCGTTCCATCTGGTTGATCTGGTCGTCGATCTCGCGCACCTGCTGGGCCAGGCCGGAGTCGGCCTCGATCAGCGCGGTCACCGCGTCGTTCACCTGCTTTTCCACCAGGCCGCCCATGGCCAGCAGGTGGCTGCGCACTTCCTCGAGCTCGGCATTGAACTGTGCGGAAATGTGATGAGTAAGGCCTTCCTTCGAAATCATGGTTTTGCTCCGCAAAAGCTGTGAGCTGCAAGCTTCAAGCTGCAAGCTGATATGTGTCGTTACGCTAAACTGCTTTTACTTGCCGCTTGAAGCTTGCGGCTCGCAGCTACCGCTAGCCATAGCGGCCCGTAATGTAGTCTTCGGTCTGTTTCTTGGCCGGGTTGGTGAACAAGGTATCGGTGTCGCCGAATTCCACCAGTTTGCCCATGTACATGAACGCGGTGTAGTCGGACACTCGCGCCGCCTGTTGCATGTTGTGGGTCACGATGACGATGGTGAACTTGGACTTGAGCTCGTAGATCAGCTCCTCGACCTTCAGCGTCGAGATCGGGTCCAGGGCCGAGCATGGCTCATCGAGCAGCAGCACTTCGGGTTCCACGGCGATGGTGCGGGCAATCACCAGGCGCTGCTGCTGGCCGCCGGACAGGCCCAGGGCCGAGTCATGCAGGCGGTCCTTGACCTCGTCCCACAGCGCCGCGCCCTTGAGCGCCCATTCCACGGCTTCGTCGAGAATACGCTTCTTGTTGATGCCCTGGATGCGCAGGCCGTAGACCACGTTCTCGTAGATGGTTTTCGGGAACGGGTTCGGTTTCTGGAACACCATGCCCACGCGACGACGCAGCTCGGCCACGTCCTCGCCCTTGCGGTAGATGTTGTTGCCGTAGAGGTTGATCTCGCCTTCGACGCGGCAACCGTCCACCAGGTCGTTCATGCGGTTGAACGTGCGTAGCAAGGTCGACTTGCCGCAACCCGACGGGCCGATGAACGCGGTGACGCGCTGCTTCGGGATGTTCATGCTGACGTCATACAGCGCTTGTTTCTCGCCGTAGAACAGGCTCAGGCCGGGCACTTCGATGGCGACGGTTTCCTGGGCCAGGTCCAGGCTCTGCTTGTCGCGGCCCAGGGCCGACATGTTGATGCCGTGTGTATGTGCTTCGTGTTGCATGGTCTCACTCCGTTCGTAGCTGCAAGCTTCGAGCTGCAAGCTGCAAGTTTGGGCAGAGGCGGCTTCTAGCTTGCCGCTCGTGGCTAAGCGCTGTCAGCTATCCAATGCTTTGTACTTTTCGCGCAGGTGGTTACGGATCCATACCGCCGACAGGTTCAAGACGGCGATCACCAGCACCAGCAACAGCGCCGTGGCGTATACCAGCGGCCGTGCGGCCTCGACGTTCGGGCTCTGGAAGCCCACGTCATAGATATGGAAGCCCAGGTGCATGATCTTCTGGTCCAGGTGCAGGTACGGGTAGTTGCCGTCCAGCGGCAGCGACGGCGCCAGCTTCACCACACCCACCAGCATCAGCGGCGCCACCTCACCGGCGGCACGGGCCACGGCGAGGATCATGCCGGTCATCATCGCCGGGCTCGCCATCGGCAGGACGATTTTCCACAAGGTCTCGGCCTTGGTCGCGCCGAGGGCCAGGGAGCCTTCGCGCACGGTACGCGGGATCCGCGCCAGGCCTTCTTCCGTCGCCACGATCACCACCGGGACCGCCAGCAGCGCCAGGGTCAGCGACGCCCAGAGCAGACCGGGGGTGCCGAAGGTCGGCGCCGGCAGGGCTTCGGGGAAGAACAGACGGTCCACCGAGCCACCCAGCACATAGACGAAGAAGCCCAGGCCGAACACGCCGTAGACGATCGCCGGAACCCCCGCCAGGTTGTTCACCGCGATGCGGATCAAGCGGGTCATCGGCCCCTGGCGAGCGTACTCACGCAGGTAGACCGCGGCCAGCACGCCGAACGGGGTCACGATCATCGCCATGATCAGGGTCATCATCACCGTGCCGAAGATCGCCGGGAAGATGCCGCCCTCGGTGTTGGCTTCACGCGGGTCGTCGCTGAGGAACTCCCAGACCTTGCTGAAATAGAAGCCCAGCTTGGTCAGCGTGCCCATGCCGTTCGGCTGATAGGCGTGCACCACCTTGCCAATGCCGATCTCCACTTCCTTGCCGTTGGCGTCGCGGGCAGTCAGGCTGTCGCGGTTGAACTGCGCGTGCAGGTCGGCCAGGCGCGCCTCGATGTCCTTGTAGCGGGCGTCGAGCTCGGCCCGCTCACTGGCCATGTCAGCTTGGGCGGCGGCGTCGAGCTTGCCCTCCAGCTCCAGCTTGCGCCCGTGCAGGCGGATACGTTCCAGGCCGGCGTTGATCGCGCCGATGTCGGATTTTTCCAGGGTCTTGAGTTCCGCGGCGAGCTTGTTGACCCGCGCAATGCGGGTCTGCAACTGCGGCCAGGCAGCCTCGCCCTCGGCGATGACCTTGCCATCTTCCTTGACGTTGACCAGGTAGCCGTAGAAGTTGCCCCACTCACGACGCTCGATGGCCATCAGTTCCGGTGGCGTGGTCTGGTTCGTCAGCCAGTCGCCGACGATCCAGGTGAAGTCGGTGCCGTTCAGGTCACGGTTGCCCACCTTGACCAGCTCGCGGATCATGAATTCCGGGCCTTCGTCGGGCACCGGCAGGCCGGCGCTCTTGAGCCGCTCGCGAGGCACTTCTTCTTTCTGCACCACCTCGCCCACCACCAGGTGCGCAGGCATGCCCGGCACGTTGTAGTTGGCGTGGATCAGGTCCGCCGGCCAGAAGTGGCCCAGGCCGCGCACGGCAATCACCGCCAGCAGGCCAATGGTCATGATGACCGCGATGGACACCGCGCCACCGCTGATCCAGACGCCGGGGGCGCCGCTCTTGAACCATCCTTTCAGGGAGTTCTGTTTCACAGACTTCTACCTTTCTTAAAGCGACGAATATTTCTTGCGCAGACGCTGACGGATCAGCTCGGCGAGGGTGTTCATGACGAAGGTGAACAACAGCAGCACCAGCGCCGACAGGAACAGCACGCGGTAATGGCTGCCGCCGACTTCCGACTCGGGCATTTCCACCGCCACGTTGGCCGCCAGGGTGCGCAGGCCTTCGAACAGGTTCATTTCCATGACCGGGGTGTTACCGGTGGCCATCAGCACGATCATGGTTTCACCCACCGCGCGGCCCATGCCGATCATCAAGGCCGAGAAAATGCCCGGGCTGGCGGTGAGGATCACCACGCGGGTCATGGTCTGCCACGGCGTGGCGCCCAGGGCCAGGGAGCCCAGGGTCAGGCCCCGTGGCACGCTGAACACGGCGTCTTCAGCGATGGAGTAGATGTTCGGGATCACTGCGAAGCCCATCGCCAGGCCGACCACCAGGGCGTTACGCTGGTCGTAGGTGATGCCCAGGTCATGGGAGATCCACATGCGCATGTCACCGCCGAAGAACCAGGCTTCCATGTACGGACTCATGTACAGCGAGAGCCAGCCCACGAACAGAATTACCGGGATCAGCAAGGCGCTTTCCCAGCCATCCGGCACCCTCAGGCGCACGGACTCGGGCAGGCGGCTGAAGACGAAGCCGGCCACCAGGATGCCGATCGGCAGCAACATCAGTAGGCTGAAGATGCCCGGCAGGTGGCCTTCGACGTACGGCGCCAGGAACAGGCCGGCGAAGAAACCGAGGATCACCGTCGGCATCGCTTCCATCAGCTCGATCACCGGCTTGACCTTGCGGCGCATGCCCGGAGCCATGAAGTAGGCGGTATAGATCGCCGCCGCGACCGCCAGCGGTGCCGCCAGCAACATCGCGTAGAACGCCGCCTTGAGGGTACCGAAGGTCAGCGGCGAGAGGCTCAGCTTGGGCTCGAAGTCGGTGTTGGCCGCGGTCGATTGCCAGACGTACTTGGGTTCGTCGTAGTTTTCGTACCAGACCTTGCTCCACAACGCGCTCCACGAGACTTCCGGGTGCGGATTATCCAGCGTCAGCGGTTGCAGCTTGCCGCCCTGCTCGACGATCAACCGGTTGGCCCGTGGCGACATGCCGAACAGGCCCTGGCCGTCGACCACCTGGTCCACCAGCAACGTGCGATGGGCCGTGCTGTGGAACACCCCGAGCTTGCCGGACGCATCGAGGGCAACGAAGCCCTTGCGACGCTCCTCGGCAGTGATCTCGACAATCGGCGTGGTGCCCATCTGGAAACTGCGGATCTGCTTCAGGCGCTGCTCGCCGTCAGGATCGCGTGCCATGAACCACTGGCTCAGACCACCCTTGGAGTCGCCGACGATCAGCGAAATGCCGCCCACCAGCTGGGTCGACGCGGTGACTTGGGCTTCGCCGTTTTCCAGCAGTTTGTAGCGCCCGTTGAGGCTCTTGTCCCGCAGGCTGAACACGTCGGCCTGGGCACGTCCGTTGATCACATACAGCCATTGCTGGCGTGGGTCGACGAAGATGTTCTTCACCGGCTCGGTCATCTGCGGCAAGTCGATGCGCGTCTGCTCGCTGGTGACTTCGCCGGTCATCATGTTTTCTTCGCTGGTCAGCGACAGCACCTGCAGTTGGGCGCCACTGGAACCGGCGAGCAGCAGGGTCGAATCGGTGGCGTTGAGGCTGACATGCTCCAGCGCGGCACCCTGCTCGTTCAAGGCGATAGGCGTTTCGCCGTACGGGTACTCGACAGCGGGCGAGATGGTTTTCTTGCCGTCCGGGTAGCTGACCTTATAAGTGTGACGGAACACCAGGGCCTGGCCGTTGGACAAACCGATCACCACCAGCGGGCTGCCGGGCTGGTCTTCACCGATGGACGTCACGCTGGCGCCGGCCGGGATCGGCAGATCGACGCGGCGCAGCTCGGTACCATTGTGAACGTCGAAAAACAGCGCCTGGCCCTTGTCGGAAACCCGCATCGCCACCTGGTTCTGTTCTTCGATGGCAATCATCAGGGGTTTGCCGGCGTCTTGCATCCAGGCCGGGGTGATCGGGTCCTTGGCGGTCAGGTCCGCGCCCTGGAACAGGGGCAGCACTACATAGGCCAGGAAGAAGAAGATCAAGGTAATGGCCGCGAGTACCGCGAGGCCGCCCACCAGGACGTACCAGCGGGTCAGGCGATCCTTGAGCGCACGGACACGGCGCTTGCGTTGCAGCTCAGGCGTATTGAAGTCAATGCGCTTGGGAGGGGAAGTCGTAGTCATTGTGGAATTGGCCAGATCATTCATGCGCACACCCTAGCGATCCTGTATGACAGAAAGATGACAATGCAGTGACGCAACAAAACCGCCGCCCGTGGGAACCGGCAGCGGAGAGAAAATTAGTGTGTGGGAGCGAGCTTGTTCGCGATGAGGGCGCCACATTCAACATCAGTGTCGACAGACCCACCGCTATCGCGAGCAAGCTCGCTCCCACAGAAAGCCCGGGCATTGGCCCGGACTCAGGCGTTACTTCTTGGCGACGTTGCCGCCTTCCGACAGACCCAGGTCAGCCAGCGCCTTGGCGGCGACCTTGGCTGGCAGTGGGATGTAGCCATCCTTGACCACGACTTCCTGGCCTTGCTTGGACAGGACCAGCTTCACGAACTCGGCTTCCAGCGGGGCCAGAGGCTTGTTCGGAGCCTTGTTGACGTACACGTAGAGGAAACGCGACAGCGGATATTTGCCGTTCAGGGCGTTTTCTTCGGTGTCTTCGATGTACTCAGTACTGCCTTTCTTGGCCAGGGCCACGGTCTTCACGCTGGCGGTCTTGTAGCCGATGCCCGAGTAGCCCACGCCGTTGAGCGAAGAGCTGATGGACTGCACGACCGAAGCCGAACCAGGCTGCTCGTTCACGTTAGCCTTGTAGTCGCCTTTGCACAGGGCTTCTTCCTTGAAGTAGCCGTAGGTGCCGGATACCGAGTTACGGCCGAACAGTTGCACCGGCTTGTTGGCCAGGTCACCGGTCACGCCCAGGTCGCCCCAGGTCTTGACGTCGGCTTTGCCGCCGCACAGACGGGTGGACGAGAAGATCGCGTCAACCTGTTCCATGGTCAGGTGCTGGATCGGGTTGTCCTTGTGTACGAACACCGCCAGGGCGTCGACCGCCACTGGAATAGCGGTTGGCTTGTAGCCGTACTTCTGCTCGAAGGCTTGCAGCTCGTTGTCCTTCATCTTGCGGCTCATCGGGCCCAGGTTGGAGGTGCCTTCGGTGAGTGCGGGCGGCGCGGTGGAGGAACCGGCGGCCTGAATCTGGATGTTTACGTTCGGGTATTCTTTCTTGTAGTTCTCGGCCCACAAGGTCATCAGGTTGGCCAGGGTATCGGAGCCGACGCTGGACAGGTTGCCCGACACACCAGTGGTCTTGGTGTAGCTCGGGATCGCAGGGTCAACAGCGGCAACCGCGTTGGCAGTCGCAACGCCAGCGGCGACAAAGGTCATTGCCGCCATCAAACGCTTCAGTTTCATGCCTTACTCCTAGCAGATAGGGTGTGTTAAGTCGGCCAAGTATCGGTAAGCCGTGTGAACACTCTATGGCTGAAATATGACAATTGGATGAAAGGCCAGCATGGAGTTTTACAAAGCGTTTCTGCGTTACAGATCAGCTTCCTTCACCACCCTCACCTTTTCCGCGTCCAGCGCATAGGTGGCGCTGGCCAGGTCGTTGTCGACCTTTTCGATCTTTAGCGTGCCGATCACCCACAGCGGTGTGTAGATGTCGTCCAGCTTCAAGCCCTTGGGGTAGCGCACCAGCACCAGTTGATTGGGCGGCGGTGGCGGGACGTGGATGCAGGCACCCGGGTAAGGCACCAGGAAAAACAGCGTGCTGCGGCCCTTGGCGTCGGCTTCCAACGGCACCGGATAGCCGCCGATGCGGATGTGCTTGTCGTTCATCGACGCCACGGTCTTGGTCGAATACATCACCGCCGGCAACCCCTTGCTCTGCTTCAGGCCACCTTTATTGGTGAACGTGCCGTCGGCTTCGGGGGAGTTGTGGTCGATTTCAGGCATGGCCTCAAGGGCCTTCTGGTCCGACTTGGGCATCAGCTCGAGCCAATCGGTTTCCGGCAATTCGGCAGCATGGGCCAGGCCACTGCCTAGCAAAAGAAGGGTCAACACTAGACGGCGCATGAACGGGCTCGGCAATGAGGAAAGGGTGGAACGCCGAGCATTCTAGCCCCCTGCGCGCGCCGCGAGCAGAGGGCTTTGTCGCATTTGAATCAGTTTCTTTTGATCAGGCCGTAGATCACCAGCAGCACGATCGCGCCCACCAGGGCACCGATGAAGCCCGCGCCTTCGCCGGCCTGGTAAATGCCCAGGGCCTGGCCGCCGTAGGTGGCTGCCAACGAACCGCCGATACCGAGCAGGATGGTCATGATCCAGCCCATGCTGTCATCGCCCGGTTTCAGGAAGCGTGCCAGCAGGCCGACGATCAAGCCGATAAAGATGGTTCCGATGATTCCCATGGCAATTCCCCTTTTGATTGAGCGTCATGCCAAAGCCTAGTCAGACTTTGGCACCTTGCCATGAGAGAATTCGGCCGACGAATGGTTCCAACAATGTTTCAGATTATTGCTCGGCGATCAGCGCCTCGACCTGGATGATCTGCTGGGCAAGGGTCGCCCGGTCAGCACAACGCAGGTTGGCGTGACCCACCTTGCGGCCGGCCTTGAAGGCCTTGCCATAGTGATGCAGATGGCAGTCGGCAATCGCCAGGACTTTCTCGGTGTCCGGCACCTTGCCAATGAAGTTCAGCATCGCGCTTTCACCGACCTTGGCGGTCGACCCCAGCGGCAGGCCAGCCACCGCCCGCAGGTGGTTTTCGAACTGGCTGCACTCGGCGCCTTCGGTGGTCCAGTGCCCGGAGTTGTGCACACGCGGGGCGATTTCGTTGGCCTTGAGGCCACCGTCCACTTCAAAGAACTCGAACGCCATGACGCCGACATAGTCGAGCTGCTTGAGCACCCGGCTGGAATAATCCTCGGCCAAGGCTTGCAGCGGGTGGTCGGTGCTGGCGACGGACAGTTTGAGGATGCCGTCCTTGTGGGTGTTGTGCACCAGCGGGTAGAAGCGGATCTCACCGTCGCGGGCACGCACGGCGATCAGCGAGACTTCCCCGGTGAACGGCACGAAGCCCTCCAGCAGGCAGGCCACGCTGCCAAGTTCGGCAAAGGTGCCGGCCACGTCTTCAGGGCTGCGCAAAACTTTCTGGCCCTTGCCGTCATACCCCAGGGTGCGGGTCTTGAGGACAGCCGGCAGGCCGATGGCGGCGACGGCCGCGTCGAGATCGGCCTGGGATTGAATGTCGGCGAAGGCCGGGGTAGGAATGCCCAGGTCCTTGAACATGTTCTTTTCGAACCAGCGATCGCGAGCGATCCGCAGCGCTTCGGCGCTTGGGTAGACGGGGACGAACTGGGACAGGAAGGCAACCGTTTCAGCCGGGACGCTTTCGAACTCAAAAGTCACCAGATCGACTTCATCGGCCAACTGGCGCAGGTGATCCTGGTCGCCGTAATCGGCCCGCAGGTGCTCACCCAGCGCGGCGGCACAGGCGTCCGGCGCTGGGTCCAGGAAAGCGAAGTTCATCCCCAGCGGCGTCCCCGCCAGGGCCAACATGCGACCCAACTGGCCGCCACCGATTACACCGATCTTCATTCGTCAACCACCTCAGGCAATGCGCGGGTCCGGGTTGTCCAGGACGCTGTCTGTCTGCTCAGCACGGAATTTTTTCAGCACGGTATGAAACTGCGGGTGCTTGGCGCCCAGGATGCTCGCCGACAACAAGGCGGCGTTGATCGCACCGGCCTTGCCGATGGCCAGGGTCGCCACCGGGATGCCGGCCGGCATCTGCACGATCGACAGCAGCGAATCGACGCCCGAGAGCATCGACGACTGCACCGGCACGCCCAGCACCGGCAGGTGGGTCTTGGCCGCACACATGCCTGGCAAGTGGGCCGCGCCACCGGCACCGGCGATGATCACCTCGATGCCACGGGCCTCGGCTTCTTCGGCGTACTGGAACAGCAAGTCCGGGGTGCGGTGGGCAGAGACCACTTTCACCTCGTAGGGGATGCCGAGCTTTTCCAGCATATCGGCGGTGTGGCTAAGGGTGGACCAATCGGACTTGGAGCCCATGATCACGCCAACCAATGCACTCATCAATGTGCCTCTTCTCTCTGGGCGCCCGCGGGCGCGTCAAAAAACAACAAGCCACGCGGGAAACCGGCGTGGCTTGTTGTACGAATAATGGCCGGGTGAACCGACCGAAGGCCGGGCAGTATACCGAAAACGGTGCGTTAAACGCACTTTCGCCGACCATCTGTCATTTGAGGCGAAGCGGCGGTTTTATTGACTTCGAGGTCAGCAGAACAACGACACAAATCCCTTGTGGGAGCGGGCTTGCTCGCGATAGCGACCGGTCAGTCAATGCAACGGTGAATGTCAGTCCGTCATCGCGAGCAAGCTCGCTCCCACAGGGGCTCGGTGATGACTCTGATATCAGTGACATCCCACATGGGGTCTGCGCTGTCTTCAAGAACCGGGAACACTCTGGGCCACCCCGCCCTCCAGCTTGCGCCACAACAACCGGACATTGGCCTTGCGCACCAGGGCACAGCGGTAGAGGCGGATCTCCAGGGGGACGTGCCATTGCGCCCCGCCGCAGATCACCAGTTCGCCCCGGGCCAGTTCGGCGCGCACGCTCAGGTGCGGCACCCAGGCGATCCCGAGGCCTTCCAGGGCCATGCTTTTCAGGCTGTCGGCCATGGCTGTTTCATAGACAGTGGTGAAGCGCAGCGCACGCTGGCGCAGGAGCTGATTGACCGAGCGCCCCAGAAACGCCCCGGCGCTGTAGGCCAGCAGCGGCACGCTGGCCTCGCCTTCGAGGTCGAACAGTGGGTTGCCGTCCGCATCCGCCGCACACACCGGGAGCATCTGGGTCTGGCCCAGGTGCAGCGACGGAAAGATCTCCGGGTCCATCTGCATCGCAGAGTCCGGATCATAGAAAGCCAGCATCAGGTCACAACCGCCCTCGCGCAGGGCGTGGACGGCGTCGCCCACGTTGGTCGCCACCAGGCGCGTGGCGATGTTCATGCCTTCGTTGCGCAACTGCGCGATCCAACGCGGGAAGAAGCCCAGCGCCAGGGAATGCGCGGCGGCCACCTGGATGACCTCGCCCTGCCCGCCTTCCAGGTGATGCAGATGACGCAACACTTCACCCAGTTGCTCGACCACCGTGCGCGCCGTCACCAGGAACAACTGCCCGGCCGCCGTCAGCTCGATGGGCGTGCGCGAACGGTTGACCAGGGTCAGCCCCAGTGCCGCTTCAAGGCTGCGGATCCGGCGACTGAACGCCGGCTGCGTGACGAAGCGCCGCTCGGCCGCCTGGGAGAAACTGCGAGTCGCGGCCAGGGCACTGAAGTCCTCGAGCCATTTGCTTTCAAGATTCATCACGTCCTCCCACATGCACCAAAACGGGTCACACGCTCGCCATAACGCCGGCGTCACACCGGCATTATGCCGAATATGCATAGGGCAGTGTTTAACAGCATTGGCCCTAATTTGCATGCAGGCCTAGGATTCGAGGCGTTCCGGCTCAGACCGGGTCCTTATCGAGATGATTTCCGTCATGTCCTCCGCTGCATCTTTCCGCACAGAAAAAGACCTGCTTGGCGTACTCGAAGTACCGGCACAAGCGTACTACGGCATCCAGACCCTGCGAGCGGTGACCAACTTCCGCCTCTCCGGCGTTCCGATTTCGCATTACCCCAAGCTGGTGGTCGGTCTGGCCATGGTCAAGCAAGCCGCCGCCGATGCCAACCGCGAGTTGGGCCAGCTCAGCGAAGCCAAGCACGCCGCCATCAGCGAAGCCTGTGCACGATTGATCCGCGGTGATTTCCACGAAGAATTCGTGGTGGACATGATCCAGGGCGGCGCCGGCACGTCGACCAACATGAATGCCAACGAAGTCATCGCCAACATCGCGTTGGAGGTCATGGGCCACAACAAGGGCGAATACCAGTACCTGCACCCGAACAACGACGTGAACATGGCGCAGTCCACCAACGACGCCTACCCAACCGCGATCCGCCTGGGCCTGCTGCTGGGTCACGATGCGTTGCTGGCCAGCCTCGACAGCCTGATCCAGGCGTTCGCGGCCAAGGGTGAAGAATTCAGCCACGTCCTGAAAATGGGCCGCACCCAGCTGCAAGACGCCGTGCCGATGACCCTCGGCCAGGAATTCCGCGCCTTCGCCACCACCCTGGGCGAAGACCTGGCACGCCTCAAGACCCTGGCACCCGAACTGCTCACCGAAGTGAACCTGGGCGGCACCGCCATCGGCACCGGCATCAACGCCGACCCGCGCTACCAGGCCCTGGCCGTACAGCGCCTGGCGACCATCAGCGGCCAGCCGCTGGTACCGGCCGCCGACCTGATCGAAGCCACCTCCGACATGGGCGCCTTCGTGCTGTTCTCCGGCATGCTCAAGCGCACCGCGGTCAAGCTGTCGAAGATCTGCAACGACCTGCGCCTGCTGTCCAGCGGCCCACGCACCGGCATCAACGAAATCAACCTGCCGGCCCGCCAGCCAGGCAGCTCGATCATGCCTGGCAAGGTCAACCCGGTGATCCCGGAAGCGGTCAACCAGGTGGCCTTCCAGATCATCGGCAACGACCTGGCCCTGACCATGGCAGCCGAAGGCGGCCAACTGCAGTTGAACGTGATGGAGCCGCTGATCGCCTTCAAGATCTTCGACTCGATCCGCCTGCTGCAACGGGCCATGGACATGCTGCGCGAGCACTGCATCGTCGGCATCACCGCCAACGAAGTGCGCTGCCGCGAGCTGGTCGAACACTCGATCGGCCTGGTCACTGCCCTGAACCCGTACATCGGCTATGAAAACGCCACCCGCATCGCCCGTGTCGCCCTTGAAAGTGGCCGCGGCGTGCTGGAACTGGTGCGCGAGGAAGGCTTGCTCGACGACGCCATGCTCGACGACATCCTGCGCCCGGAAAACATGATTGCTCCGCGCCTGGTCCCGCTCAAAGCGTGATCGACGCGACTAGGGTTTGTACGAAAGGGCGCCGAGCGGCGATCAGGCACTTTTCGTACAAAGCCAACGCTCACCAGGTCGAGGGACTAGACACCTCTCACCTTTTGAGGGCTTGGGGCTCGTCCCCAAGCCCTTTTTTTAATTGACCAGAGGCTGAAAAGAAGTCTGGAAGCTGAAGAAGGTGAGAGCGGGCTTGCTCGCGAATGTGGTGTATCAGCACACGTCATGGCGGCTGACACCCTGCATTCGCGCGCAAGCCCGCTCCCACACAAAGCAGCTCCGCAGATGCCGGGCACTGAAAGGAGCCCGGTTGTTTCAAAGGTCCGTTTCGTCGGACGCACCACAACTGTGCAGACGGGCACCGCGCTGATAGGTATAGTGCCGCCCCTCTTCGCATGCGCGGTCGTCGGTAGCGAGACCCCAACACATGCGAAACCCGAACTAATAACAAACCCGCGAAATGGACCGGGACGAAACATCGCCTCGCCTGTCGTGCCGTCCGCCGGCCGATGTAACGCGATGTTTCCAACTGGCCAGCATTTGCTTAAACAAAAAACAGCGAGGAATACTCATGCTCGAAGTCATCAACGACTTCCTTTCAGGGAAAGTGCTGATCGTGCTCATTGTTGGGCTCGGTAGCTACTTCACGATCCGCTCGCGTTTCGTCCAGTTCCGCCATTTCTTCCACATGTTCGCGGTGTTCCGTGACAGCCTCAGAAGCAGCGCTGGCCAGCTCAGCTCCTTCCAGGCCCTGATGCTCAGCCTGGCCGGCCGCGTCGGCGCGGGCAACATCGCCGGTGTCGGCATCGCCGTGACCCTTGGCGGGCCCGGCGCGGTGTTCTGGATGTGGGTGACCGCCCTGGTCGGCATGTCCAGCAGCTTCTTCGAGTGCTCCCTCGGCCAGCTCTACAAGCGCTGCGACTCCGAAGGCCAGTACCGTGGCGGCCCGTCCTACTACATCCAGCACGGCCTGCAGAAGCGCTGGCTGGGCATGATCATGGCCTTCCTGCTGCTGATCACCTTCGGTTTCGCCTTCAACGGCCTGCAAGCCCACGCCGTGACCCACTCGCTGAACAACGCCTTTGGCCTGGACACCACCTACACCGGCCTGGGCCTGGCGGTCCTGCTGGGCCTGGTGTTCATCGGCGGGATCAAGCGCATCGCCAAGGTCGCCGACCTGCTGGTACCGGTCAAAACCCTGGTGTACATCGGCGTGACCATCTACGTGATCGTGCTGCAATTCGACCACGTGCCGGCCATGCTCGCGACCATCGTCAAGAGCGCCTTCGGCCTGGATCAAGCCTTTGGTGGCCTGATCGGCAGCGCCATCGTGATGGGCGTCAAGCGCGGCGTGTTCGCCAACGAAGCCGGCCTGGGCAGTGCGCCTAACGTGGCGGCCGTGGCGTCGGTCGAGCACCCGGTCGCCCAGGGTGTGGTCCAGGCGTTCAGCGTGTTCCTGGACACCTTCGTGATCTGCACCTGCACTGCGCTGCTGATCCTGCTGTCCGGCTTCTATACCCCAGGTTTCGAAGGCGACGGCATTGCCCTGACCCAGAACTCCCTGGCGGCGGTCGTCGGTGACTGGGGCCGGATGTTCATCTCCGTGGCCCTGGCGTTGTTCGTCTTCACCTCGATCCTCTACAACTACTACCTGGGCGAGAACAACCTGCGCTTCATGCTGGGTGAGAACCGCAAGGCTCTGATCGCCTATCGCTCGCTGGTACTGGTGCTGATTTTCTGGGGTGCCATCGAAAACCTCAGCACCGTGTTCGCCTTCGCCGACATCACCATGACCCTGCTGGCGTTCGTGAACCTGATTGCGCTGTTCCTGCTGTTCAAGGTCGGCATGCGCATCCTGCGCGACTACGACAACCAGCGTTCGGCCGGTATCAAGGTGCCTGTCTTCGACTCCAGCCAGTTCCCCGACCTGGACCTGGACCGCAAGGCCTGGCCGGCCAACCCGTCGGCACCGGTTGCCAACCCTCAGGGCGCCCCGGCGGGCGTGGCCGCAGCGCAACGCTGATCGGCGACCACTGTTGAAAAACCGGGCGCATCCCCTGCGCCCGGCGTGACACAGCGTAAGGTCGGCGTCATGCTCGGCCTTATGTTGTGGCAGCCCATTGAAGCTGCCGTTTTCTTTCCTGGAGAACAACCATGAATGCCTCGACCTACCCTGCCGCCCAACACGTCATGGTGCTCTACACCGGCGGCACCATCGGTATGCAAGCCAGCGCCCACGGCCTGGCGCCTGCATCCGGTTTCGAAGCGCGGATGCGCGACTACCTGCACAGCCAACCCGAACTCGTCGTCCCGCAGTGGCGCTTCCGGGAAATGTCGCCTTTGATCGACAGCGCCAACATGACCCCGGACTACTGGCAGCAACTGCGCGAAGCGGTGGTCGAGGCGGTTGATGTGCAAGGGTGCGACAGCGTGCTGATCCTGCACGGCACCGACACCCTGGCCTACAGCGCTGCCGCGATGAGCTTCCAACTGCTCGGCCTGCACGCCCGCGTCTGCTTCACCGGCTCGATGTTGCCGGCGGGCGTGACCGACAGCGACGCCTGGGAAAACCTCAGCGGCGCCCTGGTCGCCCTCGGCCAGGGCCTGGCGCCGGGCGTGCACCTGTATTTCCATGGCGAGCTGCTGCCACCGACCCGCTGCGCGAAAGTGCGCAGCTTCGGCCGTCACCCGTTCAAGCGCCTGGAACGCCAGGGTGGCGGCGCCAAGGCGCCTTCCCTGCCGACGCAACTGAATTACAACCAGCCCAAGCGACTGGCGAACGTCGCGGCGCTGCCGCTGTTTCCCGGCATCAGCGCCGAAATCCTCGATGGCCTGTTGGGCAGCGGTATCCAGGGCCTGGTGCTGGAGTGCTACGGCAGCGGCACCGGGCCCAGCGACAACCCAGCCTTCCTTGCCAGCCTGCAGCGAGCGCGGGACAACGGCGTGGTCGTGGTGGCGGTGACCCAATGCCACGAAGGAGGCGTCGAGCTGGATGTGTACGAGGCCGGCAGCCGCCTGCGGGGCGTCGGCGTGTTGTCCGGTGGTGGCATGACCCGCGAAGCGGCGTTCGGCAAGGTGCAGGCGTTGATTGGCGCCGGCTTGCCGGTGGACGAGGTTCGCCGGTTGGTCGAGCTGGATTTGTGTGGCGAACTCGCCTGAGGTAGGCCCGTAACCTGTGGCGAGGGAGCTTGCTCCCGCTTGAGCGCGAAGCGCTCACAGCACAGAGGGAGCAAGCTCTCTCGCCACAGCATCCCTATGCCAACGAAAGGTACGGCACACAACTTGCTCGATCTCCAGCCTTCCCCAGGCTGGAAACGGACATGCTGCATTCCCACCTCACCACCCTCAACGCCGTCTCCCTGGTGCTCAACGCCTTCAAGCTCGAAGGGTTGCCCAGTGACGCCCTGTTGGCCGGCAGCGGCATCAGCACGGCGGACCTGAGCCGGGCCGACACGCGCATCACCACCAATCAGGAGATGCAGGTCTGCGCCAACGCCGTGGCCCTCAAGCGGGACATCGGCCTGGAACTGGGGCGGGACATGCACGTGTCCTCCTACGGCATGCTCGGCTATGCGCTGCTCACCAGTGCCACCTTAGGTGACGCTTTGCGCCTGGCGCTGCACTATCCGGCGCTATTGGGAACACTCTTTGAACTGAACCTGGACGACGATGGCGAGTACGTCTGGCTCAGCGCCAGCGACTATCGAGAGAACCCGGCCCTGGCGGTGTTCAACGCCGAGTTCTGCATGGTTTCGCTGAAAGTCATCTGCAACGACCTGCTCGGCCATCCGCTGCCCTTGCGCGCGGCACGCTTCGAACATGCGGCGCCGGATTACCAGGCCCGGTACAGCGCGCACTTCGATTGCCCGGTGCGCTTCAACAGCCTGGACAACGGGTTCGCCTTCGACCGCCAATGGCTCGGGCAACCCCTGCCCCTGGCCGACCCCATCACCCACCACGCCATGGCCGAACGTTGCCGCCGGCAGAACACCGAATTCACCGGCCGCCAAGCCTGGCTGGGGCGGATCCGCCAGTTACTCAGCGCTCAATTGGACGCCGCCCCCGGGCTGGAAAGCCTGGCCGAACAGATGAACTGCTCGGCGCGCACCTTACGCCGGCACCTCAAGGAGCTGGGTTGCAGCTACCAGGAGTTGCTGGACGAGCTGCGCTTCGAACGGGCCAAGCAGATGCTGTGCGAGGACCAACTGCCGATCTACCGGATCGCCGAGCTGCTCGGCTTCAGTGAAACCGCCAGCTTCCGCCACGCTTTCGTACGCTGGAGCGGCGTAGCGCCGAGCCAGTTCAGGCCTTGAGCCGTTCGATGAAGATTTAACTAGCCGCGCACAAACGCCCGGTGCAACGCGTCCACCGTCTGGAAGTGATAGGCCGGGCTTTCGGCACACAACTCCTCATGGCTGCCAAACCCATACCCCACTGCCGCCGCGTCCAGGCCATTGCTGCGGGCGCCGATCAGGTCGTGCTTGCGGTCGCCGATCATCAGGGTGTCGCTCGGGTCGAGGTTTTCTTCGGCCAGCAGGTGGGCGATCAGCTCGACCTTGTCGGTACGGGTGCCGTCCAGTTCGCTGCCGTAGATCACCTTGAAGTGCCGGGCGAAGTCGAAGTGGCGGGCGATTTCCCGAGCGAAGACCCAGGGCTTGGACGTCGCGATGTACAGCTGCCGGCCCTGCCCGCCCAGGGTTTCCAGCAACGGCATCACGCCGTCGAAGACGCGGTTTTCATAAAGCCCGGTGACCTTGAAACGCTCACGGTAGAAATTCACCGCCTCCCAGGCCTTCGCCTCATCGAAGCCATAAAACTGCATGAACGCCTGCAACAGCGGCGGGCCGATGAAATGTTCGAGGCGGGTCAGGTCGGGTTCGTCGATGCCCAGCTTGCTCAAGGCAAACTGGATCGAACGGGTGATGCCCTCGCGCGGGTCGGTGAGGGTGCCGTCGAGGTCGAAGAGTAGGGTTTGGTAGTGCATTAAAACTCCTGGGTGGTCATGCAGTTCACTCGAAGGGCTTGACTGAAACTGTGGCGAGGGGATTTATCCCCGCTGGGCTGCAGAGCAGCCCCTAACAAGCTGATCGCAATCGAACATGAAGCATCGCGCCAACTGGTTTGGGGCCGCTGCGCAGCCCAACGGGGATAAATCCCCTCGTCACAATGGTCATTCGACATGCTTAAGTGGGCGATTCAGATCCGGTCATAACCCTCGGCCAGGTGCAGGTCCTTGAGCTTCACGTAGTTCGCCGCGCTGTAGGTGAAGAACGCACGCTCCTTGTCGGTCAGTGGCCGGGCCTGTTTCACCGGGCTGCCGACGTACAGGAAGCCGCTCTCCAGCCGCTTGCCCGGCGGCACGAGGCTGCCGGCACCGATGATCACGTCGTCCTCGACCACGGCGCCATCCATCACGATGCTGCCCATGCCGATCAACACCCGGCTGCCCACGCTGCAGCCATGGAGCATGACCTTGTGGGCGATGGTCACGTCGTCGCCGACCCGCAATGGAAAACCGTCGGGGTTGAAAGGCCCGGCGTGGGTGATGTGCAGCACGCAGCCGTCCTGGACGCTGGTGCGGGCACCGATGCGGATATGGTGCATGTCGCCACGAATGACGGTCAGCGGCCAGACGGAGCTGTCTTCACCGATCTCGACGTCGCCGATCACCACCGCGGTGCTGTCGACAAAGGCGCCCCGGGCAAGCCGTGGGCTGTGGTTCTGGTACGTGCGAAGGGTCACGATAGGCTCTCTCTTTTCGGCTGATAGGTGCTGCTAGCTGCGGTGAGCGTCGATTGTAATTAAGATGGCCCCATGTTTCTTCCAGCCAAGGTGCCAACCGTGAGCGTGAACAACCCTCTTTTGCAACCCTATGACCTGCCGCCATTCTCGGCGATTCGTGCCGAGCATGTGCAACCGGCCATCGAGCAGATCCTGGCTGACAACCGCGCGGCCATCGCGCAAATCCTCAAGAGCCAGGGGCAGCAGCCGACCTGGGCCGGCCTGGTGCTGGCGATGGACGAACTCAATGACCGCCTCGGCGCTGCCTGGAGCCCGGTCAGCCATTTGAACGCCGTGCGTAACAGCCCCGAACTGCGCGAGGCCTACGAGGCCTGCCTGCCGGCGCTGAGTGCGTACTCCACCGAACTGGGCCAGAACCGCGAACTGTTCCAGGCATTCGAAGCCCTGGCGCGCAGCCCCGAAGCCGCCGGGTTCGACGTCGCGCAAAAAACCATCCTCGAGCATTCGCTGCGGGACTTCCGTCTGTCGGGTATCGACCTGCCGCCCGAGCAGCAGAAGCGCTACGCCGAGGTGCAGAGCACCTTGTCCGAGCTGGGCAGCCGCTTCTCCAACCAACTGCTGGACGCCACCCAGGCCTGGACCAAGCACGTCACTGACGAAGCCGCCCTCGCCGGCCTCACCGACTCGGCCAAGGCGCAGATGGCCGCCGCCGCGCAGGCCAAGGGGTTGGACGGCTGGCTGATCAACCTGGAATTCCCCAGCTACTACGCGGTGATGACCTACGCCGAAGACCGCGCCCTGCGTGAAGAGGTCTACGCGGCCTACTGCACCCGCGCCTCGGACCAGGGCCCGAATGCCGGCCAGAACGATAACGGCCCGGTGATGGAACAGATCCTCGACCTGCGCCAGGAGCTGGCCCAACTGCTGGGCTTCGCCAATTTCGCCGAGTTGAGCCTGGCGACCAAAATGGCTGAGTCCAGCGACCAGGTGCTCGGTTTCCTGCGGGACCTGGCCAAGCGCAGCAAACCGTTCGCCGCACAGGACCTGGAGCAGTTGAAGGCCTTCGCCGCCGAACAGGGCTGCCCCGACCTGCAAAGCTGGGACAGCGGCTTCTATGGCGAAAAACTGCGCCAGCAGCGCTACAGCGTTGCCCAGGAAGCCCTGCGTGCCTACTTCCCGATCGACAAGGTACTGGGCGGCCTGTTCGCCATCGTGCAACGCCTCTATGGCATCGAGATCGCCGAACTGAAAGGTTTCGACACCTGGCATCCGGACGTTCGCCTGTTCGAGATCAAGGAGAATGGCCAACACGTCGGCCGTTTCTTCTTCGACCTCTATGCCCGCGCCAACAAACGCGGCGGTGCCTGGATGGATGGCGCGCGCGACCATCGGCGCACCCTCGACGGCTCGCTGCAAAGCCCGGTGGCCAACCTGGTGTGCAACTTCACCCCGGCCGACAGCGGCAAGCCGGCGCTGCTGACCCACGACGAGGTCACCACGCTGTTCCACGAATTCGGCCATGGCCTGCACCACCTGCTGACCCGTGTCGAGCATGCAGGCGTGTCCGGCATCAACGGCGTGGCCTGGGATGCCGTGGAGCTGCCGAGCCAGTTCATGGAAAACTGGTGCTGGGAGCCCGAAGGCCTGGCGCTGATTTCCGGCCACTATGAAACCGGCGAACCGCTGCCCCAGGACCTGCTGGAAAAAATGCTCGCGGCGAAAAACTTCCAGTCCGGCCTGATGATGGTCCGTCAACTGGAGTTCTCGCTGTTCGACTTCGAGCTGCACGCGACCCACGGCGACGGCCGCAGCGTGCTGCAAGTGCTCGAAGGCGTGCGCGACGAGGTGTCGGTCATGAGGCCGCCGGCCTACAACCGCTTCCCCAACAGCTTCGCGCACATCTTTGCCGGCGGCTACGCGGCGGGCTACTACAGCTACAAATGGGCGGAAGTGTTGTCGGCCGACGCGTTCTCGAAGTTCGAAGAGGACGGCGTGCTCAACGCCGACACCGGCCGCGCGTTCCGCGAAGCCATCCTCGCCCGCGGCGGCTCGCAAGAGCCGATGGTGCTGTTCGTCGACTTCCGTGGCCGTGAGCCGTCGATTGACGCACTCTTGCGCCATAGCGGCCTGACCGAGGACGCGGCAGCATGAGCGAGGGGCCTGTGATCACCAAACGACGCTTCATCGCCGGGGCGGTCTGCCCGGCGTGCAGTGAGCCGGACAAGCTGATGATGTGGAACGAAGACGGCGTACCCCACCGCGAATGCGTGGCCTGCGGTTATTCCGACACACTCAACGAGCAAGGCCTGTCGGTGCCCAAGGAACTGGGCACGCGCGTCAACACCTCGGCGCCCAAGGTGCCGGACGCCAAGGTCCAGGCGGTGCAGTTCTTCCCCAACCCCAAGTTGAAGAAGAAAACCGACTGAAACCTGCGGTGTGACCTCCCGACCCGCCCGGAAGATCACACCACAGGCCATACATAGTTACCGCCCGGCACGCGGCCTTCCTTCCCAGACTGTCCAGCACGTACAGACTGACAGGAAGGCCTCATGCCCGACGACAACCCGCTGTTGCAGGCCTATGACCTGCCCCCGTTCGCACAGATCCAGGCCCGCCATTTCTCGCCGGCCCTCGACCGGATCCTGGCCGAGAGCCGCGCCCAAGTGGCCGACATCATCAAGACCCAGACGCCCTTTCCCACGTGGGACGACCTCGTGTTGGCCATGGACGCCATCCATTCGCGACTGGAGGGTTTCGGTTATCTGCTGCACCTGCTGACCTCGACCCGCACAGGGGACGCCTGGGCGCAGGTGGCCCTCGATTGCAGCGAACGGCTGCATGATTTCCAAGCCTGGCTGAAACGCCATCCCATGCTGTTCACGCTCTACCGGCGCCTGGCGGACAGCGCGATCGCCCGGCATTTTTCACCGGCGCGCAAGCGAGTGCTGGAGAAAATCCTGCGGCGCTTGCACCACAGCGGCGCGGCGGAGAGCTTGCCGGCCGACCTGGGCGTGTTGAAGCTGCGCATCAAGGAAGTCCAGGGATTGTTCCTGGAGAACCTGCACATGGCCACCCAGGCCTGGCGCATGACGTTTGACGATGAAGCCCGGTTGCGTGGCCTGCCGACCCGGTTCAAGCGGCAGATGGCCCGCCAGGCGCGGGAAGCCGGGCACGGCGGATGGCTGCTAACCCTCAGCGACGAGGCGTATGGCCTCGTCAGCCAATACGCCGACGATCGCTTGCTGCGCCAGCAGGTGCACGAAGCCTACAGCACCCGCGCATCGGATCAGGGACCCCACGCGGGGCAGTTCGACAACAGCGACATGCTCCGGCAATTGCTCGATGACCGGCATCGGTACGCCACGTCCCTGGGCTACACCGACTTTGCCCAGATGGCGATCGAGCCGGAGCAAGCCACGTCCACCGAAGAAGTGCGAGCGTTCCTGCGGCGCCAACTCGAACGCCAGCAGCGTCACCTCAAGCGCGACGCCGACCAGCTCAAGGCGTTTGCCGCGCAGCAAGGCCTCGACGAACTCCAGCCTTGGGATTACCCGTACCTGGCCAACCAACTTCGCCAACAAGCGGCCGGCGCATCCAAGGAGGCGCTGAGCGTCTGGTTCGCACTGGACGCCACTTTTGCACAGCTGTTGCAGATGGCCACGACGCTGTTCGGCGTCGACTTCGTCGAGCGCCAGGAGGTGGCGACCTGGCACTCGGACGTGCGTCTTTACGAGGTCCGTGAATGGGGGGCGGTGATCGGCTACCTGTATTTCGATCCGTTTTCGGCCCCCAACCGAGACGGTTTCCCCCACACCAGCACCCTGCGAAACCGCCATATCACCGCCGAGGGCCGCCCTCGACACCCCATTGCCGTACTGCATGGCTGGCTGCCGCGCAGCGAGGGGCCGGAGCCGGTGCTGCTCGACCACCTGCAACTGCGCATCCTGTTCCACGAGTTCGGCCATTGCCTGCAGCATGTGTTGACCCGCGCCGACTATCGCGACCTGTCGGGCATCAACGGCCTGTCTCGCGACACCGCCGAGTTTGCCGGGGTCTTGTTCGAGCAATGGTGTTTTTCCAGGCAGGGCCTGGTGCGCGTCGCGCGGCACTACCAGAGCGGCGAAGCCATGCCCGACACGGTCGCCGACCAGTTGCTGACCTTCACCCGGACCCAGGCCAGTTGGGAAACCGCCGTGCTGTTGCGCAACGCGCTGTTCGACCTGGAACTGCACCGCACCCACGGCGACGGGCGCAGCGCCCAGCAGGTCTTCGATCAAGCCAACGCTCAATTGCAGCACCTGCCGGTGACCACGACCGAACGCTGGCCCAACAGCCTGGATTACCTGGTGACCGGCTACGAGGCAAAGCTCTACGCCTACGCCTGGACGAAGGAGTTGGCCGCCAGTGTGTTCCACCGGTTCAAGCGCGAGGGGCTGTTCAACCCGGCCACCGGCCGCGCACTGCGTGAAATCATTTTTGCACCGGGGGACTCGCGACCGTTGTCCGAATCCATCGCCGCCTTTGCAGGCGCACCGCCAATCAGTGGTCCGGCCGGACCATCTGCGGATCGAGGTGCGGGGCCGAGACGGTCGAGTTGACCCAGCTTTCCAGGGAACACAGCGCGAAGACGCTGGTGCTGCAGTCACCGTTCGCCAACGCCAGACGGAGTTTCTCCACATCGGCCTGCATCACGTAACGAACACCGTCCTTGAAGTGATGGCTGTCACCGAAGCCGCCCTCTGTCATCTCGTTCAAGGCGTCCTCTTTGCTCCAGCCCTGCACCACCACCCGGTACATGGCCGCCACCAGCCCGGTTCGATCCGAGCCGTGCTTGCAGTGCATCAGCACCGGCCCCTTGGCTTCCGCGGCCTGGACGGCGCGCAGGGCGCGAAGGATGTCGCTGTCGTCGACGTGATTGGTGCGATAAGGCAGCCGGACCTGTTCAATACCAGGGTCGGAGAGCCAGCGCGCATCCGATTCCGGCAGGAACGTGATAACCGTGCCGATCCGCAGCTTCGTCAGCAATGGCATAGCGCCGCCGTTCGGCAAGGAGCTGCGGTAAAGCGTGGGCGACATCTGGTAAAGGTTGTAATCCTTTTCCACAGGCTGCGCCCACTCAGGGGGCCGCGTCTGCACGGCATCCGCCGCCTGGGCGGGCATTTCGGCCAGCCCAATGAGCAAGGCCAGGCAACACAGTGAACGGGAGCAGAGCTTGAACATGCACGGACGACCGGAAACAAAAGGGTTCGAAGGTGCGCAGTGTCGGCTCGCTCCGGTTAAAAACCCGTAAGCAGGACGTCAAAGTGTTGTGAATTGCGTTCGGTGATGACCGGGCCGCTGAATGGCACTGGTCCAAAGGCAGAGGGCGATATACTGTATGCTCATACAGCTTCGGAGTATTAGCCATGTCAGCCCCCCTGCCGCCACGTGGCCGTGGCACCGCGGCCAACCCGCACAACCGCTTCGCCCCCAGCCGCTCGGTGGTCGAGGATGACGGCTGGTATCAGGAAGTGCCGCCGACCCAGGGCACCGAAATCCGCTTCGAAACGGCGAAGACCATCATCACCCGCAACACCTCGCCGGACATCCCTTTCGATCGCTCGATCAACCCCTACCGCGGCTGTGAGCACGGCTGCATCTACTGTTACGCCCGTCCCAGCCATGCGTACTGGGACATGTCGCCGGGGCTGGATTTCGAAACCCGGCTGATCCCCAAGAGCAACGCCGCCGATGTGCTGGAAGAACAGCTGTCCAAGCGTGGCTATCAATGCGCGCCGATCAACCTGGGCTCCAACACCGACCCCTACCAGCCCATCGAGCGCGAGCAGCGCATCACCCGCAGGGTCCTGGAAGTGCTGCTGCGCTACCGCCATCCGGTGACCATCGTGACCAAGGGCTCGCTGATTCTGCGCGACCTGGACCTGCTCACGGAACTGGCCCGCCAGCGGCTGGTGGCGGTGATGATCAGCCTCACCACCCTGGACGATGAGCTCAAGCGCATTCTCGAACCGCGCGCGGCGGCGCCCAAGGCGCGGTTGCGGGCAATCAAGGTCATGCGCGAGGCCGGCATCCCGGTGGGGGTGCTGTGTGCACCGATGATCCCGATGATCAACGACAGCGAGATCGAAGCCCTGCTGGCCGAAGCCCACGCCGCCGGCGCCCAGTCGGCGTCGTACATCATGTTGCGCCTGCCCTTGGAGGTGGCGCCGCTGTTCGAGCAATGGCTGCAGGCGCACTACCCGCAGCGCGCCGCCCACGTGATGAGCCTGGTCCGCCAGAGCCGTGGTGGCGAACTGTACGACAGCCAGTTCGGCAGCCGCATGCGCGGCGAAGGCCCCTTCGCCGACCTGCTGGCCCAGCGTTTCACCAAGGCGATCAAGCGCCTGGGGCTGGATCGGCGCGAAGGCTACACGCTCGATTGCGACGCCTTTTGTCCGCCGGGCCGACAAATGTCCTTGATTTGAATACAGTTGACCTTGAAACAGCGTTAAAACAACGTTCACACACCGTTCACACACCGGGGCCAGGCCCCGTTGGGTTGTGATTCATGCCTTGTAATCTACGTCCTAGAGCCGTTGATTCAGTTTGAGTTAAGTTTCGGCCGCTACCTTGTTTCACGAGTGACTGACGGGTCGAACCCATCGACCTGGACGTTTTTTAACCAGCCACTAGTGGCCAGTGTGACTGGATCCGTCACGTTGGACACCGAACCGTCAAAGAGGATGAATCATGAGTGACAAGGATAAACAGCCGTTGGCTGCGTCGGCTTCAGCCCAACCCGAGGCGGAGACCGCCGATGCAGCGCTGCAGCATATTGTTGACGGCTTTTTGCATTTCCATCACGAAGTCTTCCCACAGCAGGAAGAGCTTTTCAAGAAACTCGCCACCGCCCAATCTCCCCGGGCGATGTTCATCACCTGCGCGGACTCGCGCATCGTGCCCGAGTTGATCACCCACAGTTCCCCCGGCGACCTGTTCGTCACCCGTAACGTCGGCAACGTCGTCCCGCCCTACGGGCAGATGAACGGCGGCGTGTCCACGGCCATCGAGTACGCCGTGCTGGCCCTCGGTGTGCAGCACATCATTGTCTGCGGCCATTCCGATTGCGGTGCCATGCGTGCCGTACTCAATCCGCAAACCCTGGAAAAGATGCCCACGGTCAAAGCCTGGCTGCGCCACGCCGAAGTGGCCAAGACCATGGTCCATGACAACTGCCCGTGCGGCGACGAAAAACAGACCATGCCCATCCTCACCGAAGAGAACGTGATCGCACAGTTGCAGCACTTGCGAACGCACCCCTCGGTGGCCTCGCGCATGGCCAGCGGCCAGCTGTTCATCCATGGCTGGGTGTACAACATCGAGACCAGCGAGATCAAAGCCTTCGACGCGGACCGGGGTTGTTTCCTGCCGCTCGACGGTAGCCGACCGATCCCGGTGGCGACGCCCAAAGCGCGCTTCTAACCGCTCCTAATACCATCCTTGCGTGGAACAAAGCCTGCCGCCCTTTCGGCGGTCGGGCCTTGCCATGCCTGAAGAAACTTCGGGAGAGTCGCCATGCGTGCTGCTCAATTAAAAGCTGTTCTGCCACGCGAGCTACTCGCTTCCGTGGTTGTGTTCCTGGTGGCGCTGCCCTTGTGCATGGGCATTGCCATCGCCTCCGGCCTGCCGCCCGCCAAAGGGCTGGTCACCGGCATCATCGGGGGTCTGGTGGTGGGTTTCCTCGCCGGCTCCAAATTGCAGGTCAGTGGCCCGGCCGCCGGGTTGGCGGTGCTGGTCTTCGAACTGGTGCGCCAACATGGCGTGGCGATGCTCGGGCCGATCCTGCTGCTGGCCGGGCTCCTGCAACTGCTGGCCGGGCGCTTTCGCCTCGGCTGCTGGTTCCGGGTGACCGCACCGGCGGTGGTCTACGGGATGCTGGCGGGCATCGGCGTGCTGATCGTGTTGTCCCAGGTCCATGTGATGCTCGACGCGGCGCCCAAGCCGTCCGGGCTGGATAACCTGCTGGCCTTCCCGGCTGCGGTGGGCCAGGCCTTGCCGTCCTTCGGCTGGCAGGCCGGGCTGCTCGGCCTGTCGACGATTGCGGTGATGTGGCTGTGGGAAAAGTTTCGTCCCCACAGCCTGCGCTTCGTCCCCGGCGCCTTGCTCGGCGTAGGCCTGGCGACCATCGCCAGCCTGCTGCTGGCCTTGCAGGTCAAACGCGTGGAAGTCCCGGAAAACCTCGCCGACGCCATCGACTGGCTACGCCCGGCGGACCTATTGAACCTGGCTGACCCGACGGTGCTGATTGCCGCCTTCGCGGTCGCGTTCATCGCCAGCGCCGAAACCCTGTTGTCGGCAGCGGCGGTGGATCGCATGCACAGCGGCGAACGGGCAGACTTCGACCGGGAACTCTCGGCCCAAGGCATCGGCAACATGCTGTGCGGCCTGGTCGGCGCCTTGCCGATGACCGGTGTGATCGTGCGCAGCTCCGCCAACGTCCAGGCCGGGGCAACCACCCGGATGTCGACGATTTTCCACGGCCTGTGGCTGTTGCTGTTCGTGTTGCTGCTGTCCAGTGTGCTGCAGAGCATTCCGGTGGCGAGCCTGGCGGGGGTGCTGGTGTACACCGGTTTCAAACTGGTGGACGTCAAGGCCTTTCGAAACCTGGGCCGCTATGGCCGGATGCCGATGTTCACCTACGCCGCCACGGCGCTGGCCATCATCTTCACCGACCTGCTGACCGGCGTGCTGATCGGTTTCGGCCTGACCCTGGCGAAACTGGCCTGGAAAGCCTCGCGGTTGAAGATCAGCCTGATCGACCTGCCCCAGGAAGGTGAGATGGAACTGCGGCTGGTGGGCGCGGCGACCTTCCTCAAGGTCCCGGCGCTGACCCAGGTGCTGGACACCCTGCCCGAGGGCGTGACGGTGCATGTACCGCTCAATAACCTGAGCTACATCGACCATTCGTGCCTGGAGCTGTTGGAAGAATGGGGCCGGGCGAATGCCAGCAAGGGCTCGAAGCTGTTGATCGAATCCCGCGGGCTCAAGCGTCGGCTGGAGGGGCGGTTGCGCACGACCGTCGGGGTGGGCGCAGCTTCTGCCTGATATCCCCAATCAGTGTGGGAGCGAGCTTGCTCGCGATAGCGGTGTATCAGTCAACGTCAATGTTGGCAGATCCAATGCCATCGCGAGCAAGCTCGCTCCCACAGGGGGTTTGTGAGGATACAGCTCTGGATCAAGCCGCTGGCTGATCCAACTCCAGGCCCAGGCCCAGGCGGCGTGACATGCATGGCCAGCGCTTCCACGCGGCGCCGGTGTTCGGGCTGCTGAGCTTCTCGCGGTAGGTTTCCACCGACTCCAGGGCGAACGTCTCGTCGTTGAGCATCTCGTCGAAGGCGTGATGCACCACTTCATCGAGTTGGTTGGCAAAGGCTTCGCCGATCAACTGGTGGGCAATCAGATTGGCGACCGTCATGTCCAGGGGGATCAGTGGCTGGCCGAAATGCTTGATGTACAGGTCATTGACCTCTTCGACGAATCGATGGGCCAGGTAGGCTTCGTCCAGCAGGCTGTCGAGCCCGACATGGCCGGCCATGATCGTCGGCGGCTGGAGGAAGTACTGTTCGGCGATCTTCAGGACCGGCTTGATCTGCGGCTCGATGCCCGCCTCTTTGGCGACTTCGTTGGCGGCATCCAGCAGGTCAGGCACTTCATCGATGTAGGCGGCGACAAAGCGCGCCAGGACGGCGTTGGCATTCGCCTCGGGCAATTGGATAGCACGGTGCAGGTGAGGTAACTGGTTTTCCAACTGACGGGCCAACTGGCCGGTCTGGGCTTCGTGTTGTTGGGCTTTTTGGATCTGCTCGCGCAATGCGGCGGTGTTCATGACAACTCCAGGGAAACAAAGGCAATGAAATAGGGAAGACATAACTTAGCTGGCGCAAACACACTCCTAAGACCTATTTTTCATAATTGCGCTCTTCCTTGATGCGTCACAGTTATATCGGTTTGCCATCACTCAAGGCCGAATGGTTCTCCATTCGCGGTCCCTGGCGCAAGTCCCCCTGTTTCAAACGATTTACGCGGTCGCGTTGCGAGGTTGCAGTCGCTGTCTATACTCGGGTTGGAATGGAGTTAGCTGATGACACCCGATGCATAGGCAGCAAGGCACGGCGGTCGAGTTCGCAGTCTGATGTAGCCGCTCTCCTTGCCGCAGGCGTTACGCCTACGGGATAACAAGAACGATAAGGGGAACCCGCAATGACGCGACATCCACACGTATGGATGGGCCTCCTGTTGTGGTCGATTTTCAGCCAGGCGCAAGCCGCCTGGACTGTGAATATGGCGCCTGGAGCGACACAGATCAGCAACGCAGTGTTCGACTTGCACATGACCATCTTCTGGATCTGTGTAGTCATCGGCATCATCGTCTTCGGCGCCATGTTCTGGTCGATGATGATGCACCGCCGCTCAACCGGCCAGAATGCCGCCCACTTCCACGAAAACACCCGCGTCGAGATCCTCTGGACGATTGTGCCCTTCGTGATCCTGGTGGCCATGGCGATTCCCGCTACCGCCACGCTGATCAAGATGTATGACTCCAGCGAGTCGGACATCGACATCCAGATCACCGGCTACCAATGGAAATGGCACTACAAATACCTGGGCCAGGACGTCGAGTTCTTCAGCAACCTGGCCACGCCCGCCGAACAGATCCATAACCAGAGCGCCAAGGGCGAGCACTACCTGCTGGAGGTCGACAAGCCGCTGGTGCTGCCGGTCGATGCCAAGGTGCGCTTTCTGGTGACCTCCGCCGACGTGATCCACTCCTGGTGGGTGCCGGCCTTCGCGGTCAAGCGCGATGCGATTCCCGGTTTCGTCAACGAAGCCTGGACCCGCGTCGACAAGCCCGGCGTGTATCGCGGCCAATGCGCCGAACTGTGCGGCAAGGACCACGGGTTCATGCCGATCGTGGTCGAGGTCAAGAGCAAGCCCGACTACGAGAAATGGCTGGGTGAACGCAAGGCCGAAGCCGCGCAGCTCAAGGAGCTGACCAGCAAGGAATGGACCCTCGACGAACTCAAGGAACGTGGCGACAAGATCTACCACACCACTTGCGTGGCCTGTCACCAGGCCGAAGGCCAGGGCCTGCCGCCGATGTTCCCGGCACTCAAGGGTTCGAAGATCGCCACCGGGCCCAAGGCCGATCACTTGAGCATCGTCTTCCACGGCAAGCCCGGCACCGCCATGGCGGCGTTCGGCAAGCAGTTGTCGGAGGTCGATATCGCGGCCGTCGTGACCTATGAACGTAACGCCTGGGGCAACAACAAGGGCGACATGGTCACGCCTAAAGAAGTGCTGGAACTCAAACAGGCGGAAAGCAAATGAGCCGACCTGAAGCGTTTTCCCGCAATCGGTCGGGGCTCGCCGCTCCGCGCCGTCCAGCCCAATCGTTCGAAGGAGACAGGACATGAGTGCTGTGATCGATGACCACGGTCATGCCGGCGCCGACCACGCCCACGGCCCCGCCAAGGGCCTGATGCGCTGGGTACTGACCACCAACCACAAGGACATCGGCACGCTGTACCTGTGGTTCGCCTTCTCCATGTTCCTGCTGGGCGGCTCGTTCGCCATGGTGATCCGCGCCGAGCTGTTCCAGCCCGGCCTGCAGATCGTGGAGCCGGCGTTCTTCAACCAGATGACCACCATGCACGGCCTGGTGATGGTGTTCGGCGCGGTGATGCCGGCCTTCGTCGGCCTCGCCAACTGGATGATCCCGTTGATGATCGGCGCGCCGGACATGGCCCTGCCACGCATGAACAACTTCAGCTTCTGGCTGTTGCCGGCGGCGTTCCTGCTGCTGGTGTCGACGTTGTTCACCGCCGGCGGCGGGCCGAACTTCGGCTGGACCTTCTACGCCCCGCTCTCCACCACCTATGCGCCGGAAAGCGTGACGTTCTTCATCTTCGCCATCCACCTGATGGGCATCAGTTCGATCATGGGCGCGATCAACGTGATCGCCACCATCCTCAACCTGCGCGCCCCCGGCATGACGCTGATGAAAATGCCGCTGTTCGTCTGGACCTGGCTGATCACCGCGTTCCTGCTGATCGCGGTGATGCCGGTGCTGGCCGGCTGCGTGACGATGATGCTGATGGACATCCACTTCGGCACCAGCTTCTTCAGCGCCGCCGGCGGCGGTGACCCGGTGCTGTTCCAGCACGTGTTCTGGTTCTTCGGCCATCCCGAGGTGTACATCATGATCCTGCCGGCCTTCGGTGCCGTCAGCTCGATCATCCCGGCGTTCTCGCGCAAGCCGTTGTTCGGCTACACCTCGATGGTCTACGCCACCGCGGCCATTGCGTTCCTGTCGTTCATCGTCTGGGCGCACCACATGTTCGTGGTGGGCATCCCGCTGGTGGGCGAGCTGTTCTTCATGTACGCCACCTTGCTGATCGCCGTGCCCACCGGGGTAAAGGTGTTCAACTGGGCCAGCACCATGTGGCAAGGCTCGCTGACCTTCGAGACGCCGATGCTGTTCGCCGTGGCGTTCGTGATCCTGTTCTCCATCGGCGGCTTCTCCGGGCTGATGCTGGCCATCGCCCCGGCGGACTTCCAGTACCAGGACACCTACTTCGTGGTCGCGCACTTCCACTACGTACTGGTGCCCGGCGCAATCTTCGGGATCTTCGCCTCGGCCTACTACTGGCTGCCGAAATGGACCGGCCACATGTACGACGAGACCCTGGGCAAGCTGCACTTCTGGCTGTCGTTCATCGGGATGAACATGGCGTTCTTCCCGATGCACTTCGTCGGCCTGGCCGGCATGCCCCGGCGTATTCCCGACTACAACCTGCAGTTCGCCGACTTCAACATGGTCTCGTCCATCGGCGCATTCATGTTCGGCACCACGCAGATCTTCTTCCTGTTCATCGTGATCAAGACCATCCGTGGCGGCCCACCGGCACCGGCCAAGCCATGGGATGGCGCCGAAGGGCTGGAGTGGAGCGTGCCATCGCCGGCGCCCTACCACACCTTCACTACGCCGCCGGAAGTGAAATGAGATGACACACAGGCCTCCTGTGGGAGCGGGCTTGCTCGCGAATCAGACGACGCAATCTAACAGAAACACCGCGTCATCGTTCTTCGCGAGCAAGCCCGCTCCCACAGGGTTCGGTGCAAGGAGCCGATGCCATGGCTGACTCGATTTCGCTGAAGAAACTGGTCACCCGCCTGCTGGTCGTGGTGGTGGCCATGTTCGTCTTCGGTTTCGCCCTCGTGCCGATCTACGACGTGATGTGCAAGGCGTTCGGCATCAACGGCAAGACTGCCGGGCAGTACGAGGGCGAGCAGGTCACCGATGCGTCGCGCCAGGTGCGTGTGCAGTTCCTGTCGACCAATGCGGTGGACATGCCCTGGGACTTCTACCCCAAGGGCGATCAGTTGGTGGTCCAGCCGGGGGCCGTGAACGAAATGGTCTTCGTCGCGCACAACCCCACCAACCGGCCGATGAGTGCCCAGGCCGTGCCAAGCATCGCGCCGAGCACCGCGGCGGCGTACTTCCACAAGACCGAATGTTTCTGCTTTACCCAGCAAGTGCTGCAACCCGGAGAACGAATCGAAATGCCCATGCGCTTCATCGTCGACCGGGACATGCCCAAGGATGTGAAGCACCTGACGCTGTCCTACACGCTGTTCGATATCACCGCTCGTCATCCACCGGTGGCTCTAAACACTGACCGATAGCGTGCCCGATAAGGAGAACAATAAATGGCAACTCACGAACACTATTACGTTCCGGCCCAGAGCAAATGGCCGATCATCGCCACGGTCGGGATGTTCGTCACGGTGTATGGCCTGGCGACCTGGTTCAACGACCTGAAGGCCGCACGACCGGAATCCCACGGCCCACTGATCTTCTTCATCGGCGGCCTGCTGGTGGCCTACATGCTGTTCGGCTGGTTCGGCGCGGTGATCAAGGAAAGCCGCGCCGGGCTCTACAGCCCGCAGCTCGACCGCTCGTTCCGCTGGGGCATGAGCTGGTTCATTTTCTCGGAGGTGATGTTCTTCGTCGCCTTCTTCGGCGCGCTGTTCTATGTCCGCCATGTGTCGGTGCCGGGCCTGGCGGGCGAAGGTACCAAGGGCCTGTCGCACATGCTCTGGCCCAACTTCGAATACGCCTGGCCGTTGCTGAACAACCCTGACCCGAAACTCTACCCGGCACCCAAGGAGGTCATCAGCCCCTGGGGGCTGCCGCTGCTCAACACCGTGCTACTGGTCAGTTCCAGCGTCACCATCACCATCGCCCACCACGCGCTGAAGAAAGGCCATCGCGGTGCGCTGAAGCTATGGCTGGCGATTACCGTGCTGCTGGGGTGCGCCTTCCTGGGCTTCCAGGCCGAGGAGTACATCCACGCCTACAAGGAACTGGGCCTGACCCTGGGCTCCGGCGTCTACGGCGCCACCTTCTTCATGCTCACGGGGTTCCACGGCGCCCACGTCACCATTGGCACGATCATCCTGTTCGTCATGCTGATGCGCATCCTGCGCGGGCATTTCGACAACGAGCATCAGTTCGGCTTCGAGGCGGCGAGTTGGTATTGGCACTTCGTCGACGTGGTGTGGATCGGCCTGTTCATCTTCGTCTACGTGCTCTAGGAGCACGCGTTACCACGGGGCATGGGACACCAGCTGGCCGCTGAAGAAACCCCAGGCGGTCAAGCCGACGGTGACCGCGGCCAAGCCGACCCGAACGGCCAGGGCAATCAGCAGGCGATTGGAATCGCTGTCGTCCTTGACCAGGAAAAACAGGCCGCTGAACAGGCTCGCAACCGTGGCAATCAGCATCAGGACGATGGCCGCTTTTAGCATTGGGGACACTCCGGGGGGACGCGATGCAGGTGAGTATAGCTATCCCGTTCGAGCACTTTCGGACGGCGCCATGAGAGGCTTCCGGCCGGGCCTCGTGCCGACGCTGGTGGTGGCCGTGCTGGTGCCACTGATGGTGTGCCTGGGGTTCTGGCAGTTGAGCCGTGGCGAATACAAGCGCGTGCTCATGCAGCAATACGCCGAGCGCCGCGTGGCGCCCCCGATGGACAGCACCGAACTGGCGCAGACCGCCGACCCGGCTTTTCGCGTGGTCGAGCTGCAAGGTCACTTCGACGTCGAGCACAGCATCCTGCTGGACAACCGCCAGCACGACGGCCAGGTCGGCGTCGAACTGCTGCAACCGTTTCTCGACCGTGCAACCGGCGCATGGCTGCTGGTCAATCGCGGCTGGCTGCCATGGCCTGACCGCCGCACGCCCCCGGTCTTCAGCACCCCGGAGCAACCGGTGAGCGTTCAGGCCTGGGTCTATGTCGCACCGGGCGCCACCTTCCAGCTCCACGCCGACCCGGTGGCCGCCCCGTGGCCGCGCCTGGTCACCGCCATCGAACCGGACAAGCTCTGGGCGGAACTGGGGCGCAACGGCTTCAGCTATGAACTGCGCCAGCAAGGCGGCCCGGGCGCCTATCGGACCGACTGGCCGGTGGTGAGCATGGGCCCGGAAAAACACCTCGGTTATGCCGTGCAGTGGTTCGCCATGGCGGCGGCGCTGTTCGGCCTTTTTCTTTATCTCGGATGGCACAACGCAGGGAGACCGCATGGGAAGCACCATGAATCCAACCAACACGTCTGAGGCACCCGCCACGCCCAGCCGGCGCAAAGGGCGCCTGCAACTGCTGCTGATCGTGTTCGGCGTGATCGGGCCGATGATCCTCGCCACCGGCATGTACAAGTTCCAGTTCTGGGTACCCGACAGCCGCAGCTACCACGGCGAGCTGATCGGCAACGGCCAGACCCGCGCCGAGATCGGCGTGCAGGCCGACGAGCAGCGCTGGCAGATCCTGGTCACCGCCCCGCAGGCGTGCTCGGTGGATTGCCGGCAACTGGTGTACCTGGCCCGGCAGGTGCAGATCGGCCTCGGTCGCGATGCGTCCCGCGCCAGCCATGCCCTGGCCATCGCCCAGCCGCTGGACGCCGAGTACGACGCCCAATTGCAGCGCGAGTATCCGCAACTGCAGCGCTACCCGCTGGACCTGCCGGCCTACCGCAAAGGTGCCCAGGACACGGGCGGCGCCCAGCTGTGGATCATCGACCCCCACAGCAACCTGGTGCTGCGCTACGACGCCCGCGTCAAGGGCAAGGACCTGCTCAACGACCTGCGCCACCTGCTGAAACTGTCGAACATCGGATGAGGGCATCGACATGGCCAAACCTGGATTTCGCCTTGCGCTGTTTGCCACGCTGCTGGCACTGATCGTCGTATTGCTGGGCGCCTACACCCGCCTGACCCACGCCGGCCTCGGTTGCCCGGACTGGCCCGGTTGCTACGGTTTCATCAGCGTGCCCAAGAGCGAAGCCCAACTGGCCCATGCCGAGCTGCATTTTCCCGACGCCCCGGTGGAAGCCCATAAAGGCTGGAACGAGATGGTCCACCGCTACTTTGCCGGGACCCTCGGGCTGCTGATCACCGTGCTCGCCGCCCGGGCCTGGATGAACCGTCGGCACCCCGGCCTGCCGTTGAAACTGCCGCTGTTCCTGCTGGCCGTGGTCTTCGCGCAAGCGGCGTTCGGCATGTGGACCGTGACCCTCAAGCTTTGGCCGCAGGTGGTCACCGGGCATTTGCTCGGCGGCTTTGCCACCCTGAGCCTGTTGTTTCTGTTGACCTTGCGCCTGTCCGGCGTGTTGCCGGCACTGACCGTGCCCAGGCGCCTGCAACACTGGGCCACCGCCGGGTTGTTGCTGGTGATCGGCCAGATCGCCCTGGGCGGTTGGGTCAGCTCCAACTACGCCGCGGTGGCCTGTATCGACTTCCCCACCTGCCACGGCCAATGGCTGCCGCCGGCGGATTTCGCCAACGGCTTTCACCTGACCCAACACATCGGCCCCAATTACCTGGGCGGGCAGCTCGACAGCGATGCCCGCACCGCCATCCACCTGACCCACCGCATTGGCGCGCTGCTGGTCACGGTGGTGCTGCTGGGGTTGGCCTGGCAGTTGAAGACGGTCGGCATGACCCGCCTCGCCGGCCTTGTGCTAGTGGCGCTGGCGGCGCAAATCACCCTGGGCATCAGCAACGTGCTGTTCCATTTGCCGCTGCCGGTGGCCGTCGCCCACAACGCCGGGGGCGCCGCGCTGCTGCTGACCCTGGTGCTGGTCAATTATCACGCCCGGACCAGCCTGGTCCGGGTCAGGCATCAGGTGCCGCTGCGCTGGCGGTTCACGCCGCATAAGCACGGCGCCAGCCCCATCACGATAAAAGGAGAGATGCCATGGCAACCCTGACCGGTGAACGCCACAGCCGGGCGATCTGGCGCGATTACCTGGAGCTGACCAAGCCCAAGGTGGTGGTGCTGATGCTGATCACCTCGCTGGTAGGCATGTTCCTCGCCACTCGCGCGGGCGTACCGTGGACGGTGCTGGTGTTCGGCAACCTGGGGATCGCCTTGTGCGCCGGTGGCGCGGCTGCGGTCAACCACGTGGTGGACCGGCGCATCGACGCGGTCATGGCCCGTACCCACAAACGGCCACTGGCCGAGGGCCGGGTGTCCCCTGCCGCCGCCCTGACCTTCGCCCTGGCCCTGGCCCTGGCCGGGCAAGCGCTGCTGCTGGCCTTCACCAACCCGCTGACCGCCTGGCTGACCCTGGCCTCCTTGCTGGGCTACGCGGTGGTCTACACCGGTTTCCTGAAACGGGCGACGCCGCAGAACATCGTCATCGGCGGCCTGGCCGGCGCCGCACCGCCGCTGTTGGGCTGGGTGGCCGCCACCGGGCACGTCAGCGCCGAACCGCTGCTGCTGGTGCTGATCATCTTCGCCTGGACCCCACCGCACTTCTGGGCCCTGGCCATCCACCGCAAGGAGGAATACGCCAAGGCCGACATCCCGATGCTGCCGGTGACCCACGGCGAGCACTACACCAAGGTGCATATCCTGCTGTACACCCTGGTACTGCTGGCGGTGAGCCTGATGCCGTTCGTGATCCAGATGAGCGGGATGCTCTACCTGGTGTGCGCACTGGTGCTCGGCGCGCGATTCCTGCAATGGGCCGTGGTGTTGTACCGTGGCAGTCGGCCGCATGCGGCGATCAACACCTTCAAGTACTCTATTTACTACTTGTTCCTGCTGTTCATCGCCCTGCTTGTAGATCATTACTTACTGTTGAGCCTATGACTCGAACCCAGAAAACCGTCTTCACCCTCGTGGCCGTGATCGCGCTGATCCTCGGCCTTACCGTCAACAAGGTACTGTCCGGCAAGGGCGAAGGCGACCCGACGGGGCTGATCGACGCCGGCATCATCCTGCTGCCCCAGAGCCGCAACCTGCCGGACGTGAAAATGACCGACCAGGACGGCCAACCGGTGACCGTCAACGCATTGAAGGACAAATGGAGCCTGCTGTTCTTCGGCTACACCTTCTGCCCGGACATCTGTCCGACCACCCTCGCCCAACTGCGCCAGATCAAGAGCGAACTGCCGCCCGCCGCAGTGGACAAGCTGCAGATCGTGCTGGTGAGCGTCGACCCGAACCGCGACACGCCCAAGCAGCTCAAGCAATACCTGGGCTACTTCGACCCGCAGTTCAAAGGCCTCACCGCCTCTTCCATCGAAGACCTGCAAAAACTCGCCAATGCGGTGAGCATTCCGTTCATCCCGGCGGACACCAGCAAACCCAACTACACCGTCGATCACAGCGGCAACCTCGCCGTGATTGGACCCGACGGCACCCAACGCGGGTTTATTCGTGCGCCGTTGAATAATCAGAAGCTGGTGGTGCAGTTGCCGGAGATGTTGAAACGTAAATAACGCCACCAATCCCCTGTGGGAGCGAGCTTGCTCGCGATGAATTCAACACAATTCCCATGGCGAGGGAGCTTGCTCCCGCTCGACTGCGCAGCAGTCGCAAAACCAGAGAACGCGGTTTACCTGAAGAAACACCGGGGCCTGCTACGCAGGCCAGCGGGAGCAAGCTCCCTCGCCACAGGTGGTTGTGTCGAGCCGAATATCCAGCCCAACACAACCACTGTGGGAGCGGGCTTGCTCGCGAAAGCGGCGGGTCAGCTTGCATCAATATTGAATGTGCCACCCTCTTCGCGAGCAAGCTCGCACACACTGGGCGGCGGTGAACACAGTATCTGCAACAGCCCGATCCCCCGGTGGGAGCGAGCTTGCTCGCGATAAAACGACACGGTTTCAGAACAGAACACCCCACCCGATTCGCTAAAAAACCTCTCTCCTACAGCCCCCACCTACACCCCTCCATCAAGCTACGCATCCTTGCGTCTTTGCCTACAACTACGCCAGAATTCGCCCGCTTGTGCGCCTTGTTCCTGGGTTCTATTGTCGTTCCTGCCACTGCCCATCAGTGGTCGGGTTTAGTAGCCCGAGGTAATCGAAGTTGTACAAGCACGTCTCAAACAGGGCCCTACCCTGTTCTTGATGGTGGCTGTACGCAGGGCGCCTAGGCGCGCCGGCTTCTTCGGTTCCCCGGTCTACTAACCTGCGTACAGCTGCCACCCCTTTGTTTAGTAGCTTCGGGTTGTCGGCATCACATCAGGAACCGAAGCGTATGTTCAAAATAACTCCGAACCCACCAGAACCAGGGTCCACCGCACAATCCGCAAAATCCAAAGCCAAGCAGCAAGACGAAGCCACCAAACGCGTGCTCGATCACTACCTGCTACCGAAATCGGAAAAATCTCAAGACGCCCCCAAACCAGGCCAGCTATTCACCGTCGTGAAAGGCCTCGACAACGAATGCTTGCTCGCTAACCTCAGTGAGACGTTGGCTTCGGCTGATGCGATGGTGAGTGATTTGGCGTTTGAGCTGGAGGGATCGCGGCGCCATGTGGCATTGGGGATTCAGCAGTTGATTGAGCTGGGTTCGTTGTTGGCGAATCGGGTGTTGGATAACGTGGAGCCGGGGCGGTAGGTAGAGGCTTACCAATCAAACCCGACGCCCTGCGTCGGGTTTTGATATTTCAAGCGTAGGAAAGGGCAGCATGTTTACTACATACTCCCCATAGACATATCGCTAAAGACTTCGTAATCTCGCCACAAGTCTTTTCGCTTTTCTTCTCTTAGCGCCTGTCGCACTCCAACTGTCGGCTCTCTCGCTCAGGAGATCAACACGAAGGACGAACTTAGCGATCGATATGCAGAAATATAAATACTACATGCGCTGCTTGCTTATAGGTAATCTATAAAGGGAAATCTAACTTGGCTGCCAAGATCACACCCCGTCTAATTGAGCTAACCTACGAGGCAGCGCTGCAGTCATATTGGCGACGGAAGGCACTGCGAAAATTCCTTATTGCATCGCATATTTCAAATAGCTTCATCTTAGAGTGGTCAGAAGACGAATCGAAACGCGATCTTCTAGATCGACTTTTCCAAAAATTGCAAACAACAGATAAAGGCAAAGCCGTTATTTTTCAAATGGCACGGAACCTATCGGAGCAATCTTCCTTTCCCGATCTTCGAAATTGGGAAGACTCCGAACAAAAAACACAAAATGCTCATAAGGCGGTTCAGGAACTTAAGCTATATTTAAGCCTGCAAGATGCGGAAATCACGTCCGAAAGGGAGCGTTTGAAAGTTCAAGAACGAGCACAAGCTGAAAAAGAGCTTGTTAAACGCTCATTGACAGATAGAGCAAAGCTTCAACAGCTTCTGGATGCGATGCACTCACGGGTAGGCACGCAAGAGGGCGGCTATGAATTTGAAAATTGGTTCTATCAATCGCTAGATTTTTGCGAACTACAAAATAGAAGGCCATATAAAATTGATGGCAGACAGATAGATGGCTCACTAACCCACGAAGGTACGACTTACCTCGTAGAGCTAAAGTTTACAAAAGATCAATCTGGAGCCAAGGACATCGATTCGCTTAAAGCAAAAGTTAATAAAATGGCTGACAACACGATGGGGATTATGGTTTCCATTAGCGGCTACAGCTCAGTAGCAATTTCTGAGGCATCAGGAAGTAAAACCACGTTAATTATCATGGATGCCAGCCATCTATATTTATTTTTGTCCGGAGCTATGAAGTTCGGGGAAATAATTTCAAGAATGAGACGTCACGCATCTCAAACAGGTGAAGCCTATTTGCCGGTCAGCAAATTTCATGCCTAGTGATATTGATAATATCAGACGTCCGCCTGTCTCTTTCCTACTTCTCCGGACGCTACGGACGGTATCCGCACCTGCGCTATACACAGTTAGATTTTTCATAGCCATTGTTCAAAACTGCTCGGGGAAAGCTAGCTTTCCCGAGTTTTTCAAATGGCCAAATAGCCTGCGACTAAACCTGCTCATATTCATGAACTGTTTTATTCACAATGTATTTTATCGGGGCGGCAGGATTTAGCGACTGACCGTCAAAAAACACATAATTTTTACCCTGTCCAAATGAGCTATTAAAAACAATGCCGTCGAATTTCGCTTCGCTTTTAATAAATTCGCATAAGAACTGCGTTGGAATATAGTCCAAGTTGCTATTTTCTGGTCTAATAGGTTTGGAAAGCTCATTGGAAAATAATTCAAGGAGCCCGAGATAGCCCAATACAGCTGACAGTTGTTCCTCTCCAAAAGCTGACGCGGAACAGTACTTTCTAGGTGCTGTTAAGTCCAGGAGGGATAATTCGCGCACTGGAGTGACTTGAGCGACATATACACCGCTAGAATTGCTCGGCCTGACCTCACTTATGCAGGTTACCAAACTGTCCGCTACATAGAGATAGGGAATTCCCAATGGGTTCGCCCGTCCCCCTGTCACAATTTCACGTGGAGGACAGCCCATTTGCCCGGCGTCCAATGGTTTGTCTGATATTCGTGCCCTGAAGAAACTTTCCCGTACATCAACCGGAATTTTTAATTGCTCCAGAAGCTGAAACAGCACCCCTTCATTGCTATCCGGCGCTGATCTGCTGAAGAGTGAGGCGTGCATGGTTGCCTTCGGAAAGAAACGATTCCTATGCTTAAGCTCTACCTTAAAGTCTTCCCATTCATCAGTATAACTTGCGACGTCAAAATCAAATAAAAACCGCTTGCTCGCTGTATCGCTTCCGAAAATATCCTTAACAAGGATGTCTGTCTGTCGAATCCCGTCACTTAAAACTCCATACGACCTAAGGATCTCAGCGAATGAATGTCCTCCTTCATCCTCACGCAGACCATAGGTAAAGAGCTCCAACTTATCAGCCAAATTGGTGGGATCAATGCAAGATACTTGACCAGTTCCGCAATAACTGCAACGACTAATTTCGCCTTGGGCATTTATTTTCGCAACTATAACGGAGTCATGAAAACACTGAACGCAGCATCTAGGCATCATGCACCCCTGACAAAGTTACACGTGGTTTCAATGTGATGCTTTATTGAGTACTTTTTAACCTGCCCTAGTCCTGGAAAAGGATTATCTCTTAACGAAACCAACTCCTGGAAGCCCTGTGTTTTATTGAATACCTCCGGATTGGATACGGAAAAATCCCACAACTTTTCAAGTGCTGATTTGAATTTGCCCCCTGGGTTAGCAGGTGAATCATCGTTGAATGATGAAAAGTGACGAACGTACATGGCATCAAATTCAGCTGAGTTAATATAACTCAGGTGAATAGTTACCACGTAGGCTGGCCCACCAGCTTCACTATACTCCTCACTTAGAATTGTATAATCACCAAAGCCGATGGCATTTGAATAGGATTTCCACTCTGTATGCAATGAAGAATAAAATGATTTATCTTCATAGTCTGCATTACGAATTTTTTTATCAAAAAAGTCTCCAAACAATACAACATTTTTTAAGAGCGAAAGCGCTCCAGGATGGATTTTTTCTTTGTTGACTAGAACGCATGATGCAGGGCCGAGCTTATCGACAAATGATTTATCTATGCCGCCATCTATTAAGACGGCACTTTCAGATAATGCGAACCCAAGCTCGGATAGTAATGATAGATCCTCTACACTTTTAGCTTTTATACATGGCCTAAAGGATTCTGACTGCCCACTAATCTCAAGCAAGACTTTTTCACTTTTAGAAAAATCGCCAATGTTTGGATTAACAATGACCAGAGGCTTAATTCCTGATTTATTTAGCGCCTCAATTGTTTTGTGCAGAGGAATCAGATTCCCTCTAACAGGCTCAATGACAGGACAAACTAACTCAGGCGAAATATTTTCTGCAAGTTCCCTAAGAGCGATCAGTTCAAACTGCTTGCCCCGCAATATTGGGTAATACATATAGCATCCTTACTAAAAATTCTGTTTAGATTATTAGACAGACTGCGCCGATGGGTAGCGCGCAATTTAAATCCGATCCCGGCCATTAATAAAGATCTTGGAAGAGATAGAATAAATTCTTTTTCAATTTTCCTGGTTTTTTTAAGAGTTGCGCAAAAAGCTCTCCTGACGTCAGGGGAAGGTATTTTTTGTAAAATGCTTTCGCATGCGGAAAAGATTTCCGTATTGGGGTAATCAATATTCTGATGCGAGACCGCCGTAACGATTTCTTTATATTCATGCACGCGAAGTGAGCGCATAAGAATGGAGATATCTACTGGCTCCTTAGATATAACTGCCTCTCTGATTAAACGAAGATTTTTTCTAGGGGTTAACTCTAGAATACCCACATCGTGCTCACAAGAGTTTAAAACTTTTGACAGATGCGACTGCCCTACAACTACATACACCTTATCAAATAGTTTTTTGTAGGATGCCAACTGCTCTGGCAGGCGGTCCAAATTGTCAAAGTCGGACTTTATTTCGTAGCATGTGGAGCTGCCATTTAAAATAACGCAATCTGCCTTACTTCGCCCTACCCTGAACTCCGGCAATACAGTTGCTGTATTTAGAGAGTGCCTACCCAAGAGTAAGCGCTCAGCAACAATATTCTTAAAAAAGTATTCGGTTCTGTATTCTTTGGATAGCGCTGAATAAGAGCACTCAAATACATCAGCAACGGTAAATTCTTCTTCAAGCTCTTCTTCGTAATGAGCCGCAACTTCCAAAAGAAAATCGAAATTTCCGGATGCTATTTCCGTAAGTCGTTTGCTTGAGAACAGTCTCGCTGCATCTCTTGTAGTTAACACTCTATTGACCTCGTACACCATCCCGTCAGTGATCGCCAAGCCAAGAGCAGATTTTCCCCGACGGCCGGTGGCATTTTCATTGCCACGTCGCCCACACCGTGCGTGCACCTCAATCGGTGGGGAGGGCTAGGCGTTGTCCGGCATTAGATAGGCCGGTGATACGTTGCCGCAAGAATACGCCAACTTGTAGGGAAGCGCATAAGGACAAAGAGGATAGATTTTTTCACAAAATGCATCTCCACCAGATTCGCGTGCCGATCAATCCCGACCGGCACGCGTGCTTTACTTTTCCTGTCTTCTGATAGGCCGCTTAACCCAATGCCCCCGCAACCGTCGTAGTCCCCCGCCCAATCAACCGCCCCAACACCCCATTCTCATCAAACAACGCCCCTTTCGCCGCCGCCACATCAGAATCCGCCAGCAACGCCGCCAACCCCACACTGATCAACACTGCCTCAAACTCAGCCTGCGGCAGGCTCTGATAAACCACTGGCTTATCGGTTTTCTGGCTGATCAACGCAGCCAGTTCGGTCAAGGTGTAGCTGCTATCCCCCGCCAGTTCATAGACTTTGCTCGCCTGCCCCTCAGTGGTCAGCACCATCGCTGCGGCTTGGGCGTAGTCGGCACGGGGCGCGGAGCTGATACGGCCCTCGCCGGCGCTGCCGAGCAGGACGCCATGTTCCACGGCGCTCGGTACGTTCGCCAGGTAGTTTTTGGTGTACCAGCCGTTGCGCAGCAAGACGTGGGGCACACCCGAGGCTTTCAAGGCGGCTTCGGTATCGCGGTGTTCAACGGCCAAGCCCAAGCTGGAGGTGTCGGCGTGCAGGACGCTGATGTAGGCGAGAAGTGCGATACCAACTGCCTTGGCGGCTTCGATCACGGCGCGGTGTTGGGCGGTGCGGTGGACAATCTGCAGATCGTGCTGGTGAGCGTCGACCCGAACCGCGACACGCCCAAGCAGCTCAAGCAGTACCTGGGCTACTTCGATCCGCAGTTCATTGGCCTGACGGCTTCGTCTGTTGAAGACCTGCAAAAACTCGCCAATGCGGTGAGCATTCCGTTCATTCCGGCGGACACCAGCAAACCCAACTACACCGTCGATCACAGCGGCAACCTCGCCGTGATTGGACCCGACGGCACCCAACGCGGGTTTATTCGTGCGCCGTTGAATAATCAGAAGCTGGTGGTGCAGTTGCCGGAGATGCTCAAACGCAAATAACCCACATCCCAAAAGCCTGCTCCCACCACAATCCCCGTGGCGAGGGAGCTTGCTCCCGCTCGACTGCGCAGCAGTCGCAAAACCAGAGAACGCGGTTTACCTGAAGAAACACCGGGGCCTGCTACGCAGGCCAGCGGGAGCAAGCTCCCTCGCCACAAAGGTTTCATCCGACTGAAGTGAACGGCATCAGGCGTTCTACGCCAGGCCTTTCATCAAATATCGCCTTGCACGAAACATTTGGAAATACGTATATTCGATTTTCCATATGTTACGAGTGCGCGACATGATCACGCCCCTCGATGTCTTCAAGAGCCTGGCCGACGAGACTCGCGTCCGCGCCATCCTGCTGATTGCCGAACAAGGCGAGCTCTGCGTTTGCGAGTTGATGTGCGCACTCAACGACAGCCAGCCAAAGATCAGCCGCCACCTTGCCCTACTGCGCAGCAACGGCTTGCTGCTTGATCGCCGTCAGGGCCAATGGGTCTATTACCGTCTTAATCCGGCGCTTCCCGATTGGGTGCGTGACATCCTGCAACGGACTTCGAAGGCCAATATCGGCTGGCTCAAGGACAACACCTCCCGCCTGAAGCATATGAACGGACGTCCCGTGCGCGAAACAGCCTGCTGCCCAGCCCTTATCGAGTGATTCACCCTTTCTGCTCTGGCGTTGCGCCTTAGCCTCTGACAACCGCCGAAAGCGGCAGGAGTACCCCATGCGAATCCTGTTCATGTGCACCGCCAACAGCTGCCGGAGCGTGCTGAGCGAAGGGTTGTTCAACCACATGGCACCCGAGGGAATGAGCGCGATCAGTTCGGGAAGCGTCCCCAGTGGGCGTCTCAATCCACGCGCAGTCAGCACCTTGCAAAACCTCGGCATCGACACCTCAAGGCTCTACAGCAAGGGCTCTGAAAGCTTCGCCGATAACCCGCCAGACATAGTGATCACGGTATGTGATAAGGCCAGGGGCGAGCCTTGCCCTGTCTACTTCGGACCGGCGATCAAGAGTCACTGGGGCTTGGCTGATCCATCGGATGTGCTAGGCAGTGATGAGGAGATCCAAGCGGCATTCGACGCGACGGTTGCGAAGATTCGCCAGCGCTTTGCGGCATTCCTCGCTCTCGACATCAGCGCCCTCGGCAAGACCGAACTGAAACAGGCGCTGGACGCCGTGGGAGAGCTGTGATGACCGAATCAACCCGCGACACCGCTAATGAGTTCCCGAATCTCGACCTGTCACTGGTTGACGTCCCGACCCCGGAGAAACTGTCGGAACGAGCAGTGCCACCCCATAAACCGCGCATCCTTTTACTGTATGGGTCAACCCGTGAACGTTCCTTCAGCCAATTACTGACACGAGAGGCTGCGCGCCTTCTGGAGCTCATGGGCGCTGAGACGGTTGTCTTCGATCCTTCCGGGTTGCCGTTGCCAGACGACGCACCGGTTGACCACCCCAAGGTGCAGGAGCTCCGTGACCTGGTGATGTGGTCGGAGGGACAGGTTTGGTGCTCGCCAGAACGTCACGGCTCCATGTCTGCCGTATTCAAGGCACAGATCGACTGGATCCCCCTCGCACTCGGGGCGGTTCGTCCCTCGCAGGGCAAGACCCTGGCAGTGATGCAGGTCTGTGGCGGATCTCAATCGTTCAACACGGTGAACCAGCTTCGCGTGCTGGGTCGCTGGATGCGCATGGTCACGATCCCCAATCAATCATCGGTGCCGAAAGCCTTTCTCGAGTTCGATGAAGCAGGGCGCATGAAACCATCGTCCTACTACGACCGCGTTGTGGATGTGATGGAGGAGCTGATGAAGTTCACTCTGCTCGTGCGAGGCCGCGAACATTACTTGGTGGATCGTTATTCCGAACGCAAAGAAAGCGCCGAAGCGCTCTCCAAGCGCGTGAACCAACGGTCTATTTAAGCGATTCGTTTTGCCATGTAACGGGCGGTAGCGGGGCACAGACTGCGTAGGCCGTCCAAGCGATCCACGCGCCGTTCGTTGGCTCCCTCCCATCTGCGTTGAAGATCTCCGTCAAATTCCTCCACGCACCGGCGGCGATATTAAATCCGTCCCCTTTTCCTCTGTGGGAGCGGGCTTGCTCGCGATGAAATCAACGCGGTTCCCAGCGAAAACCGAGCCCCTGCATCACCCAAAATCCCTTCTCCTACAGCCTCAGAATGTCGGTTGACTAGGCAGCCAGATAGACCGTGTTGAGTTTTTGGGGCTGCTGCGCACCCCAACGGGGATAAATCCCCTCGCCACAGAGAGAGTGCCGAGCTCTCCTTGACCCCCCCACAAAGAGCCATTTACGGTCAAACCTTTTGGCCATTTCGATCCCCTTTTGGCCGCTCCTGCCGTTCTCTCCAACAGCGCATCCCGCAAGACTGTCAGTTACTGGAACAGCCTTGCGGAGAACAATAAATGCTGACGATCTATTCCGACGATCACCACCTGCATCACGGCCGCTGTGAGTTGATGGATGGGCAGTTGATGCCCTGTTTCGAGATGCCTTCGCGGGCCGATCATGTGCTGGAGCGGGTCAAGGCGCGGGCGTTGGGCCCGGTCGAGGCACCACGGGATTTTGGTCTCGGGCCGATCCAGCGTATCCACAGCGCGGCGTATCTGGCGTTTTTCAAAGGGGCCTGGGAGCGCTGGGCCGCGTTCAATCGCGAGGGGGATCTGTTGCCCTATACCTGGCCGGCGCGGACGTTGCGCACGGTCATGCCGACCAGCCTGCACGGCCAGCTCGGCTATTACAGTTTCGATGGCGGCGCGCCGATCACTGCCGGCACCTGGCAAGCGGCCTACAGCGCCGCCCAGGTGGCCCTGACCGCCCAGGCCGACATCCAGGCCGGCGCCCGCAGTGCGTTTGCGTTGTGCCGCCCGCCGGGGCATCACGCCGCCGGTGACTTGATGGGCGGTTATTGCTACCTCAACAACGCCGCCATCGCCGCCCAGGCCTTTCTAGACCAGGGTCATCGCAAGGTCGCCATCCTCGATGTGGATTACCACCACGGCAATGGCACCCAGTCGATTTTCTACGGGCGCAGCGACGTGTTGTTCGCCTCGATCCACGGCCATCCAGAGGCGGAGTTTCCGTTTTTCCTGGGTTACGCCGACGAGCACGGCGAGGGCGACGGTGAAGGTTTCAACTTCAACTATCCTTTGCCGGCCGGCTCGGGCTGGGACACCTGGAGCGCGGCGCTGGAGCAGGCCTGTGGCGAAATCCGTGGCTACGACGCCGATGTGATTGTCGTGTCCCTGGGTGTGGACACGTTCAAGGACGACCCGATCTCCCAATTCAAGCTCGACAGCCCGGATTACCTGGCGATGGGCAAACGCATCGCCGCACTCGGCAAGCCGACCCTGTTCGTGATGGAAGGCGGGTACGCGGTGGCAGAAATCGGCATCAATGCCGTGAACGTCCTTGAAGGTTTCCAAAGCGCCCAATGAGGAAGAAAAGCATGAGCAGACTCAAGCGTTTGATGGTTCCAGCCCTGTGTGCTGCGCTGTTCGGCGGCGCGGTACACGCCGAAGAGCGGACCCTGCGGGTCTACAACTGGTTCGACTACATCACGCCCAAGGCGCTGGAGGATTTCAAGGCGCAGAACAGCCAGGTCAAGCTGGTCTATGACATCTTCGACACCAACGAGGCCCTGGAAGCCAAGCTGCTGACCGGTAACTCGGGCTACGACGTGGTGGTACCGTCCAATGTTTTCCTGGCCAAGCAGATCGAAGCCGGGGTGTTCCAGCCCCTGGACCGCAGCAAGCTGCCGAACTGGAATCACCTCGATCCCAAGCTGATGAAGCTGATCGAAGCCAACGACCCGGGCAACCAATTCGCCGTGCCCTACATGTACGGCACCATTCTGATCGGCTTCAACCCGGACAAGGTCAAGGCCGCCCTGGGTGACAGCGCGCCGGTGAACAGTTGGGACCTGATCTTCAAGGAAGAGAACATCAGCAAGCTCAAGCAGTGTGGCGTGGCGCTGCTCGATTCGCCATCGGAAATCCTGCCCCTGGCCTTGCAGCACCTGGGACTGGACCCCAACAGCAAGAAGCCGGCGGACTACGCCAAGGCCGAAGCGCTGTTGATGAAGATCCGTCCGTACATTACCTATTTCCACTCGTCCAAGTACATGGCCGACATCGCCAATGGCGACATCTGCGTGGCGGTCGGTTACTCCGGCAGCTTCTCCCAGGCGGCCAACCGGGCCAAGGATGCCAAGAACGGCGTTGTCGTGGACATGCGCTTGCCCAAGGAAGGCGCGCCGATCTGGTTCGACATGCTCGCCATCCCCAAGGGGGCGAAGAACCCGGAAGATGCCTACACCTTCATCAACTATCTGCTGCAACCGCAGGTGATCGCCCCGGTCAGCGACTTCGTCGGTTACCCGAACCCGAACAAGGACGCCACGGAAATGGTCGACCCGGCGATCCGCCAAAACCCCAACCTGTACCCGACCGAAGCGGCCATGGCCACGCTGTATACGTTGCAACCCTTGCCACGGGACGCCGAACGGGCGCGCACGCGGGCTTGGACGAGGATCAAGTCGGGTCAATAGAACGGTGAGGTCGTCCCTGGCCTGGGGGTGTGAAAGCTGGGTATACCCGTGATTCCAGTGTGGGAGCGAGCTTGCTCGCGATGGCGGTGTCAGGCACCGCCGTGTTGAATGGGCTGGCGCCTCCGCGGGCAAGCCCGCTCCCACAGGGTCGGTGGGGTTTGTAGTCCCGGGTATACCCGTGATTCCAGTGTGGGAGCGAGCTTGCTCGCGATGGCGGTGTGTCAGGCGCCGCCGTGTTGAATGGGCTGGCGCCTTCGCGGGCAAGCCCGCTCCCACAGGGTCGGTGGGGTTTATAGGCCTGGGTACACCCGTGACTCCAGTGTGGGAGCGAGCTTGCTCGCGATGGCGATCCCCCAGCCACCTCCCCCAAAAGCCCCATACATAGTTACCGCCGCCCCTGTTTTCCGCGCCGCTAGCATGGAAATCCCGAAGCGCTCGGCTTCGCCATTCCATACGGACTCAGATGACACCCACAGCCACCCCCACGATACCCAGGGCCGATGCCAATCCCAAGGATGCGATCCTGAATCAGTTGCTCGCCGGGCCCACGTATCCGGAGGTCGCGTCGATTCTCCTGCGCGATGGCCTCAGGAAGCTCTACCCCACGCTGAACCTCGATCCGCACAATACCGTGGTGGGCGAGCCGGCCTGGGACATTGTCGATGACCAAATCGTGCGACGGCCCACGCGCTACGAAACCCTCAGCGAAATACTCGCCGGCCTGGTGAATGAAAAAGACGATTCGATACTGCTGATCGAAGGCCTGCACTTCCTGACCCAGTTGCCACTCACCTCCCCCGATGTGCATTTACCGGTGCGAATCGACCAGATCGGGCGCCTGCTCAATGAGCTGATGCCGGCCATGCTGACAGCCTGCCAGGAACAGCAACTGGCGTATTGGAATGACTCTCTCGGTGGGTCCGGTCCCCGCTGGCACCTACTCTCCAGTGCGCTGCGCCAGGCCTGGAACGTCGGGCGCATCAAGGGCTGGACCGCGACCGAGTGCGACATGGCTCGACAATTGTTCGCCTACCCCGACCGCAAGAACCGCAAAGAGCACGACCCTTACGACTGCCACGCCTATTTGATCGACATCGATAATGTCGACGGCCCCAGCACGAAGCGCCTGAGTGACAGTTCGATCGTGCTGATCGGCACCCTCGACAAGAAGGAGGTCATCCTCAAGTACTCGATCGCCGGCGGTTACCAGAAATTCGATTCACAGCAGGCCCTGGGGCAATCCCTCGCCGCCCATTTCGATCCGGCCACCTATCGCAAGATCAAATGGCGTCTGTATGAGCCTGAGGGCAATATTTTCGATCACAAGGCCTGCGGGATGATTGCCGAACAGATCGAGATCATCGGGTCTTTCCCACAAACATGGGAAACCTACGAGCCTCCTGCCAGTGTTGAAGAAGGCGAAGAAGATCTGCTCGTGGCCTGGTTCCAGAAACAGATACCTCATTGGTTAATGGACGCCTCGCCGTCCGATCAGATCCTGTTTGCCCAGCACATGAAAAACCTGTCGATCCTGAATCAGGAGCATGTCGGCAAGACCTACCTGGACGGCATCGAGCCGCTCAAGGACTTCACGCTGAACCTGCTGAAAAAGCAGATGGTCGCGGACCATGCCGACGCCTCGCGGCTTGATTTGGAGGCCATCGAGATCGAGGTGCGCAGCCCGGTGATCTGGGGAAGCTTCGTGGTACCCGGCCAGATCGAGACCACCCGCTTGAGCCTCGTCGAGCTGGCCCTGCAAAACCTGATCTCCCTCCCCGTCGGCGACAAGACCGTCAAGCTGCGGGACGACACGCCAGCGCCCGGATGGCTGACCGTCGAGTACGTCGAGAACCTCATCACCCAGGTCGATATCGGTCGCGTCTACCCCGAGTTGATCAAGCGGATGCTGCTCGACGATCCGGCTGAATCGAGCCGCCGCGAACAGTTGTACACCGCTCAGTTGCGCATCCAACTGCCGATGCTGGCGCTCGAATGCAAGATCCGCGGCCAGGGTCACCTCGACGACACCGGCTACCGCTACGTCGCCGCGCTGATGGAGCCTGCGCCAGCTGATCGCAAGGTGGACGGCAAAACCATCGTCCTGCGCCCACTGGCTTTCGTGCCAGAACTGCAACTGGGCGACGCGCAAGACGTGGTGAGCAACATGTTCATCATCGGCCCCGAGAACTCCAGCGCCGGGCCCTGCCTGCTGTATCGGCCCATGCTGGAACCGCAACTGAACCAGTATCCGTCTTTCAGCAACCTGCTGTACGCCATCCGACAAGACCCAACGTTACGCCAATCGATACTGGCCTGGTTGCCCGATGGCGTGCGCGACGATTACGGCCGGTTCGTTTTTCCGGATGTCTTGCCCTCCCCTTGGGGCATCGTGGCATTCGTCGCCGACCCGTTGAGCGCCTTGGCCAACAGCGGTCCCGTCAGCTTGACCGACAAGACCCTGGGGACGAATTTCCTGCCGCTGTTGTTCAAGGCCAATGCCATGGCCCTGGTTAACCTGGCCGATCGTCAATCGGTGTCCAACCGGGAAAACCGCTGGGAGACCTTCAAGCGCGCGGGCTGGTTGTTGTTCAACCTCGCCTTGCCCTACCTGGGCACCGCCGTCGGCACCGCTGGCTGGCTCTGGCAGATCCTGGACGACATCGACAAGCTCACCCAGGGCAAGGATGCGGCCGACCGGCCGGCCAAGTGGGAGGCGTTCACCGACCTGCTGTTGAACATCGCGCTGGCGATCATCACCCATGCCGTCGACCGCGCCAGGGCGGCCAGAAACACTCACCGCGAGTCAATCTCGCAAGAAGTGCGCGAACTGGAAAGTCTACCTAAGCCGCCTCATAAGCTGGTGATCGAACAGCTCGCGCCGCTTGCCAGCGCTTCGCTGCCCACCGAGCACTTCGAGGCCATCCGCTCCAGCGGCGCGTTGATGGGCATCTCGAAGGACAGCACACGGCAGCTCGACAGCTTCAGCATCGACGAACCGGCAAACCTCGGTTCATTCCAAAGCGACGGTGCCCTCAAGGGTCTCTACAAACAGGACGGGGTCTGGCACGCGAAAATGGCCGGCAAGTGGTTCAAAGTGCAGGTCGAAGGCGAGCTGGTGTCTATCGTCGACGCCCAGGACCCTGCGCGCGAAGGCCCCCCGCTGATCAGCGATGGCCACGGCAAATGGCACATCGATACACGCTTGCGCGTGCGCGGTAGCGGGTCCAGGGGCATCCGGCAGAAAGTCATCGCCGATGCGCAGCGGCGCCGGATCGACCTGCTGGCTTCGCTGAACCAATTCGAAGCCAAGAAACCGCAGAACCAGAAACTGTTGACCATGTACGCCGTGGAAATGGACGAGGCGGCGGGCACCGCCAGGGAGGTCAAGCGCGACACCTACATCGCAACGCTGAAGGCCCAGCGGGAAAACTACGAACAAGCGCTGAAAACCCTGATGGAATGGCCGCTGTTCCAGTCCCGGCCCGACTACCCCCGCACACGGCTCGGCTACCTGAATGCGCAGATCAACTTCACCTTCGCCGAGATGGAGGCCCTGGGGGAACGGTTCGTCCCGGCCCTGGACAAGGCCAAAAGCATGGTCACCTCCGGGGTCAGGGTGTTGGAGCAACAGCACATTGACGCGGCCGAAAGCATGATCAGCGTCGGCGACGATATGATCGAGCGCCTGGACTACATGGAGACGCGGTTCATCGAACTGAAGAGCGTCGGCTATGAGGGCTTCGAGTTCATCCGCCGGCACCGCAAGAAAATGCCACTCTATACCAGCGCCGACCTGCGCCTGATCAAGCTGGATATGTTCCGCCACCTGTGCCTGACACTCGACAGCGTCGAATCGATGCCCGAAGGCTGGGAAGCGATCAACCAGATCGTCGATAACGCCACGGTCGCGTTCCAGAGCCTGCGCGACGCCATCGACGAACGCAGCGTGATTCGCCTCGATGAACGCATCGACGCGTTCGGCAGCCTGGCCGAGCAGTTCGCCGCCATTGACGAACACCTGCACTACCTGGGCAACGAGTACACGGGCAGCGTGCGGTCGCCCCAGCTCGCTCGCCTGCGCAAGGGGATTGCCACGCTGGAACAAACCACGATGCAGCACTTGGCGGCGGCCCTCGATGAGCGTCGGGATAGGCGCAACGCCGGTTCCCCGTACGAGCAACGCCCCCGGCCGAGGAAAAAATTCATCCGGGCGCGCTTCTGGGGCCTGGTGAGCGGTGAGCCGCGCTTGTCCCGGTTGATGGAGGAAACCGATTGGGTCGACGTGAAGAACCCGTTCTCGGGGGAGATCATCGTCACGTTCCACCGCAAGGAAACCGGCGAGTGGATCCCCCATGTCAAACCCGACGCGACGCCGCCGGCCGTTCCGTCCCTGGACGTCAGCGTCACCAAGGGCCAGGACCTGATCAACGGGCTGACAGCGTTCAAGGCGCAGATGCAAGCCGCGGTCACACAGCCCGACAAGACGCCCGCCGGGATCGGGATGATCCTCAATGCCCACGCCGGCAGGATGGAGAAAGTCAGCGCGGCCATCCAAAAGGCCCTCGACCAGGCCCAAGGCGTGGCTTCGAACGAAACGTTCGAGCTGCCAGAAGCACAACGGCGCTCGGCGCAAGCCTTGCGCACGCAGCTTGAACGCGAGGCCAGCGCGTTGTACGTCCTGGGTTTCGACACTGTGTTGAATGTCATCAAGCAACGCCCGCCGACCATGAGCAGCATCGTGTGGCTTAAAAGCCGGAACCAGATCTCCATCACCAAACAGAAGAGCCGGCAACGCATCAAGACCCCGCCCTACGGCTACCTCGACCGATATGAGATCAAGGACGTGAAAACCGGCAAGACGCTCTGGTTCGCCGACTTCCGCTATTCGACCAACTGGGTGCCCGCCTACGCGTTTCTTTCGGCGCGCTTGAAAACCATTGAGCAAGCCAGCCAGCAGGCCGTTGCCACCGACGCCGGCCAAGCCCTCAGCCAGCGCCAGTTGATCGACCGTTACCGCAGCGAAATTGCCGTGGACCAGGCCAAGGAGGTGTTCTTTCAAAAAGCTCGGCCATGAACCGTAATGCCGTTCACTTCAGGTTTATCAGGGCTCGTGGCGAGGGAGCTTGCTCCCGCTGGAGCGCGCAGCGGTCCCAAGTTTTTGGGGCGGCTACGCAGCCCAGCGGGAGCAAGCTCCCTCGCCACGGGGCGGTGGCGTTTTTGGGTTAACGGGTATGAACCGAGGCCCTCAGGGCTTCCAGGCTTGCGCCAGGCTCGCCAGGGCGGTCGCGATGGCCGCCGGTGGGACCGCGGCGAAGCCCAGCACCAGCCCGCCATGGATGGGCGCGGTGGTGCTGGGCAGCCAATAGCTGCTCAGGCCATTGATTTCGACCCCCGCCGCCGTCGCCTGGGCGATCAGCTCGCGCTCACGGGCAAGGTTGTCCACCGGCACCGTGACATGCAGCCCGGCGACGACAGTCGGCAGGGTGCCAACCCCCGGAATGCCTTTGGGCCAACCGGCCAGCAGCGCGTCACGCCGGGCCAGCGCGGCCCGGCGCATCCGCCTGATGTGACGCTGGAAATGCCCGGCCGCCATGAACTCGGCCATCACCGCCTGGGTGCTGACTTCGGAGTGGCGCACATCCACCGCCCGACGCCGGGCGAAGGCATCGACCAAACCCGCAGGTAGCACCAGATAACCCAGGCGCAGGGCCGGGAACGCCACTTTGCCGAACGTCCCGACATAGAGCACGCGCCCTTGGCGATCCAGGGCCGCCAACGGCGCCAGCGGCGCACCGCTGTAGCGGTACTCGCCGTCATAGTCGTCCTCAACGATCCAGCCGTCGTTGCGTTCGGCCCAAGCCAACAGCTCCAGGCGCCGCGCAAGGCTCATGACGACCCCGGTCGGGTATTGATGGGACGGCGTCACGTAGGCCAGCCGGCAATGGCTCAACGCACTGAGCGCCGTGCAATCCAGGCCATCGCCATCCACCGGCACGCCCCTCACGTCGGCACCGGCCACGGAGAATGCATGCCCGGCCGCGCGATACCCCGGGTTTTCCACCGCCACGACGTCGCCAGGGTCCACCAGCAACTGTGCACAAAGGCTGATCCCCTGCTGCGCGCCACTGGTGATCACAATTTGTTCAGCGGTGCACGACAAGCCGCGAGAGCTGCGCAGGTAGGCCGCGATCAGGCCGCGCAAGCGCGCATCCCCCTGGGAGTCGCCGTAGCACAGCTGTTGCAGGTCGGGCTTGCGCCAGAAAGCCGCATTCAGCTTGGCCCAGACGTCGAACGGGAACAGGTCGAACGCCGGGACACCCACCCGAAACGCCCGCGGCGGACCGCTGGGAGGCTGGGCCAAATGGTGCTTTTCGACCCGCTCCAATCCACCACTGTGGATAACTTTACTGGATGGAAGCACAGGTAAATCCAGCCAATCTGTGGATAAACCCGTGGATAAGCCTGTTGACAACCCTGTGGATACTTTTGTGGATATGTTTTTCGGCGCCGGCTCTTTCTCGAAGGCACGCGTTCCATTGTGGGAGCGAGCTTGCTCGCGAAGCGGCCACCCCGATCCCGGCGAGGACAACTGCGCCACATAGGTACCGTCCCCCACCCGCCCCTCGATGAATCCCTCGGCGTACAGTTGATCGTAGGCCCGTACCACGCTGTTGCGGGAAATCGACAAGGCCGCCGCCAGGTCGCGGCTGGCCGGCAGGCGCGTGCCGCTGGCCAGGCGTCCGTCCAGCACCCGCGCCCGCAACGCCTGGTAGAGCTGGCGGCTGAGCCCCTGGCGGCGATCCAGCTCGATGCCGGCCGGATTGAACGACAGCGGCGGTACGGCGTTGCTCATGATGACCCTCGCAATGGACCTATCGAATTGGTCTGAAGTGGCTCTTACAACAGACCAATAGCCTGCCTAGGATGCTCCCATTCGCCAAGGAAAAACATCATGTACAACCCCAAAGCCTTTGCCGTCGAAGACCTGCCCCAATTGCACGGGATGATGGCCGAATGTCGCCTGGCCTTGCTGGTCACCCACGGCGAGCAGGGCCTGCAGGCCAGCCACCTGCCGTTGCTGCTGGACCCGCAGCAAGGGCCCAACGGCAGCCTCTACGGGCACATGGCCCGGGCCAACCCGCAATGGCGCGACCTCGAAGCCGGCGCCGAAGCGCTGGTGATCTTCGCTGGAGCCGATGCCTACGTCAGCCCGGCGTTCTACCCAGGCAAACACGAGCACGGCAAGGTCGTGCCCACCTGGAACTACCAGGCCGTGCACGCTTATGGCCGCGCCGAGGTGTTCAGCGACGCGACGCGGCTGCGCAAACTGGTCAGCGACCTCACCGACCGCCATGAATCGGGGCGCACGCAACCATGGCGCATCGACGATGCACCGGCCGAGTACATCGACAGCATGCTCAAGGCCATCGTCGGCTTCGCCCTGCCCCTCCAGCGCCTGGAAGGCAAGCGCAAGCTCAGCCAGAACCGCAGCCCGGCGGATGCCGCCGGGGTACGCCAGGGGCTCGCCGCCAGCCCCGATCCACAGGACCAGAATGTCGCCCGCCTGATGTCCGTCTTTTCGCCCAAGGAGTGAACATGAGCCTCATCCAGATCCGCCCCGTGACCGCTGACGACCACGCCGCCTGGCTGCCGCTGTGGCAGGCCTACCTGACGTTCTACAACACACAGCTGCCGGAGGCGGTCAGCCACAGCACCTGGCAACGCCTGCTCGATGAGCGCGAGCCGACCCACGGGGCCCTGGCCTGGCGCGACGACACCGCCATCGGCCTGGTGCACTTCATTTATCACCGCTCGAACTGGAGCATCGAGAATTCCTGCTACCTGCAAGACCTGCTGGTAACCCAGCAGAGCCGTGGCACCGGCGTCGGTCGGCAGTTGATCGAGTTCGTCTACACCACCGCCAAGGCCGATGGCTGCTGCAAGGTGCATTGGCTGACCCATGAAACCAACGCCACCGCGATCCAGCTCTACGAGCGCATCGCCGAACGCCCCGGTTTCATCCAATTTCGCAAAGCCTTGTAAGGAGCGCCGCATGTTGACTTCACTGGCCGACTGGAAAGGCGCCCCGACGCCGTCCACCCAACTGATCGAAGGGCGTTTCATCCGCCTGGAAAAACTTGACCCGGCGCGCCATGCCGACGGTTTGTGGCAGGCGCTCGAAGGCCCGGGCGCCGATCCGAAGCTCTGGGACTACCTGCCCTACGGTCCCTTTTCCGAGCGCCAGGCGTTCGATGCCTGGCTGGACAACCATGCCGCCCACCTCGACCCTTACTTCTTCACGGTGATCGACCGCGCCAACGAGCAGGTGCAAGGCATTCTCAGCCTGATGTCCATCGTTCCAGCACAAGGCCGCATCGAGATCGGCCATGTGACATTCGGCGCCGCGATGCAGCGCTCGCCGAAAAGCACCGAGGCGGTCTACCTGCTGGCCAGGGAAGCCTTCGCCCTGGGTTATCGGCGCCTGGAATGGAAATGCAACAACGCCAACGCCCGCTCCCGGTATGCCGCCGAACGGCTGGGGTTCACGTTTGAAGGGGTGTTCCGTCAGCACATGGTGGTCAAGGGGCAGAACCGCGACACCGCGTGGTACTCCATGCTGGATTCGGAGTGGCCGGTGATCGGCGCGGCGTTTGAACAATGGCTCAGCGACGAAAATCAGCGCGAAGGCGGCCAGGTGCGCAGCTTGGCGCAATGTCGCTCGGCGTGATGAGTGAACGAGGATCGCCGCCGCGCCTCGGTTCGCGGTGGCGATCGATCAAGGACGATCAGGACTCAGGCGGCTTCCTCGTGGCCAGGAACGGCTTGAGCACCTCGGGCGTCACGCCGCTTCGGGCGTACGGCCAGGCCCATCGCGGGATGGTCCCGTGGGCACTCACATAACTGGCGAAATCCAGCCGGCTTTGCCCCGCAGGGCTCGCTGAAAAATCGAAGTTGTAGAGGAAGTACTGGGCCTGCCGTTCGGTCATGGCGTAGGCCCCCAGGATCAATCGGTGCGCCCGGCCCTCATCATTGACCAGACTGTCGATCAAGGCACCGGTGAGCGCCGACTCGCTGTCGAGCGAACCCGGCCGTCCCAGCGCGAAACGGATGTTGTCGTCACTGAACTGCGGCCCGATCAAGTCATGCCAGATAGCCCTGGCGCCATCACGGGTAATCCCGCGCATCGAGCGAATGGAGACCCACAGGTTCGGCCGGTTGAACAGGATCGCCACCCGGCTGTTGGACAGCGGCTGCCCTGGCATCGCGAACAACCTGGCGACCGCCGACAGGTCACTGTCCTTGAAGTACCGCACCTCCTGGAGAAAGCCGAAAAAGTCCAGCAAGGCCTGCCGATGCGTGAACAGGCTGTGCAGGTTCCAATCATCGAACGGCCGCATCCAGTTGATATCGATGGCACCGTACCTCGTCAGCTCGTCATAGTGACCACTGGCGTAATCGCCGATCAGCTGAAGGCGCGTGTTGGAAATGCTCGGGGTGCGTATCCATTGTGAAAGCAGGCTCACGGGGAACAGACCGCCCAGGTTGGAGGCGATCACCGGGGATTTGAGAAGAATATTTGCCCGCGCCTGCAACACAGGAAATCGCTCGAGCGCCACGGTGAGCAGGTCGACCAGGTCGTCGGCGCGGTCGTAGTAAATGTGTTGCTCCAGCAGGTCCGCGTCGTCATCCATGGGGTTGCCGGTCTCTTGCTCGTAGCGCCGCTTGGCCTTCTTCAAGTCTTCGCTATCCACCAGGTAGGCACCGTTGAGCGCCTCGTCGAGTTGCGTCTCGTTGAGGTGGCCATGCAGCGCCTCGTCATAGCGCACATAGGCCAGGCTGTTACGAGGGTGATGATCGGTCAGTTCCCGAGCCTTGATCCCGTATTCGAGCATGATGTGCACCACGTCCTGGGAGAACATCAGGTACTCATTGTTGAGCAGTTCGACAATCGCCGCGCGCTCGATGGGCGGCAGTAGTGTGTCCTCGAAGAAGGTCCGCAGGGCCTGATCGGTTTGCGTGTAGTACGGAACGCTGCTCAGTATCGGACGACCCGGCGCCCGCGGGGACAGGTAGCTGCCGATGTGTCGCAGCACCTCCGGTGGCAGGTCGGCGTTCCAGGCGTTGTTCAATGTTCGACGCGCCACGTCGTCGGCATACAGCTTGAGAAAATTCACCAGCGGTTGAAACAGGTTATGCGGGTTACCCGTGCCGTAGACAATCTGGCTCACATCAAAGACCGCGGCCTTGCCCATCAGATGTTCCAGCGAACGGGCATTGTCAGCGAGCGCTTGCTGCAGGCCGGTGGGCGGCGCTATCAGGTACTGGCCCATCTCCGGGTGGCGTTCGATGTAAGCGGCGGTTTCATTGCGCAGGCGCTGCATCGAGAAGGTTTGTGGCGACTGGCCCTCGTTCAACCCCCGGGCAACGGCATTGAAGAAGCAGTTGCCGTCCGGATCGAAGGTGACGTCGGTGTCGCCCGCCAATCGCAGCGAGTAGTGGTTTTCACCGGTGCGGATCAGCACGACGTCCGTGTCGGACCGCAGCGGATGCGTGCCAGTCGGATAGCCGCTTTCAACCTGGCCTGGGGTAAAGCGGATCGACCAGTCCCGTTGCCCTGGTCGTTGATCGATGATCAACAGGCTGCGATTTTGTGGCCAGCTTGGAAGGCGGGTGATGAGTGACGGGACCAGGTCCATGATCTCCACGTCCCACGCGTTGGGCGTGCGGATCAGGTTGGCCACGGCGCGAAGCGATGTCGAAGGTTGCTTAGGGGCTGACGGGCCCGGTTGGGGAGGTCCTCCGCTAGGGCGTTTGCCCCCTCCGCCCAGGCCAAAGCCCACGGCATGCCACTGCCCATCAGGCGCGCGGGCCACCGTGCTTCTCATCACGCCACTGGCGCGGATGTTCGACCCTGAAACCGGGTCGACGATGGTCGCCTCGATGGCCCCGAGCGGCGTATGGTCGTGCACCCGGAACACCACGCCGTCGGGTTGCTGCACATACACCCGGCGCGCGACGCTCCCCGTGGCGCTGTCGGTGATCGCGGGGCGATAGAAGCCCCGGGCATCGGCGGAAACCCCGCGCAGCACCGTGGTGTCCGCCACCGCATAGCGACGATAAAGCGCTGTTTCGAGGGGCAGGCCAAACGGCGCGCCAGCCTGGTTCTGACGGGCCGTAACTGCCAGGAACGAGGAGCCCCCTCGCACATTGAAGCTCACGCCACCGAGGCCGGTTGTCTTACGGGTGTTGGCCACCGCATGGACAAACGCCAGCGTCGTAGTGTTGGTGGGCACGGCACCGGTCTTGAGCACCAGCAAGCCGGTCCTGACGGCACGGGCCAGCATCTGAAAACCGGGGATCAACAGCAGGCCGGCCAGGTCCATGACGATTTCAACCGCCATCATCACCAGCCGCGCAGTGGTTTGCAGCCCGATGTCCCGGTTGCTGTTGGAGCGGTGGTCCGCATAGGCGCTTTGGAAATTGACGTGGGCGCGGTGAAAGTTCTCAAGCCAGTCACCGCTGATCAGCCAGCCACGGATCAGGGGCCGACCGCGGTGCTGCCCCAAGGCGCGCTTGACCTGCTCTTGATCGAGGGCGGAGATGCGCGAGCGGAAATAGGTGCGCCATTCTTCCTGTTGCAGCAGCCCGGTAATGCCATCGCTCAGATCGGCAAACTCATGCAGGTCATTGCCCTCGGGGCTGTCTGGCAAATACACGCCCACGGTGCCCTTGATGTCAGGCCCGGCCTGGTCTGAAAAGATCAGCGCACCGTCGATGCTCAGGGCATTGCGCGGCGCGTTGCCCTGCCCATCAACGCTGCCACCCAGGAGCAGCCCATGGACATGAACCCTGCGTCCACCCACCCAGGCCCGCTCGGCAACCGTGGGTGATTGCAGGATCGCCTCCAGCCAGCGGGCCAGCAGTTTGCGTGGTGAGGCGGGCTGGGCATCCGGATCGATCACCCTGGCCTTGAACACAGCATCGCCCTGGAGCGTCGCCTCATAGGCCTTGAATTCCAGATTGGCCCGGTACGCCGCCTGCCAGGCCGCCTTGTAGCGTGGTTCATTCATGCGCTGGCGCAACAGGATTTCATAGTTGCCACCGGCGTCGATGCTCGTCGCCATGCTGGCCAGCTCGGGCCCGGTCACGGTGATCGAGAAGCCGCTGTCCGGGTGTCGGATGCGCTGGCCATGGCGGTCGATCAGGTAGACCGCCAGCACTTCGCGCATGGCGTTCGGGTATTGCGGCGCCCGCAGATTGTCGAGCATCAACTGAGTCAGACTGCTGGTGCGCGACTGCCTCGGGTTGGCCTTGTCGCCATAAGACAGCCTGACCTGCGTCCGGTCCGGGTCCACGTCGATGCGCGGGTGGAGGGTTTGCCGCAGGTACTGCTTGATCTTCTGTCGCGTGAATTGCACCAACGTCGGCACATCGCTGCCCAAGGCGTAGACGGCGTCGAACACCTGGGTTTCGAGACGACGATAGTGGGCCTGCTCGGCCGGTGCCGCGCGCTTGTAGAAAGCGGGACGCTGCCTCTCTATCAAGGCTTCCTGGCGGGCCGCCAGTGGCCCGGCCAACGACAACGATGGCAGGCCAAGGGCATCTTCGGTGAGCCGGGCAAAGTCACTCACCGCCACCGTGGCGTTCGCCGGCGCGTCCAAAACCTTTTCCAGCGCTGCGCCTTGCATCTGCAACAGGTCCGCGGCCGCCACCTCGAAAACGTGCCCGGACAGTTCGGTGGAAATGTCCTGGATCCTGCGTTCCTGGCCGTCAAGAAAGGGACGTACGCGGCTGACCAGGTCCTGGAATGCCTCGAAGCGCTGAAGCCCTCGCTCCAGGGAATACAGGAACAGCGATGGTCGGTCGGTAAACCTGATCACCATCGCCGCCGGCCACTTCTGCGGCTGCGCCGCGCCGTGGTCGAGCATGACCGCGTAGACATGAGGCACGGGGGCTCGCGACAAGCGGCTTCTGTCGGCCTGGGACGGGTGGGTGATGATGAGGTCCAGCAAACGGTCGTCATCGCTTTGCTGGATTCGCGCACTGTGGCTGGGCTGGGCGACAGGATCCCGATCGGCCTTGTACAGGTCGAACAGGTGCAGGAAACGTCGGCATAACAATTGCGCCAGGGCGGCTTGCGTGGTGGACGAGGCCGTCACGCCCAGGGACGCTTCCCAGTTCTGGCGCTGGCGAAAGCGCGCCAGTTCGTCACGGAACTCACGTTTCACCTGCTCGTTCGTGGGCGGGTGGGCGATATGGAACACCGTCTCCAGGGCCCGCAGCGTAGGCCCGTCCAGTGCGCCGGCAAAGAGGCTGCCGCCCTCCTCAAGGGAATCGGGGCGGGTGAAAAAACCGACGCCACCGTTGGCGAAGGCAGGTGCCGTGTCGGTCAGCAGGCTGTTGCGCAGCACCTGGGTGAAACGCTCTGATGACGTGAGGGTGCGCTCACCGCTCGGGCTCGTGGTGAAGCGGTTCACATAACAGTGATCCGGCTCCAGGTTCGCCAGCAACGAGGGGCGAAAGGTCTGTGGGGCAATCCTGGCCTTGAGCAAGCTGACCAGCAGGTTTGCGATGACCGTGTCGAAGGTGGGAACGGCGGCGAACAAACGGGCCAACTGTATTTGGTGGGTGTCCAGCAGGTCCAACTGCCTGAGTTGCTCCCTTGCCTGGGCGTCGGTCGCGTCCGACTGGGGGCCAGGCGACGCACTGCCCGGCTCATCGTTGGGAAAAATCGACATCTGAAGGATCCGGTTCTGATTGAAGAGTCCGGACCCTATCGCGCTGTTCGAGCCGCCATGGCGTACATATGTATGGGGGGCGGCTGAACCGGGAGGCAAGCGTAAGCTGATATGACCTTTGCAAGGCCCACTGTGGGTGCGGGCTTGCTCGCGAAGCGGCCGGCGCGGCCTGACAAAGGCTGCGCGTTATCGTTCTTCGCGAGCAAGCCCACTCCCACAGAGGATGGGGGGCAAAGCTCAGGCCAGCTTTTGCGCCAACACCGCAATGTGCTCCGGGCCGATCCCGCAGCAGCCGCCCAGATGACTGGCCCCACGTTTCTGCCAGTCCGCTGCCCATTGCAGGTAACCCGGCGGATCGAGGTCGTCGCGCAGCGGGTCCAGACCGTCATTGGCGGTGGCTTCTTTCGGTTGCGGCGGGAAGGCGTTGGCGTAGGCACCCATGTTGATCGCCACCCCGAGGCGCTCGAAGGTCTCACGGGCGGCATCGATCGCCGCCCCGATCACTTCCGGCTGGCTGCAGTTGAACAGCAGTACCTGGACACCCAGTTCGGCCGCGACCGCCGCGGCCTCCGCCACCGGCTCACCGGAACGCAGGCGCGGCACTTCGTCGGTGTCTTCATCTTTCAAGGTAAACGACAGCCAGAACGGCTTGCCGTCCTTCGGCAGCCCGGCGTGGATCGCCCGCGCCTCGACCGTGGAACTCTGGGTCTCGGCCAGCCACAGGTCGACATGGGGCGCCAGGCCGGTGACCAGGGGCGTCAGCAGCTCGCTGGCACGGGAGGCGTCGAACAGGTCGGGCCGATAGGAACCGAACAACGGTGGCAGCGAGCCGGCCACCCGCACCGCTTTGCCGGATGCCAGCACGGCCCGTTGCGCCAACGCCCCCGCCAACGCGGCCAACGCCTGGCCTTCGGCGGCGAAACGCGCCTCGCCGATGTGAAACGGCACCACCGCGTAGCTGTTGCTGGTGATCACGTTGGCGCCGCTGGCGATGTAGGCCGCGTGCACGGCCTCCACGGCCTCGGGTGCTTCGCTCAAGGCCAGCGCCGACCACTCCGGCTGGCGGAACGGTGCGCCCCGGCGTTGCAGTTCGCGGCCCATGCCGCCATCGAGAATGACTGTCGTTGCTGCGCCCATATGCGATTCACTCATAAGCTTATGAAAAATACTCACTACCGGAGTTGTTCTTATAACTATTTAATACGCAGCCATCGGCTGACCACAACTTATTTTTTACCCGGGACTGCACATGAAACTTCAACCTTTGTTGGCCCTGGGCCTGACCTTACTGGCCGCTTCATCGCAGGCGTTCGCCGGCGCCACCCTGGACCGCATCGAACAGAAAAAAGAGCTGGTCGGCGTGTTGATGGAAAGCTATCCACCCTTCTCGTTCCTGAACGAACAGAACCAGCTCGACGGTTTCGACGTGGACGTCGCCAAGGCCGTGGCCGAGAAACTGGGCGTGAAGCTGCGCCTGGAAACACCGTCCTGGGACGTGATCGCGGCCGGACACTGGAGCGGCCGGTATGACATCTGCATCTGCTCCATGACCCCGAGCAAGGCGCGCGCCGAGGTGTTCGACTTCCCGGTGCAGTACTACGCCTCGCCGGCGGTGATCGTGGTCAACGCCAAGGACGACAGCATCCATGGCGCCAAGGACCTGAGCGGCAAGAAAGTCGGCCTCACCAGCGCCTCCAGCTACGAAAGCTACCTGAACAAGAACCTGGTGATCGAAGGCGCCGAAGACACCCAGTTGAGCTACCCCTTCGACAATGTCCAGATCGCCCCGTACGACACCGACAACGTCGCGTTCCAGGACCTGGGCCTGGGTGCCGGCGTGCGCTTGGACGCGGTGCTGACCAACCTGGTGACCGCACAGCCACGCCTGACGCAGGACAAGCGCTTCAAACTGGCCGGCGAAGCGCTGTACGCCGAACCGAACTCGGTGGCCATCGAAAAAGGCGATGCCCAGTGGGACGCCAAGGTGCGTGAAGTCTTCACCCAGTTGAAACAGGACGGCACCTTGAGCAAACTCTCGCAGAAATGGATCGGCGCCGACATCACTCAATGACCTCTTTCCCGTCCCCTTCTCGGCCACCGCAACCGGTGGCCGAGTCGCGTCTGCAGAAAATCTTCGGTTTCCGCACCCGGCTATACCTGACCTGGGCCACGATGCTGGTGCTGTTCGCAAGCTTCTTCCTGAGCTTCGACCTGAAGTTTTCCATCATCCTCGACAAACTGCCGAACCTGCTGGGGCTGCACCTGGCCCCCAACGGTTTCCTGCAAGGGGCGGTGCTGACGCTGTTTCTGTGCCTGTGTTCGATCGTCGCCTCGTCGTTGCTCGGCTTCATCACCGCCCTGGCGCGCCTGTCCAGCAGTGCGGTGGCGTTCGGCATCGCCAGTTTCTATGCGTCGTTCTTTCGTGGTACGCCGCTGCTGATCCAGATCCTGCTGATTTACCTGGGCCTGCCACAACTGGGCGTGGTGCCCGGCGCCGTCACCGCCGGGATCATCGCCCTGTCGCTGAACTACGGCGCCTACCTGAGTGAAATCTTCCGCGCCGGCATCGTGGGCGTTCCCCACGGCCAGCGTGAAGCGTCCCTGGCGCTGGGCTTGAGTGAAACCGTGATGTTCTGGCGCGTCACCCTGCCCCAAGCCATGCGCACCATCATCCCGCCCACCACCAACCAGTTCATCTCCATGCTCAAGGACTCCTCCCTGATCTCGGTGATGGGCGTCTGGGAAGTGATGTTCCTGGCGCAGTCCTACGGGCGCTCCAGTTATCGCTACATCGAAATGCTCACCACGGCGGCGATCATCTATTGGCTGATGTCCATCGCGCTGGAACTGATCCAGGCGCGGATGGAACGGCATTATGGGAAGGCGTATCTCAAGCGCAGCTGACGTTGCGCGGCGGGTCAAACCGATGGATCCGAGGATGCTGTAGGGCAAAGCTGCGGATCCTGGAGGCCAATGCGCAAATGCGTAAATGGCTTTATGAGTGGCCTACAGATTTCATCCGGTGTGTCTTGCTCCTGACTCGGAGTTGGCTGGCATCACGCTTCGGGCTGCGTTTTTACAGTGTGGACTCTGTTCATGAGGGTCCACACCGATGCCTATCCAACCTTTGTACGCTCCCCACTGCCTTGCGCTGGCGATTGCCCTGGCGCTCGGCCACGCCGACGTTTCAATGGCTCAATCAACCGCCAAAGGCGTTGCGTCGCCAGCCTCAGAAACCGCCGCCCAGATGCAGGCTCGCCTCAAGGCCTTCGCCCATGCGCCGCTCATCCAGCGCGACAAGATCACCCAGGATGTCACACTGGAAAAAGGCGACGAAGACGATCTGGTCATCGTGAGCGACGGCGGCAAACTCATCGGCCCGAGCGAGGGTGGAGGCGGCATCAACGTCTTGCAACTGGATACCGGCGCGGGTGGCCTGCTGGACGAAGTCCGAAACTTCCAGGACTTGCATGTCAGACAGGGAGAATGGACGAACACCGTGAGGTTCGACGGCAAAAGCCTGGTCGAACCGAAAGCCAGCCTGATCAACACCGGGCACATGGGCGGCGAGGTACAGGTGCTGGGCAAGTTTGATAACTCAGGCACTGTGGAGGGGCCTGTGTTCGTGAAGGCCAAAGGCAGGTTCAGCGGCGCCGGAACGGTCGAATCGCTGAACGTAGCGGGTGAGCTGGTGGTCAACCCGCAGAACGGCGCCCCAACGGTTACTAGGAACCTGGCGCTGTCGAAGAGCGCAACCCTGGTCTATGGCGTCAACCCCGAGGGTGGCAGCGCCACGATCAAGGTCGGTGGTGTCGCGACACTGGGCAACGCGACCCTGAAGGTCGTCACCGCACCGGGCGAATACGTGGGCAGCCGCCAGCATGTGGTGATCGATGCGAAGCAGGTCGTGGGGAAATTCGCAAAGGTAGACAGCGACCTGGCATTCATGACGGTGACACCTGACTACTCTGCCGAAACCCAAGTCAGCCTGACCTATGCCCGCAACGACGTACCGGTCACGCAGGTGGTGACGACTGAAAACGGGCAATCGTTTGTGGAGGCTATTGAAGACCTGCAGCAGGTCAAACCGACAGCACCCGAGCCTGTCGCAGTGCCCAGCGTTGCCCAGGCGGCGGTCCAGCCGGAAACGGCCGCAACGGCAGCCCCATTCATCGAACCCTTGCAAACAACCGCTCAAGCGTCCGTCGCCCCAGCACAGACAGACACCCCGGAGTCAAAACCCAACACCGCCATCAACGCCCTGCTCGGTACCAACCTGACGATCGCTGCCAACGCCATCGATCAGTTGGCGGGCTATGACGCGGCCGACCTGGGCAGCGCCACCCTGAGCAGCATCGCTCCCATCAGCACCGGGATGCTCGCGGCCATGGGCCAGAACACTCTGCAAGGCACCGATGGCAACGGCCAGGTCTGGATCCAGGCCATTGGCAACAGCGGCCGCATCGGCAAGCACCTGGATGACTACGCCCTGAAGCATTCGACTACAGGCGTGCTGTTGGGGACCGATTGGGCAATCAGCCCGACTTGGCGGCTGGGAATCGCCGGTGGCAAGAGCGAGACGCGGCTGGACGGTCATCGATTCGATGGCCGGCTCGACAGCTGGCACGTTGGCGCCTACGCCCTGCGTCAGGAGGGGCCGCTGGCGCTGCGCCTGGGCGCGCTGTATGGCGGCCACGACGGCGGCACCAAGCGCCACGTTGCCTTCAACGGTTTCAGCGATCGCCTCAAGGGGCGTTACGATGCCACGACACAGCAGGTCTTTGGGCAAGTCGGCTACAACCTGGATGTCGGCCATTTCGATGTCGAGCCCTATGTCCAAGTGGGCTACCAGCGCTACCAACGCGATGACTTCAGGGAGAAAGGTGGTGATGCCGCGCTGCATTACGAGCGCCAGGCCCAAGACCATTACAACAGTGACCTGGGCCTGCACCTGACCCGCCCCTTCGTGCTTGACCAGGGCGCGCGGCTGACACCCCGCCTGAGCGTCGGCTGGAAGCACACCTATGGCGACCTGCGCGGCCACTCCCGTCAACGCCTGGTCAGTGGCGGCAAGACCTACACCGTCGACGGCATCGAGTTGGACCGCGATAGCCTGCTCCTGGAAGCTGGGCTGGACCTGACGGTTTCGCCACGCCACACAGTGGGGCTCAGTTACAAAGGTGAAACCGGCCAGGACAACCGCAACGGTGCAGTAATGGGGCAATGGCGAATGATGTTCTGACTAGCTTAGTGACAGCGCCGCAATCTTTGTGGGAGCGGGCTTGCTCGCGAAAGCGTCGGTACATCCGACATTTGTGGTGGCTGTCACACCGCCTTCGCGAGCAAGCTCGCTCCCACAGGGGGCCGCGAAAAATCCAGGCAAAAAAAAGGGGAGCCCATGCCCCCCCGAGGTTAAAACGCTGGATCGAGGCTGTTAACTCAGCCTTCGATCTCGATCAGGATCTCGCCCGGATTGACCCGGTCGCCCTTGGCCACATGAATGGAGGTGACCTTGCCGGCGATGGCCGCCTGCACTTCGGTTTCCATTTTCATGGCTTCGGTGATCAGTACGGCTTGACCGGCCTTGACCACATCACCTTCCTTGACCAGCACATCGACGATGTTGCCCGGCATGGTGGTGCTGACGTGGCCTGGCGCGGTGGCTTGATTGCGCTTGCTGCCGCCACCGCCGACAAACTCGTTGAGCGGTTCGAACACCACTTCTTCCGGCATGCCGTCGATGGACAGGTAGAAGTGGCGCTTGCCTTCGGCCTTCACGCCGACACCGGTGATGTCGACACGGTAGGTTTCGCCGTGGACGTCGATGACGAACTCGGTCGGTACGCCTTCGCCGCCGACCGAGCCCACGCTGCCCGCTTCAGGAATGGGCAGCAGGACCTCGGGCGTCAGGCTGCCGGCTTCGCGCTCTTCGAGGAACTTGCGGCCGATGTCCGGGAACATGGCGTAGGTCAGCACGTCTTCTTCGGACTTGGCCAGCGCGCCGATCTCGCCCCGCAGCTTGGTCATTTCCGGCTTGAGCAGGTCGGCCGGGCGCACATCGATCACGTCTTCGCTGCCGATGGCCTGGCGGCGCAACTTCTCGTTCACCGCCCCCGGTGCCTTGCCGTAGCCGCCCTGCAGGTACAGCTTCACTTCGTTGGTGATGGTCTTGTAGCGCTCACCGGCCAACACGTTGAAGAACGCCTGGGTACCGACGATCTGCGAGGTCGGAGTCACCAGCGGCGGGAAGCCAAGGTCTTCACGCACCCGCGGGATCTCCGCCAGCACTTCGTTCATACGGTTCAGCGCGCCTTGCTCTTTCAACTGGTTGGCCAGGTTGGAAATCATCCCGCCCGGCACCTGGTTGACCTGCACGCGAGTGTCCACGGCGGTGAACTCGCTTTCGAACTGGTGGTACTTCTTGCGCACGGCGTAGAAGTACAGACCGATCTCCTGCAACAGCTCCAGGTCCAGGCCGGTGTCGAATTCGCTGCCCTTAAGGGCCGCGACCATCGATTCGGTGCCCGGATGGCTGGTGCCCCAGGCGAAGCTGGAGATCGCGGTGTCGATATGGTCGGCGCCGTTTTCCACCGCCTTGAGCTGGCACATCGCGGCCAGGCCGGCGGTGTCGTGGGAGTGGATGAACACCGGCAGCGACTGCTCGCTCTTGAGCGCCTTGACCAGCTCGCCGGTGGCGAACGGGGTCAGCAGACCGGCCATGTCCTTGATCGCCACCGAGTCGCAACCCATGGCTTCCATTTGCTTGGCCTGGGCCACGAAGGCCTCGATGGTGTGCACCGGGCTGGTGGTGTAGGCGATGGTGCCCTGGGCGTGCTTGCCAGCGGCTTTCACCGCCTCGATGGCCACCCGCAGGTTACGCACGTCGTTCATCGCGTCGAAAATGCGGAACACATCGATGCCGTTGACGGCGGCCTTGGCAACGAACGCCTTGACCACGTCATCGCTGTAATGGCGGTAACCCAGCAGGTTCTGGCCGCGCAGCAGCATTTGCAGGCGGGTGTTGGGCAAGGCCGCGCGCAATTGGCGCAGGCGCTCCCACGGGTCTTCCTTGAGGAAGCGTACGCAGGCGTCGAAGGTGGCACCGCCCCAGACTTCCAGCGACCAATAGCCGACTTTGTCGAGCTTGTCGCAGATCGGCAGCATGTCTTCGGTGCGCATGCGGGTGGCAAGCAGCGATTGGTGAGCGTCGCGCAGGATTGTGTCGGTAACGTGGATCTTCTTGGACATTGTCATGATTCCTTACAGGCCTGCGTGGGCGGCAATGGCGGCGGCGATGGCCAGGGCCAGCTCTTCGGGTTTGCGCTTGATCGAGTAGTTGGTCAGTTCAGGATGGCTTTCGACGAAGCTGGTATTGAACTGGCCGCTGCGGAATTCCGGATTGCGCAGGATCTCCTGGTAGTACGCCGCGGTGGTCTTGACCCCCTGCAGACGCATGTCATCCAGGGCCCGCAGGCCTCGGTCCATCGCTTCTTCCCAGGTCAATGCCCAGACCACCAGTTTCAGGCACATCGAATCGTAGAACGGCGGAATGGTGTAGCCGGTGTAGATCGCCGTGTCGGTGCGCACGCCGGGGCCGCCGGGGGCGTAGTAACGAGTGATCTTGCCGAAGCTGGGCAGGAAGTTGTTCTTCGGGTCCTCGGCATTGATGCGAAACTGCAACGCAAAGCCGCGGTGCTGGATGTCTTCCTGCTTGACCGACAGCGGCAACCCGGACGCGATGCGGATCTGCTCGCGCACGATGTCGATGCCGGTGATCTCTTCGGTGATGGTGTGTTCGACCTGCACCCGGGTGTTCATCTCCATGAAGTACACCTCGCCCTCGGCGAGCAGGAACTCCACGGTGCCAGCATTCTCGTAGCCTACGGCCTTGGCGGCGCGTACCGACAGGTCGCCGATGTAGGCGCGCTGCTCGGGGGTCAGTTGCGGGCTCGGGGCGATTTCGATCAGCTTCTGGTTGCGGCGCTGGATCGAGCAGTCACGCTCGAACAGGTGCACCACGTTGCCGAAGCTGTCACCGAGGATCTGCGCCTCGATGTGCTTGGGGTTGACGATGCACTTTTCCAGGAACACTTCCGCCGATCCGAACGCCTTGGTGGCTTCGGAGATCACCCGCGGGAACGCCTGTTCGAGTTCTTCGCGGCTGTTGCAACGACGGATACCGCGCCCGCCGCCACCGGACGTGGCCTTGAGCATCACCGGGTAACCGATGCGGTCTCCTTCGCTGAGCGCTTCCTCGATGCCCGACACGTTGCCTTCGGTGCCGGGCGTGACCGGCACACCGGCCTTGATCATGCTGCGGCGCGCTTCGGTCTTGTCGCCCATGCGGCGAATGACTTCCGCCGCCGGGCCGATGAATTTGATTCCGCGTTCGGCGCAGATGTCTGCCAGTTCGGCGTTTTCCGAGAGAAAACCGTAGCCGGGGTGCAGCGCATCGCAGCCGGTTTCCACCGCCAGGTTCACCAACTTGCGCGGGTTGAGGTAACCGGCCAGCGGATCGGCGCCGATGCTGTGGGCCTCGTCCGCACGCTTGACGTGCAACGCATGGCGGTCTGCGTCGGAGTAGACCGCGACCGAGCGAATGCCCATCTCGGCGCAAGCGCGCACGATTCGGACGGCAATCTCACCACGGTTGGCGATCAGGATCTTTGTTATCAATTGGAGGTTCCCTTGAGCCGGTGATACCACGGCCTGGGTCCCAGGCCGACGCGTGACCAGATGTAACAATTGGTCGCAGCTCCACACTAGTCCCGGGCGTTGATTAACAAAAATGAATATTTATTGGGTCACGCATAAGCAAAGACTTATAGTTGCACTATCCGCCTTGCCCCCGAGTATTTAGAAAATGCGTAAGTCATTGATGCGTATGACATTGCGTCAGTTGCAGATTTTCAATGAGGTGTGCGACCTGAGGTCCTACAGCCGGGCTGCCGACGAAATGTCTCTCACACAACCGGCCGTCAGCCTACAGATTCGATCCCTGGAAGAGCTGATCGGCCAGCCGCTGTTCGAGTACGTCGGCAAAAAACTCTACATGACCGAAGCCGCCGAAGCCTTGCAACGCGCCAGCCGGGACATCTTCGGGCGCCTGGAAAACCTCGACATGCAGCTGTCGGACATGCAGGGTTCGCTGCAAGGCCAGTTGAAGCTGGCGGTGGAGTCCAGCGCCAAATACTTCGTCCCGCACCTGTTCGCCGCGTTCAAGCGCCAGCACCCGGAGGTCAACCTGAGCCTCACGGTGGTCAATCGCGGACAGGTCATCCGGCGGCTTTCAGACAACCGCGACGACGTGGTGATCATGTCCATGGTGCCCCAGGACATGGGCCTGGAGTTCCTGCCGTTCCTCAACAACCCGATTGTCGCCGTCGCGCCCCCGGACCATCCGCTGTGCCACATGGGCCCCCTGCGCCTGCAGGACCTGGAGCCCTACACACTGCTGCTGCGCGAGCCGGGCTCAGGCACACGGCTGGCTTGCGAGGAATACTTCAAGGAAAAGCGGGTGCATTTCACCCAGACGCTGGAGGTCGCTTCGGCCGAGGCTCAGCGCGAATGCGTGGTGGCCGGGCTGGGCGTGGCGCTGTTGACGCGCCACGCCGTGAGCCGGGAACTGTCGTCCGGCGCACTCGTCGAGCTGCCGGTGGAGGAACTGCCGCTGTACCGCAGTTGGTGCCTGGTGCAGGCCCGGGCTAAACGCCTGTCACCCGTGGCGCACGCCTTCCTGGCGTTCGTGCGCGGCGAACGCGCTCAGATCAGCGCCCTGGTTGAGCGTTTCGACGGGAAGCCGCCGGCGTTGCCTGCCAGTAATTGAATTCTGCGGCGTCAGGGAATTCGCTGATTTCAGCCAGGAGCTGGCGCTGTTCGTAGCGGTCTTCGATCGCACGACGAAACGCCATGCGGCGCTGGTCTTCTTGCTGACGACGGGTTTTGACGGCGCTGCGTTCTTCGTAGGACTGGGTCATATCGAGACTCCCAAGACGTATACGGGAGCTTTACGATGCAGGCACGGGATGACCGTTTGGCGGCGCGTGGATGACAGAACAATGAATTCGGAGCGACCACCGCCCTGTGGTGAGCACGCCTGCGCCTGGCCACAGAAGCTTCGGCCCTCAGAACTCAGTCATCCAGCGCCTTCACCGACTTGGGCGACAAACGCAGGCTGCGCAAACTGCGCTTCACGCTCTTGAGATGGTTGACCAGGCTCGGCCCGCGGGCCATGGCAACGCCCATCGCCAACACGTCGATCACCACCAGGTGGGCGATGCGCGAGGTCAACGGGGTGTAGATTTCGGTGTCTTCGTGCACGTCGATTGCCAGGTTCACCGTGGAGAGTTCCGCCAGGGGCGTCTGGCTCGGGCACAAGGTGATCAGCGAAGCGCCGCTCTCGCGCACCAGGTTGGCGGTGATCAGCAAGTCCTTGGAGCGTCCCGACTGCGAGATGCAGATAGCAACGTCGGTGGGTTTCAAGGTCACGGCCGACATCGCCTGCATGTGCGGATCGGAATAGGCCGCCGCCGTCAGCAGCAGCCGGAAAAACTTGTGCTGGGCATCGGCGGCCACCGCGCCTGACGCGCCGAAGCCATAAAACTCCACGCGCTGGGCCTGGGACATCGCCGTGACGGCTTTCTGCAAGGCCACAGGGTCGAGCTTCTCGCGCACCTCCATCAAGGTGTGGAGGGTGGTGTCGAAGATTTTCAGGCTGTAGTCGGCGACCGAATCGTCTTCGTGGATCGCAAACTGGCCGAAGCTGGCACCGGCCGCGAGGCTTTGCGCCAGCTTCAGTTTCAGGTCCTGGAACCCCGAGCAGCCGATGGCCCGGCAGAAGCGCACGATGGTCGGTTCGCTGATGCCTACGCTGTGGGCAAGGTCTGCCATGGAGCTGTGCATGACGGCCGCAGGGTCGAGCAGCACGTGATCGGCGACCTTCAGCTCCGATTTGCGCAGCAGGTGGCGTGACTGGGCGATGTGTTGCAACAGGTTCAAAGGGCTGGACTCTTGTTATTGGCAGGTGCCGGGATGTAGCAAGCTTGTAGTTATACTACAAGAATCGGCTTTTTGCCTGCCCTAAACGTAACTGAATCACCGCGCTGCGCCTTTGTTTTAGCCGAAGATCCCTGATGTAGCCACCTGCGCGTGGCGCCGTGCGATCGCCTGGCGGCGGTTCCGCCCGCCCCTGCGCTGCCGACCGTCGCTCACGCGGTTAACGGTCAACTGTCTAGTTGCAAGTTACTGTATTGGCCTGGAAGTTTACTGCGTCGATTAAACCCCGAATAAATCAACTTACAAATGAAACAGCCTGGGTGATTTCTCATTCTTGGTCGGATGGTTATATTGAGTCCGCAGGAAGCCAATACATTCTCAAAGGAGTGACACCATGAACATTAAAACCAAAGACTGGACCGCACACATCAACCGCATGCCCGGCGACGCTTTCTTCCGTACCAACGGCACCGTTACCGTGCCCCACGCCGGCGTTACACCGAAGCTGGAGCGCAGCCTGGTACAAGACAAATCCTTCGACCTGCGCCTGGAGTTGAAACTTGAAACTTCTGACGGCATGCATTTGCAAGTCATTACTGACAAACCTGTCGAATATAAAGTCAGTGGCAATTCCAATGTAACCGGCGTCAGTATTTTCTACGAAGGCGAATTATTGCACCATATCGATAACGTTCTGATTACCGATTAAAAAACAGCGCTTCCTGACTTCCCACCAACTTAATAAAGGGTTGGTGGGAAGTTCCCCGTACAATCAGTGCTGAGCCCTCAACAAGTCCCCAAGCCCTTGCGCCTCGATCGGCTGGCTGATCAGGTAGCCCTGCACCTCATCGCACTGCTCGTTCCTGAGAAACGCCAACTGGTCTTCCCGCTCCACGCCCTCGGCCACTACCTTCAACGACAAGCCATGTGCCATGGCGATGATTGCCCGGGTGATCGCCGCATCCTCACTGCCCTCCCCCAACCCGCGAATGAAGGCCTGATCGATCTTCACGTAGTCCACGGGAATCCGCTTGAGGTAGCTCAAGGACGAATAGCCCGTGCCAAAGTCGTCGATCGCCAGCGTCACGCCCAGGTCGCGCAGTTGCTGGAACGTAGCGATGATATGTTCGACGCTGTCGAGCAATTGGCTCTCGGTCAGTTCCAGTTCCAGATACCGAGGCTCCAGCCCGGTTTCCTCCAGCACCTGCCGTACCAGGCTGACCAACTTGCCCTGGCGCAACTGATGCACCGACAGGTTGACCGATACCCTGATCGGCGCGAGCCCCTGGCGCTGCCATTCACACGCCTGCCAGCACGCCTGGCGCAACACGAACTCGCCAATCGGCCCGATCAGCCCGGTTTCCTCGGCCAGCCCGATGAAGTCGCCCGGCGGGACCCGCCCCATGGCTGGATGGTCCCAGCGCACCAACGCCTCCGCGGCATTCAGGCGGCCGGTGGCCAGGCACAATTTGGGTTGATAGAAGACCTTCAGTTGCTGCTCTTCAAGGGCCTTGCGCAGCTGGTTCTCCAACTGCAGGCGCTCCAGGGTGCTGGCCTGGAGGCTGTCGGTGTAGAACTGGAAGTTGTTGCCGCCCAAGTGCTTGGCATGTTGCATGGCCATGTTCGCCTGGCTGACCAGTGCGGAGACTTCCCGCGCATTGTCGGGCAGCAGGCTGATGCCAATGGACGCGCTGACCACCAGCTCATGGCCTTCGATGGTCAGCGGCAAGCGCAACTTGGCCGACAGCCGCGTGGCGACCCGCGCCAGGCTGGAGAGATTGCCATAGGCATCGAACAGTACGCCGAACTCATCGCCGGACAAGCGGGCAATGGTGTCGGCCTCGGGCAGCGCATTGATCAGGCGACGGGCCATTTTCTGCAGCAACTGGTCGGCGATGTCGTGACCCAGGCTGTCGTTGAGCAATTTGAAGCGGTCCAGATCGATGTGCAGCAGCGCCAGGCTGCGCCGTCCACCCTGGCGTACCCGCTGATGCGCTTCCTGCAAGCGTTCGCGAAACAGTGAACGGTTCGCCAGCCCGGTCAATTCGTCGTAGTGAGTCAGGTAGCGCATCCGCTCTTCGGATTCGCGCCGCGCTGAAAGATCGGCAAAGAAGCCGACGATATGGCTGACATTGCCCCGGGCATCACGCACCACGTTCAGGTGCAGCCACTGCGGATACAGCTCGCCGTTGGCCCGCGCTTCCACCAGTTCGCCCTGCCAGGTGCCATGTTGCTTGAGCGACTGGCGGATGACCGGGTAGTGCCGGCGTGCGTCGCGACTGCATGGCAGATCCACCACATTGCGGCCGAGTATGTCGTCGATGCTGAAGCCGGTCACCCGGGTGAAGGCCTGGTTCGCGGCCAGCAGCACGAAGCCCGGATCGAAAATCACGATGCCTTCGCTGGCGGCCTCGAACACCGTGGCCGCCAGTTGCCGCTGTTGCTCCTGCTCCTTGGTAGCGCTGATGTTTCGCCGCGTGCCGACCATGCGCAACACCCGACCGCCAGCGCTGCGCTCCACGGCCCGGCCACGGTCTTCGATCCAGACCCAGTGACCGTCGCCGTGACGCACGCGGTACTCGATCTGGTAATCCTCGCTGCGGCCCTTGAGGTGCTCGACGAGGGCCCGCTTGAGGGCCGGCAGGTCCTGGGGATGCAAGCGCGGGGTGAGATGGCTGAGCATTGCCGTGACGTACTCGGGCTCCAGGCCGAACAATTCCTTGAGCTGGGTGTGGTGGACTTCGTCGGTTTGCAGATTCCAGTCCCACAACCCCAGCTCACTGGCCTTGAGCGCGAGGGCCAGGCGCGCCTCGCTCTTGCTCAGGGCCTGGCTGGCCAGCTCCAGCTCGTGGCTGCGTTGCGCGACCCGTGCCTCCAGGCCAACCTGGGCGGCCCGCAATTTGTCTTCCGCCGTGCGACGTTGCTCGACCTCGCGGGCCAGTGCCTCGTTGAGCTGCCCGCCGCGGGCTTGCGCCTGTTGCAAGTGTTCGATCAGTGCCTGGTTCTGGAACCGCCGCAGCAGGCCGTTCTGGATCAGCCGATTGACCTGCCAGGCCACGACACTCAGCGAGACCAGCACCACCAGTCCAAGCCAACCCCAGCCGTGCTGCTGCTCATCACCGCCCCAGAAGAGATAGCCGATGGCCGGCAACAGGCACGGCAGGGTAAATGACAGGAAGGCTGGAAGGCTCACGGCATAGGCGACACTGGCCGAGAGCGTGGCGGCGCCGATCAGGCCGAATACCCAGGCCTGTTGCTGGAAGCTGTCGGCCGGCACCAACGCGATGCCAGCACCGGCCAGGGTCAGGCCGGTCATCGCCGAGCCCAGCAGGAACATGCGCAACCAGATCGGGTGTGCCTGGCGGCTGGGTATCGCCGAGTCGAACGCGGCGACCTGGATCACCCGCAACGCGACCAGCGACAGCAACCAGACCAGCCAGACGCTGACCAGGAAATAGCGCCGGGGCTCCCACAGCAGCGCGGCGCAGACCAGGCCATTGATCAACATGAACAGCGTAGGCAGCAGCGAGCCCTGGTACAGCAACCGTGTACGCTCTACCGCCATCTCCGTGGCGTACTGCTTGCGAATGACCCGCGGCTCCACACAAGGGCCCGCCAGATCGGAATTAAGGGTCATAGGCACTGTTCTTGTTCTTATTCAGAGGGCACGGAGAACCCGAAAACGAGCACCGAGCATACACAAGCCCGAGGCCATCCCACACTGCTCCAGCTCATAAAAATACGGAAAATACTCGCCTGTTCCTCACCCCGCGGCCTCTGCAAGCGAGCACTGACAACGGCTGCAGCCCATGACCAACCGGTCATCCTCAAACGATCTTTCATCGGCTCAGGCGAAGCGGAGTTTGCCCGGGGTGGCGCCGCACCCTAGAATGCCCCGATGCGCGATGATCTCTCCCTTCTGCTGAATTCCCTCAACGATGCCCAACGCCAGGCCGTAGCCGCCTCCGTGGGTCGTCAGTTGGTCCTGGCCGGTGCTGGCTCCGGTAAAACCCGAGTGCTGGTGCACCGTATCGCCTGGTTGATCCAGGTCGAGAACGCCTCGCCTCATTCGATCCTGTCGGTGACCTTTACCAACAAGGCCGCGGCCGAGATGCGGCATCGCATCGAGCAGTTGATGGGCATCAACCCCGCCGGCATGTGGGTCGGTACCTTCCACGGCCTGGCGCACCGCTTGCTGCGGGCCCATTGGCAGGAAGCCGGCCTGAGCCAGACCTTCCAGATCCTGGACAGTGACGACCAGCAACGCCTGGTCAAACGCGTGATCCGCGAACTGGGCCTGGACGAGCAGCGCTGGCCGGCCCGCCAGGCCCAGTGGTTCATCAACGGCCAGAAGGACGAAGGCCTGCGCCCGCAACACATCCAGGCCAGCGGCGACCTGTTCCTGGCGACCATGCGCAGCATCTACGAAGCCTACGAGGCGGCCTGCCAGCGCGCCGGGGTCATCGACTTCTCCGAGCTGCTGCTGCGGGCGCTGGACCTGTGGCGTGATCATCCCGGCCTGCTGGAGCACTACCAGAAGCGTTTCCGCCATGTGCTGGTGGACGAGTTCCAGGACACCAACGCCGTGCAATACGCGTGGTTGCGCCTGCTCGCCAAGGGTGGCGACAGCCTGATGGTGGTGGGCGACGACGACCAGTCCATCTACGGCTGGCGCGGTGCCAAGATCGAGAACATCCACCAGTACTCGGCGGACTTCCCGGACGCCGAAGTCATCCGCCTGGAACAGAACTACCGCTCCACCGCCGGTATCCTCAAGGCCGCCAACGCCCTGATCGCCAATAACACCGGGCGCCTGGGCAAGGAACTGTGGACCGACGGCGGCGAAGGCGAGGCCATCAACCTCTATGCCGCCTTCAACGAACACGATGAAGCCCGCTATGTGGTGGAAACCATCGAGAGCGCGTTGAAAACCGGGCTGGCGCGCAGCGACATCGCCATCCTGTACCGCTCCAACGCCCAGTCGCGGGTGCTGGAAGAGGCCTTGCTACGCGAACGGATCCCGTACCGGATCTATGGCGGCCAGCGCTTCTTCGAACGCGCCGAAATCAAGAACGCCATGGCCTACCTGCGCCTGATCGAAGGCCGCGGCAACGACGCGGCCCTGGAGCGGGTGATCAACGTGCCGACGCGAGGCATTGGCGAAAAGACCGTCGAAGCGATTCGCGATCACGCACGCCACAGCCATGTGTCCATGTGGGAGGCCATGCGCCAGTTGGTGGCCAACAAGGGCGTCACCGGGCGCGCGGCCGGCGCACTGAAGGCGTTCATGGACCTGATCGAAGACCTTGCCGCCAAGTGCGTGGAGATGCCGCTGCACCTGATGACCCAGACCGTCATCGAACAGTCCGGCCTGATCGCCTACCACGAAGCGGAAAAAGGCGAGAAAGGCCAGGCTCGGGTGGAAAACCTTGAGGAACTGGTCAGCGCGGCACGCAACTTCGAGAACACCGAGGAAGACGCGGAGCTATCGCCCCTGGCGGCGTTCCTCGGGCATGCCTCCCTGGAAGCCGGCGACACCCAGGCCGACGAGCACGAAGACAGCATACAGTTGATGACCCTGCACAGCGCCAAGGGCCTGGAATTCCCCTACGTGTTCCTGGTGGGCATGGAGGAAGGCTTGTTTCCCCACAAGATGAGCCTGGAAGAACCCGGACGCCTGGAAGAGGAACGGCGTCTTGCCTACGTCGGCATCACCCGGGCCATGCAGAACTTGGTCATGACCTATGCCGAGACCCGACGCTTGTATGGCAGCGAGACCTACAACAAGGTGTCGCGCTTCGTACGTGAAGTGCCCAAGGGCCTGATCCAGGAAGTGCGCCTGTCCAACAGCGTCAGCCGGCCGTTCGGCGGCCAGTCGCAAGGCACCAGCAGCCTGTTCGGTGGCAGCGATATCCCGGAAACCGGCTTCAGCCTCGGCCAGGCCGTACGGCATTCGGTGTTCGGCGATGGAGTGATCCTCAACTTCGAAGGCGCCGGCGCCCAGGCCCGGGTGCAGGTGAACTTCAGCGAAGGCAGCAAATGGCTGATGCTGGGGTATGCCAAGCTCGAAGCGATCTGAACCGGCCACAAAGCGGGTCTGTCCCTGTAGGAGCGAGCAGGCTCGCTCCTACAGCAAGGTTGCCTTCAGTTCTCCGACAGAACTTATGCATCTTTCCTACAGCCAAAAGCGAACAAGCCCTCTTGCGCGATTGAAGCTGAACCTCACCTGTCGCGCAAAAGCCCGAAACACTCTGCCGCTAGCCAGCACCACTTCACCTGTGCAACATGGCGCGTGTGCTATTCACAAATGGGAATGCCTTTATATGAAACGTTTTCTTAGCATCGCCATGGCGCTGTGCATTGGCCTGACGATGGCCATCGATGCCAACGCCGCCAAGCGCTTTGGCGGTGGTAAAAGCTCGGGGGCCGCTCCGACTCACCAAACCAGCCAGATGGCGCCTTCTTCGGCAGCCGGTTCCACGGCGGCCACCGCCGGTGCGGCCGGTGCCGCTGGCGCTGCCACCAAGGCCAGCGGCGCTTCGCGCTGGCTCGGCCCATTGGCCGGCATCGCCGCCGGTGGCCTGCTCGCCTCCATGTTCATGGGCGACGGCTTCCAGGGTATGCAGATCTTCGACATCCTGATCATGGCGGTCATCGCCTTCCTGGTGTTCCGCTTCATCGCCGCCCGCCGTCGCAAGCAGCAGGAGCAGTTCGCTCCGGCCGGCGCGCCGATGCAGCGTGAAGTGTTCAACCAGCAACCCGCTGGCGGTTCGATCTTCGGTGGTTCGGCAGCGCCCGTGGCGGCCCGTCCGGTCATCAACGCACCCGCCTGGTTCAACGAACAGCGTTTCGTCGAAGCTGCCCGCAGCCACTTCCAGGCCCTGCAGGAGCATTGGGACGCGAACGAAATGGACAAGATCGCCGAATTCGTGACCCCACAGCTGCTGGAGTTCCTCAAGCGCGAGCGTGCCGAGTTGGGTGACGGCTTCCAGTCCACTCACATCGACAATCTGCACGTGCAGTTGGACGGCGTCGATGATCGTGCCGACAAGACCATCGCCACCCTGACCTTCAGCGGCGTGTCGAAAAACTCCCGCTTCGACCAGGGCGAAGCGTTCAGCGAAAGCTGGAACATGGAACGTGCCCAGGGCGATGACCAGCCTTGGCTGGTAGCCGGTATCCGCCAGAACAGTTGAACCTTGGCGCGTTTTGCATGTTGAAATAAAAGAACCCCGGCCCCGGCCGGGGTTTTCTATTTCGCGGTTGCATCTATAGCGAGCTACTGTATAAACCGCTCCATACAAAACCGCGCCATCGAGAAAGAGGATCCCCGGACGTGGAAGAAATCATCGAACAATTGCGTGAAGCCAACGAACCCGTGCCGGTTCCGCTGGAGTTGCCCGACGAAGACCTGCTGGTAGAGATCGAAGAGCAGCTGTTCATCGATATCCCGTTCGTCTTCAGGGAGTTTTTGCTGACCGTCAGCGATGTCGTCTACGGCAGCCTGGAGCCGGTCACCGTTACCGACCCACAGTCACACACCTACCTGCCGGAAGTGGCTGCCAACGCCTGGGACGCCGGCGTCGACCGCAGCCTGATTCCGATCTGCCAGGATGGCGACGATTACTACTGCGTCGAAGAAGACGGCACCGTGGTGCTGTGGCAAGCCGAAGAAGAACTGATCGCCGAGGAAACCTGGGAATCGGTCTGGCACTGGGCCCGGGACGTCTGGCTGGAAAGCTGATCGACGCTCGCCGCGGCCAATCAATGCCCGGACGACTCCTTGTGATTGTCCAGGGTTTCGAGCAAGGCCACCTGCATCCGTGTGTGCAGGCGCACGAACCAGCGCCAGAGCAACGCGGCCACCGCGATGGCCACCACGGCGATCAGAACCAGTAGCTTGTTGGTCGGCAAAATGCTGGCCGACAAGGCTGCCAATAGCAGGAAAATCATCAGCAACGAAAGAATCGGGATCACTTCGGCGATCACCCGACGCACGCGCTGGGTGTGACGGCCGGCCATCTCCGGCTTCACGCCCAGCTCTGCCAACAGCATCGACAGCGCCTTGAGCTTGCGGTACGCGGCAATCAGGAACGGCAGCGACAACAGCAACGCCCCTCCCCAGATCAACGCTTTTTGCCAGCTTGGGTCACTGATCCAGGCTTGCAGGTAAGCCGACATGCCTTCGGCAAAATAACCACCCGAGACAAAGATCGCGATCACCAGCGCCAGATTGACGCCCACCTGGAGCAGAATCCGTCGGATCATCGAAGCCACCATCGCCCCCTCGCCTTGGGGCTGGATGCTGCGCAACCACTCACCGTACATCCCCAGTACCCGCGTCAGACGTTTCGGCATGACGGTCGCCAACCTTACGGACAGCGGGTCGGCGGCTCGGATCAGGTAAGGCGTCATCAGCGTGGTCAGGACCGAAACGGCGACCGCGACCGGATAGAGGAAATCGCTGGTGACCTGCAGGGTCATCCCCAACGAAGCGATGATGAAAGAAAATTCGCCGATCTGTGAAAGCCCCATCCCAACTCGCAACGAGGTACGCCCGTCGTTCCCGGCGATAAAGGCGCCGAGCCCGCAGGACAGCATCTTGCCCAGCACCACTGCGGCGGTGATCACGGCAATCGGCCAGGCGTACTGCAGCAATATGGCCGGATCGAGCATCAAGCCAATGGCCACAAAGAAAATCGCACTGAAGAGATCGCGCACCGGCTCTACCAGCCGCTCGATTTTCAGCAACTGCCGCGACTCGGCCATGATCGCGCCAATCAGGAAGGCCCCGAGCACCATGCTGTATTCCAGCTTCACCACCAGCAGGCAGAAGCCGAAACACAGGCCCAGCACGGTAATCAACAGCATCTCGTTGCTGTCGAACTTTGCCACATAGGCCAGCAGCCTCGGCACCAGCAGGATGCCGATCACCAGCGCGACAATCATGAACAACGACAACTTGCCGACCGTGGAAAACACCTCGCCAGAGCTCACCGTGCCGCTGACGGCAATACTCGAGAGCAAGGCAATGATGCCGATGCCCAGGATGTCCTCGACGATCAGGACGCCGAAGATCAGCTGGGCGAAACGTTCATTCTTCATCTTCAGGTCGTTGAGGGCCTTGACGATGATGGTCGTCGAGGAAATGGCCAGGATCGCGCCCAGGAACAGCGAGTCCATGGTGCTCCAGTCAAACCAGCGCCCTATTTCGTAGCCGATCCAGATCATCAGTACAATTTCGAGGAATGCCGCGATGAACGCGGTAGCCCCAACCTTGAACAGCTTGCGCAGGCTGAACTCCAGGCCCAGGCAAAACATGAGGAAGATCACCCCCAGCTCGGCCAGGGTCTTGATCGTGTCTTCGTCGTGGATGAAGCCGAATGGCGGCGTGTGCGGGCCGATGATGAAACCGGCGACGATGTAGCCCAGCACTACCGGTTGCTTGAAACGGTGGAAGAGTACAGTCACCACCCCCGCTACCATCATGATGATCGCCAGATCCTGGATAAAACTGATGGCATGCATGGCGCGGCTCCCTGTTCCCGATGACCCAACGCAGGGCTGGATAAGTCCGTTTCAGTTGTAGGAAATGCCCTCACATGGGCTTTTTGAAGGGTAACACCGCGACTTCCGACAAAAAGACGGTGCAATATAAGGAAACAGATCCATCGGCGCGTGACGGCAAACACAGGCCCAGCGTCCCGATATCGGTGGTATGCAAAGTGTGTCGCCTGCAGCCTCCCCATGAGCGCCCGTAGAGGTGCCTTCCTACATCGCTGCCTTGAACCGTGAGTACGTTATGGAACCCGGAAACGCCCAACTGTCGATGACGGTGTTGATGACCCCCGATATGGCCAACTTCTCTGGCAATGTCCATGGCGGTACCCTGCTCAAATACCTCGACGAAGTCGCCTACGCCTGTGCCAGCCGCTACGCCGGGCGCTACGTGGTGACGTTGTCGGTTGACCAGGTGATTTTCCGTGAGCCGATTCATGTCGGCGAGCTGGTGACCTTCCTCGCGTCGGTGAACTACACCGGTAACACGTCGATGGAAGTCGGCATCAAGGTCGTGACCGAGAACATTCGTGAACGCTCGGTGCGCCATACCAACAGCTGCTTCTTCACCATGGTCGCGGTGGACGATCAGCGCAAACCCGCTGCCGTCCCGCCACTGCAACCGCAGAACAGCGAGGAGAAGCGCCGCTTCGAACAGGCCAAGCAACGTCGCCAGATCCGCCAGGAACTGGAAAAACGTTATCAGGAGATCAAGGCCGACGGGCCGTAACGGCGCCGCAGAGAAGATGGGAGCGGGCTTGTCCGCTCCCACAAAGCACGCAGCAGCCTGGGGGGTGATCAGAGGCTGATCGGCACCGCCTCGAAGCGCACACGCGGATGGGCGATGCGGTCCTGGGCGCGAACCAGCTCCAGCTCGTAACTGGCGCATGCCTGGGTTTCCAGCAGCACCTCATGAACAGCGGCGGCGGTGAATTCGAAGGCCGCCACCAGGCTGTCCCCCAACAGTATTCGCGCCAGGAACAGCCCCGACGTCAGGTCACCCACGCCCACCGGCTGACGCGGGAAAGCCAGTAGCGGCCGGCGCAGGTGCCAACTGCCATCGGCGGTCACCAGCAGCATTTCAAAACTGTCTTCAGGCTTGCCAGGGTAGGCCAGGTGCTTGACCAGCACCGCCTTAGGCCCACGGATCAGCAACGCCCGGGCCATGGCCAGACAATCGAGTAATGACTGTGCCTTGCGTCCCGAGAAACTGTCCAGCTCCAGTTGGTTCGGGCACATGAGGTCCGCCACGGCAGCGGCTTCTTCCAGCAGAAACGTGCTCACCTCGGGCGCCACGATGCAGCCCTTTTCAGGATGCCCCATGACCGGATCGCACAGGTACAACGCCTTCGGATTGGCCACCTTGATCCGCGCGACACCGGTCAGAATCGCCCGCCCCTGGGCGGCGCTGCCCAGGTAGCCAGACAGCACCGCGTCGCATTGACCCAACTCACCGATGGCCGCGATGCCCTCCACCAGGGCCGGGATCTGCTGCGGCGCCAGCACCTCTCCGGCCCATTGGCCGTACTGGGTGTGATTGGAAAACTGCACGGTGTTGAGCGGCCAGACATTGACCCCGACCCGCTGCATCGGAAACACGGCGGCGCTGTTGCCGGCATGACCGAATACCACATGAGACTGGATGGCAAGCAGATGAGGTGTACGTTTCATGCGGGAGGTTTCCGTAAAACGATTGAAATTCAAGCCGCGCAGTATGCGACTAAACGCAGCCTGTACGACAGACCGGCGACACAGTTAAGCTGACGGCAACTTGTTGGAGCACTTCGTTCATGCTGACCCTTGGAAACATCTTCGTGCTGATGCTGCTGGCCACCGGCGGCGCCTGGCTGTGGCACAACCATGGTTTGCGTGAACGGGCGCTGGCAAGGGTCATGCAGCATTGCGCCCAGCTCAAGATCGAATTGCTCGACGGCAACGTGGCACTGAAGAAGATCGGGTTCGTGAAGGACGCCAACGGCCGACGACGCTTGGCGCGTATTTATAACTTCGAATTCACTGTCACGGGCGAAACCCGCCACTCGGGCACCATTACCCAGTTCGGCGCCCACAGTGCCCACATCGAACTGGCGCCCTACCCGATGCCATTCGAAGAAACCCCACCCGCACCGATCGAACCGGTCCAGACCCGGCCCAGGGCCGAAGTCATTGAACTGAGCCAGTGGCGACAGGAACACAACAAGTGGAAGCCCTGAACCAGTGCAGGTTCAGAGGCACCGGCATGTCGCCAGACCGGCCTGCAACATAGCCACGTCTTGCGGCCTGTCAAAGATCAGCTCGACGCGTGAATCCTGTCGCCATTCGCTGGGGTGCCAGTCCGGTGTCGCCCCTTCCACCGCGTTGGCCGACCACCAACCGTCGGCGCCGTGGATCACCATCTTCGCCCGCTTCCAGGCGCAGCCTTGCAGCCATTGGATCACCGCCGCCGTATCGAACCGTTGGCTGGGGTGCCAGCGCCATCCGATGCTCCAGGCAGTCTCTTGCTGTTGGAACAGGCAAATCGGCAGGGAGGGGTCGCTCCAGACTGCCGACAGCGCGCCCACGCCCTGGGGCAGTTTCAGATGAGCCACGGCCTCGCGCCCTCGAGCGGCCAGCCCCGGCAATCGATCAAGGGGCAACGCCGCGTGTTGGGTCCAGTGCAGCGCGCGCCCAGGCAATTGCCCGGCCACACGTTCGCGATCAGCTTGTGTGAGGGTCTCGGACTTGTTCAGTACCAGTAATCCCGCATCCGCCAGAGTTTCCAGCTGGGCGTCGGGCACTGGCCTGCCGTCCGCCAGCGCCCGCGCATCGAGCACCAGCACGCAGGGTTGCACCGCCAGCACGCCGAGCCATGGCGCCTCGTTCAATTGCTGCATCAACTGCATGGGATGGCCCAGGCCCGAGGGCTCGATGAATAGCCGGTCGGGCCGCGCCTTGCGCAGCAGTCGACCCAGGCCGATCTGGAACGGCACGCCATTGACGCAACACAGGCAACCCCCGGCCACCTCGCCCAGTGCGATACCATCGGCAGCTCGGGTCAGCAGCGCGGCGTCCAGGCCGATCTGGCCGAACTCGTTGATCAGCACCGCCCAGCGCTCGTTGGCCGGACGCTGGGCCAGCAAGTGCTGGATCAGGCTGGTCTTGCCGGCGCCCAAGGGGCCGGCGATGACATGGGTGGGAATGTGCTGCAACATAATCGACGGCTTTCGATGGAGGTGAAGATGCGGATGATGGGCGGGTTGTTGCTGGCGCTGGCGTCAAGCCAGGTGCTGGCCCAGGCTTGCGTGGTCCACAGCCAGGCGGAACGGCTGGATGTGAAAGTCTGCCAGCAGAACCGCAACATCCCAGCGAAGCTGTTCGCCGACGGTTTCTGCCAACCCAACCTTGCCGGCCAGAAAGTCGACGTGCAGTACGTTGATCAATGCCCTGGCGGCGCGTTCGGCATTTGCAGCAACGCCCAAGTCGCCAATATGCCTTATCGCCAGGATATTCACTATTACGGCGTGGCCACCGATGCCGCGTACCTCAAGCCATTTTGCCAGGGGCAGAACCAGGGCACCTGGCTCGCCCCTTAAGCCAGCCAATCCAGCGTGAGGATCAGCCGGCGCTGCCCCGGGGCAAGCGCCGGCGAGCGATGAATCAGGCCCCGGCCTTCGTTGCCGTGCCATTTCTCGCCCTTCAGCAAGCCCACGTCACCGCTGCGAAACTGCTGGATGAGGCGTGGATCGCCAGGCTCCGCCGCGGGCTCGGCAAGCCGTCGCCGATCCATTGCGCCTTCCTCAAGCCACTGGCTGCCAACGCCCGCATACGTGGTCAACAATCGCACCGGCACGTGATCCACGTGAAAGCGCGGGCACATGGCCTTGTCCAATGTCCGCAGGCGCAGGCCGACACGCCGCGCGCCCAGCAAGCACGCAAACGCACTGACCAGCCAGGCGACGTCAGCGATGAACCCATCGTGGCCTTGCAGATCCACGAAGCCTGCGGCCAGGTTGGCCAGGTTCGGCGCGGTCTCGTCGTCCGGTATTTCAAGCACCCGTGATTCGGCGAGAGGTTGGTCCATCGACAGCACCATCGCCGCAAAATCGCTGATGTGCGCGGGAAGCTGGCGCTGCCACACCGCCAGGTTGGTGTCGTCGGCCAAGACCTGGGCCAGTGTCTGCGGGGTATCACCCTGCACCTGGCGCGTCACGACGCTGTGCAGCAGTGGCGCCGCCATCACGCTGCAACCTCGTCATGCCAGGTGCCGAACGGGTCCGGCAACCGACGCCACGCCTCGACACCGAGGGCCATTTCCGCATCGGTCAGCAGACAGGCGTCCAGTTCGGCGGTGAGTCGGGCAAAATCGAGGCCCTGGCCGATGAAGACCAGTTCCTGGCGACAGTCGCCCGTGGCGGCGAGCCAATGGTTCATGATCGCCGCGGTGCTCTCCGGGTCCTGTGGCCACTGGTCCTTGGGGACGAAGCGCCACCAGCGTCCGGCAAAGCCATGCCGCATCAAACCGCCCGCCTGGGACCAACTGCCCGCCTCCTCAGGTTTGCTGGCCAACCAGAAGAAGCCCTTCGAACGCAGGAGTTTACCCTGGGTCCATGGCCGGTCGATGAAGTCGAAAAAGCGCTGGGGATGAAACGGCCGGCGCGCCCGGTAGGCTGTCGAGGCAATGCCGTACGCCTCGGTTTCCGGCACATGTTCGCCACGCATTTCGCGGAGCCAGCCGGGGGCCTGGGCGGCGCGCTCAAAGTCGAACAGGCCGGTGTCGAGGATTCGCCCCAAAGGCACCTGCCCCATCGTCATGGGAATGACCTGCGCCTGGGCATTGAGGCGTTGCAGGATCGCCATCAGTTCTTCCCGCTCGTCACGACTGATCAGGTCGATCTTGCTGATCAGAATCACATCGGCAAACTCGACCTGCTCAATCAGCAGGTCGGTGATGGAGCGTTCGTCCTCCTCCCCCAATGTTTCTCCTCGGGATGCGAGGCTCTCGGCGGCTTGATAATCCAGCAGGAAATTCACCCCATCCACCACCGTTACCAGGGTGTCGAGCCGGGCAACATCGGCCAGGCTCCGACCTTGGTCATCACGGAAGGTGAAGGTTTCAGCCACCGGCAACGGTTCGGAGATACCGGTGGATTCGATCAGCAGATAATCGAAACGCCCTTCCCTGGCGAGGCGGCCAACCTCCTCCAACAAATCCTCGCGAAGGGTGCAGCAGATGCAGCCATTGCTCATTTCCACGAGTTTTTCCTCAGCGCGGTTAAGTGTCACATCGCGCTGGACTTCGCTGCCATCGATGTTGATCTCGCTCATATCGTTGACGATCACAGCGACTCGCAGATTATCTCGATTGCGCAGGACATGGTTGAGCAAGGTACTTTTTCCGGCGCCGAGAAATCCGGAGAGCACAGTGACGGGAAGGCGATTGGGCATGGGGTCTATCCTCATCGGGCAACCCACCTGGGTCACGACGGACGCGCGCAACGGCCCGTCCTCGACCCAGGCGAGTCTTAGGTATATTTATGTTATAGTATAACAACAACCTCTTGCCAACCCCCGTCTTCCGAGAACGCGCCATGGTTAAACTTCTGCGATTCGTCGTAGCGAGCACATTGCTGCTATGGACTCTGGGCGCAGCCTCGGCACAAAGTCCGCTGCTGGCGACCTGTACACGCAGCGCAAATTTGCTGGCGTGCGTAGATGGGCAAGGCAATGCCTACAGCGTCATGACAGCTGGAAAGACGGTCTACTTGCGCGGATTTGAAATGGCCAGCCGGCGCTACTGGGCGCAAACCAATGATCGGTATGGTCAGCTCACCTTCTTCACAGGCGTAGCCTCCAACGGCGAAAGTTGGGTGGGTTACAGCCGGCGTGTGGGATGGACAACGATCAACCGTTTCGCCAGCTCAGGCGGCAGCGCTGGCGCATTTATCTGCGGTCGCCTCAACGGTTGCCAGAACTCAATGCCTTGATGTTTCACGTGGAACGCAGGCACATGAAACTCCGTTCATGAACAAAGAGTGTTCGAATTTTATGTAATACTATAACATCAACTTTGAACACATCACGGACTTCGACCATGAATGCGTTAACACTGCCAGACGTGGCTGCGCAGGTTTCACGCGAAACCCTTCCCCTCGATTGGGTGGGAATGTGCGGCATCGCGACCCCGGTTTTGATCGACGGACAACGCCTGGGCGCAACCGCCGATGCAGGTGTCAGCCTGGATGACGGCACCGCTCGGGGCATTCACATGTCTCGCTTGTACGTGGCGCTGGAAAAGCTCGAAGACGCACCATTGGCTCCATCACTGATGCGCGAAATCCTCCAGCAATTCCTCGACAGCCATGAGGGCCTGTCGCGCGCAGCCTCTTTGAGCATTCACACCGATGTGTTGCTCAAGCGACCGGCATTGGTCAGTCCGCTGGCCGGTTGGAAAAGCTACCCAGTAAGCATCGAAGCGCACTTGGAAAATGCAATGTTCCACGTGGAACTGCGCATTCAAATTCCGTATTCCTCCACCTGTCCCTGCTCGGCCGCGCTCGCCCGGCAGTTGATCCAACAACAATTCGTCGACGATTTCGCAAACAAGCGACTCGAGCACGCGGAAGTTCTCGCCTGGCTGGGCTCGTCTAATGGCATCGTCGCGACCCCTCACAGCCAACGCAGCACAGCCACCCTGACCCTATGCTTGAACACCGATTGCAACGACATGCCGCTGCTGGCCGTGATCGACAACGCTGAGGCCGCCCTCGGTACGGCGGTGCAAACAGCGGTCAAGCGTGCCGACGAGCAAGCGTTCGCCCTCGCCAACGGGCAGAACCTGATGTTCTGCGAAGACGCCGCCCGGCGATTGAACGCGGCGTTGAGTCCATTACCCAGCATCGTTGCCGGCCAGGTGCAAGTCGTTCATGCCGAAAGCCTCCACGCCCACAATGCCGTCGCCCACAGCCGTTGGCCTCGGGAGGCACCATGATCCGTTGCCAGGATCTGTGCTGGGGTGCTCCCGGACAACCCCTCACTCCGCCGCTGAACATGGAGCGACCGGCTGGCAGCCTGACCGCAATCATCGGTGCCAATGGTTCGGGCAAAAGCAGCCTGTTGAAAGTCCTGGCCGGGCTGCAAAAGCCGCTGTCCGGAAAAGTTGTGCTGGAGGTTCCACGTCGTGGCGGCGTTTCGTTCCTGCCCCAGCAGCAACACCTTGATCGTCAGTTTCCCATCAACGTGCAGGAACTGGTGGCTGCCGGCGCATGGGGAAACAAACACACCCCACTCATTCGTAAGCAGTTGCTGCAAAGCGCACTGGATGATTGGGCACTGACCGGCCTCGAACGCCGACCGTTGATGGCGCTGTCCGGAGGTGAGTTGCAACGCGCCTTGCTCGCCCGCCTGAGCCTGGCCGAAGCGCCGCTGCTGTTGCTTGATGAACCTCATGCTGCCCTTGATGAACAAGGTCAGGCCCTGCTGTGGAAACACATCCACGGCTGGCATGCCGAAGGTCGAACCGTGGTGGTGGTGTGTCATGATCTGGCTGCGGTACGCCAACATATTCCCCAAACGCTGCTGATTAAAAACACGGGTTGCACGCTGGGCCGAAGCGTCGAGCTGATTGCTCAACAACCCTGCGCGTGGGTGGCTTGATGCTCGCGGCCACTCATTTCTGGCAACCGTTCCAGGAGTTCCTCTTCATGCGGCGGGCCTTGCTGGGCGGCCTGGTGCTGGCGTGCAGCACCGCGCCGCTGGGCGTGTTCCTGATCCTGCGTCGCATGAGCCTGATCGGCGACGCCGTGGCCCATGGCATCCTGCCGGGGGCGGCGTTGGGCTTCTGGTTCGCCGGCCTCAGCCTGCCTGCCTTGACAATCGGCGGCCTCGGCGCGGGCTTGAGCATGGCCGGCCTCGCCGCTTGGATCACCCGGCGCACCGGCCTGCGGGAAGACGCCAGTCTTGCGGCGATTTATCCCATCTCACTGGCGGCCGGTGTGTTGATTCTCGGCATCGCCGGCAAGCGTCTGGATCTGCTCCACCTGCTATTCGGCTCGGCATTGGCGGTGGACGGTCCGACGCTTACCGGCATGCTCTGGGTCTCGGGGCTCAGCCTCCTGGCGCTGGCATCGATCTATCGCCCCCTGCTGCTCGATACCCTGGATCCTCTGTTCCTGCAAACCGTCAGTCGTCTTGGCCCGCTGGCCCATGGCGTGTTCCTGACCCTGGTGGTGTTGAACCTGGTGATCGGCTTCCAAGCCATTGGCGCATTGATGGTGGTCGGGCTGATGATGCTGCCGGCCGCCGCATCGCGATTCTGGAGCCGCCGCCTGCCGGTGCTGATGGCTGTGGCCGCGCTCCTGGGCTGTCTATCGGTTTGGCTGGGCCTGTTGTTGTCCTTCCATTTTTCACTGCCCAGCGGGCCATCCATCGTATTGGTGGCCGGCGTGCTGTACCTGCTGTCCGTGGTATTCGGTCCGGTGCACGGCCTTTTCCGCCGCCCACCCTTGCTCACATCCCAATGAGGTGTTTCCCGATGCGCGCTCTACTCGTGCTGTTCAGCCTGATGCTGTCCATGTCTTTATCCGCTGCCGAGAAACTCCAGGTGGTGACCAGCTTCAGCATCCTCGCCGACATGACCCAACAGATCGGCGGCGAACACGTGCACATCACCAACATGGTCGGGCCGGACGCCGATGCGCACACCTACGAACCCACGCCAGACGACGCCAAGGCGCTGCTGCGGGCGAAACTGATCATCAAGAATGGCTTGGGCTTCGAGCCGTGGCTGGATCGCCTGGTCACCAGCACCGAAACCACGGCGCCGGTGATCAGCGCCAGCCGTGGCGTGATCCCGCGCTCGCTGGATGAGGACGGTGAAACCGTTCCCGACCCGCACGCCTGGCATAACCTGGCGAATGCCGAGCTGTACGTGAGCAACATCACCAAGGCACTGAAAGCCGCTGACCCGGCCAACCGTACGGATTACCAACGCAACAGTCAGGCTTACTTGAAAAAGATCTACGCCCTGTTGGCCGAGGCCAAGGCCAAGCTCGGCGCATTACCGCCGGGCAATCGCAAGATCGTGACGTCCCACGACGCCTTTGGTTACCTGGGCCAGGCCTACGGCATCGAGTTCATGGCACCTCAGGGCTTGTCCACCGAACGTGAACCCTCGGCGGCCGAAGTCGCGGCGCTGATTACCCAGATCCGTCAAGCGAACGTCAAAGCGGTGTTCATGGAAAACATCAAGGATGCGCGCCTGCTCAAGCAAATCGCCGACGAAAGCGGCGCCCACATCGGCGGCACGCTGTACTCCGATGCACTCGCCGCCAGTGGCCCGGCCAGCACATTCACCGGTCTGTTCGAGTACAACCTCAACACCTTGTACGAGGCGTTGAGCAAACCCTGATCACATTGCGTCAGGTTTGTGGGAGCTCTCGGCTCCCACAAGGCCATTCATCTTTGGCCCGGCTTTCAAGCCCGCGGCTTGACCGTCCCGCAGTCCTGGCCTAACCACACCGCACGGGTATCGAGGCTGCCATTCTGCTGGATACCGGTGGCGTTGAAAGTGCCGCTCACCTTGGTCGTGAATTCCCGATCACTCTGGAACGTCGCAATACCATTGCCCTGCGCTTTCGGGCAACTGAAGCGGAATTTCCACTGATTGCCGGTCCGCTCGGTGATCTGCTGCTTGCAGCCCGACTGCGGGTCTTGCAGGGGAATATCATTGGTTTGCACCTGTGCCGGGGTCAGGCAGACGCGAATGCCTTTGCCGCCCATGGTAATGCCCTGCTTTTCCAGCATCGCCCGCTGCTCCGGGGTCATCTGATTTTGCACCTGGCCCAGGATCAACTGCAGGTCCGGCAGATTCTGGTTATCGACTTTCATATTGCTGGAGGTCAATTCCCATAATCCCGGCTGAAGCATTTGTGCCTGGGCCGCCACAGATACCGACAACCCCATCGCCATGGCCACACCCAGCAGACGAACATTCATTGCGAAAACTCCAGAGGACAAGTGGCCGTTAGACGCCGCCCACAGGTTTCGGTTCAGGCCCACATGGCTGAATTAAATAGCGACAATCGCCCTGGAACATGGTCTGTTAAGCATTGAAACTTCAGGAGCAAGGCTGCCCCATGGATTATTTCGGCCCGCATATCTTCGGTTACCTGATCGCGTTGCTGCATACCCTGGGCTCCATCGCCGCCGTCCATGCGGTGCTGACCGTACGCACTGCCCAAGGCTCGATCGCCTGGGCCCTTTCCCTGGTGTTCATTCCCTACCTGACGTTGATTCCTTATCTGGTCTTCGGTCGCAGCACCTTCGATGGCTACATCAAGGCGCGGCGGCAGGCCAACGAAGAAATGCGCAAGGCTGTCTCCGAGCTCAACTGGCGCCCATGGGTCGAGGAAGCCCTCGCCGCCCGCGCTTCGCAGGCCTACGCTTCTTTGCGGGCGATGCCCAAACTGGGGCGTACGCCGTGCCTGGCGAATAATCAGCTGCGGTTGCTGGTCAACGGGCAGGCTACATTCGAAGCGATCTTCCAGGCCATCGAAAGCGCGCGCGAGGCGGTGCTGGTCCAGTTTTTCATCATTCACGACGACCATCTCGGCCGACGCCTGCACGCGTTGCTTTTGAAGAAAGCCGCCGAAGGCGTGGCGGTGTACCTGCTCTATGATCGTATCGGCAGCCACTCCCTGCCCCACCAGTATGTTCAAGCATTGCGCGATGGCGGTGTCCAGGTAAAAGCGTTCGCCACCCGCAGTGGTTGGCTCAACCGGTTCCAGGTCAACTTTCGAAACCACCGCAAAATTGTCGCGGTGGACGGCGTGGTGGGGTTCGTCGGCGGGCACAACGTGGGCGATGAATACATGGGCGAACTGCCGCCGCTGGCGCCGTGGCGCGATACCCATGTCGAAGTGCGCGGGCCGGTGGTGGCGAGCATGCAGGAATCGTTTGCCGAGGACTGGTTCTGGGCTGCTCGCTCATTGCCGCCGCTGATTTTACCGGACGCCTACCCGGACGACGGTGTGCTCTGCCAACTGCTCGCCAGCGGTCCGGCCGATGCCTATGAGACCTGCTCGCTGTTCTTCGTCGAGGCGATCCACGCGGCCAGTGAACGGGTGTGGATCACCACGCCCTACTTCATCCCTGACGAAGCGGTATTCGCCGCGTTACGCCTGGCAGTACTGCGCGGCGTCGACGTGCGCATCCTCCTGCCCTCGCGGCCAGATCACAAGGTGGTCTATGCCGCCTCCAGCCTGTATGCGTTTGAAGCCGTGCGCGCGGGGGTACGGGTGTTCCGCTACAGCCCAGGCTTCTTGCATCAGAAGGTGGTACTGATCGACCGGGAAATCAGCGCCATCGGCAGCGCGAACCTGGACAACCGTTCGTTCCGATTGAATTTCGAAGTCATGCTACTGACCGTGGACATCCCGTTCGCCAGCGAAGTCGAGCAGATGCTCGAACGCGACTTCGCCCAGGCCCAGGAAGTCGACAAACAGGAAAGCCGGGAGACCCACCGCCTCCAGAAAGTCGGCATGCGGATCGCCCGGCTTATTTCCCCGATCCTTTAAGGGGTGTAGAGGTCGTCGCGAGTCCAGGGCAGATCGTGGCTACCGTCTGCATGCGTTTTCACCGCAAGGATCTGGTGCAGGTTGATCCAGCCCTTGGCGAACGCGTAGGCGCAGCCGGCCAGGTACAGGCGCCAGATTCGCAATGCCTGCTCCGGCACTTCCTTTGCGGCCGCCGCCAGGTTGTCTTCCAGACGCTCGCTCCAGTGATCGAGGGTGCGCGCGTAATGCAGGCGCAGGCTCTCCACGTCGACGATCTCAAGCCCGGCTTCGCTGATGTGGGCAGCGATCATCGACAGGTGCGGCAACTCGCCATTGGGGAACACATACTTCTCGATGAATTCCCCCGCACCGCGTCCCACCGGACGCCCGTCGGTGTGCTTGGCCGTGATGCCATGGTTCATCACCAGCCCGCCCTCTCGCACAGCCCCAAACAATGTCTTGCAGTACTGCTCGAGGTTCGCGTGGCCGACATGCTCGAACATACCCACGCTGACCACTTTGTCGAAGCGGCCATCCTGGGGCAGGTCCCGGTAGTCCAGCAATTGCAGTTCTACCTGGTCTGACAGGCCCTGCGCCTTGACCCGCTCTCGCGCCAGGTCCAGTTGCGCCTGGCTGAGGGTAATGCCGAAGACCTTGGCCCCGAACTCCCGCGCCGCGTAACGCGCCAACCCACCCCAGCCGCAACCGACGTCCAGCAGGTAGTCGCCGGGTTGCAACCGAAGCTTGCGGCACAAATGACGAAACTTGGCTTGCTGGGCCTGTTCGAGGGTTTCACTGCCGGTCTCGAAATAGGCGCAGGAATACGCCATGTCGCTGTCGAGCCAGAGCTGATAGAACGCGTTGGAAAGGTCGTAGTGATAGGAAATCGCCTTGGCGTCGGTTTCCTTGTCGTGGGCCGAACGCACGGGATGGCTGTCGGCGTCCTCCTCCACCAGTGCCTGGCTCCACTCATCGCAGACCCGCACGACTTCGTGGATCGAGCCCTCAAGTTCCAGTTTGCCTTCGACGAACGCCGCACCCAGCGCATCCAGGCTGGGATGGGTTAATTGCCCGACCATCTGTGGGTCCTTTACCACGATCGTGACACTGGGGTCGGCGCCCAGTGTGAATTCATGGCCATCCCAGAGCCGCAGCCGAAGCGGCAAGTGAAGATTCTGGAGGGCCGGTGGAAGCTGCGCGAGCATGAGATATCCCCCTGGTTTCAGAACATCTGAACTGAGGGTAGACCATGGTAGAAAAATAGCAGGCTATCGAATTTATAGCCTTTTTCTATTGCTGTCCCATATTCACTCCCTGTAACGGGTACTCCCAGCGTGGCGCGCCCTCTCAATAGCAGACTGCAATGTCGCTAGACAGTTCGCCTGGGTCAGCCTTCGCTGATTTTCAGCAACGGCTCCTGGAACCGCAGCAGACGCCCGGCATTGCCCAGCACCAGCAGCGTGCTCAGATTGTGCAACAACGCAGCGATCATCGCCCCCGCCGCGCCGAGCCAACCGAACGCGGCAAAGGCGACGATGGCCAGGGTCCAGCCCAGGCCGATGATCACGTTGACCTGCAAAGTACGTCGACATTGGCGACTGAGCCGCACGCACGTGCCGAGGCGGCGCAGGTCGCTGCCGATCAGCACGATGTCCGACGACGCGAGGGCAATGTCCGCGCCACCGGCCCCCATCGCTACGCCGACCACACCGGCCTTGAGCGCCAGGGAATCGTTGATGCCATCGCCCACCACCATCGGGCGGAAGCCATGGTCGATTTCGGTCATGACCCGGTTGAGTTTGTCTTCCGGCAACGCTTGGGCTTGCACCTCGCGGATACCGACATCCTGTGCCAAGGCGTTGGCCACGCTGTGCCGGTCACCGGTCAGCAGCAACTGACGGCCCAAGCCCAGCTCGCGCAACTCCGCCAGGGCCATCCGGGCTTCCGGCTTGACGCTGTCGGCCAACAACAGCCAGGCGAGAAACTTGCCGTCCAGGGCCAGGCCGGCGATCGGACCGTCGTGGACAGGAACCGCGCAGGTCTCGATCCCCAGCTGGGAGAACAGCTCCGGCCGACCCAGCGCCGCCACGCCCTGCCCGGTCATCGCGACCACACCGAGCCCCTGGCGCTCATGGACCTGCGTCAGAGGCAGGCAGTGTTCCGGCTCGACCAACCCGGCCAATGCGCGGCTGACCGGGTGGCTGCTGGCCGACCCCAAGCTCGCCGCCAACGGCAGCAATACATCGGCAGGGTCATCCTGGGAGCCTTCGATGGATTGCAAACGCAGGGCGCCGTACGTCAGGGTGCCGGTCTTGTCGACCACCAGCGAAGTGAGGTCGGCCAACTCTTCCAGAAAGGCCGAGCTGCGAATCAGGATCCCGTGACGCGCCGCCACGGCGATTCCTGCGATGGCCGTCGCCGGCGCCGACAGCACCAACGCGCAAGGGCAAGCCGCTACCAGCACCGCGAGCATGGCCTGGGCGTCATGGGTCACGAACCAGGTCACCGCCGCCAGCAGCAACACCAACACCAGATAGCGAGCGGCGTAGCGCTCCAGCAAACGGGTGATGGGCGGTTTCGAACGCTCGGCGTTCTGCATCAGGGCGATGACCTTGCCGAGCGTTGACTCATCACCGGTGCGGGTCACTTCCAGGCGCAGCAAACCATCCAAATTGATTGCGCCACCAAAAACCTCGGTGCCCACCCCCGCCTCCAGGGGCACCGATTCGCCGGTGATCGGCGCAGTGTCGAGGCTCGCCTGGCCGGACAGCACACGGCCGTCCGCAGGCACCCGGTCACCAGCACGCACCTCCACTACATCACCGGGGCGCAACGTGCCGTTGTCGACCTCGATGATCGAGCCGTCGGCCTGCACTTTGCGGCCCAGACTGCGGGTGAGCTGGCCGAGGGCATGGATCGCTTCCTGGGAGCCGATGACGCTGCGCTCCTCCAGCACGTGCCCGAAAATCATGATGATGGGCAACAACGCAGCCGTCAGCAGATCGCCTGTAGCCCAGGCCCCGAGCATCGCCAAGGCGATCAACTGATCGGTGATCCCGTGCAGGCTGGGATAACGCAAGCTGTACCAGGCCGAACGCATGACTGGAACCGCCACCAGCAGCGAGGCGACACCCAGCAGCAATTGGCTGACCCCTGTTTGCTCTGGCAACCAGCCGCGCCATACCAACCCCAAGGCGAGCAGCCCGAGCGCAAGCATCGCCAGGGTCAGTTGGCGCGCGGCGGTGCGCTGTTCCGCCGAAGACAGCATCGGCAGCGCGTTGGCTTGAGCAGTCATTGTTCAGCTCCCTGGATGATCAGACGGGAATCGTCTTTCGGATCGACCGTGGTCACGGAACCGGCTTGGCGAAGGATCGCCGGCACACGTTCGCGATAAAGGCGCAGCAGGATCTGTGGATCAGTGCCTTGAGTTTTTGCCAGCCCCAGTACCGTGGCCGTGTCGGCCGACGCCTTGGCGAGCCGTTCGCTGGCTTGGGCGTGGGCGACCTGGAGCGCGCGATCAGCGTCCTGGCGGGCCGTCTGGGTGAGCTTTTCCGCGTCGGTGCGGGCGTTGGCCACGGCTTTGTCAGCCTGCTGGCTGGCGGTCAATACCGCGTTGAAGGCACTCACCGCAGGGCCCGGCAGGCTCGATTGCACATCCACCCGTGCCACCTCGATACCCAGCCCCTGCCCTGTCGCCGCCAGATCGGCCAGGCGCCGGTTGATGCCCTGGACCAGATCGCCGCGCAGCCGTTCACGACGCTCGGCGGCCTGGCTGTCACTGCCCATCAATTCCGGCCGCGCCACCAGAATCGTGTCCAGGTCCCGCGCCGCCGTCAGGGCCACGGCACTGCGGGTCGCCAGTCGATCGAGCGCCGGCAGCACGTGTTCGCCTTGAAGCACAAAGGCGTAGGGGTCGGTGACTTTGTAGAACACCCGCACATCCAGTTGCACCACACCGGCATCGCCGGTCAATAAATAACCAGAACCCGCCAGCGCATCACTGATCGGCGTGGCGAAGCTGGCCACCCTGTCAGCCTGCAAAGCGGGATCCGAGCGCAGCAGGTTTTCCACCCGTCGCTCCAGTACCCGATCCGCCGCGGGCAACAGGATCACTTGTTCCACGGGACTGGGCCACGCCAATAGCAGCCCGGCATTCTGGATTCGATCCAAGGCCCCAAAGTGCAACACCACGGCGCGGTTCTGTGGATCGATCTGCCGCACATTGGAGCAAGCCCAGGCCAACGCGGCCAATACCGTCACCGCGTAAAGCCCGAGAAACGCCAAACGTCCGGCCTGGACCCACGGGCTGGATAACGGATTTGTTCCACGTGGAACCATGCTCATGGTTGTGTTCCACTTTTGCCGTCCATCGCTGGCGGGCCGTCCACCAGTACGCGGAACGGCGCCGCATCGGTGCGCAAAATCAATTTGGTAGCGGGGCTGACCACGGTGCCAAGGGTATCCAATGAGCGCAGCAGGTTGTAGAGCTGCGGCGAGCCGGCGTAGGCCTTGCCATAGATTTCGGCGGCTTCTACTCGGGATTGCGCCTCGATCTCGGCCGCTTTCACCGTGGCATCGGCCTGCATGACCCGCGCATCCCGCTCGGCGGCAGAACGAATTTGCGCCGCTTCGCGCTTGCCGATGGCGGTGCGTTCGGTGGCAATGGTTTCACGCTCGGCACGCATGCGATCCACCGTCGCGGTCAGTGTCACCGAAGGCAAGGTCAGGCGCTCGACACCGACCTGCAACACGCGCACGCCGTAGGTGGTGAGCAACTGTTGATCAATTTGCTGGCGCAGCTGCGCTTCGAAATCGGCGATGTGCACTTGGCTGGCATCGGTGTTGACCAGGTTCGCCAGGTCGAAACTGGCGGCGGTGGTTTCCAGGGCCGAACCGACGAACGTGCGGATCTGCCGCGCGGCTTCGTCCGGCTGGTTCTGCACTGCCCGCATGAAACGTTGCACGTTGTCCGGGTCACCCTGGACCTGCCACGCCACGTACGCCTGGACAATGATCCGCAGGCCATCGCGCGTACCGACATCCTGTAAACCGCTGGACGTGGTGCGCAGACGCAGGTCCACCGGAATAGCCGCTTCGAACGGCGCCGGCCACCGCCACCCCAACCCTGGTTGCAGCAGGACCCGCGCCGGGTTGCCGAAACGCGTGATCACGGTGGCTTCTCCCGAACGCACTTGCACCAGGCTCGCGGCGGCGACCGCGAACGCGACCAGCAGCGCCGCCCAGGCCATGCGCCGCCAAGGAAACGGCCCGGCTTCCTGTGGCTCACCGTGATGGTGGTGATGATGCCCATGGTGGTGGCCGCCATGAGCGTGAGCGTGGCCGGCGTGGTCGTGGTGACCGTGTGAAGAGGACTGGCTCAATGGGCAGCTCCTGGCAGGACAGGGTTACGCGGCGACGCGGGGTCTGCCGGCAGCGTGAAAGTACGCAGGTCGAGGGTGGGCGCGTTGCCGCCGCCGCCCAGGCGATGATCGAGAATCAGCAGCTTGGCGTTGCCCAGGCCTTGGCTTAGTTGGCTCAGGTAGCGCTCCAGCACAAAGGCGTGCCCGGCGGTGGCATAGGCTTGGCGGTCTGCGTTAAAGCGCAGATCGGCGGCCTGGGCAGCCGCGTGGGTTTCCCGGGCTCCGGCTTGGGCCTGGTCGCGGGCAACACTGGCTTGCAGCTGTGCCTGGTTAGTCTGCTCCGCCGCCGCCCCTCGTTCGCGCGAAATCAGCGCCTGGGCACCTATCTGCGCCGCTTGCACACCGTGGTAGGCGTTGGCTGCTCCGGCCGGTGGATGAATTGCTTCTACCACCGTCGCCAGGATTTCCACCCCGCTGTCCAGCGCCTGCAAATCCGCCTGGACCGCGCGACCGATCTCGTCGGCCAGGCTGACGCGGTCCGCGCCCAACAAGCCATCCAGGGTGCGCGAAGCAAACTCATGCACCAGAACACGGCTGGCGGTGCTGCGGATCAGCGTGGGAATGTCGGCGCTGTTGTAGGTGGCTGCCAACGCGGCGGCGTCGCTCAGGCCAATGCGGTAGACGAAGCGCACGTCCATGTTGACGATCTGGAAGCTCTCCTGATCCGCCCGCCGACTGGCGATGACTTGGGACTTGTCGTTGACATGGCTGGCGTCCCATAACCGGTTGGCAACCGCCGGCGCCGGCCCCTCGGCCGGTTCGACATCCGCGGCCGCCGCAGTGTCGGCGACACTGCTCGCCAACTCGTGCACGACCCCATTCTCGACAGCCAGCACCCTGCCCCACGGCCAGGGCAGCCCTGCGTGCAAGCCAGGGCCGAAGACCTCCACGGGCTTACCGAAGCGCTCATAGATTCCGCGTGCTTGCAGCGGCACTTCATGCACGCCCGTCAGCAACCAACCCACCAAGGCCACCAAGGCCAACACCGGCAGGAAAGCACGACGCATGTAGCTGAACGCCCAAATCTGGCGCAGGTCGATGCCGAAGCGGTTGTGCAGTTCGTGCTGCAACGCCTGCAAGGGTTGCGGCGGCCAGCACAGCAGATCGGCAATGACACTACGCCCCAACAGGGTCGGCTCCACCGCATCCCGACGGGGGCTGAACAGCGACAACACGGCACGCAGCAGCAACTCCAGCGCCACAAGCCCTGGCAGCACACCCATCAACACCGCCAGGCGCACAGGCCAGACCGATGTTTCGCCGGCGAACAACAGGCACATGGCGCCGAGGACCAGCACGATGATCGGCACCCGAGCCAATTGCGCCAGAGGCTGCGCTTCCGGCCACTCCACGGCAGGTTGCTGGGCCAATTGGCGCTCGAACACCAGCAACCTGAATGCCAGCAGCAACGACAGCGCCGCCCCGACACTGGCCGACGTCCCAAGGGGGGCAGCGGGCAACGTCAGGTTCCAGACTTGCGCCAGGCTCAACAACACCAGCGTTGCCCAGCCGGCCAGCCACAACGCCGGTGCGCCGATGTGCGCGAGCAGACCGGCCCAGCGCACGCCGAGCCGTTCGAGCAATCGTTCATACCACCCACCCAGCTCATCCACCGGCGGTTGCGGCGAAGTCGGGTTATCCAGCGGCGGCGCTAACGCCTTGCCGCGCCATTGCGCGATCCACCCGGCCGATTGCACACCGGCCAGCAACACCAGCACGCTTGCGCCCTGGCTCACCAGCAGGGCTGGCCACAGCGACAGCGGCGAGAACAGCCCGATAAAAAACGCCAGCACCCCGGCCAGGCCTGCCGCCCCACCCAGCATCAGGACCATTCGCCTCATACGACGCCCATGCACTATCGCACGCTGAAAGCGCGGCCATTCGGCCACCTGGCCTCCCTCGACATCAAGATCGACTTGCATACCACCCCAACGCTTGTGGCGATCAGAACCCGGGCTTGTGGACAGAAGCCACCGCCGCTTCGTTACATCTCGTTACCTTATAACGATTACTGTGAAATTTCCGTTTTGAATTCTTCATGCCGCAAGCCATGCCAGCCCCTTGACTTAAGCCTTGACCGTAATCCGTGGAAACGCTCATATTACGAGCATAATTTTTTATCAGGCCAAGTGGGAGAAGCGCGATGAGCAATTACGACGTAGTCATTCTGGGCGGCGGCCCTGGCGGGTACAACGCGGCGATCCGGGCTGGACAGTTGGGCTTGCGGGCCGCCTGTGTCGAAGGCCGCGCGACCCTGGGCGGCACCTGCCTGAACGTCGGTTGCATGCCTTCCAAAGCCTTGCTTCACGCCTCCGAACTGTACGAGGCGGCCACGGGGTCGGCGTTCGCCAACCTGGGGATCGAGGTCAGCCCTACCCTCAATCTGGCGCAAATGATGAAACAAAAAGACGAAAGCGTGGCGGGCCTGACCAAAGGCATCGAGTTCCTGTTTCGCAAGAACAAGGTCGACTGGATCAAGGGCTGGGGCCACATCGACGGACCCGGCAAGGTCACGGTCACCGCCGAAGACGGCAGCAAGACCGAACTCAGCGCCAAGGACATCGTCATCGCCACGGGCTCCGAGCCGATGCCGCTGCCCGGCGTGACCATTGATAATCAACGTATCCTCGACTCCACCGGAGCGCTGTCGCTGAATGAAGTGCCGCGCCACCTGGTGGTGATCGGCGCGGGCGTCATCGGCCTCGAACTGGGGTCGGTCTGGCGGCGGTTGGGCGCCCAAGTGACCGTGGTCGAATACCTCGATCGCATCTGCCCGGGCGTGGACGCAGAAGCCGGCAAGACCTTGCAACGGGCCCTGGCCAAGCAAGGCATTGCATTCATGTTGAGCAGCAAAGTCACCGGCGCCATCCCCTCGGCCAGCGGCGTGCAAGTGCAAGTTGAGCCCGCCGCCGGCGGCGAGGCCCAGAACCTGGACGCCGATTACGTGCTGGTTGCCATCGGTCGTCGGCCGTATACCCAGGGGTTAGGGCTGGTCAACGTCGGGCTGGAACCTGACTCGCGCGGCATGCTTGCCAACCGGCATCACCGTACCGAAGCACCCGGGGTCTGGGTGATCGGTGACGTGACGTCCGGACCGATGCTGGCCCACAAGGCCGAAGACGAAGCCATGGCCTGCATCGAACAGATCGCCGGCAAGGCCGCCGAGGTCAACTACGCGCTGATCCCCAGCGTCATCTACACCCGCCCGGAACTGGCCAGCGTCGGCCAGACCGAGGAGCAGCTCAAGGCCGAAGGCCGCGCCTACAAGGTCGGGAAGTTTCCGTTCACGGCCAATAGCCGGGCGAAAATCAATCACGAAACCGAAGGGTTCGCCAAGGTCCTGGCCGACGAGCGCACCGATGAGATCCTCGGCGTACACCTGGTGGGCCCAAGTGTCAGTGAAATGATCGGCGAATACTGCGTGGCGATGGAGTTCAGTGCCTCGGCCGAGGACATCGCCCTCACCTGCCATCCACACCCCACGCGCTCCGAGGCATTGCGCCAGGCGGCCATGAATGTCGAGGGGATGGCGACGCAGATGTAACCCCTCCCCTGCAGCCTTGCTTTTTTGTGGGAGCTAGCTTGCCCGCGAAGAACGATAACGCGACCTGTCCATAGCCGCGATGTCCGCTTCGCGAGCAAGCTCGCTCCCACAAGGGAGTGGTGACTCAGGCTGGCCGGGCTTTGCGCCGACGCCGGTTGACCAGCCCCAGCACCGCTGCCGCCACCAGCACCAGACCGCCCACCAGCAGCCAATGTTTATACGGTCGCAGTGCCGAGCGGATCGGGTCCAGCGCCTGGGTAACATAGCGCTTGTTGGCGTTGTGGAATTCCGGCTCCGGGCATTGGTAGCCGAAATTTGCGGCCCACTCCACGTACGGTCCTTCCTTCACGTACCGCTGGTACAACGCGCTCTGCTCTTCGAGGCTCGAGTTGTAGCCGACCGCCTTGCACAACACGGCCGCAAACGCCTGGCTGGTATGGGGCAGGTGATCCGCCGCCTGGCTCGCCAACGCCGTGGCGACAAAACGATAGTGGTAACGCACGTCTGGTTGCGCGGCGCTGGCCTGCTGACGTTGCACCTCACCCTCGGCCACCAGGGGCCCGACTTTCAACTCCACCGGCTCCAGGGCATAGCTGCCGCCGAGGCTGGCGTAGTCCGGCGCCATCTCATACCCCAGCAGTTCCATGCCCCATTGGCGCGCGATCCGGGACGCACGGTAGTAAGCCTCGGCCTGCCGGGTGGGCCACCATTTGGACTCCGCGTCCTGGCGCGCCTGCCCGTAGGCCCGTGCCTTGTCCTGCAGATCGGCATTGTCGAAATAGGCCGGGGCTTCGTCGTAACGCCCTTCGCGCAACAAACGTCGTCCCAGCAGGTTGCGCAGGCTCGCGGCGACGGGCAAGGGCACGTAGTTGTCGCGATCCTGTTGGCTCAACGCCGGCGGCGCCGGCACTTGCGTGTCTACGTACTGCTTGAGTTCCTCCACCGTCAGTACCCGCTCGGCGACTGCGGCGGCGTCGTACCAGTAATTGCTCTGGCCCCGGTAGAGCTGATCGAAAGCTTGCAGGTAATCCCCGCGCTGCAAGGCGAGAATCGCGCTTTCACCGTCGACCCGGCACTTGGGCTGCACCGTCTCGTAGTCCCAATCCGGCGTACGGCGGTTGCCCCACGATTCGTCTTTCGGGAAGGCCTGGGCCGCTTTGGCATAGGCCGCCGCCGCGGCGACTTTATCGCCATCGCGCAACGCCAGCTTGGCCCGCACCCACCAGGCCAATCCGGTGTCGGCGGCTTTATCTACAAAGGCCTTGGCACTGGCGTAATCGCCGTGCTGGTAACTCACCGCCGCCAAGCGATCGGCATCCTCAAGATTGTCCCGGGCGTTGGCTTGCAACAGTTTGACCAGCCGTTTCTCGCCCGAGGGCTCCTCGCCGTCCCACCAACCGATGCGGCTGAGCAAGTAGGCGGCCGCCAGGCGCTGCACCGAACGGCTCTTGAGCAAAACCGCCAATGGCTCATCCGGCTGCACGTAGAGATCGCCGGCCAACTGCAACAAGGAGCTGTAGCCGACCGGCGATCCTTGCGCGGACTGGCTCGCATACAGCCCGATGGCACTGTCCCAGTCGCCCGAGGTGTAGGCCACCCTGGCCTCTTCGCCCAGGCTGGCGATGCCCAATTCCAACGGGTCGCTGAAACCGGACACGCTCATCTCCCGGGCCTGGCGGAACGCCGCGCGGGCCTGGTCCTGCAACGCCGCCGGCTCGCCACTGCCCGCCTCGGTGCTCATGGCGAACAAGGCGCGTCCCAGGGAATACGCCGCCCAGGTGCTGCGCAACGGGCGCTGGTCGGCCGGCAACGCCAGCAATTGCTGGAAGGCTTCGGCAGCGCGCTGATGCTCGCCAGCGCTGAAGGCCGCCGCGCCAATGGCGTACAACCGCAACTCGGGCGGCAGGTTCGCGGCCTCGGTGGCAATCTGCTCGACATCGTTGAGGGCCCGCAGACGCTCGACCACCGCTTGTTGCGGGGGCGTCAGGCCCATCCGTTCGGCCTGATTGCGCTGTTCAACGTAGGACGACACGTCGTCGTAGCTGTAATCGGGGTTGCGGGTCGCCTCGGTGGCCGGCTTGAGCCCGGCAATCGCCTGGCCGAGACGACTGACCTCGAAGCGAAAGCTGCCTTCAGGCAATTCAGCCAGTGACTGGGCGCGGTTATCCAGCAGGCGCATCGGGAACTCCGGCCCGCAAGCCAGCGCTTGACCCAGCGGCAGGCTGAGGCTCAGGCACAGCAGGCGACGGGGCCACTTACGGGTCAACATTGAAGCCTCCTTGATCAATTTTCGTACAGCGCGCCCAGCCGATCGCGCGCTGGGCACCGGCGGCCAAGCGGCCTTCCCGAATGCGGGTGAAGGTAAGCAGTCCGGGAGTTTGTTGCAACGTGTAACCGGCCAAGGCATCGACGCCGTCACACCCGCCCACCGCCAACGTCAGGCGCTGGGGCCAGGGGCTGTCGAGATTGCCCTGGTTGACCAGCGCGATATCGTACAAGCCGTCCCGCTCCGCCAACTGCACGACCAGTCGACGGGTCAGGGCATCGCCCCGGGCGACGGCCGCGAGCGTGGTCAGGCTCCAGGCCCGGCGATCGCCGGCCAGCGGCAGGCGGAACCAGATCAACCCGGCCAGGTGTTTCGGTGGGTCGGCGCGCAGGCTCGCCGCCAGCCCGGCCACTTGTTGTGGATCAGCCAGCAGCTCGCGCCGCTCGCCACCCAGATCGATCGGCACCTCGCTTTCCACCACGGGTGCGCCGCTTTCCTGGGTCAGCAACGCCACACCGTAGGCCGGCAGGGCCAGGTAGAACGGGCGCGTGGTGACCGCACTCCAGCGTTCAGCCCAACGCCGGGCCTGGTCCGGGTCGAACAACCCTAGTCGCGGATCGCTCACCGCATGAACCTGCAGCACGCTGCTCTGCACCGTCGCCAACACCTCCGGCAACGCGGGGCTGTCGAGCCAGGCCGGCAGCGCGGTGATGCTCAGCCGCAGGCTGGCCGGCAAACGCTGCCGTAACTGGCGAAGGAATTGCCCGTAGGCCGGCAAGCGCGCATTGCCGGCGTCGTGGTCGATCTCCACCCCCACGGGCGCCAGGCCTTGAGCTTGCCAGTCGTTGAGCACCTGCTGGATCTGCGCGATCACCTCGTCCTGGTCCAGGGATTTGAGCTGCCCGTCCAGGCGAATCACCGCGATCAGCGGACGCCCGTCCGCCTTGAGCAAGAGCGGATCGATCCGTGCCCGGTTCCAGCCGGCGCCGGGGAACGCTTGCAGCGCCAGCACCCGCAGGCTGGAGAAATCGGTATGGCTTTGCCGCAGCGCCGGCGCGTGGGCCGGGGTCCATTGGCGTTGCCAGATGTAGAGTTGTTGGTCGAGGGGCGGGGCTGGCGGTCGTTCACAGCCGCCCATGAGCAGCGTGGCGAAGGCCAGCGACAGCCGGAAAAGAACACCCATGGAACCTCACCACCCCAGCAAAAGGTCGGCAGATTAACGCCACCCGGACCCGCGGCAAACCGGTTTCGCCAAGGCCTATGGCAGCACGCCAGGCTTGCGCGCAATGATCACCTGACTCTTGGCCACTACCGCATCCAGCGCTTGCTTGATCTGCGCGCCCCGAGGGGAATTGAGCACAGCCTGCCAGGTGTCGGCCCAGTGGTTGAGCAAGGGGTGGTCGGCGTTGCTGAAGTCGACCTTGGCCTCCCAGAACAACAGCATCCACAAAGACCAATAGAAACCGTACTGGCTGTGGCTCAACACCTCCAGCCCGGCCTCGCTGACCATGGCCTTGAACTGCTCTTCGCTGATGATGCGAATGTGGTTGGGCTTCTGGAAGTACTCCGGCGCGGCGATGTCTTTCTGCAATTCTTCGGAGCTGGGGTGCGGCACGCTCAGCAGGTACAGCGCGCCGGGCTGGCCGACCCGCACCAGTTCGGCGAGAAACTGCGCCGGGTCGTCGACATGCTCGATGACCTCGGTGGAAACCACCCGGGTGGCCGTGGCGTCGGCGATGGGCAAGGGGTTGCAGTCGGTCACGTGGCACTCGATACCGCGCGCGGGGGTGTCGCTCAGGCGCTGGCGGGTAGCCTCGACCTTGGCGGCATCGATGTCAGCGATGATGATCTTCGCCCCACGCATCGCGCAGAAATGCACGTTGCCGCCATCGCCACAGCCGACATCCAGCAATGTGTCTTGTGCGGTCACCGGGAAGCCGCTGAACAACTCCCCCGTCTGCTGGTTGAACCAGCCACTGAGCATCGCATCGTGCAGCCCGAGCATATACGGGTCGACCTTGTCGGCCTTGTCGGCCTTGGCGGCCACGGGCGCTGCGGGCGCAGGGGTGCCCGTGGTGAGTTTCTTCAAAAGGCTCAGCATGACGGGGCTCCAGGAACAGGAAGGACGGTTCGGGCGGTGGACAGGCGTTCAACCAGGCGGACGCCGCGCTTGCGCATCGGCATTTCCACCAGCCGGTAGTTGAGTTCGCTCAGCAGTCCGATCAGCAGCAAGGCGCACGCCAGGGCCAGCCACGGATGGCTGGCCGGGTCCGGCGAGCCCAACGGGGCCAAGCGAAACCACAGCTCGCGCAGCAGGAAGAACACCGGGATATGGATCAGGTAGATCCCATAGGAGCGGCTGCCCACCCAGGTCAGCGCGGTTTTCAGCCGGCTGCGCGGTAGTAGGTAATCCCGATCATAGGAGGCCACCCAGACCAGCACCGCACTGCACAGCGCAATGACCCCCAGCCGGTAGAACGACAAATTGAAGTGTTCGGTCGCGACCCAGGCCATCACGCCGCCCAGGCCCACGATCAGCAACACACCCAGCCCGGGCCAGCGCAACCCTTTAGGCTCCAAGCGCCAATAGCTCGGTTGCAGGCTCCAGATCGACAACAGCACGCCAAGGGCCAGGGCATCGGTACGGATCACCGACAGCCACAGCGCACGCCAGGTGAAGAACTGCACCACCACCACCGCCAGCAACACCCAGACCAGGTAACGGCGCGAGACAAACACCAGCAGCGGCAGGACCAGATAGAACTGCTCTTCCAGCGAGAGGGTCCAGTACACGAAACTCGCCCCGTATTCGTAACGCATGAACGCGTCGGCGAAGCGCAGGTTGGCAAACTGCAGAAAACCGGCCAGGGTCGCTTGCAGGTTGGCCTGCACGCTGCCGAACGCACCGGAACGGTTCAGGAAAAACGTCGCGAAGAGAATCAGCAGCAGCCAGAGCCAGGCTGACGGCAACAGGCGAAAGGCCCGGCGAAGCCAGAAATCGCGGGTGGTGGTCCAGAATTGCCGGGGCCCGTCGCAGCGGCGCAATTGGGGGATCAGGCTACGCCCGATGACAAATCCCGATATCGCAAAGAACAGGTCCACCCCCCACCACAGCTGGAAACTGTCGGCCAGGGCTGCCAGGCGTGGCCAGCCGCCGGGGAATGGCATGCCTTGCAGGTGATGGAACAGCACGCCCATCACCGCGACGGCGCGCAGCAACTCGATGTCCATGATTCGCTTGCTGCTCATGTGGCACTCCCGGGCAAAAGATCAGGCTTGCGGGCGATGATGACCTGGCTCTTGGGCATGAAGCGGTCCAGCACCTGCTTGATCGCCAGGCCATCGGGTTGCGTCAGCAAGTCTTGCCAGACGCCCGCCCAACGCTCCATCAGCGGCGGGTACGGGGCCTGGATTCGGTCGCGCACGGCCCCCTCGAGGTGACGACCGGCCGCCTGTTCGCTGGCCCAGAAGAAAATCATGCCCATGACCCAGAAAAAACCGCTGGCCTGGCGGTGCTCAATCACCAGGCCAGCGTCTTCCACCAAGGCGGCAAAACGCTCGGCAGTGAACACCTGGACATGGTTGGGCGCCTGGAAATAGCTTGCCGGCGCGATACCTCGCTGCAAATGCTCGCCCACCGGCGCCGGTACGCTGAGCAGGTACTGCGCACCCGGCCGGCCCATGCGCACCAACTCCGCCATGAACGGCTCAGGCTGGTCGATGTGTTCGAGCACTTCCATGCAGACGACCTTGTTCGCACACCCGTCGGCCAGGGGCAACGGCAAGCTGTTGCTGACCAGCCCCAGGAAGGGCGCAGTCGCTTGTGCTTCGACCTGCCGCGCCAACTCACGCACCTTGTCCTGCTCGCTGTCGGTGAAGATCACCGACGCGCCCTGGCGCATCGCGAACAGCGTTGCCACGCCTTCGCCGCAGCCCACATCCAGCAAGGTGTCGCCCGCCCCAATCGCGAAACCCTTGAGCAATTCGCCGGTTTCAGGGCGAAACCAGCCATCGAGCATCGCGTCATAGAGGCCGGCATCACGGGGCGAAACGGCGGCAGCGGGTGGCGGCGCAGGTTCGACCGGCGGCCTGAGCCAGGCAAGCAGGCGCTGGATCATGGCTGCGGCGCGCTCCGACGACGCTGCCCGACCTGCTGGAAGAAAGCCGCCAGGCGCTGTTCGGCGTTGGCCTGGCTGCAGAACGTCTCCAGGCTGCGCACGGCGTGGGCCGACATCCGGCGATAGCGCTCGGGGTCATTGCGCGCCACGTCATAGCTGGCGCGAAAGGCCGAGCACAGCGAGTCCCAGTCGGTGACATAGCGCAGGGTCCGATAGGCCGCACGTGGATCGTGAGGCCAGGCGGTGAGTTCTTCGGTCGACTTCACCACGAAGGCATTGTCGTGATCGATGTAATCGGCCATCGCCGTGTTCAGCGGCGCGATCGCAGGACGACCGCAAGACATGAACTCCATCAAGGGCAAGCATTGCCCTTCCCCGTAGGAACTGTTGACCACATACCGGGTGGCTTCCACCAGCCGCTCGTAGTCCGCGTCCGCCAGGTAGCCGTGAATCAGCACGATGCGGCAGCGGTAGGACTGGTTCTTGTAGACGTGGTGCAGCATGTCGGCAAGCGCCGCGGTGACGTCGTGATGGGTCAGCTTGAGCACCAGGGTCGCGTCGGGCACCTCGCGGAACGTGGTGCAGAACGCGCTGATCATGTCCTTCCAGTTCTTGCGCCCGTCGTAGGGATTGAACACCGAGGTGTAGATCACCCCGTCCAGCAACAACTCGCAGTCCTGGGGCGGCCCGTCCAGCACCAACGGCGTACCGGCCTGGTGGGCCGGCGGGCCATAGGGGCGCAGGTCGGTGGTCCGGCTGTCGATCAGCAAGCCCCGCAGTTGCAGGCGCATGTGATCGACCGTCGGTCGCTGGGCCAGCACCGCACCGCGCGCGGCGAAGCGGTCCCATACCGGCGCCGCGATAGCGACGATCGGGTAATCGGCCCCCATCACCTCGCGCACCGCGTTGACGGTGAAACTGGAATGGGTGATCGCCATGCCGGTCGCCCCCAGCACCACGCGCCAATCGTGCCGGGGCTCACCCTGCCAGCTCTCGGTGGGGATGGTGCTGAATTCCCAGGCAAACACCGGCACCGTCGGGCAGGCATAATGGGCCGCGGTCCGGTGGGGCGGTGAAAACGACAGGAACACGCAATCTTCGCCGCGCGCCAGGCAATCGGCATACAGCGAGTCGACTTCCTCGTCCGGGCGGGTCACCTCGATCACCCGCCCCAGCCGCTCCAGCACCGGGCGGAACTCCTTGAGCACGAAGTAATAGCTGTACTCGGGCTTGCCGAGATTCTCCAGGATGTTGCTCTGGTTGGTTTCCGAATAAATGATGATCAGCATGACGCACTCCCCGCCTGCACCGCGAGCGACAGGCTGGCTTCGTCATCGACCACCAGGAAATCCGCCAGGCGTTGTCGCACCGGGGCGAAGCCGCAATAGCGGCGCATCCGTTCGTTGGCGGCAGCGGCCATGGCCTGATAGGCCTGCGGCTGACTCCGCGCCATGGCATGGCTCTGCTGGTAGGCAAGTTTCAACGAGCCCCAGTCGGGCCGATGGCGCAAGGTGCGATACAAGATGCGCGAATCTTCCGGCCAGATGGTGGGTTCGCGGCTGGACTCGACCACAAAGGCCACCTCGGTGTCGATGTAGTCGCGCATCGCCGTGTGGTCCGGCGCAATGGCCGGACGCCCACAGGACATGAACTCCATCAGCGGCAGGCACAAGCCTTCGCAGCGCGACGCGTTGACGTAGAAGCTGGCCGCGCCATACAGGCGGGCGAACTGCTCGTCTTCCAGGTAACCGTGCATCACGACCACCCGGCACTTGAACGGCGACAACTGGGACAGCAACGTCAGCAACTCGACGTAGTAGGTCGACAGGTCGTTCTGGGTCATCTTCAGCACCAGCGTGGCGTCCTCGGCGTCACGCAGGGCCCAGCAGAAGGCGGTGATCAGGTGGTGCCAGTTCTTGCGCCCGTCATCAGGGTTGAACACGCTGACATACACCACGCCGCTGACGTGGGTCTCCACGGTCTGGCGGGTGTCCGGCAACAGGGCCTGGGGGTGTACCGGTTCCGGTGGCGACGGCTCAGGCACTGGCTCGATGACCACAGGCGCCGATGGCCCCCTGAGAATCCGGCTGGCCGACATGCGGACCGGCACCGGCACAAGGTCACGGGCCGCTTCGCGATACCAGCAAAGCAGGTTGTGCTTGAGCCGCCACACCGGCCCTTGTTCGGACTTCGTGGTGAAGACACGGAACACTTCGCGCAGGTAATGGCGGGAGATGAACGCGCGGCGGCGCCACGTCAGGGGCGGTGACTCAATCGCAGGTTCCACCACCGGCGCCTCCACGGGCGGCTCGGGCAGCGGCGCTTGGCCTTCGTTGATCGGCGCGATCAAGCCATCGGCCGACAGCCCGAGGACCTGGCTGTCGATGATGCAGCCCTTGATCTGCAAGGTGGCGCCCGGGTTCACCGGCGTACTCGGGTACTGCTCGCGCACCGCCGCGAAACGCTCCCACAGCGGCGTCGGCAGGACCAGCACCGGAAAGTCCTCGCCCAAGGTCCGGCGAATCGCCGCGGCCGTGTGGCTGGACAGGGTGATCACCCGACCATGGCGCGCCAGCGTGCGGCTCCAGTCATGCCGAGGGTCGTCATCCCAGTGCTCGGCCGGGATCGAATCGAACTCCCAGGCGACCACGCAGACCATCGGGCACAGCAGGTCGACCGGGGCCTTGTGGGGCGGTGAAAACGAAAGGAACAGGCAATCCTGCCCGGCTTCCTGCAATGCCAGGTAGAGCGGATCGACCTCGGCGACCGATGCCACCACGTGCACCGTACCCAGGCTTTCAAGCACGGGACGATAGGCCTTGAGCACGAAGTAGTAACTGTACTCGGGGCGGCCCAGGCTCTGGCTGATGGAGTGGTCGTTTACGTCCGAGTAAAGAATGAAGTTCATGGCACCCCAAAGGGAGGTCGCCTTCCTGGCCACCTCTTTTCATGACGGTCGAGCCAAAGAGCGAAGCGGTGCATGCCGCATTCGTCGTGACCCTCGCTACCCGTCTCGTTCTTGTTTTTAGTGATCCTCGCCCTGCCGTTCGATCTGCGAATCAGCACCGAAGAGGGTGTCGAGGGGCATTCTAAACACATCCGCCAAGGGTTCGTGAACCGCCCGGCGCGAATAAACCCGCTATAAATATGAGAACTGACCGGTCACGGTTTGCGTTATTGAAATTGCCGCGAAATTGGCACAGATTGGCAACCAAACAACTACAACAAACGCTTCTCTTGGCCGATTGTTGAGGGATATTTCCCCGATCTTACGGAGATTTCCTACTCGACTCAGCCAGGCATGAGGCACTCTTCAAAGGGGGTTGGTGCTTGAAAAAACGTCTGTTCGTCACGGGCCTCAGTGGTTTCGTAGGACGTCATATCAAATCACGTCTGGATGCTCCCGATTCGGCCTGGCACGTCATGCCCGCCGCCGCCCGCTACGACCTGACCGACAGCAAGACCCTGGAAGCCCTCTGGCCCGAAATACCCGACGCGGTGATCCACCTGGCGGGGCAGACATTCGTCCCCGAAGCCTTTCGTGACCCGGCACGTACCCTGCAGATCAACCTGCTGGGCACGTTGAATCTTCTCCAGGCCCTCAAGGCCCGGGGGTTCAGCGGAACGTTCCTGTACATCAGCTCCGGTGACGTCTATGGCCAGGTCAGCGAGAGCCAGTTGCCCATCACCGAGTCGCAACCCGCCGCCCCGCGCAACCCTTATGCCGTGAGCAAACTGTCAGCCGAGCTGTTGAGCCTGCAATGGGGCATGAGCGAGGGCTGGCCGGTGCTGGTGGCCCGTCCGTTCAACCACATTGGAACCGGCCAGAAGGACAGCTTCGTCATTGCCAGCGCCGCCCGCCAGATCAGCCGGATCAAGCAAGGCCTGCAACCGGCCCGGTTGCAAGTGGGCGACATCGACGTGACCCGCGACTTCCTCGACGTCGGCGACGTGATCTCGGCCTACCTGGCCTTGCTCGACAGCGGCGTGCCGGGCCAGGTCTACAACATCTGCTCGGGCCGCGAGCAGAGTATTCGCAGCCTCATCGAGCAATTGGCCGACATCGCCCAGGTCGATGTGCAACTGATCCAGGACCCTGCGCGCCTGCGCCGTGCAGAGCAACGTCGCGTCTGTGGCAGCCCCGCCAAGCTGCAGCAGGCCACGGGATGGATACCTGAAACAACAACACAACAATCCTTGCGGGCGATCCTGTCCGACTGGGAGATACGGGTACGAGAAGAATGAAAAGTGCATTGATCACAGGGATCACCGGCCAGGATGGCGCGTATCTGGCCAAGCTGCTGCTCGACAAGGGTTACCGGGTCCATGGCCTGGTGGCGCGGCGAAGCAGCGATTCACGCTGGCGACTACGCGAGACCGGTATCGAACAGGACATCGTCTACCTGGACGGCGACATGGCCGATGCCTGCTCGGTACAGCGGGCCGTGATCAAGTCGGCGCCGGACGAGGTCTACAATCTCGCCGCGCAAAGCTTCGTCGCCGCCTCCTGGGACCAGCCGGTGACCACCGGGATCGTCGACGGGCTGGGGGTGACCCACCTGCTCGAAGCCATTCGCCAATTCAGTCCCCATACCCGTTTTTACCAGGCGTCCACCAGTGAAATGTTCGGCCTGATCCAGGCCGAGCAACAGGACGAACACACGCCGTTCTACCCGCGCAGCCCCTATGGCGTGGCGAAGCTGTACGGCCACTGGATCACCGTCAATTACCGTGAAAGCTTCGGCCTGCACGCCAGCAGCGGCATCCTCTTCAACCATGAGTCACCCCTGCGCGGAATCGAGTTCGTGACCCGCAAGGTCACCGATGCCGCGGCTCGCATCAAGCAGGGCAAGCAGCAGGAGTTGCGCTTGGGCAATATCGACGCCAAGCGTGACTGGGGCTTCGCCGGCGATTACGTCGAGGCCATGTGGCTGATGCTGCAACAGGACAAGCCCGACGATTACGTGGTGGCCACCGGCGTGACCACCACCGTGCGGGAAATGTGCAGGATCGCCTTCGAACACGTCGACCTGGACTACCGGGACTTCGTGAAGATCGACCCGGCGTTTTTCCGCCCGGCCGAGGTCGAGGTGTTGCTCGGCAACCCGGCCAAGGCCCAGAGAGTGCTGGGCTGGAAGCCCAGGACCGACCTCGACACCCTGATCCGCATGATGATGGATGCGGACATGAAACGCGTCGCCAAGGAGTAGGCCATGCTCATTCCCGTGATTCTCTCCGGCGGTGCCGGGACGAGATTGTGGCCGGTGTCCCGCGAGGGCCATCCGAAACCCTTCATGGTCTTGCCCGACGGCCAGTCGTTGCTGGGCAAGACCTACCGACGCGCCGCAGGGTTGTTCGACGGCAGGGGCGATATCGTCACCGTCACCAATCGAGAGTATTACTTCCAGAGCCGCGACCATTATCAGAACGCCCACCTGGAGCGCCATCGCGGGCACTTCGTCCTGGAACCGACGGGTCGTAACACCGCACCCGCGATTGCCGCCGCCACCCTCGCCGTGCAGGCCCTGCACGGCGACGATACGATCCTAGTGGTGATGCCCGCCGACCACCTGATCCAGGATGAAGCCGCCTTCAAGGCATCCGTGGACCACGCCGTGGAGCTGGCCAAGCGCGGCCACCTGGTGACCTTCGGCGTATTGCCGACGACACCGGAAACCGGCTTCGGCTACATCGAACGAGGCAAGCCGCTGGACACTCGGGGCGCGGCCAAAGTCGTGCGCTTCGTCGAGAAGCCCGACTTGCAGACCGCCACCCACTACCTGGAGAGCGGCCGCTTCCTGTGGAACTCGGGCATGTTCTGCTTTTCAGCCAAGACCCTGCTGGCGGAGTTGCACACCCACGCCCCCGAACTGCTGGAGAAGGCCCGCGCCTGCATCGCCGCGAGCACGGCCGTGGAGACGGCAGGTTGCGTGCAGCAGGAGTTGTCCGCCGAACATTTCGCCGACATGCCGGACATCTCCATCGACTACGCCCTCATGGAACGCTCGGCCAACGTGGTGGTGATCCCGGCGGCCTTCGACTGGAGCGATATCGGCTCCTGGACCGCCGTCGCCGGCCTGGTGCCGGCCGATGCGCAAGGCAACCGCACCACGGGCGAGGCCTTGTTCATGGACAGCCAGCGCAACTTCGTCCAGAGCGACGGGCGCCTGGTGGCGGCCCTGGGCGTGGAAGACCTGATCATCATCGACACCGCCGACGCCGTGCTGGTGGCCCATGCCGACCGCGCCCAGGAGGTTCGTCGCGTGGCCCGGCAGCTCAAGGACAAGGCGCACGAAGCCTATCGCCTGCACCGTACGGTCAGCCGCCCCTGGGGCAGCTATACCGTGCTCGAAGAGGGCCCGCGCTTCAAGATCAAGCGCATCGTGGTCAAGCCGGGCGCCTCGCTCTCGCTGCAGATGCACCACCATCGCAACGAACACTGGGTGGTGGTCGAAGGCATGGCCAAGGTCACCAACAACGGCTCGGGTTCGCACCTGGTGGCCAAGAACGAGTCGACCTTCATCCCCGCCGGCCACAAGCATCGCCTGGAAAACCCCGGCGTCATCGACCTGGTCATCATCGAAGTGCAGAGCGGCGAATACCTGGGGGAGGACGACATCGTTCGCTTCGAGGATCACTACGGCAGGGCCGGCTGATGTTATTGACCCTGCAACGCACTCTGTGGAGCTATCGCGGCTTCGTCCTGGGCAGCGTCAAGCGCGAGTTCCAGGCGCGCTATCGCAACTCGTTGTTCGGCGCGCTGTGGACGGTGCTCAATCCGCTGTCGATGATCCTGGTGTACACGGTGATTTTTTCCCACATCATGCGGGCTCGCCTGCCGGGTGTGGAAGATGGCATGGCCTACAGCGTCTACCTTTGCGCCGGGTTGCTGACTTGGGGTTTTTTCGCCGAGATCACCACCCGCAGCCAGGGCATGTTCCTGGAAAACGCCAACCTGCTGAAAAAAATCAGCTTCCCCAGGATCTGCCTGCCGGTGATCGTGCTGCTCAACGCCGGGATCAACTTCGCGATCATCCTCGGGCTGTTCCTCGGCTTCCTGCTGATCACCGGGCGCTGGCCAGGCCTGAGCTTGCTGGCGCTGGTCCCGCTGCTGGCCCTGCAAATCATGTTCGCCGCGGGGCTGGGCATGCTTCTGGGGATTCTCAACGTGTTTTTCCGTGATGTCGGCCAGTTGTTCGGTATCTGCCTGCAATTCTGGTTCTGGCTCACGCCGATCGTTTATCCGATCACGATCCTCCCCCCTTCGGTCCAGCCATGGCTGGCCCTCAACCCCATGACCGCCCTGATGCAGAGCTACCAGAACCTGTTCCTCTACAACCAGTGGCCGGACTGGGGCTCGCTGTTGCCGTTGCTGGTCGTGGGCCTGCTGCTGTGCATCACCGGCCTACGCCTGTTTCGCACGCGCGGCGGTGAAATGGTGGACGAACTCTGATGGGACATCTACGTGTCAGTGGCCTGGGCAAGGCCTACAAGCAGTACCCGAATCGATGGAGCCGGCTGTTCGAATGGTTGATCCCCTTTTCCCGCCAGCGCCATCAGTTGCACTGGATCCTGCAAGGGGTGGATTTCGAGATCCAGCCCGGTGAAGCCGTCGGTATCGTCGGGGTCAACGGGGCCGGTAAAAGCACGTTGCTGAAGATGATCACCGGCACCACCCAGCCCACCTGCGGCCAGATCCAGCTGCGAGGCCGCGTCGCCGCGTTGCTGGAACTGGGCATGGGCTTCCACCCGGATTTCACCGGCCGTCAGAACGCGTTCATGGCCGGCCAGTTGCTGGGCATGCAGGTCGAGGAAATCCAGGCGCTGATGCCCGAGATCGAAGGGTTCGCCGAAATTGGCGAGGCCATCGACCAACCGGTGCGCACCTATTCCAGCGGCATGCAGATGCGCTTGGCCTTCAGCGTCGCGACGGCCCGGCGCCCGGACATCCTGATCGTCGACGAGGCGCTGTCGGTGGGCGATGCCTACTTCCAGCACAAGAGCTTCGAGCGCATCCGCAACTTCCGCAAGGCCGGCACCACGCTGCTGATCGTGTCCCATGACCGCTCGGCGATCCAGTCGATCTGCGACACCGCCATCCTGCTCGAACACGGGCGCATGGCCATGCACGGCAAGCCCGAAGAAGTGATGGACTACTACAACGCCATGCTGGCCCAGCGCGAAGGCCAGGTGGTGCGCCAGGAAATGCTCGCCAACGGCCAGGTGCGGACCATTTCCGGCACCGGCGAGGCCGGCATCCTCGATGTGCAACTGCTCAACAGCCAGGGCCAGGCGGTGGAAGTGGCCGAGATCGGCCAGCCGATGGTGCTGCAGGTCCGGGTCGAGATTCGCCAGGACATCGAGCGCCTGGTGCTGGGTTTCCTGATCAAGGACCGCCTTGGCCAACCCATGTACGGCATCAACACCCACCGCCAGGACAAGGCGGTGACCGACCTCAAGGCCGGTGAACAGATCACCTTCCGCTTCAGCTTCGACATGCGCCTGGGCAAGGGCAACTACTCCGTTGCCCTGAGCCTGTCGCGGCTGGATTCGCACCTGGACCGCAATTTCGAATGGCGCGACTACGGCTTGGTGTTCCACGTGATCAATAATCGCCAGGAAGACTTCGTCGGCTGTTCCTGGCTCCAGGCCCGGACCAGCATCCAGCGTTCGAGCCAGACGGCCGTCGAAGCACTGGCGCAAAAGGAGTTGCCATGACCCGTCTGCTGGTCGATTGCACCTACGTATACGACCACCCGAATGACAACTCGGGCATTCAGCGAGTGGTGCGCAACGTTATTCGCCAACTACCGGCCAAGGACCGGGGACGCGAATGCATTCCGGTAGTGATGCTGCAGGGCAAGCTGTACGAAGTGAAAAGCCTGGCGCCCTTGCCCACAAGCGGGCTGGACCTGGCCGGCCTGCGCGTACGGCTGCTGCAGTTCGCCAATCTGTTCTGGGTCAGGCACAGGTCTCTGGAACAGCAGCGGCCTTTCAGCCAGTCGATCTGGGCGCGCCGCTTCCTGTACATTGCCTGCCGACTGTTTGCCCTGGGCTGCCTGAGCATCCCCATTCGAATCCTCGATCGCCTGCTCAAGCGCAAGCCAGGCCCGGAACGCAGCGTACCGCTGGCACATCGAGCCGGCGATCAACTGGTGTTGCTCGATTCTTCCTGGCACTCGGGCTTCTTTCCCCTGGCCGAACAACTCAAGCGTGACGGCGTCGGGATCATCTCGGTGATCTACGACCTGATTCCCCTGACCCATCCGCAATTCTGCGACGCCGGGCTGGTCAAGGTGTTCAACCATTGGTTCGACTGGATTGCCCGTACCGCCGACGGCTACATCGCCATTTCGCTCACCATCCGTGACCAGCTTCGCCAGGAAATGGTCCGACGCCTCGGCGAGCAACAGGTGCGCGAACGCTGGTTCGACTATTTCCATCTGGGCAGCGAACTGGACTTGGCCGACACCTCGCAAACCGTTGACCCAAACCTGTCGCGTCTGTTCCAGCAGCCCGAGCCGGTGTTCCTGATGGTCAGCACCATCGAACCGCGCAAAAACCATGCGTATCTGCTCGATGCCTTCGAGCGGGCCTGGGCTGCCGGTTCACGGGCAAGGTTATGCATCGTCGGGAAGGTCGGCTGGAAATGCGAAGCCCTGATCGAACGTATCAAGCGTCATCCACAACTCGACAGCCGCCTGTTCATGTTCAACAACCTGGCGGATCGAAGCCTGGAGCACGCCTATCAACACTCCACCGCCCTGGTATTCCCATCCTACGTGGAAGGCTTCGGCCTGCCGTTGGTGGAGGCCATGCAACGCGGCTTGCCGGCAATGGGCAGCGATATCGAAGTGTTCCGGGAAATCGGCGGTGATTTCATGACCTACTTCGACCTCGACGACCCCCAGAGCCTGGCGAACCTGGTTCTCGACATGGAACACACCGGGGTATTCCCGGCCAAGCGCAACCTGGATCAATGGCAATGGCTGAATTGGCGCCAGGCCAGTGCACAACTGGTGGAGCGGATCGAACACCATGTGGGGCAAAGGGTCGTCGACCGGGAAACAGCATGCGGATAGCCCTCAACGCCCGGATTCTCCAGGCGCCGCGCACCGGCATCGGCCAATACGTAGCAGAGCTGGCCACCGCCCTGGCCCGGGAACCGGACGTGCAGTTGTCGCTGTTCCACGGCTGGGGCTGGAGCCGGCAGTTGCCGCAAGCAGCCAAGCCTGGTTATTCCAAGCTGAGCCCATTGCTGCGACGGGTTCCGGGCGCCTATCAGGCGCGGCGCTGGCTGGAACAGAAACGCTTCGATCAACGCCGCTCAAACGCTATCGACTTGTATCACGAACCCAGCCTCTGGCCGCTGGCCTTCGAAGGGCCGACGGTGATCACCCTTCATGACCTCACGCACCTGCGCTACCCCGAGACGCAACCGGCGGCCCGCTTGAAGGAAATCGAGCGACGGCTCAGCCGGGCGGTGGAGCAGGCGCAACTGATCATGACCGACTCGCAGTTCATCGCCGATGAGGCCCAGCAGCATTTCGGCCTGCCAGCCGAGCGCCTGAGGGTTGCGCCGCTGGGGGTGGCGGCCCGTTTCCACCCGCGCGAACCGGAAGCGATCGACGCGGTGCTCAAGGCCCATGGCGTGGAGGCGGGGCGTTATTTCCTGTGTGTCGGCACCCTGGAGCCACGCAAGAATCTGTCATTGGCTCTTCGCGCCCATGCCGGGCTGCCCGAGTCCATCCGTCAGGCCTTTCCTTTACTCATTGTAGGAATGGGCGGATGGCAACAAGGGCAGTTCAATGAAGAGTTGCGAAAAGCCCTGGCTGACGGGCATGTTTGTCTGACCGGGTACCTGCCGGACGAGCAGGTCGCCCAACTCTTGGCCGGCGCACGCGCACTGATCTTCCCTTCGCTCTACGAGGGCTTTGGCTTGCCGGTGCTCGAAGCGATGGCCACTGGAACACCGGTGATTACCACCCGCTGCTCGGCGATGCCGGAGGTGGCCGGGCTGGCCGGCAACTATTGCGAGCCGCACGACCACCAGGGCCTGCGCGAAGCCATGCTACGGTTAATGGAAGATCGGCTGCACTGGCAGGCGTGTCGGGAAGCGGGATTGCAACAAGCGGCGCTGTTTTCCTGGGAGCGCTGCGCCAAGGTGACCGCGGGCGCGTATCGCCAGGTTTTGGGAGGTTGAATGCGAGTCCTGCACTTTTACAAAACCTATCTGCCTGACTCCATGGGGGGCATCGAACAGGTCATTTTCCAACTGTGCGACAGCACCGACCGGCTGGGCGTCAATAACACCGTACTGTCGCTGAGCAGGGAGCCCGCTGCCGACCCTATCCGGATCCGACAACATGATGTTCATCAAGCCAGGATGGATTTCCAACTGGCTTCCACCGGTTTTTCCTACAGTGTCTTCAAGAAGTTTCGCGAGCTCGCCGCCGAAGCGGACGTGATCAACTACCACTTCCCCTGGCCGTTCATGGACCTGGTGCATTTTTTCAGCGCCGTGAAAAAGCCCTATGTGGTCACCTATCACTCCGACATCGTTCGCCAGCGCAACCTGCTCAAGCTCTACAAACCGTTGATGCGACGCTTTTTGGACGGCGCCGATCGCATCGTCGCCGCATCGCCCAATTATGTGCACACCAGCGATGTGCTCAAGGACTACCCGGACAAAACCCGGCTCATCACCTATGGCCTGAACAAGAGCAGTTATCCACAGCCTGACGCCGAGCGCATGGCGGGCTGGAAGGCCAGACTAGGCGAGCGCTTCTTTCTGTTCGTTGGGGTGATGCGCTACTACAAGGGCCTGCACATCCTGCTCGACGCCCTCAAGGGCGCGGATTATCCCGTGGTCATCATGGGCGCGGGCCCGCTGGAAAAAGCGCTGCACGCCCAAGCCGCGGCATTGGGCTTGCGCAACCTGCACTTTCTCGGGCGCCTGGGGGATGAAGATAAAGTCGCGCTGCTGGAACTGAGCTACGCCATCGTGTTTCCCTCGCACCTGCGCTCCGAAGCCTTCGGTATCTCCCTGCTCGAAGGCGCGATGTTCGGCAAGCCGATGATCTCCAGCGAAATCGGCACCGGCACCAGCTACATCAACATCCACAACGAAACCGGCCTGGTGGTGCCCCCGAGCGATCCCGACGCGTTCCGCGAAGCGATGCGCACCCTCTGGGATAACCCGGCGCAGGCGCACGCGATGGGCGCCAAGGCCGAAGCCCGCTACCGACTGCTGTTCACCGCCGAAGAGATGGGCCGCAAGTGGGTGGAGCTGTATGAAGAGTTGCTGGAGGAAAAGGCGCTTTCGTACGCATGACGACCATGGCCAGGGAGCCGGCTCCCTGGCCGCAAGGTCGTGGTCGATGGCTCAAGCCGTTTTCTGCAGCCCGATCACCGTACGCGGCATGCCCACGAACCCCGGCAACGCCTCGATCCGCGCCAGCCATGCCCGCACGTTGGCATAGTCCTCCAACGACACGTTGCCTTCCGGCGCATGGGCGATATAGGTGTAGCCGGCGATGTCGGCGACGGTCGGGGTGTCTCCCGCCAGATAAGGGCTGTGGCTCAGTTCCTGATCCACGACCTTGAGCAGGGCGTGAGAACGGGCAATCACGTCCTCGGCGTTATAGGCCGCGCCGAACACCGTGATCAGCCGCGCCGTGGCAGGGCCGGCATGGATCGGCCCAGCCGCGGCCGACAGCCAGCGCTGCACCCGTGCGGCGCCAATCGGGTCGGTTGGCAACCAGCGCCCCTGGCCATACTTGTGCGCCAGGTACACCAGGATGGCATTGGAGTCTGCCAGCACTACACCGTCATCATCGATGACCGGTACCTGGCCAAAGGCGTTGATGGCGAGGAACTCGGGTTTTTTATGGGCACCCTTGGCCAAATCGACGAACACCACCTCGACGGGTAGCTCAAGCAACGACAACATCAGTTCAACGCGATGGGAATGGCCGGAAAGCGGGAAATGGTAGTGCTTGATGGGTTTCATGGTCGACTCCGCTGAGGTGGACGCCATCACCGGAACGGCGTCGATGGAGTCATCCTGCGCTTGAACCGATAACTCGAGAATCACCCGCAAACGCAATCCATTATTTCAACGGAGGAAATAATGCCTCAGCCCCTCAAGGCCGGGACGTGGCGCAATGCATTGACGGTAAAGTCGACAAAACTGCGCACCCGCGCCGGTGCATTGCGCCCACCCTGATACACCACATGGATCGGCAGCGGCGGCAGTTCGAAATCAGCCAAGACAATCTCCAGCTCACCGGTGGCCACAGGATCGGCCACCTGATAAGACAGCACCCGCGTCATCCCCAGGCCCTGGCGGGCTGCGTTGATCGCGGCCTGGTTGGCCGTCACCGCCAATCGCGGCGCGAGCCGAACGACCAGCGGCTGTTCGCCCTCGGCGAAGGTCCAGCTTCGGTTCTGGTTGATGGCCGATGACAACACCACCGGCATCTGCTCCAGCTCGCCGGGATGCCGGGGCCGGCCATGGCGGGCGAAAAATCCCGGCGAACCGCACACCACCAGCCGCACCTCGCCCACGCGCACGGCATGCTGGCTGCTGTCCGGCAACTCGCCGATGCGTACCGCCACGTCGATGCCCTCCTCGACCATGTTGACGTTGCGATCGAGCAGCAAGGCGTTGATGCTGACCTCGGGAAACTGCAGCAGGTAGTCAACCAGCAACGGCGTAACGAAGGACTGGCCGAACAACACCGGCGCGGTAATCGCCAGTTGCCCACGAGGCTGGACATGGCTTCCCGCCGCCGAATCCTCGGCTTCCTGGAGATCGTTCAGGATCCGCCGACAATCTTCCAGAAAGCGCTGGCCCGCTTCGCTCAAGTAGACATTGCGCGTGGTGCGCACCAACAGGGGCGTACCGATGCGCTGCTCCAAGGCCGCCACCGCCCGCGTGACACTGGCCGCCGACAGGCCAAGACGCCGTGAGGCCGCCGAAAACCCCGACTCCAGCGCCACGGCGACAAACACCTGCATTTCCTGAAACCTGTCCATCCAGCCCCCCGATGAGAAATCCTGATACAAGTTTTCCAGACATCCTGAAACAGCGCTACGCAGCCAGTGTAGAGGCCTGGGCCAGTGAACCACAGCGTAGCGCCGCCGGACACTGGGACATTGAACCGGTCGTTGGCAGGCATGCTTGGTACCATCGCGCCGTGTGACAATTTGATGACGAAGGAAAACCCTGTGGGAGCGAACCTGCTCTCGATGGCGGCGGATCAACATGAAAACCAGCGGCTGATTCACCGTCTTCGCGACCACGCCCGTTCCACAGGGTTTGTCTGCTGTTTCATGGATTAGCTTCGACCGAAGGCCTGCTTGTGAAAATTTTTTACCCCCGTTTAAACCCTCCCTACACGCCCCTTCTTGCCTTGATCGGCTGCGTGCTGTTGACCCCGATGGGCCTGCGCCTGGCGCTGGGCTGGTCCGACCCGCTGGGCTATCTCTCGGACCTGGGCGTCGGCGGGTTGCTGGTCGCGCTGCTCTACCGTCGCCCCTGGTGGCTGGCATTGCCCGTGTTGCTGGCCTGGAGCGCGTTGACCCTGGCCAGCATCGAACTGGTCAGCGCCGTCGGGCGGATGCCCAACCCTTCGGACGTGCATTACCTGATCGATCCGCAATTCGTTGAGAACTCCACCAGTGGCGGCTTCGCCCACCCCTGGCTGGCCACGTTCCAGTGCGCGGCACTGGGGTTCTGGCTGCTGGTGCAATGGCTCAATCGGGCGCGACCGGCCCCACGCTTGCCGCGCCATGCCTGGGTAGCGCCGCTGCTGGTGCTGCTGATCCACGGTGCGGTGCAATCCTGGCGGCCCAGCGAGGCGGACCAGTGGAACCTGTTCAACCTGCCCCATCAATTGGCTACCGCCGCCCTCGCCGAGGGTCAGGAGCGCGCCCAGCAATGGCTCGAAGGCAGCGCCCCGGACCCGGTGCCGCCCATGGACGGACTCACCCGCCTGGACCTGGACGGGCAACGCTTGCTGACCGAGCCGGGCAGCGCGCGCAACGTCCTGGTCATCGCCCTGGAAGGCATTCCCGGGGCCTACGTGCGTGCCAATCGCCAGGCGTTGAACAGCACCTATCAAGAAGACCTGATGCCGCACCTGAGCGCCTGGGCCGAGCGGGGCATGAACACCCCCGATTACGTCCTGCATAGCCACCAGACCATCCGAGGCCTGTACGCCATGTTGTGCGGCGACTACGACAAACTCGACGACGGCACGCCCAAGGGCGTCGAAATGCTCAACCAGACCCAGCGCAACCAAGCCTGCCTGCCGGCCCAATTGCGCCAGAACGGTTTCTCCACCCACTTCCTGCAAGCCGCCGGGCTACGGTTCATGGCCAAGGACCGGATCATGCCGCACATCGGCTTCGACACGGCACTGGGCGTGGAGTGGTTCACCCAGCCCGCCTACCTGGAATTCCCCTGGGGCAAGGACGACAAGACCTTCTTCGAGGGCGCGCTGGACTACGTCGGGCAATTGCAACAGGCGGACCGGCCGTGGATGCTCACCTTGCTGACCGTCGGCACGCACCAGCCCTACTCCGCACCCGATGACTACCTGCAACGCTACGACTCTGCCAAGCAGGCGGCGGTCGGTTACCTGGACGACGCCTTGGACAGTTTCCTGGCTGGCCTTGAGCGCCAGGGCATCCTGGACAACACCTTGGTGGTGATCACTTCGGACGAATCCCATGGCATCGACGATGTGCGCCTGGCGTCATCCTGGGGTTTCAACCTGATGCTGGCGCCGGAACCATTGCCCAGGATCAAATCAGGGGTCTATGGCCACGTGGACCTGAGCGCCTCGATCCTCGACTACTTCGGCTTCGCGGTGCCCACGGCGTTGTCCGGACGCTCGATGCTCAGGGATTACACGACGGGCCGGGAGATCATGTCGTTCACCAACGGCAAACTGCGCCATCACGACGGCAACGGCACGTTCACCGAGTGCGATTTCCTGCAGCGTTGCCGGTCCTACGCCAGCCCCGGCTTTATCGCCGACCGGGCTGTCTACAGTGGGCAATACAGCGGCCAGCGCGCACGGCTGATCAGCGCCCAGGCCACCGCCCTGGGCCAGACCCTGCTGCCCACGCCTCTCAACCAGCGTTATCAATTTGGCAGCGCAGAAAAGATCCCGCTGCCGGCTCAGGTCTCCAACGACTGGACCGACAACCTGATCGGGGCCCAGTACCTGGAGATGCCCAAGGGCTCGCAGACCCGCGTCAGCCTGACCATCCGCGCCCTGGAGGCCGACCACGCCGCCTATATTTCCCTGAAGGCCAAGGAGTTCGAACAGGACGTCGCCATGGACCTGCCGACCGAGGTGGCGGTAACCCCCGAGCAGCCGCTGGTGATGGACATCAGTTTTGACAACCCGCAACAGCGCAAGGCCTTTTCCTTCCACCTGCTCGGACATGGGGTGGGCGCCATCGAGATCAGCGACTTCAGCGTCGTGACCGAACTGCCAGGCCAGCCGGAGCAACCGGAATATCTGGACGAGTACCTGGACGATGGGCAGGACGACGGCGAAGTCCAATCCAGCTGAACAAAAAACGCGCAGCCTTTGAAACAGGCTGCGCGTGATCGAAATCGCCCAATGCCACTCGGTGTGGGGATGCCCCAGGCTAATCCAGCAAGCGGTGCAGCTTCGCGTACTGCAACAGCATGATGGTCTTGGCGTCGCAGATCTCCCCCGCCTCGACCATGCCCAGGGCCTGGTCGAGGGACATCTCCAGCACCTCGATCTCCTCGCCCTCCTCCTCCAGCCCACCGCCTTCATGCTGCTTGTCTTCGTCGAAATACTCGCCGACGAAAAAGTGCAGCCGTTCCGTCACCGAGCCCGGGCTCATGAAGGCTTCGAAGACCTTGCGCACGTCCTGGATGACGTAGCCGGTTTCCTCTTGGGTTTCCTTGCGGATGCAAGTGTGCGGGTCGTCGTTGTCGAGCAGCCCGGCGCAGGTTTCGATCAGCAGGTCATCGTGCCCGTTGACGAAGGCCGGAAAGCGGAATTGCCGGGTCAGGACCACGGTCTGCTTGGCCTTGCTGTACAACAGGATGGTGGCGCCGTTGCCCCGGTCGTAGGTCTCGCGCGTCAGTTCCTGCCATCGACCGTCACGACCGAGGTAGTCGTAGGTGGTCTTGCGCAGTACGTACCAGTTGTCCGAGAGGACTTCGACGTGCTTGATCCGCACACGGTCCTTGATGCTGGTTGCCTGGGTCATTCATCCACTCCCTTCGAGATCCGTGTCCCATTAAACACTGTTCAGGCGGCCTCGCCGTCAATCGGCACGGCCGGGACCCGGGGCAGCGCTCGCTTGTGCGCCGTCCTGGCGTAGGCGCCCTCGATGATCCGTTGCGCCTCGGGCGAGACCTCTTCGCCCATCAGGTACGCATCGATTTCCTCGTAGCGGCAGCCATAGGCGTCTTCATCCAGCTTGCCAGGGGCCAGGTCCTCCAGGTCCGCGGTCGGCGCCTTGTGCACCAGGTGCGCCGGGGCGCCCAGGGCGTCGGCCAACCCGCGGACCTGGGTCTTCGTCAGCCCGGACAACGGCGCCAGGTCACACGCACCGTCGCCAAACTTGGTGAAAAAGCCCATCACCGCCTCCGCGCCATGATCGGTGCCCACCACCAATCCCTGGCTCAGGTTGGCGATGGCGTATTGCGCCAGCATCCGGGCCCGGGCCTTGGCGTTGCCCTTGGCGAAGTCGGTGAGCGCTGCCGAAGGCTGCAAGCCGTCGAGGACGATATCGGCCATTAGCCCGTCCACGCATGCGGCGATGTTGCACGTGGTGATCACGTCCGGCTGGATGAAATCCAGGGCTGCCTGGGCATCCTGTTCGTCGGCCTGGGCTTTGTAGGGCAACCGGACGGCAATGAAACGCGCCTCGTGGTTTTCATCCCGCAGTTGCTTGACCGCCCTCTGGCACAGCAACCCGGCCGTGAGCGAATCGACACCGCCACTGATGCCCAGCACCAGGGACGTACAACCCGACTCGCGCAGAACCTGCTGGATGAACGCGACGCGACGGGCAATCTCGGCGGCTTCACCGCCTGGTTTGAGTTGGCGATCGATGCCCAGTTCCCGGGCAATGGTCTGTTGCACAAGCGAAGTCATATCAGGCTCCCAGTTGTGGATTGATCAGAGCAACGTTGAACACTTGAGCGGCGTACCGCAGGAACGAAACATCCTCACAGACATTCTTGACCGGATCGTCGGAGAACTTCACGACCGGCTCGCCATGGACCCGCACCAGTTTCATGACGATGCTCAGCGGCTCGACACCGTCGACATCGCAAGCCAGGCTGGTGCCCATCCCGAAGCCGAACTTGGCCTTGCCACGCACATGCCGCAGGATCGGCAGGCATTTTTCGAAATTGAGGCCGTCGGAAAACATCAGGTCCTTGGTGCGCGGATCGACACCCAGCGCCTTGTAGCGGTCCAGCACCTTGTCAGCCCAGAGGATAGGGTCACCGGAATCCTGGCGCAGGCCGTCATAGAGCTTGGCGAAGTACAGGTCGAAGTCCTTGAGGAAGAAGTCGGTGCTGATGCAGTCCGTGAGCGCGATGCCCAGGCGGCCGCGATACTCGCGTACCCAGTTTTCCAGCGCGGCGTTCTGGCTCTCGCGCAACCGGCCCAGTTGCTGGTGCACCATCAGCCACTGGTGGGCCATCGTGCCGATCAGCGGCAGGTCGAACTCGTAGGCCAGGTGAGCGTTGCTGGTGCCGACAAAAACCCCGGGGAAATCGCTGCGCATGACGCTCACCACTTCGCGCTGGGCCCGGAACGACAGCCGCCGACGGGTGGAGAAGTCCGAGACACGGAACTCGGCGAGCTCTTCACGGCTGGCGTTTTTCTCCAGCCATTCGAACTTCTGGTACAGCTTGCGGGTGACGTCGGCCAACTCGACATCCGGGTACTTCTCGCGGTTGCGCAACTCACTGACCATGGCCAGTACCGGTTGCTCGAACATGATGCAGTGCAACATCGGGCCACGGACGCGGATATGCAGTTGGCCGTCGACTTCCGACACATGGATGTAGCGCAGATTGAAGCGGAACAGGCCAAGAAACTGTTCGAAGTCGGCGGTCAGGTACTCGCGAAAACGCTTGTTGAACAGGAACCGCTGCTCGCCTTCGCGCAGTTGCAAGCCGGCGAGTTTCTCCAGTTCGACCCGAATCTGCGGGATCAGGTGGCCAAGCCGCTCCTTGGAACGCACGATGAACTGGTATTCCACTTCCACGTTGGGGTGCTGGTGCAAGACCGCCTGCATCATGGTGAAGGTGTAGTAGTCGGTATCCAAAAGGCTCTGGATGGTGCCGTTGCTTGAATCGAATGCGCTGTCCATGGGTCTTCCTTACACGCTTGCCAGTTGAACGGTTTCTTCGCGAGTCGCGGCCACCGCGATGCCCGCTTGCTGCATATCCCGGATGGCCTGGAGGGCGCCCTCCTCGCTGATGGCCCGGCAGGCCGGCAAGTGGATGATCACCTTGAGCCCGGCGCCCGCCAGTTGCAGCGCGGTGGTCTTGACGCAGAAATCCAGCGCCAGCCCGCCGACGATGACCTGCTCGACACCTTGGCCCTTGAGGTACTCGATCACCCCGGTAGAGAGCTTGCCGTGCAAGTCGTGGTAGCAGGCGCCGTACGGGTGCAGGTCCGGCTCGACGCCCTTCCAGATGAAATAGTCGTAGTCGTAAGGCGTCGGCAGTTCGTCCAGCAGGGTGAAACCTTCGGTGCCGGGCACACAGTGACTGACCCATGTGATGTCGGCGTGCGCGAGCCCGGTGGGCTTGAGCATCTGCGCATGGTCGGCGACCACCCAGGGCGCCTGGGGCGAGTGGGCATCCTTGCTGCCGATGCGCAGGCTGGCCAGGGAAGCGATGAAGTTCAACTCACCGCCGATCTGCTCGCCGCCAGGCACCGGCAGCTCATCAGGGCAGAGCGGGGTAAAGCTCTTTTGCGCATCGACATCGAAGGAAGCGGTTTTGCGAGTCAGGCTGTTCATGCTGGGTTTCTCCTGTTCATGGTCGCTACAGTACACAACATGTACTTTCACAACAAGCTTCGTCTGCAAAATTTTTTCACTACCATATCTATTGGATATGGGATCCGGAAGATGTCGTTTGAGATCTTTGGTGATAAAGTACACGTCACGTACCAATAGAGGATCAGCCATGTTCGAGATTGCGCTTTATGGCGGTGCCTTCAATCCGCCTCACGCCGGCCACGCCCAGGTGATGATCGAGGCGTCCCGCCAGGCCCGGCGAGTACTGGTGGCCCCCAGTTTCAGGCACCCTTGCGGCAAACGAATGGTCGACTATGAGGTGCGTATGAAGTGGCTGGAGTCGATCGTCGAGCACATCCAACCGCTGTGCCGCACCGAAGTGAGCGCCAGCCGGGTGGAGCAGCTCGTGGCCCGTGGCGTCGAAGGCCCCATCTACAGTTACACCCTGCTCGCCCACCTCGCCGACAGCCTGGCCCTGGACGGCAAGCGGATCGCGCTGGTGGTGGGCCAGGATGTGGCCGAGCAGTTGCCGAGCTTCTATCGCGGCCAGGCATTGCTGGAGCGTTTTTCCATCCTGTGCGTGGAGGAAAGGCTCCACGTGCGCAGCACACTGCTGCGCGAACGCCTGGCCCTGGGCGAACCGCTGCCCAGCCACTGGATGGCACCGGGCATGGACCCGTTAAACTATGACCTTTATGCGACCTACGGAAACCGACATGCGCAATAGCACCGCCCCCACGCGCGATTACCTGCATACCATCGACCTCTGCGTGCTGCGCTTCAACCGGCAAGCCCAGGCCATCGAAATTCTCTTGAACCGCAGGGAGGCCGAACCGTTCGCCGGCCACTGGGCGCTGCCCGGGATCGTAGTCAATGGGGGGGTTGAAGACCTGACGCTGAACGACGCCGTGGAGCGCCTGCGTCACTCCAACAAGGTAGGGATGCCACTGGCCTGGATCGAACAGGTCGGCACCGTTGGCGACGCCTTCCGCGACCCGCGTTGCTGGTCGTCGTCGACGTTCTACCTGGCGATTGCCAGCGAGGCGGTCCAGCTCGCCGAGCACCAGGGTTTCTTCCCGCTCAAGGACGTCGCGGATGCCGCGATCAAACTGCCTTTCGATCACAACAGCCTGGTGGCCGCCGTCCAGGAACGGCTGTTGTCCAAATCCCTCTACAGCAGCCTGCCGCTGATGTTCCTCGGCACCGAGTTCAGCGCGCCGCAAGCCGTGGGCATCTTCTCTGTGGTGCTCGAACGCCCGGTACTCAAGACCAGCATGCGCCAGCGCCTGCTGAAGATGACCGAAGCAGGCTACCTGCAAGAGACCGGGCGCAAGAAAAGCGGCGACGGCGGCCGCCCCCAGCGCACGCTGGAAAACCTGAAGCCGGGCAGCGTTTATCTTTTTGACCGGTGTTTTCTGGAATAGCGCTTAGCGAGCAAGCGCAAATGCTGGCGCCATCCGCTCCTGCTCATTGCTTGAGATGCCCAGATAGCACGCGACCCTGGGCCATTTTCTGACGACGCCCTGGAATCTTTGGATGGTTTGTCTGGCATCGTCAGCAGAGACGCGGAAGTAGCCGGCCACGCTCATTGCCAAATCAAGGTCTATGGCGTTATCAGCCTCTGAAACGTTGAGCCTCAGGCCAGTGTCACCAGGGACAGGGTTCATGTCATACGCAGGCGAAAGACGCCAACCGCGCCCTGGCTCCAATAGGAAGCCATGGTTTCGTAGATGATCGTCAGTATTCGAAACCAGCATGTTGAAAACAATTCTTCGCCAAAGCTCGGGAAGATCTACGTCGGCAGCGGCTCCCTCCCTGACCAATACCTCTGCAATCTCCAGGTAACTGGCCCCTGTCTCATGCCCATCACCATCTTGGTGGTCCGTCAGGGTCATCGCTGAAGCAAAGTGAAGTCGGCCCCCCCTTGCTGTTCTGTCAAAGCGCTTAACCATGAAACAGTGATACTCACTCGCGTACCGTTGCGCTTTTCCTTCAGCCACATATAGCCCACAGCCTTGAGCCAATGTGTTGACGACCATCTCCCAGCCGCCCACGTCGTGGGCGTCTCTATTACTGGGAAATTTTCCTATCCAGAGAGCCTGATCGTCATCAACTACGCTTGCCTTGGGCCTCGCTCCACCCAGAGAACCACCTGGAGCGATGAGCATTCGAATCCAGTCCTGACCCTGAGCACCCCGATCCTCGCCAGCTTCAAATCGACGAGAAGCCTCTTCAAGCTCACGCATGCGGGCCATCGGTGGGGCGGCATGCTCCATATGGGCATCAAGGAACGCTCCTTCTTCCTCGACTTTGAAACGCAGTCCCCCTACCCGGTAGGCGTCGTGAACCCCGATGAGATAGTCCGAGTCAAACAGCCGTGCGTCCTGCGGTGCGACTCCAGCTCTTTTATCCCGCTCCAAGCGACGATCCATCAGCAGTCGCCCCCATCGATCAGGCGAGGAGTCCGATATGCACCCAAAGCAATTTCTCGCTGGATATTGCCTCCCTTCGTAAGGCTGAATCCGAGGGTCTATCGCAATCTGAGTGTGAATGGTTTGAAGAACAGCCCGCGCGTACTCAAACTCCATACGTTCGGATCCTGCCAATCTGCGGGAATGAAGGGTTCCAAGCAGTACGGGTGCTGTTTCATTCCAGTCTGCGTAGACGAAAATCCTTTCAGGCATCGTCTTCCCCTAAAAGCTTCTTAGCGAGTTCAGAGCTTGTCTGGCTTCGGCTATAAGCGGCTGGTGATGCAGAACTATTATCTTTTGCTGAGACGCTGACCAAGTTGTCCCAATGAAACTGCGGCAGCTTTACTTTTGGCTTGATGTGCTCGACTGCAGAACGCCCTTTCAATTCAGCATCTTGCAGATCACGGCCTAACTCATCCGTGCGCGCGAGCAATTCAAGGTCCTTCTCCAGGCCCAAGGCTACCAATACCGAGACGTAAGCCCCTATGGTTACAGCAGGACTGCCACTTTCCAGCGCCCTTAACGTTGGGGCGCTCATGCCCGCACGCGCAGCCATTTGCGTCGCAGTGATCTTACGACGCTTACGAGCCAGCTCGATCCGTTCGCCAAGCTGGCGCAGGAGCCGCTCAGCGGATGGCATGAGGGGTGCTGTTTTTTTGGGCATGGCCGTATTTTTTCAATTTCTTTGAGGATTTGAAAAAATACTAGCACAGAGATGCCTGATATCGGCTTCCAATGAGGAAAAGTGAAATTATTTTTTTAATATTTAGAAAAAAAAGAAAAAATACCTTCAAACCCAAATTTGGTTTCTCAAGATGAGCCCAGATGTTTAGTCGGGTTCTCTTCAGCTATTTGGCGAAGCGCCAGCCATGCGTAAAGGACGATGCGGCTTGGACGAATGAGCGGGTTTAGCAGCGCTAAACCCGCTCAGATTCATTACGCAGAATCACCAAGAAACCTGGCTCTTGGTGGACGACTCACTCCACCGTCACAGACTTCGCCAGATTGCGCGGCTGGTCCACGTCCGTGCCCTTGAGCACGGCCACGTAGTACGACAGCAGTTGCAGCGGGAGGGTGTAGAGGATCGGCGACAGGATGTCGTGGATGTGCGGCATGTGCACCACGTGGGTGCCTTCGCCGTTGGTCATGCCGGCTTTTTCGTCGGCGAAGACGATCAACTGGCCGCCGCGGGCGCGCACTTCCTGCAGGTTGGACTTGAGTTTTTCCAGCAGCTCGTTGTTCGGTGCCACGGTGACCACCGGCATGTCGTTGTCCACCAGGGCCAACGGGCCATGCTTGAGCTCGCCGGCAGGGTAGGCTTCGGCGTGGATGTAGGAAATTTCCTTGAGCTTCAAGGCCCCTTCCATCGCCACCGGGAATTGCGCGCCACGGCCGAGGAACAGGGTGTGGTTTTTCTCGGCGAACAGCTCGGCGATTTTTTCCACGGTGCTGTCCATCGCCAGGGCCTCGCCCAGGCGCGTCGGCAGGCGGCGCAGTTCTTCCACCAGTTTTGCCTCGACGCCCTCGGCCAACGTGCCGCGCACCTGACCCAACGACAGGGTCAACAGCAACAGGCCGACCAGCTGGGTGGTGAACGCCTTGGTCGACGCCACGCCGATCTCGCGGCCAGCCTGGGTCAGCAGGGTCAGGTCGGACTCACGCACCAGTGAGCTGATGCCCACGTTGCAGATCGCCAGGCTGGCGAGGAAGCCCAGCTCCTTGGCGTTGCGCAGGGCCGCCAGGGTGTCGGCGGTTTCGCCGGACTGGGAAATGGTGACGAACAGCGAATCGGGTTGCACCACCACCTTGCGGTAACGGAACTCGCTGGCCACTTCGACCTGACACGGAATCCCGGCCAACTCTTCCAGCCAGTAACGGGCGACCATGCCGGCGTGATAGCTGGTGCCGCACGCGACGATCTGCACATTGCGCACCTTGGCGAACAGCTCGGCCGCTTGCGGGCCGAAGGCCTGGACCAGCACCTGGGTCTGGCTCATGCGCCCTTCCAGGGTGCGTTGCACCACGGCTGGCTGCTCATGGATTTCCTTGAGCATGAAGTGACGGAACTCGCCCTTGTCGGCGGCTTCGGCGCCGTCGCGGTACTGAACGGTTTCACGTTCGACGGCTTTGCCCTCGATGTCCCAAATCTGCACGCTGTCGCGGCGGATCTCGGCGATATCGCCCTCTTCCAGGTACATGAAGCGGTCGGTGACCTGGCGCAGGGCCAACTGGTCGGACGCCAGGAAGTTTTCCCCAAGGCCGAGGCCGATCACCAACGGGCTGCCGCTGCGGGCCGCCACCAGGCGATCCGGCTGTTTGGCGCTGATGACCGCCAGGCCATAGGCGCCGTGCAGTTCCTTGACGGTCGCCTTGAGGGCTGCGGTCAAGTCCGCCAGGTCCTTGAGCTTGTGGTTGAGCAGGTGGGCGATGACTTCGGTGTCGGTGTCGGAAGTGAACACATAGCCGAGCGCCTTGAGCTGTTCACGCAGGGCTTCGTGGTTTTCGATGATGCCATTGTGCACCACCGCCAGGTCGCCGCCGGAGAAATGCGGGTGGGCGTTACGCTCGCACGGCGCGCCGTGGGTGGCCCAGCGGGTATGTGCGATGCCAAGGCGACCGATCAGCGGCTCGGCGTCCAGCGCCTGTTCCAGCTCGCTGACCTTGCCCGGGCGGCGCATCCGCTCAAGCGTCTGGTCGTTGGTGAAAACCGCCACGCCGGCACTGTCGTAGCCGCGATATTCCAGGCGCTTGAGGCCTTCGATCAAGATTGCAGTGATATTACGTTCAGCAACGGCGCCGACAATTCCACACATGTTATTTCTCCTGGCTGACAGACGCGCAGATCACATTGATGCCGCGGGCCTGAATCTGATCGCGGGCCTCTACGGGCAGGCGATCATCGGTAATGAGGGTATGGACGCTGCTCCACGGCAGTTCCAGGTTGGGGATCTTGCGGCCGATCTTGTCGGCCTCCACCATCACGATCACTTCGCGGGCAACCTCAGCCATCACACGGCTCAGGCCCAGCAGTTCGTTGAAGGTGGTGGTGCCACGGACCAGATCGATACCGTCGGCACCGATGAACAACTGGTCGAAGTCATAGGAACGCAGGACCTGTTCGGCGACCTGGCCCTGGAATGATTCGGAATGCGGGTCCCAGGTGCCACCGGTCATCAACAGCACCGGTTCGTGCTCCAGCTCGTTCAGGGCCCTGGCGACGTGCAGGGAGTTGGTCATGACTACCAGCCCGGGCTGCTGGCCCAGTTGAGGGATCATGGCCGCCGTGGTGCTGCCGCTGTCGATGATGATGCGCGCGTGTTCGCGGATCCGCTTCACAGCGGCCCGGGCAATCGCCTGCTTGTAGCTGGAGACGGCTTTCCCGTTGTCGGCCACCAGCTCCTGCGGCATCGGCACCGCGCCACCGTAGCGGCGCAGCAACAGGCCGTTGGTTTCCAGGGCGGCGAGATCCTTGCGAATCGTAACCTCCGAGGTTTCGAAGCGTTTGGCCAGCTCATCCACACTGACCTCACCCTGCTCCTGGAGTAAGGCAAGGATATTGTGGCGGCGCTGTGGCGTATTGCGTTTCGACATGGCGAGATAAGTTTCGATTCGAAAGATAACGTAAGCAATCAAAACCTATTGCCGTGCAATCGTCAAGGCGGGGGCAGAAAAATTCAGAAATCATTAGATCAATGTGGGAGCGGGCTTGCTCGCGAAGGGGTCGAATCAGACAGTACAGCATGAACTGACACGACGCTTTCGCGAGCAAGCCCGCTCCCACAGGGGTTGTGGATAACTTAGGACTTCTTGATTTTCTCTGGACGCTTCCAGTTATCGATGTTGCGCTGACGCGCGCGCCCTACGGCCAGTTGCGATTTATCCACATTCTGGTTGATGGTCGACCCGGCTGCTGTCGTCGCGCCGCTGGAGATATCCACAGGCGCAACCAGGGAGTTGTTGGAGCCGATGAACACGTCCTCCCCCAACACGGTCTTCCACTTGTTCGCGCCATCGTAGTTGCACGTGATGGTGCCGGCGCCAATGTTGGTGCGGGCGCCGACCTCGGCGTCGCCCAGGTAGGTCAGGTGACCGGCCTTGGCGCCTTCGCCCAGGTGCGCGTTCTTCAGCTCGACGAAGTTACCCACATGGGCGCGAGCATCCAGCACGGAGCCGGGGCGCAAACGGGCGAACGGGCCGGCGTCGCTGCCTTCGCCCATGATCGCGCCGTCCAGGTGACTGTTGGCCTTGATCACCGCACCCTTGCGCAACGTGCTGTCCTTGATCACGCAGTTCGGGCCGATGACCACGTCATCTTCGATCACCACGTTGCCCTCGAGGATGACGTTGATGTCGATGACCACATCGCGACCCACGCTAACCTCACCGCGCACATCGAAACGGGCCGGGTCGCGCAGGGTCACGCCCTGGGCCATCAGGCGGCGGGCGGCGCGCAGTTGATAATGACGCTCCAGCTCGGCCAACTGCCGGCGGTCGTTGGCGCCCTGCACTTCCATGGCATCCAGGGGTTGCTCGGTGGCCACCACCAGGCCGTCCGCGACTGCCATGGCAATCACATCGGTCAGGTAGTACTCGCCCTGGGCGTTGTTGTTCGAAAGGCGGCTCATCCAGTCACCCAGGCGCGCGGCCGGTACGGCGAGAATCCCGGTGTTGCCCTCGGTGATAGCAAGTTGGGCCTGGTTGGCGTCCTTCTGCTCGACAATCTCGGTGACCTGGCCGTCGGCATTGCGCACGATGCGCCCGTAACCCGTGGGGTCATCCAGCTCGACGGTCAGCAGGCCCAGCTGTTGTGGCGCAACCTGCTTGAGCAGGCGTTGCAGGGTGTCGACCTCGATCAGCGGTACGTCGCCATACAGGATCAGTACCGTGTCGGCGGTGATGAACGGCACGGCCTGGGCGACGGCATGGCCGGTCCCCAGTTGCTTGTCCTGCAGGACGAAATTCAGGTCATCGGCGGCCAGGCGTTCACGAACGGCATCGGCGCCGTGGCCGATCACGACATGGATGCGCTGTGGATCAAGTTGCCGAGCGCTGTGGATAACATGGCCAAGCATGGAACGCCCCGCCACCGGATGCAGTACCTTGGGCAGCGCCGAGCGCATGCGGGTGCCTTGACCGGCCGCGAGGATAACGATTTCGAGAGACATGACTGGCTACCAATCCTGGGTGGTCAGCGGCTGCGACCAGATGATGAGTGTCGGAAAAAGAAAAAGGGTAGCCGAGGCTACCCTTTTTAATCAATCACGCAGAAAGCGGACGGCTTAGCCGCCGAACTTCTTGCGGATCTGCTGGACGGTGCGCAGCTGGGCTGCGGCCTCGGCCAGACGTGCAGCAGCAGAACCGTAGTCGAAGTCTGCGCCTTTTTCGTGCAGGGCCTTCTCGGCAGCCTTGACGGCTTCCTGAGCGGAGGCTTCGTCCAGGTCGGCAGCACGTTGCACGGTGTCGGCAAGGACCTTGACCATGTTCGGCTGAACCTCGAGGAAACCACCCGAGATGTAGAACACCTCTTTTTCCCCGCCCTGCTTGGTCAGACTAATCGGACCTGGCTTCAAGCTGGTGATCAGCGGTGCGTGCCCCAGGGCGATACCAAGATCCCCCAGTTCACCGTGCGCAACCACAAACTCGACCAGACCGGAGAAAATTTCCCCTTCCGCACTGACGATATCGCAATGGACTGTCATAGCCATCTGATTGCCTCAACCTAAATTAGCGCCCGTTGCCGGGCGCCGGGATTACAGTTTCTTGGCTTTCTCGATCGCTTCTTCGATGCCGCCGACCATGTAGAACGCTTGTTCTGGCAGGTGGTCGTAGTCACCGTTGAGGATGCCTTTGAAGCCAGCAATGGTGTCTTTCAGGGAAACGTATTTACCCGAGGCACCGGTGAAGACTTCAGCCACGAAGAACGGCTGCGACAAGAAGCGCTGGATCTTACGAGCACGGGCTACCAACTGCTTGTCGGTTTCCGACAGCTCGTCCATACCCAGGATCGCGATGATGTCCTTCAGCTCTTTGTAGCGCTGCAGCACGTACTGAACGCCACGAGCGGTCTCGTAGTGCTCGGTGCCGATCACGTTCGGGTCCAGCTGACGGGAAGTCGAGTCCAGTGGGTCTACCGCTGGGTAGATACCCAGGGAAGCGATGTCACGGGACAGAACGACGGTGGCGTCCAAGTGGGCGAAGGTGGTCGCTGGCGACGGGTCGGTCAAGTCGTCCGCTGGTACGTATACCGCCTGGATCGAGGTGATCGAGCCTTGCTTGGTCGAAGTGATGCGCTCTTGCAGCACGCCCATCTCTTCAGCCAGGGTCGGCTGGTAGCCTACTGCCGAAGGCATACGGCCCAGCAGTGCGGATACTTCGGTACCGGCCAGGGTGTAACGGTAGATGTTGTCGACGAACAGCAGAACGTCGTTACCTTCGTCACGGAACTTCTCGGCCATGGTCAGGCCGGTCAGGGCTACGCGCAGACGGTTTCCCGGCGGCTCGTTCATCTGGCCGTAGACCAGTGCCACTTTGTCCAGAACGTTGGAATCCTTCATCTCGTGGTAGAAGTCGTTACCCTCACGAGTACGCTCACCCACACCGGCGAACACGGAATAACCGCTGTGCTCGATGGCGATGTTACGGATCAGTTCCATCATGTTCACGGTCTTGCCTACACCGGCACCACCGAACAGACCGACTTTACCGCCCTTGGCGAACGGGCAAACCAGGTCGATAACCTTGATGCCGGTTTCCAGCAGGTCGTTGCCGCCCGCTTGTTCAGCGAAAGACGGCGCAGGACGGTGAATGCCCCAACGCTCTTCTTCGCCGATCGGGCCCGCTTCGTCGATCGGGTTGCCCAGTACGTCCATGATCCGGCCCAGGGTCGCTTTACCGACCGGTACGGAGATGGCTGCGCCAGTGTTGTTGACGTCCAGACCGCGCTTCAAGCCTTCGGTGGAGCCCATCGCAATGGTACGAACCACGCCGTCGCCCAGCTGCTGCTGGACTTCCAGGGTGGTTTCGGCGCCTTGAACCTTCAAGGCGTCGTAGATGCTCGGTACGCTGTCGCGTGGGAATTCCACGTCGATAACGGCGCCGATGATTTGAACGATACGTCCGCTACTCATAGCTGGATCCTCTGAATATTTGAACCGTTAAACCGCGGCAGCGCCGCCGACGATTTCCGAGATCTCTTGGGTGATCGCAGCCTGACGCGCCTTGTTGTAGATCAGCTGCAAATCGCTGATCAAATCACCGGCGTTGTCGGTAGCGTTCTTCATCGCGATCATCCGCGCGGCTTGTTCAGCTGCGTTGTTCTCGACCACCGCCTGGTAGACCTGCGACTCCACGTAGCGGACCATCAAGCCGTCGAGCAGCTCCTTGGCATCCGGTTCGTAGAGATAGTCCCAGTGGTGCTTGAGTTCCTGTTCCGGGGTCGCCACCAGTGGAATCAACTGCTCCACGGTCGGCTGTTGCGTCATGGTGTTGATGAACTTGTTGGATACCACGGACAGGCGGTCGATCCGGCCTTCCAGGTAAGCATCCAGCATCACCTTGACGCTGCCGATCAGGTCATTGATCGACGGCTCTTCACCCAGGTGGCTGATAGCAGCGACGACGTTACCGCCGAAGTTGCGGAAGAAAGCCGCACCCTTGCTACCGACCACGCACAGATCGATCTCGACGCCTTGTTCGCGGTTTACCGCCATGTCCTTGACCAGGGCCTTGAACAGGTTGGTGTTCAAGCCACCGCACAGACCACGGTCACTGCTCACCACGACGTAACCGACGCGCTTGACGGCGCGGTCGATCATGAACGGGTGGCGGTATTCCGGGTTGGCGTTGGCCAGATGACCAATCACCTGGCGGATGCGCTCCGCATAAGGACGGCTAGCAGCCATGCGCATTTGTGCCTTGCGCATTTTGCTGACCGCCACTTTTTCCATGGCGCTGGTAATCTTTTGCGTGCTTTTGATGCTCGCAATCTTACTGCGAATCTCTTTTGCGCCTGCCATGTAACACCTATCAGGTTAGCAAGCGGGAGCCTTGCGGCTCCCGCTGCGGCTTACCAGGTTTGGGTGGCCTTGAACTTCTCGATACCAGCCTTCAGGCCAGCGTCGATTTCGTCATTGAAGTCACCCTTCACGTTGATCTTGGCCATCAAATCGGCGTGATCGCGGTTGAAGAAAGCAATCAGCGCTTGTTCGAAGCTGCCGATCTTGGTGATTTCAATGTCAGTCAGGAACCCACGCTCAGCGGCATACAGCGACAGCGCCATGTCAGCGATCGACATCGGTGCGTATTGCTTCTGCTTCATCAGCTCGGTAACGCGCTGACCATGCTCAAGTTGCTTACGGGTCGCTTCGTCCAGGTCAGAAGCGAACTGGGCGAATGCCGCCAGTTCACGGTACTGGGCCAGGGCGGTACGGATACCACCGGACAGCTTCTTGATGATCTTGGTCTGAGCGGCACCACCTACACGGGATACCGAAACACCGGCGTTCACAGCAGGACGGATGCCCGAGTTGAACATGGCCGATTCCAGGAAGATCTGACCGTCGGTGATGGAAATCACGTTGGTCGGAACGAACGCGGAAACGTCGCCAGCCTGGGTTTCGATGATCGGCAGGGCGGTCAGGGAACCGGTCTTGCCAGTCACTGCGCCGTTGGTGAACTTCTCGACGTACTCTTCCGAAACGCGGGAAGCGCGCTCCAGCAGACGGGAGTGGAGATAGAACACGTCGCCTGGGTAGGCTTCACGGCCTGGTGGACGGCGCAGCAGCAGGGAGATCTGGCGGTAAGCCACTGCCTGCTTGGACAGATCGTCATAAACGATCAGCGCGTCTTCACCGCGGTCGCGGAAGTATTCGCCCATGGTGCAACCGGAGTACGGTGCCAGGAATTGCAGTGCGGCCGATTCCGAAGCACTGGCTGCCACAATGATGGTGTTGGCCAGGGCGCCGTTTTCTTCCAGCTTGCGAACCACGTTGGCGATGGTCGATTGTTTCTGACCGATGGCTACGTAGACGCAGAAGATGCCGCTGTTTTTCTGGTTGATGATCGCGTCGATCGCCAGAGCGGTCTTACCAATCTGACGGTCACCGATGATCAGCTCGCGCTGGCCACGGCCGACAGGGATCATGGCATCGACAGCCTTGTAGCCAGTCTGGACAGGCTGGTCTACCGACTTACGCCAGATCACGCCAGGAGCAACTTTCTCGACCGCGTCGGTCTCGGTGTTGTTCAGCGGACCTTTGCCGTCAACAGGGTTACCCAGTGCGTCGACAACGCGACCCAGCAGTTCCTTACCTACCGGAACTTCGAGGATGCGGCCAGTGCACTTGGCGCTCATGCCTTCAGCCAGAGTCGTGTATGCGCCCAGTACCACGGCACCTACAGAGTCTTGCTCCAGGTTGAGGGCCATACCGTAGACGCCGCCCGGAAACTCGATCATTTCGCCGTACATGACGTCGGCCAGACCGTGAATCCGCACGATGCCGTCAGATACGCTGACGACAGTGCCTTCGTTACGGGCTTGGGAGGTCACATCGAGCTTTTCGATGCGGCCCTTGATAATTTCACTTATTTCGGAAGGATTGAGTTGCTGCATTGCTCTGCTGCCCCTTCAAACTCAAGATTTCAATGCTTCGGCAAGTTTCGCGATTTTGCCGCGAATCGAGCCATCGATAACCAGGTCGCCGGCGCGGATGACAACGCCCCCAATCAGGGACTTGTCTTCCTCGACTTGCAGGCGCACTTCCCGGTTGAGTCGTGCACTGAGAACCTTGGCGAGTTTGTCTTGCTGTTCTTGGTTCAATGCAAAAGCACTGGTCACTTCCACGTCTACCGACTTCTCTTGCTCAGCCTTGTACAGGTCGAAAAGAGCGGCGATCTCCGGCAGAAGCGGGAGACGGTCGTTTTCGGCAACGACGTGAATGAAATTCTGTGCCTTGGCATCGAACTTGTCGCCGCACACGTCAATGAACGTGGCGGCCTTTTCTGCGCTCGTCAGTCGCGGGGCCTTGAGCACGCGCTGCATGGTGTCGTCTTGCGACACCGCTGCAGCCAGGCCGAGCATGGCTGACCAATTGGCCAGTTGCTGGTGGGCCTGAGCGTGCTCGAAGGCCGCCTTAGCGTAAGGTCGGGCCAACGTGGTCAGTTCTGCCATGATCGCCCTCGCTTAGATTTCAGCAGCCAGTTGGTTAACCAGCTCTGCGTGCGCGTTTTGATCGATTGTGGCACCCAGGATCTTCGAAGCACCGCCAACGGCCAGGCTACCCACTTGGGCACGCAGCGCGTCTTTGACACTGTTGAGTTCCTGTTCGATCTCGGCTTGAGCCTGAGCCTTCACACGGTCAGCTTCGACGCGAGCCTGTTCACGGGCTTCGTCGACAATCTGGGTACCGCGTTTCTTGGCTTGCTCGATGATTTCAGCTGCCTGAGCTTTCGCTTCGCGCAGTTGCTGACCCACTTTCTCATGGGCCAACTCCAGGTCGCGAGCTGCTCGGCTGGCAGTGTCCAGACCATCAGCGATCTTCTTTTGACGTTCGTGCAATGCCGCAATGACCGGAGGCCATACGAATTTCATGCAGAACAGTACAAAAATCAGGAACGCAACGGACTGGCCAATCAGGGTCGCATTAATGTTCACGCCAACACCTCGCAGTTACGTTGTCCATCACATCAAACTACTCGAAGAATCCGAGTAATTAGCCAGCGATCTGACCAACGAACGGGTTCGCAAAGGTGAAGAACAGAGCGATACCAACACCGATCATGGTGACGGCGTCGAGCAGACCGGCAACGATGAACATTTTGACTTGCAGCATAGGAACCATTTCCGGTTGACGCGCAGCGCCTTCCAGGAACTTGCCGCCCAGCAGGCCGAAACCAATTGCGGTACCCAGTGCGCCCAGGCCGATCAACAGTGCAACAGCGATAGCGGTTAGACCAACTACAGTTTCCATCTTTCCTCCCGACTTTTACGTCGTATGGTTTAGGTTTTTTTAATTTAAAGCGGGTAAAACAAATCGTTTCATCAGCCCTGTTCGGGCTCCTTCCCGTTTGACCGGGAAGGACATCAGACTAGTCGAGACTGGCCTTAATGGTTTTCTTCGTGCGCCATCGACAGGTAGACGATGGTCAGCATCATGAAGATGAACGCCTGCAGGGTGATGATCAGGATGTGGAACACAGCCCACGCCCACTGCAGGACGACGCCCAGGCCGCTGAGCCACAACAGGCCGCTGCCGAACATCACGGCGATCAGGATGAACACCAGCTCGCCGGCATACATGTTGCCGAACAGACGCAGGGCCAGGGAAATCGGCTTGGCGATCAGGGTCACGAATTCCAGCAGGAAGTTCACCGGGATCAGCAGGGCTTGAACCAGGATGTTCTTGCTGCCGAACGGGTGCAGGGTCAGTTCGCCGATGAAGCCGCCGATGCCCTTGACCTTGATGCTATAGAAAATGATGAGTGCGAAAACCGAGAACGCCATGCCCAGGGTCGCGTTCGGGTCGGTGGTCGACACGGCGCGGAACGGGATGTGGTGGTCGCCGGAGATCAGGATGGCCAGTTGAGGAATCCAGTCGACCGGTACCAGGTCGACGGCGTTCATCAGGAACACCCAGACGAAGATGGTCAGCGCCAGCGGTGCGATCACCGGGCTACGGCCATGGAAGCTGTCTTTCACGCTGCCATCGACGAATTCGACCAGTACTTCAACGAAATTCTGCAGTGCACCAGGCTGGCCGGAGGTCGCCTTCTTTGCCGCCATGCGGAAAAGGAAAACGAAGATCAGGCCCAGTGCGACCGACCAGCCGAGGGTATCGACGTGGAAAGCCCAAAAGCCCATTTCCTTGGCTTCTGCTGCGGAGTGGGCAAAGCCCCAGCCGCCGTTGGGTAGCTGACCGAAGGTCAGGTTCTGCAAGTGGTGCTGGATATAGCCCGAAGCGGTTGTCTCTGCCATGGTTGCCTCAAACGCCCTAAGGTCTCGAAAGTCTTGTTCTCATCAGCAGGGGAGCGAACCAGCTGACCAGTTGGGTCAGCACGAAGACGCCGAATACAGCCAGCGGCGCCAATGGCTTCACACCTGCAAACGTCAGTGCAAACAGCACTGCCGTCAAAATCAGTTTCCCCGCTTCACCGGCATAGAAAGACCGGACGATAGCCTGGGCTGCTCGGGCGCCGGAAAACCGAAAGGCCCTGTGAGCAAAGTAAATATTGGGGAGCAAGGCTATCAGGCCTCCGCAAAGACCTGAGTATCCGGCGACGACACCTTTGCATTGCCAGAGCGCCAATGTGGCGATCAGTACAACGACAAACTGAGTCATCAATACCGGGAAAACTGCCAGACGATGGAACGGCAAGCGGTTTGGCGTGCGGGTTTCCATCGCTTTTGCTCTCCAAGGGTCGGCCGCCATAATTCAATAACTTGGCATAATTTGTGCCGACAAAATGCGCGCAGAGTATAGGGGCGGTTCTGCCCCTATTCAACTGCCAGGTAGTGATTTCCGACTGCGCGCTACAAGGGCAATTGTTTCAGCGAATGTGTGCAAGGACACCTTGCAGCTCATCGAGGGAGTTGTAACCAATCACCAATTGCCCCTTGCCCTTCTTGCCGTGGCGAATCTGCACCGCAGAGCCCAGGCGCTCGGCCAGGCGCTGTTCGAGGCGGGCGATATCCGGGTCGGGTTTGGAGGGTTCGACAGGGGCTGGTTTGCCACTGAGCCACTGGCGGACCAGTGCCTCGGTCTGGCGCACGGTGAGACCACGTGCGACAACGTGTCGCGCCCCTTCAACCTGTTGATTTTCCGGCAATCCCAGCAATGCCCGGGCATGCCCCATCTCCAGATCGCCATGGGACAGCATGGTCTTGATGACTTCCGGCAATGCAATCAGCCGCAGCAGGTTGGCCACGGTCACACGCGACTTGCCCACGGCCTCGGCCACTTGTTGCTGGGTCAGTTGGAATTCCTGCTGCAAGCGCTGCAGGGCCACCGCTTCTTCGACCGGGTTGAGGTCTTCACGCTGGATGTTCTCGATCAGCGCCATGGCGATGGCGGCTTCATCGGGCACATCGCGCACCATTGCCGGAATGGTCTCCTGGCCGGCCTGCTGGCTGGCCCGCCAACGGCGTTCACCGGCAATGATCTCGAAACGGCCATTGGCGATCGGACGCACCACGATCGGCTGCATCACGCCCTGGTTCTTGATCGACTGGGCCAATTCTTCCAGCGCCTGGGGATCCATGTCCCGGCGCGGTTGGTATTTACCCCGCTGGATCAGGTCCAGCGGCAGGTGTTGCAACTCACGCTGATCCACCTGCACGGCCTGTTCTTCCAGCGAACTGACCGTAGGACCGCTGAGCAGTGCATCCAGTCCACGTCCGAGACCTCGTTTCTTGACGGCCATGGGGATTCCTTAAGTTGGCTGGGCTGCAGCGGTGCGTGGATTACGGCGCTGGCGGCGAACCATCTCGCCGGCCAGGGCCAGGTAGGCCAGCGCACCACGGGATTGTTTGTCGTAGGCCAGCGCCGGCATGCCGTAGCTCGGCGCTTCGGCCAGGCGGATGTTGCGCGGGATGACCGTGTCGTAGAGCTGCTCGCCGAAATGTTCCTTGAGCTGAGCCGAGACGTCGTTCATCAGGCTCAGGCGCGGGTCGTACATCGTCCGCAGCAGGCCTTCGACCTTCAACTCCGGGTTCAGCAGCTCGGCGATGCGCTTGATGTTATCCACAAGGTCGCTCAACCCTTCCAGGGCGAAATACTCGCACTGCATGGGGATGATCACGCCATCGGCGGCCACCAAGGCATTGAGCGTGAGCATCGACAGCGACGGCGGGCAGTCGATCAGGATGTAGTCGTAATTCTCCCGGATCGGTGCTAACGCACTGCGCAGGCGGCTCTCCTTCATCTGCATTTCCAGCAGGACCACTTCGGCCGCCGTCAGGTCGCGGTTGGCCGGCAGCAGTTGATAACCGCCGTGTTCGGAAAAATGCATGGCCTGGCCCAGATCGCACTCACCGATCAGGACGTCGTAGATGGAGTTTTCCAAGCCATGTTTATCCACACCGCTACCCATGGTGGCGTTGCCCTGTGGATCGAGATCGATCAGCAGCACCCGGCGCTTGGTCGCGACCAGGGATGCTGCGAGGTTGATGCAGGTGGTGGTCTTGCCCACACCACCCTTCTGGTTCGCTATCGCGAATACCTTAGCCATTCTTGCTTGTGTTCCCAATCATGCCGTGCGGCGCAGTATCAGCAGATGGCGTTGGCCTTGGCAACCGGGTACGGCCAGGGCGTGTTCGCTATCGAGGTGGAAGTCTGCCGGCAATGCTACCAGCTCATCGGCCGGATGAACGCCCTTCATTGCCAGCCAGCGCGTATTGGCGTCGCCCAGGTGGCGAGTCCAGTTGCTGAAGTTCTCCATGCTGCTGAACGCCCGGGAAATGATCCCGTTGAACGGCTCGGCAGGCTGGAACGCTTCGACGCGACTGTGGATAACTTGCAGGTTATCCAGCTTGAGTTCGAGTTTGACCTGGGTCAGGAAGCGGGTTTTCTTGCCGTTGCTGTCCAGGCAGGTCACTTGCGAGTCGGGAAACAGGATCGCCAGCGGGATTCCCGGCATGCCGCCGCCGCTGCCCACGTCCAGCCAGCGACCGTCTTCGATGAAGGACATGACGCTGAGACTGTCGAGCAAATGGCGCGAGACCATTTCATCCGGATCACGCACGGCGGTCAGGTTGTAGGCCTTGTTCCACTTGATCAACAGCGCCAGATAACCCAGCAACTGCGCGTGCTGGGCTTCGGTCAGGCTGACGCCAAGCTGCCGGGCACCTGTGGATAACTCTTCGGCGTGTTGCGAGGTGACCATCGAACTCAAGCGCTTTGCTCCAACTGGCGGCCTGCGCCGCGTTTTTTCAAATGAATCATCAACAGGGAAATGGCCGCCGGGGTCACACCCGGGATGCGCGAAGCCTGGCCCAGGGTCTCGGGACGCGTGGCGCCGAGCTTGCTCTGGATTTCCTTCGACAACCCGGAAATACCGGTGTAATCGATATCCACAGGCAGCTTGGTGTCTTCGCTGGCGCGCAGGCGGGCGATTTCATCCTGCTGGCGGTCGATGTAACCGGCGTACTTGGTCTTGATCTCGACCTGTTCAGCCACCTGCGGATCTTCCGCGCTCTGGCCGGTCACTTCCACCAGCCCGGCATAATCGATTTCCGGACGGCTCAAGAGGTTGAGCAGGTTGTATTCGTGGGTCAGCGGCGTACCGAATTTCGCCGCGATGGCATCGCCCTGCTCGGTACCGGGACGAACCCAGGTGCTTTTCAGGCGTTGCTCTTCCAGCTCGATGCCTTCGCGCTTCTTGCAGAACGCGGCCCAGCGCACGTCATCCACCAGACCCAGCTCGCGACCTTTCTCGGTCAGGCGCAGGTCGGCGTTGTCTTCACGCAGGATCAGGCGATATTCGGCCCGGGAGGTGAACATCCGATACGGTTCCTGGGTACCCAGGGTGATCAGGTCGTCCACCAGCACGCCGATGTACGCCTCGTCGCGACGCGGACACCAACTGTCCTTGCCCTGGGCGCGCAGCGCAGCGTTGGCGCCGGCCAGCAAACCTTGGGCACCGGCTTCTTCGTAACCGGTAGTGCCGTTGATCTGGCCAGCAAAGAACAGCCCGCCGATGACTTTGGTTTCCAGGCTGTACTTCAGGTCACGCGGATCGAAGTAGTCGTACTCGATGGCGTAGCCCGGACGAACGATGTGAGCGTTCTCCATGCCGCGAATCGATTGCACGATCTGCAGTTGCACGTCGAATGGCAGGGATGTGGAGATGCCGTTCGGGTACAGCTCGTGGGTGGTCAGGCCCTCGGGCTCGATGAAGACCTGATGGCTTTCCTTGTCGGCAAAGCGATGGATCTTGTCTTCGATCGACGGGCAATAACGCGGGCCGATGCCTTCGATTTCACCGGCAGCGGAATACATCGGCGAACGATCGAGGTTCGCCGCAATGATTTCATGGGTGCGGGCATTGGTGTGGGTGATCCAGCAACTGACTTGCCGTGGATGCTGTTCCTTGTTGCCCATGAACGACATGACCGGGATCGGCGTATCGCCAGGCTGCTCGGTCATCACCGAGAAATCCACAGACCGACCGTCGATACGCGGTGGCGTACCGGTTTTCAAGCGCCCGACACGCAATGGCAGCTCACGCAAGCGGTGAGCCAGAGCGATCGACGGCGGATCACCAGCGCGCCCGCCGGAAAAGTTCTGCAAACCAATGTGGATAAGTCCGCCGAGGAAGGTCCCGGTGGTCAACACCACGGAATCGGCGAAGAAACGCAGGCCCATCTGCGTCACGACACCGCGTACCTGATCCTGCTCGACGATCAGGTCATCGGCCGCTTGTTGAAATATCCACAGGTTCGGCTGGTTTTCCAGGATTTCGCGGACAGCGGCCTTGTACAGGATGCGGTCGGCCTGGGCTCGAGTCGCACGCACGGCTGGGCCTTTGCGGCTGTTCAATACGCGAAACTGGATACCACCCTTATCGGTGGCCATGGCCATCGCGCCCCCAAGGGCATCGATCTCCTTGACCAAGTGGCTTTTGCCAATGCCACCAATGGCAGGGTTGCAGCTCATGGCGCCGAGGGTTTCCACGTTATGCGTCAGCAACAGGGTTTTTGCCCCCATGCGTGCTGATGCAAGTGCTGCCTCGGTACCGGCATGACCGCCGCCGATGACGATCACTTCAAAACGGGAAGGGAAATCCACCACGCACCTCGTGCCTGCTTAATTCAGGTAATTCGGAAAATAGGTTTTTGACTCTGGCCCATGGGCGTTTTTCGAGCCAGGTCGGCAAGTATAGGGACTTCGCCCTTTCTAAAGAACCCTTTGCACAAAATTTAACCAGCTGTGGAGAACTCGCGGTTAAAAAAATTAAAAAGAAAGAAATTTATAAAATCCTTGTTTTTATGTTTATTCTTAGACACCCAGCTTTCTGTGGATAAACCTCTACAAGCCTTAATTTACTTACTGTACAGAGATTCAAAACCCTGTGGCCAGGTGGCCATGAGCGGCTTGGATAACCGGTGTAAGCCTGTGGATTAATCGGTAGGTTATCCACAGAGGCGGTTATCTTCAGTTTTGAGAGGGGTTTATCAACGGTTCTCAAGGGCAGTTATTCACAGGGCTTAGTCGTCCGTTTTGTGTCCTTGTGCACAACGGCCTGGGCAATGGCCGCTGGAAAAGCTTCGAGGAACGACGCCAGAAGCTATTGTGAGAAAACGTAACAGAGGCTAATAATAGCTATTATCATTAACGCCTCATTCCCTATGCCCCCGTCTTCCCATACCGCCGCGATCGGGCGAATTTATGCGCAACACCACTCGTGGCTTTATGGGTGGCTCAAGGGCAAGCTGAATAACGCCTGCGATGCCGCAGACGTGGCCCATGACACCTTCGTGCGGATCCTCGCAGCCCGTAATGCCGTGCAGATTCGCGAACCGCGGGACTACCTGGCCACGGTGGCCCGAGGCCTGGTGATTGATCGTTATAGAAGAAACGCTATCGAGGCGGCCTACCTGGAGTCCCTGGCCGCGCGACCCGAACCCACGGCCATCAGCGAAGAAGACAAGGCCCTGATCATCGAAACCCTGGTCACTGTGGATAAAGCCCTGGCAGCCTTGGGCCCACGTACTCAGCGGATCTTCATGTTGTCGCAGATCGATGGGTTGACTTATCAACAGATCGCCGTGCAATTGAAGGTGTCCCTCACCACCGTGAAAAAGCACATGGTGCGTGCCCTCACCGAATGCGCACTGATCATGGCCGAACGCTGATGCCTGCCCTGCCTGATCGCAAGACGGTCGAAAGGGCTGCCACCTGGTACGTGCAGTTTCAGCACCAACCGCCTTCGCACGCCGAACGCCAGGCTTGGCAGGATTGGCTCGATAGCGATCCAGCGCACCAGGCTGCATGGCACCAGATCGAACAACTGCAGCGCCATCTCGGAGCACTGCCTCAGGACCTTTCACGTCGCGCATTGGGCACCGGGCAGCACCGGCGCCAAGTGCTCAAACTGCTGATGTTGCTCGGCGGCGCCGGCTCTGTGGGCTGGAGCCTTCAGGACCACGGGACGCTCGCCTCGGCCTGGGCCGATTACAAGACGGCCGTGGGGCAGCGCCGTTTCATCGACCTGGCGGACGGAAGTCGGATTCATCTGAACACCGAGACTGCCATCGACGTGTCGTTCGACGCCCATCGCCGCTTGATCCGGCTGCTGAGCGGCGAAATCCTGGTCCAGACCGGCAAGCTCAAGGACACACGGCCCTTTCTTGTCGAGACTGGCGATGGTCGCATCGAGGCGCTGGGCACGCGATTCACCGTGCGCCAACTGTCGAACCGCACCCGGGTAGGCGTGCTGGAAGATCGGGTGCGCGTATCGCCGGATGGCACGCTGGGCAGCGCTGGTATCCTGAAAGCCGGCGAACAGGCTGACTTCAACGGCCAAGGCATGGGGTTTATCCAGTCCTACGCTGCCTCACAAGCGGCCTGGGTAAATGGCCAGCTCATTGTCCTCGATGCGCCCTTGGGAGACGTCATCGAGGAACTGAGCCGCTATCGTCCCGGTGTCTTGCACTGTCAGGAAAAGGCGCGGCAGCTTCGGGTGTCCGGTACGTTACGCCTGAATGCCACGGATGCCGTGCTGGCCAATCTACAGGCATCGTTGCCCATTCAGGTTCGCTATTACACCCGGTACTGGGTGTCGATTACACGGGCTGACTAGCGAAGTACACGAAGCGGGAAAATAAACAGAACGAGGGGGTTATCTTTTTTTGTGCTGATCCGGCCCTTCAGGTAATTGCGATCACCCAGGGCTTACCCACACATGCGCCTTCCTACGTTTCGTCAGCGATTTTCCCAGCATTGCATCGCCTACAGCCTGTTGATGACCAGCGCCGCGAGCGGCCTGGTAATGGCTTCCAACGCCTTCGCCAATACCGCCACGCAGCATTACGCCATTGCTGCCGGCTCGCTGGATAACGTGCTGAGCCAGTTCGCCGCGAAGGCCAACATCATCCTTTCATTTTCTCCACAGCAAACCGGCCAGAAACGCAGCGCCGGGTTGACCGGTGACTATTCGGTTGAGCAGGGATTCGTGCAGCTGTTGCAGGGCTCGGGGCTCCAGGCCGTGGCGCAGGCGCCAGGCAGCTACACCCTGTACTCCCTGCCGACAGATCAATCCATGGAGTTGGCCCCCACGAGCATCAACGCATTGGCGGCCAACCCGATGGACCTGGATTACGCTGCCGACGTGGGCTACAAGGCACAAAACAGTCGTATCGGTACTAAAACCAGCACACCGCTGTCGGAAACGCCGCGCTCGGTATCGGTGGTGACCGGCCAGCGCATGAAGGACCAGAAATCCCAGACCCTGACCGAAGTCCTGGGATACGTGCCGGGCATCTTCGCCCCACCCTTCGCGGCCGGTGACAGCCTGGCCGGCGACCTGTTCTACATCCGCGGCTTCAACGCCACCGACTACGGCTATGGCCTGCTCCGCGATGGCTTGAGGGTGCAGGGCAATCGCTATGACACCAGCTCAGAGCCCTATGGCCTGGAGCGTGTCGAGGTGTTCCGCGGGCCTTCGTCGCTGCTGTATGGCGAGAACGCGCCGGGCGGCTTGGTCAACCTGGTCAGCAAGCGCCCGACCGCGGTGCCCCAGGGTGAAGTCCAGTTGGGCTATGGGAGCCACAACCGACGCCAGATCGGTGTGGATGTTTCCGGGCCGCTGGCCGATAACGACAACATCCTGGGCCGGATCGTGATGTTGGGCCGCAACGCCGATACCCAGACTGACCACGTACCGGATGACCGTCTTTACATAGCGCCCTCCCTGACCCTGAATTTCGATGACTTCAACACGTTGACCCTGCTGGCCAACTATCAGAAAGACCACACCAACATGGAGCTCGGGCTGCCGGCCGCCGGCACGCTGCTGAGTAACCCGAACGGCCAGTTGGACAAAGACACCATGCTCGGTGATCCGGACTGGAACACCTTCGAGCGGGAAACCTGGAGCACCGGCTACGAATACAGCCATCGCCTCAATGACGATTGGCAGTTCCGCCAGAATTCGCGTTACCTGCAATCACGCATCACCCGCCATGAAACCTGGCCCGGCAGCTTGAACAACGGCGGTTTTGGTCGCCGTGTGAACGTCACCGCTTATGACCGTTTCAACAAGTCGATGGTGTATTCGCTGGATAACCAGCTGGAAGGCAAATTCAAGGTCGGCGGCCTGGAAAACACGCTGCTGTTCGGCGCCAGTTATGACCGGACCTCGTTCAACCAGGATTGGAATGCCGGATTCGTGGGGCCTGTGGATATCTATGATCCAGTGTACACAGGGGATCCGAAGACACCCATCGCAGTGCAGAACACCTTGCTCGAACAGCAGATGAAAGGGGTTTATACCCAGCTGCAGAGCAAGTACGACCGCTGGTTGTTCCTGCTGGGCGGACGCCAGGATTGGGTGGACAGCGATTTTCGTGACAAGGTCGCCAGCGCTGGCGACATCAGCTCCAAAGACAAGAAGTTCACCTATCAGGGCGGCCTGATGTACCAGTTCGACAACGGCATGACGCCTTACGTCAGCTACTCGACGGCATTCGTCCCGGTGCAGCAGATCTCCAACGCCGGTACGCCTCTGGAACCGATCACCAGCAGCCAGTACGAAATCGGCCTCAAGTACGAGCCCATTGGCTGGGACACAGCCTTCACCGCGTCGGTCTACGACTTGCGCAAGAAGGACGACACCTACTTCGACGCCACCACATCGACCTATCGACAGGTGGGGGAAAGTCGTGCCAAAGGCGTGGAGCTGGAGCTCAACAGCAACCTGAGCCCTGCCCTGAATGTCACCGCCTCTTATACCTACACGGATGCGCGGGTGACCGAGGACTCGGCGACGTCCCTGGTAAAAGGGCACCAGATGACTGGTGTGCCACGTAACCAGGCGTCTTTCTGGGCCAAATATCGTTTCCTGGAAAGCGACCTGAAAGGTTTGTACGTGGCCGGCGGCGTGCGTTATTTCGACAGTGCCTTCGCCTACACCGCGCCCACTCTGTACGGAAAGCTCGATGCTGGCGACGTCACCCTGGTGGACGCCGCCGTCGGCTACCAGATCGACACGCACTGGAGTGTCGACTTGAACGCGAAAAACCTGTTCGACAAGGAGTACGTGTCGGGCTGCAACGATGCGGGGCGTTGCTACTGGGGTGAAGACCGGACGCTGCTCGGCACCGTTTCCTACAACTGGTGACCCCCAAAAAGGGCTGTGGATAAATTGTCCACAGCCCTTTTTTATTTGCCGATGCAGAAACTGGAGAAGATCCGTCCCAGCAAATCGTCGGAACTGAAAGCCCCGGTGATTTCACCCAGTGACTGCTGGGCCTGGCGCAGATCTTCGGCGAGCAGTTCGCCGGCACCGGCCAAGGTCAGTTGGGAGCGACCGTGTTCCAGGGCCGCGCTGGCCTGGCGCAGGGCTTCCAAATGCCGACGTCGGGCGCTGAAGCTGCTTTCCGAGGTTTGCTCGTAGCCCATGCAAGCCTTGAGGTGTTCGCGAAGCAGTTCCAGGCCTACCCCCGCCGACTTCGCGCTCAGGCTGATGGTCACGTGGCCATCGTCGCTGACCTCCAAGGCAATCGCTTCCCCCGTCAGGTCGGCCTTGTTGCGAATCAAGGTGACTTTCGCTGGGTCCGGTCGGACTTCCAGGAACTCCGGCCACAAGGCGAACGGATCGTCTGCTTCCGGTGCGGTGGCATCCACCACCAGCAGCACACGATCGGCTTCGCCGATCGCCTTCAACGCCCGCTCGACCCCGATCTTTTCCACCTGGTCGTCGGTGTCACGCAGTCCGGCGGTGTCCACCACGTGCAGCGGCATGCCGTCGATGTGGATATGTTCGCGCAGGATGTCCCGGGTGGTGCCGGCGATGTCCGTGACAATGGCAGCCTCGCGACCGGCCAATGCATTCAGCAGGCTGGATTTACCGGCGTTTGGCCGTCCGGCGATCACCACGGTCATGCCATCGCGCAACAAGGCCCCCTGCCCGGCTTCGCGCAGCACTGTGGATAACTCGTCGCGGACCTTGTCCAGCATCGCCAGGACGTGGCCATCGGCGAGGAAGTCGATTTCCTCTTCCGGGAAGTCGATCGCCGCCTCGACATAAATGCGCAGGCCGATCAGTTGCTCGGTGAGGTTATGCACACGTTGGGAGAACGCGCCTTGCAGGGAACGTAACGCGTTGCGCGCAGCCTGGGCCGAGCTGGCTTCGATGAGGTCGGCGATGGCTTCAGCCTGGGCCAGGTCGAGCTTGTCGTTGAGGAACGCGCGCTCGCTGAACTCGCCCGGCCGGGCCAGGCGGCAGCCCAGTTCCAGGCAGCGCTTGAGCAGCATGTCCAGCACGATGGGACCGCCGTGGCCCTGCAGCTCCAGCACATCTTCGCCGGTGAAGGAATTCGGGCCTGGAAAATAAAGGGCCAGGCCTTCGTCCAGTACCTGGTGGTCCTCGCTCAAGAACGGGCCGTAGTGCGCAAATCGCGGCTTGAGCTCGCGCCCACTGATCGCCCTGGCCGCGACACTGGCCAGAGGCCCCGAAAGACGGACGATGCCGACACCGCCACGACCTTGGGCAGTGGCAACGGCGGCGATGGTTTCACGCGGTGCGCTCATAAACCGGAATCCAGACAAAAGTGGCAGATAGCAAAACGCCCCACTAGGGGGCGTTTTGTGTGGTTATCCACAGAGCAAGTTACGCCTCGGCTTTTTTCGTCGCCGCTTCGATCTTACGCGTGATGTACCACTGCTGGGTGATCGACAACACGTTGTTCACAACCCAGTACAGCACAAGACCCGCCGGGAACCACAGGAAGAAGAAGGTGAAGATGATTGGCATCATTTTCATGACCTTCGCCTGCATCGGATCCGGAGGTGTCGGGTTCAATTGCTGCTGGATGAACATGGTTGCGCCCATGATGATCGGCAGGATGAAGAACGGATCCTTGATCGACAGGTCGGTAATCCACAGCATGAACGGTGCCTGGCGCATTTCCACGCTTTCGAGCAGCACCCAGTACAACGACAGGAACACTGGCATCTGCACAAGGATCGGCAAGCATCCACCCAACGGGTTGATCTTCTCTTTCTTGTACAGCTCCATCATGGCCTGGGACATTTTCTGCCGGTCATCGCCATGCTGTTCTTTCAGGGCGGCCAGTTTCGGTGCCACTGCACGCATGCGCGCCATGGATTTGTAGCTGGCGGCCGACAATGGGAAGAACAGCCCCTTGATCAGCATGGTCAGGAAAATGATCGACCAGCCCCAGTTACCGACGATGCTGTGGATATGTTGCAGCAGCCAGAAGATTGGCTGGGCAATGAACCACAGGAAGCCGTAGTCCACGGTCAGTTCCAGGCCTGGGGACAACTGTTTCAGGACGGCCTGACTTTTTGGACCGGCATACAGGATGGCGCTGGTTTCAGCCTTGGCACCTGGTGCGGCGGTCAACGCCGGGCCGGTGTAGCCGATGATGTAGTTGCCTTTGCTGTCCTTGCGGGTCTGGACGACGTTGCTTTCGCCCTTCTGCGGGATCCACGCGGTCACGAAGTAGTGCTGCAGCCAGGCCACCCAGCCACCTTGGACGGTTTCCTTGAGCTGCGCCTTGTCCATGTCCTTCATGGACACTTTCTTGTACGGCTCCGAACTTGTCCACAGGGCAGCGCCCAGGTAAGTCGCGGTACCGGTGGCGGTGCTGGAGGAAGGATCGGAGCTGGCGTCACGCTTGAGCTGCGCGAACATCGCACCGGACCAGGGTTGAGCGCTCTGGTTGTCGATCAGGTAGGAGACCGTCACGTCGTACAGGCCACGTTTCAGGGTGAAACGCTTGATGTAGTTGACGCCATCCTTGCTGAACTTCAGGTCCACGACCAATTGGTCCTGACCGTCAGCCAGTTGATAAGTCTTCTTCTCGGCAGCGTAGACCGGGCGGCCAGCCGGGTTGGCGTCCGGGCCACTGGTGCCGATCAGGCCGCTCTGGGCCAGGTAGGTTCGCTCGTTGCCGTTATCGAACAACTGGAACGGAATTTCCGGGTGGTCCTGGCGACGGGGATACAGCGGCAGCTTCAACTGGGCGATGTCACCACCCTGTGGATCGATTGCCAGCTCGAGCACGTCTGTCTTGACCTGGATGAGATCCTTGCTGGCGGCCACAGGGGCTTCGGCGGGTGCGCTGGCATCGCTTGCCGGGTGTGGGATGTCGTCATTGTTGGCAGCCGTGTTGCCAACAGGGGCATCCGGCAGGCTCGGTGCGGTATTGCTGGCTGCAACATTCTGAGTCGGCAGGGCAGCCTGGCCGTAGTCCTGGTTCCATTTAAGGACCATGACGTAGGACACGATTGCCAGGGCGACGATCAGGATCGTGCGTTTGATATCCATGATTACTCGGCCATCGAAGAAGAACGGGAGGTAGGGATAGGCGGAACCGGGTCATAACCGCCGGGATTCCACGGATGACAGCGACCTAAACGACGAAAGGTCAGCCAGCCACCGCGCAGAAGGCCATGATTTTCTATGGCTTCATACGCGTAGCAGGAACAACTGGGGTAGAAACGACAGTGGTTGGCCATCAAGGGACTAATGGCGTAGCGGTAAAACTGGATCGGAACGAGTGCCAGTTTACGCATCTGGACTGTCTACCCCTACAGTTTCGGTGTTGGCTGCTGGTACCGGCTTGTTACGGGCCAGGCGCTTCCAGAGCTTGCCGAAATGCTGAATCAATTCGGGGTTTTCTACGTCACCCAAACCTTTGCGCGCGACGATAACAATGTCCCATCCGACCAGTGAATCCTGGTTCAGGCGAAACGATTCGCGCATCAGACGTTTGAGGCGATTGCGCTGAACGGAGAGCTTGACGCTCTTTTTCCCGATAACCAGCCCGAGTCGGGGGTGATCGAGATCGTTGTTGCGCGCAAGGAGCAGGAGATTCTTCCCCGGAACCTTGCCGGTAGGGGAGTCAAAGACTGCCTTGAAATGCCGGGGAGTAAGCAGACGCTTTTCCCGACTGAAGTCCTGACTCACCTCCAGTGCCGGATTATCAAACTGCCAGACGCGCACGACCTTTGGCGCGACGACGCGACAGGACGGCACGACCGTTCTTGGTAGCCATGCGAGCACGGAAACCGTGGGTACGAGCGCGTTTGATAGTGCTTGGTTGGAAAGTACGTTTCATGTCGTGTTACCTGGTTCGTCCACAACGGGCCGGAATGGCCCCCGTTTTAAGAGACCGGGGATTCTAGAGAAAGCAAGCCTCTAGGTCAATTTCCAACCAACGTTTCCTTTAAATAGATATCCAGCCGCTCGAGTGGGTCCATCCTCCGGTGCCAGACATAAATATAAAGAAGGGAATTATTTAAAGCTTTTCTGTAAAAGCTTATAGAAGCTAGGCTGCCATCCATCTGTGGATAACCCATTCAAGCCCTTCTAGATCAATGTGTACAGAGAATGACAACTACACGGGAAAGCGGTGTTCAGGCTGTGCTGCGCTGTCGGATAAGCTGTGTGCGGAATCGGTAGTTATCCACAGATCGTTTATCCACCGAGTTTGCCCCCCACTTGTGCAACGACCTCATGGCCGGTTATCCACAGAGCTTATCCACTGACCGCCGGTCGCCTTTCCTGCTGTTAAGGCATTGATAAATCATGGGCGATCAGCAACCTGCATGTGGATAAGTGCGCGCCTGATCGCTACAATGGCCGCTTGTTTTTGCCTCACCGGCTTTCAACTTAGGGGATGTCCGTGTCAGTGGAACTTTGGCAGCAGTGC